>JADJRH010000001.1:0-4710000 GCA_016712345.1 Polyangiaceae bacterium
CACAATTCCGGTTCTGCTCCGGCCCTGCCGAATTCAGGATACGCAGTTGGCCCATTTGGGATCCCTTCCCAAGAGCGGAAAGCCAGTTGCGACTTCGCGCAATCGCGATCAGGCGTGGAAGACGATTGTTACAGAGATCAACGACCTCCTAAACTGAAGGATGACCCACGAAAGATGCTGCCGAACCAGAAATTGGAGCTGTCAATCCCCGACGCTGCGCAGAGCGTCCCTCGGCCGCTCTGCTTGCTTTCGGGGCTTGCAGCTCAATTTCACGTTGGGCACACAGAATTTCTGGGTAGAGGCGCTCATCTTTTTTCCCAGAAAGGCAGTGTCAGGCCTTGGCTTGAGGAAGCGTTGTTGAGTCTATTTTGAAGGCACATTTGATCAAGCTTTACCTGCTATCTTACCCTTCAGTTGCGATTCTGATTTGACAATGAGCGTGTCTGCGAGAGAGATGTTTCTACCCTCGGAAATAACATATCGCGTGGGGCGGTAAGGTTGACTGGTTGACTGGTTGACTGGTTGACCGGTCGAGTGGAGGGCCCATTTCAATGGAGGCGCAGTCCGTCACCGGGTTTGGTCGCTTCGCTCCGGCAGCGGTATTGTTGAGTCGAGACGGTTGCCCCACGAGTCGCGCTTCGCTTCTTTTCGAAAAAGGTAAAATGTACCCACGTGTACACAATAATTTGCGTAGCCTTCACATGGGTACGCTTGTCGCGCTTCGCTTGTTTTTGTCGGCATCGGCATGCAGTCGCCAACACGTCGGCATGGGTAGCTTCGGTGCGTGTACATATCGCGCTTCGCTGAGTGTCAGGTGCGGTGATGTTTTTTCCGCAAGCCGTGCGGTTTTTCGAAGCGCTTAATTCGCACCTTCGGATGAACCACCTTGTATTTCGGTTCCTCACGGCGAGGCGTCGTGGCTTTCGATACTTCGCGTTCGCGCTCGAAGGGCCAAGCCGCGCGTAGGCCGCGGCTCGGCCTTCCGACTTTCTTTTCGACTCGTCGGCGGTTGCATGTGCGCCAGCGTTTTCGTGAGCGTAGCGTTATCCCCCCCGAGCGCATCACCCTCGCGGCTACAGATTGTACTTGACGGTCATGTTGATACGCGTAGTCTACGGCGCGTACGCAGCGGTTGGTGGGTTTATGGCGCGAAACTTGACCAGTGTACACATTCGGCGATCCTCATTTGGACGCCCTTGTGTACATTTATCGGACGCGCATTCCCCCTTCAAAACAAGCCGTGCGATGGTGCAAATTCGAGAGAAAGCTACCCAGCGTACGGTGCCCAACCAGGGGTTGGTTCTGACAAGCCCCGACGCTGCGCAGAGCGTCGCTGACGCGCCCCTCTGCTTGCTTTCGGGGCTTGCAGCACAACCCCACGTTGAGCAGGTCATGCGGATCAAGGACTACTCATCCTACCGGTCGACACCAGGCGCTTACGAATGATCATTAACCCATCGGCTCTTATTCAATGACCGCGCACGAGGCAGCCTCCAACCCTCTTCGAGTGTTCATCGGATTCGCCGAGGAGGACCGGAGCTTCAAGGATGAACTGCTGAAGCATCTTACGCTCTTCGAGCAACTTGGTCACGTAGAGACATGGTCCGTTGATGATGTCTACGCTGGAGATGACTGGAAGAAGGCTTTGGGGGTAGCGGTTCACAAGTCCGATGTCACCATACTGCTAATCAGTGTCGACTTTCTCGCAACGACTTTTGCGCAGGACGCGAGCCTACCACAAATACTCTCGCAGCTTGCAGCGACTGGCCGCAGTGTGGTGCCAGTTATCGTCAGGAGTTGCCTCTGGCAACACCATCCATGGATCGGCGCCCTTAAGCCTCTACCGCTAACTGGCGAAGCAATCGCAGCTTCCGACGGTAACGCCCGAGAGCACCTTCTTGCTGAAGTGGCCGCCGCGATTGTACGTGCCCGGCCGAGCGACTCTCTTCGGACGAAACTACCGCCATCAATGCAAGCTCAAGTAACGGAGTCTGCTGAGGCCGCCGATGATGAGCAAGGTCGAGGCGCTCGGCCTTACGGTCTGTTGCGCGCCAACAGAGTTTCACTTCGCCTCCTCGGGGGGGTAACCTTACTGGCGGCCACAGTCGCAACCCTTGTTAAGCTTTCCCGACTTGACAGCGGCATCGCGGCCGCTCCAGACCATCACCAAGCTGGTTGCGCTCCTGACCGTCAACTCTACGACGGCGTGTGCGTTTCCAACAGAATGGTCGATTATCTTGAGTGTCTCCGCAATTGTGGCGCAATTAACGCTCTACACGAGGCCACCGCAGCAGCCCAGAAGCATGGCACGAATGCAAGCGGCAACGCTGACAGCGCCGTTCTTTCTGACGTAGGTAGTAGTTTCCGAACCCTCTCGGAGGCAGAACGTCGACACATTATTGACTCGTGCAAGGAGGCCGCTCGTTCGGCGGGGCTGGCAGCCAACATCCTGGCGCCCCCAACCTCCTCAGTACCCTCACCACCCGGCACGCAGTGCGCACAAGTCTTTGAAAAGTGCTCAGCAGACAGGCCTTGCTGCCCGAACATGCGATGCCAGCAAAACCTCTGCGTATATGTGCCGAAACCGAAATCCACTAACGCGGATGACATATATGATCCCTGACAGTCGCGATCTTGACGCTCAACGAAAGCCGCTATGCTCTACCTTCGAACCAAGGGTATCAAAGATGACGCCACCGGAGGGCACTGCCCAACTCTCGGATGGAACCGGCAAGCAAGCTTACTTCGTGCGCTTGCTTGCGGCTCATCCGAACGTTGGGCACACAGAATTTTCTGGGTAGAGGCGCTCATCTTTTTTCCCAGAAAGGCAGTGTCAGTCCTTGGGGTGATGGAGCGTTGTTGAGTCTATTTTTTTGAGGCACATGCGACCACTCTTCATCGGATCTTACCCTTCAGTTGCTACCCTGAATTTGGAAAGCAGCGTGTGTGAGAGCGAGATTTTTTCCACCGTTCGGAATGACATGTCAGGTGGGCCGGTGAAGTTGAGTGGAAGTCCGTTGAGTGGAGGTTTCCATCGAATGGAGGCCTAATCTTTCACGGGGTTTGGTCGCTTCGCTCCGGTGGCGGTTTTGCTAAGTCGAAGCGGTTTCCCCACGAGTCGCGCTTCGCTTCTTTTCGAAAAGGTAGAATGTACCCACGTGTACACAATAATTGCGGTAGCCTTCACATGGGTACACTTGTCGCGCTTCGCTTGTTTTTGTCGGCATCCGCGTTCAGTCGCTAACACGTCGGCATGGGTAGCTGCGGTGCGTGTACACACATCGCGCTTCGCTGAATGTCAGATGCGGTGATGTTTTTTTCTGCGGGCCGCACGGTTTTTCGAAACGTTTCATTCGCACCTTCGGATAAGCCGCCTTGTACTTCGGTTCCTCACGGTGAGGCGCCTTTGCTTTCGATACTTCGCGTTCGCGCTCGAAGGGCCAAGCCGCGCGTAGGCCGCGGCTCGGCCTTCCGGCTTTCTTTTCGATTCGCGGGCGGTCGTGTGTACACCGGGCCTCTCGTGAGGTCGACGTCATGCGTGCAAGCCCCGAGCGCATCACTCTTGCGGTCACAGATTGTGCTTGACGGTCAATTTGATCCGCGTAGTCTACGAGGCGTACGCAGCGGTTGGTGGGTTATGGCGCGAAACTTGACCAGTGTACACACCCGGCGTTCTTCATTTGGACGGCCTTGTGTACATTTATCGCGGGCGCATTTCCCCTTCAAAACAAGCCGTGCGATGGTGCAAATTCGAGAGAAATCTACCCAGCGTACGGTGCCCAACCAGGGGTTGGTTCTGACAAGCCCCGACGCTGCGCAGAGCGTCGCTGACGCGCCCCTCTGCTTGCTTTCGGGGCTTGCAGCACAACCCCACGTTGGGCCCACAGAATTTTCTGGGTAGAGGCGCTCATGTTTTTTCTCAGAAAGGCAGTGTCAGTCCTTGGGGTGAGAAAGCGTTGTTGTGTCTATTTTTGAATGCACATTTGATCACGCTTACCCGGCACCTTACCCTCTGGTCAGGATCCTGAATTTGACGATGAGCGTGTCTGCGAGAGAGATGTTTCTACCCTCGGAAATGACATATCGCGTGGGGCGGTAAAGTTGACTGGTTGACTGGTTGGCTGCTTGACTGGTTGGCTGGTTGACTGGTTGACTGGTTGAACTGGTTGACTAGTTGAGTCGAGGGGCCCAGTTTCAATGGAGGCACAGTCGGTCACCGGGTTTGGTCGCTTCGCTCCGGCAGCGGTATTGTTGAGTCGAGACGGTCGCCCCACGAGTCGCGCTTCGCTTCTTTTCGAAAAGGTAGAATGTACCCACGTGTACACAATAATTTGGACGGCCTTCACGTGGGTACACTTGTCGCGCTTCGCTTGTTTTTGTCGGCATCGGCGTGCAGTCGCCAACACGTCGGCATGGGTAGCTTCGGTGCGTGTACACATATCGCGCTTCGCGGAGTATCAGTTGCGGTGATGTTTTCCGCAATCCGTACGGTTCTTCGAAACGCTCCATTCGCACCTGCGGATGAGCGGCCTTGCACTTCGGTTCCTCACGGCGAGGCGTCGTGGCTTTCGATACTTCGCGTTCGCGCTCGAAGGGCCAAGCCGCGCGTAGGCCGCGGCTCGGCCTTCCGGTTTTCTTTTCGAATCGTCGGCGGTCGCATGTACGCCCTGCGTTTTCGTGAGCGCGGCGTTATCCCCCCGAGCGCATCACCCTCGCGGCTACAGATTGTACTTGACGGTCATGTTGATACGCGTAGTCTACGGCGCGTACGCAGCGGTTGGTGGGTCTATGGCGCGAAACTTGACCAGTGTACACATTCGGCGATCCTCATTTGGATGCTCTTGTGTACATTTATCGGACGCACATTTCCCCTTCAAAACAAGCCGTGCGGTGGTGCAAATTCGAGAGAAATCTACCCAGCGTACGGTGCCCAACCAGGGGTTGGTTCTGACAAGCCCCGACGCTGCGCAGAGCGTCGCTGACGCGCCCCTCTGCTTGCTTTCGGGGCTTGCAGCTCAACCCCACGTTGGGCACACAGAATTTCTGGGTAGAGGCGCTCATCTTTTTTCCCAGAAAGGCAGTGTCAGGCCTTGGCTTGAGGAAGCGTTGTTGAGTCTATTTTGAAGGCACATTTGATCAAGCTTTACCTGCTATCTTACCCTTCAGTTGCGATTCTGAATTTGACAATGAGCGTGTCTGCGAGAGAGATGTTTCTACCCTCGGAAATAACATATCGCGTGGGGCGGTAAGGTTGACTGGTTGACTGGTTGACTGGTTGACTGGTTGACTGGTTGACTGGTTGACTGGTCGAGTGGAGGGCCCAATTTCAATGGAGGCGCAGTCCGTCACCGGGTACGGTCGCTTCGCTCCGGCAGCGGTATTGTTGAGTCGAGACGGTTGCCCCACGAGTCGCGCTTCGCTTGTTTTCGAAAAGGTAGAATGTACCACGTGTACACAATAATTCGGACGACCTTCACATGGGTACACTTGTCGCGCTTCGCTTGTTTTTGTCGGCATCGGCGTGCAGTCGCCAACACGTCGGCATGGGTAGCTTTGGTGCGTGTACACATATCGCGCTTCGCGGAGTATCAGGTGCGGTGCCGTTTTTTTTCAAGCCGTACGGTTTTTCGAAGCGCTTGATTCGCACCTTCGGATAAGCCGGCCTTGTACTTCGGTTCCTCACGGCGAGGCGTCTTTGCTTTCGATACTTCGCGTTCGCGCGTAGGCCGCGGCTCGGCCTTCCGGCTTTCTTTTCCACTCGTCGGCGGTCGCATGTACGCCGGGTATTTCGTGAGGTTGGCGTTATGCTTGCACGCGCCAAGCGCCATCACCCGCGCGGCCACAGATTGTACTTGACGGTCATTTTGATACGCGTAGTCTACGACGCGTACGCAGCGGTTGGTGGGTTTATGGCGCGAAACTTGACCAGTGTACACATTCGGCGATCCTCATTCGGACGGCCTTGTGTACATTTATCGGACGCGCATTTCACCTTCAAAACAAGCCGTGCGGCGTTGCAAATTCGAGAACACTCTACCCAGCGTACGGTGCCCAACCAGGGGTTGGTTCTGACAAACCCCGACGCTGCGCAGAGCGTCGCTGACGCGCCCCTCTGCTTGCTTTCGGGGCTTGCAGCACAACCCCACGTTGGACCTACAAAATAGCGCCTTTCCAAATGGTATAACCCATTGAGATTTGGTGCGGACCCAGCGACTCAGTTGCACACAAATGTACACTCGACCTGACTATCAAGTCGATTTGCACAATGCGTTTTGGGGATTGAAAAAGCGAGCGCAGGCGGGGCGAAAATGGAAGCTCAGGTTTGGGATGGTTTCAGGTCCATCTTTGGTGCACGGCTCGCCCGGTCGCGGTGGAGCGCGGCCTTGATGTCGTCTCGTGCTCGTCGAATGCGATCGTAAGTCGAGGCCGGACTGATATTTTCACTCTCGGCAATGTCTTCGATCGGTACGGCCAAAATGGTGAATGCATAAAAAGCGCGCCAATATCTCGGCTTCGTGGCCTGACTCAACCAGTCGAGTCGTTCGGTCAACTTCTGTTCTTCTTCTTTTTCGATTAGCAAGTCGAGTGGAGTCGTGCTCGTCGCTGTTGGATGGGGAGACTCCTGACAATCGAGCAGATCCCACAATTCGCCCAGCGTTTCTTGTTCACCGAGCGCTTTGAGCACCGACCGGTTTCGTGCCACTCGGCGCGCCATTACCGCGACAAATCCATACGCAGTTGAGTTGATGGGAGGTTGACTGCTGTGTCCGCGGCTTATTGCAACGCGAATTAACTCCGCCAAGATCTCTTGAATCAGGTCAGGAATGTGACGAGGAGTTACGCGGTGTCGGCGCAAGATCCTTTCGATCACCGGGCGAAGTGAATTCAGGTCGCGGGCTTGTGGTTCGGGTAAGTAGAGCGATGGGAAGTGGTTACCACGGCGACCCGGCGCGCTCTTCACCCACTTGTCCGGCGCGTTTGGGGGCCACTTGATTTCATCGGTTTTTTCAGGCTCAACAGCATTCGCAGCTCCGAAAATTCGAGCTGCGGACAAATCACGACTATTCTTTTCCATGGGCATGCTCTCCGTGTGAGCGGGGGGCAGGTCAAGGGGCCGTTCGGTGTTGCAAGCACCGGGCGGCTCCGTTTTATTTTGTACAAACTCGTTGACACAACGCCGCGGTTGCGTACACCGCCTTTCTGACCTGACAGTCGAGTGCACGGTCGAAAGTCAGTATCCATCGGAGCCATTCGGGGTGGTGCGCAAAATGGACGCGATTCGAAAAATTAGACTGCAAGGCGACTCAACTGTGCGGAATGGAACGTAACTTTTTTTCACAGTTGACTACAGATTCAGATTCGGAATACGATGCTCCAAAACATGGGTCGTAGCAATCCCCAGAGGTCCAACCAGGGGTTGGTTCTGACAAGCCCCGACGCTGCGCAGAGCGTCGCTGACGCGCCCCTCTGCTTGCTTTCGGGGCTTGCAGCACAACCCCACGTTGGGCACACAGAATTTCTGGGTAGAGGCGCTCATCTTTTTTCCCAGAAAGGCAGTGTCAGGCCTTGGCTTGAGGAAGCGTTGTTGAGTCTATTTTGAAGGCACATTTGATCAAGCTTTACCTGCTATCTTACCCTTCAGTTGCGATTCTGAATTTGACAATGAGCGTGTCTGCGAGAGAGATGTTTCTACCCTCGGAAATAACATATCGCGTGGGGCGGTAAGGTTGACTGGTTGACTGGTTGACTGGTTGACCGGTCGAGTGGAGGGCCCAATTTCAATGGAGGCGCAGTCCGTCACCGGGTTTGGTCGCTTCGCTCCGGCAGCGGTATTGTTGAGTCGAGACGGTTGCCCCACGAGTCGCGCTTCGCTTCTTTTCGAAAAGGTAAAATGTACCCACGTGTACACAATAATTTGCGTAGCCTTCACATGGGTACGCTTGTCGCGCTTCGCTTGTTTTTGTCGGCATCGGCATGCAGTCGCCAACACGTCGGCATGGGTAGCTTCGGTGCGTGTACACATATCGCGCTTCGCTGAGTGTCAGGTGCGGTGATGTTTTTTCCGCAAGCCGTGCGGTTTTTCGAAGCGCTTAATTCGCACCTTCGGATGAACCACCTTGTATTTCGGTTCCTCACGGCGAGGCGTCGTGGCTTTCGATACTTCGCGTTCGCGCTCGAAGGGCCAAGCCGCGCGTAGGCCGCGGCTCGGCCTTCCGACTTTCTTTTCGACTCGTCGGCGGTTGCATGTGCGCCAGCGTTTTCGTGAGCGTAGCGTTATCCCCCCCGAGCGCATCACCCTCGCGGCTACAGATTGTACTTGACGGTCATGTTGATACGCGTAGTCTACGGCGCGTACGCAGCGGTTGGTGGGTTTATGGCGCGAAACTTGACCAGTGTACACATTCGGCGATCCTCATTTGGACGCCCTTGTGTACATTTATCGGACGCGCATTCCCCCTTCAAAACAAGCCGTGCGATGGTGCAAATTCGAGAGAAAGCTACCCAGCGTACGGTGCCCAACCAGGGGTTGGTTCTGACAAGCCCCGACGCTGCGCAGAGCGTCGCTGACGCGCCCCTCTGCTTGCTTTCGGGGCTTGCAGCACAACCCCACGTTCGGCTGATGGGTGAGACAACTGACATATTAGAACACGAAAGCAGAGGCACTCATGGCGATCAAGGCGTCCGTCATCAACTTCAAGGGCGGCGTTGGCAAGACGACACTAGCCTTTCACCTCTCGGCCCATCTCGCTCGGACGCACCGCGTCCTGATGATTGACGTTGATCACCAATCCAGCCTTTCGGCCGTTGTACTTTCAGCGCGCCTGTGGCAACAGTGTCAACAAAGTGGATTGACGTCGAACCGCATTTTTGAAGCATACTGCAATAGGCGAGTGCTCGCACCGGGCGCCGAGATCATCTTCAAGAATCCGCTGCATGCGCGGCAGCCGAAGTACAATTTTTATCCAAATCTCGATATCGTACCAGCACAGTTTGAGCTCGACGACACCGAGATCGAGATGGCGAACACCAGTATCGGTGGCTCAACTGTAGCTGAATGGGACAAGCGAACTTTGCTGGCAGAGTGGCTAGATCGTGCGAACGCCGACACTAACTACGACTACATTATCTTCGATTGCCCCCCTGCCACGAAGCTTGTCAGCCAAAACGCGCTTGCTGCCAGCAAGTACTTTGTCGTACCAGTCATTCCCGATGATCTCTCGACACGCGGCGTCGCCCACTTCCTTACCCTTGTATCGGGAAAGATCGATGCACGGCTCGAGCACTTGCGAACAGCCGCACCGATCGCGCCCAGTAGCGTCCCGAAAAATTACGTCACGGGCACGAAGCTCGCGGCCATCGTTCCCTTCATGGCAAAGTCCGCCGGTCGTGCGAAATCAGGCATGACGAATATTCACACCCGAAATCTGACCGGCCTAAAGATCCGATACAAGAACGATGTAATAGGAACTACCATTAAGCACATGACAGGGATACCAGAGAGTACGGCGATGGGGTGGCCAGTGTGGAATGTTCAAGGGCAAACTGCCAACATATCCCCGGCTGTCATTAAAATGATGAGTGATGCTTGCAGCGCCGTTGCTCAGCGGTTGGTTTGATATCCATGACATCCAGGCACATCAAGAAACGTTCCGACGACAAGCAACTCCAACTCGATGAGACACACGCTCGTGCCGAGGGCGGCGCCCCTTCGTCTGCGCCCTCCACGACCGCAGCGGAGGATCGCACGGCAACGCCCCAAGCGCGAACGCGCGAGAGAGATACCGACAAGGCAAAGAGGGACTTCGAGCGCGCGCTGCTTCTGATGCGCTCTTTGGTCGAACCGCTGCGAATAGCGCGGAGCGATCCGGGTACTTTGCGTACCTATCTCTTGATCGTCGAGTATCTTTCCGCACTCGACGTCGCTGAGGTCACGAAGATACTCGCGCGACAGACTCAACCGACGGAATCAAGGCCCGTCTCCGACGAGGATCTTACCTCTCTATCACTCGACGACGCGGAGAAGTTGCTTATGCAGGTTGGCGTCACACGGAAGTTCCTCGAACGCCTTGCATCACGCCGGTTTCACATGACGTCAGGGGACATCTCGGGGACACCCAATCGGGACGTTCTGGTCCAAAAGCTCGCATCGCTCATCGAGAACGAGCGCACTCTCCAGACCATCGAGCGTTTAGCCTCGGGTGGAGAGGCCAACAAGCAGCGATACTCAGACGAACGCCAAGATGCTCGGCGTCTTGACGTGACGGAAGACACAGCCGAACATAAAATTGCACCCGACGGCGCTGCGCGCCGCGGGTGAATTTTGCGTTAGGTACACAGAATTTCGTGGGTAGAATCGCTTGAATTTTGTCGGAAGAAGGACATGGACACTTGGTGAGTGGAGGCTCTTTTGCGAGAGATTTTGCATATCCTGATCGTTCTTCACCGGCAGTTCGGGTTGAGGGTGGGTAAGTTCAAAAATTCTACTCCCGCGACGACCGGTAGTTCATCCGGTGGGGTATCTTTATAATCCATTATCAATTCATGATCTAACCATGTCCGACCGTGGGTAGATTTGGAGTTGACGGATTTGGGTTCGATGCGACACATCCGTGGGCGGTATGACTCATTTGAAAATCACTTTGCTTTGATAGGCGCTCATTTCGTCCGAAAAGTTTGTGTGTACCCACGTGGGCGCAGCCGGCCATGGGTAGGTTTTTATGGGTACATTTGTCGCGCTTCGCTTCTTTTCAGGGCATTCGTGTAACAACGCAAACACGCCGGCACGCGTAGCCGCAGTGCGTGTACACAGATATCGCGCTTCGCTTGATATTCGGTGCCGCATTGTTCTTTTTGAGTCGGAGCGTTGCTCAAAACGCTTCATTTGCTCCTTCGGATGAGCTTACTTGTACTTCGGGTTCGCCCCTGAGAGGCCTCGTGTCCGTCGACACTCCGTGTACACATTCGGAGCGAAGACCGCGCAGTTGGGAGCGCATGGGTAGATCGACGAAACGGCCTGATTGTCAGCGTTTCCTATACGCCTTCGGCGAAAGCCAGCTTGTGTTTCGGAGAGGCAGGTTTTCCATCTCGCCAACATTTCGGCGCGTTCCGATTTGTCTCAAGGGCCAAACCGCGTGGTCGCGGTTTGGCTTTCCCGTCGTGTGCCACGTTGCGTGAAGTGGGCGTCAATTGGGGTGGCACTGGTGACATGCTCGAAAGCGTTGACAGGCCGGTTGAGACAGGTAGTATTCGTTTCGCGCGGAGGTTTTCGGTGGGTTTGGCAGCGCGAAATCTAATTTGTGTACGCACCGAATCGGCCCTCGTTGGTTTGCCTCGTGTACACAATTGGGAATCGGCTCCTCCCTTTAAAACGCGGCGTGCGGCGTTCCAAATTCGAAAACACTTTGTTGGGAGTCAGGTACCTAACTCGGCAATGCTGCTGGCAATCCCCAGCGCTGCGCAGAGCGTCCTTCGGCCGCTCTGCTTGCTTTTGGGGCTTGCAGCAGATTGCCACGTTGGGCGGACGAACAGGCGCCCTTGCAAAGATGCTTCAAAGAACGACCGCACACCCGACTCAAACGCTTTCCGGAGCCCTAAGCAACACTCACTCGGAGGAACGTCATGCAAACTTCATCGAGACAGCTTGCAATCCTTGCACAGAAAGCTCGATCGACCATGGTGGTATTGTCTT
Organism: Polyangiaceae bacterium; assembly: GCA_016712345.1. Taxonomy (GTDB): domain Bacteria; phylum Myxococcota_A; class Polyangia; order Polyangiales; family Polyangiaceae; genus JADJRH01. Next base: position 11,690 of record JADJRH010000001.1, read on the forward strand.
TCCTTGCACTTGGAGCGTTCATAGGTGCTTGTCCCCAGCCCCCGCCACCACAAGGTAACGGCAATCCCGAAGAACGCGGTATCCATCGCTTGCCCAATAGCACGATTGGTAACGCGCCTCCCGCACCAATCGCTCGTGATGAATGCAATCTGAGTTGTCCCGCCGGCTGGGTAAACGACGCGTCGAAGTTCTATGCGGTGGAGTACTGCACACCATTGCGCGGCATGGACAGCTCCGGCCTAGCAGTATGCAACAACAACTGTAGTCTGGTGCGCACATGCGATGGCGACTGCGCAGGATTCCCCTATCTGACCGCCTGCCTTTGTAGCAAGGACGGCTCGACGCCGCCGTCAAATCCAACCAGCTTGGTGACCTTCTGCAGCCAGTGTCCTCCCTTTCTACCTCCAAACACGAACCCCAATTGCCCAACCGAACCAGCGCAGCAGGCGCCTACGGCAATGACAACAACAACCTCGCCCGCACCCGCCTGTGTGCCGGAGCAAGGGTGGCACGACAAGCCAAGAGCCGATGGCAGCTGGGACTGGAATTGCGACGGGAAGATTGAGAAGGAATATCAGACAACTGCTTCGTCGCTACCCTATACCTGCTCACCTCCCTACGATGGCCAGTTCTGTGTGAAGGATCGCAGTGCGGTCAACGACCGGACCAAGTGCAACCAAGGAAACTCCGACAATCTTGGCCAATTCTATCTCCCGTGTGATAGGAGTAACCCGTGCGGTGGGCAAGTTCTCCACCAGCAGTGCTTCTTCAGCAACACCGACTTGTGCAAACCCGGGGCAAATGAGGCTCTTGTACAGCGATGCAGGTGACGCCAGGCGATGCTGCGAGGGCCGCCCAAGAGGCAAGAACTCATCGGAGCCGCCCAACATTGGCTTGGATCTGATGGCCTGCTTGCTGCGTGCCCGGCGTTGCCGGGCACTTGCGGCGCGGACGGCCACAGCTCAAGCCACCGTTAGAGCGGCAGAAGAGGAGGCAATGTATCCAACCACCTTGCTCAACGATCTGACTACCAAGGCTGAATTGAATGCGGCATCGTGGATGACGCCCGCAAGGCGAGCGGAACTATCACTTGCGCCCGTTAGCGTTGAACAGTAATATACCCAAAATGGGTAAAAGAAAACCCAAATTGGGTATGATCGCTCCTGCTTCGTCATCTTTGCAAGATGCGCGGACAAGCGGTTTGGGCTCGGAGCTGTTTACCAAGACGCAACAACGAGTTTTGGGGTTATTCTTCGGCCAACCTGAGCGCGCTTTTTTTCTCCTGAGTTGATCACTCTGGCGGGCTCAGGCACAGGGGCGGTCCAGCGGGAAGTTGCTCGCCTGGTTAGCGGCGGGCTCGTGTCGACGTTCAACCGTGATGGGCGCAAGAGTTATAAGGCGAACGAGCACTCCCCAATCTTTGGCGAACTCTGCTCGATTATCGAGAAGACCAGCGGCGTCGCGGAGGTGCTGCGCCGCGCATTGGCACCGCTCGCCAAAGATATTGATGTGGCGGTCCTTTTCGGGTCGGTGGCCAAAGAAACAGACAAGGCCGACAGCGACGTTGACCTTCTCGTCGTCTCCAATGTGTTGATGCTGGAGGATCTTTTCGTACACTCGGCCCGGTGGAAGAACGCCTCGGGCGGCGCATTAATCCGACTCTGTACACCACTGTGGAGTTCGACGCGCGGAGAAAAAGCAGGAATCCTTTCCTAACGAAAGTACTGACCGGCAAGCATCACGTTCTCTTGGGAGAGTTGAATGACCATCACGGCACTTGAAAATCTCGCGAGGTCAGGTCAACTCCGGCGCGAAGATCCGGCCCAGGAGGAGATCGATGGCCTGTTGAGATCCGGTGCGCGTCGCCTCCAGGACGCCGAGAACACCAGTCTTTCCCTTGAGAGCCGCTTCGACCTCGCATACAACGCAGCCCACGCCCTCGCTCTTGGCGGTTTACGCTGGCGCGGCTACCGCTCGGACAACAGATACATCGTATTCCAGGTTCTACCTCACACGCTCAGTATCGCGAACGAAAAGTGGCGAGTTCTCGACCAAGCCCATAGAAAGCGGAACCAGTCAGAATACGATGGTGTTTTCGATATTGATGCGGCTTTGGTCGAGGCGGTCATCCGGGTGGCTCGCGAAGTGGAAACCGCCCTCCGGGCGCTCGGGGCTGTCAAAGAGTGAGGCGCCATGAATCGGATGGTCAGAACCGGTCAGAACTTCACGGTCCACGGAACCAGAAAGCGCTCTAACTCGCCAATGCTGCTGACAAACCCCGACGCTGCGCAGAGCGTCCTTCGGCCGCTCTGCTTGCTTCCGGGGCTTGCAGCAGATTGCCACGTTAGGCACACGGAATTTCGTGGGTAGAATCGCCTGGATTTTTGTCGGTGGGTGACGTGGGTATTTCGTGGATAGAGGCGCTTTTCGAAGGGTCGGGCACACTTGACCTTTCTACACCGGCGGCCGAGTTGATAAGCGAAATGGGTCCGTCCAAAAAATCTCCCCCGCAACACGCATGTGGTTCATCCGCTGGGTATATTCATAAGCCGTTATCTATTTGTGATCGGACGATGTGGGAGTGGGTTGATTTGGAGTCGACCCATTCAGTTTTCGATGCGACACATTCGGGGCGGCATGACTCAATTGAGAACCAAGTCGCATTGGACGGCGCTTCATTTCGTTCCGAAAAGTTCTTGTGTACCCACGTGTGCACAGTAGAGATTGGGTAGGTTTTCATGGGTACACTTGTCGCGCTTCGCTTATTTTTGGAGCGTTTTTGTAACAACGCAACGACCTAACACCGGCAGCTGCGGTGCGTGTACACTTTGTCGCGCTTCGCTTGAGGTCAGATGCGCTGGTATGTTTGTTATAAACCGAATGGGTCTCGAAACGCATTCAGTTGCACCTTCGGATAAGCAAACTTGTATTTCGGTTCCTCCCTGGGAGGCATCGCGTCAGTCGGCACTCCGTGTACACATTCGAAGCGACAGGTCACGCGTTTTTGTAGCGTATGGGTAGATCGCCAAAACTTTCAGGCGTACGCGTTTCCCGTCCGCCTTCGGCGAAAGGCTCCATGAAATTCGCACCACGCCCTCACCCCTCACCGTCTCGCTGTCACTCGGAGCGCTCGTATTGTGTCATGGGCCAAACCGCGTGGTCGCGGTTTGGCCTTCGCCATCGTTTGCCGCATTGCCTGCGTTGGGCATCGACCTTGGCTGTCCTCGTGGCGCACGCGAAAGCGTTGACATACCGGTTGATACAGGTAGTATGCGTTTCGCGCGGAGGCTTTCGTGGGTTTGGCAGCGCGAAATCGATTTTGCGTACACATCGGACCAGCGCTCTTGGGCCTGCGTCGTGTACACAATTGGGAAACGCTTATTCCCAACCAAACGCGAGCGGCGCAATTCCAATTTCGAAAGCACTCTACTGGGGGTCAGGTGCCTAACTCGGCAATGCTGCTGACGGGCACCATCGCGGCGTGCGCAAGCGCACTTGCTCAGGTGCCCGCAGCAGATTGCCACGTTAGACCTGCAACGTAGCCACTTTCCAAAATGGTATAGCCCATTCAGATTTTGCGGCATTCCCAATCACCCAATCGGGGGAATTGACAATCCGACTTGACTATCAGATTGAATGAATTGGCTATTTTTGTGGGCCCCGGGAAAGGCAGAGCGGCGGGCCAGAATTGGGTAAGGTCAGGTTTGGGATGGTTTCAGGTCCATCTTTGGAGCGCGGCTCGCTCTGTCGCGTTGGAGCGCGGCTTTGATGTCTTCGCGTGCTCGTCGAACACGGTCGTAAATCGACGCTGGGCTCACATTTTCACTTTCGGCGATGTCTTCAATCGGCGTTGCCAATATCGTGAAGGCGTAAAAAGCGCGCCAATATCTCGACTTCGTGGCCTGACTCAACCAGTCGAGTCGATCGGTTAACTTCTGTTCTTCTTCCTTTTCGATTATCAAGTCCAGTGGAGTCGCGCCCGTGGAAGTTGAATGGGGAGACTCCTCACAATCGAGCAGATCCCACAATTCACCGAGATCTTCCCGTTCGCCGAGGGCTTTAAGAACCGACCGGTTTCGCGCCACGCGACGGGCTACCACCGCAACAAATCCATACGCGGTTGAGTTAATGGGAGGTTGATTGCTGTGTCCGCGGCTTCTCGCGACGCGAATTAACTCCGCCAAGATCTCTTGAATCAGGTCAGGAATGTGGCGGGCAGTTACACGGTGTCGGCGCAAGATCCTTTCGATAACCGGGCGAAGTGAATTCAGGTCGCGGGCTTGCGGTTCGGGTAAGTAGAGCGATGGGTGGTGGTTACCGCGGCGACCCGGCACGCTCCTGACCCACTTGTCTGGTGCGTTTGGCGGCCACTTGATTTCATCGGTGTTTTCAGGCTCAACAGCATTCGCGGCTCCGAAAATTCGAGCTGCGGACAAATCACGACTATTCTTTTCCATGGGCTTGCTCTCCGTGTGAGCGGCGGGCAGGTCAAGGGGCCGTTCGGTGGTTCCAAGCACCGCGCGGCTCCGTTTTTATTTTGTATAAACTGATTGACACAACGCCGCGGTTGTGTACACCGCCTTTCTGACCTGACAGTCGGGTGGAATGTCAGAAAGTCAGTATCCATCAAGGCGATTGGGGGTGTTGCGCAAAATGGACGCGATTCGAAAAATTAGACTGCAAGGCGACTCAACTGTGCGGAATGGAACGTAACTTTTTTTCACAGTTGACTACAGATTCAGATTCGGAATACACTGGCCCGGTCGTGGGAAATATGAGCACCCAGAGGTCTAACTCGGCATTGCAGCCGACAAAGGCCGTCGCATCCGGTCACGTTTCGCACGGGTCGCCGCCGAGCACTTTTTTTGAGTTTTACGGATGTGGCTCGGCGGCTTCCCTCTTCCCACCTGACACGTGGCGGGACGCGGCCTTTGCGGCTGAATGCCACGTTAGGTACACAGAATTTTGTGGGTAGAATCGCTTGAATTTTGTCGGAAAGCGCACGTGGGTAGTTGGTGCGCGGAGGCTCTTTTGCGAGGGATTTTGCATGTCCTGATCGTTCTTCACCGGCGGTCGGGTTGAGGGTGGGTAAGTTCAAAAATTATACTCCCGCGACGACCGGTAGTTCATCCGGTGGGGTATCTTCTAATCCATTATCAATTCATGATCTAACCATGTCCGACCGTGGGTAGATTTGGAGTTGACGGATTTGGGTTCGATGCGACACATCCGTGGGCAGTATGACTCATTTGAAAATCACTTTGCTTTGATAGGCGCTCATTTCGTCCGAAAAGTTTGTGTGTACCCACATGTGCGCAATCGGCCATGGGTAGGTTTTTATGGGTACATTTGTCGCGCTTCGCTTCTTTTCAGGACGTTCGTGTAACAACGCAAACACGCCGGCACGCGTGGCCGCAGTGCGTGTACACAAATATCGCGCTTCGCTTGATATTCGGTGCGGCATTGTTCTTTTTTGAATCGGAGCGTTGCTCAAGACGCTTCATTTGCGCCTTCGGATGAGCTTACTTGTACTTCGGGTTCGCCCCTGAGAGGCCTCGTGTCCGTCGACACTCCGTGTTGGAAGCGCGTGGGTAGATCACCGAAACTGCTCGCTTGTAGGCGTTTCCTGTTTCGCGCAGGTTGGTTTTCATCTCGCCAACATTTCGGCACCTTCGTGCATTTTTCGTGGCCAGAGCTGCCGGTCGGCGTCGCGGTTTGGTACGTCCGATCTTGGACCAGGTTGCTTGAGGTGGGCGTCAATTTTGGTTGCGCTGGCGACGCGCTCGAAAGCGTTGACAAGACGGTTGAGACAGGTAGTATTCGTCTCGCGCGGAGGTTTTCGGTGGGTTTGGCGTCGCGAAATCTGATTTGCGTACACACTCAACCGGCGTTTGTCCGTTTGCCTCGTGTACACAACTGGGAATCGGCTACTCCCTTCAAAACGCGGCGTGCGTCGTTCCAAATTCGAAAACACTCTAATGGGCGTCAGGTACCTAACTCGGCAATGCTGCTGGCAATCCCCAGCGCTGCGCAGAGCGTCCTTCGGCCGCTCTGCTTGCTTTTGGGGCTTGCAGCAGATTGCCACGTTAGGCACACGGAATTTCGTGGGTAGAATCGCCTGGATTTTTGTCGGTGGGTGACGTGGGTATTTCGTGGATCGAGGCGCTTTTCGAAGGGTCGGGCACACTTGACCTTTCTACACCGGCGGCCGAGTTGATAAGCGAAATGGGTCCGTCCAAAAAATCTCCCCCGCAACACGCATGTGGTTCATCCGCTGGGTATATTCATAAGCCGTTATCTATTTGTGATCGGACGATGTGGGAGTGGGTTGATTTGGAGTCGACACATTCGGGGTATTCGATGCGACACATTCGGGCCGGCATGACTCAATTGAAAACCATCTCGCATTAGACCGCGCTTCATTTCGTTCCGAAAAGTTCTTGTGAACCGACGTGTGCGCAGTTGAGATTGGGTAGGTTTTCATGGGTACACTTGTCGCGCTTCGCTTATTTTTGGAGCGTTTTCGTAACAACGCAGACACCTAGCACTGGCAGCCGCGGTGCGTGTACACTTTGTCGCGCTTCGCTTGAGGTCAGATGCGCTGGTATGTTTTTTATAAACCGAATGGGCCTCGAAACGCATTCAGTTGCACCTTCGGATAAGCAAACTCGTATTTCGGTTTCGTCCCCGAGAACGCGTCGTGTCAGTCGGCGCTCCGTGTACACATTCGAAGCGACAGGTCAGGCGCTTTGTGTGGCGCATGGGTAGATCGTCGAAACTTTCAGGTGTACGCGTTTCCCATCCGCCTTCGGCGAAAGGCTCCATGAAATTCGCACCACGCCCTCACCCTCTCGCTGTCAACTCCGAGCGCTCGTATTGTGTCATGGGCCAAACCGCGTGGTCGCGGTTTGGCCTTCGCCATCGTTTGCCGCATTGCCTGCGTTGGGCATCGACCTTGCCTGTCCTCGTGGCGCACGCGAAAGCGTTGACATGCCGGTTGATACAGGTAGTATTCGTTTTGCGCGGAGGTTTTCGTGGGTTTGACAGCGCGGAATCGATTGTGCGTACACATCGGACCAACGCTCTTGGGTCTGCGTCGTGTACACAATTGGGAAACGCCTATTCCCAGCCAAACGCGAGCGGCGCATTTCCAATTTCGAAAGCGCTCTACTTGGGGTCAGGTGCCTAACTCGGCAATGCTGCTGACGGGCACCATCGCGGCGTGCGCAAGCGCACTTGCTCAAGTGCCCGCAGCAGATTGCCACGTTGGGCACACAGAATTTTCTGGGTAGAAACGCTCATCTTTTTTCCCAGAAAGGCAGTGTCAGTCCTTGGGGTGAAAAAGCGTTGTTGAGTCTATTTTTGAAGGCACATTTGATCATGCTCACCCGGCACCTTACCCTCTGGTCAGGATCCTGAATTTGACGATGAGCGTGCCCGCGACAGAGATGTTCTACCCTCGGAAATAACAGATCGCGTGGGGCGGTAAAGTTGACTGGTTGACTGGTTGACTGGTTGACTGGTTGACTGGTTGACTGGTTGACTGGTTGACTGGTTGACTGGTTGACTGGTTGACTGGTCGAGTGGAGGGCCCAATTTCAATGGAGGCGCAGTCCGTCACCGGGTTTGGTCGCTTCGCTCCGGCAGCGGTATTGTTGAGTCGAGACGGTTGCTCCACGAGTCGCGCTTCGCTTCTTTTCGAAAAGGTAGAATGTACCCACGTGTACACAATAATTCGGACGGCCTTCACATGGGTACACTTGTCGCGCTTCGCTTGTTTTTGTCGGCATCGGCGTGCAGTCGCCAACACGTCGGCATGGGTAGCTGCGGTGCGTGTACACATATCGCGCTTCGCTGAGTGTCAGGTGCGGTGATGTTTTTTCCGCAAGCCGTGCGGTTTTTCGAAGCGCTTGATTCGCACCTTCGGATAAACCACCTTGTATTTCGGTTCCTCACGGCGAGGCGTCGTGGCTTTCGATACTTCGCGTTCGCGCTCGAAGGGCCAAGCCGCGCGTAGGCCGCGGCTCGGCCTTCCGGTTTCTTTTCGAATCGCGGGCGGCAGGATGTGAATCGGGTATTTCGTTAGGTTTCGCGTTATGCCTGCACACACGCAGCGCATCACCCGCGCGGCTACAGATTGTACTTGACGGTCATGTCGATACGCGTAGTCTACGGCGTGTACGCAGCGGTTGGTGGGTTTATGGCGCGAAACTTGACCAGTGTACACATTCGGCGATCCTCATTTGGACGCCCTTGTGTACATTTATCGGACGCGCATTTCCCCTTCAAAACAAGCCGTGCGATGGTGCAAATTCGAGAGAGATCTACCCAGCGTACGGTGCCCAACCAGGGGTTGGTTCTGACAAACCCCGACGCTGCGCAGAGCGTCGCTGACGCGCCCCTCTGCTTGCTTTCGGGGCTTGCAGCACAACCCCACGTTAGGTACACAGAAATTGGTGGGTAGACTCGCCTGGATTTTCTCGGTGGGTGACGTAGGGTATTTCGCAGGCAAAGGCGCTTTTCTAAGGGTCGTGCAAACTTGACCTTTCTCACCGGCGGCTGGGTTGAAAGGCGAAACGGATCGGTCCAAACGTTCTCCCCCGCAACACGCATCTGGTTCATCCGGTGGGGCATATTTATAAGCCGTCATCTATTTGTGATCGGACCATGTGGAAGTGAGTTGATTGGAGTCGACCCCCATTCCGTTTCGATGCGACACATTCGGGGCGGCATGACTCAATTGAAAACCGCCTTGTGTTGGATGGCGCTTCATTTCGTTCCGAAAAGTTCATGTGTACCCACGTGTGCACAGTCGAAATTGGGTAGGTTTTCATGGGTACACTTGTCGCGCTTCGCTTGTTTTCGAAGCCATCATGAATATCGCTAACACGACGGCATCGGTAGCCGCAGTGCGTGTACACTTTGTCGCGCTTCGCTTGAGGTCAGGTGCGCTGGTATGTTTCTTTTCAAGCTAAGTGGGCCTCGAAACGCATTCAGTTGCACCTTCGGATGAGCAAACTTGTATTTCGGGTCGGCCCCGGGAGGCATCGCGTCAGTCGGCTCTCCGTGTACACATTCGACGCGACAGGTCACGCGTTTTTGTGGCGCATGGGTAGATCGCCGAAACTTTCAGGTGTAAGCGTTTCCCATCCGCCTTCGGCGAAAGGCGCCATGAAATTCGCACCATGCCCTCACCGTCTCGCTGTCACTCGGAGCGCTCCTATGGTATCACGGGCCAGACCGCGTGGTCGCGGTTTGGCCTTCGCCGTCGTGGGGCAGCATTGCCTGCGTTGGGCATCGACCTTGGCTGTCCTCGTGGCGCACGCGAAAGCGTTGACATGCCGGTTGATACAGGTAGTATTCGTTTTGCGCGGAGGTTTTCGTGGGTTTGACAGCGCGAAATCGATTTTGCGTACACATCAGACCAGCGCTCTTGGGCCTGCGTCGTGTACACAATTGGGAAACGCTTATTCCCAACCAAACGCGAGCGGCGCAATTCCAATTTCGAAAGCGCTCTACTGGGGGTCAGGTACCTAACTCGGCAATGCTGCTGACGGGCACCATCGCGGCGTGCGCAAGCGCACTTGCTCAAGTGCCCGCAGCAGATTGCCACGTTAGGTACACAGAATTTTGTGGGTAGAATCGCTTGAATTTTGTCAGAAGGGCGACATGGCCAGTTGGTGCGCAGGGACTCTTTTGCTGGGGGTTTTGCGTATCCTGACCATTCTTCACCGGCAGTCGGGTTGAGGGTGGGTAAGTTCAAAAATTCTACTCCCGCGACGACCGGTAGTTCATCCGGTGGGGTATCTTCATAATCCATTATCAATTCATGATCTAACCATGTCCGACCGTGGGTGGATTTGGAGTTGACGGATTTGGGTTCGATGCGACACATCCGTGGGCGGTATGACTCATTTGAAAATCACTTTGCTTTGATAGGCGCTCATTTCGTCCGAAAAGTTTGTGTGTACCCACGTGGGCGCAGCCGGCCATGGGTAGGTTTTTATGGGTACATTTGTCGCGCTTCGCTTCTTTTCAGGGCATTCGTGCAACAACGCAAACACGCCGGCACGCGTAGCCGCAGTGCGTGTACACAGATATCGCGCTTCGCTTGATATTCGGTGCCGCATTGTTCTTTTTGAGTCGGAGCGTTGCTCAAAACGCTTCATTTGCCCCTTCGGATGAGCTTACTTGTACTTCGGGTTCGCCCCTGAGAGGCCTCGTGTCCGTCGACACTCCGTGTTGTAAGCGCGTGGGTAGATCACCGAAACTGCTCGCTTGTAGGCGTTTCCTGTTTCGCGCAGGTTGGTTTTCATCTCGCCAACATTTCGGCACCTTCGTGCATTTTTCGTGGCCAGAGCTGCCGGTCGGCGTCGCGGTTTGGTACGTCCGATCTTGGACCAGGTTGCTTGAGGTGGGCGTCAATTTTGGTGGCACTGGTGGCATGCTCGAAAGCGTTGACAGGCCGGTTGAGACAGGTAGTATTCGTTTCGCGCGGAGGTTTTTGGTGGGCTTGTCGAGGCGAAATCTGATTTGTGTACACACCGAATCGGCGTTCGTCGGTTTGCCTCGTGTACACAATTGGGCATCGGCTACTCCCTTCAAAACGCGGCGTGCGGCGTTACAAATTCGAAAACACTCTGTTGGGAGTCAGGTACCTAACTCGGCAATGCTGCTGGCAAACCCCAACGCTGCGCAGAGCGTCCTTCGGCCGCTCTGCTTGCTTTTGGGGCTTGCAGCAGATTGCCACGTTAGGTACACAGAATTTTGTGGGTAGAATCGCTTGAATTTGTCGGAAAGCGCACGTGGGTAGTTGGTGCGCGGAGGCTCTTTTGCGAGGCATTTTGCATATCCTGATGTTCTTCACCGGCGGTCGGGTTGAGCGTGGGTAAGTTCAAAAATTATACTCCCACAACGACCGGTAGTTCATCCGGTGGGGTATCTTCATAATCCATTATCAATTCATGATCTAACCATGTCCGACCGTGGGTAGATTTGGAGTTGACGGATTTGGGTTCGATGCGACACATCCGTAGCCGGTATGACTCCATTGAAACCGCCTTTCGTTGGTTGGTGCTTCATTTCCTCGCGAGAGGTTCGTGTGTACCCACGCGTGCGTGGTCGACCATGGGTAGGTTTTCATGGGTACACTTGTCGCGCTTCGCTTTTTTTTGCGGCGTTCGTGTAACAACGCAAACACGCCGGCATGCGTGGCCGCAGTGCGTATACGCAATATCGCGCTTCGCTTGATATTTGGTGCGGCGTTGTCTTTTTGTGGAGCCACAGCGCTGCTCAAAACGCTTCACTTGCGCCTTCGGATGAGCCTACTTGTATTTCGGATTCGGCCCTGAGAGGCCTCGTGTCCGTCGGCACTTTGTGTACACATTTGAAAGGAAGGCCGCGCAGTTGGGAGAGCATGGGTAGATCGACGAAACGGCCTGATAGTCAGCGTTTCCTATACGCCTTCGGCGAAATGCCAGATTGTATTTCGCAGAGGCTGCTGCCATCTCGCCAACATTCGGCGCTCTCCGATTTGTCCCAAGGCGTGATCGCCGTTTGGCCTTCGCGATCGTGTGCCGCGTTGCCGGCGATGAGCGTCGACTTGGCCTGTCTTGGCGACGTGCGGGAAAGCGTTGACAGGCCGGTTGAGACAGGTAGTATTCGTTTCGCGCGGAGGTCTTCGGTGGGTTTGGCGACGCGAAATCTGAGTTGTGTACACACTGAATCGGCATTCGTGGATTTGCCTCGTGTACACAATCGGGAATCGGCTCCTCCCTTCAAAACGAGGCGGGCGGCGTTACAAATTCGAAAACACTCTGCTGGGAGTCAGGTACCTAACTCGGCAATGCTGCTGGCAATCCCCAGCGCTGCGCAGAGCGTCCTTCGGCCGCTCTGCTTGCTTTTGGGGCTTGCAGCAGATTGCCACGTTGGGCACACAGAATTTTCTGGGTAGAGGCGCTCATCTTTTTTCCCAGAAGGCAGTGTCAGTCCTTAGGGTGAGGAAGCGTTGTTGAGTCTATTTTTGAAGGCACACTTGATCACTCTTACCCGGCACCTTACCTCTGGTCAGGATCCTGAATTTGACGATGAGCGCGTCTGCGAGAGAGATGTTTCTACCCTCGGAAATAACATATCGCGTGGGGCGGTAAAGTTGACTGGTTGAGTGGTTGACTGGTTGACTGGTTGACTGGTTGACTGTTGAGTGGAGGGTCCAATTTCAATGGAGGCGCTGTCGGTCACCGGGTTCGGTCGCTTCGCTCCGGCAGCGGTATTGTTGAGTCGAGACGGTTGCCCCACGAGTCGCGCTTCGCTTCTTTTCGAAAAGGTAGAATGTACCCACGTGTACACAATAATTCGGACGGCCTTCACATGGGTACACTTGTCGCGCTTCGCTTGTTTTTGTCGGCATCGGCGTGCAGTCGCCAACACGTCGGCATCGGTAGCTTCGGTGCGTGTACACATATCGCGCTTCGCTGAGTATCAGGTGCCGTAATGTTTCTTGTGCAAGCAGCACGGTTCGTCGAAACGCTTGATTTGCACCTTCGGATAAACCGCCTTGTATTTCGGTTCCTCACGGCGAGACGTTTTTGCTTTCGATACTTCGCGTTCGCGCTCGAAGGGCCAAGCCGCGCGTAGGCCGCGGCTCGGCCTTCCAGCTTTCTTTTTCGACTCGTCGGCGGTCGCATGTACGCCGGGTATTTCGTGAGGTTGGCCTTATCCCTGCACCCCCGAGGGCATCACCCTCGCGGCCACAGATTGTACTTGACGGTCATTTTGATACGCGTAGTCTACGATGCGTACGCAGCGGTTGGTGGGTTTATGGCGCGAAACTTGACCAGTGTACACATTCGGCGATCCTCATTCGGACGGCCTTGCGTACATTTATCGGACGCGCATTTCCCCTTCAAAACAAGGCGTGCGGCGTTGCAAATTCGAGAACACTCTACCCAGCGTACGGTGCCCAACCAGGGGTTGGTTCTGACAAACCCCGACGCTGCGCAGAGCGTCGCTGACGCGCCCCTCTGCTTGCTTTCGGGGCTTGCAGCACAACCCCACGTTCGGCGAACCATGAGGAGCTCATGACAGCAGAAAATGACGAAACGGGGAGCCGCCTCTTGAAGGCGGTCGAGGCCATCGCGATCAAGCCCAGCAACGCCCGAGCGATGGTGGAGAAGTACCTTGAGCAGAGTCGAAGCGACAATCCGGACGCGTCGAAACAAGCCCACCAAGAGGCCGTCGCGAAGATGGTCGTCAAACGCTACTGTCGGCTTGCGGCGACGAGCGGAGGAGCCACCGCGCTTGCTGGCGTTGTTCCTGGCCTCGGCACGGCCGTGACAATGCTCGGCGGCGGGCTTGCCGATGCGGCTGTTTGCATGAAGCTGCAGGTCGACATGTGCATGTGCTTGGCGGCCACGTTCGGCTGGGATCTCGACAGAGAGGACGCGCGTCACCTTTGCTTCTTGATCGCCGCAGGGGGCGCCCTTGAGAAGGCTGGAGTTGAAGCTACCACTCGTGTAGCCTCGAAGGCCGGGGTGAATATGCTGCGTCAGTACCTGAAGGGTGCCACACTCCAAGCAATCAAAGAGCTGTTCAAGAAGCTCGGCATCGTTTTCACTCGCAAGGCTCTGGAGAAGGCGCTCCCATTTGGCATCGGAGTGGTCATTGGTTCGGGCGCGAATTACGCGCTGACGAAGTATGTCGGGGCCGAGGCGATCGCCTGGTTCGTGCTGGACCGCGATTCGCGGGAGGGGAGCACGGCGGCGTGACAGGTCCAGTACCAGCAGGTGCCTTGGAGAGGATGTCGCAAGAACCGGAGGACCGATGGAGACGCATCACGGCGTGCCGCTGCATCTGTGGAACCGCACGAAGGAGGAGATACGGGCCATTCTCGTCGGAGTGGCCCAGCGCAGGAGCCTGATCAGCTATTCCGATCTCGTCGCCAAAGTGCGCACGGTGTCCCTTGGTCCCGATTCGCACGCGCTTCATGAGATGCTCGGGGAGATATCTATCGAGGAAGACACTGGACATCGCGGTATGCTTTCCGTGCTTGTCGTTCACAAGACCGGAGACAAGCAACCTGGTCGTGGTTTCTTTCAGCTTGCCGAGCGCTTGAATCGAGACACGTCGGACGTGTTCGCTTGCTGGGTGAATGAAATGAATACAGTATATTCTTCGCATTCGAAGCGTTCGAGTTCTCGATGACAAGTCGGGCAGAGTCGCCGAACATGCTGTTGCAGCTGGCGGCCTGCTCGCTGCGTGCCCGGCGTTGCCGGGCACTTGCGTCGCGGACGGCCGCAGCTGAACAGCGCGTTGGGCGGAAGATGAAGGCTCAGCACTCTCGCATCATGTCTCGCGCAGGTTCTGGCGTTTTCGCCATGCCGGTATCCTCACCAGTGTTCGACTCACCCCTTGGCACCGCGAACCAATGAGGCCTCTATGATTGCGGAAGCAATATCAGCAGCCATCGGATTCGTAAAGGATGCAGCTTCGCGAATTGCGAGCCATTTTATCGATCGCGCGCTTGCGCGAAGATCTCGCGAAACAGAACAACGGACTACGGAGATCATAATCGTCGACAACCGCATGCAAGCTGCGGCAGTGGAGTACACCCGCGGCCGGACGACCCGTGACCTTGCACTCCGTGAGATTCGTGCGACCCTGGCCCGAAACCAAGAGATCGCGGCATTCGACGAGTACCACAGCCTGCTGGGACAGTCACCAGATGGCGTTGACCTAATTGATCTTTCCAAGCGCGCCATCGAGTTACGGGAGCAGGCGTTGGATGTAGTCCGGCAGAAGCTCGAACACGCGCGTCACGTCACGGAGATGCAGCGCCAGCAGTTTGAGCGCTTTTTCGAGCTTAAGGGCAAAGAAGTAGAGATTCTCCGGCACGAATTGGACCAGCGCAACAAGCTTGGTCTTCTCCATCTGGACCTCCTCCGCGAGCGCGAAGCGAAGCAAATTCAGCTCAAGCTCGATGAGATCCAGGGACACTGGGACCGAGAAAACTGGTCCGGCATATTGAGTCGAACCGAGATGCAGCAAATTCTCGCGACGGGACAAAAGCGCCATCGTCTCCTCATGCTCGTCTCGCCGCCGGACATCAGCGAAGACTGCCCGGACGCATTTGTCCGCAACCTCCAAATGGACGTACGTGGCGCCTTGAAGCAATTTCTCGAGGAGCACTACCCCGCCACCGACGACTCGTGTTCTGTTGAATTCTACGGAAAGTTCTTCAAGGCATCCGTGTTTGATGTCGAGGTAAAGCAACTTGAATCGCTACTTGCTCCGGTGCCGACCGCAGTAATCTATAGCGACATCACAGACGAACTCGTCCGACTACACATTCGGCTTTGGGGGATCGAACGCCCATTTTCGATCACGATCCCCTGGGACTGGGAACGCGTGAAGGATACGCTTGTCGCGGACCGAAAGATCTCTGAACGCGATGCGCTGAGAGCGATCCGACAGCTCATTGTCAAGATACATCAGTGGACCGCAGCCTTCCTAGCGGATATGTACTTTCTCACCATCAATCCGCACCACTCTCCTCGAATGTATCACGTCAGTGATGAACTCCCAGAGGAGCTTGTCGGCTCAAGTATTCAGATTCTTCGACAAGTTCAAGCCGACGTCTCAGAGCGCTACGAATCCCAGCTCCGACAACTCGCGTTGGACACAGAAGCCAGTGCTGAGCGAATGCGCCGCCGCGAAGAGGAAGACCGCGCGTTAGGGCCCTACAAGGAACTGCGCGATCTTCTCGAATCTGGTCGTTGGCTGGACGCCGATAATCTCACGCGCGTTCTCATCTTGAAGGAGACGGAAAGGACGGCGGCCGGCTTCCTGGATCAGGCATCCGTCGAGAAGCTTTCACAAACGGCGCTTGAGACCATCGACAATCTCTGGAGAAAGTACAGCGCCGAACGCTTCGGCTTCTCTGCGCAACAGCGAGTATTTGCTGAGTGCGACAGAGATATGCACACTTTCTTAATACATGCGGGTTGGGCGCAGCCAATATCCCAGAATGACTATCGACCGACTCTTCGCTTCAGTCTTTCGGCGCCCGAGGCGCACCTGCCAGTAGGCATTTGGAATCTGCGGAAAGGGACTGCATTCCGCGACAATCATATGGCCATTACCCAACTGTTTCTGGACAAGCTGGAAAGTCGCCTGCCACGCGTTGAACTCCGAAGCTCCGCCCAACCAGAAATTGCAGCTGACGGCGCTGTGCGCCGCAGCTGAATTTCACGTTGGACCTACAAAATAGCGCCTTTCCAAATGGTATAACCCATTGACATTTGATGCGGACCCAGCAAGTCAATTGCACACAAATGTATACTCGACTTGACTATCAAGTCGGTTTGTACAATGCGTTTGCGGGTTGAGAAAAGCGAGCGCAGGCGGGGCGAAAATGGAAGGTCAGGTTTGGGATGGCTTCAGGTCCATCTTTGGTGCACGGCTCGCCCGGTCGCGTTGGAGCGCGGCTTTGATGTCGTCGCGTGCTCGTCGAATCCGATCGTAAGTCGAGGCCGGACTGATATTTTCACTCTCGGCAATGTCTTCGATCGGTACGGCCAAAATGGTGAATGCATAAAAAGCGCGCCAATATCTCGGCTTCGTGGCCTGACTCAACCAGTCGAGTCGATCGGTCAACTTCTGTTCTTCTTCTTTCTCAATCATCAAATCGAGTGGAGTTGTACTCCTCGCAGTCGAATGGGGAGATTCCTGACAATCGAGCAGATCCCACAATTCACCGAGTGTTTCTTGCTCGCCAAGGGCTTTGAGCACCGACCGGTTTCGCGCCACTCGGCGCGCCACTACCGCGACAAATCCGTACGCGGTTGAGTTGATGGGAGGTTGACTGCTGTGTCCGCGGCTTCTCGCAACGCGAATTAACTCCGCCAAGATCTCTTGAATCAGGTCAGGAATGTGACGGGGAGTTACACGGTGGCGGCGCAAAATCCTTTCGATCACCGGGCGAAGTGAATTCAGGTCGCGGGCTTGTGGTTCGGGTAAGTAGAGCGATGGGTGGTGGTTGCCGCGGCGGCCCGGCGCGCTCTTCACCCACTTGTCCGGTGCATTTGGCGGCCACTTGATTTCATCGGTTTTTTCAGGCTCAACAGCATTCGCGGCTCCGAAAATTCGAGCTGCGGACAAATCACGACTATTCTTTTCCATGGGCTTGCTCTCCGTTGGTGCGGGGCGCAGGTCAAGGGGCCGTTCGGTGGTTCCAAGCACCGGCCGGCTCCGTTTTATTTTGTACAAACTCGTTGACACAACGCCGCGGTTGTGTACACCGCCTTTCTGACCTGACAGTCGAGTGGAATGTCAGAGCGTCAGTATCCATCGGGGCCATTCGGGGCGGCGCGCAAAATGGACGCGAATCGAAAAATTAGACTGCAACGCGACTCAACTGTGCGGAATGGAACGTAACTTTTTTTCTCAGTTGACTACAGATTCAGATTCGGAATACGATGCTCCAAAACATGGGTCGTAGCAATCCCCAGAGGTCCAACCAGGGGTTGGTTCTGACAAGCCCCGACGCTGCGCAGAGCGTCGCTGACGCGCCCCTCTGCTTGCTCTCGGGGCTTGCAGCACAACCCCACGTTGGACCTACAAAATAGCGCCTTTCTAAATGGTATACCCCAGTGACATTTGGTGCAGACCCAGCAACTCAATTGCACACAAATGTACGCTTGACTTGACTATCAAGTCCGTTTGTACAGTCCGTTTTGGGGATTGAAAAAAGCGAGCGCAGGCGGGGCGAAAATGGAAGGTCAGGTTTGTGATGGTTTCAGGTCCATCTTTGGTGCGCGGCTCGACCGATCGCGTTTGAGCGCGGCTTTGATGTCTTCGCGGGCTCGTCGAATGCGATCGTAAGTCGAGGCCGGACTGATATTTTCACTCTCGGCAATGTCTTCGATCGGGACGGCCAAAATGGTGAATGCATAAAAAGCGCGCCAATATCTCGGCTTCGTGGCCTGACTCAACCAGTCGAGTCGATCGGTCAACTTCTGTTCTTCTTCTTTTTCGATCATCAAGTCAAGTGGAGTTGTACTCGTCGCAGTCGAATCGGGAGATTCCTGACAATCGAGCAAATCCCACAATTCACTGAGTGTTTCTTGCTCGCCAAGGGCTTTGAGCACCGACCGGTTTCGCGCGACTCGACGGGCCACGACCGCTACAAATCCGTACGCGGTTGAGTTGATGGGAGGTTGACTGCTGTGTCCGCGACTTCTCGCGACGCGAATTAACTCCGCCAAGATCTCTTGAATCAGGTCTGGAATGTGACGGGCCGTTACACGGTGTCGGCGCAAGATCCTTTCGATCAGTGGGCGAAGTGAATTCAGGTCGCGGGCTTGTGGTTCGGGTAAGTAGAGCGATGGGTGGTGACAACCGCGGCGACCCGGCGCGCTCTTCACCCACTTGTCTGGTGCGTTTGGGGGCCACTTGATTTCATCGGTATTTTCAGGCTCAACAGCATTCGCAGCTCCGAAAATTCGAGCTGCGGACAAATCACGACTATTCTTTTCCATGGGCGTGCTCTCCGTTTGCGCGGGGCGCAGGTCAAGGGGCCGTTCGGTGTTCCACCACCGGGCGGCTCCGTTTTATTTTGTACAAATGGATTGACACAACACCGCGGTTGTGTACACCGCCTTTCTGACCTGACAGTGGAGTGCAAGGTCGAAAGTCAGTATCCATCAAGGCCATTCGGGGTGGTGCGCAAAATGGACGCGATTCGAAAAATTAGACTGCAAGCCGACTCAACTGTGCGGAATGGAACGTAACTTTTTTTCACAGTTGACTACAGATTCAGATTCGGAATACGATGCTCCAAAACATGGGTCGGAGCAATCCCCAGAGGTCCAACCAGGTATTGCTGCTGTCGGGCAGGCTTGCTGCGCAGGGCGTCCTTCGTCCGCCCTGCTTGCGCCGCCTGCCCGCAGCAGAATACCACGTTGGGCACACAGAATTTCTGGGTAGAGGCGCTCATCTTTTTTCCCAGAAAGGCAGTGTCAGGCCTTGGCTTGAGGAAGCGTTGTTGAGTCTATTTTGAAGGCACATTTGATCAAGCTTTACCTGCTATCTTACCCTTCAGTTGCGATTCTGAATTTGACAATGAGCGTGTCTGCGAGAGAGATGTTTCTACCCTCGGAAATAACATATCGCGTGGGGCGGTAAGGTTGACTGGTTGACTGGTTGACTGGTTGACTGGTTGACTGGTTGACTGGTTGACTGGTTGACTGTTGAGTGGAGGGGTCCAATTTCAATGGAGGCGCAGTCCGTCACGGGGTTTGGTCGCTTCGCTCCAGCAGCGGTATTGTTGAGTCGAAACGGTTGCCCCACGAGTCGCGCTTCGCTTCTTTTCGAAAAGGTAGAATGTACCCACGTGTACACAATAATTCGGACGGCCTTCACATGGGTACACTTGTCGCGCTTCGCTTGTTTTTGTCGGCATCGGCGTGCGGTCGCCAACACGTCGGCATGGGTAACTTCGGTGCGTGTACACATATCGCGCTTCGCTGAGTGTCAGGTGCGGTGATGTTTTTTCCGCAAGCTGTGCGGTTTTTCGAAGCGCTTGATTCGCACCTTCGGATAAACCACCTTGTATTTCGGTTCCTCACGGCGAGGCGTCTTTGCTTTCGATACTTCGCGTTCGCCCGTAGGCCGCGGCTCGGCCTTCCGACTTTCTTTTCGACTCGTCGGCGGTTGCATGTACGCCAGCGTTTTCGTGAGCGTAGCGTTATCCCCCGAGCGCATCACCCTCGCGGCTACAGATTGTACTTGACGGTCATGTTGATACGCGTAGTCTACGGCGCGTACGCAGCGGTTGGTGGGTTTATGGCGCGAAACTTGACCAGTGTACACATTCGGCGATCCTCACTTGGACGCTCTTGTGTACATTTATCGGACGCACATTTCCCCTTCAAAACAAGCCGTGCGGTGGTGCAAATTCGAGAGAAATCTACCCAGCGTACGGTGCCCAACCAGGGGTTGGTTCTGACAAACCCCGACGCTGCGCAGAGCGTCGCTGACGCGCCCCTCTGCTTGCTTTCGGGGCTTGCAGCACAACCCCACGTTCGGTGGGCTGCGCGCCGGGGAAGGTCCACCGTTTCGTATGCGCCGCATCCTTGGGCAGGTCCTCCTACGCGGTTGGTGCTTGATGCTAGAAGCTCGATGCGGTAGCGCTCTATCGAAGTCGGCCGCCTTTTCGACGTCCCGGCCAGCTTCGATCCGACAAGCGGTCGCCTGGAGATGTTTTTACGGAGGATGATTAGCACCGTGCCACCGCCTCGTCAGTTCAGTCTCAGCGCGAAGTCCCTCGCGGGTCTCGGTCTCCAGCCCAATCCAAAGACCGATCGCAACGATTTCTGGACGTGCTTCTGGAATGTAGAAAACCTCTTCGCGCCCGAGACTGCCGTGAAGCTCGGCCGAGGCCCCCTCACGAAGGACGAGTGCACGGCAAAGCTGCGTCGTATCGCACAGGTCTTGAACCAGGCTGCTGCGGGTGAGGCGCCCGATCTGATCGCATTCGCGGAAATCCAGTCGGAGCGGCTGCTTGGCGAACTCGAGAAGCTGCTCTCACAACGCTACCACCAACTCTTCCAGGACCCGCGCGAGGTTAGTGCGACCGGACTGGCTATTCTCGCCCGAAAGGACCTCTTCAACCCGCCGGTGATGCTTCGCGGCCACGACAAGGACCTACCGCGACCGCGCGCAATGCTCGCCCTTACCAATTTCAGGGACACGCCGTTCCTGGTCGCCGTGAATCACTGGAAGAGCAGGATGGGATCACCGACGACCACCGAACAAGACCGCGTTGAGACGGCTTCCTGGCTTGGTGCCCAAATAAAGAAATGGCCCAGCAAAACGCCGGTCATCGTTCTCGGCGACTTCAATGCAGAGCCTTTCGAGCGCCCTCTATCGTCTACTGAACTCCGTGGCGTCCGCTTCCGGCATCAGGTGCTCGGGCGCCACTGGCGTTCGCGTCTCTACAACACGGCCTGGAGCTTTCTTTCCCATCGTGAGGGGTGCCCGCCCACATCTTATGCACCGGACCCAAATGCTCCGGCGAATCCGGTGATTTTCGACCAACTTCTGGTGTCAGGTACCCTCGTCGACGGGCAAGGAAGCCTGCAGCTCGAAGAACCCACAGTTGGGTTCTTTGCTTGCCGCGACAACGCGACCGAGCACAATGGAGTGCTTCAGCCGGCGCGGTGGAATGGCGCCGCCCTGACCGGTGCCAGTGATCATTTCCCACTCATCGCTCGATTCAAGGCGAAGGAGCCATCAACATGACCGTTTCGCGAGATCTCACTCGGTTCAATCAACCCACGAGCCCTGAAGTATTTCCTGAGTACGACAAGGTAGTGCAGGAGCTTGAGACCTTCGCGACCAAGCTCGACTCAGAGGTCCTCGCAAGCCCGAACCTCGAAGTTCTCATTGAACCTGGATTCAAGGTCAGCGCGGGGCAACAGTTCAAGGTCGTTGTCGTCGTGAAGACCCAGGGCTTTCGGGACGTCCTCCTGCGTGCCTACGTACCGGACAATGGTTATCCCGTCGTGTTGAGCTTCGTTGGTCAGGAGGCTGAAGCAACGAATGAGCAGATGCTGTTGCAGCACCTCTACGACATCATCCCCAGTAACGCAGACATCCAATCCCGTCTTCGGGCGCTTCGGGCGCTGGCAGATACGCCGAGAGACGCGGAGTGATGCTGGAGTGAGTGCCAACTGTCGCTGTAGATGTGCCCATTCCTAAATGCGAGGGTCGTGGAGACGCCGCCGAACAAGCCAATGCTGCCGACCGCGCTTCACGCGGCGGCAGATTGGCACGTTAGGTACACAGAATTTCGTGGGTAGAGTCGCTTGAATTTTGTCGGAAGAAGGACAGGGGCAGTTGGTGAGTGGAGGCTCTTTTGCGAGGGATTTTGCATATCCTGATCGTTCTTCACCGGCAGTCGGGTTGAGGGCGGGTAAGTTCAAAAATTAAACGCCCGCGGCGACCGGTCGTTCATCCGGTGGGGTATCTTCATAATCCATTATCAATTCATGATCTAACCATGTCCGACCGTGGGTAGATTTGGAGTTGACGGATTTGGGTTCGATGCGACATGTCCGTGGGCGGTATGACTCATTTGAAAACCAATTTGCTTTGATGGGCGCTCATTCCGTCCGAAAAGTTTGTGTGTACCCACGCGCGCGCGGTCGGTCATGGGTAGGTTTTCATGGGTACATTTGTCGCGCTTCGCTTCTTTTTGCGGCGTTCGCGCAACAACATAACCACGCTGTCATGCGTGGCCGCGGTGCGTGTACGCAAGTGTCGCGCTTCGCTTGATATTCGGTGCGGCATTGTTCTTTTTGAATCGGAGCGTTGCTCAAAACGCTTCATTTGCCCCTTCGGATGAGCTTCCTTGTACTTCGGGTTCGCCCCTGAGAGGCCTCGTGTCCGTCGACACTCCGTGTACACATTCGGAGCGAAGGCCGCGCAGTTGGGAGCGCATGGGTAGATCAACGAAACTGCCCGCTTGTAGGCGTTTCCTGTTTCGCGCAGGTTGGTTTTCATCTCGCCAACATTTCGGCACCTTCGTGCGTTTTTCGTGGACAGAGCGGGCCGTCGCGGTTTGGTCTGCCCGATCTTGGACAACGTTGCTTGAGGTGGGCGTCAATTTTGGTGGCGCTGGTGACATGCTCGAAAGCGTTGACAGCCCGGTTGAGACGGGTAGTATTCGTTTCGCGCGGAGGTTCTCGGTGGGTCTGGCAGCGCGAAGTCAAAATTGTGTATACACCGAGTCGGCGCTCGTCGGTTTGCCTCGTGTACACAATTGGGCATCGGCTACTCCCTTCAAAACGCGGCGTGCGGCGTTACAAATTCGAAAACACTCTGTTGGGAGTCAGGTACCTAACTCGGCAATGCTGCTGGCAAACCCCAACGCTGCGCAGAGCGTCCTTCGGCCGCTCTGCTTGCTTTTGGGGCTTGCAGCAGATTGCCACGTTAGGTACACAGAATTTCGTGGGTAGAGTCGCTTGAATTTTGTCGGAAGAAGGACATGGGCAGTTGGTGAGTGGAGGCTCTTTTGCGAGGGATTTTGCATATCCTGATCGTTCTTCACCGGCAGTCGGGTTGAGGGCGGGTAAGTTCAAAAATTAAACGCCCGCGGCGACCGGTCGTTCATCCGGTGGGGTATCTTCATAATCCATTATCAATTCATGATCTAACCATGTCCGACCGTGGGTAGATTTGGAGTTGACGGATTTGGGTTCGATGCGACACATCCGTAGCCGGTATGACTCCATTGAAAACCCCCTTTCGTTAATTGGTGCTTCATTTCCTCGCGAGAGGTTCGTGCGTACCCACGCGTGCGTGGTCGACCATGGGTAGGTTTTCATGGGTACACTTGTCGCGCTTCGCTTCTTTTTGCGGCGTTCGCGTAACAACGCAAACACGCCGGCATGCGTGGCCGCAGTGCGTGTACGCAATATCGCGCTTCGCTTGATATTTGGTGCGGCGTTGTTTTTTTGTGGAGCCACAGCGCTGCTCAAAACGCTTCACTTGCGCCTTCGGATGAGCCTACTTGTACTTCGGATTCGGCCCTGAGAGGCCTCGTGTCCGTCGGCACTTTGTGTACACATTTGAAAGGAAGGCCGCGCAGTTGGGAGAGCATGGGTAGATCGACGAAACGGCCTGATGGTCAGCGTTTCCTATACGCCTTCGGCGAAATGCCAGATTGTATTTCGCAGAGGCTGCTGCCATCTCGCCAACATTCGGCGCTCTCCGATTTGTCCCAAGGCGTGATCGCGGTTTGGCCTTCGCGATCGTGTGCCGCGTTGCCGGCGATGAGCGTCGACTTGGCCTGTCTTCGCGACGCGCGGGAAAGCGTTGACAGGCCGGTTGAGACAGGTAGTATTCGTCTCGCGCGGAGGTTTTCGGTGGGTTTGGCGTCGCGAAATCTGATTTGCGTACACACTCAACCGGCGTTTGTCCGTTTGCCTCGTGTACACAACTGGGAATCGGCTACTCCCTTCAAAACGCGGCGTGCGTCGTTCCAAATTCGAAAACACTCTAATGGGAGTCAGGTACCTAACTCGGCAATGCTGCTGGCAATCCCCAGCGCTGCGCAGAGCGTCCTTCGGCCGCTCTGCTTGCTTTTGGGGCTTGCAGCAGATTGCCACGTTAGCCAGACGGACCAGTAGCAGCTCAGATCTCTATTGTAGTCAGAAATCGAGAAGGAGAGACACCAGTGAACCAGGAAAAAGAACGACCGAAGATTCAGGTGAAGGTCTTGGCGGCGCAGACACTTGTCGATGAACTCGCCGAGCAAGCCGAGGCGAACCCGACAGCCGTACAGATTATTTCCAAGGGCACGGAAAAGGACCCCACCGCGCTTGAGTTCGAGCTCGGCGACGTTGCCAACATTATCGCGCTCGTTGAGGGAGCGATTATTGCTGGCGAGTGGGGATATCGACTCTATAAATGGATTTCTGCAAACAAGAATCGGCGCGTTGTAATCCAGACGCCAACGCGACGAATACAGCTACACTACTCCGAAGGTATGACCGAAGAGGAAGTTCGCACCGCGCTCCAACAACTGATCAGCACTGTATGATGCTCGACGCAATCCAGTTAGACTACGGTGGATTCAACCCGAGATTTGTTGGAATAACGCTGCGCTTCCACCGTAGTCAGACTTGGCACCTCTGGGGGGAGTTCTGCGGGGCTGAACGCGATCCAGCACGCGTAGTCCAATTGGGCAACGAATACTTAAAACGCTCAAAGGAGGACTCGTTCGAAGCGTTTTCGCTAGCCACAGTCCTGCTGCACGAGAAGCGCCACTTTCACGACTTTCTTTTGAGTCCTTATGGCAATTTCCTATTCCGCCTGCGCGTATCCGCGGCAGTACATGGCCTGCAAATCCTTGGCGCGTTCGGCGTCGCGTACCCAGCGGGTGGGCTGGTACCCGTCCCGTGGCCCAAGTGGGAGCGGACGCCTCAAGACGAACGCAGTCGCTACTTGGGCCTCTGGGCCGCACTTATGCCGACCAATACGAGACCGTTACTTGAACTCCCCAAAGAGTGCCAACCGCTCTTGGCCGAAGTGATCCGGGCTTATTCGAAAATCCAGGAACTTTCCGAAGGAGTCACCATTGGCGACACTGGCATCCGCGTGCAGCCGTTTCACATCTTTGAGGCATCGGCAATCATCGCTCAAACTCAGCATATCTACAACGTTTTTGGCGCCCCACACGCTGATCATTTCTACTCAGTCATCCTAAATCATCCCGAGCTGAAGAGGTATTCGCTGGCCCTTCGCGTGCTGGTCGCATTATGGCGACGGTACAATGAGCCCTTGGACCTGCGAACAATGAGCGCCGCAATCTTGTGGTGTCTGTTGGGCGACTACTTGTCCGACGCTTGGAAGGCGTGTCCTACCAAGCGGTTTGCTGTGCTTGTGAAGTACTTTCACGATACACGAACTCCACGACGCGATGTGCCGATAGAGACCCTCTTTGACGATTGGTCCATCCACTGCGGTGTATCGTCAGTTCGATCCACTCTGCTGAACGCTCTTCATTCGCATCAGAAGGTGCTCGCCCAGATGCAAGCGCTCCCTGCCGACCAACTTGAACTTATTCGACCCTTGTTTAACATCTCGCGTGCTGTCGCCGCGGGCCACGAGCATATGGTCCGGTCTCTGCTTGCCGATGCGGAAAGTTACGTAGAGCCATATCGGTATTGCGAGAACTCAGACCGCTGGCTTGCCGCCCCTGTGTTGGTGGAGTTCGGCAGGTTCGCGCTACATCAACAGGAGGCAGTCTTTCAAAATTGGATCCTCCGAGAGCACCTTAAGAACCCAGACGGGACGGTTAGCGTCAGAAAGGCTGTGGCTCCGGAGCCGACGCAGGGCGTCCGATTCGTCGATCCGGATTTGTCGACGGATGCTGCGGACATTATGTTGATGACCGACCTGTTCTTTAGCGAGGTTTATCGTGACGAACCCAACTTCGCTTACGCGCAGGAGGCGCTTCGATCTAGTGGCCTCTTCACCATGGAGATTCTATGATAGAATGCGCTTTTCACAAGGCTGCGCCGTCCTGTCGACGCGGGCTGGCTAACAATGAGCATTTCATCGCCGACGACTGCAAAACCTACCCATCTTCACCATCGCTATTCAGGTCGGCGTGAAAGCGTGGTTGAACAAGCCCGGTCGGCGCGCGGGGCGCCTTGGGTTTTTCGACGTTACCGCTGAGCGGCGGGGGCGTGGCCGGCGAGACTGCGGCCAGTTGGGTGAAGAAAAGAGTCGGTGACGCGGGCAGACGAAGGCGCACCCATGGGCACGATTGGGTAGATTTGGAAGTTTGAAAAACGCATCGACTGCCTCTTTTTCAACGCGAGGGTAGACTGCCGCCTTGACCTGTTCCAGGCGGGTTCACGGAGTGGACTGTACCTCCCTGTCAGGTGGGTGACGGAGGGGCTCGGGCAAGAGGCAGGCTGTCGATGATTCCACCGCAATGGGTACACAGGCGGACATCGCGCCCAGTCAGGCGGCGAAGTTGTTCTACCCAGTCAGGTGGCGTTTCTTTTTCTTTGACCGGTTCGGCCGCAGCTTCGGTGGGTAGAGTGGTTGTTGGCTGGAGGAGGGCTTTGGCCGCCTTCCACTTGGCTTTTTGGGCGGAGGCGTACAAGCCGTAATGACGAATCTTGTGGAATCCGTCAGGCAGAATGTGCTGTACAAATCGTCGTAGGAATTCGACGGGACTGACCGTGGCCGTCTGTTGTTTGCGAGTCCGCCACGTGACATGGCTCGGTGTCACGTCCAATAGGCGACTGTTGGAGATCGCTACCCGATGGGTATACCTTCCCAGGTAGCGCAGGACATGCTCCGGTCGGCGGAAGGGGCGTTTGGCGTGGACGACCCATCGGATTTTCCGGAGCGAAGCGACCAGTCTGTCGAATGCTTCGGGGTCTTGGAAGAGGTCGAGTTTGGCAAACGTGCCTTGATGATAAAGGTGTTTGACGTGTTCGAGCATCTTGCCGCGAAAGACGGTGGACATCATTTCGCGGAGGAATAAAAAGGTGCGCCGGTGGACCCACCGTGAATGATTCAGGGCGAGTCCACCGGCGGTGACCAGCATGTGGACATGCGGGTGCAGGCGCAGGTCGCGTGTCCAGGTGTGCAGGACGGCGGTGATGCCAATCGTCGCTTTCCACTTGGAGGTGGCAAGGTCGACCAGTGTGCTTGTGGCCGCGTCAAAAAGGGCTGTGTACATCGCCGTGGGGGCGTGTCGACACAAGCTTCGCAACGGCGCCGGAAGGGTGAAGACCACGTGAAAGTGGCGGGTAGGTAACAGACGACTGGACCGCGTTTCGATCCATCTCTGTTGCGCGAGAGACTGGCATTTAGGGCAATGCCGGTTTCGGCACGAGTGGTAGACTGCGTGGGTATGGCCGCACGACCGGCATACGTCCAGATAACCGGACAGCCGCCCGGTGCGGCAGGCCGCCACTGCCCCCAACACGCGCTTGGATAACGCGCTGAGTGGACAGTGCTGTTCCAACTCTACCCCATGACCGCGGACGATCTCCGCGATGTCAAACCGGGGGCGGCTGGATGCCGCGGGACAGTGGGTCACTGCCGCGGCACCTCAGCTCTCTCCTTCTTTTTGAGGGGTTTTCGTGCGAGGTGATTCGTGCGGAGTCAGGTTGCCAAGGTGGTCCAGCGGGCTTGGTGTCTGACCGATGAGTTTGGTGCTGACGCGAGCGTACCGGACGGTAGAAACAATGTTGGAATGTCCTAGTACCTCGATTCTATTGAATTGATGGGTATAACCGACGGAGTTTGATGCGTGCGTCGGTGGTGGTGAAATGCCAGTGGACTTTCTTTTCTGGTCTTTTGGAGTGCCACTTTGAGATGATTGAGCGGAGCAATTTGATACTGTCGACCCGCTGATCGAGGCACTGCGCCGATAGGATGGACAGGAAGATCTCAGCGACGTTGAGCCAGCTTCCGTGTTTGGGCGTGTGGTGGACTTCGAAACGGTGAGCGAGGCGGTAGGCTTCAACTGGAGTGAACGCTTCGTACAGGCACGCGAGCGAGTGGGTACTGAGGTTGTCCATGACGAGCACGATCTTGGTGGCAGTGGGGTATTGTTCATCGGACAGTCGCCGCAGAAATTGAGCCAGGTCCAGGGAGCTTCGGTGTTCGGTAACCTCAACCAGGGATCGACCTGTCAACGGTTCGACGGCAGCAAAGATATTGGCGGTGCCGCAGCGTTTGTACACGTCGTCCTCTCGCGCAGATTGGCCGGCGCGCGCGGGGATTCGCTCTTTAACGTGCGCGAGCAATTGCTTGCTTGTCTCGTCCAGGCAGACCTGCGGACGCGCTGGGTCGTAGGGGCGATGGTAGACTTCGAGGACATCTTCCATGGCGTACACGAACGGTCCGTTTTCGCGGGGAGGTATGCAGAAACGCTCTACCCGCCAGGGCTTGAGTTCATTTTTTTTAGAGCCCGCTGAATGGTCGACTTGCTCACGTTGTCGAAGATATTCAACTCAACAAGCCTGTCCGCCAATAGGCCAAGGGTCCAACGCACTCTACCCATGGGCGGCTCACTACAAGCGAGCAGCACCAGATGTGCTTCGGCAGTACCGTCGAGCTTACGTGGACGCGAGGGGAGGTCTTGTGCCTTGCGTTCCAGGCAAGCCTGGATCCCGAGTTCGCAGCATCGCTTACGGACACGCTCGACTGTCACGAGTCCCACCCCCACATCCTCGGCAATCTCCGCGTCTGTCAACCCCTCGTCCGCTTTCAACAAGATCCTCGCACGGGTCTGCTTCCAACTGGACACACGCCTTTTGCTAACGATCTCACTCAACCCATCCCGCTCTACCGCAGTCAGATTGACAACGTACCGCTTCTTCATTCCCAAGATGGAACACAATCCACCGCCGATGGAAAGCGTCCTGAAAATGATGGACAACATCGCGCGCTTTGCGAGGCTGTCGCTCGACAGTTGCCGCGCTCGGGAACCCATCACTTCGATGGAATCACGGCACCAGTTCCGCTCGTCAGAAGTTTGGCCCTGATTGACCCCTTCGTGCGGAACTAGCCGCGCGCAAGCGCGGGGGGTGTGGGGCGGAGCCCACGAGACAAAAGATAGTGTCGCGTGGGCGAAGCGCGCCGCGTCGGCGGCGCCAAAAGTCCGACAGGACTTTTGACACGCGGCACTAGATTTGACCTCCCCGATCGATATTGTTGGAATTGTGTTAGGTAATCCAGGCTACCTTCGTCCGCCTCAAGTCCACGACAGTCTGGTCAGAACTTGTAACGCAACCTTGGTGTGGTGCGACCATCAAACGGGAACCGAAATCCCAAGTTCAACTGCTGCCGGCGGATCTTCATGACTCTCTTGGCGGTCACCATCCAATCGTTCTCTGGACGAGAATAAGACGGGCAGTGAAAGCAAACTTCGCTCTTGCGGCGATACTCAGCGCATGGTATGACTATCATGACCCACATGGGAGTTTTCAATGGCAAAAGCCATGACCGTCGCGGAGGCGAAAGCGCACTTCTCGGAATGTATCAAGTCTGCTGAGGATGGGGAGATTGTCGTCATCACTCGGTACGGGAAAGCTGCCGCGGCCGTCGTGTCCGCAAAGTACTTGAGCGAATTGGAAGACAAGGGTAAACTTGATGCCGGACGACGCGGTTTAGCCGCACTTGTCGGGCGATTCAATGATGGTGACGACTTCACCACTCAAATTGAAGCGGTCGTTCGGAATCGCGCCGCATCAAGGAAAACCCCGACATTGGGCTGACAATGCTCTACTTGTTTGATACGGACGCGATTTCGGAAACATTGAAGCCGAAACCTGCTGCTGCATTCGTCCAATGGCTCAACGATATCCCGCGGCAAGACCAATGCGCCAGCGCCATCTCGATGAATGACTGGCCAGGATCTTTGGGGCGTTAACCGTGGACATCGACTACTTGCCTGGTGACCCCACGAAGCTACCGGGCGCCATCGGTGTCATGTCTGCGCCAGGGCGAGAGCGCGAGCTGGCAGCGGATCTGGATGAGCTTGCCGAGAGGCATGGCTGTGTCGTCCTTGTATCGCTCGTGAGCGATCACGAACTCGGCCTCTTGCGCATTGCCGATCTACCCGAGCGCTCCGCCGAGCGTGGGATCCGCGTGATTCGGTTTCCGTTCGGTGATTTTTCCACGGCCGACTCGATCGAGGAGGTCATGTCGCTCACGACCGAGATCATTCGCGTCGCGAGGCGTGGCGGCATGGTTGCGATTCATTGCTGGGCCGGCCTCGGGCGTGCGGGCCTCGTAGCGGCATGCTGCTTGGTTGCGCGCGGCTTGTCCTCCAGCGATGCCGTCGCAGCGGTTCGACGATGCCGTCCACGAGCCATCGAGAACAGTGACCAGGAGGAGTTCATCGACCAGTTTGCGGTGATGCTTGCCGCGGCCGAACCACGTGATCACTCGAGAACAGATGGCTCGTTGCCCGATGCCCTCGAGCCCCGCTCGAGCGAGAAACCTCAGTCCCCAGCTTCTATTTCGAAGTGAAGGCGGAAGCGGAGATGGTGGCTCGCCGCGTATGGACGCGCACGTGGTGGGCCAATGCGATTGGCACTACGGAGTTGGTCACCAGTCTCGCGGTGGTTGAGGAGCTTGAGCGTGGTGACTTCCACGCCAAGGAAGACGTCTCTCCTTGATTGCGACGCTACCAATTGTTGCCGTCGACGAAGCCATCGTTGAAATTGTTCAAGCGTACATTCGACACCGGGTGATGCCGTCGGACCCAACGACATATCCGGCGAGTAAACGGGCTGGCCGGCCTTTTTACTCCCGCGCTTGTCACACCACTCGAACTGCTTGGAGGCGACGACGATGAAGAAAGACCCGGCAATTGAAGCAATCCGGCAGGCTCGACGCGAGATCTCCCGTGAACTTGGCAACGACCCCGCAAGACTGATTGCGCACTACAAAGAACGGCAGACACATTTCCAGGGTCGACTAATTCACGGCCCCGAGGATGTCGCGCCCAGTGGAGACACAGCCCAGCCAACCGTTGCTGCTGAGAAGCGTGTTCGGGCGCCCTGACGCGCCGCCGGCGGCTATTCCGATACCCATTCTCCTTGGACTCGACTGGAGATTCCCCATTGGACTTGGCATCAGTGAAAGCTCGATTGAGGGAGGTGGAGAACGAACTCGCCACTCTGTCGCACGTTCGCTTCCACACCTTCCTCCGCGACGGCCGGCCGCTGCACGTCTGCCTTACCGATCGGCTCCGGCGGGCCGCACGAAAGGAGGGCGTCTGGAAGTCACGCCAGATGCTCACCACGCTCAAGAATGCCGCCTATGGCTTCGACGAGCAGCACGCGCGGAGCGTCTCCGGGCGCGACGGTGTCTTTCTGCTGGATCGAACGTTCCGGCCGGTGAACGCAATGATGGTCAAGATATTCGACAGGTACATCGACCACCCCGGCGGCGGCGCCGAGACCCTGGCGGAGTCATTTGGTGTGCCGCTGTCCGAGTTGCGCGCCGTCCGCTTGGTATCCCATCACATGAGGCTTCTGGGAGTCCTCATTCGGAAACCGAACGAGGATTGGCTCGTGCTCGTGGATTGCGATACTTCGAAGGAAGGTGCCTAACAATGAGCATTTCATCGCCGACCTCTGAACAGGCTTCCCATCTTCACGATCACAATCAGGTCGGCGTAAATGCAGGTGGCCGAGGATGGACTCAATGCGTGTGATCGAATCCTTGCAAACTGGGATGCGCGGCAGCCGACACCCGTTCACGCGCGCGAACGAACAGTGTGATTGGAATTAAGGCGGCGCTCAAAGGCGGCCCTGGGCAGTCCACTTGTGACCGGAGCCGGTGGATTCGGTATAGTCGCCGGTCTGTACAATGTAGACTGATTCGTTCGCCTCAAGATCGAAGCTGCACATCGCCTCGTTTTTTGTAATGCCCTTGACGAGCAGCTCACACCCTGCAATCCAACTCGATGTGCTGCCGGCTTTTTTGGTGAGGCCAATGCCGCCCTTGGAACAACCGTGCGAGTACTTGACTGTGACAACTTCCACCGAGTCGTGGATGTTGCTGTAGATCGCCAAATCCTGGGCGGTGCCGCACTCAATTTCTCCAGAGTAGGTTCCCGCGCGAGCGTCACCTTGGAGGCTGAATACGGCAACTGCAACGGCGATAGACAGGGAGGCGAAATGGCTCTTCATGGTAGACCTCGAAAGGGTTGAAAGGGGTCACACGACAACTCAATTGGTCGTTCGAACCGGCATATCGCATCGGTCGTGCCAGCATTCTTCGGCGGTAGAATGGCCGCAGTTGATAAGGAGAGTGGCTGTTCCCCGCGGGCCGCACGCGGGCCGCGCGCGGGCACGCTCACCGGGGTGAAACTCGGCACATGGGGCCGAAGCGGTTTTCGAGGCAAGTATAAAGGTACACGGCGCTGGCGCATGCCTTGCCAATGGGAATGGGCACGACGCCCAGCTGCGGCTGCGTCACAACGACGGATTCAGCAGAAGAATGGAGCCTCCCATGATTCGATTCCCCATGAAAAAGCGACCTCTCGCGGCCCTATCCCTCGCGACGGCCATTGGCTTGCTCGCGGGCGCGGCGTACGCAAGTGAAAGCTATTTCGAGAACGCTGAAGTGTACAACGCGAAAGGCGACAAGCACTTTGCGAATGTCTACGTGAACTACGACACCAAAGTGTGCAAGTTTTCAGACTCGTTCGAGCCGATCGAGTTGACTGGTACATGGAGTTGGATGCCTGACGGCAGCGACATTGAATGTGTCGGGAGCGACGGCGGCGTTATCTTTGAGATCCAACGCTACGTCCCAATTCTACCCCCTCCTGGACACCTGAAATTCAAGGCGTTCATGCGCCACTCCCGGTACGATGGCCGAGAACTCACGTGGGCTCTGACGTTGGTGAAAGGGACCTAGGCGTGTTCAAAAGTCCTGCCGGACTTTTGGCGCCGCTGACGCGGCGCGCGCCCCGCTGAAGCGTCCTCGCTGCTACCCACTCTACTTGGACAACACCTTGAGAAGTTTGTCGCGCACGGCGCTGCTGCTCCATGTGGATAGTGCTTCGTTCAACTTGCGCTCTTCCGCCTCGTCGGGCACAAGATCCGTTGCGAGAACCCCCCTCAAGTCACCCTTGGTAAGACGGTAAGCGTCGCGTGGGTGAGCTGCCAATGTTGAAAGTCGCGCCCGAGCCGCGGCCATAACATCATCCGCCAATTCATCCACCAAGCCAAGCTGAACGGCTTCTACCGGTGCGACCAAATCGCCGCCGAGGAGCAAACGATCCTCGGAATGTGCCGGCAACCGCCTTCGAACAATGGTCAGGATCCGAGGCGGGAACCTGACACCCAGTGCCGTTTCATTCAGACCGATCCGAGCGCGCGCTCCGGTGGTCATGACTCGATGGTCGCAGCAGATTGCGGTCACGCAGCCTCCGGCAATGGCATGACCGTTGATAGCCGCCACGGTTGGCCCCGGGTAAAGGTACAGGGTTGACATGCACTCTTCCAAGAGGCGCAGGAAAGAAAGCATGTCCTCACGTCGTTCAAGCGTTGCCACTTCTTTCAGGTTGAGCCCCGCCGAAAACGCATCACCCGCACCGGTAAGCAATACCGGTTCACCACCGGCCGCACGAAGGCTCTCCAAAAGGAACGTCATCATTGCCGTCCCAAGTGAGTTTTTCCCAGGCCCATCCATCTTGATTTCGATCATTGCTCGTTTGCTACAATCGCCCGGCTCGGGCAGCAAGTGTTTCACGCGCTTCGTGCCTTGAGAATGCGAGCGCCTTTCACCATAAACGCGAACCCAGCAGACCATGCAATTGCCCTCCAAACAAATCTGGTGCCGACTTCCCATTTATACTGTTTTCGCAGCGGTCCTCCCGCTCGTCGGGTGTGACCCGGGTGGGGGCTCCACAAACTCGGGGGGCGGCGGGGTCGGCGGTATAGTGACGGGTGGAGGTGGAACAGGCGGAGCCGGAACAGCCGGTTCGGGTGCGGCCGTGAGCACCGGCGGCGCGATTGAACCGGGCGCGGACACCACCATCGTTGCGTACGCTGGCGGCAGTGGAGCGGAGCGATTTGAGGCTGCGCTGGGCCTTTCGGACGGTACGTTTCTATTCGCCGGGTCGGCTGATAACCTTGATTTTGTTCCACCTGAAACACCCAAAGTAGAAATCGCGGCGGGGACTATCAACTCAGCCTCCCCTACAAAGATCGGTTTTATCCTGCACGCGAGTGGTGATCTGCAAACCGTGCTGCATCTGGTTCATTTTCCGGTTGGAACGGTTCGAGACATTTCACGTCTGCGCCTCACCGGTAAACCCGGCGCTCCCAGCGGTGACCTCTTTATTTCAGGTCGTCGCGACGTGACCGACAAGTCAAATGACGGCTACTTTATCGCTCGACTCGATCACAACTTCATCAGCGGCGTCCCTTCAAAAGCTTTGTGGACGTTTGACGCGAAATGCCCTCCGCGCGAGGCCGGCGGTGGCACTGGGGAGAGCGCTTACAAAACAATTCAACCCTGGGACGTGGGCAGTGACGGCCGGGTAGTGTACGGCGAGGGCGCCGAGTATGACTTTAAATGGGCTCAGATTCAGCGCCTCAGTCCCGAGGGTAAACCCGAAGTTGTTGAGAACTTCACCGCTCACTGGTCAGATTCCACAGAATGGGATGGCACACCGGCATCGAGTTACCAGGGTGGAACGCTCGTTCGGAGCGCAATTGTCATGAAAGCGGGGCGCCGTGGAAGTCTCCGATCGGCAACACAGGAAGACTTTGACGCGCTTCTGCCCGACGGTAACGGTCGCACCGACCGCAAAGGGCGCTACCCGGATGACTACTATTTTTCAGGCCCCTGTTCACTTGTCAACAACACCTGCCCCGGCGGGCCGGGGTACACCGGCTACAAAACATCTGACAAGCCCACGCAACGGGTAGGAGCCATTGCTATAGACCGTGATTCCGGCGACTTTTACGTTGGGTACAGCACGCAGTCAACTCTACCCGACGGCAACCCCGACTTCGAGCCTGCGGTGGCGGCGCTGGACAAAACCGGCAAGCTCAAGTGGTGGAGTCGACTCTACCACGAGCGCACCGACAAAGACGGGGGTGGCTTTAACGAAACGTCGTCGCCGGATCAGTATGTGGACCACCTTGCCGTTGACCACACCGGTAAAACGCTTGTGGTGCTCGCCCGAGCGCACGGCAACAACGTGATCAACTATTGGTCGGGTGACAAAGTCGCAGCCAATCCCGGCGCGAAGTCGTTTCACAGCCAGTTTACCGGTTCGAGCGGCAATATCCATATCTCCTGGGTGGGTAAACTCTCGCTTTCAAATGGGGTGCTTCAGGCGGCGAGTTGGAATGCTGAATATGCCGAAGGAACAGGCAGCTTGGGTGCACCTTACGACGACCCCAACCTAGATGGTTGGCCGAGCCACAACGCCGGCTGGCCCGATCTCAATACTACGCGGGTCGCATCGCTGGCGGTGGATGCCGACGGACGCGTGTACCTGACAGCCGTGGGCAGGCGAACAATTACCACCAAAACAGCTTACCAAAAAATGCCCAAACCCAATGAGGGCATGAGCGGATGGAACGACTACGTGCGTGTCTTTGCACCGGACCTTTCTACCCTTGTGTACTCAAGCATTTTGCGCGGACCGTGGGACACATCTATGGACGGCGGTGGAGGCAACATTTCGCTGATTGGAGTTGTACCCGCAAAAGAAGGCGTGCTCGCAGTGGGGTTTCATGGGTATGATGAAGTGACAATGACCCCCGCGGGTGTGCCTATGCCTGTAAGCAACGTGCCAGCGTGGTGCGAGGCAGAACCTCAGGGAGAGAGCGCCGTCCTTGCGCATCTCCTCTTTTCACCGTGACGCCATGCCCGCTTTTTTGGAAAAAGATCACCTGGTGCTTCATGACGTTTCCGACCTCCGGCGTCTAGAGCCAAGCGTTTTTCGGGTGGTTCATGATTTTGAAATCCGTCGGTTCGACACGGGTGAACACGGTATACACGTGAGCTTCGCTTCGGCCGCGGGGGGAGATCTCGCACGCTTCCCATGGTGGGACCATGCGGATGCCGACATACGGGAGATGTCAGACGCGGACATCCCCATGGGAACGGTTGCGCGCCCGTTTGAAGAAATGGAACACGGGTGGCGACTTCTGATTTGGGAGCGCCGGGGGCAAGTCTTCGTGATGCAGGGCGGTGGTGATCCTCAACGGTACACAACCTGGTTTGCAGTCTCAAAGGAGGCTTATGTCACCGCTTGGCGCAACACAATCGCTGAAGTGCGCTCCGCAGGTGGAGCGTTTAAGCACCTTGCATCAGCGCTGAAACAACCCCTCGCGGTGCGGGCCCTTCAGCTTGGCAATCAACGCCTGGTGAATCTTCCATTGGAGATTGGTACGCTGGAAAATCTCACTTACCTGAATGCCTATCTCAACCAACTGCGGTCTTTACCAGAAACAATTGGAATGTTAAAACGCCTTCGGTGGCTCGATTTGCGGTTTAACAAGATTGATATTTTGCCCGAGACGCTTGCCATGCTTCACTGTTTGGAGAGCATAAATCTCGCAGAAAACAGATTGCGTGAGATCCCAAACTGGATCATGCACATGCCAAAACTTTCTGTTTTTTGGCTGTCAGGAAACCCTGTTGACCCGGAGTCAATTGCGCGGATCAAAAACGCGCGGCCAAACCTTGAGTTGGGTACACACCCACGTTAGAAAGTCTGCCATGCACATTCAAGGTAGCTGCCATTGTAACAATGTCTCGTTTCAGCTTGATTGGGAGCCTGACCCAAGCGAGATCCCGGCCCGCGCCTGCGGTTGCACGTTCTGTGTCAAACACGGTGCCGTTTGGACTTCTCATCCGTCGGCGAAGCTTGTGGTTACCGTGAACGACCGCTCGTTGGTTTCGCGCTACTGGCTTGGAACGGCAACGGCCATCTTTCATGTTTGTGCTCGGTGCGGCGGTGTGCCGGTGGTTACAAGCGAAATTGACAACCACGTCTACGCGGCAGTCAGCGTCAACGCGTTCAACAACGTACCTGAAACGCTGCTCCAGCGCTCCGTGACGAACTTTGACGGTGAGAGTGTTGATACTCGCCTGGCCCGTCGCAAACTGCGGTGGATTGCCAGTGTTCAATGGGCGGAGTTAGGGTAGGCTTGCAGCGAGTTTCACGCGGGAGAACAATGCCCAGTGAGTATTAAGCGCCGGCAGGTGTACCCAACGGAGCAACGTGACGGTTTTTCCAGGTGCCGCACTGGATGACAATGCGGTAGCCATCTGGGTCTTGAAATGTCCGGCCGTTCACATTCCAATATGGGTTAAACGACTGCACTTCTACAAAGCCGGCACCTGACATGGCAGCACACCGCTTTTCCCACTCTTGTTTGTCGGGCACGTAAAAAGCCTACAGGTCTTCTGCCGTGGGCGCGGGTAAACGGGTACATGTGAACGGAGTGTGTCAGGTTTTTAACCGGGCGAGCAACGCGAAGATGGGTAGACACCGGTGGGGTTCCTCTAGAAAATGTGAGTATCGCCGGCAGTTGAAGATTGTCAATCTGGATGTTCTCGGGTAGGCTTTGGTTGGCTTTGTTTGAGCGGACGAAAAATGAACCAAACGTCGGGAAATACCGCTTCTTCTGAAGACGTGCTTCCATCCATTTTCGACATGGACATTGGGAGCGATCCCGATGATACGTTTGTCGCAACGTTGGTGCTCCATTCGCCTGAAAAGTTTAGGCCGGCGCTGCTTCTCACGAATGATGAAACGCCGACTGCTGGGCGCGCTCGTTTTTTGTTACAACTTGTTCAAGAGTCCAATGTCAAAGTGCGTATCGCGGCGGGTCTACCCAGTCAAAAACAGCGCGATCGTTGTTTGGTTGAACATGCGGGGCTTTGCGCGGGTGAAAACACGTTTGAAAAAGACGCGACAGCCGCCTTGATTGGCGTTCTGGAGGCTCACTCGCGCGTGCGGTATTTTAGTTTGGGGGCGCTCACCAACTTGAATGCGGCACTTTCGAAACGGCCTGATTTGGCGGAGCGGGTCGAGCTATTTCAAATGGGGCCGGCGCTTTTGGGGGCGTATCACCGTGACCGACCTCAGTATAATGCCCGCCTTGACCCTTTGGCATTTAAGAGCGTTGTGACGCGGGTATCCATGCCACGATTTGTCATGAGCCACTCCACATGGGGAACTCACCTGACATCTACTCGGCAAATGTTGGGGGTATATTTGGATGATCCGTTGACCACTGAACTTCGCGCGCTTTCGCCGGTGGCGCGGCTCTTTGTAAAACATCTAGAAGCATGGGTTGACACGGGAATGCCGTGCACCATCTTGCACGATCCATTAACGGTATTGAGCGCCTATTTTCCAAATGTGGTTGATACTGCGGCCGTTCAATTGGTGGTTCACGACTCGGGTTGGACATCGCTCAACAAGCCATCACACGAAGAGTTGAGAGCGCTTTTGCCCGGTCGCGCGCGGGTGATTGAGCGCCACCTGACAAGCCCCTTTGTGGACCATGAAGGAGCAACAATTACCTGTTCTATGTCGCTCGACACGAATGATGCCGCCGCGCGCAGGGTGATCGCCGCAAACCTTTTTGGTGAGCGTGGAGCCGGTGTGGCCCAAGCATGGGGAGCGCACAACGGGTCGCGCAATGAGTGATGGATGATTGGGAAACCGGGCGCAAACGGCTATGTGTACACAAGTTGACAAGGGTGAGGTGAACGTTTCGATACTGCTTGCGAAGAGCCCCAAAACGAGGCAGGTTGGCGCGGAAACCACGGACCTCCGGTAACGACATGAACATTGAAAAAGACGATCTGACACGACCTGAAGTACACGCGCTTTTGGCGGAACATTTGCGCAATATGTATGAGCTGTCGCCGCCGGAGAGTGTACACGCGCTTGACTTGGATGAGTTGCGGGCGCCGGATATCACGTTTTGGACAATATGGGACGGGAAGGAACTTTTGGGGTGCGGCGCGCTGAAAGAACTCAACTCCAAACATGGGGAGGTAAAATCAATGCGTACACCGTTGGCTCATCGAGGTAAGGGGGTTGGGAGGGCGATGTTAGCTCATATTGTAAAAGAGGCGCAATCAAGGTCGTACGAGCGGTTGAGTCTTGAAACGGGGGCGGAGCCGGCGTTTGTACCGGCTCGTAAGTTGTATGAGAGTTTTGGGTTTACTTATTGCCGGCCATTTGCCGACTACGTGGATGATCCAAACAGCGTATTTATGACGCTGGAGCTGACGAGGTAGCCTTTCGCATCACGGGTTGAAGGGTCCACTTGCAGAAAAATGGGAGTCGTGCGAAAGACACCGCCATGAAATCAATGGTTCCGGCCCTATCTTATGCCGCGGGTGCGCTTCTCACCTTGGCGCTTTTCAGTGGGTGCGCGGCTTCCAATTCAACCGCTGCAGAGGCGCCCGTGGTGGCTGTGGCTGTGCCGGTAGAGGCCGCTCAACCCGGCGCTGCCGGGGGGCCGCAGGAAAGTGCGGGTGCTGCTGTTCAGGCAACACCTTCCGATCGGTCAACACCGCCGAAAAAGCAGCCCCCGGGGCCGGGCGGTCCGCCGAAAGGTCCACCCGGCGATATGGACTCGGATGGCATGTTAGACTCTTCTGACAGGTGTCCAGACGTACCCGAAGATCGCGATGGGTTTCAGGACGATGATGGGTGCCCCGACATGGACAACGACATGGACGGCGTCGCGGACGCCAATGACCAGTGTCCAAACGATCCCGAGACGAAAAATGGGTTTCAAGATCTGGACGGCTGCCCGGACAAGAAGCCTTGACAAGATTCAGGTGCGAGGTGTGAAGATGACCAGTCCCCTACCCCATTCATCCGGTCAATCAAACGTTACGTCCAATTCTTTTTGGGCACCTTCGCGGCTCGGAAAAAGCTCCATAGACGTGGTGCGCCTCGGGGTGGCCGCGTCTTACGGCATTTCTGGAAAAGATGTGGAACGCGCCTTTGAGCGGGGGTTGAATTTTTTCTACTGGGGTTCGACGAGAACAAGTGAGTTTGGTGGGGCGCTGAGGCGGC
Source organism: Polyangiaceae bacterium (assembly GCA_016712345.1). GTDB lineage: Bacteria > Myxococcota_A > Polyangia > Polyangiales > Polyangiaceae > JADJRH01. The sequence goes on from JADJRH010000001.1 coordinate 51,822, forward strand.
TCGGTGCTCAACATCGAGACAAGTTAAAGGTGGTTGTTCAAACGTACGCAAGGTGGCCGTCGGGAATTGGCAAGTCGCTCGACAAGGCACTGAAAGCGTTAGACACCAACTATGCAGATGTGCTGCTCCTTGGATGGTGGAATCTTCCCCCTCGTGATTCTATCCTCGACGCGGCGGCCGAAACAGTCAGATTGGGCAAGGCGCGTTCGGTCATGGTGTCGTGTCACCATCGGCCCACGTTTCAAACGTTGGCGCGGGATGCTCGGGTAGACCACTTGATGATGCGGTATAACGCAGCTCACCCGGGGGCTGAAAAAGACGTGTTTCCCCACTTGCCTGAAAAGCGCCCGGGGATTGTTGCGTACACATCCACCTCGTGGGGAGAGTTGCTCAATGCGGCTTACGTTCCCAAGGGTGATCGTGTTCCCACCGCAACAGATTGTTATCGATTTGTACTCTCCAACCCCAACGTGAACGCGTGTTGGACAGGTCCGCAAAATGGAGCGGAATTGGACGAGGCGATCGCTGCGCTTGACCGCGGGCCAATGACGGAAGAAGAACTTGCTTGGATGCGTCGCGTGGGGCTCTCTGTAAAGAGCCACGCCGGCATTCAGGGGAAAGCAACGAATGTGGCCGATCGATTTGTAAACCTGGTGTCAGGTTTTGGGTTTACAAAAACGTCCAACCTGCCCCAGAGTGACCACTGAAGCGCCGCGCTGAAACCTGACGCGTTACAAGCAGGCTTCTGGGCAAGTATCAAACGCGGCGAAAACGCAGAATACGTCCCACTCTACCGAACAGCAATAATCGTCGGCGGAGCAGATTGTATCGACGCAGGGATCGCACGAAGAGTCGAGTACGGGGCCGGTTTCACACAAGCCGTGATCACACGTTCCACCAATGGGGTCACTTCCACCGGTGCCGCCGGGGTCGCTTCCGCCAATTCCTGGATCACTTCCGCCAATTCCAGGATCGGTTCCACCGGTGCCGGGCCCGCCGCCGCCCGAACCTGAATTGCTGCCTCCACTGCCACCGCTGTTGGGACACGCGCAGGCGGGCGCCGCTTCATCGGCGCATTGTTGATTCCACCCCGTCATGCAACAGTAAGGGTCGGCCTGACAGACATCCCAAACACATGGGTGGCAGTTTGGATCGAGAGCAACGCCTGGGAAACAAGGGTCGTGCGCGCAATCTTCACCCACGTCACCCGCGCCCGTGGACCCGCCTTGTCCCGACGCGCCGGTACCTGGATCGGATGATCCAGGGTCTGGTTCATTTTCTACCTCCCCACTTCCACTTCCCCCATTGCCCTGGTCACCCCCCTGGTCGGGCCGGATGCCGAGCGTATTGCCCTGAGCGCACGAGAACGCGAAGATCGGCGCTAAAAGGACGAAGCGAAGCCGGGCGGGAAACATTGGACCTCCAACGAGGGGATGGTCTCGTGTACGCACAGGTTGTGCCAGGTTGCATGGTGAATAAAACGTCCACCCATCGCGCGACGTTTGGGCTAAGGTGCGGGCGTGCGTTTTGGAAACTTGTTCTCGCTGAGTGTGATGTTTGCCGTTTGCGGTGCGGCATGCGTTTCCCCCAAAAACGAACCGAAAGAGCCTCTTGGCAAAATGCCGGAGGTTGCCACAACGGCCGACCCGGAATGGATTCCGTGGAGCATTCGGGCAGGAAAACCGGTGGAAGCGGACCCACGGGAAAAACACTTGAGTGAGTTGAGACAGCTCACTTTCGGCGGTGAAAACGCTGAAGCGTACTTTTCGGCGGATGGGAAAAAAGTGGTGTTTCAGGCCACACCTCGGGGCGCCGCGTGTGACCAGATTTTTGTGATGGACCTAGGATCGGGTGCGGTGAGTCAAGTATCGAGCGGCGGGGGTAAAACCACGTGCAGCTATTTCTACCCAGCGGGAGATCGGCTTCTCTACTCGTCCACTCGCAATCAGGGTGAGGCGTGTCCGGCCAAACCCGACAGGTCAAAAGGGTATGTGTGGCCGCTGGACGAATATGACATTTTCAGCGCCAAAGTGGATGGGAGTGACACGCGACATCTTCTCGGCGGGCCGGGGTATGACGCCGAAACAACGGTTGCACCCGATGGGTCCAAGTTGATTTTTACAAGCACGCGTGACGGTGACTTGGAGCTTTATACTGCCAAGTTGGATGGCACGTCGGTGAAGCGGGTTACCTTCGCCCCGGGGTATGACGGCGGTGCGTTTTTCTCGCCTGATTCGTCAAAAATTGTGTGGAGGGCGTCGCGGCCAACGGGACCTGAATTGGATGATTATCGTTCGCTGCTTTTGCAAAAGTTGGTGAGGCCCGGCAAGCTTGAAATTTGGACGGCGGGTTCCGACGGTCAAAATGCGCGTCAGGTGACGAAACACGGGCACGCGAGTTTTGCCCCCACGTTCTTGCCAGATTCGCGCCGGATCATGTTTGCGTCGGATATGGATGCGGGGCCGCCCTCGCGGGGGAAGCCGCCGAACTTTGACTTGTACATGGTTGACCCCGAAGGGCCTGTCACAACAACCGGTGGCCCGACGGTGGAGCGAATTACATTTGCCGAGGAATTTGACAGTTTTCCAATGTTTTCTCCCGACGGTAAATACATTGTATTTGCATCCAATCGAATGGGAGAGCAGCCGGGGGACACCAACGTTTTTATTGCCCGTTGGGTTCCATAGCTCATGCGGCGCGGTGCGGCCTTGTTGACCGGTTTGGTGTGGGCAGGCGCCTGCACCCAAACCTTACCCAGTCAACCCGGATCCAATCCGCACGCCCAGGTGAAGTTGCAGGACGCCGCTGCGAAGCTGCCGTATGAAAGTCCGGCGCGATGGGAAGTGTTTCCCGATCGAAACTCAACGTTCACGAGTTTTATGCGGCTTGGCGACGGGCGTTGCCTGGCGGTTCAACACGAGGGGCAGCGGCTGCTTTTCTCGAAGGTGATTTCTGTACAACCATCGGTTCCCGATCCCGACATTGCAAACATGTCAGATCAGGACTTGGTTGACCAGTATGGTGAGGGGCCCTACCCGGGCGATGAGATCGACGGTGCGGGAACCTACCAATGTGCGGGAACGGCGCTTTCGGCCCATGATTACGCCCCGGAGCCGATCGTTCGCATTGTGCGCGCACCTTCGAGTTTTCGATACATCGGAGAGAGTGGCACTGTGCACGAGTCTACCACTCCACTTGGAAATTTTGTTCGGCGAATCTACCCGCCTGAACCGGTGCTAACTGTGAAAGGCGCCGGGACCATGCTGTTTGCTGTGACGCGAACGGGCAAGCTTCTTCGATGGGAAGAAGAAGGTGGGTATGTTCCTGTGAATGTGGATGGCGCAATGATTGTAGATGTTGCGCTTTTGAGTTCAAACGCGGTGCTTGCAGTGGCGGCCCCTGAAGCAATTTATACAAGTGTGGATGGTGGAAAAAAATTTACCAAACGCAATGTGAAACCTATTGGGGCGGTATCGGCGGACAGGGTAAGACGCTTACAAATCGGGGTGCGTGGGGCGCTGAAAAATTGGGTGTGGAACGGCACTGAAAACGGCGACTTGACTGAATCGAACCAGACGTTTTCAGACCAGAATCCTGTGGTCGCCTTTGACACGCAGCCGCGAGCGGTTGCGCAACATTTTCACTATCAAAAAGCGGCAATTGACGGCAATACAATTTGGTACTTTGCCCACCCGAGGGATTCTACCGAGCTTTACAAGTACGCGATGGACGGAACCTCCTTCCGGCGACTTGACTCTCTTAGGGACGAAACTTCCCAGGTCGGGGCGCTGGCAGCGCGGGGCGAACACGTTGCCGTTCTGATGCTGGAGTGGACGCATTTGGGAAGTTCACCTCACTTGAGAGTCAGTCATAACGGTGGGGCGACTTTTGAATCGCGCGTAGATCTGACATCCAGTGATCTGGGGAGAGCAAAAATCGCCATTTTGGCGGACGGCACGGTGTTTACGGCGGGGTTATGCCGAGAAGAAGGAGAAGGGGATCGGAGCGAGGAATGTTCAGGCCGCCCGATGTTATACAAGTCTGACAGGACTTGGGTAGAAGTGGAACCTGAATTGCGTGGGAAGATTGTGGGTCAGTTGGCTTTGTCGGCGGACGGTCGATCGGCCTACATGTTGTGGATGCCCGACGGCGAATCAACGTTGTCCTTGCTCGTTTCTCACGACGGTGGCGCGCACTTCACCGAACACGTTTTGCGCGCCGAAGTGCATGAGGAGACGTGGTACTTTCAAGGTGATGACACGGCGCAGTTGAGCGTGTCGGAAACCGGAACTGTTGGAATGTCTGTGGAGCGTTCGGGGGAACGCATTCGGGTGTGGCTCACAACGGACAAAGACGGTGAAAACGCAAGGGTGGGTGACGTTCCCGCTGACGATATGGTGGTGGCCGGGTTTGGCGACAGGGTTCTGGCCGTTCGCGGCCGAGCAACGCAGGCCGCAACCGAGGGTAGCATCTGGGAGTCGTCCGACGGCGGGCATACCTGGCAGGAGGCGCCCGCACCGGTGGCCGTTGCGCGCGAGTTTCACCGTTATGACGACGTGGCTTGCAGCGCCATGGGATGTTTGGTTGGCAGCGAAGTGGTGCGTGTGGGATGGGGATCTGACAAATCTGCCCCCCTTCTTTTTAACCCTCCCCAAACACCGGAGCCGGCGGCGACGCTGCGAACGGCGATCACCTGCGAGCCTGCAAAAAAAGGGAGTTGGACCAGTATTGCCAACGTTGCCGACCTGAATGTGATGCCCACGGAAGGCTCGGCGGCGCGTAGAAACGTGGCATGGTTGGTTCCAACAATGAACCCCAAAACAGGGGCGGCGGGGGTGGTCACCGCGGTGCTCGCCGAAAACGGAACGGGGGAGGGGCGGATTGTTACGAAGCAGCTTTTTCCACCCGAAAAAACCGGAACATCATGGGGGTTTATTTCGACAACCCAAATTGAAGGTGTGGCCATGGCGAGAGCGCCCATTGGCCGTGTCGCCACCGGTGTATCAAATACCGGTGAAACGCCGGCAACCCGGTTAAGAAACCTCGAAGTCGCATGGGAGAACATTGAAGAAGGAACAACGTCGCGCGGCACAATTGCCGATGCGGGTGTTGTCAACGCAACAGAAAACGGGGCGACCTACCCACGGCATGAGATGTTTGGACTGGATGTGTTGTCGGTGACACCGGGTGGAATTTTTGTGCGTCCCGACCCTTCAGCGAACGAGACGTTTTTTATCGATTCGCACGGGAAAGTAAAGTCTCTCAAATTTTCAGGTTGGCCCGCCCCTATGCGTGATTGGTCGATTCTGAACACGAGCGAACCGGTGAACGTGGGCGGCACATTCATCATGACAGGTTTGGCGAGGCGCGTTCAGGATCGCGAAACCAACACACTTGTGCTGGCAGCACCCCCACCTGCCGGCAGCAAGCCCAACGCGCCGTGGAACGTTTGGGCGTCTACCCTCGGGCCCGCTTCGTCGAGTGACGACCGGCGCCACGTGAGCGTGGATTATATGTATGAAGGAGGGCAGTTGGGTTTGTACCTTGTTGCCACTGTTCCTTCGGCGGATTTTGCCCGCGCGTGGACAACGCGCATTCAAGCAGATGGCACGTTGAGCGCAGCCGCGCCGGCCCCCACCGTTTTTGAACTGGGGACCAAGCCTCGACCGTGCACCCATGATGAACGAGCGAAGTGGCCTCGCCTGCGAACTCAAACTGCCTATCGCGGGCAAACTTTGTTTCCTGGAACGCGTCATCCCGTGCTTGTGGATGACGGGCTTGGGCCGATGCCTGCGCCGAGCAGCAATCTCGACTCTGAGGGACTCGGTTTTAGACCCACCCTACCCCCTTCAAAAACAAGACGCGTTGGGAAGATCGACATGTTGACAACCGGGGTGATTTTTCGCGGGCCGGCTGGTTCACCGTGTGTGGATGCGTTTGCCGCTGAAAATGTGGAAAATCCAGGGGAGGTTGTTCTGATCTTGGGCGACCTCCAACGAGCGTGGTTGTTTCGCGAGACGGACGGGGAGCTGCCGGGGCTTGATGTACACCCGCTGGAATGTCGGTATGCGCCGACGGCAATCGTGCCTGACAAGATCCTCTCGGCGAATCGATGACGCATGAAGTGTGGGCGCAAAGGGTGTGCGAAAGCTGGTTCGCTTTGTTTTTTTGGCGCGGATCCTTGCGCACCGCGACAAAGGGCCGCTAGGCTGTGGGTTCGCTTGGAGGCGGGAGATGCGCAGACCGAACAAGTTGGATCTCAGAAAAACGCTCTTCATCCTCCCCAACCTCATCACACTTTCATCGGTGTTTTGCGGGTTTGATTCACTCCGCATCTCCGCTTCAGCGCAGGGCGAAGAGGATTTTTATCGGGCGGCGCTCTTAATTGTGTTTGCAATGTTGTTCGACATGCTCGACGGCCGCGTGGCTCGCATGACGAAAACGCAGAGCGCGTTTGGATTGCAGATCGATTCGCTGGCGGACGTGGTTTCGTTCGGCGCAGCGCCCGCGCTCCTTGTGTACCAATGGACGTTGCGACAGCTGGGCACGTGGGGCTTGGTGGTTTCGTTTTTGTTTGTGGCCTGCGGCGCCGTTCGTTTGGCGCGTTTCAATGTGCTTTCAATGGGCGAGAGTGGAAAGCCCACCAAACCTTCAAAGTACATTGTGGGCCTGCCGATCCCGGGCGCAGCCGGCATTTTGGTGTCGATCGTTGTGGCCAATCACGCAGTCGCCGGTGCAATGGGCAAGGCTGAATACGCGTGGGGAATGCTTGGTGTAACGGCCTTTCTGTCGTTTTTGATGGTGTCCACAATTAAGTTCCGCTCGTTCAAAGACGTGAAGCTCAACGTGCGAACGGTCCTGTTCGTTGTTTTTGCGATCGGGTCGTCTGTGTTCATTTCAATGCAAATGAAGCCGGCTTTCGTGCTTGTTTGGCTTCTCGGCTTTTATATTTTGCTCGGCATCTTTGAGTCGTTGTGGCAACTTCCGCAGCGCTTCTTAAAGCGGCGCGATGCGGGCCAGGGTGAGAGCGATTCACAAGTTCCTCCCGAGCCCCCCGCCGGCTGAACGATCGTTTTTACAACTCCGATCTTGCCGTTTCTGATCGCAAATGAAAAACCGGGTTTTTTTTCCCCAGGCCGCGCTTGATCAATGGATCGCTGAAGAGAGGGTTGATCTGCGCAACGACGAACTCACCATCAAAGCCGAAAACCGGAAGTACCGGATCATTGAGGCTGTGCGAATTCTGTCGGAAGTGACGGGCCAGCCCGATGTCAACGAGCTTGTGGGAAAGGTCAAGTCGCGGGCGTTTCTCACCGAGCTTGGGGCAGAACTTCTCGAAGGGTCGGTGATCTTGGGGGACAATGCATACGACGCGGTGCCGGGGTTTGTGGGCGCGCCGGTGGGTACATTTGCCGATCATCGCAAGCAGACGCCGCAGTCTGAAATGGTGACGCGGACCATTAAAAACGACGAGGATCTGCTGGCAGAGTTGCTCATCCGCAAGTTGTAGGTCGCGGCGCAACACTTCTTTGCAAACTTGCCCTTCACGAACGCGCGGAGCGGCTTACCATGGAGGCCCCGTATGATGAATCCAGCGCTCCCGTCGGTTCCATCGAAAGTTGGATTGACTCATCTCCAAGAAACAGTGGCCGCGCCCACAATCGCCCATGCGCAAACGCTGGTGAGCGTGTCGGTGCGCGAAGCCCCACAAATGACTATGGGGGTGCGCACAACGGTGCTTCCGCGAATTGAAGTGAAGGGTACACAAGCCGAACTGGTGTTCGACGGCAAGACGCGGTTCGAAAAAATTCGAGTCTTGGGTGAGGGCGGTTTGGGCGAAGTGGTGGGCGCGCACGACCATGACATCGGCCGCAAGGTGGCCATTAAGAGACTCAAAGCCGAGGTTCGATCCCCCGCTGCTTTGGCCCGTTTCGTAGATGAAATTCGCACGATCGGTAAACTCGATCACCCGAACATCATTCCAATTCACGACGTGGGGATGGATGAAACGGGGGATTTGTATTTCGTGATGAAATACGTGGAGGGCGAAACGCTGGAGTCGATCATTGAAAAGCTCGCAGCGGGTGACCCGCAGTATCATCGGCACTACACGTTTGAGCGACGTGTGGAGATCTTTCGATCCCTTTTGGAAGCGCTCGCTTTTGCCCACGACAAGGGGATTATTCATCGCGACCTGAAGCCGGCCAACATCATGATTGGCAAGTTCGGTGAAGTGATGTTGATGGACTGGGGCATTGCCAAGAGTCTGTGCGGCGATACACCGGAGTTGCCTGTTGTTTCGGTGGGGGCGCCTGCAACTCCGGGATCCACGGCACGCGCCTTTGAAACACAGCTCGGCGCCCTTGTTGGCACTCCACTCTACATGGCGCCTGAACAGGCATCGGGGCTGCCAACAGACGAGCGGAGTGATGTGTATTCAGCCTGCATGGTTTTGTGCGAACTCTTGTATTTGCGGCACCCTTTTCAAGACAAGCGTTCACTCGACGAGGTGCTTCACGCGGCGCGGACAGAAGCCATTCGGTTGGATCTGCGCGACATTCCGCATCAGCCGCCGGTGCCCGCCGAGTTGATGTGGTTTTTAAAACACGGGTTGGAGAAAGATCCGAGTCGAAGGTACCCTTCGGTGCGGGCAATGCTGGAGTTATTGGACAGGCGAGCTGAAGGGGATATTCGGGTGGAGTGTCCAGTGACAGCCATGAAGCAGGTGAGCATCAAGTCAACCAAGTTTATCGATCGTCACCCAGTTGTGTTTATTGGACTCACCACGTCTTTTCTACTGTTGTTTATTGCGATGACGGTCATGGCCGTTGGCGCGATGGCTGGGTGACGGGTAAGGTCGGTTGAGCCGGCTTGATGTCGTGTCTTCTTCTGACTTTTGGCTGAAAGCGTTGTCACCCCTCGGATGGGTGGTGGTTTTGTTTGTCATGACGGGTCTGGCCATTTACCTCCTGCGGAAGCTTCGATAAAGAGGCGCAGAGGGTTGGCCATGTCGCGTGCGGTTTTTTTGGTGGCAATCGGCCTATGGGTAGGTTGCAACTCAGCGCAACCGTCGGGTGTTGCGGCTGTCGGCAGCTCGGAAAGTGGGCCCAAATCCGTCGATGTTGGCACAGCGGCGGGTGGTACACCATCAGCGGAAGCAACGGCGTCGGGTGCCTCTTCCGGTGGTGGAATTGCAACGACTGCGGGCGTGGCCACGTCGGCGGATCCACAACCAACGGCGAGCGCTTCAGCCACCGCGAGCGCCGCTCTTCCAAGCGCGTCTGCGGCGGCGGCCTCCACCGAAACGGGTCGCTGTCCCAGTGGGATGATTCACATTCCAGGTGGCTCGTTTAAGCGGCACAAACCGGGGAAACAGAAGCTCGCAACGGTCAAGGGGTTTTGTCTCGACAAGGCCGAAGTTACCGTTTTAGAATACAAAGAGTGCGTGAAAGAAAAAAAGTGCTCGCCGCGCTGTTTGGAAATTGGAAAATGCACGGCCGTGCCCGTTGACGCCGATTGGCCGGATCCGATGGAAGCCATTCGCGCGAGCATGTTTTGCAATGGGTCGCGAAATGATCGCGACGGCCATCCTGTAAACTGTGTGAGTTTCAGTGAAGCAAAAGGGTATTGCGAAAGTAGAAACAAGCGTCTACCCACCGGTGACGAGTGGGAATGGGCGGTGGTGGGTGACAAGTCGGCTCCGATCTTCCCATGGGGGCAGAGAGCCCCTGAAGGCGGTGACCTGTGTTGGGGGAAGCCTTACAAGCGGTCGATGACTTGTGTTCCCGGCAGCTACGATAAAGATGTGAGTCGGCACGGCGTTGTGGATATGACGGGGAACTTGTCAGAATGGGTGGTGGATGACACGCGCTCTCCACCGCGCGCGCAACTGCGAGGCTCCAGTTGGTACGCCATTGACGATGGGTACGTTCAGGCGGCTTTGTGGGGGTTTGAGTCGACGTCGGGTAGAAGTGAGGTGTTTGGATTCAGGTGCGCAAAAGATTAGCCGCGGCTCACTTGGCGTGGGAAGCCGAGCCTCCCGAAACACCTTGCGGCGAAGGCTTTGTGTCACCTGCAGGCGCGTCAAAAGCACAGCGTACACCTGTCATGTGGCTGACTGTGTCGGGACTGTCTTCACGAAAAACCGCCGGTCGAAGTTCTGTGGAGGCGCGCCTGTCTACTCCGCCGATGTAACAGAAGCCGCCGCCGCGTGCCTTTTCAGTTGGGTCGGCACCGGCCATTTTTCCGGGAGATGTCGTCCACTCAAACATGGAGCCCGCCAGGTCAAAGTGGCCCCAGCGACCAACGCCTTTGGATTTGGAACCAACGGGTAGAATGTCTACCAGAGCGCAGGCCTTGTCGCCGTCACCGAGGCAATTATAAACGGCGTGTTCGGGGCTGGGCGCTTCTGTTCCCCAAGGGTAGGGCCGGTCTTCTTCACCGCCGCGCGATGCTCGTGTCCACTCAATGTCAGTGGGTAGGCGTCCGCCGTCCCAAGCACAGAACGCGGCGGCGGTATACCAGGTGATGTTGTTTTTGGGGCGGTGGTCGTCGCCTCCTGTCCATGTGTCGTAGCGCTTCCACCCTTCGAGGTGGGCGGCGTCTTGGACCTTACCATTTTGGGGCCACTTGAGCTGGTGGCCTTCCCCATCGTCGTGGAGAACCTGACCCGGCTTGGGAACAGGTTGACCCGCGGCTACCCACGCGCGGAATCGGCCGACTGTCGCTTCAAACTTGTCAAGGTAGAAGGCTCGAACGAGCTTTTTTTCACCCGGGCCGGAGTCAAGCCTTCTGTACAAAACATCACCCGAGGGGACGAGAGCGCGGGCGCAGCAATGTTGCCCAGCGCCGCAGTCGTTACCGGCGCCCGCTCGACCGTCGCAACTTGGACCATGGGTAGGTTGGTCTGGAGTAGAAGCCGGGGGTGCAGGTGGGGGCGCTACCTCAACAGGGGCAGCGGCAACCGGTTCTGTGGCAGGAGCGGGTGTTGTGGGCGCCGGGGTTGGCTTGGGAAGCGCCGCAGTTTGAGGCTCGGGGGCGGCAGTGCACCCGGCAACGAAAAGAGCGCAGAAGTGGAGAGAGATTTTCACGGTGTGCCCTCGCTTGGTCCGAAACGAAATCAGACCTCGACTGAAATCGCAAGCATGATTTGCGCTTTTTTCAGGTGAGCAATCGGCCGCGGGCCCAGAGCGACAGCTGAAACGTCACGCAACGAACGGACACGTTTGGATGCCTGTGACGTCTCTTCACCACCGGGAGAGCACAGAGGGTCACGGAGGATTTCGGTTTGTCGGGCTGTGGATCTGCGTGATCTCCGTGCGTCCGTGTTGATTACGACGTGTCAGGAATCGAGACGTCTCAAGTCATTGCGAGGCGGCTGAAGTCCGGTTGAATGGGCCGCGAAACGTGACCGGTCAGTTGCAGCCGGGCGGGGACATGGCGCCGATCCATTCTTTGATGAGAGCGACGCCTTTTTTGTCAGGAACGCGGTTGGGTAGTTCGGGCATTTTGATATCAGGGTCTGTGGAACTCATGCGAAAGACAATGATGCTTTCGTCGGGGGCGCCCGGAACAATATCAAAGGTGTGGCCGCCCGTTCCTTGTCCGGCGGCGGCGGACTCTTTGCAAATGCCATTTTTTAAGGGTGTTTTTTCCCATTCTAACAGGACAAGACCGCTCGGTCCTCCACCTCCGCCGGGGCGATGGCAGTGGGAACAATTGGCATGAAGGTAGGCGCGTGCTCTTTCATCCACGGGCGCATCACCAAACGGGTCGGCAAAGGCGGGCAGCGATTCATCCACGGAGAAGTCGCTGTCAAACAGGCCCAGCTCGGCGAGGTGGGTGAGTTGGTTTTTCGCTTCACCGTTGACGGTAACGGTGCGGTTGAGTTGTTGAGTGAAGGGGCCCAAAAACGTTTGTTTGTCGTTGCGTTCGTGGCAGCTTTTACACTGGTTTTGGTTGGGTACAATGTACTCTTCGGAGTTGGAAACTCCGTCTTCGTCGATATAGGTGACATCTACCCGCTCGCCAGCGATCATGCGCGCCGCGTCGGTTTGCTCATCGTTCCAACGGTAGATTTCACTGGACCACCCCGCCTCACCCAAGATGAGAAGGCGCGTTTCAAGGGTATGCCGCGGCGATGTTGAATCGCGAAAATCGTCTCGAAATGAGAATGTTTTGACCAGAATTGTGCCCACCGGATATTCCCAATTTTCATCGGGAGTGAAGTGGATTTTCCCTTCCGCCGGCAACTTTATAAGGCGCTGCTTTTCTGCATGATCTGACCAAAGGGGCGCCGCCACCTGAAATTCTACCACCCCGTAAGCGGGGGTTAGATTTTTCATTTCTCCTTCAAAAAAGCAGTATTCAGAGAGCTTTTCGTGCGGGAGTGCGCCGGAAGAAGGCGTGCACTGCGTTGGGGGCAGAGTGGACTCTTGATCTGCACAGGCGGAAAGGGTTGAGAGGAATATGGCGCAAAGCCCACCCATCAAGCCGGTAACCATTGGATGGTTGAACGAGCGACCTGAATGGGTGGACGGTGTGATAAAAATTGCGCTTTGCGGCACGTGCAGCACCTCTCTGACCAGCTTCCATTCAGACAACATTTTGTCAGTTTTGCGGTGGAAGAGGCTCATATTCACATGTCACTTTGGCGGCGTCGATATCCACATTGGATGGGTTGTTGCACATGTCAATGTTGACAAACGATGCCGGGTCACCGGCTCCTGTCATGTTGTTGTTGAGACAGTTTTTGAGGTGCCCATCATCAACGGCGTTGGGGTCGAGGCAGCCGTCCCACACAATGGACGGGATGGGGCTGAATCCACCGGCGGAGTCACCGATCAGCGGGTCAGGGTCTTTGCCGTTGTTGTCAAAGGTGTTGTCGTGAATGAAGTTGCCTTCAGGGAAGCTGTTGTAGGCTGGGTCATTGGGCATGCCAAACAGCGATTCTAGATAACTGACCATGAGGATGCCGACAGAGCTGTTGCCCTTGATGGTGTTGTTGTGCACTTCGTTGTCATCGGTTGCGAGCAACATGAGGCCAACGCCGTAAGGCACCTGTGAAACTGTGGTTCCCGGTTCACCGAAGTTGGGGATGTTGTTGTTTTGAATGATATTGTCGTGCACTTTGGCTCGTTTTCCATCTTGCACGGGTAGACCGGGGAGATTGAACACGAGAATTCCGGCGGTGTTATCGTGGGCCTTGTTGTTCATCACTTCGGCATCGGTGGAGTTTTCAATCTCAATGCCGGCAACGTTGCCATACGCTTCACTGTTGGTGACAACGATGTTGGTGGATTGGCCCACGTAAATGCCGGCGTCGCGCGCTCCTTTGACGACGCATGTGTCGATTAACACACCGGTGCTGCCAACTGGATACAGTCCGTATGCTCCGTTGTCGAGAGAAGCGTCGGCTTCCCACAGAACTGTCATGTTGCGGAAGGTGATGTTTTCTACCGAGTCGGCGCGCAGACCGTCACCGGGGGTGTTTTTGACGGTCAGCTTTTCAACAGTGACGTTGTCGCTTTTGATGAGTACACCGTTCGCGCCCACGTCCTGCGCGGAGAAGTCCCAGATGGTGGCGTCTTGACCTTTGCCGCGGAGAGTGACCTTGTTTACGTCAAGTGAGAGTTCTGTGTTGAACTTGAAAGTGCCTTCTGTAAAACAGAGAATGTCACCCTCTTTGGCTTCAATCAGGGCTGTTTGTACGGTGCTCTGATCATCGGCGCTCGGGGAGATCGCGGCGGTGCAGTCGGGGTCGACGGTGGAGCCACCCGACCCGCCGGTTCCGCCTCCAGAACCTCCCGTTCCGTCACCCCCGCCGTCACATCCAAGGGTGAGGCCCGGCAGCGCAAAGGCGCACAAAACAAGGGAACTCGCGAAGCGAAAAAGTTGGGCGCAGTCTCTCATTGGGCGAGGCTAGCGAACAATTTGCCGCTCTTCAATGCGGTCGAGTGACCGCAAGACCTGATACGGGGATTTGCAAAGCGCCGCGGCTGTTATCGCTTGAGTGAGGACTAGATTTTGATTTTTTTCCAGTCACCGGAGCGAAACTTGGTGACCATCACCAGGGCGAGAAGAACGGCATAGGCCACGCCGGCCCACCAAATGCCCATGAGGCCCCACTTGAGGGTGATGCCGAACAGCCACGACAGCGGCACAAACACGCAGAAGTGGAGAAGCAGCTCGGCAACCATGACAAAGCGTGTGTTGCCTGCGCCGAACAGGGCTTGCGTGAGAATCATGCCCACTGCAATGAGGGGTGTGACAATGCCCATGAGGCGCATTGGGCCGAGAGCTGCTTGGCGAACGATTTCACTTTTGGTGACAACCGCTAATACTTGGGGTGCGAAAACGGCGAGCAAGACACCGAGAGTGCCGAATACGGCAAGTCCGAGCTTGACGCTTGTCCAACCAAAACGAGCTGCTTTGTCGGGATTTTTTTCACCGAGCGATTGAGTGACCAACGTGGCTGTGGAGGTGCCAAATGCGAGACACGCAGTGAAGATGAGTTTGAGTACACCTCCCACCACCGTTGTTGCCGCACCGTTCACGGGTTCTCCCGCGCCGCCGGGGCACAAGGGTGAGGCTACTCCCGCTGGAAAGTACACATCGAGTCTTTGGGCAATGAAGACGAAAAGGCCCAATCCCGTGGTGACGGCAATCGTGGCAATGGCGCTCGGATACGAGAGTTTGATGATGTCTGTGGTGAGAGTGCGGTCGAGCTTTTTCACCGTGAACGGGTGGAATCGGCCGCGGTAGTTGGGGTGGAGGGCGTATCCAATCAAGATGAAGAGGCCGACGTAGGTGGATACGAAGCCCGCAAAGCCGGCACCGGCGATACCCATTTTCGGAGCGCCGAGAGTGGCATTTCCGAAAATGAAAATGAGGCAGAGAATGATGTTGATCGCGTTCATCACAATGGCAGACACGAGATGAACGTGGGTTTTACCAATGCCGTCGAAAAAGGCCTTAAACGCGAACGTGGTTGTCATGGACGTGACGCCGAGAAAACGCCACTTGAGATAGGCATGCGCGGCGGCGCGAGGCTCGGGCACGCTGATGATCTTGGATAAGATCGCCGGCATGGTGAGATAGCCGAGAATTGAAAACAAGATGCCCGCGACGAAAGCGAAGAGAGCTGCATTGAGCAGAACAGCTCCCGCATCACCGTCGCGTTTTTCGGCCACACGGCGACCGACATAAGCTTGTGTACCCACCGAGATCGCCGACAGAGAACCGCCGAAAAGCCAGAGAATCAGGAGCGATGGGAGCAACGCACTTTGAGCGTTGGAGGACTCGGGGCAACCGAGCCAACCGAGAAACACAATATCGACTTCGTTGACGATGCTTTGGGTGAGCATCGCCAGAACCGTCGGGACAGCGAGCTTGAGAATCGCTCGGGCGGGAGGCCCGGACGTGATCGAAGGAGGGGCGAGATCGCGGGCTGCGGGCGCGCTTTGGTCGAGTCCGGCCATTGGGTGGGGCGTTTTACATCGGACTGCGAACCGATCGAGAAAAAGAAATGCGCAGTGGCCTTTCGGCGCGCTGCGCATTTAAGAACGACTTGGTTGTTGGCCTGGATTAGCGGGCTTTAGCGAGGCGAACCTTCTTTTTCTTTTTGCGGGCGGCTTCATCGTCGTCCTTGAGCGGCGCGAGATGTTTGTTTGGTTTCGCGTTGTCGTTTTTTGTTTGGTCGCTTTTGTTCGACTTTGCCGGCGTGGGCGTTGGAGCGGTTTCGCCCTGTTTGGGAGCTGATTTTTTCGCCGCCGGCTTAACGTGTCGACGCGGTTTCGGAGTTGCCTTGACAGGCTTTGCGGGCGGGGCGGCCGGCGCAGCCTGCGTTTCGTTGAGGGCCGCGGGCGCAGCTTCGCCCATGTCTTCCGGGTCAACACCCGCAACGACGTCGGCATTTTCGCCGCCGTCTGCAAGAGCGGGATCGCTTTCGTCGGCCGCGAGCGCGTCGTTGCTATTTTCGGCGGGCTCATTCGGCGCTGCCGCGGGGGGCGGATTTTCAAGCGGAACTTCACCGAGCGGAACCTCGGCGAGATCGGTTGAACGAGCCGGCTCGGGTTGAACAACGGGCTCAGGCGTGATCGAAACAGGCTTGGAAAAGAGCGCAACCACGCGCGCGGGCATCCGCGAACGGAACTTTTCGCTTTTCACAAAGCCGATGCCGAGAGCGATCGCCAAGAGCGCCGTGACGGCCGCGAGGCCTCCCAAGATGCGACGACTCGACGAGCGCTTTCGGCTGGATCCAAGGGCGTTTTCGATGGCGCGAATCATTTCGGTGGCGCTCTGGAAACGAGCGCTCGGTTGTCGCGAAAGGGCCTTCATGAGTACATCTGAAACCGTTTCGGGGATGGCGCGCGCGGGGGCGATCTCCTGCGGCTTCGGCGGGCTTCCTTTTCGTTTTTGATCGAGGATCGCGAGAGCGCTTTTCCCTTCAAACGGAAGGCGACCGGTGAGCATTTCGAAGGCGATGCAACCGACGGCGTAGAGGTCGGCCCGACCGTCGACATCACCGCCGAGCACCTGCTCGGGCGCCATGTATTCGGGCGTCCCGAAGATCGTGATCTCGCGCGCCGGGGCTTGCGATCCAGGGGTTTCGAGTGCGATGGCTCGACCGCCGGCCAAACCGAAATCGAGAAGTTTTACGCCGCCGCCGGGAGTGAGAAACACGTTTGACGGTTGAATGTCGCGATGAACAATGCCGGCTGAATGAGCAACTTCGAGCGCTTTTAGAAGGCTGGAAGCGATCGTCAGGGTTTCGCGATAGTCGGCTCCGCGTTCACGGGCGAGATAGTCCTTGAGCGTTTCGCCTTCGAGCAGGTCCATGACGCAGAACGGGCGGCCGTCGGCGAGGGTGCCGATCTCGTGTACACACGCCAAACCGGGATGTTCGATGACCGAAAGGGCGCGCGCCGCACGACGGAAACGCTCCACCGACTCGGGCTTGGAGGCGCTCTCACCGGAGAGGAGCTTCACGGCAACGTGCTTCTTTGTTTCGATGTGCTCCATCTCGAAAACGGTGCTCGTTGCGCCGCGTCCGATTTCGCGGACAATGCGGTATTTGGTGCCTTCAAAAGAAGGCTGTTGTTCTGTCGCAGGGGTCGCTTTTTCAGCCGCTTTGGGGGCAGGCTCGGGGCGTTTGTTGTTGGCAGCGGGCTTCGCTTCGCTCGGCTTGTGTACACGAGCCGCGGCAATCAGTCGGGCCAATTCCTTGCGTGACGCGTTGGGTTCACCGGGGAAGAGGACGCTCATCAAGTGAGCCGCGCGCGGCCGAACTCCGCGCTCACCCGAAGGGAGGGCCGGTGCCGACGCGAGCAACTTAGCAAGATCTGTCGCGGCGGCGCGGGCCGCGAGATAACGCTCGTCGCGCTCAAAAGCGGTCAGTTTGGCGATCGCCACGTCGAGCGCTTCGGGCGCTTTGAGCTGTTCGGCAAGCTTGGGCGGGCTCATTTCGTTGCGCGCGACCTTGGCAAGGTGTACCTGCGCATCACCCTGCAAAAAGCGGCGTCCCGCGCACAACTCCCAGAGCATGATTCCCAGCGCATAAAGGTCGACGCGAGCATCGCCTGAATCGCCGTTCGCAACTTCGGGAGCAACGTAGCCGGGCTTTGCGAACACCACTCCGCTGACGGTGTGGCAACGCCTGTTTTGCCCGCGCGCTGTGCCAAAATCGATGATTTTGACCTCGCCCGTGAAGCTCACCATGACGTTTTGAGGCGAGAGATCGCGGTGTACAATTGCGAGGGGGCGGCCGCTCGGGTCTTTGCGCTCATGCACGTGGGCGAGGCCCTCGGCGATGAGTTGAGCGAGCGCAACGGCGTCCGCCCAGGCGAGCCGATGTCCGGTTTGCACCGCACGTTGACGAAGTTCACCGAGGCTCTTGCCTTCAACGTGTTCAACGACGGCGTAGGGCTCGCCCGTGGCGTCGTCGATCGCGGCGTCGAGCATTTGAGCAACGCCGGAGTGAGAAAGCTGCGCCTGCACGCGCGTTTCATCGAGAAAACGAGCGTAGAAGTTGGGATCTTTCTTGTGCTCGCGGCGGATGATCTTCACGATCACAGGACGCTCCGCGCCTTCAATTCCCATGGTTGTGGCGAGCATCACTTCGCCCATTCCGCCGCGCGCAATGCGCTTGAGGAGCATGTATCGGCCGAGAGGACGCGGCAGATCGTCTGCCATGGGATCGTCGTTGGCCGAGATGCGATCGTCGTCGGCGGCGACAAAACGGCTGCTTTTGTCGTCGCGCTTCGCTCCAGGGACGGTCGGAAGGTTCGCCATGCGGTCGAACCTACAGATGTAGGATAAAGTGGGCCAAACTTTCGAAGGCTGTTTTTTCGGCTTTTTTTCGCACCCGGTTTTCGGGGCGGATCGTGAAGAAAGGTCAACCGGATTGCATTGGCCTTTGCGTTGGACTACGGTTCGCTCACCTTGAGCCTTTTGCTCAAACACTGGCGGACGGGGCGGCCGACATACGCGGCCCAGCGCTCCTTTTCGCGTTCAACGCTGCATTACGCGGCGATGTGGTGTTTGGCGGTTTCGGCGCTCGCGGTGACGGTGTTCTGGCCGTCAAAGAGCTTCGCGGCCATTGTTCAAGCGTGTGAGAGCGACTTTGCAACGCGCCTTGCCGAGTCGGTGGCGGGTGAAACTCGGAGCGATGATTGCAGCTCCGACGACGCGGACGACATCGACAACTCGCGCGCCGCTCCCATTTGTGATTCACGAGGCATTTCGGCGGTTGCGCCGCCGCGAATTCGCGGGGTGGCCGATGTTCGGCTCGACCGCAACAAGCCCTGTGACAGCGGCGAGTCCGCCCGGCAAATGGTGACATCCGATCGGAGCGATCCTCCGGGTCACTCGCCGGAAGCGCTTGCTGAACGCGCTATATTGCCGGAAATCACACTTGCGCCGAGAACAGCCGACGAGCGCATCATCGATCCTCCCGCCGTGACGTTTGGTCCGGCGGCCGGAGTTCGAACAGACGTTTTTCACCCTCCCCGCTGATCCTGATTGGGGGGCATTGCGGGAATACGGGCTGTTTGCGAACCAATACCATCTTCAATGACGGGTGGTGAGCGGCAGTCCGATCGGCCGGACTAAACCGTTGTTCGCCGGCCTACCGCAGTGGACAGCGAGGGTTGGTTTTTTTGATTTGGACTTACCGTCCTTGAGCGACTGGCGCTCAAAGGCGGAATTGGCAACTGCCTTGTTCCGGCGATGATGCTGGAAGAGGCACTTATGTGAGGTTGGTAAATGAATAAGGGCACAGCCATTGTGGGCTTTTTGCTCTGCTTTTTGGCAGGCATGGGGCTCATGTGGGGAATTGATCATCAGACTCCGGGCGCCGGAAAAGCGGCTGGTATTTCAGCCGAAGGAGCAGTAGCGGCGTTCGACGACAAAAATCCTTGGAGCGACGAGGACGCGGCTGTTTCGATTTCGTCAAAAGACCCGACGTGGGGCTCGCGCACTGCGCCTGTCACGTTGGTTCTTTTCAGCGACTTCGAGTGTCCGTTCTGCAGCAAAGTGGAAGCGACGATTAATCAGCTCAAGGAGACATACGGTCCCGACAAGCTGCGTGTCGTGTGGAAGAATAACCCCCTTCCGTTCCACAAGAATGCGCGTCCGGCTTCGCTCGCCGCAAACACGGTGTTTAACCTCGCCGGTCACGAAGCGTTCTGGAAGTTTCACAAGGCGGCGTTTGAAAATCAACGCGCGCTCACGCCCGAGAACTTTGAAGCGTGGGCCGTTGCCGCAGGCGTGGACAAGGCCAAATTCAAGGCCGCCTACGACTCGAAACAATTCGACGCGAAGATCGACAAGGACATGGAAGTGGGCAAAGCGTCGGGCGTTACCGGCACTCCTGCTTCGCTCATCAACGGCGTTTTCCTGAGCGGCGCTCAACCGGTTGACAAGTTCAAGGCGGTGATCGACGAGCAGATCAAAGCCGCAGAAGCCAAAAAGGCTGCCGGCGTGAAGGCCGACCGCGTTTACGTGGAACTCACGAAAGAGAACAAAGCCAAAAATCCGCCCCCCAAGGGCCGTGATGAGCAAAAGCAAGACGACAAGACCGTTTGGAAAGTGCCTGTGGGCGAAAATGCGCCCTTCAAAGGCAATGCAAACGCGCTTGTGACAATTGTGCTCTTCAGCGATTTCCAATGCCCCTTCTGCTCGAAGGTGGAGCCCACTCTTGAAGAGGTGCTCAAGGCGTATCCTGAGAAGGTGCGCGTTGTTTGGAAAGACAACCCGCTTCCGTTCCACCCGCGCGCTGAGCCCGCCGGTGAACTCGCTCGTGAAGCCCGCGCTCAAAAGGGCGACAAGGGTTTCTGGGCGGCTCACGACCTCCTCTTCAAGAATCAACAGAAGCTCGCGGACGAAGATCTCCTTGGCTATGCGAAGGAACTCGGCCTCGACGTGGACAAGGTCAAAGCGGCGATCACCGACAAGAAGTACAAGGCGATCTTTGACGCTGACCAAGACCAGGCCGACGAACTTCAGGCCCAGGGTACACCCCACATGTTCATCAACGGCCGTCGCATCGTGGGTGCGCAGCCGATCGACAACTTTAAGAAGATCATCGACGAAGAACTGCCCAAAGCGCAGGCTCTTCTCGACAAGGGCGTGAAGCCCGCAGACCTCTATAATGAACTCATCAAGGACGGCAAATCGCCTCCTCCGCCCGAGCGCAAGACGGCGGAAGTGGCGCCTGCCGACGCACCTTTCAAGGGTGGCAAAGACGCGAAAGTGGCACTTTACCTCTTCAGCGATTTCCAATGCCCCTTCTGCTCGCGCGTGGAAGACACCATCAAAGAGGTGGAGAAGAACTACGGCGATCGCGTCAAGATCGTGTGGCGTCACCGCCCGCTTCCCATGCACAAAGACGCTCCGCTCGCGTCTGAAGCGTCGCAGGAAGTTTGGAAACAAAAGGGTTCTGAAGCGTTTTGGAAATATCACGACACGCTCTTCAAGAACCAAAAGACCCCCGAAGGTCTGCAACGCGCCGCTCTTGAGAAATACGCTGAAGAGCAAGGCGGAATTGACATGGGCAAGTTCAAAGCGGCCCTCGACAAGAATGTACACAAGGCGTTTGTCGATGCTGAAAACGCGGCAGCCGAGAAGTCGGGCGTGAGTGGCACTCCCGCCGCGATCATTGGCCCGGTCAACGGCAAAGAGATCAACGGCTTCTTCATCAGCGGCGCGCAACCCTACGGCAAGTTCAAGAAGGCCATTGAAATGGCCCTGAAAGAAGCTGCCGGCGGTGCTCCCGCTCCCGCGGCCGATACCGCGAAGAAAGACGCCCCCAAGCCCCCGGCTCCGGCCCCGGGCCCCGGCAAAAAGCCGGGCGGCGGCGACGTATACTAAGCCCTTCATGCAGAGATCGGCGGCACTGGTACCGATCGTGCTCTAGATCTCCAGTCGCCAATGGGTGTCGCCGATAAGGCAACGGCGCCCGAGCGATACTCCCTCCTCAAATCCCGCCGGCTCCGCGAGGACGCGTCAGTGTGGCGCGCACTAGAAAAACACCAACCACCTAATCCCTTTACAAGCCTGCAAACTAAAGGCAGAAAAGGAGCAATGTTGCGCTCGTGCCTCGCCGCGGGAGTTTTGACAACACTCGCGGTGGTCGCCGCGGGCTGTTTCGGCAGCTCAACCGACCTTTACCCAAACGGTGCTGAATGTGCCGAGGGCACCAATCCCGATTGTGATCCGGATCTCTGCTCGCTTGAAGAGGTGGTTGACCTCGGCAAATGCAAAGGTGGGGTGTGCCTGGTTTTCAACGAAAATCAGCAGGGAATTATAGGCGTTTGCAGCTCCAATTGCACGGTTGACGAGGAGTGTACACCTCACGAACGGTGCCTCTCATTTCCTGAAGGCTCGTTTTGTCTGCGCGCCTGCCAGTCCGATTCTGACTGTTTTGATAAAACCGTTTGTCGCTCCATTCCGGGCACATTCACGCAGTTTTGCCTGGTCGACTCGATCTAAAGCGCGACGAGCGGGTTCGCGTGGCGGGGACACAAAAAGCGGGGGAGCTGTTGACATTTTGCCCGAGAACTCGACGTGGGCGCGAATTCATGGAAAGACCCTTGGCTATGCCCGCTCGTTTGTGGTCGCGCGCCTTGTCGCTGCTCCTGCTTTGCGCAGCGCCGCTTGTTCCGGCGATCGCGGCCGCCAATGATCCTCCGGCCGCCGACACCGCGCCCGCTGCCAACACCGCGCAGGCAGCGCCCGCCTCCGGTGCCACGGGCGCGCCAGCGGACAACACCAAGTCTGATACGGGCACTCCAAAGCCCGAGTCAAAAGACGCCGCTGCAGCAACCGGCGGTGAAACCAAAAACCAACCTGCCAAGTCCACCGGCTCATCAAAACCTGCAAAAAAGAGGCGGGGCGGCATTCACCCTTGCATGACGCCCGATCCGGGATTTGGCAATTACGATAGCTGGTCACGCGCTGTTTCAATGGGGCAGATGATTGCCCCGAAGAGCGGTGGAGTTCGCAAAGACGGCGGGTTTGACGTGGTGATTCATTTCCACGGTCATGAGCCTATTCGCAAAGAGTTTGTAAAAACATCCAACGGGGTTGTTCTGGTTGGAATTGACCTGGGCATCGGCTCGGGCGCCTATCAAAACGGTTTTGCTTCCCCGCAAACCTTCCCGAAACTGCTCGCCAGCATTGAAGCAGAAATGGCAAAGCGGTCGGGAAACGCCAAAGCCCATGTTCGCAAACTGGCACTTTCGGCGTGGAGCGCCGGTTATGGGGCAATCGATCAAATTCTAAGGCAAACCGGCGGCAAAAACATCGACAGTGTGATTCTGCTCGACTCGCTTCACGCTGGGTACGAAAACGAGCAGCAAAAAACACTTAAAACGGTTCAACTCGACCCGTTTGTGGCTTTTGCAAAGCGAGCAGCGTCGGGCAAAACATTCATGTTCATGAGCCACTCATCCATTATTCCACCGGGATACGCGTCCACAACAGAAGTGGCGAGTTACGTGGTGCAAAAGCTGGGTGGAAAGCCTGCAAAAGCCAAACGGGAAGATGTGCTTGGCCTGGACATGATCCGCAAATACGATAAGTCCAACTTTCATGTGCGAGGGTATGAAGGGGACGACAAGCCCGATCATTGCGCGCATTTGGGCCTTATCGCAGGAATCATGAAAACCCATATTCTGCCGCGTTGGAAAACACCGCAGGCGAAAGTGGCGAGCCCCAAACAGGCATCCACGGTGAAAACGCCGGCGGCCAAAGATACCAAAAAAGCCGGCAAAGACGACAAGAAACAAACTGTCAAAGACGACAAAAAGCAGCCTGCAAAAGACGACAAGAAACAAACTGTCAAAGACGACAAAAAGGGCAGTGTGCAGGTGAAAAAAGTGGCGTCAAAAGACACAAAGAAAAAGTCCAACTGACTGTCACCAACACGTAACAACCTGAAACGCGGTGCCTCCTGACACGCCGTACCCAACACGGAGTTCCCCAGCGGCGCATGCGCCTCATTCGAACGGCGAGTAACTCGTTGCGGTTGAGTTGTCGATGCAGCAGAAAAGAGCCCGTTCTGGGAGGTCCGGCGACTTGAGATGTCCATCACGTCGCCATCCACCGGTCTCGCCGGTCTCTCGTTTTCGTCGTGGCTGCGCTCGCCACAGAACTCCATCTGGAGAACCCGACGCGCCACGCTGTTCGCTTTTCCGCTTGGCGACGGGCAAGGGTGTCCCAAACGTCTCGACAAGACTGGATCCGTGCCTTGCAGAACGTTCCGCTAAAGGGAAGTTACCTAGGAGGCACGGAGATCACGGAGATCCACGGAGTTTTTTGTATTCTAGGCTGCAATCGGCTTGCACAGCCAAACTGATCACCGATCGGGCTGGGAACATTGGGTGATGTGTACCCATTGCAGCCCGACAAACCCCAAACACGGTGACCCTCCGTGTCCTCTGTGATTCCGTGGTGAAGAAACGTCACAGGGTTCGAAACGCGCCCGGTCGTTGCAAGACGTTTCAGCTGTCGCTCTGGGTTTGCCAGCTACCCAGGAGTTTGGCGATTACAGAGTTTTGAGTTGGAATCGGGGTCGGGCGCCTGCTGCGGCTTTTTTATAGGCGGTTCGTGACGCGAGGTAATGGGCGTAGCTCTTGAGATCGGGAAGATCATCCAGCATGTCCATTTGGCCTGCCCACATAAGGATGGAGCCCAAGATCACATCGGCGGCCGACATTTTTTCAGCCACGCAATAGGCTCTTCCGGCCATCATGATATCGAGTGCTTTGCCAACTTGGGCCCAACGTTTCATTGCCGCCGCCAAGATCGGGGGCGACTTTTGGGGGTCGGGCGAAACAACAGTTGTATCGAATACAGTCTGTACAATTGGCTCAACAACATTGCCCGCCAAGGCGAGCAGTTGATAATAACGCCCTCTGTCGGGTGATCCCGCAGCGGGGGCCATTTGCCGATCTGGAAAACGATCGGCGAGGTACATGCAAATAGCTGTTGCGTCGATGACAATCACATCATCGTCGACAAGCGCCGGCACTTCGCCCAGGGGGTGAATACGGCGATATTCAACCTTTTCGTTTTCACCCTTGTCAAAGTCAATCAGCTTGAGTTCGTGGGCCACGCCCAGTTCTTCGAGCATCCATCGGGCTCGACCGCTTTTGGTTCTGGGAGCGTAGTAAAGGGTGATTGTCATGCGTGTGCCTGTTGCGCCGTTGGGGGGTTGGGAAGAGCCGCTTAACCGAGGGGTTATTTTACCGCAACAACACTGAAGCTGGATCTAACGCTGCGCTGCATGTGGGCGCCGATGTTCGCGAGGTCAAACGTTGCGCCGGCGCCTTTTTGCGTGATTGCCGACTTGGTACCGTCGGGCAAAGTCAGCACCGATTGCACGTTCACGTACACAACAGCGCCTTTGGCGTAGGTGGAAGTCATTCCGAGGGCGCGCCCTGAAAGCGCCGCTTGTACTTGTTTTGCCGCGCGGGCCCACACATCGGTCGAGCCGCCTGAAGACGACGTGACGCGGACACTCAACACTTGGCCGGTGGGTGAAAGTTTCACTTCAAAAGTGGCGCGCGATTCGGGCGGTGTGTCCGTGGCTTGCACAGCAGACCGAACCGAACTCGCCACAGTGCCCGCCGCGGGGAGGTCAATCCCGAGCGACTTGTCCTTTTCTTTCATCGCGTCGAAAAGGACTTTGGTGGCGATCTTTGGATCAACAGTGGACTTTGGTGCCGCAGTGGGTGCCGGCGGCGGACCACCCATGTCTGGAACCACGCCGGGGACGGCCCAGGCGGGCCCCCCAATTCCCAACCCGCCAAGGCCTGTTCCGGGACCAGTTTGAACCACCGGCGGCGGGCCCGAATATTCACCTGTGGAGGAGGGGTTGGGACCGGGCAAAACAGCGGGACCCGGCTCAACCGGACCACCTGTGGGAGCTACAGAAGGAGTGGGCCCAGGTTCGATGTTGGCGTTGGTTGCAGCGACGGAGCGCGGTTGCTCAACCCGCGTGGGTAACGCCTCTTCATTGCGAGGCGTGTCGGTCCGCTGCGACACCGCTGCGGGAAGTACCGTGGGCGGCCTAGTTGGCTCAACCTCCACTTCAACATCCACCTGAATGGGCGCAGAATAGTCTGAAAACACAGGCGAAGGCGCAATGAGAGCACCCAGCGGCAAGAGCGCGTGGAGCCCCGCGGCAATGAGATAGAACTTCGCCTCCGACATGAATTGCTTTCGTCACCTTGCTCGGACGGAGGGAGCGACGCAAGTCTGTTGCAGCTTTGTGGTCGATTTCATTTTTACGCGCGGTGAAGTCGCGCAACGTCTCGCACTTGGAGCTGCCTTATTTTAAAGGCGATTTTGAATTACGCGGCCGGTGCACACGACGCGTGAAGCTCGCTCGTTTTGCGAGCGCGCGTGCCGGCGATTGGATGATCAAACGGGATTTCCCAATCGAGAGCGCGGGCCGCTCGATCGCAATAGTCAACGAGCGCTTCACGCGACGGCCGAGATCGGGCCCCGAGCAGGCCGAGGTTGTCAACCAACAATTCAAGCGGCGTATTGCCAACGCGCTCACCGACACCGAGGCCTGTGCCATGAACGCGATCCACACCCGACGCGGCGGCCCACAAGGCGATCGGCAAACCGAGACCGCGATCGTTGTGTCCATGCCAATCAAGCTCGACATGATCGGCGCCGATTTCGAAGAGGAAGCCGCGCGCGAACGCAACCAACTCTTCAACGCCGTACGGCGTCACGTGGCCGGTTGTGTCGCACAAACAAAGCCTTGTTGCGCCGGCGTCTACCGCAGCTCGAAAAAGCGTTCGAAGCACATCGGGATGAGATCGAGTTGTGTCTTCGGTCACCAAACAAAACGGCAGATTGTGTACACGTGCTGCGTTGGCCGCGCCGGTGACCGCTTTCACCAAAAAATCGGTGGACCAACTTTCAACGTATTGGCGGATCGGCGACGAACCGATAAATGAGTACACTTCAATGGGGAGGCCTGTTTTGTCGGAGGCGCGCGCGATTCCTTCAACGTCTGAAACAACGGTGCGCGCGGCGGCCGTAGCGACAAGCGGCAGTTTCTGATCGCGAATGGCCTCGCAGAGAGCGAGCGTGTCGGCCTCGTAACGACCACCGGCGGCGGGCAAACCAACGCTCACGACGTCAACCCCCACCTTCACCATTGCAGGAAGGAGCGCGATCTTGTGCTCGATGGGCGGATTTTTTCCCGAAGGATTTTGAAGCCCGTCGCGCAGCGTTTCATCGACGACGCGAATTTTTTGGGGCACAGCGCCGATGTGGGGGATGGCCGTTTTCGTAAATCCCGGACGATGCGCAGGCTCGCGTTCGTTCTCGGCGTTGTTCCAATCAAAATGCAGATGGTCCATGCGCGTGCAAAATGAGGTAGTAGTCGCGCCGAGCCCTATCGCCAAGGTGCTTTGCCGGTTCGCCCCCGCGGAGGCGAATGGCCCGCCGGTCACCCGGAGGGGTGCATCACGAGCGGCGGCTTAGATCCAAGGTGCAACTTACGCTTGACAGTAGGCCGCGCCTGGGTATTCTCCGCGTCCCTCAAAACGCCCGGAATTTTTTTGTCACTATGCCCACGATCAATCAGCTCATCCGCGAGGGTCGCGAGGCGGCCCGTTACAAGACGGCCTCCCCCGCCCTCAAGGCTTGCCCGCAGCGCCGCGGCGTGTGCGTCCGCGTCTACACAACAACACCGAAGAAGCCCAACTCGGCTCTCCGCAAAGTGTGCCGCGTGCGCCTCACCAACCAGATGGAAGTCACGAGCTACATCCCGGGTGAGGGTCACAACCTTCAGGAGCACTCCGTGGTTCTTATCCGCGGCGGTCGCGTAAAAGACCTGCCGGGTGTTCGTTACCACGTTGTCCGCGGCACGCTCGACGCGTCGGGTGCTTCCGGACCCAGCTCCACCAACAAAGCCAACCGCAACCGCAAGCGCTCGAAGTACGGCGTGAAGCGGCCCAAGAGCTAAGACCCATGTTCGGCCGCCGACCCTTTCGCCAATCCACGCAACGCGTTGTGTACACACACGCGGCGTCTCAGCGAAATGGCACCGGCGACCAAACCTTGGTCATGTCGCCATCGATTTTCTGACAGAAGGTATTTTCGTCATGCCGCGCCGCCGTGAAGTCCCCAAGCGCAAGATCATCAGCGACCCTAAATTTAAGGACAAGCTCATCACGAAGTTCAACAACTCGTTGATGCTGTCCGGGAAAAAGTCGACCGCCGAGAACATTCTCTACGGCGCCTTCGACTTGATCCAAGAGCGCTACAAGGAAGAGCCGATCGACGTCTTCCGCAAAGCGCTCGACAACGTCAAACCCAAGCTTGAAGTGAAGAGCCGCCGCGTCGGCGGTGCGACATATCAGGTTCCGGTCGAGGTGCGTCCCGAACGCCGCGTCGCTCTCGCGATGCGCTGGCTCGTGACGTACGCCCGCGGCCGGGGTGAAAAGACAATGCGTGAACGCCTCGCCGCCGAACTTGTGGATGCCGCCCAAAACCGCGGCAACGCCGTCAAGAAAAAGGACGACACCCACAAGATGGCTGAAGCGAACAAGGCGTTCGCTCACTATCGCTGGTGAGAAACGCTCACCGGAATGGTCCGGTGAAGCTCTCTGCAAGTCACTAACCCTCAACGGAGTCGTTAGCGCGATGGCACAGGAAACATAAGGACCGAGCCTCAGGCAAAACCCAGCAACCAATCAACTGCTGGAATACGCACTGTGTCTCGGACCCTCTCCGGGTTCTCAAGCGTTCGCCAAACGGAGGCGAGCCGGCTCGGTTGTTCATGAAAAGAGCGCAATGTGCCTTTCGTGAGTCACCGGCAGAACAAACCGGAGGGGGTTTCCTGTTTCCAGCGGTCCGGTGACCAAACGCACGACACCCAACGGAGAACGAAAGTGGCTCGCGAGATCAGTCTGGAACGAACAAGAAACATCGGGATCATGGCCCACATTGATGCGGGCAAAACCACGGTCACCGAGCGGATCTTGTTCTACACCGGCGTCAATTACAAAATGGGTGAAGTCCACGAGGGCGCCGCCACGATGGACTTCATGGTTCAGGAGCAGGAACGAGGCATCACCATTACCTCGGCTGCGACCAACTGCTTCTGGCAGCCCACCGTTGGCCCGTTTGAAGCTGTTCGACACCGCGTCAATATCATCGACACTCCCGGCCACGTTGACTTCACCATCGAAGTCGAACGCAGCCTCCGCGTTCTCGACGGTGCGGTAGCTGTTTTCGACGGTGGAAACGGCGTTGAGCCGCAGAGTGAAACGGTGTGGCGCCAAGCCGACAAATACGGCGTTCCGCGCATCGCGTTCATTAACAAAATGGACAAGGTCGGCGCCGATTTTGACATGTGCGTCGATTCCATTCGCGAGCGGCTTGGAGCAACTCCGGTTGCCATCCAGTACCCCATCGGCGCAGAAGACAAGTTCCGCGGCGTGATCGATCTCGTCACCATGCGGGCTGCGATCTTCAACGAAGAAACATTGGGCAGTGAGTACACCGTCGGCGACATTCCTGCCGATCTGCGTGATCGCTGCAAAGAACTTCGTGATGCGATGATTGAAGCGTGCGCCGACGTGAGCGAAACCGTGATGGAGAAGTTCGTCGGCGGCGACATTGAAGCGGTCACGCCCGCCGAGATCTGGGCTGCGCTCCGAGCGGGCACTTCCACGTTCAAGTTTGTTCCGGTGCTCTGCGGCGCCGCGTTCCGCAACAAAGGCATTCAGCAATTGCTCGATGCGGTTGTGAACTATTTGCCCTCGCCGCTCGACATCAAACCGGTTGAAGGTACCGACCCCAAAGACAAAGCAAAGGTTGTTCGCCGCAAAGCCAGCGACACCGAACCGTTCTCCGCCCTGGCGTTTAAGATCATGAACGACCAGTTCGGCAATCTCACGTTCTTCCGTGTGTACTCAGGTACCACCGAGAGCGGCGCCGCCGTAATGAACACAACGCGCGGCAAACGTGAGCGCTTCGGCCGCATTTTGCGCATGCACGCAAACAAGCGCGAAGAAGTAAAAGTTTGCTACGCGGGCAACATTTACGCGGGTGTCGGCCTTCGTGAAACGCGCACCGGCGACACTCTCTGTGACGACAGGCACCCGATCTTGCTCGAACGCATGGAGTTCCCCGAGCCGGTCATCAGCATCGCGATCGAGCCCAAAACCAAGGCCGATCTCGACAAGCTCGGCGGCACGCTGCAAAAGCTCGCGTTTGAAGACCCGTCGTTCAAGTACTACACGAACGAAGAAACCGCGCAGACCATCATCGCCGGCATGGGTGAACTCCACCTGGAGATCATCGTCGACCGGTTGAAGCGCGAGTTCAAAGTCGAAGCAAACGTAGGCAAACCTCAAGTTGCGTACCGTGAAACCGTCACGCGAACGGCCCAAAAAGTGGAAGGCAAGTTCGTTCGCCAAACCGGCGGCCACGGGCAATACGGTCACGTGGTGATCGATCTCGCGCCCGGTGAGCGAGGCAGCGGCTTCGTTTTTGAAAATGCAATTGTTGGGGGGATCATCCCGAAAGAGTTCATCCCCTCCATCGAAAAGGGCATCCGCGACGCGATGACGCGCGGCGTGCTCGCGAGCTACCCCGTCATCGACGTTAAAGCCACTCTGCGCGACGGCAGCTATCACGAGGTCGATTCATCCGGCCCCGCGTTTGAAGTCGCCGCGTCCATGGCATTTCAAGACGCCGCCGAAAAAGCGGGCATCGTTTTGCTTGAGCCGATCATGGCCGTTGAAGTCGTGTGCCCGGAAGCGTATCTGGGCGACGTCATCGGCGACCTCAATTCGCGCCGCGGCAAAATTCTCGACCTCGGTCAGCGCGCGGGAGCCCGCGTGATTCGATCCGAGGTGCCACTCGCAACAATGTTTGGGTACGCGACGGACGTGCGATCGAAGACGCAGGGCCGCGCAACTCACACCATGCAGTTTTCACATTACGCCCCCGTTCCAAGTGGGGTTCAAGACGAGATCGTCGCAAGAAGAGGATAGAGAGTCATGGCCAAGGAGAAATTCAACCGAACCAAGCCCCACGTGAACGTCGGCACGATTGGGCACATCGATCACGGCAAGACGACGCTTACGGCGGCGATCGTGAAGGTGCAGTCGAAGAAGAAGCTCGCCAAGGTGATCACGTACGCTGACATCGCCAAAGGCGGCACGGTGCGCGACGAGACGAAGACCGTAACGATTGCGGCTGCCCACGTGGAGTACGAATCGGAAAAGCGCCACTACGCGCACGTCGATTGCCCCGGCCACGCCGACTACATCAAAAACATGATCACCGGCGCCGCGCAGATGGACGGCGCGATCCTGGTGGTCAGCTCGCTCGACTCCGTGATGCCGCAAACGCGTGAGCACGTGCTGCTCGCTCGCCAGGTCGGTTTGAACTACCTCGTCGTGTTCCTCAACAAGTGCGACGCGGTTGACGATCCCGAGATGCTCGATCTCGTGGAAATGGAAGTTCGCGAGCTTCTCAACAAGTACAAGTTCAACGGCGACAACGCCCCGGTAATTCGCGGTGCTTCACTGCCTGCTCTTCAGGGCGACGCAAAGTGGGAAGCCTCCATCGGCGAATTGCTGAACGCGCTCGACAGCTACATCCCCGAGCCTGTTCGCGACATCGACAAGCCGTTCCTCATGGCGGTTGAAGACGTGTTCTCGATCAAAGGCCGCGGCACGGTGGCCACCGGTCGTATCGAACGCGGCATCGTGAAGGTCGGCGATGAGGTTCAGGTCATCGGCTTCAAAGAAACGCAAAAGACGGTTGTGACCGGCGTTGAAATGTTCCGCAAACTGCTCGACTCGGGCCAAGCGGGTGACAACGTCGGCTGCCTGCTCCGCGGTATTGAAAAAGACCAGATCGAACGCGGTCAGGTTCTCGCCAAGCCCGGCAGCATCACGCCGCACACCAACTTCCTCGGTGAAGTGTACGTTCTCAAGAAGGAAGAAGGCGGCCGTCACACGCCGTTCTTCACCAACTATCGCCCGCAGTTTTACATGCGCACCACCGACGTGACGGGCACGGTCAAACTGCCCGAAGGCGTGAAGATGGTGATGCCGGGCGACAACATCACGATGGACATCGAACTCATCGTGCCGGTCGCTCTCGAAGAGCAAATGCGCTTCGCGATCCGCGAAGGTGGCAAAACTGTCGGCGCCGGCGTCGTCACCAAGATCACAAAGTAAAAAGGCAGCACAAAATGGCCGACACCACCAAAATCCGTATCCGCCTCAAGGCGTTTGATCACCAGCTCCTCGATAAGTCCACAAGCGACATCGTGGAGACGGCGAAGCGCACGGGAGCGCGAGTTGCGGGACCGATTCCCCTTCCCACGGAGGTTCGCCGTTACACGGTTCTGCGTGGACCCCACGTCGACAAGAAGAGCCGCGAGCAGTTCGAGATCCGAACGCACAAGCGTCTCCTCGACATCATTGAGCCGACGCAGCAAACGCTCGACGCGCTCATGAAGCTCGACCTGTCCGCCGGCATCAACGTCGAGATCAAGAGCTGAAAGAGAGGGCAGAATGAAGCTCCCCGTCTACAACTTGAAGCGCGAGAGCGTCGGCGAGATTGAACTCGACGACGCCGTGTTCGCAGCTCCCGTGAAGGAGCACCTGCTCTACGAAGTGGTGAAGGCCCAGCTCGCTTCGCGGCGTGAGGGAACCAAAGCCACCAAAGAGCGTTCGGCCGTGGCCGGCTCCACCAAAAAACTCTACCGGCAAAAAGGCACCGCTCGCGCTCGTCAGGGCTCGGTCCGCGCGCCGCATCATGCCGGCGGTGGTGCCGCTCACGCTCTTGAGCCCAAAGATTGGTCGTACCGTCCCCCGCGGAAGGTACGCAACGGTGCTCTCCGAAGCGCGCTCTCGCTCTTCGTCAAAGAAAACCGTCTCATTGTGGTCGACGCGTTTGATCTCTCCGAGATCAAAACCAAAGCGATCGCATCAGCGCTCACGGCTCTCCAGGCCGACAAAAAAGCGCTCATCGTGGACGACAAGGCCAACGAAAAGCTCCAAAAGAGCGTTCGCAACCTTGAGGCCCACCAATACCTTCCGCCGGAAGGTGTAAACGTTTACGACCTTCTTCGGCACGACCACCTGGTGGTGTCCAAAGACGCGATCGTAAAACTCGGCATCAAAGTCGGCGGCGGCGGAAACTGAGGAATTCGAGCCATGTTGACCCAGCACGTATTAAAAAGGCCGATTCTCCTCACCGAGAAGGCCACGCGTCTGCGCGAGAACGAAAACAAAGTTGTGTTTGAAGTCGCGCGCGATGCGAACAAGATCGAGATCAAAGAGGCTGTCGAAAAGCTCTTCGGCGTTCAAGTCGTTGACGTAAACACCCTCAACACCCGCGGCCACATGAAGCGCATGGGTCGCGGCTATTCGCAGCTCCGCAACAAAAAGAAGGCGATCATCACGCTCAAAGAAGGCAGCACGATCGAATTCTTCGAAGAAGAAAAGGCAGCAGGATAGGCCATGGGTATCCGATCGTTTAAGCCCACGTCTCCCGCGCGGCGCTACTACTCTGTCAGCGACTTTGCCGACATCACCAAGAGCACGCCGGAAAAAAAGCTCACCGAGAAGCAAAGCTCCACCGGTGGCCGTAACAACCTTGGTCGCATCACAAGCCGCTTCCGCGGCGGCGGCCACAAGCAGCGCTACCGCTTGATTGATTTCAAGCGCAACAAGATCGGCGTGCCCGCCACCGTTGCGGCGATCGAATACGATCCCAACCGCACGGCGCGCATTGCGCTCCTCCACTATGTCGACGGCGAGAAGGCGTACATCCTTGCTCCCGACGGCCTCGTCGTGGGCGCCACGGTTCTCGCGAGCCGCAACGCCGATATCAAACCCGGCAACAGCCTCACGCTGCGCCACATCCCGCCCGGCACCTCCATTCACAACGTGGAGCTTCGCAAGGGCAAGGGCGCGCAGATCTGCCGCTCCGCCGGCACCACGGCGCAGCTCATGGCCAAAGACGGTGACTACGCGCAGGTTCGCCTCCCCAGCGGCGAAATCCGCAAAGTCCACGTCGATTGCCGCGCCACCGTCGGTCAGGTTTCAAACATCGAACACGCGAACATCAGCCTCGGCAAAGCCGGCCGTTCGCGTTGGCTCGGTCGCAGGCCTCACAACCGCGGTGTCACCATGAACCCCGTCGATCACCCGATGGGTGGCGGTGAGGGTCGCACTTCCGGCGGTCGCCATCCGTGCTCGCCGTGGGGTCAACTCACCAAGGGCAAGATGACGCGCAACAACAAACGGACGGACTCCATGATCGTCCGTCGTCGTGGTACGAAGGGTTAGCCAATGCCGCGCAGTGTAAAGAAAGGGCCGTTCATCGACGGCCACTTGAACGAGAAAGTCCAGACCGCTCAAGCCACGGGTCAAAAAAAGGTCATTAAGACCTGGTCGCGCCGTTCGACCATCGTGCCCGAGGCCGTCGGCCTCACGTTCGCCGTGCACAACGGACGCAAGTTCGTTCCGGTGTTCATCACCGAAAACATGGTGGGTCACAAGCTCGGTGAGTTTGCCCCCACGCGCACGTTCCACGGCCACTCCGGCGACAAAAAGGCCAAAGGCCCCTCAAAGCCGTCGTCACCTCCCCCCGCCCGCTGAACAAGTAAGCCCGCCGCAGGCGTCATTCACATCAACGTGGGTGACGCCGCGACGCGTGCTCACGCAATCGCCAACGCTTCGCCCTCTTCACGCGTACACAACGCCGCGCTGGCCGCGCAAGCGCAACGCAATACCCGCGCCCAGCGCCGCAAGCGTACACAACGCCTCGCGCGCACACCACGCCGCAAGCGTACACAACGCTCCATTCGCCGCGCATGCCCTCAACGCTGCCAACGTACACAACGCCGCGCATGCCCCCAGTCGCCCAAAGCGTACACAACGCTCCCAGCGTACACAACACCGCGCACGCTTCCCACCCAACGCCCTAAGAGCGTACACAACGCCACGTACGTTCGCATCACCGCACGCGTACACAACGCCACGTACGTTCGCATCACCGCACGCGTACACAACGCTCCCAGCGTACACAACGCCCCCGCGTATGCAAATCAAGCAGCCCTCATCCACCGCTGCCGGCGCCCGAGCGCATCGGCGCCCCCCAATCACCCACAACGCCGTTTGCGCAAAGCACCACTCGCCCCGCCAAGCCGCGTATCAACACGCAATAACAAGTCGAAAATCAGTAGCCCACCGCTATTGCGCAGGTGTAACTTACTTGCGCCGAAGCGCCCGCCGCCGTGGGATGGTGCGCGAGCCATTGGACATGTTTTGCCATTAAGGAGCGCACCAAATGACGGAGCGAAGAATCAAGCGTTGGGTGCTGGGAGCCACCATGGTGGTCGCGCTCAACGTCAGCGCATCTGCGGTTATGGCTGCGGTTCCCGCAACGCTCACACACCAGGGCCGCTTGTTTGATGCCACCGGGCAACCGGTCACCAACACACAAAACATCCAATTTACCCTTTACGACGGGCCGGACGTCAGTGCCGCAGTGCTCTGGACCGAAACACTCTCCGTCGCTGTCGAAGACGGCTATTTCTCGGTTTCACTCGGCGAAAACGTTCCCCTCGATACCGTCGTTCTCAATGGCTCCGTGCGTTGGCTTGGCATCGCCGTCGGCAACGACGCCGAGATGACACCGCGCGCCCCCGTTCAAAGTGTACCCTACGCCATCATGGCCGGAGACGTGACCGGCGCCATCCACCCAACCTCCGTCGACATTGCCGGCATCGGCCAAGTCATCGACGAGAGCGGCAAGTGGGTGGGTGACCCAACCGGCCTCGTCGGCCCCGTTGGCCCCACCGGTCCCGCGGGAGCCGATGGTCCAGCCGGTCCAGCCGGTCCAGTCGGTCCAGTTGGCCCCACCGGTCCCGCGGGCACCTCCGGTCCTGCCGGTCCCGCCGGCCCAATTGGCCCCACCGGTCCCGCCGGCCCCGTCGGCCCCATCGGTCCCACCGGTTCAGTCGGCCCCGCCGGGCCCGCGGGCCCCGTCGGCCCCACCGGTCCTTCGGGCGTCATCGCCACGGTCAACGCCAACGGTCTCGGCGCAACCCCCGCCACGAACGCCGGCAACACCTACGCCTTTTTGGGCGTCACCGCCCAAGTTGCCGTGGCCGCCAACCAAAGTGTACACGTGGTTTCCACCAAAGCTTTTGGCAGCACCCAGGCCGGCGGTGCAAACAACCTGCGCCTCAGCGTTTGCCGCCAACTCTCCGGCGCCGCCACCATTCTTGATGCCATTGGCGGCAACGGCTCCAACCTCGCCACAAGCGACCTAATGGACGGACTTCGCGTCTCCCAAAACACCCGCCTCCCGTTCACCGTTTCATCCACGTTCAAAGGCCTTGCGGCGGGCACCTATACTTTTGGCCTCTGCGGCTATCTGAGCGCCGCCTCCACGTGGGACTCCAACGAGTGGAGCCACACGACCATCACCGTCACAACCCCGTAGCCAATCTCGCCCATCTCCCGTTTTTATTTGGGTGCGTACGTGCGCACGCCATGAACACGCCTTGTGCGCACCCCAGTTGCGCCAACTTCTCGCCAATCCGGCTTGAGCATTGGGCAACGAGCCGCTGCAACGTCACAACAAGCCCGCTCATTAACACTGGACCCCGCGCCACACACCCAATATCGTGTATTCAACATCTATGTTCAACGAGAGCCACCCGCCTCAAAACCCCTACGCGCGCCCCCTTCAAGGGGGTGAATTTCCACCCACCCCGCCCGAACAACAAGCCTCCCTCGGCCAACGCGTTGCGGGCATTCTGCTCCTCCTGAGCAGCCTCGCCGTTTATGTCGAAGCCGGGCTAACCCTCAAAAACCCTGACCGGCTCAATGTACTCATCCTGTTTCCTGCCATTTTTGACATGGCAATCGGCGCCCACCTCGCCCGCGGATCGGCCAAATACGCCAATTGGGCAATCGCCCGCGCCGCCGCCGGCATGACATTGGGCCTGGTTCTCCGCAAAGCCATTGGCCCCTTCGCCGTCGGCGGCCAGTTCGTCTTTTACGCCGCGTTGCTCGGCTTGCTCCTCGGCCGGGCAGAAGCACTTCGCACAGCGTCAATGGCCTCCGTCGCAACACTGAGTTTGGCGTTCGTCTCCGTGGCCCTCGTGGGCCGTTCTGTCAACCGTTATCCCCTCGGAGTGCCACTCTCCGCCCTCACCGGTGAAATCAGCGGCGACGCAGTTGAAACCGTAAAAGGCCGCTTTGAGCCGTATGAAATCACCTTTCCAAAAACAGGTTGGTACAGCCACAAAGTCTCACCGGGAACTCCACAGAATATTGAACTGGATAGGTGGCTTGCCCGCCCCGACATGGACGCGCACGTCATTGTCGTCACAGAGCGACTCGACAAAAGCTACATGGCCATTGACCGTTACATCTCAGCGGTCTTAAAAAACAGCGACACGCTCAGCAAAATCCAAGGAGCGCCCGTTACCACTCCATGGGAGCTTCACCCCATGACCGGTCGCCGATTGAGCCTTATTGAAAACCACAACGGCCTTGAGATCGCGGCTGAATACGCATTTGTGGCCGTCTACGAAAGAGCCTATTACATTAAGGCCTTTGCCGCCAAAGACACCGCTGAAAAACTCAAAAGCGAGTTTGCCTCGATCATCGCTTCTTTTCGCCTCCCGCCAGAAGTACAAAACGCCGCCTCGCCCGACTTTGAACCCAACAAAGTATCCACCGTTGTCGGCAAAACACTCGCCTACAAAATCACCGCTCCAAACGAGTTTTGGCGCCTTCGAACAGACGAAAACGTTCAAAAAACAAACAACGTCATCGACAAGTGGCTCTCACGCCCCGATGTCGACTCACACGTTCTCATCATCGCCGAAGAACTCGATCAAGGCATGATTGAGCCCGACGC
Source organism: Polyangiaceae bacterium (assembly GCA_016712345.1). GTDB lineage: Bacteria > Myxococcota_A > Polyangia > Polyangiales > Polyangiaceae > JADJRH01. The sequence goes on from JADJRH010000001.1 coordinate 89,265, forward strand.
CTACGCCGACGCCGTGATAGAAGGGCTCAAAAAAGAGGGAGTCGATCTAGTCGTGGACAATCGCGTCCCATGGGCAAAGTTCCCAACGGAAGGCCGACGCCTCAGCATATCGGGCACCCGAAAAGGCACTCTCATTAAGTATGAATACGGTATGTGGGCAAAGCAAAAACGGGCTTATCAAGTGATGGCCTTCACCTCCGCTGAATATTACCCAATCACAAAAGACGAAATGGCCAATGCCATTAACTCGTTTGAGCCCGCCCCGTAAGACAACTCCCCTCTTCCCACGCTTCGGCGCGCCACCCAACAATACAGCTTGTTCCCCAGAAATTGGGGCTTCTGTCGCGCTGCCCTTCGGCCGGTCCATTGGCCCCCACATGGAGCGGTATTAACAACGAAGCGCTCTAGAGCACCAATTGGTTTGAATCGTGAGTAAAATCAGAAGATTAGTGATTTGAGAAAGCCGAGAAATATCGGCTGGGTGCTCTAGTCTTTTCCCAGTGGAGGAGGCTCGCGCCTCCTCCCCACCTGGGTCGCTCTGACCATTGCATGTCTCGTGTTGCGGCTTCCCACCCAATGCGCCGCGGCCGGGCCCTACCCTGCCGCAGGGCGCAATGGGGCCCTCGCCGCAACACTCGATCACGCAATGGTCATTCACTCCCCAATCCCCCTTTGGGGTGAAGAGAGCGAGTGATCTGTGCGCGAACGAGCGGGTACGGTTTGGGCCCCACGCGCCACTGCGGCGGGGAAGGGGCCCCGTCCGCGGGCGCTTGGGAGAAACCGAACCCGCGAGACGTGCACAGATCAGGAGCGAACGCCGCGGGCCCCCTCCACGCGATCCGAACTGGGTGTCTGTCACCGGGTAGCAGCTTCGGGCCTGGCCTTCTTGCCTTGCTTTTGCCTGTTTGTGTACACATGTGAACTATCCATTTGGTTACGGAATCAAACCGATCGGTGCTCTAGCGCGAGCGCGTCCGGCGAAGCCGCCTTCCCGTGGAAACCGCCCCGCCGAGACCCAACCCCACGCTGTTCGAGGCATTTTTGCAAATTTCGATGAGGCTTATAAACGATCCGTGGTAAGGGGGGCTGTTTCCAAACCGCCGCCCTCGGGGCGGCGGTTTGGAAACAGCCCTCATCGGCTCGATTTTCCCAAGGCCAAACCAATGAGTTCCGCGAAACCCAGACTTCGATTCGCACCGTCGCCTACCGGTTATTTGCACATCGGCGGCGTGCGCACAGCACTCTTCAACTGGCTGTGGGCCCGCAAAACGGGTGGCACCTTTATTCTGCGTATCGAAGACACGGATCAAGAACGTTCCACGCCTGAAAACGAGCAGATCATCCTTCGCGACCTTTCGTGGCTCGGGCTCAACTGGGATGAAGGGCCCGACGTGGGCGGCCCCAATGGCCCTTACCGCCAAATGGAGAGACTGGCGCTCTACCATTCATTCGCCGACAAACTCATCGAAAAGGGCGGCGCATACCGCTGCTATTGCACCAAAGAAGAACTTGATGCGCAACGTGAAGCTGTAAAAGCCAAAGATCCAAAAGGCCAGTTTCGATATCCGGGCACCTGCCGAGATCGCAAACCCCCTTATCCCGAAAGGCCTTATGTGGTTCGGCTCAAAGCCCCTTCGTCGGGAACAATCACTTACAACGATCTCGTGTTTGGTGAAGTTTCCACGCCCAATAACACCCAACAAGACTGGGTGCTTATTCGCAACGACGGAGTCCCGCTCTACAACTTTGGCTGCGTGATTGACGATATCACCATGGGCATCACACTTGTTGCCCGCGGGCGCGATCACATGATCAACACTCCCATTCAGCTCATTTTATACGAAGCGCTTGGCTACACTCCTCCCCAATTTGCCCATCTACCCATGATGCTCGCCCCCGATGGAACCAAACTGTCCAAACGGCACGGCGCCGTCGCCGTGGGTGAATACCGTGAAAAAGGCCTCACTCCCGACGGACTTCTTTCTTACCTTGTCAGGTTTGGTTGGTCTTTTGGGGATGAAGAAATCTTTACCAAACAAAGCCTTGTTGAAAAGTTTGACTGGGAGAGGTGCAGTAAGTCCGACGGTAAGTTTGACTTTAAGAAGCTCGCCGCCGTGGCGTTTGAGCATCTCAAACGAGACGACCTGACAAGCGCTAAAGACTATGTGGACGGCGCCGAAAAATTCCTGACTAAAAAGGGTTTTGCCAATATCGATCGAAACAAAATCGAAGAGGCAATGCCCATGATTCGTGAGCGGGCGCAAACCTTCATCGAAGCAGCCGATGCGCTCGACTACTTCTTTCGTGAGCCCCCCACGATGGATGAAAAGGCTGTAAAAAAGCAGCTCACGGCCGACAAAGCTGCGCACCTTGCAACGTTTCGACAGCTCATGGCAAACGCGCCTTCGTTCAAAGCCAAAGAACTGGAAGCGATCGTGCTTGAGTGGCTCGCCAAAGAAGGGTTAACCCTCAAAGACGTGGCTCAGGCGGCTCGTGTTGCCGTTACGGGTAGAGCCGCTTCACCCGGCCTTTTTGAAGTGATGGAAGTGTTGGGTAGAGACATTTGCCTTGCTCGCCTCGACCGTGGAATTGAAATCTGTAAAGGCTCGGCTCAGGCGTGAACGTCGCACTTCCCGCCCTGTTCGCGCGGTTTTTCGCAGCGGCGGGCCCCACCGTAGCCATTGCCGGTGACGGGCCCTCGCTGAGAAATACCGCCCTCACGGCGCTCCTGCCGTATGTTGGGTTTATCCTTATTGCGCCCATTTTGTGGGTGTTTTTTGGGAAAACCTGGCGTGAACTTGACGTGGAGGCGCACGAGCACCAGCGAAAAACGTTGGCTTCGGGCGGGTGGGACAAACGCCCCGCCGTGCTTTTTGCCATCACCGCCGCTGTGTTAACACTGCAAGAGTATTACGGCGGGCGTCAGTTTTACGACGAGCACATCAAGGGGTGGATTAAGGCGCAGGAAGCCCTTTTTGTAATCGATCCCCAAAATGAGTGGCTTGGTCAGATCTTCAATATCAAAAAGTATAACGAGCTTTACGGGTATGGTTGGTGGGCGTTCACCCGCGTTTTTGGATACGTGGTGATCCCCTTTGTCACCTGGAAGATCATCTTTCGCAGAGACAGCCTGCTTGACATGGGCCTGCGCACGCGAGGTCTAATTAAACACGCGTGGATCTACCTATTGTGCTTGGCGGTTGTACTGCCCGCCACATATATTGTTTCACGCTCGCCTGAATTTGGAAACTACTACCCATTTTACAAGTTGAGTTCGCGTTCGTGGACCGACTTTTTAATTTGGGAAGTTATGTATTTTGCCCAGTTTTTCGGGCTTGAAATCTTCTTCCGCGGATTTTGGCTGTCCGGTCTGCGTCGAAGCCTCGGGTCGGGCGCCATCTTTGCCATGGTGGTTCCGTATTGCATGATCCACTACGGAAAACCTTACCTTGAAACGTGTGGGGCCGTTGTGGCGGGTGTTGCGCTGGGCTCGGTGGCAATGCGCACTCGAAGCATCTATTCAGGTTTTTTGGTGCACGTGACGGTGGCGCTTTCCATGGATATCCTCGCCCTGTCAGGTCGCAACGCCCTCCCCAACGTGTGGTAGGTCGGGTGGCGCGCTCGCCTTTCCTTGCCCATGCGTCTGGGGGCGCTGCGTGTTGTTAAGGTGCACAAAGCGGGGGCCCAGATGGGGAGATAGAGGTTGACTTGGACAAAGCCCCAAAAGAAAAGCGGGCGATTGGTGGATGGGTAGAGACGGTAACGGGTGGGTAGAAATGAAAAACGCCCCGGTGGAGTGACGGGGCGTTTGACGGTTAAGTTAGGGGAAAGGTTGAATCTGGGTAGAGAGCGGGGTTTACGCTCGAAAACCGCAGATCAGAGGCCTTGACGGTAAGTTGTCCAGGCGGTGGACATGCGGTCGGCCTGGCCGGCAGTGAACTGGTACATGCAGTTGTCGTCGGTGTAGTCCATGAAGTTGTAGATCGGGTCGTTTCCGGCGCCGGAGCAGGTATTGCGGCCCGCGGGGCAACCAAACGCGGCAGACTTTTCAGCCGGGGTGTCAGAAACGTAGTCACCCGTCTTGGAGCAGCCGCCTTGGAAGGTGTGGTAGAGACCGAGCCAGTGACCAACCTCGTGCGTGGCTGTGTCGCCCTCGTTATAGGGCGCTGCGCTGCCGCCGGGGAGCGAGGCCGTGAGAATCACAACGCCGTCATCCTTGGGCTTGGAGGCGTAGCTGGAGGGGAAGGTTGCCCAGCCGAGAAGGCCCTGACCGATATTGGCGGAGTAGATGTTGAGTGTTGCCGCGCCGCCGACGCGCAGAGCATTTTTGGCCTGTGTTTCGGCCGATGAACCCGGTGTCATGGTGTACCAGGTGGCGTTGGTTGTGCGGTCGACCGATTGGAGGACGAACTTGAACGGGGTGGCAACGCCGCCGGTGGAGCCATTGTACGCCTGGTTGAGGACGTTCATCTGAGCGTCAATCATCGACTGGGGAATGTCGCCGTTGGCGGTGCCAGAACCCTTGTTGATGACGTGCCAAGCCACGTTGATGGTGACAGAGCCGGCGGGCAGGGCGAAAGAGGTGGAGTCGAGCATTTTCTGAATGGCTTCCATTTCCAATTCAGAAAATTCAGGTGCGCCGCAGTGGTGCTGGAACGAGGCGTTCGATACCTGAGGAGTGGAGTCGGGCGTTCCGTCGCGGTCGGCGGCGATTTCGTCGTCGGAACCGATGTCTTCAGAATCGGAAGAGTCAACCGGGCCGGCTTGGCAAGCCGTGAAGAGAGCGGCAAAGCCTACGAGGAAGGAAAGCCCAAAAAGTCCACGTCGCACCATGGTAGAGTCTCCTTAGACACCGAACAAAGGGTGCCGCCGAGCGGTGGCGAACACCGCTTTACATGACTGCCAGTTTGGCTTTTGAAGCGGCCAGGTAAACCCGGTACTGCGCGGGCCCCGCCTGCCGTAAAAGCAAGACGACCTTACCGACCGCGTTCGATTCGAACCACTCTGCAACACCGCTGTTGAAAAAAAAATCGGTGCGTTGCTGTAAACGTTCAGTCCTATTGCGGCTCGCGTGTGGCACACGATGGGAGCCGTCGGCACTTTGGGTATCCAACGGGCCACCCCGGCCGACACGGCGGAGGATGCTGAAGGAAGAAAACTTCAACATTGATTGAATCGGCGTTGAGAAAACGAATGTGAGCATTGTTCACATGGTGTTCGGTGTTTCGCGACACTCGGCGGAGGCCCTTTCAAGCGCTCTTGAATGCGCAAACCAATCGATGTGTACACAAATGCGTACACAACTCCGCGCGCTGAGTACACATCAGAGCGCCGCGAACTGTGTACGCAATTGGGTACGCAATTGCGTACGCAACGCCGCCGCCTACAGCGAAGAGGCGTTACTGCTTGAATGGGAGCGTTTCACCCGCGACGAGGCGGCTCATAAACTCGGCCTGAGCGGCTTCCGTGCGTACGCCTTTGGATGCGTGCGCGAGCACCGTCGCAACGGCTCTCACGGCGGCGGCGTGTTCTTGATCCCATGGACTCGCGGCCAAACGGCGCCACATCATTTTTCGAAGGAGGCGGTGGCGGCGCGGGCTGAGAGCTTTTTCGGTGCGAAGAACGGCGCCTTCCCACGTGGGATCGGCACGCATGGCGCGCATGAAATAAGCCGCGGCGCGCGTACTGCCGAAGGCACCTGAGATGGCCGCTTCTCCCGCCTCGCAGAGCGCGTCGGCGCGTTCGCGGTTTGTTTTTGCATCACGCAGGCGGGCTTTTGCGGCGGAGAGGGATGCCGAGCCCACCCGTTTTGAGCGCCGAGGAAGCAGCTTGGCGATCAAAAAGATGACAAACGCCGCCGCTGCCACAATGAGCGTGGGTCGCCACGGAATGTCCATAGGCTCTTGCCTACCACAGCGGGGCGGCAGCAACGTTCAGCGAAGCGTTTGAAAAAATGGCGCGGAAACAAAACCGAGCGCGCTGATTTTGCCAGATTGACAATCGTCCGAGTTTCGATGCCCGAGATTTGCCCACGTTGAGCGGCGCCGGTACGATCACAAGCGTGGCCTCGTTTCGCGTGAAAGACCTGCCGATCTTGGTTGCGTTGGCTCTTCCAGTGGCACTTTTGCCGGGTTTTGCAGCAGCCGACATCTATTCGTACACCGACGCCGACGGGGTGGTGCACTTCACGAACAAGCCGCCGAGCGACGGGCGGTACAAGCTCTATCTCAAGTCAAACGACAAGAAAGATAAGAAGAGCGGCGTGGGCGCGATCATGCCGAGCGATCGCTCGGTGGAGCGGTTTACGCGGTACGACCAGTGGATTCGGCAAGCGGCAACGCTTTATCAAATTCCCGAAGAGCTGATTCGCGCGGTGATGAAAGCCGAAAGTGACTACGACCCGCGGGTGGTTTCACCGGTGGGCGCGACGGGGCTGATGCAGCTCATGCCCGAAACGGCGCTTCGAATGCAGGTGCGAGATATCCACGATCCGAGGGAAAACATTTTCGGCGGCGTGCGATTTTTGAGGGTGCTCGCAAACGACTTGAACGGCGATTTGACGCTGACAATCGCGGCGTACAACGCGGGCGAGGGCGCGGTGCTCAAATATGGTGGGGTGCCGCCGTACGAAGAGACGCAAAACTACGTAACTCGGGTGCTTCATTACTACGGGCGCTACCGTGCAACGAGGGACGTGGTAGCGGCGTCGCAAGGCGAGTAGTAAGGCTCAGGGATCTTTGTATGACCGCTTCGCTCGCCGACCTCGCCAAGCGCATTACCGACATTGTTCCGCTGAAGCCGCCGGTGGATCCGGCTTCGCTCAAGCATAGAGAGCTTGTGGAGATGCCGGACTACCGGCGGATCCCGGCTTACAAGGATGTGTCCGAAGAGCAATTTTTGGATCATCACTGGCAGGCGAAGCGGTCGATCACTCGGCCGGATAAATTGCTCGAAGCGCTGAAAGGGCTTGTTTCAGCGGACTTTATTAAAGACGCGACCGAGGGATTTTCTCACGCGCCGATGAGCGTGCGGGTGTCGCCATATTTGATGTCGCTGATTGATTGGAACGATCCGTACGGCGATCCGCTTCGAACGCAGTTCATTCCGCTCCGATCGAGAATGCTGCCGGACCACCCGAAACTCGGGCTCGATTCATTGCACGAGCGCGAAGACGCTCCGGTGCCGGGGCTGACGCATCGCTACGTGGACAAGGCTTTGTTTCTGCCCCTCGACACGTGCCCTGTTTACTGCCGGTTTTGCACGCGCAGTTACGCCGTGGGCGTGGACACTGAAGAGGTTGAAAAAACGCATTTCAAAGTGGACGAAGAGCGTTGGGCGCGAGCGTTTGCGTACATCGCATCAAGGCCCGAGCTGGAAGACATCGTTGTTTCGGGTGGTGATGCGTACAACTTGAGAGCGGAGCAGATCACGCGCATCGGTGAGGCTCTGCTGTCGATTCCGCACGTGGAGCGCATTCGGCTTGCGACCAAGGGCCCGGCGGTGATGCCGCAAAAGCTCCTGACGGATCATGAGTGGTTTGATGCCGTCACAAGGGTTGTTGAACTTGGGCGGTCGCTGCAAAAAGAAGTGGTTATTCACACGCACTTCAACCATCCAAACGAGATCACGGGCATCACGCGAAAGGCGATGCAGCGCTTGTTTGAGCGCGGGATCACGGTGCGCAATCAATCGGTGATGCAGCGCAACGTGAACGACACGCCGGAAGTGATGCGCCTCTTGGTGAAGCGTCTCGGGCATGTGCATGTGCACCCGTATTATGTGTACGTGCACGATCTGGTGAAAGGCACCGAAGATCTGCGAACAACGGTGGCCACCGCGATCAACGTTGAGAAACATGTGCGCGGAAGCACGGCGGGGTTTAACACGCCGACGTTTGTTGTGGATGCGCCCGGCGGCGGCGGAAAGCGCGATGCGCATTCGTTCGAGCATTACAACCGGACAACGGGCGTGAGCGTTTACCAAGCGCCTTCGGTGAAGCCGGGGCAGTTCTTTGTGTACTTCGATCCGATCGATCGGCTGTGTGAAGAGGGGCGGACACGTTGGGCCGACCCGGCGCAGCACCAGGTGATGATCGATGAAGCGATCGCCGCGGCGCAAGCCGGCATGCGCTAGCCGGCGACCGGTCTTGCCGGTCTCGAGTTTTCGGTAGCGTGGGCCCCCCGCGGGCGCGCGGAGGGAGCGAAGCGACTGAGCACGCACGCCGGGGGGGCCAGCCGCAGGTGTACACCTGCGGCGGTGGGGGGCAGCTTGTTGTGGGGTTGGGTGCGGTTAGGCCGCGTTTTTTCGGTTGCGACGGCGGGCGACTGTGAGGGCAATTGCCAAGGCGGCGAAGCCCAAACCGTAGCGTGAGGAGGAGTTGTCGTCGGCGACGCGGCAGGAGCATCCGCCACCGCCTGTGGCGAGGCCCCAACCACCCTTGGGCGTGCCGGATCCCCCTGTGCCGCCGGCTCCCGTGGTGGTGTTTGTGGATCCGCCGGTACCGCCTGTGGCACCCGTTCCGCCGGTGCCGCCGGTGGCGTCGTGTACACATTCGTCGGCTTCACACTTTTGACCTTCGGGGCACACAACGCCGGCGCACGGGCAGTCGCCGCAATTGCCGGTGACCGGATCGCAGCAGGAGCCGTCGGAGCAAAGCGGCCCGTCGGCGCACTTGTTGTCAACGCACATGAGCGTTGTCGGGTCGCACACTTTGCCGGCCGGGCACGACTCGCAGGTGTCCGCGCACTTGCCGTCGACGCACTTTTGATTGCCGGGGCAGGTTACGTCGGCGCAGGAGCCGACGCATGTGTACACAGTGAAGTCGTCGGAGGGCTTGCATACCTCACCCGCGGCGCACGGGTTGGGTACACACGGGTTGTCGACGCACGAGCCGCTGTGGCAGGCGGTGTCGCAGCCTTGGCAGGGCACGTTGTAACAGTTGTCCGTGACGCACGTTCCGGCCTTGGCGCCGTAAGCGGTGCACACGAGGCCACTGTCGCAGGTGACGCCGAAACAAGGCTCGTGACAGCCTGGAAGGCCCTTGCAAACGCACACCGGCGGCGCAATGCAATCGGCGCCGGCGGGGGTACCCGAGGGCGCGCACTCAACCTGACCGGTGCCGGGATCGGTCACAGCTTTGCCTGCGCAGTCTTCAGGGCAGGGGTTGGGGAAGCAGTATTTGCCGGGTTGTCCGTTGACGGTGCCGTCCACGCACTCTTGGCCGCCGGGGCATTGGATTTCACCGTTGCCGCAGGGTTCGGCGCATTGGCAACCGAGAGCGCTCTGAACGCAGTCTTTGCCCGTGGAGCAGAGGTTCATGCCGTTGTCGACAACGCCGTCGCAGTCGTTGTCTTCGCAGTCGCATGTCTCGGGCTCAATGGGCGTGGAGCCTTGGCATACGACAACGCCGTTGACACAGACGTATTTGCCTTGGCCGCAGGAGTTGGCATCGCCGCAATCGGCACCGATGAGTTGTGTGGGATCTGCGGGATTGGCAGTGCCGTCGATGCCGTTGGGCGCAACGCCCGGCTCGTCGATGGTGCCGTCGCAGTCGTTGTCGATGCCGTCGCAGACTTCAGGGTTGGGGCCGAGACCGCCGACGCAGGTGGTGTTGCCGTTGGCGTCGCACTGAAGGGTGCCGGGCTGACACGGCGGGAACACGGGCGGGTTGGGGTAAAGGTTGGGGTCGTAATCAGGGGTGCAGTTGCCCCCCACCGGGATGCCGTTGTCGTTGACGGTGTCGCAGTCGTTGTCGAGGCCGTCGCAGATTTCAGGCGAAGGCGGTACGTCGCCCACGCAGTCGAGTACACCTGCGAGGCACTGGAGATTGCCTGTTTGGCATTCACCGGTGTCGGTTCCGCAGACGTCGCCGACCTGCGGGAGCGGATCTTCATCCACAGAGCCGTCGCAATCGTTGTCGGCGCCATCACACGTTTCGGTGCCGGGGCCTTTGGATCCAACGCAGGTCCACGCGCCGCCTTGGCATGAAAGTGTACCCTTGTTGCAAGGCGGAAGGAGGCTGCCCACGTCGGTGCACGAGCCGCCGGGAGGCGGGCACCATTCCAAGCCGCCGAACGAGCAGCAATTGCCGGGGAGATTCCAGCATCCATTCATGCCGGCGGCGGGACCGTCGGCGAGAGGCGCTTCGTCAACTTGGCCGTTGCAGTTGTTGTCGGTGCCGTCACACACTTCGGGCTGCGGCGGGTTGCCACCCTGGCAAACGAGAGTGCCGTTGACGCAGACGGTAAGCCCGGGTGTACACGGCGCTTGGTTTAGGCCGCACTGAAGGCCGACGCCGAATACGTTGTCGTCGACGACGCCGTCGCAATCGTTGTCGATGCCGTCGCACACCTCGCTGCTCGGGCCGATGAAGCCGACGCACTGGTTGGATCCACAGGCTTGTGTACCCTTTTTGCACTGGCTGTTGGGGCCGTAGTTGAGGTTGGCCGGCGTACCGGGAGGTACACACTCGGCGGGAGCCACACCGTCGTCGATGATGCCGTCGCAGTCGTTGTCGATCATGTCGCAGGCTTCGGCCTGCGGGTTGTTGGAGCATTGGTTGAACCCGCCGCCGACGCACGCGCCGATTTGGCCGCCGGGGTTGTTCTTTTGCGCGCAGACAAGCGTGCCTTGGCAGTTGGGCGGCGTGGCCTGTCCACAGGGAACCGATGCGATGCCTTCGTCAATCAGGCCGTCGCAGTCGTTGTCGCAGCCGTCGCAAATTTCAGCGGAAGGTACACATCCGCTGCACACGCCGTCGTCGATGACGCCGTCGCAGTCATCGTCGCTGCCGTTGCACGTTTCGGTGAGTGGGCAGTGCAGCGGGTTACCGCACTTGTTGACGCCTTCGTCGACACCGGAGGAGCAGTTGTTGTCGACGTTGTCGCAGCTTTCACCGGGGTTGTAGCAAAGCCACGAAGCCGGATCGGCCTGCTGCGCCACCGTGGTGCACGGTAACTTGGTGAGGTCGCCGTCGGGGTCGGCCGCGGTGATGGTGGCTGTGTATTGCGAAAGGCAGGTGTTGCGCTGAGCGGTTGTCATCCACGAGCAGCAGGTTTGCTGCACGTTGCAGTAGTGCTTGAAGCCCTCGTCGGTGCAGCCGTTGCAGTTGTTATCTACGTTGTCGCACGACTCAGGTTGAACAGCGCCGGCGATGATGTTGGAGAGCGCGATGGAGAGCGCCGTTTCATCGTTGGCTTGAATGCTGGTTCCAGTGCCGCCCGCTGCGGCGATTTGGTTGGACTCGTTGAGGCCGCCGCCGGCAAAGTTGATGACGTAGGTGCGGATTTTCCAGTTTTTGCCGCCGACGGTAACGCCGTTCGTGTAGAGGTCGGCCGCAATGGCGTTGGCTGAGCCGATGGCGTCGCAGGTTTCACCGCCGTCGGTGATGAAGATGATGTTGACGGGCCGGCAGGCGGTGCTGCCGTTGACGCCGGTACCCGCGAGATCCTGCGTGGCGAGGGGCGTTGTGTACGTTACGGAGTTGTCTTGAGCGACCCACTGGCTGGCGAAATAGCTCTTGAGATCGCGCAACATGCCGTTGAGCGGCGTGAAGCCGTCGGCGAAAAGCTCCACGTTGGATGTACACACGTTGTCGACCCATGAGAGCAGCGTTGCCGTGTTGTCGGCGGGCGGCGGAACCTGCCAAAACGCGTCTTGAAGCATGGGAACTTGGATAAACGCGCCGCGGCGGTTGGCACCGGTGCCCGGACCGCAACCGGGATTGGTGAGGTTGTTTGGGTAATCGGAATACGTGCACGTTGTGTAACAGCCCGCACCGCAGCCGGTCTGTTTGCGTGGGAAGGTTGCCAAGCCGAAATGCACCTGGCCGGAGAACGCGGTCACGGCGTTTTTCATCGCGCAACGAAGGTGCGCGATGCGGGTGGAGCCGTAGCCGCACGAGCTGTTGATCGCCGGGTTACCCACGGTTGAAGTCATGGAGCCCGACGTGTCCGCCGCGAGCATGAAATACGGCTTTGACGAGGCCGGCCAGTCGGCGGGATTGTTGGAGAGGCACGACATCGGCTCGGCTTGCGCGGTGTTGGCGGTGAGCAAACCCGCACATGCGGCCGCGACACTCAAAGCTGCAAGCGCCGCTTTTTTCGCCAAGGATTTGGAGTTCATCTTGAAGGTACTCATGGCTCCGATCCCTCTCCTCACAGCGTTGGGTCTGAGGTGAAACAGCACCGGAAGCCGGTGTCGAAGAACTTGAACGTGGAAGCGACGGTGTAAAACGTGAAGTTACACGACGCCCCCGCTTCAGAGTCGGCGTTGAACGCGCCGCCCATGGTCTTGAAGTTGGCACCTTCAGACACGATTTCGCGAAGGTTGCCTGTTAGGTCGTAGAGCTTGCTGGTTGCGGCAACGTTGCCCTGCAATGCCGACCAATCGGCCCAGCAATTGGAGAGTGATGCCGATGCGGTGGGCAGCAAGCCGTCTTGATCACCGGCGAGGCCCGGGTTGAAGTCAAACGACAGACCCAAGTTACAGAATTTGGTGACGGGTACGCTGGTGGTGGCGCACGCGCTGCCGGCACCGCCGCGCGGGTTGTAGCCGTAGATGCACGCAGCATTGGGCTTACAGGCGGTTTGGAATTGCGCAACGGTACACATTGCACCGCCCATCTGCTGGCAGGTTTGCTGTACCTCGGCGGGGGTTACGTTGAACCACGGAATTTTGTTTGCCGCTGAACACGCGGGCGTCTTGTCGAGCGTCTCGCCTACGGGCGCGCTTGTCCAAAAGCCGTTTCCGTCGCCCGCCGATTGGTTGGTCGCGGACGGGCGGCTTGCTTCGTATGTGTACGTCCAGAGCGCCGCCGCCACCTTGGTCACCACCGGCTTTACGAAGTTTGCGGCGTTGGATCCCTTGGCATTGAACGTTTCATCCACCAGGCCGTCGCAGTCGTTGTCGACGCCGTCGCACGTTTCGGTGCAGCCGCCCGGCAACGTTGCGCAGTCGGCCTTCACCGCGGTGCACGAAACGGCGGTGGGACCGTTGCAAACGAACGTGCCCGTTGTTTTGCACGCGCCGTGACCGGGTGCGGGCAATCCGTCGTCGCTCGCGCAGGGTTTTCCAAAGTTGGACACGTTTTCGTTGAGTACACCGTCGCAGTCGTTGTCGAGCGTGTCGCAGATCTCATCGTTGGCCGAACATCCGCCGGGGCACACACCCGCGGGGAACGAACACTGCCAATTGCCGTTCATGCAAGACACCGTCACGCCCGAGGTACACTCAGCGCTGACGGCCGACGGGCTCACACCGCAAACCTGCGTCGGCGACGGCGCGACAACTCCTTCGTCCACCTGTCCGTCGCAATCGTCGTCGGCTCCGTTGCACGCTTCCTGCTGCGAAACGAACGTGCATGCGTACTCACAACTGCCGTTGTTATCGAGATCGTAGTAGCCGTTTTCGCAGCCCAGGTTTTGGCACATGCCGTTGACGCACGAGACAATGGCGTGCACCGCACTCGCCTGGCAGTTGGTCGCGCAGTTTCCGCAGTGCGTGACGTCGCTCATGAAATTTGGCTGGTTGGTGAGCGCGCCGTCGCAGTTTGAATCGTCGCCGCACAAGTCGTTGGCGGCCGTCGGTCCGACAGACCCAACGCACACCACCTGACCGCCCTGACACGCTTTCATGCCTGCTTGGCAAGGCTGCGTTGCACCCATCGGAGCGGCCGGCGGCACGTTGCACGTTCCGACTGAATCGGCGGGCTGCATGTTGCCGGTCTTGTCGATGTTGCCGTCGCAGTCGTCGTCGACGCCGTTGCAAACTTCAGTGGTGGGCGCCACAGCGCCGAAGCATTGAACGGCGCCGTTGATGCAAACTTTGACGCCGAGCGAGCATGGGAAGATGGCGCTCACGCCACACGATCCGCCCGCATCGGAGGGGCTGTCATCGGCAACGCCGTCGCAGTCGTCGTCAATGCCGTTGCACGTTTCCGGTACTTGGTTCTCCACGATCACGTTGGCGCCGCTGCACAGCACTTGGCCGCCGGTGCACTCGGTGACTCCTTGATGCGCGGCCGTAGCGCACAAACCGTTTGGATCGCCGAAGCACATCACGCCGACGGTGTTGTCGGCCGAGAGATCATCGGCAGCATCGATCTCGCCGTCGCAGTCGTTGTCGAGGGCGTCGCAGATTTCAACGCCGTTATTGGTTTTGGTGCACGGGTATTCACAACCGGTGGCGTACAAACCGTCGGCGTCAAACCAACCGTCGTCGCAGCTCAAGATCGAGCACGCCGTGTTTGCCTCGGTGCACGCGCCGCCGCCGCTTTTTACGCAGTCGCCCGAGCCGTGAACAACGCTGCATGTGCGACCGCATTTGCCGCAGTTTTGCGGGTCGTTGCACAGGTCAACGTCTTCGTCTTTTACACCGTCGCAGTCATCGTCCTGCTTGTTGCAAACCGAGTCGTCGTTGGCTGTTTTTTGGCAGAAGTATTCACACGTGCCGTTGTTATCGAGATCAAAATAGTCCGTGGCGCACTCACCGCAGGTGCACTCACCGGGCACCATCCCCGGGTCGGGACTCGGCTCGCAGCCGACCGTTGAAGGCTTGCAGTTGAGCGCCACGTCGTAGCAATTGTTTTGGCACGTACCGCACGTCTTCACGGTCGTCAGTTCACCATCGGGAACGTCGTCGACCTTGCCGTTGCAGTCGTTGTCAAAGCCGTCGCAAACTTCAGCGCCGGAGGGTGTACACGGTCCCGTCCCCGTGCTCGCCCCGCTTCCGGTCGTGGTGCCGCCGGTGCCCCCGCAGTCAAAAAGGCACTCACCGCCGGTACCTCCGGTGCCTGATGTTGTTCCGGTGGTTGTTTCGTCGCCGCAGTCGATGAAGCAATACGCTTCGGTTTGACAACCGGACGCGGCAAACAAAAGCCCGCCCAGAATTGCGGCAACGTAGCCGATCTTCAAGGGACCGAGCGCCATTGATGAAACCTCCTGCGCCGACAAATCATTCGCCCGCGCGGGCGAGGGCGAACAACACATTTTGCTGCGACATGCGGCTTACGTGTTGTCCAAGCAGAGACGCCGACAGCGGGACAGCTGGGGCGCCTAAAAAGAAGGCTAAGAAATAAAGACTTCCTTCCACTCAATAATGGCATCGAGCGGAGCGGTGCTTCAACTGCGAAGAGCGCGTTTTGAGTGATGCATGAAAGCCTCAATGCGCCTTTTTTTCACGGCCGCCGATCATTTGAATCCGCGTCCCAATGACGGCGCGGAAACGAACCGAAAGGGAGCGAGGAACCCGCGTTGTTTGCGCACGTTCGACACCCATCCGCTTTTGCGTGTCCTTCGGCACAGCGCTGCGATAGACACACCCGCCCATGGCGCGTGAAAAGCTCCCCGCCGTGAAAGCGAAGCCGGCCAAACCCACGGCCGCGGCCACTCCTGCTCACACGGCCCCCCCGGCGGCGCGACAGCCTCCCGCGCCCTCGGTGTCGTCCGCGAGCCCGCCTCGGCCGCCTCAAACACCAGGCGCGCGACCGCCGGCGGTGCCGGTCGCTTCCACTGCGGCCCGTCCCCCGTCGGCGTTCGCACCAAGGCCGGCTGCCATTCCCCCTGCGCGCGGCTCGGCACCCACCCGTCCAGTTGGGCCCGGAGTCCCCTTTCCGTCCTCGCCGCCTCCGCGTGCAACCTCTCAATTCCCCGTGGCACCGGGCAAAGCTCGCGGCCGACCGCGCGGCCCGTTCACGCAGCATCGCCGCCTCGACGCGCTCCGAGCGCTCCTACAACGCCACCCCAAAGGCCTCACCATTTACGAACTCGCGCGTGAACTCGACGTAACGCCGCGAAGCATGCGCCGCTACCTCGCAGAAGTGCGACGCGAAATGGAGGTCACGCCGTCGTCCACGCGCCCAGGTGGTGAACGCGTTTGGCGCCTCGCCCCGGGTGAACTTGGTCGCCGGGTAGAAGTTCGGCGCACGCAGGCGTACGCACTCCTCGCCGCGCAGCGCCTTTTCGAGCCCATGAAAGGCTCCACGCTCTACGAAGAAATCGACATGGTCGCGCAAAAGCTCCTCGGAGTTGCGCGCCGCCCCGGTCGAGGCCCCAACGCGGGCGTGGCCGATGCGCGCCTCGAAGAGCGCTTCTTGTACCTTCCGTTTGCGCCCAAAGATTATTCGTCCCGCACCGAAGAACTCGACGCCCTCTTTCAAGCCGTTGCCGATCTTCGCCCCCTCAAATGTCGCTACCGCCGCGCCAAAGACGGCCGCGAAGAGCGCATCACCATTCACCCGTACGCAATGGTTCTCTACAAAGACTCCATCTATTGCGTGGGCCTACACGTTGGCCGGGGTGAAGTGCGCACCTTCCTCCTCGACCGCATGCGCGACGCCGAGTGCGCCACCATCGAGCGATTTTCGCTCCCCGATGACTTCTCCATCGAAGACCATTTTCAAGGCCAATTCGGCATCTTTCGCGGCGGTGAGCCCAAGCGCGTCGTTGTCGATTTCGACGCGCGCGTTGCTGAATATGTCCGCACGCGACGCGTACACCCTTCGCAGGAACTTTCGCCGCTTCCGAGCGGCGGCGTACGCCTCTCCATGGCCATTGGTGACCTCACAGAAGTCGGCACCTGGATCTTGGGATTTGGTGAAACCGCCCACGTCGTGGAGCCCGAAGAACTGCGCGAACGCATCAAAAAAGAACTCGCCGGCGCCCTGGCGCAATACGATTCGTAGCGCCGTTGCGTACACACGCCTCAGCACGCCGCGGCGTACACACACGCAGGCAGCCGGCTGCGTACACACGTCGGCACGGGCCGCCGCCCGGTCAACTCACCCAGGGCGAAACGTCTGATCCGGGCGTCACCTCGTGCGTACACATCGCAATTGCGTACTCATGACCCCATGTGAAACGCGCGTTCAAACCCCGTTTCCAAATCGGTGATCGTTACCTTCACAAGCCCGTGCGCCGTCACGCTGTACTTCTCTTGAATCAGCGGCCCTTCTCGAACGAGCCTTCGCACAGGCACTTCACCAAGCCGCATTCCCTCAAATCGCAATGCCGGATCAAACGGAAACAACACATCGTCGTACGCCGTAATGTCCCCAATGGGTACACCTCGCTCATCCAGCGCCGCGCACTCCACAAACCTGTACCGCCCAACGTTATGCGCCGCACGGTACACACGCCCAATCACCTGCCGCCCTTCGCCCTGCGTTGGAATGCGCTCTTCCCGATCAAAAATCGGATCGAACACCACATCTTCACCGCCCCGTCCCTCGCGAAACACCCCAAAGTGCCGCGAGAGCCGATCGGATATTTCAAACCCCGCTTCTTCATCCGCCGCGATCGCAAGCCCAATGGCAATTGCCCCCGACGGATACGGCGACCTGTGTACACGTCGCCCAAATCGATCCCCTCAGCACCCGCGGCACCACGGGCAGCGCGCTCGCACCGCCCACAACGTAAATGCCCGCGATCTCCGTCATCGCTTCGTCCACGTTTTCGTCAAGCTTCGCCATCACCGGCTGCATCGCCACAATTGTCCGCTCCACAAGCGGAGTCGCCGCGTCGTAAAAGTCCTGCACAGCGATCGTCACTTCAGGCTCCGGCGCATCCGCCCCTATCGCCGCCTCCAAATCGATCGCGATCCGCCGCGAGTTCGGATTCAACCGCTCCTTCGCTTCACGACATTGATCGAGAAGCAACTCCCGCGCGTGCCTCGACAAATCTTTTCGTTCGAGATTCACCGCCGAAAGCACCACATCGGCGAGCACCGCATCAAAATCGTCGCCCCCCAAGTGATTGAGCCCCGCTGTTGCCACCGCATCGTGATGCCGGCCAGAAAGGTGAACCAGCGACGCATCAAATGTCCCGCCGCCCAAGTCGTACACAACAATGTGCTCGCGCTTCGACGTGATCGTCCGATGATGCCGATGGGTGTATTCAAACCCCGCCGCCGACGGTTCGTTCAACATCCCAATCACTTCAAACCCCGCCCGCCGAAACGTATCCAGCGTCACAAACCGCTGCGCACCGTGCGCATTGGCAGGGGTTGCCACCACCGCGATCAACCGCTCGTCCGACCCCGCCGCCGGCCGATTCGACCGATACAAAATCGCTTCGCGCAGGGACGCCAAAAATCGCGAAATCAACTCTGTGACAGCGATCTCAATCCCCCCCACGTGAACAAGCGCATCCGACGCGCGCGGCCGAGCCAGCAGCCGCTTAAACGATCGCGCCAAATGCCAGCCGTGCTCCGCCGCCAAATGCAACGCATCCAGCCCAAAGCGCAGCTCGCCTTTGTGCTCGGCGACCACCGACGGAAAAAAATCCACCGTGTCGCCTGCGTCGTCAAAAAACGACAAAACAGGGTAATTACCGCGGTCGCAGCAAGCGACAACGGTGCGGGTTGTCCCGAAGTCGATGCCCAGGCGCACCCGAAAGGTTTTAGCCCAGCGGGATTTCGAGGGACAACTCTTCGAGCGTTACACTCAAGAACCGGCGCGGACGAATGGTCACCGCCACCGCCGTTCCATGCTCGCCGGAGTGCGCTCTCGCCGCAATCTCCACATTGCGAGCCGCTCCGTCGTTAAACAGCTCCTTGAGAGCGCCTTCCACCACCGGACCCACCTCGCCCGGATCTGCCGTCGCCGGCAACCGCGAACACAGCGTCCTCAAAAACTGAGCAATCCGCGCCACGAACAACTGATCACCCAGCGCCACCCGCTCGTACCGAATTTCAGGCTCCTGCGTGGCCGAGTCATACGTCCGCTTCGGCGGCGGAACGTACGCCGTCGGCGCCGAAAAAATCTGAACCTCGTCCGTATTCGGTGCCGAAGCCAGCGCCAAGATCCCCATCTTTCCAAGGTCTTTTTGCGATTCCGTCGAAATGTACACACGCGTCGGAATTGCCACTCCCTCCGCGCTTTCCGTCACCGCAAACTCTTGGTGCACCGGCAAATTCCCCAGCGTGCCCGCTTTGGGCCCAATGATCCGACACGGCCAACCCGTGTCTTTAAAGCTCGCAACCGCCAGCGCACCCAGCGCATAAATCGGTGATGTCCACACAAAACCCCCTTCATCCGAAGGGATTTCGCTCACCACAGCTTCGCGCACGCGCGACGTTGTTTTGTCGTACGGCGCCCGCGCCAAAAACTCATTGATCGCAAACACCACCCAACGCATCTCGCGTTTTGCCGCCTGCGCACGCCACGCCACTTGGTGCTTCGCTTCAAACAAACCCATCTTGTAATCGAGCCGCTCCACATCCCCGAGGCTCTGAACGCCCAACAGCCCATTCGACGCCGCCATCACCACCGGCACCGAATACCCTTCCGCAACCTCCGCAATGCCGTGCGCCCGCGCCAACGAAGCCGCACTTCCATCCACAACCACATCCACAAGCGCAAACGACACCGGCGGCTCCGCCGAAGCATTCGCCTTGATCGCCCGCTCCAACGCCGCCGCCGCGTGCTGAGGTTTTGTGCTCACCACATCAATGCGTACACCTGGAATCGACAGCGCCCGATCCGCCAAAAACTTCAGCCCGCGCCACGCCTCCTCCAAACGCCGCACTTCGGGATGCTGCAAAATCGCGCCGAGCTGCGTACCAATCGCACGCTCCACACGCGAGAGCGCCTCGGTGGGACGCACCCCACCCGCCGTCGACCGCCCCGCTTTTGCCACCGCCGAAATCAACTCCGTAAACCTCGACGGCGCCTCCGTGGGTACACGCACCGGCGGAGCCTGCGGCTCAATTGGAGCCGACGGTGCCGACACACCGCTCCCGCCCACATCCACCATGTCCAAAATCGAATCCACCGTCGCCGACACATCCGGCGCAGCCTGCGGAGCCTGCACGGCCGCCGCCGGAGCGGGCCCACCCGACTGCGGAACGAGTCCCAAAATCTCGCGCCCAAAAGGTGATCCACCCCACAACCGCTGCAACTCAATCAACGCTGCATCGCGATTGACAGACCCATCGCGCAGCCGCTCGAGCACCAACTTCCCATCGAGCAACGACCTCAAGAGCGGCACCTCGGAACACAAACCGTCCGGCCGCAAACTCTTAAAACTCGTCAGCGAGATCTCCACCCGCACCACTCGCCCCTCGGCAAGGACACTTGGCACTTCCACCGAAATCCGCGGCCGAATCCGCCCAAACAACTCATCAAAATGCTGCGGCTCCAACCGAAGTGTACCCTCGGGAGCACTCGCCCCCGCGTTGTACTCATCGTGCGGAACAAGGTCGCCCACCACCACGACCCGCAATGGCAACATCGGCCCAACTTCAGCCGCATCCGGCGCGTCTTCACCGACGTTGAAGCCGATGTTCCCCTTGATCCAGCCCTTTTTCGTCTCCGCCATGGCGCGGCAGGATAGTACAGCCGCCCCCCGCGTGAACCTTCAATTTCCCTGCCCCACCCCGGTCGCGCATTCGCGCGCCCGCCCGCCCCAAGCGGCTCGCTCGTGGCCTGTGCGCGTCTCGCGCTGAACGGGACCCACCCGACTCGCGGGTCGTGGGGCCCCTACCCCACGCCACCGCTCAAACAGGGCGGTCCCCCCGTTCATCGCTCGTTCGCGCACAGGTCACTCGCTCGCTTGCCCCATAAAACGCGGCCGGGGCCCAAACCGCACCGCTCGTTCGCGCACAGGTCACTCGCTCGCCGCGGGGCGGGACCCACCCGACTCGCGGGGACTCGCGGGTCGTGGGGCCCCTACCACACGCCACCGCTCAAACAGGGCGGTCCCCCCGTTCATCGCTCGTTCGCGCACAGGTCACTCGCTCGCTTGCCCCATAAAACGCGGCCGGGGCCCAAACCGCACCGCTCGTTCGCGCACAGGTCACTCGCTCGCCGCGGGGCGGGACCCACCCGACTCGCGGGTCGTGGGGCCCCTACCCCACGCCACCGCTCAAACAGGGCGGTCCCCCCGTTCATCGCTCGTTCGCGCACAGGTCACTCGCTCGCTTGCCCCATAAAACGCGGCCGGGGCCCAAACCGCACCGCTCGTTCGCGCACAGGTCACTCGCTCGCCGCGGGGCGGGACCGACTGGGCACCCCACGAGCTTTTGGGCGCATGGCGGGTTCTGGGCTAGGCTCGCCGCGTGAGCGCAAATCCCCTTGAAAAAGCTGCCCGCCGCGAAGCGCCCCTCGGTGTTTTCGACTCGGGATTGGGCGGCCTCACCGTGGTTCACGCCCTGCGCGAAAAGTGCCCCGGCGAAAACATTGTGTACCTCGGCGACACCGCCCGCGTCCCCTACGGAACCCGCTCGCCTGAAACCGTTGTTCGATACGCCCTCGGCTGCTCGCGCGTCCTTCTCAAACGCGGAGTCAAAGCCATTGTTGTCGCCTGCAACACCGTCAGTGCTGTAGCACTCGACATGTTGCGCATTGAACTCGACCTACCCATTCTCGGCGTCATCGTCCCCGGCGCGCGCGCCGCCGTCGAAGCCTCTCAGGGCGCCCCCATTGGAGTCCTCGCCACAACTGGCACCATCAGCTCCAACGCTTATCCCCGCGCCGTCGCCGCGTTATCTACCCGCGCTGTTGTCATCGGTCAAGCCGCACCACTCCTTGTATCCTTGGCCGAAGAAGGATGGGTAGATGGTCAGGTGCCCCGCCTCGTTGCCCAACGCTACCTCGAACCTCTTGTTCGCAAAGGCGCCCGCTCGGTTGTCCTTGGGTGCACCCACTTTCCCCTATTAAAAAAGCCAATCGCAGAAGAACTTGCCGCCCTGACAGGTGAAAATCTACCCATCGTAGACAGTGCGTATGCCACGGCCGACGACGTCGCCACCTTCCTCACCGAACGAAACCTGGCTTGCACCCGCACCGAAAGAGGCACCCTCGACCTGCTCGTCACCGACGTACCCAAAAGCTTCCGTGAAGTCGCTTCCCGCTTCTTGGGCGAAACTGTCGACGAAGTGCACCAGATCGACCTGTAAGGGCTCGTCGGGAACGGGTGTCAGGTCGCGCTCGTGCGTCGGGCGGGTGCCTGCTCGCCCCACGGCGGTTCGGCTCAAGCCGACGCGCGACGCGCCATTTGGGGCTCAGCCTTATACGGTCCGACCCGGTGCGCGGTGGGTGTCTGTCAGGTTTTGTTTTCTGCACTGGGTGACTTGACGGCTGTCGGACCGCGGCTTCGCCTTTCCTTGCAATTGCCGCCTGGGGGCGCTCGTGCGTCGGGTGGCTGAACTGCTCGCCCTACGGCGGTTCGGCTCAAGCCGACGCGCGACGCGCCATTTGGGGCTCAGCCTTATACGGTCCGACCCGGTGCGCGGTGGGTGTCTGTCAGGTTTTGTTTTCTGTACCGGGTGACTTGACGGCTGTCGGACCGCGGCTTCGCCTTTCCTTGCAATTGCCGCCTGGGGGCGCTCGTGCGTCGGGTGGCTGAACTGCTCGCCCTACGGCGGTTCGGCTCAAGCCGACGCGCGACGCGCCATTTGGGGCTCAGCCTTATACGGTCCGACCCGGTGCGCGGTGGGTGTCTGTCAGGTTTTGTTTTCTGCACTGGGTGACTTGACGGCTGTCGGACCGCGGCTTCGCCTTTCCTTGCAATTGCCGCCTGGGGGCGCTCGTGCGTCGGGTGGCTGAACCGCCTCGTGCGAGCAGTCACCCACCCTCCTATCGTAGTTGTTGGGTATATGAGCGATGGTTAGTTGTCTACTGGCTCGCGTGGTGGGGTGTCGTTTCGCCGAACCGCCTCGTGCGAGCAGTCACCCACCCTCCTATCGTAGTCCGTCCTAACTCGCGTTCCATTTTTCTAAGGCTGCCCCCACTCGGTGGGCCTGCGCCCACCTGTCTCCCCCAAGGCCATGCTCAGCGCTCGCACGCTCGCGCCTGCGCTGGGCCGGGGGAGGTTTACTCTCGGCCATAAGCCTGGCGGGCGCAGCGTTGACATAGTTTGACCTGGGCATCTGTTTAGCGATCTTGCGCAGGTTTGCGCGCTCTGTATTCTCGGCGAGTGACGCAGGCGAAGGCTTTTTTGAGCCTGCAAAAAAATATTTTCAAAACAGAGGGAGGCGTTTTTAGCCCCGCCCAATAAAGACGCTCATTCGCAACAAGATATCGCATCTCAAACATCACGCGCCCAAACGGCGTTCGGCTCACTTGTCGCGAGGTTGACCCCTCGCACGAGCCCACCCGTTTGTTCGCAAAGCCATCTACCCATTGGCCCTGCAAGGCCTTTGGTTTTGGCCCTGATCCGCCCGGCGTTACGCGCCGGCCACACGTCGAAAGCATCGCCCAGAAGAGGTATACCGTGAAACATCGACCTGACCTGACATCCAATTCCACCAGTCAAGGCTCTTCCCCTGCCGACGGCTCGCCCGCCGGTCTACCCAACGGCCAAAGTGCATCCGGCCAAGGCCAAAGTTCGGCCAGCAACTCCGGCGGCGCGCACAGTGCAAATAGCCTTTCAAACGCCGGCCCGCCCAACGCCGGCCACACCAACAGCGTCGCCCTCGGCGCCCCTCCTTCCATGCAGGTCATCGCCGCCCCACCGGCGCCACCTCCCCAACCTACCCAAACAAGTATCCCCTCCGCCAAAATCGACGCCGTACGCCCACCTTCCTTGTCCTTGCCAAAAGGTGGCGGCGCCATCCAACCCCTCGGCGACACCTTCAAAACCAACCCCGCCACCGGCACGGGTAGCTTTGCCATCCCAATTCCAGCCCCAAGCGCACGAGGCTTTGGACCTTCCCTCGCGTTGTCCTATGATTCAGGCTCCGGCAACGGCGTGTTTGGACTCGGTTGGAACCTTTCCCTCGGCGCCGTCACCCGCCGCATGGACCGCCGGCTACCCCAATACAACGACGCGTTTGAAAGTGACAGTTTTGTCTTGTCAGGTGCCGAAGACCTCGTGCCCGTCCACCCCGCTCCCCCGGAAAACGAGTCCGATCCTGAAAGGGTCACCGCCTACCGCCCCCGCACCGAGGGTGCCTTTGCTCGCATCGAAAAACGCAAAGTCAAAGCCACAGGAAACCTATACTGGAAAGTGTACTCCGCCGACGGAAGTGTACACTTCTACGGCCGGTCCCTCAACTCCCGAATTCAAGACCCTCAAAAAGCTCACCGCATTTTATCGTGGCTCCTCGACAGGGTAGAAGACCTCCACGGCAACGTCATGGAAGTGGAATACGCCGCGGAAAATCTCGACGGAGTCAACTCGCGCGACCCCGCCGAGCAACACCGATTTTACGCCCACCGCATGATCGATATCTCCGGCAACCGCTACCCCAAGCGAGTCAAATACGGCAACACCACCATGGGCGACATCTCCACCGCCCAGTTTGAAATCGTCTTTGACTACGGCGACCACGACCTGACATCCCCAACACCTGCGCCCGCACCTGACAAACAATGGGCCGTCCGCCAAGACCCTTTCTCCTCCTACCGCGGCGGATTTGACCTCCGCACCTACCGCCTCTGCCAACGCGTGTTGGTCTTCCATCATTTCTCCGAGTTGGGTGTCGGACCTACCCTCGTTTCGTCGGTGGACCTGACATACAACCAGTCCAAATCGATCACCTTACTCTCCAGCGCCACCCACAAAGGGTACATCCGCCAATCCACTCCACCCGTTGAACCAGGCGACCCGATTGTGTACTCCAGTCAGGCCTTACCGCCCCTGGAGTTTACCTACTCCCTCCCCACCAAAAAACAAAAAACCCTCCACTTTGACCCGGAGACCCTTGCCGACATCGACGTTACCACCCTCGGCAAACGCACCCAATGGGTTGACCTCGACGGTGAAGGTCTGTCAGGTCTTCTCACCCGCGACAGCCACCAATTCCGCTATAAACGCAACCTCTCCGGTGGAAAACTCGCCAAAGCCAAAACCATCTCCACCGAACCTTCCATCGGAGTTGAACGCGCTCGCATCGTTGACCTCGACGGCAATGGCATCCCCACATTCGCCCAATTTGACGGCCCCGTCCCCGGCTCTTTCGCCCGCGAAAATGGCGCGTTTGAACGCTTCACACGCTTTGTTCAACTCCCCAACACTGTCAAGTGGGACAGCGCCCGCGTCAGCCTCCTCGACCTCAACGGCGACGGTCGCGATGACCTCCTCGTCGCATTGGACGGCAAATACATCTGGTATCCCAGTTTGGGCTCCGACGGATTTGACCATCCCTTTGTCTACCACATGGCCGACCACGACGACCGAGGGCCCGCCGTTTGGCCGAGCACGCCGTTTCACATGGCCGTCTTTTTTGCCGACATGACAGGTGACGGTCTACCCGATCTCGTCCGCATTATTGAAGGGTCACTTTCGTATTGGCCAAACCTCGGAAACGGCCGTTTTGGAGGCCAAATCGTCATGCAAGTGCCCCTCATGCGCTTCATGAAACCGCGCTTGGACACCAAACGCATCCGCCTCGCCGACATGGATGGCACCGGCACTGCCGACTTGATCTACTTTGACGATCACGACACCTATGTCTTTTTCAACCATTCAGGAAATGGATTTTCCAAAGAACCTGTCATCCTCTACGGCGTTTCCGGTCAAGCCGCCTCCACCGCGGGAGTCGTGGACGCCTTCGGTAGAGGCACCCCTCAAATTGTGTACTCCCTCAACAAGTGGCAAAACGTCAATTGCCACCTCCGAGCCACCGACCTCATCGGCGATACAAAACCGTATTTGCTGACCGCTGTCAAAAACAATTTCGGCTTAGAAACAAGGATCCAATACGCTCCTTCCACCAAATTCTACTTGGCAGATAAGGCCGCCGGTACACCGTGGGCTCACCCTCTACCTTTCCCAGTGCACGTGGTAGAAAAAGTGGAAGTCTACGACGCCGTCCGCCGCCATCGATTTGTCCAAGAGTACACCTACCACCACGGCGGGTATGACCCCGACGAACGCGAATTTCGCGGTTTTGGACGGGTAGAAACACTGGACACAGAGTACACCGCCGCCCACGAAGGGAAAGGTTTGTTCGGCGACCTACCCATCTATAACAACGAGCGCCCTCAACCTCCTGTCTTGACAAAAACCTGGTTTCACCTCGGCATCCTCCGTCACTGGGCTTTGTATAACCAAGCCTACCAGCGTGAATGGTGGCGCCCAACAGTGGACCTTGGCTCACCTGAAGCGCCCCCAAACCTCTTGGGTAGGCCGGTGGTCCTTGCGGAGCAAACCTCCCCGGTCACACTCACCCAACGGCACGAAGCTTACCGCGCCATGCGGGGCCAAACGATGCGCGTGGAAGTGTACGGACTCGACGGATCTGAAAACGACACCGTGCCGGTGCAGGTCGCCGAAACCCGCATCCGTATCGTGCAAAAGCAAGGCCCCCGAGGTGGACGCGGCGTCACCGCCAACCACTGCGTGATGTTGGTGCACCCTGAAGAAGCGGTCACCATCCACTACGAAAAAAACCAGGATGACCCGCGCATCGCCCACACCTTGACACTCGCCGTGGATGAATATGGCGTGCCTACCCGTCAAGCCACCGTGTTGTATGGTCGAAAGGTGCCCGCGCCGGCTCCCGGTCAACCGCCGGTAGAGTCGTTCCCCGAGCAACTTTCTACCCACGTCGTTGTCGGCACCCGTCAGGTCACTCACTTCCCATTTGGTGCAGGCGCAACCCCGACAAAACACCGGCTCGCCGTGCCGTTGGCCGAGCAATCATTTGAGTTGAAGATGCCCACCGCGCCCGCGGCGGCAAATGGGCTCTACACCCCTGCCGACGTCAACACCGCGTTTGACGGCGCCACGCCCGTCCCGTACGAAAATGTGGCCACCGCCGGCCAAAAACGCCTGCTCGGCTCCGCGATTCATCAATATTACAACAGCGCCGATCTACCCAATCCCTTGGCAGAGGGCACCGCAGACGTGCTCGCTCTACCTTACCAATCGTACGCCCTCGCTTTTACACCCGGCCTTGTTTCGCAAGTGTACGGGACAAAAGTCGACGGTGCCATGTTGGTGGCCGCCGGTTATCAAGACCGCGGCGCTGACGGCTACTGGGTCAAGTCAGGCCGTCAGGTGTTTGACCCTTCCCATTTTTACCTCCCCACTCAGGTCATCGACCCGTTGGGACGCACCACGTCGATCACCTACGACCCGTACTTCTTGTTTGCCATTCAGGTCACAGATCCCCTTGGAAACACCGGCTCCGCCGACATCGACTACCGCACCTTGACCCCTTGGCAAACCACCGACATCAACGGCAATCGAGGTCAAGTCGCCTTTGACGCCCTGGGGAGAGTCACCAAAGCGGCTGTTATGGGTAAGGTAGGGTCGTCCGACGGTGACACCCTTGCCGACCCGACCATGGTGTACACCTACCAGATTGACCGATGGTATAATACCCAACCCGGCAACCCCGGAAATCCAAGCGGCGCCGCGTTACCCAAACCTTCGTATATCAAAACGGAACACCGCGAAAAACACGGCCCCACCAACACCCGTTGGCAAACCTCCTATGCCTTTTTGGACGGTGCCGGTGGCGCCGCCCTTGCCAAAGCCAACGCCGAACCTTCCTCCCCAGGAGGCCCTGCCCGATGGGTCGCCACCGGTCGAACCATTGTCAACAACAAAGGCAACCCCATCAAACAATACGAGCCTTACTTCTCCCCAGACTGGGACTGGGAAGACGAGGAAGCGCTCTCGACCGTCGGCGTCACCGCGTTGGTCACGTACGACTCCATGGGTAGATCCTTACGGGTAGATTTGCCCGACGGCACCTACGCTCGGAGCATTTTTTCACCCTGGCGCGTGGAGCAGTGGGATCCCAACGATACCGTAAACGAAGCGGGAAACGTGTGGCGACTCGCTCGCGAAGCCGGTGCAACTCCAAGCCCCGCCCCCGAAGACATCGACGCCAAAAACAAGGCCATTGCACACGCCAACACGCCGAGTGTCGTGCACCTCGACTCGTTGGGCAGAGCCTTTCTCGCGATCGCCAACAACGGCACCGGTGGGATGATTTCTACCAAAACCGTCTTTGACATTGAAGGTCAAGTCAAGTCGGTGGTGGACGGGCTCGGCCGCACCTGCGCCACGTATGACATCTCGGTGGACGGTCAACTCCTCCACGAAACAAGCATCGACTCCGGCGAAAAATGGTCGTTGTCAAATGCGCTCGGTGTACCCCTCCGTGGCTGGGATTCGGTGGGACATGAAACCAGGGTCGAAGTGGATGACCTGAATCGCCTGACGCACCTCTGGGTGAAAAAAGGCGCCGGGTTAGAAATGCTTCGCCGCAAGGTCATCTACGGCGAATCGTACCCCAACCCTCAAACGGCCAACTTGCGAGGCCGAGCCTGCCTCGTCTTTGACGGCGCCGGCGTCACTGAAACAGCCTCGTTTGACTTCAAAGGCAACGCCCTTTCCACCACGCGCCGCCTCGCCGTCGTGTACACCTCCGAACCTGACTGGACATCCTTGGCCAACAGTGGTACCCCAAGTGCGGCTCTCACTCAGGCGGCCTCGCTCCTTGAAAACGAGACGTTTACCAAAGCGTTTGCCTTTGACGCTTTGAGCAGGCCCACGTCCGCAACCATGCCGGACCTGAGTGAGATTCGACCGACCTATAACGACGCCGGCCTGCTCGAAGCCGTGGACGCCCGCATCCGAAACGCGTCCACATGGACACCGTTTGTAACGGGCATTGCGTACGACGCCAAAGGCCGCCGCGAACGCATCGACTACGGCAACACCACCTTCACCGAGTACACCTACGACCCCCTGTCATTTAGGTTAACTCGCCTCCAAACAAAACGACCTGAATCCGGCGGTGTACACAGTCAACTCCAAGACCTGTTCTACTTTTACGACCCCGTTGGGAACATCACAACGATCCGCGACGACGCGCAGCAAGAAGTCTTTTTTGCAGGTCAACAAGTCACCCCCAAACAAGAATTTTTGTACGACGCGATTTATCGCTTGATCGCCGCCACCGGCCGCGAACATGCCGGCGGCGTCGGCGATAATCAACGCGACAACAACGACCTACCCTTGTGGAACTTACCCCACCCCAACGACGCTCAAGCGCTGCGCCGGTATGAAGAAGCGTATGAGTATGATGCCGTCGGCAACATCCTCAAAATGATCCACACCGCGGTGGGTAGCTCCGCGGGCTCATGGACCCGCCGCTACGCTTACGGGTCAAACGGTGTTGTGCCCGGTGGAAACGGTCTACCCACAAACAACCGACTCCACTCCACCAGTCTGCCCGGGGATACCGCAAACAGCCCTTACACCGCTGCGTACACCCACGACCTGAATGGCAACATCACCGCGATGCCCCACCTCGCGGCCATTGAGTACACACATTCAGATCAAATGCGAATGGCCGATTTGGGAGGTGGCGGCACCGCCTATTATACCTACGACGCCGGCGGCGAACGGGTCAGAAAAGTCATTCAGAGAATCGGCACCACCCGCGAAGAACGCATCTATTTGGGTGGCTGGGAGTTGTACAGAAAACGCCAAGGCGCCAGTCAAGAAGTGGTGCTCGAACGCGAAACCTTGCACCTGATGGACGACACCCGACGCATTGCCATGGTCGAAACAAAGACCATCGACGCCGACGTGTCAGGCCCGTTGACCATCACCCCAAGGGTAAGATATCAATACTCCAACCACCTCGACTCTGCCCATCTCGAATGCGACGAAACGGGCCTCGTGATTTCGTATGAGGAATGTCACCCCTATGGAACCCCGGCCTATCGAAGCGCCAAATCAGGGGTGGAGGTCAGCGAAAAACGATTCCGCTATACCGGTAAAGAACGCGACGACGAAACCGGTTTCCAATACCATTCGGCCAGGTATTACGCGCCGTGGCTGGGTAGGTGGACAACCGCGGATCCGGCTGGGATGGTCGATGGGTTGGGTGTGTACGCCTACGCAGGCGGCGATCCTGTTGGGGCGAACGACCCGACAGGAAGGGAGTCAAACAAAATTCGAGAAATGCTTGCGGCAGCCCGTCGGAAAAAAGCGCAGGCCGACCTGCTCTTTTCCGAAAACCATACCCAAGGTTATACACCCGACGAGATCGGCGACATGTACCGTGAATCGGAGCATGTTCCGAAAGATCTGACCTCCCCCCCAACGCCCGAAGGTGAATCGGGTATGCGCGTTAGGTTGGGAGTAGGTCAGGCCAAAAGAGAAATGGCGCAGACAGAAGCGGCCAAAACGCCCCCGCTCACGAAGCCGGAAAAACGGCAGATCGCCAGAGACTCGGCCCGAAACTGGCTGCTCGATCATGTGCGGGTAGAACCCTGGATGGCTGCGCTTTTTCCGCCGCTTCTACCCAATGCAATGGCTACTCACTTTGTGTTGGATCCCCTTCGGAAACCCGAACCAGGCAGAATCGCATTCAACTTTCGGGAGTATCAAATACAGCGTGAGTATAACTTCATGCAAGGAACGCTAACGACCGCGGAACTGGGAGCGTCGTTTGTGCCCTGGTCGAAGATCAGCCTTGGATTGCAGTATGTGGTGGATAAACGGATACCGCTATTTCTGCCCGTAGGGGCCGGCGGTGCAGGTGGGTTTCTGCCCCGGAAGCCAACAACACCCGCGTCGGGGCCGGGGATAACGGCGACCGCATTGGGGGGAACGGTACCCATCCCGAAAGGCACGAGCCTGGCTCTTGGTCTTGGGGAATCCCTTGAAACATTTGGTACAAGTCAAAAGGCAGTTTCCGTTGTCGGCGCCTGGGACAAGAGTTATATAAAAGTCCCCGTTGGCAACCGCCGCCAATTCCAACACTTTTTCGGCGCTATCGTCGACTCGTTTGTCAAGAATGGCGGCCGAATAAAATTCAACCTGACAGGCATTAAACCGGGTAGAGATGGGGTTACTACTTGGGAGCTTGGCCAAATACTCAAAAAGTCAACCTGGGAAGCGTCGACAGATTTTTTTCTCAATGGAAAACACCTGACGGGTGTGGAATTGGCAGAGGCACTGAAACCATGGCGATAAGTGAAGAATGGGACGAAGTTGATGAGGCGTTTAAGCGTCTCGATCATTATGGCGTGCTGCACCCGACCCTCGCAGCCATGAGGAAATTGACGGATATCGTTCGGCAAGACTCCGCTTTTGTCGATGCTCACCCAAGCGTGTCGCTCGCCAGCCTCGCGCTTGGTTTGGATCATACGAGACGGTGTGTGGTGGTCGCCTGGAACGAGGATGGCAGCTACGAGATCGGATTCGTCGATCCTGGGGAAGAGTTCTCTGAAGTGACCACCGCATCGGAGCACGACGTCGTTGAGGTTGTTCGCGAGTACTTTCAAAAACTCCGCGAGAATCGGTCGCCGACAATAAACGGCTGATACTCACTCCCAGGCTATGCCGGTTGGCCTCCCGCCCGCGTCGAGCGAGCACGCGAGTCTGCGAGCGCGCGCAAGCGAGCCGGGCTTGGGAGGCCAGGAGGCGCGCAGGCGCGAAGCGCCGAGCACACGGCCGGTGGTGGGCAGGAACACCGTCGCCACCGTCAGGAACACCCTCGACACAGTACAGTGCGAAGTCGCCTTGCTTTCCAGCAAAATCCGCAAATCCGCCGCTCTCAACGGCAGTGCGTACGCAGAAGCAGCCGGCGGACAAGACAGCCGCTTCAGCATCGACCCCACCGCCGTGGAGGCCCTCTCCACCACCACCGCTGACGACGACGCCGGCATGTTCCAACTTGACCTTCGGGATGAAAAACTCCTCCCCTACGAAGGCCGAGGCGTCCTCTCCACATGGAGGGTAGAAGTCCCCGCCGACCAAAACCGCTTCGCCCTCCACCGCATCGCCGACGTGGTCCTCCATGTCAGGTACACCTCCCGCGACGCCGGAGATCTCCTCAAATCCAAGGCAAAGAACCACCTGAATGCCTCGACCCTCCAACGCGTCCGCGTCATCTCCGCAAAGACCGTGGCTCACGAAGCATTCGCCTCGTTCGGCCAGGGTCAAGACAACCCACCCCCCGCCCACCGGTTAGAAATCCCCGTCACCCGTGAAGGTTTCCACACCTTCCTCGGCAAACGCGATGTACAGATCGTCAAGGTCACCGTCAGCGCCACCTTCAACGAAAAGTACACATCGCTGGGGGTCTCCTCACCTACCCACCTGACATTCCAACTTACCCCGCCCGGTCAGACCGCCATCACCGGCACCCTCCAGTTTATCGCCGGTGAACCTCATACCGATCTCACCCTTGCTGGAGATGTACCCGTCAAAAACCCCGATGAAGGCCCGTTCGTTCCCTGGGTATTCTCCATCGAGAACATCGCCGACATCCCCTCCCACCTGAAAGCCAACGGCAAACTACACCCCGACGCGTTGGAAGACATCTGGCTCACCTTCACGTACGAGGAGGCTCCCTAACCTCTGACCTGACATGAGTTGAGTTGAGTTGTAAAGGCCCCCGGCGCTGCGCGTGTCCAGTCGACCCGCGCAGCGCCTTCGGCCCCCCTTTGTCCTTTTTCGCCCTTTTCCGACTTTTTTGACTGTTTGGCAACGCTCACAACCGAGGAGGCCCTGTGAAACATCGACCTGACCTGACATCCAATTCCACCAGTCAAGGCTCCACCCCCGCCGACGGCTCATCCGCCGGTCTACCCAACGGCCAAAGTGCCTCCGCCGGCCAAGGTCAAATAGCCGGCTCGCCCAGCACAAATACCCTTTCAAACTCCGGCCCGCCCAACGCCGGCCACACCAACAGCGTCGCCCTTGGGGCCTCCCCAACTGTCCAAGTCATCGCCGCACCACCGGCGCCACCTCCCCAACCTACCCAAACAAGTATCCCCTCCGCCAAAATCGACGCCGTACGCCCACCTTCCTTGTCCTTGCCAAAAGGTGGCGGCGCCATCCAACCCCTCGGCGACACCTTCAAAACCAACCCCGCCACCGGCACGGGTAGCTTTGCCATCCCAATTCCAGCCCCAAGCGCTCGCGGATTTGGGCCGGGATTAACTCTTTCTTACGATTCAGGTTCCGGCAACGGCGTGTTTGGACTCGGTTGGAACTTGTCGCTCGGCGCCGTCACCCGCCGCATGGACCGCCGGCTACCCCAATACAACGACGCGTTTGAAAGTGACAGTTTTGTCTTGTCAGGTGCCGAAGACCTCGTGCCCGTCCACCCCGCTCTCCCTGAAAATGACTCCGACCCCGAGCGTGTCACTTTGTACAGACCCCGCACCGAGGGCGCCTTTGCTCGCATCGAAAAACGCAAAGTCAAAGCCACGGGAAACCTCTACTGGAAAGTGTACTCCGCCGACGGAAGTGTACACTTTTACGGCCAAACGGCAGCCTCCCGCATTCAAGACCCTCAAAAAGCTCACCGTATTTTATCCTGGCTCCTCGACAGGGTAGAAGACCTCCACGGCAATGTCATGGAAGTGGAGTATGCCGCGGAAAATCTTGACAGCGTCAATCCTCGACAAACCCCGGTTGAAGCGTTCCGCTTCGCCCCCCACCGCATGATCGACATCTCCGGCAACCGCTACCCCAAACGTGTACGCTACGGCAACACCGTCATGGGCGACATCTCCACCGCCCAGTTTGAAATCGTCTTTGACTACGGCGACCACGACCTGACCTCCCCAACACCTGCGCCCGCACCTGACAAAAAATGGGCCGTCCGCCAAGACCCTTTCTCCTCCTACCGCGGCGGATTTGACCTCCGCACCTCCCGCCACTGCCAACGCGTTTTGGTCTTCCATCACTTCTCCGAGTTGGGTGTCGGACCTACCCTCGTTTCGTCCGTGGACTTGAATTATAATCAGTCGAAATCGATCACCTTACTCTCCAGCGCCACCCACAAAGGGTACATCCGCCAATCCACTCCACCCAACGAGCCCATCGTTTATACTTCCCGATCTCTCCCGCCGTTAGAATTCACGTATTCATTACCCACCAAAAAACAAAAAACCCTCCACTTTGACCCGGAGACCCTTGCCGACATCGACGTTACCACCCTGGGCAAACGCACGCAGTGCGTAGACCTCGACGGTGAAGGCGCGAGGCGCGAGGGGGATCGCTTTCCGTTCGGGAGTCCGCGCGTTCGTGCAACGCGCCCAATGCGGCTCGGCTTTATACGGTCCTCTGACGACTTAGGATGTCAGTCGCGGGTAGAACGCAATGGTAGACCTGAACGGGTAGATGGACGGACCGCAGCCTCGCCTCTCCATCCTGAACCGTGGTAGGGGCGCTGCACTCACTGCTCCCTCCCTCACTCCAAACGATCGCTCTCCCGCCTCTTTTGGGTCGTTCAGAGTTGAGCGCTTAAACGAACATGCCTTCCCCACCGTCTACCCGATTTGCGAGCACGACAATGGCCCCGCTGTCTACCCATGGCCATTCCAGTAACACTGTTCGTTCGCCCGAGTGAACGAGCCCAGCGCGGCCTCGTTTGCTCGCTCTCGATTTTTCTTCAGCGTCAACTACCTTCCCGTCTACCCATACCGCGTCGATCGGTCATCACGCTGGGCCTCCCGCCCGTGTCGAGCGAGCACGCGAGTCTGCGAGCGCGCGCAAGCGAGCCGGGCTTGGGAGGCCAGGAGGCGCGCAGGCGCGAAGCGCCGAGCACACGGCCGGTGGTGGGCAGGCCTCACGACACCTACGTCTTTTTCAACCATTCAGGAAACGGCTTTTCCAAAGAACCTGTCATCTTGTACGGCGTCTCCGGTCAAGCCGCCTCCACCGCCGGTGTCGTCGACGCCTTCGGTAGAGGCACCCCGCAAATTGTCTACTCCCTCAACAAATGGCAAAACGTCAACTGCCACCTCCGCGCCACCGACCTCATCGGCGATACAAAACCCTATTTATTGACGGCTGTCAAAAACAATTTTGGCTTAGAAACAAGGATCAAATACGCTCCTTCCACCAAATTCTACCTGGCAGATAAGGCGGCCGGCACCCCGTGGGCTCACCCTCTACCTTTCCCCGTCCACGTCGTCGAACGGGTAGAAGTCTACGACGCCGTCAAAAAACACCGCTTCGTCCAAGAGTACACCTACCACCATGGCGGGTATGACCCCGACGAACGCGAGTTTCGCGGCTTTGGACGGGTAGAAACACTGGACACAGAGTACACCGCTGCCCACGAAGGGAAAGGTTTGTTCGGCGACCTACCCATTTTCAACAACGAGCGCCCTCAACCTCCTGTCTTGACAAAAACGTGGTTTCACCTCGGCATCCTCCGTCACTGGGCTTTGTATAACCAAGCCTACCAGCGTGAATGGTGGCGCCCAACAGTGGACCTTGGCTCACCTGAAGCGCCCCCAAACCTCTTGGGTAGGCCCGTGGTCCTTGCGGAGCAAACCTCCCCGGTCACACTCACCCAACGGCACGAGGCCTACCGCGCCATGCGCGGCCAAACGATGCGCGTGGAAGTGTACGGACTCGACGGATCTGAAAATGATCTTGTCCCCGTCCAAGTCGCTGAAACCCGCATCCGCATTGTCCAAAAACAAGGCCCGCGAGGTGGACGCGGCGTCACCGCCAACCACTGCGTGATGTTGGTGCACCCTGAAGAAGCGGTCACCCTCCACTACGAAAAAAACCAAGATGACCCACGAATCGCGCATACCTTGACACTCGCCGTGGATGAGTACGGCGTACCCACCCGTCAAGCGACCGTCGTTTATGGAAGGAAGGTGCCCACGCCGCCTCCCGGTCAACCGCCGGTAGAGTCGTTCCCCGAGCAATTCGCAACGCACGTCGTTGTCGGCACCCGTCAGGTCACCCATTTCCCATTTGGCAGCGGGTTAACGCCAACGAAACATCGTTTGGCAATTCCACTCGCGGAGCAATCCTACGAGGTAAAAATGGCCGCCCCGCCGGCCGCCTCCAACGGTTTATACTCCCCCACCGAGGTCAACACCGCGTTTGACGGCGCCGCTCCGGTACCGTACGAAAACGTCGCCACCGCCGGCCAAAAACGCCTGCTGGGCTCTGCGATTCATCAATATTACAACAGCGCCGATTTACCCAATCCCTTGGCAGAGGGCACCGCAGACGTGCTCGCTCTACCTTACCAATCGTACGCGTTGGCCTTCACTCCCGGCTTGATATCTGCGGCCTACGGCACAAAAGTCGACGGTCCCATGCTCACCGCCGCCGGTTACCAAGACCGCGGCGCCGATGGCTATTGGGTCAAGTCAGGCCGCCAGGTGTTTGACCCTTCCCATTTTTATCTCCCGACCCAAGTCATTGACCCGTTGGGACGCACTACGTCGGTGGTGTACGACCCGTACTTCTTGCTTGCCATTCAGGTCACCGATCCCCTTGGAAACACCGGCTCCGCCGATATCGACTACCGCACCTTGACCCCTTGGCAAACCACCGACATCAACGGCAATCGAGGTCAGGTCGCTTTTGATGCGTTGGGGAGAGTCACCAAAGCGGCCGTCATGGGAAAGGTCGGATCGTCCGACGGCGATCCCCTGACTGACCCGACCATGGTGTACACATACCAGGTTGACCGCTGGTATAATACCCAACCCGGCAACCCCGGAAATCCAAGCGGCGCCGCGTTGCCCAAACCTTCGTATATCAAAACCGAACACCGCGAGAAACACGGCTCCGCAAACGTCCGTTGGCAAACCTCCTACGCCTTTTTGGATGGTGCCGGTGGCGCCGCACTCGCCAAAGCCAACGCCGAACCCTCCTCCCCAGGAGGCCCTGCCCGCTGGGTCGCCACCGGTCGCACCATCGTCAACAACAAAGGCAACCCCATCAAACAATACGAGCCGTATTTTTCCAACGATTGGGATTGGGAAGAAGAGGAGGTATTGGCCACCGTCGGTGTCACCGCATTGGTCACGTACGACTCCATGGGTAGATCGCTGCGCGTGGATCTACCCGACGGAACATTTGCCAAAAGTGTGTTTGACCCCTGGCGCGTGGAGCAGTGGGATCCCAACGATACCGTCAACGAAGCGGGCAATGTGTGGCGACTCGCTCGGGAAACCGGTGCCACTCCAACCCCCGCGCCCGAAGACATCGACGCCAAAAACAAGGCGTTGGCACACGCCAACACGCCCAGTGTTGTGCACCTCGACTCGTTGGGGAGAGCCTTTCTCGCGATTGCCAACAACGGCACCGCCGGCTTGATCACCACCAAAACCGTCTTTGACATTGAAGGTCAAGTCAAGTCCGTGGTGGACGGCCTTGGCCGCACCTGCGCCACATACAACATCTCAGTGGACGGTCAGCTCCTCCACGAAACCAGCATCGACTCCGGCGAAAAATGGGCCTTGGCAAATGCGCTCGGTGTACCCCTGCGCGGCTGGGATTCGCTGGGACATGAAACCAGGGTCGAAGTCGACGACCTGAATCGCATGACTCACCTCTGGGTGAAAAAAGGCGCCGGGGTAGAAATGCTTCGCCTCAAAGTCATCTACGGCGAATCGTACCCCAACCCTCAAACGGCCAACTTGCGAGGCCGGGCATGCCTCGTCTTTGACGGCGCAGGTCTCACTGAAACCGCCTCCTTTGACTTCAAAGGCAACGCCCTCTCCACGTCGCGCCGCCTCGCCGTCGTGTACACCTCCGAACCTGACTGGACATCCCTCGCCGGAAGTGGTACCCCAAGTGCGGCTCTCACTCAGGCGGCCTCGCTCCTTGAAAACGAGACATTCGCAAAAGCGTTTGCCTTTGACGCTTTGAGCAGGCCCACGTCCGCCACCATGCCGGACCTGAGTGAGATTCGACCGACCTATAACGACGCCGGCCTGCTCGAAGCCGTGGACGCCCGCATCCGAAATGCCAGCGTTTGGACGCCATTCGTCACTGGAATTTCCTACGACGCCAAAGGCCGACGCGAACGCATCGACTACGGCAACACCACCTTCACAGAGTACACCTACGACCCGTTGAGTTTCAGGTTAACTCGACTCCAAACGAAGCGACCTGAATCGGGCGGTGTACATAGTCAGCTCCCAGACCTCTTCTACTTTTACGACCCGGTCGGCAACATCACAACAATCAGGGACGACGCCCAACAAGAAGTCTTTTTTGCAGGCCAACAAGTCACCCCCAAACAAGAGTTTGTTTACGACGCGATTTACCGATTGATCGCCGCCACGGGCCGAGAACATGCCGGCGGCGTTGGTGATAATCAACGCGACAACAACGACCTACCCTTGTGGAACTTGCCCCATCCCAACGACGCCCAGGCGTTGCGCCGGTATGAAGAAGCGTATGAGTATGATGCCGTCGGCAACATCCTCAAGATGATTCATACGGCGGTGGGTAGCTCCGCAGGGTCATGGACAAGAAGGTACGCGTACGGGTCAAACGGTGTTGTGCCCGGCGGCGCGGGCGTACCCCCGAGCAACAGACTCCACTCTACCAGTTTACCAGGTGACGCCGCGAACGGCCCCTATACCGCTGCGTACACGCACGACCTGAATGGCAACATCACCGCCTTCCCCCATTTGGCCAACGTGGAATATACCCACTCTGACCAGATGAGGGTCGCTGATTTGGGCGGCGGAGGAACAGCTTATTATACCTACGATGCCGGCGGTGAACGCGTCCGAAAAGTCATCCAGAGAATCGGCACCACCCGAGAAGAACGCATCTATTTGGGTGGCTGGGAGTTGTACCGAAAACGCCAAGGTGCAAGTCAAGACGTCGTTTTGGAGCGCGAAACCTTGCACCTCATGGACGACACCAGGCGCATCGCGATGGTCGAAACAAAGACCATCGACGCCGATGTGCCCGGCACTCTACCCATCATCTCAAGGGTAAGATATCAATACTCCAACCACCTTGATTCTGCCCATTTGGAATGTGACGAATCGGGCCTTGTCATTTCATACGAGGAATGTCACCCATACGGAACACCCGCTTATCGAAGCGCCAAATCCGGCGTCGAAGTCAGCGAAAAACGATTCAGGTACACCGGTAAAGAACGCGACGACGAAACCGGTTTCCAGTACCATTCGGCAAGGTATTACGCCCCTTGGTTGGGTAGGTGGACAACCGCTGACCCCGCTGGGATGGTCGACGGTGCGGGTTTGTATGGGTATTGCCATGAAAACCCGGTTTGTTGGCGAGATCTGAACGGGGCAGAGCCGACGGCTGGTTCACATGCTGGCAGCATGCGGGGCCCAAGCGCAAGGTCTGGATCCTCACACTTGCAGAGTTCGGATCTCGACGAGATGGGCCCGATGACGGTGGATCAAATTCAGCGAATGGCGTCCGGCGACAAGATAGCTTCGGAGAATCATGTTCGTGCAACGGAGCGAACACTCGCAGAAATGGCGGAGCGGGACGAGACGTCAGACAACGGTAGCGTCTGCCAAAATGGATGCCACGCGTTGCGCGGCATTCGTGGAGTTGGAATGTCAAGTGCCAAAGCCGACGCGTCCGCTAAGCTGGCTGCCACGGCCGTTGTCGTGGCTTTCGTCGTAGCTGCATCGGTGCCGGCCATTGCGAGCTACGGCGTTATAGGAGGGGTCATCTTACCAACGATCGGTGGCCATGTTGGTGATGCGGTTGGATACGGTGCAGCCAAGTCTTTCGGGGCCGATGAGGATGTTGCACGCGTTTTCGGCTTCGTCGGTGGCGCGGTAGGTTCGGGCGCGGGATTGTACGCGGGTTTGCGTCTTTCGAGATTCACTTCGACTCGACCATCCTCAACGTTTTGGTCTGAACGCTATGAGGTGGGGAAGGCGGGGGGCTTGCCGCAAGAGATGAATTCTCGATCTTTCTCAGAAGCTTCGGGAGGCGCGCCACGTGCGGGTCTCGTGGGCGGCAAATCGGGTCATTGGGTTAACGAAGCAACTGACGTTACCGCGGGTGGCGCCGTTGGGCAATGCAATGGACTGGGTTGCGCGAGTGCTGCGGGAGAGATGCTTACTGAGGGCAAGACCACTCAGGCGGAACTTCTGGAAAAGATGGGTGAGGGAGCCAGCGCCACGGATCTGAGAGAAACGCTCAACAAAATCCATGGCGCCAACACATACGCCGGAAGATACTTCGACACGGCCGCAGACGCAGTGGCAGCGGCGGAGCGAGGACCAATGGCAGCCGTACTCCAAGCTCATGGAGAACTCGCGCACGCGGTGAAAATTGAACCGCTCGGCGCTGGACGATTTCTTGTGCGTGATCCATGGAGCGGTGGGAGTACGTACAAGGTCAACCGCACGTGGATTGAGAAGTACGTATCAGCGGGAGTCTGGAAACAATGAAAAAGTGGGTATTGACGCAAATTATCGCACGCGGTGGAAATACATACGAAGCGCATTTTGAAGCAGGATCAGATGCGAAATTGTCGGTGATTTGTACCACCGAAGAATCAGATGGGATTAAAGGAATCTCAGTCTATCCAGATGTCTTTTGGAAGGAGGGCATTTTGGCGCGTCCCATTGCCGCCGCGGTGCGGGCATTTCATAATGCCCGCCAGCCCCCGGAAGAGGAGAAGTAGAGAGTAGAAGTATTGTTTTGTTGAAAGCTGAAAGCTGTATCGTTATGTCGGTAAGAGTTGGAGCGCCAAGCAACAACGGGAACTGACGCTGTCGTGAACAATACTGGCGGCCTCCCGCCCGCGTCGAGCGAGCGCGCGAGTCTGCGAGCGCGCGCAAGCGAGCCGGGCTTGGGAGGCCAGGAGGCGCGCAGGCGCGAAGCGCCGAGCACACGGCCGGTGGTGGGCAGGCCTCACGACACCTACGTCCTTTTCAACCATTCAGGAAACGGCTTTTCCAAAGAACCCGTCATCCTCTACGGAGTCAAAGGCGAAAGCGCTCACACCGCCGGAGTCGTCGATGCCTTTGGGAGAGGCACCCCTCAAATTGTCTACTCCCTCAACAAATGGCAAAACGTCAACTGCCACCTCCGCGCTACCGACCTCATCGGCGATACAAAACCTTACCTCCTGACAGGTGTACGCAACAATCTCGGCCTTGAAACTAAGGTCAAATACGCTCCTTCCACCAAATTCTACTTGGCAGATAAGGCGGCCGGCACCCCGTGGGCTCACCCCTTACCCTTCCCCGTCCACGTCGTCGAACGGGTAGAAGTCTACGACGCCGTCCGCCGCCATCGATTTGTCCAAGAGTACACCTACCACCACGGCGGGTATGACCCCGACGAACGCGAGTTTCGCGGATTCGGAAGGGTAGACACCCTCGACACAGAGTACACCGCCGCCCACGAAGGGAAAGGTTTGTTCGGCGACCTACCCATTTTCAACAACGAGCGCCCTCAGCCGCCCGTCTTGACAAAAACCTGGTTTCACCTCGGCATCCTCCGTCACTGGGCTTTGTACAACGATGCCTACGTGCGTGAATGGTGGCGCCCAACAGTGGGCGTCGGCTCACCTGAAGCCCCGCCAAATCTCTTGGGTAGGCCGGTGGTCCTGGCGGAGCAAACCTCCCCGGTCACACTCACCCAACGGCACGAAGCTTACCGCGCCATGCGTGGCCAAACCTTACGGGTCGAGGTCTACGGACTTGACGGATCTGAAAACGACACCGTGCCGGTGCAGGTCGCCGAAACTCGCATCCGCATTGTCCAAAAACAAGGCCCGCGAGGTGGACGCGGCGTCACCGCCAACCACTGCGTCATGTTAGTGCATCCAGAAGAAGCGGTCACCATCCACTACGAAAAAAATCAGGATGACCCCCGCATCGCCCACACCTTGACACTCGCCGTGGACGAGTATGGCGTCGCGACGAAACAAGCCACCGTCGTTTATGGAAGGAAGGTGCCCGCGCCGCCTCCCGGTCAACCGCCGGTAGAGTCGTTCCCCGAGCAGCTTTCTACCCATGTCGTTGTCGGCACCCGTCAGGTCGCGCACTTCTTATTTGGAAGCGGCGCAACGCCAGCAAAACATCGCCTGGCAATTCCGCTCGCGGAGCAATCCTACGAGGTAAAAATGGCCGCCCCGCCGGCCGCCTCCAACGGCTTATACTCCCCCACCGAGGTCAACACCGCGTTTGACAACGCCACTCCGGTACCGTACGAGAACGGGGCCACCGCCGGCCAAAAACGGCTCCTCGGCTCTGCCATCCACCAGTATTACAACAGCGCCGATCTACCCAATCCCTTGGCAGAGGGCACGGCGGACGTGCTCGCTCTACCTTACCAATCGTACGCCCTCGCTTTCACCCCCGGTTTGATCTCCGCGGCGTACGGCGCCAAAGTAGACGGCCCTATGTTGGTCGCCGCCGGTTACCAAGACCGCGGCGCGGAGGGTTATTGGGTGAAGTCAGGCCGTCAGGTGTTTGACGCCACCCATTTTTACCTCCCCACTCAGGTCATCGACCCGTTGGGACGCACTACGTCGGTGGTGTACGACCCGTACTTCCTGTTTGCTATTCAGGTCACCGATCCCCTTGGAAACACCGGCTCCGCCGACATCGACTACCGCACATTGACCCCTTGGCAAACCACCGACATCAACGGCAACCGAGGTCAAGTCGCTTTTGATGCGTTGGGGAGAGTCACCAAAGCGGCCGTCATGGGTAAGGTAGGGTCGTCCGACGGCGACACATTGACCGACCCCACCATGGTGTACACGTACCAGATTGACCGCTGGTATAATACCCAACCCGGCAACCCCGGCAATCCAAGCGGCGCCGCGCTGCCCAAACCTTCGTATATCAAAACCGAACACCGCGAGAAACACGGCTCCGCAAACGTCCGTTGGCAAACCTCCTACGCGTTTTTGGATGGTGCCGGTGGCGCCGCACTCGCCAAAGCCAACGCCGAACCTTCCTCCCCAGGAGGCCCCGCCCGCTGGGTCGCCACCGGTCGCACCATCGTCAACAACAAAGGCAACCCCATCAAACAATACGAGCCTTATTTTTCCAACGATTGGGATTGGGAAGAAGAGGAAGCGCTCGCGACCGTC
This sequence comes from Polyangiaceae bacterium, assembly GCA_016712345.1. Taxonomy (GTDB): domain Bacteria; phylum Myxococcota_A; class Polyangia; order Polyangiales; family Polyangiaceae; genus JADJRH01. Next base: position 132,018 of record JADJRH010000001.1, read on the forward strand.
GGCGTCACCGCGTTGGTCACGTACGACTCCATGGGTAGATCCTTACGGGTAGATCTCCCCGACGGTACATTTGCCAAAAGTGCGTTTGACCCCTGGCGCGTGGAGCAGTGGGATCCCAACGATACCGTCAACGAAGCGGGCAATGTCTGGCGGCTCGCTCGCGAAACCGGTGCCACTCCAACCCCCGCGCCCGAAGACATCGACGCCAAAAACAAGGCGTTGGCGCACGCCAACACGCCAAGTGTTGTCCATTTGGATTCGCTCGGCCGCGCCTTTTTAGCCATCGCCAACAACGGCACTGGTGGGATGATTTCTACCAAAACCAACTTTGACATGGAAGGTCAAGTCAAGTCGGTGGTGGACGGACTTGGCCGCACCTGCGCCACGTATGACGTCTCTGTGGATGGTCAACTCCTCCATGAAACCAGCATCGACTCCGGCGAAAAATGGTCATTATCAAACGCGCTCGGTGTACCCCTCCGTGGCTGGGACTCCATCGGCCATGAAACGCGCGTCGAAGTCGACGACCTGAATCGCCTGACGCACCTCTGGGTGAAAAAAGGCGCCGGGTTAGAAATGCTTCGCCTCAAGGTGATCTACGGCGAATCGTACCCCAACCCCCAAACCGCCAACTTGCGAGGCCGAGCATGCCTCGTCTTTGACGGCGCGGGCGTTACCGAAACCGCCTCGTTTGACTTCAAAGGCAACGCCCTTTCTACCAGTCGTAGATTGGCCGTTGCGTACACCTCCGAACCTGACTGGACATCCCTCGCCGGAAGTGGTACCCCCAGTGCGGCTCTCACTCAGGCGGCCTCGCTCCTTGAAAACGAGACGTTTACCAAAGCGTTTGCCTTTGACGCCTTGAACCGACCTGTCTCGGCAACCATGCCGGACCTGAGTGAAATTCGCCCCACTTACAACGACGCCGGCCTGCTTGAAGCGGTCGATGCCCGCATCCGCAACGCAGCTACCTGGACGCCGTTTGTAACAAGTATCAATTACGACGCCAAAGGCCGCCGCGAACGCATCGACTATGGCAACACCACCTCCACCGAGTACACCTACGACCCGTTGAGTTTCAGGTTAACCAGGTTAACCACCAAACGACCTGAAAGTGGCGGTGTACACACCCAGCTGCAAGACCTTTTCTACTTCTACGACCCCGTTGGCAACATCACCACCATCCGCGATGACGCCCAACAAGAAGTCTTTTTTGCCGGCCAACAAGTCACCCCCAAACAAGAATTTGTTTACGACGCAATCTATCGCTTGATCGGAGCCTCGGGCCGCGAACACGCCGGCGGCGTCGGCGATAATCAACGCGACAACAACGACCTACCCTTGTGGAACTTACCTCACCCCAACGACGCTCAGGCGTTGCGCCGGTATGAAGTAGCGTATGAGTATGATGCCGTCGGCAACATCCTCAAAATGATCCACACCGCCGTCGGAAGCTCCGCAGGGTCATGGACCCGCCGCTACGCCTACGGCGCAAACGGCGTTGTGCCAGGTGGCGCGGGTGTACCCCCGAGCAACCGACTCCACTCCACCAGTTTACCAGGTGACGCCGCGAACGGCCCCTATACCGCTGCGTGCACCCACGACCTCAATGGCAACATCACCGCGATGCCCCATTTGGCCAACGTGGAATATACCCACTCCGACCAGATGCGAATGGCCGATTTGGGAGGCGGCGGCACCGCGTATTATACCTACGATGCCGGCGGTGAACGCGTCCGAAAAGTCATTCAACGCATCGGCACCACCCGCGAAGAACGCATCTATTTGGGCGGCTGGGAGCTCTACCGCAAGCGCCAAGGCGCCAATCAAGAAGTGGTATTGGAGCGTGAAACCCTCCACCTGATGGACGACACCCGCCGCATTGCCATGGTCGAAACAAAGACCATCGACGCCGACGTGTCAGGCCCGTTGCCGATCGTCTCGCGCATCCGTTATCAATACTCCAACCACCTCGACTCTGCCCATTTGGAATGTGACGAATCGGGCCTCGTGATTTCGTACGAGGAATGTCACCCCTATGGAACACCCGCTTATCGAAGCGCCAAATCCGGCGTCGAAGTCAGCGAAAAACGATTCAGGTACACCGGTAAAGAACGCGACGATGAAACGGGATTCCAGTACCATTCGGCAAGGTATTACGCCCCGTGGTTGGGTAGGTGGATAACCGCCGACCCGGCTGGAATGGTAGATGGGCCTTGTTTGTATGGGTATTGCGCTGAAAACCCAGTCAACTTCAGTGACCCTAGCGGGCTTGACTCTTTTGCAGGAATCACCGGTGCAGGCCGCTGCCCGATGACAGTAACCTATCCGAATTATGATGCGTACGCAGCGGGCGCGGCGGCAGGTGATTATACCATTAACAGCGATGGGAGTTATACCGCAACGCAGATGGTGCCCTGCGCCCCGCCAACGAACTCAGCGCCGCTCACCTCAAAAGCGCCAGCGCCCCAGAAGGCTCCTGCGGCGCCGAAACCGGTCGATCAAACCTCCATCGAAAATCTCCGGCGTCTTGCCGGCGCGCTGGCCCCTCAATACCATTACCGGCCATCTGTCCACCGCGTTTTTGGACTAGGACAAATGATCGGCGGTGGGTTAGAGGCTGCGGGTGGAGTCGTCGCCCTGTTGGCTCCCGAACCAACCATGGCCACCAAGGTGGCCGGCGGCGTTGTGATTGCACATGGTGCAGATCAAGCCGCGACCGGCTTCGAGCAGCTTCTGAGCGGCAAGCCGACGCATACATACACGTTTCGACTTTCGGCGCACGTTGCCCACTCGGCGGGCATGAATGCCGAAGATGCGGCAGCGATCGGGAGAATCAGTAACCAGCTATTTGGAATTGCGGCCGGTGGAGCAGGATTGCATCTCTCGCTGAGCACGACGATCCCCGGCGCGGGGCGACCAACGGCCGCACCCGTTGCCGGCGCAGGGCGTCCCGTTAATGTGATCTCTGGTAGGTCTGCGCCACCAGGATTCGAGAGTCTGCCGGAAGGAATCGGACTGCCCGTCCAGGCAGGCGTACCCGTTGAGATTCCTCGGTCACTCACATCAGTGGAGGCCGCGGCGCTAATGAACACGTCCGGTGACATTGAGATTTCTCAAGTTAGCGGAGTTCTGAATGGTCGGACCAGGTTTTGGCTCACACGAGCGAGTCTCAGCGAGCCCAACACAGTCGTCGTTGCGCCGCGAGGGCCTGGATGCACATGGGATTTTCATACTCATCCTCGGTTCTTCAAATCCTATCAAAGCGCGGCCGATGAGGGCGTCCTCAGCTTTTTCCCCGATCAAGATGTGTCTGTCATTATTACCGCCGACGGCCAAGAGCACATATGGTGGATAGGCAAGAGGTAGAATATGAACGAGCAAGCGAGAGCAAAATACGAAAAAATGTGGACGACCGAAAGGGACGAATACTATCTGGTTGAAACTTCGCGATCTACTCGCGATGCGTTTGTCGCGATGATTGTCAAGCGAGATCGAGGTGCACTCGTTATTGATGACGACGATGACGTCTTCATCGAGATCGTGGCGCGAATGCGTGATGCGGGTGTTGAGCTGGTCACGCGGGAGGAGGATTTTCACCGTCAGAAAGCTCTCCATGGAATATGGGATGATGAAGCCTCCGAGTCGTAGCCGTCCGACACACCGAGCCTCGTGCTTTACTGCGGCTTGTGACGTTTCTGTTGGCTGATGCCCTCCATTCCAAGGGCCTGCGGAGCTGGCATGGGTAGATGCTACCCGGCTTCGGGCAAACGCTTCGATATGCGATTCGTCATTCTGCGGTGGGCCATCTACCCATAGCGTGAGCGCAGTCGCCGTGCGCGCGACGATCATCTTACCCATTACTTACCACCTACCCATCTACCCATGCCGGATTGGTAACCCACCACGCAGGGCCTCCCGCCCGCGTCGAGCGAGCACGCGAGTCTGCGAGCGCGCGCAGGCGAGCCGGGCTTGGGAGGCCAGGAGGCGCGCAGGCGCGAAGCGCCGAGCACACGGCCGGTGGTGGGCAGGCCCCACACCGCCGTCGGTAGCTCCGCAGGCTCGTGGACAAGACGGTATGCGTACGGGTCAAACGGTGTTGTGCCCGGCGGGTCAAGTGTACCCACAAACAACCGACTCCACTCCACCAGTAACCCCGGTGACCCGGTCAACGGCCCCTACACCGCTGCGTACACCCACGACCTGAATGGCAACATGGTGGCAATGCCCCATTTAGCCAACGTGGAATATACCCACTCTGACCAGATGAGGGTCGCTGATTTGGGAGGCGGCGGCACCGCGTATTATGCCTACGATGCCGGCGGTGAACGCGTCCGAAAAGTCATTCAGAGAATTGGCACCACCCGCGAAGAACGCATTTATTTAGGCGGCTGGGAGTTGTATCGAAAACGCCAAGGCGCCAATCAAGAAGTGGTATTGGAGCGTGAAACCCTCCACCTGATGGACGACACACGCCGCATTGCCATGGTCGAAACAAAGACCATCGACGCCGACGTGTCGGGCACTCTACCCATCGTTCCGCGCATCCGTTATCAATACTCCAATCACCTCGATTCGGCACATTTGGAATGTGACGAATCGGGCCTCGTGATTTCGTACGAGGAATGTCACCCCTATGGAACACCCGCTTATCGAAGCGCCAAATCCGGCGTCGAAGTCAGCGAAAAACGATTCAGGTACACCGGTAAAGAACGCGACGATGAAACGGGATTCCAGTACCATTCGGCAAGGTATTACGCCCCGTGGTTGGGTAGGTGGACAACCGCCGACCCCGCTGGGATGGTCGACGGGCCTTGTTTGTTCGGATATTGTCGCGAAAATCCGGTGGACTTGACCGATCTGAACGGCATGGATTCATCGTCGCTTAGCCTTCAAGCCGGTTATCAGCCGTTTCGGCAAACTATTTTGCAGACTCCCACACTCCAACTTCGGCCGATTGCACCGCCGAACATTTCCGCCGTGACAACGCCCATCGTATCACCGACACCCGAGGAGCAGGAGGCTCAAGTTTCAGATCCCGCGCTGCGCGTTTGCAGGGAACCAACGATTCCAATTTACTCGGACGATTCCCTGAAAGCCAGTTTCGCGGGTCCACCCCCCGCTTCTCGATATGCGACCCTGCGTGAGCTTCGCGTCGAGCTGGCTTACATGGCTCTGACGTTGGACTGGAGCCGACCTGACACGTCACCAGAAACGCTTGGAGAACTGTTTGCAGAGGAGGACTACGCGCGATCGCAAGCGTACACCACTGCATTGATAGAAGCGAATCAACAGCTCGATTTTGAGGTTATGCGCTTCGGCATTTCTTGGATTCCCATTTTTGGCGACGGGATTGATATTGGGATATCCGTTTCCGAACGCGATTGGGTTGGGGTAGCGCTGGGTGCGGCCGGGATTGTGCCCGGTGGTGACCTGCTAAAGTTGGGAAGGCTTGGCAAACTCGCTAACCATGCAGACGACACACGGAAGTTGCTTTCCGGTCGCGGTCGTTCCTTAACGGTCAACGCATTCAGCCGGAAGGAGGCCGCATTGGCGCAGGAGATTTTGGAGCATCGGGGCGGCGTGATTGTCGGGCCTCGCCGCCGAAATCTGGAAGGAATTGACGGCACGATTGATGGTCTCCCTATGAGCCTGAAAGAAACGGAGGGAGGCCTCGGCGCCGTGCTACGACACGCAAGCGTGGCAGAAAAACGGGCACGAAAGGCTGGCTACACCGGAGTAGAATTGTTCATGCGAGCTAAAAATGTCGCTTCCCATGACTTGCTTGACTTCGCGCTGAAGGGCCCGTTGTCAGAAATCCCCAATCAAGGAACAATCTCTGCAATCAATATTTTAACGGTGGACGGCTGGATCCGCATCCCAGGGAGAATGCCATGAGTATCGAGCTTGAAGTGGAAATGGGCGAGACGAATGTGCCGATTCGCGAATTTTTGAGAAAATTGTCCGCTGAATTGGCGTCGCGATGCACAAAGGATTCAATGCTGGATCCTCGTGAATGGGTTTTGGAAAAGCATTTGGATGCCATCCTGGGGGGAGAAGAGTGCAACTTCGAAATCACGATTCATCACTTGGCGGCGATTGCTGTAGCGTGTTTATGGATACCCCAAGTGTCACCGGGAAAACCGGGCTGGTGGGTGTCGATGACCGCGCTAACGCGTTGTCCCGAGGGGATGTTTCTCCTTACTGCGGCTGCCGCCTCTTTGGCACAAATTGCAGGCAAACTTGTTGTGGATGACGCGCTGCTACTGGGTGTGGAGCCAACATTGAGCCCTTCTCAAGTCTTCAGTCTTCTTCCGAAGCCGGGTCGAAGATCTTTTCAAGACGCAGCAACCGAATTTGGGAAGGTACATAGGTTGTGGTAAGACGCAGCGCTCAGTCAAGTATAACGGGACCGCGCGAAAGCCTCGGAACACGGATGCTCAGTCCGACGCACGCGCCAATGGCTGCCCCGCGAATTGCCACGTACTCATCTACCCATTTGCCTATACCACATCAATCCTACAATGCTACGCCACGCTCGGCCTCCCGCCCGCGCCCCGCGAGCACGCGAGTCCGCGAGCGCGCGCAAGCGAGCCGGGCTTGGGAGGCCAGGAGGCGCGAAGCGCCGAGCACACGGTCGGTGGCGAGCGGGTATACCCCACGGCCGCAGCGATCTATGCTTGACCCACAGCTCGCCTGACGGCCTCGACTGCTTGCCCCGTAGCGGTGGTCACCATCTCCGCGGACAACCGCAGCACGGGGTGCCCCAGCCGCTTAAGCGCCCTATTTCGCCGCTCGTCTGCCCGCGACCGGCGCTGTGATACCCACCGTCCACCTCAACAACCAGCCGCACGCTCGGGGCGCAAAAGTCCACGATATAAGGGCCAATCACCACCTGACGCCGAAACATCACGCCGACCTGACTACCCCTCAGCGCCTCCCACAAGATCGCCTCGCTCGTCGTCGGAGTGGCGCGCATACGCCGCGCATGCCCAAGAAGACGTGTACACTTTGATCTACCCATGACAGCCTCCAAGGCCCGCCGGAATGGCGGGCGACTGGAAGCGCAGGATCTATGACGCGCTGCAACCTTACGATGATGGACCCGCTCAACCCATCCACTCGACTCCCATCATTCAACTCCCACCTTCACGAACCGGCGCGGCATAGAGCGTGCGCGTTTGGCTGACGCCCGCCATTCCAAGGGCCTGCAGAGCTGGCATGGGTAGATGCTACCCGGCTTTCGAGCGCACGCCTCGACTTGCGATTCCTCATTCGGCGGCGGGCCATCTACCCATAGCGTGAGCGCAGTCATCACGCACGCGACAATCATCTTACCCATTACTTAACACCTACCCATCTACCCATACCGCTTTGGTCACCCACCACGCGGGCCTCCCGCCCGCGCCCCGCGAGCACGCGAGTCTGCGAGCGCGCGCAAGCGAGCCGGGCTTGGGAGGCCAGGAGGCGCGCAGGCGCGAAGCGCCGAGCACACTGCCGGTGGTGGGCAGGCCTCAAATGCGAATGGCCGACTTGGGAGACGGTGGCACCGCGTATTATACCTACGATGCCGGCAGCGAAAGGGTCAGAAAAGTCATCCAACGCATCGGCACCACCAAAGAGGAGCGAATCTACCTTGGCGGTTGGGAACTCTACCGCAAACGCCAGGGTGCCAATCAAGAAGTGGTGTTGGAACGCGAAACCTTACACCTGATGGATGACACAAGACGGATTACTATGGTCGAAACAAAGACCATCGACGCCGATGTGTCAGGTCCATTGACCATCGTCCCAAGGGCCTCGTCATTTCGTATGAAGAAGTGCACCCTATGGAACCCCGCTTATCGAAGCGCCAAATCGGGGGTGGAGGTCAGCGAAAAACGCTTCAGGTACACCGGTAAAGAACGCGACGACGAAACCGGCTTCCAATACCATTCGGCCAGGTATTACGCCCCGTGGTTGGGTAGGTGGACAACAGCGGATCCGGCTGGGATGGTCGACGGCCTGAATTTGTACGGGTATTGCCGTCAGAGCCCGGTTTGTTGGCAAGATTTGAACGGGGCAGAGCCGACGGCCGGTTCACATGTCGGCAGCATGCGGGGCCCAAGTGCGAGGTCCGGATCCTCACACTTGCAGGGTTCGGATCTCGACGAGATGGGCCCGATGACGGTGGATCAAATTCAGCGAATGAAGTCCGGCGACAAGATAGCTTCGGAGAATCATGTTCGTGCAACGGAGCGAACACTCGGAGAGATGGCAGAACGCGACGAGGCGTCAGAGAACGGTAGTGTCTGCCAGAACGGGTGCCATGGTTTGCGCGGGATTCGCGGAGTCGGAATGTCAAGTGCCAAAGCCGATGCGTCCGCTAAGCTGGCTGCCACTGCCGTTGTCGTGGCTTTCGCCGTAGCTGCCTCGGTGCCGGCCATCGCGAGCTATGGCGTCATCGGAGGCTTCATATTACCAACAATCGGTGGCAATGTTGGTGGTGCCGTCGGATATGGTGCAGCCAAATCCTTTGGCGCAAACGATGATGTGGCGGGTGTTATTGGGTTCGTCGGTGGTGTGGTCGGGGCTGGCGCCGGGCTCCATGTTGGCTCCCAATTGCGCCGAGTCACTCTGTCGCAGCCCCTCACGAACTATGAGCCTGGGATCGCTCAAATCAGGCTCTCGCAAAAACTCGATGGTTTTGGGGAACTGCCAGCAGGTGTGGAATGGGTAGAACTCAGTCCTGACTATGTTGCCTTTCAAGTACAAGGCACGGCTCCGCGAATTCGCTTCGTAGCGGCACGTTCGAAGCAAATTGCTCCGATCAGTGCACACTCAAACGAAAGTCTCGCAACACTTGCGAGCGTAGCAGATGACGGCACTGTGTACGTATTGAAGGTTGCCATCGCGCGCGCGCGTGCGCCCTTGGAGCGAGAATATCGCCTGAAAAAGGCGGTGTTCTGAATGCCCCCGGTGTTTTGGAGTATTCTTTCGAAAGATCAGCGATGAGTGGACCGGCCATGACCACGTGGGGTTCACAAAATGGGGTGCTTTCTGGTCTGGTTGGAACCTTCTAGCGAAGACAAGAGCACTGCGTCAATTCGCAAAAACCCGCTGTAAACTTCGGCAAAGAAAAGAGGCAATATGCGGCAACAGAGTAACGCAACTAAAACTCCAGACAAAGACAATCCCATTCCACTTGGCGATCGATATCAAAGGCTGCTCCAGTTTCAGCGGACCTATCTGACCGCGACCCCGGCACAACGAAACACTGAAAAGGCAGGCGAGGCCGTAACGCTTCTGCAATGGTGTTTTGCGAATGAGCCCGTGGCACTTCTGGGCTGCTTCTCCAAGCCGGAAGGCGACTACGTACTTCAACTGAAGCCGGGCATCAATCGAATCGGGGAGCACTGGGGCGACCACAAACTGGCCTCAGAGGTACGCCTCATGGAAGAACGGCAGTGGATTCTCATTATCGGTCGGGACGGGCAGACCTTTTTGGGTGGCGATCGTTCCTCGTCCTTTAGTTACCGACTGCCGGCTAATTCACGCTCTTTGGTGGAACCTGCTGAATTAGCAGCGCTGCGGTTATCGCAGGACAGCGTTGCAATAGACCGCAGTGGAGATGTCTTGTGTCCAATGCAAGACGGGGACGTGCTTATAAACTGGTATGGAGCGTTTGTGTTTACCATTTTACCTCAGACGTCATTCCTTGACGGTTCAGCCGAACGGGAAGGTCAAGTAGTTGGCGGCGCTGCTGGGCGAAAATAAGGTATTTGGACTAACTGCGTTGCTCACCATCGGCAGTTTGCTTTGCTGCAATAGGCCCATCGAGGTTTCCGTCAAGCAAAGCGATACGGCGTCCACTTCAAGTCAGAGTTTCGCGATTGGTAGGGGCGATCCCGCGCCTACATCTACACGCCCGCAAAGGCTGAAAACGCCGCCATTAGCTCATTCATTTTAGCTTTGGCTCTACCCTCGGCATCTTTGGGCAGTTCGCCGGTGCGCATCTCTTCGCGAACATCAAAGTAGAATTTGATTTTGGGCTCGGTACCGCTCGGTCGAGCGATAATGCGACTGCCACCTTCAAGGGCGTATACAAGCACATCGCTCGGCGGCAAACTCAATTTCTCGGTGGAGCCGTCTTTGTTTTTTCGCACTCCGGTGGACAGGTCGGCAGTGGACTCCACCGCAAGGCCGCCCAACTCGGTAGCCGTTTTGCCGCGCAAACTCACCATCAGTTGTTTAATTGCCGCTATCCCGTCGGCCCCCGGCATGGTGATCGACTTTTGACCACTCACATACAAACCAAACTCGCGGGCGATGTCGTCAAGCGCGTCGAGAAGGGTTTTCCCCTCACTCCGGCGCACCGCCGCCAGTTCGGCAAACACCACGGCCGCGCCGATTCCATCTTTGTCGCGCACAAGCGGCCCAACGGTATAACCAAGCGCCTCTTCGTAGCCGAATACAAAGTGTGCACCAGTCTCTTTTTCAATCTCCATTGCCCGATTGGCAATCCACTTAAACCCTGTGAGCGTCTCTTCGTATCGAACGCCGAGCGCCCGCGCGATCCCCCCGAGTTGCGGTGAACTGACAATTGACGCCAGGGCAATGCGATCGCCCTTTTTTCCCTGCGTCAAAAGGTAATGTCCAAGCAACGTTCCCACTTGATTGCCCGACAGTTGAACAAACTCCCCACTTGCATTTTTTACGGCCACCGCAAGCCGATCCACATCGGGGTCGTTGGCCAATATCAAGTCTGCACCGGTCTTTTTGGCCAATGCATACGATAAGTCGAGAGCGCCTTTTTCTTCAGGGTTGGGAAACACCACTGTTGGAAATGCACCGTCGGGCTCGGCCTGCTCAGCAACGCTTTCTACACCCGTAAATCCAGCTTCAGAAAGGGCGATACGCGTGAGTCGATCTCCCACGCCGTGGAGCGGTGTGTACACAATAGCAAAACTCCGATCACCGTCTTTGCGTACGCCCAGCTTTTGCAGCTCGTCGAGATAGGTGCGTTCCACAACCGGAGCAATGTCTCGAACAAGCCCTTTGGCGCGCGCATCGGCAAGGCTCATTTTCGCCACTTCGTCGGCGGGGGCAGCGCGGTCAATCCACGCTGCAATCCCTTTATCGTGCGGCGGAATGATCTGCGCTCCGTTTTGCCAATACACTTTATAACCGTTGTATTCAGGCGGGTTGTGACTGGCAGTCACCATCACACCGGCCGCGGCACGTAGGTAGTTCACAGCAAAAGCGGTGAGTGGAGTTGGAATTGCGATGGGCGACAAATGCGCGACAATCCCCATCTCCGCGAGCACCGCCGCCGTATCTTCGGCAAACTCGCGACTCATTCGCCGAGCGTCATAGCCAATCACCACACCGCGCGACGCCGCATCGCCGATCTGTTCCAAGAGGTACTTGCCAAGCCCCCACGTTGTTCGAAGCACCACCGCGCGATTCATCCGTGTTTCGCCCGCGCCGATCACGCCGCGAAGCCCCGCGGTCCCAAATTCAAGCGGACCGGAAAAGCGATCTCGAAGATCTTTCAAAGCGGCATCGTCACCGCTCGTCGCTTTTTCAAGCACCGCCGAGAGTTCGGCTCGGGTGTTTTGATCAGGGTCGTGATTGAGAAACGCGCGCGCACGTTCGAACAGATCTTTCACGCGCGCTTTTTTATCACCACTTCAGCCGTCGTTGACACGGCTCGTGCGCCCATGGGCACTACGCGCCCGATTTGGCGAGCGCCTCAGCAAACGTTGTGTCGTAACCGCCGTTTCTAAAACGCTCAGAAACAAGGATCTTTCGCAAAAATTCAAGATTGGTTCGCGACGGCCCCGCGGGCCCAATCAGCTCAATTGTTGTTTCTGAAAGCGCTCGATCCAAGCGCGCGATCGCTTCGTCTCGCGTGGCCCCGTGTGCCACCACTTTGGCGATCATCGGGTCATAAAAAGGCGTCACGTCGAGCCCCTGCGCCACACCTGTTTCAACGCGCAAATCCGCCGTTGCTTCAGGCCAAATCAACGTTTTTAAGTGACCCGGCTGCGGCGCAAACTTCTTCGCCGGATCTTCTGCGTACACACGCGCCTCAATGGAGCTTCCGCTGCGCGTCGGATTTAAAACCTCGGGCGCGAGCGCATGTCCCGCCGCAACTCGAATTTGCTGCTCCACAAGGTCAATCCCCGTCACCATTTCGGTCACGCAGTGCTCCACCTGAAGGCGGGCGTTCACTTCTAAAAAGTACACATCGCCGTTTTCACTCGCCACAAACTCCACCGTGCCGGCGCCTGTGTACCCAACGCTTTGAACGATTTTAAGCGCCCAGTCCCAAAGTGTACGCCGCTTGAGATCTCCTTCATTTCCAGCAAAAAACGGCGCGGGTGACGGGCTCTCTTCAACAATTTTTTGGTGCCGACGCTGCGTGCTGCACTCGCGCTCCCCCAGTGCCACACCGTTTTTGTGTTCATCACAAAGCACCTGCACTTCAATGTGCTTGGGGTTTTTAATGTACTTTTCCATGTACACACGCGCGTCGGCAAACGCGCTTTTGCCCCGGTCAGAACAGGCAGTGATCGCGCGCGGCAACTTCGCCACGTCCTCAACAATCTGCATGCCAATGCCACCTCCGCCGCCCGCCGCTTTCACAAGAAGCGGAAAGCCAATGCGGTTGGCCTCAGCATTCACAAAGTCCATATCCGCGGGATCAATCGGCCCATCGGTGCCCGGCGGAGGCTCCACACCCACGCTCCGAGCTACTTTGCGCGCCTTGATCTTGTCACCGAACGCGTCGAGAACGTCGGGCGTGGGGCCGATAAAAACGAGGCCCGCGTCACGCACCGCTTTTGAAAATTCAGCCTTTTCGCTGAGCAATCCATACCCGGGGTGAATGGCTTTTGCGCCCGTCTTTTGGGCCGCGGCGAGCACCTCGGCCACGTTTAAGTAGCTGTCTTTTACGGGCGGCGGGCCAATGCGTACACTTTCATCCGCCATGTGTACATGCGGCGAATTCGCATCGGCGTCGGAGTACACCGCAACGGTTTTGATACCCAAACGTTTGCACGTGCGGATCACCCGACACGCAATCTCACCGCGATTGGCGATCAAAATTTTGTCGAACACACTCGGGAGCTAGTGGGAAGTGATGCGTCCCGTCAAGGGGTCGCGCGCGAGCCGGCCGCGACATGCGCGAAAGCCCGCCGCGCGTACCCTTCAACGTTTCGCAAACAACCAACCTTGTCACCGGGGCCCGATGCCGGTAACCCACCATTCATGAGTGAACCCAGCCAGGGCCATGGTCACGGTCATGGTCACGGACAAGGCAAAAGCGCCGAGTCTGAACTGCCCGAGATCAACATTTCCGAACGCGGCGCCCCCAAAGACGGCAAGCCGCAAATGATGGATCGCCGCCTTTTCATGCAGCTTCTCGTGTTTACGAGCGACCGCGATCCCCAATATCCCGCGCACGACTTGGCACTTGAACTCGCCAAAAACAAAGTGGCGAGTGTCATTTACCAAGATGTCAATGACCCAAACGGATTGGGCCTTCTCACCTGGGGTGAAGATCCCAGCGTATTTGTCGACGCGGTACGCCCCGCAATTCACCGCGTTTCGCACGGGAACCTCAAACTCAGGCCTGAGTTCACCATGCTGGGTAGGTCGTATTCAACGGGGTATGAAAACGACCTTGAATTTTGGCTTCTGCGCCGCCCTGTAGAAACGGTGCTCGACCCTGAAAACGCCTGGTGCGTTTGGTATCCCCTTCGCCGCTCAGGCGCTTTTGCAAGGCTCGACGGCCGTGAACAAGGTGCCATTCTGCGCGAACACGGCACCATCGGTCGAGCGTACGGCGACAAGGGATATGCCCATGACGTGCGCCTCGCCTGTCACGGACTCGATGCCAAAGACAACGAGTTTGTCATTGGCCTGCTCGGCAAAGATCTCCACCCCCTCTCCCACGTTGTTCAGACAATGCGCAAAACCCGCCAAACGTCGGAGTTCATCGTCCAAATGGGCCCCTTTTTCGTGGGCAAAGCCGCTTTCCGCAACAGCGGCAAATAACTACTCATCCCCTGTCTTGTGCGCCAGTTCACCCAACAACAACTCTAACAGCGCCCTAAACCGTTTGGCCGCTTCAGGATGCCCCAATTCATCCGCGAGAGTCGCGGCCCTTTCAGCGCACAAGATCGCCTGCGGATATTCATTCTTCAGGGCAAATGCCTGCGCCAAAAGACCGGCACAGGTAGCTTCTACCGCCAAAATCCCCGCATCGTGACTTTGCTCGGCAATCGGCGACAGGATCTCAGCCGCCAGCGCCCCATCTTTTGACTCAATTGCCAAAATGCCGCGCTTGATCTCGGCTTCATAAAAGCCGAAAAGGCCCTGCTGCCCTTCTTCAGACTCGCTTCGTTCAGGTGCGGACATGTGAATCATCTGCCGCAACAAAGGCGCATTCACCCGCGCAAACGCGTGGTCTTTCCCCATCACTTCTTCAAGCAGATCAAGCGCCCTTTCCGCCGTTTCAAGCGCATTTGGATTGCCCGCTGCAAACTCGGCCTGAGCGAGCTTGACAAGCAACTCCACACTCGACGGGTGTTTGGCACCATGCGCTTCAGAATACAGTCCGTATGCCCTTCGCAGGTTACCCTCGGCAACAATTGACTGGCCCAATTCACGCAAGCGATCGGCATGGGCCGACAGCGCCACCGCCAACATGGGATGGGTAGGTCCGAGGGCCGCCTCAAACGAAGCAACCGCTTTTCCAGCCAAAATCTCGGCCTGTTCGAGATCTCCCCGAGCCGCCACAACATCGGACAAGTCTTTGAGCAATGCCCCGTACGCCGGCCCCTCTCCAATGTGATTTTCGAGCAGACTCAATGCTTCACGCAGCAGCGGTTCAGCTTCTTCAGGCCGCCCAAGAGCAATTACCAACGCCGCGTAATTGCCAATCCAAGTGCCAAGTGTACCCTCGGGCAAAAGCCCGTCTCTCGCCAGCGTGCGGCCGTACAAAACGGCTTTTTTCAGCGCTTCTTCGGCTTCATCGTGCCGGCCTTGACTACCCAACACGGCTCCCAAATCTTGCAAGGCCGCCGCGTGCTCCACGTGCCCCTCCCCAAAGGCTGAAACTGCAAGCCCTTCCGCCTGAGCAAGAAGCCCCGCCGCAGCGCCCAAATTCCCCTGCTCGGTGGCCAATCTACCCAACCGGTGAATGGCCAGTCCTTTGGTAGAATCGGTTTCAGCCACCGCGAGCGCACGCGCCACTTCAGCGGCCAAATCATCCACCGTTGCCCCACTCGCCGCTCTCAAATCGTGCCGAAGGAGCAGACTCCGAGCCAACAGATCGCCTGAAATTCCCCGTTCTTCGCACTTGCCAAGTAGAACAATGGCATCGTCCCTGAGCCCTTTGGCCGACAGCACTCGAACGTACGATTCTACCAAAGGCCACGCACGCGCCGTTTCCCCCGCGAGCAATAAATTATCAATCGCCTCCCGAACGTCTGCCCATGTGCCCTCGGGCGACTTGGCGCGTGTTTCGTACAGTTCACCGAGCGTTCGGTGCGCCGCAATTCGAACCGCTTCTTCAGGCGTCATGGTAGGTGCCGATTCAGGTTTGTTTTCGGTTGTCACAACCTACCCTCCTTGAACCCCTTCACTTTGGGTTTGGCGCCAAGCAACGCGAGCTGACCGCATGCCGCGGAGACATCATCTCCCCGCCGCCTTCTGACAAAGCAAGAATACCCGGCGTCCGTCAGCACTTTTTGGAATGAGAGCACCCTCTCCCAGTCCGACGGCCCAAGCGCCGAAGCTGCAATTGGATTCATCGGTATCAGGTTGACCTTTACCCGCACGCCGCGAAGCAACTGTGAAAGCCTGTGCGCCTGGTCCGGCCCGTCGTTTTTGCCGGCCACCAATGTGTACTCAATGGTGATGCGTCGCCGTTTGGGCAATGGGTAGGCCCGCAGCGCCGCCATTAACTCACCAATGGGATATTTGCGATTGATCGGCATGATCGCACTGCGGGTAGAATCGTCGGCCGCGTGCAGGCTGATGGCCAATGCCACTTGACCACCAAAGTCTTTTCCAAGCCTTTCAATTTCAGGCACAAGCCCCGAAGTTGAAACCGTCACTCGCCGGGTAGAAAGCCCAATTCCCTCGGGGTGCGTTAACAGTTTCAACGCCCGCGCCGTGGCGTCATAGTTGTGGAGCGGTTCACCCATCCCCATAAATACCACGTTGCGCAGCTGCTCATTATCACCAAGCAACGCTTTGCCGGCGAGCACCTGACCCACAATTTCGTGCGCTTCCAAGTGCCGTTTTAACCCTGCCACGCCGCTCGCACAAAACACGCACCCCATGGCGCAACCCACCTGCGTGGAGATGCATTGAGTCACCCTCACCACGTTGGGTAAAGGCGCGGCCTCAGCCTCATCGTCTTCGTCGTCATCCGGCGCGGCTGCACTGTCAGCATCAATATCCGCCGGAGAACCGGGGCCCGACACCGAGGGTAAAAGCACCGTCTCAATGGTGACGCCGTCGGCAAGCCTCAATACAAGCTTGCGGGTTTTGTCTGCCGAATGATGAACATGGTCAAGCGTCATCCATTCAGACAACTTTTCATCGGCGAGGGCTTGCCGCAGTTTGGCCGACAAATTTGTCATTTTTGAAGGGTCAACAACTCCCTTTTTATGAATCCACCCAAACACCTGTTTTGCTACAAACGCCCGCTCTCCCCGGGCGGCCAGCGCTGCGGCCCATTCTTCAGGGGTGCGGGCAATGGGATGATTCATGAAGAGCCTTTAGCACGCGGCCCCGAACCCGATCCAGCCTATCTTTAGCGCTTGAGCGTTATTCTTCCGTACGCGCAACTCCTGAGTAACTGCCTTGACGCTATCGGCCCATGACCCAGAGCGACGACTGAAACGTCACGCCAAGTCCTGAAGCGCCTGAATGCCTGTGACGTCTCTTCACCACCGAGAGGACACGGAGGGTCACGCCTCCGTGATCTCCGTGCCTCCTGGGTAACTTCCCTTTAGCGGAACGTTCTGCAAGGCACGGATCCAGTCTTGTCGAGACGTTTGGGACACCCTTGCCCGTCGCCAAGCGGAAAAGCGAACAGCGTGGCGCGTCGGGTTCTCCAGATGGAGTTCTGTGGCGAGCGCAGCCACGACGAAAACGAGAGACCGGCGAGACCGGTGGATGGCGACGTGATGGACATCTCAAGTCGCCGGACCTCCCAGAACGGGCTCTTTTCTGCTGCATCGACAACTCAACCGCAACGAGTTACTCGCCGTTCGAATGAGGCGCATGCGCCGCTGGGGAACTCCGTGTTGATTACGACGTGTCAGGTGGCAGGGCATTTCAGGTTATTGCGAGGCGGATGATTAGAAATCAACGCCGATCGGCTCAGGCGCGGGGAAGCCGAACGTGCCAGCGGTTTGGCGGGCAAAGTCAACAACGGTCTTGTAGTTCCGCATGCGAATGCAGTCAGGTGAGTCTTCACACTTGACGCCGCCCTTCACTTTGGGCTCCCCATTTTCAAAGACGACGTTTACCTTGCCGGTCACCGGATCTACCGAGTCTACCTCGTACGCTTTTGAAGTGAGAAGGTTTGCCCAGGCGAGCATGCGAGCGGCAACACCCTTTTCTACCGTCTTGCCAAAGATCGTCTCCGTGCCGTGGCGGCGCGCAATGTAGAGCGTTCCACTCACGGGATCTTTCCACCAAATGGCGTTTTCAGTGGGAAGATCCGGCACCGTGTCGCTGCCCACGGAGTAAATTCTAAATTGATCTACCCAGTCGGTCTTCCAGTTTTCAGGCAGGTTGAGCATTGAGTAGTACAAAATCCACTTTTGTACTTCAATCCCCACCTGCGGATCTACCGCCACCGAGTTGGGCGGGCTGTCTTGGTCGAGAGGATCTTCCGTGGGTAGATCGCGGCACACCAAGCTGCCATTCACCGGCCAACACACTTCGGGCCCCTCTTCAGGCCACCACGATACCCATCCAATAGGCCGTGCGGGCATTTTGTCCACGTTTTTCAGGGGCGGACCGTCGGCAATGGACGACGCGAGGCGCGGTCCCAAAAGCCAACTGTCACCTGTCAACGCCGACGCCACAAGACGCCGATACCCATCGGGGAACAGGTTTACCAAACTCAGGTTTCTGTAACGGCCGTCCACGAAATCGAGAAGCGACACATCAAGAAATCGGTTGGAACTCTCTGTCAAATGGTAGGTGGCAAACACCTTGTCGTAATAACTTCCAGCGCCGGTGAGCCACTGGATATCAAAACTTCCGTCGCCGTTGTTGAGTGAGTTGTTCACTTTCCTGGCGCCAAAGCCGTATTCTCCATTGGCAAACGCCTGCGAACCTTCGGGCAAAATCACTTCACTCGTGGTGCCGTTCAGGAGCGACTCGGTGCTCATCAGCACTTTTTGGCCGGTGGGTAGAGCCTTGCGACCATGTTCACCCGGCTGGGGCCGAACAAGCTGTCGAACGAAATGGTCAAACGCCATGCTTGAAGCGAGGGCGTTGGGCTTGAGCATACCATCCCAACTTTCGTACGCGGCCACGTAGTTTTGGCCTGTTTCCAAGTTGAGTCCACGCAAAATAAAGTCATGCCACAGGGCAAATCCCTGCACAATGTTGCGGATCTTGTCGTTATACCGGCTCAAACTTCGGAGCGCGGCTCCACGAACGCTGAAGGCCTGACGACCGCGCCGGAAGTTGTCAAAGATGTGCCTGTTTTCATACGTGCTCATCAAGAAGCTGAATTGCTCGTACACGTCGGCACCGTTGTCGTGCCGGAGCACCGCCACGTTACCAATATCGGCGCTGTAGTCGGTTGCAAACATGTGCGGCCACCGCACGCGACCGGTCGCTTTTTCAATGCGGCGCCCCGACTCAAGATCGCGGAAATCTCCGTAGTCTTTGGGCGGTGTTTTGCACTCGGTTCCGAGCACCACATGGCCGTCAAATACCGGGCTCCACACGCCGTTTTCAGCCTCATTCCAGTCGGCTGGTTGAGTCACATTGGAAGGCTGACAATCTCGAATGAGGTGCAGTTCTTTTTGGAATTGAGAGTAATGAAGCGAGTCGCTTGTCAGGTTTCCCTTAAACGCCCACGGCCCGCCGATGCCGCCGTAGTTGTCCACCTTACCCAAGATGAGGCCACCCACGGGATTGTCGCATGACCCGTTTGAATTGGCGTCCAAACACTCTTGACCCGGCTCGGCCCACACCTCCATTGTATCGGTATAAAAGAACCGCGCCGCGGCTTTGTCATACGGCCCAAGGCCCAGGGTATCCTGTGAAACGTCACCGGGATAATCCATGACCGTTGTGTGTTGCCACATCCACAAAAGACCGTCGATTTCATCTTGGGTCATGGGATCATGCCAACGCGGCCCAACACAGGTAGATCCATCGGCGACCTGATCGTCGCAATACGTTTCTACCTGACCGTTGTTGGTGCGAAGCTGCCAATACTGCGGGCGGAAGTTGAGAGCGTCGTACGACCCAACGAAATTGTGGCGGAGCCCCACTGAATGCCCCATCTCGTGCGCCATCACGCCGTAGTAGAGCTTTTTTCGTAGGTATTCGCGCATGCGAACAACGCGATCGTGGTTTTCAGCCTCGGTTGCCGCTGGATTCAGCGGAAACTTGTCTTTCATGACTTTGGCCAAACCTACCAACGCGGTGGGCTCGGGAGCTTCCACCATACACACGCCTTTTTGGGCCAGCAGGTGGTCATGCAGATGCTCATCATTGACCTCCCGCGCCAGGTCATTTCCACGGAAGGGTGAGGCGTAGGATAACCCTGCTTGATCGAGTTCGACGTGCGGATCAAGCCCCGCAAGTTCCATCCAATTACCGGTGGTGAGTTGAGCTTCCAAACCCGACCCCATGGCCGCCTGCTCACGCGCCGCGAGTTGACCAATGGTGTCCACCGGGGGACCAAATTGGGATGTGTACGCAGCGTGTCCCGCTTTTAAAAGCTGCTGCGGTGACATGGCAGGGAGGGCCGCGGCGTCGGTGTTGGAACCTTCTCCGTTGGGGAGAGGCACTTTTGTCAAACCGTGTAGACGCGCTTTCACGTCGTCTTTTGTCATTGTGCGAAACTCAAAGAAGTTTTTTTCTTTCAGGTCGCCGGTGATTGTATATTTGTTGATATACGCGCCGCTCTTGATTTCTTCTTCACTGATCTCCCCATTCATCCAGCGAATCACGTCCACAGCGCCCTGTGCCGCAGCGTGGTTGACAGAGTCCCAAACGTTGACACTTCCCTGAACCTTCTCACCGGTCAGAGGGTCAACCCCGTCGACCATGATGCCCCACGGTGAACCTGACTGCGGCGTGGCAATCACGTTCACAAAATTATACCGGAGGTCACCGAGGCGCGCGACCTTACCCTCCTCACCGCAGGCTTCAGAATCGCCCGCCGCCACAGGGTTGTGGCAAAACACAAAAATCGGCGAAACGGCCGCAGTTACCGACGCATCATCCATGGGATATTTCGCGTCGCAGGCAGCCTTGTCGGCCACACCGGCCGATGCGCCGTTGGTGCGCCTGCACTCCACAAGCCGCCCGGTTTGTACTGCCGCGCGAAGCGCCATGTCCCACTCACCTACCAATCCGGCGGTGGTATCCCAAAGGCCCGTTGCTTCTTCTTGGCCGGGACCCAAATACCAAACCACAGGCTTGGTGTTTCGTTCAGCGTAGGGAATGGTGCATTTTCGAACCAACGGATCACACCGCGAACCGGCACCGCTCGGGTTGGTCGCAGCCCCGGTGGCCGAGTCGAGCACCTGACACTCATCCTCGGTTCCGTCGGCGTTTACGTCGCGATGCGGGTCTTCGGAGTACGGGTTTGTTTCTATAACGTTGCACTCCTGCTCGGTATGACTGCGCTGCCAAATGTTGTGGAAAGCGCCCAACCGGTGCCAGTTGGCATCGACAACGCCGTATTGATCATCCCATCCGCGTCGCTCTTCGTAGAACGCGCCGAACGCAGCAAAACGCTCGTACGTCCAGTCTTTGGGCTCGTAATCTGTGTCTGTCACGCGACGCCAGGAAACGCGAAGTTTTACCTCGCTCGGGTTACAGTTTCCAACTGGGTAGGTTCCACCCGGAAATTCAGGCCGGAAGTAACAAGCGGGGTAAGATCCGTACGGGGTATCTAAAATGCGGGGCGATGCGTACACAAGATTGGTTACGTCAAAGTAGCCGTTTTCCGCGTCAAACAGGGGTGCATCTTCGTGATTTGGGTCGGTGATTGAAATCTGACGGGGTTGAAAGTCAACTCCATCGTTGATCCCGAGCATGGACAAAGTATCAAGTTCGTACGCGTCTGTAACGAGGTTTGACGCCCAGTCTACCCGAAAATATTCGCGCAAATGCCAGGCGCGATCGCTCGTATTTTCTTCAATAACGTTGGTTTCTTCACCGGTAGAAGGGTTGTACGCGCGCCGAATGTCAAAGTGACTTGTAATGGCGTAGGCGGCCACAACCGTGCCGTTGTTGGTGCGCTGACTGCCATGGTGGTCCACGTCTGTAATGGTTTCATGCGTCATCCGGGCAAGGAGGAGCTTTTCTGTGACCTCCCATTTTACCCTGACAACCGGTTGAGCGTAGCTGCTTGTAAAAAGGCCGCTCCCATCACTGCCGTAAGGCACGTCGATAATCGTCGTGCGCATGTAAAATTCAGGATCGTCGGCGGTGGAGTCCAAATTGTCGCCCACGAAAAAGCGCTTGGACAGCGCATTTGCCTGCACACGGCTGATGGGATCGCGCTCTTCAGCGCACCCAACAGCAAGCGCACCAAAGACCGCGACCTTTGCAAGCCGACCCAACAAGGCTCGTCGCATGAACCACCTCCAACAACGTTGGCGACACAAGAAAGCACCTTTCGCGCCGAATGCGGAAGATCCGATTTTGCACGAGGAAGGCTTAAACAATCAAGTGCGCTCGGTGGGTACACACCTCGGCCGCGTCACTTTTGTAACGGCCCCTGTAGTCCTCGAGCAAGGCCGGCGAGACCGGTGTTCAGTTCAGCGAGTGCGGCATTGCGAGGGTGAATGAAGCAACTTCGGCATCAAACGTGCGCCCATCGGGGCGAACCATTTGGTAGGTGCCTCGCATGGATCCGCGCGGCGTTTCGAGTACACAACCGCTCGTATATTCAAAGTGCTCACCCGGCCGCAGCGTAGGTTGATGCCCAACCACACCTGGACCGCGCACCTCTTCAACCTTGCCGTTACCGTGAGTGATGATCCAGTGCCGCGTTCGAAGTTGCGCCGCTTCACCGCCTTCGTTGGTGATGCGAATTGTGTACGCAAACACATAACGCTTCTCAGCCGGCAACGACTGAGATGCCACGTACACGGTTGAAACGGAGACTCGAATTCCGTCGGTGATGGCGATCGACACGCGCGACACCTACGACGCGCGCGCGCCGCGCACAAGCGCGGAGAGAAGCAAAGCGCCGAACGGCAAAAGACAACGCCGCGTTGACAGCTCGCCGAGGCGTCCGCAGGTTGCGCAAACTGTGACGAACCAATCCGCCGCGCGCCGAGGCCCACAATTCGTAACCATCCTTGGTCCGGGAGGTGGCGCGGCGTCGCAGGCGGCGGCTATGTTCAGTCGGCCGGTGCAACTTTTTCAGCAGCCCACCCCAGAAGAGCAAAACCCATTCGCAGGGCTCACGGCGCTCGGTCCCACGTCGGAGCGAAAAGCGCGTGAATGGTCGCTCGTTCTTCAATCTTCGGACACTTGGCACCTCATGCGCGCTACGCAGAGTGGATTTGTGGTGTTCGTTAAAAGCGCCGACTACGAGTTTGCGGCCACTTCAATCGATCGGTACGAAGCAGAAAATAAAGACTTTCCGCCGCGCAAAATCAAAGAACAAGCGCGCTTCGCTCCTTCGCTGATTGCCCCGCTCGTGTTCTTGGCGCTCGCCGCGTTTTTCATCGTAACGGGCCCTGTTGCTCGGTATTCGGGCTGGTTTCAACGCGGCACATCCGTCACAGAATTGGTGCTTTCCACAGAACCGTGGCGCGCAGTCACAGCGTTGACCCTCCACGCGGACACGGCGCATCTGCTCGGAAATGCCATTTCAGGAACGGTATTTGTCTCCGCCGTTCACCGCAGACTTGGGCCCGGAACAGGATCACTTGCGGTGCTTGCATCGGGCATTGCCGGCAACGTTGCAAACGCGTTTTACCATCGCGCGCTCGGGCAAAGTGATCACCGATCCATCGGCGCCTCCACCATGATCTTCGGCGCAATCGGCGTTTTGGCGGCCACTCAACTTTTTATCAATCGGCGCAAAGACAGCGGTGAAAATGGCTTCTTGTCGTGGGCCGGCCCCATCGTCGGCGGCCTCGCTCTCTTGGGTACACTTGGCGCCGGCGCTCGATCCGACTTGGGAGCGCACATGTTCGGTCTCGCGGGCGGCCTCGTGATCGGCATCGTGGCCGCGGCGTTTTTGCGACACCGCCTCGGAAGACCTGAAAAGCCCTCCACACGCATTTGGCTTCAAGAAGTGATCTCCGGTGGAACCGCGCTCGGCATTGTTGCCGGAACATGGCTTGTCGCAGCGCGTGGGTAGCGTACACAAGTACGGTGCTTGTTCACACCAACGCTTCAAAACGAGGCCAATTCACATCAACCACGGCTGGTGTACACAAGTTGCTTGACGCCGCCTCGTGAGAGCGCCACACGCTCTTTCAATGACGCCCGAAGAAACAGCCCATCGCTTCTACCGCGCTTTTCAAAGTCACGACCACGCGACGATGCGCGCGTCGTACGCCAAAACAGCCAAGTTTTCCGATCCCGCGTTTCCCGATCTGCGCGGCGATGCCATTGGTGACATGTGGGAAATGTTGGTGTCGCGCGCCAAAGAACTGACTCTCTCGTATGAGGTGTTGTCCGCCAAAGGTGAGCGCGTTGTGGTGGCGTGGGAAGCGCGGTACCCGTTCTCAAAAACAGGGCGCTGGGTCACCAACAAGATCCGGAGTGAAATGGTGATTGTCGACGGTCTTATCCAAGACCAAAATGACAGTTTCAACTTTCACAAATGGGCCCGTCAGGCTCTCGGCGTCCCCGGACTTTTGCTCGGTTGGACAGGTTTCTTGCAGCGAAAAGTGCAAGCGACAGCCGCCGACCAACTCGCCAAGTTCCAGTCAAAAAAAGGCAGCTAACACAACCTGTCAGATTTTGGGGGAAGGTCTGCAATTGCTCAAACGCCGTCTCTGAGATTTTTTTTGGGCACGGGTCAAACTGGCAGTTTCGTCAAACGCGTAACAGATAGTATTCCGCCCTGTATGGCGGTGCACCGTCCAAGCGCGGTGGTCTAGAGCAGCCACTCTCGTTTTGCGAAGCACGGCGACCGGTCTTGTCGAGACGTACCAGTCACCCTTGCCCGTCGCCGCGAGGAAAAGCGAGAAGCGTGGCGCTTCAGGTTCTCTGCATGGAGTTCTGTGGCGCGTGCAACCGGGACGAAAACGTGAGACCGGCGAGACCGGTGTCTGGCACGTTTTGAGCACCTGAAGTCGCCAAACGGTGCCGGTTGGAATTTCTTCGAAACGCTCCGTTTCCAGGCTTTTTTGATATGGATGAATGTTCGGATTGCTCTTGTCGCTTCTTTTAGGTTTAGGCTCCCGGACTCAGGAGCGTTCGAGTTGCGCCCTCACCGTCGCCCACCGTCCGAACACCCGCGGCGCGCAACGTTGCCCACGGCGCAACACCGCCAATCATTACAAACACGGCGTCGTAAGGAAGGTGCTCAATCCTCGCCCCGGGAGGCGCGATCGAAACAGTCATGTGACGCGGCGCGATCGATTGCACGTTCGCCCTAAAATACAGGGAGATCTTTCCATCGCCCACAAGCCGCTTGAGGGTTTGAATGTTGCGCCCCTGACCTCGGCTGAAGTCGTCCCCGCGGTACACCACCGAAACGCGCGTGTCCGGCTGGCGAGCGAGCGCAATCGCCGTTTCCATCGCCACGTCGCCGAGCCCCACAACAATCGCTGTTTTCCCGGCGAAACTTCGAGCGTCGGCCAGGTGATAAAAGACGCGATCTTCCACTTCTTCGGGGATCTCAATCGGCAGCCTCCGCGGTGAGCCGCGCTGTCCAATGGCCAACAGAACGAAACGCGCGCGACGCTCCGAAGCCGAACCGCCGTCCCGCGGCTCGGTTGTGATCGAAAACAGACCGTCGTCGCGCTTGTGTACACCAAGCATCCGCGTGTTTTCGATCACAGCGAGTTGTTCCCGTCGAACAATGCGAAGCCACTGCGCCAGAAGCTCCTCTTTTGTGCTTTCTTTCAACCACAATGGGCCCGACACCGGCAGGTCCAACGGCTGATCGAATACGAGTTTTCCGCGCGGAAAATTCTGAATGCTTTGAGCGACAGTCCCCTGCTCAATCACCTCGTACGAGAGCCCGAGTTCTTTCGCTCGAAGCGCCGCGCTGATCCCCGCGGGCCCGGCGCCCACGATCAACAGATCCACAGCGTCGCCTTTCACGCCGGGCGACTTTTTCGATGCCTCAAAAATCCGCGACACAGCGTGCGCGCCTTGCAAAATAGCGTTTTTGATGAGCGGCAAACCCGTCACATCACCCGCGAGATAAAGCCCCGGAGTGTCCTCGGACTCCAAGTTGTCGGACAGGCGCGGACGATCGCCGATGGTTTCGCCCGATGCGATGGTGAGCGACCCGTTGGGACATCGCTGAGCGCACAAAACAAGGCCACAACAAGCTTCAGGGCGCGCCACAACAGCCACGTAGCGCTCGACCTCAAGAACGTTGTACGGGCATGCGTCCACACACGCGTAACAGCCAATGCACGTTTGCGTGTTGATCGTCGGAAGCCTTTTTTGGGCGGCCGGCTTGAGCATTTCGGCGGGAACGGTGCCGGGCTTTTTTGATCGAAATCTCCCCTTCAAAAAACGCGCACCGCGAACGCCGGCAATCACGGCAACAAAGCCCGCGATCCCCGATCCAAGCCAGATCCAAGGCAAACCCGACGCTTTGCGCGCTTCGGTCACAGGTACGTTGATCGCCGCTTCGCGCGCCGCCGCCCAAGCAACGGCCCGATCGGTTGTGTGTTGCGCCGAACAAACCCCGGCCGAGCGCGTGTTCGGATTTCCCGGTTTTCGAAGCCTCGGATCGCGCGGATCAAACGTGGGCAACGCGTCGTCCGGGTGAGCGATCTCGTGCTCATCGAAACACAAGATCGGCTGAGCATCGCCCAGGTTTCGCTGCGCCGCGGAAAGGCAGCGCGCGATCGGATCGCGTGGTTCGTTGATGGAGTGGCAGGCTTTGCAAGCCCCAACTGTCACAATTGGCACTGTCACAGAACGAGGCGGAAAATAGCTGGTTTGCTCCACTTCCACTTCCACGCCGGGAGCGAAACGCACAGGCTGTTTTCCAGGCGAAAAGGTCACACCCTGATCACCTTGATGAATGGGATGGCACGTTGAACACCGCATTGCGCGGCTCGCCAGCATCCTCGCGTGTCCACTCCTGACCGAACCGTGGGCCCCGTGGCAATCGGCGCACGAGTCGGCGGCCGAGCTTTTTTTCTCGTCGGCTTTGTGACATTTCGAGCACTCAAGACCCGCATTTGCATGAGGGCGCGAAAGTGGACCGGGAGCCGCGTGTCCCCCCGGCGGAGGCAACACAAATGCCGCTGTCACCGCAGCAACAATGCCCACAATGGTCGCGGCAAACACCGCACTGAACCGAGTGACATCACTCGTGCGCACGGCTCGTGCGACCGTGCGCGCGCGCCCGATCTCCCGCGGATCGGCGGTGCGTTCACGCGGATCTGAAAGGTTCGCGTAAAGAAGGGTTTTGTGCTCTCCCGGCGGAGATGCGGGCGAGCGCTCTTCGCCGCTCATGGCCGAAGCCTCACAGCGGCAATCACGTGCACAACCAGAAGCGCCGCCGCCAGCGCAAACGTGGCGATGTGCGCAATGAGGCCGGCTCTCAAAACGCGGAGCAAGAATCGCTGCGCCGGCAACGCTCGAAGCTCCACAACAATGCGCACCAAGCTGGAAAGGCCAGCAAGCCTCTCACCGCCGCGGCCTTCTAAAATGCCGTCGATATGTGTACGCAACCGATTTTCTTCTTCGCGTAAACGACGGCCGCTGAGCACAAGCAACAGGGGTCCGAATACAGATAGTGTGTACGGCAATAAAATCCGCTCAAACACCTTCTTTACGAGTTCACTCCGGCCGCTGATTTCTCGGTAGAGCCTGTCTAAGAGTGCCTTTTTGGCGTCGCGAAAATCTTCGGGCAAGGCGGCACTGCGCTCAATGCGAGCGAGCCTTTCAGGGATGGTGAAATAGGCAATTGCCGTGAGCACGCCGAGGAGCGACGTGAGCAAAAACGAAAACGAAAGGGCACTTCCGGCCGATGCCGCCGGCAGCTTGGGAGGTGCGTGCGCGATCGAAAAACCCAGCGTCAGAATTCCAATTGCCAAGTGCAAATGAAATTGGGGTTTCACTCGACTGCGAGCGCGCGTTTCAGTGCGTACACCGTCGCGTTTTTTCATGAACAGCCGCGTCATGCGCTTTGGCACTGCGTACACAAGAAGCCCAACAATGCCCAACGCGGCCACGATTCCCGCTGAAAATCCCCACCCGTAACCGGGTGAAAAAACGCCGCGCGCTCGCATCACAGCGCCCACAACCGCAATTGGAATCGCGGCGATCGCCGACGAAACGAGGTAGATCCACACGCCGGGTGATGAGGTGCGTTCGGCCTTTTCGCTTTTCTTTTTTCCAAACAGCGCGGCCAAATCGGCCATTTCTGTTGAAGGGCTCAGTCGAAAGATCGCCCCCGTGGGACACGCCGAAACACACGCGGGCGACTCGTAGCTTCGGCATTCGTCACATTTCACGGCCACATCGGCGTATTCAGAGGCCAAGCCGCTGGGACGCGGAGCATCGGGCGCGCGCGGCGCCATTTGAATGTTCTCCCACGGACACGCCTTGGCGCACGCTCCGCATCCTGTGCAAAGCGCTTCTCGAATAAACACTTCACCGTCGGGGTCGCGGCCGATCGCACCCGTCGGACAGTCAACAAGGCACGCCGGCTTTTCACAGTGTTGGCAGGAACTCGGCAAAAGAAGGCTTTGTGGCGCATCCCCTTGGCCGACACGCGCCACGACCTTGTCGCCGCGACGCACGAGGCGAGACACCCCGTAAAGATCTTCACATGCCCAAGCGCAGTGACCGCAGCGTACACATTCGCTCAAGTCGATCACGAGCAGCGAACGCGCCACCTGCAGGCGATAAAGATCCCGGAAAAGGTGCTGCGTCTCGTTCGGTCGCTGACCAATGATCGCGCGTTGTCTCACGTGCGATTCGTCCGCGAGACGTCGCAGCGAAAGCGGCAGATCCGGGTGCGCCTCCACCAGCTTGCGAAACGCTTTTGCCGGAATCGAAAGCAGTCGGCACGGTCCGCTCGCCGCCGCCGTTGTTCGACGCGAGCCGCCTTCGAGCACTTCGACATCGCCGAAAAAGTCGCCTTTCGAAAGGTACGCACGCACGTGAAGGCGTTCGTCTTCCTCGGTTTGAATTTGCACGAGCCCTTCGGCCACGAGCCACACTTCCAAGGGCGCGCCGCCCTGGTCGTAGATCACTTCGCCGCGCTCGAAGCTGCGATGTTCAATTGCATCGAGCAAAAGATCGATGCTTTGCGCCGGCAGACCGCGCGTTAAGGCAAGTGTACACAAAAGGTCGCGCGTCGCCGAACGCCGAAGCGCCCTTTCCATGCGTTCGGCGACTTCACCTTTGCCGGCACGCCCAATGGCCCTTCGAAACACATGAACGGGAATCTCCGCGACAACACTTTTCGTCACGGCAATGGCCGATGTGCCGCGCGCCGCGCCGATCGTCGCTTCTTCGCCGAACGATGCGCCCGCTTCGGCGATCCTCAGTTCACTTTCGCCGTCGTCGCCCCGCTTCACCGCGCGAAGCGCAATCTTCCCATCCGCAACGATATAGAACGTGTCACCGGCGTCGCCCGCACGGTACACAACGTCGCCCGCCGCACGGTGGATCATCGCACCGGCGCTTTCGATCTCGCGGCGCGCGCGCTCGTCGATGCCGCGGAGGACCGCCGCATCAAACACGCTCGCAGGCCACGGGGCCGAACGCGCCGCGCTCAGTTCGGTCACGGAACCTCCGCGACCGAGCGCCCAACCTCCACGATCTCAAGCCTCTTGAGCATATCGTCGGTCACGAGAGCACCGCTCGGGCGCAAACCGCGGCGAACCTGCTCACGTTCGTAGTCGATAAAAGCCTTTACCAGAAACGGTGGAAACGCTCGGAACATGAGCCGCGCTTCCACTTTGAAGGGCCCGCGCCTTCCACCCGTGGGCACCACATACGTAAATGTCACCGGGGTGTTTGCCACGAGCGATCGCGTATCGATAATCGCGTCGGGCCCCTTGAGTACACCTCGACTCGCATCAAGTGCGCCAACCGGGAAATACGTTTCGAAAAAGGCTTCTCTTCCCGACAAATTCGAACGGCATTCTCCTGTATCAATGTCGTAGTCGCCGTCGTCAAATCGATCCGCTCGAAACACTCCCTGACCGGGCCCGGGCCGGCAGGATCCGTCGGCGGCAACCTCACCGATGCAGCGTACACAACGCAGAAAACCGTTTTGAAAATTGATGAGGCCTTTGCCGCGAAAACGGGTTCCGCCGAGGGCCGGATTAGGGCTCCACTCCGGCACATCGGGCCCGTCGCGCAGGTCGGCGCCGAACATTCCGAGCGGCCTTCCCTGTCGATCCGACAACGCGTCACCCACATTCACGCGCGAAAACACCTTGTCGTGAAGGTCTTCGTCTCCGCGGGTCACACGCCCCACTTCGTACACAACCGAATCTCGCGCGTCGCGCACAACGACGTGTACCCAAATCTCGCGCTCTTGACTGAACCCGGCCGGCACCTTGTGTCCGGCACCGATGTTCTCAACGATGATCGGGACTTCAAGCGCTCCACTTGACGATCGCCCGTTTCCAACTTCAACGCGCATGGACGCGCGGAGCAGCAGATCGCGGCGTTTCTTTGCCGAAAGTGGGACTCCGTTGATGTCAATCGCGGCCTCGTCCACAAGGGCATCGGGATATTCGTGCGAAAGCGGCACATCGACACCCGAGAAATAGTGGGTGACGGCGTCGCGCGTTTCGGCCGAATTGTCCGATGCGAAGGCTTTTGGATAACTCCCCGGCGGCCGTTTTGAGAACTTGGTACCGGGCGGACAAATGCCATCCCACTTGCTTCCCGTAACTGCCTGTTTGGGTTGCGCCGCAGGCACCGTTTCATCGCTCGAAATACACACACCGGGAAACGTGCTCATGTGGCAGTCTTGGCAGCTTGATGCGGGCCTTCCTGCTCTTTCTTCAATTTTTGCCCATTCTGTCCACTCTGTGTATGCATTTCGCAAACGCTTAAAGTGTTCACCCTTCGCAATTCCAATGCTGTCGGTGCCAAACAACCTCACATCGTGGCAACTGCCACAGTGCTCACTCGACCGTAAATAGGCAGTTGCCTGTTTGGAAGGAAGCGCGTGGACAACCGGGTCTGTGAAGCTCCCAGGGGGCCTGTTTCGCGCATTGCCCGACAAAATAAGCTCTTCAGGCCTGAGATCATACCCGCTGTTCGCAATTCCAAATACGCCGCGACCGTCTTCAGGACGGGAGTTAAACGTGGTTCCACTGACAGGCGATATCCATGTTGGGTTGCCCAAATACCCCCGTGAACCTCGCGCTCCGACAGGCCCGTGCACTTGGTGGCAGAAACCGCACGAGATCCCCTCCATGCCCCGCTCGGCAAGCAGATCGCGCGCCGGACGACGCGTTTTTGGATCACCGCCGGGCCGACCGTCCCACGCAGGCATCGCGTTTTCGAGATTCTCCGAGGGGGCATGGCACGACACGCACCAGTGTTCACCCCCCGTTCCCGTGAGCGTGATGCCCGTCGCGGACGAACGGCATGCGGTTCGATCATCCTTTTTTCGCAGCGCACCCGCACCGTTTGGACAATCAAAACTCCGCGCAAATTGCTCTTCGATCAGACTCTCAAGAGCGTTGAAAAGCGGGCTCTTCACGGCATGCGCCATCACACTTCGCCGCCACTCCGCTGTCTGACGACTATGGCATTTGCCGCAGTCGGTTGAGTGCGTTTGAGCCGCCGTGAGCGGTGCCTGCGCGGGCACACTCACGGGCTTTGGTTTTTCTTGAGGCGGCGAAAGCAGCGAAATAGCGCCGGCCGCCGCGAGCACAGCCGCAGCGGCCGGCAAATATCGGAGCCACGATTGCCCCGCGAAACGCGAGCGCGCCGGCCCTTCGGACGCCACGCGATCACGCGCCGGCGCACTTCGAACAGAGAGTTCGTCCTTTTCGGTGTGTACACCTTTTCGATCGTCGGCTCGATTGTGTACACTTTCAGCGCGCTTGTGTTCGGTAATTTTGGGCGCGTCGCCGCGCAGAAAACCCGCTAGAGCCTCCGCGATCGCCTGAGCTGTAGCAGGCCTGTCCGCGGCATTCGGCGACAACATTCGAAGCGCGTAGCTCTGCAATCCCGACGGCAGATCGCGCGCCACCGATTCCACAAACGGGGGCGGCTCGCGCTCCGCCGCGGCCGAAAGCGCGTGCCTCAATCCGGCGCCGGAAAACGGATGTTCGCCGCCCAACATGCGATACAAAAACAATCCCAACACGTAGCGATTTGCAGCGCTGTTCCAAGGCTCACCGCCCGCCTGCTCCGGGGGAGTCCACTTGGGCGAAGTCTCCGTTCCCGCCGTGTGTACACCATCGACCGCACCCACCATTGAACGCACAAGCCGATCCGCCCGTATCGAGCACGCGGACCCCTGGACGGCTATTTCTTCGGGCGCAATAGGCCCTGCAAACAGCGACAGTCGCTCGCAGGCGGCCAATGATCGCGCGAGCGAAAGTGCCACTTGAAGAGCGTCTTGAAAGGGCCACACTCCGCGTTTTTCGCGGAGCCGATCCGCGAGCGTTGTGGTGCCGAGTTTTCGAACGAGCCACACCGACGAGCCGTCACGACCACCGTCTAAAAAACCGCCGACGCCCGCAATCCCCAGCGAAAGAAGGCGATCGGCAACCGGCTCATCGGCCGTATCGAGCGTCCAGATCTGTCCCGCATCGAGCGTTTCCGTTGAGCGCCGGGCACGCCCGAAACGCTCAAAGGTACACTTCGACAAATCAAATCCGGCTGAAGCTGCGGCTCGCTCCTTCACGTGCGCCTCCCCTCACTTTCGCGGCGGCGTGGGAAAAACAGGCCCAGCCGACGCCGTGACCACCGGGCTCGTAGGGAGCGCTTCACTCGTTGCTTTTAGAAAGTACGCACCGAGTCCCGCGAGCAGCGACAGAACAACAACGATGGCCACGGCCACGCCCGTGGGCACTTCGCGTTTTTTTTCAACCTTGTCGACCAGCGCGATGGTGTCGTTTCGGGGCGCTTCTTTCCCCTGAAATGGCGGGCTTTCTTTCGTCTTCGCGCGCGACGGATCGGGCTCTTCCCGACTCACCGCATCGCGCACGGTGCCCGGCTCTGTTTCGCGCGGAGCCGCTCGATCCGCTTCTGTCCGCGGCGATCGAGGCGAGGTGACACCCGGCTCTGTTTTGGTGGAGCGCGACCCGCGGGGCGACACACTCACTTGAAAAGGCTCCAGTCGATCCACCACGTCCTGAGCCAAATAAGGCCGATCTTCAGGGGCTTTTTCGAGCAATTGAAACAGGAGATCTTCAACACCGCGCGGCAGCCCCGCGCGCACTTCGTCGGCGAGCGGCGGCGCCTCCGATGTACACTGCAAATTCAAGAGTTGGCGCGGCGAGGCCGAAACAAACGGCGGTTGTCCGGCCAAAAGTTCGTAAAAAATAAGCCCCAGCGAGTAGAGATCCGCTCGGTGATCAATCATCTTCGCGTCAATCTGTTCGGGGCTCATGTACTGAAGCGTTCCAACACTCTGTGTGTTGGTTTGGTGCATCGCCTCCATCACCTTGGCGATTCCAAAATCCATCACTTTGACCGCGCCGCCTTCGAGCAACATGATGTTCTCCGGCTTTAGATCTCGATGAATAATGGGAGGCGACTGCCCGTGTGCAGCGTTCAATGCCGACGCCACCGCCGACACAATTCGAATGGCTTCAGTCCACCCAACTCGCCCACGCTCATGAAGTTCGGCCCGCAGCGTGCGCCCGGGAAGGTACTCAAGCACCATCACGAGTTCACCGCCGACTTCAATGCTCGCAAGACTGCGCACAATGTTGGGGTGTTCGAGGTGCGCGAGAATCTGCATCTCGTTCATAAAAAGCCGGCGTCCGTCTTCGCTTTTCGCCAGCTCTCCGTGCAGCACTTTCAGCGCCACGCGCCGCTTCGAGAGCCTTTCTTCGGCCTCGTAGACTTTGCCCATGCCGCCCTCGCCGATCAGTCGCCGAACGAGGTAATCGCCAATCTGCTCCATTCGCGGATCTCCGAGATGCGCCCCAGGGCAATGCTATACGCACGAGACGCCCCATGGGCTTACACACACGCTTCGAAATGGTATAGCCCCGAGCTGAACGACCATGCCGTCCCCTCAACAGTTCCCGCGGATCTTGGCCTCATTTCTTGTTTTCGTGCTCCCCCAGGTGCTCGCGGGCTGCCGTGAAAAACCTCAGGAGGTTGCCACCCCAGCCGCAACGGCCCAATCCGCTCCCGTGGTGCCCCCCGTTGAAGTCGAGTTTCCAGGCACGTGGATCAAGCTTGGACAATCGCAGGTTGATAACAAACGGGCCGGCTACAAGGTGCCAAAAGCTGGGGCCGACACCGAAGATGCGGAGTTGATCGTTTTGTTTTTTGGCACCGGCAGCCAAGGTGACCCCGACAAAAACTTTAATGACTGGCTCAGTCAATTTGACGGAAACGCTGCGGCGGGAGCCACGCGATCAAGCTTTGAAAGCGCTGCCGGCAAGGTTGATACAGTGGAGTTTTTCGGCACCTATAAAGTCGGCCTCGGTCCGGCTGTGGGACCTAAGAAGAAGTCGCCAATGCAAATGGTCAAAGACAAGTGGCGACTCTACGCCGCCGTGATCCACACCAAAGACCGCGGCAATTGGTTTTACAAAATGGTGGGCCCGGACGAAACGGTGCAGAGCGCCAAAGGCGCCATGGAAACCGCCCTAAAAGCCGCCAAATGAAACGAAGGCGGCGCTTTTAACGCCGCCTTCGCTTCAAACACTATCTGCAAACACAGAACGTATTCTTGATTGCTTCACATCAGGGCGGAGGGGGGAACGGCGGTCCGAATCCACCGGGGGCTTCCGCGGCGGTGTCGACAATAAGGAGCGGTGCTTTGCCTACCGGATCTGTGTACACAGGCTGCACAACACACGCTTTAGTTCCACATTTGTCGTCGACGAAGGCAACGTCCGCCGCGATCCAGAAGCGGTTGCCCGCAAAACCTTGACCGTCCGACGGAATAAACGTGATCGGCGCTTCAGGCACGTAATACCCCGCCGGCCCAAGATCCGCCGCGAGCGCGCCGTTGCAGAAGATCTTAATGCGCGGGTGAACATCGTAGTTTAGGCCATGGCTTGAGAAGTAGTGTACACCAATTCTAAACCACTCATTTTTGGGCGGATAGTCAACGTTCACGTTTTCGGGAGCGCAGAAGTTGTCGTCATCCACATCGAGAACAAGCGGGTCACAGAAGATGTTGTCGAGGTCGAGACGCGGATTGTGACAACCCTGGCCAAACGCCTGCCACTCCATCCCTTTGCCACGCGGCGCAAAATAACAGGTGTTCTTTTCAAACACCGGATCCAAATACCAATCTACCGGATCGGGCGGCGCCACACCGTTAAACCAGTCCGGCCCGCCAAAGCTCGAAAAGTCGGTGATTGTGCAGTTTGACCACGTGCAATCCTGGTTTTCGCCGTCGATAGACCACGGGAGCATGTTGTTCGGCTGGTGGACGTGGAGATCCAAATCAACTCCATCGTCACCGAGATCATGTTCCCACTCCAATTCAACACGCAGGCCGGGCGCGCCGACAAACAGAGGATAGGTGCATGACTCCGTTCCTCCGCCCGCAACCCCCTTTGTATACGTGATCGTATACTCCCCTGATTGAAGCGGCTTAAAGTCATCCGGCGGAGCCACGCCGCCCACTGCCGGACACGGATTGACGCCCGCGGGACAAGTGACTGTCCACACTTCCGTGCCGGATTGGGCGTTGTCGCTGAAGTTTCCAGTGCCTTCTTTTAAGTTCACATCTTGAAATGGAACCGCCGAAATTGGGTGGCACCCGGCGACATCGTTCACATAACACTTTTGGTCATCGGTCGCGTGTACACCACCTACGCACGGCCCCCAAATGCCGTTTTCGGTGCACTTCATACTGCCGGGATAACAACCGGGTGTATTGATGTACGAAGGATCTCCTTTAAAACACGAGTGTGCCTGGCCCGCGGCGCAGTCACAACTCTCATCCACTTGACCGTTGCAGTTATCATCCACGCCTGTGTGATCGGGGTCACACAGCTCCTCCGGGCCGCACTTGGTGCCACACGGATTCATCATCGCGTCGTTGTTTGCGTCTTCGCCGCCGTCAATGTTGATAAGCCCGCCCTCGCCCGTGCCTGCGCCCGTTCCGGACGTGGTGGGCGACGACGCTCCCGTGTTGGTTGTATTGCCGGAACCGGCGGCGCCGGCGACGTCTCCCCCGGTGCCGGGTTGAGTGGTCGCCTCGCAACCCAACGGAGCCACGATCCCTGTTGCAAAAGCAGCGCAGGCTGCAAAACCAAGAATGGCAATCTTACGGCGGTTCATTCGCACTCCAAAGGCCAAGAGATACAGAAAGCTGGGCTCCTTGTCACATGCCCGACGCGGTCAAGCCCGATCACGGGCACCACAAGATTATCGCACCGCGCCGCCAAGTGCAGCCCTCATTTCGGCTTAAAGCTGTTTACCAACGAATCAAAGTCGCCCGCCGCCGCCTTGATTGTCTTCTCCGGCCCGGTCATCTTGAAAAACCAAGGATCTCCGCCCTTCCCTTCAACAATCGCAGCGAGCAGCGCCCAGTTTTCTTTGGGTGCTCCGCCCTTCATACCCATGCCTGAATACGTTCCCGCCACTTCGTAGATAGTCACTTTTAAACCTGCAACTTCGCGCTCGCTCTGCTTTGCCGAGTCGGGTTTCACAGGCTCAAACTGAGTTTTCCACCTCGCGATATTGGCCGACACGCCGCCGCCGACACGCGAAACACTCATTTCGGCGTCATCGCTGTCGCCGTCGGCGCGTGCGACCAAATACGTTGCCAATCGCATCGCATTGGGACTGGGTATCTCTTTCCAATTTGCGGGCACTTGCCAGGCAATTTCACCCGAACCCGACTTTGGTGAGCTGCTCGGTTTTGCGGTGGCCCCGGTGGACACGCTTGTAGAAACAGGCGTGCCCGAAGGCTCAGGCT
The DNA here is from genome assembly GCA_016712345.1 of Polyangiaceae bacterium. GTDB lineage: Bacteria > Myxococcota_A > Polyangia > Polyangiales > Polyangiaceae > JADJRH01. Next base: position 168,499 of record JADJRH010000001.1, read on the forward strand.
TCTTGTCGTCACAACCGGCGATCAAAAGTCCACAAAGAACGGTAACTGCCAGTCTCACACTCACGTTAATAACCCTCTACTTTTGAAATAATCTCATTCATGATTTCGCGCGTGCCCCCGCCAATCGGATAAAGACGCGCGTCGCGGAACAATCGTTCCACCACATATTCACGCATATAGCCGTAGCCGCCGTGAATCTGAACGGCCTGGTCACACACGAACATGCACATATCTGTGGCCGTGTTTTTGGCCATCGCAGCGAGCGCCGTCACCGCTTCTCCGCGCAACGACCGAACCACCGCCTCGTTTGTCAGAGCGCGCGCCGCCGCAATTCGACTCGCCATATCAGCCAGTTTGTGGCGTGTCACTTGAAAGCCGGAAATGCTTTTTCCAAAGGCTTTTCGTTCTCGTGCGTACGCAACAGACTCCCTGTATGCAAGTTCGGCAATGGCCACACAATTGCCTGCTATCAGCAGCCGCTCGCGCGCGAAATTCATCATAATGGGCACAAAGCCTGAATTTTCGTCCCCAATCAAATTGGCCGCCGGAACGCGACACCCGTCGAATGACAACTCCGCCGTGTCGGAAGCCCACCAGCCCATCTTGTGCAGTTTTTTTGAAACCGAAAACCCCGGAGTGCTTGTTTCGATCACCAACATCGATATGCCGGCATGCCCCGGACCACCGGTGCGCACAGCCGTTGTCACAATGTCGGCGCGCGTGCCCGACGTAATAAACGTTTTGGTTCCCGTCACCACGTAGTGGTCGCCGTCGCGAACAGCCTTTGTGGAAAGGCCGGCCACATCGCTGCCCCCACCCGGCTCGGTAATCGCGAGCGCCGCTATCTTTTCACCGCGCAGCACAGGTGGAACGAACTTCTTCTTCTGCGCTTCGGAACCACAGGCCAAAATCGGCGGAATTGCGATTGCGTGACTTCCGAGCCCCACCACGGTGCCAACGCTTTTTCCCTCCAGAATCATTTCTTCGGATACAGCCAGAGCGTGAGAGAGATCCCCTCCGCCTCCGCCGTATTCTTCAGGGTACCCGACGCCGTGCAACCCCGCATCGGCGATCTGTTTATAAAGCTCTTTCGGAAACTCGTTGGCTTCTTCCCAAGCGAGCGCGTTAGGCAAAATCTGAGCTTTTGCAAAACGCCGCGCCTCGCGACGAAGCGCTTCGTGCTCGGGGGTTTCATGCAGCGGAGTAGCCAAGGGCGCACCTATTCATATCGCGCGCGATACACCTCGTCCGCGCGGCCAAACACGGCACCTAAACGTTCAGTCCGCGATCGCGACACGGTACAGTTTTGATCGCGTGAGCCGAACGGTTTCTCTTTCGTCGCTCCAGACCGGAGCGTCAGTGACCGCCTCACCCAGTCCCCGCGGGAGCTTGCTGCGCCGCTGGAGCAGGTGCCGCGGGCTGAGCCGCGGCCGGCTTGGGCAACGCTGCTCGAAGGGGTTCGGCAACAATCGCGATTTCGTCAGATCGCGACAGCGATGAGCATGCAGCCTGCGACAAACCGAGCGTTGCACAGGCAAAAAGAAGAAGAGTTCTTGAGGTCACAGCGAAACCCTACCACGACGGCCGCCGGTTTGATACGACGACGGGCCATGGATGCCGCCCTTCGTCGAGCCTACAACGCCTCGTATTCCGATGAAACGTACAACCGATACATGCACCGCCTTGAAACGCTTCTCGGGTGCAATATCCCTTTTCGCGTAGCCGAAACGCCATTTTTCATCCCCACAGAACTCCGCGACTACTTGGCCAAGTCGGCACGCGAGATCATCGACCAAATCTCCGAAGAGTCTCGCCTCGCAAAAATGAAGCTTGCCATTCCGCCGGCCCTCAATGTGCCCCGAATGGATGCCATGCCCAACTGCGTTCAGGTCGACTTTGCCATTGTGCGCGGCCCCACCGGGCAGCTCGAAGGGCGGGTTGTCGAGCTTCAGGCCTTCCCTTCCCTCTATGCGCTGATGGTCATCCAGTCCGACGTCATGGCAGAAACGCTGCGTGAAATGCCGGGAATGCCCAAAGATTTCAGCATCTATTTTGGTGGACTCAACCGTGAAACGTTTATCGAACGCTTCAAAAAAGCCCTCCTCGCCGGTGAAGATCCCGAGCACGTTGTTCTACTCGACCTCAATCCACCCGCCCAAAAAACCTACCCTGACTTCGTGGCGACACGCATGTTGACCGGGGTAGAAGCGGTGTGCCCCACCACGCTGATTAAAGAAGGCAACAAACTTTTCCGCGAAAAAGACGGCAAAAAAATTCAGGTCCGCCGCATCTACAATCGCATTGTGTTCGACGAGCTTGAGGTCAAAGGTGTCAAACTCCCTTTCAACTATACCGACGACTTGGACGTAACCTGGCTATCCCACCCCAACTGGTATTGGACGTGGTCCAAGTTCACCTTACCGTTTATCGATCATCCCGCGGTTCCCAAAGCCACCTACGTTTCCGATCTCAAAGAGCCTCCGGCCAACCTGTCAGGGTATGTTCTCAAACCCCTCTTTTCGTTTGCGGGTTCGGGTGTCAATATCGATCCTACCCATGCCGATCTCGCCGCCATTCCGGCCGAACAGCGCGACAAATGGATCCTTCAAGAAAAAATCACCTACGAACCCGGTATTCTCATGCCCGACGGCACTGGAGTAAAAGCCGAAGTCCGCATGATGTTCCTGCGCGCGCCAGATGAACCCAAGCCCAATCTGGTGCTCAACCTCGTTCGCCTGTCACGTGGTAAAATGTTGGGAGTTGACCAAAACAAAAACCTGACATGGGTAGGCGGCACTGTCGGCATCTGGCCCGCCTAGGTTGCAGTGCTCGACGCGAGCCAAAACGGCGGCGCGTCCCCATCAAAATCGTGTTGAACCACGTCCACATCCACGAGCGTTCCACCAATGCTCTGGGATGCCGGGTAGAGCTGGTACATCTGATAGCCTCGCGCCGGCATGGCATAGGTAAGCCGTTGACCCGCCTGCCAATAGGCATGAAAATCGGCCAAATTCGAAATGTCTGTCCCCGAAAGGGGTGACCCCGCACCAGTGTACATGCCGGCCGCATAACCCCCTTTCACCACTGTCTGTCCCCACGCATTCACGTAAGCAAGCAGCGTGGACTCGGTGCCGCCCATATACTCCAAGTCGAACCAAAGAGTGAAGCCCGCGTTGACAGGAAAGCCCATTGCCTGCACCCGGTCTACCAGGTAGGTAGCGTCGTTGGTGCCCGTTTCAGAGCTGAACACCGTTTGTTTAAAGTTCAGTTGAAAAACGCTGACCGCAAGCCCGGCAGAGCAGATGTTCGTCAACTCACCTGAAGTCAACTGGCCTGATTGACCTGTCGAGGTAGGATCGCTCCCAGCAATACCAATTGACCGGAGCGCAAACCGGTACCCCAAACCGTATAGGTTCTTGGCAACCGTTGACGTTATCACCGCACCTGTCTTGTCCACGCCGACAGTACCGATGGGAAAGTGGACAACCTGACCATTGCTCATACTCACGTCCTTGCTGTCTGTCATGCCCTGGGCCTACCCATCCATGAGTAGACGCAGTCCAGATTCAGGTGCAATTGTCGTGCGAGGACAAAAACCCCTCCCGTCCAATCGGTACGTTCACAGACTGCGCACCGCGAGCACAGACTGGTAACCCGCAGGCCACAGCCTGTCACCTGTACAAAGTGCCTCATCACGTCGGCGATCGAGGGTTTTAGATCGTTTCACAATGGACCGCGCGTTGCACTGGTGCCCAAGCGGTGTGACGGGACAGCGCGGTTCACCCCGGCATCTACCCGTCAACGGTGAGGTATGTCCGCAATCGCCACAACCCTTCGGCTCATTCGCGACAAGCTGAACGAGCAGTTCAAAGCGGCGGATCCGTCTTACCCCGACGACTGGGTGATTCTATCCAATATTATCAACCCCGACGGCAGTGAAGCCGAGCGCACCGCAGACAAGATCGTCATGACCCTGGCAGGAATTGAACAAGACACAACTGTGGCAACCTGGAATCGCACAGTACCCTCGGGGAGCAACCAGTTTGGCATCGTTACCCCAGCGGTCAACGTGAACCTGCTTGTTTTGTTCTACGCCAATTTCTACGGAAAAAACTACGAAATGGGCCTCCGATTGATCGCGGGTACCATCAGCTTTTTCCAGCAGAACCCCTGGTTTAACCATGCCAGTTTGGTTGGGCTTGACCCAGTGATCGACAAGATTGCCATTGAACTCAACAACCTGGACACAACCCAAACCAACTACCTTGTTGGAATGATGGGAGCCAAATATCTACCCACTGTTTTATACAAGCTCAGAATGATCCCATTCAGGGCCGATACAATTACAGGTTTTGTTCCCGCGGCTCAAGGCGCACGCGGTTCTGCCGAAGCGCCTCTGCCCCTTGATGGGCGTGATGTGCCACGGCCGTTTCCCGACCGAAACGTGGAAGCCAATCCCCTGGCGCGCAAACGTTGAATCTACCCAATTTGGCGGAGTGTTCTCGTGGAGCATAGCTTACAAAAAGGCCGCGGATTGGAGCATGACCTTCGTGACGATCATGAGGGTGAAGGCGTTCAAGAACCGGGAGTCAGAGGTGGTCCATCCCAGCCCTACTCGTATTATAAACCGCTCGCAACTCTGACAGTCAAAAACTCCTACAACAACGGGCAAGACGGTCGCAGCTCTGACCTTCTAATTCGACCAACTACCACAACAGTGACGCTCCTGAAGTCGCTTAACCTCCTGTTTAAGCCGACGGGAGACGGCTTTTTAGTCTTGTATAACCAAAGGCACGAGTTTGGGCTGCTCCAATACATTCGCAACAACGCCATACCCGACACAGGCGAATATTGGACGCGTTTGTCATTTACCCTGACTGTCAGAAACCCCTACTTCATCGGCGCCACGCGATTTCCAATCGCGGCCAATCCGGTGATCGATAATTTCTACCTGACGAATATTGAGGCCCGCAAACGGTGTGGAATCATTCGGCTCAACCCCCCCGGAGCGTTTCTTCCCAAGAACCGATTCCCTGTTCTTCCCGTCGAGTTTGAAATGCGCGTCCCTTTGGGGGGTGGGTATCAGATCATCGATATCTCGGGAACGGTTGTCAGCTTTGCCTACGGCGTGGAGCAACGGCGTCCTCCGGGGACAGCTCCTGACAGGCGCCGAAAATTCGGCGACGTCGACATCCTTTTCGTCCAAATGGGCCTTTTGCCCGAGGCCAAATATTTCGTTCAAGCCACCGACGCGTGGGGTGAGCCCGCACCTGCATATTCGCTCGGATGGTGCATTTATACAGCCGCCGCCCCCGCGCCGCTCTTCTTTTTCGATCTGCTTTTCGCGCGCCCTTACAACGGTTGCCCCGGGATCTTCCCAATCGATCCAACCTCCAAAGGGGTGCCTTCGCCAATTGAGCAGGTAGATTATACTCTCCAGTTTTTCGCGCGTTCCACAACGTTTCGATACCGGATTATCCAAGATACAAAGGCTCGGTATTCAGGTTTTCAGATCGAATCCGCGGGGGGATGCGGCCCAACTTTTTCGGCCGATCTACCCGTCACGTTGCCTGACGGCACAACGGCGCGCCAGATCCAGTCCAACAGGCGCGTCAAGCTCGCTCAGCAACCGCAGCTGCACCTGCGCCTCAAAGGACTTCGCAACGGGCAATGGGAACCGCTCGTGGATCGCCTTCCCATCCCTACCCCAATGGCCGTCACCCCGCTGCCACTTGCACAGGGACCAGACGCCCCCGATCCCTTCAACTCTCTTCTCGCACAACCCACGGCGGCCGATGTGTACATCCATGTCTGATACTTAACTTTTTCTCAACCAACGGACTTTACCAAGGAGTTTTAGAATGCCTCCCACGACACCGCGAAAAGTACCCGGCGTTTACGTCACTGAACTCGACGCCTTCCCGCCCTCCATTGTCGGGGTTCAAACCGCTGTTCCGGCTTTTATCGGCTACACCGAAAGGGCTGCGTTAAACGGCAAATCCATGCTCAATACCCCCGTCAAAATCACCTCCATGGCGGACTATGTCGCCATCTTCGGAGGGGGTTACCATGCCGAATTTAACATCAACAGCGGTACGTCAACCAACTACGATGTGGTGATCGGTGGAAACTACGATCTGTTGGAGCAGATCGATAAGACCAAATATTACCTCTATAATAGCCTCCGCCTCTTTTTCGATAACGGCGGCGGAACCTGTTACATCGTTTCGGTTGGGTTCTACAGCGACGAAGCGCCGAAATTGAGCGAAATGGAGGCCGGTCTCACGGCCATCAAGGACCAGGTGGGCCCCACGATTCTACTCGCGCCGGACGCCCTGCTTCTTTCGGCAACAGAGTTTCCAACATTCAACAAGAAGATGTTGAATCAGTGCCAAACGCTTAAAGACCGAATGGCCATTCTCGACATCTATGGAATCGACTCGATCGATTATTCCACCGATCCAAATGCGCAGCTCATCAAGTTGATTGAAACCTTCCGAGGTCAGGTGAACGAATCGCTCAGCTACGGCGCTGTGTATGCACCGGCACTGGGCACGTCGGTCGTCCCAGTCGGGGATCTCAACTACGGTAACTTCAACATCGGCAACGACACTCAGCGGGATCTTCTCAAGTCTCAACTCAAGCAAGAATCCGCGAACGTATACAAGGACAACCCCGCCCGAAAAGATCAGGTTGACAAACTCATCGACTCGATCTCGGCCACGTACGACGCAACGCTCAACAAAGACCTGACGGCTGCCCTGCCTGTCCTCCAGCAGTCGTACACATTCATGGCGCAAAAACTCGGTCAACTGCCGCCCAGCGGTGGGATGGCCGGCGTGTACACTTACATCGATCAAACCCGCGGCGTGTGGAACGCACCGGCCAACCTCAGCATGACAAGCGTCATCCATCCCATGGTCAAGATCACCGCCGACCAACAGGGTGATATGAACGTTCCGGTGGATGGTAAGTCGGTTTGTGCCATTCGCGAATTTGTCGGCAAAGGCACGGTTGTTTGGGGCGCTCGCACCCTCGACGGCAACAGCAACGACTGGCGCTACATTCAGGTTCGGCGCGCCATCATCTACATCGAACAGTCCATCAAGAGCGCGCTCGACAGGTTTGTGTTCGCTCCCAACGACGGCAAAACCTGGGTCGCTGTTGTGTCCATGATTTCCAATTTCCTCCAGGGAGTATGGAATCAGGGCGGACTCATGGGCGCCACCGCGCAAGAAGCGTTTACCGTGCAGTGTGGGCTTGGAACCACCATGACCGCCCAAGACATCTTGGAAGGGTACATGGTTGTCCAAGTGACTCTGACAATGCTCCGGCCGGCCGAATTCATCGAGCTGACCTTCAAGCAGCAAATGCTCGGAAGCTGAACAGTGCAAACAGAAGACCTGAATTTTTCGTTTTATAAAACCATTTGAGGAGGCACCATGGCCGGCGAAGTTCAAGACAATGTCTACCCGTTACCTAAGTTCTATTTCTCCGTTCAACTCGGAGACGACACTTCGGTCAGTTTTCAAGAAGTGACAGGCCTCGAAACCGAAACAAAGGTCATCGAATACCGTCACGGCAACAGCAACATCTTCTACCCACTGAAGATGCCGGGCCTCGGTCGCGTCGGCAACGTCACAATGCGCAAGGGCATTTTCGTAAAAGATGCTCGTTTCTGGGCTTGGTACAACGAAATCAAAATGAACACCATCGCACGGCGCACCGTTGTTGTGAGCCTGCTTGATGAAACGGGTGCCCCCAAAATGGTGTGGACACTCAACAACGCGTGGCCCACCAAGCTCACCGGAACCGACCTCAAATCCGAAGGCAACGAGGTGGCCATTGAGTCGCTCGAAATCGCCTTCGAGACAATGACCGTCGCAGCTCCGTAGCGGGGAACCTTACCATGTCCGACACCTATTATCCGCCGGGCGCATTTTACTTTACCGTCACTGTCTTGGGATCGGGAACGTTGTTTTCGCTCCTCACAGACATTGACGCGAGCTTCCAGGAGGTGTCGGGTATCAATGCCGAGTTTGGGATAGAGCCGGTGACTGAAGGTGGTGAAAACCGCTTCATTCACAAGTTGCCCAAAGCAACGAAGTACCAAAACTTGGTTCTCAAGCGGGGAGTCGTCACGCAGGATTCTGTGTTGGCAGAGTGGGTAGGTCAAACCGTCGGCTCGGGAATGAGTCTACCCATCCTGCCGCAGAATCTCCTCGTGTCTCTCCTGAATGAATCGGGCAACCCCATTATTGTATGGGGGTTTGCCAACGCCTACCCAGTCAAGTGGGACGTTTCACCAATGAACTCCCAGGAGAATAAGATTCTCACCGAAACCATGGAGTTTGCGTACAACTATTTTGAACGTGTCAACTTGGGGAGCGGTCTCTCCGCCGCTGTAAAAATCGCGCAACTGGCCGCCCGACTGGCCTAGGTAATTCCAACCATGGAAGGTTGAAGGACGCCATGCCGCTTGAAATTCGTGAACTCGAAATTCGCATGAGAGTGGGTGACACCGACTCTGCCGCAGAAGGTGGAGCCGAGGCCGAAGACTCGCGGAACGGTTCTACCCTACCCATGGATGCCCTGGTCGCAGAGTGTACACGTCGTGTGCTTCAGGCGCTCGAAGCCAAGAAAGATCGCTGAACGATGGGATTCACCGGCGGCCTCGAAAAAATGCTCATCACCGCGTACGACGCCAGCACTTTTACCGGTGCCTCGCGAAAAATGACGGTGACGATCAACCCTGAAAAATACTCTCAAACGTATGAGATCTTGTACAACAACGTTCAGGGTCAGGGGGCAAACGGCGGATCTCCCGACTTTAACCGCATCCCCTCAGACAAGCTTCAGTTTGAGCTGATATTTGACGGAACCGGCGTGGTCCCAAGCACCATTCCGGGTGTTTTGCCCTACACGCAAGATGGCATTGTCACCCAAATTCAAACCTTCAAAGATCTTTGCTTTTCATACGTAGGCAAAATTCACAGTCCACGTTATCTCGAAGTGACTTGGGGCACCATGGTTTTCCGGGCGCGCCTCAAGACTCTGACTATCAGCTATACTCTCTTTAAGCCCGATGGAACGCCCCTCCGGGCGCGAGCCACCATTCTGCTCATCGGTTATACCGACGAAAAAGAACTTGCCAAGCAGGCAAATAAAACCTCACCTGACCTTACTCACTTGGTTACCGTCAAGGCCGGAGACACACTGCCGCTCCTTTGCTACCGCATCTACGGTACAAGTCACACCTACCTTCAGGTGGCGGCGGTAAACAACCTCACCGACTTTCGACAGCTCACCGTGGGTAGTCAACTCGTGTTTCCGCCCATCAAAGGGGTAGAATCATGACAGCCCCTTCCCCCATCGCGGTCGGCGGCTCGCGTGTATCGTTTGTCATCAAGGCAAACGGAAAAGACATTGATTCGAGCTGGCAGGTGCTCTCGATCGATACCCACAACACAGTGAACAAAGTGCCGAGAGCCACGGTTGTCCTCTACGACGGAAGCGCCTCGGAGCGAACGTTCCCCATCAGCGATTCAGGCACGCTCAAGCCCGGTGTAAAGCTTCAGATCGCGGCCGGGTATGACGGTAAAACCGCCTCCATTTTTGAAGGGATCATTGTCAGACAGGGTATTGAAATCGATACCATGTCCGGCTCAAAGCTGATTATTGAAGCCGCAGACAAGGCGCTTGGGATGACGCTTGAACGCTCCAACGCGGTGTTTGAAAATGTGACCGACAGCGACGTTATTTCAAAGCTCATCACCGCATCCGGCCTGTCAAAAGATGTGGCTTCCACCTCGGTAAAACACGAGGAGATAGTCCAATATTACGCATCCGACTGGGACACCATGGTTACCCGCGCAGAACTGTGCGGCATGGTCGTCATTACAACCGCCGCCAAGGTAACTGTCAAACCACCTGACACATCCCAATCACCTGTCCTGTCTTTGGAGTATGGAACATCCATTCTCGACCTTCAGGCCGAAATCGACTCCACCACCCAATATTCGTCGTCGGCACTCACAAGCTACAGTTGGGATTATGGCACTCAAGCCCTCGTTGAGTCGGGGCCGGGAACAGTCAGTGTCAAAGAGCCGGGCAAGCTCAGTTCAACAGAACTCGCCAAGGTCTTCAACGTGAAAAAAGCGCCCCAACAAACGGGCGCAAGCCTTGAAAAAGCGGCTCTACAAGCGTGGTCTTCCGCGGAGTTGCTCAAAAGCAAGTTGTCCAAAATTCGAGGGAGGGTTCGGTTTCAGGGAACGTCCCTTGCGGCAACCGGTAAGACAGTGGAGCTTCTCGGTCTGGGCGACCAATTCAACGGCAATGCTTACGTGAGCGGTGTACACCACTCAATCCGCGACAACTTCTGGACAACCACCGCCACCATCGGCCTCTCCTACAAGTGGTTTGCCGCCGAAGCGCCAAACATTGCCGCTCCGGGAGCCTCGGGTCAACTCCCTCCCATTTCAGGTTTACAAACCGGCATTGTCAAACAGGTAGGTAAAGACAAGGCGGGTGAACACCGCGTCGCTGTTTCCATTCCACTGCTCCAGGCAGGCAGTGCGGTTGTCTGGGCCCGCGTCGCTTCATTTTACGCGTCCAACAAGGTGGGTGCCGTGTTTTTTCCAGAGGTCGGCGATGAAGTGATCGTCGGCTTCATGAACGACGATCCGCGCGCTCCGGTGATTTTGGGGTCTGTGTACTCAAAAAAGCTCGCGCCCCCTTTTCCCCCCGACGACAAAAACAACAAGAAGGCGATCGTCACACGCAGCAAGTTGACCCTTTCGTTTGACGAACAAAACAAGATTATTGAGATCTCCACCCCCGGCAAACATACCATTAAAATGGATGACAAGTCGGGTGCGATCTCCATTGAAGACAGCAACAAAAATCAGATCTCCCTATCCAAAGGTGGCATCACCTTAAACAGCGCCTCCAATATCAAGATCACCGCCAAGGGCAACATTACCCTCGACGCCAAGGGCAACCTAAGCGCCACTGCGGCGGCCAATGCCACCATGGAAGGTCTGGCGGTATCACATAAGGCCAAAACAAAGTTCTCAGCGCAGGGAACCGCCTCCGCCGAGGTTACCTCGTCGGGCATTCTCACCATTCGAGGCACACTTGTAAAAATCAACTGACAGCCACGAAAGGAACTCTACCCATGCCTGCCGCCGCGCGACTCCTCGACTTTCATCAGTGCCCCATGCAAACCCCGGCCTTCCCTTCGCCCATTCCCCACGTGGGAGGGCCCATTGCGGGGCCAGGCGCCGTCACGGTGCTGATTGGCGGTCTGCCCGCCGCAAAGGTCGGTGACATGGCTGTTTGCGTGGGCCCGCCCGACGCTATTGTCAAAGGTTCAATGACCGTCAAGGTCATGGGCTTACCCGCCGCACGCATGGGCGACAAAACCGCGCACGGTGGAACCATCATGATCGGTCTTCCCACCGTTCAAATTGGAGGATGACAATGAGCAGCACCGAGGCTTCTTTTCTCGGCACAGGGTGGTCTTTCCCGCCCACGTTTGACAAGCAGTCGGCGCAGGTGGTCATGGTGTCCGGCGAAGCCGACATTCACGAAAGCCTCTTTATTCTGCTCTGCACCGCGCTCGGCGAGCGCATCATGTTGCCTGAATACGGCTGTGAGGTGCAGGGGTATGTTTTTCAGAACGTGACACCCAACTGGCTCACCAACCTGAAAACGAGCATTCGTCAGGCCATTGTTAATTGGGAACCGAGAATCGACGTTTTGTCCATCGACGCGAGCACAACCACTTCGGACGGCGTTGTGAAAATTGACATCGGCTACGTCGTTCGCCTCACCAATGCGCGCAGCAACGTTGTTTTCCCATTCTACTACCGCGAAGGAACGCTGGTTCCCACCACGTTGTGACCCATGGCTACACGTTCGCCCTCCCCGGTTCTCAATGGTATGCCGCGGCGCAGCGCTCGGTATCATCAGGCACTCAACGCCGGTTACGCGCAGGTAGACGGCCGAAGCCCTGAAGAACTCATTGAGTTTGCGTCAAAGATCACGGCGTATTTTCACTATTACAACATTGAAAACCATCGCGACGGCAATTGGCAGGCGTTTTTCTCAAGCGACGCCCGCGCGGTCCGCACCCTTCTGTCAGGTTCAAATCAGCTTTCCCTCGCAGAAAAGCTCGCAACGGTGCAAGCGGACATGGCTCGGGCGGTTACCCTGTCTGCAAAAGTACAAAGTCTGGAAAAAGCTGTCATCCCCATTCTCAACGCCATGAAGTCGGTGGACAGTTGGCTGTGGGGCCTGTGGGCAGGCCCGCATCGAAAGTCGCCTCGAACCGTGCTGGCTGGCACCATTGAGCGATTTATACAAGCCGAGCTTGGGCCGGCGCTTCGAACACTCAAGTCGCTATGGCTCGGGGCCGCTCCAAAAAGTGCAAATCGAGCCATTTTTGAGCAGGTTTCGTTGTCCAGTTTTTGGGGCCTGAGCGGTGTTGTTCCCGATCATTCTCTCCTCAACCAAAGCGGTATGATCGCCCGCGCAGAACTTTTGGGTAGATCGGTAAATGCTGTTCTCGACGTTTTTCCCCGCGGTTTGCAAGATCTCACATCGGCCATCGCCGCTCTGCCTGACATTCCCGTTGACGGGACCGATGCGCCCCAAATGGCATTATACTCGGCGTTTGTGCGCCTTTTTCGCCATGCGCAAAACACCATCAATACGTTCTCCCGCAGGTACGTCGACTTTTATTACCGCGGCGTCTTAAAAGAGTCTCCCGCGGGTCCGGTACCTGACAAGGCCTACCTTACCTTTTCGTTGGCGGCCGACACAGATGTAAATTCCACGCTTGTCCCCGCCGGGACAGAGTTTTCCGCAGGCGAAGATGCCGAGGGACACACCATTGTCTTCGCGTCCAATACTTCTATTCAGGCCACAACCGCAACGCTCGCGGCGGTGCGGACGCTGCGTCTCATGTCAGGCGAGCTATACTCCGGTTCTCGAACAACGGCCGTTCGCCGCATCTTGGCATCCGAGGTAAACCTGAATGCCTCCACCCAGTCCGATCAAACGCCGACGCCGGCGTGGTCAACCTTTGGCCCCAACGAACCGGGCGCCAGCGCCGTGGAGGTCACTGCGTCGGCGAAAATCGGCTTTACAGCCGCATGTAAAACGCTGCACCTGACCGCCGGCGAACGAGAAATCAGGTTTGATTTTGCGTGCGAAAGTGCGGGGCTTATTTCAAGCGTTGCCGACATTGCAAATGCGACGGGTCTTTCGGCGAGTGATGTGTTGACCTCGGCGCTGTCGCAGGCATTCGAGTTGAATCTTTCCACCGCGGATGGGTGGTTTGCTGTTCCCGACTACACGGCGTTTACCAATCCGGTTCCACCTCCCTCAGTCGCATTTTTGCTGCGCGTGTTGCTCCCCGAGACCGCGCCCGCTGTTGCCCCTCTCGGCCCCGAAGAACCGGCGGATGATTCAGGGGAGTCTACCACGATCAACCCTTCGCCCAATCTACCCACGCTGATGGTGCACCTCAAAACCGACCCCATGCGGATTTCGGGTCCGTTGGGTGAGGTGACAGTTTACCCTGTCTCGCTCTTTTACGGGGTTCTTCTTCAGCAGCTCGGCGTAAGTGTTGATGTCACCGATTTCCCTTTGACAGATCTTTCCAACACCGACGGTCCAATTGACACAACGGCCGTGTTTTTCATGTTCGGGGGTACGCCGTCTCAGGGCTCAACGCTCTCCATTCACAGCACCGAGTTGTTTGAAAAAAAACTTACCTCTCTTCAACTTCAACTCAACTGGTCGGCACTGCCCCCCAACGACAACGGATTCTTCGGTTATTATTACGACTATACAATTGACCTAAACGGGGTCACCCACGACCCTGAAAAGGATCCGATTTATACAAATCAGTCCTTCTGCGTTTCATGGCAGGTTGAAAACCCGGGAACGTGGACATTTGACAATTCCAATTCCCAATATCTTTTTAGAACGCTTGATACAGCCCCCCTTTCGCCCCCGAATGGAACACCATTCGACGATCTCACAACAAATCCAGCCCCCAAAGGTAGGCTCGCGCCCGACAGCTCGTTTGACTGGACTACCCTCGTCCCCAACAAATTGCCTCCCTACTACGATCCGTCCACGGGGGCCATTCAGGTCACGCTCACCGAGCCTTCGTATGCGTTCGGCGATCTCCTCTACCCGGTGAATGTTCTCAACTCGGTGTTGGAGGTCATGAAAGACTTCTGCCCAAAGCAAACATCGACCCAATCCAACACAGACACGTTGACCACCTCGGTCGACGCCACGGGCTCGCCCCGAACATCCGCCAATTCCAGCACCGACGACACACCGCTTCTCTACCCAAACGCGCCTTGGGTGCCTCAACTCTTGTCCATCAGCGCACATTACTCCGCGGATGAGGTTATTTTCGGCGCCGACGCGTCAACCGATACCGCTCTTTTTCAACTCCTTCCATGGTCGGGCAGTCGTAAGGTTTCGAGTCGCGACTCGTCTGTTTCACTCTTTCCGGTGTTTGCCCACTCGGGCAACCTGTACCTGGGTTTTACAGGTCTTGTTACCCCGGTCAGGCAAACCTTTCTCTTTCAGATGGAGCCGCTTTGGAGCATCAGTGATTCGCCCATGCCAAGCGTCCACTGGGAGATCTTGTCTGAAGCGGGTTGGCTCGCCCTTCCACCAAAGCGAGTGGACAGTGACAGCACTTCGGGCCTCACAAAAACCGGAATTGTAACGTTGTCGCTGCCCACCGCATCGGGACAAAACAGGTCACTCTTACCCGGTGATCTTCAGTGGCTCCGAGCCTGCGTCAACGAGGGTGAGAGCCGATTCCCGAAGACGGTTGCACTGTACCCCAACGCCGCTTTGTCACATTTCAAACCAGGGGACGCAACGGGTGTACACCTGTCAGCACCGCTTCCTCCCCATACAATCACGCAGGCCCTCACCGACCTACCCGATGTGGAAACCATCGATCAACCGATGGCCTCATTTGGAGGGGTGCCCGCCGAAGATGACGAGACATTTTATACTCGCCTGGGTGAAAGGCTGCGACACAAAGATCGAGCGCTCCAGGCCTGGGATATTGAACGTTTGGTCTTTCAAAACTACCCGGCAATTGAGCAGGCGGTTGCGCTCCCGTGTCGAACCGCGGCGGGGACAAAAAAAGCGGGGCACACATTGGTAGTGGTTATTCCGGGCCCCGCGAGCAATGAAACGTCCGACCCAACAACGCCCGCGGCACCTTCCGATCTGCTGGGCGAAATTCAACAGACAATTCAGGACAAATCGAGCGCATTCGTACAAGTGGCAGTGGCCAATCCCATTTATGTTCGCATTGCCGTGACTGCTCAGGTGGAGTTTCGCGATCCCGATGATGTGGGTAACTCCATTCGCCGCTTAAACGACGACCTGATCACCTATCTCTCCCCATGGTCAGACGGGCCTGAGAAAGCGCAATACGGGGCGCATTACGCGTCGGAAGAGGCCATTCTCAACTTCGTTTCCACGAGGCCGTACGTGGCCGCGGTGTTCAGCATCTCCTACGGCTACAGTCCGCCGCGTGAGTCGGTGCCCTGGTACTATCTGACATCGGCGGCGCAGCATACCATTTCAGAACCGGGCGAAACGCTGCAAACCCTCGCCGGTGCTTCTTAGAGGCCGCCATGTCAACCGCCGATCTAAGCGTTGTCATTACCACCGACTCACCCCAAAACATCGGGCTTGACTATGACAAGCTTGTGGCAGAAGGGTTGGTCATCGTCCAAGCGTTGTCAGGTGAGGTCTGGACGGACTACAACGAACACGACCCGGGCGTTACAACCCTCGAACAACTGGCCTACGCCCTCACAGAACTATCGTACCGAGCTGAATTTCCAATGGCGTCGCTGCTCACCCGACGCGACGGAAACATTGATACTCGGCTTCAGGCGATGTTCATCGCCAGGCGCATTTTTCCCGTCAGCCCCGTTACCCTGAATGATTATCGAAAGCTCCTTATCGATCGGGTTTCCGGGGTTCAAAACGTTTGGCTCACGCCCCTACCCGCCTTACCTCCCCACGACACGCGCGGTCTCTACTCCATCTCGGTGTATGCCCCCGGCGTTGACCCCTGCGTGTGTGACGGGCATGTGACCCCGGAAGAAGTTCAAGATCGAATCAAGCGGGTTTTCTGCCGTCATCGGAGTCTGTGCGAAGACGTGGAGCAGGTGACTGTTCTCAGCCCGCTCACCACAGTTGTTCGCGCCACGCTGGTGGTGAGTGACACCCAATCACCTGAAACGGTTCTGGGAACAGCACTCTTTCAGCTTTCTGCAGCGCTCGCTCCCGAGGTGAAACGTGTTCCGCTGCAAACCCTCCTTTTGGAAGGGAAGAGCCCGGACGAGATCTTCAACGGACCGCTTGAGAAAAACGGATTTATACAAGATAACACTCTGGCGCCCAAACCTGACAGTGTTTCATTCGACGAAGTTCTGCGCAGTCTCTCACAATCGCCGGGGGTTCTTTCGGTGCGCGATCTGACTGTCCAGGTTGGCTCGGTAACCCTGAATGGACCGGGGCAATCCACGCCGATTGGTCCCGATCAAATACCCGCTCTTTATACCGGTCTTGAACCGGGTCAACAAATCACGTTTCGCCTCATTCGCAGAGGCATTGTGTGTTCACCGAATAGGGCCCTCACCCGCGCTGTGTACCTCCGAGAGCAGGCTGAAAGGCGGCGCACCTACCCACTGTTGCCCGCCTACGAAGCCGCCTTCGCAGTTCCGTCGGCTCCGTACAAAGATCTGTCTGTGTACACATCTATCCAGACGCAGTTTCCTGCGGTTTATGGAATTAACGATTACGGTGTACCCACCGATCAGAGCGCCGCGCGTAAGGCCCAGGCCAAACAATTCAAAGGCTACCTCCTGGCGTTTGAGCAAATTCTCACCAACTTTTTTGCTCAACTCAACCAAGCCAAAAATCTATTTTCAACAAACCCCACTTTAGAACATACCTATTTCTACCAATCGCTTGTACCGTCGGTGCCCAACGTGGAGCCGCTGCTCTACTCAGACTACGAAGAGGGACTCAGCTCCATTGTAAACAACTCCGACCCCGTCACATACCGCCGAAATCGCATCGCCGAAATGCTCCTTGCTATGTTTCAGGAGAACGTCACAACGGCCAACTCTGCCAACGGAGGATGTGACCATACCGACACCGGGGGACCGGGCAAAGATGTTCTCAAGGCGCGCCTTGCGCTCCTCAACCACATGGTGGCCGCCACCCGCGACCGCGGGCGCGGGTTTGACTATTTGGCTCTACCCAGCGCATGGAATATTGCCGGAATGGAGATCAAGTCGCGCATTCAACTGGGCCTGCCCGTTTTCAGAAGGCGCTCGCTTCTGTCAGGCCTCGAAGAACTTGGAATGACGCTTGTCGAAGATGAAAACCTTGCCACGCTGGGTGCCTCTTTGGGCAGTGTCGGCGACGAGTCCGACCCGGATTTTGAGGAGATCTCCCGGGACTCAACTCCCGATTCGACCCCGCCCCCCGAGGGAGCCTTTGCACCCCCCCTCCTGCGAATGCACGCCGTCACAGAAGAAACAGTCAGGGCAGCCTCGGACATCACCCATTATCGAATTGGAACGTTGCCGGGAGAGTGGGGAGTGTCGGTGGTATGCCGGGCTCCCGGCGACGACTCTTATCGGCTGATCGCACGCATGCCAACACGCGTTGAGGGAGAACGCGCCGCATACCGTATGGCCGATGGGATGTCTCGGATTCGGGCAAGCCTCGCTCAGTTGTACATTGTGGAGCACGTACTACTCCGCTACGGCGATCCTCCGGCGCGCGGAGGATTTGAGTATAGCTTTGCCATCTCGGCGGTGGTCGGGCTCGATTCTCAATCAGACACGGAAGCGTATCGAGATCTTACCACTCAGGTGCTCCGGGAAAATGCGCCCGCACATGTGGATGTGCAAATGGTCTTTCTTCGACCGCGGAGCCTCATTCAGTTTGAGACGCGGCTTCGGGCGTGGCAGCGCGCGCTGCGCAAAGGGACTGACGAAGAAAAGCGCTCCACTTCGTCTAAAATGATCGACTTTTTGGTGAAGCATGCGGCGGTTGAGTCATGACCCAAAGCGTACACACGATTATCCACCAGACATTGCTCGTGGACGTGCCCACTGAAGAACACGCAACCCACCTGATGGGGCGTTTGGCGGCGCTGGAGCAAACCGCACTTCCAGCCATTTTGGAGCGCGAATTTAATCGAGTTGATACTCCAGGTCAAATTCGGCATATTCCCAAGCTGGTCATTGAGCTTGGGGTTTTACCCGTCAGTGGATTTGAAGGGGCGTTGCTAACGCGGTTTGAAGCGGCGCTGGCCCGTGCGCTCGACGATCTTTCCCTAGAACCCTCCAAGTCTCAAGATCTCAGTCGGCTCGACTCCCAGCTCGAATTGCTGGAGTATTACCTTCGGCGCGGCACTCTACCCTCGTGGGCGTCTCACCTGGCTCCTATCTCCACAGATCGCTCGGTGGCCGAGCTTCTCGACAGTGGGCCCACTCAACTTCTTGGGATGCTCCGCGAGAGCGCTTCGGTGGCCGGCGTTATTGAACGTCTTGTTCGTCAGGTGTCAGACCCCACTCTTCGCCGCCTTCTCACCCACCTGAGCCCGGAGCACGCGGCGCTCGTGCTCTTATACATGACCGATCTGCGTGCTCTCCATCGGGCAGCATCGCTTGTGGCCCTCGCAGACCCGGCGTTTGCACAACTGCTATGGGTTATAGTTCTTCGATTTTTTCTTCAGGATCCCGGCTCGCAGTTCAATCGCAAAAACTTTGTGCGCTCGCTTCTACTCCAAGTCTCCACATCGGAGGCGGTGCCTTATACAGACCTCGTGCGCGCGCTTGAAAGGGGGCTCGTCGCAGTTGAAAAAAGCCGACCCCTCGCGTCATCTCTACCCGGTGTGATCCGAGAGTTGGTGTCGGAGGACCGCGAAACATCCACCGAGACGAAAGCGCCGCCGGCCTCGGACGGGGGATTTTCTGAAATGGAGGTAGGTGCGTCGCTTCTTGCACTTTTTGAAGCGTTTTTGGAAGGAATGTTCCCCGCGCGATTCGCCCCGGTGGGGGGAGAATTGAGCCGTGTGATCGGTCGGCTCGCGGACCAATCCCCCGCGGGTTTGGCTGCCGCCGTCCGTCGAAAGGGCCACCACAGGCAGGCCCTTGACAGACTTGTCCACTCCGCTTCCGAACGCGCGCTTGGGAAGGTTCTGACAGTGCTCGATCCAGCGTCCGCCGACGTGGTGATAAACTACCTATTTGATATCCAGTCGCTCCACCGGGCAAGCGCGTTGGTCACAATGAACGACGGCGAGTTGAGCCACCTAATGTGGCTCATCGCCCTGCGCTTTTTGGCGGGTGATCCGGGCACGCACTTCAACCGTAAGAGCTTTGTCAGATCGCTCCTCACGGGCATTTCAAGTGCCGAGTCTGTGCCGTACGCGGCGCTCCTCCGTGCGCTTGAAAAAGGGCTTCGCGCGTCGGCCGGCGCGGGTCCGCTGCGCTCTTCTCTACCCGCCGTCATTCAGGAGTTGGCCAATGAACTGATGATGGGCGATGCGGCACCCAAGAGTACACAAAGGGTGACAGCCGAAGAAGACGCGCTCGCATTTCTATTGGAGGGGAAAGCCGCTTTCTTGAACGACGCCGCATTGGCCGACGTGCTCCAAAAGCTTCTTTCCGCGCCTTCGGCCGATTTGGTAGAGCGAATTGCCGCCGCCCTTTCCGACGCAGAAGTGGTGGAACGATGGGTACACACGCTGCCTGAATTTCTACTTGAAACCATTTGTGCCGTTCGCGCGCCTCAAAACCATCGACAGTTGATTGATACAGCCAACACTGTCACTCAGGCCTTTTCCGCCGCGGCGCTGGAGGTTGGCTCTGTTCCCATCAGCCAACCTGAGATGTGGCGCGTTCTATTGGGAATGCTCGCCCTGACAACCGAACCTGAACTTTCTACCAAAGAAGTGGTCCTGCGGTATCTCACGCATTTGGGTCGCCGCACAAAGGAAGGAACCACGGGGGTCGATCGCCAAGCCGCGATTGGAAGCCGGTTTCTCGATCAACTTGAAAAGCGGGCTGCTGCCGGGGGCAATCGTCAGCTGATGGCAGCCCTAAACGACAATCGCCCCGATTTCGCCCGAACCTGGAGTCGAAGTGTTTCGGCCGAAATACGACCGCTTCGAAGGGCGCCTGCTGCGGGACAGGTTCCACCGGCTGCAAAAACGTCTGTCAGGGGAAAAACAGCCTTTTCTTTGGAAGGTACTTCGGATGAGGTTCTGAGCGATCCTGTGTTTGTCAGCGGGGCGGGTGTGGTGCTGCTCGCCGCTTTTCTACCCAGAATGGTAGAATCGCTCGGTTGGTTGGTAAAAGACGACCAGCAGAAACCTCGGTTTCGCGATGCCGCGACTGTCGGTCGGGCCTGCCATTTGATCCACTGGCTGGCTCTTGAAAAGACGATCACGCATGAACACCAGTTGGCGCTCCCCAAGGTTTTGTGCGGTGTTCCTCTGTCCACAGTTGTCGATTTAGAATTTATGCCCACCGAAGAAGAGCGGTCGGAGGTGTTCAAGGTGCTGCGCTCCGCACTTCGGGCGGCTCCCGTGTTTTCAGGAACCTCGGTGGAAGGATTGCGCCATACGTTTCTGCAACGTGATGGGAAGTTGGTACAAAAATCTGAAAAGTGGCTTTTGACAGTCCAGCGAAAAACGGTGGACATCTTACTTGATCAGGTTCCGTGGAGCTATTCGGTGGTTGTCTGCCCATGGATGAAGGCCCCGCTCCACGTTCTCTGGTGAGCCCCGATGGACACACTGCTTGAACGAAATGCTCACACAATCAGCTCCGAAATCGCCTGGTTTCGCCGAGTGGTAGATGCCCGCTTTGAGCAACACGGCCGAGGTGAGGCAATGGCCGTAAGCGCGTTCGCCGACGCCCCGCCGACAATTGAAACCAGGAGTCCCTACGGCGATCTCGTATTGTCGCTTGGGTTGAATATGGCAGAGCGCCTTGTGCTGTTGCTCGCCTACCTTCCCCACGTTCAGCCCAACGCGCTTGACCCATTTTTTATTCAGAATCGGTCAACTGGGCGCCGTTTTACGGAGTTGGGCGGTTTTTTGGGAACTGCCCACGGTGGGTTTCTACCCACGCTTGAAACCGCAATGTTCGTGTTGGCGGGAGACAACGTCGGCGCGCGACTCACCTACCATTCGCTGTTTCGTTCAGACCATCCATTTTTTACTCGTCATATTTTTCGCATTTCGGGTCGAGTGGGTGACGAGCCCTTTCTTTCAAGTCCGCTCGGTTTGACGGAAGAATATGTGGAACGGCTGACCACAGGTCAGGGCTTTTCGCCCCCGTATTCGGCCGAATTTCCGGCTCAACGTCTCACGACTGCCCTGGAGTGGAAAGACCTCGTGCTCGATCGGGCCACCCTGCGAGAGGTGGAAGACATTATTCGATGGACTCAGTTCGAACGAAAGCTCCTTGATGAGTGGAACCTGAGAACCCGGCTCAGAAGGGGATATCGATGCCTTTTTTATGGCCCTCCGGGAACCGGCAAAACCCTGACGGCAAGCCTCTTGGGTAAAGTGACAGACATGCCCGTCTACAGGATTGACCTGTCCAAAGTGGTTTCCAAATACATTGGCGAGACCGAAAAAAACTTGGCAAGTCTGTTTGATCACGCTGAAGACAAACACTGGATTCTATTTTTTGATGAAGCCGATTCGCTCTTTGGCAAACGCACAGAAACAAAGACAGCCAACGACAGACACGCCAACCAACAGGTATCTTACCTTCTTCAACGAATTGAAGACTTCCCCAGCACCGTCATTTTGGCGTCCAATCTGAAGGGTCAGATCGATGAAGCGTTCGCGCGTCGATTCCAGTCGGTGATCCTCTTCAAAATACCTGCTTTTGAAGAACGTCTGGCGCTCTGGCGCGATTGTTTTCAGAACAAACCCTACCCACTCGCCCCCGATGTTGACCTCACGAGCCTCGCCCGTGATCATGAGCTGTCGGGCGGAAGCATTTTAAACGTATTGAGGTACGCGTGTCTGCGGGCGGTGGGACGCGAACCGGAACACATTGCGATGGATGATCTACTCATGGGTGTGCGGCGAGAGCTGCACAAGGAAGGCAGGTTATAAACAATGGGAACTCAAGGCGCCCACGCGGACCGCCGTCAACCCAGTCGGTTGACAAAGTCGGTGGAACAAGGGACGGCTGTTGCCGGCGCAACCGCATTTTCCAACCGACCTTCGGTGGTAGCGCAGCTCCGTTTTTCAGATGTTCTCAACTCGGGGCCACGAGCTATCCTTCAGGCCAAGAGGGAAGCGCGGCGATCGCAGCCAAAGACTATACTGTGAACGCCGGAGCCGCAGCTCTCAACACAGGTCTCAACGCCGCCATTGCTACCAAAGACTTTGTCGTCAACACCGGCACCGCAGCACTCAACACGGCGGTCAATACAGGTATAGCCGCCAAGAACATGGCTGTGAATGCGGGCATTGCTGCGAAGGACTACGCAGTTGATACTGGGTATGCGGCGCTTGGAACGGGTGCCAAGGTGTTGAGTCAAACCAGAGACGTGGGTAACTACGCTCTCGAAGGTGCTTTATCTCCCCTTCTCTACGCCCGGGACGGCTTGGCAGGAACGGCCGGGTATCTCGCGCAGGGAGCGCAGGGAGTGCTTGGGTACGCGGCGCAGGGGCTCACAGGCACAGCCAACTACGGTCTTCGCGGCCTGACTGGAACGGCGGAGTATTTGCGGCGCGGCTTCATGGGCGTGGGCAATTTTGGACTGAATTCAGCCTCGGGTTTGTATAACTATACTCGTGACACATTGGTAGAACCGCTCAAGTTTGTGGGTGGATTGCCCGGTGCGTTGAGAGGAGCGCCGCAGCACGCCATTCGAGATGCCGATGGGAATATTCAAGTCGTGCCGCGACGCCGGGGTGGAATCGGCCCTCTTATGAATTACGCCGGACGTGGTGTACTCAGGGCGGGAAGTCACCTGATTCGCGGCTTGGAAGGGACCGTCATGGCTCCGTACAACGCCACGATGGGGACTCTTGGGTATCTCGGTGAAGGAGTCACCGGCGTTGGCAATTATCTGACAGAGGGTGCAACCGGAACAGCGGACTACCTGGGTCAGGGTAGAGATCGGGCGCTGGCTCATACGGGCGCCGGGGTTCAGGGGGCACTCAACTACGTCGCGCGCGGCGGAACGGGAGCACTCAACTACCTGCAACGCGGCGCTTCAGGGGCAATCAACAATTTGGGATATTTCCGCGGCGCCGCTCTCGCATTGGGTGGGCTGGGTTCGGTGGCAAGCTCAGCTCTCGGCTACCCGGCACTGAACGGGTTGGCCGCGGGCGCGTTGCCGTACGGATTTGACTTACTCAGATACCTTCAAACAATGCGGTATGAACGGGGTCATACCGGGTACCACTCCATGGAGCGTCACGCGGCTTGGTATTCATCCGGGAACATGAAAAACCGTCTCAATGCTGTGGGAGGTGGGTTTAGTCGCATGCGCAATTGGGGTATGGGCCGCGTGCGTTCAGGGCCCAGTTCGGGCCAGTTTCGAACGGAGAATTGGCATTTATACTCCATCGAGCAAGGGGAAGAACAAGTGCGCGCACTCTCGCCGGGCGCCAACTTTACCAATGCAAACGTGGGGCCGCCCTACATCGCGGGCTTCCGCTTCACCATCCAATACCCCGGCTGGGATACAGGCATTTCGTATAGTCCGGGTGGTCCCGAAGAAGGCGAGAGAACGGAGTATGTGTTCTATAATTTCAACCGTGATGCGCCCGGTTCAAATAACTTCTTCCTTGCGCAGCACTATCCTGTGACGGGTCCGCAGGGCGCGGCGCCCAACTATGTGGTGAATACGCGTCGGCCTATTTAAAGCGCCGATATGCGCTTTTTTCGCAACACAATCCACGTGAAATTGGATACTGTTTTTATGAACAGTGTCCATCCCTCCGCTGCCATCTGCTGTCATTCGCGACCTGCTTGGAATTGTACGGGTGCTTTGGTGGTCGCGGTGGGCCGACGGCGCGCACGAAAGCGAGCTGAAGGCCATTGCATCTGTTGGAGACGATGTGGCCCGTTTGGCGCGTGTTGCGCGGTTTGAGGCCTGCGTCACCACCTGGCATCAGGCGCGCCTGACAATGAAGCGCGTTGTCATGTTGGGTGAAGTGGTTCCAAGCGCCGATCACTTGCTTCGGGCAGCAGCGCGCCGGGTTCTTTGTGTACCCGGCGCTCCACCACCACCTCAACATGCGTACGCGGCACCCGGAAGTGAAATGGATATAGATGGGTAGATTAGAAAGCGCAAACGTGTGGGCATTACGCTGATTTTTTGGAGCGGCGGCGCAGAATCAACGGCAGCCCAAGCGCCAAAAGCCACAGAGCTTCATGGGTAGAATTGCTCGAATCGGCCACTTTGCAGCCACATCCGCCACCGCTGTTGCTGTCACCGCCGGCGCCGCCGCCTGCATCGCCGCCTGAATTGCCGCCGGTGTTTCCACCGCCGCTTCCACCGCCGGCACCGCCCGCGCCTTCGGTTTGACAGGTGGCGTCGCAACCGTCTCCCGGCGACGTGTTGCCGTCGTCACACTCTTCACCCGTGGTCACAATGTTGTTTCCACACTTGGTATCGGTGCAGTTTGAATCGCAGCCGTCCCCGTCGTTGGTATTGCCGTCGTCGCAACCTTCACCGTCGCTCACAACACCGTTGCCGCAACCGGTCGCCGTACAGTTTGAATCGCAACTGTCACCATCGACCGAATTGCCGTCGTCGCAGTCTTCACCCGCCGTGACAATTCCGTTGCCACAACCCGTGTCGGTACAGTTTGAATCACAGCCGTCGCCGTCGTCGGTATTGCCGTCGTCGCAGGCTTCACCCATGGTGACAATGTTATTCCCACAGCCCGTATTCGTACAGTTTGAATCACAGCCGTCGCCGTCTTCAGCGTTGCCGTCGTCGCACGCTTCACCGTCGGTCACAGCACCGTTTCCACATCCGGTGGGCTTGCAATTGTTGTCACATCCGTCGCCGCTGATGGCATTGCCATCGTCGCATGTTTCCATGTCTGACACGATGCCGTTTCCACACCCGGTGACCGTACAGTTTGAATCGCAGCCGTCTCCGTCGGCGAAATTGCCGTCGTCGCAACCTTCACCCACGGTGGCTATACCGTTGCCGCAACCGGTAAACTTGCAATTGGAGTCGCAACCGTCTCCGTCGATTGCGTTGCCGTCGTCGCAGGCCTCACCGGGTGTTTCAATACCGTTTCCACAAGCGGTAAAGGTGCAGTTGGTGTCGCAGCCGTCTCCGTCGTTGATATTACCATCGTCGCATTGCTCGTCGGGGGACGTGATGCTGTTTCCACAAGCGGTGACTGTGCAGTTGGTGTCACAACCGTCGCCGTCCACCGAGTTACCGTCGTCGCAAACTTCACCCATGGTCATCACACCATTTCCACACGAGGTCGGCGTGCAGTTGGTGTCACATCCATCACCGTCCACCGCGTTTCCATCATCGCAGTCTTCACCGGCTGTGGTCACCCCGTTGCCGCAACCGGTAGGTGTACAGTTGGAGTCGCACCCGTCGCCGTTTACGGTGTTGCCGTCGTCACAACCCTCTTGGAAGACAATGTTGTCTCCGCAGATACCCGCGGTGGTTCCATTGAGGGCGAATGGAAAGTCGAGCGCCACATCGGGCGATGTGGCGGGGTTACCATCATCAATGACGCTCAGCCACGTACCCGTGGCAACGTCAAATTGTTTTGCGTTGGCCCCCACTTTGGCCCGTGCGCCGACAATTGTCACAGGCGGATCAAAGTGGGTAGTTCCCGCCGTGTCGGCCGACGCCCAGTCAAGCCAGTACGTACCGGCGTTTAATACAAGGGGAGGGTTGACTGTCAGAGTGTTTTTCCAAATGCGCCGCGCGGTGTTGGGGGCGGTGGGCGTTGGGACAAGGGAGTTGCCGATACGAAACATGAGCGCATCGACAGAGGAACCAAGGCGATTGGTGGATGTATCGCCAAACAAAACCATGCTCGCAAGATTGTCGGGTGGACCGTTGAAAAATCGCAATGTGTACGATGCGTATGGGGAGGGAGCAGCGGCCGCATTGGTTTTATACCCGTACAACTCCACTGCCTGAACGGTCCATACCTGACCGGTTGGAATAACAAAGTCATCGGCCAAACGGTTGCTCCCGGCAATGGCCCCCGAACCGAGCACCGTATTTGATTCTGTATTGTTGCCTGTATTGTTTTGTAGTTCGCTCCAGGTGGCCCCGCTGGGTGCAGCCACGCCGCTTTTGCTGGTAGCCCCTGTGGACAAAGCACCATTGGAGTAAATCTGTTGAGCGTACGCGGGCGCCGATGCCGCCAACACAACAGAAGCGCCTAAGCAGGCACGGCCAAATCGGTGAAGTCGAGTCATTGAAGCCATATTGATTTCTCCTCGGCCCGCGCGGAGTCCTCATGAATAATCCGGGCTAGACAAGAAGGCCCCAAAGTAGCCCCCATTGTCAAGCGCGGTGGGGCTACGCGAAATGCTTTTCAGGTGAAGCGCGATTTGGTAAGGACGAGGGATGAAACGCAGCGCTCTCGTAGGCGCCTTTATTGTTGCTTTTATCGCGCTTGGTTGCGACAATAAGAAAAAGGCTTGTATTGCCGGGTGCGAAAAAACCTTTTTTACCAAGGTCAATGTGTGCACCGCCCCCGGTCAGGGTGACAGGGAGACTTGCCGTCAAACCGCACTTGAAGGGCGTCACTCCTGTCGAAAAGGGTGTGGGGTTGAAGAGCCCATGCCCGCGTTTACGTCACCTCTCCCAAAGGCAGCGGAGAGCGGCAAGCCGACAGGTACAAATCAATAAACGCTCTCACCATTGGTGCGACCGGTAGAAACCGGATCTACCAAACGGTGCTCGGCATACGTGCCAAACAGTTTGTCCCACAATACCGTATAAAAACCAAAGTTGTGGTGTTCATCGGCATGGTGCCCGGCATGAAAAAGGCTTGTTCCAAACCAACGAAGCACGGGCTTTTGAGTCCACGCAGGGGGTAACAATTCTACCCCCGTGTGACCTAACACTCCAAAAAATACGTTGAGGGTGAGGTAAGCCACCACGCTGATCCACGACGGGGAGGTGACCACCAAAAAAAGCAGCCACAACCCGCCGAAAGAAAGGGTTTCAAGCGGGCTCAACACGAACAAGTCGAGGGGGCGCGGTTTGACATACCTGTGGTGTGGCCGGTGAATAAAATACAGCCACCGAATATGGGCGGAGCGGTGCAACCAATACATGGCAAAGTCCATCCCCACGAGCAGTACGAACAAGTCAAGCAGCGACCGGAGGTCTACCCCAATTCGAAAGGTTACAACTCCACGGCGGTACAACTCATACCCAACGGCGGTGATCACCGCGTTGAGAACAACCGTACATGCCGCAAGACCCACCTCCAATCTGTCAACCGGCGGCGCTTTGGGCGCAATGCGATGACCCGGCAATATCGCAATGATGAGCCACCCAAACGCCAGCGCACCAATGAGCACCCCAACGTTCTGCGCCACAAAAAAGCCCAGCCGTTCCCCTTGAGAGAGCGAGTTGAGAAAGGTGATTAACGTGGTGAGCGTCTTGTCGGGATCCAAGATTTTCAGGCTTATCACGATGGAACAAAAACGAAAATGGGTAGACTGCGCGCGGCCACCTGCGGCAGCGGGTGGCGGCGCTCTCGGAAAAGTACCGGACGCGCAAAAGTGACAATTATCTTTTTTTCTCGTAAATAATCTTCTCGGATAATGGCTTGTTTGGGTTTGCAAGAACCCTGAGCACTCCCGCCGCCGCTGACGCGGGTTTTAAGGCTTTTTCGACATCGAACATCAAGTGGCACGGTCGCTGCAACTGACCCCTACCACACAACGAAACAGCAACTCTCACAGGGCTGCAAGCGACGACTGCACATGTGAGGGTGAATGTTTCCCGGATGAGGGTGGCCTGGTGTTTCGGCACCGACCTACCCATCACCATTGCCGGAGGATGTCATGGCGAACAAGGCTCTTTTCCAAAGCGCGCGCGGTGCGAAGGCCCCCGCTGCCGACACGTTCAACAGCGCGGGCGGTGTGGCGTACACCTATTCTTCGCGCCACGCGCTGGCGCAATACGCCGCAACCGGCTGCTTAAATTCAACGTTTTACTCCACCGCCAAAGAGGATCTTGACCGGGTCATTGCCCTGTCCGCCCAGGTGGAGACAGAGCTGGTCGCCAAAACGGCCATCTATGCCCGCGAGCGCGGGTTTATGAAAGACATGCCCGCTGTATTGTGCGCAGCGCTCAGCGTGCTTGACGCGCCCATGTGTACACGTGTCTTCAATCGCGTGATTGACGATGGGAAGATGCTGCGCAACTTTGTTCAGATTGTTCGCAGCGGCGCCGTGGGTCGAAAGTCGCTCGGTTCTATGCCCAAGCGACTTGTAAAAGGCTGGCTTGACAAGCGGGAAGATGCCGCGATTTTTCGGGCGAGCGTTGGAAACGATCCTTCGCTTGGGGATGTGATCAAGCTGGCTCATCCCAAGCCGCAAACAAAGAGCCGCGAGGCGCTTTATGGCTACCTGTTGGGTAAGGCGCACGACGCGTCGCTGTTGCCCGACGTTGTGAAGGACTTTGAGGCGTTCAAGGCCAAGACTCGAAAAGAAGTTCCCGACGTGCCTTTTCAACTTCTTTCGGGGTTGAATTTGGGAACCAAGGAGTGGACTGCAATTGCGAAAAACGCGAGCTGGCAGACCACCCGCATGAACCTGAACACGTTTCTGCGTCATGGGGTGTTTACAGATCGCAAAGTGGTCGATTTGGTTGCGGCACGGCTCGCAAACAAGGACGAAGTACGGAAGGCCCGAGTGTTTCCGTACCAACTCTTGATGGCGTACAAGGCGGCCGGTGCCGACGTGCCGGCGCGCATTACCGCGGCGCTTGAACAAGCGATGGAACATGCGCTTTACAACGTGCCCGCGGTGGATGGGAAGGTGATTGTATTGCCCGACGTTTCAGGGTCGATGCAATCGCCTGCAACAGGCTACCGAAAGGGTTCCTCTTCGCAGGTGCGTTGTGTGGATGTGGCCGCGCTTGTGGCCGCCGCCATGCTCCGCAAAAATCGGGATTGTGAGGTGATCCCGTTTGAGCAACAGGTGGTCAAGGTTCGCTTGAACCCGAACGATTCTGTCATCACCAACGCAACCCGTCTCGCGGCGGTGGGTGGAGGTGGAACCAATTGTTCGGCACCGCTCATGGAGTTAAACAAGCGACGTGAGCGCGCAGATCTCGTGATTTATGTCTCGGACAACGAGTCGTGGGTAGATTCACGAGGTCGAGGTCAAAGCACCGCTACCATGGAACAGTGGGAAGAATTCAAGAAGCGAAATCCTCGGGCCAAGCTCGTGTGCATTGATATTCAACCCAACAAATCTACCCAAGCTCCCGATCGCGACGATATTCTGAACGTCGGGGGTTTTTCAGACGCCGTGTTTGATGTGATCGCCGCGTTTTCAAACAGCGGAAATGACTCGGCGCATTGGCTGCGGATGATCGAAAGTATCAAGTTATAATGTGGATCATCCGCCGCGGGGGGGACTTTGACTTGTGGGTCAAATGCAGCTGGGACTACATCGATTACATGTCTCGTCTCAGCAAACTCTTGTTGACCCTTTTTTTGTAGCAGAAATTGGATTTCAGGGCCAAATGCCGTTGGGACTACATTTAAGGTATGTCTCGTCTCAACAAACTCTTGTTGGCCCGCTTTTTTCCGCATTCGATCATCGGTGCGGTACACTTTCAACTGCGCCCCTTTGGCATGGTGCCAAAAGCGCGTTAAGTCCCGAATGCCGGAGATGACTACATTCAAATCGTCGTCACTCCCCCACTTGTCGGGAATTTTTTGTGGAACTGTAGATCGTCCAGGGTGACGGATCGTCGTAGCCTGCTTCGGACTGTTTTTGGATCGCTTTGATGTCAACGGTCCCGTAAGCTCGGTCACGTTTTTCCGTTTCGCTGCCACTGGAGAGATCATGAAGCCCACCCGCGTTGCCGCTCTCGCCGCCCTCGGAATGTTCCTCACCAGCGTGAGTGTGTACTCTCTCACCCCGCCCGGCGGCGTCCAAATCTCCGCGGATACTTCGGCCCAAAGTGGCGTTGCCCTCAACGATACCCTTCCAAAACCTGATAACGGCACGGCTCAAGGCCCGGGCGCAACGTTCAACGCGGGCACCACCCTTCACGTTGAGGGACGACTCGGCCACGAAAAGCTCGCCAAGGCCGGCCCGGGTGAAACGTTCGTGATGTTGGAGGTAAAGGCCGACCCGGGCAAAGCAACCGCGCGGGCACCTGTCAACCTCGCCCTCGTGATTGACCGCTCCGGTTCAATGAAAGGCAACCGCCTGCGCAACGCCATTCAGGGCGCGCTTGCCGCAGTAGAGCGCCTGCATGACGGTGACGTGGTGAGCGTTGTCACATTCGATGCACGAACGAGCGTTCTTGTCCCGCCAACGACCATTGACTCCTCGTCGCGGTCGCGTGTTCGATCAGACATTCAGGGAATCACGCTCGGCGGCGATACCTGCATTTCGTGTGGTATTGAAGACGGCCTCGCTCAACTGGAGCGCACCGTGGGCCGAGTCAATCGGATGATTGTTCTTTCCGACGGTGACGCAACGGCCGGTATCCGCGACATTCCCGGCTTCCGATCGATGGCGCAGCGCGCGCGCGACAGGGGAGCGGCCATCACAACCATCGGGGTGGACGTGGATTATAATGAACGGATCATGACTGCCATTGCCGCCGACTCAAACGGCAGGCACTATTTCGTTGAAAATGAGTCGGCGTTGGAAAGGGTTTTTGAGAGCGAGGCGGAGAGTCTGACAACCACCCTCGCAAGCGCAACCGAAGCGGAAATTGAACTGGCGCCCGGAGTAGAGCTGGTACGCGTATTCGATCGAACGTTCCGGCGGGTGGGAAACAAGGTGGTTGTTCCGCTCGGGTCGTTCACCGGCGGTGATGTCAAAACCATTCTTGTCAAAGTCAAAGTTCCTTCAGACCAGGAAGGAATACAGTCAGTTGCCAATGTGGACCTTACCTATAAAGATCACATCGGCAACAGCGACGGACGCTGCGGTGGAAAGCTCGCCTTGGCGGTTTCCAACGGTGGGGCGAGTGACATAGATGCCCTCGTGGAAGGCCGACTCAACCGAAGTGAGACGGCAAGCGTCCTCAAAGAAGCGAACGAACTTTTTCAGCAGGGTCGCGTGGCCGACGCAAAGAAAAAGCTTGAAGACCGAGAACGTGCGGTGGTTGCCGCTTCGGCCGCAGCAAACACTCGGGCGCCGCTCACTCGAAAGGGTGATGTGGACAAGGACTTTTCGAATCAACAGTCGGTTCTCGCCGACGCAAACCAGGCGTTCGCCACGCCGCCGGCCGCACAGGCCCCAATGGCAACCGCGGGCGCGGGCTCCTTCGCTCAAGCAGCCCCCGCGGCAGCTCCGCAAGAGGCCCGCGCGGCGAAGGCCGGCGTAAAGAAAAATGCCAAAGTCGCGCTCGACATGGGCTTCTGACAGGCGAGTTTAGAAACGGGTGGAGCACCTCCACCACGCCCGTCATTCTGCGCCGATCGGTGCTCTAGCTAGCCCTACCGTGACGTTTTGCGAAGGACCGCTTCAGG
Source organism: Polyangiaceae bacterium (assembly GCA_016712345.1). Classification (GTDB taxonomy): domain Bacteria; phylum Myxococcota_A; class Polyangia; order Polyangiales; family Polyangiaceae; genus JADJRH01. The sequence goes on from JADJRH010000001.1 coordinate 200,306, forward strand.
TCTTGTCGTAAGGTGCGGGACGCCCTTGCCCGTTGCCGCGTTTTGATCACCAGAAGTCGCCAAACGGCGCTGGTTGGAAATTCTTCGAAATGCGAATTTCCAGGCTTTTTCGATATAGATGAATGTCCAGATTGTTCTTGCCGCTTCTTTTAGGTCTGGGTCACATCGATTCTGCGCTCTTCAATACCTCAGCGATAAAAGGCGGGATTCGCGTGGGCATTAGGTCGTTGCCCACGCAGGCGAGAAGCGTATGCCCATCGCATAAAAGGTCGCCTCCCCGAACGATACGGTAGTCATACCGAATGGTCACCCTCGTTACCAACGAGCAGGTGGTTTCTACAATAATCTCGTCGTCAAACTTGGCTGCCTTACGGTATCGAAGCTGCGTTTCGACAACCGGCAAGTGTACACCCTGCTTCGCCCACAAATCATACGAAACACCCCTGCGGTGAAGCCAATCTACCCTTCCTGCCTCAAAGTAGACCAGATAGTTGGCGTGATGAACAATGCCCATCAGATCGGTTTCGCAGAAGCGAACGCGCATGGGCATGCGCGAAGTAAGATACGCGGGAACGTCGGCGGGCGGGTGAATGGATGTCGTTCGCATGGGCGGTAACAACCGGCGACTTCTACGCGACAGACGTGTCATGCCGCAAGGGTCAACGCAGTAAAAAAAAGTTGCTCGCGCAACGGCCGTTCGCCGAGTTACCCATCACAACGGGCGAGCGGCGTAAAATCGTTCGGTGGCATTGGTTTCGCTAACGGCCATTTCAAGTCTCTGTCGTTTGGAGGATTCCACTATGCGTGCACGTTCGCTTGCCCTTTGGGCTCCCCTGCTCGTGACCGGTTGCACCGGGCTTTCGCTCGGTGAAAACAACCCCGGTGGGGATACATTTTTGGAATACGGCGACATTGCTGTGGATGACAGAACGGAGAAAGCATTCGTCCTGAACAACTTCGTTGACGAAAAAACGGCCGAGGAGACGAGTCTTCTGCGCTCGATTGATCCCGACAGTGCAGCTGTCTCTGAAGTGATTGACCTAAGTGGGAGGGGCGACGCTCGCATTCTATTTCCAGCGAGCGGAATTTTGGTCATGAGCGAGTTAAACCAAAAAGACGAATTGGTTCTTTTTGATAAAGACACGTTCAAAGAAAAGGCGCGGGAAGAGGTGGACGTTCGGTACCACGGCACGCGAATGAGCCCGAGCCGCAACTGGATTGCCGTGGCGGACAACACCTCTGAAAAGGCACCCATTCACATTATCGATGGGGAGATCCTCACGCAACGGGTGATCCCTCACAACGGTGAATGGCTCGAAGCCATGTGGAAAAATCAGGCGGATGAGCTGTTTTCAATTGTGTTTTACAACATGGACCAGAGTCAGCCGGACGCGGAAGCACCGTACGCTCGCATCCTTTCGTGGTCGATGGATCAGGTTGCCGCCGGGCAGTTTAAGCCCGACGATACGGGGTTTTGGCCCGATCGCAAGTTGGACATTCAGGTTCCAAACGTGACAGGCGACTTTCTATTTTCGTTCACGTGGGTAGGTATCAGCCCCGATGACAAATGGGCCGTATTTCCAGTGAGGGAAGCCGACCCGAACACGCCTGAAGAATACGCTCTGATTGTGGTGGAAACCGCCACGGGTGATGTACGCATTGTGCCCAACGCCAAAGGGCCCGTGGGCTTCACCCCCGACAGTTCAACCATTGTTTCGTACGACGACAGCGGCAGTCAAAACGGGGCCAACGGCGAAACACCGAATGGGGAGATTGACCAACGCCTGCTGCTCATTGATGTGGAAACATTGGAGGTGGACGCGCAGGACGTGGATATATCAGGTGGCATTTCATACTTTATCAGTCGGGATGGAAACTTCGTTGTTGTAGCGTCAAACTACGGCGACGAAAAAATTGTTTTGTACGATCTGGACAACAACAAATCTACCCAAATGGCGGGGCCGGCTCTCGGCCTTGATGAGTTTGTCAGCCGCAAAGGACAAAACGAGCTGTGGCTTGCCGACAAAGGTTCGCTCTACAAGCTCGACATGAATCAGGGTGAGCTATCGCTCATTGACTTGGCCTACAGCATTCAGCACTTGAACATCCTGCCCAAACATGACTGGATGGTGATGAGTGATGTTCCAGCAACGGGCGATGCGCAGCCAGCCATTCACTTTTTCGATCCCGTTTCGTTGAAAGACGTAAAGGCGGTTGAAATGCCGGCCGTCCCCGCAGACTGACCCAACCAAGGCGGCCGGCGCGCTCAAATCAGCGCCTTTCCGATCTACCCATCATATTCCCTTTGCGCTCTGCACGCGGGTAAGGCGATAATGCGTTACCCATGCGTTCTCTCGGGCTTATTCCATTCGCTGCGCTGGTCGCTTGTTCCGGCGCTCAAGACGGCACGCTCGTGCCACCCACCCAACCTTGTCCAACGGTGTCAACATCGGCCAAAGCGCAGGCGCGGCCAATTCCAGCACCGCCGCCGGCGGCCGCAGACGCCGAAGGGAAGGTCACGGTTGCGGCGTCGCGCGATGACATCCCCCTGGCCGGGCCGAGGGTATTCGGTGAAAAGGGCGACTTGGTACTCGACAATGGCAAGGCCGTTGTGGTGGTTACGCAGGAAGGGCGAATCGCCGACTTCGGCGCAAAAAATGGGCGCGACGAGTTGTCATGGTTCAATCCTACGGCATCGGTGGGGTTGAGTACACTCGATGCTCCTGTGGTTCAGCTCGCCCCTTCTTCAAATGGGAAGGTGATTGTTTTGGAGAGAGCGCTCGCTGGGAAACCGGCGTTGCTCATCTCGTGGATATGGCTTACAAACGATGTGTTGCATGTGGAGAGCGTGGTTGAAAATACGGGGGATGACCCGGCGTTGGCAGTCACGTTGGGTGAACGGGTAAGTTGGGGTAACGTTCCCACGTGGATGGATGGTCATGGGTATGTCAAAGACGGGGCGAAGTTGCGGGGAGGATTTTTGGCACGTGACACATTTGGAGTGGCGTACGCATTGTGCTCTCAGAACGGCCCGTTTTTCGCCAAATATGACGAGCCCGAATATGCCGGCCTTTTTGAGTCGGCGCTAAACGGTGAAGTTGTCGAGTTGGTACCTTCCCATGGTAGGAGTGGATCGCGAAAGATCGCTCTTTCGGTATCCAGTGTGTCCATGATGGACGCGGTGTTCAAGATCCCCTGCCGACCTACCGGTGGACCGTCTACCCATCCCATCGCAGACGTTCCGATCGCACGAGCCAAAATTGAAGTGCGCCGCTGCGGCAGCGGCTCAAAACCCGGAAAGCCTGTCTTTGAGCATCGCGGGGTGGCGGGAGACAAGCCCGAAACCACCAAGTTTGCATCGTTGCTTCTCCCGGCCGGGTGTCATCAAGCTCGTCTGACAGCTCCGGGCCATGTTCCAGGTCCGTGGGGCGCGGCGGAATTGCTCGGTCAAACGTCACCGGCAGTGCTCCCAAAGGCTGGAAAATTAGCGTTTTCAATCACCGAGAATGGGCAGGCGACAGCGGCCCGTTTGGTTGTTCGAGGAGCAGGAAACGAAAATCCAAACTGGGGTGACGACGCCGAGGGGACCGGTGCGGCTTCCAACGTGATCGCCGCTGAAAAAGGGACGGGTGAAGTGCCGCTTCCGCCTGGCAAGTACAAGGTCTTGGTGACTCACGGGTTTGAGTACACAGCACATGAACAGGCGATTGAAATTAAAGATGGGAAGACCACTTCACTCAAAGCCACATTGAGTCGAGTGGTAGACACATTGGGGTGGATGACCGCCGACTTGCACCTTCATGCGGAGCCGTCGGGTGACGCTCCATCGCTGCTGAGCGATCGCGTTCGAAGTTTGCTCGCCGCGGGCGTGGAGATTGCCGTGGCCACCGACCACAACGCTGTGACCGACTACAAACCTACCATTGCAAGTCTGGGTCAAACGCAGAAAATCGCGAGTGTGATCGGGGATGAAATCACAACGCGCGACACGCCTTTTGGACACTTCAATGCGTTTCCACTCGATGCAAAGACGCCGCCCATCAAATACAAACACACAACGCCGGCCGCCATATTTGGGGAGGTGCGAGGTAGTAAACCGTATGGGAAAGATACCATTTTGCAAGTGAATCACCCGAAAATGGGCTCGATTGGGTATTTTGAAATTCTCCGATTTGACGGGGAGAATATTCCCGAGTGGCTCAAGCGATCTCCCCTCGCCGACATGGGGTTTGACGCGCTCGAAGTGTTTAACGGCGACCACTACACGCGCATTGCAAAAGTGGAAGAGGTTTTAAAAGATTGGTATGCCCTCTTAAACGCGGGTTATCGGGTGACCGCAACTGGAAACTCCGACTCGCATCGCATTTCGTTTCATGATCCGGGTGTACCCACCAACTTGGTACAAGTAGGAAACGACGACCCCGCCAAGTTTGACGAACGCGTGTTTGTAAACGCCGTTCGTGCGGGAAGAGTGGTTATTTCAAGTGGGCCGTTTGTAAACCTTACCATCGGCGACAAAGGCGTGGGTGACACCGTTGCGCCCGGGGAGGTTGAAGTGGTGGTGCACGTGGACGCGCCCCCGTGGGTGGAGCTGGACGAGGTCACGTTGATCAAACGCGGCAACGTGATCAAAACGTGGGCGATTGATAAAAAGGCTGGGAAACGTCCATGGAAGTGGATGTTGAAAGACACTCTGAAAGCGGATGATTGGGTGATTGCTATTGCCCGCGGTAAAAAGCCAATGGCGTACTTGTACAGATCGGGCGCCTTACCCTTTGGGTTTACCAATCCGATTTTTGTCAAGTAGAGGCCGGCAGGTTCTACAAACGACCGATGCCACTATAGGTAAAACCGGCGGCGCGGATGTCGGCTGGGCTCCAGATATTGCGGCCGTCAAAAATCGCCGGCTCCTTCATGGACTGTTTGAGGCGCGGAAAATCAGGGAGCCGATACTCATGCCATTCTGTAACGAGAGCCAATGCGTCGGTGCCGTCGGCGGCGGCATACATGGTGTCGCACAGTTTCACTTTGTCGCCGTAAATGGCGCGAACATTGGGCATTGCCTCGGGGTCATGCGCTTTGACATTGGCTCCTGCGGCAAGCAGATCATCAATGAGAACAAGGGCGGGTGACTCTCGAATGTCATCGGTCTTTGCCTTGAAAGCGAGGCCCCAAATGCCCACCGTTCGGCCTTTGACGGAGCCGCCGTAGTGCTTTTCGATCTTTTGAAATAAAACGTGTTTTTGGCGCTCATTCACCTTTTGGGCGGCCCGAACAACGAGCAAGTCATGGCTTGCTTCTTGGGCTGTATACAACAGGGCAGATAGGTCTTTTGGAAAACATGACCCGCCGAATCCGGGGCCCGGGAACAAAAACTTGTTTCCAATGCGGACGTCAGACCCAACAGCCCGACGTACAAGGCCAATGTCAGCTCCAATTTTTCTGCGAGGACAGCAAGGTCATTCATAAAGGAGATGCGCACTGCCAACATCGCATTGGAGGCGTATTTGGCGAGTTCGGCGGAGCGCGGATCCATGACGAGAATTCTGTCATTGGTCATGACGAAAGGCGCATAAAGGGAGCGCAACACGTCGCGCGCGCGGTCGTCGCTGACGCCGAGAACAACTCGGTCGGGCTTCATGAAGTCGGCAACGGCATCACCCTCTTTTAAGAACTCGGGATTGGACGCAACGCCGAATGGATGGGTTGTGTGACGGCCCACGATCTCGCGCACTTTGTCGGCGGTTCCAACGGGCACTGTACTCTTCGTGGCAATGACTTTGTAGCCGTTGAGGTTTTTTCCAATGGTTTCTGCGACAGCAAATACAGCGGATAAATCGGCTGATCCGTCATTGGACTGGGGTGTTCCAACAGCGATAAACACCACGTCGGCCTTTTGAATGGCGCCTGCGACATCGGTTGAAAACGTCAGGCGACCGGCGCGCCGATTGGCCGCAATCAAGTCGTCGAGGCCGGGCTCGTAGATGGGAATGCGTCCCTCGTTGAGCATGGCGATCTTCACGCCGTCGACATCGACGCCCATTACGTCGTTGCCAAAATCTGCGAAGCCGGCTCCTGCAACGAGGCCGACGTACCCTGTTCCGATGACCGCTATGTGCATGGCTGTGGCGAACCTACCATGCCCCTCGTTGCATGGAAGGCCCTGCGCATTCGAACGGACGTTTCAGGCGCGAAAACACTTCGCGTTAGCAGGTTGCGCGGCCCATAGACGGGCGCGGCCGGGCCTCCGCGTTTGCTGAGCTGGAGCTGTTTACGGATTTGTGTACACAAATCGGCGGCGCCGACGTGCGATGGCAACTTGATCAGAACGGAATCACGATGCGGCCGGGCGCCATACTTCCGTTGCCACCGCCGTCCTGCGTGTGGCACCCGTTGCAATCACCGTCGGTTTGAGAAGCAGTCATTGCGCGCTCACCTTTGGACGACACAACCTTGGCTGTATACGGCGTTACGAACGACTCGGCTTCTTCAAGATAGAAGTTGCCTGTTTGGCCGACGGAGAGGTTGAATACAACGCCGTTGGCGTCAGTTACCTCGACGTGTACATCTGCAAAGTTGGGGTCTGTACCGTCGATGCCGTAGCAATATTTGGATTCATGCCCCCATGGGTAGACTGTTCCCGCAACGAGGAAAATAGGAGCATCGGCTTCGTTCGAGGTTTTGTGGCAATTGATGCAGGCTTCGCCCGGATTCATTGGCGGGCCTTCTTCGGCCTGCGGATTCCACTCTTTTCCACTTTCACACCCCACAGGTACACCAAACGGATCTACCACCTCGGTGCAGTCACCTTTTGGAGTACCCGCATCAATCCAGGCCTGAAGAACCGCAATATCATCCGCGGTTGCGCCGCCGGCCGGAGGCATGGGTTTGGAGGCGTCGGCCATGCGGATGACTGCACGTTCAATCACAGTCTTAGTAGAGTCAACTGTAGAAGTGGCTGTTAAGTCTTCATACGTGGCCAAAGACATGGGCGCCCCCGACGGTTTGGCCCCATGACATGAAAGGCACTTGTCAGCCATCACGGCAGCAACATCGCATGGTACGCCCGATTGCGAATTGCCGCCTGAACCGCCTGTTCCACCGCCCCCACCGGAGCCACCTTCATTGGAAGTTCCGCCGCCGCAGGCAGCGGCGGACGCGGAAGCTACTATAGATAGTACCAAGAACAACAGAGTTGACGGCTTTTGCATGATGGGGAGTTCTAATTGGCATTGTCAGAATAGACAATGCGAGAAAGTGCTATTTTTGAAGGCTAATTTGAAACGGAAAACTACTTTCATCCGTTGGAGTCCGCTGGGCGCAAAAGATGCCAGTTTGAAAAATGGCTCACCTTTTTTGCCGCGTTGAAGCAACCAACGGAAAAGTTGGGAAACAAAAAAACGGCTCACCTTTTTGAACGACCGAGCGCACAAATTGGCTTGATACGAAGGCTTTTTTTCGCCGGACACCACTTGCTCAATAGAACTTCGTGTGGCGTATTGTCTCAACGTTGGAGGTCTTCATGAGAGTTGTAAGTGCCATTCTTCTTGTGGTTGGAACAATGCTTTTGCCCGCAGCCTGCGGCGATGGAAGCAGCACCTTGGCGGAGTGCCCAGGCGGGCCCGATTGCACCTGTTCAGATCCCAAAAATTGCAGTTGTGCGGCCGACGGGTCGTGCGGATTCAACTGCCAAGAAGAAGGCTGCAAAATCTCGTGCAGCGCGGGCGCAACATGTGAAGGAGAATGCTCCAAGGACTGCGATGCGAGCTGTTCAGAAGGCAGCAAGTGTACGCTTGAGATCGGGGTCGGCGGCGACTTCAGCTGCAACAACGCGGACTGCGACATCACCGCGCAGGACGAGTCGGACATCGCTTGTGTCGGCGGCACATGCAAGATCACGTGCATTGCACGCTGTGATGTGGCGTGTACAGGCGGCGCCGTTTGTGAAGCGAAGTGCGCCGGAGATTCTGAGTTTAAGCCTGTTGAGGGCTCACTTCAGTGCAAGTAGACCTCGCTGTCCGCTCCGCGCCCCTGCGACTTTGGTGCAAAGCAATGTGAAGACTGAGGCGCCGTGCGTTGTGAGTGCTAGCATGGCGCCCCAATGGAAAACGCAGAGAGCGTTGCGGCGCCTTCCGAAAGCCCGCGCGAGCGTGGTCACAATCCCCTCATTCGAGAAGCCATTGCCCATGTCATTGCCCGCCGCCGCGAGCAGCTTCCGAGAATGGAAGCAAAGCTCGAAGCGTGGCGCATTTTAGATCGCCGTCTTGAAGATCTGGAGATCGCGCTCGATGACATGCTGCTCCACCCCAGCACGCCTGTTGAACTTCGCGGCGCGGTGAATGACTTCCGACACCGCGAACTGCGTCACCGCGTTGCGGAGTGCGTTTCAAAGCTCGCGGTTGTCCGCGGCCGGATGAGTCGATCGACTGTAAATATCGGGGTGAGCGGCCAGGCGCGTGTTGGCAAGAGTACACTTTTGCAATCGATCGCCGGCCTTGGTGAAGAACAAATCCCCACCGGTGAAGGGATTCCGGTAACGGCTGTTCGAAGCCGCATTTTCCACTCCACAACACATGCTCGCGCCACCGTTACGCTCCACACGTACGCGAGTTTCAGGCGCGATGTGCTTGCCCCTTACCATCGTGAATTGGGGCTGTCCGAACCGGCCGATTCGCTGGATGCGTTTCGACGTGCAACGGGGATCTTACCCGATGAAACGCTTGCAAAACTCGCTCCGAGCCAGCGTACACTTGCCAAACGTCTTCGCGACATGGTGCGCGCATTGCCTTCGTACGAAGGGCTTTTGGTGGGCGGTGAACGTGAGATCCCACTCGCCGAACTGCGCTCCTACGTTGCGTACCCTTCCAAAGAACAAGAAGATGAAAACGTTGTTGCGAGGCCTTATTTGGCGGTTCGCGACGTTCGGATCGAGTGCGCATTTCCGCGCGTCGACGTCGACGGTTTGGCGCTGATCGATCTTCCAGGCTTGGGTGAACTCGCAGCGGGCGCCGAAGAACATCACGTTCACGGACTTCGGCACGAAGTGGATGTGGTGCTGCTCGTGAAGCGGCCTGTAGAAGGAATGGCGTATTGGAGCGAGGCGGACGGCAAAGCGGTTGACCTTTTGGATCGTGCGCGCGGTGCGATCAGGCGTCGTTGGGACTTTGTATTTTTGGTTTCAAATCAAGGCGGCGCCAAAGCTTCGCTCGTCGATGCAATGTTGGGCTCCATTCGGCGCGACGTGAATGAAGGTCAAGATGGCCTGCATTATCAAGTGCTCGGTTGTGACGCCAAAGACCCGCGAAGCGTGTACGAAGATCTTCTCGCTCCCGTGTTGGAACATCTCGCCAATCGCCTCGCGGCGATGGACGCCGAGGTGCTCGTTGACGCAATTGAGCAAACGCGAACGGCCCGCGATCAAGTGCGTTTGGGCATTGACGATCTCATGGCCGCGGTGCGCGAACACGCGCCCGAAATGCAGGCGGCAAGTGAAGAACTGTGGAGCCGCGTGAGTCGCATTCAAAAAGATCTCGCGGTGGATCTCGGCGATCTCGTGAGCGATCTGCTTCGCGATGCGCGCGTTTCAACCGAAGATACGCGCTTCGTTGCGGCGGTAACGCAGGCGTACGGTCGCGCAAAAACATGTGTCGATGAAGGGTTTGGAATGGGCAAAGACGCTTGGATCGAAGAGGTTCTTCGAACCATGCGGCGCGACAAAAATTCAACTCCCGTGGCCGCGCGTGAACTAAACCGAGCACGTGTGTACATCAGCGAACAGTTCTGCGAGATCGATCGCTACTTCGATGATCGCGTGAACGAGCTGTGGAATCGCATCGCTCAAATCACCGGTAAACATTTTGGCGGCCTGTTTGCGGGCGCGTCGGGAGTGTCGGCTCTCAAACTGATGGCCAAGTTGCTCGACGAAGCGAGCGAACCTTGTCCGGTGCTTTCAACAGCCGTCCAGAATTTGCTTCGGTTGGAGATCCGGTATCGCAGTCATTTGCATCCTCGCGTGAGGCGCTGTTTGGATACCCTCAACCTTGAAGTGAAAGATCCTGAAACGGGCGAACTCAGAACGCAGGTGACTGTTGAAACGAGTCAACAAGGCGCCGAGATGCTCCAAAAGCGCATTTCGCAACTCGTTCAACAAGCAGCTTGGCAAAGTCGCAAAGCGCTTCTCGAAGATGCCAATACCGCCGCTCTTGTGTTGCACGCAGCGGCCGAGCAATTTGAAGACAGCTTTATTCGGTCCGGTGATTCTGAACGGGAGTTTTTGCGCCTCGGGCGCAGTTACCGTGATGAAATATGGCCGGGTGTTTTTTCAGGGCTCGATGCGAAAAACGCTCGAATCGCCAAGGTTCGCAAAGAGTGTAAAAGTGTGTTGGGTGCTCTTTTTGCCATGGAAAGCGACGAGGCCGCCTAACCAACAAGCCTTGATACACGTGCTTTCAAGGGCAAACGGTCGACAGAGGTTTTTGGGGTAACCCGGAGCAACATTAGCAATGAGCGACGAAGGCAACATCGAGTTTAAAGTGGCAATCTTGGGGCCGAGGCGCGTTGGAAAAACGTCACTCATTACTGCCCTCCTGTCAGAATCCCAAAAGCTGCTCGCCGGCACGCCTGTGTCAATTGCATCTGTGGGAACCACGGAAGCCCGCATTGCCCAGCACAAAAACGATCTGCGCGGGTCGCTCCTCGCGGGTGAATTCCACCCCGGCGCGCTCGGGGGTACACAAGCCCCTTTCACGTTCACATTGTCCATGAGCGTCAATAAAACGGCCATTGTGTGGGCCATTCTCGACTACCCGGGCGGCTGGCTCGACGCGCGAACAAGGGGATCTGAAAACGACGCCGAGTGGGAAAGGTGCAAACGTTGGATCAGTGAAAGCCCCGTGTTGCTGCTTCCTGTGGATGCCTCGGTATTAATGGAAGCTACCCTGAAGCGGGAAAAAATCACTGCTCAACACCTTTTACAAATTGGTCAAACCGAAGAGATGGCCCGCGAATGGGCCAAGGGTAGAGCGGTGGCCAAACAGCCGGGTTTGGTGGTGATCGCACCGGTCAAGTGTGAATCTTACTTTAACGACAACGGCGGCCTGGTTGATAAAAACGAAGAACTCTACCGCCGGGTTGTCCAAGCGTACAAACCGGTGATCGATGCCGTGCGGCAGGAAATGTCAGGCACAACAGGCCTCTCCATTCAATACCACCCGGTGGACACGTTCGGCTGTGTGGAGCTTCAATCCGCAGAATGGCGAGCGCCCGATGGGTCATCGGAACAGGCCCCGTTGCTCTTTTCGGCTACCTATATTGTCAGACCTCCCGGTCAACCCAACCCCAAAGGCGCGGGTGGAATTTTGGTTTCCATCTGCCGTCAGATTGTGGAAGCTCAATCGGGCAAAGGTCGAGGGTTTTTATCGGAGTTGTGGGCTTGGTTAACCGGCGGGAAAAGGCGGCTGCGCCAAGCGGTAGAAGACCTGAGCGCGGTGCCGCTCGGCAATCGCGTTCGAATGTTGTAGCGGCCACGTCGGCGGGTTTGTAGAAATGGGATCTGACCATACCGCGTACCTGATGACGGCGGGCCTTTCGTCCGACGATTATCGATTTTTGGGACGCGCTCCCAAAGAGGCGTTTTGGCGCCGGTATGCCGACTACACAAGTTTTGAACGGCCGAGTGCGGTTGTGTTCTGCAAAGATGGGGCGTTTCGAGCGTATTTGAGCGGCATTGCCAGCGCTCGAAAAGACCGCACCAAAACTCCCCTTCGATATACCCTTGTCATGGAAGGTCAGGCCCGGACGCCCGCCGCTGAAAGTTTGCTCTTCGCGCTGGCGGCATTTGTCGGCGATCTTGTGCATGTCAAACCGGGACCACTCAGCCCCGCTTCGCTTGGGGAAGCTCTCGACAAAACCTTCCCCGAGGAGTTTGTGGAGGCCGCCCTTTCGCACCTGCGCGACACCGACTCAAAAGACACGGGGCCTCTCGCGGAGGTGGAAAGTCGCATTGAAAAGGCAATTGCCGCTCTACCACGAGATACCCACGCGGCCGATTGCCATGTGCGCTTCTTTTGCGGAGGTCGAGCATCGGAATCGGCGCGTGCAACCCTTGTGGGGTATGCCGAACGATTATTGATCGACGGTGAAGCGGGCACCATTCTAATCGTGAATTTGGCCTCCCGCGAGCACTTGGAGTTGATGGGCGGAACCGAGCCTTCGTGTGGCGTGTTGTTCGCCGGAGAAAGTGGGGAAGAAGCGCATTCAGACCCGTTGGAGTGGCCACCAAAAAAAGGATTTCCCGGTTCCCCGAAAGGCCTCCCGCGAGCGTTCGCCCTCCGGGAAGTGCAGGCGGAACCGGGGCTCTCGATACCGCACCTCGGTCGGATCATTCTCCGGGCACTCCGCTCGGTCCGGGATTTCTTTCTGGGCCGCCGGCCCGCGAACTCTTAGCCGACGCGGTGGACCAACTGGCAGAGATCTCCAAAACGGTTGTTTCCAAAGCGGTGGACAGCGTTGTGGAGCCCATTGCTGAAGAGGGTGTGCGACTCGCCGGTGAAGGGAAAAAACTTGCCGACGAAGGGAAGAAAAAACTTGCCGAAGAGGGTAAAAAGCTCGCCGAAGACGGGGTAAGGCGAGCGGGTAGAGCTGTTCGATTTGCCGAGGGAACGCTGCGAAAAGTGCTGCGAACGGGGCAACCTCCCCGAGACCCGAAAAAGCCTCAATAGACACTCCAAGAACTCAAAGTTGACGGTCGACGAGACGCATGAAAAGTGTACACACCAACGGAATTGAGATCACCTACGACGAACGAGGTACGGGTGAACCTCTCGTGCTCGCCGCAGGTATTGGAATGCAGCTTGTTTCGTGGCCGGACGGTTTTCTCGACAAGCTGGCCGCCCGAGGGCTGCGGGTGATTGTATTTGACCATCGCGATATTGGCAAGTCTACCAAGTTTCAATCGGCGGGCATTCCCAATGTGAAGCGACTGCTGGCGAGGGCTGTTTTGGGTCTACCCGTAACAGCGCCTTATACTTTGTATGACATGGCCGGTGACGTGGCCGGTTTGATAACGGGGTTGGGGCTTGAAAAAGCGCACCTTTGTGGGGTGAGTATGGGTGGAATGGTGGCCCAGGCCACCGCCATTCGGCACGGTCATCGACTAACGAGTCTGATATCGATGATGTCGCACCCGTTGGCCGGCCTGTTAACGGTTGCCAAACCTCACGCCGCCATGAAGCTCCTTGCTCCCGCACCCAAAAATCGCGACCAGGCTATTTTTCGACAGGTAGATTTTTTTAGAACCGTGGGTAGCCCGGGGTTTGAAAGGGATGATTCGCTGGTGGCCCTTTCGGCGGGACGCGCGTACGACAGATCGTTTCATCCGCCTGGGTTTGCGCGGCATTTCGCAGCGATTTTGGCAACGGGGGACATGCGACCGGGGCTTAGAAACGTGCGCCTCCCCACGTTGGTGATGCACGGTGATCAAGACCCTGTAATTCGGTCTACCCATGGTGAGAAAACGGCCAAGTCCATTCCGCAGGCTCAATGGCGGCTCATCAAAGGGTGGGGACACGATCTACCCGTAGGCGCATGGGATCTGCTTTCAGACGCGATCGCCGAGCACGTATTTCGCGCGGCACGCCGGTAGGAACGCCGAGGCAAAATAGTGCTGCGGGGATCTTCGAAAACGAGGTTCTGTAGAATGGCTTGGGCGGAGCACAACTCCGCCGTGTATTGGGCAACCCGTTCGCTCGTATGAGTTAAAAATGGCTTTGATCCGGGGCAAAAAAAACAGCGCTGCGTTAAAGAGTACACACGTCGCGCCGATCTGGGCTGCGCTTTTTGCGGCGGCCGTCGGGTGCTCGCAGGAGCCGTCGCCGGTCCCTCCGCCTCAGCCCATGGCAGCGCCGCCGCCCAATGCGTATCCGCCCGCCCCTCCGCCGGCGCCGCCCAACGCCATGGGTTCAACGCTGACTGACCTGATGGCGGCCCTTCAAAAAAACCTTCCATGCCCGCTTCCGGGCCTGCCGCCGGAGGTCACTCGACTGATTGACTGCGCAGCCATGCGGGCCGCTTCGAACGCGGTGGCGTACGTGCCGCGGGCATTCACTCAGGGCACGTTGCCACCGCTCGTTGACCACCGCGCTCAGGGGCTTGTGGGCCCCGTGAAAGATCAAAACCCCGTGGGCGCCTGCGCCGGGTTTGCCATGTCGTCGGTAATGGATAACGCGCTTCGGCGCCGCGGGCGGTATGACGTGGTGTCTCCCCTCCATGTGTTTGCGAGTTATACTCAACAAAACGACCTCGGGGCGCTCAAGGGTAAACCTCTCACTGTGGAGCCGGCCTGGCCGTTTGATAAAGTAAAAGCGTGCCGTATTGCCTCCCCGCCCCACGGGGGATATTGCGAGTCTGAAGTGGGGGTTATACCAGGTTCGGGCGCAAACGACCCAATGCTCCTTTCAGAACGCGCGCGGGCCGATTCTATGGGCGCGTTTCGCATTGACGCAATGGAGTTCATGACGTCCAAAGAAGTGGACCAAATTGCGCTGCTGCTTGCCGAGGGTGAAGCGGTTTGGGTTGCTCTCGCATTTGACCGTCAGGCATGGGATTGGGACAGTGTCAAGTCAGGTTACCTACCCTACTACCCACCTCAAGATGGGCTGGGCCACGCGGTGGTTCTCCAAGGGTATCGAATGGGGCCCTCAGGGCGCGAGTTTCTGTTTCAAAACAGTTGGGGCCCCAAATGGGGTTTGGGCGGCTATCTGTGGATCCCAGACTCCATGTTGCGTACACATTTGCTCCACGCCTATCGCCTTCGTGTGAGCGACGCCGGCGCGGCACCGTACGTTCCACCCAGCCTTCCGCAGGTGGGTCCAAGTGCCGGGTGCCCCGCCGGGCAAACGGCCGTGTTTGGAGTGTGTCTGCCTCTACCCGGCGGGGCCATGCCATCCCCCAGCACGGTTCCTTCGCCGGGCACCTTCCCAACGTCCTACCCGTTGCCGTCGCCGAGTACCTTGCCACCCGTTGGCAATTGCCCGGCCGGTAGTGTACCCAATCCGCTCGCCCCCGGGCAATGTGTGGCCGTGCCGTCGGGTTTCTAAAAAAATCAGAAACCGGTTCGCCGCATCCGCGTAGCACCGCCCAATTCAACCAATTGAGGGTGTTGTGCAAAAACAAATTTGGGGTGCGGGCTTTTTGTTTCTTACCATTGCGCTCGGGGCCTGCGGCGGCGAATCTGACACCGGCGGAAGCGGCGGTCAGGGTGGCAGCGGTCAAGGAGCGTCCGCTGGAAACGGCGGCGAAAACAGTGGCGGAAGCGGTGGAACAAGCGCTTCCACAGGCGGGGCAACAACGGGGGCGGGAGCAACCGGTGGAGGGGATGCCAACGCACTTCCACCGGTCGAAAAAAACACTCTCTTTACCTGGCTCAAAGAGGGGCATTATCTCGACTGGAAAGCGGAGTCGGGGCCCCATCCTTCAGCCGGGCCGCATGGAGGTAAGGTTCGGACTTATTTTAACTCCACTCTGGACAGTTCATTCGCGGCGGGAAACAGTCAACATCCCAAAGACTCGGCCACGGTGAAAAAACTGTACGGCAGCGGCACGAGCATTACAGGTTGGGCCGTTATGCGCAAAACATCCGAAGACACCACCGCCGGCCAGGGATGGTACTGGTATGAAGTGTTCAGCGTCGAGAGTGGACAGAACCCTGTCGCAGCCGGAAACGGTGTTTCGCTCTGTGTTAACTGCCACAAAACAGGTGGAGTGGACATGGTGCTCACCCCCTACCCTCTCCAGTAAATGCTCCTGGGTAACTGACACCATCACGCAACGACCGGACACGTGTGGATCTCCGTGATCTCCGTGCCTCCTAGGTAACTTCCCTTTAGCGGAACGTTCTGCAAGGCACGGATCCAGTCTTGTCGAGACGTTTGGGACACCCTTGCCCGTCGCCAAGCGGAAAAGCGAACAGCGTGGCGCGTCGGGTTCTCCAGATGGAGTTCTGTGGCGAGCGCAGCCACGACGAAAACGAGAGACCGGCGAGACCGGTGGATGGCGACGTGATGGACATCTCAAGTCGCCGGACCTCCCAGAACGGGCTCTTTTCTGCTGCATCGACAACTCAACCGCAACGAGTTACTCGCCGTTCGAATGAGGCGCATGCGCCGCTGGGGAACTCCGTGTTGATTACGACGTTTCAGAAATCGAGACGTCTCAAGTCATTGCGAGGCGGCTGAAGTCCGGTTGAATGGGGCCGCGAAGCACGCTCCCGGATCACGGGCACGTCGCGACCTACCCTTTTTTGCGGGCCAAAAGCAGCTTGCGGAGCGCCGCGGCGGCAGGGGGTAAACGATCTTTGCCGCGGTGAACAATGTGCATGGGGCGAATAACCGGCGTTTTGGGGTGTGGAATTTCTACGAGTCTACCCAATGCGAGATCCACCTGGACTGCGCTTCGACTGACAAGCGCAATTCCAATTCCGGCTCGAACATTGCCCTTTACGGCGGCAATACTGCCAAGCTCCATGACCACGTGAGCGCCGGGAAAGTGTTGGTCGAGCAGATCACGCGAAGTGGAACCCACCGCGAATGTGACAAAGGGCGCGGGGAGTGGTTCACCCCGACGAATGGGTAGACTCGGCGACGCAATGAGTATCAACTCATCTCGGCGCCACAACTCGCCTCCCGGATGGGTAACCACCCCCAAGTCCAACTCACCTTTGGCGAGCGCATCAAGAACGGCTGTGGTGGTGGCTTCGCGCAGTAAAAAGCGGACGTTTTGATGGCTCTCGCGAAACTCGGCAAGCACCGGCGGAAGCAGGTACGTGCACGCCGTGGCGCCCGCACCAAGTCGAACCTCACCCGTTTCAATCCCCTCCACTTCACGAATGGCGCGCCGCGCATCGTCCAAACCGGAAAGAATGGAGAGCGCCCGCGGGAGAAGCGTTTCACCGGCGGCTGTGAGCGATGTCCCGGTGCGATCGCGGTGAAAGAGCCTGGCGCCCATGTCACTTTCCAACTTTTGGATAGATGCAGTGAGAGCCGGTTGGGACAGGTGCGCGTGCCGCGCCGCGCTTGTGAATGTGCCGTGTTCGGCGATGAGAACAAAGTGGCGCAGCGAATCAATCATTCGTTTTACTTATCACAAGTGTCAAAAGGATTGATTGGACGAATATCTCGACGACCTCTACACCGGTGAAACTGAGGTTGCGATCATGGCCCTTTTGGCGGCGCTTGGTGCTTTTTCCGGCATTCTGACAACGGTTGCGGGGCTCGGCGGAGGCATTTTACTGTTGCTCGCCCTGTCCCTTGTCTGGGGGCCTGTTCAAGCGTTGGCCGTCACGGCGCCGGCCCTTCTGATCAGTAATTTTCACCGGCTCGTGCTGTTTCGAAAAGACTTGGACAAGCGCGTTTCGTGGATGTTTGCTCTGGGCGCACTGCCGGGAAGTTTGGTGGGTGGACTGCTTGCGGCCCGCGTTCCCGAGGGGATTCTAACGTGGATGATGATCGCAATGACGCTCTTGGCGGTCACGCGGGCGCTCAAGCTGTGGAGTTGGAATCCGTCGCCGGGTGTACTCCTGCCCGCGGGCGCGGCGATTGGTGTACTCACGGGCACAAGCGGCGGCGCGGGCGTTTTGGTGGCTCCGTTGCTCATTGCGTCGGGTCTGAAAGGGAATGCGTACATCGCTACGGCCGCTTTGTGCGCGGTTGCCATGCACTCGGGGCGGGTGTTCGGTTACAGCGCATCGGGTTTGTTGTCGCGCGAAACGCTCCTTCACACGGCCACATTGAGCGTTGCGCTCCTCGTTGGAAACGTGATTGGGAAGTGGGCGCGTGCCCGGTTTTTGAATGATCAAAAAGCGCAGCGGATCGAGATCGTGACACTGGTTGCGTGTGTCCTCCTCAGCGTCTCAGGCCTGGGGCATTAGCCGACGTCTGTCGACGCGAAGCGGAACTTGCACTATGGGGCGAAGTTTCTGCACGAAAACTTCACCCTTGACAACGGCACGCCCAAATTTCCCCGATTTCTTAAATAAACTTGACGGGTAGACGCGGCCCACCGAATGCACACGGGTGGGGTATGGAATCGCACGCCCCTTGGCAGGTGGGGTCGAAAGCTATCCTTTCGGTCACCGGTCTGGGCGATCTATTGGGCCGGCTTTGGGCCGGCGGACGTCAGGTTGTGGGGCCGGTTGTTCGCGACGGCGCCATTTGCCTGGGCCCGGTACGAACCATTGCCGATCTACCCAAAGGCTTAACCGACGAACACGGCCCCGGCACCTACCGCCTGAAGCCCCGAGGCGACGAAGCGCTGTTTGGCTTTACCGTGGGTCAACACGCGTTCAAACGGTCAATTCTGCTTCCTGAAGTGGCGCTCGTTCAACTCCGGCGCAAAGGCCGCGACGTGGAAGTGGAGCCCGCAACTCCCAAGACCCAACCGCTCGCGTTGTTAGGTGTTCGAGCCTGCGACGCGGCGGCCCTCGGGATTCAAGACAAGGTGCTTTGCGGGGGCCCGTACGCGGACAGCGACTACGAGGCAAGGCGAGCCGACGTACTCGTGATCGCCGTTCAATGCACCAACGCGGCGAGCACTTGTTTTTGCGCCTCCATGGGAACGGGGCCTCACCTCTCCAATGGGTTTGACCTGGCGCTCACCGAGCTGCTTTCGCCTACCCATCGATTTTTGGTGGAAGTGGGTTCACCCGCGGGTGCAACGCTGGCCAACCAACTGGAGTTGACACCTGTTTCGGAAGGTGACTTGAGTGATGCAAAAACCGCGGAGCAGGCGGCTCTCACCCAAATGGGTAGACACCTTGAAACCGCCGGTTTGCGCGAAAAACTGCAACAAAACCCCGATGACTCGCATTGGGAAAATGTGGCGAACAGGTGTTTGAGTTGCGCCAACTGCACCATGGTTTGCCCCACCTGCTTTTGTACAACCATGGAAGACCGCACCGATCTTACCGGCGATATCGCCACGCGCATTCGTCGGTATGACTCGTGTTTTTCTGAGGCGTTTGCGTATGTTCACGGCGGTTCTGTAAGACCCACTGTGCGGGCCCGCTACCGTCAATGGTTAACCCACAAGCTGTCAACATGGGTAGATCAGTTTGGAAGTTTGGGTTGTGTCGGATGTGGTCGCTGCATCACATTCTGCCCTGTGGGTATTGACATCACCGCGGAGGCAAAAGCGGTGGGTGCACCGGCTCGCACCGGTTGAAAGGAGTGATGCCTTGTGGAGAATCTTGAACGCTCTCTCGCGGAGCACCCTTTCTTGAAAGACCTTTCAAGCGAGCACGTGAAGCTGCTCGTTGGGTGCGCCAAAAACGTTAGGTATGCGGCGGGAGAAATTCTACTGCGCGAAGGGGAAGATGAATCGCAATTTTTCTTAATCCGCCAGGGTACAATTGCCATGGAAGCCTACCGTCCCGGAAAAACTCCCGTGTGTGTAGAAACGCTCGGCGCAGGAGACGTGCTCGGTGTTTCGTGGGTGCTTGAAGACGACGGTGTTCGAGCGGGCATGGCATCTACCCTCGATGCGCGCGCTCGGGAGAGTGTTCTCGCTTTCGTGTTGGACGGCGAGTGCCTGAGAAAAAAAATGTCGGCCGATGACAAGCTGGGCCACGCGCTCTCGCGCCAATTGTTATCGAGCGTGTATCAGCGCCTCGCGAGGCTGCGACTTCAATCGCTGGATGTTTATGGTTGAACTTTGGACTCCTCCGCCCGGCGAGCGCGCCCACACAATGGTTCCGCGCATGTTGCGTGTGGACCGCGTGATTCGCGAGTTGCCGGATATTGTAACGTTGGTGCTCGACTCGGCTCCAATGGGAGGTTTTCGATTTGGGCCGGGCCAATTCAACATGCTTTATCTGTTTGGAACGGGTGAAGTCCCCATTTCAATCAGTGGCAACCCCGTGGAGCCGGGAGACCTGGTTCATACAATTCGAGCTGTGGGTCAGGTAACGAGGCCGATGTGTCAGGTAAAACGGGGAGACATGCTCGGCGTTCGCGGCCCGTTTGGGACAGAATGGCCCATGGATGACGCCCGCGGAAAAGACTTGTTGATTGTTGCGGGCGGCCTTGGTTTGGCTCCTCTCCGGCCTGCCATCTACCATGCTCTCCACCACCGTTCAGCGTATGGTAGGGTGATTGTTTTGTACGGAACCCGCGCGCCCGATTCTATTCTTTTTGAGGACGAACTCCATACATGGCGCGGCCGATTTGACTGTGAAGTGGACATCACTGTCGACCGCGCTCCCACTGACTTCAGAGGACACGTTGGAGTGGTGCCCGCACTGCTTGACCGATTTTCGTTTGACCCGGATCGAACGGTGGCGATGGTGTGCGGCCCTGAAATCATGATGCGGTTTACCGCTCGTGCACTCACCAAGAAAGGGCTTCCGAGAGAGGCCATTTGGCTCAGTGTTGAACGGAGTATGAAGTGTGGAATGGGCGTATGTGGCCACTGTCAGTTTGGTCCGACGTTCGCCTGCAAAGACGGGCCTGTAATGCGGTACGACCACATTTTCAGGCTCCTTGACATTCGGGAGATCTGACAATGAGTCACCGCCCGAAAATCGCTGTTTGGAAGCAAAGCTCCTGTGACGGCTGTCAGCTCAGTTTGCTCGACTGCGAAGATGAATTGTTGGCGGTTTTGGGAGCGGTGGACTTGGCCTATTTTCCAGAGGCGACAAGCACCGAAAAAAAGGGCCCCTACGATGTTTCGCTCGTGGAAGGGTCGATCACAATGCCTCACGACGTGGAGCGGATTAAAAAAATTCGCGCCGAGTCGAAAGTGCTTGTGACGATCGGTGCGTGCGCCACGAGCGGCGGCATTCAGGCGCTTCGAAACTTTAGAAACCACGCCGAAATGATGGCGATTGTGTACGCAAGGCCCGACTATATCCAATCGCTTGCAACATCAACCCCCATTGCCGACCACGTGCCTGTTGATTACGAACTCAGGGGTTGCCCCATTAGCAAAGAGCAACTTCTTGAAGTGCTCACCGCCCTTGTGAATGGTAGGTCGCCGCGCCTACCGCGACACCCTGTGTGTTTGGAGTGCAAAATCAAAGGGCATGTTTGCGTGATGGTGGCGCACCAAACGCCTTGTTTGGGGCCGGTTACCCACGCCGGATGCGGCGCCTTGTGTCCGGGGTATAGTCGAGGTTGTTACGGTTGTTTCGGGCCGTCGGACGACCCCAAAACAAGCCCTCTCGCCAAACGTTTTTTGGCGCAGGGTGTACCCGCCGAACAGGTGGGAAGATTGTTTCTAACCTTTAATGCGAATGCGCCCCCATTTAAGGCGGAAGGTCTGCTACACGGGGGTGTTGAGAGCAAAAGCGCTCCACCGACGAACGGGGGGAAGTGAGCCATGAGTACCAAAACCATCAACGTTGGGTACATGTCGCGCGTGGAGGGTGAAGCGGCGTTGACAATAAAACTCCGCGGAGACGACGTTGTATCGGCCGAGCTGTCGATCTTTGAGCCGCCTCGACTTTTTGAAGCGATGCTCCGTGGAAGGCTCTACAGCGAAGCGCCCGACATGACAGCGCGCATTTGCGGGATATGCCCGGTCGCCTACCAGATGAGTTCATGCCATGCCATGGAAGATGCGCTCGGCATTACCATTTCGCCTGAAATTCGAGCGCTGCGGAGGCTTTTATACTGCGGTGAGTGGATTGAAAGCCATGTGCTTCACATGGTCATGTTGCATGCGCCCGACTTTTTTGATGTACCCGACGTGGCGGGTTTGGCCCAGTTGCACCCCGAGCGGGTAAAAGACGCGCTGCGCATAAAAAAGCTTGGAAACAGCATTTTGCGCGTTCTCGGAGGGCGTGAAATTCATCCCATCAACGTGAAAGTGGGCGGGTTTTATAAAGCCCCAACAAGGGAAGATCTGACATCCCTTTTGCCGGAGTTAAATTGGGCGCTCGGCGCCGCTGAAGAGCTGCTCACCTGGGGGCAAACGTTTTCTTACCCCGACGTGGCGCACAACTATCTTCACGTGGCCCTCTGTCATCCCAACGAATACCCACTCAATGAAGGGAAGATCGTTTCAAGCGCGGGGCTCTCCATCAACGCCTCCGATTACGAACAGCACTTTGCTGAAACTCACGAGGAGAGGTCCAACGCCCTGCACACAACCCACCGCGGTCAAACCATGTTCTGCGGGCCGCTCGCGCGATTTGTCCTCAACTACGAAAAATTACCAACAAGGGCAAAAGAAGCGGCAACAAGAGCGGGGGTGAACCCCAACTGCAGAAACCCTTTCAAGAGCCTGCTTGTGCGAGGGGTAGAAACCATTTTTGCCCTCGACGAGGCCATTCGAGTTGTTGAAGCCTACGAGCCGCCTACCCGTGCGTTTGAGACGGCAACACCCAGAGCGGGTGTTGGCTGCGCGGCAACAGAGGCTCCGCGCGGCCTTTTATACCATCGGTATCACCTGGATGATTCAGGCCTCATTACAGATGCCAAAATTGTCCCTCCCACTTCTCAGAATCAGCGGGTGATGGAGGAAGACCTGTATCGCATGGGTAAGATGTTGGCGGCCTTACCCTCAGAAACGGCTCGAAAACGAGCAGAACAAGCCATTCGCAATTATGACCCGTGCATTTCGTGTGCAACCCACTTTTTAGACTTGAGGGTAGAAAGAGTATGAGCCCACCACGTTCTTCGGCGGACCTACCATCCGCGCCAAATGACTCGGGTGCACCGGTTGTGTTGGGGCTTGGAAATCGCGCGGGGGGTGATGACTCGGTGGGGCTGCGAATTGTCGAAAAGCTGGCTTCGCACGGCGTGGGCGCCATTGCCGTTACGAGTGGAGCCGCCCTCATTGATGCGCTTATGACGGTGCGAAAAGCGATTATAGCCGATGCGGTAATTGGCCCTTTTCCTGTGGGAACGGTGGTGTACTTTGACGGCCCGGAGCTGTTTGCGCACGTGGGAAGAATGTCGGCAAGTTCCCACTCCATTCCAGTGGGTCAGGCAGTAAAGATCGCCCATGTTTTGGGGGGCGCGCAGGATGTTCAATTCGTCGGCGTGGCGATTGGTAACGAACTCGCGAAAATGACCTCTTCAAGCGAGTTGAGCGGCCCGGTGGAGTTGGCAGTTCACGAAGCTGCCCTTCGAATTGCGGCGCTTGTAAAGCGGGCAGCAAACCCCCTGGGCGCAGACGCAACGGGCACCTTACCCTCCGGCAGCGGGTAGAATCACACGAAACGTTGTCCTTTCATTCACGCGGCTTTCCACTTCGATCCAACCGTCGTGGTCACGAACAATCCCCCAGGCTACAGAGAGGCCGAGTCCGGTACCTTCGCCAACGTCTTTGGTTGTAAAAAAAGGTTCGAACACGTGGGCAACAAGTTCAGGTGCAATGCCGGCGCCGTGATCCACAATTGAAACAACACCCACCTTTTGGGGAGAACCCGGAGTGCCACTCTCGGACGCCAAATCAACCGGCGGAACAAGCGATTGTTCGGCGACTTCGACAAATACAGTTGGCGCTCTACCCACGGTCGCCTGAATCGCATTCATGATCAGGTTGGTAAATACCTGATGAATAAGGTTGGCATCTGCAAGCACTGAGACACGGCTTTTTTGACGAATTTCAACGGCCACGCCGCGTTTTTGAGAAATTGGCTGAAGGAGACTCACCGCTTTTTCAACCAATTCAAGCAGGGTTGCTTTTTGCGGGCTTGGTGTGGTTCGCCGGGCAAAGTCGAGCACCTGACGCAAGATTCGCGACATGCGACTAACTTGTTCTGTAATGACACGGGCGCTCTTGATCACTTCGGCATCACTCACGGCCTCTTCAATCAATGTGGCACGCCCTTGTACAACGGCGAGCGGTGTTCCAAGTTCATGCGCAATACCCGAAGCAAGGGTACCTACGGTTGCCAACCTATCCGCGTGGCGTAGCTGGTTGACGGCAGCCAATCGGCGTTCACTTTCTTTGCGAGTTTGTTCTTCAGACGCCCGCAACTTAGCCGACATTTGATTGAGTTCGATGGCGAGATCTCCAATTTCATCCCGCTGATGAAGGTTGGACATTTCATCAAGGTGACCGGCACCGATCGCGCGGGCCTGAGTCACAAGCAGTTTCATGGGTCCACCGATAAACCGGCGTCCAAGAACAAGGGTGACAATGGCAAACCCGAGTGTCAGGGCGAGGCTCATGATCACATATCGAACCGCTGTGCGGGTTAAGATCCGATCTTGCTCGGCAAACGGTTCTGACAGTTCTAGAACGGCGCGTCGGCCTTGGATGGGTAGAAGGGTAATATAGAGCCCTCTACCGGTTTCTCTCGCGGCAATGAGAGGCTTGTTTTCAGCCAGAACTTTAACGAGTAGGGCGCTTTCGTTTGTGGGTGTGATACCGTCTGGAAAAAGGAGTCGAGCTGTAACTTGACTGTCGGGTCCAACGGTGCCGGACAACACAATGCGCGCATTTGTCGCAAAGCCATTTTCGGGCACATGTTCGAGCAAATGAACAAGCGCTCCTCCCAGCAGCGTGTGGTCGCGAGCCAGGTCTGTTTCGTGCAGCGCGCGTTCAGCACTGAGTGCTGCCCACACGCCGAGAAACATGACAACAAAGGCAACGGCGACAACGGAGATAAGGAATTTGCGGGCCAGGCGCATGGGAGAACGCGAGTCTACCACGCGCAACACACTTTGACCTAACCTATATGCGGATCAGTTGTGCCCGTTATACCTGTCGAGCTTTCGGTACAGGGTTTTTCTGTCCACGCCGAGCATTTGTGAAGCGAGCGATTTGTTTCCCTCCACCAATGACAAAACTCGCAGGATGTGGCGTCTTTCAAGCTCATCAAGGGTAGGAACATCAATTGGAGCTTCATCAATTCCGGCGGCTCGAACCTTGGACGGCGAGCGCACGCGCTCGGGTAGATCGTCCACTGTAATTTCTTCAAAACGCGCGAGCGCGACGGCCCTTTCTATACAGTTTGACAGTTCTCGAACGTTTCCGGGCCATGCGTACGCAAGCAGTTGTTCAGCAACTCGGGGGGAGATACCAAGAACGCGTTTGTGGCTTTGAGCCGCAAAACGCTCCACAAACCGCTGCGCCAGAAGCAATACGTCGTTGCCTCGGGTGCGCAGGGGAGGAAGCGACACTTCAATCACGTTGAGTCGGTAGAAAAGGTCTTCTCGAAATCGGCCTTCTGCAACGGCTTGGTCAAGGTCTTTGTTGGTGGCCGC
This sequence comes from Polyangiaceae bacterium, assembly GCA_016712345.1. Taxonomy (GTDB): domain Bacteria; phylum Myxococcota_A; class Polyangia; order Polyangiales; family Polyangiaceae; genus JADJRH01. Next base: position 225,517 of record JADJRH010000001.1, read on the forward strand.
TATAATACGCGCATCGAACGACACTTCTGTGGTTCCACCGATCGGCCTAATTTTACGATCTTGTAAAGCTCGGAGGAGTTTGGGTTGTAGAGAAAAGGGAGTATCACCGACTTCATCGAGAAACAAAACTCCCCCATCCGCTTCTGCAAAAAGGCCCGTGCGAGCGGTTTTTGCGTCTGTAAAAGCCCCGCGCGCATGACCGAACAACTCACTCTCCAAGAGAGCCTCCGGCACGGCTGCGCAGTTGAGAGCAATAAACGGCCCGTCTTTTCTCCTACCGGCGCGGTGAAGCGCTCGGGCAACCACTTCTTTCCCGGTTCCACTTTCCCCGGTAATGAGCACCGACGCATCTGAGTCGGCAACGTGCGCCATCAGGTCGCGAAGGCGCCGAATAGGCTCACTTTCACCCCAGACTTCATCAACTCCGGCATTGCGCTGAACGTCGCGTTTGAGGCGTTTGACTTCTTCCCGAAGCGCTCTGTGTTGAGCGGCCCGCCGCACAGCATGGGCCAGAGTTTCAGTTTGGAAGGGTTTTGTAACGTAGTCATACGCACCGGCTCGAATTGCCGAAACCGCCGATTCTAAACTGCCAAAAGCGGTAATGACAATGACGGGAACATCGGGTCTGACTGCCACGAGTTCAGCACAGAGGTCGATGCCGTTCATCCCCGGCATGTGGAGATCTGTAATCACCACATCGAACTCAGAATTGGCCATTTTATCAATGGCTGTTTTGGCCGATGTCGCCCCGTCAACATCGGCAAATTTGCGGAGGCCGAGGCTTGTTGTCTCTACCATTTCTTGGTCATCATCCACCAGCAGTATGCGAGGTTTCACGGCGTTTCTCCCGATTGTTGATGGTGGAGGGCGGAGTTGTCAGTGACGGAGTGAAGAATGGAGAGCGCGGGGGCGGGCATGACACCCAGCCCGAAAATGACAACCAAAAGAGCGCCGAATGCCAGCTTTTCACGCGGAAAAAGGTCAATCGGAACAGTGGGCGCAAAAGCGGCCGAGCGACCGCGCGTGTTGGGCGCACCGTAGAAAACAAGGAAAAACAGGCGCAGCATGGCAATTGCAGAAAGTGCCGTTGTGAGAACGATGAGTGTTCCTGTCACCGGATGGTGCTCGATCACGCCATGAAGCAACAGTTCTTCGGACACAAATCCAAGTGTACCCGGGAAGCCGGCGGCGGCCAACCCAAACAGTAGAAATGCCGCAGCCGCGTGCGGGGCGGCGGAGGCAATGCCCGGTGTGGCTGTACCGGGGGACGTGCCCAGTCGCGCCTTGACACCCCACGCAACGAGAGCGAGACCGGTCACAAACAGGCCGGAGCCGGTCGCGTGCAAGATCGCCCCGAATGCGCCGGCTTCCTCACGACTGCACAGGCCGGCAACGATCATGCTGGTGGAGGCCACCGCTTGAAAGCCCACCGCTCGAAGCAGGTCGCTTTGGCCAATGCACAAAAACGCGGCATACAAGCCGGAAATGGCAGCAACCACCATGAGTACCTTTCCTGATATACCCAAGTCCCATGCCGACTCGGTGAGCACACGCATGAGAATTAACATTCCCGGATTTGCAACAAATGCCACGGCGGCTTTTGAGGGGTGACTTCGTTCAAAAAGGACGGGAACATACCCATGGAAGGGGAACAGTCCAATTCGCATCCAGGCTCCGAGGAGAACGAGCGCCACCGCACCGGGCGGCGCCAATTCACGCGGGCGAAACAAAGGTACACCGGCGCGGGCAAGCCAAAAAAGTCCGGCGGAAAGGAAGGCCGTACCAACAATGGGTAGAACAACAACGCGACCGCGCGAAGCGAGGGGAAGCACCGACAGGGCCGCCAGTAGAGCGAGCAGTTCGGTTCGTTGCACGAAGGCGCAGCTCAAAAAAGTGCAACCAGTGCGAACGAGCGGGAGATGCGCTCCGCTGTCAGGTCGGCGCGGGGTGAAGCGAGCGACACCGACACAAGGGCCAATGTCGCCGCCCACGAAAGCGCCAGTGAAATGGGATCGTGGGTTGATTGGGTAGATTGCCCAACCTGAAAAAGATGAGACAACGCGGAAGTGGTGACCAATCCAAACGCAATCACCGACAAAAGCGCTGCCCAACGCGCAACATTTGTGCGCTCGTTGATCCTTCGCAGGGTGATGGCCCCCACAAAGAGAACCCCAATTGACAGTCCGACAAAATGTGTACTCACGGTCGCTCCGCTGCGCTTTGAGGTTCTGTATAGTTACCGGTGGTTTCACCGGGTGTACCTTTGGATTCAGGAGCGGTTTCACCCACAAAAATAAGGGCTAATCGCTTTTCAAAAGAGTCGAGAGAGCGCGCCAGATGAAGGGCCGGGGCCACGAGAAGTCGCCGAACCAAAGACTCCAGGAAAAATCGCTCCACCGCGAGCCGGTAGAGTCGATGTTGAGCTTTTTGGGGGAAGATCAGTTCTGCGTGACGACCGCGCACCCACTCATCCCCTTCAAGCGCGTCGTGAACAACGTGGGATTCGTGAAGAAACGACGGCGCGCGGAGCAGTTGCCACGATCTGACAATGGCGTGCCCCACGATATGAAGGAGAGCGACGCGGTAGAATCCGGCACCGATCTCCGCAAAAATGATCCCGACCTGCGTCATGGATGCGTACGCAAGCGACGTTTTTACATCGGCCTGGGCGCGACCCACGAGGGTTGCGTGAACGGCGGTTGCAATGCCAATGACGACGATGAGAATGCGCACGAGGGGAACTTCTTCGAGGATAGGTTCGGCCCGGAGGAGGAGAAACGCGCCGGCGTGAACGGAGAGCGCACCGTAAAAAATGGCGCTTGACGGGGTTGGACCTTCCATCGCTCGGGGCAGCCAAGCGCTGGCAGGCAGTTGCGCCGACTTACCAATGGCGGCAAACGTGAGCGCCACTGCAACGGCAACAGCTCCCGCCGTGGGTAGGTGAGCCACGGCAAGTGGCCACTTTACCCCTCCAAACGCTTTAGAGAACTGAACCGAATGGGCGTAGTGATGAAGAAATACGCCCGCAACAAGCAGCCCCACATCAAAAATGCGGTAGGTGGTAAAAACGTAGAGTGCGCTCGACCGCGGCTCATTGCGATGGGTGAAAAACGCAACAAGCATGGCAGATGAAAGGCCGACAATCTCCCAGCCAAACACCAAGACGTCGAGACCTCCTGAAAGGGAAACGAGGAGCATGCCCGTTTCGAAGAAACAGAGGAGGACAAAGAAGCGCAGAAAGCCGCGCTCTTTGTGCATGTATCGAAATGAGAATCTCCCGACAATGCCAGTCAGAGTGGTGGTCAGGAGCATCATGGGTACGCCCGCTGTGTCCACCAAAAACGAAATGGAGAAGCCCACGTCGCCCACACGAAACAGGTCAAAAAGCTGTAGCTCAAAGGCGCTTTCAGGGCTTTTCCAAAACCATATTGCCAACGCCACCGAGCCCAGCCACGTGAGCGTTAGAGCGGTACCTACAAGCGCGCGCACATACCGCTCGGCAACCAGGGTGCCAAAACGGGCTGGAAGGCCCACGGCGAGCCCTGTGAGAAGCGGGGCAAACACCACCGCTGTCAATATCCAATCGCGCGTTGTCATGCGGCCTCCACGGCAGGTTCGCTCAGGCGTACGGTCGCCGCTTTTGTAACGGCGGGCCGAAGGTGTTCACGGTGCCCGTGGTAATACTCGGCGGATCGAACCACGGTTGCGAGAGGCTGGGCAGGTGCGGTGATGGGAGTTGAAAAGGTAAGATCGGGTTGAAGAAGGGAGATCTCACCGCGGGTAGGTTCGAGAGCGGCGAGGCGAATCCACTGCTTCTCTACCATTAACTTGACCGCCGGTACGCGGTGAAGAACGGAGAGGAGCGCTTCTTTCGTTTGCTCGATAATCATGAGCAGGCGAAGCGGTTCGTGAATTTCTACCATTTGCCAAGGCAGGCCGGTTCGCAAATCGCTGCCGGCACCGTTCATGACACCGAGGCCGGCCGTAATGTTGTGGGGGAGTTTTGTGCCGCAGCCGTAGTGTTCGTTGTCCACAGACGAGAAGTAATACTCAAGGTTGATACCGGCGCAGACAGGCCCCACAGCCGCAAGTGTACGCGTGAGAATGTCACCTTTTGGATCGGACAGAGGGTTGTATGAAATGAGAAACGGACGCCTGTCTAGAAAGAGCCCACGCGTGCGAGATCGCCTTCCAACAACGGCGTACGCGTTGGTGGCGTGGCCATATTCAGGTCTCGGTTCATCAAAAGCGGCTGCGCGCCGTTCCACTTCGCGCAGCGCTCGTTCAGGCGTCATACCCCATGGAGCAAAGTCAAACCGTCGGCACCTTTCGTGCGCCGCGTGCGCTCTCGCTTCGTCGAGTGTACGCACGGCTTTGTCAAATAGCGCTTTGTGAGAATCTGGAATTTCTTCGGTATCCCAAAAGAAAACCGCATCTGTACAAGTGTCGTGTTCACCCCCGATAAACCACGTTTCATCCGGGATGGTAAGACCCCGCTTGGCGAGCCCTTCGCGAACCGGTTTTTCGTTGGCAAGGTGAGCAAAAAGGCGAGCATTGGGGCCGCCGTGCCGCCCTCCACACGCGCCGCAGTCGTGCGCCGATTCATGCGGGTTGTTGAGGCTGTTGGAGCCATGCCCAAGCACTACAACGAGCGGTGAGAAAGAGTGCGTGAGGCCAATGTTTTCGAGAAAACCCGCGACGCGATCAATGCGCTCAGATTCGGGCATGCCGAGGAGCATTCGCTCGTCGTGGTGATGTGGAGTTGGATCGACTTCGAGGCGCGTTCGAGGCGCTGGAACCACAAGGGAGGAGTAGAGTTTGGAAACGCGCGCGCTCCACCTTGGAAAGAGCACACGAAGGGCCATAGGAACCGCCATGAGCCACCCCACGAACGCGTTTAAGACGGCCCCTCGCATAAACATGCGCGAGCTATTTCCCAGTTCACGCGATACAAGTCCGAGGAGGCGGCGGCGCTTTTTTCGCCTGTCTAGGAGAGCTACGTCATCAGGGTGTACACGTTCGTGGATCTCCCTATCGGGATCGAGCACGATTGGACATCTTGCAGTGGCGTAGGCATCGTCGATTCCACGGTAGTCAACGGGTAGACCAAAAAATCCGGCTCCCCCGAACGTTTCAACAAGAGGATCGGTTTCTTCGATGTGACGACGAAACGACTCTTCGCGCTCGTCGAGGCAGGTGATTACCTGAAAGCGCGGTTTGAAACCGGGGCAAGGTGGATGAGCGGCAATTGCACCCGACACTTCATACGCGTAGTGGAGTTCATACGCTTCTTGCCAAACGCGTCGAACGTCGCGTTCTCCAAACACCTGGAGTTCATGCAAAAGTGCGGCGGCGCCCGCGGCTTCAATTGATTTTGCCCTTGCGGGGCGCGTTCCTGTCAACTGGAAAAGTTGGAAAAGAACAAAGGCATCTGACAGCGCATCGCGCGTTTGGATGGGTAAGGTCTTTTCAAGCCACTTGCCAAACGCCCAACCCGGAGTGGAGGTTTTGGTGGCAAGCGTTTGGACTGCGGCAAGCTCCAGGGTGAGGCGCACAGCAACAAAGTCGATCAGAGTTGGGAGAGCTTCGGCATGTGGGTCGGCATCGTGTTGGAGTTTGTTGAACATGCCTGCAAAGCCACGAACCGGGGCGAGCAAAGCTTCGAGAAAAGACTCTGTTTTGTTTTTGGATACACCCAGTTCTTTAAGGCAGTGTTCACATGTTTTTTCGGCGTCAAATTCGTTTTTCTGCTGATCTGAAAAAAGCGAGGAGACTCTGCGAGCAAACGACGACGACGCCCATGAGGTGTCTGAACAAAGGGAACGGACGGCTGCGTAAAAGCCCTTCTCGCGCATTGGTAAGGGCCAATAAGCGGTGCCGCCGTCGAGGAATGTGGACGCCCACCGAATCATAAATGGCACTGTCCAATCGTCGATATCCACACCCGTTTCAATGCGAAGACTCTGCTGATGGCGCAACACAGGTTCTTCAACAGGAGGAGGCGACTGGATCGAAAACGAAAGGGCTTTTGCAACCTCAAACAGCGAGGTGAGAACGTGGCGCGGGGATCGCTCTCCGCGCATGAGAAAAGCTCGCTGAGCCTCCGTCACGGCGGGATGAAACGCGTCGAGGGCGCCACCGTCATGCAGTAAAAAGGGAACACTCCCCTGTTGGGGTGCATAGAAAGTGTGCAAAATGCGCAGCTTTCGAAGTGCTCCACGAGTGATAAGATCGGCTATTTTCGCAGTTTCTTGGGCAAACGAAACGCCGTAGACGGCCTTGTAGGCGGCTTCTATATCACTTGTTTGAATACGACCTGTTTTAAAATGGTCGTGATAGGCGTCTTCGGTCAGGTAGGGCCGACCGCCAAAGTGTTTCTCACCCTCCAGAAGTGCCTCATGAAAAGGCATTTGCTCAAACGCGTGGAGAGTATTGTGGTGTACGAAAACACCGATGGGGCCCTGAATGGGTAACAAGTGAGCCACGTGTGAAAGCGCGCTCAACAGCGGGCTTTCATTGGTAGAGTCATTGTGGCTCATGACTGCACCGGTTCGACAGCAAGTGTATGGACAGAGGTTTTGTGGGTGGAACCTTTCTTGTGTTTATCGAGGCCAACGACCTGGAGTTTGGCGTGCGGCCATTCATCGGCGATGGACCGAATGCGCTCCAGGGTTGAATGGTCAACCACCCGGGCATCTGAAAAGTCGACTTGTACAACTGCAACATCTCCTGGAATGGCTGAAAGAGCGCGGCGCAAACCGAGGAGGTTGGTAAACACTGCGGCGCCGCGAACGTGGACGTGGAGCGTCTCACCATCCCGTGTCGTCTCGATCTTGTTTTTGAAGAGTTGCCCAAGGGGGACGCCGCGGGCAATGTGCATCACGATCTTGAGAACAATCCCAGCGCCCACGCCGACAAGCAGGTCGGTGGCGAGTGTCACAGCACATGTGACAATAAACAGCGCAAGTTGGTCTTTGCCAATTTCGTAGGCGTGTTTGAACTCGGCGGGACTGGCAAGTCGACTGCCTGTATAGATCAACATTGCGGCAAGTGCGGCGAGCGGAATTTGGCCCAAAACCCCCGGCAAGAAGGCGACGAAAGCCAATAGGAAAAGGCCGTGGAAGAAGTTTGACCACCGGCTTTGAGCGCCGGAGTCGATATTGGCCTTGCTGCGGACGATCTCGGAGATCATGGGTAGTCCGCCGAGCGCCGCGGCAATGACATTGCCAATTCCAACGGCGAGAAGATCTTTATTGGAGTCCGACGCGCGTTTGGCAGGATCGAGCGAATCAACAGCGCTCACGCTGAGCAGCGATTCAATACTGCCGACGAGGGCAAACATGACAATGTACTTGATGCTTGTTCCACTTGTAATCTCGCTAAAATCGGGAAAAGTAATGGCGTTTAGGAGATTGGCAGGAAGTTGAACAAGGGCTTTGGGGCCGACGCTGTATGAATGGCCGGCAAGACCCACCGCGTGCGCATGGCGAAAGTCCAATAGGAGAGCAATGGGGATTGCCAAGCTCAACACGGCCATTGGAGCCGGAATCCTCTTGGTAAGGCGGTTTTTTAAGGCCGGCATACCAAAGAGAATGGCAAGTGCCAAAACACCGATGGCGGCAACCACCATGTTGGCGTCGCGGACGCTGCCGGGGATCTCCGCAATGAGTTCAAGCGGCTCTTTGGCGTGCGGCGAAACACCCAATAATGTGTGGGTTTGCTTTGATAAGATGATCACGCCGATTGCGGCGAGCATTCCGTGAACGACCGACCGCGGCATGAGATCGCCCAATACACCGGCTTTGCTCAATGCCAGGATTACCTGCACGACGCCCGCCACAACCCCCACAGCCAATGCTTTGCGATAACCGGCCGCGGTGTCCCCTTGTCCGAGTTCTGTAACGGCGCCGAGGGCAATCACGATCAACCCTGCGGCGGGCCCTTTAATGGTCAATCGCGCGCTTCCCAAGTGGGTTGCCACGACGCCGCCTATAATCGCCGTAACGAGGCCGCCCACAGGCGGGAAGCCGCTGGCCATTGCAATGCCCAAACACAATGGGAGGGCTATAAGAAACACCAGAAAGCCGGAAATGATATCCGCTTTGATTCCCTTGGTTGCCGGGTGCGGTACGGGATGTTCCACAGCGTGGACTTGGAGTTTGGACGGTTCGCTCATGATCGCTCGCCAATGACAAAGCACTCCCTAAAACGCCGCTGAGTGAAAGGAGCGGCGCAGTCGGCGGAAACCGTGGGAATGGTGGTGCGGCGGGCTTGAGCAGAAAGCACGCCAGCTAGAAATAGCGGTAAATGGGTGGAGTGAGAAAAGATGGGGCGTGGCCGAGTGCCACGGTGTAGCGAAACGCTACGAGTCGATTTGGGGCGCGGTCATTACCAACGTGGGGCGGCGCTCATCGCGAGTTTTCATAACGTTGGAATGACACGCAGAGGTGCGGCCACTACCACGTTGCCGCGGCGTTGATTGCGAGTGAATGGTGCAGTGTGATTGCGTCGGCTCGCGGAATGACGTGGCTCAGATAACCGACATCCAATCTGAAATGGGGATTAAACACATACCCCAATCCGAGGAAGAGGCGGTTTTGATCAAATGCTTCAGGCTGCCATTTGACAGATTGATTGAGGCCGAAAAACGCCTCATCCCAAACAACTGTTTGTAATGGAATGGGCAAGCCCAAAGGGATATTTGCTCGCACCATGGTGCGAAGGCGGTGGGCTGTTTCACTTTCGGGGCGAAAGCGCTGTTCAAACCGGGCACGAGCTGTGAGTTTTATTGATTTAAACGGAGCTTCATAAGAAAGTTGCTCCCACATTCGGTGTTCTTCAGCATATTCGCGTTTATCATTCCAACTGGGTGTGTACGCATAACCGACGAACGCCGAAAAGCCGAGCGGAAGTTTATAACCAATGGCCGGACGAATAAGCACCTGGTACGGGTGAAAGTCGTCGTAGAACCGGCCGTGCACATCCATAAAAAAGAGAATTTTATCGAAAATAGGGCCGGAAGCGGTGATTGAGGTCCACGTTTGATAGGACGATCTTAATGGTTGTGCGACGGGAGTTTCTGCTGTTTGAGCCTGAGCATTGGCTGAATTTGGCATTGCAATGATAAGCGCGGCAGCGCTTACCGAGGCAATGACGGGCAAGGACCGACGAAGTGAGGCAGTCATGATTTTTCTACCAGCATGGAGCGTGCCCCGTTGTTGGATGCGAGCGTCCCATGGACATGGGTAGGTTTCGCCTCGTTGTGGCAAAACTCAACGGCGCCCGCCGAAATCATCAGGCGAGCGGGGCTTTGGGGGTGCGGAAGGAGGAGGAACACGAATTGTTTGTATGGCGCTCACGGTGGGCACGGCCGGCGGTGCATCTTGTTGAACGGTGGCCACTCCGGTGGGTTGGGATGGGTAGATTGGAGTGGGTAGATCGTCGTCTGAACTCGCGGGGCGCGAGTTTACAACAAACGCGGCCACAATGACGAACAACACGAGGCCGAGGGTGACAAAGAGCCATGTGCGGTTTGGAGCGGGGGGAGCCGACGCCTGCCGGGGTTTGCCAATGTGCGGAACGACAATGGTGGACGGCACTGTTTCAACCCCGCGCCGAACCGGCGGTTGGATGAGCGCGGCAATGTCAGGTGACGCCTTCACCGTGGTTGCAAACTCTTTGCGACCGGCGGGTGAGGTGGTGGTCACCGCGGTGAGATCTACCGTGGCTTTGGCCAGTTCTTGAGCGGTTTGAAAACGGTCGGCCGGATTTTTGGCGAGCGCGCGTTCAAAAAAAGCATCTACCTCGGGGCCGAGTTCAGGCGCGAGGGTAGACGCCTTGGGCAGCGGTTGCTGTTGGACGGCGCTGACGACTGAAAACATGTTTTCGCCGTTGAATGGTAACTTACCCGTCAACATGCGAAAGGTTAATACTCCAACGGACCAAAGGTCGGCGCGATGGTCGACCTGACTGCTTGCGTCGATTTGCTCGGGGCTCATGTAATGGGGCGTACCCATCATGTCGCCGGTGCCGGTGATAAGCTTTTGGCCCGGGCGCTTTACCTTGGCAATGCCAAAGTCGAGCACTTTCACTCCCTGGTGCCCCGATTGGTTGACTAGAAAAATATTGGCCGGTTTCAGATCACGATGGATGATCGAAAGTTCGTGCGCGCGGGCGAGGGCACGGCAAAGGCCGTCGACAATCCACACAACGGTTGGCATGGGTAGTTTCGGCTCGCGTTTGAGTCGCTGACGAAGGTCTTCACCTTCGAGGTACTCCATTGCGATAAAGGGTAGACCGTTGTGGGTGCCGTGTTCAAAAATCTGAATGACGTATGGACTGCGAAGTTGAGCGGCGGCTTTTGCCTCGCGTTCAAAGCGTGCGGTGATCTCCGGGGCGTCCACCGCGGTGGCAACCATGAATTTGACTGCAACGGGAATATCAAGCTGAGTATTTTGGGCGAGCCAGACCGCACCCATTCCACCCGAGCCGATTTCACGTTCGAGTTGGAATTTGCCTGCGACGAGCGTTCCGGCTTGTAAGGACGACACCGTGCGCTTCTCCTCGCACAGCTTTTGTGCCCCGGCAAGGGGTCGAATGACTACGCCGCGCGGCGAAAGCGAGAAAGTTGAAATATCGGCTCAGACGCGTCCCGTGATTCGCGTTCAAGTGTACACACGAGGGTCAACGGCACACTCTGGGGAGCGTCGTCGTCCCCGTCGAGCGTTTCCGTCAGGTGGTCGGCAACACGGGAGAGGGGAACAGAGGCGCAGATCATGGGAAACTCCGGCGTGGGCACATGGGCCATGCTCGCGTTGAAACGGTGTGTGAGGCGCATGTGCAGGGACCATGCCGCACCTACAGAAGCGAAATGCGGCGGGGTGAGCCGCGCTTCTGATGGCTTCTTTGTCGGGATTTCCGGCAGGTGATGCCGGCAAGCCGGCACGAGGGGGGGTTCACAATCTGGAAACCGGGGGATCAGATTGGTAACGGGGTGACGCCGGGTTTGTTGACTACGGTGTACAGATCGTGTTTTTGTCAGGTAGGGTAAGGTTGACAAGATAGCTTACAACCGCTTCATCAATGCAGTTGTTTCCTTTGAGAAACGCCGTGTGACCGTCACCATCCAATGTGAGGAGAACGCTGTTGGGGAGTTGATTGGCCACTTCAACCGCGGAGGCGTAGGGGGTAGCGGGGTCGCGAGTATTGCCGATGAGCAAGAGGGGTGGAATGCCGTTATCTTGAATGGGTTGGGCCTGACGCCACGGCTTTACAGGCCAGACGGCGGATGGGTAGGAAGTGAAGGGTAGATACGCTCCAATGCGGGGCGCTTGTTCGGCCATTTGGGCGGTTAGATTTTGGAAGGTGGAGAGCGAACGTTCAGACGGCGCGTCCACCGAAGTGACGGCGTAGTAGACACCCATACCATTGTCATACGTTCCGTCGTCATTGCGCCCAAGGTACCCATCAGCCAGGGCGAGCAGGAGAGTTCCGTCACCGAAGGAAGCTGTGCTTAACGCGGCTGCCAATTCACCCCACGCACCGGGTTGGTAGAGGGCGGCGCCGACTCCGTACGCAAATTCACCGGGGCCAACGGTGCGACCCTCAAACGCGGTGGGTAGAGGCGACGCTTCTACCGCGGCTTGGACGGCATCATACACAGATTCTGGTGAGCCGTTATTGTGGACAACACATGCAGCATCGGCAGCGCAGGCTTGGAAAAATGAGTTGAGCGCCGTTTCAAACCCGAGCGCCTGCCCCACAATCAGCTCTTCTACCGTTTGGGAAGGGTCAACCACACCGTCAAGCACCAGAGCGCGAACATGGGTAGGGTATTTTTCTGCGTACATTGCGCCGAGAAACGTTCCATACGAAAAGCCAACATAGGTGAGCTTTTCATCACCCAAAGCGCGGCGCAGTAGGTCCATATCTTGGACAATGGCATTGGTGCCGATAAACGGGAGAATGTCGCCGCTTTGTTCGGCGCATGCGTCGGCGAGGGTTTGACTCTGGGTTTGAATTTCAGTCAACTCGGCGGAGTTGTCAGGTGTCGTGTCAAGCGCGGCAAATGTGCTGATGTCGTCAAGGCAGTGAATGGGAGGGGTGCTGCCGGCCTGACCCCTCGGGTCAAACCCGATCAGGTCAAACCGAGCGCGAACCTCGGGAGGCATGATAATCCACGCGGCGCGGACAAGATTGGCTCCCGACCCACCGGGGCCACCGGGGTTAAACAGAATGGAACCGATGCGCTCTTCAGGATTGGCGGCTTCTTTGCGAACCACGGGTAGAGTGAAGGTTGGACCGTAAGGATCGGTATGGTCAATAGGAACCTCCAACGTTCCACATTCTACAAGAGACGACGTTTCACACTCGGCCCATGTAATGGAAGGTTCGGGTATGGGATCATCAATATCGGCGCAGGCAACGGTAAGCGCGGATGCGGCGACCAAAAGAGGGGTTACAGAGTGGGTTGATCTGGGAAGGGTAAGTTTCACGATGTGGACTTTACCATGATATGCGGGAGTGATAAAACTCTTTATGACGCGCGCGGAGGAGTGAATGTCAGAGCGTGACTTTTGACTCTCGACTTCGGTACCTGAGACGACACGCGCCGGCGCCTTTCACCTGGGCGGACCATGTGTACGCTTGTTTGTATCCCAACGCGGACGACTGGGTCGACGACGAGGACATGGAGCGGGTGAAAAGGCTTGTGGGAAAGCGCAATCAAGACTTGCTCGCTTTGGGCTTAATTGGGTCGGACGTGGCGTACACCACATGGCGAAAACAACAGGACGGGGTGGACTGGATTTGGAACCACGCTGAAACACCGGGTGAGGAGGCGCGGTATTGGACGCGCGATTTGTGGTTTTGGTCGCGTCATGTGAATGAAGTGCGGGCGGCCGGTTTGTGGCAACCTCCGGCGGTACCCAAAGAGTGGAAGGTGGTGGAGGCGGCCTTGGTTTCGGGCAACCCGGGGGAGTTGAATTTAAACGATGGGGCAGGGTGTTGGGTGGTCAAAAAATGTCTGCGCGCGGCGGGTTTGTATTGACTGTATTCAGGCGATGGTGGTTTATTGAATACTGGGCCCATGTCGGCCCAAAAAGGAGCGCGTATGCAGACGAGCGGGATTGGCGGGATGTTGTTTGTGGGTGTTTGTGTCGTTGTTTCGGGGTCGGTGGGAGTTTTGGGGTGTACGCTTGACGGTGGGCAACCCGATCATTCGGGGGGACGGGTAGATCGGGCGGAGGGGCCGAATGTTCCAGGGTTGAACGAGGCGGAGCCGCAGGTAACCAAGGGGCCGGAGATTTCAACTGGGCTGCCGGAAGGGGCGAGTCAGTATAATCAGGCGGGGTGTGATCCGCCGGCAAATGGGTTTACGTGTACACCGTCGGGGGCGTGTTGCGATACGCATGATGCGTGTATTGATCAACACTGCGCGCCTGCATGCCGCGTGGCGAATGCCTGTTGGCAGCCGAATCGGCTTTTTGATCCGGGTGTGCCGGGATGCCGTGTGGGCGAGGCGAATTACAACGCGGCCTGTTGCGCGTGCCACACTGCAGCGGCCAACTGCATTACAAACTGTCAGCAAAATCCAAACGCAGCGGGTTGCGGTGAGTCAGAGTGTTGTGACGCCGGTAACTGCGGATGTGAAGAGCAGTGTTACGATGCGGCGAACAACAAGCCGATTTATGACCCTTGCGTTTGCGCGAATCTGAATTTGCCACACGCTCGCACATGTTACCCGGCATGCAACCAATATGGCTTTAAGGGCTGTGGTCGGGAGTTTGAGGGTTGTGCGGACGACTGCCCGTGTGCGGCGGGGTTCTGTTGTGACAATTATACTTGTTTGCCGTGCGCAACGACGGCCGCAACGGGAGTCGGCGGCGGGGGTGGCGCGGGAATGGGTGGGTCGAGCGGCACCACGGGTGGATGGGGAGGTTACGGTGGGACCGGCAGTCAAGGAGGGAGCGCTAGTCAGGGCGGTAGCAACAACGGTCAGGGGGGAACTTGGGGACAGGGTGGTTCCTGGGGTCAGGGCGGTAGCAACAACGGTCAGGGGGGAACTTGGGGACCGGGCGGTTCTTGGGGTCAGGGCGGCAGCAACAACGGTCAGGGGGGAACTTGGGGACCGGGTGGTTCTTGGGGTCAGGGTGGTAGCAACAATGGTCAGGGGGAACTTGGGGACCGGGTGGTTCCTGGGGTCAGGGCGGTAGCAACAACGGGCAGGGGGGAACTTGGGGACCGGGTGGTTCCTGGGGTCAGGGCGGCAGCAACAACGGTCAGGGGGGAACTTCGGGACCGGGTGGTTCCTGGGGTCAGGGCGGTAGCAACAACGGTCAGGGGGGAACTTCGGGACCGGGTGGTTCTTGGGGTCAGGGCGGTAGCAACAACGGTCAGGGTGGATATTGACTTGATGGATAGATAAAATTGGATGGGTAGATAAGCGGGAAGTGGGGGGATTTTATAGGCAGGTAAGGTCTAAAAACCAGGGGTTTTGGCTTTGGATTAAGCTGCATTGCAGTTCACACTTGTTGTTCGTGCAGGCTCTACCCAATGGGCCGTCGAGGGGACAGGAGAGCGCGGTTCCCCAACATTGTCCAGTGGCTTGGGGATCGCAGGTTGACATGTCAGGTACCTGACGGTTGCATTTGAGGCTGCCCGGGCAATTCATCCCTGGGCCGCAGGGAATGACCATGACGCACTCACCGGAAGTGGCTACCGATGCTCCCTGGGAGGCGGCGACGGCGTCATTCCAGTAGGTGACACCGTCACATCCGCAAACGGGCACAGGGTCGGGGGGTAGACCGGCGGGCGGGGGTTTTTGAACGCATGTTCCATCGGCGCAACCGGGCGCGAAGCAGTAATTTCCGGGTCCACAGTCATCTCCCCACGTGCAGGTGATGGGTAGAGAGCCGCCGGTTCCGGCAGTGGTGGAGGTGGTAGAAGAAGTGGAGGTGGTGGATGAGCCTGCGGCTCCGCCGGTGGAAGATGTGGAACCTCCCGCGCCTGTACCGCCCGTGGAACCCGACGCACCTGAATTGCCTCTAGAGGAGGAGGAGGTGGTGGAACCTCCCATGGCAGAGGAGGTGGAACCGCCGATGGAAGTGGAGCCGGCGCCTCCCGTGGAAGATGTGGTGCCGCCCGTGTTGGAGGTGGTGGTGCCAGCCGAGGAAGATTGGCCGCCGTCACATGCGAGGCAAACCATGGCAAGGAAGAACAGCGATGGGAGGGGGAAAGATCGCATGTGAAAAGTGTACACCACGTGGGGGACAAGATGTTGGAAGTTGGGGTTTCGGCACTTTGGGCCGGGACGAGTAGGGTGGTATAAGCCCCCGCTATGGCGCACGACGTTTCAGAAATTACGGCTCGATACACTTATGGAACCTGGCGACCGCAAAAGGGGTGGAAGCCTGTCCACGTGAAGCGGGCGGAGGGTTGTTATTACTGGGACGCTTCTGGGAAGCGTTTTCTGGATCTGTCGTCGCAATTGGTTTGTTCAAACTTGGGTCACCAAAACGAGGCGGTGACCGAAGCGATTTGCAAACAGGCTCGTGAACTCGCGTTTATTGGGCCGGCTCACACGTGTGATGTGCGCGCCGAGGTGGTGCTGAAGCTGCTCGAAGTGGTGCCGAAGGGGTTGGACAAATTTTTCTTTGCAACGAGCGGCACGGAAGCAAACGAAGCGGCGATTAAGATCGCGCGGCAATACACGGGCAAGCACAAGATCATCGCAAGGTACACTTCGTACCATGGGTCGACTGCGGGTTCGATCGCAGCGACAGGTGATTTTAGGCGCTGGTTTGTGGAGCCGTCGGGGAAGATTGACGGTGTACTCCATGCGCCGGAAGTGAATTGTTACAAGTGTCCAATGGGGCACAGCTACCCGTCGTGCGGGATCGCGTGTGCCGATTACGTGTCGTACATGATCGACCACGATGAAGATGTGGCCGCGGTGATCATGGAGCCGATTGTGGGGACGAACGGTGTACTCATTCCGCCGCCTGAGTATTTGCCGAAGATCGCGGAGCAGTGCAAAAAGCGCGGTGTACTCTTGATTATGGACGAGGTGATGACGGGGTGGGGCCGCACGGGCAAGTGGTTTGCGTGTGAGCACTACGGTGTGACACCGGACATTTTGACGACGGCGAAGGGGATCACGAACGCGGCATCACCTTTGGGTGTGGCGGTGACAACGCGTCAAATTGCAGACTTTTTTGAGGAGAACTTTTTTCCGCACGGGCACACGTATGAGGCACATCCGTTGACATTGGCTCCGGTGATTGCGGCGATTGATGAGTATCGTCGGTTGGACTTGTTAAATCGGTCGACCGTGATGGGTGAATATTTGGGTGGGAAGTTGCGGGCGTTGAAAGAGAAACATGCGTGCATCGGCGACGTGCGCGGCATTGGTCTCTTTTGGGCTTTGGATCTCGTGAAAAACCGCACCACGAAAGAACCGTTTAATACTCCGCAGGACAAATACGCGAAGCGTCCGATGGTGATTGACGGCGTTGTTGCGGAGATGAACAAGCGCGGCGTGAGTGTGATGGGTTGGGTGAGTCACTTGGTGATCGCGCCGCCGCTGATTGTGACCGAAGAGCAGATTGATGAAGCGGTCGCGGCGCTGGATGCGGCGCTTGAAGTCGCCGACGGAAAAGTGGCGGCCTGAGGATGAGTCGGGGGCGCGACTTCTCACTAATGAAAGCCGATTGATATGGACGCGTTGCGGCAGTTTATCGACATCATGTTGCACCTCGACAAGCACTTGAACGCTTGGGCGGGGACGATGGGAGGGTGGCTGTACGCCCTTTTGTTTGTGGTGATTTTTTGCGAAACGGGGTTGGTTGTGACGCCGTTTTTGCCGGGCGACTCGCTGCTATTTGCGGTGGGCGCGCTGGCCGCAACGGAGGGGTCGCCGATCAATGTGGCGGTGGTGATTGTGTTGCTTTTCGTGGCGGGGGTGTTGGGCGACGCGGTCAATTATTCGATTGGGAAGAAGATTGGACCGCGCGCCTTTAAGAGCGAAAAGAGCTGGTTGCTCAACAAGAAGCACCTGGAAAAGACGCAGGCGTTTTACGAAAAGCACGGTGGCAAAACGATCATTATTGCCAGGTTTATGCCGATTATTCGCACGTTCGCCCCGTTCGTCGCGGGGATTGGGCAGATGCGTTACCGGCGGTTTGCGGCGTTTAACGTGATTGGGGCCGCGTTGTGGGTGGTGTCGTTCACGGTGCTTGGGTACGCATTTGGGACGCAGCCGATTGTGAAGAAAAACTTCACGTTGGTGATTGCGGCGATCATTGTGATCAGCGTGATGCCGGGGGTGATTGAGTTTTTGCGAGCGTGGCGACAGTCGAAATCGGACGCCGCGAAAGGTGAGGGTGCAACAAAAGGCGGGGACGGTGCCAAAGAAACCGAGGCAACGAAGGGCGCTGAGTGACGATGAGAGACTTGTGTACACAACGGCATTTGGCGGCGATGATCACGCTGTGCACGGCGGCGTTGAGCGGTTGTCCCGATAATCCGCCCAATCCGCCGAACGACGGTGGAGCGGGTGGTTCGTCGTGTACACTTGAGTATGTGGGGGACAAAGACGCGCCGATTGAGATTGAGGTGGTAACGCTCGATCCCGACTACGTGGCGCAACCTTTCACCGACGGCGGTGATGCCTCGATCTTGTTTCCACCGCAGGGTGGACGGGTGATTTTTGCCGGTGTGCGAGCGAAAAATCTCGATCCGTGCGCGGTGCGGCTGACGGGTGCGATGCGTGACCCGGTGACGATGCAGGTGCGGATCGACACGCGAACCGTGAACCTGGATCCGACGGAAGACGGCTGGGGGCAGAGCGACGCGGGGGACATCTCGACGTTTTCAAACATCCCGGTGTGTCCGAACAATTGGTCGGACCAAGACGTTTTTGATCAAACGTTTGGCTTGGAAATGCGCGTGAAAGACAAAGACGGCAAAGAGGGGAGCGCCGTGCTCAATGTGGTGCCGCGCTGCAACGAGGTGAAGACGGTCGACGGCCAAGACTTGCAGAAGGACTGTTTGTGCATCTGCAAGGAGGGATACGTGACGGGCGAAATGTGTCCGTGAGGGCGGGCCCCGAGCAACTGAGTGCCGCACGGTGTACACATATTATGTGTACACATCATAGCTTGTGTACTCAGGCTTTCTTGCTGTTCAAGTGCGCGAAAACGGCGTCGCGAATGCGAAAGTAGTCTTCGCGGGTGAGTTCAATGCAGTCACCCTCGCCGCCTTCGGCGCGCAGATCGCGTTCGAGGTCGCTCTTGAGCGCCTGCGTGGCGATTTCAAGTTCGTTCACGGTGCCACGGGCCGACGACTTGGCGCGGACTCGAAGTCGGAGTTGGCGCCATGCGCCGAGGCGACCTGTGTACACATCGACAAAGCGTTCATCGACTTCGTCGATCGCAACGCGGGAGCCGTAACCGCGGCCCCAAATTCGCAGTTCACCACCGTGGGTTACGTCGATGAAAATGCCGCGCGCATGGCCGCCGCCGCGACGATGGCGCAGATGAATGAGGTAGGACCAAACGGCCGGCAAAAAGAAGCCGACGGGGATGCCAACGCGGGCCCGCGCAACACGTTTTTGGGCCAACTCGGCGTCGGTGCGAATGCGATCGTTGGAAGAGTCACCGGCGCGCGAGGCGGCGATGGACGACAGAACAACGGCGAGAAATAGGCAGCTCACCCACACGGCGAAAATTTTGGATTGGCGGCCCGTTTCACCCGGCAAATCAAGGTCGGCGCGAACTTCGACGACGATCGCATCGGAGGCCGGCGGCGACGGGGTGGAGGCTGAAGGGCGCTCGGCGTTTTCGTCCGACGCGGCGGATCCGGTGGGCTGGGTCACGTTGCTTTGATGCGGGGTGGGCGGCCGGGAATTGGGTTAGCCGGTTTTGAGATATCCGCCCGACAAAAGTCGCAACACCGCCCGCGAAGTGTCGAGGTCCGACGCGGCGCTTTTGTCGAGGACGGTGCCGAAGATAGGGTCGTTGAGAGCGACCTGGAAGGTGTCGAGTTCAAGCGGGGAGAGATCTCGGAGCGGCGGAAGGAGCGGGTGCGGAACGGCAAGCCGCGCGGTCAGGTCGGGGAGCTGCGAACGAAGGTGGTTGTGTTCGTCGAGCTGGCGAAGGCCCTCCATGAGGAGTTCGTGCACGGCGAGGTCGATTTCACCGGGAATGGGCGACTCGTCGGCGGGCTCCAACTCAAACGTGCCCTGCGTCCACGCGAGCATGCGATAGGCGCACTTGAGCGGGCCGACGGTGACGAGGCCGTCGATGGCTACGTGGACGATGGTGCCTTTGCGCATGCGCATGCGGCCGGTGCCCTGCGCGGAGTGCACCACGAGGACGCCTGTTTTTTTGGATGTGCCGAGGAGCTGAAGAACGTCGGGAAGAGGAATCTCCTCGATCGCGCCCGTCATGGTGCGGGCCTGCGTTCGGCCGAGGCTGTCATCGTTGGGGCGTCGCCGCGGATTGGCGGGCGCCTGGTCTGCGTACACAACCTTGAAGATGCTGGATCCGATGAGAACTCGGTCGCCCTCTTTTAAGTCGCAGCGTTTGATTTTTTCGCCGTTGACGAAGGTGCCGTTTGTGGAGCCCAAATCTTCGATGGTGATGCGTTGGCCGTCGAATGTGATGCGCGCGTGGCGGCGGGAAACCATGTCTTCGGAGAGAACGATTTGAACGTCTCCCGAGCGGCCGACGAGCATCTCCCCGGAGTCGGTGAGCGCGTACTCACTGCCCTGAAATTTCCCCGAGATGAACCTCAGCGCCAAAGGGCGGGCCGTTGTCATCTCTGGTTGTGGCCTTTCCATCGGGGAAGGAGTCCAAGGGTGAATTGCACGCGAAAGCGCACGCACAAACTTAGTTTTTGAGTTGGTTCCGGGTCAAGCGACGCCACGCTGCGTAAAGAAAAGCCGCTCTGCTTAGCAACTTTGGGCACGGCCATTCCGATGGAGGGGCATGACGCGACAAATTTCAACACTGGATCCGGGTCTGCCCGCCGATCTTCGAAAACGCCTGCAAGTCGGGCTGCCGGCCTGCAAGACGATCTACGTGCGGGGAGTTGTCCCCGAAATGCCTGGGATCGCGGTGGTGGGCACGCGAGCACCCACGCCGGAAGCGCTGGATCTCACGCGTACCATCGCTGAACGATTGACTCATGGCGGATGGGCTGTGTGGTCGGGAGGGGCGCTGGGAATTGATGGTGCCGCGCACGAAGCGACACTCAACGCCGGGGGGCACACGGTGGTCGTGACGCCGAGCGGATTTGATCATGTGTACCCAAAGGAGCACGCAGCTCTTTTTGCGAGCGTCGAAAAGAAAGGTGCTCTCCTCACAACATTTGCACCGGACGCTCGACCTTCGCTCGGTGCGTTTCATCGCCGAAACAAGGTGCTCGCAACGTGCACGTGGGCAACGGTGATCATTCAGGCGGGGCGCAGGAGCGGCGCCCGTTCCACGGCGGCGGCGGCTCGTGTGGCCGGGCGTCCATTGATGATCGTTCCGCACGCACCGTGGGATCTGCTCGGTCAAGGCTGCGCGCTTGAATTGCAGGAAGGCGGGTTTGCAATCGCAGAGGTCGATGCTTTGATGGAGCGCCTCGGGCGACTGCGTGATCCGGTTCAACAACCGCTGCCTTTGGGGCTCGAAAACAAGCCGAAACCAAGTGCAATCACAAACGAGGTTGCAAGATCGCGCGGCCCCGCTACGCACGCACGCGAGCACGAGCACGCGCCTGCTCGCGTTCCTGCGCACGACCGCGCGCGCGTAGATCACGCTGTGACGTTGATCGACCCTGTGTTGCAAAAAGTGTTTTCTGCAATTGGCGAAACACCGATACACACGGACAATCTTTGTGAGCTGACGGGTCTCGGCACAGGTGTTGTGACGGCGGCGCTCTTGACGCTGACCTTGCAGGCCGTAGTAGTAGAGGCCCCCGCCGGCTTCTATCGACGCAGTGCTCCGTAACGTTCAACGGACAACTCTGCAGGACGCCGTCGTCACGCCCCCAGCAAAAGCGCCACTCCCGAAAGTTATGGGAAAAACTCTCCTCATCGTTGAATCGCCGGCAAAGGCGAAAACAATCAAGAAATACCTGGGCACAGGCTATGAGGTACTTGCGTCCAAGGGCCACATCAAAGACCTGCCCAAAAGCCCGAGCGCGGTGGATGTCGCCAACGACTTCACCGAGCGCTACGAGGTGATCGAAGGCAAAGAAAAGGTCTTGGCGGAGCTGAAGGCGGCTTCGAAAAAGGCCGACCATGTGCTCCTCGCAACCGACCCCGATCGCGAAGGTGAGGCGATCGCCTGGCATATCGCGGGAGAGATCACGCGCCCTGATCAAAAGGTGGCGCGCGTGGAGTTCCACGAAATCACGAAGCGCGGCGTATCACACGGCGTGAACCATCCGCGCGACCTCGACACGCACCTTTACGATGCACAGCGAGCGCGCCGCGTGCTCGACCGCATTGTGGGCTACGACGTTTCGGCGCTGGTGTGGTCGAAACTCGCGTTCGGCCTTTCGGCGGGTCGCGTGCAATCGGTCGCGCTGCGTCTTGTTGTCGATCGCGAGCGCGAAATCGAGCGCTTCGTCCCCGAAGAGTATTGGAACATCGGCACCGGGCTTTCGAACAAAGCGGGCGCGCCCTTTTTTGCTCGGCTCGCGATGTGCGACGGCAAAAAGATTGAAGTGAAAAACGGCGACGACGCCGGCCGTGTGCGCGAGCACTTGGCCGCGGCTTCGTATCGCGTGGCAAAGGTCACGCGCCGCGAACAGAAGCGAAACGCGCCCGCGCCGTACACCACGTCAAAGCTTCAACAGGATGCAACGAGCTACCTGCACTTCGGAACGAAGCGAACGATGCAGATTGCGCAGAACCTTTACGAAGGCGTGGATCTCAAGCGCGACGGCGGCCCCGTCGGGCTCATCACGTACATTCGTACCGATTCAACGCGCGTGTCTGAAGACGCAATCGCCGAGGTGCGGGAGCACATTCAAAAGCGCTACGGCAAGCAGTTTGTGCCCGAAAAGCCGAATGTGTACCGTTCAAAGAAAAACGCCCAAGACGCGCACGAAGCCATTCGCCCAACGTCAATGGATCTTCCGCCCGATGTGGTGCGAAAGCACCTCAAAGATGAGCAATACAAACTCTACAAGCTCATCTGGAATCGGTTCGTCGCCTCGCAGATGAACCCGGCGCTCTACGATCGAACCAGCGCCGACATTGAAGCGGCAATTCGAACGGGGACGAAAGTCACCTATATTCTTCGAGCAACAGGCCGTATTCAGAAATTCGCTGGCTGGCTCCAAGTCACCGAAGGGCAGCAGAGCTTTGCCGGTGAAGGTGAAACCGACGCCGAGGGTGGAGCAACGGTCGCCGCCGTTGTCGCCGAAGCGCCGGCCGAGGGTGAAGCGGCGGCCGAAGAAGAAAGCGACGCGCTCTTGCCCGAATTGAACGAAGGTGAAACCTGTTCGTTGCGTACACCACCCGGCGTCGTCACCGAGCAGAAATTCACGCAGCCGCCCGCGCGTTATAACGAAGGATCGCTCGTGCGCGAGCTTGAGAAACGCGGCATCGGGCGGCCTTCAACGTACGCCGAAATCATCGCGAAAGTGCAGGCGCGTGCCTACGCCGAAAAGCTTCCGGGCGGCGCGTTTAAACCCACCGAGCTTGGCAAATACGTTGTCGACGGGCTTGTGAAGAGCAAGCTCGACTTCATGGATCCCGGCTTCACAGCTCAAATGGAAGAAGAGCTGGATGAGGTGGGTAACGGCAAGGTGAAGCGGCTTGAACTGCTCAAGCGCTTTTACAAGCGGTTCCGCGAGCAGCTCGACTCTTCGAAGAAGCTCTCTTCGTGGAAACCCGAAGCCGAAAAAACAGACATCGTGTGCACCGAATGCGGCGCAATGATGGTGAAAAAATGGGGCAAAAACGGCTGGTTTTTGAGCTGCGAGCGCTACCCCAAGTGCAAGAGTACACGCGACCTTTCGGCCACCGGCCCCGCCGCTCCGGTTCGTGAAACCAACTTTGTCTGCGACAAGTGTGGCAAGCCGATGGTCATTAAAACCGGCCGCTACGGCGACTTCTTGTCGTGCACCGGTTACCCCACGTGCAAAAACGCGCGGCCAATTCCGCTTGGTGTGGCATGCCCGCTCTGCGGCGGCGACATCATTGAGATTCGATCGCGGCGCAAAGGTGGCAAAACGTTCTACGGCTGCTCCAACTACAGCGCCGAACAAAAGTGTGAGTTCAAACTTTGGCAGAAGCCCGTAAACGAGCCGTGCCCGCAATGCGACGCCAAGTTCTTGACGCTCACGGGCGGCAAAAAACCAATGCTCGTTTGCGCCACAAAAGAGTGCGGGTTTAAAAAGCCTGCACCAATCCCCGAGGGCGCGGCCACGGCGGAAGGTGAAGGCGCGGCAACCGCCGAACCGATCGAAGCGGACGCACAGCCGGCCGATGAAGGCGGCGACGGCGAAGCCGCGGAACATGACGACGAAGCGCCGAAAACCAAACGCCCGTCGAAAAAGACCGCCGCCAAGAGCGAATCTAAAGGCGAGAAAAAGCCCGCAAAGGCTCGCCCGTCGCGCTCGGCAAGCTGACGTTGTGTACACACGCACCGTTCTAAAAAGTCCGAAACGCGTCGGCCCAACAAGGCGCGTCGGCCCAACACAAAGCAAACACGCGCCTTACTCCGCATGAGCCTCCCTTCTCCAACGGTCACGATCGTGGGCGGCGGCTTGGCCGGCTGCGAAGCCGCCTTTCAACTCGCAGAACGCGGAATCTCCGTTGCGCTTCTTGAGATGAAGCCGCAAAAGCGTACACCGGCTCAAACCGGCGACTCGTTCGCGGAGCTGGTGTGCTCCAACTCATTGCGGGGTGCGGCGCTCGCCAACGCGGTCGGCCTTCTCAAAGAAGAACTGCGCCGCGCCGGTTCGTTGATCATGCGTGCCGCCGATCACACAGCGGTGCCGGCGGGTGGCGCGCTCGCGGTGGATCGCGAACGCTTCTCTGAATTCATCACGCGCGCGATTCACACGCATCCGCGCATCAGCGTGTGTACACAAGAGGTTACGAGCATTCCCGATGCGCGACCGCTCATCATCGCAACGGGCCCGCTCACGACCGACGCGCTCGCATCGCATCTTGCCGAGGTGATCGGACAGAAACACCTCGCTTATTACGACGCGATCGCGCCGATTGTGGCAGCCGATTCACTGCGTTGGGATCGCGTGTGGAAACAGTCGCGCTACGGCAAAGGCGGCGCCGTCAAAAACGCGCTCGCGATGGATGCGCGCGCCGCCGAAGCGCTGCCCGACGACTACCGGGAGGACCAAGATCCCGGCGACGAGGCATACGTCAATTGTCCCTTTAACGAGCACGAGTACCGCGCGTTTGTTGAAGCGCTTTCCGGCTCTGAGAAAGTTGAAGCGCGAGAGTTTGAAGAGGCGCGCTACTTCGAGGGGTGTTTGCCCTGTGAAGTGATGGCCGAGCGTGGCCTCGATACGCTTCGCTACGGACCGATGAAACCAATTGGTTTGGTCGATCCGAGAACCGGGCGCCGCCCTTACGCGGTGATTCAACTTCGCGCCGAAGATGCGGCCGCCACGGCGTACAACCTCGTCGGCTTTCAAACGCGGATGAAGTACCCCGAGCAACTGCGCGTGTTTCGAATGATTCCCGGCCTTGAAGAAGCCGAATTTTTGCGCCTCGGCTCGGTGCATCGCAACACCTTCGTCAACGCGCCTGAAGTGCTAAGCGAGCGGTTTGAACTGCGCGCGCTCCCGGGTGTACACCTCGCCGGCCAAATCACCGGCGTTGAGGGTTATGTTGAAAGCGCCGCAGGTGGATTCTTGTGCGCGCTTACCCTGGCGTTTGCGCTTCGAGGCCACACATTCGCGCCGCCGCCGCCTTCAACGGCGCTCGGTGGGCTTGCGCATCACCTGGCAAAACCGGTTGAAAATTATCAGCCGTCAAACATTACGTGGGCGCACGTTGCGCCGCTCGCAGACGTGCAGCGCAAAGTGAAAAAGCGTGATCGCTACGAACGACTGGGAGCGCGTGGCCTCGCCGACTTCGTTTCGTGGTGGGCTCAGATCCAATCGATCGAACATCCCGATCAAAGCCGCACGTAGCACTTACAACTAACCCGACGAACTTGCACGCCGCAGGGAGCGGGCCGGTGGCTCACCTTCGCTCGACTCGCCCGAGCCTTCACCACCGGCGTGACCGGTGGCGCGCATCTGCGGCCACGTTGCACCCGTGTGCCACAGACCCGACGAAGACGGCGCCGGCAAAGCGCCCGTGGCCGGCAACACCAATCGAAACAGCGCACCGCCCAACTCCGACGCCGCGATCTCCACATGCCCGCCCATGTCCATCGCGATCTGCCGAACCGCCGAAAGCCCGTTGCCGCGACCTTTCCCTTTGGTTGAAAAACCCGGTTCAAACACGCGCCCGCGAAGGTCGTGCGGCACGCCGCGACCGGAGTCGTCCACGCCCACAGCGATGTTTTGCCCTTCACGCGAAACGCTCACACGCACACGTCTCGGCTGCGACGGCGCACCGGATACCGGCGCGCGTTCAACCGCGGCCTCCGCTGCGTTCGTTACGAGATGAGCGATCGCCAAACCGATATCGTGCCCGTCTCCAACGGCAACACATCCCTCATCGGCGCTCACGCGCACGTCGATCGCCGAACGCCTCAAGAACGCCGAGCACTGCTGCACCGCTTCGATTGCGGCGCGGCTCACGTCCGCCGCCTTTCGCGAAGCCGGTGCAACACTCTCTTCACGCGGCGGATTCGACGAACGCCGCGCGGACGGAACCGCACGCCCCGTTTCGCTGAGCGCCACCGCGGGAGCGATGAGCGCGGCCACCGTTTCCACGAACGACAAAGCCTCAGGCTCAAGCCCTTCTCGCGCCGGACAACCCACAACAATCACGCCGAAGACCTGGCCGCCGTGCACAATGGGTACACAAGCCGCCGTGCTGATCCCCTGCGTTTCAAGCTGCGCAATCACGCGAACATCGAGCACCGTTGAAAACAAACGTTCATCGGTGACGGCTCGCCGCGAGCGAATTGCCCGGAACGCCGGAAAGACGCTGTGACGCGTTACATCGAACGATTCCAAATGGCCGCGGATCGAGAGAGGCATCCCTTCAGAGGCCACCAACTCCAGAACATTCCCGGCAAGCTTGTAGACCACTGCCCACGGCGAGCCCGCTGGACCAAGAATCAACGGCAACGTTCCGGTCCAAATTCCCTGCTCCGCAGCCGCAACCACGCGCGCCAGCTCCATGAATGCCCGATGCTGCGCAATTGTTCTGGCTAACGAACTCCGTCCCCCCACCCCACTGCCGCGCGGTCCTCGATCATCGCCACCGCCCGGCGTCCCATCCGCTGCTCGAAGGCTGGTTTGTCTCTCCATCGACCACTCCCTTCAACAAGACTCGTGCCGCACGAGATCAACGCACGAAGTTGGAACGCGGTTCGCACAGACGATGGGAAAAATGGAAACTCGTCGGCATTCCTCCCGTGCTCCACTCGGCGTTTTCGCGGCGACCTCGCTGGACACAGGTCACAGATTGAGAACGGGGGGTTACAGATTGGAACCCCCCCAAAGGTCGATCACTCACCGGCTGTTCACCGATCCGCGGTATGGTGCCAGGGCATCTCGGGAATGCCGGTGGATACACGGACAATGGAGGCCTCGCGGGGCCTTGATCAAAGCGAACTTCGCCTTCTGGTGATCGAAGGCGACAATGCGAAGAGCTACGCCTTACCGACGCGCGGCGTGGTGACCGTAGGCCGTTCCGAAGACTGCGAAGTCAGAATTGACCATCCGTCCCTGTCCCGGCGCCACGCATGCATCGAGATCGACAACGGAATTTGGATCCGTGAACTCGGCAGCACCAACGGTACCCGCCTCGGTGGCCGCCGCCTTCGCCCCGAGGAGCGCGTGCCGCTGCCCCCCGGGGAGCTGGTCGAGATCGGCCCCATCATCGCCGTCGTCCAGGGCGCCGCGGGAGATCACACCACCACGATCAACGACAACAACGCCGCCGTGATGGAGCGGGTTCGCAAGCTCTGCGATCGCGTGGCGGTGGGCACGTTGCCGGTTTTGATCCTGGGCGAAACCGGTGTTGGCAAAGAAGTCTTGGCCGAGCGCCTGCACGAAAAGTCACCGCGACGCGACCGACCCCTCGTGCGCCTCAACTGCGCCGCGCTCAGCGAATCGCTCTTTGAGAGTGAACTATTTGGACACGAACGCGGCGCTTTCACCGGCGCGGTGGGCACCAAACAAGGCCTGCTTGAAACGGCAAACGGCGGCACCGTGTTTCTCGACGAGCTGGGTGAACTCTCCCCCACCATGCAGGTCAAGCTCCTGCGTGTCATCGAACGCCGCGAGGTACTCCGCGTCGGCGGCCTCAAGCCCATCCCCGTCGATGTCCGATTCGTCTCCGCAACGCATCGCGATCTAACCGAAGAGGTGAAGAGCGGACGCTTCCGCGCAGACCTTTATTTTCGGCTCAACGGCATCTCCTTGGTGGTGCCGGCCCTTCGTGAACGTCGCGACGAGATCGAGGCACTCGCTCGACAGTTTGCAGCCGGCGCGTGCGCCGCCGCCAAACTTCCGTTGGTCGAGTTCGCTCCACACACCCTCGTCGCGCTTCGCCAATACGACTGGCCCGGAAACATTCGCGAGCTTCGCAATGTCATTGAACGAGCCGTGTTGCTCTCGCAAAAAGGTGTACTCCATCCTTCGCACTTGGGTCTTCCCACGGCCGATGAGATCCCCGACTCACCAAACTCAACATCCGCTCCCGATTCAGGCCCCCCATCCGACCCAGTCGTCGAGGGAAGTGGCCCCGAGCACGATCGCATCCTCGCCGCCCTTTGGAAAAACGGTGGAAATCAAAGCGCCACCGCAAAACAACTCGGCATCTCGCGGCGCACGCTCCTCAAAAAACTCGACAAATACGGCATCGCCAGGCCCCAAAAAGGCCGCTAACTTCCCGCGCCCAGCACCGATATGTGCCAGTTCTCTGTCAAACCATATCGGCCTGAAAACAACACCTTGCGGAGTGCTCCGTGAGCGTTCAACAAAACCCTCCGGCCGCCCCATCCGAGCCTGAATCGGGTCAACAACCCGCCGCCAACACGCCTGTTGAAACACCCGTCTCAACATTGAAGTGGGTCGCCGTTTCGCCGCCGTCACCGTCTGGCTCGCCCTGTTCTTGGGCCTAGTTCCACTTGGCAACGCCGTTGTCCCCGACGCAACAAAAGCCACCGTCTCGCTTCAAACATTCTTAATGACCTGCCAGATTGCCACTCTGGTCGTCGGTCTTTCCGCTTCTCTCCTGCTCCTCAAAGAACGCCGTCGCGGCTTGGGCCTTCATCAAACACCAACTGTATACAGTCTGTTATCCGCAACATTCGCCGTACCCCTCGTCTTTGCGGCATCGTCGGCAATTGCCATACGCATTGCGCTGCCCGTCCTCCTTGAAGAACTCAAAACCAAAGGTGCCAATGCGTCCGCTCAAAATGCCGGAGCGTTTGGCAAAGCCCTCACGCAGTCCCCTCTTTTCATCACCCTCATTTGGGGGGCTCTCCTGGGAGCATTGGGCGAAGAGCTGTTTTTCAGAGGACTCTTTTGGTCCACAATCACAGACCTCACAAGCCGTATTCTTTCACGCATCAACTCTCGCCAAACAGACAATCCGCCCAACTCGTTGAGCCCCACCCAAACTGCCACTTCGCCAGAGCAGAGTGCCAGTTTCAAAGACCACCTTTTGCGCATTGTTTTCGACGGTGGAATAGCCACCCTGCTATCGGCTGCACTCTTTGGATGGATGCACAAAGACCTTCCCGGCGGTGTCGGCATTGTGCGCTTTTGGTCAACCACGTGCCTCGGATTCGCCTCCGGCGTCGTTCGCCAGTCCACTGGCAGTGTTCTACCCTGCATTCTCCTCCACGCGCTCTACAACACCTTGGTTATCGGCACGGGCCACAAGTGGTTTTTTGATCCTAAAGAAAAGCAGGTATTGGAGCCGGTCCCCAACACACTCCTGCTCCTCGCCGTCATTGGAGTGGCGCTCATCGGCGTGCTTTGGTTCGTGCGTGTCCTCGCCGCCCGCCGCGCCCGTTCCATGTTCAGCCTTTGAAACAGGTGCTATCGCTTCAAGCATGAAAGTCCGAGCACGCGACGGCAAAACCTACGAAGTGAACAACGCTCCCCCCGGAGGCGCTCACGAGGTGTACCTCGACGGCCAACTCATGGGCACATTCACCCTCCTCGCTGATGAAACCAAAACAAGCGTTCGCAGCAAGGCAATGACCGACATCTTGCTCGTCGACATCGCCGATCGCTTCGTTGCCCAAGGCGGCGCCCCCATGGGCATCGCGTAGAGCTTTAAGAAGCGATGACGGGGATCGGGACATTCATCTGAATCGAAAAAGCCTGGAAACGGAGCGTTTCCAAGAAAATTCCATCCAGCGGCGTTTGGCGACTTCCGGGGGCGCGCGCAGAACTCCATTCAGAGAACCTGAAGCGCCACGCTCTTCGCTTCTCCGCTGGGCGACGGGCAAGGGTGTCCCAGGCCTCGCGACAAGACCTGAAACCGTGCCTTGCAAAACGTCTTGGCTGCGATCGCTTGATTCAGGTCTGGGGCGTACACAATCTGTGCGTACGCATCCCGGCCGCCGGCTCACCGCCGACGAACCATCCGCCGCACTTCTACAACGAAGCCGAAGCCGCCTTCACAACACCCGCGCCGTCGATCACAAGCGCGCGAACACCCATTGTTGTACCCACCAAAATCACGCCGTGCGTACTTCCCGACAGCACGCGCACCTCATTAATGGTGCTCGCTTTGGCGCTTCCCGTCGCATCACGCCCATCGGTGATCACCTGATCTTCCGCGTCTTTCATGCGCTCCGCCGGAGCAAACCGCATTCGCAAACCACCCGCGCCGCCGGCGTTCCACACGATCAAAAGCTTCCCGTTGATGTCGGCCACAGCAATGCCGCTCGCATCGGCGGGAGCAATGTCCGCCACCGATCCCAACATCTCACGCACGTTCACCACCGTCGTGTTGCAACCCGACGCCGAACATTTCGCCTGGCGGATCGTGGGAAAATTTTTGTTCTGATCCACAGCATGGATCACTTGTGTACTCACCGCTTCCACACCGCGACACGAGAGCGCTCCGCCGCGTGTCCCCGTCTTCATCGGCGCCGTCCAACGCCCGCCCGCAAACATCGCCATCACATCGGTGGCCGCCCCCGACACGCGCACCGCCATCGCTTCATCGCTCCGGCAGCCCGTCACCCACACTTCTTTGTCGTTCGACGGCGACGCTTCATCGGTGGTCCCCACCTCAATTGCCGCCCCTTCGGCTCCGTTTGGCCCCACCCTGCGCGCTGAAATTTTCGCCGCCCCACCGCGCGCCGGACCCTTAAAAACAAGCCAATCCCAAAACAGACCCGCTTGCAGAGGGTGATCCAAATCCGCGCCCGACAAAAGCGGCGCCGTTCGAGCCGCACCCGTGGGAGGCGCGATCACAAGCCCCACGTCTTTGCCCTTTTCACTTTTTGCGAGCGCCAAAAACGCTCCATCCGCGCGCGACACAGCGCCCGGTGAAACCGCCGCCGCAACAATCTTGTCACCCGTGGGTGGGAAGATCCCAAGCTGGCCTCGATCGCCCGCAAAATAAAAGGGCTGCGCCCGATCTTCCGTCGACCCTACAAGCGAAAGCCCAGGGCTCATTTTCGCCACTTCCGCAGGCACCTTCACGCATCGAATGGTTGCGTCCCCCGGCGAAAGTGTACACAACGCGGGACCATTCGCGGCGTCTTTCGAATCGACCAAAAAGCGCACTTTCGGGGGCGCGCTCGACGCCTGCTCACGCACATCCGAAAGCAAAAAATTCCCCGACAAAAACTTGGGAACCGCGCCAAACGCCTCGCGCGAAAGAGCCACATTCGCAGCCGCCGGAGCCACAGGGCCTTTGCCCGCCGCCCCCACTTTCAACCCGCCCTTTTTTGCGTCGGCCCACACTTTTTCCACGAGCGGCGCCAAATCCGTTGTCGCGTTCGCATCTTCCTTCAAAGCCTTTGCCAGCGCATCCGCCGATGCTTTCAACGCGTCGCCGCCCTCCGCCGCAGCGCCGCCATTTTCAGCCACCAAAAACGCCGCAGGCGCACAACTCGAAGGCCAAGGTGCTTCACCCGGTTTTCCGCGCTTGTCCTTCGGCATTCCCACAACAGCCAATTGCACCGCCGAGACCCGCGCCGCCGCGCCCTCACCCTCTTTCAGAGGCGCGCCCAACAGGCACGTATTCAAGTCAGTCCACGACCCGTTCAACGCCTCGGCGCTTTTTGAATCGGCCGCTCGAACCACGGCGTACACAAGCCCCCCAACCACAACAGCGCCGATCCCTCCAAACAGCACCACTTTGCGCCAGCGCTTTTGACTCCCCAGCTCAACAGCCAGCATCCGCGTCGGAAGCTGGAGCATCTCGGTCTTTTTACCCATGGTTCCGCATCGCAGTATCTCTTGGCCCACCCTTTTTCGGCAACTACCCCGCATTGTTCGCGAGGACTCCGCCCAATCGCCTCACGAATCATGCGGGCCAACCCATTGTGTGTACACTCATCCCCGCATCGTGTACACTTACGCGACAAATCGCACCACACGCCGCCGCTTTGGTAAGATAGAAGCCTCGCTCGGTCCATTTTTGTCGTGTCCCCTCCCGCATCTTCCCAACCCCATCTCGCGCCGGGATACCGGTTGGATCAGCGCTATGAGCTGCTCGCTCCCGTAGCGCAGGGCGGCATGGCCGTTGTTTGGGTGGCCCGCGTTGTCGGCAAACTCGGCCTCGAAAAACTCTACGCCGTCAAAACGATTTTGCCGCATCTCTCCGGCGATCCCGCGTTTCGCACAATGTTTCTCGACGAGGCAAAAATCGCCTCGCGCATTCGCCACCCCAACGTCGTCGCGCTTGAAGACCTGGGTGAAGAAAACGGCCAACTCTACATGGCGCTTGAATGGGTACACGGCGACGCGCTCAACCGACTCTCGGCCGATGTCAAATCGCGCGGCGCCTCCATTCCGCCCAACATCCTTTTACGCATCCTCGCCGACGCCTGCGCCGGCCTTCACGCCGCGCACGAACTTCGAGACGACACAGGCAGTTTGCTCAACGTTGTCCACCGCGACATCTCCCCTCAAAACCTGCTCATCACCACGTCCGGCGTCACCAAAGTCATCGACTTTGGCATTGCCACCGCCGTTGATCGCATGGCCGAAAAAACAAAAAAAGGCCTGCTCAAAGGCAAATTGCAATACGCCGCCCCCGAACAGGTGCGCATGCAAAAGGTCGATCGCCGCGCCGACGTCTGGGCCCTCGGCGTCATTTTGTATGAATACCTTTCAGGTCGCCTACCCTTCGATGCTGAACGCGACCTCGACATTGTGGAGATGCTCGCCACAGAAACCCCACCTCCCGCCTTACCTCCCCATATTCCACCCAACCTCGCAAACGTTGCCCTCACCGCCCTTCGCCCCCGCCGGGATGAACGTTTTCCAAGCGCGCTCGACATGCAGCGGGCTCTCGAAGCCTGTCTGACTGCCCCTACAACCACCACCGACGTCGCCACGTTTCTCCAAGAAAACATGGCTTCCCGGCTTGAAACGCGACGCCGTGAAATTGCCGACGCCGTGCGCGCCGCCGATGAAAGGGCAGGTTCCGCCTACCGCCCCCGCCTCGCCTCCATCCCTGAACTTCTACCCATCGGTGACAGCGCCTCCCTTCCTGAATCTACCGATCTACCCTCCACTGTCACCGCACCTACCCGTGTCACTCAACTCACGCGCGATCACTGGGTAGCCATGGTGGTTGCGATCATCGTCACAGCGAGCGTTTGGGCCGCGATCTTGTTCGTCCTTTCGGGCGGAATGAGCCGTCCCCGATGAGCCACGAAGAAGACGCCGACGGCGACGCCACCGAAATGATGTCCGACCCGCTCGGCATCCATTCCGACATCGACCCCGACGACGACCAAGACGCCACCCGCATGATGTCGCGACCCGCGAAACCCGCAGGTCCACCCAAAGGCGCCCTACCCTCTCCCAGTCTACCCAAGACGGCTCCACCCAACATCGCCCTCCCCAACGCCGGTCTACCCGACGTGAGCGATATCGAAGAGGCTGACCCCGACGCCACGGTTCCATTCCAACGAGGGCCCGCGTTCGCCAAAATGGCCGCGGCATCCGGCCGAAATCGAGCTATTCGCCCCGCCGCCGGAACACCCGCCGCACCTGCCCAACCTGTTCCCGCACGGCCGGTTCCGGCACGCCCCGCTCCCGCTCGAACCCCGGCTCCCATAGCTCCCCAACCTTCCCGCGAACGCGACCTGACAGACAGCGGTGAAATGACAAAACCGCGCGTCGTGGTTCCTCCCCAAGAGCCCCTTCGTCTGCCTCCTCCCGCATATCGAGCGCCTCCACCCCAACCGTATTCAGCGCCTCTCCAACAGCCTCCCCAACGCGGCTCGGCTCCCCCGCCGGATCCGTATTCTTCGCAACAACAATATCCCCAAAATCGAGGCTCCGCACCGCCTCCTGTTGCGTATTCGGATCAGCGCGCCCAGCTCCCACAACGCGGGTCTGCTCCCCCGCCCGAGCCGTATTCAAACCAGGCCCGAGCCTCCTCACCGGCGCTCGAACCTTACCGCCCACCCGCACCGTCTTACCATCCACCCGCGGCTCAACCTTACCAACCGTCGGCCCAACCTTACCCACCCCCCGCTGCCCAACCTTACCCACAGGCCGCGGCCCAACCTTACCAACCATCGGCGCAACCGTCTTACCAACCGCCCTCCGCCCAACCCTACCAACCCCCGACGGCACAGCCTCACCAACCCCCGGCGCAACCGTCTTACCAATCGCCCGCCGCGCCGTCTTACCATCCACCCCCGGCGATCCACTATACCGGCCCCCCTTCGTCTCCCCAACCCGGTCTCGACCCCGCCGCTCCAAGCTCAAGAGCGCCCACGGTTCGGCCTCAAAAAGTGCGTTCCCCCACGGTCTTTATTGTGGTCATGGCCGGTTGCACAGTGCTCACCGTCACCGGCCTCGTCCTGCTCGCCTACCTCAAATTCAAAGGCCTCTGGTGATGCGCGCGCCAAACTCCACTTTTTCAAACCCCCTACCCTTTTTCTTTCTCTTTTTTTTGGGGGCGGCAAACGCCTGTACAAAGGAACAATCTTCCGCTGCCTCTCAGTCGTCAACAGGCGGAGCCTCCACCTCTTCCACTCTCGGCGGTGGTGGCAACTCCTCCACCTCATCAAATATGGGAGGCGCCCCCGGTGGCAGTGGAGGCGCAGGTGGCTCGGATGCCGGGGGGGGCGCCGGCGGAACACCGCAAAACCCAAATTGTGCCATTCCCGCCGGCGCCCCCCCCAACATCCTCGAAGGGAAGGTGGCTCCCGGCCTTGTGTGTACACGTTTTCCAACCCCGCTTGTTGCGCCGCGTGATGTGACCATTGCCCCAAACGGCAATGTGTACGCTACCGAAATGGGAGGTGGACGCATTGTTCAATGGACTCCCAATGGGTATCTCACCATTGCAGAAGGGCTGATTGCCCCCATTGGCCTTCGAGTGGCTCCCGACGGCAACCTCCTCGTGGCGGAAGAGGGCTTTCATACCGTTGCCAAAATCGATATCGATACAGGGCAGCGCACCGTGATTGCCGACGTGGGCCACAATGTCACCTACCTAACCCTCGGCCCCGACGGCGCGGCGTACGTTTCGTCGTTTCAAGAATTGGCAAACACCCAAAAAGGCATTGTGTACAGGGTAAACCTCTCTACCCAAGTCGCCTCCCCATTTGCCACCGGGCTCAATGTGCCGGAAGGGCTTTTTTTCGACGAACAAAACCGCCTCCACGTGGCAGAATGGCTGCTTCCCTCCGCCGTCTACCGGTACACTCCCGGCGGCGGAGACATCACCACCGCCTCTCAAGTGGGCAGCGGTTATCAAAACATTTACGGGGTAACCTCTGACACAAAAAGCGGCTTTTTTGCAGCCGATCACGCCGGCAAAATCGTCCATGTCCACTCCGACGGAACCTCCACCGACGTGCTCACCAACATCGGCCGCCCCGGTGGCCTTTGGTTCACCGGAACAGCCCTTTGGATTGCAGAGTTTGTCGACTTTGGCCAAACAGGATCCCTCCTCCGTGTCACCGCCTTTTAACCCCAGCACGGCGTAAACGTGATGCTGCAAGTACACAAAAAAATCGTTCTAGGACAGGCCGTCGGCGGCGCCGTTTTCAACTTTTTTCTAAACGCCGCAACCGCCTATTTCACCTTCCCACCCATCCCGAGCCTACCCATGTTTGCCAAAGGCAACTGCGTGGCGGGTGACACCGTGGGAACAAGCTTTTTTCTACCCCTCATCACGTGTCTCATTCTCACCCCGGTCACCAAAAAAATCGTGAAGAGCCAAAATATTGACCTTGTAAAATGGTCCGATCTACCCGCCTACGCCCGATTTGGTCCAAGCGGTGCCGGCGCCCGTGGCGCTCTCATAGGCTTGATATGCGCCTTCACCATTGCGCCCTTGACACTTGGTATACTATCGGCCGCGGGCTTCACCGAAATGACGCGTTTTCAAGTAACTCTTTATAAAGCGCTGTACACAGTGTTTTTGGGTATCCTCGTCACACCCGTGTTCGCCGTTCGCGCCTTTGCGGGCCCCCAACCTACCCAACCCAAATGAAAACCCTGGTAGAAGACTTTTTTACCCGCCACCCTGAAATTCGCCTCGCCGCCCTTGGTGCCGGCGCCAACGAAAGCGCGCTTGACCTCTGCCCATTCGGCCAAAAAGCTCAGTTTTTTGCGGCCGAGAAACATCCACAACTTGTGGAGCGGTACCGCGCCGCCAATCAATACGCGTTTCCCGGTGCGCTTGCTCTACCCGGTTGGGTATTGTCCGATCTCTACCTTTTGCCCGGCGTCATCGGCCTTCTCATGTGCGACGCGCGAGAACTCAAGCCGGCGCTGCGAAAAAAGCTCGACCTGACTGCCGAAGATGAAGCGATCGCCGCAGCCTACGTTGCGGCCCCAAGTGTTGTTCCCGGCCTTGCCATCGGCGTGTCGCTCATCAGCCTCCTTCCCGCGATCCACGCCGGCGCCTGGGTAAAAACCCTCACCATTAAAATGATGCGCCTCAACAAACTTCGAGGCGTGGCGCAGTGGGCAAACCCGGCAGTACGTGTACACACCCGCATGGGACCGTTGCGCGTAGTAGGTTCGGTTCCCGGCACGCACGAATTCAGGTCAAAAAGCTTCGTGTATGAAACCGATCTGTCCGACGAAGAAGCCTGGGCAGACGCCATGGGTAGAAAAAAAGAACCACCGCCCACCCGAAAAATTGCGGCCACCCATCTCGATGAACTGGCTGTCATTCTCGAACGCGCCGAAAACGGCGAGCGCATCTACGTGGTCCCACCCGGACTCGACACATCGGGCAACGTGCTTCTCCGCGAAGAATAAATCCCATGCAGGCGCCTGCACAAATTCTGCAGGCGTCTGCACAGCGCTGCCGCGCCGCACGCGTTTCAACCGGAGGTGAGGCCAAACACCATGTCGGTTACAAACCGCTTAAACGATGGGTTTTGGACGAACTGCTTGTAGACCTCGGTGTCGTCTTGCAGCAGCTCAAGCATCACCTTGGCCAGCGCTTTATCGTGCTCAATGCGGGCAGCCTGGGGGGTGTTGAGCTTGGCATTTTGGTATGCCGGGTCCGCGGCAACCTTTGGAGCGATGTCGTCGCGGAATCGCTGCGCAATGCGATCAGTATCGTCGAACAGCGTGCCAAACTGCTCGTTGAAGCTCTTGAGGATATTCGACAGTCGGTCGATCTCCGGCTCGTTTTTTCGTCCGCCCCCGGCAACGGGAACGGGACCGATCAACCCCTCGTCGTCGGGAAGCTGAAGCTTGCGAAGCGCCTGCTTCTCAACTCGGTAACTATCCATGTCGATCGATTCGAGAATGCCCTTGGAAAGGTCTTCTTCCTTGGGTGCCGGCAGCTTGGGAATAAGGAAATTCAGCAAAATGGAGAGTTTTTCCCACCCGGCATTTGAGTACGGCAGGATGGAGGCGAGGAAATCATACGTGCGTGTAAACGCCTTTGCTTTCCCCTTAAAATCAACTTGACCGTCTTCGCTCAACTGCCCCAGATATACCGCAACGCACGCATCTAGAATTGGGTCGAGTCTGTCGCGCTGCGCGCCGCTGAGAAAAAGGGAGCTGACCTGTTCTACCTGATCCGGCGAATAAACCTGCCAGGCATCGAGCGCTGCCTTCAGGTCGTGAAGCTTGTTGGGGTCGGTTTCAGAGCTGAGGACGGTGGTGCGGTAATAGTCGGCAAATGCATTGGTAATTGCCTCCACGTCGTTCTGAAAATCCAACACGAACACGTCGTGTTTGTCGGGGTGCGCGCGGTTGAGTCGAGAAAGTGTTTGCACCGCTTTAATACCTGACAGTCCCTTGTCCACGTACATCGTGTGGAGAAGCGGCTCATCGTACCCGGTTTGAAACTTGTCAGCACAAATGAGAAACCGGTAAGGTTCCTCTTGAAAGCGATCGGCAATCTCCGAGGATGGAAAGCCGTTGAGCGACGATTCGGTCACCTTCCCATCGCCGAAATCGTGTTCGCCTGAAAAGGCAACAATGGCGCGATGGGGGCTTTTTCGCTCGGTCAAATAGCTTTTGAAGGCCGAATAATATTGCACCGCACGCTCAATGCCGTTGGTCACAACCATGGCACGAGCCTGCCCTTTCATCTTCCCGAGCGCCATCACCTGCTCGTGAAAGTGATCGATCATAATCTCGGCTTTTAACCGGATGGCCGTGTCGTGACTCTCCACGTATCGGCGCAGCTTTTTCCGCGCCTTTTTCACATCAAATTCAGGGTCACCCTCAATTGTTTTTACCAGCTTGTAATAACTGTTGACCGGTGTGTACGCTTTGAGAACGTCGAGGATAAATCCTTCCTGCACAGCTTGTTTCATGGTGTAGCTGTGAAAGGGGCGATGCTGAACATTGCCCTCGGCGTCTGGCGGCAGCGCATCGCCGAAAAGTTCCAGGGTCTTGTTTTTGGGCGTGGCGGTAAACGCAAAGTAGCTGGCGTTGATGAGCATTTTGCGCGAATCCATCCGCCGCTGGAGTTCGTTATTGACAATGTCTTCGGGGTCGTGAACCTCCTCCGCGAGCGCTTCGCTGATTGCCAAGGCGCTTTTGCCACCCTGACTGGAGTGCGCCTCATCAATGAGAATGGCAAAACGTTGCCCTCGGTGCGTGTCGCCGATTTCGTTCAGAAGGTGCGGAAACGTCTGAACGGTACTGATGATGATCTTTTTGCCCAACTCAAGAAACTTGGAGAGCTGCTGTGTCTTCGATGTACCCGCGCCGGTAACAGCGCCAATAACGGCGCTCACCTGCGCGAACTGCTTGATATTGGCCTGAATCTGCTCGTCGAGGATCCGGCGATCGGTCACAACAATGATTGAATCAAACGCCTCTTTGCCGTTCGGCTGTTTCACCGCAATAAGCTGGTGGGCGAGCCAAGCAATGGAGTTGGATTTGCCACTGCCCGCCGAGTGTTGAATGAGGTAGCGCCGGCCGGGGCCAACCTTACCCGCGTCGGCCAGGAGCCTGCGAACAACGTCCAACTGGTGAAAACGTGGGAAGATCTGCTTTCGCTTTTTCTTGCCTGAGCGTCGGTCTGTTTCTTCCACAATTTGAGCGTAATTCTCCAGGATATCGGTCAGACCCCGCGGCGTGAGAATCTCTTCCCAGAGGTACGCCGTTTTGAGTCCGTTTGGATTGGGCGGATTGCCGGCGCCGTCCTGACAGCCCTTGTTGAACGGGAGAAACCACGAGCCTTTGCCCTTGAGTTCGGTGCAAAAACGCACCTCGCTGTCGTCCACGGCAAAGTGCACCACGCAGCGACCCAACGCAAACAGCGGCTCGCGCGGGTCGCGGTCACGGCGATACTGCTCCACCGCGTCTTCCACCGTTTGTTTCGTGAGGCTGTTTTTCAACTCAAAGGTGGCAATGGGTAGACCGTTGATAAACAGCGCCAGGTCAAGCGCCCTGCGTGTTTCGTCGCGGCTGTAAGCGAGTTGCCGCGTAACGCTGAAACGGTTTTCGGAAGAACGTACAACGGCTTTGGTATTACCGGCCGACGGCGTGCCGTAAAACAGATCAACGTGTACAGAACCGTGGTCAATGCCTTTTCGAAGCACATCAATCACCCCGCGTTTACCTACCTCTTTTTCGAGGCGCGCGAGAAACTGGCGGCGTGTGGGAGTATCGGCATCCAACGATAACTTCTCCACGAGACTCGGTTGGGTAACCGAGAGAAAGCCGCGGAGCTGAACAAGGTCGACACATGCCCCGCGATCGTAGTGTTTGGGATCTCCGAGAATCCAACCCGTGCTGCCCGCAACCGGTGTGGACGTGTCGCTTGCCACGAAAGGCGGTGAGAGCAGGTCGATTCGACCCGTCATGGAGCGAACGATGAGTGCCTCAAGGCCCTTCTCGGAGACGTCGGTGGTCATGGTTCCTCGTCGTCGTCGTCAATGTCAGGTTCTTGGTCGGCGTCAGCCTCGACGGGTGCAGTGTCAGGTTCGATTTCGGGCAGGGACGCGGCCGCGGCCCGCACATCAAGCTGACCGGTAACCACGTCGGCAATGAGACGCGTACGGTACTCGATGGCGAAACCTATTTCCCGTTCAACCCGTTGTAAGGCGGATGTAATGGCTTTGGTCTCCCCTCGAACTACCATTTGAATATCGGCTTGTTCTGTGCGTGGCGGCAGAACAACCTTGAACCGCTTGAGGTCTTCACACGTCAGTGCCCCCTTTGTGCTGCCCGTACCTTCGCTCTCAGCTCGAAGTGTCGAGTACGCGGCACTAAGTGCGAGTTGAAGATAGGAACCGCTCGTCGGGCAGTCGGATCTACTCCGAAGCGTAACATAGGCGACGTGCTGATTGATCGTAGCTTCAATTTCAAGCAGCGCGGACAGCCCGCGGGTCTTGCCTTGGCCGGTGATTGCGACCAGTACACTACCAGGCGCAACCCGAGGAAGATGGCACTCAAAAAGAGCCTGCTGTGTTACGAACTGATCCGCGCAGTCGATCCGCCCCCGATTTACCTGTGAACTATTCAGCCAAGGGTAGGCGCCACCAGACCAGTACGACGGCTTGGCCCGCGAAGGGGTCGATCCGTTTCCGACTCGTGCGAGGCGATTGATTCGCCATACTTCCCAATGCGCCGGAATCTCACCCAGCCACGGCACGCCCGAATCTTTCAGTTTCACGTTGGGGTCAAGGCCGCGCGTGACAGCGCGGTGGATGATCGCCTGCTTTTGCTCGTTCAGCAGGGCAATGAGCTTCTTCTTCGCGCGGATGAATTGGTCAATTCGCCGGTTCGCGTGGTCGAGAAAGCGAACAATGGCCGCCTGCTCCTCCATCGGTGGGAAAGGAATTGGCATGCGCTTGAAGTGGCTAAAATCGAGACTCTGGCGCAAGCCGGAACCGTATCCGTAGATGGCCTTCGAAATGTCCCACGCGTTTAGCAGCTGATAGCCGTATTCCGGCCGAAGGCTGTCCTTCGTCTTTAATGCTAAGTACGCGGAAGTGATTATTCCTTGATGCCGCACAAAGCCCACTCGCAGGCTGGTCCGGTCGTTCTGTAGGTCCGTGGTGCGGAGCACAAGATTCCCCGGATGCAATACCTGGTACGTCTCGAATGACTCCGGCACCAATCCGCGCAACCTCTCCGGCGGTTTGATCACAATGCGACCGTAGCTAAGGCTTAAAACTTGTTTTTCCTTCATTCCATGATTGCGTTCGTGAATCGGCTCGAACACTGCCAACGCTGGCCGCAAGCTCCAGTGGCTGGGTAAGCGCCCAGGCCACCGCTCTTGCGCAGCCCGATAATGCGAATACGGCTTCAGCTCCTCAATCATGCCGCCCCCCGCTTCACCAACCCATCCAACAGCCCTTCAGCCTCTTTCTCAATCGCCACAATATCGGCCGCAATCTCATCGAGTGTACGCAGCCGCGGCGGCTTGTAAAAATGCCGGGTAAAGCTCACTTCATACCCAATCTGCGTTTTGCTCGTGTCTACCCACGCGTCCGGCGTGTACGGAAGCACCTCGCGCTGAATAAACGCGTGAACCCCACCTTCTTCGAGCAAAGGCACTTGTTCACTGTCGCGCAGATCACCGTCAGGTTCGTATTCAACAATACACTTTTTGCCGTCTACCGTTGCTTCAAACAAGCCATGAAGAGGATCGGCCGCGGCCTTGCCCGGCTTGTGGACTTTGGCAATCACGGGTGGTGCAGATTCATCCCGAAAGCTCACCGCGCGGAGAATTTGTTTCAGGTCGGCGGCGCCGAGCTTAATGCTCGCCTTGTCGAGTGCAGTGGCAACCTTGTTTCGAAAGTGGTTGTGGTCGGTGAACACGCTGTCACCAAGCGCCTTTTTCAGCTTCGTTGCAGCCTCCACAAGCCGTCCGTCGCGCTCCCATGTTTTGGGGTCGAGGAGCTTTTTTTTCTTCTTCTCGGGAAGGCCCTTTTTCACAGCCTCCTCATCTCCCTCGTTTTCGTCGCCTTCATCCACCGCACCCCACGCAGCAAGCCGCTTTTCGAGCGCGCCCTTCACCTTGCCAAAGTCATCAAAAAGCGCGTCGCCCAGCTCGTCGTAGAGTACACTGCGGATGTCTTCATCACCGGAAGCAAAACGCAACGCCTCAATCGCCTTGGTCGTAATTTGGCTGTGCAAACGCAACGGACGTTCTACCGTTACTTTCCAGTAGCCAAAGGCCTCGTTGGCAAAAATCTTAGACTGCTCCGTTTCAGCAAACGCATGGTAGGCAGCCATCACGCGCTGCACGTCGTCGTCGGACAATTCACAGTTTTTCTTGCCAAGATTTTTGCGTAGAGGCTTAAACCACTGCGTGGCGTCAATCAGCTGCACCTTCCCTTTGCGTGGCGCGGCCTTTTTGTTTGACAGCACCCACACATAGGTTGCAATTCCGGTGTTGTAGAAAAGGTTGAGCGGTAAGGCGATAATCGCTTCTACCCAGTCGTTTTCAAACAGCCACCGCCGTATGTTGCTCTCACCCGAGCCCGCATCGCCCGTGAACAACGACGAACCATTGTGAACCTCGGCAATACGGCTTCCAAGGGCCGACTTGTGGTTCATTTTCGAAGCCATGTTCGCGAGAAACAAAAGCTGACCATCACTCGACCGGGTGACGAGTGACAGCTCCTCGCCCCGATGCATCACCTTGAAGCGCGGGTCACGCATCCCGTCTTTGCCACCCATCGCCTCAAGGTCTTTTTTCCAGCTCTTCCCGTAGGGTGGG
The DNA here is from genome assembly GCA_016712345.1 of Polyangiaceae bacterium. Lineage (GTDB taxonomy): Bacteria > Myxococcota_A > Polyangia > Polyangiales > Polyangiaceae > JADJRH01. The sequence goes on from JADJRH010000001.1 coordinate 267,998, forward strand.
TTTGCGAGCATGAAGTCAAACTCCTGCGCCGGGAATGCGTCGTGCGAGAGTGTTGACCATTCCGCACCGCCAACAATGTGATCGGCGTTTTCGCCCTCGCCTTTCAGCAACATGTCGGCTTTACAAATGGCGTATGTCTCGGGGTTGATCTCCTGCCCGTACAGGTGGGTAACCACCTTTTGGTGGTGAGCGTCGGCGAGCGTTCGCAGTGTTTCCTCGGCCACTGTGAGCATGCCGCCGGTGCCACACGCGCAGTCGTAAAGCAGGTATGATCCCGCCTTTACCCGGTTGGCAATAGGCTGAAACATCAGTGTTGTCATGAGCCGCACCGCATCGCGCGGAGTCCAGTGTTCGCCGGCTTCTTCGTTGTTTTCTTCGTTGAAGCGGCGCACCAGCTCTTCAAAAACGGTGCCCATCGAGTGATTGTCCATCCCTGGGTGCCTCACCGATCCGTCGCCGTTCAGCACTGGATGGGGGCTGAGGTTGATTTCAGGGTCGAGAAACTTTTCGATGAGCGTGCCCAGCGCGTCGCTTTTTGAGAGCCGTGCCAGCACGTTTCGAAATTCAAAATTGGTTAGAATGTCTTGTACATTTTGGGAAAACCCATCGAGATAATCGTCAAAGTCGGCCTTGAGTTGCTGCTGGGCTCCACGTGATTTGAGGTCACGCAGGCTAAACTTGGATGTGTTGTAAAACGCCTCGTCCGACGCTTTGCAGAGCGCTGCGTGCTGCTCGGTGAAACCGGCCTTGTCGAGCATGGCCTTGGTTTCGAGAACCTTCTTTTTACTCGGTTCCAACACCGCATCCAGTCGCCGAAGAACGAACATTGGCAAGATGACGTCGCGGTATTTGCCGCGCACGAACAAATCACGGAGAACGTCGTCGGCAATTGCCCAAATGAAAGAAACGATTTTATTGTGCGCTGCCTGATCCATTTTCAAACGTCTCCAAATCTTTTGGAGCTAGACCTGAATTGAAACTCGCTGCCCCACTTCAACTTCAACGCAGGGCTGAATTGCCGCGTACACGCCCGGGCCCAAAACCGAGACGATCAACGAGAATTTCATCTCCTGGTTCCTCAGCGCTTTGCGCTGGTCCCACCAACCGAGCAAAGGAACAACGGCAACGAGCTTGTCACCCACCAGCGAGGACATCTTTCCGCGCCACCTGTCGCTTTGCACTGTCCCGCGGCTACGGTTCTGGATGCCCACCTCCCAATCAAACGACTTGGTTCTTTCTGTCTTAGCTCGTTTGCCGTCGTCGCCCCTCGGGCGAAACAGCGCGTTTATTCTCCGTTTGAACGCGTCTTCAGACTCGTGCGGCCCCTGCATGTCCCACTTCAAATCGAGGCCATGGTAGGTGCGACGCCCAAACTTGTTTGGCTCGGCAAAGTACGACAGCGTGACGCGCAACTCCACATCGGGGTCAGCATCCGTGAGCAAGCTGTGTGGAATTGGCAATCTGTAAAACATCACCTTCCGGCGAGTCTTAGAGGTCGTCCATTTGGTGGTGGCGCGTTTTGGTGGGGTTTTCCTTGGCTCCTCCTCAACCACGGCGTTCGGCATCGCGTCCTCCACAACGATCGTCGCAATGCCCTGCGCACACCCCATGGCAAGCCGCGGATTTGGAACGCCGTACCCGCAGGCGGGTAGCCGATCATTCAGACCGGGGAAGTCCTCAACCATCGTCTTGGTCCAACTGGCAGAATGAACGATGAGGCCACGCACAGTTTCGGGCCGGAGCTTCGGCTCGATGGCCCATATTTGGGCCGCTAGGTGAGCGGCCCGCGCGCTAGCCTCGCTGGTCATCGATATCAACCCCAGCGGGCTCCCATGCGTATGGCGGTTGCCAGTCGTGAGGGCGGACAGCGTGGGAACGCTCGAATCGGTCAGTGTGCTGGAGATTGCGAGGTTGCCACCCTCAAGCACGACATCCGGTTTGATACATTCTTTAGCAAGCCCGGTGCTTGTATACGGGGAGATCCCGCCGGGCTTCATGGCGACAACGCGAGCCTCCGCGTAGTCCTTTTGGTTTGGCAGCTCGACGCGCGCCGTGAACGCACCCACCGAAAGCGAATTAAAGGCCTGTGCAGGTTGGTGGATTTTTTCGGAGAGCTGGAGTTGTGGATATTGCTCCGCGAGCGCGAGCCACTGCTCTTCGCGCGCGTTTCCGGCCGACACAATCATCAATCGTCCGTGTCCGTCACCAAACGCGAGTTGGTCCACCGCTTGGCTCCATAGCGTCGGTTCGATTCTATCGAACGGCGGATCCTGCATCGATCGCGTTACCGCGAGCACGAACGCGCGGTTTCGATGCCCACGATCAGCCTCCTCGGCCGAGCGCACCGCGCGCTCTGTGAGAACGGGCCACTTCTCGTAATTCTCTTCGTCAGCGGTGTGAAAATGGGGCTTGATAAGGAGGCGACTGCTCTGAAGCCAATGCGTGGCGTCAGCGCTGCCGCGCTCGATCGCCGCGCCGATATCGCGGTAGAGAGAGAGCCCGGCCATCTTCGTTCCATGTCCGTGGGTGTCCTCGGGTGACGTAATCTCGGGACCGGCAGTTGTTGCGGTTAGGATTGCCGCCTTCAGGAGCGGGTGCCCCGTCGCGATGCCTGTGTCGAGTATGACGACAGCCGGCGCGGGTTCGTTGGGCCGTCTCAGGCTAAAGTCAGAAAGATCCTTCGTCGTAACGTCATCAAACAGCTTCAAGTCACGGAGAGGTGGCGGTGCGAGTTCGACTTCGTAGATGCAGTCGGTCGCCTTGCGCAACTGGTCCAACTGCGTGCGCGTCACACGCACAAAAAAGTAAACCTGCTCGGGGCCGAGAAATTCATCGAGTTTTTGGTTCGCGCCAAGGTGGTAGAGCTGCCGCCCAATCTGCGCGCGACTGTTGGTCGTGTCGGCTGAGGGATTTCTGTACCCGCCGCGGCATCCAATTTCAAACCAGCAAGGACGATCTGGAGGGATGGAGTCTGCTCGAAGTCGCGCACCTCCGAGATCGTCGAGCTGGGCAAGACCGATGCTTCCCATTGGAGCAATAGCCCTTTCCGAGGCTCGCGAGGTCAACTGCACGCCGTGCTCGTCGACCTTGGGCGATCCATCCTTCTTCTTCTGCGCAACTACCTTGGAATCATCGGCAAATGCTTCGATCTTCTCGCGTAAGTAAGCCAGATCGGCGCTGGCCACATCCAAAAGCACCGTGCCGTTCTCAACTACCTCGCCGATGAGCCGCGCGTCTGCCTTTGCATCGTCGAGCTGGTCGGCGGCCAGCTGCGCGTGGGTTGCCGGACGCACGGCAACAATCTCGCGCTTGGCCAGTTCATCCCGCGCAGTCTCGAACCGAGCGTTGACTTGTTGGCTGATCACATCAAGCTGCTGGAGCAGCATCGCTCCGTGCGCTTTCGGGTCGAGCGACGGCAATTGTGGCGACATCCCACCGCTACCGCGCGGAGCTTCGTAGGTGTCCACCGAGGTGATTCGTCCTCGCAGAAGAGGGAGCCGCTGGTCAGCCATGGCCTAGGTGAATGCTGGTATGTTGCGCTGCTTCAACCCATCCAGCGCAACAACGACATCGCGTTCTGAAATCTCATCCCGATCATCGAGTGCCATGGTGCGGACCGCATCATCACAGGCGCGCGCCACGTCCGCAAAACTCCACCCCACTGCTTGAGTGGAAAGCCGCGCCGCTGCCTCATCGGGGAAACCGACGGTAGACAGACGCATTTTCATTAACACCGCAATCTGATCGGCTGTGGGTTTGTCGAACGGCACGATCACGTCAAAGCGACGAAACACAGCACGGTCCAAAAGCTCAACGTGATTGGTTGCCGCAACGAGGATGCTGCCACTCTGGTCGGCGTCGACAAGCTGGAGAAATGCGGTGACGACACGATTCATCTCGCCGACGTCTTGGGCGTCACCGCGAGCCTTGGCAACCGAATCGAACTCGTCAAACAAGTAGACCCCTGGGCGGCGCGGCATCTCTGCGAAAATCGCTCGGAGTTGAACGGCAGTGGCACCAAGAAACCGTGAGAACAGCGCGTCGAAACGGACCGTCATGAGTGGTAGACCCATTTCGCCGGCCAACACAGCCGCGGCGAGGGTTTTGCCGCAACCCGGGGCACCGTGGAAGAGCAGACGGCGACGCGGCGCCACGCCGAACCGCTCCAGGCGCGCGCGAGCGCGGTTTTCGGAGAGCAAACGTTTCAACGTCTCTTCGACTTCAGGACGCAAGACAATATCGCGGAGCCGTTCGTCGCGGTGCCCACCTTCCAGAATGTCCGCAATCTCCCCACGAGGCACAGCAATATCAACAACTGCCCCGTGTTTGCGGGTGCTTGTCGGGGGCATTTTGGCGATGATCGCTCGAATCTCATCGGCAATGCGAACGTGGCCGGCAACGCTTTCCGCGGATGCAAGCTGCAACGCCGCTCTGCGAAAAGACGACTCATCACCCTCTGCGTGCGATTGCAGGAGCAACTTGAGAACGTCGGCCTTCATGGCTTGGCGCCTCCACGCAGAAGCACGCCTGCGTGCGGATCAACATAAAACGAAGGGGGAGTCGCCACGGTCACCCGAGCTTTATCTTCGTCGTTGTCGCCGCTCAAAGCAAGCCTTTCCAACCGTGGCTCGCTTGGCCTTGACTCGCCAAACCCACAATTTGTTCCGACTGGGGGACGTGTCTCACCGCTTGAGTTCTGCAGGCGCCTGCACAAATTCTGCAGGCGCCTGCACAAAGCCAAGCGCCTTGCCAGATATTCAACCCTACGCGGCCACTCTGTACGCGGCTCGTAAAACAAAGGTATCGTGCGGCGGTCATGTCCGCTGCCAAATCGAAGCCCGCAAAACCCAAGCCGAAAGCTGCCAAAAAAAACACGCCGCAATCCACCGCTCTCGCACTTGTGAATGAGTCGCCCGCCCACCTGGTTGTGGAAATCAAAGGCAACGCCCAGCGACGCAGAGCCGAGGGGCTTTTGGCTCAGATAGCGCGGCGGAAAATGGTCATTGCCGAAGAGTTTTATGACATCGGCCTTGCACTGCGCGAACTGCTGAAAAAAAAGCTGTTCGGCGTTCTCGGCTACGACTCGTTCGGCGCCATGTTGGAGGGAAGCAACCTGATGAGCCTTTCGCAGGCGCACAAACTCATCCGGGTGGTTGAGTCGCTGCCGCGTGAAAAAGCGATGCAACTTGGGTCTGAAAAAGCTGCACTTCTCATCGGCTACGCCGACGCAACGCCCACCGCCGACGGTGCTGAATGGTTGCTTGATTCAGGAAAGCTCCCCAACGGCAAATCGATTTCAGAGGCATCCACCCGCGAGTTGGCGCAGGCGCTCAAGAAGGTGCGCGAACCTAACAAGAAAAAGAAACCGCTCTCTCCCGAGGAAGTAGAAGCACAGACCCGCGCCCAAAAAGTGCAGGCTGCGTTGCGAAAGCAGGGAGCAAAAAGCGCCACCGCGGTGGTGCTGCGCCGGGAGGGTGTGTTCTGGGTGCGCGTGGAGTTGCCCGCCAAAACAACCGACGTGTTGCTCAGGTAAGCAAACGCGGGAGCGACGTGCGCCCGGTAGAACCCGCCCCTTGAGCGGCAATCTACCCATCCAATATACGAGCGTGTACCCGTCAGATCTGAAACGTGATCTTGGCGATTTTGCCCGGCGCTGCGAATCTTACCTTTTGGAGTTGAGTCACAATGCACTCGGCTACGGTTTCGGTTTTTTCGTTGGGAGTGGCTACGCCCACCGTTCGAACGCGACCGTCGGGCTCCAGGTAAGCGGTTGTCATAAACGCGCCGTTCACCCCTTTTTTGCAGGACGATGCGCGCGCCCGCGCGAGATTTTGAGCGACCTTGGTGCGTCGATCGTCGAGTTTGTGAGGCGCTTTTGAAGGTTCAATCTCAATGGTTTTGCTGGCGAGCCCTTCACCTGAAAGCGGTTTGGGCCACACTTCGCTCCGAACCAAGTCTAAAATGCAGGCCTCGGTTGCGCGGTCACCGATGGTGGAAGAAACCATATACGCCCAGCGCGGTTTGCCGCCCCGATCTACCCTGAACGATACAGTAAAGCTCCCGCCGATCTGTTCTACCCTACCCATCGCCGATTCAAAACATCCGCCGATTCTACCGGACAATCGCTTGAATTTGTCCTCCACGGCGTCTTCATTCATCCCGCCGATCTCCCCTTCATAATACGAGGCTCCGCCGTCCACCTTTTCTGCCCTGGGGGTAGAATCGAGCAGCGCCGCTTTGGGGGGCGGACTGTTGCCACATCCAACAAGGAGGGCAGCCGCCAACCAGAGGGGGGTGGAACGATGATCCAGGTAGCCTTTGAACATGGAAGTCGGTTCGCGCCGATGATGAGTGTTGTTTGCAAGTGCTCGGGCGCGCGAATGTTCCGCTAGCAATCTCCCTGCCGAGTCGCTCGTGACCTGTGCGCATCTCGCGGTGTCGGTTTCTCCCAAGCGCCCGCGGCGGGGCCCCCTAACCCCCACCGCAGTGGCGCGTGGGGCCCAAACCGCACCGCTCGTTCGCGCACAGGTCACTCGCTCCTTTGCCCTCCAAACCGCACCGCTCGTTCGCGCGTTCGGGCCTTGCGGTTTGGTCGGTTTCTCCCAAGCGCCCGCGGCGGGGCCCCCTAACCCCCACCGCAGTGGCGCGTGGGGCCCAAACCGCACCGCTCGTTCGCGCACAGGTCACTCGCTCCTTTGCCCTCCAAACCGCACCGCTCGTTCGCGCGTTCGGGCCTTGCGGTTTGGGGGGTAAAGGAGCGAGCGACAGCGCGCTGTCGCTCGCTCCTTGCCCAGTCTGCTCAACCGGGCTTGCACAAGTTGCTCAAGCGTCGGTGCTCAAATCGAGCAACATGCCCAACACCCTGTGAATGCGGCCCGTTGTTTGCAGCCTCTCGCTTTTGGCTCCAAACCCCTGTTAGAGTGGCGCCGGTGTCTCAGGCTCATCCACAGAGTCCAGTTCAACGCGCAGCGCAACGCGTGGGCAAAACCCTGCTCAAGTGGCGGCTCGATGCGTTGCTCGGCGTGGGTGGAACCGCCGCTGTGTACGCAGCCACACATCACAATCGGAGCCGCGTCGCTCTCAAAATTCTTCACCGTGAACTGGCCGTCATTCCCGAGCTTCGCACCCGTTTTCTGCGTGAAGCATACGTGGCCAACTCGGTCGAGCACGAAGGGGCGGTGGGGGTGATTGATGACCAACTGAGTGAAGAGGGTGAGCCCGTTCTGATCATGCAGCTCCTCGACGGGCAATCGCTCGACGTGCTGCAAGCCAAACGTGGAATCTTACCGGTAGATGAAGCGCTTCACTACGCCGACCAAATTCTAAGTGTGCTGGCGGCGGCCCATGCGCGCGGCGTGGTTCACCGAGATATCAAGCCTCAAAACGTTTTTATAACCCACGCCGGGGTTGTCAAAGTGCTTGACTTTGGGGTGGCTCGCTTGTTTGACGGTTCTGCCTCCATGACGGCCACGGGCGTTCTCGTGGGTACACCCGCGTTTATGCCTCCTGAACAGGCCGGCGGGCGAACTGCCGATATCGGGCCACGGTCAGACTTGTGGGCCGTGGGCGCTACCGTATTTAACCTGCTCACGGGTAGGTTTGTTCACGAAGCTGAAAACGTTCAACAGCACACGGTTCGCGCCGCTGTCATACCTGCCAGGTCGCTTGGAACACTGCGCCCCGATCTACCCAAGCCGCTCGTGGGCTGGGTTGATAAAGCTCTCGCTTTTCAGGTTGAAAACCGTTTTGCGAGCGCCCTTGAAATGCAAGTCGCGCTGGCTCATGTTCGAGCCGCGATTGCCCCTGTCAAACGAGAGTCCCTGCCCAATATTCCCCCCACGTTTTCAACACCTGACATCCCACCGCCGAGAGCGTCCGCACCTCCCCAACCTCCGGCTCCACCCGCAGCGCCCGCTCCTCCCGCGTTCGACGCACCACTGGTTTTCGGCGCTCGTCCATTCGCGGCCCCCGCGGCGCCCGCTCCCCAACCCCACCCATCCCCGGGGGTTCCGCCTTTCGACGGTGCACCTCCCGCGGGCCCGCCCACCAAAGATGCGGCGGCCATCGCGCGCGCTCACGGCCTGCCCCCGCCTGAACCAAAAACCCCCATCACTCAGGCGCAAAAACTGGGCATTTTGTTGGTGTTTGTTACGTTCGTTGCGATCGTTTCACTAATTGTATACAAAGCGTCTTCCAAAAAACCAACAGACGGTGAAGCTTCGGGGGGAAAGCCCGCACCTTCCCTTGGCATGCTCGTCGGCACGGGAACTTCGTCCGTCTCGCCATCTCCCACCGCAACGGCTCCTGCGCCTTCGGGTGACCCTGCCTCCCCAAACGGCCTGAAGCCTGAAGCGGGCCTTGCCGCTCTCGACGCAGGCGAGGCAGAAGCTCTCAAGTGTGCCAAAAAGCTCGGTCCCAAAGGGCGCGTTTCGGTGGATGTCACGTTTCACCCGGACGGGGATACCACGGCTCAAGTAGAAATTCGGTTTAGCCGCACCCCGGTGGGCATTTGTATTGAAGACGCTTTTCGAACCAAAGCCAAGGTGCAGCCGTTTGAAGGTTCACCTGTGATGATCACGCGTATGATTCACTTGCAATAAAACGAAAAGAAAACCTGACACGCCGCGCTCTTCGCTTTTCCGCGTGGCAAGGGCGTCGAACATGCAACTGCCGCAGCCCAAACTACCCCCGTACGATGTTGCCGAGTGGCTGAAGAAACCGTTTCAAGAAAGGTTGAAATGGGTATGTCAGGCCTGGGCTATCCAGGGTTATGGCACGCCGGGCGGAGTTTACGCTGTTTACCTGATCAAAATTGTTTTTTACGTTGCTGTTTGGCTCTTCTTTTGCGGCTTTTCGCAGCACTTGGGCGGCCCGTCTACCATTGGAACCTGGTGGCATGATATAGACGCCCTCAAGCGCGCCGTGTTGTGGAGCATGGCGTTTGAAGTGTTGGGCCTCGGGTGCGGAAGTGGCCCGCTCACCGGTCGATATTATCCACCCGTGGGAGGTTTTTTATACTTTGCGCGGCCGCGCACCACCAAAGCCCCGCTGTTTCCAAGGTTGCCGCTCCTTGGTGGACACCGCCGGACGCCGCTCGATGTGGGGCTCTACCTCGCCTACCTGGCTCTTTTGTTTCGTGCACTGGTGGCGCCCGAGATCTCACCTTACCACGTTCTACCCATTGCCATTATTCTGCCCGTCCTGGGCATCTGCGACAAAACCATTTTTTTGGCGTCGCGCGCGGAGCACTATTTCTCTGTTGCTGTTTGTTGTCTCTTTCCCCTGTCTACCCTCCCCGCAGCCAAGGCTGTGTGGCTCGCGATTTGGTTCTGGGCGGCCACAAGCAAACTCAACAACCACTTTCCGGCTGTTATTTGTGTGATGATTAGCAACAGCCCCGTTCTCGGGGTGCTGCGGCGGCGCATGTATCGAGGCTACCCCGACGACCTTCGACCCTCGCGCCTTGCCCACCTCATGGCTCACGCGGGCACTCTCACAGAGTACATGTTTCCTGCCCTTTTGGCGTTTGGTACAGGTGGTAAGGTTACCCTTGTCGCCCTGGTGGTCATGTTGGGTTTCCACTTGTTTATCACGAGCAACATTCCCATGGCCGTTCCCATTGAGTGGAATGTGATCATGGTCTACGGCGGATTTGTTTTGTTCGGTCACCATGCGGGCGTGCGTTTTTGGGACGTTTCATCGCCCGAACTTACGGCGTACCTTTTGTTTGCTCTGGTGGTTCTACCCATTGTGGGCAACGTGGCGCCGCGGTTCGTTTCGTTTTTGGTGTCAATGCGGTATTACGCCGGCAATTGGGCCTACGGCGTGTGGCTCTTTAAGGGGGAGAGTCTTCAAAAACTCGACAAGGGTGTTGTGAAGAGTGCCCCGCTCGTGCAAGACCAGTTGAGAAAATTCTACCCCGATCTCACCGCCACCGCGCTGCTTTCAAAGGTGATCGCATTTCGAGCGATGCACCTTCATGGCCGCGCTCTGAATGAGCTTATTCCCAAGGCTGTTGACAACATTGAAGAGTACACATGGCTTGATGGGGAAATTGTGGGAGGGTTGGTTCTGGGGTGGAATTTTGGTGAAGGTCACCTCCACAACGAGCCTTTTATTCAGGCCCTTCAGGCCCAATGCCATTTTGCACCGGGTGAAGTCAGGTGCATTTTGGTGGAGGCTCAACCAATGTTTCAGCGCACCTTGTCTTATCGAATTGTGGACGCTTCCCAGGGTGAAATCGATCGCGGCGAAATCGCTGTGTCGTCGTTGATCAATAAACAACCATGGTGTACTGAAAGGGACACCTGACACCTCGTTTCAGCCGCCTCGCAACGACCTGAAACGCCCAGCCACCTGACACGTCGTATGCAACACGGAGGCACGGAGAGCACGGAGATCCACGGGTTTTTTTGTTCTTGCGGCTGCAATCGGCTTGCACAGCCGTGCCGATCAGTTGTCAGGGTTGGGACTTCGGTGATGTGTACCCATTGCGGCCCGACAAACCCCAATCCTCCGTGTTCCTCTGTGTCCTCCGTGCCTCCGTGGTGAAGAGACGTCACATGTGTCGAAACGCGTCCGGCCATTGCGTGGCGGTTTTAGTTACCGGCCCATTTCCAAGTGAATCGGCGATACCCTTGTGTACCCAGTAACAAGTCAACAGCTTCGGGTGCGCGGCGGTCTTTGGAGAAGTAGAAATTGGGTTCGCGAACGGTTTGACCCGGCATTTCAGGCAAGAGGTAGATCTGCGACAAAATGTGTCCCTCTTTGTCGTCGGCGTATTTGAGAACCGTGTCGTCCACCACAGAAAGCGCCACATCGGCGGCCACCGGTTTACCCTGACTGTCTTTGGTTTCAATCGTGAGTGTGACCTTTTCACGCGGCGAATAACTCGCCCTGTCGGCTTTTACACTCACTTTCATTTCTTGGCCGATTCCCCTGTAAACCAGCCTTTCCGCGAGGGGCTTTTGGCTCGCATCAAACAGAGTGACCCGAACGGCGCCTACCATGTCTTTTGACATGGGTAGACTGACAGTCATTGGCACAGCCGCCGCGGCCGTTGCGGCAGCTTTACCCACCAGCTTTTCACGAAGCACGGCGGAAACAAACACATCTTGTCGACTTGAGCATTGTACTCCCACCTTGAGTTCGGCGTTTTGCGAAAGGTAGTCGTCCACCGCCTTCAAGACACATCCGTCGGGTTTGACTGTTGGGAAGGCCACCTTGTTGAGTGTTGCGCCGCGCGGCTTGGAGAGCACGGCTGAATAAGTGCGACCCGGTTGTGGCACGATTGAAAACCTGGCCATTCCACCCCAAACCGACTTGAATGCTGAAATGAATGTCCCCTGGTCGTCAACGATCTTTCCTTCAACCTCCACCGGTTCGTTCTGCGGGTCTTGGGCAAGGAGGTACACTCTTGACTGAAGCCCTGCCACCAAGTCGCCGCCCTCGGGGAAATAGCTTATACGCACGTCTTCAAGGGTGATGGGTATGCGACGTTGGATCGATTCTGTATAACCGCCGCCGTCCACCTGAAGGGTTAACAAACCTTCCCCTTTGGCAATTTTGGACGGTAGGATAAATCGAACCCAGGCTCGGCCCTTGTCATCGGCAAACACATTGGTTCGCGAGATTTCGGTGCCATCCACAGTGATAATTGCCAGCGCTTTGGCGCCCACGAGCGGGCCGCCGGTGGGTGATTCAATGGTGACTTTGGCGGTCACTTCATCACCGGGACCGTAGGACGTTTTGGTAAATTCGAGCGTTTTCTTAATGCGCGGAGCTTCATACGCTGAAACGGTGAGCGCCCTGTCCTGTTTTGCTCCGGCGTCTGAAATGGCTCGAAGGGTAAAGTTGCCGCCGGCGATTGCCGGGGGAATGATAAAGTCGTTGGTTGCCATTCCATTGCGCGCGAGCACTCGTTTTTCCGCCACGCGTCCACCGCGCGCGTCGAGCAATTGAAAGGTGATCCCATGCTCACCTGAAATGGCCGTCAGACCGTTGACCGACATTTCCCACGCCCGAAACCAGATTGTTTCACCTGGATGGTAGAGAGGTTTGTCGGTAAAAATGTACATTTGTTTTGCCGGTGCCTCCGCCAGTTGACCTTCGATCAACTTGGACAACGAATCGAGGCGCGCTTTCGCCTCATCGTTGTCGGCGATGGTGGGTAGACTCCACGTGGCGGTACTCAACATCAAGGCCGCCGGCAGGAGGGTTTGAACGAGACTGCGTTTCATTTGGTGCTCCTCGGTTGCCTTGATTTATCGAGAAATGGTGATTTTGAGCGGGTTCGTATAACGCCTGTGCTCATCGGTATAATAGAGGTAGGCCTGCGAAGCCGGAGCGGTGAACGTTCCGGGAATTGCCGCGAGCAGGTCGAGGTCAAATCGCTTGTGGGCCTGCCCTCCCATCCCTCGATAATAAACAATCACTTCGCGCTCACGCGTTTCGTAAAAGTCGACCAAACCTTTCTTTTTCAGCTCATCAAGCTGCCACTTTTGAGTTTCAAGCCCACCCGGCAACCCAATTCGTGCAATCACCATGGGAAGGTTGTTTCCCGTGGTATTGGCAATATCAACTTTGACTTTGACGCTGCCGCCCACTTTGGCGGAGTCGGGCGCGGTCACCGTTGCTTCCACGGCGCCTTTGGGGCTCGACGCAGGTTTGAGAGTTCGATAAGCGATTTTCACCGCGTATGGGAGCTTCAAATCTTTCATCCCGGGAGCGGAGAGCGTGATTTTGTTTTTGCCCGATGTGAGCGCGCTCGCAAACCCGTCGATCACGAGAGGGCCTTCTTTTTTCGGGTCTACTTTGAGGCTGAACGTCTTACCATTCACGTCGAGTGAAATGGTGCCTTCGGTCAGCGTTCCACCGTCGGTCGCACGCGTGAGCGCTCGAAGGGCAAGAACAGTCGCTTGGGTAGATCCAAAACTGCCCGACCCTTTGCGCTGCTCCTCAATCCAAGAAATGGCCTTCTTAGCGCCCTCGCTGTACTCCGGGCCTCCTTTTTGGAGAGCCAACGCGGCAAGTGCGGTTGTTTCAATGAGCAATGCCTCGCCGCCCGACTGGGTAATTGACTCTGCGGCTCCCGCAAATTCGCCCGTTTTCGCCTGCTTTGAAGCGAGTTTTTTAACAGCTTCTTTGGTAGTTTCAGCGGTGGGGCGCGCGGCCAACAAAGCTCCTGTAGAAAGCGCGAGGATGTAAGGATCGTTCGAAGACTTTGTCAGTTTTTCAACGTGATCCAGTTCGGCAACAATGTCTTTTTCGCCCGATTCTGCGAGGGCCCAGGTGATGTACGCATTGGTTGTTTCGGCCGCCGCTCTACCAAACGAGTCAAGCGACTTGTCGTTGCGCTTGAACCCGCCGTTGCCATCGCGCCGACTCTTTAGCCAGGTGCGCGTTCGTTCTACCATGGCCGAGTCAACTCCTTTGTACACCTGAGTCATGTCCACAAACTCAAGTAGCCCGTAGGCAGTCAGAGCCTCGTGACCGGGATCTTCACCAAACCACTCATACCCTTTGTTTTGCGACTCAAACCCAACAAGCCGCTGGTAGCCCCGCTCCAACAAACCATCCACTCGGGTTTTGGTTTCAGGGTCGGCGTCGGCGGCCTTTTTCAGGTACGCGGCGACCATGACGTTTGGGTAGTTGTTGCTGGATGTCTGTTCAAAACATCCACCCGGCTCAGCCAACATACCTTTTGCCGCTGCAACAAGCGTGGCTTTGGGGGTTGGAAACATTTCTACCGAGGCGGTGAGTGTTCCCGGCAGGGGATCTGACAGTCCAAACTCTTCAACAGAGTTGGCACCCGACGAAAGTGTACCCGCCGCGGAGGCGTCGCGCGGGAATCCGGCGGGAACCACGCGGATCACGCGCTCCATTGAGTCTGTCAGGTTTCCCGCCGCCGCGCTGAGAGCCACTTTGCCTGCGTCGGGTTCGGCCCCGTTACCAACAACTGTCAGGTCGAGGTAGGCTGTTTTTGACTGCGCCGGGTCGAGCCGAACCTTAAACGCCGAGTCTCCTTTTGCCGAAAATGCCGCACCGATCTGGGCTGTAATTGAAGCGTCGAGCGCTCTGAAAGTGCCATTCGTGGCAATGACGGGAAGTTCAATGCGATCACCGCTTGTCACTTCAAGCGGGAGTTTTGCAGCCAATGAAACAGGCAGTTTCGATGCGATCACAAAATCGCCTTTGCCGGCCGCAGATCCACCCATTCCTTCCACGTTGGCTCGAAACGAAGTCACTGCGTCGGAAAGGAAAAAACTGACACTGGCTTTCCCCTGACTGTCCGTTTGAATGGAGGGTTTAAAATAAATCGTTTCTCGAAAGTCCGTTCGCGGCCCGGTGTATTCAGCGTTGTAAACGGGCGCGGGGAACTCCCGAACAGGCGCCCATTGCGGCATCTCTTTCGCCTTTTCTGCCATTTTTGCCGGGCGTTCTCCTTCATCCATTGCCGCCGGGGCAGGTTGAGGTTCAGGTTCGGCCACTTGAAGAGGTTGCTGCGGGCCGGCCATTCCGTCGGCCATGGGCGGCGCGGCCATACCCGCACCGGCTTGCGCTTCGGCGGGTGCTTGAGCCGTGGGACGGCCGGCCGAACAGGCGGCCAGTGTCGCCAGCCCGGACCACAAGAGCCATCGTCGCGTTCTCCTCAGTTTTCCGGTGGACGGTTGCAGGCCATTGCCCTTCGGCAAAGGCGAGCGCGGGGTTTCCGTCATGACTTCCTCGTTGTGTGAGCAGCTTTGTGGGCTCGCTGTGCTCATCACTTAAAGGGCGACGGCGAGCGCATGTTTGCTCATGAACGAAGCGACGCGAAGAAGCTTACGCCGAACTTTTCACAGACCTGCGAAAGGGTCAGTGCGGCCGCGCGAGAATGGACTGGAATCGAAAAAAGAGATCGTTTAGTCTGCCGCGTTGACCTTTTTCTGCACCCCTGCGCAGCCGGCATGACACTCTTCCACAACCTTCAACCCATCCGAGGGGGCGGGATTTCATGAGCACTGCCGATATCGTTCGATTCTACCGATTTCTTGCCACTTCCGATCATCCCGCGGCCAAAGCGGCTCGCGAGGCGCGTAAGCGGTTCCACCAGATTTCAATACCGGTCCCCAAAGCCGTTGCAATTCCAATGCGAGTTGCGCGGCAGGCGTACCACCAAACCACGGCGCTCGGCATGCGGCTGTTGGTTGCGGAGCCTATTTTTAAGGCTCAGTGCAAATCATACGGAAAAAATCTTCGCACAGACTCGGCGGTTCACTACGTCACCGGAAGCGGGGAGATCATCATTGGGGATGACGTTTTCCTTGACGGGTGCATCGGCATTCACTTTGCCGCCCGGTACGCCGATGTACCCACGCTTCGAATTGGCAGTCGAACGGGCATTGGACACAACTCCATCCTCACAATCGGAAAGTCGATCACCATTGGCAATGATTGCCGCATTGCATCCGATGTATTGATCTTCGACTCAAGCGGCCATCCCACCGACCCTGAAGCTCGCATTGCAGGCAAAGCCGCCGCACCTGAAGAAGTGCGGCCCGTGGTGATTGAAGACAACGTTTGGATTGGAATACGGTCCATCGTGGCTCCAGGCGTTACAATCGGTGAGGGAAGTGTGGTGTCCGCCGCGTCGGTTGTTCTCGGCGATGTTCCACCGTACACGGTTGTTGCAGGAAATCCCGCCAGGCGCATTGCTGCACTAAAACCGCCCGCCGGCGCCAAACAAAAACAAGAAGCCTTGTCTTCCAATGGAACGGGTTCTGCGAGGTAAACCATGGCCGAAGCGCCGGACAACGCTGGTGATCTTGAACAAGTGATCGCTTTGATATTGAAGGTAGGAAAGTTGAGTCGATTGGAACCTGACCAGGACATTTATGTGGCCGGGTTTTCGTCCACGCGAACCCTTGAGTTGTTGTTTGAGGTGGAGGACATTTTCTCTGTCCAAATTCCCGACGACGGCCGCTTTCCCGCCGCGCGAACGGCGCGCGATATCGTAGGCGTCATTCAAGGGTCGCGAGCGTCATGAAAGTGGTTGTCGCGCTTCCTTCCCCCGCCACGGAAATGGCGCAGGAAGAAATCCCCAAACAAATAGCTTTTCTCTCAAAAAACATCACCGACATCACCTTTGAAGCGAATGGAGCACAGTTAGTATTCCATGCGCCTGAGAGTGAAGTCGAGTCGCTGCGCGAACAGGCACTCAAAGTCGCTTCCAAAATGCAGCGAAGTTTGAGAGGGCTCGCACGCAAACTTGTATTTCGCAGTAAAACGGCCGATTCACCCGTGTTTTTGGGTGAAGGTCTGGCTCCCGGAATCCACATTATGGACCGGGGTCAGGTGGCTCTTGAAGGTCTGCCTCTGCGTTTATACCGTTATTTCGACAGAACGCTTGAGGCACTCGGCACGCCATTTTCACCGGAACCACTGCTGACACCCACGCTGATTCCGTCGGCCACATTGGTCAAGTGTGACTACTTCAGGTCGTTTCCACACGTCGTTTCGTTTGTGGGTCACCTTCCTGAAGACGCGGCTCTTGTTGAAGCGTTTCGCGCTCGACACGAAAACGCAAACGAGCTTGATCCAAAGGCTCTGACAGAAATGGCTCCACCTGAAGCATGCCTGTCACCGGCCGTGTGTTACCACGCCTACTCTCTCAATCGAAATCGCGATCTACCCGCTCAGGGGTTGCGGTATAGCGTTGTTGGCCGATGCTTTCGATATGAGTCGGGGAAAATGACCGATCTGAGGCGCCTTTGGGAGTTTACAATGCGCGAGATTGTGTTTCTCGGAATGCGAGAAAACGTGCTCGCCCTGCGCGAACAGGCTCTCAAGCTTGTGTCGCAATATTTGGAAGTCCACTCCATGGCCGGCGAAATTCGCACTGCGAGTGACCCATTTTTTATTGTTCCAGATGCGGGCGCCAAAACATACTTTCAAATCAGCAGTGAAACCAAATACGAGATCTCCCTGATGTTGCCCGATCACGAGCGCCTTGCCGCCGGGTCACTCAACTACCATACCGACTTTTTTGGGAGAGCTTTTGCGTGCAACGTGGGTGGTCTACCCATGGAAAGCGTTTGCATCGCGTTTGGGCTTGAGCGCTGGGTGTACGCATTCATGGCTCAACACGGTCACAACCCCAAAAACTACCCTGAAGCGGTGCGGAGCGCGCCGGAGTTGGCCGGCTGCGTTTAGGTGGCTGGGTAGATCCATGGACATCACTGTTGAACGGGTAGATGGGTTGGCCGCTGTCGAGGAGATTTCCCGCGTTCTTGTGGCCGCGTGGCCTCCGCCAACCCTGCACTACACCGTCGATTTTCTAAAGTGGCAATTCACCTTTCCGGGGCCGGTTGCGCGCGGCGCTCTCGCTCGAATCAACGGTGAGCCCGTCGCCTACGTGGGGTTTGCGGCTCGACGATTGCGCCGAGGACGCGAGGTGACTCCAAGCTACGCCACCGCTTTCTTGGGTGTTGTACCCAGCGCGCGGGGAGGTGGAACAGCCAACCTTGTCTACGATCCGATGATCGGCATGGTCGCCGAGTCGGGCATTCCATGTGTTGGATTTGTGGATGTTCAGACACCGGCCGCGCGCAAGTTGCAGGTAAAACACACCGAAACCCGCGGGATGGATCGCAAGAGTCTAACCTTGTGCCGCAACTGGGGGTTTATGGTTCGACCCAACACCTCCCCTCCCCTGGCCGTGAGAGAGGCTGTGAGCGTCGCTGAAGTGCTCGACGTGATGAACGCCTGCAACGACGAGAACGTTCTTTGGTGTGCGCCGGATGCTGACGCGATCGAGCATTACCAACGTGACCCTCGGGGGAGAAAGTTCATTGTCACGGAGGAAAATGGGCGAGCGAGCGCGGTGGCAATGGTTTTCCTGTCAGAAATTAAAGGTCCACAGGGGATAGAATTTCTGACCACTGTCGATACTGTATGGATGCCCGAACCCAGCGACGCGCGACTCAAATCACTGTGTTTTGGCGCCTCCGCCGCGTTCGCTGAAAAGGCCACTTCTAAAATGGTAGGTGCCCCCAACCTCTCTACCATTGATGAGAGCATCATCAAGTTGGCAGGCCTGCGCCCAGCCGTCGCGGTATATGAGCCGTTCGTCTACCAACAGTCGAGAACGATCTATACAACCGTGACGTCAACCAATCAGGAAATGGTTTAGGTAGCTCGTGTTTTCGCGACGAGCAGCCCCGATCACGCGTCCGAGCGAGACCCGGGCCGGAAGAAACGCTGGGTAGGTCCGTGGCGTGTTTGGGGTAGCACGCCCCATGCTCAGATGGCACTGAACGGTCGTCCGCTCATAAATGCCCTTTTTGAAGCGACGCCGATCGTGTACACTCTCCGTTGTGAAAGCCGCCAGCCGTATTTTCTTCGTCGCTCTTGGCTCTTTCGTGCTCGTTCATTGCGCGCAGGGGAGTGAATTTCAGGGCACGGGCGGCACGCCCAATACGGGCGAAGGCGCGGGCCCGGCAACCGGCGGCACGGCCGGCCATGGGACAGGCGGGGTAGCGGGAACAACCAATCCCGACACGACCAGCTCCACTTCGTCCACAAGTTCCACCTCCGATACAACCAGTTCATCCACCTCCACGTCGTCCACCTCCACCTCGTCTACTTCCACGTCGAGTTCGTCTACTTCCACTTCCACGTCGTCGTCCACTTCCACTTCGACGTCTTCCACCTCGACCTCTACTTCAACGTCAACGTCCACCTCCACGTCCACTTCCAGTTCGTCAACGTCGACCTCTACCTCCACGTCCACTTCAACGTCCAGCTCATCCACCTCCACCGGCACCGGCGGAACGGGCGGCGGGCCGGATTGCGATCCGCTCAACCCATCCACGGTATGTGCCTCCACCGAACATTGCTACCCAACCGCCGACGGAAATCCGGTGTGTTTGGGGCCGGTGGGTGCGGGTGGAAACTACTCGGCGTGCCTAAATGATGGGCAGTGTGGCCAGCCCTTCATCTGTATCGATACAGGGGATATTTTCTTGAGCCCCTGCTGCCTGGAATGGTGCATTACAGCGGCCGACTGCCCCGGGGGCTCAACGTGTGAATACTTGGCCAATCCGGTCTACGTGAACGGCACGCAGTATGGTGTGTGTTACGACGGTTTCGGCGGCTGTTAATACTCAAACATGTCACCCGCGATCCTAAACCTGACAGGTGATCGCCTTCTTTACTCTCTACTGAGTTGAATGGAGGCGCCTGTCAGGCCGGGTGATTCAGGTGGTGGGGGGCGCGGGCGGAAGTTCTTTTTTCTTCCCTTTTCCAAAGAGGCCAATCACACCTCCGGCGAGGGTAACAGGCGACCCGAGAGGCATGGGAACTGCGGTCAGAACACCCACCATTAACCCTTTTCCGAGGGCGGCTCCCCACGAATCTCGAAAGGTGAATCGCTGGATGAGAACGCTGGGGATGGTTAGAGCGAGCGCAATGGGAATGGTAAGCGCGAGCCCAACTCCAGCCGAACTTGCCTCCCCTCCGAACAACATCCAATCGCAGGCGAACATGCCAAACGCAACAAGCGGGTGGAGGCCGAGGGTTTTTACCAGTGTGGAGCGCGCGTCACTTTCATCAACCGGATGGGTAGAGGAGGTTTTGGAAGGATTGGATTCAACCAGGGGAGCGCTCATTCCACAGGGCTACTTTCTTTTGAACGGGTAGGTGTGGCCAACTCTTGCAAAATGTGGAGCCACAAGCAGCAGATGCGCACGATCGGGGGCGCAGCAACATCTTGCCATGGGAAAGCACAAAAGGCACGCCCCGACAGCCGATGGGTGGTCTACAGCGGATCGACCCGATGAACGGGATGAAACTGTCCCACGTGGAGATGCGCATCCAATATCTGCCAGCGCGTGAATCCGTCGTCGGAACAAGGTTCCAACAGATAGACGGCCAAAATGCCTGCGCGCTGCGCTGTGGAGACAACCAGCGTTCCTGCTGCAAACGAGGTTTTGCGACGTTCGGTTCGAGCGGTGACGACCGTTTCAAAGCGGCGCGGCGGCGGCTTTGCGCTCAACGGAATTTCAGCTTGTCCAAGCGGCGGAACAAGGCCCGCCACGTCGGGGCTGTGCGTGCGCTCAATCGCCCATACACGATAACCTGTCACCTCCATTTCGGTGTCTTCATCCAATGTTTCAAACTCAATACCGTGACCTCGAAGTCGGTCGGCCAGTTGAGCTGGAACCAGGTACGCGGAAGGGATGGATACCTGATGGGTAGGAACGAACGTACGGCGATGCGGAACGCGGTAAGTAACGCGGGTTTCTCCGGGAAATTTTCGATCGCGTAAACTGTCTTTATCAAATGACTCTATCACCGCTTCGTCGCCGTCGCGGGCATGGGCGGGATAGTCAAACAGGAGTTGACCATCGGTCCCGCGCCGGGCCACGCCATAGTCCACCCCCACTCGGGCGCGAGGGTCAAAAGCGCCGCACCGTTCTATAATCAGAGCTTCCATACCTTCAACCGCGTTGCGAAGCTCTTGGGCGTGTTTGGTGCAATACCGACACAACTCGGCGAGCCACGCGTACATGACATCGCAACGGTGGCGGTACGGGAGATAGCTGTACGTTTCTAACAATACATCTATGCGGCCCAACAAACCGCGGTAGTGGCTGCCAAATCGCGGTAAGGCCGGGTACGTTTCCCACCCCGCGTCGGGGTTTGACTCTTCAACGAAGTTACCATACCAGTAGCTCGAAAATCCGCGCGACGCCTGAATGGTTTTGCTTACCTCTTCAAGCATAGACCTGGTTTTTCGCAGCAGCGGACGGAACATGCGCTGATTGGAGTGGGAAGTATCAAAGGTAAGGTCAAACGCGTGAAGACTGCCGTCGGTTGTGTGGCAGTCGATAAAGACGTGGGGCCACCAATTTGCGAAGAAACGCGCCAAATTTTGGGTTTCTACCGCTTCTTGTTTAATGGCGTCGCGATTGAGGTTCCACCCTTCTCCCGTGTAACGCGTTCCAACTCCGCCGGGTGGGTTTACCTGACCCTCCAGCTCGGCAATGTTCAACCGGCGATTGTTGGGGCTGATGCGGTCGTTGCCATCGGGGTTGAAATTGGGAATGACGACCAAACAGATGCGGGAAAGGAGCTTTTTGGCCGGCTTGACGAGCGTGATGTCACGCACAAGAGCAAGCACGCTCTCTTTGCCTTCCACCTCGCCGGAGTGAATGTTGGCCTCGATCATCACAATGAGGCGCCCCTGTTTTTTGGCTTCTTCAGGGGTGAAACAGGTTCCGTCGCTTACCACAAGGGCGACCATGTCCTGCCCTTCACCGCTTTTTCCAAGGGTGGTGCGCTGTACAAAAGGAGTTTGGGAACAGAGGTCTTGAACGAATGCCAATACATCGCTGTGGCGCGACGTTTCTTGGTAGTCGGAGATTTCGGCGCGGGTGCGAGGATAGCCGTCGGCGACCGTCATGCGCCGTACGTTATCACAGGGCGAGGCTGAATTTCTACTTTGGTTCGGGCACGACGGTTTGACACCCGATCTTGATGTCAATCTGACCGCCCGAACCTTTGAGTTCTGCGCAGGTGGCGGGGCACATTAAGATTTTGGTGGGGACTTGACCCGACTGCGGATCTTTGTCGTAATACCAGCCGCCGAGCATGGGATCACACCCGGCCTCATTGGTAACGTAGAACACGGTTTTGGGCATGTTTTGGCCGGACGGTGTGTACTCAACGTTTACCTTACCATAGTCAAGGTCGCTGCCGTCGGGCGGTGCGGGGATTTGATAATCGCACGCGAGCGTTTGGCCCTGAATGGCGTGAAGCGCATCTAGAAATGCCTGCGTCACGTCTTGATTGTCGGTGATAAAAAACGCGCTGCCTGTGCCACCGCTTTGAGCGATGGTGTCAAGGTTTTGTTGAGCGCCTACGTCGGCCGCGCCGAAAACACCGATGACAAAGGTAAGAATGCTGGGGTTACCGTTTTTGCCCGCCTGCGCAATTCCGGCGATGGATGGGATGTCGGTGGGGTCACATTCAGTGGGTAGACCGTCGGTTGCAAGGACCGCCACAACTTTGTGATCGGGGTGCGCCTGCGCCCACGATTTGGCATGGTTGATGGCACCTGAAAGGGCCGGTGCCGTTGGGGTGGCGCCGCCGGGAGACTTGGCGTCAATGGCCGCGCTGAGGGCTGCCGCTGCTCCATTCAGGGTGGCTACTTCAACCGCCGGGCTCGCGTAATCGGCGGCGGCGCACGAGTCTTGGTTGACACAGAAGCTTTCAACCATGGGTTTGCACTTGCCAAGGTTTACCCCGTTGGGGTCAACTCCACAGTCCACTTCAGGAACCTGATAGGCGCAAACGTAGTTGGTATCGTTTTGACATTGCCCGAGCGGAATACACTGGCTGAAAAAGCCGCAATCCGCCGATGTATCGCACGGCGCAATACTGCCGAGTTGAAGCTCAAAATCGCAGGCGTTGAGCAGGCACGGACCGCCGGCTCCGCACTGAGCGCTGCTCGTGCATGTGTCGGGAACGCCGGGAAGCGCTGTTGGAAAAAATTCAATTCCTACCCCGAGGCCGGTGGAACCTGAATCGGCGAAAAAGCTCTTCAGGGCCGTTGTAACAGCATCCCATTTGGTAGGGCCGTTTCCGGCGGCACCGGTTTTGTCGAGCATGGAGCCCGACTTGTCGAGCATGATGTACATGTCGAGGGGAACGAGTTCACCCTTCACCGTTTCACCGGCGCAGGCCATTCCACCCACTCCGCTGCTTGTGGTGGTGTTTCCACCAACTCCAAAGCCGCCGATTTCACCGGCGCCCGTGCCGCCCCCAGTATTGCCACCGGTGTTTCCACCGGTACCGGTGGCGCCGGTATTGGACGAACCGGCCGCCCCGCCGGGGTTATTGGTGTTGCCCGCTTCACAACCCCAGACGGCGGCGCCGAGAGCCGCGGTAAGTATCAACCCAACGGAAGTTTTTGCCATGTGCCCAGTAGAGCACCGTCGGCGTCAAGGGTCCATTCTGAAAAGGGACACCACAAACGGTCAACAAAAAATCAAAAGGCCCCGCGTCCTAAGACGGGGGCCCTTTGAGTGTTTGGGAGCCTACAGGGTGGGTGGGTTACTTTTTACCCTTCTTACCCTTGGTAGATTTCGCACCCTTTTTGGAGTCACTCTTTGACTTGCTCTTGGTTGCTTTGGCAACGGCCTTTTTCGCCTTACCATCTGAACCGAGTAGAATTTCAAGTTTGTTGTCTTTGGCACGCGCCAGGTAAGCGGGCACGCCGTCTTTGAATTGGATGGTCAACTCCGCGGCACCGGGCTTATTGGTAACCTGGAATGTCGCGATGCGTTTGTCCTTCTTTTGAAGCTCCGAAGCGGTAGAGAGAATGCGGCGGTTGGGTAGAACAATGGTGAAGCCGGTAGCGCCTTTCGCGCCGTTAAACCCTTCCACATCCCCATCCAACTTGACCCGAATCGTTACCGGGCTGCGAACATTTCCTTCTCCCCATTCTTTGGTTCCATCGGCGGAACCACCCTCATCATCGCCGTCGTCACCTGAACCTTCATCGTTGTTCAACCCGGGTTCAGGTTCGTTGGCAGCCATGGCCGATGCCGACGGTGCCGCGGTGGGTACACTTTCGGTTGTGGACGCCGGAGTTGCACCAAAAAGGGGAACTTGAAGGGTGGCCACTGCGGCAGTGTCCGACGGTGCGGCCGTATTCAAAGCGGCAACAGTGGACGACGGCGCGGCGGCGTCAGCGGCGGGGGCCGCGTTTCGCATGGCCACGAATCGCGTGATGCCAAACACCACGAGGACAGCCAACAGACCGAGCGCGCTGCCCATGAGCGCTGCCTTCTTGTTTTTCTTGGAAGGCGGCGGCGTGAGGCTTTCATCCTCTTCACCGTCGTCGCGAACCAGTCGTTTTCCGTCGGCTTTCAAAGCTCCTCCAGGCGGCGGCGCTGTCATGCGTCGCGGCGCGTCTTTCTTTTTCTGTTCGGCGCGGGCTTCACGACGCTTTCGAACCACATCAAACAGCTTGGTGAACGCGCCTTTGGCATTGGCGCCGATGCTCGTGAGGGCGGGGCCCACTTTTCCAACCACTTTGCGGCCGGCCTGCGCTGCGTTGGCCGATACTTTGGCAAGGCCGCGCGGATCGCTCTCTTCCACATCACCGGGCTGATCGGAAACCGCTTCAGCATCCAAACTGCTGTCTTCGTCGATCTCGGGTTCCACGGTTTTTGCGGGAGCGGCTTTGGCTTTTGATGAAGCCGCGGCGGCATCACTTTTCATCGATGCGCTTGTTGCAACGGCTTTGGCCGACGGTTTCGGCGGTGCAATAGCCTCATATCGAAGCGCCACAACGAGTTGCGGAACACCTGAAGCGGCGTCCACTTCCACTTTGACGTGGTCGACAAACGCTTCGCGGCGCGCGCCTTTGTCCACGTCTTCGACCTCAAGCGAGCGGCCGACTTTCAAAAATTCAAGGTTGGAGCCGACGAGCGTTTCTTTTTCGCTGCCGTCGCGAACACGCGCTTTCATGGGCGAAGCGAGCCCGTCAATGTGCAAGCGTACACGCGCTCCGCGCGGCAGGGCGTCGGCCTTTTCATCGGCTTCGTCCTGGGTTTCGAGCTGTTTCACGAGGGCGCGAACGGCCTCCTCCGTGGCTGCGTCGAGCGCGGTGAACTTGATGCCGATCTCGCCGCCTTTGCTCTCTTCGTTGCGCCACGCAACTTCACCTTCAACGGCAACCTCGCCGTCGGGGCCGTCAAATCGACAGAGAAGGCGTTCGCCGATGTTGGGCACATGCGCGGAGCGGAGGCGCATTCCTTCAGGGGACACATCAATAGATTCGGCCTCAAAGGCGCCGCTTCCATTTTCGTCCGACGCGGTCACCGCGGCCTCAAACATGACGCGCGCGCGACTCTTGCGGCGCTCAGCCTCGGGGCCGTTTTTGCCACTGGTTTCTGCGCCTCGAAGACTCATAACGAATTCATCCTTCCTGCGATGAAATACGACGCGCTGCCACGAAGCAGATCGCGGGCATAAAAAGGCCGACCTCTTCCAACGAAGAGGCCCCTTGGCCGCACCGGTGTCGGGGTTACCGAAAGGGCGCACCTTTGGCCAAGTTTTGCGGGCAGGCTTGTGCAAAACTGTTGTTGTATGAGCGATCGCGACGATAGTGGCGCGTCACCAAAAGACGTTGTGCTGCTTCACAGTGCTACCGAAAGCGGTGACGGAGTGCGCGTGATCCGTAAGCGCGACGACGCGATTGAGCTTGGTGAACTTCGTCCCATGCGCGAAGGGCAACCCATTCACGGAGAAGTGGTGCGCCTCACGCAGCGCGAAGAACACGCGATGCTCTTTGACTGCGAAGTGCTTGTTCCGCGCGCAAAAGAAGCGAAAGAAGAAACGCCCGCTCTTCAAAGCAAAACCGAGACGCCGCAGCAACTCGCTCACAAAGGTCCGGCGCGGGTTACAAGCGACGCGTATCGAGGTGGCTGGGATGTGATCTTTGGGGCGAAGCGTTCCAACTCGGGTGAAGCCCCAAACTGACGGTCGGCGGCGGTGGCGAGGTCGCAATCGATTGGGTGCCGCACCGCTCGTTTCGCGCGTTTCGGATGGCTGTTATCATGTGTACACATACTCGCATGCGACGGTGCCGCACCGCCGAGTGCGCTCGTAGACCCCGCTCCTGAAGCGGGATTTATCGAACTTGAGCCGCTCGCTTACAAAGTCCACGGCGCGGAGTATTCACTCGATGCGACAACTTCGGCGGCGAGGCTTTTCTACCTCTACCAACCGGCCGAGGTTGATTCGGAAAACAAGCCTCTTATTGTGCTGCACAGCGGCGGGCCCGGCGCTTCAACGGCCATTCTGATCGGTGGCAACACCGCCCCCTTGTCGTTGGATCCGGCGCGAACGCAGTCGTTTTCGAGCAATCCTGCAACGTGGACGCGTTTTGCAAACCTGCTCTACATCGACGCGCGCGGCACCGGTTTTTCATACGGGATAGTGGAAGGCGCGACCGATCCCGATGTTGTCTCCGGCGAGTTTTCTGTTCGCAACTTCAACACCTTCGTTGATGCGGCCGATTTGATTCGTGTGGTTTTCGCATTTGTCGATGCTCGCCCGAGCCTTGTTTCAAAGCCTATTTGGCTCGCCGGTGAAAGCTACGGCGGCGTTCGACAAAACGTTGCGTTGCACATGTTGCTGAACCCTCAGGCGTACGGAGCAAACGGCGTTTTGTTTGAGTGCGAGGCGCTCGCCGAACGTATCGAATCGCACTTTGAGCAAGCGGGCACGTTGGCAAAAGAGCAGTTTGATAGGGCGATCTTTCTCCAACCGCGCATCACAAGCCCCGAGCAACAGGCTGCGGCGGGCGCCGATCTCGAAGGACCAACGTCACCGCTCTACAAGGTCGCAGAAGAGACAGGTGTACCTTTCGTGCCGTGCGCTGACAAGCCGCCGCCCTGCCATTCGTTCGCAAACGTGGTCGCTTTTTTGGAGGCTGCCGGCCGCGACATTTACGACTTTCGAAAGCCCGTCGGCGACGCTTTTGCCAAGTACAAGACGGTGGGTGATCGCATTGAAGATCCCCTTGTTTTCGAGTCGATCACCGCCACCAAGCCCGGTGATATTGCAGACCTCACACCCGCACGTCGACTTGATGCATACCGGGTGAAGTCGGCCGGATCGCAGAACGAACCGTTCACGAAGGTGCTCGGTGCCTTGAACCCGCACGACCGCTACTTCGAAGTGGAGCTGTTTGATCTCCTCGGCGCACCGTTTTCTGGAGCTGAAGCCACGGGACTTGGAATTGAAAGGCAAAATTCACGTTACGGGGCGCTCTTTTTGGAGAACGCGTTGAGCGTGAAGTTTTTCATCACAAATGCCGCTTTTGACGCCGCAATCTGGACACCCGCGCTCCCTGCGGCGCTGCAAATGTACACAAATATTGTTTCAAGTGTACACATTGCGGGGTCAAACGAGCTTGTCATCGAATACGCTTCAGGTGCTTTTGGCAACGCCGATGCCGTGAGTCGCTCGGTGGCTTTTTTTTCGTATGCCGAGTCGGGTCACTCCGTGAGCTTCGATGAGCCCGACAAGATCGCAAACGACTTGGCGCAATGGGCACCGTGAAATTGTTCTAAGCTCGGCACGTCGTTTTTCGGAGGTCTTCCATGCGCGCTCGCTTCGCTTTTATCGCGGCCACATTGCTCTCCTCTCTTTCACTTGCCGTTCTCTTTCAAGGTTGTGACGGCGGCGGCGGTTTTGATGAAAACGCCGACAACGACGAAGACGGCTTTAAAGCCGCTGAGGATTGCGACGACTATGCGGCCGACGTGAACCCCGACGCCACCGAGCCGTGCGCTTGCGACGGTCTCGACAACGACTGCAACGGCAAAGTCGACGACTTTGAATGTGGCTTGGTTTGTTATCCGCCGATCGATTCGGACGGTGATGGGTTTGAGCCGCCCGCCGATTGCAATGATCAAGATCCAACGGTGAATCCCGCGGCAATGGAGCCGTGCGAATGTGACACCGTCGATCAAGACTGTTCGGGAGATTCGCAGGATTTTGCGTGTGATCTCATTTGCTACGACGACGACGACAACGACGGCTACGACACGCAGACCGACTGCGACGACGGCAACGACAGCATCAATCCCGGCGCCAACGAAGCGTGCGAGTGCGATCAGATCGACCAAAACTGCAACAAATCGATCACCGATTTCCCGGGTGGCGACTGCACAATCACGTGCACAGACAACGACGGCGACGGCTTCTTTGGAGAAGGCGACGATTGCAACGACAACGACGACACGGTGTTTCCGGGTGCCGCTGAGAAGTGCGAATGCGACGCGGTTGATCAGGATTGCTCGGGCGATTCGCTCGATTTTGACTGCGACCTCGCATGCCCCGATGCGGACAACGACGGCGTTCCCGAAGGGCCGGATTGCGATGACGGTGATCCCAACTCAAAGCCGAGCGACATGCCGGAGGCCTGCGCATGCGACGGTACGGACAACAACTGCAACGGAACCGTCGACGACTTCGACGGCGCTTCGTGCACCAAGATGTGTACCTATTTGGCCAAGGGGGACATGTGTACACCCGGAATGGAGCCGGCGTGCGGAGCCAACTTGGCTTGTTGCTCGGCAATGGCAGGCGATCCGACAACCTGCATTGATAAGTGTGTCGGTGCAATGTGCGCGGGCGGCTGCCCCATGCCGTAAGATGCGCGCCCCATGCGCGTTTTGCCGGATGTGAAACGAAATCTCTCTTGGGCGTCGGACCTCGCCCACCCTTTGCCACTCACCTTTGTTGGCATCCTTGCTCTCAACGACCACGTATTAAAGCAGTCGGGGCTTATCCCGGCGTCGATCACGGGCAAGTTGAGTGATTTTGCCGGCCTCTTCTTCTTCCCGCTGCTCCTTGTCTCGCTCGCACGTGGAGCATCTTCGCTTTTTTTCAAACGCGACATTGAAGAGCGGCGCGCGCTCGCCACCGGCGCGGCCATTGTTACGGCCGTTGGTTTCAGCGCGGTGAAGCTCTGGCCTGCTGCCAACGCTTTGGCAGCGGCCACGTGGGGCGTGATGGTGATGGACCCCACGGATCTCATTGCGCTGCCCATGAGCTTTTTTGCCGCGGCGTGGATGCTTCGAAAGGCAAACACCAAAGAGTACACATCAGACTTTCGGCGGGCGTTTCACTTTGCGGCGGTCACGGCCGCGGCGATGGCCAGCATCGCAACATCTAGGTCGCAGCCGCCTCAGCCGCCGCCCCCGCCGCCTCCTCCTTCACAACAAGCCGTCGCTGTTGCCGCCGATGCGTCGTGCGGAGAACTGACAATCGATACGTGTGAACGAACAGCGTCTCAAACTCTGGTGGTCATTCGCGTGTCAGGTCGCACCGGCAATGAATGTGCGGTTGACGTTCTGCGCGCCGAAGAGTCTTCGAGCAGTGGGCACACCGGCGCGGATGTACTTCCCAAAAACGTTCGAGTGACAGGCGCGGTGGCGCGAACCTTTGCTCTCACGTTCCTGCGTTCCGTTCCCGCCGGTGAACGGTCGGCAAGCTTGCTGGCGCGGGCTCAAGTCCAATGGACCGACGCCAATGGCACGCAGCAGGTGGATGAAGTGGAGTTGTCTGGAGCCTGCATCGGACACTGACATTATCGATTGACTTCCTCCCGCGGGGAGAGCACGTATCACGGTGTGACACGGCCCTCAAACCCCTCAAAACGCCGCCCCCAAGCCAACGAAGACGAAGAACCCGCCGAAGAGGTTCCGTCCGAGGCTGAAGGTACACCCGAAAAGAAAGAGCGTGTTTTGCACACGCGTGTTCCCGCCGTCTTGGAGCGTGAACTCAAGCGGTTTGCGGACAATCTGAGAATTCCAGTCTCCAATCTCGTACGGGCCATTCTTGAAGACGCAATGGAAGTGGCAGGCTCCGCCAGCCAAAGCATTGAAGGTCGTCTGGCGCACGCGGCCGAAGAACTCGGTAAAGGACGCGAGCGGCTGACCAAACGTGTATTGCCCGATCCGCTCGCCGACGTTTTCGCTTATCAGCCGGTGACACTCGCGCAGGAAGCCATCTGCGCAAAATGCCAAAAGACTCTTGAAGCCGGCGATCGCGCTCATCTCGGCCTCACCGACGCTCCTTCACAAGGCCCGAAGGCGCGCCTTTTCGTTTGCAACTCCTGCCTTCCACGTTCCTGAGCATCGCCTCTCGCTCGAATCACTTTGTGATACAAAGCGCTTGACGCGTGATACATTCGGCCGTATGTATCACGGCGTGACACAGCAACGAGGAGCAACTCAAATGAACACCGCGCAAGAATCGAAGACCGAAACTCCCTTTCACAAGATGGTTGTGGACACGCTGATGAGCGTTGGAGTTGCGTGGGCCTCCTACGGGCTCAAAGTCGGACAGAAGGCCCTCGTAACAAGCGCTGAGACGCTTGAAAAAACGGCCGAAACGCTCGATACACTCGCTGTCAATCTGAAGAAAAGCGGCGCCGTTGACACCGCATCTACAGGTGAAAGCACACCTCTCGACAATGCCGTTTCCAATGAGAACAAGGCACCTGCCGCCGCAGAAAGTGCCGAGTCACAGGCCCCCGGCGCAGCCGCCTCATAAACAATCCAGGTTAATCTGCGGCTAATTGCTCAGCTTGCCACGCACTTCGCCGAGGGCGCTCGCTGCTGTATCGATGATCACCACGTCGCGGGCAGCGAGAGTGTCTTTGCCGCGCACTGCTGAAAAGCCGGTTTCAGTGCTTCTGCGGCGCTGAACAATGCGACATGGCACTTTGTCTTCAATGGTTGAAACCGATTCACCGGCGAAGACAGGCCCAATGTCAGACTCTGCCAACACACGCACTTGATCACCCAAGCGATACGCTGAAAGGACGCGTTCGTGCGTGGCCTGAATGGCAATCAGCGGCGCGGACAACGCGCTTGTTGAAAAGGACTCATCCAATTCAAGCGCACCGCCCACTTTACCTGCCAGTCGCTGATCGAACATGCGCATCACCACGCGCAGGTCTGGATTCATACGCTTGGCGTCGAGCGCCACTTCGAGATTTGCCAGATCGTTGGAGGTGGCGCAGACAATTGCTTTTGCGCGCGCAACTCCACACTTCACAAGCAACTCGTCTCGACGCGCGTCACCGATGTATACGGGAATTCCCAACGAACGAACAATCTCTACGAAACTGCCTTCTGCGTTGCTTTCCAAACCGACAATCTCTTCGCCTAAACGCCGCAATTCTTCAGCAACGCGATAACCCACGTGTCCGAGGCCACACACCACAATATGCCCGCGCATTTGGTCCGTCATAATGGTGTCCCACACTTCGCGTCTCGAATTGGGGTCAAACATGGTGGCAGCCACTTTTACGAGGCCTTGAGCCACAAGAATCACGCCCACCAAAGGTGTAATCCACACCATTGCACGCCCGAGAGGCCGCGCCGGTAAGTTTTCTACCGGCTCAAAAAAGAGCTGGCGATAAACACCGTAGAGCGTTGTTGAGAAGTCGGCGACTGCGTCGCCCGCACGTTTCATGTCCCAGCGCAACAGCAGAGTTGCAACAAGCATGTACGCGATCACTGCCAATATCGGCGGCAAGAGGCGGCGACCAAAATGCACCGCCGCGTAGATGCCAATTCTAACGAAGCGCCCAATCCGAGAACGCAACATGTGCCTGCGGGGCAAACTGTGTTTCTCGGGCAACCGGGACAATGGCAATGAGGGGTGAGGCGCGAGAGCAACCGACTCTCGCGCCCGGTGGAGGTCTGTTATTCGTCTTCTTCGGCGTGTTTGAAGCCGCTGTCTTTCACAACCTTGTCCTGCACCATGGGCGGGCAGATTTCGAGATGTGAAACAGACATGGAGAAGGTGCCTTTACCCTGAGTCATGCTCTTGAGCTTGGATTCGTATTCAAGAACTTCGCTCAAGGGAACGTACGCATTGACGATGGTTTGATCATCCACGGAGTCGGTGCCTAGAATACGGCCGCGGCGACTGTTGATGTCGCCGATGACATCACCGGTTGTGGACTGGGGAGCTGTCACCTGGAGTTTGACAATGGGCTCCAAAATGACCGGGTGACACTGCGCGGCAGCCGCTTTGAAAGCCTTTGAACCGGCCATTTGGAATGCGGCGTCGGAAGAGTCAACGTCGTGGTATTTGCCGTCATACACACGCACTTTTACGTCAACCATTTGGAAGCCCGCAAGGAAGCCGCGCGCCATTGACTTGACGACACCCTTTTCTACCGACGGGATAAATTGGCGGGGGATGGCGCCGCCCACAATGGCATCTTCAAACTCAAATCCGCCGCCGCGGGGCAGTGGCTCCATGTCAATGTAACAGACGCCGAACTGACCATGTCCACCGGACTGCTTCTTGTGTTTGCCCTCAATGCCGGTGACCTTTTTGGTGATTGTCTCTTTGTAAGCAATGTGCGGCGGGCCAAGTCGGCAATCGATACCAATGCGGCGTCGAATGCGCTCAACGGTGATTTCAAGGTGAAGCGATCCAAGGCCGGAAACAAGCATTTCACGCGTTGTTTCGTCTTGACCGACAATCAGGCCCGGGTCTTCTTCAGCCAGCCTGTGGAGCGCCGTGCCCACTTTGTCTTCACCACCTTTTGCTTCAAACTTCACACCTCGCGAGAAGAGCGGAGGAGGCAGTGCGGGGAAGGCGTATTCAAACACGTGCTTGTCGTCGCAGAGGGTGTGTGTTGTCCGGGTGGCTTTGAGTTTTGGCAGCGCCACAATGTCACCGGCCGACGCGTGATCGAGTTGCTTCAGATCTTTGCCAACCCCGTGGAGAATTTTGCCAAGCCGCTCATGGTTTGACGTGTGCGCATTGAGCAGAGTCGCGTCGGCCTTGACCGTGCCGGACAACACGCGCACCCACGAAGTGTGGCCGGCGTGTTGATCCCATGTCGTCTTGAAAATGAATGCCGCGGGCGGCCCATCTGTCGTGGGCGCACGCTCCACGGTCTGCGCGGTTGCGCCTGCTTTTGAAGTGGGAACGGTGCCTTTGAACGGAGCGCGTTCGGTGGGTGAAGGCACCAAATCGTTTACCGCATCGAGCAAGGCCACGATGCCGCTCGGGCGCACGCCCGATGCGAAATAAACAGGAAAGAGTTTGCCTCCGCGCACAGCGCTGCGAAGCCCCGCGTCGAGTTCGGCCTGCGTGAGATCGCCCTCGGTAAGGTACTTTTCGGTGAGCGCATCGTCGGTGCCGGCAACGTCGTCGACGAGCCTTCCGCGGCCATTTTCAAGCGCGGACTTCGCACCATCGGGAACCGCGCCGGGAGCGACGTTGTTCGGCGCTTCGGGTTTTCCAACAAATGCCTTTTGTGTACGCAACGTGATCACGCCTTGGTATGCGGGCCCTTCACCGAGGCGCGCTTCCATCACGGCGACAGGGACTTTCAGGCGTGTTTTGATCTCGCTCACAACATCGTCGGGCTTTGCATTTTCAGCATCGACTTTTGTGACAACCACCAGACAAGGCAGGTTAAGTTCACGCGTCCAGCTGAAGACGCGCTCCGTAATGGGCTGCACGCCGTCTTTGCCACTCACCACCAAGATCGCCGCGTCAACCGCACCGAGAGCCAAACGCGTGTCGGCGAGAAAGCTGCCCTCTCCGGGTGTATCAACAATGTTGATTTTCTTTCCGCCCCACATCACGTGAGCAACGCTCGTTTCGAGCGAGCAGGCGTGCTCCTTTTCTTCGATCGCGTCGTCGAGAATGCTCGACTTGTCGTCAACCTTGCCGAGCTTGGCGGTGGCCTTGGCGACGTAGAGCATCGCTTCCGCAAGCTGGGTTTTTCCAGAGCCCTTGTGGCCGATAAGGGCAACGTTCCGGATGTCGTCGGAGGCAAACATGGTCGCGTGGTGATACCAACGGCGCGCGAAGACCGGAAGCCCAGAGAGCATCCCGGCATCATTTTCCGTTGGATCGCGAAGGGAGCGGCGGCGGTTTACAGGCCGTTCAGCTCACGCCATGTGCGGCCGTTCGGGTCAACGCGACCATCGGCCACCGCGAGAAAGCGACGCTGAAAGTCAAATATGGCTTCGATGGTGCGCGGCCCGACAAGGCCGTCGGCGGGGCCGATTTCAAAACCGCGTGCATCAAGCAGCGCCTGCACCCGCGCAACGTCTTCCTTTTTATTTTTTCCACCCTGCCCCACCGAGCCCGAGAGCGGAACCGGCGACGTTCCCGGCGCAAGTTTCGGCTCGCCGCTGCTTGTCACGCGCCACAAAAGAATTTGATACGCCTTGCCAAAATATTCGTGATGTCGGCATGCGGCGCCGTCCCACAAATCAAAGTGACCCGTCGCATCGGACCAACCTTTCACGCGAAAGCAAATCACGCCCGTTTGACCTAGAAAATTGGGCGGAACTTCTTCGCTCGGCGTGGGACGTTCTGCAACGATCGGAGCGGGTCCGTACACGTATGCAAGGTACTTGCGAAACTCTTCAACGCGGAAGCCGTAGCGCAGTCCGTCACCTCCGCGCACCGTTGAAAAACCGGGAAACCCCTGCGGCAGAAGGTGTCCGGCATAATTGAAAGACCGCGATACACGCACAACGCATGTGTTCGTGATCCACGCAGCGTCGACATCGCCGCCGATCATTTTTTTTGCTTCGTCAGTGGATCCGCCGGGCGCGGGGTACGCATTCCACATGCGTTCGAAGGCGGTGAGCTTCTTGGGCATGACGAGAGGCTACGCCAAAGTGTCTCCAATTCTCATTGCTTCTTGGGACCAGGCGGAAACTCGCTCGGACGCGTGAGCCACCTACGGCGCGTTGGCAGTGGCAGGCAGCGCGGGGGTGGGAGTTTTATTGTCAGGTTCGGGGGCAGCACTGGCAGCATCCGAAGTCGGCTCCGATTTGGAGTCAACAGCGGGTGGGGCTGTCACCGCAGATGCGAGCGCCGGTTCAGGTTTGTCATCGGCTTTGTCAGGTGCCGGTGCTTTGCCCGCGGGAATGTATACAACCACCCGTTCACCCGGCGTGAGGGGGCTTGTTCGCGACCGCTGATTGATACGCTCAATCATACCCACCGACAGGCCATGTCGCTTGGCCAGACCTGCCCACGTGTCGCCTTCTTTCACCGTGACAAACACGCGGTCACGGCCTTTTTGCGCTTCAAAGTGAGCGAAGAAATCGGGCGAGCCGACAACCAAAATGCGGGCGTCTTTTTCTTCGAGGAAGACAACGCCGGAGAGCACCTGTTTTTCACCGACGAATGCTTGCAGTGTCATCCCATCATGCAACTTGGCCGATGAGTCGAGTAAGTTCCACTTTGCCAAGTCTTCAGACGTGGTGGCCAATACGGCCGCCACCTCGGCAAGTGTGTCGCCGGCGACAACGCGGTAGAATACGCGACGCTTGTGCGGTAGAACGAACGTTTGAGCGGGCACCACGATCAGCGGTTTGGCAGACAACGCCGCAGCAACTCCATGGGGCCCGGCGGGTACAAAGATGACAGTGCCGGGACGAACCGACTCTCCCGACTTTAGACCGTTGAGTTGGGCGAGTGAGGATTTATTGGTTTTGCGCTGCGAGGCGATATCCTCAATCGACTCGCCGAATCGCACTGTATAGCGCTCCAGCTTCGGCTCGTTTTCAATGAGTCTTGGCAACGCTTTGGCTGTTTTGGCTCCCGCGCCTTCAGGCACGCGAAGTGTCCACTTCACATCAACAGTAAGGCCCGGCGCGAGCGGCGGCGTTCTACCCGCTAGCAACTGGGGATTAAACGATTCAATCATGTCTAATGAAACTCCCGCCGCCGACGCCACCGATTGCAATGAAACTCCCGATTCAACCGAGATTTTATCAAACGTGATTGCCGGATCAACTTCTATATCGTCGCA
The DNA here is from genome assembly GCA_016712345.1 of Polyangiaceae bacterium. Lineage (GTDB taxonomy): Bacteria > Myxococcota_A > Polyangia > Polyangiales > Polyangiaceae > JADJRH01. Next base: position 303,378 of record JADJRH010000001.1, read on the forward strand.
ACCAAACGTAGCTTTATTGCGGGCAACAATTGCAATGGAGACAATCTTGGGAACGTAAAGCGCCGTTTCAAACGGCACGCCCGCCTCCAGTTTTGAAAGCTCCCAAAAGTCATTGGTGTTGTACTTTTTAATGGCGGCAAGCAGCCCGCCATAACCCATGTTATACGCGGCGAATGCGAGTTCCCAACTGCCAAAGCGCGTTTTCAGGTCTGACAGATAACGAGCTGCGGCAACGGTAGATCGTTCAGGGTCATGCCGCTCATCTACCCATCGGTCAACGTATAAACCGTAAATGCGGGCGCCTTCGGGCATGAATTGCCATAACCCCGCCGCGCCCGCGGGAGAGTGGATCGTTGGATCAAATCCACTTTCAACGAGCGATAACCAGAGAATGTCTTCAGGCAAACCCTGTTCGCGCAGCACCCGCCGAATAGCACCGCCGTAACGCCCGCTCTTGCGAATAAACGTGGCCGCCATAGCGCGACCGCGCGGGTCATTTTTATAAAACTCAAGATAACGAATGACGCGTGCATCCCACCGAACGGGGATGTCGGGCATATCCAATTGTTTTAACCACGACAGGTCTTTCACCGGCGTCGCGGGCGAAATGGCAGCAAGTTGCCCCTCAGGTGGCAGACCTGAAGTGGAGACTTTTGGCTCGCTGGAATTTACAAGTGGACTGCCCAGAACCGGCCACGGTTCACCGGCGCTGGGCGTGACCGCCGGAAACAGCGCCTGATCCACCTGACGCATGGCGGTAAGCTCAGCCGACTCCCGCGCGTTTTTTTGCGCGGTGAGCCCAGCAATCACCCTGCGCGTGGCCTCATCGGGCTCACTCGGGTCGCCGTTTTTTCGAGCGGCAGGCTTTTTTCCGCCTTTTTTTGCCGGCTGCGCCTTGGTTTGGCTCTTTGCCGGTTTGGGGGAGGCCGCTTTACCTGCCGGCTTGGGAACCGCTTTGACGGTCACAGCCGGTTTTGGAGCCGCCGGCTTGGGCTGCGCCGACGCGCTGTTTTCAGCGGCAAACAGCGCCAAAACCAAACTCACCGCACCTGCGGCAACACCAATCCGCATATTGCCGTCGTCGCATACAGATGCCGCCGCGTCAACAAATGCGCTATGATTCGCCGGCCATGAGTCTCGACCCTGTTATTACTTCAGCCATTGCAAAGAGCTGCAAAGAGGCTGAAAGTGTGCTTTTTATTACCGGCGCAGGCATTAGCGCAGAATCAAATCTACCCACGTACCGGGGAGTCGGCGGGTTATACGATACAGGCGAAACCGAAGAAGGTCTACCCATTGAAGAACTTCTTTCAGGGGAAATGATGGCGGAAGACCCGGCTGTCTGCTGGAAATACATTCATCAAATTGAAAAGGCCTGCCGCGGGGCAAAGCCCAATCTCGCCCACGAAATCGTGGCCAAGTTTGACGGATTGGTAAAACGCACATGGGTCGTTACTCAAAACGTGGACGGCTTTCATACGCGGGCGGGTTCAACCAACGTTATCGAAATGCATGGGAACATCAGTCGACTCAAATGCACCGCGTGTTCCTACCAAAGTCGAGTCGACAATTATGAAGGACTGGGAAGTGTACCCATCTGTCCTAAATGCGGCGCGGTGGTGCGGCCCGACGTTGTTCTCTTTGGAGAGATGTTATCGGACTGGGCAATAAACACACTTCGCAATGAACTTGAGCGCGGCTTTGACGTGGTGTTCTCCATTGGAACCACAAGCGCATTTCCGTACATCAGTGCTCCCGTTGTGCTCGCTGCGCGGCGAGGAGCAACAACCGTGGAGATTAATCCGCAATCTACCCCTATTTCAGGCTTGGTATCGCATTGCCTACGAGCCAAAGCGGGTGAATCGCTCAGCGCCATTTGGCACGCGCTACAGCTCGCATGCGCAACCCCTTAGTCTACAGAATACAGATTGCCATTGTCAATCCTTCCAACAGGCGGGTTTTCGTGCGCGGAGCGCTCGTGCATACGTTTTCTAATAGCCAGCGTGGAGCGGCCCTCGTTCTTGAGTCGCAAACGCCGCTATCGTGCAGCAGCACAACCGATGAGCCATGACGACAACCAAGTTGCCCCGCGGGACGCCAGGCAGGCGGCTCTGGGGCAAACTGTTGTTCAAAGTGAACATGCCATCGACGATGAGTCCACGGCCGACGCGGCCGATGTGTTACCTCACAGCGAACGCTTGTTTCTTCGCCGTTTTACGCCCGAAGAAATGATTGCTGTCGGCGGCATGGGAGAACTGCGACGCCACCGCGATCGCATTCTCCGCCGCGATGTGGTCACCAAGTCGGTGCGCGAAGATCAGCGTGCCCTTCCCACGGTGCGAAAGAGGTTTTTACGCGAGGCGCGCATTCAGGCAAGTTTGCAACATCCTTGCATTGTGCCTGTGTACGACGTGGGAAACGTAGCCAAGAGCAATGTGTACTTTACAATGGCCCACATCGGTGGGCGGACGTTGCAAGATGTGCTCGCCAGTTTGCGGGGTGGGAGCGAGGACACCGCCAAAAAGTTTTCACGTCAACGTTTGCTCGATGCGTTTTGCCGAGTGTGTTTAGCCATTGAGTACGCCCACGAGCGCGGGATTTTGCACCGCGACCTAAAGCCCGAAAACATCATGCTGGGTGAGTACGGTGAGGTGTATTTGCTCGATTGGGGTGTTGCCAAACGGGTAAACGACGCCGACGAGGAAAACTCGGCTACAGAAATGTCAACCGAGGTAAACGACGACGAGTCGACCGAAGACAGCGGCATAATGACTGCCGGCGGTTCCGCCCTCGGAACTCTCGAATACATGTCGCCCGAGCAGTTTTTGGGGGTCAAAAAAACCGACAAGTTGAGCGATGTTTATTCGCTCGGCGCCATTCTCTACGAAATATTGAGTCTCGCTTGGTTTCGCGAGGCGCCGAGTCGCATGGAACTGTCACAACTCGTCCGTAAAGAAACCTACGAACCGCTGCCTCGCCCCGATATCGCCGACATTGCACCGGGCCTAAACGATGTTTGGCGAAAAGCCACTCAATCGAAACCTGCCAATCGTTATCAATCGGCTCGCGAACTGAACGACGCCATTATCACCGTTCTCGAAAAAGAGCGTGAACACGAGCGCGTTCGAAGCGCCGCAATGGAACACGCCCGAGCGGCCACCATGGAGATTGAAACGCAGGGGTCATCTCCAGAAGAAGCGGAAGCACGGCGAGCGCGCGCCCTGCGTCGTTTGGGACAGGCTCTCGCAATGGATCCTTCATTGGGGGGAGCATTACAAAAACTGGTTACCAACCTACTCGATCATCCCTCCGTCGACGTTCCTGAGGTGGAACGTGAGGTGTTGGCGGCCGAACAGAAAACGGCGGTGCGGGCCTTTGGTTTGAGTGTTGTAACCTACCTCGCGTGGCTGGCATTGTTGGGTATCGGCGCCGCCGCATTGGGAGTGCTCAGTCACACAATGTTTTGGTTGATGACGGGCTGTGTGGCGAGCCTGGTTTTTTATAATGGATGGATTTGGTATAAAAAGCGGTATGAGCGCAAACACATGTTGGCTATTATGGTGCTGGCATTTGCGGCGGTTGCATTAACAAGCACTTTTCTCGGCCCGCTTGTGTTGCTACCGAGTTTGGCAACTGCCACGTTTGCAACCTTTGCCATTACCATGCGGTCTGACAGCAACGCTCGAAACTGGGGAATGCTTTTCAGCGTAGCCGTTGTGTTGGGTCCAACGATGTTGCAGTTTGCAGGCATCATACCCCGATCGTATGTGTTTGATAATGGTCACCTGGTAATGGTCCCGGGCCTTGTTCGTCTACCCACCCACTACACCGAGTTGTTGCTGCTTATTATCGCGCTCGTGACCGTTCTAGTGGTCAATGTACATGTCCGGCAGGTGGTGCAATTGTTGTCCAAGTCCGAGCGGACCGCGCTTATTCAGGCCCATCGGCTCAAACACCTTCTGCCAAATCAAACCACCCACTCGGAAGAACTGCCCCCATCCAAACGGTCATCCATTTTGGGGTAAATGGTCAATGTGCTGCTGCGCGCCCATCTTGGTGTTCGGCGCGTCTTTGTCGCGTCTTTTGGTTTAACCGGGCGAACCGGCCCCTCGGAGCCTTTCCACCATGGTGGAGAGTTCTGCGACGGACCCCAGATTCAGTTTTTCGAGCAGGCGGGCGCGATGCTGTTTTGCAGTGGCTTCGCTCATACCCAACTCAACGGCGATCTGCTTGTTGAGGAACCCCTGCGCCAGCAACTTCGCAACTTCTTTTTCGCGCGGGGTGAGCACACTCCACTTTTTCTCAATGGCGAGGCGCTCGGCGCGCGCCGCTCGAATGGAAGCGCTCTTGGCAACCGCCTGTTCTACGGCCTTCAACAGTTCGGCTGGTTGAAAGGGCTTTAATAAAAAGTCGACCGCGCCGTCTTTCATCGCCTGCACGGTTGTGCGCACATCGGCCGCGCCGGTGAGAAATACAACCGGCAGCGTTCCGTGTTTTTCGGCAATGGCATGTTGCAGGTCGATACCTGACACATTGGGCATTGCCAAATCGAGGACGGCGCAACCGTGGCGCTCGAACGGATCCGCAGCGAGAAAAGCCGTCGCTTCGGAAAATTCCACCACATGGTATCCAGCCGTGCGCAACACCTGAGCGACAACGGTAAGAGTCACCAGATCATCGTCGACAAGAAAAACCGTAGCCTCATCTGCCCCCTGTCTTGATTGCGATATTTGCCGGTTCATCACTCCCCAATGAGCAGCCCCGAAAAAACCCAGTGGTCTTGGGACGTAGGGAGCCATTACATGAGACGGCGCGTCTTGCAAAGACTACTTTAGTTTATATCCAGGGAACCAACGTTCCCCAACCTGAACGGGGAGCTTGTGCAAACGTTAATCAACAACAACAAGGGCCGCAAAAAGAAGCCCCAACAGGATCACAACCCCAATTACGGCCCAAAGTACCAAACGCCATTTTGAGTTGGAGCGGGATGGGTATGCCGGGCCCTGCTTCGCCGTTATCTGAGAGCCTTCTGTAGAATACAGATTAAACATTGGGGCCGTTTCAGGAACGCTGCTTGGCCCGCGGTTTTGAGCTGCCACTGACGCCAACGGAGGGGGATGCTGGAGCGCGGCGATCTTGGACAAATCTAGGTCAGGAGCTGTGGGCGGTAAGGCGGACGGACGGGGGACGGGATCTTCTTCCAAAGGAAGCGTCGGTTCAGGTTCATCCGTTGGAACCTCCTCCGTAGGCTCATACGAAATCGGGTTTGCCGCCTTGTCGCGTTTCGCATGTCGAGCGGCAAGAATGCGGTCGACCAGGTTGTCTACCACCACGGCCTCGTCTGAAAGTCTACCCGTCAACTCCGAAACGCCGAGTGCCACGGGCATAGCCGTGGCGGTTGTATTGTTCGAACTTGACCCAGACGTTGGATTGTCGCGTGTACTCAACTGCTCCGTTGGGCGCTCACGCGCTGCAAAGTGGTGAACAACCAACTCGGGAGTAGAAATGGTAAACTGTTTGCCCGCATCACCCTGAGAATGGATAAAAGACAACAAGACATCGGCAAAAGCCTGCGCCGATGCATAACGATCTTCCCGCCGTTTTGATAAGGCTCTTAGAACGATTTTTTCCAAGTCGGCTGGTATGGTTTGAGCCGATGCACCGCTCGGGGGAATGGGCGGCTCGTACGCGTGGGCACGAAAAAGCTCCTGAAGGTCGTTTATGTGATCGAACGGTGTTCGACCGACAAGCATTTCGTAGAGTGTAATCCCCACAGAATAAACATCGCTCCGAGCATCAATGTCGCGCGCGCCGCGAGCCTGTTCAGGCGAAAAGTAGCGCGGAGTTCCAACGGTAAAACCGTCACGAGTGGGGGCAATCAGCGGATCGGGCGTGCGTGAGTCTCGACCGATCTGAGCAATTTTTACAACGCCGAAATCAAGCACCTTGATAAAGGGTCTATTGTCTTTGGTTGCGCACAAAAATACGTTGTCAGGCTTGATATCTCGATGAACAAGCCCCGCATCATGAGCAGCCGACAAGCCCACTAGAATTTGGCGGGCTATTTCAGCGGCCTCAACAGGTGGCAATATTTTTCTGCGGTTGATTTCTTGTTGCAGCGAGCGTCCGATAAGGCGCTCCATCACCACGTACGGACGCCCGTTTGCCGCCGTGCCAAAGTCGGTTACAAGCACGAGGTGGGGATGCCGAATGCGCGCCAGCGCTTGGGCTTCCACCCGCAGCCTGTCTAGATGTTCAACTTGGTTTGGAAGATCTTCCCGCAGAATCTTGATGACCACGGGATGACCGAGCGCCCGGTGTTCGGCTTCAAAAACCTGACCCATCCCGCCCTCACCCAATTGCGAAAGCAACTTGTAGGCGGTTCCCTCCAACAAGTCCGCCGCACCGGAGAGGCGCAAAGCGGCGTTGGGGGCGCGGTTGTCTACAACGGGCATAGGGGGCGGACCATATCACGGAACGCATTGAAAGAGTTCGAGTTGAATGCGTGGCGTGATGGGCACGAAATAAATTGCGCCCGCCGATGTTTTCTCGGACTATACTGCGAAAGACTTCTCAAGCACACGCCAGCGAGGTAGTGCATGTTCGGCCGGCAACACCCAAAACAACACGCGCAACGCAACAACATTGTGTACACAACAGCCGCGCGGCGCAGCTTGGCTGCTCCGGTGATCTGTTCATTCCTGACTCTTGCATTCGCCGGTTGCTCAAGCGTTGAGATTCAAACGCCGCCGCAAACTCCCGGCACACCCAACCAAACGCCCTCAACCGCGCCCACTCAAAAGAGCACGGCCGATGTTGTGGCTGCCGCGTTGCCCGCGGTTGTGTTGCTGATCAACGAGCGCCCTGCCAAACCGGGTGCAGCACCGGTTATCACCTACGGCGCCGGCTTTTTGGCTCCGGGTGGAATGGTGATCACCAGCCTGCACGTGGTGGACGGGGGGGGTAAGTTGTCAGCCATGTTGTACTCCCCGGGTAGAATGGGATTTTCACCCATGGACGGGGGACTGGGTAGATTTCTTTTTGAAAACCAGGCCAATCTTGTTCCGGCCGAGCGCATTGCAGAAGACGGCGTAACCGACTTGGCGGTGGTTCGAGTATCAGCCGACACATCTACCCTACCCTCCCTCGTATGGTCAAACGCTGAAGTTAGGCCGGGGGATAAAGTTCTCGCATTGGGCCACCCTCAAGAAACGGTGTGGTCGTTCAGCGCCGGGGTGGTAGGTGCGTTGCAACATGGGATTTTGCAGCATGACGCCGTTGTTGGGCCCGGCAGTTCAGGTGGGCCGCTCCTCAACGAGCGGGGAGAAGTGGTAGGAGTCAATGTGGCCCGCGTGGTGAATCAGCCGGCGGGTTTATCGTTTGCCAGACCTATAGGGATGGTTGCCTCCACGTTCAGCGATCATCGGGTCACCGCTCCACTTGACCAGTCAAGCCCCGAAAAAGCGGCTATTTCATGCTGGCGGGCTCAACAGCTTGCCCTACCTGAAACGGCCAACTGTTTTGATTGGGACAATGAGTGGACTCTATTTGTAAAAAGCGCCGAGGAAGCGGAGCGTAACGCAGCAAGCTCTGACCTGAAACAAAAAATTCGCTCTTGTTTTTTGGGCCCTGCCAGCAAAGCGGGTTGGATCGCGGTAACGCGTGAAGAGGTCATTCATATTTTCGACCCTACCTACAAAGCGTGGAAGAACAACCCCAAACCTGACAAGCCGCCCGCAGAGTTGAGTACAACCACTCCAAATAAAACGGAAGCACCGGCTGCGACCCAGTCGTCGGGTGAGAAAAAAGCGGCGCCGTCCAGCGACTTTTTAACCGATTTCAACGATCCACAGCGACTCGCCGTTCGCCTCCGAAACGGGCTGCGAACAGAAGCGGTTCACATGGTCAACCCGCAACTCGCGTGGGTGGTGTTGGCATCGCGCTCGGCAAGTGGGGCCGTGGATCGGTTTACAGAATTATACTCCCTTGTACAAGGGAAATGGCTCCAGCGGTTGCATCCCACACCTGAAGAGGTCGCTTCTCTACCGTCAGACTACCCTGCCCCGCCCATGGTGTTTACCGACACGTTCAAGAAAAACACGGCGTGGGTAACCAAAAGAGCAAGCAGCATTGACCCGTGTCCACTCACCGCACCTGACAACCCGTCGGCCAAGATGGGCGGCGGCTCGGGAAGAGCCGTGCTTCGGTCGGGCTGGAGCACAGAGCAGTAGACGCCGTCGCGCCGGCCCGCGCTGCATGGCTTTTTGCGTTTATAATACGCCGGCGCAACAGCCTGTACTGATTCCGCAGCCGGAGCTGATTTCGCACGTCTTGAGGGTCACGCCGTTTTTAGCGCACGAGCATGTAACGATCTCAGGATTGAGGTCACTCGGAAGGCATTGATCTACTACGAGCGAACCATCACAAAACGCGGCGCATGTGCACCCGTCAAACCCTGAAACGCAGGGTAGATTTAAATTACACCCCGGGCCGTCGGGGGGCAGAGGCTCTTGTGTACACAATCTGTGCGCGAGTTCCAACTCGGAACATGAACTGAGAAGCTCCGCGCAGGTTTCGCTGCTCGCCGCCGCTTGAGCCCGGCAAGCCATCAACGCGGCGGACTCAGCCGCACACGCTGAAACCACTTTTTCAAAACACTCAGGTTCGCACGCGGGTTCACCCAATTCTACCGGGCAATCCAACGCTTCTTTTGCTTTGCAAAAGGTTTGACAGTCGGCCTTTGGCCCCGGCGCAAATCGACAATCACCGTCGACGCACTCGGTTCCTGAAACGCACTCCGCGGTTGACGTGCAACTTGTCAGACACCGATTGCCGGAGCACAGGTTGCCAGCACTGCACTCCACAACATCGGCGGCGCTGCACACCCCCGCGCCGTCACACTCAAACAATTGGAGGCTCATCACCTCGACAAGCTGGTTTAAGCAGACTCCTCCGCACACAACGCCGGCGGGACGAGGACCAAAGTGACCGTCAAAACAGTCATACCCAAAACACGATCCTTCCAAAATCGGATCGTCATATAAGACAGTTTCAACAACGCCCAGCCCGTTACACTGGAGCAGACCGCAGTCGTTTGGTATTTGGTTGGCAATGGGTAGAGGCAAACCTGCCGGCGCCGGAGCCATGACACACTCCCCGGATGAACACGTCCACGAATGGCAAGGTGCCGCTGGGCCGCAGTCGGAACCGTCACCCTCGCACCCCACGCAGGCGCCGTTTCCATTGCATGTGAGCGCGAAGTCTACCCCGCAGGGCGAGCCTTGGGAAAGTGGGGTATGGAGCGGTTGACCTGACAGGCAGGTGTCCTCTGTACATGGCAATCCGTCGTCGGGAATGAGTGAATTGTCGGTCACAAATACGCAGCGATTTTCGTAGGAGCAAAACCCCCGAACACACGGATTATCCGAACGACACATCCCATCGGAAACGCAAGTGGTATCGCTCTGAAAGGGCACGTCGAAAAGCTCTTCTATGGGCTGCTCTTCAAAAAAACAACCCACTGTTCCAACGCTCAGAGCGGCCGCAAGCGTACACAAGCGACCCCAAGAAAGGAAAAGAGTACGCATGGGCTAGAACCTCACTGCAAAGGTGCCAAATCCGGGGCCCGCCGAAAATCCAACGAGAGGGGGCGGCTCTGCCGGTTTTTGTGGCTTTACGAACACAAGGAGGCCGACCGAAAGAAGGGACAGACTCCCTCCAATGAGAAACGAGGTCACCGACGCGTTGAGCAGATCTACCCGCCGCGTTTCAGTCTCCCGCGCTCGAAATTCAACCGAAGTCTCAACAAATCCGTACGAGCGGGCTTCTTCCCTCAAGTCGTTTAATCCCTCTCGGTTTGCTTCTGCGGTGACCAACGTTCCAATACCCACTCCAACAGCCAACACAGAGAGAATGCCTCCGGTAATCATCGCCGGATTTCGCCACGCAAACTTGGTTTCGCATGCAACTTTGACCGCATGATATTGCCCCATGACAGCAGTGACATCGGCAACGCCGAGGCAGTTCTTACCCTCGGCGCGAATGCGATGTTTGCCGGGGCTGACAATTTCTTCATCGTAGATGGGGGCCAGCCCCAAAGGCCTGTTATCGAGCTTTACTTCAGCGCCCCGCGTGGCGTTGATGGATATGACGGCCACGTGTTCTCGGGCCTTTTGATACTGCTCTCCGACATAACTGATAAACGCGGGTTGCACATTTTTGTCGGCCGTTGCCATGTATAGCTCTTGACGAAAAATGCGCGCCGCCGCCGCGTAGTCACCCAGTGCCAATTGCCGAAGAGCTTCGGCAACCGCTGCGTCATGCGGATTGGTCGGCGGGGGCGGCTCCACCGGGTTGTTTGAGCCCGCAGGCAAAGGGGGCTGCATTTCTGTTGACGCGCTTGGTAGAGCTTGGGTAGATGCGAGCGCTGAAGGTTGGGTAGACGGTGAGCCCGATGGGGTGGGAAGAGTTGGATGGGCCGTTGTTTGCCCCGGTGGAACGGGCAGTGGAACCTGCGCGCGCGCAGGGCGGTCGCTGAAAGCGCAGACTCCGATGCATAGGGCACTCCCAATTGCCGTGTAGCGCCGCATTTTGAAATTCATTGGGATAACTGGGTAGCAGGTTTTGTGCCTCACGTCGGTGCTTATCAAGTTTCAACGCACGGCGGTTTCCATGACGCTCGTTTGCGCTGCAAAATTGCGCGGCGCCCCAACGGGCAGGCAATGACAATCGTGCCCGCGACCTACCTACCCCATGACAATTGTGCCCTGCAATCCGTCACACGACGAAAACGCAACACCGGTGAGCCGTTCCAACAGTCTATAACAATTTTCTCAAATGTTCGGCAATGCGATTGGCAATCAGATCGGCACCACGCGTTCCAAAGTGGCAGTCATCGTAAAAAATCGACGTATCACGCGGCACCAGTTCAGCCAAATCAATACAATTGAGTGAGCGCTCTTTGCACACATCCAAAAGGGTTTGATTAAATTTCACCATCGCTTCCGCGAGAGCACCGGGAGAATAGTAGTCGTGCCCCGGTTCACGCTGAAACTGCCCAACTCCACCCATCCAAAAAAGGGCTTTTTCCTCCGCCGACGAGTCTTTTTTCCAGAGCGTTGGCTGGGTTAAAAAAACGAGTTTTACAGATTTTTGAGCAGCGAGGTCGACAATAGTGAGCAGGTTTTGACGGTAGACCGAGAGCGGTCCCGAGAGGTCGGGTAGATTTTCTAGAATTTGGCCTGCCTTCTGGCGATGCCCTCTCCATATACCCACAATCTTCCCCGAATCATCCTGAGCAAAAGTGGATTTGCCCGCATCGCCCTTGAGTTGTTTGACAAGATTGTAGAGTTGGAGGCGAGCGAAAAAGGGTGCTTTCGCCTTCCACGCGGAGTCTACCTCAGTAGGGACCACCCAAAAAGCGCGACGCACCGCTTCTTCATTGTCGCCGGGTGAAAGATCCACCGAAGCGGGTTTGTAGGTTTCAGGCTGCCCGAGTGCCGCCACCAAATCGTTGATTCCAACGAGCAACACCGCCATGTCCATTTTGGGTAGGTCGCCCAGGAGGTATTTGGTTTGAAGAACATGGTCGCCGCTGTTCATACCCGAGCGGCCGGCGTTACCTACCCATACAGTCTTACCACTTGGTGTGGTACCGAGGAGCGCCATGAGACGCGCTGTCCATGTGGTAGAATCGTCGTGATAAAGGCATTCGGTTGTGCTGCCGCCCAGAGCGAGGATCCGATATGAATCGTTCACTTCAGGTAGTTCCGGACCTCGAAGGCCAAGAGAATTTACCGAGAAGTGGGCCTTTTCAGGCAAACCGGGAAGCAATTTTGCATCCGGGTGAAACTCGTGCCGAAGGTTGGGCATCCAAACGCGATAGGCAGATCGTTTGGGGGCGACGGCACGAAGGGCCACTTCTGCGACAAAGAGGGCCAAAAACAGGCTGCCGCACAACACAATCAGTCGAAACAAAAGGGGCGGCCGACGATGCGCATGCTCAGGCGATTTGGCGGGGGACTGCACGTTGGAAAGGGGGCTCAAATCGTCTCTCCATTGCCGCTCCCACGAGGGCGCGTCAACGCATTTCGCGCTTCGCGGCCCCCATTCAACGAGAGGGTAAACTTCAGCCGCCTCGCAATGACTTGAGACGTCTCGATTCCCGACACGTCGTCATCAACACGGAGTTCCGCAGCGGCGCATGCGCCTCATTCGAACGGCGAGTATCTCGTTGCGGTTGAGTTGTCGATGCAGCAGAAAAGAGCCCGTTCTGGGAGGTCCGGCGACTTGAGATGTCCATCACGTCGCCATCCACCGGTCTCGCCGGTCTCTCGTTTTCGTCGTGGCTGCGCTCGCCACAGAACTCCATCTGGAGAACCCGACGCGCCACGCTGTTCGCTTTTCCGCTTGGCGACGGGCAAGGGTGTCCCAAACGTCTCGACAAGACTGGATCCGTGCCTTGCAGAACGTTCCGCTAAAGGGAAGTTACCTAGGAGGCACGGAGATCACGGAGTTCCACGGAGTTTTTTTGTATTTGGGGCTGCAATAGGCTTGCATCAGCTAGACAAAAACTTGTCAGGTTTGAGATCGCGGATGATGTGTACCCATTGCAGCCAAAGAAACAAAAACCTCCGTGTTCCTCCGTGTCCTCCCGGTGGTGAAGAGACGTTCCTGATGGCGCTACGTGTCCGGCCGTTGCGGGGCGGTTTGCGTGACCGTTGAGTCAGGTTGTTTTTGGCGGTTCTACCGAAGCGGATTTGGCAGTTTGGTCGGCACTTTTTGAAGCTTCGCCCAATGCAAGGCGCCGTTCGGCAAAAGCTATCAGGGCTTGCTCCACTTTGTGGTTGACAGTCCCTTCAGGGAATTGGCCGTCAACATTGCGCTCACCCGCAACAAGCCCTGTGAGAAGCTCCATGGCCTGGTCAACCGTTTCAATGGGGTAGATCGCAAAAAGGCCCTTTTCAACGGCCTCCACAACATCGCGCCGGAGCATTAAGTGGCGAACGTTTGATTGAGGGATGAGTACACCCTCTTCACCGGTCATCCCACGCGCGCGACACACGTCAAAAAAGCCCTCTATTTTCTCGTTTACCCCGCCGATGGCCTGCACCTGACCATGTTGGTTGACCGAACCTGTCATGGCGAGAGATTGTCTGAGAGGCACCTGACTTAGCGCTGAAAGGAGTACACACAACTCGGCGCATGACGCGCTGTCCCCTTCAACAAGGCCGTATGTTTGCTCAAACACAACGGAGGCATCGAGCGAGAGGGGATGGTTGAGAGCATACCTCCCTCCCAAGAAACCTGACAGAATAAACACCCCCTTGGAGTGAATGGGGCCGGACAATTCAGCCTCCCTCTCAATATCCACCACCTGACCTTTGCCCAGTCTTACCCTTGCTGTAATGCGCGACGGCCTGCCAAATGACGTTTTTCCGCTTGTGAGCACGGCCAATCCGTTCATTTGACCTACCTTGGTTCCGGCGGTGTCAATAAGGTAGGTACCCCGTGTGATCTCTTCAAGAACGCGTTCGCGAATGCGTCCCGCCCTGGTTTCTTGAGCCAAGATGGCTCGCTCCACGTCGGCGCCTGAAACGACAGCGGAGTTTCGGTCTGAAGCCGAATAGTCAGACTCGCGCAGCAAGTCATGAAGCTCGCCCATGTGAGCAGCCAGCTTTTCGGAGTTTCCGGCGAGGCGCGCCGCATGGTCGAGAATGCGGGCCACCCCGTTTTTATCAATCGGTTTCATCCCCTCTTTTGCAACAAATGCGGCAATCATGCGCGCGTAGGCGAGCGAAGAATCACCGTTGCGATCCACATCGTCTTCAAAGTCGACAGCCACCTTGAAAAGGCCGTGAAAGTCGGGGTCAAGTTGAAGGAAAAGGTTGTATAGTTCACGCTCGCCGAGAAGCACCACTTTGATATCAAGGGGGATCGGCTCCGGTTCAAGCGAAAGGGTGCTGACGAGATTGAGCATTTGACCGAGTGACTCAACTCGAATTTCTTTGGCCAAAAGCGCTCGTTTTAAACCTTCCCAAGCGTAGGGTTCGCGCACCAGATTGCGAGCATCCAGAAGAAGGTAGCCTCCATTGGCCCTGTGGAGCGCTCCGGGTTTAATGAGGCTTGTATCGGTAATCAGAGCGCCGAGTTGAGAGAGGTGTTCTACCCTTCCCACGAGCTTTTGAAACGTGGGATGATTTTCGTAAACTACCGGGGCGCCCTTGGTTTCACTGTGGTCAATAAGGAGGTTGACTTGATACCTTCTGAATCGAGCCCCGGAGCGAAATGGTGAGAGATCCCCCAAGTCAATTCCGGGGCCTTCTTTTGCCTCTTCAGGTTTTAAAAAGTCTTCCACATTGTCGAGAACGTCGTTTTCCAGAGCGTGCAGATAGGTAAGGATATTTTTTTGATCTGCCCATTTGGTGTTGAGTGCCCCAATTAAATGCCCCGTTCGCGCGGCCGCCACTTCTCGAACCAATTTGCGAACGCGCTCGCGAGCCTCTTTTTCAAGGCGGGGAACCTCTTCAAGAACGTCACGCAGCTCGTTTTGAAGCTGCTCCATGGAGGTTAAAAATTGGAGCCGCTTCTCGTCGGGCAGTTTTTCAAACTCATCGGGAGCTATAATTTCACCCAGGTGAACAGGGGCGAGCGCGAGGCCCGAAGGTGTTCGAACAATGGCAACACTGGCTTCTGTTGCCCGCTCTTCAAGGACGCTGAGTTTGGCCTTGTGTCGGGCTTTCAGGTCGGTTTCTATACTTTCTTTGCCCTTGCGAAACTCGTCGGTTTCAAACGCCGCGGGCAGCACCGTGCGAAGTTCTTCAACAAGATGTTTGATGTCATTTCTAAAAATCAGACCCTTGCCGGGCGGAAGAAGCAACGCGCTCGGTTCGTGGGGATGGTCAAACCGGTGAACATAACAAACATCGCTTGGAACAACGCCTGTTTTGGCCGTGCGTTCTATAAAGGCGCGCACGAAAGTATGTTTGCCCGCGCCCGACGGGCCCATGGCAAACATGTTAAAACCGTCGCGGCGAATGCCCACGCCAAAGCGAACCGCCTCTTCGGCACGGGCCTGACCAATGGCATCGTGAAGCGGTTCCAGCTCGGCGGTTGTATTAAACTTGAAACCACTGGGATCGCAGCGGCGGCATAGCTCAGCGGCGGAAAGCGGGGCGGGCGGGCTCATTGCGCGCGATGGTAGCTTGGTTGAGCCTCACGTTTCAATGGGTGAACGTTGTTATGCAGAGGGAACAGACCGCAATGTTGCTCGGGCTGTTTCAACCAACGCACCCACGGCTGGATGGCGAATGCGGCGCTCGGGCGAAATGGCGTAATAACGTTCACGCACGCCTTCAACCGGGCCGAGACAATGCGCTCGATGGGCTTCTTCGACCTCTGTTTTGAGCGCTTCTCGGACAGGAAATATGCCCACGCCGTTGCCGCCGAATACTCTAAGCATTCCAGCGTCGTCGATCTCCGCCAACACTCGAACGTGAATGCCCCGATCTGCAAAAAACCTGTCGAGCGCTCTACGAAGTGCACCCCCCAACGGCAGCACAAAAGGCGCACCTTGGAGCGACTCAGGGAAGGCCCCACCGTATTTGCGAACGAGCTTGGCGGTGCCGTAAAGCAAAACGGAAGACTCCCCAAGCACGTGGGCGTGTAACCGAAACGCCGATGCCTGTGGAGGAGTGTCGGCCAACACAACGTGCAGACGCCCGGTAGCGAGTTCTTCAAGCAGGCGGGCCTGGTTGTCTTGACGGAGTTGAACGAGAGTTTCAGGGGCCACTTTAAGGGCCGGTTCAACAAGCCGATACGCGACTGTTTTGGGAAGGCCGCTGACAATACCAACTCGAAAAACGGATCGGGAGGAGCCGGCCTGCCCGCGCGCCACGTCAAGCAACTCATGACCGATGCGAAAAATTTCTTCGGCGTAAGCAGCCACTTGGAGCCCAAGAGGGGTGGGCACCAAACTGCGCCCGCCCCGTTGAAAAAGCTCCCCACCCAAAAATTGTTCAAGCTGTTTTAGTTGGGTGCTCAGGGTGGAGTGGCTCAAACGCAGGTGGCGCGCAGCGGGCGCCACGCCTTCGTGTCGAAGAATCATCCAGAAGTAGTAAAGGTGCTGGTAGTTGAGCGATTCCATGTCTTTTTGAGGGTGACACACTCTGTCGTTTTTTTCGACATGTATCGTCGAATTTTCGTTATTCTCTTCATGTCATTGTTTGAGCTATACACGTTCTTGAGCTTGCTCTGAGTCGCGCGCGGGCGGTCCGTGGCATCGTCGTGGGCCAACGGCCGGCCGCAACGCCGGTTAATGACGTATCTCCGGCGCCCGCGCGCGACTCAACCTCCTAACGGAGAGTGTTCGCCGCGTTTATTGAGCGTTCAGGCGAGCGAGAACAATGCGTACCCAATGGCCACGGTTTCAATCACGGCGAAGGCAACGAGGCCCGTGGGTAGAAACTCAAAAAAACCAAACCGCAGATAACGGCCTCCGGGTTCGCGAAGATTGGCGCGTTCTGTAATGGCCTGCGCAATGGGTCCAGAAGTGGCCGCGGTAAGAAACAGCGAGCTACCCGCGCAAACGGCAAGCGCGAGCCCCACGTAAACGGCGTTGGGTGGCAAACGACGGGCGAGCGAATCGGCCACATCTAAGAGCGCCGCCATGCTCGGTCCGGCAGAAAAAATGCCGGTAATAATGCCGGCTGCCAGTAGAAAAACCACCAATTGGAGCGTGGGTGAAATGGGTAGGTGCTGAATGGTCAGCGCCGCCGATTCAAAAACTCCCGTCTTGCGCACCCCAACAACCATTATAAAAAGCGAGAGTAGAAAAAGGGTTGCCTCGGAATCAATGCCCGAGCGAATAAGTTTTTCACCAAGTTGATGCCGCAGCACAAGCGCAAGGCCAACACCCAACCAACACACCAACTCGGGGGTAATACCCCAGCTTGCGGGTAGAGCCGTCCACGCGAGGAGCATGAGCCCGAGGCTGATTGCGGCGGGTATAAAAACGCGCTTGTCAATGCGGATATTGCGGTGCATGGCAAACACGATTCGCTGGGTAAGTTGAGCGGAAACCGGATCGTTTGGAATGCCTCGGGCGGGCCGCACCAACAGCAATATCAGTCCAAGCAGAATCAACAAGGCAATGAGGGTTGCGGGCGCGGCTTGAACCAAATAGCCGGAAAAAGTCATGCGTCCGCCGCTGAGAAGGAGAATTGCCGGAAAGTCCCCAATGGGAGTGGCAGCACCGCCGAGGTTGCACGCCACAAGTACCATCCCAACCATCCACGAGACGTACCGCTGCTGGGGAGAAATGAGTTTGAGTAGAACATGCAAAACGGGTAACACCAAAACGAGCGCGGTGATGTTGTTTACCACGCCGCTCACAACGTACATGACAACTGAAAACACCACGAAAATGCGCAGCGCAGCTGCCCTACTGATAGATGTGGCGAGCACGGCCAACCGGTCAAACAGGCGCGCTTCGGCCAACATTCTAGAAAGCACGCCGAGCGCAACAAGGATAATTAAAACATCCCATGGAACCTCGGCCAACAGGCGCGAAGCCGGTGCCACATGAAGAAGAGTTGAAGCCAGGCATGAAAGACCGGCTCCCATCACCACCACAAGAACGCGACGCCTGGACAAAAGGGCCTGAAGAATCAGTGTGACAACCAGGATCGTTGGCATCACGATGCGCGCGGTTGTCATAAAGTCACCATCCGGGAAAAAGGCTCTGTGGATGTCTCAACCAACCACCTGGGATAACGCGGCGTGGGAGCCCCCAACACATCCCAACCTACCAGCGTGCGAAACTGAGTTCGAATGTCGGAACCTGCCATTCGAAGCCATATTGGTTGAACATAACAGCTTCGTTCTCGAACACCGTAAACGAACGTGCAAAGTGCGCTTTTGTTGCCCGCCCACCGTTGAACATCACCGAGTTTTACAAGTTCTACCCGGTCTTCATAGTTGGCAATAATGCGGCGGAGATCACCTTCCAACCCACCTTCGCCCAGGACCAGTCCAATGCGGCATTGGGTAAGGTGGACAACAAGGGCATCCATAAAAAAGGCCTCCAGCCCCACCACCAAAACCGAGGCGGGATCGTGCAGTGCCGCGGCGACTTTTGTACCGTCAATGGGGGGTGGAGGGTTGCCTTCGAGCAGGCCGGACAAAACGTAGTCCAACACGGGAAGGTCATCTCCCAGAACATCACGCGCTTCATGCAGCAGGTCAGGCCCGCCGAGCTTCATGAATTGTTCTGAAAAAGGCGAGCCGCCGAACACATGCCAAGTTCAGCAGCGGCCACACGAAAAGCTGCCCCCGCGTCTCGTGGAAGGCTCATCTTGAAGTCTCTTTCGCCTCAAGGTGAGAAACGAGCGCGTGGAGCAAATTCACCATGGCAACGTTGGCAAGGGCATGGTGGGGAGGTCCGTCGACAACAGCGGAGGCCAACATGTCGGCACGACGAGCGTCATTGAGTGCCACACGTTGCATTGCTCCGCGCGCCAGACGAAGTGGGTAGAGAGCGTCTTCGTCGTTGTGTCTGTCGAGGTGCGGTGGAAGCCGAAATGGGATTTTATAACCGTCGTGCTCGGCGGCCACCGGTACACCCGACTTTTCTACCACTTGAGAGAGCAGGGTAAGAATGACAAAGCTCGCAAGGCGGTGGTGGGGCGGCCCTTCGGTAGCGATACAGCGAGCGACAAACTCTCTATCCTCCGGGTCGGAAATGAGACACTCTAGAAGCTTTGCAATGTCTGCGGTGGATGGGGACGTTGTTGCACTCGCCGAAGGTCGGGGAGCCGGCACGTGGGGAGGAGGAGGCGGCGGATGGGAAGGGCGGCGCGGAGGCATTTGACTTCTTGGATACCGCACCACACGGGGCTGAAAAATCGTTTTCGAAGCGCAAGCCGCACAAAAGCGCTGGGATGCTTGAGTTATCGACAGATCAAAATAACCTGTCGGTTTTTCCTACATAACCTGTCGACTTTTTCTGGCCCCACACCGGGCGCAGAAGCGTAGACTTGGGCCGGGCAAGCGGAAAGCGACAATGAAGTGAACGATGGTGAGCGCAAATCGGCTATAAAACGCACGTTGCGAGCGTGGCTGAACAGACTTCTATCGCTGCGCGAAAAACAGTCTCCCATTGACCTGCAACATCTTGGTCGGACGCTGCTTCATGCGATTGTTGTCGGCGCGGCCGCGGGTCTCGTGAGCGCGGCGTTCTCAACCGCAGTAGAACGTGTTCAACATTGGCTGCTGACATCCCTCGCGGGATATTCGTTTTTGCGCGCGGCCGGCGAGCGCGCTTCCGAAGGTGCACCCGGCGTTTTCCGTCCGTGGTTATTGGTATGGCTGCCCGCACTGGGAGCCGGTTTGGCAGGGTATATTGGGCACCGCTTTGCACCTGAAGTGCTGGGAGGCGGCGGCAACGCGGCCATTCGGGTGTTTCACAAGCGCGATGCAATCACTCGAAAGCGGGTGCCTTGGCTCAAAGCGATCGCCTCGATTTTAACGCTGGGAAGCGGTGGATCGGGCGGACGTGAAGGGCCTACCATGCAAATTGGCAGCAGCATGGCATCGCTTGTTGCCAGATGGTTAAAGACGAGTCCGCGCGAGAGACGGATCTTGTATGTGGCGGGGATTGCCGCAGGCGTGAGCGCCGTATTTAGAACTCCGCTGGGCGCGGCGCTGTTTGCGGCGGAAGTGCTCTACCGTGATGACTTTGAGTCGGACGCGCTTGTGCCGGCTGTTTTGGCGAGCGTTGTGGGCTATTCAGTGGGTTTACCCTTTGGTGAAAGTTCACGACTCTTTGCGCACGCCGACTCTTACCCTTTTGTTCCGGGGCATCTACCCTTCTTTGCCGCACTCGCGCTCTTTGAAGTGGCGCTTGCTCTGACCTTTTTGAGAGCGCTGAAAACGGTTCGAATGGTGTCAGGTAAAATGCCTGGACCGGTATGGATGCGTCCGGGTTACGGCGGCTTGGCACTGGGAATTTTAACCGTTCCGCTTTTGTTTTGGCTCGGGACACGTTTGGGTAGACCCGGTGGTGGATTTGGAATTTTGGGGGGTGGCTACGGTGCGGCGCAAGTGGCTATTACAGGGGCAGACTGGCTGCCGGGTGGATGGCGAGGAGTTCAGGTGCTCGCCGCACTTTGCGCCCTAAAACTCGTTGCATCGTCGTTTACTTTGGGAACGGGTGGAAGCGCCGGCGACTTTGCTCCGTCGCTTGTTTTGGGTGGGCTTTTGGGTGGAGCGTTTGGGCGGGCAACTCAACTGTTGACAGGGGACGCGACCATTAACCCAGGTGCATTTGCTCTGGTAGGAATGGGTACACTGTTTGGTGGAATAGCCCACGTGCCGCTCTCATCCATGGTGCTTGTTTGTGAACTGGCGGGCAGTTACGATCTGATCGTTCCACTGATGTTGGCCGAGGGAATTGCGTTCGTTGCGTTGCGACGACACCATTTGTACGAAGCTCAACCGTCAAGTCGGTCGAGCGCTGTTGAAACGGTGCGCGCGCAACAGAGTCTGCGGGTTGGTGACTTGGCTCAAGCTCAGCCGGGCGCCCGAACGTTTGGCCCCGCAACGGGTGGAAGGGCCATGTTGGACGCCGTGGGTGATGCAACATGGCAGGTAACTTTTCCCGTCTTGAACGAAACAGGGAAGATTGTGGGCGTTGTACCGTCAAAAGTGCTGCACGTTGTGGCTTCTGAGGAGGGAATGGCAGATTGGGTTGTTGCATCCGACTTGATGCAAGAACCGATGGTGGCACGATTTGACGAACCTGCCATTGAAGTGCTGACGCGAATGTTGGCTGCGGGGTTGCGGCAAATTCCAGTGTTGAATGACCAAGGCCAGGTAGCTGCCTATTTGGACGAACGGTCGGTGGCAAGCAAGTTGGTTGTGGAGCTGCCCGTGGCATCAACCCTTGACGCTACAACCACTCCGCTCGCGGGTAGGTCAGGACAAAGTTGACATGACGCTCGGGGGGATGTCCGATTCTTTACGTCCGACGAGCGCGTGGTAAAATAGCGGTCTGCCGTCGATGGAGATGCGGTGTCTGTACCGCTCAAGGTGGTGCACTTCCAGCGCGTCGCTGTTGAGAAGTGTTTTTACAAGTGTTGAAAAACCTGAATTGTCGCTTGCCAACAGAAACGTTTCTTTAATGTTAAAAGCGACCCAACCCGACGGAGAAATGAGATTAAACGCGTGGGCAAATGCCGATGCGGGAATGTCTCCAAAACCCAGCGCGGCAACGCATGAAAGGCAGTCAAACTGCCAACTTTTCAGGTCTTCTGAAATAGCGGCTTCGTTGTTGCTGATGTCGCCCACGTAATACGCATCGTAGCGACCCGGCCTGTCCCGCGCGCATGCGTCTGCGGCTTCAGGGCTGATGTCAACACCGATAACACGAGCTACTCCCCCGGCCTGAAGCTGCTCACCGAACATCCCATTGCCGGCCCCAAGGTCGAGAACGCGCAGCTCTGTCATTTCTACCCGGTTGTCAGATAGAACTTTGGCGAGGATATCCCGTACTTTTTTGGGAGAATTACACTTGAGCCGGTCGTAGAAGAGTTGCTCGTAAAGTCCCGGTCTCTTGTAAATTTCAGAATAGTCGTGAAAGCGAATTTTGATATCTTCGTGGTTTTCAAGCAGGTAAAAGTAAGCCTCATCTTGGCTTAGCTGATGCGGATCTGTCGGAGGAAACTTAATATGATATTGCCGATTTTTCATGCTGCCCACCATTGTGCAAGCGTGGGAACCCGTTTCGCGAAACTCGGCTCGCCGTTGTGCGGTGGACTATTAGCGAGGTTAAGGTCTGTCGAGAAGAACTAAATAACAACATCTCATGTCACTTTTTTCGACAGGGTAGAAACGGTGAATCATGGACTGGGTAAAGCTCATCGGCGGTGGGATGCTGCTGTACTTTGGCGCGGAGTGGTTTGTGGGCGGCGCATCGGCTTTGGCCCTTGCTTTGCGCATTCCACAGATTTTGGTAGGCCTGACGGTGGTGGCGTATGGCACGTCGGCCCCCGAGGTGATTGTGGGCATTGAAGCGGCGCGCGATGGGCACGGCGATGTGGCTATTGGCAACGTTGTGGGGTCAAATATTGCCAACATCGGGTTGATTTTGGGCATTGCCGCGCTGATTAAACCCGCACGGGTAGACGGTTCACTCCGCCGCAGAGAAATGCCGGTGATGCTGCTAAGCACCGCTCTTGTGCCCCTGGTTCTTATGAATGGTAAAGTTGAACCATGGGAGGCTTTCGCGTTGCTCGCAATGGCCGTTGCGTACACAGGTTGGATGGTTCGTTCTGCGCGGAGCGCGGTACAGATCGCTGCGGCAACGGCGGACACAACGACGGCGGCGGAGGCAACCGATGCCGCGGGTGCGCCAAAACCCGGTGGAAGATGGCGATCGGCCATCACGGCGTTGGTAGGGCTGGTCGTGCTGCTCGTCGGTGGAAAGTTGTTTGTGGCAGGCGCGGTGTCGGCTGCTCGATCGCTGGGAATCAGCGAAAAAATGACAGGTCTGACCATTGTGGCGGTGGGAACGTCCCTCCCCGAGTTGATTACAAGTATCATCGCCGCAAGAAAAGGGCACTCGGACTTGGCCGTTGGCAATGTGCTTGGGTCAAATATCTTCAACGTGTTTTTGTGCTTGGGCGCGTCGGCACTTGCGGGGACAGTGGCAATGTCGCTTGTAAAAGGTGCTTTTGATTTGGTTGTCTTGTCGATAATGACTTTGCTGGCCGCTCTTTTTATTAGGACGGAGCGGTTGATTACGCGCCTTGAAGGTTGGGTGCTTGTGGCGCTCTACTCGGCATTTATGGTGCTAACCATTGTGCGTGGTTGACATCCAACGAGGGCACTTTGCTGCGCGGTTCTAGAGCACCGAATAAGGTTGATTCCGTAACCAAACAGATAGTTTAGATGTGTACTCAAACAGGCGAAAGCAAGGCAAAAAGCTTAGGCCCGAAGCTTCCACCGCGTGACAGACACCCAGTTCGGATCGCGTGGAGGGGGGCCCGCGGCGTGCGCTCCTGATCTGTGCACGTCTCGCGGGTTCGGTTTCTCCCAAGCGCCCGCGGACGGGGCCCCTTCCCCGCCGCAGTGGCGCGTGGGGCCCAAACCGTACCCGCTCGTTCGCGCACAGATCACTCGCCCTCGTCACCCCAAATGGGGATTGGGGAGTGAGTGACCATTGCGTGATCGAGTGTTGCGGCGAGGGCCCCATTGCGCCCTGCGGCAGGGTAGGGCCCCGGCCGCGGCGCATTGGGTGGGAAGCCGCAACACGAGACATGCAATGGTCAGGAGCGACCCGTGCGGGGGAGGAGGCGCGAGCCTCCTCCACTGGGAAAAGACTAGAGCACCCTGCCGATATTTTTCGCCTTTCTCAAATCAGTAATCTTCTGATTTTATTCACGATTCAAACCGATTGGTGCTCTAGGTTAGAAAACGCCGATGGAGAATTGGAAAGCGCCGATGTCTTCCCAAAGGTAGCGGCGGAGGTTGAACGCGTAGTCGAAAGCGATGGGTCCAATGGGGGTTGCAACGCGTACACCAATGCCAAACCCGTAACGCAAAAGCGCTTCGTTGAAGGCGAATTTTTGGAAACTTCGCCATAAGTTGCCGGCGTCGAGAAACAAGCCACCTTGCAAAAAAGATGTGACAGGGATGGGAAATCGAAGTTCGAGGCGGGAGTTGACCATCAAGTCGCCGCCGCGAATGGGCACGTCTTGAATTTGAATGCGTCTTGAAACGCCGTTGACGGTGGTAAGACAGTCGGGATCGTCGGGCTCCACAAGGCGGTTGCTAATGCAGTTGGCCACGTCCTGGGGAACCACGGAATCGGCCAAAAAGGAGCGGATCGAATCGACTCCACCAAGGAAAAAAAGGCGATCTGGGTAGGTTAAACTGGTAGGTTCAAGCTGAACGTTCCAGCCGCCTGAAAGGCTCATGGCAAGCGAGAGGCCCGGAAATCCAAGGGGGATATAGCCGTTTACCTTACCCGTCAACTTGAGAAAGTGACTGGGGCGCTGGACAACGGCAGTGTTGGTAGGTTGGTCAAGCGGCAACGCATTGACGTGCTCTACACCACCCGCGAGGAGGATGCCGCTGGTTGCTGAAAACGGGTTATTTCGGCCGTCATAACTTGCGTTGACGCGTTGAGAAAAGGCAACGCTTTGTCCTTCAGGAACGCGGAGAACGCGGAGAGTGTCACTGCGGGCGGCGCACTCGGCAATCACCGAGGGGTTGGCATTTCCAAGTTCTTGACAGGTAAAGATCTTGACCTCGTTATACTCGGCCGAAACGCTGCCCTGGAAATTGAGTTGACGGGTAGGTCGGTACGCAACGCTGGGGACGAGCGCCTCTTTTCGGAGGCGATAATCACGCTGGAGGTCTTGAATGTCGAACAGGTCGACGTTGGCGCTGACAAGGGGTCCAAGGCCGATGTTGGGTAGGGTTAAGCTGGCGGCGTTGCGCCTTTCAAGCCTGTCGAGAATGTTGTCGATACCCGATTGACGGTAGACACCCAGAACCTCAGCCGGAACAAACACGTCGGGTAGATAGCTGAGCTGAAGACGGAGGGTGAGAAGCTCGGCTCCACCCACAAGGTTTCGATTGCCGTACTCGAAAGCAAACCTGAAACCTTCACCGGTGGAGAAACCGACGCGCGGGTCGAGGTATTGGGGAAGCTGTTCTACAACTGTGACGATCAGTCTTTTTTCGCGCTGCGGAACCTCGGGATCTTCAAGGCTGACGGACACGCTTGTAAAGGTTCCAAGGGCGGCAATGCGTTCTTCCGAGAGGCGAATGAGCTTTTGATTGTAGGGTAGACCAAGGGTAACGGCGATGCGGCTCCGAATAATGCGTTCGTCGGTGCGTTTGGCGCCTCTGATGACGACGTCTCGAACAATGACAGCTTCGCGCTCGGCGACTTGGAATTTGGCACGCGCATGAGTGCGATCGGGGGATGCTTCAATGGTAGATCGAACGTCGACGTAGGCGTAGCCGCGCTCCTGGTAGAAATCGATCAATCGGAGGCGAGCCGCCTCTACCTCAATGGAAGATACCGGATTTCCAAGCTTGAGATTGGCCTCTTCTGCAAGGCGTCGATCGTCGTAGCGAACGTTGCCCTCAAAGGCCATATCGGAGAGTTGACTCCGTGGCCCGAGGTGAATGGGCATAAAAACGGTCACCTCGGGAGAACATTCCACCCCACGGGTAGGATCGGGCTCACACCGATGGGTAGGTGGCAGCGGAGCTTCAGGCAGGGGAAGGCCGAGATCGTCACGCCGGCATTGAGGAACTACCGCCTTGATGGGAATGGGTACACACCCCTGCCCCGCGGCTTTTGGGTCACACCGTTGTCTTTGTATCGAAACGGGGCCGACAATCGCGTTGAGGTACCCTTTGCTATAAAAAAGGTCGCGAAGGTGGGTGCGCGCGCGTTCGTACGAGTCTGGAACGTAGGTTGTATTGGGATCGATTTCCAATGGGACGGCGCGCCGACCGGCACCGGCGACTGGGCCTAGAATACGGTTGAGGGCATCCCCGTCGTTTAATGAAAACCCGTCATTGCGAGGCACATCTTCGTCTAGAAACGTGCGGATTTCGCCTTCAACATCACTTTCTGACAGGTCACCTGTGAGGCATGGGAACTTTTTTTCAATAACTCGAACGGTATGATTTTCGATAATGCGAAACGCGAGGTAATGAACGGCGTCATTGGCGCCGCCGCGTTCTGTTACGGTGACTTCCGCGTCGAGAAAGCCTCGTTTTACGTAGAAATCGCGAAGGCGGTCCGCCAAATCGCCCGCCCGCGAACCGAATGATTTTCGAATATCAAGTGCCACCGCGAGCTGGTCTGAATCGAAAGCGCGATTGCCGTCGAACACGGGAACAAGGCGCGGGCCCGATAAGATGCGTACGACCACTTCCGCCGATTTGCCTTGTTTGACGAGGCTGTGACGCACTTCAGCGCGCAAAAAGCCGTTTTCACGAAGGACTTCTGCCAAATCGCGATCGGCATCGTTGAGCGTGTTTTCGTCGGCGCGCGCGCCCGGTGTAATGCCAAATCCGAGCTTTGTTAAAATGGTTTCAAAGACGCTTAAACCGGGGGATATTTTATAACGATTGCGCAGAGTGCCGATCTCACTCTCCATCATTGGATCGATTGAAAACGAGCGTTTTTCGATTAAAAGTGGTGGTCCCGGTTCAATGTGGACAGACACAAACGCGCGGTCGGCGGCGTCTGTATCAGTGGTCGATGCCGAAACAACCGCGCTGGGATAACCGCGGGATGCA
This sequence comes from Polyangiaceae bacterium, assembly GCA_016712345.1. GTDB lineage: Bacteria > Myxococcota_A > Polyangia > Polyangiales > Polyangiaceae > JADJRH01. Next base: position 329,703 of record JADJRH010000001.1, read on the forward strand.
TAGAAATTCGCAATGCGCGTTTCAGCTCGTTCCAGAAGGGGCGCTGTCACTTCACCCCCTTCGGAAAGGCCTGCAACTTCAAACGTTTCATTGCGATCAAAAAGGCCGCCCGAGATGGTGAGTATATCGATCACGCGGCGGGGTAAGAGGGCGACGCGCAATACCACTCCGTCGTTTTCCGGGTATGCGGAAACGGTGGCACGCGCGAAGTTGCCTGTCGCCAGCGCCTCACGAACAACGCGACGGCCTGCTTCTCCACTCCAAGGTTCACCGGGTCGAACGGAGGTGAGTGTCAGTTTGGCGGGCCAAAGTGGTCCGACGGTGACCGTTTCAACGCGGAGGATGGCTTTGCCGGTGAAGGTTGTTGGATCGCTCGCGACCAAATCAGCAGCGGTGACGAGATCGGCTGTGTCCTGCGCAATGAGCGTGCTGCGCTCGGCGCTCTTCGGCGATTGGGCATAAGCGGAGCCGCTCCAGAAGAGCAGGCCACACGCCAATCCAAGCCAGTTTGCGAGCCGCAGCGCCATCGCGGCGGGCGATGCTACACGATTGAGAACAGACGGCCGGAATTGCGGCACGATTGAGGACAAGGGAGCGCTGGAAGCGACCGTGCACACCGGGGCCCGGGCCCGTCGCGGCCGCGTTCGAGCCGTCGTTGCAATCGCCTTCGTGAGCGATCCGGGCTAGAGCCGCGGCATGGAGGTCGTTTCGCTTTGTCCGTTTCGCGCCGCGGGGCTTGTTTGGCAGCCGCGACCGAGCGCTTATTCGCTGTTGCTTGTTTGCAAAGGGACGTTTGATCTCGTACCGGGAACGTCGCGCGTAGCGGAAATTCAGGATTATCCGAACGACGAGGACAACCATTGGGACGACGACTCGCAGAAAAGCCTCTACAGCGCTTCGGACTTTGTGCCCGCAAAACCTCGCGCGGATGTGCTGCTGGTGGGGCACGCTTTTGCACCGTACGGGCAGGAGGTGGAGAGCTTTGTGACGCGCTTCGTTGTGGGCGAAGTGGGCAAAGCCATTGAGGTGATGAGTGAGCGCGTGTGGACGATGGAGCCGCGCGTTCGCTACGGATCGCGCATCACCAAGGCGCCTCTGCGTTATGAGCGGGCAGCGGGCGGTGAAGGGACCGAAAATCCGGTAGGTGTACCTTTGGAAGCCACACCCGACGCGTTTGGAATGACGCCGCTTCCGGGGCTTCAACCCGCCGGCTTTACGCTCGTGCGAAAAGGGCAGGCAACACCGCCGATTGGGTACGGGCCAATGCCTCCAACGTGGCCTTCGCGACGGGGCAAGTTGGGTCGACACGCGGGATCATTTCGCGCAAACGAATGGCCGTCGGCGCCGCTTCCGAGCGATATCGATCCGGCGTTTTGGAATGCCGCACCGGAGGATCAGCAGGTGTCGGAAATCCGGGCCGATGAGCGGATTGAGCTTGTGAATTTGCACCCGGACATTCCGCATTTGGTGACAACGCTTCCGGGGCTCAAGCCGCGTGCGTTTGTTGAGCGCACAGGAAAGCCTTTAGAAGAAGTGCTTTTGCGTTGCGACACGCTGTGGGTTGATACCGACAGGCAAGTTTTAACGCTGACTTGGCGGGGACAGGTGCCGCTCAGTTCGCGCGAAGAAGCGGGGCGCGTGCTCGTGGCAATGGAGCCGCCGGGGCGCACGTTGAGTTTTATGGATATCGATCGGTTGCTGGGGCGGCCCACCGGTCCCTCGGAGCCGGGAGTTACCGCCGGCGAAGCGGAAGTGGAGTGGATCGAGCCCGAAGAGAGCGGTGTCGCGAATCGGCCGAGCGGCCTCGGTGGAAGTGGACCGCCGGCTGGAATGGGGCCGGCGGCGGCGGTGACGCTCGTTGGAATTGCGGCGGTGGATCCAGCGCAAATTGGAGCTATCGAAGGGCCGAGCGGGGGCGCGGCGGCACCGGTGGCACGACCGGCGAGTTCGCATCCTCCGGCATCGGCGCGCGTTGTCAGCGGAGCGCCGCCTGCATCGGTGAAAATTCCAACCGTGCCACCGGTGCCGCCGCGCCCGGCGCGCATCCCAAGCGCACCGCCGCCGCCTCGTCCACGCGGCACCGATGATGCGAAATCGCTTGTTTCAAAGGCTGAAGTCAACCCGGGAGCACCGGCCGAAACGCCGAAAGAATCACCTGCGGTGCCGGCGGCGCCGCCGCTGCCGTTGGATCTGAGCGCATCGGAAATGCCGGCGCCGCCCGCCGGCGATTCGTCGGCCGCGGGCGTCATGGGCGGCGCGCAGATCGCGCGGCGAATTCCGAGCACGCCGCCGGCAGGTGCGGGACGGTTTCCGAGCGGGCCGCCGGGCGATCCCGACAAAGAGTTTCCAACGGAAGAGAAGCTTGTGCGGCCGGGTGTACCCCGCGACGGTGTACACATTCTTTGGCTCGACGACGATGCCGATTTGGTGGCCGCGCGACTGGGTCCGGTGGCGACCGACGGCGCGGCGCAGATCGCGCTGGTTTCGCCCTCTCGCGCTCCTTCGCCGCCGCGAAGTCTGACGGCGGCGCTGGAGGCGGCGATTGGAATGGACAGCCGATTCGAACCGCCCGCTGTCACGCTAACAGGGGATCTGACGCTGGTTCTTTCGCCGCTCGACAGGCTGCGTGCGCTGATGACGTTGGCGCATGTGCTTGAACCGGGGGACGAGCGCGCCTCGGCGCTTCGAACCAAAGGCGAGCGACTATTGGCCGGGGCGTCTCCCGAAGGTGCATCGTGGCTGGCGGGGCGCATCGCCGACGATCTCGAAGCGGCGCTGGCCGCGCGCGCGGGAGCGAGCGATTCACTCGCCGGGATGAGGCGCGCGCTGCATGCGACGCGAGCGTACACACGCGTGCTCGTCCTGGGCGGGCGTCACGTGCGCGGCATTCTTCGCGATGCGGGCGGAGCAAACCTGGCTGTGTACATTTCTGAGGCGGCGTGCGTACACTTACCGCTCGATGAGCGTTTTCGTGCGCGCGTTGTCGGTGAGCTGCATCCGCGCATCGACGCAACCGATCCGGCGCCGTACGCACTGCGCGTGGCCGGAATCGCAAGGATCTTGACGGTGCGGTGATAAAGGCGCCGCGGGGCGTTTCAGTGGTTACGGCTTGACGAATTTGAGCACGAACCGATCGCTCGTTCCGCGGCGTTCGGCCGCTTTCATGGGCGATGCATTCCAGTCGCGTGTGTCGGCGGGATTGCGCAAAAATGAGGCTTCGGCGGCGAGCTTGAAGCCGGCTTTTTCAACTTCGTCGCGCACGGCTTTTTCTTCAATTCGGTGCAACGTTTCGGTTTCACTCGTGCCCGAGCCGGCGCGGCCGGAGTGGTCGATGATTGCGTACACACCGCCGGATTTAAGCGCGTTGAAAATCGCGGCGTTCATTTTTCCGCGGTCGGCTTTGAGCCAAACGGTGTCGTGGTAGAAAAGCACTATGATCACGGCGTCGAGGTTTTTGGCCTCGGGCGGAAGCGGATCGTCGAATTCGCGATCGACGCGAACAACGTTTTTCATGACCGGTTTGGCGAGGCGCGCGGACCACGGTTTCTCCGCAAATCGTTCGAGGAGAAGCTTGGTGTTTTGTCCATACACCACGCCGGAGGGGCCGACCGCGCGGGCGAGGAGTTCTGATGTGTACCCACCGCCGGCACCGATCTCGGCGACTTTCATGCCCGGCGCGATGCCGTAAAAGGTGAGCATTTCGCCGGGGTGGCGACCGTCGTCGAGTTTGCGATCGTCTTCGGAGCGGTCGGCGGCGGCCACAACGGCGCGAATGGCATCGGAAACGGCGACGGGCGCCGGTGTTTCGGGCGATGCGGTGGACGTTGCCGCGGTCGCAGTTGCCTGCGCGCCGGGTTGATCGGGATTGGCGGGCGGTGCAGCCGGCTCACATGCGGCGAGAACCGCCGTGAGCGCAAACGCTGTTGCAATTCGAAAGGAGGTCATGGCCGATGCGATAGCAGCGTTTCACGCGGAGTGACCACCTTGAATATGCGCCCTTCGCTGGAAACGCAGGCGGATCGATTGGACTACGCGCGCGCCACGGTTGCTCGTGACCCAAAGGTCGATTAGGCCGACACTGCCCGTGCCTGCCTCCATCAAGCCTTTATTCGAAGCCGTGAAAAAGGCGGCCCTCGTGGGCCCCTGGTCACAAGGGACAAAGCTTGCCCGCGAGGGCGCGGTTCTTGTCGACAAGACCGGTGACGATGCGATCACCGTACGCGTGCGCATCGCCGCGCAGGGAGTTGCCCCGACGGTGCAGCTCTACCCAGCGGATTGTGAATGGGCCTGCGATTGCGAAGGCGCGGCGGATCCGTGTGCCCACGTCGCCGCAGCGGTCGTCGCGTTGCAGCAGGCTGCGGCGAAGGGTACACAAGTCGCGTCGAGCGAAGCGACGTTTGGAAAGCTGCGATACCGGCTTTCGTCGCGGCAGGCCGCGTTGGTTGTGGAGCGCTACATTGTTCGCGGCGAAAAAGAAGAGGTTTTTAACGGCTCGCTTGTGCAGAGTTCGGCGGGGCTCTCGCCGACGCATGAGGACTTGGCGATTGATCGCCTCGTAACGGCGCGACGAGGCGGTCTCATTCCGCTGGAGCGCGTTCGAGAACTGTTCGAGCAGCTCGCGGCCGTCGAAGACGTGCGTTTGGGCAGCGAAAAAGTGCAGGTTCGCCGCGAAGCTGTTGGGCCGCGCGCGTACGTTGCGGATCACGGTGAAGGGGTTGTCCTCGTGGTGGATCGCGATCCGCGGGTGGTGGAAGCGGTCGCGCCGGGAGTGGTGCGTCTGGGCAACACGCTGCACCCGATGAGCGACGTGGAGTTGACGGGCGTGATGCTCGATCGTCTGCCGCTCAAGCGGGCGTTCGCCAAGTCGGATCTCGGTCAACTCGTCACGCATGTGCTTCCCGAAATGGAGAAGCGCGTCGCGGTTGAAATTCGAAGTCGGCGGCTGCCACGCGCGAAAACCGGGCTGAAACCACGCATCGCGTTTGATCTCTCGCAAAAAGAACACGCTCTCTCCGTCACGGCGAGTTTGGTGTACGGCGACCCGCCCGAAGCACTGGTTCAGGACGGGCGGCTCGTGCAATTGGCGAAACACACGCCGATTCGCGACGAAGCGATGGAGCGTACACTTCTGTCGAGGCTGCGCGAGGAGCTGCATCTGATCGTGGGCCGACGCGTGGATTTCGACGGCGGCGACGCGATCCGTTTCGCTCAAAAATTGCTCGCTTGGGAAGGTGAAACCGGCGAAGCGCGTGATCGCATTTTCGGAAAGAAGAAGATCGTTCCGCGTGTACACATTGAAGACGACCGCTTTGAAGTGGCGTTTGATCTTGTGGTTGACGATGACAACGCCACCGATTCAGAACGTGCCGCGCAAAGCAAACGGGGAGCGGACCCGTACGCGGTGCTTCGGGCGTGGCAGGAGGGGTTGCCGTTGGTTCCGCTTTTCGGCGGCGGTTGGGCCCCGCTGCCGATCGATTGGCTCTCCAAGTTTGGAGCGCGCGTGGCCGATCTACTCGCCGCGCGGCGCGACGATGGAAAAATCTAACGCGCCGCGATTCCGGCGCTCGCCGATTTGTGCGATGCGCTCAACCATCCGCGCCCCAAGAGTTTTGAGCGCTTGGCCCCGGTTCTTGAAGGGTTTGATCGCATCCCCGAAGCAAACTTGCCGGCCGATCTGACGGCCACGTTGCGCCCGTACCAGGTGGCGGGCGTTTCGTGGCTTTCGTTTCTTCGCGACACGGGATTGGGAGCGGTGCTCGCCGATGACATGGGCCTCGGCAAAACGCTTCAGATGCTTTGCGCGATGAACGGGCGCACGCTTGTTGTTTGCCCCAAGAGCGTTGTCTTTAACTGGGCCGATGAAATTCAAAAGTTTCGGCCGGCACTCAAAGCGTCGACGTATCACGGTGCGCGCCGGTCCATCGATCCCAACGCCGACGTGGTGATCACGACGTACGCGGTCTTGCGTCTCGATGAGGAGATCTTGTCGAAGCAGGAGTGGGCGGCGGTGGTGATGGACGAGGCGCAGGCGATCAAAAATCCCGACAGCCAGGTGGCGCGTGCCGCGTACAACCTGCGCGGCGATTTTCGCGTCGCGTTGTCGGGTACGCCTGTTGAAAACCGCCTCGAAGAGCTTTGGAGTTTGCTCCACTTCACGAACCGCGGATTGCTCGGCGGGCGCCGCGATTTTGATGAACGCTGGGCAAAGCCGATCGCCAACGGAACATCCGGCGCCGCGGATGCGCTTCGAAAAAAAGTGCGCCCGTTCGTACTGCGGCGCGTGAAGAAGGACGTGGCGCCGGAGCTGCCGCCTCGCTCCGATCAGGTGCTTTATTGCGAACTCGAAGATGCGGAGGCCAAGGTGTACGACGCGGTGAAGGCCGCAACGCGCAACGAGGTCGTGAAGAAGCTGTCGGAGGGAACGGGTGTGCTCGCAGCGCTCGAAGCGCTTCTGCGGCTGCGACAGGCGGCATGTCACTCCGCCCTCGTTCCGGGTCAGTTCGCCGAAACCTCGTCCAAAGTGGAACGGCTCTTGGAGTCGCTTGAAGAGGCCGCGGCCGACGGGCACAAGTCGCTCGTCTTTTCGCAGTGGACTTCGTTTCTCGATCTGGTGGAGCCGCATCTCAACAAAGCGGGCATCGACTTTGTGCGCCTCGACGGATCGACGCGCGATCGCGCCGGCGTTGTGAACGAATTCCAGAGTGCGAGTGGCCCTCCGGTTATGCTCATTTCGCTTAAAGCGGGCGGCACGGGGCTAAACTTGACGGCCGCCGACCATGTGTACCTTCTCGACCCGTGGTGGAACCCGGCCGTGGAGGATCAAGCCGCCGATCGCGCGCACCGCATCGGGCAGGACAAGCCCGTGCTGGTTCACAAGCTGGTCGCGAAAGACACTGTGGAAGAAGGGATTTTGGCGCTTCAGCAACGCAAGCGCTCGCTCGCCGATGCGGCACTTGGTGAAGCGGATCGAGCCGCGGCGCTCACGCGTGAAGATCTGCTTGCGCTTCTCGCGTGAAACGCGCCGCGTGCGGGCCGAGTTGCCGCGGAGTGAAACACGCGGCGAAGTTACACAATCGCGTTTCGAGCAATGCGCGCGTCGATGAGAAGCGCGTACGCGGTGAGCACGTCGCGAGCGGTCACAATCGTTCCGCCGCGGGCTGCGCGGACAAGTGAACGGAACGACAGGTAACGCCGCCCGTCAAGCCCGAGGAGAAGCGGCACAACAGCTGCGTCGCGCGGCGCATCGGTGGTTCCGAAAAGGCTCGCCGCGCTCGCGAGCACGCGCGAAAGAAGCGTTTCGCAAAGCTCCAACGCAAGCGTGTACCGCGCCTGAGCGAGCGCCGCTTCAAGTTCGCGCACCATGGGCTGATCGGCCTCGCTCCAAAGCTCCGCAAACGACACTCCGGTTGCGGCGGGCGGCGGCGCTACCGGCTTCGACGATCGCGTTTCAACCCGCAGCGTGGTTTCGTTGCTCAGCGACTTTACGGGCACGCGATCGTCGAGCGTGGCCGGACCGGAGCGCGCCGCCTCGGAACTGGGTGTGCGCGGCGAATCGGTGGGCTGCGTCGGCTTTGCGGCGACCTCGGCGTTCACTTCCGTGGCATCTTCAAGCGGGCCCTCCACGTCACTTTCGCTGGCCTCACCGATCATCGCGTCGGGCGGAATGGACGGCCATTCGCTGCGTCGGGTGGGCAAACGCGCCACGACCACATCATCGGCCGCATTGGCAGAGGCGCCGCGCAAGGCGCTCGCGAGGCCTTCTTCGGCGATTTCTTCAGCCGCGCTCTGCTCATCAAGGCGCGCGGGCATTTTCGTTTCAAATGCGCGCAACACGCTCTCGGCGATTTTTGAAAGCGTTTCGTATACGCCTTCGCCTGAGCGCGCACAGGTGGCCACGCTCGGAGCGCCCATTGGGTTGAGCAGCTGATCCAGTTCCTCAACAGGCAACAGATCGGGCAGATCGCGCTTGTTGTGCTGAAACACGATGGGCAGCTGCGCGAGATCGCGGCCTTGCTCACGCAGGTTTTCGCGCAGATTTTCAAGGCTTTCGAGATTTGCGTCGGCCCTCAAGATCTGCGAATCGCTCACGAATACAATGCCGTCGGCGCCGGTGAGAACGAGTTTGCGCGTGGCGTTGAAGTACACCTGGCCGGGCACTGTAAAGAGCTGAAGGCGAATGGACATGCCTCGCATCGGCGGGAGGCGCACCGGCAAAAATCGAAGTAAAGCGTGCGGTCCACCGGCGTTGCGAGCGACACCAACTTGCCGCGATGCTCCGGCTTTGTGGACGCGTGCAGATATTCGAGCGTGGTGGTTTTGCCGCCGAGACCCGGGCCGTAAAAAACAATCTTGAATACAAGCTCCCGCGAGAGCGGGTTCACGGAGGCCATAAGGCCGAGACAGCCTACACGAAGAGCACGCGGCGCCGCACCCTCACAAACGTTTGCCGGCGGCCGTCACATTGCAGACGTGGACGGAACGCGTACGACGGGCCGCTGCGCGCGGCGAAAGCAATCTAGGCGCGGCGACGAGCAACAACGCGCATGTGCGCCCGTGCCTGTAAAAACGGGCGACGAGGTCTCGCCGTAAAAGAGAGAGAGATCAAGAAACCGCAGGGCGTGCGAAACACGTCCACACGGCCGTGAGAATGCCGCGCCTGCGGGCGGGCACGCTTGGCGTCAAACCACGGAGAGCCCACGAAAAGCGGGCGAACGATGCTCAACGCATGCCGACAACGAGCACATCTTGGCCGCCCACAACCGTGTAGAGCTGGAGCGCCACAGAGCCTTTGGAGGCCTGAAAATAGTCGAGTTGAAGTTGGTGATTGCCCACGTCGAGCGTGACGTCGCCGGTGGCAGTGGTGGCTGTGTGTACACCGTCGTTGTCGACCACTTTGCGGCCGTCGATGTAGAGAATCGCGCCGTCGTCGGACACGAGTTTGAATGTGTACTTTCCGGTCGCGGGCACGCCGATGGTCCCTGTGTATTGAATGCCGAACCACTCGTCCTGCTGAAGCGCACCGGGAAATCCGCCGCTGAACGTTTGCGGCAGCACGTTGAACTTGTCGGTGTACATCTGGCCAAACGGCACGAGTTCGCGGAAGTTGGGCATTGTTTTGCTGCCCTCGGGGATCACGTAGGCGTTGCCGCGAAACGCCGCTTTTGCCTGGCCGCCGAAGACTGTGGAGCCGGTGACAGTGGGCGTTTCATCACCTGTGGTTGTGCCGCCGCCGCTTCCCGGTTTGGAAAGCCCGCCGGGTCGTACAACGGGGCCTTTTGATGTGGTTGTTGCGGCGGGTTTTGCCTTTGATGTTTTGCCTTTCGGCGGAGGGCTTGAGTACGTGTAGATCGTGCAGCCGGTGAGCGAGAGGCAGGCTGCGAGGGCGAGGGGCACAGCCAAAGCGACGGGTTTCATGGCATCTCCTGGGCGTGAACAGGGTTTAGACGACGGCTCAGGCGGGGGGAATCAAATGTGCCCAAAAAACTCCAAACGACGATTGTGTTGCGCCGCGTCAACCAAGCTTCGGAGGCATGCATTTTTCCCGAAATCGGCCGAACGCTGGGCCAAAAAGAGCGATACCAGAACGAGCACGATCGCCGCGGCCGCACCGATGTTGGCGAGGAGCGGCTGCTTGGGTTGGGGATATTTGGCAAACACGAAACCGAGCACCGCGCCCGTGATGAGGCCGCCGATGTGGGCGCCGTTGTTGATGCTAAAGCCCATGAGATTGACGATCACGGCGAAAAACACCGCTTGGCCGGCGTACGAGCGCCATCTTTTGTCGCGCATCTGTAAGAGCCAACCGATCACCATTCCCATCACGCCAAACACGGCTCCGCTGGCCCCGGCGGTCAGCACGATCGATCGGGCCGGAAACAGCGCGTCGAAAGCGATGTTGACCCCAAAGCCGGCAACACCGCACGCGACATACGCGAGCACAAAGCGCGCGGTGCCAACACCGGGTTCCACAACGCGCGCCGCGTTCACGAACGTGAGCATGTTCATCACAATATGAAGCACGCCGATGTGCACAAACACCGCTGAAACAAGGCGATACGGCTCAGCCAGCGTGTGCTCCGCCGAGATCAACATCGCCCCGAATTGACGAAGCTGCGCGTTGTTTCCGCCTGACATGAGGCCGTTTAGTGTTCCGCACGAAAGCATCGACGCGAGCTGGCCAACGAACACCAACACGGTGATCGTCACGAGCACTTTGGCTCCCCAAAGTTGCTTCGGATCGAGGCGGGATTTTAATACCGACACACCCGCCCCCACCGCTCCGAGCGGCTCCGAACACCGGATGCACCGGCTGAACCCAACACCGTTGAGAGCGCCGCACTTGGGGCACGCCCGTGTTTTGCTTTCCACGTCCAAGTGCTGGCACCGCGGGCCGCGCGCCGCAAATCGACAACGTTTGTCGCCGGCCACTCAAGCCACAAACGCGTTCTTGAGTGTGGCCAGCGAAAAAAACAGCCGCGATCGGCCGGCCGCGGCGCCGAGCGTAAGGTTCGCGCGCCTGCCGACGTTTTCTCCCCGTGCAGCTTGAGACGTTGAACCACCCCGCGAAACGCGCGCCGCAAACGGCGGAACAGCGCGCAGGCTTCGGCTCTTATTTGGACGCGGCCCCGGTGGTCTTCGGCTCACGCGTTGATTTTTTTTCCAACGCAGCGCGTTCGCGGCGGCGCACGTTTTGGGAGCGCCGCCTGGGCCAAGCAGGCGTTGCGAACGTGCGAGCAGCGGAAGCGATGCGTCCGGCCGCCGTTCTCGGTATCGTGCGCGCCGTGGCCGTAGCTCGACCCGACTTGGAAACCGAGCGCCTGATTTGTGAGCGGGCGCGCGCGGGGGACCGCGCAGCAATGGGCGAGCTTCTGCGCAAATACGGGCCGATCTTGTATCGATCGGTGCTGATGCCGCGCCTCGGGTCAGAGGCCGCAGCGCAGGACGCGCTCGCCGAAACGTACGCCCGCGTTGTGGAGCGATTTGACCGATTTCAATGGCAGGCGTGCGGTTTTTACCCGTGGCTCCGCGTTGTGGGCATGCGCATCGCGCTCGACATTTTGCGAGCCAAGCGCCGCGAGCTGTTGTTTGAGCCCGATGACCTACAGCGTGAAATCGACGCCTCGGAAACCGATCTCACGAGCCGCGGTGAAGTGGAGCTGTGTGAAAAACGCGACTTGGCCGATGCGCGGGCGCGCGTTGATGAAGCGATGAAAACGCTCAATCCACGCTACGCAACCGCTATTCGGCTGCGCGTGCTTGAAGAAAAATCGCGCGAAGAAGTGGCCGCGACTTTGGGCGTAACCGTGTCAACCTTTGATGTGGTTTTGCATCGGTCGCTCGCGGCGCTGAAAAAAGCGTTGATGAAACAGTCGGGTGATCTGTCAGGTGAAGCCGACGGCGACGTTTTGCAGGTTCAAGCCGCACCCAAAACATCGGCGCGGCAGCAAAAGGAGACGTTGCGATGAAGGGCGAGCGAAAGCTGTCGCTTGTAAAGCCCGCCCCCACCCCGAGCGAGGCGGAGCGGCCGAGCGACATTGAAATGCCGGAAGGTGAAGCCCCCGTTTCACCCGAAGAGTTGCGCGACGCCGCAGCGCTGCGCGTTGCGATGGATCGAGGCGACGATGCGTTCGGCGATTTGCTTCGCGCGGCGGTGAACCCGAGCGGCATCGCGGGCGACGACCTTGATGCGATCTTGGCGCGCGCCATGGGCGATGCCGACGCAAAGCCCACAGCGCTTGAAGCGCGCGAAGCCGACAAGCTTCGCGCGAGTCTCGCCGAGCACGACGCCGAGCGCGAAGGTACACTTGTGGCCGGCCCCGGCGCTCGGGCGCGTCGAGAAAACGAAGCGGCATTGGCGGTGGCGTTGCGCGCGGCGTGGGCACCTTCTCAAATTGGGACAGCTAAAAACGATGCTCTTGTGAGCCGCGCGCTCGCCAAACAAGCCGCGAACAATTCGGGAGCGGGGCATCCGGTTCCCGCCGCGCGCAAAGAACAAAACGAAGGGCCGGCGCCGCTTTCATTGCGTCGGTTTCGCATGGGGCCGCGCGCCTACGGAGCGATGGCGGCGGTGGTTGCTATGGCCGCAGGTGTACTCTTGCTCGTGACGCGCGTAGGACCCACGTCGGCTCCCACTCCGGGGGCTCAGGCGCCTACGGCGGCCACGCAGCGCGAGCACATCGCGCGCATCGGTGTTCGCTCCACGAGCGACCTGTTTGACGCAACAACGCCGTTTCCCAAACAGGGTGGTGAAACAGCGCGTGTGGATCGAATCGCGGGAGCGCGCGCTTCGGATCTGAGGGCCAATCGCTTTGCGGCGTGGGGTGTCCGATGATTCGCCGCGAACAGAATACCAATTGTATTCAATCCACGAACAGCGTCTCGTTCAATGGGGCGATCACATTCGACAAGCCAAACGCATCTGCGTTGATCGCCGATAAAGCGGCGGCGCGGCGGCGCAACGTTGGATTGTCGGCGCTTGTCGCGCTGGCGATCACCGCGCTTATCGGGTGCGCTCACCAAGATCCCGGTGGCAGCGAGAGTGACAGTCCGGCGCCCAAACCAGCCGCGTGTTCGTGTGAAGAAGAAGCTGTTGTCGATCCGACGTTGCTCGCGTTTCTATCCTTGGCGCGCGCCGCGCACCACGATGCGGATCTGTCGGTTGAAGCGGGTGATCGCGCGGCCGCCGTTGCGGCGTTAACGCGCGTTGTGAAAGCGCCTTGGCCCGGCAAAAAGCCGCCGGAAGTGATTGAGGTGAGTGCCGATACGCTCGCGCGCATTGCCGATCTCGAAAGCGAAGATGACAAATTCGACGATGCCTCGCGTCACGTGGAGGAGGGCATCGCGCTCGCGACGGAGCCCACACATTTTCGAGGGCGCTTGTTTGAGGTTCGCGGCTTGGTAGAAGAGCGTCGCAGCAAAGCGCTCGCCGCAAAAGGCGACACAACGGGCGCCGAAAACGCTCGAAAAGAAGCACTCAAGGCGTACGGGCAGGCGCTCGACATTCAAGAAGACGTGATCGCGCGGGCGCTCAAAGCCAAAGAAAAAGACACGCCTCCGGGCGGCTCGGCGCAGCCAACCGGCACATCAAAGCCTTTTAAATAAGGGTTGGCGGCAACGTCACCAACGCGCGGTCTCCGGCGCGAGCCTTGATTTGCGTTGAGGCCGCGGCAAATGAGTACGCAATTGTGTACTCACAAACACCGGCTCGCAAAACGGCGCGGCTCATATTAAGCTGCGCTCCGGTTTTGGCCCCGTGGCGGAATGGTAGACGTCGCGGATTTAAAATCCGTTGCCGTAACAGGCGTGTCGGTTCGAGTCCGACCGGGGCTACCAAGGCAAAGTCAAACTGCCAATCACACACCTGAATAGCTAGTACCGGCCGGCAATCAGGTATCCAATAGCCAATGCAATGCTGCCGAGCAGCAGCGTTAATAACACCTGCGGCCAATGAATACCCGGCTCTTCAGGCGCCTCATAAACTCCGGGCTTACCGCCGATAGTGTCGGTTTTGGCGCCGGGTTTTAATGCCGCCAATAGGTTTTTACCCGTTTGCGGAACGTCGGCCGTGGCCGAGGTAAGATTGATACGCTCTTCGGAAACGCCGCTGAATAAAAGCCACCACACTTCAGGCTCCGGCGTTTTATGGTGAAAGCGCGCCAAGTTTTTTGCGGCAATAAAGCAGCTCACTTTGCAATAACTGCACGTTTGCACTTTGTCGGAACCGCTAATGGCGAGCGGTGCGCCGCAGCCTGGACAGCGCATTGCAACAACGCCCGCCTGTGTGGCCATTGGTTGAGCACGTGGCCTGTCATTGCGATGTTCGTCGGCCACCGCGCCCATAATCGCGGGATAACCGGTTTGTTGGGCCTCACCCAATGAAAACGTGGCCTCATCATTACATGTTAAGCAACGCGTTTTTATTTGCCCAGCGGCAGGAGTTTCAATAGTCAGCGGCACTCGGCATTTGCGACACACCGGATGACCGGGGCACGCGTGAATATCAATCTCACGAACTTTATCGCCGCCGCGCGCAAAAGACTTTTTCACGCCGATATCGGCATAAGGGTTTTCATCGCCGATCCATATCGAAGGATGCGGAGCGCGCCCTTCGGGATCGGGCCCGGCCAAGTCACCGACGGAGTGCGCAAAAGACAATGCCTCGCGCCACGCCGTCACATCAAACCGCTGCCGTAGTCCGCAATGCGCGCAATCAACGGCGCCGTCCACATCCAAGCCGTCGAGTGGAGCCAAAAACTTGCATTGATTGCACGTGAATCCGCACCTGACTGCCACCCAGAATAAATCAGCGCTCTGCGGTGGCACTTGAACGCGCACTTCGGAAATGGGCCGCGCGCACGACATGCAGTTTGCCGCTTCGGACGGGGCAATGATTCCGCACGAGCGACAGATCGCCACCGACGGCATGGGCGGCGGCGCCTGGACGTGCGCGCGATAAGGAGCCTGCGTGCTCACGCGTCAAACATACCTCTACGCGATCGGCGGTGATAGCCTGGCGCCACACCATGAAGTGGTTTGATGCGGGCTCCGAAGCGCACGGGTTTATTGCTTTTGGTCAGGTCGCCACGGGCTTTTTGGCGGTTGGTCAAATGGCCACGGGAGTGATCGCCATTGGCCAACTTGCACGCGGTGTCATCGCCATTGGCCAGCTCGGCGTGGGTTTTATTGGTTGGGGTCAGGCGGGCGCCGGTGTGTTTCACGCTGCAGGCATGGTGGGAATCGGCGGGCGGCGCGGCATCGGCGGCGTTGTACAACTCGTTCCAACCATCGGTCGTCCGCGCGTTCCACCCGAGGCCGGCAGTTTGCCAATGGTGAACGCGGGCGCACCCAGCTGGCTGCAATTGGATCTGGCGCGCGACGACATGGGCGTTGGCCTGTACGAAAATCAGCAGCGGACCCCCATTAAGCTCGATCGCCGCGCCCTCGCCGGCGCAATGAAAATCACCGAAGAAGGCCCGGTACGCGTGTGGGCGTACACACGCCGCGCGGGCCCCACGCTCGTTTGCGAGCGCATCGTCCATGTGCCGCCGCGTCCGTATCAAAAAAAGGGATTTTTACCGATCGCGGTGATCCAGCTCATCGCGCTCTTTGCGCTCGGCACGGCGTATTGGCCCGCGGCCGGCAACGACATTGTCGACTTCTTCGCCAAATCGGTCGCTTCGAGCCCTGCGCCCGCTAAAACGGCTCCTGCAACTCCGCAACGGGCGCCCACACCGTTTGCACCGCCCAAGCGCTGAGCGGTGTACACAGCGCGCTGCGTACACAACGATCTACGCGCGGCTCGTCGGCGAACGTTCGCTGCCGGGAATAGGCGTTTGACCTGCGGCTTTCGCATCGGAAAGCGCGGCGACAACCCCCTGCGAATCGCGCGCGACAAGCAGTTTCTCGCGAACTTCTTGGCGAGCCAAAAGGCGCGCCATGCCCGCCAGCAAATGCAACGAACGCTGATAGTCGCCGCGCGGCGTAATGAGCAAAAAGATCAGCTTTGCCGGCTCGCCGTCGGGAGAGTCAAAGTCGAGCCCTGTTTTCGAGCGCCCAAACGCAAGAATCGGTTCGGTCAGTCCGTCCGCATCGGCATGCGGAAATGCTACGCCGTCGCCGACGCCGGTTCCGGCCGTATCTTCGCGCGCCATCACGGCATCACAAAAACGCGAACTTTCCCCTGTTCTGCCAAGTTTTGTACACAACGCCGCCGTCAATTCTGAAATGGCGTCGCGTCGCGTGGTGGCCGCGAGATCGAGCTGAATAGCCCCCGCACGGAGCAGCTTTTGAACCGGACTCGGCGTTGCTCGAAGAAGTCGCGCCATGGCCGGTCCCGAGATGAGCGAGGTAACAACCGCCATCACAACAAGCGCAACGAACATGCGTTCGTTAATGATCTTGGCCTCAAGAGCAATGACCGCGAGAAGAATCTCCATCGCACCGCGCGAGTTCATTCCAAAGCCGATCGCGAGCGCTTCGCGTTTTCCAACTCCACCGAGTCGCGCTCCGAGCGCGCTGCCCGCCACTTTTGCAACCGTTGCGATTGACACAACAATAAGCACAAGCACCGGATCAAACGAGCGCGCAAAATCGTAGCGGAGAGCCATTGTTGCAAAAAAAACAGGCGTAAAAATGCTCGTCACGAATTCTTGCAAAACGTGACGCGTGTGCTCACGCAACCGGGGTGAATCGCCGACGGCGAGGCCTACCACAAAGCCGCCGAACACCGCGTGAATGCCCAGCGCTTCCGTTGCCGCGGCACCCATCAACGCGAGCACTGTGACCATGGTGAGTACACGTGTCGTGGGTGCGGCTTCCCCGGGCGAGGGCTCCATTGCGCGCAGCCATCGATCCACAACGGGCCTCAACACCACGAGCGTTACCACGAGAAATCCCACGGTGAGCCCCATCGATCGAAGCAGCCCACCTCCGGCGTTATGCGGGTCCATCTGCCGCACAAGCACGCTGAAACAAATCCACCCGATGATGTCGTTTACAACCGCGGCCGACAAAACGAGCATGCCGATGTCGCTCTTCATCAAGCCGAGATCGAGCAGCGTGCGGGTGATCACCGGCAGCGCTGAAATGGCCAGCGCGATCGCCAAAAAAGCCGTGTGAAATGTGCGTTGGGATGGATCGACAAGATACGAATCGGGGAGCGCAAGCCCAGTCATCCACCCGAGTGCAAAAGGTATCGCAGCGCTGAAGACGCTTGTGTACACAAGCGCCTTCCCACTTCGCCGGACGATCGTCAGATCGATCTCCAAGCCGGCAACAACGAGCAACAAGACAACCGCAATTGTCTTGTACCCATTGAGCATTGTTGCGGGCGATCCCTCTGGGAAAAGCCACGAAAATGCGCCCGGGGCAAAACGACCGAGCAACGTTTTTCCAACGATCACGCCCGCGAAGATCTCACCCGCCACCGAGGGCCATCCCGCGCGCTGCGCCAGCTCGCCGAGAAGGCGCGCCACACCAAGCAGCACGGCAAGCGAGAGCAAGAAGACAAGAACGTCCGAATGCGCCACGTGTTATGCGGCGCCCGAGCGCATCAGTTCTTTTGTGATGTTCTTTTGGTGGCTTTCGAGCGTGCCGCCGCCGATCTCCAAAAGCTTCGCATCGCGGAGAAACCGCTCCACTTTGTACTCGTCGCAATATCCCCAACCGCCGAGCACCTGCATCGCATTGTCGGCCACTTCTTTGCCCACGGGCGCCGCAAACAACTTGGACGCATCGGTCCCAAGGCGGTTTCGAAACGTTGGGCCGGTCTTGCGCGCCACCGAGTAG
This sequence comes from Polyangiaceae bacterium, assembly GCA_016712345.1. GTDB lineage: Bacteria > Myxococcota_A > Polyangia > Polyangiales > Polyangiaceae > JADJRH01. Next base: position 346,989 of record JADJRH010000001.1, read on the forward strand.
ATCAGCGCGCGCGCCGCTTCGGTCTTTGCGTAACTCTCACCGATGTACCTTTGGATCTGGCCGTGTTCACTAATGGGCTTGCCAAAACTCTGACGCTCCGACGCGTACGTTGTCATGATCTCCATACATCGATCGGCAATCCCCAAACTCATCGCCGCCAGCGTCAGGCGCTCGATCTCGAGGTTGCGCATCATGTTTCGAATGCCGCCGCCCACCTGACCCAACACATTTTCTTCAGGCACAATCACGTTGTCGAAGATCACTTCACCCATTGTGCTCGCGCGCATGCCCATTTTCTTTGTCGGGCCGTCGGTTGAAAGACCCGGCATGGTCCGCTCCAACACGAACGTGGTGATCTTGTCGTCAACCTTTGCGTACACAAGGAAAACGTGCGCATCAACGGCGTTGGTAATGAGCGCTTTGTGCCCCTTCAGAACGAAGTGATTGCCCTCGCGTCGCGCCACCGTTCGCATGCCGAGCACGTCGGTTCCGCTTGAAGGCTCTGTCATGCCCATTGCGCCGACATGCTCGCCGGTGAGCACTTTGGGAAGGTACTTTTGCCGCTGTTCCGCGTTCGCCGCGTAATAGAGATTGTTTACGAACAGCATCGCGTGCGCGAGATACGCGAGACAAAACCCCGGATCGGCCTTCGACAACTCGTGGTGCACAAGCACCGCTGCAAGCGCGTCCATCCCAGCGCCGCCGTCTTCGGCCGGCACCGTCACCCCGAGCAAACCAAGCTCACCCAGCCGCCGCAGCAGCTCTACGTTCAGCGTGCCGGAACGGTCATGTTCGTCGGCCTGCGGTTCGACCACGGTCTTCGCAAAATCGCGAACCATGGCGCGTAACATCCGGTGCTCTTCGGTGGGATTTTCGAGATCAAATTCAGCGGCGGACATCGCGCGCAGGCTAGTACAAATGGCACTCTGGTCCGGCTGGAAAAACTGCGCGCAGCAGATCTGAGGTTCGACTTCCATCCCCGCTTTTTGCCGCGCTGCGTGATACGGTTGTCGCCGACTCGCCCGCTCGGATCATTCGTGGACCCCGCTAATGACACAATTGCCTTTTCCCCTCCCAATCCTCCCCTCGGTACTCGGCACATCCGCGCCGCAAAACGCTGTCACCATCCGCTGGCTTGGTACCGCCGGTTTTGAGATTTCAGCGGCAGACACAATACTTCTCATTGATCCTTATATCTCAAGAGCCTCTTTTGCCGATTGTTTATTGCATCCATTGGAGTCTGACTTATTCGAAATCACGCGCCGCACGCCCCGCGCAGACGCGATATTCGTAGGTCATACACATTTTGACCATGCGCTTGATGTGCCCATGATCGCGAAGCGAACCGGCGCCAAAGTCTTTGGTGGAACCAGCGCAATGAACCTCTGCCGAGGCTCGCTCATTGCAGAATCAAAACTCATTAACGTGGAGCGAGAAACCGGACAGGCGCCTTATGAAACCGACATTGGGCCCTTTCATATTCGATTTGCCCCGAGTGCTCATTCGCGTTTTGCTCTCGGGAGAGTGCCTTTTCCGGGCGAGATCATGGATTGTGATCACGTGCCTATGCGCACCGAAAAATACCGATGTGGATCGGTGTTTCGCATTGAAATAACGGTGTTTGGCAAAACGATTGTGCACCTCGGCAGCGCCGAACTTGTGGAGCGCGCCTCCCCACCCAACAATATCGACTTGTTATTGCTCTGCGTCGCCGGTTGGCAATCATCCGAACGTTTTCCAGAACGTGTGGCCCGCGCCCTTAACCCGGCCAATGTACTTTTATCGCATTGGGACAACTTCTTTAAGCCGCTCGACCAGCCGGCCGTGATGTTGCCCGCAATGGGCGTTCAAAAGTTGTGCGACCGCATTACATCTATTGCGACGAGCAGTCGCGTGGGCGCGGTCCCGATTTTTGGTGAAGTCACGCTTTAACCACTTCGCAATGAAGTGGATTCTGGTCGTTGCGAGACGGTTATTTAATATGCAATCGATCGGGATCGAGCACTTCGCGCAATAGCTTTACTTCGGTGGCGTTGGGCGGCTCCACGGTGCCGAGGGGCGAGCGTACGCTGAGCTTCCACCCCACGTTTTCTTGCACATTTTCAATGGTCGCGCCGGGATAAAGAGCCGACACTTCCAATTCACCCGTGGTGGGATTGGGCTCCATAATGCATTTATCGGTAATGACCTTTACAGGTCCACCGCCGGGCATGCCCCACTCACTGCGACTCTTCCCCAACGATCGCATTCCGGGGCTTGTAATAAAGTCTACCTTCTCCGGGAATGCGCGCTTATTGAGCTTCATGACAACAAGCGTTCGCTGCGCAAAAATCGCTATTTCACAAGCGCCGCCCGAGCCGGGCAAACGCACTTTGGGGGCGTCGTAACTCCCCACAACGGTGGTATTCAAGTTGCCATATTTATCAATTTGAGCGCCGCCCAAAAACCCCACTTCAATCTTTCCATTCTGCAAAAAGAATTGAAAGATCTCGCTCATGCTGGCCACCATTAATGAGCCTGTCACAAGCGACGGATCGCCTATTGACGGTGGCACCCTGTCGGGAATGGCACCAACCGCCCCCGATTCATAAATCATGCACAAATTGGGAGCGTGTGTTGCGCGCGCTAAATTGCAGGCGAGATTGGGCAGTCCAATACCCACAAACACAACCGCGCCGTCGGGCAGCTCGCGCGCCGCCTGAACGGTCATTAACTCGCTGGGCGTGTAATCGGCCGAAGGTTCAATAGCCATAGTTTACGCCCTCCGAGATCTGCGCCTTCGCTTTGAGTCGCAATAATTCAGGCTGAATTTGCATATATTCATGCCTATTTTTTACGCCGAAAACATACCTATCGAGGTATTCTTTCAAGCTCTCTTCGGTGCGGGCCACTTGGTCCCACTTCACATAAAAGTCATTGTCGCGATCGTAATACCCCTGGGCATAAGACGGGTGTGCACCCCAAGGTTCAATCACAACGGCGCTCACAATGCTTCCCGGTATCAGGGTGCGATTGGGATCATTGCGAATCACCGATTCATCCACCAGCTCCTCAGCAACAACAATCACTCGTTTTGAAGCAAATGCCGCTTCTTTTTGAACGCCGAGCAGCCCCCACACCTGCGCATTGCCAAACCGGTCGGCCCGCTGCGCATGCACCACAGTAATATCGGGTCGCAACCCGGGCACCGCCGCCAATGTCTCGCCTGTAAAGGGACAGGTGACCGTTTTAATCAATGGATTATGACCTGGAATGTCAGTACCCATGTAATTGCGGAGCGGCCAAAAAGGCAGATTGGCCGCACCGGCCGAAAACCGCGCCACCATACCGAAGTGTGAATATTCTTCGATTTCAATCTTGCGCGGTTTGCATTCAACCAAGCGCCGAAACGCGTGGAGCGACCCCACTCCCGGATTGCCTGCCCACGAGAAAATGAGCTTTTTTGCAGTGCCGGCTGCAAGCATTTGGTCATAGATCAAATCGGGCGTGAGGCGTGCCAACGTGAGGTCTTTTTTGCCTTGGCGAATAATCTCGTGCGCCGCGGCAAAACAAATGAGGTGCGTAAAGCCCTCAATGACGAGCGTGTCGCCATTTTGCACGAGCGACGCCACCGCTTCGCTCATATTGACTACTTTGTTTTTCATCGGAGAAGCTCCGTGAGGCACTCGTCGATGATCTCAATCCCTTTATCAACATCGTAGGGACTCACAACCAACGGAGGTGCAATGCGAATAACGCTCTTTCCGCAACCGAGCAATAACAATCCCCGGCGGAATGCGAGCTGTTCCAATTCACCCATAAGGTTGCCGGCGGGCTCTTTCGTTTTGGGATCGGTCACAAGCTCCATGCCCACCATAAGCCCCACACCTCGAACGTCGCCGATCTGGCGGTGCTTTGATTGAAGATGTTTCAAACCGCTAATGAGGCGATGGCCCATTTTTGCCGCGTTATCCATTAGCCCGTTGGAAACAAGGTCCAATGTGGCGAGCGCGGCGGCGCAGCAAACGGGATTGCCGCCGAACGTGGAGCCGTGCGATCCGCGCGTCCACTTCATCACTGATTCGCGCGCGATAATGGCTCCAATCGGCATTCCCGATCCGAGCCCTTTTGCGGTGAGAAGAATATCGGGTTCAATACCAAAATAGTTGGCGGCCCACATGTGACCTGTGCGCCCAACGCCCGACTGCACTTCATCGAAAATCAGCAAAATGCCATTTTCATCGCAGATGCGGCGAAGACCTGAAATGAATTCAGGCCGCGGAACCACATATCCACCTTCACCCAAGATAGGCTCAATAAAAATGGCAGCCACTTCATCCGCGGCAACGCGCGACTCAAAGAGGTGTTTAATGGACCCGAGATCCTGCGGCGAGCGATATGGGTAGTCATAAGGAACATGATAAAATCCAGGCAAAAGCGGGCCAAAACCGTGCCTGTATTTTACCTTGCTCGCGGAGAGTGTAATGCCCGCATACGTGCGACCGTGAAAGCCGCCTTCAAATGCGACAATGTTTTGACGGCCGGTTGCACGGCGTGCCAGTTTAATGGCGCCTTCCGTTGCTTCGGTGCCCGAGTTGGTTAAGAAAACGCGCTTTTTATCGCTTCCAGGCGCCAAGAGCGCGAGCTTTTCCATAAGCCGCGCCATGGTGTCGTAATAAAAGTCGGTGCCGCAGATATGCAGGAATTTGCCGGCCTGCTCCTGAATCGCTTTAACGACAACGGGGTGATTATACCCCGTTGATGACACAGCGATTCCCGACATAAAGTCGATGTATCGATTGCCATCCACATCTTCGACCATGGCACCCTGGCCACCGCCGATGACCAATGGATATTCTTTAATATACGAAGGTGATGCGTACTCTTGGTCAATTGCAATAATGCGCTGCGCGTTGGGGCCGGGCGGCGGAACTAAAATGCGCGGATATGCAATGGACTCGCGGCTGCTTTGCAGTGTTTCGTCGGTCAAGGCCGGGCCTTTCGCAGTTTTGACAGAGGGCGCCATTGATATTCACTCCATGATGGTGCGGCTCTGCTCTCGCATGAACTGCGCGACGTAATAGGGTCCACAGCCGCCTTTACCGGTGGAGCCCGAGCCTTTCCAACCGCAGAACGATTGCACCCCGGGCCACGCCCCGGTGGTAGCGCCCGTGCGGCGATTTGCATAACAAACACCCGCTTCAACCTCATCGAAGAAGCGGTCAATTTCTTCACGATGAGCCGAGAAAATGCCGGCTGTCAGACCAAATTCAACTTTGTTCGACTCGCGGAGGGCCTCATCGAGATCGTGAACAATACCCACCGAAAGGAAGGGCAAAAACAGTTCGCGCTCAAAGAGCGAACTTGTGAGTGGCAGTTTTGCAATGGTCGGCGCAACGTATGTGCCTTTATCAAAAATGCCACCTGTGAGCCGCTCACCACCCGTTAAAATCTCCCCTTCGGCTTTGGCCTGCGCCGCCGCTTCCAAAAAGGTCTTAACGGCCTTGCCATTAATGACGGGCCCAAAATAAACGTCTTTTTCAGACGGATCCCCCAGTTTCAAAGCGCGCGTTTTTTCAACAAGCCGCTTTAGAAAATCATCGGCGACTTTGGCGTCGACATACACGCGGGAACAGGCCGAGCACTTTTGACCCTGAAGGCCAAATGCCGATCGCATCACGCCGTCGGACGCGAGATCGAGGTCGGCGGAAGCGGTAACGATCGCGGGGTTTTTGCCGCCCATTTCCATTAAAACCGGCTTCGGCCAGCGAGTGGAAAACTCTTTGGCGAGGCGCATGCCCACGTCTTTGGAGCCCGTGAACACAATGCCGTCCACCTCCGGGTTTTTCCAAAGCGCATCACCCATGTTGGAGGCGAGCCCCGACATGAATTGAAACACACCCGCCGGCACGCCCGCCGATGCGTACGCTTCGTAAAGCATAAGCCCGGTCCACGGGGTATCCTGCGCGGGTTTATAAACAACCGCATTGCCCGTCATAAGCGCGGCAGCCGACATGCCGGTGGAGAGCGCCATTGGGAAATTGAAAGGTGCAATACACGCAAACACGCCGAAGGGTCGCAATACGCTGCGTGTATTTTCATTGGGCGATAAACGTCCAAGCGGACGATCATACCCATTGGCCTCTTCGTAAATGCCGCAATAGTAATCAATCAAGTCGGCCGATTCTTCGGCATCGCCCATTGCCTCCATGCGGCTTTTTCCCACTTCAAGGCTCATCACGGCGGCAATCTCGTATTTTCGCTCTCGAATGATTTCAGCCGCTTTTCGAAGGATTGTCACCCTCTCCTGAAAAGGCCTCTTCGCCCAGGCTTTTTGTGCAACGCGGGCACCTGAAATGGCCTTCTCAACGAGTGATCCGCTGGCCGAGGCAAACTTGCCGAGCACAACTGAATTGTCGGCCGGTGCCAAATCCACAATGGGGGGCAGCGGAGAACTCACCGGTTCGTGATTAATGTAGAGGGGATATTCTCGGCCGAGACGCGTGCGCAAATCGGCAAGAGCGGCGTCAAAACGAAGGTGAAAGTCCGTCATGTCCACGGAGGCGGACGAGTAGGTCACCTTGGATTTGGATGAGGACGTTGACATGGGCTACCTCCGAGGGAAGAGGCGCTAGGTGCTCCACTCGGACGCGATTGTCAACCACTGCGGTTTAACGCGTTGCACCATCGTGCAAATCGGCTGGAAATCAGCCCCCGCTTATAAAGTGTGTACACAAACAAGAGACGGACGACAGCAGCGGGGCGGAAGGGATGCGCTAGTTGCAGTTGATACCGCAGAGCGTACCCACCTCGCCCACGCAGATGCCGTCCCAATCGGTATTGCAACAATAAGGGTCGGCTTCACAAATCGCATCGACACAGGGATTGCAACCGATTTGAAGAGGCGTGTCATTGGGGCCGTTTTGACACGGGCTATGGGCACAATTGCATTCTGTATTGCAGCTCGCCGTCATTGTGGCCTGATTCACGCAATCGGTCGTCCAATTGTTTGTGCAACACGACGGCATTGCCGCACAAACGTCTTTAATGCACGCATATTCGCCGCAGATCTGCTTCGCTTTGGCAGTGCACTCCGCCGACCAAACAGGCGGCTCGGGGTTACAGCAGTTATCGGTATCACCGTCAATGACAGCGCACACCTCGGAAATGCAGGGGTCATAACAATCGGTTGTATTGAGAGGCTCGGCATTGTCAGAACCGAAACAGACCGTATGCGGACAAGTTGGAGTTGGTGGACAACTGCCGCAGTCAGACAGGCATTGACCACAACTCTCAGCCACACACTGACCATCGCCGCAACAGGCATTGTTGCAAAGCTCATTGGCGAGCCCAATACATTGCCCATCCCATTTGTCAGTGCAGCAATTGTTGTTTTGATTGCAAACCAGCGTCACACAGGGATCGCAGCCGCTTTCAAGCGGAGTGTCGGACCACTGGCAAATGCCGTGGGCGCAGGCAACACCTCCGCAATCAACGAAGCAGTTTCCGGCGTTTTCACCGGGATCGCACTGATTGTTGCCACACATCGGCATCATTGTTGTGCCGGTGCTTGTGGTTGTTGTCGTCGTGGTCGTTGTTGTTGTCGTCGTGGAGCTGGAGGTGGAAGACGATGTTTGGGTGGTTGCACCGCTGCCCGTGCCTCCTTGACCGGATCCGCCCGAAACCGAGCCGGCGGAGCCTCCCTCGGTGGTTTGGCCGCCGCTTGTATCGGTAAAGACGTTTCCCAAATCCACCGAACACCCTGCAGCAAAAGCCCCAATCAAGGTTACCCAGAACAATTGTTTTGAAGCGCGGCGACAGAAGACAACGGCCATGACATCGTAGGGTACAACGATGGCGGTGCGCCGGGAACGAGGCTTCTTATCAAAACGCGTTTGGGGGCTATTTTGCACAGCGCTTTTGGCCTCCGATGTTCACTGCACACCCCATGGTGAACCCGTCGCGGGCGCAAAAACCGCTTCATCTCAGACCGGTGAGGCGCAGCTGGAGCGAGATTTTCAGGAGAGGCCTCTCAGCCAACCTGCGTGTCCCGAAATCATCGATCCGGCCATTTGGCCCCGCGCCGAAGAGGGAGAAAAAGGCCTCGCAGCGGCAGTGCCGGGCTCGACGGGAGCGATTGGACATCTTGAACAAAGGATGATCGGCAAAGGAGCGGTCAAACTACGCTTTTTTGGAACACACGTGTTTGATCTGCTCGACAAACTCCACAACGAAGCGGAGCCGAAAGAGCAGAGTCAACGCGAAATGATCTGCCACATTCTCAATCGCGTTGCCGAACGAAAGGCCCCTGTCATTCGCATTTGGGGCACTCTCAAACGCACCGGCACAACCGATGAAATTGAAAAGGCGCGCACTCTCTTGGCACTTTTGTTAGACGAAAATGCCCGCCGAACAAGGCCATTTCGCTTCATTGTCACGTTGCAAAATCACCAGGCGGGGTACGGTCATCCAAGCCCCGAAGTGCCTTTGGACGATCAAACCAAACAGGGGTTTTCAGCCAAAGACATGTATCTCAATGAGAGTTGGAAAAAGCCAAACATTGGTCAACTCGCGGACCGTATTCAGCAATATTCCGAAACCGGCATATTCACCTCTTCCCCCTATATTCTCGCGTGGGAACTTGTGAATGAACTCGATCTTTTTCGCGTGATTCCGGGCGGCTCACTTGCCCATGCTGCCGCCGAAAAAGTGGCTTCTTCGTTTGTGATCCCCGCCGCAGAACAAATGGCCGCAGCGTTTAAACAACCGATTGTGATTGCTGATATTCGTGCCTCGCTTGATCCCGCGGAAAACTATCTCCAATGGTCCGGTCGATTGATTGACCAACTTTCACCCGCGGCCCGAAAAAGGCTCATCTGGACATCTCATGTGTACACAGAAAAGTCGACAGGCGCGCTGTCCGGCACCGCAAGCCCCAACGCAGTCGACAAAGCCACTCTCAAGCTCAATCGCGATTTGCGCATTGCCGCTCGCTTTCAAACACCTTTTTTGCTCGGTGAAATCGGCGAACACGTACGCGACTCAAACCCGGTATTTTGCGGCGAAACGGGTGTACACAATCTCTCAGCATCGTTTCAATCGGTTCTTTTTCCAAGTCCCGATCCCGCTGGCCGTGCGGTGATTGAAAACGCCCTTTTCTGGGGCGAAGGCCACTGCAACCTGCCGGTCGACAACGCCGGAAGTCGACGTGTACACATTGGGGTCGGCGGCGACTCGGCGGATCTCGGTCAATCCGAAACAGACGCACTGCGAGCGATTCTCGCTCTTCGCGAACATCGGCGTTTCGTCGCCCAATGAGTTGTACACAAGCTCCGTGCTACCGTGCGTTTCGTGGTGCGGCGCGCAGGCATTCGTGGCTGGTTTTTCGGGCTGCCGCTCGTGTCGTTGGGCCCCGTTCTGGTGGTGGTGATCGCCGTTGTGGCGGCCGTCGCGATCGCGCTCATCGGTGTCTCGCAGCTCGCTACAACAAGCGATCTTGCGGCATCGGAGCGCGCGAGTGTTCTTGCTTCCGCCCTCGCGGCGCGCCTTCGATCCACGGCCCAAGAAGGCCGCATTGAAGTGCTCGATCGCGCCGCTCGCCGCAGCGCAGCCGAGCTTCTGTTGGTGGATCAAACTGGGCAGATCGTTGTCAACGAGAGCTTTGGATCTCCGTCGCGCGACGAAGTGGTCCGAATGTTAATTGAAGGTCACGGTGAAACGCGCACCGCGCTCGGCCGAGTTCAATACGCGGCCGAACCTTTGAAACCGCCTCTTTCGCACCTTTCGGTAATCGCGTTTGTGGCTTCTCCAAGCCCGCCTCTCGGGTCGGTTCGATTGGCCAATGCGGTGCTTGCGCTCACCCTGCTGCTGCTCGCACTCGCGGTGGCTGTCACGCTCACATTCACTCGAACAGCGCGGCACGATGTCGATTACGTCAGGCAGCGCATTGAAGAAATGGCACGCGCCACAGACGTTGGCGGGCCCGCGCGCGGGTCGATTGTTCAGAAAGTTCCAATTCGGTCGCTCGATCAAGTGGGTGTACTCACCGCCGCTTTTAACGCTCTGGGCGCGCGATTTGCCGAGGCGGAGGCGCGTTACGTTGCCGATCTTTCGCAGGCGAGTCTGCTCGACAAAGAACGCACTCAGTTCCTGGCTGGCCTGTCGCATGAGTTGCGTACACCGCTCAACGCCATCCTCGGTTTTTCGCACATTCTTGAGAGTGAAGTGGACGGTCCACTTTCGGAAGAAGCGCGTGAACACCTCGCCATTGTGCGCACAAGCGGCGAACACCTGCGCATGTTGATCAATGACATTTTGGATCTTTCGGCGCTCGAAAACGGCAAATTGGAGCTTTCAATTGCGCCTGTTGAAGTGCGCCACCTCGCCGAACAGGTGATGCGCGAGGCAACCGCCGCGGCACGAAATAAGCCTCTTGAACTTTCGGTCTCCGGCGACGCCGGTGTGTACGCATTCGCCGATCGCCTTCGATTAAGGCAGATTTTGACAAATCTCGTATCAAACGCCGTCAAGTTTACCGAGCGTGGGAGCGTGGCAATTCGCATTGAAGCGCACCGCCAAAAGGTGGCTATCAGTGTGATCGACACCGGACCGGGCGTGTCGAAAGAAGACCAGGCGGCGATCTTTGAAGTGTACCGTCAAGGGTCCGACGCGCGACGACGACGCGGCGGCGCGGGGCTCGGCCTCGCAATCACGCGCCGTTTGGTAGAAATGCACAGCGGCACAATCGCGCTCTACAGTGAAGTGGGCCACGGCTCCACGTTCGTTGTGAACATTCCGCGCGCCGAGGGCGTGGAAACAGGCGATCGCGTGAGCACTGAAACACAGCGGCCGAGTTTCTTCTCTGTCACCGATGTTCGCGAACGCGCGCGCTACGCGCCGATGCCTGAAGTGCGTTTGCCTCCGCCGCCCAAAGCTCCCAAATCGGAGGGGCCTGAAGACTCCGGGGAGTCGAACGCATGATCGGCTCGACGACGCATTACACAACGCGCGTCATGGGTACGCAGATCGCAAGCTGCGCCGCCGCGTTTGGAGCCACGGCGCTGCTCGCTCCGTTATCGCTTCTCTTTGATATTGGAGTGTGGTCGAGCGTTGTCATCGCGCTTGCAGAAGTGGCAGTGATTGCCGTTGTTGTTTCAAGCGCCGTCACCGCGCTGCGCCTTCGATCGCACAGGTACGCATTACGCGCGCTCGCCTTTCAGTCAGAATCCATTGACGCGACCGATCTTCGCGCCCTCGACGCTCTTCCGGCGAGCACAACTCTCACTTTTTTCTTTGTGAGCGCGATCTCCTCGCTGCTTATTTTTACGCCTGCGGTGAGGCCTTCGGTGCTCGACGACGGTCGAACCGCGAGCCTTGTTGTTTTGGCAATCACGCTCCTCAGCGCGATCTCAATTCCTCATTACGTGCTTGTTCGAAGAGCAACTCTCAAGCTTGTTGAACTGTCACCTATTGAAACAACAACTCTGCTTCTTGAAGATAGAAACATTAAAATTGCACCGCGCATTCGCCGAAGAATCTTATTGAGTATTGCGGCGCCGGTTGGGTTTGTGGGCGCCGGTGCGGTGTTATTGGCCCACGCACACCTTCGAACTTTTCTCGAAGAAAGTCGCAAAACAACGGCCATTGTGCTCGCTCGCGCGGTGCTCGACAGTCCGGCCGATTCGCTCGGAGAAAAGGCCGATCAAGATGCGGTGGCCGCGGCCCGCAAACTTGGATTTTCAACAACGGTTGTTCGCGACACGCGCCCCGACCTGAATCTCGCGCACAAAGCCGGAGTATCCATGGTGGTTGCGGAGGGTGGTAAACTTGTTGCGAGTGTCCCCCTTGATGAAAGCCGCGCAACCGTGGCTTTTTATGCCGATCTACCCGCCGACACGCTCGTGCCCGGTGTTGTCGCCGCGGCGCTCGCAACGCTCCTTGCCGCCGCCGTGGGGCTGTTCCTCGGTCGTGAATTGGCCAATGACGTGGATCGCGCCGCCGCTCGCATTCGCGTTCTCGCGGGGGAGCAAAAACTCCCAATGCCCGGCAAAGGCGCAATGCTTCCCGGGGGTCCGCCCCGTTTTGATGTGATTATGCGGCTCGAAGAAGCTATTGAAATGCTCACGGAGCGCTTTCATGTATTCGCCGCCGCGCAGGAAAAAGCGCTCACATCGCGCGAAACGGCGCAGCGTCTTCGAGGCCTTTTATTCGCCAGCGTAAGCCACGATCTCAAAAGCCCACTCAATGCCATATTGGGCTTTGCAGATCTCTTAACCAATGAAGACCTCACTCCGGGCCAGGTGGAGAGCTTAACGCTTATTCGCACACGGGGCCGCGAGCTATTGGGGCTGATTGAAACCATCTTGGATGCCGCGCGCGTTGAAGCCGGTCAACTCAAGCTTGCGCCCAAACCCCTTGGCACCGATTGGATGGTTTTCGAAGCGGTTAAAAAGGCAGGCGACCTCATTGGTGAACCGTTGGCCGAGCCCATCATTGAGTTGGAGCCGGGATTGCCGGGTGTTGTTATTGATCCAACGCACGGCACGCGGGCCGTTGCTGTGATCATTGCACACGCACTTCGAACCGCGTCGCAAACCGAAACCACAAGAAAGGTGCGTATTGAAGCGTCGGCGATTGATAACGCTCACGTCGCAATTGACATTCAATACGCATCCGTTGACGGGGCCGCCGAAATGGGTGTGCTCGTGGGTACACCTGTAATGGCCCGCGCCCGCGGAATTATATTGGGCCTTTCTCTTTCACGTCGCGTCATCGAGCTGCACAAGGGCATTGTTCGCGTGAGTACACTTGACGACGGACGCGCGATTTGCCGAGTAGAACTTCCGGCCGCACCGTCGGGAACTCCCAGTGCCAGACCCTCTGAATAAGAACGCGATCCCGATCATTCGTCTGCCAATGCTCGAATTGTGGAGAGAGAAACCAATACCGACAGCCGCGCCCTGAGAGAGAAGTTGACTCATGAAATCCGAGGGATCCTGGCATTTAACAGCCCGCGTGAACGGGACGAGCCAACGTCGCAACAGACAGGGCGTTATGCGAGTTGGATCCATTGTGACTGTCCTTGCCGCCTTGACCGGTGCCGCTGGATGTCAAAGCCGCGCGGCGGTCCCGGAAGCGCCCGGAGCCACAGCGATCCTGTTGTCCAATCAAGTGAATGGCCCGTGCCAGCTCACTTGGGCCAACGCAAACGTCGACGGGCGCAGCCTGGAGCGAACCACCATTGCTCCCCCCGGTGCACCTCCCGCATCGCTTGAAAGGCCTGTGTTGGCGCCTGGACAGCACGTGATCACTCTGACCGCCGCCGCATCCTGTGAGGGTAAAGACCAAGGCGCGGTTCTAACCTTTTCGCAGCCTGTGTACATGCGCAATCAGGGTGGAGCTATTACCATTCAGATCTCGGGCAATCAAAACACACCTTCAGGGCTGGAAGCCAAGTTGACAATTGAAGGCGGTGAGCTTCTCAACCCACGCGCCGACGGGGGTGAACTCAACTGTCGCGGCCGCATGCCCATGGACTCCGCCATTTGTAGAACAGAAGCGGCACTCGGCCGCGCCCGCTCTCAGCGCGACCTTGTACTTACCCTTTGTTTGTCTGAAAAACTTCGTGAAATGCGTGTGATTGCAGACACAACGCAAGGCCAAAAAACAGAAGCGACAGACCTCGCTCTTGCAGGTCAACAAGACAGCGCCGTTGCCAGAGTTCTAGTCCTCGCGCGCGAAGCAGAATCGTGCATTGGCTTAGAAATGATGGGCCGCGAAGGCAGTCATGTGGAGCGCACACCGGTAAACGCACTCAACGCATTCAAGTAACGCGTCAAGTTTCTCGACATTTCTGCCAGCCGTATGCGATCATCGCCGTATCGGAGATTATCGTGGAAACGGCTTCAGAACAGCTTGCAGACAATGCCCCCGCAAGTGGGGCTGACAAAGAGCCGGCGGATAAGGCCCCCGAGCCTGAAAAACCGGCAACGCAAACCAAGCCCAAAGAAAGCCGAGGTCGGTCCACTCTCGACAGTCAGGTGGAAGATCTGTACGCCATGGTTCGGCGGTTAGAATCGTTTGCCACCGATGAAGCAAAACGTGTTTCGGGCAAACTTCTACCCCAGGTGGAGTCAAAAGCCCGAGACAACATCTGGGTAAGTCTCCTGATCGCGCTGGGCCTCGGTTTGATTTTAGGGGTATGGCTCACCGGAGGCCGCCGCCGTGACTGAGCAATCTGCGGAAGGTAAGGCGGCAGTGGGCGAACCTTCGATATTGATGCGAGCGTTTCGAGCTTTTGAATTGCTGTTTTCAGTGCACGCCAAACTCGCCGCTCGCGAAGCCGGGTCTGATTTTCGCCGCGTGGTGACGGCAATTGTCACAATTGTTGTGGCGGCAATTTTTATTACTTTTGCCCTGATTTTAGCGCACGGCGCAGCAATTTTGATAATTCATCAACGTTATCAAATGAGCTATCCTCTTGCCACCCTTACCATTGCCGGTGCCGATGCGCTGGTAGCTCTTTTTCTCAGCCTTACCGCGCGCTCCAAGCTTTCCCAACCTGTACTGCCTGAAACGCGCGCCATGGTAAAAAAGGCCGCCACCGTTCTCCGAGGTTAACCTACCACCGGCAATACGCGCCGTTGGTCCTTGGCGTCGGGCCTACTTCGAATGGTTTCCAAACGCGAATCGACAACGTCAATAGGGAGCGGTGCATCGGGCGGCGGACTGTCGTCCACGATTTGTACTCCCGACCTGAATCGCTGCTGACCACCGGCTATCTTGATATGTGCAAGCCGGTTTTGCATGATGTTGAGAGGCAAAAACCCGAGCGTTTGAATCCAACTTGACTGGCGAGTGACCTTCCACCGCTTGAGAATATTGGGCACAGAATAAAAGCTCGTCCACGCGCGCACCCACCCCTCGCGAAGCTTTTCACGGCTCATAAGTTTCGGAACGAAATATGGAGAGCCCGCGTCGTGATCCCGACGGAGCCACCACCGCTCATCTGTAAGGCGCCGCTCATTGCGAAGCCGTGTATAAAGCGCGGTGCCGGGGTAAGGTGTTAAGATTGCGTAGAGCGCCATTGTGAGCTGCATGTTGACGCCAAACTCCACCGTTCGGTCAAACACCTCCGAGTCGTCTGTATCAAACCCAAAAACGAAACTCCCCCACGTGGAGATGCCGTGCTCATGGAGCATCTGCATCACTTCTTTGTATTGAGAAGGTTTATTCTGACGCTTGCCGGTGTATTTTACGGTTTCTTCGTCAACGCTTTCAAAGCCGATAAAAAGAGCTTTGCAACCGCTCTCCGCCATGAGCTTTACGTTTTCAATGCGCTTCACCGCCGCAAGTGAACATTGACCAATCCAATGTTTTTGGAGCGGGATCATTTTTGTAAAAAGCTCTTTTGAATACGCCCTGTGGATCATCACGTTGTCGTCGGCAAACAAGATGAGTTTGCCAAGTGTACGCAGCTCGGCGAGCACTTCGTCCGCCGGACGAAACCGCATTGTCACGCCGTTTTGAGTGGATACCGAACAAAACTCGCACGGGTAGGGGCACCCCCGCATGGTTTGAACCACCTGAAACGGAATGTACTTTTTTGAACGAAAAATATCCCGCCGAGGCTTTGGCCTACCCGCCAGGTCAGGCAGCGCGCCTTTATAAATAGGTTTGAGTTGTTTTGCTTTGAAGTCGCGCAGCACTTCAGGCCACAGATCCTCAGCCTCGCTCAATACCACCGCATCGGCGTGTTGAAGCGCTTCATCGGGGCAGGCCGTGGGGTGAATGCCGCCCAGCACCACGCGTTTCCCTTTTCGCCGATACGCGTCGGCGATGTCATACGCTCGACGCGCGGTTTTCGAGTCAACGCTGATCCCCACCAAGTCAACGTCTTTCACGTCGCGCTCAATGTTGAACGGCTGAACTACGTCGTCGGAATAGATCACCTCATCTTCGGGCGGCGTGAGCGACGCCAAAATTCCAAGCCCGAGGCGCGGCAAATAAGCGGAGTCTTCACTGGCAGTGGCAATCAGCTCGATTTGCATGAGGCGGGTAGATTACGCGGAAGCGTCGCAAAGCGGAAACAGCAAAGTGCAACCGGGCACAGCTTCGGCGCGAGAACGCGGCGTCATCGACAAGTTTGTCGGCGACGCTGCGATGGTCTCGGCTCGGCGACGTTCTGCGGCCTGTGCGGGCTCAGGCCATGCCTGCCGCCTTCAAAAAATTCAACTCCACTCGGGCGTAGTCCACCTCCACATCCAAGCGGGCCAGTACAGAATAAAAGCCGAATTGAAGCCGATTCATCAGCACCATACCGGGAGGCAATTGAGTAAAACTTTTGTCTTTGGCAAACACCTCGTTTTTTAACTCGCGAATACCTCCCACAAGGTTGGTCACGTACGGCCGCGAGATGTTGAAAGGTGTTTCAAACAGGGGCACAAAACACTGCCGAGTATAGGCCACCGCCTTCTTTTCAAAACTGCCTCCCCTTGTTTGCAAAATCGCAGCCGCCGCACGCTCAAAACGCGTTTCGTCGCCGGCAAGCGCCGCCAGGTGAAGTTCTACCGCGCGCTCGGCATGAAGCATGGGTTGACAACATCCAAAATCCAAAAACGTGATCTTCCCATTTTCGCCAAAGAGATAGTTTCCCGGGTGCGGGTCGGCGTTAAACAGTTTACCCACCAAGTTTCCCTTAAAAACAAATCGCCACAAAACCTCGGCATATTGGCGGCGTTCTGACTCGGACAACTCGGCCGCTTGTTCGAGCGTTTTTCCGTGCGCCAGCTCGGTTGTCAAAACCCGGGGCCCCACCCGATCCATCACCACATTGGGAATGTGAATAAACGGATCTCCCTTGTGGAGATTGATAAAAAACTGCTGCCGCTGTGCTTCAAGTGGATAGTCAAGTTCCTCGGTAAACCGCTCTTTCACTTCTTCAAAAACCCTCTTCGGGTCAACGTTTTTGGGTGCCACGGTAGCCACCATACTTTTGATCACCGAGGCATTGGCAAAATCGCTTTCAATGGCTTTGGCAATGCCTGGATGTTGCACTTTCACGGCTACCTGAAGGCCGTTTTCAAGCCTTGCGCGGTGAACCTGACCAATAGACGCGCTCGCAAAAGGTTCAGTTTCCCACTCGGCAAACAGCTTATCAATGGGAGCTTTCAGATCCTCCTCAACCACGTTTCTAATTTTTTCGGGGGACGACGTTGGAGCCGCTGTTCGAAGGGATTTCAGCGCTGTTTCGTATGCCTGACGGTGTGGTTCGGGTACAAATCCGTCCACGTAACTTGCCATTTGGCCCACCTTGGCGGCGAGACCCCGCATCGTACCAAGCACCTCGGCGGCACGCTCTGCGGCGGCCTCCATGGCTTCTTCTTCTTTGGTGAACAACAAACTCGCCCCCGTGCGCGCGCCGAGGCTCGCATAACGAACCAAGCGACCAAGCCTGTTTTCGGGGAGTTTCTTTTGACGAGTCATATCGAATGTCCAATGCCATGTTCAAACGCGTCGGCAATAGCCTGAACGCGCAAAATGGTGGCGAGGTCGCCCTTTTCCTGCGCGTAGTCCATGGCCGCAAACAAATGCGTTTGCTCAGTTAAGCGCCGCGAAGGCTCTTTTTCCAATAGGTCCAAGTAGTACGCGTGAAGTGCGTGGCCGAGCGGCTCCGTATATTTTTTAACGGCGTGCCGCACGGTCGCATGCAATGTAAATCGGCCTGAAAATGGCTCTTGAACAATACGAAGTGTTTTCAGCTTTGTAATGGTTTCCATAGGGCGCGCTTTGGTTTTCGAAAGGGCGGCCAACGCATCTTCCCCAATATGATCGCCGCCCATATGTGCCAGAACGCGGAGCATTCGCTTTCCTGCCTGCGAAAGCTCGCGCGACACCCTTTCAACCATCAGGCCCACTTCAGGCAGATCATCTTCGTGCAAAATGGGTTTCACGCGAAGAATGCCCCGCGACACCAACCAGTCGTGAAGACCTTTTTCGTTATCAAGGTTGTTGTGTACAAGAGCGTCGGCGAGATCGAGCGCCACCGGATTCCACCTCAATAAACGAGTTAATGATTGAACGCGTGGAAAGGGGGATTGTGCCGTGGCAATGAGCGGGGGAATCACCGGAAAAACAGTCACGCCCGACAGCAGACATCGGCGCGCCGTGAGCACAAACGTCACGTTCAAATCGCGAAGCGGATCCAACAACTCGGCCGTTGCTTTGTCGTCTTCGTGATTATCAAGCACCACCAACATTGGACTTTTTTCGGCGATCACTTTGTGTACCCATCGCTCGGGATGGGATGATGGAGCGGCTTTGCCGAAGCCCGACGCCATCATTGAAAACAGCGTTCGAGCATCCCACGCGCCAATTCGAAACCAATAAACTTGTCCTTTAAAAAAGCTGGAAAGCGCGTGACCGAGTGCCGCCGCCAATGTTGACTTACCGCTGCCCCCTGAACCCACAAGCGCAATGTTGGTGGGGTGACTCGTTTGAATGAGCTGCACCAACGTGGATAGATCGCTTTGCCTGCCCCGAAACGATCGAGGGCGCGGAGGAAAAGAGGAAGGCGGTTTCATGAGCGGGCTGCTGTGCGATACTCTGTTCGGCGCGAGGTAGGCACATTCTCGAACAATACGGCTTCGATCTTTTTTTTCGCGATCGGTTCGCGCCGTTCTCTGAAGAAGGGCTCGTGCCGGGCCGCGTGATTGGGGAAGTAGGTCCGCTGTTTCGCTTGGCCACCGAGCGTGGTGAAAAAACCGCCGAATTGGCCGGCAGACTGAAACACAACGCGCGCGAAAAAGCGGACCTCCCGGCCGTTGGAGATTGGGTTGCGCTTCGCGCCGATTGGGGAGCACATCGCGTTTCGATCTTTGCGGTGTTGCCCCGAAAGACAGCATTTTGCCGCCGCGCGGCTGGCAACGTTGTCGAAAATCAGGTGGTCGCCGCCAATGTGGACACCGCGTTTCTGGTGACCGGTTTGGATTTCGATTTCAACGTGCGTCGCATTGAACGTGCAGTGCTGTTGGCGCGCGAGAGCGGCGCTGAACCCGTGATTGTGTTGAGCAAGGTCGATCTTTGCGAGAGCTTTCAATCGCGGGCCGAAGAAACCCAAAAAGCCGCACCCGGCGTGAGCATTGTCGGCCTCGCAGCCAAACTCGGTCGCGGGCTTGAAACGCTTTCTCCATGGCTTGAAAAGGGCAAAACGATCATTTTGTTTGGGTCATCGGGCGCCGGAAAATCAACGCTTGTGAATGCGCTCCTCGGTGAAGAACGTCAGCTCACGCGCGAAGTTCGCGGCCATGATCATCGCGGCAAGCACACAACCACTCGCCGAGAAATGTTGATATTGCCGTCCGGTGCGTTGCTCATCGACACACCGGGTGTGCGCGAATTGGGCTTTTTGGGCGGTGAAGACGCCCTTCTTTCTGCTTTTTCAGAGATCGAAGAACTCGCGACCCTTTGTGGTTTCGGCGATTGTACACATCGAAATGAACCGCGATGCGCCGTTAAATCGGCCCTGGCGGCCGGCGATCTCGACCCAACGCGCCTCGCAAGTTACTTTCGACTCAAAGAAGAAGCCCAGGCCTCACAACGCAAAGGGCTCAAACAGCGGCGCCGTTAACACGTGCTCATGTTTATTACAAGTATCGCAACCTTGCCGCAATTTCACCAAGCGGAGCCACTTCTTCAATGGCCCCTGACTCAATGGCGCTCTTCGGCATTCCAAAAATCACACTCGACTCTTCATCCTGAGCGAGAGTTCTACCCTCCGCCCGCCGAATGGCCACAATCCCGGCCGTTCCGTCTCTACCCATCCCAGTCAAGACAACGCCGATGGTGCGCCGACCATACACCTTGGCCGCCGATGCCATGGTCACATCCGCTGCGGGTTTACACCCGTTTACCAGCGGCCCGTCTTTCAATACCACCGCCCCGCGATCATCAAACTCCAGGTGTTTGTCGCCGGGCGCTATCAGCACAACGCCTGGACGCGGCCGATCACCCCGAGCCGCTTCTTGCACCGCCACCTGCGAAATCGAGTTTAGCCTTTCGGCAAGCGCCGCCGTAAAATGCGCCGGCATGTGCTGCACAATCACCACAGCAAACCGTGTGTCGGCCGGCAGTTGAGGAACAAGTTGACCGAGTGCCACCGGCCCACCCGTTGAAACGGCAATGACACACAGCTTGGGTAGA
The DNA here is from genome assembly GCA_016712345.1 of Polyangiaceae bacterium. Classification (GTDB taxonomy): domain Bacteria; phylum Myxococcota_A; class Polyangia; order Polyangiales; family Polyangiaceae; genus JADJRH01. Next base: position 367,167 of record JADJRH010000001.1, read on the forward strand.
CCGGCCGCCATGGCACCGGACCTTACGGAAGGCACAGGTGTTCGCTGCGGCGAAAATCCCGGCGAAGACGCGGGTGGCATGGGGATATTCATACCCATGCCGGGAGACGAAGCGGGCGGCCTTGGAATACTTCCTGTGGGCGAACCCATCCCACCGCGCATCCCCACCGCAGGTTGCCCGGAACTCGGTGGACTCTGAACCGCGCGGGCGGGCATGACAGGTGCCTTTTTGGGCTTGCTCCCCGCGGCCTGACTCAGCTTTCGAATTAACTCGTCCTGCACTTTGGACAAGTCGGCCGACACTTCACCCGCGGGCTTTGTCACAAAGTCCACCGCTCCGGCCGAAAGCGCGTCAAGCGTTTCTTTTGCCCCTTTGGTGGTATGGGCAGAAAACATGACAATGGGCGTGGGCCGACGCTCCATGATCGCCTGCACCGCGTCGGCGCCCGACATACCGGGCATATTAAAGTCCATGGAGATCACATCGGGCGCCAGTTCCACTGCCTTTTTTACAGCGTCGTTGCCGTCCCCCGCCTGACCTACCACCTCAAATGTGCCCGACGCGGTGAGCACCTTTTTAATGGCCCCGCGCATGAACATTGAGTCATCCACTATCAGCACACGGATCATTGTTCATTGTCTCGCGGTTGGGGCCTTATCGACTCGACAACATACCCAATCACAGGTTCAGCCACACCTTTGAGGGTAAGTCCCTCCGACGGGGTGGCGACAATCCAGTCTCCAACTTCATCGCGGGTAGATTGACTGATCATCACTCTACCCACGGGACACTTCGATTCATACCGGTTGGCGCGATTTACCGTGTCGCCGATCACTGTATAGTCGCGGCGCGCAATTCTCGACCCCAAATCACCGCGCACCAAGGGGCCTGTATTAATTCCAATTCGCATGGCGAGTTTGGGCTCTCTTCCTTCATTGAAAGGCGCCATTGCCGCCTGCATTGCCATGGCCGCTCGCACGGCCCGGAGTGGGGGTGGCTCTCTACCGCGAATATCCTCAAAAACGGCCAAAATCGCGTCACCGATAAACTTGTCAATGTCCCCACCTTCGTTTTTGACAATGGGGCACATCTCGTCAAAATAGGCGTTTAACAGGTCAATCAGGGCGGTTGGACTGAGCGTCGCCGACAGAGGAGTGAAACCCGCCAAGTCTGAAAACAGAACGGTCATAATTCGCTCTTCGGCTCGCGTTTGCAGCATGTCCCCCGCCGCCGCACGCTCTTCAGCCGCGCGCCGCGCGCCGTCTGAAACGTACACCGCCGACGCTTCTTTATACGCCAGAAGTCTCCGCTCAGCGAGCGTTCTCTCCACAATGGCAACACACTTGTCCTGCGCAAAAGGCTTTACCAAATAGGCCGAAGCACCCGCCGCGCGCAGTTGAGCCATATCCCTTTTTGAGTCCCGCGCCGTGAGCATAATAACAGGGATGTTTCTCAACTCAGGGTCACGCCGGAGCGCGTGCACCAACTCAAACCCTGTCATCACCGGCATTTCATAATCGCTCACCACAAGCGCCGGCCGTGCGGCGCGCGCCTTTTCAAACGCAACCTTCCCATCGGGCGCGGTGATCACGTCAAACCCCTGACGCGACAAACAGTCGGCCACATAGTGCCTTTGCGCGGGTGAATCATCCACCACCAAAATGCGCTCACGCGACGCAGGCAACTTGCCCGCGATGAGACCTCGAACACGGGTAGACAGTTCTTCAGGTACAACCGGTTTTACAAGGTAGTCATCGGCCCCGGCGTCAAACCCCCTTGCCAGATCGGCCGCTTCACCCAATGTAGAACTGATCATGACGGGCAAATGAGCCGTTTTGGGATCACCCTTTATAGAACGGCAAAGCTCATATCCGTCCATTTTGGGCATTTCCACATCGGTGATTACCAGGTCCACCTGATGGGATTGAACCACCGAAAGACCTTCCTCCCCATCCATGGCTGAGATCACTTCATACCCATTGTCTTCTAGAATGGGCACTGTATGCCGGTGAATCAGGGGAGAATCGTCCACAAGCAGCACTGTCACCACGCCGCGTGAAAGCACCCCCACCACGTCCAACACCTCGGCGTCGGAAAAGGGCACCATTAGAAAACCGTCGGCTTCACACGTGCGCGCGAGTTCGCGATCTTTGGGGGACACCCCCAAGAGAACAATTGAAACGTCCGCCCTTTCTTTTCGAATGTCTGCTACCGCCGCGCTCAACTCCACATCGGGCAACCTGCGAGGCAACAAAACAACGTGCGACCTTACCGCTGAGTCTGAAGAAACGAACTCTTCGAACGTGGAATGAAACACGACGGTATGACCGAGAGGTTCAAGCGGCCTGCGAAGCATTTCGCCGAGGAGAGGTCCACCCCCCACAAGCGCAAGCAAAAGCCCGTCGCGCGGTGCGTTCACGACTCCTCCCCGTCATGGCCGAGCAACTTCTGAATGCTCTGCAACAAGAGTTTTCGGTCGTGCGGTTTTGTAATGTAGTCATCCACCCCCGCATCAAAGCCGCGCACCCTGTCAATTCGCTCGCCGCGCGTTGTGACCATGACAATGGGTATATCCCTGTATGTTGGCATTGCGCGAAGGGCACGCGTCAGTTCATACCCGTCCATGTGAGGCATCATCACATCGGTGGAAACAAGGTCAAATACCCTTGTTTTGCAGAGCGAAAGTGCTGCTCTACCATCGTCGGCGGTGGTCACTTCATATCCGGCGTCGCTGATCAACCGCTTCAACGTTTCACGCACAACATCGGAGTCGTCCACCACCAGAATTGAACCCTTTGTGTGGATCGATCGCGCGCGGGCTTGGGCGCGCTCAACAGTTGGTCGCTTGAGCGCCCTTTCTACCACCGCGGGGATGTCCAAAATCAATGCGCATTGATCCCCCAGCAACGTGGCCCCCGCCACACACGGAACAGCCTTGAGCAGCTCCCCAAGGCTCTTGATCACGATCTCCCTTTTACCAAGCACCTGGTCACAGGCGAGCCCGTACATTTCTCCCCCATGTTCGGTGAGAACCACGGCAACGGCATCGTCCGCCTCCACGCTTGACAATTCAAGCACCGAGGAAAGGCGAACCAGTGGCACATTTTTACCCCCCACAAGGAGCATTTCGCGGTCGCCTATCAGGTGTACATCCGACGCCGAAAGAACAAGTGTACGCTCCACGCTGTCGAGTGGAATGGCAAGGGTTTCACCGCAAACACGAGCCAAAATCACGCTGATAATCGCCAACGTGAGCGGCAACTTGAGGGTGAATGTGGTGCCCCGGCCGGCCTTGGAGTCAATATCAATGGTGCCCTTGAGTCGGGTGACAATGGTTTGGCGAACCACATCCAAGCCAACGCCTCTACCCGACACATCGCTGATCGTCGCGGCGGTGGAAAAGCCGGCTCGAAAGATCAACTCGGTGGCAGCCCGATCGTCCATACCGTCGGCTTCAGCCTGCGAAAGAATCCCCTTTTCAATCGCCTTTTGTTTTAGGCGAGTTGGGTCCATCCCCCGTCCGTCGTCGGCAATACGAATCACCACCTGATTGCCTCGGTGAGCCGCCGAAAGGACAATGTTTCCCTCGGGCGGTTTACCCGCCTGCATGCGCTGATCGGGAAGCTCCATCCCATGATCCACCGCATTGCGAACCAAGTGAAGAAGCGGTTCGTCGAGCGCCTCCACGAGCAACTTGTCAAGTTCGGTGTCTTCACCGACCAACTCTAAATGAACCCGTTTCCCAAGCGATTGGCCTAAATCACGCACCGTGCGCTGGTGTTTTCGAAACACCCCACCCACAGGGATCATTCGGAGCCGCATTACCTGATCGCGCAATTCACCGGAGATGGAGTCTAAATTTGCTGTGGAGGCGTCTAAATCGGCGGTGATCGACCCGAGCACGCGCTCCACCCGACTCAACTCGTCTCGAATTAACCCGAGCGCGGCGCGTTCGGCTGTATCGCTCGAGTGTTTTCTACCCTTGGCATTCACTCGCTTGGCAAGCGACCTGTCCGACGACAACTCTTCGGTGATGGAAGACAGCGCGCCCACCGCATTTCGAAGCCCGTCGCGCCCTAAAACCAACTCGCCCACAAGGTTGAGAAGCCGGTCGAGTTTATCAAAATCCACGCGGATTGTTTGGCGAGCCGCTGCTGTTGTTTGGGCAGATTCTGTTGTTGGATGGGTAGGTGCGCTCGCCGTGGGATGGGTAGGTATGGCTGCCGTTTGGGGAGCGGGTATGATCGCCGCGGGCGGAGTTGCCTCCAGACTCAGGGGGGTGGAAGGGTCTTTCAGCGCTTTTAGAATGGGAGCGGGATCCACCTGAATGCGGCGTTGGGAGCGCACTTGGTCCAACATCGATCGCAGCGCGTCGAGCGCGGCGAGGAGCACGTTTGTCACGTTCGCATCGGCCGCGCGCTCACCGTCGCGGAGTTGACCTACCAAGTCTTCAGCCGCGTGGGCCAGCCGGTTTACAGGGGAGAGGCCAACCATTGCCGAACTGCCTTTAACGGTATGGAGGTCGCGAAACAGGTCACGCAAGACCTCCATATCGCCGGGCGTTCGCTCTAAAATAATCAGCTTACCCGAAATCCCTTCAATCCTCTCCGAAGCTTCATCAAAAAACAACTCCACCATGTCCTCATCCACGGTGGGAGTCCACTGGAATACTTCTGCGTTGCCCGACGCCGGCGACGGCGATTCTACCGGGCGGGCCGCCGGAGGTGGAGGCGGAATGGAAGGTTTGGCTTTGGGAGCCGCGGTCGGAGCGGCGGGCAAAACGCGCCCACGGCCGTCCGACACAGCGTTTTCAAGTTGAGTGGTTAGATCGGTTAGGTTTAACCCTTCAATGCGCGCACCGGATCGGTCGGCATTTTTGAGCTGAAACACCGCTGCCGAAAGCATTTCACACGGGGCCTCAAGCAACGTGCGAGCGCTTTCGACAGACACCGAGCCTTTGTCCACCGCATCGAGCACTCGCTCCACGGCGAGGGCCAATCTCCCGAAGTCGTCGGCGCCCACAAGCAGGCTTGACATACCCGTTTCAAACGCGTGGTAGGCGAGCGCTCTCGCATGGGTAGAATCGGAATCAACCCAATTGGAAACGCCCGCGGAAAGCGCGCCAATGCGCTCGTCGGCGGTTTCTACGAACCGATTCCAGAGCGAAACACCAAGGGAAGGTTCGGGCGTTGTCACGGCTCCCCTCCCCCAAATCCATGGCGCCTGAGCCACCGTTGAGGCCCGGGTCGCGAAGCGCGAAACAACGCTTTTGTTTTGGACTCCACAACCGAAATCGCGCGACGCACTTTTTCAACCGCGTCGTCGTCGAGGTAGTCCACCGAGTCAAAGTCAAAAATGACAGCCGCCGGGTTGGACGCGGACACCGCCGAACGAGCGCGTGACACCAGCGTATCCATTGTTTCGCGGGTGACCGGAACCACCAACTCGCGAGGTGTTGTCAGAGCGGGCGACGATGGTCGAGTGGGCGCTTTTTTGGCTATTGGCGTTGCGTTGTGTACCCCCAGCGAAGAGGAGCGCTCACCTTTTCCAAGTTTGGACGAAGGCGGCGCAGCCACACGCTCCGAAATGGCCGGTTGAGAAATGCGCCCTGAAGGACGCGACGATCGGGCGGGGCCACTCTCTTCAGGTTTTTGCCACACCACGTGGTCACCGAAAGGTCGGGCCGACAGCCCCGGCACATTTCGGAGGGTTTCTGAATAGCCCAAAAACAAGAATCCCCCCGGAGCAAGCACCTGCGTTAACTTTTCAAGCGCGCGCGCCCTCGCTTCGGGAGCGAAATAAATGAGAACATTGCGGCACCACACCAAATCAAACCCACGCCGTATGACCCTGTCTGCCAGGTTGTGTTTTTCAAATTCGACAAGGCCTGCAATTTCAGGCCGAATGTGCACAACCTCCCCATCTGCCACAAAACTTGAATGCCATTCAGCCGGCACCTGACGCAACACCGAACTTGGGTAGACGGCCTCCCGAGCGGTTGAAAGAGCTTCAACGCTCACGTCGGTGGCCCAAATGGAAGGTTTTCCACTTGGGGGTGGAAACGCTTTATGGAGCATCATGGCCAGCGTGAATGGCTCTTCACCCGTGGCGCAGCCGGCGCTCCACACCTGCGGACTTGACCTACCCATCGCCTTCCAGAATGGAATGACAACATCGGTAAGCGCGTCGATGTGCGGTTTGTGCCTGAAAAAGCGCGTTTCACCAACTCTTACAGATTCTACAAGCAGGTGCAGTTCTTCGGCCCCAAAAGGTGAACGAACCAATTCTAAGTAGGCGCCTTCGCTCATTTGCAGCGCTGCCATGCGTGCAGCCGCTCGCGTTTCTACCACCCAGGGTGGAAGGTCAAACCCCGCGTGCGCATGAAGGCACTTTTCGAGGCCGGCGAGCGTTGCGCGAAGAAGGCCCATACGCTAGCTCAATGGGGCTTTGACGCCGGTCTTGAGGGCTTTGTGAACGCGGGTCTGGCGGCCGTTTTTGGGGGCAACGACTTGAGGGTAGGTTTTTGTGGAAGTGATGCCGGCGCCTGAGGTTCTGCGGGTGGAAGGGCCGCCGGTGCGGATGGGAGGGGAGTTAAACTCCCTTCGAGGTGAAACCCACCGATCGACTGTTCCAACTCAAATGCGAGTTCATGCAATCGTTCCCCTTGAAGCACCGACTCTTCGGCTCCGGTTAATACTTCACTCGCAATGCGCCGCACAGCATCCATGTTTCGAGCGATTTCGTCGCTCACCACCGCCTGCTCTTGAACGGCCTGCGCTGTGTCGCGAACAACGCTCATCAGATGGGTAAGATCGGCCAATGTGGTGCTGACCAATTGCGTACCTGAATCAACCTCGGTGGTACCCTTTTCCATGGAAACCACCGCCGCGGCGGTTTGCTCTTTAATGGTTTGAATGAGCCCTTCAATGTCTTTTGCCGACTGGCCTGCCCGCCGCGCGAGCGAAGACACTTCATCGGCCACAACAGCAAAGCCGCGGCCGTGTTCACCCGCCTGCGCCGCCTGAATAGCCGCGTTCAGAGCCAAAAGGGAGGTTTGCTCACTGATTTGGCGAATGACCTCCACAATGTTTCCAACCCGCTTGGAGCTTTCATCAAGTTCGTGCATTTTCGAAGCAGCGTCTTCGACCGCGCCTCGAATTTGGTCCATGCGCTCCACTGCCGACGAAACAGCGACGTTTGACTTTTCAACATCGGAACTCGCCTGCGCGGCATTTTCAGCAACTTGTTGAATAGAAGCCGACAGCTCGGTGACCGCCGCTGTGGAACTCTCAATTTTGAGGGCCTGGTCTTTGATACCTGAAAGCATTTGTTTGGAAGCCGCGCTGATTTCCGCGCTCGACGCTCCCACTTGAAATGCCGCCGTTTGTACACCGGAAGCGAGCCCTTGAAGCCGGGCAAACACCTGATTGATATTCTCAGCCAGGTCCGCCGTTTCGTCCCTACTTTCAACAACGAGGCGCTGAGTCAGGTCTGTATCACCTTCCAAGAGCCTTTTTGATTGAACAACAAACCGCTTGATGGGCCGGGTGATCCAAAAGGCCATGAACAGCGCAATACCCACCGAAAGAACCACGCCGATTAGAATTTCTACCCATGGAACCTTACTACCGTCGTCGGTGGCAGTGCGGGTTCGCGTGAGAAACACCTTACCAACGGTTGTCTTTTCAAGGCCTTTGTATCCTTCGGCGTCTTCGGAGTAAAAATCCACATCCGCTCCGCCGAATTTTAATACAATTCGATCTTCTTCCCCCACTTTGATCTTGGCAAACTTGTCGGGTTGCATGGCTTTGCCAAGGGTAGAAAACTGATCTTCAGGGTAGGCCGAAGCCGTCACATCTTGACCTCGCAAGAAGCTCGGACGAATGCGCCTCTCGGCAACATCGTCGCTTTGTTCCGCGTATTCTAAATAATAGCGTTGCACTCGAACGCCTGCGAGCAGTCCACCCACAACCTCCCCTTCAGAACCCGCGCGTACAGGAACCGCGGATACTTGGTAGGGCGTGTTTTCAATCAGCACCAGACGGTGGGCAAATACATTGCCCGCCCGCACCCTGTCCACCGCTGCCATGTCGGTCAGATCGTCACCCTTGATTGGAGAGTTGGGAGATGACCAAATCGCTTTCGTCTTTGCCGTAAAAATGACGAAAAAGTCGGGCTGAACATTGTTTTTGGTGGTTAACCTGGAGTAGAGCGACTCACCCACAGAAGCGGCCGACGGTGGACCCGCGGATTTGTCATCGCCGCTTGGATTTTGACCTCCGAGGACAGCCCTGACACGCGCGTCTTCGGCCATGATTTCAAGCGCACCCGTCATACCGCGACCGGAACGGTCTTCATACCCTTGATAACGCCGGAGGTGTTTCGCCAAAAAGTTACCCTGGGAAGGTCGCTGCGTTTCTTTACGAAACACGAACGTTCCACCGCCGATAAGCAGCGCCGCCAGGGTAAGACACCCCAGCAGAAACTTGACGAACATGGGGATGCGAACGTTTTTCATACCGTCTCACTCACAATTATTCCAACCGCTGCTCCAGCGTGCGAAGGCGCTCCGACGAGAAAAGGGCGTCGGGGTTAAATATGCGAACTGTACCCGTCGGCGTGACCGCAACGCCCGACAAAACCGATGCCTGCTCGGCCGACAGCGTGGGCGGCGGCGGGGTGATTGTCGCGGGATCAAGTGTACGCAGATCGGCAAGCTGGTCGGCAAGTAGGGCCAGCGTTTTGGTCGCGTGACGCAATACAATTAAACGACTTTCATCGCGCACAACGGACCGCTGCAAGCCCAGCCACGAAGCGGGATCAATCGCCGGAACAATTTCACCGCGCAGGCTGAAAATACCGATCACCCAAGGCGGCGTGAGAAACACTCTGGTGATTGGCCTCATCCGAATTGTTTCGCGAACGAACGCTATCGGAATGCCAATCTCCTGTTCGCGAAGGCGAAAGCACACGAGCCTCTGCGGCTCGGAACTTTCGGCAGCGCTCGGCGTTTCCATCACAGCGCGCAGGCTAGCCGAAAAATGCACGCGTTGTGCAGCAAACAGCGAAACATCAAACGAGCGGCCCAATTCGTTTGACCTCATTTGACGTGCATTGACGTTTAAGGCCGTTTAGGTTCGGCGCCGCAAAACGAAGACGCCCGCCGATATACCGAGCGGGTGGTGAATGTGTTTAGGAGAAATTCCGATGCGCAACGCGATTTTTGGTCTTTTGGCGGCAGTGGCTCTTGTGGGTTGTGGCAACAGCGGCGGCGGTGATAAGTCGGCCGGTTCGGGCGCTCCCGGTTCTGACAAAGCGGGCGGCGGTGACGGCCTTGTCGCCGTGGAGTTGAATCCACTTCCCCTCAAGATCAAGGTGCCGCCGGGTGGGCTCGGCGCCATGGACATGTCGATGGGTGAAGCCAAGAGCGTCACAGTTGATATCGGCGGCGGCGCGTCGCTCAATATCAGCGAAGCTGACAAAGACTTTGCCGCTGTTAAAAAGCAATACCAAGGCGATACCATTCTCTTCCCATTCAAGAAATGGGCAAAAGAAGGCGCAGATCTCGCGATTTTGGAGTTTAGCAATGAAGGGAAGACCGGGTACATCGGCTTCGTTCAGAAAACCGTCGGTGGAAAAAAGTACCTTTGCAAAACCACCGGGCTCGACGGCGTTCCCTCGGCCGATGTGGCTGAGAAAAACCTGAAAACCTGCGACTCGCTCGCGGCTAAATAAACCTTACCCGTCAGTTCAGCAGCCTCACCGATCCGCCGCGCTCCCCCACCGGCGGTTCAAAATCTGAACGTGACACCATCGTTTGTTTTTTGCTTCCGTTCCGTTGGATTGCTTTGCTACCCTCTAGTGCCGCGTGTCAAAAGTCCTCCCGGACTTTTGGCGCCGCTGACGCGGCGCGCTTCGCCCACGCCGGCACTATCTTTTTTTCTCGTGGGGCTCCGCCCCACACCCCCCGCGCTTGCGCGCGGCTAGTTCCGCACGAAGAAACTCAACCAGGGCGAAACTTCTGAAAAGCGGAACTAGCGTGGGGTAGTTTCACACGGAGGCTTTGAATGACTTCGGTGCGTTGGTGGCTGCTTCTGGGCGTTTTTCTTTGTGTCGTCGCAGGCTGCGCCGAAGGGCAAAACACCAGCTCGGCCGGCGGCTCAACCGCTTCCTCCACCACCAACGAAACCGGCACCTCCGGCACCGGTGCCACTGCGGGCAGCGGCGGTGCCTCCGGCTCGGGAACGGGGGCCGCCTCCACCGGAAGTCAATCCACCACCGGATCGGGGGGACAGACAACGTCCTCCTCCACCGGCGGTTCATCCGCCACTGGAACGTCCTCTTCGGGCGCGTCCTCAGGTGGTTCCAATCAAGGTGGAAGCGGCGTCGGGGGTGCCGAACCTTACTGTGGTGACGACTCGTGTTCTCCCGATGAGTCGTGCGCCGTCTGCCCATCTGACTGCGGCACTTGTTGCTCCCATGACAAGTGTGTGGCAGGCAGCGCATTGCCACCTTCGTGCGATCCGTGTGTCGCCACAATCTGCGCCGCTTTCGACGCTTGTTGCCTGGTATCGTGGAACGCTTTTTGTGTTGGAAAAGTGGCCACCATGTGCGGCATGACATGCGCCGCGGGGTGCGGCGACGGAACATGCGCGGGAGGTGAAACCTGCCAATCGTGTGCCGCCGACTGCGGCGTGTGTCCGGGCGGATGTGGTGACATGGCCTGCGGTGCGGGTGAAACTTGTCAAAATTGTCCAGCGGACTGCGGCGCTTGTCAGGGTTGTCCCAACGGAGCGTGTTCCAACGGTGAAACCTGTATGTCATGTCCCCAAGATTGTGGGGGCTGCGGCGGTGTTTGCGGTGATACGGTGTGTCAGGCAGGAGAAACATGCCAAACCTGCTCCATCGACTGCGGCGTTTGCCCGGGCGGCTGCGGCGACGGTTTCTGCACAGGCACCGAAACTTGTCAGAACTGCGTGGGAGACTGCGGTCCCTGCCAAGGCGGGTGCGGCGATACAATTTGTTCAGGTCAGGAGTCGTGTATGACCTGCCCGGCAGATTGCGGCACGTGCGGCGGAATCTGCGGCGACGGTATGTGTACATCCGGCGAAACGTGCCAAACCTGCTCTATCGATTGCGGCGTTTGCCCCGGCGGCTGTGGTGACATGTTTTGCAGTATGTTTGAATCTTGTATGACCTGTCCGGCGGACTGCGGCGGATGCATGGGTTTCTGCGGCGACAGCATGTGTACGCTCGGTGAAACCTGTATGACCTGTCCGGCGGACTGCGGGGGTTGCCCAGGCTTCTGCGGCGACGGCATGTGTACACCGGGCGAAACATGCCAAACCTGCCCCATCGACTGCGGAGTTTGTCCGGGAGGGTGTGGTGACCTCATTTGCTCCCCCGGCGAAACGTGTATGACCTGCCCATTTGACTGCGGCGGCTGTATGGGCTTCTGCGGCGACAGCATGTGTACATCCGGCGAAACATGCCAAAATTGTTCAATCGACTGCGGTCCGTGTGGACCTTCGTGTCACGACCTTTGCGTTACCGGCTCACCGCTTTCTCCCATGTGTGACCCGTGCGTTGGACCGCTCTGCATGGCGATGCCGTCATGCTGCTCCACGGCATGGACAAGTGCCTGCGTCAACCTGGTGGGAACGTATTGCGGTCTACCCTGCCCGGTGATGCCCTGATTTTTATAAAACCAATTGCCCTTTGGTCTGGAGAACCCCAATGAATGTGCGTTCTTTTCCCACGGCAGTGCTTTGGCTCACCCTCGGCGTTGTAATAGCGGCGTGCGGGGATGAAGGGCAGTTCACAACCGGGCTTGCGGGGGCCGCCGGTGCTGGAACCGCCGGGTCAGGTGCCACTCAAACAGGCGGTGGAGGAACGGGTGCCGGAGGGGGTACAGGCGCTTCGGCAGGTGCGGGAACGGGCGCTCAAACTGGAACCGGTGCAACCACTGGAACCGGAGGAATCGGCGCGGGACCGCCGTCCAACAACCATACCCCCACTATCGAAAGCGCACCAAAAACGCCCGCAAAAGAAGGCGAAACCTACTACTACCCGGTTCTCGCGTCCGACGCCGACGGCGATCTCCTTACCTATTCTCTTCCCAACTTCCCCATGGGAATGACGGTAGACTCGGACACGGGTCTGATCACGTGGACGCCCGGTCCCAACGCCGCGGGCGATGTCCCGGTCACCGTGCGCGTGACCGACTCCAACGGAGCTTTTGACGAGCAGACCTTCACACTTGAGGTGGTTGCGGGGCAAAAACCGCCCAAAATCACGTCCACTCCTCCCCTCGCCGCAACTGCCGGTGCCATGTTTGTGTACTCCGCCACCGCGGTTGACCCGGACGACACCAACCTGACATGGAGTGTCACCGGGCCGGCGGGTATGATGGTCGCGGCGGATGGGAAGGTTACCTGGAACGTTCCCGCCGGCTCGTCGGGAGGATTTTCGGCCATTTTAAAGGTCACAGATCCGCAGGGGCAGTTTGACGTTCAGCCTTTCTCCATTGGTGTTCCGGCGTTTAACGGCCCTCCCACAGTCAACATTGCTTCTCCCTCCAAAGACGCGATCATTTCCACCCCAACCGCCGTTGTGGGCACGGTTTCAGACTCCGATTTGGCGGGATATGACGTGACACTCTGCCCGCGCGGATGGGGCGATCCGGTGACGGAATGTCGAAATATCAAGAAAGGCCTCTTTTCGGTTCAGAACGGGCCCCTTGCCACCCTCGATCCTCGCCTTTTCCCCGACGGTGGGTGGACAATCACGGTGGTGGGAAAAGACGCGCAGGGACAGTCAAGTCAGGCATCCACAGACGTGCGAATTCAAAGCGACAAACTGGGAGCGCTGCGCCTCGCATTCACAGAGTTCACGGTAGAAACGGCCGCCGTCGAGCTGAACTTGGACCGGGTTTATGACGGCCTTGACAGAAGCAAAGGTGAACTTGGGTATGGTTGGCGCTACGCTTGGTCAATGGTAGGAAAGGGCGAACAACCCGCCCAGCCCGACGTGGGATGGCAACTCGACTATATCAACTTTCCCCCGGCCTATGAGTTGTCGCCCACCAACGAGCATCCCATTACCCTTCAACTGGCCGACGGTCGGGTGTTTGACTTTGAATTGTATGTGGAAGTCGACGGCGGAATTTCGTCGGTCCATCTGGCCCGCCCCACTTTTATTGACGCCAACGGTTCGGGTGCCACGATCGAAGCGCTCGACGCCGGTTTTTTTCCATACTCGACTGTCAACTTCGACCTTTGGTACAACTTTGACTACGTCTCCGAAGACGAGTTTGGCAACATCCCATGGAAACCCAAATATTACCGCGTTACCACCGATTTTAACGAAACGTACACATTTGACTCAAAAACAGGTCAGGTCGTTCAATTTAAAGACGAAGACGGCTTGGAGGTCGATCGAATCAACGGAACAGTGAAGTGGAAAGGTCAAAACCTGATTCAGTTCACGTACGGCCCCGACGGCTTTGTAACCACCGCCAAAGATGTCATCAGCGGAAATACAATAGGGTACGCGCGTGATGCCAAGGGAGATCTCACCCAAGTGACCACGGTGGATGGAACGCTCCACACGTTCACGTACGGGTCAGACCACCGTATGGTCACATGGAGCGCCCCCGGCACTTCCCCGGAAGTGTATGAGTATGACGACAAGGGAAGGGTTATCAAATACGTTTCGCCGGACGGTGCTGTCACCCTGACAACCTACGACGACGCCAATAAACGTATTATCCAAGAAGATGCCGCCGGCCATTCGGTCACGTCAACGTACGACAATGCCGGGCGCGTGGTATCGCTTGTCAACCCGCTGGGTGACGAAACAACATTTACCTATACAGGGAAAAACACCGAACCTACCTCACGCACAGATGCATTGGGCCATACCTGGAACTATGGGTATGACCCCAAAGGGCGGCTCACATCAATAAAAGACCCACTCGGCGGCGAGGCCGTTACCGTTTTTGACGACATGACCAAGTCGGTCAAGCAACATACCGATGAAGAAGGTCGTCAATATAAACAAAACTTTGACGGTATCGCGCGGCCGACAACCCTCATCTACCCCGGGTCGGCAACGCCGGTTCAATCTTTCAGCTACCCCAACGCAAGCACCCTTGTAGAAACCGACGGTCAGGGCTTTTCAAAAACAACAACGGTGGACAGCCGGGGCCGAACCACAAGCCAAATGGATTGGGCCGGCCGAACCACAACAACAACCTACAACGACGTTGCACATACAGCGACCATTTCCAATCCCGACGGCACTTCCAGCGTTGTCGCTTTTGACAAACTGGGGCGACACACCAAAGTGACAACCGCCGGCATGGGGACGATGGAGTACACCTACGGCGCCGGCACGTTGCCGACACAGGTAAAGCGGCCGGACGGCGCTATTTTAGACGTCAAGAAAGACAAGTCCGGTGAGGTAAAAGAGATCCTCCTGAATGGAAATCCAACACTGCAAACGCAGCGAAACGCGCTGGGCCAAATTCAATCATCCAAGAGCGCCAACGGCGTTAAAAATTACAAATATGACGCGGCCGGGCGCCTCACCCTTGAGACATCTCCCCAGGGATCGGTAGCGTACACTTACGACGCGGCTGGGAAGGTTGTTTCTATGTCAGACAACTCCGGCCAAACCCAGGTGATCATGCGCGATGCCTCGGGGCGAATTGTTGGGTTGGAAGACGGCGACGGCCGCACCATTGGGGTGGGTTACGATAAGAGCGGTAAGATCACTGCGGTGGGCGGCGGCGTTGGAAAAAATGCGGCCATCACCTACGACTCCGTGGGGCGAGCTGCAACGGTCACCTACCCAGGCGGGCTCACTACCTCTCGCACGTATGTGCCGGCAGCCGATCAAACTGAAGACGCGCCGATCGCTACTTGACAGGTGTTGACGGCGTTACCTGGACTTATGACTATGACGGCGATGGTAACATTACCGAGGTGTCGGCGGGTCCGGGTAAGATTTGGAGTTACGAATACGATGAAACGGCGCACGTTACAAAGATCTTCGATCCGCTCAACAGAACGTACGAAATGGCGTGGGACGGGCCGTTTTTGACGAGTGCAAAAACGCCGTCGGGTAAAACGCAAACGTGGACCAAAGACGCGGAAGGTCAACTGGGGAGTTGGACACGCGCCGACGGTTCAACAGTAACGTACGCGCGCAATGGCGATCAAACCTCCACGACGCTGCCCGGCGGCGCTGTGTACACAATGACCTTCGACGCTTATGAAGGCTCAATTACCGACAGCGGAGCACCCGGCGGAGCAATCACCGAGTGGTCGGACGGAGATGTGACCACCTACCTGGCGCAGGATGACGGAGCGACGGTGGCTCTCGACTATACTCACAGCGGTCAAATTGAAAAAATCACCGCGAAAACGCCCAATGGAACAACGTTTGTAACCGAATATGAATATGACGGCGGCGGCCACATCGCGGCGATAAAAGACCCGGATGGTCAAGCGACAGCGTATGAGTACGATGATCAAGGCCGCCTGACCAAAGTAACTCGACCCAACAATACCTCTACCGAATATACCTACGGGGCAATTTCTCGCCCGACGACGATTATCCATAAAAAGGGTGGACAGGTAGAAAAAACGTACTCGTACACGTACGACACTCATGCTCGCCTTACCAAAGCGGTTTCACCGGAAGGTACCGTTGACTACGAGTATGACTCGCTGGGTAGGCTCACTCGGCAAAAGAAAACCGGCGGTGTCGACGAGCAGCGAACGTTGGATGCCGTTGGCAACACTCTCACAAAAACGGCATCGGGAGGGACGATCACATACAGTTATGACCAAGATGACCAGTTGGTGAGCGAAACGGGTCCGGGCGGAACAACCACTTATTCGTATAACGGCAGGGGAGCGCTCACTCAAATGGCAGCACCGGGCGGAAACACGGTTTTTGAATATGACCCGCTCGACAGGCTAACCAAGGTGACCACGCCGGGTGGTGAGGTCATGGAGTACGCCTACGACGGTCAGGGACGATTGCTCCGTCAAAAAGGTCCGGCCGGAGAGCGGCGGTGTCTACCTTTACCCCAAACCGACAGGCGTCTGACGGACTGCGCGCTCACGTACAGCCCGTCGGCAACGGAAGCGCCGTCGGCATTTGTTTTTGGTCCGTCAGGTGTACATTCACGCCACAGCGCGGCGGGCGCACGCTACGTTTGGCCCGCTCTACAAGACAATGTTGTCGCCACAACCGACAGTGCGGGGGCGGTTCAGGGATCGTTCAGCTTTGACGCGTTTGGGGTTCGCGCTTCGTCAGGCGAATCGTTTGAGTATGGGTACACCGGTGAACGGCAGGACTCGGTGACAGGGTTGGTGTTCTTACGGGCGCGTTTCTACCACCCTGCGACGGGACGATTTTTAACGCCCGATGCGGCCGACGCGGAGAAAGAAGACCCGCGTTCTATTCATCGTTACCTGTACGGGTTTGGCGATCCGCTTACCTATACAGACCCCACGGGTGAATTTGGGCTCGCGTCGCTGATGGCGTCAATGAGCATCAACAACATGTTAAACCGCATTGACCAGGCCGCGAAGATGTGCGCCAAGGCTCAGATAAAGAGCCAGCTGCAAAAGGCCATTGCGCGGTTTATGGTTTCAATGATTATCAAATCTACCCTGGATGCGATCTTGGCGGCAGCTACGGGCGGCATTACAGAATACAACTTCCAAAAGGGGCTATCCCAGGTGCTCTGTGGACATCAAGTGAGTGATTCGCTGCTCATGGGCGGAGGAAAGGGATGGCAGTTTGAGTACAAGGTTGACCACTGCGGCTACGGAAAAAATCGAAAAAAGGGAGGCGGCTTCTCGGGCAAACCTGAGTACATGGACTGTAGCAATTTTCAGAACGTGAGCAATTTTGGAATTTCCGGTATCGACCTTGTGTTTAACGATCAAATCGGCTTTGAGCTGAAAATGAATTATCAAACGGCCGACGGCCCCAAAGGTGAAAATCAAACGCGTCGATACTGCCGTTGGGCATCCAGGGTTGGAACGTATGTGATGGTGTATGGGTATTTCGACTTCCCGGACGACGCCTTCCATACCAAAAAAATGACTCAATGCTGGTCGTGTTGGAGCGCGCCCAACAACTGCAACTCCAGCGTGGTGTTCGGCGGGTTGTACGTTGCGTTTGGAGTGAAGAAAAACGCCACTTCCAAGCGCAGAACGTTTATACCCGATCCCAAGGCGCTCAACTGTGGGACGGTGGCGGCTGCGTTGGCCAAATAGGAAACTGCCGGCCTTCGGCGGCAGTTTCGGCGCGTGTTGGGGCTGGCAAGCTTCGCTTGCAGCCCAACACGCGCAAGCGCGTACCCAATAGGCTCAAGGGGGCGGCGGGTCTACCCAACGCGGCAATCTGCTGCAAGCCCCAACGCTGCGCATAGCGGCCGAAGGACGCTCTGCGCAGCGTTGGGGCTTGCAGCATTGCCGAGTTCGGAGGCTTTCTTCGTAGAGTAGGGGCCTGTCGCTGACAAAACTGCCGTTGACATAGCGTGCAACGGCTCGCGCTTTTCGGGCTAATGAAAGGCGGGGCGGGCTTATTACGGGTGGCCGCTGAGTTGGCTTAATCTGTCGGTGGCCTTATCGAGACAGGCCACACAGGTTTCAATCCCGGCCAGGATGGATGTACGCGCGTCGGGGTCGACAATGTGGATATTCTTGAGCGCCCAGGTGAGGCCCGCTCGAAGTGCTGTGATGGACGGCCCTACCTCTACGCCAAGGCATAGGCGAGCCTCTGTCATTGGGTAGAACCAAACACGTTGGCGGGCGGGGTGTTTTTCGTTGCTTCCGACGTGTGAGTCGAGGGAAAACGTTCTTCGATAGTTGTGTCCAAACGCCTCTTGGTAGACCGTTTCATCTTGGCCGGTGGCCAGGGTGCGGCACCAAGCGATCAGGTGGTCGAGTGGCTCGAACGTTTCGCGTGGTTCAAAAGTCCACTCGGCATCGTCGCACCACTCGGCGCGTATCAATACGCGAAGGTGATGCGTACACAACTGGACTTGAATGTCAGCGCTGCCCGCCTTTTGAATCTCGCCGGCCAAACGGAGAGAATCCGTGACATACGCGGGACGAGCGTGATTCATAGGACGAATGCCATCTTGGGCGCCGGTTCGTAACCTATACTTCTACCCACACCTCGGCTTCTGTATCTGCGGTGAGGAGACGTTCACCCCACGTTTCCAATTCTGCAAGGTTGGCGGCGTCAACGCGCCGCTCAGCTTCAATGGATACGCGCCCGAACTTGCGCTTCATCAAACGCAGGAGAAACGCGCGTCCCTCTTCTTGGCGCCCTTCTTGGCGCCCTTCTTGGCGCCCTTCTTGGCGCCCTTCTTGGCGCCCTTCTTGGCGCCCTTCTTGGCGCCCTTCTCGGAGCCCTTCTTGCCGAGCCGTCTGTTTTGCCTGTTCCCATGTGCGTTGCATTGCCACGATAAACTCCTGTTCTTCGGTGCTCAGGGTCGGCTTTTTTTCAAGTACCGCCGACAATCTTAGCAAAATTTCTTCAACTGCGGAACGCTCCGGTGAATCGGGTGGAAGATTTGCAAGTTCTGCTGTTGCTCGTGGCAGCAATGGTCCTGCGGCCATGAGGCGCAGGAGCAATGTTGATCTGTCTCGAGGCAGCTCATTTGCGATGACGAGCCCCAACCTCAACACGTCGGCGCCGAAAAAGTAGGTGCCCGGCGGCCAATCGGGAGCCTGTTCCAACTTCAGCTGTTGGAGCAGCGTGGTTGGAGAGCCGGCAGCGATGATCCAGAGAAAAGGCTCATCTCTACCCGCAACGGACGTGAGCGGACGCTCATCCGTTGGAGTTTGTCTGCGTTTGCCGGACCTACTTTTGCGCGCAGCTCGCTGCCAGTGGGCGAGGTGCTTGGCAAGACAAGCCCTAAATTCTTCGGGGTTTGGCGCGTGACCGTACACCTCCATCAGACACGGTATCGATACCATCCTACCCAGAACTCCAAGGCGTTCGCGTTCAGCCTGGCGAGCTGGATTTGGCTCATGCCGCAAGTCAACGTGTTGCGTTTCTGGTGACACCTCCTCATTGGCGACGGTGACCCCGGAAGGGCCGAGCACCGCTTGGCCGATTTGTTTGGCGAGTTGGTCAAAACGATTTCGCATGACCCGCCTCCCCAGGCTGAGGATGAGCGGGCGGCCGCATCTCCTGCAATGCGATTTGTTTCATGATGAGAAACACCTCGCACTCTTAATCGGACAATCAGGTCTGGATCATTTCGATTTTTTGGGGGGACCGTTACTTTTTTTTACGCCACGACGCGGGAGCGGGCTTCGCTAGGAAATTCAACGCCGTCGAAATCGGCGGAAGAGAAAGGTAGATCGAGGAACGGAGCGCGAGGGAAGGTTCCGTTGAAAAGGCGCGGTTTTTCTGAAAATCGGGTGGGGAAGTACGTGAGTTGAAAGTGCGCATTCATGGCGCGTTGGGCCAGATCTTGGCCGGACAAGATGTCTGCTTTGGCGTCGGCGTGGAGGCAGGCGGCGAGGGCACGTTCTACCCCTTCCGCGCTCCATGGGGTAGGTTCATACGGTTGGGTGTCAGGTTGGCCATCCCACGGTTTTGGGTTATTGGGAACCTTCCATAGGGATACTTCACCCTCGGCGGCGAACGGGTCTGTATGGATGCCGTCGTGCCAAACGTTAAAGTGCACATGAGGCGTGCTGAAAGGAAAGGCCACAACGCCGTCGAGGCCGCTCATACCCGACAAGGCAATGGGGTCACCCCGGTGAACGAGATCACCCACTTGGACAAGTGATCGGGCCAGGTGATTATAACTTGTAATGATGGAAGATCCGTGGTCGATAAAAATTTTGAGGCCACCTCGGTGAAACTCGCTGGAGATGCGGAGCACTCTACCCGTCGCGGCCGCGACAACGGTTGTGCCGGGTGGAATGGCAAAGTCGGTACCGTTGTGACTATCGTATGTGGCCTGCAATCCGCGGTAATCGCGAGCGACTGTAACGCGGACGGACCAGCCTTCCTGGGGCGGCGTTTGGGTGCGGCAGAAAAAATTATAGATTGGAACTTTTCGACCATTGGCCCGGCGCCCAAGCCACAGCGGGAAGGACAGGCGAGGCTGAAGGATGCGCAGGGAGGTTAGGTCGAACCGAGTGGGGGGAGTGGCTTCATCACCTCGAAAGGTAATGGAAGCTTCGTGAAGGCGTTTTCGCCAAGGAGAAAGGCCGAACAACTCGGCCATGGTAATGCGGGTACCGTACATCGGCTCTGAGCATGCTCGCGCCGCAGGTCATGGCCGTCAAGCGCTTTATTCTGCCGAACATTCATCCAGGGTGGTAACCCTTGAAAAGTGGATGTAGTCAAATTCGGTGCGCACCTGGGCAACGAGGTACGCGTTGACGATGATGCCCACCTGAAGGGTGTTGGGTAGAGTGGTCGCAGGGGTTTGAGTAAAGGTACCCGGGAAGGTATGGGTTTCTACCCATCCTGTTTCGCCGGGTAGGCGTCGCAACATGCGTACTGTGTTGCCAACGCGGCAGAGGCGAAGTGTACCTTCGTGGGAGGTGCCGGTGGGAACCAGGATTAACTGGGATTGAGAGTTGACGGTGGCCTTGCCTTCCACGCCGAGAAATGAATCTTGATGTCCAATGTTGTACATGAGCCAATTTTGGCTGATGAGTGTGCTCGAAGGGTCGCGCAAAAGCATGCCCCCTGAGTTGAATGTTTCGGTAGGGGCGGCGTTTTCGGTACCTTTTTGGTAAGCGGCGGCACTGACTTCAACAAGAAAGTCGCCGGTAACTTCTTTGTATAAGAAGGCCGCCATGTCATCTTGATACCAAGCGCTCACCGTGGGTACGATGGTTAACTTACCCGCCTCGGTTTGGTTGATATCCAAGGTGTCGTAGGGTGCGGGTAGACCCAATTCTTGGTGGAGCAGTGTCCAGTTGGGTAGAGTTGCCGCGTTGTCAAATTCATCGGAGAGCGCGGCGAGATCATCCATGGTTCCACCTGTTCCGCTGGATGAGGTTGTTCCGCCTGCGCCGGTTCCTCCCTGGTTTGAGCCGGCAGTTGCGTTTCCACCTGTGCCGGTTCCTCCCTGGGGTTGCCCGGCTGTTCCGCTGCCAGCGGTGCCGGCCGTTCCACCGGATCCGGTTGTGGATGTGGAGCCGGCGCTTCCACCTGTATTTGACGCGCCGTCGCACGCGGCAAGGAACACCGACACGGTGAGGAAAGCCCAAGAGAAATGTTGTTGGCTCATGTGTTCTACCCTTTGGGTTGAAAGTCGGTAGAGTAGCAAAGGTCAGACCTGATACCGGAGTGTGGAGCGTCCCGCAGACGTTTTTGTGGGGCCCACCATGAAACGAGCGCGTGGCCCGGGAGACAGGTGGTCGCCGTGGTTGATCATCAAGAGAGGCCAAGCGGGGCTAAACGATGATTGGTCCGAAAAGGCGGTGCAGAGTCGAGTGCGCACCCCCTGAGCGATCGAGTCCGCAGGACAATCATCGCACGCGATGGCCCTCGACCAAGTGATGAAACGCGACGACCGGTGTGCGCAATGATATGGTTGCCGCGGTTGCGATGTCTGTGGAGCCTGGGAAGATCGTGGGCGGAAAATACCGCCTCGAAAAACCGCTCGCCAAAGGTGGCATGGGTTCGGTTTGGCTCGCGCATCACACGGAGCTTGAAGCGCCGGTCGCGGTGAAGTTCATGGCGCATGAACTCGTGGGTACGCCGGCGGCGGAAGCTCGATTTAAAAGGGAAGCGAAAGCGGCGGCGCAGTTGCGCAGCCCGCATGTTGTACACATTCACGACTATGGCGTTGAGGACGGCGCGCCGTTTATGGTGATGGAGCGCCTTGACGGGGAAGATTTGGCGCAGGAGATCGCGCGGGCTGGAAAGCTGAGCGTAGCGCGCGTATCGACGATCGTTTCCCAGGTGGCAAAAGCGCTCACGATGGCCCACGCAGCGGGGATTGTTCATCGCGATCTGAAGCCGTCGAATTTGTTTTTGGCGCGATCGGGCGACGACGAAATTGTGAAAGTGCTCGACTTCGGCGTTGCAAAAGAAACGGTTCCAACGCTGGTTGTCGACAAAACAACAAGCGGTGTACTCATTGGTTCGCCGCAATACATGAGCCCCGAGCAGGCGCGCGGCGAGCATGTAGATTTTCAGAGCGATCTGTGGTCGCTCGGGGTTGTTGTTTACGAAGCGCTGACGGGCACGCCGCCGTTTGAGAGCGCTCATCTGGGAGCATTGCTCGCAAAAATCGGCGAGGCCGCGCCCGCACCGGTAACGCGTTTGCGCCCGGATTTGCCGCCTGAAATGGACACGTTTATGGCGCGCGCGCTGGCGCGGCGGCCGGAAGATCGGTTTGCGTCGGCAAAAACATTGGCCGAAACATTGGCTGAAATTGCGGGCAAACCCGTCATTTCGCCCAGCATTGAGGCGTCTTCGCGGGTGGTTGTTCCGGTGGAAACCAACGCGATCCTCGCTCGAAACACCGACACCCTTCCCGCCGGTGGACCGGACCCAGTGTCCACCACAATGCACGAAAGGCGAGCCGCCAAAGAACCTGAAGTGGCTGCAAAAACGCCTCGAAAAGCGCTGCTTTTGGCACTTTTGGCACTGGCCGTAGCGGCGGTTTTGTACCTCGGGCTGCGGGCCGATTCAACGGGCAACAGTGTACACAACGCGGCGGCGCCAGGTGTGTCGGCGGTCCATCCACAGGAGCCGGCAACCGGAACGTCGATTTCGGTCAGGCCGTCCACGGAGACAAACCCGGCAAACACAGCGGCAACCGTGAGTACACCGGCGGCAGTGAGTACACCGGCGGCGGTGAGTACACCAGCTCCGGTGAGTACACCAGCAACGACGGGGACGGCAAAAGCCAAAACACCGGGCAGCACGTTGGGGCCAACGGCGGCTACCGCCAAAACCGCCAAGCCTGTGGATACGGGGGCGCCAAAATCAACAGCCGCCTCGCCACCGGGATACGATCCCACGTTTGGCCTTCCGGCCGGCCCGTAAACGCAATTGCGTAGGCGGCTCACTTCGTGCTGTAGATGGAGTGTGTTTCGTCGATGGGTGTTCTTGTTGGTAACGGCGTTGGCCGCGGCGCAGCCGATGGGCCCGGTTCACGCTCAATCGGCCGATCTGAATCAACGGGCTGTTACCCTTGGTCACGAGGGGCTTGCGGCCTACAACAAAGGCAACTGGGCAGAGGCGCGAGCCAAGTTCGGTGAAGCGGAGGCTCTCTCCCATTCACCTGTGTTTTTGCTGTATATCGCTCGCTCCGCTCGCAACGCGGGCGATCTGAAAGCCGCGCTTTCGGACTATCAGAAAGTGATTGCCGAGGTGGTAGGTTCGAGCACGCCCGCTCCTTGGTCAAACGCCATCGCGAGCGCAAAACAGGAGTTGCCGGAGGTTGAAAAAAAGCTGGCAGAGCAGACTGCGGCTCAACCTTCCACCACTGCCACCGCTCCCTCCGCTTCGGCATCGGCGGCGGTATACCCTACCGCATCTACCCAAGGCGTCCCAACGGTAAGCCCCACGGCCGGACCATTTCATACCGGCGGGCCAAACTCTACCCCTCCAACAGGTGTACCTTCTTCACTTCCCACTGTTGCGCCCGCAAGTGGTATCGGGCCATGGATCCCTGGAATGATTGGGTTGGCGGCAGGGGCAGTTGCCGCGGGGATTGGGGTAGGCGCGTTTGTTGACGCCAAGGGGAAGGCCGACGCGGTGCTCAAAAACTGCGACCCAAATTCCAATAATTGTTTACCCGGCGACGCTGAAAAAGCTCAAAACGCAAAAGACATGGGGAACGTTGCAACAGGCGCGCTGGTTGGGGCCGCGGCGTTTGCCGCAGCGGGAGTGGTGCTCTTGATTGTGCGACCTGGCTCAAACAACAATGCTGCCAAAACAACTGTGTACGTAGCCCCTGGATGGGCAGGGTTTCGAGTGGGGGGCTCCTTCTGAAACAGTCTTGGCAATGTCACTCACTTATTCACCGTAGTCGTAAGGATCACACCCATTTGTCAGATCATATTGGTGAACATACTTAAAGGCTCCCACGACCCCTTTGGGGCTGACTAATACGCCACCGCCGTTGGCGGAATAAGCGAACAAACCTACCTGAGCCAATGTCGGTAGGGAAGCTTCATCAAAGTCGCCGTAGGTGGTTCCGGTTTTTTCTACCCAGGAGCCATTTTCAAAATACCAAAATGACAGCGCACCGGCTTGGCGACACACGGCGATTTTGCCCTGTGGCGCACTGATAGAAATGCGATCAGACTTGCAGTCGGCGTTGTTGACGGGGTTTTGCCATGAGATGTGGAGTTGGGGGCCATACGGCGGCGTGTCGGGAAGGGAGTTTTGACCGAGATCGAGGGCGGCCCAAAGCTGATTTCCAACCTGGGAGAGTGAGCTGAACGGGGCGCGCACCATGATTCCGGCGCCTGACTGGAGATCGCCGGGGAGGCCGAGTTTGGGGTGATCGGTAACATTGACTTCTGTAACGACAAGAAAATCGCCCGACAGTTCTTTGTACATGAGTTGACCTTTTTCACCAAAGGACCAGTAGAGCGTGTCTTCCAGCGAAATTTCAAGCTCCATGCCGGTAAGTTGTGTGCCGGCGTACGCGGCCGTTGGTGGGTAGGTTTCTTCTTTTCGAGCAAAGTGCCAGCCGCGGCTTTCGAGCGATGGAGTGGCGTCTCCACAGGGGGCAAAGTTAAATTCATCCTGGAGGCGGGTTATGTCCACAGGCGCGCCGCAAGGCTGCGCCCCGCCGACAGCCCCGGTTCCACCGCTGCCACCGGAACTGGTTGTGCCGCCAGAAAGAGTGGTACCCGTTGAACTTGTGGAGGAGCCTCCCATTCCCCCCGACTGGGTAGTTGACCCGGTGGTGCCCCCACCTCCATCACCGCTGAAGTCCTTATCATTCAGGCCCAGCAGTTCTGCGCAACCTGTCAGACCAAAACCACACACAAATGCCAACAACAGTGGAGTGCGGGCGAGCGAATTCATCGTTTGTTGACTCCGAGCTTTTGCGCAAGCTTGCCAATATAGCTCCGGTCGAGCCCCGAGATGCGGGCGGCTTCTGACTGATTGCCGGAGGTTTTGGCGAGCAGCAGTTCTAGGTACGTGCGGGTGAAGTGGTGCAAAAGCTGTTCCTTCTGCTCTTGGTAGGGTTTGCCGGCGTCGATAAAGGCCCGGAGGGCGGCATCGAGTTGATCGACCGATTTGAGCGACTCCGGTAGATCGCCAAGGGCGGCATACGCTTGCACGGCGTTGCGAAGTTCGCGAACGTTGCCGGGAAATGTACACACGGACAGGCGTTCTATAATGTGGGGCGGAAGCGGGGGGTGGCCGAAGTTGGCTGCAAAAAGTTGAGCCAGCAACTCAATATCTTGGGGCCTTTCGCGAAGCGATGGTACGGTAAGACGCACCACAGCGAGACGGTAGAAAAGGTCTTCCCTAAATCTACCCACTCGAATTTCTTCATCGACATCGCGATTTGTAGCGGCCAACGTGCGAACTTTGACTTTGCGAGATTCTGTCTCGCCGACACGGCGAAACTCGCCCGATTCTAACGCGCGAAGTAACACGGGTTGAACATCGAGAGGGAGTTCACCAATTTCATCAAGGAAAAGTGTACCGTTGTGCGCGGCCTCAAACGCGCCGACTCTGTTTTCTGTAGCGCCGGTAAACGCGCCCTTTTTGTGGCCAAACAACTCTGACAAAACCAACTCGCGTGGGATGGCTCCACAATTGAGCGGAATGAAGGGGCCCTGACTGACAGCGGATCCTTGATGAATGGCCTGGGCAATCAGTTCTTTGCCAACCCCACTTTCTCCCTCAATAAGAACCGAAACAAGCGCACCTTCAAGCCGGAGCAACATGCCAAAGAGCTTGCGCATGGCGGGAGACGCTCCGTATAAGCCTCGATATTGTGCTTCTTCCGGGGAGTGGGAGAGCGATTCTAGGTCGGGGTCAACAGCAATATCTGTATCCCCAATTCGAACGCGGCTCCCAGGCGCGAGAACCATTTTTTCTACCCGTTGCCCGAGGTAGAATGTACCGTTTTTGCTGCCCAGGTCGCGAACCACAACACCTTCAGGCGCGAGCGAAAATTCAACATGGGCGCGCGACACTTTAGAATCGGCAACTACAATGGAGGCCTGCGCGCCGGCCCCAACAACAATCGGTTCGTCTTCCAACTTGCGTTCAGACGGGTGTGCGCGCGCGTTGAGAACACGAACAATGGCCGCGAGCGGCTGTGGTTTTGGCCGATTCAGGGCGGCTTCGGTAGGAGCACTGCGCGCAAGGGAAGGGGGCACCGACAAAGAACTATCGCAGCGGGCGCCGCGAAGTGCAAGAGCGCTTGAGCTTTCGGGCGAAAAAGAGGTATGGTGTGAATGGAGCCAACAGAATGCCAACGCTTTCGTCTACCCAACTGGAAAGTTTTTCACGCGACGGTTTTGCGGTGCTGCCGGGTTTGTTTTCGCCTCACTGGGTAAACCGAGTAAAAGAGCGATTTGGTCCTCTGTTCGCAGGCGAATTTGAAACCGGGGTGTGGCCCGATGAGTGGTATTGGCGCGAGGAGATCAGTTTGCCCGACGCCACTCGGCACATGAGCGGAGCCTGGAAAAGCGACAAGACGATCGCAGCGGTGTCGTTGTCGGCGGAGCTTGGCAAGGTTGTATCCACGTTGGTTGACTGGCCCGGCGCGCGCATTGGGCTCGATACTTTGTGGTGGAAAACGCCGGGAGCCAAAGCGATCGCGTTGCACCAAGATTCTACCTACCATGCATCGCTCAATCCGGCCGAGGTTGTAACGTGTTGGGTCGCCTTGGACGATACCGAGAAAAACGCGGGGACAATTGAGTACGTGCCCGGTTCGCACAGGTGGGCTCTCAAAGAAGATATTGGTGAATTTCACGCTCCAAAGGGAGATTACCAATCGACAATGCGAGCGGCTGCGCGAGCGGCTGGGGTGATTGATCCTGAAGTTGTTCAAATGGAGGTAGCGGCCGGAACGTGCATTATCCACCATGGAAGGTTGTGGCATGGGTCGGGGAGCAACCAAAGCGCAACGAGAATTCGTCGCAGTTTGGCAGTGCACTTGACGCGGTCAGACACGCAATTTCGAAGCGACCGTTTGGGATATGTGTACGGGCGTTACAAACGCCGCGGCGACCTGACAATGGATGAAAGTTTTTTCCCAATCACGTGGACAAGGGATGGATATCGAACACCGTGGTTGAGTGAATATTGCGAAGACGCGTGCGCCCCCTGAGCGAACGAGCGAAGCGAAGTGAGCGATTTGGGGGCGGAGGCCGCGTCAGCGGCCGCGTGGGGGGCAGGTTTATTGGCTTTTGAGGGCGAAGTAGTCGTGTATTGAAATGGGTAGACCTGAAAGCCTGCGGAGGGTTGAGTCAACCGTTTCTTGATTGCCCCAAAGGACGAGTTGCTCGCGGTGGGTAACTTCGTGGAGGATTTGGTTGCACCAGTTTCCCTCGTAACGTTGAACGTAAAAGCCGTACGTGCGGCAAATGGCGGGGCGGGATGCGTACACAAGGCATGCGCCCGATTCTACGTTGAGAAAGGGGCAGGTATAGCGCGGTTCGGTTGTGGGAGGGTGGGTGTTGAGCGGTGGATTTTCACCCTGGGCAGGGGTTGTTGCCACGGCGCCGGGGGTTGGAACGGGGCCGGGGGTTGGATTGGGGGCAAGTTGAGCGACGCGGTCGCGGACGAGGTGTTGAGTAGCAAGGGGGAGTTGGGTGAACTCTTCCCACAAAACTTCCCACTCAAGAGGGGTGAACGCGGGGGGCGCTGCGAGGTTTTTGCAGCAGCTGTCGCAGCCTTTTTTGCAGGGCCACCACGTATGTTCTGCCGCGATTGTCTGCGTGCGGGTGGATATGTCGCTGTACAAAACGGCAAGTTGTCGGCGGGCGGTGGACATGGCGGGCGGCGAATGGGAAGGTTAACTTTCACGAAACGAGGAGCATTGTCAACTCCGGGGTTTATCGGCGGCGTGCGAGCATAATGCCGCGGGCAATGGAGGCGAAACCGGCGACCGCAATGAGTAGAAACCAAAAGTAGAAAGTGCCGGTCAGCCACATGACACCCAAGGCACCGCCAATTCCAATGACAAAAAGCACAACTCCCGCAGAGATGGCGTTTGCGGCACTCTGCGGTTCACTTGAATATTGAACGCCGGCAACACCTGTGTTGGACATGGACGCCTGGGCGCGTGCGTTGGCGATACTCTGCTCTTCGGCTGAAAAACAAGATTTGCACAAGGGATCGCCGTTCCTGCTGAAAAAGGACGCGTCGACGGAGGGGCAACGTGCGCATTGAGCCATGGTAAAATTACTCCCGAGTGTTGGGCTGCGCGGTGTTGAGTGCGCGTTCGCGCCGGATGAGGGCGAACAGGCCGAGGGAAAGGGCGAGCCCGAGCAACGCGCCGGTGAGGAGGCGTGTGGAGTGCCACACAGGATGTATCCCAAAATCTTGAGCGAGCACGTCAAGGAGCATGAGAATGCCCGCGCCGCCCACAAAAAAACGCGTGGAGGACATGGATGGGCGAGGCCAGGCGGCGAGGGCGCCGATAAAAAATCCGAGGGCGATGCCGGCGCAACGACTGCAAAGGGGCATGGGTACACCGCTCAAAACGAGGGTGCGTTCTGGCATGCGGTGGCACACCAGGACAAACATTTTATCAAAGAGATACCCGAGCGGGCCGAGGGGTAAGGTGGCCCTGGCAATGGGTAGTGCCCAAGGGAATATACCCGCCAAACCAAAGCTGCCGCGGGCCAGAAGGAGCGGCCAATGCAGTTTGACAGCGGGCGCCACGGGAGGTTTTTACCTTGCGCGCAACGTTTTGCCAAGAAGTTCCGTTGGTCAATTGACATGTTCAGCCGAGCTGATAGCCTCAAACGGGTGCGCGATCGGAGGCTTTTATGACCGTATCCCGCGACGATCTGGAGCAAATGCTGAGTGACCTTCGGGTGGATGTAAAAGACCCGCGGGCGGGCATTTTTGGGCCTGAGTCTCAGGCGTGGGCGATCGATCGCGAGGCGGCGATTTTTATCGGTGCGGGCAGAGCGGCTCTGCTGCAAACGGCGCACCCATTTGTGGCGCACGCGGTGGATCAACATTCTGCCACCAAGACCGACCCTTTGGGTAGGTTTCAGCGAACGTTTGACAATGTGTTTGCCATGGTGTTCGGCGATTTGGATCAGGCGATCCGGTCGTCGCGGCGTGTACACAACATTCACCGGCGCATTGTGGGGGCGATTACAGAAACGTCGGGTAGGTTTCCCAAGGGCACATCGTACGAGGCCAACAACGAAGAGGCGCTTTTTTGGGTGCACGCGACGTTGGTAGAAACGGCTGTGATGGTGTACGAGCTATTTGTAAAGCCGCTGCGCGCTGAGGAGAAAGAGCGCTATTACCAGGAAACAATGCGTTTTGCGCGGCTATTTGGCATACCTGACAGAGTAATGCCGGCCACGTTTGAATTGTTCATGGAGTATAATCGGGCCATGTGGGAGGGAAATGTTCTCCACGTGGGTACGCCGGCCTTGGAGGTGAGAAAGTTTCTGTTCGCGGCGCCCAAGTGGAGCCGAAAACCGCTCTTTAAGTGGCTTGAGCGGATGACGGCGGGCCTGATGCCGGACCGGCTAGGGAGGCTTACCAATTGCCATGGAGCACGTTTGACAAGGTGCTTTTTAAGAGTTCTGTGATCTCGGTGAAGCGGACAATTGGTGGTCTGCCTGAATCGGTGAGGTATGTTCCCGCTTACCTGAATGCGTGCCGGCGATTGGAAGGGAAGGAAGGGCCTCATCCCGTGGGGAAGTGGATGGAGCGGTTGGCTATGTTGGGGCTTGAGAAAGGGTAGATTATTGCACGTCGGCCCAGGGATCGCCGAGCGATCCTGGTATTGACTGGTTAGATGTGTACACGCGCATGCGGCACCAGTCGATGAGGGCAAGTGACAATTCATCGGCTACGCGTTTGAGTGCGGCAACGGTGGAAGGTGCTGCGAGGGCGGGATTGTGGAGACAGAGGCAGCCGAGTTCACCGGCTTGTTCAACTGTCCAAAGGACGATGCCGTTGCGCATGCTGGCGGCGCGGGCGCCGCGAATGACGCGACGGGGTTCACCGAGGGCGACGGCTCCAATGGGGTCGGTGCGGCCGAGTCGGGAGGTAATGTCTTTCCAGGTGAGGCCTATGGGTAGAGGCTTTTCTATGCGGTTTCGCACGTGCATTTTTGACCATCCGGCGCCGGCGGATGCGGTTTCAAAAATGGTTTGGATGTCTAGAAGCTCGGAAGCGATTTCAGCGGCGTGGGTGAGGGCTACATATTCGCACTGGCGAAAGTCATCCTCGTGCAAAACGACAATACTACCCGCTGTTTTTTGATTTGCCGTTTCAGGTAAGGCGGCGCCGCAAAGGGTGGGTAGAGAAAAAAGGATGTCGTTGGGGTTGAGTAACTCTACTTTTTGGAGGTGGAGGGTGAGTGTTTTGCGATGCGCAAATTCAAGTTTGGTGGGGGGATCGGCGCGAACAACGGTGTAGCGCTGGCCGGCGATGTCGAGCGATGTTTCGATGGCGAATGTTTCAGGGAGTTGAGTGACGGGAATATGGGAAGTGGCGAGTTTTTCGCCGGTGGACTCATCGACGAGGGTAACAGCAACGGTATCGGATGGCTGGCGCATGTGGCCATTTGACTAGAGCACCGGCGGCGAAATAGGGTCAAGCAAATGTGGTGTTGTTCGTTCGCGACGTATCCGGTCGTTGCGTGGCGTTTCAGCGGTCGCTCTGGGTCGGGAGCCGATTGCGTTGAGGCGCTTACCAGGGGGAGCGGCGGCTCGTCTGCGCGATGGAAGATCGGGGGGCTTACGGACGAGTCGCTTTTGTGCAACTCTACCGCCAATGAGCGCAGGCAACCAAGGTGGTTGGGGCTATGGCCCCCCGGGAGGACCGGGCGGTTACGGCGGACAGCCGCCGCAAGGGCCGGGAGCACCGCAAGGTGGTAGTCCCATGGGCACTCCACCGCCGGGAGGTGGGTATGGAAGTCCACCGGCGGGGTATGGTCCAACCGGCACGCGGGCCGATTATGGGCCGGCACCGGGGGCGTGGCAAACGCCCAATGGGGGCTTTGCTCCAATGCCTCAGAACTTTCCGCCGGGGTACATTCCCGACGCTGGAACGGCTCCATTGGAAGGTGGCGTGCCTTGGGAGCAAAAAGGGGGAAGTTTCATTGCGAAATGGTGGGAAACGCTGAAGGCGTGTAATGGTCAAACGAGGCCTTTTTTTGCAGCGGCAGCTCAAAACGAAAAAGGGGACGCACTCTTTTTTGGTATGATTTCAGGGGCGATCTCAGGCGCGTTTATCGGCCTTATGTATGTGCTGCTGTTTGGTGTATTGAGTCTGGGTTTGGCGCTTGGAATGCCGAGCGGCAAAGGATCGTCGGGCGCTATAAGCGGTGCATTCGGTGCCGGCTTGACAATGGGGATCGGCATTTTTTATGCGGTTCTGATTACGTTTTCGTCGGCCGTTGGGGCGGCGATTCGGCCGTTGTTGTGGGGTGGGTTGCATCACCTGCTATTGATGATGCTTGGAGGGATCGGCGAGCGTAAGACGTTTATGCATACCGTGCGGGTTGCCGCCTACGCGGAGGGCGCATCGATGCCGTGGATATGGATTCCCATTGCGGGGCCATTTATTGCAATGTTCTACGGCATTCGAAATTTAGTTGTGGGTTATGATGAAACCCATAAGTGTGGCACGGGGAAAGCGACGCTGGTGTTGTTCGCGCCCTTTATTTGTTGTTGTTTATGCAATCTCTTTATTGTGCTTTTGGGAGTGTCGCCCGCGCTGTTTAAGCCATAATCAAAAGTTCATTGCGGGCAAGTTTCTCTTCAATGGGCATTGATAATCGTTCAGCGGTTGCAATTGCTGAGCGAATTGTGTTTTGAGCAAGTCTCTGGGCGCCCATTAAAAATTGAGCTTTGGCCGCACAGCGGAGCGCGGCGGGCCTTGCCAATGGGAATAGGGCCGCAAAGGCGCCGAGATACGCGACGGCGCGCAATGCGTCGACGGAGGTTTTGTTGCCCGATCTCTCCCATAAGCGAAGGCGCACTTCGGCCAATGCTACGTAGGCGTGGACGGTTGAAAACACGGTGGGCATGTGGGGTCGATCGATATGCGATGCGACGCGATCGGCATAAATGGCAGCTTCATCGATTTGGTTGCGCATGGCTTGGGCGCGCGCAAACAGGCCGTTGACAATTAACTCTGAAGTGGGATCGGGATGGGTAACAAGGATTGACTCGGCTTCGCGAAGGCGTTGGAGCGCGGCGTCGGCTTTACCGTCGGCGAGGTCACACCAGGCAACGGCATAAAGACCCCACGCTCGGTGCAATTCGTGGCGGCGGCGGCTCGCCGATTCATAAAGGGATAAAAAGCGATTGCGCGATGCCTGAATGCGGCCCGTAAAGTATTCAATATTGCCAAGAATGGTATGCAGCAGTTCGGCCTCCATTGCATTTGAATTGGCAACTTGGATTGCGAGGGCCTCTTGAGCTGCTTTTTCGGCATTGCGGAAATCGCATAAACACATGCGATAAACCGCCTCGGTGGTGAGGGCATAAGCAAATCCGTCGGGGTCGCCCGAGGCTTTTCCGGTGTCGGCGGCGGCGCGAAAATAGGCGCGCGCAATGGGATGGAGGCGGGCGAGGCCTGTAAGGTAACCGAGATAAGCATAAGGCCGGCTGAGGCCGCGCGGCGCTCCTTGGATATTGCCGGCAAACGCGGCTTCGGCTTCATTAACTGCCATTAAGCTTGTTGCAACGAGCGCGGGAGCATCTCCCGAAAAGAAGTATTTAAACGCGAGTTGAGCTGCCATTTGGGATGTTTCAGCAGCTGCAATGCGATCAAAGTCGGGGGATGTTTTGGGCGCGAATAACGATGTGGGGGCGCGTTTGGCAATGAAGTTTGCGGCTTGGCGGGCAAAACCGGAGCCGAGGCGCTCCGCCCAACCGAGGGGTGAGGTGGGCAATGGGCGGCCCACTTCCGCAAGGCCGAGAGCCATGTGATAGCCGCAGGCGTGGAGATCTCCCAACGCATAAGATGCTTCACCCGCAATTCGATGATAACGGGCTCGGGCGGTCTTTGGAATGAGGGCGGGGCGGGTTTTGTCGAGTTCGAGCAGGCGCGTTATGAAAGTGCGCGACTGTTCATAAGCTCCTGAGAGAAGAGCCGCTTCGGCGGCGAGGTCGAGGTAATGAATTGTTTTATTATGGACCTCGGCAACACCGTAATGGTGCGCGAGCGTTGCGTACACAACGGGGAGTTGACCGCGAGCTGTGTAGATCTCTTCAATCGCCTCTGCTGAGGATACGTGTAGTAAACGACGTTGTTCGGGGGGGATTTGTTCGTAGGCGACTTCCCGAAACATGTCGTGAACGAAGCGAAACCCGCGGGGCAATTCTTGCAAGATTTGGCGCGCGAGAAGCTCTTCGACGGAGATGAAACGGCTGCGACCGCGGGAAGGCGTGGATTCTGAATCGGGGCCCAAAGCGAATGTGGCGCGGGCCACTCGTTCGAGAATTTCGCGATCGACCTCGCGTCCGAGGACGGCGGCGGCAAACACCCAACTGCGGGCGCCTTCAGAGAGGGACGCAAGGCGCGTTTGGAGAAGGCTGCGGACTGTGCCGGGCGTGGGTAGACGGGAAAAGTCTTCTGAGCCGAGGGAGCGACCGGCAACCCAGCTGCCCTGAGCGTTGCGTGCGATGAGCCCCAACTCCACAGCGGAACGGAGGTGTTCTGCAACGAAAAACGGGGTACCGGCTGTGGTTGAATACAACCAGTCTACCAAGGCTACGGGCGGAGGATCGAGGGCGAGCATGTCACGCGCAACCGACGAAACGCCGTCACGGTCAAGGCGCGGAAGAGCGATGTTTCGAACATCGGGGCGCGCGGCGAGCTTGAGGAGCGCTTCGGGCGCTTCGTCTTTTCGGTAGGTGCCGAGGATGAGTACACCTCTGTCGGCGAGGCCCGCGCTTGTGAATGAGCGCAGAAAACCAAGGGTGAGTTCGTCGGCCCACTGAAGGTCGTCGATGATGAGGACGACACGCTGGAGCATGGCAAACGCAAAAAGCGTTTCAGCGAGGTCTGCGAAAAGGCGCTGTTGCGCGGCCTCGGGTGTGAGGCGGGCCGGGGTCGGCAGGTCGAGCACCTCGGGGAGTTCGAGCAATGCGGGCTCGTAATCCGAAAGAACGCGTCCGCGGCGGCCAAGAAGAAGTTCTGACATGCCGGGGCCCTGGCTTCGGCATTCGTCGGCGATGAGGCGGAGGAGCGGGCCGAAGGGGTGAAGGGGCGCTCCAAAAATGGGCGCGTCGTCGGGCCCAACGGGCAAACATTCACCGGTGACAATGCGCATTTCGCCTGCGAGGAGGCGACCGACCTCCATGGCGAAGCGCGTTTTGCCCGCGCCGCTCTCGGCGCCGATGAGCACCATGCCGCCGGGTTCTGTGGTGATGCGGCGAAGGGCGGCGGCGTGGCCGGTGAAGGATGGGCGATAGAGGTACGCCCGAGGCGCTCCGGCGGATGTGGGTGCGACGCTGGGAACGGGCGTTTCACGCGGTGGAAGCGCCGCTTCGAGCGCGGCGGCAACGCTGTCGGCGTAACCGAGACGCGCGCGTGGGTCTTTTTGGAGGAGGCGAAGAACGAGGTCGTCGAGTGCGGGCGAAATGTTGGGCGCAAGCGCCGATGGGCGCGGTGGTTTGCCCGAGAGATGTTGGCGCATGACGGCGCGCGGCTCGCCGATGAACGGAGGGCGACCGGTGAGAATCTCGAAGATCATGCAGCCGACGGCGTAGAGATCGGCGCGCGCATCAACGAGTTCGCGACGAATGCGCTCCGGGGCCATGTAGTCGAGCGTTCCGACGGCGGCGAACGACTCGTCGAGGCGCTCGCGACCGTGCGGCCCGCTGAAATGGACCATGAGGCCGAAGTCGATGATGACGGGTGTTCCGTCGGGGCGAAGAACAACGTTTCCGGGCTTGAGGTCGCAATGAACAATGCCCTCGCCGTGAAGGTACGAGAGCGGTTCGCAAAGGGCCTTGATGGCGTGCAGGCAGCGCAAAACAACATACGGCGGCGGGGGCGGAACGATGCGCAGGGCATCGCTCACAGGCAGGTACGGAATGCCGTCGCCGTGAGGCGCCGATGCCGCGACGGTGGCCGTGGTGGGTGTACCAATCGAAGCGCGCGTGGGGCCGGTGAGATGTGGTTCGAGGACGGTTTGCATGGTTTCACCGTCGACAAATTCAAGCGCGCACCACGGCAGCCCCGCCGACGTTCCATGGTCGACAAGGCGAACAATGCCCGGATGGCGAAGGCGCGCGAGGGCGTAGATTTCGCGGCGAAGGCTCGCGAGTTGCGCCGAATCGACTTCACGCGCGGACTTGATCGCAACGATGAGTCCGGTGACGGAGTGGCGCGCAAGGTACACATCGCCCATGCCGCCTCGCCCGAGACGCGCTTTGACCTCGTACGGACCAATGCGGGGCGGGTGCAACGGAAGCGGCAACTTTCTGCGCGTTCGGCGATCGGTTCAGATCCCAAACTGGCGGAGTTTTTTGTGCAGACCTTCGCGCGTAATGCCGAGGGCTTTGGCGGCGTTTGTTTTGTTGTTGTTGTGTTCGCGCAGGGCCTCCAGGAGAAAATACTTCTCCACCGAATCCATCATGTCTTTGAGGGTGCCTTTGGCGACGCCCGCGCGCCCAACAAGCCCTTCAACCTGACGTATGCGCGGTGAAAGGAGTTCAGGCGTGGCAAAGGCGCCGGGCTCCAATTGGATGACGATGCGTTGAACTTCGTTTTGAAGTTCGCGGACGTTTCCGGGCCAGTCGTAGGCCTTCATGAGTTCCATGGCCTGCTGTGCAAAACCGCCGACGGGTTTGCCGATCTCGGCGCCGTAGCGGTCGAGGAAATGCGCGGCCAGCTGCGGGATGTCGTCACGGCGCTCGCGAAGCGGGGGAAGACGAATGGGAAAAACTTTGAGCCGGTAGTAGAGGTCTTCGCGGAAGCGGCCGCGTTTGACCTCTTCTTCGAGGTTGCGGTTGGTGGCCGCAACGATGCGCACGTTGACGTGTTTGGCGCTGGTGGCACCCACCGGGCGAATCTCACCTTCTTGGAGCGCGCGAAGAAGTTTGGATTGGAGTGACAGGGGCGTTTCGGTGATCTCGTCGAGGAACAACGTGCCACCGTCGGCGATTTCAAAGAGGCCCTTTTTCTCTTCTGTGGCGCCGGTAAAGGAGCCTTTTTTGTGGCCGAAAAGTTCGCTTTCCAAAAGCGTTTCGGCGAGCGCGGCGCAGTTTTGGGCAACGAAAAGTTTGTCGCGGCGGCGCGATCGGTAGTGGACGGCGGCGGCGATCAGTTCTTTGCCGGTGCCAGTTTCGCCTTCGATGAGAACGGTGACGCGCGTGTCGACGACTTTATCGAGCTGCGAGATCACCTGTTGCATGGCGGTGCTTGCGCCGATGATGGTGACAGTGTGTCCGCCGCCGCGGCGTTTTTCTTCGCGGCCTTTGAGGAAGCTGTTTTCTTTTTGAAGGCGTTCTTCAGCGATGAGGAGGCGCTTGATCAGGCGGGCGTTGGCAACGGCGAGCGATGCGTTGGATGCGAGCACGAGGAGCAGCTCGACATCGGCGGCTTTGAGCATGCCGGGCGCGCTTCGATTGTCGACTTGGAGTACACCGAGGATCTCGTCGCCTTTCCACAGCGGCACGCCGATGGTGCTGCGGATGGACGCGCCCATGAGCGACTCTGTTTCGGCAACTTCGGTGCGCGCGTCGGCCGCGAGAACGGCGGCGCGCTCTTTCACCACTTTGCGGTAAACGCTGCGAGAGATCGGAACGGGACCGCCGGGAGGGCCGCCCTGCCCTCCCGCGAGGCGCACACGCGTCATCACCGGTACAAATGCCGCGGCCATGGTGTCGGGCTCTTGTTCATCGTCGCGAAGAACCACAGTGACGTGCGTGGCCTGCGTGACGAGGGTGAGGGCGCTGTCGGCGACTTCAATGAGAACGTGATCGAGATCGGTGGCCGCGCCGATGCGTTTTTGACACGCATAAAGCGCGGAGAGGCGCCCGGGATCTTGTTCAATTTTGGCTGCGGCGGGTTCGACCTCGTCGAGCCGGCGCATGGAGACAAACATGGAGGAGTCGGCTTCTTCGGAAAGGGAAACACGAAGCTGTGTAATCGCCTCGCCGGAGCCGAACTCAACGATGTCGCCGTTGGCGAGATCCATGGTGGGCGACTCAGCCGACAGCGCTGAGCGAACCCCGTCGCGCACCACAAAGGTGCCGTTTGTGGAGCGCAGATCGTGAAGGACGGTGCGCTCCGAGCCCACCGCGATGCGAGCGTGTTCGCCCGACACATGCATGTCGGGGAGCACCACGTCGTTGGAGGCGGCGCGACCGAGCGTACATGTGTCGGTGGTGATCTCAAACGCCCGCCGATCGGCGGAGCCCTGCAACACTTCGAGGATCAGCATGAGGTGTTACGCAGGCGGGAGGAAGACGCCGCGGAGGGGCTTATCACTGCGCTTTCGCGTTGAGACGGTAGATCGTGTAGCGGAAGTGCGACTGCGTGGCCATGAGGTTGGGGTCTTTCTTGACCTCCACGTCGTCGACAATTTTTTGAAGCTTGTCGGCCATGGCCTTGTCGCCTTTGGGCGAATAGAAATCGATCACGCTGGCGGCAAGACCGCGCACGGCGGAGCTTTTGAGCTTGGGCATCAGCTCGATGAGCTTGTCGCGGACGGCCGGTGACCCGAGAACGCCGACCATGTAGATGGTCTTGATGGCCGCAAACCCCTGCTTGTCGTCGTTGATGGCGGGGTCTGCGAGGCGCGCGAGGTAGCACTCAAGCTTGTCGCTGCACTTGGTGAGAACGTCTTTGACCTGCGCCATCTCTTTTTCGAAGGCCTTGCCCACGGTGCTTGGCTTGCCGTCTTGGCCGAGCGACTTGCCGCCGGCGTACTTTTCGACGTCGGCCCATTGATCGCTCTTTGCCATTTTCATCATCGCGAGGAGCGCCGTTTCTTTGAAGCCGGCAACGTCGGTTTCGTCGCCTTTGGTGCCGTCGGCGAGCTTGATCAGCCACGGAACGAGGCTCGCGTCGAAGAAGGTGGGCATGGAGTCGAGGAGCGACTCACG
Source organism: Polyangiaceae bacterium (assembly GCA_016712345.1). Classification (GTDB taxonomy): domain Bacteria; phylum Myxococcota_A; class Polyangia; order Polyangiales; family Polyangiaceae; genus JADJRH01. The sequence continues at coordinate 405,443 of JADJRH010000001.1, forward strand.
CGCGTTTTGTCCGGCCGGCGGGAGCGACAGCGTGAGCGAGGTTTTGTCGAACGCCTTTTGGAAGGCCTCAAGTGTGGCGGGGCTCTTCGGGAGTTTGGGAAGCTCGCGGGCAATGATGGCGCGCGGGACGTCTTCGGCTTTGTCGATGGCTTCCATGAGCGGCGCGCCCGATTCGTCGCGACCGATCGTGGCGAGGATGAGCGCCGCCGTGGCGATGTGGGCACTCATGGCCTGCTTCTTCTGATCGGCGGTGGCCTTGTCACCGTAGGCTTTCATGGCCTCTTCGGTGGAGTACTTGATGAGATCCTGATTTTCACCCTTGAGGAGGCTGATTGCGGTTGTTGTGGCGCTCTTGCCGATTTTGACGAGCGCAAGAACGCTTGTCATGTGGGCGTCGGCCTTGGAGGGCGTGAGCATGACTTTGATGAGCGGGACGACGGCTTTTTCACTCTTGATGTCGCCGAGGATCTTGGCGCTCGTGGTGGTGGCCCACTGCACTTCGTTGAGCAGCGCTTCAGGCTTTTTTGGATCGCTGAGCGGCCGTTCGATATTGGCAATGAGCGTGGATTCCCACGACGGATCTGCGAGCGAGATCATTGCGTCGTACACATCGCGGTAAACCGCCTGCGCCTTGGGCTTGGACGGTTTCATTTTGGTGAAAACATCGAGCATCGCACCGGCGGCGCCCTTGAGCTTCATCGAGCTGACGGCGCGAGCGGCCCACCGAATGTCTTCTTCTGTGGAGTCGGGCTTGTAGTCTTTGAGCGCTTTCACAAGGCACGGCTCACCATCGGGGTGACGTGCATCGCTCATGAACTTGATGAGCTTGGAGTTAGTGCGCTCATCGAGATCGCCGGCAACGCACACCTCATTCATGGGCTTCACGATTTTGTCGAGAAGCGGTTTTACCGTTGCGCCTTCGCGGTTTTTTTCGTCGCGCGTCATGGCGTCTTCGAAAAACTGAACCAAGCGGTTTACGGCACCCGGACGCGTTGCCGGATCTTTGAGCCGATCAACATGGGTCATCGGATCGTTTTCGTCGGCGCATCCGGCCACAGTAACGGCAGTCGCGGCGAGCGCTGCGAACGGCAGGAGCGGGACGGCGGTCTGAGCCGCGGTCGTCGCCGCGACGGTCAGGGCCCGAAAGCCTTTTGCGATTCCACGTGCGGGTCGAGGCATGCGGGCGACCGTATGCCGGTGAGCCTCGGAGTGTCAACGCGACGCTAGTTCCGCTCGTCAGAAGTTTGGCCCTGATTGACCCCTTCGTGCGGAACTAGCCGCGCGCAAGCGTGCGTCAGTCAGGGGCTATTTTTTCTGACGCAGGGCTTGGCGCATTGCCAGGGAAAACAAGCCTTCTGGAAGGAGGCGCTGCAGAGTCAGTACCGCCCGTGCGTCGTTCCCAACGGCAACACGAAACGGCGGAGAAGGGTCGGCCACAATTTTGGCGATGGCTTTGCCGACGATTGCCGGATCCTGGCCATTTTCAGCTTCTTTGATGAACTTTTTTTCGACGATGGAGGTGAGTGGCGCGTACGGCCCTTCGGCCGCGATGAGCGAGCCACGCCGAAGATTTTCGAAAAAAATGGCCGTTTTAATGAGGCCGGGTTGAACAACAACCACCTTGATTCCAAATGGGTCCACCTCCCATCGCAACGCATCTGAAAAGCCTTCAACAGCGTGTTTTGTGGCGCCGTAGATTGAAAGAATCGGCGGGGCCAATCGGCCTGAGATGCTCGAAAGGTTGATGATCTGGCCGCGCCCCGCAGCGCGCATGGACGGCAACACAGCGCGCGTGATCGCCATCATTCCGAGCACGTTGGTATCAAATTGTTCGCGGATTTCAGCCTCGGTTTGTTCTTCAAAAGCGCCGACAACACCGATGCCCGCGTTGTTGACGAGCGAATAAACGGGCCCGTACTTGAGAATTAATTCGCGAACTTTGTCGCCGGCGCCGTCGTGCGTCACGTCGAGCTGTTCAACATGAATGCGTACACCGCGCTCCTTTGCCTCTTTTTCAAGGCGTTCGCGCTTGTTGAGATCGCGCATTGTGGCGATCACGTTCAAGCCGGTGCCCGCACACTCAAGCGCGGTGGCCAATCCGATGCCGCTTGATGTGCCGGTGATGAGAACGGTCTCGCTCATGGAAGTGCGGCAGTATAAGGCACAAACGAAAACCGGCGCGGCGATCAGCCGATGATCATCGCCTCACTTAGAAGGCGGCCCTCTTTGAAGCGACGCAGGTTCCATCGATCGAACATGGGTGTTTGCGTACCTCGAGCGATGTTTTCGGCGAGGATGCGACCCATCACCGGGGCCATCATGAAGCCGTGCCCCATGAACCCGGACGCTTGGTAAAAGCCGTCCACGCCGTCCACCTCACCGACAATTGGATTTGCGTCGGGCGTGAGATCGTAACAACCGGCCCACTGCCGCAGCACCTTGAGCCCTCCGAGGATCGGACAGGCACGCATGAGCGCCTTGGAATAAATCGCCAAAAACTTGTGCGACGAGTTCATGTCCAAGCCGTGCGGTACGTCCTCGTTTGAAACGCCGCCCACGATCTCTCCTCGCATTGATTGAGAGAAGTAGAGGCCGTTTGAAAGGTCTGCGACGAGCGGTTGGAGCCAGGGTTTGAGCGGCTCCGTGGAGCAGATCTCGTGGCGATGAGGCTTGTTTGGCAGGTGTACACCGAGCATTTGAGCTATCTCGGGGCTCCACGCGCCCGCGGCATTCACAACGCGGTTTGTCTTAATTTCGCCTCGATCGGTGAGTACACCGAGGATTTTTGAGCCCGCCGTTCGAAAGCCGGTGACGGTTGTGAACGTCGCAATCTGCACCCCGAGTTTTTCTGCGCCTTGGGCGTAGCCCCAAACGAATGGCCACGGAAAAACAACGCCGTCGTCGGGATTGAAACTCGCTGCAACCACACCGTCGATGGAGAGCTGCGGCACGACCTTTTGCGCTTCTTTGGGAGTGAGCATGCGCGTCGCGAGGCCGCAGTCATTCTGAACGCGAACACTTTTTTCGAGCGTCGCGCGGCCTTTTTCGCTGCGAACCAAAAACAGATATCCGCCCTGCCGAAACCAAACGTTGATCTTCATTTGGCTCGCAAAATCGCGGCAAATGCGAATGCTCTCCTGCATGAGCCGAATGTTCTCTTCGCTGGAGAACTGCGCTCGCACGCCGCCGCCGTTTCGGCCGCTGGCACCGCCGCAAAGATAGCTCCGGTCGAGCACGATGACGTTCGTGAGACCGTGGGTCTTGGCGAGGTTGTACGCGATCGCGAGGCCCATGATTCCGGCCCCGATCACCACCACGTCGGCTCGGCTCTGCATGCGCCGCCGAGGGTAGCTCAAGTTGTGGACGTCCAGATTTTGGCCCGAAGGCGCGCCTCCGGCGAAACTCCCCGCACAGTTGCGTTTTGGAGGCAGTTTCAACATGACCCAGGCTACCGGGACAAAACACAAAATCGCCGTTATCGGCGGCGGCATCTCAGCCATGACGGCGGTGTTTCAGATCACCGGCCGACCGGGCTGGGACGAGATCTACGACATCACTGTGTACCAATCGGGATTTCGTCTCGGCGGCAAAGGCGCGAGCGGACGAAATCGAGCGCACGGCGATCGCATTGAGGAACACGGCCTGCACATCTTCATGGGCTTTTACGAAAACGCGTTTCAGGTGATGCGCGCCTGTTACGAAGAACTCGATCGGCCGCCCGGTTCGCCGATTCGATCGTGGGATCAAGCGTTCGCTCCACACGATCACGTTGTGCTTTTTGAACAGCGTGAGGGCGAGTGGAAACCCTGGCATCTGCCTTTTCCGCGAACCGCCGGGAGTCCGGGCGATGGATCGGTGCTCCCGCCGATCTGGAGCTACATCCCCATGATCCTCGAAGCGATGCTTCGCGTGCTCGCCGCGTTTGAAGTGGAAGGATCGAGTGTCGCGCGGATTTTGGATCGCGTTGTGGGCGCAGCTCGCGAGCAAATTGAAGACTTGATCGACGAAGTGCTCGGGCCGTCGTCGGCGCGCGGATCGATCTTGTTGCGCGCTCTGCGCAACGAGCCTGATCCGGTAAAACCCTTCGTACAACGCGCTCCGGTAAAGCTTTTTGCCACCGTTGTTCGAGCGCTGCGTCGGTTGCTCGATGAAATGGGTCTCGACGGTGGACCGCTCGTTCGACGGCGCGTTTTTGATGCGCTCGTCCCTCTTGTGGAACAGCTTCGCGAAGAGGCGCGCGAAGAACTCGCAAAACAGGCCGACATTGATGATCACGCGCGCCGCACTTGGATCTTGGTGGACCTGATGACCACCAATGTTCGCGGGCTGATCGTGGACGGAATTGTGTTTCCTCCGTTCCCTTTCGAAAGCGTCGATCACCTTGATTACAAGGCTTGGTTGAGAAAACACGGAGCGCACCCACAGACCGTCGAGAGTGCCCCGGTGAACGCGATCTACGACCTCGTGTTTTCACGCGACGTGGGCATTTGCGCGGGGTCGGCTCTGCGCGGCTCGCTCCGAATGATGCTCACGTACAAGGGATCGATCTTTTGGAAGATGCAGGCCGGAATGGGCGACGTGATCTTCGCGCCCATGTTTGAAGTTCTGCGGCGCCGCGGGGTGAAATTCAGGTTTTTTCACAGGCTCGACGACGTGCGCCTTTCACCCGATCGACGCGAAGCGAGTGAATTGGTTTTCGGCCGCCAGGCGACGGTGAAAGGGGGGCGTGAATATCAACCCCTCTTCGACGTGAAAGGGCTTCCGTGTTGGCCGAGTGAACCGCTGTGGGACCAACTTGTTGAAGGTGAACGGTTCGCGCGTGAAGGCCGCGATCTCGAAAACTTCTTCGACAAATCCGCCGACGTGGAGCACGTTCGTCTGAAGGTGGGCGTCGACTTCGACACGGTGATCTTGGGCGTCTCGATCGGTGCGTTGCCCTACGTCGCCGCCGAAGTGGTGGAGAACAGTCCAAAGCTCAAAGGGGCGGTGCAACACATTCGAACAACCGCAACGCAGGCGGTCCAGCTTTGGTTCAAGCCCGATCTCGCCAAGCTCGGTTGGTCCGGGCCAAGCCCCGTTACCACGGCATTTGCAAAGCCGTTTGATACCTGGGCCGACATGACGCACCTCGTTCAACACGAGTCATTCGGCAACGGCGAGGTTGGCAATATTGCCTATCTATGCGGGCACCTTCCCGATCCAAAAATGCCGGATTTGAAAGCCGATCCGCATCCGGCAGCCAATGCGAGCACACGCTCCAACGCGCTCGCCTGGTTGCACAAAAACACGCGATGTCTGTGGCCTCACGCCGCGCGCGACGAAGGTATTGACTACGAGCTGCTCGTGGACCCTAAAAACGGTCGCGGCGATGAACGGCTCAGCGCGCAGTACATCCGCTGCTCGGTCAATCCGTCCGACAGATACGTGCAAAGCGCTCCCGGTAGCACCGCCTATCGACCGCGCACCGAAGAAACCAACCTCAAGAATTTGTTTGTCACCGGCGACTGGATTCAAAACGGAATTCAAGGCGGATGCGCCGAAGCCGCGGTAATGGCCGGCCTTCAAACGGCGCGCGCGATCTGCGGCTCACCGGAAGTGATTTTCGGCGACGCGACGCCGGCGCCGGTTTCGCCGCTTGTGCGCGGTTTGATGGCGCCCAAAACAGAGCGGCGTGAGTACATCGAGCGCGGAGGCGAACTCATTCTGCGCGCGCCCTATCAACAGAACGGAACGCGGCTCTACGCATTTTTGCTCAATGCCGATCCTGAAAAACTCCAAGCGCTCTGCGATCGGTATTTGAATATCGGGCGCACCAAATATCGGCCCTTCGCGCCGTTCGTTGCGCTTGGATGCGCCGACATCGCATCGCTTCGATCCCTGAACCCCGAAGACATGAGCAAGGGCTTCATGACCGAACGCGACGTTGCGTTTTGGATTCCGGTGCTTGGTGAAAACACGTCTCACAACTGCCGTGTCGACCAGCACCTCGCGTGGTTTTTGCCATACATTTTTGTAGATTCGGCGGCGCCGATGGCCGTTGGTCGCGAGGTGTACGGCTTTCCAAAATTGGCAGGTCGCATCGACTTCGGCGAAATCGAAGGGCGCGGCACACTCGTTTCGGTCGACGCGCTCGCCATCGATCGGTTTTCACCGGCAACCCGCGCGCGCGAACAACGCATCGTTGAAGTGCGGCGCAAAGCCGACAGCGATCACGGGCCGATCTCGCTCTTGTGGAACGCGTTTGAAAAGGCGGCGAGCGGTCTTTCGCAGGGGATTTATCAGGCGGCTGAACAGGTTCTCCAAGATGCGGCGCTCGACGCGGCGGCTTCAATCCTGCGAGAAGTGTCGCCTTCCGAACCTGTGCGCATGGTGTTTCTAAAGCAGTTCCGTGACGTGGGTGATCCCAAACGCGCCTGTTACCAGGCGATCGTTTCGGCCAATGCAACCGTCACAGGATTTCGCGCCGGAGGCCTTTTGGAAGGCCCGTTTGAAGTGCGCATTCAAGAGTTGGACAGTCATCCGATTATTGAAGAACTCGGCCTCGCAGGCGATCGCTTGGAGCCGGCGTTTTCGTGTTGGCTCGACTTCGATTTCGATGTGGATGAAGGCTGCGTCATGCCGTGATCGGCGCGCGCTTTCGTCGCGCAACGTCCGTCGCGGGCGCATGGTAAAAACGGCGCGTGGTTTCTGAAAGCGAACGATTGCACCGGCGCGTGCGCGCGTTCATCGCGGCGTCGATCAATCCTGAGAGCGCCTGCGAGGACACGTTTGATGCGCTCGCAACCGACATCGCTCGGTTTCAATTTCAACATGTGAAACCGGTGTCCCGCCTCGCAAAAGCGCGCGGCATTTCATTAAACGCGCCGTTTGAAACCTCGCAAATCCCGGCGGTTCCAACCGATGTGTTTCGTTACACGCGTGTTGCGGCGCACGACGCGTCGGACGATGCGGCGCTGTTTCGAACAAGCGGCACCACAAGCGGAGCGCGCGGCGAGCATCCGTTTCGAACGCTGGAGACGTACAACGCGGCCGCATTGGCCTGGGGCCAAAAGTGGCTTTTGTCGGGCTTAAATTCGGCCCGCGTGATCTCGCTGACGCCGCCCCCGGAAGAGTCCTTCGACTCATCCCTTGTACACATGATCGCGCTCTTCGCGGAGCGACTCGGAGGGCGCGTCACCTACCACTTGGTCAACGGTACACTTGATGTGGCGGGCCTTGCAGAAGCGTGCGGTTCTGCGCGCATCGAAAACCAACCGTGCGTACTTTTCGGAACATCGTTTGCGTATGTACACATCCTTGACGCTGATCCCCCCCAAAACTTAGCTCTGCCTGCGGAAAGTCGCGCCATGCTGACAGGGGGTTTTAAGGGCAAATCGCGTGAAGTGAGCCAGGTTGAACTGCGCGCCGGGATCCAAAACGTGTTTGCGATCGCCGATCGAGCGGTTGTCGGCGAATACGGAATGACCGAGCTGTCGAGTCAACTTTACGAAACCACTTTGATGCGTACACAAGCGAAACACAATGTGTACGCATTCCCACCGTGGATGCGTGTAACGGCGGTGGATCCCGTAACGCTTGAGCCCGTTTCCAAAGGAGAGGTGGGCATTGCGCGCATCGTTGATTTGGCCAACGTGGACTCGGCCGTGGCCATTCAAACGGCGGATCAAATTCGCGAACTCGACGGCAGCCAGATCCTCCTCATCGGCAGGCAACTCGGAGCCACTCCGCGCGGTTGTTCACTTGCCGTGGAAGAGGTGCTTGGGTGACGCACGCCCGTGTTGAACAGGCGATAAAGCGCGTTTATGCGGTGCTCGATATCGGTGTACACATTGCCGATCCATCGCATCCTCTCGGCGCTGAAGCTCGACGGCGTTTGCCTGAAATCACAGCTCTTTCACGAGAAGGCGTTGAGTACGCACTCACCCGCGTTTTAGAAACTTCCGCCGCCGCGCACGACGTTGAAACGTTCGTTCATCGAGCCGGGCAGGCGTCGCGCTGCCACGTGATCTTGTCGGCAAACGTTTGCACGGCACCGCTCCGAGCCATCGCGTTTGCCGCGGCAACGGCGCCGCATGTGTTTGTGAAACCGTCGCGACGCGATCCCGTAATCGCCGAGCTTATTGTTTCAGCGCTTCACGAAAACGAATCCTTTCTCAACGCCGATGGAGTTCTTGAAATAGTGCCCGCCATTTCGCCGTCAGCCGGCGACGAAGTGCATGTGTACGCTTCAAACGAAACCATCGACAAGGTCGCAACGTCGTTGCCCGACGGCGTGACGTTTCGCGCCCACGGAAACGGCATCGGCATCGCTTGGATCCCGCGCGGGAGCGCCGACGACGACGCGGCAACCCACCTCGCAGCCGATGTTGCGGCGTTTGACCAGCAAGGTTGCCTGTCACCCAGAATCGCTTTTTTTGAAGGCGATTTTGACGCCGCTGTGACGTTTGCCCGCAAGTTGGCGAACGCCCTTGAGTGTGTACACAAAGCAATTCCGCTCGGACACTTGAGCGCGGAGGCTCAAAGCGAAGTGGCCCGCTACGCGGCCATTGCAGCTTCACTCGGGGAGATTTTTCAATTTACGGGAGGTGCTGTGGGTGTGGACGGAGCGCCGATCCGCATGGTGGTCCCCCCGCCCCATCGAATCGTTCATGTGGTTCCTGTCACAGCGCAATCGGTGGGCGGCCTGCTCCGTTCGTTTGCCAACGTCGTGACAACAGTCGGGGTTTCGCAGGCGGCGTGGATCGAGTCAACCGTGGAGCATTTCGCTGCCGCACTCGGGCTTGATCCAATGCGCACACAACAAATCCGATGGGCCCAACTGGGTTCGATGCAAACTCCGCCGTTCGACGGACCTGTGGATCTGCGCGTTTTGAAACGATAGCAGCCGCGTTTTTTTAACGCTTCTATCGTAACTAGTCACAACCGGTGGGAACCACCGCGTCGGTGACAACGGGCACGGTTGTTCCTCGCAGCGAGTCGGTGATCGCGCCTTTAAATCGCACCGATCCCGCATTGCAAATGGCGTCGGCAACGGCTTGCTCCACAAGGTCTTCGCCGAAGTCGATTGTGAGATCGATATCCACCGTTGTGTCGGGTTCAACGGTGACGGGAAACGTCGCGCCGGAAGCGGCAAGCGGCAGCGATTCTACGAGCACCGTTTTTTCGTCCTCGGTAACAAGCGTGAAGCTCTGAAGAGCCACATCGCTTGAGTCGGCGGCACGCGCTCCCAAGTGCAACGACAGCGAAAAACCACCCGACACACTGGTGCCAAGCGCCGCCGATTGAACTTGAAGAGCGGGGTTGTCGGTGCTCGGGTCCACAAAAATCGCGGCATCGGTGTTGATGCAACCGAGCGAGACAACCGCACAAACAAGGGAGACAAAGAGCAAAAACCGCATGCCCCAAGGATAGCGGCAATGTTCGAGCCGCGTCGCTCGCAGCGCGACTGAGCTTTTTGAAAACACGATTACGCGGGCGGTGGAGCAATCGGCACGCGTGACGGCGGAACTTCGTCATCACATGCGGCAAGGAGCAGTTGGCGCGATGCCTCATGAACCGATCGCAGCAAAGTGAGCAGCACCGCCGCGTTTTCAAAGTCGCGCGCCGCGCCCACTTTTTCGAGCCGCGCAGCCACGGCCATCACGCGACGCGCGCCGAGTTGACCGCTTACACCTTTAAACGAATGCGCCTCCATCTCCAGAGTGCGCGCGTCTTTTGAGTCGAGTGCCGCTTGAATGCTTCGAAGGTGTTCCGAAGCCGCGTCGAGATAGCTCTCCACCATGGCGCGCAGCTCACCGGGCTGCGACGAAAGCAGCTCGCGCACAGCACCAAACGCAACCAAGTCGAGATCCGGCTCGGTGGGAGGCGGGGGAATTGGAGGAGTCGAAGGCAGAGTGCGTTGTTTGGTACCGCGCAGAACGCGAATCAAGTCTGCCGTTCGAATTGGTTTGCTCAAGAAGTCTTCCATTCCGCAGGCGCGGCACGCTTCGCGGTCTTCGACGGTGGCGTTCGCAGTCATCGCCACAACGCGCGGCCGGCGATCCGGAGGCAGCTCTTTTTTGATGCGCGTTGTCGCGGTAATGCCGTCCATTTCCGGCATTCGCACATCCATGAGCACAAGGTCGTACGGCCGCGTGATCACTGCATCGAGAGCCTCCACGCCGTTGCCGGCCACATCGGCGCGGTATCCCAATCGCTCGAGAAGCAAGAGCGCTACGCGCTGGTTGATGGGGTTATCTTCCGCAACCAAAACGCGCAGCGGAAGCTCGGCGGCGATACTTGGAAGACGCGCGGGAGTGCTTGCACTGTCGGACGGAGCGTTGCCGATCGCGGCAAGAAAGGCGCGGCGAAAATCGGCCCGGCGGATGGGCTTGGCAAGCACGCGCATCACGCCGGGTGGCAATGGATCCGGAAGCAACGCGGCCGGCGCAGTGAGAAGCAGCACCGGGATACCCGCGGTTTCAACGGCGCGCCGAAGCTCGGCGTCGTAGAGTTTGTCCTCACAAACAAGAACGTCACAACGCATTCCATCGGCGCGCGCAGCGGCGGATCCGCCCCACGAGATGCTGTCCGCTGGAAGGGAATGAGCGAGCGATTCCAGCATCGTTCGCGTGGTTTCGCGCTCGCAGACAAATCCGATCACGCGCATTGCGAGGTGGCGAGGTAACGCATCGTCGGAACCTCGATGCGGTTCTGCTCGAAACGTGAACAAAAACGTGGAGCCCTGCCCCGGTATACTCTCGACCGAAATGCCTCCGCCCATTGCCTGCGCCAAGCGCTGCGAGATCGCGAGACCCAACCCCGTTCCGCCGAATCGACGCGTGGCCGATGTGTCCACTTGAGTGAACGGCATAAACAACATGCGGCGGCGATCTTCGGGAATGCCGATGCCCGTGTCTTTCACCGCGCACGTGATCTCGGTCACGCCTTCGGCCCCCCCGCCGGGACGCGATGATCGACGCGCCGAAATCGTCACCGTGATCTCGCCACGCTCGGTAAATTTCACCGCGTTTCCAAGCAAATTCACAAGAATTTGCCGCACACGCGCCCCATCGCCCAGCAAGCGGTGGGGCACGTCTTCATCCATGACGGTGGTTAGCTCCAACCGCTTTTTTGCGGCGGCGGCGCTAAACAAATCGAGCGCATCCTCCACGTGCTCGCGCAGATCAAACGGAGCGGTTTCAAGCTCCAAACGATCCGCTTCAATCTTGGAGAAATCGAGAATGTCGTTGATGACGCCGAGGAGCGCATCACCGCTCAACCGAATGGTTCGAACAAGGTCGCGTTGGCGCGATGAGAGATCTTCATCGAGCAGCAGGCCCGCCATACCCAACACCCCGTTGAGCGGGGTGCGGATCTCGTGGCTCACTGTTGCAACAAAATCGGTTTTTGCTTTGGATGCGGCGATGGCCTGATCGCGGGCACGCAGCAGCTCTTCCTTCTGATTTTCGAGGCCCGCCAGCAGCTCGCGGATGGTGCCCTCTCGCTGGCGAAGCGCCCGAAGCTGACGCTGGTTCAGCCGCACCGCTGTGTCCACAAGGGCAAACGTCAGCGTTACGACAATGACAAAGTTGAACAAGAGAATGGTGGGGCCGCCTTTAAGTTGCGGCGCCAGCGGGTAAAACCGCCGCATCACATCCACCGAAAGTCCGACACCGATCGCGATCAAAGCCCAAATGGCGGCGGGCCTACGGCCGAGCAGGTAGCCCATCGCAACTGGAAGGCTGCTCAAATACCAAAGCGCCGGGGACGACGTTTGGCCCGACAAGTTGGCGACAACGAAGACCGAAATCACGATCACAACGCTGAGGACGTGAGCGGCCGGCGCTGCAAGCTTTGGGTGCTTTGGCAGCGCCGCATAAAACGAAAGGCCCAAGATCAGGCCAAACGCGTTGATCAGCGCAAATATCCAGCTTTGCAGCGCGGCGCCCACGAGTGTACTCATTGCCCACGCGGCGCTCGCCAGCGCCAGAATCGGCCGCACGCGACCCGCTGTGGACTCTACGGTGCGCTCATCCAACGGGGCGGCAGCGTTTGAATCCGGGCGTGGCGGCGCTGGGACAGACTTCACGACGAAGCCACGATTCTACCGGGCGATGCCGGGCAGAACGCAACCGCGCATTTCTTCGAGATTCAGGGCGGCGGCGAAACGATCCCCTGAGCGGTAGCGGCCTCGCAGCCCAGCTTCACGCCCGTGGGTTGGCCGTCTTTGCGAACGATCTTGAATTCGACGCGCCTGTTCTTCTCGTAGGCGGCCTCGTTTTTCTGCGGGTCGACGGGGCAGTAGTCACCGAAGCCCATAGAGCGAAGGCGCGCGGATGCGATGCCCTTCTTGATGAGCGCATCCAAAACGCTCTTCGCGCGCGCGGTGGTGAGCTTGAGATTGCCTGCGTGCGCGCGAATATCCGCGTGGCCCTGAATCTCAACGAGATCGATGTTCGACACCTTCTTCAAAACGTCGGCAACCGTGTCGACGATCTTCATCGACTCGGGAAGGATCTCGGCGCTGCCCGTTTTGAACTGGATCTTGTCGAGAATAACGATGTCGTTTTGCTCCATGATGATGCGGCCCTGATCGGGGCAGCCTCAGGATCGTTGTCGCACTCCTCGTCGACATCGAGAATCCCGTCCTTGTCGTTGTCCACATCGGGACATCCGTCGCGGTCTTCAAAGTTGTCTTTGTCTTCCGGTTTGTCCGGGCATTTGTCGCGTGAATCGAGAATGCCATCACCGTCGCGATCACCGTCGGAGCCTTCGGGGCAACCGTCGTCGTCGTGATCCATGTCCTTGTCTTCGGGGTTATTGGGACATTGATCGACTTTGTCGGGAATGCCGTCTTCGTCGTTGTCGGGATCGGAACAACCGTATTTGCCGGGCGGCGAGTCGCTCTTCGTATCTTGAAAGCCGTCGTAATCTTCGGGATCGTCGGGGCAGTCGTCTTCGTCGTCTTTAATGCCGTCACCGTCGCGATCACCGATGGAGGGCTCAAAGATGAAGCCCACTGTGGCGCGCGCATCGGCGGCTTGGAAACCTTTCAAGTACCCAACGCCGCCGGCCAGCATGAGAAAGCTGTTGCGGTCGATGAAGAGTTTCAACCCGCCGATCGCCTCGGCGCTCGCTTTTTGATCGGCCGAGTTGCCGCCGCCAACCTGATACGTCGCGTACGTTTCAGCCGTTAAATCAAGCTGATCAACAACGCGTACACTTACGCCAAACCCTGCCGTAATCAGGTCGGAGTATTTAAAATCGCCCTTCGCGAGCTGAGCCGCGCCCGTGGGGCCGTTGCCAAACGACGGATTTTCTCCCGTGTGTCCGCGGTATCCGGCGTTGAGCCCCAAACGAAACTTGTTCGAGAAAAAGCGGCGTTCGAGCACCACCTGAGGCCAATAAAAAAAGCCCGGGTCCGCCCCAAAGTTGCGACTTCCACCAACTTCGTAACCGGCCTGTGCAACCACCGCGAGGCCTAGAGGACCGTCGGGTCGCAAGATGCGAACCTTCACGTGGCCGGCGACCCAACCCAGGGTTTGCAGGTCGAGATTGTCGTCTTGATAAGTCGCGCCGCTCGGGCCGATGTCGGTGACCGCATCACCGCCCGCCAACATCACAGGCGCGGATACCCCGATCACAACGTAGTTGAAGAGCCCGAGATCAAACTGCAACGTGCCTTGAAACGAGTGCGTGAGCATGTAGTCCGCACCGTGGAGCTGGTTGCCCGCGCCGTCTTTTGCGAGCGGCATGAGCCCGTACCCGTAGTCGAGAACGAGACCGAGGCTAAAGTCGAGGTGCCCGAGAATGTCGGCGCCGTTGACTGAAAAGAAGCCTTTCGAGTCCACGGCGGGGCGGAACAGGTGCAAGTCCATCCCCTGTCCGTTCCCCTCCGCAACCCGATCGGTTTTGTTTTGCGCCTCCGCGGGCGAGGCCGCCGTGAGGATTCCTGCGCCCAAAACGGCACCGAAGAAAGCCCGATGAAGCAGCCTCCGCGCCCGTTTGCCCAAGGAAGAAGCAGTTAAATCCATGGTGCCTGGTTCTCGGTAACACCCCCCCATTTCGCGTGTCAAACTTGTGCCGTTCCAAAAGAACAAAGGCCGTTCGCTTGATCGTATTTTCTTTCGACAGCTATTCTGTACATCCAACGGCGAGACGAGGGCCCAAAGCGCCCCCGATCCGCGGTGACGTAACTGTGAAAGGCACCCGAGCCCGATGAAGATCACGTGCCACGCGTGCGACGCGAAGTACACAATCGCGGACGAAAAAGTCAGCGGCCGCACGGTCAAGATCAAGTGCAAAAAATGTGGAGCGACCATCGTCGTAAACGCCGATGCGCCCGGCTCCGCGGCCGCGCCGGGGTACGCACCCGAAGGCGCGCAGCCGCACGCCGGTGACGACGACGGACTCATGGCAACACGCGTCGTCGGCCACGAAGGAGGCGGCCCATCCATCACCGCCGCAGATTGGACGGTGAGCCTCGGCGACGAGGAGCGACAAATGAGTCAGCTCCAAATGGCCGAGGAAATGCAGCGCGGAGTTGTGACCGGCGACACATACGTGTGGCGCGACGGCATGGCCGACTGGCTGTCCGTTTCGCAGGTGCCCGAACTCGCGGCCCTGCTCGCGCGCGCCGCACCGCACGCCGCGCCCGCACCGGCGTACGCAGCTCCCGCCGTCCAGCCAGAACCTGAAATGGGTTTGGCAGGCACGATGATCATGAGCGATGCGTCGGCGGCTTCTCCGTTCGCGGCTCCGCGCCCGGCGGCCGGTGCTCCGGCGGCAACCCCCGCTCCCGCCGCCGCGCTTTCACCTGTCAATCAGCCCACCCAGGGGGCCGCCGCGCGTCGCGCGAATCGGCCCGCCGGCGGCTCGGTCGACGTGTTTGCCGCCGCCGCCGAAAAACAAGAAGTGAAACCCGAGCGCCCCAAACCGCCCACGCCTGCGGGGCGCCTCGGTGAACGCAACGAAAACTCTGTATTGTTTTCACTCTCCGAGCTCACAGCAACCGAAACCGCAGCCGCAAAGTCCGCCGCCGACGAGTCGATCGATCTCGGTTTTGGCAACGGCAAAGGCAAGAGCGCCGTCGACGACCTCATGAGCATCGGCGGCGGCGCCATCGGCGGCCCCATGCTCGCTCCGCCTCCGCTGCTCGCCCCGGTTGTAGAACCGCCGCCCGCCCCGGCGCCCGTGGTCACCGCCACGGCTGCGCCAACCTCCATGCCGGCCGCGTCGTACGCCGCGCCGGCACCGCCGCCCAAAAGCAAAACCGGACTCATCGTCGGAATTGTCGTCGGCGTTCTCGCCATCGGCGGCATCGGCGCGTTTGCAGCGCTCGGCGGAGGCGGCGGTGGCAGCGGCAGCGGCAGCGGAGCCGCGGTTGAAAACGGTGCAAACACCGCAACCAGCGCGCCCATGACAACCAGCGCCGCGCCCGCAAACACCACCACGAGCGCTCCCACCGCAACCGAAGCACCCGCGGCAAGCGGTGCTCCCGCAGCCAGCGGCACGCCCGTCGCCTCCAACGACAGCGGCAGCAAATCGAGCACCGGCTCCGGCACGCCGGGCACCAAGTCCACCGGCGCGGCCACCGCCGCTCCAACCACTTCCACAAAGGCCACCGCAGAGCCCACGCCAACAACGCCCACGGCTCAGCCAACCGCTGCTGCCGACTCGGGCAGCGGTGGTCGCGAGTTCAACAAAGGCGCCGCCACAACCGCGCTATCCGCTGCCGCCAGCGCCGCAAAAGGCTGCAAACAGCCCGGCGGCCCCACCGGCTCCGCATCCGTGCGCGTGGTGTTCGCGCCAAGCGGCAACGTCACTTCAGCCAACGTGCAAGGCCCGCCTTTCGCCGGCACACCCGTCGGCGGATGCATCGCCTCTGCGTTCCGCGGCGCCCACGTTCCCCCGTTTGACGGCAGCCCCGTCGCCGTCTCCAAAACCGTCAACATCAACTAAGCGTTTTCACCGCTCCCCGGCAACACGTTCGCCGGGGAGCCGGCCGGCCTTGAGCAAGTCTGCTCAAAACCCAGGCTGACCGCTGAAGTGCCATGGGTACACAGGTCGTTGTGAGGCGCCTGAAGTTATCTGCTTGTGTACACAGCGAAAACCACGCCCCCCGCCGCGTTTCTCAGCCATCCATCTTGGCGAGTTCTTCGTCCGAGATGTCGAAGTCTGAGTACACATTCTGCACGTCGTCGTGCTCGTCGAGCGCATCGAAGAGTTGCAGCGCCACTTCGGCTTCACGCCCCGCGAGCGGTTTCTTGTTTTTCGCGATGTACCCCGGCGCGTTGCTCTTCACCGTGATTTTCGCGCTTTCGAGCGCTTTTGCCACCGCATCGAGTTCAGAAACGGCGCTCGTGATTTGCCACTCCTCGCCCTGATCCGAATAGTCATCGGCACCGGCACCAACCGCAATCTCCATCAGCTGATCTTCGGTCGCTCCGTCGCGCGGCACCGTTAAAATGCCCTTGCGATCAAACGCCCACTGCACGCTGCTCGCAGCCCCGAGTTCGCCGTTGTTCTTTTCAAACACTTTGCGAATTTCAGCCACGGTGCGGTTCTTGTTGTCGGTCAGCGCCTCCACGAGAAACAGCGTGCCGCCCGGCCCTTTGCCTTCGTAAATAATCTCTTCGTACGCAGCGCCTTCGATCTCACCGGTACCACGCTGGATCGCGCGTTTAATGGTGTCGTTCGGCATGCTCTGCGCTTTGGCATCGGTCACCGCTTTGCGAAGCCGCGGGTTACCGTCCACGTCGCCGCCGCCCATACGCGACGCAACCGTGAGTTCTTTGATCAGCTTGGTGAAGAGCTTTCCGCGCTTCGCGTCGAGCGCACCCTTCTTTCGCTTGATCGTGGCCCATTTTGAATGGCCGCTCATGCGTTCTCTCCGAAAATGGCCGCACACAGAAAGCGCGTGCGGCACGACTCAGGCGCGCTCCCTTAGCCAACGTGGCCCCTTGGGGCAAGAGCGCCCGCTCCGGGTTGAACAGATACGAACGCGCGAATGGTCGCCCCGCCGGTGCCCAAAAACCCCCAAAACCGGCGCCCCACGGGATCGCGCAGGATTTTGTCGCCCCCACCGTAACAAAATTATTTAATCAATTTAATAATTTGGCTTGCAAATCACATTTTTAAAAAATGTCCATTTCACGCCATTACAAACCCTTTACGGCCCTTTTCCACCCGCGGTACCCTCTGTTCCCACAGAAGGTCATCGAACATGATGCACAGTTCCGCTATCCGTCTCCGAGTCCGCTCATCCCTCCTCCAAAACAAGGCTGCTCGCCGCGCCACCGCCGGCACATTGGTCTTGTAAAACACGTTTCATTCGGAGCAGCGAACGCGCGCCGCCATTTCGGCGCAGGGGGTTCTCCGCAGGATTGATCGCTGCGCAAACTGCGAGAGCTTATTTCTTTCGTTTCGCGAGACGCGACGCTCGTCGCTCGTGGGCGGCGATTTCCGCAACACGCTCCTCGTCGGTTGAAAGAACCAGTGGGCGCACGGCGACCGGGCGCATTGCCGCGTCTACCGCCACAAACGTGACGAACGCGCTCACGCACGGCCAAACCTCGCCCGCAACCGCATCTTCGCCCTCCACGTTCACAAAGATCTCCATTGATGATCGAAACGCCGCCGTCATGCGCGCCGTCAGTCGAACGATCTGCCCCGCTCGCACCGTCCGCTCAAACGTCAGGTCATCAATCCCCGCCGTCACCACCACCGCGCCCGAATGTCGCTGCGCGCAGATCGCCGCGCACAAATCCATCCACGCCATGATCTGACCGCCGAAAACGCCGCCGAGCGAATTGGTGTGCGTCGGCAAAACATGTTCCGTCATTGTCGTCAGCGACTCCGACGGACGCTTTCCAGCAAGATCCGCTGCTTCTTTTTTTTCGTTCACCAAGTGTACACCCGCGTCGCTCAACGCCGCTCAACCGCCACTTCCGTCCGAACCGCCGATCATTGAATTAAGCGCCGGCCGAACCATCCCCTGCACAGCCACTTCCGACGTAAAACTCGGCGACCGCGACGCCGAAATCTTCAGCCTCGCAAAGATCGCATCCGCCCGCGCATCCATTTGCTCCGCGTCGCGCCGCGCATTCGGATCCGTCGCCAGCTCCGGCTCGGTCGTCAAAAACCGCGCGAACACTTTAAATGTGCGCCCAAGCTCCACGTCGTTTCCGGTTTGCTCAAAGATCGCAACGCTTCGAGCAAAATACTCACGCGCACTCTTCGTGTGAGCGCTTCCCCAACCGCCCGCCGCGGTGATTTCACCAAGTGTACGCAACGCCGCGCCCAGGTGTACCTTGCTTCGAACCGACGCAAACAAGTCCACGGCGCGCCCGATCGCATCGCGCGCTTTCACCAGATCACCGCGCAGCAAATGGGCCTTTCCAAGCCCTCGAAGCGCTTCCGCCAAACCGAGTTTGTCACCCAGCTCGTCGCACAAACTCTCCGCGCGCTCCAACGTTCCAACCGCCGAGTCGAGCGCCCCCGATCGGTATTGCACTTCACCCAAATTCGTCAGCACCAGCGCAATCCGATTTCGATCGCCGATCTGCTCCGCCACTTCCAACGCTTCGGTTAAAAACGCCACCGCTCGCCCAAAATCACGCTGATCTTCGGCAATAGTCCCGAGGTTGTTCAGCGTTGTAACCAGCCCCACCAAATCACCAATCTCACGGCGGATCGTGAGCGCCTGCTCAAACGCATCAAGCGCCTGCTTAAACTCCCCCGAGTCCTGCAACACCAGCCCCAAGTTGTTAAAGCTCAGCGCAATCGAACGTCGATCCGCAAGCGCTCGCCGCCGCGCCAGCGCATCGCGCATGAAGTTAAGCGCCTCGTCGTACTCACCTTTCAGCCAATGCAACTTCCCAATGTCATCAATCGACGAAGCGATCCCCCGCTCATCTTCCGCCGCCTTGAACAGCGAGAGCCCCGTCGCCAAATGATTGCTCGCTTCGTCCAGCGCTCCCACGTCGCGGTATGCGCGACCGATCCGATTGTGAGCCGCGCCTCCTTTCGGCTTTAGATCCAGCCGATATGCGAGCGTCAACATCTCACGAAACGACGCCAACGCATCGTCCACGCGCCCCATCAACACAAGCACATCCCCCAAGTTGTGCAGCGCATCGATCCGTCGCAACGCGTGACTTTCGCCAAGCAACGTCAGACCACGTTCGTAATATTCACTCGCCCGCGCATTCGCATAACGCTTTCGCGCAAGATCACCGGCTTCTAAAAACGCGAGCCCCGCGCCGATTGCGTTGCCACCTTTTTCACGGTGCTCCGCCAACATCGCCGCGTGCTCTTCGTTCTCGTGTACACCTCGCTGATGATCGAGCCACTCCGCAATCACCTGGTGGTGCCGCCGCAGAGCCCCCGCGGCCGTTCGTTTCGCGAGCGCTTCACGCTCCTTATTGTGCTTAAAAACGTACTCTTCAGACCCCGCAAACGTTGAATCTGGAAGTTTGAGCACGTAGTCGCGATCCACCAAATCTTCCAAGATCGCGTGCACATTTTCTTCATCGTCCGCCGCGTTTGGATTCCACAAATCCGGCGCCTCTTTTTGAGCGCGACAGATCGCCACAAACGCACCCGTCCAAAACACACTGCCCATCGCCGCGGCCTGTTCGAGAAGCGATTTCTCCTCCGCATCAAGCGCCGCAAGCCGAGCGTTCACAGCGTCTTCAATGGTCAGCGGCAACCTCGCCGCGTGCAGCTTGTCGAGGTCCACCGTCCACGTCGGCTCCTCCGACAAACTGTCTTCTTCTTTCAGCACCCCACTGTCGTGGTAGATGCGAACCATCTGCTCCAAATACAGCGGATTCCCCGACGCAAACGTGCACGCGCTGTCCACCAATTCTTTGGGTACAACACCGTTTTCGGCAGCCGGCGCAAGCAACGCTTCCATCATCTTTGCCGAGTCCGCTTCGCTCAGCGCCCCCAGCTCAATCAACGTGTGCCGCTTCTCGCCGACCATTGACCAATCTTCATCACGCGCAAGCAACTCCTCACGCGCCACGCACACGATCAAGATCGGCCCCGTCACGTACTCCAGCACATA
Source organism: Polyangiaceae bacterium (assembly GCA_016712345.1). Lineage (GTDB taxonomy): Bacteria > Myxococcota_A > Polyangia > Polyangiales > Polyangiaceae > JADJRH01. The sequence goes on from JADJRH010000001.1 coordinate 425,496, forward strand.
ACGAAGAAGCGACAGCGAGTCTTCGTGCGCATGGTGCAGATCCTCCAGCACAATGCACATCGGCTTTGTCGCCGCATCGCTCTCCAAAAACGCTTTAAAAACCGCCCTCCGCAATAACTCAGCCTGCGCAGGCTCATCGCGCAACGCCCGCGTCAGCGGACTTTCATCAAACGGCAGACCCAACAGCTGCCCCAAAAAATAAAGAACGTCGCCAACCTTCCGATCCCCCGTCACGCGCGTCACTTCTTCGCGCACTTTCGTTTTGGCGGCCTCCTTATCCATCCCCTCCAAAAGCCCAAAACGCGCTCGCAGAAGCCTTCCAAAAACGCCGTACGCCGCAGCCAAATCGCGAGCGCTGCCACGGTACACACGGATCGCTTTGGGACCGATTTTGTGCCGCCCCACAAGCTCCTGCACAAGCCGCGTTTTCCCGACGCCGGCCGGCCCCACAACGCTCACAATCTGTGATTGCCCTTTTTCAAGGACCACATCGAGCGCGCGCTCCAACACGCCAAGTTCTTCGGCCCGACCTATCAGCGGCGCCCGCGAATCGACACGTTTTGCAGTTTCAGCGTGAGTCACAGCGCGGGCTTATAACCGCGTTATCGCCGGAAACGAGCACAAACCTCATTCAAAGCGTTCAAGGTTGCCCCCGGGCGCCGCAGGTGTACACCTGCGGCGGCCCCCCCAAACGTCCGTGCTCACTCGCTTCGCTCGCTCCGCGCGGCCGTGGGGGGCCCATGAACGGCCTGCAATTCAAACCAAGTTGCCGTACGCTTCGTTCGTGAGCGGCCTGAAGCCAAACATGCCCTCGTACGATCCCGCCGAACTGCGGCGCCGCATGACCGTCGGGCTCAGCCTCGGCGAACTCTTGCGCCTTGCAGAAAAGCTCGGTGTGCCGTCTTCGCCCTCGTGGAGCAACAGCCCACACGACGCCGCTCGCGACATCGTTAAAACCTTCGAAAAGAGCGGCGCCCTCGCCTTTCTTGTCGAAGCCCTTCGTGACTCCAAACCGCTTGTGGAGTGGCCCGAAGCGCTGCCCCCGCCCCCCCCCCCGCGGCGCCGATTCCACCTGCGCCCGCCGCGTCCGCGCCGGCGGTCACCGTATTCGCCGCGCCTTCCGCCGCCGCGCTCGACGACGCCCCCACCGCCGTCGATCCGCCGGGCGACCGCCCCACACCCATCTCCTCCCTCTCCGCGGCTGAAGTTCTCCAATCGTTTGAAAGCGCCCCCCCGGCCGCGGGGTTTGCCCCGGCGATGATGCCAAAACAGGGCGACGCCCCCGCCCCGGATCGCGCACAACCAGTATCCAAAACGGTCGACAGTGAATTGGCCGCGTTCACGGCGGTGGCCGCGCCCCCCCGCCCCCGCCCCCACGCCGACGCGCCCGCATGGCCCGGCACCGTGACCAAGCCCGAGCGCCCCAAAAGTATCGACCCAAAGATCCTTATCGGTGCGGGCGCTTTCACATTAATTGCCGCTGTTTCAATTGCCTTTTTCGCCGGCCGCGCGTCGTCCGCCAATGAACCCGGCTCCGGCTCCGGCACCACAACAGCCGTCGCATCGGCCCATCCCAATCAAGTCTCCATTGCCAATCACGTGGCCGGCGCATTGAGTCAGTCATTGCAACGCGTGGCTCGCAGCTGCCAAATCGACGTGGGCACTCTGGGCGGCAGATCGTTGTTCGAAGTGGCTTATCGCCGATGCGGTCCCCTTCCCCCACAGGCCATTGTTGTTCGACAGCCGCCCGATCCGTCGCTCGATCCCGATCCGCAACCCAATGCAGATCCCGACCCGCCGCCCGATCCCACACCCCAAAAACCCCGGCCCGCCAATAACAAACTCCAAAAGGTGGATACAAATCCCAGCGGACCGTCACCGGGTGCCGGTTGCATCTCCGGCTGCACCAAATCGCACAGCGCGTGCACATCGCGGTGCGGCGCCGAACCCAAACAAGGCTCTCAATACGACGCCTATCAATCGTGTTTGGGCGGATGTTTAAAGGCCATGTCGCAATGCAAAATGGCCTGCAATTGAAGCGCATCCTGGGTAACTGATGCGCCTCGCGACGAGCTGTACCGTCGGGGCATCTGACACATCGTATCAAACACGGAGGCACGGAGGACACTGAGGGACACGGAGTTTCTTTGTTTCTTTCGCTGCAATGGGTACACATCACCCGCAACCGAATACGACGCGTCAGGAGTCGAGACGTCTCAGGTCGTTGCGAGGCGTTTCAGCTGCCATTCTGTAGCTATTCAGTGATCTTCACGGTGCCTGTTTCATCCACGGCGGCTTTCACATCATTGCCATCGGCATCGCCGTCCGGCTCAGCGCCATTGAGATGTGAAAGCGCCGGAACCGAGAAAAGCACCTTATCCAATAAATCGTCACCACCCGCGGCCTTTGAATCATTGTTATTCACCGCGCGCGATTGCAGATAAATCGGTTTGCGCTTTTCATCCCGACTCGCCAGCTTTTGAGGCGCCGGAGCCGCCGGGCCCACCTTTTTCGCAACCGGGGTAGCAATCACCTTGGGCTTCGCCGGCGAAACTTTTGCTATCACCGCGCCTTTTCCAGAAGGCTTTTTAATGGTCGCAACAGTTTGCGCCTTCGCCCCGCTCTTAGGCGTTACAAGAGGCGACTTTGTTTTTACCTGTTTGCCCTTTTTTGCAAACACACCCACCGGGTATTCAACACACTGCTGACGCATCTCCGCCGGGCATGAAATGCGAACGTGAAAATGGTTATCGTGCGGCAATGCATTGGAGGGCTGCATCATTACCGCCGCGGCTCGATTGTATAACGCCGGCGACACGCGATGTTTTGCATAAGCCAATAACATTCGACGCAATGGATCAGCCACGAAAATATGGCTCACCCGAGCACCCGAGTCTTGGAGCATCGCTTCCACAAGCGCCCAGTTCTTGGCAACATCAAACCGCGCCCCCGGCATGCTCGACGATTCAATAGAACCTTGAAAAGAAACAAAGGTGTCCGGCTTTAAATCTTTACCGCGCTGATCCACCACATAAAACGCAATATCCGCATCACGCCCACTTTCATGCGATCGATGCAAAAAGATATCTCCGCCGTTCTTTCGCGAGATATCCCCCACCCCCAATACAGCGCCGGGGTGTTTCTTCGATACCTTCTTCGCCGAACGTTCAATCATATGAATCAATGCCGGCAATCCCCACCGCGTATCGCCGCGCTGATAAGCCGGAACGACGCGCACCGTCCCGTCCGACGTATCAAGTTTAACCCCCCCCACCAACTTGCCTTCATTGGGGCTCCCCACCGACGAGGCGGGCACTTTCGTTTCCCGCACAGGTTTGGTTTTGGCCCCCTTGGCAGCCGCTTTCACCTCGCCGGCAGCAGCCTTTGCCCCTGGTTTCGAAGCGGCTTTGTTGCTGTTTGAATGGGCGCGTTCGGCCTCGGGCTTGGTGTTCACACTGGCTCGCTTCACAGCCCCTTTGGCGCTGTGAGTGCTTGTTTTCCGCGTGGGCGAAGCGGCATCCGCCGATGCGGAAACCGATAACAAGGCACCCACAATCGCCGCCGTTTGAGCCCAGATCCCGAGTCGCTTGGTGAACACGCCCATGCGCCCCGTCATATCCGAGATTTTCGAGGTGTACAAAAAACCTACATCTCAGTTTGCGCCCCAATCTCGGCTCCAGCCCCTCCACCGCAGGTCGCTGTGGCGGCAGGCGTGCGATTGGACTAGGTGCGGACCTGTCCCAATGAACAAGGTCCAACAGAGCGCGCTCGACGCCGTCCGCGACATTCCCAACGGCGCCACCCTTCTCGTCGGCGGGTTTGGATTGTGCGGCATCCCGGAAAACTGCATTACCGCCCTGCGTGAACTCGGCACCCGCGACCTGACCGTTGTTTCAAACAACTGCGGTGTCGACGACTTCGGTCTTGGGATTTTGCTGCGAAACAAGCAAATCAAAAAAATGATTTCGTCGTACGTCGGCGAAAACAAAGAGTTTGAGCGGCAATACCTCACCGGTGAACTCGAAGTTGAACTCACCCCTCAAGGCACGCTCGCGGAGCGACTGCGCGCAGGTGGAGCCGGAATCCCCGCGTTTTATACTCCGACAGGTGTACACACCGCAATCAGCGACGGTGGACTTCCACTGCTCTACAACTCCGACGGCTCCATTAAAAAGCTCTCGGAGAAAAAAGAAATCCGCTCCTTCAACGGACGCGACTACGTGCTTGAGCCCGCGATCACCGGTGACTTTGCCCTTGTAAAAGCCTGGAAAGGTGATCGTTACGGAAACCTCGTTTTCCGCCACACGGCCATGAACTTCAACCCAATGATGGCCACCGCGGGCAAAATCACGATCGCTGAAGTGGAAGAGATTGTGGAAGTTGGGTCGCTTGACCCAGATCACATCCACACTCCGAGCATCTTCGTTCACCGCATTTTTCAAGGCTCCAAATACGAAAAGCGTATTGAGCGCCGCACAACGCGCCCCGCGGCCTAATTAGAGGTTTGCACCATGGCTCTCACGCGAGAACAAATTGCACAACGCGCCGCACGTGAACTGCGCGACGGCTTTTATGTAAACCTCGGCATTGGTATGCCGACGCTCGTTGCCAACTACATTCCCGCCGGGATTGAAGTGGTTCTTCAGAGCGAAAATGGCCTTCTCGGTATTGGACCTTACCCCACCGCCGGAACCGAAGATGCCGACCTCATCAACGCCGGAAAAGAAACGGTCACCATGCTGCCCGGCTCGGCGATTTTTTCGAGCGCCGACAGCTTTGGCCAAATCCGCGGCGGCCACATCGACCTTGCGATTTTGGGCGCCATGGAAGTGTCCGAAAAAGGAGATCTGGCAAACTGGATGATCCCCGGCAAAATGGTCAAAGGCATGGGCGGCGCCATGGACCTTGTTGCCCGCGCCAAACGCGTGGTTGTCATCATGGATCACGCGGCCAAAAACGGCGCCCCCAAGATCTTGAACGAGTGCGCATTGCCGCTCACGGGCCGCAGTGTTGTACACAGAATCATCACCGATCTGGCGGTCATCGACATCACGGCCGACGGGCTTTTGTTGCGTGAAGTTGCACCCGGCGTGAGCGCCCGCGAAGTGCAGGAAAAAACGCAGCCAACCCTCAAAGTCCAACCCGACCTGATAGAAATTCCAGTTTGAGTACACACTCAAATCCACCGGTCCCACAGCCTGATAGGTGCCCCGTTGGCCTGGCCTGAAAAAACTCTTCCCTCCACCGACGCGAGTGAAAAAAAAACCATCGGTGCCGGCGTTTTTAGGCGCTGTGACGGATGTGGAACCACGCTCACCGCAGGTGAACTCGCTGCCAACTTTGAAGTGTGCGCCTCATGTGGCCACCACCATCGCCTCGACGCCGACGGCTGGCGTCGCCTCCTCCTCGACGACGGTGCTCTCGATCCCTGGGATGATCACCTTTCGCCGAGCGATCCGCTTCAATTCTCCGATGGTCGGCCGTACCGCGAACGTGTCGCCGGAGCGCAGAAAAAAAGCCGATCCCACGAAGCCATTGAAACCGGCCGTGCAGCCATGAACGGCCAGGCGATCGCTTACGGCGCTTTCGTTTTTTCGTTCATGGGCGGCAGCATGGGCTCCGTTGTCGGTGAAAAAGTCACCCGACTTTTTGAGCGTGCCGCAAAAGATCGCCTCCCCGTGGTGCTCCTTCAGGCATCGGGCGGGGCGCGCATGCAAGAAGGCATTTTGTCGCTCATGCAAATGGCAAAAAGCGTGAGCGCGCTCGAACGATTTCGAAAAGTACACATGCCGTTTTTGTCGGTGCTCTTAAACCCCACCACCGGCGGCGTGGCGGCAAGCTTTGCTTTTCTCGGCGACGTGAATATCGCCGAACCGGGCGCGCTTATCGGGTTTGCCGGTCCGCGCGTCATTGAAAGCACCATTCGTCAAACGCTGCCGCCCGGTTTCCAGCGCCCAGAATTCCTCGTCGAACATGGAATGGTCGACCTCATCGTTCCGCGGTCTGAAATGAAAAACCGCATTTGTACCCTTCTCAAGCACCTCACCCACGCGGAAGCCACACGTCCGGCGCGCCCCTCGCGCCGAACCGCGTCATGAATCACTCGGGCTGAACGTGCTCGCCGATCACCTGGCAGAGTTGTGTACACGTGCGCGTTTCGGCATGGATTTGGGCCTCGATCGCGTGCACGGTGCTCTCGCTGAAGTGGGCAATCCCCACGCTCACTGCACCGCAATTCACATCGCGGGCTCCAACGGCAAAGGCAGCACAAGTGCCATGGTCGAATCCATCGCGCGCGCCGCGGGCCTACGCACCGGAATGTACACATCGCCGCATTTGGCTCGATTTGCCGAGCGCATTCGCATCGCCGGCGATCCCATTCAAGACGCTCCTTTTGATGCGGCCCTGTCGGCGGCACTCCACACCCAGAAAGGAACACTCACTTTCTTTGAGTGTTTAACCGTGGCCGCGTTTATCGCTTTTGCCGAAGCGCACGTGGATCTTGCGGTGATCGAAGTGGGCCTCGGCGGCAGACTCGACGCTACAAACGTGATTGAGCGCCCGCTCGCGTGTGCAATCACCAGCATTTCGCTCGAACACACCGCGGTTCTCGGAAACACTCTCGGTGCCATTGCGCGAGAGAAAGCCGGGATTTTAAAGCCTCATTGCCCCTACGTACTCGGCGCTTTACCCGCGGAGGCAGAAAACGCGATTGATGAAGCGGCGCAGTCCGTCGGCGCCGGCCCGAAATGGACAACACCCGTCACCGTTGGGAAGGTTGGCCTTGTTGGGCCCCATCAACGGCAAAATGCCTCGGTTGCAACCGCGTTGGCAATGCTCGCGGCGTCGCATTTTCCAGGCATTTTAAAGGGGATCGAGAGCGGAATTGCCCAAACAAAATGGCCCGGCCGATACGAAAAACTCCCCACCGAAAGAAACATCACACTCCTCTTCGACGGTGCTCACAACCCCGAAGGCGCCCATGCCCTGGCCGGCGCGCTCGCCGAAGAGAAGCTGGATCCACAACGAACAACCCTTCTTTTCGGCGCTCTTGCCGACAAATCTTACGTCGACGTCCTTCGCCTTGTTGCGTACACATCTTCCAAGCGCGTGTACACATCGCCCCAAGGCCGGGCGCCCGCGCCGCTCACGTCCCTCGCGCAAACGGCGCCGGGTGAAATGATCGATAACCCACAAACTGCCTTAAAACGCGCGGTCGAACTCACGCCTTCGGGCGGAACGGTCGTCATCACGGGCTCGCTCTACCTCGTGGGGGAGGTTCGGGCGTACGCGCTTCAATTGCCCATCGACCCCGTGATCCCACTGTGATCAAACTGCCAGTTTGGGACTGCGCACCTTGCCGCACCTGTGCAATTCTACTTAGGCAATAAACAGCCACTTTCACGGCAATTTCTTTTGAAAATAGCCAAATAAAAAAGCTTGGGCTTGGCCATTTCTTGCCTGAAGATCTCGTCATCGAATTCTTTGTCGCTAATGATCATCCATCGATAACGGCTTTCTCAAATGTCCTTGGCCGACAACCCGCGCGCGTTCGGGAAACTTGGAGGCACCGGTGCGAAACACCTTCTTTGCAACAGCACTTGTTACCGCATTTGTAGGCAGTGCATTCACGTCCGGTTGTTCGGGCGATATCGGCAAGCTCCCGTTTGACACGGGTGGATCCGCCGGAGCGGGGGTGGGCGGTGGCAACGTCGGCGGCGGCGCCGGTGGAGACCCCATTGAAAATCCCCAATTCGCACCGGCCCCGGGCGGCATTCGAAAGTTGCTGGCGCGGCAATACATCAATTCAGTCAAACTCGTTTTGGGTGACGTGGCGGCGGCCAATGCAGCCCCGCCTGAAGACTCCACGCTCAATGAGTTTGAAACGCTCGCCGCCGCAGAACTGGCACTCCCCCCCACCGCGGTAGAAGCCTACGAGACAAGCGCGCGAGACATTGCCGGCGCCGTTATTTTCGACCCGCCGAGCTACGCCAAAATTGTTCCGTGTACACCCGTCGCCGCCGACGATGCGGCTTGTCATCAACAAGTGATCGAAAACGTCGGACACCAACTCTGGCGCCGCGCTCTCACCCCTGAAGAAATCACCCCCATTGTCGACATTGCCAAAGCCGCAGGGGTTGAATATGGCAATTTCATTCACGGGGTAGAGTACTCGTTAATGGTACTTCTCCAATCTCCCTACTTCCTCTACACGGTAGAGATTGGCCTGATTGACCCTGAACATCCTGAATGGTTCAAGCTCACCGGCCCCGAGATGGCTACCCGACTGTCGCTCTTCCTGACCGACTCCATTCCCGACAAAGACCTTCTCACCCAGGCTGAAACCGGCGGCCTTGAAACAGAAGCCCAAATCCGCGACACGGCGCGCGCCCTCATGAAAAAGCCTGAAGCGCGCGCGGCACTCAACTCGTTTTACGATGTGCTCTTCAAACTCCGCGATCTACCCAGCGCCACCAAAGACGCGGCGGTTTTCCCCGAGTGGAACAGCACGTTGGGCCAGTCGGCACGCATGGAAACGCTCATGTTCCTTGAAGACTTGGTGTGGAACCAAAACGGCGACTATCGCGACCTCTACAACGCCAACTACACCTTTGTCGACGCCACACTTGCCACTTTCTACGGGGTCTCGCCGCCCGGAGGCGCCGGATTCCAAAAAGTAACCCTCCCCGCCGACCAAAAGCGTACTGGGTTTTTTGGACACGCGGGTTACCTGGCTCGGTACTCCCACGCGGCCCAAACCTCACCTACCCGTCGCGGCGTGTTCATTTCCAACATGCTCCTCTGCAACGAAATCCCGCCGCCTCCGCCCGGAGTCAACACCACCTTACCCGTGTATGACCCCAACAATCCCAAAACCAAAAAACAGACGCTCGAAGAGCTGCATTACGCAAACGACCAGTGCAAAGGCTGCCACCTGAAAATGGATCCGTTTGCCTTCCCGCTTGAGATCTATAACGGCATTGGCAAATACCGCACCGTCGACGAAAACGGTCTTACCCTCGATCCCACCGGCGAAGTGGCCGATTTCGGCGCGTTCACCAACGTGACAGAGCTGGGTCAACTCGTTCATGACGACCCGCGCGCCATGAACTGCATTGTTTCCAACCTCTTCAAACAATCTATGGGCCATTCAGAAACCAAAGGTGAAAGGCCCGCGATTTTCGCCATTCAAGACGCTTTCGAGGCTTCAGGATTCAAGCTCCAAGAAGCCATTGTTGAAATCGTCGCGAGCCCCGCTTTCTCTTACGTCAACTTGCCTAAGTGAGAAACAGGAGAACACCCATGAGCAAATTCAACTTGAGCCGCCGCGCTGTTCTCCGGGGCATGCTCGCCAGCGGTGCAGTCGCCACCGTTGGCCTCCCCATGCTTGAAGCCATGCTTAATACAAACGGCACGGCTTTGGCCGATGGAAACGGCATTCCCCAACGTTTCGTCACCTACTTCTTCGGCAACGGCTTTTTGCTAAACCGATTTGTACCCAGCGCCACGGGCGCCAACTACCCCCTCAGCGAGCAACTCCAACCCCTCGCACCTGTACAAGACTACTGCCATGTCATTACCGGCATGGATAACCGCTGTGAAAAGCTCATTACCCACCACGAGGGCATGACAATCTTCACCGGTTATACCATGGTCAACATATCCGGTTTGTCCTCCAACCCCGGCGGACCTACCATCGACCAAGTGGTGGCCGACGCAATCGAAGCATCGGGCGCCGTAACCCCTGTCAAGTCCGTTCAGATCGGCATTTCACGCGACCTGAGCTACATGGACGGCGGCACCACCATGCACAACCTTTCACATCGTGGGCCGAGCCAACCTCTGCCGCCAGAATTTAATCCCCAGGCGGTTTGGAACACCCTGTTTGGCAGCTTCACCCCCATGAACGATCCGTCGGGTCCACTTCGCTCAAGCGTTCTTGACGCCGTGAAAGGCCAAACCGACGCCCTCAAAAAGCGCCTCGGTCAAAAGGACATTCAACGCCTCGATGCCCACCTTGAAGGCGTGAACGAGCTTCAGAAAAAGATCGAAGCGATCCCCCCGGCGTGCATGGCGCCCACCATGCCCACCGAAACCAACCCAAACGTCAACGGGCCTGAACCGATCATCCCCGTCAATCAGATCATGAGCGACCTGATTGCGTACGCATTTGAGTGTGACGTGACGCGCGTCGCCAGCATGCTCCTTGTGGGCGGCGCCGCCGGCACCGTCCTCTACGATATCGGAACCAACAACGAACACCACCTCGCCACCCACAATACCGATCCCAACGTGCAAAACGGCATCGTGCACCAGGGCATCGTCTACCAAATGACCCGCTTCTCCGACTTCCTCCAAACCCTGAAAAACAAAACCGACCCCACGGGTGGCAACCTGCTTGATAATACCATTGTGTACTTCTCAAGCGATTGCTCCGAGGGCTGGAGCCACTCGGTCAAGGCGCAGCCCATGATCGTTGCCGGCAAGGGTGGCGGGCTCCTGAAATACCCGGGTCAACATTTCTCTCAACCGGGTGGAAATCCGAGCGACGTTCTGTTGAGCATTGTTCAGACCTTCAACCCGGCAGCCGCGAGCTTTGGTCAACTCATGCAGTCGCCGGGCTCAAACAAGCCGCCGCCGGGATCAACCACCCCGTTCGCGGGTATCAAAGCTTGAGCCACAAGCGCCGCGGGTAAATGCCGCAGCGCTTTTCTATACCTGCCCGTTATAAAACCACCCCGCTTCGCCTCAGCCGCATCAAACACTTCACGGGTTCGACAAAATCACACTCACAGAACTGCTTCCGTTTTCTACAAACGCATTGGCAGTCACAATATCGAGCACCCCATCCCCGTTCAGGTCACCCACTTTCACAGAAACCGGCTGACGGCCCACCTCAAAGGGTGCATCGGTACCTACCAATGGGAAGCTCGCCTTGGTCGCCAAGAGCAACTTACCCTTCCCATCATTCAAGAAAACACTCACCGAACTCTTACCGGTAGAATCGTCCGAGTTGGCCGTCACCGCGTCCAGATATCCATCGTTGTTCATATCACCCAGCACAATGGACTTGGGCTTGGCCGCGGCAACACCATTGCTCCCTTGAACTTGAGGCTCAGGGACTTGAGTGCCAAATGCACCCGAGCCTAGGTTTTTGAGCACAGCGATGCTATCTGACTCAAGATTGGCCGTCACAATGTCGTTATCACCGTCTTTGTCGAGGTCACCGATAGCCGCATCCACAGGGGCAGCGGAAAGGCCCAACGTGGGGATGTTCAACGGGGTACTAAACGATAAATCATTGTTCAAAAAAATCCCTATTTGTTTGTATTCAGGGATTCCAATCACAAGTTCGTCCAATGAGTCCCCCATTAGGTCGCCCGCAGCAATGAAGGTGGGATTGGCATTGGCGAAGGAAGGGCCGGGCACGTCTTCATCTATATTTTGATTCAGGGTAAACCAGATTGGCGCGCTGTCGCCGACGTTTGGAAGGTAGACTTTTGCGACGTCGATGGTGCCCATACCGTCCGCGTTGAAAGGGGTCACATCGGTCACGCCAGCCAGTGTGGCCGCGGTTGTCATGCCTTCCGTCCACTGAAGTTGACATTCGCCGAGTCCCCTCATCCACATCGTCTTGCTCTTGTAAGTGTGAACGCCGATCAGCTCCGGTTCACCATCGGCACCGATGGCGGGCTCCAATCCCACGATACTTGAAAGCGCCTCGGTAAATATCGCTTCTGCGAAGTGACCCATGTCGTTCGGCAGAGCTTGAATACCGAAGTTGGAAACGTTGTTGGCGAAGACCACGGCACCCGATATGATCAGATCCAACGCACCATCACCGTTGCAATCAAACAGCGCCAAACTATAGGTTTCGGTGAATGAGATAAGCGCCGGATCCTGCGAACCAAAACACACCTCCCCAGGGTCAACAATGCCGTTGCCACATTTGGGTAAGGTACAATCCGCCTCACATCCGTCGGCATCCGCGGTATTGTTATCATCACACTCTTCGTTGCCCTCCAGCTTCCCGTCACCGCACATCACTTGAGGCGAAGTGGCAGACCCGGTGGACGATCCCGATTGGCCACCTGTACCACCGGTAGACGATGTCCCGGCCGCGCCGCCCGTTCCAGTCGTGCCGCACCCCTCAGCGCCCTCTATACAATATTCGCCAATCCCGGCCACCAGATCACAGCCCGTGATCCACCATGGCACTGGCAGTGCAAGAATACAGTTTAACTTCATCCAATGATTCATCTTCGCGACCCTCTGGAGCCATCATCCACGAGATCGGTACTTTCCGCAACCGGACACACTTAGACACCGCAATTTGGACTAGGCAGCCGAAAGCCAACGCGGTATGGCGATAGAATGCGAACTTTTCGACCATCCCACGCCTTTTTGCTTTCTACCCTTGGACTGATGGCGATTGCCTGCCCCGCCTCTGCCCAAGAATATTTTACTCTAAAAAGCAATGCCATCAGCCCCCAAGGGTGCAACGGCAATGGCTGCTGGACCAACTACATGCAGCTCGCCGACTTTGATAACGACGGCGATCTGGACGCTATTTTCCCAAATTCAACTGGTTTTTTTCAGGTGGGCAACACCGCGCAGCCGCTCTTGCTCTACACCAACGATGGGAATGCCAACTTCGGCAACGCGTCCATGAACGTTGGCAGCTACACAGGTTGGGTTCGGCAAGTGGCCATTGCAGACGTCACGGGCGACGGGTTTCTTGACATGTATGTGCCCAGTGCCGCCGCTCAACAGGACCAATTTTTGATCAACGACGGCACGGGTAAGTTTACCGACCAATCAGCCACGCGCCTCCCCGGTGTCAAATCAAAAGCCGGCGCAACGCGCTTTGGCGATGTGGACAATGACGGGGATCTTGACCTATTGGTGGGTGACAATTGGACGAGCCTAAACGGCGGCACGGTGGCCCACCTTTACCTCAACGACGGTGGCGGAAATTACAGCGAAGCCCCGTGGGATCTACCCACCACGGTTTCAGGCGATGAGCCCGACGATTTTGACCTATTTGACATGGATGGGGACTTTGACCTTGACCTATTTGTCAATATGCACAGCGGCACCAAAGGGTCACTCTGGCAAAACGATGGTACCGGAAAGTTCACAGATCTAAGCGGTAATATTCCTGTTCAACAAGCCAACCCGTACTACCGCTACGGGCCCGTTGCCTGCGATGTCGACGGAGACGGCGACTTGGATATCTGGCAGGACAACGCCAAAAATCCGGGGGGTATGGAACAACTGTTAATAAACGACGGAACGGGGAAGTTTACCGACGAGACAACCGCTCGCGTTACAGGAAATCCAGGGGCAGACGACAACGGCGTCGCCTGTATCGACGTGGACGGGGACGGCGACTTGGACGCGGCCATCATGAGCCTATCCAACGTCGAGCGCGTGCTGAAGAACGACGGTGCCGGAAACTTCACCCTGAGCGACGGTGCATTCACCAATGTGGGCGACCCGACTCTTTGGTTTGACTTCGGCGATTTGAATGGAGACGGGAAACTCGATTGCGTGACGGCACAGGGCGAAGGAAGCCCCGCCACGGAGCAAGTGTACACAGGCAGTGCTGCCGCCCCTGTTGATACAGTTCAGCCCAAAATCCGCGCTGTCGAATCAATCGCTGCCCCGGGCCCCAACCTGACAGCAGCCATTCGTTTTGCCGTCAGCGACAACGCCACCACAGATGAAGGCCCTCGCCTGCAAAAAGCATTTATCAAAATCAGCGCCCCCGCCGCCCAAGACGTTACCGCCATGTTCATGGGAGGTGACCTTTTCCGCGCTACCCTCCCCGGTCAACCCATGGGCACCAAAGTGGACTATCAAGCCTGCGCCATTGACCGTCAGGGCAATCAAGGATGCTCCGCGGTCTTCAGCTATACCGTCAGCGACATGGGCGGCACCGGCGGCGCCGGCACGGGTGGAGGCAGCACAGGCACGTCAGGCACAGGCGCGTCAGGCACAGGTGGAAACGGCACCGGCGCGTCAGGCACAGGTGGAAACGGCACCGGCGCCGGTGGACCCGGCAGCGGCGGTTCGGGCGGCACCGGCGGCAACAACCTCAACCTCGACGACGGCGGCTGCGGGTGCAGCGTGCCCGGTGGTAAGGATGAGTCAGGTTTGCTTGGACTGGGTTTGGCAGGCGTTTTGGTCGCCCTTGGGCGCCGACGACGAAATCGCGCGGCTCGTTAGCCCGGGTTTGTAATACCTACCCTTGGGTAGATTGCAACGTTGGGCGACGGACGACCCACGATCGTCCGTCGCCTTCGCCGCTTTGTGGCTTATGGAAGCAGCAAACGAGGCTTGCGGCTTTCAGTCGACCCTGACCTGACCAATTCAATCGGCGTGTTCTGTTCGGTGTCATCAAACACCAATGCGTACACACCCGCGTCTAGATTCGCCACTTCAATACCAAGCGTTTCCGGCCGATTGCCATGCTCCAAGAACGTCCAATCGGCTTTGATGTCACTCTTCACAGGTCGCCGCTCCAAAATCGGCCGGGCCAAAAGTTTCCCCACCGATTTGAGCTTTGCACGGCTTGTGCTTGACATCACCGTGGCCCGTACCCGTTCCTCCGCATCAATTAATGTCACGCGCAACGGCTTGTTGGATGGAACGGTGGCCGAAAGACGAAATCCTCCAGTGCGCTCTTGGAAAACCATCAGCCCCTGTCCACGCGACAGCCGATGTTTATACCGATCGATAAACGGCACCGGATCGTCCAGCGGATCAATAATAATAAACCCATTCCCTTTCGGCTCAAAAGGCCAAGGTTTGCGGTCAAAGCGGTGCTCCCGCATTCTCCGCCGGAATTCACAAACCGCCGGCGGCAACGCGTTATAAGTGACCCCAAGTGAGTATGAAATCGGGCCGCCGGTTGCGGACCTGACTCGAATAAAAAGTGGCAGATGGGCGGGTTCAATTGTGGCAGTCAGGTCACCCAACCCGGAAGCGATCACGGTACCATCCGAAGCCCGGATTTCTACCCTTGTGCCCTCACCCGCTGTTATAGAAATAACATAGTCGCATGTTGGTGGAATATCTGGAAACGACACGATCTCAAACCAGTCTTCATCGGTCGATGTATGCAGTGTCAGATCTGTCAAAGTCACCGTTGCCACCGGAGCAACTGAAACACCTGACACTTGCCACGGAATAGGTTCACGCCCAATCGGAACCGCGGCATCACGCGAGTTGTTGTTTGGGAGTCCGCGCGGGTGACGTCCGCTGTTGTCGTCAAACCTGTCACCCGCAGGGGCCGCCATGCGAACCGCGGGCTCCAACCTCAGTTTATACACACTGTCCGAGCCCATAAACCCTGAAACCCGACAGAGGAAGGACTGACTTTCAAAGAGGGCAGGAATTGTGTACGCACGCACCTCTTCCAAGCCGTCAGGCGTAATCCCCATCAACGTTCCGGGTAGGTCATTGATCCTCAACTCACCCCGAGCCCCGGCAGGTTGAATGAGTTGAATCACACCACCCTGATACACTCCCGGGCTGGAGGGCGCAACGAGGCTGTACATATCCACGTCCGCAAACGTCGCACCGCTCGACCCCGGCGCCGCTTTCAGGTTGAGAATGGTGCCTGCAAACTGCGCAGGCAGATCCAGCCGAACGGTGCGAGCAGTGGAAACCGTGTCCATTCGGACTGCACTGTTCCGCTCGTCAAACCCAAGCGAGGTGTCATACCCCAACGCGTCGTAATCTGGAATAACCCCCGCGGCAGCCGCGCGAACCGCAGCAAACGCGTTTACCAAATTGCGACGACGCGCAACGTTGGGATCGGCCGGGTTGGTTGGAAGGGCCGACGCGGGTGTGGCGGTGCCCACCAGAATCGATCGAATTCGCCCTGGGATGGCGGCTTTTTGCGCCGCTGTCAATCCCGGCGTGCGAGGGTCAAGCGAGGGGTTGATCGCCTGCATCATCGCAATGATCCCTGTAACGTAGGGAGCCGACGCGCTGGTGCCTCCAAAGCCGCTTGTATCAAACACCTGCTGCGCAGAAGGAACCACAGCATCGGTGGTGGGTGGATGACTATAGTCACCACCCGTTGGAGCCCACACGTCGACCCTGGCGCCGAAGTAATGTTGATTTGTATAGGCCGTTGAAGCATTGGGATCGGCGGCGCCCACGCAAATAACACCCGGAATAACGCCGGGCACAACTTCCCATGCGCTCGCATCTTGAGGACCGGTGGGCACAAATTCAGCCAGCGGGCCCAACGACTGAGCCGTTTGTTGGTTTCCAGGAATGGATACAACCGTTACACCGCGCTCCATGGCGTAAGCCACCGCTGTTTCCATTGGGCTACGAGGATCTCCCAATGCGACAAGCAAGAGACAGGCGGGTAAAACGAGGGAGGCTGTCAGGAGCAGTGCCGGCCCAAGAACCAACCCAGCAAAAGGAATGGCAAACGCCGCAGCAGCAGCAGCATGGAGGGCAGCATCCAATGCCGCGCAGAACGCAACGCGCGCGCCGGGACTGCAAACACGAAAACCTCCAATCAGGTTGGTTTGAATGGTGCATGGGTAACCAGCGCTGATATTGATAATGGTTGCCCCGTCGTCCACCGCCATGCGAATGGCGGTTCCCATCCCGAAAGCATACCCTAAGAGGTCCGTTTTATAAAGCATGGCATCAATCACCTGACCGCCGGTTCCGGTCGTGCCATACCCGTTGTTAAACACGCCCGCCGCAGTCGTAACAACACCGTTTCCGTGCCAGCTGCGACTCCCAAAAAAGCTGTTTCCAACCGTGGGTGGTGCGGTCGCCTGACCCGGTCCTGCAATGCCGGTAGCAACATTGCGTTCAATAAGAATGCGCGGGAAATCGGCGTTGGGTGCAAATCCAATATCGACAAACGCCACGGGAATGCGGCGCGTGTCGGCGTCCCACAGCGAGAGATATGCCCAAGCCTTTTGCAACCCAAAAATCGGGTCCGAAATGTGAGCTTTGGCCCCGGTAGACATTGGGTTTGCGACACCTAAACCTTCCACCGCCGAAGGTTCACCCGACCATTCCAAACGCGGGTTAAATGCCACTCGAAACCCTTGAGCGTGTAAGTCAAGGGCTTGGGCGTACACATTCAAGAATTCTTCATCGTTCGTCAGAAGAAGTTTGTCATCGGCGAAGAGTGTTCGAAGGGCGGCCAATCGAGCTTGTTCGTAACGTTTTTTTGGCAATTTGGTGAGGGCACTCGGTTGCCGCTGGGGCCGAGTATTTTGTGTGCCATTGGGTAGATCCCGCAACACCGGCAACTCGCGCAACTTGAGCGGCTTGTGATCACCCCCCTGCGTTTTGGCAGCAAGCTCGCGATCGACAAGTTTCGCACCCGTTACATCCAAAAAGTCGCGCAAATGGTGATCATCCACGGGGTGGACTATCAGTTCGTCTGCGGCAACTCGGACGGGTAGACCACCTTCAAAAACAAGGTACGGATCCGGCCTATCGTTCTGCTTGACCTTTGGAAAAAGGTCAGGGATAACTTTGACGTTTGGGACGCCGTCTGACTTACCCATCACCCCAAAGGCAGCCACCAAGTCACCCTCTTTGGGCGCCGACTCACCAACCCGCGCGAAAGAAAAAAAAGCGATAAAGATCTCCCCATCGGCAAGCGACAGCACCCGGTCACCGGGCACCGGTGGGTGGCGGCTGGAAGACACGATTTTGATCGGCTCCTTGGCAACCAACAGCCCGGCGTCGTTCAACACGAGCGGAACGACCTCCACATCCCCCGACTTTGAGCCGGCGAACACCAGAGCCGGATTGTTCGGGATTTTTTCGCCCGATTTCACCGAGACTGACGGCCACACTTCATCCCCATCTAAAAAAGCAGCTCGGCCGAGCCGCACAAACGCTTTCCACATCGAACGACCTCCTGCAAAGGGACTTCGCTTTCGCCGCGGTCGACCTGACATGAAATGCGATCGCGCGCTCGAGCGCTTCGGCGGGCGGCGCGGCCGGACCATTCACTCGCGCGAACGAACAGCCTCATTGGAATTTGCTCTCGGCCTGTTCAAGCAGAGTAGCGGGACCATTCGCGTTGCGTGATGGCGGCGCCGCGGATTGGTGGAACCCTTTTCGAAAGCGCGTCGTACAGGGGACAACCGACACGTTGAACTTGTAAGAAGCTTCGCGTCGGCATTCTACCCATCACATTGGATGGGTAGAAAAAGTTGAATATTCCAATACCCGAATACGAGGTACACGTGTCATGAGTCTCTTTACAACGCTCAAACTCTCGGCAGCTGCGGTTTTTCTTTTTGGTACTTTCGGTCTGACAGTGGGATGTATGGCCCCGCCCGCACAAGGAAACGTGGGTGGGTCGGGCGGCGGAGATGCCTGGGAAGATACCCAAGAAGAGAGTGTCGGCGAAGCCGATGACGCCCTTCTCATCACGTGCGGCGCAGCAGGGTTGGAGTGTTGCGCGGGTGGGGTATGTCAGGTTGGTCTGCGCTGCAACGCCAACAACATTTGTCGCAAGCCGTGTGGCATGTTGGGTGAAAAATGTTGCTCCGGCACCTGCAGCGAAGGAGTGTGCAACCCCAGCACACTAACGTGCATTCGGCAAAGCACTACAACGGGCAGCTCCACAAGCAGCGGCGGGGGTGGATGTCAGAGCGACTTTGACTGCCCTCTTAATACAATCTGCCAAGGTGGGTCGTGTGTGCAGCAGGGCGTGGGTTGCAACAGCAGCGCAGACTGTCTGGGTGGTCAGTTTTGTGTGGGTGGCTCGTGCTGCTTCACCGATTCGAACCTGAACGTTGTGTGTCCGTTTCAGCCGTAGGTGAATCGGCTCCAGACGCAGAGCGAGCGCGCTTCTCCGTTACGCAACGACCCGAAATCGCATAGACCGCAACGTTGTAATCAACGTTTCTTTTCGGCCAAGGGAACCTCCGCCCGAGTTGACTCGTAACGGAGCCAACCGAGGAACCGATGAGCCACTCCAGACGTTCAGGCCGCCCAGCGCGCCAACCTTTGTCGACCCCCAAACCCCCCCATTCACTTTGGTGCCGGCTTGAAGCGTCGTTGGACGCGATGGAGCGATTCACCCCGTTTGCCACGCGACTGGCCGAGTTGACAGGAATGCCGGGCAATGACGCACGGCGGGCGCTGCATGTGTACACCCAAGCTCATCAGATGCCCGAAGCTTCCAGACCGGGCATGCGCGCGGTCACACTCACCTGCGGTCCCAACCATGCCGACGTCACTGCGACACTCGCGTATTTTGATCCGGGCACCGTGCTCGAAGCGCACACGCACTCCCAAGAAGAACATGTCCTTGTTTTTCAGGGTGCCTACCGTTCAAGCCAAGGCCACGTAGTTTCGGCGGGGCAAGAAGAGGTTTGTCCCCCAGGGTCTACTCACGCCGTAGAAATTCTACCCTACGAACCCTGCCTCTGCGCGATTATCAAAACGCCTCGAAACGCGTCGTTGGCGGAGGTCGCATGAACACTCAAAACGCTCGCAGATCCGAGCCGGCGGCTTGTGACGAAGAGTTGGTTAAACGTGTTGCCAACGGGGATCGAGCGGCGCTCTCTGCGCTGTATGACCGCTATTCAGGTTGGCTTTGGGCGCTGGCCAAAAAGCGGCTTGGCAGCCAAACCGAAGCTGAAGACATTGTGCACGATGTGTACATTGAGGTGTGGCGTCAGGCGCATCAATACAGCCCTGAAAAGGGCACTGTGAGGGCCTGGCTTTCAATTCGGGTGCGGTCGCGTGTATTGGATCGACTGAAGCAGCCTTACCATCGGCGGCGCGCGACAACGGAAGTGGGTGACCTCGCTGAAACGTTGCCGGCCCAAGACAACCTGAACACCTTGGTACAGTGCGCGCAGGTGCAAACCGCACTTTCTATGCTTCCTGTGGACCAACGTGAAGTGTTGCAGATGTTTTATCTGGACGGACTATCCTTGGCGGAAATCAGTCAGAAGTTGACTCTACCCACTGGAACGGTAAAGTCGCGCGCTTCGCGCGGGCTCTCCAAGCTTCGCTCAGAACTCAGCTGTGGGCAACGGCCCACAGGCTAACAACCCACGATGTGTACCTGTTTGCCCAACATTTCTACCGTTCGCTGGGTGAGGCGCTGTTCCCAAGGGAGCGTTGAGCGAAGGTCAAACAGAACAAGCCAACCTTGGGTCAGGCCCGCTCGATCGAGGTAACCTGACACTTGGTTGAGGGCGTCGGCCTCGGTTTCTGAATGGCGCCGAAGTTTTACTTCAATAGCGTGTCGCTCACCTTGCCAAAAGATCATCAGGTCGAGCGCGCCGCGACCCAGGCCATATTCGCGTTCAATCCGTCCACCCCCATTCACAATCCGCTGGAGAAAAGCCATTAACATGAGGTGGGGACCGGCTTCACGGTACGAAAAACCCTCCGCCGCCAGGTGCCCGTCTTTGCGCCAAAACTCTTGCCATGCGGTCATTAGCTTGGGTAGATCGAGCGAGCCGTCCGCCCGCACGTACGGGGCTGTCTGTTGGTAGATTTGTATTTGGTGACCGTACGCCAGCACGCGCGGGATCACCTCGCGGTAAATGGGATTGGCTATCTCCAACTGGCCACCCACAACGCGAAGAATGCCAAGCCCCAAAGCGTATGCGAGGTCGTCGTCAATGGGGTTGGACGTGATGCGCTCACCGGCAAGCATTGGGTCGAGAAGCCTTTTTACGCGAGGGTCGTGCAGCTTATGAATCAGTGAATCGATATGGGTGCGACGTTCGACAATAATGGTTTCTTTGGCAGCTTCAATGTGCGCCGCTGTAATGGGTACACGTCGGTCACGCACGTCGCGATCGACCACTTGGTCGGCGAGCGCGTTGACAAGCCACGGGTGCCCCTCTGTCAGGTATACCACCTTGGCCACCGCTTCTGCCTCAAACGGTTGACCTGTTTGGGTGGTATGTTGACTCAGCAGTTCTGCCACCTCTGCCTCGGTAAACGCTGCCAAGGTGGTCGCCTCGGCCGTGATGTTGAACGGAGAGGCCGAGCCCAACCACGCAACGGCGTTTCGCTCGCTTTGCGACAGGGTATAGTCGCGCACGTTGCGCTGACCCACAAGCACAACGCTGTGAGCAAAAGGCTGCTTTCGTCGGGCCACATACCCATCGCGAAGTTGGGTAAGAAATGACACCATTGTCTTACCGACCAGACAATCCACTTCATCAAACACGACAACAAGCGGGCGTGGGGAACGCGCCGCAAGATCGCGCAGATAACGCAATACAGAACTGTCAGGTGTGTCGACAAGACGATCGCGCTCAGCAGGTTTGCCCAATGGGAAGTGCATCTGTACAGCGTCGTCCAGTTTGTTGAGGATCACCCGAAAAGCCACATCCGGGTCGGGTTGATCTCGAGCGATTTGCAAATCTACCCAAATGGCGGAAAATTGCTCTCCTGAATTATAATGGTCGATGAGCCATTGGGCGCTTGTTGTTTTTCCGGTTTGACGGCCCGCGTGAAGGGTAAAATAACGGCCGTCCTCAATCAGCTCCATGATCCTACCCAATCGACGTTCAGGCGGGAGCATGTAATGCTCGTCGGCATAACACGGGCCGGTAGTGTTGAAGCGGGGTTTCATGACGGGTGGAGCATGCCACAAATCGCGTTCCGTGTGGGAAAAATGCTTCACAAGAACGCCGCGCAATCGCGCTGCGAGCGAGCTATACGTAATTGGTCTAACACCCCACGATGTGTACCTGTTTGCCCAACACTTCTACTGTTCGCTGGGTGAGGCGCTGTTCCCAAGGGAGCGTTGAGCGAAGGTCAAACAGGATAAGCCAACCTTCGGTAAGGCCAAGGGTGTCGAGGTACCGAAGCACCTGTTCCACAGCGCGTGACTCCGTTTGGGTTTGCCGTTTGAGTTTGACCTCCACCGCATGCCTGACCCCTCTCCATGTAATCAGCAGGTCCAGCGCTCCGCGGCCCAGACCATATTCGCGTTGTATTTGCCCGCCGCCGTTGACAATGCGCTGGAGAAACGCGGTGAGCATTAAGTGAGGGCCGCTTTCTTTATAGCCAAAACCGTCGGCGGCAAGATGCCCATCTTCACGCCAGAATTCTTGCCACCGTTCCATCACCTTGGGTAGATCGAGCGAGCCGTCGGTACGCACATACCATTCAGTGGGATGGTGAAGACTGTGCTGCTGGTTCCACGTGAGCGCTCGGGGAATAATCTCACGGTAAATGGGATTGGCAATGACAAACTCCCCCTTGTGCCGGCGAATGATGCCCAAACCCAGGGTGTAGTCCACGTCGTCGCTGGCAAGGCCGCCGGGAATGAGTTCTCCCGCAAGCATCACATCGAGAAGCCCTTTTACGCGAGGGTCGTGCAGCTTATGAATCAGTGAATCGATATGGGTGCGACGTTCGACAATAATGGTTTCTTTGGCAGCTTCAATGTGCGCCGCGGTAATGGGTACACGTCGGTCACGCACGTCGCGATCGACCACTTGGTCGGCGAGCGCGTTGACAAGCCACGGGTGCCCCTCTGTCAGGTATACCACCTTGGCCACCGCTTCTGCCTCAAACGGTTGACCTGTTTGGGTGGTATGTTGACTCAGCAGTTCTGCCACCTCTGCCTCGGTAAACGCTGCCAAGGTGGTCGCCTCGGCCGTGATGTTGAAAGGGGAGGCGGAGCCCAACCACGCAACGGCGTTTCGCTCGCTTTGCGACAGGGTATAGTCGCGCACGTTGCGCTGACCCACAAGCACAACGCTGTGAGCAAAAGGCTGCTTTCGTCGGGCCACATACCCATCGCGAAGTTGGGTAAGAAATGACACCATTGTCTTACCGACCAGACAATCCACTTCATCAAACACGACAACAAGCGGGCGTGGGGAACGCGCCGCAAGATCGCGCAGATAACGCAATACAGAACTGTCAGGTGTGTCGACAAGATGATCGCGCTCAGCAGGTTTGCCCAATGGGAAGTGCATCTGTACGCCGTCGTCCAGTTTGTTGAGGATCACCCGAAAAGCCACATCCGGGTCGGGTTGATCTCGAGCGATTTGCAAATCTACCCAAATGGCGGAAAATTGCTCTCCTGCATTATAGTGGTCGATGAGCCATTGGGCGCTTGTTGTTTTTCCGGTTTGACGGCCCGCGTGAAGGGTAAAATAACGGCCGTCCTCAATCAGCTCCATGATCCTACCCAATCGACGTTCAGGCGGGAGCATGTAATGCTCGTCGGCATAACACGGGCCGGTGGTGTTGAAGCGGGGTCTCATTGCGACGGGGAGTATGCCACAGATCCCGTTCCGCATGGGGGAAATGATTTACAAGGAACGCCGCCCCACTCCCGTTCAAGTTCCGGTTTCGGGCCATTCACCCAACAACATTTCGACAACGCCGGCGGCAGCCAGCGACTCAACAGCCCAGGTGGCTCCACACGCTGCAAGGTCGGCCGAGGAGTAAGGTCCGGTGGCAACGGCAAGGCTTTGCGCTCCGATTGCCCGGGCGGCGGCAACGTCTTTGGGAGTATCCCCAATCACCACAACCCGGCACTCAACAAGCGACACTCCCAACCGGGCAGCACCCCGCTGCGCACCGGTGGCGATTAATTCGGCTCGATCTTCACTGTCGCAACCAAATCCACCGAAGTGGAACCGTTCAAACAAAGAGGCGCGGTTGAGCTTGACGCGAGCACCGTTTTTGATGTTTCCGGTGCCGAGGCCAATGGCACAATGAGCCCATGTTGCCAGTTGATTGATGGTTTCAATAACGGCGGGGTGAATTACAAACGAGGGAGTCTGCGCGACCTCTTCTGCCAAGGCGAGAAGGTAAGATTCTAACACTTGAGCAATAGCTTCTGCGTGGGTAGGCTTTTGAGCATTGGTAAGGCCCAGCCTCACAATGGCGGGATCGGTCATTCCGGCGAACGAAAAGTTGAGAACGTCGGCCGTGCCGGTGTGCTCGACAAAAGCCCTTTCAATGGCCTTGCGACCGGCGCCGCCGGTGCTGACAAGCGTGCCGTCGATATCAAACAAAAATACGGTGGGGCGGCGAGACATCTATTCCATCTTACCCAACTGCCGACGGTAATCAACAACCACGCCGCGCCTTCAACTGTCAACGTCGGCGATGTGCCTCAATGGCAACCCTGTCGCTCGGGAACCACACCTCCCAGGGGTGATCGAGAAAGAAGTTACCCGTGCGTAATGAACGTGGGCGTCGGATTTCGCACTGAATCGCAGCAAGTTTTGCGCAATGGGTAGGTTTGAGTTTTGAAAATTCTGTTTTCTTAGGATGCTTGGAACGCATGAAAATGCTGCTTTTAAAGCACTTTTAAAGCGCCGCATTCCGACGGGGTGTCTGGGGCGCACAAAATCGTCAGATTGTTGGCACCTGTCGACCAACGAGTGGGGCACGGGATCTGCTCTGTTGAAAAGCCAGAGGTGAAACTTGAACAAGCGTGCTTTGACGCTGCTCTCTGCGAGCGGCACGGCACTCGTGTGCGCGCTGGTTGCCATTCCAGCGCGCGCGGATGGGGTGCCCCAACTGGCATGGGACAAGCCCGTGCGATGTTTGACGGACAACAATGGGAAGGTTGTTCGGGTGCAGTGTGAAACCAAGGGCGATCAAACAGAGTGTTTGGTGACGCCGAACGAGTCTAAATATGGTGGGGAGATCGATAGGGCAAAGCCGTGTGATACGGTAGAACCTGAGGGGGCTTATGAGCGCCTTGCCAAAGACGGGACGAAGTTTACCCCTGCTCTGGCAGAAGCTCCACCGGGTTATGCACGTGCGGCAACCGGCAAGGCGTATCAGGTGAAGTTTGACTTGTTAAACCGTGTGTACCTCGGAGCAAGCTGGGTACCCACGTTTCAACTCAATGCTGAAACGCTCAAGTCACCCGCCGACGCGTTCGCTCGCGGTCAGGCGGAAATGGGCATTCATATCAGTGTGCTTTCGCACAAGGGTAGGTCGCGCCACGACATTCGCATTTTGGAAGGAACCGCCACGTTTGCAGACCTTGAATTGCGGGGGCTTTTGTTCGCGTATGACTATCAACATGTTCACAGGCGTCCGGCGTTTTACCTGACAAGCTTTTTTGGGCAGCCGCGTCTTTACGAGGTGGCTCCTCCGCTCGGTTGGGGTTTTCGAGTGTTGCGCGTGGCAGACAGACCACCCGCGTTTAAGAACACCCTCGACATGGAGTTTGCTGAAGCTCATCTCGCCTGGAATCCGTGGCAGTCCGAGGATATGTACAATCACGTGCGCATTCAGGCGGGGTTGGACATTGGTAAGTTTTGGCAAGACCGACAGGAGCTTTCAAAAGGGATTGGAACGGGCACTTGGTATGCCGGGTTTAACGCGGACGCGAGTGTCAGGTTGGCGCTCGGCGATTCAGGTTTGCACTATACTCTCATCGAGTTTAACTACTCGCGGCCAAACTATCTTGAGGGGCCAAAGGCCGGTGAAGGGGCCAATAACTTCACCCTCAAAGCTTCGTACGAAGGGATATTTGTAGCCATCAATGACCAGCCGTTGAGCTTTCGAGTGACGGCGGAGGGTGCTTCGAGGGAAGATCCGTTCACAGGCCAGCGCAATATGGAAGTGCGCGCCATGGCGGGCCTGCGCTTCTCGTTCTGGGCGCCTCCCAAAGTGTTTGAACCGCTGCCGGAGTTTGAAGACCCGTGATTGTCCGTTGTTTCGCCCCGAATCTGCGCCGCCTGACATTCCCTTTCTGGGGTATTGTCCTGGTGTTTGTGAGCGCAGTCCTCCTGTGGAAGCCTCGTTCCGCCCGGGCAGATGAGAGCACCGCGGGAGGTGAAAAAAACGCACGTTCGGGCGGAGAGACAACGTCTGACTCAGGGGAAGACAAACGCGAATCGGACTATCAGATCAGTGAGAAAGGGAGAAAGTTTCGCGTTCGATTTGACCCTGCAAGTCGGGTAAGTTTGACAATGGGAGGGTCGGCCTACCACGACGGGAACGGCTCTGTGGCTCCGGCGGTTGAAACGGGGTTTTCGTTCCAGTATCGAAAAGTCTACCGAACAGGAGCGGGTGAAGGGCGGGTGTTTTGGCAGATTGACCACCAACTCGTTTCAGGGTGGGTGCGCCCATTCGTTCGTCCGGCCGACGGTGTGCCTTCGCTGGAAGCAACGCTCTACCGAGCTACCCTTCTTCGGCACAGTGAATCGCCGAGCATTGTGCTGCCTGTATCCCCTCCGCTGACCGTCGGTTTTCCGTTTGACGTGGGGTTGGACGCCGAGCTGGGTAAGGTCACCGTGCCGGTGGTACCCGTGACTCTACCCGGGTTTGAAAAACCTGCTCCGTGGGTACATCTGGGGGTGGTTCACGCGGCCTTTACGCTGGATCCTTGGAGGCCGGGTGTACCGGGGCGAGCGCTCGCGTTGGGAATTGGCGTGCGCTATGACGTGGATGTTTACGGGGCACCTACCCTTTCAGCACCGCGATTTGTTCACCGCATTGCGCCGCTCACGTCGGGCTCAGCCCGATTTCGTTATCAAACGGACGACGGCATTTGGATGATGGATGTGTACGCAGAAGCAACGCCCCATTGGACAAGTGAAAACACGTGGAGCTTTTTTGGGGCGGCGCACGCTCGGGTGGACAGAACATTGATTGCCATCAATGATCAACCCATCGGGGCTTATGCGGATGTGCATTATCAATATCTGCCCGAGGGCGCAGGGGCTCCCGCGCTCCACGACGTGCGCGCGACTCTAGGCGTTGCCGCGAGCCTGAGCCTGAAGTAGAGGCGCTCTATCCCCGCGGTGGGGCTTCCGTGTGGAACGGAAGCGGCCACATCGCAGGGAAGCCGCCATGAGTACACACGAACCAGAGCCTATTGAACCTTCACCGGAGCTTTCGGTGATTGTGCCCTGTTATAATGAAGAACTGAATTTGCCTGAATTGTGCGATCGGCTGATAGCAACGTTTACGGTGGGTGGGTTTGAAGGCGAAGTGGTGCTCGTGGATGACGGCAGCAAAGACGGCACCGCGGAGGTGATTCGTCGGCTTGCGGAGAAACATCCCCGGGTGGTGGTGGGTTGTTTTCACGAGACGAACAAGGGCATTGCCGCGGGTTGGCAAACGGGTGTGGACGCCGCGCACGGCAAGTTGTGCGCAACGATCGACGCCGACTTGCAATACCAGCCAGAAGATCTTCTGCGATTGCGTCGGGCACTTTATGAGTATTCGGTTGACGTTGTTCAGGGTTGGCGAAGTGCTACTGGAAGGCGCAAAGATCAACGTTATTGGTATAGCCGAGGTTTTAATCACCTTTTAAACACGGCATTTTCAATGAACCTGCGCGATAACAAAAGCGGGTTTGTAATGGCCGCGCGTGAAGTATTGAGTGATATCCTTTCTCATCGGGGTGATTACTTTTATTGGCAGTCGTTCATTATGGTGGCGGCCCATGCCAAAGGATATTCATACAAAGAGATTGAAACGATTTTTGAGGAGCGACGGCAGGGGGTTTCGTTCCTCGAAAAAACCGCTCTCAAAGCATCTCTGAGATCGTTTTACGATGTGGGCGTTGCGGCTTGGGAATATCGATTGGGCGGGCCGCCCGCCGATCCAATGCGGCAGTTCTTAGAAAAACACCCCATTGTCGGCGGCAAAGGTGAGCCGCTTGCAAGCAGGCATCCGCGGTTCCGAGCGTACATGGCCGCGTTTAATCAAACGCATTGGATGATTACGCGCGACGTGGAACATCATTACGAAACGCTGTCAAAAACGCAGTGGTTAAGCCCCCAGGCAACGCGTGACCTTCAAGATGAAAAGCTGCGAAGGTTGATCAGGCACGCGTATCGAAACGTGCCTTATTATAGGGCGCGCATGCAGGCGCAGGGGCTTTTGCCCGATGATATTCGAACGCAGGAAGACCTTTATAAGCTGCCTTTTTTAACCAAGGCCGATATCCGCAAACACCTTTACTTTGATATCATGAGTGACAATCACGACAAATCGCAGGTGCTTCGCATTGCAACAAGCGGATCCACCGGCGAACCCTTTGTCTGCTTTGTCGATCGAATGCAATTGGAGGCCCGTTGGGCGGCCACATTGCGCGCTCAAGAATGGACGGGTTATCGATTCGGCGACAGCACGGTGCGGCTTTGGCACCAAACATTGGGAATGACGCCGGCGCAAATTCGTAAAGAGCGCTTGGATGCGTGGTTTTCAAACCGCAAGTTTGTGCCGGTATTTGCATTGAGTGATAAAAATCTCGAAGAGATGGTGCGCATGATTGAAGATGCGCGTCCGGTATTGCTTGACGGTTATGCCGAGGCATTGGACTTGTTGGCTCACTTTATTAAGTCGCGCGGGGGAATGACGGTGAAGCCCGTTGCGGTAATGAGCAGTGCTCAAACCCTTCCCGAACCGAGCCGGCGAACCATTGAGTCGGCATTTGGCTGCCAGGTGTATGACAAATACGGGTCGCGCGAATTTTCGGGCATTGCGTACGAATGTGAGGCGCACGCCGGCCACCACGTGGTGAGTGAGTCGTATATTGTGGAGATATTAAAAGACGGTCGGCCTGCAAAACCCGGTGAAACCGGTGAAGTCGTGATTACAGACCTCAATAACTTTTGTATGCCGTTTTTGCGGTACCGAATCGGCGATCTCGCGGTGGCAGCCGATGGTGCGGCGTGTTCGTGTGGACGGGGCGCGGCGCGCATTGGGGCTGTGGAAGGCCGGGTGCAATCGATTATTGTTGGGACCGACGGGCAATACCTGCCGGGAACCTTTTTTGCCCATTATCTAAAAGAATTGGACTACGCAATTAGGCGTTATCAGGTGGTTCAGGAGGAGCCTGGAAAAATAACGTTTAGGGTTGTGAAGGGTGGGCGTTATTCAGAGGAGATTTTGCAAGAAGTTCTCGCCACGTTTAGGGCACATTTGGGCCGCGACATGAAAATTGACGTGGAACATGTGGCCGATGTTGAAATGGTAAGAACCGGTAAGATCATGGGTAGCATTTCAAAGCTTGGGATTGATTTTCAGACCGGTGGGCTCACCAAAGTCGCCGGCACGCGCACGAGTTCGTAATGGATCCCAATGCTGTTGCCATTGTGCACAAACCGGGGCTTTCCTATTTTGATCAAAGCCCATTTGTTGCACCAAACCCTGTGTACGCAGCCGTTATCGAGTTGTTTCAAACACTGGGGTTGGACAAGGAGCGCGTTGGCAAAGACAACTGGAATCCGTTGGGGGATATTATTCGGCCCGGCGATCGGGTGATTATCAAACCCAACCTGGTGTCATCCAAAAATCTCCACGAAAAGATCTCCGGGAAAAAGCTCGAAGCATCGAGCACACATGGGTCGCTGTTGTTGCCCATTATGGAATACGCACTGAGAGCAACGGGGCCCACCGGCTTCGTCCGGGTTGTTGATTCACCCGTTGAAGGTTGCGAGATTGAAAAGGTGGCGGGGCCGCTCGGCATTTACGACGTTGTAAAACACCTGGCGAGTGCGGGTCATCCGGTGGAGTTTATTGACCTGCGGACGTTTAAAATGTTGCCGCGGCTTTTTTTGGACGACAAGCGGGTGATGGGTAGATCGTTCAACTTGGGTCTGCTCGTTCGCACTCCCTTACCCGGCGATCCGCGAGGTTATAAAACCATTAACTTGGGTGACCGGAGCGAGTTTGCAAAACCGGGGGCGCCGCCGGGCGAACAGCTTCGTTTTCATAGGAGTCATTACACAACGCCCGTACCTCATCACACCGGCGGAAAACATGAATATAGCATTCCGCAAACAGTATTGGACGCCGATTGTGTAATTAACCTACCCAAGCTGAAGACCCATAAAAAAACGGGCGTCACATTAAGTCTTAAAAGCGTTATTGGCCTTACCAATAAAAAATATTGGTTGCCTCACTTTACGGCAGGCGATCCTTCGCGCGGCGGCGATGAACTCGAAAAGCCGCGCACGTTGGGCGAGAGTATTGAAGACACATTGAGTCGCCTTCCCCTGCCCTCCGGTCATTCATTGATTGCGCGGGCCCCTAAATTGGGTGGACCGCCCAAAGTGATTGACGGCAGTTGGGATGGTAATCGCACTTTGTGGCGAACGATTTTGGACTTGAATCGATTGCTTCTTTGCGCCGATTCAAAGGGTTTTGTGCACTCAATACCGGTGCGGCGCTACCTGACAATTATTGACGGAATTGTGGCGGGTGAAGGGGAAGGCCCGTTGGGCGCAACTCCGGTGGATGCCGGCGTGCTGATTGGCAGTTTGGATGCGCGTCTGGCGGATGAAGTGGCAGTTCGATTCATGGGGTTCGATCCCAACGCGATTCCGTTATGCGTTGAGGCGCGATCGTGCGGGCTTTTTGCGAAGGGTGATCCGAATGTGGTGCTTTGCGGGCCGGAACCGATTCGCTTGTTTGTGCCGCCTCGGAGTTGGCCCCAATTGCGGAATACAGCGGACAGGCAAAAAGCAGTCGACCACCGGTAACCATGGCGCTCGACAGGGAGCCAACTTTCTTAAAAAATAGCGCCGATGGCTTTGTTAGAACGGCAACCGGCGCCGATAAGAAAAATGGCGCTTTGGCCCGGTTCGCTGGGGATTGCCGGCATTTTGTTGTGTGTCGCGGCATTCGTCGCGCCCGCGGGCACGGCTTCGGCGCAGCCCAAAAGTGCAATTGACGAAGCACGTGAGTTGGCGCGTGAAGGTTATAAAGCGCTCGATGAAGAGAGTTATGGGCGGGCGCTTGAAAAGGGTACACAAGCCGAGACGCTGTATCACGCACCGACGCATCTGCTGCTGATCGGAAACGCGCAGGCGGGGCTTGGAAAACTGGCAGATGCGCTCGACACGTTTGAGAAGTTGGCGGCGGAACCGTTGCCTCCAGGTGCACCGGGCGCGTTTGTCGCCTCCCAGGAAACTGCGAAAAAGAGGGTGAAAGAGCTGATTGCGAGGGTGCCGAGTGTACTCGTTTCGGTGCAGACCGCCGAGCCTGTGGCCGCGAAGATCGCAATCGACAACAAACCGGTCGACTTTTCCGCCGGTGTGGCACTGCGATTAAACCCCGGGGAGCACGAAATAACGGCCACCGCTGAAGGTTATGAAAGCGCAAAGGTGTCGGTGAAATTGCCCGAAAAGGGCGGCGTTGTGCGGGTGCAAATCAATCTTGAAAAACCGCGCGCCGCACCGACTGCAACTGCGACGGCATCCACCTCGGCGGATGTTACGGCATCTCCCACGGCAACCGCCGCCGCGACAACAGCGCCGACCGCAACGGCCGAAAATTCGCGAGTGCCCACGTATGTGGCCTTTGGTGTTGGAGGGGCGGCGGTGATTGTCGGAGCGATCGCAGGCGGCGTTTCAGCATCCATGACAAGTGAATTGAAGGCGGCATGCCCGGACAATTTGTGTCCGACGTCCGAGCGGGATCGATTGAATTCGGCAAACGCATTGGCCCACGCATCCACCGGGGCATTTGTGTTTGGCGGCGTGGCCGCGGCCACGGGTCTTTTGCTTTTGTTGCTGCGAAAAGGGCCTGAACCTGCCGCAAAAACCGCAACACCAATTGCGCTTGAGCCATGGATCGGCGCAGGTGGAGTGGGATTTCGAGGAAGGTTCTGAATGGTTTCCTCTCGACTGGCATGGATTGTTTCTTCGCTCCTCTGCGCGGGTGTCGGTTGCAATTTGGTCACTGGGCTTTCGGATCTGAAGCTCGACGAATCGGGAGGCGCCGGAGGAACGGGAGGGAGCGGAGGATCGACAACGACTGTTGGCGGCTCGACTGGAACCGTTTCAACAACCGACGACGGGTGTTCGGACGGCTCGAAAAACGGCCTGGAAACAGGGCGCGATTGCGGTGGACCAAACTGCGCTCCGTGCCCGCTCGATGAAGGGTGCAAACTCGGTTCTGACTGTGAGTCGGGGATTTGCCGCGGGCCCGAGGCGGAGAAAAAGTGTTTTGCCGCGGTGAAAATCGCGGCCGGAAACGCGCACGCGTGCGCGATTTTGGCAGACTCAACTGTCCATTGTTGGGGCGCCAACGCTCACGGGCAGCTTGGGAAAAGCGGCGGGGGCGTGAGTTCAATTCCGGTGGAGGTGTCGATTGCGGGGGCGATAGAAGTCACCGTCGGCGGGCCCGCCGAGGAACCCGAAAAAGGGCACACGTGTGTACGCACCCAAAACAATGCTGTGTGGTGCTGGGGTGCCGGTGAGTCTGGACAATTGGGCAACGGCGGCAACAGTGATGTTTCTGATCCTGTCGAAGTAGCTGGGCTTGGGCCGGTTACGAACGTGAGCGCCGGGTCGTTGACAACATGCATTCGGAAGATGGCGGGTACAATTGCCTGTTGGGGATCATCCGCACGCGGCGAAATAAACGAGGCCCTCACCGACTCAAACGTGCCTGAAGACCTTGCCAAGCCAATGGCTGCAACGTCGGTGACGTTGGGAGATCATCACGTGTGCGCGTTGCTGCCTGACAGCTCGGTCGCTTGTTGGGGAGCCAATGAGCGTGGACAATCTGCATCCACGGCAGGTGACATTGTTGGGGTCAACGGTGTTGAATTTCCGGTGCCGGTTTCAAACAGCCAATTGGCATTGGGACAAGACTTTTCGTGCGCGCTCAGCGACAAGTTGTTTTGTTGGGGGGACAACACGGATGGGGCCCTCGCGGGCGCCTCGGGCAGCGATCTTGAGTTGACTCCGGTGGAGATTGCGCTCTCGGGAGCTGTTCGAATTGCGGCTGGCAAAGACGGTGACACAAGCCCCGACAACCTCGGCGGGCCTACGGGTGGACACGCTTGCGCCATCACCGACAACGGGACAGTGATGTGTTGGGGGAACAATCGAAAAGGGCAGCTTGGCAACGGCTCAACGAGCGAAAAAGAAATCACACCGGTGAACGTGAACACGCTGGAAGGTGGAACGCAGAGCGACGCGACGGGCGCAACGGACATTGCGCTCGGTGCCGAGTTTTCGTGCGCCGTCACCACCAAAGGCGGCGTGGTTTGCTGGGGTAGAAACGATCGCGGGCAGGCGGGGCAGAGTACACAAATGGACGTTGTGACGACGCCCCAAAAGGTGGTGTGGCCGTGAGAGCCTCATCCATCCCACCACGCAGGTTGCCCAATCCCGGTGATGTTGTCGCCGGGAAGTTTCGGCTCGAACGTCTGCTGAAACAGGGCGGAATGGGGGCGGTTTGGGTGGCAACGCACCTGGGGCTCGACGAGTTGGTCGCGCTGAAATTTATGGATCCTCGGCGCGTGTCGTCGCCTGAAGCGCGAATTCGTTTCACTCGCGAGGCCAAAGCCGCGGCGCAGGTGCGTTCGAAAAACATCGTGCAGATGTTGGATCACGGGGTGGACGACGGCGTGCCCTACATCGCGATGGAGTTGCTCAGCGGGGAGGATTTGGGGGCGCGTCTGCGGCGCGTGGGGCGTTTGAAACTGGTCGAGGCCGCGGCCCTTCTCGACGACATTGCGCACGCGATGGATCGCGCTCACGCGGCGGGAATTGTGCATCGCGATCTCAAGCCTGAGAATATTTTCTTGGCGAAAGACGGCGATCACGAGGTGCCGAAGATCTTGGATTTTGGCATCGCGCTGGAGGTTCAGCCCGACGCAACCGACGACAGCGCCGCAACGCAGGAAGATGTGATTCTGGGGACTCCATATTTTATGAGTCCCGAGCAGGTGCGGGGGCGAACGAACATCGATCACCGGAGCGACTTGTGGTCGATCGGAGTGATCTTGTTTCGCGCCGTGACGGGAACGCGACCGTTTGGTCGAGGCGCACCGGCCGATGTGATCGTTCAAATTTGTTCCGACCCAATTCCGCGCGCATCGGTGGTGCAGCCGGATCTTCCGGCGGAGCTTGATCGCTTTTTTGAGAAGGCGCTGGCGCGGGATGTGGCGAAGCGATTTTCGTCGGCCAAAGAGATGGCTGCGGCGTTCGCTGAAATTGCGTACGCCCACGATACAGGCGCGATCACAATGGTCGATTCAACGCAGCGCGTTCGCGGGCCGGCAACGCCTCGAAAGGGTCCGCCGCCGTTGCCGATGAGTACACCGCCGCTCGCCGAAGAAACGGCGAGTGGAGGGTGGACGGCGTCGCCGATCGACCTCGACGTTTCAGACGTTCAACTGCTTGAGGCGCCGCCCGCGGCGAACGCATCCCCTGTCGTCGACAATGCGTACACCATAGGGAGCGTCCCCGAAACCCGTGATGAAGTGTCGACAAGAGCGGGTGCGACGCAGAGTCATGTGTACACAGCTTCGGCGGCGCAGACTCCGGCGCCGCCCGTGATTGCAGACGCGAGTTCCAAGAGCGCGGGCGCGGCGATTTCAGACAGCGCAGAGGCAACGAAAAGAGCGGAGAAAATAGCGAGCGCGGGCGGGCGCGGTGAACTCAAGTCGCGCCTCTGGGTGGGCGTTTTCGCGGCGATGGCAACGGCCGCGGTGCTGTTGTTCGGCTTTCGCGACAAACTGTTTGCGCCAGTCCCGGCGGCTCCGGATCCGCAGACGGCAGCGACGATCGTTCTCTCGGCCGGCACTGTGGTGCTGATGGGCCCCGCGGGGCGCACTCCCATGGCGTTGACGGTAACACCGGCAGCGACGTCAGCACCAACGGCGACGGCCATTGCCACGGCGACGACAGCGGCAACCGCAACGGCCGCGCCGAGCGCATCCACGATGAGTACACAAACGGCGCGCGTGAGTACACCTACTGCGCCGAGCACCGGATCCGCCGCCGTAACAGCAAAGCCCATAACGACGAGCGCGCCGACGGCCGCACCCACGCCCAAAGCCACGGCAACGGTGAAGAAGGGCGAGCCGGATCTGGGGTATTAGCGCCGCGAAGGCCGATGTGTACACATGTCGCAACATTTGAAACGGGGCGAACGCGATGTACACATCGCTGGAATCAGAAGGTCTGCGGCATGGTGACCGTCGAGACAAGCGCGACGGCGGCGAGAGATGAGGTAATCACTTTGACGGTCTTCGACTGACCGAGGGCGGTGACAGTGACCTCGGCACCGGCGCTCGGAACGCCACCGATCAGCAGTGTGCGGTAGGTTCCTGAGACGAGGCGCGTTGTGGAAACAACGCTGCGTGTTGTGGGTGAAGCCGGGGTCCACGGAGAGACGACGGTGCCTCCGGGGGTGACGAGAACAGGCGCGGGGCAGTTGGCTTCTTCCGCGGCGCAGGTGACGCGCACATCAAACGAACCGGCAGTGAGCGTGGGCTCGAACGGCGGGGCCGAGCCGGCTTGGAGAGCGGTGATGAGGTTTTGAACGAGCGGGCCGGGCTTGGGGAGGGCGCGCGCCTGGGTGAGCGCGCTCGCGCGCTCACCCAGGCGCGCGCGGCATCGAAGCGCTTGGTATTTGGCTGCGTCGTCGGCGGGCGTGAGCGTCGCGACTGCGCGGAAATGCGCGCAGGCGCGACGCTCGTCGCCCGCCGACGACAGCGCGGCGGCGGCGCGGCGATGCTTCACAACGCTGCTGGAGTCGCTCTCGCTTTGGGCGTCGATTGATGTGAGCGCTTCGGACATGCGGCTTGTTGCCGCGGCGGCCTGCGCGTGAAGTTCGAGCGCCGTTTCGTGGTCGGGATCGAGGGTTCGGTAGCGCGACGCGGCGACGAAGGCGTCGTCGAAGCGGCCCGCGGCGAGCAGCTTCTTGATGAGCGCTTGGTGCGCAGAACGGGGAGCCTGCGGATCGGCAACCTGGGCGACGATTTTCGCGATCGCTGCGTCGTCGTTTTGGGGGGGCGCTTCGTTGGGCAGGCGGTGAACCGCCGTGGGCTCGCTCGGCATCCACGAGCGCCAGCTGGAAGACCACGACGAAGAAGCCGGCGGAGGTGTCCACGGCGCGCTCGACCATGAGCCGCCGCCACCGCCGCCTTCGCCGGGGGAGAACATGATTGGGTACACAACAGTGACAACGCCGCCTTCGGGCTCGGGAAAGGACAAGCCGCGGAAGGCATTCACAACGCACGAGATCACGCCTTGATCGGGAAGATCGGAGCCGCCGTTTGAGACGGCTGTCGCGGAGCCCGTTCGATCGATCACGAAGCGAACAGAAACGCGACCGGACAGATTGGGGTTGGATCGAAGACCATTTTCGTAACAGAGGCGGAATCGACCGAAGTTGCGGCGAACGATGCGTTGAACCACTTCAGGAGGCAGGCGACCGCTGACGCTGGTTGCGCCCATGCGTACACGAGGAGGATTGGTCTTGTGCGAACCTTCGAGACGACCGCTGCCGGATCCAAAACCGATGCCGGTTCCAACGCCGGCCCCGTGTCCGATTGTGCCGATCGTTCCCAAACCTTGACCGGTTCCGCCTCCGCCTTCACCCACACCTGTGAGACCGAGGCCTCCCGATCCGAAGGAGTCGCCCCAGAGATTTCCGCGGGCGGACAGGGCATCGTCGCCGGGCGCGCTTCCCCACGGCGAAACGGGCGCAGACGCCTGCGGGTTGAGCAGCGCAACAGGCCCCGATGATTTGGGGCCTTGGGGCTCCGAGGCGAGCACGCGCCGGATGGCGGAGCGAATGCCCGTGTCGATGAACATCTGTTCGTTTTCGAGAACAAGAAGCGCTGTGGATCGCGAAAGAACGTGATGCACCGTGGAAAGGCGCACGACCTCTTTTGTGGACGCGGCGGTTTCATCGGCTTCGAGTTCAGCGATGCGGGCGCGCGCCCACATGGCGTGAACGGCGGAGGAAGGAGCTTCGAGGGCGCGCGACCAGTCGAGCGACCGCGTGAGCGATACCGGCGCTCCGTTTACGTTGCCCGAAAGACGAACTTCACCGAGCGGGCCTCGGTTTTTTTGTTCGGCGTTTGGATCAAACGACGCGGGCACGGTTTCGGGGGTTGAGGCGTCCGGTCGAAAGCGGCCGAACACGCGGATCTGCTGGCCGAGTCGAAGAGGTGGGAGCGTCTCGGGGATCACGTCGAAGGCGCCTTGAGGGAGCACGAGGCGGGCATCGCGGAGGATGGGCGCGTCGAGGGTGCGAGCCACTTGTTCGGCGCGGCGCTGAAGCGATTCACCGGTCACAAAGCGTTCGTAGGTTCCTGAAACGGACGAAGCGATCAGCGACAGAGCGCGCTCATCAACGGAGGGGCCGACTCCGATGAAATGTGTGTCGAGCGGACGGAGCGCGGTGGACACTCGCTCCAAGATCGAAGCGGTGTCGAGTTCTCCAGATGTGGCAACACCGTCGCCGAGGTACACAACCTGCGCGCGCTCCTGCGAACCGACGCGTTCGGCGGCCGCAAGGAGAGAACCGACGAGATCGCTCGATCCACCCGCCGTTCGTTTGGCGAGCCAATCGGAGGCGGTCGCAAGCGCTTCGTCCGATGCGTACACAAGGCCGTCTTCGGGGTACGAAACGCAGGCGCTGTCGCACGCGAGGACAACAAATTGGTCGTCGGGGTCGAGGCCGGCGAGCGCGGTTTTGACAACACGCACCGACGCGTCGAACGTTTCAACGGACTGGGAGTGACTCGTATCGATCACAAACGCGCGAGCCGGCCTCGATTGGGGCGCGGCGGCGGCCCATTGAGGATCACCGGCGCGGAGGCGCACCGCGAAATAGCCGGCGGGCGTTTTGTCGTCGCTGGAGACAGGCGCGTTTTTGGGGCCGGCGCTCCACGAAAGGTCGGCGGCGGCGGCGCTTCGCCTTGTGTACGCAAGAGTAAAGTCGGCGGCGGGAACGAACTTCTTGGCGGAGTACGATGCGATGATGTTTTGGTCTTCAGCCGAGATCGATGCGGCGTATCCATCGGTGACGGTGCTGCCCGACGAGGCGGCGGGGTCTTTCACCGAAACGGTGAGCGCAAAGTCGTCGATGGTGGATGCGCGATCGGCGCCGAGAGACAAAGGGTACACATAGCGAACGCGGTCGCCGTCTTCGCTCAGGGCTTGGTCGTATTCAAGGACGACGCGGCGTTTGCCTTTGGCTGGGATGGGGAAAATTTTGAGCGACACGGACGACCCACTGAGCTGCTCCAAGATGGCCGGGTCGCGCGGGCGAACGGTGTCATCCACAATGGCTCGAAAGGTGCGCGCGGCGAGTTTGCGCTCCACGATCTCGCCCTCCATGAGCGTGTCGTCGACGTAAAGAGCAAGTCGCGAAATTGAGGCATCGGGCGGCAGAGGAAATACGAACGTGCCTTCGAGGGTGCGAGTGGTTTCGTTCTCGAAGTCTTCTTCGATCGATGTGCGCGCAAAGCCCGAGTGAACCTCGGCGGAAACGTGGTGGCGCGCGAGGCGTACACCTGAAACCACGTCGGTCGTTCCGGGAACGCGCGCTGTCATGGTGCCGAGGCCACGCGGCGAGTGGGTGGAGGGAGCTTCAAACGTTGCCGGGTTTTCAAGCGCCATCATCCAACGCGAGCGCGGGCTTGGAGCTTCACCGGATGCCCAAACGGCGCCCTGACCGGTGGCGAACAGTTTCGGCGAAGACTCGTTTGCGAGCGCGGCGCGACCGCGGCGCACCATGACGGCGGCGCCTTCTTTTTCGCTGTTTTTGAGCGCCAGTGTGAGGGGCGCGCTGTTCGCGAGAACGTCGCGATCGGCGAGGCGGACCACCATGGGCACCGCTGCGGCTTCGTCGGCGTTGGAGCGACGCAGCTCCACGAGGCCTTTGCGAACAACGACGGTGCGCACGGCGTCGTTTACGAGAGTGACTTCGGTGCCGTTGCCAAACCAAAGTTCGCTCGAAGCGCCGAGGGAGAGTTTGACGCGGGCACCTCGATCGGCACGGAGTGTACACATGCCGACAACACTGTGTTCGGCGACTTGTTCGCACGTTTCGCCGTCGCATCGTGAAAGACCGGCGCCGGCTTCGCCGTCGATGGAGGCGACTTCAACAAGCCATGGAAGGGGTGGCGGCGGAGCCGGCGGCGGCGCTGTGAAGCACGCGGCGGAACAGAAGGCGAGGCTGAGGGCGGCGAAGGGAACGTGTTGGCGCGGCTGCACAATGGGGAGATGACCACGCGCACATGGTGAAGTTCCCGCGGTGTTGGAAAGTCGCTTAAAACGCGGCGCGCAGAGGCTCGGCCGAACGGCAAGATTGGCCGGCCGAACGGCAACGTTGCCGGTATCCCTATCTCGAAACGGGGCCCGCCCCCGCGCCCGCGAAGCGGCGCGGTTGGGAGGGCAGGCCGCGCGAAGCGCGGCCGGGGGTGGGCAGCAAACGTTTGGGGGTTATTGAACGGTGAGGTCGAGTTGGTAGGAGCCGGTGCCGGTGACCGGTTCGACCAAGATGTAATACGCGCCGGCGGGGAGTGTTCCGGCCTGTGGATCGAGCATGGGATTGATGAGCGGGCACAGGCCGACACCGTCGTCGTCGTCGTTGATGAGTTCGGTACCGCCGCCGTTCCAGAGGCTGATTTTGAAGTCGAACGAGCAGGCCATGGGGGCGTTGATGTTGTGGCCCGCGATGGTGACTGTTTGGCCTGCGGCAACGTTGAACTTGAACCAATCGACGTCGCCGGATAGCGGGATCACGCCCTGCCACGTGTTGAAACCGGGCCACAGTGGTGTGGCGTTGGGTTGCGCGTCGTTGGGCTCCACTTCCCACGGAGCTTCGGCCAAGCAGAGGTCGCTGCAACCGTCGCCGGCGGTGGTGTTGCCGTCGTCGCATTGTTCACCGGCATTGAGCAGACCGTCGCCGCAGCCGGGCGGATTGACCTTCACCTTGAGAACGTACAGCGCCGACGTTTCGTCGTTTAAGAACTCGGACACTTCGATTTTGTATGTGCCCGCCGGAAGGTTTGCGACTGCGGGGTACGCCGTTGGGTCGATGCGTGAGCATGAATCAACGCCGCCTTCATCGTCCGTGACGAGAAGCATGCCGCCGGGGTTGTAGAGTTTGATGACTGAATCGAACGCGGGGCAGCCGTTTAGGCCGTCGGAGGTTTCGATCACAACACTGGAGCCGGGCACGGTGATGTCGAAGCTGAACACGTCCACTTCACCCGCGGGATTGATGGCGCCGATCACGCCGTCGAAACCGTTGATGGAGTTGGGATTGGCGAGCGGATTGGGCTCGGTCTCGGTGGTGTAGTTGGCTTCAAACTGGCAGGTGTCGGAACAGCCGTCGCCTGTGTTGTTGTTGCCGTCGTCGCATTGTTCGCCGACCTGAACCACCAGATCTCCGCACCCCGGTGCACCCACGTTCACGAGGAGCACGTACGAGGTGATGGTGTCGTTGTTGAGGTAGTCCTCGACTTTGATCTTGTATGTGCCAGCGGGGAGGTTTGAGGCCGCGGCATCCATGCCGGGTGCGATGAGCGAACACGATCCCTCGCCGTCTTCATCGTCGCTCGCGAGGAGTGTGTTTGCGGAGTTGTAAAGGTACACAACGGTATCGACGCCCATGGGGCACCCCGAGAGTCCGTCGGACGTGGAGATGACGACACTCGATCCGGGAACGGTGACTTCAAAGCTGAACCAGTCGGCGTCACCTTCAGGGTTGATTGCACCGAACGCTCCGTCGAAACCGACGAGCGATGTGGGGTTGGCTTGGGTGTTGGGCTCAACCTCTTGAGTGAGGTTGGCTTCGAGCTGGCAGAGGTCGGAACAACCATCGCCGGCCGCGGTGTTGCCGTCGTCGCATTGTTCACCCGCTACAGCGTGCGCGGTGCCATCGCCGCAGACGGCTTCCACCAAGCACATGT
Organism: Polyangiaceae bacterium; assembly: GCA_016712345.1. GTDB lineage: Bacteria > Myxococcota_A > Polyangia > Polyangiales > Polyangiaceae > JADJRH01. The sequence continues at coordinate 466,162 of JADJRH010000001.1, forward strand.
CGTCGCAACCGTCGCCGGCCGCGGTGTTGCCGTCGTCGCATTGTTCACCGGCGGGGGTTTGCACGAGGCCGTCGCCACATGCGGGTGCTTGGCCTGCGACCGACAATGTGTACGCATTGATCGACGAGAAGAGCAGGCTCTCCACTTGGGCGTAATAGGTGCCCACGGCGAGCGATGTGACGGGTGGATGGGTTGCGGGCGCGATCATGGAACAGCCGGCGATGCCGCCGCCCGAGTCTTCGGCGATGAGGACGTTGTTCGAGTCAAAGAGGCGCAAATACGTTTGTGCGCCGCTGGGGCAGGAGGTGCCTCCGGGGCCGTTGATCTCCAGCTTGAGCGAGAGCCCGGCGGTGGTGACTTCAAACTTGAAGACATCAATGTCGCCGGCAGGACAGAGCGAAGCGGTCCAGCCTTTGTCGTCGGCTGCAAGCGGTGTTGCGGTGACGATGTTGGCGTTGGACTCGGCTTCCAAGCCGTATCCGGCCGAAGCCGCGGGCTCGGTGCATGTCATGCCGGTGGACGTGCTCGTCGTGCTTGTTGTGCTCGATGTGGTGCTCGACGTGCTTGACGTGGTGGTGCCGCCCATTCCGCCCGTGGAGGTTGTGGACGCGCCGCTGCCGCCGGAACCGCCGGTTTCTCCCCCGGTGCCGCCGCCGCCGGTGCTGGAAGAGGAAGTGGTACCTCCGCCCGGACCGGTCCCGGTTCCGCCGTTTGCACAGCCGATGCTCAACGCAAGCGGCAAAACAGCCGCAAAGCCTATGGTCTTCGTCAGTCTAAGAAGTCGCATGGGGTCTCCTGGCCGCGGGGCGAGCGCGCAAAACCGGGGAAGAGGATACACCTCCGCGACATTGCTCGCGGTGGGGTGGTACGATGCCGCCCATAAACCTTCGTTCCTGCCGTCACGTGGCGCAGGGAAGAGAAAGGCCAGGATCCGGATGAACATCACGATCACGTTTCGGCACATGGACGGAACGGATGCAGCGAAGCGGTTCGCTCATGAAAAAATCTCGAAACTCCAAAAGTTTCTCCGTCAGGCCATGACGGCGCATGTGACCCTATCGGTGGAGGGCCTGAGTCAGATCGCAGAGGTGTCGATCCAGGCCGGCGATGGGCATTTTCATGCGTCCGAAACGTCTCAGGACATGTACGCGTCGATCGACATGGTGGTCGACAAATTGGAGCGCCAAATCCGCGCCGCCAAAGGCGCAAACATGACCAAGAAACGGCACGGTGAAAGCGCGGGAGAGTTTGCTCAAGAGATGGAAAGGTCCGGTTCAAACTCCAAGGGCAAATAAACTTTTTTGACGCATCGTCTCCGCCTTAAAAACGGCGGCATTCAGCAGCGTGTTTTAAAGCACCGGACACCCGGTCGCGGTGTGCGGTAAAAAAACGCCGAATGCTGCCGTCGTCGGCGGATAGGTCCACCCGAAACGCAGGTGATTCCAAATGGGAGTCTGCGAAATCTTGAGCCAGGACCGGATTGCGGTCGCGAGCGTTGAAGGGGGACCGGTGCGCTCAAAAGCGGAGGCGATAAAACGCCTGAGCGCGCTGCTCGCAACCGGCCAAAGTGCGATCGCGACCGAAGAAATTGAGCGCGTGCTCACCGATCGCGAGCGGTTGCAGTCCACCGGCGTGGGCGGCGGCGTGGCAATTCCGCACGGTTCGATCGACGGTCTGGAGCGGCTTGTGGGCGCGGTCCTTCTGTGCCCGACGGCGATCGAGTTTGATGCGATCGACGGTGCACCGGTTTCTATTTTGTTTGCGGTGATTGGGCCCAAGCGCGCCACGGGCGAACACCTGAAAACATTGGCGCGCGTGTCACGCCTGCTGCGCGATGAACAGTTTCGCGCGCGACTGCTTCGCGCTCCGAGCGGTGCGGCCGCGTATCAAATGTTGTCTGCGGAAGAAGGGAGAGTGGCTCCTTCATGACCGGCACTACACAACCGGCCCGGCCCTCCATTTCAGTTCGCGACATGATCGCCGACACCACGCTCGGCCTTGAAATGCAGGTGATCGCGGGCGAGGCCGGCCTCGATCGGCAGATCCTCCACACGCGCATCCAGAAGTCGGGGCTCGCGCTCGCGGGGCACTACCACGGCATCGTCCCTTCGCGCGTGCAGATCCTCGGGCAAACGGAGTTGTCGTTTTTGCAGCGCCTAAGTCCCGACGGCCGCGTTCGTTCGCTGCGTGGATTTCTCGGCTTGGATTTGTGCTGCGTGATCATCACCACCGGTGCGGCCCCGTTTGACTCCGAGGCGTCCGGCTACGGCGTGTTGCCGGTGCCTGAATTGGCGCAGATCGCTCAAGAGACGGGTACACCACTCGTGATTTCACCCGATCGATCGAGCGTGACGATCAACGCCGTTCACGCAACCCTCGATGATCGTCTCGCGCCGCGCGTTCGCCTTCACGGCGTGCTTGTGGACGTGTTCGGCGTTGGCCTGTTGCTCATGGGTCCGAGCGCTGTTGGCAAAAGTGAGTGCGCACTCGATCTGATTTTGCGCGGCCACCGCCTCGTTGCAGACGACATCGTTCAGTGTGACTACCGCCCGCCGGGAATGGTGTTTGGGCAACCCGTCGATCTGTTGCGCCACCATCTCGAAGTGCGCGGCCTCGGGATCTTGAACATCAAAGATCTCTACGGCGTGACCGCGATCCGCGAGCGCAAACGCATTGATGTGGTCGTGAAACTTGTCGAATGGTCCGCTGAAACAGAATACGACCGCCTCGGCATTGATGAACGGTTTCACACGATCTTGGGCGTCAACATTCGCGAACTCGTGATTCCCGTGCAGCCGGGCCGCGACATGGCGTCCATTCTTGAAGTCGCCGCACGCAACGAACTTCTCAAAAACGCGGGGCACCACGCGGCGCGTGAGTTCTTCAACAGCATTGAGGGGGCACTCCTCAACGAACGCACTCAGAACGAATCGGCGGCTCCGCCTCCCGCGCGTCCGCATCGCATGCGTGCACCCGAATCGTCGGCGAGCTTGCCGCGCGTAAACCCCAAAGGTTGAAGCGACTATGTCGATGGGGTCTCGCGGTTGTGTTGTGGTGGTGACGGGGCTTTCAGGCGCGGGAAAAAGCACTGCGCTGCATGCGCTCGAAGACCTCGGCTACTACTGCGTCGACAACCTTCCAACGCCCGTTTCAAAACAAACAGTCGACGTGTGTGAAGCGAGTGGAATCCATCGCGTCGGCCTCGGCATCGACGTGCGCGTCGGCGCGTTTTTAGGTGACGCCACCGCGGCGCTCGATCAGATCGCCACCGCCGAGCGCGAAGTGGTTGTTCTTTTTCTCGACGCTTCGGATGAAGTGCTCCTGCGCCGCTTCGGTGAAACGCGGCGTCCTCATCCGCTCTCCAAAGGAAGCGCGCGGGGCACTCAACCCGCTGCGGCCGATGTGCTCGAAGGATTGCGGCTTGAACGCGAACGCCTCGCACCGCTCCGAGCGCGCGCCGCGATTGAAATCGACACATCGCAAATCAGCGTTCATGAGCTGCGCCGCCGCGTGATCGCGCGCCTTGGTCCGGGTCGCGCCGAACAGCCGCGCATGGAAACGCGCATCCTCACGTTTGGCTTTAAATACGGCCTCCCGATTGACGCAAACCTCGTTTTTGACGTGCGCTTCTTAGACAATCCCTACTTCGTCCCCGAGTTGCGAGCGCTTTCGGGAACCGACGCGGCGGTCCGACAATTTATCGCCGACAACCCCGACGCGCAGGCCTTCGTGCAAAAGACAGAGGATCTTCTCGCGTTTCTTTTGCCTCGTTACGAAGCCGAGGGGAAAAGTTACCTCACGATCGCTGTGGGGTGCACGGGCGGCCGGCATCGTTCGGTGGCGCTTGCGGTGGAAATTGCGGAGCGCGTTGGAAAGAAGACAGCCCTACCGATCACGGTGGTTCACCGCGACGTGGGGCGAACGGATATGATGACCAACGTCGGCCGCGCAGCGGAACGGGCGTAGGGCGGCACTGAAAACGTACCCACACAGGCGAAGGCGTGAGCGAAACGGTTCGGGAAAAATTCACAATCATCAACGCGCGCGGTCTGCATGCGCGCGCAGCCACAAAGCTCGTCCAAGTGGCCGGCAAATTCCCGTGTGAAGTCACCGTCACGGGCCCCGATGGGGAAAGCGCCAACGCCAAGAGCGTCATGGGCGTTTTGTTGCTGTGCGGCTCCAAAGGTACACAAATCCAAGTGGAGGCCCGCGGAAACCAAGCCTCCGAAGCGGTGAATGCGATCGGCCGCCTCATCGCCGAAAAATTCGGAGAGCCCGAATAATGGACGGCAGCTCATCGGCCCGAGCGGAGATCCTGCGCGGAATCGCCGGTGCTCCCGGCGTTGCGATCGGCACCGCCGTTGTCATGGGTTCGGCGCGCAACACATATCCGCGCCGCCACATCCACGACGACGAAGCCGCAGCCGAATTGGTGCGGTTCGGTGAAGCCGTCGAGCGCGTTCGCCAAAACCTGCGCGAAATGACCGATCGCCTCGGCGACAAACCGTCCGAAGCCGCCATTTTAGAAGCGTACGCGGCCATGGTCGGGGACGAAGTTCTTCTCGAAGGTGTACGCAAGCAAATCCACATCGAAAAGCGCTGCGCAGAATGGGCGGTGGTTGCCGCATGCGCCGACATCGCGCGACGCATTGCCGCGGTCGACGATCCCTACCTGCGTGAACGAAGCCACGATGTTGAATTCGTGGGCGAACGTGTACTCCGCGCGCTCATGAGCGCCGCCGGGGTTGACGCCACCATTCCCAAACTTTCCGGCCGCTCCGTTCTCATCGGTCACGACCTTTCGCCCGCCGACACCGCCGGCCTCGTAACCGAACCTGTTGTCGCGTTCGTCACTGAAATGGGTACACGCACGAGCCACACGTCAATCATGGCGCGCGCGCTCGAAATCCCCGCGGTTGTAGGCGTAACAGACGCCCTCGCGCGCATCGCCAGCGGTGACATCATCATCGTCGACGGGCTGCGCGGCGTTGTGATTGTCGACCCAACGCCCGAGCAACTCGACGACGCCAAGTCGCGCTCTGAAAGGTACACAGCGTTTTCGCGCGAACTTCAAGAGTCGCGCGATCGACCGCCTGCCACGCTCGACGGAACGCGCATCACGTTGCGCGCCAACGTAGAACTGCCCGCCGAAGCGATCCTCGCGCGTGACTACGGCGCAGAAGGAATCGGCCTTTACCGCACCGAATTTCTCTACATCGACAGGCTCTCGCCGCCCAACGAAGACGAGCAGTTTGAGGTCTTCCGCGCCGTCGTTGAAGCCATTCGCCCGCGCCCGGTGGTGCTGCGTACCTTTGACATCGGCGGTGACAAATTCGTCTCCACGTTTCAGCTCCCGCCCGAGATGAACCCCATGCTCGGCCTGCGCGCCATTCGTTTGGCGCTCTCGCGCCCTGAAGTGTTCATGGAGCAGCTTCGCGCAATGCTCCGCGCCTCCGCCTACGGCGATGTACGCATCATGATCCCCATGGTTGCGAGCCTCACCGAGCTGCGTGAGACCAAAAGACTTCTCGAACAGGCCCGCGCTCAAGTCAAAGCCCGCGGCCAACCCATGGCGGAACACATTCCTCTCGGCGTCATGATTGAAGTGCCCTCCGCGGCGCTCATGGTCGACAAATTTGCTCAAGAGGCCGCGTTTTTAAGCCTCGGCACAAACGACCTCATTCAATACGCGCTCGCCGTGGATCGCACCGCACGCAACCTCGCGTACCTCGCGTCGCCGTTTGATCCTTCGATTCTGCGGCTTGTTTCCAGCGTTGTGCGCGCGGGCATGCTCTACAACTGCCCGGTTTCAATCTGCGGCGCCGCAGCGAGTGATCCGCTTTGTGCAACACTGCTTCTTGGTTTGGGGCTGCGCGATTTCTCCATGGAGTCGGCCGCCATTCCTGAAATCAAAGAAGCGTTTCGCCGCGTCAAAATCAGCGAAGCCGAAGCCATGGCAGAAGAAGCGCTGGCATGCACCACCGCCGATGAAGTGGAGCACTGCGTCGCTGGAGTTCTTGCGACCAAGTTCTACGATCTGCTCACCGGCGAGCGTTAAGCCCTTCCGATTTCAACGCGTGCATTTGGGGAGCGCGCGCCTACTTCGTACGGCGCGCGGCGCGGGCTAACTTCGTTACGCCCGCGCAAAAACCATAATGTGTACACTTTTCCAGTCGAAGCCCCGTCATACAAAGTGAGCCGCCCCGCCCGGTATTTGTGATCGCTTCGGTGCCCGCGTGTTCACCGTCTATGCGTACACAACGCACGTGCACATAAGCGCTGTCCCGCTTGTTGTCACTCCGTTATGTACACAACGCATGTACACATTGGCGGTGGTCCGGGCTTTCGCTGTTTGTGTGTACACAATCGCCAAGGTGTACACCGCCACAAAATGTTTGCGGGCGCCTCTTTCGGGGCGCCCGCAAACACTTTTAAGCTCTAAGCCGTTTTGGGCTCAGCGCTTTGGCTTTACTCCGCCGGAACGAGTTCCGGGAAGCCTTCAAGCTGCGGAATCGTGTCGTTTTGGAGCACGCAACGCGGCACGCTGAGCGGCGCACCGGCGAAGAGCGAGTAGTAGTCGTCCACAACGGGAACCACCGCGATGCTCGCATCGCACACCACCGGCCCGAAGTCCGGGTTGATGCCCGAACCGTACGGACGCGGCAGCTCGGCGTTCTTCGGATCGGGCTCGGGATGGCAGAGCCGATCGTCGGGTGTACCCAGATTGTAGTCGGTGCAATCAACTGCCGGCCACATACCAATTGCTTTGTACGTGGCCGTGCAGCCGTTGAGCGTTACTTCCAGGTCTGCCGTGAACTGCGTGCCGGTGGCGGCCGCCGTCACGTAGAACTGGATGTTCGACCACTTGTAGCCGAGATCCGCTGCCGCGAATGTGTACACGCACGACAAGATCGTCGGATCCATAGGATCGACCTCTTCACAGGTTGCCGTGGGGAACCCGTTGTCCCCGCACTCCGTGCCACCGGTGGTGCACGGAATACCGAGATCCACCGGAGCACCCGGAAACACAACGCGCGCCTCGGCCGAAGGAACGACGCAGAGATCGCTCGCATCGGGCTCGGCCGCGGTAAAGTCGCCGATGGCGTTGGGATTGTCGCCTTCGTTGACAATGCCAAAGTCTTCGTTCATCCACACAAGTTCGCCGTGGCTTTGCGTGCGGATCGCGATGCTTGTTTTGGCAAAGTCGCGGATCTGGGGATCATCGGCGGTGGCCGGGTGATAGCTCTGCATGCCGATCACGTCACCTTTGAGTTCGGCGCATTCGCCGGTACCCGATTGGAGAACGTAACGAACAGAGAACGCCATCACGCCGCTTTGGCCGACGGGAATGGTTGTGGTTTGACCCACGGTGCATTCCGGTTTCGGGATGCTGCAGGAGACAAGCCCGGCCGAGCCGAGTGCGAGTCCGAGAGTGAGCAGTTGTTTTGCAAATCTCATCGTCGTGGCTCCTCCTCAGAACGTCACGCGCGCGCCGAAGCGGAATTGGCGCGGCGATTGGAAACCAACCGCTTTGCCGAAGTTGGGGTTCTTTTCAGTTTCACAGTCAAACGGCGAACCGTCGGGATGCTTGAGCTGCGCGCAATCCGGCACAAGTTTGCCATTTGTGTCTTTCACCGGCTTGCCGTCGAGAACCGGATCCACCTCGCTGAAGGTGAAGTCCTCGTCGATAGCCGTTGTCTCTTGGAAGTTGAACATGTTGAAAAGGTCCATGTAGACGCTGAGCTGAGTGTCTTTGCTCATGCGCAGGTCGTACTGGAGGTGCATGTCCACCGCGTGCGTCCACGGCAGGCGATCACCGCTGCCGCGGGGGAGAATCATCACTTCGCTTCCGCCGTAGATGGGGTGCGAAGCGAGGAAGTTGGTGGGACCACCGGAGCGACCCGTGTAGGTCAACCCGAGGTTCAATCCCATGTTGCTCGGGCCCGCGAAGAACTCATTGAAGGGGAAGTCGCGCGCTGCGTACACCTTGATTTCGTGCGTGCGATCACCCGGCAACGGACCGTAGCGGTTCACCGTGAGTGACTTGAGGTCGAAGTCGGAGTTGATGTTCGGATCGAGCTGACCGGTTTCTGGACGGTACAGACCGGCGATGTTGCCGCGAAGGAACGACACCGTGTAGCTCACCTGCGCAAGCCACTTATCGGAGAAGTTCTTCGTGAAGTAGATGTTCACACCGTCGTAATCGCGTTGACCCGCGGGGAAGTCTTTCGCGATGCCGCTGCCCGGGTTGCCGATGAAGTACGTGGTCGCTTCGTCGCGGCTCATGTCTTCAATCACGGCGACCATGTAACGGTGCGTGTATTGCGCGCCGACACGACCATCCGGGAAGATTTCGTACTCGCCGCCGACAACGATTTCGTCCGACGCCTGCGGTTGCAGGTTGGGATCGACCGGAACCTTTGCCGAGCCGGTGGAGAAGTAGAATTGGTTGGGATCGTACGACGTGCCGAACACCCGACCGCGCGACGCGAGGCTCGCGGGATCGTTGCAGTCACGCGTGGGATCTTGACCCGTGGGATCGCACAGCGCCGCGCGATGACGCGCACCGATTTGCGATTCACCGGGGAACGCGCGGTCAACCATGTTGAGCGGAATCGACTCGTAGTAGCGCGCGAAGTTGGCAAAGATCTTTGAACGACCCTGCTGCGTGATGTCGTAGATGATGCCGACGCGCGGAGCGAACTGGTAGGGCAGCGCAAGGCCAACCTTACCGTCGTTGCCAAACATGAACTGCGAGTCCCAGCGAACGCCGAGGTTCACAGTTACCTTGTCGAGGAAGTTCCACGAGTCCTGCACGAACGCGCCCACCGAAGTGGCGGTTGAAGACGCTTTTTGCAGGTCTTGAACAACGGGTGTATCGGGCCCCGTGAGGAAGCCGTAGCGGCGCTGCTGGTTGAACGCGCTGCCCGAACCGTTCTCAGCGTAGCGGACGGTGCCTGAATACGCCTTGGTGTGGTTGTAGCTGGCTTGCTCAAAGTCGAAGCCACCCTTGACAACGTGATGGCCGAGCCCTTGGAAGAGCTTGGTCAACGTGAGGCGACCGTGAACGCGATCCATTTCTTGCTGCGACAAGAAGTCGGGACCACCCGAGAAGTACTGCGTTGCAGGGCATTGCGGATCGCGAATAACCGTGCCGTCCACGTCGTTCGTCGGATCGCCGTCACCGTCGCTGTCCACCGCCGGATCGTCATCCACATCTTGAACAATCGCGTCGGCACACGTGGCTGCTCCGCCGGGGATGTTGCGGAACTGCTTCATGTCATTGTGAACGGGAATCGACTTTTGCCAGAGCACCGACGGCATTCCGGCGAGGCCGTCTTTGCTTCCAATTTCGGACCCATCCGAAGGAAGGCGAGCCGCCTTCTGATGGTGCCAGCCGAGGTTTGCATCGACGAGGAACGTTTTGTTGTCGAACGCGCCGGACCACTTGAGGTTGAGCCCCAACGCTTCAGACACGTAGCGGTGAGCCGCCGCAGTGTAGTCGTTGGCGCCGCCTTCAATGCCACCGCTGTCGGGATCAATACCCCAGCCGCCGTTGCCACCCGAGTTGGTCGGAGCACCGAACAGGCTGAGTTCGAGCGAGTTGTCTTGGTTTGGCAAAAACGTGAGTTTTGCCATGTATTGAATACCGCGTTGAATCGCCGGGCGAACACTCTGTGTTCCGTCGATCTTCTCCGTGACCACATCGCCGTTTTCGTCGTATTCGAAGTCGTTTCCAACTTCGGGATGCGGAACGCCGGTGTCACCGTTGACAAGCGGAGTGGTACCGACCTTTTGGCGATAGAGGTTTTGCTCCACGCGCCAGCGGGTGGAGTTAAAGCTCACACCGCCGAAGAAGAAGAGCTTGTCTTTGAGGATCGGCCCGCCGATCTTCACACCGAAGTCGTGGATCAAGTCCACGTTGCGATCGGTGCGGATCGCCTGACCGGCAGCCAAGAAGCGCTTGCGCTCTCCTTCAATTGCGCCGGGCGTGAAGTTGAGCCACGCACCGCCGTGAAACTCGTTGCTACCGCTCTCGGTAACCACGTTGAGAATACCGCCGGTCGAACGACCGAACTCCGGCATGTAACCGCCGGCGATGACGCTCACTTCTTTTACGAAGTCAACCGACAACGGTGTACCCACGATACCGAACGCGGGGTTGTTTACGGCCAGGCCGTCGACGATGTACCGGTTTTCCGGCGACGTCGTGCCGTTGATCGACACGCCGTAGTCATCGTTTTTCGCACCCGGAGCCACTTCGGCGATCGACTCGAACGAGCGAGCCGCACCACCCTTGCCGGTGGGACGCGACAAAGCGACGCGGCTCGTGAACTCCTTGTTCATGACCACGCCGGTCTGCGCAGAACCAACGTCAACCGTGGGAGCCTTTGCAATAACCTCGGTTACGGCGCCGGTGAGCGCCGTAGGTGTCAAGCTAACGTTCACGCGAATGGTCGCGTTGGCGTTAAGCGTGACGCTCGTACCCGACGGCTTGTAACCTTCATTGGCAACGGCCACCGTATACGAGCCGGGAGCCAAGTTCGGGATACGGTAGCCACCGGCGCTATCGGTAACGACTACCTGTTCACCCGTTGCTCCACGAACCTCGACGACCACTTCGGCCATCGGCTTCTTGGTCACGTTGTCAATGACGGTGCCAGTGATCACACCGGTTGTAGCGGTTTGCGCATCGGCGGTTGTTGGCGCAAGCGCCACAAACGCAGCCGGAACCGCCGCCCATAACGATCGCGCCAACAGGGCGCGAGCAATGACGCCGCTACGTCCAAGCGGTCGCCCCAACAATATCAAACGTCGCACAAAAACCTCCTCGGCCTAAGGAACCTCGGACAGCAGGGCGCACCATACAACTTTTCGAAGTCTTGTGAACAACAGATGACAAGACTTCTGTGATGAGCAGCACACAGGCCCACGTTTTCGCACCCGCACAGCTTTATGCGAAACATGGTTCGCAGGTTTCAGCCGAGGTTCGTGAAAACTTCTGTCGTCGTAGGAACGTCCAGATCGCGCGGCGTTCCCGTCGCGGAAGTTTGCAAGGTCGTCTATACAAAGACTTGGAGAGAGGACTGTACGTCGATGTTCGACTCTGTTCTGAATCGATCGCATACGCCGAAGCGACAGATCGGCACCGGCGCGGCATTCGCTATCGCGCTTCATCTTTGGCTCCTCGCGTTCGGTGTCTGGTACGGAACCGGCGGCGGCAAAGAAAAGAAAGAAGTGGTCGACGTAACGTTCGTCGCCGCGTTGCCCCCTCCTCCTCCTCCGCCCCCTCCTCCTCCGCCCGGCGGCGGGGCCAAACCCAAAAATACGCAGCCTGTTCAGCAAAAGCCCAAGGTCGATCCCGATGTGTACAAGGACGACTCCAAGGTAGAAAAAAAGCCTGAAGAAAAGGCTGAAGAGAAAAAAGAAGACGCCAAAGAAGAAGAGGGCGGACAAGAAGGCGGTGTTGAAGGCGGCGTTGCCGGCGGTGTCGTCGGCGGCGTTGTCGGCGGCGTTGTCGGTGGTGTTCTCGGCGGCGTTCTCGGTGGCACCGGAACAGGCCCCGTTCCCGCCGCGCCCCCTCCCTCGTATGCAACGCTGAGCCTGGGCGATCCCACGCTTGATCAAACCACGTGTCCAAGCCCCGGAATGCCGCCCTATCCGCAGGAAGCGCGACAAGCCAAGGTGGAAACAACCATCATCGCGCGCTGCACCGTCGAGCCAAGCGGCTCGCTCTCGGGGTGTTCACTGCTCAAATCGCATCCTTTCTTTGAGTCGTCGATCAAGTCGTACTTGGCGTCGGCCAAAGTTCGTCCTTTCACGGCACAGGGAAAGCCGGTGCGAGTCGCCTGCAATTACCCGTTCCGTTACAAACTTGAGTAGCAGTACCCGGGGGCCTGCTTCCGGGCCTCCGTCCAACGCGCAACCCTGTGTTTTGGTGGCGCGCACATTACGTGCGCACGTTGAGGTCGGATTGACATGCAATTTACGTTGACTGAACTGTGGGGCCACATGGGCCTGTTCGCGCGACTGGTCGTCATTGCAATGGCGATCATGTCGGTCATTTCAGTGATCGTCGTCGCAGAACGGCTACTCTTTTACACGAAGTCAAAAAAAGACTCTTTGGCGTTCGCTGAAAAGCTCGCTCCTCTCCTATCCAAAGGAGATCTCGATGAAGCGGCGACCAAAGCACCTAAAGCCAATCAAGGCCATTTGGGACGCGTTCTTTATGCCGGCCTGACTGCATACAAAACTGCAAAGAGTGAAGCTGAAGACATTAAAGAGTCGGATGAAGCGCGTGAAATGGTGTTTGAATCGGTGGCCCGCGCATTAGAGCGTCAAAGCCAACGCGAAGTAGCCATTTTGCGCCGCGGCAATTCGTGGCTTGGCACCGTGGGCGCCACCGTTCCGTTTATTGGGCTGCTCGGTACCGTTATGGGTATCGTTACCGCATTCCAACAAATGGCGGCCTCGGGCTCCGGCGGTCTTGGAACAGTATCGGCCGGTATCGCTGAAGCGCTCATTACAACGGCGTTTGGTCTGCTCGTCGCTATCCCGGCTGTTATGGCCTATAACTTTCTGTCCGGCTGGGTCGATGGGCGCGCGGTGGATATCTCAGAATCCTCCAACGAATTGCTCGACGTGGTTGCACGCCGATTGCACATCACCTTTAAACGCCGCGCCGCTGCGTAGCTAAACGAGGCCGGTTATGGCAATGGGTGGCGGCTCTTCAAAGGGCCCTAAAAACGATATCAACGTCACGCCGCTCATCGACGTCGTATTGGTGCTTCTCATCATCTTTATGGTGGTAACGCCAATGCTCCAGCGTGGCAAAGACGTGAAACTGCCGCAGGCGGAAAAGATCGACGAAGAAAAGAAAGACACCGACCCGCTTATCGTCAGCATTACCGTCGATAAAAAAGTCTATATCGAAGCCGACGAAAGCAGCGAAGACACGTTCGGCGAGCAGCTTAAAAAAGCGCTCGGCGATCAAAACAAAAAGATCCTGCTCAAAGGCGACGAGCGGCTCACCTACGGCGACGTGCGACGCATTATGAATAAAATGCGCGAGGCCGGCGCCAAAAACGTGTCCGTCGGCGTTGAAGAGAAAAAGTGATGAAGAAGGCGAAAAAGATCGCGGTATCCCCCGCTGCCGGGCCCAATACCGATATCAACGTGACGCCGCTTGTCGACGTCGTGCTCGTTCTCCTCATCATCTTTATGGTCGTTACCCCCCTGCTTGAAAAAGATATCGCCGTTTCGGTCCCCAATACTGAAAAGGTCGAGCAGGTTGAAGAAGTCCCGCAGGATCAGCTCGTTGTTAAGTTAATGGCCAACGGCGATTTGCTCCTCAACGGCAATAAAATCGAAGAGAGCGAATACGTCGGCCAGCTTGAAACCGTCTTTAAGAAAAAGCCCAATCCTCGAGATCGGATTGTATTTATTTTGGCTGAAGACGGCGCGAGTTATGGGCGCCTCGTACATTTGTTCGACGGGGCGCGCAAAGCCGGGGCTGACACGCTCGGGTTAATGACCGACGATTTAGACAAAAAATAGCGGCGCGTTGTGGCTGGCGGCTTCGCGGTGCTCAGCCGCAGCCAAACGCGCCGTACCTTGCACGTTATTCCTCGCATTGGGTCGGCTGACGGCGGCAACCGCCGCAGCCGTTCGTTCAGAATACCAATTCCTTTAATACGATGACTGAAGCGTTATCGGTTGCAATGGGTGACCTTAAACGCGGTCGGCTGACGGCTTCGCCGCAGCCGTTTTTTCCAATACCAATTCCTTTAATGCGGTGACTGAACGGTATGGGTCGCGCTGGGTGGCTTTTAACCTGGTTCCATTGCCAATTCTTTTAATGCGGTGACTGGAGCGTTATGGGTCGCCATGGGTGACCTTAACGTGGTTCCATTACAAATTCTTTTAATGCGGTGGCTGGGGCGTTATGGGTCGCGCTGGGTGGCTTTTAACCTGGTTCCATTGCCAATTTTTTTAATGCAATGACTGGAGGGTTATTGGTCGCCATGGGTGACCTTAACGTGGTTCCATTACAAATTCTTTTAATGCGGTGGCTGGGGCGTTATGGGTCGCAATAGACCGTAATAACGTTTTTTCAAGTATCCATTTTTAACGGCGGGCGGCATTGGCAATCGTTTGGCTGTTCCGCTTTGCCGCGGTGTTGCGGAGCGCTGCGCTTTATTTGGGTTGTGAGCAATTGAGTTGCTTTTGGCGGGTTGCGTGGGGTGGCGCGTGCAAGTAGGTTCCATACCAGGCGTGGACCCGTTTTCGGGCCGCGACCAGGAGGAAAATGTACGGACCCACTGCCAACGGGAGCGGCGCAAATCGGCCCGCTGCAAAGGTGACTGTTCCAGAGATTCGGGCGCGCAAAGGTGGGCCGCCCATCGCGATGATCACCGCATACGACTTCACGATGGCGCGGCTGCTCGATGAAGGCGGAGCCGATATTTTATTGGTGGGTGATTCGCTTGGAATGGTGGTTCAAGGCCACTCAACAACTCTCCCCGTCACGGTTGAGGACATTTGTTATCACGGGCGCGCTGTAGCTCGCGGAGCGCGGCGAGCGCATGTGGTGGGCGACATGCCGTTTATGAGCTTTCAAGTTTCCGCCGCGCAGGCGCTTGAAAACGCCGGCAAGCTAATGAAAGAGGGCGGGTTTGAAAGCGTAAAGCTTGAAGGCGGCGAAGAAGTGGCCGAACACGTGCGGCGAATTGTTGCCGCCGGCATTCCGGTGATGGGGCACGTGGGGCTTACTCCGCAGTCGGTTCACGCAATGGGCGGGTTCAAAGTGCAGGGCAAAGGCGACGACGCAGATCGCGTGTTGTCCGATGCGCGCGCGCTTGAAGAGGCGGGTTGTTACGCGATCGTGCTTGAAGCAATTCCTCCGGATCTCGCCGAAGAGGTAACAGCGAGTGTGCAAGTCCCCACCATCGGAATCGGGGCAGGCAAAGGCTGCGATGGGCAAGTGCTGGTCTGTTACGACTTGCTCGGGATGTATCGCGATCTCAAGCCGAAGTTCGCAAAGCGTTTCGCTGAGGCGGGCGACGTGATCGTGGGCGCCGTGCGCGCCTACGTGGATGAAGTGCAAACGCGGTCATTTCCCGGGCCGGAGCACAGTTTCAAGCCAAACAACACGCAGGCGCGTCGGAGCGTTCCGCGAACACCGGAGCGCGATGTGATCGATCCCGACGAGATCCCGCCGCACTGGCAAACGCACTGACCACACGACGCAGAACGCGGCCTGCGTACACAACACTGAGTACACAATTCGTGTACACATGATTGCGTACACAACAAATCAAAGCAGCGTCGGGTCGGTTGCCCGAAGAGCGCGCCTCGACGATGGCCGCGGTGCCTTCGGCAATGCGGCTGTCGATGGTGGAGCGAGGGGGTAACGAAGTCAGCGGAGTGGTGCTAAGAAGCGCGCATGTGCGGAGTGTTCGGGATCGTCGGTCACCCTGAAGCGGCAAACATCACGTATCTCGGTTTGCATGCGCTGCAGCACCGCGGACAAGAAGCTTCGGGGATTGTTTCAAGCGACGGCGACAAGCTCTACGCGCATCGAGCAATGGGGCTTGTGCAAGCGTGTTTTTCGCCCAAAGACCTGAGCACGCTGCCGGGTGATCAAGCGATAGGCCACGTTCGTTACTCCACGGCGGGTGGATCGCACATCAAAAATGCCCAGCCGTTTGCTGTCGACTACTCACACGGCTCGGTGGCTCTCGCGCACAACGGGAACCTCACCAACTACGAAAACGTGCGCGAGCGGCTCGAAGCGCGCGGTTCAATCTTTCAGAGTTCAAGCGACACCGAGGTGATCGTTCACCTGATCGCAATGAGTACACAAGATGCGGTCGAAGACCGGGTGATCGATGCGCTCAGTCAACTCGAAGGCGCTTTCTCGGTTTTGTTTCTCACGCCCACCGGATTTATCGCCGCGCGTGATCCACACGGATTTCGGCCTTTGTGTTTGGGCAAGCTTGTACACAAAGACGGCAATGCAATCGTGGTGGCGAGCGAGCCCACGGCGTTTGAACTGATCGGTGCTGAGTACACACGCGATCTGGCGCCGGGTGAACTTTTGATCGTCGGCGGCGGCGAGATGCGAAGCATCTTCCCCTTTGAAAAAAAGCCCGCCAAAGCCTGCATATTTGAATATGTGTACTTTGCGCGGCCCGACTCACAGCTCGGCGGTGCAAGCGTCTACGAAGTTCGAAAAGCGCTTGGTCGACGCCTTGCTGAAGAGCAGCCGGTGCCTTCGGGAAGCGGCGAGACGATCGTGATTCCCGTGCCGGACTCGGGTGTGCCCGCCGCTGTCGGTTTTGCAAGCGCCGCGGGGTTACCCTTTGAAATGGGGCTTATTCGCAGCCACTACGTGGGTCGCACGTTCATCGAACCGCAGCAGACAATTCGTCACTTTGGTGTTCGTCTCAAACTCAATCCCAATCGCGCCGTGATCGAGGGCAAACGCGTCATCGTGATCGACGACTCGATCGTGCGTGGAACCACTAGTCGCAAGATCGTGAAAATGATCCGCGATGCGGGTGCAAAAGAAGTGCACGTGCGTATCTCCAGCCCACCCACGCGTTGGCCTTGTTATTACGGCATCGACACACCCACCCGCGCCGAACTCATCGCCGCCAACAATTCGGTGGACCAAATTCGCGACTATCTCGCGGCCGATTCGCTCGGTTATTTGTCGCTTCCTGGGCTCGCACAATCGGTGAGCGCGTCTCGCACGCTCGCCAATTTGCCGGTTTTAAAAGACCCCGTCGCATCGCATTGCCACGCCTGTTTCTCGGGCGACTACCCCGTTGCTCTTTCCCGGCAAAAGTCACCTTCGCGCCCGCCGCGCCACGTGAGTTCGTGAGCCGCGCGGTAGAAAAACGCCGGCCTGTCCGGCGTGATATAAAAGTGAGAGCGTCATGACGGTGCCCAACCCCGCGAGCCCCATGGATCTCTTCGCCCAGGCTCCCGACCGGGTGTCCATCTATGAAGTGAGCCCCCGCGACGGTCTGCAAAATGAAGCCGTCATGATCCCCATTGAAGGGAAAAAGCGGCTGATTAACAGCCTTGTTAATGCCGGGCTCAAACGTATTGAGATAACAAGCTTCGTATCGCCCAAATGGGTTCCGCAATTGGCCGACGCCGAAGAATTGGCGAGTACACTAAAGCCGCCGCCCGGCGTTACCTTCGGCGCGTTGTGTCCCAATGCAAAAGGGCTCGAAAGAGCACTTTCGGCGGGCCTTTCTGAAATCGCCGTGTTTCTAAGCGCGAGCGAAACTCATAACAAAATGAATATCAATAAAACGATCGACGACACACTTTCCGTGTTTCACGAGATCGTTCCGCCCGCACGTGAAAAAGGGCTCGCCGTGCGCGCCTATGTTTCAACAGTGTGGGGCTGCCCTTATGAAGGGCCTATTGACCCGAAAAAAGTATTGTCTATTGCAAAGCGGTTAATTGACCTGGGTTGTTATCAGGTGTCGCTGGGAGACACCATCGGAGTGGGTACACCCCGCCAAACCGACCTTATCGTCCGCATGTTTCGCGACGAAATGCCACTTTCGCGCATTGCGTTGCATCTGCACGACACGCGCGGAACGGCGCTCTCCAACATCGTTGTTGGGCTGCAACTCGGCGTGCGTGACTTTGATTCATCGGTGGCGGGCGTGGGTGGTTGCCCATACGCTCCCGGCGCGGCGGGCAACGTGGCCACCGAAGACCTCATTTATCTAATGAACGGCATGGGGATTGAAACCGGCGTCGACCTTGAAGGCGTCATTGAAGCGGGCCGCGTTGCCGAAGAAGTGATTGGAAGGCAACTCCCCGGAAAAGTACACAAGGCCGGCGCATTTAAACTCCGCAAAGCCCGCACCGCATAACCCCTGAACGCTTCCTACCCACCTCGGTAACCGACGCCACCACGCAACGACCGAACGCGTTTCGACATCCGTGATGTCTCTTCACCACGGACTCACGGAGGGTCACGGAGTCTCACCGAGGTTTTTTTGTTTCTTTGGCTGCTTGGGTACACGTCAGCTGCGATCCCAAACCTGACAAGTTGTTTGTCTAGCTGATGCAAGCCTATTGCAGCCTAAATACAAAAAACTCTGTGGATCTCCGTGCCTCCTAGGTAACTTCCCTTTAGCGGAACGTTCTGCAAGGCACGGATCCAGTCTTGTCGAGACGTTTGGGACACCCTTGCCCGTCGCCAAGCGGAAAAGCGAACAGCGTGGCGCGTCGGGTTCTCCAGATGGAGTTCTGTGGCGAGCGCAGCCACGACGAAAACGAGAGACCGGCGAGACCGGTGGATGGCGACGTGATGGACATCTCAAGTCGCCGGACCTCCCAGAACGGGCTCTTTTCTGCTGCATCGACAACTCAACCGCAACGAGTTACTCGCCGTTCGAATGAGGCGCATGCGCCGCTGGGGAACTCCGTGTTGATTACGACGTATCAGGCATCGAGACGTCTCAAGTCATTGCGAGGCGCTTTTGGCGGGGCTTTTTCGCTGCTTCAGTTTTTAAACAACGCTTCGACTTTGGGTTTCACTTTATTGAGGCTGGCCGCGCGACGCGCGACACGATTCTTTGTAAGCTCTTTTTCAAGGGCTTCTTTTTTCTTTTCAGCCGCCTTATCAAACGACCCGCAAATCGATTCAGGTGTACCTTCCACATTGCCGCGGGCGCGGTCATAACAACCGTCGGCATCTTTATTCGCCTTTTCCCACGCCGCGTACGCTTTGGCATCTTCGGGGCCGCGCGCTTTCACCGCTTGATCGAATGAAAGGGCCGTATTTCGCGGCGCGGCGGGTATTGCCACCGCTCCACTCGGGTCGGCTTGAAGGTCTTTCATGTTCACGCGATAAATCGCGCCATCAATACCCATTACCCATCCATTGCGATTGATCATAAGCAATGGTTCATTCTCTTTGGGATATTCAGGAGCCGGCGCACCTTTGGCATTGTTTGAGCCGCCGATCACCTCCGCCACCGATTTATCCATATTAAACTTGGGGAATACGAATAACTCTTTCGGAGCCGACATAAAAATGGCTTCGCGATTGGCGTCGCTCGTCTCCATGTCCTGCTGCAAAAGCTGGGGGTAATGCCAGGTGATAACACTTTGCTCCAAACCGATTTTGTCGGAGAACTTTGACGGCACCATGATTGGATTGCGAGTTGTCTCTTTGCCGCGCACAATCACGTGATAGAGAGCTTCTTCGCCCGATTTTTCGGTCCCAATACGAAGCCCGTAAATCCCGGCCTCCATTCGGCTGAATGTAATGCGGTCATCACTCCCACATTTGCGCGGCAAATTTCGGCCATCTTCATTGAGCGGTCCAATGAGTTCAATATCCACCGGTTTGGCGGATCGCACTTCAATGCTCATATCGCCGAGGGGCCGTTTTAATGAAAACACCACATCGGGCGTGTCACGATAAAAGCTGTTTCCGCAATGCCCACTCTTCGTTCCCGCGGTTGTGGGTGTTGTCTGCGTAATCACCACCGGGTCTTTGGGCACTTCATTCAACTCAACCGCTTTATTGCTTTTCCAAGCGATATCCAGAGGACGTTGCTCGTCTTCCACTCGAATTTCGTAATTGTACGTTTGGTCTTTTTGACCGCCGACGTAAATGGCAACGTCACCGGTGGGCCATTCAGGATCGAGCATAACGCTCGGGGTTTCACCGCCGTAAACGTCGCGGCAAACATATTTTTTATCGCCGAACTCGGCCAATATCAAACGCGCTCCCGGAGCCGAAATGCGCGTGCGTTTCATTGCACTCGTAAACTTAATCACCGCCGACGCCGACTCGCCCACATAACCCGAGCAGTTTGAAGCGCCGTGAGGCTGACCGCTGATGCTCACCTCAGCTTTGGTTGAAAACGTTCCAACCAAGGTGGGATTGGGGGCAAAATCGCTTTTCAGGGTCACCGTTTGACCGGCCGGCGTGGTTCCACCGGCCAATTCATTGGCGAGAGCATCGGCGCTGTTGCCGTCCGTGGCGGCGGTGGTGCCGGAACCGGCCTCGGCGGGCTTTTTTTCTTCTTCACCTGTCAGTCCAAACTTATGAACCTGACCGTTCACCTTCACGGTGCAACCCGCCGCCAAAAGGGTTGCCACACCAATCACGAAACGAACACGATTTTCCATAACCAACTCCGAACGCCGCGGTGACCCTGCGCCCCGCCCGCGGCGCATTTCAATGCATTTTGCGGTTGAGTAAATGATTAACGTTTCTCGTTCAGATCACGCCGAGCGACTTGCCGACTTTGGTAAAAGCCGCAATAGCGCGTTCAACGTGTTCCGGCTCGTGTGCGGCAGAAATCTGTACGCGAATGCGCGCCTCACCTTTGGGCACCACCGGGTACGAAAAGCCGATCACATAAATGCCTTCACCGAGCATTGATTTGGCCATTTCATTGGCGAGGCGAGCGTCGCCCAACATAATGGGCACAATCGGATGAATACCCTGTTTAATGGAGAACCCGGCCTGCGTCATTCCATCCCGGAAGCGCGCGGTGCTGGCCATTAACTTGTCGCGCAACGCCGTTGTTTTTGAGAGCATGTCAAACACTGCAATGCTCGCTCCACAAATCGCCGGAGCAAGCGTGTTTGAAAACAGATATGGGCGCGACCGCTGACGGAGCAGTGCAATTGCCTCTTTGCGGCCCGTTGTAAACCCGCCGCTCGCGCCGCCCAACGCTTTTCCAAGCGTGGAAGTCATTACGTCAATACGGCTCATAACGCCGAATTCTTCAGGAGTGCCGCGACCGGTGCGCCCGATAAAACCCGTCGCGTGCGAATCGTCAACCATAACCATCGCGCCGTATTTTTCGGCCAAGTCGCAAACTTCATTAAGTTTGGCCAGGTATCCGTCCATTGAAAACACGCCGTCTGTCGCCACCATTCGCAGCCTTTTATCCTGCGTCTTTTTAATGCATCTTCGAGCGCGTTCATGTCGCCGTTGGGATACCGATGTCGCTCCGCTTTGCAGAGGCGAATACCATCGATAATCGAAGCGTGATTTAATGCATCGCTGATAATCGCGTCTTCTTCTCCGAGAAGTGTTTCAAACAGGCCGCCGTTCGCATCAAAACACGACGAGTATAAAATGGTGTCTTCGGTGCCGAAAAATGCCGACGTTTTCGCCTCAAGCTCTTTGTGAAGGTTTTGAGTGCCACAGATAAACCGCACGCTCGAAAGACCGAAACCGTGGGTATCGAGCGCGTGTTTCGCGGCATTGAGAACCACTTCATGGCTCGAAAGACCGAGGTAGTTGTTGGCGCAGAAGTTCAACACTTCTTGACCCGCTGCGGTGCGGATCGTGGCCCCCTGCGGCGTGGCGAGGATGCGCTCTTCTTTCCACAACCCCGCTTCTTGAATTTCGCTCAAAGTCTTGGCGTAAACCTTCTGCCCGGCGTCGAACATGCCGGCCCTATACTCGCTTTTCCCGCTGGGAGCGAGAGCGCACGCCGCGCGGCCCGAAAGTTTGCTATACGGCCCGCCGCATCGCGATGTTGCGGTGTTTCCTCCCCTTGGTGACTTTGTGACGCCTCAAGAAATCGAGCGTGAGATCGCGCGCCGAAAAACCTTTTCGATCATTTCCCACCCCGACGCGGGCAAAACCACGCTCACTGAAAAGCTCCTCTTATACGGCGGAGCCATTCAACTCGCGGGTGCCGTGCGCGCCAAACGCCAGCGCGCTCACACCGTCAGCGACTACATGGAAATGGAGCGCGAGCGCGGCATCTCCATTCAATCGAGCGTGCTCCAATTTCCCTACTCCGGAAGGCTTTTGTCGCTCGTTGATACTCCCGGTCACGCCGACTTCAGCGAAGACACGTACCGCGCGCTCATGGCCACCGACGCGGCGATTATGCTTCTCGACTGCGCAAAAGGTGTCGAGGCGCAAACCAAAAAGTTATTCCGAGTCTGCAAATTGCGGCACATGCCGATCTTCACGTTCGTCAACAAAATGGATCGGCCCGGTCGCGATCCGTTTGACCTCATCGGCGAAGTGGAAGAAGTGCTTGGGATCGGTGTGTACCCAATCACATGGCCCGTGTTTCGGGGAGCCAAGTTTCGAGGGGTTTATCACCGCAAATTGCACCAAGTGTACCTTTTTGAAACGGTGGCCCACGGGGCTGAAATTGCGCCGATGGAAGCCATGACGCTCGACGATCCAAAGATCTTGGATCATCTGGAACCCGACGACGTTAAGCGCCTTAAAGATGAAGTGGAGTTGCTCGATGCCGCGGGCGACGCGCTCGACGTGGAAAAGTTTAAAACAGGGCAGGTATCGCCCATGTTTTTCGGCAGTGCCATTAACAACTTCGGCCTGCCGCAATTCTTATCGTCGTTCGTGGAGATGATGCCGCTCCCGGCCGCGCGAGAATCGGACAAGGGTTCTATCGAACCGACCGATGAACGATTCACCGCCTTCGTTTTTAAGATCCAAGCCAATATGGATCGCGCTCACCGCGACCGCGTCGCGTTTCTTCGCGTTTGCTCCGGTCGTTATGAACGTGGAATGAAAGTGCGCCACGTTCGCCTTGGGCGCGATACGCGGCTGACCAATCCCGTTCAATTCTTGGCGCAGGAGCGCACATTGGTTGAAGACGGGTTTGCGGGTGACATTATCGGTGTATTCGATCCCGGTATTTTTCTTATCGGTGACACCATTACATCGGGCCCCAATATCCAATACCCACCTTTGCCGCAGTTTCCCCCGGAGCACTTTGCCCGCATGTTTATGCTCGATCCAATGAAGCGTAAACAGCTCAAAAAGGGTTTGGAACAGCTCGCGCAAGAAGGTTCTATTCAGCTTTTTCGGCCGCCGGAGGGCCGAGAAGGTGAAGCGATCGTCGGCGCGGTGGGTGAACTTCAATTCGATGTTGTTGAAGATCGCCTTGAAAACGAATACGGGTGCAAAGTGCGCGCAGAGCGCCTTTCATTTAAACTCGCGCGATGGGTAGAAGGCGAACCGTTGCCGCTCGCCGAGCTTGAAGGCAAGCTGTTTGGTTATGGCGCACTCGACGTGCATGGCCAACCCGTTGTGCTTTTTAAAGGCGACTGGCAACTTGAAACGTGCGCCAAAGCGTTTCCCAAAACCCAATTTGTAGAACTCAAAGGCGCCATCTTCCGCCACGTGTAACGAGGCGGTCTATTCTACCGACGCCGGCGCGTCGGCGTGAACCGCCTCCGTTGTGCATTGATCCGTCACATCCGCCCATAAAATCACATCATGCCCCGAGGGACTTGGCATGGGCATTTGCGTTGCCTCGTCCCAATCGTTCAATACAGCAAACATCCCCAATGTCTCGCTCACGTCCAGCGTATCGTTGTATTGAAGTTCATCGGCGTCGGTATTGGGGCCGCTATACACAAGCGCCGGATTTTCGGTATCAAAAAAGCCAAATTGAGCGGTGATCTCAGGCCCAAATCCGCGGAGGCGCAGGCTCATCCAAATGTGTTGCCCACCCTGCGACCCATATTGAATTTGGAGTTTGTCTTTGCCGAGCGGAATAAACTCGCTCTCTCCCGTTCCAATCAACACCTCCCGGGCGGGCCTTTCATCACAAGGGATGTCCCACACAGGGTCGCTTTTGTGGCATCCGGCCAAGAGTACACATCCAACCATCGTCAGGGGTAAAGCGCACTTCATTGTGGATAAAGTGATACTACAACCGCCGCCCCGTGGCCAACCACCGAGACATGGTGTCAGAGTGTACACTCACGAACAATTCTACCCTCTTTTACCATCACCACAATCAACCTACCCATGTCATCACAGAGCGTCAGTTCATCCCCTCGAAAACGCGCTGAAACGCGGGATGCCCCTTCAAGTACAAATGTCAGATGGGGTTCGCTTTCTCCCGAGAGCCTCACCTGGAAAGTGCCCGTCTCGCTGTCCCATTGGGTTGGGTAGGTAGATTGCGTCCAGCCTCGAAGGGTCAATTCTCTTTCGGTTTTTGCCCTCTCCATTTCAGCTCGCGATTTGAGCTTGTGCGACGGTAAGTCAAACTCCCAATAGTTGTCTGGGAAGTCTACGCTGCCATCACGCGAAATGGGCGCTTGGGCCCCAAAGATCATGGCAAGGCTCGTAGGTCGGCGAAACACCCGACGCACCGTGCGCCCGTTGTCCCCAAAGTTCCAAAGGCTGTGAACACCCACCTGGGTGGCATCCAGCGCCAACACTTTGTTGTCCCTCCCCAAAGCACCCTCCGCCGCCACATACCAAATCAACCCATCAAATGTGTCGGCCCAAACCTTCAGATTCAGGTGGCACCAGGGCTCTTGCCTCTTACCAATCAAGTCCACCCGGGTTACCCGAGAACCGTCCACAAAAATGGCGCGATCACCCTGATCTGATAGAACAATTGAAGACGCGGGCTCCATAAAGCGGGTGAGCACCCTACCCTCGCGTGAAAGAAGCCATGCGCCGAGTGTACCCATTGCCGCAAGCATTTGGCCATTGGGTAGAGACACAGCGTCGAATATGGGTAAACTTCCCGACTGCGCTTTTGTCCGGCGTATGGTTCGTTGAATGACCGGTTGAGTGGCTACCCAATGAGGCAGATGCTCCTTTGGATTAAACGCGATCGTAAAGGGCTCAAGCGGCCGGTGTTGGCGCATTCCCTTTGATTGAAAGCGCATCACCACACACGCGGCGTCTTTACCATTGCCTTTCTCGGCGCTCATTTGCACGAGCCGAGAGCAGATCGCGGGCGCCCCATCCGGTGAACCGATGGCCGAGGCGATTTCGTCCTCCGTGAAGGATTGGTGAATACCGTCATTGCAAAAACAAATCAGGTCGCCGTAGCCAAGCTCCACCGACCCAACATCCACTTTTAAATGGTCTGTTACGCCCATGAGGCGCGTGAGCACGTGTTTTAGCGACTCGACATGTACACCCGGCAAAAGTTTATGCTCTTGCCCTTTTGTTTCGGCACCCAGGGTATGATCGGCGGTTAATGCGATTTGCCTTGTATCGCGCCGGAGGTAGATTCGGCAGTTGCCCACGTGCGCAAAAACAAATGTTTTACCCCTGACGGCGCCCACCGCAGCTACGGCGCCGTCACCCCGGTGTTGCGGCCGATCGGCGGCACGTTGCAGTAGAGCGCCATTGGCCTGAAGGAGAGCCCAAGCCAATAGATGCCCGGCCGTGGTTACATCGCGTGCGGCGGACGCGTAACCATAAGCATAATCTTCAATAACCTCCCTCACAAGCTCGCACACATGCTCGGGGTTGCTAAAGGAAGTGAGCCCATCAACAATCCCAAAGAGTCGAAATGTGTCCGACCCCAGCTTGATAGCGCGGCCATAAGAGAGATTGGGTAAAATCACCCGCGCACAGTTATTGATGCTGCGCGGGCCCGTGCGATTGAGGCCCGAAAAACTGGGCAGAATATCGGGTATTGTCGAGTCGCTTTTTTTGGACAATGCGCGTGACACTTCATCAATAAAAAGCGCGTCCCCCGACATTTGCGCCAACGCCAAAGGGGACACGTTTTCGTTGGGTGTGGGGATGCTCATTAAGGCGCGTGTAATGGCCTTAGCCAAAACGCGAATGGATTTTTCGCGCCCCGCTCGGAGGATTGCTCCCGCCATGGCCGTGGCGTTCTCAATGCCATAAGGTGGCTCTTCATTCAAAAACGCTTCAGCCTGTGCGTACACATCATCAAAGTCATTTTGAAAAAGTTCGGCCTTTTTAATAAGGACCGCCGCCCCCGGCGGGCCACCTGTCGCCACAGCGTTATCGATCCACTTTTTGGCAAGGCGTCGCGCTTTCTCAATGGGCCACACCGCATCTACGGCGGCAACGTATTGACCGGCTGAAGCCAATGAGTCGGCCCACAAAAGACGGAGTGCCGCAGCTTGCTCCATATTCCCCATGGCCGTGAGGCGAATGACGGCTTCACCAAAAGCGCCGTGCAACTTGGCAATGCGCACCGCCCGCTCAATGTCACCCGCCAAAAACCATAAACGTACAACCACAGCCGGACCGAGCCCGCGGGCTTCGGCCAATTCGGCGGCGAGTGAATAACGTTTGTGTTTCTCCAAAAAAGCGACGGCTTCTTCATCCACTTTTAAAAGCTCGCTCAATACAAATGCGGCCTTTTCAATCTCCCCTTTTTTCTCCAGTTGCTCAAACGCCGCGCGATAACGTCGCCGCAATTCTTCTTGCAAATCCCCGCTTGAATAAAGGGACGACGAAGCTTTTTGTCGATGGGGCGTAATGGTAAGATCGGCCCGCGGCGAAGGTGTACCCAACATTGGCGGCGCGGGCGCAGACTCGCCTGTTCCAAGTGGAATAGCGTGTCGCAATGCGGCTTCCAAGTCGCCGTCGTCAAACATTTGAAACATGCGGGCCACGTATTCAGACTGGCGGCGCGTAATGATCGAACTGAATTGGGACCAAGCCAAAAAACGCGCCGCCGCCCACGACAGCGACGTTGCCAATTGTTCGATCCAGCCCGGCGAAGACCTCTTGCCGGAAACAATTGAACTTGAACCCGCGCCCTTTTTGCCGGGAAAAACAATAAGAGAATTGTTTTCCCCCGATGCACCGGCGCCCCTCGCCGACGGTGACTTGCTGCTTGCAGACGGCCTTGACAAGAGTCCGGCAATACCTTGTAAGAAACGTCCAACGGCTTGAAAAAGCGCCGCTGTCCAGCCACCGCCAACGCGCTCCGGGGAGCTTTCCTGCGATTCACCCTCCTGCCTCAATACCCCTCGCAATGCCTCCGCCATCTCTTGCATATCGGCGTCCGGCTCACCAATGCCGGTTTTTTCGCGAAGGTTCACCTGAACAGCGGGGAGGTCGGGGTTTACACTTGAGTACACACTGCCCAGCGAATTGACCTCATCGACGCGTTCAAAATCAGAGAGATCCAGGTGGGATGCCGGGTGAACGCGGTGCTCGGCATTGAGTATTACTTCAATGCACTTTCCTTCCAAAACAATCAGCGCGGCGTTGTTAACAATCTCGGCGTCTTTAATGAGGGCCGACACCAAACCGTTTTGATGAGCAATGAGCAACCCGGCCGGACTTTCAAACGAAAGAAGTCGCCGCCGGATTTTGAATTGAACAATCCAAACGTCACCGTCGCGATAAAGGGTATCTCCCGGCCACATTGCTCGCAGCAGGCGTTCCGCCGCCGCCGCCGCCCCAAAGGTGCGACCGTCGAGCCACAGGCCCGCTGCAATGAAAGAGCCCTTTAAAATGGGTGATTCAATGCGCATCACCCAAATCCCCGGCAGGCAAAAACCTGAGCACGTGGGCCCCGACGGGCAACAAATAGACGCCCACCTCGCCCGCCGCTGTCACATAGGCAATTTGGCCTGTCGTTGGAATGAACTTAATCAAATCAATCGGTGCAGTCGTTTCAATAATGGTGTTTTTCTCAAAAAAGTGCTGCACACTTTTTCGATCGGCGGAAACGACATATTCTGTTTTGTGATCGTGTTCGCGCGTGAGCCATAGAGAACCGCTTTGCCAAAAACTTTCAGGAATTTCGTTCGCCCAAATGGTCGGTGAATTCCAGAGCTGTTCGGTTTCGTGTTCATGTGCTCGGTGCTCCCGGTCGCTGAAAGCTGCTCGACCTTTAATCACCAGATCCACTTTTCCCGGGAACGCCACACGAAACTCACCATTTTCCAGCGGTACAATGGACCCCATTGGGCCGTACGGCGGCGCATACGGAGGTTCGTCGGGTGTAATGCCGATCACTTCAACAGCCGTTTTTCGGGTGACGGCCATTGTATAGAGCGCATACGATTTCCCGTCGGATGTTAATAAAAGTGTGCGGCTTTTGGAGCGCAATGTGCCCACGGCAATAGGGGTTTCACCACGCCCCGGATAAAACGTTGTGGGAGGGGGGACAGGCGCTTTGGGAGAGTTCACCACAACAAACGTTATGAGTGCGCCGCGTTTTGACCTTAAAAACAGGCGCCTGCCATTGATTGAAGAGAGGATCCCCCCCGAAAGATCAATGTCCGACGTACCGGTGATAGTAGCTGTTTTTGCGAGTTTGAATGGGTCGCGCAATAAGCGTACACAAATGTTTTCAGGCGGCAGATCGAGCAACACCGACTTGGAGGCAACGCCGCGCTCGGCAATCACTTCCACTCGAACACGTCGCTCGGTGAGGCTCGGCACTTCGGTCACGCAGATTGTCGATGCGCCGTTTATGACTCGATGGTTATTGGGCACGCGATCGGTCACGAGCCACTGTTCACCCGCCCGGGCAAATTCGGGCACGTCTGCCCATTCTTTTAATAAACGCTCCGAAACCGGCGTTGACGAGCGCCCGTTGATTAAATAACCCACTGTGGCAGGTGCAATGTTGCTTACGAGACGTCGTTTTTCGTCCTGCAACGAACCCCAATAAAAATCGCTTTGGGCTCGTTCGGCGCGCGCGGCCATTACAATCAGCAATGCAATGTGCACGGCACGGGGCGCTCCCAACTGAGTGGGCCCGCAGTCAAACAACATCACAATGCTCTTTTGGCCCCCTTTTGCCTTGAACGCCGGCTGCAAAAACGAGTGTTCGCCGGAAATCGCGCGCCGCATAAATTCATCCGGCAATTCGCTCAGCAACATCCACTCGCTTCCAAGCAGTCGTTCATAAGGACCGCGGCGCGAAAGCCCATTAAAACCGTCGGGCTCGCCCAGCAAATTGGCAACCTGTTTGCCCGCGCCGAAAAGGCCTGTTAGCCGGGTTACGAGCGGCGAAAGGGAGAGCGCCACGTCGGGCGCAAACACGCCGAGCTGAGCCTGCCAATGCGAAAGCGCGGCCGGAACGGCGGTCTGCGTCATGACCCCAACCATGCGGTGAGCAACGCCCGCTCAATGGGTCTGGCCAAATGCATTGAAATAAGTCGTTTGGGTGAGGGCAATACAGCCACAGGGAATGGAAGGTTCGTTTTTGCAATCGCCGCTTCAAACACGTCGGCCGGCACATCGGGCGTGAGTGCGGTGGGCAATAACAACCTAGGGGCGCTCGGATCTCGACCTAGATATAGAACACTTTCTACCCATGGTAGATCGCTTGTCGGGCCGGTGATCAACAAGGTGTCACCCGCTGTCAGACCTGACAGTTTTAAGAGCTGGGCGTCGGTTTTTTCGAGCAGTGCGCGTGCAAGTTTTTTGGCAGCTTCACCCGATATGGCCGCCGCCGCCGGTTCGAGTGCAATGGGTCGCTCAATAAAAGAGACCCGCCACTTCATTGATTTGCAGCCGTTTTCTTATAAGATTCGTGTTTTGTTATTAACTTTGACCGTGCGTCGGCCAAGTCGGCCGGCAACTGCGTTTGGGCAAATCCGGCGTCTATTTCGCGCAACATGCCCTCAATGCGCAGTTGATATGCGTGCAATTCAGATTCAATCGCCGGGGGCGAAGACAACAACATCAATGCTTGTTGAGTGAGTTTTGATGCACGAGCCAATGGACCAAACGATGTGTGGGCCGCGGCTGCAATTAATGTTTCGTTTTGCGAAGCGCTGAGAAAATCGCGCAATACATCCCTACCGAGGCGCTGCGCGTCAATGGTTGGCAATGCAACAACAACAGGCCACAGATCGGCTTCAGACGGCTTTTCCCGTCCGGCGAGCGCGGCGGCCGCGGCAATAAGTTTTTGAATGCGCACAATGCGCCGATCCGAAAGGTCTATTCCGGCGCTTCGCAATGCTCGAACCGCATGGCTTATCGGCCCACGCATCACGCTCACGTCCATGGTTTGGGCAACGGACGCCAACGTGTCCACGTGAACCATTGCCGCTCTCGCGGATTCTTCGTTTGCGGAGGAAAGCGACCATCCCGACATCAGCAGCTCTTCAAGGCTTGAGTCGCCGATAGGCTCGACAAACGCGCGCACCAAAAATCGATCGGCAAATGCCGCGAGTTGTTCCTCTTCGGGCAATCGATTGGAAGCCCCGACGCACACCCGAAGTGGACATTTCATCCGAGTGTGCCCGCGCACAAACGTTCGCTCATTGAGAATGCCGAGGAGGGTATTCAATATGGCAGTTGACCCGAGAAAAACCTCGTCCAAAAAGGCAATTTCTGCCTCGGGCAACATACCGGCGGTTTCTGTTTCAACAACACCTTCTCGGAGTTTTTTCAGGTCGACAGGCCCAAATATCTCGGACGGTTCTGTGAAACGGCCCAATAGATATTCAAACGTTTTGCCACCGAGACGTTTGGCGATGCGACGCACCGCTTCACTTTTGGCGGTTCCCGGCGGCCCGACAACAAGTACGTGCTCTCGCGCAACAGCGGCGAGCACAACGAGTTCAACCAACGTTTCGCGCTCTATCAAGCCGCGCGAAGCATCACTGATGGCGCTTTTGAGCGCTGAACTCGATTCTTTTAATTGAGAGGGTGAGTTGACCGGAGAAGAAACTGTCATTGATGTGTGCCGGGCGTGGATGCGTCGAGCGACCAGATAAAGTTATCAATCAGTGCAACAGAATCATACCAACCGTCGCCGGTATCCCAAACAACGAGCCGCAGCTCAATAACTTCACCGGGCTTCACGTTGCCTGTTGTGGTGAGCCATCCTGTACCGCCGCCCGCAAACTTGGCTGTGTTTGAACACCAGGCAGGGTCATTGGCAAATTGAGAGGGCGGATTGGGATCGTCAAAGCCGGTGCCCACCAGTTGAGTTGTGCCTTGGCAGGTGTTATTGCCGGGAACCGCACCGCCGCCGCAACCCGTGGGGCTTGATTGGCATTGACTGAACAAGCCGGTATTGCCGGTGGCGAGGTTGACACCGACGGGATACACCTTGTTACCGGTGGTATAAAATGCCAAGTTTTTATCAGCCGGGTTACCCGCCTGACCCATACCGGGAACAAAGGTTGAGTCGAGCAGTGCCAAGAAAAAGTCGTTAAACGCGCTGCATACCCACTCGGGATATTCGCTCGAATAAAAGTTGGTGGAAATGTTAAACGACTTGGCATTTGTCGGCACGCGCACGCGCACTTTGAGCATGACAGGGTCGTTGGCGGTGGTGCCACCCTGCGGTTCTGGGCAACCGGGCGCGTTGGGGAAGTTATTGTTATTGGCTGCCAGCCAGTCTGCCGGCACAGGGCTTGTTTTGGCGAGGCTCTGACCCCCTTGGAAGGCTTTATAAGCGGGGCTCGCGTTATTGGGTGCCGTTTGAGCCGCGGCGGCCCCGGTGGAAAGCATCATTAATCGGCTGCCGGCGAGAGGAGTCACCCCCGACCCAAACCCCTGCCGAATAGACTTTGAATCGGCATGGGGGGAACCCGTGCCGTCGGCCAATGAGAATTTGGCGCTGATAACGCCCCATTTTTTATCTTTTTTATTGGGCGGATTTTCAACAGTATCGGAGCACAGATCAATGGCTTTTGCGTAATCGGTGGCTGTTGCCGAGTTTGAAACGAGGTTTGCATCACAAGCCTGCAAAGGATTGTCTTTTGTACCGTCGCAATCGTCGTCTACGTCATTGCCCGGCACTTCAAACGCGCCTGGATTTACAAGGCCCGGATCGCCGCAAACATCCACTTGCACCACGTCGCAACAGTCACCGTCGCACGGAGTCCAACCGTCGCCGTCGAGGTCTTTTGCGTTATCAGGCGTGCCATCACAATCGTTATCAAGCCCGTCGGCGCAGGTATCAAAAAGCGGAACCACCTGACCGGTACAAGGGCCCCACGAAGTGCCCGTTTCATCACATGTGGAAACGCCTGATTTACAGGTGCCAGTGCCTTGTGTACCCACGGGGCCTGTATAACAGTCTTGCGTTGCACCGGGTGTACAAGAGCACTCGCCTACAGAAAGGCTCCATTCACACCCGTCTTCGGCGTTTTTATTACAATCGGCATAACCGTCGTCGCATGCGCCCAATGAACAAATGCCACCCGAGCAAACCTCAATAGCGTGATCGAGATTGGGGCAGGGGGTGTCACAGGCCCCGCACGCTTTTGGATCGCTTGTCAGATCGATACAAGCACCGCCGCAACACGCAAGACCATTGGCGCAGGGTTGCGAACCGCTGCAACCCGCAACACAGTTGCCGCTCGGCGAACACACAGAACCGGCGTCACATTGCGAATCGTCATTGCAGGTTACGCACTGATGTGTTGTGGGATCGCAGAATTTGGGCGATGTACACTCGGAGTCATCTTTGCAGCCGTCGAGGCAGGTTTTGGTAGTGGCATCGCAAAACTGTCCCGCCAAACACGTGTCATTGTCGGCCAAACATTCAACACATGTTTTTGAATCGGGATCGCAGACAGGCGTGTTCCCCTCGCATGTCGCGGAACACTCTCCGCTTGATCCGCCGGTACCGCCCCCCCCGGTACCGGTGCTTGCACCATCACACGCAGCCGCGATGAAGCCGCCCGCCAAAAGCGTGATGAGTGAAACCGAAAACGGGAATCCCAAGCTCACACGGCGGCTCAACTTCGGCATATCGCCTCCTACCAAAGAGCAAAACGTGGTGGCGCGCAGTAGAAAAACATAGCCACCGGGGAGAATTACACAGGAGAACGGTCGCCGTGTGAAGAACCATTCGTAACGCTATCGCTTGCACTCGTAGATGCGAGCGGTGCGCGCCGAGGTGTCACCCACAATGTAATAATTGAGGTCAATCACCAATTCATCCGCGTCGGCCATGCCCGCATAACGACGAACTTGATCCAATAGCCATTGGCAATGCTCTTCACGCCTATCGACCAAGTGCTCCTGCTTTGCATATCCGGGCAGCGACAGCTTTTCAAAGTAGAATGGGCCAAACCGAGAAACAATAAACTCGCTGAAAGCCACATTGTGCATAGCGAGTTCTTTTACCTCATCAACTTGGCGAAACGCGCCGTCGGGCCGTTTGCGGGCGGATACCTTGGCAAAACGCGGTTGAGTTTCACCACCTTGATAAGAGCCTGAAAAGAGTGAAAAGCTCAATATCGGGTATTCACCTTTGCGGGTGAAAAACGGCAACCATTGAACGGCGCAGAGCACCGCCGCCGCAGCCACAAATCCCCACTTTGGATTAACTTTTTCACCTTCGGCTGCGCGCGTGCGCGGAGCGCTTTTTCCGCGGAAAAGAAGGGCTAATTCATAAGGAGGAGCAAAGAAAAGAATGCCCGCTTCGAGGAACGAAAATGGGTTGATAGAAATGCCGTATCTGACAATTTCATGAAAGATGAACGCCGTGAGAATCAACGGGAGGCGTGACTTTGGAAAGAAGTGGACGAGACCGTACGAAGACTCCCAAAAGCAAACGGCAAACCCAATTGCACCAAGCAACCAAAGTGGCCAGTTTGCGGCCGGTGTAATGAGTTCAAGTCCCCATAGAAAATGGGTTTGAATGGTGACGCCGTTAAAATATTGGGCGCCCGATTGCAGCATTTTTTCAAGCCCGGCCTGAACGTACACAGTCATGACAGCAAAACGAACGGCTTCAACAGAATAGGCGGGGTAAGAGGCAACCTCTGTGAGGGGCTTTTTCTCGCGCCAGGCTTTAAAATATTTGCCAATGTGTGGGCTCGGATCCGGACAAAAAGCGAATGCCAAAAGCGCCATTGGCACCATGTGATTGTGAACCGAATAACCGAATGAATAAGACAACGACCAAAGGTACACATGACACAGTGCGGCCACCGCCGTTCCAATACGCGTCGCAAACCCCAATGCGGCCAAAACGAGCCCGACACGAAACGCCCAGGTGGCAACGTCCACCGTCCAAAGGGGCATGGATGCGAGCGAAACCGCTTTAAAGATGCCAATTGGAGACGCTATTGGGATATTGCGAGACAGCGTTTCTTTTAAGACAACGGGGTTGGGTGAATTCCAAAGCCAGGCAATGAGTACAATGAGCTTGGCGGAGTCGAGATAAACAGCGGGCTCGCGATCGCCGAGCATCTTGACGACTCGGTCTCTGAGCGTGGCCCCGGGACGCGCTTTGGCGGCGCGATAGGCCAGGTAGCCGTACAATATGAGCCACGGCAATACCAAACCCAGGCGCACAACCTTGGAGGTCAACATGAAATCGTCTCCCGAGCCGGGACTATCCATGAGGCGATTGCGCGGAAGCTTCCCGAATAGTCCGACTTAGCTCGCAATCGTGCGCCCAATTGGGCATCTGAGTCAAGCGGGGCTCGGGCGAGAAAAACGCGGAACACAATCGCGTGATAAATCAGTCAACAGTGGGGCGCGCCTGTTTGATCTGAAGGGAACCGTCTTTTCGGATCTTAAATTCAACATCCATGGCGAATGTGTCGTCGCCGCTTCGACCATAACGTTTGGCAAAGTGAACGTGCACCTTTTCAAGCGCTGCAACCAAACGCTCAATGTCGGTGGGCGATAACACCGGTTTTCCTTCCGGCGAAAGGGTGGAGCGGGAAATGTATTGCGTTTCGTATTCACCATTTTCGCCGATGCGCGAAATCAACAACTCCTCCGGTGCCGAGCCGGGCGGCGGATTGGTGACCAAACTCTCGCCCACTTGAGCATTGATATAAAAGCCGGGCCAATTGGGGTCATAAATGTTCTTTGTGTACGCAACACCGTTGGCAAGTTCATCGTCTTCATTGGGATGAATTAAAACGCCCATTGCTGCGGCAAAGTGGTCAATGCGATAAAACTCGCGCTCTTCAAAAGCCCTAAAGTTCCACAGGCTCGAAAACACCTGTTTGACAGTGTTTTCAAGATGTCCTTCATCGGGGCGATGGGTATATGAATCATACAGCCCTGCCCCATTAAAACCGGGCAAATCTTCGTTGTTTGTGGAGGAGCGCGCTCGAATTGGTTGGGTGGGACCGAACAATTGACCAAACGTCGCCTGCAATGCTGCAATTTGGTCCGAAAGCGCTGACGGCATTTTTGCTTTGCGAACTTTTTTGCGAAACGCCGACAGCGCTTTGTCGCGACTTTCCGCATCGGCGGAAAACTCGGGCAATGCGATCATTTGTTTGGCGGCTTCATAAAGTTGGTTTTCGGCCATAAAGGTGTCGTAAAAATAAAACGGCAAACCAAAGCCGTTGGGCACCGTTTTGGCCGGAAGCACTTTTCTTAGTTCGGCCAGATTGGCTGTTTTGGCGCCGAAAGTACGCGCATCCCCAAACGCGATTTCAGCGAGTGGAGCCGGCGTTTTACGGGTTAAGTCGCGAGGCGGAGACTGCGACTCTTTGGGGCGCACTTTCTCCAAAAAGGCATTGGCCTCCTCCGGCGTTGCGGCAGCAATGCGTACACCTTCAGGCGCAACTTCAAACCGAATTACTTTGTCGGCGTGTGCAATGATCGATGGGTCGGTGGAGGCGTTTTTGAGATACGCATTGGGGGTGCCATTTTGTTTCGCTTTGAGATTGATATGCGACAGCGGCGTTTGCGGGGCTTCTGTAACAATGCCGGCAACGTGGGAAAGGTCATTGGGTGTTTGTTTAAGCACAACAACGTCCCGCACTGTGGGCGGCCTCGACGACGTGCCCTCATTGATAATGCGCAACGTTCCAAACGAAACACCCAAGTTCATCGGCGCAAACGTGATGTTTGCAAACAGTTCGGCGCTCAGAATGGTGCGCACATTCTTTTTGGTGAGTTCATTGAATTCGGCGCGATAAATGGCTTCTTGAGTGGAACCCGCCGGGTGATAAAAAATCCGCCCTTTGGCAAAAGGAAGCGCTTTGGAAATGGCTCGAAACGCCGTAACAACATGCGGGACGTGAATGGGGTCTGTTGGCCAAAATTCAATTGCAAAAAGGCCTGTTTCACCGCCCGGGCCCACATAGCTCTCGTGATATAAAATGGTGCCGGCGAGATTTTCACGCGCGTCGCGGAAATAGGTTTGCGCGTTAAATTCATTGAGTGAAAGAGGCATTTTTAATGCTTCTTTGGCAAAATCGTAATGATATGAAAATGTGTTCGTTTGAATGAGGTAAAGCTTCGGACTTTTTCCAGACACACCGGTCATTAAAAACTTTACCGTTTGAACGCGCGGAGCACCGGGCACGTCGTCACGCACGGCGAGCGCCAAAAATCTTTCAAGCGTGCGAGCGGAGCGCGCGCCGTATTTGGGAGGAATGCGCAATACAATGGGCGCCGGGGCTTTTTTTCGGGCCGGAGCCGGAGCTGCCTCAGGGGCAAATCGAGCCGCCCCCGGCGCGGGCGCGGTCACCGTTTCTGAAAAAATGCCCGGCTTTTTACCCGGAAGCAATGCAATGAGCACGCGTGCCGTCTTTGCCATGATTTTCCTCCTCCGTTCGTTGCTGCGCAGATGCCGCGCAAAATCGTTATCAAAATGGGGCGAATTTATTCACCCATAACTTTTAAGATCACCCGCTTGCGGCGTTGGCCGTCAAACTCGGCATAAAAGATCTGCTGCCAGGTACCCAAATCGAGATTGCCTTTGGTAATGGGCACGATCACTTCGTGATGAATAAGCAGCGACTTTAGGTGCGCATCACCGTTGTCTTCGCCGGTACGGTGATGTTTGTAATCGGGCTTTTCAGGGGCGAGATGTTCGAGCCATTGCCAAATATCTTCCCACAGCCCCGGCTCGTGATCGTTCACAAAGACGCCGGCGGTGATGTGCATCGCAGAGACAAGCACCATCCCTTCTGCGATACCGGCTTTTGCAACAAACGCCTGCACCTTTTCAGTAATGTTCACCAAATCGCGGCGTTTCTTCGTCTCAAACCAAAGGTATTCTGTCGCTGTCTTCATTGGTTTGGGCAATGATAACGCCAACCACGTTACCGTGGGTGAATTACAAGTCCGGTGGACCTAAGGCAGCACGCGGACGGATGTGGAAGGAACCCAACCTTCGGCCGCTCCCCAACGAATGTGGGTAATCACTCCGCGGCGTTCACCCACTTCAACCGAGGCGGCTTCAGGAACGGGGTCACCACCTTTTGCACGCCCGGTGTCGTCGGTGAGATACGCTTCATTCACAACAATCACACCGGGCTTTGTGGTGGCTTTTAATGTGCGCGCGTGCCACGCAAACGGAACTAAGAAGCACAGGAGTACCACAGAGACGGCAACCATAACAGTGCCCGCCACGTGTATTGGGTGGGCCGGACCTTTAATTTGAGCGGGTTTTTCGGGCGAATCTTCTTTTATTGTTTCGCCTTGTTTTTCAGCGATTTTGTCGAGCTTGTTATCATCAATTCGTCGAAAAAAAATGCCAATTGCCAATACAATGCTCGTGATAATCGAAGCGATGGTCCACGCGCGCTCCGACATCAGTGCTGCAATAGCTCTGTCGAGGGTGGGACGCGCGTCCATAGTGCTTCCGCCCTTTTTCGAGCGCCGCCTTGTCACTTCGCCGCGCACCGCATCGAGCGCAGCTTCAGCACTGGTGTCATTGGGCGAAAGCAATAAACATTCTTCAAATGCGGCGGCTGCGCGGCCAAAATCGCCGGGTTTTGCAGCCCCGGACCGAATGCGCATTACATACGCGAGGCCTCGATTATAACTTGCATCGGGGTGCAAAAAGCCTCTGTCCGCCAATGCTTCCAATGAATCAATGGCGGCGCCGTATTCACCTTTTGACAATGCAACGCCGCCTTTTTCGAATAGGGCGGCATCATTCACCGGACCTTCTGCCGGCTCGGCGTTGTCGGCTTTTGCAGGCTCAATGTTTATGGCAAAAGCCAATGCGAATGCCAAAAAACGCGCTCTCATGACAACTTGGCTTTCATGAGGGCGTGGATTAACTTTCACCGTCGGCAATACTCACATCGGCCGCCGCAAGGGGATCAAACCTAGCCAGGTCACATGCGGCGAGAAGCTGTGAAACCGCTTTTGCGTGGTCGTTTGAAATACCCGCATTGGTTAATTCTGCGAACAAATCATCCTTCAAAATTCCGCGCGCTTTAATGCCGGTCGCGGCCTCAATCGCCAAGTTGAGCGCCCGCTCCACAAGCGCGGCCGCAGCGCGCTCATCGCCCGCTTTTTTGGCGTCTTTTGCGTTTTTGAGGGCCTCCATTGCGAGTGTACCGGGCGAAGACTTCTTATCGGCTATTTTGGTTTTCGCTCGGCGAACCATTTCAATGCCTGCGAGGGCAATCACAGCAAAAATAGGCGGGGCGGTAACCGCCAATGGAAAGCGAAAACCGGGGAGCAATGCGGCCGCTTGGGGGACCGAAAACGGAGCCAACGCAGTGCGAGGCGGCGCGAGATTGAAAAGAGCGTCGTCGGTGACAGGCGCAGCGGAGCCCGAGGGCGCGGGCGAAACGGGCGCCGCTTTTGAAGGCGTTACTTCAATGGTACCAAGCTGCGAGCGCGCTACTTCATAACGTTTTGCGCGTGGATTCCAATGGGGCAACTCAATAGTTCCGAGGTCGACGGTGCCACTTTTGGTGAGCTTCACCACATATCCGAAAGATCGAAACCCGACGAGTTCATCACTCTGCACTTCAATGGTTTCTTTTTTTTCGGGGTCGAGCCATTCAATCCCTGTTTTTTCGGGCATTCGCAATGACGTAGGGAAATTGCCGGCGCCGGTAACTTTAACGGTAACAGCGACGTTTCCCCCTTCTTCGACTTTTCGGGGTTGAACAAGCGAGGTGATTTGAAAGCGACCGACGTCACCCAAACGATAACCGGGTGGACGATTGGCGAGCGGCGGTTCAACCACTTCAATGGTGAGTTCAGGCGACGCGCGATGGATTTTTCCGCGCCGGCTGATGGGTACATACGTCTCGGTGTACGTGCCTGTTTTCAACATGCCTGTGCGCAGCGGGAATGCAGCCGTTTTTTCGAGCAATCGCACAACGAACTTTCGAGCGCCCGCACGCGCGATTTGAGTCATTCCGGCGGCATTGTCGCCGGTGAGAGACTGCCGCAAAAAATCCTGAAGAGGCATTGGGTGTGAATCGGAAATGTCGGCAATGCTGTTGGTGCCGCGGTAGCGCCATATCGAAATCGTTACCTGCTCCCCGACAACCACTTTCTTTTTATCGACCGTCGCGTGCAAAAAAACGTCGTTGTTCGGCGCGCGAGGCAATGAGAGCGACGGTTCTTCAGCGTAATCTTCGAGGTCGTCCGAGCCCGAGCCAAAGGGCCAATTGGATCCAAACGGGTTCCACCCGCCGCCGCCGGGCATTAAAAATCCACCCTGTTTTTTTGGTTTTGTCCCCTGCGGAACAACGACAACCGAGAGCGGTTGGGCCTTGATTCGCTGCCCATTCCATAAGACAGAAGGGGCTGGAATTGTAAAGGAGCCGGGGGCCGACGCAACGAGGTTCCACGTGGCGCCGATACCCTGTTGAACGCGCCGGCCGCCGGTACCGAATTGCATAAACGATTGAGTGGATATCATTGGCCCGGAAACGCTGAACCCGGCCGGGGAGCGCAACTCCGGGTCGGTGGCAACCGAACTGCCACCTTCAGACATTGCC
The DNA here is from genome assembly GCA_016712345.1 of Polyangiaceae bacterium. Lineage (GTDB taxonomy): Bacteria > Myxococcota_A > Polyangia > Polyangiales > Polyangiaceae > JADJRH01. The sequence continues at coordinate 505,561 of JADJRH010000001.1, forward strand.
TTGAGTTCAACGGAAAAAGGTTCCCCCACTTCGACTTCAGGGGAACTTAAACGAGCCGATACTTCAGGCACCGACTGCGCGTGGGCAATGTTGTTTTCAATCAATGAGTCGGCGCAGGGCAATGCCATTAAAAAACACGCGGCCGCAATTGCACTCTTGAATGGATTTCGGACGCGTTTCATTTGTCTTCCATTTTGGTGCGCCGCCTGCCCGCGGCTTTCTTTTTGGCCTCTTCTTCTTGATAAGAAGGCGCTTCTTCAAGCCGATCCAAGATCCGATCGTCCTGCGTTTGATTGGGTGATGCCGGATCTTTTTTGGCCTCCGCGGGCTCGGGATCTCCCGGTTCGGGTTGGCTTTGCGGATCTTCATTGCCACCGTCGCCGCCGTCGGGTTGGTTTTGAGGCTGCGCGGCGTCGCCCGAATCGGGACCGCCGTCGTCGCCCGAATCACCTTTATTGCCGGCATCTCCGTCGGAGGCGTCATTGCCACCGTCGTCGCCCGAATCGCCGTCTCCCGAGTCGGCTGCATCGGAGCCGTCGTCCCCGTCGGGAGAATCAGGCGAATCGGAATCGGCGTCGTCGCTGTCGGGTGCGTCTGCGTCGGCGTCGTCGCCCGAATCATTGCCGGCATCTTTTTGATCGGCAATGCGTCGCAATGCTATCGCCCGATTCCAAGCGATATCGCGCCCAATACCGTCGCCCGATGCGTCGGGCGCAATACCGGGCATTAGCGTGAGAGCTTCATCGTATTCTTTTACGGCCTCTTCATAACGCTTTCGCAAAAACTCAAGATTGCCTGCGAGATACCGCGCGCGCGCCCGCAGTTCGGCGGGAATTTTTGGATCGGACGCAATGGCCTTTACGATAATGAGAGCGCAATCCACCTCAAGAGATCGTTTTTGCGCCTGCGGATCGCTTTCCTGCGCGGTTTGCCCTTCTTCTTCTTCACCAAAAGGACGGCCGTACTTTTCAGCGATATGAAAGATCACAAGGCCCATATCGAATGAGCCGTTGTATTTGTCGCGCACCGTATCGGGCAATGTAATGCCGCCGTCGGCGCACACTCCCGTTCCTAGGTAACGACCGAGAATTTCTTCGGCCGATTGAAATTGCCCCGATTCAATAAGACGAATGGCCTCATCCACTTCGGGTGAATTGCGTTCAAACGGATTTCGCGGATCCCAACCGCTGCACCCTGTGGGCAATGCGGTGGTGAATGCCGCTATTGAAATCACCGCAAAAAGAAGCCCCGCAATGCGTGTTGTCCACACGCCCTGCGAGCGAGCGGGGGGTTTATGAGCGCTCACGGCGACCCCCTTTCTTACCTTTTTGAGGCGGTGGATCGGGTTCCACGCGTTCAATAAGAAATGAGGGTTTGTTCTCGCCGGGAAGGCTCTTTTTTCCTGACGGAGGACGCGCTGCCTGCATTGCAAACGGTGACGGTAAAAAACCGGCGGAAGGGCCCAGCTGGGCACCGGGGCTGTCAGCGGGCCCACCGGGCGGGCGACGAGGAACAAATCGATAATACGGCACCTCGCCTATGAGGCCCTCACCAATCAGCAATAGAATGGCCAATAAGAGGGGCACGTAATAGATATCGGCATAAACGGTTTCAACCCGCTCAGAAAGTTCACCCTTCATTTGGGCGCGAATTTCGGCGGCGATTTTATCAATGCCGGTGGTTCCGCGTTCGGCGCGAATGAGTACACCTCCCGGAGTTGCGGCGGCGATATCGGCGAGTTGTTTTTCACCGTCGGCCGATAACCACGTTTGGAGGGGTTTGCCGCCTCGATCGGTTCGATAACCCAATATCTTGCCGTCTTGACCCACTTCAGGAATGCGCTCCGGCGTTCGTCCGCCGATTTGCACCACGTGAACGGTTGTGCCTTCACCCCCAATGCCGCGGGCTACGGCAACAGGATCACCTTCGAGATCTTCACCGTCGGTCACCAGCAAAATAATGCGTTTATGGTCGGCGCTTTTGGGATCGCGATTGAGAAGGTTGCGAGCATGTTCCAATGCGCGCGCAATAGCCGTTCCACCCACCGGCATATCATTGGGGTCGAGCTGACGGAAAAACTGTGCAATGGCAGCGCCGTCGGCCGAAAGAGGCAAACCCATAGGTTCGCCGGCAAATGCAACACCGCCGAAACGTGCACCCGGAAGGTCTTTTACAAGGCGCGCAACTTCTATTTTTGCTCGGAAAATGCGCGAAGGTTCAACATCCTGGGCATACATGCTCTTTGAATAGTCGAGAACAATCACGCAATCGATATTGGTAGCGGGGATTAACTTGGTGCCTTTTCCGTATTGAGGCCGGGCAGCGGCAACGAATACGAGTGCGGTACCAACCACCAATACAAGCCCTTTAAACGCACGACGTTTCGATGGGTCGGCTGTTTGTAATGCGTACACACGCATGGGGTCGCCGAAACGTTTAACGGCTTTGCGAAGACCGATACTTCCCCATAACAAAAGGGCACCGACAATCAGCGAACAGAACGCCCCGATTAAAAAGTAAGGCGAGGCGAATGTCACGGGAACCTCCGCAATAGGACGGCACGGAGAAACGCGTCGAGCGCAATGAGAAACGCACCCGGAATGAGAAACAAAGGAAACAGGTCTTCAAACGATGAAATGCTTGCTTCAAACCTGGTTTTTTCGAGTGCATCGAGCACAGCGTGCATACTGCCCACCAATGCGGCGGCATCTGTTGCCACGTACGACTCTGCGCCGGTTTTTTGCGCAATGGCTTTGAGCAATTCCGGGTTCACGGGGAAGCGGTGTTTGCGATAAACGGGTTGACCAAATGGGTCTGTCCCTTCAAACACGTCCACTTCTTCGCCGTTGCCGATTTGAATTGTGTACACCTTGGCGCCGGCTTTTGCCGCGAGGTCGGCCGCATATTCAGGCGCCAATTGGCCCGCGTTTGAATCACCGTCGGTGAGCAATACAATCACTTTCGATGCGGCGTCGCTCTTGCGAATGCGCGCAACGGCTGTCCCAACCGCGTCGCCGATAGCGGTTCCATAACCGTCGACAACGCCGAGTTGCACGCGGCTCACCAATTGCCCAAGGAGGTGATAATCGAGCGTGGGCGGTGATAACACATACGCCGAGCGGCCGAATACAACCACTCCAATGCGATCTGAATGACGGCGCGACACAAAGTCATCAATGACAAGTTTTGCGGTGTCGAGACGCGTTAATCGTTTTCCCGGGGTGGGATGGGGCGCGCCGGGCAATACCCGCGGATCGGCGTCGAGCACCGCTGCCATTGACATTGAAACGTCGAGCACAACGACAATATCAATGCCTTTATCGTCGGATTTTTGATCGCTTAATAATGTTACGGGCCGCGCGAGGGCCACAATCATAAACGTGAGCGCCGCCGCCCGCGCCGAACCGGGCAAATCGCGAAGCCAAGCGCGAATTCCTCTGGGCCCGACGGCGAGCGGAAGCACGGTGCCGAGACGCAGCCGCGGGCGCATTCGGTCTGAAAGCACCGTGCTCATGAGCCATACGCCGGGAACAACAAGCAGCAGAAAGAAAGCGCGCGGCTCTTGCCACGTGACTTCTGTCCACACGTCACGCCGCGCAAAATAGGGATAAAGCGCACCGAGACCCATGAGCCCAAGGGTCATTGCCGCTGCAATGAACACGCGAAAAAACGTGCGGTTCACGCGGCCTCCTTGGGCGGCGCGGGGCGCTTTTCAATGGGAGGCACCGTGGTTCGAACGATCAGCTCGCCCCGATCGAGCGCCTCCGTGCAGTCTTCATTGGAGGGCACGGCTCGGGCAAACTTCACCAAGTCACAATCCTCAAGAAACCGCACGATCTCGCCGAAATTTTGAATGGGCGGCACCACGCGCCGCAAGATGGAACGCATTTCATCGGTGGTTGTTTCAAGCCCGTCAAACCCATACCGAGCACCCAAATATTTGCGGACTGTGTCGCTCACTTTGTCGAAGTATTCATCCCCTTTTCCATCGGCGAGGAGCGTGGATCGGCGGATGGCCGAAAGCTCTTCAAGCGCTATGATCCAAGGCAATTTGGGCGGCGGAAGACGTTTGACTTTTGGCTTTTGACGCCACTTTAAATACAAATAAATCGCAACAGCGTTGATGACGGCGCCGATCAAAACGCCGATGGTGACCTGTTTTGCCAACACCCATTCTTCACGCTGAGGACGCGGAGGTGCGTTGGGTTTCACCTTGGGATCGGGCTCGTTGATGGTGGGATCTTCAACAAGGATCGCGTGCGGTTTTGTACACAACGTCATTAAGTCGCCGCTCGCACGCGCGACGGCAATAGGCATGGGCGGGAGAATCATTTCGGTGCGGCCCGGGTCGGGTGGGAGCGCAACAAATGGAATGGTGACGGTGGTGACCGCATTTGTTTCTTGGTCACGGCGCTCTACAACCGCGGGGGATCCACCATCTTGATCCGGTATTGCAAAACCCATTGTTTGTAGGGTTTTTAATGCTTCACTCGACGCCTGCACTTTAAAGCCGGCAGGCATTACCGTTTCACCTTTGCCGTGGGTGATTGTTAATACAAGGTTGGATGTGTACCCTGAGACGCCGCGCTCTGGAAACGTTTCGATAACGGCGGGCCTATTCGCTCCCTGCGGAATGACCTCGGTGCAGGGCTCCCAAACGCGCGAAGGAGCTTTTGACTTGGGCTCATCGGGACTTTGGGCGTGGGCAGTCAGGACCGAAAACAAGGTGTACACAAGTACACTTGAACAACCGACGGCGGCCGCAGTTCGCCTCGTGCCAAACAACACGCGTTTCACCGGCGAATCCTCCGCACGCGCATTGCGAACAGCTCGCGAAGAGGAGCCACGACGCTTTGATCGGTGCGCACAATGGCCGAATCGAGGCTCAATTTCTTGAAGAGCTTTTCGCGATCGCGACGCACGCGACGCATTGTTTCCGCATAACTTTGGCGCACGCGTCGATCACCCGTGTCGACAACCACCTCGTCGCCGGTTTCCAGATCTTCAAACGTGGCGAGGCCCACGTCCGGCAGTTCTTCATCGCGAGGGTCAACGATCATGATCGGGATCACGTCGTGTTTTGCAGCGGCGAGGGCGAGCGCACGCTCAAAACCGGTGGCAAAAAAGTCGCTCACAACAAAGGCCACACTTCGCCGCTTTGCCGCTTTTACAAGCGTTTCGAGCGCGAGACGCAGATTGGTTCCTGTGTATCTCGGCTGGTGACCCAAAATCTCGCGGATCACGCGCATCACGTGTTTGTCGCCTTTTTGCGGCGGAAGAAGCTTTTCGATTGCTTCTGTTGCGAGCACAAGCCCCACTCGGTCATTGTTTTTGATCGCGCTGAACGCGCAGAGCGCGCACGCTTCTGCGGCAACGCGCGATTTGGTGGCTCGGCGCGTTCCGAAGAGGGTGGACTGCGACATGTCCACAACCAGCATGACGGTCATTTCGCGCTCTTCGAAAAAGACCTTCACAAAGGCGTCGTTCATGCGCGCAGAAACGTTCCAATCGATCCATCGGACGTCGTCGCCCGGTTGGTAGGCGCGCACTTCGCGAAAGCTCAACCCCTGCCCTTTAAACACCGAATGGTAGGTGCCCGACAGCTCTTCATCGGCAAGGCGGCGCGTGCGAATTTCAAGCGCGCGCAGCTGTTTGAGAAGCTCGGGAGGGAGGGGTCCCGTTTTGCGCTGTTTGTTTTGCGGCGGTGCGGGAGCGTTGGCCATGATTGAACAAGCGGTAGAAAAACCGGCTGCTGCGTCATAGCAAGGCGGCGAGCCTTTGGACAATGCACGCGTTGGCTCTATTCCCAACCGGGCGCGGATCCAAGGTACCGGGTTGACACGACGGCGCTATCATCACGGCATGAACGGGAAGCGCGCTTGGATTTTTGCTTCGGTGATATTGGCGGGCGGTTGCGACGGCGAATCGGTCGAACAAACGTCGTCGGGGGGCGGCTCGACGATAACCAACTCGGGGGGCGCAACCACCGCCGTCACATCAACCGGAACGGGAACGGGCGGCGCCGGAGCAATGACCACAACGAGCGCTCCTCCGTGTGACTTGGGCGGACCACCCAACGATATCGATAACGACGGATACAGCCCGGAAGAGGGCGACTGCGATGATTGCAGCCCATTCGTTAATCCCGGTTTGCCGGAGGTGGGCCATAACGAAGCGGATGACAATTGCAACGGCGAGGTGGATGAAGAGCCCGCGCCGTGTGATGACAATCTGGCGCTCGACAGCACCGATCCAATGGATGCGGCCCGCGCGATTGAACTTTGCAAGCTTGCTACCAATGATTCAAACTGGGGATTGGTAAAGGCTGAATGGAAAATGCCCAGTGGTGAGCCGCTGGAAATGGCGGACCCAAGCGTGTATCACATTGGGCACGGCATTGTTTCCGACTTTGGACCGAATGTATTGCCAAAGGCCGGAAAATCAATGCTTTTGTTATCAAGCGGGACGGCGAGGCGCCCCACCGATGCCGGATATCAAAGCCCCGAAGGCGCGGAGCGCGGTTACGCCAATCAATACCCACTTGGCCACCCGGCGGAGACGCCTCCGTGTCCACAACAGAATATTGGAGCCGCCTTTGACGGTGTCGCTTTGGAGGTAACACTGCGTTTGCCACCCAATGCACAAAGCGTTTACTTTCGAAACAACTTTTATTCGTGGGAAATGCCCAATCGTTTGTGTACTCAATACAATGACTCGTTTGTCTGCACGGCGACTTATAACGACAACGGGGTAAATATCAAAGACTGCCTATACGATCATTTCAATAACCTGTTTATGGTGAATACCGTTCAGTTTAGGGCGTGTGATTGCGGAGGGCCCGAGCTGTGCAGTTTTGCAATGCAAACCTACGATTGCCAGTTTGGTGTTGAACCGCTTTTGGGCACCGGGTTTGAAACCGCCGGCGGTCCACACGGCGCCACGGGTTGGCTCAATGCAACAGTGCCGGGAATGCCGGGAGAAGAGCTGACACTGCGCTTCTCGGTGTATGACGTGTCCGACGGAAAAGGCACCTCGACAGGCATTTTGGACGGTTTTCATTGGGCGGGTGCCAAAGAGGGTCCGCGTCGACTACCATAGAAAAGAACGTCACGCCGGCCGCACGAACGTGCGTGCCCGACCCGGTGTCGGAAACAATGATTACAGGTCGTGTTGAAACGGCTTCGTTCAGCGGGCGGACTGCTTTATAAGAGCCCTGTGCAAGAGCTGGTGCGCAACGCTCATGTCCGCGTCAAGTTTGACCCACAAACGGGGCTCGTTCGAATGGTGCGCACCTCAACTCCCATCGATACCAATGAGCAGCTTTTTGAAAGTCACGTACCCATTGTGACCGCATTGGATCTCATTGGACGCGAGGGGAAAACGTTGCTCATTGATACCCGCCTCGCACCCCCTCGCAATGACCCGGAGTTTGAAGCCGCATTGAGACCATTGCGAGTGCGCATTGCGCGGGGGTTTCTGCGCGTCGCCGTTGTCACTCGAACGGCCACCGGTCAACTCCAAGTGCAGCGGCAAACGCGCGAATCCGGCGATGACATCCGCGTTTTTATGTCGGAGGAGGACGCGATTGCATATTTAAAAGGCCGGCTCGACTCTCGGCGCCCTCCGCCGTCGCGATAACCCGCCAACGTTATGAATTAAACTTATTCCACAGTTCAATAAGGGCCGCATTGTCGCGAACCTTGGTGAGATACGCTGTTTTGAGATTGGTATCTGTCACTTGATTGGCGATTGTTTGAATGTGGTCATAGCCCCTTTGAACAACCTTTTGGGCACTCTCTTTGTCACCCACGGCAATGAGCGCATTGGCGTAGGCAAGCAGCACACCGGCGTGTCGAAACGCGGTAACGCCGGCCACGGGCAATACGTCCATTGCCTCCGAGGCGGTTCGCAATGCTTGGTCCTTCTGACCGAGTTCTAAATGAGCCGACGATAACACAGCAAGAGCCACCGGCAGGTCGAGCGGCACATAACGAAGACCACCATCAAGCGCGGCCCCGATTTCGCGCACCGCGCTCGCCGCGTCACCGGTTCTCAATGTGAGTTCACCCAAGATCCAACGGGCCGCGGCATCCACAAGTTGACCCATAGGACCGGCAATTTCTTTTGCCGACAAAAGGCGCGCTTCAATGTGTACACGAGCCTCCTCGTATCGGCCGGAGCGAAGGAGCAGGTGCATTAAATGATTATCGCGCGCGATAGTGATTAAACTCAGTTTTTTATCGGTAATTGACCGCAGTTCATTTTCGGCTGTTTCAACGTCACCGAGGGCCGCCCGGGCGAGCGCGCCGTAACAGTCGGCGTACATGCAGTTGCGCCTGTCCCCAATTTCGGAAAAAAATTGCTTGGCAGTGCTCGCATGGACCAATGCCTCCCAGGGATTGCCGCCGCCGTACACTTCGGGATAAATGCGCGCCAACTCACGACGCGCTAAAAACAGCGCATAACTGGGCCGACCGAGCCGGCTTTCCAAATCGGGGCGCGCGGCGAATGCGTCGAGCTTTTCAATTAGATCTTGGGCTGTTTGACGCTGACCCATAAGAGAGGCAACCACAACGCCGGTAGACATTGCCAATGCCGCTGTGGGTATATCGTTGTCTTCAGAATCGGTTTGCGTTGCAGCCAATAATGCCTGCAACATTTCTTCAGGACGCGTGAGGAGCAGCGCGGCCGTGAGTTTAATGGAAAGTGCCTGCCAATAAGCCGCGCTCTTAGGGGTAGCCAAACGCAATATGGTTTCGGAGTGAGTTAATGCTTCAACCCATTCAAACGACCAAGCGTGCGCCTGGGCGAGCAATTCTGAGGCGGCAATAAGGATGGGCGGTGAAGGGTTGCCCAAAACAACCAATTCAGCCTGGTAAACCGCTTCGTCCAAGTCACAAGCGTAAAGCGACCGATTTGCGAGTGCCAAACGATGCCGCGCCGCGCGGTGGGGCTGGTTTGCCAAGTCATAATGTTTCGCGAGCAACATGGCATCTGTTTCGCCTCGCGACTCAAGCCATTCAGCAGCGAGACCGTGACCGAGCACCTGGTCTTCGGGCGTTAAAGCAGCATAGGCCGCCTCCCGGAATACAGAGTGTCTAAAAGACAATTCTTCTTCGTCTTCAAAACGACTTCGCGGTTGACGAACAACCAAATCGCGCGCGGACGCAAGATCACCGAAACTGCCTGTTGTGGAGGTGCCGCCCAATACGAAATCAACACCCCTCACCCAAAATACGTCACCGAAGATGGAGGCCGCCCGAAGCGCGCGACGTTCCTGCGCCGACAGCGATTCGAACCGGTCATGCACCATTGCAATCACCGAATCGGGAAACGAAACGTTATTGGGATCGCGCTTAATGGCGCGGAGAATTTCCTCCACGTAAAAAACGTTTCCGTCGGCTTGTTTGACAATGCGCTCCACAAGCGCGGCGGGCGCGTCGGCACCCAAACTGTGCCGCACAAGTTGCTCTGCGGCGCGCCTCGACAAGGGCTTCAGGCGAATTTCTTGAAGCGCCCTATCAGACCATAAGCGCGGAAAAGCATCTTGAATGTCGGGGCGGGCGAATGCAAACACCGCCCAAGGCGACTTTTCAAGGTGGAGAAGCGATGAATCGATTGCCCGGACCGTCGGCGCATCGCTCCATTGCATATCATCCAATAGGAGCAACATGGGGCCCCGAGCGATTTGAGCGGCCATAACATCTTGAAACGCCGACTCAATTTTTTGTGTCATCAGCGCGGGTTCGGCGCGCGCCGCCAATAACCCGCCAATTGCGTTTAACTCAAAGGGAACGCTGAGAGCCTCGCCTAAAAATGCGGCAACAGGCAATGCACGCGTCTCTCCGACGAGCGAAGATACCCAGGAAAAAAGCTTTTCACGCCGTACCGTGAGGGGCTCGCCCGGCCTCGTGCCCGCCGCCGATTCAATGATGCGGGCAAGCATTCCAAATGGGGAACCCGCCCGCAATGAATCACCCCGCGCGCTCCAAACGACGAGGTTTTGGTGCTCGGAGAGCAGGTTTCGAAGCGTTTCGTATGCAAGCCGCGATTTCCCGTGACCGGAGGGGCCGGTAATCAATGCGGCGCGCGGCGCCGATTCTGCCAATGAGTCATTAAAAAGCCGGAGGAGCGACGACAATTCCCAATCGCGCCCGACGAAGGGCGAGCTTTGGTTTGTTGAACTCGATTGGTTGGGCGACACGTCGGCCGTTGAAACAAGGCGCTGGCCGGGCCCCTGCTCGATTAATTGAAAGCGACCGGAAATAAGGGCCGCGGTGACAGAATCAACGGCAATGGGCGGAACGATAACGCTTGATTCGGGCCGAGGTTCGCGAAGATCTTCCGTGGCGCCTTCCAATAAGATTGCCGCCCGTTCAATAACATCTTTTTCAGGTCGTACCGCATCACCCGTGCTCCAGTCGGTTGCGAGAGCCATGGGTGCATCGGGAAATGGGCCGTGAACGGCCAGGGCGCAATGAGCCGCACGCGCGGCTTGGTCTGCAACGCTCTCGGGATCGGAAAACGTCACCGCAACGGTGCCGCCGACGGTCACGTGCACGGAGCCGCGATGACGGTTTGCAATAGGGCTGAGATTTTCAATAAATTTCGGGTCATTTGATAACGAAGGCGGATGACCGATAAGCAACATGGAGCGAACACGCCTCTCGCTCGCTGTAATGCCCAAATGACGAACCGATACCGGGGGAGCAATGGCCTCCGTGTCGGCGGGTTCCAAAGCATCCAATGTTTCAATGAGTGCTGCGGCTGTTTGCGTGCGATCGTCGGGCGATTTTTGGAGGAGATGGTAAACCATTTCGTCGACCAACGTAGGCACGTCGGGGCGCAGCGACCGAACGCGCGGAGCTTCGTCGAGGAGCATTTTTGTGAGCAATGCGACGATAGAAGAGCTTTCGAACGGGGTTTTTCCGGTGAGACACCTGAAGAGTACACATCCCAACGAATAGAGATCGGAGCGGGCATCGATATCGCGTTCACCCCGCGCTTGCTCGGGGGACATGTATGCGGGTGTTCCAACCGCTATCCCGGTGCGTGTCAAATCACTGTTGGACGTGATGGCGCGAACGAGCCCCATATCAATCAGGCGGACATTTTCGACGCTTTTTTTAACCAGAAAGATGTTGGCCGGTTTTACGTCTCGGTGAATTAGCCCGGACGAATGCACCGCCATAAGCGCACCGGCCACTTGGCGCGCCATCACAATTGTTTCATCAACCGTCAGACCGCCGCGCATCAACCGCGCTCGAAGATCTTCACCCTCCAGCCACTCCATTCCAATGAAGGCGGCCCCTTCGGGCGTTGTCCCGTGATCGACGTACGAAACAATGTTGGGGTGACGGAGCTTGGAGAGTGCGAACGCCTCACGATGAAAACGAACGAGGTCTGCGTTGTCGAGATCGACAATCAGTTTAACGGCAACGAGCTGATCGTTGACCGTATCGCGGCCTCGATACACCGTGCCCGCCCCGCCTCCACCGATCTCGGCCTCCAGGCTAAAGCGTCCAACTCGTTTGAATGCGGGCTGACTTCCCACCAACTGCGTCAGGCGACGCTACCCGATCTGGAGGACAAAAATCGAGGCATTTTTAGCAGCGAGGTGTGAGCCCGGCAGCGGCGCTTGGGCCGCTCTGCCGGGCGATTATGATATCCAACAGTTAACCGTTGGGTGGGGTTGGCACTACCTTGTCGCGTCCACTTCTTTTTCAAGAGCGTCCAGTTCGCTCTTGTAATTTGAATTGGAAATGCCTTTTTCAGCTTCCTCTTCAAAATCGGCCGACACGGGCAAGTCTGAATCGGCGAGGGCCACGGCTGTACCGGAACCCGCCGGTGCACCGCTGCCCGAGGAGCCCGAAGGCGTTTCATCACCACAGCCGATTGCGAAAAGGCCGGCTGCGAGAGTCATCAACACTACCCGCTTCATTTCGCACCACCCTTCGCATCGCCCTTGGAGTCGTAGTTCGCTATCCATTTCTCGTGGCGCTCGTTCTCCTTCACGAGAAGCTTGTCTGCGCGAGCAACGGTGTCTGCGTCCTTCTCGGTCTCAGCCACTTCTTTGACTCGCATAATACGAGCAACGCGACGGGCATGACGCTCAAGTTCTTCTTTCATGGCGCGCGCCATAGGCTGGTTTTTGAGCTTTTCCTGAACTTTCTTCTTGAGCGCTTCGCGATCTTTCTTTCCTCGCTCTTTGCGCTCACTCTTCACCTTGTCGGGGTCTTTGCCCGGAGCTGCGGCCGAAGCCGACGCGGCAGCCGACGCCGAAGGTACACCTGACGCCGCGGGAGTTCCGCTCTCGGCGGGCTTGCCTTTGTCGTCGGGCTTACCTTTGTCATCGGGTTTACCCTTATCGTCGGGTTTACCCTTATCGTCGGGTTTACCCTTATCGCCCGGCTTGCCGTACGCATGGCCATGGGGCGCGGCAAGGTCCGCGAACGCCGGAACGGTGGAAGTGAGCCCCCCGGCGACGGCAATAGTCATTGCGAGGGCGAGGCGCTTCATCCTGAGCTTCATGGGTTGAATGTCTTCTTATTGCAAACGCGGCCCCGCTGATGGAAGGGCCTGGGAGTTGATAATCCAGGACAAGTTCGCTTCTGGAGGCGTCGGCCGCCAAACGCGAGACGGATTGGAACCCGCCTTGTGCCTGTGGGCCAAGCAAACGGAGCACCAACAGACAACGCCGCAGACAATTGTGCCGGATTACGTGGGTAATACGAACAACGCGATATTGAGTTTAACGTTAAACAAGTGCAATTGAGGGTGATTGACCTCAACTTCTTAGTCCTAAAAGCAGCGATAAGAAAAACGGTGACGCGGCTGGGCAAAGAGCGAGTGATCTGTACGCGAAACGAGCGATGCGGCTTGGACCCCATGCGCCACTGCGGTGTTGGGCAAAGGAGCGAGTGACCTGTGCGCGAACGAGCGATGAATGGGGGGACCGCCCTGTTTGAGCGGTGGCGTGGGGTAGGGGCCCCACGACCCGCGAGTCGGGTGGGCCCCATTCAGCGCGAGTCGCGCACAGGTCACGAGCGATCACTCCGGCGTGATAACAACCGTCTCCAGATTGAGACCGCCGGGGTACATATAACTCGTATACGAACCGTATCCGTACACAACGATCCCAAAGTTCTTGTCGCCGCTCATGGAGTGCGCTCCGCCTTGAATCTTGTGCCTTGCCACAATGAGACCGGTGCCGCCGATAGGTTTAAATTCAGCCTCGGGAATGGCAGCCCCGTCGATAAGTACATTGGCTCCCGGCTCGGTCACGATGTTGACGAAGTTGTGGGTGTAGGTTGTGGGAGCGAGGAATGTGTACGCAACGCGGTATTGTTCTTTGGGTATCGCAATAGAAAGCGCCGGATCGCCCGCTCCTTTTGAAGTGCCGCCGAAATCTTCACCCACCATGTATTGGGCCACCAAGATTTTGTTTTTGCCCAAAACACGGAAGTCTTGATTGACGGGACCGATTTCAATCCACTTGCCTGCATTGAGCGTTACGGGTGCGGCTACCGGCGGGTCAAACGTGATTTCATTGTTATCGGTGGCTGATAACACGCGGACGAACATAAAGTCGGCCTCGCCCGGATTTGTATCGATGCCGGCCACGGAGTGAGGTGCCGTCACAATCAGGTCTTTGCCGAGCGTTTCCACGGGAAACATGCTTTCTTCGATATGATCGCACGCGTAGTTGGAGTACGGCATAAACGTGCAATCATGCCCACCGAGGACGCTTATGGGCTTGTCACTCGTGATATGCGTTCCGGTAAGGTCATACTCGGGGCCGGTTGGGCACAAATGAACGCCGCTATTAAAGTCGTCAATACACGGCTTGCCGGGTTGAGGGGTGTCGGCGTCGGGGGGCATTGCAGTGATCAGCAACACAACGTCACCCGCATTGAGGCTGAATGAGGCCTGCCCGCCGGGCGACATTGCGCCGACTCCATTGCCAGCTTTTACGTTGGCGCTCGATTGAACAACAACGTTGGTACCATTTTGGGTGGCTGTAATGGCTACGGATCCCGAGAGATTTACCCAGCTCGAAAATCCAAAACCGCCGCCGGTATCAATGTGCAATGTGGGCGCGGACATCACGTAATAGTCGTCGCGCAGGGCCGACGTGGGCAATAGAAGCGACGCATCATTGGTGTATGAATAACAACCGGCACCGAGAATGGGGCAATCACTCGGGGCGGGCACCAACTCAAACTCAAGGGGATTAAATTGGTAGAGCGTAATGGGAACAGAGCTTGTTACGTGGTACGCCCCCTGCGGAACAAGGGCTGAAACAACGCCCGAACCGTCAAAGTTGTTATCAACCTGCTTCAGTTCTGTGACCCAGGGGAGCTTAATTGTTTGCAAACCGCCTGAAGGAACTTCTACCTGGGCGATTTGTTGGGCACCGCGCGTAACCGTCACAGTGGATGGTGAATCGGTGGGATTGGCTGCCACAATAGCAAATTCAAACCCGGTAAAGAGTTGTGAATTGGCACTGATCGTAGGCCAATATTCACATCCGATATAACTCTGTTGGGCAATGGCCGCTTCACACGTTTGGGGCACACCTCCCGATGGGCCGCCGCCGCCGCTTCCGATGCCGATACCCCCAAGACCGCCTTGACCGTTGGACGTTGACGATGTTTGCCCGCCGACACCCGTTCCGCCCTGCCCGCCGACTCCGATGGGTTGTTTTGTGGCAGAACAAGCGGCACCCAGCAATGCAAACGCCGAGAGTACAAACACCCCGCAACAAACGGTTTGAACCGAGGCGTGCTTGAGAGTGACCATAACGAGAACCTCCGCGACGGCTCCGTAAAAGGAAGCTTGCAAAAGAAGGTACTAAACAGCGGCCGATGTTACAACTGTGGCCGTGATCCATCGTTTAGTTTGGCCCAGCGGCGCGGCTGGGCGATCATGAGTTCGCGAACATGCGCCTTGAAGTAAAACTGCCGGCGTCGCTCCCGTCCCTTCTTTTCGGACTCGTGTTGCTGCCCTTGGCATTGGGATGTCAAACAGCGGCCGGTGAACCCGCGCCGACGCCCAGCGAACACCCAAAGCCAAACGCAACGGTCGCCGCAACGGCATTGTCCACGGCTGCTCCGGCGGGTTCGCAGGCACCTGCAATTGAATCCGGGCCCTGCGCTGGGAAATCCGCAGGGCAAGCGGCCTGCGATGGCAATAAGTTGATTACGTGCGAGGCGGGCGGCAACGTTCGATTGGAACGCACGTGTTATGACATTGAAAAGTGCGACGCCGATCAGAAGACCTGCGCCCCCGCGTGCCCGGAAGGTGAAGTGTACATTCCCGCAACCGGCCCCAATGGATTTGTAATGGGCAGGGGATACATGGCTTCACAGGGCCATGGTAAGTTTGGCAAGGGTCATTTGCCCAACTCCGATACGCCTCACAAAGTGGTTTTAACCAAGCCTTTTTGTATGGAGGCCCACGAGGTGACGGTAAAAATGTTAATGCCCTGCGTGGAGGCAGGCCAATGCAATACCCCGCGAATTGGGCGCAATTTTGTTACCTATCCCAAAAGCCCGACCACCCCGTCAATTCATTCTCGTGGCCTGAAGCAAAAGCTTTCTGCGAGAGAAGCGATAAATCGCTCCCGACAGAGGCCCAATGGGAATGGGCTGCCACCGGCGGAGAAGGTCATAAATACGCCTGGGGTGATGAAGAGCCCACGTGTGAATTAGCCGATTACACTCCGGGGGTGTTGCCGCGTCCTTCGGCCGATGCTGGATGTCACGGCGGTGGTCCGAGTGCTGTTGGATCTCACCCAAAGGGAGATCGCATTTGGCCGACGGGGCATTTGCACGACATCTCCGGCAATGTTTGGGAATGGTGTTTGGACAATTACAAGCCGTATTCTGGAAAAGACGAGGTGGACCCGAACCACCTTGAAAACGAGACGGCGGTGCACGTGGTCCGCGGAGGTGGATGGAATCGAAGCGCCGACGGAATTCGCGCGGGTTTCAGGGGTGGTGCGCGGTATGACTATTGGGTGCCGGGGTTGGGCTTTAGATGTGTACGCAACCCCAAGTGAATGCGAATCACGCAATGGTTAATCGGCGACGCCTGAGGTAAATAACCAACGCAAGCGCGGCCAATGAGAGTGACGTTTTCGTATTGGAAACGGGCGCGCTCCGACAACCGCAACCACCTGGATTTTCATTGCTGGAGCCGCCGCCGGAGCCCGCGTTGCCGCTTGTTCCACCGGTTCCGCCCATTGCAGTGCCTCCCGAGCCCGCAACGGCGGATCCACCCGTACCACCTTGCCCCCCCTGCGACGTGCCGCCCGCGCCGCCTGCGTTGTCGGCAATACAAACGCCCGCAATACATAACCCTACGGAGCACGGTGTTCCGTCGGCTGCGTTTTGCGTTTCGCACATACCGCTTTCGGTTTTGCAGCCGAGATCAATAACACATTCTGCTGTTGGGCATTGAACGGCGGTGCCAATACATTCGCCCATTTCGCATTGATCATTTTCAGAGCACCCGTTTCCGTCGTCGCAAACGGTTCCGGTGAGAAGCGTACACGTGCCATTTTCAGGAGCGCCCGCGTTTAATAAACAAGTATCACATTCGCCGGCATTGCATGCAGAATCGCAGCACACGCTGTCCGCGCAAAAGCCGCTCCCGCAATCGACGCCGTCGGTGCAGGGAGCACCGAGAGGCAATGCAAATCCCTTTACAACAAGCATGCGCGAGCCGCCGCCGAACGTTGAAAAGAGGTAATCACCCGTAACGGGGTCTGTCACAGCACCCTCGGCGCCGGTGAGGCCGGTCATAAACGTTTTTCGAGTGGCAATGATGGGATCGCCGTTCGCATCGGTTTCATAAGTGCCAACAGAACCCGCCGAATATTCACTGACAACAATGCTCCCGTCGGGAAAGAGCGGTGACCCTTTGGGGACGTACAAAAATCCTTCGGGCCCACCTGTTAATGTGGCGGTGAGGGTGGCCGACGTAATGTCAAACGTTCCGGTGTTATCGGCCGCGAGGCCAACGTCATAAAACTGGCCACCCGCCCACGATACCATTTTGAGCTTGCCCTCATTGGCCATGCCCTTTGGAACGAAGTTTAGCCCGCCGGGTGAAGCCACGATATTGAGGGGACCGAGCATAACAATCTTATCGGTGGCGCCGCTCCCCAGCTTTGTTTGCCCCAATTCATTCACGGGCCAGCGCGCGAGAAAAAGCACACCCGACGGGCCGTAGGCAACACCGCCGTCGTTGTAGGCGCCTTGAATAACGGGTGTTGCCATGCCTGAAAAGCCGGTAATGTGATTACCTTGGCCGCGCACCACCGTAATTGAATAGATCATTCCGGCGGCTGTATTGGCAGCCCCGCCGATATAGATGGTTGTGGGATCGTGGTATTTAAAGGTGAGCCCGCCGTATTGAGAAGGCAGTCCGGGCACACTTCCGAGATCGGTATACGTGTAGTTTCCAGAATAAAAAGGGTCGATCGTTTGGGCATTTGAAACGGTAGAAAGCCCGCCGATTGCAGCAAAAGTAATAAGGGTCGCCGCTCGCGCGACGACGGCGCGGTTTGTTTTGCCAATAACAAGTGCCATTCAATCAGGAGACGCCGAGGCTCAAACGAGGTCAAGGGCAACTTGCGCGGCAAGCGGCGGCTTCGTTTTTGGAGGGCTACGGAACCTCAACCACTTCAAAAACGCGGCGCACAATGCGCTCCGCGGTGACTTCCTCCGCTTCGGCTTCGTATGTGAGAACCACGCGGTGACGCAATACATCGGGCCCCACCGCTTTGACATCTTCGGGGGTAACATAACCGCGGTGGCGCAAAAACGCATGCGCACGCGCGGCCAATGCCAATGCAATTGAAGCGCGTGGGCTTGCGCCATATTCAATGAGATTGCTCAGTTCTTTGAGGCCCTTTTGAGCACCGGGCTCGCGCGTGGCAAACACAACTTCCACAATGTAGTCCTTCACGCGGTCATCCATATAAACGTCTTTCACAACCTGACGCGCGCGGACAAGCTGTTCAACGTCAATGACTCGGGCCACTTTGCCATCGGAGCTGCCGGTCATGCGGTCCACAATTTGGCGCTCTTCGACGCGGGTTGGGTAACCCACTTTGACCATAAGCATAAAGCGGTCAACCTGAGCCTCGGGAAGCCGGTATGTGCCTTCCTGCTCAATGGGATTTTGAGTGGCCATGACAACAAATGGATCGGGCAATTTGTAGGATTGATCGCCGATTGTGACTTGGCGCTCCTGCATTGCTTCAAGCAATGCGCTTTGCACTTTTGCCGGCGCGCGATTGATTTCATCTGCCAATACGAGGTTGGCAAAGATGGGGCCGAGCTTTGAAGTGAACTCTCCCTTTTGGTGATTGTAGATCACGGTGCCGATGAGATCGGCGGGGAGCAGGTCGGGCGTGAATTGAACGCGGGCGAACTTGGCACTCAAGGTGTCGCAAAGCGTGCGGACGCTGAGTGTTTTTGCGAGGCCTGGAACCCCTTCGAGGAGCACGTGACCGCCCGTGAGAAGGCCAATCAAGATGCGCTCGATCATGTAGGTCTGGCCAACAATGACTTTTCCGACTTCGGCAGTGAGCGCGTCGATAAAGGCGCTCTCCTGGCGGACCATTTCGTTGAGGGCGCGTACGTCGTGCATGGCGGCGCGTTCTTAGCATTCTTTGCGACGCCGTTGCGACGCGGAGCGGTTTGCCCTAACCCGGCCCCATGCCTATGCCGACCGAGACGGCCTTAAAAGGCCGGGCGCGCGCGCTTCTCGAAGCCATGACAGAACGCGCTCGCTGGATGTACGCAGTGCCTCGCGATCACGACGAAGCCGCAACGGCACAGGCCATCTTGGAGAACGCGGGACTTCGCGTGGAAGAGCGCGACGAAAAGGCGCACGTTCTACGGCTGTCGCTTGAAGGCAAAAACGCGTCGTTCGTCCTTTTCGATTCGCCGGACCTGGAGGTGCTGCTTGTGGAAGGCACCGGTTCGGACGCTCCCGAATACCTCGCGCGTGTGCTTGAAAAGACGGGGTTTTATGCGCAGTCACAGCTGCTCAAAACCGCGCTCAATATTCGCGACGAAGAAGCGACGAAGGCTCTCAAGACGCTCGCGCACATGGTTGTCGCTTGGGATGAAGATTGGAGCGACCTGTTTTTGCTGCACCTGGCGTCGCCCGATCCGATCGTGCGGCACGAAGCCGTGATGGCGCTGACAATCGCAACCATGGTGGCGCGGGATCCCGGGCCCGCGCCGGCGCTTCTTGAGGAAGCGAAAAAGCGTGAGAACTTCCCTAAGTTAAGGGACACAATTCACGAAGCGCTGCAACTCGTGAGCGGCATGGCGGGCGATCCGGTGGCTGTGAACGCGGAGCCGGCGTCGTAAACGATTGCGTACACATAATATTGCGTACGCATAAAACTGTGTACACATAAAACTGTGTACACAATTTGTCTTACCGGTCGAAATCGTCGCCCTTTGGCTTTGTAGGCGTTGTCCCGCCGGGCTTCGTTCCGCCCGGTTTTGTGGCACCGGGCTTTTTCGCGACGACGCTGGAGCCCGCGCCGGTTTCCAGAGCGGTGGTGAGGTCGAGCGCGAGGCGCGCCGCGATGCCGCCGTTTTTCTCCACCTCGGCGCGCGCGGCGGACAGCACTGTCTGAGCGCCCGAGATTTCACGCACCACTTCTTCACGCTTGCCGGCGTCCGGGAAAGCGCTCTTTGCCTTGTCCAACAGTTCGCGTGCGCGGCGCTCCATGTCGCCGATGCGCACAAGAACTTCGGAGGCACGCCGAGCGACTGCCACAGCGTTTTTGGCGCTCTGCTCCGCGGCACCGAGGAGTTTTTCACTGGGCGCTTCAAGCTTGGATGTGCTCGACAACTTTGTTTCGGGCACGAGATCGAGGTGGAGAAGATTGCCCGCCATTTGAAGCTTTTTGGCTTCGGCGCGCACGACCTCGGGCGGAGGTGTTGCCTTGTTGGCTTCGCCCACAGCACCTTCGAGAGGCTTTGATGCGTCCGTCGCCTCGGCGCTCGTTTTTGAGGCTTCCGCATTCACTTCAGCCACTTCACGGAAAAACGTGTCGAACGCTTCTGCACCGGTGGATACGGTTTCACCTTTTTCGATGCGCGTTCGAGCCGGAGCGCCGCCGCATGCGGGCAACGCAAGTGAAACTGCAAACAGCGCCGTTGCGATTGAGCGTGTTACGAGCCGCATTGCAGCACCGCCCCCCAGAGTTCATAGCTGCCGGTGGCGCCTTTTGAAAGAAACATGGTGGTGACGTATCCGCCGGCGACACCGACAACGGCTTGGCCGAAATTTCCAGCGGGCGGGCTCACCGCGATCGGATCTCCGAGCGGCTTGAAGTCGGAAGCAAACGTTTGCGCGCGAACTGCGTACGCACCGCTTTTGCCCTCGGTCCACACGATCACCCAACGCCCATCGGGAATGCCCGCGATGTCGGGCGCAAAGGCGTCGCCGCCCGGACCACCTTTGGGAAGTGGAATCACCACCGTTTCACGCGGCATGCCGCCGAGAGGTGCGCGACCGACTCGAATTTCCCACGCTCCGTCGGCGGTGGCTTTGTCTGCGAAGATCACCCCTATTTCGCGGCCGTTTGTACCGAGGGAAGGTTTTCCGATGTTGCCGCCGGAGCCGGTGACAACGCCGAGATCGCCGCGCGGTTTGCGATCATCGCCGAAGAAGCCGCCCAAGATGTTTCCCCCTCGACGAAAAACAACGGCGTATTGATCGGGCGGCAGAGCCAGGACGCGCGCGGCATCAAGGCCTTTGTCGTCGTCGACCGGAGGCACGTTCCACAACGACGCAGGCGACGCGTCGGGTGAGTCGGCGATTGAAACAGATGCCGAAGGTGTTCCGCGCGCGGCAATACCGAGCACTTTTGGTGCGGCGTTTGGTGTGTACACAAACGGAGCAAGCGGCCCGGCTGCGCCTTTCGTTGTGTACACAAGCTTGCCACCATCGCGCGGTGCGAAAACGCGTGCGATGTCGGCCTCGGATTTGTCGACGGACTTGTCTTCAAAAGAGCCAGTTGAAAAATCAACGGAAACCAAGCCTGTTTCACGCGTGTCGCGGGCGTAGGCAACCACCACACCGTTTGGCGCCGGGGCGACGTCGGCGGGTACACTTTGGAGTACACCGGGGGCCCAGCGAACAGGCTGTTTGGCCATCCAACAAGGTTTGGGCGGCGACGGAACGGCCGCGCGGGCGAGCTGCGGAACCGCTCCGAGAACGGCGCGCACCTGAGTGTTGGACGGTTGTGTACCCACGGAGCAGCGGCCTACAAAGAAGGCCGATACCGCCATGGCGATGAGCATGGCTCCAGCGCCGAAAAGAGACGAGAGCGGTACTACAACGGGATCGCCGGCTTTGCCGGGCGGCGGAATTGACTGGATCGGGCGCTCAGATGCGTCGGGATCGGCGTTGGGCGAATGTGTACGCTTCGGGTTGACGAGCGGCATGACGCCGGTTGCGCGCAACTCTCCCTGCGGCGCGTCGGGTGCGGCGGCACCTTTAAACTCGGGCACCCCCGGAGAGCCCAATGCCATGGGCGGCGGCGGAGCGCTGTATGGAGGCGGCGGCGCACTGTACCCACCGGGCGAATGGCCGGGCGGAGGATGCGAGGGCAAAGGTACACGTGCCTGCACGTGCGCGTGCGCCGGGGGTGGTTGAGATGCGGGCCGTGCGCCTTCGTTGTGAGGCCTGCCATGCAGCTCACCATCGACACGCGGACTCATTGCGGGCGCAACGCCCATAGGCGCGGGAACCGGCGGATAACTCGCGAGCGCCGACGCGGGCATGGGAGCCACCTTGACCGATCCCGAGGCGCCCATAGGTGTACGCTCCGCAAACGGAGGTGCACCCTCGGTGTACGAAGGCAACGCCGCACGATCCACCGTGGGTTCGGTGGCGTACGAACCGCCGAGGGGCAACACCCCCGTTGAATCGGTGGAGGTGTTCTCAACAATTGCAAAGCCGGACTTGGGAAATTCGCCGATGCGCGGTGCGGCCGGAATTTTAGGGTTTTCAACGTCACCGCCGGCTCCACGTGTACCCATGAACGCGGTGGACCTTGCAGGATCCGGCGTTCGATTTGCGGGGGGAGGCGAAGTGTTCGGCGGACGCGGAACAACGGCCGGTGGAACGCTCGGATTTTTGCGCACCGGCAGGGGATGAGGAGGCGGCGCCGATGCGGGTCGCGATTGAGCAATGCTTTTGGTTTCACGTCGGCCGACAGGCTCGTTTGGAAGCACCGCCGTTCGCGTGACAGGGCGACGCGTGGCGAGGGAGGAGGCAACGCGGCTCGGCTCTTTGGGCGCTTCTTTCGGCTCTTCTTTTGGGGCGGCCGGCGGCGCATTTTCGCTCGGGCTTTTTAGTTTGAAAGCTTCGTGAGCATCGGCAACGAGAGTGACATCTTCGTCGGCCTTTGCCTTTGTCGGTTTTCGCCATGCGGAGGCGCCTGCTTTTGAAGCCGTTGCGCTCTCCACTTTGGTGTTGTTTCGCCCCTGCGTTACGGGCCGAGGCGCGGGCGCGGCGGAGATCTTGAGAGGCGCCGCAATGGGTGCTTGGCCGGCAGCGGGACGCGGCGCGCCGGAAGCGGACGCGTTTGCGGACTGTCCACTCTGAAGAAGTTCGGTGGGCGTTGGCCGCCCCGTATCTGCGCGCGATCCAGCCTGAGGCGCGTTTTGCACAACTCGATCGGGCAGAACAAGCGGCGGCGGTTCAGGCGAGCGCGCAGCATTGGATGAACCGGAGGTTGCGCGGCCTGCCGTGTCATCGAGCGTGGGCGCCGCCATGGAAGCGTCGGTTGTGGACGCATCGGACATAGCGTCCACGCCGTACAGCTCTGGAATGGTCGAAGCGGGAACCCAACGCTCCATGCCCTCGCGCCAAACGAGCGTCGACGGCGCAAGGACGCTGCTCAGCAGAGCGGATCTCAGCTCATCTGCGCGCACGACCCGCTGGACGCCTTGGTCGTCCGTCCACCGCCATTCGTCCGAAGCTGCCAACGCGCGCGAGGATACAAAAGCTCCGAGCGAAATTGCACCGTTCGCTCAGAAAAGTTCACGTTGGTGCGCAACCTTCGAGCGTCTCCTGCCGATAAGTGGGCATGTGGCGATGGATCCAGACAATCGTGCGGGCAGTGCCCCTGCTCGCGTGTTCGGCACTTTCGGTCTTGAGATCGGTTCGCGTTTCGCTCGTGCTTTGGGTTCGCCACGAACATTTCGTTCGGCGCACCGCTCAGCTCGTTGTGGACACATTGGGCCGAGTTTCGGCACCGAGCGCCTGCGCGGCGTGCGATGCTCCGCGCCCATACGAAACCGTATTCTGCACTAGCTGCTCGGGTTCCGAAAACACTTCCTCGATCGGCGCAAGATTGCTTCAATTAAAAGCATATCCACGTCTAAGCGTGGTTGCCGCAGGGCCGTATTCAAAGCAATTGGCAAACGCGGTACGTCGTTTCAAATACGGCGGTCGCACCGATCTCGCGCAGCCGCTCGGAAGACTTTTGGTGCGGGCCGTTGAGTACACATCTCTGGAGGCGGACCTTGTGATCCCCGTGCCTCTTCACCCTCGGCGTCTCGTGACGCGTGGGTACAACCAGGCCGCTCTATTGGGCGCGTTTGTGGCGGATCTTACGCGTGCGCCGTTGCGAACGAACGTGCTCAAACGGTCTCGCGATACAGCTCATCAAGCATGGCTCGGCCGCGCTCAACGACTTGTGAATTTGCAAGACGCGTTTGAAATAAAACGCCCCGAGGCTGTGGCCGGGAGACGCGTCGTGCTGGTAGATGATGTGTGCACCACAGGCGCCACGCTCGCCGCATGCTGCAACGCGCTGATGAAAGCAGGCGCAATTGAAGTAACGGCGCTCGTCGTTGCGTACACTCCGAACATCCCACTTTCAGAACGAGAAAGTGCCGGATCCGAGGCGTGATCATTGTGCGCCCGGCGCTCCGGTGCGGTGATAAAACCGTTCTGAGACGAGCAGCAAGGAGCAAAAAAATGATCAAGATCACACGCGCGCGCTGGGGAACACTCGCACGTTTCGTTGCGGCTGCGCTGAGCGCATCGGCCCTCGTGGCATGCGGATCGGAGAAGGCGGATCCAACCAAAGACAAGCCCGCGGCAAACCCACCTGCCGGTAACAACGCCCCCGCTCAAACAGTCGCAGCCACCAACGTTGCGCCGGTGAACTCCGCTTCTCCCACGCCGATGAATCCCACGCCTGCAAACACTCCCGCCGCTGCCGGACCCAACGGTCGAACTGCGGTTCCAACGCAGGACGAGTGGACCGCGGCAAAAGAAATCGGTGTGCGCGGATCTTCAAAGCTCAACTGCGAAACCAAAATGGTGCGCGAATGGTTGCGCGTATCTTGCCGAGGAAAAAACGACACCGGAGGCGAGCCGACAAACGTGACAATCAAGCGCGGCGGAGGGCGCGGCGACACCTTCACGTTTGCGAGCAACAAGGTGGCAAGCCTCGTATGTCCGTATGTTCCGGGCACCGATTTGGCGGCGGAGTTTTCGTGGACCGACAAGAAAAAAGAGCTTGTTGTGAGCTGGCCGTACGGCGCCCCCGAACCGCCCCTAAAGGGCGAATTTCGCTAGACCCAAAAGAAGCGGGCAAGGGTGTCCCATGCCTCGCGACAAGACCTGAACCCGTGCTTCGCAAAGCGAGAGTGGCTGCTATCGCTTGATTTAGGTCTAGTCCTACTCAAATCGGCAGCGGCCTATGAGCGGCACATGATCTGAGAGCCCTTCAAAATCGCCGCCGCCGCCGAACTTTTCGGTTCCTGAAAAATCAAGCCACCGAGCATTCGGCGATGAGTACACATGGTCGAGATGCATTCGCAGGTTGAGAAAGCCGGCGGTTCCAAATGCGCGCGCCTCGTGATCAGGAGGGTCGCCGCGCGTTGCTCGAAAAGCGTCGACGAGGCCGCCTTTTTCACGGAGAAACCTATCGACGGGTGATCCGGGCAGCGAATTGAAATCGCCCACGATGAAGAAGTTTTCGCTCTTCTTGGCGCGGTGGACAAAACTGAGAAGCTCTTCGGCTTCAACGAGTTGGTTTTTGCCAAACCCCATTCGCGCTTCACCGGTCCAAAAAGTCCGAGAAAGAAAGCTCGGCAGCGACAAATGGGTGTTGAACACATCAAACCGTAAACCGTCCTCACGCTCGAACGCGGCGTGGGCGCAGATGCGCGTTTGTTTGAACCGGCGCGCCAACCTTCGATGAGTGATGTCGTGCGGACTCTCCGCATTGTGATGTCCCGCCGATAGGGCGCGATTGGCAAGCACAGCCAGCCCGGTTGTGTAGATGTTGGTGTTCTTTGTGAGACTGTATTTGTGCGCGGGGAAGTAATACGCGGTGAAAAAGTCCGGGTGTTTCTTTTGCCGCAACGCCGCCGTCAGCTCCGTCATCAAGCGATCGAGCTGCGTTTCTTCTGGGAAATAGCGACGCGTAATCGACAGAGATCGAATGGACTGCGTTTCAACTTCTTGCAAACAAACGAGATCGGGAAGCGGTGAAAGGTTGGCAATGGAGCGGGCAATTCGCGTGATGGTATTGGCCGTGGAAGCGAGACCGCGCGTTGCGTGGCCAAAGTAGCGAACGTTGTACGTCATCACCCGAAGGGGGCGCGATAACCCGTCATCGTGTGTACGCCGGTCGCGCGTCTCATCATCTGGATGCTGACTTTCGTGACGATTGTGGTCGTCCCTCTTCGTCTCGGCTCGCCTCATGTAAACTTCCGCGCATGGGCAAGAACGTCATTGTCTCGGAGCAGACTGTTCGCGATCTGCTCGAAGCGTACGCCTCGCTCGCGGCTTGGTATTACCAGCTTTGGGGTGCGTTGCGCAGCGGTGGTGCAAGTCCCGAACATCCGAGTGAAACGCAGCGCGCCGCCTTTCTGGAGCGCTTCGCGCAGGACTACCCGGAACTCGCTCAACTCGCTCGCAGCATTCAGCAGCCGCGTCCCTTTGTTCCACCGCCCCCGGCTCTGCCCGTAGGAACCGGCGGACAACGCGCCAATGAGGACGCGGCGACGATTGTGGAACCCGCGCCGGCTCGGTCGAAAGAAGTGGGTACATCGCAGCCGCCCGCAGCTTCAGGTGGTATTGCGCCGCCGCCGTTTATTCCGCCGGGAACCGTGAAGTATTAAATCACGGCTCGCGCCATAACGATTTTGCAATCGCCTCAACAACGCGATCAATCCCCGCACGCGCTTGGCCGGCTTTGCCTTTTGCATTGTTGATATACAACGAGAAAGCAACGGTGGGCTTGCCGGGCGGCGCGAGCACATAACCGGACAATGCAAACACCGCATTCAGCGTGCCGGTTTTGGCTCGAATTGCCCTTGTTTTTGACCACGGCTTAAATCGAGATCGCAGCGTTCCATCCACACCCCCGACAGCGAGGTGGGAGAACATTTCAGGGGCATAACGAGTATCAAGAGCCATTGCGCGCAACAATTGAACGGTTGAATGCGTCGTTGTGCGATTGGCATCAAAAAGTCCGGATCCGTTGCTGATGATTGAACCGGCGTCGAACGCGTTCATTGCGCGCAGCTCTCCCATAACAATCTGCGCCGCATCGCCGAAAGACGCCGGCTTTTGATGTTTATCAATCGCGAGCGATTTAAACACCATTTCAGCGACGAAGTTGTCGCTGTCTTTGCCCAAATGGGCCAGGATATGACCGAGGGGCTCCGAGCGATGGGCGGCCAATAGGTTTTTTTCTTTGGAGTCACCGAGCCGAACATCACCCGTTTCAATGCCCCATGCTTTTAATGCTTCACGCAATACAAAGCCCGCTGCCAGCTGGGGATCTTCAAGCCGTTTATAAGCCCGCACGGGGCCGCCGCCTTCAGGCACATGCCCGGACACTTTTGCGGTCACGACACCGGCAACCACCGACATCGACAAACCAAACTTTTCCGGGTCGTTATTTTTGGTTGTTTTAACGGTGCCCACAACGTTTGCAATGCCCGCCGGCTCAATGCGAACGGTTGCGGGTTTGCCATTTTCGGTGGGTAACACAGTGACGGTGAGCGTACCGGCGTCAACGGAAACGGCGCTTATCGGCGCGCGGAACGGCGCCCATTCATTGGGTTGCTGAGCAAACGCGGGCGGCGTAAATTCATTATCAAAGGCCGATTGATCCACATAAATCGCTTCAACCTTTTTAATGCCGCGCGTTTTTACTTCTTTGGCGAGTTCGGTGATATCCGCAGACGTGAGCGTGGGGTCGCCGGCGCCTCGAATCACAAGCGCGCCGATTTTATCACCTGAGACTTTCCCATAAAGTCCGGTAAAAAATCGCTTCTCTGGACCGAATACACGAAGTGCACCGGCCGCCGTTGCGAGCTTGGCGTTGGAGGCGGGATTCATTGGTTCATGTTCCGCGTTTGACGCCACAACAGCGCCGCTCGGAACTTCAATGACCATGGCGGCCGCGGTTGCACCCCACCCCGCGGCGTCTTTTGCGAGGTCTTTTACGGCTTCGCGAATGTTATCAGCTTCAATAGAAGGCGCATTGGCAATGGCGACGGCGCTCGCTGCCGACGAAGCCGCGGCGGCCGCAGTTGCCGAACTTTTCGGCTCGGGTTCTCCAGCGACTCCGCCCGCAAATGTGGCAATGGCCAATAGCGCGGTAATTGATAAAACACCGCGCCCGAAAGACTTCAATGTTTGTCGAGCAACCGAATGGGTGGGCGCGCCTGTCACGTGGCAAACATGACAATGGTGAGCACGATGAGCACAATCGCGAGCACGATACCGGCGACGAGAGCGACCTTTGCCCACGAAATGGGGCTCTTGCCAATGACACATCCGGCGTTTTGGCCGTGAATCACAGCGCGATAGCTCTTGTTGTTGTAACGGTACGCGAGCACATAGGAGGGCAATGCAACGCGCCGCGTTTCAAGCCCTTGGAGCAATACCGAAACGTGAATGTTTCGATAACGAGTGCCCGGGATATACCCTTGTTGCAGCGTTTGAACGCTCGTTGCTTCAATGGCGTCGGTAATGATCGCGCGCGCCGCGGAGCGCTGCGTATCGAATTGCTCCAGCGTGGCATTGGGCGGCCCCATTTGTTGGAGCTGAGCCGATCTGGCGGCCACTGCGGCATTGAGTTGAGTGTGAGGACCGAGCTGGCGCGCCTCGTCGAGATTTAATCCGCGCGAGGCAGAAACCAATAGATTTCGAAATGGCATTTGTGCAACGCCTGAATGCGGTGCCCAATCACTGCGCCACGCATTGGCATTGGAGTCGGCCGCCCATGTCACGTGGGCATTGGCATGCACTATCCAACCGGCCCACCAAATCGGCTGCAACCCTTCAAGTTGAGCGGTTTGCGCCAAATCACCCGGCGTAAAAAGCCCAAGCCGCTCATCCATTGACGCAATGCTTGTTGGGCCTGATCCGGACTGACAATAAACGGGATGATCCAATCGGCCTGTTCAACAGGATCGGTTGGCTGTTCAAGCTTGGTGACCGCACCACAGAATTTGCATTTGGGCGCCTGCGCCTCGGCTGAATAAGAAACAGCGGCGCCGCAGTCCGTGCAGCGCATGACCTGTACTTGTTCGCGCGCGGGAGCTTGCATTTGCGGGGCGGCAAGACCGCAAACCGCGCAGCGAAGATCGCCGTGTTCAAGCGGGCCATAACAACGAACACATTTGGCAGCGCCCTCGGGAACAGCGACAAGTTCTGCCTGCGGCGCAACGTGTTGCACCGGCTGGTCGTTTTGGGGGGCCTGTTGTTGCTGTTGTTGTTGTGGGTATTGACCCTGCTGGCCCTGTTGTGGGTATTGACCCTGCGGCTGCTGTTGCGGGTATTGACCCTGTTGCGGGTATTGACCCTGCGGCTGACCTTGCTGCGGGTATTGACCTTGTTGCTGAGGGTATTGACCCTGTTGCGGGTATTGACCTTGTTGCGGGTATTGACCCTGCTGCTGAGGGTATTGACCTTGTTGCGGATAACCGCCTTGTTGCGGTTGACCCTGTCCATAAGGCATGCCGCCACCGGGCGGACCACCGGGCCATTGCGGATTCATTTCTTGGTTCCCGTCTTGGTGGTGGTGGTTGTGGGCTTTGGAGTGGTCGCCGTGGGTTTCGGCGCGGTGGTTGTGCCTTTGGTTGTGGTCGTAGGCTTTGGAGGAGTTGTCACAGTTCCGGGCCCGGTGGGCGTTGTCACCGTGGGTGACGGCGTGGGCGCGGGGGCCGTGAGTGCGGCCGGTGTTTGAGCCGGAGGCTCAGGCTTAGGCTTGGGTTTATCAAAGAGGGAGTTTAATACGAACGGCGTGGCAATCAGCAGAATCACGAGGAGGATAACCAACGTGATTTTAATCCACGAAAGAGGGGCTTTTCCGTAAATCTTCCCTGTTTGACCATTGATTAAAACGCGGAACGGCGGCTTTTGCGGATCGTGCCGAACAGCCAAAACCCATATTGGAACATAGATGAGTTCTGTGGTTTCGCGGTCTAAAACAGTATTAAACGTGAGCCCTTGGTGACTGTCACCGGGCATAAAGTCGGCCAATTCTTTGCCGAGTTTGTCCATGGTTTCTTGGCGCGCGAGTTGATAACACTCATGCAGCGCCATAGATGGTTCTTCAGCAATCCATCCTGAAATGACAGCCGGTGTAAACCGCCGCATCATGCGATAGTCAAAGGGCTCAATCGCTTCAAGTTCGGGATTGGGCACAACCCGCGAACCGGTGACGAGCACATCCATCACATAACAAGTGTGCTGTCCGGACAAGTGCCTGTATTCAGTCTTTGTGACAGTTCGCGTTCGAACCACCGTGTTTCCATTGGAGTCGGTGGTTGTGTACGTTTCTGTCTCTTGGTAATTTTCGCCGATTTGGGCCGAATAATTGGATGTGGCCATGGCGGAATACAGATACGCGGGTGTGTACACCCTTCACCGCTTCTACCGCCGCGGTTTTAACGCTCGATTGAACGAAAAAGCTCCGTCGCCCGAGCCATTCTTTCACCGAGCCAAGGGCGCTTTCTTTGGCCATGGTAAACCCCACCACAAAGTGGGGGTGGGGCCGGTCCATTGACGGTGGCCGCTCAACCACGGAGGGAGAAGCGCAGTAGGGACAAAGCGCAGTCCGCTGATTGGGATCAACCAGGAGGGACGCGCCGCACGTCTGGCACTCGAGGTGCATTGGCCGTCATGGAACGCGCAGAGAGGCGCTCCGTCAAGCGGCAGTTGTGCGCAGATGACGCGCCGAGCCGTTCGGTCCGTTTACAGGCCTTTTCGACATGGATGAATGTCCAGATTGTTCTTGTCGCTGCTTTTAGGTCTAGTGAAAGCCATGCCGAAAGTGGTCTTCACGTCCGCCTTGCAAAGGCACGTGGCGTGTCCCGACTCAACGGTGCCGGGAAACAACGTGCGGCAGGCGTTGGAGAATGTCTTTCGGGCTCGGCCGAAAGCGCGCAGCTACGTGCTCGACGACGACGGCTCTGTTCGGCATCACGTCGCCGTGTTTGTGGACGGCGCGGCTCTCGTAGATCGGCGCGAATTGTCCGACGAAGTGAATGAATCGTCGGAGATTTATGTGATGCAGGCGCTCTCGGGTGGGTGACACGCCACGCACCGGTTGGCGCGAAAGGTACACATGAAAAATCTGGATCGATGTTTCGTGGGGACGAGAAAAGGCCTGTTCGTGCTCGAACGGCGGGCCGGCAGGCTCGTTGTGAAACGCACCGAGTTTTTGGGCGCGCAGGTTTCGATGGTGCTTTACGACCCGCGTCAAAACACTCTTCTTGTGGCCATAAAACACGGTCATTTCGGCGCCAAACTTCACCGCTCAACCGATCAGGGAGCCACGTTTGAAGAGATAGCGGCGCCTGTTTTTCCGCCCAAGCCTGAAGGTGTTTCCGATATCGACCCCATTCGAAAAACCGAGCGCAAGTGGAGTGTCGAGCAGATCTGGAGCCTTGAAGTTGGGGGCAACGCGGGTGAACTTTGGCTTGGAACGCTGCCGGGTGGGCTCTTTCGATCCACGGATTTTGGAGCTTCTTGGCAGCTCAACCGCCCCTTGTGGGATCACCCGGCCCGATCAAAATGGTTTGGCGGCGGATACGACAGTCCGGGCATTCACTCCATTTTGGTAAACCCCCATAACGCCGCAGATGTGTACATCGGCGTTTCATGCGGCGGGTTGTGGCGCACATTGGACGGCGGCGAAACATGGCAACTCGCAACCGCCGGCATGGTGGCTGAGTACATGCCGCCAAACCTTCAAACGCAGGGGGAAACGCAGGATCCGCATCGAGTCGCAATGTGCAAAGCGCACCCCAATGTGATGTGGTGCCAACACCATTCGTCGGCGTATCGAACCGACGACGGCGGGGCCAATTGGAAAGAGTTGAAGGCTCTTCGTCCGTCGCGGTTTGGTTTTGCGGTGGCGGCTTGCCCGGCAGACCCCAATACCGCTTGGTTTGTCCCGGCAATCAAGGACGAAGTGCGGCTTCCCGTCGACGGCAAGGTGACTGTCGCGCGAACCACGAACGGGGGAAAATCGTTTGACGTGTTTTCAAAAGGCCTGCCCCAAGAGCACGCGTATGATCTTGTTTATCGACACGGCCTCGACGCGGACAGTGAAGGTGGAGCGCTCCTAATGGGCAGCACCACAGGCTCCCTGTGGGAATCATTCGACGGCGGCGAATCTTGGAATACTGTTAGTAATCACCTGCCGCCGATTTATTGCGTTGCGTGGGGATATCGCTGATCCCGCCCGTGGCCGCGCGCAGGGCGAAGCCCGAGCACGGACACTTGGGCGGGACGGGCGCGTGAGCGCCCGAGGGTGGGCATTGAGAATGCGTACACACAGTCCCCCAACTGCCCTTTAGCCACGCGCTTTTGCGAAGCCCGGATCCAGTCTCGCCCAGACGTTTGGGCCACCCTTCCCAACTGCCCTTTAGCCACAGGCTTTGCGAAGCCCGGATCCAGTCTCGCCCAGACGTTTGGGCCACCCCTGCCCGTCGCCAAGCGGCATAGCGAAAAGCGCGGCGCTTCAGGCTCTCTACATGGAGTTCTGTGGCGACAGCAGCCACGACGAAAACGTGAGACCGGCGAGACCGGCGGGTGGCGACGTCGCTGCTATCGCGAGCCGCCAGACCTCACAGAAAGGAGGTTTCTTCTGGGGAAATCTCACTCAGAAGAGAGTTAGCCCCAGCGGAGTGTACGCAGGTCATCCCATACTTCGCGCGCCGATTGATAGCGATAAGCGTCGCGGCGACGGAGGAGTTTGGCAGTGACGTTGCCGATGGGTGTACCCAAACTTTCGGCTTTGGAGCGGGGGCCACCTTCGGCGATTTGGCGAGCGACTTCTTCGTATGGGAGGCTCGTGTCGATGGCGCTTTGACCGGTGACCATTTGAAACATGAGCAAACCGAGCTGATAAAGGTCGCTTTGCGTGGTTGTGTACCCAAGCGTGACAAGCTCGGGGGTTAAGATTTTGGGGTTGGCGACCTGCGGGCGAAACCAGCGTTGTTGGGCGTCAACCACTTGGGCAACGCCGAAATCGGTGAGTTTGACGATGGGCGCGCGATCAAGTTGGCTGAGCAAAACGTTGCCGGGATGCAGATCGGCGTGAACAACGCCGTTGTCGTGCAGGTATTGGAGCGTCATTAAAAGCTGGCGCGCGATTTCAATAATGAACTGATCTTGGAGCGGGCGGCCGAGCAGCGCCTTGAGATTTGTGTCGCACTTTTCGAGGGCGAAATAGAAGAGGAAGTTGTCTTCGAAAGCGTCGTGGATGTACACAATGTTGGGGTGGCGTACACTTTCGAGTCGCATCATTTCGTGCGACCACTCTTCTTTGACGGCGTGGTAGGGCTTGTTGGCGGGGCGCAGCATTTTGAGCGCATACGCCTGATCAAACGGGCCGACACACTCGTATACGGAGCCGTATTGGCCGTCACCGATCAGCGCGCCGACAACGTATTTGCCGCGCGAAGACGTGAGGGTGGTGCCGGGTACAGGGAATGGGATCAAGTGCTGGCCGGTGGCGGAGGCCCAGTTCACGGAAGCGCCAGTTTATGCGAAGAGTGTGAAGGGGAGCCGCTCATTTTTCGGAAGAGAGTTGAGCCACGAGATCGGCCGCAATGTTCGGGTCTATAGCGAGGCCGTCGGCGAGGTCTAAGATCAACTCGCGCTCGCTTGTTCGAACAATCCCGTCGGCGCACATGACGCGAATGGCCATTTCAAGGCCGATTTTGCGAAGTTCAGGGCTGGGCAATGCGTCGCGAACGTGGGCGATGCGAGCTTGTCGGCCTTCACCCGCGTGATCTTTTTCAATGCGGTTGAGGAGCACGTCGAGCGTTTCACCATTGATTTTGCGATCGGTGAGCGACTCAACGCTGTTTTGAAACTCCTTCCGTTCATCGCCCGAAAAATCACCGTCTGCGGCCGCGGCAAGGAACATGAGTTCTACAAGCGCGTGGAGGCGAGGCTCTTCGACGTCGCGGAGCGAAGGAGGCGAATTGGTCATGGCGCGGCGGAACTAGCTCAAACGGAACGCGGACGCCAATTGAGAAACGTGTTTGGACGCTGCAAACGAAGATTCGTACCGATAGGGGCCGAGCGGGCGATCACCAAGGGCCCCGCGACAGAAAAGTTTACGGAACGGCAAGACTCGCCGATGCGCAAAACAGGCTAAGCTGCGCTCCGGTTATGAAGGATCTGGAACGGTTTTTCGCGGAGTTTTCACTCCCGCAGTTTGGAACCGCTGTGCTCGCCGCAATTCTTGTGGCGGCTGCGTACACATTCGCGTTGGCCGTGGGGGCAGGATCCGGAAGACCGCGTCTACTCCAGGCGGCCCGGCAGGGTGCGTACGGAACGATCGCGCTTGTCGGCGTTGCGGTGCTGACGCTGGCGTACGCATTTGTGAGCCACGACTTTCGGATTTCGTACGTGGCGCACTACTCAGATCGCACGATGAGTGTGCCGTATTTGATCGCGGCTCTTTGGGGTGGACAAGACGGCTCGCTGCTGTGGTGGCTGTTTCTGACAAGCGTATTTTCAGGCGGCTGCGTCTTGTGGATGCGGCGGCGCTACCTTGAACTTCAGCCGTACGTGATCGCCACCCTGATGACGATTTTGGGGTTTTTCGCGATCTTGATGGTGTTCGCCGTAAACCCCTTTGCGACAAGCGCCGCGGGCCCGCCCGACGACGGTCAGGGGCTCAATTACCAGCTTCGAAACTTTTACATGATCATTCACCCGCCGAGCCTGTACGTCGGGTTCACAAGCGCCGCGGTGCCGTTTGCGTTTGCCGTGGCGGCGCTGATTACGGGCAGGCTCGACAACGAGTGGATCGTTGCGGTTCGCAAATGGATGCTGTTTTCGTGGCTCTTTTTGTCGATCGGCAACGCGCTCGGAATGTTGTGGGCGTATGAAGAATTGGGATGGGGTGGCCCGTGGGCGTGGGATCCGGTTGAAAATGCCGCGTTTTTACCGTGGCTGACGGCGAGTGCGTATGTGCACTCAACAATGATTCAAGAGCGGCGCGGCATGCTCAAGGTGTGGAACGTCTTCTTGATATGCGGGACGTTTTTCCTCACGATCTTTGGCACTTTCCTCACGCGATCGGGGCTTATCGCGAGTGTACACTCGTTTGCTCAAAGCGGCATTGGCATCTTCTTTGTGTACTTCATGGGCGTGATCGCTTCGGTGGCGATTGCACTCATTGTGTACCGTTTGCCAAAGCTGAAGAGCGACGGGATTTTTGAGAGCCCGCTTTCGCGCGAAGCGGCATTTTTGGCGAACAACTGGGGGCTTTTGAGCCTGACAGTGTTCATCATTGTTGCGACCACGTGGCCGCGCATCAGCGAGGGACTGCTTGAGCGTAAGTCCACTTTGGGGCCCACATTTTATAACCAGTGGATCCCACCCATCGCGCTCGTTGTGTTTGCGCTGATGGGCATTGCACCTTTGCTCGGGTGGCGAAAAACATCGCCCGAACTCTTTCGAAAGAGCTTTGCATGGCCTCTCGCGGCAACGGGTGTGACCGCCGCGTTGCACCTCGCATTTGGCAAAATGCTGATGCTGCCGTGGCACGTGGAGGTAGACCCGCTGTACGAAAATACGCTTGGGTACACATTGGCCAAAGCAGCCGGCTATTTCCCGTTTATTACGGTGGCTCTTGCGGCATTCAATATCGCCGTTGTGGCTCAGGAGTTTGTGCGAGGAGTGCGAGCGCGACAAACCGCAAGCCGCGCCAAAAAGCGAGGGCCCGACGAGGCTGCCGAGGGCGTTTTTGAGTCGCTGTTTCAACTCGTTGCCAAGTCACGCCGCAGATACGGCGGCTACATTGTTCACGTGGGCATTGCCGTGATGTTTTTGGGCTTTGCCGGGCGCGCGTGGGGCATTGATAAAGAAGTGAGTTTGCGGGCGGGCGAGTCGACCGAAATCGCAGAATACAAAGTGACTTATGAAGGGCCGCGCATGGAGGTCGACGAAGAGAAGCGAATGATTTTTGCCGATGTGAGCGTGCTTCGAAACGGCACGCCGAAAGGGCGTCTCTCACCGGCAAAGTTTATTTACAAAGCCACGCCTGAAGCGCCGTCCACCGAGGTGGCAAGGTACACAACCTTCAAAAACGATCTCTACGTGGTGGTTGGAATGGTCAATCCGCAGTCGAAAATTGCGGCCTTCCAACTTCACGTAAACCAGCTCATCTCGTTTATCTGGATGGGCGTGGGCATTCTCATTATCGGCGCTTTTATAGCGATGTGGCCCGACATTGCCTTTGATGACGCGGGCGCATTCAGCTACGTGCGCGCCGGCGGTGCTGTTGGATCCATGTTGATTTTTGCGCTCCTCATGGCGAGCGGTGCCGCTTCGGCTTATAGGCCGTCACGGCTGAGGCTGGCTCCACCGATAGAAGCGCCGGCCGAAATAGGCTCCGACAGCGCGGCTACCCTCCCCGCTTTAAACCCCCAGGCACCATGACTCGTTTTCGAAAAATTGTGTACGCAGCCGCGTTCCTTTTTGCGGGTGCGACCACTCTCGTCGGCGCAACAACGCTCGGACAGGAGGTGGGTCAGGGCATGGTGCGAACCGGCACCGTCGGCATCGAAAACGACACCGAACGAAAGCTCTTTTGGAGCCTCATTTGTACGTGCGGTTGTCCCCGCGAAACGCTCGGAACATGCACGTGCGGATGGGCTCACGATCGTCGCGGTGAACTGCGGCAAATGCTCAAAGAGGGCATGAGTGTGGAACAGGTGCAAAAGGCCTATGCCGACCGCTTCGGTTCGCAGGCGCTTGCTGTTCCACCAAGTTCGGGAGCAAGCAGACTGCTTTATTTGGTGCCCCTCGCGCTGATCGCCGTGGGCGCGGCGTTCGTGATCACGCTGCTCAAAAATTGGAGCCGCAAAGGTCAGATACCGCAGCCCACAAATCCGCAGGAGCCTGGGCCAAACACCAAGCCGTCCCGCGACGACTACGACGACAAGCTCGATGACGAGCTTCGGAGGCTCGACAACGAATGAGCGCCGAGCGCGAAAAAAAGGTGAGCCAAACAAAGACTCACTCCCCCGATGAACGAACCGCCGAGGCAGCGGTACCAGCCACCGACTCAACCAGTCCCAAGCCGGAACCGAACAGCGGCCTTCAGTGGCTCATGAACAACGCGTGGCTCGCGATCGTGGCCGTCGCGTTGCTTGCCATTCCGGCGGGGCTGCTTCAAGGCGCGGGCGCGGCAATGTTGGTATTGATTGCCGCCGCGCTGATCTCGGTGATCGCGCTCTTCTGGAACAGCGTGCGTACACTTCTCGGTGAAACGCCGATCTCGGGCGCCGATGCGTACGCATTGGCCGCGCCGCGCGCCGAAGAAGAACAGAAGCAGGCCGTTTTGAGAGCGCTCAAAGATGTGGAGTTTGAGCGCAGCGTTGGAAAAATTACCGAAGAACACTACGCCGAGTTGGTGACGAAGTACCGCGCGGAGGCCAAACGCCTCTTGCGTACACTTGATGAGGCCGCGGGTGAACGGCGTGAAAAAGTCACGCGCATGGTTCAAAAAAGGCTCGCCGCTGAAGGGTTGGCCGCACCGGTAAACGACGTTGCCGATACGCATCGATCGCCCGCCGCCGAGCCCAAAAAGAAAAAGAAAAAAGACAAAGGCGACGCTCTCAAAGAAAACGAAACAGACCGTATTCAAAACACCGATGTGCCGACGGCCGGCGGCGTGGTGATTGAGCCCATTGCCAAAGAGGCTTCTGAAGCCGCCAAGCCCAAATCGAAATCGCCGGTAGACATCACGTGGAAGAGCCCGCCTGTCAGCAAAACCAAAGAGAGCCCGGCGTTCGTTTCGCCCACAAAAACGTGCGCCGAATGCCACACAAAAACGATCCCGATGCAAACTTCTGCAAAAAATGTGGCTCAAAATCGTTTGAGGCCGCGAGCCACGTGACCGTAAAAGA
This sequence comes from Polyangiaceae bacterium, assembly GCA_016712345.1. GTDB lineage: Bacteria > Myxococcota_A > Polyangia > Polyangiales > Polyangiaceae > JADJRH01. Next base: position 543,033 of record JADJRH010000001.1, read on the forward strand.
ATCAACTGCATCGGCCGACAAAACGGAGCCTTCAACCACTCGCGATCCGGTTGAAAGTCCGGCGGATGAATCGAGTGAAGCAGAGGCCGAAGACACTGAAAAACAAGGAGCCGCGACATGAAACGGCTTCGAGGCATCGCGGCCATCTTGTGTACATCGCTCGCGGCCATGACCGCGTTTGCGCAGGCGCCGCCCAGCAGTGCTCCGGCAGCCACCGTGGTTTCGCCCCCTGGTTCGGCAAAACCGTCGGCCGCTCCGAGCGCGGCCGCTTCAGCGTCGAGTGCGCCCTCCGGCGCCGCGTCGAGCGGAAACCTTCCACCCGGCCACCCACCCACCGGGGATCTTCCGCCCGGTCATCCTCCCACGGGAGATATGCCGCCGGGGCATCCGCCCTCAGGCAGTGATTCGGGGGCAATGCCACCCGGCCATCCGCCCACGGGTGATGCTGCAAACAGTGGTGGAAAAAGCCCTCACGGTCAGGGCGGCGGGCGCCGCGATTTGTTTGAAGCGCCGGAAGATACCGCCGAGGACGACCCAACGTTGCCCGTGGGAACGATCTTGCTCGTGTTGCGCGATGCTCAAGACAAGCCCATCGCCGAAACCGACGTGAGACTCGGAATCATCCACAACACCGTTGCCGCGGGTGAATCGCGCGAGCGCAAAACCGGAACAACCGACGCGCAGGGAACCATTCGCTGGGAAGGGCTCACGTTCGGATCGGGCACAAGCTACAGGGCATCGGTCACACGAGGACGCGCGCAATTCGGCGCTCCTCCTTTTGCACTCGGCGATCGAGCCGGCAAACGCGTGACCATGCATGTGTACGCAACAACAAGCGACGTTGAAGAAGCGCTCGTGGGTACACAAGGTCTTGTGTACATCGCGCTTCGCGAAGATTCGATCGTGCTCGAACACATGTACGGAATCTTCAATTTGGGCGCGGTGGCGTGGGTTCCCGAAAACCAGACAATTGAGCTTCCTGAAGGGTACAAGGCGTTTAACAGGCCCGACTCCATGGATGGCGTGGGGATCGACGAGGTAAACGGCAAAGGGGTGCTTCGCGGGACGATCGGCCCCGGCCGGCACGACATCCAGTTCCGCTACCAGGTGCCCCTCGACGGGGACGAGCGGCAGACGATCCGCATCGAGCTGCCGCCGCACGTGGCGCAGATGCGGGTGATGGTCGAGTCGTCGAAAACAATGGGCGCCGAGGTGCCCGGCTTTCCGGCGGCTCGAAAAACGCGAAACCGAGACGGAAAGCGCGTTTTGGTGACCGAAAAAATGGTCACGCGCGAAGAGGGCGGAGTTCGAACGCTTGAAGTCACGCTCACGGGTTTGCCCACTCCCGGACCGGGACGCTGGGTGGCGCTGGCGCTGGCAATGGGCGCTGTGGCAGGCGCCTTTGCGTACATACAAAACCGGCGCGACCAAAAAGGTGTCGATCCTGAATTGCGGCGCGATCTCATCGACGCGCGTGAAGCGCTGCTCCGCGACATTGTGGAGCTTGAGCGCAAGCACCGCGCGGGTGAAATCGGCCCCAAAACGTATGAGCGACTGCGAGGCGCATTGCTCGATGCGCTCGAACGGTTGGTGACCAAAATTCAATCTACGCCCAGAGAAAAAACAAAAAGCGTTTCAGCAAACGACGACGACGCATGAACTCGGGCGGCTCTTCGCCCGCACAAAGCACTTCGCCGAACGCAGGGCGGCAAACAGCCACCCCCGCGCGATGGATTGCCGGCGGCGCTTTGAGCCTGGTTTTATTGAGCGTTGTTGCGCTGTGGGGTCTGCGAGAACGCGGCGAAGCGGCGCGCTGCGGAGAAGGGTTTGTGGTGCTCGGCACGCGTTGTTGCGGCATTGGGCAAACGGTCGTCGCCGGAAAATGTGCCGGCACGCCAACAGCCTGCGGGCCGCTCCACCAACCGACAGACCTTGGTTGTGTACTCAAAGATCCCGAGGCAAAAATAACCATTTCCGGCGCGGATTTTTCATGTCGGGCCCGGCGACTGGGAAGCTCAGGGGGTTGTGTACCCGCGCGACGTGCACGTGCAATCGTTCCAAATCGACGCGTATGAAGTGACGACGCTTCATTGGGCCGGGTGTACACATGCCCCGGATTGCCCTGAAAAACAGGGGCTCACGGGGGATGCGGGCCGGGCCGTGTCAGATGTGACATTCGAAGAGGCGGCCGCCTTTTGTGCGCGCCAAGGTGGACGACTGCCAACGCTCGATGAGTTCACGTTGGCAATGACGGGCGGAACTCGACGCTACCCATGGGGAGACACAGGCCTTGTTTGCAGACGCGCTGCGTGGGGTCTCAAAGACGGGCCGTGCGCCGAAGGCGGCGTTGGACCGGACACGGCGGGCAGCCACGCTGCGGGAATCTCGCGCGAAGGAGCACACGATTTGGCTGGCAATGTGGCCGAATGGGTTATCTCCGGCGATTCGAGCGCCGACAGCGCCGATGTAATGGGCGGCTCGTGGAGCGACGGCGAAGCGGCATCGCTCCGCGGATGGAATCGGCGCACCGTCAAAAAGAACACACGCGATCCGGCGATCGGCTTTCGATGTGTGTACACACCGGGCCGATGAGAAGTGACTCGCCGAGGACACGGTGGATTTCGGTTTGTCGGGCCGTGGATCTTCGTGATCTCCGTGGCTCCTAGGTAACTTCCCTTTAGCGGAACGTTCTGCAAGGCACGGATCCAGTCTTGTCGAGACGTTTGGGACACCCTTGCCCGTCGCCAAGCGGAAAAGCGAACAGCGTGGCGCGTCGGGTTCTCCAGATGGAGTTCTGTGGCGAGCGCAGCCACGACGAAAACGAGAGACCGGCGAGACCGGTGGATGGCGACGTGATGGACATCTCAAGTCGCCGGACCTCCCAGAACGGGCTCTTTTCTGCTGCATCGACAACTCAACCGCAACGAGTTACTCGCCGTTCGAATGAGGCGCATGCGCCGCTGGGGAACTCCGTGTTGAATACGATGTGTCAGGTGGCAGGGCATTTCAGGTCATTGCGAGGCGCTGAAGTGCGCTAAAAAAGTGGAGTGGCGACGCGGGACTTTCTGCGAACGCTCGCAATACCAATTAACGAAAAGAATACGATTAGTGCTGATGTGGAGTTGCTCGGAGCTTGGCCGGTGCGGCACGCGCAGCCGGTAAGCACTTGAGAGCCTCCCGAGCCGGCACCGCCGCCGCTTCCGCCGCCGCCGACCGATGCGCCGCCCGAACCGCCTCCGCCGCCTGAACCACCGGTACCCGAGCAAACATCACCCGGTTCGGTAGGACAGCCGTCACACGCATCCCCTTTCAAGTCGGCATCAAGGTTGGACTGATTGGCATTGCCGACTGTGGGACAGTTATCAATGTCATTGGCAATGGTGTCCCCATCAACGTCGTAATCGCAAACGTCGCCGATGAGATCGCCGTCCATGTCGGCTTGATCTGGATTGGCGATGTACGCGCAATTGTCTGAGGATCCAACGTTATCAAGATCGTAATCAACGTCGCCGTAACAGGGCGTTTCACCGGGTTGATTGGGCCAGTTCGGACAGTCGTCAACGCTGTCGTCAATGCCATCGCCGTCGTCGTCGATGTCACATTCATCGCCTTCAAGATCGCCGTCTTGATCGAGCTGTTCGGCGTTTACATCAACGCGGCAGTTGTCAGCGATATCGGTAACAATGTCGTTGTCGCTGTCGAGATCAATGTAATCGGGAACTTCGTCACCGTCGGTGTCGACCGGCAGCCCCTTGTCCGGTCCGGCTTCGTCGGCATCTGAGATGGTGTCATTGTCGCTGTCGAGGTCGATTACATCGGCCATCGAATCTTCGTCGGAATCCACTGGAACGTCGGGGTCGGAACCCAATTCAACGATATCCAGAATTCCGTCGCCGTCCGTGTCTTCGCAAGCGTCGCCTTTTTGATTGCCATTAAAATCGTGCTGATCGGCATTGGCGACCATCGGGCAGTTATCTACTGCGTCATCAATGGTGTCCCCGTCGCCGTCTGCTGCATAAGCGGTGGTTGCAAAACAAACAGCCAACATGGCCGATGAGATTGCGATCCATAAGCGCCGTTTGGACCGCACCGCTGCATTGCGATTTGTCGTTGATTGCTCTCCGCTCATGGCTTCATCTCAATGGCAAAGAGGCTGGCAACACCGGTATAACCATCGGCCACGTCGGGCCCCAGGTTTACCTCGTCGACAAAGGTTCCGGCGGCGAATAAACGTCCGGGTGCGGCCCACGTCATAGCAGTGACCACCTCATCTTCGTTATTGGCCGACGCGGTTACCATGTGTACCCATTCTGCGTGGCCATCGGGATCAAACTTGGCGGCGAACGCGTCGAGATCAAACGAGGCATTAAACGTTTGGCCCAAAAAAAACATATCACCGGCAAATCCACCGCCGATATATGTATTGCCGGCGTCGTCCATGGTGACGGCTTCAACGCGCACTCCCTGGACGGATTTTAATCCGTGGCTCCATTTGGCTTTTTTATCGGGCCCAAAGTGCACAACAAACGCATCTCCTTCAATGGCGCCGTTTCCAAAATTGGTGCCGCCGTTCATCACACCGGCCACAGAAATCGACCCGTCGGGGGATATCCACGCTTCGCGCGCCTTTTCAGCGGTTGCGGTACCAACACTCCACGTTTCAATAACGTTTCCGTCATCACCGTCGAGTTTGGCAAAAAACAGATCTTGGCCGCCGAATAAGTCTTCGTTTTGGGTATCACCGACGACGATCACCTGCCCCTGAGTGTTCACGCCAATGCCCGCCACCCGGTCATTGAGTAGATTGCCAAACGCGGTCAGCCATTGAAAAACGCCGTTATCGCTAAACTTGGCTACAAAGATATCGCTGAGTCCCGAAGATGCGGCAGCCACCGGCAGAGTCAGGTCGCCCGTGAGTTCGCCGGCCACGTAATACCCATCATTGAGAACGTGGGTCACGACGCGGCATTCTGAAAAGCCGGGGCCACCGATTTGATCAAGAAGCATTAACGATGAATCGTCGTAGAGCGCAATGAGACAATCTTGTCCACCTTCGGATTTTAAATAAAGGTCTTCGTTGGTGGGTAACGTTGTTTCACCTGCAAACGAGCCCACAAGCATTGACTCGGCAGCTGGTCCGGCGGCGATATCAAGCGCCCTTATCGTTCCATAAGGTGAAAATCCGTCTGCGTATGAGCTGGGAAGTTTTACCGCATGTTTATAAGCAAACATTTCGGCGGCGTTTGATTCAGTTGCGGAAAGCAATAAAAAGCCGTTATCGGCAAAATCAATGCCTCCTACAACATGGTCGGCGCCGTCGGTTGATTCAACATAGACCCATTGAACCTCGCCGCCGTTGGAGCCGCTCGACCCGCCGGAAGAGGCGGACGTTGTACCCGCGGAGCCACCTGTTCCGGTGGCTGTGACAGACCCGCCGCCGTGACCTCCACCCCCACCTTGGCCACCTTGACCCGTGGTGCCGACGGTGAGGTTTGAAACGTTTGCTTGGTTATTGCTTGCCGGTTTTGATTTGGATAGGGACGACTGCGCTTTTCCGTTATTGGGCGCCGGTGGTGGAGCCGATTTGCTTGCCAAACCGACAATTGCCACTGTAATGCCCGCCGCCGCAACGCCGGCCATTCCCAACGTTAATGCCAGATCGCGATTCCATTGCGCGCGGAGGCTTTGCGCAGAATTGGCATCCTGCTTCAATGGGTCACAAACGTTGTTGGGACAATCGCGTGCAACGGTGTCGCGCACGTTCATGTAATCCACAAAAAACACTGTGCCGACACCCAATGCAACGAGGCCCACTCCCCCTCCGATCCAGGTCCAAACAGGGGTTTTTGACGGCGGCTGCGCGGCTGCACCCGCATCGGACAGCGCTGTTGTGGTTGCCGTTGGGTTTATACCGGCGGTCGTTGTGGGTGCAGTAGAGCTTGCCGGCGTTAATGAAACGTCAATGGATACCGTTTACCTTTCTTTAATATCCAGCTCACGCGTTACCGTTTGATTTGTATTGCTTTGAACAGTTACAACGTGGTGACCGGGATTTACTTTTCGGGGCAAACCCAGTGTATCGAGCTTAATGGCGGTCCCATTCACTTTTACTTCAGCCGGGGTGCCGCCGGTCACGTTGATCACAATGCTGGGAACGCGGGGCGCCAAATCGGCGGCAAACGCTTCAGCCTCTTTGCGCGCGTCTGCAAAAGCGCTGCTTTCCCCCGGTGCGGCGGGCATTCGAACAACTTGTAATGCCAGTTCACGCGCTTCAATCAATTGATTAAGCGCCGAAAGTGCGCGCGCCAAATCGAGCCCGGTGGTGGGCACATTCATAATGGCGTGAGCCGCTTTCAGCGATTTTAGAGCGGCCTCATAATCTTTGGCGGCCATCTTAGCGCGGCCGTCGAGCAATAACGCGCGGGCGGTTTCTTTATCAGCCGCCGTGGGTTCTGCGAAAACGCCCGGCGCGGCGAGTGCCAATGCCAAACAAAGCGGCAGCGTGAAAAAAGTGGTTTTGCGACTCATGGGTTGGGCCGAGCGTTAAAAGCCGATGTCGTCTTTTTTGGTTTTCGTACCGGTGCGTGTCACCGTTCCGGAAGGTTTGGGCGGCACAGAAGTGCGAGATGTCGCGGTGATTGCAGGTGAAACAGATGGCTGGGCGGAGCCGGTTGCCTGCGCGGATGTGCTCGCGGTCCCGGGTGTGGCGGCGCTGGATTGAATACTGGCAGTAACGATCGGTGACGAAGCGGGGGGCGCGTCGGCGGTCGGAACAGCAGAATCGGCGACTTTCGGGTCGTTTTTTCCGAGAGCGAGCATTGTAACCGCCGCCACCGCGATAAGAACGAACCCACCGATCACGGGCATAAGCCAACGCGGCCTTTCTTTCTGCGGGTTGAGAACGGTTGCGCCGGACAGGGTGATCTGCGGCGCTGCGTCGGACGACGCCCTTAGAAAGGGAGAGGAAATGCCACCCACAGCAGCGGGCTGCGCAATCAGGCCCTGCGGTAACTGTGAAACATTCATGTCCACAGTTGGGTCGAGAGAAGACTGGCTGTTGGTATCGGCTGTGGAGACAGGCGACAACGGACTTGCACCCAGCCCAAACGCCGTTCGCAATGCTTCAATCATTTCTTTTGCATTGGCGTAACGGGCGTTGGGGTCTTTTTGAAACATGCGTGAAAACCACGCATCGACCGCAATTGGAAGGTCTGCGCGATAAGAACGAGCCGGCGCAAATTGCCCAGTGTGGACCGCCACTGAAATGGCACCAATGGTGTCACCGACAAATGGGTAATCACCTGTTAACATGAAGTATACAAGCACCGCCAAAGCCCACAAATCGGTGCGATGATCCACTTTTTTGGCCGATAGAAGTTGCTCCGGGCTCATGTACAGCGGAGTTCCGAAAGTGCCTTGTGTGGCGGTCATTGAAAGTTCAGGCCCGCTGTCCACCTTGGCAATGCCGAAGTCGAGCACTTTGACGAGCAAGTCGCCGTCGTGATCGGTGAGAAACACATTTTCGGCTTTGATGTCGCGGTGAATGACCCCTTGGCTGTGGGCACGGCTGAGCGCGCGCGACACCTGCGTGGCGATCTCCACAGCCAGCGCCAACGGCATGGGGCCCATACGCTCGATGCGCTTTCCGAGATCTTCCCCCTCCAGCAGCTCCATCACAATAAACGGCGTTCCGTCGGCGGTTACGCCGTGATCAAACACCTGGGCAACGTGGGGGCTTTTAAGTTTGAGAACCGCCGCTGCTTCGCGGCGAAAACGCTCGGTGAGCTGCGTGTCGGCGGTGTACGCACGCGTCATGATCTTGACGGCGACATCGGTGCCGAGCGTTTCGTGATGCGCCGCCCACACGCTTCCCATTCCGCCCTGCCCCAGTTGGCGCACGAGGCGGAGGTTGGGGGAGATGTGTTCACCAGGCTGCATCGGACCGTTGAAAGCAGAGCACATGCATCGGCCGCGTCCAACGGCATTTCATACGTGCAACGTGCCACGGCGAAGCGTTGAGCTTGGGCTGGGGGCGCAGCGTGATTGACGGGGTGCCGGCGGCTGCGACCGGGGCGGCTGACAGATGCATTCGGCGAATGAACAAAGACCGCGAGAGCGGGCGAACCAACCGGTTCACCAGGGCTGATCGCGCATGGTGGTTTGATACTTGTGTTTGTAGGCGTCGTGGCACTTTTTGCACGATGCCTTGGCGCCGTCGATGTCACCGGCGCGGGCTTTGGCAGCGCCTTCGAGGGAGATCGCGGTCCAGTTGCCAAAACCTGCTACGGGCTTGCGGGCCACTGTTTCGAGGGCTTTTGCGATGCGCTCGCCGTCGTCGCTCGCGAGCGCGGAGCCCATGACAGACTTCATCCAGCCCTGCATTGGGCAGTTTTTCTGCCCTTTCTCGCCGCAGTCGAACTTTTTTGCGGCGGCGGTTGCGGCCGCTGTTCCAGTGGGGGCCGCGCTTGCACTTGAAGCGGCGGTGGCTGTGTCGCTCGCCGAAGGGGCCGCCGTCGCCGTGGCGGTGGCCGAAGCCGTGGCGGTTGCGCTGGCCGTAGCCGTTGCGGTCGCGGTTGCGGTGGTTGCGGCCGCACTCGTGGTTGCCGGGGCGCCTGTTGTTCCCGATCCTTCACCGCCGCAGGCGGCAAGCAAGGCGATGGCAACAGAAGCAAGCGACCAAGCGAACGTTTTCTTCATACTCTGAATCTCCTTCGACCGGGCGGCCCAGTGTCGTAAAACCGGTCTCCCAATTTCGATCCCCGGGGCGGCTCCCGTCTACCATGTCGAAACGAAAGTCGCTTCTTTCTGTTGTTCCCCCGCGTCCCCCAAATGCGCCAGTAAGGCCGGAAAAGGCGCCCGCCGATGGGCTGCCGCCGATCCGATTCAGGCGCGGCAATGCGTACCCAAAAGCGATCGCCTGGTTTGGGTTCAAGTCCTTTTGGGGTCATTTGTGGAGCCTGCTCGCGAGCGCGATCGCAGCCGAAGACATCGACAGCCGCGATTGGATGCGGCCCGATGAGCCTTTGGATCTGCTGCGCCGCATGAGTACACATCTCGGGGGCCGAAACGACACATCGACATTGACCGAAGCGTTGGGTCGGGACGTGTGGATCGATTTCATCGCCGATACGGGCGACGACGTTTCGGTGAGCGCGGAGGTCGCCAAAATTGTTTTCGACGCGTACGTGGTCGACGACCCGGACGACACGTCCAAAGAGCTGACACTTCCGCGGGGCGACATCCTCGTTTTCGGCGGTGACACCGCGTATCCAGTGGCGAGTGAACTGGAGATCCAAAACCGCGTGATCGTCCCTTATAACCGCGTGCTGCGTGAGCGAATCGACGGAAGACCAAGGGTGCTTCTCGGCATTCCCGGCAACCACGATTGGTACGCAGGTCTCGACGGTTTCGGCCGCATGTTTCGCGCTCCACTCGGGACGGTGGATCGAGCTTCGGTGTTGGCGATGGGCGATCCGGAAACCGACACGGAAGAGACCCAACGAGCAAATCAGATTGGGCACTTTTTTGAGTGGATCGAAGCGTTGCGCATTGGCAAGCGTGTGGAGAAACGAGGCGCTCTCCCGCTCCTTGGGTACACACCGGTTCAAAACGCCTCGTATTGGGCGCTGCCTCTCGCGCCCAACCTGGATTTGTGGGGCCCCGACAGGCAGCTCACAACGTTGGACATGCGCCAGAGGATCTTTTTTTCAACGCGCCGCGACGAAGTGAAGGCGGGGCTTGTCATGTGTATGGCCGACCCGCCGTTTGCATTTTTAGAACCTCACGCACCTGGGCAAGACATTCTCAACTCACTCGATCTCTCGTTTGAAGAAGATGGCTTGTTCGCGCTCACAGGCGACATTCATCACTATTGCCGCATACCCATGGGCTCGGATGGGTTGCAGGTGACGGCCGGGGGTGGGGGCGCGTTTCTTCATCCGGCACGCATCAGTCGGCGAAACCTTAAAAAGCCCAAGGCGGAGTTTCCCGGTCCGATCGCTTCGCGCGCGCTGACAGCCAAGATCCCGCTTCTTTTGGCGCTTGGGCGCGCGGGCTTCATTCTTCATGCGGCGCTCGCTGTTGCTTATGGACCCATGCAAAAAATCGCATGGACAGCTGGCAAGCCGAGCGCGATCACGGCCGGTATCACGGGTCTTGTGCTGTGGGTTGTGCTCACGCTTGTGGGCGCAACGCGCGGTCCGAACGTTTGGAAAGTGATCGGTATCGCGGGTGCAAGTGCAGTGGTGCTCGCAGCGGTTCCATTTGGGATGAACGCCGCGGCAACGGCCCTTGGCCCCAAGTGGCCCTACGCCACAGCGAGCCTGTTGGCGGTGGCATTTGTGGCGATGGTGCTCGTCGGCGTGTTCGTTGTCGGTGTGTACCTTATGCTGCTCACGATCTTTGGGCTCGCGACAGATCAAGGCTTCGGTCCGCTGGCTCACCCCGGCTACAAACACTTCGTGCGACTCCGGGTGCGACGCGACGGCAGCCAAATTGAAGGTTGGACGTTGGGAAAAATCGACACGCTGCGTCGTTCAGCGGCCGTGTTGCTGGTGGATCATTTTGTTTGGAAAAACCCTCGATTTGAAGCCTCTACGCGCAAAGGAGCAAACCCGTGATGATGCTCCGCAAAACCACTCTCGCGAGGCTCAAGTCGACAACATTTGATGTGCTGGTGCTGGGCGGCGGGATCAACGGTGCTGTGTCGGCCGCCTGCCTTGCAGCGCGCGGAGCCAAAGTGGCGCTGATTGACCGCACCGACTTTGCGGGAGTGACAAGCCAACAGTCGTCAAACCTCGCCTGGGGCGGTATTAAATACATGGAAACGTTTGAGTTTCCGCTCGTGCTAAAGCTCTGCAAAAGCCGAAACGAACTCATGCGGGCGTACCCATCCACCATTCAAGAAATTCGATTTTTCACCACGCACACGCGCGGGTTTCGGCACGGCCTCTTTAAACTTGTGCTTGGAACGTGGCTGTATTGGCTCTTGGGGCGTTTCTTCACGAAACGGCCGCGTGTTCTGTCGCTGAGCGAGATCGCGGAAGCCGAACCGGTGGTCAACCTCGACGGCTCCGACGGCGGTTTTGAATATTCGGATGCGTACTTGCACGACAACGATGCCCGTTTCGTGTGGGGGTTTATTCGAACAGCGCTCGACTATGGAGCGGCGGCCACCAACTACGTGGAGTCGCTCGGGGCCGAACGTCAAAAAGACCTTTGGATCACGCGTGCCCGCGATGTGATGAGCGGCGAAGAGTTTGAGATCCGGTCACGTGTACTCATCAACGCGTGCGGCCCGTACGTGGACGATCACAACGAAAAAACCCGCATCAAAACGCGGCATCGGCACGTTTTTTCAAAAGGCATTCACCTGATTGTGCCCAAGGTCACGCCCTCCAAACGGGTGCTCACTTTTTTCGCCGACGATGGTCGCCTGTTTTTCGTGATTCCACAGGGCAATCAAACATGCGTGGGAACCACCGACACGCGCGTGGAAAAGCCTGAAACATACGTCACTGATGAAGATCGGCGCTTCGTTCTCGACAACATCAACAAGCGCCTTCGGCTCGCAACGCCGCTGACGGTGGCCGATGTCATCTCCGAACGTTGCGGCGTGCGGCCGCTCGTTGTTTCCGGCGGTGGGCAGGGCAAAAGTGATTGGCTTCAGCTGTCGCGCAAACACGAGGTGGAGGCCGATTTGGAGCGCGCCCACATCAGCATTTTCGGCGGCAAATTGACCGATTGTTTAAACGTTGGACAAGAGGTCTTCGATGAAGTGATGCGGCTCGGCGTAGCGCCGCCGTTTCCAAAAAGGCGCTGGTACGGCGAGTCCGCCGAGGCTCGCGAGGAGTTTTTTCATCAAGCGGCACTGATGGATCTCGATGCGCTGACGCCCGCCAAGTCGTCGGAAAAACTCTCCACGCGCCTTTGGCGCAGGTACGGCCGTGAGGCGTTGCACATGCTCGATGCGATTCGGCGTGACAGGGCCGAAGCCGACCTCCTCATTGAAGGCGCTGAATATGTGCGCTGCGAGATCTCCCAGGCATCCAGGCGCGAGATGGTGACCAAGCTTTCCGATTTTCTGCGACGACGATCCAAGATCGCTCTTGTCATTCGAGAAGACGCCATTCGCGGCGCACCCGGCCTCCGCGAAGCGTGCCGCATCATGTTCGGCAACGAAGCCGACATGAAAATCGAAGAGTATTTTCGGGAGGAAGCCGAGCGGCGCGAAAAGTCGAAATAAACTCCGTCGCGGAACGTTGGGGAGCCCTGTGTACTCAGCAAACGGGCCTGCGCAAACACTTCGTCACTGCGCGCGCTTTGCACCGATAACCGTTATTATGTGGCTTGGATCCGCGCGTTTTGAAGAAAATCAGCTCGGCACGGAGACTGCCCCACAATAGGTCATGAAGACTTTCCATGCGGCCGTATGGCTCGATCACAACGAGGCCCGCATCTTCCACATCGACAAAGACGGCTTCAATGAAACCGTGATTGTCCCCGAAAAACCGCATCGGCATCTGCACCGCAAGTCGGGGCCGGGAGCGGTTTCCGGTCGTCGCGGTTTTGTGGACCCTGAATACTTCGACGATGTGGCCAAGTCGCTCAACGAGAGCGAAGAGATCCTTGTGCTCGGACCTTCCACGGCAAAACTTGAGCTGATTCGCCACATCACGAAACGTCACTCAACCATGGTTGACAAAGTGGTCGGTGTTGAAACCGTGGATCATCCCACCGACAGGCAGATTGTTGCGTACGCTCGAAAATACTTCGAGGCCGTGGATCAAACCCGCTGACAGGTTGCTGGGTGGCCAGCCACCTAAAGCCGGTCGGCCACCGATGAGAACCGTCGCATGCTCACGTTGATGATGAGCGCTGCACAGGTGAGCATCGTTAAAACGCTGGATCCGCCGTACGAAAAGAGCGGAAGCGTCACGCCGACAACCGGCAGGACACCCGACGTCATGCCCATGTTGATAATAGCGTGGCAGAAAAGAATGGAAGAGCAGCCCACCGCAAGCACGCAGCCAAAGCGATCGCGCGCCTGGGATGCCACGCGAATGCCCCATACGCACAGGAAGAGATAGAGCGAGATCAGCACGATACAGCCGGCAAGGCCCCACTCTTCGGCAAACACGGGGAAGGGAAAATCGGTGTATTGGTCGGGCAAAAAGTTAAACTGGTTTTGTGTACCTTTGAGGTAGCCGAGCCCCACAAGTCCCCCGTTTCCAATCGCGACGCGCGAGTGATGCGCGTGCCATCCACCCTTCAACAGATCGGCTTCGGGATTGAGAAACGTGGTGACGCGCTGCCTCTGGTACGGAAGCAGAATGTACGTCCAAACGACCGGTGCAACCGCAGCCACGGTGCCAACGAACACCGCCACACTCTTCCACCGAACTTTGGTGAGAGCAGCGATGATCAAAAACACAATGAAGTGAATGGAGGCCGTTCCGAGATCGGGTTGCTTGAGAATGAGCAGACCCGGAACGAGCGTCAGCGCGGCCGGAATAAGCAACTCCTTGAGCGATCGGCCTTCATTGCGCGGGTCATCGTGCAGATATTTTGCGAGCGCGATCACCAAAAACAGCTTTGTAAATTCACTCGGCTGAAATCGAAACGCGCCAAACTCAATCCACCGCGCCGAACCTCGAACGTCGCGCGCGAGCACAAACACAAGCGCGAGCGTGAACACGCCGAATGTGTACAGAAAGTACGCCGCACGCTCGAGGTGGCGATAGTCAACAGCGATGAGTACACCGCCCACAATTCCGCCTAGAAAAAGCCAATAAATTTGGCTGATGTAAAGTTCGGCACGGGCACCGGTGTACACACTTGTCGCGCTGTACAGGTTGATGACCCCAAGCACCGAAATCAAAACGACGCAGATAAACAGCGGCCAATCAAACAGGTCGCGAATGCGGGACTCGTTGCGCGTCACGGTGAACCTCCCGCCGGCGGATCTGCGCCCTGACCTTTGTTGTCTTTGGCAGTTGCGCCGCGTTTACCGTTTTGCCGCGCAACCTTGAGATCTTGGTAAGCCTTCACCACCTCAAACGCGATCGGCGCGGCGTGTTTGCCGCCCGCACCGCCGTGCTCCACCAGCGCAACAACCGCTATTTCGGGGGCGCGCATGGGCGAATACCCAGCAAACCACGCATGTTCGCGACTGAAGTACCAAACCTTTTCGGCCTCCTGACCGCGCACAACATGATGCGACACCTGCGCGGTGCCTGTTTTGCCGGCCATTTCAACACCGGCCAAACGCGCGCGCCACGCCGTACCGGTTGTTTCGTTCACGCCTGCGAACAAGGCTTTTTGAACCAGGGCGAAGTTTTCGGGGCGCACATCAATTTGCCGGCGAACGCGCGGTGAAAACTCTTGAACAACCGTGCCGGCGCTCGTTTCAACCGCGCCCACGATCTGCGGCTGGAAAAGTGTTCCACCGTTGGCGAGCGCTGCGTACGCAAGCGCAAGCTGAAGAACGGTAACCGTAGTTGCGCCCTGTCCAATCGCCGCGTTCAAACCGAAACCAAGCCTGAATTGGCCCTTGTTTCGAAGGGTCATCCAAGCACGCGTTGGCATGCGGCCTGCGGCTTCAGCGTTTACGCCCAAGCCCGTTCGCGACCCAAGGCCGAACTTTTGACCCATCTCGGCAATCACATCCATGCCCACGCCAAACTCGGCCGCGAGCCGGTAAAAGTACACATTGCACGACTCGGCAATCGCCTTGTGCAGATCGGTTGCGCCGTGTACGTGTGTACACCTAAACGTTCGCTTGCCGAACGCGAGTCCACCTCGACACTGTGTGAATTGCCGCGCATCGATCATGCCTTTTTCAAGCGCGGCAAGCGCAGTGATGGGCTTAAACGTCGACCCCGGCGGGTACGCACCCGACACGGTCTTATCGAGCGCGCTCTTCAGCGGATCGAGATAAAGCCTGCGGAAAGCGTCTCGAATAACCTGCTTTCCCGAGCCGCCTGAAAGCGCGTTTGGGTCAAATCCGGGTTTGGAGTACATTCCTAGAATGCGACCTGTGCGCACATCAACAGCCACAACGCCGCCCGCCAATTCACCGCGAAACGCGGCATCCATGGCCTTTACGAGATCAATATCAATCGTGAGCCGCAGATCGCGGCCGGGAATGGGATCGACCTTGCGCGGCTCTTCAATAATTTCATCACCGCCCGAGCGCCGTCGACCGCGCGCATCGACAAGCACTTTTTCCCAGCCGCGCGTGCCACGCAGATAACTTTCCCACGCGCGCTCGATCCCAGTGATGCCGATGCGATCGCCTTCGATGTACCCCGACGATTGAAGCGCCGCGAGCTTTTCCGCATCGACCTCGGCCATGTACCCAAGCAGGTGCGCGCCGATCTCTTCGTTTGGATAAAAGCGCACCGGCACCGAAACAACCGCAACGCCCGGCATCTCCGCTTCGTGCGTTTTGAGGTTGGCCATCACATCGCGCGAAATGTCTTCTTTCAGCAGGATCTGCTGATCTTTTCGAGGGCCGTCGGACGCGCGAATGTCGTTGAGACGCTGCTCCAAACGCGCGCGCTCATCTTCACCGATCCCCAAAAATCCAACGAGTTTTGTCCAACAGGTGCGCTTGGGAGCTTTGCCCGCCTCTTCGACCTCGGGCACGCAGGTCGCACCCATCTCCAGCCGTTTCGGCACGACATACAGGTTGTGAGAAGGCCTGCTGCGCGCGAGCACCTTTCCATTTCGATCAAGGATTTGACCGCGCGTTGTCGCGAGCGTGATGCGCCGAATAATATTTTCACGCGCGATCGCTCGGTATTCTTCGCCGTCGAGAATTTGCAGCGAAAAGAGCCTCACGATGAGCCCGACGAAGCAGAGCACCATGAAGAGCCCGATCCACCGAAACCGCTTGCGGAACTCGGTGGTATCGGAGCGCCTAACAAGCATACTCATCGAGCACCTCCTTCACCGGGTCGTGGCTGATTCACCGTGGTGGCCGCGTGTACACGTTCGGCAAGATTGAACACAAGCGGCGCAAAAATGGCCGTTGAAATGGCGTGCGGCAACACAAGGTACGCAAGCGCGCGCGGCCTCGCCGGATCGTTTCCGAAGATCACCGTGAGCACCACAATGAGTACACCTTCAACCAGACCAAACCCAAAGGCGAGCGCCAATTTTGTTAAAAACGTTTGAGCTGCAAGACGCACTCCCGCGCCGCGCGACACCACAAACGTTGCCACTGTGATGAACGTAAAAAGCCCCACCGGAGCCGCCGCAAACACATCGATCAGGTACCCGAGAAGAAACGCCAGCGCGGCGCCGCGACCGATGGAGTACTCGTGTACACCCATGAAAACGACGAGCGGCAAAAGCAGGCTCGGTGTTGCTCCCGGAATGTGAAGCGGCCCCACCAGCCGAAACAAGTTTGACTGGATAATTAAGAGACCGATTCCGAGCGCTAAGAAGGCCGAGTTTCGCACTGGGGCCTCCTATTTTTTGGGAGCACCCGGCGGCGCATCTTTTGACGCCCGCGGCTCATCGGGTTGGGCGCTCGTCAAGATGATGACCTCTTCGAGCCTTGAAAAATCAACAGCGGGTGCGGCCACTACCTCTTGGTAAATGCCGAAGTCGCGTTTGATCACCTGCGTCACGATCCCAATGCGGATGTTCTTTGGAAAGCTGCGCCCGACACCGCTCGTCACGAGCAAGTCACCCACTTCCACTTCGTCGGTACGCTGCACGTATTCAACTTTGCATGTGTACTTTTTGTCGTCGCCGCTTCCCCGCACAAATGCGCGCGCCCCGGTGCGTTGAACCACCGCGTCCACCGAAGCTCCCGCATCGACAACCAGGCGAACGTCAACCGTGTCACCCGCGCCTTTGATCGTGGTGCCCACCACCCCGTCGGCTGACAAAACAGGCAAATTGGGGCCCACGTTGCGCGCGTCTTTGTCGAGCGTCACACGCGCCACGCGGAAAAAATCGTTGGTGCTTTTGCCGATCACCTGAGCGCTCACCGCGTCGGTGCGCGCGTTGGCCTTCATGTCGAGCAGCCTTCGCAGGCGCCTATTTTCTTCTTCGAGCGTTTCGAGCCGGCGAACGCGTTCTTTAAGACGCGCGTTTTGCGAAAGAAGCGACGCGTTGTCTTCTTTCACGTCCACCAAATAGATGTAGTCGCCCCAAATGTTTGAAACGCCGCGCGCCAACATCGCCGCCGCGTGCTGCACCGGCGACGCGATTTGAACGATGATTTTATCGGGCGCCGAAGCCTGTTTTGGATCGCGCATGCTCGCTCGCAGAAACCAAAACGGCACCGCGAGTGCGAGCAGCACAATCAGAATGTCTCGGTAGCGTTTGAATTGCATCGGCTACCTCCAGGCCGCACCAAACCATCGTTCACAACCTCGGTGCCAAGCGGCTCCGCGGTACCGGCCCCATGGCCGAGTCTGCTTCTTTGCCGATGAAGCGCCGGCCGGCAAGAAAAAGGAGCCGATTTGATGTAATCTCTGAGGGCAATGGGCTTTGCGCTCCAAGAACCCTACGTTTCTTACGCGGAATATCTCGCGCTCGAAGAAGAGAGCCCCACCAAACACGAGTGGTTTGACGGCGAGATCTTCGACATGTCCGGCAGCACACCACCGCATTCGCGCCTCGCGACAGCCGTTGCATCGAGCCTCACCCTGCAACTCAAGGGCAAGCGGTGCAGCGTCTTCAACTCCGATCTCCGGGTTCGCATCGGACAAACGGGCCTCGCCACATACCCCGACGTGAGCGTTGTGTGCACCAAGCTTGAGGTCGACGCCGAAGACGCAAACGCAGCCACCAATCCAACGTTGCTCGTTGAAGTGCTTTCAGACTCTTCCGAGGCGTACGATCGCGGTAAAAAGTTTGGCCATTACAGGCGCATTCCGTCGCTTCAAGAATACGTATTGATCAGCCAACACACCCCGCTGATTGAAGTGTTTCGAAAAAATGAAAGCGGCCGGTGGGAGCTAATGAGTGAAGCGCGCTCCGGTGAAACAGCACCGCTTGAAAGTGTGGGCGCTGTTCTCAATGTGGATGAAGTGTACACAGATCCGCTCGCAGAACCCGCGCAATAATCATTAAAAAGCTCACTTTATAGGCGAGGAATCGGGTGGAACTCGTTATCGATTGAGCCTTTTTTATTGGAGCGCCTTTTTCTTAAAATTGAAGCCGCGCGTCTTTGAAGAATCGGCCTTTTGAAAAGGCAGGTTGGGCATTTGAGTGAGTTCTTCAACCAAACGCTCAAGCTTTAATGCCGGGTCGTCGGACGCAAGCGCGTCGCGCATTAATGGAATGGCCCATTGGTGGCCCGCTTTTGTGGTTTGTAAAAACCCAAACATCACGAGACGCCGCAATATCGACTCCACAACCGAGAGTGGAATAACAAACCCCGTTTTCTCCTCAAGCAATGAAAGAGCGTCGTTGGTGAGAAATGGGGCCGAATCACCTTTGGCGCCGTCTTCAACATCGGCATAAGCCAATATGCGAGTAAGTTTGCTTTTGGCGCTTTCAAGCGGATTGCCGTTGCCTGAATCGCGCTCGCTTGTATTGTTTTCAAAAATGGCGCGCAATGCGCCCAATATCTCTTCGCTATGTTCTGTCTCTGCGACGATCTTTTCATCAATCGTCAGATCTCCACCGCGCACGTTGCCAAGCAGGGCCTTGCAATACGTTTGAACAATGCTCGGGTAGCCCGCCGACTTTTCAACAACGCGCTCGGCAAGCGACTCAGGTTCATAACGAACGCCGAGTTTTGCCATTGGAACGGTCGCCAGTTCAAACGCTTCGTCATTGGTTAAAGGCTCAAGCGTTTCAACCTCGGCAAAGTTATAAAGCGGCGAGGACTGGTCGAGTGTTTGCTCATATAGGTGCAAAAAGCCGACGAGCACGAAGGAGCAATGCCCTTCACGCTGCAACGCTCGCATTGCATTAAAAAGTTTATGGCCGTTTTGAGCGTCGGCCGATAACAGCGCATCCACTTCGTCGAGAAGGACAATCCCTTTTCGATCGGCCGAATAACGCTCCGACAAAAGCTCAATAAACAAATCTGCGTCGTTTATGCCCTGCGGGAGTTTTTGAGCAGTGCGCCCGGCTTTTTTATCAATGGCAGTGGCAGCGCGAAAAAACATGCGGCCCACACGCCCTGCGTCGACAATGCCGAGAAGATCCAGAAACACCACTTCAAGATCGGGGCGCCGCTCTTCAATTTCAAACTGAAGGCGAGTTAAAAACGATGTTTTTCCTATACGTCGCGGCCCCACAACCACGCGCGGCATCACTCCGCCTTGCATCGTTTCTTCAAGCAGGCGCCTTCGCCCAAAAAACATGGAACGCTCTCGCACTTCACCCGATGAGATATAAGGTGATTGAAGTCCCAACCGATAGGTAATGAAAAGGCCCGCGAGCGCTTCATTGGGGTTGGCATTAAAAACAAGCTCGCGCAATTGATCGTGCCCCAATGCCAAACTCGGCGCATTGTGGGGTCTTAGTTCTTCGGCAATAGGATCGCGAGCCGACAACAAAAGTACCGGGCTGCCCGGCGTGTGCCCCACCGCGTTGATTGCCGAGGCAAGCGTTTCACGGAATTGGGCATCGTTATCGCGTTGAATGTTCTTTGCGTCAATGCCCACCAACGCCAGCGTTTTATTGGCCAAAGAGGGCGGATAACTCAGTTTGGTGGGCAAAATGTACACATGATTCGGTTGCTGAAACTCGGGCGGCAATGGCAACGTTTGGGCCCCGAGAAGTTTTGCAAACAATAACATAAACCGCTCCGATGCGGGTGTCCCGGTGGCCACCTGCTCGGCAAAATCGGCTCGTTCTAAAGGCAAACTGAGCCGCCCAAGCGCCGTTTTTAGATATTCTTTATAAGGACCGTATGTGCCGAAAATCAATGAAACGAACGGCGAAAACGGTTTGCCCCCCAAATCAAGTTTATCAGGCGTGAGCGGTATTTTGCGCAATGCTCCCGGTTTTGATTTTTGAACGGAATAGGCGAGAAGCCAGCGCGCGAGGCGGGGATAAAGGTACTTAAATGCCGGTATGTAAATCGCCAAAAGTATTAAGATCGCAGCGGCGATTTTAATAAACTCCCACACAGGTGATTGTTCGGAGCCGTTGGTTTGCAATCGCGTGTCGGGAATAAACACTCGGCCGGCGGCAAGCTTCGAGCCGGCGGCAACCATTAAGTTTCCGTTTGCGGTGAATGCCAAATTGAGGCTGTCACCCACCGGAACGCCGTCTTGCGGGCCCAATTGATAGACCCACGCCGGCTCTTTACCGGAGGGTGGTCGATAACCGATCACAAGGGGAGAAACGTCGCCGAGCTTTTCAGTGCTCATCCATAACGTTCCGGCGGTGTCTGGGGCCACGGCCAAGTCGCGAATGGGTAATGGAGGAAGGCGATTGTCGCCTGTTTCGCGAACAATGGCGCCGCCGTCAACGAATGAAAAAAGCCCTGCCGAAGTGGCTATCCAATAAACATTGGTGTTGCCTGTTTGGTGTCCGGCGCGAAGCGCAAAAGAATGCACTTTTGCTTTTTCGAAAGCGCTTCGCCCATTGTCGGCCACCTGCAATTCAATTGTTTCACCGCTGCGATTGAGCTTAAAAAGACGCGTTTTCGCGCGACGTTTGGCAAGTTCTGGGTTGGCAAAACGTTTTGAATCAATGGCATTGTACGCGATCAACGTTGTGCCGTTTTCAAACGCCGATATGGCATTGACGGGGCCGGTTGGACGCTCATTCCAATTGGGCTTTGATACAACTTCGATAGAAGAAATGTCATTACCCGACCCAACGGCTTTCACTTTGGCGGGCCCCGCGGAGGTGCCAATCCACACTTCTTGATTGCCACTTCCGGGCACCACCGACAACGCGGTGATATTGGATGAAGGCAGTCCATTTGATGTATTGAGTTGAATTGCTTTGTCGCCCCAAACCCCAGGAACAGATGAGTTGGCCGCCGGCGCTTTGTTATGAAGAAGCCACAAACCTGTGAGAGCCGATCCGGCCCATTGCCAATTGCCCGGGCCTTGGGCAATGACTGAAAGCAATCGATCTTCGGTGGCTCGAACGCATTGAACAGCGTCTGACTCTGCTTCGATTGTGCAGAGCTGAGTTGAGGACGCGACCGATACTTTATTGCCGTGCGGAATAATGGACGGCGAAAGAGAAGAAAAGCAGGTGAGATCGCCGGCCATTTCAGGCGATTTGCTCCCAATAAACAGACGGCATGTGCCCTTGTCGGTGTTAATCCAAAGGCCGCCCAGTTGGTCATACGCCAATGCGTTGATGTTATTGTCAACCAAACCGTCGGAAACGTCGAGACGCGCTGTTGTGAGCGCATTGGAATCGTACCGGACAATTCCACGCGGGGTGCCAAACCAGGTTGCACCGCCGGGTTCTTGAGCAATGGACCAAACGCTCGATTGAGCCAAGTCTCCCGAGGGGTCAAAACCTTGAAGTTTTCCCTCTGAGTTTATTTGATAAACGCCGTCGGCGGTTCCAACCCACGTTTCCCCCTGATTGGAGCCGGGAACAACGGTGTGTACTTTTGAAACCAGCGGGAACGGAAATGGCGCGTCTTCCCACTTTCGTTTGTTTTGATTGAGTTGCAAAAGCCCGCCGTTGGATGCGGCACGCCAGACGGCGCCGCCGGGCCCCAAACCCAATGAACTGGGACCGGCTTCGTTATCGTTGGGGGTGTTAAGCTTTTTAACGTTTTCACCGGGAAACGTAATCAATGCATTTTCATCACGACCCGAAACAACAAGGCCCAGCGAAGGAATCCAAAGCATATTCGAAATCAATCGAATCGGCGGATATCCAATGCTTTTTTTATTGATATTTCCGTTTGATTCAACCAGTGAAATCCAGTCACCGCCGACAAACGTGCCCTCTTCATTGTGAGCGAATGAAACAACATATTGAGAAGGCAAACCCGTTCTGACATTGAGCGAAACGAGACGATCTTGTTGCAATGAGAGCAACAAAGCCCCGTTACGTGTCGATCCAATCCACACTTGATCGTTATGAGCGGATATGGTTCGAACCATTCCCGTTCGCAAAAATGAACGATTCGGTTCGACCAGGGTGTTTTGGTCGGCTGTTGAAAAGCGGACCAAGCCCGAGGTGGTTGCGAGGTATAAAACCTTCCCATTCGCCTCAATGCTTCGCACATCCAATGATGTGATGCCGGGCAATCGATCCCATGTTTGAAACGTCTTCGTCTCAATATCGCGTCGAGCCAAACCCTTTTCGGTGCCAATCCAAAGATTGCCAACGTCGTCTTGTTTAATGGCAAACACGAGCGCGTTGAGGACAGGATCGTTTGAAGGTGCGGCGCATTTTTCGTTATCAAAAGAGCATAAAACAACACCCTCTCCGGTGCCCAACAGCAGCCCTTCGGCGGTTGAATGAATGGCCGTTATTGCGGCGCCGGACAATCCGCTTTGTTTATCAAAACAGCGCCCTGTTTGACCATTCACGGGGTTTAGCTCACAAGCGGTTCTGCCACCCAGCCAAACATGTGTTTCGTCGGCGACGAAGATTGAAAACAAATCGGGCGGAGCTTTGCCGAGAACCGGTACCAGTTGGTTATTGGAAACGCGGAGAATGCCCTTTTCTGAAGCGATCCATATATCGCCCGAGGGTCCGATGAACGGCCCAGTTACGGCGGCGGAAGCCAACTCTTTTGGATCAAAATTGGTGAGTGTACCCGTGGTAGAGTCGAGGCAAAAAAGACGGTGATTGGATAACCACCAGACGCGACCCTGTGGATCGGTTTTAATGCTTGTGATCCAATCGCTCGGCAGTCCGTCTTTTTGACCAAATATCTGAGCCACACCCTGCTCTGGCCAATAATAAACGAGGCCTGCCGGCGTTCCGAGCCAATAACCGCCGTCTTTCACTTTGGCGATATCAAACACCTCCATGGCGTCGGTGTTGAGTTCGGGCGGAATCACCACAGAAAGTGGCTGCAATTGGGGCTTTTCAACAATTTTGGCAGGTGCTGCATTATCGGCGCCGCCGCACCCAAGGACGGCGCTTATCCATCCGACCAAGCCGAACGACGGCCAACGCTTTAAACGACGGGCCGCGCAATGAACGATCATGTTGCTCGTTGCGCCAAAAATCGGGCCCATTGCGCAAAGATCGGGGCGGTCCACACCCACTCTTTGGGGCTTGATTGCATTAAAATGCCCAGCCAGCGCAGGCGTTCTTCTTCTTTTCGTTGCAATCGCGGAAGCGTTTTAAATGAATTTCGGCTGTATTCAATTAAAACAGCGCGGGCGGCGGGATCGGCTTCCATTGCCCGCGTGAGCCTGGTCACGTGTGGACCTTCCATTATCTCGGCGATTAGACCGGCCTCGTCGCGCGATGCCAGATCATTGGCGGGCAATGTTACCAGCTCTTCAACAAGGGCGGGATGACCGTTTGTAATGGCCAATAAACGTGAAGCGAGGTGTCGGGCAGCGGGGCCTTTTTCAATGGTTAACAGGTCTTTGATATGCGCTTCATCCCATAGACCAAGTTTCACCGATGCCAGGTGATGAAACGCCGACGCGGCATTGCCTTTGGGTGGGCGCGTTTGAAGGTCTGAAAGCTCCTGGCCTCCCCAAACCAATAACTTTAATCCTTTGCGTGAAAGGCGGGCCATTAAATAGCCCCATTGCTCCAAGATGTCGTCGGAGACGCGGGCCAGGTCTTCCACAATCAATAACACTTCGCGTTTTGAATCACTCACCGGCCCTTCAAGCAATCCTTCAAGTGTGTACTCAAAGCGCTCGTCGGGCGGAAATTCAGCCGGTTGATGAAATGGTTCAGCCCAATTGTCGGGCAATGGGTGGCCCACAAGTTCTTCAAGGCCGCTTTTGAGGTCGCGCGATAATGACCGATAAAGCCGCTCAGGCGATTGCGTATGGCGCGGCGGAACAAGGCGAAGGGGCCACAACGCCAGGTTTTCGGCGCGAACCGCTTCCAATGCGGCGTCAACAACGCGGCGTGCGGCAAAACCGAACGGTTCTAACAATGCGACGCCGGGTCTGTTTTCAGCCGCTATTGATTGAAGAACGGCGGATACCGACGCCGGGCGAACCGGCCGGTGAGCGCTTGGAGCGGCGCTTCGCTGCAATAAAGCATTACGGAGGTCAACCAACTCTGCCAATAGGGGCAGGTCTTTTTCTATTTCAGTTAACACTTGAAAGCGCCCGGTTGGAGCGCCGGTAATCATTCGCAAAAGAATGCGCGCTATCAACGCTTCGCGATCGGTTGCAGGGCCTTGTTCCCACCCAAGGTCGCGTTCCAATGCGAGCAGCGATTCAACATCGGTGTAATGGGCCCATAAAACGTTGCGAAGTTCAAAAGCCCATAAGAGATTTTTAATCGCATCAAGGTGAGCGGCCCATCCCGTCGATGTGCCCTGTGTGGCTTGCGTAACAACGCCGGCGACGGCTCCATTGCACAATACCGGTGCACCCGACATTCCACCCCAGGAAGCCTGTGTACCCTGCGCAACCAGTAATTGAAGTGCTTGTTGCTTTTCTGTGGGGCGAACAGCGGCGATTTCACCCACCACGGTGAACGGTCTGCCGCCGTGAAAGGTGGGAAATCCATCGGCCGAATATTTGGTGCCGGGTGTTAATACCCCTTCAAAAAAAGGGAGAACGGATGTTTCAACGGGGGGGATTTCACCGGTTAGAAGGGCGATGTCGCTCTGCGGGTCAAAACAAGCCAAAGTGAGGTTGACGGCCCACGGAGTGCCTGTTTGATCGCGAACGTGGAGGGTGCGACTGAAGTTTAAAGGCAGTTCATTGCGGGGGATTTCACCGCCGAAAACAACGTGACATGCCGTGCAAACAACGCCGGGGCGAACAAAGAATGCGGTGCCTTGGGTGGAGCGATTGGAGCCTTCCACGAGAAGGCGCACACCGGACATGAATTCCTCCGAATGGCTTATGTTACCAGGACGAGCCGAAGCTTAGCTAATGGTAACTTCTTTGAGCAATTCGAGGTGGTCGAGGGCTTTTCCGCTGCCCAATACAACGGCGCTGATAGGGTCGTCGCAGACCATAACGGGCAGGCCCGTTTCTTCGCGCAATAAAACGTCGAGGTTTTTTAATAGAGCGCCGCCGCCGGTTAATACAATGCCTTTATCGACAATATCGGCCGCAAGCTCGGGCGGCGTACGTTCAAGCGCTATCAATACAGCTTCAACAATGGCATTGAGCGGCTCGGATAACGAATCACGAATTTCATCGGAATTGACAACCACGGTTTTGGGAATGCCGGCGACCATATCGCGGCCCTTCACTTCCATGGTGAGCTGTTGGTCGAGCGGATATGCGTTTCCAATGGTGATTTTAATGCGTTCGGCGGTTTGCTCGCCAATGGCCATGTTGTACTTGCGTTTCATGTAGGCCATTACGCTTTCGTCCATTTTGTCGCCGCCGACGCGAACGCTTTGTGAGTACACAATGCCGGCGAGGGAGATCACGGCCACTTCGGTGGTGCCACCGCCGATATCAACAACCATGTTGCCGGAAGGTTCTGTAATGGGCAGCCCGGCTCCAATGGCGGCGGCCATAGGCTCTTCAATGAGATACACCTCGCGAGCGCCGGCCCCCTCGGCGCTTTCTTTAACGGCGCGCTTTTCAACTTCGGTAATGCCGAAGGGTACACAAATGATAATGCGAGGTTTAACGAGCGTGCGGCGATTGTGGGCGCGGGCAATAAAGTAACGGAGCATTGCCTCGGTGATTTCAAAGTCGGCAATGACGCCGTCGCGCAGTGGGCGAACGGCTTGAATGTTTCCGGGCGTGCGGCCCAACATTTCTTTGGCTTCGCGCCCCACGGCGAGGACTTTTTTGCCGCCCCGATTGTCGCGCTGAACGGCCACAACGGACGGTTCACACGAAACAATGCCTTTGCCCTTAACGTAAATAAGCGTGGTCGCAGTGCCGAGATCGATCGCAAGATCGTTCGAAAACAGGCCGTAGAGCCAGTCGAAGATCATTCTGCCGTCTCGATGCTCCTACAATTGTGGTGGTTAATGGCGGGGCCACACTCGCCTTATAGGAAGGCCAACGCACAACCCTGCCGCGCGTTTATGCCGGATCGCGGCGTTTGGGCGCAACTCTCCGATGCACGTTCGTAACACGGGCCCGCGGAAGGGGCAATTTTAGCGATGCGTCCGGTTTTCCGCGCGCCCCACTGCGCCACAATGCCTGTTGTGCTCCCGCGTGGGGATTGGAAGGTTGCATTGACGCAACCCGCGCGTGCGGCGTTGGATGGATATTGCCGCGGCCTTTGACACATCAGACGGCGAGCGACCCCGTTGCGGAGGGATCGCCCGCTCGCACCGGCCCGATCAGCCTTTGCTGATCTTGCCTTCTTTATGCTCAAAGTGCTTGCGGCACGTGGGGCAGAACTTCTTAATCGCGAACTTTTCAGTCATGGTTCGCTTGTTTTTGGTGGTGTGGTAGTTCGCGCGGCCGCAGTTTCCGCACGTCATTTTAATGATGTCGCGCATGTCTATTTCCTCAGTCGGCCCCAATAAACGAGGGGCCGCGAGCGGGGGGCGTAACGTACCGATTTGGTCGGCTCTGTCAATTAGGAAAAAGCGTGCTCTCCAGGATCCGCTGGTTTTGTAAGGCTTCGCGGCGGTTTGCAAACCGCGCGGTTTGAAAGCGCACTGGATCGCGGCCGCCCTTTGACGTGAGCTTGCGTACACAAGACGCGGCTGAAGTTGATGGAATACGAGCAGTGCTTTCGCAAAAGTACACGCCGCTTTTGGCCCCCCGCGGCGCGCGCAGCGAAGCGAGCACGACGCTTGGGGGGACAGCCGTAGGTGTACACCCGCGGCGCTGGGGGGCATTGAATATGCCGACTACCCTGAACGGGGCATCTCAACCGTAGGTGTACACCCGCGGCGCTGGGGGGCATTGAATATGCCGACTACCCTGAACGGGGCATCTCAGCCGTAGTGTACACCTACGGCGCTGGGGGGCATTGGACTAAAGCGTGTGAGGTAAGGGAACAGCGTTTATTCGTCGTCCCAGTCGTCGCGGCCGCGCGCCCAGTCGTTGTTGTTTTTGTTGCGACGACCGCCGCCGCCGCCGGACGGACCGTCATCAGACGGGCCTGTCTTGCGACGACGGTCATCGAATGTGCGGCGTTGCGGCGGCGGGGCACCGGCGGGCGGACCGCCAAAGCCGCGATCGGGGCGATCGAAGCTGCGCGGCGGGCCACCGGGACCACCGCCTTCGTGCGCGGGCTTTTCACCCTTGGGATGAGCAAGGTTGACAACAAGGCGACGACCGCGAACGTCGGCGCCGCGCAGAGCTTCAATGGCGCCTTTTGCAGCTTCAGCGCTGGCCATTGTCACGAAGCCGAAACCGCGCTTGCGACCGTCGGCGTCCATGGGGAGGTGTACACGCACAACAGGCCCGGATCCGGTGCCGTTGATGAGGCCTTCAACCTCTTCGGTGGTTGCGTCGTACGGGAGATTGCCAACGTAAAGTGTGCGATCGGGAGCGCCCGCGGGACCACCGCCGGGACCACCGCCGGGACCGCGATCACCCATGGGGCCACCGCGATCGGGACGACCGCCGAAACCGCCGCCACCGCCGCCGCCCGGACCGCCTTCACGGCGCGGAGGCTCGGCCTGGAACGGACGAACGCTGATGGCTTTGCCGCCCTGGTACGAGCCATCGAGTGACTCGCGCGCGGCGACTGCTTCTTCCGATGTGGAGAGCGTGACGAAACCGAAACCCCGGGGCCGGCCCGTGGCGCGGTCTTTCGGGAGGCTCACTTCGACGACATTACCGCCCGTGGCCTCAAAGAGCTGGCGAAGCACCTCCTCAGAAATGGAGTCGGGAAGGCCAGCTACGAACAACTTGCGAGAATCTTCAGCCATTGAAAAACCTGCACCAGCACGAAAGAAAACGAGTCACCGCAAAAATTGGTTCAGCCCTAACAACACGAACTCGTTGAACCGATCGCCGAGTTCGCAGCGAGCGCGTTGAGGATTGGACCACAGAACAGATCGGTGGATCAAACCCCAGAACAGCTCTCGCGTAAGGAACGATATCCGGCCCATTCACCGCGTCAAGCACGGGAATTTTGGCGCGTACTTGGATTCTACAAGTTCGGAACTTTGTGATTGCAACCAAAGAGCGAATGTGATTTCGCGCTCGCCTTAAAATCGGGGCGAACTCAAATTCGCATCCAAATATGGCACTTTCGTGATGGACCCGCCGGAGGCAATGGGGCGTAATCCGCGACCGGTCGCACGTCTCGCGATCGATCGCTCGCCGGTCCGGCGGGTGCATTTTTCGGCGAGGATCTCGCTATGGCTGAACCGTTCGACATCGATCGCTTCATGGACAGTTCGGGTCGGGTTGATCTTTCCGACATCGATTGGTCCGAAGTTCCCAAGTATCCAATGACTCCTGAAGCGCTGCGAACGCTGCGCTATTTCATGTACACAGAGGGCTCTACGTTTTTCTACACGAAGGCCCTGATGAAGACGAAGGCCGCGATCTTTGAGCCGGATCTCGCGCCTTTTCTTTGCGTGTGGATGTACGAAGAAGAGTTTCACGGGCGCGCGTTCCGCAAGTTCGTCGAGGCGTACGGCGAGAAGGTTCCGTCGGACTACCGCGCGACAATGTTCAATCGGCGAGGGGCGGGCGAACGAATTGACGAGTGGGGGCAAACCGTTTTGTCGCGTGTGTTTCCAGACGGTTGGCCGGCTGTACACATGATCTGGGGCGTGGTGCAGGAGTTCACAACGTATCAAGGGTACATCGCGCTCGTGGAGCGGACGGGGCACCCCATTTTGGCAACGATCTGTCAGCGGATCATGAAGCAGGAGATGAAGCACTTCGCGTTTTATCGCGACCAGGCTTACAAGCGGCTTGTGAACAATCCGGCGGCGCAGAAACTCACGAGTTGGGCGCTGAAAACAGGTTGGACTCCGGTGGGCGATGGGATGTGTTCAAAAGAAGACGTCCAGCACTCCATTCGGTGGTTGTTCGACGGTGCGGAGGGTGGCGCCGTGGACAAAGTCGATCAGAAAATGCGGGAAATGCCCGGCCTTGAGTGGTTTGACTTGTTCCGCAAATACGTGACGAACCACAACATCGGTCGGGCGCCGGATTCGTGGTTTCCGCGACCGCGATCCGAGTTCAACAAATCGGTTGTGGCAGTGACATCGGGCATTCGCCAACGAAACAAGGCTGAGAGCGGCGACTCTGTCGACACGGCCGACGCGGCATAAAAGCGCGCCGATTCTGTGCGGTTTCCCTTCTGCCGCACGTTGTGTACACATAAAAAGTCCATTTGATAAGAAGCCCGCGGCGCGGCGCTGCTTGTGTACTCAAGCAGCATGAGCGGCGGGATGACTACGAGCTTTTTGTGCCGGCGTCCGGTGCGGTTTCGACGGCCTTTGCGAGATCGTCGGCGGCGGGCTCTGCGGCGGCCGGCTTTGGTGCGGCGGCGGGCTCCTCGGCATCGGCGATGCGTTCAGAGGCGGGCGTGACGCTTGTGTCAGGAGGGCTTTGGTCTTTGGGCGGCTCGGTGCGCGGGCTCTTTTTGACAACGGTGAGCAGGTAGATGCCAAGACCGAGCAGGCCGAAACAGGCCCACTGAGCGGGGGTGAGGCCGCCGTAACGTGGGTCACCCGCGGCGTTGTTTTTGGCGTCTTCGCGTAGAAAATCGAGAAAAAACCGAACCGGTGCGTACGCAATGCACATCCACGCGGCATAAAATCCGATGGGTCGAAATGGATCGCGGCGCCAGGCGATCGCGAAACCGACAGCGAGGGGAAGCGTGAGTACACATTCGTAAAGGCCGAGATCAAAGCGGCCGATGTAGCCCGGTCCGTATGGATAACGAACGGCGAACCACGCGTCGGAGAGTGCACCCGGATGATCGTGAACGGTGGCGCAACCGGCGCGGCCGAAGAACCATCCAATGGGAAGCGCACTGCAAATGATGTCGCCGTACGGGAGAATTTTTTGGCCTTTGATCCAGCGCCAAAGCCACGCGCCGATGAGCGCGCCGGTGAAGCCGCCGTAGCTCGAAAGGCCGTCCCAAAGGCGCAGGATGTACATCGGATCGCGGACAACGCGGGCGGGGTGATAAAAAATCGCGTCGAGAACGTGGCCTCCAATGAAGCCCGCGGCGACCGTCCAAAAAATGAGGTCGTTCATTTTGGAGGGGTCGAGACGGCGTTCTGCGGCACGGCGTTTAGCGACCACGGCGCCGATGTACACACCGAGGGCAACGAGCGTTCCAAACGGTTTGATCGACGGCGGATGGGCCGGATCAAACATGGAGCCGAGGCCCGGCACGTGGAGGAGGAAACTGAGCGGCAGCTCGGGTAGCTCGATGTACGGGATGAGGGGCTGGGCCACGGGATCGCCTGCGTAGCACTACTTTCACCGGGCAACGGAGGTGTCGGTGCTGGCCTGCAATTGAAGTTGCGAATATTACCCTTGGAAACAGGATGCGGGCGCTTTCTCTCCCTGGGTGCGCATGCCGCGGAGCGTTCCAGTTTGCGGTGATGGAGCGTCTCGCGCGGCAGGGTGAAACGTTTGACCTGGTCGCAGGTGCGTCGTCGGGCTCGATCTGCGGTGCGATTGTGACCGCGGGGCTGGCCGCCGAAGGGCCGACGATGTGGCGCTCTTTTATGAGCCGAAAGGTGATTTCACCTGCGTACCTGCCAACGGAATGGAGCATTTTTGGGATGAGCCGACTGCTCCGTGAAGGGCTGAAAAAGTTCGTTCCGCTCGATC
Organism: Polyangiaceae bacterium; assembly: GCA_016712345.1. GTDB lineage: Bacteria > Myxococcota_A > Polyangia > Polyangiales > Polyangiaceae > JADJRH01. Next base: position 573,839 of record JADJRH010000001.1, read on the forward strand.
GAATTCGAGAGTCGAAGACGGAGCTTTTGATTGCGACAACTCACGCGAGGACGTTTTTTCGCGAGGCGGTTTCGCCGCTCGTGAAAAACTCGGGAACGCTAAAAGATCGATTTTTGCCGCTGATGCGGCGCATGCCCAAGTCGCTTGTGGTGCATTCGAGCCGGGAGAGGCACGACATTCACGACATTATCGCGGCGTCGTGTTTTATCCCGGTTGTGTACCCAAAGCTTGTGTACATCGACGGGGAGCTTCACATTGACGGGGGCGCGGCGGACAACACGCTGATTGATGAATGGGTGGCGCGCGGGGCAGACGACATCACGATGGTGACGCCTTACACGGAAGGGCGCGTGGCAAACACGATCTTCGCGCCGGAGACACTTCCGAGGGTGCCGCCGCACGTGAAGCTGCGGATCTTGTGTCCTCAAAGGCCGCTGTCGCAAAAGAGGTTTGATTTCGCCAAAGAACCGCTTGAAGAAGCGCTCAGCATGCCACACCGCGAATTGGTGATTGAGCGGAGAACCGAACAATGAAAGAGCGCGCAATTCGTGTTGCGACGGTGACGTTGAGTGACACACGTACACTTGCCGACGACGAAGGCGGCAGACTGCTCGGGGAGCTGCTGACCGGCGCGGGGTTTGAGGTGGCGGTGCACGCGGTGGTTCGCGAAGAAGTGGAAGCAATGCGTGCGCACGTGCGGGCGCTTTCAGCGGACACGGCCGTGGACGCGATTGTGCTCACGGGTGGAACGGGGATCACTCCGCGCGATCAAACGGTGGAGGCAATTGCGCCTCTTTTTGAAAAAACGCTCGATGGGTTTGGCGAGGCGTTTCGACGGTTGTCGTGGGACCAAATTGGTCCCAACGCGATGTTGTCGCGCGCCATAGCAGGGACGGTGAACCAAAAGGTTGTGTTTGCGTTGCCGGGAAGCCCCAAAGCGGTGCGCTTGGCCGTGGAGAAGTTGATCGCGCCGGTGCTCGATCACGCGGTAGCTCTCGCAACGGGCAAGGCCGGGCAGCACCATGCAAAAGGCCACGGCGACCATGGTGTACACAATCACCATGACGTACACGCCGCCAACGGTGTACACCATCACGTACCGAAACGTGACGTGGGCATAGGTGGGGGTGAAAGATGATCCGATTTGAAGAAGCGTTGGATCGGCTGCTTCAAGGTGTACGCACGCTTGGATCCGAGCGCGTGGGGCTCGACGAAGCGCCGGGCCGCGTGCTCGCTGAAGACGTGATCGCCGGCTTTGATTTGCCGAGCTTCGATCACAGCTCCATGGACGGCTACGCGTTTCACTCGGGTGACTTTTCGGGCGCGGGCCCGTGGGAATTTCCGCTTTTCGGCGAGAGCGCCGCGGGGGGACACTTGCCGGAGCTGAAGCGCGGCACGGCGTGTCGGATTTTCACGGGCGCGCGCCTTCCGGTGGGCAGTGACACGATCGTTGCCCAGGAAGATGTGGAGCGAACTGCGACAGGTGTACACATAAAAAAAGCGCCGACGCCGAATCAATGGGTACGCAGGCGCGGGGCGGATCTTGCAGCGGGCGACATTGCCATCGCGCACGGGACGCGGCTTGGTCCGGGGCATGCGGCGCTTGCCGCCGGGGTCGATCGCTCCACTGTGTTTGTTGCGAGGAAGCCGCTCGTCACCGTTTTGTGCTCCGGGGATGAGTTGCGCGCACCCGGAGAAAAAGGGGTTCTTGGCAGCATTCCAGAATCGAACGGTACGTTCGTTGCGGCCGCCGGGCGTTCCGCGGGCGCGATCGTGAGGGTTGCTCCATACGTGCGCGATGATTTGGGAGCGGCTGAAAAAGCGGTTCGAGCAGCGCTTTCGGGCAGCGATTTGCTCGTGACGATCGGTGGGGTGAGCGTGGGCGATCGCGACGTAATGAAAGCGGCGCTCGAAGAGGCGGGCGTTGCTTTGGACTTTTGGCGCGTGGCGATTAAGCCCGGAAAGCCCATCTGCGTGGGGCGTTCGGGATCAACGATCGCGCTTGGTTTGCCGGGAAATCCGGCATCGGCGTCGCTCACCTTTTTGCTTTTTGGGGTACCGCTGCTGCGCGCGATGCAAGGTGATCGCGACACGTTGCCGGCGCGGATCAAGCTTCCGGTGGAGGGACACGTGAAGCGGCCTTTGGGGCGCATGGAGTTTTTGCGGGCGCAGATCGTTTTTTCAGCGAGCGGGGCGCGCGCGGTGATTTTGCCAAACCAGGCGAGCGGCGCGGTAACGAGTTTTGCTCAGGCCGATGCGCTGGTGGTGCTGCCCGCGGAGCGCGAGCGCGTGGAAACGGGCGACGTTTTAGAAGTAATTCGAATTCGCGAGATGTGATGGAGTTTGGCGATGAGTGAACAAGTGCTTTTGGATGAGCGCGACGGCCATGTGGCAGTGCTTTCGTTGAATCGGCCGCGCGCGAAAAACGCGTTGAGCTTTCCGCTGCTCAATGCGCTCGCCGAAGCGCTGACGCGCGCGGCCCAAGCGGCCGATGTTCGGGCCATCGTGCTGACAGGGAGCGGCGGATCGTTTTGTTCGGGCGCCGATCTGAAAAGCGCCATGACTGAGGTGCAGGGCAACTTCGGCGCGATGGACACGGCGATCGATAAGTATCACGCGATCATTCGAGCGATCGTGGGCGCACCAAAACCGGTGATCGCTGCGGTGGACGGCGCGGCGGTGGGTTTCGGGTGTGATTTGGCGCTCGCCTGCGATCTGCGCATTGTTTCAAATGAGGCTTATTTTCAAGAGAAGTTTGTAAAGATTGGCCTTATGCCCGACGGGGGTGGAACGTTTTGGCTACCGCGTCTTGTGGGCATCGCGCGGGCGATGGAGATGATGCTCACGGGTGAAGCTGTTCCCGCGGCGCGCGCGCTGGAAATGGGCCTGGTGAATCGCGTGGTGCCGGCGGCATCGCTTCGAGATGAAGCGCTCAGCATGGCGCGCGCGCTGGCAAAAGGTCCGCCGCTCGCGTTTGCGGAGATCAAAGCAAGTGTGCGTGCGAGCTTTGCGGGAACAATCGATCAAACGCTCGATCGCGAGAAAGCCGGGCAGCTCAAATGTTTGGTTTCGGGCGATTGCATGGAAGGTGTGATGGCCTGGATGGAGAAGCGCGAGCCGAACTTCACCGGGAAATAGAGCCCACGCACATTGCGTACACAATGTTGGGCCCCCCGCGGCCTCGGGGCAAGTGAGCGAGTGACCTGTACGGGTTCGAGCGGCGCGGTTTGGGCCCCACGCGCCACTGCGGTGGGGTTCGGGGGCCCCATCCGCGGGCGCTTGGGATAAACCGCACCGCGAGACGCGCACAGATCACGAGCGATCCTTGGGGGGCCCGCCGCAGGTGTACACCTGCGGCGCCGGGGGGCAGCTGAGCTTGAACCCGCTTTATTTGTGATGGTGGCCGCGATCGCGGTGTGAATGCGAGCCGGGCTCGTGGGAGTGCGAGCCGCTTTCGTGGGTGTGGGCCTTGTGATCGTGCGGTTCGTCGGGGGAGCAGCGGGCGTCTTCCCAACCGACCCAATAGGGACCGTCGGGACCGTGTTCGCGTTTCCAGATCGGGAGGCGGGCCTTGATGCGATCGATGAGAGCACGGCATGCGACGAACGCCTCGGTGCGATGAGGAGCGCTTGCGGCGCAGATGACGGCGGCGTCGCCGACGGAAAGGGAGCCGATGCGATGCAACGCAGCGATGCGTACACCCGGCATTTCAGCGTGGAGTTCGTTCAGGATCTTGGTTACTTCGAGTTCGGCCATGGGGCCGTACGCTTCATACTCAAGAAGCGTGACGGCGCGACCTTCGTTTTCGTTTCGGACGGTGCCTTCAAACGTGGCGATTGCACCTGCCGACGGGTGGCGAACGGCGTTGACAACTTCGTCAAGCGAAAGCCGCTCGGATCGAATGCGGGGCACATTTTCGGGGGGCGCGGACGTGGCTTGTGTACTCACGCATCTCTCCGACGGTAATGTCCGGTGCGGCCGCCGCTTTTTTCGAGGAGTTTTACTTCATCAAGGGTCATGCCCCGATCAATGCCTTTGAGCATGTCGTAGATGGTGAGGCCGGCCACACTGGCGGCAACCATGGCTTCCATTTCAACGCCGGTGCGGTCGGTGGCCTGCGCTGTGGCGGTGATGCGCACGGAGGACGTAGCCGCTTCGAGTTCGATGTGTACCTCTACCGAGGTGAGCGCGACGATGTGGCAAAGGGGAATGAGTTCGCTTGTGCGTTTTGCGGCTTGGATCCCGGCAATTCGCGCTGCTGCGAGAACGTCGCCTTTGGGAGTGTCCTGCTGAGCGAGGCGGCGATACGTTTCGCGCCCCATGTGTACAACAGCCGAAGCAACGGCGCGCCGTTGGGTGACGGCTTTTTCGCCGACGTCGACCATGTGCGCTTCACCCGCGTCGGTGAGGTGCGACGAGATGCTGTCTTGTTGGGGCGCGCGACTTGTGTCGTCGGGAATGTTGAGTTCGGGAATTTCGTACGCATCGCCCGAAAGTTCAACACCGCGCACGGCGGGAGGATCGGATGGGGGCGGCTCGGATGCGTACTCAGGAACGCTGGAGGAGTACCCACCCGATGTGTACCCACTTGCGTACACATTTTCGGTGGGCGTGAGGTCGAACGCCGGCGGAGGAGCGGGTGTACCTCGGCCGATAGTGCGGCCCGGTGACGCGGGTGCGGCTTCGAACGCTCGAGGCGGGGCGGGCGTTAGGTCATAGCGGGCAGCCGGAGCGGTGTCGAAAGGACGTGTTCGACCTGATGCTGGAACATCCCCTGCGCGGCGCGCACGGGCCGATACGTCGAGCGCGCGACCGGAGATTTCAACTCGGGCGGGTGTGGGAGTTGTGTCGGGTTGGCGAAGCAGGCGTCCTTCAGTTCGAGGCAAGCCGGGCGGCGGCGGCACCGGTGGCATGCTCGACGATCGACCGCGCTGGGAGGAAGGCTCCACCGGCGGTGGGCGGAGCGAGCGCAAATGACCGGTGACGATGTCTTCGTACGCCGCTTGAATGAGCGCTGGATCGTTTCGAGCGATCGCTCGGCGATGCACATGAGCAAGCGCGTAACGATCCAGCGCGCGAAGTCGAGCCCACTGGCGAGCGTCGAGGGGGACCGGTTCAAGCAGGCGGAGGAGGGCGTCGGGCGGCGCGAGCGGGTCGGGATCGCCGACCACTTCAATACGCTGCGCGGGCGGTGATGCTCGGCGCGCGACTGAAAGGACGGCGGAGGCGTCGACCAGGTCGTCGGCTCCGGCGGCGACGAGTACACAACGGTCGTCCAGGCTGAGCGAGCGCCAAGCCTCGAGCGACAGACGAAGACCGGCGTGATCGAGAGCGCGGCGCGCTGCAATCGGCAAAAAGTCGAGCTGCGGCATGATGTTTTCGAAGTCGAAAACGGCCGAAGCTGCGGGTGAGCCCACCATGCGTGGCACTTTTGCACGAAGGCGGGCCGAATGTCAGCCAAGAGGTCGAGTTCGTAACGCCGGCCGCAAGGACGACGAGCAGAAAAGAATTCCGACCCTGCCGTTTACCGAGCTTACGTGGCAGGGTGCCGGCTTCACGCGTGTCGTTTTCGGCTTGGTTGTGTACGCAGTCTCTACCCGCCGATAGCGCGCATGGAGACGTGTGCGGCGGTTTCTTCGGTGCAGCCCTTCCACACTTCACCGTCGGGCTTTTTCGTCCATGCCTCGGCGATGCGGCGCGTGATGCCGTGAAGATCGCCGCCGATGGCTTCTGCGGAAGCGTCCACGCCGTCGTCGGTGGCGAGGCATGGGCGGAGTACACCTTGGGACGAGACGCGAAGCCTGTCGCATGTGTCGCAGTACGTGTCGCTGGTGCCCGATATGAAGCCGACCCGCAGCGATGGATCGCGGCGTGACGCGACGTATTTGGCGGGGCCCAAACCGGGATCGACGCGCGCTTCATCAGAAACCAAATGCGGAGCGAGGCGCACGCGCATTTCGGCGACGGGAACCAAGTGTTCACGCACGAGTTTGGCGCCTTCCGCGATGGGCATGACCTCCAAGAAACGAGGCAACATGCGCCGCTCCCAAGCCCAGAGAAGGATGCTTTCGATCTCGTCGTCGTTGACGCCGCGAAGCACAACGGTGTTGAGCTTGATGGGCGCGAAACCGGCCTCCAACGCGGCATCAACCCCGGCGAGCACTTTGGTGAGATTGCCGCCGCGCGTGACTTCTTCAAAACGCTTTGGATCAAGCGTATCGATGGAGATGTTGATGCGATGAAGGCCCGCTTCAAAAAGCGGCTTTGCGAGGTGCGCAAGCTGCGAAGCGTTGGTGGTGAGGGCGATGTCTTCAAATCCGAGCTGCGACAGTTCACGAACGATGGCAACAATTTCGGGGTGAATGAGCGGTTCGCCGCCGGTTAATCGAACGCGGCGTACACCGGCCTTTTTGAGGCCTTCAAACATGTTGCGCCACACGCCGAGTTGAAGCCGACCATCCACATATCCGTCGCGATGCGAGGGGCGGCAGTACGTGCACGCAAAGTCACAACGATCGGTGACGGAGACGCGAACGCTGCGCGGCGGAGGAGGTGCTTTGGAAGGTGTCGCCGACGGCGCGGCGGCAATGAGTTTGCGTTGCAATCCGCCGCCTCCACCGAGCAACGGAAGGCGGCGCCGCACCAACGTTCCGGAGGGCTCCGAAGCCTGGCCGGACAACTCAATGGGTGCGGGGAAAAGAGCGTTCATGCCTTCAATATCAGGAGGTTAGCCACCGGCAACGGGTGGAATGAGGGCAACTTCGTCACCGGGAGAAACCCGATCTTCCCACGCTACATAGGAGCCGTTTACGGCAAGTCGAATGGCTCGACGATAAGGAGCAAGGCCTGGGTGCGCCGAACACACGCGATCGAGCAATTGGGAAGCTGTGCACGCGTCGGCGAGCGCGAGGTCGATCTCGGCGGCCCCAAGAACATCGCGCGCCCCTGCAAACGCGAGCAAACGAACCGATTGTGCCACAGGGTCGACGGTAGCTTGGATTGGGGCCGCGTGCAGCACGGTCGTTCACAAAATGGGCGCGCACTCTCCGCGGTTTCAACGCGCCTTCTGCGCCGGGCGGCGGGGCGACGCGCATAGAAAGCGCGAAACAAGAAAGACGTGCACTCGTTTTTTCAACCGCGCCGAACGCAATCGCGGTGCTCTATCATCCCCGTCCCCCCGAAAAAGATGACCAGCGAAAACGGATTCCCTTCGGGGACGATCCTTGCCGGCCGCTATCAGGTGCGGCGTGAACTTGGCCACGGCGGCATGGGTGTTGTGTACCTTTGCCGCGATCTCGTTCTCGACGAACGAGTGGCCGTAAAGCTCCTATCTCGACCCGACGCGAAAATTCGTCCCGAAGATGCGTGGGGATTCCAGGAGGAAGCGCGAGCGCTGGCGAGGCTCGCCCACCCGGCCATTGTTCAAGCGCGCGACTTTGGTGCGCTGCCCGACGGCACTCCCTATCTGGTGATGAATGCGGTGCCGGGCCGATCGCTCCACGAGTGGCTGTATCTCGCGCTCACCGAGGGAACGATCCCGTGGCCGGTCACCTGGTCTGTTGTCGATCAGGTGTTGGGCGCGCTCGCTCACGCGCACGCGCGCGGCGTCATCCACGGCGATCTCAAACCGTCGAACGTGATGGTCGAACTCACCGACGGCGAAGAGCCTCACGTGCACGTTCTCGATTTGGGGCTCGCGTGGCTCATGCAAGACATCGTGGATCACCGGCTCGACGGCTCGCGGGCAGCGGAGCCGACAGTGCGATGGGGCGCAGGTACACCCGGATGGATGGCGCCCGAACAAATTCGATTTGCAGCGCCGCATGTTGGGCCGCCCACGGATCTCTACGCCCTCGGTTGCATCTTGTTCGGCATGCTCTCCAATCGCGAGCCGTACGAAAGCGCAAACAACGAAGAGCTGTGCGAAATGCACAAAAAAGCGCCCATTCCCGATCCTGTTTTGGAGCCGGGTGTACCCACCGAAGTGGGCGGGTTTGTAAAGCGTCTCATGGCAAAGCGACCGTGGCATCGCTACGAGTTCGCGACTGATGCGCGACGCGCATGGAAACGGTTTAAGCCCACCGAAGAAAAAGTGTCGGCCACGGAGACGCCGATCATGGGCATCCCCGCTGCGCGCATTTCACTGAGGCCCAGCGAAGCCCGCATCAACGACACCGACACGCTCGATTTCGCGCGCGAAGTGGAGCAGATGACAACGATCGGCCTGCTCGGAATGCGACCGAGTCCGTTCGTTGCGCGAAGCGCCGAGCGCGCGCAGCTGATGAATCTTGTCTCCGACGTGATCGATTCCACCGTGCCGGTGCATCGCTTTTTGGTGCTCGCGGGTGAAGCCGGCGTTGGCAAAAGCCGCCTCGCCGAGTGGCTGTGTGAAGAAGTTCACGAGCGCGGGTTGATGATTCCGCTGCGCGCGCGGTACCGAACCATTCCCGAGCCGCTCGACGGCGTGGTGGGCGCGGTGAACGCTCACTATCGGTTGGAGCGCGCCGATCGCGACGTTGTTGAACGTGTACTCATGAATGTGTGGGAGGTGGAGCCCAACGACGAAGATGGCAAAACCTGGGTTGCTGCCACCGCCGAATGGCTTCGACCGCTCCCTCCCGGAAGTGATCATGTCGGCCCTACAGGCAAACGCTTTGCGCTCGATCGACCGGAGTTGCGATGGCTCGTGATCCGTCGAACGTTGGAGCGCATCGGGCGAACGCGGCCGATCCTTTTGTGGCTCGACGATCTGCACAACGCATCGCAAACAACGTTTGAAGGCTTGGGCCGCATTCACAAAGACGCAACGCGACTCGGCCTCATGATCGTGGCCACGGTGCGCGCTGAAGCGCTTGAAGCCGACGCCGACGCCAAAGCTCGGATCGAACGTTTGGTGCCCGATTTCGGCGCCGAACGGCTCGACATCGCACCGCTCAACCCCGCGCAGACGTATGCGCTTCTAAAAGAAACTTTGCCGCTCGATGAAGCCGCCATTCAAGAAGCCGCGGCGCGCAGCAAAGGCAATCCGCTCTTTGCGCTCCAGCTCGTTCACGCGTGGGCCGGCGGTGGACACTTCACCCTCAAAGACGGGCGTTATGTCGTGCCCAAGAGTTCGCTCATTGTTCGCGCCGGCACCACCACCGAGCTGTGGGAGGAGCGCTTGCGTGTGTTGCCCGACGATCTTCGTCCGGCCGCTTTCGCGGCAGCGGCGCTCGGCGGCGATGTTCGAACCGATGTACTCACCCACTCGCTCGCCGCGCTCAATTTGGATCCCGAGCGTGCAATTGAAGCCATGCGCCGCGCGCAGATCGTTCTCGCATCCGGCGGTGAACGCATGCGTTGGCCTCACGCGCTGCTGCAAGAGCATTTGCTCACCCAACTCGCGCAGCAAAAAAATGCAAATCGCGTGTTTCGCGCCGCGGCCGATGCGCTCGCGCTGCATCCCAACGCAAACCTGCGTCGCATTCTTCGGCAACGTGTTGTGAACCTCACTCGCGCGGGCGATGTGGAGGCCGCCGCCAAGTTGCTTCACGAGCACATCGCGCTCATCTGGGGCCGCACGCGTGAAGTCGCCGCGACGCTTCGCGATCTCGCGCTTCTCGATGGACGCCTTTCAGGCACCGCCGCCGCCATGCAAAAACGCTGGCGCGCCGAAGCGCTGCGCTACGCCGGCAAGCTCGAAGATGCGCGACGCGAAGCCGAAGATGCCCGACGCATTTTTCAATCGGCCGACGACATCGAAAACGCCGCGCACTGCCTGCGATTGCTCGGTCACATCGCTTCAGATCTCGCAGCGCCCGCCCACGGACGCCGCTTGGTCGCACGCGCGCTCGGCATGTTCACCGAGTTGGGACACGAACACGGTCGGGCGCTGTGTGAAGTGTTGCTCGGCGAAATCGACTACCTCCTCGGCGACCACGCAAGCGCCCGCGCAGAACTTGGAAACGGTGCGCAACGTTTTGCCACCGTCGGCGATCGACTCGGGCGCGCTCAATGTTTGCTCCTCCAAAGTTGGGTGGAGCAGGCAGGGGGTGCCACAGCGCTGTCCATTGAACTGGCGCGCACCGCACGCGGCGAGTTTGACGCCATCGGTTACCGCCTCGGCCTCGCGCAGGCCGACGTCACCCTCGCGCACGCAGAACATCGCGCGGGCCGCCTCGCCAGCGCACGCACCATTGCATTGAGCGCGCTCTCCGCGTTTCGCGATGTCGGCAATCCGCGCGGTGAAGCCGCGTGTGAACGCCTTCTCGCCATGACCGCGCTCGACGCCGGCGATCCCGCGCTCGCGGAAGCACATGCCCACGCCGCGCGCCTCGCATTCGACAAGCTCGCCGACCCTTGGGGCCAGGTTGAAACCAAACTCATCGTCGCTCAAATCGCTCTCGATCGCGGCGATGCAGAAGGCGCCCGCGCAGAACTCATCGCGTGTGAAGCCGTCGCTCTTGTTGAAGCGGAGCCAAAGCAACACCGCCACCTCACCATGGCGTGGCTCGCGTACCACGAAGGACGTTTTCACGACGCCGCGCGCGAACTCGACGCGGCCCGCGCCGCATTCAAAGAAGCCGGCCGCACCGGCGATCACACGCCCCAGCTCCTTGAGCGTTTTGCCCGAATGGGTTGGCCCAAGCCCGCGAGCCAACGCATCGCCACGTGGCGCAAGGCAATTACCGCCGCGGGCGGTTGAGTACACAACCTGCCACCACCGCCGTCGGCACGCGGCTCATTGTGGCCCACGTGGTCAGGTGGGCCATGTGGACATGTCAGGTAGGCTCTGTGCTGCAACCAAAGAGCACGTCGATTTTGGCTTTGTCATCCGATTGCACCAACGCACATGCGTCAGGACAGAGTTGAATGACGTTGTTCTCAATATAAAATGCGTCGGGCTTACACATGGCTGCCGACCCCACCTGCGACATTTTTACGACAGCTCCGCCGTTGCCTGGAGTGTACTCAAGCACCACCGTGGCAAGGTCAATTGTTTCACCGGGAGGCGGCTCGGGAACCGGCAGCGCGCAGTCAATTTTAGCGCCGGCAATAACCCCCTTGGCAATTTCCTGAAACACCACATCAAACGACGCAAATTCACAGATGGGGAACCGAAGGCCGCCGGTCACCTGACTCAACACCTGATAAGCGGTGCCCGACGCCACAGCGGTGCCGCACACGCCCGTCGCCACGGGGTCAGTGGGGGCATACGCCTCGGTGGGAACAGCCTTTTCAGCAAGCCCGATGATGCTGTGCCACACGTAATTGCGGGCCGCGTCCGTGCCAAACTGCTCAGGATCCAAAGCGAGGAGCGCCGCATCAAACGTTTTTGCGGCTACGTCTCCGTCGGCCGGGTTGTCATTGTCATCATAGGCAACCCCGTTGAAGGTACACGTCATGCCGTCGTCGGTCACTTCAACGAACACCTTAAACGCCTCTTTCCGCAACCACTGCTTCCACCCACCGGGACCGTAGTTGTACTGGTCGGGCAACGTGCCGTCATACCCACTGAGCGCCTGACAGACCGAGTTGTGACTGCCAATTGGCACGCTGTACTGATAAAAAATGGGAGGGTTTTGCCCCGGCTCAGCGGGCACGGGATTGCAATTGCTGGTAGAGAGCGGCGCGCCGATACAGATACTCTCGGCGCCAAGCGCACCATGTTCAGAGATCATGATCACGCGATAATCAATGCCGCTTGCACCTATAATTGCCGCGAAATTTTGGTTGATATTGTTCTGAACGGCGTTGATGTTGTCGCCCATACTGCCGGAGTTATCGATAATGAACATGATATCGACAGGCTTTTTTTCGAGCGTGCCTTCTACACTGGTGGCCACACACGGCATAAGCCCGCCGGTACCCCCTTGTTTGCCACCCAGGCCAATATCGCCGGCCTGACCACCCGTCTGACCACCCTGCCCGCTTCCACCCCCGCCGTTGCCGGCCGAACCGGCGTTGCCCGCAGCACCACCCGTAGGCGTTGTTTTCGGATCTTCGCCGCAACCAACAGCAACGTACCCCACCAGCGCGAGCACGCCGACGTTGCCACCCCGCCTTAACCAGCCCATATGTCCGCGCATGCAAGCCTCCGTATGACAATTTCCGCTTGTTGCCCGCCCGCGATGCGCGAGGGCTTGACGAGCAAATCACACTCCACGGAGAATTGAAAGACATTGATCGCTTAACGCGAAACGCATGCCCTTTATCAGTCAGACTTATCTGTAAAGTAGCCTGAAAATGCCACCACCCCAAGAAGCCCTCCACCCACGGCATCGGTGGCCGAGCCCGTCGCGAATTCTACCCATGGCCTTGCCATGAACTTAAAGCCGAAGCCGCGTCGTTTTGACAGCGCCTCAAACCCCAACTGCGCGGGAATGCGAAACGACGTTGCCGTGGACGAATCCACCTGAGCGTGCGAAAATCCAACCCCCGGCCCGACGACAAAGCGCATTTTACCTTTTCCAACGTTGGCGTTGAACATCAGGTCCATATTGATAAAGGTTCCACCCAAAACCGCCGAAGTGACCGCCATATTCAATACCGGCGCTACCAGATCAATAGAATATTCGCCGGGTAGAAACAGCTGCAACTCAAGGGTAGGTAGCAGCAACGCCGGTACAATTGTCGCCCCAGTCGAACCGGTCAGAGCATCGGCCCCGGCAACCCCCCCACCGAACGACGTTCCAATTCCAAACACACGCTGCGGCGCATTGGCATTGGCCGCATCCACAATGTCCGAGTCATCAGCCCGCGCTAGGGTAGACATCCCACACACGAGAGCGACTGTCACGGCAAACCCCATCCCGAACGCTGCCCCAAACTGTGTACACTTCACGGTGGTACCTCCCTGGTAGGTTGCCAGATTTTGCACAACCCGCGCCAAGGTCCGCTAACCGAGCCGGCGAAGCAATCAAACGGGAAAACAGGTAAACCATACCGTCAAACCCTCGTCTCGCCGACCTAACCGCGTTTTCGGCGACGACACTGCGTTGCGCGCAAAGCAATGCCAACGCGGACAGAAAACGACTCATCCCGCCGTGTCTTCTACAGTCTAACGGCACCTATCATCTACCCATCAATCTCAAGTACCCAGTTGTCTAACCCACCCATCGTCCTCACCTACCCATTGCCCTCACCTACCCATTGCCCTCACCTACCCATTGCCCTCACCTACCCATTGCCCTCACCTACCCATGTTTTGTGGGCGGGGGCTCCGCCCCCGCAACGCCCCCGGCGCCGCCGCAAATCCACAGTCCGCGCGTTGGGTATCAAAAAGACGAAGGCCGGCACAAGCGTTGACAAGTTCGGTCCGCAGGTGGTGTCATCATACCCATGCCGTTTTCAATCTTCGACACATCACCGGACGCCGATCGCCCCGTCAAAGTCTCCCCGGCAAGCTTTTCGTTTACCTTTCTGGGAGCACCGGATCGCGCTTCTATCGAGAAAGCGATTAGTATTCAGCCACCTATAGGCTCCCTCTTCTTCCGGTGGAGCGAAACACCTGTAAAGACGAGCAGGTGGTCACCCAAAGGACCGTCCAATTCAACCCAGATGCGAGCGGAGTGCAACGCGTCCCGATTCAGGTCGCTTGGCCAACGGGTAGGCGCCAGTCAAGGGCGGTGATGCTCTCCACCCGTCATGCGGCGGCCACCCCAGGAATCGTGATTCATGGGGAGGTCGAGATTCCCGATCTCGAGGCGCTCACCGGATTCGGTGCGCCATTTGGGTCCAACTCTGACAAACCAACCGGACGGTGGGAGAGCACGCGCGACGTGGCCGATCTCCGTCGTCCAAGCTCGGGGCAGCCCGCCGGCAAGCTTAGCCTCCGCGCGGTCGATCTCCGGCACGCTTCAGACCTGGGCGTCTATTGCTCCGTGTTCTCAGAACCGTCGTTCAAGGGCAACCGAAAGGACTTTGGAACGGTCGCCCGATCGAACGACGTGGGCTTTGATATCCGGTCGGTCCGCACCTTCTACGTGAAGGCCGGCGGTGGAGGCGGTTGAGCGCGCCCTTCCTCCACAAAAAGAGCGTCGCCCCACAACCACAGCGCGGGCGTTCTCACCCACCGACGAAGCCGATTGAAGCGAATTCAGTCCGCGTGTGAAACCCAACTGAAACAGTTGAAACGAACTCCGTTCCATCCCGCGGCTCGCTAGAGCACCGGCCGCTGTACCCGTTACCAGTTGCCCATGCCGCCGAGATTGTGTACATCGGTGCGGCCCTTACCGCGCAAAATGGAGGCGGCCTGACCGCTGCGAGCGCCCGACCGGCAGTATAAAACCACGGGCTTGCCACTTGGAATTTCGGCCGCGCGGCTATCAAACTGCTGAAGGGGAATGTTAACGGCGCCCTGAATGTGACCGGACGCATACTCCTCGGGGGTGCGCACATCGACCAGGGTGGCGCCCTCGGTGACCAGGGCCTTCGCCTCGGCGCTTTTGATAAGTGGACCGGCCGCGACCCTTTGCATAACGAGCAAAAGCGCGATGACGCCGACAACGACTATGACATAGTACCAACGAGTGTCCATGAGATGCGCGCGAGCACTGCGAGGGTTATGCCAACCCTGGCGGGAAACCAACAGGTCAACCGTTCGGTAGAAGAGCCGCGGGCGACCTACCCATACCGGGCACGCCTGTCATGGTCAATCACTTCGAGATCGCATTGTGCGCCTGTGGCTCAGGTTATAAAACTCCGGCCACACTTTGCGTATTGCCACGCGGTGCGGAGGGTGAATTTGTAAAACGAGGCTTCCATTCCGAGGCAAGGACTGAGAAGATAGCGGGATGAAGCGTGCTTGTTTGCCTAGAACGGTTTGGGCGTTGGCGTTCATTATGGGGATTGGGTGCGGAGGCGAAAGCACGGGCGAAACCAAGCCAATTGAGCTTCCCGATCCGCCGGCGGATAACGGGGTGTTTGGATATTCCAACGGCTGTTATGCTGTGCAGGGGTTTGACGGCGAGCACGAGCCCAAACATCTACAGGTGTCGGCGAATGGGGATGGGTTCGCATTTTCAGAATCAAAGGCCGATACCGCATCGCGGTTTGTTCTGCGGGCGTCTGACTTGGGAACGTATTTGTTTTACGACCAGGAGAAGCGGTATTGGGTGGCGCGCCAAGAGGAAGGCGGGGGTTATTCGCTGGGACGGGTAGAAAAGTTGGAAAGTGCGCTGACGCAATTGGACGATTCGTTTAAGTCGCCCGCGGAGTGGGTGATGGAAACGTCGGTGCGCGATTCACGGCGGTATCAGTTAAAAAACTATGCAACGGAAAAATACCTGACGCTGACAGGGCTCACCGACAAGCCCGAGGAGGCGGCGGTGATCACGCTTTATCCGCAGGAAGGGTGTGCGGAGTATCCCGAGTTGACGATCGACGCGAAGGGAGCGGTAGAGCCCAAAGAATGGGAAGATGGAGCGCTGTTTGGCATTGCGGAGATGCATTCGCACATCATGACAAACTTCGCCTTCGGAGGCGGCAACACGTTCCACGGGGCACCTTACCATCGGTTGGGGGTAGAGCATGCGCTGCCTGACTGCTCGCTGTGGCACGGTGAAGAGGGGCGACGGGATGTGGTAGGTTTTTTCTACGACGGCGATGGGTCGTCAATGAGTGTGGATGAGTTGGCGCCCATTCTTTTCAGCGGAGAGGTATCCAAGTTCAATCACTTCACAGCGGGATACCCAGACTTTACCGCCTGGCCCAGCTCATGGGGGAGTTCTACCCATCAAACAATGTATTACCGGTGGATTGAGAGGGCCTATTTGGCTGGGTTGCGTTTGGTTGTACAACACGTTACGGGAAACTCGGTTTTGTGTGACTTGGTCACAGGGATTCATTCGCAAACACCGCTCTACTCCTGCAACGACATGGTTACGGCGGAGCGGTCAATTGCCGAGATGCGAAACTTGGAAAGGTATATCGATGCGCAGTTGGGTGGGCCGGGCAAAGGATGGTTGAAGATTGTAGCCACTCCGGCCGAGGCGCGCGAGGTGGTCAAGGCGGGCAAACTTGCCATTGTTCTTGGAATAGAGATCTCCAATTTGTTTGACTGTTTTTTAACCCCGCAAGAAGGATATGACGTGTGTACACCTGAAAATGTGGAAGCGAAGGTGGACCATTTTCGGGAGTTGGGTGTGAGGGTGATCTTTCCGGTGCACAAGTTTGACAACGGGTTCAGCGCGGGGGATGGGTCAAACGGGATCATTCAGTTGGGTGGGTTTATCAACAGCGGGCACTACTCCGACTTGGTGGAAGACTGTCCCGACATTTCGGCCGCGTTTGACGGTGGAAGTGTCACGTTTGGGGGGATTAACAAGCCGAGGGATGTGTACGATTCACCGGCTCCCAACGATATGAGCGATTTTGCAAAAGAGCCGCTTGGGACAATGTTGCCGTTTTTGAGTGAGATCCAAGAGCCGCCGCTGGAAGGGTATTATTGCCAACACCATGGGATGACCGCGTTGGGTGAGTCGCTCATGCTCACGTTAATGCAACGTGGGATGATGATAGACGTGGCCCATCTACCCAAACGGTCGCTGGTTCGAGCGTATGAACTATTGGAAGAAAACAACTATCCCGCCTTGAAAACGCATGGGGACAGCAATCAGGGTAAGGTGTACACTTTGGGTGGGCTTTTGGGGTCGGGGTTTGCTCGATGCGCAACGCCGGGGGTGCCGGGCTCTATGGGCAATCCGCTCAAGAACGCGGTGGCCGACGCTGTGGCGCATGGGGCATACCCAGCCGAGGGGTTGGCGTTTGACTTAAACGGGTTTGCACATGGGCCGCGGCCGCGTTTCGGCGACAAATCGCCGTGCAGCGAGACGCAGGCCAATCCAATTGATTATCCGTTTACCTCGTTTGATGGGAAGGTGACGTTTGAAGAGCCCCACTTGGGCAATCGAACGGTGGACTTCAACACGGAGGGGATGATTCACATCGGCCTTTTGCCTGAGTATATTGAAGACGCACGGCGGGATGGGGTGACCGACGAGGATCTGAAACCGCTGTTCCGGTCGGTGGAGGCATTTGTACAGATGTGGGAGCGCGCCGAGGAACGGGGAGCCGCATTGTCGATGAAGTGATCCCAGGGCCGTTCAATGCGCAGGCTGAACCGAGCAGTCTGAGCCGTCACCCGTCTGGGCTTCAATTGGCACATTGGGCCACGGCGTGCCGCTTGCTCCAAGTGCGAGTTGGGCTACGCGGCCCTTTTGCCGAATGCGGCGAAGCCCGTCGACACTTCTTGAGCAAACGCCTTGATGAGTGGCTCCGCCTGTTTCGCTTCCGGCGACAGCGCTTTTAACGCTCGGTCAAGTGTACCTTCGACCGACGCGGCCCGTTGCTGACAGAGCGCCCGAAACGCGAGTGTTCGACCGGGGACCGTTGCGATGAGTGACACCGTTGGCTCCGACCACCGAAACACGGGCGCCGTGCGCGCGAGCGTTGCGATGTCGGTCAGCGGCGATCGGGAGAGCCACACGTTGAGTGCGTCAAACCACGCCTCGGAGGGAATGTGCGAAACGTCGGCGGCCATTTCCACCAAAGGTACACGTCGCGAATCTTCACGAACGCGCCGCAACTCGCGCCACTTGAGGAGCCTTCCGGGCGCCGGTTGGCCGCGAAAGCTCGATGACCCCGTCCACCACGAAACGCTCGTGTCGGTACGCACCACTTCAAGCGCGCGCGACAGCACAGTGTGACGCGACAGCGCATCGTCGATGGTGCGCGGCTTGGCGATCGATTCACACAGCGCCACGCTCGAATCTAGGAGGCGCTTGTGCCGCGCACGCGTGAAAGCGCCGGACAGTTCTAAGTTTGTCGTTTGCAAAATGTCGTTGAATGCGGCGACAAGCGCCATGTCTTCCGCCGAGATCTCGGCCACTGTATCGATGGGAGCAAGCCGGCGAGCGACGCGCACGCGGGCCACGTCGAGTTGTGTACGCAATTCGGCATCGGCGATTTTTCGGCCTTCACCGATCGCGAGCCCGAGCCGCCGGCCGAGCGGCCTGACGGGATCAATCCGCCCGCCGAGCACGAGCGGCTTGAGCACTTGCTCCACCAATTCGCCGTACCGTTCGGTGAGCGCGTCAGCCATGTTCCCTACCCTTTTTCGCCCTCGGCGCCGGTGGACACATCGCGCATGGGTCGAACACCGGGCGACGACAAAAACACTTCTGGAAGTTCTGTGGCGAGGGCGGCGGTGACTCCGGTTTGCACCGATTTTGCGGGTGCCCACTCCTGCGCTTCAAGCAGCGCCACTTCAAGCGAAACAAACGCTTCGTTTGGAATGGCGAGGGCGCGGCCGTCGCGTCCCAAAAACAATGTTTGACCGGCGGGCGCACCAAACGCGCGATGGAGTACATCGGGAGCGACGGCCGGCAACGCGTCGTACCCCGCGGGGATGAGCAAACCCGTGTGGATCTCGCGATAAAATTCACCCACGGGAATGCCTTCAATCCCGGTTTGGTGGCGGATAAAAATGCCCTCTTCGGTGAACGCCACACGCGCGCGTCGGAGTGTGTCGGGGCCGAGTGAGTACGCAACCTGGCGAAGCAGATCGATGTCGGGCCCGCGTACCCACGTTGCCGTTACATGGCGCCACGGCTCGGTGCTCGGAACAAGGCGCAGCGGGAGCGAGATCGCGGCTATTTTTTTGGGGTCACGCGTGCTTTGTGTACGCAACACCTGCGAGCGACTTTCAATCCGGGCAAAGGCGCGCACGTCACCCAACGCGGGTACTGTCGCAAGCTCCAACGGATCGTCGCCGGGGTGGCGAAACAGAACGAGCCCCGGATCTCCAAACACCGGGCACGCTCGCAGGTTTACCGGGTGGCGAAACCCTGACAAAACCGCGGCGCCGGGCGCTACCGGAATGTACACACCAATGCCGGGTGTACTCGTGAGAAGAGGCACCATGCGCTTTGGTATTTCAGGCACCTGAAACAGGTATCGAACCACCGGCGCCTCATCAAAACTCGAATCGGGAGGCCACTCGGCAACGCCCACTTCTGCGTCGACGCCCGACCGCACGAAGTAGTGAATCAACGCAGGCCCGAGCCCCGCTTCAGCCACGAGAATGCGCGCCCCGGGTTCATCGGCGGTGGACGGATCGGGATGCGGCGACAGGCGCAACAAGAGCTGTCGAACGTCGATCTTTTTCTCGACTTCATACGCTTGTGAAAACGCCGAGTGGTAGAGCGACAGCCCCGCGTCCGCGTGGAGAATTTGCGGAACGTCGTACCCAAACGGCGCCGCCGCATCGCGGTATTGAACGAAATGCCGGCTTGTTCCGGTGAATGTGTACCCACCCGCGAGCCTCACGATTTCAGCCGCGCGATCCATTCGATCGCTGCTCTCCGCCGAAAATGTGAGGGTGACTTCGCGCGCGCCGAGCTTGGATTTGACCACCTCGACAACGAGGGATCTCAGAATGTCGGCGAGCGATCCTTGGCGCGTGTAGAGAGCAAAAAACGCCACCAATCGATCGATCGAAGGCAGCAGCACGAGCCCCTTGGATCCAAGGGCGACACCTTTGGCATCGAGCCCAAGACCCGGGGTTCGGAGCCGCGTTTGGTGAACGGCAACGCGTTCAAGCACGTGGTTACTCTACGCCGCCGTCGCGCGACGCAACACGGCTACTTGTACATTTCGTCGAGCACTTCGTCTTCACGACCCTGCTTGATCAAACGGTCGTGACGAAACGCTTCATCAAGGGCGAGGTACGTAAAAAACGTAATGATCGGAATCAATCCGGCGATGGGCATGTTGTCGCCCTTGCCGACGATTTGGAGAATGTACTCCCAGCCTTCCCATTTCTGGTTGAAGTACCAAGACGCGAAACCGGCCACGCAAACCAGAATCGAGATGAGAATGAAGCCGCGATGACGACCCATGACACTGCGGACCCTAGAAGCATGCGAAAGAGACGTCAAGCGAAGGACCAGCGCGCGTGCGAACAACTGTACGCGGCCTGCAAGTTGTGGCTAGCGTGCCGCGTTCAGCAGATGCTTGGAGACGCCTTTACTCCTCATGACAATGGCGGATGACCGCGAGCCGGTGGCCAACCGATTTATCGCCGAACGCGAAGTAGGTCGCGGTGCGGTTGGCATTGTGTACCGCGCGATCGATCTCACAACGGGGCAACCGGTCGCACTCAAAGTGATCTCGGTGTCGGGTGTGGATCCGGCTGAGCTTGTGCGGTTCGCTCGTGAAGGTCAGCTGCTCAGCGAACTCAATCATCCCAACATTGTTCGCGTCGTGGCGTTTGGAACGCTCGATCGCAAAGCCGACATCTTGGGTCGCAGCATCGACGAAGGATCGCCGTACATCGCGATGGAGTGGCTTGCCGGTGAAGACCTTCAGGCGCTTCACAAACGCAGCCCGCTGAACCTGCGTGACGCGCTCGATGTGGGGCGGCAAATTGCAGCGGCGCTTGCTGCGGCTCACGAGGCCGGAATCGTTCATCGCGACATCAAGCCTTCGAATATTTTTGTTTTGGAAGGGGCGCCCGAAACTCCTGCCATTCCGAGCGACGTTGTGGCGCCTCCTAAAACGCCGTCGCAACCGGTGGCTCTGCCGTCGCCGAGTTTGTTGCCTGTCAGCCAAGCACCGAGCACCGAGCTTTCACCTCTCGGAGCAGTGCCCATTCCACGCGACCGCGATCCCGACGCGGCGCCTGAAACACCTCGATCCGTTGCTCCGCCGCCGATTTCGCGACCGCCGGAGACGCATCGAAGTCGCGAAGTGGCGGTCACACCCGCAGTGCCCATTCCCGCGGTGGTGCTTATGCGCGCGCCGCCTGAAGTGAAGCCCCCGGTTTCAGCCGCTTCGATCGGCGGCGGCGGCGCCATTGACGCTTCAAAAGATCGCCGCCTCGTGGCCAAACTCGTCGACTTCGGCGTCGCGGCTGCCGACGACGTCCGCATCACAAAGACCGGCACGTTCGTGGGTACACCTGCGTATATGGCGCCGGAACAGGCACGCGGCGACGGAATTGTGGATGCGCGCAGCGACATTTATTCGCTCGGCACAACGTTGTTTGAATTGATCGCCGGCCGGCCTCCGCATGTGGGCCCAACGTCAATCGCAACGCTCGCGCGCCTCGTGACAACGCCGGCCCCGCGCCTCTCGGAGTTGCTCATCGACGTGCCCGTGGAACTCGATGAACTCATCGGGCGCATGTTGGCTTCACAGCCCGAAGATCGACCGGAATCGGCGCGTATTGTGTACCACGCGCTTGATGCGCTTTATCGATTGCCGACGCTCGTTGAAGTGTCGAAACAGGAGCAACCGTCGGAACCTGGAGCAACCACCGGCACCGGAACGCGACTTGTGACAACGCTCGTTGCGCTTCACGTGGGCGCGGGCCCGGTTCGCCAAAAAGAAATGGTGCTCCTCTCCGAGCAGGGTGCAGAAGCGATGCCTCTCGGCGCCGATTCAATTGTGGCGCACCTCGGAACGCGACGCGCGCACGGTGATGAAGCCGCGCGGGCGCTCGCCATGGGCCTCAATTTGTGTCGCCGCGGCGCCAAAGTGGGTGTCGCCACCGGCCGTATGCGCGTCGACAAAACGCGTTCCGCGGGAGAGGTTGTTGACCGCGCGGCAACACTCGCGCGATCGGCGGATCGCGGTCAATTGTTGACCGAAGCAACCACCGCCGAGTTGGCGCGCGGCCAGTTTGAATTTGCGCTCCAACCCGGAGGTGTACGCCTCGTCACAGAAGTGGCGCGCGGCAAGCAGGCGAGCCTCGCAACGCCGTTTTTGGGGCGTGAAGCCGAGATGGCCAACGTGCTCGCGGCGTTTGAGCGATGCGCCGAAGACCACACGCCTGTGATGGTGAGCGTCGCGGGGCCGCCGGGGATCGGGAAAAGCCGGTTGGGCCGCGAGATCTTGTCGCGTCTTTCATCCACTCATCCCGAAGCAAAGCTCGTCACGGTGCGCGGCGATGCGTACGGTCGCGCTCAATCTCTCGGTTCGGCGAGCGATGTGCTTCGCGCGCTCTTGAGTCTGCCCAAAGACGTTTCGGTGGAAGAAGCGCGCCTCGCCATCGCGATGCGAGCGCCGGTGAAGGACAACGCCGAGTTGATCGCGTCGTTGCTCGCGAACCAGCCGTTCGCCGACGGGATCGATCCGCGAGGCGCTCGCGACGCCCTCTACGTGTCGATGACCGAGTTGGTGCTCACCCAAGCTGCGGCGTCGGCGTGTGCGCTCGTGATCGAAGACGCGCAATGGTCCGACGCAGAATCAATCGCGTGGCTCGACCACTTGTTGGGCCGCGCGTCGAATCGACCACTCTTTATGCTGCTCATCGTTCGCCCGTCGTTTTGGCGTGAACATCCGCAGCGCTTCAACGGGCGTGATCATGTGCGCGTGGAGCTGCGCCCGATGGCACGCAAAGCCACACGCGAGATCGCGCGCGCTGTCATCGGCGCGAGCGTCGACGACGCGATGTTGGATCAAGTGGCGCAGCAGGCCGCCGGGTCGCCGCTCTTCGCTCAAGAACTTGCACGCGTGATCGCAGCCGGCAAAGACGCACGCGTCGCCCCGACGATCGAAGCGGCCATTCAAGTGAGCCTCGACGCACTCGACGACGCCGCTCGCGAAGCCGTGGTGCGCGCGAGTGTATTCGGTCAACTCGTGTGGGATCAGGGCCTCGCTGCCGTGGGCGTGAATGATCCAAAAGCCGCGCTCAAAAAATTGATCACGGGCGAAATGCTCGTTGAACACGGGCAAAGCCGGTTCACGGGCTGCCGAGAGTACCTTTTCAAACACGCTCTCGTTCGAGACGTTGCGTACACATCGGCGGGCGAAGAACTCCGCAAACAACTGCACTCGCTCGCCGCCCGCTGGCTGCACGAAATGGCAGAAGACGCCGCCACCGTGGCGCAGCACTTTGATCTGGGCGGCGAGCACGAAGAAGCCGCCCACCACTGGGAAGTGGCCGCGCAGCGCGCGCTCGCGACCAATGCGCTTCGCGACGCGGTCACCATGGCCGATCGCGCGCTCGCATTTGCGAACGACAAGCCCACGGCGTTTCAGCGCGCGCTGCTCCTCGACGAGGCGTACAGCCGCCTCGATGCGCGGGCGAGCGAGCGCGATTCGGCCATTCGCGCAATGAGCGAAAACGTATTCGACGAAGCGAGCGAAGCGCGCACCGCGGGAGCGCGCGCGCGCTACGACGACGCCCGTGGATCGGGAACACACATTGAGCAAACGCTCGTGGAAGTGCGTGAGAAGGCGTGCGCTCTCAACCTTATCGACGAAGAAGCTCGATGCACCGCCACGCTTGCGCATCGGTACGCGTTCGCCGGCCAGCTCCCCATGGCCGAGAGCGAAGCCACGCATCTGCTCTATCTCGCCGACGAACGCGGCATCACGTGGGCCGGCGTCGATGCTTGGCAAACTCTCGCGGTGGTGCGCCAAACCCGGGGTGAGGTGGCTGCCGCGCTCGAAGCGCGTCGAAGCGCCGCAAAGGCCGCGCGCGCCGCTCGTCTTCAAGAACGTGAAGCGGTGCTCACCATCAACGTCGGTTTTGCTCTTTCGACGATCGGCGCGCGCGAAGAAGCGCTGCGCGAGATCGAAACTGGGATCGCGAAAGCCGATTCAATTGGCAGCGCGGGCGCGGTTCGCCACGGCAAAATGATTTTGCTTTGCTGGGTGGCCACATTCGGGCCCGATCCGCGCCTCGATTCGATCTTGGCCGAACCGCGCGCCGGCGCCGACGAAGCGTCGGGCGCCGGATGGGTACTCCATGATCGATCCACGCTCGGCCTCCTTTTTTATCGAGGCGTGGAGCTGTTGCGCTCCGATCCGGGTGCGATCACGCGCGCGCGCAGTTTGCTCAAGATCGCCGCCGATGCGTACCGCGCATCCGACAACCGCGACGTGTTGCCCGTTGCGCTCGGATTTTGGGCGGAGGCCGAGCGGCGCAGCGGTCACGCCGAACAGGCCGTTGAGATCGCGCGCGAGGCCGCCGCATTGGTCGAAGGCGGTGCGCCCAGCTTGCTCAACGAAGGGCCGATCTACCTTGCGCTGCACGACGCCAGCGTCGACATCGGCGATCTCGCGGGCGCGCGCGTGGCGATGGAGCGGGCCATGGCGCCGCTTGTGAGGCGCCTTCACGGCCTCGAAGGTACACCGTACGCGCGCGCGTTTTTGCTGAACCTGCCCTTTAATGCGAGCCTTGTTCAAGCGGCCGAGGCGTACGGTTGTGTACCCCCCGAAGTGGACGCCGTCATCGCCGCAACAGCTATTTAGGCTCCGAAAACAGCTCCGTGCGTGATTGTGTACACGCGGCCGTTATTTTTTCCAGGGATCGTCGGAGTCGAGTTTTTTCTTGTTGGGCTTAATGGTCGGCTTGGTGAAACCGTCATCACCGGACGGCGGAGTTGCGTTGTTGCGCACCGCTCCCTGCTGACCCTGCGTTGTGGGTGCGGCGGCTTGTTTATCGGGCGTGAGCGCAATGTCGAGCGTCACGTCTTTGTCGAAAACAAGCATTCGGCTTTCTGTTGTGTACCCATTGGCCTCGACACGCAGCTTGTGCCCAAAGCCGTCGGCCGGAGCTTTCATCGTGTACGGCGCGGCGAGCTTTGCTTCATCGAGGTACACAACCGCATCGGGCGGGGACACGGTGAGTTTGAGGTCAATCGTGGCGACGGAGTTTGGCTTCGCCGCGGCAGTTTCAGCCGGTTTTGATGTTTCAACAGGTGGTGACGCCCCAACGGCCGGGGGAGCGGGCCGACCCAAAATAAGCACACCCACAGCGACCGCGGCGGCGGCGGCACCGCCGATGATGAGCGGAATTTTTTTGGATGCCGCGGGAGGCGGAGCCGATGCCTGCGTCACCGCAACGGCCGGCGGCGCGATGGGGTTTAGCGTTGCCGACGGAGTGGGATCGCTCACGCTTGTGGAAGTGATGCGCGGCAGTGACACCGACGAGGCCGGAAGGTCAATGATGCGAATCCCTTCAAACTGGCCTGTTTTCAGCCCTGAAAGCTGCTTTTCGAGAATGCTCTTGAGCTGACCGCGCTTGTCTTGAAAGAGCGAAGCAACGACCTGCCCAATTTCTTCTTCGCTCACGCGCGAGCCTTCACGCGCGAGGTGATCGAGCAGCTCGTGCCGAAGATCAGATGCGGTTTGGTAGCGGTCGTTTGCCGAAGGGGCGAGCGATCGCCGCACAATGTTCACGAGATCCGGCGGCAGATCTTGGCGAATTTGCGTTACGTCGGGAATGCGGCCGTGCATGAGATTGTCGAGAATCTCAACGTCGGAGAGGCCTTTCCACATGCGGGAGCCGGTGACGACTTCCCACAAGATCACGCCCACTGAGAACACGTCGGCGCGGCGATCGACCTTTTCACAACGCGCCTGTTCGGGCGCCATGTACCCAATTTTGCCTTTGAGTACACCTGTGCGAGTTTCTGCGGAACGGGTCGCCGCTTTGGCAATGCCAAAGTCGACGAGTTTTGTTTGCCCCTCGTACGTGATGAAAATGTTGTGCGGGCTCGCATCGCGGTGAACCACGTGAAGCGGCGATCCGTCGTAGTCGCAAAGCTCGTGCGCGGAGTGCAAACCGCCGAGCGCGTCGGCCAAAATCTTGAGGCCCATGGGTCGCGTGAGCGCGCCGTTTTTTCCCCCGCGATGCACGATGCGATGCATCGGCTGACCGTCGAGGTACTCCATTGCGATGAAGTACTGCCCGGCGACCTCACCCACTTCATTGGTTTGCACAATGTTGGGGTGATTGAGGCGCGCGGCGAGGCGAGCCTCATCGAGAAACATGGAAAGAAACTCGGGCTCTTCGGCCAAATTTGGCCGCAGGCGCTTGATGACCTGTAGCTTGTTAAAGCCAACCGGGCCCTGCGCAACGGCGAGAAAAACGTCGGCCATTCCACCGTGGCCGAGGCTCGCGATCAGGCGGTATTTGCCGAAAGTTGCAGCGTCGTTGACGCCGGTCTGAGTATCCACGGCGGTCATCGAATCAATCGTGGTCTATGGGCAAAGAGTGTGTCAATGGCGCGGGCAACAATTGAAGTCGGCCGGGCTCTTTTTTGCCATCACGCGGTGAGCGCCTTCGCTGAGGGCCGACATACACACACCGAATTCTCAAAATTGGCATGGTGGCCGGTTTTGAGATGGGAGGACGCTCTTTTGGGTGAACCCGACATGTTCATTCGCGCCATGACCGAGGCCGACGCCCCCGGCATGCTCGACGTTTATCGCCCTTATGTTGAATCAACGGCGAGGCGGAAAAATCATCGGCGATGCCTACGGATCGGCACACCGAGATCGGGCTGCGTACCTTTGGTCGGTTGAAACGAGTGTGTACATCACCGCCGAAGTAAGAAGCACGCGCAGACGGACGACACAGCGCTCCGCCGGCCCCCCATGACGCGCGCAGGCCGAAGGCCGAGCACGACATTTGGGGGGCCGGCCGCAGGTGTACACCTGCGGAAGTCTCGACACGAAGGGGGCCACGGAGCGAGTGACCTGTGCGCGTTCGAGCGGTGAGGTTTGGGCTCCAAACGGGGGCCGCGGAGCGAGTGACCTGTGCGCGATCGAGCGGTGCGGTTTGGGCCCCACGCGCCACTGCGGTTGGGGTTGGGGCCCCGACCGCGGGCGCTTGGGAAAAACCGGCACCGCGAGACGTGCACAGGTCACGAGCGACGCCTTGGGGCCCCGACCGCGGGCGCTTGGGAAAAACCGGCACCGCGAGACGTGCACAGGTCACGAGCGACGCCTTGGGGGGCCGGCCGCAGGTGTACACCTGCGGCCCTTGGGGGGCATCTAGAAATGTCTCGACACGAAGGGGGCCGCGGAGCGAGCGACCTGTGCGCGTTCGAGCGCTGCGGTTTGGGCTCCAAACGGGGGCACGGAGCGAGTGACCTGTGCGCGATCGAGCGGTGCTTATTCAGTGATGATGGTGATGCCGAGCGAATGACGGAGGTGGAAGTATTGCTCGGACACGGCGAACGCCAGGATTTCTTTGAGTTTTTCGGCGGGGGTGAGATCGCCCGGCAGAGGTTGTTCGGCCGCGATGATCTTCTTGGCGATGTCGAGATCGCCCGCGAGAAGGAAGCCGGTGCGCGCGGCGGTGATCTCGACCGTTTGCACCCAGCGTTTGATGTTGGCTTTGGCGCCTTCGGCGATGAACTTCTTCACCACCATGCGGAGGCCTTCAAGCTGCACGGGCTGCATGTAGCCGCGAAGCGTTTGAGCGGTGCCGATGACCTGCTTCTCGATGTCGGGCGGACACGGAGTTTCAGGCGAGACCATTTTCATGCCGGCGAAGAGGAGCACCGTGAGTTCTGTGACCGTGGGGAAGAGCGTTTTGATGTAGTGCTCGCCGCGGTACATCGCGAGGTGTTTGCCGATGATGAACGTGAGATCTTGCGGGGTGAAACCCGTGAGTACCGTTTGACCGGCGACGCTCGCGGGCGGCTCGTTGGGCGCAAACGAAAGTGCACCGGGCACGTCGCTGCGAACGTAGAGCGCGGGAGCGGGTAGGCCGAGCACCTGCGCCGCCCAACCGAATGTGCGAGCGAACGTGACGGTGCTTGTGGCCGGATCTTGGCGGAAGCGAGGATCGAGAACGGGGAGTTCTTTCTTCGCTTTGAGGCTCTCCACTTTGGCGCGAAGAGCGGCGCCGGCGATCATTTCGAAGATCTTGCCGATGAAGAGGTTTTCTTCTTCGTGGAAGAGGTTTTTGAACCAGCCTTCGTTGTCGAGGCGGCTCTTCACCTGGAGCATGCCCTGCGGCTTGTAGTCGTCGTAGAACTTGCGTTCTTCTTCGTCGGCTTTGCGCAAAAATGAGAGCGCGGCGGCGAGGCACCACGCAGGGTCGTACGCCTTCTTTTCGAGGTAGAGGCGGTAGAGCTTGCGGTACGGATCGACCTTGGTTGGGTCGGTCTTGAGGATCTGGTGGTACTCGGCGATCGCTTCGTCGAACTGCTCTCCGGTTTCGTAGAGGTCGGCGAGGATCAAGCGTTCGGTGACGTCTTCAGGCTTGATCCGCGCGGCCATGCGGAAGCTCTCGGTGGCCGCTGTGCGGTCTTCGAGGCGGTCGCGATAGATGAGGCCGAGCGCGTGCCAGAGGTTGAACTCGAGGTCGTTGTTGCCCTTGCCGGCAACGCGATGGAGCATTTTGCGGTACGCGCGTTCGAGCTGTTTCCACTCTTTGAGGGCGGTGAGGATTTTGTTGATGCGTTCGAACGCGTCGAGATAGCCGGGGTTGAGATCGAGCGACTCGTTAAAGAGGTCAACGGCGCGCATCTGATCGTCGAGCTTGTCGCGATAGAGCTGCGCCATGGTGAAGAGATATTTGCTGCGACGTTCGGGCTGCGGCTCGATGTCGGCGATGCGTTGCAGCGTGTCGACCATTTGCGACCACTGTTGGGTCTTTTGGTAGAGCTGAAGGAGCTTGTGGAGCAGAACGTGGTTTTGCGGCTCAAGCTCAAGCGCTTCTTCGAACGCTTCAACGCCCTTGGGAACGTTGTTTTCTTTGTCGACCCAGATGTCGCCGATCTCGCAGAGCATCTTGAAGCGCTGCTGACCGTCGATGACGTTGTCGAGGATCTGCCGCTTGTAGTTGCAGACCTGTTTGTAGTCTTTGAGGCCGTCGTACACCTGGACCAACGCGTCGAGCGTGGGGCCGTGCGAAGCGTCGATGCCGAGGGCTTTCTCGAAGTTGTTGATGGCCTGTTTGGCCTGGCCCTGAGCCTGTTTGATGCAGCCGAGTTTGTAATAGATGGTGGCGCGCTCTTCGGTTTGTTCTTCACCGAGCGCCGTGAGTACCTTTTGGTAGTTGGTGAGTGCGCCGGCCCAGTCGCTCAACTTGAACGACACGTCGGCGAGGCCGCGAATGGTTTCTTGATCGGTGAGATCGAGATGGTGCGCAGCTTGGTAGGCCTTGAGCGCGCCTTCGTTCTTTTCGAGCGATGCGAGCACTTTGCCAAAGGTGTTTTGCAAGCGATGCTGCTCGGCGCGTTCGCGTTTGCCGGCCTTTTTGACGAGCATTTCAGCGAGCGGCTCAGCGCGCTGCCACTGGGTGGTTTGCACGTATTCGTTGAGGAGCGGCATGGCGGCATCTTCGTTGTCGCCGTCGCACTGGAGCGCAAGTTCGTACGACTGCACGGCCATGTCGTGCTCGCCGAGCATGTCGTCGCGGAGTTTGCCGAGTTCAACAAGGAGCTTGGCGCGGGGGCGCGGCGACTCGGTGTTGATTTGCTCTTGATCGAGGTAGCGCGCCGCGCGGTCCCAATCCTGCGAGTCGATCGCGATCACACGAAGCGCCGCGAGGGTGGGAATGTGTTTGGGATCGAGATCGAGCGCCTGCTCGAACTTGTCCTGCGCACCCATGCGATCGCCGAGCTTTTCGTCGAGCTGTTTACCGATGCGGTAATACATCTCCACGCGCTGTTTGCCGTCGGCTGTGAGATCCGCAACGCGGGTCATGTAGTCGATGGCTTTGGCCGCATCGCCCTGCTTTTCGTAAAGCTTGGCGAGAGCTTCGAGCGCGGGGATGTTGGTGTCTTCGATGTCGACGATGTTGAGGTACGCGTCGATCGCCTTCTCGGTGTCGGAAAGCTCCTCGGAGTACACCTTGGCGGTGGCGCCGAAGAGTTCAACTTTCTTGCCGCGATCGAGCGTGGCGTTGATGTGCCTGTCGTAGGCGCCGATGAGATCGAGCCATTGGCGCAAACGGCGGTAGCAACGTTCGAGCGATTCAAACGCGCCTTCGTTTGCGGGATCGATCTCAACAACCTGTTCAAGGCGCGCGGCGGCGAGATCGGGCTTTAAGAAGTGGGTTTCTTGGTTTTCGGCGATCTTGAGAAGAACGTCGATGCGCTCGCGCTCGGTCTGCACAACGTCGAGCTGCATTTCGAGCACTTTGATTAAGTCTGCCCATTGCGAGAGCACGCTGTAAACGCGCTCCAGGCCGCGCATTGCGAGGAGGTTGCCGCTGTCGACTTCAAGCACCTCGCGGTACACCTGCGCGGCCTTGTCGGGTTGGCCGAGCGTTGTTTCGTAAAGGCCGCCGGTGCGGAGTTTGGTGGAAGCGATCTGCTCCGGGTCGGAAAGGCTCTTGCCTTTGCGCGTTAGAATGTCGACCAAATCGGCGTTTTGACCGCGATCTTGGTAGATGCGCTCAAGCGCTTCGAGCGCCGGGAGATGCAGCGGATCGACGTCGAGGGCGCGCTTGTAATAGCTCATGCCCTGATCCACGTCGTTCATCTGACGCTCGATCACTTCACCCATTTCGGTGAGGACTTCTTTGCGATCGACGTCGGTTACAGCAACGTTGAGCGCGCTGGTGAGCGTTTGGCCCTGTTGCTGCCACTGGCCGGCTTTCTTGTAGAAGTTCGCCATTTGGCGAAGCACGGCCACGTTGTTTGGATCGAGGCTCAAAATGAGCTGGTAATACGGCTGCGCGTGCTCGGGATGACCGAGATCTTCGGCGTACCACTTGGCCAAACGCAGTGAGAGGCCGATGCGGCGCGTGGGATCTTTTTCGGTTTGAAGCATGCCGTTTACGTTTTGAATCAGCTCGGTGAGCCGATTTGTCGCGGCGGCCATGCGCTCGAGGTAGCGGCACGTTTCGTTGTCGCGGTAGTCGAGTTCAAACGCGGCAAAGAGGGCGTCGTACGCCTGGCTCTTGTCGTCGAGTTGCTCTTCGTAAACCTTGGCGATCTTGCGAAGCAGAACGATCTTGTCGCGGTCGTCTTCGCGCGTTTCGTGGCGGTTTAGATAGAGTTCAATGAGCGGTTCGGCTCGGCCCGCGGTGGAGTGCAGCTCTTCGAGAGAGAAAAACGCCTTGTCGTGCGCGGCGTCGATCTCGAGGATTTTTTCGTACGCGACGGTGGCCCTGTCTTTTTCACCGACCTGGTTTTCCCAGATGGCGGCAACTTCAAGGTACTCGCGGATTTTCTCGGCGGGCTCTTCGTAAGCTTGGGCGCGGCCCATTTTTACGTCGATGACCTCCTCCCAACGCTCTTCTGCGCGGAGAAGATTTTCGAGCGCCGCCATGGCTTCAAAGTCGCGCGGATCAACGGCCAAAAGGCGGCGCCACGCGTCGATGGAGTCTGAGGGCTGCTGGAGCGTGCTCTGATAGATCGTGCCGAGTTCGCGGAAGATCGCGATCTGGTTTTCGGCCGGCAACACGGCCTGTGCGCGATCGATCGTTTGATGGAGCGCCTGCACGAGTTCGCTCGCGTCGTTGCGACGACGCCAGATCTCGGCGATGGCGTAGAGCGCCTCCACGTTGGCGTAATCAACGTCGAGAACGCGCTGGTAGTCTTCGAGAGCTGAGTCGTCGCGGCCGAGTTGCTCTGTGTACAACTTGGCGCGGCGAAGGAGCACGGCAACGCGCGATTCGTCGTCGGCGGCGATGTAATAGTGGCGCTCCAACACGTCGCAGAGTTCGGCCCACTGCTGCATGCGTTCATACAGGTTGGCGAGCGCACCGAGCGCCTCGGGATCTTCACCGCGCAGTTCGAGAACGCGCTTCCACGTTTCGACCGACGCGTTGATGTCGTTGAGCCTGTCGGCGTAAAGGTGCGCCATTTTGGCTCGAATATCGGCTTCGGCGGCGTCGCCGACAGCGATCTCAAGCTGGCGGTCGTACACAACTTTGAGGTCGGTCCACGAGCCCTTCTGCGCGTAGATGCGCTCAAGGGCGTAGATCGCCTGCTCGTTGGTGCGCTCCAGCTCGTCGAAGATCTTTCGGTAGGCGCGGATGGCGTCGTCCAGTTGACCGAGGCGCTCTTCGTAGGTTTGGCCGAGGCGGCTGTAGAGTTCGATCACTTCATACGGCTCGGCGGGTACACGAACGCGCTGCTCCAGAGTGCCGGCGAGTTCGGGGTACTGTTCGAGCTGCGTGTAGATGCGATCGAGGTTTTCGAGAGCGCCTTGATCCAACGCCTCCACGCCGAGCACGTAGCGGTACGTTTCTTCGGCTTTGGCGACGTCACCAAGGTCTTCTTCGAAGACGCGCGCGAGCTTTTTGCCGGCTGACGTTTGCACGTCTTTGTCGGTGTGAAGGCCGAGGACGTCGGCGTACGCATTGGCAAGCGTTTCCCAACCGCCGTCGGTGGTGCCGGCGAGGCGCTCTACCTCTTCGAGGTTTTTTTCGTCGGTGGGGTACTCTTTGAGAGCGCGAACGTACACACCGAGCGCGCCGTCGGGCGAAATGAGCTTCTCTTCGAACAGCTCGGCGATGCGGTAGTACATCGCAAGGCGTTCTTCGCGCGCCGTGAGATGCGCGAGTTCGGCCTCAAGAACGCGGCTCAGCTTTTCCCACTCACCGGTGTTTTGGTAGAGCGGCTCCAAGATCTCGCCGATCTCGATTTGCTTGATCCCCGCGGCAAACAAGCCTTCGAGAGCTTCAAGCGTGGGCTGATGATCGGGCGCCTGGGTGATGACTTCACGGTAGGCGGCGATCGACGCGTCGATATCGTTGAGGCGCAGTTGTTGAACTTGGCCCAGGCGATATTTCAGTTCGAGCTGCTCGTCGGGCGCCTGCGCAATTTCAGACTCGCGGCCGAGGATCTGAGCGAGATCCGTCCACCTCTCGGTCATGGTGAAGAGCCGATCGAGCGAGCGGACCGCCGTTTGGTTTTCGGTATCGACGGCGAGAACACGGCGAAAGCGCGCGATGGCGTTGTCGACGTCTTCAAGCTGCGTCTCAAAAATGTTTGCAAGACGCAACCCGAGGTCGACAAAGGCCTGCGGATTCTCACCGAGCTTGTCGAGTTCTTGATCGTAGAGAGCCGCCACCTCGGCCCAACGACCGAGCGCGGATCCAAGACGTTCGAGATTGGAGAGTGAGTCTTCGTTGGCCGAGTCACACGCGACTGCGCGTGCGTACGTTTGGAACGCGCTCGCGTGATCGCCGAGCATCTCTTCGTGGAGGCGCGCGATCCTGTGGAGCAGCTCCACTTTTTGGTACGCGTCTTCAGCGGCGCGCACCTGCACTTCGAGCACGCTCACAAGGCGCGCCCATTCACCGGCGGCGTCGTAGATCGGTTCGAGAACGAGAGCGGCGCCGAGCGCGTCGCGCTGCCCGTCTTTAATGCCTTCGAGAGCGGCGAGCGTGGGCTCGTGATCGGGCATTTGAGAAAGCAGATCGCGATACAGCTCAATCGCCCTCGTCGTATCGTCGAGCCGCTTTTCGTAGAGTTCGGCGATTCGATACTGGTAGCTGATCGCCTCCATGGGATCGCTCGCCAGCTCGGCCTCTTGCTGGAGCACGCTGAGCAGCTCGGCCCAGTTTTGCGCCATTTGGTAGAGCACATCGAGGCGACCGAGCGCCTGAAGGTCCACCGGATCCAGCTCCAAAACGCGCTGATACGTATCGATCGCGCGCGGAACATCTTGGAGTTCACGCTCGTAAACGGCGCCGATTTGATAATAGATGCCCTTCTTTTCGTCGGGATCGCCCACCAAGTCGGCTTTGCGTGAGTACACACCCAAGAGGTCCGACCAGCGCGACAGATTCAGGTACAGCTTGATGAGCGAATCGATCGCGCGCAGGTCTTCGTTGTCGAGTTCGAGAACGCGGTGATAGACGGCGATCGCCGAATCGGCGCGGTTGAGAATGTCCTCTTCAATGCTGGCCGCCGCAAAGAGCGCCGTTTTCTTGTCGCTTGGATCGTCGACAATGTCGGCCTTCTGCTGGAGGATCCGCGAGAGTTCGTCGTAACGCTCGGCACCGTGGAAAATGCGTTCGAGCGACTCGGCGGCGTGGAGCGCCTGCGGGTCGATCGTGAGCACTTGTCGGTAGTGTTTGATCGCGTTTTCGGTGTCGCCGATGTCGCCTTCGTAAACGCGCGCGCTCATTGTGAAGAGGCTGCTCGCAAGAGTTGGGTCTTGCTGTTTCGCAGCCAAATCCTCAAAGACGCGCGCTAGGTCGGCAAAGCGCCCCGTCGCGCGCGCAAGCCGATCAATCCCCTCCTGCGTGGTGTCGAGACCGGGATCTTCGGCGAGCGCGCGGGCGTAGGTATCAAAGGCCGAATTGAGATCGCCGCCCGCGTCTTCGTACAGAGTGGCGATCTGGTGGAGCAGCTCCACGCGACGGCCGGGGTCGTCACTGCGGCGAACCTGAACCTCATGTACACCAATGAGCTTTTGGTAGTCGCCCGACCGGCGATAGAGCGGCTCCAAAATCTCCGCGATGAGCAGCTCGTGAGCGGGGAGCTGTCCGAGACGCTCCAACGCCGCAAGCGCATCGGCATTTTCAGGCTCGCGCTCCAACACCTGACGGTAGATGTCGATTGCCGTTTCAACCTGATTCATCCGCGATTCGCGCAGCGCCGCGAGTCGCAACATCAGTTGAATTTGCTCGGCCTCGTCGCTCGCGAGTCGCAATTGCGACTCCAAGTTGTCGGCCAACTCATCCCACAAACTCTGTCGTGTGAAGAGCCCGTCGAGCGCCGTCAGCGCCACCTTGGAGGTGTCGTCGAGAGACAGCACTTCGCGGTACGCGGCAATGGCCTCGTCGGGCCGACCGAGGCGATTTTCGTACACCTCGGCCATTTGCGCGTAGAGCCCCTCGCGATCTTGAGGCTCCGTCGCAAGCTCGATCCTTCGGCGATACACGCCGATGAGATCGTTCCAGCGTTCGGTGCGCCGGTAGAGCGCGTCCATCGCCGCGAGCGCCTCGTCGTCCGCGGGGTCGATCGAGAGCACGCGTTGATAATTTTGGGCAGCGTCATCGATCTCGCCCAATCGCTCGGCGATGCCTGCGAGGCGCATCCAATATTCACGCGCGAGGCGCGCATCTTCGAGCGAGCCTGCGATCTCGCTGAAAATCGCGTCGAGCTTGTCCCACGAACCGGCCTGCGCCGCGAGCTGTTCAAGCTCGGAACGCGTATCGGCATTTGCGGGGTCATCTTTGAGTGCCCGCGCCTGCGCATCGAAAGCGCGCGTGAGGTCGTTGAGATTTTCGGCCAAGACGCGCGCGATCTTGCGAAGCAAACCAACGCGAACAGCGATGTCACCTTCCGATGCGGCGAGGATCTCGAGCGCAACGATCAGCTTTTCCCAATCGCCTCGACCTTCGTAGATCTCCTGCAGGATCGACGCGGCCTCGGCACGCAGCGTTTCGTGCGACAGAAGCGCTTCAAGCGCAATGCGAGCAGGGTCGTTGTTTGGATCGACGAGAAGGATCTCTTTGTAATTTTCGAGAGCGCCCGCCGAGTCGTTCAGGTGCTTTTCGAGCGTGGTGCCAAGGCGATATTTGAGGTCGACCAAGCCTTCTTCCTGGTCTTCGATCTCAATTCGCTTTTGCAGAATGTCGGCGTAGTTCTGCCAGTCCTGCTGAGCGAGGTAGAGCTTGTCGAGAGCCGCGAGCGCCTGCGCGTCCATCGGCTCGTCTTCGAGCACCTTGTTGTACGTGAGGATGGCGCTCGGAAGGTCGCCGATGGGGCTCACATAAAGTTCGGCGATGGCGTAGTGCATCGCTTTGCGATCTTCAGGTTCCGACGCCAGATCGCGCTTCTTTTCGTAGATACCGAGCAGTTCTTGGTAGCGTCCCGTTTCGCGATACAGCCGTTCAAGCCCGGCGATCGCCTGCGCGTTCTCGCCGTCGATTTCGTACACAGCGCGCAACTCAACGAGCGCATCGTCAACGCGCTTCACTTCATCGACGAGCACGCGACCGAGCCGCAAACGCAGATCGATACCGAGTTCGCGATCGGCCTGGTCATCGGCGCGCGCGATGATCGCTTTGTACGACGCAACGAGCTTGTCCCACTCGTTGGTGGCGCGTGCGGCGCGTTCGACATCGACAATGCATTGTTCGTCGTTCGGCGCGATCTCAAACGCGGCGAGGTACCGCTCGAATGCCTTTGCAGGCTCCTTGAGCTTGGTTTCGTAGAGGCCGGCCACCTCGCGAAGCAGCCCGAGTCGGTTGTCGGGCTCCTCTTCGTGGTGCAGCTTCACCTCAATTGCGCCCGCAAGCCCCTTGGCGTTGTTGGCCTGCTGATACAGCGGAACAAGCGATTCAGCCGCTTTGAGGTGCAACGCGTCGATTGACAAAACTTTCTCGTACGCACGCGCCGCGCGATCGGCTTTTTGCTTTTGATTGAGCCAGAGATCGGCCGTCTTGAGCAAAAGACCGATTTTGGCTTTGTCGTCGGTTTCTTTTGCTTCCTGCGCTTCAAGAACGCGAATGAACTCGTCCCACTTGCCGCTCTCCGCGTAGAACACCTCAAGGTCGTCCCAGCGGCCGAGTTGCAGGTACTTTTTCTTCAGCGCTTCCTGCGCGCGGCGCTCCTGCGGATTGAGTGCGAGGAGCTGCTGATACGCCTCGACGGCGGCTTCGTCGTTATTGAGACGCTCGCCGTAGAGCGCACCCAGCTTGCCGAGCACAACCTCTTTTGCTTTGGATCGTAGGTGATCTCAGCTTGCTTCTTGAGAACGTCGGCGAGCGCTTCCCAGTCTTTTTGGCGCTCATGCAAGCCCGAAAGCGCATTGAGTGCTTCAGCGTTTTCGGGATCGTTTGCGACAACCTCGTTCCACAACTCAATGCAGACTTCAGGCTTCTTGACGCGCTCGGTTGCAAGCTTCGCAATCTCCAAAAACTTCGCGCCGCGTGCGCCGCCTTCCGGCATTGCCGAGGCTTCGCGCTTCATCAAACCAATGAGCTTTTCCCAGTCGCGGCGCTTCTCGTAGCTCTGACGGAGAAACTCTATCGCCGTGCCGTTTTCGGCATCGAGGCTGAGCACCGCCTCGTAACACTTCACGGCTTCCGCGGCGTTTGAGAACTTGGTGGCGTAAAGGTCCGCCGCCTTCATGTAGTAGTCGACTTTTTCGGTCGGCTCCGGCACCGCCTCAGCAAGCTCAACGAGCGTCTTCACGTACTCGTTAAAGCGCTTCGCCTGCTCCTGCTTCTGAGCCTTTTGCTTCAGCTCTTCGATCTTTTCGGGCGATGCCCCAACCGGCTCGGGCGCAGCCGCTACAGGAGCGGGAGCGGGCGTCGCCACCGGTTCTGGAGCCGCTGCAACGGGTTCAGGCGCTGCGGCAACCGGTTCAGGCGGGGGCGCAGCAGGTTCAGGTTCGGCGGCGGATTCTTCAGACGGGGTTTCAACGTTCGACATGACCGGAGCGGGCGCAACAGGTTTGGGAGCAGCGTGAGCTTCGGCGGCAGGTGCACTTTGACCGCCGAGCTTTTGGCCTATTTGAGTTTCAAACTGAGCGACCGAGGGATGCTCCGCGTCGATCGCTACGAGGCGCTCAAACCACGAGCGGGCGCGCATCAGGTTGCCCTGGTGTTTCCACGCCACAAGCCCCGCCTGAGCCAGTGCAAACGGTGACGTGGGCGCGAGTTCAGCCATTTTTTCGGCCAGCTCTGCAACCTTGTCCCAATTGCCCTCTTTGGTTCCCCAAAGGTCGCGCAGGTAGAAGAACGCACCTTCAATGGAAGGATCGTGCTCCACCGCCTCTTGCAAGAAGCTCGCACCCACTTCGGGATTTTGGTGACGCGTCACCCAACGAACACCAAACTTGAACGCCGTTTTGCCGCGCTCTTTTCCGGTGAGTGCGTTCAAAATTCGCCGTTGCAGCTCAATCAGCGCCTGAAGCCTGTCGTGCTCCGCGAGCACCGTTTCAAGCACCGCAGCGGGCTGTTTCCCGAGGGGATCGGCTGTGTACGCATTCGCGAGCAGCGCTTCCACTTCCGACGGAGCGAAGCGTTTTGCGATACGCGCCGCGCGCACGAAAAGACGGGCCGAGCCGGCGGCCTGCGCATCCTGCACAAGAGCTTCGAGGTGAGCCGCGAACGTGGCTTCATCGAGCTGAACGTCCGCCAAACAAGCGCGCGCATCTTCATCGGTCCCGCCCGAAGAAGTGAGCGCGCGTGCGTACGTTGCGGTCGCCTTTTCGATGTCGCCGTGCTCCAGCTGCACGTCGCCCAGTTCGATGAGGTCGCGCACGATCTCGGGAGTGTCGGCCGCATTTTTCAGCTCCAGCTCAAGCAGGCGCTGAACCATGTTCATCTTGCCGAGATCCCAATAAACGGAGCGCGCGAGCCGCAGGGCTTCAATGAGCTGTGGGTTCAGCTTGAAGGCGTCCTGAAAATGCTTCAGCGCTTTTACGGCTTGCAAAAAGCGGTCAAGCAGCAAGCCCCCAAGCCGCAGGTGCAACGCCGCTTTCTGGACGGGGTCCTGCGTCGCTCCGATTCCCTTTTCGAGTTCCTCAACGAGGCCTTGCCAATCGTGCGCCGCCTCGAGATGCGAAAGACGCGAAACATCCATGAGCTTTCCGGTCCTGCGACCGCCCTAGATCCGCTGGAAAATGGTTCCCACCCTGCTGGTGAAATGCGAACGACTCACTGCGAAGTTCCGCCAAGCCTCAGCACTGCTGCTTGCGCCGATTCGCACTCAGTCTTGTATTTTTGCGCCGACGCGCTCTTGCACGCGCGCTGCTGGAAGCCTTTCAACATTTGAATGGCCTCTTGCTTTTTCTGCCCGGACTGAGCGTACGCAATGCCCAGGCTGTAAAGGATCTGCACGCCCTCAGGACCGTCGGTGGGCACCGATGCTTTGGCGGCCTCCAACGCCGCAAGCATCTCCGATGTCGACCCGCGGTCTTGGTAAACCATGGCCAGCAGGTTGTGGATACCGAACAAAAACTTGTCGCCCGGCTTGGCGAAGTTCTTTGCCTCTTGCAGCACCTGCTCCGCTTCTTTTGTGTACCCCAAGCGAATGTAGAGGTCCGCGAGGTCCGCAAAGTACGTCAGATTCGTGGGGTCGTGCTCGATCGCCTTCGTGTAGTTCTCAAGCGCCTTCTGCTCGTCGTCTGTGAAGAGCATCACGGTGCCGAGCTGCGAATAACACTCCGCGTAATTGGGGTCGGCCTCGATGCACTTTGTGTACGGCTCCCTCGCTTCATCCCACTGAATGGTTTTTTTGCGCGCCTGTTGTTCGAGCGCGTATCCCCGCCAAAACCAGTAGTTTGCGAATTTTGGAGCAAGCTGCGTCGCACGCGCGAGCGCCGACGCCATCTTGTCCCACTCTTCTTTCTTTTTGTAAGCGTTCGAAAGCTTGAAAAAGATTTGGTGGTTCGCCGGATCAAGCTTGGTCGCCTGCTCGTACTTCTGCGCGGCTCCTTCGGGGTTTAGTGCAACCTCTTTGTCCGCCTGATTGGCGAGGATGACCGCTTCTTGACGGTTGCGACTGCACCCTGTCGTCGCGGCAACAAGCGCGCACGCAAACGCGAACACGAGCTTCAACTTCATCGTCCGTCTCTCACTTTCTCGTCCGTTTCGGCCGCCGCCGAAACCCTTGCCACCAGTCGTGTTTCAGCCTCACACCCGGCCCTCGCGCACACCGCCGCGAAGCTCCCGGAGCGTTTGCATTTAGCGGTGAAAAAAGCGCCTTCTGACACGGTGGCGGCGTCGCGAGAATAGGCGGACGGCCGCGCCAGTGTCCAGGCAAAATCCCGACGATTTTTGTCCTACAAAAGCGCGGACGCGCTCGCCGAAGCGAACGCGTTCAGGGTGTTTTGATGGGGGAGATTTTGAAGACGGCAACCGACGATTCGCGGCGCGCAAAAGCTCACTCGAAGTGGGTCGCGAGCGCCCCAAAGCTCAGGCGGAGAACGACGGAATACCGCAAGTGCGCCGCGAGCGCCGCGAAGCTGGTTCCGCTCGTCGGAGTTTGGCCCCGCTTGACCTCTTTGGTGCGGAACTAGTTCCGCTTTTCAGAAGTTTGGACCTGGTTGAGTTTCTTCGTGCGGAACTAGCCGCGCGCAAGCGCGGGGGGTGTGGGGCGGAGCCCCACGAGACAAAAGATAGTGCCGGCGTGTGCGAAGCGCGCCGCGTCAGCGGCGCCAAAATCCGGCAGGACTTTTGACACGCGGCACTAGGGAGGAGGACGCAGGAATAATAGGGCTATTTTGAGGAAACCGACCGACGATTCGCGGCGCGCACCAGCTTCACCCGAAGTGCGTCGCGAGCGCCGCGAAGCTAGGGAGGTTCCCGCAATCATACGCGAGGTATTTTGAGGAAACCGACCGACGATTCGCGGCGCGCACCAGCTTCATCCGAAGTGCGTCGCGAGCGCCGCGAAGCTAGGGAGGTTCCCGGAATCATACGCGAGGTATTTTGAGGAAACCGACCGACGATTCGCGGCGCGCAGCAGCACTTCTCAGCCGCCCGGGCTGAACATGATGGGGTACACAACAGTCACGATGCCGCCTTCAGGCTGCGGGAACGATAGACCGTAGAACGAGCGAACGACGCATGAAACCACGCCGCTGTCCGGCATATCCGAACCGCCGTTACCCACGTTCGACACCGCGCCGTCGCGACCGATAACGAAACGCACCGCAACACGACCTTGCAAGTTCGGGTTGTTGCGCAGACCGTTTTCGTAGCAGAGGCGGAAACGACCGAAGTTTTGCCGCACGATGCGTTGGATAACCTCAGGCGGGAGACGACCGCTCACGCTCGTGGCACCCATGCGAACCTGCGGGGGCTTCGTGCGGTGCGACCCGCCGAGGCGACCGTGACCGGAGCCGAAGCCTTGGCCCGTGCCGGTGCCGGCGCCGTGACCGATCGTTCCGATCGATCCGAGGCCGATACCTTCACCGCGACCGCCGCCGCCTTCACCGATACCCGACAGACCGAGACCACCGGCGCCGAACGAATCACCGATTGCGTCGCCCCACATATTGCCGCGGGCGCTCATTGGATCGTTGCCGAGCGAATCGTCGCGACCCCACGGAGCCGTGGGAGCGTTCGGATCACCGCCGGCGCCCGAGTTGAGCAGACCGATCATGCCGAACTCAGCCGCGTCACGAAGAGCAGCGGCGCGAGCCACGTGCGGATCGGCGTTGTCGGCCGGACCCTGAATACCAAACCGATTTCCGCTCGCCTTCGAGTTGGGGTTACCCATGGAACCCTCTTCACCCTTGGCGCGCGTGCCGGTTCCGCCTTCTTTGTTGTCGGCGTTGTTCTCGGCAACCTGCTCGGTTTCTTTTTGCTCCATCTCCTTTTCGGCCGCGGCCTGGAGATATTGCGAGATCAGGTATTGCTGATCCTGCGAGATGCCGTCTTCATCGGTTGCGCCGAGCGGCGGCATAAAGAACGCCATTGCAGCGAGCAAACCAAGGTGAACGGCCATTGAAAGACCGGTGTAGAGAAGCGCCTGCGTCTCCACCTGGAAGTGACCCGCCACAACGCGACCGGCGTTTTGCGCCGAGATCTGGAACACAAGGCTGTCAAGTTCAATCTTCGCCTTGCCACCCGAGGGCAATTGAAGCTGATAAGCGCCCGACAGCTCAGCGCAGGGCTGGGTGCGGCCACCTTCAATTGCTTGCTGTACCGTCATTTTCGGTTGACCGGGCAGCTCAATTGTGCCTTTCGCGCGCTGCGGAATCACAACGAACACGGCGCCGCCGCGATCCGCGAGCATGATCGGAGCGCGCGTGGTTCCGAGCTTCTCCGACGGGATGAAGTAGTCGCACTTAAAGTTTTTGCTCTCTTCTTCACCCACGTAAAACGAGCGCGGCGGAGTGAGGTGCGACACATGCAGCACCATCTGATCCCACATGATCATCACTTCAACCGAAGCAGCCTGCGTCTCCACCTCTTCCGGCGGCATGTCGGGAGCGCTCTTCACGAGCTGGTAGGTGTACGAACCTTCCGGCGCGTCGTGAGGAACCTCATCGTGATGCGCGGCGGGAGGAGCCGCGAACGGATTGTTAAACCCAAACGGATCGGCGCTGCCGCCAAACGGATTGGGGGGTGCCGCCGCAAACGGATTGGAGGGCACCGCACCGAACGGATTGGCCGCAGGCGCAGCCCCACCAAACGGATTGGCCGACGGAGCCGCCGCAGGAGCAGCCGCCGTGGGAGCAAACGGATTTGCGGGAGCCTTTCCAGGCGCAGCCGCAGCGACAACCGGTTGAGCGCTCTCAAACACGATGGTCGTTCCACCGATTTGAAGCTGATCACCCGCGTTGATCTTGCACTTGTTGACGCGAGCGCCGTTCACGAGCGTGCCCGGCTCGTTGCCGAGGTCGATCAAAGTGATGTCTTCAGGAGACGCCACCTCAATGACCGCGTGCATGCGCGAGGCAAGTTCGTCATCGACGCGAAGGTGGCTCTTTGCGTCTTTGCCCACCTTCACGATGTCCTGTGTCACGGTCTCGCGACGCACCAGCGCGCCGTTCTGATAGAGCGCGAATGTGAGAGCGACCTTCTGCTTGCCTTCCATCGTAGCTAGCCTTCCGTTTCAGCACCCTCGCGCGGCGCGAAACACAAATCGATCGGGGTTCATTTCTCCCGTTCGAGGACGTGAATGTTAGAGGTTCTCGACCGACTTGAGCATCTCCGGAACGAATGTCGTCCGGGGGCGAATGAGTGTCGTGCGGATCGGCCCAGGCCGAACGCGGATGGTCGCATCATTCGGACCAAAGCCGCCGGCGTTGAGGGGGTCGTCGGAGAACTCGTACCCGTAGCCTCCGTCCTTCTTTCCGCTGTCCGCTGTTTTGTTTTGAGCGAGAGCGAAAGGTGCCGCCAGCATTACGCAAATGCCGGCAGCGAACGCGGCAGAAACACGGGTCGAAATTCTCATCGCAGGCCTCCTCAAAAGACGAACGCTTGTGATTACAGTGGGAGTGTACCGCCGGATTGGGTTGTTGGTCAACGCGATCCAGAGAAGTTTTTGTCAATCGAGAACCCGAACCATTCACAACGACAGCCCAACCAGCCAACGGTTCCCGACCAATTACAGACAATCGAAGATTGGTTCACTTGGGCTCCCATCGACCTGAGATCGCAAAAAGTTCCCGCGGCCGAGCGCCAAAGCCTCGATCAAAAGAAAATGCCGCGCCGCAGCAAGAAAAGTCCCCAGACCAAAGGTTGCCCACCCCCGCCCGCCGCGCCGAGGCACTCATAAAGGATGGAGGCGCGATTCCCGCGGCGGGCGCCCCGCCCAAGCGCCGTGCTCGCTTCGCTCCGCGCGGCGCGGGCGGGGCAAACGCTTTTGAGTGTCGGTCCGTCGATGAGGAGCGGAGCGTGCATGTACACATCAACGCGCGAAGGCGCGCAGCGATCTTCGATGCGTACACACCCAAGCGTCGCCGCCTCGATCCTCCATGCGTGCACATCAGTGCGCGCCGTTCCTCAAATGTGTACACATTCCAATCGAAGCGCCGACGATCTTTGATGCGTACACATCAACGCCCGCGCGCATTCATTTTCGATGCGTACACACTGTGCTCGACGCCTCGTTCCCCAATGCGTACACACAGCAATCGATGCGCTTCGAAGATCGCCGAGCAAGGCGCATACTTTCTTTGGAGCGAGGCACCGAGCGAAACGCCGATGCCGGGTTTTTTAAAGAAAAGTACACACAGACGAACGCCACGCACGTGTGCACTCAAGATGAAGCGCTCACGTATGGAAGCGCTTGCGGCGCGCGGAGGATCGCGACCGCAGTGACGCCCGGAGATCGGGTTTGAATGTTTGTGGGGAAGAGCGCCGCGATGGGATCACCGCGGCGAGGTATTCACTGAGGCTTGGTAGCGTCGGGAGTGGCCGGCTTGGCGTCGGCGCCCGTTCCGCCCGCCTCTTCGTTGGCACCGGCGGCCTCGGCCTCGGCCTCTTTTTGGCGGGCTTCAGCTTCAGCGGCTTTGCGTTCTTTTTCGGTTTGCTTGTTAAACGCAATGATCTGATCGATTTCAGTCATGCGTTCTTTGGCGCGCTTCACAGCGTCGGAATATTCGGCGGACGAACCGGCCTTGTTGACGAACTGATTGAAG
Source organism: Polyangiaceae bacterium (assembly GCA_016712345.1). Lineage (GTDB taxonomy): Bacteria > Myxococcota_A > Polyangia > Polyangiales > Polyangiaceae > JADJRH01. The sequence continues at coordinate 617,591 of JADJRH010000001.1, forward strand.
AGGTCTTTTGCCGCCACAAGGATCGGCTCGGCCTTGTTGGGATCCGACGACGCCTTGGTCTTGTACTCCTGCGTGAGAATCGCCTCGTTGTAATAAGTCTCCGGGCGATCCGGCGAGATCTCTTTGGCCTTCGCGAGATGCTCACCGGCCTCTTTTACGTAGGCGTCAAAGTTTGAGTCGTTGATTTGACCGCGAAGCGCGAGGGCCAAACCGAGGCGCGCGTCGTAGTCGTTCGGGCGATTCTTAATGACCGCGCGATACGCTTCTTCAGACTTTGGGAAGCCGCGGAATTGAAGATTCACGGCCGCAAAGTTCATTTGCGCTTCGTAGAAGTTGGGGTCTTTGCGGCGCGCCACATCGAACGCGTCGACCGCTTTGTTGAGGTTGCCAAGCTCAACTTGGATCATCCCCATGGTGTTGTAGATGACCGGGTCGTTGGGGTTTTTGCGAATGGCTTGTGAACAGACGAGGTCGGCAAGCTCCATGGCCTGCGAACCTGTCTTTTTCTTTTTGCCGATGTTGGTTGCCGTCTTGCGCTTTTCTTGTCCGGCGGCTTGTTTTGCCGACTCAAGATAGAAGAGCGCGAGCTGGTTAAACGCGGGCATGTAGCCGTCGTCAACGGCGAGCGCGCTTTGCAGGTAGCGCTTCGCGCGTTGGTAATCGTTGGCGCCGTCGTTGTCGGCGGTGTTGTTGCCGCGCTTCATGTAGAACATTGCGAGCGCAACGAGCGCTTCTACGTTTTTGTATTGAGCGTCGACAACCGCCGTTTGCCGCATGTCGGCAATGGCTTGGTCGATGTTTTTCTCGCCGCTGTCGTAGAAGCTCATCATGATGAGCTGCGTTTTTGCCGGGTGAAACTTGGCGTCGGCCTCAAGCGCCTTTTGGAATTGCGCCTTCGCCTCAGCGTTTTTCTTGCAGCGGTGATAAGCGAGCCCCGCGTTGTAATAGGCTTCGCTAAAGGGCTTTTCTTGCTCCTTTGCGGCTTCAAGGAAGAGCTGCGCCGTGGATTCACACGTTGCATCGCTCCAGTCTTTGGTCTTGTCGTGCTGCGCAAGAGCGTCGAGGCCCGACTTGAACTTTTCAGCCGCGGGCGCCGACAGCGCGTTGCCCTTGCTGTCGGTGAGAGCCTTTCCGGTGGGGTCTTTGGCGGGAGTGCCACCGCCCGGACCACTGCCGCTCGGACCGCACCCAAAAGCGAGCGCGGAGAGAACAAAGATGCCAATGCTTGTGATGCGTTTCATCGACGTTCTCCTCACTTCTTCGGCTTGGTAGTGGCCTTATCGAGGGCACTCTTCTCTTTTGACTGATTGGCGTCGCCCGACGGGGATGACGAAGCAGCGCCTTTGTCGTCGGCCGCGGCCTTGGTGTCTTGTTTGGCCGGCGCCGCTTCTTCGGGCGGAGCATCACCCTTGAAGAACGTGCCGTCCATATTCACCGCCAGGGGCTTGTCGGTGAGGCCGGCGGCAACGCGGTTGGGAGCACCGCGGAATTCGTCAATCAAGTGGTATTCAGCACCGTAGTTCTTGGCGAGCCACACTTCGCAGGCGCGTGAGAACTCATCGAAGAACTGGTGTTTCACCGACAGATCGAGGCAGGTCTTAAACGCCGCCTTGGCCGCTTGCTTTTGCGGTTCGCTCGCTTCGTCGAGCGAGGCGTAATAGTTGAACTTGATATCTTCCCAGGTCAGATCCGGAATGAGCGGGTGAGGCCCTTTCTGGTTCCATTCTTTGGGAATGGGAGCAGCGCGGAATTCGGCCACGAACTTGCCCCACATTTGACCGACGCGCGAACCGGCAGCGATAACCCAACGCGGGGGCGGTGTCGGCTGAAGCGTAACGATCTTTTGATACTCTTTGTCGGCCTCTTCAATGGTGGAGCGCTTCTTCTTCACCCAATCGCCGACCTTCGTATTGATGTGTTTGAGCACGTCGGCGCGCTCGCCGGAGCCCTTGTATTCAGGGAATCGAATTTTATCGACTTCCTTTTTCTTTTGCTCCGCGAAGAAGAACAACGCCTCGCCCACTGCGGTGAGCGCTTTACCCAAGCGACGATACCGATCGTTCTCGTCGGGATAAGTGGCCTCAATCTTCTTCATTTGCGCTTCAGGATTGGCCCACAAACCGCGAACCTTGTTGTATTCGCTCTGAGCCTGTGAAGCGTTGTTGATCTTTGTGTACACACGGCCCATCAATGCGTGCGCTTGGATTTGCACGTCGAGCGCCGCGTTGCGGTCAATCTGGCTAAGGGCGCTCGAAAGGCGTTTGCGAGCGTTGTCCCAGTCTTCTTTTTCGGCGTAGTGCGCGCCGATAGCGAATGCGATAGCCGCCGTTTGAGCCGGCTTTTGGCTGCCGTAGTTTTTATTGAAAAGGTCGGCGTCCTTAATGGCCTGGTCTTCTTGACCAAGACCCAGGCGCAACACGACGGCGTCTTGAAGCGATTCGGGCGCTTTATCCATCTTGGGATTTTCGCGGGCGAAACGCTCGTACCAGTTTGCGGCTTCTTCATACACCGCAATGGCTTGGTAGTTACCACCGATCTCGTAAACGGCCTTTTTGGCGGGCTCGGTGTTATTGAGGTTGTATTGCGGATCGATGAGGATTCGGCGCGCCGAAATCGCTTTGGCGATAAGGCGAGCGGCCTGGAAAGCACGAGCCGCGTTATAAAGAATTTCTTCAGCGCGCTCACAGGCGGGTTGCTTGTTTTTGCAAGCTTCCTCGCTGTACTTGCGCCACATATCCATGTACGCGGTGGCGGCTTTCTCAAACTGCTTGGGAGCGTCGGGGCCACCTTTGCCGGCGGCTTCAACGAGTTTTTCAGCGCGGAGGCGCTCAATGTCTCGTTGAATGCGAATGAGCGTTCCGCATTGCTCGGCATCTTTCTCTTTGCCCTTTTGGCAGAACGACTCAATAAACTTGGGAACGTCGGCCGCCATGTCGTCATAACAAGACGGATGTGCCGGTTCGAGGCTTGCGCCCATGATATTGAGCGATTCGAGATAAAGCTGCGAGGCGTAGATCGCGGCATCGCGGTCGGCGTGGTTAATGGCGATATCGCGGAAACCGAGCGCCGCCTCTTCCCAATGTTGAGCTTCAAAGTAAGTACGCGCGCGGGCATACTTCACTTCAACGTATTGCTCTTGAGCGTCTTTGTCGTTGGCCGGCGGCTTGATGTAGCAGACGTAACGATTGAAGGCCGTTAGCATGCCCTTTTGATTTTCAGTCAGATCTTTGGGCGCAAGCTCTTTGGCTTTGCTAACGGCTTTGCCCTTCTTGTTCTTGTCTTCGCCGCCGGGAAGGTTGCCGGTGCCTTTGCGATCCTGGCCGCCCTTGTGCGTTTCGGTATAGATGTTCTGATAACAGAGCACTGCGGCGTACGCAGCTTCAGGAGCCTCGGGACCGGTGGGATTATCGGCAACAACCGCATCGAAAGCCGGACCGCACTTGGCCCAATCTTTATTGAAATAAAGAAGGTCGGCCATTGCGTATTTGATCTTGGGAATGTTCGGCCAGTCTTCTTTAACGATGCGCGGGAATTCAAACTTGTTGAATTGGTCCTGCTTAAAGGAGCCGATCACTTTTTCATAAAGCTGCGCGGCAAGCGCCATTGTCTTTTTATCGCCCGTGCCGCGAACGCCGCCCGAGCCGACGGCTTCAAGGTGCCACGCCATTGCTGTTTCGCTGAGCAGCTCGGCCGTAACGTTGGCGCACTTGAGTTTGGCGTCGTCGGGATGACTTTCTTTGTCGAACTTTGAATAGACATCAATTTGCTTCGACAGCTCGGTCATAATCTGGTCTTTATTGCCAGACTTCATTGCGAGCGTTGCTTCAGCAATGTGCGCTTGATAAACGCAATATTTTGGCCCGCGGTCGCGGGTCATTAGATCTTGATAAAGCTCAATGCCTTCTTTGTAATGGCCGGTGTCCAGGTAGTTTTGACCCAGCTCGTCCATCATCTTGAAGGTTTTTTCAGTGCTGCCACCGGCGTCGCCCGAGAGCGGCTTGAAGAAGTCGTGAGCTTTCTTCGGCTCGCCGGCCAATGCGTACACCGGAACGAGGTCGCGGCGTGCCGAGTTGGCGAGTTCCTTCGCGTTGGGAAGGTTGGTGTATTGCTGGCCGAAATCGATGGTTTTCTTAAACTCGCTGATAGCCTTTTGGAAGTCGCCCTTGTTCCAATAAACGTAGGCCAACTTGTAATGGGCATACCCGAACACTTTGTTATCGGGCGGCGGGTATTTTGTAACTTCGGTATACGAGGCCTCGGCCAATGCCCATTTGCTGGGATCGCCCTGCGCTTCATTGAAGAACAACTCGCCGAATGCGAGGTAGGCGTTGGCAATAAACTTTGATTGCGGCCAGTTTTGAATGAGCTTTAGGTAGACTTTACGAGCTTTTTCGAGGTCATTTGCCTGCTCGTGTTCATAAGCGAGGTAATAAAGAACCTCGTCGGTGCAGCCGGTGCTCTTTGAGGGATCGGCCTTGTTTACCGTTTGGCACCACTTGGGGTATTGCGTTTCAAGCAGGCCATAGAACTTAATGGCGTTGGCGCGGGCCGCTGTAATGAGTTTATCGGTTTTTCCGGCTTCTTCTTGAAGCTTGGCCACGCCGCCGGGGTTTTTGCGCTTGGCTTCGTCGATCTTGATACCAAGTTCGGTTTTGTCGCGCGTCGCGGCCGACTCAAGCTCCACGTAACCTTCAGCCAAACGACGCATCAGCGACGGCCTGTCGGACGCGTCTTTGGGCGTTGTTTGGTAGAGGCTTTCAAGGCCTTGAATCTCGGTAACGAGAAGCTGGCGGGAGCGCGCTTCAAGGCGATTTCGGCGCTCGTCGCGCTGCGCGATCGTTTGCGACGTGGCGGGCAACGTCGGCTTGGTTTGATCGTCGCGCTTTTTAAGGTTTACCGCCTGGGGAGCGCTGTTGAAGCTCACCGCCGGCTTTTTTCCGGCGGTCGCCTCCATTTTGCCGCCCGGGCATGTTGAAAGCGTGTCTTTCGCCTGCTGCGAGATACAAATATCCGCACCAGACGCGCTCCCTGTGACCGCAAGAGTTCCAACGGCAACCGCGGCAGCAGCCCACCCGCGAACGGTGCGCCAAACCGATCGCGGACTTTGTGTGGCTTCCGCCTCTGTTTGGGCGCCTTCCTGATCGGAGCGGCGGCTCACTTTCAACTCACTCATCTCTAAAACCCCATCTCTTGACGTGGTGACTCTCTCTAGAAGCTCGCCGAACCCCTGGTCCAGCACGATTCAAACAGCGAGCCGACGCCCGTAAACGCCGGCTCCCCGTTCGTCACTTGGAGCATTTCGACGTAACGACCTGGCGATAGAAGCCGAGTTCGTCGCGCCAATATTCTCCGTCGAAAGGCCAGAGAACGTGCTCGTCGTCCGGCTTGACAACGCCGTACGTGAGCGACTCTTCCTTGGTGAGCTGGCCGCTCACGACCTGCTGATCAAGCTGGTTGCGTTGGGCCGCTGTGATGTCGATGAGGATCTTCGACGCGTTGCGAAGATGCTCCGCAAGCTCGTCGAGATAACGTTGGTACCGCTCACGCGCGAGCGTGCCGGCGTTTCGAACCGCGAGATCGCGAGCGAAGGTGAGCGCGTCGGTGACGTCACCGCCGACCGGCGAACTGCGGAAACTGGGAGGCGCTTTCTTGAAGCGTGCCTCTTCTTCGTCGAGAACGCGCACGTACTCGAGGTTGCGGAGCAGCTGGCGATCGGAGAGCGCGTTTTCAACGATCGGTTTGATGGCGGGCGAGAGGTTGCCCTTGCCCGAGCGCACATCTTTGAGGAAGTTAAAGAACGCCTGCTCGCCGCCTTCACCTTTAAACGCCGGCCGATTGAGTACGGCGAGGAGTTCTTTTTGGATCGGCTCGTAGCGCTTCTTCATGCGAGCCACGATGGTGGTCGCGTCGTCGTATTGGCAGATTGTGAACGCGATAACCGCCTTGAGAACGTCGGCCTCGGGATAGAAGGCATTCGGGAAATAAGGCGACTCGATGGTGTGGATGTTGCCGAGCGCGTGCGGGTAGTCACCGGCCATGAAGTACGCCCACGACTCTTCGAACAGAGCGTCGAGCCAGTACTCGCTGCCCACGTCAACGCGGTTCCAATACTTCACCGCTGCGGAGAGCTTTTTCGCGTCGATCTTGGGCACGCCGTTGTCGTCGAGACGAACCGACGCCGAATAGAATGTGCGGGCCGTTGACAAATAAGCGAGATCGCGCATACGCGATTCGTCTTCAACGCCTTCAACACCTTCATCGAGCGCGGTGATGATGCGATCAAACGCTTTTACCGCAGGCACCGACTTGCGAAGCTGCACGTACGAGATGCCCGAGAAGAACTCGGCCTGCACGAAGTAACGGCTCTTCGGATCGACGCGCTCGAAGAGGCTGATCGCTTCTTCGTAGTTGCGATTGCGGTACTTGTATCGACCGAGCAGATAGTTGAGCTGCCAGTAAAGGTCGCGTTGCTGCGGGTTGTTAAAGCGCGCGATCTGATCGGTTTTGTATTTACCGACGCGCTCGATGATGTCGGCCGGCTCGGGAAGCTGCGTGGCCAATTTTGAAAGCCAGAGCAGCGTTTCGTTGAACTTGATGTGGTTGGGCTTCTCCGCGATCTCGGAGAAGATCGCGTAGCTTGCTTGGAAGAATTGCAGGCGATAGAGCGAGATCGCGTAGTGGTACTGGGCGATCTGCTTGTTGCCTTCGTCGTCGCCGGTTTCACCGTCGACAACACGCTTGAGGATAACGGCAGCCTCGGCCCAACGTTCGCCATCGAAAAGGCGTTTTGCTTGGGCGGCTTCTTCGGTCATTTGACCGGCGGTTACCGGGCCGGCGTCGGCCTCTTCCTCAAGAGCAACCTCCTTAACCTCTTTCTTGGCGTCTTTCGCGTCACCGCCTTTTTTGGCAGCTGCGGCGGCGGGTTGTTTGCCCTGGCCAATGGCCAACGTGGGCGTCAAGACGAGAGCTGAGGCAAGCAGGCAGATTCGGGCAAGCCGGTTGCGCATCGGTCGTTCCTCGCTTTCGAGCGATGAGGAGCACGATCTTCCGCGGTTACCTCCGGTCGCGTACGCCCAATGCGCACGGTAGCGAAGGTGGCGGATGACAAAAATCTTAATAGAATCAACAAATAATTGACGGCGGCGTGGGATGGTAGTCGGCCCGAAAGCGGGTTGTCAAGGTGCTCGTTTCACTGCAAAGGCTGTCAATCGCGGTAATTTCGAGCACGGTTGAACAACAAAAACAAACGCTACCCATACGGGTGCTCGCAGGCGATTGGTCTGCTTAGGGGCGCCACCCACGTGCGCTGAGGTGAAACACCCGCCCCCGTCGCTGCTTGGGATCGTTCATGCGCGAACTTTGTGCCAACGTGGGTGGCTACTCAGCCAACTGAGAGCACCGGCCGGGGCAGGTACGAAATAGCGGCCCGCCCTTTCCATTGACGGTGCCGCCGGCCTTCGACTAGTTTGGGGCCGTCATCGTGCCGAAAACTCGACATTCCTCGCGACTTTCGGCGCCGTGCAGGTGCAGACCAACTCGGCTGCGCCCGCGTGGTGAGACTTTTGCACCTGTTTACAATGAGCACGAAACACCGGCGGTTCGGTGGAGCGATGCCTTGGCTCATCGGTTTTTGATCAGCGCTCGAGAGGAGCTCTCGTGATGAAGCGTTCCTTCCTGTACGGCCTCCTTGGTCTCATCAGCGTCGGCGGCATGGCTGTCATTCCCACAGCCTGCGTTGCCGGCGGTGTCGGCGACGCGTGCGTCCCCGAGGACGAGTACAGCTTCCGTTTCTCCGGCTTCAAAGTCAGTGAAGACATCATCGAGTCGCGCTCCTTCCAGTGCGCGACACGCATCTGCCTCGTGAACCACTTCCAAGGTCGCGTCAGTTGTCCCCTTGGCCAACCCGCACCGGTCAACTCGCAAGGCGGTGAAGGTTGCGCGCCGGATCGCGATGGAAACGGCAACTACGTCAAGGGCCAAGGCAACTGCAAAGACGGCGACACCTGCGTTGAAGCGGGCTCGTTCTCACCGTCGTGCGACCCCAGCCAGGGCGACGTCGCAAATCAGTTCTGCATCGGTTTGGGTGCCGGACAAAAGTGCAACGAAGCGGGCTTCTGCGAGTGCGCCACCAACGCCGACTGCCTCTTCACCGGCAGCGATGTTGTTTCGTGCGACGCAAAAACCAAACAGTGCGTTTCGTACGCGTGCCACAAAGAAGGCGATTGCCAGCAAGAAGGCGCGGCGCCCAAAGACAACGCGGGCAAAGCATGCTGCCTCCCGGGCACCGACACACCCGTCACAACGCCGGTCTGCGGTCAGTGCAAAGGCCCGGTCGACAAACCGCCCACACGCAACGCAGAAAACGCTGTGTACTGCTCGTGCCGATGCGGCGTTGCCGAAGGTGAGCCCGACGATCCCAACTTCAACTTCTGCACCTGCCCCGATGGGTACGCATGCGAAGAAATTCGCAAGAACGTGGGCCTCGGTGATGAAAAGATCACCGGCAAGTACTGCATCAAAACCATCCCGGCCGACGACGGAACGCTCGTGAGCACCAAGTTCGATCCCAACCAAGATCAATGTGGTCAGGTCGACGGCTACTGGGTGTCCGGCGGCAACTCCGGCATCCGCTGTGACGGCACCGGCACCGGCCTCTGCGCTACCAAAGAAGGCAAGTGCGAAAACGAGTAGCGTCATAGTGCTGCTACTCGCCCCAAATCGTCGGTCGTCGTCCTCAAAATATCCGAATATTCCTGCGTCCTCCTCCCCAGCTTTGGGGCGCTCGCGACGCACTTTGACCGCTACTCGAAAACGAGGAGCGGCGCTCTTCGTGAGCGCTTCATGAACGCGTGAGTACACATCGCTCGGCGCGCTTCAAATCGCCTCAAGACCCCTCCCCGTCTCAGACCCCAACACAAGATCGAAAACCTTCAGCGGCGCGCATCAAAGCGCGCTCGCTGGGCATTCGTGCCGAGATCGCGGCGCAAAACTACCTGCGCCAAAAGGGATTCGAGATTCTCGAAGCCAACGTGCGGGTCAGCAGACTCGAAATCGATCTCATCGCGCGCCTCGGCGAAGTGCTCGTGATCATCGAAGTGCGCGCCCGCGGACCGCGATCGCTTTTGCGCCCCTTCGATTCGATCGGCTTCGAAAAACGTCGGCGCATTCGCAACGCTGCAAAAGTCCTGTGGACCAATCGCTATCGCCACGACTCAACGCTTGAGCGCGTACGCTTCGATTGCATTGGTGTACACATCGACCGCAACGGCGAAGCGCACATTGAACATGTCGTCGCCGCGTTCTGAAATCACCGCCCACTTCTAATTGTGTACACATTCTTGGGGCGCGCAGGAGAAGTCGTGGATCACGGAGCCCCTCGGCGCGGGTGATCGTCGTCTTTTCGCGCCGCCCCCCGTTCAGAGAAACGATAACTGAAACGCCTCGCAACGACCTGTACCGTCGAGGCATCTGACACGTCGTATCAAACACGGAGTCGCGGAGGACACGGAGGTTCACGGAGTTTTGTGTACTTTAGGCTGCTATCGGCTTGCATCGCGTCAGGTCGAGAACGTTGGGTGATGCGCCCACGCGCTTCTGCTCGTTGCGTGGCGTGTCAGAGGTCGATCTGAGTCTTGAGCCATTTCGACAACCTGGAGGTCAGTTACGCAGGAGTGACGTTTGTCCTTCTTTGAAAGGGTTTTCGTTCTTCACATGTGACGATGCCGTTCTTCACATGTGATGAACGACGAACTCCGCGGCTGCGGCCCCCCGCGCCGCGCGGAGCGAAGCGAGCACGGCGCTTGGGGGGCCGGCAACATGTGTACACATGTTGCCCCGGGGGGCAGCCAACCCAGGAACGTCCCGCGATCAAAGGGGTTGGGGAGCGAGTGACCTGTGCGCGTTTTAGGCGTCGAGTTGGTCCTGCATTTCGGCGCGGAGTTTTTTGAGCATCTCGATGCCGTCTTCGTCGATTTCTTTGGTGCCGCGGCTGGAGAGGGGTGCGGCCTCCAAACGGGCAATGATGTCGTCGACCTTGGCGATTTCGCGCTGCTGTTTGGTGCGCAGGTCAGCCACCATGAGTTCAAACGATTCAAAGAAGTGTTGCAGCTCGTCGCCTTTGCGCAGCTTTTCGCGCACGACGAGTTTGCCCGCGCCCACCTCACGGAGCAGGCGTTTCATTTTGAAGATGGGGCCCGACACTTTGTGCGTGAAGACAATGCCCGCAAAGCCGAGCGCGATCACGAACACCGCGAGAAACGCAATGAGGCCAAAGAGTACACGTCGCTGCTGCGTTTCAATGCGAACAACTTGGGCGGAGAGATCGTTGGCGCGCGCTTCGAGATCGGTGGCCTCGCGGCGGAGGCGTTCTTGTTCTTCTTTGAGCTTTGCTTCATCGCGCGCGTTGGCGATCGCAAACTGCTCTTTGACCTCGGGCGTGTCTTTGTAACAAGTGTCGGCGGTCATCTCGACGATCTTGCGAACGGTGTCGCGTTCGGAGATGAGGGCCTCACCGCGCTTCACCGTTTCTTGGCTTTGCTTCACGGCGGCCTGACCTTGGCGCACCGATTCACGACCTTGCTCAACAACGCGATCGCTTGTGCGCCACAGAAGCGCTCCGAGCGCACTCGAAAGAAGGAGCGCGATCAGCACCAAGAAACCGGCGTATTTGAGCTGGAAGCGACGATCGAGAAGGTAGTTTTTGGCGCTGCGCTGATGTTTGCCGGGCGCGGGACGACTGCTGGTGGCCTCGCTCATCGTGATTCCTTACGGCGCTGAGTGTCGCGGACATGCTCGCCGGGAGGAGCGGCGCGCTCCGTTGGCAAGCGTCGCCCAGGTTAAGCGGTGGGTGCAAGGCACGACAACGATCAACATGGCGCAACGTTGGCGGGCACCAATCACAAGCTGGTTGCAACCTTTACGAACGATTCAACCGCGCTCTCGGCGCACAGTTTGAAGAGCGCATCTTCACTTTTCGTGTCTGCGGAAGGTGTGTTCGTTTGCGTGAGCTTGGGCGAAAACGACGCTTGAATGGCCTTTTCAGGATACGTGGCCATGGCTACGGAGAACTTCACAGCGAGGCTGCCATTTGCGTACACAGGCGCTTCTACGGTGGCCATTAAGATGAAGCCCTTGAGCTTTTTCGACTTCACCACCTGGCCACCCTGAGCAACGGTTTCTCCCTTTGGAGCCACGGCGTATCCAGTTTTGCCGAGCAGCTTGGCCTGCATCGCGGCGCGAACCAACGCTTCTACTTCAGCGGCGGGGCGGCTTGTTTTGTTGGTGACTTCAATGGCGACGTAGAACTTGGCGTCTTTGCCCGGCGGCGGCGGAGCTGCGGCTGTGGTGCTCTGCGCTTTGATGGTGTCGATCGACTTTTGCATCGTCGTCTTGATCGCCGGGACCGTTTCTTTTGCGATCGCCGCTTCAAGACATTTGAGGCTTGCTGGTTTGGTCAGCTTTCCGAGCGCCGCGGCAACCGCGGTTTTGACGGATGCGTTTTCATCGGCGATGGCATCGCAGAGCGGCTTGATGGCGGCTTCATCACCGGTGGAACCGAGCGCCAACGCGGCTTGTGTACGCACGCGAAAGTCATCGCTCTTTAGTTGTTTTGCCAGCTCCGCCGTCTTGTTTTGTGCCGACGCAGTGTGCACAAACACGAGCACGCTCAACGCGACAAACACAGCAATCAGCGCCCGCAGCGGCCGAAGCATCGTTGAAGGGACTATACACGAGCGACCCAGCGACAATTGGACCGTGCAAACCGGCGCTTGAGAATGTGTGCGCCAATCTGCGCGGGGGGGTGAACCGAATCCCACCTCGTCCGCTCGATATCCCATGCGATGCTCCTGAGCGCCGTGCTGCAACCCCGAGGCCCAAAGCAACGTTTTGACGGTGCTCTACTACGGGGCGCAGGGGCTTGGACGCTGGTGCCTCGAGAAAGTTCAAGCCGATCTCATCAAGCTCTGGACTCGTTGCGGATCCGCGGCGTTTCGCATAATCCGAACGGGATGCGGCGTATGTGGGCTGGGCCGATCCTGGTCTTGAGTTTACTGCCGGCGGCGGTTGCGGGCCTCATACCTCAGGCCGCGTGGGCAGAGCCGCATCGCATCCAAGTTCGAGGCGCCGCTCAACTGCGTGTGCACGCCTGGACCGACGCCGGTGAAGTGGCGGTGCAGGGCGAACTCGCCGACGACGCGAACACGCCCATTGCGTTGGCTTCGCTCACGGTGAAGGCCTTCGGCGAAAACGGATCGCAGCTTTCGGTTGTGGGTTGGACGCCGTGTGATGCGCGACTCCGAAGAGGAGCACGCAGCAGCGAGAGTGTTGTGACCGACGAGCGCGGCGCCTTCTGCGTGAAAGCGTCCATCGCAACCGCGGCGAGCATTTCGGTTCGGTACGACGGCTCCGACAACTACGACGGAGGTGAAGTGCGCGCGAACGTTGAAACGGCGCGCGGACCGCTCGCCCCAACGCTGTTGCGATTTGAACCGGTCGTTGAGGTGTTGGATCTCGATCGCGACTCGGTTCCTGTGAGCGGCTCGCTGCGCATCGGGCGCTCCGATTCGTCAACGCCTCCGCCCAAGCGTGAAGGCCTCACCGTTGTGCTCGAAGACGAGCGCGGGAAGGTGATTGCGCAGACGACAACCGGCGGCGACGGCAAAGCGCGTTTTGAAATTCCAACGAAGGAGCTTGCCGATCCCGGCCCGGGTGAACTGCGTTTGCGATTTGCAGGTTCTGACGGGCTCGCAAAAGCAACAGCGGTGCAACCGATCATTCGACAAGTGGAAGTAAAGCTCAGCGTGCCCGAGCCACAGTCAACGAGCGATGACGAAGTGACGCTCGATGTGGACGTCACAGCGAGCCGCGGTGTGGTGGCCGGAGGCGTTGTTGAAGCGGTGCGCGAAGGCGTGAGCGTGGGCGCAGCGACAGTGAAAGATGGCAAGGCCCACGTTGTTGCAGCGATCGCTACCGAACGTGAAGGCGCGGTGAAGATCACGCTGCGGTATGTACCCAACGCGCCGTGGTACCGGCCCGGTCCCGACTTGGTGACAACGGTGACCATTGCGGGCGCAGGGTTGTGGCGACAACTCTTGTTGGCGGTGCTCGTCTGCGGTGTTGCAGCGTGGGTGATCGCCGGTTGGCGTCGTGCAAAGCCCAAGGCGCGGCGCGAAGAAGAAGGTGGTGCTCCGCCGCCGTCGGGACGCCCCGGAGTGCAGGTGATCGGGCGAGCACCGAGTGCGGGCGGATGGCGCGGCGTTGTTGTCGATGCGCACGAAGGTACACCTGTGCCCGGCGCTCGTTTGTCGATCATCGCGCCGTCTTTTCAGGGCGACGGTGTTGTGGCGCGCGCAACGGCCGACGAGCACGGAGCTTTCCATTTTGATCCGGCGACAACGCGCGAAGCTCGGCTCGTTGTCGAAGCCGATCTGCACAGCCGCTACGAGCAGGCGTTGCCTCCGCCCAGCGCTTTGCACGTGGCGCTCATTACGCGACGACGCGCGCTTCTGGATCGATTGGTGAAGTGGGCTCGCAATCAAGGTGCTCCGTTTGACGGTCCCGCGGAGCCAACACCGGGTCACGTTCGTCGCGCTGCGGTTCGCCTTGAAATGCAGGACGGCGTGCGATGGGAGCCCGTTGAACGTTGGGCCGGAAAAGTGGAAGACGCCGCGTACGGACCCGAAGCACCGGGCGCAGCGGAAGAAGAAGCGGTGCGCGCGGCCGAACCGGGTGCGTACGGTGGGATCGTTCGCGGCGCCTGAGATCGCGCGGCTTCTTCGTGCCATCAAAAGTGCTTCAAATGCCGAGTGAGCGTGCTCCTGTGAGTGCGGCGTGTAACAACGCGCTAGGACGGCGCGACGCGTTCGGGTATTTCAGGGGCGTCGGTTAGGGACGCAGATGCGCAAAGCACCGCGCATCACCGCACCGCCGACGCGTCGGAGGACCGTTCGTGGATCCCGTCATCTTCGCGCTCATCGGATTGGCCGTTGTTGTGGCAATCGTGGTGGCTTTCGCACTCCGAAAGAAGCCAGCGGCTCAAATTGAAGAGACGCCGGAGCCGCAAAAGCTACCGCCGCCCAAGGCGAAAGAACCGGAACGAGCTGCCGAGCCGGAGAAACCGGTTAAGGCTGCTCCGCCTCCTCCCGCGCAGAAAAAAGCGGAGCCCGAAAAGCCCAAAGCCGCCGAGCCGCCGCCTCCTCCGCCGCCGGCAGCAAAAGCCGCCGAGCCCGCGGCGATCGCGGCTCCCAAAGCCGAGCCGGTTGCTCCGCCGCCTCCTCCGCCGCCCGCAAAAGCGGCCGAACCGGAGAAGCCCAAAGCCGCACCCGCCGCTGCGCGTGAAGCGGCACCCGCCAAGCGCAAAGACGTTGAGGGTCTTCGCAAGGGCCTCACCAAGGTTCGTGAGAGCGAAGGTTTCTTTGGCCGCCTAAAGGCGCTGTTTGTTGGCAAAAAAGAAATCGATCCGAGCATTGTTGAGCAGATCGAAGAAGTGCTCCTCACCTCGGACGTTGGTGTTGCAACCACGCAAAAGCTCCTCGGCGAGATCAAAGATGGTCTGCAGAAGAAAGAGCTGAAAGACGAAGAGCGCGTTTGGGGTCTGCTTCGCGAGCGCTCCACGCAGATCTTGGCGATCGGCGGCGGCGGTGTTGCGCTGAGCGCAAAGCCAACCGTGGTGATGGTTGTCGGCGTCAACGGCGTTGGCAAAACAACCACGATCGGCAAGCTTGCAACGCGGCTCAAAGGTGAAGGCAAAAAAGTTGTTCTCGCCGCGGGCGACACGTTTCGCGCGGCCGCTGTTCAACAACTCAACGTGTGGGGCAAGCGCGTCGGCTGCGAAGTGGTGAGCGGCAAAGACGGTGCAAACCCCGGCGCCGTGATCTTCGATGCGATCCAGAAAGCAAAGGACACCGGCGCTGATGTTGTCTTAGCCGACACGGCCGGTCGTCTTCACACGAAGACGAATCTGATGGACGAGTTGAAGAAAGCCGCGCGCACTATGGCGAAGGCTTTCGACGGCGCGCCGCACGAGACACTCCTCGTGCTTGACGCGACCAATGGCCAAAACGCCATGCAACAAGCTGCGATGTTCAAGGAAGCGCTCCCCATCTCCGGCATCGTGCTGACGAAGCTCGACGGCACGGCGAAGGGTGGTGTGATTTTGGGAATTTGTGCGGAACATGAACTCCCTGTTCGCTACGTCGGCATCGGCGAGCGCGCAGAGGATTTGCGCGAGTTCAACGCTGAGGAGTTCGTAGAAGCAATGCTGGGGAACAGCGGGCAGGAAGCCTCATGAGCCACTTTGCAAGCTTTTTCGACGAACCGGTGATCGGGCGCGCGTGAGATGGGCATTCGGATTTCTGAGTTGCTTCGGAGATTTTGCGCGTGTTATAGTGCGCGCACTATCTTACATGGGCATTTTCTTGAACAGTTTCGCATGTTTACGGCTCCCTCAATGAGCGCTAATACGCTCGCATCGGACGGACTGCGGAAGGAATGGCGATGAGAAAGGCTCGCGTAGGGCTTCTTGTTGCGGCTGCGCTCATCGCGGTGCCGCTAGCGGCATCGGCTCAGCCGAAGGGTACTGCCAAGCCAGACAAGGCGGGTACCCAACCCAAAGAGGTGAACCTTGATGAGCCGGCTGCGGATCAGCCCGCAACCCCACCCGACGATACCCCGTCGGACACGGGCGGCGATCAAGGCGGTGGCATTTGCGACATCACTCCCGAGGTCTGTCAAAACCAAGACTTCGACAAGTTGGCGCAAAGACCGCTCAATGTGGAGATGTACGCGGTGCAGCAGATCTATGCGCTCCGCTATCACCGCTTCGAGGTGAACGCGTACGGTCTCCAAACACTCAACGACCAGTTCGTGAGCCATCCCGGCGGCGGCGTCGCGGTGAACTGGTACATCTCAAACGTGCTCGCCGTTGGCGTGAACGGCAACGTCTACGGCAACGCCGTTTCGAGCTTCAACTTTCAAACGAGCCGCTCTGCCCGCGTTGGTTTGCCGATCACGGAGTATCAGTGGAACGCCAACGTGAACTTCTCGTACGTGCCTGCGTACGGCAAATTCGCGGGATTCGGCGACTTCATCTTCCACTACGACTTCTACGTGATCGGTGGTGTTGGAGCGATCTCCACGCGCCCGATCGCCGTCGTCGACCCGGACAACCGCGTGTTTGAGTTTGAGCCGAAGATCAACTTCCGCCTCGGCGGCGGTATCCGCATCTTCTTCAACCGCTGGCTCGCCGCGGTTCTTGAAGTGAGCGACTACATCTTCTTCGACAAGCTCGAAAACCCGCAAATTCCGGCGGGCTTCGCAGAAGCGCAAAACAAAGACACGTGGCTGGCTGAAGGAACGAGCTTCACCAACAACGTGCAGGCGCAAGGTGGTTTGTCCTTCTTCCTCCCGCCGACGTGGGAGTACCGGTTGCCCAAGTGAGGACACAGAAAATGGGAACGTTCTTGTCACGCTTGCCTCGCTTTCGGTCGTCTCGGGCCCGGACTCTCGTCGCCGCCGCAGCGGCCACGGTCGCTGTGGTGTCGGCATCAACAGCCGACGCACAAGAGATCCTCCTTACGGGGCCTCTCGCCGGCGCGCCGGCCGTTCGCAAACTTCGCCTTCATCGCGAAGGTCGAATTGAGCTGGCGCCTACGGTGTCGTTCACGCTGCTTGATGAGTACCAGCGCCACATCATTCCGGGCCTGCGCGTGACGTATCACCCGCTCGACTGGCTCGGCTTCGGCGTGTGGGGCGGCTACGGCTTCGGCATCCAGACGAACCTCGCCGACGAGCTTCAAAAAGTGGGCATCGAAGATCGTCGCTGTGCCGACAATCCGTCGTCGATCGGTTGCTTTCTCACAGAAGTAAACCTCACGCGTGCCGGCAACAACCCACCGGGTGACCCGGCGCGCACGGGCACACTCGGCGGTGACCAGCTCGGCGCAATGACCTGGTTCGTGGCCCCTGAAGTCACCGCGGTTCCGTTCCGAGGCAAGATCGCGCTGTTTGCGTCCGTGTTCGCCGACGCCGACATCGCGTTCTTCGCCGGCCCCGCATTCGTCGGTCTTCGCGAGCGCAAGGCCTGCGGCGGCACCGACGACAACGGTGCGGCGCGCCCTGCCTGTGCCGACAGCTTCTCGCTCACCGATCGCGTTGCCATCGCGCCCACGTTCGGTCTGCGCCTCAACTTCTACGCCACCGACTTTGTCGGGTTCGGCGCAGAGTTCCGCGGCTTTCCGTTCTCGTGGAACACAGCCGGTTTCGACAACCACGGCACGGGGCAAGACAATGCCTTCCCCGACCAAAAGGTCGACGGCGCCGACAGCGAGTTCAAGTTCAACACGGCGATGAGTGTGTACGCAACCATCGCGATCCCCACCAAGATCAAGACCACCGAATAAGTCACGTCGCGGCGATCCCCGGTTCGGGCGCGCCGCGCGCTGACTTGTCATCGCAGTACTCTGTGTCAACGCGCCCAAACCAACCCAACTTGTTAATCAAACGAAGCCTATTTCGGCTTTGATGTGAGGGCTTTCGCTGTGGGACTGTTCGACTTCCTCAAGAAAAAAGAGGACGGCAAGAAGGGTTCAACGCCGCCCCCGGCCGACAAGAAAGTTGCGGGTCACGCCAAGGTTGCCGGCGACAAGCGGGCGCAAACGTACGACCGAATGGAGTCGCTTCAGGCGCTCGCCGAAATGAAAACGCCCGACAGCGCCGCGGCGCTGCTCAAGAGGTTTTCGTTTTCGATCGATCCGTCGATCACCGACTCCGAAGAAAAAGAACTCGCGTTCGCCGGCATCGTTGAAGCGGGTCGCCCCGGTGACCTTCCCAAAGACGAAAAAGAACGCGACGCAATGCTCGCGGAAGCCGCCGCACGTCGCGACAAGGTGGTTGAGGCAACGCGCACCTATTGTGAAAAGGCCGAGCAACTCACCTGGCCGCTCAAAGTCCTGCGCGAGCTTCTCGACGACGATGCGTACCGCGATGAATTGATCGACATGTTGGCGCGCTTCGACACGGAGTACGCACGCAACGTTGAACCGAAAATTCAGCTCCTTGTGGCGCTCGAAGAAGTGCCCGGTGAAGAGAGCCGTGAAGTCGTGGAGCAGTTTCTCGAAGACGTGAACGAAACGGTTCGTTTCCACGCGGCCGAGTCAACGTTCGCGCACGGCAACCCCGAGAGCGCCGCGGTGCTCTGCAAAATGATCATTTCGGAAGAAAGCGTGCGCGTAAAAAACAAGGTGGCTGAAGGTTTCACTCGGCGCGGTTGGACCGTCCCCGCGGACCAACGCGATTCAGTCACGAAAGCGCTTCGCGATACCGAGAGCTACCGCGTTGACGCGAGTGGCAAGGTGGTACGCTGACGCTGCGCTCGTTGACACTTTCGGTGTGACTGGCGGAGCATGATCGCGTGCGGGCGAACTATCGCCGGGATGTACACACCGCGTCGCTCAGAGGAACGAGCGTGAGACTCAAAAATCGTTTCCGTTGTGCAGGCCCATGCTCGCGCGGGGCAGCGATTGCCGCATTCGCGATCGCGGCCGTATTGCTTCCAAACCGAGCGCGCGCCGCCGACTTTGAGGTTCAGGCGGAAACAGCCGCGCAGGCCTATCAAGTCACGAGTCCGTGGGGTGACATCACGCTCGATCGTCGCCGCATTCTCCAAACACTCGGGCTCAGCGTTTACAACCTGCAAGGCAAATACGAACCTGGAAAGCCCACGTTCAACGTCACCGTGAAGCTTCGATTGGATGCCGACTTTGGCATCAACCAAGCCCGCACCGGTGAACCGCCGGGCTCGGAAACAAGCTTCGACACCACCGGCCGCCGCTATTCGCCCGGCCTTCAAGAAGCGCCGCTCGACATCATGTACGCCTACGTCGAAGGTCGAAACCTCGCGCGAGGCTGGTTTGGTTTTCGCCTCGGCCGGCAATACGTGAGCGACGTTTTGGGCTGGTGGTCGTTCGACGGCGCCACCGCCCGCATCACCACGCCGTTCTTCGTTCAAGCCGAGGTGTACGGCGGTTTGGAGCAGCGCAACGGCCTCGTGCTTTCCACCGGCCGATGGGAACGAAACGGCATTTGGCGCGGCTCACACGCAGGCTTCGGCAACGAAGCGGGTCAGGCCACGCTCACCGATTATCCTTCGTACCAATACGCGCAACCCGCGCCCGCATTCGGTGCAGCGTTGGAGAGCGCGGGACCGTCGTGGATTCACGGCCGCGTCAGCTATCGCCGTGTGTACAACACGGGAACATCGATCACGCAGCAGTTTCCCTCGCCCGCGCCGCCCGGTACCGACGGCGGATACCCCGCCGTAAAAGGCATGCGCGTTTCGTCCGATCGGCTTGGGTACGCCGCAGACCTCAACTTTGCAGCGGGCGCGCCGTTTCGAGCGCCCCTCGGCCTCAAAGGCGGCTTTGCGTACGACCTCTACGCCAACACCGTTTCCAACGCGTTCGGCGGGGCTGAAGTGTACATCGGCCAAAACGCCGTCATCGGCGTCGACGCTGACTATTACCTCCCCACGTTCGACGCCGATTCAATCTGGAACTGGTTCACTCACGGAGCCACATCCACGTTCACCGCACGCACGGCTGTCCGCGTAGGTCGAAGGTTTGATTTTTCGCTCCAGGGCGGAGCGCGCCTGTGGACCACCGAAGGTGATCCCAACACGTTTGGCCAAGGTGAGTGCGATGCCGTCGGCGGAGGCG
Source organism: Polyangiaceae bacterium (assembly GCA_016712345.1). Lineage (GTDB taxonomy): Bacteria > Myxococcota_A > Polyangia > Polyangiales > Polyangiaceae > JADJRH01. Next base: position 637,303 of record JADJRH010000001.1, read on the forward strand.
GGTGTACACCTGGTGAAAGTTACCTAGACCCAACACAACCCGGTCTCGTTGCGTACACACGCGCGCCTGAAAACCGCCCCCAGGCCACGGTGATCGACGGCATCGGAAACGTCGCAGCGCGGTATCGAATCGGATCGGGAGTGATCGGCCTTCGCGGAATGGCGCAGGTGGGCGATCGCGGTCATCGCGCCGGCGGCGACCTCTCCGCCGACCAAAAATTCGTCGGCGACAAGCTTGCACTCGGAGCGCGCGCGTCGCTTTTTGATTGGGCCGACCCAACGCGGCCCGATCGAAACGCCACGTCGTTTGGGTACGTGCTCGGCGTTGGATACCAGCCTGCAAAAATCGCCAACTTCCGCGTTGAGTGGGAGCACGACATGAATCGGCTCGTAGGACATCGCTTCCGCGTCGTCGGGCTGTTGAATCTGTGGGTGATGAAATGAGCCGCCCGAAAGTGTACACATCCCGCAGCACCTCGGGCTGGTGGGTGGTTGCCGCGTGTTCGATCTCCGTGCTCTTCGGTCTTCGAGGATCGGGAGCGTTTGCCCAGCCCACACCCGCGGCGAGCGTGTCGGCTTCGGCGAGTGCGCCTCCCGCGGCAAGCGCCACAGCCGCACCCAGCGCGGCGACGCCCTCAGCGCCCAGGGCTGAAGCTTCGGCATCGCCCACAACGGCGCCGTCTTCAACCGCCGCGCCCATCGCAGCTCCCGCACACAGTCACGGCATGTCCGCAATCGCCGGTGACGCGGCAATCCCGCTTGAGTGGTTGCCGCCTGGATCCAAGGTGAGCCCGCTTCCAAGCGACGAGATCTTTCCGCCGCAGCAGCTCACCATCCGCTTCAACCACAAGAAACACGTGCAGGGTGAAAAGCAAACCTGCAAGAGCTGCCACAGCGGTGCGTACACATCGACCGACGCGGGAGATTCACTGCTCCCCAAGCCCACCGAGACTTGCGACAACTGCCACTACACAGATCACTCCAACCTAAAAAACGTCACCGGCGACACCGACCCGATCAGCCAGTGTACCTTTTGCCATTTGGGTGAAAACGCCGGAGCCCAGGGCAAAGTTGCCCAGCTCGTCATCCCCAAACCCAACCTTCGCTTTCCGCACAAGAAGCACCTCGACCGCAACGTTCAGTGCGGCCACTGCCACGGAAAAATCGAAGAGGTGGAGCTTGCCACGCGTGATTTTCTCCCGCGTATGGCCGGCTGTTACGCGTGCCACCAAATGAGCGGCGCGGCGCAGGGCGACGCCAAAGGTGATTGCGACACGTGCCACATCGCCGAACCGTCGGGCAAACTCACCACATCGTTCGGCGCGGGCATGTTGCTTCCACCCGCGTGGCTCCACAACGCGGCGCACACAGCGGACTGGATCGAGCGACACAAATCCGTTGCCGCCAACGACAGCGCGTTCTGCGGAAGTTGCCACGCCAACAACTTCTGCACCGACTGCCACGACGGCCGAGTCCGCAATCGAAAGGTACACCCCAACGATTGGCTCAGCATGCATCCGCAGGCCGCGCGCCAAGACAATCCGCGCTGCACGAGCTGCCACGCCGAGCAAACATTCTGCGGCGACTGCCACCGCCGAGTGGGCGTTGCCCGCGACAGCGCCAGCGGCAACCGACCCGAAGGCCGACGCTTTCACCCGCCCGCGGCAACGTGGACCACGGGACCGCGTTCATCGATGCACCACTCATGGGAAGCTGAACGCAACCTCAACGCCTGCGTTTCGTGCCACACCGAACGAGACTGCGCGACGTGCCACGCGACCAAGGGTGTTTCAGGCGGTCAAGGCGTCAATCCGCACCCCGTTGGCTTCGCAAATGGCTGCGCTTCGGCATTCCAACGCAACCCTCGTCCGTGCCTCGTTTGCCACCAATCGAGCGACGCAATCTTGAGGACGTGCAAATGAAAAGTCGCCTAGGTACGCCATATTCCTTGCGCAGCCCTTCTGGCCACTGGTATGCCGTGGTGCGAACCGCCGCCGGCCCAGGGTTTTCGGCGGGCCGCGCCAAGGAGAACGGGCGTGAACAACCTCATCAAATACCTGTTGGACAACATGCAAATCGACTTTCAGGGCGAGATCACGCTGGATCAAGTCCGGTCGTTCTTGCGGGAAGACGATGGGAAAGAAGCGAGAGTGCTGCTCTCGAAGCTGATCGAGGAGAAGGGCGTGGACGACATGCTCATCACCCTTGCGGACTGCCTCAAGGAGCACATCCAAACGGGCATCAACGAAAAGACTGTTCGCGAACAGCTCCTCACCTACGCCGAAAGCTGACAGCGGTCTTCGCTGCGAGCATGGTCGCCGTTGCCGGGTGTGACGTCGGAACTCCCGAACATTCGCCCATCGACGCACCGAACGTTCAACTCATCCAAGCGTTGGCAACCACCCAACTCGACGCCAACGGAAACCCCCTCGACCCTGAAAACATCCTCGGCGACGGCGCCCCCGCGGTGATGCCGTCCACCAGTTTGCGCCTTCGTTTTGACCGATTTTTGCTCCCGTCGTCGATCATCCGCCAGTCGTTTTGCGTGCGCCCCGCCCTCGGCGACGTCACCACCTTCACAGACTGCGCGGGCGGCATCTTTTCCAACCCTCGTATGACCCGGTGCGTCGTGAAGTGGTTCTTCGTCAAGCAGCGGGCGATCGCCTCGCGCTCGACACCCTCTACAAAGTCACGCTGTTCGTGCCGAGCATTGAGGGCGACTGCACCGGCGAAGACCCTGTGAGCTGCGGCGTTCGAGCTTTCGACAACGCGGTGTTGGCCCAAGCGTACACATTCACTTTCAAAACCGTGGCGACGGATCCGGGTGACGTGCCCGACGAAACACCCCCTCCCGCCGATTTCTGCGGCACCACCGGCGCGCTCAATTCGCTCATCGGGTGCGGATATTCACCGTGCCACGCACCGGTCAAAGACGGTCCGGGCGCAGCGGCCGGATTGGATCTTTCGGGCCTCCTGCTAGACGACCCATTTCCGCTCCAAGCCACCGCCATCAACCGCGTTGCGCATCAAACTCAAATGGGTGAAAGCGCGAGCAACATCGAAGAAACGCCCGCACGTTTCGGTCGTGCCATGCCCATCATTGACGCGTTTGACCCTGGAAACAGCGGCAATCCGGGCAACAGCTACCTGATGTACAAACTCCTTGTCGGCCCCAGCATGGACGACGCTCCGGCCGACATTCGCCCCAGCGACGAAGAAATCGCCCGCCTGCAAGCGTCGGTTGTTGTGGGCCTTCCCATGTCAGCCGACGGCTCCACGCTCAACGGCGATCAACTGCTCGGGCTTTCAAACTGGATCGCACGCGGCGCCCCCACGCCTTCGTGCCAATAAACCGCACGCTTGGTTGAGTACACAGCACCGCACTCCTCGCGGCGCGTATGCGTACACAAGATCTTGTTGTTCTCGCCCGGCGAGTGCGCTCACGGGAGCGTCAATGCGTACACAACAATTTCTTCCCTGAATTTTGGGTTTCGTTGTTGGCGTTTGGAGCGCATGGGCGCGCGCACAGCGCGCGTTCATCACATGAGGCAACGGGCACTTGCTCTGCGGCGGTGCAAAGCGCGCTGCAATAAGCGGCTATGGTAGATAGGGGGCATGCGGATCGACGGCGTGTACCTCAAAGGGGTGGGGCCCTTCGGCGAGGTCAGGCTGGATTTTCAGCCTAAGAAAGCGAGCGACAAGGCGGATCTGCACATCTTCGTTGGTCAGAATGGGAGCGGGAAAAGCACGTTGCTCTACGCAATGGCGGCCGCTCTCGCCGGGCCCGAAGAAGGGTTTGGGCCTAACCACGCCCTTCGACGAATGTACGGGAAAGACAGCCTTTTTGCGTTAAGCGCGGAGGGGAGCGTTTTCGCCATCACGAACATGGACCGCGCATTGGCGAAGCACATCAAAGAACCGTTCTCCGGACAGGCCACGCAGCCTGGTGTGCCCTCGTCCAAAGGGGACTATGTGCTCCGGCAATCCGCCAATCCAAATCGGATCGCGCAGTACCGGAGTGCCGCGGCGAAACACATCCATGTGAGCGGATGGCCGGCGTTGAACTTTGCCGCTTTCGCGTACTCCGGGAGCCGATCCTTGGTGGATCAAAGTGTCTCCGCGATCGAAGAACCCACCGACGGGCCGCTCGCGCAGAGCCTGTCGTTCGACAACACGGTGGATCCAAAACGGCTGGCGCAATGGCTGTCAGCAACATTCGCGAAACGTGCGCTCGCCAAAGAGCGAAGCCATTCGCAGGACGCAGAACGATTTGGGACGAGCATTGAGCGGATCGAGGAGGTTGTGTCGGAGGTCACAGGCGCGCCGATCAAGTTGGCGTTTGATTACGCGCCGCACTTCAGGATCCTGGCGGAGCGGCACGGTAGAACAATTGACTTGGACCTTCTGGCCGACGGGTTGAAGTCAATTCTGAGTTGGATTGCCGACTTGCTCATGCGGTTGGACCGCATCCCGTGGGAACCGAACGTGGCAGTGATAGAGCGGTCGTTCGCACTTTTTTTGGACGAGATCGATATTCATCTGCACCCCGCATGGCAGCGCAAGGTGCTCCTCGTGGTGCAAAAGCTTTTTCCTCAAGCTCAAATCTTCGTCACAACCCACTCGCCTTTTGTTGTTTCGTCGGTATCGGACGCTTGGGTTTATCGGCTGGTTGTGGATGAAAAGGGCGACGCGCATGCGTTGCCGCCGGTGGAGTCACAAGCGGGGACGAGTTTCCAAGCGGTGGTGAAGAGCATCTTCGGCGTTGAGGAAGAGTTTGACGAAGATACCGAAGCCGGGTTTCGGCGTTTCTACGAGTTTCGCGAGCGGATCTTGAGCGGCGACATGACACGTTTTGACGAGTTCAAGGCGTTGGGCGCACAGCTCGCGGCGCGGGGCGTTGAGGTGAGCGACATCGTCGGCGCGGAGATGGCGCGCGTGGCCAGGCGCATGGGGCAGCGCTCATGATGCCGATGCGTCGGCCGGAGCACGCGCCGCCGTACCTTGCCGAACATGCGGCCCACTGGACCGCGAACTATGAAGCCGGACGGCAAGCAGACGCGGCCCACAAGTTTCGCTGGCCGGACGTCGAACACGAAGGGACGCGGCAACCGCTCAACAAACATTTGGTGCGTGATCTGCTTGCGCTGACGGCCAACCATTGCGCGTATTGCGACGGCTTTCCGATGGGCGAGATGTCGCGAGAAACGATTGATCACTTTCGGCCCAAAGGTGATCCTCGTTTTTTTCACTTAGCGTTTGCCTGGGACAATCTATTTCCGGCGTGCGACGTGTGCCAGAGTTCGAAGTTGGAGCGCTTTGACGACGCGCTGCTCAAGCCCGACGACGGCTCGTATCGCTTTGATCGGTATTTTGATTTCAACGTGAAGACCGGAGCGCTTGAGCCCAATCGGTTGGCTTCGGCGGAGGATCAGGAGCGGGCGCGGGTTTCGATCGAGATGTTTGGGCTGAACAGCGAGGTGCGGTGTACATCGAGAAAACGGCTGTTCATGAAGGAATACAACGATGCGATCGGTTTCGTCGAAGGGGAGGCCGACGATCTCCCGTATCGATTTCTCGCGGTGTGAACGGGCCCCCTGAGCGAACGAGCGCCAGCGAAGTGAGCGATTTGGGGGCCGAGCGGCGAGGAGCGCAGCGACGAGCCGCGCGGAGGGGGCAGCTGAAGATCGGGAGATCAGGGGAGATCAGGGGCAGGCGCCGGAGGCGACGAGCACGTCGTCGATGTTCCAGGAGCCGATGGTGTACACACCGGTGCTTCCGATGTCGAAGCCGAAGCGGATTCGCATGGAGGGGTTTTTGTAGGTGGTTAGATCAAACTCTTGGAAGGTCCATTCGGCATCCATGACGCCGGGCGGGCCGCCGGTGGTCCACAGGTTGATCCATTGGTTGCCATTGAAGACTTCTACGGCGTTGTGCATGAACGGGTCGTAGTCGCTGTTGAGCCAGCGATAGAAGCCGAGGATGACGGGGCCGGCCGCGGCCGAGGTGTCGAACGCGGGGCTTTCCAACCAGTAGTACGGGTGCACGACGGTTGCGGCGGTGCCGCCGATCACAACGCCTGCGACGCCGTTGTCTGCGGTGGGGGTGTGGTCGGTTGCAGGATCGGGGTTGCCGGTGCCGCCGATCGACATCATTGCCGGGCCGATCGCCCATTCAGTGCCGAGGGTCCAGCCCTTGGAGTTGTCTTTAAAGTCGTCGGCGAAATAGATGGTTGGTCCGGCGCCTCCGGTGCACAGGCCTGCGGCGCACGTTTCACCCATCGTGCACGAGGTGCCGTCGTCGCACGCGGCGCCGTCGTTGGCGGGTGTTCCGTTTGCGCAAACGCCCGCCGCGCAGGTGGTGCTCTCGGTGCATGGGCTGCCGTCGTCGCACGCGGCGCCGTCGTTGCCGGGCACTGCGGTGCATGTGTTAAACAACTCGTCGCACATGCCGACGAAGCAGCCGCCGGGCGGAGCGCAGGGCAGCGCTCCACCACCGACGCACGTACCGTTTTGGCAGGTGTCGTTGGCGGTGCAGTAGAGGCCGTCGTCGCAGGCAATGCCGTCGTTTTTGGGAACGGCTTTGCAACCGCCGACAGGATCGCAGACGCCGACGGTACACATGGTGTCGAAGAGCGTGCAGTTCATCGGCGGGCCCTTGTCGCATTGGCCGTTGAGGCATTTGCCGGTGCCGGTGCATGGGTCGCCGTCGTCGCATTGCGCGCCGTTGTTGCCGGGCTGCGTGACGCATGAGTCGGTGATTTCGTCGCACACGCCGACTTGGCAGGGGTCGCTGCTGTTGGAGCAGTTGAGCTGCGGTCCGCCCTTGCAGATGCCGTTTTGGCAGGTGTCGTTGATGGTGCAGTACTGGCCGTCGTCGCAGGCGCCGAGTTCGTTCGCGGGGGAGGTTGTGCACTCGCCGTTGATGCACGTTCCAACGGTGCAAGCGGTGTTGAACTGGGCGCAGTCCTCTGCGTACACACACGGTCCTTCGTGCGTGGTGGTGGTGCTCATTGTGGAGCCTCCCATCCCGCCGCCGCCGCTGGTTGCCGTGCTGCTTTCGCCGCCTGAACCGCCGGTGGGTTCATACGTGACGGCGCGGGCGCAGCCTGTGTTTCCGATCGCGAGCGCACCCGCGATCGCGAGCGAGCACAACGAGAATTGAAGTCCGGCGGTCATTGGTTCGTTCCTTCCCAGAGTCGTGGCTCAGCGTTACGCCCACCGCGGGCCAACACAGGTCGTGGCGTTTGTTGCACCCACGTGCGTCCCCGTTCGTTCGACTATCGGCGGGGGCGCGGCGCGGCAAGCTTGGCGGGGCCCCCCTGAGCGAACGAGCAAAGCGATGGGAGCGATTTGGGGGGCCAGCGGCGAGGAGCGAAGCGACGAGGCGCGTGGAGGGGGCAGGAAATTCTGCGGAGCGGCGAAGTCAGTCGTGGCGGGCGGATGCGTCGGGCTTGGCAGCCACGGGTTTTGCGTCGGCGGAAGGTGGCCAGGCGGAGACGTAGCGCGGGGGTTCACCGGGGTCGGAAGCGTCGATCCAATAGGTGGATCCGCTGCCGGCGGCGCGCGCGTCGATGTGTACAAATGAGGCGTTGGGGTAATAGCCGCAGCCGGTGTCGGTGAGGGTTCGGCACGCTTCAACGAGTTTGCGGTTGTCGATGCCGTCAACGCGCAGATCGACGTCTTTGCCACTTTGGTGCGCGCTGCCGGAGGAGTTGGGTTTGGGGCCGCCGATGATGGAGACGGTGCGGCCGGGGAATTTTTTGGCGATGGCGGCGATGCGTTTGACAACGCCGGGGTCGACGGAGGTTTGAGGTGTACGCTTGGGCGCGCCGAACGGGCGGGCGAGGATGGAGATTTTTTTCACCGCGGAGTCGAGCGGCTTGTTGTGGCAGTCGGTAAGCACGAAACGGTCGCTCTCGACGCCTGCGCGGTCGAGCGACACCACGGGGCCGGCGCACGGGATCGCTGCGGCGGCTTTTTTTGCAGCGCGGGGCGCGGAGCGAGGCGAATCGTCGGACGTTGGAAGTGAAGCCGGTTTGGTGGCACCGCGATGTGGAGCGTCGTCGCTTTTGGCGGGCGGGGCGGCGCGTTTGGATGCGGGTTTGGTTTCACGCGCGCGCTTGGTTTTGTGGGCCTTGCTGTCGGCCTTTTGGTGCTTTGGGGCGCCTTTTTCGGCCTTTGCGGTGGCCTTTGTGGCGGTGCGCTTTTTGTTTTTTGCTTTGGTTTTGGTCGCACTCTTGCCAGGTTTTGCGCTTGCATCGCCGGCCTTTTGAGTGGTTTTGGCCGGCGCTTCTTTGGACCCTTCCGCGAGCGCGTTGCCCGACCAAACAAGCGGGCCGAAGGTGGCGGCGGCGAGCACAATGCCCATCGAAAGTGCTTTGCGGAGGGGCGTGAGAAGCATGGCTTGCACCCTGGCACGAACGCGTGCAAGAGCCCAAATTTGTCACGTTGTTTTTGGCGGTCGTGCCGCCGGGGGCAGCCTGCGAAGTTTTAGAGGTTAGGAATCGATGGGTCGCACGCGCAGAGACCAAACCACGAAGGTGTGGCACAACCCAGAAATCGGAGGGCGTCGAACGACGGGAGGCGCTCCCCGTCCCGCACCGACAATGGAAGAACGAAAGAGCGCAAACGCGCACCGCGCTGCGCTTGAAGCTCTGTTTGCTCCTAAAAAAGAGGACGATTCGTCCAAGGTGCAAAAGGCGATTGAAGCGGCCACAGGGAAGCCGGGGCGCATTGTGTTGGCGCCGCCTCCCACGTCGGATCCCAAAGCGGTGGAGCGGCAGCGGTTGCTCGGAAAGTTGCTTGGAGCTGAAGGGCGTCCTGCAATTACCAAAGCGGCAAACGAGTTTACAAAGCAGGGCTTTGTGTGGCCGCAAGAACAAGATGTGTACCTTCAGCTGTTGGAGCACACGAGCGAGGAGCGAGTTCGCGAGGCCATTGCCGCGCTTGCAACCATTTTGCTGAGTGAAGTGCCAAAGCGGCGCGCCGTGCTCGAATCGAGGCTTCGTCGAATTGAAGAGTACGCAGAAGATGAAGACACGCGCTCGGCGGCAACCGAGCTGCGGCGCCAAGTCACCGGACGGGCAGTGGCTTCGTCGGCAAAGGGAGGGCCCACGTCCACGCCGCTGCCTCATTCGGGGCAGCAGATGGTTGGAACAAATGGGGTGGCTGAAAGTGAGCCCGAAGGTGTTGCAGAAGCCGCGAACGGTGCGGCTATTTCCGCCGAGGTCGCGTGAACAAGATCGAATTTGAAGCGGCGCTCAAACGGTTGATCGAAGAGCGCGCGGGCAACACCGAAAACACGGGATGCATTGCGTGTACAGCGTGCGAAAAGTGCGTTGATTGCACGTTTTGCAAAGGCAGCTCGGGCCTTGTGAGGTGCCACTACTGCACCGATTCAAAAGGGCTCGTTGACTGTACACATTGCCACAGGAGCGAGGAGCTTTTGCAGTGCAATCACTGTGTGGCGAGCGAGCGATGCACGCGTTCGTCGTACCTTGTTCGGTCGGTTGACTGCGACGGGTGCACGTATTGTTTTGGGTGCGTGGGGCTCAGCAAAAAAGAGTTTTTTATCCTCAATCAGCCGTACGACAAGTCCACGTATTTTGCGCTGACGGGCAAGCTCATGCGTGAACTCGGACTCGCGGGCGGGCACGAGTCGAATGCGCGATCCGCGGCTCCGGCTCGAAGCACGGCTGCCTCATCGCGGGCGTAGCGTACCCATGAGAGCGGTGGTGCAGCGCGTGCGATCGGCGCGCGTGGAAGTGGACGGAATTGTCACGGGCGCGATCGAACACGGGCTCGTTGCGTTTGTGGGTGCGGCCGAAGGCGACGGCGCGGCGGATCTTGAGTACACAGTGAACAAGATCGCCGGGCTGCGGGTGTTTCCAGACGATGCCGGCAAGATGTCGCGCTCGGTGAGCGACGCGGGCGGCGGACTTTTGGTGGTGAGCCAGTTCACCGTTTTCGGTGATGTGCGGCGCGGGCTTCGACCAAGCTTTGATGGGGCAATGGAGCCGGTCACGGCGGAGCGCGCATACGAAGAGTTTGTGAGGCTCTGCAGAGGTCGCGGGCTGCGCGTTGAAACAGGGCGTTTTCGTGCGGATATGCGCGTATTCGTGGAAAACGATGGTCCGGTCACGATCTTGATCGACTCACGCAAGCTGTTTTGAGATCGCGTGTGAGGGCCCAATGCCGCAGGCGCCCAATGGTGCGCCGCGCTTGTTCTGCTGCGATCGGCCTTGTATTCGTTAGCCCGGATTATTCATGAGGCGATTGCGTGAAGGGCCCAAACCGCCGCGAAAAGGCCGCACCGCCGCGTGCAAGGCCGAGACGGACTGCCCGTCCGTCGAGCGCCTGAGCACGGAGGTACGGCCTTTGCAGCGCGGATTCGGACCCTCTCACGCGGAGTCCTCATGAATAATGCGGGCAAGCTTGATGTTTTCCTCGGGCTTCGAACTCGAAGCGCTGAAGTCCGAAGGCCGTGACTGTGACTCTTATTGGAGGCTAGATGTTGCGAAGAACTTGGACCTTGGTTGCCGCCCTGTTTTTGGGCGCGACCCTTTCGGCGTGTGACGGGAGCGACCCGGGCACGGGCGGTACGGGGGGCGGCGGTGCCTCCGGAGGCACAGGGGGAACAACAACGTCGTCAACCGGCATGAACGGCGGCGGTGGAGCCGGCGGTTCGGGCGGCTCCGGCGGTACAGGCGGCGCTCAACCGGTCTGTGGCAACGGTGCCGTGGAGGGCACGGAAGAGTGCGACGACGCCAACACCACAGCGGACGATGGGTGCAGCGACACCTGCGTCATTGAACCTGGGTACACATGCCTCGGCGAGCCGAGCGACTGCGTGACCACCTGCGGCGATGGGATCATCGCGGGCAAAGAGGTTTGCGACGACGGAAACAAAGACCCGCTCGATGGATGCAGCGACACCTGCGACCTCGAAAAAGGCTTTGATTGCACGGGTACACCGTCGGTGTGTACATCGACCTGCGGCGACGGCGTGATCGCCAGCAGTGAAAAATGCGACGACGGAAACATGTCGGCGGGCGACGGATGCGACGACGCGTGTACACTCGAAATCGGGTTCGCCTGCGACGGCGAGCCGAGCATGTGCGCTTCAACCTGCGGTGACGGGGTGATCGCAAGCGACGAGGCGTGCGACGACGGCAACGCCGATGCAGCCGACGGATGTTCGTCGGGCTGCGATATCGACACGGGTTACGCGTGCAACGGGGAGCCGAGCGTTTGCGCGGCGATCTGCGGCGACGGTTTGATCGTCGGCACCGAGGCGTGCGACGACAACAACACCGCGACAAAAGACGGGTGCGACGACTTGTGCGCCGTTGAAACCGGTTATTTGTGCGTGGGTACACCGAGCGCGTGCGGCGCGATCTGCGGCGACGGTTTGGTTGTCGGCGCGGAAAGCTGCGACGACAACAACACCGCGGCCAACGACGGCTGCTCCAACATGTGCGCCGTTGAAACGGGCTACGCTTGCATGGGTACACCCAGCTCGTGCGCAACCGTTTGCGGCGACGGCCTGATTGTGGCGGCTGAAACCTGCGATGACGGAAACGCGGCCGCAAACGACGGCTGCGATACCAACTGCAAAGCTGAAACCGGTTGGACGTGCAACGGCCTTCCGAGCACGTGCGTGACCAACTGCGGCGACGGCATCATTGCCGGCGCCGAGACATGCGACGACGGCAACGCCACCGCCGCGGACGGCTGCGGGACGATGTGTACACTTGAACCCGGCTGGAACTGCTCCGGCATGCCCACCGCGTGTTCAGAAATCTGCGGCGACGGTTTGAAGGTTGGCACCGAGCAATGCGACGACGCCAACCTGAATCCGGGCGACGGCTGCGATGCCGTCTGCGATGCGGAAGCAGGTTACGCATGTACCGGTTCGCCGAGCGTTTGCAGCGCTGTCTGCGGTGACGGCATCAAGTTGGCTCAAGAAGCGTGCGACGACGGAAACACGGTGAGCGGTGACTGCTGCTCATCGGCTTGTCAGCCGGAAGGCTTCTGCGAGCTTGAGCCGAACAACACTCCGCAAACGGCAAACGACTTTGCGGCGCTTCAGCAAAACGGCGCCGTGAAAGGCGCGATCCAGCCTATCGGCGACAAGGATTGTTACTTCTTTACGAACACAACGCCGGTCGACGCCAAGATCGAAGTGTTCGACGGCACAGGCGCTCCCAACTGCGCCAGCATTGATACGTACCTTCGGTTCTACAACCCGGCGGGTACTGAACTCGGGATCGACGACGACAGCGGCGTAAACCTCTGCTCGCTCATGGACCCGGCAACCAAGACCTTCACTCGGCAGCTGGCTCCGGGCACGTGGTCGTTCTGCGTAGAGGAGTTTGGCAACAACGCGGCGATCAACTTGTACACCGTGGTGCTCACGTTCACGGCCGTGTGCGGCAATGGCATGCAACAGGGCTTTGAAGAGTGCGACGACGGCAACACCACGTCCGGCGACGGCTGCGACAACAATTGCAAGTCGTCCTGCGGCAACAGCGTTGTAGACGCGGTTGAAACCTGTGACGACGGCAACAAGACCGCAGGCGACGGTTGTTCGGCGTCCTGTCAAATTGAACCGGGCTACGCATGCACGGGCGCACCGAGCGTCTGCGGTCCTGTCTGCGGCAACGGCACCATAACGGCACCCGAAACCTGCGACGACGGCAACGCCAACCCGGGCGACGGGTGCTCCAACCTGTGCAAGATCGAACCGGGTTACGCGTGCACCGGTGCGCCGAGCGTGTGCACAGTCTCGTGCGGAAACGGTGTGATCAACGGCACCGACCAGTGCGACGACGGCAACACAACCAACGGCGACGGTTGTTCATCCGTCTGCCAAATTGAACCGGGCTACGGCTGCACGGGTCAGCCGAGCATTTGCATGCTGACCTGCGGCAACGGCGCGATCAACGGCACCGATCAGTGCGATGACGGCAACACGGTGAACGGCGACGGCTGTTCGTCGGTGTGCACCGTGGAGCCGTATTTCCAGTGCACCAACACCGGCACCAGTGTGTGCACCAAGACCGAAACCAATTGCAGCGACGGCACCGACAACGACAGCGACGGTCAAACCGACGCCGCCGACACCGACTGCGCGCTGCCGATGTACTTTGTACCGTGCGGCGTGGGTCAGCAGCTTCATGTGTACAAGTCGGTGAACATTCCCAAGTCGATCCCCGACAGCAACGCCACAGGCGTCACGAGCACCGTGATTGGTACGTTGCCCGGCACGATCGCCAAGGTGGCCATGCAGTACAACATCACGCACACGTGGGACTCCGATCTCGACATGTTCCTGACCGGTCCGGTGGGCGCGCAGCTCGACATCTGCTCCGACAACGGCAGCAGCCTCGACAACTTTACGAACACCGTCTTGGACTCGGCATGCACTACTGCCGTAGCCAGCGGCTCGGCGCCGTTCACGGGCTGCTACACGCCGGAAACGTCGTTCGCCTCGTATGCGGGCGCTTCGCCTCTCGGCGCGTGGAACTTCAAGATCGCCGACGACGCCGGCGGTGACACCGGCACGCTGACCAACTGGTCGCTCATCGTCTGCGTCAATCCGTAATCAACTACAAGCACGGGGCCGATGAGTACACATCGGCCTCCTTGCTCCCATCCTTCGTTCAGTCCACAGGTTTACCTTGGCGCGCGCGTTTGGCGCGCCACTCCGCCTCACGCTTTTCGGACCAGGCGGACCGATGAATCCAATCAAACACGGGCACCGTGACGTTGAAGTTCCAACGCTTCATGAGCCGCGGATCGTGATGGCGCCGATGCAACTCGCGCAGAGTGCGAATTAGCGACAGCCGGCCAATGGGATGCTGCGGCGGCAGGTGGTACGCGAGGTGAAGCCACTCATACGAGAGAAAAAACACCATCGATGTGGCCAGATGAATGAGCGCAACGTTGGGCGTAATGGCAAACCACAGCCCCGCAACGAGCGGCACCACGCCCACGAAAACAAGCACAATTGCGTACGCAGGCATGAGTACCAATCGCCACTCACGGCTCGATCGCATGGTCATGTCGTCGTACGTGTAGATGACGTGGTGATGCAGCTCGTGGCGCACGTACAAAATGCCGAGCAGCGGCATTTTTTTGTGAAGCACCGACTTGTGTACACGCCACTCCAGGCCAAACCCCAAAAACAAAGTGATTGGGATCGTGAGCCATTCGAGCGGCTTTACGTCGTGCGCAAACCAAATGGCCGCGGCGAGCACCGCCATGCCGAGCGCGCCCGGCACCAAGAAGTGCACCGCCGGACTGTATGAAGTGGGAATGGTCGCGAGAATGCGGTCACGCGCCGCTTCACGCCGCTCCGGGAGCGACGCTCCCGCTGTTTGGTCGGAAAAGGCCCCAAGGCCGGGTGCGCCCGCAGTCATGCCAAAAGAATACGTTCTGTAAATGCAGAACGCAATTTTCGGCGAGCCGAATGTGTACACATCGGCAAGTTACGCCCCGGTGAATGGAGCTAAGCGGCGCGCATCGCAAGCAGCCGTGAAAGCTCGGTCATTGGCAACGAATGTTCTTTGCCGAGTTCCACGATCGACGCGCCGATAAGCACGTGTTGACCGGCGAGCTTTGGCCCAAAGTGTACCTCCACAAATCGCACCGCTTCAGGAGCAATGCGGCGCGCGAGTGCCACGCCGGGCTTGAGCGTAAACGGGCCGATGAAACGGCTGAGGAGCACCGCCCACGACGCAACGCGACCCACTTTTTTGGCGAGCACTTCGCACTCTTTTGCGGCTTCAATCACCGCCAAAATCAGCTCCTTGTTGGCGAGTACACCGTCTACCGATCCGGCAATTCCAAGCGCCGCAGTGAACGGGAAAAACGCGATTGTGGTGGCCGCGTTGAGCGACTGCACATCGTTTTCAAGCTGCGTGGGCACATGCAACCGCGTGAGGCGTTTCGCCAGCTCTTCGACCGAAGTGTGGCCGCCGCGCCTGTCGAAAAAGGTCATGGCGCTTTTGGGTACCCAATATCGAAGAACGCCCCGGTCATCGATGTAGCCGGTGATCCCCGGCATGCCGGGCAAAATCGTTTTCTTAGAAGCCGCTTCAATCCGCGCGACGTGTTTTGGAAAGAGCGGCGTGAGGGTAATGATCGGCACATTGGGCGCTCGCGCGAGCAAGGTGGCAACGCTGCTTCCGTCGGCGGGTGTGTCGGTGTTCACAAGTTGATCGTGGTGCACTGTCACAATCACAACGTCGCTGTCCGCCGGAATCTCCGTCACGAGCTGCGGGTGATCGAGCACACTTCGCTCTTTGTCACCGTTCACCTGCTCAATGATCATCGGTTCGGGATTATGGGCGCGCGCGGGCCGCACAACGAACCGAACGTCTTCACCGCCGAGCGCGAGCCGCACTCCGTAAGCGCGTCCAAGGGCGCCGGCACCGACAATGGCAATCCGCATGGCTCGCACGTAGCGCCGGACGCGACAAATGTGGAACATTTTCTTCGGCGATTGTTCGCGCCCGTGCGGATCACAGCGGCGCGCACAATACGGCCCTTGCAGGCGAGCGCTTGACTTGGCACTGTCGCGCCGTGCGTTCGTTTTCGGCGATTTTGAGGCTCGCGGGTTCGGCCGCGTTGGTCGTGCTTGGGAGCGGCTGCGCATCGCTCGCCACATCTCCCGATTGGACGGGAGGTGGCCTCTCAACGCTCGCTCCGGCCCGCGCGGCGGAGATCGAGGCCGCCGAAGAGCGTGAACGCGATCGCATCGCGCGCCAGCCCAAAGAAGTGGGCGCCAAACACATCTTGGTCATGCACAACAAATCGCGCGATCGCGCTGAAAGCACCACGCGCACCAAGGACGAAGCGCTGAAGCGCGTACAAGAATGTTTGGTGCGTGTTCGCAGCGGTGAAGATTGGGACAAGCTGGTGAAGGAATACTCCGATGAACCCGGCGCAGCGGAGCGCGGCGGCGATCTCGGCACATTCGTTCGCGGCCAAATGGTCAAGGCATTCTCAGAAGCCGCGTTTGAACTTCGCATTGGCCAAATCAGCGAAGTTGTCGAAACCCCGTACGGCTACCACATCATCTTGCGTACACAATAAGCCCGCGCCCCTAGGGACCGTTTTCAAAACGTGGCAGCATCGCGGGTAGTGGCGCTGCTCGACGTGGTTCTCGGTTACGACTGCAACCTCGCGTGCGACTACTGCACCATTTCGCCGGAGATGCGAAAACGCGCGATGAGCACTGAGCGCGTCGCGCGGGAGATCGATCGCGCCGCTTCTCGGGGCTTTGGTGATGTCGCGTTTACCGGCGGTGAACCCACCATTCGGGCCGACCTTCCGGCGCTCATCAAGCTCGCCAAGCGGCGCGGATTTGAGCACGTCAAAGTGGCTTCCAACGGCCTCAGATACGCGCACGCGCCGTATCTCGATCACTTGGTTTCGTGCGGTGTGGATCGGTTCAACGTGTCTTTGCACGCAATGAACGACACTGACTACGAACGCACCGTTCAGCTCGCCGGAACCGCGCAGCATCGGCGCCTCGCGATCAAACACCTTGTGGATCGAGGCCTGGATCCAACGGCCGATCTGATTATCAAAACAGACACGGCGCCCATTATTGATGAGTGGATCACTTCGCTCGTGGCCCTCGGGCTTCGACGTTTCGCTTTGTGGCTTGTATCGCTCACGGATCACAACGCTCCAAACACCCACCAATTGCCGTCGATTTCGTCGGTTGTTCCCCACGTGTTGCGCGCTTTCGACAATGCGCGGCGCGGCGGATACGAGGTCACGGCGTTGCACATTCCAAGGTGTTTCGTGCCCGGCTATGAAGAGCACATTGTGCATCCGGGCGCCGATTTGGTGACCGTTGTCACGCCCGACGACGTGTTCGACTTAAAAGATTCACGCCTCGGCGGCGGCGTAAAAGCGCCGGCATGTTCGGGCTGCACGTTTGAATCAACGTGTCCCGGCGTGCGACGCGACTACGCCGATCGCTTTGGATTCAGCGAGCTGCGCACTGTGTACACCCGCTCATAGGCGCTCATGAGACAGCACGCGTGCGTACACACGCGGCTTGACTTTGAAACACGCTTCTTGTGTACACTACTGGTACAAGAACCACTTCACCGTCGGGCGAATTTCCATGTGAAAGTGGTCAAAGTGCGCCGCGTTGTAATTGGGTGACAGCACGTACGTAAACACCCCGAGATCGTACGCTTCGCACATGATCGAACGCAGTTCGCGCGCCTCAGGAGTATCACCGGGACGCACGCCCTCTCCGCACGTTTTGTCGCCGATTTTGCCGTGAAAATGAGTGGCAACGCTGATCCATGTGCCGTCTTTTTTCTTCAGCATCGCCACATCGATCGCGAGCCCCGCGGGGTGGCGCGTTCCGGGAGCGGCCCAGGTTTGCCTTGAGTGCGTGTGTACACTTTGCTTCGCCGTTGCCGTTGTCGCGGTCGCCGGCGCGGCTTTGGCCGGTGTTTTTGCAGCCGCTGGCGGTGTTGCCGCACGA
The DNA here is from genome assembly GCA_016712345.1 of Polyangiaceae bacterium. GTDB lineage: Bacteria > Myxococcota_A > Polyangia > Polyangiales > Polyangiaceae > JADJRH01. The sequence goes on from JADJRH010000001.1 coordinate 654,819, forward strand.
GCCCTTGCGGCGGGAGGAGCTTTTTGAGCCACCTTTGTCACCTTGGGCGCCGCCGGCACGCTCACCGTTTTCGGCTGTAAAGTGGGCGTTTTTTGCTTTGCACCTTGTGTACCCACGCTCGGCGACTTGCTCGGCGAAGTTGGCAATTTGCTCGAAGGCAGCGCAGGCAATCCCTTGGGTTTCGCCGCTGCGGAAGCACTTGGTTTGGCCGCCGCGGGAGCACTCGGTTTGGTCGTCGCCGGAGCGGACTTGGGCGCGGCACCGGATGTTTTTAAAGCCGCAACGGCGGGTTTTGCAGCGTTTGCTACACCGGTCGCGGGCTTTTCCACCGCGGAGCCCGCCGTTTTGGAGCCGGTTGCAAGAGCGGCCGGAGGCTCCGATTTGCCCTGTTTTGCAGTTGATTTCGCGTCACCCGCAGCCGGCTTTTTTTCAGCCGCTTTTTCGGTGCTTTCTTTCACACCGTGATCCGCCCGCGGCACGTTGGGCCTAAAAAGCGAATAGTGGACAACCTCGTCAATGTCGTGGCGCGCCAAGATCTTGGCAAAATCGTCGAGCGCCAGCGCCAAACGCGCATCGAGCACTTCGTACATGCTTGTTGCGCGCTCGCTCTCCGCAATAGACGAGTGAATGTGTACACCTTGTAGTTTGCCCGTGAGGCGAATGGGTGTTGTCACTCCGTCGATTGGATCGGCCTGCTTGTAAGGCACTTTGCGCTTGTCGAGTTCAGCCAGCGCCTCGGCCCCTGTCATGTTGGCGTACCTGTACGATGCCGTCGCCTCCGCCACGTCCGAGGCAGGCACCACGAGATACGGCGAGAGCGCGGCCGCCTGCTTGGCCGGAACAATGCCGGCAACCGCCGCAATGCCGGCGGCGAGATAGGGAGCGAGAGTGCGCAATAAGGTTCGCGGCACCCGGCCACCATAATCGAACCGCGAGACTTGGCCAGATTTTGGCTTTTCCCAACCGTGCTCCGATGAAAGAGTGCCCGCGCTCATGAACGCCCCCACCAACCCGGCGCCGTCCCCTACCCCGTCGGCGCCCACGTTGCGGCAAGCGCTGCTCGCATCGTTTGTGGTGAGTGCCGCAGTGGCCGTTGTTTCTCGCTTTGCCCCCAAAAACTATGCGGCAACGGCCGTAGGTTTGGTGTTTTTGGGGGCAACCTGGTTCTTAACAATTCGGCGCGACGACACCCATGCCGCCGATTGGGGTTTGGCGCTCGGTGGATTGCTCGAACGCGATGCAATTGATTGGCCCAAGTTATTAAAAGACGCGGCCATTGCATTGATTTGGGCGCTTGTTTTTGCGGCTGTATTTTTTCCGCCCTTTTATTTTGGCTATCGATTTTTTTGGCAGCCCTCGCGCGGCTTTGCATTCAAGTGGCCGAGCAATGTGTTTGATGACGTGGCGGGTCAGTTATTCGTGATTGCTTTGCCCGAGGAGGCCTTTTACCGAGGTTATCTTCAATCCGCATTGGAACGCGTTTGGGCGCCGAAACGCCGGATTTTGGGCGCAGAGCTTGGGTTTGGGTGGCTCGTCAGTGCCGCTGTATTCGCCGTGGGGCATGTGCTCACTTCGCCGTCGCCCGCACGATTGGCTGTGTTTTTTCCCGCACTTTTATTCGGCTATATGCGCGCGCGCACCAAGGGAATCGGCGCTTCAATGGTGTTTCACGCCGCTTGCAATATCTATTCTGCAACGCTCGCCAGAGGTTTTGGATTGCCGGTATGAAAAAGCGGCGCGCGGCTCTGTTTGATATGGATCGCACGCTTCTGCGGGTGGAAACGGCATCTCTTTATGCGCAATACCAACGGCGATTGGGTGAGGCCGATTGGAGCGATATGGTGAAACTTGCCTATTGGTTGGCGCAATACAAATTTGGCGTTCTCGATGTGACGCGTGTGGCTGAAAAGGTGCTGGTTAACATTAAAGGTGTTTCAGAAATATCGCTCGCTGCGCGCTGCGATGATTGGTTTCAAAACGATGTGGAGCACCATATCGCCGATGCCGGTCGGCTCGCCGTAAAGCGGCACCGAGAGGCGGGCGACGTGTGCGCGATCGTCACGGCGGCATCCCCTTATGCATCCAGGCCGCTGGCGCGCATTCTGGGTATTGAACATGTGGTCGCTTCACCGTTTGAAGTGGATGAAAAAGGCTATTTCACGGGGCGGCCGGTGAAGCCCCTCAACATCGGCGAAGGCAAAGTGACGCGCGCAAAAGCGTTATTGGATTCGCTTGATTTGCAGCTCCACGAGGCAATTTTTTATACCGACAGCGTTCAGGATCTACCCCTCGTTGAAGCGGTCGGTGAAGCGGTATGCGTCAATCCCGATCCGCGTCTTTCGCGTATTGCCAAAAAACGCGGATACCGCATTGAACATTGGTAGCGAGACTATGGAGTTCTGCGGCGACAACAGCCGGGACGCAAACGTGAGGGACTAAATGTCGTTGGCGCACTCGTTAAAGTCAACGCCGCATCCATTCACTTCATCAAAGATGCAGTCTTGACAATCCGGCCCCAGATCTTGGCCTGAGCAGGCATTGGCGCATTGCATGGCGCATTTGTCATTGCAAATGCAGGTAATGAGTTTGTCGTATAGAGCGTCGGAACCGGGACAAAGCGGCAGATTTGGATCGCCCTCGGTAATAAAGGTGCCACATGTCTGGCACTCTTCCATGGTGCCGTAGTTGATATTGAGCACCACGTTTCCAGGTTGATTGGGTGTTTCTACAATAATGTACGTGGGCATGCCGGCATTGAGATAAACGCCGAGCGAAACGGGCGAAGTGCCGGGAATGTCATTGCAGCCGTAAAACGCGCAGCCTTGATCGAGAACTTCAATGACCGTGTCAACGTCACCGGCGCTCCCGTACGTATCAAATTGGTAATAAGTGGTCTGCGGGGGATAAAACAAAAACACCGCTTCGGGACCGGCATCAACCGCGCAGGCCGAATACCATTGATCGCCCCACTCAAACGTATTGACGCTTAGACTCTGCGGAACGGTGCCGCCAATGTTAATGGTATTACAGATTTGTCCGCAGGCGCAGTTATCTTCAACGCAGAATCCGCTTTCACAAGTGCCGGAGGGACAAACAAAACCGCAACCACCGCAGTTATTGGGGTCAAAATAAGTGTCGGTGCAAACGCCGTTGCAATACGTGCCTTCAAAACACTCTTCATCGTATTCACAAACGCCTTCAACACAGTTGCCTTCATAACAAGGCTGATCACACCCGCCGCAATGTTCCCACTCGGTATCGGTGTCAACACACTTGCCGTCGCACTTGGTAAGGCCGTCCCCGCATCCGGTTGGATTTTCAACAATTACTTTGCTTCCACACGCTGAAATCAGCATGGAAAAGGCGGTTGTAAGGCCCAAAAGAGTAAGGATGTGCTTGCTGGAAGGTAACATGCACGCATGATCGCGCGCGCAACCGGGGGCGTCAATGGGGCCGCAAAATTGTTTATAAATTGCTTGGAGTTAGTCTTTTTCAATAGCAAACATTCTAACCGTCTTGCCGGGAATGCGCGTTTCAATGGCCCCATGTTCAATGGGCAGTTGCTCGTCGCCGAAGAGATCCCGCGCTATGCCTTTGGCGGCCCCGGCAATACTGAATCTACCCATCACATCGTTATCGGTAGGGTTCACAACGAAGAGAACACGCGGCGTTCCGGCTGCGTCTTCGTGGATTGTCGATAACAGTCCGTGAGGGTCGCACGCACACGTGGGAAGACCCAATGACTCAATAGCTCGGGCAACCGCGTTGTCGACTGCGGCGGGTGTTTCATCGATAAACAGCGGCACATCGTGCAGCGTTTCATTCATTGCGTACCATGCGAGCGCGGTTGAATGCGGTCGCAGCGAGGAGTCGAATTCGGGCTTTTGCGGACCGAAAGAGATCGCTACACCGTTATTTTGCGCCGCGCATAACACGTCAAAGAGATCGGCCGAAATGCCCCCGGACGATGCGTACACAAGCCATTTTGCATCTCCCGCGGGTAGCTCTTTGTCAAATGCTTCTACAATGGAAAATGGAACACCGCGCGCGTCGAGGGCCTGTTCAAACGCTCGAATAAACGTGTCCACTTCAATGCCGATAGGCCGCCCGGCGTCAAAGTTGTCTTCAATGGTTCGCTCGCGCGCACCGGAGTTTGCAATGGCAAAGGCGGTTCCGGGGAACGGGCCAAACGCGTGCAGTGCTCGCGTCAATCGACGCTCGTGCCGGGGGATCACAACGCGCACCGGAACGCGGCGGCGAAGAGAGTGGAAGTTTGTCTCGTTCAATATTTCAAAAAGTTTATGAAAAAAGGCGGCAAACGGGCGATTTCTACCGTGCCTGTCAATGGGTGCACCAATCCATCTGTCGCGCTCCACCGCCATGTAAAGGCTCATTCCGCGGAGCCCCCAGGCGAGCGCACTCAGGATTGTAAAGATCGAGTCGCGTTCTAACAGCGGCGGGAAAAATGGGGGAAAGCCCACGCCCATTTCACAGGCGTACGGCGGCACGCCTTTTAGCTCGCAATGAGCGGCCAATTCACCCGTGCGACGCGCAATCACCGCTCGCCCCGAGGGGCCCGCTTGGTAATAGTAATCAAGTCCCACGAGGTCCACAGCCCGCGACACAACGGCTGCCGAAAGCGGCGTTGCTTCTTCGCCGGGCGGCAGATTGTGCATTGTCGGCAATCCCGAAAACCCCGCATCTTCAAGGGCTTTCTTAAACCGGGCAAACGCCGCCGTAAGCATATCTTCCTGCGCTTCGGCCCAATCGAGATGAACAACGAGATCATCGAGCGATGTGCCGTCGAAACGCATTGGCGGGTCAAGCGAGGCAAAACGAAGGTCCGCCGGGAGCTGGGTTTTTGATTGCGATGCGTTTATCGCCGCATCACTGGGAGATTTAGCATCGAGCGTATCGGATGTGGGCTGCGAAGTTGATTGCGAAGCCGCTGCATCGGGCCCCTTTTCATTGCGGGCAATGCGACGCGAATAAGCGGGAGGCAACGCCTCAACCGTTTTATACTTTTGCCGAAGGAACGCGCGATAATGCAATATCGCGTCGGGATGATAGTCTTGATCGTATAGTCCGTCGCGAAAGTAAAGCGCACCTTCGTTATCAACCTGAATAAGAACAATGGGTCCGTTTGGATAAAGAAGCGGTGAAAGCACAGGGCCGAGCGCGTGAAAATAGCGGGCTACTTCATCTGAAAACGCGTCGGAAGCATAGCTCGGCACCGGAAATCCGAGCGGAAGCATAGGCAAGATAACGGGGTGTTGGCGCGGTGAACGGGCTTGGCAATTACCATCCCAAATAACGCGTTCGGGAATACCAAAATAGGTCATTTCTGCATTGATGTGTGGGCCGGGCCTGAAGATCACATAAAGGCCCAGTTCGTGGGCCATTTTCATAAAACCGGCCACATCCCTGCGTGGGTCTTGCTCCCCAAAATCAAAGACTCCGGGCCGGATTTCATGGGTGGCCCACGGAACGTACACATCAATGAGTTTGGGCCCCATCGCTTTTACGGCCGACAGGCATGCGTGCCACTCTTCAGGATCGAGGCGAAAGTAATGAACCGCCGCGGCGTAGAGCGGAACAACTTGGTTATCGATTGAGAGGCCTTCGGGAACGAGTTTAACGTTGCGCGGGTGCTGCGTGCTCATTGAGGCGCGCGGAGCATAACGCGTTTACGCATGCGGTGACTTTAACTTGGCCCGAAATCAATCAATGCGCACCGAGCGGCGCGAAAGCGAGCGATGCTCAAACCCTTCGACGGCAAATGTGATTTGGGGCGACTTTTCAGACGCGACACCCACAGCGATGAGCAGCGGCAAAAAGTGCTCCTCGGTGGGGTGAGCCACGTGCAGCGCGGGGGCGCAACGTCGGTAGTTGGCAAACGAATCGAGATCCCAACGAGCAAGCGCGTTCTTTGTCCACTCATCAAATTCAATTGCCCAAGCCGGAGGCGGCGAAGGGTCTTCGTAGCGCGAAAGCCGCAGATTGTGAGTGATCGATCCGCTCGCGATCGTGAGTACATTTTCGCGACGAAGCGGTGCGAGCGCTCGGCCCAGCCTGATTAAGTCCGATGCGGAGAGCCGACTCGGCAACGAAACTTGAAGTACCGGTACGTTGGCCGATGGGTACATGTGGAGGAGCGGCAGCCAAGCGCCGTGATCGAGGCCGCGTTCGGCGGCACGCGAAACACTCCACGGGCGCAGGAGACTTTCAACACGGCGTCCAAGTTCGGGCGCGGTGGGCGCCGCATATCGGAGTTGGTAGAGCGACGCTGGAAAGCCCGAATAGTCGTACATCAAAGGGCGCGGCAACACGCTGCCGATGGTCGGTGATCGCGTTTCCCAATGTGCGGAGACGACGATGATTGCGTCGGGTGTACGCACGCCTTCAATGAGCGACCTGAGTTGTGCACCTTTGACAACGTCGAGCGCCAACATGGGCGCGCCGTGCCCAACGAACAGCACGGGCTGCGTTGGGCAAGAAGGCGTGACGCCGCCACAAAGCGAACCAATTTCAGGCTGGAATTCCGCCATCGCAACCGCTCCCTCAAAGGCCGTGCGAAACGCACGAACTCCTCAAATGAAAAGGCGAGGCAGCCCAAAGCAGCCCCGCCCATGAGTCTTGTATTCTATACGACTACGGGCAGCTTTGGGGGAGGATTTGGGAAGAGCGGGGCCCCGAGTGCGCTACCGGGCCATGGAGAGGGAGCGGAGCACGAAATCGTAAACAGGGCCCCAGTAGACACCGAGGACGAGCGTGGGGACCGCAAGCAGAATGCTCGCCGCGTTGAAGAGCTTGCGTACCTGCGTAGGCTCGGTCTTTTCGCTCTTTTCGAGGTACATCGCGCGCATGACGCGGGAGTAATAAAAGAGCGAGATAACGCTGTTCACGACGCCCACAACCGCAACCGCCCAGTTCCACGTTCCACCGGCATTCACGAGCGCGGAGAACAGGTAGAACTTGCCCACGAACCCGGCCATGGGGGGCAAACCGGTGAGCGAGATAAGGAACACCGTCATCACCGCGGCCACCACCGGCGCGCGACGACCGAGCCCCTTAAACGAGTTGATCGTTTCATCACCGCCGTTTTGCTCCGCAACGCCGGCAACGATGAGGAACGCGCCGAGGTTCATGAAGCAGTACGTGACGACGTAGAACACGATCGAAGCAACGCCCGCCTCAGAGAACACCGAAAAGCCGAGCAACATGTACCCGGCGTGCGCAATGCTTGAGTACGCAAGCATGCGCTTCACATTGTCTTGGCCGAGCGCCGACAAGTTGCCCACGGTCATGGTGGCCATCGCGAGGCAACCCGCGATGATGGGCCACGGAGTTTCAACAGGTGTACCCTTCACGATCGGCATGTCGGCCGCGCCGAGCGCGTCCCAAAAGAAGCGGATCATGACGGCGAAGCCGGCTGCTTTGGGGCCGACGGAGAGGAACGCCGTGACGGGCGTGGGAGCACCTTCGTAAACGTCGGGTGTCCACATGTGGAATGGCGCGGCGCTGATTTTGTAGCCAAAACCGGCGAGCATGCAGACCGTGCCAACGAACACAACGGCGGGCACTTTGCCCTGCGCGGTGGTGAGCGCCACGATGCGCTCAGCGCATTCACCGAGGTAGAGCGACTGGGTGATCCCGAAGATCCAGCTCATGCCGTAGAGCATGATCCCCGAGGCAACGCCGCCGTAGACGACGTATTTGAGCGCCGCTTCGCTGCTCTTTTTGTCCTGGAACTTGAGACCGGCCATCACGAAGCTGATGACGCTGACGATCTCCAGCGAGAGGTAGATCATCAGCAAGTTGCGGCTCGAAGCCATGAGGTTCATGCCCAGCGTGAGCACGAGCAGCAGCGCGAAAAACTCGCCCGGATCGCGGCGAAACTTGGTGAGCGCCGAATCTTTGGGCGCGTCTTCGGCATCGAGTTCCGCGCTCTCTTTTGCAGTTTCGTCACTCGGGATGGAGAAGAGAACCACCACACCGGTGACGAACGCGAACACCACGCGAAACAGATTTGAGAAGCGATCCGCCGCGAGCAAACCGTAGAAAAGGGCGACGGGCTCGCTCTTTGAGAGCAGCGCCGCCAGGCCGACTCCACCCGAGATCGCGAGGCTTACTGCGGCGAGGCCCACAATGCCGGTGAGCTTGGCCTTCCCCTTTGCGACCAGATCCCACGCGATGATCAGCAAAATGCCGCCGATCAGCGCCAACTCGGGGACCAGGTATTTCAGGCTTTGGACGTTATCCATGGTCTTGCTTTTCTGCGGAGGGCCTCACCCAAGCAGTTTCACTTCGCGGTGTTGTGCGCATCCTGCTGCGCCAATTCGTCCGCGCCTGTTGTCTGATTGGCGGCAACCTGCGTGCGGCCGGGAGGATCGACGAGGCGGTGGATTTCCATGGCGCCGCGGTCGATCAGGTTGAGGAGGGGACGCGGCCAGAATCCGAGAACGAGCACGAGCACTGCGAGAGGTGCGATCGTCGCGAGTTCGCGCGCGTTGATCTCGGGGAATTTGCCGCCAAACGGTTCGAGGTATTTGTTCTTGCGCCACTCTTCCCGGAACTTGCCCAAGAACATGCGCTGGAGCGCCCACAGGTGATACGCGGCGGTCACGATAACGCCGGTAGCGGCGAGCACTGTGAGAACGCGGAATCGCGGGAACGCGCCAAGGAACGTCATTGCCTCACCCCAGAACCCCGACAGGCCGGGCAACCCGAGCGACGCCATAAACGCGAAGCCCACGAACGCCGTGTAAAGCGGCATTTCGGTGGCGAGTCCGCCGAACTTGTCGATGTCGCGCGTGTGTACACGATCGTAGACGACGCCGACGAGCGTGAAGAGCATGCCGGTGATCAGACCGTGATTGAACATCTGCACCATGCAGGCCTGAATGCCCTGCGGCGTCATGGCTCCAAGCGCCAGAAGGGTGAAGCCCATGTGGCTGACCGATGAGTACGCAACGAGCTTTTTGAGGTCTTTTTGCGCCATGGCGCAGAATGCGCCGTAGAGAATATTGATGGTTCCAAACACGGCCATGGCGCCGGCTGCCCACTGCGTGGCCTCGGGGAGCAGCGTCATGTTGATACGCATGATGCCGTAGGTGCCCATTTTGAGGAGTACACCTGCGAGGATGACGCTGATGGCGGTGGGCGCTTCAACGTGCGCGTCGGGCAACCACGTGTGGAATGGAAACATTGGGATTTTGATGGCGCACCCAACGAAGAGCCACACCCAGACAACCTTGACGGCCGTCATTGTGAGCAACGTGTGACCTTTGCTGGCCCACGCGACGCGCATCAATTCAGGGATGGAGAAGCTGCGTGTGACGGCCTGACCGTCGATCAGATACGTGGGGTCACAGTGCAGGTAGAACCAGATGAAGGCGAGCAGCATGAACACGCTGCCCGCGAGCGTGTAGAGGAAGAACTTGATCGCCGCGTACTGCCGCCTGGGGCCGCCCCAGATGCCGATGAGGAAGTACATCGGCAGGAGCATGACCTCCCAGAACACGTAGAACATGAAGAGGTCGAGCGACACGAACACGCCGAACATGCCCGTGACGAGCAGGTTGTACATCGCGAAGTAGCCCTTGAGCTGGTCGTTCACCGAGAAGCTCGCGAGCGCGCCGACGAAGCTGATGAGCGCGGTGAGAAACACCATGGAGATGCTCACGCCGTCGACACCCATGAAGTACTCAATGTGCAGCGACCGGATCCAGACGCCGTGCTCGATGAACTGGTAGCCGTCGTTGCCGTCGGCCTTGGAGAAGGTTGTGTCGAACTTGTAGTAGAGCCAGCACGCCAAAACGAGGTTGATCCCTTGGATCACGACTGTGAGCGTGCGGAGCTTCTTGTCGTCGTTATAGCCAATCAGGTGCGCGATGAAGATCGCGATCACGCCGAGCAGCGGCAAGAAGGTGAGGATCGACAGGATGTGATCGCCGATGAAGCCGAGGCCGTATCCAAGCTCTGCGTGAATGCCCACCGCCGCGGGGCGGCCGGGCTCTTCGGATCCGGGAGCGATCGAGTCGCTCTCGACGATGACTTGACCGTAGAGTTCGCGAGCTTTGCCCTGCGGCTTCCACTTCACGATCGCTTTGACTTTTTGTTCGGGCGCGAGGGTTGCGGTGGGTTTGCCACCTTCAAGTTCAACGCTCACACCGGGCGGCAGGCGAGGATCATTCGCGGAGTCGCGCAGCGCGACACGCGTGATCTTGAGCGGCCCGAGGCCCTGATTGCCGATCTCAAAAGATCCGGTGAGAAACTCGCCCTGCGGGGTGAGTTCTACCGAAGATCCGCGGTGGTCCGCGTGGAGTGAGATCTGCCCATGGGGTGCCCTTCGGCGCCGTCATGCGCCATGGCAGTGCCGAATGAACCGAGCACCGCAAATAGGCATGCGATGAGGGCGAGCAACGAACGAAATCGCGATTTCTTCAGGCTCATGATCGACGCTTTCGCGGGGTCCGAATCAGTCTCTGAATCAGTTGTTAAAGAGCGGCAGGGTCGCATCGCCATTTCCATCACTTGAGGAAGTATTGGAGGATGCCGAAAAACGCGACGCCTCCAAGCAGGCCGTACACGTAGTTTTGAATGCGGCCGGTTTGGATATTGCGGAGTGCTCCGCCGGCCTTGAGCGTGCCCTCGGCGACGAAGTTCACCGCACCGTCGACGAGGTATTTGTCAATCGCGCCGGTGACCCACGAAGCTCCGCGGGCACCCACCGAAAACGCGTTCACAATTCCGTCGACAATCCAGCGATCCATTTCAGCGAACACAATTCGAAGCCACATGAAGGCTCGAATGACTGTCGCTTGGTAGATCTCGTCGACGTAATACTTGTTTTGAAGGAGCGTAAACCCGGGGAGTTTTTGCTCCCTCTGAGCCCAATCGGCCGGGCGGCTTGCGCCGTATCGCGAACGCGCGAGGTACCAGCTTCCAATGGCGCCGCCGACCGACGTGGCCATGAGTGCGTACTCAAACCCGAGTGAACGCTCGTGGAACGCCACGCGCGCATGAGCGAGAACGGGGTGAAGCCATTGCTCCAGAATCGGTTCACCGTGGCCGCCGATGAAGTGTGACGAGAAACCGAAGAGTACACCGGCGACCGTGGAGAGGAACGCGAGCGTTGCGAGCACATACGTGATCGCTGCGGGCGACTCGTGAACTTTGGTTTCGATCTCTTTTTTGGCGTGTGGCCCTTCAAACGTCAGGTAGTAGCTGCGCCACATGTAAAACGACGTGCACAGAGCCGCCACAAGGCCCATTGCGTAAATGAGCTTGCCGGAGATGAAGGCAATGTTCTCGGTGTTGAAGGCCTTCCAAAGAATTTCATCTTTGGACCAGAAGCCCGCAAAAAACGGAATTGGTGCGGCGGTAATGGCCAAACACGCGATGAAGTACGTGCGAGCAGTGAGCGGCATTTTCTTTTTGAGGCCGCCCATGTTGCGCATGTCTTGAACGGCCACCTCGTCGTGCTCAACCGCGTGCATTCCGTGAATGACGGAGCCCGAACCGAGGAACAAGCAGGCCTTGAAGAACGCGTGTGTCATCAAGTGGAAAACGCCGGCCCAATAAGCACCGACGCCGACGCCGATGAACATGAAGCCAAGCTGGCTCACCGTTGAGTACGCAAGAACCTTTTTGATGTCGTATTGGAAGAACCCGATGGTGGCGGCAAACAGCGCGGTGGCCGCCCCGGTGAATGCCACAACCGCACTCGCGGTCGGCGACAGCGAGAACAGGAACGACAGGCGGGCGATCATGTACACACCGGCCGTAACCATGGTGGCCGCGTGGATGAGCGCTGAGACAGGCGTGGGGCCTGCCATCGCGTCGGGCAACCACACATAGAGCGGGATTTGAGCGCTCTTGCCGGTGGCGCCGACGAAGAAGAAGAGGCACGCGAGCGTGACAACCGCCAGCCCGAACCAGCCTTTCTTGTGAAGCAAAGCGCTCTTCAAGAACGGGCCGGTGGAGTCTTCCATCACGAGTTGATCGTGAAGTTCGCGGAACGTGACCGTGGGACCGATGGGCGCAACTAAGAAGTTTTCGCCGCCCTTCACGCTGATATGGCCAACGGTGGCAACCTCGTTGTTGATCACGAGCGCGCCGTCGCGCGATGAGCCTTCACCCGAAACAACGGCGCCGTTGCCTGGAACAATTGTGACCGAGTGCGCGCCCGCCGGAAGTTCTTTGCGAATGAAAGGCGCGACTCCAAACGGCTGCGGCGGATTGGCGCCCGACAGATCCGAAGCGAAATTGACGCCGAGGTACACTTTGGCGCCGGGGTGCGACGTCATTGTCAGTGTGCCTTTTGAGCCCGCGAGCGCTTTGGCTTTTTCTTCAGCCTTTTTGGGATCGGCTTTGCCGTGTTCATCGTGACCGGCTTGAGCACCCGAACCCGCGTGTTCGCCTGAACCCGCGTGTTCCCCGTGCCCGCCTCCGTGTTCGCCGTGCGGAAGTTCCTGAGCCGCCACAGCGACAAATCGCATGTTGTTGTCGGACAGGTACGAACCGTTGGGCAGCCACTTGCCACCCATGCCCCAGAAAAGAAGGCCAAGACCGCAGATGAAGCCCCAGTCGCCGACGCGGTTCGTCACGAACGCTTTCATGCCGGCAGTGGCTTTTTTGTAGTCTTTGTACCAGAAGCCGATCAGCAGATAGCTGCACAGACCAACGCCTTCCCAACCAAAGAACATGACGATGAAGTTGTCGCCCAAGACGAGCAACAGCATCGAGAACACGAACAGGTTGAGGTACGTGAAAAACCGCCAAAAGCTTGGCTCGGTTTCCATGTACGACGCGGCGTAGATGTGGATCAGCGAGCCGACGCCCGTGATGATGAGGCACATCACCGCGCTCAGCGGATCCATCGCGAAGGCGAAGTTCACATCGAGCGAGCCGATGCGGACCATTTGCCAAGCGTGGTTGAAGAGGAAGCGGTGGCCGCCTTCGAGCCCAACGAGCTTGACGACGTTGGCAACCACGAGCGCAAGCGACAGGAGCATTGCGCCGATCGCCACCGCCGAAACACCAAAACTGCCGATGTGCAGCCGCTTCGACAGATCTTTTCCGAAGCCGCTATTTTGCAGCTTTCGCCCAAAGATCGCGTTGATCGCGGCTCCGAGGAAAGGCAGGAGCGGGATCAACCAAAGCGTGGTCGATAGCTCTACGTGCGTGACCTGGCCGGAGTATTCAGACATCTTCAAGTGCCTTGGGGCTTGGGGCGGGGCCGCTTTATCCGGCTCCGGCCCCCGGCGTCAAACCAAAGGTCCGAAAGCGAAGGGCCCTGAAATCCGAAGCCAGTGAGCCGCGGATTCCTCTCGAAAGGGGCGCAAAGCAGCGCGAAATTGCGCTCTAAGAGCCGAAAGCGCGCGAACGTTAGCGGAGGGCTTCATGGGGGGTCAAGACCCGGTACGGGCCGTTCTCGCGCGTTTTTTTCGCGCTGGGTGCATTGGGTGCAGAGTCGCGAAATAGGTGCGGACGGCTGCAAGTTGTGCCCTCGCTTGGGGGAGAAAATGCCGGCGCCAAGCCGAGCTAGATCCGCCGATTCAACCGCGATCGTTTAGCGCTTGCGGATCCTGTTGTTCCGATCATCGGTCCACGTGCGCGCCCCGAGATGCTTCAAAAAGGCCGCCGAAAACCCGCTTTTTGTCCTCATCCGAAACGCCAGGTAGTAAGGGTCGGCGTGGGATGACAGCGCGCACGCCTTTTATTCTGCCAATCGCAGGTGCGGTGCTTGCCCTGCTCATGGGCTGCGCGCCCACGGTTCAATCGGCGCCGCCAATGAGTACACCCGTTCCCGTGGGACCGCCGGCTTTTTGGCTTGTGACCGTCGACGGGCCTATGGAACTCGATCATTACGTGGCGCGCGTGTGTACACAAGAAAACGGCGCCGCCGCGTTTGAAGCGCTCAAGGCCCAGGCGGTTGCCGCGCGAACGTATGTTCTTCGGGCCATGCGCGACGAAAAGCCCATTGGAACGCCTGAAAAGCCCATCCCAAACAGCCAGGAGTTTCAAGCGTACGCACCGGTTGCCAGCGCGGCGTGTGCCGAAGCAACCCGGCAAACGCGCGGTTTGGTGCTCCGATACCAGGGACAGTTGATTGTTGCCAACTACGTGGCCGGTGCGCGCCTGCGTGACGACGGAACCCCCGGCGACGATCCGACACGCACTGAAAAATGGGTCACCTATAACGGTGATCGTTTCGGGCCGCAGGTGATCCCAACCCCATTGTCTCGCACAGATCGGTCTGACAACCGCGGCTGCATGAGCCAAAACGGCGCCGACTGGATGGCGCGGCGCGGTTTCGACTTTGTTCGCATCCTTCGCTTTTACTACGGGCAAGATGCTGCCATTGTGTGGTGATCGCTGTGCGCATCGACGCTGCCTTCGACGGTGGAAGCATCATCAATCTGGGAGCCGACGGCTCAACGGCAACGCTCTCGCTTAGGAGCGATTCCGACTCAAACTTTCTTCAGTGGTTTTGTTTTCGATCGTTTGACGATCCCGGACAGATGCGCCGGTTTCACATCATCAATGCCGGCGCTTCGGAATACCCGGACGCATGGGACAACTATCGCGTCTGCGCATCGTACGAAGGCGGCGAGTGGTTTCGCGTGCCCACAACGTTTGACGGACAATCGCTTCATTTTGAGGTTTTTTCAGAGCGACGAGGCATCACGCTCGCGGCCGCGCATGCGTACTCACAAGGCCGCGTCAAACGTTTGCTGAGCCGCGCACGACGCTCGGGATTGAGCAACATTCAAATTCTCGGCCGCACCAAACAAGACCGGCCCGTTCCAGCGGTTACCATTGGATCGAGGCGGGCAAACTCCACGCGCATTTGGGTGCTCGCGCGGCAACATCCCGGCGAAACAATGGCATCGTGGTGCGCCGAAGGTTTGATCGATCGCCTTATTTTAACCGACGACGCGGCGGCCGACTTCCTGCGCGAAGAGGCTGAAATCACCGTGGTTCCCTGCGTCAACGTAGACGGTGCCGTCCTTGGCAATCACCGAAGCAACGCGGCCGGCTGTGACCTAAACAGATCATGGAACGCGCCGAATCTCGTGAGTACACCGGAGACGTTTTGCATTGCGCAGGCCATCAGGCAGAGCGGTGTGGACCTTTTTATCGATCTTCATGGGGATGAGTCTGTGCCCCATGTTTTTATGGCCGGGTGTGAAGGAAATCCCTCCTTTTCCGCTCGCATCGCATCGCTGGAAGCCGATTTTGCGGGGCTCCTAGCCGAACGCAATGCGGCCTTTTCTGAAGACGCGGGTTACGGAAAAGACGCGCCCGGCAAAGCGGATTTGTCGTGCGCCGCAAACTGGGTGGGTGAGCGCTTCGACTGTTTGGCGCTCACCCTGGAGATCCCTTTTAAAGAAGCCCTCGGCGATCCAAGCCCCACCGGCGGGTGGACCCCGGAGCAGTCCACATCACTCGGCGCCGATCTTGTTGACGTGATGGTGTCGCTTCTGCCCGATCTGCGGTGAGCCGCAAGCGCATTGCGTACACAAATTGAGTACACAATTATGTACACAATCGAATAGGCTCACAGCCACGGTGGGGCATTCGAATCGAGCCCAACACCCTTTCGAAACTCCGCATGCAGAAGCCTCGTGATCGGGCCCGGCGCGCCGTTTCCCACAACAGCTCCGTCCACCCGAACAACCGGTGCGATCTCCCGCATAGTGGAAGTGAGAAACGCCTCCGGGCCGCCGGAAATGTCGTCCCGCAGGACCGGCGAAAAGTGGACGGCAATTCCCAAACGGGTCGCGATCGAGAGCACGTGTGCACGCGTAATGCCGGGCAACACGCGCTCGGCGGGCGCCGTGAAAAGCTCGCCGCCTTTCACCAAGAAAAAATTCGATGTGGCACCTTCGAGAATGCGTCCCGCATTGTCAGTGAGAAGCGCCTCGTGCGCGCCCATTGCGTGCGCCCGCATAACCGCCAGCTGATGAGGCAGGTAACTCATACACTTGGCCGTCGGTATGGCCGGTTGAGTTGCATCGGTCACCACGCTCACACCCTCGCGATACATCGCGGCGGGCATCGGCCGCAGCTCATCCACGATCACAACGCGCGTTGGGTGAACGTCGTTCGTTGGAACAAGCGTCAGCGGTCCTTCACCGCGGGTCACGAAGACGCGCACGACACTCTCGGCGTTGTGTACCTCTCTCAATGCGTACACAACGTCGCGTTCGATGTCCGCAAATGAAACACCGATCGAAAATCCAACGGCGCGAGCCGATGCGTCGAGACGTTCAACGTGTTCGCGAAACGCAAACACGCGCCCACCGTAGGTGCGCATCGTTTCAAAAACGCCGTCGCCGAAAACGAAGCCTCGATCAAAGACGCTCACTTTGGCGTCGGCCTCGGGTGTGAGCACTCCATTGAGGCATACGGCGCGCTTCATAACCAACCAGCTTTGATAACAAGTTTAACGTCGTTCATGGACCTCCGGGCGCTGCGTACCCGATCGGGTGCTTGCGTTTTTCAACGCGGGAGGGCAAGTCAGACCAATGCTCGCACCGGCCGCTCAAGCGCTTCTCCAGTCATTGGGTCTTCAAACCGAGCACCTGCCGGGTGCCGGCGGAATTGACTTTTATGAACCTAGAGGCCCGGAGTTCATTAGCGAAAATCCGGCAACAGCGGAGGTTATTGGCACTGTGCGTTCGGCAACATTGAGTGATTACGAGCGACTCATTGCCGAATCACAGCACCGTTTTATTGAATGGCGAATGCGGCCCGCGCCGGCCCGAGCCGAAGTGGTAAGAACGCTGGGCAATCTGTTGCGAACTCATAAAGAAGCCCTCGGTGAATTGATATCCATTGAAGTGGGTAAGATCCGCTCTGAAGGTTTGGGCGAAGTTCAGGAGATGATCGATATCTGCGACTTTGCTATCGGCCTTTCGCGACAACTCCATGGGCTTGTAATTGCGTCTGAAAGGCCGGGGCACCGAATGATGGAGCAATGGCATCCGCTCGGTCCCGTGGCCATTGTCACAGCATTCAATTTTCCAATGGCCGTTTGGGCGTGGAACGCCATGATCGCGGCTGTTTGCGGCGATACATGCATTTGGAAACCTTCACCTTTGGCGCCGCTCTGTGCCATTGCGGTGCATGCGCTTTGTCAACAGGCCATGAAAGAACATAACGCCGCCGGGCTTTTTGGCCTGTGCGCCGGTCCGTTGGATTTATCCAAACGAATGGCCGATGATAAACGTTTTCCATTGGTCTCGTTTACCGGCTCAATTGAAGCGGGTCGATCCGTGGCCGCCCGAGTTGCGGAACGACTTGGAAAAAGCATTTTGGAACTGGGCGGCAATAACGCGATTATTGTATTAAAAGACGCCGATATTGAATTGGCGGCGCGGGCCATCACCTTCGGCGCGGTTGGCACAGCGGGCCAGCGTTGTACAACCACAAGACGCATTTTCGTTCAAAAAGAGGTGATGCAGCCGCTCCTTCAAAGGCTTGTTCGGGCCTATAAAACCATTGCCATCGGCGATCCCCTTAAAACCGGCACGTTATTGGGTCCGCTTATCAGCGAACGAGCCGCCCAGGCGTTTGATAATGCGATTGCGCGAGCTTTGGCCCTCGGCGGCACGGTTATGACCGGTGGAAAACGTGTGCCGGGGCAGGGCCATTTTGTGGAGCCGACAATTATATTGGGCCGTGATCACAATCAATTCGATATCGCGTGGCAAGAAACATTCGCGCCGATCTTATACGTCTTTGAATGCGAAGGTTATGACGACGCTATTGGTTATCACAATGCCGTGCCGCAGGGCCTTTCAAGCGCGATCTTCACAGACAGCATTAAGAGCGCCGAAACATTTTTATCCGCCAAAGGGTCGGACTGCGGCATTGCGAATGTGAATATCGGCACGAGCGGAGCCGAAATCGGCGGAGCTTTCGGCGGCGAAAAAGACACAGGCGGCGGGCGCGAGTCGGGCTCCGACGCTTGGAAAGGATACATGCGCCGGCAAACGTGTACGCTCAATTGGTCGGGCGCATTGCCCCTGGCTCAGGGTGTCAAATTTGATATCGAATAACCGAGCGGTCGGGTTATTGAATGCGATTGCCGAGGGTTCCGCGCTGCGCCATTCGAATAGCTCCCGTGCCCGGAACGGGGTGCCATCCCATTGAAACGCCTTTCTCCTGCGTTAATTCACGCGCTTTTTGAAAAGCATCAAAGCTCTGTTCGTGCACAACGAAGTAAACAAAAGCGCCCTCGGCGGCAGCGCGATCCAGTTTTTGGCGAAAGGCTGAATGAGGCAAAGGCAGCGTGTCCTTGTTTTCACCAGACACGTCGGGTTTGCGACTGTAGACCCATACAAGCCCCTCATCCCTTATTTCACCCCGAATGCGATAAAACTCATTACCGACAATATTGTTATTGAGGTATGCGGAAACGGCTTCAGCCGAAGGCTTTTCAGCAATAGCCGCCTTTACTTCGTCCTGAACCTTTTTTGCAATGCCGCTCTCGTCGACATAAAACACTTCGTTATTGACGATTTCAAAAAGATAACGAGTGGAACCCGCTTTGGGAGCATAAAGAGCGCTTGGGCCGGCCGAAATACCGATGTCTCCCGTACCCAATACCGTTACCACCGCGACCAAAATCAATACGCCGACAACGTTGGTCACAATGTCCAAAAATGAGTCGAGCGATAAGACGGCTTCACTTTCTCTTTTTCGGCTCATCGCAGCTTCCTGTTGTGGAAGAGAACATCACCCGTTCCAAAGAGCGGCTCATAACCCACTTCAATGTTGGTCCCCGCTACATCCGTGCGCGCCGATTCAAACGTTGTAATGCCGTTTTCCCGTATTAAAAACAGAATGTAATGCGAAGAGTCGCGCTGGAGCCGTTGCACAAGGCGTTGCCACGCACTTGACCCAAGCACCATGTTGGCCCGAGGTACACTTTCGGCAAAACCCGATGATGGGTCGTCGCCGTAAATGCGAAGTTCGTCCTCTCGGCACTCCACATAAATTGGAGCCTTCTTTTCCGGGTGAAACGTTTCAACTTCAATCTTCTGTTTGGGGCTCGCCAATGCGATTTTTGACATGCCCGATATAATGAGAACGAGCGTTCCCATTACCGCGGCGAGCACGCTCAAGAACGGAAAAAGCGACGGTTCTGGGTCAAGTGTTTTGCGGCGAGCCATAACTATCTCGCGGGCGCCAACGCGGAGCCGAGCAATTGAGTTTTCCCATTGGAACCATTGGATCCATTGGAACCGCTCACGTGTTCGCCGAGCGCGTGTTGATGATGGTGCTTGCCACCCAATCCCGCCGCGAGCAGCTCTAAAAGCTTTCGCGAAGCGCCGAGTTCACGGCACAGTTGGTCCTGCACTTCATTGGCAAGAACCCCGGCGTTTTCAGCCAAAGTGACGCTTTTTGACAACTCAAGCGCGGCGCGGTCCACCCCGGCTTCCACTTTTTCAAAGCCAGTCAGCAGCTTGTCAGAGTAGGACTTGAGTGCCACAAGGTTGTCTTGCAAACTCACCCTCATTGCAGCGGCACCCACTCTGTCTTCGGCAACCTTTTCTTTTAAGACAACATTGCTCGCATGAAATTCGGCGGCGGCGCGCTCCAGAGGCGCAATGTTTTGCTCGATTGAGGTGGACGCTTTAGTTAATGAAACGAGCGCTTTTTCAATAGAAGGTCCGAGCGACGAGGTGGCATCTGTAATGCGCTGCACGGCTTCGGCTGTTTTTTGTTGCGATTCAATGGTTGCGCGACGCTCGGTGATCAACTCATTCATTAATGCGCGGTTGCCGGCAAGCAGTTCACTGATAGCGGGAATGAGCACATCGCTCACCACTTGTCGTAATTCACCGGCGGTGGCCGCACTCGATTGCTCCGCCGACGTATTGAGTGATGCCGACTTACTCGACAAAATGCGCAGTACATTGGTTACAACGTAATCGTCCACGTCACCGAGCAGGCGATCTTCAGCCTTTTGCAACCAGCTTGTGGGAAGCATTACAAAGATGCTCGCCACAAGCGCCACAAGCGTTGTATCAAATGCCACTGCGAGGCCGGTTGTCACGTCACCCAGGGCCGTTTTAATGGTATCGAGTTGGCCGGCACCTTCAAGAGAGCGCGAAAAACCACCCACAGCATCGCCGATGCCAATCACCGTTCCAATAAAGCCCAATATCGGAATGGCCCAAATCAATACCTTCACAATGCTGAAGCTCGCCGCCGATGAAGCACCGTCGGCTTCCGCTTCAGAATTGCTAACGGTCGCGGCTTCTACCGCGTCAAAACGTGCGGAGAAGTGTTCGAGCACCCGCATGACACGCTCCGCCAAAAAGCTGCGCGGTGCTTTGCGAGTGGCTAATTGGCGGCGCGTTTCATGAACGTGCTCAATAACCTGGGCAACGTTTGCCGGATCGATCAGCGTGAGATCGGCTGGGAGCACATTTAATGAAAACACCCTGCTTTGAGCACGCAGCGCTATCCACTTGAGCAATAGAATAACAAGCGCCCAGCTCGCGAGGAGCATAATCGCGTGGCATACCCAACCGCGTTCAAGCAATATCGCGCGAATATCGGGGGGCATTGAACGGGCAACAAACACGAGGAGCCCATACAAGGGCAAAGCATAAGCGAGCGCTCGCAATGACCGAACATCGCTTGTGGCTCGCCCAGCGGCCTTTTTGGAGGCGGAAGCGGTGCTCGGCTCCGCGTTGTGCGCGGGAGTTGAAGTTTTGTTTTCGCTCATGTCAGGTTCCCTCCGGGTCCACGGTTCCGCGCCTATCCGGGCCTCCGCCCAACATTTCCCAACCCGTTAAACTGCCGTCGCCGGTGTCATAAGCGACAATGGTTCCGGCATGGGTGCCGGCGTAAATCCAGCCGTCCACAGCAATAGGTTGGGATGAGAGGCCCCCGCCTTCCAATTGAAATACGCTAATGACCTGACCCGAATCTGGGTCAATGCGAAGGATGTTTCCCTGAGCCGTTGCCAATAACACAGATGATCCGGCGCGCAGCAGCGGAGCATTGATGTTGGCGGGTTTGTCGTCGTCCATACGAACGTGCCAAAGGGGATCTCCAGAAGAGAGGTTGGTGGCTCGAACAACGCCGTTATCCACTTCAATAAAACGGTCTTCTGATACCAAGGGGCGAGGTTTTGGTTCAATGCGTTGTTGCCTAAGCCGTGTCACTTCCAGCTCTGGGAAGATGGGCGCACTTGATACGATGTAATCGTTTGGCGCGGGCGTCGCTTCGTGATTAAACAATATGCCTCGGGCCGTAACCACGGGCGGCGAAGTGATCATGCTCTTTTTTGCCGATATCACTTCACCGTTTTCGGCGCCGAATTGATAAAGCGTTCCCAGGCGAGTGCCGAGATATACACTACCCTTGTGGGCCACCGGAGTTGAAACCACTTCGTCGTCAATCCATCGCTGCCATAAAGGCTTTCCGGTGTGCAGGTCAAAAGCTGCAATGACAAACGGTGTTTCGCTTGAATAAGAAGGGTAGGACGAATAAACGATTTTGCCTGCAACTACAGGTGTTGCAAGTTGCGGAGCCCCCAAATACCACGACCAGAGGTGTTTACCTGTGTCGGCGTCCACACCAAAAAGTGTGCATGAAAACGTATTAAACACGCACACTCCGTCTTTACACGCCGGGTCTGTGGGGCCGTCGTCTGAAAGATGTATGCCCCATTCTGGTTTGCCGGTTTGAGCACCGAGCGCATAAAGTTCATAAGAGCCAAAGCCCGCCGCATAAATTCGCCCGTTATAAAATGCGGGGCTCGCCATGCGGCTTGCTCTGGGAATGTTTGCAACGAATCCATTGGATCGTTTGGTAATGCGTGGTCGCAATCCCGTGCGCGCGACTCCACCCTTGCGCTTCGGCATGGGGGGTTCTCTGCCTTCGGCATTTTGGGCTCGAACGTAATCGGTAATGTCCTCGCCTACAGACTTAAACCCGGATTCTGGTCTGAAGTCGGCAAGGGCCGGCAAATCTTCAATGGGTGTTGACTTGGGCGGGGCTTTTTCTGCACAGCCGCAAAGCGGCAAACACAGGCCCAGCCACGCGGCTCGACAGCGCGCCATAGGTATAAAACTCCCAACCCGGCACACCCTTTGGAACGGGCCGCCTGAAGCCCTTTACGCTCAATGCGCCCGGCTCATTCCCCGCGCGACGTGTCCGGCCGTTGCGCGGCGGCCCCAGCGGTTGAGCGGGAACGCGCTTTGCGGATCCGTTTTGACCTATTGAGGAATGGACGATTCGCAGTTGTTATCGCAGCCGTCGCCGTTTTCTTTATTGCCGTCGTCGCACTCTTCAAACGCCGATTGGAGGACACCGTCGCCGCAACGTTCACCCAAGACACAGCCGGCTGCGCACTCTTCGTATCCTCCGTCGTTCACCCCGTCGTCGCATTGTTCACCGAAGAGGCTGTCCACGTTGCCGTCTCCGCAAAATGCGCCTTCTTTGCAACCGGGACCACACCCGCCGTACGGGGTAAGATTTAACCCGTCGTCACATTCTTCGTGATCGGATTGCAATACGCCGTCGCCGCAATAGGGGCCGAAGTTGCAATCGGGAGTGCAGCTTCCATACGAGCCGTCGTTGGTGCCGTCGTCACAGACTTCATCGGGTGTTTTAATGCCGTCACCACATACGCTTTGGCAGAGTGTTGTAGCATTGGAGAAGTCTGAAAGCGTAAGTTTGTAATTGGACTGAGTGGTGTGCCGCTCGGCTTGGAACACCACAATTTCATAAATTTTGCCGATCTCCAGATTAAAATTCGCGGCTTGAGCGGCATTGAGTGTAATGCCGCCGTTCATTGCACCATGAACGCCGCCGAGGTTTACGGCGAGCTTTTTATTGACGAACGCCCAAACGTCGTCGTCGCCGGTGAAGTCGAGCTGTTCGGTGCCTTTGTATTCAAACCAATATCGAACTTCACTCGTGAAGTGGAAGTTGTTTGAATTGCCCTCGTTGCCGAAACCCAGCCCATTGAGCGGGAAAAACGAGCTGTCGTCAAACCGGTATTCACCCGTGGGGAGTTTGGTCAGCAAGATGGTTTGCAAAACGGTAAAGTTAATGTTGGCGACATCTCGATACCATTGGTCAAAGTTGGCTTGACCGCTGGTTGTCGGTGTTGTGCCCCCGGCGTTTGCGTACACAGGTTTTCCGTCGGCGCCGAGCGCGCCGGCAACAATCCCGAGGTCCACGCCCAAGAAGTCTTCCATATCAGGGTGGCTGACTTTGAAGTCGCGCAGCACAATGGGCAACGTTAATGAATTTGCATCAACCGTTACGTCATTGCAATTGAAGCCGGGTTCCACTTTGCAATCGGCCGAACATCCGTCGCCGGGCTTTGTATTACCGTCTTCACATTCTTCATCACCGCCCGGCAGCTTAATGCCGTCTCCACAAGACGATGTGCACGCGCCGCCCGAGCAATCAGGCTCTTTAATACAAAACGGCGTGCAGCCGTCGCCCATGTCGTTATCACCGTCGTCGCATTGCTCGGTGCCTTCGGCAACACCGTCGCCGCAAACAGTGGGTACACAAGGCATTCCCGGAACGTCGCATTTAAAGCCGGGTTCCAATTGGCAATCGGCGGCGCATCCGTCGCCTGCATTGGCATTGCCGTCGTCGCATTGCTCGTCGCCCGCAATGAGTGAATCGCCGCACGACGCAGCGGTGCAAGCGGCACCGACAACAAGGCACACCCAACCGGGTTCCACATGGCAATCGGCATCGCAGCCGTCGCCGGCGTTTTGATTTTGATCGTCGCAGGTTTCATCGCCTGTGACTTTGGCGTCGCCGCAAACAACGGTGGACACGCAGGGCTCGCCCGGAATAGGGCAGGCGTAGTCTTCTTCAATGGCGTCGCAGGTGCCTGTGCAACCGTCGCCGGAATTGCCATTGCCGTCGTCACACGCTTCACCGGCGTCGAGTTTGCCATCGCCGCAGGCGGGGCCGGGCATCATACCGCCGCTTCCACCGGTGCCGCCCTGTGGTCCGGTGCCTCCGGTGTCGGTCATTGTGAAGATCTCACCACCCGTACCGCCGGTACCACCTTTTCCTCCTGTTCCGGTGCCACCCGTTCCACCCGTGGGGGGCACTGGAAAATCAGGGTTTCCGCACGCGGACAACAAACTCATCAATGAGACAGAGCCCGTAAGCAATGTTCGAAAACGCATAAGAAACTCCCTTGCCCGATGCCCAATTGTTGCGTGGGTAATTGTGTACACAATAGCCGCGTTGCTATTGTGTAGGGGCACAATATTGGTCACTCAACGGGCTGCGGTTCTTGGCCCTGTGTGAGCGTGTAACGTTTGTTGCCATTGAGCATGAACGTTTGGGTGGTTAACGCGGCATCGGGCCAGCGCACCGTCACTTCGGCGGTGCAGCTTGCACCGAGGCCAACGTGCACGGTTAGGTCGTCTTGTGTTCCATAATGACCGTGGCCGCCGCCCACGTCTCGCGTTTGGGTCATGTCGCCGGACTTGACTGTAACGCGCGCACCGATGGCGGCGTTATTGGTTCCCGCGGCGCCCTTTAATGAAATGCGCAGATAGTTGCCGTTTTGGCCAATGACGTTTTCAAACAGGCGCACTTGAGACGTTGCATAACAATCATCGGGTTCAGAAGCGTCGCATCGCGCGCGCGAATGACCGACAACGATATCGAGGTCACCGTCGTTATCAAAATCGGCGACAGCGCTTCCGTGGCTGCGGTGATGGTCAATTCCCAACTCAATGGGAACGGGTTCAAACTTGGCAGCGCTCACTTGGTGAAATAATAGCCCGTGATTGCCGGGATAATCAGAGGCTCCTTGATAAACATCGGGCCAGCCGTCGTTATCAAAATCGAATAACGAACCGGTCATAATGCCGTCGTTCCATGCAAGCACCGAGTGTTCAAACACAAGACCGAGTGCGTCGTTGCCGGGGCGATCAAAACGAACATCCGCCTCACCCGTATTGAGCATAAGCTCCGACGGGTCGGACGAACTGCCCACGTCCCAATGAACAATTTCTCCGGTTAGGAGATCGATATCGCCGTCGTTGTCGATATCCATACATTCTGTGGCGCCGCTGTTTCCCCCTAAACGAAACGGTTCGCGATCAAAGTCGTGATCCCAACGAAAAGCGTCTTCGTCTTTGGTGCAAGCAATGTATTGGGGCGCTGGAACACCGGTGCAATCTTCGGCATCTGGGTGGAGTTTGCACCAGCAACGCGCCGATTCGTTATCGGTCCAATCGGTGCGTTGATCAAACGCATATCCAGAATCAATGCTTCGATTTGTGAATAGAAAATCAGCCGGCTGGCCGCCGGATTGCCAAAGATGGCTGGGGGCGCGACCATAAGAAGCGGCGAGCAGTTCTGGGTTGCCGTCGTTATTGAGATCACACGCGTTGGACGACCATCCAATAGAGTGGCCCAGCGCTTTGTTGAGATCGGCAACAACGGACCAAGCTTTGGTTTTAAGGCCCTGCAATACCGTTACATCGGCAAAATGGCCGGCACCGTCACCTTTATAAAGCCTGTCTTGAACGGGAGTGCCGTTGTTTGTGTTTTGGACCACCCATACATCGAGATTTCCGTCGCGATCGAAGTCAACGAACGTGACGCCGGCCACCGAGTCTTTTTTGGGCGCCGCAATTCGAAACGGATTTTCAACCGGGCCGAGGCTGAATGTTCCGTCGCCGTTGTTGATTAAAAGCTCGGTGGTTTCAGGTGAAAGAGGATCGGAGTTATTGGTAAAGCCGGTAATTGCGTCGAGGTCGCCGTCGTTATCGACATCACCGAATGCGATCACTTCACCGGGGCGGCCGAGATTGGGTTCGGGGTTTTGGCGAAGCTGGCGAAAACCGCTCGATTGCGTGACGTCTTCAAAGCCGCCTTTTTGGTTATTGCGCAATAACCACGACTGGCGAACGCCGCCCGCTGCAAAGTCGTCACCGGCGTTGCCGCCGCGGCGAACGATTAAATCGGCCCATCCGTCGCCGTCAAAATCAACGGCGTTGATGCGTACACCTTCGACGGCGAGCGCATCTAGGCCCCATTTGGTTGTGGAGTCGACGAACGCCTGCGTGCCGGCGGTCCACTTTGCATCGGCATTGCAGACAGGCGCCGAGCCGCCGCTTCCGCCGGTGCCACCGCCCGAACCACCGGTGCCGCCTGTGCCCCCATCACACGCCGCAAGAAAGAGTACACCGGCAGGAAAGAGTACACACGAAACGGCACGTCGAAAGCGCATGAAAGAAGCGTAACGTGTCCCCCCCGCGGCGCGAAGCGACGCTTGGGGGGGACCGCCGCGCGCAGGGCGGCGAAGCGACCGAGCACGGCGAGGGGGGGCAGCGTGAGGAAGGGGCGATGAGGAAGAACGACGTGCGTTTGGGGGTGACCCAATTGTTAGGCTTTGGCGCCTTTGAGCTTCGCCATGAGTTCTTTTGCGGGGGCGAAGTTTTTGTCGTTATCGAGGGCGCGTTCGAGCATTTGAATGGCCTTTTTGTCGTCGTTTTGGCGATGACTGATGTCGGCCAGGTAATAGAAAACTTCACCTTTGGTGATGGGTGAATGCTCGTCGAGCTTTTGCAGGAGGAGGGCGCGGAAGGTTTTTTGTGCGCGATCGATGTGACCGTCTCGGACCTTTGTGTCGGCGGCGGCTTCGCTGAGTTCGAGCGAGAGAACGCCGAGTTCACGCAGGATGCCGATAGAGCCCGGATCGACTTTGAATGCGTCGTCGAGTTCGGTGAGGGCGCGTTCTTTTTCACCCGAGGCAATGAGCGCACGAGCGAGGCGATGTTGCACCGCGGCGCGTTCTTTGGACTTGCGAGTGCCGAACGACGCGATGACTTTTTCGAGCGCGACGATGGCTTCTTTTCCGCGGCCCGCTGATGTGTACGCATCGGAGAGAGCGAAGAGAAGTTCGCGATCGTCGGGTTTGAGAGCGCTTGCTTTTTCAAGCAATTCAGCCGCGGATCCGGGCTCGCTGCGCTTGGCGGAGTGAATCTCGGCCGCCTTGCGGAAGAGCATGATCTTTTCCGGTGCTTCGGTGGCCATTTCGGCGTTGCCTGTAATGAGCGTTGCGAGTTCGGCCCAGGCTTGTTGCTTTTCGTAGAGGGCGAGCAAACGCTTGCGTACTTCGGGCGCTTTTTCGTCGGCGGAAAGGCCGCGTTCAAGCGCTTTGCGGGTGGCGGCGTCGTCCTTGAGGGCAACGTAGAGATCGGCGAGGCGAAGCGATGTTTTCACCGCGTCCTCGCCTTTCACTTCACCCAAGTACGATTCGAGCATTTTTGCGGCTTCAGCTTTTTCACCGCGATGTTCGTAGAGGCGCGCGAGAGCGAAGAGTGCGCCTTTGTGTTTGGCGTCGCGCTCGAGCACGGCGAGGTACGTGTCGATCGCTTTCTTCGAGTCGTTCAAGCGAACTTCGTACACTTCGCCGAGTTTCACCGAGTAAGTGAGTTCACCCGGGATGTCGTTGCGATCTTTGGCGAGGTCGATCTGCTGCGAGAAAAGCGTTGCGAGATCGTCGTCGCGACCGGTTTTTTCGTAGAGCTGGGCGAGCAGTTCTGTCGCCTTGGGATCGCCGGGCTCTTCTTCCAAAACGGCGCGAAGGTGTTCTGTCGCTTCACCGATACTGTCGAGTTTTTCGAGGCAGATCTGCGCACTTTCGAGGCGAAGTGCGGAGCGGGCTGCCGGCGACTCGGCCAGATCGATGAGGCGCGCAAGGAGCGCGAGGAGATCTTTGTGGCGACCGGTCTTGGCGTAGAGCTTTCTGAGCGCTTCGGCGGCGGCTTTGTCGTCGGGGTCGGCGTCAAAGATCGTGTCGTAAAGCTCGATCGCGGCGCTGTCGTCGTTGAGCTTTTCGGCGGCAACCGATGCGGCGCGATGGCGAAGCTCTTTGACCTTGTCGGCTTCAAGAGTGAGTTCGGCCTGGCGAACGAGCAATGAGTACACTTCTTTGAAGTCGCCGGCTTTTGTGCGGACTTCGGTGAGGCCGTCGAGAGCCCAGAGGTCGCTGTCGTCGGCTTCGATCATTTCACGCAGGATGGCCTCTACGAGCGCGTTGTCGGAGAGGGCCGACTCGGCGAGCGCTTTGGCTTCACGGCGGAGGTCGGCCGCGGTTCCACCGCCGATGAGAGCGGCGAGGCGGCGCAACGTGGCCACGAGATCGCGCTCACGACCCGGGGTGCGCTGAAGCGATTCAATCGAGCGAAGGATTTCTTCGTTGGTGGCATCGTGTTTGAGCGCCTGTTCAAGCGCTCGTTCACTGCCTGTGGGATCGCCGATTTTGTCTTTGCGCCAGCCGGCGATTTTGACCCAGAGATCGCGCGCGGCGTCGCTTGCAAGTGCGTCGCGCGATGAAACGGTGGACTCAAGTGCGTCTGCCGCTGCTTTCCATCCGTTCACAACGGGGGAGAGGCGTTCGATCTCGGTGAGTACATCGTTGTCACCCGGATCGTCGGCAAACGCCGCGATGAGCGCTTTGTGGGCCGCGCCCGCGTCACCGGATTGATCCTCAAGGACGCGCGCGAGATCGAGGCGAAGGCGAACGCGTTCACCGGGGGTTCCAACGTGGGCGATGCGCTTTTCGAAGAGGCGCGCGAGAGCCGGCCAGTCGGCCTGCGTTCGGTACACACCTTCGAGCGCGTCGGCGGCCTCTTCAAACAGGTCGCTGTTCTCGGTGAGCTTTTCGAGCGCGGCGCGCGCGGGACCGTGATCGGGCGCACGTTCAAGCGCTTGTCGCAAGGTGGAGAGGCCCTGCGATTTGTCGCCGAACGTGTCGATCTGAATGCTGGCGAGGCGATGGTAGAGGTCGGCCTGTTCGCGATCAGAAGTGACAACGCTCACGCGGCGTTCGAGAACGTCAGCGAGGGCTTTTGTGTCGCCCAATCGGCCGTAGAGGCGATCGAGCGCCTCCAGCAGTTCGGGTGTGTCACCCGCGTGCTCCACGGCCTTTGCGTACGCTTCAACGCTGCGGCGGTCGTCCTTGAGCTTTTCTTCAGCGATGCGGCCGAGGCGGAGATAGAGGTCTTTCGCGACGGTCGCATCGAAGATGGCGCCGGCCCGCTCCGCGAGTTTGTCGCAGTAGCGCACCGTGCCGCCCGAACGTTCGACAACGCGTTCGATCTCTTCGTGGAGCGAAGGATCGTCGGGTGTGTCATCGAGCGCGCGAAGGAGCGCGTTTTCGGCGCCTTCGGGGCGCTTGCGCTGTTCGTCCTCAACAGTGGCGATCGTGCGGAGTGTCTTGGCGCGATCCACTGCGTCGGACTGCGCGCGGAGGCGAAGTTCAAGCGCTGCGACGAGGTCTTCGTAACGGCCGGCACCGCGAAGAACCGGTTCGAGAACGTCGGCTGCGTCGAGCCGCAGTTCGTCGTTGGTTTCACCGATCTTTCGGACGGCGCCGATCGCATGTTCGTTGGCGGCGTCGTCGTCGAGGACGAGCCTGTATTCTGCGATGGCGTCGGCGGGCGAAGCGAGTTCACCCGCGAAGAGATCGCCGATGGCGGTGCGCAGTTTGACGCGTGTTTCGCGCGAATCGGCGGCGGCAGCCTGCTGCTTTAGGTTGGCAAGCAGGTCGTCCCACATTTTTTCGGAGCGATAGAGACGTTCGAGCGCGATGAGCACCGCGTTGTCGCCGGGCTTTGCTTCAAGGGCGAGGCACAGGACGTTGATCGCTTCACGCGGATCGCTGAGGTCTTTTTCGTACCGCTCGGCAGCGGACAGATTGAGTTGGTAGCGCAGCTCTTGATCGTCGGGATCGTTCGCGTCGGTGAGTTCTACGCGGCGCTGGTAAAGCTCCACGAGGCGCTTGGCTTCGTTGCGCGGCTCGTAGAGAGCAATGAGCGCATCGACGGTGGTCGGCGAATCGGGGTTTAACTCCAATGCTCGCTCGTACGCGGCGATGGCGCCGTTTTGATCGTCGAGCATGTCCATTTTCGTTTCAGCGATTCGGCGCCAGATCGAAGCGTTTTCATCATCCGAAGCGATCTGCGATTTCTTTTCGAGCACTTCGATGAGAGCGGGCCAATCGGCAAGGAGCACGGCGAGCGTGTCCATCGACTCAAGCGGTTCGGGATCGGTGGGATCCAGCTCCGAAAGGCGCTTGTAGGCGGCGAGCGCGCGGCGCGGATCGTCGACCTTTGTGTCGTAGATCTTTGCGAGCGAAACGAGCAGCTCACGCTTGGTGATGTCGTCGGAGGTGGACGCGATACCGCGCTCGTAGTGCCCGGAGAGTTCTTCCCACGCGCCCAAAATTTCTGCGAGGCGTGTGAGTTCGGCGCGCGTTTCACCGTCTTCGGGAACGAGATCAAACGCGGTTCCGATGGAGGCGAATGCCGCGAGTTCGTCGTTGCCGCGCGTTTCCCAAAGTTGCGCCGTGGAGCGCAAAATGGTGACTTTTTCGACCGGATCGGTGGCGAGGCGCAGCTGCTCTTCGTTGATCTGAACGATGCGGCGCCAATCGTCGGCTCGCTCGTAGAGCGGGCGCAGAATCTCCACGACGCGGGCCTTGTGCTCTTCGTCTTGGACGAGATCTTCAAGCTCTTTGATCGCTTCTTTGTGCCAAGGCACATCGGTCACGATCGCTTCGAGTTGGTCGATTGCTTGGCCCGTGTCGGCGAGCTGCCCGCGGTAGAGGCGAGCGAGCGCGAGGCGATACGGGGCTGCCGTTTCACCGCTCGAAGAAGCCTCGGCGCGGCGCAGGTAAAGGTCGGCCAAATCACGGTGTTTGCCGAGTTCGCTGTACAGCTCGGTGAGGGCGTCGAGCGACTTTTCATCGCGATCGTCGACATCGAGCGCCGCGCGGTAGGTGTCGATCGCTTTTTCAGGATCCGAAAGCTCAATTCGCTCCAAGCGCGCAATGGTGTGGAGCGCTGCGAGCCTTTCTTGATCCGATCGGTAATCGAGGCCGGCGCGATAAAGCGCCACGCGTTCAGAGTGGCGCTGCTCTTTTACGAGGAGCTTGTCGATCGCGTCAAAAAGCGGCCGCGATTCAGGCTCAAATTCGTGCGCGCGTCGGTACCAGTGAAGCGCCGCGGACACGTCGTTGAGGTCGGCGTAGATCTCGCCGGTTCGGCGCGCGATCTGCGCGGTCGACTCGTCGTCGGAAGACAGGGCCGTCAGTTCGGCGGCGTAGATTTCGGCGAGGCGACGCTCGGCGCCGGCCACCTTTGCGAGCCTTTCCAGCTCGCCCCACACGCCCTTGTCGGAGATGTCTTCGTGGAAGAGCTTGGCCACCGTTTCGAGCGCAGCCAAATAGTCTTCAAGCTGCTCTTCGTGCAGCGTCGCGAGTCTCTGGAGCAACTCGCGTCGCGAGTCTGGATCTTGGCTCGCAGCGAGGCGTGCTTCGAGCGCGGTGCGGACCTTGTGCCAATCGGCACGCCGCATGTACACCGGCTCCAACATTTCACCGGCGCGGGCCCGATGTTCGGGATCGTCCGATGATGTGAGGAGCGTTTCGAGCGTTGAAACCGCTCCCGCGTGGGCGCTGTCAACGTCGAGCGCGGCGCCGAGTTCATCAAACGCGCGCGGCACGTCGCCCGTGTGTTTGTACGCAACCGTGGCGACTTTGACGCGCAACTCAGCGGGTGAACCCACGTTGCCATCGAGCTGACGCTCGTAGAGCCGAATGAGATCGTCCCAACGTTCGGCCTGCGTGTAGAGCGTTTCAACCGACGCGATGGCGTCTTTTTCAAGCGCGACATCGAGCAGCGACTCGTACGTTCCAATGGCGCCGGACGCGTCCGCGAGCGGGCCTTTTTGCAGGTCCGCGATGCGGTAGTAGAGCTTCTTCTTCTCGTCGTCGTTTTGCGCCGCGTCGACTCGAAGCTTGAGAATGTCGAGCAGGTTTTGACTGTCGCCGGCCTCGGCGTACAGCTCTTCGAGGGCGATCATGGCGCGGCGATCGTCGCTCTTGGCTTCAAGCGCTTTCTTGTACTGCTCAACGGCGAGCGGCTTGTCATTCAGCTTGATGCGCGCCAATTCGCCGATGCGGAGCCGCACGTCCTGCTGCACGTCGCCGTCGAGAATTTCTTCAACGATCCCTCGGTAGAGATCGGCGAGTTCGGTCCACGCGCCCTTCGCTTCAGCGAGGCGCTCCACCATGTCGATCCACCGAGCAATGTCGCTTTCGCCCGCGGCGATCTTCACACCCGAAACGGCGTACCCAAACGCGCGGCCGGTGTCTCCGAGCGGACCTTCGGCCGTTCGAATTGCGGTTTGCAAGAAGCCCAATCGGCTCGCCACGTCGTCGGTGGTTGCCACCTGGATTTCCAAGACGCGCAGCAAGCGCTCCGCGTCGCCGTCGGCCTCGTAGAGCGGATGGAGCGTTTCAGCCGCTTCTTTCCGCGCGTCCGCGAGGTCGAGCATTGCTTCGAGGGCCGACCGGCAACGAGCGTTGGACGGATCGAGCAGCAAGGCTTGGCGATACGCATCGAGCGCGCCGGACAAGTCTTCTTGATGAAGCCGACGCACGTCGCCGAGCCGCGCGTAGAGGTCGAGCTTGTCGTCTGTCTCCTCGGCAAGCGAGAGATCCACGTCGAGCGTTTCGGCGAGATCGGACCAGCGTTCGGCCTTTTCGTAGAGCTTTTCGAGCGCAGCGAGCGTGGGCCTTTCGGGGCCGAACTCTTCAAGCACCGCGCGCCACGCATTGATCGCTTCAGGTACGTCGTCGAGTTTACCGGCGAGCGTTTCAGCCGCTTTGGTCATCGTGCGACGACGCTCATCGGCGTCCTGCGTGTTTTGCTCGCGTGCGCGAAGCACCGTGACAAGTTCGCGATATGCCCCGGTGCGCTCGTAGAGCTTTTCGAGCGCGCCGAGCGCTTCCATGTCGGTTGCATCGTCGGCCAAACGGCTCTTCCACGCCTGGATCGCGCGGCCCGGATCGCTCAGGACCGTGTCGTACAAGTTGCCGATGCGCTCAAACAGCGCGCGGCGCGTGGCGGGCTCACTCTCAAGGCGCACTTCAATGCCGAGCACCTCGGCGAGCGACTCGTGTTCGCCCTTGGCGGCGTAGATGCGGCCGAGAGCCTGCGCGGGCGGAATGCACAGCGCCGGATCGTTCGCATCAATTTCGAGTGCGCGGCGATACACCTTTTCGGCCTGCGCAACATCGCCGAGCAGGTCTTCGTGAATGCGCGCGACCTCCATCAAGATCTCGCCGCGCGTTGCCGGCAACTCACTGGCGTCGGCCGCCGACGTAAGCACCGCTGCGACCTTTTCGTGAGCACCGAGGCGTCGACCGATGTCGACCAAACGACGCCGCGCACTCTCCTCTTCAGGCTCAAGAGGAACCAACTCACCAAGCGTTGCAAACGCCCCTTGATCGTCGCGAAGTCGCTCGTCGCGCAACGTTGCGATGCGGCGCAACAAATCGCGCTTTTCAGCGACATTTTCAGCGCCTTCACGCCGAATTTCGAGCACTCGAACGAGCTGCCTAATTTCGTCCTTGGCCTCGTAAACAAGTTCGAGAGTGCGCGCGGCGCGAAGCCGCAACGCAGGCACTTCGAGAATGCGCTCCACCAAGTGGCGGGCATCTGAGTCGCCCTGGCGCGCGAGCAACACTTCTTCGAGGTGACCCAGAGCGCGCTCAGGCTCACTCAACCGATCCAGATAGATCGTGCCGAGAGCCAAGCGAATCTCCGACGCGCCGTCGCCTTCCGCGCTGCCGAGGCGACGCTCCAAAAGCGCGGCCAAGTCTTTCCAACGCTCTTCACGCTCGTAGAGTTTTTCAAGCGCATCGAGAGCCGCGTCATGTTCAGCGTCGAGACCGACAATGCGCTCGTAGTAGCCAATCGCTTTCGGCGCATCGCCCATGATCTCTTCGGCACAGAGCGATCTCGTAGAGCAGCTCGACGCGCTCACCGTCCGAAGGCGCGTTGGCAACCGCTCGCTCGTAAAGCTTTTCGAGGTCGGCCCAACGCTCGGTGCCGGTGAGAATTTGCTTGAGCCGCGTGAAGGCGCGCTGGTTCACCGGATCGATCGCGAGAACGCGTTCGAGATACGGCATCGCCCCTTCGGGATCACCGAGTTCGCCGTCGTGGAGCGCAGCGGCACGTTGCGACAATTCCACTTCCACATCTTCGGGAAGCGGACGTTCCGCAGCGCCGCCGTCTTCTTTCGGCCGCGCCGACGACAAGTGCGCTCGGTACGCCTCCGCGAGATCGGTGGGTCGGCCCGCTTTGGCTCCGAGATCGGCCGCCAGGCCCCACAGAGCGAGGTCGTCGGTCGTGGCGTGGAGCGCGCGCAACACCACGTCAAACGCGGCGCCCGGTGCAGAGAGCTTGTGCTCTTCCACATCGGCAAGGCGCAAAAACAGAGCTTTGCGCTTGGCTGTGTCCTCTTCGGTTTCAAGCAGCACGCGCAGCGCGCGCGACTCGTTTTTCGCGTCGCCTGTGGCTGCGTACTCTTCAACAATCACCGCCGCCGCGTGCGGTCGTGTTTCCGGCCGCTCCACCAGTTTCGCGAGCAGCGCGATCGCTTCAGCGTCGTGCGGCAAGAGGTCGAGCGCGCGAACCACCGCATCAAACGCGTCTTCGGGCTTGCCGAGTCGGTCGAGTTGCAGCGTTGCAAATTCAACCTCGCGACGCGCGCGATCTTCGCCTTCGCAAAGATCCCGGTGCGTCGCGATTACTTCCGCCGCCGATGCGTACTCACCCGTCGCGATCAAAAGCCGCGACAACGCGCGCATTGCCGGCCTGCGTTTGGGATCGATCTCCACCACTTTGCGAAGCAGCGTGATCGACTGCGCTGAATCGGAGAACACCTCCTCTTCAAGCGTTGCCCACTCTTCAATCACCTCGGCCTTCGCCTCGCCTTCGGCCTGACCGGCGCGAAGGTCGAACAGCCAGCGGAGATCATCTTTGCGCCCGTTCGCGCGTAGGAGCGCATCAAGAGCCTGAATGGTTTCCGCGTCGGTCGGATCTTTGTCGAGAAGCGCGCGATACGTTGCGACCGCCTCATCCATCTTGCCGAGTTCGCGCGCAAACACCTCGGCGAGCTTCAATCGCAGACTGCGCGCCTGGTCGGCATCAAGTCCCTCGTCGTTCTTGAGACGACCTTGCACCGCTTCCACGAACGCGTTCCACGAACCGCCCGCGCGAGATGCGTTTTCAAGCAGGTCCAACTCATCTTCCGCGTACGAAAGCTCATACGCGCGCCGTGCGTACACAATTGCCGTCGGCCGATCCGCAAGCGGTCCGCCCGAAACATTCGCCAGTTTGCGAAGGTACGCAATGCGATCCGCCGTTTCGTCTGCGGCACCGAGAAGCACCTCATACAAAGGAGGCAAACGCGCCCACTTCTCTTCTTTTTCGTAGATCGGCACGAGCGCCGACGCCGCGCGAACGTTCTTTGAGTCCACCGACAGAACGCGCTCGTAAGAGCGCGCCGCGCGCTCCGGCGCATCTAGTTCTTCTTCGAAAATGCGCGCCGCTCGGAACGAGATCAAAAGCTTTTGGTCCGGCTCCGCGGCCTTGTCCGCAGCGGTGGAAAGGAAGTCCACCAAACCTTCCCAGTCGCGTTGCGAAGCGTAAAGCTCCTCCAAACCATCCCAGTCGCCGGCCGCAACATACGACTCGCGCAACACGCGAAGCGCCTTTGCGTGCCCCGGTGAAAGCGCCAGCACCCGGCGCCATGTTCGCGCCGCCGCCACCGGATCTTTCACGCGCTCTGCGTACACAGTGCCGAGCTTTTGCAACGCCGCCAGGCGCGCATTGTCGTCGGGCGCCGCGTCCACACGCCGCTCCAACACCTCAGCCACCGTCGCGGCGTCTTTCTCGCGCTCCGCCAGCTTTTCGAGCGTGTCCAAAATTCCGGGCGTGTTCGGAGCAAGCTCCAAAATCTGCTTCCACAGCGCGATCGCATCGGCGCCTCGATCGAGGCGTTCCGCTGCGAGCTTCGCCATCTCTTGGAGCAGCTCCACTTTCGCCGCACCTTCGGAGTACGCGAGCTGCTTCTCGCACAGCGAATAGAGCTGCGGCCACGCGCGCCGCTTCTGATAAAGCTCACGAAGCTTCTGTTCGGCTTCTTGATCGCGCGGCTCCACATCGAGCAGCGCTTCGTAGGCCGACACAGCGTTCTGCGCGTTGGAGAATTGATCCATCCACCGCCGCGCCGCGGACCGGTAGAGGTTGGCCTTCTCCACTTGATTGTCCGACAGCTCGGCGAGTTTTTGCTGGTACGTCAGCAAATCACGCCAGCGCCCCAGCGACTCGTAGACGCGCGTCAGTTCGCGAACCGCGTCGATCGCTTTGTCGTCATGCTGCACGATCTGCGTCAGCACCGTGACGAGCGCCGCGTCGTTCTTGGATCGATCACGGTAGATCGTTGCGATCTCGCGCAGGATCGCCGCGCGTGTTGCGTGGTCGTCCTGCGGAGCGCGCTCCAATTCCTGCCGATGGAGTTCAACAAGCGCGTTCCAGCTCTCGGCCTGCGCGTAGAGGCGCTTCAACGCTTCACGTGCGTCTTTGTTCTCAGGGTCCGTCCTGAGCACCGCCTTGTATTGCTCAATTGCCTTCTGCGCGTTCTCCGCGCTCTCAGCGAGCTTCGCAATTTCGGTCGCAAGCGCCACCTTCTCGGCGCCCTCGGGCAGAGCACGCTGCGCATCCGTTAAAATCGATGCCAAGCGCCCTTTGTCCCCCTTCGCCGTCAGGTGCTCGCGGAAGAAATTCACCATCCCCGCGTGCGTCGGATCGGCTTTTCGAACGCGCTCAAAATACGGCTCGGCCGCCTGCGGTTGACCGCGCATGCGCCAGTGCACCATGCCGATCTGGATGAGCATTCCGAGTTCTTCACCCGGCTTCACTCCGCCGCCCTTGAGCTGATCTTCGTAGAGCGCCGCGAGAGAATCCCACTGCTCACCCGCCGAAAATACCTCCGCCAAAAACGACATCGCCTGCTGCTCGCCCGGCTGCATGTCGAGCACCATTTGGTACGCGTCGGTTGCCCGCACTTGATCGTTCAACTTGCGAGCGCACGTTCGACCGAGGCGCAAACCCGCCGCCACACGGTCTTCTTTCGAAGGCATATCGAGCAGCATCGACTGCTGCACCCGAGCCACGCTCGCCCAATCGTGCGCTCCCGAATAAGCCACCTCGGCCAGCGTCGCCGCTTTGCGATTGCGCCGATCGGCCTTCAGCGCCTTCTCCACGAACTCAATCGCCGAAGCGCGCGCATCGGGACCGCCGTAGCGGTACGCAGCCTCCGCCGCGCTTGCGTAAAACGAACTCTTGAAGGAGTCGTCGCTCGCGGCTTCTGCCTCGCTCGAATAGCGCGCCACCAAATCCTGCCACTTGCTGCGCTTTGCGGCATCGGCTTCAAGCGCTTCGGTCGCGGCTTCATCACCCGGCCGCATTTTGAGCAGCTGCTGATACGCGCCCGCGGCTCGGTCCACGTCGAACAGCTCATCGCTGTACACGCGCCCCAGCTCCGCCGTCATTGCAGCTTCAACCGACGAGCCGGAAGCAAACGAAACTTCAAGTTCCAGAAGTCTCGCCACCGCTCCCCATTCTCGCCGCGACTCATGACGAGCGCGCGCCGACCCGAGCAATCGCTCGATGTCGTCGTTTGAGACATTCGAGTCCGGGGCTGTAACCGCCTCCGTCAACTCGTTCCACGCTGCGTCGTTGTCGGGGTCATCCTGCAGACGACCGAGGGCCATTCGAATCGTTTCGATGCTCATCTTTACCCCGGTTCCCGGGCCAGTCGGAGCCACACCGCTCCGGGACACGTTCTCCGCGTTTGGCTCGCCAACTGCGCGCTTAAAACCCGGACCGGCGACAAGCCGCTCGGGCTCGCCGACGAGAGCGCGGGCTCAGGACTGAGAAATCACAGTCCAGCCCCGATTTCCGCAGCGAATGCGACTTCGCGCGTTGATCGGGCGGCCGAATGTACGCCGCAAGAGGATCGGGTTTCAAGGCTCCTCAGGTTCAGCTAATAAGCGCGGCCATGAACGTCTCTTCGGTGCGCCGTTTTGGCATTGTGGGTGCGGGTCAGATGGGGCGCGGCATCGCCCAGGTCGCGGCCGCCGCCGGGTTTGATGTCATTCTCGCGGATGTAGCCCTTGCATTTGCCGAAGACGGCAAAAACAAGATCGCTTCCGCGCTCGGCAAACAAGTCGACAAGGGAAAAATGAAACCGGAAGAGCGCACAGCTCTTCTCGATCGCATTGAAGTGCGCCAAGGCATTTCAGAATTTTCGCGTGTCGACGTGGCCGTTGAGGCCGTCACAGAACACCTTGAAACCAAGGTTAAAATCTTCAAAGAGGTCGACGCGGCGCTCCCCAAAGACGCCATCTTGTCGTCCAACACATCGTCGATTTCCATCACTCGCCTCGCCGCCGCCACGTCGCGCCCCGAGCAAGTGATCGGCATGCACTTCATGAACCCCGTTCCCCTCATGAAGCTCGTCGAGATCGTTCGAGGCATTCAAACCTCCAATCAAACGTTCGACACCGTTCGCGACCTCTCGCTCAAGCTCGGCAAAACCGTCATCGTCAGCAAAGATCGCCCCGGCTTCATCGTAAACCGCATGCTCATTCCCTTCTTAAACGAGGCTTGTTTCGCCCTCGAAGAAGGCTTGGGTACACCTGAAGATCTCGATGCCGGCGCGCGCCTCGGGCTCAACCACCCCATGGGCCCGCTTGAACTTGCAGACCTCATCGGCCTCGACACACTCCTCTTCATTGCCGAAGTCCTCCATCGTGAACTCGGCGACGACAAATACCGCCCCGCGCCGCTCCTTCGAAACCTCGTAGCAGCCGGCTGGTTTGGCAAAAAAACCGCGCGCGGCTTCTACGTGTACGACGCACAGGGCAACCGCACCGGGCGCGCGTTCTAACAAAACCGCTCTTCACCGTCGGCCTGTGTGTACACATTAGGCCCACGTCGCATCCCCCATTGCTAATTCAATTGCAGGCCAAAAATCGGTGGTCTACTGCCGCCGCATGTTCGATCACGTCCTCGTCGAAAAAACGGGCCACGTTGCGCGCGTCACCGTCAACAGGCCCGACAAGCTCAACGCGCTGAACAGCAAAGTTGTCTCAGAACTCATCCGCGCGTTCCACGATCTCATCGCCCCAAAAGACGGCGAGGCCCCCGTGCGCTGCGCCGTTCTCACCGGAAGTGGCAAAGCCTTCGTGGCCGGCGCCGACATCGCCGAAATGGTCAACCTAAACTCGGTTGAAGCAAAAAAGCTCGCCGAAATGGGCCATCGCCTCGGTGCCATCATCGAAAGTGCACCCTTCCCCGTCATCGCCGCCGTCAACGGTTTTGCTCTCGGCGGCGGGTGTGAACTCGCGCTCGCCTGTGACTTCATCTACGCCGCCGACACAGCCAAACTCGGCCAGCCTGAAGTCAACCTCGGCGTCATTCCCGGCTTCGGTGGAACCCAGCGCCTCGCCCGCCGCGTCGGTGTCGGCAAAGCCCGAGAGCTTGTGTACACAGGTGACATGCTCACCGCCGATCAAGCCCTTGCCATCGGCCTCGTCAACGCGGTGTTCCCCGCCGCCGACCTGCTCGCCAAAACCGAGGAAGCCGCACAAAAAATCGCCTCCAAAGGCCCGCTCGCAGTCGCCGCCGCCAAACGCGCAATCCTTCACGGCAGTGAAATCTCCCTCGCCGCCGCCAACCAACTTGAGGTTGAAGCGTTCGGTGTACTCTTCGGCAGCGAAGATCAAAAAACCGGCATGAAGGCGTTCCTCGAAAAAAACAAAAGCCGTCTTCAACGGCCGCTGAGTACACAAGCCGCCATCTTCCGCGGCTCATCCCTCCATTTCAAAACCCCACGTATTGCGACGCGTTAAACCCCGCCCACAACGCAAACGCATAAAACAAAAAACCACCCGCCAGCGCCGATATCCCCGCTCGATAAAATCCCCCGGCGGCCGCAATCCACTTTTCATTCCCCTCGCAACTTCGCGCCGCCCATAACGCACCCACAGCGCACCAACTCAATAAAACCGCGCCGAAAGCCGCGTGTTCTTTGCGCTCAAACATCCACCCCACCGCCGCCGCCTTAATAAACAGCTTTTGCCGCAGCCGCGATTGAAAAGGCATATGCAATAAAAGCCCCATTAAAAAAACAATGAGCCCACCCATTGCAGCGCCGATATTCCAACCAAGTGTACTCTTCCACCTGCGCAAAGCCGAATAAACGGCAATTGCCCACACAATCAATACAACACACGCAATCACCCCATGCGCACCGGCAAGCGTTTTTAATCCCCCCGTCAAGGCGCCACCCCAATCTGAATCAATAGCAACACCATTGAAAACAAAAGCACCCGAACAAGCCACTTACCAGCCGTTTGCAGCCTTTCCGCCAAAACAAATCCACCAAACCCACCCATTGAGCCCACAAACAGCGCCACCCCAATTCTTGGGAAAAAGCCGCTTTCCGAAGTGGAAACAATAGCGAGCGGGCTCGCCTGAGGCAATCGCCACGCTTCAAACAAACGCACCCATGCGTACACACCCACCGAGCTTGCAGCGCCGAAAGCCACCGCAATCAACGCTCGCAATCGCCAAAGCTTCACTCTACCCTCATCCGTTTCATCGGGTTCAAAATATGCTAGTTTGCCCGGCTCGGAGAGCAATCACCAATGCGCCTTATCGTCTTTAGCGGCTTCCTTTATACCGCCGCCCTCACATTCGGTTGCAGTGAAGCGCCGCCTTCTTCGGGCCAAACAACTTCCCCTACCCAATCCCCTTCATCCGCCCCAACCGCTTCCGCTGCCACTTCCGCATCGGCGGCCGCCCCCCCGGCAGATGACACACTCACCGTTGCAGTTGCAGAAAAAGCGCCTCTCCTCGGTGAACTTGAAGACGACGAAGACGCCCAAGACATTCTCTTTGCCGGTGAAATGGTCAGAGTTGTCCGCGAAATTCGACCTTACCATTGGGCCGCCAAACTCGACGGTACACCCGACAAACGCGAAGGAGTGGCCCTTGAAATTCGCCTCTCCAACGACGGCGCCAGCATGTTCGCATTCAAGCCCGACCTCGGCGCCGAAGTCCGAGTCACCTCCTCCACCATCCTATGCGACGCACTTTCCAAACAGCGCCCATTTGACCTAAAAAACTGCCCCGCCATCCTTCGCCGCGCCCAAACCCCCTCCGGCGGTCTACTTGCCTACGTTGCGTGCTCGTCCGGCCCCTGCCCAATCGGCGTTTATCAAAACGGCACAATGGCCTCCATCACCGTTGAAAACATCGTTTCTACCCGATATTACCGGGGTACAAAACGCGCTCTACTCCTCGCCACCGTCCGCTTTATCAAAGACGAAGGCAAACAGTCCGGCGGCGGCCTCGTCCCCATTGTCATCGACGGATCTACCCTCTCCGCCAAAGACCCCATCTATACTGACCGGGTAGACGCCCGCGATCCGTCCAAAATGCTCGCCCGTCATGTGTACGCAAAAATCACCCCTGCAGAAGTGATCCTCACCGGTGATGAAGAAACAAAAGACAGCACCGGTAAATCGCTCTCCAAAACCAAAATCAGCGAAAAACACAGCCTCCCCTCGCTCGACTAACCTTTACAAACCAACCAACTCGAGCACGTCCGGCCTCAACTTCCATATGATCCAATACGCGCCCGCAAACAAACTCAACACCCCGGTCAACCCGGCAAATGCGCGCACCCCGGCGCGTTCAACCTTCCCATAAAAACCCACCGCACGCCCCACCACCATCGCACCGACAATCACCGCTCCGAGCGCCAAAAACGGAATCGGATCTCCCGCCTTGTCCAACCACCTCGCCATCACCGCCCCACCCGCACCCGCGTAAAAGGCAAACCCAAATCCCTTTTTCAACGACAGCTCGGCGGCAACCTTCCGCACATCCCCAAGCTGTCGCGCCCTCACGATCATCCCACCCAAAGCCGCCGCCAGAGCCGCCCCCAAAAACCCCAAACACACGCGCGCAATCGACCTTCGCCGCACTTTCAACTGCACTTCCCGAGTTACCCTCGGCAACAGATCGGCATTGCTCTCCACCACCTCCAGCGCCGTGTCCAAATCACCCTTCGCCTCCAACAAAGTCACCAATTCTGACAGCGCCAACACCTTCACACTCTTGCCCGCACTGCCATCTTTCAAGATCGCTTGCAGAGCTTTTATCGCAGCTTCCGGCCGACCAAGCACATGCTCATACGCCTCCGCTGCCACCAGTCGAGCTTCCGACCTGACAGGCCCGTCTGGAAACCCCTCCGCCGCCAGCGCCAACGCGTCAATCGCCGCCGCATCTCGATTTTTTTGCGGATCTCTCCTTACCTTTTCCAACGCCGCCAAAGGCTCAAATCCACCCTCCGAGTGCCTCTTCAAATCTTCAGCCCGCGCACTCGCCGCCGGAACAAACGGCGCCGAAGGATCCAATCGAACAGCCCGTTCATACGCCTCCAACGCCTCCCCAAACCGCATTTCTTTTTCAGCGATTTCCCCCAATTCAAAGGCCGATTTTGCCTCTTTTCGAGCGGGCAACTCTTCCGCCCAGCCCGGTTGAATACTTACTGTAATCAACCCTGTTCCAACGATCGACGCAACCGTCCACCTGACAGCCCGCGGCGTCAAACCTCCACACGCCAAACCTACCCTCCAAACCGCCCCAACCGTCCATACCTTCCATGGAGCTGCCCACCCCCGCGCGCGGCGCGCTCTCACAACTCG
Source organism: Polyangiaceae bacterium (assembly GCA_016712345.1). Taxonomy (GTDB): domain Bacteria; phylum Myxococcota_A; class Polyangia; order Polyangiales; family Polyangiaceae; genus JADJRH01. Next base: position 697,495 of record JADJRH010000001.1, read on the forward strand.
CTCGGACACGTGATGCGGATTCTTCGTCACGAAAACACCGGCCACCTGGCACCGCGCGCTGCCCTCCCAAGGGCCAGCCCTAAATCAAGCGAGAGCAGCCGCGACGTTTTGCGAAGGACGGTTTCAGGTCTTGTCGTAAGGCGCGCGACACCCTTGCCCGTTGCCGCATGGAAAAGCGAAAAGCGTGGCGCTTCAGGTTCTCTGCATGGAGTTCTGTGGCGCATGCAGCCGGGACGAAAACGTGAGACCGGCGAGACCGGTGTCAGGCACGTTTTGGTCACCTGAAGCCGCCAAACGCCGCTGGTTGGCATTTCTTCGAAACGCTCCGTTTCCACGTCTTTTCGAACTAGAAGGATGTCCAGATGCTCTTGTCGCCTATTTTAGGGCTAGTCGTCCTCGTTGGACTTGGGATTGGGGGGCGGCGCCGGCAAACCTTTTATTTCAATGGAGGGCAACTTCGGCGCCGCCCCAGACGCATTGCCATAAGGGCAGTGCCGACATTTAGAATTGCAGCAATACCCGCGCTTCAGATGATACTCCGCCTTGAAAACGAACTTGCCGTCTTCAACGTAGTAGTCCACACCGAGAACGAGGGGAGGCCGGCCTGCCATTGCGCCGTTGGCACCGTAGCATAAAAATGACCTCCCCTTTCATCTGCCTTGATCGTTCACTCCGTCAGCGGGCATGATTTGGGCATGAATGTTCGCGTGATCTCTTGTCTCTTTCCTTTCGCTTTTGTGGCTTGCACCGGTAACGTCGCGACAGAAACGAGCGGCAGCGGAGCCGCCGCCGGGAGCGCGGGAGCCACCGCGGGGTCCAACCCCACGGGCACCGGCGGCGCCTCCGGCAGTACAGAATCGGTGGGCGGCTTCAACATGGGTCTACCCAACTGCACCCCAGAAATCGATGCCGCCGTTGACAACGTTCCACAGCTTGGGTTGGAGCCTAAGTCCAACTTTGCCGCCGACCTCAGCTACCCCATGCTGGTGAATGAGGCAACGCCGACAAGCCTTACCCTTGTTTCAGAAGATGGGTCCACTTCGGCCTCGTTTGCGTGGGTAGGCCCCAACCTGACGCTTGAATTTGCTCCTGGAAAAACCGCCTGGGCTTCCGCGGCTCCGGGCCTCCCGTGGTCGGTTGTCAATTCAGGTTTTACCGACTATGCCACCTATCAAGAAACGAAAGACGGCTCATTGCCCCCGGAAGTTACCCCTCCGCATGGTGAGCTTTCTATTGGGTTCTACCCGATCTGTAAATACAAAGGGGATGAATGCCAGATCGTGCACGAAATTCACGCCGGCAACGGATTTGCCATCACTGTCATTGGGCCCGGCGAGTCGGCCGTGGTCGAGGGCTTTGAGGTGAGTCACCTGGCATCGTGGTCGCTCACCTGCGATACGGTGGGGTTTTCGGCAAACTTCACTATGTCGGTGTCAACCGAGGGCCCCCCGTGACCAATCCCAATCACGCGGGTAGATTATGTGCGTGGGCTCGCCATTCCAAACAACGTTCGCTCCCAAATCCTCGGCCCGCGAGACGCAGAAAAGCTTCACCGCTGGATTAACGAGTCGGTGCACGTTGCCAAGGCGTCTGACATTCTCAACACGCAACCTCACCTATCTGGCTGGTGTTTTTGTACTGCCCGCCCCGCTGACACGTCCCCGCCGCGCTCTCGCAACTCGCTCGGACGCGTGTTCGGGGCCAAAGCGCCGGTCTTGGGGTAATGGTCAACTTTCGCCTTTGACCATTACCCAGCCCAGTCTCACGGCACGCTGGCCAAACAAACTGACTCAACACAATTGATAGCGACCTCAGCCAGCGAGTCGGCCGTATTGCCGTCCTCTACCTTCCAGGGCCCGGCGGGGCAGCCGCAGGGTGGAAAAGCGCCCTGACACTGAGATTCTACAGCGTCAAAGTCGGCCTCGGCATTTTTGTTAATCGCCAATAGGGCCTCGGTTTGACAGCAGTCCAACTGGTGCCCAATGAGTACACAATCATCAACGGTGTTACAGCTCTTATCAAGTGCCGGAAAAACAATCGACTCGTCCGACCCACAAATGATCTGCGCCGTGGCCCCTCCGCCAGTGCCTGTACCTCCTGCGCCCGCGCCCGCTGTACCGCCCGTGCCGCCACCTGCCGTTCCGCCCGAGCCCGCTGTTCCACCGGCTGAAGTGGTTCCACCTCCGCCCGTGTTTCCACCGTCACCCGAGGTGCAGCCCACAAATATCCAAGCGCCTACACATACCAAATAGCCAAGGGTAAGTTTCATGAGAAGAAGTGTACCCCTTGAGCGAAATTTGTCATGCTCTTTTTTGCATTTTTGCGGGCAATTTTCTCAAACTTTTTCTTGTCACATCCGGCTTTTCTGCACTCTACCATTGCCGAGTTCGTACGCGCCAAAGCCGTTCCGTATGATCCACCCTCCCCTTACCCTACTCACTCTGGAACAACATAAGCCTTGCACGCGCCCTCTTCACACTTGACGGCAAGGTTTGCAAAGTTGGTTACCTCGTTGCCATCCTCAACGGTGTACGGGAAAGACTTGCATCCACAGGTTCCAAACGCCTGTGAACACAGCCCTTCCACATCGTCAAACTCCGCTTGTGCCAGCTGATTTATTGAGTACACATTCGCCGTCTTGCAACAGTCAACACGGTGAAAAATCAGCACGCACTGAGACACGTCAAAGCAACCTTTCGCGAGCGGTGGAAAGACGATGTTCTCATCCGCCTTACACACAAGCTGCAACATTGCCTCGGTATCTACGTCACTGCCACCGCCGCCTTCTGTGACTTGGTTTGCATTGTCCCCGGCAATTGCGCCGCAACCCCAAACCCCAATTGCCAACACCAACAAGCCCAAGCGTACACAGCAAGAAAGGTTGGTTGTCATGCTGAAAAGCATGCCCTCTCAGCCGCCCGATGTCGCGTACTCTTTTGCTTTTTTTGTAGGCTTTTTCTTATGTCACATCGTGCTCAACAGCACTCTACCCATTGGCTGCCGCCTGGGTAACTGAAAGGTCGTAATCAACACGGAATTACTGAGAACGCAGAACACACGGAGTTTCTTTGTTTCTTTCGCTGCAATGGGTACACATCACCCACGAACCGAACCTGACAGGTGATGGACGCCGCTGTGCGAGCCCATAGCAGCCTGAAATACAAAAAACTCCGTGGATCTCCGTGATCTCCGTGCCTCCGTGGTGAAGAGACGTGTCGGGCGGCGCGGCGTTTCAGGTCGTTGCGTGGTGGTGGCAGTTAGCCACAAGTCTGTGCTGAATACAACGTGTCAGGAATCGAGACGTCAACCGGGTTGAATCACCGGTAGAGAAACGGCCCGCTGCGCCCTGCGCGCCAAGAGACCCAGCGTTTCAGGGGCGTCGCCGCGCAGCTCTTTCAAAGCGCCCTCCACATACGTTCGCGTGACCGTTTTTCGCCATCCAAGAGCGAAGTCGGTATTGTCGAGCGGCTTTGCCGATTTCACCGCCACATCGGCGGCTTTTGCAATTCTCTCATCGGTCAGAGGTGCCCCGAGCAACACCTCCGCAGCTTTGTCAACCACAACCGGGTAAGAAGCCACCGCCCCGAGAACAATCCGAGCGCTTTCCACTTCACCCAGCGCGCTCAGTTTTACCCACGCGCCCACCCCCAACACCGGGAAGTCAAAACTGCCGCGACGCCTCAACTTCCAATAGGTGCTCCTACCCACCGATTCAGGCAAAAGCACCTGAGTTAGAATTTCATCGGGCCGCTTTGTCAGGTACGCCATCCCGTCGTTGTTGTACAAAGCCGAAAGGGGAATTTTTCGCTCCCCATCCGCCGAAACAAGCACCACTTCAGCTCCAAGGGCAATGAGAGCGGGAGCGCTGTCGCTTGACGAAACCGCCCAACAACGCGGACTGCCCGGAGCTACCCAACAGATCGATCCCGGTTCATCCCCCGACTTCTGCTGCCGTTCGGCACTCCCGGCGAGAAAAAGCGATTCTGTAAATACGCCCTGGGCCTCACGCGGCGCCTTCATACAATTATCAATTGCCCGGCGCCACTCAGCGTTTTGATTGTAATAGTTGCAGCGCGTATCAAGGCACAGATTGCCGCCCACCGTTGCTTGATTTCGAATGAGAGGTGTTGCCACCAGCGACGCCGCTTTTCCAAGCGCATGGTAAGATCGCTGCACCTCGGCATTCATCGCGGCATCGGTCAATGTGTAGAGCGCTCCGACAGCCGATCCCTTCCCATCGGGCGTGAACCTCCGCAGGTCTGCCAATCCAGACAAACTCACCAAGGTTTTGGGCTGTTGCTGCCGCCGTTTCATGTTGGGTAGAATGTCGGTTCCACCCGCGATCACCATGGCGTTTGGGCCTTCACCCCGGAGCACGGCACACGCTTCAGTCAGGGAAGTTGGACGGTAATACTTAAACTTCGGAAGCCGCATCATGGCTCAAACACCCTTTTCCTGAGAACGCGCCGCACCCCCGCCGAGCGGAACCTCCGGCGCGACGGGAGCCTGCGGACGCTGATCGCGGCGCCGCGGACCTTCGTTTGTTGCTCGCCCGTCGCCGCCTTCCCACGGCGTTGGGACTTTGGCGCTTTCAGGCCAAGGCACTTCTGGAAACTTGCCCGGCCCCACTCTACCCACTCCCGTTCGACGTTTCAGTTCAAGCGCCGCGAGCACCTTTTCAGGTGTGATCGGCACCTCGTCAATGCGTACACCCACCGCGTCAAACACCGCATTTGCAAGCGCCGGCATAATGGGTAGAAGTGGACCTTGCCCCACCTCTTTTGCTCCAAACGGGCCCGCGCCGTCGGGGTTTTCAATCAGATAAGTGACCACATCCGGCATTTCAAGCGTGGTGGGTGATTTGTACTCCAACATGCTCGGCATCTTGTGGACCAACGCGTTGGAGCGCTTTTCAGGCAGCCGACGAAACTCCTGTTCTTCCATGAGCGCTTCACCGAGCCCCATGTACACACTGCCTTCTACCTGACCGCGAACAAGCACCGGGTTGAGCGCCCTTCCGATGTCATGTCCAATCCAAATTTTTGGAATTTCAATCCACCCGGTTTGAGTGTCCACTTCCACCTCAATCACCGCGGCGGTATACGAATATGTGGGTGAAGGCCCAACCCCGCCCGATTTATACTTGGCGAGCGGCGCCGGCGGTTTATACGACCCCACCGTTCCCAAGGTGCCGTGTTCGGCTTCGCCCAAAATCACGGCGTCTCGAAACGAAATGGCGTTTTCAGGATTTTCAGAATCAAACACTTTGCGCTCTGAAAACACCAACCGCTCTTCAGGCACATTCATCTTTTTTGAAACGCTGCGAGCGATCATGTCGCGGGCGCGCTCCGCAGCCTGAATGGCCGCGTTGCCCATCATCAGAGTCACCCGGCTTGAATAACTGCCCAAGTCCACCGGACCGAGATCTGTATCCCCCGTGACAACTCGCACGTCAAAAGGCTCAATTCCAAGCACTTCTGCAACGCAAACGGCGAGCACATCGTCCGAACCCTGGCCCACTTCAGTGGCGCCGCAGAATGCCGTTACACCCCCGGAACGGTCGAGTCTCAACTGCACCCCGGAATGGGGAAGTTCATTCCAATAAATGGGAAGACCCGCGCCGCACATATAGGCAGAACAAGCCAAGCCCAAACCTCGACCATGTCCGAGTTTGCCGCGGCGCGCTCGCCAGCCCGACCCTTCCACCACTTTTTCGATACATTCACGAAGGCCGATTTTCCCGAGCTTCATGAAATTGGCCGTGACGGCATTGTCATCGAGAAGTTGCTTGAGCCGAATGTCGGCCGGATCAATCCCCAGCGCGACGGCAATTTTGTCGAGTTGAACTTCTTGCCCAAACCGCGGTTGAGGGGTTCCGTGACCTCGTTTCGGCCCGCAGGGAGGCTTGTTTGTAAAGCGCGCGCGCCTTCAAACTTATAGGTTGGAATTTGGTAGGTAACCGTTTGGAGAGCGCCTGTATAAAGCGTGCTCGCCACCCCGTAGCTGCCGTAGGCTCCACCGTCGAGGAGAGTTTGCAGGTGTACAGCCGTGATCGTTCCGTCGTTTTTCACCCCTGTGCGAAAGCGCATTTCAACCGGGTGCCTGCCTCGGTGGCAATAAAATACCTCTTCCCGATTGAGACAGATTTTTACCGGTCTACCCGTGACCATCGCCGCTTTTGCAACCACAATTTCGTGGTTGAATGGGTCTGTTTTTCCGCCGAAACCGCCGCCGTTTGGTTGGGCAACAACCCGAATATGACCCGCCGGCAAGCCCAGCACTTTGGCCAAGGCGCGGTGCACGTAGTGGGGAGTTTGCGTGCTTGAATAAACGGTCAACTTCCCATCTGGGTCAACCAATGCCACGGTTGCGTGTTGCTCCATGGCAAGGTGCGTGTTGCCCTGAAAGAAAAATGTGTCGTCAAACACCTTGTCAGCCGCGGCAAAACCGGCCTCCAAGTTGCCAAACTCCATTGAAAACGTTTTGTGCAAATTACCCTTGCCGTAGGCCTGAATTTGCGGCTCAGGGGTGCTCAGAGCCTCACGCGGATCGGCCACCGTGCGGAGTTGTTCATACTCCACCTGAATTAGTTCTACCCCTTCCTGCGCGATATCCTCGTCAAGCGCGATCACCGCGGCAACAGGGTCACCCACAAATCTTACCTTTTCAAGACACAACGCATGTTCGTCTTGACTGACAGGCAAGATTCCAAACGGGATGGGTAGATCGCGACCTGTAAGTACGGCCTTTACGCCGGGTAGGGCAAGAGCTTTCTCAACGTCAACCCGCACAATGTTTGCGTGGGGCAGAGGCGACCTCAGCAGCCGACAATGCAACATGCGCGGAAATGACAGATCGTCGGCAAAACGTGTTTGCCCGAGCACCTTGGCTCGCCCATCCACACGACGGCGCGGTTTTCCAACTACGTTGCTCATTGTGCAGCCACCTCGTTTTTGGAGTTGGATTCTGCAATGCGAAGCACGGCGTCTTCCACCGCTTCAAAGATTTGAAGGTAGCCCGTGCACCTGCACAAATTACCACTCAACGCTTCTTTGATTTCTGCCCGAGTGGGTTTGGGCTTTTCGGCCAATAAGGCCTTTGCGGTGAGCAAAATACCCGGCGTGCAATAGCCACATTGAGCCGCCCCGAGATCGGCAAACGCCTCTTGCAGCGGATGCAATACCGGCCCGTCGGCCATTCCCTCAATGGTTTGCACATGACGCCCCTCGGCCTCCACCCCCAGAAACAGGCACGACAGCACGGGTTTACCATTGACGAGGACCGCACATGCGCCGCACTCGCCCAGCTCGCACCCGTGTTTGGTGCCCATAAGCCCCAAGTCTTCACGCAAGACTTCGAGCAACGTTTTGTGCGGTGCGAAGTTGACGCTTGTTTCTTCGTCGTTGACCTTGAGCGCGATACTTACTTTGCTCACGCCGCGACGCCTAGCACACGTGCGGCGTGCCGAAAAGTGGTGCCTGCACCGTGATGGCTATCGTACGCTCTATTTGTATTCTATAATGGCGCATTGCACCGTGTGGTAGTGCTCATTCTTTGCAACCTCTGGTATGGTCCAACCGATGCCGCTCAGGATCCTTGTCACAGGCTTTGAGCCGTTTCAAAATCAACCGTTCAATCCGAGCGGTCTTGCGGCGCTTGCCGCCAACGGGCGAGCTGTCCACACCACAATCAACGGCTCTTTGAGATCGGGAACCATTCAGGGGCGCGTATTGCACGTGCTGTGGGGTGGGGGTCCAAATGAGTTGCTTCAACACATCTCATCCGTGCATCCGCATATTGTGATAAGCACCGGTATGGCCAGCACTACGTTTCGAGTTGAACAGCGGGCCGACGATCAACAACTTCCCATCGCCGACAATCAACAAAATCTTCCCCCGACGGTTCGTGCAACCCCAACCCGCTTTCGCGCCACGCGCTTGCCCATTGCTCGCATTGAACAGGCCATCCGTACGGCGGGCGGTCCGGTTTCTCCAAGCAACTCGGCGGGCGGCTTTTTGTGCGATCAAGTCTTCTTGACGTTAATGGACCTGTTTTATACCCGGGGTGCAGCCCTCGGCCTGCTGCGCGCCGGGTTTATTCACACGCCGAGCAATGACCACGTTGCCGCGCCCGGATTTGCTTCACCCGGGCCCACTGCCATTGCGCAAAGCATAGTGAACACTGCGATCTTGGGTGCCGTCACCGCCACAGTGGCAGACCTGACTGATGCCGAATATCAACGAACGCAGCCGTAGGCCCCGATCACGCGTCCGAGCGAACGCCGCAAGGACGCGTCAGCGGGGCGCGCAGTAGAAAAACGCCGGTCGACCAAGCGCGGGCCTCGACAAGCTCTTGGAGTACGCTCAGAACTCGGGTAGAGTTGCCGCGGCATGGCAAACGTTGACCTGTGGTACGAGGGGCGCACGGACGACGCTACCGACAGGCTTTCGGTACGGCAATTCAGCATTTCTGAAGGCATGTCCACTCCGTTTCGAGTGGGCCTTTTGTGCGCAAAACGCGGCCACGTAGACTTGTCCACCATTGTTGGCCGCCCCGCCCGGTTTCGCATTTTGCCGGGGGACAACAGCGACACAGCGTACTCACCACGCTCCTGGGGGGGAATATGCGGCTACATGGAACAACTTCAGGCGGAGCCCACGGGTGAGTACACCTATTTCATGGAGATAGTGCCGGAGATGTGGCGCCTCCAGCACCGGGTAGGTTGCCGCATTTTTCAACAACAAACCATCCCCTCCATTGTTCGCGATGTGCTGGCCGAAGCTCACGTTGCCGTCTCCTGGTCTATTGATACAGCGTCGTACCGCGTTTTAGACTACCGAGTTCAATACAACGAATCTGACTTTTCATTTGTCCAACGCCTCTTGGCTGAAGCCGGTTTGTCCTATTACTTCGACACCGGCTTACCTGACAGCCCCCTTTCTATTACCGATGCGCCGCACGCCGCTGAGAGCATGGCAAGTCTCCCCTACGCAGATAACCCTTCGCGCGCCCCGGGCCCATACGTTACCCATGTTCACGTAACCCAAGCCATGGGTACATCGTCGTTTCACACCCGCGATTACGACTTTCTCAATCCTTCGTATAGGCTCACCGGAGCCGCGCCGCAAAACCGACAGCCTGAATTTGACCTGACGCAGTACAGATACGCCCCCGGTTACAGCTTGGTAGAAATGCCAAGCCGACCTTCCAACACGATCGTTGCCGACGACAGGGGAATTTTCAGGAGCGACGTCGAGTTTGCCAATCATCGTGACAGCATCCACGAAGAAAGCGCGCGCGTACACAGACGCACGGTGCGTTATCAAACCAACTACGTTCCTCTCGCCGCAGGGAGCGTTTTCTCCATTTCAGACCATCCCCATCCCGATCTTGGCGGTGATCACAGGCTCCTTGTTATTGAAACGGTCATGGACGGCTCACCGACAACAAGTGAGTGGTCCATCGGTGGAAAGGCCGTTTTTGCGAGTCTTCCTTACCGTCCAAAACCCGTCGCAAAGCCTCTTGTTCACGGGCCGCAAACCGCCTCAGTTGTCGGCCCCGGTTCAGATGAAGTGCATGTGGATGAACACGGCCGCGTGCGGGTGAAAATGCATTGGGACAGGCAAGGTTCACCCACTGGGTATGATCGGTATACCACTGCGTGGATGCGCGTGAGTCAGGGCTGGGCCGGCGCCGGGTATGGCATGGTCATGTTGCCCCGCGTTGGGCATGAAGTGCTTGTCGCTTTTCTCGACGGTGACCCCGACCAACCCATGGTGGTAGGGAGGCTTTATAATCAAACGCAGCCCCTACCCTACCCCCTGCCCAGAAACAAAAATATCAGCACGTGGCAAAGCCGCTCCACCCCCGGTTCCAACGGGTTCAACGAAATCAAGTTTGACGACAACGCCGGCCGTGAGCAGGTGTACATTCAAGCCGAGCGCGACCTGCGCAAGCTTGTAAAACATAACGAATCAATCACCGTCGGGGTCAACCGCTCGGCGAGCATCGGCGCGGTAAATTCCATTCATGCCGGCCAAAAACATGAAGTGGTGATAGGCCAGCCCCACGATCCGCCGCCCACCATTCCACCTACCCGTTTTACAATGGTAGATAAAAAAATCACCCTCACAACGGGTGAAGCCACCATTGAACTTGACGGGCCGGATATCAAGATCACCGCCAAGGGAAGCATCTTAATGGCGGCATCCAATGGTATTGCCATGGCAGCTCCGGGTGGCACGGCGGTTCCCGCCCCTCCTGCCCCGCCGGCTCCCCGAGGCAGCATTGAGGTGACCGCGTCGGGTTTTATCGATGTAACCGCCATGCGCTCGGTAGCCATTACAAGTTTGACCAACATTGTTCTCGGGGCCAACGAGAACTTTACCGCCTCCGCGGGTGGAACGCTGAACAACACCTCCGATGGTGATATGACCCACGCCACGCAGGCCAACATGAAGGTCAAATCCATCCGTGAAATGTTGGTCGCATCCAGTGGAGGAATGACCAAGATACAAGGCGGTCCGGTGGTAGAAATCAACACGCCAACCGCGTTTTTTGCCGACCGGGTGATGGAAAAGGTATCACCCGCCCCCGGCCCCGATGGGATGTTGCCCATTGTCACCGGCGCGGCAACGGTGTTTATCGGCGGCCCCGCATTCCCATTTACAGTGCGGAGATTGCCCGACGGAACCATTCAAGTGGGAGATCACATTCTCATCAAACCGAGCGCCGGAAGATACCCTGACTTTCAGGCGCAAACGCTTCGAGATCTGGGCATCATCTCAACCACGCCGTCGGGTCTTCAGAGGCTCAACAACATTCAAAACAACCCCCGCGGACACAATGTTGTCATTCGCGAGTACTCCGCCGCGGAAACCGCCAACCCTGCGCTCGGACCCAACAACGCAGCGGTATACGTCGACAACTTCGCCGCGTCGCGGGTTCAAACAGCTCCCGGGGGCGCCATGGTTCCGGGCGCCGGCAGCGGGTCCAACATGGGGTGGGATCCAACCATCACCACGGGCCCGCGCGGTGGACCTGCCCAGCCCAGCGACTCCACACTATTCCATGAATTGGGTCACGCTGAGCACAATGCCTGGGGCGTCAACCGCCAGCATCAACCCCTCACCGGTGGGTGGACCAATCGCGAAGAGTGGCAAAACATTGAGGGTGGGGTCAATCAGCCTGGCGGCACCCAGGTACCCGGTGGCCCTGTCAGTCCAACCGAGAATCAATACTTGGGCGAGCGGGGCTATCCTCTCCGCAGAACCGGCCACCGGGCCGGCATGTACGGTCCGAGGTAAACCTCCCCGATTCGGCTGAACATACCTATGAACCTTACCAAATCTGAAACGAACCAAACGTTTGCCCTAACGTGGTCACTTTCCGCGGACAAAGACAAACTGGAGCTGAATATCCAAATTCAGCCTCACGAGGAGATGTTCGTGGCCGACCGCCTCTGGGTGTACACTCCAGAGGGTGAAGTTGTGGGTGACCCGTGGGGTGTTTACAGGTTTGCAATGGGTAACTCATTGCGGCTTGTATTTGCCGATTCACCGTGCCCCCCCAATATTTCACCCCAAATTTTGTTTGAACCGCGCTTTTCTAAAATCAAACAGGGCGCCATCCATCGGATACATGTCAGTATCAAACTTCCCATTGATGAATATTCTGCCCTGGCGCGCGACGTTGACTCGCCCCACTCGGTTGAGATGGTAAACTCGGTCACGTTGATCATTGCGTACAGAACTCAAAAATCCCTTGGTGAAGAGCCGAGCCCGCCATACGGGGAAACGGGTGACAACGCGGGCTATTTGGTGTTTGATCCTGAATTCGTTGTTTCAACAATGGAGGTGCCGGCGTTGCCTGTTCGAAAGCGCACAGGATACATCGCCCGGTTTGCTCTCCCCGGTGAGCCCGAACCTGAACCTATTCCGCTGAACGTTCTGTTTTCCTCTTCTTCCGGTGAAAAAGGATCTGACAGTTAACTCTTGAGGCAAGCTATGACACTGGAGGATCCGCGCCGAGTTGTTACCGACGGTAAGGTGAGTGCCTTTCTCCGGTTTTGGAAACAAGACGACCGCCCGTTTGTAACGGGGATTGTCAAGGTTCACCTAAAGCTGAATCCCAACGCTCCAATGGACTTGCTTGAACCGCGACCGGTTCAAACCGACGACGTGACCTTTGGAAAAAATCCAACTCGAAGCGTTGAACACCCGGCGGAAACCGCTCCCTACCTCTCCAAGTGTGACATTGTGCTCACAGGGTTTGCTTATGGAGGTGGGCGAAGTTCTACGGCTGTTCGTTTGGCAATTTTTCGCGAACAATCACCCCTGCTTGATAAAACCATTCACGTGTTCGGCGAACGAAACGCCGCGGGCCAACCTGTACCGTTTGACAAGGTTTCTCTCACCTACGAAAAAACGTTGGGGGGCTCGGGTATAGCAGCCAATCCGGTGGGTACACAAAAACCCCAACTTGTTGACCCAAAAGACGCGCAAAAACCTGCTTGTTTTGGTCCGATTTCGCGATTTTGGCCGGTGCGAAAAACACTTGCAGTCCAACTTGACTCGGGCCCTTTTTTTTCAGCGAGTCCGACGCCGAGTAAACTCACAACACCTGCCCCCTGGAGTTTTTTTCAGGCCGCACCGATCGAGCAACAAACCGAATATCTGCTCGGTAATGAATGGATTGTCCTCGACGGGATGTCTCCGAACACTCCGAGGGTTAATTCACGCCTGCCCAACCTCCGGCCGGCGGGTAGACTTCGCATGGGTAGTATAGAAAAGGATCTCCCGCTGCTCTTGGATATGTTGATTATCAAAGCAGACGCTTTGGAGTGTTTTGCGGTGTTTCGAGGCGCATCGCCTGTTGAATCACATTCTTCTACCATCGAATTTGCGGCGGCGCTTTCTTCTCGCACCCCGGCCGAGTGGGCTACCCTGTGGACCTCACCGGTTGGCGAAACGGCGCCTCGTTCAACCCCCGCACCGGTTGATAGTGGCGACGCTACGGCGATGGCCCCATCCGTCGGCCTGGGTGAAAGTACACTCGGTATTGCCCCGTGGGAGCAAAAAGCGAAAGAACCCTCCACACCGTTTGTTATCTCGGGCCCCGATTCCGCCCCCGTTTCCAACCTGACAGCCACACCTTGGGGAGCCCCGGCACCGGCTCCTATCCTGCCCATTACGGCCGCCGTTGGAGAATCTACCCTTGACTTGAATGCTGCCTTAAAACAGCCCGCGCCGTTGGTGTACACAAGTCCTTCACCCATAGAAGAACCTCCTCCGGCGCCCGGTCTTCCCAAACCGCCGGAGATGCTTACCCCACCCTCTCCACCTACCCACGTAGAGAGTCCAGCAACAGCGCCTCCCATTCAAGCCGCTCCCGCACCCGAACCGGCACCCAAACCTGAACCTCCGCCGCCGCCGCGCGCTGTACAAAGGCTCCGTGAAATGGGAGCATCTGAAGAAGCGCTCGCCAAACTGACAAAACTTTTGGAGCGCGCCGGCCGGTAGAAATCTTACCGGGTAATACCGCCCACTTTGGCTTTGGTGGCGCGCAGATAGTCACCCGGTCCAATGATAATTTGAGTACCGCGAACTCCGGCGCTCACGCTCACCGTGTCAAACAGTTCAATCGTTTCATCGGCCACCACGGGATAGTCTTTTTTACCGGCCAACGCGGTTACCCCACCGCGAATATACCCGGTCAAAGGTTGTACATCTTTGAGGGGCACCATGGTGACCTGTTTATCACCACTCACTTTGGCGAGGGCTTTAAAGTCAAGTTCTGCATTGCCGGGTACAACGGCAAAGAGAAGGCCTGTTTTGTCGCCTTTTACAAGCAGGGTTTTAAACACCTGCTCAGGAGGAAGGCCCACTTTTTGGGCCACCGTTTCTGCCGAGAGATCTTCGGGGTCCACTTCGTACTCTCGAAGTTCGTACACAATTCCAAGGGAGTCTAACAAACGGGCCGCGTTGGTTTTCATGACGATCTGGCGAAAAACGTGTGTTTGAGCGATGTGCGCGCTTTTTACCGCCGCACGCCGCGCTCCGCCAGTGTACCGTGTTTTTCATGACCATCGAAGCCAACTTCGATTCGCTCGTCGGCCCGACTCACAGCTACGCCGGTCTTTCGCCCGGAAATCTGGCCGCCGCCGGAAGTCGCGGTCAGGTTTCACACCCACGCCAGGCGGCCCTTCAGGGGCTTGCGAAAATGCGACTTGTGCGTGGCCTCGGGGTGGCTCAATACCTTTTGCCCCCGCAGGAAAGGCCGCACATGCCCACGCTGCGCCGGCTTGGGTTTACCGGGTCCGACGCCGACGTCATTGCCGCGGTTGCGAAAACAAGTCCACATCTTCTTGCACAGGCTGCTTCGTCATCCAGTATGTGGGCCGCCAACGCCGCCACGGTGGCTCCAAGCGTCGATACGCGCGACGGGCGTGTACACATTGCGGTTGCCAATCTTGCCACGCTGTTTCACCGCTCCATTGAAGCGGAAGGAACGTTCAACACCCTCGCCCGCATTTTTTCCAATTCGGCGCATTTCGTGGTTCATCGCAACCTACCTTCCCATGTCTCTTTTGGTGATGAAGGTGCGGCCAATCACATGCGCCTCGCGCGTTCTCACGGTGAACCGGGTGTACACGTGTTCGTGTATGGGAAGAGTGCCGACGGTCCCAACGCAGCAACGCCGGTGCCCGTACGCCAAAGTCGAGAAGCTTCTGAAGCGGTGGCGCGGCTCTTTCACCTTCAAAAAGGGCGCGCAATGTTTATTCGTCAAAACCCGGCGGCGATTTCGGCGGGAACGTTCCACAACGATGTGGTGGGCACTTCCAACGAAAACGTGTTGATGTTTCACGAAGCGGCGTACGATCCGGGTGAAATTGCGCAGCTGCTTGATGTTTGCGAATCTGAGGTGGGGCCCGCGTTCTGCCCAATTCGCATTCATCAAAATGATCTGACGCTTGACGAGGCGATCTCCACTTACCTTTTCAACGGTCAAATCGTTACCCTACCCAACGGCAAAATGGCCATTGTCGCGCCCGCCGAGTGTGAAGAAAACCCCCGGGCAAAAGCGGTGCTGGAGCGCGTTCGAGAAGTGGGTGACAACCCCATTACAGAAGTGCGCTACGTGGACATGCGGCAGAGCATGAAAAACGGCGGTGGGCCCGCGTGTGTCAGGTTGCGGGTATGCCTCACCGCTGAAGAACGGGCGGCCGTGCATCCTGAATGTGAGTTTAATGAACGGTTGGATGAAAAGCTGACCTCGTGGGTCATTCGTCACTACCGCGAAAAGTTGAGCCCTGAAGACTTGGCAGACCCACATCTTCTCGTGGAGTCACGCACAGCCCTTGACGAGCTGACGGCCATCCTCGGCCTCGGCGCCATGTACGAATTTCAGCAAGAATCGGGCTGAGTTTTACCAGTTCCACATCATCCATTGGTCAAATAGAGGCGCGGCCACTTTCCAGCCGATTTTGTCAACCGCTTCCCAGTCTTGTGTACTCAACCTCACGTCACCGGCGGCGGCATTTGAAATGGCCTGCGCCGCGTTGCGAGCCCCCGCAATGGCCGCCGTTTGTGGACGATGGGTAAGCCACGCGAGGGCGAGTTGACCCAGCGTGATGTGGAGTTTTTCGGCGATGGGGGTGATGTCTTCAATAGCTGAAAGCGCCCGATCGAAATGAGGCTCTTCAAACAGCTTGTTGTCTCGCCGATTGTCGCCTTCTTGAAATTGAGTGCCTTTGCGAAATCTACCCGTCAAGAGTCCCTGCGCGAGCGGTGAATACGCGAGCACGCTTATTTTCTCGGCCTCGCAGTAGGCGAGCGTTTCTTTTTCAAAGTTTCTAAAAAAGAGCGAATAACAGGGTTGAATGGCATCTACCCGAGCAAGCGCCGCCGCTTCTTTGAGTTGGGTCAGGTTAAAATTGGATACTCCAATCGCCCGAATCTTACCCTGAGCTTTGAGGTCGGCAAGGGCGCCCATGGTTTCTGCAATGGGGATTACCGGGCTGCCAAAAGTGCCTGCCGGCCAGTGGATTTGATAGAGGTCAATGTGATCGGTATTCAGGTTTTTGAGCGAGCGTTCACACGACTTTATCACTCTGTCGCGACGCAGATTGTTCCACGACACTTTGGTAAAAATCTGAATTTCGCTCCGACGCGCACCAATCGCCTTCGCCAAAATGCGTTCACTGTGACCGGCCCCGTACGCTTCGGCGGTGTCAAAGGTGGTCATACCCGCGTGGAGCGCGGCAACATGGGCCTCCACGGTTTCGGTATCGTCGATACCTACCCAATATTCTTTTCCAGACTGCCAACCGCCGAAAACGATGCTGCTGTACTCGATGGTCGTGTTTCCAAGCGTTTTGTACTTCACGGGGCACCTCTTAAACTTGTTCTTCCTGGCCTTTTGCCAGGCGGAAAAGGTCGAGTGAAAGCTCGTCAATCCCTTCGTGGGTGGCCGCGCTGATGAGGCGAAGTTTTATCTTGTGACGGGCAAACTTTTTCTTGAGCGCCGGGTAGGCTTCTTTCACGTCGGGTAGATCGCCTTTTGAAAGAGCCACTATTTCCGGCCTCTCGGCGAGTTCAGGGCTCCATGCCAAAAGCTCTTTTCGAAGCGCTTTGTAATCAGCCCAGGGCTCACGACCCTCCCCATGGTCAATGGTAACCAGGTGGAGGAGGGCGCGCGTTCGTTCAACATGTTTTAGAAATCGGTTTCCAAGGCCAGCGCCTTCAGCCGCACCCGGAATCAGGCCGGGTATGTCGGCAATCACAAATGCGGCTCCACCCGCGCGTGGTCCACCCGCCACGTTCACCACACCCACTTGGGGTGAAAGGGTTGTAAATGGGTAGTCGGCGATTTTGGGGCGAGCGGCGCTCACCGTGGCAACAAGGGTGCTTTTGCCCACGTTGGGAAAGCCGAGCAACCCAACGTCGGCCATGACTTTCAGGGTTAACCTGACGGTGCGAAGTTCGCCCGGTTCACCTTTTTCTGCGCGGCGAGGGGCCCTATCTTCGGCCGTCGCAAAGTGGATGTTGCCACGCCCGCCCTTTCCACCGCGGGCCACCAAAATGCGTTGGCCGTGCGATGTGACATCCGCAAGAACATCACCTGTCTCAACATCGCGGATTTGTGTACCCAACGGAACGCGCTCGGTTTTGTTTTCACCGCCGCGTCCGTACATATCGCTGCCCGATCCGTTTTCACCGCGATCGGCGCGAATCACGCGTGAATGAGTAAAGTCGAGAAGGGTAGACATTCCCTCGTCGCCCTCAAAAAAAACATCGCCGCCTTTTCCGCCGTCGCCGCCCGATGGCCCGCCGAACGGAACAAACTTTTCTCTTCGAAACGCGACGGCGCCGTTGCCTCCATCGCCGGCAACGACCTTCACTTCGCATTCATCCACAAACCGCATGGCGCGGCGCCTTAGCACGAACGGAACTAGACGTGCGCGTCGCTATTTCCGCGGTGCGGAAATAGATGTGTTTGGCGCGCGCGCCGGGCGGACCAAATCAGTGTAATAAGGAGCACGTGTCTTCGCGCATTCTTATTATCGACGACAACACAAGCCTCGGACAAAACCTGCGCGAAGTGCTGGAGGGCACGCCCGAATTTGATGTGGACGTGCGCCTCGCACGCGACGCCAATGAGGGGCTCGCACGCGCCAAGGTGGAAGGGTTTGACGTTGCCGTCGTGGACGTGAAACTCCCGGACTCAAGCGGGGTCGATCTGATACGCCCGCTGCGAGCCGCATCGCCCGACGGTGAGATCATTCTCGTGACTGGGTTTGCAACGGTCGACACGGCCATTGCCGCGCTGCGCGCCGGAGCGTTTGCATTTCTGCTCAAGTCATTTCGACCTGAAGAACTCATCAGCGCCGTCGCTCAGGCGATCGAAAAAATTCAACTCAAGCGCGAGAGGCAAGAGTACGAAAGGCGATATCGCGCAATTGTTGAAGCCGCCGATGTACTCATTGTCGGCCTTCAAGAAGGGGGAAAAGTATCGCTCTTTAACCCACGTCTCGCGGCCCTCACAGGAGTGAAGGCCGAAGATGCGCGCGGCACTTCGTTTGTTGAAGCGTTTCTCGATGAAGCCGATCACAAAAAATTCCACACCGCTCTTTCCTCCGCGCTCGACGGCGCGGGTGCCATGGAGGTTGAAGTTGGGCAACGCGATTCGGTAGGGGCGATCAGGCGTGTACGCTGGCACCTGTCGGCGGTTCGCGGGCCTCGAAAAAAGCACGACCTTGTGTACGGAATTGGCATTGACGTAACCGCGAGACGCGCACTCGAAAAACGCGCCGCCGATGCGGAAGCACTCAACGCGATGGCTCCATTGGCGCTGGGATTGGCGCACGAAATTCGAAACCCGCTCAACGCCGCGGTGCTTGAATTGCACCTCCTCGGACGCTCCATCGACAAGCTTGCCGACGCGAGTCTGCACGATCCAATGCGTCGCCGCGTGACAATCGTCGAGAGCGAGATCAAGCGTTTGGAGCGGCTTTTAACAGACTTTTTGGAGCTGGCGCGACCGCGCGCTCCTCAAAAAGAACCGGTCGATTTGTCGCGTGTGGCAAGCGATGTGTTGGAGCTTGAGGCCGAGGCCTTGGCCGCAAACAAGATTCAAGTGGTCCGCGAAATGGATCCTCAGGCGTTTGCCGTGGGCGACGTCGAAAAGCTCAAGCAGGTCGTTTTAAACCTCGTGATGAACGCTCTCGATGCCATGCCCGACGGCGGCACGCTTTGGGCGCGCGTGGGCCGCGACGGAAGCGATGTGTACATGTCGGTGGGGGATACGGGTCCGGGAGTAGACCCAACGATCCTGGCGGAAATCTTCGATCCGTTTTTTACGACCAAAGCCGCCGGCACCGGACTGGGCCTCGCGATCGTTCGAAAAATTGTGGACCAACACAGTGGGCGTGTTGTGTTCGACACCGCCAAAGGCAAAGGCACAACGGTAAAGATTGTGCTCCCGAGAATGGAATAGCGGCTGGTTCGTACAATATGTATGGCCATGCGGATCGCGCCCTCGCTGCTCGCCGTCGTCTCGATTTCAACGCTCGCCTGCACAGGCACTCGGCCCCCGCAGGGCACGGCGCAGCCTGTGTACACACCTCAAATGGTGCCCACGGTGGGTACACTTCAAACCGCGCCCACCAACACGCAGGCGTTTTCCAACGCGCGATCGTGCAATCCCAAAGAGGTTGCTCCGGGCGTCATTGTCAGTTTTGACTGCGGGCCCCACGCCGACATCACCAAAGCAATCTTCCCAACATTCAAAAAGTCATTCGTCACCGGGCCGCTTCCTCCCATGGTTGACCATCGAATGACCGGGCTTGAGGGGCCAGTGAAAAACCAGGGTGCGGTGGGCACGTGCACGGCCGTTTCACTTTCGTCGGCCATGGATCACGCCATTCGAAAAATGGGGCGCGGCGATGTGGTGAGCGCGCTTCATATCTGGTCCAAATACGCGGTGAGCAGCATGGGTGTGGCGGGTGACCAGTCAGAAGGGGAGCGCATTGCGCTTGAACCTTCATGGCCGTATGACCCGGCAAAAGCCTGCAAGATGCTGCGTGATCCCTTCGATTCCTGTTCGTCCGCATACAAGGTGTCTTCAGGAAGCGGAGATCTTGACCCTCAGATTCGAGCTGAAAAGGCGGCGGCAAACAACGCGGGTAGGTACACCGTTTCAGCCATTGAAAAGCTCCAGTCAAACCCGCCCAACTTGGATGAAATGAGCGCTGTTCTCGCGGGCGGCGACGCCATTTGGGTGTCGTTTTGGGTAGATTCCGACGCTTGGACCAACAGCGCACTGTTGCAGGGCGCCGTTCTCCCCCACTACGAACAGCGCGAGTCGACAGGCCACGCGGTGTTGCTCGCCGGGTACCGATGGGTAGGTAGCCAAAAGCAGTTTCTCATTCACAACAGTTGGGGGACCAAATGGGGAGACGGCGGTTACGCGTGGATCACCGACACCACCGTTTCAAAGCACTTACGCGCGGCTTATAAAGTTCGAGTGAGCGACGGGGGCGGCGGACCGTCACCCAATCCCGGCGGGGCATGTCCCCAAGGTCAGGTTCCCGACAGCGTGCTTGGTACGTGCTCGGTCATTTGCTCGAGCGGCTCGGCGCCCGCTGCGGGGGTATGTCTACCCAGCATTCCCGGCCTCGGCGGACCGGGAGGTCTACCTTCCATTCCAGGTATGCCGTCGCCGGGTTCTCTACCCTTCCCATTTCCCATCCCCGGAATCACCCCGCCAAGCCAACCGCAAAACACAGCGGCCTGCGCGCAGGGGCAAGCCCCGGACGTACTCACGGGGCAATGCGCCGCCCTTTGCCCGAGCGGTACGCCGCCCGCGGGTGGAATGTGCTTGCCCGCCCTACCCAAACCATAGGACTAGGCCCAAATCAAGCGATAAGAACAATGGCGACGCTTATGAGCATCGGGAGAGTCTGAAAAACGTAGCGTTTCGAAGAAATCCAGCAGGCAGCGTTTGGCGGCTTCAGGTGATTGGAACATACCAATCACCGGTCTCGCCGGTCTCACGTTTTCGTCCCGGTTGCACGCGCCACAGAACTCCATGCAGAGAACCTGAAGCGCCACGCTTCTCGCTTTTCCTCGCGGCGACGGGCAAGGGTGACTGGTACGTCTCGACAAGACCGGTCGCCGTGCTTCGCAAAACGAGAGTGGCTGCTATCGCTTGATTCAGGACTAGGTGTCGGCCGACATTGTACAGGTGTCGGCCCGACAGTATTCTCAGCTCTCAAAGTTGCTTTTTCCGACAAAGTCTAAAAGCGCTCACGGCGCGCAAGTTGCCAATTCACTCTCGGCATGATTGTCGAGTGCACAACGGCCTTTCAAAATTTGCCACGTGAACGCGCCCTTTCTGAGGGTATCTTCGCTCTCGGCGACGTTGAACTCATTGCTCTACTCCTAGGAACAGGAAGCAACGGAATCCACGTCATGGACGTGGCGAGCAGTCTCCTCGAAACGTTTGACGGTCTAAATGGCATTGCCCAATCCGGTGTTTTCGCATTGGCCGACCATCCGGGTGTGGGCACTGTAAAAGCGCTGCGCATCTTGGGCGGCATTGAATTGGGTAGACGATTTGTTTATCGAGCGGGCCGTCGCCGTGAACCGCTCATGTCTTCGCAGTCAATCTGGGAACGGTTTGGACCTGTATTAACCGGACTTGACTACGAAGAGATGTGGATTGTCGCCGTTGACGCCACCAACACCGTGCGTGGAACGCGGAAAGTGGCGCTCGGCGGAGTGCATGCGTGCTCCATGTTGCCACGAGATCTGCTCCGAGTGGCATTGGCCGACGGAGCCATTGGAGTGGTCATTGTTCACAATCATCCAAGCGGAGCCACCGCCCCGTCGATGGATGACATCTTAATGACCAAACGGTTTATCCAAACGGCTGAAAGCGCGGGCATAACGTTGGTGGACCACGTGATCATTGGGCAGAACGAAGTGTACTCTTCGTTTTTGGACCTGGGTCTGCTCTTGCAACGCTACCCCGCGCCCGAGAATTTGCCACACAGGCCGTATACAACCCGCCTGGTGCCCCCCACCAACAAGCCGTGAAACGCGCGGCTCTTCAGCGCGCGTCTACCCACTTTGTAAAACCGCAAGGCCCGACTTGGCAATTGACAAACCATGCCTCGTTTCGGTGGGTTTGTCCGGCCGCGGAATGCTCTTCCAGCCAATCGCGGCACCTCCCCATTCCACTTTCGGTTCCCCACCAAGCAATCGACCGTAAAGGGAGGTGGCCTGCGTCATAGGACAGCCCAGCGCTTCGCGCACAAACGTGAGGGACATGGCAGTTACAAGATTGGTGGTGCGCGTTTTCCCGTCATCCCCAATAGCTGTCACTTTAAACGCTTCGTCCTGTTCTTCAGCAGCACGCGTTGGGTCGGTTACAACAAGGGTAAGACGCGTGATCTTGTGTTCGGTGTCGTAGGCAACATACAGCTCAAAAAAAGGACGCGTGTACCTTACCAATTCAATATTGGGGTCTTCGTCGGGCACTCTACCCTTGCGTTTGAGTTGACCTTCCTGCACCAAAGCCGATGAAAACAGGTCATTCTCCGTTTTGCCGAGGAGGCGCTTTTGCTTCATTTCAGCGAGCGCACGGAGCAACACCTCGCGATTTTTGGCCGCCTGTTCGTTTGACCTTTCTACCTCCAGCAGGTGAGTCAACTCGGTGACGGCACTTTCATGTTCGCCCAAAGCAGCAAGCGCGTCTGCCAATGTGCGGCGGGCGTCCATCAAATGTGGGTCGAGAGCAATTGCGTCGCGATAGTCCGCGATGGCGGCGGGTAGATTTTTTTGAGCTTCATGGGTTAGACCCAAAGCATATTTGGCTCGCGCGGCGAGGGTAGACGAACCGTGGGCAGCGGCGCGGTTGAGAAATCCCTCAGCCTTTTGAAATAGGTGTTTGTCGTAAAACACAACACCCAGCTCAAAGAGGGCAGTGGGATTGTCGGGCTGGAGATTTTGCGCGCGAAGAAGCTGAAAGGCTGCGTCGTCGAGTTTGCCTGTTTTGGCAAGCGCGCGACCCAATGCGAGGCGACTTTCAAAAACATCACCGTCAAGTGAAACGGCTTCTTTTAGAGCCGACACAGCGTCCGCGTGTTGACCGAGCGCGCTGTGAGCCGTGCCGAGGGCGAGCCAAGCCGCGTCGTCTTCAGGTTCAGACGCGAGATACGTTTTCAGATCGGCGACGGCGCCGGCCGTATCGCCGCGTTCGAGAAGGAGAAGGGCATTTTGAAAGAAACCTTCGTCCGGCATGGTGAGGACGTACCCCGACTGCCCTCCAAACGCAATGTTCAGGGCGCTGTTGCAACTTTTGAAGACGACTTTGGATCTTGCGGAGCCGCTAAATCGCCTGCGATCGCATCGAAAAGTGCCGCGTCGTCCAAAGGTGCCAGTTGGGGGATGGGCGAAAGCCACGGCCAATAGGGCCCACCTCCCAAACAACCGGCAATCGCTTCATCAGGTGTACACGCAAGACGAAGATGGATGTGATCGTCGTGCGGAAGGCTGTCCCACGGCTCGATCATCACCTGTTCGGCTCGCCACACCAATTCAGGATCTTCACCGCGGGCGCGGGCATATTCAATAAGCAATGCTTCAATAGGGTGGGCAATAAACATCCATTGCACAGCCGATTGCGGGTCGGTCAACAGCGCGCGCACCAAAAGCCATTGGCGTTCAATATCCAATCGAACGAAGCTGCCGGGAACGGGTTCGGCCAGTCCGTCGGTGCCAAATCGAACAAATTGGACCATGGATGGGCGTCCATCGGGGGTGAGCGCATAAAACAACAGATCAACGTCGCGCCCACTTTGGTGAGAGCGATGACGGGACAGCCTGCCTCCGCCCGGCGCTGACAAGTCGCACACGGCAAGCGGTGATCCCCCGGGCCTTTCCAATGCCACGCGCGCTGCGGCTCGTTCAATAACGTTTACAAGGCGGGATGTTCCGTAATGGAGACCGTCATAACAAATAACACGGTAACCCTCACCTTCACGCGGCAATTCTTTACCGAGCAGGAGTCGCCCGTCGTGGGGCAAACCCACCGACCCGCGATGCAATGGTGCCAGCGGATTCGGCGCGCCGAAACACGCTGTCATCGCAATAGAAAGCAATAGGAGCAATAATTGACCGGCGCGCCGAAACATGAACCCGAATTGAGGAAGCCATAAAACGGCGAGACGGGCCAACTGAAGGGCCGCGCATGGGCATGGGGGCGCGGTTTATTTGTCCAATGCCACAATCACTTCGGGCGCTAGATACGCCAAAAATGCATCGCGCGCGCGCTCAACAGCGGAAGCGTCGAGTCCGTCAAATGTGAGCTTGGTTCGATAACCGGTGTTGTCCCAGGTTGGATAAGAGCCGATATCCACTTGAGGGTAAGCCGCAACAACTCGATCAAGATGATCTTTAAGATTACCTTCGTCGAGAGTTGTGTGGACAGCCAGTGATATCCAACCGGCATCACCTTTTAGTTCTTCTTGAACAAGAGACATTTTCATTGCGAAAATCTGCGGCACGCCCGGCAATACCCACACATTCTCTTTAATGATTGCGGGCCACACTTCACCTTTCGCACGGGAGAGGCGGGAGCCTCGCGGCACTTTGGCCATGGCGAGGTGACCGGGAGTAATGCGCTCGCCGTAATACGCCCGAAGCATGTCGTCAATTTCATTAGAATACACGGTGTCCACACCAAATGCTTTGGCCACCGCATCAATCGTCACATCATCGTGAGTGGGCCCGACACCGCCGCTCGTAAAAACAACATCGTGTGTACGCGACAAGTCCTTCACTTCAGCGGCGATGGTGTCGAGTTCATCAAGAACCATGACGACGCGTCGAAATTGGACGCCTATGGCGCGTAACGCCCGCGCCAAGACCATCACGTTTTGATCTTGGATCTTGCCCGAGAGAAGCTCATTTCCGATCACAAGAGCGGCCGCCGTGCGCATTCGCCGTTCTCCAATCAGCCCTCGAAAGGCTTTAAAATAGGCTTGCCCTGTTGATCGACGGCCAACAGTTCATCGACGCGTTTCTCAGCGTTGTCGAGCCGCGCCTGCGCGGCGCGTGCGAGGCGTACACCTTCTTCAAAAAGGGCAAGCGACTGCTCCAGCGGAAGATCGCCGCTTTCGAGCTGCGCAACGATGTCGGTGAGCCTCCTCGTTGACTCCTCGAACGAAAGGTCGCTTTCGGGGATTGCTTGTGTACTCATTGGCGACCTCGCTGTTTAGAGTTGGAGGTTGAACTTTTGATGAGAGAGCCCCGGCAAAAACAGCACGCCATCGGGATCTGCCACAAATGGCACTGCAACACCGTCGGAGCGAACCAAACGCCCCGAGCGCGGCGGCGCCGAAGTTCCTGCTTCGTTGTCCATAATCGTCACCCACGCCACTGCCTGCGCAAGCGTCGCCGTCGGCATGAGAGAACGCCCTGCGAGCGCCGCGCGGGCGAGGCCGCGAACAGAATCATCCGGGTCAAGCGAACGCGCTATTTCAAGCGTTTCAATGCGCTGCTTTTCAGTGCGCTGCGACAACGCGCGAATGATTGCACCCCGCACCGAGGCATCGTCTTCAAAGCGATATGCCTCCACAAGCAGGCTCACCGCATCGTGTTCAGGGTCTTTGCCGAGGCCCAACGCCACGTGTGCACGCACCACCGGATCGGTGCCTTTTAGAAGGCGTTTGATGCGTTCGCGCGTGACGTCGTCGTCTCGCGTTGGGAGCGCGCGCGCAGCGAGCGGCGCGAGTGGTCCGCCGCTTTCGGCCCAAGCAGCGAGCGTTGACGTGGGAACCTTTCGACCGGATGGATCGATGAGCAATCCAACACCCGCGGCGATTGCGATCGCCTTTGGTTTGGCGAGATCCTCACCGCGCGCCCACGGCTTTTCGATCAGATCCATAAACGGCGCAAGGTTCGCCGAGCTTCGCGAAAGCGCACCGCGCGCGGCGGCAAAGAGAGCCGCTTCGTCGCACTTTTTCTCGGTGCAGAGCGCCACGAAATCGGCCGGATCTTTCACTCCGATTGCAACAAGGCCCAACACCGCAACGGACCGCGACGACGCGTCTTTAGAGTTGAGCCAGCCTTCAAGTTTGCCTTGAAGCCCCGCCACAGATTCGCTCCGCGTCAGCGCGCGGAGAAGCGCCGCACGCACAAGCGCTCTACCGATCACATCTTCTTTTGCGCTCGATGACCACTTTTCAATGGCCGTCTTTGCTTCCTCGTTGGGCATTTTCGCCAGAACAAAGAGCGCCGTTGATGCCTGCGCCGAAAGTGTACCTTTCGGTGTTTCCGCCTCCGTTGGCTCGGGATCTTTTTTGCTTGGTTTGCCGGCTTTTTTGGTACCTTTTTCGTTTTTTGAATCTTTCGATTCAGGCTCAGTAACCTTTGGTTTTTCACCCGTGATGCCGGCATCTACCAACGCCGACAACGCCTTTGCAGCGTCCGCACCGCCGATGCGACCGAGCGCAGAGATCGCTTGAAGTTTTTGATCGCTCGAAAGCTCGTCGAAGACTTTTGTGATCGGTGCGACAAGCGCGCGCGACGGAGATCGCTGCGCCAACGCGAGGCCGGCGTCGCGTGTGATGTCACTCGCAAGCAGCGCGGACACCGCGGGCGCGGCTTCAGGCGCACCCAGCAGAACAAGGACTTCAGCAGCGATTTTAAGCAGGCGCGGATCGCCTCGTTTTAGCCACGGGGTAACGGCGGCGGCGGCTTTTTCATCACCGAGTTTGGCGAGAGCGACAACGCTCGCGAGTTTCGCGTCTGTTTCATTTTCGCTTAGAAAAGGGCGCAAATGTTCAATCGCTCGAAGATCGCCAAGCTCACCGAGAAATGTGATCTGCGAAGCCGAGAGCTTTTTCTTCGGCTCCAAAAACGTTTCAAGCATTGTGGGCGGATGCACCTTGAGCGCAAACGTGGCCGCGTCACCCGAGAGCCCGCCGCGTTCAACAGCGAGGAGCAGCGGAACGGTTGTTTTCTTTGTTCCCGCGCGTGCGAGTGCGAGCGCCGCGGTTCGCCGAAGAATGCCCGAAAGGGGTGAAATTGTTCCGCGCGCTTCAGGACCGACGGGCGTTGTCAGTTCACGAACGAGCACTTGTCGCGCCGGATCTTTGTCGGTGTGGGCCGCGAGAACGCGCACCGCGGCGAGACGAACCATCGTGTCTGAAATGCTTGATCCGCCGCCCTCCAGAGAAGCAACGAGCGCTTCGATCGCATCGTCACTTCCGAGCGCACCGAGCCTCTCCACGCCGCGAACGCGATCTTCAAGTTTGTCCGATAAAAGAAGGCGTTTTGCGGGCCCAACACCAAATAGTTCTGTGAGCGATCCGGTGCCGCCGATGGGCTTGGCCGTGTCACGATCGCGAGACGCGGGCACATCCGCAAGCGCTGTGGACGACGGACCAAACGCGAAGGCGCTGAGAAGTGCGAGGGCGGTGACGGCGCGGCGCATCGCGTGAACTATCGGCCACCCGCGAGCCGATGTCGATACGTCCGCGCCGGAACGAGGCGCATAACTGCCAAACGCGACGGCGCCCCGAACCCTTACCCGTGCACGAGCGCGTAAATAACTACACGGCGAGATGGTGCCGAATTCGGGCAATGGGGACGGAAGCGTGCGCGCGGTTGCAATCGGACTCCGTGGAAGCGAACGACCCTGATAGGCTCCGCGTTTCAAGGGAGGTGACCGACGGGTCACCCCTGTAAATGAAGCGTCGAAGGTAACGGGCACATGGAATTGACCAAAACGCTCGAAAAGATCGTTACGGCATCCGCGGGCAAAGCTTGGAATGTGATGCAAGCCGTAAATGGCATGCTCCCCGAGCCCGCCACGTTTCGGCCAAAGTGGAGTGACAAACCCATTCCACAGCGCAAACACCGTTCAAAACCCACGCTCGGGTGGCCCCGAACAACGGACAGTTTGTGTCCGCGCTGCGTGAAAGAGGCGCGCGACGAAATTCTCAAAGGCGACGCCGATTGGCAGCGTCTTCTGAATGAAAAGCCGGGTGAGATTAAAGCGCGAATAGTAGAGCGCGACGGCAAGATCGTGATGGAGAAGACGTGTCCGAAACACGGTGACTTCGACGACGTTCTCTCGATCGATCCCAAGTTTTTGCAGCGCATTGAGAGTTTGTTTTCGGGGCGCGATGTGGAGATGACACCCGACAAACTGCACGAACACGGGTCGTCGAGCATTCGTTACGGGCGCGGCGCAGTGTTGACAGTCGACCTGACAAATCGCTGCAACATGATGTGTGACCCGTGTTTTATGGACGCCAATCAGGTTGGTTACGTCCATGAACTTTCGTGGGAAGAAATCACTCGCATTCTCGACGACGCCGCTGAAGTGCGCCCCCGACGCCAAATGTCAATTCAGTTTTCGGGCGGTGAACCCACGCTGTCGCCCCATTTTCTGGATGCAATTCGTTACGCACGAAAAAAGGGGTACTTTGCAGTTCAATGCGCAACAAACGGTATTCGCTTCGCACAAGAACCGGGGTTTGCCAAACAGGCCAAAGAGGCCGGACTGCGAATGGCCTATTTGCAATTCGACGGTGTGACAAATGAAGCGAACAGCCACCGCAAGATAGGCAATTTGTATGATGTCAAGTTCCGCGCCATTGAAGAGTTGGCGGCGGCGGGCATTGACGTCATTCTCGTTGTCACAATCGTCAACGGGGTCAATAACGACCAAGTTGGCCCCATTGTGGAATTTGCGGTTGAAAACGCCGACAAGATAACAGTGGTCAGTTTTCAACCGGTGAGTTTTACCGGTCGAGATGAAGAAATCTCCGACGAATTAAGGCGAGAGCAGCGTTACACATTGAGTCATTTGGCGCATGACATTGCCAAACAAACAGGTGTGACAGACCCGTTGCGTGACTGGTTTCCACTCTCGGCGCTCTCACCTTTCGGTGACGTGGTTGACTTGATGGATGGTCCTGACAAGGACTTTGGTCAACTCAACTGCGGGTGCCACCCCAACTGCGGTGTTGGAACCGTGTTGTTTGTAAACAAGCGAACCAAAGAAATGGTGCCGCTGCTCGACTTTTTGGACATGGATGGTCTGCTTTCAGACCTGAAAACGTTGTTTGATGCAGGTCGTGCGGGCAACTGGGGACGCGCACAACTCGTGGCCTCGATCCTCAGAAATTATAAGCCTGAAAAAGCCCCCGCGGGGTTTAATCTGCAAACCCTTGTCCGGCAGTTTTTAAGCCAAACAGGCGCGGCGCATGCCGGCGAAAACGACGCAAAAGAGTATGAATGGCGTGTGCTTTTCGTGGCCGGAATGTGGTTTCAAGACCTCTTCAACTACGACTTCCGACGCACAGAAATGTGCATTATTCCCTACGGTACTCAGCTCGGTGAAATTTCGTTTTGCGCTTACAATACCGGCGTCGGCTGGCGTCAGGTGATCGAAAAAATGAAGGCCAATGCGAGCGTCGCCGAGTGGTATAAAAAATACGGTCGCCATCCTGTGTACGCAAAAAATCAGGATATTGATCTGCTCGAAGGCGAGCGCACAATCCGCGAACATCCCCTGGCAATTGAAGAGCGACAACAGGGTAAGAAGGGTAGAACCCGTCTACCCATCGTGGGCTAGCCGATTCGGTCAACCATGTCTTCCCATTCAGCTTCGGAAGACCATTCACGTTCAACGCCGTCGCAGCGCGTTCCAAACGCCTGACAAGTGGAGCAGCGCCCACCTCTGAAAATGTCGGTCAACTTGGCCGGTTCATACCGTTCAAGAAGTCGAAACACCTGACCGGCAGCAAGGTCGGGTGTTTCACTTTCATCCCACAGCTCCGGCAGCTCCTTGATATTGGCGCGCTTAAAACGAGCCAGGCTCTCAGGAATGAGAACGTCGTTTTCAGCGTCGATGTGTTGTATCAGCGCCCGCACGTATTGCCCCCCCAACCTCTTGGCTTTGGCCGCCTCCACAACCGCGTCTTTGGGTGGCAGCAACAGAGCGCGCAGTTCGTTGAGCTGCGCCGCCATGCCTGCGTGATCGTCGGAGAGGACGCGAATGGGTCCACGTTCGGCGGGAGCATCGGTTTCACGAACGAGCGCTTGGAACAAGATATCTTCTTCGCGTTTGTGGTGCCTAAGCACGTACGTTTGAAAGAAACGAACGAACGCATCGGCATCCGCGGGAGGGACAGTACCTCTCTCGCATTCCGCAATCAGCGTGGCGAACGAGAGAGCCACACGCTCAATGAGCGCATGCTCTTCTCGCAGAGTGTGGAGGAGTTTCATGCGTCCTATTTTGCGCCTGCGCGCGATTTCAAGCACGCATAGAGTGAAAGTAAAAAAAGAAATTTCTGGGTGAAGCCCTGTTTATGAAAACCAATGTCGGTTCTCTCAATTGAGATTCAGAAAAAACTTTCCGACTGGTTCGGCGGCTTTGGTGGCTTATGCGGGGGCCGAAACGCTATCGACCCGAGGTTAACTTGGTGACCTCTACCCGGAGCGCACCCTGATTGTCATGACAACCGTCTTCCCAGTCGTTTGGTCCCAGCTCCAGAAGGCCGTTGGCGGCAACTGTCAGAAGGGCCTGAGAGCCTATAAATTGGCGCGTTTCTACCACAGGCGGCGGAACACCTCCGTCCGGGCATGATGCCATAAGCAACGTGAGACCCATCATCGGCGCCTGATTTTCACCGCCCGAACATACGTGGGATCCGGATCCAAAACACTTGTTTGCTGTTTGACCTTCAGACCCAACCTTGGCGGTATTCGGGTCATTCGTCCAAGTTCCACCCAACACCGATACACGCAGGTAGGTTCCCGCTCGAATTCTACCCAGTGGGGTGCGCGCATTCTGCGCCGAAACATCGATTTTGAGTTTGGATAAAGCCGGCGCCGTTTTGTTTTCCGCAACTTCAACTTCTACCTTGATGGCACCTGAATTATTTGCCATTCCATCATCCCAATCGTTGGGAGCGAGAAACACAAATGCGTCGGTGGGCAGGGCAAATTCTACCCCCGTGGGAATATAAAATCGATGGGTAGGTTGGCACTGAGCCGGTTGCTGATCGGGCGTTTGAAACAACATTAGGCCCATGCCCGGGGCCACACCTTCACCGGCCGCGCACGCGTGAGGTGGAGTGGCTCTGCAATTTTCAGCGAGGCCGTCGGCGCCTACCATTTCCGAGCCGGCCCTGTATGTCCACTTCCCATCGATCACGCTGATGCGGAGCTGCTGTCCTCTTTTGAATCTACCCACGGATGTTCTGGGCGAACGCGCATCGACGCGCAGCTCAAACCGTTCATTCAGGTCGCCTTCGGCAACGGTGAGCGCGCCGTCTGTGTACCGCTGTTCAACCGGGGAGGCCGCCGTGTATCGTTCAATTGGGTACGGGGGCGCCCCACAACCCAACAACGCCGTGACACTGAGCAACGCAAAAGCGGGGGTGGATAGAACCAAACGTTGGACCACGATCGCCATGTTACGCGAACGCGCACAAATGTGACAGCTTACATGCGGGGAAGCAAAGCGAGGCAAAATCCAATCACAATTCCAAACCCCAACCAACCCACACTCCGCAGGCGAAAGCCGCCGGGGTCCACATTGGGCAGGGGAAAGCCAACGTGATGAATCTTACCGTTTTCCACATCCACCAAAAGCACCCCATCGACCCCGTAGGCAATTCGATATTCGAGCAACTGCCTTCGTGTCGTGGCCGTATCGAGTCGAGGTGCCACCTTCCCCGTTTTCACTTCGGCAACGAATTTTCGCCGATCGCGTCGCACAAGAAAGTCGGCGCGCAGCTCCACATCCACATCGGAGTTGTCCACTTTCAACTGGTAGACGAGTACAGTTTGGCGCGCCTCAATGTGGTAGCCTTGTCGGGTGAGAAGCTTCTCGGCGCGTTCTTCGCCGGCTCTTCCCTGCTCGCGGGCGCGTCCAAGTCGATAGCCTATAGCCCACTTTCGAAACGCCAATCGCGCGGTCTGAACGGCGGCGATCACGAATAGCAAAACCGCTGCGTAAAGGGCCGCATCGTGGGGGAGCGATTTCACCGGGTGGTGCGAGAAATGATAGGGCGGGAGCACGTGGGCCAACTTTTTGGTTTTTTTGGGGGTCGACTCCGCGAATTTCGGCCCGTTTGACACTTGACCGGCGAAGCTCGGATCGGGTTGAATTGCACGCGTCGCGCTTCACCGCCGATGACGGCAGGCAAAGAAGGGTTGATTGTTGGATGGCACGCATCGTTGGGATAGACCTCGGAACCACCAATTCGCTCGTGGCTTTTATGGATGGTGACCGCCCCAGGATCATTCCGTCGCGCACCGGCGCGCGAATGACACCTTCGGTGGTTGGGCTCGATCATACCGATCGCGTGCTCGTTGGATCGGCTGCGCGGTCGCAGCTCGCCACTTCACCCGGTAAAACAGTGGCAGAAGTGAAAAGGCTGATGGGAAGCGCCGAACGGGTGGCGCTTGGTGAACGTCTGTATACGCCCACTGAAATTTCGGCGTTGGTGCTGAAAGCCCTCAAAGATGACGCCGAGCGCTTTTTCGGTGAAACCGTTGATGAAGCGGTGGTAACCGTTCCGGCCTATTTTACCGATGCCCAGAGACAGGCCACCAAAGACGCCGGACACCTCGCCGGGTTGCAGGTCGATCGAATTCTGAATGAGCCTACCGCCGCGGCGCTCGCGTACGGGCTTGACCACCTCGACAAAGAACAAACCGTCGTTGTGTACGATCTCGGGGGAGGTACATTCGATGTGTCGGTTCTGGAGATGTTTGACGGTGTATTAGAAGTCAAGGCGTCGGCGGGTAACAACAAACTCGGCGGGGGAGATTTTGACCGCGCGCTCGCTGAACACATTGCAAAAGAAATCGCGCGCCGACACGGCATTGATGTGCGTTCCGATCCTCGGGCATTTGCCAGGGTTCTACTCGCCGCTGAAGAAGCAAAACGGCAACTTTCGGCGACCGACGCGGTTCCCATTTCGCTGCCTGGAATTGGCGGGAGCAGCGGTCTACCCATTTCGTATGAAGGGGAGATCTCGCGCGCCGGTTTTGAAGCGCTTGTCGGTGACATGATTCGATCTACCCTTGAACCTGTAAAAGCCGCATTGACCGACGCAAGGCTTTCACCCCGTCAGGTGTCTGAAATTGTGTTGGTGGGCGGTTCGTCGCGCGTGCCGTTGGTCCATCGGGCAGTCGCAGAATTTTTTGGGAAAGAACCGCTCCGCGGGGTTGACCCGGATGAAGCGGTGGCTCTGGGAGCCGCGGTCCAGGCGGGCCTTAAAGTGGGATCCATTTCTACCCAAACCGGCATCATGATCACCGACGTATGCCCATTCACCCTCGGCGTGGAGGTGGCGGAGAGAGCCGGTCAACAGTTGGTAACCGGGATATTTTCGCCCGTTATCCCACGCAACTCCACCGTTCCTATTTCGCGAACAGATATCTACTCCACAACGGGCGATGGTCAACGAGAGGTGGAGGTGAGGGTCTTTCAGGGTGACGCGCGGTATGTGCGAAACAACGTATTTTTAGGTCAGTATAGGGTGGAAGGCATTCCGGCAGGGCCCAAAGGTTCGCAGCGTGTTTCCATCACCTTTTCGTACGACATCAATGGCATTTTGCAGGTTACAACCAAGGTATTGTCCACCGGTAAAGAAACCTCGCTTCGAATTGATAAAACACCGGAGCGGATGACCGTTGAAGAGCGCGCGACGGCAGCTGCACGTATCGATCGCGAGTGGAAAATGGGCGCCCCGGTGGAGCCTGCAAAGGTACACAATCCGGGAGTTGAAAATGATCTGCTGACAATTGCCAAAAAACGGTTGGCAGAACTGCCGTCTCACAAAACGGGTGAACTTTCTGCGGTGGTAGGCACATTCGAAGAGGCATTAAAAACGGGCGACAAAGCGGCTGCGGCCAGACATGAAGCGCGGCTCACAGACCTCCTGTTTGAATTGGAGTAGCCGTGGCGTCTGCGAGTAGAATGCCCATCGGCGCGGGAGGTTTGGGTGCTGAGTGAGAAGAAAAAGCGCGTGGTTCTGCATCCCGATGATGCCCAAGCACGGGTTGACTTGGGTGAAGCTCTTTTCTTAGAAAAAGACTACGCGGGTGCTGAGAAACAACTTCAACGTGCACTGGCTCTCGACCCGGATCATCCCAACGTCAGGCGCCTGCTTGCCGCGGTATACAAGGCGGACGAGCGGCCCGTGCCCGCTGAAAACATTCTGACCGAAGCTGTGAAACGCAAACCCGACGACATCTCGGCTCGGGAAGATTTGGCGTCACTTCTGGTTGAACTTAACCGGTACGATCAAGCGATTTTACACCTTGAAGAAGCGCTGAAGGTAGAGCCTTCTCATGTTGAGCGCAGGGCGAAAATAATTGACCTGTGCATCACCCACGGCATTGAAAAAAGAGCCCTTCGCCATTTGCAAGAGGCGCTCAAAATGGCGCCCGACAACCCAGAATTTCTAAAGCGTGAGTTGGACGTGCGGCTGATGGGTGGTCACTTGGCCGGCATTCTGAGAACGCCCCTGGCCGCGGGAAAGGGTGCCCTCCACGCTCGTATCAAACGTGCGCTTGAAACGCCTCCCCTCGTGAATGCAACTCAACAGCCGGCTCTAAAGCAGGTGGTAGTTTTTCTGCGCGAAGGGGATGTACACCAGGCAAAAAAGGCGCTGCTTTTGTCTCCCGCAGAAGCGAAATCGCTGCCCCTTTTTGATATGCTCCGCGGTGAAACCGCGCTCCTCGCGGGCGACGTTGCAACGGCGGAGAGCGCATTTTCCAAGGCCCGCGACAAAGACCCAACCCTGATGTTGCCATGGGCCAGACTCGGCGAATTAAAGCTGTGGCAGGGTCACCCGGCCGAAGCGCTTGTTTTCTTGGAAAACGCGGCAAAAGGGTCAACCCCCAATGGGGAGGTTTTAGAAATGTGGGGAGACGCGCTCTACTCAACAGGGAAAAAGCGTGAAGCGCTTGAAAAGTACCGTCAAGCTATGGCCATTGCACCTGAAGTTATGCTCGGCGCCAAAATCGGCGATGTCGAACGGGGTGATCGCGAACAGGCAGGTGCTCCAGCGGTGGGTAGAATTGTTGGAATGGGATGGCATCCAACAGGTGGCGTCGTCATGCCAATTCAAGCGGAAATTGTTCCCGGAAAAGGTGAACTCCACCTGACGGGTCAAATGGTGGGTACGGCGCGTGAATCGGCGCGTTTGGTGCACACTCTACTAAAAAATCGGGCCGCTTTTTATAGAATTGAAAAAACAGTCACGTCGCACGATCTTCATTTGCACTACGCGAGCCAAGGCGACAAAACAGGGCTGTCGGCGGGTCTTGCCTTTGCGATCGCGGCGCTTTCGGCATACCTCCAAAAGCCTCTTCCCGTTGCATTGGCCGCCACGGGAGCAATCACGCTGGATGGAGCGGTTGTTGACGTTGCGGGGCTCGGAGAAAAATTGTTGGCGGCGTACCTATTTGACGTAAAGACAGTGATTGCGCCGCGCAAAAACCTCTTTGCGATACGCGATCTACCCAGTGATATTCAGGACAAGTTACGTGTACACTTTGTGGACTCACTTGGTGAGGCGGTGAGCGTTGTGTGGGAGACAGCATGAGCGAAAACGCACCTTCCAACCACTACGCAACGCTTGGGGTAGAACGCACAGCCGATGCGCGAGCCATTAAAAAAGCCTATTTTGCGCTGATTCGACAATACTCACCTGAAACCCACCCAGATGAGTTTAAAAAAATTCGCGCCGCCTACGAGGTTTTATCAGACCCCGCGGCGCGTGACAGATACGACGAAGAAGCAAAGGGATTTGGCGAATACGAAAACGAGGTTGCACAGGCGCTCACAACCGCCGATGAGTTGGCCCTCGCCGGACAGGAAGAAGCGGCTCAATCGCTTCTTGTGGATACCATCAACCGGCACCCCGATGTGGTGCTGCTCCGGGAGAAATTGGCGGCTTCATACTCACGCTGCAAACTCCACAACCAGGCCATCTTTGTACTTGACGGATTGCTGCAAAAAGCACCGGACAATGCTCGATATCATGGGCTGCGCGGCCTTGCATCTATCGCATTGGGTCAGTGGCCTGAAGCAGAACGTTCCCTGTGGAGAGCGCGCGAGTTGGCGCCCGAAGATGAGGGGATAGAGAGTGCTCTACTCAATGTGCTCTCCCGCCAACGAAAGCTCCAGGTAGCCCTCAAAATCCTGGATGAAACCGCGGCGCGCCTCCCTTTATCGAGCCGCGGCGGCTTGGGGGTGGCGCTGCGTCGCATTCAGATCTTATTTGAATGTGACGAGGATGTGGCTGGAGAAGACGCAATCGCCGAGTTGGTAGAAGCCACTCAACAGCACAACGACCCCGACCTCTCGCGTCAAGTCGCGGCTGAATTGGGTGGTCCCGCAGCGGTGTTGTTCAACGCGATGAAGCCGAATGCTGCCAATCGCATTATGGAGTATTGTCGAAAGCTTTGGCCTGACAGTCGTGTGTATCGCAACTACCCCGCAAAAGCTGAACGGGTCACGCTCGATCTACCCATGGATGCTCAGCGGTGGTTGGCCCGCAGGGAATGCGACCCTGAAAGTCCTACGTTGAGGTACCCTTTATGGAGCCGGCCGCTGTGGATTCCGGTGGCAATTGTGGGCGCGCTTTTGAGTGCGGTCGCTCTTTTATACTCCGTGCCATGGATTCCAGGCCGGGTTGGCCCATGGCGACCGTTTGCGTTTTCAATCGGGGGAGCCGTTGTCATAATGGGCATCTCGGTGACCATTTGCGCGTTGGCGGCCCATTTCATTCGGGCAATGATATTGGCCAAGCGAACGCTGGTTCAGAATCTGATGACGGTACACCCGCTTTATGTCATCAGGGCGAGTCCACTGAAAACAGAGTTCTACCCTATACTGCGGCTGCAACGGACGGACGGAGTGCACCATAGCCAAAATGGTACGTATACCCATACCGTCATCAATTTGTACTTTGAAACGGAACGTCTCTCGCTGAGCGTTAATAATCCCAATCTGGCGCAGGGCCTTTTGGATCACGTTGTCACGATGAAGGTCCGAGCGCTTGAACTGTTGGCGGGTGGATATTTGGAGGCGGAACATGAGGTCGACCCGGTACCTCCCTCTCTCCTCGAACCACCCTCCCCCGTTCGTTCAACGGCTCAAGAACGGCGGCGCCGTTGGGGCACCGTGGCCGCGGTGGCCGTTGCCTTGTGGGGAGGAGCCATGCTGCTCAGTTACCACTACAGCGACGAGCTGGAGTTTCGCCAAGCGTTTCATCAGAACACTCCGGCGTCTTACGCGGCGTACCTGCAAAATCGCCCAAACGGTCGTTTCGCCGTTGACGCAAAGCGAGAACTTGACCGTCAGGTCGCAAATAATCAAAAACGCTTTGAGATAGCCGTCGATCACCGGGCCAAAGGAGCACAGGCCACACTTGCGTTTGGAAACGAGCTGCTCCAATCAACTCCCACAAAAATCCCTGTATCGATCGTGTTCAAAAGCGAGGTGACCACGCTCTCGGAAACCTTGTATTCTGACATTGCCGAGTCATTCCCGAGTTCATTGGAAAAAACACTTCGTCAGGTGAATTTGCCAAATACCTCTGTCGTGGGCACTTCTGGGGCGCGCGAAACGGGCCCTCGGAGCAGTCCGCAGGTGGAACTTGATTGTACGGTTTCCAAGGTAGAAACGGCGGATGTTACAAATCTGAAGGCTGTTTGGACCGTTCGGCTTTGGGGCGGCAAAGGGGAGATTTATACTTTTACAACAACCACAATCGCACCTTTGCCAGACAAAGGAGGTGTTTTGCCAGACGAGTACAAGTCGTTGTTGGCGACACAATACAGGGAGTTCGCTCACCTCTTTTATACTGAAATGGGGTTGGCGCCGGCGGTAGAAGTGTGGCTTTCTCAGGTGCAGCGCAGCGCGGGATTGGTGTCGCCCTATGACAAGTAGAGCCCCGACCGACGGCGTGATTGCTCGACCTCCGAAGCGAGGTTGGGCGGGCGTTGCGCTCGCTGTGGCGAGCATTGCATGCCTGCTCGCAATTAACTACTACGCCAATCACGGCGTGCTGTGGTTGGCGAACGGGCTCAACTTGGCAGTTGTGGTTGAACTCGACGGTGAACCAATCAAAGTTGATGCCGAAAGCCGCCGAGAAACCTGGACCTCCACAGGAGTGCACCGCGTTCGCATTCTTCGCGAAGATGGAACCGTAATAGACGAAGACGCGTTCGTCATTGATCACTGGGGAATATACCCGCTGAATGTGTACAACGTGTCCGGCGCCGCGTCGATATTTCTGAAAAATGTGGAGTATTCTAAGCGCGGTGCAAAACCGGACCAAGATCAAAATGTTGCCGATTTTAGCGGGGGAAAGCGATTTTTGTCGGTTGCCCACGTGGCGTACCCGTTCGAAACTCCTCCAACATCCATTAATAGTGAAAGTTATGGCACAGTAATAAAGAAACATGCGGAGTGGCGTCCAGGTGGGTATAAATCAACATTTGGCTATTTGGCCGATCGGCGCTCACCTGCGATGGTTGACTTAATGGGTTCACTTGCCAAGGCTCTACCCGACACAACGGGGGCCTTTGCCGCATTTGCTTTAAACGGAGAGCCTGTTGTGGGCACGGCGGCCATTGCGCAATGGGCCGCCGAACAGAAAAAACAGTCACCCGATAACCAGGTGGCCCACCGAGCGTATCAAAACGCAATGATACGGATGGGTAGGCGAGAAGACGTCACCCGCGAGTATCAGGAAGCGTACGAAAAGGGCGGAAAAACACCTGAAGACGCAATTCTACTGGCACGACTTTTACCTCATGCAGAAGCGCTTCCGCTGTTAACAGGGGCGCTGCAAACCTACCCATCCAACGTATCCCTTCATGGTAGACTCGGGGTGATCGCTTTGCACGCAAGGGAGTATGAAAAAGCGATCTCCCACTTTGCGTTGGCGACAACAGGCCGAGACTATCCGGAATTGGTGGAGCATCACGCCGCCGCGTTGCTTGGGTTGGGGAAGGGCGACGAAGCGGCTGGGCTGCTGGCCCGATGGGCAGAAGTTGCGACAATCGATGCTTCGGTAGAAAGGATGTATGCGCTCGCGGTGTTGGCAACTCCGGGCAGCAAACTTCCCCCATGGAGGTTTGTGGATAGGAGGGCTGAGAAATTTGGCAGTGCCGATTACAAGTTTTGGGCGCGCTCCCTCACCGCTGAACCTCCCTCTTTTAAGAACATTTCAAAAGACACGGCCCAGGTAATTGGCATTCATGCGGGCGTTTTTGACTCCCCAAAAACCGCCTGGAAAGCGTGCAATTCTGCGTCACCCAACTTGCTCCGCAACGTTGACTCCACCGTCGCGTTGCTTTTCGCGGCCGAATTTGTGAGAATTGGAGATCTTACCCTTGCTGGGCTTCTCTTTATCGGCCGTCAAGAATTCATGTTTACCTTAAAAGATTTGGAGCAGTATATTCACCGGGGAACAGAGGTGCCCGGGTTTGAATGGGTGGGTCCGTCTCAGCGGGCGGCATTGGAGTATGTTCGCTATCGCGCGCTCGCAGCGGAAGGTAAACTTGACGGTCAGTTGTTGGCCACCGCAGCCAGGCGCGACGTCTGGAAGTCACTGGTATCATACGCAGTGAAAAGCTGGCCTTCACCTCAAAGCCAGGTTCCCATTACAACTCAGGGTAGAGGGTCGGGATCTAAAGGCAGCTCAAAGTAGAAATGGGCGCCTTGGGCTCGGGTGTCATCATACCCCATGGTGCCGCCGTGACGCTCAATGAGTGTCTTGGCGATGTGAAGGCCCAATCCTGCCCCGCCCAAACGTCTGTCGTCCGATGTGTCAGCTTGTTCAAAGACACCAAAAATCCTGGTTTTAAAGTGTTTTGGAACACCGCTGCCGTGATCGATAATGTTTACCCGAACGGTTGTTTTTAGCCGTCTAACTGTAACCTGAACGGTTTGACCCTTGGCGGAGTGTTTTAACGCATTCGACAGGAGGTTTAAAATCACCTGGTCAATGCGACTTGAGTCAATATGACAAAAGACTTGAGGGGGAGCGTCAAACGTGATGGCGACGCCCTGAGACGCGGCGATGGGACTGTGCATGTCAATTGCGTTTTGAATGAGCCGGCTCAGGTTGCAACGTTGGGTGTTCAGTTCTAATACTCCAAACGAAAGACGCTGAACGTCGAGCAGGTCATCGACCAACTTGGTCAGTCGAACAACGTTTTCGTGCGCGATCTGCATTAACTCGCTTTCAGTTTTTGGATCGTCGGCCACCACACCGGCGCTCAGAAGTCTGAGCGCTCCGTGAATGCTCGTCAGCGGCGTTCTGAGTTCGTGGCTCACCACACTGACCAACTCATCTTTGGAGCGCTCCGCGTCGCGGCGCGCTGTAACATCGTTGGCCGCAACAAGAATAGCTGACAGACCGTTCACAGGGTCGATGATTGAGCGCGCTTCCAAAGCAAACCACCGAGTGCCATTGAGGGTTAAAAGTTCAACGTCTTCGGAGAGGTGTTGACCCTTTAAGAGCCAATCAAGGCAGCGGTCGGCATCAACCTGACGGGCAAATAAAGTTTGGAGGGTAAACCAATTTCCAAACGTTAGGCGGGCGTGCGCGTTGGCGGAAAGGGTAGATCCGTCTGTGGAATGGGTAGTCACAACGAGCGGTGCATATCGAATGGCGTCCAACCTCCGCAGCAACTCATGATCGGAGGATTGGACCTCGCGCGCCTCCACGAGCAAACCGATTCTACCCGAGGGTAGAGGGTAGGTTGAAAATGAAAACGCAAGGCGAACCGGGGCGCGGTTATCCGGGTAGACTGTTTGCTCCATGCGAACAAACGGAATTGTTTTGAGTTGTTCACGAACGTGAAAGTGGAGCGCCCGTACCGTGTCGGACGCGGGAAATTCGCGATAAGCCAAAAAATCGCGACTGGGAATGTTCCAAAACCGCAGAGCCGCGTGATTGCCCCAGCAAACGTGCCAATCGTCGATATCGGCGACCCACACGAGCAGGTCGAGCCGGTCGTACGCAGCGAGTCCGGGATCGGTGAGAGGGACAGTGCGTGCTGTCACGAGTCCTCATGAGCGGCCAAATGGCGACAGTCGCCGGCCCAGAATAACCGAACGAGTTCTTTGATAATGTCGTTAATGAGACGCCTTTGCGGGGTAGCTGTCAAGAGCGCTGAAAGGGTGCGCAAACCGAGAATTGCGTGCCAAGTCGTGCCGCAATGGGGACGCGGGCGCCCTGCCCGAACAAACCAATCACCCCAAACCGCGGAGCACAGGAGCCGCGCACCCAACATGGTACGAACCTCGCAATACCTGATTTTCGAGGTGCACCATGAACAGGTGGTTGCGTACAGGTTGGAGAGTTTTTGTACTCGGAACCACCGCATTTTTGGCGGCTTGTGACGATTCAGGGGGTGGCACCGGCGGCAACGGAGGCGGTGGCGCAAGCGGTGGAGGTGGAACCGGTGGATCTACCTCCTCGGAGTGCGGTGGGCTGTCAGGCAAACAATGCGCAGCCAACGAATATTGCGACTACTCCGACAATTCGTGCGGGGCGGCGGACCAACAAGGAACTTGTAAACCGCGACCTGAATCGTGTCCCGAACTGTATAGTCCCGTGTGTACCTGCGCGGGCACGGTGGCCAGCAGTGACTGCGATGCGTATGGCAGCGGTTCTGACCTGGCCCAAGATGGCGGGTGTACACCACCCGAAGGTATGTTCGGTTGCGGCTCGGGTTTCTGCGAGGTGGCTACCCAATATTGCCAGAGAACAGGCAACGATGTTGGGGGTGAACCCGATTATTTTGAGTGCAAAGATCTACCCGCGGCGTGCAACCCGGGACCGGTCAGTTGTGACTGTTTGGCTGGGGAGGGCTGCGGGTCAACATGCTCGGAAGCCAACGGTGGGTTTACCCTCACCTGCCTCGGCGGTTAAGCCGCCACGCACACGGCCTTTGCAGCGCGGGTTCGGACCCTCTCGCGCGGAGTCCTCATGAATAATGCGGGCTAATACCGCGCGGACGCGGCCATGCCGAAGCCCAAGAAATCGGGAGCAACGAAGGTGCGCAGCGCCACTGTGCCTTCGTTGGGATCACGCTCCACGAAGGTACCGTTGTTGTCGCGCACGTACTGGAGCCAGACCAGGACGTTGAGAATTTGACTCAAATCCCAACGTAAACTGACGCGGCCCTGAAAGATGGGCACGGCGTTTCGGTTGAGGGGCAAGATGGCAATATTGCCCTGTTCGCGAACAACAACGGTACGGTCGATGGGCGCACTGTCGGCATCAATAGATGATGTCTTAAACTGGGAGGGGAACTGCAAGCCCGCACCGATACCGGGGGTTAGGTGGAGATTGGGAAAGTGGTAGTCGAGTGCCACGGCGAAGAAGAGTTCGTTGGAAGTGCTCGCCGCCTTGGGGATTGTCTGGAATGGGATGAAGCTCGGTTGATTGCGGAGCACGTAGGGCAAATCACGGTAGATGCCGGTGGCGCTGGCGCGAAGATATCCGCTTTTGATATTCGCCTGAAGGGCGGCGGCAATGGCCGGTTGCAGCTCGGTTTGGCCTGCCACCTCAAACGTGGCGAGGTTTTGAAGAAGAACGTCTTCTTCAAGGGAGATAGACCAGCTCGTTTTGCCCGGAGTGTACGTTTCAGGTTTGAAGATGATTTGAGGCCTGTTCGGGTCGTTGCGGTAGAGAAGAAAGTCAACTGACTGGGGGGCGGGCTGATTTTTATGGATAACGACGCGCGCCGCCTCACCGAATGTGTAGACGGGTTGTCCAAAGACGCCGGGTAGGTCAAACTTGCCCTGTTGAAAATAACCGGCGCCGAGGTCAATCCGAACGACGTCGGCAATGTCAACGTTGGCTCCACCCATGACGCCATAGTTCGTTTGACCGATCTTTACGGCATCCACTTCGTTTGCGCCGCCGGCCCGAAGGATAATTTCAGTCTGAACAATGGTGGCTGTCTTAAAGCCGATATAAGCGCCCCAATTTTCACCGTCGTATTGGATCTTACCACCGGGAGCGAGGCCCTGGATGCGTGGGAAGATTGACTGGTTAATGGACGCGGCGGTACCACCCCACGAGATGTCGTAGAGGTAACCTAGGCGCATACGGTCGGTATCGAGCGGGAAAAGCGTTAGATTGAGGCCGACCTTACCGTCGTCTTTGCCATCTGTATGGTAGAAAACGCGAATGTACGAACCTGAATCGTAAAGCGCTCGATTGAGGTTATTGGTGCCTCTCGCGAGTTCACCGAAGTCGATACGCATGTTGACGGCGGCTTCGGTATCGAGGTGTTTTGCGAAGCCGGGGATCTTTTTATAAAGTGAAAGGTGGGTAAGGTTTTCACGCCCGCCGAAGCGGGAGTTGAGGTTGTCAAAGAAGAGACGGTAGGTGCGCCTGTCGGCGATGCTGGAGTCGGGTGATATCGGCTGAGCCAAACCGGTTGCGCGAAGGATGTCGTCGTCACCGAATGTCCAGGTGAGACGGGTATCCATGAAGTCGCCGATGCGCGTGGGAAGAACGTCTTTGAGCGTTTTTTCTTCCGGAGGGGGAGGCGGAGGTGCAACAGGCTTTGTTGTTGTTGTGGTGCCGGCCGGTTGGGTAGGAGTCTCGGTCGGGCCGGGCTTTGGAGGAGAGCGGAGCGCTGCGGCGCGCTTTTTCGCTTCTTCGGATTTGGAGGATGCGCCCGATGCCACTTGTTCATATTCAGCGGCGGCAATTGCGCCTTTGCCCTGCTTTTCGTGGCATTCCGCCAGGTCAAACAAGACTTCATCGGGCGGGGGCCCTGCGGCTCCGGGCTTGGATGCTGCCTGGTAGCTCTGCTCAAAAAGAATGCAGGCTCCGGCAACGTCGCCCGCGGCGAGAGCCGCGCGACCTTTATCGCGCAGTTCAGCCGCGGTTGGAGCGGGCGCCGGAGTGGGCTCGGGCGTGGGCTGTTGAGCCCAAGCGGGAGCTGTCAGGCACGAAAAAACAAGGGCAATCGTGGGTGCAAGCGTGCGGCGTCTGAGCATGGGTTACCGGCAGTCAGTTGGAGGCTTCGTCGGGGTCATTGGTGGTGCGCAGGCGCACGCACGCTTCTTTGGATGTTAGAACTTGTTCGGAACACGAATCTGTAAAGGTACACACGAGGTCGTCGGGGCAGCGCGCCTCAATGGTCCAATTGAGTGAACCGCCGGAGAAGTTGCGCATGGTGCCGGTGACGGCAACAAGCTCCTGACCTTTGAACGACGGCGGATCAAAGTCGGCGATAGCCGATGTTTGAACCTGAATTTGACTGGACCCCTTGCTAACCTTGTAGTTGCCGCGCGCGGAAAAGCCGGTCCACTCGCTGCACTCGGGGTCGTCGGAGCAAACGTTCGCGCACGAGGCTTCTTTGGGGTTTTCAAAGTCGATCTGACCATCACCGTTCAGGTCGCAGTTGGATGCGTCGGGCTTGGGTAGATTGTTTTCTACCGGTTTGGGGCCGAAGTTTTTGGCGATGTGGTACCCTTCAATGCGCACCAGGCTCGACTCCAGCGTTTCCATCTTGACGGGATCGTTGATAATGGTGGAGTCGAGAATGGTAGGTTCGGGAACCTGACACTCACCCTCGCCCTCTTTGGGAAAGGTGACATCGTACGATGGGAACGAAAGCTCGGTGAAACCGAAAAATTCAACCAGTGTACCTGAAAAGTACACAAGCCGATCGCAGACGCGCATGCCCGGCGGTGTATTGAAGTTGAAGGCGAAAATGCTGTTGGAAGCCCCTTCCGGCCCATTGAGATCGGTGGCGTAAAACCCGTCGCTCGCGACCCGCGTGACAACAACAAATTGCGGATCGGCCGTCCTGACCAGGATACCTTCAAATGGGTAGGGCGTTTCTGTTCCGGCGCCTTGAAGATCTGCAATTCGCGGCAGATCGTAGTGAATTTCAGACGAAACCCCGGCGGCAAATGTGCCCGGCTCTTCAGTATCGTCGTCGGCAAATGCGCAGCCGCCGTCGGCCGGGTAGTC
Source organism: Polyangiaceae bacterium (assembly GCA_016712345.1). GTDB lineage: Bacteria > Myxococcota_A > Polyangia > Polyangiales > Polyangiaceae > JADJRH01. Next base: position 742,064 of record JADJRH010000001.1, read on the forward strand.
AATAAATCCGTCTTCATCGTTGTCGATGCCGTCGGCGCAACGGGGAGGTGTGCTTGGGTCGACGGGAACATACCCCACGTCTTCTACCCACAAGCGGCTTGGACCGTAGACGGCGGTGACATACGCGGTACCGGTGGCCTTACCGTTTACAAAGAGGACATTGCGACCGGTGCCGCCTTCGTTTTCAACCGCATTGACGGCACCGGGCTCCACTTGAACGCGGGCGTACCCATTGTAATCAACCGGCTCGCCGAAAGCGTCGAGGGCGGTTAGGTCAAACTGCCAAGCATCATCAACGTCGCCGAGGTTGGGAGGAATGGGAGATTCAAACGTGGGCGGCGGGTTACCGTTAACGGAGACAATGTTGACTTTGAAAGTGGAAAGGCCACTCAGGTCTTTGGGCCCGCTCGTGCAGGCCTGCGCAAACGCACCGGCCGAAATCAGGGTGAAGATAGCTAGACTACGCCCACAAAGCCGGACATTTCGGCTTGTGCCGTGATGGGTAGATCTCATTGGCCCACCATTCTCAAACGCCCGTCGGAGAAGTTTCCGATGCGGCGGTTAACGCAAGAAAGAAACTTGCATTGCTCGCCGCCGGAAGCACACGGAAGCAAAGCGTTTTCGCACTCTTTTTTAACACCTTCCGTGGGTGCGGCATCACATGTTTCGCGTTGGAAGGTGGCAACGTCGTCGCGGCACTTTGCGAGGACGCAGGAGCCGGCGCCGGAACAGCTTGTTTCAGGATCGCTCTTGCAGACGTCGCCGGCGGCGGCGCCAATCGCAGTGGACTTGCAGGCGTCGGGGTCAATAGAGCAGTCAATGCTGGAAGCGGTGCAAGCGCATACAAACGCTTCGTTTCCCGTGCCCAAGTCGGCGCAGTCGGCGTCGGTGGAGCAGAGGCGGAGATCTCCAGAATCATCGGCCCCACATGCGGCACCCGCGCGAATGAAGTCAATCAACGCGTCGCGCTGTTGGATCTGAGTATCAAATTGGGTGGTGTTGCGTTGAAGTACGCGGAATCCACTTCCACCTTGAGCTAGGTAGTTGGAGGTGGCAAGTTCGTAGGTGCTCAGACCGTCGATTGGAATCCAGCAGCGGCCGGTGCCTTCAGCATCACAGCTGCCAAACTCGCCTCCACAGTCGGCGTCATTTGCGCAGGCTTTGTCGGAGGCACCAATAAAGACATGTGTGGCAACACCGGGCCGGATTTGATCTTCACCGGGAACAGGACAGCTTTCAAACCCGGGGTCTACCTGACCTTTTTTGGTGTACGCGGAGCAGTCAATCACAACGCGGGCGCCGTCGATCTGAACCTGCGACACACAGCCGCGTCCGGCGGAGCGACGCGCCGCAAAGTCAAAGAGGTCTTTTACTTCACAGCCTGAAAGCTGCATTTTGGTAATCGAGTTGTCGAATGGGAAGATGTTGTACATCTGCTCCACGGTGACAGGCCCCGGAACGAGGTCGGCTCGAATACCCGTTGTATTCGTCAGCGAAAAGTCTGTCTGAACACCGAGGCGAAGGCGGGCAGCGGTGGCGACCATGTTTCCGAGCGGAGAGTCGCCGCCGGTTGTGGAGAAGCGGCGCGACCCGTCGAGAGCATACCCAACCAACAATTCAAGGTTGGCAAGCGCATCTAGACCTTGTCCGTACGGCTCCAATAGCTCGTACACAATTGGGTCATTGGGCTCGTTTTCGGTAACCGGGAAGAGTTTGAGTTCGTGCGTTAATGACTCAAAGCCGTTAAGCGGGTCATACACTTTTTCAGGGTCGTCTTTAAAGTCGTCCGGGTTATTGGAAAGCACCAAATCAAGCCGAGCAACGTATTTGGCAAAGGCGCCCGAGTGGGCGAGGATCACGTCGCGGGGTGTACAATAACGACGAACTTTTGGATGTTCAGAATTGAGGTCGGTCGCGTCTTCACTCGATAAAAGCTCTATGTAATGGCGGCCTTCGTCGTCAACGTTTGCGCAATCGCGCACTCGCTTTGGAGGCTGCAAAACAATGTGATTGTGGCCTCCCAATACCACGTCAATACCGGTGGTATTGGCAATCATGCGCTCGTCCACCTCAAGCCCGAGGTGCGTAACGAACACAATGAGATCGACGGCGGGGCGCAATAGATCGACATAAAACTGCGCCACTTCAATTGTATTGAGCGGTGTAATGCCGAGGCGATTGGGCGCTTCAAAGATGGACGTAATGCTGGAAAGGTTTCCCATTCCAATGACGGCGACTTTGAGGCCGTCGAGATTGAACGTTGTGTACGGCTGCATAATGCTGCCGAGCGGTGACGCGCCGGGCATGCTGGGATCTTCAAGCAGGTAATTGGCCGCCAATACCGGATAGTCGGCCCAGTTTTGCAATTGAATGGCAAGGTTTAATGCGCCGCGATCAAACTCGTGGTTTGCCACGATCATTGCGTCGGCGCCCATGGCGCTGAGTGCCCGAATTTCAGCTTCACCGGCGTAGAAGTTAAAGATCGGAGCGCCCTGAAAACAGTCACCGCCGTCAATATGGAGTACACGTGACGAACGGGCGCGCTCTCGACCGATGATGTGCGAGATGCGCGCGACCCCGCCGACGTTGGCGATGGAGCCCGACGCTCCCAAACCCAACCCCGCGTCGACCTGGCCAATTTGGAGGTTGTACGGGAACAGGCGCGAGTGAATGTCCGACGTGTGAATGAGCGTGAGGTGAACCTGGCCCTTGAGCGGGGGGGGCGCCTCGCTGGTCACACAGCCGGTACTTCCGGTGGTTGCCGTCGCAATCGCCGCTGCGGCGAGCGCCGGGAGGACCAGAATGCCCGCGGCCTTTTTCGCGAGCCCGGCCCAAGAGCGCAGCATCGTCATAGCTTGGCCGGACGTTACGGACCTACCGGTGTCATCTCAAGGAAAAACAAGTAGAGTTCGTATGACGTGAATCCCGCAGCGCTCCTCCTCGCCCTGGGCCTGGCTGCGCCACAGCCATTGGCAACGTCTGGATCCTCGCTGCTGTCCGCTGCTTCGGCATCGGGCAGGCCTCGCGAGTGTATGTCGAGTTCGCGACGCGCGCTCCGGCAGGGGCCAAGCGTTTGGGAGCGCGCACGTGTGCCGACGCTCCAAAAATATTGCGACATGTTGTCGCGAGCGCGGGCGCAGCTCGGGTCAAATCCCGAATTGTCGAAGCAGGCGGCGCTCGAAGCCGAAAAAGCGCTTCCGGGAAAAGCGGCACCTCACGTTGCGATTGCGCGCGCGTCGCTTGCACTCGGCGATCTTGAAACCGCTGCAAAAGAATTTTTGGCGGCCAAAAAGATCGACGCTCGGAGTGTTGAAGACCCGTCCACCATGCACGATCTGAGTCGGGTGCTTCGAAAAACGGGCAATCGTGAAGAGGCGCTGAAGATTTATCGCGCGCTCGTGCCGCGCGTCGATCTGCTCGGGTCAACCGACACGCGCGTGAGTGTACTCCTTGAAGCGGCGCACGCTTCTATGGCTGCGTACGCAGAAAACCCGGAAAAAGCAGCCAAGTCAGACGCACGTGATTTGCCGAATGCTCTCGACGAAGCGATCGCCTATCTGCGCGAGGCAAAGCAGCGACCACCGACGATGTTGTCAAACGACGTCGCGCTGACGTTGGTGTTGGCCCTCGATCGCGCCGGTGAACACGATGCCGCGGACGCGGCGTTGGCAGATGCGCATCGGACCGGAGCACGTGTACGCAAAGCGTCGCTTGAGTACCTTTCGTCAAACGATGAGCGGCTCGCTCTTGAAGCGCTGGTTCTTGAAGGGTCGGATCGAGCGGCAGCCGTCAAAATGTGGGAGAGTTATTTGGCGACCGCCGCTGGAAAAGGCCCGTGGGCTGGAGCGGCGCGATCGCGTCTCGACGCGTTGAAACGGGGCGGCGGAAAAGCGAAGAAGCCGGCTGGCAAAAAACCATGAAGCCGTCGCTCGCGCGAGCCGTCCTGCCGATGGTGCTCCTCGCGGGTGTTACGCTTTCGTTGGATGTGTACGCAGGGCCGTCGGTCTGGAAGCGCGCCCAGGATCCCCAAATAAGTGTACACAACGATCAAATTAGAGAAGCTCAAAAGGCCCTCGTTCGTTATCGACGCATGCGATACGGGGGCGATCCGCAATTGCCGTCGCTCGCGGAGTTGGTGCTGAGGGATGCGCGCCGCGATCTTGCTCGCATTGTGCAGGCGGGATCGGTGGAGTTCAGCGTGCGATTGCTCTACGCGCAGGTGCTTTACGAATCGCGCGCATACGACGACGCGATCGTCGTTTTAGAAAAGCTTCTGGCCGATCACCCTCCCGCACCGGTCCGGGCGGACGCGCTCGGTGATCTTGCCGTTTTGCACGCTCACGCGGGGCGTCGCGAACAGGAGATCGTTGCGTACACAAAGGCTTTGGAGATTGAACCGCACAGTGGGGCGCGTGGAAGGTTGCTTGCAAACCGCGCCGAAGCATTGATGGCGATCGGCGACATCACGGGATCGATCGAGGGGTACCGTGAGGCCCTTTCGTCGCTGACGACGCTCGAAATGTTTCTGAGCGGATCGACAACTCTTTTCGGGCTTGGGGTTGCGCTCGATCGCTCGGGCAATCCCGAAGCGGGCATGCAGGCAATTGATCTCGCCCGAAGCTACGATCCCGGCGATCGCGGGCTGCGAAGACCTTCGTGGTTTTTCTCGCCGCCGCACGACGGTCATTGGTATTGGGCGCTCGGCGCGTGGACATGTGCGCGACGGAGTTCAGGGTGGGCGGCGCGATCGGAATGCTACGAGCGGTCGCTGGATGAGTGGCAAAGGTACATCGACAAAGCCCCCGATTCGGATCCGTGGGTGAGCCTCGCGCGTGTACGCAAACAGATCGTGATGCGCGAACGCGAGCGTTTCGAAAAAGACTTTGAGCGGCAGAAAAAGGCGGCGGGACTGCCATCGAAAGGAACGCCTTCGCCGTGAACGGCAACGTGAAGCGCGACTCGTTGTTCGGCGAGGCGGTGCTGTGGTCCGGCCGTCCCAAAGCCGTGATCGTGCCCACGCTCTACCGCGGCGCGGCGTTCGTGTGCGGGGTGACCTCGGCGATCGCAACAACTTCCGCGGTGGTGGTTGCCACCGCACTGTCGGCGCGCCCCGGAGGGCTCTTGGCATTTGCCGCGTGGATGGCAACGCTCACGGTGTTCTTGTCGGCGGGCCCCAAATGGTGGCTCTCGGCTCTTGAGTTTGTTGTCACCGACAAACACATCATTGTGCGGCGCGGAAAATTCAGGCGCTTTATTGATCGAAAAGCGGTGAGCTTTGCCCGCATCCGTTGGCACAAAAAACAGCCCGGCATAGGCGATCTGGAATTGGTGCGCGCCGTTCCCACCGGTGCGTTGAGGCGGCGATTGACGATCGTGATGCACGGCTTGGTGGCCCCCGATCGCGTGTGGGCGATCATTCGTGGAGTGACGCCCGCGGCACCGGCCGGAGATGGACAACGCCTGCTGGCGCAGCGCCTTGATGAGGGCGAGCGGGTGCTGTGGTCGGCTCATCCCGAACCAACGTGGCGCGCATGGGTACCTTCCGGCGGAAGGACATTTGGCTCGATTGTGATCGCGCTCGCCCTCGCGGTGGCAACGGCGTTTACCGCCCATCACGCTGTGCATGCGCTTCGCACCGTGGCGAGCGCCGGAATGGCACCCAACACGCCCACGTTCGTGGCGCTTGCCGCATCCCTTTCGCTGGCGATTGTGCTTCTGGCGGGCGGGTCGGCTGCAATCTTGTACGAGGCGATCGTAAGGCCGGCACGGCAGCTCAGTGCATCGCGATACATGATCACCGATCGACGTGTACTCATTCAGCAGGGCGACGAAGAACTTCACCTCGATCGAGGACACATCGTCGACGTGATCGACGCACCGTCGCGGGGAGGTCTGCGGGATGTGTTTCTGGTTCTCGACGGTCCCCATGCCCGCGCCCTCGCCGCGGGCGGCGCATTCGGTGAAGCTCCTCAGCAGGGCTTGCAGCCGGTGTTAAGGCGCATTGAAGACGTGGACGCCGTTCGGCGCGTCCTCAAGGCGGCGTAGTAGAAACCGGGCGCCTCCCAACCACGAGGACCGTCCCTTGTGTACATATTAGATCGCGGTGTTTCGAAGCGCGGCGGGGCTTGCTATCGTCGCGAACCGTGAAGGGCAAGACGTTCCCAGAAGTAACGCCGCGGGGCGCAGTCGTCGATTGGAAGGGTTCCGCGTGTCTCGCCTTTCTTCTGGCGACGGGGCTTGGGTGCGGCGCCGCGGTACCGCAGGTGGGCGACAGTTGCACCGGGACCGGTGTGTGTACACAAGGTGCCTGCGTCGCTGGAAGGTGCCGCGAAAATGCGGCGCTGCCCGCCAAACCAAACTCATCACGCGTAGTGCTCATTCCGCGAGATCTTGCGCTCGTTACCGCATCGGGAGACGCCGATGCAACGGAATTGCCCGAGGCGGTTGCGCTTGGAAAAAAGAGCACCGGGCGTGCGGTACTCCTTTGCAGGTTTGTGTCCACATGGCGCGAATCCGCCGAGATCGAGAGCGCGTTTTTCCTCATGGACGTGATGGAAGGCGCGCCCGCTCCGCAGGAGATTCCCGTGGTTGAAGTTGCTCGAATTTTAACACCGTGGACCGGCGCAACCACCTCGTGGGGACGGCAACCGCGGTTGGGAATTTCAGAAGTGATCGGTCCCTTGAGGGCCGTTGCCGGGCAAACCCTGCGCCTCGACGTAACACCGCAGGTGCGTGCCTGGGCCAATCACGCATCCGACGATCATGGGCTCGCATTTGTTGTGGATGGCACCGATGAAAATGGGGTGCTCGCGTCCACAGGCCTCACCAAAGGCAGCGGACCGCACCTTGAGGTGTACCTTCGATAATGGGGAACGACTCCGAGCTGCTCACGGTGCGTGATCTCACCGTCAAACTCGCCACCGACGGCGGGTCGCTCGAAGTGTTGTCACGCGTTGGTTTTGATGTTCCGCGCGGCAAAGTGGTCGGCCTCATGGGGGAGTCCGGCTCGGGAAAAAGCATCACGGCGTTGTCGATCGTGCGCCTTCTCCCCGAGATCGGAAGTGCCATTCGAAGCGGCACCGTCATGTTCGACGGTGTCGATCTGACGAAGCTCTCCGAACGCGAACTTGAAAAAATTCGCGGCAAACAAATCGGCTTTGTATTTCAGGATCCTCTCGCATCGCTGAACCCCGTGTATCGCGTGGGTTCGCAGATCGTTGAAGCCATTCGGCTGCACGAGCACATCCCCGCGAAGGCGGCGCGCGTACGGGCGATTGAGCTTTTGCGACGCGTGGGCGTTCCTCAACCCGAAGAGCGCGTGGACGCATATCCGCATGAACTTTCGGGCGGTTTGCGACAGCGCGTGATGATCGCCGTTGCAATCGCATGTTCACCCGCGCTCGTGATCGCCGATGAGCCGACAAGCGCGCTCGACATGGTGACGCAGCGACAGATCGTTTTGTTGTTTCGCGACTTGGTGCGTACACAAGGCATGAGCCTGCTCATCATTGCGCACGATCCGGCGCTGCTCGCCGAGCTTTCGGACGAACTTGTGGTGATGTACGCAGGCCAGGTTGTGGAGCACGGCCCGGCGAAACGTGTGCTCGAAAAGCCCGCCCATCCGTACACAATGGCTCTCTTGAGAAGCGTGTTGCCCGCAGACTTTGGAGCGGTTGTGCAGCCGCGATCACTCTTGCCGGTGGTTGAAGGCCATCCTCCCGATCTGCGCCGTGTACCTTTGGGGTGCCGCTTTCAACCGCGTTGTGATTCGGCCTTCGACGACTGTGCAACGCGCAAGCCCCACCTCATGAAATTGCCTTTGGATCAGGGCGAAGCGCGATGTCTCTTGCTCGGCGACAAGGAGAGTTCGCCGTGAGCGGTGACAGCGAACGACCGTCGCAGCCACCCACCGATCCGCCTCCGAGCGACGGAAAGGATCGCTCTGAAAGGCCGAGTGACTTTCCGCAGGACCGTCCAAGTGAATGGCCGGCGGGCATTGCGAGCATTCGACCTTCGGCATTGCAAAGCGAGGCACAGAAGGCCGGCGACGGTGAAGAGCCCGTCAGTCGATTGCCGGCCGGCAGTCGCACGCGACCGCTGTTGGTTGTGGAGCGCCTTTCAAAAGTTTTTCCAGTGCATCAAGGGTTATTCGGAAGCCCTCAATTTTTGCATGCGGTCGAAGACGTATCGTTTTATCTGCGCCGCAGCGAAACGCTCGGCATTGTGGGTGAATCGGGGTCTGGGAAAAGCACCCTCGCTCGCGCTGTATTGCGATTAACCGAGCCCACATTTGGGCGCGTTTTATTCGACGATCGCGATATCACGCGTATGGCGCCGGCGGAGTTGCGGCCGCTCAGACGCCGAATGCAAATTATCTTTCAAGACCCTTCGGCGGCGCTTAACCCTCGAATGACCGTGCGTGAATTGGTGGGTGAAGGGTTATCGATTTTTCGAATGGCGAAAGACGCGGCGGAACTCGACGCACTCATTGAAAAGTCGCTTGGTCTCGTGGGCCTCGGGCCTGAAACAATGGGGCGATTTCCCCACGAACTTTCGGGCGGGATGAAGCAACGAGTGGGTATTGCGCGGGCGCTCGCATTAAAACCCGAGCTGCTCGTTTGTGATGAGCCATTGAGCGCACTCGATGTATCCGTACAAGCGCAGATTATGAATCTGCTGGTGCGCCTTCAACGCGACTTGGGGCTGTCGTTGTTATTCATTTCACATGATTTGCGCGTGATCGCACACACAAGCCATCGTGTTGCAGTCATGTTTTTGGGCCGATTTGTTGAAATGGGGCCTACCACCAAAGTGGCGCAAAAGCGTTATCATCCTTATACGCGAGCATTGTTCGATGCGGTTCCCAAGATGGGGCCCGACGCGCGCACACGATTGCCTATTGTGACGGATCTCGCGGCGGATACTCCGAGCGCTATCGACCCACCCAAAGGGTGCGTTTATGCAATGCGGTGCCCCAGCGCTGAAAAGGGCAAGTGTGATGTGGAAACACCGCTATTGGCCGAGGTGGTTCCAGGTTCACATCATCGAGTGGCTTGTTGGCACCCTGAAGTATAATTGGCACCCTGAAGTATAAACCCCGCCCATGAAGCGCGAAGCGCTGAATTTGGGCGGGGCAGCCGCGGGAACCGCGGCTGGGGGTGGGCAGGTTGTATAGCTGTTGATTACGGCACGGTGGGGACGGGGGCGCCGGGAACGCCGACATTGATTGAATAAACGGAGCCCGGCACACCGGCAACGTATAGAGTTTGGTTATCAAACCCCGAGCCTGAACCGAATTGGGCATTGGCAACGTTTTTGGGGAACGAGGCCAACAGTTCTTCTGTACCCATGGCATTGCCGGCGGGGTCGAGCTGAACGCGGTATAGGTCGGAACCGCCCTGGTCAACCACGTAGAGGTGGCCACACGCGTCCATAACCAAGCCGTCGAGTTTGGCGTTGGGGATCTGAATTACTTCAACCCCGGTGAAGTTGGCGGCGCCGAGGTCAACCTTGCGGATGCGACCCTGACCGTAGTTTGTATAAAAAAGCAGGTTACGAGTTTTGTCGAGAACAATGCCATTTGCGGAGGAGGCTTCTGCTCCGCTGATAATCGGCGTTTCTGTTTTATCAGGATTGATGCGGGTAACTTTGTTTCCGCCAAATTCTGTCACCCACACATTGCCGTCAAAGTCGGGGTAGACGCCGTTGGGTGTGGCAAGCCCACCTGCGTAGTCCGCCACAGCGCCGGCCGGGGAGATTTCTACCAGTTTGCCATTGGAAGGCAGGGCCGCAATGAGCAACCCGTTGGGTAGATAGCGGAGCCCGTAGGCATCTGGAACATTGTTCGCGAGCTGCGTTGTTTGACCCGCCGAATCCACCAGGATAACGGCCGCGCCTTGTTTGCCCGCGATATGGCCTTTGCCGTCGAACGCGATGTCTTCACTCCCGTTAAAAACGGCTGTGACGAGTTGAGGGGTGAGGGGGCCGATGGGTAGATTTTGACAGTCAAGTGGGGAGCCGCCCGTTCCGCCGCTGGACGTGGTAGAACCTCCGGTGGAGCCGCCGGTATTGGTTCCGCCCGTTCCACCCGTGGAGCCGCCGCTGCCCCCCGTGGTGGATGTACCCCCGCCGGCGGTGCTGGAAGTGGAACCGCCCCCGCCCTGGGAAGAAGTGGAGCCGGCACTTCCGGCGGTGCTGTCACCGTCGCAGCCGAAAAAAGCGAGTGTGATGGGTAGAGACAAAGCAAAAACGGTAAGGTTGGGGTTCATGCGGAGTTGAACCTACCAGAAGTCGCCGATTGTTGCTTATCAAATATGCGCAACGCGCGCCGAAATTGTCGGGCCAAAAACCTTACCCGCGTGGTTATCAGCCGGCGCTTAATTCACCGGCAATGCCTTTGGCATCTTCGAGCCCGGCGCGTTTGCGTTTTAATGCATCCAGCTGGTCTTTGGCTTCTTTCACAACCTCGGGCGGAGCTTTATCGGCGAACGCGGGGAGGGAAAGTTTCTTTTCAATCGCCGCAATGTCTTTTTCAGTCTTTTTGATTTCACGCTCCACGCGGGCGGCTTCGTGCGCGGGGTCTACCAAACCTTGAAGGGCAATGAGCACCTCGGTATCGGCCGCCATGTGCATAACGGCGCCGCGAGGCCTGAGCCCACCGGCTTCAGTGATTTCAGGTTGGCCTTTGGTTTTTACCAAGAATTGAATGGCGGCGATTTCAGCATTTAATACGCGGCGAATGTCGGCCGACGCGCTTCGCAGGACGAGCGGCACTTCTGCCCCGGGATGAATGTCATGTTCGCTCCGAATGGAGCGCCCGGCGCCAATGACAGATTGCAATGCTCCCATTTCACGTTCGGCAACGGCATCTTCAATAGCAACAGTGTCGGTTGGGAACGACGCCAATGCGAGCGAGACGGGCGCGTTTTGCGGGCGCGGAATGCGTTGCCACAATTCTTCTGTAATGAACGGAATGAATGGGTGCAAAAGCCGCATGGACGCTTCAAGCACATAGGCCAATACATCGCGCGATTCATCGGCGGGTTGGGGAGCGGTGGCTTTGGCGGCAAAAACAGGCTTGCAAAGCTCCAAAAACCAGTCGCAAACCTCACCCCAGAAAAAGTGGTAGAGGCCGAGGGCCGCGTCGTCGAGACGAAACTCGTCAATGCCTTTGCGAACAAGGAGCGCTGTTGCCCGAAGGCGCGACAAAATCCAGCGATTGGCGAGCAATGTGGCTTTGGGCGGCTCGTGGCCGACAACGGCTCCTTCAAGATAGGTGAGCGCAAAACGCGTTGCGTTCCAAATCTTGTTCATGAAGTTGCGATATCCCTCAATCTTTTTGGGCGAGAGCGGAATACGCTTTGACTGCGGTGAATAGGTAGAAAGGGTAAACCGCAGTGCATCACCGCCGTACGCGGCGAATCCCGACCCCATTTGAGAGGCCGATGGGTAGGCTTTTTTAAACTTTTTTAATGACTCTTCTTTGGGCGCGCCGGGAAGAGTTTTTTCAACCACTTCATCAAACGAGGCGCCGTGGATCAAATCGAGCGGGTCAATAACGTTGCCTTTGACTTTGCTCATTTTGTCGCCGGTTTCGTCGACAACCATGCCGTGGAGCAAAATGCGTTTAAAGGGCGGTTCACCCATAAAGTGAATGCCCATCATCATCATGCGGGCGACCCAGAAAAAGAGAATGTCGTAACCGGTTTCAAGGTCACTCGCCGGGTAGAATTTGGCCAAACTGTCGGTTTTTTCGGGCCAACCGAGGGTAGAAAAGGGCCACAGTCCCGACGAAAACCATGTATCGAGAACGTCTTCGTCCTGGCGTGTTTCACCGCCGCACTTTTCACAAGCCACTTTACCATCGGCGGTGGTCACGGTGACGTGATTGCAGCTATTGCAATAATAAGCCGGAATGCGGTGACCCCACCAGAGTTGGCGTGAAATGCACCAATCGAGAATGTTGGTCATCCAATGTTCGTAGGTTTTGGCCCACTCTTCTGGAACAATCACCGTTTTTCCCTCGCGAACCGCGGCGAGCGCCGGTTCTGCGAGGGGTTTCATTCGAACAAACCATTGAGTGGAGATCAGCGGCTCAACAACGCTTCCATTGCGTTGGCTGCGGGGAAGCATTAACTCGTGGGGTTTTGAGCCGCGAACAAGGCCTTTTTCATCGAGGGCTTTTTTAACGGCTTTGCGAGCCACAAAGCGATCGAGCCCGGCAAAGGAGCCACAAACGGCATTGAGTGTGCCGTCGAGGTTCATGATATTGAGTTCTTCAAGTTTGTGGCGTTTGCCGGTGGCAAAGTCATTAAAGTCGTGCGCGGGAGTGACCTTCACGGCGCCTGTACCAAACTTGGGGTCTACCAGTTCGGCATCGGTAATAATGGGAATGCGCCGTTCAAGCAGGGGGTGAATGACAAACTTGCCGTGCAGGTGGGTATAACGCGGATCGTCGGGATGAATGGCCACCGCCGTATCGCCGAGCATTGTTTCAGGGCGGGTAGTGGCCACCACAATTTCACCGCCGCCTTCCACCGGGTAGGCAAACTCAAACAGTTCACCATTGGCAGGTTCGTTATCAACTTCCAAGTTTGATAATACTGTCTGCGCTTCACAATCCCAATGAATGAGGCGCGTATCGCGATAAATGAGGCCTTCGTTATAGAGGCGCACAAAGGCTTCGCGGACCGCGCGATTCATATCGGGGTCCATGGTGAACTTGGTCCGCGGCCAATCGGCGCTCACACCGAGAACGCGTTGTTGAACGGTAATGCGGCCGCCGCTCTGTTCTTTCCATTGCCAAACGCGGTCAATAAACGCGTCGCGCCCGAGGTCGTGTCGGCTTTTGCCTTCACGCTTCAATAAACGCTCCACAACGGTTTGCGTTGCAATACCCGCGTGGTCAATGCCGGGCTGCCATAACGTATTAAAACCGCTCATTCGGTGATAACGAACGAGTACGTCTTCAATGGTGCAAAAGAGCGCGTGGCCCATATGCAGCGACCCCGTGACGTTGGGGGGTGGCATTGGGCAAACGTACACAGGGCGTTTGTCGTTCGGATCGCTGTTTGCTGAAAAGACGCCGTGCTCGACCCAATACGCATACCAACGCGGCTCAACGTCTTTGGGGTCGTAGGCTTTGGCGAGGGGGCTATCCATGACGCGACGCGATACCACGCGCGCGCGCCGGCTCAAATCGGGGCGCGGAACCCAGCGCCAAAGCCGGATTTGTCCGCGAGCGCCGCGAAGCTAGGGAGCGCAGAGGCCGACCGACGATTCGCGGCGCGCAGCGCCAAAGCCGGCCACTACTTCGTCAGGCGGGCGAGTTCTTCTTTGATGATCGTTTCAGCGAGGACGGGCACAACTTCCCACACAACGCGCTCCACCACTTCACGCGAGAGCGCCACAACGGCGTCAACCTGTGTGGGCGTGAGCCCCAACTCTTCAAGCTTGGCGGCCATTTGACCGTTGATGTGAGCGCCCGGCCCTTCTGCCTGCGCAGCGAGCGCCTGCACGTGAAGCGACGGGCTTGTGGGCGACGCAACAGCGGGGTGCGCCATGGGTCGAGCCGCGGGAGTGTGCGAAACCGCCGGAGCGGCCGGACGAACCGGCTCAGCAGGACGGCCCGCGGGCGCAGCCGGACGAGCGGCGGCGGGAGGTGGTCCACCCGGGATGGCCGGCATTGCAACACCGGGATTGTACACAAGCGTCTGCGCTCGTTGCTGCGGCCGGCCGGGCGTTGCGCCACCCGGTGAAGGCCCCGCAACTGCGGGCCGCGCGGTGGGCTGCACGGGAGCCGCGGTACCAACGATGGTTTGCGCCAGCGGGTTTGCCGCAGGCCTCGCCATGGGTGCCGCGCCGACAGGTTCAGCCTTGCCGCCCGCCAAAAGCTTTTTGACCTTGTCGATCATCTGCTGCGTATCGAACGGTTTGTCGATGTGATCATCGGCTTGAACCGCCGATCCGCGCGCCGGATCAAAGGGATTTTGCTTGGACGAGAGCACAAGCACCGGTACTCCCGGAGCCTGCGCTTTGACCGCTTTGCAAAGGTCGTAGCCGTTTTTTGGCTCAAGTGTGACGTCGGCAACGACGACGTCGGCCTTGATCGACTTCAGCTTCTGGAGAGCGGCATCGGCACTGTCGACAGTGACCACGTTAAAGTCAGGCCCGGTAAACGTGATCTCCAGGACCTTGCGCATGGTGACGCTGTCATCAACAGCGAGTACGGTGCTCGGCACGGAACGCGTTCTCCTTGTATCCGCCGTATCTTCGGCCTCTGCGGCAAGATGTGTCAACATCGCGGCGAAGATCGTCAAAAAGCGCGGCAACCGTGGGCATTGCCGGAGTCGAGAAGTTTAGGGCGATGAGTTTGAAACCCAACCCCAACAAGACCCAGGCCGAGGAACAGGTTCTAGACGTGGTCCAGCGGGGAGGCCAATTCACCGTCCCAAACGAGCTGACCGGTCGACAGCTTGACGGGGCCCTGAAGGTACTCACCGGCGCCTCGTGGTCAACCGTGCGATCAATGCTCGAAACAGGCAAAATCAAGGTTTCGGGCGCTCTCACACTCAGCGAACGTCGCCGCGTAACGGCCGGCGAAATAATTGAAATCGATCCGCGCGCTCCCAAACCAAAAACCGCGCGTTTAAAATCGCTGAGCGAAGATCTCCTTGTGTACACAGACGCATCGGTTGTTGTGGTGCGAAAGCCCGCCGGGATCTCAACCGTTCCGTTTGAAGGTGAGGGCGGAACAGGCGACGAAGAAACGCTCGACGCGCTTGTGCGAGATCTGCTCGGCCAAATGGCGAAACACTCCACGCGGTCAAAGCTTCGAGGTCGCACACCGCTCGGGGTTGTGCAGCGTCTCGACAAAGTGACAAGCGGCCTGATCGTGTTTGCGCGCACCGTCGCGGCGAAAAAACACCTTTCACAGCAGCTCCGGCAGCGAACGATGTTTCGTCGCTATCTCGCAATTGCCCACGGAGATGTACACAACAAAACGTACCGTTCGCTCCTCATTGTCGATCGCGGCGACGGGCTGCGCGGCTCGGCCTCAACGTTTCACGGGCGCACTCCCAAAGAAGAAGATCTGGCCGTAACACACGTGACGCGCCTCAAAGCACTGCGCGGCGCAACCCTCATCGCGTGTCGGCTTGAAACGGGCCGAACCCACCAAATTCGCATTCATCTCGCTGAAGCGGGACATCCGCTCGTCGGCGAGCATGTGTACATTCGCAACTATCGCGGGCCGCTCATCCCCGCTCCACGCGTCATGTTGCATGCGGCCGAGCTTGGTTTTGTGCATCCCGCGACCGAACGCGAAATGTCGTTTCAGTGGGATCCGCCCGATGATTTTCAAAAAGTGCTTGCATCCCTCGGGTAGCCCCCACCCGGCGTCGCCGAAGCGACGCCGCCGCCCCCAAGCGTCGTGCTCGGCCTGCGGCCTGCGCGCGTCGCGGGGGCGATCAGCGGCCGTTTAGCGCTTCACTCAAGGCCGCCGCGGTTGCGTCAACGAGCGGCATCACTTTGGCGTAATCCATCCGCGTGGGACCGAGCACACCGACCGTTCCCGATGCGCGGCCATGTTCGCTGTAAGGCGCCATCACAAGCGAAAGCTCGCCGTTGCCAAGCTCACTCGCTTCAGACGCGAGCAGCACGGTGACCGCACCGGCGGCCAATGTTTTGTCGAGCAACGTGAGCAGCGCTTCGCGCTCTTCAAGTGTACGCACGAGATTTCTCAGGCGACCGACATCGGCATATTCGGGCAGGTCAATTAACCTGCCCTGCCCTTCAATCATCACTTCAGCCGGTCGCGTGAGATCGGCCGTGGCCTTGCTTGCGAGTTCAAACGCGCGCTTGCGAAGTTGATCCACCGCCGTTCGTTCATCGGCCAAACGGCGCGCGAAGAGATCGCGCGCTTCACCCAGAGAACGGCCTTCAATCACGTCGGCGAGCAAATTGTGGATGCGTTGAAGATCACCTTCACTGATGGGCTCTTCAATCATCACAAACCGATTTTCAACCGAGCCGTCGCGAAACACGAGAACCGCCAAAAGCTGCCCCGGACGCGTGGGAATAAACCGCAGTTGCGCAAGCGCTCTCAGTTCAGCCCGAGGCGCGATCACAACAGCCGCAGCACCCGAAATTTCAGAAAGGTATTTGCCTGTTTCACGCAGCGGATCGTCGGCGTTGCGAATGTGGGCAAACCGTTCGCTCAGTTTGGCCATGTCTTCAGGTGCGAGCGATTTCACGCGAACGAGCGTGTCGATAAACAGCCGAAGCGCTTTGTCGGTGGGTACACGTCCCGCCGATGTGTGAGGCTGTTTGAGGTATCCGGCCTCTTCGAGATCGGCGAGCACATTGCGAATGGATGCTGCCGAAAGATCGAGCCCATAACGTCGCGCAAGAGTGCGACTGCCAACAGCGTCTCCCGTGGAGATGAACTCCGTCACAACGGAAAACAAAATTTTCTTGGCGCGAACCGGTATGTCGGCGGACGAACTCACGACATGCCTATTGGATGCGGCCAAATGCCCTTCGTCAACACCGTCGAGACGGGTGCGCTCGGCGAGGCGGTTTGGCAAAGTCATAAGTTGAAGAGTGACCCGAGATAGCAACCATCACAACGCGGTACGTGTGCTTTCGGCGTTCACGGCGTTGTCAGCCGAGTGCGGACAAAAAAAGCCCACCCCTCAAGACCGGGCACGAATCGCAAATGCCCGAGCGTTTGTGAAACGATGAGCGTCTCTTTGATGGTGCACCTGCCTCGAATGAAGCGCGCGTGGTTCGCTTTCGCTGCATTCGCGATTGTGTACACAATTGCACCCGGCGCCGACGCCCGACGCCGAAAACCGCGCGTGCGCTACCAAGATGTACACATGATTCGCCCCGCCGCTGTGTACGCAGACATGAGCAAAAAGGCTTGTTTGGCCGAACTTTCAAAACGCAAAATCGCGCACAAAGAAGCCGCAAAATCGCCCGGTGTACTTGCCCCCGTGAGGCTCACGTCCAACATCGGCGGGGTCACTTTTCGATCCGATGCGCCCGAGCGCGAGCGAAACGTTTCATCGGCTGAAGTGTTTGATTGTCGGCTGGTGCTGGCGCTTCACGATTGGTCCAAAATCCTCGCGTCGCATGGGATTGACGAAGTACGCACAATCACCGCGTGGCGCCCTCCTCCGCGATCGTGGCCTCGCGGCAAACAGGCCGACCGTCACCCCGGCGCTCTCGCTGTGGACATTCGAGCGTTCGGCAAAAAAACAGCCGGCAAAACACCCAAAGTGTGGCTCTCGGTCGAAAAAGACTTTCGAGGAAAAATCGGCGCTCCGGTTTGCGGAAAGAGTACACAACAGGGCGCAACGGACGCCGCCAAAACACTGCGTGCGGTGTTGTGTGAAGCCTCCAAAAAAGGGCTTTTCACATCGATCTTAACGCCCAACTACGACCGCGCGCACCGCGATCATGTTCACGTGGAGATCCGACCTCACACGGAGTGGACGCTCTTCTTGTAGGGCGCACGAACAACAACGACAAACCCGCCGCGTTTTTGCTTGCCCGCCGCGATCGTGCCGAAAGGAAGTGAAACGCAATCGTGCGCGTCGCTGACCCGTCCTTCCACCTAGGTTATGTTACCGCCCGTGTTGACAAGGACAGCCAACGAACACTCACCCGCTGTGAACCACAAGCGCGCTGCAAAAAAGCCTAAACGGCAAGGCAGTACCGCGCGCGCAGCCGCGGCGGTGGGCGCAATCGCCGCGTCGTTTTCATTCGCGGGTTGCCCTTGTTTGGAATCGGTTGTCAATCCAAGTCCGGCCCTTCAGTGGTGGCTGTTTTCAAATTTCGGCGCGAGTCGCATGTGCCCTGAAATGCTCAAACAAGGCCTTTCACTGCGCCTTCAAGAGCGCCAGCCGGCCATTGGGCGCTTCTTTCCTTCGCAATGTTCGTACGCTGTCGACGACAACCGCAGAACGGTGGCGGTGAGCTTCAGCGGAACCGGCTATGGGTACACAACGGCCACCAAGCGCGTGGGTTTCTCGGTGTCCGGCACCATTGAATTGCGGCCCGGCATTCAGCTCGCGGGTGATAAGGCCTACGTCTTTGGCCATTTTAATCGCATCATTATGGGGCCCACATTCCAGGTGGGTTACATTGAAAACCCGGTGGTTGATATCGCTGCCAACCTTCCCGGCATTGGCAGCATGGCCAATCTTTTTGGCAATCAAGTTGTCGCGGGCGAACTCACGCGCGGCTTTACCGTGGTCAATACCGATAAAGGGAATGACTTTGCATTGGGCATTTTAATGCCCCCGCAAATGCCCCACCACCCTTATGACACAAGCGCTTCAGAGCGATACACCTTTGCCAACGAAACCGTTGAAGTGCACCAAAATCAGCGCGATTACCTCGGCCCGTTTGAAGTGCCCGAGGCCGGCAAATCGCTCTATCTGGCGCTCTCCAATCAAGGCCCGGCGCTCGATATCATGGTTGTCAATCGTTTCACGGGTGATGCGTGGCGCGACCAATACCAACGAGGCATGTTGGCCGCGGCACCGGGCCCCATTGTCGCCGGCGGCCCATTAAACGCAAACATGAGCGAAACGCGGCGCTATGCATTGCCACCCGGAAGTTATTACGTGGTGGTTGATAACACTGCCGCCGCCGGCCTTGTAAACCCCCCCGCTTCGTTATTGCCATTGGGTGACGCCATGGCCCGCGTGAGCTACGTGGCCCAATTGGGCGAGTAACACGTTATAGAACCCGAAGGTTATACAACTCGTGCTCGGCGTAGGGTAGATCGGGCAGTGTGTTGTCGACATCCACTCGAAAAGAGGCATTTTTGGCCGACCATTTGCGGGGCCACACCCGAAGTTTGAATTGACCGTTCGCAAGGCCCAGCACAGCCGCAACGTTGTACCCATGACCGGGCGACTCATTTTCGTCGCCATGCGATGCGCCTGCCGAAATGCGAATAAACCCCTGCCCTCCGCCAGAACGCAGCTCTTCCGTTTGGGCATCATGCACATGACCTGACAAATGCAGGTGGACACGGGTTTGGACCTTTGGACCGACCGCCAATTGATCGGCCAACCATTCTGTGTGTAAGGGATGATGGCTCAGCGCAATTGTCAGCGCGCTTGGATCGGCGGTTGTCAATGGAGCGAGTTGGGCCTCTCCAAGCCACAAACAGCCTTTGTCGTTGTTGTCTGCGGCCAGCAAACTTGTATTGAGGCCCATCAGGTGTATGGGTAAACCGGCCGGAGTCTGAAAGCGCGTTTGCCAATACAGCTTTGACTCAGGTTTGGAGGAAGCCCCCGGCAGCGGGTTGGGTATAGCCAACCCCTGCAATTCAGGTGGACCCAAGGTGTGAGCAAACGTCAAATATTCCCCCATACGCTTGGCCAAACGCGCCCGATCTTCATCATTGGCAAGCACCTCATCGAGCGTTTCATGCCCGTCACGAACATCGCGAACAAGGCGCTTAATATTGCGATCCGTGTCAACCGAGCGATCCACATCATGGTTGCCGGGCACCACAAACACATTGGCCGTTGTCAGGTGGAGAGAACCCACAACCTTTTCAATCCA
The DNA here is from genome assembly GCA_016712345.1 of Polyangiaceae bacterium. Taxonomy (GTDB): domain Bacteria; phylum Myxococcota_A; class Polyangia; order Polyangiales; family Polyangiaceae; genus JADJRH01. The sequence continues at coordinate 761,651 of JADJRH010000001.1, forward strand.
CCGGCGCGCTTCATCGTATTGCGTTTTTTTTCCGCTGAAAGCGATATCCCCTGTGATAAAAATAGCTTGAGGAGAGGGAAGAGCGAGCAGAGAATGGGTAGAAAGCGACTGAAGGTCGCGCGCCAAGGCGTCCATAACGAACGTTTGATCCCACCTGTAGGACGCACTTCCATGACCGAAATGGATATCTGACAAGTGTACCCAACTGAACAACACTGTGGGTTCGCCTGAGGTGATACGGGGCGTACCCGGCGTGTTGTTGGGTAGGGGAACGGAACCATCGGGCCCTCCACTCGCCGCCGGCGTGGGTAGAACCGCGGGGGGATTGTCAGAAGGAGGTGTTAGGCCATTTGAATGGGTTGCCGATTGGGTGAGCGTCTTATCCTCGGACAGATCGGGAAATTCGTTGAGCAGGTTTGCCTTTTCAAACAAGGTGGGCAATGCCGTGCGATGTTCGGGCAGGTCGCGAAAATGGCAAAGTTCGTGGATGTGGTAGGCAAACTCAATTTCAGGATCGGTTTTATCGCGCGAGTCTACCAGGGCACGCCATGTTGGATAATCCGGGCCGTCCAACTCAATGCCTGAAATCAGAGCTGAGTATGCTGCAAGAGCCAACGCGAGAACACCTTGAGGGCCTTTGAGCGCACCGTGCGTTTGTTGGATGATTTGCGCCTGCTGCTCCCAAGCAATGGCCCACAAATAGGAATATCTCCACAAATGATTGAGCCGGATGTCTGACGAATTGCGAACGCTCACCAGCGCCGTTCGGCGAACACGGAAGCCTTCGAGCGCAGCGAGAATCTGCGCCAGAGCAACCATCCCATAGGGAACACTCATGACCGATTGAGTGGTCCAACTTACTTGTCGGGGTGCATTGGTGGAAGCAAAACCCGTTCGAGCTTCATAGGGGATTGATAACAATTCCCAAAAGCGTGGCTTATGGAGCAATTCGTTATCAGTGTCGTTGTTGCCAAGGCTGGTTTCCACGTTGGGCCAGTCAGGTTGGCAGTCGCCGCGATATCTGGTTAGAAACGAAAAATAGGGAGAATGCCATGGCCGATGCCTTGTATCAGGTCCAATCTCGCGATTGATTGCCTGATCGGCCGCTCTTGCTTCAGCCACCAAACGCAGGCGTGACTCAGGTTTAAGGTTGGGCCAAAATTCCTTTAGTGTGTGCTGAATGACGCTGCGTGAGCCCTCAACAAACCCGGTATTAAAAACACTCATTCCGAAGCGAGCTTCGTCCTCTATCGGAACTTGAGATCCTTCCAACAGCACGGTTCCGGTAAACAACCGCATGAAGCCTTGAGCCAACCATTCAAGTCGTTCAGGATCACTTACGCGATCGCAGTGGTATGCAAGAGCAGCCCGAAGTTGGTCCTTTTGCCATTGTAGAAGAGCTTCTCGATCGCTCGGCAGGTGTGCAAACGACCAAAACATAGAATGGTTTGGTGCAACCGGAGAACCAAGTTTACCAACAGAAAACTCGGCTCCTTGTAATGAGAGCGGGAGCACGGTTATCATTGGGACGGTGACCGCGCTAGCCCAGTTTTCTACAGTGAGGTTGCGGTTCACGGACGACGCGATTTTTGGCTCATGGAGCGATAGACGCGCGCCAAACTGAGCGTTTCCTTCCAGCTCAATGGCAATCCATCGCCACGTGGCAAGGGCGTACCCTTCAATGGGTCGGACGCCCAACTCACGGGGCGGCGACTTGAGCCAATCAAAAGCCAGCAACCACCGATGGGCTGCAAACTCGTGAAGCGCCCAATCACGAGCCGACGCCTGGTTGCGGAGCAGCGGCTGGAACCGTGGGTTCTCTCGAAAATCAATCAAATCAACCATCATCCCAGGCAATTGCGGGTGCTGTTCCAAGACGGATAACACCTCGTCGGAAACGCCCATTAGGAAGACGTACAAATTCAAATACGCAACCGACGTGCGCGGACTGCCACTTCGTATTTTCGATAACAAAAGAGAACCCAGAAGATCGGCTACACAGGCAAGCCGCAAAACTCCTTCAAAGGACTCCAGCCATACGTTGACGAAGGTGGGGGCGGCCAGCCAATACTCAACCGCTTTATCCAAAATCACCCGCAGATGCTCAACCTGAAAGCAAAGCTTGTCCCCCACTGCCCTCAATAAAGTAAGCCAACCTTTTTCGTTACCACTCTTCTCCAGAGCGCGCAGAATATCAGTCACCACCTCGTCCAGCAGCTCGCCGCCACGTTTTCCAGGGAGATGCGAGATCACATACAAGCGAAGCAACAACACTTCTTCCCATACCGGTTGACCAAGCCGATCGATAAAAAAAGTGGATGGGGTAGATTCTGGCTCGCAGGTGAATAACCAGGCCGCCAAATATTCTTGAAACGAAAGGTGGATAAACGCTATCTGCTCTCCGCCTTTCAGGCTCAACAAGCCTGTTTTGCCACACAAGTAGTCAACAAACTCCCCCATCGCTTCGCGCGCTTCATTGAGCGTGAGACCGGGTGTCATACGTCGACCCAAAATCAAATGGCGCTGCGCCATTACTTCAATGGCCAGCTTGCGATGAATTAGTCCGCGCGCATCATTGTCGTTTGTGGCCTGAACACGGGTAGATTCATTGGGGTCTAACGGTTGCGGCGCTGCATCATTCTCCTGAATGGCCATGGCCAAATGAGCCAAATAGTCGCGCTGGGTCACCGTGGGCAGTGTTGACGCCGCAGGCAATTCTTTATCAACCCCCACCCCTTTGGCCGATTGCCATGTTTTGAGCAACATCTCAATGCACTTGTCGTAAAGTTCACCCCTATCTTGAGGAAGTTCACGCTCCCCGTGGTGAATAAACGCGGCCAACGTTAATAACAACGGGTTCGAAGCAATACGCTTCACCCCAGGCGCCTGCTCAATGGCATGGATCAACGATTGCGCTCGCCGTTTTGCCTCCGCCGTGCGGGTAGATTCTTGCAGATCATACCACTTGAAGACAAAGCTCTTTACCTGCTCGTCTGTGAACGAATCTACCCGAACATGAAAAAACGTGTCGTTCGGCAGTGCAATGTCAGGGGTATAACCGTAAACGCGGGACGTCACCCAAATCAAACAGTCTGGGTAATCGGCATGCAGAGACTTCACGAGCCGAGTCATGTTGTGGCAGGCCTGTGACCCTCCCACTTCATCCAGACCGTCAAGCAGAAGCACCGCGTCACCCATGCGGAGGGCAGCCTCAAAAAAAACGCGGTGGGCGCGGGGCAGTTCATATTCACCGCGGGCTTGAAACTCTAGATAGTCAAGTAGGCTGAGCGTGGGTTCACGCTGACGCATGGCTGCGAAATCGCGAAGCGAAACGATAAGAGGCACCAAACGTTGGGGTGGAGCGTAGTTGGGTAGGTCCGCCTCGCCTGAAAAGAGCAACGCCAAAAACTTGAGCAACGTGGACTTTCCGGTTCCGGGATCACCCACAACGACCACGCGCTGTTTCAGGTGAAGCAACTCCCCAAGTTCAAACGGATCCACCTTTTGATCCTGCCCGGTGGATGCGTACACACCGTTGTCGTCTGAGTTTCCCAGAGTGAAGTAATGTTTGTTTTCATCCCGTCGTGCCCCATGGGACAACGGAGATTCAGATGGGTAGAGAGGTTGAAAAGTGAGGGGAACAAACAACAGGCGCAGGGGAACGTGGTTGCCACCGTGATGTTCACGAAGTGTTTCGGAAGGAAGCCCAAGAGTGCGAACATCTCGGTGAAAAAGGGCCACTTTTGCGCGGTAAAGGCGCTCAAACTCGCGGTACGGCAAACCGTCATATTCGGTTTGACGATAGCCCTGAAGGTGAAGTTTGCGTGCTTCAGTTGGGTAATAACGAGCAAACAGCGCCGGGCATTGCGACACAAGCTCAACCACTTGAGGTTGGGCCCAAACATGCCACTGAGGCTTGCCTGCAGAACCTTTGAGGCTGCCCAATCCTGACACCGGCCCACCACGCAAATGAAAGCTGACAAAATGGTCTGGACTTGTTTCTGGCGGGTAAAAGAGTGGGGCCGCGTTTGGACCTGACAGCTCGTGAACGCGCGTTGTCAGGTGAATGGTACCTTTCAGGTTCAATAATTGGTCTAACCGCCACTCGGTGGGGTGATACCGATCGTGCGTCCACTCACCACAAAAACGACGCGCATAATCAAACACCGCGGCATTTAAAAGACGGGTCAGTTCTTCATCCCCCAGTGGGCCCGCAGGCAAAATGTATTGGAGGGGTGAAAGGATGCCTTCTTTTTCTTGAATATTGGGCTCTGTGAGCTTTGCGCGGCGTTGGATAGTAAACTCATCGACCGTTGACAAAAGCGCTACATCCAGGCCGATTTTGTCACCGGGATCGGGCTCAGAAAACCACCCGAGCACCCAACTTTGTTTGATGACACTGGCCAAGTCAGGAGCATTGCGCGGCAGGCGACGCACAAATCCGGGCCCACCCACAAGGATGAGAACACCCCTCAGATTTTCACGCAGATTGTCGCGATTTTCATTGAGGCGACCGAGCACCCAACTTTCACCCTGAACCGTTTCGTCAGAATGGGGTGCGACGGCCCCCAAGTCTGAGATGGGTAGATCGACCGGGTCAACAACACGCACCACGCGCACAGGACGGCGGCTTTGTTCTGCGGGTAGATCGTGTTTGGCCACATCCATTGCCAACTGCAACGTTGGCAGCGTTTTGAGCCCATTGGGCTCAATAAAACTTGAGCGTTCGATTTTTTTGCAATGGGTGGCAACCGTCAAATAAAGCGCCCGCTCCACGTCGGGAGTGAGACATTCAATCGCGTATATCCAAAGCGCTTTGGCCAATTCAATCGCTGTAACAAGATCGCCCCAAACCTCTTCAGCCAAAGGCACCATAACGATCAGTCCTTTTGAAGCTGGAGCAACTCCTGCGCTGCGTAACCGATATCCAGCCATTGATCGCCGTTTCGATAACTCATCACAACGGCAGTATCGAGAAGCCTCGCAAGACGGGGCACCGACAACTCGTTATTGGGACGCAAACTGCGATGTTCGGCAATTTCAATAAGCCACGGGTCATCTTCTTTAAACATGGCGTTTTGTTGACTGCGAACATGATCTTGAATGATGGTGTACACATCATTCCTATTGACGGGTTCGGTGGGATCTTTCTTTTGATACGCTTTAGTAACCACCTTTTGGACAAGTTTAATTAGGCCGCGAAGGTGACCCGACGACGCCTTAATTAGATCGTGATAACACTGGTCGTCGGGGAACAACGAGCGCACAGGCCCCCTTTTCTCAAGGCAATTGCGCATCGCTGAAAGGCCGTCGTTATCGGGCGAGCGCGACGGATCATTATGCCAAAGGCGCACCATCGGCAATACAACGCTGTTATCGTATTGTTGGGGAATTTTAGAATTGAGGAGCTGAAGGTAAGGGGGTACGGCCCATACCAAATGCCATTTGGATACCTTTAACTGATCATGAAAGCTCGCAAAAATCTGCTCCACAGATGACTGCACATCCACATCTTCTCGACCGGACCCCTGGAGCTTTTCTAAATCATCCACAATGAGCACCGGAGAAGGTGCCTGGGCGTCCACTTCCAACACACGACGCACTTCCCCCATGAACTTGCGAAACTCTTCCGTCACCACCGCCAGTTTACCGCGCAACGCTTCTTGTATTTGAGACTTAAACGAAGCGTCTTTGGCCAACTCAAACGACAGTTCACTGACGAACTGAACAGGGTCGCTCTCATTGCCAATACCCGCACCCAGTTTGATTTCTTTTAATTGGAGGCGCGCAAAAAAGGTCTGAAATCTTTCAGCGATTGTTTTTTCAGCCACGGTGCCCAGTTTCTGAGCCGTCATTTCATGGGCAACACCGGCCGCTACCGACACCATTAAATCGGTCACCTCGGGTGCTTTGTACAAATGGAGTACACGTCCGGCGGGCACAACAATTACCGAGTGGCCAAGCGAGGCTAACTCAGCTTCCAATCGCCGGAGTTCAGTGCTTTTTCCAGATCCCCAAAACCCACTGAAAAGCTGACAGCTTTCGCGCGGAGCACGAATAGAAATACAAGCCCGGAGATCGGCTATGGCGTCGGCTCCTCGAACGTCACCGGGAGCTTCATGGAAAGGGAAATAAAGCGGATGTGCTGGCCCGAGCGGTTGGTCGTCGAGCAATTGTACCAGTTCAGAAAGCTCGTTACGGCGTTTCGCGACGGGTTCCACAAGCGGTGACTTTACGCCAGTGGCTCATTCTTCTCAAGTCGGAACACCGTTGTGTACACACCGTCGCCGGTTTACCACGTGGGCATTTCACACTGCGCGGTGCTCATCACTTTTTTATAAAACCCAACAGCCGTGGGGCCTGAAGTTGTCATAAAAAAGGTCGCAGCCAAAAAGTTTTTTTCACCATTGGAGCGAGCCGCTTCAGTGGCTTTTTGAGTGTTATCGATTAACGCGGCGTCACAGGTGCGCTGGCCAAATGCACATTCAAGCAATGTGCGCTCGCCCGCTTTTACCTTATCTGCATTGGAGTGGCACTCTTCCGCCAAAAAGCCAAACGCCTTTGCATAATCGGCGTCCACCTCATCGGGAGGAATGTCTTTTGCCGTTTTAATAAAAAAGCCCTTGAGTTCTTTTAGATATGCCGCGTGTGATTCTGGAAAAAGCGCCGATGTATCAAACAGCGCGGCCCACGAAAACGCGCCAAACTGCGCGGCGCCTTCTGCGTCTATATCTGAATACGCAAACTGTTTTGCGCGCGCGGCAATAGAACCAAGCTCGGTTTTAGGGCCCTTGGCCTTTGATTTGGCTTTGGCGATCAGCTTAAAGACATTCACGAAAGAAGCGTCTTTCGCCTTGATCGCGGCGCGTTTCTTATCATTGCGAAAGATCTCGCGGCCGTGGTCGGCAAACAGTTTATAAAGCTCAATCACCCCGGCGCCGGCGTTTTTGGGATCGGCCGAGAGTTTGGCCGCTTTATCAAGATCGGTTTCAAACGCCGAGCCGCGTTCTTTATCAAACCGCTCCCGCTCACCGGGCATTAACAGCGATGGATACCGCGCAATAAACCCCGCCGTGTCGGTGGCAATAACTTTACCCACCCGAATTTCAAAGCTGCCCTGAATTTTAAAGGTTTTTGCAAAAACAATTTCAGCCCCCGCTTCACACTCTTTGCGGGCGGTATAATAGGCATCTACCGAATCTACCCGGGTGCCACACACGTTGATCACAACAGCCGACCCATCGGCAACCTGGGGTGGAAGTTTTGGCTTTACCGCGTTTTCTTCATCTGCGACGGCTAAAATCGGCTCTACCTTACGGTCCGCGCCTGAATAGATAAGCGCCTGCGCCATAGCGAGTGACAGTGACGGCCTGTCCCCTTCTTCTTGGCAACGCGCTTTATACACATCAATCTTTGAAATCGCATCTTCGCACTTAAAGCGATCACCACACGCTACGTTGTTAATCACTTCATCGCGAAGGGTGGAACACGTGCGCAAGTCAAGTTCAACATCGTGGTCTTTTACCCTTCGTTGAACATAGCGCACCAAGATCTGAACGCTGAGCGGTGATCCTTCTTTTTCTGCGCAGCGGGTAGTCCACCGTTGAGCGGCGGCTTCACACGTGGGGTCATCTCCACATTTACCACCCAATATACCCTTTAACTCTGTAAAACAGGCCGTGTCAGGTTGGGTAGATCGCTCTTCATACTTGGCCAACGCCTCTTTGACCTTTGCCACGCTGTCTGGTGTGATTTTTTGACAGTGTGACACCCAGTCACGCGCCAGATCACGCGCATGTTCACACGAGGAGGCCTGACACTCCGATTCACCCAAGACCCACTTTTCAATGAGGGCACATTCCTCTTTGTGCGGACCTGAAAAGCCCGCCGATGCGTGCAACCATTCTGGCGTTTTGGGTAGATCCGCCCATTCATCCACGGGGCCTTTGGGTGCCTCCGCTTTGGGCTCCGGCGCTCCACAACCGAACAGGGCAGTTGCCAGCCCCACCAACAGCACCGCCCGCCCCCTTCTATAAGGGAGAGAGGTCAACCCAGGTCGCCGGGCCTCTCTAGAAGAGAGAGGGGAAGGGAGAGAGGTCAACCCAGGGCGCTTGGGCGGACTCGAATTTACAAGTTGTGCAACGGCTGCACCAATTGTGCAATTGGAAGTGGCGGGTTGCGCAGGCAAAATCATTGGAACCTCAAGATCCTGCGCCTATATCACACATTACCTTCCCATTGCGAGTGAATGGAGGAAAAACCATGCCGGCTCGGCATTTTTTCAGTCAGGTCGTCGAAGAACAGTCTTCTGAAACACCAATGTTGGAAAAAGCCGCAGACAAGCTGTTTGATTGACTACATCTCGGGCAACTGTCGGGATCCTGCGCGACTGAATTGATCCAGTTTCCCTGCCGGCAGGTTGAGTTGGCCTACCCGTTGCTCAATGGCGGCCGTTCGATTCGAAGAGAGAAGACTCGAAAAAAGGCGATTAGGGAGATTGGCTATGTTGAACGCACTTCGATTCCGCCCCGGCATGTTCGTGCTTGCAGCGCTCTTCCTCGGCTGCGCCGCTGCCCCCAATACCCAGGACGAGGACATTGACGAACTGGAAGCGGGCGGCGAAGAAGCGCCGATTATCGGCGGGTCAAAGGCCACAGGTTACCCTGAAGCCACGCTGATTGATATGGGCTACGGCTCCAACATTCAGTCGGCCTGTTCAGGCGCGTTGATCACGCCCAAAGTTGTATTAACGGCCGGCCACTGCATTGGCAACTTCACCGATTTTTATGTGACGTTGCCGTTTGCCAACGGTCAAAAGGCCAAGGGGAAGGGTCAAGTCTACGACTATACTTCCAACGGCAACTATGTGGAGCCCAATCAACACGACCTTGGGTTGATTGTTCTGAGCACTCCGCTCTCCATTGCAAACTACCCGCTTGTGGCCAACAAACCCGTTCCCGATGGGACGAAAATTCAGAACATCGGCCGCATTGATAATGGTCAGTTCTCAAACACGGCACTTTTTATCAGTCAGCCGATCGCTGTCAAAGACGCCAAAAACTCGGGCTTCCCGTTTGACTATATCACGAGTGAAGTGATCCAACCCGGTGACTCGGGCGGGCCGGTGGTGGTTGCCGGAACGCACAACATCGTGGCAGTCAACTCGGGTGCCGGCGGTGGAACTCAGGTGCTCGCCAAGACCGACTTGATCGCTTCGTGGATTAAGCAGGTGGTCGATGCAAACGGCGGCGGTGGTAAGTTCGGCGATCCGCTCGGCCAAAATCCTGACAATCCGCCCACCGATCCGGTGGACCCGCCCACCGATCCGACGGGTGACAAAGAAGTTGAACCGAACAACGCCTATAACCAAAATAACAAACTCGGCTCCAAGATGGGCGGCAGCCTCAGCGGCAGTGACCAAGACTGGTTTACGTGGGAAGTGGGCGCCTCGGGTGTGAAGTATAATCTGACGCTTCAGGCCACTGGCAACGCGCAAATTCAAATGTGGAAACTTGTAAACGGCACCTATTATAAGACGCCGCAACAATCACCCACGCAGATCTCGCAAACCTCCACGGGCGCGGGCAAATACTTCCTGGTTGTGTACTCCTCCAGCGGGGCAAGCCAAACCTATACTGTCAATCTGCAAAAGTAACCCTCTAGTACCGCGATTCAATCAACCCGATGGGTTGATTGCCGCTGCTTCGCAGCGCTCGAAATCGCGGTACTAGTTTTGTTTCCGTGGGGCATTCGCCCCACACCCCGGCCGCGCAGGCGCGGCCCTAGTGCACCGAGTTGATAAAGCAACGAACCCTTGCTGCAATTCATCTGAACCCATCAGTTCTACGGAATCGGTGCACTAGTACCGCGATTCAATCAACCCGATGGGTTGATTGCCGCTGCTTCGCAGCGCTCGAAATCGCGGTACTAGTTTTGTTCCGTGGGGCATTCGCCCCACACCCCGGCCGCGCAGGCGCGGCCCTAGTGCACCGAGTTGATAAAGCAACGAACCCTTGCTGCAATTCATCTGAACCCATCAGTTCTACGGAATCGGTGCACTAGCCCGCTAACCTCGTTCGTCCTGCTGGCCGACACCAAGCGGCCATCGTGAACACCCCAAAACCGCTGCGGATCACACGCGGCGGTTTTTTTTGGTTGACAGATGACCAACGGTCACTTATTAGATGACCAACGGTCATCAAAAGAGGTGCGAAGGTCATGGCGAACGCGTTGACAAAAGTGAACGTTTCAAAGTCGGTTCTTGTGACGGGCTGCTCTTCGGGCATTGGCAAAGCCACGGCGGCGCGCCTCGCTCAAAACGGTTATCGAGTGTGGGCCACGGCGCGAAAGCGTGAAACGCTCGCCGAGCTTGAAGCGTTGGGCTGTCGCACGCTTTCATTAGATGTCAATGATGAAAAATCAATGGAAACAGCCGTAAAAACCATTGAACGTGAAGACGGAGCGGTGGGTGTATTGGTTAACAATGCGGGCTATAGTCAATCAGGCGCTATTGAAGCTGTGCCAATGGACAAGGTGCGCGCTCAGTTTGAAACCAATGTGTTTGGACTGGTGAGACTTACCCAATTGGTACTGCCGGCAATGCGCGCTCAGCGGTACGGACGCATTGTCAATATCAGCTCCATGGGCGGAAAACTTGTGTTTCCGGGCGGCGGCTTTTACCACGCCACCAAATACGCTGTGGAAGCAATCTCCGACGCGTTGCGCTTTGAAGTGCGAGGGTTTGGTATTGGAGTGGTGGTAATAGAGCCCGGCCTTATTAAGAGCGGATTCAGCGAAGCGGCTCTCACTCAAATGGATCCCACGGCAACCAAGAATGATCCCTATGCGGCGTTCCACGAGTCGGTGGCAAAAGCCACAAAAGAATCTTATGAAAAAGGCCCGCTCGCGCGGTTTGCCGGTGTGCCCGAGGACGTGGCCAAAGTCATTGAAAAGGCCATTTCCGCCGAGAAACCCAAAACGCGTTACACGGTGAGCGGGTCGGCCAAAATTCTACTTACCCAACGCAAACTGCTTTCTGACAAAACGTGGGACAGGTTTTTGAGGGCGAACTTCCAAAGCCCCGGCGAGTAACGGAGACGTCTCGCGACGACCTAAAACACCCCGCCTACCGGCGCGTGCAGGTGTCGAGACGTACCAGGTCTTTGTGTCAGGTCGTTGCGGGACGTTGATATTAATCGTCACCGGGGGGTGAGGGGAGATCGGCCGGCTCTTCGCCCGGAGGGATGGGGCGTCCATTGGAAGATCCAACTGCGGCGCCGGCGCTCTTTCCACCGATTTTTACGTCTTTTGAACCTGAACTCCCGGCGCATCGAAATATGCCGTCGTCGTCAAGTTCAAAGGTGCAGGTGATGGTGAGATCGGTCACTTCTACCGGGGGTTGTTCAACAATCAAGTCTGTTGGTTCTGTAATGAGAACCGCACCTCCATTACCATTGTCCTGAACACACCCTTTTACGGTGAAAGAATAGCCGGTGGGCGGATCGGGGTTCACAATAAAGTCGGTATGCTCGTCAACCGTTCCGGCTTTTTCAGAAGGGATGACGCATTCAGGCTGCGGGAGCAACCGGCAAACTTCGGTGCTTTCGCATGGGAAAGGGCAACGATTGGGGTCGGGATTGCGATCTGCGCCGGTGAATTGAGCCAACACCTCGCCGGTGTCTTGGTCAATTTCCATGTCTGCAAAAATCTGAATTTGGACAGGGAGCGGTTTGTCGATGTTGAAAAGAAAAAAGTAGGCTCCGCTCGATATCAGATTGGACGCGGTACCGGAATCGCACTTGAGTTCATACGAAAATGGAAGGCGCGTTCGCTCAAGCGTACTATGGCCATTAAAGTCTGACAGGCCTTTTTCTACCAAAACAGCAAGCTTTTCACCCAACGGCAGTTTTGTGGACGGGGTGATTAAAAAGCCTGTTCCGTCGGCGTTGAGCATGCCTGTTCCACCCGTATCGCCGGCTCCGGGATCGTGCGTGAACAGGGGGTTGAGCGACGTGGTTGGGTCTGAATCTTCATCACCCAAGTACCCTTCGGCATCCACAACGTAGGGGACCACCAAAACACGCAGGGTGTTTGGATCGACAGGTTCTGAGAAGACGATTTCAAGGGGCTGGCTGCTGGGGAGAATGCCATCGGTCAACCCCTTGATTTGAGGGTTGGGCGGGGGATCGTAAAGCGCGCACCCGCTGAAACCGATGAGCAAACACGCCGCAGAAAATAGGGTGTTTCGCAGGGAGGGCATGGCGGGCAGCATAGCGATTTTCGCGTTACCGATCCTTCGCAAAAGTGAGGTTTAAGGCGGCCGGTGTGTCAAACAAAGTCCGATCGTTCAAACCGCATTCTTGGTGCTCCCTGTTGGGCGTTGTAAAATGTGCGGTTTTGCCAAAATTTCGTGTTGAATGCGGCGTTCATAAAAGACGGTTGAGCCCCCCAAAAGCTTTGATCTCGCGAACGCCCCCGTTCATGCGGCCTTGTCATGCGCGGCGACCCTAGAAAAAGAAGGTTGTTCTGCCTTGAACCAAAAAGCTGTGCACGGCGTCGCCGTTTCGATCGTAGAGGGCATCTCCCGGAAAAAGAACCGCCCCTTCGAGATCGAGAGCAAAGTGGTTTAGAAACTTCCACTGCGCCCTCCCATCCAATTCAACGCCGTAGAATGTGCCGGGCTTCCCGCCGGCAAAGTTCACAAGGTCGTCTTCCATATTGGAGCCGTCTTTGGCTCGCAATGAGGCCACCGGATCAATGGCTTTTTCCGCAGCCCAGGCGACAAGTACACCTCCGCGTAGAAGCACCGTCGGGTGGGGGCGAACGTCCACTTGGGGAAAGATGGCAACGGCGTTGGAAAAGGCCCCGCGGGTGAACACGGAGTCTGCGGGTTGGCTCGGTGCCCCGAGGCGGGTTAACAATTCAACCCCGGCAGCGGCGGCGCGCGCCGTTTGAAAGGACAACACTTGGTCAAAGAGGAGAAGACCGACATTGGCGTCTTCGGCGAATACGAACTGTGTTAACGGCGAGCGAGTTTGGGGGTCGGCGTCGCCGGACGCGTAATCAAACTCAAGGTAACCGGTTACAACTTCGGTGTCATAACGCACAACGGCGCGCGCTCCGAACTGCAATACATCCTGATCGACAATGGGGTCATTGTTAATGACGTGATACGCCGACGAGACTTCGCGCGTTTTTCCCGCGATAATGGTTGCGTCAATACCGGCGCTGAAACGGCCGAAAGCCGACGCGGCTCTGACGTTTACGGCGTGTACACCGGTGGCATTGCGATCATCCCACCGAAAGTTGTGGAGCAGTCGAAGCTCCAGATTATGGCCCAATGAATAATCGGGCATTAAAAAGCGAAAACCGTCGACGATGTTATGCAAATCGTCGGCGAAAAAGCGCAGTTGGTCGGTTACAAGTCTGTCGTAACGAACGATTAAAAAGAGGCCGCGCGAATCGGACGAGTCGCGTTTGTCTTGGGGCACCAATGCTTCAAGCGGTTTCGTGGCAAACATGACGCCGTCAACGTTATTGCCAATGCCATTCACGCCGAATCGATTGGTGCGACCTTCGCCGTCGGCAACGGCGGTGCCCATCCCTTCTGTGTACGCCTGGCGGCCAACTCGAAAAAGCCCGATGGGAGTTAATACTTCACCATAGGCGCGACGCACGAATACGTCATTGGCGGGGCATAACGCATAACCGTACGCTCCGGCGGTGAGAGGATCACCTTCGCGGTAGGCAACGCAGGTGCGGGCCGAATTGACGTTGCGTGTATTAACATTGGTACCGAAGGCGGGGCGCGGTTCTTTGTCGAGATCGCCGTTGTCTCCCCATAAAACGCCGGAAAGTGCGTCCATTGAAACGTTGAGGCGCACCATGTCTTTGTAATCAACACCGAGATCGAGGCGCAGGCGGTGATCAATGGAGCTGATGCGGCGATCGGTAACGGTATTCAATGAAATGGGGTTAACGTAGAGGAGCTGAGCGCGGTATTCAGCTCCTCCGCGGACGCCGATATCGGAAAAGATGTTGTAACGTTTTTTGGGGGTGCCGGGATCGGGATCGGTCCACGGTTCAAGCGGCTGCGGAGGCAAGGACGCTTTGGATGGGCCTTCAACAGTTTCTTGAGCGCCGACAGGCAAACCGGCAGTGATTACTGCAATGGCAAAACACCCTGGCAGAAGCCGCATGCGCGCATGCTAGTGCACAGGTTTTCGCAGGAGGTAGGGATTTTGATTGGATTTGGACTATTGGGCGCCGGTGACGCGCATTTTCAGGTATTGCGCGGTGATCTTGCCGAGCGCTTCGCCGTCGTCGCGGAGACGATTGCCGATGGCGGGGTTGGTAATGCCGGCGGGCGTGCCGTGTTTAATGGCAATTTCGTCAATCACTTTGCCGTCGGGCGTGGTGATTTGCACCTTCATCCGAACTTCAGACGGTTTGTTATAAACGTAGGTGAAAATGCCGCCTTCAATAAACTCAACTTTGGGGCGGATCATGAACGGCGCGTCGCCGGGGCCCGTGGCCTTTACAATGGTAATGCCGGCTTCGGCCGCACCTTCGGTAAGGCGCTTATTGAATTCTGTATCAATGCCACCCTTATCACCGGCCCAGCTCGCCCGCGACTCTTCGTCTTTTGAAGCGAGGTAATCGGCTTCGCTTTTTTCGCCGACGATGAGGCCCGTGTAATCAGTGGGCATCATTGCGAATTTATTTTGATTGAGCAGCGGATTGGGAGCGGCCTGCGTAAGAACAATCCACTTGGGCCCGCAACCGGCCATGAGTGGAGTGATGCCGAGTGCGGCGGCTAGGACAAAGAAATGCCGACGTTGCATGAAAGCTCCTTTTGGTTCCCTGGAGCCTTCACGCATACACGGCTTGGTTAGCCGGTGAAAGTGTGCGGGCGCTTATTCTTTGCTGAGAGCGCCGTCTTGCAGGCGAACCGAAACCGGCTTTCCGTCGGGCAACAGTTCAATTTCGGTGGAAACGAGGGTGGGCGGTTTGCCAGCGCCGGCGGGGATGAGAGCGTCAACGCGAACGCGCACCGGACGAGCCGGCGACAGGGCGAGTGGGCGCGCGATCTTTACAACAACGTTCGTGTCCGACGCACCCATTCGCATTGCCATGAGGCCGATGCTCGGCGCTGAGAGGTCCGGCGCACGTGTTTCGGGGGCTTCTTTAGGGCCGCGAACGAGTGAAACATTGAGGGGTACACTTCCGGCAGGGCCGCGAACAAGCACAACGGCTCCCGAGTCGGGGAATGGAAGCGCAAGCGCCGTGCGGATGAGTCGATCACGATCCGTGTCGGAAACACCTTGTTTTGCAGCGTTTTCAGCGAGCAGGGCGTGTGCGACGTAGCCGCCTATTTCTCCAAGAGAGACATCACCTGCGCGACCACCGGTTTGCGCTACGCGGGCGAGCATGCGCTGCGCAACGTCAAGACGCGTGCTTCCGGCGTGCGCCAGCGCGAGGCGTACACCTGTGGCGGCGTCGCCTGGAAGCAGATCTTCAAGCGCTTCGTAGGCGAGAGTTGCATCGTCGAACCAACCTTCGTTGCGAAGTCGATCGCCCAGAAATGCGCGAGCCCATGGATCGTCGGGCGCACGTTCCGAAAGTTCGCCGTAGGCGCGCCGCGCTTCAGCTTCTTCGCCGGCGCGTCGAAGGATCGCCGCGATGTCCGCAAGGAGCACCGCGTCGGTGAATGGATCTTGTCTGTAGATGCGCGCCTGCTCAATAAGTTCGTCTTTTTTGGAGAGTGATTCGAGCAGCAAAAGAAGCGTTCGACGAAGGCGCGCATCGTGGGGAGCGATCGTCAAGAAGCGACGGACAACAGCGAGCCGACCGCTGTCGTCGGATGCTTTTTGATACTGCTTGCGAAACGCGCCGACGGGCAGACGTTCACCTGCGAGAAGCGCCGATGTGACGCGTTGAAGATCGTAGGGTGTTGCGGCGCGGCGCAGGGCTTCGCGAACGATGAGCTTGGCGGCGGCGGCTTCGCCGGCGGCTTCAAGATCCGAAGCGACGCGCACGCGTGTGCCTCCGTCGGTGACAACGTCGAGAACAATTTCCAAGAAGGTTCGCTGATCGGTCCAGGTGGGGAGTTCACACGACATTTTGGCCGCGAGATAGGCCGTGGAAACGCCGACTCCCGAACTGAGCCGTTCGCGCCAAACGCCGCGACGCGCGGGGAGCGGAAGGGTTGAAACGCTCGAACAACTGCGGCCGCGCATGGATGTTCGAAACGGGGCAAGACGGACGATCTGAGAAACGTCGATGGAGACGGACAGTTCACTCGCTGGAAAATGAAGGGCTTGAACGACGATCTGTACACAACGATCGAGTTGCTCGTCGTCGTTGATTGTGCCGCGAACGCGTACGTCGCCGGCCGCGCCGGACCCGTCGACCTTGAGGCCGATCTGAAACTCGTCGCCGATTTCGGGGCGCACGGCGGCGCGCGCATCGCGACATGCTCGAATCTCAGCGGAAGCTTCGAGCAACATGCGGGCGGCGGCGCGCGCAACCAGGGCTTTGTAAGCGTCGTCGCCCTCGTCCGGCTCATCAAAAAAGTCGGGTGCCTGCGTTGTGGATGCGATGGTTCCGCGGGCGCGCGAAGTTCCGAAAACAGCGCCGAAACCACCGCCCGGACCGGCGCCGAGGTCCAACATGCGCGTGCCAAACGGCGTGGCTGTGTACACACGTCCGCCGTCCGCAAATCCGGTCCAGGGCGAGAGTACACCTGCACGAAACGCGACGTCGGCGGCGGTTTCACGGCTGCCTGTGCGAAGGGCAATTTCATCAATACGAGCGGACGCCCAACGACGCGTGATGTCGGCAGGATCCAAAGGTTCTTCAGCGACAATGAGCCTTCGCTCCTCGTGTGGACCGCTTTCATCGCGCCATCGAACGATGACCGAATCGGGAACGCGGCCGCGCACCCTGCCCAGGGCGAAAATAGTGGATCCCGCGACGATCGCGCGGGCGCCTCGTGGGTACACTCGCTCCACCTCGGAGGCGAAATCAAGTTCAACTCCGGCAATTGTGGGTTGAAGAGCGTCGGCCAACAGAGCGACCGCCGTGTGGGCGGCGTCGGTGGTGTCGCGCACTTCAAGAACGGGGCCTTGACCGCGAACGAGAGCCGCCATTCCAAGGCGATTGACGAGCGGGCCGACCAACGCCGCACCGAGGCGCGGTGCTCCACCGGTTCGTCGCGCCAAGCGCGCAATGATGCGATCCGGGCTTGAGTCGCCGACGGTGGGCCAGCCGTCGCCGACGTACACAACCATTGCGGCGGGCGCGTTGGGCGGAAGCGCGTCGGCGCCGGCTTCAAAGGCGCGGCCGATATCGGTTGCGCCGCCCGTTGTGACGCGTGTGAGCGCGTCTAAAATTGCTTTTTTTCGCGCTTCGTCGGCGGGGCCGAGTTTGTCGGGGCCCACCGCGCGTGCGGTTTGATCGGCTGCAATAACGATGACTTTGTCGTTGGCACCGAGGCCCGAAACAACGGCGCCGACAAGCGCGCGCTCCGCCTCAAAAAGCGCCGGATCGACGCTTTGGGATGTGTCGAGAACAAGTGCGAGGCTGACCCCGGCGGGGCTTTCACTCTGCGATGCGGGCGCAGGTGTACGCACGAGAATGGTCGCACCCGCATCGTCGTCGGGAGCGGGCGGAGCTAGGTAGAGCTGTGCCGGCGCGCGCCACGGTGCGATTTCAACGTCTACAACCAGATCGGCGGTTGGCCGAAAATCCGGTTTTCGAAGCTCCGCAATGCCTCCCGATACGTTTGCCCCGAGGCCGGAAGCGACGGAAATGGGCGCCGAACCCGAGGCGTCGATCCGCGCGTAAAAGTCGCCGATCTGCGGCGGCGCGGAATCGGCCGCCATTGGGTACCGGTATTGAACAACGATGTTCTGAGAACCGGTTTTGGGGCGCGCAACGAGCCACTCTGTGTATTCGAGAACGACCTTGATGGTGGCTCCAGACGGAATCGACGGGATGGTTCCGCGCACCCAACCCTCACCGGCCCACTCAAGCACCGCGCGCCCCGAATTGACGGCAACGCGATCTCGTTCAGCGAGCGAGAGTGTACACTCTTGATCGTATGAGCCCCGGTTGATCGCAAACCTTGAAACGATGGCTCCGGGCGGAAGAGCGAGTCGGTAATCACCGGTCACGGGTGAGCTGCCGGCATTAAAAAAGGTGGTGCTGACCTGCGTTTTTGCGGATTCGCCGCGGATTGTGGCGCGCACTTCGTGAGACCGAACGGTGATTTGTTCGGCGGCTTCAGACGTGCCGACGCGAGCCCAAAGTTCAGCAACGGTTCGGCGCGGCGGGCCGTTCACCGACCAGGGAGCTGCCATTCCGAATGTCCAGTCATCAAAGCTTTTTTCAGGCTGGATCTTGGCTTTTCCACCTTCAATTGTTGCTGTGAAACCGCCGCGCAAAGGTACATCGGCGCCGGACGCATCGCGGATGGTGAGGTCTTCGTTCGGTGCGTACACTTTGGGCGCGGCGGCATTGCGCCGATCGACGGCGGCGGTGACGTTGGTGACGAGCGCTTTGGCGCCGCCGAGGTCGATTTCGGTGCGCGAACTCGGCGACCCGATCACAAAGATCCTTCCGGATTCAATGGCCACGGAGCCAACGTCGAGGGTGATCTTGGTGCTGCGATCGATGACGATCTGCGTGCCGTCGTCGAGGCGTATGCGCCCGCGACCGTCGGCCGCGGTTTCAATGGTGTCTTTTGCGGTGACGCGAACAACACCGCGGACGGGCGCTCCGCGCAAACTGACGCCCGCGTGGACCGCTTGAAGGTCGGCGATGGTCGGCGACAGACCGAGGCCGGGTGCCTGGCGACCGGAAGCGACGATCCACACGGTCACAACGATCGCGAGGATCGCGGCAAGCGCAGGAACGATGCGCTCCCAAAATGGCGAAGGCGGCGGGCGCGGCGACGGCGGTTCGGATTCAGGCGGCGGCTCAAAATCACGAGGAGGCGACGAGCCAACGTCGGGAGGCTCTCTGTCGGCGGATGCATTGTGTACACCATTGTGTACACTTTCATCCGGCTCCGGGTCGCCCGGGACGTCGGCATTTTCGGGCGCCTTTTCTGTTGCGCTCGGCGGCGCATCACCGTTTGCCGCTTTTTCGGTTTGCGCAGCTTGCAGCTCGGCCTGCGCCGCTGCGTCCGGCGAATAGGGCTTCGTGGGCCTGTCGGCTTCTTCTTCGGATCGATCGACAACCGTTGGAAGGTTGTCGGACGCACCGGATTCGTCGGGAACGGGCGTGATGACGGTTTCACGCGCTTCGGGATCGTCGTTTTCGTTTTGGCTCACGGCGTCACCTCGCGGGCGATGTCGAACCGTTGGGTGGCATTGGCTTCTGGGCCGAACTTGACGGTGACGCGACGAATTCGTTCGTTCGCTTCGCCTTCGTTGGAGATGATCGTGAGCGTTGCGACCGCACCGAGGCGAGCCGCGGCGGCTGCGTCTTCGGGATCGATTCGAACTTCGACGAACGCGTCTTCGCGAAGCGGAACAACCGCCTGAGCAACACCCGCGGCCATGTCCTGTTCGGGCGCCGGCATGGCCGCTCCAAGCGCGTTGCTCCACAGCGTTGGATGCAGGTCGGGGTGCGACCAGACCAGAGTTACGCGCGTGCCTTTTGATTTGGTTCCCGCCGCGGCGCCGCCGGAGAGGAGCCTCTGCGCGCGAAAAGCGAGGGCTTCGACGTCGTCTTTGCGGCCTGCGGATCGCGCGCCGTCGCGCTCCCACGCGAGGTATGTGAGCGCGAGCGCGCGCGCTGTTTGCGCGGCGCTTTGAGGCATATCGGGTGCGCCGGAAGCACCCGCTTTTTCGGTCCACTTCACGGCTTCTTCGAGTTTGCCAAGCCCTTCTGCGGATGCCGCGAGCAAAAGGTACACAGCGGGGTCGTCGGGAGTGAGTTTGGCGAGCGTTGCGTATTGACGAGCCGCTTCTTCGTGCCAGCCGTGGGCGCGCAACAAATCGCCGAGTCTGCGTCGAGCGACGGGATCTTCGGGAGCAAACTCCACGATCTCGCCGAAAGCGCGGCGCGCTTCGGCTTCATCGGCGGCTTTTTGGTCGGGTGTTTTTGCGCGGGCTGCCAGGCGCAGGAAAAGTTCTCCCACAGCCGTTCGAAGACGCGTGTCGGCGTCGGGCCTTGCGCGCAGTTTCTTTCCGAGATCGCGCGCGCCGTCGTCGTCGGCGGCGTCTTCGAGAGCATCGAGAAGCAACAACGCGAGGGCGAAATCATCGGGCCATTCACGCGTGAGGCTTCTCAGTTTCTCGATTTTTTCCTGCGGCGTTCGGGCGCCTTCGAGCAGCTTTTTGAGAGTGCTTGTGTCGATGCTTCGAAGCCCGAGCGCCGCGTGAAGAGCGCGCATGTCGTCGGGCGTTTTCACGCGAGAGAGCATTCCGCGATAAAGAGTGTCGCCTTCGGGACGCGTCATGAATCGACGCCAAAGCTGAACGCGCTCGGCAGGGCTGGTTGCGGTATCGAGCATCAGGTTGAGGAGGCGTGTTCGCTCTCGCAACGTGGGCGCTTCACAGGTGGCGAGCGCTCTTGTGTACACACTTGCGATCGCGGCGGCGCGACCTCCCGTGCCACCAAGTCGCTCGCGCCAAAGCGCCGCGCGCTCGTCGATCGGAAGCGACGCGGCTGCACTGCATCGAACCGTGAGCACCTGGGTAACCACCGAAATGTCAGCGCCTGCGTGAGCGTCGAAACCCCGACCGCCTTTCTGGTCCTCGCTCACCTCGAATTCACCGCTCACGGTGTTTGAGTCACGACCCCAACCTGCGTCCTTCTTCGATTCAACCTTCGCTTTGAAACTCGGTTGTTCTTGGCCGCCCGATACGTCGCCGTTTCCACTTCCCCATGGGTCGGCTGTTTTGTCGGCCGGGGCGGGGCGGCTCTTGGCATTTTCGGCGACGCCGCCTCCGCCTGAACCGACGCCGCGTGTACCCAAACCGCCGAAGCCCGAACCGGTGCCCTTTCCGCTGCCATGACCAATCGTGCCGATCGAACCGAGGCCGATTCCTTCATCGGGGGGCGCGGCGGCAGGTGTTGCGGTAACCGGCGCCGCGCTGGGAGCGGCTTGAGCCTGCGCCGGAGAGTCGCTGGTGAGCAGGCCGATCATTCCAAAATTCTGCGCCTCGTCATTGAGCTGCTTCGCACCGCCCGGTGCCGGAGGTGGGGGCGGCGCCGCTGCTGCGGCGGTTGCCGCAACGCGCTGCGGAGACGGAGCCATGGACGGCTCGGCCGGGCCCTGTACCCCGAATCGATTGTTGGTCGATCTCGTCGCGGGGCGACCCATGGAGCCTTCTTCACCTTTGGCCCGTGTTCCAGTGCCACCTTCTTTGTTGTCGGCGTTGGACGCTGCGTACGCAACCACAGCGTCGTCGTCCTCGCCGTCCCGCGTTTCGCGCATGCGATCGCGCACCTGAAAGGCTTCGAGGCGTTGACGGCGTTCATCGGCGACGCGCTTGGTGAGTTCTTCGCGCTCCTGCGGGCTCATTTCACGCGTGGTGGGGACATAGAGCGACGTAACGGGCGTGATGATTCCGTGGCGTACACCTAGGTCGACCATGGCCGCGCGCCCGGTGGCCTCGTCCATCATTTGGTAGAGGCGAGCTTCAGCCCATCGACGCCGAAGATCACCGCCGTCGTCGATGCGGGTGGCACTGATGGGGTGAACGACATCGCCGGCCGGACCCGACAACGTGATGTTTGTCATGCGTCCGCCGGCGGCGATGCGACCGATCACGAACAACGTTTCGTCGGCAATCTGCGCGCCGAGATCGCGCGGAAAAATGCGCTCTACGGAGCCGAGGTCGACTTTGGCACCGAGCCACGCGGGCCGTTCGGCCATTTCAAACAATCGAAGCGCGGCGCGCGCCGCCGAATTGGCATCACCGATTCGCTCCGCAAACGCGGCGCGCGCAATGCCTGCGAGAAGCCCCATGTCGGCATTGTCACCAACGCCGAGACTGAAGATGCGCACCGGCCGCGGGAGTTTCGCGAGGCGATCGCGCAGGTCTTTGAGCGACAGTTCACCGACGGTGGGGACGCCGTCGCCTATGTACACAACGGCGCCGCGACGGGCCGGATCGAGCGCGGCGGCGGCACTGCTCAAGATTGCGCCCAGGTCGGTGGCGCCGCCGCGCGACAGTTGCGATAGGCCGGTGGCAATCTCGCGCCGCGCGGCATCACCGATCGGTGCGAGTTTGTCTTTGCCCGCCACGACCGGGCGAAGCGAAACGTCACCGGCCCACACCACCGCGCGGTCGTCTTTGCCGAGATGCGCGAGCAATGCGGCTACCTGAGCGCGCGCCAACGCGAGCTGGGGGGTGTCGGTTGCGGCCGATGCATCCACAACAATCGCCAGGTCGAGCCCGCCTTGAAGCAGCGGCACGTCGGCCGCGCGCACTGGAACAATCACGTATTCAGACTCGGTGCGCGCTCTCTCCGTGGCTTCGGCTCGCTCGGTCATTGGGATCGTATCAAGGTCAACCGAGTGAGGCGCTGTGTACGCAACCTGACCCATCGGCCCCGAATCGAAAAGCTCCACGGCGAGATCCGCGCGCGGCACCACATCGTGATCGCGAACGACAAGAAGGTTGCCGGCCCGCGCGGCGTTCATCCCGGCGCGTACGTCCTTGGCACCGGACGCGGCGAGATCGATCAGAATTGAAAGGTCTTCGATCGCGGGCAGTGAACCTTCCGACCCTTCGGCGGCCATTGGGTACACATACAAACGACGTTCGGCTTTGGGACCGGTGCGGCCCAGCCATTCGGCGTAGCGAACGACAACGCGGCGCGCTTCACCGGGGCCGATGGGATATAGCCGCGCCTTGTAAACGCCGGGGCCTTCCCACTCCAAGAGCGCGGGATCTTCGGTGGAGCCTGCGTACACATTGGACTGGTATTGCGTGGACGCCGCTTCTTTTTCTTTGACGCGTCCCCACGCGATCGCGCCGCCGCGATCGACACCGAACTTGTGCAGTGTGGCACCTTCGGGCGTTCTGAAGCGGTAAATGCCTTCGACCGTTTGCGACGACGGGTTGAAAAACACTTGGTCTACTTCGGTGGAAGCAAAGTCGCCGTCGATTTTTACGCGCACGTCGAGTCGCTCGATCGCGAGCGGAAAACGAGGATTTCCGGTGCTCCCCGGTGGGCGCGCGCCGACGGTACCAACGCCGTACGGTGCGGGCTCACTGGCGCGATCGGTGGTGGCCAATCCGCCCGTCCAGTCGTCCCAGGCAAGCACGGGGACTTTTGAAACTTTGAGGCTCTCGCCTTTGCCTTGAAGCGTGATTTGCTCACCTGCGCCGGCGCGCGCAGCGTCGTTTTGAACCGACGCGGCTTGCGTACTCACGCGAACTTCACCGGAAAGCACGTACGCGGATGTTTTTCCGTCGGCGCCGACGTCAATGCTGGCGCGCACGCGCGAAAGCGAAACGGGGCCGCTCGGCGTGTCGATTTCAACGGCGCGTTGGCCCGGCGTGTCGACGAAAAGGCGACCTTGCAAGACTTCGATTGTGCGGGGACGAAGGGTGAGTTTGGCGGGGCCTCGAACAAGAAAAGTGGCGCCCGCATCGCGGCGGATCCAGGCGATTCCATCTTCGTCGACGATCACCTGTGCGCCGTCGACAAGGCGTTCACGCGGGTATGGACTTCGCGCTTGGCCATCGGGCGGCTGCACTTTCACGTCACGGCGCACAACGCGTAGCTCGGCCCATGTTTGGGCTTTGGGAGCGAGCGGAACACCGGGGCTGTCACATCCACCGAGAACGAGCAGCCACAAAAACAGCGTGAACGTGAGCCAACGAAAAAGCGACGAACGCGCGCTTGGTTGAAGCATTGTGTGTGAACCTCAGTTGTCGCTGCCCAGCTTCAGGAGATCGGGCGGGACCGTTGGGACGGCGCACGCTCCCCGGAAGTTCTTTTGGCTCCCCTACGACGGGGACAACTCTATCAGGGACCGCGGCCATAGACCGAAGGTTCCAGCACCAAAGAGCGTGCCCCCCGGCCGCGAGCGAGCGAGCGGCCTTGGGGGGCACCGCCGAACAAGCGCGAAGCGCGCAGTGAGGCGATGGGGGGCAGCTTGACAGATGGGGTTACTCCCAATCAGCGGCGAATTCACACGCGGGCGCACCGTCGAGGCGACATTTCACGTGCCGAACGCGGACGATTCGCGGTCTGCCGAGGCTGATTGTTTTTTCGATCCAGCCCTCGATCGCAAGGCAATGGGTACGGTGCGGTTCTGGAAAGTCAGTGAGAGTCATGTGTACACCTAACTCGCCCGTTGCGTACACATCGAGCCGACCGCCGTCGTAGTGGTGACCCCACAGGCCGGCCGCGATGTTGAGAATGGTGCGCGGACTGAGCAACCGATGAGCGATAGCGCGCCACGTGCCCATGTTGCTTTCGGCACCGAAAGCGCCGATTTCGCGAGCGAGAGCCGGATTGCCACTCGCGAACATGCTGCACGCGAGGTTGGTCGCTTCAACGAATTGGCGAAAGTCGACCCAGGTGTTTCCCGAGGAGAGAAACGTGGCGCGCAGCTCGGGCGACGCGGCAGCTCGATAACGTTCGCGCGCAGTTCTGCCGTAGCGCGCGTTCACAAAATGATCGCGCACGCGAACCGTTGTCGCCTGAACACGTGCCCCCATCGGCATGGCGCCGACCTTAGCGCGTCGGCGCGATGCGCGTGAAAAGATTGTTGGGTTGAGTTGAACTACTTGGGGGGAGCGGGAGCGGGAGCCGGAGAGGGCGTGGGGGCACCGGGTTGAGCCACGGAAGCGACACCCGTTTTCTTTGTCGACTTCAAGATCACGAACTCAACGCGGCGGTTCTTTTGTTGGCCGGCCCTGGTTTTGTTGTCGGCGACGGGCTTGTCGGGACCGTAGCCTTTGGCTTGCAACCGGCCCGCATCGATCCCCTTGCCAACAAGGTATTTCATGACGGCGTCGGCGCGCTTTTGGCTGAGCGCTTTGTTGTCGGCCGCGCTGCCAACGTTGTCGGTGTGACCCGCGATCTCAACCAAGAAGATCTCGGGGTGCAGTTTGAGAGCGCTCGCAACCGCATCGAGAACCGCAAAGCTCGGAGCACCTTGAATGGTGTCTTTGCCGGTTGCGAACTCGACACGTTGCAAAATCTTGATGTCGTCGGTGCCGATTTCAACGAGCTGGCGACCCTTGTCGGGGCAACCGTCGTCGTCTTCAAAGCCGTTTACGTTTTCAGGCACGCTCGGGCACTTGTCGACGTTGTCGGGCAGGCCGTCGCCGTCTTTGTCGGGCACCGAATCGGGGCAGCCGTCTTCGTCTTTGAAGCCGTTTTTGATCTCGGGTTGATCGATGCACTCGTCGGCGTCGTCGATGATCCCGTCGTTGTCGTTGTCGGGATCCGGGCAGCCGTCGGTGTCATTGAAGCCGTCGGTGTCTTCGGGTTGGTCTTTGCATTGGTCGACCTTGTCGGCGACGCCGTCTTGGTCGCTGTCCAAGCAACCGTATACAGGCCCCTGCAAACGCAACACCTTCTTCGGGTCGCCGCCGACCTCGTCGGGACACTTGTCTTCGGAGTCTTGAATGCCGTCTTTGTCCTTGTCGGGACCCTCGTCGGGGCAGCCGTCTTTGTCGTCGAGCCCGTTGAGATTTTCAGCCTGCAAAGGACACTTGTCGGACGCGTCGGGGATTTTGTCGCCGTCGTTGTCGTCTTCGGGACAACCGTCGTCGTCTTCAAACTTGTCAAAATCTTCTTTGATCGCGGGGCACTGATCTTTGCGATCGTCGAGCCCGTCGGCGTCTTGATCACCCACTTCGTGTGCGTACATCACGCCGACAATGGCGCGCGCAACAGGTACACCCACGCCTTGAATAATGCCGGCGCCGCCGCCCGCGGTGATCGTGATGCCGGTGTCGAGCGGAGCCACTTGAACAGCTCCGTCAACCTCAAGGGTGTTGGTGCCGTTGCTGCTGCTAAATTGCGTGGATCCGTAGCCTTCAGCCATGACCTTGAGAATGGGCGTGGCTTGAAAACCGACGCCCACGCCGTAGCGCATGTCAACGGGGCCGATGGTGGTGGTTGCAAGCTTCGCGTCTTGCCTGAGTACACCTCGAAGGTTGGCGCCGAACGTGAGCCGCTCGGCGACGATGCCGTCGAAGATGAGCCGCAAACCGCCGGTGACCGGTTGATTGCCGATGTACGCTCCTTCAAATGCGTACCCACCGACGGGCGCTGAAATATCGCCGCCGAGAGCAAGCACGAAGGGATCTTTCGGCTCGCCGAGCAGGCGGAATTTCGCTTCAACGTTGATGTCGCCGATGCCGAATTTTTGAAGGCCGCCCTCAACCGGACCGCCGGTTTCGAGGTTGATGCCGTCACCGTTGACGTACGCAACGGGAACGCGCAACCCCACTTGCAAGCGCGTGATCGGCGAGATCGAGGCCATTAGGTCGCCCCAATACATGTCGCTGATCACATTGGTGTCTTGTTTGTTGATCGCGTTTGGGCTGTTGCAATCGGTGGCCGATATGCAGCTCCGAACCACGAACGGTTTGTGGGCGTAGTTGAACATCAGCCCCACGGTCCAGCCCATTTGGCCTTCCATGCGCGCTGTTTCTACGCTCAAAAAGTTTTTAGAACCGGGCGCCGGTTCAAACCGTTGAACGGTGAACTCGCCCTGTTTCACATCGCTGTTTGTGCCGGCGTCCTGCGCCCAAACATTCGCACTGACCAGCGTTCCAAGGAGTGCGACCGGCAGGAAAACCAGCCCTCTTCGCGTTCTCATTCAGCCTCACCAAGTCCGAGGTGGTACGGGAACCGTGTCCAATTGCAGGTTTGTTTAAGCGAGCGGAGAAGGCCTGGTAACCCTAAAAACTCCGCGCGAAGAAGCGACCGGAAAACGGCAACTCGGCATCTTGCCAAGAACGCGCCGGTATTCCAAGAGGGTCGCGCCGTTCATTGTGCGGAACGCTGTCGGAACAGCCTCCTCGCCGGGTTACTGAATGACAATGAGAGCGAAGACCGGCGCTTGCCTTGACCACACTCGCCGGGCGTGAGACTAGGGGCGCCGATCATGCGCAAGCTGCTCAGTTGGCTGGCCCTCGGCGCCGTTCTCTCGGCGTCGTCTTTTGCGGCGGCGCAAGCCGCGCCCAAACAACCCGCTGGAAAACCCGCTGCAAAACCTCCGGCGGCCAAGGGCACAGCGCAACCGCAGGCCCCTCCGCCCCCTGCGCCCGACGCCTCGCAAACAGCACCGGCGCAACCGGCCCCCACGCAGGGAGGCACCGCGCAGCCAGCTCCCGGTCAACCAAACCCGGCGCAACCGCCGCCCACAACGGGACAGACAGACGGCGGCGCGGCCGGTCAGGGTACACAACCGCCGGCCGACAATCAGCCCCTTATTCCCACGGCAAAAGCGGCCAATCCAGATCCCGACAAAGACGCAAAGTCGCTCGCCAATCAAGGTGCCGAAAAGCCGAAGGACGACGGAGCCGCCAAAGGCAAAGATGAAAAGAGCGCTCCAAAGCCGCCCGTAACAGGGCAAATCGGAGCGAGGCCCGGCGATGTGTACGCAGAAGATTGGTGGTCTCACGCGCGGCCCGCGTTTGAGTTTCACGGCTTCTTCCGCGTGCGCTCCGAGTTTATGGACCACTTCTCGCTCGGCCGAAACGACACGCCCGGCAAAGAGATGTGGCCGCAACCCGCCGACAACTCCTACGAAGATTCGCAGGGCGCACGCCTTGTAAAACTCTGCGGCGACAAACCCGCCGATCAAGAAAACTGCGAGAACAACACGCAGGCCGGCGCGAACATGCGCTTTCGCATCAACCCCGAGCTGCACATCAGCGACAACCTCCGGGTGATGGCGCAGATCGACATGCTCGACAACCTCGTGCTCGGCTCCACGCCGGAGGGTTATTCAAACCAGCCCGCCACGGGTTCTGGATACACGGTGAATGCGCGCGGCGGCTATGCGCCCCTCGGGGCGTTTTCAACAACGCAATGGGCGCCCCAAGCCGGCGTGAACAGCACAAAAGACTCCATTTTGGTGAAGCGCGCATGGGCAGAATACATGACGCCCGTCGGCACGCTTCGCTTTGGTCGTATGCCGAGCCATTGGGGTTTGGGCATTTTGGCAAACAGCGGTGACGGACACGACTCTGATTGGCAATCCACCGCTGATCGATTGATGTTTGTGACCGGCATTAAAAAATACGATGTGTATTTTGCCGCCGCGTGGGACTTTGCCAATGAAGGCGCCATTAGCTCCAGCCTCATTGAGCAACAGGGGCAAGATTACGATTTGGCTCAAAAAGACGATGTGAGCCAATACGTGTTTGCGGCCGTACGGCGCCGCAATGCAGACCTGCAAAAGCTTGAATTGGCCAAAGGTCAATTCGTGTTAAACGGCGGCGCTTACTTTGTGTACCGCCAGCAGGATCTTGATAATAACAGCGTTGAGGCCGACACGTCCGCCTCCATTGGTCAATCGAGCCTGAACGTTAAAAACGGTTATCTCCGCCGCAAAGCAGAAGCGTTTATCCCCGACCTCTGGGTTCAATTCTTGTACGAAAAATTCCGCTTTGAGGCGGAAGCCGTTTTTCTGTACGGAACCATTGAAAACACCGGCCGCACGCCGGGCGCCGGCACAGGCGATTATCAAAACAGCTTTGACCCTACCAACCCCGGTTGGAAAATTCAGCAATTTGGGTTTGCGGCAGAAGCCGATTACAAAGCGCTTGAAGACAAACTCAAAGTGGGTGTCGGCTTTGGTTACTCCTCGGGCGACCCCGATGTGGAAGGGTTAACCCCCGGTCGTCAGGGTCTGCAACCTCAACTGAGCACCGACAGAACGTTTTCTACCTTCCGGTTTCACCCTGACTACCGGGTAGACTTAATTCTGTTTCGCAACATCCTCACGCGTGTGCAAGGCGCTTATTACCTGCGCCCGAGCGTTGCGTATGACTTTACCCGTGAGAAAAACGGCCAGCGCATCGGCGGCAACGCGGCGCTTATCTGGAGCCGCGCATCGAGCTTCGTTCAAACCCCCGGCAACGAACCTGACTTGGGTGTAGAACTCAACTTTGGCCTCTACTACCAGGCCAAAGACGGCACCCTCAACGACGACCCTGACAAAATCGGCGGCTTTTACACTTCGCTCCAATACGGCGTGCTCTTCCCGTTGAGCGGCCTTGGGTATTACGCGTCTCAAAAGGGCATCGCCCCAGACCTCCAGACCGCGCAAATGGTCCGTTGGTACCTGGGCGTGATGTTCTAGCCTTCACAACCCTCTCCTTCGCAATCACGGGCGCATCCACATCGATTGATTGCCCCTCCGGGGGAGTGGCGCTACGTTTTTCGCCTGATGGCCCGTCGCGCCGCATTGATGGCATTTCTACCCTGCCTGACAGGCTGCTCCTACCTGTTTAGCTCCGTTCTCGGTCCTCCCCCGCCCTGCCATCCCGGCGGCGAGCTTTCGCCCCGACCCGACCTGGGCGTATATGAGCTGAAGCAGCCTGAAGGTGCGGTCGATTTTTCGAGCGACCCCAAAGAAGTGCACATTCAGCCCGCCAAGTTTCATGAAGATGCGTGGGCAGCAACGGCCATTGAAAAGGTTAAACCTTACCGGGCGCCAACCATTACCGCCGATCTGACAAAAGGCGGAAGTGTACTCTTGTGCTCGTTCGCGGTGGGAAACGTTCCAAACATTGACGGAGTTGATACACCGAGCGGTCCGTTGGTATCGATCTCCACGCCGGACCTGATTGTATGGGCCGATTTTGCCGGTCAAAAAAATAAACAAAGGCCCCGCATTCGCCTCCACAAAAGCGGTGTTTGCTTTTCAAGCCAACCTGAATGCAGGCGATCGCGTGCGGTTCGGTTTCGGCGACTTTGATTTTTTCAGCGCAAACGACGGAATCGGGGCAATTGTTGGGGAGTATAAAGGCGATCTACCCTTTCAGGTGCGAGGCCAGGTGGGCGGAGCGTGGTGCCATGCCATTCCGCCCGCACTCATTGAGTTGGAGCGAGTTAGGTGGGAGCGCGAACTCGGGGCCGCCCTGACAGCGTTCGACGAGTACGCGCCCAATATTGAAAAGCCGGTCGATTGGGAATCGTCCGGACGCGTACAAGGTGCCCTGGGTGCGTTGGAGTATTTTTCAGGAAAGAGCGAAACGCGCGAAAAAGAAGCTTCAACTCGCGTGCTCACCGCCGGTCGAAAGCAGTGGTCAATCTACCTGGATCTGCTGCGGCAACGGCAAAAAAACTTACCCCCACCTGGCACGTGGGCAAGTGTGAATGAATTGGTAGAAGTCCGGGTGGTGGGGCTTGACTGTCAGGTCGGTACAAAGATCATCCCAATCTGTAATCCGGCCTTAGAATTAAGATTCAAAAAGGATGCGACCGAACCTGAATGTGAGCATTCAGCGCGTTTTTTGAAACACTGGGTGAAGTGCAGATGGTTGACCATCGGGGCGAAAAGACAAATACCCTGATCAGCTACGCACGGATCAACGGGAAATGGGCCACTTCGGAGTTGGAATTGTGGCGCGCCAAAAAGGGAGATGTGGCGTTCGTGCCACTTTTTGCAGGCGGATTTTTCTATCGCCAAACCCATGTGGGGTGGAACATTCCATTCGTTATCGTGGGCAATACCTGGCTGCGAGTGGTCTGACTTTAGAAGTTTCACTTTTCGTCTTTACCGCTCTTTTCGATCTTGCGCTTCTTCGAGCTGGTGCTCGTTGTGTCTTCCAGATACCCATTTTGGCGTAACCAATCCCAGTCACGCTGGTGAAGAGCGTGAATGGCCAGTTGGTCGTCTTCTGAAAGGCCCGATTCGTCGGCGTGATTTAACCAGTCAGTCAAGACGCGCTGCTTGAATTCCCAAGGCCCCGCGGCTCGTACGGCCACCATCGCCATGTCTAACCACGATTGAAAATCGGAGTGTTCGGCTAACTCGGCCTGCTCGACTTCCGTGTCATTCTTGGGAAAGTTTGGTTTTCGATTGCCGGTTTTTG
This sequence comes from Polyangiaceae bacterium, assembly GCA_016712345.1. Taxonomy (GTDB): domain Bacteria; phylum Myxococcota_A; class Polyangia; order Polyangiales; family Polyangiaceae; genus JADJRH01. Next base: position 792,694 of record JADJRH010000001.1, read on the forward strand.
CGGCGGTATGTTCGCGATAGGCAGGCACACCGTGAAGTACCAATTCATGCAGTAGGTCGGCAGCAAGCTGTTCAGGTGTGTCCTCGTCAGACTGGTTCAGTGTGACCAAGATCCACGTTTTTCCTTTTTTCTGGTCGTGTTGAATGGTTGTCTCCTGATCTCCTCCATCCTCATCTCGGTTGAACGTAACGTACAGAACCACGTCGTCATCAGAGACAATCCCCTGAATTTGAGGGTGCAGCGAGGCAAATTCTGTAATGCGGCGCTGGACAAACTCTTTTTCGTCCTTGGGCGCGTTTCCTTGAATGGGTAGAACCTTGCGTTGAACAGCCGGCCCCTTCAGTGCCGGTGTTCCTTGGGATGCCTGAACCAAACCTGCCAAATTGGATGTTGTACCAAACCGCGTTTGTCGATTGATCTGACCATCCAATCGACTGACATTTGTCACGCTTGGTGAAGCGTTGGCCATCTCACCTGCGCGCGCCGTTTGAACCACATCCGGCCGGCCTTGAAACGCATCCGCCAACTTCATCTGAAGAGGAGCGGGTTCTGACAGGCCGGGTGTTGAGGCCAACCCGGCGCCGTGGCTGAACGGCGTGACGCCGAGTGGCTGGGGAGGTGTCTGCCGTTTTGGGGAAAGAGGCGCTCGCATAGAACGGAACGTTCGCAAGCCATGTGCCCAACTCGATCATTCTAACTTGAAGAGATAAAGCCCATTTCACTGCGCCTACCGGTCACAGATTGGACCGGCGGTTACCAGATTGGTACCCACCGGTTCAATTTGTAAATAGGTCACCCTGGCCTGATCACCGTGGAAACTAATAGGCAACGGTTTCAGAAGCGGTGCCCATCATCCCATTGCCGTTGGCGTTGGCATTGCCCGCACCGCCCATTCCGGGAGCGCCGAGAGAAACCGCCAGACCGTCGGTTGTCACATTCCCGCCCTTGTATGCGACGCCGATGGAGTGACCGCCTCGGCCTCCCCCACCCTGCCCTCCGGCCGCGCCCGCGCCGCCGTTGCCACCTTTGCAACCGGCACTGGATACTCCAAATTCAGATGCCATTCCACCCTTGGCGCCGTCCCCTCCGGCGCCGCCCCCTTTACCGAGAGCGCCGTTTCCGCCGTTTCCACCCGATTTGGTAGTGATTGTGACACCGCTGAATGTCAGGGAACCTTCAATGGAGACAATGCCGATGGAAGATCCTCCCGCACGGCCGCCCGTTCCACCCTTACCACCGCAACCGCCGGCTCCACCGCCGCCGCCGCTGGCTCCGGCGCCCAGCTCAGGCATGGCGGCGTCCACACAGAAAACACCGGCTTTCGAGCCGCCGCCGCCGCCGCCACCCTGACCGGGAGTGCCGGGTGTTCCATCTTGTCCGTCCCCCCCGACAATGCCAGTTGCGGTGAGTGTACCCTTGTCAGATCCGCCCGCACCGGGGCTCCCGAGGGTGCCGGGTTGACCATCGGTGCCGGCTTTACAAACCGCGATGGATTCACCCACGCCGCCTTTGCCCGTTCCGTCCGGGTTGGGGTCGAGCATAGGAAGGCCGTCCAGACCGTTGGATCCCGCCACGGAGCTGACCTTACCACCGTCGCCTCCTTTTCCGCCGCTCGTATCAACGCCGTCACATACGGTGGCCGCGCCGGTTCCGCCTTTGACGGTTCCCATAACACAGGCGTTGGACGCATCTGCGGGAGCCGATGCTCCGGCAAGGGTAGGATCGCCCGGAGCAACACCATTTTCACCATTAAATCCGGCTCCGGCCGTTAAGTCTACTTGTATAAAGTCGGCCGCCCCGTCACTCACAACCACGGTGATGGAAGAGGTGTTGGGAAGCGTGGCGTCCGCCGCGAAAAGCGCCAATCCCTGAAGTTTGTTTTGACCCATTGTAAGGGTGATCACCGGTTGATTGGCCGCGCCCTGAACAATGGCTTTTTTGGAGGTATTCCAAGTCCAACCACCGTCGGGTTTGCAGTTTTCAAAACCGCCGTACACTTCTACCCCACCTGACAAACTTACCGTTTCGCTTTCGGTATATTCATCGGCGCAGACGAAAATGCGCCCTTTGCCTAGTTTTGCAGCCTCGGCGAGTGTTTTTACCGGTGAGGCTTTGGTACCCTCCCCGCTTGTGGCGGCCTGAGCATTCACGAACACACCACATTCATCGCGAACAATGGTGGGAAGTTGGGTAGGGTCGCCGTCACATGTGGAGGGTAAGCCGCCGGAGCCTGCCTCCCCGCCGGTGCCGCTTCCAGCGAGGTTATCATAAAAGTCGGCCATCGCACTTCGACAGGCGGGTAGACCAACGGAAAACAATATAGGCAATAGAGCTGTTAAGAAGCGGTGGGATTGAAAGCTCGCCTCCGCGGAGGGTTGAACCCTATTCGAGCGTTTCATTAAAAAGAACCTTGCAGGACAACGCCCGACCTGCGCACGAACACCGCATTGAGAGTAGGCCCTCTGGAGGCCGCGGGCGAAGGCGCTCCGGCCGGTTTTAATGCAATGCCGAGATATGCACCTCCCAGGCCGGTGAGCACAGCGCCTCCAATTAACAAACCAACTCCGGGGCCAAACAGCGCGTCCGACGTTTGCGCGGCGCTTTTTAATGCTTCGCAATTGGGATTGGGATTTGGCTGACGGCAATGTTGTGAGTTTTGAGTGTCATTCACAATGCCGTCATAAAGCGCTCTTGATTCATCATATTTGGCAGTGGAAACGAGATACATACCCAAGCCGGCAACGAGCGTTGCAACGCCCACTCCACCCACAACCATTGCGGGCCAAACAGCGCGCGGCGGTGGCAACAAGTCAATTTGCACGCGCTCGGTTTTTCCAGCTCCAATGTTTAACTTTTGGGAAGTGGGTAAAAAATCGGGAGCCGTCACTTCAATGGTGACTTCACCCGCGGGTGCGTACACTTCATCGGCGAGAGGCACTTTACCAATTACTTTTTTATTGACGCTCACCTCAGCTCCGGCGGGATTGGCGCCGATAATGAGCGTTGCGACAAGCGATTTGGCCTCTTTGTACCGCCCTTCAAGCCAATCGCGTTTTTCTTGTTTGCCGCTCGCGGGATAATGATTCACCGCAAAACCCAAATAAAAAGCCGCTTCGTGCGGCTTTTTTAGCTGCATTAAGATTTCACCGAGGTTTGCTGCAATGTCATAGGTTTGCTGCAAAGCCCACGCGTCGCGAAACTTCCATTCTGCGAGGTCAAACTTTTGTTGGCCCGCCAAATCAACCCCTTGATCGTAGAGTTCTTTGGCGGCTTTTGCCGGACTCTTTGTGTTATCGGCAAACGCCGAAGAGGGTGTACACAAGAGGATTAACGGCAACGCTGCGTGGGCCGCCCAGCGCCACCCGCATGGTGCTCTCATTCGTTTCCGTCCTTTCCGAACGGAAGTACACTTGTCGCCGTGGGTTTGGCGGTGGGTAGAAGCGTGGGCGCGGACGACGGAGTGGGTTTGGCAACCGCTGTGAAGGCCGGCTTTTCTGCGGGTTGGGATACGGTCTGTGTGGCCGACACTGCCGGGACCGCTGTTTGCGCCGCCGACGGAGTTGAAACCGCTGTGGGCACCGCCGGCTTTGCGTTGGCTTGAGCGCTGCTTGCCGGCGGCAGGGGCGAAGAGATGGAGGGGAGAACAGTGGGATTTACCGCGCCGCCTCGACTTAAAAAGTACACAACGATCGCGCCGAGCGCAGCGGCCACCATGACACCGACAATAAACAGCGTGCCGCCTTGTTTTTCTCGCGGATCGGTGCGCGTGCGAACGGTGGACGGCCGCGGAGGAATGGACGACCACGTTTGCCGCGGAGGTTGCGAAGGCGTGTGCCAGAGGCTGTCAACCTCATCTTCTCCCAACGCTGCCGGGGCCGGCGGTGGAGTGGAGTTTGCCCGTTCGCGTTCAACTCGGCGATCCGTGAGCTGCGTTTTTGCGCGCCTCGGATCCAAGCTGGTTTTTACGCGCACTTTCTTTTCGTGCGTTTGAGCCGGCAGCTCAGCCGGATGAACTGTTTTCTTGTCGATGTGTGCACGCGCCGCAGCGGAACCGGCCACCACAACCGACGCATTGTCCCCGGGAGGAAGCGTCACCGGCGGGGGCGCCTCGCGCGATCTCGATTTGGGCGGCCCATCCACCCCTCGCGGGGGTGTCCGGTTTGAACGCTTTCTACCGAGCAATTCGTTTCGGGCCTGCTCGATCGAGATCACGTTTGTCGCGGGGCCACGACTCGGTTTCGCCTCGGGTTCCTCGCCGTGCGGGGTTTCGGGGGGATCGTTGTTCGTTTCGCTCATGCCGCGACCGACAAAAACGTAGCACCGGTGCGAGCGAAAGCGGCGTTTTTAAAACACAGCAAAAACGACCGCGCAAATGGCCCAAAATCCATCAGCGGTGGATGTACACAAGCGTGCCACCCTGCGGGCTGTACGCACCGTGCCAGCTCGACGGAACCGTTGGATCTGTCCATTCAAAAAGCCACAACGCGTCTGCCGGGGCGAGGTTGACGCATCCACTCGACATCGTTTTTCCAAAACCGTCGTGCCAATAAACGCCGTGAAGCGCGTAGTTTCCCTGAAAATATTGGACGTATGGAACGTCGTGCAGATCGCGCGACGCGGCGCCGCCCGAACCGTCCATCGTTGTGGAAACGTGTTTTGACTGAATGAAAAAAACACCCTGCACGGTGGCAGAAGTGACCTTGGGATCTCCGAGTCCACCGCGACCTGTGGACACAAGCGTTGCAAAAACGGGACGTGTACCTTCGTAGGCAATAAGCAGCTGTCGCTCAATGGATACGTCAATCCACTTTTTGCCTTTTTTTGCGTACCCCCACGAATCCTGCGTGAGTGCGCCCACGCGCAAACCCTCTGCGGCGAGCCAAACGCCCGACGTTGTTTCGAGATATCCGGCGGGCACATAGCCACGGGAAGCTTCTTCAACGGTGACGCCGTCACCGTTGCCTGTAAGAACCCAACCTGAACGAAACTCGGCATTGGCAATTGGCTTGAATTTGCCGGGTTTCAAGCGTTCAAATACCCTGCCTCCACCGTGCATCACGAACGCGGGTACACCGGGAGTTTCAATGCGTACACCATGCATTCGAGAAGGTCTGACCACCTGGGTGCGATCGATTGGAATGAGATCGAGTTCCGTCGTGAAGCCAAATCGACGATCGGTCCAATCAAACGTGGCCATTAATCCAAACGCCGATTTGGCTTTTGCGCGACCGCGATGAACCGGAAAACGAAGGCGTTCTTCCGCGCCGATCGGTTTTGGCAAATCGCGACCCGATTGTAGAAACGGTGTCAAAGGGTCTGCCGGACCAAGCCATGACAACTGAGCGCGGGCCCACGGATTGAGCACCGGACCTGTTGCGGGTCGACCTTCAACGCGGCGCTGATCTTCAACTGTTGGCAAACGAACGTAGAGATGCGGCGCGGGGCTGCGCGAGATCACGTAGTGGTAGGGGTACGCTTCACCTCGTTTTGGACCGGGCATTGCCGCTTCGCCCAGAGGTTCGCCGGCGTCGAGCGACGCTGTTTTTCCCGCGCAAACATAGCCGCGGGGAGCAATGCGATAAAAACCTCCAGAGCATCCTTCGTTGCCCGCGGGGTTGGATTTGCGCGCGACGATTGTGCCCGCGCGGAGATACCCGAGACGCGGCGATTGGTGGCTGGGCGATCGATGAATGTACGTTTCCATCGCAAGCGCAACGAGTTTTGGGCCGCCGGGATCAAGCAGCTCATCGCCGTCGTCGTTGACCAAACCGGTCGGAGCGGCATCGGGTACATCTCCGGCGTCGTGCGCAAACGCCTTGGGATCCGGTGCGGTTAACGCCGATCTGTGATCTACCGCGCGACCCGGCGGATCTTGATCGGCGGAGCACGCGGCACAGATCAGACCTACGCAAAGCGTCGCCGCAAACCGAACCACCATTTTCAAACGCACGGGGATGCAAGTCTGTTTGAAAAAAAACCGACGGACACCGGAACGCGGCAAACGTAGCGCCTGCGCGTCCGGGGTGTGGGGCGAATGCCGCACGGGAATAAAACAGTACCGCGATTTCAAGCGCTGCGAAGCAGCGGCAATCAACCCATCGGGTTGACTGAATCGCGGTAGTGGAAGCGCACGTGCAACTCGGGGTGTTAGATCAAAACGAGCGATGCGTTGTGTTCACGTTCACCCATCGCAAAGAGGCGTTGGGCGTAAACGACCCCTGATCTTTTCCGGCGCGGCAAAAGCCGTGCTACCCACACGCCATCGTCATGAGACTTTTAACGTCGCGCGCCGTTTCGGTTCTGCTCGTGAGTGCGCTCTGCGCTTCCGCCTGCAACGAAACGCCGTCACCGAGCGCTTCTGCGTCGGCCACGGTGAAACCCGAACCGGCAGCCACCGCCACCGCCGTTGCAACCGCGGCCCCCACTGCCACGGCCGATGTGACAGCAACGGCTGAACCTTCTGCGAGCGCGCCCACCGCCACTGCATCGGCAACAGCCGCTCCAACAGCAACCGCCGTTACGTCGGCCAAGCCGCAAACAACAAGCAAACCCAAACCGTCGGCAACTGCCGTTACAAGCGCTGCCCCCACCGCAAGCGCATCGGCAAGCAGCGCCCCAACGAGCACACCCACAACTGTTGAGTTGCCCACGCCCGCCGAAGGGTCCGCCGACGCGATCGCGGTGAAAGTGGACAAGGTGTTTTCTCCCCAGAAAAACTTCTTTTCAAAGTTTAAGCAAAAGCTTGAACAGAAGGTCACGGGGCAAAAGAAAGAGTCCACCGGGACTCTCAATGTGGAGCGGCCCAATAAGATCTCCTTCAAATACGAGCCTCCCGCGAAAAACCGCGTTGTGAGCGACGGCGTAACGCTCAAAATGTACGTGGCTGAAGACAACCAAATGTTTGAAGGGAAGGTTGACTCTTCGGCATTTGCCGGCGGTTTGGCCTTTTTAATGGGTGGTCTTTATAAAACAATGAGCTTTTCATTTAATGAAAAGGCCGATTACAAAGACGGCTGGGTGCTCATTGGCAAGCCGCGCAAACCCGCCGCGACTTATGAATACGTCATGTTTTATATTCGCAAAGACTTGCTCGAAAAAGGTGATGCCGGGTGTATTGAGCGCATTGTGATTGTGGACGCGCAGGGCAATAAAAACCGGTTTGACTTTTTGGAAGCCGCGTTCCCCAAAGAAGTGCCGGCCTCCGAGTGGCAATTCACGCCTCCGGCGGGCACCGATATCAAAAAGATGTGAGTCGAGTTTCACCGTTGTCGCTCGACGCACTTTTTCCCCTCTTCCGCGAAAGCTGGATTTTATACCGCGACCCAAGCGTGATCGTGGTGGATAAACCGTGGGGTGTACCCACTCATGAGGTCACCCCGGGCGACGTGAATCACGTTGTGGCGAGGCTCGGCGCTTTCTTAAAAGGGCGGGGCGAACGCGACTACCTGGGTATTCATCAGCGCCTTGATAAAGATACTTCGGGGGTATTGCTTTTTACCAATGCGCCTGAATGCAATCGGGCGATTGCAATGGAGATGGAGCAGCGTCGGGCCGAAAAGCATTATACGGCCGCGGTAATGCTGCCCAAGAGTACCCCGCAGAAAGGAACACTGCGGGGATATCTATTAAAAGAAAAAGGCGGCACCGCAGCTGTTTATTCGAAAAAACCCAAAAATCCAGCCGCCCAAGAAGCGATTACACATTACCGCGTGATTGAGCGGCGGGGCGATCGCGCTTTATTGCATGTGGAGCTTGAAACGGGGCGCATGCATCAAATTCGTGCGCAGTTTGCCCAAGCGGGTTTCCCTGTTGCCGGAGATACACTTTATGAAGGCCCTCCCGCGGTGCGGCTGATGTTGCACGCGTCGCATCTGCGCCTCAATCACCCAAGCGGCAAGGGTAAGATTGATGTCCGGTCCAAGGCCCCTATTGAGTTTGAAAGGTGGCTGTTAAATGCCGCCCAATTGCCGCAAACGGCCCATGAAATTGAATGGAGGTTGCGCGCCGCAGCCGAAAAAAGGGCCGGAATTTATAACGAAGCCATGCCCGACGGGGAGCGGCTCACAACCGCTTTTCGATTGGCCAACGGCGCGGGAGATGAACTGCCCGGCATTGAGGTGGACCTTTATCAAAATCACCTGCTTGTATCGCTCGTGAGTCCCGAGGCCGAAGCATTAAAAGATGTGATTTTGGACGCCTCGCAGGCTCTTGGAGCCGAGGGCGTTTATTTAAAAATTAGGCCAAAACATGCGAGCGTTTTATCACCCGCGGAGCGGCAATTGCGTACACCGAGCCACGCGGTCCGAGGCAAAGACGCTCCGCCTGAATTTCTTGTAAAAGAAAACGGCCTCGGGTTTTGGGTGCGGCTTGGTGACGGTTTGCAAACAGGCCTGTTTCTCGACCAACGCGATAATCGCAAACGGGTTCGCGAAATCTCGGGGGGACTTTCTGTATTAAATCTGTTTGCGTACACAGGGGCATTTACTGTGGCGGCAGCCGCGGGCGGGGCATTAAAAACAACAACCGTGGATGTGGCCGCGGGTGTATTGGAACGCGCGCGAAAAAATCTGGACACCATGGGGGCGGCGGCTGCGGATCACTCCATGATTGATATGGACGCCGTGGCGTACCTGAAAGGCGCTCAAAAACGGGGCGAACGATACGACCTTGTGATTTTAGATCCACCCAGTTTTGCAACTACCAAGTCGTCGACATTTTCAGCAAAAGACCATTTGGGAGATGTGATTGCGCTCGCCATACACGTCACTGCCGGCGGCGGGCGTCTTTTGGTGTCTACCAATCACAAGGGCATCGGTCGAATGCGGCTTCGGCGAACAATTCATGAAGCGGCGCGTGACGCGGGGCGCGACCTCTGGCAAGTGAAAGACCTTCCGGGCACGGTGGATTTTCCACCCGATCCTATGGGTGAATCGCCTATGAAAAGCGTGCTCGTAACGGTTTCCAACGTATGAAAAAGCTCCTTTTCAGCATCACATCCTACGAATACCTGAGACCGCGTTTTCTCGCGGCAGACAGCTTTGAACCGGGAGAAATCGAGCGCAAAACGTTTCCCGATGGGGAACGTTATCTGCGGCTTGTGACCGATGTTTGGGCCCGAGATGTGGTGCTTCTCGGCGGCACTCCAACCGATCACGATTGGCTTGAATTGTATGACTTGGGGTGCGCCATCTCCCGAGCGGGCGCGCGCTCACTGTCGATTGTGATGCCTTATTTCGGCTATTCAACCATGGAGCGGGCAACAAGGCCGGGGGAAGTGGTTACCGCGCGAACGCGTGCACGATTGATATCGTCAATACCACCGTGCGAGGCCGGTTCGAGGGTGTTTCTGTTTGATTTACACACGGACGGCATTGAATTTTATTTCGGCGACGGTCACGTGACCCATCATTTGTATGGTGCTCCCATTATTACGGCGTCCATTAAAAAGATTATGGGGGACAGGCCGTTTGTATTGGGCGCCACCGACGCGGGCCGGGCAAAGTGGGTGCAGAGTTTGGCGCGCGACTTGGGGGTTGAGCCGGCATTTGTTTATAAAAAACGCGATCCGGTGAGCGGCTCAATCGCATTGACAGGCATCAATGCCGATGTGCGCGGTCATGAAGTGATGATCTACGACGATATGATTCGCACGGGGTCGTCGCTCCTTCAAGCCGGCAAGGCATATCAACGAGCGGGCGCCACCAAAGTGCACGCAATTGCCAGTCATCTTGTATTGCCGGGTGATTCGCTTGACAAGTTATTGGGAGCATCGGTGTTTGATACGGTTTCGGGCACCGATTCACACCCTGGAAGTCGCGCTGTTGAGGGCCGGGGACAACACATTGCCGGCATTGCCGACTTAATGGTGAGCGCTCTCGCGCGTTCGTGATCTTGTTATCGCGGGGCTGCGTTTTATGGAAAAGCCGCTTTCGGTGAAACCTATTGCGGAACTCTCGCCGCTCGACCGAGCCGTTATCGCGGGGTCGATCGCGGTGACGCTGTTTCTGTTTACACAGTTGCTAATGTTTGGGTATGGGCGCGACCAGGGCATTTATGCAATGGTCGCCGATACAATGCTGCGGGGCGGGGCGCCTTATCGAGACGCGTGGGATTTTAAGCCTCCGGGCATTTTTATTGTTTATGCAATAAGCCGTGGGATTTTTGGGCCGGCTCAATGGGGTATTCGCGTTCTTGAAGTGATTGGGCTTGCCGCAATGTGCGCGGCACTTGTTCGATTGGGGCAACGTTTTATCAGGCGAACCGCGGCAGGTTTCTTGGCGGCCGCATTGGCGGTCACAGTCCACACGCAACTCGATTTTTGGCATACCGCTCAGCCCGAATCGTTTGGGGGAATGTTAACCGTTTTTGCATTGGTGCTCGCCGCACCTGCGGCTTGGGAAGCGCTGCCCAAGCGAACCGCATTGATTGGTGCGGGAGTTTTGTTTGGAATGGCGGGGCTGTTAAAGCCGCCGCTCGCAGGGGGAGGCGCGATATTGGGCCTTTGGCTATTTGCTCGGATTTGGGGCGAAAAAGCAGAGGGCAATAAAAAAGTGCGGGTGATTGCGGCAATACAACCGAGTTTATGGATATTGCTCGGCGGCGCATTGCCATTTGTGGTTTGTGGATTGTGGTTTTTAAAAAAAGGCGCGCTCGGCGAGCTTTATCAAGTGCTTTTCGTTTTTACGCCGCATTACACAAAGCTTGGGTGGGAAGGTTCTACGTTTGGGAGAATGTTTTTTTGGGGGTTTACCGAGTGGCTTCAAGCTTATTGCAGCGCGATGTCCATTGGTTTGCTCCTCGGCCTCGGGTTTGGCGCAGAGTCGGCCGATAAAAAGTGGCTGGCGCTCTTTTTGGGGATTGTTGGAATACATCTTGTGGGCGTAGTAATGCAAGCCAAGTTTTTCCCGTATCATTGGGGAGCAACGTGGCCTGTCACCGCGGTTATCGCGGCTTTTGGTTATGAAAAACTCCGGCTTCGATTGGAGAAGTGGGGACGGGCCGGAAGTCTCGCTTTTGGGCTTACGTTATTGATTGTCGGGCTGGGTAGGTCGGCGACAAAAGATACGGAGGAGTCTTTTTTTAAGCGAACTCTAAAACGCGTATTGGTGGCTCAAGGCGGTTTTAAGGACACAGATACGCTCGACAGGCTGGCCACCGTGGCCGACGTGAACGCCGGAGAAAACCGGGCCGTTGCCATGTTTCTGCGGGACAAAGTTCCGGCGGATCGGCCCATTTTTGTGTGGGGGTTTGAACCCGTTATTTATGACTTGTCAGGTCGAAAACCCGCGAGTCGATTTTTATACAACGTGCCTCAAAGGGTGGCCTGGTCAAAGGCACCAATGCGCGAAACGTTGTTAAAAGATCTGGCTCAAAATCCGCCCGCCGCGGTTGTTGTAGAACACAATGACCTAATACCCATGGTCACGGGTGATGCAATTGACTCGGCTGGAACGTTATTCGACTTTTGGGATTTTTTATGTGTTTCTCCAAAAGTACAGGCTGGAGATCACAATTGCCGACATGGACGTTTACCTAGAAAAAGAGCCCACCCGATAGGTCTAGTCCTAAATCAAGCGATAGCAGCCACTCTCGCTTTGCGAAGCACGGGTTCAGGTCTTGTCGCGAGGCATGGGACACCCTTGCCCGTTGCCGCAAGGAAAAGCGAAAAGCGCGGCGCTTCAGGTTCTCTACATGGAGTTCTGTGGCCACGGCGGCCCGGACGAAAACGTGAGACCGGCGAGCCCGGTGCCTGGCACGTTTTGATCACCTGAAATCGCCAAGCGCAAAAGCGACGAACTTCTTCGAAACGCTACGTTTTCCGGCTTTTTCGATGTGGATGAATGTCCTGATCCCCGTTATCGCTTCTTTTAGGACTAGTCTTGCAAACTGCCACTCTTGCGGAGGCCGTAGTGCTGGAGCAGGCGGTGCAAATACATGCGATCGATCTTGGCTTTGCGGGCCGCGCGGCTGACGTTGCCCTCCGCCCATTCGAGCAGTTTCACCAGGTATTTGCGCTCAAACGTTTCAATAATTTCGTCTTTGGCGAGGCGGAAAGGCTTTTCGATATCCGCGTCGATTTGGGGTGCACCGGTCGCTGATGCCGGCGGCGGGACGCTGGATGAAAATGCCGAGCGTCCGGTGTACACACCGTCACCGTCGAGATCGAGGCCCGTTGTCTCAAACACCACGCGGCGCTCGATAAAGTTTTTGAGTTCACGCACGTTGCCGGGCCAATCGTGGCGCATCATCGCTTCGACCACTTCCGCCGTGAAAAGATGGCGTTTGTCGATTGCATCGAGCGACGCCAAAAACGAATCAATCAAGAGCGGAATGTCGGGCTTGCGCTCGCGAAGAGGCGGAACGCGAACGGTGACAACCGACAAACGGAAGAACAAATCTTCACGGAAACGGCCCTGGTTTACTTCACGTTCAAGGTGTCGATTGGTTGCCGCAACCACGCGCACATCCACCTTGCGCAGTTGATTTTCACCCATGCGACGCACTTCACCGGTTTCAAGAACGCGGAGAAGTTTGGGCTGCATGTCGAGCGGCAGCTCGCCGATTTCATCGAGAAACACTGTGCCACCGTCGGCCGCTTCAAACGCGCCGATGCGCTGGCGTTCGGCACCGGTGAACGATCCACGCGCGTGACCGAACAATTCACTTTCAATGACGGTGGGTGCGATTGAACCGCAGTCGACAACAATGAACGGTTTGCCGGCCCGCGGACCGCGACGAACGATCTCGGCGGTGATCAGCTCTTTGCCCGTGCCGCTCTCACCCTCAATGAGCACGGTTGCGTCGGTTCGTGCAACGCGCGAGAGCACATCATACATGCGCCGCATTACCTGCGAGGCGCCGTAGAGCGAACCAAAGCTCATGACGTTGCCGGTGGGCGGCATCGATTTGGCCCCGGCGTCGCGCACCATGACGATTGAATCGCCCAACTCCACACGACACTCGGGCATCACGAGATCGCCCTCGCGCACGCCCACGCCGTTGACTTTGGTTCCGTTGGTGGAGGAGCTGTCGGTGATCATCCACGCGCGCGGGCCGCGCGTGAGGCGACAGTGGAATCGGGAAACGGTTCGGTCTTCCAAAACGAGATCGTTTGAGTGGTGCGATCCGATGCGCACAATTTCGCTCTCGAAAGTGACCTTTCTTTCGACGGTCTTGCCACCTTCCTGCATCACCGTGAGATCCAACCGTGGTACGCGAAGCGGCTCCACAGCGCGCGGCGCGGTGACGAAAACACGGCCGCTGATGGGTTCACGCGCGCTCGAAGGCGAAGGAACGCTAATCACATCGGAGGGGCCCTGCGCAACGGCCCTTGTGTCCGCGGGGCCGGGAGCGTCGTTGGGCGCGCTCGCCGGTTGCGACGCGCTCGCCGGTTGCGACGCGCTCGCCGGGGCGCCGGTCGAAGTGGGTTCGGCCCCACTGTTCGGCTCGCGCTCCTTGTCGGGTACCTTCGTCATCGCGCGCCAGCATACACAACTCTTGCGAATCGTGGCCCGTTCGTGCTGGGCAGCGAGGCATCATTCTTTTCGGGGATTGAGGTTCACGTCAAAGTCGTGGCAACCTGCCGCGTCACGCCGACAGACACGTCGGTTTGGAGGCTCTTAACCGTGCGTTTTCTTCCTTCTCTCCGTGGGGGACAGAGGGTGGCGATCGCAGCAGCCGGTGTGTGCTCACTGGCCGCTTTGCTGCTTTCGTCTGAAGCTCGCGCGCAGAGCGCCACACCTCTCGAACGGTATGCACCGACACCCATCGGCGATGCCCTTTTCGCTTCACCTTCGGTGACGGCCGGTGGCTATTTCGCACTGGATACGGGCCTTGTTTTTTCATTCGCAAACGCACCGCTCGTGCTCCGAACCGAAACGTCTTCGGGTGCCAACGGCGACGAACTCGGCGCCCTTGTGGGTCACCAAGCGGTGCTGCATTTCATGGCCTCGGCAGCGCTTTTCTCGCGTCTCAAGGTGGATCTCGACTTGCCAATGACCGTGGATCAGGGGGGCGATTCGCCTACTGCGCCGGGAGGAAAAATCGCATCACCCTCCGGCTTTGCGATGAATGACATTCGTCTGGGTGCACGCTTCACGGCGCTGGATCCAACAGAATATCTGCCCGGCGTTGCCATTGCGTTTTCGGCGTTTGTTCCAACCGGAAATTCTGATGCGTACACAAGCACCGGAAATGCGCGATTTGAGCCGCGGCTCATTATCGGAGCGGATTACGGGCGCGTGTTTTGGAGCGCTTCGGTAGCGCGGCAACTCGGCGATTCAACAAGTGGCCTTTTTGGCAGCGACGTGAATTTCTCGGCGGGCATCGCCGCAAGGTTTGGCCGATTTCAAGTGGGGCCGGAGATCTTTGGGCACTCGGCCGTGGATCGCGCGGCGCCCAAAGACGGCGGCGTGACCCTTTCAAAAAACGCGGGTGGAGGGCTTGAAGCGTTGCTCGGTGCAAAAGCCGCTTTCGGACCCGCAACGGTTGGAGCCGCGGGCGCTCTGGGGTTTAACCGCGGCGTGGGTGTGCCCGACTTTCGGTTCATTCTTTCAGTGGCAATTCACCCGTTTGAAGAAAAGGCTCCACCGCCTGAAACCGAGCCGGTGAGTACACAAGGGTCAGGGCCGTCTGGACAACCCGACAAAGGTACACAAGGCGGCACCGGCTCCCCCACTGTTCAAGCGCCTGTGCAGCCTGCGGTGCCCGTTGATACCGACGGTGACACGGTGCTCGACGCTGAAGACGCGTGTCCCAAGTTGGTGGGTGATCCTCGGCCTGATGCCACCAAGCGCGGCTGTCCACCCGATAAAGACGGCGACGGTATTTACGACGTGGATGACAAATGTCCCGACCGGCCGGGTGTGTACGCAGAAGGCGACAAAAACGGCTGCCCGCCCGACTCCGACGGCGACACGATTGTGGACCCCGATGACGCGTGTCCCGCGGAAGCAGGCCCCAAAACCTCGGATCCGAAGACCAACGGATGTCCCGAGTCGGTCCGAGTGGAAGGCACACAGATTGTCATTTTGCAGCAGGTGAACTTTGAAACTGCAAAAGCGGTGATTTTGCCCGGAAGCTTCCCGCTCTTAAAGCAGGTGTCCGATGTACTCAAGAGCCACCCGGAGATCGCGCGGCTCGCAGTGGATGGCCACACCGACAATCGCGGCAGCGAAACCTCCAACCTCGATCTGTCGCGAGCGCGCGCCGTGAGCGTCATGCGTTGGTTGGTAAACGACGGGATCGATGCGCGCCGGCTTGAAGCACGCGGCTTTGGCCCGCGGAGGCCGGTGGCAGACAACAAGACCGACGCTGGGCGAGCGAAGAATCGACGCGTTGAGTTTCAGATTCGCAAAAAAACTGACAAAGGTGAGGCCGGCTGGGTGGACGGCCCGATCGATTGATCGGACCACAGACAACCATGATCCGTTCGCTTCGCACCAAAGTTCTGCTCGTGCTCGTGCCGCTCGCGGTTGTTCCCGCCGCGGCGGCGGTCGTGTGGCTTTATGACGTGAATCGCACGGCCGTTTTTGAGAGCGAACGGTTGATGCAAGTGGCGTTGCTCGGGGACGTGAGGGCGCGCACAAACGACGTCGTGGGCGACGCACTCGGTGATGCGCGCTCGCTTGCTCAGGCGCTCGCCGAAGCGTCAAAACAGCCCGCGGAAGGTGGCGACCCGCTTGTGAGCGTGCGTGCGGTGTTGGCCACGAGGCGCGCTGTAGATGCGGCCCGGTTTGAAGTGCCAGACGCAAACGTCAGCACTGTTCTCAACAAAGAAGAAGTGGATCCGTCGCGCGTTCCAACATCGACACCGGAGTTGCGTACACAAGCCGACAAAGAAGGTTGGGCTTTTGGAACTGCGGGCGGCGGGCGAATTGTGATGGTGGTGCCCATCCCGCAAGCGTCGGCGCAGGCCAAAAAAGGCTACGTGACGGTGGGTCTTCATGCGAATCAGCTTCGAAAAGAAATCGGTGACTCCATCGATCGCTTCGCCCCGGGAAGTGAAGTGGCTGTTGCTGTCACGGATCGATCGCGCCGCGCCGTGGCGTGCGCCGGTTCAATGAAGTGCGACTTGGGCGACGATCTCAGCGCTCTTGGAATTTGGAACATTGCGGCGGGCGCCGGCCAGGTACCTCACGCCGGCCTCGCGCGTGAGTTTGAGAACGGCCAAGAAAAGGCGTACGGAACCGTCGCGTCCGTTCCCGACATTCAATGGTCATTGGCGGTGTGGCGCCCTTCATCCATTGCATTTCGAACAGCCAATGATTTGACGCGGCGAGCGACCATTGCCGCCGCGGTGCTGATCGCGCTCGCAACCATCGCGGGAGCGCTTTTTTCAAACGTGATCGTGCGGCCGATTCTGCGGCTTGTGGATGTGGTGAAACTCGTCGGAAAGCGGCAGTGGCGCGAGATCAAAGCGTCAACGGGTCGCTCCGACGAACTTGGTCGGCTCGAAGGGTCCATCGACGAAATGGCCAAAAACATCGAGCAGAGTGAACTCGAGATCGAAAGGCAAACGCGGCTGCGCGGCGATCTGTCGCGCTTCATGAGCAAAGAACTCGTGGATGCCATTGTGCGCGGCGAGCACAACCTTTCGCTGGGTGGAGAACGACGCACGATCACCGTGCTTTTTGCAGACGTTGTGGCGTTCACGCCGCTCTCTGAAAAGCGCCCCCCGGAGCAGGTTGTAGCGATGCTCAACGAGCTTTTTACGGTGCTAAGCGAGGTGGTTTTTCGTCACGGAGGCACCGTCGATAAGTTCATCGGTGACTGCATCATGGCGGTTTGGGGCGCGCCGATCCATCAACCGGATCACGCGGATCGCGCGCTCGCGGCCGCGGAAGACATCATGCATTTTCTTGAGGTTGCGGCCGCCGAGTGGCGCAAAAAATACGACGCCGAAGTGCGACTCGGGATCGGGGTCAACTCGGGAGAAGCCATTGTCGGCAACATCGGCTCCGACAAGCGCATGGAGTACACCGTCATCGGCGACGTTGTAAACATCGCGGCGCGGCTTGAAGCCATGGCCGCGCCCAACCAGGTGCTCGTCGCGGAAGGTACACAAGCGATCGCGAGTGACCGTTTCGAGCTTGTTTCCGTTGGAGAGAAGACCCTCACCGGACGCGCCGCCGCAATCGGCGTGTTCGAGCTGGTGACATCATGATGCGCGCATCTCGTCGGCTGGCCGCAACGCTCGTCCCCGTGCTCCTTGTGCCGCAGTTTGCAGGCGCTCAAACACCTCCGGCAACTCCCGGCTACCCCGAGCCGGTGGTGCAATGGGGCGTTCAAAAAGACGAAACCTGCGAAGACGTTGCCAAGGCGGTGTACGGAAGCGCCAAACACGCGAGCCTTGTTCTTCGGTACAACCGGGTCGATTGCACGCGCGGAAAAAAACTCAAAGAAGGGCAAACGCTGGTGCTCCCGGCGAGCGTTACGAACGTGCCAACGGCGCGCCTCCGTTCAATCAACCCGGACGTGAAGTCCAAGCCGCCGGGCGGTGGCTGGGGCCCGGCCGCCGCGGGTCAACCGCTGTCTTCCAACTCGGGTGTCAGCACGCTGGACCAGGGTCGCGCAGACATCGAGTTTATCGACCGGACGCGCGTGTTTCTGGCGTCAAACACGCTCGTCATCATCTACGGCACGGCAAGCCAATCAGCGGTTTCAAAGACAACCCCCGCCGCGGTTGAAGTTCAATCCGGTGAAGTGATGGCCGGGCTTGCCGCACTGCGCGGTTCAACCGTTGAAGTGGCCGTGAAAGGCGGTGGCCGCGTGAGCGCGACGTCGCGCGAAACGTTGGTGGAACGAAAGGGTGAACGCACAACCGTCGGTGTCTACGACGGCAAGGCAAACGTCTCCGCGGGCGGAAAAACGGTAAGTGTACCCACCAACCACGGCACGCGTTACACAGGAAACGAAGCTCCGTCCGCGCCTCGACCCCTTCCGCCGGCCCCCGGATGGGCACCGACAACATCGCTTTTCGTCATTGCTTCAAGTGCCGGCGGCCAGATCAAGGCCGAATGGAATGAAGTGAAAGATGCAAAAGCGTACCGGGTAGAACTATCGCGCGATGAAGGGTTTCGCGATCTGATCGCGCGCGAAGAAGTGCCCGGCAACGTTCATTCATTTCGCGCCGACAAAATGCCTCCCGGACGTTATTTCGTGTCGGTTCGCGCCATCGACAAAGAAGAGTACCTCGGCATCGCTTCCAAACGTGCGGTCGACGTTGTGCAGCTTGATCTCGGTGTTTCGGGCGCCGAGGCGGTTACTTCAGAGCGAATTGTGGTGAGCCCTTACGCAACGCTCACACTGAAGAGCGTCACGAAAATGGACTTTGCGCTCGACGACGGCCCGTTCGGACCCATGCCGTCGGCGCTCGACCTCACGAAGCGTGCGCCGAATCGCCTGCGTTTTAAGCCCGCGGATGCGTCCACAACGTACGACGTGGCAGTTCAATACGTTGAAACCAAAGCGGCTGTGGTGCCGTCGCTTTCCGCCGACGGAAACACCGCCAACGTCGACGTCACATTCACAGGCCTTGAAGGTGTGGACGTTGCCGGCCGTGTCGCGCCGATGCTGCGCGTCACTCGAAACGGCGCGGCGGAACAGGTGCCGCTGGCGCTCAAAGATGGGCATTACGTTGCCGCGGTTCCAGCACCTTCGGAGGGCAGTGGCCTGCGCGCCGATGTGGTCGATAGCCGCGGCTACGTTCTCGGCACGGGCGACCTCATGCGCCCCAAGGTCGAAAAGCCAAAGCCGCCAACAGCTCCGGTGAAAATTCCATCGATCGGCTTCACCACCGAAGAGTGGCAACCGTCATCGGTCACGGGCATTCGTTTTTGGAGCCCCACGGCGCGAAACGCGGGCAATGCCGCCGTACAAACACAGATCGGTTCGGGAGGCGCCGGTTTTCGATTTCAGGGCAGCGCCACGGGCGGCGTGGGTCCGCTCGGATTTGACGCAACAATTCGATCTCACGTGCTCGGTTATGTCGACGGGAGCGATCCAAATAACCCCGATCCTGTGCAAGACGACTCGGCGTGGCTCGGTGCGCGCGCGCGCTTGTTCCGCGTCGGAAATGCCGATCTCGAAGCGGGGATCGCTGCGCGATTCGGCTTTCCTGTAGGCGCCAATGCTCCGGGCGAGCGGGTTGAATTCAGCGCCGCGTTGGGCGGAGTGGTGCGCTCGTACACGTGGCTCGTGAACATCGGCGCGCGCGCCCGCGTGGGTGACGGCGGAACCTTCGTGCCAGACGATCACCTGTTCCTCCTCGCGGGCGGAACGGCCACGTGGCGTTCATGGTTGCGATTTGGTGCCGCTCTCGATGCTCACCTTGTTCGGCTCGAAGGCACCGATGCAAACGGCGGCGACATGGACCTGCGCGGAGGTTTAAGCCTTCAAGCCGAAGCCGGCGCGATCGTTTACGGTGCGATCGCGCTTCGATTGTCACCTTGGGAAGACGACGGAAGCCGTTTCGCGAGCGGAATCTTCTCGGGCCAAATTGCTCTCGGCCTGCGTGCGCCCTAGCTTTACTTGCTTGGGGCTCCGCCCCAAACCCCCCGCGCTCCGCGGGTGATTCACGCGGGCTCATCCCTGATATTGTGGGCGAGCTTTGGCCAAATACCGGACTCAACCGCTGCCTCCCGGTGACACGTTGCCGCGCACCGAACCCGGTAGCTCGCCGCTTTCACACCGACCCACGGAACACGCCGCAAAAACCCCCGGGGGTACACAACGACTCGACACCGACCCATGGCAGGCTCCCGCTGCCCGCAAGTCGCTGACAGGCAAAGTCCTCGCGAACAAATACGAGCTTGGAACGCGCCTCGGCGTCGGCGGTATGGGTGAAGTGTACCGCGCGTCCCATTTGGCACTCGGCGTGGACGTCGCGGTCAAGATTATGCACCCGCACGTTGCGGCGGTGGATGAGTACGCACGCCGCTTTAGACGCGAAGCGTACGCAGCATCGCTTTTGCATCACCGCAACGTGGTTCGCATTCTCGACTTCGGTGAAGAGGGCGAGGTGCTCTATCTCGTCATGGAGCTTCTTCGCGGGCAGAGCACAAGCGCATGGCTCATGTCTTCAGCATCGCCGCCGCCGCTCGCAGAGGTGGCCGAAGTTCTGCACCAAGTGCTCGACGCTTTTGAAGCGGCTCACGCGGCAGGCATCGTTCATCGCGATCTCAAGCCCGAAAACGTGTTTCTAACCATTGAGGCAGACGGCAAACGCGTGGCCAAAGTGCTCGATTTTGGGCTCGCTCACGTGGACGATCATCGCGATACGGGTCCAACGCTAACCAAAACAGACATGGTGTCAGGAACGCCTGAATACATGAGCCCCGAACAGTGCCGTTCGCTCGCCGTGGGCCCCAGTACAGACCTCTACGCAATTGGCTGTTTGCTCACTGAAATGCTTCAACTGTCGCCGCCTTTTTCGGGCAATGCCATTGAAGTGATGACTCAACAAATGTTCGTTCCGCCAAAACCTCTTGTGCGGCCTGAAGGCGCCGAACCTGTTCCGCCGCTCCTCGAAAGACTTCGCCTCTCCCTTCTAGCCAAAGCACCTGAACAGCGCCCTCACGATGTTGGAGAGGTGCGCAAACTTCTGCGTGAAGCGCTGGATCCAAAGGCAAACGAGCAAAAACTGCCCGAGCGACGCGCCACGCCTCAGGGCCGCGGTGAACTGGCACCCAAAGCCGTCACCGACGCGCCGCCCGCAACCGGCGGAACAGCCATGCAACTCGGCGTTGTCCGTTTGGCGCACCGCGAAGACGGCTTTTCAATGAGTTGCGTTACCGGATTGGCGGCTCAGGGAGTTATCACAGCTTCGGTCGTAGACAACGAGCATTCTATCCGCGCTGTATTGCTGGATGTGGGCACAAATGTGGAGTCCGCCGTAAACTGGCTTCGTGAGCGGCAGTCCAAGGTGCCTGTCATCGTTTGTTTGTCCGACGTAACAACAGACAAAATGAGCACTCTTATTGCCGCCGGCGCAAAAGACATTGTGCCTTATCCCGTAACAGCCGATGTGGTCGCTCGAAAAGTTAAACGTGCCACACGACGTTAGTGCTAGAACGTGCCCATAACGCTCACGCCTTGCGTGGTTTGCCCAATCGTGGGCGTAATGGAGAGATCGGCTTTTATCGGCACAAGCTTCTTAACGGGTGGCATAACCAACCCGGCTATAATCGCCCCCGCGCCGATGGTTTGCAAAACACCTGTTGTCGCGGTGAAAATCGCATCATCGCTGCCCATTGTCTGCGTAGCGAGGTTAATAAACGGCCCGGCCACAGGGATAATAAACACACCCGCCGCGGTTTTATTGCTACCCACAATGGCCGCAAAAATACCGGTTAATGCGCAAAACCCCCATACGCTGCTAAACACAACAACCCCGCCGATAATAGGCCATCGCCTGCGCTGCTCGCCGACTTGATATCCAACGGGCACGGGGTCACCCGGTTGCCAGTCATTGGGAGGCGGTCCGGGCGGTGGGGCAACCATTATCGGCGGTGCGGTTGGCATCACCGGAACGTTTTGTGTCGGCGAGGGCGGCGGCAGGGGCGCGGACGTAGGCTGCGGTTCACCCACGGGGGCCGCGGAAGCTGGCGCCGAAGGAGCGGGCATTGCGGGCGTTGGGGTTGCCGGCTGACCGGTGCTCGACCCGGCTGATGGACCTGCGGTCGGCGGCAGCGGCGCATCGGCAAAAGCGGTTTCAACAAACATCAATGAAGCCGCACCAAAACCAAGAATAAGTTTATTGCGCATTGATGGTCACCGTGTTCGTTCCATTAAAGTCGCCGCCGGTAACAGATAAAATCAGTTTGTTTTGGCCCGAGCCGAGAGGCTGGTACAGAACACCCTTTGTATACAAATTGCCATCTTTCTTAACAAATTGAATTCCCACCTTGGTTGTGGAGGGCTCACCACTTCCGCCCGAACCACCAACTCCCCCGCTTCCCAAGGCACCGCCGAAACCGCCGGAACCCTCATTTTCGCCTTCGATAGTGAGTTGTACAAGCAGGCACGGCGAGTCGGAATCTGAATCTTTACCCTCGACCTGAATGGTAGGTGTGATCATTGACAGGCCCTGTCCACCCGTCACCATGTCCACTTTATCGCCGTTTTGATACGCCTTAAAGCCGCCGCCGTCTCCCGTACCGAGCGCCACACTTCGGGCGTTGGGTTTTGCCTCTTCGGTGACACCCGAAGAGCAATATTCAACTTCTTCGGGAGTAATCACATTAAAGAGATAACAGCCCGGTAACAACAAGAGCAACATCGCCCGCGAAATGGGACCAAGAGAAAAAGCCATTTTATGGGGATATCAGAACGTCAACCGCCGCTCAAGCATTGTCAGAACGGTTGAGCGGGTTTGCCACGTTCAAAGTAGAACCGAAAGTTTCCGGTCAGCTTGGACGAAAATTCAGGCGGGATGGAGTCGGGCCCAATGGGAACCCCCGGCGGAGCATTGCGCGGATCGCCGATAATCACTTCAAAATAAGGGGCGTGATTGAGTTTTTCGGCCGCACTCGACTCCACCGGATCACCGCTGAAAAGCGAACTGAACCGAATAAACCCACCCACCGCATATAAAACGGTATTTTGATTATGGCAGGACTTTTGGAGATAAAGGGCAATTGCAACCGGGTTTACAGTGCACAGTTGAGTGGTCGCATCACACGGCGGCGGACTGGGATCGGGCGCTCCCGGTGGTTGAACTCCGTATGGAATGGCTACCGGCACCTCAACGTACGTTTCAAGCGCTTCATCTTCGGTCGCACCGTTTTTAATCGCTTCATCGCGCTTTGCTTTAATGGCATCGCGAATAGCGTTTACGTCGGTTACCAAAACCGCGAGCCCGTCCGACAGCTCGGTGAGATCTGTACCGCGCTGAATGCGCATTTGAATGGTATCTTCAGAAGGGACGGCCGCGAAAAAGTCGGGCAATAAATCGTAGTTGTCACACCCCTCGTCATAAGCCACTTGGCCGTTGGCCGTTTGATATTCACAGGCGGGGCCTTGCGAGGGGTAAATGCAGTCTTTTGCATAAAGAGCGTCTGAGTGAACCTGACCTTCACCCGAGCCGAGCGAACAACCAAACGCGGTAAAGGCCGCGATAAGCAAACAGCCCAGAAGGCCGCTTTTGCGATAAAATGGTTGGTTGAGCCTCATGTTTGTGCCTCATAACGCCGCAGCGCCGCGGTAATGAGCCCGCCGCCGAGCACCCTGTCACCCTCATAAGCAACCAAGATCTGCCCGGGAGAAACGGCGCGCACCGGAGTATTAAATCGGGCAATAAACACACCATTGTCTAATTGTTCAATCACCGCACTTTCACCGTCGTGACGTGAGCGAACACGAACCGTAGCTTTTGCAGGAAAAACAACGTCATCACACCAAACTGTATTGGTAATACGAGCCGCTTCCGACAATAACTCTTCTTCGGCGCCGATATGAACCGCCCCGGAGTTGCCGTCGATTGATGAAACGAACATGGGCTTTCCGAGAGCAACCCCAAGGCCTTTGCGCTGCCCAATGGTGAATGTGTGAAGCCCTTCATGCCGGCCGACAACAGCGCCGTCGGGGCCCAAAATCGGCCCCGGTCGAATGCGGTTTTTGGCGCGGTCTTCCACAAACTGACCGTAATGGCCCGTGGGCACAAAACACAGTTCCTGGCTTTCACCCTTATCGGCGCCCGGCAATTTGCGAGCAATTGCCTCAGCTCGAACTTCAGCCTTGGTGGAGTTTCCGAGAGGAAATATCAAACGCCGCAACTCATCTTCCCGGAGCATGTGCAAAAAGTAACTTTGGTCTTTTTGGCCATCTACGCCGCGAAAAAGGCGCATTTTGTGAAGATGTTCTGCAACCCGAGCGTAATGACCCGTTGCTATAAACGAGGCCCCCAATCGCTCGGCGAGTGGAAAAAGCTCGCGCATTTTCACGGTTTTATTGCATGAAACACACGGACTCGGCGTTTCACCTGTTAGATATGCGTCAACAAACGGGGCGACTACGTGTTTATGAAACAGTTCGCGCCTGTCAAATGTGTAATGGGCAATACCCAAAACATCGGCCACGCGTCGCGCATCGTGTTGGTCTTCAGGGGCGCAACACCGCCCCTTTTCACTGCCATCGTCGGGATAGTCCCAAAGATGCAGTGTGATTCCGACCACGTCATATCCCTGGTCGACGAGGCGCGCGGCTGCCACGGAAGAGTCAACTCCTCCGCTCATTGCTATGACGACCCGGGTTTTACTCATGATCCTCTTATAGCACGAATTGAAATTACCAAATCACGGGCGCCGGTTTTTCACCGGTGGATCCACTGCCAAGCTCGCCGGACTGATTGCCACCCCAACAAACAAACGTTTGATCTGACAGCCCTGCACACGCGTGATTACCGCCCACTGAAAGGCTCAGAACGCTGCTCAAATCGCCGATTGGGGATGGGGATGTTACGTCTGTACCGGTGGAGCCCGGAGCCACTGGAACGTTTCCCCAACAGACGACATTACCCTCAACAGTCAAAGCGCAACTCGCGTTTTCACCCAATTGGATAAACATCGCTGAATCGAGCCCTTTTACAGC
The DNA here is from genome assembly GCA_016712345.1 of Polyangiaceae bacterium. Classification (GTDB taxonomy): domain Bacteria; phylum Myxococcota_A; class Polyangia; order Polyangiales; family Polyangiaceae; genus JADJRH01. The sequence goes on from JADJRH010000001.1 coordinate 817,282, forward strand.
CACCGGCCCGGTTTTCTTTTTGGTTGTCCCATCACCCAACTGCCCGTGATCGTTATTGCCCCAACACATGACAGATCGGTTTTGTAATAGGGCGCACGCGTGCCGCCCACCCGCAGCAACAACAACAACGTCTTTCAGACCCTTAATGGGCGTCATTTTTGTGGCCTTGTCCGCCTTGGGAGCGGGCTCTTCAGGTCCGCTGCCCAATTGACCCTTATCATTGGCTCCCCAGCAGGCAACCGTTCTATCCGAGGTCATTGCGCACGCATGCCGGCCGCCCAAAGAGATTTGCTCGGCTTTCGCCAACCGCTTTATTTCAACAGGCCGATCTTGAACAGTTTGCCCACGAACCACCGCCGAATTGGGTAGTTTGCGCTTTACCGGTGTTGTACCCAACTGCCCATCTTCGTTGTTGCCAAAACAAGTGACCGTTCCGCCCGGGAGCTTTGCACACGTAAAATCCCGACCCGTCGCAATTTGACGAACCTCGGTTAACCCGGAAACCAAAACCGGTGAACCGCGACTGCCACCTTCACTGTTGCCGAGTTGACCGAACGTGTTGTCACCCCAACACTTGACTGTTTGATCGATCCCCATTGCACACGAGTGGGCCTCACCCAAAGCAAGCTGCATTACTTTAGAAAGCCCGGTCACCCGAGTTGCTGTACCCGCCGCTTCACCAAAAGAGTTGTTGCCAAAACAGCGGACTGTTCCATCGGCCAAAATCCCACACGAAAACTCATCACCCGCTTGTACGGTCAAGATCCCAATGCAGTCCGTACCATTACAAATCGGCTGTCCGGGAGCACAGGCGCCCTGACCTTCCCATTGACCTTCTTCAGAACACAACTCAGGTGTGTTGCCGCGACAACGCTTATCATCGGGCAAACAAACTCCACACTTGCCGCGCCCGTTGCACACGCCCGACTTGCCACATCGCGTGCCCACCTCCACCGGTGGATACGCGGGTTCACCCTCTTCGCACACTTCTTCAGCGCAGGGATTGTCGTCTTCCGGTGGAGTATCACTTTTATCGGCAAGGGCAGATGCTTGTCCCTGACCGTCGCAAACAAGCAGTTTGCAATCACCCGGCACCTGCGACTCATTGGGTATCATTGTGTCTTTGGCCGCGGCCACCGGGCGACACCGCTCTTCAAAACACGTCCACACCTGACAGGCATTGGCAGGCACAGGGCAGTCGCGGTCACTTGAGCACGGTTTGCCGGCCACCGTCACGCCCTGCGAATCACCAATGCGTGTGGAACACGAGGTGTTGGACAGCGCAAAAAAACCCGCGAACGCGATAAAAGAGACACGAGTCAGATTCATTCGATGGCTCACAGGTCAACTTGCATTCCCAATTCAACAACGCGATTGGGCGGAAGACCGAAATAGGCCGTTGCCGGGCGCGCGTTGCGCGAGATAAACGCAAACAACCCTTTGCGCCACCTGGACATTTTGGCTTTGCCCGATGTGAGCAACGTTTCACGTCCCAGGTAATAACTCGTGGTATTCACTTCATAGTGAATGCCGTATTTTTTGCACGATTCCATAACGCTGGGCACGTTGGGGGTTTGCATAAACCCATATCGCGCAACCACTTGGAATACGCCCTGTCCTTTGTCCACAACTTCCACGCGCCTTTCAATGGGCACTTCGGGGACACGTTCGCTGTGAATGGACAAAAGCACCAACTGCTCATGAAGCACCTTGTTGTGTTTCACGTGATGCAGGAGCACGGGCGGCGTTGCATCGGGGTTGGAGGACATAAACACCGCGGTGCCGCGCACGCGATGGAGCTTCTGGTTTTCGATATCGTCCAAAAAGATCTGGAGCGGCAATGCGGCTTCTTTAATGAATGCGTAAAGCGCGGCCCGGCCCGTTTTCCACGTCGTCATAACGGTAAACACCACCGAACCCATAATGAGGGGCGCCCATCCACCGATACCGTCGTGCAACTTGGCCGCGTTTGCAGCAAAATATCCGATATCAAAAAACATGAACAGGATCAGCAATGGAACGGCTTTCCACATGGGCCATTTCCACCGTTCGGTGATCACAACAAAGTAAACCACCGTGGTAATGCCCATGGTTCCCGTCACGGCAATGCCGTACGCGGCGGCCAACTTGCTCGATGAACCAAACTGCAACACGAGCGCAATACACGCCACAAGGAGCGCCCAATTCACTTCAGGGATATAAATCTGACCTTCAGATTCTTTGGACGTGTGAACAATGGTGACGCGGGGGAAATACCCCAGTTGAACAGCCTGCTGAGTGAGTGAAAACGCGCCGCTGATAAGCGCCTGTGAAGCAATCACCGTGGCGCACGTGGCGATGGCTATGACCGGATAAAGCGCCCAACCTGGGACCAGCGCATAAAAAGGATTTTTCGCGGCCGCGGGGTTTTGCAAAAGGTTGGCACCCTGCCCAAAATAGTTAATTAAAAGCGCCGGAAAAACCATTAAAAACCAACTGCGCCGAATGGGCGACCGGCCGAAATGACCCATATCCGCATAAAGGGCTTCACCACCGGTAATGCAGAGCACCACCGAGCCCAAAATCAAAAACCCATGCCCCTTGTTGTGGGCAAAAAACTCAACGGCATAGGTGGGCGAAATGGCCTTAAAAATGGCCGGATTTTGAACGATCGCCTTCACGCCCAAAACCGAAAGCGTTAAGAACCACACCACCATTAACGGACCAAAAACAGCGCCCACTCCCCCGGTTCCGCGCTTTTGAACCAAAAACAATCCAATTAAAATGCCGCATGTGAGCGGCACGATCACAGGTTTTAATGAAGTGGCCGCTTCTTGAAGGCCCTCAACTGCGGACAAAACCGAAATGGCGGGTGTGATAACACCGTCGCCGTAAAGCAATGCGGCGCCGAAAAGCACGAGCGGCAATAAAATAGGGCGCCCGTCACGTTTACCGTTTTTGGGAGGAACAAGCGCGAGCAAAGCCAATATGCCGCCTTGCCCTTCGTTATCGGCACGCATAACGAACATAAGATATTTGACCGTGACCACCATGGTCAGCGACCAAAAAACAAGCGACAAAACCCCCAATACATTTTCCGGGGTTGTCTCCACGCGGTGTGTGCTCTCGGGGCTGAAACACTCCTTGATGGCGTAAAGCGGGCTGGTACCAATGTCTCCGTACACGATGCCAAGAGCGGCCAACATCAGAGCCCAAGTGGACCCGTGACCGTGGCCGTGCGCGCTCTTCGGCGCGTGACTTTCTTCAGACGCGGTGGTCATTGCGCGGCGGATGCTACCACCACCGGCGCCGAGTTAGAGTCGTTCGCGATGGAGCGACTTCTCTGGGTTTGCTTCGGCGGCGCGCTCGGCTCGGGTGCGCGTTACCTCACGTCGCTGGTCGCGGCGCGCTGGTTTGGGGCGGGTTTTGGCTGGGGAACGGTCTTCGTGAACGTGACCGGATCGTTTCTTTTGGGGCTCATCGTCGCTGTCGCCAAAGCGCGTGGCCTCATGGGCTCAACCCTTTATTTTGCGCTCGCTTCGGGCGTGATGGGCGGGTTCACAACCTACTCAAGTTTCAACAACGAAACCGTGACCTACGTTGAAAATGGTCTCTTGGGACGGGCCGCATGGAACATAGGCGCCACCGTTGTCCTCTGCCTCGGTGCCGGATTTTTCGGACTGCGCGCGGGTAATTGGGTCGGCGCGACGCGCTGATTTCACGGCTGAACACGGGGTGAGGCGGCCGGACCTCAACTCATTCAGTCACATCGAAAGCGCTTACCTCTTGCGGCCGATCGGCACACTGCGCAAAGCTGCGAGAAATGATCGAAGTGCCTGACAACGGACGAAACCGGGCCGCAAAGGTGGCTGCCTGGCTGATTCGTCGTCAGCGTTCGCGCGAAGCGGTCGACCTTTTGTGCGCTTGGGCGGCGCGTGGTCCCAACGACGCAGAAGGTCAAAAACTGCTCGGCGACGCGCTTCGGATTGATCAGGCCGCTCCCATCGCCAAGATGGTTTTCGAGCGCATGCAGGGGATCGACGGCGATCACGCGCTGCTTGAAGAAGCGATCCAAAAGTACACCGACGGTGAGCTTCAACGTCTCGAACGCGAGATGAGCACGGGCGCGTTCCGACGCGCCCAGGTTGGGTTTAACGACAACCTCAAATACAAGGGGCGCGTTTATCACATCCAAACCGAAGACTCGGGGATCGATAAACCGCAGATTCTCACGCACCTCTTCGCCGACGGCGGCCGCGTTTTAAAGAGCTACAAGCGCTCTTACGCCGACGCGCTCGAACGCAGTGATCTCGACGGCTACGTGCGCGCGCTCATGAAAGCGCAGCAAATGGAAATGGCGAGCGCGCTTCGCGAAGGCAAGCTCGACAGCGTGATCGAAGGGCGAGAAGCGGGCGGAATGGAGCTTCGAACCGATCCGCCCAACGTGGATGTTCAGCGCCTCTCACACAAAGGTGATCCCCTTCCGTCGGGTGTACTCATCGTCAAGCGCACCGATCCGCTGCGCGACACAAGCCAAACCAAAGCGCCGAAACCGGCCGTTTCAACGCCTAAAGTTCGCTTCCGACTTCAGGTGTTGCGGAGCTTGACGGGCGGGCCAGAAGAGTACGCACCGCTCGGTGATGAAGTGATCATCGGCCGAGAAGGCGCTGTCACTCTCGACGGTGAGCGATTTTGTCACCCTCGTGAAGCGCTCATTCGGTATCGCAACGGCCGGCTCGTGTTGGAAGATATCGACGGTGGAAACGGCGTATTTTGAGAATTCGCCGCCCGGTAGAATTGGCCATCGGCGACGAGTTTATCGTCGGTGATCAACTCCTTCGGATCGAACGCAACCCCGACCCGGACGATCATCCCGATCCCGATCCCACCTATTTTTGGTCGTCTCCCAAGCCGGTTTCGCCGTTTCGCATTGTTCAAATTTTTGAGGGCGGGGCGCGCGGCGCGTGCGTGATGGCGCGCGGAACAACACTTCAAGTGGGCGCAGCCGTGGGTGACCTTGTTTTCCCCAACGACCCGCTCGTTTCCGACTACCACTGTCTCGTTGAAGAGCAGGCCGGCACGGTTGTTCTCACCGATTTGGCTTCACGCACCGGCGTTTTTGTTCGAATCCAAGGCATACAACAACTCATCCACGGCGATGAAATGTTGGTCGGCCGAACGCGCCTCATCGTCGACTTGTCGGTGAACACAAAGGCCTGACATTTGAGCGCCGGAAGCGCCGCGAGGACGCGTCGCCGGGGCGCGCAGTAGAAAAACACCAACCACCGGGGCGGGGAGAATGGGCTATGGTCAAGTCATGTCGCTCCACAAGCTCAGCCGCGCCGATCGGCAACGCCTGATGCGTTTCGTCTGCTCGTTTGCGTGGGCAGATCTCGAAGTAAAAAAAACCGAGCGCGCGCTGGTTCAAAAAATGATGAACCGGCTGCACCTCGACGACGATGAGCGCGCCATGGTCAAAGAATGGCTGCGCGTTCCCCCGCGCGCCGAAGACGTCGATCCGCAGACCATTCCGCACGCTCAAAGAAAGCTTTTTCTCGATGCGGCGCGCGAAATGATCTCGGCCGACGGTGAGATCGATCCTGAAGAAAAAGAGTCGCTCTCCCTCCTCGAACAACTTCTTTCATAACGACCGGCCGCTTTTTGCAGTTCAGGCCCGCTTGTGTACACAAGCAGAACTGTCGTTTATTTAAGTCCAACTTCTTAACGGCGAACGTTGTTGCGGCACCGCGCACGGGCGCATTGGAGCGCCTGTGTGGTGCTCAAAACGCCTGTTTGTGTGGGTGAACCCTATTGCCCTTGGCGGAAGCGCACAGGAATCGAACCTGCCCGAGACAGCGGAACTGCCTCGCACCGATTTTGAAGACCGGGGATGGCGCCAGCACACCAAGCGCTTCCGCCAAAGGTTTTACTCGGTCTCCGCGCCTCGCACCAGCTCCCCGAACAAACCAAACCCGGGATATCGTGGCGACGTGCGGCGATTTGTTATCGGCACCGCAGGTCACGTCGATCACGGCAAAACGACGCTTGTCCAAGCGCTGACGGGCATCGATACCGATCGCCTGCCCGAAGAGAAGCGTCGCGGCATCACCATCGAATTGGGCTTTGCCCCTTGGGATCTCGGCGATTCAGTGCAAGTGAGTGTGATCGATGTGCCCGGTCATCGCCGCCTCGTGCACACGATGATCGCCGGCGCCAGCGGCATTGAACTGGTGCTTCTCGTTGTCGCCGCCGATGAAGGTGTGATGCCACAAACGCGGGAGCACATCGCCGCGTGCGAGCTGCTCGGACTGAGGCGCGCCGTGGTTGCGATCACCAAAGTCGACAGGTCCGGTGAAGAACTCGCGCAGCTCGCCGCCGAAGAGGCGCTGGAGCTTCTCGGTGATCACTGGAAAGCATCGAGTGTTCTTGTTTCGGCGCGCACCGGCCAAGGGCTCGATGCTCTTCGCGAGGCTGTAAAAAAAGCGCTTCGCGAGATCGAAGCGCAGGACGAAGAGCGCGCCGCCGCGCCGCGCCTTTCGGTCGATCGCGCATTTTCGGTGAAAGGCTCCGGCACCGTTGTGACAGGGACATTGGTCGGAGGCAGCGTTTCGATTGGAACGCCGCTGCGCCTCGTTGGACCGTCGAACGCTGTGTGCACAACGGCGCGCGGCCTCCATGTCCACGATCGCGCGGTGACAGAAGCGGTGGCACCCACGCGGCTCGCTGTGAACTTGGCGGGCGTCGCGCTTGAATCGGTGAACCGAGGTGACGTCCTCACGTCGGATGAACACGTTGCCGCCAGCAACGTGGTCGACGCGGCGTTTTTTCCGGCGCGCGGTGCGGTGAAAAAGCGCCCGCTCAAACGCGGAACCATCGCGTCTATGTACGTGGGCACCGCGCGCGCCACAGCCAAAGCAAACCCACTGCGCGACGGCGATCTTTCGGCCGGCGACGGGCCCATGTTCGTGCGCCTGCGCCTCGCGCATCCGCTCGTGCTCACGGGCGGTGATCGCTATGTGCTTCGCGGCGCCGATTCGAGCGGACCGGCGGGTGCTGTGCTCGGCGGCGGCGTTGTACTCGATGCGTACGCACCGCGGGCGCGCCTCAAAGAAAAGCGCGCGCGCGTACTGTCGGCCTTGTACGAAGGCAACGCCAAAGAAGCCATCGTGGCGCTTGTGACCGAGGCGTCGCCGCGCCCATTTTTGCCCAACTCACTCTCGTGCAGGTTCAAGATCGGTGAGAGTGCACTGACGCGCGCCGCCGATAAACTCGTGACCGAAGGCACCGTTGTGCGCCTCAAAAACGGCGGGCTTTGCCTTCGATCAAAGCTCATCGATATGGCGCTGCGCGCGCGCTCGCTTGTGCTCGACCACCATCGACAGGCTCCGCTCGATCGCGGCCTGCCTCTTGAAACGCTGCGCCGGAAAATCGCCTTTGGATCAAGCCCGGAGGCCGCCGACGAAGCCATTCGGCTTGCGGCGCGCAAAGGTACACTTCAGCCGAAGAGCCCGCCTGCACCGGCAAAAAGTTCAACCAAGGCGATGCCCGCACCCGACGACGTTGGGCCCGAGGCGGATGAACCGATTGCTGTGGAAGGTGACATTGCGCGTTTCATTTCAATGGAGCGGGCGACCGATGCGTCGGCTTCGGGGCCGCTCGGAAAAGCCCTGCGTGCCATGGAAGAAACGGGGCTTCGAGGTCTTTCAGAAGCCACAATGCGCGAGGCGACAGGTGCCGAAATCAAAGAGGTGAAGGCCATCCTCGCAAAGCTCGTTCGCGAAGGGATCGCGGTGACGGCGGGCGACCTGTGGTTTTCAAAACCGGCTGTGACGGCGCTCAAAGAGAAGATCGCCGCTCATCTGCGTGGGCAACCGGTCCTGACGATCGCCGACCTCAAAACCATTTCGGGCCTCGGCCGCCGTCAGGTGATCCCGCTGCTTGAATTGTTCGATCGCGAAGGATTCACCAAACGCCAAGGCGACGATCGCGTTGCGGGCTCGGCGTTTCCAAAAGCGTAAACGTGGCGCGATACACAACGAACCCCCGCGCCGCGAGGTTATGAGTTGGCAAAGCGATTCCTGCGCGCCCCTTTTTTGAAAGATTTTGAGTACACAAAACTTGTGTACATAAATATGCGTACACAACTTCCGGCAACGGAAGCGCTCAGCGGTCAACTCGGTTAATGCGTCATGAGCATTGCACCGGCGCCGTCAAATCCGGCGAGCAACGCACCTTGAAGCGCCAGTCCCAGCCCCATTCCGCGCACAATGGAGCGCGTGTCGGTGGCCCAAAGAGTGAAACCGAGCGTGATGTAGATCATGTCGAGACCGGTGTTCATTGCGAGCGCTCGCCCTTGCCTGGCGCGATCCCACCCGAGAAGCCTCGCGTTGGTGATCGTGTCCGGTTGGCTCGAAATTCCGGCGAAGTTGGCGATGACGAAAGCCGTGTTCGCCACGCCGTAGATCAAGTTCATCATCGCAAACGACGTTCGAAGCTCCTTTGGTTGGCCACGAAAAATGGGTGGTTCCCACAGAAGCAACGCCGCACCGCCCGCAAGCGAAACCCCGGCGGCACCGGCTAAATAGCCGAGCACCGCTTCTTGCCGCTGAATGTGGTTGTCGCGCAGTGCGACAAATGTGCGGTCGTCGGCGCCCGCGTCGCGTTCACGCATGAGGAAAATCACAACCACTGTGAAAAGAGTGCACACAAGCCGCTTGATCACGTTGCAAAGGTACCCGACAACCGCCTCAAGGAACGTTCACGAACGTTGCCGCCGGCCGCGATCCGTCGCTTAAAACTTGAAAAAGATCGGTCGGGACTTGCGGTGTTTATGGTACCGTCCCGATCCAGGTCACGTGGCGATCCACCCCGGCGATACTCTTGCAGGATACCGAGTCACGCGCTTGCTCGGGCGGGGTGGAATGGGCGAGGTTTGGGCCGCAACAAGCGAAGAAGGGGGTCGCGAAGTGGCAATCAAAGTGCTGCTTGCGCGCGCCGCTGTGAAGCCCGATTTGGTGCGTCGCTTTCAACGTGAAGCCGAGATCGCGCGCGCCATTAAGAGCCCATACGTGTGTCAATTGTTGGAGGTTGCGCAAAACGAAGACGGCGCACATTTGCTCGTGTTTGAAAGGCTCAACGGCGAGTCGCTCGCCGACCGATTGAAACGCGAGCAATACCTTCCACTCTCAGAAGTGGGGCCGATCATCGACGACGTCCTTCAAGGTCTTGTCGCGGCGCACGCGGCGGGTGTTGTTCATCGCGATCTCAAACCCGGAAACATTTTTTTGGAGCACACCGGTGCGCCGCAGCGGCCCGAGCGCGCCAAAGTTCTCGACTTTGGAATCTCCAAACTCACGCGACGCGGCAAAGAAGAATCAACGCTCACAGCCTTCGACGCGACGCTCGGTTCGTTTGCGTACATGGCGCCCGAGCAAGTGAAAGGTGCCGCGCGCGCCGATGAACGCGCGGATATTTATGCGGTCGGCGCCGTCACGTTTCGCGCTCTCGCAGGGCGATTACCGTTTGAAGGCACAACCGCCGCAATTCTCGTTTCAATGAAGCTCAATCGCACCGCGCCTTCGCTGGCGGAGATCACCGGTGAAAAGTGGCCCGCCGGCGTGGAGCGATTTTTAGAAAGAGCGCTCGCTCAACGACGCGAAGATCGCTTTGGCAGCGCGTCTGAAGCGCTCACTTCGTGGCGAGCCATTCAGCCTGAAAACATCACGCGTGCGCGGCGAACATCGCTGCGTGCAAAAACCACCGATCCGCCGCCCGCCGCCGAAGATCCGGCAACGGTGGTCGACGGGCCGCCCACAATGACTGTTGAGGGCACCTTCGGTGACGGCTTTTTCCCACGCGAAGAAGGCGCAGGGCGCCTTCGAGGTTCGAGGTAAACGACCTTGATCGACGCAACCGTAGCCAGCAGAAATCGAGTCGAAGTACGCGGCGGAAAAGTCCGCACCCCCTCGTCCGATTGGGTGGAAATTGGCCCCGATCCCATTGTGATCGGTCGCAATCAGGCCTGCGCCCTGATGATCGACGACGGCAAAGTCAGCGCCGTTCATGTGGAGATGGTGGCCACAGAACAAGGTGTTCGCCTGAGAGATCTCGGCAGTCGAAACGGTACATTCGTTGGAAGTGTACGCGTCAACGATGTGTACCTTTTGCAAGCAACAAAACTTCGCATCGGTGATACCGAGCTTCAGTTTGAACCGGCGCGGCCCGAACGCATCACGCTCAGCGCGGCTCCGCAGTTTGGTCCGCTCGTTGCGCAAAGCCCTACAATGCGCGCCATTTTTGATCGGTTGGCAAAGATCTCGCCCACCGACTTAACGGTGCTCATCACGGGTGAAACCGGCACCGGAAAAGAGTTGGTCGCGCAGGCGCTTCATCTGGCGAGCGCGCGCGCCAAAAAACCGTTTGTGGTTGTTGACTGCGGGTCGATTCCGCCGACGCTCGCTGAAGCCACGCTTTTCGGTCACGAGCGAGGCGCATTTACCGGCGCCGTTGACAAGCGTTTGTCGCCTTTCGTTGAGGCCGACGGAGGCACGATCTTCCTCGATGAGTTGGGTGAACTTCCGGTCGATGTGCAGCCCAAACTTCTGCGCGCTCTCGCCGAACGACGCATCAAGAGTGTCGGCGGCTCCAACTATCGCGAGGTCGACGTGCGCGTGATCGCCGCCACGCGGCGCGATCTCGTGCGCGCGGTCAACACAGGCGCATTTCGAAGCGACCTTTATTTCCGCGTGGCGCAGGTAAAAATCGAACTGCCCGCGCTTCGTCAGCGCCTTGAAGATCTGCCCGTTCTCGTAAAACGCATGCTCAAAGATCTCGGCGATGAAAGCGCTTACGAGCGCGTCTCCAACACAACGTTGGAGCGACTTGCGCGCCACGATTGGCCCGGCAACGTGCGTGAACTTCGAAACGCTGTTGCGGTTGCATTCGCGCTCGCGGGTGAGGGTGAAGAGATCGACGTCGCAGCGCACCTCGGCGCCCTCACAGAAGCACCCGCGGCCGGCCCGTCGATCGGCGGTTCGGGCGCGTCGTTCGGAACGCTCAAAGGCCGCCAATTTCAAGACGCAAAGCGTGATGTACTCACGCGCTTTGAACGCGACTATTTCGCCGCGCTCGCGGAAGAAGCCAAAGGCAACGTGTCTGAAATGGCGCGTCGAGCCGGCATGGAGCGCGCGCACGTTCGAGCGTATTTGCGCAGACACGGCATCGGCGCCAAACAAGACGCTCAGGAGTAAGCGCGCCAAATTCCTTCCGTGCGCTGCCCACCTTGAAATTCGCCGCACTTAGAGATCGCAACTACGCCGCCTTTTGGGGCTCGCACGTTGTGTCGCGCATCGGTTCCGAGATGCGGATGGTCGCCCTCTCGTGGCACATCTACCAACTCACCGGGAGCAAACTTGCGCTCGGAATTATTGGTGCGTGTCGATCACTGCCCGTTTTGATTTTCGGTCTGTGGGGAGGCGTCACAGCCGATCGACTCGATCGCCGCCGCGTTCTCCTTTTCACGCAATCGTTTGTTGCGTTTGTTTCGGCGGGGCTCTTTTTTCTCACGCGCGAAAAAATGGTTTCGCCGCCGATCATCTACGCAGCGGTGATTGTGATCGCGACGGTCGCGGCGTTTGAAAATCCCGCGCGTGCATCTTTCGTTGTCAACGTTTTGCCCCGAGAACACCTCGAAAACGGCCTCGCGCTCGGAGTGCTTGGTTGGCAGGTGGCGGCTGTCACCGGGCCCGCGGTGGGAGGCTTGGTGCTCGCCAACACATCGCTCGAAACGCTTTACGCGATCGATTCCATTTCATTCGTTCCGCTCGTGATCGTCCTCGCTCTCATTCGCGCGCGTACCGTGCCTCCCAAACCTTCGCCGCAGGATCAGCCCACAGGATTGCGCGCCATCGCCGAAGCATTTCGCTATCTGCGCACGATGCCGGTGCTGATTCACATCATGTGGCTCGACTTTTTCGCCACGTTGTTTGCCGGCGCGCTTCTCTTGCTTCCGGTGTTCAGCAACGAAGTTTTCCATCGAGGCGCCGAAGGCCTCGGTTGGCTTATGGCCGCACCCGCGGTCGGCGCAGTGATCGCGGGCGCGATCATGTCGTCACGACCTCCGGTAAAAAAACACGGTGCCGTTTTGCTTGGAGCGATTTTCGCCTACGGCCTTTTCACAGCGCTTTTTGGCATCTCAAACTCATTTTGGTGGGGCCTTGTTCTGCTCGCAGCCGGCGGCGCCGCCGACACGGTGAGCACCGTTGTTCGACAAATCGCCCGGCAAAGCCTTATCCCCGATGACATGCGCGGCCGACTCAACTCCATTCACATGCTGTTTTTTGTGAGCGGTCCGCAGCTCGGTGAACTCGAAGCCGGCGCCCTCGCGGAAATCACAAGCGTTCGCTTTTCTGTAACCGCCGGTGGGCTCGCATGTGTACTCATGGCTATCGGCGTCACCGCGTTTTCATCTTCGGTGCGGTCACTTCGCGTGGGCCAACCCGACGCGCCCAAAACGGTCTGAAGCGACCGAGCGAACGCGGTGCGCCGCACGATCCCATGGAGCATCCGCTGCGTACACAAGCTTGCAAAAGATTGTGACACGCGCAATCGTTCTCAAAAATGAGCGCAGAGAGCCCACTCTCGGATCCGGCGCACGAAACGCCCGAAGCCGCCGCCCCCGACGCGCCAACGGTACTCGTCGTCGACGACGAACCGTCCAACGTTGCCTCGCTCGAAAAAATTTTTCAGCGCGAAGGCATGCGCGTTCTCACAGCGGAGAGTGCCAAAACAGCTCTCGATCTCGCGCGCGCCCACCGCGTGCACGTGGTGCTCACCGACCTCATGATGCCGGGCGTGAGTGGGATTGAACTGCTGCGCGCCATCAAACAAGCGTCGCCCGATACCGAAGTTGTGATGATGACCGCGTACGGAACGGTTGAAACCGCTGTCATGGCCATGCGTGAAGGCGCGTACGACTTTGTCGAAAAGCCGCTCAAGCGCATGACGATCGTGAAGAGCGTCAAAAAGGCCGCCGAGCGCCAAGTCCTTGTCACCGAAAACCGCTCCCTCAAAAGCGAAATCGCGCGCCTCACCACCCACGAAATCGTGGGCCAAAGCCCGGCCTTGAGACGCGTGCTCGACATCGCCACGCAAGCCGCGCCGTCGAGTGCAACCGTGTTGGTTTTGGGTGAAAGCGGCACCGGAAAAGAGCTTCTCGCCCGATACATTCACGAGCGTTCGGCGCGCGCCAAAGGCCCTTTTGTGGCCGTCAACTGCGCCGCTATCCCCGAGAGCATTCTCGAAGCGGAGTTGTTCGGGCACGAACGAGGAGCGTTCACCGGCGCGTTTGCGCGACGTGAAGGCCGTTTCGCCAAAGCCGCGGGAGGCACGTTGTTCCTTGATGAAATTGGAGAGTTGGCCCCCGCCGTTCAAGTCAAGCTCCTCCGCGTTTTGCAAGAGGGTGAATACGAGCCGGTGGGCGGAGACACAGTTCGCGCCGACGTTCGAGTGGTTGCCGCCACCAACAAAGATCTCCGCGCCGAAGTCGCGGCAGGCCGTTTCCGCGAAGACTTGTTCTACCGGCTCAATGTCATTGCGATCACAGCACCGCCGCTCCGAGCGCGCCGCGACGACATTCCACTTTTGGTCGACCATTTCCTCGGCAAATACTGCAAAAAAAACGGCCGCACGCGGCTCGTTGCACCGCCTGAAGTGCTCGCTCTGCTCACCGAATACCCATGGCCAGGCAACGTGCGGGAGCTTGAAAACGTTATTGAGCGCGCCGTTGTTTTGTGTCGCGGCTCAAAGCTCGATGTTCCAGATCTGCCTGAAACACTGCACGAACCAAAAGGCGCGGAAGCGAGCACACTCACATTCAGCGTGGGTACACCGCTTGACGAAGTGGAACGCAGGCTGCTCCGCGAAACGTTGCGCTACGCCAAAGGTGACAAATCGGTCGCCGCGCAGCTCCTCGGGATCTCCGCCCGAACCATCTACCGAAAGCTCGGCGAGATTGAAGTGGCCGATGGCAAAGACGCGAGTCTACCCAAAGACCCCACTGTCGCTCCCAAGTAAACCCTGACTCCGGCAATCTTCGCGGCCAAAGAAACCTTCCAAATTCGACCGAATACCCCTAATAAAACGAACGCCCCGCTCGCTATCGCGAACATCGTTCCGCGGGGCAAGGTCGGTGAGAAGCCATGTGGTCGAGTCGTACGGTTCTCGGTTGTTCCCTCTTGTTTGCCGCAATTGCAGCCGGTTGTGACGATCGCGCCATTCGCGATGCCGAAGATCGCGGAAAGAGTGCCCGCGACGCCGCCACAAAGGCTTCTGTAAAAGCCACCGCCACGGCAGAAGCGGCCGCGCCTCAAATCGACAAGAGCGATCTCGGCTTTTTTAAAGTTGTGCCCGCCAAGTATGAGTCGCAGTCCAATCCCATTACCGACGCCAAAGTGGCACTTGGCAAAGCGCTTTATTACGAAAACCGCCTATCGCTCGGTCAAAACATCTCGTGCAATTCGTGTCACGACCTTGAAAAGTACGGCGTTGACAACGAAGCAACATCAGCCGGCCACAAGGGACAACGCGGCGGACGCAACTCACCCACTGTATACAACGCAGCTGGGCACATCGCTCAATTCTGGGATGGGCGCGCGTCAACCGTTGAAGATCAAGCCAAAGGCCCAATCTTAAACCCCATTGAAATGGCCATGCCCGACGCGGCGGCGGTCATCAAAGTGATCAAATCAATCCCCGGTTATGAACCAATGTTCAAAGCCGCTTTCCCCGGCGAGCGCGACCCGATCACGTACGACAATCTCGCGAAAGCCATCGGCGCGTTTGAACGGCAACTCACCACTCCGTCGCGCTGGGACAAGTTCCTCGGCGGTGACGAAAAAGCCATCACAGACCTCGAAAAAGCGGGGTTTGCCAAATTCGCAAAACTCGGCTGCCCCACCTGCCACAACGGATCCAACGTCGGCGGCCACCTGTTCCAAAAACTCGGCCTTGTAAATCCCTGGCCCGATCAAGCGGATCTCGGCCGGTACGACGTCACAAAAAACGACTCGGACAAAATGTTTTTCCGCGTTCCCTCGCTGCGAAACATCGAAAAAACCGGCCCCTACTTTCACAAGGGGCAACTCGCAACGCTCGAAGAAACCGTGAAAGCCATGGCGTGGCACCAGCTAGGACAAAAATTGTCCGACCAAGACACCACAGAACTCATTGCGTTCTTGAAATCGCTAACTGGTGAAATTCCCAAAGAATACATCGCCAAGCCCGAACTTCCGCCGAGCGGTCCTACAACACCCAAGCCCAAGCTTGATTAGGGGCGGTTTCCAAACCGCCCCTTGTTGACAGTTTGGCAAAGGACGCGGCTCCCGCCCTTCGGCCGCGTCAGCTTGGCAATTTCAGGCGTTTCAAAGCCCATCAATTCGCGCCAAAAACTGGCCTTTACCTTGGCACGACGCTCGCTTAGAGAACACTTGCGGCAATGGGTATCGACCCCCTCCTCAAGCGTTTCTTCCCGGCGGTGGTGCTGGTTCTGATCAGCATCGCGGCTTTTTTCCAGGCTTCAGGCATGGGTCAACTCGTCGCGAGCAGCGTCGCTGTTGACCCGTCAAGCCTTCCCAGCGCGGCGCCCGCCCCCAAGCACTTTTCGGGGCCCGCACCGGCAAACACAGATCATTCCACAAGCGGCGCCGCCATTCTGTCGCGCAACCCGTTTGATTCGGCCACCGGCCCGCTCGACGGAAAGCCCGTCCCACCGACGAGCCGACCGCGCCTCCGCCGCCCGACAACAGCGGTGATCCCAATGATGATCCCTATTGCGACGCGGTAAAAATCATTCTGATCACCTGGTCAGAAGACCCTTCTTGGTCGTTTGCCGCCATCGCCGGGGGCGACGGAAAAAGCACGCTTCGCCGCATCGGCGACGACATGAACGGCTACAAAGTCCACGACATCGGCTGGGACACCGTGTGGCTCATGTCCGGCTCCAATCAACGCTGCCAGGCCAAAGTGGGTGGCAAACCCCCGCCCGGAAAGTCGGTGTCCGCGGGCCCTGCTTCAGAGCCGCCGCCGGCGTCCACCGCCAAAGGCAAACGCAAAGTGCCTGCGGAAATCGCCTCAAAAATCCACAAAATCAGCGATACCCATTACGAAGTTGAGCGCTCTGTTATTGATCAAATCCTTGAAAAACAGGCTGATCTAATGCGCTCCGTTCGAGTTGTGCCTGCCAAAGAAGGCGACAAGACAAGCGGCCTCCAACTCTATGGTATTCGCCCCGACAGCCTTCTTGGCATGCTCGGTCTTGAAAACGGCGACCAGCTTTTATCGGTCAATGGGTTTGATATCCACGATCCCCAAAAAGCGCTTGAAGCGTACACACGCCTTCGCGCCGCCGATCAACTCACTGTTTCAATTGTTCGCCGAGGTAAGCCCACCAACATTGATGTTGGGATCAAGTAAACAATTACCCTGTGGATTTATTAACAAGGTATTGAGTGGCCGGTATGAAGCTCGCAATGAATGAAGGCAGTTTGCTCCGCAGAACGGTAATCCACGTTCTCGCATTTGTAATCGGCACAACTGCATTTCTCGCCATTTCGAGCCTCGTATTAACCACCGTCCTTAAAAGCGTTCTATCACCTGAAAGTTCAACCTCGGCCGCCGCCGATGATGCCGAAGGTGATTCTGCCTCTGCTGCGACGAGCAAACCTACAACCGCAAAACCGGCAAAACCACCGCGAAAAAAGCGCCCAGTATTAACAGCACCGGCCGCGCCGACAGCTTCGCCCGACGACGAGTGACCCCTTTTCGCTCAACCCAACTGCCCAATGACGCACGAATACAAACTCCCCCGTGACTTGATAACCGCGCCAAACACCACCGCTGCAAAGCGGAGGTTTGGTTATGCAGCCGCTGTCGCCTTGGGCGCCGCATGTCTCGTCACACAAGCATCGCAAACAGCCAGTGCGCAAACCCCCACGCGCGGCGCCCCCATTTTGCGAACGCCCAATAAACCGGCGGCTCCCGGCGCCAATCCGGCCACACCCGGCGGCGCTGGAACAGCCGGAAGGCCTCCCGGTGCCGCGCCCACGGCCCCTGCACCGCCCCCTCCATCGCCCGGCGCAAAACCGCCTTCCGGTGCGGGCGCCGGAGCGGGTGCCGGCGGCGACGATCCAATGGCCAGTGTCAAACAAGCCCCCAAAGAAATTGAGTTTAAACCCAAAGGCCTTGGAACACCGGTCAACTTTAATCTCGACGACGCCGATCTACCCGATCTTGTAAAGGCCATTAGCAATATCACAGGCCGGCGGTTCATTTACGGCGGCAAGTTGAGATCCATTAAAGCCACCGTTTATTCACCCGACAAAATCACAGCGGGTGAAGCGTATGCCGCCTTCTTATCCATCTTGCAGCAAAACCAAATGACCGTTGTGCCCCACGGTCGTTTTCTCAAAATCGTCGATTCACAGGGTATTGTGAGCGAATCATTACCACTGTTCGCCCCGGCCAGTCCCGTCCCGGGTGAAGAGCGTTATGTCACTCGCATGTATCGCGTCTCTCACGTTGACGCGACCGAAGTGTCCACACTCCTTGGCAAGTTCAAATCAAAAGACGGTGATATCTCGGTATACTCCCCCGGCAATCTTTTAATCATCACCGACACCGGCACTCAAATTCAGCGCCTTCTCCGCATTGTTGAAGAAATCGATGTGGGCGGCGCAGGTGACCAACTTTGGGTGGAGCCCATTCATTACGGCGGCGCAAGTGATATCGCCACCAAACTCAATGAGATCCTCGACCTCAAAGGCGGAGCCGGTGGAAAAGGCGGAAAGGGTGGTCCCGGCGCCAAAATTGTGCCTGATGACCGCACCAATTCATTGATTATTACGGCCACACAGGCCGATTACATGCGCCTTTTAAAACTCATTGAAAGAATCGATGTCCCGCAAACGGGTGAGGGTGAACTTCACGTTTTGCCGCTTCAACACGCGGGTTGCAAAGATCTTTCAAACACCCTGAGCAATATCCTCGGCCGCTCAGGCGCAAGTGGAGCCGCCGCGGGTGGAGCCACCGGAGCGCGCGGAAAAGCTACCGCCGGCGGAGCCGCATCCGGTGGTGAAGATATTTTTGAAGGCCAAATAAAAGTGGTCTGCGACGAGGCATCCAATAAACTCGTCGTTACCGCATCTCCCCGCGATTACGCGCAACTTCGCAATGTGATCGATCAACTCGATATGCCGCGCCGCCAAGTGTTTATTGAGGCGGTGATTATGGACGTGGGCGTAGATCGCGACCTGAACCTCGGCATTGGTTATCACGGCGGCGGGCCTATCGCCAACGCGCTCTCCAAAGACGACACGTTCCTTTACGGCGGCAATAACCCCGGTCAATCGGTCACCGGATTGCCCGCCGATCTTGAAGGCCTCGCCATTGGTGTTCGCGGGCCCAGCGTCACAGAACTTGATACATTGTTTCCGGGCCTATCCATCCCCGCATTCGGTGTGGTTCTCCATGCCGTCGGCCGCGACGGCAATACAAATGTGCTTGCAACGCCGCACATTCTCGCCACCGATAACATCCCGGCAGAAATCTCTATTGGCCAAAACATCCCATTGCAAACCAACGTTCCTCAACTGGGCCAATTGGGTAATTTGCTCGGTGGTGCCGGAGGCGCCGGAGCCGCCGCGGGTTTGCTCGGTGGTCTGGGCGGATTTGGAGGTGGCCTTGGCAGTGGTCGCCAAGACGTCGGCACCAAAATCAAAGTCACACCCCATATCAATGATTCCGATCAAGTCCGGTTAGAACTCAATGAAGAAATCAGCGAAGCCGGCACCGCAATCGGCACCCTCGGCGCGGTTCCAATCAATAAACGAACGGCCGACACAACATTAATTGTGCGCGATCAGCAAACCGTTGTGATCGGCGGCCTCGTTCGCGATTCAACCATTGAACGGCAAACCAAAATCCCCGTGTTGGGTGATTTGCCGGTGCTCGGTGCCCTCTTCCGGCAGAGCATTAAAACAGTTCAAAAAACCAATCTTCTATTGGTTCTCACACCGTACATTGTTCGCAATCAAGACGACCTGCGGGCGATTTTTGAGCGCAAAATGCAGGAGCGCCAAGAGTTTATTGACCGATATCTCGTCTTCTCAGACTCGCGCGATTGGGAGCCTCCGCGCGATTTTTCTCGGGCAAACGGCTTGGTAGAAGACATTCGCCAATCCATGCTTGATGAAGACGACAAAGCCCGTTTAATTGAAGAGTCAAAACCCAAAGGGCCGCGCACCCACACACCGGGTGAACCCATTGCATTGCCCCAACTCGGCGGCAAATCGGGTGGAACGGGCGCCTCGGCCGGCGGAGACGACGGCGGCGGCACGGTTCCGGCTGCATCGGGCACCACACGACCTGCCAATCCTCGGCCCAAACTGCCTGCCAACCTTCCGCGGGTCGACAGGGTGGAACAATAAACTCAAACGCTCGTTCATAGGTTAAACTCGTTCGTAAAACCCCAAGGAAGATCCTGTGGCGACCGGTCAAAGCGAATATCTCGGAGAGCTTCTCGTTCGGCGCGGCGTTGTGCCGAAAGATCGGCTGCCGTCATTGTTTGAAACAGCAAAAGAGCGCAATCAAACGCTCACCGACGTCATTGTTTCTTCCGCTGTAGCCGATGAAGCCAAAATTGCCCAAGCGTTGGCAGATGAACATGGCCTCGCCTACATCGCCAAAATCGATATCGACTCCATTCCTCCCGCACTCGCGTCGCGCATCCCCATTACCTACGCAAAACAGCACCGCATCCTCCCCATTAAAGAAGACGACGACGCCGTTTATTGCGTACTTTCCGATCCGCTCGACACCGGCGCAATCGACGATGTGCGGGCCATTTTTGGGAAACCCGTTGAGGTGTTTATTGCTTCGGGTGAAGTGTGCCTCAATGCCATTAACCGCGTTTGGGAAAAGAAAGAAGATCAGGGCGGCACACTCCAGGGTGACCACGCGGCTGAAGAAGACAATCTCGTCGACATTATCGATTCAGACGACGACGCACCGATCATTGCTTGGGTAAACGGCCTTTTTGCCCAAGCCGTGCGCGAAAGGGCAAGCGATATTCATATCGAACCCGAAGAGCGCGAGGTTGTTGTTCGTTATCGCATCGACGGTGAACTTTATATCGCCAGGCGCGCCTCGAAGCAGTTCATGGCGCCCATTACCGCGCGCGTCAAAATCATGGCATCGCTCAACATTGCAGAAAAGCGATTGCCCCAAGACGGCCGCATTACATTAAAAATCGCCGGCAAGAGCGTTGACATCCGCGTTTCAACGGTGCCCACAAGCCGCGGGTTTGAGCGCATCGTCATGCGTATTTTGCATAAGACGAGCGTGTTATTCGGCCTCGAAGATCTGGGCTTTGCCAAACGCGATTTTGGATTGATGGACTATCTCATCAATCGGCCCGACGGGATCATTCTGGTTACCGGCCCCACCGGCTCCGGCAAAACGACAACTCTTTATGCGTGCCTCAACCGCATCAATGAGCCGAGCCGCAACATCCTCACGGCTGAAGACCCTGTGGAGTATGAAATCGGCGGCATTCACCAAGTTCACGTTCACCCTTCCATCGGTCTGACATTCGCCAGCGCACTGCGCGCATTCTTGCGCCAAGATCCCGATGTCATCATGGTCGGTGAAATTCGTGATAAAGAAACGGCTGAAATTGCCATTCACGCGTCGCTTACCGGCCACTTGGTGCTTTCAACAATTCATACGAACGACGCGGCGGCTGCGGTAACCCGCCTTGTTGAAATGGAGATCGAACCGTTTTTGGTTCGCTCCTCCGTCATTGGCATTCTCGCTCAACGCCTCGTCCGCATGTTATGCGACAAATGCAAAATCCCCTATACACCCACTCAATACGAGTTGACACAACTCGGCCTTGATGAAGAGCGTCTTGCTCGCAAAGCGCGCCGCCAAGTCTCACAACGGTACACAGTTCACGGGTATGATTACCGTTTTGTCGGGCAGGACATGAGTTCAAATCCCACGTTTTTTAAAGCCGGCGGTTGCGACGTTTGCAATAAAAAGGGGTTTATCGGCCGCCGAGGCATTTATGAATTGCTCGTTATCGACGATACCGTCGGCCCGCTAATCCTCAAAAACGCCGACGCGCTCACGGTAAAGCGCGCCGCCATAGCGCAGGGAATGGATACTCTGCGCGACGACGGCGCTCGCAAAGTATTAAACGGATTAACAACTGTAGAAGAAGTTCTGGCAGCAACGCAGGAAGACGTCGTCTTCGACGAGTGATTTATGGCCGTCTTTGAATACAGAGGCATCCTCGTCACCAGTGGCAAACCCACAAAGGGGTTTCGCGACGCTGAAAATGCCAAAGTATTGCGCTCCACCCTGCGCAAAGACGGCATTTTGCTCACCGTTGCAAACGAAACCAAAGCCAAAGGTGAAAGCGGCACCAAAAAGAAGTCCCTTTTTTCAAGGGGCGGAAGCGCATCGGCGGCCGACGTTGCTATCATGACAAGGCAGCTCGCAACGCTTATCGGTGCGGGCATTCCTTTGTTTGAATCGCTCACCGCGTTAATCGATCAGGTTGAGCACGACGCCATTAAACACGCCCTCACCGAAGTTCGCGAAAAAATCCGCGAGGGCACCAGTTTCGCCAAAGCGCTTGAAGCGCATCCCGGCATTTTCCCCGACCTATACATTAACATGGTTCGTGCGGGTGAAGCGTCCGGAACAATGGAGCAGGTGCTTGAACGGCTCACTTCGTTTATGGAGGCGCAGGCTAAACTCCGCGGCAAAGTCACCTCCGCGCTCGCATATCCAATTCTCATGATCATCATCGGCGTCACGCTTATCAGCGTGCTGATGGTGGCCGTTGTACCCAACGTCGTTCAGATCTTCCAATCAATGAACGAGGCATTGCCCTGGTACACATCGCTCCTCATTACAACGAGCGATTTTATGGGCGCCTATTGGTGGATCTTGTTTCCGTCTATTGGCATTGGAGCTTATTGGTTTCGCCGTTGGACAAAAACTCCCGACGGCAGGCTCAGGTGGCATGCGTTTACCCTCACCATGCCCATCTTTGGCAAGCTCATTCAAATGCTCGCGGTGGCCCGTTTTTCCCGAACACTCGCCACATTGTTATCGGCCGGCGTGGCCCTATTGCCCGCAATGGATATCGTTCGAAACGTTCTCGGCAATGCCGTGCTTGAAAAGGTAGTTGTCGACGCGATTGGCTCCATTCGTGAAGGTCAGTCCATTGCCGAACCGCTCAAGAAGAGCGGCAAGTTCCCTCCCCTCGTCACTCACATGATCAGCGTGGGTGAAAAAAGCGGCAAGCTTGAAGGCATGCTTGAATCGGTGGCAGATGCCTACGACGCCGCCGTTGACGCGCGCGTTCAAGTGGTAACAAGCCTGCTTGAGCCGCTCATTATTGTTGTCATGGGCGCGGGTGTGGCCTTTATTGCAATGGCCATTCTTATGCCGCTCATTAAAATGTCGAGCTTTGCGGGAGGCTGATGCTCTTATGACAACCCGCAAAAGGCCGCGCGAACAAACGATCTTTTTCCCCTGGGAGCGCAATCAAAGCTTCTTTGGGAAAAGGGGCGTTACGCGCGCAAAACCTTTTGTGGCCGCTCTGAGCATGATTGTTGTTTTGGTGCTCCTCGCCTCGCGCGAACGCACTCGAACGGGAATACGCTCCACCCGTGCAACGCTTGGTATCGTTGCCACCGCGGTCGACGTGTATCGCGCCGACCACGAACGCAAATGCCCTGAAGAGTTAAAAACCCTCAAAACAGAGGGTTATCTCGCAATTGATCCCATTGACGCATGGGGCCGCCCGTTGCGCCTCATTTGTCCCGGACGCAAAAACCCCGACGGTTACGACTTAATGAGTGACGGTCCCGACGGCCTAATCGGCGGCTTGGACCGAGTGGAATGAGACAGCCATGAAAAACCCTGCCATCTATCAAATTCTCATTCGTGCCCAAAAGCGCTCCAAAGCGCGCGGCGTAACCCTCGTAGAAGTGCTGATCGTTATTGCGATCATGGCACTCATTGCGGGATCCGCCGTGTTTTTGGTGTTTCCAAGCCTCGCCAAAGCGCGCATTGATACAGCCGTTCTTTCGGCACAAACCATTCGAAAAGCGGCCGAACTTCATAAAAACATCGACGGCGCCGACGGTTGCCCCACCGTTGACGATCTGGTGAACTCCCGCAAACTCGAAAAGGGTAAAACCAACGATCCGTGGGGAACACCCTTTAAGATCGAGTGCGTAGAGGGTGATGAAATTCGCGTGACTTCGGCTGGAAAAGATAAAAAAGAAGGCACCGGCGACGACGTTCGCGACGACTTTACCAAAGCCGATATCGAACGCGTTGCCAAACTCTAATCAAGCGGCCGATAGAGCGCTATACCAATGGACCTGACACTCAACAACAAACGCACGTCTCAGAAGGTTCAGTCACCTTCCGAACCGGCCTTTGTGTTGATCCAAGGCGCTCGAACAAAGAAAAAAACGCGCGGCGTCACGCTCATTGAAGTGCTCATTACGCTCGCCATTGTCGGCGTCATTGCGGGCATTGGTATTCTCGGCGTTGGAGCACAGAAAAGCGCGCGCATGAGGGGCGGTGCTGTGGTGATCGCCGGGGCAATTCGCACGGCGTACAGCCATTCAAGCGGTGTGTCCAAGCCGCTTCGTTTGGTCTTTGACATGACCGAACAACAGGTCATTCTCGAAGAATCCAATGAAGCAATGACCATCACAAAAAACGACCGCACGGGTGGTGCCGCCGCCGCTACCGATGCAGAACGCGCCGCCCACGAAGAGTCTGAAGCTATACTCAAGGGCCCACGCCCCCCGCGCCCTTCGTTTTCACCTACCAAAGCCTTTGGATTTGCCCCAGACAAGGGCAAAACAGGCAAAGATCTGCCCCTCAGTGTCAGGTTTGTTCATGTTGAAACCGACCATGACAGTGAACCTGTCAGTGAAGAGCGGGCTTACCTCTACTTTTGGCCGGGCGGTCAAACGGAACGTGCGGCGATTGTTGTAACAACCGCCTCCAAAGAAGAAGAGCCCACCGACCAAAACAGTATGACTGTCCTCGTTTCACCCCTGACGGGTAAAACCGAGATCAAAAAAGGAATTATCAAAATCGCTCGTCCCAAAGACGAACGTGAGGAATCGGAACGCGACGACTCCGGTTTTTAATCCAGTACCGCGACTCTGTCGAATGAGGCAGCAGACTTACCACGGAGACACGGACATTTGCTGAGGGTCACGGAGAATTTATGGTTTTGTCGTGTACACAACAGCGTCTCGGCAGCTCGGGAAAAAGGCATGACGTGTCAGATGAGCTGGCCTGCCTCGCCAGGCGCGAAAGCACCGACGCAAAGCGAACGCTTGGCCGCAGGGGTACACAAGGGTTCTCCCTCCTTGAAGTCATGGTCGCAACGGCCATTTTGGGCCTTGGTTTAACAGCCATCTTGTCTGCCCAGGCCGGCGCCTTTTCGGCGGCTCAACACGCTCGCAGCATCAGTGTCGCCACCGGGCTTGCCCGCTGTAAAATGCTGGAGGTTGAAGAAAAGCTCATCAAAGACGGCTTCCCCGAACTGGATGAAACCGACAGCGGACCGTGCTGCGACGGTGACGATCAGGGAGCCATGCGCTGCACATGGCGCATTGAAAAACCTGAGTTCCCCCAAGAAAAACTGGGGGATCTTAACCTTGATGCCGACCTGAATTTGTCGGGCGGCAGTGACCCTTCCTCGGGCATCGGCGCCCTCACCTCCCTCATGTCACCCGACGGTCAACTCGCCTCCTCCGTCCCTTCAGGTGGCAACATGAGCGATCTTGCTCAGGGCATTGCCGGAACAATGTCAGGTGCCGGTGGGGTGGATGGTATTGTGGGTATGGCCATGGGCCTCGTCTACCCAGACCTGAAAGCCATGTTTGAATCGGGCGCTCGCCGCATCACCGTCACGGTCCACTGGGCCGACGGCAGTCAGGATCGCACGCTCGAAATCATGCAGTGGTACACATCGCCCGCTCCCGTTGTTGCCGCCGCGGCATCGGTTGCAGGCGTTGCCACAAGCACCTCGTCGCCTCCTCCCACTCCACGCCCCTAAAACCATGAAACCTACCCATCTCACCCAACGTTCCTTTTCGCGCGCTCGGCGCCGCGAACGGGGCCTCACGTTGATTGAGGTCATGGTTTCACTCGGCATCATCGCGCTCATTGCCACCCTCATTTACGGCGCGCTTGATGGCATGAGCAAGTCGCGGGAAGGACTCTCACGCATCGGCGACAGATACCATCAAGGTCGAACGGCACTAAGCCGCATCACGCGAGAACTTCAATCGGCCTTTGTATCAGCTCACGTGCCCGTCAATCTGGCTCTTATCACCCGGTCTACCATTTTTTTGGGCAAAGATTCAGGCAGTGAAGATCGCATCGACTTCACCGCGTTTGCCCATCAACGCCTCGCTCGAAACGCACACGAGTCCGACCAGTGTGAACTCAGCTATTTCATGACACGTGACCCCAATGTTGCCGGCAAGGTCGACTTGGTTCGCCGTGAAGATCCCCACATTGACCAAGACCCTGAAAAGGGCGGAGTGGTGCTTGTCGTTGCCGAAGATGTCGCCGAGTTTGACCTTCGGTTTTATGACCCGCTCACTCAACTGTGGACTGATTCGTGGGATTCTTCGCAGGCCACAGGTCAACTTGGCCGCCTTCCCGGTCAGGTCAAAGTGAGCATTGTGTTAAACGGCGGCCCCGGAGACAAGCCCATTCGATTTCAAACCAAAGTTCCCATTCAAATGCAACTTCCCCTCACGTTCGCGATCCCGAGGTAAGCCATGAAAAAGCCTTCGCGAACCAAATCTACCCATGGGGAAGTTCAACGAAAAGAACGGTCTAAAGCGCTGGTTCTCGCTCTCGCACGCGGTCAAAAACGCCGCCAAAAACGCGGTATCGCATTGGTCATGGTGCTCGGCGCCATCACCATTTTAACCGTGTTTCTAACAGAATTACAAACCGACACCACCAGTGCCGTGGCCGGTGCCCTCGCTGAACGTGACCGCCTCAAGGCCGAATATTACGCCAAAAGCGCGGTTAACCTCTCTCGCCTTCTCCTCGCATCAGAAAAACCGCTTCGGGTAAAAGCGGGCGCCGGCATCATCGGCATCATGATGCAAACCATGCTGGGCACCAAAAAAGCCCCCCAAATCCCCATTTGGGAGTTTTCAGATTTAATCCTCGGTGCATTTAACGGCGGTGATCGCGCCTCCGGTTTTGCGAGCAAAGTGGGGGTAGATCTCTCCACCGGTAAAAACATGGGTATACCCGGCAACGGGTATTTTGAACTTGTTCTGATAGACGAAGATTCTAAAATCAACGTCAACACCGCCGCCGGTGTGGCCGTTCCGGCTCAACTTGTAAGTCAACTCGGCACTCTCCTTACCGGTCAACAATATGCCCCCATTTTTGAAAATCCCGACGCCGACGGCCAGCAAAGTGACGCCGCCACCTTGTGCGGCGCCCTGATTGACTGGGCAGATCCCGACGAACTGGCAACCAACTGCCTTGATGTAACCAAACCCCCGTCGGGCTCCGAAGACAACATTTATCAAATGCTCGGCACTGGGTATGTTCGCAAAAATGCGCCATTTGATTCATTGGCCGAGTTGAGACTCATCCGCGGGATGGATGATGATCGGTGGGCCACATTTGTCGATCCCGAACCGAGTGACCCACACAAGCGCGTTCTTACCATTTGGGGACAAGACACTGCATCCAACCCCATTAACGTCAATACGGCCAACCCGCAGGTGATCGGCGCCGTTGTCTGCTCCGTGGCGCCGCTGTCGGCTATCTGTACAGATCCGCTTCAGGCAG
Organism: Polyangiaceae bacterium; assembly: GCA_016712345.1. Classification (GTDB taxonomy): domain Bacteria; phylum Myxococcota_A; class Polyangia; order Polyangiales; family Polyangiaceae; genus JADJRH01. The sequence goes on from JADJRH010000001.1 coordinate 844,195, forward strand.
TAAACTTCCTGACAGCGTTTGGAATCATTCGCTCCCTCGCCCGCGGTGTACCCTTGTTTCCCTCTTATTCGTCGTTCAAAAGCGCTCTTGAGGGAAAGGGTATGGTGGGTAGCATTTTTGGCATGTTGGGCGTTCCTCCCGTCCAGTTCGATCCCACTCTCGGTTCAAAAAGGGTGCTCAAAAAACTCTTCAAGTCTGAAAGCAAGATTTTCAGTGTGTACGCAACCGGCGTTGTTCCCGGCACCCAGCGCGAAGCTCGGGTAAAAATCCACGCCGTCATTGACATGCGTGAAGCCGGAGCATGGGGCTCAAGCAGCGCCCCCACGCTCGACCCCAACAAGCCGCCCGCGTCGGCCACCACCGTCCCCGGTGTGGCAGCCGACATTCCCGACGACCCCAACGCATTGGTAGATGAGGACTGGATTAAAGAACTCAAAACCAATCCGTTTGGTGCAATCGTCTATTACCGAGTAGACTAGTTGTTTTGCGCCTGGAGATCTACCCATGCAACGCCTATTGGGACTCGAAGTTACAAAAACGGTTGTCAGGGCGGCGCTCCTCAATGTGACCCTGCGCAAAACCATTGTTGAGGCGCTTGAAGAGGTATCCGTTGAAGATGCCGGTGGCCAAAAAGAGGCTCTTTGGGCCGCCGTCGGCGACCTAAAACCCGACGGTACAGCCGTGTTGCTTTCAGGCGAAAAAGCCCTCTTTCGCCGCATTGAATTGCCCGCCGCGGCAATGAAAGAAATCAACAACGTTCTCGGCTACGAATTGGAGTCCACCGTTCCATTTGAAATGGATGAAGCGGTGTTTGACTATCGAACCGTCAAGGTTGAAAAAAATGACTCCGGCACGGTACCCGTGTTTGCTGTTGTCGCACGCACCGAAGATGTCAAAGAGCGAATCGCCATTGTAAAAGAAGCCCTCAAGCTCGATCCTGAACGGGTAGGCGTCGGCGCCATGCCCCTCAGCAATCTGGCCGCCGTTATCCCCGAGCTGGAAGGTGAGTCGGGCAAAAAAGGTGAACCCGCAGACAAAGCTCCGGTGGCCGTATTGAGCCTCGGCGAGCGAACAAGTGACATGTTGATTATGGAAGCGGGCGAGCCTGTATTTTGCCGCTCTCTTTCCCGCGGAACATACGGTCTACCGGGTAGTGCGCCGGCCCTCGCCCGTGAACTGCGTCAAACATTGGCAGCCTGGCGCGCCCAAGGTGGAGAACTTTTAAAGGGCATCTACCTTGTGGGCGGAGGAGCCGCCGTTGCCGGTGCAGAAGTGTTCCTCTCCACAGAACTCGGTGTGTCGATCTTACCCCTCCCGTCGCCTCGACTTGACGGGTTAACTCCTGAACAAAAAGAAAAGCTCCCGCGGTTTGCCATGGCGATTGGATTGGCTCTTGGCATGACGGGTAAGGCCAGGGGGTTCAACCTTCGAAAAGGTGAGCTTGAGGTTGCACGAAGTTACCCATTTTTGCGCGAAAAAGTGCCTCTTTTGGCGGGACTCGCCGCAGTCATCTTTGTCAGCTTCGGTTTTTCTGTACTCTCTCAATACAGAGCGCTTTCCGCCGACCGAGAAGTGCTTGAAGCGCGGCTCGCAACAGTCAGTCAAGAAGTATTGGGTGAAAGCACAACCGACCCTGAAAAGGCGCGTGACTTACTTTTGCACGGCCCGGGTGCCGACGACGATCCCATGCCCCAGGCCGACGGGTTTGACGTGATGGTTCAACTGTCAAAAGCCGTTCCAAAAGAAGTGGTTCACGACATTATAGAAATGGACCTCGCCCGCAACGGCCACGTGAGAATTGAAGGCACGGTTCCAAGCGTTGCCGATGCTCAAAACATCGCTGAAAAGCTTAAAGAGCACCGCTGTTTTAAAGATGTCAAAATCTCCCGTACAATTCAGTTTTCGGCTGAAAAACAAAAGTACGTGATGGAGATGGAGCTGAAATGCGACAAGAAGAAAAAGGCGACTGACAAAGATAAAGACAAAGAAAAAGCCGACGCCGCCGACAGCGCTTCGCCCGGCGCATCTTCAAAGCCGGAGTGAGGGGTTATGACCATTGCAGCTCACCTGAATAAGCTCGACGAACGCGAACGAAAACTCCTGAGTTTGCTCGGCATCGTTGCGGTTGTATTGCTCGTCGTAGTGGTGCCTATCGCGCTCTTAACAAGCCTCGCGTCGGCTCGCTCCGAGAACGAATCAATACGCACCGTCCTCAATGAAATTGAAGATGCGCGCTCTACAATCAATGAGCGAAAAGCCCGCAAAGATGCGGTGCTCGCCAAATATGCCAATCCAGCGCCGGGGCTCGGCGGGTTTATAGAGCAGGCCGCCAAAGCGCACAGCCTTACCGCCGCCGACACTCAAGACAAACCTGAAACTCCCCATGGTAAACTCTACAGTGAGCGCTTTACGGTGGTGAAAATGCACAAAATTGGCATGAAACCGTTCGTTGAAATGCTCCAACAAATTGAAACGAGCGGTCACCCTCTTGCCATTACCCGCCTCAATATCAAACCCCGCCCCAACGAACCTGACCAGTATGAAATTGAGGTGGGTATTTCAGCCTACGATCGCAAAGGTGATGCAAAAGGAACGGGCAAAGGCGCCGCAAGCGCAAGCCCAACTTCATCGGCCGGCGCCGGCTCGGAGGACGGAAAATGAAAGACAAAGTTCTCCGCGTTCTAAAATGGATGATCTACCCGGCATTTTACTTTTTTTGCCTGGTGATCTTTGGGTATATCACCTTCCCGTTCAACAGCATCAAAGACCGGATCCTTGGGGAGATCGCCAAGTCGTCCAAGGGTAAAAACGCGCCCACCGTCACCATTGATCAGCTTGACTCGTATTGGTTGTCAGGTGTCGAGGCGGAAGGCATCAAAATTCGCATTCCGGCCGACCCGGCAACACAGGGTTTTGGTGCTCTCGCATCCGGCCCCGCGTACGGTTTTGGAGGTGGCTCCACAGGGGGGGCTTCTGTTCCACCCAAAGACAGCGTGATTGTCGTCCAAGAAGCCCACGCCCGAGCGCGAATTCTCCCCCTTCTCATCGGTCGCGTTCAACTCGACTTTTGGGCCAATGTCTTCGGCGGTGAAATTTCAGGCACGGCGCCCACAGGGTCTTCTAAAGGAGATGTTGAACTAACCATTTCCGACGCAAAACTCTCCCAGGTAGACCCGCTCCAAAACCTGCTTGAAATTCCCATTGACGGCAAGGTGAACGGCGCCCTCACCCTTTCTCCCACCGACGGGAAATTCAACAAGAGTTCAGGCAAGCTTGAACTCAGCGTTAAAAACATTGTTCTGGGTGACGGCAAAAGTAAAATCCTGGGCATATTGGCCATTCCCGCCGCCAAGGTAGATGAGTTGGTGGTCACCGGCGAGGCTGACAAAGGCGTGATGAAAATCACCAAATTCAGCGCACCCGGGCCTGATATTGAAATTGAGGGTGATGGGAAGATCAACCTGCGTGAACCGTGGGCCGAGTCGAGCGTGGACATGTATGTCAAGTTTCGGTTCACCGACGCGTACCGCGGCAAAGACGCCACCACAAAGTCTCTCCTGGGTGAGCCCGGATCGGTGGCCCCCGGTCTAATTGAAATGCAGGCAACCAAGCTCAAAAAGGCCAAAAGGTCCGATGGATTTTACGGCTTCCACGTGCATGGTAAGTTGAAAAAACTCGACTTTACCCCTTCAGCAACCGAAACTTCAGGGTCGCGCAAAACATCCAAAGGGTCAGACTCAACTCCAACGCCCGCGGCAAGCACCGGCAAAAGGCCCGGCGGAGTGGCTCTACCCCTCGGCGTTTCTACCGCTCTCCAAAACCGCGACAAAGACAAAGAAGCTGAAGAAAAGAAAGAAGAAGAAAAAAAGGAAGAGCCCGCCGAGGAGAAAAAAGAAGAGCCCCCGCCCACACCTGAAGATCGGCCGCGCGTGCCGGTTCCACCCAACATGCGCAACCTGATGCCCGGCATTGGAGCACCGCCGCCCGGTGGGGGAGACGCGCCGCAGGAGCCACCTTCCATCAATGCTCCACCCAACCCTGACAACCCCGGGGGTGAGCCTCCGGCGGCCGAAGAACGTCCTGTCGAAGAGCCTCGTTAGTGGTGGTTGCGCAACCTGCAAAAAACCTGATTGGCGTGGGCGCCGTCTTCGAGGTGAGACACTTTCGCGAAGACGGCCGCGACCTGGTAGAAAAACGTCTTTTGCCGCGCGTCCGGCGCGAACCGCTTGCCCGAGCCGCGCTCGCCCGCGAAGCTCACGTATTGTCCAAAACCAAACACCGCGCCCTGCCCGAATTGGTGCGCGTTGGGATGAACGAACACGGCCCTTACCTTGTCGAAACGTTTCTACCCGGCGCGTCGATCCGTCAGGTTGTGGATGTCTGGTCGCAACGCGGCGGCGTCCCACATCGATTGGCCGCGCACATTGTCCGTCAGGCCTTTCATGCGCTGTCAGAAATTGCCTCGCTCACAGGTGAAAAAGGCCCACTCCACTTCGTCCACGGTGACCTCGGTCCCGACCATCTGATTGTGACCGAACACGGGGATGTGTGGCTTCTGGATTTTGGGGCTTCTCACATTCGCGATCTACCCATTGACCTAAAAGGTCAAGATCGCGGCACTCTACCCTTTGCCGCACCCGAAGTTGCGCGCGGCGAAGCCCCCACATCCGTGATTACAGATGTGTACTCCATGGCTGCAACGGCCTTGTTTTTGGCCACCGGTGAACCTCTCTGTGACGCCAAAGACACTGCGGCCATGCTGGTAGAAGTGGGCACCCGAGGCGTAAAAAGGCACACCCTCCAGCACCATAGGGCATTTCGACCAAAAGAAAGGGCAGCTCTACTGGCTGCCCTTTCCCCCGATCCTACCCATCGGCCAAAACACCCCAAAGAGGTGGCCGATGAATTTGATAACGATTAGTTCCTAATCCTTCACCTTGACGCCAATGCGCTTGCAGGCGTCTTCGTCGCCGTCGCCGTTTTTACAAGACTTGACCCAGGCCGCTTTGGCTTTGTCAGGGTCCGCCGGCGTACCCTTACCATCACGGTATAAGTCGCCCAAGATCAAGCACGCTTCATCTCGATTGACTTGATCAGTGGAGCACCCAAGTGAGGCGTATTTAAACGCCAAGGTGTCTTTGCCCGCCTTGAGGGCGGTTGTTGCCGCCACATCACAATAAGCCACGTCGAGTTCACACGCTTTGCGATTGGCACGCAGCGCCTTGTTAAAGTCTTGTGGAACGCCGTTTCTACCGTTTTCGTACACAAAGGCCAGGTCATTGCATTCACTTGCACTGCCACCCATACAGGCCTTGTTCAGAAGAGCGAGGCCCTTGTCGGCATCTTTGGCAACACCCTCACCCTTGAAATACAGTTCTGAAAGGCTCCAACAGGCAATACCTTCACCGAGATCACAGCCGCGATCCCAAGCCTTTACTGCGGCACTCCAATCCTGAATTTTATACTCTTTTTCCGACATCAAGTCGCCCAGAACATCACACCCACGGGCGCTGCCCATGTTGCACGCTTTGTCGAGAACGGCTTTGGCGTCTTTTGCCTGCTTTACCACGTCGGGTAGATCGGTATCGGGAAGCATTGCGCGACCCAGCTCCGCACAACCGTCGGCGTAATCACCGTCGCAGGCTTTTTTATAAAACGGTAGAGCCGTTGCCAGGTTTTTCTTTTTGGCAACCAAGCGGCCAAGGTTGTAACAAGAGCCCGCGTTTTTTTGGTCACATTGCGCTTTGCACTCGGCCTCATCGTCGGGCTCGCAGAGATGCCCTTTGCCGGTGTCACGTGTACACATACCACCGGCAAACAAAAAGCCGGACGGACAGGGATTTTCAGCAGCGGCGGCTTCTTCTTTATCTTTGTCCTTGTCTCCTTTGCCCCCTTTTCCGCCCTGAGTTGCCGGCGAGACAATCGCCCCGGAAACAGGAATTAACTCTACATAGAGCGGGGCTTTGCACCCACTCGGAGGATTTTGAGCTTCTGAATCGGCCTGTGCACACGAGTCAAGCGAGCCATCTTGGTTCATGGCTTTGCGTTCAGACTCACTTTTTGCGCCGCCGCCGTAGGCGAACATTTCAGCAACGGCGCCCACCTTACCCACCGAGCCGGTGCTCATTGAGAATGCTCCCAGCGTCGCTTTTGAAATGACGTGGGTAGCTCCGTCGCAGTCACCTGTCAGATCTTCTTTGGTAACTTTGGCGACGGGCGCCGAACGCTGGCCGATCATGACAAGCGCCAAGTCAATCGTGCGACCGCTCTTTAGTTCTGCCCCAACTTTGGCGGAGCTGATGGGCATGTTGGCATGGAGATCATCCATGCTTGTCATTTGAACAACCTGTTGTCGCTTGTCCGTTCCGGCAAACTCATACCCGGTATCAGGGAGTTTGCAGGTGGAAAGAACACGTATGCTGGTGCAATCGTACGCAACCACCGTGACGCCTCGCTTCATTGACGCTTCGAGGTCAACACGCGAGTCGGGATCGAGATCCACAATTAGGGGCCTGGCGTATTTGGGCGCTCCAGAACAGACGGGCGCCTTCCCAAGTGCACCGGAGGCGGTTTGGTCGGTGGGACGCACAGCCTCCCCCACGGCACCACCGCAGGATGGCAATAGTAGAGATGTAGCGAGCAGAACAATACCGCGTTGCGCAAATGAGGTCATCTTAGTTTTGTGCTTATACGTGGGCAAAACAAGGCTGTCTATAGAAATTGGCGCCCGCGCCAGCTTTTTCGCTGCGGTTTAGAGCTTAGCTCGGCTCGCTTGGCATGGAGGCATTAAAAGGCTTGATACCCAATTGAAAACTGTGGACTTACCACGAAAGATCCCACCGCCACATTCTGCGAAACCGAACCGCTCGTGGTTGCTTCTTGACGGGCAAAACCGCCATATCCGCCGAGCAGCCGCAGGTCTAACCCGATCATCAGCGCTTTGCGGCGAATGCCGTTGGAACCGATACTCACCGCGGGGTTGACACTGAAGTGAAAGCGCGCCCCGTAAAACTCACCCGCCGCCGCTGACTGACTCACCCCATTCTGACTGATCGACCCGCCAATCGCCGCAAACGAGCCAACGTCGGGGCCAACACCCACGGTGATGAGATTGTCGAGCATTGTATAGTCCACCATGAGCGCCCCCGCTACGTTGACTCCGCCCAAATTGCTATTGAACAGCGCTCCCAATGTTGGCACCACGTACACGCCAAACTGATTGTTGATCTGTACACCCAACTGCGCGCTAATCCCGGCAGTACCCAACGTGACAATATCAGGAACCGCAAGCACTCCACCTTCAAGCGCCACTCCACCCCTAAAACGCACGCCGTCTTTTTCTTGAGCAAAAGCTTCTTTTGCAAACAAGACAGACAATGCTCCCGCGAGCACCGCCGCACCACGAGTATAAGAACGAAGACTCATTGGGTAGCTCCTCTAACATTTGGTTTTTTCTTGCGTCGGGCATACCTCGCCCGCGCCCCTGAAAAAGAGGCAACCTACCCACGGAAAGTGTGTGTACATTTCATGGTAGAAAAGTACACAACGGCATGGGCTTAACGCCCGCCGCAAACCTCCGTAGATACTCCCCGGTTGACCCTTTTCGGAGGAGGTCAGATGGTAGGGGCTACTTCTGCAAGACCTTCGCCAACTTTGTGCTCCACAGGAACAATCCTATGTTTCTGGCGATTCAACCAGCGCGGGAAAGGTCAGATGCGTACACAATCTGACAAACCTTCCTCCCACGAGTGACAATCGGTTCACACAAGCGGCGTGAAAACCCTCCGCTGCGAAAAGTTTGTGACGGTGAGTTTACCCAATAAAAAAAGGCAATTGCGTTTTTTTAATGAATGCCTGCGAGCCCCGCCCGTCTGAGCGCGCCCTCCCCTTTGCCACTCGTTGAACAACCTCGCGAGCCCCTCACCTTACCAACGCACCTTGGGTTGTTTCACTTTCAGGTGCCATTCAACCTTTTTGCTCGAAAGTGTGAACGAACCGCCTCACCCGCCTCACCGTCTCGCAAACCAAGGCGACCCACTGACGCGTTACGCCAAGACCTGAAGCGTTTGGATCACTATCCCAATCCTGACAGGTTATCGGGGGCGCTGTGCAAGCCACTTGCAGCCTGAAATACAAAAAAACTCCGTGGATCTCCGTGACCTCCGTGCCTCCGTGTTGGGCACGACGTGTCAGGCGCCTGGGCATTTCACGTCATTGCGGGGCGATCCGGGCTTCGTGAGCCCGTGTTCCATACGCGAAATGAGTGCAGCGGGGCCGTGCTCCGTGATATAGGGCGGCGCCATGAAGTCAGGCTCATCGCTCTCGGGGCTTTCGTTCGACACTCTCGCCGTGCATGCTGGCCAGCCGCCTGAACCGGTGAGCGGCGCTGTCATGACACCCATTGTCCTCGCCAGCACCTTTGCTCAAGAAGGCCCGGGCAACCACAAGGGGTTTGAATATTCGCGCAGTGGAAACCCCACCCGCAACGCTCTTGAAGCAAACCTTGCCACATTGGAAGGTGGCAAACACGGCTTTGCGTTTTCAAGCGGCCTGGGCGCCTCCACAACGCTCTTTTCATCCCTCAAGTCAGGCGACCACGTGCTCAGTGGAGACGACGTTTACGGCGGCACGTTTCGCCTTCTCGACAAGGTGATGAAGCCCCTCGGCATTGCGTCGAGCTTTGTGGACATGACAAATATCGACAAAGTGCGTGAACAAATCAGGCCTGAAACGCGCATGATCTGGATTGAAACGCCCACCAATCCCATGCTCAAAATCTTTGACATTGCCAAAATCGCTCAACTCGCGAGTGAAAAAAACCTGGTGTTTGTTGTCGACAACACCTTTGCCACCCCGGTGCTTCAACATCCCATTCAACTCGGCGCCACAGTGGCCATGCACTCCACAACCAAGTATATCAACGGCCATTCAGACGTGGTGGGCGGCGCTGCCGTGATTGCCGATGATACCTTGGCAGAACGGGTTCGCTTTCTCCAAAACGCCCTCGGCGCCGTACCCAGCCCGTTTGACTGTTACATGGTGCTCCGCGGTATAAAAACCCTTGGCCTGCGCGTTCGTCAGGCGAGCGCCTCCGCCCAAACCATTGCGGAGCGACTTTCTACCCATCCCGCTGTTCGAAAAGTATATTACCCCGGCCTTCCTACCCATCCCGGTCATACCATTGCCAAGTCCCAAATGAGCGCGGGTGGAGCCATGATCAGCCTCGAAGTAAAGGGTGGGCTCACCGCGTCGCGGTCTTTCCTTGAAAAGCTTCAGATCTTCGCCTGCGCAGAAAGCCTCGGTGGAGTGGAGTCCCTCGCCGAACATCCCGCCATTATGACCCACGCTTCAGTACCACCCGAGGCTCGTCAGGCGCTTGGCATCTCCGACGAGTTGGTGCGCCTCTCCGTGGGGGTAGAAGCCACGGAAGACTTGTGGGCGGATATTGCCCGGGCGTTGGGTTGAGGGATTGAGAGTTCATTGTGCGCGCGACTTTTGCTGACCCCAAAACGTCGATCATATTCAAACGGATATTCGGCGCGGAGCAGCGCAAACCCCTGCTGATAGCGCTGCTCAACCACTTGCTTGAGTTAACGGGCGACCGGATGATTCAAGATGTGGTGCACCTGCGGGCCGACCAGCGCGTGCACGTTCCAGAACTCAAGCTTTCGATTGTGGATGTCAAATGCACCGACAACACAGGTCGCAAGTTTGTTGTAGAAATGCAGGTGCTCAAGGTGGAGGGGTTTGAAAAGCGGGTGGTGTACAATGCCGCAAAAGCCTACGTAATGCAGCTCCGCACAGCGGAAGAGTACCCGGCGCTCTGTGATGTGGTGGGGGTGACGATTTGTAATTTTAACCTGTGGTCTGACAGGGTAGAGAGCGGCGATTATCGAGTGCCCATGTTAAGCCGGTGGCGCATGGCAGAACAGCACAGTGGACAGCCCGGGCTTGGTCAAATTCAACACGTGTTTTTAGAATTGCCCAAATATGCAGCGGGTGATTCGCCTGTGAGTCTCATTGACAAATGGGCTTACTTTTTTCGTGAAGCTCGCAACCTTGACGTGGTTCCACCATCATTAACAGAAGCGCCGTTTCGAGAAGCCTTGGAAACCGCGCGCGTGGCAACCTTTTCCGCCGATGAGTGGGATTTGTATGACCGACTCAAAATGGCCGAGCAAGACGCACGCGGCGCATTGGTAGTGGCGCGCGACGAGGGGAGAGCGGAAGGGCTGGCAGAGTGGAGAGCCGAGGGGAGAGCCGAAGGTTGCGGCGCGCAGTGGAAGATCTGTGCGAGGTGCTTTCTGTTCCTTTAACGCCGGAGAGAAAAAACGCTCTTGGGGGGATGAGCGTTGAACAATTGGATGTTTTGCGAGACAACCTGAAGCGCCACAAAGCGTGGCCTGCCTGACGGGTGGCAGCTCAGGAAAACCCGCACAGCGGATTTCCGTTTGTCAGGCTGCAATGGGTCCACATCCCCACGACCCCAAGCCTGACAGGTGATCAGTCACGCGATGCAAGCCGGTTGCAGCCAAAAATACAAAAATCTCCGTGGATCTCCGTGATCTCCGTGCCTCAGGTCATCGCGAGGCGCCTCAAGTCAGATCACGTTTTTGTCGCTTGACAGGCTTCAAGTGCGCGCTGAAAAGAGCCGGCAAAAGCCGCTTTATCGGCTTCCGAAATGCGACTGAAGAGCGATTGCAGCGATGGGTAGAGTTCAGGTCTACCCAAGTGTTCGGCAGCCTCAACTGCCCAATCGCCGTGAAACGGACCATTAAGTTCACGTTTGACAAATGGTAAGGCGCGTTCGTCACCGCGCATGGCAAGTCCAATCAAGGCTTCACCGCGCGTTTCAGGGTCCACGTCGTCGGCGCGGGCCAGCAGAGCCAGGCGAACATCTTCACCATCGGCCACTTCATTGTTCGCCAAGGCAAAGGTTGCCCAACTGCGAACCTCAGTTTTAATGTCGCTCGCGAGCCCAATAAGGGCGTGTTGAACCTGAATCGTCCTGAAGGGTAGAAGGCCCTGCGTCACGCCGAGGCGAACCTGAGCATCGGGATGGGTAGAATGCGCAACAAGAGAGGGAATGGCGCGTTCGTCGGCGCGGAATCCGAGCGCTGTGGCAGCGGCGGCAACGACGGGTGGTTGAGAGTCGCTCAAGAGGCAAAGAAGTACATCCACCGACTCTTTCAGGAAGGTTGGACGATCCCAACCGAGTTGACCGAGCAGGTAGGCGGCGGCAACCCGATCTTCCCATTGGTTGGACTGCGCCAGAGTTTGGCCGATTGAAAACTCTTCCCGTCCCCCGCGACGATGGAGTTCAGCAAGCGCGGCCTGACCGGTCTGCCTGTCAGGTTCGCGCAGGTAGGTTTGTATCAGCTCGTTGGAGGTAGCTGACATGGCGGGCGAGTTCTTGGAAAGGGAGTGAGGGCGCAGGCGGCGGAGCGTTTAGAACGCGTATGGATGGTGAGCGCCCCGCCGACGGATGGCACGGTAAGAAGTCAGTTGTAGTTATGGATGGGGATGAGCTTTTTCAGGAAAGGCATTTTCTCCTCAAGTTTGTGCCAAAGGCTCCGAGGCGCGAGGGCGGCCAAGGTTCCAAAGTTGAGGAGAAGGCAGATGAGGGTCAACATCCAATATTTGTCGTCATTAAACCTGAATGACCTGAATGTGACCTGAGACACAAGGCAAAAGCCGAATAGCACTATTTCAAGCGGGCGCCGCAGCGTTTTTATGCGCGTCATAGGCGCGGATAAAATCATGTACGAGTAGTAATAACAGGTGAGCTGCGACAGTAGAATCACGAACACCTGAGCGGCGCAGAGCGCTACCCACATGTTCTTTACCCTGCGCAGAACGTACACCATGAATGCTAAGGCCAGCGCAGAGAAGGCATAACCCACATACTTGTATTTGGCATAACGCTCGTTGCGCATGCGTTTCCAAGTATCAAACGGGTCGCGGAGGTTTTTGTCTTCGGTGTATTTCATACGGCCCGAAGTGGCGGTGTTGCCAATGCCCAAAAAGCCGATTTCAACCGGGGTTTTTTGGGCAATCATCACGCGCAAACCCATGTGGTTTGTGAGGGGCGTTTGGTCGTGAACTTTGAGGGTATGTTCGTAGAACGAGGGGTAAGAATCTTTGCCGCACATGTACACGCTGGTAGAAATGAGTACACCGGCGGCGAGCGTTCCACCGAGGAGCATGCGCCATTGTTCTTTTGTCAGGCGCTTAAAGCGCCAGAGTTGCCACCCCACAACCCCGAGCCATCCCACCACCAAGAGGCCCGGGAAGATGCGCAGTAGAGCGGAGTAGACAAATGCGGCGGCGCCCAGGGCTGGGTATTTTTTGCGAATGAGGCAAACCGAAAAAACCAACCAAAAGAGCCAGTCTTGCCGGAGAAATGCGCCGCATGTCCAGAGCATTGGAGCGGGTGACTGACAGCCCCAAAAGATGGCGGCAACCGCCGAAACACGCCATCCAAATGCCCACGCCAGGGCCCAGAACATGAGCCCGAGGTAGATCATGTCGAGCAATGCCAGCGTTTGCATAAATCGAGTGCTGGCAGGCGCGAGATCGGCAAAAATCTTACCGGCAACGGTCCAGACGGGTGGAGGGTTAAACCCGTGGTCACCCTGCATTTTATTAAAGTAGTCCTGACCTGAAACCGCCCTGAAAAAGCCGATGTCTTTTTTAAAGGCTTCCCACTTTTCAGGCGAGAAGTGTTTTTTACACTCCTCGGGATTTTCTAAAAAGTGTTTGGCAGGCAGGAGGAGGTTGTCTTTACCCAGGTTGCGCACTTTGCGGTCTGGATGGCGCACCTCTTTGCCCATATCGATTTTGAATGAGCGGCCGGTATCTTCATCAATGTGGGTATAAACACCGAGTTCGTCCTGGGCGACAACGGTGCATCGGTAGAGGCCGTCATAACCCATTTCAGGGAAGAACTTGGCCCCCAGGTAATAGTGATAAAGCTCGTGGCGGTGGTACGCTTTATCATACCCGTTTCTGAGGCCGTTAAAGTAGGCCATAACGGCGGCGACGCCGAGGGTAATGGCAAAAAACTTTTTCCAACGCTCGGCAATGGGGCGGCCCGTACCTTCGCGGTGAATTTCATAAAAAACACCGGCGGCTGCAATTAGTGCAATGCCGCCTTTAATAACGTCAACCGCTATAACGAAGTCGGGGATAATGCGTTGCACCCCGTAAAAGAACCCCGCCGCGAGAGCCGACGCGGAGATGATTCTGAACAGGGCGCGACGATTGGGAGCAACCCACCCGTCGGCGTAATAGAGGATCACGAGAGCGGCGATCGCAACGCCGATGAAAATTGCGATCTGTGTAGGCTGGGGAGTCATGAGCCTTTCATCCTCGAAAAAAGCAAGACCGACAAAGAAGGACGGCCGGCGAAGGTGAGGCATACCTCATCGCGGCTCACGGCGTCCACGGGATGCGCGCGAGGTGCGTCGCGATCGTGCAAAAGTGGCCGATTCGGCGCGGGTCGGGAGGTGGACCAAAAACGCGGGGTTGCGGCTTTTTGTTGCGCCATGGTGTGATTCGGCGATGCGCGCGGCGGACAAGCTTCCGGATCGGTTTAATGCGGCGGAACACTTTGTGGGGCGGCACGTGGCCGAAGGACGCGGTGAGCGAACGGCTTTCACGTGGGACGAAGGCAGTTTGAGCTACGCGGAGTTGGATGAGCGAGTGCGACGTTTCGCGGGGGCGTTGCGAAAAGCCGGTGTACACAAAGGCGAACGTGTGGCTTTTTTAATGCCCGATTCGCCGACGTTGCCGGTGGGCTTTTGGGGCGCAATTGCCGCCGGAGCTGTAGCGGTTCCGATCAATACGTTGTTAAAGCCGCATGACCATCGATTGATTTTAAACGATTGTGATGCACGGCTTTTTATTGTGGATGAGTCGATTGGGTCAAAAGATCTGGCGCCGGCCGATGCAATGGTGTGGACAGCCGAAGATGCGGCAAGAGCCGCTATTGAAGGCGATTTGATTGAACGGTATGAATCTACCCATCGCGATGGGTTTGCCTTTTTGTTGTATTCAAGCGGCACAACGGGCGAACCGAAGGGGGTTTTGCATTTGCACCATGACATGTGGTTTTGCAGCGAAACCTACGGAACGCGCGTGCTCGGCATTCGGCCCGACGATAAGTGTTTTTCGATAGCAAAGATCTTTTTCGCCTATGGGCTTGGAAACTCGGTGTACGTGCCCAATCACGTGGGCGCGCAGTCGATTTTATTCGCGGGTCGGCCTACCCCGGAGGCGGTGATTGAGCAGGTGGAGAGGCATAAGCCAACCTTGTTTTTTGGGGTTCCAACAGCGTACGCAAACATGCTTGCTGTTATGGAAGCCGGCAAAAAAGCCGACTTTTCGTCGGTTCGTTTGTGTGTGAGCGCGGGTGAAGCATTGCCTGCAACTCTTTATGAGCGCTGGTTAAAGAGAACCGGCATTGAAATTTTGGATGGCATTGGCTCCACAGAGATATTGCATATTTTCTTATCAAACAGGGCCGGATCCGTGGTTCCGGGGTCGTCGGGAAAGCCTGTTCCCGGTTATGACTTGAGATTGGTGGATGAAACAGGCAGTGACGTGCCAACGGGTGAATTGGGAGACTTATTGGTTCGCGGCGATTCAATCATGGCGCTTTATTGGAATAAACATGAGGCGACGAAACACGCATTGCGCGGCGATTGGATTCGCACAGGAGATCGTTATTACCAAGACGACGATGGCAATTACTTTCACGCGGGGCGGTCCGACGACATGATTAAGTCGGGGGGAAACTGGGTGTCGCCTGTCGAGGTTGAAGCAACGCTGATTTCACACTCCGATGTTTTGGAATGTGCCGTGGTGGGTGCGCCGGATGTGGATGGGCTTTTTAAGCCGCATGCATTCGTTGTGCTTCGGCCCGGCGCCGACGGGGCCGACATTGAGTCTCGATTGCGCGCTTATGCAAAAGAGCGATTGGCACCGTACAAAGCGCCGCGTTGGGTGACGGTGCTTCAGGAGTTGCCCAAAACGGCGACCGGAAAAATTCAGCGGTTCTTGTTGCGCGCGCGTTAATCGGTGTAGTTCGGCTTGGAAGATTGTGTACACAACCGCAGAATCACCCTTCGGCGGGCTTTTCCGCTTTGTAACGTCGTCAACATTCGCAACGTGTACACATTGTGCACCAAGCATTGTGTACACATCGGCGCGCTCGTAGTGCGAGGCCTTGCGTACACAACGGAAGCACCCGGTTGCGCTCGGCGCGGAGCCGCGCTCAGTGCCACTGGAGATGTCGGGTGCACGCGGAGGGAGTTGAACCCTCATGTCTCTCGACGCCGGCTTCTAAGACCGGTGCGTATGCCGATTCCGCCACGCGTGCAGTGGATCGTTCCCGCGCCCTGTGGGGTGCGGGGGGCGAAGCATACACCGTGGCCGGCGGTAGCCACCGCGGAAAGATCGCCGCTCGCGGGCGCGCCCTGCTAAAACCGGAGCGGCGATTGAGATCATGATCAAGGTCGAGTGCCCGGGGTGCAAAGCACCATACCAGGTGGATGAGCGCAGAGTTCCCGATGCGGGGCTCAAAATGCGGTGCCCGAAGTGCGCCACGAGTTTTGTGGTGACCAAGCCGGGCGCCCCCGCGGCGGCAAAACCCGCAGCGAAACCGCCCGCAGACGTGGTTGCAACCAAACCCGCAACGGGTGTTGCTCCCGCGGCGAAACCGCCCGCAGCCGCACCGAAAGGCGCGGATGTGTTGGCCGGTGCCGATTGGGATCTTCCCGCACCGAGCGGAGATCGAGCTTCGCGGGGAGCGCCGCCGCCGGCAAAACGGCCGGCTCCCGCGGCTCCGGCTCCCGCAGCAAGCGACGACGATGACATCGATTTACCGATCGTCGCTCGTGGAACCGCTCCTGTACGACCTCCGGTGCCGGTGAAAACAGCGCAGGCACCCGCGCTGCGCGCGCCGGATCCGCCGGCAAAAGGCGGCTCATTTGGTGAAATTGATCTGATGGTTGATCTGCCGTCTCCGGGTGGAGCCGGGGGCGGCGACGACGAAATTGATTTGCCGATCGCGCGCGACTCACGCGCGTCGGCGCCGAAGGGCGCTCCTCCGGCAAAGCCGACAAAAGGTGCACCGCCGCCGGCAGACGCTGTTCGTGCGCGAACGCAACTGTTCGGCGACACGGTGCCGGATCCGTCGGCAACACCAACGGCCGATGTGAAAGCGGCGCCGATTCGTGTTCCCGTGCCCGCGCGCGAACCAAAAGCGGCGAAGCCGGCCGCTGCACCGCCGCCGGCACGTCCCGCTGCACCGCCGAAAGCGCCGCCGAAAGCGCCGCCGCCTTTAATGGACGACGGTCTCGGGTTCGGCGAAATCGACCTGCCCCTGCTCGCTCATGAAGCCGATTTGCCGAGCTTCACAGGTGGTGCAGGTTTGCCTTCGCCCGCCGCCGCGGGCTTGCCTTCGCCGGGGGGTGCCGGCTTACCGATGACCGCTTCCGCTGGATTGCCGACGCCTGTCGACGGCGCGGGACTGCCGACGAAACAACAGGCCGGACTGCCGGTTGCCTTCGCGGGAACAACACTTCCGGTGGCCGCCGAAGGGACAACGCTTCCGGCGCGCGGGCGCGTGTCCACACCGCTCACGGGTACACCTCCGGTGGTCGACCCGCCGCCCGCAAAACCGGCGGTGAGTGATCGTCATTCGAGGCCGACGGTGCGCGATGTCGACGGGCCCAAAGTGCATGGTCCCGGCCATATTGCGGGCGCCGATATCTACAGCGGTGCGGTGTACGACGATCGACACATGGATCCGGCGTTCCGCGCCGAGGCTCGCAGTGTTGTCACCAAGCTTCCAACCGAAGATCCCGATGAAGCGCCGCTCATGACAACGCAGGGCCAAACGCTCGGTGCTTCAGCGCCGGCGGAACGCCCAAGTCCGCGCGCGGCCACGATGCCTGAGCCTCGAATCGCGGCGGCGCCCGAGCGATTGACGCGCGGCAATCCCATGGCCGATCTGATCGACCGCACGTCCATCGAATTGGATCTGATCGAACCGGGCGGACCTCCCGCGGCGCCGACACCGCCGCCGGCGATTCACATGCCGGCGGCGGATCCGTTCGGTCACGAACAACCGCTCAGCGTTCCGGATCTTTCGGCAACACCCGACGGTACACTTCCTCCGGTTCATCGCTTTGATGACGACGCCTGGAGTGAACCGGCGAGCGACGATGCTTTCACGCGCAACGATGAGATCAACGACGCGGGAACCGAAGCGCCGATCGGTGCGCCCGACGTGGGTGATGAACTCGATCTCGACGGCAAGAGCGGCTCACGTCAGGTGGGCGGCTCGAAGATTCCTCAGACCGGCGGCAGCACGTCGACAACAGATGCGCCGCCGCCTGGGCGACCCTGGAAAAAGATCCTCGTGGGCGCCGCGGCAGCGGGTTTGCTCGTGGGTGCCGGGCTCTCGTTCGTTCCCGACATTGGGCCTTTTGGGCTCAACTTTGTGAGCGATCGTGTCAACAAGGGTCTGCATAACGACGCGTTGGATACGTCACGAGGCCTTGTTCAAGGTGATCTCGAAGCCGACACCTCTGCGGGCGCCGATCTCGCGATCGCGAAGGTGAAAACGGCACAACGCGCGTATCCGCGGCATCGAGCCACCGCGGGCTATTCGGCGTTTGTTTCTTACCTGCGCGTCATTCGCTTCGGCCCGCGCGCGGAGGACAAAGCGTACGCAGACATGATGCTCCGCGCTTCGCAGGACAAATCCACTGACTTCTTGCTGCTCGGTCAGGCAGCGCAGGACGCGCTCTCGGGTCAAATTGCGCGCGCTCGACAAACAATGCAGGGGTTGCTCGAACGACGGCCCGACGACATTGACGTGGCCGTTCTTGCCGGTGAAGTGGAACTGCTCGCGAAGAGCGGCGATCAAGCCAAAAAGGTTTGGCAGCGGGCCGTCGACATCAAAAAGATCCCACGCACCCTGTTTGGCCTGGCGCGAGCGCAGGTGGCGGCGGGCGATCTGATCGGCGCTGAAGCAAGCGCCACAAAAACCCTGGAAATGTCAGCCAAACACGTGGGCGCTCGAACGTTGCTCGCCGGCATTGTTTGGCAAAACGGAGGGCGTGAAGAGAAAGCGCTTGAACTGCTCGGCAAGGTCACCGAGGACCAAGAAATCCGTTCGACGGCGGGTGAACCTGAGTTGGTCGCTGCGTACACACAGCTCGGGCACATTCATTTGGCCAAGTCGCGCATGTCGCAGGCGGAGCAGGCGTTCGCAGCCGCGCTCAAGATCGATCCGCAGGCGGTGAATGCGCTCGTCGGCAACGGCGAACTTTTTTATCGCTCAGGTCGTTATTCCGAAGCGGTGGCGCGTTACGAGGCCGCCATTCGTGCCGATGCCGACAGCGTTCCGGCAAAGATCGGCATGGCAAAAACGCAGCTCTATTTGGAGCGCGCAAAAGACGCCAAAGATCTCCTCAAAAAACTCTGCGAAACGCGGCCAAACGAGCCGCTGGCTTTTTATTGGCTGGGTCGCGCCGAAGAAACACTCGGCAACAAGAAAGAAGCGGAGGCTGCGTACACAAACGCCATCAAGGTCGGCGGCGATTCACCGCAGACAGTGGAAGCGTACGTGGCGCTCGCTCAGCTTCTCTCGTCGCTCGGTCGCACCGAAGATGCAACGCAGCGGCTCACCGAAGCAGGCAATCGCTTCCCTGGGCTCGCCGCGTTGCATCGTGCGCGCGGTGAAGTGGCGCTCATGACGGGCAACTACACCGAGGCGAAAAAAGAACTCGAACTCGCACTCGCCCGCGAAGACGACATCGGCGCAAAATTTAAGCTCGGCAGCGTCTTGCGACGCATGCGCTCCTACGACGAAGCGGCTCGAATTTTCGATGCGATCGCGGAAACCGATAAAGAGTTCCCCGGCCTCGCGTTGGAACGGGGCCTTCTCTTCGAAGAGACGGGGCAGAGCGATCGCGCATCTGAAATGTACGCAAAGGCGCTTCAGTCTGCGCCGAACGATCTGGATCTCAAGCTCCGCGTGGGATCGACGCAGGTCATGGCGGGTCACGCCAAGCAGGCCGAGCCTATCTTGCGAGAGGTACACAAGGCCAAGCCCAACTCGGCTGAGGTGAACCACTTCCTCGGACGCGCCTTGTTGGTCCGCGGTACAAGCCTCGCAGAAGCAAAACGCTTCTTGGAGCGCGCTGCGGAGATCGATCCCAATCGCGCCGAATACCACTTGTACGTGGGCTGGGTCGCAAACGAATTGGGGGAAACGCAGCTCGCAGAAAGCTCGCTTCAGCGCGCGATCGAACTCGATCGCAACTTGGGCGATGCGTATTGGCAACGCGGCGTGTTGCTCCAAAAACAGGGGCAGGCTCTCGACGCGCTGAACGATCTCAAGATCGCTCTCGAAAAAGCGCCGTCACGCTTTGAGATCTACGCAACCATGGCCTTTTGTTACCAGGACCAAAGCCGATGGCCTGAAGCGGAAGACGCGTGGCGGCGCGCGATCGCGGGCAACGACAACGTGGCCGACTGGCACTACCGCCTTGGCAAGGTGTACGTAACGCGCGGCAACAAGGGCCTGGCGGCACCCGAGCTGGCAAAGGCTGTGGAGCTTGCCGAGGCGCCTGACAAGCCGACACCCGGTTGGCTTGCAGAAGCTCATTTCTTGTTGGGCGAAGCCTTTCGAGCAACAGATCGCGTTAAAGCCAAACGGCACTACCAGCGCTTTTTGGAACTTGCCCCGCAAAATCACGCCTACCGAGTGGACGCGGAGCGCGCTCTCGCAAGCATCTCGTCTGCACCGTAGGTCGCGGTTTGCGACTGGGCGCAATTGCGTACCTAACCTGCGCCCGAGCAACGCGCTGCGATGCGTACACATTGCACCGCGTACACACCGAGACGCGTACACATCGGGACGCGTACACATCGGGACGCGTACACATCAAAATGTGTACACCGCACTGGGTGTACACATTTGTCTAAAGGCGATCGAATTTCTCGAAGGGATTTTCCATGAACTCGCGCAGCACCTTCGACATGATCGAAGCGTGCAAACCGTCGATAAAGCGGTGATCGAACGTGGCGTTCACCTTCATCACTTTGCCGACAACCACCTGTCCGTTTTCGGCAACCGGTTGCTCACGGACCGATCCCAGCGCGAGCAAAATGGGTACACGTGAGTACGGCACGAGCGGCACATAAGCGTGGTCCAAACCGATCGAGCCGATGTTGGTGATCATCACGCTGCCAAAAGCATCCTTCGGCACGCCAAACTTCGTTAGATCGAGGTTTAAGGTGTAGTTCAAAAAAGAGAGCGCTTTGAGCGTTGGATTCATCAGCGCAAACGGGATCTTTTTCATCGCCGATCGCGTGCCCTCAAGCGCCGGGTCTTTGCGCTTTTTCACGCTCTGCACCTTGGATTCAAACTCGTCGATAATCTCCGTCACGCTCTTTTTTTCAACGTCGTAGAGCGTTGCGCCCGACAGGTCGATCTTGCCTTCACCCTCGTCGTCCATCGCCACCTGAAAGAACACGCCGATCCGTTTTCTCAGGTAGAGCCGATTAAACCGAAGAATCGCGTTTGCGTCGGGCATGCGCTCAAACGCGGCGGCAATCGCTTTTGCGACCAAGTGAGAAACAGTGACTCGCTTGCCCGTCGCTTTGCGGAAAGCGGCGAGGTACTCCATGGCTCTGTCCATGCGTACCTCCATGGTTCCGTAGACAGACGGATCGTACGAGGTTTCCCACGTTCCGATGGCAATGCGCCGGAAGCTGGAAACATCGTCTTTGGCCTCAAGGTCAATGTTCGGCATATCCGAAAGGGTACGCGAGATCGCAGACCCCCGAGGCGCACAAAAACGAAACGGCCGATGTGTGAACATCGGCCGCCTCAATGGGGGGTTGGTTGCCTATCGGTGATCAGTTGCCGGGAGGCGGCGCGTCACCGTTCGACAGGAAGTAGCAGACCTCAAGCTTGGGCTGGAGCGAGCTGCCGGGGTTCTTGGTGTAGTAGTAGTGCGTGTTGACCGGCGCTTCTTGAATCATCATGCCGTGATTGTCGCGTTCGCCGGTGAGCCATTGTTGCGCGAGGGTGGTCACGTCGATGTTGCGGAAGCCGGGGCCGCCCGCGTTGAAGCTGGTCACCGGATTCGTGTCGCAGTTGGTCTTGGGGTAGTTGTTGTACGTAACGGTCGCTTCGCTCCAGGCCAAATTGCAGCCGTGCACCGAAACCTGGTTATAGCTGGCGTTCCACGCCACAGCGAGTTTGAAGGTGGCGCTGGTCACGTTGATGTTCTGCGTGCCGGCAGCGGCTTCAACACCGCTCAGGTCAAAGCGGAAGAGCGAAACGTTCTCGTTGCCGGCGCTCGAAACGCCGGTCCACGCGCCGAAGAACAAGCCGTCGGGTGAGTTGGGGTAGTCGCCGAGCAGCGCCGCGTCTTCCGAAACGCCGCCGTTGACGCCGTGTTCGATCGTCACGCAACCAACTTGGCAAGTGCCTTCGTCGGCGTTGCCGTCGCAGTCGTTGTCTTTGAAGTCGCAAAGCTCGGCGGCGCCGGGGTACACCGTGGCGTCGTTGTCGTTGCAGTCGTCATTTTGGTTCCAACCGTCGTTGTCATCGTCGGGCGGCGCGCACACCGGCGTGGTTCCGATAAAGTCAATCAGGCCGTTGCAGTCGTTGTCGGCGCCGTCGCAGACTTCGGTCGCGCCGGGCTTAATGGCCGCGTTGTTGTCGTTGCAATCGCCGTTGCAGCCGGTGTACCCATCGCTGTCGTTGTCGACGCAGCACACGCCGCCTTCATCTGCGACACCGGTGCAGTTGTCGTCTTGACCGTTGCAAATCTCGGAGTTGCCGGGCTTGATGCCGGCGTTGTTGTCATTGCAGTCGGTGCAGGCGTTCACGCCGTCGCCGTCGGCATCAACCGCAGCGCACGCGGCCGCGCTCGCGCAACCTCCGCATACAGGCTGTGCGCAGGACATCGCACCGGAGACAACCTGGAGGTTGTTTACGAGGGCACCGGCGTCGAGGACGTTGTCGTAACGGTCGGAAGCGCGAAACTCGAGTTTAACCGTTTGGCCTTGGTACGCGCTGACGTTGAACTCCACGGTGCGCAGATTGCCGATCGCGAGAGCGCTGCCCGTTTTGTTTGAAAACTCGCAGCTGTTTTGCGAACCGGTGCTCGCAACGGGTTGGTTTGCGGGGTTGTAAAGGGTGACGGCAAACGGGTCTTCGAAGGGGACGTAGTCCCACTCAAAGAAGCGATAATCGAAAGTGATCTTGTTGGTGCCGGTGGGAACGAACACGCTGACGGTCGCGCCGCCAACATCGCAGAGCGTGCCAAACACCGGGTCAGGAACGCATCCCGGAGACATGTCCACGGAGGACGACGTGTTCCAAGTCGCGGCGGGGCCGCCGGACACAACGAAGTAGCAGTCACCGGGAGCAAAAGTGCATTGACCCGCAACGCCGGGCTGGCAGGGCATTGCCGTGGAAGTTCCCGACTGGCCAAAGTCGCCGAACATGGAGACGCCGGTGATGTTGCTCGCCTGGCCGGGGCCGGCAAGACAGCTCTGGAGGTCACCCACGGTCACCGACTGGGGATCGTAATCGGGGTCATCGGAAGGGCGCTCCGTAGGAAACATCCGCTCGCGCTCGCTCACTTCGGAGGGCTGCGGCGATTCGTCCACGCAGCCCATGCCAAATGACCCGAGCGCGAGGCTCGCGAAAAGCCCCAATGCCACTTTGCCCTTGATTGAAGAAAATCGACGCATGTGCCTGCTCCTAACCCGATGACCGTTGTTACCCGCGAAACACAAAACTCTATGGAAGCCGCGTGATCATTCACGCAGACTCATTGGACCCGCCGACCCCATCGCTTTTATTGCCTTTGGGGGTTCAAACATTCATTGAAACCCGAGAGGCATTGGTATTGAGTTTTATAAAATCTTTTACGATAGCTCAGAGAAAGCCTGGCTGTCAATAAAAAGCGAACAAGAAAACGCAAAAAAAAACGAGGAGAGCATTAACAAGTGGGCCCAATGCAATGAATTAAGCGCGCCATCACCATTATCGCCATCAGCATTATCGCCATGGCCATTAAACGGGCCGGAGCGATTAAACCGTTATTCGGTAATCGTCAGGCATTGGCCGTTAATGATGGTGCACTTAATACAAAGCGCTTTGCGACTTAGAACCGCCTGTTATTGCTCACGCCGGCAGGTGATGTCTCGTCACTCATTCGGAGGACCGTTACGCGCGGACGGCGCGAGCGGATCAACCGGTAAGCAACAGGACTGTCACCAGCCCAATCAGTCAGAAGTTGAACTTCTGATGATCACTCAGAAGGGAACATTTTTAGGGGTTCTCCGTCAAGAAAAAAAAACGCACATGCGGGGCCGTGGGCCAAGGTTGGGGCATGTGGCGCACAGGCAAACTTGCCAATTAGGTCGGGCGTTTGCCCGCCATCAGCCATCATCGGCGCGCGCGAAAAAACAGAATTTGGGGGAGGATTTTTAGAGTGTGTACACAAAAGGTATTGTGTACACACTCGCGCGCAACTACGGCGCGAGCTTGGCGAGCACGATGTCGAGGTTTCCCAAGCTCACAAGCGGGCCCCCGCCGAAGTCCATTGTTCCTTCAAAATAACCCGTCACAAGAAGGTTTTTCTGTGAGTCGGGCGACACTGAAGAAAGGTACTGCGGAGTCGCTCCACCGTAGAGCCGATTCCACAAGAGGTTTCCGTTTGCGCCTGAGAGGTGCAGCATCAGCGCGTCCGCTCCGCCGTTGCTCGTGAGCGCACCCGCGCCGAAGTCAATGCTGCCTTCAAGCGCGCCAACGCCGGTTACGTCCCCTGAGGAATCGACGCCGAGCCCAAGCAAAACCGGATTTGCGCCGGCCGCACCATAACGTTTGCTCCACACGTGGTTGCCAGCCGAGGTGAGCTTGCCAACGTACACATCAATCGCTCCGGCCGCGCTGAGTCCGCCACCGCCGAGATTGATCGTGCCTTCAAAGCCGCCTGTCAAAATGACGTTGTTGGACGAATCCAAGACAACGTCCTGCGCAAACTGATTGGCACCGTCACCGAATCGCTTGGACCAAACGAGTGTACCGTTTGGATCAAGCTTCACCACAAGCGCATCAAGCGCACCGTTCCCGGGAACCGAGCCGCCACCGAAGTCAAGCGCGCCATCGGATCGACCCACCCAAACGATGTTGTTTGCGGAGTCAACTGCAATGCTCATCCCGCGATCGTCGTTTGGACTTCCGTAGCGCTTGCTCCAGAGATGATTGCCGGTCACGCCGTCGAACTTGGCAACGTAGATGTCGTAGTTGCCCGCGCTCGTCAGACCGCCGCCGCCGAAGTCGATTGTGTTGAAGCCGTTGGCGAGCAACACAACGTTGCCCATTGAATCAACTGCCAGCGAGGCTCCGTATTGAGGCGACGGTGCTGAAAACGACTTGCTCCACAGATGATTTCCCGCCGCATCAAACTTTGCGAGGAAGATATCTGTGAGGCCGCCGCTCATGAAACCGGCGCCGCCGAAGTTGATTGAACCGTCAAAATAGCCGGTCAAAAAGACGTTACCCGCGGAGTCGACGGCGACATCAAACCCCTCTTGATAGATGTTCGCGTCGCCGAAACGCTTGCTCCACTGGTGATTGCCGTTCGTGTCAAACTTGGTAAGGAAAATGTCATATCCGGCGGGGCTCACCAGCATGTTGCCGCCGAACGACATAAATCCGGTGAAACGCCCTGTGAAAATGGCGTTGTTTTGGGCGTCGTGCGTAATCGCATATCCCTGCTGATCACCCACCGCACCGAATGACTTGGCCCAATACTGCGAGCCGCAGTCAACGATCATGGTGCAGTCTTCATTGGCCGGCGTGTTGCAGTTCTCGGCCATGGGCAGCACTTCGCCCATGCAGGGACCATACGAAAGACCGTCGGGCGCACACGTTTGACTGCCTGCTTTGCACGCGCCCACTCCCTGTGTTCCAACCGGCCCTGTGTAACAAGCTTTGGTGGATCCGGGCAGACACGTGCACCCCACTCCGTCCTCATTGACCTGCCCATCACAGTCGTCGTCGGCGGGTGTGTTGCAAGTTTCAACTCCGGGAGTGACTTCACCCAAACACGCCCCTTCAGGCATGCCCTGAGCGTTGCATTGCTGCATGCCGCTCTTGCATTGACCCACGCCCATGGTTCCGCTGGGTCCGGTGTAACAAGGCACCATTGTTCCGGGTGTACACACGCACCCCGGCCCCTCTTCGTTTGACATGCCGTCGCAGTCCTCGTCACCCGCCGAGTTGCATGTCTCCGTTGCAGGAATCACCTGCCCCAAACAAGGCCCGAGCGACTTGCCGTCGTCCGCGCATTGGGCAAATCCGCCTTTGCATTCGCCGACGTTTTCAGTGCCCGCGGGGCCTGTGTAACAAGCCACCATTTCACCGCCCGGACACACGCAGCTCGGCCCTTCTTCGTTGACCTTGCCATCGCAGTCGTCGTCTTCGACCGTGTCGCACGTCTCGGCGGCCGGCAGAACTTCACCAACGCACTCTCCGTATCCCATGCCATTTTCGTTGCAGACCTGAACGCCGCCCAAACACGGTCCAACGTCTTTGGTTTCAGGCGGTCCCGAATAACACTCCAACGTTGAGCCGGGAACGCAGGAACAGTCGGCTCCTTCTTCGTTGGTCTTACCATCGCAGTCGTCGTCACCCGCTGTTGCGCAGACTTCGTCGCTCGGGACAACCTCTCCCAAACACGGCCCAAAACCGTCGACGTTGGCTTTGCAGGTCTCCGTACCCGATTTGCAAAGGCCTACACCTGCCGTGCCTTCCGGACCTGTATAGCAGTACTTCTCCTCGCCGGGTGTACACACCGCAGAACCCGCCCCCGTCCCCCCACCTCCCGTGTCACCCGCCGTTCCCCCCGTCCCGGTTGTTGTTGTTGTCGTTGGGGAGCCTGCACTTCCCGCGGATCCACCCGTCCCCTGGGTCTCGGATCCGCACCCGGCCACTATGGTGGCACTCGTCAGAAGCCATGCACTCAGCGTGTAAGAGTTACGCATAGGAGCATGATGTGACATCAGTGTGGGATGCCGCGTCAACGACGTCGGGATCGGGCCTCGGTTCGTGCTCGGTTGTGGCGCACTCGCAGTCTGTGAAAAGATGACCTCGCTCGTAAGCACGCGGGCGCCTCCTCAACCGACGCCCATGCCCCGCGTGACCCCCTCCCCCGACAGCGAACAAGCTCCCAGTTCTGGGGTCGTGCGTACACTTCCAACCGTTCGTGACGAAGAGGCGTTGGTGGCCGGGCTTCGCTCAGGACAAGCATGGGCACGTGGCGCGCTGTTCGATCGTTATGCACCCGATGTGGAGCGCATTCTGCGGCGGATCCTTGGGTACGAAGCGCACACGGACATGGCCGACCTTGTGCACGACACATTCGTGCAAGTGCTCGCTTCGTTCCAACACATCCGTGATGCGGGCGCACTTCGAGGGTGGATTCAGTCAATTGCCGCGCACACGGCCTACCGCACCATTCGTTCACGTCGGGTGAGGCGTTGGTTGCGCTTTTGGGAACCATCCCAAATTCCTGAAGTAGCCATTGTGGGGATTGATCCCGACGTTCGAGAAGCTTATCGCCGAACGTATCAATTGCTCGATCGAATGCCCGCCGAAGAACGAGTCGTGTTTGTTCTTCGTTATGTTGAAGGCATGGATCTCGGGCAGCTCGCCGAGACATGCCGCGTTTCACTTTCAACGGTCAAACGGCGGCTTGCCCGCGCTGAAGGCCGGTTTTCACGGGCCGCCGAACGCGATGAGGTACTTCGCACGTGGTTGAAAGAAGGTGGGCGATGGCCGACCTGAAACGTCTTTCAGAACTGGGTCGGGTGATTGCGGACGTATCCGACGCCAC
This sequence comes from Polyangiaceae bacterium, assembly GCA_016712345.1. Lineage (GTDB taxonomy): Bacteria > Myxococcota_A > Polyangia > Polyangiales > Polyangiaceae > JADJRH01. Next base: position 871,140 of record JADJRH010000001.1, read on the forward strand.
GCGCGATCTCTCGACGTTGCCCAATGCTCGAAGGCGTTTTTTATCGCTCACCACCGAAGATAAAGCGCCGCAATATCGGTTTTCGGCAAAGCGCATTGCATTGGCAGCTTCGTTCGCATTGGCCTGTGGAGCATTAATTACCGCATGGGTATGGCCCACTTCGCCGGCCATTTCATTTGAAGTGGGGGAGCATCGCTCCAAAGGCTCCGTGGGCCAATGGGTTGCTCCCACCAATGAATCACCTCTCGATGTGCGCTTTTCGGAGGGCTCCATTGTCAATGTGTCTCCCGGAGGCCGATTGCGCATTACGGAAACGCATTCGGACGGGGCCGATTTGTTAATCGAGCGCGGCACCATCAATGCTCACGTCAGCCACAAGGGTGAATCGACCCATTGGCGCCTGCGAGCCGGCCCGTTTGAAGTGCGCGTCACCGGAACAACGTTTTCCGCCCGGTGGAATCCAGAAACAGAAACGTTTGAGCTGGCCATGATTGAAGGCTCGGTCATTGTGTCAGGCCCGCGTATTCCAGCGGGCAGAGCTGTTGTGGCGGGTGAACAACTCATTGTTTCAACGCAGCACATGGAGCTGCGCGCGGGCACTACTCCCGCTTCGTCGGCATCGGCCAACGTGGCAGTTCCCACACCAACAGAGGTGCTCCCCGTTGCAACGCCCGCGGTCACGTTATCACCCGCGGCAACGTCGACCACATTGCCAAGTGCAAACCCGGTTGAACCCGGCGCACCCATTGAAGCAACGTGGAAAACCCTGGCACGGGCCGGCAAACACAAAGAAGCTATGGCCGCCGCTGAAGCCAATGGTTTCTCGGCTGAAATCGCCAAAGCATCCCCCGGAGAATTGTTAACCCTGGCCGATGTGGCACGTTTTTCAGGCAAACCTGCCGCCGCAAAAGAAGCTCTGATTGCGGCCCGAAAGCGATATAAAACAAAAGGCGCTACGGCATTTTTATTGGGAAAGATTTCGGCGGATCAATTACGCTCGCCGGGTGATGCAGCGCTGTGGTTTGAAACCTACCTGAAAGAAGAACCGGGTGGACCGCTCGCGGAGCAGGCGTTGGGTAGGTTGCTTGAAATTCGTAAACGCGATCCCGGCGCCGCTCGAATTGTGGCCGAACGTTACCTCGCGCGTTATCCAATGGGAGCCCACGCCGCGCTCGCTCGAAGTCTGGTAGAAAAGTGACGTGCGCCTAGGCCGATTTCAATGGATTGCAACGGTGTTATTCGCTGTTGCCGCATTATTCATTGGATCGCTTGTGTACGCATCTAATCTCAGAGTTGTATTAACCGGCGCCCGCGCAGACGACGCGTCTCTGGTGCGAATTCGACAAGAGCTGCAATTGCTGGGGTTGGACGTTGTAATAACTCCGTTAGCAGCGTCTCAATCCCTCTCCGAACTTGCCATTGAACACAAAGCAGCCGCAGTTATTCGCATTGAGTCGGCGCCTCCAGAAGTGGTTCTGTGGATTGATCGGGAGCACAGTCAAAACCTCCCACAACAACTGCGCGTCAGCGAGTCATTCAATGCGGGCAACAACGCCAATCTATTGGCATTGAGAGCCGTTGAACTGCTGCGTGCACGGCTATTGCCCGTGCCTGAAAATCAAAGCCCGGTTGCAAACGCAACAAGCGAGGGAAAACGAGATTCGCCCTCGCCTTCATCATTGCCTACCCCATCCGCCGCCGCGTTAACAGCCACACCGACTGTGAGCGCCTCCCCCGTTGTTCCGGTCAAAAGATTTGGAGTACACGGCGGCCCCGCTGTCACCTATTCGCCGGGTGGTCTTTCACCCGTGATCGCGCTGCGATTTGGAGCCGATGCTCGAATCGGAGGGCCGCTCGCGGCCACCCTGACAACTCTTCTACCCATTGGAGCCGGCACGGTTTCCACAGCCGACGGTGAGATGGATTTGCGCCCTTTGTCGCTTTTGGCAGGACTTTCTATTCGAGTACAACCCCTTACCCCGTTGTCGCTCACGGTCGGCGCAGGGCTCGGCGCAGCCTGTTTTTTTTATCAAGGTCGGGCCCCCAATTCGGACCTTGCCAGGTCGGGTAGTGAGTGTTCGTTTCAGCCCTACGCCGAATTTGGGGCGCTCTACCATTTCACTCCAACATTTGCCCTGCGGTCCGATCTCATGACTGCCACGTTTCACCCTCACCCCGTGTTGGTCATTGCCAACGAAGAAGCGGCTTCGTTTGGGCTTCCGGGTGTCACCCTTTCATTGGCGGTGGAGGTTCGACCTTAATGAGTGCGAAAATGCCATCGGCCCGTTTGAGTGGACGAGTTTCAATAAAATCGGCGCCGATTTTAATACTTCTCGCGCTTATAGGATGTGACCAGGTTTACCTCGAAGGAGTGGTTACCAATTCCACATCCACAGTCCCTACCTGTGACCCTGACCAATGCCCGTGTCCGGCGGGTCAGCTCGTTTGCAATAACCAATGCGTTTCGGTAATGACCAATCCTGCCCATTGCGGCAATTGCAATAGCCCCTGCGATCCTGGGTTATTGTGCTCCAAAGGCCAATGCGCAACCGAATGTGACCCTGGGTATAGCGCCTGCGCCGGGGCATGTGTCAACCTCCAGATTGACCCTACCCATTGCGGAAGTTGCTGGTTTCCATGCACAGGGGGGCAATACTGCAACGGCGGAGCGTGCGTGTGTCCGGCGGGGTCAACTCTCTGTAATGGACAATGCGTTGATTTGCAGTCGTCATGGGCCGCATGTGGTGAGTGCGGCACAATATGCTCCGCTTCAGAGGTGTGCGCCGCCGGCAAATGCGTGGATGACTGCCCTCAAGGACAAAACGAGTGTTCAGGCGGGTGCATTACCAAATGTTGCAACAACGTCAATTGCGGTGGATGCGGCATTGTCTGCGGCGGTGGTAGCCAATGTACCGCCGGCGTTTGCGAATGTTTAGCAGACCAGATTTGGTGCGGTGGGGTTTGCACCAATGTCAAAGTCAGCAACTCTGACTGCGGCGATTGCGGCATTGTTTGTTCAGGTGGAACCGCGTGTAAGGCCGGCAAATGCAAGTGTTCAGAAAACCTGACAGAGTGTGCCGGGGTTTGTGTGGACACCCAAGAATCAAGTCAACATTGTGGAAAGTGTGGCAAACCCTGCGATCCTGGCACGGTCTGCGTTTCTGGAAAGTGCCAGTAGACCTGTCTACTTGGGCACGTTTTCAATACAGCAGCCGGTAATGCAGTAAAAGTCGGGCGGGCAAAGCGCCTGCCCGGGTAGACCGCAGGCCTGAACGCCGGGCGGGCATTGTGTGCCGATGGATCCGCCGGTTCCGGTGCCACCTGTCCCGGTGCCACCCGCGCCGCCGGTTCCACCCGGATTACATTCAGGCGGAAGGGTATCTTTTCCAATACAAAGCTCACACGGGTCACAGCCGTTGTAACAACCCGGCACGGGAATGCAGGGCTCACACTTTGTTGGGTCGTTGATCGCGTCTTGTGTACACGAGCCCAAACCCGTTGCTTCATCTTTGGACCCCAACCAAACGAACTTACCGGTTCCCGCCGGCAATTCACAACAGCCGAAGCAGTCACACCCATTGGGCGTGAGAGGCTTGCAAACGTCATAACAAGTTTGCGATTGCATCTGTAACAGTTCGTCACAACCAAGCGGCGTCCCCGGGATTTGCGCATTGAGATCGTACGGGCATACACTGTTTGGTTCGGGGTGACCCGGATCTGTCTGTTCGTTGGGGTCACATTGGTGCGACCAATAACATTCATCGTTGCCGGCGCCGCTGTTGGAGTCCCAATAACAATCGACCGTACACGCCGGGCCGTCTCCGCCTGGAATATTGGTGTAATAGCTGTCTTCAGTGTTATCGCAGGGCCCCAAACAATCAGGATCTGTCCAATCGGTTAACCCATCGCCGTCGTTATCAATGGCGTCACCGCATTGGTAGGTTTGGTTAACGCACTTCACCTCCACAAAACCGCCCACTGCGCCCGTTCCGGTGGTGGTTCCTGTGGACGATGCGCCCGTGCCTGTTCCGCCGGTGGCGGTTCCACCCGCTCCCGATCCCGCGGTTCCGGTAGCGGTTGCACCCGAACCGCCGTTGCCTCCATTCGAGGTAGTTGTGCTGCCGGCCGACCCCGAAGAATCGCTGTCGCAGGCGGGAGTTAGCATTGAAATGGATGCAAGAAACAAGGTCAGCAGGGCTGAAGGACGCGCAAGTTGCATGGGTACACCTTTCTTCAAAGCCCATCCAAGGTGCCTCAGAATCGATGAGAAGGGTCAGATAAAGTGACCCACGTTAAATACGTTAAATAAGGTGGGCTCCTGGCGGCGATCATCCCTCCACCGAGTGGCCGTATACTCGGGCCACGGCTTGTTTAACAGTTGGTATTCCGGGACGACTCCGCCAATCCGGCGTCCAGTTAAACTACCACACCCATTGCCGCGCGTTTCACAACGTGCTTCTATCGCGCGGCCCAATGAGTACCAAACATCCCTGCCAAGACGAGCCCGCCCAAGGCGGTGCTCCGGGCGCGCGCTTCGCGCTTTTCGGTCCCGATGGGGCCGCGGGCGGCCCCAAACCCCCGCGCCCGTCGGGCGCGCGCCGTCAAGTGGTTGTGCGTCGGGTAGATGAGTGCAACTCGCTCGACGAGCTGCTCGCCAACTGTCTGCCCGCTTTCGGCGGCGCTTTTCTCCGCCGCATTTATTCTATTTTAGATGATGCCATCGGCGCCGGCTGCCCCCTGACTGTAGCCGTTGCCGGCCCGGTTACAGTGTCGGGTCAACACCAGGCGTGGCTAATTCCGTTTCTAGAAACGGGATGGGTAGCCTACCTTTCTACCACCGATGCGGTGTGTTACCACGACGGGCACCGCTCGCTCGATGCGTACACATCTGGCCCCGTTCACGAAGTGCCCATTTTCGGCGATGACGGTGCCCTTCGTGACGAACATACCATTCGCGTCACAGATATGGCGTTTGATGAAGATGTGCTCCTTCATCAAGACCGGTTTCTCTCAGGCGCGCTCCAGCGGCCGGAGTTTCAAAAGCGCATGACAGGCACTGAAATGCGGTATCTTTTGGGTAAGGTATACGCCGAGCAAGAAAAAAAGCACAACCTTCAACGCGGTTTGCTTGCGGCCTGTCATGACTTGGCCATTCCTGTGTTTGTTGGAGCGCCCGGTGACGGGAGTGTGTTTCTCAACTCCATGAAGCTGTGGGCAATGGCTAAAGCGGGGTTAATCTCCGATCATCGCTTTGAACTTGACCTTCATGCGGAGGTGTTTGAGTCGTGCGCCTACCACTTCTGGGGTTTGTTTGATAATCCGGTGCACGCGCTCGCTACGTTGGTTTTGGGCGGCGGCGTGCCCAAAAAATTTCAACCTTCAGCCTGAACCCGCTCTCGGCCAAGTGCTCGGTCTACCCAATGTTCGCGGGTACATGTTTGACGTTCAAATCGTGTCGTCACCGGTGACAGACGGCTCCCTTTCAGGTTGTCCGCCGGCTGAAGCGGTAACCTGGGGCAAGGTAGACCGCGATACGTATGAGTACACAACGGAGAGCATGCAAGCAGACTATTCAACCGTCATGCCTATCTTGGTAAAAGCTCTTTTGGACAACCGGGCCAAATATGAGCGATGGGCAGAAAAAATGGGGGAGGAGGCGCTGTTTGCCAAACATCCCAAGGCCAAAGGGTACCTTCGTCCCAAGGCCGGTTACCGCTTGTTTGAAAAGCGGGACGCACTCAACCAACGTCTTCTGACAGAGGTGGCCAACAACAAAGAGTGGCTGCTTGAAAGCCTGCGTTACCCCGTCACCGGGTAGAGCGACAATTGCTTGCATCAAGGGTGGGCGGCGCGCTTTTTCGTTTGGATCCGCGAGAAATCCGCGTAGGGTCCATGGTGCAGTTGGAGGTACTTTTTTATGCTCACTCGCTTTGCGCCCGCCGCTCTTTTCACCGGTTTGATCGCGCTTTCGGCATGTGACGCCACAAAAACGGGCACGACCGGAGGCGCCGGAACCGCGGGGAGCGACACTACCACAACGGGTGCAGGAGCCACGGGCGGTGGAGGCTCGGGAGCGGGAGCAGGCGCCACCACCGGAAGTGGTGCGGGTGGAACGGGCACCGCAGGCGGCTCCACAGGAACGGGCGGGACGGAATGTGTCATGGGTAGTGCCGACTGCAACGGTGACCCGGCCGACGGGTGTGAAGCGATTTTGCAGAGCGACGTAAACAACTGCGGGTCATGTGGAAACGTGTGTCAACCCGGCGGCGGTGTACCCCCCACCTGCTTTGTAGGGCAGTGCAAACTGGACTGTCCGGTTCATTCGGGCGACTGCGATGGTAACCCGGCAAACGGGTGTGAAACAAACACCCAAACAAGCGACCAAAACTGCGGTGGATGCGGTTCAAACTGCATGGGTCAACCGTGCGTTCAGGGCGCCTGCGCATGCGCGGCTGAAACGGCGCAGGCCAACCCTGTTCAACTTGACCTGTTCTTTATGCTTGACCAGTCAGGTTCCATGTCAGAAACCGTTCAGGGCGGCGGCACGCGGTGGGATGCTGTCACGTCGGCGCTCAAGAGCTTCTTCGGTGATCCTGCCAACGCGGGGCTCGGCGCGGGCATTCAGTACTTTCCCATTACGAGCGGCGCCAACTGCAACCCAACCTGTACAACCAACGCCGATTGCGGAGCGTACGGTCCGTGTTTTGTATTCATCTGTTTGGGATGTACAGCGGGCGGTACAGACTCGTGCAACCCGGCCGACTATGCCACCCCCAAGGTTGAAATTGCGCCTCTCACGGCGGCGCATGCCACCGCTCTTTCCAACTCCATCAACGCGCAGGGTCCAACGGGCAACACGCCCACCGGGCCGGCATTACAGGGCGCGGTAGACCATGCCAAGTCATGGGCTATGGCTCACCCGTCGCACAACGTTGTGGTGGTTCTCGCCACCGACGGCGACCCAACAGAATGCAACCCGTCTGACATTCCCGGCATTTCCAACATTGCCGCCGCCGCGGCAAATGCGAGCCCCAAAGTAAAAACATTTGTCATTGGGGTAGGTGCATCGCTCAGCAATCTGAATGCGATTGCCGCCGCGGGTGGAACAGGAAGCGCCTTTATTGTCGATGGCAATGCCAACGTAAACCAAGAATTTAAAGCCGCGCTTGATGCCATTCAACAAACGGCGCTGGGGTGTGAATATACCATTCCTCAACCTGCGCAGGGCATGCTCGACTATAACAAAGTCAACGTGCAATACACACCCGGCGGCGGGTCTGCTCAGGTGATCCTGAATGTGGCAAACGCCGCAGCGTGTGACCCGGCAACGGGCGGTTGGTATTATGATAACCCGGCGGCGCCCACCAAGATCATTCTGTGTGACGCCACGTGTTCGGTGGTAGAGGCCGACTCTGCCGGTAAGATTGAAATTCTACTCGGCTGCGCCACCGAGCACATGTGAGCCTTACCAGGTAATGCTATTTCGCAGACGGTGAACTAAAACCCTTGTACGGCGACGCCCAGACCGTCGGCGCCGTTGCCTGTGTCGCCTTCACCTGTTCCACCCAGTCCAGCACTGCCCGGGGTAATGGTAGCTCCGGTGGTGTCAGGTGCGGTGCCGGCATGGGCAATTCCAATGGAGTGTCCGCCGCGGCCGCCGCCTCCTTTTCCGCCGTCACCGCCCTTGCCGCCGTTGCCTCCGGCGCAGGCGTTGTTCAGGTTGACAAAGTTGACTTTCTGACCTCCCTTGCCACCTGCTCCACCCAAGCCGCCGAGTTGACCGGCGCCGCCGTTTCCACCCTTTCCACCGGCTTTGGTGGTGATTGTCACATCCTGGAATACGATTTGTGCTCCGAGGTTTAGAATGCCAATGGAGGAGCCGCCGCCTTTGCCACCTTTACCGCCCAACCCGCCACATCCGCCCGACGCGCCCGTGCCACCGCTCGCACCGCCCGTGGTTCCTGTGGGGCACTTACCGCTGCCGGTTCCGCCTTTGGCGCCGCCGCCGCCGCCTCCACCTTGGGCAACTCCACCAGGCTGACCGTCGGCCCCCGCGGCCGGTACAAATCCCAAGCCGGCTTGCAACGCGCCCATCCCTTGAGCACCCGCACCGGGTGAACCTACCATTCCATCATTGCCGGGTTGACCATCTGTACAAACCGCGGCACCTTCACCGGCTCCACCGTTCATGGCGCCGTCGGGTAGACCGGGAGCACCTGACCCACCTTGGGCCGATGTTCCAATTCCACCCAACCCACCAGCCGACATAACATCTCCACACGAGCCGGTGGGGGGATCGGGGGTGACCACCTGGTTGGCGATGCACGCGTTTAGTCCATCGGCGCCGTTGAGCCCGTCGAGCGCGGGATCCACAAAATCATCGCCGTCTTGACCGTTCTGACCATTGCCGGCTTCCACCGAACATCGTGTCAGGTTTAGCTCGCTTTCACCTTCGGCGATGAGGGCAATGGAAGATCCTCCCGGCAACATGGCGTCTTCAGAACGAAGAGCCACGTCAAATAAGCTGGCTTTGGCTTTGGAACCTACCCTGAGCGGCACCATGTCGCCGGACGCGCTCAATACCGACTTTTGACCCGCCACATATTTCCAGTCACTCGCGCAGTCGAGCGCACCGTAGAGAGCGGCGTTTTGGCTGATTTCAACGCTTTCCAGCAGGTTTTCTCCACAGAGGTACACGGGCTTTCCGGGTGCCGAGTTGAGCGCCATGGTGATAGTGGCAAACGGCTTTTCTTTAGTGCCGGCGTTTGTGTCTTCGCCTTTGGAAGACGACACGAACACGCCGCAACTGTCGTCTACAGGGGAGCTGTTATTGGAGGGAATACAACTCGGCGGCGCGCCGCCCGTTCCCGTGGTGGTGGTTGACCCACCGGCCCCACCTTCTTCACAGCTGTAGTTGAATTTGCAGTCGCCCGAATATGAATAACAACCGGTGGTAAAAAGCGCCGAAACGATGAGCGAGCCAAACAAAAGCGCCGATAAGCCCAATGTGCGCGTCATAACAAAGCCTCTTAAAACGAGCCTGAAATCAATAAGCCGCCCATGTTTTGGCTTGCAATGGGCAACACGGCCACTTTGGGGGCCGGGGTTTTTGGTTCACTCCGGCGGGTTGGTAACAAAGTGTATCCAAAAGCACCCGCAATGGCCAATCCACCCAGTACAAAGGCCGCAACACCGCCGTTTCCAAGAGCGTCTGTTTGGCCGCTCGCGTCGCGGAGGGCTTTGCACTTAACGGGATCGGCCGCACATCCCGCCGAACTGCCGATTTCGTCGTGGAGCTTGATCGCTTCACCCTTTTTGCCTTCGGCGGCACCCACCAATACCGCGCCGGCGACAATGCCCGCCACGCCGATGCCACCCACGACAAATGCCGGAACCCGGCTGCGTGGAGCATCGCCTTCTTTATTGAGTGTAATGGTTAAGTCCTGCGTTTCGCCCGCTTTGATTTCAATGGTGCGGCGCGACGATTGATATCCCGGGGCCGACGCTTCAATAACGTTTTTGCCCGGGGCCAAAAAAACGTCTTTATCAAGAGCGTCTGCGCTCAATGCCACATCGTTAACTTTGACGCTGGCTTCTTTAAGGGGGACGGTAATGCGCACGGTGCCGATTTGTTTTTTGACCTCGGCGAGTTCGCTCACCACTTCTTCGCGAAGCTCGGTTTCACCGGTTACCGGGAAGTGCGCGAGGGCATAACTGTAATGCTCGGCGGCATCTTTATGCTTGTTGAGATTGCGCTCGGTGCGCCCGAGCATGACGGCAAGATCGTACGATTTGTTGGCTTTCCAAAGCGCTTGGAAAATGTCCAACGCCTCTTGCAACCGCCCATCGGAAAACGCGGCGGTGCCTTCTTGAAACTTGTCTTCGGGGGTGCCGGCACTCACCGGCTGCACTGAAAAAAGCGCCCCCGCGAATGCGAGGGCGAAGGCGAATTTGTTGGCCGGCCTCATCGCCCGCCATCGTAATGGTCAACGCGCTGCTGCGGGCTCCAAATCGTCGGGCCTTTGGACCGAGCGTTTGGATCGACGGTCGCCCTGTTTGAGTACACAAGGCGACCGACGACGCGCGGACAATCTCACTTCTTGGGCTTGATCACGAGGCCCGGCTTGCTTGTGGCGGTGGGCTTTGTGGACGGCGCGGTGGCCGTGGGTCGGCTCGTTGTGGACGTGGTGGCCGACGTGGCGGGGGCAGTGGTGGTGGTGGCCGCCGCGGTCGCCGTGGTGGTGGGCTTTGTCGACGTGCCGGTGACGGGCTTTTTGGTGGGTTGAGCGCCGCTTGCAGCGGGCGCATCGGTGGGTTCGGCCGAGGGAGCATCGGTTGCCGAAGCGGGCGCCGAAGGTGCGGAGGCTGAAGCGGAAGCCGCAGCTGCGTCGTCGGCTTTGTCACCGCCGCCCATGGCCAAGCCGATCCCGGCGAGAGCACCGCCGACAACAAACATTGCCGCGGCCGCGATCAAGGCGATCTTGGCTGTTTTCATTGCCGCTGCGAGGTATTGGTCGCGCGTTTGATTTGTGGCGAGAAGCGCACGCCATTTGGGCGCGGTGATCATTCCGCCCTGCTCGGCCATGCGACCGCAAACGTACATTTGTTGCTGAACGGGGAAGGCCTTTTCTTCGACCTTGTAGGTGGTGCCGAGCGAACCGATGCCGGCGTTGAGGCGGTAGTTTCCAAACACGAGTTCACCACCCACAATGCCTTTCAAAAGGCCGGTGGATTGCTCCATTTGTTTGCTCACCGTGGGCTCAAAATCGCCGCCCTCGCGAAGATCGATCCACACGGGGCCGGAGCCGTCGTTAATGGCAAATTGAGCGGCGACCTTTTGATGATCGAGTTCTTTGGTTTTGGTCGTGTCGCCGTCTTTCCACTCGGCGGTGACTTTGAGTTCATAAAACATGCAGGGGGTGCCCGACACCGGTGCGTACACAGGCTGCTGCATCATGACGCCGCCCTGGGCGCTGATTTGGCCTTTGGGGCCGGCGAGCTGCGCACCGCGCGCTGCTGCGTCACCGGTTGAAACGAAGGGCGCATCGGTCACGCGACCGGCACGCGCACGCATAATCAAGCCATAAATCAAGCCGATGATCGCAATTGCAACGAGTAGAAAACCTACGGGGGCCATGTGTACATCTCCTGCAAGGTGGAGCGGGGCGTGATCTCGGAGCGGCCGGGTATCACATGAGGCTCGCGTCGGGGGGACATTTCCTCACCAACGAACGCGGCGATGAATAACGGCGCCTTTCGTCAATGGCACGTCAAACAAGGTCAAATGGGCCAACCGTCGCGTTTGATGCCCTATTTCACAGCGGTTTTCTCACACGCGCACGGCGGGCACGTCGGGGGCGAGCAGGTATCCCTCATCGGTTGTGCGAAGCAGATCGCGCAGGCCCATTTTTCGAAGCGTGGAGATGGCCACGCGTACGCGGTGCGCGGCGGCGTCGGGCAGGATGCGCTCGCCGGGCCAGGCGGTTTCGATGAGGGCTTCCCACCCCAAGGCGGCACCCGGTTTTTCGAGGCGGAAAGCGGCGAGGTGGTCGAGCATTTTGGCGAGTTGGCGCCGACGATCGAGGAGTACACGTTCGCCGTGAGGGGGTTGAAACCACAAGGCGGATGGGCCGATTTGGAGGGTGTCGTCGGGGGGCGGGGGCGCGGCCAAAGGCCGCGCCCCCGCCCCCCGACGACACCGCGCCGCGATGATCGCATGCGCCGATGACTGGGGAGGTGTACCCAACGTGAACAACGCTACGACCTGCGCGACGGAAACATCGGGGTCGGCATTTAGGAGCGAGGTTGCGAGTGTACACAACGCGGAGCGCTCACTGGGGCGCGAGGCCTCGGCCTCCAGGTCCGACAAGTGAGCGAGATAAAGGGCGCGCATGGCCCCTTGACCCGCATTGTCGAGACGTTCGGCGGCGATCGAAAGACGGGCGTACGCTTCACCGGGTTTTTGGTCTTCGCGAAACCAAATGCCCAAGAGCCCTGAAAACAAGGCTTGGGGGATGATGAGACCCATTTCAGAAAAGGCGGCGATCGCCGTTTCAAAGTGCGTTTTTGCGGCGTCCAGATTGCCGGCGAGATGGTGGGCCAAGCCGAGATATCCGGTGGCGGCGGCGGCTGTGCGGCGGCTCTCGGCGCGTTCAGCGTGTACACATGCAGAGGAGAAGTGGGTGATCGCCGTTTGGGGATCGTTGCGATCGCATGCAATGCGGCCGAGCAAAATGAGGTCAACGGCGGAACCGAAAGCGTCGCTTTTGGTTTGATGAAGGGACAGGGCGCGATCGGCGAGGGCCTGCGCGGTAACGAGATCGCCTTGTCGCAGGCTCAATTCTGCTTGAAGTGCGATCGCCGCTCCGGCGCCGGAGGTGTCGGCAAGTTGAGTGAAGCTTTGAGCCGCTTTTTCAAAGTGTTCACGCGCGGCTGCCATTTCGCCGCGACGTGCGAGGGCTTCACCCAATGCACATGTGGCACGTGCTGTGAGAAGTGCGTCGTTGAGGGAGCGCGCAACGGCGAGAGCTTGCACGAGGTCGCGACTGCCGGCGCGAATGTCACCGCGAGAAAGAAGCAATGTGCCTCGGGCGTAGAGGGCACGCGCGGAGAGGCGAGGATCGGCGCCGGAGTCTTTTGTGGCGGTGAGAACGGGGCCAACGGCGGCGGCAAACGCTTCTGGTGGGCCGTCGTACGGCGAGAGCGTTGCGAGCACGAGGAGCGCGCGAAGAGCGGGTTCGGCGGTGCGCGCTGTGACTTGGCCTTGGCCTAAAACACGCTCAATGACTTGGGTGAGATTGTGGCGATCGGCCAAGATCTGGGCGCGGTGAATGGGGCCGTCTTTTCCGGTGAGGTGTTGTTCGTGGTGTTCGGCGGTGCGAACCACGTGATGGGCGTGGCGGGCGATGACGTTGGCCGCGATTGATGAGTCGAGTTTTTCCAATGTGTACACTGCGATGCTCGCAAGCATTCCAAGGCGAAGGTCGGCACCGGGGGGTGTTTCGATCGCGGTGAGGAGCGATTTGTCGCGAAGGGACTGGAGGACGTCGACGATGGGCGGAGCGTCTGGATAAAGAGAGAGATCAACGACAGCTTCCGCTGCTTCGAGCGTAAATCCGCCGCGAAACACGGCCAATTGTGAAAGGGTTGATTGTTCGTACGGGAGAAGCGCCATCCACGATGTTTCGATCGCGAGGGCGAGGGCGGCGTGGCGATCTGTGGGCGCGGAGGGTTTGCGGCGCAACAGATCGAAGCGGCTCGACATGCGATGAAGAAGCGCGCGCGGGCCCATAACGGCCATTCGCGGTGCGCAGAGTTCAATGGCGAGCGGAAGGCCGTCGAGTTCGCGCACGAGGGCTTGGACGAATGGTAGGTCGGCTTCAGGGATTGTGTACGCACGCCGGACGCGTTGTGTACACAATAAAAAAAGGTCGACAGCTTCACCGCCGTCGATTGACAGGGGCGTGAGTTCGACAACGTTTTCACCGGGGATATGCAGCGGTTCACGCGAGGTGACGAGGACGGAGAGGTTGGGAAGTTCTGCCAGCCATTGGCCCACGGTGGAGGGTGCGGAGGCGGCGGCGCTTTCCATTTCGTCGAGGAGAAGGAGCACATCGCCTCGCGATTCGATCGCACGAGTGATGTGTGACGACGGATCGGGGTTGGAGCCGTCGGCGGAGGCTCCAATGGATTGGGCAACGGCGTCGCAGATCGAAGCCATATCGCGCGCGGCGCCCAGATTGCAGCGCCACACTTCGGCGAAGCGGCCGAGGTTGAAAAGGTCGAGGGCAACTTCAACGGCGAGGCGGGTTTTGCCAACTCCGGGCGGGCCGACGAGCGTGAATAAACGATCCTCTCGGCTGGATGCGTCGAGGAGACTGCGGCGCTCGTTTTGCCTTCCGATGAGCGGTTCGGGCGGTTTTTTTAGATTCGTCCGCGGCACCGGGCAGGCATGGTAAACGAACCACCGAGATCTTTGCTGCGCGCCCGCCTCGACCGATTTCAGACGCTTTACAATCGTCTGCGTACGCGGGCGATTGTGCTCATTGTGATGGGTACAATCGGCGGGATTATCGGCCTATTTCTGCTGTTTTTGGCGCTCTTGTTGTTGGTTGCGCCGGCCGACGAAGAGGGGCTTTGGGGTCAGCGCGGAACGATGTTTGTGGCGCTCTTCGGCGGGTTGATTCCAACGTCGCTTTCGGCAACAGCGTTTTGGCGCGGGTTTAAGGGCCGAAAACGAGCGCACATCGCTCGCGATATTGTGGCGCTTGCGCGGATGACTCCGGTGTTTGGGTCGCGCGATGTGGCTCATCATTTGGGTCTGCACGCGATGGAAGCGGAACGCGCTGTGCTTGATGCGGTGGCCTACGGATTTGTAGAAGAGGTTCCGGCGGAGGAGGCGGCGGCGTTGTTGGCTGCTGCGCAGAGTTCGGGAGCGAGTGGGCCGCAGATGGCTTCGTGGCCTCCGGGTGCGATCACTTCCCCGAGCGCACAACTCGCTCCGACGGGGCCCGCGTATCCGATCGCCGCGCAGGGGGCGCAGGGTGTGTACACACCAATTCCGGCGGATCGGGGCGCGATGGGCGCTGCCAACGCGATCACGCCGCAGCCGCACACGCCGATTGTGATCACGCCGGCTTCGCCTTTTGTGGGTTCGACAACTGTGCAGGCGCCGTCACCGCGCGTGGGGCCTTCGGCACCGCCGCCGCCGTCGGTGGAAGCGTTGATCGGTACGGTGCTCAACAACACGTACGCGGTGGAGAAACACCTTGGATCCGGCGGGATGGGCGCTGTGTACGCAGCGAAACATCTTCGAACGGGGAGGCGTTACGCGATTAAAACATTGCTACCGGATGCGCAGGTGGACGGGGATGCAATTCGGCGGTTTGAGCGTGAGGCGATGGCAGCGAGTGCCCTGGGTCATCCGGGGATTGTGGCGGTGCACGACTTTCACGTGACCGATGGTGGGCTCTCGTATTTGGTGATGGATCTGCTCGAAGGTGAAACGCTCGACGGTCGGCTCGCGCGTGTGGGTTCGCTCGCGTGGCCGGACGCTCGGCGGATGATTCTCGAAGCGGGCGATGCGCTGGCTGCGGCGCACGAAGCGGGGCTTTTGCATCGCGATTTGAAGCCGGCAAACCTGTTCGTTGCAAAAGGTCCGGGCGGGCGTGAACGGGTTGTGTTGGTGGACTTTGGGCTCGCGAAAAAGATCGACAGTGCGGCGGCTTCAAAGCTCACGTCGACAGGGGCGGCCGTGGGTACACCGCTGTATATGGCGCCGGAACAGGCGCGCGGTGAGCCGCTGGATGTGCGTTGCGATGTGTACGGTTTGGGCGCTGTGCTCTACGAGATGTTGACGGGTGCGCCGCCGTTTTTTGATCGAACGCTGGCCGCTGTGTACGCAAAGCTGCTGACCGAATCGGCGCCGTCGGCGGTGCGGGCGGCGGCTCATCCGGTGCCGGCGATTGTGGATGACCTCTTGGCGTGCGCGTTGGCCAAGGCGCCCGGCGAGCGGTTTGACAGCGTGCGGGCGTTTATGGGGGCGATTGCAAACGTGCCGGCAAACGCCGATGTGAAGGCGTAAAAAACGAAACGGCCGCTTCTCGTAGGAGAAACGGCCGCTTCAATTTGGCATTTGGAGTGCGAAGGGCGGGACTTGAACCCGCACGGAGTTACCCGCTAGCACCTCAAGCTAGTGCGTCTGCCAATTCCGCCACCTTCGCGATGGGGCGCCGAAGGTATACGGCGGCTTTTGTTTGTCAAGCAAAACCGGTCACAATTTTTGATTGGAGGCTTTTTGCGCGGCGACAACGCCGGAAAGTGCATCGACGATCTCGCGCACTTCAAACGGCTTTCGAACCCAGTGAGCGGCGCCGCCGACGTTGGCCTGCGGAACGCTGCCGGACATGACCACGAGTCGCGCGGCGGGACTCGCATCGCGAAGGGCGGCAACGGCTCCGTCGAGATCACCGAGAAGCGGTGAAAGGTCGAGAAGCGCGGCATCAAAGCGCCCTGTGGAAAGCGCACGCGGAAGATCGGCGCGCTGTTTCACGCTCACCACGTCGGCTCCGCGCGCTTCAAGCGCGAGCATGAGAAGTTCGATCACGGCGTCGTCGTCTTCAACGATGAGAATGCGCGCGCCTTGAATGTTGCCCGTATGCTCAATGGGTCGCGGAGCACTTTGCGGTGGACGCTGAGCTGCAAACTCGGCTGTTTGAGTGGGCCAAACAAGCTCAAATCGCGCGCCGACGGGGCCTTGTTCTCCAAGCCGAAGTGCGCCGCCGTGTGCTGCCGCGAGCGCTGCGGAATGTCGAAGGCCGACGCCGGCACCGCCGCGCCTCGACGAAACGCCCGACTGAAACAAGCGTTCGCGTTGTTCAACGGGAACACCGGGGCCGGCGTCTTGAACGGCGATGAGTACACAATGATCGGGGGCTTCGGCAACGGAGATGTCCACGCGCGAACCGGGCGGTGAGAACGCGATCGCGTTGAGAAGCAGATTGGTAACAACCTGGAGCAGGGCCGGCGCCGAGGGCACAACAACGTTGGGAAACGTGGATGAATCAGACACGGAAATGGTCACGCCGCCGGGCGCCGCTTCAAACGTGAGAGCGTGCGCAGCGTCGCGAATGACATCGGCAATCGGCGCGGGCGGGGGTGATGGAACAACGGCGCCGATCGCTTGTCGCGCAATGTCGCGCGCGAGCGCGGCGCGGCTTTTTATGATGCCGAGAGCATTGCGAAGCGCCTCTGGATCCGAAGCCTGTGCTGCGGCTTCGGTCCACCCGAGAACAACGGTGAGCGCGTTGGAAACCTCGTGCAGCGCACCCGCGAGATCGAGCGTGGGATCGTCACCCGCAGTTCGCAATTCAGGCGAACTTTGAGGGCGCGTTTGACTGGGACGCGGTTGGTCCCTGGGTGACATATTTTGGGAGATTAGACCTAAAAGAAGTGACAATAAAATTGGGGAAAACGCACGCGACACCTTTTTTGCAAGGGCGGCGAGTGTCCATTGCGCGATCGATCCACACGCTCCTCGCTATTCGGCTTGGCCAAGCCGGCGAAGGCCGGGCTACTTCACGGAAGGTGGGAGCAGCAAGAAGTACTCACCGTTCACATCGGCCACCGCTTCACCGATTTGAACGGCGCTGGTGACGCTTTGCGCGGTTTCGTCTCCGCCGACGGGTGTCCAGGCTCGCACGGTGGCGCCGGCAAGTGCGGAGCCTTTGGCGTCGACCACGCGACCTTTGACGATCACGGGGTTTTGAAGAGCAAGTGTACCCAACGAAACCACGGGCGGGGCGGCAAGGTCATCGGCGATTTCGGACACGAGAAGTCGCGGACGAACGAGCCACGGATAGCCCGAATCGGAAGGCGGAACGAGCGCGAGATCAAACTTGCCGGAGTCCACAGCAACTTGAAATACGCCGGCTTGAGTTTGAGTTGTTGCGGGGCGCGGCTTCACCTCGACGGCGGTGGCTTTGCTCAAGAAACCTGAGCCGCCCGTAACCGATGGCGTGAGGCGTACTTCAACGTTGGCCGAGTCATCGTTGGCGGTGACCACCGTTCCGGCGAGCGTGGTTGCAAAGGGAACGTTGACCGAGCCACCGCAAAAACAGTCTGTGCCTTCTGCAACTTCCCAAACGGTGGCGCCCACAGCGAGATCTTGCCGGTCGGGACGAGCCACGACTTGATATGTGCCGGGTGGCAAAAAACTCTGAAAGTGTCCGTTATCGTCGGTTTGAATAACTGTTTCGTAGAGTGTCAGTTCTTCACCCGACAAGGAGGTGCTTTGAAGAGTGACAGTTGCAGTGACCGGGAGACCGTCGTGAAAAACGTTTCCACCCACTTCGCGCGGTTGAGTTGCAATGCCGGAAACGTCGAGTTTGACGGGCACGTCCAATCCTTGAAAAGCCAATACGTCGAGACTCCAAAGGATAAAGGGTTTTGAAGAGTTGGCCGGCGGCCTTAGACGAACCACCGGAATGAATGCCTTGTTGGTGGCTGTCCAATCAAACGCGATTGAAAAGGGCACTTCAAAGTCAAGTCCCTCTTGTTTTGGTTGAATGGACTCCGAAATGATCTGACCACTCAATGGCTCAACAACTTCAAGGTACCACTTGGTGAAGTCTTCTTTTTGAGAGAGTTTAATGGTGCCGTTTAATGTGAGCGGCGCCGCAGATTGAACGGAAAACCCCGCGTCTTTTGATAACGTTTGTTTTGGTAAAAAAATGGGCGGCGTTTTGGTGCAATCGGGGAAAACGCCCAGGTCCGGCTGTGGCTCCACATAAACATCGTAAATGCCCGGTGGGACACTCACCGCGAATGCTTCATTGCCTTGAGCATCTTCCGACGACGCGGCCTCATACGATTGACCATCAAGAAGGCCGAAGAGGTGCGGTACGGGTTTAAGATGGACGCGCGCCGGAACAGCTGTGGTGCCGGCGCATGGCAAATACACGCGACCGGGGGAGATATTGATGTATTCAGGCACCTTGAGATCGAGATTGACGATCTGACTACCGCTGTCGCCCGAGATGCTCCCGGGCTCAATGAGAATGGATGACAATGACATTTGGCCATTGCCGGGAGCGGGGCGCACTTCAATCACAAGGCCGGTCAGGTCAACCGAACTTGCTACGCAGCTGTTTTGATCGCCAATGGCGGCGCAATGAGATCCGGCGGGACAATCGGCGTCCGATTCACAGGTGTTGAATTTATTGGAAAGCGCTTCGGCGTAGGGAATGGAGCATCCGCTCAATGCTGCCGAAACAGCGGCGACCATAACGAATGGCAGACCCAATTGAGGCGATAAGGTCGGAGTGTGCGAACGCTGCTTGGATACAGACTGTATTAAGGGGTGTTTCATGGCGCGCTCCCTCATTGGGCGCTGTCACAGCGGGCGGTGGGGTCTACTTCGGGACATTTTAGATCAGCACAGCCGGGTTCACCGGGCGGAGGCGTTGGATCGCAACATGGAGCCATGACACTGTCGCAGACGATCACTGTCCACGTGAGACTGTCGAAGTCTTTCGGATCGGCGGGACAGCGCGTATCCACGTTGAAAGCGTGCGACGCAAACAGAGTCACGGTGTGGCAACCGA
The DNA here is from genome assembly GCA_016712345.1 of Polyangiaceae bacterium. Lineage (GTDB taxonomy): Bacteria > Myxococcota_A > Polyangia > Polyangiales > Polyangiaceae > JADJRH01. Next base: position 890,243 of record JADJRH010000001.1, read on the forward strand.
GCGTTTCATCGGTGGGATACCACTGCGTTGTGAGCGTCCGCGATTCGTCGTCAATGGTGCTTGCCGCGACGATGGTGTCGTCGAGAACTTCTTGAAACGGAATTTCGGGGCCTGGAAGGGGTACACCGTAGTCGAGGACCAAACGGCCCAATACGTCTTGCCCAGCGTCTTCGGACACGACGCGAGCAGAAAACGGGAATTCAGAAGGGCCGCTGCGATCAACCACGAAGATTTCGTGAAGGGTGGGTTGAGCGGTGGGGCCGATGAGAAACGGCGGCGTTTGCTCCGGGTCTTCAAACGAAGGCGAAGATGTGACGAGGCACGCCGACAAACTCATAACGAGGAGGAGACATAGCGACGCCCGTGCCACGAAAAAGAGGGGTGCTTCGGCTGGTAGTTTTAAAGGAAGCTGCGCCAAGGCGCCGCAGCGCCGTGACAGTTGTGTCGCGATCACAGGCGCAAAGTTACCACTTCGCCAGAGCGGGCAACTTGGCTTTTAGGCGCGGGGCCAAGACGAAAAAACGTGAAACCGGCGAGACCGGTATCAGGCCTAAACGTAGCGGCTGCGGCGAGACTCGGGGCCTTGCGTTTCGGATCGGGGCGGGAGCCAGCGCGCTTCGGCATATTCGGTGCGAATTGCGAGGCGCACCAGGTCGGCGATCTCGGCGCTCTGGGCGCAGGCTTTTTCCAAACCGTCGGGCGCTGTTTTGAGCGGCTCCAAGTTGTAGCCCGTTTGCTCGGCGACCGAGCGAACCGCTGTGGAAAGGCTTCCCGACGCAAACAAGCCGGCGCGGCGCATGGCTTGGCGCGTACCGACAAGCGCGTTTTCGAATGTGAGTTGCTGCGGATGGGCGCAGATTTCCCGCAGGCGCCTCTCGGAGCGCGGCGGAATGAGTTGCCACAAACTCTGCTCCAAGCGCACGACCGCACGGTTGCCACGCGGGCTGGCATCGAGCGGACCAAACGCGGCGACCAATGCGTCGATAAGGGTGCGAAGCTCGTCCTCGGGCATGCCGTTCACCAGAGCATGCTCCGGCATGGCACCGGTGAGATGAGAACCGAGCGCGTGGAGCAGCGCCGCTTGATCGGTTACAGCAATGTCACCGGTGAGAACAACCGACGGCGAGGCGAGAAGAGCGACCTCCGCGCGGATGGGTCCGGGCGCGCGGCGATGGAAGAGCCACACGCGACCCATTCCAAAAAGGCGCAGCAGTTGAGAAAAAACCTCACCGAGAGCCGACGACGAGTTGGGTTGAATACGCTCCACGCCGGTGAGGCCGTACGAGGCCGTGTCGCGGCGATAAAGGCCCGTTTCCCACACGATCGAAAGCGCTTCGTTCACGAGTGAATCGACTTGTCGAAACAGGAGCGAAGACACAAGGGCGGGAGCGTCGCGCTGCGCGGAAAGCGGCGGCGGTGTGAGCCCCCCGGAGCTTTCAAAAACGCCGAGCACGTGCTCCACCGCGTTCGCGTACGGCGTGTTGCCGTCGTACGCGGCGGCTTCATGCAGTCGCGCCAGGGCTATGAGATCGCCTGGGCGGATCGCGGCCTGCTGGCGGCGAACAGCGAGAATGTCGCGCGACCGAGAGCCTAGATCCTGCGCGTAAAACATGACGAGCTGCTCGCCTGCTTCAAACGAGCCGGCGAGGAGTTCGCGCCGGAGCGTCATTTCATCGGCTTCAACGATGGGAAGCGGCGCCACCGATTCCGATGGCCCGACAACGGAGCGCGGCAACGGGGGCGGAGCGCGCTGGAGATCGGGCAGAGGCGGTGGGCCCACGATCACAACGGGTTTGTCGCTCGGGGCAACCGGGGGCGGCGAATCGTTCGGCGCAGCAACGCCGTCTTGAGCACCTTCGGGGTTGTCGTCCTCGTCGTCGCGGCGCGACGTTGGAAACGCCGCTTCGGCCGCGTCGAGCGCGCGCATGAGCGAGATCTCGTTCGCGTCGATGGCCGGCGCGTTGATCATCGTTTCGAAATCCGGCTCCATGTCGGGCGGATCCAGCTCGTCCATGCTTGGAGGCGCCTGCGATGCCGGCGGAGGTCGCGCGGACACGGGCGGCTCGGGCGGGAGCGGCGGTGGACTCTTGTGTACACTCGGCTCGGGGGGGAGCGGCGGTGGACTCTTGTGTACACTTGGCTCAGCCGGCAACGGCGGTGGACTTTTGTGTACACTTGGCTCAGCCGGCAACGGCGGTGGACTCACCGGACCCGATGTTGGAGCGCCGGGAAGCGGCGGCGGCTGCGAACCGGCGGGCGGCGGCGAGCCGGGAAGCGGCGGCGGGTGCTTTGAAAGCTCGGCTTGGCGCCGCAACGCGAGCGATCGCGTTTCAGATTCACCGGCCGCGATTTGAAGCAACGCCTTCGCTCGTTCGATGTCGCCCGCGGCGGTGGCAGCTTCGGCGGCCGCAAGGGCAACGCGGCCTCGAACGCGGAGCCCGCGCAGGTCGCCGGAGAGAGCCGTTTCGTAGAGGGTTACCGCCGGTTCGAAAGTTCGGCTTCGGACCAAGCGCTCGGCCATTCCAAGCGCGATGAGCGGCAGCGCTCCAACTTCGGCGTGGCGGCGCGAAAGCTCACGCATGCCGGCGCCGCCGCCCTGAATCACGTCCATTTCCTCGGCGAGCAAAAACGCGTGCAGATCCACGTGCGCGTCGGGGACGCGTTCAGCGATGCGCTGAAGTTCGGCCACCGCCGCCTGGGCTTCACGCGGTGTGCCCGGTCCGCGCAGACGATATTCGGCACGCAGCAGCTCCAAGATCCCTTCGACAAGATCGGGAACGAGCTTGAGCGCGCGACGCGTGCGTTCGAGAGCGCCCGAGTCGTCGCCCATGGTCGCCGCGGCGCGCGCCGCTTCGAGTAGCCACTCCGCGCGACGCGACGGGGTTTCACGCACCGAACTCGCGAGTTGGTCGAGCGCGGATGCGAGCGCCGCGTGGTCGCGTTCGTGCCTTGCGATCTGCACGCGCAGCTCCACAACGTTTTCGCGGGGAGCCATGGTTGCAAATCGTTCGAGCAGCTCCCGGGCGCGCGCGATCTCGCCGCCTGCAATGAGGTTTGAGGTGGCGCGGAGGCCGTATTCCCCTTTTTCGTCGATGGTGGGCGCGATGTTGGCGAGGCGTTCCCACAGCTCGGCCGCTGCGACGGGCTCCGTCGAGCGCTCGCGCATGTCAGCGAGGTATCGGAGGGCGATCACGTCGTCGGGCGTTTCGGCGAGCTGATTTTGCAGCTCGGCGGCGGCGTCGGCGATGCGGCCGAGGCGCTGCTCCAACACAGCGACGCGGCGCAGGCGCAACATGCGACGCACGTCGGGCATCTCGGCGAGCTGCACGCGCTTGTCGAGGTAGTCCGCAACGGCGTCGTGATCGCCGCGGCGGTTGGCTTCCTGCTCCAACGACTCAAGCACCTGCGAATCGAGCGCCGAGCGAACAATCGACGGCGGCCCCTCGGCGCCTTCAAGCGGAGGAGGCGGCGCTTGTGAAAGCCTGCCGATTTCGCCTTCGATCGCGGCTTTTGAAGCTTCGTCGGGAGCGTGCGCAAGGAGCCTCGCGAGCGTGTCGGCCACGGTTCGCGGGTCGCGCGCGCGCCGGCCGAACCGACGCAGATCGGCGAGCAAATCGCTGTCGACGGGCGCGCCGGGCAACCACTCACCGACGATCTCCAGCGCGCGCTTGTGGTCGCCTCGGCCGGAGAGGATCGCAGCGAGATCGCGCGCGTACCTGGCGCGCGCCACGGGACGAACTTCGGGATGGGGAAGCTCCTCGCGCAACAGCTCTTCGATAGCTTCGGGGCGGCCGGCCATGGCGTACAAGCGGCGAAGCCACGCCACCACGCGTTCGCGAGCTTCGGGCGCGCCGGGGCCGAGATCGCGAACGCGCGCCAAGACATTCGCGGCGAGAACTTCTTGGCCGTTCGTTTCGTGTCTCTCTGCAATGCGCAGCAGCGCCTCGACGCGTGTCTTAGGTGCGACCGCGAGATCGAGCGCTTTGGTGAGATCTTCGTCGTCGGCCGCGGCCACCGTCGCGTCGGCCTGGGCCACCAGGTCATCGTCGTCGGACGCTCGTTTTGCCGCCTCAATGAGCAGCGCGGCCGCCGTGTGTTTGTCGCCGAGCGCCTGAGAAACCAAACCCGCAAACTGAAGCAGCGACGGACCGACGCTCGAATAGGGTTTGGCGGCCGCGCTTTGCACATCGTTCACAAAGCCCGAAGCGATGTCGGCGCTCTTGGCGATCTCGCCCACGCAGTCGGAAAGCGTCAGGTAGTCCTCAATGTCGCCGTCGGCCGACGCCGCTCGGATAACCGCCTCAAGGCCGAGCGGCAGATCGCGAAGATCTTCGATCGCAAGACGCGCAAACGCCACGCCGGCGCGCGCGCCGTCGGGCCCGTCGAGTTTTGGAAGGAGCGATCGAATCGCGCGGACGAGGCGCAACGTCGGCGTTTCGCGGTCGCCCGTAACGCCGATGAGTTCGTGAAGCGCGGCGGCCACGTCGCGAATCGCAGGCACGTCGGCGCGAACAACCAGCGCGCGCAAAAGCAGATCGAAACGCGTTCGAAGCCCTTCGTCGGACGTACCGGCAACCTGCGCGGCACGTTTGAGCCACACCGGTTTGAGATGCCCGTCGGCGCGCTCCGCAACGCGTTCGAGGGCACGCACCGCCTCCGATGAATCGGTCGCCCGTTCGGCCAAGCGCGACAGCAGGAAAAACGACGAGCCCTCCATCGGCACGGCTTCAAAGCTCTCGATCGCGTGCCGGAGCGCCATGTCGATCGCGCCGCGCCGTTCGAGTTGGCGAGCCCCGCGATAGTGTGCGGCGCGCCGTCCGAAACATCCGAGGGCCGCGCCGGCAAGCACATCGTACGAGTGATCGAGAACGGCCAGACCACCGTCAACGTGCGAGGAGCGCTCCACCAACGCAACGGCGTCGGAACGGCTCGGGTCAATTTCAATTGCCGTGGAAGCACATCGCAGCGCGCGTTCGGGATCTTGAGCGCCGAGCGCCAAGTTGGAAGCTTCGATGAGCAGCGCCGCGCGGAGTTTCTGTTGCGACGGATCTTCGGCGAGCGATGCTGCGCGCGTTTCGACAGCGCCGACGGCACTGATCGCGCCCGAAAACGCGCGCAGGTCGCGTGCGTACCTTTCGGGGCCCTCAGGAACGAACGTGCTGGCCTGAAAAAACGCCGACTCGGCGCCGACCTGATCGTGCGCCAAATCCCACAAAAGACCGCCCCACACGCGAAACGCGTACGAGGTTTCGGCGGCGCGCGATTCACCCAGCGACGACAGCGCGAGCGCGCGCGCTTCGGACAAGAAAACGAGCGCATCTGAAAGCGCCGCCCCGGCGATCGGTGTCGCTTCGAGGAGCTTGGCTTCGACCTCGGGAACGAGGGGTTCCACTTCGGCGAGTACCACCTCGGGGTCGGCGCCGGCCATCACCGCGCGCGAATACAAACGCGCGGCCGACGCGACTTCACCGGCTTCGACGCGTTTGCGCGCCAAGATGAGAGCCACTTCCACCGTTTCGTTTTCGGCGGGCCCGGTGGCGAGGTAGCGCTCCAAAATGGCGATCGACAGCGCATTGTCTTTCGCTTTTTCGGCCACCGCCAAAAGACGCTTTCGAAACTCGGGAACGCGCGGACCGAGCACATCGAGGGCGCGGCGCGCGAGCGCAACGGCTCTCACGGCGTCCACGCGCGCGAGCGCTTCGAGCACATCGCCGATCAAGTCTGAAAGAGCGCCCGGCGGCCGCGGTTGAGCGAACACAGCGCCCAATGCGTCGGCGAGATCCGGCGCCGTTTTTGAGAGCAGCGCGCGGCGCAGCAGAAGCTCTGAAACGTCGGGCGACGCGGGTCGCAACGCGAGCCATCGCTTCGTCCACGCAAACGAAAGTTCGTGTTCACCCAACTCGCCGAGCGTGGTTGAAAGACCGTCGCAAAAGAGACCGCGCGGAAAAACGGCGGTCATCACATTTTCAAGCGCGCCCGCCGATTCGCGATCTGTCTTGCCAAGCGACATGGCGGCGCGCACCACCGCCGCGCGGGGCGACCCCGATTCAAGCCGGGCCGCACGTGTACTCACCGCCCGCGCGCGCCCCTCGTCGCCCACTGCGAGCCACAGATCCACCGCTACCGAAAGCACCACCGCCGCAACGTCAACGGGTTTTCCCGTGGCGATCACACTCAGCGCTTCGGCCCGCTCTTTCACAGCGCGCAATCGACACGCGTGAAGCAGCGTGGCGCTCGCCACCGAGTCGTGCACTTCGGGCTCGCCCAGAGCCTCCATCAACTCCGCAAGCACGGCGCTCTCGTCGCCGGCCTTTCGAAGAAGTGTACACACGCGCGCAAGCGACCGAGCGTGCCCGGGCACATCGCGCCCCGCGCGCGCATTTGCGTCGGCGCGCACGATGTTTAAAAGCTCGGCTTCTTTACCGGCTCGCGTTGCGGCCCGCACCACATCATCGGCCGCCGAAGGGTCCGAAGGTGCAAGCTCCCACAGCTCACGCGCCAGCTTAAAATACGTTTCGGCCTCCTCCGGCCTTCCGCGAAGAAACGCCAACGCGCGGCGCAACGTGAGCGCTCGCTCGGCGTCTTCTTCGGCGGAAGCCAACCGCCCGAGCGCCTGCTCGTACGAGTCTTCCTGCAACCGAAGCCGCGGCGAGAGCCGATCCAAACGCGCACCGATCCCCGACGAAGCGCCCGCTTCCACAAGCCGTTTGAGCGCCCACGCCGACAAGTGTGGGTCGGCCAATTTGTCTTCGGCCATGGCCGAAAGCTCTTGAATCGCCCCAACGCGGGCGCCGCGTTGATTCGGCTCCGCGTAGTCGGCGTTCGACTTCATCCCAACGCGAATCAGCGCTTCCACAAGCGGCCACGGATCGTGCGTTTCTTCGGAGTGTTTCGCGAGGAGCGTCATCGCTTCGTTCACCCGCGGATCCGTCACAAACGCTTCGGCGAAAGCCTCCGCCGCGCGCTCGGGACTCGCGAGCGATCCCGCGTACAACTTTCCAAGCTGCAAATACGCTTCCGCGCGCGCCTGCCCGTTGCGTTCTTCGGCGTACAGCGAAAGGCGCGCCGCCACCATTTCCCCAAGGCCGGCGCTGAGCAGAATGTGATCGGCTTCTTCGGCGTATTCGCCGCCCACATCGCCTTCAAGCCACGCATCGAGAAGCGCTCCAACGGCGCGCGCGGCGTCGCCTTCCGCGGCCGCGTTGCGCATTCGTTCGCGGTGAATCGCAAGCGCGTGCGCCGAGTCCGTCAAGCTCACAGCGCCCGCGTGCGCGCGAATCACTTCATCGGCGGCGGCCGGGTTTTCTTCGGCCAGAGCATCGGCGAGCGCGCGGGCTGCGGGCTCAAATCCCGGAGCGATCTCAAACGCCCGCAATCGATCTTCAAGCGCCGCATCCCGTTCACCCGCGGCCGCGCGGCGCAACGCCGCATCACCGTACGCGGCGGCGGCCTGCTCGGCGTTCACATCTTCGGGCGCGAAACTCGCGAGCATGCCGAGCAGCTCGTGCGCCATCGGCTCGGTGGGCAACAACTCGGCGGCTTCGCGAAGCGCATCGGCAGCGCCCGGAGCATCGCCCGCGCGCCCCAAAAGCACCGCGATTTTGAGCAGATTTCGCTCGGCGTCATCGGCCTTCGTGGTTTCGATCCCGCGGAGCGCGGCGGCTGCGAGCGCCGGCTCACCAAGCCCCGCAAGCCAGCTCCCCAAATCGGATCGCAGTGCAGCATCGTCGCCGAGCGAAAGCGCTTTTCGTGCGGCCGCCGTGGCGGTGTCGAGTTCGGTTCCGCGCGCCGACAATATTCGCGCGACCGTGATCAACGCTTCACGTTCGGCCACCGCATCGCCGCTTTGAGCGGCCGCCGCAGACTTTGAAAATGCGTGCGACAGCTCGGCGCGCGGACCGGCGTGGCGCAGGAGCGGCGGTTCAACCCGCAGCTCCGAAAGCACGATTTGGCTTACCGACGCAGGCGGCGCCCTATCCCACAATTCGGGCGGCGGCATGGTCCGACGGGGCGCTTCTTCAAACCCCGAAGTCGCCGCGTGGATGTCGGTTGACGAGGAACTCATAGTCAAAAAAATTCAAACCGGTGCGGCGCGGAAGCGTATCCGAACCAACCCCCAAGCGGCCAAACCTTCGGCAAACAACAGCCCCCGCCCACGGCTGCGCTCGCGATCGAGCGCGCGCCGCCGGCCCCGTTCGTGGCGTATGCGCGTCTCGCTGTCCGCGGGATCGACCGAACTCGTCGGCTGCGGGGCGAGGCGCGAGCGCGAGCGCAGACGTTTGGGAGGGGCGGGCGCGCGAGCGCCAGCGAGCGCGACCGGGGGAGGGCAGCCATAAAGTAAACCGCCGAGCATGAGTAAACCGCTTCGCTTTGTAGCAATCGACTCGCAAGGACTGCTAAAAGGCGGGGCGCGCCTTGTCCCGGCGCAGTTTAAAAAACGCGAGGAAGACCAATGAACGTTCGTGGATTAGCGTGTTGCGCTGTGCTTTTGGGGCTCGCCGGGTGCTCAGGTTCAGGGTCGGGCGATGAAGGAACCACCGGCGGTGCGGCGCCGCCCCCCGCCACCACCACCACCACCACCGCATCGGCGCTTGTTCTCGTGACCGAACCGGCGCAGGCAAAACCCGGAATTGAACTCCGCGTGAAGGCTGAAGTGGACAACAAGCCTGAAGGGATCACGGGCACAACGCTCGCTGTCGCCGGCACTCGCGGCTCCATGCAAACTCCCACCGGTTGGACAACCGCCAAAGGCGATCCGATTGTGGTGGCTTCGGCCGACAAAAAAGCCCAAATCGCTGCAACGTCGTTTGCGTCGGGCGCGACGGATGCTCGCCGCGATGCCGCCGCCGCATCCCTCGGACTCACCGCCTGCGAGTGGAATGCGCCCGATCCTCTGACCATTGGCAAGAATACACTTAGTGGAAACGGCGCCGACGGCTTGTGCTCCAAAGGCTCGGCCAAAGTCAAAACCGCTTACGTGATGGCCATTGCCGAAGGGTTGCTTGTGATGGGCGCATGGGAAGATGGGGGTGATTCAGGCGCCATTTTCGGCTCCATGCGTTCGATTATCAAAGTGGCCGGCGGCACAGCCAATGACGGCATTGCGGCCTGTTGTGCGGCGCTCGCTCAAAACGCAAACTCGGCTCCACTCGACCAAAAAGCATACCTCCTTCAAGCGGCGGCGATCTGTAATGGATTGCGAAACAACCCCCAGGGGAAGGCCGCATTGGGTCAAGTTCGCGCGGCACTCAAGGGCGCAAAAATGCCCTCCTCCTGTCAGTAACAAAAACCTGACTGCGTACACATCACCGACCTGACTGCGTACACATCACCGACCTGACTGCGTACACATCACCGACCTGACTGCGTACACATCATTGACCTGACTGCGTACACAGCGATCTCCCCATCCAAACCTGACACCGGGTCTGACCCAATCACCTGACCCTGCCTCGGCTGACCGCGGCAGGGTTTCGTTTCTGTACAACATCAGGGGCGCGCATGGCAGCGGTGGGCCTTCCGTCAGCCTCGGGGCGCGGGGTCAGGTTTGTACAACATCAGGGGCGCGCATGGCGGCGGTGGGCCTTCCGTCAGCCTCGGGGCGCGGGGTCAGGGTGGGTGGTCTGCCCGTGCCCTGAAAATCTACCCATGGATGGTAGGCCGTCTTTGACTGGGTGGGCCGTGCACAAAGTCGGTGAGTTCTGCGCGGGCAGCATCGGTCGTTCCACGCAGCGCCATCACCTGGAGTTGGACTGAATCGAGGGCAGATCGAAGCGAGTTGATGTCTTGTGAAAGTGCCTGAATACGGTCCATCAACTCGGCTGTATCGCGCTCCTGTTCGCGGCGCAGCCACACAATCCAACCCGTTGCGAGAGCGCCCATCAGGGCCAGAACAAGGGCCGAGAGGAGGTTCATACTCCACCTCCACGGCAAGCCTTGGAATAACCAACGGGCAACGTTCGATGAAATGGCCGGCGCAGTTTGGCCAACGGTGGAACGTGGGCGCAGGGGTTGAGTTGAAAGGGTTCAGTTGAATGCGAACAAGGATCGTGAACTCTCACGCTCATTAATTCGCGATCGAGGTTTTTTTCGTTTGTCTTTTTTTGGCCGGCGAGCGTTTTTGCCGGAAGCGGACGGTTATCGCGCGAGAAGCAGCGCAATGCCCGCGATGACAAGCCCGACGGTGAGCCCCACAGCGGCGGCAATGATCAGCGGCGTGCGCCGTTCTGACAGGAATGACCCGCCGGGCCCGTCGGTGGCGCGACGCTTAAAGCCGCCCTGCGCCCGATCGGATGCGCGGCGCCCTTCGGATCGATAACGAATGGCGCGCGTTTCACGGAGTACCGCTTCAAGTTGTTGGGCGAGCACTCCTGCCGACTGCGTTCGTTGATCGCGCTCGCGTCGCAAACACGCATCGACAATGGCGCAGAGGGCCTGCGGAAGATCGGTTTTGCGCGTCTGCACAGGATCGGAATCTTGCGTGAGGATGCGAACCATGAGCGCGTTGTAGTTGGCTGCTTCGTACGGGAGGGTGCCCGTGAGCGCTTCAAACATGACGACGCCGAGCGACCAGAGATCGGCGCGACCGTCGATGTCTTCACGTCCGGCGGCCTGTTCTGGGCTCATGTACGCGGGTGAACCGACCACCATACCGGTGCGCGTGAGGCTGAAGTTTTGTCCGGTGTCGAAGACTTTGGAGATACCAAAGTCGAGAATTTTGGCGATGGTTTCGCCCGTGGGGAGGCGATGCAAAAAGATGTTTGCGGGCTTGAGATCGCGATGAATGATGCCTTGCGAATGCGCGAGATCGAGCGCTTTGGCAACGCCGACCATCATCTCCACAAGTTGCTCGGGTGGAACGGTGCCGTCGCGTTTGAGGCGAGCGTCGAGGCCTTCACCGTAGAGAAGTTCAAACACCAAAAACGGCGAGCCGTCTTCTGCCTGACCGAGATCGAGAATCTCAACGATGCTCGAACTGCGAACGCGGCCGCTGGCTTTTGCTTCGTTAAAGAAGCGCTGAAGCGCCACCGCATCTTCGGCAACTTCAGGCCGCATGATCTTGAGCGCAACGTCACGATCGATGAGTTCGTTGCGTGCGGCCCACACCGCTCCGCTGGCTCCTGCACCGAGGAGCCGAGCGAGGCGATAACGGGATTGAATTAGATCACCGGGGTTCAACGCGTCACCGGAAAGTCGGCCGCATCCTACACCGATTCGATGCCCAGTCCTAAAAGAAGCGAGCTTGTGGGCTCACACGTCGTAGTAGAGGAAATATTCGTACGGGACGGGACGGAGGCGCACGGGGTCAAGTTCGCGCTCCCGTTTGTACTCCATCCATGTTTCGAGCAAGTCGCGCGTGAAGACGTCGCCGCGCAGCAAGAACTCGTGATCTTTTTCGATCGCTTCAAGAGCTTCATCAAGACCGCCCGGCATGTGCGGCACTTCTTTCAGCTCTTCAGGCGAAAGCGCGTAGATGTCTTTGTCGAGCGGATCGCCCGGATCGATGCGGTTTTGAATGCCGTCGAGACCCGCGAGCAACATTGCGGAGAACGCGAGGTACGGATTGCATGTGGCGTCGGGGAAACGCACCTCAATGCGGCGCGCTTTGGGCGAACTCGCAACGGGAATGCGGATGGACGCGGAGCGGTTGCGTGATGAGTACGCAAGGTTGACGGGCGCTTCATAACCCGGCACCAAACGGCGATAGCTGTTGGTGGTGGGGTTGGTGAGCGCGGCGAGCGCCTTGGCGTGTTTCAAGATGCCGCCGATGTAGAAGAGGCCGATGTCGGAAAGGCCTGCGTACCCTTCGCCTGCGAAGAGCGGCTTGCCGTCTTTCCAAAGCGACTGATGGCAGTGCATGCCGCTGCCGTTGTCACCGAAGAGCGGCTTGGGCATGAACGTGGCGGTTTTGTTGTTGCGACGCGCTACGTTTTTAACCACGTATTTGTACCACATGAGCTGGTCGGCCATGGTGGTTAACGTATTGAACTTCATGCCGATTTCGCACTGGCCGGCGGTTGCAACTTCGTGATGGCCCACCTCAACGGTGATGCCCGACTCCATGAGCACGGTCATCATTTCAGCGCGCAGATCATGAAGCGTGTCGGTGGGTGGAACCGGGAAATAACCTTCTTTGTGACGCGTCTTGTGCGCGAGGTTGGGGCCGGCTTTTCCGGTGTTCCACACGGCTTCGTCAGAATCGATTTCGAAGAAGGCGGCGCGCGGCGAGTTGTCGTAGCGGACGGAATCGAAAACGAAGAACTCCGCCTCGGGACCGAAGAAAATGGAGTCGGCAAGGCCCGTGCTCTTGACGTAGTTTTCAGCCTTCTGCGCGATGTAACGCGGGTCGCGACCGTACGCCTGACCGGTGATCGGATCGCTGATTTTGCAGATCATGCTGAGGGTGGGCACCGCATGAAACGGATCGAGTTTTGCGGTGGTCGGGTCGGGCGTCATCTGCATGTCGCTGGCATTGATCGGCTGCCATCCGCGGATTGAGGAGCCGTCGAAGCCGATGCCCTCTTCAAACAACTCGTCGTTCAAGCGCCACGCGGGAATGGTGGTGTGCTGCCAAATGCCGGGCAGGTCGATGAACTTGAGGTCGATGTACTTACAGCCGTGTTCCTTCGCGAATAAGATGACGTCTTTGGCGTTCATGATGTCCTTCCTTGTGATGTCTCGAGAGTTCATAAGCGGCCCTTCTCGCGCGTTCTTTGAAAGCGTTTCAAACGCGCTCGGGCCGCGCTGACCGGCCGGCGTTTGGTGGCGAAAAGCACCTAAATGGCGTCTTCGCCGCGCTCACCGGTTCGAATGCGGACGGCCTCTTCAATGGGCGACACAAAGATTTTTCCGTCGCCGATGCGACCTGTTTTTGCGGCCCTTTCGATCGCGTCAATGACGCTGGCGACCATTTGGTCAACCACAACGATCTCGACTTTGACCTTGGGAACGAAGTCAACAACGTAGGCCGAACCGCGGTACACCTCTTTTTTGCCGCCCGTTCGGCCGAAGCCTTTCACCTCAGTCACGGTCATGCCCTGGATCCCGACTTCGGCGAGGGCGTCCTTCACCTCGTCGAGCTTGAACGGCTTGATGATCGCTTCGACCTTTTTCATGGCTACCTTCGTGGCGTTCGCCGGACGGCTTCCGGTGTGGCCGGTCAAGTACCCCCGCTCGTGTTTCCGAAGTGTTTCGTGAAACCGATCCGAAGGGTAAAATGCGCCGCCGGGCACAGAGGAAAGCAAGGGCGAGCGCCGCGCGGTTGTGGACTGCCGCGGCCTCGCTTACCGTACGCTCCGTTTTTGCCCCCGCCCCTTCAATCCGATGGCTGCGCCGAACAAGACGAAGATCCCGGTGGGCACTGTGCTCGCCGAGAAATATCGCATCGAGCGCGAGATTGGGCGCGGCGGAATGGCCACGGTTTACGAGGCCGAAAACATCGGCATCGGTAAACACGTTGCGATCAAAGTTCTCGCCCAAGAACTCACGGGCTCGTCGATCGTTGTGGAGCGCTTTCTGCGCGAGGCGCGGGCAGCCGCGGCCATTCGAAGTCCGTACATCTGCGATGTGTACGATTCGGGCAAATTGCCGAGTGGGCAGCCGTTTTTGGTTCTTGAGTTGCTCGAAGGTGAATCGCTCTACGAGCGCATGACGCGGCAACGCCAGCTCGATGTGCACACCACCGTGCAGGTGATCACGCAGGTGTGTCGCGGCTTAACCAAGGCGCACGCAGCGAGCATTGTTCATCGCGATCTGAAGCCCGAAAACATCTTTCTCACCAAAGATGAAGACGGTCGCTTGCTCGCCAAAATTTTAGATTTTGGTCTGGCAAAGTTCTACACGCCCACCACCAAAGACCAAACGCGGCTCACGCGCGAAGGTGCTGTGTTTGGAACGCCTGCGTACATGAGCCCCGAGCAGGTGCGCGGTCAGGGAGCGGTGGATCACCGGGCGGATTTGTGGGCGCTCGGCTGCATCACGTACGAGTGTTTCACCGGCAAAACAGTTTGGTCCACTGATCAAGGGGTGGCGATGACGTTTGCGCAGATCGCGAGCGCTCCGCTTCCGAGGCCGGCGCGTTACAGGCCCGATCTGCCGGCAACATTCACCGAATGGTTTGATCAAACGCTCGATCGCGACATCAACCGGCGCTTTCAAACAGCAAAAGAATTTGCAGAAACGCTCGCGATCTCGTGTGGACTCGAGAGGAGAGAGTCGAGCGAAATACGGCCCTCGCCCATCGAAGCCCGCGACGAGGCCAAGGCCGCTCTCGCCGCCGCAGCGGGGCCCGCGTCGCCGCGTGTCATGCCGGGGCCGCCGGCACCGCCGGTGCGCAAACCGGGCACGGAGCCTCTCGACGACGGTGCCGATTTCGATGGTGATCCAACGCGCGTCTTGAACAAACAACCGCTCGTGAAGCCGCTTGAAACAGCGCATCCACACGTTGCGGAAGACGCAAAAATGGAGCGGTTTCGGCGCGGGCCCGACGGAAGGATTGCCAAGATCGTTCCGCAGGTGGCCCCCGCGGCGCCGCGTGTCCCCGCGGCGCTTTCGCCGCTGCCCGGTTCACATCGCGCACCGGTCGCCGGCATCTCCCATGGTCCGGCTTCTTCGCGTTCGGGCGGGAGTACACCTCGTCCACCGCACGCGGCGCCGCCGCATCCCAGTCCACAGGGAATTAAACAACGCACTCCGCACGCCCCCGTAAACGCGGCCGATCACGATTCGGAAATGGATCGAAATCCGTTCGCAAAGGCGCGCCGGCAAAAGCGAATTGTCCTTATTTTAACGCTTCTTGTGCTCGCGGTGGTGATCGCTCTCTTCATTGCGCTTTCTTCGTCGCCTCCGTCTTCGGGCGACACGGTTGACACAAGTGTACGCACGGGTGCAGCGCCCGGTTCGTCGCCCACGGCGATCGTGTCCGGCGCACCGACGGCATCAACAAGCACCGTTGCGCCCGCGCCCAAGGCACCTTCGGAATCCCCGCTTCCAACGTGGCTGGCCGACGTGCGTGAAGCGGAGGCGTCTCTTGCGGCGGGAGACGTAAAAGGCGCGCAGAACAAGCTTTCACAGGCCGCGTCGAAAAGTTCGCAACACTCAGCGGTGGCCGGGCTTATTCGTCACGTTTCGTCGGCGGTTTGGGCTCGCAACGCGTGTACACTTACGGGTGTTGCGCGCCCTCGAACGTACGATTTGTCGAGCGCGTCGGTGCGTCGCGTCGCCGCCACGAAGCCGTCGGTTTTATCCACGAAAAACGCTTCGCTTGTCGCTTGGACCGACAGCCACGCGGGCGCTTCACACGCCTATGTCGTCAAGCTCGACGGCACGTTCGCACCGGCTGCGGCGCCCATCGATATCACCCCCGACGGCGGCGCCGTTGAGCGGGTTGAGCTCGTCGCTTGGGGCGAAAAAGTCCTGGCTGTGTACACAGACACAAAAGCGGGCGCGGCGGGAACATTCGTTCGCTCGCTCGCCGAAGACGGTAAGCCGCTGGGGTCCGCAGCGCAGATTGGCCCAGCCAAAACCGCGCATGGCTCGCCCACGTTGTTCAGCGTTTCGGAAAACGCTGTGTACGCAATGTGGACCGACGACGGTGACCGCGATTCAGAAGATCTGTTTTTGCAAAAACTCTCTTCGATCACGCTCTCGCCTGAAGGTTCGACGTCGCGCATCACCGATCTGTTTGCGTCACCCAATGCACCGCGGGCCCGCGCGCTCGGCGCTCGCGCTGTGGTTGTCAAAGACACGGCGCACATCGCGTTTGAACTGTCGCGTTCACCGGCCGCGTTTATCCAGCACCAGGTGATCGGCGCCGCAGATCTGAAGGGCGATATCGGGACTGGTGCGCGCAATCGTGAAGGCAAAGCGGTGGGGTCGCTCGACTTGGTGAACGTTGACAAAGGTCGCGCTCACAACCCCCAGATCGCGTGCAATTCAGACTTCTGCTTCATTGTTTGGCATGGTGAATCACCGCCGGGTGCTCAGGGCGCCGCGTTTGAAACATCGAGCGGAAAAGCCGTTTGGCGCAGGCGATTTTCACCCAACGCAAACTACCCGACGGTGGCCGCATCCCCCTCGGGCGGGGCTGTTGCCGCGTGGATTGAAGACAACAAATTGGTTGCCGCGCCGCTCGTGCGAACGGGCTTTTCCAAAACCGCCAAAGTGGGTCGCGCCTCCGCAAAAGAACCGGTGCTCTCTCTCGCTGTTGGGCCTCAAAAAGGCCAATATTTGGCGGCTTGGCTCGATATCGAAGGCTCGGTCCCCGAACCTTACGTCGCCCGCCTCTCCTGCCCCTAATGTATTGAGGCAGGACGTTCGTGTTGACCGTACTCGCGCGCGAAGAACTGACGGCACATCCGGTTGTGACCGATCGGCTGTTTCTTGTTCCGATCGATGTGAACGACGGCCAAGATCTCTGGTTCGCGGTCAACGGCTCCCGCGACACGCTTCGCCGGTTTTTGCCGTGGGTTTCGTACCACAATGACATCACGGCAAGTGTACGCTTCGCCGAAGCATGCGCCCTCGATTGGGATCAGGGCCGCGCGTTTCGCTTTGTGATCCGCGATCGGGAGAAAAAAAAACTCCTCGGGGTTGTGGGGCTCGAATCGCTCGTCCACATGCATCGCTCGTGTGAACTCGGCTATTGGCTCACCGACGAAGCTTCGGGAAAAGGCTTTATGACCGAAGCCGCTTCCGCCGCGCTCGACTACGCGTTTGGGCGCATTGGAGCGCATCGTGTACGCATTGCGGCCGCCACCGACAATCATCCGTCGCTTGGAGTTATTGGGCGGCTCGGCTTTCGTTTTGAAGGCATCGCACGCGAAGCCGAGTGGTGCGACGGGCGGTGGCTCGACCACGCCGTGTTTGCGTTGCTCATCAAAGACCCGCGCCCGGGCCTTCGTAAACCCTAAATTGCCGCGCTTGTGCGCCTGTTTTTTCGGCGCTTCCAGAAGACGCCTTGCGTGCGCTATGGGTCAGTGCGGCCCATGAGCGCGTCCGACGGATCATCGCCCCCAAACACCTCCACTGTGCCGCGGCTCCGCATTGACGAAATTTCGGTGACCATTGTGCGCACCGGAAATCTCGGCGCTCGGCTCGCCATTCAACCTCCGCGCATTGTCACCGCGGCGCACGATCTCACGCTTCCCGTGTTTGACGGCTGGCTCGCATCGGCCGAGTTCGTTGTGACTCTCCGCGGCACCTGCCTCGAAACGTTTACGGCGGCGCTCGACTTTGGAAAAAGTCCGCTGGGTACACCTGTGACCGCCACTGTGATCGAGCCGGTGAGTGGTGTACACAAACCATTCACGTTGACGCTCTCGGTTCCCCTGCGATCGCTGCGCCCCCACGTGGGTACACCGTTCGTTCTCGGGGTTGTGCTTTCACCGGGCAATCGCACGCTGCCGCTCACCAAGACAACGCTTGTGGCCATTGCCGCAAAGGGGCCCGAAATTACGGCGCTCGATGTATTGGAGTCCACCGACAGCGCCTTGTTTGACGGTGCAGAACGCCGCTTTTTTGACCTGAACAATCCCGAAGAAGGCATTTGGATTGGAACGGGCAAATGGCGACTTCGTCTTTGCGCTGAGTGGAATTTGGCCGAAAATGGCTATTCGCTCGATCCAAAGCCGCTTCAATTCGGCCACGCATTCCACACCGAAGAAACGGCCGGCGCACTCATTGAAGATTCAACCCGACGCACAGGCCAGGGTACACATACAGAAACCGAGCTGTTATTCGATTCGGGCCATGGTGCGTTATTGCCCGTTCCTCAGGAGGGCAAAGACGTACCTTTAGACATTTCGTCGGAACACACGCTCACATTTGGGAGCAATACGGCGTCTCTTGTTTGGGCGGCGCCGCTCCCGATTCGCGTTCGCGATCCCCTCCCTCTATTAAAAACGTTTCAACGCCTCAGCGCCGTCGGCATTGACTTTGGAACCACCGCAACCGTCGCGGCCCTTTATCAAAAAGGGTATCGCTCGTTATTGAGACTCGGCTCGTCTTCCCCGGGCAAACGCGGACAAGGTGCGGCCGAAAGTGCAGAAAATCCCGCCTACCTGCTCATTGAAGATCACGAAAAGTTGTGGGCGGAAATGGAGCGTGATCCAAAAACATCACGCTTCCCCAACTTATTGAGACTCGTTCGAGGCAGCCACGCAGCGTATGAAGCCCGCGCCGCGGCGCCCAACGCTGTTATTGGCGAACTAAAGAGTTTGCCCGAGCGCATTCTCAATCTCGACCATTCACCCCAACTGCGCGACCGCGAGCGACAACGCGACTTCTTATTGGATGAAGCCAAAGTTCGCGTATTAATTAGAACGTACGCGTATCTATTGGGCCGCGCCATTAACAGGCCCGGCCAAGATGTGTACCTCCATTACCGTTTAACGCACCCCGCAAAGGTGGATGAACGGTCGCGCAAACTCCTTGAGGATGAAATTCGAAACGGCATTTTGTTATCCATTCCGCAGGGAATTGCGGCCGAAGAAGTCTCTGTTGAAATGGCCGCCAGCGAGCCCGAGGCATTTGCCGCCGAGGTATGCCCGGAATTGGCGGCGCACCCCGCATTGGAACCGCTCATTACGCAGCTTGGTGAATTGCGGTTTGCCGTTTTTGATTTCGGCGGTGGAACACTCGATATCGCTTGTGGGCGATTTAGGCCCGCAACAGAAGACGAACAAAACCAATTCGGCAGCTCCACAGTGATTGAAACCCTTCAAGTGAGCGGCGACGATCATTTGGGCGGTGATTACCTCACGCATGAATTGGTGTGGCTTGCCCACCAGAATGAAAAGCACCTCCCTGAAATGGAAGATAAAGAGGTGCCCATGATGCGGCCGGTCACCGTGCCGCCGAACAATCTCGCCAATAAGGCGTTTTTATACAAACGCAGTTTGGCGGGTCGCCAAAATCGCGTGCGTTTCGAGCGTGAGTTGGGCCTTGAACAGGTGAAATATGGGCCCGAAAACAAGCCCAAATCGGCCCCCGGTCTAACCGCTGCCAAACTCGACGGTACTGAAGTTTCGGTGTCCACCTTCGGCGGCAACCTCGACGGCCTCGCCGGTGAAATGCGTGAACACTTGGTTGCCCGCATTCGAAGCGGCGTAAAGTTAATGAAAAGCACGCTGGGCAACGCCGCCTGGGGTGAAGGCGGTGACTTTAAGGCGCAGGGGGTTGTGATTTTATTGGCCGGCAACTCGTCGCGCAGCACATTCGTTGAAAAGGTATTGGCCGAAGAGTTGGGCCTCGGCACAAAAGAGGCTCCGTTCCGCGTATGGAAACCGGAGGGTGACGCACCGTTTGAGCAGGTTGTTCTTTATGAAACGCCTTCACGAACCGAACGGG
Organism: Polyangiaceae bacterium; assembly: GCA_016712345.1. Lineage (GTDB taxonomy): Bacteria > Myxococcota_A > Polyangia > Polyangiales > Polyangiaceae > JADJRH01. The sequence continues at coordinate 909,590 of JADJRH010000001.1, forward strand.
GCGTTACCATTGTGGGTGTTACCCCCAAAACCGCCGTTGCATTGGGCGCATTAAAAATCGCCAACAATGAAGTTCATCTCATGCGAAAAGCGCAGGGATTCAGCTATTTCCTCGGCGATTTGCGCGGTTTCCCTCCCAAGTTTACAGCGCTTATTCCAATGGGTACACCTCCCGGAGATCCCGCTTCGGCGGGACCGCATTATGTGGAGTTGGGTCGCTGGGATACCAAAACGCCACTCCGTGTATCCAAAGAATATGTGCCCGGGAAAATGACCTCCAACGACCCGAGGGTGTTTCTGGTGCCCACGGGTCTGCCCACGGGTGTGGTGGGCCGGCTTTTCGTGTGTGTCACAGCGCCCGAAGAAGTGGCTCTACACCTGGAGCGCGACGGTCAAGAGCCGCTGCGCAATACAATCAATCTCGCAAAGTTTATGCGTTAGACAAGGCCGGAAGGCCATCTGACTTCACTCATCCCCCATTGTCCGCCTTATCAGGAAAGCGATTATGTGGAGCCCTCAAGGTCGCAAACAAAAAGCCGAAGAACTCAAAGTCCTTTCTGACAAGGTGCTTCGTTATCGGCAGCTCGCCGATAGGTTCACCGGCTATTTTCAATCGGACAGCGACAATGGGCGCCAACTTCGCGCCATTCGCACAAAGCTTGAAGACCTGCGTGCCCGCGCGCAGGACCGAATGAAACGCCTCGCCAAAGGTGTTGTAAAAATCGGTGTCGTCGGCCTGGAAAAACAGGGCAAAAGCGCGTTTTTGTCGGCCTGGCTTAAAAGTGAAAAACTCCTCCCGAGTGAAGCTGAAAGGTGCACGTGGAGCACCACGGTTGTTGAGCCGAGTGAAGAAGGCCAATACCAAGCGGTTGTCACCTTTTATAAAGAAGACGAGTTTAAACACCGCATTGCGTCTTACTTTGACGCTCTTGAGCCCGGCAGCGCCGAACGTTGGCAGGGGCTCAACTCAGCCGAAATTATGAGGCTCAAAGCCTCTTTTAAGGCGCGCGAAGGTTATGAGGTGGAAGATCCCGATCGCGCCGGCAAACGGGAGCAGGCCGCGTTATTGGAGCTTCACGAAATTGCCGCCACGCTGAGCGATATCAAAGCGCGCCTCGGCAAAGATCCGCAAACCATTACCGCCAACACGCTCGACGGGCTCGCAGAACAAATCAGGCCGTTTATTGCATTAAAAGACACAATGAACGGCAATCGCCCCTACGCGGGTGTTCGAGCCGTAAAAGTGGTCACCGTACAAATCCCGGTTCAGGGCGCTATGCCGGGTGTTGTGTTAATGGATTTGCCTGGAATTGACGCGCCGAGTGATAAAGCACGTCGCGATACCGAGGAGGCGCTCACCAACGAAGTGGATATCACCATCTTCGTAAAAGACATCACGCGCCCGTCGCTTGTTCGCAATGAGATTGACCTGCTTCGAACCGCGCAAAGCGCCGACAGATCCATTTCATTAAAAGACCGCATGTTCGTGGTGCTCACCAAAGTTGACCTGTTTGATCACCCCGATGAAAACGGCAATTGGCATTGGTCACTCGCCGCTCGCAACTTTAATGCGCAGGGCGTAGACAGAGTGTTTCCTTACTCAAAAATGTGGGTCCACAAAGGGCCTGAAATGGGCCATCCCGTCACCCGTCAAGTGATGGACTACTACGGCTCCACAAGCCCCGTTACGGGCCTCGACAAGCTTCAAAAAGCGATTGAGCAATACCTGTCCACCGATGTTGAGGCGCTCGATCGCAAGGTCATGCAATCGGTCGCTCAAGAGTTCTCCGAGCTTGAAGCGCAACTGCGCGGCGTGCTCGTCAGCGTGAAAGACGGACTGAGTGATCGCGAGTTTGAGCGCCGCGGCGAGCAGGTGTTTGACTCGCTCTTTGAGCACATCACCGCGGGCGAAGATCCCGTTGGATTGCTCCCCGAAATCCGCAAAGGCCTCAGCTCATTCATGGATTTTGAAATGAGCGAGTCACAACGGCTCGCAAGGGCGGCGCGCGCGGACGAACGCATTCAACAAATTCGAACGGATCTCCTCGCGCGCCTCACGCCCGAAGAGGCGGAAGCAAAACGCCGCCAAATGCCGAGCCCCGGCCTGATGAATGAAACGGCCGTGGAGATCGAAATGCGCAAACAAATGCGCGAACGCGTAGCGGCGCGCATTGCCGGGTTGGGTGAAGACTTTCGAAACACCGCGCGAGAGAGCGTGGAGCGCATGCTCAAAGTGATGTTCGTGGAATCCACGTACGAAGGTGGACGTCTCGAGGTGCTTCTTGCGCCGGGCAAAACGCTTGTTGAACGCATCGACGCTCTCGGTCGATCGGGCCACGTTTCAGAAAGTGTTGTGCGTTACCAAAACAACGAAATGGCAAAAGCCGACGTCGCTTTTGAAGTGCTCTCGCGCTACTTCGCTCGGCAAATCGTGGACATTTTAGATGCCACAGATCCGGGCGATCGCGAAATTAGAGAGCGCGAAATGCGAGGGCTTGAACAATTTTTTGGAATGACGATTGCCGACAAAGCAGCCGGCTCCGCAACCACGGCAACGTCGTCGGCAGCGGCATCGGCAAGCGGCATGCTGACGTCGGTCAAAGCCAAACTCGGAATTGAAGAAAAGCCGAGCGAACCCGCGGCACCCAAAATGACAATGCCCACCGGCGTCGGCGCATTTCCAACGTCGCCCACCACGCCGACGCCGGCCAAACCGAGCACCGCCGCACCGGCAGCGGGGTCAACATCAACAAGCAACACCGCGGCACCCACGTCGGCTGGAACGCCGCGCGATTGGTCAAAAATGCTTGTGCGCGTTCGGGCCGATGTGGAGCGCATTTGCGGCTTTTTAGAGGCCCTCGCAAAACACCCGCGCGGCCTGCAAAAATACCACGAAGAAGCGGTGCGGACCGTGCACGACTCATGGATCGATCGCGAAGGAGAGCAATCGCTCCGTCGCTGGGTACGCTCGGAGTGTGCGCGCATTTGGCCGCACAAGTTCGCTGCGATCGAGCAGGAAAAAGACCGCGCGCGCGCCGACATTGAGGCGCTCGAAGAGTTGTTTGGAGCGGCGCAATCAGGCGTTTTAGCGGCTCCCAAGGCTTAATTTTCGAGGCTCGCCATGGCGTACGATCTTCAGCCGCTTCACAGCTACGTTCGGTTTTATCAAGCCGTTGTCACTCAACTCACCGCCGCGTGGGACAACTTGGCGCGCATTCACGGCGTTGCAAAAGAAGCTCTCGAACCTTTCGCCGAGCCTCTAAAACCCGCTGAAAGTGAAGCGCTTGCGGCCGCCGTAACCCAGGCAACGCAACCGCCGCCTGCGTACACATCGCTTTGGAAACCCGAAGATTCGCACGGCCTCACCGGCCTCACCGACGTGTACGAAGTCGTGGGGAGGTTTTCGTTCCAAGGTGAAGACAACCAAAATTTGTCTCGCGTTCAGCTTTTGGTGGCCACCGGTCGAAACGAAATTGTCGCTCAGCGCTTTCGATTGCAGGAGTTGGTGAAACTGCCGGAGCTTGCCAAAAAGAAGAGTTCGGCGCTCGCAGATGAAGAAACCTCCCACGCCGCGGAGCGTCGGCGTGAAATGATCATGGGCTTTGATCAGCTCGCCGAGGTGGTGACGTACCGCGCCAAACAGACAATGGATGCGGTGCGAGCGGTGCCCCTGCCCGACATGACAAACATCGACGCCGAGTTGGGTGTGGTGGCCGGTCCCGGCCGCCCTCAGCCTGAAAGCGCCGCCGACGCGTATCGAAAATACGCCACCAAAGTGGACCAGGTGTACCAAACGTGTTTGCCGTTTCTGCGCAAAGCCATCAGCAATTTGTACACATTCGTCGCAGCCGAAGCGCCGTCGTCGTGGCCCGATTCACTGCCGCTTCAAAAAGAACTTCCTGAAGAGTTGGTGCGCATCCCGGTGGCCGATTCGGTGGAGTTGCAGCAAGCGCAGGCAAGCATCAAAGCGCTCGCAGATGAAGAAATTCAACTGTCGCGCATGAAGGATGAAATCACCTCGGGCCTCTCACGCATTGACTCCGAACTCAACGCGTCGATGCTGAAAGAAAGTGAAGTGTCGGCCGAGATCGCCACAGCAACAGGCGTGCTTGAATACGTTGCGTTGCAAGAGGCGATTGAGAGTTTGGGCCACGAACTCAAAGCTCTCGCCGCCCAAAAAGCCGAACGTGTACGCGCCGCGGGCAACGTGCTCGAACAGCACAAACAAACCGAAGCATCGATCACGCAGCTCACCGAAGAACTCACGCGCCGCACCGAAGAGCTTTCAGCGTTGCGTACACAACTCGAAAAAGAGCAGGCAGATGAGCCTGTTTTGTTCGGCAAAGAAGAGTGGCGCACAAAGGTCGGCGCCACCACAGCGCGTGTTGAAGAGCTTGGCACTCTGTATTCGCAGCGCCTTGCCATGCTCAATCAACTCAAAATTGAGCAAAGCGCTCTCAGCGTGAAAGTGCAGACTGAACAGGCCCACCTTGGAATTGTGGAGCGTTCGGCGCAGGACGCGGTGGGCAAACTCGACACGTTTCAAAAGCAACTTCGCGATCTCGGCCAGAGGCTCGGAGCGTCGCGACCGGCCCGCCCCATTCGCGCAACGGAGGCCGAACAGGCGCTCGTTGTTCTCACCGAACGGCGCGTTGACGCGGTTGAACGAATTGAGCGTTTGCGTGCCGAACAGCGCCGTTTGAAAGAAGATGGAACACGCGTTTTGGCGCGCGCAAAACAAATTGAGGTGGAGCGCCAACACATGCGCGCCATGATGCAAAGCGCGCAGACAGCGGCCACTCAAGGGCGCGATGCGGCTCTTCGACAGCTCGCAGCGCAGCGCCGATCCACCGTTGAAGCGCACGTGACAGAAGTGCTCGGCGCGCTCGAAAAGTCGCTCACCTCGGTGGGGATGGTGTTCGTCGATCCCGCGCGCGAGGAGATGATGAAGAGCACCGAGCCAAGCCACAAAGTGAGCGACTCGGTGAAAGAACACGCTGAAAAACTCGACCCGATCGTTCAAAAGTTGGGGCCCGAGTTGGATGCGGAACTCGCGGCACAAGACGCGGCTCTCGCTCAAATCCAAAAAGAGTTTTGTGATCGAGCCCCCGACGCGTGCCGCACCGCGTGGGGATGAGTTAGGCTCCGAGCGGCGCGATGCTTCTCGTCAACCGCACGCCCCTTCACGTCGCCGTCGTTCCAAACGCCGATAACGAAGACGGCATTGTCAGTTTGCTCGTGGTTGCGATCACGCTCGATCTCACGAGCGATCGCCTTCGATGCACCGAAGAGCAGCGCCCTCTTCAGCTCATTCCAGAACCGCCCGAAATCGGCGATCACTACCTCACCAAAGCCGGTGTGAGCGTCACGGCCACGGGTTTTGTGTACGCACCGGGCGGATGGTCGCGCGCGGCTGAGGCGCGGCTCATTGTGGGCGACAAAGTCTTCTATTTGGCTGCATTTGGAAAACGCACATGGCAACAGGATCCGGCCGGTGTACTCACTGCGTCGGCCGCCGCGCACTTCGACAAAATCGCCATGACTTGGGAAAACGCGTACGGCGGCGGTGTGATCGCTCCCACGCGGTTGATGAAAATGCCGGGCGGCGACGAGGGGATTTTGCCCGAACACCCCGAGCTGTTTCCCGACAACATGGACGGCATCGGTTTTTATACAGAAGCGATGGGAGCGATCGGCGAGCCGCTTCCGCATCTCGAAAATCCCGAACACCTCATTCAAAAGTGGGACGATCGACCGGATCCGGTGTGTTTCGCGCCTTATCCAATGCACGGCGGACTGCGGCGGCGATTTGTGATGCCCAATGGCACGCTCGATGTTTCTCGCCATCCGCACTTGCTCAGTCGCGCCGCACCTCAAACAACGTTTGATGAAGTGCCGCCTGGAACGCGCATCGGAGTGACAGGGATGCGCCCGGGCGGCGGTGTTTTATCGTTTGAAGTACCGCCGCCGCCGGTGATTGCGGACGTAACGGTGGGCACGCGCCACAGGCGTTTATCGCTTTATGTCGACGCGGTGGATATCGACGCCGAGGCCGGCGTTGCCCGCGTCGTATACCGTGCTCTCTACAGTTATCCACTCATACGGTACGAGGTCCGAAGTCTTTACGTTCAACCCTCTTCCGATTTCGAAAAACTGTTACCGTAAGATCACTTCGCAATTGTGCGCGTGAGCATGGGGTAGACGATGGCCTCGAACTTCCACAACATCTGCGGCTTTCTAGTGTTGGGAGTGGACGTGCACAAAGGGCCGATTGTGCCCGTTCTTGTGGAAGGGCCGTGCGCCGAACTCGTGTGCCTGCATCCCTTCGTGCTTGGGCCCAATCAAAAGCCAAACGTCAAGATCAACGGCGTCAACTCGGTTGTAGATCTCCACACGTCGTTTGTCTTGTGGCCGCACGCACCCATCACACCCACCAACATTCTCTGGCCCATTGACATGATCTTTGGCACGCAGTCATGTTGGTTGCCGCGCGGCGCTGTACACATTGACGGAACGCCGGCTACCTGCGCCATTACGGAGAGCTTTTCAATCAACCTCGATTGTTGGGAGTGGGCTCCGATTCCGAGCGACTTCACATTGCAAGCGGCTACTGTCCAAACCACACCCACTACACAAGACTTCGTGTTTGGAGCCGTACGAGCATTGGTCAACGGCGCCATTTCAGCCGGGCTCAACCTCGGTTTTTCAGCTCTCGGAAACGTGAAGTTTAAGGGCACACCCCTCAAAAAGTTCACCTCCGGTTGGACTGACAGTTTGGGCAATGCGCTCACCAAACGAGGCCTCGGTTACAAGTTTGCCCGGGCAATTGGTAAACCCTTTATGAAAGGTGCTTTGGCCAATGCATCGCGCCAAAAAATATCAGGCGCATCGTGGGCCGCCGGTCGCCGCATTATCAATTCATTCGTTGGTAAACTCGTTCCTTCAAGTGCTGAAGGTGCGGTAAATACCGGGCTCAGCTCGTTTGGATTTGATGCCGGTACAGTTGTCGCTCAAAAAGTGGCCGGACCGTTGCCGGGCACGCAACCTGCCAATTTGTTCGGGCCGTTTGACCCAAGCAAAATCGGCAAAATCCCTCTCTACGACGCAGTTCAGGGCGGTGTTCAGGCCGTCGGTGGTCCGTGACAGAAACTGGAATTGTCCTTCCATCGGAAGGCGACCTTCCCTCCCTTCCCGATGAACCCGTCCATCCCATTTATTTTACCGTCGCGGCGGTGGTGCACCCGTCTACCCACCTCCGCTTATTAGCGTGTGTTGCCCGGCGAACCTATCAGTATAGCGTGGCAGGTAAGGTTACCGTTTCAGACATTCAACAACCCCTTACCGTCAACCCGATTCTTTCTTCTATTTCAGGAATTGACGCGCTCGCCACACTTGAAGACGACACCGACCTTGTCGCGCCCAAAGAGGTGACTGACATCGTTGTGAAAGGTACCGCGTTTTCCAGGCAGAAAACAAAAGAGTTTTATGTTGCTCTGGCGCTTGGAAACGTTGCTCGAAGGCTCCGCATTTTGGGGGAACGACGGGTAGAAGTGGCCCCCGATGGAACTGTCAGGTTTACACCGGCGGAAGGGTTTGACAGATTGGCTCTGTCCCCTCGGGATGCTTACGGCGGGTATGACCAGGCTGCCCAAGACAAGATCGACCCGCCGCCTCTCCACAACTATTACCTATTGGGGCACAAGCCCGTGGGAATATTTGCCTACCCACGAAACAGCGCCGGCACCGGTTATTTCATTGATATTGACCGAGAGCGAGCCAACGGCGCCCGCCTGCCCAGAATTGAAGATCCGCTCGATCCGCTCCTCGCCGAGCGGTTCTTTGTGCCCCTGGCAGAAGCGTGGATGGATGCTCCGATACCCGCATTGACGGGGTGGCTTCCCCACGCGTCTTACCCCCGTTTGGTAAGGTACGTGGGAGATCGACTGCCGCACCTTCCTCCCCAACGAAAAATTCGAGAGATCGACTTGGGGTGCGGCGATGACTTGGCCGAGCTGAAACCGCTCGGTCAGGGTGAAATTCATCCCCGCGCCCTTCAGGGAGCGAGCCCAGGTTTTGCGCGTGAAAGGCTGCGCGGTGACGAGCTTTGTATTTTGCAGAACCTTGACGAAAAAGCCGAAGAAGTGCGTTTCTCCCTGCCGGGTGAAGCGCCTCGTTTTGGTCTGACAGTCCCTGATATCAAAAAGGTGTTTGGACCAAAACCCGTTCTTCAAACAGTCAGAATTGATACAGATAGGCGCGAGTTCTCTCTCACGTGGTGCGCCACGATCCCCTTGGCCGGAAGGCCCATGCCTGAGTTTTTTGACCAGTGTGAGCTGGGTGTGGAGTGGGGTCGACTCTAGGTTCCACCGGTGGCGTTTTCGCCCATCTTTTGCTCGAAACGGCGGGGCCGAGAGCCCGGGAGTCACAAAAATGCAACACCGCGTTAGTTTATTACTTAACGGCGGGTAGCTCGTTCATGAGTTGAATCATGGCCTCTCCCTCGGGATTTCCCGGGTGGATAGAAGGTCCATTGATATCCACAACGAAGTCATACTCAATAGGTTTGGCGGTAGCGCTCGCGTTGACTGTGGCGCGCACTCTCTGGTGCTGAAAACAAGCCGACTCTGTTTGTACAGACCATACCGGAGTAATGCCGGGGTGTTTGTTATCGAGAGCGTCGATCAATGTGTGTCCATTTTTGGCGGCGGTGGCCTGAACAATGCCGAGCGCAGCGCGACGGTCGGCGCCGTCAAACTTGGACTGCATGATCCAAATCACGACAACCGCGAGAAGTGTCATGCTCGTGAGCACGAGATATTGGGTTAACTTGGCGGCTTTCATAACAGGAGGCTTTGGGCGGAGTGTTCACGCCGCCCCGCATGAGTGCCACAAGGACGGCCCAATTCAAGGGGCAAGTGGCCCGCTCAGCGCTTTTTTGAACGGCTCTTTTTGGGCGATTTGGAGCCGGCCTGTTTTGGACCGGATTCATACGCGTAGGCGAGTCCGGCTTTTACCCAATAGTCCAAGTCGGTATTGGACTCGTAACCATCGGCCGCAACGTAATACCAACCCTTCATGGGGCGACCGGTAAAGTCCATCGGTCGAACGTGGGGACGACTTGCAATGGTAGGAATGTCGGTCTCGCGAACGTGAATAATCAAGTCAGTATTGAGAAGACCCACGCACATGTGGCCATTAATGAGTTCGGCAATGCCGCCGAACATCTTTTTTTCTTCGAGATCGTCGGTCGGCGCCAAACACCGGGCGAGCGCTGCTCGAAGCCTATCCAATACAGAAACGTCGTACGGCATTGGGCACCTCTTCAATGCAGGTGAACGAGGCAGCAAAAACGGCTCCGTTTCGTAGCACAATCGTCAACGCGGGTGACATTGAATCACGTGCGTCGGAAACCGGTTACGCGACGAATGCGCCCAGTGCGCGGAAGCGGCGATATCGATCGTCCACGAGTTCTTCGCGGCTTTTTCCCTCCAGTGCCAGAAGAGATTGCCACAAAACATTTTCCAGGCGCGAGGCCGCTTCATCGTGATCTTGATGCGCCCCGCCCGCCGGCTCACTCACGATTTCGTCCACCACGCCGAGTTGAACCAAGTCGGGGGCGGTGATCTTGAGTTGAGTGGCGGCTTCATCGGCGCGAGAGCCGTCTTTCCATAAGATGGCCGCGCAACCTTCCGGCGAGATAACGGAATAACACCCGTATTCAAGCACCAATACTTTGTTGGCAACTCCCAATGCGAGAGCGCCGCCCGAACCACCTTCACCAATAATGGTGGCAATGATCGGAACAGTGGCTCGGGCCATTGCCGCGAGCGCGGCGCCGATCGCTTCACTTTGGCCCCGCTCTTCAGCACCGATACCGGGGTACGCACCGGGCGTGTCGATAAACGTCAATATCGGCAGTTGAAAGCGGTCGGCCATTTCGTACATGCGAATGGCTTTTCGGTATCCCTCGGGCTGAGGCATTCCGAAGTTGCGCTTCATGTTTTCTTTGGTGCCGCGCCCTTTTTGGTGACCGACGATCACCACGCTGCGCCCTCGAAACGTGCCAACCCCGGAAACGATGGCACCGTCGTCGGCAAAACGGCGATCGCCTTTGAGTTCAATCCAATCGGTGATGAAACGGCGAATGTAGTCGAGCGTGTAGGGGCGATTGGCGTGGCGTGAGATCTGAACTTTTTGAATGGGCGTGAGATGCTGAAAAATCTCGCGTGCGAGTTGACCCGCTTTTTCTTCAAGGCGGCGCAGTTCAGGCTCAAAACGACTGTCTTTTGCGGCGAGCGCCCGAAGCTCGCGGACCTTGTCCACGAGGTCGACAATGGGCTTCTCGAAGGGCAAAACGAACGTCGCCACGTGGCCCGCTATACTACGGCGCCCGGCAAAACAAGAGGGCAGCGTATTACGCAGCGGAGGCGCCCGCCGGGTGACCGCTTATGCGGCGGACGACGAGCCGATCTGCGCGGGCACCTGAGCGAGCGGACGTTCGCGCAGAACGTTGAAGATGCGAAGCGGCTTTTCTTTGCCCTTCACTTTGGCGGGGCGCAGCTCTTCAACCTCAAAGCGACCTTCAAGCTTGCTGAACGTGTCTTCGCTCACAACGATTTGGCCCGCGAGAGCCACAGAGCAAAGGCGCGCAGACGTGTTCGCCACATCACCGATGACCGTGTACGAAAGCGCTTTTGAGCTGCCGATGTAGCCCGCAACGAGGGGCCCCGTGTGAATGCCCACGCCCACGCCGAGAGGCGGCTGTTCGCGCGCCATGCGCTCGCGGTTGAGTACACCCAGCACTTCACTCATTTCAATTGCGCAGCTGACGCTTGCAACAGGATCGTTGGGGCCCAAAACCGGAGCGCCCCAGAGCGCCATGATCCCGTCGCCCATAAATTTGTCGAGCGTGCCGCCGTATTTGAAGAGCGTTTCAACCATGCGCTCGAAGTACTCATTGAGCATGTCAACGAGCGACTCCGGCGTTTGCGTTTCACTCATCGCGGTGAATCCGCGGATATCGCTGTTGAACACGGTGCATTGTTCAACGCGCTGACCACCGGGCTTCACTTCAAGTTCACCGCTTGCAACGCGCGCCGCAATGTTGGGCGAGAGAAGACGGCTGAAACGTTCACGCGTGACGATCTCGTTTTCGATCTTTTGCCGAGAATGTTCACCTCGATAAACATCGCGGCTTGCGAAGCGATCGCCGTTACGAGTTCGAGATCACGAGGCTGAAACTGCGCCAGCGTTTCAGAGTCGAGCCACAACACACCCAGCACATCGTTGTTGTGAAGAAGGGGCGCGACGATGGCAGAGCTGATGCGGTTTAAGATCATGCTCTTGCCTTTTGAGGCGGCAAAATCCATTGCGGCATCGTGCGTGAGCACGGCGGCTCGCTCTTTCACAACGTGGTTTAAAATCGTGGACGAAACACTGATTGGAGCGGTGGTGCCGTCGCGCCGCTGCATTGAACCCGGAACGAGTTCGCTCGACTCTTCGTCGCGCAGAAAGATCACGCCGCGGTCGGCGTGAATGAACTTGAAGACGCTCGTGAGAATTTTGTCGAGCAGACGTTGCGTGTCGCGTTCGGCCGCGATCTCGCGCGAAAGTTCGTACGAAAGACGCAGGCGCTCGTAGTCGGCCCGAAGCTGCGCGGCATCGCCGGCAATGCGTTCAAACGGCTGAAAACCTTTGTCGACCGCGGCGATCTGCGTGCCGATTTGGCGCGCCTGCTCTTGAACATCAATGCGCGTGCCGTGGGCAACGTACGTGTGGCCGTGCGGATGCCGCTGCGCCTGAGACACTTGACCGGGCATGGGGCCGGTGCCGCCGGGGCCCGCTGCCGCGGTGGGCGGAACGCGCTGGTAGCCCGCCTGCGGCTGCTGTTGCGGATAGCCCTGCAGTGGCTGAGCCGGAGATGTGATGGGCGCCTGCGGAGGCGCAACCGGCGGTCGTTGATAGGGCGGCGGGGGCGGCGGCGCGGCAGGCTGCGGATAACCCGATTGTGGAGCCGGTGGCCGCGGCGGTGGCTGCGGATAACCGGGCGGCGGTTGCGCCGGTATTGCAGACTGAGCGAGCGGCGATTGACCGATGCCGGGGAGCGGCGCTGTTGACGGCGGCGGCGCCGGTTTCGGCGGCCACGGAGCGGCTGCGGTGGCCGACGCCTGCGGATCTTCAAATCGGCCGCGCGTCGAGCCGAGCGCGATCTCGTCGTTGTGCTTGAGCGGCGCCTCGCCTCGCACGCGTTCATTGTTGATGAACGTGCCGTTCAAGCTGCCGAGATCGCGCAGCACGAAGTGATCCCCTCGCAGCTCGATGATGCAGTGCTCCTTGGAGACGATCTTGTCGAGCAGCTGGATGGTGTTGTTGGGGTGCCGCCCCAGCGAATTGACAGGGCGAAGCTCGATCGCCTGCTGCCCTTCGGCAGTTTGGAGGATCAGCCGCGCCATCTGGATGAGGGAGATTACCCAAGGGCCGTTTTCAAAGTCTAGCCCGCATTGTTCAGAGGGCCGACCAGCCCTCGGCTTTGGGGCGGCCTTTTCGCCGAGAGCACGAAAAGGTAGGCCTCACGAATGGAACAGCGTCTTCTGCTCGCCATCGATCAGGGAACCACCGGAACAACAGCGCTCGTGATGGACACGCGGGGCGTGACGGTGGGGCGGTTCACAAAAGAGTTTGCGCAGCACTTTCCCGCGCCGGGCCTTGTTGAACATGAACCGGACGAAATTGGGGAAAGTGTACACACGGCGGTTCAGGGAGCATTGGCCGCCGCCGGTATCGGCGGTGACCGCATTGCAGCGATCGGGATCACGAATCAGCGTGAAACAACCGTTGTGTGGGATCGCACCACCGGCAAACCGGTGCATCGCGCGATCGTTTGGCAAGATCGCCGCACCAGCGAAACGTGCGCAAAGTTGAAAGCCGACGGGCACGAATGGCGGGTCCGCCAGGCAACAGGCCTTGTGTTGGATCCGTATTTCAGCGGAACCAAAGCGGCCTGGATTTTAGACAACGTTGAAGGCGCACGCGCTCGCGCCGAAAAGGGCGAACTCGCGTTTGGCACAATCGACAGCTTTCTCGTCGACCGCCTCTCGGGTTCGGCACGTGTACACGTGACCGACGTGACGAACGCGTCGCGTACACTTCTCATGAACCTGACAACGCTCGATTGGGATCCCGAGATGCTCGCGCTCTTTCGCGTGCCGCGGCAGGTCTTGCCGAAGATCGTTGGCAGCGCCGAAATCGTGGCCCGAACGAGCGGTTTTGGGCCGCTGCCGGACGGCGTTCCGATTGCGGGCATCGCGGGCGATCAGCAGGCCGCTCTCTTTGGACAGGCGTGTTTCAACGTCGGCGACGTGAAGTGTACCTACGGAACCGGAGCGTTCGTTCTCGCCAACATCGGCGACAAGCCCATCGTGAGTCGCTTTGGTTTGCTCACCACCGTTGCGTGGAAGGTACAGGGCGAAGTTGCGTTTGCGCTGGAAGGAAGCGCTTTCATCGCGGGCGCGGCGGTGCAGTGGCTCCGCGACGGCCTGGGGATCATCCAAAAATCAGCGGATATTGAAGCCCTCGCAGCCCAGGTTTCGTCGAGCGAAGGCGTGACGTTTGTGCCCGCGCTCTCAGGTCTCGGGGCGCCTTATTGGGATCCGGGCGCGCGCGGCATCATCTACGGCATCACCCGCGGAACAACTTCGGCGCACATCGCCCGGGCAACGCTCGAAGGCATCGCTCTCGAAGTGGAAGACCTGCTCCAAGCCATGGCAGACGATCTCGGGCGTCCGCTCGGACGGCTCCGTGTCGACGGAGGCGCCGCGGCAAACAACCTCCTCATGCAGTACCAATCCGATGTTGCCAAAGTGACAATCGAGCGACCTGCCGAGCTTGAATCAACCGCGCGCGGCGCTGCCATGCTCGCCGGTGTTGGTGTGGGGCTGTTTCCATCCGCCGCCGACGCTGCACAGATGAGCGCGGCGGAGCGGACGTTCCGCGTTCGAATGAACGACGCCGACCGCGACGCGCACCGGGCGCGATGGACCGACGCCGTTCGACGCGCGCGCAGCGCATAGACGCGACTGACAATTTGTCGCGGTTTTTGCCTGAGATCCAAACCGTTACGACACAAAGTCCAACGCCGGATTTTTGAACGGAAACTTTTTTTGTTGGGAATCATCCGCCCCGGCGATGGGTTGCCACCACCGAACCCCAAACAAAAAGCAGCTTCGGCAGGCGCCAAATCCATACGGGAGGATGCCGCCGGAATGCTCCACCCCTCGGCTCAAGGCGGAACACCCATCATGAACGTCGCGTACTCCCTGCTTCCCACGGTACCCTACGAGAAGAGCGTCCGGGCAGCCCACCGGCGCTACATCGCTTTGAATCTCGAGGAGGACATGCCCACAAATGAAAACGCAGTCGCCGGACCTCCGGCGGCTCTACGAGACATTCCCATTGATTGGGAAGCGCTCGAAGACGCGTTCGAAAACAACGCGCCCGAGGTGCACTCGTACTTGCACCTCGTGACAGGAGACGTGCTTCGGGTAGTCGACGGCGTCGCCGATCCGCAAATGCATGCGCGGATCGCCGCCGACCCAAACTACCTTCGCATCGATCCCGTCAGCTCGCGCGAACAGTACCGATGGATGGAGCGATTCATCCCCATGGTTGAAGACCCCGACCTGCAATCGAAACTCAGCCAAGCGATTGACGGAAAGGGAGCGTTTCGCCGCTTCAAAGACGTGCTCATGGCGTTCGGACCGGAGCGAGAGCGTTGGTTTTCGTTTCGCAGCGAACGACTTCGCATCTTCATGGAGGCGTGGCTCTCCGCCCATGCCCTAAATCCGGTCGCACGACCCGTTTGGGTTCCAGAGCCGGCACCGCGCGAAGCTGAAAAAGAATCGACTCCGCCGCGTGAAGAGGCTCGACCGGAGCGGCGCACAAAAAACGTCGACACAATGCGCAAGAGCCTTCGCGACATGGCAGACACATTGGGGCCACGCGATCTCGACACGCTCATTGCGTTCGCCGATTTTCTAAAAGCACGTCGAGCGGCTCGAAGCTTCTCGCACGCTCAGCACGACATTCACGACGAGGCCGACCAGCCGCCCGAGTCCAAAGAACATCCGACCGATCACCCGATCGTCGATGCGGCCGGCATCACCTCCCGCTGATCAATCCGAAGTAGCACCCCACACCTTCAACTGAGCCGCCGTGTCTTCGTCAATGGCGGCCAGTTCGCGCTCCATCTTCCCGGTGCGCGCCGCCAAATCGGCCATCACAATCCTTCGAAACATTGCGTACGCAGACGCCGGCATCGTTTCGCGTCGATTGACCGCACACGTTGGATCCAACGCCAAGTCGCACAAGAACGGCGGTGCACCGGATCGCCCGCTGAGAACCAAACTCCCCCACCGCGCCGAGTAAAACGTGTCGAGCGTGGCGATTTGAGGAACCGACGGTCCAAACGACAAACCTGAAGCGACCTGCGCCAGATCGCGCCCCGATCGTTTTCCCGCGTCGAGCCCCAGAGCCGCGAACGCTGTGTACGCAACGTCCATCACCTCCGTCGGCCCGGCAACGTGAACTCCTGCGTACACATTGCCGGGAAAGTGAACGTAGAGAGGCAGCGTCAGCACCGATTCTGTGAGCGGCAGACCGTCGCCGAAAAGATTGTCGATCGAAGCTCCGCTGCTCACATCGGAAGTCACAATGAACAGCGTCGTGTCCCAAAGACCCGTGGTTTTCAGCGCGGCAACCAAAGCCCCGAGCGCTCGATCTTGGGCTGAAAGCGCCATCATTTGCAGGCCGCGAATTCGGTCGCGATCCGTCTGAGACAGCACGTCTCGGTTTCGTTTTTTTCGCGCCTTCGCAATGGTCTGCGCCGCGCGACGCGGTTCAATCGGCCCCGAGTAATCCGTGGGAGGCAACGTGGACAGCTCTTTGGGCGTCACGTGCCACGGCGGGTGCCCGCCCCGTGCGTGAACGAGCATCAGCAATCGCGCGCTCGTTTCGGTGCGCGGAATTTCATTCACCCACGAAACCGCGGCGTCGATCGGCGCCGTGGCGGAGTCGCCCGACGACGGCGCATGCTCAAACGATTTTTCCCAACCCTGCGCAAAGCCAAACGCTTTGAACGTATGTGGAACGCCCGTAAACATCCCCGTTCGAATCGCGGCATCGTGCGCAACTTCGGCCAGCGTTGTCACCCCCGTTGGAAGCCGCATCGCCGGATCCGTGAGCGTGTGACCCACCGGCGAAAGACCCGTCACGAGTGAGCCCATCACCGCCGACGTCACGGTAGACGGCGCCCGGTGCGCGTTAAACGTCGTCGCGTTTTGCGCGAGATCCGAAAGCGTTGGGAGAGTTTCAATAACGGGCTGAGACCACGGCGGCAGATCGTTTCGCTCAACGCCGTTCAGCACAACCATCACCACCGAACGAGCAGCGGGCGAGACCGGCGGCGTTGCTCCGGTGTCCATGATCTGCGGATCGCCGAACAAGATCCGCCCGCCCTTGGGTGCACGCTCCGCCACGAGCGAAAGTGTCACCACCTGACCCGCAAACGGCGAAAGCGACGCACGCAGATCGGTCCACGCGGACTTATCCCCGCCCGTGATCGGCGATTGAGCAATCGTCTCGGGTTTTTGGCCCTCCCGCGTGACATTGATCAACACCGAACCCTGGCCCGGGTTCGTCATGCCAACCGCCACGTGCAACACGCTTGTTTCGGTCGGACGCACAACACACCGCAACGACCCCGGTGCGCGCATGGCAACCGATCGATGAGGTACACCCGACAGCGCCGCGTTCGGCGCGAGAACGTCACGCGATGTCAGCGCGCCGAAAGTGACCGGACTGTCATCCGGCACCCCGATTCGAATCCAATCGATATCTGCGAGCGCCTCTTCATCGCGCACCCGCCCCGAAAATCGCAAACTTATCGTGTGAAGGCCCGGATCGGCAGGCAACGTCGTTGTCGCTGTTGAAACAACTTTTGGCTCCGCCCTTGAAAACGTCAGCGTTCCGAGCGGCTGATCATCCAGGTACACCGACGCACTTCGCGCCGATTTTCCAAACGCGCGCGTCGCCACAAAGATGCGCGCGCTTTCAGGCAACAGAAAGCTCAGATCCACCTTCTTCTGCGTGATGCGCGACCACGTTGCACCTCCGTGCTCCACGCGTTGCACGCCGTTCGGCACCGCAACATCCCATCCAAAACGCCCAACAAGCGCGTCGTCGCCCCCGTCGAGAAGCAAGCCGCGATGCTCCACATCGCAGAGAGCGAGACTGTCGATCAGCGCCGTTGGACGAGGTTGCGCAGCGCGCTCGATCGCAGGTTGCGCAGACGGCTGCGGTGCGGCGGTGGTTGCACCTGCCGGCACTTCCGAACCACTGCTGCAACCGGCCAAACTCAAACCAAACGCCGCCGCAAGCGTACTCAACGCCGCCCACTTCATGAGCGTCCTTTTTTTGTCCTGCCCCCACACGCGGGCTTCGCCCGCTTCTCCCCCAAGCCCGGTCGGCTGCGCGCGCTTCGCGTGCTCGCACGACTCGGGCGGGGGAGTGTACACATGCATCCGATCAGGGCAGCTCACAACAGTTTCAACAGCTGCCGTACCACGATTTTCCGGGCTATCGATTCCAGGGCGGCGCAATTCGAACGCGGGTGCGGCGACCCTCACGGATCGACGCGAACCGCGTGCGCTCTTCACCCTGCATCTTCACTTTGATTTCGTAGGGCGTCGCACGCGGCGCCAACGTGGCTTTCACAACCGGCCCGGCCACCGTCGGCTGCCCATCGATCGACACCTGATCGTTCGGCCCAACAACCACTTCAAGCAGCCCCTGCCCCTTCGGCAGCTTCTCATCGGAGCGAAGCGGCGCTTCCTGCGGAAGAATCGGATCGTCCGCCATTTCGCCGGGCACCGTGATCACCTTCGACGGTGTTGTCGGCGCGGAGGTGGGGGCGGCGGCAACCTGGGTTGCCGCAGCCTCCGCCGTTGTGCTGGCGGCGGGCGCCGGCTGAGCCGCCGCAGGCGGCGGCTCAGCCGGCGTCGCCCTGCGATCTTGTGAAATGCGCGCACCCACAGCAAAAACGATCCCGGCAACGGCGCACATCACCCACACACCGATGCGCGGGTTACTCGCTTTCACACCGGGCGCAGCCGGCGTTGTTTCCACGCGCTCCTTCTTTTTGGAGCGACGCGGCGCCGGACTTTCTTCTTCTTCCTCGATCACCACCGCAGCGGCTCGTTTCGGAAGCTTGATCACCGGCGCTTCTCGCAGCGGCTCGGGCTCAATGCGCGGCGCCGAAGGCGGCGGCGTGAGCGATCCAAGCGTTGCGGGGAGAGACGGCTGCGCCGGGCGCGGCTCCGCCGCGCCCGGCGCAGCCTCGCCCACAAACAGCTCCGAACCGTCGCTCACGGCGCCGGGCGCGGCGGTCCCATCTTCGCCGCGAGCGGCGAGATGGTCCGCCGCCGCCCGCGCCGTGAGACTCGCCGCCGGAGCCACAGCCGCATTCACAACGCCGACCGGAGCAACGATCACACCCGAAGGCGACACTTCCTCGATCGGAATCGACTCGTCCGTCGCTTGTGTACTCATCGACGCATTTTTGTCACCGCGCAAAATCGCCTGTTCGACGGTGATCGCGTTCACGAGAAGGTCTTCGTTGTCTGCGCCGATGACGCGCACAACGCCGCCGCGAAGCGCCGCGTCGCGGACCACTTCTTCAAACAGACGAAGAGCCGACGGACTCGCCGACGCCACCTTTCGCGGCGCTTCCCCCGACGCCAATCGCCGAAGCGCGGCGCGCACCGGTTCAGGCGCGAGCGTGCCGTACGCGGCAAGCCAGTCCGCATCAAAATCAATGCGCGAAACGGCTTGAAAAGAAGGCCCCAATAAAAGCTTTGTCACGGCGCGCGCCGGCGCCGCAAACGCTGCAATGTGTTCTGCGAGCGAGCTGTCGAGATCGCGTTCCGGCGCTTCGGCCGGCGCAGCGGCGACCATAAATCGGCCGGCGCGAACGCCCAGCAGTTGTTGCATCACCGCCGCGCCCCGCACGTAACGGCCGTCTTTCGAAACACGCGTCGCCGACACCGGTTGGCCGCCGTCGATCGTCACGTCGTAGAGGTAGGCCGCGTCGCGCACTTCGATGCGACTCGCCGGACGATGCGTACACACAAGTTTCAACAGTGTACACATCGTAAATCCGTCGACGCGCCCGAGCATCTCCCCGCCCGCGGCAAGGCGCTCGGCAAGGCGCGCGCGCGAAAACATCATCTCCCGCGTGCGCTCCACCACCGTGGGCCCGCTCGCATCTTTTCGAAGGTACACATCTGCGCGCGCGCCCAGCTCACGCGATCGCTGCAACAGATCGTCTTTCCACGAGAGAAGCGCGATCGCACAGTCGGCCGAAATGGGGTCATTTCGAAGCGTTTCCGCAAGCGTCAGCCCATCCACATTGGGCATGAGCACATCGGTCAGCACCACATCGGGGTGTTGCTCCATCGCTTTGCGAAGCGCCGTGGCGCCGTCGCACGCTTCGCTCACAACGGCGCCCTCGGCGCGAAGTACACCTGCCAAAAACCACGCGACCGCCGGATCGTCGTCGGCCACGAGCACGCGCGCGCCCGAAAGGGCGCGCGCGCTCGCGGCCGACGCCTGCACACCGTTTCGTCGCGGCGCTTTGGCGTCGGTTGGGGTGTTGCTCTCATTCATCCAAGCGCCCACAGGCGCGGCGCGCTCGGCGGCGCCCGGTGCGAAACGAATTTCGCCGCGCGATCGAATGGTCACGAGATCGCGCACGCGCGCCGCGGCCGTGAGCATCGCCGACATCACGTCATCGCCGCGCCCGAGATCCACGCGCGCATTGTCGGTTCCCGCTTTGACTCCGTCCTGAATGGCGCGCTCCACTTCGCGCCCGAGGCGCGCAGCAAGCTCCGCCACCGAAAGATCCCCGAGTGGATGCGCCGCCTCGATCGAAGCGCCTTCAGCGCTCGCATCGCGGCAAACACGGCGAAGAGCATCGGGTGAAATCGGCTTGTGTACACATCGCGTGGCCCCGGCGCCGAGGTACGCTGTGGCTTCGTCACCGCGCGCCCACGAGCCAAGCACCACAATGCCCACCGCGCTCGTGAGCGGGTCGGCCCGAAACGCAGCCACCAATTCACGCGTGCCGCGCATATCGGCATCCACCACGATCACATCGGGAGCCACGGCGCGCGCCAGATCGATAGCGCGAAGCCCGTCGTCGGTGCGCTCCACTTCAATCGAAGCGCCCCCGTCGGCAACCGGCTCCATGAGCGCGTCGGCGAGCGGTTTCGGCCCGACAACGAGAACACTCATCGGCCACGAACGCACCTCGGCCGCGGGCTGCGAAGCGATCCGCGTGGGCGCGAGCGCGGCGGGGCTCGCCGCCGCAGGCCCAGCGTCGTTCGGGGCAAAACCGAGACTCGAAAATGTGCCAAACGACGCTCGAAGCGCGGCCGCATCGGACGCGGTGAGAGCGCCGCGCTCCGCTACTTCGTGAAGCAGGTCTTCCCCCGAAACCACTTCCGCGGCGAGGCGATCAAATCGAAGCAGGCGCGCGCCTGCGCCGAGCGCGTGCAGCCTTCGCCGAAGGTCATCGCGCAGGCGCGCCGACGCCGGCTCCCGCTCCAGCGCCGTGAGCATCGCCGTAAGCTCCGACGCTCGGCGACCGAGATTGGCGAGAAAGTCAGCGCGCGGCGAGTTGGCCGGAGAAGAACTCGTTTTCCGGTCCTCCCGTTCGATCTCCCGCTCCACATCCCAGGCTGCGTTCTTCGCTTCGAGACCCATTGCGGGGCACCTAACAGAAGCGAAATGCCCGGGCCCAATTTGTGGCGAATTGGCCGCAACCGCCCTACTCCCCGCCCATGGCGAGCGAAGCGAGCCATTTGGGCGGGGCGGGCGCCCCTCAGGGCGCCCGGGGGTGGGCAACTAAAATGCGTACACATCAAAACCAAGCCACCAACCTTGCATACGCTTAGTTCTATGGGGGCCAAGGAGCGAGTGACTCGTGCGTCGGGTGGTTGACGGCTCGCCACAACGGCGGTTCGGCGAAAGCCGCAGCGCAACGCGCCATTTGGGGCTCGGCTTTATACGGTCCGATCCGGGGCAGGGTAGATGGCTTTCAGGTTTGTTCCTGTTCCGGGTGACCTGATGGCAGTCGGACCGCAGCCGAGCCTCTCCTTGCATTTGCCGCCTGGGGGCGCTGCGCAGCGTTTCGCCGACCCGCCTGGTGGCGAGCCGTCACCCACCCTCCTATCGTAGTGATGTGATGATATGGAGCGGGGTGCGATTGACCTGTGCGCGTTCGAGCCGTCCGGTTCGGCCCACTGCCCGCATACGCTTAGTTCTATGGGGGCCAAGGAGCGAGTGACTCGTGCGTCGGGTGGTTGACGGCTCGCCACAACGGCGGTTCGGCGAAAGCCGCAGCGCAACGCGCCATTTGGGGCTCGGCTTTATACGGTCCGATCCGGGGCAGGGTAGATGGCTTTCAGGTTTGTTCCTGTTCCGGGTGACCTGATGGCAGTCGGACCGCAGCCGAGCCTTTCCTTGCATTTGCCGCCTGGGGGCGCTGCGCAGCGTTTCGCCGACCCGCCTGGTGGCGAGCCGTCACCCACCCTCCTATCGTAGTGATGGGATGAGATTGGGAGGGGAGCGAGTGACCTGTGCGCAAACGAGCCGTCCGGTTTGGACCCACTGCCCGCATA
This sequence comes from Polyangiaceae bacterium, assembly GCA_016712345.1. Lineage (GTDB taxonomy): Bacteria > Myxococcota_A > Polyangia > Polyangiales > Polyangiaceae > JADJRH01. The sequence goes on from JADJRH010000001.1 coordinate 931,323, forward strand.
CGCTTAGTTTCTATTGGGTCAAAGGAGCGAGTGACCTGTGCGCAAACGAGCCGTCCGGTTTGGGGGGTGAGGGAGCGAGTGACCTGTGCGCGAACGAGCGGCGCGGTTTGGGCCCCGTGCGCCACTGCGGTGGGGTTGGGGCCCCATCCGCGGGCGCTCGGGAAAAACCGCACCGCGAGACGCGCACAGGTCACGAGCGACCCCTCGGGATAAACCGCACCGCGAGACGCGCACAGGTCACGAGCGACCCCTTTGGGCCCACTGCCCGCATACGCTTAGTTTCTATTGGGTCAAAGGAGCGAGTGACCTGTGCGCGTTCGAGTGGTGAATGGGGGGACCGCCTTGTTTGAGCGGTGGCGCGGGGTTGGGGCCCCGCGACCCGCGAGTCGGGTGGGCCCCATTCACCGCGAGACGCGCACAGGTCACGAGCGACCCCTAAGGGCAGTCGAATGGGCAGGTGGCGTTGCTTTCGCCGCAGAAGCCCATTTCACAGAAGAAGTTGCCGCAGACGCAGAATCCGAGGCAGTCGGCCTGGCAATTGGCGGCGTTTTCTCCGCTGAATACATCGCAGAAACCGTCGCCGCAGTTGACCGGATTCACGCAGTCGCTTGGACACGAGAACTGGTCTTCACCGAATTGCGGCTCGCAGAAGAGGTTTCCGCAGATGCCGAGTTGAGCGCAGTCCTGCTGGCAGCTCACCGGCGTTTCACACTGCGCATTGCAGAAGAAATCACCGCATGTGCAAGCTTGACCGCAATCCTGCGGGCAGAAGAACGGATCTTCAAAACAGTTCATTTGATCGCATACGCCGTCACCGCAGAGGCAACCGCCGCAATCAAACGGACAGGTATTGATGTTTTCGCCGCACGTCGGATCGCAATTGCCGTCGAAACACGAGCAGAAGCAATCGGCGCCACATGTCTGCGAGTTTTCACCGCAGTTTTGATCGCAGAAGAAGTCACCGCAAACGCAGCCGAAGAAGCAGTCGGTTGGGCAAGTGGTTTGATCTTCACCACACGACGCTTGGCAATTCCCGTCACCGCAGGTGCACGCCGATGAGCAGTCCGCCGGGCAGCTGATTAACGTTTCACCGCAATTGGCCTGGCATTGACCATTGCCGCAAACGCAGGTCATTCCGCAATCGGAAGGACATGTATTGGAGTTTTCGCCACACGCCGCTTTGCATTGACCGTCGCCGCATTGACATGTGGGGCAGTCGGTATTGCACGACGTGGAGTTTTCGCCGCACGCCGCCTCGCAGATTCCATTGCCGCACGAGCAGGCTACAGCGCAGTCGCTCGGGCAGGAAAGAATGGTTTCACCACAGGCGGCTTGGCATTGACCATTGCCGCAGACACATGTGGATCCGCAATCCGCCGGACAGTTATTAAGGGTTTCACCGCAGGCCGGTTGGCAGGTTCCATTGCCGCAATTGCAGGCGGCGCCGCAGTCCTGCGGGCAGCTTGTGCCGTTTTCATTGCATTGCGGTTGGCATTGACCGTCGCCGCATTGGCAATTGCCGCAGTCGGAAACGCAGTTTTGCGAGGTTTCACCACAGCCCACTTGGCAAAGCTGATTGCCGCAGATGCAGGGCTGACCGCAGTCAAACGGGCAGTTTTGCGAAGATTCGCCGCATTGCGCTTCACATTGACCGTTGCCGCAGAAACACGATTGACCGCAGTCGTCTGGGCAGGAGAACTGGTCTTCACCGCAGAATGGGTCACACGTGTTATCGCCGCAAACGCAGTTGGGGAAACAATCTTGGAAGCAGGAGAGCGGGTTTTCATTGCAATTGGCTTGGCAAACGCCGTTGCCGCAAATGCAACCGGCGCCGCAGTCTTGCATGCATGTATTGGATTGTTCACCGCACTCGGGCTGGCAAACGCCGTTTCCGCAAAGGCAATTGGGAACGCAGTCAATGCTGCATGATTGAGCGGTTTCATTACATCCGGGATCACAGAAACCGTCGCCGCAGAGGCACGGATTACCGCAATCCTGCGGACAATTGAATTGGGTTTCACACCCCGCTTCGCAAACGTTATTGCCACACACGCAGGCAGCGCCGCAGTCCTGCGGGCAATTGACGCCGGATTCACCGCAGGCCGGTTGGCATGTTCCATTGCCACATGCGCAAACCGGCGCGCAGTCCACAGCGCACGATACCGAGTTTTCACCGCATGCCGGGTCACACTTGTTATCACCGCACGTGCATCCGGCGCCGCAGTCGGTGGAGCACGTGGCCGATGTTTCGCCGCAGTTGGGCTGGCATAACATATTGCCGCAAACGCATACCGAGCCGCAGTCCTGCGAGCAGTTCATTTGGTTTTCACCGCAGGCGGCCTGGCATTGACCATTACCGCAGATGCATGCGCCGCAGTCCTGCGGGCAGCTCATTTGGTTTTCACCGCAGAAGGTGCCGTCACATTTGCCGTCACCGCAGATGCATGAAAAACCGCAATCGTTGGGGCATGTGTCGGTGCTTTCTCCGCAATTGGGATCGCAGATAAAGTCACCGCAGAGGCAACCGCCGCCGCAGTCAACGGGGCAGTTATTGGCATTTTCAACACATTGCGGCTGGCAAATGCCATTGCCGCAGAGGCATTGACAATCATTGGGGCAACTGGCCGTATTCTCTCCGCATCCAGGATCGCATTTGGTGTCGCCGCAAACACACGTCATGCCGCAGTCGATAGAGCAGCTGAACGAGGACTCACCGCAGTCCGGTTGGCATTTCCCGTCACCGCATAGGCACCCACCGCAGTCTTGAGGACACGTTGCCGAGCTTTCAAAACACTCCGGTTGGCACTTGCCGTCGCCGCAGAATGTATTGGGCGGGCAAACAGGGCAGTCTTGAGGACAGGTGTTTTGATTTTCACCGCAGCCGATTTGGCAAAGGCCGTTACCGCAGATGCATTGATTACCGCAGTCATTGGGACACGTGTTTTCGTCTTCTTTGCATTCTGGCGAACAGGTGCCGTCGCCGCAAAATGCATTGGGTGGGCAATCACTGCAATCCTGCGGACATGTATTGATGTTTTCACCGCATTGGGGCTGGCAAACGTTATTGCCACATTCGCAAACGGCGCCGCAGTCGGTGGGGCATGTATTGGTGTCTTCACCGCACGACAATTGGCACTTGCCATTGCCACATAAACAAGTTCCGCAATCGCTTTGGCAATTGCCTTCGTTTTCGCCGCATTGCGCTTCGCAAACGAGGTTTCCGCATTCACATGCAACGGTGCACGCTTTGGAGTTGGGATTACATACCAATCCCTGCGCTCCGCAGTCGTCGCACACTTCACCGTTGGTGCCACACGCATTGGGTGCATTGCCGGGACTACAACTGCCGTTCGGGAGACAGCAACCGGTGGGACATGTGTTGGGCCCACATTCGGGACTGCCGCCGGAACCGCCGGAACCCCCGGAGCCGCCGCTGCCTCCGTCGGGCGTTCCTTCAAGAAATGAGCGACTGCAACCGGTCGCCATAAAAACAAAAAGCACCGCGAAAAGCGCGCTCCATCTGCTCAGAAAAACCGGAAAATGAAGGCGATTCGCTGAGCCGTGGGCGCGAGATCTTTTTAAGAGTGACATGGCAAGCACCTGTAGGAATAAGAGCTTAGCGGTGTTTTTCGGCGATCAGAAGAACTGTGCAGCCGCAAAAAACCCCGGAGCCAAAATCTTGGCCCGAACAGAGTCGGCACGCTAACGGCCCAATTCGTGGTGCGGAAAAAACCGCCCCGGAGGACGGTCATGGCTCGTGCGCGGTTCGCGCGGAATGAGAGGTCGGCGGCATTGCGGCGCTCCGCGGCGGAGACAATGCCGGACGACTTTGCACCCGCGTCTCACGCGTGGTTGTCGGACCGGCCGAGCTGGTGCGTGGATAAAGGCGAAGTGCTTGAGGCGCTGACAACGTGCGACCTGTGGCTCGCTCTGGCCCGCGGCGAGGTGGGCCCCGATACGCGCGTTTGGCGTGAAGGAATGCCTTATTGGGACGCGGTAAAACGCGTGCCGGAATTTGCGCTCGCCATGCCGGATGCTCGCGTTTGGGGCACGCCGGTCCCGCCTGAAAACAACGTTTCGGCAAGTGTACACACAGCGGCTCGCGCCGACAGCGGTGTACCGGCTTCGGGTGTTGTCGAAAAACAACGCGGAGATGATCGCGGCACAGAGCGGCCTCCCGCATCGGCAAAACACGACACAACGCCGGCGCCGGTGGAAGTCGACAGCTCGCCGGAACGCCTTCAAACGAAGCCGCACATTCGCACGTTTGATCGCAGGGGTTTGATGAGCGTGGCCATCGGTGCCGCGTTGGCGATCATCGCGCTTGGAATTGCAACAACGGCTCCGGCACCCTCGGCGCACAGCGAGCCGCCCGGTCGACCGGCGTTGGGCGCGCCGGCCGCGGGCACAGACCTTTTCGCCTCGCCTTCAAAAGTAGGCGAAATCAAACCTGCAACAACTGAAGTTGAATCAACGGATGTACACACCGCCGCCGAGCCGGCCGTCACGGTGAGCGCCGCGCCCAAAGGCCCTCACGCCTCCGATCGCGGCCAACAACGCGCGCGCGGCGGGACGGCGAAGCGCTCGCACGTGACACCGCGCTGAGTATGTACACTTATTGTGTGTACACCATAGTGTGTACACAAACTGGCAAGCCTTCTTACATGTCGTAGCGGAGTGAGTTGCCGTCGGCGTCTTTGACCTTGCCCATGCCGATCATGATGTAGTCGATGATCCACCAAATCATGAAGCCGCCGCACGTGAACAGCTTGGCGAGCCCCAACCCGGTTTGACCGAGGTAAAAGCGATCGGCGCCAAAACAGCCTAAGAAGTACGACAGCAAAAACGCCGTTCCCTGGCTCTTGTGAGGTGTACCCACGGTCGGTTCACGCGCGAGCACAAGACCGTTTGCGTCGGTCATTTTGCCGGACGCGATCATGATCGCGTCGTAGATCGCCCAAAATCCAAGCCCCCCGCAGGTGAGCAACTTGGCGATGCCGAGGCCTGTTTGACCGAGATAAAAACGGTCGGCGCCGTATCCACCGAGAAACGCCGCAAGCAGAAACGCGGTGCCCTGATCTTTGGGTGAATAGTTTTGAATGCCGCCGCCCATGGGCGACATCATCGCGCCGCCGGGAGGGGCTCCCCAACCACCGCCGGGAGGCGGCGCTCCGCCGCCCCATCCACCGCCGGGAGGCCCATATCCGCCGCCGGGCGGCCCACCGTAACCGCCGGGCGGATTGTACCCACCACCAAAGTTGCCGCCGTAACTCATGCTCTTCTCCTGCTACCAACAGATGCCGTCGTACCCGCGGAGACTTTCTACCGCGCCGCCGAGGCGAACCAAGTCGATCACTTTGACATCACCCGCCGTGCCGGCGAGCGCTGTTCGGTATTCTTCTTCTTTTTTTCCTACCACGATCACTTCACTCGCCGCGATCACGTCGGACAACGACGATCGCATGAGCGACGAAATGTGCGGGATCTCGCGCTCGATGTAGTCTTTGTTGGCGCCGAACAGGCGCGCCAATTCAACATCGCGATCGTAGATCGAAAGCTTAATGCCCTTGCCGAGCAGGGTTTCAATGAGCGTCACCATCGGGCTCTCGCGAAGATCGTCGGTGCCGCTCTTAAAGCTCATTCCAAGAATGCCAACGTTCTTTTTCCCGGTGCTCAAAATCATCTGCGCGGCGTGTTCCACTTGAAGACGATTGGATGTGTTGAGCGCGTTGAGGAGCGGCATTTCCACATCAACGCTGCGCGCTTTGTACGTGATCGCCCTTAGATCTTTAGGCAAACAAGACCCGCCGTATGCGAAGCCGGGCTTTAAATAATAGGGCGACAAATTGAGCTTGGTGTCTTTGCAGAACACCTCCATCACCGGGTGAGAATCGACGCCGAGGCGTTTGCACAGGTTTCCGATCTCGTTTGCAAACACCACTTTTGCCGCGTGAAATGCGTTGCACGCGTATTTGACCATTTCGGCTTCTTTCACGCGCGTCACATAAAGCGGCGCATCGAGATGGGCGTACAGGCGTTTGACCATGTCGGCCGTTTCTTCATCATCGGCGCCGATGAGCGTGAACGGCGGATGATCAAAGTCGTAGATCGACGTTCCTTCGCGCAAAAATTCGGGGTTAATCACAACGCCGAAGTCTTTGCCTGCCTGTTTGCCTGAGTACACTTGAAGCGTTGGAATCACCACGTCGTGAATGGTGCCGGGCAACATTGTGCTGCGCATGGCCACCACATGACGCGTTGATTTCTTTTCAATCGCGGCGCCGATCTGCTGGCAAACGCGCTTAATGTACGTGAGGTCCAAACTGCCGTTGTGCTGGCCCGGTGTACCCACGCAAACCAATGACACATCGGTTTTTTGAACGGCTTCGGCGGCATCGGTTGTGGCGCTGAGACGCCCGTCTCGCACCGCCTCAGCAATCAGCTCTTCGATGCCGGGTTCAACAATTGGGCTGCGACCCGAATTGATGATGTCCACTTTCACCTGACTCACATCGGCGCCGACAACTTCGTGCCCACGCTTCGCGAAACAGGCCGCCGAAACACAGCCGACGTAGCCAAGACCCAGAACTGAGAGCTTCATCCTTCCTCCTCAATCAGAAAACCTGCTCGATTGCCGCGGCGCATTTCAACCCAGCCGGTGCTTGTCGAGAGCGCGCTGCATGATCTCCACGAGAGCGTCGGTGGCCCTATTCCAACCAAATCGCTCCACAACCGCTTTGCGTGCCGCCTGCTCAATGTTTGAGCGCGCGCCTTCATCGCGAACGAGCCGCACCACTTCATCTGCAAAGTGGTTTGGTTCGTCGGCGATCACAATTTCTTGACCGTTTGCCACGGGCAGTCCTTCGGCGCCGATCGTTGTGGACACAACGGCCCGCGCCATCCCCATGGCTTCGTAAATTTTAATTCGCGTTCCACCGCCCACGCGAATGGGCACGATGTACACACTCGATCGCTCAATGTACGGCCGCACGTCGTCAACCCTTCCGGTGAGGACAATTCGCGGCTCGCGCGCGGCGAGTTCTTTCAACTTCGGCGTTGGGTTGCGCCCCACAACCGTCACTTTCACATCGGGAACAGACGCTGCAATTCGCGGAAGAACGGCATCTGCAAACCACAGAATGGCGTCTTCGTTGGGCATCCAATCCATGGACCCGGTGAACACCAAATCGGCCTTTTCACGCGGCACTTTGGCCGGCCGCCCATCGGTTCCACCCTCCACAAGCGGCGCAAAAAAATCAAAGTCAACGCCCGTGGGCACAGGGTACGCATCGCGGATCTGAAACAGATCGCGAATGGCTTCAGCATCGTTGGTGGAGACCGCGGCAACCGTTTGATACCGGTGACAGAGCGCGTTTTCGTACGCGCGCATCTTTTGGTATTGAGCGTAAAAGTAGGCTTTTTTGGCCGGATTTTGCTCGTTTTTGTACGTGCGCTCCCAGAGAATTGTCTCCACGTTGTGCTCAAAAAGCACCGTTGCCGCCCGCAGTTTTTTGGGCACGTTCGCGCTCGGCGACAAGAAGTCACACACCACCACGTCAAACGCTCCGCGCGCATCTTCACGCGCGATCCACTGGAGCATTTGCGGCTGCCGATATTTTTCGATCACGTACGGCAGCGGCGAAACAACATTTTTTGCAAGCTCCAGGTAAAAGCCCTTTGAGAAGCGCGGCGGCTCGCTCCACGGCACCGTCACCAGGCGGTGGCAGTAGTCGCGCGCGCTCTCAAACGCTTCCTGCGTGTCGGTGGGACTCGCGAGGCACACGTACGTGACCTCGTGATTTCGCATTAAATGCCGCAGCATTTCGAGCGTTCGAATTTTCCCGCCCTTGTCGACGGGGTGAAGCAATTCACTCTTTACCCAGAGAACCTTCACCAGTGCCTCATTGAAGGACCGCGGACAATAACACGCCTTCCCCTCTCACCTGTCGCGAAAAAACCGCCCGTGACACTCACGCCCCATTTGCGTAAAACCCGTCACGATGCCTCTCTCAGTAGCCATCGTTGGGTGCGGAAAAATCGCCGACGGTCAATATGAAGAAATCGCCAAGATGAGCGATTTGGCACGGGTGACAGCGGTGTGTGATCGCGAAGCGCTCATGGCCGAACAAATGGCCACGCGCTACGGCATTCCCGCTCACTACGACGATTTCGCTCGACTGCTTGAACGTGAAAAACCCGATGTGGTGCACATCACAACACCACCCGGGTCACACGCGGCACTGGCTCGCGCCGCCATCGACGCGGGCGCTCATGTGTACGTTGAAAAACCTCTGACAATGAACTACCAAGATTCAAAGTCGTTGGTTGAATACGCCGTGTCGCGCGGCAAAAAGCTAACCATTGGGTACACTTATTATTTTGATCCTCCCGCTGTTGAGTTGAGAGATCTGCGCGAAAAAGGTGTCTTCGGCGATATCACTCACGTCGAGGCGTTTTTTGGTTATGGCCTCGGCGGCCCCTTCGGCAAAGTGTTAATGGGTGATGCTCGTCATTGGGTGCACGGTCTGCCCGGCAAGTTATTGCATAACAATATCGATCACCTCCTCAATAAAGCGCTTGAGTTCGTCCCGGACGAATCGCCTAAAATTATAGCCCTTGGCAATAAGCTCAGGCCGGAACGTTTCGGCGATTCACGCGATGACTTTATGGACGAGCTTCGCGTGATCATTGCCGGTGAACGCACCACTTTTTATGGAACGTTCACATCCCACGTAAAGCCCGTGGGCCACTTCGTTCGCGTGTACGGCACCAAAGCTTCGGCCCATGCCGACTTTGTATCGCGCACAGTCACCATTGAACCCGACGCGTCATTGCCGAGCGCCATTGGGCGCGTGGTTCCGGCGTTTCAACACGGCGCGCGTTATCTATCCCAGGGCGCAAAAAACGTTGCCCGCTTTGCCAAGAGTGACTTTCACTTCTTTTCGGGCCTCAATCGATTAATTAAGTCTTTTTATCAAAGCATTGAAAATAACGGTCCGCCGCCGATTCCGTATAACGACATTCTCCGCGTATCGGCCTGGCTCGATGAAATCTTTAAACAGGTTCCCCAACAAAAAAACACCGGAGGCGCACAATGATCCTCGTGACCGGTGCAAACGGTTTTTTGGGCACAGCCCTCATGCGGCACCTTGTCGCTCGGGGCACCAAACAAATTGCCTGTTTGGTGAGGCCCGGCGCCCGCAAAGACAAGCTTGAAGCAATGGCGAGCGGCCATCCAGAAACCACCATTTCCGTTCGCAACACAGGCTTAACAACGGCGAGCGATATTGTTCCCGCATTGGAAGGTGTCACGCTCATCTACCACCTTGCCGCGGCCATGGCGGGCTCCCCCGCCGACATGACAATGGGCACGGTTGTATCGAGTAAGAACCTCCTTGAAGCCATTGCCATCCGCAAATCACAGGGTCACGCCCCCCCTCGCATTGTGCTCGTTTCGTCGTTTGGCGTGTATGGAGTGGCAGAGCTGCCCCGGGGCGCCATTGTCGACGAAGAAACTCCGCTCGAAAAAAATCCCCAGCTTCGCGACCCTTATTCGCAAAGCAAGCTGCGGCAAGAAGCCCTTTTTCGCGACTACGAAAAGAAACTTAATCTACCCATCGTCATCGTTCGTCCCGGCGTGATCTACGGCCCCGGCGGAGGCGCTATGTCAAGTCGCGTTGGGCTCGACGTATTTGGCATTTTCCTTAACATTGGAAGGGGCAACCACCTACCCCTCACCTATGTTGAAAATTGCGCCGACGCTATTTTGGCTGCGGGTGAAAACGGCAAAGACGGTGAAGTGTACAACGTTGTCGACGACGACATTCCCACCTGCACTCAATACCTCACCGAGTATAAAAAACACGTTCGAAACGTTCCCGCGTTGCCCGTCCCCTACCCTGTCGCTCAACTCTTGTCGCGCGGCGTAAGCTGGTATTCTAAGTTTTCTCAAGGGCAATTGCCGGCCATTCTCACCCCGTACAGAACCGCGGCCACATGGGGTGGAAACCGATTTGACAATTCTAAAATGAAAAGCCTGGGATGGAAGCCGCTCGTATCTACCCACGACGGCATTGCCAAAACCATGGAGTGGCTCAAGGCCAACCCGAAAAAGTAGGTTTAGGAATCCCGCTGAGAGGTTTGGCGGCTCAGGACGTGGGGGAACGTAGCTCCACCCGGTCTCGACAAGACCTGGAGCGGGGCTTGGCTAAACTAAAGGACAGTTTGTTACCGTCGGTTGAATGGGCTATTTAACGATGGTTTTGCAGCCGAGCAAAATGCTCACTTTGGCGCCTTTTTCAGACTTGAACTGCTCGCAGGCGGGGCCAAAAAGTTCTACCTTGGTGTGCGAATCATCGGTGTAGTCCCAACCGTCGGTGTGGGCTACATCTTTATAAAGTGTGGTTTCCATCCCATTCACTTCAAGCACCACGTTTACGTAGTCAGGGTCGGCATTTTCACCGTCCGGAATTTCAAAAATGCACTCGCTGAGCTTGCCCGCAATATCGTTGAGTGCGGCTTGAAGGTCTTGTTGAAAGTTGGCTTTCCCAATTTGATAATGGCAGTCACCCGCCGATGCGGAACAGTTGGGCGACTTGGGGGTTTCGCCATTGAGCGCCACTTGAGACAAGAAATCTGACGCGCCCTCACTTCCGGGCGAACCGATCACGAACGTTTTGATTTTGGGTGTACCCATGGCCGCCGTGAGCGCTTCGCCCTCAATATCGGGGAGATCTTTGCATTCAATATTCGACTCGGGCAACCCAAACATGGCCGGCGTATGGGTGGTGGGTACACCGTCGGTAATGAGCAGTACAAACCGTTCACCGGGAACACTGACGGTAGACATATACGCGTACGCACGTTTGAGCGCCCACAGGGTTGGGGTATTACCACCGGGGCTGTTGGATGCGAGCCAACCAGCAATCTGACTCTGGGTTTGCGACAGCGGGCCCACCGGCACCACGGGTGTCATGGCCACATCTTGACATCCACCGTCGGCAAAGAGAGCGGCGCATTGTGGGGAGCTTGGATTAAAGGCGCAAAGAGCGAGACCGCTGTCGTCAAACTTTCCTTCTGGGAAGGGTAAGAGCCCCATTCCAAGTTCTGGACTGGCATTGGCCATCATAAAGTTAATGGCGTCTTTGGTGGGGCCCCATTTGTCAGGTTCACCATTTCCACCGGACATGCTGCCCGACTTGTCGAGCACAATGAGCACCGTGCCGGGCACCTGATTGGCGTAGGTGGACGCGCCGCACGTTTCTGTAATCGTCCCGGTTTGACCCCCACCGCTTCCCACCAACTCATCCCCCGCGGTGCCATTCCCAGTGGCTCCGGTGCCGCCCGAACCCCCGGTGGCGCTGCCGCCAACGTTGGTGTTGTTGGTGGCGTTGCACGCGACGAGAGACGCCACCGAAAAAGCGGCCACAAGTTGCAGCATCAAGCGTGAAGTGGAAAGCCCGCGGTGTTTCATGCGAGGGAGTGTCGATCATTTCGTGTACGAAATAAAGTCCCTCGTGAGGCTTTTTTTATAGAGAAAATCTTCACCCGGAGCGGATGATACCACAACCGGGGATGGTAGACCGGCGAGGCAGTCAACGGCGGCATTGTAAGGCGTGGTCGATGGCAACGATATGGACAGGGCTTGTCCCACAGCAGCTACCCACAATGGTTGCTCCGGCATCTACCCAGGACATCGCAGCCAAAACATACCGCTCCACAGCGGCATTGTCGGTGGCATTCCAGTCGCCGGGCCCCCCGGCATTGGCGTAGGCACCAAAAGGTACACTTGGCGGGACGACTCTGGAAATCGCTTCTACGTAAGATAAGGTTAACTCTGAAGCGATGCAGTTTACCAACACGGCCTGAGCGCCTCGCTCGGCAGCCTGTCGCGCGGCGATGGCAAGGTCAAACGGGGATAAAAGAGAGCCGTCGGGCCCGCCGGTGAAGGCTGCCCACACGGGTAGACCGGTGGCCACCGCTTCTTCAACCGCAATGAGCCCTTCTCCCACGTGGGCAAACGTTTCACACAAGATCAAATCCACCCCGGCTTGAGCCAAACACTGCGCCAAAAGCCGATGTTCGGGACGGGGGTCTTCAGGGGACAAGTCGGGCCTGTAACAGTCACGAGCGGGGGCAATGCTGCCCGCAACCCGATGGGTAGATGGAATGGAAGATCGGGCAATGGCCACGGCGCGGCGGGTGAGATCTTCCCACTCGGGGCCGGCGGCTCGCGGACCGGTTCGAAATGTGTTGGCCGTGTGTACACACGCTCCGGCGCCCGCATATTCACCGTGAATTTGAGCGACCATGTCAGGTGCTGTTTGAAGGGCGTTTGCGCTCCACAGCGGGGGCGGTGTGGGCACGCCGCGGAACGTGAGGAGGGAGCCAATGGGGCCGTCAAGCAGAGTGATCACGTGGGTAGGGTGCCAGTGTGAGATGACAGAGAATATCGCGAGACCTTATGGGTGGCGAGCGTCGCGGGGTCAAAAAAAAGCGAGGCGCATTTTCTTTCGCTGTGCGAACCCTATACCTTCTTTCTGCGATTTGTGACCAATCGTTCATTGCCTGTGGTACGGTGAACACGTCCACGGGGAGATCCGCATCATGGGTAGATCGTTTGCCATCAAGGTTGAAAAGTCGATTGTTTTGGCAGCCTGTTTGGCCTTCGTTGGCCTGCTGGGGGCGAGTGGGTGTGATGGTGGGAGCAGCACCGGCTCGGGGGGCAGCGGGGGTGACGTAACCGGTGGGAGCGGTGGGTTCGGCGGGAGCGGTGGGGGCGGTGCGGCGCCGCCGACGGAAACGCAGGGGTGCACCGCCGACGTGAAAGTGTACGCAAGCGATGTGGACCCGTCGGTGCGTGGGCCGTGGCCGGTGGGGGCAAAAACGGTCACAATTGAAGGTCTCACAACTGAAGTGTGGTATCCCGCCGAGTTGGGGTCTGACGCCGGGAAAACCAAGGTGATTTACGATCTCCGGCAATGGCTGCCTGAGTCTGAAAAAACGAAAATTCCCGACGAAGATACTCCGGTTCAGGAGTGTGGTTGTTTTCGCGATCTACCCATGGATACTGCCCACGGTCCCTACCCCGTGGTAATCTTTATTCACGGTACGGCGGGTTTCAGAACGCAGTCGCTCGCTCACATGGAGCACTGGGCAAGCAGGGGATTTGTGGTTGTCGCGGCTGACTATCCGGGGTTGTATTTGGCCGACGCGCTCGACTTGGATTTTGGTGGGAAGCTGCCTGAAGACACGCAGACAATCCTGACAGCGCTTGCCACTCCCGCGGGCGAGTTGAGTTTCTTGGAAGGGCACATTGACATGACCCATGTTGGAATGTCAGGTCACAGCGCGGGCGGCGGCGGTATTAAAGGGTTTGGGTCCACTCCCGGCGTGCGGGTGCTCATGCCGCTCGCCGCCGGTGGAGTTGACCCAGGCACCGAGTTAGAATCTACCCTGGTGATGGGCGGTGTAAACGACCAGGTGGTTGACTATCAACAGCAGGTGAGCGGGTATGAAGAGGCAACACCGCTCAAGCGACTCGTGGGTGTGGGCAACACGGGTCATTTGTTTCCAACGGATCTCTGTTGGATGACCAATGCCAAAGGGCAGGACATTGTGACCACCGCGCAAATGTACGACATTAAAAATGCTCAGTTTGCGTCGGCGTTGTTTGACTGTCCGACCGATCAACTTTCGCGTGAAAAGGCGCGAGACATTGTCAACTTCGCCACCACAGCGGCGCTTGAAGAAAAACTCCTCTGCAAGGCGGGTGACCCTTTCGCGGAGTTGACTGTCAAATACCCCGACGTGGCCGAGTATAAAGAGGCCAAGTAAACATGGGGGCTGGTCAAAGCCTGGCGTTGCCGCTAACGTCCATCCGTGGGTTTTTTTGACAAAGCCAAAAAGATGTTGGGCTTGGGCAGTGAGCCCGAGCCGGACGATGTTCCCTCCCCTGCGCATGAAAAGCGAGCTGCAAACGTGCACGACGACGATCCGCGCGTTCTTGCCGCGGAGCGCGCAGGTAAACTTGACCCAAGGCGAAAAGACAAACGTCCACCGTTGGTAGATGCGCCGCCGGCCGGCCCCGGGGTAGACGACGCGCTTGCCGTTCGAGAAGCGGGCGACAAGGCGGGCGCTCGAAAAATGTTACAAGACATGGATAAAGGCGGTGGCCTGCGCACCGTGCTGCGGGCCGCCGCCGCTTATGAAGCCGGTGATAAGAGCGAGTTGAGTCAACTGTTGCCCGTGATCGCAAAAGAAGAACCACGGTATAAATTGCTCCTTCAGGTGGCGTCTGCTCTCGACAATGCCGAGCGGGCCAAAGGGTATGTTCACCGAGCTGAAGCCGAAAAAGCGCCTGCTTGGGCCCTGGGATGGGCAAAAGCCATGTCTGGTAATCCAGAGGTAAAACGGCACGGCTTGGTAGAATTGGTATTTGCCGACCATGCATTGGCTCGCACAGTGGCCGCCCGCGATCTTGAATTGCCAGGGGTAGAAGCCGATCCCGAGGCCGGCGCTCGATACGCCGCATTTGTACATGGCCGCAATTCAATAAAACGATTTGGTGCGGAGTGCGTTGCCGGAATGCTTGATGAAGCACAAAAAGTGGGAGGTGCTTAATGCGCTCCACGCTATCGCTCTACGCTATGGATCGCCCCGCGTTGCAGGCGTTTTCAAAAGATCTGCGTGCGCTGTTAATGGCCGACAATCGAGCCGAACTTGCCAACTTATTGGAGCTGCGCGGCGCATTGGCCGAGCGGCTCAATGAAGCAGAACGTGCAATTGATTGGTTTCTAAAACCCGATACCAATACCGAGGCGGCACCGTTATTTTCGTCCCTTCGGCGCATTGCCAAAAAGCGCGCATTGACATTGTCGTGGACAAGCCCTGAAGCTTCGCTTGAAGGCAGGCTCAGGCAATATGACCTTCTGCGCGAAGATCCCCAAATCGCATCACGCATTGATAAACTGCTCAACCCGTCGCGCCTTCCGTGGTTTTTGGTTCTACCGGGAGCCGCGTGTGGTTGGATCGATTCGGTGGGTAGAATAGAATTGGCCGGTTTGCTTCGTCCAATTCGGGCTTCTTTGCCACCGGAGCTTGTCGCTTTTGCAGAAGCGCTGGCAGAGGTGGATGGCGACGTCATCGCACACGACTCGCTTTAGGCAGAGAGCCCGGCGATACAGGGGGCTCTGGCAAGTTTTCTACTAAAAAAATGTGCCAACTTCTTGGCAACTCTTTCCAAGACAAGGCATGGTCAGGTCATGGCCCGCCGAATGCCGCTTTTGTTTGTGCTGCCCCTCACGGTTGCTGCGGTGTTGGGTTGCGCTGCGGCAGACACTCCCCCGGCCGAAACGCCTGCGAAACAGGCGCCCACCACCGCGCCAAAGGCGGCGGCCGCACCTGCCGCACCTGCCGCGCCGGTTGACAACGCGGCACCGGGACACCTCGCCCGACCCATGGTAGAGCGCGTGCTTCGTCAGGGTCCACCCTGGCTGCTCGCTCAGATTGTTCCTGAAGAGGTTATTCGCGATGGGCGATTTGTAGGCTGGCGCCTTTTATCATTGCCTGCCAGTTGGAATATCGATCTCAAGCCGGGGGACGTGGTCACCAAAGTCAATGGGCTTTCTATTGAAACGCCCGACGATTTTTGGGCGGCTTGGATGCAAATGCAATCGGCTGTAGAATTGCGTGTTGCTTATGAACGCGGGGGAAAACCATTAGAATTGGTCATGCCCATTGACGGTCCAACTTCGGCCGGGCCGCTCACTTCACAAGACAATCCAGAACCGCCGCCGCGAGCGCCTTCGCGGTGGAAAACAGTGGTGATTGGAGGCGATGATGCCGCTCCCGTGGATCCGGTAAGTGAATAAGACAACGTTTAATCAACGTCGTCTTTCAGACAGTCATAAAATAGAACTTTCACCTCGGCGGGGTCACCCGACCCAACTTCGGCTGTTTGGGCGCACCGCATTCCAAAGCCGTTGGTTACATACCGGGCTACCAACATCTGGGCCTCCGTCTGTGATGGGAATTGCAGCGTTGCAATACACCCAGACGATCGGCAATCCACACCGCGCAACTCCACCCCTGGATCATTCTGGCTGGCAAATGCCCCAATTTCACTTTTAACTGTTTGCTCCGCCTCCACCGACCAAACAGCATCTTTGGGTTCGGCCGCCTGCGCGGCGACCTTTGCCGAAATCGCTTCTTCGTAGGCCTTTCTTTCAGCCTGCATGGCAACCGGATCGCGGTTGGGCGAGTCACCCGAGGGTAGATCTTCCAACCGTTCTTCCATGGCCGCAACCCGATCTGACAGTTGAGTCAGGTCGCGCGGCGACACGCCGGTATGTGTACTCTTTGTGGTGTGTACTCCATCACTTTTTTGGGCCGCTACCTCAACCACACTTACCCGTTCAGGATGAGGGGTGGAAGGTGCAGTCGAGTGCGCAATCCAAAGGGAAGAGACAACTCCAGCCGCGACACCGGCAGTCACCGGCAGCGCGGCGCGCAGGAAACCCGTGACCTTGAATCCACTTGAAACGATCATGATAGCTCTCCTATCTGCGCCGCATAATCCATGTTTGCCGAGCATCGGTTGAGCGCTTGCGCCGCGCCTGCCGCCGCGCCAAAAAGAGCGACGCGGCGGCGATGTGACGCTTTGCTCAACTCGTCTACCAGGATGCGTAACCAAAAATCTGACTTGCGCCGAACGTCCCGTGGGCGGGCACATTGATAATCAGATCGGCGTAGTGACCGCTGAAGCCTGAACCGCGGAGGCGTGTCATTTTGCCCGCCGTTGTATCAATGGCGTCAAGCGCTCGGCCGGAAAACGCTCCCGTCTCGGTGTTGGTTGTAATGCGTGAAAACGCGCCGCAATCGGGAGCAGCGCCCCACCACGGCATCATGCACACGCGAGCCTGCACTTGACCGTGCGTACCAGTAGAAGTGTTTCCATCAAAACTGTCGATGTAAAGCGGCCCCGTGTACGTGCGGATGGACTGGGGTACGGCGCAGTGCAGTTGACGGGAGCGGTTTCCAGTCAGGTTTCCAATGCCGCTCGCGTTGACGATATAGTCACCCGGGTAGTCGTGATGTTCCACGGTGCAGCTGATGGCGGAAATCTGTTCTGCCTGAGCTTCCGTCGTATCAAAAAATGCAAATCCACCCGCAAAAGCAAGTGTTGTAGCAACCGCCGCCTTGATCCAATGAATCTTGTTCATGACGATACTCCTCCGTTGTCCGGTTTGTTGCCCTTGGTATAGGGCGCAACACGCGTTGGCCGATGGGAAGGTCAACCGCGTGACATACCGGTAGAGCAGGAGGTGTACCAAATCAGAAAACCCTTATTTTAAAGGGGTTACGAGTTGGCTGTCACCTGTCAAACCACACTTTTATCGTTGCACCTGTCGCCCAGAAAGCGACAACCCCGTGACCGCATAACCGAAAGGCTGGATCTGTTTTACAGGTCGAGGGCGAGGCCCAATACCCACGATGACGTGCCGACGCGCATGGCATCTTTGTTAATGGAGTAGTCAAGGCCGCTCCACATCCACTCCCCAAAGATGTACACTTGATTCACGCCGCTGTTTTCTCGGACCATTGCGCCGGAACGGGGATCGAGCCAATTCATTCCGAGCATGGCGCCCAATGAAAACTGAGGCCCAATGCTAAGCCCTTCACCCTTCGTGCAATCGGTGGGGGTTGTCGCATTGCAGTCTGTTCCGATTTTGCTGGTTCCGGCGCTTGTCCCCGAACTCCACAATCCCATTCCAAGACCGAACTTGGCATAAGGAACAATCGGCACAACTGTTCGGCGTGCAATTTCATCAATGCGGAGTGAGGCGCTCACGTTCATTGCGTGAATGGTCAATGACGTGTCCACTCCATCTACTGCGGCCGACGGGTCGCTCACTTTGCGAGCGTCGCCGTTCATTGTTGTAAAGCCCCAGCCAACCGCGGGTCCAATGCGACCGACATAGGGAATGCGAAGCGGCGTCCAATCGAGACCCAAGCCGAAATAAAACTGTGGTCCTTTGCCAAAGTATTGGGCGAACGGCCCATCGGCGCCGAACTCTTCGTCGACTTTTGGGTAATAACCGCCGAAACGCGTTTCAAACGTAAACTTGCTATCGGGAAGCGTTTGATTGGGGCGGGCGCGCTGACGCCATGACGGACCACCGGGGGTTTGAGCTGCGGCCGTATTTGAAATACTCAATGCGAGCAATGTCATGGCCGATGAAACGATAAAGACCGAAGCGCTCCTCATTGGGCGCCTCCAATGCGCTTTGTTTTGGATGTCTTGCGCCGGCGCCTGAATAGAAATGCGGATGCTGTTAACAGGGCCAATGCCGGACCGGCGGCGTTGTTGGCGCGATTGAAAAAGCCCAAACTGCACGTGCCGCCGCCGCCCCTGCCGCCGTTTTCTCGATACGCTTCATAAAAGTCGGTGACTTCAGTGGGCGTTGCGCATTGAAGCGGCGACAAGGGGCTGACATTGCCGACCTTGTCCACAACCGCAATGGCAACGGCCGTGATTGTGCCGTTTTCAATGCTGTCGGTTTGCAACGTGGATGCGGCGTTGTTGGTTGACTCACCACATTTGTATTCACTGTCTTCGGACGGAGCTTCTTCACCTTCTGCAAAGAAGCAACTGGAGCATACATCGGCCGATTTTTCGCCGCATTCACCCGTTCCGCCGCTGCCGCCGCTGCCGCCGCTGCCGCCGGCCGCCGCCGTGGAGCCTGTAGCACTACTTGTATTCGACGAAGTGGTTGTTGAGGACGTTGTGGTGCCGCCCATACCCATTCCACCGGTCATTGCCGTTCCACCCGTGGTGGGCATTCCGCCGATACCGCCCATTCCACCAGTCATTGCCGTTCCACCCGTGGTGGGCATTCCGCCGATACCGCCCGTTCCACCAGTGGCGGGCGGCGGGCCCGGCAGATTCCCACCGCTTCCAGCCGCACCACCGTCGGCGCCGGGGTTGCCACAACTGCAACTGCCATTTGAAGAGGCGGCACCGCTCGGGGGATCGCAGAAGAGAATGTACCGTTGCGTGTCGTTTTTTGCCTCGGCTGTGACGTCACCGAGAGCCAAGTCCAATGTTCCGTCACCTGCCGTGATACCGGTAATGTTGGGCGGATCGGGAGCGCTCAAATCAATGGATGTGGGCCATGTTTGTTTCTCGGTCACATCTGCGGAAGGTTCGCTTTGATTAATGACGAGAAAGTATAACGTTACGGATTGACCATTGATGCTTGTGCTGGAGCAATCGGCGGTGCTTGTAAACTGATCGGCAATTGTTCTTGCGCTGATTTCAACCGACGTTGACACCACCGGATCGGGTTCACTGTATACCAAAAAACAGGCCTGACCGTCTTTGGTTTGGCGATTCATCCCAATGGAGCAGTCGGTGCTTCCGAGGGTGGCCCACACTTCAAGATCGGTGTTTGTTGCGACAGAGGTGAATGTGGCTGTGAAGGTAAACTTCTCTTCACGTTCACAGTCGGCCTTGCTGATCCAATACTTCACATCGGGATCGGTGCGACTGTCGGCCGGTGTGTATTTGACAATGTTGCTGACGGCCAGCCCCTCGGCAAACGCCGGAGTTGCGAAACCTACCGTGCTTAACGCAACGGTGCCGAGTGTACACAGCGCTCTCCGCAGACGAGAACGGGAGGAGGGTGAGTGGGCCACGACAAGTCTCAGAGCACATCCCATGCCGCAACGCAATCGCGGCGGCGCGATCCCGAAAAAAGACACCTGCGACCGCGGATCGTCGCACTTTCAGGATTGGCGTTGGGCACGATTGCTCGCGGGCAAACTCAGGGCGAACGACGAATTGGCTCGCCAAGGCGGCCGTTTTGACAAGTTGTCAAAGCATCACTTCTTTGGCGATTTGCGCGGCGGCGGCCACGTCTTCACGCAGCGAAGCGAAGAGCGGTTCGAGCGCGTTTTCAAGGCCCGGCGGCATGTCTTCACCGGCCACGCGGATCATGTTGGCGAGTGTTTCAGCGTGGGTTGTTTCGTTGGTTGGGTAGAGATAACGGCCGAGATCGATAATTAAGTCTGGGTCACCAAATGCCGCGCCTGCAAGCCCCTCAACAACGGCGTCGGCGTTGCGCTGGGACACTCCTTCGGCGGCGAGTCCTTCAAAAGCGAGGGCCGCGGAAGCGAGGTTGGCTTCACGCTCAAGCTTTTCCATTTTGGGGGCGCCGAGAGCCTCACGCCAGCGCTGGATCTCGGCTGAATGGCTCGCCACATAAGCGCCCGGCGCACCGTCGGAGGGTGCTGTGAGACTGGCGAGAATGTCACTCTCGATCGCATCGAAAGGTACACGTCGAACAACCGTGAGGTCGTACGTCCGCAAAAACGCAACGAGGATGCGGCCCGCAGTATCGCGAAAGAGCGGTGTTAGGCCGCGCGCCACTTCATACGGACCGGCGTTGTTTGGAAGGGGTAAACGAGCGGCAACAACACGGCGTCGGGCCGCGATCGCGGCGGGCGGCGGGCGGTGGGAAGAACGCGAGTGAGGGCCTACCGATGGAGGCGGTGCGCTGCGCGGTCCTGTGGACGGGGGAGGCGCGCTTCCAAATCGCCGAGTGGAATGTGCGGGTTCGTCTTCAGCGGGAGGAAAACGCGATGGGGATCGAACGGCGCCGGGCGGCGGTGTGACGCGGGCGGGGGGTGCCGAACTGATGTAACGCGCGTGCGTTCCAAATCCGCCGTCGGGCTGTCGCGGCGGCAGACTGGATGGGCGGCGTGGGGCTTGGGGTTGCGATGATCTCGGCGGTGCGTCTTCTTCGGCGCGCGGATCGGCCCGCTTTGTATGAACTTCGCGCGCTGCTTGGGGTGAGTGGCGCAGGGGTGAGGGACCCGCAACGGCCGGGTTGGTCACGCGAGCAGGTTCGGAATGCATGCTGTGCCCAGGCGAGACCGGTGGACCATGATCTCGTCGCGAAGAAGGTGGACCCTCGGGCGGCGTGTGTACATCTTCAATGTGTACACGCGCCGGAGAGCCGGGCGCCGTGGGCGGATCTTCTGGGCGCACGAGCGAAGGAGCCGTGGGACTGACAGCAAACTTGTCGGGCGGAATGTGGCGGCGGGCAGGCTTCGTGGTGACGGCCGCGTCGGCTGTTTTTGATTCACCCGAAATGGCGGGTTTGCCACCGACTTTGGCGCTTGTATTCAGCGCATTTGCAGCGGGCGGCAGCACCCCGTTTGGCGCGGGATTTTCAGGCGCGCGAACATTGGCAGGTGGTGCCTGTTTTGCGGCCGGGGGCGAGTGCACGGCGACAATGGGCTTGATCGGAGTGGGTCGATCAAACGTTTTCTCCGGCGGATGTTTATCCGACGAAGGCGGGGGGCTGTGGTGGAGCCACGCGGGCTGCGATTTTTCATCGGTCGTGCCTCGCGCCGCGTGGCCCTGCTGACCCACGATATGCAGGGCTGCAATTTCAACCGCCCTCACCAGCGTTACGTTTTTGGGCAGGCGAGCGATCAGTTCGGTGCTGAGAGCGCTCTCACAACCCACGACGTCTTCACCCGTCGGCGCTTCGCGAATGATCGCGCGCGCGATTTCGGCGCACTGCTCCAGCGTTTTATCGGCGTCTTCCTGCGTTTGTGGCTCGTCCAAGCGAACGGTCACCTTGCCTCGCAAAGCGACGCCGTCACGCGCGCGAAATACAATCACGCGCGAGGTGGATTCGACATCCGCTTTGGCCTTGCCGAACGGCCAGAGTCCCATGCTGTCAGCGCTCTCCGCGTCGACGTTGAAAGGTCGATGATGCCTGAATCTTCGCGCGGACGGGGGACCGTGGTCAAATCCTCGGCGGAACAGAAACGTAGCGGTTGCCCCGCTCAAAAAAGCGCCAGGGTCTTTCGGCCCAAATTCCCGCGTAATCGATGTTGATGCGTCGCGATGTGCCGATCTGCTCCGCTCCGCCGTCGGTTAAATAAATGGTGCCAGACTCCACCAGGTCGCAACCGTAGTGCTCGCCGTTGAAGCCCATTGCCTGGCAGAGCTTGCCGGGGCCGTTTGAGATCTCGCGTCGATGAGGATCGATGCGGCGACGCGCGGCCATGATGTGTACACCTTCGATCGGCTCCACGCCGCGGAGCAGCACGACCTGCGGTTCGCCCACGTTGCCCGTAACGATGTTGAAGGCCCAGCTCGATCCGTAAAGGCGGAACATGTACACATGGCCGGGCTCACCGAACATCACTTCTGTGCGCGCTGTTCGAAGTCCGTTGCGGCTGTGTGCGGCTTGATCTTCGGGCCCTCGATAAGCTTCAGACTCAACGATGCGCGCGGCGACGATGCCTTCCGACGATTGCGCGACGAGCACTTTTCCGATGCAGTCGGGCGCAACTTCGAGCACGTCGCGCGCGAAAAAAGCTCGGGGCAAATGCGCGCCCATCAAGTTTCAATGCCGAGTTTCTTGAGCCTGTAATAGAGGGTTGTTCGCTGTATTCCGAGCTGCCGAGCCATTTCCGCTTTGTTTCCGCCGGCTCGCGCAAGCGCAAGCATCAGTTCGGTTCGCTCCATGTCTTCAAGCCTTTCGTCGAGATCGCGAGGCCCGGCGACAGCATCGATCACCACGGATTCTGCCGCGGGCGCGAGAGGCTTCGTGCGCACGGGAGGCTTGGGTGTGGCGAACGCGAGATGCTCCGCGGAGATGGTGTCACTGCGCGACAGAATGGCGGCGCGCTCCACAACGTTTTCAAGTTCGCGC
Source organism: Polyangiaceae bacterium (assembly GCA_016712345.1). Lineage (GTDB taxonomy): Bacteria > Myxococcota_A > Polyangia > Polyangiales > Polyangiaceae > JADJRH01. The sequence continues at coordinate 954,059 of JADJRH010000001.1, forward strand.
ACGTTTCCAGGGAAATCGTAGCCAACGAGCTTTGTCAACGCGTCGGCCGAGAGCTTGGTTGCGGCTCTGGGATTGCGGCGTGCGTACTTTCGAAGAAAGTGTTCAGCCAGGGGAACGATGTCGTCTTTTCGATCGCGAAGCGGTGCAATGTGAATGGGAAAAACGCTCACTTTGGAGACTAGCTCGGGGAGCACTCCTTCAGCTCCCCATGTCTCTGCGAGGCTCGGGGTGAGGGCGATCACAACGCGAACATCAACGGCAATTGGTTCTGTGCCTCCCACGCGCTCCACCTCTCCGTCGGTGAGTACACGCAGCAGACGGGCCTGAGCGCTCGGCGGAAGATTGGTGGGTTCATCGAGAAAAATGGTGCCGCGATGAGCGAGTTCAAACCGGCCGGCGCGATCGTTGAACGCACCTTCAAACGAGCCTCGCATGTAACCGAACAGTTCACGTTCGAGCGCTTCACCTCGAAATGCGGCGCACGTGACTTTTACAAATGGCATTTCTTCGCGCGGCGAACCAACGTGGACGGCACGGGCAACAACTTCTTTTTCGCTCCCCGTTTCACCTTCGATGAGCACGGGCGACGTGGTGCGCGACACTTCATCAATTCGAGCGGCAACTTCTTTTATGAGCGCGCTTTTGCCTGTGATCTCGCCAAAATCAATGGGGTCGCGTTGTTCACGTTCAAGGTAGCCGGTGTAGAGCGAAAGCTGTTCTCGAAGGCGTCGATTTTCACGCACCGTTGCAAACGAGGAGATCGCTTGGCGAAGGATCACGCTCAGCTCTTTTGAGTCCCACGGTTTTTGAATGTAGCGCTCCACCGCGCCTGAATTGACGGCGTGAATCAGCACGTCGAGGTCGGCGTATGCGGTGAGAAGAATGCCCACGGCGTCGGGCCGGACTTGTTTTGCTCGCTCCAAAAGTTCAATGCCGCTCATTTGCGGCATGCGTTGATCGCTGACGATCACGGCAAAGTCGTGGGTTTGAATTTTCTCCAACGCAGCGTGCGCACCAAGCGCGTAGTGCAGCGTGAAGCTGCGCCTAAAGCTGAAGCGAAACGCGTCGAGGTTGTCTTCCTCGTCGTCGACAACCAAGATGTCGAACTTGCGATAGTCGAGATCACGCATCGCACGGAGCGCGCGGGTTCACCGGTCTTCCCGCTCGGAGGACGATGCTAGCGCAAAAGTCGCGGTCAACGGCCCGATGCAACCTCCACCCGGATGTGTTTAGACTCCCCCGCCGGTTTTTGAGCCGGCGCGGATTGCCAAGCATTGGCGAGATGCGGTGTTCATTGGGGCCCGCCGGGCCTTCAAGGAGAGCGGTATGTTAGAGGACGTACTCAGTGAGCTGAAATCCGGCATCGAGAAGGCCATTGAGGCATTGCGCCGAGACCTCTCGAAGGTGCGCACGGGTCGCGCGCACGCCGGAATGCTCGAGAGCGTTCGGGTGGACTATTACGGTGTACACACGCCGCTTCATCAAATGGCCACGGTGAGCGTGCCCGATGCACGCCTGATCACGGTGAAGGCCTGGGAAAAAGGGCAGGCCAAACACATTGAAAAGGCGATTCGCGAGGCGGATCTTGGGCTCAATCCCCAGGTGGACGGTGAACTCGTGCGTGTACCCATCCCGCCGCTCACGGAGGAGCGCCGCAAAGAGATGGTGAAGATCACGCGAAAGCACGGCGAGGAGTGCAAGGTTGCCGTTCGCAAACACCGGCGCGATGCAATGGAGATGCTCGACACTCTTGATGACGAGGGCGACGTGTCGGCCGACGATGCGGACCGCGCCAAAAAGAAGGTTGAAGAAATTGTCGCCGACGGCGTGAAAAACGTGGATCACGTGATCGCCGCGAAAGAGAAAGACATTCTCGAAGTGTGACAACGACGTGTACACAATGATCTTGCGTACACACTTCGGGGCAACCTTCAGGGGGCTGGTGTTTTTCGTAACGAGCAGCCCCGATCACGCGCCCGAGCGAGTTGCGAGAGCGCGAAGCGCGAAGCACACCGAGCAGCGCGAAGCGGTGCGAAGGTCACCGGAGCGGAACATACGCTGCGTATTTGAGCACCGGAAGCGCAGCGAGGACGCGTCAGCGGGGCGCGCAGTAGAAAAGCACCGGCCACCTGGGCGCCTGTGCGCTTTGGTTTGCACGAGGTTCGCCGTTATAGAAAAAAGTACACAAGGCGGTATGCGTACACAAGGCAGCGGATCACGATTGACGCTTACTCAAACTTCCAGCCGTCAAATGCTGTCTTGAGCCTCAACGCGTCTTCGTCCCAGTCCTTCTTTTGAAGGCGCTCCGGGGTAATTGCCTCCGGATCGGCGGCGCCGACTTTCCACGACCAACCCCACGAAAATCCGCCGACTGCGCGAACATTTTTGCCGTCGGCGATCACGGCATAACTGCGAGACTGCCACTTTCGCACGCCGTCTTTTTGGTCGCTCTTGGGCGGCTCGGGCCACGCGGGGTTGTCCCAAAATTTTCCGTCGGTGCCCGCGTTTAGAAACGGCTCTCCTGTGTCGCGTCGCTCGGGAGTCATGTCCGCAAAAATCCAAGGCTCGTCGGCGGGGGAGAGTTGCCACGACCGGGCGGGCTTTTTGTCTTGTCCCATGGGAATGGGCACATTCACGGTGACCACTTGAATGAAGCGCACCGGTGACGATGCCGCGACATCGATAAAGGGAAAACGTCGCGCAGGGCACGGGGTGGGCGCGCTCGGTTGAAACCGAACTTCAAGTTTGGGTGCGTTGGGCTCCCAGCCATCAAACGTGAGTGTTTTGGCAGTGGGCTGCGCGCGGCAAAACTCGATATCGGGTTTGCGATTGAGGATTGGCTCTCTGTCGGAGCAACCGCCGAGTGTTGCAGTGAATGCGAAAAGCCCCAAAAAAAGGCCGTTGGACGAGGGGGAACCGAACATGCTCATACGCGTTGGCTGAAGACTTGAGTGGCCGTGATGGTCAAACGATGGCCGTGGCATAACGTGACCGAGTACGGGAGTGTTGCGTTGGCAGTGCTATGCTTGAACTTTGATGGGCGCAAACGAGATTCTTCACGAGGATGCGACCTGGCGCTTGGCCGCTCGAAAAAACTTGGCTTTGTCGGTGTGGACGGGTGCGCCGAGCGCGGGCCAAATTAAAACGTTTTATCGCCATTCGGAGCGCTTTGTTCACGCGCACCCTGCGGGGCAAATCCTCTGTTCTATCGTATTGCGCGGTACCCCCGACTTTTCGCAGGAAACGCGCACTGAACTCGCGAAAATGGTGAAGGATCACAAGCTTTTTTCGCTGGGGAGCGCCCATTTGATTTTGCTGAGTGGTTTGGCCGGAACCGCGGTGCGAACGTTTTTGAATACAGTTGTCCTGATTGCAAAACCAACCGCTCCGTTTCGAGTGTTTGCCGAAAAAGGGGCCGCCGTTGTGTGGTTGCACACTCAGCTTTCAAAGGCGCCGGAGGCTTGGCTCAATAACGAAATTCGTGAAGCGATAGACGAAGCGATGGCTGATCGCTGAGCCCGTTTGCTGCATTAAAAAGAGCAAACATTCGCGGACGGCGCGTTGACGGGATGAGGTGACCACGAACGTGCCTTGCTGGCATAATGGCATGTTCATGCGCGCCTTTAACTTTTTTGGGGTTGCCGCTTGTGCGGCGGCGATTTTGTGTACACAAACGGCAAGCGCCAACCCCCTTCATTCGGACGGTCGTTTTTTTCGCGACGATTCGGGTCGAGCGGTGATTTTGCGGGGCGTGAATGTCGCTGGCAACTCAAAGGTACCGCCATTTACAGGGGCATTTGAGCCTGGGATTTTTGCGCCTCTTGGGCAATGGGGCATAAACGTTGTGCGCCTGTTATTCACTTGGGAGGCTTATGAACCCGAGCCGGGCCAGGTAAACAATGACTATTTGGCTCAATACAAAAAAGCGGCGCTCGATGCCTGGGGCAGCGGGCTTCACGTGATTGTCGACTTTCATCAGGATGCTTATTCGCGTTACCTGATAGAAGGCTGCGGCGACGGCGCTCCAAAGTGGGCATTGCCACCGGATATTGCGCCGGCCACTCCCGACAACGGCCCCGCGTGCAAAAATTGGGGCATTAAAATGCAAAACAACGCCGACATGTTAATGAGTTGGTCGGCTTTTCACGGTGATACCTACGGGGCCAAAACAGCCTATTTGAATATGGTTGAAGCCGTGTCGACAACATTGGCCGACGTGGACGGCGTGATTGGCTTTGACATCATGAATGAGCCGTGGGGCGATGAAGCAACGGAGATTGGGCCGTTTTATGAAGAAGCGGCGGCGCGTATTCGCAAAGCGCAGCCGGACGCCATTGTGTTTGTTTCGCCGCACGCATTAACAAGCTCGGGCAAACAATCAACGCTTGTAAAGCCTTCATTTGATAACATTGCGTACAGTCCACATTTTTATGATGCTTCGGTGGTTTTATTCGGTTCTTGGAGCGGTGTATTGCCCGATGCTCCTTTTGCCAACATGGAGCAAATAGCCGCTGATTGGAATGTGCCGCTTTTTTTGGGCGAATACGGCGCTCCGGGTGAATCTGAAAATGGGCACGAGTACATGAATGCCATTTTGGAGCGCTTGAACGCCGGGGTTTATTCAGGCGCGCAATGGGTGTACACACCGAGCTGGACCGAGGAGAAAAAAGACGGCTGGAACACCGAGGATTTTAGCATTGTGAATGATGAGGGAGCTTTGCGGCCCAACTTCGTGGAGCGGCCCGCGCCGCAAAAAGTGAGCGGCACTCCCATTACGTTTATTGCGGATATGGGCGAAGCCCCGGCCAATAGAAAAATAGTGTTTGAATGGGAAAATGAGCCTCAAGCGGGCATTAGCGAACTTTATATTCCAAGAGAGATTTTTTTCGAAACTCAAGAGCTGACATTTGAGGCGAACGTGAACGATGTGGTGTGTCAATTCACAACACCGATTGTCACGTGCACTTCATCCAATCCGGGTAAGAAAAAAGTGACAATTGTCGCGGCGCCTCCGCCTGCCAATAACGAACTGCCGAAGTCGTGTGGGCTCACAGGGTTTGAAGCGGTGTTATTGAGTTTGGCCGGAATGCTGCGCCTTGCGAGACTGGCTTCCATACGCAAGACCGGATAGAGTGGATCCGATGTTGTCTGGAGCGCGACTTTGGCTTTTGCCCTGCGCCCTTGTGGTGGGGTGCGTCGGTGAAATTGGTGATTCTGCAACCGCCGCCGGAGTCGGCGGCAACGGTGGAGCGGGTGGAACAGGCGGGGAAACGGCGGGAAACGGAGGTACACCCGCCGGCGGAGGCGGGACAGGTGCCTTGGCCGGCTCGGGTGGGGGCGATGGTGGATCTGTTATTCCGCCGACGCCGTGTGATGTGAGCGGTACGCCGGGCGAATGTATTGAGTTGAGTCAATGCACGGATGGTGGCGTCGCTGTTCCGGGTTATTGCGACGGCCCGTTTGAAGTGAAGTGTTGTGTACACGATGAACTTGTGTGTGACCCTGAATCGCAGGTGTTGCCCAATAACGGGTTCACTGAAGAACCCGGTTTTGACGGGTGTCCAAACGGTATGATTCGTATTGATGCTTTTTGTATTGATCAATACGAGGCATCATTGGAGACAATGGATGGGTGGCCTTGGTCGCCGTATTTCAATCCGGGGGATACGCCGGTGAAAGCGCGATCTGTAAAAGGAGCCGTGCCACAGGGTTATATCAACGGTGTTCAGTCGGCTGCGGCCTGCGAAAATGCGGGCAAACGACTATGCACCGATAACGAATGGCTGCGAGCCTGCCAGGGGCCCGACACCACCATCTATCCATACGGTGACACCTTGGATCCGGGTGTTTGCAATGACGCGCGGGCGCAGCATCCGGTGGTTGAATACTTTGGTACAGCAGATGATTGGATATGGTCTGAATTGGGCAACGCATGCATTAGCCAATTGCCCGATTCGCTCGATCGGGCTGGGCAAAACCCCGGCTGTGTGACCACCGAGGGGGCTTTTGACATGATGGGCAACTTGCACGAGTGGACCGCCGATCCGAACGGCACCTTCCGCGGCGGGTTTTATGTGGACACGGTGAAGAACGGTCCGGGGTGTTTGTACAAGACGGGCGCGCACGACGTTTGGCACTGGGATTATTCGACGGGGTTTCGATGCTGCGCCGACGCCCCAATGTGAATCGTATTTGGGGTTTGGGAGGGCGAGGGCTTTCCTTGACTTCAGAGAACGACCATGAAACCCTGCTGAAACTGCCGGTCCGGGAAGTAACGCGTGGATCGGAGTCAGGTCGCCTGTTACCCGCCGGAACGTGAACGAACTCATTAATGCCCCATTTATGCGAGCAAATGCCGCGGGATTGACCGATGTAGGGCTTCAGCGTGATCACAACGAAGACAGCTTCGTGATCGCGCCTGAGTTTAATTTGTACATCGTCGCCGATGGGATGGGTGGACACCGCGCGGGCGACGTGGCGAGCAAAATGGCCACGGAGGCCATCACCGAGTTCTTTCGGTCGACAAGCCGCGAAGATGCCACCTGGCCTTTTCACTTCGACACGAACTTGAGCGAAGAAGAAAATCGCCTTGTTGCAGGGATTCGCCTTGCGAATAGGCAGATTTTCGACAAGGGAGTTCGGTCGCGCGATCACTCTGGCATGGGCACCACGGTGGTTGGTGCGTTGTTTTCAAAGCGCAAAAACCGCATCTTTGTGGGGCATGTGGGCGACAGCCGCGCGTACCGCGTTCGCAAGGGAACGATCGTGCAGCTCACGCGGGATCATTCGCTCCTCAACGATTACCTCGCGGCAATGCCGGATCTCACGGAGGAGCAGCAGGCTGAAGTGCCGCGCAACGTGATTACGCGCGCGCTGGGCATGCAAGACACGGTGAGCGTGGATCTCGTTTCCGATGATCCGCAGGCGGGCGATGCGTACCTTCTCTGCTCCGACGGATTGTCGGGAATGCTTGCGGATCAAGACATCCTCGACATCATGAGCGCAACGCGCGATCCCGCGGAGATCTGTCAAAAGCTTGTGGACGAAGCCAACGATCAGGGCGGTGAAGACAACATTACCGCGCTGGTGGTTCTGTTTGATGATCACAGCGAAGAAGACGCGGACACAGTGGCGGGCGGCGCACCGGAGACCAAGCCGGCGGGCACAATGCCGACAGAAGCTCCGCCTCCCGCGGCTCCTGAAAAAGACGCCGGCGAACCGACAACGCTCGACGACAAACCGGCGGGCGAGCCCACAAAAAAATAGCAGCGGGGCGCAAAATTGAAGGCGGTTTCCGCCTCGCAGAAAGCGTGATCGTTCAACCGATTTCGACCATGTGTACATGAGTACACATTCGACGAACGCTCAAGCGGTTGCAACAAGCGTACACATGAAGGCGCGTACACATGACAACGCGGATCGCTTACCGATTGCGACAAGGTGTACACATGTACACAAAATGGTGTGCTGATTAAAGCGGCGGCGCGTGCCCGAAGATGGGCTGCGTTTACTCTTCTTCTTTGGAAGAGCAGTTTTCAAAAGCGGCGTAACCAACCTGGATTTGGCAGACGTTGTCGATGCCGGCGGCGATCTCCGGGCATTCAAACGTGACCCAGATGTTGCCGGCCTTGGCGGACTGTCCGGTGCCTTCTTTGAAATAGAAGATGCACTCCGTGGACGAGAACTGAGCCTGCGTGTTGGTTGAGCGATACGAAACGGTCCCGGTGGCGGGGCTGTCTTTTGTCGCGCCGGAAGGCAGATCGGCAACAACGATGGTGAGCACGTTGCCGGCCTTGTTTGATTCTGCCGCGTCGAAATAAAAGCTTCCGCCGTTGTCGATCACGGTGCAGCCGACGGTGGTGTCGTTGGTTTCATCGTCGACGAGAGTGGTGCGTTTGTCGGCCGACACTTCGCCCACGCCGACGTTGTGATTTGCAATTTGGCAATTGGCCCCGGTGTCAACGAATTGAATTGCCCACGCGCCACGCGCAATGATCGGGGCCGGCTCGCTGCACCCGAAGGCGATGAGGGCGGTGGTGACGACGCTACCGGCGGCGAGAACGGAACCCAGACGAAGTTTTCGAAGTGACGCGTTCATAAGGCTCAGGCTCCAGGCAGAGGCGGCATCGCCGCCGAACCGTTCTACCTTATGGCATGCCGCTTTACCAAACCGGCCGCGCGAAAGCCGTGGTAAAGGCGCGGTTGGAGAGGTCAGGAATGTCGAAGACCGCCGTTTCCACCGATGGCGCACCGAAAGCGATTGGCCCGTATTCGCAGGCCGTTCGCGCGGGCGATTACTTGTTCCTGAGCGGGCAGATCGCGCTCAACCCAGCGACGGGTGAGCTGATGCAGGGCGGCATCGAGGCGGAGACGAAGCAAGTTCTCGCGAACATGACGGCTGTGCTCAGTGCCGGAGGAGCAACTTGGGCGGACGTTGTGCGGACAACGATCTTCCTGACCAATCTCGGAGACTTCGCGACCGTAAACCGACTGTATGGCGAGGTGACGGGCGCTATCCCGCCCGCACGCGCCACCGTGCAAGTTGCGGCATTGCCGCGCGGTGCGGTTGTCGAGATCGACGCGATCGCCTTCGTACAAGGCCGCTGATTTTTTTTCGGGAAGCGGAGCACAACGCGCGCGCTCTCCCATTTTTTATTTCGGGAGTTCCAATGACAGGCAAAGAGGACAAAGGGGGCCTGGAAGACGTCAAAGGCAGCGCCGAAGGAGCGAGCGCTTCTGCCGAAAAAGACGACTCTTCAAAGGCGGCACGCCCCAGGCGCATCGTGCGTTCGCGCAGCACCGCTGTGGCGTCCCAAGGTGATGCCCAAGGTTCAGAGGGCGGAAGCCCCGAAGGTGAAGGCGCGGCGGCAAGCGCGGCGCCTCGTGAAGGCGCTCCGCAGAAGCCGCGGCACGACATGCGCGCGCCGATGCGCCCCGCGGCGCCGCGACCGAGGCCCGAGGGAATGCCGCAACGTCCACCGCGACCGGGCGCGGCGCCGCGGCCGCGTCCTGAAGGCATGCCGCAGCGTCCGCCGCGACCGGGCGCACTTCCAGAGCGACGATTTGATCCAGACCGGCCGCGGCCGCCGCGCGCCGATCATGCTCCGCAAGCGGAAGGTGAAGCGACGGCGGATCGCGGGCCGCGTCCCGATCGCGGGCCGCGTCCCGATCGCGGACCGCGTCCCGATCGCGGGCCGCGTCCCGATCGTGGGCCGCGTCCCGATCGCGGGCCGCGTCCCGATCGTGGGCCGCGTCCCGATCGCGGACCGCGTCCCGATCGTGGACCGCGTCCCGATCGCCAAGCGCACGGCGCTCCGGGCGACAAACGCGCCGAAGGCGGAGCGCCCGCGCAAAAGGCTGTTGCAAAACCCGCAGCGCCGACACAACCGGCCGCGCAAAAAGCGCCCGCTGCGGCTGCAAAACCGGCAACTCCGCCGAAGCCGTCCACTCCGGCGCCGCTCACTTCCGCGCCGAAGGCGAACAAGCCGGTGACCATTCCGCTCATTCGCGAAGGTCAAACGCCGAACACTTCCAAGCCTGCACTCACCGCAAAAGAGGTGCTCGCTCAAAAAACAAAAGCGCTCGCCGCAAAGGTGGTCACGCCGAAACACGAAGACGCGGCGCCGACGAAAGTTGAGTTTGCAGCGTCGGCTGAGGCGCTCGCCGCTACGTGGGACACGGCAAAGAAGTTTGCCGATGAGGCCGGTGACGCTGCGGGTGCGTTGGTGGACGCGTGGCTGAACGCTTCGAACGCCACTGCGATTGCTGCGGTTGCGGAGTCCGAAACGGTGTCGTCGCTCGCACGCAAAGCGGCTCGAAAAGCGATCGCCGTGTTGAAGTCGCGCGGGATCGCCGTTCCCGAACGTCCCAAAGCGAGCAAAGGCGACGAAGCTCGCGAGCAACTGGAAGCAACGCTGATCCCGTGTGATTCGTTCGGCACGTGGTCGGTGGCGATCACGCTTCGCGACGCGAGCGGTCGGTATCGAATTGCCGAGGTGATCGGGCGTGAATCGGTGGGCGTCATTCAAGCCGCGGGTGGTTGGCTTTCGGGTTCACAACTGAAAGAAGGCCGAGCGCGCGCGTTGAACAACGTGGGCATTGCGCCGGTACCGGTGCCGATCGGGTGGGCACGCGCTCGCGTGGCGGGCGCGCTCGCATTGAACGGCAAGTCGGGTCAGGTGATTCCGCTCAACTACGAGGCGTGTCGAGAACTTTTCGATGCGGCGGTCGAAGGTACACCCGAACATCCGGTGGCCGATCTCGATGCGAGCGTAACGACCGAGCTTGTGGAGTCCGCGGCCAAAGCGTCGGGGACGTTGCACGACGAACCGGAGTTTGCCGCGTGGCTCCCGGAGCGGCGGGCTCTCGACGAGCTGATGCAGCAGGTGGGAACGCGCCTCGGGCCGGGCGGCATGCAAGACCCCGATGCGGTGAACACGGCCATTCGAGAAGAGATCGATGCGGCGACGGATCGCTACTTCTCACCTGAACGCCGCGAGGATCTGGCGACGCGCATGCGTGACAGCGCGATCTCGCTTCGCGTTCGCCGCGGCGACGCGCGTGCGCTCGATGCGCTCGCAACGGCGCGCGCGGTGAAAGAAGCGGGGCTCATTACGTCGCCTCCTCGGGAGATTCCGTTCTTGGTCGGCTTCTTCCAAAAAGGTGTGAGCGCTCTCGCTCGCATGGGCGGCGGCCAGTTGCGCATCCCTGTGCCCCAGGGCATGCCCGCCGCGGCCGGCACTTCGAGCACCTGATCTCTCGCTCTCTCGGGGCGGCGACGTGCGCGCCGTCCCAACCTTCCCACCTACAGAAATTCGCTTCGATTCGGGTTCGCGTGTTACCCCGGCTCGGTGCGGCAAAGGCCTACAAATCCGCGCGGCGTTGTGAAAGCGGCAACGCGAGTTGGAGCGTCGGCGGGCGAAAAGAAGCCGCGCGAAAAGCGCAGCCGCGCGATGCCCGATGCGGCGGCGCTTCCGGCTTCGGTGACGATCGCTGTGATTCGTGTGCTTCGGGGCGAGGTGATCACGACGGGCGCGGGCGTCGCGCAAAAGGCGTGGGGTGTGCTGTATCGGCCGATCGTGCGCGACGCCCGCAGCCATCCGATTGAGGTGGGTGCGATCCCGATTCGGCGACACCTTCTTCGCGCATCCACCGGCGGCGATGCCGTCGCGGGCGAGGCGGTTCGAATTGATGTGGTGACGGCGGAGTCGACGTTGGGCGGGCTCTTGTTTTTTGGGCTTTACAAAGAGGAAGCGGAGCGGCGGCTCGAAGCGGAAGAACGATACGTTGAGTACTTTTCGTACGAGGTGGGGGGCATGTCGTTTGCGATCGCGCAGTCGGGGTACACATTGACGCGAAGGCTGAAAAAGAAGCGTCTCGAATGGGTGCGCGCACCGCACGAGGTGCGCTCGGTTCACGGTTCTGCGGCGGCGGGCCTTGTGGAGCCGGGCGGTGGGGACCGCTGCGTTGTGGAGCTGTGAACCCCGCCCGTGACGCGCGAAGCGCGGCATTTGGGCGGGGCAGCCGCGGGAACCGCGGCTGGGGGTGGGCAGGGTGTGTGACGGCGTTCCTCGATTGCGCGAGCATCGCTCGTGAAACGATGCTAACGCGCCCGCCGAATCATGCGGACTTGGAGCGCAGTCGTGATGGGCATCCTGCTGGCGGGCGCAATCGCGCTTGTGGTGTGGAAAGCCGGCCCGTCCAAATCGTCGGTTCCGGCTGTGGCCGACGGAGGAACAGACGCGGCGGCCGCGGATGCGACGGCAGCCCCGACAACGACGGCAGACCCCGACGGCGGTGCGCCTGTTGCAGAAGATGCGGGCGAGCCGGATCCGGGTCCGAGCGATGCGGGGTCGACAATGCTCGACGGCTCCGCGGCACCTTCGCTTGCGGCGGAGGCTCCGAAACAAGTGACTTTTGGTGTGATCATCGTGACGTATCGAGGCGCTCAAGCGGCGCCGCCGAACGCACGAACGCGTGAAGAAGCGCTGGCGATCGCAAACCAAATCGCTGTGGACGCGAAAGCCGACTTTAAAGCGGCGGTCGCAAAAGGCGACAAAGGCTCGATGGAAAACGCGGGCCGCATGCCGCGGGGGATGTTGGAGCCGGCGCCGGAGTTTACGCTGTTCAGCTTGAAAAAAGGCGAAGTGAGCGAGCCTGTCGACACGCCGCGCGGTTTTTGGATCATGCAGCGGATCGAGTGAGCATCCGCTTCGCGCGACGCCTGCAAAATCTAATTGTCACCAACAAAACATCATTGTGAGGAGAAAGTAATGGCGACCATCGACATTCGGCGATCGCACAGTCTCGGCAAAGAAGTAGCCAAGCAGAAGGCCGAAACTCTTGCCAAAGGCATGGAAAGTAAGCTCGGGATCGTTTGGCGCTGGGAAGGCGACAACATTAAGTTCAACGCGCCGAGCGGCGCCGCAAAAGGTGCGACGGGTCAAGTGACGGTGTCCGACAGCGAAGTGCGGGTGGAGATCGATCTGCCGTTTTTGCTGCGGGCCGTGAAGGGCTCCATTGAAACGCGCGTGAACGATGAGCTGAACAAGCTCATGGGGTGAGTTTCGCGAAATTGCAAAATGCGTCGCGACGCTCTTGGAATGCTGGACTCGGCGCGCTTCGTTTCGTTACTCTCCCGCCCCACCGATGGAGCGCGATTGGCCGTGGTCTCACGACGATGACCCGGTGAAAAGGGCTGGGCAAACTGCGCGGCTCCCCATCGCGCGGCTCCCTCGGGAGGCCCGACGATCCCATGACCGAAGAGACACCGACGGGGCAGGCAGACCACGCGGCGGCCTTGGCTGCTCGCTTTCGCGCTGAGCATGCGGCGCACGGCGAGCGCGCTATTGGAGCGCTGCTCCTCCACGAATGCGGCGTGCTTGAAGAAGCACGCGGCGAAGAGCCGGTTGCGGCGCGCGAGTACCTCGCCGCTTTTAATGCGGACCCTCAATTCCGCGAACCGCTCGAAGCCCTGGTGCGCATCCTCACGCGCCGAAAGTCGCTGAAGAGCCTTGGCAAACTGCTCGATGCGCTCACGCGCGCCGCGGTGACCCCGGAGGAGCGCGTGCGCGCTCACTGGGAGAAGGCGGCGTATCACCAAGACTTCGACAAGAACTTCGCGGCGGCGAAAGAATCGCTTGAAGAAGCGATTTCGGCGAACCCTGAAGATTGCGCGTCGTGGCTTGAATTGGAGCTGCTGTCGGCGCGTGAAGGGGATGTTGAGGGGCGCATGCGTGCTGTGGAGGCGCGCGCCGAACTTTCAAACGACGCCACGTGGAAGGCGTTGTTGTTGATCGATCTCGCGGGGATGCAGGCGCAGGCCGGCAATGCCGATCGCGCTTACGAACTGCTCGGAACCGCGGCTGCGCTTGAGGGCAAAGCGCGCTTCCGAACGCAGGTGGCGCTCGAAACGATCGCGCAGCGCGACGACAATCTCGATGCGCTGTCGCGTGCTCTCGAAGGCCAGGCCGATCTGCTTGTGGAAGCGATCGACGATGCGGAGCGCGGCGACGAAACGGGCGTGCCGCGGTACATGCGGAAGCGCGAACTCGCAGCGGACGCGTGGCTTCGCCTCGGTGAAGTGAAGCGTCGGCAGGGTGACACAAGCGGTTGGTGTTCGTGCTTGCAGCGCGCGGCGGAGTTGTTCGCGGACTCGGCTGCCATCGCTCGGGCGCGCATCGCGGCAATGGAGTCGGTTGGTGAGATCGATACGGCCGCGGATCTCGCTCAAAAAGAGCTGGAGCGACTGTCGGGCTCCGTTGAAGAAGGGGCGGCGCCGGCGCCGGTTCCTTCAGGCGCGGCCGGACTTTGGCTGCGTGTGGCCGAGGTGGCGCGCCTCGCGGGCAATCCGCAGGGATCGCTCGATGCGTTGCGACGGACGATTGTGGCCGACAACGATTCGTTGCCTGCGCGCGCGCTGGAATTGGATTTGTTGGCGCAGGGCGACGACGCCGCCGCGCTCGCTCAAGCGCTTGAAGTTGCGGCGGAAGGGTTTCCAACAGACGACGCAAAGGGCCGAGCGTTTCTGCTCGCGGCGTACGTGTGGGGATGCCAGGCGAACGACGGCGCGGCGGCCAAGTCGGCGCTGAAACAGGCTGCGCAGGTGGGTGTCGACGCCGGCACCATCGCGCGCTTGAGCCGAGCGGTAGCCGCAATGCGCGGCGATACAAATTGGTACGAAGACGCCACCAAACGCTTGCTGAGCGCAGGTGCGGAGCCGTCGGAGCACGCTTCGTTGTGGTTTGAACTCGGCCGCAGCAAGCTCTTGCGCAGCGATCTCGAAGGCGCACGCGAAGCATTCACGCAGCTTGCCGCGTGCGGATCGTCCGGTGATGAACCGGGCCCGTCGGCGTGGCTCGGACGTGTGCTCTGCGGTTACGGCATTGAGATCGCCACGCGCCCCACCGACGAGGACGGTGCACCCAAACCGGTGCGTCCGGCGGCGGGGCCCATTGAAGATCTCGCGCGCGTTGAAACCGATCCCCAACTTCAGCGCGGTCTTTGGATCGTGGCCGCTTTCCGACGCGCGCGCCTCGGCGACGTGGCGGGCGCGCGCACGCTCCTCCAAGATCTGCACGACAGCGCCGCCGGTGACGAAGTGGTGGCGGTGCTGCTCGCGGAGCTTTGCCGCCGCGCAGGCGACGCAAACGCCGCGGCCAACGCGCTCGCAGCCTGCGCAGCCGCAAGTGATGACGCCTCGCTCGGTGCGGCGTTGCACTTGGAGGCCGCTGTGTTGCGCTGGCAACACGGTGACAAATTGCAGGCCATCCACGAAATGGAGGCGGCGCGCGCGTCGGCTCCAAAAGCGGCGAGCGCCTTCTTGGCGTGGGCGCTTCGAGGCGTGGATGAAGGCACGCTTGAAGGACGACGACGCGCGCTGGAGGCCTCGGCCGAATCAGGCGCCGACCCTGTGGCGATCGCGCTGGAGCGATTCGGCGTTGAAGCGAGCGCCGCCGAAGGCGATCAGAACGAAGCGCTCACCGCTCTCGAAACCATCGAAAACGAAGGTGTCGCCGATTTTGAAGTGGCCGCGGCCCTCGCGCGCCTTCTGTGGGGCCCCGCCATGGACCAGCGCGGCCTCGTGGATCGCGCACTCGATCGGCTTGAAGAACGAGGCGGTGAAGCCACCAAGATCGCGCGCGCCGAGCGGTTCCGTTTGGCTCGTTCGATCGATCAAGATCGCGCTCAAGCGGTGGTCACGGCCGCTGCGTGGGCTGAAGCGGATGAATCGCTGCACGCCACGTTGGAGTGGCTCGGTGCGGCGATCGCCGCCGAAGATCACGAGGCCGAGATCGCCGCGCGGCGCACGATCGCGGCGCAGCTCGGTGATGAAGCCGGTCAGGCGATGGAGGCGTCGGCCACGGCCATCGCGCTCATCGACTCACCGGCTTCGCCGCAACGATTCATCGTCGGTGATGCTCCGGCCGCTCGGCTGATGAACCTTGAAATTGCGGCCGCCGGTTGCGATCCGCGCAGGCGTTCGGCGGCGCTTCACGCGCTCGGGGATGTGCTCGGCGACGACATTCAGCTCGATGCGATCGGCCTCGCCGGCTGGTCGGAGCTGTGCTCGGGTGACTACGAAACGGCGCTCAACTCCTTCAAGACCGTTGTGGAGCATCGCGAAGACGATCTCTCGGCGTGGGAAGGGTTGCGTGCGGCCGCCGAGTCGCTCGGCGATCACGTGCAAACCGCGCTCGCATGCGCGCAGCTCGGTTCGCTTTGCACCAACGACGAGCGCGCGGCGCTGTTTTGGGAGCAGGCGGGCACCATTTTGCTCGACAAAACAGAAGCGCACGACGACGCGGAAATCGCTTTTGATCGGGCGTTTGAGCGCGATCCGCGGCGAAGTGTGGCGTTCGACAAGTTGTTCCGGCGCGTGCGCGCTCGCAACGAAGACGACCGGCTGCTTGCGATTGTGAACAAGCGCCTCGATGTGGTCGAAGACGAGCAGGAAACGCTCAAGCTCTTCTGGGAGCGCGCGCGCGTGCTTCGAAAGAAGGGCGACGTCGATGCGGCGCTCGCGGCGCTTGAAGACGTGACAATGCTTGAACCCGATCACGTGGGCGCGCTCGCGCTTTCGGGCGAAATCCAAATTGCCAAACACGCGTTCGACAAGGCGGCGCCGCTTCTCGCGCGCCTCGCTGAAGTGGAGCAGGCACCCAAACAGCAGCGCTTGATGTCGGGCGTTGCGGCGGCCGACTTGTACGAAGGAAAGCTTGGTCAACCCGACAAGGCGCTTGAAGTGCTTGTGATGATGCACAAGGCTGGCCTTTCAACGCCGCCCATTCGTGAACGCCTTGCCAAAGTCGCCGCCAAAGTGGGCGCGTGGGATCAAGCGACGGGCATTCTTGAGCAGCTCATGCGTGAGCGCGACAAGAAGGAAGGACGCATTGAAGCCGCGCGCCTCGCGATGGCGATTTATACCGACAAGCTTCGCAAGCCGCTGCGCGCAGAAGCCGCCGTCGCCAAACTCCTCGAAGAGTCTCCCGACGACGGAGAAGCGGTCGATCTCGTACTCACAACGGGTTTCGATGCGCAGTTCCGCTCCAAAGCGCTCGGGCGAGCAAAGAGCACCATCGTTCACGCGCTGGCAAGCAACCCCGGTGATGCCGACCGCGTTGCGCTTCTCTCCAAAATCGCCAATGCGGGTCAAGACCTCACGCTCCGACAGGCCACACTCGGCGCGCTTGTTTCACTTGGTCGAAACGACGCCGGATTGTCCGACGAGTTGGAGCGACTTGACGGCCAAGTGGCCGCGCGCCCGCAGGTCATGCTCGACGCGCACGCGCTTGCTGAAATCGCCGATCCCGAAGACGGCGGCCCGATCGCGGAGTTGTTCGTCACCGTTGCCGAGACCATCAGCCTCGCGCTCGGTCCGTCGCTCGCGTCGCTTGGAGCCACCAAAAAAGATCGCATCGACCCGCGCGGTGCGCCGCCGCTTCGCGTGGCGATCGCGGAGTGGACCGGTGCCGTAGGCATGGCCGAATGGGAGCTTTATGTGGGCGGCACCGACCCCAACGGCATCAACGGCGTCGCGGGTGAAGTGCCCACGATTGTTGTCGGCGCAAACATCAAAACACCGCTTTCGGCGGCGGCGCGCAGCGCCATCGCTCGTGAAGTGTTTGCATTGCAGCGCGGCATCACCGCGTTGCGGCATCGCGATGACGCGGCGATCGCATCGCTCGTTGTGGCCGCGCTGCAAGAAGCCGGGCTCAACGTGCCCAATCCGCAATACGCGATTTTCTCCGACGTGAAGCGCACGTTCCACAGCGAGATTTCGCGCAAGATCAAAAAGGTGTTGCCCGATGTCGCGCAGCGCGTCGCAAACAGCCGACAAGATACAACGGCGTGGGCTCAAGCCGCTCGCCGCAGCATCGACCGCATGGCCGTGATCGCGGCCGGCGACGTTTCACTTGTGCTGAGCGACGTGCTCGGCACCCCGCGTGAAAAGCTCGGTTCGCGCGTGATGAACAACGAGCGAGCGAAGCGCCTCTTGGGCTTCGTTCTTTCACCCAGCTACCTCGACCTTCGCAAGAAGCTTGGCATGGGGGTCCGGTGAGCAACGATCGGCGAGATATGGGCCCGCAAGGAAAACCTCCGTTTGGCTCGGCTGGTCCGGGCGAACCTCCGCTTGATGATCCGGCCGACTACGAAGAGGAGGCCACCGTCATGAGGGAGGTTCCCGATGCGCTCGACGATCTTCCCACCGAGGCGCGTGATCCCTCGGGAGGATCGCTCTTTTCAAACAACGCGGCGCCCATTCGCGGCGCTCTTCCAACCGAAGAAGAAGGCGACGCGTTGCTCGATCAGTTGCTTGGAGATCCGGGTTTAACGCCCGCTCCAGAAGAGCAGCGTCCAACGCGATCGGTTCCGCCGCCTCTTCCGCCCGCAATGCCCAACGTGGGCAACTACGGCGATGAAGAAAGCGTTGACGAACCCACGCGCATGTTGTCGGCGCTCACGTTTGAAGAACGAGAGCGCGTGGAGTTGGATCTCCAAGGGCAGAAGATCGACTCGCAGCCGCCTCCGGCCGACGAAGCCGATCTCGGCGTGGATGCCGATGCCGACGCCGACGTTGCGTTTGATGCGCCCGTTGTGGAGCCGCCGCTCGATTCAGAGTCTGAACGGCCCACAGCCACCGGCGACGAAGAGCCCACCGCTCTCGCTCCGTCGGTCACTCCGCCGCCCGCGCCGGCCAAACCTTCGGTGCGTCCGGCGCTGCCTTCCAACGCGCCTCCCGCCGGTGATTTTGCCGACGAACAAGACGCCGCCGCACACCTTCTCCGAGCGCAGCAGCGCGACAGTTGGGTGGCGCGCGCCGAGTGGCTTCGCGCTGAAGCGGACGCCCAGACCGACAAGGCCAAACGCGCGCGGGCGCTGCTCACGATTTCAGAACTCTACGCAATGGCCGGTGAAGAAGCCTTGGCCAAAGAAGTCGCCGAACAGGCGCGCGAACTCGCACCCGCCAACGCGCTCACGCATCAGCAGGTGCGCTCCATGGTCGTGCGTGAAGCCGACTTCCGCGCCGTGCTCGACACGCTCGACGCAGAAGCGCGCGCTGTACACATCGCCCCCGTTCGGGCGCACACAACCACGCTCGGCGCCGAAGTGGCGCGCCTCCGCCTCGGTGAACCAGAAGCCGCCGGCAAACGGGTAGAACTTTCAATCCGCGCCGACTCAAAAGATCCACGCGGCCACGTTCAACGCTTTTGCGAAGCGCTCGCCGCACCCGATCCCGACGAGGGCGCTCCCGCATTCACACGTGTACACTTGCCCGACGCACCGCAGCTCGCGGCCCTTGCCGCCGCCGCAACGCAGGTGGGTACACATCGGCGCGCCGGTGCTCCCGCGCGCGGCGCCACCAAGGCAGAATCGGGCACCGTTTATGAAACGCTCCTTCGAACGCGCGGTGCTTGGGCCGCAGAAGATCTCGCCGGAGCGCTCGACGGCCTTTCAAAACTCGGCGCCGCAGAATCGCTCGGCGGCGGCGCCGGATGGCTCACCGCGGCGCTCTCCGCGTCCACCAAAGAAACGCGCGCTCGCACGGCGGCTTCTCTCCGATCGGTGGCGAACGGATCGCACGGCGATCTCGCACGGCGCGCCATGGCGTCGCACGCCCTTGAAACGGGCAACGCCGAAGCCGCAACGTGGGCCCTCGACGACGGCGGATCCGGCGCTTTCTCCGCGGCCGATCGCTTAATCCTCACATCGCTCAGCGCATCGTCGGCAGAAGGCGCCGACATTGGACCGTGGCTCGGGCCCGTTCTCGCCGACAGCGAAGTCGCGTCCATTGCCGCCGCTGCCAGCGCAGCGCTCTCCCCACAAAACGATCCCCATCGAAATGTACACACCATCGGTGAAGGCCGCGCCCGCTCCGGCGCAGCCCTCGGCCGAGCCATGTCCGCCGCGCTTTCACACGAAGGCCCGCTCCGCGCGCACGCTTTCTCCGACGCATTGATGCAGTTCTCCGACGACGCAGTCGACAGTGGAACCGCCCGTGCGCTCGCCGTTGAACTCGACGCCGACGCCGGCAACGGCGGACGTGTTGCGCGAGCCTTCTCAGAATGGCACGCCGATGACTCCGCCGCCGAACGTGATCGCGCGCTCGCCGCATCCATCCTCGCCGAAATCTCCGGTGAACCCGATCGCGCCGTGCTCGACCTCGATCGCGCCCGCGACGCCGACCCCAATCACGAAGGAGCCGTTCGCGCGCGCTCCGCCCACAGCGAATCCGACGACTTCGCCCGGATCCTCGCCGCCCACGCCGAAAACGCAACCGGGCCTCATGCGGCCGTGCTCCTCACAGAAGCCGCAACGCGCCTCGCCGCAAGCGGCGCCGATCCCATCGAGATCGATCGCCTTCTCAAAAAGGCCATCGCAGTCAATCCGCGCTTCCCCGTTCCCGCATACCTCGCCGAACGCGCCGCACGCGCAGCCGACAACACCGACGACGTTCTCGAAATTGTTCGCACGCGTCGCGACAGCTCCACAGACCCGGTCGAGCAGGCGCACGACTTCGTACGCGAAGCCATGCTCATTGCCCTCTCCGATCCCGCCGGTGCCGCATCCCTCTTGGAGCAAGCCCTTCGAGCGCGCCCCAAAGACGCCGGCCTGCGCGACATGTTCGAGCGCCTCTCGCCCGAACCGCCCGCAGATCGCGCCGTGTGGCGCCTCGCACGCGCGGCCGAGTCGCAAGGTGCAGAAGCCGCACGCCTCGCGCTTGAAGCCGCCATGGAATACGAGCGCAACAAAGACTACGAAAAAGCCGCCGGCGCCGCGCGCGCCGCCATGGTCACGCGTGAAGGTACACCTCACGGAGACGAACTTCTCGCCGCCGTGATCGCGTACCGCGCCGCACTCGCCGGACACGGAACAACCGACCTCGTCGACGCTCTTCTGCCGCAGGCCAACTCCTCCACAGATCCCGTGGAGCGCCTGGAGATCCACGAGCGGCTTGCCGAACTCGACGAACGTGGACGCGGCGACGCCGCAAGCGCGCTTCTCTGGCGCCGCGCCATTCTCGAACAAAATCCGTCCCACCTTCCCACGTTGCGTCGCGTCGCAAGCGATCTCATCGCCGCCGGCCGCCACGACGAACTTGAACCCATCGCGTTCGAAACTGCCAAAGCGCTTGAAGGTGGAGAGTCGCTCGCCCACGCCATGTTGAGCGCGCGCCTCCGCCTCGTCACAGGCACGTGGGAAAGCACGCGCGACCCCGTCGACATCGCCTACAAATTCGAACCGCGCGGCCCCTGGGTGCTCCGCCAAATGGCCGCCCACGCGCGCGCCAAAGGGGAACACGCGCTCGCGATCGAGGCCGATCGACAACTCATCGAACGCACCGATCGCCCGTCCGAAGCCGCAACGCTCTCCCTCCGCGCCGCCGAGTCCGCAACCCTCGCCGGTGAAACCGACCTCGCAAAACAGCTCCTCCTCAACGCTGTGGAGCTAATGCCCGAACACCTCGTGGCGCACCTCGCGCTCGCCGACGCCGCCGAGAAAGCCGAAGACTTTGGAGGAGCCGCCGCCGCGCTCGAAGCCGCAGCCAACGCCAGCGGAACCGACGACGAAAAGGCCCGCAACCTCTATCGCTCCGCAACCCTCTGGCAAGACAAAGCCGCCGAACCTGCGCGCGCCCGCGCCGCACTTGAAGCGGTTGCCGCCATCGACCCTGCGTACGCCGACGTCTTCACGCGCCTCCAAGCGATCTACATCGCCGAAGGTGCCCGCCAAGAACTCGCGTCGCTTCTTGAAGCTCGCCTCGCCCGCGTGACTGATCCCAACGAACGCGTGGAACTCGAAGTGCTTCGCGGACGCGCTCTCGCCGACGTGGGTGACCCCGCCGCCGCCAAACGCGCCCTCGCCGCAGCGCTCGACGCCAATCCCGATCACGTTGAGGCCCTCTCCGCCTTCGCCGACGTTTCCGCCGGTGAAGAAGACTGGCCCTCAGCCGAAAGCGCATGGATTCGCCTCGCGCGCCTCGCGTCCGAACCGGCGCAACAAATTGCCATCTACGAAAAACTCGGCGCCCTCTACGACCAAAACCTTCCCAACCCCGAGCGCGCCGAACAGGCCTACCAAGAGATCCTCAAACGCGATCCCGCGAGCGAAAGCGCCCGCGAAAAACTTGTCGGCCTCTACAAACGCACCGGCGACACCGCCAAAGCGCTCGAACAACAAACCATCCTCATCAACAACGCCGAAGCGCCCGAAGCCAAGTGCAAACGCACAACAGAACTCGCCGGCATCTACGAAGCCATGGGCGACACCAAAAAGGCTGAAGCCACGCTTCTCGGCGCGCGCAAAACCTACCCCAAAGACGACATCGCCCTCGTCGCGCTCGCCGAGTTCTACCAGCGCAGCAATCAAGCGCAGGCCGCCACCGTCCTCCTCGATCGCGCCGTCACCGACGCACGCCGCGCGCTCGGCGCAGGCCGGTTCGAACCGTACCTCTTCTCGACCCTCGCCACCGTTGCAGAACTGCGCGGCAAAACCGACGCTGCACGCGTTGCCAAAGTCGCCGTGTGCGCGCTCGAAGGTGAAGAGGCACTCATTCAAGGCATCGGCGGCGTGGCGGGCGATCCCGGCCTCGATGACCTCCTCGCGCCCGATGTACTCACGCCCGCCTTCCGTGAACTCCTCGTTCGCAGCGGAGCCGTCCTCGACACAGCCGTTCCGTTCGACCTCACATCCATCCGCGCAACGCAGCTCCCCCCGCAGCAAGCCGACATCGAGGAAGAAGTGCAATCCCTCGCCGGCTTCTACGGCCTCACCGACGTGCGTGTACTCGCATCGGCCGCCCTCGGATCCGTATGTGTACCCGCCACCGCGCATCCGCCCACGCTCGTTCTCGGACAGGCGCTCCTCTCAACGCCTCGCCCTGAAGTGCGCACCTTCCTCATCCACCGCGCCCTCAAAGTCCTCCAAATCAACGCCGGAGCGTTTGCGCGCACCGCCCCCATCGACCTCTGGCCGCTGCTCGCCGCATTCCTCCGCGCCTACAACCCAACGTTCTCACCGCAGGGTGTCGACGCCGGCAAACTCAACGACTTCTACGGACGCATCACACGCGCCCTCGGAGGCCGCCCCGATCCCCAAATGGGAGTCCTCGCCGCCGACGTGATCGGCACCATCGGCAACCGCGCATCCACCCTCGGAACCGCCGTCAACGGATGGGGCAACCGCTCCGGCCTCCTCGCCGTCGGCGACGCCAACGCCGCCCTCTCCGGCATCGCCTGGTCCGGCGGCAACACCAACGCCCCCCGCCAACGGCAAAGACCGCCTCACATGGATCGGCCGCAACGCCGAAGCGCGTGAACTCATGGTCTTCACCGTCAGCGACGCCTTCTCCGGCGCCCGCTCCCGCGCCGGCGTCGGCGACGACGAATAGCGCGGCTGCGCACCCCAAATCGTCGGTCCGCCTCCTCAAAATACCCTTGTATTCCTGCGTCGGCGCTCCCTAGCTTTGGGGCGCTCGCTCGCGCTCTGCGTCATCGCCGCGGCGACTTTCTTTGTGTACTCAAACGCGTGATCCGGGCTACTCGCGACGAAAACCACTCGCCTCCTACATAACGCGGCTGCGCGCCCCAAATCCTCGGTCGGCCTCTTCACCGACCAAGCAAAAACCCTTCTTTCGCAGCATATTTCGCAACGACAGACAGCCAGACGCCTAGCCGTCGACAGCTAGGCGTCTAGCTGTCGTGAACCCCCAAAGAGTACACATCGCTCTCAGCGCAATCCATTGCGTACACATCGCTAAGCCTATCCGCGTTTGCTTCACTTGCCCCCCACCGGCCGGCGGCCCACACTCAACCCACACTCATTGCGTACACATCAAACAAAGTACACACGATCCACTCACAACACCTGAGCCGCCGCCCTTGCCCCCCAAGGGGTCGCTCGTGACCTGTGCGCATCTCGCGGTGCGGTTTATCCCGAGCGCCCGCGGATGGGGCCCCCTAACCCCCACCGCAGTGGCGCACGGGGCCCAAAGGGGTCGCTCGTGACCTGTGCGCGTCTCGCGGTGGCGGTTTCTCCCAAGCGCCCGCGGATGGGGCCCCCTAACCCCCACCGCAGTGGCGCATGGGGCCCAAACCGCACCGCTCGTTCGCGCACAGGTCACTCGCTCCCTCGCCCCAAGAACCGCACCGCTCGAACGCGCACAGGTCACTCGCTCCCTCGCCCCAAGAACCGCACCGCTCGATCGCGCACAGGTCACTCGCTCCCTCGCCCCAAGAACCGCACCGCTCGAACGCGCACAGGTCACTCGCTCCCTGGCCCCCGTTAAGGGTAAGCGGCATATCCAACTGCCCCCCACCGCAGCATGTGTACACATGCTGCTGGCCCCAAGGGCCGGCTCGGTCCGCGCGCTTCGCGTGCTCCCTGCGCCGCCCGGGGGGCCCCAACCCGAGCGCGCAACTTTATTCGGTTCGACACCCAACGCAGCGGAACGCCCTTGCGGATAGCCTTGAGCACGTCGGCGATGTAGGAGAGCTTCGGCCATGCCGCTCGTCCGTGAAGTCACCATCGAGAACTACAAATCGATCCGCGCCCTCACGCTTCAGCTCGGGCGAATCAACGTCCTCATCGGCGCAAACGGATCGGGCAAAAGCAACATCCTCGAAGCGATCACACTCGGCACAGCGGCGGCCCGCAACAAACTCGACAACGAATATCTGGCGCCCCGTGGAGTCCGCGTCACCGAACCGCGCTTCATGCGGTCCGCCTTCCCGGAAACCGATCCCGCAAGCCCGATCGTGGTGGCGGTGGAGTTGGAAGGAGCCCCAAAGGGCCGCTGGCCAATCGATCCAGATCACCGAAGATTCGCCGCTCCCGGACCGGGCCGGGCCACGATGCTCCTCGCGGACCCAGAGAAGTTCATGAAGCAATTCTTCTCGGCACTGGAAAGGCGAGCCAAGAGGGAGCCGCATATCCGGGACGCCATTTCCAACATCGATGCTAACCGTGACGACGTCCGCGACTACTTGTTCTCGTTGGCGGAGGCCGAACTCCCCCCCGAGTTTTTTATCTTCGCCCCTGAAAACTCCGCCCTTCGCACCTTCCAATCCGAGTCACAAATCCTCCCCCTCGGCACCAAAGGAGAGGGCCTGTTTGCCCACCTCAAAGCGCTCTCAACTCCGGCACACGCCGATACCCTCGCGGACATCGGCAATCGACTTGCCCTCTTCGATTGGTTCGAACGCTTGGAAATCCCCCGCGATCTCGCCCCAGGAGAGCGAAGCATTCTCATCCGCGACCGATACCTCGCCGAAGGAGCGCTCTTCGATCAACGCAGCGCGAACGAAGGATTCCTCTTTCTGCTGTTTTATCTGACCTTGTTCATCAGCCCCGAAACACCGCGGTTCTTCGCCATCGACAACGTCGACACCTCTCTCAATCCGTCCCTCGTTACCAAGCTCGTTGAAGTGCTCGTCGAACTCGCCGCAAAGCACGACAAGCAGGTGATCTTTACAACCCACAACCCGGCCGTCCTCGATGCGCTCGATCTCCGCGACGACGAGCAGCGCCTATTCGTCGCCGAACGAACCACCGACGGAGGCACACGCGTACGCCGCGCCGCCCCTCCCAAACCCCTCGACGGCGAGCCCCCCGTACCTCTCCCCGCGTGAAAACGACAAGCGATCCGCCGGCGGGTGGACCTTGGTGCTTCGCGCCCTCCGCGACGGTCGACACATCGAAGCCCTCCAATTCAACGACTACGTCGTGGTTCAAATTGACACCGACAGATGCGAGGACACGGGCTTCAACGTGCCCCTCCGTTCGCCCGACGGCCGCCCGCTTGAACTCGCAGAACTCGTGGAACAAGTGAGATTGCGCCTTGTGCGTGCGATGGGCACCGATTTTTTCAACAGACACGGCCATCGCGTTGTGTTCGCGATCGCAGTCGACTCCATTGAGTGCTGGCTCTTGCCACTTCTCTACGACAGCGAACCCATCAAAAAGGCCAAGACCACAGGCTGCCTGGATGCTGCAAATCGGAAGCTCAACCTCTCCCGAAGCCCAACTCTCTCCACCGCGGACGGCCAGAACAAAGATCTTCGAGCGTACGAACGCGCCTCTCGTGACTACCGCAAATCAAAGCAACTCCTTGCACACCGCGACGAAAACCCAAGCCTCGCCCTCTTTCTCCACGAACTCGACCGCATCCGCGACAGCATGTCCAATTCTCCAACCGCACACACCGCCCCGAATTCTGGACAGCCAGACGCCTAGCCGTCGACAGCTATACGCCTAGCTGTCGTGAACCCCAAAAGAGTACACATCGCCTTTCTTACCTGCCCCCCACCGCAGCATGTGTACACATGCTCCTGGCCCCCAAGGGGTCGCTCCTGACCTGTGCACATCTCGCGGTGGCGGTTTTTCCCAAGCGCCCGCGGACGGGGCCCCTTCCCCGCCGACAGTGGCGCATGGGGCCCCAAGGGGTCGCTCCTGACCTGTGCGCGTCTCGCGGTGGCGGTTTTTCCCAAGCGCCCGCGGACGGGGCCCCTTCCCCGCCGACAGTGGCGCATGGGGCCCAAACCGCACCGCTCGAACGCGCACAGGTCACTCGCTCCCTCGCCCCCAAGAACCGCACCGCTCGAACGCGCACAGGTCACTCGCTCCCTGGCCCCCGTTCAGGGTAAGCGGCATATCCAACTGCCCCCCACCGCAGCATGTGTACACATGCTCCTGGCCCCCCAAGGGCCGGCTCGGTCCGCGCGCTTCGCGTGCTCCCTGCGCCGCCCGGGGGGCCCCAACCCGAGCGCGACGCCCCATTGCGTACACATTCAGTCCGTCGGCCGCGAAGCGCTCGGCTCGGCGTCCGCGCGGTACGCGGCGGTGAGCTGCCCGTCGCTCGTATAAATGCCGGCCGACACCGCGAGGGCAAAGCGCTCGGCGTCAGTCATTTGTTCCATTCGCGCGAGAACACGCCGACGACGACGCGTCATTTCGTCGAGCCCAGGCGCTTCGGCATCCAAGGTGGCAGTCGACTTTCCGTTGTTGTCGCTCACCCCGCCATTTGGGCCGGAGAACTCAAAGGATGCAAGCGGTTGGTGTGGTGATGCTCGCCTCCTATGATCGCGTGCGTGAGGATCACCATCACGATCGACAACGGCCTCTTCGAAGCGGCGAAGCAACGTGCCTCGGAGAAGGGCGCCACGCTCAGCGCCTTCATCCAAGACGCAGTGCGAGCAGCTCTCACGCGCGGCACACAGGGAAAACGCAAGCACCGCTTCAAGCTCATCACGTTTCGCGGCGACGGACCGCTGCCCTGCGTGGATCTGGATCGAACTTCCACGCTGCTTGAAACCGACGGACAGCCACGCACCTAGTGCACCGATTCCGTAGAACTGATGGGTTCAGATGAATTGCAGCAAGGGTTCGTTGCTTTATCAACTCGGTGCACTAGGGCCGCGCCTGCGCGGCCGGGGTGTGGGGCGAATGCCCCACGGAAACAAAACTAGTACCGCGATTTCCAGCGCTGCGAAGCAGCGGCAATCAACCCATCGGGTTGATTGAATCGCGGTACTAGCGGTCCACAGACGGTCCACTGCCACGCGCCTGGCTGTCACCTCCCCACAATGAGTACACATCGCCGTCGCACAACGGCCGCGTACACAGCCGAGCCCCGTTGCGAGGCTCCCAACCCAAACGCCACCCCAATGGTGTACACCATCGATCTGCGAGCCAGCGGGCACTCGGCTCAGCGTCCGCGCGGTACACAGCCGAGCCCCGTCGCCGTTGCCTCTCTTAGCACCGCTGAACGCTCGGTCGCTTCCGGCTCAAGCCGTTTCTGCTTACGATTGCGCCTGACTATCCGTGGTCGACACCTCGCCCCAAGCCAACGCCCGCTACCACGAGCTGCTCCGCCGCATGCAGCCGGAGAACCGCCTCGAAGCGGCCGTGCGACTGAGCCAAGCCGTCCGAGAGATGGCGCTCGCTGGCATCCGTGAACGTCATCCCGCGGCCGACGAGCAGGAGCTTCGCGTCCGCCTTACGGTGAGGCTCTACGGGCGAGAGTGCGCGCGCAGGCTCTTTGGCAACGTCCCGGAGGACGCGACGTAAACTTTCACGGGCAGGTCCACGGACGGCGCGTGGCCAATGACAGACATCGCGTGGCACCGATGTACGAACCCACTGTCCAGCACCGCCGCGGTTTGAAAAGCTTCGCTCCACGAAACCACTGCGCGTGCTTTCGCCGGCCCACAAAACGCCCCGCGGCGCGCAGATGTGTACACCCAAGGACTATCCCATGGCCCGCAAGAAAACGGCTCCCCCCACCAAAAAGGCAACTCCCCAAACCGCCAAGAAACCCGCAATTCAAAGCCCCAAAAAGACCGCGCTACAAACAACCCGCCAAGAAGCCGTCAAGGTTCGGGAGGCCGACCGCAAGCGGGCAGAATCACTGCTCGCGTTGATCGGGCGGCGGACCGCGCGCATCGCCGAAGACTTTTTCGACATTGGCAAAGCGCTGCGCGAACTGCTGCAAAAAAAGCTCTATCTCGCGCTTGGGTACACATCGTTTGAAGAGATGCTCACCGCCCGAAAAGTGATGAGCCTCGCCCAAGCCAAAAAACTCATCCAAGTGGTCGAAGCCGTTCCCATTGAAAAGGCACTCGCGCTTGGCCCTGAAAAAGCCTACGCACTCGCTCGCTACGCCGCCGCCACCCCTGAACTCGACACGCCCGCGAGCTTGTTGGAACAAGGCGCCAAGGTCGGCGGCAAACGCGCCGATCAGGCAAGCGTGCGCGACATAGAGCGCGCCACCCGCGAAACCCGCGCCAAAACCGCCCCCAAACCCATTCAAAGCGCCGCAGAAAAAGCCGCCGCCAAAACCGCACGCGACCTCACTTCGTGGCTCCGCAAACTCAAAATCAAAGGAGCCAGCGTGGAGCCGCAAAAAGACAAAGGCGCCTTCCGCCTGGTGATCAGCCTGCCCGCCGACCAAGCAAAAACCCTTCTTTCGCTGCACATTTCGTAAAGCGACAGCCAGACGCCTAGCGGTCGACAGCTATACGTCTGGCTGTCGTGAACCCCAAAAAGAGTACACATCGCTCTCGGCGCAATCGATTGCGTACACATCGTAAAGCCCCGCCGTGTGCTCACAAACCCTCGCGGAGCCATTGCGTGCGGACTTCCCGTGAGCAAGTACCGCAGCAACATCGGCCGATCTGCTTCTTGTCCCCGCCTCTCGGCATGGTACCGTCAGCGCACCGTGGAGGAGTCGAACGACCATTTTTTGGAGATCACGTTCGAGGGTGGTCGATTCGCCACACATTCAGCCCCGGTCGGGACGCTCGCCGAACTCGGGACCATTCAAAACTTGCTGCTGCTGGTTGCGCGCCACCGCTTCAAGGAAATGAACCCGGGTCGTCGACGTCTACCGCGTGGCTTCGTGGATGCCGCGCAGTTGCACCTCGTCGCCGTTCGCAACAACTGTCTAACGGCATCGCTTGCCCGCCCCAACGTTTCTTCGTGGCAGCCAACGCTCTTCGACCGCACACTCTTCGAGTTTGCCCGGGATCTAACGGTCGAAGCGCTCAAGTCGGCGGATGCCGGCGGTGTTTTGCCCGCCGGTTTCCCACCCATTGCGCTGATGCAACTCGGAGCTGTTGGGCGGCTTCTAGGCGAGGACGAAGCGCTCGTGATGCGCGGCGTGAACAGCGCCGCGAGAGTCACGCAACGCTCAAGAGAGTGGATCGGCAAGATGGCCCATCAGCCGGTCGAGCGAGACGTGGAACTTGAGGGCGAGGTTGAAGAACTCGACGACGTCAATGACCGATTCTCGCTCCGAACCGACGAAAGCCGGATTGAAGTGCCTTTCAGGTCACATCAGCGCGGTACTGTTGTGGAGGCTGTCGGGGATCGCCCAATTACGCGCTTGCGCGTGCGTGGACGGCTCGTGCTCGGACCTCAGCAAAAGATGCGTACCGTCGAGGAACTCGACCTTGTGGATCATGAGCGAGCGCCCGAAGTGCTCAAGATGTGGGCTCGAATTGAGCACCTCGCGCAAGCGCCCCCCGGCTGGCTAAACGGTGATGGAGATCCCCCTTCCGCCGAGGTCCAAGCGCAGGCGCGAGAGGTGTTGGCGAGGTTGCTTGTGGACCACAAAGACGTCGCACGCCCCAAGCTCTACCCAACGCCCGACGGTGGCCTACAGGCAGAATGGGTTCTCGGCGATTGGGCAGCGGAAGCAAAGTTTTCCCCAGCCGGGGACGGCGTCACCCTTGAAGCCACAAACGGCCGAACGGGAGAGGATCGCGCCGAAGAACTTGGCGCCAAACAGATTTCTGCCGATGACGCGAGTCGGATCGCAGCCTGGCTCAACTCCCTGATGACGGAGGGACACCTGAATGTGCGAAAAGGCCGGTGAGCGGCTCACTTCCCAAGAAGAAGTGCTCTTTCGACAGATTAACCCCGGTTGGCTTGATGAGGATGGAGAGCCCAGCAGTCAGGCCTTCTACCCATGGCGGACCGTGGACCAAGGGTGCCTTTCGGCAGATCGGTCGTCGCACACGTCGGCGGAGCAATCGTTCTTACTCGCGACGGCACTCCCCCCTTTGGGGTTCGGTCTCGATTCGGTCGGCGTCTGGGGGCTCAGCGTCGCGGAAACCGACGACTTGAGCCTCAGCGCTTGGTCGGATCCGGTGCCAGCCTCTGCCGAGAAACCTGCCAATGCCGCGCATGCCCTGATCGAGTTTGGCGACCTTCCGCAGAAGAAGTGGAAGAACGCGGGACGCACTTTGAAACTTCGAGCCTTGGCGAGAGGTCGGCTCCATCCCCCGCTCGCGTAGGTACACATTCACCTGCCCCCCACCGGGCGGCCCGCCTTCATCCCACGTTCATTGCGTACACATCAAACAAAGTACACAGCACCTACTCACAACGCCTGAGCCGCCGCCTGGCCCCCCAAGGGGTCGCTCGTGACCTGTGCACATCTCGCGGTGGCGGTTTTTCCCAAAGGGTCGCTCGTGATCTGTGCGCATCTCGCGGTGGCGGTTTCTCCCAAGCGCCCGCGGATGGGGCCCCCTAACCCCCACCGCAGTGGCGCACGGGGCCCAAAGGGGTCGCTCGTGACCTGTGCGCATCTCGCGGTGCGGTTTATCCCGAGCGCCCGCGGATGGGGCCCCCTAACCCCCACCGCAGTGGCGCACGGGGCCCAAACCGCACCGCTCGATCGCGCACACGTCACTCGCTCCCTCGCCCCAAGAACCGCACCGCTCGATCGCGCACACGTCACTCGCTCCCTCGCCCCAAGAACCGCACCGCTCGATCGCGCACACGTCACTCGCTCCCTCGCCCCAAGAACCGCACCGCTCGTTCGCGCACAGGTCACTCGCTCCCTCGCCCCAAGAACCGCACCGCTCGAACGCGCACAGGTCACTCGCGCCCTGGCCCCCGTTCAGGGTAAGCGGAATATCCAACTGCCCCCCACCGCCGCATGTGTACACATGCTGCTGGCCCCCCAAGGGCGGCTCGGTCCGCGCACTTCGCGTGCTCCCTGCGCCGCCCGGGGGGCCCCAACCCGAGCGCAACGCTTATTGCGTTCACACTCAGTCCGTCGCAAGCGAAGAGCGCGCGTACACATCGCTTCACGCGCATGAGCCGCGTACACAAGCTCGCTCGCGTTTCGGGGGCTTCAACCCGAGAGCGATGCGCATTGCGTACACATTGATCCGCGGACGCCTGCTCCGACCTCAGCGTGCGCGCCGTGGCCAGCCGAGGTCGTGGGCAGGTCGGCGCGTGGCGTTGGAAATGTTAAGGGAAATCCTGGGAGCAACGGAAGCCGACGAGGCTGCCCGCGTTGGACGGCGCGCCCCTGTCGCGGTACGCGCCGCGCAGCGACCACGCAAAGACGCTGTACCAACTCCCTCCGCGGCTGACGCGCGTGTCGTTCGTACAACTCTGGCCCTTTGTTTCGGCGCCGTAAGGACAATAAAAACTCGCAGTCCACTCCCACACATTGCCGGCCATATCGGCAACGCCGAGAGGTGTGTTGCCGGCTGAGTATTGGCCCACAGCGCACGTTCCCTTGCGGTTGCCGTTGCCGAGGTCGTTGCCTTCACCGTCCCAGCACACTTGGTTGGAAGGTGCCGCGCTGCCCCATGGGTACAGGCGGCCTTCGGTCCCGCGGGCGGCAAACTCCCACTCTTCTTCAGTGGGGAGGCGTTTGTTTTGGGCGGCGCAAAACGCTCTGCCTTGGTCCCAATTCACACAGTTGATGGGGTGGTTCTTTCGTGCGGCTTGGCCCGCGTTGCAGTGCCCACCCTTCTCTGCTGGCGTGCACTTGCGGGTGCCAACGCACGCTTGGTACGCAGCGGTGGTGACCTCGGTGCGGTCGATGCAAAAGGTTTTCACCGTGACCGGGTGCGCCGGTTTTTCGCTGTCGCCGCCGTTGTCGGAACCCATCGAAAAAGTACCGCCGAGGATCTTCACCATGCCTTCGCCGCACTCGGGGGCGGTTGGAACGGGCGGCGCTACGGGAGCGGGTGTTGTCGCAACGAGCGGAGCCGTCACGATTGGAACGGGCGGCGCTACGGGAGCGGGTGTTGTCGCAACGAGCGGAGCCGCGGCGGTTGAAACGGGCGCGCTGGAGGCGGTGCCGGACGCAGAGCCGGAACCGGAAACGGAATCGTGGCTGCGCGTGCAGGCGAACACACCGAGGCTTACAATGACCAGCGTGCCGGCGGCGCCGAGTGTCCATCGAGGGGCACCCGTGCGAGCCCCGGATTCCAACGCCGCAAAAGCCAGGGCCGCATCTTTGTAACGGCTATTGGAATCGCGGTTCACACAGTTCGCAAACCAAGCATCAAACGCGGGCGGAAGAAGGCCCGCGCACCCCCCATTCGGCCGCACGCTGCGACGCCGAAGGAAGCGCTTGCGGCGCGGCTTCGCGAGGAAAATGTTTTCGGGCTTGAGGTCGCGGTGAACAATGTTCTTGCCGTGCGCTTCGCCGAGGGCCTCGCACAACGGATCAAACACCTTGAGCAGCTCTTCCGGCGCAAGGCGGCCCTTCTTGTCGGCGTACTCTTCGAGGTCTTCCCCCTCCAAGAGTTCCATCGCCAACCACGGCATGCCCGTGGTTTCGTCCACGCCCGCTTGCAGCACTTGCACAATAAAGTCGCTCTGCAATTGGCCGCCGATCTTGGCCTCCCGCGTAAAGCGCTTGCGAGCTTCGGCGTCTTTCACAAGTTCGGGCTGCATCACCTTGAGCGCGCACCGCCGTGACGTGGAGATCTGTTCGGCGATGTACACAGCGCCCATTCCTCCCTCTTTAAGCGGCTTTTCAATGCGGTAGTCGGCGGCAAACACCGCGCCGGGCGCGAGGACCGTCAAACCGCTCATCGGTTTTGCCCAAACGGCAACAGCGCTGCCCGCTCACATCGACTCAGCACCAGACAAAGCGTCGCATGTATTCGGCCGGGCCCTCAAGCGACAGCCAGACGCCTAGCCGTCGACAGCTAGGCGTCTAGCTGCCGGCTCCTGCGATCGTGCGTACACCGCGAGACGCGCGCCGACACCGCTTCTTTTGCTGGGTCGAGCGGGTCTTCGACGCAGGATGCAGACCAATTCCAGCCGACACGGCGAGGAACCAGCGGTCGGCCGGAATAGCCCACCGGACACACGCGGCTGGTGCGGTGATGCTCGCCGTGTATGATCGTATGCGTGAGGACTACCATCACGATCGACGACGGACTCTTCGAAGCAGCGAAGCAGCGTGCCTCGGAGAAGGGCGCCACGTTCAGCGCGTTCATACAAGACGCAGTGCGAGCAGCTCTGGCCCGCGGCACCCCCGGGAAACGCAAGCACCGCTTCAAGCTCGTCACGTTTCGCGGCGACGGACCGCTGCCCGGCGTTGATCTGGATCGAACTTCCTCACTGCTTGAAGCCGACGACGTAACCACTTTCGGCAAGGCGAGGCGCCGGTGATCCTGCCGGACGTCAACGTCCTCATCTATGCACACCGAGAAGAGTCGCCGGATCATGAGTCCTATGCGAGCTGGCTCCGGCGCGTCGCGGAAGGTGAAGAACCTTTCGGCTTCTCGGAGCTGGTGATGTCCTCGTTCGTGAGGATCGTCACCAATTCAAAGGTCTTCCGCACTCCCACTCCCACCGACGCTGCGTTCGCTTTCGCGTCGGAGATTCTCTCCTGCCCAGGCTGCACCGTTGTGCGGCCGGCAAGCCGTCATTGGGTCATCTTTGAAGACCTCTGTCGGGCATCGAACGCGCGGGGGAAGCTGGTTGCAGATGCCTATCACGCCGCGCTCGCGATTGAGCACGGGTGCGAGTTCGTCACGACCGACAGCGACTTCGCCCGCTTCCCAGGCTTGCGTTGGAGTCACCCCCTGAAAGCGCGTACATCGCGGCGCTGATCGAGTTGGTCAAAGATCGATGTACACGTCAAGCGTACACATACTTCCTACGCACCACGCGTACACATGATCACCGGGATCGTCGCGCCGACAGCCAGACGCCTAGCTGTCGACAGCTAGGCGTCTGGCTGTCGGCTCCCGCGATCGTGCGTACACCGCGAGACGCGCGCCGACAGCGCTTCTTTTCGCTGGGCGGTTCGTGGGGCCCCCCGGGCGGCGCAGGGAGCACGCGAAGCGCGCGGACCGAGCCGCCCTTTGGGGGCGAGGGAGCGAGTGACCTGTGCGCGTTCGAGCGGTGCGGTTCTTGGGGCGAGGGAGCGAGTGACCTGTGCGCGATCGAGCGGTGCGGTTTGGGCCCCACGCGCCACTGCGGTGGGGGTTAGGGGGCCCCATCCGCGGGCGCTTGGGAGAAACCGCCACCGCGAGATGTGCACAGGTCAGGAGCGACCCCTTTGG
Organism: Polyangiaceae bacterium; assembly: GCA_016712345.1. Lineage (GTDB taxonomy): Bacteria > Myxococcota_A > Polyangia > Polyangiales > Polyangiaceae > JADJRH01. Next base: position 988,390 of record JADJRH010000001.1, read on the forward strand.
GCCCCATGCGCCACTGTCGGCGGGGAAGGGGCCCCGTCCGCGGGCGCTTGGGAGAAACCGACACCGAGAGATGCGCACAGGTCACGAGCCGCCCTTGGGGGGCCAGCAGCATGTGTACACATGCTGCGGTGGGGGGCAGTTGGATATGCCGCTTACCTGAACGGGGCCAGGGCGGCGGGCGACGGAGTTGGGTGTGGATCGTTGCGTACACAACGTGATGCGTACACAATGGTTTAGGGTGGTGCCGCCCGGTGGGGGGCAGGTTTGGACGAGACCGAGAGCCGCGCGCGCCGCCCGGTGGCCTGTGCGCGACCATGTGCGCGCACGGGCCGCGACGACCACGGAACAGCGACGGACGCGTGAACTTGCGGTTTTCGTGGGTCGACGCGCGCGGCACACCGACTGCAATGGGTGCTCCCGACACGCAGGTACAACAACCTGACAACGCCCAAGGAGATACACATCATGAACGCTGTCACCAACGCCGCCCGGTCCCTCTCGCTCGTCATCCTGTTTGCCATCACCGCGCTCACCGGTGGGTGCGCGGTCGGCACCGATTCAACCGACGAGCCCGACGTGGATGACGTCACCGAAGTCACCGAGGGTGAAGATGAAGCTGTGGGCGAAGCGCAGGACGAGATCAAGGGCGTGGTCGCGCCTCAGTGTGGGTATTGCTATTACTGGTTGAGTTCTGAAAACAGGTGCGTACGCAGCGAACTCAATGCTTGCGCCATCCCCGGCAACGGTTGATCCCTCGCGCCGACAGCCAGACGCCTAGCCATCGAAAGCTAGGCGTCTAGTACCGCGATTCAATCAACCCGATGGGTTGATTGCCGCTGCTTCGCAGCGCTCGAAATCGCGGTACTAGTTTTGTTTCCGTGGGGCATTCGCCCCACACCCCGGCCGCGCAGGCGCGGCCCTAGTGCACCGAGTTGATAAAGCAACGAACCCTTGCTGCAATTCATCTGAACCCATCAGTTCTACGGAATCGGTGCACTAGCTGTCGGCTCCCGTGATTTTGTGTACACCGGGAGGCGCGCGCCAACACCGCTTCTTTCGCTGGGCGGTTCGTGGGGCCCCCCGGGCGGCGCAGGGAGCACGCGAAGCGCGCGGACCGAGCCGCCCTTGAGGGCCAGGGAGCGAGTGACCTGTGCGCGTTCAAGCGGTGCGGTTCTTGGGGCGAGGGAGCGAGTGACCTGTGCGCGATCGAGCGGTGCGGTTTGGGTCCCACGCGCCACTGCGGTGGGGGTTAGGGGGCCCCATCCGCGGGCGCTTGGGAAAAACCGCCACCGCGAGATGTGCACAGGTCAGGAGCGACCCCTTGGGGGGCCAGGGCGGCGGGCGACGGAGTTGGGCGTGGATCGTTGCGTACACAACGAAAGTGCGTACACAATGGTTTGGGGTGGTGGCGCCCGGTGGGGGGCAGCTAAATAGACCGTCTGCTCCAGTGGAATCGGCGCTCGATTTCAACGGGCTCTCAAGTCTCGTGAAGTCCGTGCTGAAGAGGCTTGTCGACGCGCCGACGGCGAGTGATACGACCGGGAAGCCGATGAAGGGCAACGCCGATGCTTGAGTTCATTGATTTAAAAAACGTCGGGCCCGCGCACGAAATGAAGATGGACCTCGCGCCGAGGCTCAATCTCATCACGGGCGACAACGGCCTCGGAAAGACGTTGCTGCTCGACGCCGCGTGGTGGGCGCTGACGCGAACGTGGCCTCTGACATGGGGCGGCAGGGGCATTGTGCCAGACCGTGAAGGCGCAGCGATTGAATGGCGTGAGCATCGCGGCGACGAGGTGGTTAGCTGCAGGGCTGAATACAACTTTGCCGACTCCCGATGGGGCCGCACCGAGAGTTCCCGATCCGCGGGCGCAAAGGCTCATGAAGAAAGCCAATTGCAGGGCCCGCTTGTGCTTTATCTCCGGGTCGATGGCGGCATCTCGGTTCACGACCCTCTCCGCAAGGGTGAGGACTTCCGCGTGCCCTTCGGACAGCGCGTATGGGGCACCAGCAACGCTTACCAGTTTCGCGATCCCGACATCTGGGACGGACTCGCGTTTAGCAACAGTGGCAAACTCGTGTGTGAAGGCCTCGTGCGCGATGTGAGTCGCTGGGCTGAACAGGCCGGTAGCCCCAACTTCGAGCAGCTTTCCAAGCTCGTAGAGCAGCTCGCGGGCGACGAGCCGTTCCGCCTGACTCGAAAGGTCGAACGCGTCTACGTCGACGACCCGCGCGATTTCCCGGTGGTTGCAGGCCCGGCAGGCAACATCCCGGTCGCGCATTCACCGGCCGGCCTGCGACGAATTCTGGGGCTGGCGTACTTGGTTGTCTGGGCCAGGCGCGAGCACACCATTGCGGCTGAACTCAAAAAACGTGCACCCAACCGCTCGCTGGTGCTCTTGATTGACGAGGTCGAAAGCCACCTCCACCCCAAGTGGCAGCGGACAATCCTCCCGAGCATTCTCCGCGCACTGAATCAAGACCAGAATCTGCAAGTCATCGCCACAACGCACTCGCCGATGGTGCTCGCTTCGGTTGAGCCGCTATTCGATGTCGACAAAGATGCGTGGTTCGACATGGACCTTGAGCGCCGTCAAGCGGTGCTCAGAAAGCGCCCCTACGTTCGTCACGGCGAGATTGGCAACTGGTTAACCAGCGACGCTTTCGACCTGAAAGAGCCACGTTCCCTTGAAGGCGAACAGGCCATTGTCGCAGCACAGGCCGTGCTCGACGCACCAACCCCGTCGGCAAAAGCGATCCAGGACGCAGACAAACAACTGCGAAAGGCCGGGCTCCCTGACATCGATCCCTTCTGGGTGCAGTGGGGCTACTTCAAGCAGCGGCACACGGCGGCCCCCAAAGAGTACACCGTCAAGGGCAAAAGCAATGGAAAGCGGGAGCGGAAACCGTGATTCCCGTGGCCCTCGCACCGGAACCAAAAGACTTCGACAAAAGGGTCCGCCAGCCGGGTCTTGCGGCGATCGACGAGCTGGTCGGGCGCGCACCACGCCTCAAGCGTCGAGGACCACCGCGCACCAAGATCGCCGACACCGAGGCGAAGATCCCAACCGCGAAGCTTCCACCTTTCTGGCGTGAAGCGCTCGACGACATGATGGAAGCCTACGAGCAGCGTTGTGCATATTTGGCGATATTTATCGAGGAAACCGGCAACCCCACAGTCGACCACGTCATTCCGAAGTCCCTCGCGTGGGATCAAGCGTACGAGTGGTCGAATTATCGACTCTGCACCGGTATCGTGAACTCGAAGAAGGGCGAGTTGCTCCAGCTCGTGGATCCAGTCAAAGCAAAAAACGGTTGGTTCGAGCTGGACCTTGCAAGCTATCGAGTCGTTCGTGGCCAGTCCGCGCCCAAAGCGCAACACCACAAGATCGACGCCACGTTGCCGCTGCTTAACCTTCGAGACTGCTGCGTGCTGCGGAAACGTTACGTGGAGGAGTACCGCCGCGGGCCGGGGGCCAGGGGGATCGACCTGGCGTATTTGGAGTACCGCGCCCCATTCATCGCGTTGGAGCTGCGTCGGCAGGGCCAACTCGTGCGAGGCGACATCTGAGCAAAGGCACCTTGCGCCTGGTGATCAACCTACCCATCGACCAATCAAAAAACCAGGTTTCGCGGCAACGGACCGCTGCTCGGCGGTTGACCTGGCTCAACCCGGCTTCAATTGCTGATCGAGGGCGTTTGGCGGAGAAATTCGGCTCCTGTGGCGCGAGCCAGCAGGAACTCCGCAGCGGAGGACGCGGTGATGGTGAAGCCGAGGCCTCTGCCGTCTTGTGTCGTGCGAACGGGCTTGGCCGCTCCTTCGGTGATTGCCACAAGACGCACGGCGATCCACTCAACGGACGAAGCTTTCAGCGCGCTCTCCATTCGTTCCTTGTCGTCGACGATGGGCATCAACCAGCGAAGAAATAAGGGAACGACAACGCGGTTCAGCAGCCATGGTCCGCTGCCGCCCGTCCCAACGTTCGACATGCAGACGATGCGGGGAACGCCGTGCTTTTCCATGGCCGAAAGCGTGGCCTTCACAGAGTCGGAGATGAGGGTTGTGGGCTTGCCGGTGCCTTTGCCGCCGACGCCGAGGCAGTGAATCACAACGTCGGCCCCACGAACGCTGGCTTCGACGTCCGCCGCGGACGTCGGACTTCCACCGATCACGGTAAGCCGTTCGTGCTTCCGGCTGACACTGTCGGGGTTTCTCACAAGCGCTGAGACTCGATGCCCCGCAGCCAGGGCGCGCTCTACGACCAGACCGCCGGTTAACCCGGTGGCACCAAAGACGGCGATATTCATGTGCAAGGGCCTTTCGTTGACCGTGGACAGCGAGAATGGGTCATGTCGGCAAAGCGTCGGGCGAGCGGCGATTGCCAATGTTCACGGCGTGAACTTTACACCTAAAGTTCACAATGTCAACATACCAGTCATGTCTCTTTCGAAAGCGACCTACCACCACGGCGACCTTCGGAACGCGCTTGTCGAAGCCGGCCTGCGTTTCATCGAGCAAGTCGGCGCGGAAGCCTTCAGTCTGCGTGAGGTCGCGCGCGAGGTCGGTGTGTCCGCAAACGCGGCGTACCGTCACTTCGACGACAAGGGTGCGCTCTTGACGGCAATCGCCGTGACCGGCTTTGAGCGCCTTTCGTCGGCCATGCAAGAAGCGATGTTCACTGCTCGACCCAAAGGTGCGGTGAAGTCACCCGCCGTCGCGCGATTCAACGCTGCGGCGCGAGCCTATGTGGCCCTCGCCCAGGAACATCCCCAGCTCTACGGACTGATGTTCGGCTCAGCAGGTCGTGCTTGCCTTGCAGCGGAGGGGGCATTGGTCGGTCCGACCCCTGGGGCTCTGCTCGGAAGCATCCTCGACGAACTCGTCGAGGCGAAGGTAATGTCGAAAAAGCACCGGGAGGGAGCGGTGATTCACGTGTGGTCAGCAGTCCATGGCTTCGCCTCGCTGACGCACAGCGGTCCACTCGCCGCGCTCAGCCCGAAGGCACGCGCCGACGCTCTCGATGAGCTGCTCCACTTTGTCATCGCAGGGCTTCGCGGCTGAAGCGCAGGAGCGAGGTATTTCAGCTTGCCGTAGGGCTTCGCGGCTCGTACCGTTTCGCGAGATGAGCGCCGCGGCGGAATGGGTCGATCTTGTGCGGGTGCCGTTATGACGGCTCGCGTGGACCTTGCGGAGCTTGCTCAGCGCGAGAGCGAGCAAACAGAGTGGAAAGAGAGCGTCGCGGATATCAACGATGTTGTCGCGACGCTGTCGGCCTTCGCAAACGACCTCCAAAACCTGGGCGGCGGTTACGTTGTTTGCGGGGCAAAAGAAGAAAAAGACGCCAATGGGTTCCAAAAACTCGTGCGCGCGGGGCTGACGGCCGCCCGCATAAAGGAGGTCGAAAACACTGTTTTGGCTCGGTGCCGCGAGCGCGTCTCACCGTCGATCGCGCCGCTTGTGGACGAGTTGGAATCCGACGATCCGCAGCGGAGGGTGCTTGTCTTTATTCAGCCGGCTACAGGTAGTGCGCACACGTTTCGTCGCGACAATGACGGCGCAAAACACTGGGTGCGGGTGAGTCGTTCAACGCTTGAAGCGAGAAACGGATTGCTCAGGGATCTCTTGGTTCGCAAAGGGGCTTTGGAGCCTTGGGATCGCAGGCCCTGCAACGGGGCGACAGTGAACGATATCGATCTTTTGGTGCTGCGCGACGTGCTGACGCGTTTGGGTTTGGCGGATGTGCAGCACGGCGCGGAGCGGTATCTGTCGGATTCCGTCGCGCTGAGCGCGTTCGTTCCCCCGCTCTTTGCGCGTGAGCCGCTGACAGGGGTGTTGCGCCCGCGGAACTTCGCTGTGTTGCTTTTCGGGCGCGACGTTCAACGGTTCATTCCAGGGGCTGTTTCGTTCTTCTCGCGATACGAGGGGCGCGACCGGTCGGTTCGGCGCGGCGAACGGCTGGAGCTGGCGTCCACGCTCATCGATCAATTGAGGCAGATGTTGCCGGCCTTGGACGCCGAGGTACGCACACTGTTCGACAAGGCCGATGCCGGGGCGCCGAGCGTGCTCAAGTATCCGGCGCGTGCGCTTCGCGAAGCTGTGGTCAACGGGTTTGCGCACCGAGACTATGAGTTGGTAGATCCGCTGCGGGTGGTGGCGTTTGACGATCGCGTGGAGATCACCTCGCCCGGTGGGCTGCCGCTTGGCGCAAGCGTTGACGACCTCGCCAACGGTACGGCTCCGCCGCGATGGCGTAACCAAGCGCTGGCGTGGTTTCTAACTCGGCTGGGGTATGCTGAGGCTGAGGGGCAGGGTCTTCGGACAATTCAGGCGAGTCTGCGGGCGGCGGGGTGTCCACCCGCGGCGTTTGCGGTGGGGCCGGAGCATGTGCAGTGTACACTTTGGGCGCATCCGCGGGCGCATGGGTAGAAGAAGCAAGTCTGACATGCACGCCAGGGGGCCCGCAGCTACTTCGCTCAAAAACACAGGCCCAACAAGGTGTTGTCAGTTGAGGCACGCGTCTTGAATTAGGCCGTTGCAGTACCGAGCGCGGTTGTGTGGATCGCGGCTCTGCGGAGCGCGGTTCTGCGCCGGTTTGTAATCTGCGGTTGTGGCCGGTTGTACAGGTTGCCGCGGAGGATGGGTTTATTCCCTGGTGTTCTTGGAGGTCCACAATGTTGGTCAAATGGTCGGGTGTGGCACTTGTTGGGGCGGCGCTTGCGGTGGCAGCTTGTTCAACTTGTTTTGTTCGAGGAACGCGTGTTTTAACCCCCAAAGGGATGAAGGCGATTGAAGAGATCGAGGTGGGAGACGAGGTGCTCAGCTTTGATCTGACGGGTAAGAAAACGGTGGTCAGAAAAGTGGGCAAAGTGCTTCGTTCAAAGGCGAAAGAAACGTTCGCCATTGAGGCTGAAGACCACTTGATTGCCGGCGTTACAGCCGAACATCCCTTTTTTGATCTGACACTCGGCGACTATGTGAAGGTAGAAAACCTGACCATGAAGGCGCGGTTTTTGGCAACCATGGTAGGTGGTGAGCGCCGAGCTGTGGCAGCGTCAAAGATCAGTCGCACGCTGCATCTCAACGAGGTGGAGGTATTTAACCTGACCATTGCCGGTGAAGAGCAAAACTACTTTGCCGAGGGAATTTTGGTGCACAACAAGGGCGCTCTACCGCCCGACAAAGACGGCGACAACTACCTCGACGAGTTTGACTGCGACGACGACGATGCCGACGTAAATCCGGGCGTTTCAGAAGACTGCGGCGATGGGATTGATAATGACTGCGACGAGGCGGTCGACGCCGATGATCAAGACTGCGGGGGCACCAGCGGCAACGTAGGCGGGGCGACAAATTCGTCCTAACTGGGGCCTGCGAAGAGCTGGAACGCTACCTGGGAACCAATCGCACCCGCACCACCTTGCCATCAAAGGCGACTGCAAATCGATGCACAGGGGTAGCCCCCGCAGCCCGCAGCTCGGCGTCGTAACTGCCAGTCTGGAGTTGCGCGATCCCTTCATCAAGGGCCTGCTCCAGAGTCTTTTTCGCGGGCTTCGCCACCTTGAGTTCAAGAACAACGCCGGGTTTGCCGGGCTGCGTCGGGCGAATCAACACATCGGGCCGGCCTGATCCAGACTCGCGATTGGAGCGCACCTGGTGGCCGGGCTCCAGCACCGCGAGCAGACCCACCAAAAAGCCTTGGTAGACCCGCTCGGGGCGGAACGTGCCGGGATCGTGATACGAGAGAATGTTGGTGACAAACGCCTGGAGTTCTTCTTCAAACGTTTCTGCGTCGCCGCTCAGGAGAGCGCCGGTGAGGGCGGCGAGATTTCCGCCGGATTCACGAAGACGCTGCTCCATCCACCCGCGAAACGTGGTTGAGTACACACCACGGATCTCGCGGTTGGGGATCGACAACTTGTAGATAGAGGTGCCCAACGCGTCCGGGGGCAGTTCTTCGGCCTTGAGATAGCCCGAAAACACCAGCAGGCTCCACAACGCGCCGGGGCTTCGGCGAATGTCACTGAGCACCACATTCTCGTCGAGCGTGACTTCCAAACTGCCCCCATCGAGCAGCGATTCAAACACCGGCTGGAGTTCAAACGCGTAGAGTTCGAGCAGTTCACGGACGAGGTCGTTGGAGCTTGTGGAGAGCCAGTAGGGTTTTGGTGTCTCGTCCCCGCGTTGCAGGTAGTTGCACACCGACCAAGGGTTATAGATCACCTCCCCGCCGAACACATAGCCGTTGTACCAGAGGCGGATATCTTCCATCTTATCGCCCCGACCGTGTCGCTCGGCGAATGCGGCCACCTCCGCCTCGGTGAAGCCGAAGCACGTGTTGAATTGCCGCGCGAGAAGTGTGTACACATCCAGGTTGTTGAGCCCCGAAAAGAGGTTTTCTTTGGCCACGCGAAGGATGCCCGTCACCACCGCCTTGTGGAGATGAACGTTGCTTTTGAGACCTTCGCCGAGGAACGTGCGCATAAAGTCGAGGATCTGGGCCCCATAGCCATTGACGTGCCCTGCGTGGATAGGCTCGTCGTATTCATCAATGAGGATCACCACCTTTTCGCCGTGATGGGCGTGCAGGTACTCGGAGAGATCCAGCAGTGCCCCTTCGTAGAGTGTCTGTTCAGCGGTGCCTTCGAGGATCTGTCGGTATCGCCTCGCCGCGACCTCGTCGAGGCGACCACCATCGAGCAGCGCCCGGTGCGTCTTGTAGAGGTCGACTATCTTCTTCCGGATGGCGCCGAGAGTCGCCTCAAAAGTCGCGCCTTTGCTGCCCTTAAAATTAAAGTGGATGACCGGATAGCGCTGAAAATGAGCCCGGTACTTCTCCCCGGCTTGCCATACGGACAGGCCCTCGAAGAGGTGCGAAAGGTTGGTGTCTGTCTTCTCGAACCAACACCGAAGCATGGACAAGTTGAGCGTTTTGCCGAATCGGCGCGGACGTGGGAAGAGAAAGACTTTGACACCCGCTCGATCAAGGATCTGACGGATGAGGTCGGACTTGTCGATGTAGTCGAAACCAGCTTCCCGCACTTCGCGGAAGTCGTCGGTGCCAATGGGAATGGGGCGAGGGGTCATGAGCTTTCCTAGGTTAGACTTACGTCCACTCAATGGCGACGGTGATCACGCGTCCCGGCTCCCCCGGTCTACCCATGAGCTGCTGCATGCATTGCTCGACGAGCGCAAGCCGCGGGAATCGAAGTGAACCCGGATGTCGACCGGACCGTAGGAATGGAAGCGCCGCATCTCCGGGCACCTTACCGCATTGGGAGAAGCGAGTCCTAAATCAAGCGATCGCTGTCCGAGTCCACTTTCCGTCAGCGATCGAAATCCGGAAAGCGAAGACTTGCGCGCAGGCCGCCCAAGGTGGCATTTTGCGGTTATGACAGCGACGGGGCGCATTCAGCCTTGGGCTCCCGAACCGCCCGACGTGTCTCAAATCGTCACGGAGGACGACACACCGGTGGACGATTTTCCCTCGGAGAAACAGCAGCGTTTGCTCGTGCAAACGTTGTATAGTTCGTGGGATGGGCCGGGGGTTGATGAAGACGGCACCCCTCGAACATTCGTCGCCGCCGCCAACGTGGGACTGTTCGCAACGCCAAAAAGCGATCCGCTCGTGCCAGATGCGTTTGTCAGCCTTGACGTGAAGCTTCACGAAGACATCTGGGCAAAGGAACATCGGACCTATTTCTTCTGGGAACTGGGCAAGCCGCCGGATGTAGTCATTGAGGTCGTCTCCAATCGATAGGGAGGCGAACTCGACCGAAAACGCCGCGGTTATGCGCGGATGCGCATCGCGCACTACGTTGTCTACGATCCCGGCCACCACCTCGGAGCCACAACGCTCCGGTCCTTCGATTTGCGCGGCGACCTCTACCAGCCGTCCGAGCCGTGGTTTGAGTCGCTCCAACTGGGCCTCGTCGAGTGGAACGGGAAGTTTGAGGACATGACCGGTCCGTGGCTCCGGTGGCACCGCCGCGACGGTTCACTTCTCCCAACTGGACAAGAGCGCGCCGAATCCGAAAAGCAGCGCGCCGAATCCGAAAAGCAGCGCGCCGAATCCGAAAAGCAGCGCGCCGAATCCGAAAAGCTCCGAGCCGATCGACTGGCCGAGAAGCTGCGGGCGCTCGGGATCGATCCCGACAAAGTCTAGCCCGTGCTTGCGTACACATCGGCCAATGCCGGCAACTCCAGACGCCTGGAGCCGCAACTCCACACGTCCAGAGACGCAACTCCATACGTCTGGAGACTTCAAGGAAAGAGCTGGGCCCACCGCACCTCAGCGACCGTTTCGACGATGGATCGAACCATGCCTGCATGGGGTTCGGTATCGGCGCCCTTTTCGCGTAATCGTTGGAGAACTCGGATGCGACGTTCCGGGTCGATCGCCCCGTCGAGTTCATCGAGCAGGTTGTGAACGTCGGCGGCAATGCGCTGCCGAGGTCGAAAAAAGGGGGGTTGGTCCAAAGCCACACGTCTCGATTGTCGCTCGCCCGCGGGCGCTTTTGTCGCGGGGGGTGATCTGACCAAACTCGTCGTAGGCGAGGTGCTGCGTGGGATCTTCGGGCCCAAACGGATTCAGCAGCAGGGGTGTTTCTGCGTCCTCCGGGTCCGGTTTTTTGGTGCGCGCTTCAGCAATGGGGAAAAGGCACCTCTTCCACGTTCGATTGCAGCGCGGACAGGCCACCAGGTAGTTCGACCATTCGTAGGCGAGCCACCAGTAGCCGGATTTGAACGCGTCTGAGAGATTTCGTTTGCGACGGAGTTTCCCAGTGAACTCGTCCTCCAGGCCGCGGTCAGCTTCGTCAGGCGGGAGTTCTTCAATCCCATTTTTGGGCCGGTAGTGCTCCACGTCTCCACCGAAACAAGTCCTCACATCGCGTTCGCAAAAGCCGCACTTGCCTTTTTGCGCCTGGGAAAAGAGGTCTTTGAATTGGCTCCAAATGGAGTCGAAATCGTGTTTAGAATCGAGCGGTCGGCCTTCGTTCACGGCCGCGGCCACATGCTCTTTCGCCGCTTTGACCTTCTTCGCGAAATCGGACGGTTCGGCCGGGCGCGTGAAAAGAAGCATGAGTGCTGGGTTATTTGCCGCCCGCAGGCGGTTGAGGCGCGTTGGCTTTCGCTTCCAACGCGACCGTTTCGAGAATCGTTTTTCGGAGACGTTCGCGCCCCGCGGGGCTGCGATCGCGCGGCCGTTCAGATAACAGCTTCGCAGCAACCGCTTGCGCCAAACGTTCGAGGGAAGTGTCGGCGAAGCCACCCAGGCGCTTGCGCAGTTTGGCCTCGATTTCAAGGCGATCCGCGTCGTTCGGCGGCACGTCGGCGCGGAGCATGGCGCGGTGCTTTTCCAAGAGCGCGAGCGTGTCTTTGTCGAGCGTCGATTCAAGGCCGAACCACACGCCCGTGAGGATCTGATCCATGGTGAGGCCGGGGGCCAAGTTGCGCTGTTCTGCCTCAATTCGAAGGCCACCGGGTAAATCCGCTTCCGTCGCAGCAGCTTCGAGATCGTTGTCTGCGCGCCGCAACACAATCACTTCACCGTCACGGGCGCCGAGAAGCGTGAGGGGATTGTGGGTCGTCACAACAAACGTCAGGCGTGGAAACAGGCGGCGCAGATCGTCGATCACGCGCATTTGCCAGCGCGGGTGAAGGTGCAAATCGATCTCGTCGACAAGCACAATGCCTTCCATCTGCTCGAAGAAATTGGGGCCAACAGGCTCTTTGGCGCGGTGCCGCATGTCGATCCAGCGCGCAACGAGGTCCACCACCCAACCGAGCATGGAGACGTAGCCGTCGCTCAGCCCGTCGAGCGAGGTGCGACCGATCGCCGGGCCTTCGAGAATGACCCCGTCGGCGCGAACATCCAACCTTGTGACGCCGGGAAGAAGGTTCTCCAGCTCCTTGCGAACCGCTTCAAAAAGCAACCGCTCAGAAACAGCGTCCTGCTCTTTAGAGGCCAAAGCTCGGCCCTGAAGCCATGTTTGCGCGTGAATCAGACTGGCCCCTTCGTCGAACAACGTTTCTACAGCTTCCCCCGGCCTGAACGACACGGCGCGCGCCGCGCCGCCGAGGGCCGAGCCGCGCCTGCATCCGTAAGCGAAAAGAAGCGGGCGCTCGGGCTTTGAATCCCCTTCAGACGTGACCTTGCCCTCAAACGTTTCGCTGGGTGGAGCGCCTGCATCTTGGGTAAATGTCCCTCTAAAATGGGCGTTGCTCGCACGCACTTCAACATGCGCCTGCTCGCGATCGTGGGCGATATAAGGCGCGCGGCTTGATTTGACCAATCCGGCCGCAAGTGCCGGATCCATTAAAGCGAGCGCAATGGAGCGAAGGATTGTTGTTTTTCCCGTTCCGTTTTCGCCGAGCAGCACAATCCAGCGGCCGGCCGTCGGCGCATCATGGAGCGGGAGCGTGAGGTAGCCGAGGGACCGAATGCCTTGAAGCTCGACAGCCTGAATGTGGGGGCTTGGGAGGCGAGGCGGCGGGCGCGATGAAACCGCTTTGGGCGGTGTTGGAAGGGGAAGGTCGAGGCGAAGCCACACCGTCGGATCCAGAAGGAGCGACGGCGCAGACCGTTGAGTACACACATTCGCAAGGGCGGCGGAGCGGATCGCTTCGGGCAGGGGAACGGGAAGGTGGAAGAGAGCGCGGGCGAAGAGATGGTGAGATCGAGCGCCTTGAACCGCATCGGCAACCCAACCAAGGTTGGAAGTGGCCGGGGAACGCTCGATGTCCGCGGCGAGGGCGTTTGCCATGTCGGCATCGTTTGGCGGCGACAGATCGCTCGACAGCCGCAGAATCCAGGCGTCCATGCGTGCGCTGGGGTCCGCGATCTCGGCCGGATTCCACGGAACATCGGCAAGGAAAATATCGGGCATGCCGTCGCCATGGATCATGCGGAGCAGCCACTCGCGGGTGGGGTCCGCCCGAAACAAGCCCAACAAGCGTTTGGCCTGGTTCGAACCCATCGTCCTGATCTCTTCGGTGGTGCTTTTGCGCAGCGCCTCGACATACGCACACCAATTGGCGTCGCGCGAACCGGAATCATCCGAGGGAAGTGGGATCCACGCCGCTTCTCTCGCAAGCTCCATCCACCGTCCCACCACAGCGGCAGGTGGAAACGTCTCGGGCTCAAATGGCTTTTCAGTTAACGCGGTAAGGGCCACCGACGCCGAAAATCGCGTGAAATTCGCTGCCGCGTGGCGCATCCCGGCAGCAAGAAACCCGCGTGAAACACCGTACAGTAACGCCACATCGAAAGGGAAGCGCCCATTGAGAGGCTCCCGAGAAAGATCCATCGGTAGATCCTGCTCCAGAGCAACGCCTTCGTTGCACCAGGCTGCCTCCCATTTGGCCCAATCGCCCGCAGTTCCAAGTCGGGAAGATGAGCCAGAAACCAAGCGTGCAAGGGCCGAAAGGCCCAAAGGTGTTTTCGCTTGGGCCAGGCAGATCGACAAGACCCACGGAAGGTCGAACAAATCGGGAACCCAATCGCTCACCTCTGAGGCTTCAGCAAGCCAGTTGAGGACCGATGCGAGGGTTTGAGGAAAGGGGTGGACGCTGAAGACGAACGCCCCAAAAAAAACACGCCATTGGGGTGGTATCGCCGCACCTTGAGCGAGGAGGGCACCCACCCAAGCGTCGTCCACATTCGCGAACTCGGGCTGGTTCCGCAGAGGATTGTCAACAGAGCTGACTAACTCGACCCGCCCCTGGGGAACACTGGCTGCGGATGGGTCCGAAGAACGGACGCGCACATCTTGGCGCTTTCCGAAGAACTCGCCGCGGTTGATCTGACGGAAAGCGCACCAAAACCAAAGCGGCGTCGCCTCATCCCAGGAACCTTTGTCCCCCCAAGAGCGCCAGCTCCAGCGACTCAGTGCTTTTGGCGAGAACGAGCCGAGATTTTGCGAGATCTTTCGCAGGAGCCATGCCCCAACTTGGAGCCACTTTTGAGAAGCCAACTCCACAACAGAACGCTGCGTCTCCGCGTCGGCCGGCCACAATCGATCTCCCAACGTTTGCGCCCAGGCGCGACCCTTGTTCGCGGGCTCCACAACACAAAGCCACCAGGCCATTCGATTTGCGGGCGCTTCAGCGCTCGTTTCCAACGCCGCTTGAAGGGCCTCGGGCGCCAGCCGATCCAGCACATCCGTCATGCGCAACAGCCAAGCGCTCGGGGGCAACGAAAGGAGCGCAAGGGCCGACGAAACAAGGCGATCTCGAAGTTTTTTGGCGCGTTTCGCAAACCCCTCTTCCAATAGGTCGAGAGCAAGTTCCGCAGCGCGGACAACAATCTCGGGCTCCACGGTTTCAGGCGGTTGGCAGAGGTCGGCAATGGTGTCGCGCAGGTGCCAAAACTCGGTGAGAGCTTCACACTTGCTCGCCGCAAAAAGGAGCACGTTGCGAAACGACGGGGCCCAAGGGATCTGCGCCAAACGCGCCGCCACAGAGGCTTCTTTGCCTGAAAGCAGAGCTTCCGCCGCGAGGTACTCCTGAAGGCTGCGCAGCTCAAACCCAAAGCGATCCGGCTCTTCTTCAACGCGTACGAGCAAAACAAGGCGTTCGGTAGCGGCGGCGATCACATCGCTCACGAGGCGCGAGCGGTGGGGCTCTTCCACTACTTCGGCGAAGATCACGTCGGCGATCTCGTGCAACTCGCCGCGCGTAAGGAGCGAGCGGCTCTCGGTGCCTCGCTCGGATTCGGCCTGAAGGCGCAACGCGACCCGACGGTGGAGCGCATCGATCTGAGGGCGATGTTCGCGAAGCAGGACCGCAGCGGTGTGCGGTTTTTCGAGTTCGCGATGGTAGAGCACGCGGTAGTGCTCATCAAAAAGGCGCCACCGATGTTCGGGCAAAGGACCAAGTGCTTCGACCAAGAGCACCGTGAGCGCCACGTGCAAGGGGGCTGTGAGCAAATGCGCCGTGTTCGGTTGCTGCCACGCGTCGGCAATTCGCTGCTCCACCCGCTCACATTGCTCGGGATCGCTCGAATATTTTTGGGCGGCGAGACGGGATGCGTAAAACAGCGAGCGCTTTTTGCTGAGCGGTAACAAGCTCCACTGTTCAAACCCTTTTAGATCCAAACGCGTGAGCGAGGGGCGCGACGTGAGCAGCACGTGGAGGTCGGCTTCGCCAAAAGTGGCGCACAACGCTTCGACGTTGGAAAGCACATCGGTGCGGGCTTGGGATTCTGAAACTTCGTCGAGACCGTCGAACACAAAGAGCGACGGGACAGCCTGCAACACAGCGCCGAGATCCGCGCTTTCCACTCTGCGCGCGGTGCGTTTTGTGATGCGGTGGCAAAGGTACACAACGAGGTTGGGTACACCTTCGGGCGGCGCGGAAAGGTTCGCCGGTTCGCTGCACCATGCCGCAAAGTCGCTCAACAAAACGCGAAACGGGAGGCGAGGTTCGGCAAGAGCGATCCCTTGAGCCTGCGCTTCTTTTTGAGTGGATGCTCGCAGCTCCGCGGTGCCGGCGCTGCGCACCAGATCGGCGCGATACAGCTGACACAAAAATTGACCAAGCGTAGATTTCCCCTGGCCGGGCCCACCCGTGAGCAGAAGCCTTTTGCCACGCTTCGGCGATTGAGAGTCGCCATCTTGGCCGAATGGATCCTGTGGGCGCGACCCATCCACGTGCGGAGGGACGTTCGCGCCGAAGGTTGCCAAAAAACCTGGCGCAAGAGGCGTGGTGCGTTCCGCTATTTCGTCCGCGGGAGCGAGATGGAGAGGGCGCTCCCACGACCGCGCGAGCACCGTCTCGCGCGTGAGAGCGCCTGAGCTTTCACTCGATCCGGATTGCCGCGCGCCAGGGGAAGTCGCCCCCACTTCCAAGTCCACAAACACGTGGGCGAGCGGAATTCGATCCTCACCCTTATGGCCCGCTTGAGCGAGGCGGCTCCACTGCTCGGCGATCAGCTCTTTTTCAAAAAACGCGAGCAGCACATCGGCCAAGTCGGCGCGCACCAGCCGCTCGCGGAGCGGCGCGAGACGTTCGGCCAGCCAGTCGGTCTGCGATGCGCCGCTTTCACTCATCGCTCACCCAAATCTTCGCGAGCCCCACGAGTTACCGAAGGGCGAAGGCCGCGCACGATACCACCCCCTGTGTCCTCGCAACACTTTTCGAGAAAGACTCGCCTGCGCGGGCCACATCCAAAGCCGCAACTCCAGACGCCTGGAGCCGCAACTCCACACGTCCAGAGGCGCAACTCCATACGTCTGGAGTTGTTCGAGCCTTTCGAAAACCGCGCACCCTCGCTACCGTCGATGGCCGGAGAAAAGCCCCCATGCCCGGCAAAACAACGAGCAGCGCAACCCCCGCAAAAAAGAAAACGGCCATCGAGAAGCCCGCCGCCAAGAAGTCGGTCGCCAAGAAGCCGGCAACGCCCTCGGTGGCAAGTGAAGTGGCTCAGATCGCATCGGCGGCTGTGCGCCGCGCCGAGGAATTGATCGCCCTGATCGAGAGGCGCAAGGCCACCATTACCGAAAGCTTCTACGAAATCGGCAAGGCCCTCAAAGAGCTTCAACAGAAAAAACTGTACGCCTCCCTCGGGTACAAATCGTTTGACGCCATGCTGCGCGCGCGAGGCGTATTTGGCGTCACGCAAGCCGGCAAACTCATCCAAATCGTCTCCACCGTTCCCGTCAAAACGGCCTTGCAACTCGGCCCCGAAAAGGCCTTTGCGCTCGTTCGATACGCCGCCGCAACCCCAGAACTAGACACGCCTGAAACGCTCGTTACAAGCGGCGCCAAAATCGGAAAAACATCCGCTTCCGCAGCCAGCGTGCGAGAAATCACCGAAGCCACAAAACAGGTGCGCGCCAAAGCCAAAAACAAAAAGGTCGATCCGCAAGAAGTCGAAGCCGAACGAACGGCCGGTCAGGGCCGCACCTGGCTCAAAGCGCATGGCGTCAAGGGCGGCGAGGTGCTTTCACGCCGCACGAAACAAGGCTTTCGCGTCTTCATCGAACTGCCGGTCGCCGCCGCCGGCCTTCTTTTCGCGAAGAAGGTCTAAACCAAACCGCCGTTGCGTACACACTCGTTGCGTACACATCGGGGCGAGCAGGCTGCTGAGTACACATCGGCCCGGCCGTCGCGCTCGTCGCGTACGCATTGAAGGCCACCGTCGCGCCCCTTGTGCACACCTTCACGTGACGGCGAACGTGTCTCAAACATCTCGGCGCAACTGAATCGGCAACGATCAAACAAAACTGTTTGACAACAAATCCGTCGTACGACAAGTTTGTCGTCAAACAAATTTGTTTGTTCAGAGAACCCCATGGTTGCGGTAAAAGTTGGAGCGGCTGTCATCGGAGACGATTTTTTTAATCGAGAGGCGGAGCAGCGCCGGCTTTGGCAACACTTTGAGACAGACCATGTGCTCCTTCTTGCGCCGCGCCGTGTGGGCAAAACCTCCCTGATGCTGAAGCTCTCGGACGACGCTGCGGACAAGGGTTTTTTGGCCGCGTACGTCACTGTTGAAAGTGCCACCGACGAGATGGGGTTTGTAATGAAGTTGCTCGATGGCGCGCGATCCCTCGACAAGTCAAAGTCGTGGCTCAAGTCACTGGCCAATCTCGCGTCTGGCGCTCAGAAGGCCGTGCGAAATGCGGTTCGAAAGGGCGGGCCTGTTGAATTTCGCGATCCCACCGCCGAACCTTGGGGGACGCTCGGCCAAAAAGTGGCGACGGAACTCCACAAACTCGCCGCCAAAAACAACAAACGGTTGCTGCTTCTCGTCGACGAAGTGCCTGTGTTTGTCCTTCAGCTCTTAAAACTCGATCCATCGGGTGACCGCGCCCGCACGTTTCTTCACTGGTTCAGAGAGCTTCGGCAGACGCCTGAATTTATCGGCACAGTCCGATGGTTGGTCACGGGCTCCATCGGGCTCGACAACATCGCGCGACGCATGGGCCTCACCCGCACCATCAACGACTTTTACATGTTCAATGATCTGGGTGCATTCACCGAAGAACACGCCCGAACCTTCCTCGGTGTTTTGTCCGAAAGCGTGAATCTACCCATGGATGAACCCACCATGAAAAGGTTCCTGGAGCGGGTGGGTTGGCTGATCCCTTTCCACTTGCAAGTGCTGTTTTCGGCGCTGCTCGACGAGCGAGGCCAGGGAAAAGCGATGGCACCTGAATTGGTTGACGTTGTGTACAAACGGCTGGTCGATCGCGGACACTACTTTGATCACTGGGTAGAACGCCAGCGCGAAGAGCTTCAAGCGCCGGACGATCAGCACGCCATCCACCTCTTGACGGCGGCGGCTCGCCCGCCGGAAGGCGCACTCCACTCCACGCTTGAAGTTGTTCTCGGCCACCAAATCGCAGACGTTGACGCCCGCGATCAAAAGCTGAGGTACCTCCTCGATGTCCTCCAGAGTGATGGATATCTGGTGACCGCCGAGGGGCGGTATCGCTTCCGCTCCCCGATGTTGCGCGACTTTTGGCTCCATCGCTCTGGATCTGCCAACCCCTCCGGTTCAAACGGCGCCGAAAGGGCCAAGCGATGAAACTGCCTCTTCGCGGCGTGGCCGTATACAACCCGGCTCTGTTGAGCAAAGACGAGCTGCTGGCTCAGTTCGTTGCGCGCAAAACAACGCTCGAAACAATCCTTTCAGAACTTCGATCGGAGGCGCGACCCAACCACTGGGTGCTCATTGGGCCGCGTGGGATGGGGAAGACAACCCTCCTTCGAAGAATCTACTTTGCCGTCGACGAAGAGCCAACGTTGTCAAAACAGTGGATCGCTCTGCCCTTCCCCGAGGAGCAATACAACCTGGCCCGCCTTTCAGACTTTTATCTGAATTGCATAGATGCCCTCGCTGACGCGCTCACGCACTCGGGTAGAGTTGCGGAGGCCCAGGCACTCGACAAGGCCAGAGATGCCCTGTCCGGCCCGCCCGGCGCAAGCGAGGATGAACAAGCGGCGGCCGCGCGGGATCTCCTGCTTTCGTGGGCCGATAAGCTCCATCGCAAGCTGCTCCTTCTTGTGGACAACGTGGAGATGGTGCTCGACCGATTGCACTCTTCCCAATGGAAGCTCCGCGAATTGCTGGGGCACGACAATCGACTCTGCCTGATTGGCGCAAGCGCAAGCGCTCCAGAATCCACGTTTGAGTACAAACAGGCTTTTTATGAGTTCTTCCGTTTTTGCGAGCTGCGCCCCCTTGATGAAACCGAAGCTCGGGAGCTGCTCTTGCACCTCGCCCGTGTGCGCGGAGCCAAAGAAATTGAGCGCATTCTAACCGACGAGCCGGCCCGCATTCGCACGTTGTTCACATTGTCAGGTGGCAACCCCCGGACGCTGGTGCAGCTCTATGCTGTTTTTTCCCAGTCGTCCGACGGCGACGCTCGGTCGGACCTGGAGCGGCTGTTGGACGAGTGTACACCCATCTACAAGGCCAGGTTTGAGGCGCTCAGCGTGCAAGGCCAACAAATCGTCGATGCTGTGGCCCTCCACTGGCACCCCGTGATGGCTGGGGAAGTCGCCGCCATCACGCGCCTGGATGTGAACGTTGTAACATCCCAGCTCAGCCGCCTGCTCAAAGAAGGCGTTTTAGAAGCGGTTGAGGCAGCGGAGGGAACGCGGAAGGCCTACCAAATAGCGGAGCGCTTTTTCAACATTTGGTACTTGATGCGGGCCGGCCGGCGCCAGCGGCAGCGCCTTGTGTGGTTGGTCGAGTTTTTACGCCTTTTCTACAATCACGAGCTGCTCGCGCATGCCCGCACAACGCTTGGGCGGGCGGCAACCCGCGAGCCCGGAACGTTGTTGAGGGACGGGGAGTACAGAATGGCGCTCGCTCAGGTCGTGGAAGATCGGGCGTTGCGGCGGGCCCTTGTGAGTTCTGCCGTGCAGCCATGGGCCGAGTTGGAAGGTCATGGGGAGAAACTTGGGGAGCTGTTGGAGCTGGCCCCCACCGAGATAGCCGCAAAGCCTATTGCCGACAGACACACGGCGATGGCCAACCTGCACAAGAAGGTGCTGCAAGCGCACGTCAAAAAGAAAGGTTGGGATGCCGAGGCTTTCTGGGAGTTGCTTGGAGGTTCACTGGTTCCGTTGGAGAGTAAGGTTTCGATGGTGGAGCACCTCCCCAACGTTCCTTCCAAAACGGTGGACGCCTGGATCTCCCAACTGCGGCTCGAAACGCAGAAGGCGAGAAAGACCGTTCGTAGTGACGTGGCGGTGAATGCGCTTCAGCGAGCGCTTCGCGAAGGGTATTTGGACGGGTTGACCGACGTGGAAGGGGCTGAAGCAGCCGCCCTTTCGTTTGGGTGTCCCGAGTTGCGCACACTTGTGGTGGCAAACGCGTTGCTGTTGATAAAGAACCCCACCCCGGCTGACCTTCAGCCTTTGGAAAAGGCGCTGCAAGCTGGTTCAACCCTGGCCTACGGCTGGTTTGCTTGCGCCGTGGTCCGGGAAAGGGTGAAACAAGTAGATGGCGCCGAAGAAGCGTATCGAAAATGCCTTGAACTCGATCCTGATGATGCAGTCGCGTGGCGGAAGTTCGGTGTTCTCCTGTTTGTGGATCGTGAGCCGCCAAATCTCGAAGGAGCGGAAACCGCTCTTCGAAAAGCGCTTTCACTCGACAAGACAGACCCCAATTCTTGGTATTGGCTTGGAAAGATCTTGTCAGAGCGTGGACACGCCACAAAGGGGGCCGAAAAGGCGTATCAGCAAGCGATTAAGCTCGATGGATCGGATCCCTCGTATTGGTGCGCGTTGGGTGAACTTCTGTCCTCCGATCAACCGGAAGCGGCCGAAAAAGCTCTTCGAAAGGCCACGAACCTTGCGCCAAACGAGGGTGCGATGTGGGATTCACTCGCTGACTTTTTGCAAGGTCAGAAACGATATGGCGAAGCGGAAGATGCCTACCGGCGGGCCACATCGGCTGAGACTCCCTACGAATGGGCGTGGCTCAGTTTGGGCCGGATGCTGGATGAACATCTTCAAAAACTTGACGAAGCCGAACAAGCGTATCGCCGAGCTTTGGCATTTGACCCATCGCGTCCGCACGCCCTCTTCTGGCTCACCACGTTGCGTCACGAACGTGGCTTGATCGACGCTGAAACAGAAACACTCGCCCGCGAGCTGGTCCGGGTGAAGCCTGACCGAGGCAACAAACTTCTTCTGGCAAGCGTCCTTGTTCGCCGGGGCTTCTGGGATGAGCCTGTTCAGCTTGCAGAAGCCACCCTCCACACCGCCACGCCAGAAGAAATCGATAAGGTTTGGGGTATGGTCGTTCGGTTCTTTTCGGACATCGTCCATTCAAAGGGCGCACCCGTCGCCTTGACTCTCCTAGAAAAAGTGGGCCTCTCCGAACGTTGGCTGCCTCTTCAAGCGGCGCTCATGGGCCTTCGAGATGGCCCGCGCGCCCTTGCGGCGTTTGCCCCCGAAGTTCGCCGCCCGGCAGAAGCCCTCCTGCTGTACCTCCAACCCAAAGCGCCGTCCCCAACGGCCTCTGCATCCCCCCAACCGCCCGCAAAAGCCCCGCCACGCGCACGGCGGCCCGCGGCCCCACGCCGCAAAACTTCACAGGCGCGGTGACAGCATGTTCCGCCCGTCAGAAGGAGCCGCAACTCCAGACGCCTGGAGCCGCAACTCCACACGTCCAGAGACGCAACTCCATACGTCTGGAGCTGTTCGAGCCTTTCGAAAACCGCGCACCCTCGCTACCGTCGATGGGCGGAGAAAAGCCCCCACCCCAGGGAACTGATCGCCGAACGCCAGTTAGACTTGGTCACACAAATGGGTTGGAAGATGAACGGCATCTCGGTTGGCTTGGCTGTTCGGCTCGCTCTTTTGGGAGCTATTTTGGGCCCCTTGCTCGACAGGATGCACGCATGGACGGGCGCGATTGGGTATCACACGCCGTTGATGCCTTGGGGTGTACCTTGGTGGGTAAGTATTGTGTACGCAGGAGCGGCGCTCGGGATTGGGTTAACTCACCCGGTGTTGGATAAGTGGCTCGGCAAGCAGCAACGTGTACCCATTACAGGGTGGAGGGTAGGGGCCGCGTTTTTGTTGTTGGTGCTCCTTTGGGCCGCGAGCGGGCTTTTGCCCCTTGGCAATGCCGCTGTAGCTCTGTTCATTTTTGTCGGCAGTGCGGCCTCGTTTTGGGCGTTTGACCGCACGTGGCAGGGGGCCGTCATGGCAGTAGGCACAGGGGTAGGCGGCGTGATTGTGGAAGCAACGCTCGTGCGGCTGGGCCTTTTCTACCATCGGAGCCCAACTATCTGGGGCCTACCCCTCTACTTACCCTGTTTATACTTTGCCGGCTCAGTAGCCATTGGAAACCTGGCTCGGGTTTGGCGCGCGAACGCCGCAAGGGTGCCTTTCACTTAATCGACCCCGCCCGCGCCTTAGGGGACCGCGCCCCGTGTAATGCCCGCTCAAAAAACCCCGTTTGTGGCGGACACGCCTCTTTTCGAAAGGGACATCCGTGCCGCCCACCCCCTCCAAAACGCCCCCATTCCAACCCCTTTGCAGCGCCTTCTCCACCCTCACTGCCCTCGTCGCCCTCCTCGCCCCCGCGGGCCTTGTCGCAGCCTGCCAACCATCGCCGCCCCCGCCGGCCCGCCCTTTTTCGCCGGTTCTTGACCCTCCTCCTGGCCAGTGGAGCGCACCCGACACCCAGTCCACCCTGGAGCAGAGTTGTATTGCCGGCGGCGGCACCATCGGCCGATTCCCCAACGACGGACAAGGCTGCCACGACGAGTGCGTCCGAAGTCGCATCTGCCTCAAAGCCCCGTCCTCTCATTGCGAATGTGGCCCCGCGCGCTGCTGGAACGGCGACACCTGCGTGCCAGGTGGCATCTGGACAGTGACGCCGCCGCACACGCGCAACTAATTGAAATTACGTCAATCGAATCTCGACACCGGCACTGTCGAGATGCCCGCCCGCCAAAAAGCACTCCCCCGCGCCTTTCAACACCACGCCCCCGCGCCCCGCCGCACTTCCCAACACAAGTGTACACTCACGCCTCCAGGGCTGCCCCCCGGGGGCGGCGGCCATCACCCACCCCATCCCGTCGTGTACACATCAACCAGTGTACACACCCCACCTGCTCCAAACCTCAGCCGCCGCCCGGGCCCCCCAAGGGCCGGCTCGGTCCGCGCGCTTCGCGTGCTCCCTGCGCCGCCCGGGGGGCCCCCACGAGACGCATCGCGCGCGCCCACAATCCAAGCCCCAGCAGCGCTTCGATCACGGTGAGCACCACACCCCAGCTCGCCGTTGCCGCCGCGATCGCCGCGCGCTTTTGCGTGTCGTTTTCACCCATCGCAAACGGCAAGAGCAACGTGGCCGCCAGCAGATCGCGCGTTCCAAACCCTTGAGGCGTGATCGGCAACGTCACCGCCACCATCAAGATCGGCACAAACCGAAGCGCGGCGCCCACCGGCACCTCCACACCAAAAAACCAAAACTGGAGCCACGTGCCCAAAAACACCACCGCAGCGTGCGGAAGCCGCGACACAACAGCGCTCAGATGACCGCGCACACCCGCTTCAAAAAGCGGTGCAAAGAGCCGCACCTCCGCGAGTCGAGAGGGGCGCGCCGCGAGCAACGCCAAATACCCAACCCCCACAGCGAGCGGCGCGCCCAGCCACGCGACATTCACCCCCGCCGCGACCATGGCCGCACCGCCGAGCACCATTAAACACGCCGCCCACGATGCGTACACAAGCAACGTGCCGCCCGCCATTCGCGAAAGGGGCACCGCGTGGGACCGCGCCAAAAAAACCGTCACAAACGCCTGCCCCACGTGATGATTCAAGATCGACGGCAGGTACGAAGCGCCGCGCACGGTGAACAGATCTCGGTACCGAATTTTGCCGATGAGCGGCCGGTACACCATCAACGTTGCAAACGTGTCGGCCGCGAGAAGCGCCACCACAAAGAGCGTCGCAAACCCGACGAACGCCCCCGCGTTCACCTGCGACAGCGCTGCTCTCACCGCAGCGAGATCCGACCTCGCCAGCACAAATGTGAGCAGCCCCATCGCGATCACAAACGGCGCCGCGCGCTTCCACAACGGCGGCGCGGGCGCGGCGTTCGCCGTAGGCGCGGCGTTCGACGCGTCAGCGGCGTTCGCCGTAGGCGCGGCGTTCGACGCGTCAGCGGCGTTCGCCGTAGGCGCGGCGTTCGACATGTCAGCGGCGTTCGACGAACCCGCCTGCGGGTTCGGCGACGCCGCGCCGTCGAATCGCTCGCCGCGAATCACGCGCGGGCTTCTACCACGATGCGCCCGCGATCACGCCGGCTTGGCTTCTTTTTGCACGAACGAAAGACCCAGCGCCGCGCCCCCCAAGATCACCACCAAAAACCCCGCAAACGTGCCGTTGTTTGCAAGTTCACCCAACCCCACGCGGATCGCGTCGAGCTTGTCGGGGAATTTTTCGGCATTGGCCGACACCGCGTTGAGCCCGGTCGCCATTCCCAACATGCCGGCCATCAGCACGGCAATACATCCGCCCATCAGCGCCGAAACGCGCTTCTCTTTGGAGCGCATTGCCGTGATCGCCACGGTGGCGATTGCGCACACCAAGATCGCCCACATTCCCCAGCCACCCTCACGCATGTAGTTCATCATCGCTGCTTCCTCCGAACGGGTTGACGAAAGAGCGTTTTGCGAGTCGCGTGCCACGCGCTTCTCCAACCGGAGAGCGCCTCGCGACGACCTGTACCGTCGGGGCATCTGACACGTCGTATCAAACACGGAGGCACGGAGGACACGGAGGTCCGCGGAGATTTTTATATTTCGGGCTGCAATGGATGCCAGAACGCGCGCCCTTTCAAGTGAACCGGTAACTTCTTGGGCGGCGGGGATGTGTACACAGATCGCGGCTGTCAGGTTTGAGGGGTGTCCGCGGTGGCGGACAGCCGCCTCCGGCGGCTGTCCGCCACCGCGGACACCCCGCTCACGACACCGGAAGCGGGCGCCGATCGGGCGGCACGTATCCACCACGGGCCTGCGCGCTCGCGAGCAGCTCCTCGCTGTAGAAGCGCAGCAACAGCCCGCGCGCGTCTTCCACAACCACGGGGTGGCGCTCGATCAACTGCTGCCAGGTCAGGTCTCGTTCGGCAGGCAGATGCGACGCCATCAAACGCATCAGCGCCTCGGTGATCGTGCGATGAAACTTGCCCTCCGCCCCGAGGTGTTTTGCGTAGCGACGAATGTCGTCGGAGAGCCGTTCCACCGCAACTTCGAGCGGAAACTCCGCCAAATAAAGCCAACCGGCGCGCACGTGGCCCACGTGATCAAACTCGGCCGGCGGCAACGTGCAGTCGCGAAACTTCGCTAGGAACTCATCGTCGCTGAGCATTTGCAACGAGCTTAGCCCCGCCCGCAGCCGCGCGCAGGCGCGTGCGCCGAGCACGGATGCGTGGGAGGGGCCGGCGGCCGAAGGACGCCGGGGGGTGGGCAGGGAAAATGTGTACACAAATGGCATGTCGCTCAACAAACGTGCACACATTCGTGTACACAAAATATGTACACAATGGTGTGTACGCGAATGTGTACGCGAAACTATCCCCCGCGGACGAGGCCAAACGCTTTGATGAGGTCGTTGAGGTGCGAGCGGGCGAGGCCCACGGTGCGCGCGGTTTGGCTCACATTCCAGCCGTTTTTGGTGAGGGCTTCAGCGAGGAAGGTGCGTTGAAAACGGCGGAGAGCGCTTTCGTACGTTTCAGCTTCAGCGCTTTCAGAAGCGCGTTCAGGGAAGAGGTGGTGCGGCTCGATCACGCGGGCGTTTTGTGAGAGCGCAACGGCCCAACCGCGCGCGAGAGCGTTTTCAAGTTCACGCACGTTGCCGGGCCATGCGCCTTCCGCGAGCGCGATTTTGGCGCTGTGCGAAAGGGTGATCTCCGCGGAGTGTACACGGCCCAAAGCGGCAACGATCGCGTCGGCAATGGCGCCGATGTCTTCACGGCGATCGCGCAGCGGGGGCACGCGAACTTGGAGAACATTGAGGCGAAAATAGAGGTCTTCGCGAAAGACTTTTTCGCGCACTTTGGTTTGCAGATCGGCGTTTGTGGCGGCGACGATGCGTACATCGGCTTCAAGCGGTTGCGTACTCCCGAGGCGGTAGTAGCGGCGGCTTTGCAAAAACGTGAGGAGCTTGGGCTGCACAATGAGCGGCATTTCGCTCACTTCGTCGAGAAAAAGAGTGCCACCGCGGGCTGCGTCGATTTTGCCCTCCATGCGTTTGAGAGCGGTGGAGTGGGCGCCTTTTTCAGCACCGAAAAGTTCACTCTCAAAGAGCGTTTCAGGGATCGCAGCGCAGTTGAGTTCTACAAAAGGGCCGCGCGATCGAGGCGAAGAATCATGCAGTGCGCGGGCGAGTGCGGTTTTGCCGGTGCCACTTTCACCCGTGATGAGAACGCTCACGGGGACGGGAGCGGCCACCGAGATGTCGCGAAACACTTGAGCGATCGCGGCGCTTTTTCCGGCGATTTGGGAGACGGAGAGTTTGTCGCGGAGGGCGAGTGTGTGATCGGTTCCGGCGGCGGCTTCTTCACGCGACAAAAGGCGATCTGCAAGCGGGGCAAGGTGGCGAGCAAACAGCTCTAAAAGCGCTCGATCCTGCTCGGGGAAAGGCCCGAGACGATCACGCCCTTCAAGGTACAAAACGCCGATGATGGGGTTTCCAATAGGGGCGCAGAGCACCGCTTTGATGCGCTGGAGTTGTACACTTTGTTGATCGCGAAACCGAGGATCGTCGCCGGCGTTGGCGGTGCTGATGGTGCGGCCTGTGGCAATGGCTTCTGCGACAATTCCAGTGGAAATGGCGCGGCGCACTTCATCGAGTTCGGCCCCGGCGAGGCCGTGCGCAATCCAAAAATGGGGTTCACGCAATGCGTCGCCGGCGTGCAGCGCCACGTACCCTTTTTTGGCGAATGTGGCGCCGGCGATGAGGGCGAGCGCACCTTCTAAAAAGGGTTTGAGATCGTTTGTGTGGCCCAGTTCAAGCAGGCGCAACAAGAAGTCGCGCTCCATTCGAAGGCGGTCGATCTCGGTCGGCGGGCTTGTCAAGGTGTACTCACTCTATTTAGTTTTTGGCGCGCGAACAGCCACCATTTGCCTTGGCGGGCAACGCGTTTGATCTCGGGGTCATCGTAAAAAAAGGCATCCGGCGCGGAGGAGGATCGAACCAAAAACCAGTCAAAAAAGGCGCCGTGTTCGAGCACTTTGAATGGGTACGCATTCCACTCCCAACGCAGAGGGACTTTGGGCGGCACCGATGCGCCCAGCTCTGAAGGGTTGCGAAAGGCAATGGGAGCCGCGCCGAATCCGGCAAAGTTAAAGCTTAAATGGCCGCCTTTTTCAGCCTGGATCCACGCGGGCAAATGAACGAAAGGCGAGACGGTTCGCGACGAACCGGAGTGATCGTGAATGAGGTAGAGGAGCTTTGGAGCCTGGGGAAGCTCTTTGGCGATCGCCTCAAAATCGGCCGTTTGTGCGTTAAATTCGGCATATTTTTGGGCGACGTATCGGCCGTATACAAGTCCGCTGAGAGCGAGCGCGGTGACGAGCGGTGCGCGCACAGTGACCGATCTCGGAAGGCCGGGAAGGAGCGCAATTGCAACAAACGCGGCGGCGGTGATCTCGCGAGGGTACACATACCACCAGAGGCCGATTTGCATGGGGAGGGAGTAGAAAAGGTACACAAGGGCGAGAGCGCTCACGAGCACAACGCCCCATGCGCCCATGGCGAAACGCTCTTCACGACGTGTACGCATGGGCCAACGCCCTTCAACAAACACGGCAAAAAAGGCTGCGAGCGCAACAAATGTACTCACGCGCAGAAACAGCGAAACCATCTCGCCTTCAGCCGGATCGTTAAAGCCGGCAAAGATGAGTTCTTTCATTTCGGGCCAACGCGTTTTGTCGAACGTGAGCGTCATGCCGCCTGCTTCAAGCGTTTTGGGGCGGATCACGAGCCACGTTGAGAAGAGCGCGATGGAAGGAACGAGCGGGAGCGCGATGGGCCAAAAACGTTTTGTGGCGGGGTAGAGAAAAAAGGCGGTGCCGATTACGGCCATGACGCCCATTGGAAATCGAAAAATGTGCGAGAAAAAAAGGAGAACGAGCGAGATCGCGAGGCCCCACGAATGGAGCTTTGTCGGCCTGTCGAGCGCGAGCATTGCAAAGCCCACCGACGCGCAAAACAAGCCGAGCGCTGCAACGAAGCTGATGAAGCCCCAATGCGTGAGCGAGCAATACATAAACGGAAGCGTTAAAAGCGCGCCCATGGGGCTGCGTTTCATGCCCGCGAGAAGCACGGCCATGCCGGCGGGCATCATGAGAAGCAGCGTTGCCGTGGCGACTTTTACGGCGGCGATCGGAGACAAAAACAGCATGAAAAAAGCCGCAACTCCGTAATGGAGGAGGTACGGCACGCTGAGCGGTCGCAAAAAAAACTGCTCTTGAAAGTGCCAACTCGGATCCCAGTAATGGCGAAGGATCGAGGAGTGCGCCGCGTGAAACGGCAGGTCTGTCATGGGCGGATAACGCGCGGAAAGAAGCGGCGCACACGCCACGTACAAAGTGACAGCGACGCTTGCGAGCACGAGAAAAGCGCGCAGCGGGGAGTCCACGTAGGGGCGCATCGCGCGCCGAAATCCGGCCACCAAATTGGGCGGACGATACCAAATCGGCCGGCGCTGCGGCGATACTGTGCCGCCCATGCGGCTCGCCGACATTGCCCGCGATGAAGACGGCCTTCCGATCACGAGTGTGATCGAGGAGCGGGTGAGTTTGGCGATTGCGGCCGTTGCAACGCTGTTTTTTGCGTTCGTGGCCACATGGGAAATCGGCGCGCCTCCGCTTTCGGGGCATTACGCGTCGTCGGCGAGCGTGGGGATCATTGCCGAAAACATGTGGAAGTGGGGGATCTGGGGCCCCGTCTGGGAGTACACATCGGCGCGGCCGGGGCCCGAGGCGTATTACTGCCACCATCCGTGGGGGATTTTTTGGACGACGGCGCTGCTCATGAAGGTGTTTGGGCGGCACGACTTTATTTGTCGGCTGGCGCCGGTGATTTTAAGCGTGTGTACACCACCGCTTTTGTTTGGATTGGGGCGCGCGATCTATCGGCCGGCGGCCGGGGCGGCGGCGGCGCTCGCATTTGTTGTGTTGCCGATCTCGCTTTCGTTTGCGGCGTTTAACGCGCTCGAAGTGCCGGTGATGGCGTGGACGCTTGTCGGTTTGTACGGCTACGTGCGGTTTTTGCAGACGTATAAAAGGCGATTCGGCGCGATCGGCGTGGTGGGATTTTTGTTTGCGATGAATGCCGATTGGCCTTCGTTTGTGCTGGTTGCAAGCATTTTGGCGTTTGCAATGGTGCGCGTGCTTTCGCCGGGGCGCGTTTTTGGTCCAGTCAAAGATCGGCGGTACGCGGCATTTTGGATGAGCCTTGCGAGCGCGGCGGTCATCACGTTTGGGCTTTATTTGGTGCTGTTTTCGAGATCGGGAAAAATCAACGATCTGCTCGGTGCGTACAACATGCGGTCGGCGGGGAGCCAGGTTCCGCTCGCAACGGTGCTCGCATCAAGGCGTTATTGGATTGAGCTTTCGTTTACGCCGATCGCTATTTTTCTCGGAAAGGTGGCTGCGTTCGTGGCCTTGCTGCGCGTGGTGCTCACTCGCCGCGAAGAGGAGCTTGTGCCGCTTCATTACCTTGGCATGGCGGCTGTTCAATACGTTGTGTTTAAGCAGGGGGCGGATGTGCACGTCTTTTGGCCGCATACGTTTGCGGCTTATTTGGGGCTTGGAACGGCGGCGCTTGTGGCAACGTGTGTACCCATTGTGGAGCGCGCGCTGAAGAGCCGTTGGGCGCGCGGCCGATGGAAGGTTCACTACGCTGCGGTGGCGGCGTTGGGCCTTTTTGCGGCGCCGCTTTTGTTTGTTCTGCGCGAGTCGATCCCGGCGCTTGTGTACGCACGGCAAACGGGTGGGCGTTTTGATGAGCGTGGGCGCTTGATTGACTCCGACGCGGACGCGATCACGTTTCTTAAATGGTTGGCCGAGACCCCCGCCATGTCGGCCGCGGTTGAAACGCACGAGGGGCTGCGAACGAACTGGGCGTACGTGTGGGCGCTCGGTGGGCGCGTTGTGTACACAAACAGGCCGGTGCCCAAAACCGCTTCAAACCCAGGCGATCCGTTGTATCTGGCCGATTCGCGCTTTATGTACGATGACCTGCAAAGTGACTTGGTGGGTCGGTTTCAGGTGACCGCCGTGGGCTCGTTTTGGCGCGTGGATCGGTCAAAAACAGGCTTGATTGAAGCGTTTTCAATCCGGGAGAGCGAGCCGTCGTGGCTCACTTGGTATTTCGTTTCGGGAACCGAGCCGGTGCGCACCATTGTGCCCGACGCGCTTGCGACGTGGGAGTGGCGTGTACACTTTGGTCAACCGGCGGATCTTGTGACCGCGAGTCCAACGTCCCTTTCTGAAAAGCGGGTTTTGCACAACATGGCTTTGTCAACCGGCGACACCGGCAAAGCGCAGGCGCTTT
The DNA here is from genome assembly GCA_016712345.1 of Polyangiaceae bacterium. Classification (GTDB taxonomy): domain Bacteria; phylum Myxococcota_A; class Polyangia; order Polyangiales; family Polyangiaceae; genus JADJRH01. The sequence goes on from JADJRH010000001.1 coordinate 1,018,928, forward strand.
TTGGCGAGATTGCGGCTGAATTTAAGCGAATCGATGAGCGGTTTGACGACGGGACGCAGATCGTCGGCGCGCGGTATGTGGAGGGCGTTCGGCCCACATTGACGCTGCTGATTCAAGCGGGCGGGCCCGCACCCAAAGATGCGCAACTGACGGTGAAGTCAAAGGTGGTGGCCCGCGCGCCGTTCACCCTGTCGGTGCCGGATGCGCAGGAGCGTGAAGTGGGATTGCCGCTCGCGATTGCGCCGGAGCGCTGGAAAAAAGGGTTTTTGTATTTTGACGAGGTGCCCATTCGTAAACGGATGGGGCGGGAAGTGTTTCACGCGATGTTTTGGGCAAGGCGGCACGGCACGTATCCCAAGCCCATTTCGGGCAAGAAAAGCGTTGAGGTGTTAGCGCTCGACTGAGCCGTTCGTTATCGTGCAAACGCCATGCTGCACAGCGATGTCATTTGGGTTCGACCGTTCGCCACTGTAACTTTGTGTACACTTCTTGCAGCGGGCTGCGGCGCACCCCAAGCCGCGTATCAGGGCGGCGGATCGCTTTCGAGCACGGGCGGCGGCGAAAAAAAGAAAGAACTGCCCGCGGACGAGGCGCAAAATCAAACCTTCATGCGCATGGGTACACTTGAAGTGTTGCCGCCCGCGGAACAAAAGCCGCGGCAAGATGCGGAAACTCCCGGCGGCACTGGGCCGCAAAAAGTCGGCGGTGGCAAAGAGGCGACCGCGGCGGCATCGGCCGCACCGACAGTCAGTCCCGTGGCTCCTGTGTACAACACCAAGGCTGCCGACGAAAAACAAAAAAACGAGCAAAAAGGAAGCGTTCAGGGTGCTGTTGTCGATTCGGCCGCGGGCATTTCAGAAGAAGAAATCCGCGCGGTGATCACCAAACAAAGTGCCGCGTTTCGACGCTGCTACGACAAGGGTCTTTCGACAATGCCGGGCTTTTCAGGTGCGGTGATTCTGCGGGTTGCGATCAGCGCTCAGGGAAATGTTGCCGCGGTTGAAGTGATGGGGAGCACCACCAAAAATCAATCGGTGGACACATGCGTCGCTGAAGAGATCAAACGCCTTCAATTTCCGGCAAAAGGAAGCGGGGCGATCGTGGGCTTCCCTATTGAGCTGGGGCGCTGAAAACCGGCGATCAACCCTTGACGTCGATTTCGCCTTTGATCATTGCCATCCAGCACTGAAACACGATCTTGCCTTCTTTGTCGGCCGGCACGTTCACGATCACCGGCTCATTCATTGGCAGGTCTTTGCTGATCTTGAGCGACGGGATGTTAATTGCCTTGAGGCATTCGCTCTTGGTCGAGCGAACAAACTTGAGGCTGACGGTTTCGCCTTTTTTCGCCTCTACGGTGGAGGGTTCAAAACCTTTGTCGGTGACTTTGATCTCCACAACGCGGCCGGTGGCCGTTTCAGCCACGCTTGCGGGCTTGTCCGTTCCCGGCGGCGGCGCGGACGATGTGGTGGCGTCGGCTTGGCCGCAGCCAAACGAAAAGGAGCCGATCACCAGGGACGCAAAAAAGAGCAGGGCGGGTTTCACTCTTTGGGCATGACAAACGGCGAGGCTCGCGTCAAGCCGCGGTCGACGTAGCGAAGCCAACGCGCTATCGAGCGGCCGTGCGCGGTTTTGCCGTTGCGATTTTTGCGGCATCGTTCGCGATCCCCACGTGTTTGGGGTCGCGCGATGAAACGTCCGCTGCCGCGCCCACAACGTCGGCGAGCGCACCCGCGCCCGTAACATCGGCCACCGCAGAGCCTGTTCGCGGCCCATGCGAGAAGGGCGAGGGCGTTTCGATCTTTGTCACGCCGGAAACGCCCGACGCTTCCCACCCGGTTCGTGTTGTCGCCGTCACCGCGCAGGACACCGCCGCCAAACTTGTGATTGTCGACGAGGCGGGCAAAGCGATCGCAACCGCGGATCGACGCGGCGCATCCCCTTTTTTTTGGCTTGCGGAAGTGGCTCTGCCGCCCGCAAAAACGCTCCAAGCGCGCGTTGAAACGGTTGGCTCCGAAAGCGCTCCCGCGAAGTTGTTGGGGTGCCAGTCGTTCAACGTTGCGGCCGAGCGCGAAACCCCTCCGCGAACATTTTCGGCCCACGTGTGGACACCCAAGTCTGAGTGGTCGCGCATGACCGAAGATCTCTTTTCAGCTTGGATCGAAGCACTTTTTGAGGCTCCCCTCGAAGAGACTCTCTCGTGGCCGGTGCTGCACGAAGTGCTGCGCGATCCAAAACGAAACTTTTTGCACGACCACCTTGGCAAAGACGAAGACCAAGATGGCAAAAAAGGGATCGCCATCGATCCCGACTGCGCCGATCTTCCCTATTTCTTGCGGGCTTATTTCGCGTTTAAACTCAAACTTCCTTTCGGTTACTCCGGGTGTACACGCGGCGGTCCGAGCGCTCCGCCGAAATGTGTGAAGTGGCGCAGTGTTCGCGACTCGCGATCGGAGCCGGCCAACGATTCTGCGCGGGCGTTTGGAAACTTTCTGCGCACCACACTCGCCGACGCCGTGCATTCAGGAAACGGCCGGATCCCAGCCACTTCCGACGACGGTGACTATTATCCAGTGCCGCTCACCGCCGCGTCGCTGCGCCCCGGAACCATCTTTGCGGATCCGTACGGACACGTGCTGATCATCGTCAAACGCCTTCCGCAAACGAACGAGCGCGGCGGCATTCTCCTCGCCGTGGATGGGCAGCCCGACGGCACGGTTGCGCGCCGCAGATTTTGGCGCGGAAACTTTCTCTTCACGATCGATCCCCTTTTGGGAAGCGCCGGTTTCAAGCGGTTTCGGCCTATTTCTCTCGAAGGCCGGCCCCACGCTCTCAAGAACGATCAGATCGCGAAACACCCTGACTACGGCGACTACGCGCTCGACCAATACGCGGGCACGACCGACGATTTTTACGAAAATGTGGAGGCCGCGCTTTCGCCCAATCCGCTCGATCCTGAGAGGGCGCTGCTCGAAACGATCGATGCGCTCGAAGAGCAGGTGAAAGGCCGCGTTCGGAGCGTGCAAAACGGGGTGGAGTATTTTCAGAAAGGCGGCAGTCGCATTGATATGCCCGACGGCGGCGAGATTTTTGAAACCACCGGCCCGTGGGAAGACTTCTCCACGCCGTCGCGAGATCTAAGGCTTCTCATCGCCATCGATATTGTTCTCAAGTTTCCCGAACGCGTTGAAAAACGCACCGCTCGTTTTGCAATGCCCGCCGGGAAATCACCTCAAGAAGTGCGCACTGCCCTCGCCGAAAAGCTCAAGACTGAACTCGAAAAGAGACGCGTTGCGTACACACGGTCCGACGGTTCGAGCTTTTCGCTCTCGCTTGCCGAGGTGACCGCGCGCGCAGTGGACCTTGAAATGGCCTACAACCCCAACGACTGCCCCGAAGTGCGCTGGGGTGCCCCAAAAGGCAGCGATGAAGCCTCCACGTGCAAGCGGCGCGCCCCGGGCGACCAACGGCTCAAGATGACGAAAGGTCGCGGTTGGTTTCGGGATCGCAAACGGCCGGCCCGCGGAACGTGACAACGCAGCGTTCTTGAGCGCGGCAAGCCGTTGCATTCCGAGGTGCTCTGCTAGTCTGACACATCCCAATGGCGGCCCTCGCTCCGCGTCTCAGCCCAAGCACGATCCTTCGCTACGAAAAGCTTGAAGGCGTTGCGGACCGCAGCCTTGAAGATCTCTGCAAACTCGCCGCGCAGCTCTTGGACGTGGAGCGTTGTTTTGCGGGACTTCTCAACGCAAACGACGGCTGGCTCAGAACCGTGGTCGGAGTTTCGGCCGCCGAAGCGCGGGACTTTTCTCCATTTTGCGCGTTTGTAATGCTGCAAAGTGGGCCCGTATTTCTCGAAGATGCGCGCCGCGCCGACATGCTTCGCCACATTCCGCAGGTGGCGTTGGATCCGGGTGTACGCACGCTTGCGGGTGTACAACTTGTCACATCCGACGGGGAGAGTCGCGGCGCATTCGTCGCGCTTGATCGCAAGGTTCGAAGCCTGACCGACGAGCAAAAGAAAATTTTTTTAATGCTCGCCAATCAGGTCAAAAACCAAATCGAAATGAACACGCGGCTCGAAGAGTTGCGCACCAATCATGCCGCACAACTCGGCGCTCTCTCCATGCTCAAGAGCGTTTTGCGCGCTGCCACAACGTTCGCTGTGATCGGCACCGACACGTCGGGGCGCATGACTTTGTGGAGCGAGGGAGCCGAGCGTTTGTTTGGATTCACAGCGGCGGAAGCTCAATCGCTCACCCCTGTGGCGCTGCTCGAACCGCGCGAAGTAAAAATGCGCGCCGTTCAGCTCTCGTCCGCGCTTGGGCGCTATGTGCAAGGGTTTAACGCGCTTGTCGCGGAATGCAAAACCGATGCTCCGGTGGAGCAAACGTGGACAATGCTCCACAAGCGCGAGCGACCTTTCCCCGGTCTGCTCGTTGTAGCGCGCGTTGTCGGTGAAGACGGATTGCTCAGCGGGTATGCGTTTATCGCGCGCGACATCACCGAACAGCGTGCCGTGGAGCGCATGAAAGACGACTTCGTGTCGATGGTCAGCCACGAGTTGCGTACACCACTCACCGCAATCCGCGGAGCGCTCGGACTCGCTCGAGGCGGCGCGGTGGGTGTTCTGCCTGACAACATTGCGGAGCTTGTACACATCGCGCACTTCAATTCCGATCGACTGCTTCACCTTGTCGACGACATCCTCGACATGAATCGGCTGGAGTCGGGAGCGCTCGATCTCAATCTTGAACCTACCGACGTGATGTCCATTGTTCTACGAGCCGTCGATCTCACGCGTCCCGTCGCGGCCGAAAGCAACGTCACGTTCGTTGTGAGAAGTGACGCAAAACCGGCCTCCATCTTGGCTGATTTTGAGCGATGGGTTCAGATCGTGGTGAATCTCCTGTCGAACGCGGTCAAATACTCGCCCGCGGGCGGCGAGGTGACGATTGGCGTGAAGCCGGCCATGTCGCTTGTGCGAGTGACCGTTTCCGATCAAGGCCCCGGCATCCCGGACGAATTTCGGGAGCGCATTTTTCAAAAGTTCTCGCAGGCGCAAACAGGCAACATTCGAGGCCGCGGAACAGGCCTTGGGCTGTCGATCGTCAAGTCGCTTGCAGAGCTGCACGGAGCCAAAATCGGCTTTGAATCACAAGCGGGTGAAGGCGCAACCTTTTGGGTTGAGCAAACCATGATCGACCCCGCCGGCTAGAGCACCGATCATCTTGAATCGCGAATGAACTCAGCAGTTTGTGAATATTGAAAATCTTTAACAATCGCGGGGTGCTCTAGCTTTCTTTACCCAGGGAGCGAGGGCTCGCGCCCTCGCTCCCCGCGCCGAGCAAGTCGGCCGCGGGGCCCCTCACTCCGCGATCCGAACTGGGTGTCTGTCACGCGGTGGGAGCTTCGGGCCTGACGTTTCTGCCTCGCTTTTGCCTGTTTGAGTACACAACTAAACTATCTGTTTGGTTACGGAATCAACCTATTCGGTGCTCTAGACCTTCTACTTACAGCAGCGAAACCCGGTTGAATAATCGTGGTATTTGGCGCCGTGGGCGGTGGTTTTGTAGTTGCAGCCCTCGCCGTTGATCTTGGTGTCGAGGTAATAACCACCGCGGAATGTGCCCGTTGTTGCGGCCGTCCACTCGTGAAGGTTTCCGACCATGTCGTAGACCTTGTAGCTGTTTTTACACTTTGAAAACTGGCCCGCCGGAGCAACCGTGCCCTTCAGCTGATTGAGCCGCTCATCGTTCATGTTGGCCCACGTGAACGCGCTCTGCGGTGCGGGCCCGCCGTCTTGGCCGTAGTAGTGATTAAACGACGAAACGCCGCTGTCGTTGCAGCGCCCGGCCTTGTAATCATCACCGTAAGGGTACGTTGTTGGCTTTTTTCCTTTGCACGCCGACAGCCACTCTTCATCTGTGCAAAGACGTTTTCCACCATTTTTGCAGGCGTTTTCAGCTTGCTCTTTGCTGATGTGAGCCTGCGGCACCACACCCTTTTTGCTCACCGCTTTTACTTTGAGGCCGTCAACGCCCTTGTACGGTGAGTGTTTTTTCGTTTCTTTCCCCGCGATCTCAACAACGCTCGCTTCGTACTGGTCGATGCAAAACTTGTCGCCGATTGTCACCATTCCGTCGGGACAACCCTTGGCTTTGGCCTCGGCGCCTTGCGGATTGGGCATGGCAAAAACAAGCAGGCCCACCGCAGCCGCGGCATAAACCGCAGGCGACGTAATGAGTTTGCCGGTGAGTTTGTCGAGCCTCATGCGCGTTGCAGTTTTGGTAAGGAACGAATCACTGTGTACACATGCGGCAAGTTCACCGCTGCGATTGCACAGAACCGGGCCTTAGCAAACTGTTTGCGATCGTGCCAAATTCCAGGCCTCAAAAGTGAAAAATCTGAACATCCAAAGACAACTTCCCAAGGCGGTGATTCGCTCGGCACCGGCCGACTTCGTTGTGGAGGAGGTTGCCGCCTACCCCCCATCGGGCGTTGGAGAGCACGTTTATGTCACCTTCCGCAAAACCGGCCTCACAACTCCTGAAGCCGTCAAGCGCCTGGCCCAGGCCCTTGGGGTCGACCCGCGCGATGCCGGCCACGCCGGAATGAAAGACCGCCACGCGGTCACCACACAAACCGTTTCGCTTCAAGTTCCCCTCGCCGTCGACGCCGAAAAAATGCTCGGCGCCGCTTCGCCCGAAGCCGTGGAAATCCTCTCCGTCGCACGCCACACAAACAAACTCAAACCCGGCCACCTTCACGGAAATCGCTTTGCCATCACGCTACGCGATCTCGATCCGAGCCTTGTAAATAAGGTGATTGAAGATCTGTCGGGCATCGCTGCTAAAGGTGTACCCAACACATTTGGACCACAACGCTTCGGGCGCGACGGCGACAACGCAAGCCGCGCGCTCGCATGGATTCGCGGTGAAGCCCGCGGCCCGCGCGATCGCAACGAACAACGCCTTTTGTTTTCGGCGCTTCAATCGTCGTGGTTCAACGAAGTGCTCGACATTCGCGAAAACGAAGGCACGTGGAACCGAATTGTGCCGGGCGATCTCGCCAAAAAAACCGACACCGGCGGCATCTTCCTGGTCCCCCTCTCCGGTCCCGAGACAGACGACGCCGTTCTCCGCGGCCAAACCGCACAGCTCACGCCCACCGGCCCCATGTTCGGAAAAAAAATGCGATGGCCTGAAGGTCACCCCGCCGAGATCGAAAGCCAAGTGCTGCGCGCGGCGATCGGCGATCCCGCCCTTCTCGATGCGTGGGCCCACCTCGGCGAAGGAACCCGCCGCCCCCTGGTCATGCCCGTTGAATCCCTGAGCTGCGAACTCGTGTCGCCACCCGACGGCGCCGCTCCCAGCGCTTTGATCGTGCGCTTCACCTTGCCCAAAGGCGGATACGCCACCACTGTCCTTAGCCGCGTTGTTAATTGGACCGACGCAACAGTTGCGCACAAGCGCGGGGAACAATCCGCGCAAAGCGTTTGCTCCGATTCAAAAAACGAAGCATCGGGCTAGCCATGCCGCGCCGCCTGCGGCAAATAAGGCGCCGCGAGAGTGCCAGTGTCAGACGCCTGACAAAAAAAACGCAGACGCCTGACACTGACAACCATCGTGTTCGCCCGCATAAAACGTCGGCGATCTCCATCGAAACTGCGCATCATGCGCCCGCGTTCTCAGCACGAAAGGCACCAGCACCGAGATGAACCTCGTCGAGTGGCTCCAACGCATCATGGTCGGTTTCGGCGCGGCATGGGTCATGTGGCTCATGCTCGGACTCAGCGTCCTCAGCGTCGCGATCATTCTCGAACGCGGTTGGTTCTTCTGGTCGCTGCGCGATGACCTCGTCGTGCTCCAACGCGATCTCAGAAACGCCCTGCGTGAATCTATCGACGCCGCAAAAAAGCGCATGGAAGCGTCGCCTTCAGCAGAAGCAGCGGTGGTTCTCGCCGGCCTCGCAGAAGCGCAAAACGGTCCGTCCGCGGCTGAAGAAGCCATGAGCGGCGCGCAGGCCCTTCAACGCATGAAGCTTGAACGACGCCTTGCGTACCTCGGCACGCTCGGCAATAACGCTCCGTTCATCGGCCTTTTCGGCACCGTTATCGGCGTTGTGCAAGCGTTCGAAGCGCTCGGTGAAGCCGCAAAAGCGCCCACAGCGGGAGCCGCTTCGCAAATGGCGCCGCAGGCCGTTATGAGCAGCATCGCTGAAGCGCTTGTTGCCACCGCCGTCGGCCTCGCCGTCGCCATCCCGGCCGTTGCGTTTAACAACTTTTATCAGCGCCTCATTAAGAGCAAACTCGCCAACACCGAGGCTCTCACGCGCATTCTCATGGGCTATCTCAAAGCCACACCCATGCCGGCGCCGTACCGCGAGCCGCAGGCAATCCCCGGTGAAGAGCCTGTTAAAACCAAAGCCAAAGCCTCCAAAAAGTCCGACTCAAGCGACAAGTCTGAGGAGAGTAAATAATGGGCGGCGGCTCATCGAACGACTCCGATGACGGGATGGTTTCAGGCATCAACGTCACGCCGCTCGTCGACGTAACGTTGGTGCTCCTCATCATCTTCATGGTCACGGCGCGCATCATCGTGTCGCAGTCGCTCCCGATGGATCTTCCCAAAGCCGCGCAGGGCCAGCAGATCCAGCTCGTTTTCGGCGTTGAGCTTCACTCCAACGGCGACATTTTGGTCGACAACAAACGCATCCAAAATGATGAAGCCGTGTTCCCTCTCGCCAAAGAAGCGTTCACCAAAAACAGCGATCTTCGGGCTGTAATTCGCGCCGACACGGCCGTTCAACACGGCCGCGTCATTCGCGTGCTCGACCTTCTCAAGCAGGCCGGCATCTCCAAAATTGCCTTCGGTGTGAGCGCTGTTCCGCCTGAACCGGGCGCAGTCGCCCCCAAAGACGCACCCGCTCCAACCCCGGTGGACGTAAAGCCATGAGCACCGCCGCGCGATCGCCAGACTCAATGTCCATCGCCGACAGCATTGTGTACACAAACCGTCCGGCACGCGTCAGCGCCCAAAATCCATGGGGTGCCGTGCTCGGCCTGGGCGATCACGACATCAAAGTCGGTTGGGCCATCGGCATCGCGCTTGCGCTCTCCACGCATGGGTACGCAAGCGGCAAAGCCATGCTCGCGCTCTACGACATGCAAAAGGCGACGTATCAAATGCGCGCCAGCATCCACGAATATTTGTGGACTGAATACGAAGTCGAGCCCGAGAAAAAGGCCGAACCGGAGCAGCAAAAAAAAGAAGAGCCGCCGCCTCCACCCGCGCCCGAACCCGATCCTGAGCCCGCTCCCGCCCCCAGAGCCGAAGCTCCAAAAGATCCTTACGAAGATCAAAAAGCCGCGCCCGTTCAAGCCGCAAAAGTGCTCACGGCCGCGCCCAATCCAAACGACGTTCAAGACCTCACCGATCAAGGAATTGTCTCGGGTGAAAACACCGCCGGCCCCCTCGGCGGACAGTCTTCCGCGGTGGGAACGAGCACGGTTGTCACGCACAGCCCCAACGTCAGCAACACCGGCAAACCCGGTGGAACAGGCACCGCCGACGCACCTCCGGCGCCCGCACCCAAAGCGGATCTTTCAAAACCCGCCGGCATCATCGGCGGCGCAAGTTGGTCCAACTGCCCTTTCCCCGATGAGGCCGACACCGACCAAATCGACTACGCGCAGGTCACCCTCGTTGTCACCGTGCGCCCCGACGGTTCACCTCAGGCCGTGAGCGTCACCGCCGATCCCGGCCATGGTTTCGGCCGCGCAGCACGCATGTGCGCCCTCGCCCGAAAGTACAACGCCGGCCTCGATCGCGATGGCAACCCCACCACCATGAGTACACCGCCCATCCGCGTCACTTTCTCGCGGTAACACCCCAAAAAACGTTTCTATTGGGGCTTTGTGTACACGTGCCTTGTTGTGTACATCTGGGCCCCCGCATGAAGCGCTACCGGTGATCGTGACCGGGCTGCGGCATTCCAACGGAGGGCCGCTTTGACGGAAGTAAGCCGGGCCGACGCGCGGGTTGAAGATCACCCTGCGAAGTGACCGCAACGTCGTCGACCATTTCAAGATTCACATCGCGCACCCGATCGTTGCGCGCCGAATCTCGAAGCTCCTTGAGCTTTGCCTCTGTGCGCTGGTGCACAATCGTCTGCCGAATGCCCGGCGCTTCCAACTCAAGCGATCGCTCAACGGCTTTCATCGACTGACGGCGCCAAATCACGGCCCATTTGTCGCCTTCTTTCACAGGCGTCGGCGACATCTTCAAGTCGTCTTTCAACGCCTTTGCAGCTTCGTAAATCGCGGGCTCCACCGTCAGCGCAGGCTCGGTTGTTTTGCCGTCGGCCGCCACGTACCCGAGATTGCCACCTCGCATATTTGTGGCTTTATCGAGCGACTTTTCGCGCGCCAACTCGTTCCAGTGTTTCACCGAGCCGTCTTTTTTCATCTCATCAATCACCTTGGCGGCCTCTTCTTGAGTGGCCACCAAGATGCGCCAAATCGCAATTCGCTCGGGCGCTCGAAACTTGTCGATGTTGTCGTTGTAAAACTTCTCCACGTCGGCATCGGTCACGGGCGTTGAAGCCGCTTCCAAACGCATTGACTGAAGCATTGCCGTGCGCAGCGTGGCGCGCACGCGGTCGCGCACTTCTTCTTTTTCGTCGAGCTTTTGGTCCACCGCGCCCTGCGAAAGAAGCAGATCGCGCACCATCACCATTTCAAGAAAGTTGCGCTTAATCTCTTCTTCGGTGCGCCCGAACATCCGCAACTGAAACGGCGGCAACGATTGAATGCGCCGCGACAGCTCGCCCGCGGTGACCACCCGATTGCCCACGCGCGCCACGACGGCGTCGTCCGGCGCGTCCGCCCGTGAAGGCGCTCCGCTCGCGGTGGTGATCAAGAACGCGGCAAGCGCCGCAAAAAAGCCTCCGTACGCAAATCCGTACCGCACAGCGGGCGACAATGTTCGGCAATTCCCTCTGGGTCAAGCATTTCAGCGGCGTTCACTCCCGCGGGCAAAAGACTTTCTCTTATGCGGCGCCGCGTTTCGCCGCCGCCACCGCTCGCTCGCGCGCTTTCACCGGTCCACGCTTTTTCCGAACAACACCTGCGGCCACCAATACATTGTCGTCGATCCCCACAAATCGATAAACTTCCGGCGCAAAATCATAAGCATCGTTTAATTGCTTAACGCCGTTGATAAGCGCATCGGTCACTTTCACTGTTATAGATTGTGGGCGAACTTTTTTTAATGACTCCACCGTTTCGCCCATGTTGAGCAGCCATTGAACGCGCAATAGCACATCCATTGGCTTCAGTTCCTGGCCCGATCCGGTGGCCCCGTCCGCCAGCTCTTTCAACATCCTGCGCCGCTTGCGCTCCGTTCGCCCGTCCCCCTCGCGCGAAGTTGGCCCCAACACCATTTCATTAAAGGCGCGGGCCGCGCGCCGTTTAGCAATGGCATCGGCACTGCCGCGCTTGTTTACAGACTGTTTTTTGGGCGGTGATGACACAGCGAGGCCATCATTCCACGCGCGCACCGTTGTTTACAAAAAAGGTGCGCTCCTGCATCGTTCTCATAAAAATTGTTAATAAAACGCAGGCAATTTAATAGCAGTTTATAACTGATTACCTTTTTCTGTATTGCGGTATAATGCGCTGTTCGTTGCCAACGAGGGCCGCACCCCTCACCCCGCATTGCATGGTTTTGACATTTCAAAGCAGGGTCCAATAACGCTCCGCAGTGATACTGTCGCTCTGTGGCCGATTCGAACAGTTCCAATGACGAACTGCCTTTTCACGAAGGCCAAATCATTGCCGGCAAATACGAAGTCGATCGCATTTTGGGCCAAGGCGGCATGGGCGTTGTCGTCTCCGCCCATCACATTGCCCTTCAGCAAAAGGTAGCAATCAAGTTTCTTTTACCGCAGGCGCTCGCCGTTCCCGGCGCTGCTCCGCGCTTTCTCCGCGAAGCGCGGAGCGCCGTTGCGATTCAGAGCGAACACGTCGCGCGCGTTTTGGATGTCGGCGCCGTCGACGGCGGCCCCCCGTACATGGTGATGGAGTACCTCACGGGGAGCGATCTTCGAAACGTGCTTGAACAAGCGGGTCGCCTCAGCATCGCTCAGGCGCTCGACTATGTCCTTCAAGCTTGCGAAGCCATCGCCGAAGCCCACGCCATCGGCATTGTTCATCGCGATCTCAAGCCCGACAACATCTTCGTCACGCGACGCAAAGACGGCTCATCGCTCGTCAAAGTTCTCGACTTCGGCCTTTCAAAACCGACAAAAGAAGATGCGCTCGGCGGCCCCACTCCAAGTCTCACAGCAACGCACGTGGTTGCGGGCTCACCTCAATACATGTCGCCCGAACAGGTGCGGAGCCTCAAAAGTGCCGACCATCGAACGGATGTGTGGGCCCTCGGCGTGATTCTTTACGAACTGCTCACCGGACAACGCCCCTTCGAAGCCGACTCGCTGGCCGGTATTTTTGCCAAGATCGCGGCCGATCCGCCACTTCGGCCGCGCGCCCTCAAAGGTGATCTGCCGCCCGGACTTGAAGCGGTGATCCTTCGCTGTTTGGAAAAAGACGTGTCGCGCCGCGTGCAAGACGTGGCTGAACTCGCAACGCTGCTCGAACCATTTGCGCAGGCCGAGTCGCGCACGTCGATCGAGCGCATCGTGCGAGTTCTGGGCAAACCGGCCATCAAAGCGCCGCAGCGCAGCGCCGATCCCATGGAAGCGCATATTCCAACGGTCGCCGCCTCACCCCCGCCGCCGCCTCGCTCGCAGCCTCGCCGCGACCCGCGCGCCGCCGCACCAACCGTCGCTCAAAAACCCGCCGGCGGCCCCGTCGCACGCGCAGAACGACCGGTACAGCGCCGCGACCCTGCCGACTTTTCGCCGATGACGCCGATGGATATCGATGTCAGCACGCGCGCCGTTCATCCCGCCCAACGCGGGCGTCCCCTTGCAAGGGCCGACAATGGACCGCCGTCGCAGGTATCGGACCTCAAACTCGGAGGCCCCATCCGAGTGCTCGTTGCCGCGGTGCTGATTGGTGTCGCAGACATGGTCGTCGTCCGCATGCTCGGCCAATCCATCGCCCTCGGCCCTGTAAAACCCCTGATGATCGCCGGGCCCCTCGCCGGAATTGGGGCCATTTGGATCCTGGTTAAGATCCTCAAACGCTAACCAACTGCGCACACAATCATTGCGTACACATGGGCGCACCCCTCGCCGGGCGCGCGCTCCAATGTGTACACATTGTTCTGCGTACACAATCTACAGGTCGCCGCTCATCCACATCACGATCGCGGCCACCGCCATTGCGACCCACAAAAGCCAGGTCACACGCAAAAATTCGCCAATGCGCCTCGTGAGCGATGCGCGCTCACGCCGACGCATTTCACCTCGCCCCACAATACGAAGCTCTTCCTCCTCGATCGCCGCGCGCTCTTCATCGTCGAGAGGATCTTCGCCCGCCAGATAGTTGAGGTGATGCTCCACCTCATGGTCGATCGTTTCGCGAATTTCGCCCTCCACATCAAACGTCGGATCGGCTTCGTATTCGCTGCGAAACGTTCGGTAATACACGCGCACTTCAGGCCGCACGTTACCGCCGAGAACCTCTTCACCGACGGGCGGCGCATACGATCCGAGCAGCGGCTCGCCGCCGTCGTCACAATGCGGAACGCCGTCATCCACAATGAGATCAATGTTCCGAACGCCGCGCGCTGCATACACTCGTTCGGCGTGTTTTTTGACCAGGCTTTCAAACGCTTCCAAGTCGGGAAACGGCTCCTGTTCTCTCCTGCGGCGCGTGCGCGAAAACTCCACCGCGTGCCGTCCCAGCTCTCGCACAAGCGGCACGTCCACCAAGTTTCGACAGGAACACTCTTCACCTCGAAACGCGGCAAAAAGCCTCTGCGAATAGGCCGCTTCGAGAAAATGATCCACCACGGCCGCCCAAACGGGATCGGGCGCCTCTGCGAGAGCGCGCGCCATAACACGCGTGCGGCGCTCGCTCCCAAGCGCGACAATCCCCATGGCGACAACCAGCGCCGGCGTCACCGAAAACGAATCCATTTCTCCTAAAAAGAGCTTGTCCGCCGTCTCGAAAAGCGCCCGCGCATCCGCGACGGAGCGCTCGGCAAACGTCACCGTTTCAGCCGTTCGCGATCCGTCCAAACGCCGCAAACGCCGAAACCGCGGTTCACCTTCAACACGCCGCGCGGCAGGCAAAATGAGCCTTGGAATGGGCTGCGGCACGCCGAACGGAAACGGCGCATCCAACTCTTCGTCCGTCAGTTCACCGTCGAGAAATGGTCCCACCTGCCAAGCCGCCGACGGCACCGCTCGAAACGCTTTTCCGCAGTTTTCGCACTCAAATTCTTCTTCGTCTTCAATCAAGACCCGCGAGCGGTAGAGAAGAGCGCGCAACGTGTGTACATCTCGAAGCGCCAATGAGTACACATCGATCGGTGCGCCGTTTTTTTCGGCCAACACCCCCGGCGCACTCAAGATCGCAAACGCCTGCGCAAATGGGCCGAGGCCCGCGGGCATGCGTACACAAGCGTCCCTCGCCGCGCCGTCCGCGATATTCACCTCATGGAGCGACGGCAGGTGAACAAGACGCGGAAGTTTCAAACTCAAGCAGCGGCTTTTGCGAGGCGTTCAGCTTCGGCCCGCGCGGCGGCCGCCTTGCGTTTTTTTGCACGCTGCGAATAGCCCCAACCCACAAGAAGCGACGCGGCGAGCGGCGAAAACGCGCAAAAACTCGTGACGCCCGGATGCGCGAGCAGCCAGTCGTACGTGCCGCGCAGATACGGATCCAACCCGTCCGCGTAGAAAATCCCCACGAAAATCGCCACCGCAATCACCGCGGCAATGGCGTTGAGCAGCAGAAAATAGCCCCAGCGGAGCACCCCTTTGGGATGTGTACCCGCAGCGTTCACGTCGGCCGAAGGCTCCCCCGACGCTGTCAGCTCGTTCGCGTGAGAAGCCTGGATCTCCGTCGTGGTGGCCATGCGGGGCGACTATAGTGGGGCGACTTGAAGCGTCAACGGCTGTCGCGTTTGCCGTTCGTTCCGGTGTCCTGCGCGCGCAGCCCGCCCGGTATTTCGATCACTTCCGAAATCGGCTCAACAATGCCGCTGTCCCGCATTTCATCGTCGATCTCGTTTACGTCCGACGGCGGGCCATGCCGCGATTCAACCATGGTGAGGCCTGAATCGGGCGCGTGCTCCGTTGGCGCGCTCGATGCGTCGGCCTCGTTTGCAGAGCCAACCCCGGAGTCACAAGGCGACCCCATTGCTTCTTCTACCGGCGGCAATTCAATGGAGCTTTCCGGCGAATCGTTGCCCCCTTCCAACCCCGCGGCCGCAGCCCCGTCGGCGACAAGAGCGTTTCGCCGACGACGCAACGTCCGAGGCAAAACCGCCGCGCGTTCACCATCCCCAACGGGATCGGGCGCCGCAGCACCCGCGCGATGAACGGCCGCGCGCAACACCACACGCCCCAATGCAACGGGCGGTGGCAGGTCACCCGAACCGAGGGGTGTGAGGTGCGCCCCAAGGTCAATTTGCCGCGTGAGAAGCAGTAAATACGCAACGCGACGCACCACGTCTGGGTCCACCACCGAAGCGCCGACGAGATCCATTAACGTTGGCCGCCCCGCCAAGATGGTTGTCACCACCTTCGATTCGTCGTCATTAAACTCAAAACGATCCGTCACCGCATCGGGGTGCAAACTGAGCGGCACATCACCGAGCTTTTCGAGCAATCGAGCAAGCGGCAGCGCCGCCCGTGGATGGGTGCGAACACCCAATGCGAGAAGTTGCAATACGTCCCCTCGCGAACCGGGGCCCGGCACGTCGGCTTTTGCGAGTTCGCCGTCGAAATAACGAAACGCCGTCGCTTGAGGCAAACCGAAAAGCCGAACAACACGGCGCTTCAATTGTTCGGCCGCAACACGCTCAAGCGCTTCACCGTCGGCATGCCCGGTCAGAATCAATACGTCGCCGAGAAGCCCTTTGGTCGTGAGCGCCTTGTCAATCACTTGCTGTGGAACAACGCCCGCTTCCACTAGCAATTCACCAAAACGCGCGAATCCGTCGTCGGCGCGAACAAGAACCGGTGCGCCCCAATGAAAACGCACAACGTGCTCAGTACCGCCCGGTTCCTTTAGAAAAAGAGTCCCTGAGAGGCGCCGCTCCGCCATGTACACCAGAAGGTGGGGGAACGGCGTCCTCTGGAGATCACCCTCGGCGGTGGCGGGGTTGTCTCGGGACATTAACGCGAGGCTAACACAGGCGAATCGCTTTTGCCGTTTTTGACAGTATTTTTCAAACGCGCGCAACATTCGGCAATTTGCAACGCCGACGCGTTCTTCAATACCCCCAAATGTATTCGGCACGTAGAGTTACAGAGAACCTCTGTCCGGCCCCGAGTGGATCCAAAAAGAACAACTTGTATTCTCCCGCCGCCCCCACCGCGAAGCTTCGCGACACTTGGTAATCCAACCCAAAAGGAATTCCCAACGCCAACCGACCGCCGGGGCTCACCGGGTCGAGAGCGTAATAAGCTCCCGCTGTGGCCCCCACCCACGGCACCCATTGCAAAATATCAAATACGTACGAAAGCCCCAGAGAACCGCCGGCCAATAAAATACCGTCCACCGGCTTGCCCTTGTGGGTTGTGGCCGGGTGTACACTCAAATCGGCCATTGCAAGAGCATTGATTGTATCGCTTATTCCATAAACAAGTTGAACGCCGCCGCCGAATCCGTGCAACGTAACCCCCGCAGGATTGATATACGGCGAATAACTTGCTCCGGCGCCCAAATGCCATTGCCGCTCAAAAGCAAGCGCGTTGGTTGATAACGCGACCGTTCCAAGTCCAATAAAAAGCGCCAGGCTCGTTTTAATAAAGTTTCTCACGCGGGCACCGGATTGTCTTCAATAGCGCGGAGGGCATTTCCACGCAGAATTTTTGCAATTGTTTCTTCAGAAAATCCCTCTTTTATAAGGGCATCTGTTAACAGCGGCAGGCGAGCCGCATCACACAGATCTTTTGTTGGGATAATAAAACCGTCCCAATCCGACCCAAGGGCGGGCGCGTCTTCGCCGCAAACATTCACAATGTGCTTTAGGTGTGAGACAACGGGTTTTATTCCGTCGGCTCCCAAATAACGCGGGCAGAAGATCACACCTATCACTCCGCCCTTATCGGCCACGGCGCGAAGCTGCTCATCGTCGATATTGCGCCAATGCTCAAAAGCGCCGAGCACACCTGTATGGCTGACAATCGGAGGGTGCTCCGCCAATGCGCAGGCTTCTAAAAAACCTCGTTTATTAATGTGCGCCAAGTCGACAATGACGCCCAATTCAGAACACGCAATCACCACCTTGCGCCCAAAGTCCGTAAGACCTCTATCGTCTTTTCTGCCGGAGCCATACGCGGGATAACAAAGCTCATTGGCGCTGAAGTGGCACAACCCCAAATAACGAACGCCCCGGCGCGCAAAATGACCGAGCTTTTCAATAGATCCTTCGAGCGCGTGGCCACCTTCAATGCCGAGCAATGCCGCAATTGTTCCGTCCGCCGCGGCTTTTCTTATATCCGCCGCCGTGCGCGCTTTTCGAATGCGCTGGGGATTCACTCTAACCGTTTGCTCCAACCTATCGATCTGTTCATCAATGACCGCCGCCAAACCCCGCGTTGGAAAAGGCACGCTCACGAGCCCGAAAAATTGAGCGCCGACCCCACCTTCAATCATTCGCGGAATGTCAACGTGCCCGCCCAACGCCGCAAACGGGAGCGGCGCCTCATGACGAACGTGCAAGTCGTATCCCGTCCAGCGCGACCACATCAAACTGTCGGCGTGCAGATCAATCGCCGGATGGCGGGAGTGAAGGGCGCGAGCTTCATCTGTACCGAACATGGTGCGAATGTTCCTTTATCACGCCCATAATGCGCGCGTGACCGACGACGACTCATCACCTTCCGCTGCCGGCGACACATTTCGTTTCTTCGCCACCGCCGCCAAAGGCACAGAAGGCGCAATCCGCGATGAGCTTCGAGAGCACCGTTTTTTCGGCGTCCGAGCAGATCGGGGCGGAGTTCATTTTCAGGGCCGACTCACCGAGGGATTTCGCGCGTGCATTGAGCTGCGATGCGCCGTGCGCGTGCTCGTGCTCATCGCCGAGTTTCACGCGCCGAACGGCGAGGCGTTGTACGAAGGTGTATACACCGTCGATTGGGCCCATGTGCTCGACGCGGATCGAACACTCGCCGTGCGCGCCTTCGCAAAAAACAGCGCGCTCTCACACACGCAGTTCATCGCGCAGAAAACCAAAGACGCGGTTGTTGATCAACTGCGCGATCGCCTTGGATCGAGGCCCAATGTCGATCGCGACGATCCCGACGTATTGCTCTTTGTACACATCGCCGACGATCACGCCCGCGTGTACCTCGACATGTCCGGCGAGTCGCTTCACACGCGCGGCTACCGCCGACTCCAGGGCGACGCGCCGCTCAAAGAATCCCTCGCGGCGTCTCTTCTTCGCCTCTCCGAATGGGACCGCAAACGCCCCCTCATCGACCCGATGTGTGGCTCTGGAACCCTTGCGATCGAAGCTTTTTTGTGGAGTCATGACATTGCTCCCGGACTTCGCCGCGAGCGTTTTGGATTTGAACGTTGGCGCTCCCACGGCGATGCCGAGGCGCGCGCGGTCTCCGATCTGCGTGAACGAGCGCGATCGCGAATCATCGAAAAAGGCCCTCTTGTTTGGGCATTCGATGCGAGCCGCACGATGGTGGCCGTCGCGCGTGAAAATGCACGCGCCGCCGACATTCACATGCGTATTGAAGAACGCACGATCGATTCGCTGAGCCCGTTGCCCACGCCCGGTGTTGTCATTGTCAACCCACCCTATGGTGAGCGATTGCCCGCGGATCAAAGCCTTTATGAAACAATGGCAAGCGCGTTTCGCCGCATGAAAGAACATCGAATCGCTGTTCTTGCCGGCGCCCCCGAAGTTGAAGCCGCCGTGCCGCGCCGCCCAACCAAAGTGTACACCGTATTCAACGGCCCGATTGAATGTCGATTTTTCCTAGTCGACATTCCCTGATGCGTACACTTCGACGCTCACGTTCGTTTGGTTGGTTTCGGCAAACTCGATATTCGATTCTGCTTTTTCACCGCATTTTCAACGAGCGATCGAATCATCATGAGCGGCACGGGCTTGGTCATCAAAAACAGACTTCGCAACTTGAGAGCGCGCACCCGCGATTGTTCGGTGGTGTCACCGGTAACCACAAACACCGGTGTTTCGCGATTCACGTGATCGTCTTTGCCAAGCGCTTCGAGCACCGCAAACCCGTCGACGCCCGGCATGTGCAAGTCCAGCAGAATCGCGTCGTACCTCGTAATTGAAAGGCTTTGCAGAGCCTGCCGACCGCCTTCCGCCTGTTCCACTTCCCCGAGCCCCGAGAGCGCACGCACAAACATCGTCCGGATTGCGGGGTCGTCGTCGACCACGAGGAAGAGGGACATGATTGGGCGCAATGGTCGCACGGCATCGTTCGCGAGCGAAGCAAACTGCAAAGAATTTCAACACAAGGCTGTGGACACAAGACAACACCTCGCCGCTCGACACGCAGTGTGGAACGCCGTTTTTCGCTATTCTCAGAGCCGATGTCCCAAAAGAAACGGCCGCGAAGGCTGGGGGCCACCATCGCCATGGCTGTTGCGACGCCTGCGGCACTTGCGATCGAAACAACCGCGCGCGTGCTGTTCCTGCCCCCGGATCTCAACGCTTTTCGTTTGGAGCTGGAACCCGCGCTCACACCTGTTGCGTGGGGTTTGCTCGTTCTCGCGGCAGCATCGGTTCCGCTTGGATTTGCGGCAAAACGCTCTGTAACAAAGCGTCTTGTCGAGAAAGTGAACGCGTACGGCGGAAGTGAAGAAAAACTCGCCGAGGCTCGTTTTGAAGCAGTTTTCGTCGCCGCGAGCATTCCCCAAATTCCAGCGTTGCTTGCCACGGTTGCTCTCACCGCGGGATCGTCCGCACTGCCCGTGTTGCTCGCCGTGGGCTTGTCGGTGGTTGCGGTGTTGGTAATTGCGCACGAAAAACATTCGGCCCCCTGAACCCTCACAATAGAGCGCGATCCTGCAGAGAGCGCTATGTCGCCCGTTGCGTCGAAGTCGTGCCCCGACCTATGCTCTCGCTCTTCGGATGAGTGAAGTGTCCAACCAACGCCGCCAGGCGAATGCGCCGGAACGCTCCCCAGGAGTTGTGTCTGTTGAGTGGTTTCCCAAACCGAAACCGGCCGCACACGGATCCAAGCTTGGAACGTTATTGCGCATGGGCGTCGGCGCCGTTGCGGCCGCTGTCCTTTACCAACTGGGCCACATCAAACTCGCGATCGCGGCGGGCGCAATCACGCTGGTTGTCGGGGGCGTTTCACTCGCTTCAAATGCCGCACAGGCCGCCATTGCCCGAGGGCTGGCGTGGTTTGGGCGCACCGTCGGCGGCGTTGTCGGCAACGTTTTATTAACAATTCTTTATGTCTTTGCGCTCACACCCGCGCATTACATTAAACGGCTCAGCGGCGACGACGACCTTCGTCTCCGCAATGAAAAACTGCCCTCTTATTACGAACGGTGTGACAATCCCGAGCGCAAAATCCGCCATGCGCGCGATATGTTCGCGACCGAGGTTTTGCAGCCGAAACGAGGCAGTTTCATAACGTGGCTTGTTGCCGCCGTTGTTCTTTTGGCATTGGCAGAGGGCATCCTCCGTTCACAGGGCTTCGGCCCCGGCGCGGTGCTCTACGTTTCCGATCCCTATGCCGGTTATTACCCCGCTCCCAATCAATACCTCGATCGCTATGGCGGCCTCGTTCAAACAAATAGCTTTGGAATGCGCGCCCCTGATTACAAAGAAACCAAAGAGCCAGGCACCTTTCGCATACTCATGCTCGGTGATTCCACATTGTGGGGCGGCTCTTACGTTGATCAAAAAGCTCTTTATCCCCGCATTCTTGAGGACAAGCTAAATCAACTCGCCGGCGGCAAAGCGGTCAACGTCCTTAACATGGGTGTGAACGGTTGGGGACCGTTCCACGAACGAGGCTTTGTTGACCGGTTCGGAGCCCTGGACGCAGATCTGGTGCTCGTGTGCCTCCCACACGACGACGTCGATCGCGACCGATACACATTGTCAAGTCTGCCTTATTTCGTGCAGGGAAAACCTCCGGTATTGGGCCTCGAAGAAGTGTTTATGCATTCGGTTTGGCGCTATCGACGCGATCGAATCACCGTCACCAAAGAGTGGCGCGCCGAGCAGCGTGAAATTGGAATTGCTGAATATGAACGCCTCGGGCTTTACCTCCGCGACGGCGACAGCGGCGGTGGCGTTATTTCAATCAAACCCCGCACCAAAGTGGGCGGCGCAGAAGTATTTTTTGAAATCTTACCGTCCAAAACAGTCGGATTTTTCAATCAACAGGGTGGCGACGTGGAAGTGGATGTTGTCAATAAACTCAAACAACGCCTCACAAGCCGCGGCTTTCAAATCGACTACCCCGCAGGACTCTTCGCCGGAAAAGGCAATGGAGATGACCTCTACCACGATGAGGTTCACCTTCACGTCGCCGGCCACGCGGTGTACGCAGACTTTCTACTGGAACGCGTGAGCAACACCTCCAAGCGGTTTGGCGCCTGGCTCGCCGCCCGCAAAGGAAACACGCAATGAACATTCTCGGTGTTTCCGCTCTCTACCATGACAGTGCGGCCTGCCTCGTTCGCGACGGGGAGATTGTTGCCGCGGCACAGGAAGAGCGCTTTTCCCGCAAAAAACATGACGCCGGTGTTCCCAAATACGCCATGGCGTATTGTCTGTCTGAGGGTAAGGTCGGCCCCTCCGACATTGACATGGTGGTCTTTTACGACAAACCGATCACCAAACTTACCCGCCTTCTTTCTACCTATATTGCCGTCGCACCGCGGGGACTCAAATCGTTTCTCATGGCCGTACCTGTATGGCTTAAAGACAAAGCCTGGGTAGCCGCGCAAATTGAAAAATCGCTCCGCGATCTTGGGTATAAAAATCCAAAAGAGTTTCTGTTTGCCGAACATCACTATTCCCACGCAGCGAGCGCGTTTTTTCCTTCGCCTTACAACGAAGCCGCTGTCATTACAGTTGACGGCGTGGGCGAGTGGACAACCACAAGCGTCGGCGTGGGTGAAAAAAACAAGCTCGAACTGCTTTTGGAGCAGCGGTTTCCCCACTCACTCGGCCTTTTATACTCGGCCTTCACCTACTTTACCGGGTTCAAGGTCAACTCGGGTGAGTACAAACTCATGGGCCTCGCCCCCTACGGAGAGCCCAAATACGTTGACAAGATCAAAGACCACCTGCTCCACATCCGCGAAGATGGGTCTTACCGGTTAGACCTGAGCTACTTCGGCTACCTCGACGATCTGAAAATGACCAACGAGAAGTTCGCCGACCTTTTCGGCGGGCCGGCTCGCAAACCTGAAAGTGATCTCACCCGGCGTGAAATGGACCTAGCCCGCTCCATTCAGGCTGTCACAGAAGAGATCATGCTCAAGCTCGCTCGTTTTGCGCGCGCCTCCACAGGCAAAAAACATCTTTGCCTGGCGGGCGGCGTGGCTCTCAACTGCGTTGCCAACGGTAAGATCGTTCGCGAAAAAATCTTCGACGACGTGTGGATTCAACCCGCAGCGGGCGACGCCGGTGGAGCCATGGGAGCAGCCTTGTTCGCGTGGCATTCCGTCCTTCAAAAACCGCGCGAGAGCGACGACAAACACGACAAAGTGCGGGGTAGCTTCTTAGGCCCCAAGTGGCCGCGTGACCTCACCAAAGAGTTTCTCGATAAAAACGGCTACCCGTATGAAACGCCGAGTGTTGAAGAGCGTGACAAAATCATCGCCCAAATCGTCGCTCAAGAAAAAGTGGTAGGCCTGTGTCAGGGTCGCATGGAGTTTGGACCACGCGCTCTCGGTGGACGCTCCATTATCGCCGATGCACGCAGCATTAAAATGCAAAGCTACCTCAACCTTGCCACCAAGTTCCGCGAGAGCTTCAGGCCGTTTGCGCCCATTGTTCTCAAAGAAGATGCCGAGCAATATTTTGAGGTCGTCCGCGAGTCGCCTTACATGCTCCTCGTGGACCAGGTCAAACCTGAACGCCTCATTCGTCAACAGGTAGACCCCAACACCAACCTGAAAGACTGGGTCAATCAACCGCGATCCGACGTGCCCGCCATCACCCATGTGGATTATTCAGCCCGCATTCAAACCGTCGATCCTACCCGCAATCCCCGGCTCTACTCCATACTCACCGAGTTCAAAAAGCTGACAGGGTATGGTATTTTGGTAAACACGAGCTTCAACGTTCGGAGTGAGCCTATCGTGTGTACACCCGAAGATGCTTATCGCTGTTTTATGCGTACAGGTATCGACGTGCTCGTTCTCGACGACTTTCTCGTTTATAAAGACAAGCAACCCAAGTGGGAAGAAACGTCCAATTGGCGCGATGAATTTGGTCTTGATTAATCGGCTGGCGGTAAAGAGGCACAGATGTTTCGCTGGGTAGTCAAAATGGTTGTCGATGTCGTGAAATTCGGCTTCGTCAATCGCTCGTTTGCAATGAGCTTTGGCATCTTAACCCTCCTCACCGTTGCGTTTGCCATCATCGCCGCGCAGGTGTCCGCTCCTTTCATTTATACTCTTTTCTAGAGTACCCATCAGCCCAACAGCTTATCGGTAACATTACCGCCCAATAGAAAGGTCATTTGCCGTCTTTTCGCGCAGCAAAAGCGGCGCTACACCACCCGTATGCGCTGTAATCGACTTCGTTGGGCTCTTCCCCTTGCGCTCTTTGCCGCCGCGGGGTGTACCGATCCCTCCTCAACAAACCCCGACGATTCGGCCGAAGATCTGGGCGAAGCCGAACAGGCGCAGGTCGTTTGCGCCAAGGGAGAAACGGTACCGGGCATTGACGTTTCGGTTTGGCAGCAAGACGTAAACTGGAACGCCGTGGCAGGCGACGGCATTAAGTTCGCCATCTCACGCGCCAGCTACGGCACCTCCAAAGACACCTACTTTGACCAAAACTGGCAAGGGATGAAAGACGCCGGGCTCATCCGCGGCGCTTACCAATATTGGCTGCCCTCCAAAGACCCCATCGCTCAGGCCCAGGCCATGCTTGACATTGTGGGGCCCTACCAACCGGGAGACTTGCCTCCCGTTGTGGATGTTGAACAGACGGACGGCCTCGGCCCCGCTGAAATTACAAATCGCCTCAAGCAATGGGTAGATCACGTGGAGGCCGCCATCGGCCGCAAACCCATTATCTACTCTGGAAAATACTTTTGGCAGGACAACGTCAAGAGCGACGCTTTTGTGGAGTACCCACTGTGGATTCCCAACTACAGCCTAGACTGCCCTGATCTACCCACCGGCTATTGGAATGACTGGCACTTTTTCCAATACACCTCTTCAGGAAGCGTCAACGGCGTCTCCGGCAATGTCGATCGAAACGACTTCAACGGCTCTTTGGCCGACCTTGTCGCTTTCGCCAAAGGTGGCCCCACCTACGGAGCCAAATTCGTCAGCCAATCGTTTCCCTACGCCGCCGACGGCTCCGTCATCATGCTTGCCGGCCAATCGGTGGAAGTGTCACTTGAAATGAAAAACACCGGAAGCGAACCCTGGGATGAAAACACCCGGCTCGCCACCACCGAACCGCGCGACCGAAAAAGCGTTTTTGCCGGACCTGAATGGCCCGGTCCCAACCGGTATGCTCAGGTAGAAGGCACGGTCTTACCGGGTGAAACGTACACCTTCAAGTGGACAATGCACGCCCCCAAAGTTTCCGGTGTGTACGCAGAGCACATGGGACTTGTACAAGAGGGAGTTGCCTGGTTCAGCGACGCAGGCAACCTCGGCCCGCCCGACGGTCAACTCCAAGGCGTCTTCACCGTTATTCGAACGGATGAGGTAGGCAGTGACTACTTCCCCATCGGCGGCGACCCCACAAAGCCGCGCCCCGACGACAACAATAACAACAACGGCAATGACCCCGATCCCGACGCGGCAGGCGGCTGCACCGTTTCCTACCCATCCAACTCCCCCGCCCCGTTGTCCATCCCGCTTGCCTTAGGCAGCCTCGCACTCGTTTTTGCTTCCCGTCGCCGCAAGCGTGAAGACCGCATTTCGCGCCGCTAACGCTCCTCACGCGCAGCATTTTTGTAGAACCATTTCGTTGGGCGCCGGGCACCAAAGCCGCTGTGACCGCGGAAAAGTCTTTCTCTTTTAGCTCAACAACCATTTCCTTCTTGGGTGTTATCGCCATCACAGCCTTTGGCGCTGCCGCGAACGCCGGTTGTTCCGGTGAACCGCAAGGTACAGGAGGCTCGGGTGGCACAGGCGGCGGGTCGACATTGTGTACACCTGATCTACCCTCGATCGATCAGACGATTTTCAAACCGTCTTGCGCCACATCCGGTTGCCACAGCGCCGTGTCACCTGCCGCCGATTTGGACTTGTCAGGCGACGTCGCAACCGTCCTGATCAACGTTCCCTCCGCCACATGTCAAAACGCCACACGCGTTGTTCCAGGCAACCCGAACGAGTCGCTCCTCTACCAAAAAGTCCAGGGTGTACAAACATGCGGCAACGGCATGCCACCGTCAGGTCTGTTGGCACCTGAATATCGCGCCTGCTTAGAAGGGTGGATTTCGTCCCTTCCCCTGGGCACCGGCGGAACCGGGGGCGTTGGTGGAACGGGTGGAACGGGAGGTGATGGCCCCTGCGAAATGTGCGGCGGCGCCACCTGTATTGACCTGCAAACCGATTCTACCCATTGCGGCTCATGCACCAATTCATGCGGCGTTGGCCAATTGTGTACACAAGGTACTTGTCAATGCGCTCAAACACAGTGCGGTTCAGACTGTGTGGATACCACTTCCAACCCGTCCCACTGCGGCACGTGCAACAACGCATGCGCCCCCGGCGCAGCATGTATCAGCGGCGCGTGTGAATGTGGAAGCAACCTTACCTCCTGCGGAACGGCCTGCGTCGACACCCAACTCGACAGCAATCATTGTGGCAACTGCAACACCGCATGCCCGGTGGGTGCGGCATGTACCAACGGCGTGTGCACCTGCCCAGCCGGTCAAAGTGATTGCAACGGAAGCTGCGTCGACTTGTCATCCGACCCTACCCATTGCGGCAACTGCGCCACGCAATGTGGTATGGGTAAGGTCTGCGCGATGGGTATGTGCTCGGTGAACTGCGGCGCCCTCACCAAATGCGGAGCCGCGTGCGTCGACACCATGACAAGCGCCGACAATTGCGGCATGTGCGGCAATGCCTGCCCATCGGGAGCCTCGTGCGTGGGAGGGGCCTGCGCTTGTCCACAGGGAACATCCAATTGCAACGGCGCTTGCCAGAATACGTCGAGCGATCCTTCCAATTGCGGCACCTGCGGAAACGTTTGTACTTCAGGCACCACGTGTACAAATGGGTTGTGCGAGTGTGCCGGAGGCGGCGTTCTTTGCAATGGAATGTGCGTCGATACAAACACAAGCAACACCCATTGCGGCCAATGCAACAAAGCGTGCGGGGTAGGTCAAACCTGTACCAACGGCATGTGCAATTGCGACGGCGGTGAAACCGCCTGCGGAGCTGCCTGTGTGGACACAATGACCGATGAACTCAACTGCGGCTCATGCGGAAACGCTTGCAGTCAAGGCCAAACCTGTACCAACGGCATGTGCTCGTGTGGAACCGCCACCGTGTCGTTTGCCGGCGCCGTTCAACCTATCTTTGCGGCCAACTGCACCGGGTTCGGTTGTCACGGCGGGGCCATGCCCGCGCAAGGGTTAAACCTTTCCTCCGCCGCCGCTTCGTATACCGCACTTGTTAACGTGACAACGGGTGAATGTTCCGACGGTAGAAAACGCGTTTTGCCCGGACAGCCGGCTCAGAGTTACCTCATGGACAAACTCCTCGGAGTTGACCTCTGTTTTGGCACCAAAATGCCCAAAGTAGGAACACTGCCAGCAGGTCAAATCCAAACCATCAGTGATTGGATTTGCCAGGGCGCCCCCAACAATTAAGAGTCTACCCTCCCCACAGTTACCACCGCACGCGGGCGTTTTGTACAACGCAACCGCGTCACCGGCAACGCTCGGCATCGAAAACACCGGCCTCAAACATCTAGCTTGATTATCCAATCAGCGAACAATTCTACTCTTCGGCACGCGCACCTGTGCATCTGTGGATCGTGGCCTGATTGGTGCAGACGGCTCCGTCCTCCATTCGGATAGGATCAAGAGGCCAACTTGATCCACGACCTGAATGGAGATCCCGTGGAACCTTGCGCGATAGGGAAGTGGATTGCCGAGCATGTGAATGAGCATGACTTGTCGCTCGACGGGCGACTTGAATGTGCCGCCAGGCTTTTTGCGGCCGGTACACGTCTCAGTTGCGCCCCCGGTATTGGGGCGGCGGGGCCCAGAAACAGGGACGTTCAACTAAAGAACCCGTACAGACTGCTCGAAAATGCCGAGGACCTGGCCGCGACCGACCCTCAGTTTTTATACAACATCATTTGTATTGCATTGTCGCAATTGGATACGAACAGTGCGAATCTGTCAGAAAGCGGCCCGTTTGAATCGGGAGAGGGCGAGACACTCAGCTTCTCCATTCCAGCCGACTTGGGCGGTGAAGTGTTTGCGTGGCGCCGCCCCTTTCCCAAGTGGCGCAACATATTGGATCCGGCGTCGCACGTCGACCTGCGCAACAATCTGCGCTACCTGGACATGGTATGGTGCCACCCCGACCAGGCTACCTATCTACCCATGGAGCAACAGCGCCTCCGCGCAAGCCACCGGCCCTACGGACTTGATGATGATGACGGGTTTCGAATTGCGCTGTGCCCTATTCAGGCAATTCCCCGACCTGAATTTTCGTTAACCTCCAACTCGGCCGGATTTGTCGTCGATCACGACATGCCGTCCAACGACGGGCTTATCCGCGAGGTGCAAGCAACGGTGAATTTGGCAGGCGGCCAGTCGGTCAAGTGCATTGTTTTTCCTGAACTGTCAATTGATCTATGCACTCGAACGAAACTGAAAACCTTCCTGTTTGACCATGGCAAAAATCACCCCATTCGTCAGGTGGTCGCTGGGAGTTATCATGACCATACCCAACCATCGCAACCGTACCTCCACGAGGCGCCGGTGTTGGGTGGCACCGGAAGGGAACTCTACCGCCAGCCCAAACCCGGCCTGTTGATGTTGCCACCGGAGGTGTTTCCCGGACTGCCGGCAGAGCGCTCCCCTGTGCCTGAACTCCACCGGCGTGAAAACGCGGTTCGGGTGCTCGACACCGATGCTGGCAGGTTCGCGGTGCTGGTGGCGTCTCACGCCCGCTGCCCCAAAGTGCTCCCGTTCGCCAGGGCTGCCCGGGCCGACTTCCTGGTCGTCGTTGCGTTCTCGTCCACGCCGGAAGAATTCATGCCAGTGGCCGACGAGCTTGCAGGCATGGGAACCAGCACCTTCTTTGTGCGGGCGGCAAGCGCCCTTCAGCTTGAGCCCCCCGCGTCGGAATCGAACCGGCTGCTCGCGTTTGCGCGCCTCGCCATTGCAGAGTCCAACACACGTAATATCCCCATTTGGTGGCGATTTTGCGTTGGTAAAGGGGTAGAAACACGCAGTCGCAACGGCGCTTGGTTACCCATTGAGCGTCAGCACCTACCCATAGGCCACGCACTGGTGGAAAGCGCGGCCCCGGACAGTCCAATTGGGATGGTGGTAGACGTCGGTGCGGTCTATAAGGGTGTATACGGAGCGTGACAAATCACGCAAAAAATCGGGAAAAAGCACGGTTCATTCACTGGACTTATTCTCCAATATCCAGTAGTGTTTTGTTGGGTCCATATTGGGGTGAGGTATGAGTATGACGAGTGACTACCCTGCCGCGGATGAAGGGCCGATTCCACCGGAAAGAGAGGCCAACATCCAAGCCGAAGTGGAGGCCATTGAAGCGAAGCTGGTGGTTCTCGACGCGGCAAGAGAAGTGACCAAAACGGACGCGCGCGCTCTTCACCGCCGACTTCAAAACCTCGTTTATACTTCCTTCAGGGCAATGGTAGAGGGGGCGCTCGCCACCCCGTCGCGTGTGGCCCAAGCGCTTGAGCCGTTGGGTTGGTTCGTAGAAAAATACCTCCCCATTCCTGACATTTCGCTCGGCGGCGTGGCACGTGAACTGGCCTCGGTCATTCAAACCCTGCGCATGGCGCGCGAAACCACAGGCATCCCCCAACTGCGCGCTCAAATTCGGCGTGAAGGACCGCTATCCATCCATGGGTATGTATTGCGCACATTGCTCGACGGCGCGTTGGCCCAGGGCCCCCAACGCGTGGCCGATGTGCAGTATGCTCTCGCGCAAACCGGTCAAAAGGTTCACCCGCCCGAACTGGTTCGCCCCACGTTGCTTGACTTGGTGGAGCTTCGCTTGGTGTATCAAACTCAACTCGTGGGGGTTGACGGCAAGACGGCCACCCATTTTGGGTTGAGTGAAGCGGGAACGCGATTGTGCAACGAGTTGGGGATACGGGCCGCCGCCGCTCCACACCTGGCTCGAATATTTGAAGGTTTTACCAGCCATCCAACCCCGGCTGAACCCAAGCGAAAAAAAAACAACGGGCCTTACCATATCACCTCCCTGTTGCCTGTTCGCGGCGCAGCCGGAACGTCGCTCGCGGCCGCGCATGTGGGCCACCTTCTGAGCCGACGTGATCCAACACTCAAGCTTTTGATGCTTGATTTGGATGTGGTCGGAAAAAGCTTGGGCCGTATGTTGCGTTCGGCTGCACCAAGCGACAGGCCCGGTCTTTTTGATATCTTGGCCCAACATATCGACCATCCGTTTAGCCAACCTGAATTCAATCGTAGGTTGTCGGCCGCCGTTGTTCATTTTCCGGGCACGAACCTTTCATATTTGCCGCCCGGAAATACCCCAGTGGAAAAAGTTCGCTGGCTGATCGATGCCGATCTCCTAACCACCACATCCCATCCGTATCTCGATACCAAGTCAGAGGAGACGTCGTTTGTGCTCCTTTTGCGAGAGTTTTTGCAAAAAAACTTTAAGCTCACCCTGGTAGATTGCCCGCCGCTGCTAAGTGAGCCGCAAATTGCGTATTGGGGCTCAACAATTCTCGCCGACGTGTTGGCCTTGTTTCTTGGCCCTCATGATTCGGACGCTCAGGCCATTCGCTCTGCGTACACCGCGTTTGTACACAAAGACCCGCTTCAGCGATCGCGGTCAAACGATGCGTTTATGCCAGTATTGGCGCGGCAGCACCTCGATAATGAAGACAATGTGAACAAATTCTACCAGGCGGTGTTTCAGGAGGTCGTCGCCCGAAGAACCTATGACCGCCTTATTCGGCTGTATGAACATCCCCAGTTGTTAAGAGGCCGTGTGTTGCGCGATTCGCTGGAAGGTAGGACGCGCAACGCCATGATTCTGGGTTATGAGCATCTGACCGATCGCTTGTTTAATACCACCCTCCGCCCCACCTGGTCGCGAATGCAACATCTCCTCAACGAGGCTTCCAAACCCGATCGTTCACCCGAGCATCGTGAAATTCTAATGCGCGCATTGGTAAACTTGTCCGGTGAGCTTGGGCCGTCCATTGTACAGACTTTTAGCAGTCTGTCCTATTCAGAATCATCCGAGCCGGCACAGGTCAGTCCGTCCGACGGCAAAAAAAAACCAGAAGAGCGCGCCTCGGAAGGTTCGGGGTCGTCCGCTTGGCTCATGCCCCTATTGCTTGAAAAGATCTTCCCAAGCTTGGCGAGCAACAACGACGTTCGCAACCACCCGGCGGCCAAATCGAATGACGCGCGCGAGAGCATGAACTAGCCATGTTGCCGGAAGCCCTATTGCACTTGACCTCCGCCGTGGAGAATAGCTGTATGCCGGCTGAACTCATGGAGTGCGTGGTCAGGTTGGTCGCCTCCGTCTGGAATGTCGCACCGCATGCGGTGCCATTTGTTCGCACGCCGGAGATTTTGGTCAGCTCCGATCAGACCCCGCAGCATCCATCCGTCATCCCCGGGGTGCTGGTGCCCGGCCAGGGTCAAATTCTAATTCCCCCAGTTGCCCAATGCACTCAAGAGCAACAAACATGGCTCCGTATAGCCCAGTCATTGGTGTACACATGGCACGGTCAACGTCGGCGGGACGCGTACAACAAGTTCGCCGCCGATGTGGTGGAAGAGCTTCGAAACAGCCGCACCGATGAGGGAATTGTCCCCTGTCTTGAACTCATTGCGCAACTGGCCAATAGGGTAAAAGGGGTAAACGGCGCGGTCACTTTTGCGGTGGACTCAGGCCTCCGGCTGGCCGCCCATGGGTTTGATCCCCACTCCGGATGGGCCCAGCGCAATGCCCTTGTGGAGCAAATGGGACTGTGGGTAAATCACCAGGGAGGTCAACTGCTTCAACCCAAACCGTTGCCTTTCCCAGAAGCCCATTCTAAGCCCGGGTTTCAACTCCGGGTGTACCCTTTGTTATTGGGAGAGGGCAAGGCCCTTGCACTGAGCGGCTTGTTGCTTGTATGGGTAGAATCGTCGCGGGTAGAAAAGGTCGATCGTCTGTTACTGCCCTTTGCCCGGGTGGCCACGTGGGTGGTGCGCGACGCGTTGCGGGGGGAAGGTATGCGTCGACTGCGCGACCTGCAAGAGCTGGCGTTGGAGCACCAGGTGGTGCAGCCGGCGCACCTGGTCAAACGGTTGGCGCAGGTGTTTGGGGTTGCCGCGGCTTCGATCTTTTTGGATGACTACGGAGTGCTGCGGCTGGCGGCCAGCACCGATGCTCACTTGGAGAAACAAGGCGCCGAGATCGACTATCAAAAGGGTGAAGGCATTACCGGATGGGTATGGCAACAAGGTCAACCCGTGCGTTTTTCAGACTTGACAGATGCGAATCAGTTTCGCACCAGCTATTGCCATCTCAACGCCCCTAAACATCCCGAGCGAGCGTTGAATGGAAGCCCAACCGCGCGGCTGTTGGCCGTTCCGGTGCGACGGGGAACGTTAACCTCTGGGGTGATACGCATGTCTCGTCTGGCCGACCAGGCCCACTTTACTCAGGGGGAAGAAGATGCGCTGTCCTTTTTTGCAGGGATTTTGGGCCTCTTGTTGGTAGAAACGTGGGAAACAACCCTAGTTACCCATGTTCAAAAAATGGCGGCCGATTCTGTGTTTTTGGCGCGCGCCCCAGAGACACCCGACGGTATAAGCGCACCTATTGTTTTCGCACCGAACGGGGCGGAGGTTCTTTATGACCTACCCTCTCTGGTTGGGGTTGATGCATCCACATTGTTTCCTGAACGAGCCGTTCGGACGGCGATAAAAAAAGCGCTGCATAGCCAGGAAAGAGAAATCGGCCCGGTAGAAGTATCTAGCCTACTACCCTCCGGGAAACGGCGCCATGTAGAAGTTCATCTCAAGCGTCTCACGCAGACCCTCTTTAACCCGCCGTCTCACTATTGGTTGGTGGTTGCGCGTGATGTGACCACCAAAAAAGAGCGAGAGGCCGAGGCAAAACGCACGTCCGAATTTTTGGAGGCCGTGAACATTGCCTACTTTTGTTCTGACTCTCAAGGGCATACACCCCGCCCCACCCCAATGGACTGCAAGCTAACCGGGTATAGTCCAACAGAATTGCAGACCAACAGCCGCTCCATTTTATACTACACCCCCGACGACCGTGACAAGCTCATTCAAGAGGTAAAAAAAGCGGATGGGCGGCTCATTAAGCGCATTATCAAATTAAAGAAAAAAAATGGTCAACCCTTTTTTGTGGAGGCAGATCTTCGCCTGCCCAACAACTCCACTGGCAACGGCGACCTGGGGCTTGAAGGGTTTTACCGTGAAGTCACCGGCCGTATTGACTTGCAACGTTGGTCCAACACTGAAACCGATCGGGTTCTCACCGAACAAGAGTTGTTTGAAAAACTAAAAAACAGCGCTGTGTTTCAACAGGATTACCTCATGAGTTTGGGGCACCAGTTGCTAACCCCTCTGGTGGCGCTGATCCACACGCTCCGAAACATTGAGCAGCGGGTGGCTGCGGGTGACTTGGCTGCCCAACGCTTTAGCTACGCTCTTGGTCAAACCCGAACGTGTATTGACATGGTGGAGGGCTTGTCTTTTTTGGGTCGGATTTTTAAGCAAGAACCACTCGTCAAAAAAGAGGTTTCGTTTGCGCGAATTGCTATTCTTGTGAAGCTCGATGTGAAACATCTCTTGCCAGCCAAAAACCTGACCATTGTGGTGGACGATGCCTCTCTCGATCAGTTGGGGCCACTTTCCGCCGATCCTCACGTCATTCGTCAGGTATTTGTCAACCTCATTGACAATGCCATTAAGTACTCCAATCCGGGCTCCGCCGTTCGAATCCCGGGTAAGGTGGTTTCAACCGGTGCCCTGATTGAAGTGGTCAACCAAGGGATTGTGATCCCGCCCGACGAGGCAGAAAAAATTTTTGAACGGGGCCATAGAACCCCCAAAGCCAAAGCGCTGGTTCCTCACGGCACAGGTTTGGGTTTGTGGCTCGTTCGCCACATGCTGGAGCTACATGGTGCGCGCATTGACTGTCGTAGTGAGCCTCTCACCCAGGGTGGATCACGCAATCGGTTTCGAATTTTTTTCCCGAGGCAAACCCATGACGCAAGTTGATGCCGCCCCCACGATGGTGCTGTTGATTGACGATCAATTGGGCGATCTTGCCTGGCTGGCCGACCGGATTGAACAGGCGGGGTTGCGCTTTCGGTTTGCAACCAATGAAGAAGACGCGCGCGAACGTTTGTATGCCGTGGCTTCGGGTGATGAGCGGTATTTGTTCGCCGTGGTCGATGTGATGATGGCAGTGACCGACATCCTTCGAGTTCATTCTTTGGATGACGACTTTTTTGAGGAGTCGCGCGACAGCGGCATTCGCCTTTGCCGATACGCCCGTGAAGAGCTTAAAATTACCCCCGAAAACCTACCCATTGCGGTGTACACTGCGCGGCCCGACAACGAGGTTCGAAAGCAAATTGCCGCCATTGAGGGCGTGCAGTTTTTCCCCCGTGACGGCTCGGAGGGTGAAGGTTCACTCAGTGAATTTGTGGAGCGGCAATTGGCGCGCATTGGCAAATAAAGTCTGTACAACCTCTTCTAGCGACGCTTTGAAGCTTTGCGTGGAGTCGCCTTTCGGGGACGGCCCGTGTTTTCTGACACCAGCCCAACCCGCACCTCTTTCCCATCAAAAGCGATCGCGTAGGCATGAATTGGGTCGGCGCCGGCCGCCCGAAGTTCAGCGCCATAGTCCAGTTCTAAAAACGCTTTCAACCCACCTTGGAGGGCCGATTTAAGCGTTTTGTGGGGTTTACCCACCACTTTCAACTCCATGACAACCCCCGCACTTCCAGGAGACATTGGCCGCACGAGCACGTCGGGCCGACCTTTACCTGACTCCCGGTTTGAACGAACCGCGTGCGCCGGTTCCATGACTGCCAACAGTCCCACCAGGAAGGCATGGTAGACACGCTCCGGCGCCAGCGCGCCGGGGTCATGATACGATAAGAGGTTGGTTACAAAGCGCTGAAGTTGGTTTTGAAAACCAGGCGCATCGCCGCTGATAATGGCCTGTTTCAAGGCTTCTATACTGCCGCCCGCGGCCTCAACACCTCTTGTCATCCATTCTACAAAAGTGGTTGAGTAGAGTTGTCGAACTTCTTGATTTGGAATGGAGAGAAGGTGGGTAGGTTGTTCATCCGCGCCGCGGGACCGCTTTTCAGCTTTCAGGTAACCTGACTGAACAAGCAGGCTCCAAAGCGCATCTTTTCGTGTGCCAATCTCACCCAGTGCCACATTTTCATCCAGCAGGCGTTCAATGCTGTTTCCCTGGAGAAGTTCATCAAACGGCACCTTGTCAGAAGCCACATACCGTTCGAGAAGCTGGCGCACCAGCTCATTCGAGCTGGTGGATAACCAGTAAGGCTTCACCTCGGCCTCACCCGAGTCTAGGTAACACAAGATCGACCACGGATTATAGATAACTTCACCCCCAGAGACATAGCCGTTATACCATGACCGAACAGTTGTCAGATGGTTAAGTTGACCATTTCGCTCAAGGAGGGAAATAACCTCGGATTCGGTAAATCCAAAACAGGTATGAAACGGTTTTGCCAGCAGGCTGTAAACGGCAAGGTTGTTGAGACCTGAAAAAAGATTTTCTTTTGCAACGCGGAGAATGCCTGTGACAACCGCAAATTGCACGTGAGGATTGCTCTTTAATACCGCCCCGAGAAGGTTTCGAATCACGTCCATCACTTCGTCGGAATATCCATGAAGGTATCCGGCGTGCAGCGGTTCATCGTATTCATCAATCAGCACCACAACGCGCTCACCGGTAGCGACCGAAAGGTGGCGACTCAGGTCGAAGAGCGCCCGTTCGTACACGGCTCTATCGGCGGTGCGCTCAACAATTTGTTGGTATCGAGTGCGCTCAGCCGGGTGGAGATTTGCAGCATCGAGAATTGCGCGGTGCTCAATGTATAGATCGATAATTTTCTCTTGCAGAATCGACCAAAAGTCCTCAAACCTCTTTGCGCGGGTCCAGTCCCAGCTCGCGCAACCGGCGAAAGTCGTCGACACCAAGGGGAATACGCGTCGCCATAACCGCGAAGCGACCTTAAACGCTTCAGGTGAGAATGTCCACCTCGCCGTGCGGATGCGACGTTTGCTCAACCGGGCAATCAGGGTGATTGTTTACCCTCTTCAACCACCTTAAATTCAACCCGTCGATTTATTTCGCGGTTTTTTGGGTCGGCCTCATCTACCCTGGGCCTTGTAGAGCCGTACCCCAGAATCACCAGGCGCGAGGCACCTACCCCTTTTTGAGTTAGGTACGTTTTTACCGCTTCGGCCCGTTTTTCGCTGAGTTTTTGGGCGTTTTTTTCATCACGCGACGCGTGACCCTGAATTTCTACCCTGGTGAGTTTTGGTTGTTCAAGAAGAATCTTGGCGATCTCTTCGAGCAATACCACGCTCGATTTTGGGATGGTTGTGGAGTTGACCGCAAACATCGCGTTTTGAACAATCACAATGTCACCCATTGTGAACGGTGAGCATACGAAAGGACAGCCGTTCTTAGCCGGTTCGGACTGAGCGGCGCCGGGCTGCGTTGGACACGCGTCCTCCGAGTCGATAATTTGATCGCCGTCAGAATCGACAGGCGGCGGACTCACCGGTGGAAGGGTAGACTCCGCCGAGGCAACCGCCATGACGGGTGAACGCGCGGGCGGCGGCGGTGGTGGCGGCTCGGGAGGAAGGGGAGGTTCACACCCGGAGGCCGCCAACATCAGCGTCGCGACGGCAGCGAATTGAAGAGCCGAACCTGACATCCACCTTGGCAGCTTTTCTACAGAGGAAGAGTTAGATTCAACTTTGGCGTTTTCATCCGCAAACACCGTTGAACCGTCAGGTGCAAAAGCCACTCTACCGCACAACCCGGCGTCACCCAACAACGCGACCAACCCTTTTGCGCGCCCCTCTGTGACGTTGGTAAAGTTAACCACGCGGCGATTGCACTGTTCACAGTGTTTTCCAAAAACCACTGGTTTCATGGCGGCCCAATCGGCGGAACACGGGGTTACAACGCGGAGTTGAAACATTGAACTTATATTCTACTCCCAAACTCCCAAACGATCGAGGCGAAGCGTGCAGCGCTAGTGCACCGATTCCGTAGAACTGATGGGTTCAGATGAATTGCAGCAAGGGTTCGTTGCTTTATCAACTCGGTGCACTAGGGCCGCGCCTGCGCGGCCGGGGTGTGGGGCGAATGCCCCACGGAAACAAAACTAGTACCGCGATTTCGAGCGCTGCGAAGCAGCGGCAATCAACCCATCGGGTTGATTGAATCGCGGTACTAGATACATATTTGCGCAGCGAAAGCGCGACCCGTTCAGACCCCCGCGGTTAGCCACCTTTTTTGTGCAACTGGGCCTTGCGCCACAAAGAACTTGTTTTTGACCCTCTTCCGCGGCATTTTGCCGCCATGGCTCGCGCCAAAGACCTGCAAGAAGCCTACAAGCTGCTCGACCCAAGACCGCTTGACTTTTCAAATCCGGCGCCAACTGGCCGAGATGTTGCAAAAGACCCGGCATTTTATGCTCCTACGCCTGACGTGGATGACGGCGGGACAACATTGCCGGGCCCGGTAGAAATGTTGCTGCGCGCACTCCTTGTGGGCGGGCCCGAGACTAAAATGTTTCTATCGGGTCACGTTGGTAGTGGAAAAAGCACCGAGTTGAGCCGCCTCGCTGTGGATCCTCGGGTTCAAAAGAAGCTGACTGTTGTTTCGTTTCGAATTGAAGAGCATGAGTGGGCCATCATTGATTCTACTCAACTACTGTTTCGACTTGCTGGCGAGCTATTTGCCAAGTTCAAAGACGGCCTATTGAAGATGAAGCGATGGCGAGAAATTCTTGGTTCGCTCAACGATCGATTGTTTGAAAAAGTCGGACTTCGCGCCGAGGAAGGGGCAACGAGTTTGGAGTTTGACTTGTTGATAGCCAAGGTCCGCACCGAACTAAAACTCAGCGAACGAGTGCGACAACAGTTTCGCAGCTTTGGCGAGACAAACTCTACCATTTTACAAGACTTTATTAAGGCCCTTGTTGATGACATTGGCAATCATCTGGCCGAAACGGGTCAGCCCGACGGATTGTTGGTACTGGTCGATGACTTAGACAAGGTTCGCGGTGTAGATTCACAACGCGAATTGTTTGAAACCAACTTGAATGTGCTTCTGACTCCACCAATGCGAATTGTGTACACTCTACCCACGGGTGTAACGTTTGGGGCCAATCGCTTGGATGTCCGGGCCAATACACAGCACTTCTATCCCATTCGCGTGCTGCATCAGGCGCCAAAAGACTACAATCCCGAAGATGCGGTCAAACCGGATCGCCTCGCATTTTTCGAGAGTCTCATTTCGCGCCGCGTGGAGGACAACCTTATTCAGGTGGATGCCATTCATCTTGCCGCCGCCTACTCCGGTGGCGTTTTGCGCGAGTTTTTTCGGCTGCTTCGCGACGGCATTTTGATTGCCGATTACCAAAACGTTGCGTCACTCGACGGTAAGATTATGCGATACGCGATCAAGAACGCACAGCGGACCGAAACACTGGGTCTTTACGGGCCTGATTACGAAGCGCTGGCCCACGTGCATCGAACCAACCAATTGCGCTCGCCGGCAGATCGGACCTATTTAGACCAGGCTCGCATTCTAGAGTGTTACAACGGTTCGGTTTGGTTTGAGGCAAACCCCCTCATATGGCCTTTCCTGAAAGATCGGGAAGCCGATGGAACAAATACCTGACAGTCAACTTCGCGTTTCAGAACTCGAAGCGCTAAAAAAGGCGGCACAGATCCTCGCGCGCGGCCCGGCGTTCGTGGTGATTGTCTGCGCTCCCGATTTGACTATTCAGGCTCGAAACGAATTACAAGGGATGTTGGGCAGAAGTCTTACCGCGGCACCTGTCGAATCTAACGAAGAAATGTTGGATCGGCTGATTCAAGCTGCCCAATCGCCTGAGGGTAGTGCCCCCGTTGTTCTAACCATCGAAGGCGACCTGAAAAAACCAATCACCACTCTGAATTTACACAGAGAAAAAGTGCTCGCCGGTGCACCTGTCATCTTGTGGCTGCGTGATGTTGATGAGCTGAATGTGCTGCGCCAAGTCGCTCCTGACACGTTCTCGTTTCGAAACACATTGGTGATTGTCGAGGGTGACGGTGGAGCCATTATCAAATCTTCTGCGGAGGAACCTGACAGTTTAGTCAGCGCTCGCAGGAAGGTGAAACGAGCTAAAACAGCGCTCGAAAAAGCTCAGGCGGCGCTAACGTATGTTCAAGAACTACGGCAGGTCGGGCAGGTCGGCGAAAGCCTGCAAGTTGCCGAGGAGTGTCTGGCCCAATTGGGAACGGCCCGTTTAGAAGAAGAAGAACAAGCCGTTCGTGTTCACCTGCTGTTGGCGGCCTCCGATTCTGCCGGCATGGCGGGCTTTACATGCCGTCGATGGGCGTTTCAACGGTCCGTGGTGGAAGAATCGCAGCAATTGCCTCTGGCGCGCGGTTTGAGCGTTCTTTTAAGAGGGCGCGCAGCTCTGCCAGGACCATTTGCCCGCGACTTGAAAGCAAACCGTCTAGCGCTGGACGAGGCGCGCCGTTGGGGTGCACCTCCCGACGTGCATTCCGCGATTCTAAACCATGCGGCGTTTCTTGAAATTCAACTTGGAAATCTACCCAGGGCCACCCAGATTCTGCAACAGGCTGAACCGCTCTTGAAGTTTCAGGAGATCTATAATCGCGCGGTGCACGGACAAGCAGTAGCTCGAATTGCCGCCATGAAGGGGCAATTTGCGGCTTCCATGGCGACGCTGCAAAACTTGTCAAAAGAGCTAAGTATGAGCGGGAAAAGCGCCCTTTTTCTTCATCGGGATCTGACTTGGAATTGGTTTTACCAAGGGGAGCTGCGCGTCGCCGAAGCTCGTCTTTACGAACTGGCGCTGAACAATCCAAGTGATGCTGAGCGGCTCTTTCTCGAATGCCTTGTTGCTTCTGCCACAGGTCAATGGCGCGACGGTTTAGTCAAAGTGCGTTCCGCGTTAAAAAAAAGCGCCACCGAAAAACGAGATGGGGACCATTTGGCGCTTTGTAAGGCGCTTCATTGGCTTGTTTCAGCGCTCGTGGAAGCGGGTCAACTAGCCATTTCTAACCTGTCAGAATGGGTAGAACTCGTCGATGGGGCGCAGGAAGAGTCGTTTACCATGACCGCGCCCGATGCTCCGCCTTGGTATGGCGTTGAATTTCGGCTTCTACGGGCGCAACTGCGGGCGCTCGATCCACGTCGAGTCGCGGCAGCCAAGGTGCTTGCCCAAGAAGCCTTCGAAGATGCGAAACGTACCTATCCCGACCTAACTCCCCAAAACGGTCATCTCTTGGCAGGTTACCTGGTAAAATTGGATGAACCTGACAACGCTCTTCAAGTTCTTTCAGAGGTGGAACCAATGGCCAGGTCCAATGGAATGTTGAAGGATCTGGCCGCCATTCAGGTTACTCGAATTCAGGCGCTTGTGCAAAAACAGGCGCCGTCCTCTGAAGCTCGAACGGCGTTGGAGACCCTGCGAGGCGTGCTGCGCGAGATGGATTCACCACGTTATGCTGGGGAGTACCTTCTCGGGCTTGCGATTTCGCTCCCGGGTGGTTGTACCGAACCGGACGTCATTGTTCTTTCGCAGGAAGCAGCGCTCACATTTTTTGATCTACCCATGCCTGAGAACGAAGCGCGGGCTTATGAGTGTATTGGCGACGCTTGGAGCGCTCGGGCCAACCAGTCAGGCGACCCCACCTACCATGCGGAAGCTGCCCGGTATTACAATATCGCTCTAAAACGACTCAAACAGTTTGGGTTTGGCCTACGCATACCACTGCTGGAAAAGAAGCTTGCTATCTGCGGCGGGCAGAGTTGACCGTGTACACAATCACCCGGCAGCGGTAGATGTTCTCATCTGTCAGGGCACAAATGTGGCGCGCGAGGGTAGGTGGCACGCATCTGGATGGGTAGATTTTATACAGCCGCGGAGGATACCTGCGTCAGCAGGTCTTGAATGCGGCGAACCAGGGTGGCGGGATCTTCCACAACACCTTCGGCCAAGAGCGCTTGGTCAAAGAGCAGTTGTGACCAGGTTTTTACGCGTTCTGAGTCGGGTTCTTTGGCGGCGAGGGCGGCCAGATTTTTGATAATGGGATGGGTAGGATTGAGTTCTAAAATGCGTTTTCGCTCGGTGGATTCTTGGTCAACCATGCGAAGAATGCGCTCCATATTCGCGCCGGGATCGCCCTGGTCACTCACCAGGCAACTGGCGCTGTCGGTGAGGCGTTTTGAAAGGCGAACGTCTTTTACCTTGTCGCCGAGAGCACCTTTTACCGCCACCACGGCGGAGGCAACCATTTCTTCTTTGGGAGCGTCGGGTTCTGCCCCCAAGTCGATATCACCGTGGGCGACACTTCGGAGGGTTTTCTTTTCAAACTCGGTAACAGAGCGAACAAACCACTCATCAATGGGGTCAATCATAAAGAGCACGTCATAACCGCGCTTTTTGAAGGCTTCGAGATGGGGGCTGTGCTCCACACCTTTGCGGCCGGGGCCGGTAACGTAATAGATATCTTTTTGACCTTCAGGCATTGCCTCAACGTATTGTTTCAGGCTGATAAGCTTGCCTGCTTCGGTTTTCATTGATTCAAACCGGCAGAGTTCGGCAATGGCATCTTTATGCCTATACTCCATGGTGGTGCCTTCTTTGAGCACCCTGCCAAACTCGCCCCAAAACTTGGTGTATTTTTCGGGCTCGTTTTCAGCGGTATCTTTGAGCACTTTGAGCGTTTGTTTCACGATCTGCTGCTCAATGGTTTTGAGCGTTCGG
Organism: Polyangiaceae bacterium; assembly: GCA_016712345.1. Taxonomy (GTDB): domain Bacteria; phylum Myxococcota_A; class Polyangia; order Polyangiales; family Polyangiaceae; genus JADJRH01. The sequence continues at coordinate 1,060,537 of JADJRH010000001.1, forward strand.
TTTTCTTGCAACATTTCGCGTGAAACGTTGAGGCTCAAGTCTTCAGAATCAACAACGCCGCGCAAAAACCGAAGCCACGGGGGCGTGAGTTTATCGGTGTCTTCGATAATCAATACGCGTTTCGCATAGAGGCGAAGACCGCGACGTTCTTTATGGAAGAGGTCAAAAGGCGCCTTTTCAGGCACGTACAGCAGCGCGTGGTATTGAACGGGCGCGTCAACAGAGTTGTGAATGGTCATGAGCGGCTTTTCGCCGTCCATGCCTTCTGTCACATGGTGAAAGAAGTCGGCGTGATCTTCATCGGTCACTTGAGACTTTGGAAGAGCCCAAATCGCGCGCGATCGATTGGCTTGTTCGTCATTTACAAAAATGGGGAAGTGAACGAAGTCTGAATATTTGCGGACAATGTCTTTGGCCCGATAGGCCTTTGTGTACTCACGCGCGTCGTCTTTAAGGTGGAGTGTAATCACCGTGCCGGGTGTTTCTTTATCACCTGGCAAAACGGTGAATGTGCCACTCCCCGAGGAGCGCCAAAGTACCGCCTCGGCCCCCGGCAACATGCTTTTGGTGGACACGTCCACGCGGGAAGCAACCATAAACGCCGCATAAAAACCCACGCCAAATTGGCCGATTAAATTGGCGCTGTTTTGTGGGTCTTTTTTCATTGCGTCGGCGTGCGACTTTAAAAACTCCATTGTTCCGCTTTTGGCAATGGTGCCGAGGTTATGAATGACCTCGTCGCGCGTCATGCCAATGCCGTTGTCGGTAATGGTCAGTGTGCGGGCGTCGTCGTCGAGCTTGATTTCAATTTTGGGCTCACCCGCCTGCTCGGTGATGTCTTTGCGCGTGAGTGCGAGGTACCGGGCTTTGTCGAGCGCATCGGACGCGTTCGAAATCAATTCGCGCAGAAAGACTTCTTGGTTGGCGTAGAGCGAGTTGATGACGAGGGCGAGGATTTGTTGGACTTCAGCTTGAAACGGAAGCTCGGTGGCTCCGCCGCTGGGGTTATTTTCAGGTTCGGTACTCATGGCATATCTCTCGGCGATGCTTTGTGTACACACAATGCCGGGCACGAACGCGTTCGGCCGACGGGGGCCAAATGTATCCGCCGGTGACAAACGGCAAGGGGGTTGTCCGCTGATTTGGCCGACGTTCGAGATGCTCGACGCTTCGAATGTTCGGAAGCGGCCAAACTTGGGGTAATGTCCTTCCGTTCCCTTGACCGAAGACCACGCCGAGGCTCAGTTCATCGCGCGCCTCGTGGCGCGTGACGAGGCCGCGTTCAACGAGCTTGTGCTCACGTACGAACGACGCGTGTACGGGCTCGTGTTTCGCATGCTGGGTCGACGCGACGAGGCCGAAGACTTGGCGCAGGAAGTGTTCGTTCAAGTCTTCAAGGCGATCGATCAATTTCGAGGCGAATCAAAGCTCTCCACGTGGATTTACCGCATCGCGGTGAACCTCTGCAAAAACCGAACGAAGTATCTTTCGCGGCGTCACGCGGGTGAACAAGACGACATCGACGCGATGGCCGAACGTGTACCTTTGAGTGCCGCGCGCGCCGCGACGGTCGGCGACATGGGCCGCCCCGATGAACTTGTGGAGGGGATGCAACTCGAAGACATCGTGAAACGCGCGATCCAAAAGCTCGATCCGGAGTTTCGCGAGAGCTTGATTTTGGCGGATGTCGAAGACATGCCGTACGAAGAAATCGCTCAGATCATGAACGTTCCGGTGGGCACGGTGAAAAGCCGGATCCATCGCGCAAGGGCTCAACTCAAAGCGCTGGTTGAAAAATCGCTCGGCGAGAAGGTGAAGGGCCGATGAGCGACAAAGCCGATCGCCGTGAGAGCGAAGAACCTACAAAAGAAGTGCAATCGCCGCCTGCGGAAAACGCCGAAGACTTCCCCGAAGATGAGGGTGCCGTGTCGCTCGATGAAGTGGACGTGCGGGATCTTCTGCGTTCGGCGCTTGAACCGCCGCCCCCCAAACCAAAGCAGCAAACCGCTCTTTTAAAGGGCGTTCAACATCGTCTGCGGGTGCGTTCAAAAGGGAAATTTTATGCCGACGGATGGAGTACATCTAAGTCGCCGCGCTCGACGTACCTCGTTACGAGCATTTTTATGTTGCTCCTGATCGCGTTTATTTTTTTGGTGCTGATCCCGTGGTCCAATGGAGCGTTGCCGTGAACCATTACGGCGCCTAGATCCGCCTCGCTCATGGCTTCTTCTTCCACCCAACTTGAGCTGCCGATCACAGGGATTCACCCGCCGTTTGAGCCCACTCCCATCCCGCGCGCGCGGCGCGTGTTCGTAAACCGCAACCTGAAGATGGACGACATCGATTGGGTTGGGTTTGACATGGATTACACGCTCGCGATCTACATCCAGCCGGAGATGGATCGCCTTTCGATTGATGCAACTGTGAAGAAGTTGATTGAGCGCGGCTACCCGGAAGCGGTGCTCCGCGGCATTCAATATCCAATCGACTTTGCGGTGCGCGGTCTGCTCGTCGACAAGCGTTACGGCAACATTCTCAAGATGGATCGCTTCAAGGTGGTGCACCACGGCTACCACGGTCTTCGCGAACTCACGCGCGATGAAGTTCGCTCGCTTTATCACCAAAAAAAAATCCGCCCGGCCACGTCGCGTTACCACTGGGTGGACACGCTTTACGCGCTCAGCGAAGTCACTGTGTACGCAGCCATCATCGAAAAACTCGACAGCATGGGAGAGCCTGTCGACTATGACAAACTCTTCAGCGACATTCGCGAGTCGATCGACGAGGCGCATCGCGACGGAACGATCTTGGATGAAGTTGCGAGCAATCTCCCAAAGTACATTGAGCGCGATGCGCTTCTCGCTCAAACACTTCACAAGCTTCGAAGTGCTGGGAAAAAGCTCTTTTTGCTCACGAACTCGCGGTGGGCGTACACCGAAAAAATGATGACGTATCTGCTCGGCGGCGCGATGCCCGAATATCCGAGCTTTCGTCATTACTTTGACGTGATTGTTGTTGCCGCTTCAAAGCCCGCATTTTTTCAGGAGCGGCGGCCTCTGCACGTGCGTGATTCGGTGAGCAAACCCAACGGACAGGGCGCCGCGGGCGGTGAACTGCGGCCGGCAACAATGCCCCTCGAACGTGGCAAGATCTACGAAGGGGGCAATTTGCAGGACTGTGAGAAGTTTTTGGCAACCACGGGTGATCGGGTTTTATACGTTGGAGATCACATTTACGGCGACATTCTGCGTTCTAAAAAAGAGAGCGTTTGGCGCACTGTGATGATCATTCAAGAGATGGAAGCCGAAGTGATTGCCCACGAATCGTGCCGCGAAGAGCATGTATTGCTCCACGATTACGAAGAACGGCGCGAGCAGCTTGAAGACGAACTGAGGTATTATCAGCAATCGTATAAAGCCATTGTTCGGCAGCTCGAAGAAGCCAAAGAGCAGAAGACAACCGCTTCCACACTTGAAGCGGAGCGAGGCAGAATCAAGCGGTCGGTGGAGCGCATTCGCGGTCAAATGCGCGTTGTCGACGCGGAGCTTTTGCGATTGGAGCGCGACGTTTCAAAGCGCTTTCATCCGTATTGGGGATCTCTTTTAAAAGAAGGCAGTGAAACTTCGAGTTTCGGCGACCAGGTTGAAGAATACGCATGCCTGTATACATCGCGTGTCTCCAACCTAAATCAGTATTCGCCGCTTCAATTCTTTCGCAGTCCCCGCGATCTCATGCCCCACGAGCTGTAGTCACGTTATCAATTTCCTCTTGCCAAAAACTTGGCCCGCGATCCATAGACATGCTCGGGTGAGCACCGCACGGGCGTAACGTAGTTTTTCAAGGCCCGCCGGACCGAGGAAAAAGAAGATGATCAGCGAGACGTGCAGCGTCTGCGGAAGCACTTTCGACGTGATGTTCCGCTACCAAATGGAAGAGCGAGACGGTGGGTTCGCCTTTTATTGCTCCCACGGTTGCCTTGAAAAGAGCCAAAAAGGTGAGAGCGGAGCCGTCACGTGCGACGCGTGCATGAAGCGGTTTTCTCCCGACCTGGTGTCGCAGATCATGTACGTGGGCGGGCAACGCAAATATGCCTGCTCGCTCGATTGCCGAGGTCAACTCAAGCGCGAGGCGCAGGGCGCTCGGCTTGGTGACTTCACTTCATCTGCGAAGCCTATTTCGCGCCCGGTATCCGCACCCCAACCACTGACCAGTCAACCAGCGGTGGGCAAAGTCGTTGCAGCACCGAGTGTGCAGCCCCCCGCGGCGCAAACTGCCACTCTCCAAAGTGCCACTCTCCAAAGTGCCACTCTCCAAAGTGCCACTCTCCAAAGTGCCAGTCCGCCGGCCTTGAAAACACCGGCTCCAGCGGCGAGTGCACCCCCGTCGGTACCTGCGCCGCCGGCCTCCCTCCCCACGGCAACTTCGCCTCTTTCAGCGCCCGGTTCAGCCCGCAGTTCCACAGCGCGCGCGGCTGGGCGCCCCCGAAAAGACGAAGCGCCGCCTCCCACGCGAACAAGCGGCTTGCATGCGGCCATTCGGCCTCAAGAAGACGGTACCACGGGGAACGACGCTCCCGGCGTTGTGATCCCTGTCACTCCGCCGCTCAAGGGCGAAAAAAGCCACGTTGAAGTCAAGAGTACACTTCCGCGGAGAATTGCCGTTTTTAATCACAAGGGCGGCACCGGCAAAACAACAACGGCAGTGAGCGTTGCAGCCGGTTTGGCGGCGCGGGGCAAACGCGTTTTATTGGTTGATACCGACGCACAAGGCAACGTGAGTGTTTCGCTCGGCGCGGGCAGTGAGCGATCACTTTATCATGTTCTCGTTATGGGCCTGCGGGTTTCCGATGCGGTAAAAGAGGTTCGGCCCAATCTGCATCTTTACCCTCCAATGAAACATTGGCTGCTGCGGAGCTTTATTTGGCGGGTAGACAAAATCGCGATCGCGTTTTGTCCGATCGCCTTTCGGCAGCGGCGGCAGACTATGACTACGTGGTATTGGACTGCTCGCCGAGCCTGTCATTGATGAACCAAAACGCTTTGGTTTTGGCCGACAGCGTGCTTGTGCCTGTGGCGTGTGACTACCTGTCTCTTGTCGGCGTGCGGCAGGTGCTCAAAACGGTAAAAAACGTGAATTCGCTCTTGCACCATCCCGTTCAGATTTGGGGTGTGTTGCCCACGTTTTTTGATAGCCGCGCCAAAATTTGTAATGAAGCCGTGGCCACACTCAAAGACCATTTCGGCGACAAATGCCTGCCCCCCATTAGGGCTGCCATTAAGGTGAAAGAAGCGCCGAGCGTTGGTCAGACGATTTATGAATACGCGACGGGTTCCAATGCCGCCGACGACTACAACGTGATTGTGGATCGCATCATTGGCAATGCCGCGTCCACTCCAGCAACCGACGCGTCGCGCGATCACCAACAAGTTGGCCAATCGGTACGCGCCACGGCATAGCTTGACCATGTAGCTGGTGTTTTTCGCAACGAGCAGACCCACGCGTCCAAGCGAGTTGTGAAAGCGCGAAGCGCTATTTCGGTTACGGCGTCATAGGAGTCATTGTGTACAAATCGCCGGAGACATTTGACCTTCTCAACAAAGACGAGGTCGAAGGTGTATTGTCGGGTGCGTTTTATCAACCGCCCCCCGCTGAAGCGGAGCCGCGCTCGCGTTCTAAAAACCTACCCAAGCCCGAGCATTACAAAGTCATCTGCATATCCATGTACACAGACGACTTGGAACGGCTCGACGAAATGGTCAAAGAACTGAAATCGCGGGGTCTCACAAAAGCCAATCGAAGCGCGCTTATCAGGCAGGCGCTCCTACAAATCGATCTCGATAAAGTACCGCGCGGAATTTAGCTAAACTAGTGCCGCGTATCAAAAGTCCTGCCGGACTTTTGGCGCCGCTGACGCGGCGCGCTTCGCCCACGCGACACTATCTTTTGTCTCGTGGGGCTCCGCCCCACACCCCCCGCGCTTGAGCGCGGCTAGTTCCGCACGAAGAAACTCAACCAGGGCCAAACTTCTGAAAAGCGGAACTAGGCCCTAATCGAGCGACGAGAACGATGGAGACGTTAAGAAAACTCGGGAGAGCCCGAAAAACTTAGCGTCTCGAAGAATTCCAACCGGCGCCGTTTGGCGACGTCGGGTGATCAAACCGTGCCATGCACCTTTTTTTGAACGGGGAGCGAGTGACCATTGCGTGATCGAGTGTTGCGGCGAGGGCCCCACTGCGCCCTGCGGCGGGGTTCGGGGCCCCATCCGCGGCGCATTGGGTTGGAAGCCGCAACATGAGACACGCAATGGTCAGGAGCGAGCCACACGCTTTTCGCAATTCCATCTGGCGACGGGCAAGGGTGTCCCTAGAGCACCAATCGGTTTGATTCCGTAACCAAATGGATAGGTTGCATGTGTACACAAACAGGCAAAAGCAAGGCAAGAAGGCCAGGCCCGAAGCTCCCACCACGTGACAGACACCCAGTTCGGATCGCGTGGAGGGGGGCCCGCGGCCGACTTGCTCGGCGCGGGGGAGGAGGCGCGAGCCTCCTCCACTGGGAAAAGACTAGAGCACCCAGCCGATATTTCTCGGCTTTCTCAAATCAGTAATCTTCTGATTTTACTCACGATTCAAACCGATCGGTGCTCTAGAGCACCGATCAGGTTGATTCCGTAATCAAATGGATAGTTTGCTTGTGTACTCAAACAGGCAAAAGCAAGGCATAAAGCCTAGGCCCGAAGCTCCCACCGCGTGACAGACACCCCGTTCGGATCGCGGAGTGAGGGGAAACCGTCGCTCGCAAAAACGTCGCGGCTGTTATCGCTTGATTAAGGACTGGTGTTGACGAGCCTTATCACCGGCGCTCTACTCCTGCCCGCGTCATGTCGGAAGCCGAACGCCGGGTGGCATCGCATTACAACATTTACCCCTATCCAACAGTCGTCCAACTTGCGCGACCACGCGTGAGCGGCTTTGCGCGAGGTACGCTTTCGTATCTGCTCCGGCGCAGAGAGCACAACGCGCTTCCAAAAAACGCGCGTGTTTGGGTGGCGGGGTGTGGCACTCAACAAGGTGTACACTGGGGCCTCACCTGGCCCGAAGCATCCATTGTTGCAACCGACGTGTCTGAAAAGCAGCTTGAAACAGCTGCTCTGCTGTCCTCGCAGCTCAAAGTTACAAACACCCAGTTTGTTCAGCAGAGCATATTGGACGCCGACTACCGTGAAGAGTTTGACTTTGTTGTATGCACAGGTGTTTTGCACCACACGCCCGATCCAGATTTGGGGCTTCAAAAGCTGAGACAGGCCCTCAAACCCAACGGGGCGCTGTTGCTCATGATGTATAGCCGCGTGCATCGCGAGCCCCTTCAGCGATTTCGAGACGTCGTCAATTCAATTGAACCGCCGTCAGGTGATCCTGAAAAACGTTATGAAATCGCCTGCGACCTCCTCGGTTCAATGCTCGATTCAGAACAGTGTTCTCCACCCTACAAATCGGTGTTTGAACAACTGTGGGAAGTGCGCGAGGCGGACAGGGGCTTTTTTGCAGACGCGATATTGCACCCGCTCGACGCTTCGTACGACGTGAACGAACTCTTGGCGTATTTGGCGCGAGGGGGACTGAAACATTCGAGTTGGCTCCACCCCCACCAGTGGAATCCGAGTACCTATCTCGGAGAACATGCCATTTGCGAAAAGCTGAAAAAACTCTCTCCCGAGGCCCAATGGAACGCGGTGTACACATTGGCAGGGTACACAAGCCCGCTGCTTGAAGTGCTGTGTGAACGCGCGGACGCTCCCGAAAGTCTGCCGTACGCAGAAAATGAACTACTTGAAATGCCTGTCATTTGCGACAGGGGAGCCACAGCGTTCAAGGTTGAAAAACACGCTGTTGTGGCCAGCGCAGAAGTGCCTGCGTACACAAAGCGCAATGGCATGTTGTCGGGCAAAGGCCGTGGAGGTTTTGGGGCGCGCTATAAGTGGCAGTTGCCCGAAGAGGCCGAACCGGTTCTGCTGGCCTGTGATGGGAAAACCAAGCTTGGGGGCATTGTGGAGCGTTTTGAGGGGGAACTCGGCCGAGAGGGCCTGCTCACAATGTTTGATACGCTGCTTCCTCAGGACATTGGGTTTATTGCACCCGTGTGGACGTGAGGAACGGTAGCTGAGACGTCTCGCGATGGCCTGAAGCATCTGACTCGTCGTATTAAACACGGAGGCACGGAGGACACGGAGGTGTGTTCCTCCGTGTACTCCGTGATTCCGTGTTGAAGAGGTGACCTGACGTGCCAGGTCGTAGCGTGGTCGCGTTTAACGTTTTGCAGGCAGCGGGGCCCCAGCTTTGCGAGCCACTTCAATAACCTGCTCCACGCCGGCGCTTAGAAATCCAAACACCTGGGCTGAATCGCCGGCGGTTACGTTTACGCGATCAAAGGAACCTCGGAAAGCCGTTGCGAGAGCGGGCAGAGTTTGAGTGAGAAAGATCTCCTGCAATTGGGCTTCAGTCAGTTCTTGGGCTGTTTGGCGCCGCTCTTTTTCAAGCGCAATCTCCATCTCGGCCGCCTCTTTTTTGGTTTGCAACTCCATCAGCGCCCGCACACGCTCGGCCTCCGCGCGTTGTTGAGCACGTTGCAACTCCGATTGAAGGGCTGCCATTTCATAACTGTGACGATGGTGCCCAGATTCAATTTCACGTTGTCGCTCAGCCAAAATGCGTTTTTCCTGTTCTGCCATTAACTCACCGGCAGCCAATTCAGCCGCGCGATTGCGATCGGCTTGAAGACGAGCTTCTTCACGCAATACGGCGTCTTTGGCTTGCAATGCTTTTAATGCCAGTTCTTCTCGATAAGGGGCTTGAAGGCGCGTAAACACCTCCTGCGATAAAACTTTGACATCTTGAATTTCAATGGTGTCGAGCACCACACCCCACCCCTGCTGAGTGGCATCCACTTCGGCTCCTTCGCCGGCCAAAACAGGGGCGATCTCGTTCATCAATGCGGCACCAACACGCTCTTTGCGATGGGTCAAACACTCATCGAGGGTAAGACTTGCCACAATGCGGCGCGTGGCACCCACAAACATCTCGCGAAGAATATCGGTTAATGCCCCGCGGTCGGCGACCATTCGATAAGCAAGGAGCGGTTCAACAATTCTGTATACGGCCAAACCGCGAACTTCGACGCCTACCTTTTCACGCGTTACCTGATCGGCGGCAAACTGGAGCTTTGCTATGGAGGTGGGCAAAATGGCAATGCTGTCGCTCGGCCACTTAAACACGCTGATGCCTTGGCCATGCGCTTTGACGCGGCCATTTTTGATTTGAATGAGGTATTCGTGCGGCTCGGCCGTTACCCGGCCCCAGTTGGGGATTTCTTTCATACCCATTGATTGAGCAAACAGCGCGCCCAACGGGTATGCCGGTAAAAAACATGTTTATTGCCTATGGTGCTCCAATGTGGCGCGGCCTGCGATCCAAAATGGAGCGACCGATCGTTTTTGAAGCGGCTTTATTATCGAAAGCCGGGAGCGATCACGGCTGTCATTCGCTCAGGGTTGCGTGCCCCCAAATTGGAAAGGGCGGCATATCCCTCTTGGACAAGTTGACGACCTCGCTCACCGCCGACGATTTGTCCGTGCCTCACTCGGGCCGCCGCGGCGGAATCCCACATATACGAGGCGCGGGCCATGCGTTCGGCTTCTTCGATATTCATGGCCCGACAAACTCGTGAACGAGCGCGAGAGCCTCCCGCTGCGAGAGCCGATTCATCGAGGCGATGCGAAGCGCCGCTCGAACGTCTCGGAGCAAACGAAGCGTTCCCTTTTCGGCGACAGGTTCGTTTGGATCGCCTCGAACGCTCGCACAAATCAGGTATTTGCCGGCGGGCGGCCTGACGAGTTCACTGAGCAGGAGAAGGCTGTCGCTGTCGGACCATTGAAGGTCGTCGATAAACAGGATCACCGGATGATCGGCGGCGCAGCGAGCCAATATTTCACGCAGCGCCACAAATGCGATGTGCCTCAGCTCACCCGGGTCGTGCCCCGACTGAGGTGACGCCATTGAAAGCTGAGGAAGCCGCGCAAGGACCGGGAATACGCGCGCCAAAATGGGAGCTTCATTGGGAAGAATGCGCTCCACGTGATCGGGCGACAGCGTGAGCAAATGCCGACAAAGAGCATCAACAATGCCGTCGAACGCTTTGTACGGCAAAAGCTCCTGCTCATAACAGCGGCCGGACAAAACAAGGGCCTTGTCGCTCGCTGGGAGTTGCGAAAGGAAACGCCGAACAAGTGTACTCTTGCCAATGCCCGACTCTCCGCACACGAGCGTACCAATCGGCCGCGGGACCCGAGCGACCCGACATCAATTCAGGTGCCATGTAGAGCGGCGTGCCGGCGAGAACATCGTCGCCGCCCGATGTTGTGCTCTCCGCGACGAGGCCAAAATCCATGAGCACAACGCGCCCCTCTTTGGTGACAAACACGTTTGAGGGCTTCACATCGCGGTGAACTTTCTTGTGCGCGTGCAGCACGGAAAGTGCGCGCGCAAGCTGCAAGAATACGTCGCGCAGGTTCACATTTTGGACAGCCGATCCGTGGTGTACACCCAGCCCCGCGGGAGCTTTTGGATCAAAGTGTCGAGCGCCGGCGAGCGTTACGGTGGCGTCTGTGCCTGTAACGGGAAAGGTCACGCCAAAAGTCGCCGCATCCAGCGTTTTTTCGAAGTTCGTCGGAGGAGCGAGCGCGGGACGATCGCGCAACCACGTGAGCAGATCCACGCCATTGACCAGCTCCATGGTGAAGAACCACGGATCTTTTTCACAGAACAGTTCGTGGATGCGGATCAGGTTTTTGTGGCGCAGATCGGCCAGCGCTCGAAACTCATTTTTGAAAAGGTAGAGAGCTGTTGCGCTCGCATTTTTCAGTGTCTTGAGCGCAATCGTTCGATCCATCCGAACGTCGTGCACTTCGTACACAACGCCCATGCCGCCGACCCCCAAGGTTTTTTGAACGACAAAGCGCCCGTCACCAAATTCTTTGGCCATGTTTTGGGCCTCAGAGGATTTCTGTCGGTAGTCGAGCAGATGGAAGGTGTGATTGGAAGGACTTGCAAAAAAGGGGGCCGCGCTGTCGAGTGACCGGCGCGTTCGCGCACTGCGCGAATACAAACCCGACAACTTTTTCTACGACAGCGCTTTTGTGAGCGTTTCAATAGACAAGTGTACATCGAGCGTTCCTGCCAGCTCTCGGCACGAATGCATGCTGAGCATGGGAGCGCCGACATCCACCGTTTGAATGCCAAGTTCGGCTGCGGTGATCGGACCGATGGTGCTCCCACACGGGAGATCGCTGCGCACAACGAAACGCTGCGGTTCATACCCTGCGGCTTCACAGAAGAGCGTGAAACGCGCGGCGGTCTCACCGTTGGTTGCGTAAGACTGATTGGAGTTGCTCTTGATCACCATGCCGCGGCCGAGGTGCGGCAGGTGCTGAGGTTCGTGTTGATCGGCGTAGTTTGGATGAACCGCGTGCGCCATATCCGCCGAGATCAGAAGCGAATGAGAGATCGCTCGGACCGTGGCCTGCTCAATGGATGTGGATGCTTTTTTGGTAGCGTCGGTGATGCGTCGAAGAACGTCGCGCAGCACGGTGCCCGCGGCTCCAACAGCGCTGCGCGAGCCACATTCCTCGTGGTCGTACAGAACAATGACGCGCGTGTGCGGTGCGTCAGGTGATGCCAAAAGCGCGCGCAGAGCTGAGTGACAACTGCCGAGATTGTCGAGCCGCGCGGCAAAAACCAACTCGTCGTCAACGCCTGCGATTGCGGCTTTTTCGGTGCCGTAAAGCATCGCGTCGTAACCGAGAATGTTTTCAACTTTGTCGTCTGCGGCGCGTGCGAGGAGTTTCAGAAATTCGGAGTCTTTGCCGAGACCCAAAATCGGCGCGAGATGTTTTTGCGCGTTGAGAACAAGTCCATCGGTGTTGACTCCGCGGTTGAGGTGAATTGCCAAGTTTGGAACACGGCACACCGTTTTTGAAAGGTCGACGAGCACGGGCTCCACGCGGGAATCACGACGGACAAGAACGCGACCGGCAATGGAGAGGTCGCGATCCATCCACGTGGAGTAGAGCGCGCCGCCGTACACCTCGACACCGAGTTGCCGATACCCTTGTTTTGAAGCGTCGGCGTTGGGTTTTACCCTCAAGTTTGGTGAGTCGGTGTGCGCACCGATAATGCGAAACCCGGCGTCGGGCGCAGGTTCTGTACCCACCGCAAACGCCACAATTGTGGAGCCTCCGCGAATGACAAAACGCTTGTCTCCGGGGGACAAAACGAAGTCGTCACGCTCTGACAGTTCTGTGTACCCACCGGCGCCGAGGCGGCGGGCCGCTTCACGAGCGGCGTGAAAGGGTGTGGGAGACGCATCGATAAACGCGCAGAGATCGGCGGCATCGAGAGTGCCGCGCTCGCGCAGCTTGGCCATGTCTTCGGCTGTTTTTGGAAAGCGTGCCCCCAGCGTTGTGATCTTTTCGCTGCTCATTGCGAGGCTAGCCTGCATTATTCATGAGGCGATTGCACTGAAAGCCCGAAACCGAAGCGAGAAGGCCGCACCGCCGCGCGCAAGGCCGAGACGCACTGTCCGTCCGTTGAGCGCCTGAGCACGGAGGTACGGGCTTCGCAGCGAGAGGATCGGGACTTTCATGCGGAGTCCTCATGAATAATGCGGGCGAGGTTAGGCGCCGGCAGGCTGCCCTGAAAGTGCTCACTCGATATCGAAAGGCACAACCGTCACGTTCGCGAGTTTGGGCACCGCTTTGGAGAGCGCATCGGCAACCTCGGAGGCGGTTCCGACCGCGGCAATCACCATGTCGTCCTCCGAGAGGCGTTCACGAACGGCTGCATTTGCGGCTCGAAGCGTTGTCGCCTGCACCTTTTCAAGAAAGGTTGCGTGGTACCCCTCGGGGAGATCGTAGAGCGCACTCTCAAGCTTCTGGTGTACACGTTTGCGGGCGGTGTCGATCTCAAATGCGTGTGATCTGACAAGGTACTTTTTCGCAAAATCCAGCTCTTCTTGAGTGATGCCGTCTTTGCGAAACGCCGCGAGCAGGTCGATCATGAGCGAGAGGCACGCGGGCGCATCGGTGGCAGCGGGCGCGGCCGACATGGCAAACGCGTCACGCTGGCGATCAAACCCGGCGCGCGACGATGCGCCGTAAGACCATCCACGTTTCACACGAATCTCCTGCATGAGACGCGATGTGAAAGTGCCGCCGAAAATGGTGTTAGCAACAAACAGAGGCACATGATCGCTGTCGCGAGGATGTGTACCCAAACCACCCGCAATCATTTGACACTGCGTGCGATCCGGCTTGTCGACGATCACGAGCCGGCGGCCCGGCGCAATGGTGGGAGGTGAGGCCGCGTCGGGAACGGGTTCGCCTTCTGGAAGGCCCGCCATGAGTCGCTGTGCAACGCCGTTTGCCTCGGCCTCGGAGATATCACCTGAGATCGCAACCACCACGTTTCGCTGCGTGTAGTGGCGTTTATAAAATGCCAACACATCCGCTTTGCCGATCACGGCAAGCGTTTGCAATGTGCCCGCCGCGCGGCGGCCATAAGGGTGATTTGCAAACAGCGTTCGACGAAAGGCTCGACCGGCAAGCAGGCGATCGCTGTCGCGCGACTCGATCAGTTCGGCCTTTGATTCACGAAGCAGGCGAGCCAACTCTTCTTCGGCGAACGTTGGCTTTGACAGCATTGTCGAAACCAGATCGACCATTTTGTCGAGCGACCGAGCGATCACTTCAAACGAAACCGTTGTGCCGCTCATGAGCGTGTCGGCGCCGAATTCGGCCCCGAGCGCGTCGATGCTCTCTTCGATTTTTTCTTTTGTGTACCCTTCGCAACCGCGCCGAAGCATGCGCGCGGTAATTCGACTCAGGCCCTCGCGCTCGGGCGGATCGTGCACAGATCCCGATCTGAAAGAGACAACCACGCTGACGAACGGCAACGCGCGATTCGTCTCAACGAACGTAGGAATATGGGTCACGCTGCCTCCGAGGCACTTTCGTCGTCGTCCACAATCGTTTCTTCCGATTCACCCTCGCCGTCGCTGCCATCGGGCCGAACGAGCACCATGGTTCGCGCGGTGTTGACGAGGTACCGGCGGGCCACACGGAGCACATCGCCGCGCGTCACGCGACGGAGCTGAGCGAGCCTTTCAAACTGCGCGGCCGGATCGCCCAGCACAGTGTCGTAGAAACCGATTTGTTCGGCTTTGCCGGCCACCGTTTCAAGGCTTTGCAAAACACCCAACTCGCTGCGCGCCTGCGCTCGATCCACCTCGGCCTGGGTCACACCGATGGTGCGCACTTCATCAAAGATCTTTTCAACCGCTTCGAGCAGCTCTTCACACGTGTGCTCGCCGCGCGCGGTGAGCGAAATGTCCCAAAGTGAAGGATCTCGAAAAGCGCCGACCCAACCCCGCACGTCGGTTGCGATCTCCAATTGTTGGATGAGCGCCCGGTGTACACGTGAGGCCCGACCGCCGAAGAGCGCTTCATTTAAGATGCCAAGCGGCGCATGATCAAAATCGCCGAGCGCCGGAGATTTGTAACCGATTGCCACCTTTTGAGTGGGAGTGGGTTTGCGCATTTCAACGCGCCGCTCTTCAATTTGCGGCGATTCTGGGTGTACATCTTCAATGGGAATTTCAGCGCTCGGCAGCGGCCCGTAATACCGATCCACAAGCGCAACCAACTCGGTCAGGTTCACGTCGCCGACAACCACAAGTCGCGCGTTATTGGGTGCGTAATACGTTTTATAAAACGCTTGGCAGTCTTCGGTGGTCATGCCCGCGATGTCTTCCATCCAACCGATCGTGGGCCACCCATAACCGTGCTTCAGAAAGGCCTCTTTATAAAGACGCTCATTCACAGCGCCTTCAACGTCGTCTTCCACACGCTGCCGCCGCTCATTCATCACCACTTCTTTTTCACGACGCACTTCAGGCTCATTGAGAACGAGGTTGGCCATGCGGTCGGCTTCAAGGCTGATCGTGAGTTCAAGCGCATCTTTGGGCGCATTGGTGTGGTAATAAGTCCAGTCTAAAAACGTGGCAGCATTGGTCTCGGCGCCCGCTTCTTCAAGCAACCGATCAAAGGCGCCCATGGGCTTTGTTCCGGTGGCACCGAACATGAGGTGTTCAAATAAGTGGGAGATGCCCGTTTTTTTGAGCTTCTCGTGACGAGAACCAACTCCAAACCACGTTTGGATGCAAACAACAGGCGCGGAGGGGTCAACCAATACGAGCAATTGAAGGCCGTTTCCTAGGACGAAACGCTCAACCTTCATTGCTGGCCCAAACGGCACGGTCGCTACGTGCTGAACCTGAGATTGTGAGGGCATCGCGGCATCAATACCACGGCAATTGTTCTGATGTGGGGCTCTATTTGTATTTCATTTCGCCCGCAGTAATTCTCACCGACAAGCGGTTTTCTGTGGGTGGAACGGGGCAACTCCAATCTGCCCCGCCGTATGCGCAAAACGGGTTATAAGCGAGATTGAAGTCGACAAGTATTTTGCCTGTCACATCGATATCCGGCTCCAGATAGCGGCCCCCTTCATAACAGTCGGTTCCACAAGTGGCGTCGATAAACGGCAGAAACAGGCCGTGCTCCGATCTGAATACGGTCAGTGTTTGTTCCACACCGTTCACCGGAAACCGAATACGCCCGTGGCGCACATAAGCAGCTTCTTCGCCGGCGTTGGTGGGAATCATGACTTCGGTTTCCCATAAAAATTTGTCGAGATCGAGGGCAAAACAGAGGTCATCGTTATAGGGGAAATACCTGAGCCCCTTAAAACTCTCTCGTTCTTCAATGGGAATCGGAGAGTCGGGATCGGTTTTAAAAAAGAAGTCCTTGTCCTGCCGCATTGCATCTAAAATGCCCATTTGTTCCTCGTTCGTTGAACCGCCGAACCATCTCACCCGATATGCCGCGATGTATACACAAGCATAAGGCAAGGCTTACAAACGCCACCTTATGCCGACAATTTCATTAAAAATCGGGGCAGCCTGAATAGTCTTCTTCTTGATTGCTAACTGAATAACAACAGAGCGGCCCCTCTTCTTCGGTACCGTTTTTTAACGTTGGCCCGCTGTTTACAGACTCAACAACACCGCCGCACAAGGGATCGCCGAAATAAACCAATGCCTCTTCCTGCGGTGGACACGTGCCCCCCGCTTCGGCGGCCTCAAAACAGCCGATTGCATTGCAGCCGGTGGGTATAAAAAGAAGCACCCCCAGCGCCGCGGTGAGTGGCAATGCCGCCAAAAACACTTTTATAGAACAAGCGGGTTTTGGCACCGCATTTAATAACCTGGTTCTCATTCGGGCAAAGGCCTAATCAATTACGTAGAACGCATCACCGTCGTTGCTGCGCCCCTGACCGTTCCACCGAATGGTGCGGCGGTGCGACCCTTGGCCGGACCACTGGTCAATCACTTGAATGCCGAGTTCGTTTTGGCCCATATAGATTGCGGCGTGATTGCCAGAGTCATTGTTGGGGTATTGGCCGTTCACGAAAGTGGCAATGGCAGTGCCCTTTGTAATGAGATGGTCATTGCCACGCACCTTGACGCCTTGACGCCAAGATCCGGTGTTGGGAGCGCCTGCCCACGCCTGCACAAGGGCCACACACTCACCGCTTCCAACGGCTCTTCCAAGGCGGCGGTGTTCAATGTCATTTGCGATGTACGGCATGGAGCATTCCTTTCTGACGCGGTGTCATCCGCAAGGTGAGGGAAGGTTACGGGCGTTTGCGCCGCCTGAGAAGCGAAACGACGTCGCACAGATCGCTCGTTCAATCGGCCTTTTTAAGCAATTGGAAAGCCGAGCTTTCGCAAACTGTGCTAAGGCGCGCGCATGTCGTCATCGCAGAAGGTGCACGGTGCTCGTCCCGTGCGGGCGCCGCGCGGCTCCGAGCGCTCTTGCAAAGGCTGGATTCAAGAGGCGGCACTCCGCATGTTGCACAACAATCTCGATGCGGAAGTGGCGGAGCGTCCCGACGATTTGGTTGTCTACGGCGGCACCGGAAAAGCCGCGCGATCGTGGGAAGCGTTTGACGTGATCGTGCGTGAGCTGCGCGACCTTGAAGACAACGAAACGCTCCTTGTTCAATCGGGAAAAGCCGTCGCAAAGTTTCGCACGCACCCCGACGCGCCGCGTGTACTCATCGCCAATTCAAACCTCGTTGGGCGCTGGGCCAACTGGGATGAATTTCGACGCCTCGAAGGGTTGGGGCTCACCATGTACGGCCAAATGACGGCCGGTTCGTGGATCTATATCGGCTCGCAGGGCATTATCCAGGGCACGTACGAGACGTTCGTTGCGGCGCGCAAAGCCCATGCGGCGCGCACTGGAAAACAAGGCCCAAAGTGGGTTTTAACAGCGGGCCTCGGTGGCATGGGCGGCGCGCAATCGCTCGCTGCAACAATGGCCAACCTGAGCTGTCTCGCGATCGAGATCGATCCGTCGCGCATTGAAAAGCGCCTCGCCACCAAATACGTCGACGCGCGTATCGACAACCTCGATGAAGCGTTGCGCGTTGTGAAAGAAAGCGCCGCGTCGGGCCATCCCAAGTCGATCGCGGTTTGCGCAAACGCGGCCGATGTGTACCCAGAGCTGGTGCGGCGCGGTGAAATCGCCGATCTGGTGACCGAGCAAACAGCCGCTCACGACCCGCTCATTGGGTACATTCCGCAGGGGCTCTCGCTCGAAGAAGCAAAGGCGCTCCGCGAGCGAGATCCAAAGAACTATGTGGCCCGCGCAAAACAATCCATGCGGGTTGAAGTGGAAGCGATGTTGGCCATGCAAAAGGCCGGCGCCGAGGTGTTTGATTACGGAAACAACATTCGAACGTGTGCGATGGAGGTGGGTTGCGAGCGCGCGTTTGACATTCCGGGTTTTGTACCGGCCTACGTTCGCGAGCTGTTTTGCCAGGGAAAAGGGCCCTTTCGATGGGTAGCTCTGTCGGGTGACCCCGCCGACATTGCCGCGACCGATCGCGCGGTGCTTGAAGCCGTACCCAATGATCCCGACCTGAAAAGGTGGATCACCCTCGCTTCGGAGCGAATTCAGTTTCAAGGTCTTCCCGCGCGGATTTGCTGGCTCGGTTACGGCGATCGCGCCAAAGTTGGGCTCGCTTTTAACGAACTTGTTCGCACAGGCGCCGTAAAAGCGCCGATTGTTATTGGTCGCGATCATCTCGACTGCGGCTCGGTGGCGTCACCGTTCCGAGAAACCGAAGCGATGAAAGACGGCTCGGACGCCATCGCCGATTGGGCAATTCTAAACGCTCTCGCCAACTGCGCGGGCGGAGCTTCATGGGTGAGCTTTCACCACGGAGGCGGCGTGGGCATTGGCAACTCGCTCCACGCCGGCATGGTGATTGTGGCCGACGGAACCGAAGCTGCGGCGCGACGCCTCGGCAATGTTCTGACGATTGACCCGGGTTTGGGCGTGGCGCGACACGCCGATGCGGGGTACGAAACAGCTCAGAAGGTGGCGCGAGAAAAAGGTGTACACTTGCCTCACCAACGTTGAACAACAAGCGCCCCGTGCCGATCGCCGGCTCATGTTTTTGACAGCCCAATAAAACCTGGAACCCAAAAGAAACATGCGATTTTCCACAAGGCGTATTCGCGGACTTTCACGCTCCCGAGGAACCATGCCTATGCCAAGCCCCGAGGTTGAAGTTTTGTCTGCGAATGAAGCTTTTTACGAAGCTTTTGCAAAACGCGACGTTGCCACAATGGAAAACCTGTGGTCGGAGCGCAATGACATTGCTTGTGTACACCCGGGTTGGGACGCTTTATTGGGCAGGCATAAAGTGCTTGGCAGTTGGCGGGCGATATTAATGAGCCCTGAAGCGCCTGAAGTGGTGTGCGCCGAGGCCAAAGCGCACGTCCTCGGCGATGTGGCCTTTGTGGTTTGTAATGAGGTTTTGCCGGGGGGCGAGCTTTGCGCAACCAACCTGTTTGTTCGCGAAGCCGGCCAATGGAAGTTATTGCATCATCACGCGGGCCCGGTGGCAAACCGGGTGGAAGTGGTTGCCACCAAAACCGCTTCCAAAGTGCTTAATTAACGCGCCTGCCTCGTTTGCTGCTGCGCAATGATAAGAGAGCAATCGCCACTCCAATAACGCCCACTGCACCATTGGGCGTGTTTCGATGCGCGGGTGCAGTGCACGTGCATGTCCAGAAAAAACGCCACAATATCGGCATAGCTTATCGTGTTGCGAGAAACGACGATTGTATTCAACCTGCGCCTCGTCCGGGTCATGGCCATGAAGCTGCAAATCGAACTTCGAAAACGTTTCACCGAAATGGCCGATGCCGAGCGTGCAAAAGGCCAGCAGGCCTATATGAAAAGCGCCATGCCTTATTACGGCATTCAATCGGCGCCGATGAAAGCGGTTTGCAAAGAGCTTTTTGCCAAGTGGCAGTTTGAAACAAGCGAAGATTGGCAATCGGCGGCATTAACACTTTGGCGCGAGGCCCAATACCGTGAAGAGCGGTATGCCGCCATTGAGCTTGTCGGCTATAAAACGTATAAAAAATATCAAAACAGCGATCTCTTGCCAATGTACGAGGAGATGATCGTTACCGGCGCATGGTGGGATTACGTTGATACAATTGCGTCCCACCAAATTGGCGGCCTATTAAAAAAAGAGCCAAAAGTGATTAAAAAGGCAATGCTCACCTGGAGCCGCGACAGTGACTCGTGGAAGCGGCGCACATCGATCATCTGTCAGATTTCATTAAAAGCTGCCACCGATCTCGATTTGTTATACCGTGCCATTGAGCCAAACCTCGCCGACAAAGACTTTTTTATTCGCAAAGCCATTGGCTGGGCATTGCGCAGTTATGCCTATGTGGACGCAACAGAAGTGGCTCGTTATGTAGCTGAACACGACGGCGAGCTGAGCGGTTTATCAAAGCGCGAGGCGCTGAAGCACATTGGGTAAACCGATTGACCCGACGAGGTGTTGTTCTAGACCGAAATCAAGCGATTGCAGCCATGACGTTTTTGCGAAGGATCGTTCAGGTCTTGTCGTAAGGCGCGGGACACCCTTGCCCGTTGCGGCATGGAAACGCGAAAAGCGTGTGGCTCGATCACGCAATGGTCACTCGCTCCCCGTTCAAAAAAAGGTGCATGGCACGGTTTGATCACCTGAAGTCGCCAAGCGGCGCCGGTTGGAATTTCTTCGAAACGCTCCGTTTTTAGGCTTTTTGTGAGATAGATGAATGTCCAGATTGTTCTTGCCGCGTCCTTGGGTCTAGTCTCCTGGAAACGAAATCCGCATCAAGTTTCTACGCGTTAAAAGGTCTACGGATTGAGCGTTCGAGGTGCAGCAACATCTGTAAGGAATCATGGATCCAGGGGACTAGTTCCGCTTTTCAGAAGTTTGGCCCTGGTTGAGTTTCTTCGTGCGGAACTAGCCGCGCGCAAGCGCGGGGGGTGTGGGGCGGAGCCCCACGAGACAAAAGATAGTGCCGGCGTGTGCGAAGCGCGCCGCGTCAGCGGCGCCAAAAGTCCGGCAGGACTTTTGACACGCGGCACTACCGCCGTCGACGGGAAGGTTCGTCCAGAACCTCTGCAAGCGTGGTTGCTGTCAGCACGCGCAGTGTCCAGCGGGAGAGAGACGCTTCTCCTGCGGCTCGGACTCTCGTCGCCTCCGCTTCGGGGACTTTTCCAAATCGCGCGGCAAGCAGGTCGAGAAGTGTTTCGGCGCGCCCCTCGCGCTTTCCCTCGACGATCCCTTTCCGTTTTACATAGTCCACGAAATCCACAATGACCTCCTGAGACTGCTTGTCGGCGGCGTTCATCAGTAGGTCGCCGATTTTTTGGACGTGCAAGCGAGCGTGGGTAGCCGAAAGATCGGGCAGGCCCTTCGCCGGCCACGATATCCTGAAAAGCGGTGGCCGCACTCCAACCTGAAGTGCCGTTGTGGAGCAGTAGAGGCACAATGGGCGGCAGCTTCTTCAGGGTAGGTTTATCTCGAATCAACCGGTCCCACGCGCGCCACAGGTATTGGCCAAACCGAAAGATCATCAGGAGTTCAACTTCCCGCTGATGCTCGATGAGAGCATAAAAAAAGACGCGTTCGCCGCGGACTTTGGCAGACCATAAGAGGTCCGTGTGGCGTTTTCGAAGGCTGCGATCAATAAAGCTGTCCTTCTCCACGCGGAGCGAACCCCAGTCAATGGCCACAACAACCTCTTGTGGGAGAGCCGCCTTGAGAAGAGACGCGGCATGGCTTTTCTGCGAGAAAGTCCACTTCACAAGCCCGTCGTGCGGTTGCACATGGGGCGATCGCGCTCGTGCCCGAGGTTGGCTGGACATGGGATGCTCCAGATTCAGGTGTTGGGCAACGCCGCGCCCGTTGATGAAGCGCATTTGGGCAAACGCCGTGCGAGCAAAAACGCGCCTATTTAATGGGCTTTTGTGGTTTCAGCGCTGTCGGCCGACATCCGAGAATTGTCGGCCGACAGTTGTCGACGGACTAAAATGAATACCCGGCACCGAGCGCGGCGGCTCGTTCGCCTACGGGTACCACTTCTGCGAACACGTCGATATGGGAGGGTAGATTTACCAGCAGTCCAAGGCCCACCTGAAAGTGGTATTTGTCCCCGCCGAATTGATCTTCACCCTTGTATTTCCATAACACGGGGCCACCAAAGGCGCGGATAACAAGGTAGGGTGATAACACGTTGATAAACGTTTTGCCGGCAATGCCCGATAGCCGAAAATCAAAGGCGAACATGTCTTGTTTGGCGCCGGTGTAATCAACCGTTGGAGCGCCCGAAGCGGCGACGGCGCCCCCAATGATAACGAACGGGTCGTTGCGATTGCGGCCAAACACACGCCATGAACCGGCAATAGACGCTATCCAACCCGGGTCGAAAGTATAACGATCTTGGCGAAACACAAAGCGTCCACCGAGCGTGGCGCCCGCCCCCAATTGAATATTGATTGAATCGGAAATGCGATAACTCAAACTCGCTGTTGCTGCGCGACGTTCAACGTACGCATCGGCGCCGCTGGCAAACGCCAAGTCGGTTGCAAACACACTGTATCCAGCCGACACCCGAAAAACGCGTGGCGCCGGAGCCTCCATTGTTTGTTCGGGGTCGTCGCCGGAACACTCCACAATACCCGCCGGACCGACGGGTGGTGAAACACCTCAGGCAAAACCCGTTTTGGGTGTACACACGAGAAGCGCAATCGTTGTGACGACACCCAACGATGCGGGAACGGTTGCGCCGAGGCGGAGGGATCGCGAACGCACTTCGGTCTTTTATCAGAGGCGGTGCGCGGTCGCGGTGCGTGATGCGAGGCTTCGGCAAAAATCGGCAAAATGCGCGCCGGTGGCGAGTTCGATGAATGGTGGAAACGCGCGCGTTGGGTGAGGTAAAAAGAAAAGCTTCACCTTCACCAAGGTTGAAAAATGGGCAAGAACAAGCGCGCCAAAGAGGAGTCGGCCGTTGTCGACTCAAAGGTCGAACCGAGTCGAAAGCTGTTTGGAACAGACGGTGTGCGCGGTGTTGCCAACGTGCATCCGATGACGCCCGAAACGGCGCTGCAAATGGGACGCGCGATCGCGTTCGTCGCTCAAAAAGGCAAAACGCGGCAGGCGCGCGTGGTGATTGGCAAAGACACGCGGTTGTCCGGGTACATGTTTGAAACGGCGCTCGCCGCCGGCATCTGCGCCATGGGCGGGCGCGTGATGATCACGGGGCCCATCCCAACGCCGGCTGTGGCGCAACTCACTCAGAGCATGCGCGCGGACGCGGGTGTGGTGATCAGCGCGAGCCACAACCCGTATCAAGACAACGGCATCAAGATCTTCGGGCCCGACGGCTTTAAGTTGCCCGACAACGAAGAAGCGGAGATTGAGCGGCTGCTTTCAAGTCACGAACTCGATGAAGCGCGCGTCACCGGGTCACACATTGGCAAGGCGGTGAAAATTGACGACGCGGCGGGCCGCTATGTTGTGTTTTGCAAAACAACGTTTCCAAATCGACTCAGCTTGGACGGCCTGCGAATCGTTGTCGATGCGGCGCACGGTGCGGCGTACCGCGTTGCACCCGCGGTGTTTACCGAACTCGGCGGAGATGTGTCGGCGCTCGGCGTCAAGCCCAATGGGAAAAACATCAATCGCGATGCAGGCGCCCTTCACCCCGAGCACGTGAAGCACGAAGTGTTGAAGAAGCAGGCGCACATTGGGATTGCGCTCGACGGTGATGCGGATCGCGTGATCATGGTCGATGAAAAAGGTGAAGTGGTAGACGGCGACGCGGTGATGGCGCTCTGCGCGCTTCGGATGTTGCGTCAAAATAAGCTTCCTAAAAACACGATCGTTGCAACGGTCATGAGCAACTTGGGCCTTGAACGCGCGATGGACGCGGCGGGAGCGAGAGTGCTTCGAACAGCGGTGGGTGATCGCTACGTGGTGGAAGCAATGCGATCCGGTGGGTACACATTCGGCGGCGAGCAGTCCGGGCACTTGTTGTTTTTGGATCACGCGACCACCGGCGATGGAATTGTGGCGGCGCTTCAGGTGCTGGCAATCATGCTCGAAACAGGGAAGAGCCTGAGCGAGCTGGCTCGGAGTGCAATGACGCGCGTTCCGCAGGTGCTTGAAAATGCGACTTTTGCAAAGCGGTTGCCTCTTGAGCAAATGCCGCGCACGCAAAAAGCGATCGCTAAAGTGGAAGCGGATCTCGGAAAGGCCGGGCGCGTTCTCGTTCGATGGAGCGGCACCGAAGCCAAGCTTCGCGTGATGGTTGAAGGTGAAAACGAGGCGCAGATTTTGGCTCAAGCCAAGGACATTGTTGCGGCTGCGACAAACGACATCGCCGCGATATAGGCCCCCCCTTTGCCAGCATTATGTACACAAGGAGCCGATGCGTTGAGGGCGGTTTATGTGCGCCGAGGAGCCATGTGACCGCGTGCGACAACGTTCGCCGTAATAAAAAAGAAAATGTGTACACATTATGTCGAGAACTCGGTGTTCTCCGTGCGTGAGCAAAGTGAAGTATGCGCTCTTGGCAGTGCTTCTCAGAGAGCGCGGCGTATGAACAGATCTTCGAGCGTTTCTTTTTTGGGCACGAGTTCAATCACCTGAGCGCCCGCGTCGAGTGCCATGCGCAATGCGGGCGGAACTTGAGCTTCACCGTCAATGGCAACCACCACCACGCCTGCTCTGTCGGTGACTTCGTAGTTCTTGTTTAGAAGGGTTTGCCGAAGCTCCAGAGAAACGTTGGCGAGCGTTATTTCTGTTCGAACCACGTCCCCTCGAAGCAGATTGCGAAGCGCTCCCATCACCACAACTTTGCCTTCGCGAAGGATCGCAACCCGATCGCAAATGGCTTCAACGTCGCTGAGAATGTGCGTTGAAAAGAAGATTGTTCGGCCCTGCGCGCATTCGTCGAAAATGAGGTCACGCACTTCTTTGCGACCCACCGGATCGAGGCCGCTCATTGGTTCGTCCAAGATCAGGAGTTCTGGATCCGCAACAAGCGCCGCTGCAAGGCCGGTTCGCTGCAACATGCCTTTTGAAAGCCTGCGCGCTTGACGGTCGGCTGCGTACGCAATGCCCAACTTGGTGAGCACCTCCATAGTTCGCGATCGAAGGGCGGCGCCTTTCATACCGGAAAGCTGACCACTCATCTCAACCACTTCGCGCGGTGTTAGGTAAGGGTACACATACGGATTTTCGGGCAAAAACCCGAGATTTTGGCGCGCTTCAGCGGCGGGAACGCGTTTTCCGAAAAGGTACGCATCGCCCGATGTGGGGGCGATGAGGCCGGTGAGCATTTTGATCGTTGTGGTTTTTCCGGCGCCGTTTGGCCCTAAAAACCCGAAGATTTCGCCCCGGTGTACATCAAAAGTGACACCTTTGACGGCCTCCACCACACGCGACTTGAAAAAGCCGATGTTGAAGGTCTTCTTGAGATCTTTGACTGAGATGAGGGTTTCGGTCGTTGCGGATGGAGACGGAGCGCCGCTTGATGGCTCGGAAGGCTGGCTTTCGGCGCGCTCCGTTTGAGTCATGCGTCGTCCTCGCGCGACGACTTGTGCGACTCGGGACGAGCACCAAGCACAGGACCCGAAGGCCCATCGGTGCCGGTTGAGTACTCATGGAGCTTGTATTGAATTTTGCGCGGGCTGATGCCCAGGATTGTAGCGGCCTTGGAAGTGGAGCCTTTGCACGCTTCAAGCGTTCTTAGGATGGCGTACTTTTCAAGGTCGTAGATGGTGCTGCCGGGAATGGGCGGCATGGCTTCTTGCAAACCGGGAGTGAGCGGCCCGGGTAGATGCCGTGCTTCAATCTTGGGCCCGTCGCACAAAACAACGGCGCGTTCGATGGCGTTTTCAAGCTCGCGAACGTTGCCGGGCCAACCATGTGTACGCAACGCTTGGAGAGCGTCTTCGGAGAATCCTTCAATTCGTTTTCCGTTTTCATCGGCGTAACGGCCGAGGAAAAACGCGGCGAGTTCGTTGATGTCGCTGGCGCGCTCGCGAAGCGGCGGAATTTCGAGTGTGACGACGTTGAGTCGATAAAAGAGATCTTCGCGGAATTGGCCCGACGCGATGCGCTGACGCAGGTCACGATTGGTGGCGGCGATCACGCGTACATCAACTTTGAGCGTTTCGTTTCCGCCGACGCGCTCAAAGGTGCGCTCTTGCAAAAAGCGAAGGAGCTTTACCTGCGTTGCGAGCGGGATTTCACTTACTTCGTCGAGGAAAATAGTGCCGTTGTTGGCCTGCTCAAAGCGACCCTCACGGCGGGCGATGGCGCCGGTGAACGCGCCTTTTTCGTGACCAAACAGTTCGCTCTCCAGAAGCGATTCTGTGAGGGCCGCGCAGTTCAGCCGAACGAGCGGCGACTTGGATCGCGGGCTCGCATTGTGGATCATTTCAGCGATTAGCTCTTTGCCTGTGCCCGTTTCACCCACGATGAGAACGCTGGCTTTTGAGGGCGCTACCTGCTCCACGAGGCGCATGAGGTTGACCATGGAGGGGTGCGTGGCAATGACGTGACCGAACGCGTTTCGCTCGCGGAGCTTTTGGCGCAGACGCGAGTTTTCTTGAAGCAGGCGCGCGCGTTCTACCGAGCGTTCGACAACGGCCACGAGCACGTGGAAATCGAGCGGTTTGGTGAGGTAGTTGTACGCCCCTTTCGACATTGCTTCGACGGCGTTGGCGATGGTGCCGAATGCGGTCATCACAACGAACGTGCACGTGGGCAGGATCGCGCGGGCCTTTTCCATGAGCCCGATTCCGTCGAGACCGGGCATTTTCAGGTCGGTTAAAACAACATCGGGCCCAAACTCTTCGAGCTTGCCGAGGGCTTTGAAGCCGTCTGCGGCCGTCTCTGTTGTGTACCCCTCTTCGCCGAGGATCTCCGACAGAGCGGCCCGCGCGTTTGCTTCGTCGTCTACAATTAAGATCCTGCCGCGGGAGGCCATAGTGCGCCCTTCTACCACGGCCTTGGCCTACGCTGACGATTTCCGGCGCCCCAAAGTGACCGAAAGCGGGCACGGCGGCGCATCGATTTAATAGAATCGGGGCACTGGATGGTGATACAAGTCGGTCGCGTTTTTGAAACCGCGCCGATCGTGGGCTCCGCGATCGCTACCCACGGGCACACACCCCAAGGACGAGGGTCATGCAACCGCTTGTCAAAGCTCGCTTGTCTAATTGGCTCCGGCCTCTTTCTTCGCTCGCGTGGCTCTTACCGATGCTCATCGCTGCCGAAGCACAGGCCCAACAGCCGCAGCCGCAACCTCCGTTCGGCGCGGCGCCCGGCACCCAACCGCAGCCGCCTTTTGGTCCGGCGGGGGGACAACCCGGTCAGTTTGGTCAACCTGGTGCACAACCCGGGCAGCCGGGCCAGTTTGGTCAGCCCCAACAGCCTGGCCAGTTCGGGCAGTTCGGTGACCAACCTCCGGCGGGCGATCAGCCGCCCGCAACGGAACCCGAACCGGCGGCCAACGCCGAAGACGATGAATGGGAGCGGCGCGCACTGTCGCTTTCGGAGCAGCCGAACATGTGGGGCTCCACAGGCGGGCTTCGCCTCTCCACCGCCGGCTCCGGCGCACCGGGCACATTCCGCGTTGCGTTTTTAATGGATTGGTTCCAGGCAAACGGATTCCTGTGCAACCCCGACAACTCCACGCCTGCCGGCGCGCCCGTGACGTGTTCGAGCGCGGGCAACAAAGACGACGCGAGTCACGTGGGCGCGTTCTTCACGCTGAACGTGACGCCGTTTTCGTTCTTGGAGGCGTACGCAACCATTCGAACGTACGCAAACTCCAACAGCGAAGGCCGGCCGCAACTGCTGCAAGTGCTCGGTGACACCACCTTCGGCGTAAAAGGGTTTTTGCCGGAGCGTTTCGGAACGTACTTCAACGCCGGCCTTGAAGCGCAATTGCTCCTCCTCAACGGCACCGGCTCGGTGGGCGTTTCGGGCGACAGCACAAGCGCGGCGTTCCGCGGCTTGTTTTCAGCCGATTTTCGAAAGCCGCAAAGCCAGGGCGGAGGCTTTCCGTTCCGCGCCGACTTGAACATCGGCTACAAGCTCGACAACTCAGGTGCCCTTGTAAAAGCGGTCGAAGACGCACGCGGTGAAGCGGCGGGGCTCGAAGGCTCCAAGCCCATTGAGCGCGTGGAGCGCTTCGGCCTCGGCGTAAATCGCACCGACTTTTTATCGATCGGCGTGGGTGCAATGGTGCCGTGGAAATACGTGCAGCCGTACGTCGAATACAGCGTCGATATTCCTATCAACTCGCGCGACTACCAATGCCGCACAGGCCGCGTTTCGCGCGGCGACATTTGTTTGGGCCTCGCCGATTTCTCGGCGCCGGATCCCACCACCGCCGGTGGTCCCGGATACGAAGCAATTCCGTCGCGCCTGTCCATCGGCGTGCGCGCCACGCCTTTCAGCGGAGCATTCCGCGGCCTCTCGGGTCACGCCGCGTTCGACATCGGTTTGTCGGGCACAAGCGTGTTCATTGAAGAGGTCGCGCCCACAGCCCCGTGGACGCTCTACCTCGGCGTTGGGTACGCATACGACACCAAGGAGAAGCCGGTTCCGCAAGCGCCGCCGCCTCAAATTGTCGAAAAGACCCAAACGGTGGAGAAGCCGCAAAACTTCGTGCGTGGTTTTGTTCACGAAATGGGCAAAAACGATGTGGTTGTGGCCGACGCGATCATCACAATCGCCGGGCCGAGCGCGCAGGGTCCGGTTGCAACCGGTGCCGATGGGCGTTTCATGACGCGCCATGTGGAAGCGGGCACGTACTCCTTCGCGATCAAAGCCCCCGGCTTCAAGCCCGGCGTTTGCCAAGCCACGGTGACGGGCGCTGCTGCTCCGGCAATGCCGCAACCGCAAAATCCGCAACCCGGTCAGCCTTGGGCTCCGGGACAACCCGGTCCGTTCGGTCCGTTTGGACCACAGGGCCAACCCGGTCAGCCGGGCGCGCCCGGACAACCTGGAATGCCTGGACAACCCGGCATGGCTCAGCCGCAACCGCAACCCGCTCCGCAGGCGCCTCAAGGGCCCACCTTCGTTGACGTTGACTGCCCGCTCGAAGCGCTGCCCAAGCTCGGTCAGTTGCAGGGCTCAGTCAAAGATGCTGAAACCGGCTCAGGTGTTGCCGGCGCCGTGGTGAAACTCACCACCGCCGATGGCAAAGAGTTGGCAGCAACCGCCGACGGCAACGGCAACTTCAGCTTCAAAGATCTGCAACCCGGAACCGTGAGCCTCAAGGTTGACGCCACCGGTTACATGGTCGGCGGAGCCGGTGCCGATGTTCGGCCCAATGACACCGCGCGCCCCTCGGTGAGCCTTGCGAAGCGCCCGAAAGTGAGCCTCGTGAAGCTTCAGGGCAACGAGCTGAGGATCTTGAAGCAAGTTCACTTCGAAACGAACTCGTCCAAGATCCTCGGCGACTCCAACGTGCTGTTGCAAGAAGTGGCCGACACGATCATTCGCACGCCTTCGATCAAGAAGCTCGAAGTGCAGGGCCACACCGACAACACCGGTCTCAAAGACGCGAACCTGACGCTGAGCCAGCAACGAGCCGATTCGGTGCGCAGCTTCCTTGTTTCGCAGGGTGTTGAAGGCGGTCGCTTGGTCGCAAAAGGCTACGGCCAAGAGCGACCCATTGCGCCGAACATCACGGCCGCAAACCGCGGCAAGAATCGTCGCGTGCAATTCATCATCGTTGAAGGCGCCGGCGCCAAGACGCCGTGATCGCCTAACTTCGCTGGAGCGCCCACCGTCGGGCGCTCCACCCTTCCCGTTCTTTCTATTCCGTCCCGCCGGCCGTGCAGCTATGGCGCTGCGCCATGCGAAGGCCCGCTCTTGCAATCCTCCTAGCCACCCTGCTCCCCGCCGCCGCAGCATGCAGCGACGGCAACACGAACGTCGACGCGCCGCCGCAACCGACCGTCGTGCCATCGACGTCGGTCACGGCCAGCGCGAGTGCAGAGGCACCCAAACCCTCCAAATACCCGGCGACCGCGAAAAAAGCGGTCACCAACGAATACCACGGCACCAAGGTTGTCGATGAATACCAATGGCTCGAAAAGAGCGATGACGCCGAGGTGAAATCGTGGGTCGACGCTCAGAACAAAGCCACGCGCGACTACTTCGCCAAGAATGCGCAGCGCGCCAAAATTCGTGAGCGCATCAAGGGCATTCTCACAAGCTCATCGCCCGATCGGTTCGCGCTTCACATGGCCAAAGACACGCTCTTTGCCTTGAAAGACCAGCCGCCGAAGCAGCAGCCGTTTTTGGTTGTAATGACCGCACCGGACAAAGCCAAAACCGAAGCCGATCTCAAGGAGCGCGTCATTGTCGACCCGAACGTGATCGATCCAAAAGGTCGCACCACGATTGATTGGTACCAACCGTCACCGGACGGAAAGCTCGTCGCCGTATCTATGTCGGAGGGCGGCACCGAAAACGGCACGGTGCACGTGTTTGATGTCGAAACCGGCAAGGAACAAGGCGATCTCGTTCCATACGCGCACAGCGGAACGGCCGGCGGAGCCCTCACATGGGCGGGCGACGGCAAAGGGTTTTATTACACGCGCCATCCGCACAAGGGCGAAGTGGATGACAAAGACATGGGCTTCTTCCAGCAAGTGTACTTTCACAAGCTCGGAACAAAGTTCGCTGAAGACAAGCCCTCGCTCACCAAAGACAAGCTCGTACGCATTGCAGAGATCGAGCTGAAAACGAGCAAAGACGGCAAGTGGGTGTACGCACCGGTCCAAAACGGCGACGGCGGCGAATATTGGCACTTCATCCTCGACACGAAGAGCGGCCAGTGGACGCGTTTTGCAGATCTGCCCGACCGCGTTGTGGGCGGCAAGTTTGGCCCCGACAACAAGCTCTATCTGCTGTCGGTTAAAGACGCTCCCAAAGGCAAGATCCTCCGCATCGATCCGGCCAAACCCGATCTCGCAAAAGCCGAAACGATCGTTGCCCACAGCGATGTCACAATCGAGGGCTACGTCGTCACCAAATCGAAGGTGTACGTAAAGGATCTCGTCGGCGGACCGTCGCAGGTGCGCATTTTTGATCAAAAGGGCAAAGTGCAGGGCACGGTGCCGATCCCGCCCGTGTCGAGCGTGCGTCAGCTCGTTCCGATGAACGGCGATGACATCCTGTTCCGCGGCCAGAGCTACACAACCACGCCGGCCTGGTACAGCTACAAACCAAGCGCCAAAACACCCGTTGAAAAAACGGTAATGGCGACCACTTCGAGCGTGAACTTCGACGACGCCGAAGCCGTTCGCGAGATGTGTACATCCAAAGATGGAACGAAAGTCCCGATCAACATCCTCCGAAAGAAGGGCACAAAACTCGACGGTTCAAACGCGCTCCTCCTGAGCGGCTACGGTGGTTACGGAATCAGCCTTCAGCCGGGAGTAAATCCACTTCTCCGCGTGTGGCTCGACATGGGCGGCGTGTTCGCGGTGGCCAATCTCCGCGGCGGCGGCGAGTTCGGCGAAGAGTGGCATCGCGCCGGCAATCTCGCGAAGAAACAAAACGTGTTCGACGACTTCTACGCGTGCGCGAAACACGCTGTGGATACCAAGATCACGTCCCCGCAAAAGCTCGCGATCATCGGCGGATCCAACGGCGGACTTTTGATGGGTGCGGCCGCCGTGCAGCACCCCGAAATGTACAAAGCCGTTGTCTCGTACGTTGGCATCTACGACATGCTTCGCGTTGAGCTGACCACCAACGGCGCGTTTAACACCACCGAGTTTGGCAGCGTCAAAGACCCGGAAATGTTCAAGGCGCTTTATGCGTACTCACCGCTTCACAACGTGAAAGACGGCGTTGCGTATCCGCCGATTTTCTTCCTCACAGGCGCCAACGATCCCCGAGTCGATCCATGGCAGTCGCGCAAAATGACGGCCCGACTGCAGGCGGCGAGCACCGGCGGGATGGTGTTGCTCCGCGCAAGCGACAACACTGGACACGGAGGCGGAACACCTCTCGATGATGAAATTGAGGAGCAGGCCGACGTGTACAGCTTCCTCGCCAATGAACTCGGCCTCACAGCGCCGTAACCTTCTCCGACATCGTTCACTAAAAACAAAAGCAACGAACTGCGAAGCATGCGGCCGTTCTGATATCGTGCGACCGCCATGCGTTGCTTCGTCTCGGTCTTGTTGCTCGCCCTCGCCACCGCGAGCTGCGGCGATCCCAAAGCTTCCGGCTCCGGCTCGGGTGCTTCCACAGGAGCGCCCAGTCAAACCGCTGCGGCCACCTCTCAGGCCCCCAAGCCCAAGAGCATGCCCAACCTTCTCGTGGACGCCGAAGGCCCGTACCTGGGCATGGAGCGCGTTCGCATGCAGGATCCAAACGCGGCCGACAAACTCACCAAACTTGTGAAAGACCTGCCAATTGAGGGCAAACCCGTCACACTGTTGGTTGAGAAAAAAGCCAAGGTCGCGCACGTTGCCGCGGTGGTGACTGAGCTTGGAAAAGCCGGCGCCCCCAAAGTCATCATCAAAACCGATGGCCGAAACGACGTGCCCAAGGAGCTGAACGTCGTGCCCGAGCCGCGCGTTTCTTCGCCGCCGCCGTGCTCCATCGCCACCATGGTGCTCAAAGACTTTTCAACCGCTATTTGGCCCATTCGCGGAGGAACGGCCCGCAAACACAGCAAGGGTATGGCCGGTCCCGACCTTTCCAACACGGGCCAGCAAGTCAAAAAAGACATCGAAGCATGCGAGTCTTCAGTCGCTTTTTTCTCCTCGGATGAATCGATCGACTGGGAACTCGCCTTCAATCTTGCCGGTACGGTGGTCGTGAACGACGACAAGAAAAAGATCGACACCCTAGTGTTGTTGTCGCAGATCCCCGTTGCCGGCCGCCCGGTCACCCTCGGCAAATAAGTGAAACGTGATCCGAGCCCTCAAGAGTTGCCGTGATTGAAAAAGTGATCCGGCACCGGGTGTGCGGCCATCCATCCAGAGTGCGATCCGTTGCACACGCCGTTTGGACCGGATGCTCAGGTGTGCCCATGTACGCCGAATCTGGGTTTTGCGCGAAGACCTTGCCCCCAGCTAAAAACCCCAAAGAATGGTGTATGGCGTGCACTCCCGACTTGCCGGCACGCTCCGGCACACGCGTCGGTGGGCACGTTTCTCGGGCGCGAGCAGGCAGGATCGTGAATGGTGTTGGGTGCCGGCGCGCGCGGCATGGTTCAAATTTGGGCCGCGCTTCATCGGCGCGATTCGTGAATAACTAAAGACGGAAGCGCTCGCCCGTGCGGTGAGTGACGGTGCAGGAGTTACCGAGTCATGTCCAAGCGGCTTCGAGGATCAGCTCTCAGAAACAAGGCTCGCGGTCTGCGTCCCAAGTCGGGGCAGGCGAGGCCTTCGTATTCAGGCGAGCCCACCACGAATGATCAAGTGAACGCGAGCGTCGACGAAGAGCGTGACGACGAAGAGATCGTCGCCGAAAGTACCGCCGACGAAGAAGCCGCTCGCGCAGCCGAAGAAGCGGCAAAGAAAGTTGAAGAGGCGCGCCAGGCGGCAGAAGCGGCACGCGCGGCAGAAGCGGCTCGACGAGCCGAACTCGAAGCAAAACGAGCCGAAGAAACGCGGAAGGCCGAAGAAGCAAAGCGAGCGGCTGAAGAGCAAATTAAGAAAGCTGAAGAAGCAAAGCGAGCCGCCGAAGAAATTCTACGCCGCGCTGAAGAAGCAAGACGCGAGGCCGAACTTCAAGCGAAACGCGCCGAAGAAGAAGCTCGAAAAGCTCTCGAAGAGGCGACACGCGCCGAAGAAGAAGCGAAGCGCGTCGCCGAAGAAGCCATCAAGCTCGAAGAAGCGCACAAAGCCGCCGTTAAGAGCGAAGAAGAAGCCGCGGCGAAAAAGTCTGAAGAAGAGGCAGCTGCCGCCGGAAAGATCGAAGAGGAGGCAAAAGCCGCAGCCGAAAAGGCCGAAGCAGAACTCGCCGCCGCCTCAAAGAAAGCTGAAGCGGAGGCAAAAGCCGCAGCTGACAAAGCCACCCAGGCCGCTTCCGCAAAAGCCGACGAAGAAGCCAAGACTGCTGCCAAAAAGGCCGAAGCCGAAACCAAAAAGAAGACCGACGAAGAAGCCAAGGCCGCTGCCAAAAAAGCCGAGGACGATGCGGCGTCAGCCAAGAAGAGCGACGAGAAAAAGGCTGACAAGAAGGACGACGAAGAGACGCCCAAGAGCGCTCGCGCAAAAGCCGAAGAGACGCCCAAAAGTGCGCGCGGCAAGTCAAAGGATGAAGCGCCCACCTCGCGTCGCGGTGATGGCAAATCCACTTCAAAACACGACTGGCACGAAGACTCGTCTGTTTCGGCGCAGTTCTTCCGCCGCGATGTTGACTCTGTTCCGCCCGCAGAACCGCATCACGACGACGACCACGATCATCACGGTCCCGTTGTCAGCGCGGCGCAAATGGAGAGACGCGCGCGACTTCGCCGCATCGTTGCGGGTGTTGTGGCGTTCGCCGCGGTGGTTTCGATTTTCGTCGTGGGCCGCCGCATGATGAATCGCCAGGCCACGCCCACTGCGCCCACCGTGACCACGGCTCAATCGGCTGCGCCCGACACAAAGGTCGATCCTAAAAAGGCAGAAGCTCAAAAGGCCGAAGAAGAAGCAAAAAAGAAGGCCGAAGAAGAAGCAAAAAAGAAGGCCGAAGAAGAAGCAAAAAAGAAGGCCGAAGAAGAAGCAAAAAAGAAAAACGTGGACGTTGATGCCCTCAAGAAAAAGGGCATGGGTGAGGTCAACAGCTTCCGTTTCAAAGACGCGGTTGAAACGGGCAAGGCGTTGATTGAGGCCGATCCTGAAGAAGCCACCGGTTACTTTGTTCTCGGCGCAGCGCTTCAATCCACCGGCAACTGGAAAGAAGGCCAAGAGCAGTTTAACGAATGTGTACGCAAGGCCAAAAAAGGCCCTGTGAACGAGTGCGTCGCAAACGGCGGTCGCAAGTAACAACACGCCTGCCCGGTCATCACACGGTACTCAGCGCACGAGTCTCAACGTGAACGCATCACGCGCGCGGGCTCGTGCGTACACATTTACGGGTACGCTTCGGCGTGTACACAACATCCTCACGTTGCCGTAGGCGCGTTGTCGCCCGGAGAAGCATCACCCGGCGTTGGTGCATCCACTTTGTCGCGCGCAAGAGCCGAGAAAAAGCCAATCGACATCAGGTAACCCACGAACACGCCGGTTGCGATCCTCGTTGCGTGCCACACCGGGTGAATACCCAAATCCTGCGTCACAACATCGGCAACCATGAGTACACCTGACAAAACAAATGCCCAACGCCAGGTGCGCAGCGGCAAAATCGGACGAGCGATCAACGCTCCGAGTGCGACACCAAGAAAAATCCCAGCGCACCGACTGCAGAGAGGCATCAACACGCCGTCGAACACAAGAGTTCGAGGGGCGCGCCGGTGACACATCGTAAAAAACACCAGATCAAGCCCAATGCCCACGTCACCGAGAGGCAAGCGCGCCCGCGCAAACGGCAAGATCCACGGAAAGACTCCGACAAACACGAGCAGCCCGCGAAACCACGCAAGGATTTGGGCGCGCGCCTTGGCGCGGTCATTGTCCGGCGCGCTCATTCTTCGGACCGAGCGCCGCCGGCTTTGCGCACAGGTTTGCCGAGGTGCTTCATCACTTCTTGCAGATCATTCCAAACGTCGCGCTTCGCCGCTTCGTTACGAAGCAGGTAGGCCGGATGAAACGTCGGCATGATCGGCACCGTGCCCTTGTAGAGCTTCCACTTTCCACGAAGCCTCGTGATGCCTTCAGTTGAACCGATAAGGCCCGTGACAGCGGTTGCACCCAGCGCAACGATCACCTTCGGTTTCACCAGCGCGAGCTGCTCTTTAAGGTACGGGGTACACGCGTCCATTTCGCTCAGCTCGGGCTTTCGATTGTTCGGCGGCCTGCACTTTACGATGTTGCAAATGTACACATCGTCCCGCCGATAACCCATTGCAGCGATCATGCGATCGAGCAGCTGACCGGCGCGCCCCACAAACGGTTCACCCTGCGCGTCTTCATCGGCACCGGGCCCCTCGCCCACGAAACACACTTCAGAAAAAGGGTTTCCGCGCGCAAAAACAGTTTGTGTGCGTCCTGAGTGAAGTGGACATTTGGTGCACGGCCGAACCTGCTCTGCGAGAAGCGCAAGCCGCATTTTGCGATCATCCGATCCGTCCACGCTCAAAGCCGAGGCTTGTTCGCGCCCTGAAATCGCGGCGTGTTCACGTTCCGCCGGCGCTGCCGCGAGCGGAGGCGGCGCTTGTGCAGCCACGGGCGCACGACGTTCCGCCGGTGTGTACACAGGTCGTTCAACATGTGCCGCAGGACGTTCCGCCGGTGTGTACACAGGCCGTTCAACATGTGCCGCAGGACGTTCCGCAGGACGCTCCGGCGCCGTCGGACGATCGAACTGCGGCAGAGGACGCTCCAATGTCGGCGCAGGACGTTGCGCCGACGCGTACACAAGTGCCTCCGGTATCGCCGAGCGACTCGGCACCAGATCCGCACCCGACGCTTCGTATTGCTCCAACAAAGCGCGGGTCGACCCCACGAGGAGCAGCAGCTCCTCGCGCGGGTCGATCGGCGAGTCGGCGTTGTCGCTCACGGGCGGTCAGTGAGCACCCTGCGCACCAAGCCACCGCTCGGCGTCCAGAGCCGCCATGCAACCCGTGCCCGCCGCGGTAACGGCTTGCCTGTAGGTCCAATCTTGCACATCCCCCGCCGCGAAAACGCCTTCAACGCTTGTGCGCGACGAACCCGGCGTTGTTTTCAAGTAGCCGTTCGGGTGCGTTTCAAGCTGACCCACGAACAGATCGGTCATGGGCGTGTGCCCAATCGCAACGAACATTGCAGCGAGCGGCACGGTGTTCTTTTCGCCTGTTTTCAGGCTCTTCACGACGATTCCGGTCACGTGATCTTCAGCCGCGCCGAGCACTTCTTCCACGACGTGGCTGTACAAGATCTTGATCTTCGGATTTTCAACAACGCGCTGAACCATTGCTTTTGAAGCGCGAAACTCATCGCGCCGATGGATCAACGTCACCGACTTACAGAGGCCCGCCAAATAACTCGCCTCTTCCATGGCGGTGTCGCCGCCGCCCACAACGGCCACGTCTTGATTGCGAAACAGCGCACCGTCGC
This sequence comes from Polyangiaceae bacterium, assembly GCA_016712345.1. Taxonomy (GTDB): domain Bacteria; phylum Myxococcota_A; class Polyangia; order Polyangiales; family Polyangiaceae; genus JADJRH01. The sequence continues at coordinate 1,097,309 of JADJRH010000001.1, forward strand.
AAACGGCGCAAGCGCTCACACCCTTGTTTTTCAGGCCTTCTTCACTCGGCAGCCCGAGGTAGTTGGCGCGCGCCCCGGTGGCCACAATAACGGCCTTTGCCAAAAACATCGCTTCGTCAGTCCACACTTTGAACGGCCGTTGCGACAGATCCACCTTTGTCACGTCCGCGGTTACAAACTCGGTGCCTTGGTGCTCCGCTTGATCGCGAAACCGCTGCATCAGCTCTTGGCCCGTCACCTTCTCTGGAAACCCGGGGTAGTTTTCAACGTCGGTGGTAAACATCAGCTGTCCACCGGGAATGAGCCCACCCGCGCTAAACCCCTCAATGCACAGGGGCTTCAAGTTCGCGCGAGCGGCGTAAATGGCCGCGGTAAGTCCGGCGGGACCGGAACCGATAATAATGAGATTACGAACGGGCGTTTCAGACATGGCCCAGTCGGTATAGGCGCACGGCCACGCCGCGTCCACCCGACTTTTCCCGGCGTTATGCGCCAAATGTGCAGGCGCATACAGACTGTTATCTGAGCGGCGCTTTGCGGCTGTGGGTAACTTCAGCGCCCCGCAACGACCTGAAACGTCCAGCCACCTGACGCGTCGTATTCAACACGGAGTTCCCCAGCGGCGCATGCGCCTCATTCGAACGGCGAGTAACTCGTTGCGGTTGAGTTGTCGATGCAGCAGAAAAGAGCCCGTTCTGGGAGGTCCGGCGACTTGAGATGTCCATCACGTCGCCATCCACCGGTCTCGCCGGTCTCTCGTTTTCGTCGTGGCTGCGCTCGCCACAGAACTCCATCTGGAGAACCCGACGCGCCACGCTGTTCGCTTTTCCGCTTGGCGACGGGCAAGGGTGTCCCAAACGTCTCGACAAGACTGGATCCGTGCCTTGCAGAACGTTCCGCTAAAGGGAAGTTACCTAGGAGGCACGGAGATCACGGAGTTCCAAGGAGTTTTTTGTATTTTTTCTGCAATAGGCTCGCACAGCGCGGCCGATTTTACAGTCATGCTCAGGATCACGGGTGATGTGTACCCATAGCAGCCCTGATTGACCCCTTCGTGCGGAACTAGCCGCGCGCAAGCGCGGGGGGTGTGGGGCGGGAGCCCCACGAGACAAAAGATAGTGCCGGCGTGTGCGAAGCGCGCCGCGTCAGCGGCGCCAAAAGTCCGGCAGGACTTTTGACACGCGGCACTAGAAACGGCCGGTAATGCCGAGCGCCACCTCATTCATTTCGCTTTCAAGCTTGCCGCCGTTAATCACTTGAAAGGTGCGCGACGCGCCGCCCGGACCTGGGTCTTCAATGGTTGCGCCGTCACCCGACAAACCATAAAGGGCTCCCTGCCCACCGTTGTCGAGTGTGCCGATAAACGTGTGTTGGTAAGCCGCGCTGATATCCAATCGCCAAACGCGAACGGTGGCGCCCGCCGATAAACCGGTCTTTTCACCGTTATGAAAATCGATATTCAGATACGCGTCGTCTTGACCTTTTGATTCATAAAAGAAGCCGGCGCGAGCCGATAACAGGCTCGGCAATATCACCACCTCACCGCCGAGACGAACGCCGAAAACGTCTTTCCACTCGTGCGGGATATCGGCATTTTCGGGCAACGTGCCGCCCTGAGTGCCATTGATAATGATCCCCTTCTTAAAGCGGACCTCCAGATTTTTTACGGCCGAGTTATTGGCGTATGTGAAATCGGCTTCCACATCGAACAAGTCTTCGCTCATTGCATCGCGCACCTTTTTGGTGCCCTGCGCCCATACCGGTTTTTCGCCGACTGTCGACCGCGGGTAATGAAAGCGAACGCCCAATTTGGCTTCCATTGGAATGGGCAGCTTAATGTGGCCGGCTTTATAACCGGGATCGCCTTCTTTATCGCCGAGCGTTACGGTGCATAGCGGATTGGAAGGGTCACTGCATCGGTCGGCTTCTTCATTGAGTTTGCCTTGACCGTCCCAATATTGAGCGGTTGTGGTTACGCTCGCTTCGGTGTCCACCGCGTCGGACCAACGAAACCAGCCGGCAACATCAATATACTTGTGCGGTGAATAGAGCGCTCCAATAACAAATCCAGGAACAAAGAGATCTGTTGCCGAGAGTTTGGCGCGCACATCACCCAATCCACCGCGCGCAAAGTCGTCATTAAAGACGCACGGTCGATCGTTATTGGGACCACAGTTATTTCCGCTCACCTGAACCGAAAGCGATTCTGAAAAATTCTCAAACGAAGCGTTTGCAATACCCCATGTAAAGCCCGCGCCGATGGCGAGGTTATCCAATGGGGCCCACGCCACACTCAATGTTGGAAAGAGAATGATCGAGCTGGACTTCACCAGCATGTACCGCTGGGGAGAAGGCTGCGTACCCTCCACGCCAAACCGATTTACGAAAGGCAGCTGCTCCGGCCATTCGTGATTGCCCACTCCGTGCGGACCGAGCACGCCGATGCCAATCGCCAGCTGATCAAGCACGCGGAAGTTTGCAGCCAGCTGAGGGTTGGGAGAAACGTGACCATTTTCACAAACCCTCCCCGGCGGGCCTTTTGCGTCACCTTCGGGGTCGGCTCCCGGCCCCGGAAAGTTGTCAACGTCGTTGCCCGGCGACACCGGAAATCCGTATTGGCCGTACGTGTCTGAATCTTCGTCGGCGTCCTGACCCGTGCGGGTATAGCACCTGTCCGCAAAAATCAGATGCGCTCCCAAGTGTACACTTGTTGGCTGCCGAACCAAGCCGGCCGGGTTGAAATAAACAGCCAGCGGATCGTCGGCCCGTGCGAGCCAAGCTCCACCGCGGCCTACTTGATAGGCCCCGTTTTCAGGCGACTCGAGACCGTTTGAAGCAAGCGCCGACGTTGCGTAAAGCGACGCGGAAACGAACGTGAAAAGACCCAACGCAGGCTTTCTCATTTCCCTTTTTTCCTTGGGTAGAGAGCGGGTGGACTTATTTGACGGGTGATGCTTTGAGGGCGGCTTTGCCCTCTTTCACGTACACGGTGAACTTCACACGAGAACAGTTGTGTCGTGCAACGAGCGCATCTTTGTTTCGCTGAAGTGTACCTTTGAATTTTTCGAATGTGAGGTTGGCTGTCGGCTCGCCGCACTGTTGCTTGAGGGCGAGAAATTCCTCGTACACGCGGCGCCAATCGGCCATTTCATCAAACGGCTCGTCACCCGCGAGTTGCGCGAGAGGCTGAATGTTCGATGCCTCCGCGACCGCGAGATCCGCCGCGGGTGCGGGAGGCGCGGGTGGCACAGGTTTCTTGGGCGGCGGTGCTTTGGGTTTTGCTGCGGGCGCCTCAACGATCTCTTCGATCTCCTCCGCTTCAGCGGCTTGCGGACGCGGCGGAGCTTTCGGCAACCCGCGCGGACCCGACGATTGCGTGGGTGAAATCGCCGGACCCGACGAAGGCGGCGGTGCGCCTGCCGCTTCACCCGGCAGTGCAAACGCGCTCATAGCCGGCTGTGCGGGCAGCGGACCAAGCACTTTTTCAAGGTTGGCCGCTTTGCGCGGAACGCCGCCCTTCTCCGCGATTTTCTCCATGCCGTCGTTGATGTCGGCCGCAATCTTCTTGTACGCACCGCTGAACTTACTCGGCGCGAGCACATCAATCTTGCCCTTTGCAAGTTCAAGCGTTTGAGCTGCGAACGTGCGGAGCGGGCTTGTGTGCTCCATGAATGAGAAGAACAAACCGAGCAGAAGTGCCAACAGAACACCGCCCACAACACCGAAAAATACAGGCGATTTGGTGACAGCGCTCTTGTCTGTGTTGTCCGCCTTCGTGAGAAAATCAAACGGACCATCCACACGAACGGCAAGCCGTCCTACCGCGTAACCGGTGCCTAAATTCCAAGCTTCGCCCGGAAGCCTTGCGTACACAACACCGAGCGACTCGTTTAGAATACGCGCCCCCGATCGGCCTTTTTCTTTGTAGTCCGCGTTGTCATCCAAAAACTTCAAGTCTTGCGTAATGCTGTCGAGATTCGACTTGTCGAACCCCTCGGGAGCACCGGACGCCACACGTTGATTGTCGGCGTAGAAACCCACCGCGGCACCCGTGCGCTTTGACACCGATCGCGCAAACTCATCATTGACGATCTTTGCAGCGACGATCGCGCCCACCGGCTCGCCGTTTACTTCCTGCTCCACAGGCCGCGCCACAACGCGATAGATCCGGCCTTTCCAAACCCACGCGTCGTCGCGAATCCACCCGTGCAGAGCGTCCGCAACAACACCGTAACCACCGAGTTCCCAATCTTCTGTGTTGGCGCCGGTAACTTCATCCACTGCGCCGACAACTCGACCGGATGCATCCACAGCCCAAACAGCGTCAAACTTGAGTTCTTGCGGAACTTCGCCGTAAAGCTTTTGCAGCACCTTTTTGTTTTTGCCGTGCAGCTCTTTGGGCACTTTGCTCTCCGCCGAACTCTTCGCCAGATTGGCTCGGATCTCGGGATTGAGCGCGATTTGAATGAGCGCGCTCGCTCTTCGCCGCGCATCGTCCTTGAGATACCACTCCACCGCACTGGAGTCGGCCAGCAGCGATTCGCTCATCGCGCGATGACCCGCGCGGTTGTACATCTGCACTGCGAGAAGCAACACGAACGCCGCGGCGCCGAAAGCCAGGGCGAGCACCGCATACCAAAAGCGCGAGAGGATCATCGTTTAGCCTCCGGCCTCACTTCTTTTCGTCTTTTTTGGGCTCATCGCTCACAAGGAGCGGACTCTTGAGCGGTTGTTCGGCGGGCGCCGGGTTCACAACAAAGTCCATCTCTTTTCCAACAACAACGCCGTTGTGATACGCGCGAAGCTTGTATTTTCCGGGTTCAAGATCGATCCCAAACTCCCCTTTTCGATCCGGATAAGTCACCGCAACCGCCTTGGGTTCAACAACGATCCAAGCGCGTACACTCGGCGCCGCCTGATCGCGAATTTCATACGTGCCCGGGCCGGGCGGTGCCCACGATCGAGCCTTGTTTGCAGGGGTTTCGCCCACCTGCAGACCCTTGTTGCCCGTGTCGTAGAGCTTGTGCGGAAAGGGATCTTTATTCTCGATCTGAACCGTTTCGCCCTGTGTGATCACAAGCGTCACCGGCGAAATCCGCCCGCCCATCACCACCATGTTGCCTTTCACTTTCACGCCGCCCGCATCGGAAACGGCCACGATCGCAACCTCTTTGTCGAGCTGAGCGGTGAGGTTGCGCGCATCAGTGCGCGTGGTCACGCTCGGTTCGCGGAATGTGTACGCATGACTCGTCGGCTCTTTGGCCTCATTCCAAACGGGGTTTAAAAGCTTCTGAGTTCCGGCAAGGCGACCTTTCACAGTCACCGGAGCGGCGCTGAGAGCGACGCCTGGAACCAAGAGCACCGCGAGGGCCAATACGAAACGGCTCTTTGTGCCAACCATGGGAATCGCAAGCTACCGGAACGGCCCAGCGGACGGAAAAAAAACTCACGCCGGTTGTGCCGGCCGCGGTGAAGAACGCGAGATCTATTGTAGGCTCCGCCGCATGACCGAAACGGCACCGGCGCAATATTCGTTTCTGGCGGGTTTTGACGGCGAGTGGCGGGACACTTGGTGGAACGCCGACTTTCTCGCATTAACTGCGCAGCGACATCAATTCCATAACGTCCAAAACGTATTGGATGTGGGGTGCGGCGTGGGTCATTGGGGACGAACATTGCTCCCTCATCTACCCAAAACAGCCAAGCTGACTGGTATTGACTACGAGGCGTCGTTTGCAGAAAAAGCAAATGGCAAAGCGCTTGAATTGGGCCTTTCCGATCGGCTTTCTTATCGACAAGCTTCGGCCGACGCGTTGCCATTTGATAACGACACGTTTGATATGGCAACCTGTCAAACAGTGTTAATGCACCTGCCCGATGTGCCGCGCGCGCTCGCCGAAATAAAGCGTGTATTGCGTCCGGGTGGCCTCTTCCTGGCCTGCGAGCCCGACAACATTGCCGAAGCAATGGCACTGTTTCGCGGCTCGCCGCCCCCTCCTTGGAAAGATCTCCTGCGTCTCATTGATTTTCAACACACATGCGAACTCGGAAAACAGGCTCTCGGTCGCGGTGACAGCTCCATTGGTGAAAAGCTGCCCGGCCTGTTTACCCAAGCGGGATTTAATCACATCTCCACCTATCAAAATGATAAGTGCGCGTGGCTTGTTCCACCTTATCAATCCCGCGATCAAGCGCTGGATCTGCAACAATTTTTGTCCTGGATAGATGCAGGACTATGCCTCTTTGCCGGCAATGGTCACGACGACTCCGTTAAACTTTATGCGGCAGGAGGCGGTGATCCCGCTCAGTTTGAAGAGCTTTGGCAGCTTGGTTTAACGGTTCACCAAGGGTTTAAAAAGGCCGTATTGGCGGGCGAATACCACGGCGGCCGTGCGGTCACTTTTTATATGGTTTCAGGCCGCAAATAATAAGCTCAATCGTCGTCAGACTCAGCCTTGTCCTGCCGAAGCCCCAACGCTCGACACTTTTTATACAAGTGACTCCGCTCCAAACCGAGCGCCCTCGCGGTGGCAGACATCTGCCCATTGTGATGGGTAATTGCCTGTTCCAAAATGCTTCGCTCCGCTTCTTCAACCAATACACGAAATGGAACACCCTCACGAAAGAGCCCCGTTGGAGGCGGTGCGGCCGAGGTGCCCAAACAACGCTTTACGTCACTCTCATCCACCTTGTCATCGGGCGTTAAGATCACCAATCGCTCAATCACATTGCGAAGCTCGCGCACATTACCTGGGAATGAATAACCCGCGAGCGCGCTCATTCCACCCTCTGTAATGGTCATTCCAGGCCGGTCATTTGTTTTTGTGGCAATGGCCAAAAAGTGTTTCGCCAATAAAGGAATGTCTTCACGCCGCGCCCGCAGAGGTGGCAACGCGAGCGGCAACACGTTTAATCGGTCAAAAAGATCGGGCCTAAACTTGTCTTCTTTGCAAGCCGCTTCCAAGTCGCGATTGGTGGCAGCCACAACCCGCACATCCACCTTAATGGTTTCATGACCGCCGACGCGCTCAATTTCGCGCTCCTGCAATACGCGAAGCAACTTCGCCTGCATTGAAAGCGGCATGTCCCCCACTTCATCCAAAAAAAGCGTTCCACCGCTGGCGCGCTCAAACTTGCCACGTCGCTGTTTGGTGGCACCTGTAAACGCTCCCGCCTCGTGACCAAACATTTCACTTTCAATCAATTCACTTGGAATGGCCGCACAATTCATTTTTTCGAGAGCGCTGCGAGCACGTTTTGACGCGAGGTGAATGGCCCGCGCCACAAGTTCTTTTCCAGTTCCACGTTCACCCGTAATGAGCACCGTTGCATTGGCTTTGCCTGCTCGGGCAATTTGCTCCCGCAACTCAATCATCACGCGGCTCTCACCCACCAGATCGCTCGACTGACCCGTTTGCGTCTTGAGGGCATTGGCCTCGGCCTCGGCGCGCACCAAGCGCAATGTGTTTTCAATGACCAATAACAATCGATCGGTGGACAGAGGCTTTTCAAGAAAATCAATTGCCCCAAGCCGCGTGGCTCGAACCGCCGCGTCAACCGTTGCATGGCCGCTCATCATCACCACCGGCATATCAGTGCCCGCGGTTCGAATGCGCTTCAGCAGGTCAACCCCGTCGCCGTCGGGTAGGGCCACGTCAAAAAGGCCCAAGTCATACGTGCGCTTTGTGAGCTTTTCTTCGGCAATTTTTACCCCGCCCGCCACATCCACCGCATACCCTTCCAACGTCAGGGCCTTTTGCAAAGTGGTTAAAATCGACGGTTCATCGTCGAGCACCAGAATGTGACCGCGAGGCATATCTACAACCTGCGGTACCATAAGCCGCTGCGCGCCGCTACCTCGGCCCCTTTTTCCATCCGCATCCGGGCCAAACTTCTGACCGCCGGAACTATGGTATAAACAATTCGATGCGCCGATTCACCTTCCCCACTGTTGTCGCAACCGTCCTTTGCGCCTGCGGCTCCGGTGAACCTCAGGTGCCCTCCAAACAAACTTCCACGGCCGCCGGCTCAACCTTCCCATCCAATTCCACATCCGCGTCTGTTCCATCCTCCCCATTGGTCACACCATCCGCAACGGCGGATGCCGAAAAGCCCGCGGCACCGGCCCCGCCGCACATATCGTATTCTGAGGCTAAGAACATCACGTTTCCCTCTCAACTCACTGCCGCGGCTGAAGGTTGCAAACCTGCCTCCGCAGAAAAGGCGGCTGAAGAAGAGGCCATTCGCTGCCTCATCCGAGCACGTTTCAATGGTGACGACGCGGCGCGCGACCTTGCACTCAACTTGTACAACCAACTTGGAACGGTCACCGGCGTTATTACAGAACACACAATGGACGGGGGCTGGCGGGGTCAACTTCACCTCGTGCCAGAACCGCCCATGGGTAAGTATAAAAAACACCTTCAGTGGATTTTGTCATCGTTTGTATCGCTCGACTCTTTTTTTAAAGATCTCGATAAACAACGCCCCAGCGGCACGTCTGCCCAATACCGCTACCGCGCTCTCGGGTTTCGATTTTTTCGCTCCGTGGGTAGAACCACACCGTCGGCCTACGCCGATGGATGGGAAGTATCGTACAACGTTTCAGGTTCGCTCCATTCCAGCGCCGAGGCCGTACGTGAAACCCTCTTTCACGAAATCTTCCATTCAAACGACGCCGATCACAATCGCTGGTCAAGCCGAACGCTCGTTCCAATTGTCGACGGTATTCTGTCCAAATGCGGGCAAAAAACGCCCTGCCTTGCCCCCTACGCGCCGGGGACAACAATGGTGCGCGGCGGGACATATTACGCCTTTCAGGCCGGCAACGGCGTTTGGGAATATGCGGCCGAGTTGGCAACCCGGTACTTAACAGAGCACACCACGTTGCTAAAAGGCGAAAAACTCAAAAAACCGCCGTTCAAGTGTGGACCACCTGAAAACGGCAAAACATGGAAGCTCTTGGTAGACGAGTTTTTCGGCGTGGACCTTACCCCTGCCTGCACTCCATAGATTCCAGAACGACCGCTGAAGCGTCATGCCAAGACCTGAATCGCCTGGAGACGTCTCTTCACCACGGAGTCACAGAGGACACAGAGGAACACGGAGTTTTTTGTTTCTTTCGCTGCTATGGGTACACATCACCCACGATCCCAAACCTGACAGCGGATCGGTTAGGTGGTGCGAGACGATTGCAGTCTGAAATACAAAAAAAACTCTGTGGATCTCCGTGATCTCCGTGCCTCCTAGGTAACTTCCCTTTAGCGGAACGTTCTGCAAGGCACGGATCCAGTCTTGTCGAGACGTTTGGGACACCCTTGCCCGTCGCCAAGCGGAAAAGCGAACAGCGTGGCGCGTCGGGTTCTCCAGATGGAGTTCTGTGGCGAGCGCAGCCACGACGAAAACGAGAGACCGGCGAGACCGGTGGATGGCGACGTGATGGACATCTCAAGTCGCCGGACCTCCCAGAACGGGCTCTTTTCTGCTGCATCGACAACTCAACCGCAACGAGTTACTCGCCGTTCGAATGAGGCGCATGCGCCGCTGGGGAACTCCGTGTTGAAGAGACGTCACGGCCGGCGTGACGTGACTGGTCGTTGCGTGATGGTGTCAGTTACCCACGAATCCGAGTCGGATTCGACCTGTCAGGCGGCGAGACGCGAACAGGTCACTTTACTTGGGGTCGGGAACCACAACTACTTCGTTGATTTTTGCGACGCTTGCGCCTGCCGGGTAGGCGTACGAAACGTGCTGTGTAAACAGGGTCGACTTGGTGCTTCCCCAGCCCCAAACAGTGACGCCGAAGGGTAGATCGCTTTTGATCTCGCGCCGACCGTTGGAACAATTGCCCACATTCTGAAAATCACCGGTGACCAGATCTACCCTTGTGTATTGGTAAGGTCCAATAGGTTGCCACCCTTGAACGGGGCCTGCGCAGTCCAAAACGACATCCGCAAATTGGCCGTCTTTCGAAGGCTTTCGAACGAGCACAAGCTCCGTTTCAGAATAGGTGGGATCTGTAAACAGCACATACGAGTCAAGGTATTGGGCCGCCGGAATTACGTTCACCCATTCAGGATCGCCCTCACCTCCAAACGCTTCACCACCCGTCATGTACCCCGCCACGTAAAAGGGATGATCGGCATCTTGACTGCGAACGATAAAGGGCCCCGACGCATTAAACTCAAACACCTGACCAAGCGAAAGTGTCGACGGCGCCCCGGGAGGTGGAAACGGCTCGTATGTGAGCGCTGTGCCGTCTACCATGCCGATGATACGCCACGGCGGCTGCTCATCGGCCTGCCCATTGCGCGCCCGATAACGCACCGACACATATTCATTACCCATGGCTTTGACGGGTGGAATTTGTTGTTGGGCTGAGTCACAGTAATACGCATTTACCGGCACGTTCAGGCAGCTTGCGCCGCCCCACACACCCACCGGTTTGTTTGACTGTATAGGGCTGCCTGAAAGCTCCGCGCCTTGGGAGATCTGAACATACTCACCGCGCTGCAATGAGTACACAACCGCCTGGTTGGGAGGTGACCCCACCACGCCCGGCCCACCCACGATCTGGTTGTTGGGTAGAATGGTTACCTCGGTGCCATCTTCGTAGGCGAGAATATCAAGCGATGGAACTCCCGGCGCCACCTGACTTGCAGGATAGGCATTAACCGCCACGTAATTGGTATCCCAAACAGACGTGGGCAGGAGTAGAGTGGCCGACGTGGCAGCACTTTGACCACCGCCGAACGGTAAGATTTGATAAGCCACAACCGGCCGATCTGTAGTGATGTGGAAGGCCGAACCACGCCCCGTTCCTATTACACCCGACTCACCTGCAACAGCCGCGGGCGCGGGACAGTCAGGGAGAAATCCAAATGTATCACGAGACAAAAAGAGAATGGCCACTTCACCGGGCGGAAGACCCTGATTGGCATCATACGGGGCGTATTGCAAACCCTGCCCCTGCCCTGACGGAATGCGGGCAAAGTTGGCAACGGGCAACATTTGACCATTGCGCTCCACCGAGATCTTCACGGGCGACGTCCACGTATTGGCAACGAATGCGGCAAAACACGCACCGGAGGCGTCGCTGATAATGTCTGTTTTGAGCGCCCAATAATCACACCCGTATGAACTGGACGACTGTTTGGCAGCTTCGCAAGGGTCATTGATACATTGCCCGTTTGCGCAGCCCTGGTCACTCGAACACTCTTGAATGACCTGCCCATTGCAATCGATCACTTTTTTCAGGTCGGCTGTGCAGCTATACCCACACGATCCGCCTACCGCCGAGCCGCCGATACCAATGCCACCAAAACCACCTTGGGAGGAGGTTGCCCCTCCCGTTCCACCGCCGGTGCCTCCCGTTCCTGTGGGACCATTACCACCGGTTTGTTCAATTTTGGTGGTGGCTTCACACGCAACAAGGGAAGCAAGCGACAGGACAAGCGATCCGACAAGAGCAAGTTGGCGATGCACAATAGCCTCCGACAATGAGGCTACGCTCATTTGTCATCGGTCACAAAGCCTTTTAATAAACGCCGGCCTGTATGCAGGGCACGCGGTTTCTCGACGTTTTGACAAATCTGATGCCCTGCTTCGCAAAACGAAGGTGGCCGCTATCGTCTCGCGAATGCGTATGTGGCGGGCCCCACAACTTCCACCGGAGGCAAGCCAGGCCAAAGTTCTTGGGGAGAACCTCGCGACAGCGACTTTCTGTCGCGCGTTGCCAGCAAACTTTCAGTCATACCCAGAACAAGCGCTCCGTTTGGACTGAGCCGCTCCGCCAACTTTCGAGCCACTTTTGCGCGGGTTTCGGCGTTGAAATAGATGAGCACATTGCGGCACAAAATAAGGTCAAACTTGCCTGTGACGGGATAATACCAGTCAAACAAATTAAACCGGTGAAAGCGCACCACGTTGCGCAGCTCGGGCTTAGGTACGTGGTCACCTGTCTTTGGGTCGGTTGTAAAGAAACGCGACCGGTAAGGTTTTGGAATTTCCAACATGGAAGCCGCGTCAAATCGGGCAGCCCGCGCTTTTTCAATTGCGACGTTGGACAAATCACTGCCCAATACTTCCAATGCAAAGTTTCGCTCAGGAGAAATCTGAATGAGAAGGAGCATCGCAATGGTAAACGCCTCCTGCCCAGTGGAGCACCCCGCGCTCCACACTCGAAGCCGTTTCGGCGCCGCGGGTTTTTCCGCGGTGCGACCTACGGGTTTTCCTTCTTCCTGAACCTTGGCAAACCAGCTTGGAAACCACTTTTCTACAAGAAACTTAGACTGCTCTTCGTCCCTGAAAAAACGCGTTTCGTTGGTACAAACAGCGTCGGTCATGCGGGTAAGTTCACCCGCCGGATCGGAAAGCACGCGACTGTAATAGTCGCCGAATGAAGTGATGTTGAGCGCCGCCATTCGCTCAAAAAGGCGCGCAGCCAAAAGCGGCTTTTTACTGTGGCTGAGATCAATCCCGGTTCGCGCGCGGAGCAACTCTGTCAGGAGGCCAAAATCGGCATCTGATATAGCGTGGACAGGGCTCTCCTGCGAGGCTGTGCGGGCTGTTCTACTCATCCGAATACGCTGGGGTAGAAAGGTCAGGTTCCTTCATCATCCGGCGGATGTGCGGGTTTTTTGTCTTTTGGCTTGGGCCTCATGTCTTCATCATCGTCGCCGTCCGGCTTTTTGATTGACCCTTTTACCTGACGAGCGTAGTCGCGAGCCTGATCGGCGTTTTGTTTGCTCTTGAGTTTGTCATACCCAGTTGCCATTTCCTCGTAGATTTCTACAAGCACGTCATCTTTGGGATGACACAACACAGCACTGTTCAACTCAAAAATGGCAGACAAGTGGTTGCCTGTTCGAGCGAGCGCGCGGGCGTACAGGCGATGAATTTCTGCATTGGCAACGTCGACGAAAATAGCGCTCTCGCCCACTTTTCGAGCTTCTTCCCAAAGACCTCGCTCCACAAGCATCTTGAGCAGCCTTGACCAAACTCTCCTGTCATGTTGGTCAAGTAGAGCAATGCGACGGAGCGCCGCCAGCTCACCGTCGGCGTCTTTTTTCTTGTGAGCCATGTCGTACAGGGCTTGGAGCGGCTCCACTTGGGAAGTATCGAGTTTATACGCCTCCTCCAAGTGTTTCTTCATCACATCTTCTTTTTCTTGGGCCTCGGCGATGTCAGCCAACATCATTCGAACGGTGTAGCCGTCGTGCCCGTCGGCGATCATTTTTTCGAGAAGCTTCTGGGCCTCTTTGGTGTCTTTTTTCCGCATTGCGCGGCGGACCAGCTCATAATTCAGGTTGGGCTCTTTCGGGTCGGTTTTGAGCGCTTCCTGAAATGTGGCTTCCGCCTCGGCATCCTGCCCATCGGCCCCGAGCGCCCGCGCAAGCATGAGCAGTTTCTTCCCATTTTTGGGATCGGCTTTGACCGCCTTGCGCGCATCGTCGAGCGGGGGAACACGCCTGTCAGGTACAAACTGTTTGTCATACCTTGACAACCTCGGCTTGAGCCAAGCTCGGTATTGCTTGTCCAATTCCTCACTGGATATACCCAGCGCCTCTTGTACAACTTCAGGGGTGCGCTTCCCAGCCGCCCACTTGGGCATCATGCTTACCACTTTTGGAAAGCCGAATTTTTCGGCCATAAACACAATGATCTGACTGGCGGCAAAATACGCCATTGTCACATCTTCAGCGCTGTCAACATGGGTAAACGCGCGGTTGAAACTGTCTACCATGGGGATGCGACCATCGCGCAAACCTGCAAATAGCGCTGGATCTTCTTCCCGTTGCCATTCTGCCCGGCGCACAATGGTTTCATACTCACTGAGCCCCTCGGTATACCAGCGAGGCACATGGTTTTTAGACATTTGAATGGCGAAGACATGCCCAAGTTCGTGCCAGAGGACGTTGCCCCAGTTAAACGGCGCGGCGGCGGGTGAAAGCGCGGCGAGCGTTTGGCCAAAACAAACGCCTTGAATGCCTACGTTGGGTAGACCGCTCGTTCGAACACTGAAGTCTTGCGTGTCCGAGTAGAGTTCAATTTGTACAGGCGTTTTGGGGGTAAACCCGTACCTTGAAACCATGCTCTTCCACGCCTCTTCAAGCATTTTGGGAACGTACCTTTCCAAAATGGCTTTTTCGTCTTTGGCGTAGCGAATCTTAAACGTTGTGCCGTCTACCGTAACATACCCTGTGGCAATATCTTTTTCATAGAGGTCGAGCGTGTTGTACACGCGCACATTAAATTTGTCGTTTTTCCAAGCCTCGCGAAGCGCATCTACCCCCGCGGTTTCATCCCCCGACCGAATAAGGTTGAGGCCCAGAGTTGCCCATGCTTTCGCATCGCGCTTATCAACTTTCACGGCCTCGCGCATCATGCTCACAATGTCTTCATACCGGTGTTCCCACTCGGCAAACTCTCCAACAATTTGATAAAAAGTGGAGTATTCCGGGTTGAGGGCAACCACCTTGTTTTTAATCGCTTCAAACCCGGCGTTGTCGTCCGCCAAAAAGCGAATGGCGGCTTTCATACTCAATAACTCAAGGTCATTTGGGTTGGTTTTTAGCCCCTGATCGGCCGCCGCGTCGGCCGCTGCGATGTCCATATCGCGCAATGCCAAACCGGCCCGCACAAAAAATGCACCGGTGTGCCCGGGGTTCACCTCCAATGCCTGATTGATCTCGGCCTCCGCCCCATCAAAGTCCATTGCATTTTCAAGCTTCACCCGCGCGAGCGCAATGTGTACATCGGGGTCTTTGGGGGCAACTTTTAATGCATCTTTAATGGTGCTTCCGGCATTGCCCGGATCGTATTTGTCCAAAAACAGTTCTGTCCGCCATAAGAGCGGCTCCACCATGCGCTTTGCGCCCACCCGTTCGGCCTTGTTATAAAGGTCATTGGATTGTTTGGGCAGCCTTAACAATTGGGCCGCACGCGCCGCCAATGAAACCCCTTCTGGATCGGTATTTTTAATGTCGTCGTCGTTATACGATTGAATCACTCGTTTGAGCGGAACCGTTGCGTCACCCCGCTTCCCCGAGCGAATGAGCAGCTCACCGAGCAATACCCGCGCGCGATGCGCGGTATCTTCACCCTCAACGTCTTTGAGAACGGTGATCGCATCGGCGGTCTTACCCTGCGACGCGAGCGCCTGCGCCCGAATCGGCGCGGCGTTCACCTTCCCCTCTTTGCCCAGCGCGGCCAGCGTTTTTGCTGTTTTTTCGGCGTCGGCATATTTGCCCGACTTCAGTTCGATCCGCGCCCTGAGAAGCAGCGCTTTTGCTCGGTCGGCGCCTTTGGCACCATCGGCCTCTTTGAGCGCCGTTGCAAAATCTCCCCTCGCGTACGCGCTCTCCGCTTTTTCAAGCGGCGTTGGATCGGCTGCGTAAAGCGCTGCACTGAGCGAAAGCGACGCAGCGGCAAGGGTGGAAGTGAACAACCTGCGAAACGTGCGCGACGTGACCATGCGAGCTTATGCATAGCATCATTTTTTGCGCCGCGTGCAACCGTAGAATTGAAGGCTCGTCGCGTGTAGGATCAACGCGTGCCCCTCCCCCTCTCCCCCGCCGACATTCAATACGAAGCGTTGATTGCCCCTCGCAATGCGATTGTGCCGTGTCCCGATACTCAGATCATTGAGAAGCCGGGCTTTTGGCAAATCATGACACCGAGTTTGCCACACGGTGGAATGAATGAAGTGTGTTGCGATGAGTTGCCCGAAAATGAGTGCGATGAAATCGTCGCTCAAATCGTTGCCAATTATCGACGACTCAACCTTCAATTCAGGTGGACAGTTGGGCCAGTGGTAAAACCCGCCGATTTGGGAGAACGATTATTGCGGCATGGCCTCATTCAATCCGACGCATTTGTTATGGCCTGCTCCATTGACAACCTTACCATTGCTCCACATCCACGCATCGCTGTCAGGCGAGTTGACCTTTCTATTGTGGATGAGTTTACCTACGCAATGGCGCGGGGGTGGGAAATGCCGGCGGAGCCTCTTGACGCGTTTCACAGGCAAATTCTGGCGGATTCACGCGGCATCCATCATTTGTTTTTGGCAACGTGGGATGGTCAACCCGCGGGCGCTTCCGCGTACATCTCGCTTGAACGCTCAGCGTATATGATGGGTGGAGTGGTGATTAAAGAGCTGCGCGGGCAGGGGATTTATACTCAACTCGTAGCGGCACGGGCGGCGCATGCAAAAGAGCTTGGACTACCCATTGCCACAACCGTTGCCAACGCAACAACATCGGCCCCAGTGCTCCGCCGCCTTGGATTTAGCGAAATTTGCTCCTCGCGGTCTTATTCAAATCGATAATCCCTGAAGCGTTTTGCAACAACCTGAACTCCGTGGCCTCTGTGCCTCCTGGGTAACTGCCTTGAGGCGATCGGCTCACGAACCTAAGCGACAGCTGAAACGTCACGCAACGACCGGACACGTCGCGCCATCGGGAACGTCTCTTCACCACCGGGAGGACACGGAGGGTCACGGAGGTTTTTGTTTCTTGGCTGCTATGGGTACACATCACCCGCGATCCCAACCTGACGGGTGATAGGTCAGGCTGTGCAAGCCTATTGCAGCCTGAAATACAAAAAACTCCGTGGATCTCCGTGCTCTCCGTGCCTGCGTGTTGATTACGATGTGTCAGGTGGCAGGGCAGTTCAGGTCGTTGCGGGGCGACGATGGCTTCGCGAGTCCGTGTTGAATACGAGGTATCCAGTAAGTGGGCATTTCAGGTCGTTGCGGGGCGCTGAAGTTACCCTTGGGTGTCAAGCGTCAAGTCAATGTCTGAAGTGGCGGACGTTGGTAAACACCATTGCCAAACCGGCTTCATCGGCGGCGGCGATCACTTCAGGGTCTTTCACACTGCCACCCGGTTGGGCCACCGCGGTAATGCCATGTTTTGCGGCGAGAAGCAGGCCGTCGGGGAATGGGAAGAAAGCGTCGGATGCGAGCACCGCTCCTTTGGCTTTTTCACCGGCTTTGGAGCACGCAATGCGTACACTTTCTACCCGTGACATTTGACCGGCTCCAACGCCCACAGTTTGGTTGCCGCTGGCCAACACAATGGCGTTTGACTTGACATGTTTGCAAACGCGCCAGGCAAGTTCCAAACTGGCGAGTTCTTCAGGTGTGGGATCTCGATGGGTAACCACCTGGGCTTTTCCGGCCGATACCTCGTGGGAAGCCGAAGCGTCGCGATCTTGAACGAGCAGCCCACCTTCTACCCTCTTAAAAACCAACTCATGGAAGGTGGCGGGTAGCCATGTACCAGTGGCGAGCAGGCGCAGCTTTTCTTTCTTTCGCAGAATTTCAAGCGCAACCTCATTAAACGAAGGCGCAACAACACATTCTAGAAACGTTTCTGACAGTGCTTTGGCTGTTGCTTCATCCACAGGGCGGTTGAGCGCCACAATGCCACCGAAAGCGCTCACCGAGTCAGCCTCGCGGGCGAGGCGGTAAGCCGCTGCCAGGTCTGTTGCCGTGGCAACGCCGCAGGGGTTGGTATGTTTAACGACCACGGCGGCCGGCTCATTAAACTCACGAACGGCTTCAAGCGCGGCGTCCACATCAACCAGATTATTAAAACTCAACTCTTTGCCCCCGGCACCGAGGGATTCACTCAACGCGAGCGCTCCCGAACGCGCACCACGTTCGCGATAAAATGCCGCGCTCTGATGCGGATTTTCACCGTAACGGAGAGGGTACGCCCGTTCAAAGTGGAGCGTCAGGTATCGAGGGTAAGGAGCGCGCTCGTCGGTTCGTTCCTCGCCTTCACGTTCTTTGAGCGACGAGAGATATTGCGCGATCTTACCGTCATACGCGGCGGTATGCGCAAACACTTTGGCAGAAAGGCGGCGTCTCAGCGACGTGGAAATCTCCCCGGCCTCAACCGCGCCGAGCACTTCTGTATAGTCAGCCGGATCACACACAACCGTAACGCGCTGGTAGTTTTTGGCGGCGCTTCGCAACATGCTCGGCCCACCGATGTCAATGTTTTCGATAATTTCGGCGTGGGTTGCGCCTTCTTTTTGGTAGGTTTGTTCAAATGGGTAGAGGTTGACAACCACCAGATCAATGGGCTTACCGCCGATACGCTCCAGATCGGCATTATCCATATCCCCCCGCATGAGAATGCCGCCGTGAACGCGCGGATGAAGCGTTTTTACACGCCCATCCATCACTTCAGGTGAGCCGGTATAGTCCTCCACTTTGACAACAGCAATGCCCGCTGAAGTGAGCGCTTTGGCAGTTCCACCGGTGGAAAGAATTTCAACACCGCGTGCGGCGAGCGCCTTGGCAAAGTCGATGAGGTTGGTTTTGTCGGAAACCGAGATGAGGGCGCGAGTGATCACGCGCGCCCTATACCTCCATTACAGCCACTTGTGTAGCGGTAGAATTTCGCGAAGCTACTTGGCGCCGCAGGAAAGCCACTCGGCCAACTGCTCGCGCTCGGAGGCGGAAGGGGCGGCGTTTCCACCGGGTGGCATGCTGGTGTTTGTACCACCCGCTTTTTCGTATACTTCTTCGATCTCGGCCTGAACGGCAGACAAGCTGTCGAGCGGAAGGCTGTCCGCTCCGCTCACGCCCGAGCCCGCGGTGTGGCAACTTGTACAGTAGTTGTCCATGAAGGCCTTTCCAAAGGTATCGTAGGTAAGGTCGGTTCCACCATCGGGGCATGCCGGAAGGTCTTCTTCCCCGCCACCGCCGCATGCAGCGGCCACAGAAGCCAAAAGCGTCAGCGAAGCCGCAACCATCAAAGAACGAACTCGCATAGTCTTCCTCATTACTGTTACTTATGCAGACTGAATATCGGATAGGCACTTTCAGGTCCATGCGAACCGTATTTCACCTATGCAATGTCAGTGAGCGAAGCAGGTCTCAGACCAGCCTCATAATACCGTAGTTGCGCGACCGGGGAGGTTTGGCTTAAAAAAATTTGCGCGTGAAGTGGCGGCTTTGTGCTGCGCACCCGTGTGTAAAAAACAGCACAATTCGCGGAAGGTGTAAACACAAGTCTGGATCGCCCCGCAATGGCTTGAGACGTCTCGATTCCTGACACGTCGTATTCAACACGGACTCGCGAAGCCATCGTCGCCCCGCAACGACCTGAACTGCCCTGCCACCTGACACATCGTAATCAACACGCAGGCACGGAGAGCACGGAGATCCACGGATTTTTTTTGTATTTCAGGCTGCAATAGGCTTGCACAGCCTGACCTATCACCCGTCAGGTTGGGATCGCGGGTGATGTGTACCCATAGCAGCCAAAGAAACAAAAAACTCCGTGTTCCTCCGTGTCCTCCCCGTGGTGAAGAGACGTCTCCAGGCGCTTCAGGTCTTGGCATGACGTTTCAGCTGTCGCTCGGATTTGGCAGTTACCCTGGAGTGCGGTGCGATTAAGTTCCGTCGGTGGGGTTGCGGAGCATTTTGACCTTACCGTCGAGGCGTTTGCTCACCCACACTTTGTTTTTGGCGTCGACAATCACGGCGCCGGCATCTTCAATCGATTCAATCAATGCAAGGCCCTTTTCAGGTCCGAGTATAAAAATCGCATCGTCAACGGCGTCGGCCATAAATGCGTCTTTGGCCCACACGGTAACGCTGCGACAAGCGTTGGCAGGATAACCTGTTCGCGGATCGATAATGTGGTGATACCGCTTTTGGTCTTTTACAAACGCGCGTTCGTAATCACCGGCGGTGGAAAACGCGTGGTCTTCCACTTCAATCAATGCAAAATAATCGGTGGGCCCGCTGCCGCGCGGATCGCGAATACCCACTTTAAAACGTGAACCGTCGGGCTTTTTTCCGGCGATGTATAGATCACCCCCGGCCTGGGCAAAAAACGAGGTAATGCCCTCGGAAACAAGCACGCGAGCCGCGGCATCAATAGCATATCCTTTGGCAATTCCGCCCAGGTTCATGCGCATTTGAGGTTTGTTGAGTTTTACAGAACGGGCTTTTTCATCAATTGTAATTTGTTTATAATCAATAAGTTTTCGGGCTTTTTCAATGGCCTCTTTAGAAGGGATTTTGTCTTCAGCCCCTTCGTCAAATTTCCAAAGGCCCTTCATTGCTTCAAACGTGATGTCAAAAACCCCTTCTGAAACGTTGCCTGCCCAAATGCTTTTTTGAATGACGGCAAACGTTTCAGACCCAACGACCACAGCCTGTTTTCCAGCCGCGGCGTTCACCTGAGAAACTTCACTCGTTTCACTCCAGGTTGTCATGAGCGCCTGCAATCGGCGTATTTCATCGAGCGCTTTTTGGAGTTTGGGTCGAATTTGCTCTTCACTCAACGTGGGAGTGGTGAACGTTGCAATGGATACGGTGGTACCCATGGCATGATCGTCGAGAGCTACCCTTTTGGCGACGAATGCATTGGAATGTCCGGCGCCGGAGGTAGAAACAGCCGCGGACGACTTTGTGGTTTGTACCGTTGCCGAGGGTGAGGTTTGTTGAGTGGGCGTGGGTTCGGGCGTTTGGCCACACCCAGCCGATAATGCGATAATGGCAGCAACGGTGGCCAGTCGAGCGCGCATTGCCGGCTCTTACCATGACCAACAAGCCGTGCACAGATCCGCGGAGTTTTTTGTATTTCAGACTGCTATCGGCTTGCACAGCCTGACCGATCACGTGTCAGGCCGGGATCACGGCTGATGTGTACCCATGGCAGCCAAAGGAACAAAAAACTCCGCGATCTCCGTGCCTCCTAGGTAACTTCCCTTTAGCGGAACGTTCTGCAAGGCACGGATCCAGTCTTGTCGAGACGTTTGGGACACCCTTGCCCGTCGCCAAGCGGAAAAGCGAACAGCGTGGCGCGTCGGGTTCTCCAGATGGAGTTCTGTGGCGAGCGCAGCCACGACGAAAACGAGAGACCGGCGAGACCGGTGGATGGCGACGTGATGGACATCTCAAGTCGCCGGACCTCCCAGAACGGGCTCTTTTCTGCTGCATCGACAACTCAACCGCAACGAGTTACTCGCCGTTCGAACGAGGCGCATGCGCCGCTGGGGAACTCCGTGTTGATAACGACGCGTCAGGAATCGGGACGTCTCAAGTCATTGCGAGGCGGCTGAAGTCCGGTTGAATAGGGCCGCGAAGCGCGCTCCTGCGGAACTCCGTGTTGATCAGGTCTTGGCACGACGCTTCAGCCGTCGCTCTGGGTTTGGCAGTTACCCAGGAGCCTGATTTATACCCCAATCGCGACGTTTTTGGTTTGTAACTCAATTGCTTCTGCGTCACCCACGGCTTGAGCTTCAGACAGCAGAAACCGCAACATGGCATTGGCAATAGGGCGTTCACCGCGTTCATTAAAGAGCCACACGGCAAGGGCGCTGAGGTCGGTGTGTACTTTGGTAAAGGCGAGATAACGAAGCTCGGGGCCGCCTAACCGCATGCCTCGTTCATAAGCCATTTTGAGGGCGGCAAATTCGCGCCATTCATCAATGGCACTCAAGGCGCGTTTTTCGCGGGCGCGATTACCCACCGCATCGGAGAGCGCTTCAATGACAGCCAATGTTTCATCGCGAAGCCGACGTTGAGCGGCTGAAGCAAACTCCCCCAGGTCCATTTTGGTGTCGTCGAGAGCAATAGAATGGGCTTTGAGCAAATGAAAAAGGGAGTCTTCCACATCGTCGCGAAAACGCCGAAGCGCATCATCCGGGCGCGAGGCTCCAATCACCTCGGCTCGCTTTTGCAATAGAGACAAGAGGGCGTCGCCCTCAAAAGCGATATCAAACGATCGGGCGGTATAAACAATATCCACCGCCGTGGGCTTTTTCATGGATAGAAGAGCCACATGAAGGGCCAATGCTTTGGCAAGTGGACCTTCGGAGTCTGAAACGGTGGGTAGATTTTCTTCTTCGTCTTCAATCATCGACGCATTGTCTTCAATGCTTAATGCGCGCTCGACAATGGCAAAGGTGTGGCGGCGTCGCGGAGCAAAAAGCCAATGCAATAAAAGCGCATTGCGTGTGGGAGCGTCGGGTTTACAAAGCAGGCGTTTTGCAACTTGAATTAATAGCCAAGCGCTTCTGCCCACGTGACTGCTTGAAATTCCCAGGTCAATGACTTCTTGCCAAGCTCCGCGACCGGCGGCGTCGGCTGCAAGCCACTCATACGCAATGTGAATTGCTTCACGCGTTGTGGCCCGCGGGTCTAATTGGCCAATGCTTAAAAATAGGGCGCGCGCGCCTTCGCGATCACCGCGCGCCGCTGCCGAGGCCGCTGCGGCAACAATACCCCCTCCGCGAAGACCTTTTTGACTTGTAATGCGCTCTTCGAGAAACGAAGCACTTTCAGCGTCGAATTGAGATTTGCGATGCAATGCAATGGCCCCGGCCATCAGCGCGCGGCCAATGCGATCTTCAGGCGATGCCCACGATGCGTACCCCACGTAATAGGCTGTTCGCACCATGCCAAGCGGGGCGAATACGTGGCGCGCGAGCGGCCAAACAACAAACATCCCAATAAACATTGCAAGAGGCACGGCCGTTGCCATTGACCGCACATCGTTTAAACGAAACGGACCTTCTTCGAGGCGCGCAAGTCCGCCCGCCAGCAGAAGAAGGACAATGATAAGGAACAGGCGATAATCAGTGGGACGCGGGTGTTTCGATTGTTTTTTGGGGCGGGCAGAAAAGAGAGCAATGACCACTTTGGTAAAAAGAACCGCCGCGAGCAGGCCCATAAACGCGGCGTTCATTTGCGCCCCCATCCGAATGCGGGCAGTGCGTTTGGCCACGGCGCATCGGGTCGAGGCTTTTTGGGTAGGTCCTCCAATCCCAAATCGGCGTCGGGGTCAGGCGGCGGTTTTTCAGCTTTTGCAATACGCGCCCACAATTCTTCTTCAAGGCGCTTTTCAGGATCGCGGAGCCGCGCCGAAGCGAGCCTCACTTTATCCGCGTCGCGAATGCCCGTTCCGACGGGGGTTGAATACGTGGTGGCCGATGAGAGGCCAAGTTCCAACATCGCCAGAAGCTTTTGGGCTTGGCGCTCCATCTCCATGCGTGAACAGGCAATATCCAGTTCGAGAACAAAAAAGGCATTTTCTCGAACGCGGGCCAATGCCGATAACGTGGCCGATTGCTGCTCGGAGTCCATTAGCGAACACCGGATTCATAGCCACGCTGGCGTTCACGAACGTCGGCGGGCATTAACTTTTGCAATTCACGCACAATGGTTCTGAGCGCCGGCATGTCATTGCGATCAATAGCGCGGCGGCCGTCGTCGACGAGTTTTTTGGCGCGCACCAAATCGGTGGCTCTATCCAATTCAGAAGCGGCATCTTCAAAGAGCCACTTTGTCGATTCTGGATGGCGATTAAACGCCGCGTGAGTGAGGTTGCGCACCACGCGAAGTTGTCTTTCAAGCTCCACGGCATCGCGGTCTTTGCGCGCGCGTTCAACGGAATCTGTCGCTTCTTGAAGGAGCTTTTGCTCGGCTTTTGTACCGTATTCTGAAACGAACGAAGCGGCGGCTGAAAGGGAGAGTCGAGCTTCGTGGTCGAGTTCAGGCCATTTCTTTTCAGAATCTTGCTCATCAAGAATGGCTTCAGCGTCAATGAGTGAACGGCGCGCTTTTTGGGCTGCGTCGGCGTCGCCGCCTTTTGCCGCTTCAACATCGCGCTCGGCTTCGGCGATTGCACATTCAACAAATGTGAGCCGCCCGAGGGCGTTGGGAGAGTTGCGACGCGTGGCTTCGACCCGAAGTGTACCCATGCGACTTCTGAGGTCGGCAATGCTCTTGGTGAGCACTTCGGGCGACGCATCGGGCACAAGAAGGTGGGCAACCTTTTCAAACACCTGTGAAAGCGCCGGAATGAATGCGCGCGCTGACAGGTGGCCGCCGCGATCGAGTTCAAGCGTGAGTTCAATCTGCGAACCGGCGGGCAGCGTTGCGGTAATTCCGTTGCCGGGAATTTCAAGCGTTCCAACGAGGCGACAGAGATGAGCGCGCGAAAGTTCACCTTGCACAATTGGGATTTTGAGAATGGGCGGACTTTGGCCTTGTATACGCGCGATGGTCTCCACTGTTTGATGCATGAATGTTCGACGCGCGGGGAGAGGCGCACCGCGCTCGAAGTACACACGCACAGTGTCGTCGGCCAACGCAACGCCGATCGTGCGCGAAAGCGGCGGATCACCGATGGTGAGGCCTTGAACAATGGTGAACGTTGAGGGACTGCACGGCACCGGTTTTCGCTCGGTTGCCCCGTCAAAAAGCTCCACCTTGAACACGTTGGGGCGGCGGGTTTGAAGCTCGACGAGAGCCACAAAGGCACCGTCACCGTCGAGCGAAATGTCCTGCGTTTGAAAGCCGCCGTCGGCGCGACTGATGCGTACACTTCGCGCAACAGGCTTGCCCAATCCTGCTGGTTTGGAGCCGGATCCTTCAGCAATTCGGCCCACAACATGCGGGGTGAGATCCGATGTCATGGCCGGATATTGGAGCCACAACTTGTGAGCGGCGGCCTCGGGTGCCGAAGCGGGCCGAGCATCCAATCCGGCGGTTGCGGCGTACAAAGCGGCGCCTTGAGCCACCAGCGTCATTGGGTCGAGCCCTTCGCTGAAGGGTGCGCCGAGAGCTTCTTTCACGCGGGATCGAAGGCCGGGCATCACCGTGGGACCACCCACAAGAACCACGCGACCAATTTGATCGAGCGTGAGGCCGTGCGCTTTTACGAGGCGTTTGCAAACGTCGATGGATCGATCAACGAGAGGTGCGGTGAGGCCGTTGAGAATGTCACGCGTGATGTGTACATCCACGTCGATTGTTCGGCCGCCGATCTCAAAAGCCGCGGGTAGAATGATGGTGGCTTCCTGAGCGCGCGTGAGTTCAATTTTGGCTTCTTCGACAACGCTTTTGAGCTTTCGAAGGCTGGGGCCGAGCGCCGCGTCGGCGCGTGAAAGTGTACACCCAGCGGCACTCGATGTTTCGCGCAGAACGTGATCGACAATGGCCCAGTCAAAATCGCGACCGCCCAAAAAGTTGTCGCCGTCGTGGCCCACAACGCGGAGCAAACCGTCGCGCGTTTCGAGAAGAGAAACGTCGAATGTGCCACCGCCGAGATCGTATACAAGCCACGCACCGGACGTATCTTCAGCACTCCAGCCGGCCGCCAGCGCCGATGCAACCGGCTCTTGAATGAGTTCTACGCGCTCAAATCCGGCGAGACGCGCCGCTTCCGATGTGGCGGAGGACTGCGGAATTTCAAACAGCGCCGGCACAGCAATCACCGCGTTGGCGGGCACAAATCCAAGGTGTTCTTTTACGTCTGCGCGCAGGCTCTTGAGCACTTCGGCGGCCACTTCTTCGGGCTTCTTTTTTACTCTCGCCGCAACAAACTCCACCTGTTCTGCGGTGCCCATGAGGCGCTTCAACTCGCTGCGTGTGTTTTGCGGATCGCTTTCTAAGAAGCGCCGCGCGCGATCACCGACGGTGACATTTCCGCGAGCGTCGATGCGCACAACGCTGGGCGTGAGCGAGCCGCCTTGGGCGTTTCGAACGAGAGTGACTTTGTCACCGTCGAAAACGGCTGCGGTGCTGTTTGTGGTTCCGAGATCGATGCCAACGTATTGCGGACGAACGCTCACGGAGCGCAGCATAACAAGGGAAACGAGATGCGCGAGGACGTGGCGCTTTTGGGCTCAAACGAGCTTACGCGGCGCCCGAACGGTGCAATGAAAATTCGCGTTTTACGTCGTTGAGAAGGCGCTCATCGCTTGTGAGGTCAACGGCGGTTTGGGCCATGGCTTTGGCAGCGGCGAGCATGGCAGTGTGGCCTCGCTCACTCGCGGCGCACTCGGCAAACGCGCGCTGATGGCAGGTGGTTTCATTGCGATCGCAGATGGCGATCCACGGGTGAATGGACGGAACGACGTGTGAAACGTCGCCCATGTCGGTGGATCCTGTGCCGACGTTGGGATCGCGATCGGCGGGGTTTCGCCCAAGTGTACGCAAGTGTTCTCCGAAGCGATGCGCCATCGCCACGTTGTTCACAAGGTCTTTGTAACCGGGGCGCGGGTTGATTTCGACTTCAACTCCGGCGGCCATTGCCGCTCCGCGCGCGCAACGTTCAACAATGGCGCGCACGCGAGCCAGTTCATCGAGATCGGTGGCGCGCACTGAAAACTCGCAAACGGCGCGCTCCACGATGATGTTTACGGCTTGGCCGCCGTCTTTGATGAAGCCGTGAACGCGCACGCCGTCTCTGAAGTGTACACGTTGAGAATCGATTAGATGGAAGGTTTGCAAACAGCCGGTGAGCGCACTTGCACCATCCCAAGGAGCAATTGCCGCGTGGGACGGCTTGCCGTGAAACACCATTTCAATCCACATGGCGGCGAGGGTTGGATGGGTGAGCAGATCGCGGTCAAACGGGTGAAACATCATCGCGGCATCAACATCTTTGAATACGCCCGCTTCAATGAGTTTGATTTTTCCACCACCGCCTTCTTCCGCGGGAGTTCCAATTAACTCAATGGCTCCTGACAGCGCTTCTTTCTGTTTGGCGATTGCCGAGAATGCACCAAGTGCACCGGCCGCGATCAAGTTGTGTCCACAGGCGTGTCCAATCTCAGGAAGGGCGTCGTATTCAGCCAATATGGCAATTGTGGGAGCGCCTTTTCCAATTCGCGCTCGAAACGAAGTAGCGAGTCCGCCGGTGCCCCTCTCAACCGCGATGCCCTGTTTTTCGAGCGCTCCAGTGAGAAAGCCCACGGCCTTGTGCTCTTCAAAACGAAGTTCGGGGTTTTTATGGATGCTTATGGAAACGTCGCGCAAAACAGACGAAAGCGCATCGACATCGGCACTGAGTTGAAGTCGGTCAATCGGCATGGCCTGCCGATGATATTCCCAAAACGAGCGACAGCAGCCACGCTCGTTTTGCGAAGCACGGTGTCTGGTCTTGTCGTGAGGCGCGGGACACCCTTGCCCGTTGCCGCATGGAAAAGCGAAAAGCGTGGCGCTTCAGGTTCTCTGCATGGAGTTCTGTGGCGACGGCAGCCGAGACGAAAACGTGAGACCGGCGAGGCCGGGGGCTGGCACGTTTTGATCACCTGAAATCGCCAAACGTTGCCGGTTGGAATCTCTCCGAAACGCTACGTTTTCGGGTCTTCCCGAGCCTTATAAGGTTCTCCAATTTTCTTATCGCTTGATTTGGATCTAGTCCGAAAACAGCTGCGTGACCCAGACCCGACCGTCGGCGTCTTTTGTAACGGCTACTCCCACGCGCCCCAAATCGCCCGAAAGCATGTTGGTTCGATGTGACGGGCTCGCCCACAATGCTCGATGAGCGTTTTGTGTGGACGATGCGCTGGCCACATTTTCGGCTGCGATCTTGGCTTTTACGCCCGCAGCTTTAATGCGCGCCGCAGGATCGCCGGTGCCCACGTCGTGCCCCACCATTTTGGCTTTTGCCATTTCGTCCGAGTGAGCTTTTGCAAGCTTGTCGAGAGCAGAATCGCGAGTGAGAGCCTTTTGACCTTCTGCGATGCGCGCGGTGTTGAGCATTTTGAGAACCGCCTCGGCGTCGTCTTTCACTTCTTTGCCCGCGTCTTCACCCGGCACGCTCGCGCGCGTGAACTTTGTGGGCGGAGTGACGCCTGCAAACACGTACGCTTCGAGAACGGGGCGCGGGCCTGTGGACACAGTGGCGAGCACTTGAACAAGCCATTGTCCCGGCTGATCGACCGAAAAAGTGGATTTGATTTTGTCGCCCGAGAGCGACGCAATCACCGTTTTGGGTGCGCCGCGCGGGCCTAAGAGCACCACTTTTGCAGCGGTCGCAGGCACCAACATTTTGCCTTCAAGCGTGATCCACTGGCTGACGCGCGCCGTCACCGGAAAGCTTGTCATGTCGGCGAGCGCATCGATCGCGACCATTGAAAAAACGGTTGTTCCGTCTTCTTTTGAGCCTTTTGCAAGGCCGCAACGACGCACGCCGAGCGTGGACCAACCGCTCATCCACGTGGTGACTTTTTTCTTGAGCCCCTCTTCATCGAGAGCGCCGCCTGCGAGCGAAAAAGCGCGCGGCCACACGTGCGGATCACCCGCGGCGCGAAGCGTGAACCCAAGTTCGTCGGCGGCGAAGATCTCGGCCCCTTCGAGTTGGCGTTTCACATTTCGATCGGCCACGCTGGCGAGAGCGCCGTCGGCGGTGCCGCACAAACTTTGAAAAGCAGAAACGTTGGATGCCGCCGTTGCGGGCGTTGGAGACGACGTTGTGGCTTTCCACGCGAGGGCCGGAACTTCTGCGTGTGCAATGCCGAGGGCGCCCGCGAGCGATACGCCGAGCGCGACAAGGGCGGACGAGATCGGTGTGCGCGATTTTTTGTGGCGTACCTTCATCGATCGGCCTTCCCGATGAGACTCCACCGGTCGTAGCAGGTTTGATCGAAGCAGGAAAAAGCCCGGCAACGATTCCGCAACCCAAGGAGCGCACGCTGCCGGTGTAAGCTTCAAACATGGCCCGGCAATCGCGACCCCCCGGCTTCGACATGACGTATCGGCCCGACAAACGCGAAACGTTTGGTCCGCCACTCCGCGAGCGAGCGCTCACGCTTGCGTATGTGGCGTTTTCGGTCGTTGTTGTGGGCTTCATTCTCTACGGTCAAAACGCGCCGTCGAACTCGATTTTCTTTAAGTACGTTGTTGAGGGTGACCGACACAGAATTGTGTCGTCGAGCGTGTGCGCGATCATCTTGGGGGTGAGCGCGAGCGCCGCATTTTTAAGGGAACAAATGCGCGGCGTGGTGGTGCATCCCGATGGGATTGAGCTGCGTGAACTCCTGTCGTTCGGCATTCCCAAAGTGCGCCGCTTTACCTGGGCGCAGATTGATCGAGTTTTCGTTCCGGCGGTTAATCCCGCGGCGGGTGAGCCAAAACACAGCGGATCGGTTCGGCTCGATCTCTGGGACGGATCGCGCACATGGCTTCCGCGCGTTTCAAACAATGCGAGATTGTCAGTTCTTTTGGAACGCGTTGCGCTCGCTCGGGCCATTCCTGTCGAAGGCGGCTCCGGCCTTGTGGATGACCTCGGAAATCCGCTCGAAGACGGCTGAAACGCGCCTCGGGTGTACACAACCGAGTACACAAACGCTGTTGTGAGTGTACACAAATCTGTCCGCCAAAAAAGCGTACACAACGCTTACCTGAGCGCGTACACAACGCCTACCTGAATGCGTACACAATTGCTTGGCGGCTACCCAACGTGGAGGGCGATTTCATCGTGATAGCTGCGAAATGCGGACTCGGTGGGCCAGTTGGGTGCTCCTAGAATGAGCTGCTGCGCTTTGGCGGCGTCGCCGCGATCAATGGCCACAACGGCGCCTGCGTAACGCATTGCCCAATGAACAAGCGGGCTTGATTGCGCGGCCGTTTCAAGAAGGTCAAGGTCACCCTGTTCTGCTTTGTGTGCAAACGCCCGAGCAAACGCTCCGACGGCGCTTCGAAGAAGAACCACGCGGGCGCGCAGAGATTCTGAGTTGGTGAGCACGGGCAGCCTTGCGAGCCGATCTGCGCTGCGCACGGCTTCGTCGCGATCGCCCTCAAACGTTAAGAGAAACGTGTCCAAAAATAGCCGATGTTCGAGCGCCGCTTCCCAAGCCGGGCCTCGTTCGGCGGCTGCAAGCGCTGTTCGGGCATGTTCCAAAAAACCGTTTGCCGCGAATGCGGTGGCCGTCATGAGCGGTGCCATTGTCGAGGCGTGCGGCGCGCGCTCAATGTGCTTTGACCATTGGCGGAGAACGGCGTTTACGTCGCCCGAAAGAAGCGCTCTTTTAAGGCGTTTTTGCGCAACCCACCGAACGAAAAACACCGCGAGAACAGCGCTCAAAATCACTGCGGCAATGCGCGGCTCAGCCCACGTTCCGCGGAGGATCAGCGCTGCTGCGGCGGCGGACGCCACGAACAAGATGGCGCGGAAAAGGCGCCGATTTGGCTCGCGTTGCACATCCACAGCAGGCTTCAGCTTATCACCAAGCGATCAGCCACGCACAAAAGCAGAAGGGCCCGCCACACTCGCCTTCTGCTACCGTTGCTCCCTTCCGGGCCTAGCGGGGTTCACAGCGCGCCGTCGGCGGACCCATACGTGGGCCGAAGCCTCAACAACGGCGGTTTTAGTCGCCGCCTCAAAAACTGGCAAGCGCCTAATTCACTTTGAAGGCGTCGCGGCGCTTTCACCGAGGATTTGCGCTCGCGCGATTCGCGTTGCGTCTTCAAGACTCACAAGTTCTATCCCGAGCCGCTCGCTGAAGCGAAAGATGCGTTCGTCGCGATAAAACTCGCCGAACACAATGCGATTGATGCCCGCGTTGGCGATCATTTTAAAGCAGCCCCAACACGGCGATGCTGTCACATAAATGGATGATCCCTCAATGCGTACACCATTGCGGGCCGCCTGAATGATGGCGTTGCACTCCGCGTGGATGGTGCGTACACAATGGCCGTCCTCCATCATGTGACCGTCTTCGTCACAATGATTGAGGCCGCGGATCGAGCCGTTGTAGCCCGTCGCGAGAATGCTCTTGTCGCGCACAATGACGGCGCCGACATGTTTGCGATCACAGGTGGCGCGCGATGACACCTCCACGGCGATGCGCATGAAATATTCGTCCCACGAAGCCCGGTGCGACATGCGCCGCCCTTACCACGATTTTAACGGCATATGATCTCCCCGCTCCGCGGCCACTCTGGTAACGGGCGGCGGATGCGCACTTCGTCGCGAACAGTGATGGTGGTCGGCTCGGGCGCCCGCGAGCACGCCCTTGCACGCGCCCTGCGGCGCTCTCCTTCGGTTGCGAAAGTGGTTGTGACCCCCGGAAACGCGGGGACGTTCGCAGAGGCGGCCCCGCAGCTCGCGCCAATCGAGCGGCGTCCGCTCACGGGCGGCGTCACGGTGGAAAGCGTTGTGGAAGCGGCGCGCGTCGTGGCGCCCGATCTGGTGGTGATCGGGCCCGAGGCTCCGCTTGTTGCGGGCGTTGTGGATGCGCTTCAAAAAGAGGGGTTTTTAACGTTTGGGCCCACCGCAAAAGCCGCCCAGCTTGAGGGGTCAAAAGCGTTTTTGAAGGAGCTGCTCGCGCGCGAGAACATCCCGACAGCGCCGTTCGTCATCGTTCACAACTTTGAAGATGCATGTGTACACATTCGCAAACGCGGCGCGCCGATCGTGGTCAAAGCGAGCGGGCTCTGCGCAGGCAAAGGGGTTGTGGTCGCAAGCACCGAAGAAGAGGCTATTGAGGCAGCGCGCTTGATGCTTGTGGATCGCGTATTCGGTGACGCGGGCGCCACCGTGGTGATCGAAGATCACATCTCAGGGGAAGAAGCGAGTGTGCTCGCGGTGTGCGACGGCGAGCGGTTCTTTGTGCTTCCGCCCGCGCGCGATCACAAGCGCGTGGGTGACTTTGACACCGGTCCAAACACCGGAGGGATGGGCGCATTTGCACCGAGCACGCGCCTTTCTGCCGATCTCATTTCGCGTGTGGAACGGGAGATCATTGTCCCGACACTGCGTGGCATGAAGAACAACGGTGCGCCGTTTCGAGGGGTTTTGTTTGCCGGACTCATGATCACGCGCGACAACGATGTGTACCTTTTGGAGCACAACGTTCGGTTCGGCGATCCTGAATGTGAAGCGATCATGGAGCTTCTCGACGGTGATGTGGCTGAGTTGCTCGCGTCCGCCGCTATGGGCTCCATTGATCGGCGGGCCGTGCGAATAGCAACCGATCGCGCCGCACTGGCGCTGATTGTGGCTGCGCAGGGTTACCCTGCGGCCCCAAAAAGCGGAGATGAAATTAGGGGATTGGTTGATGCCGGAAGGCTTGAAAACGTGGCTATTTTGCATGCCGGCACGGCTGAAAAAAATGGAAAGGTGGTAACCAACGGTGGCCGCGTGTTGGCGATCACCGCGCACGGAGCAACGCTCGAAGAAGCGCGGCGGAGAGCTTATGAAGCGGTGAAGCTCGTGTCGTTTGACGGGATGTTTTATCGAAATGACATCGCCGCGTCGTAACGCGCCCGCGGTCGTCAACTGGCGAACAAGAAGGGCCACACCCGCCTTCGAAGCCTTTGGATCGCGGCGCGCTTGACCCTTCCGCCCACCCCACTATTGTCCGCCGGCCTTTTGAGCTTTGGTCGCCGTTTCTTTTTAGGAGTGTTGTGATGCGCGTTCTTGTTTCCGATGCCTTGAGTGAGCAGGGGCTCAACATTTTGCGGCAAACCCCGGGCGCTGCGATCGATTACAAACCGGGCTTAAACGAGGCCGATCTCGCCGCCGCGGTGGTGGGTGCCGACGCGCTCGTCATTCGATCGGGATCCAAAGTAACGGCTCGCGTGATCGCGGCGGCCGACAAGCTCAAAGTGATCGGTCGCGCAGGCATCGGCGTGGACAACGTGGATGTGGAAGCGGCTTCAAAAAAGGGCATTGTGGTGATGAACACGCCCACGGGAAACGCCGTCACCACGGCCGAACACGCGCTGAGTTTGCTGATGTCGCTCGCGCGTCATGTGCCTCAGGCGTCCGCGCTTTTGAAGGCTGGGAAGTGGGAAAAGAAAAAGTTTGAAGGTCGCGAGCTGTCGGGCAAAACGCTGGCGGTTGTGGGGCTCGGAAACATCGGTCGCATTGTTGCCGATCGAGCGCGGGGCCTGTCGATGAAGGTGATCGGGTTTGATCCGATGATCACCGCGGAGCGTGCGGCGCAGCTCGGCGTGGAGCTTTGCACGTTGGACGAGATCTTCGCGCGGGCCGACGCCATCACGGTGCACACTCCGCTCACGGCGCAAACCAAGGGCCTGATTAACGAAGGTGTGTTGCCCAAGTTGAAAAAGGGCGTGCTTCTGATCAATGCGGCGCGCGGCGGGATTTACGATGAAGCGGCACTGCTAAAGGGTCTTGAAAGTGGTCAGATCGGTGGCGTAGCACTCGATGTATTCATTGAAGAGCCGCCCCCCGCGGACATGCCTCTTCTCAAGCACGATCGGGTGATCGCAACACCCCATCTCGGCGCGTCGACGAAAGAAGCGCAGGACCGAGTGGCCCTCGAAATTGCGGATCAAATCGTGATGTACCTGACAACGGGTGAAATTAAAAATGCGGTGAATACGCCGTCTGTTGCGGGGGAAATTGCGATTCAGCAAAAGCCGTATCTCGATCTCGCCGAGAGGCTCGGTTCGTTTTTGGCGCAGGTCGAGCCTGCACTTTCTCCCAAAGCAATTGAAGTGGAGTGCACCGGAAAGGCTGCGGATCTGGGGGTAAAAGGTATTGCCGCGGCTGCGGTTGCAGGATGTCTGTCGAGGTATCTTGCCGCGTCAATGAACCGTGTTTCGGCGCCGGTGGCGGCAAAGGAGCGCGGTATTTCGGTGCGTGAACTGGCGAGTTCGGGTGGGTCTGAATATGCGTCGCGCATTGTGTTGCGCGTGACTGGAGCCGACGGTCAAACGCACGCGGTTTGGGGAGCGGTGGGGGCCGACGGGTCGCCGCGGCTGCTCAAGTGGGACGACTACGAAGTGGAAGCGCACCTCGGTGGGCCCACGCTGGTGATTAAAAACCTCGACAAACCGGGCGTGATCGGAGCGATTGGCACCGCTCTCGGGTCGGCCGACGTGAATGTTGCACGTGTACACCTGGGTGTTGCAAAACCCGGCGGAGCGTTGAGCGTGTGGAATCTCGATTCGCCTCCGCAGACATCTGTGATCGAAACGTTGCGTCGTTCGCCGCACGTTCAAAGCGTCACGATCATCCACGTTTGAGAGAGATCAACGCGTGCTCGATCCGATTGTCGACCTTGCTCCCGGAGCTGAAGAAAACGCACTCGCAACGTTTTTTGCGGACGTGCTTCGGCACAACCTGCGAATGAATCCGCGCGCGCAAAAGAGCTTTGGGGCGATGCGCGCCACGGTTCACTTTGTTGCGGTGGACAGCACCGAGGCTGTTTCAATGCGTTTCGATCACGGGCGCGTAACGCTTCACGAAGGCAACATCGGGATACCGGCAGTGACGTTTTGCGGTGAGCGCGATGCGATCGTCAATCTGACAACGGTGCCCCTTTCATCGTGGCTTGGATTGCCGGTTCCAAACCCAAAAAAACCGCGGGATTTTGCAGCACTTCGTAAACTTGTGGGTGGCCTCCGAGAGCGGAAACTCATTGTCTACGGGTTCTTTTCACATGCCCGCCTTGCAACCCGCGTGCTTCGCATCTTGTCATCGAGGGAGTAGCCGCCGTGTGGCGCGCTTCGCTCAAAAAGTAATCCTTTACACGTAAAGCAGTTGCCGGCCTCAAACGCGGCGCGTCCTTTGAAACGCGGCATGTTGGCACAGGCAGCGTTCCGCTTTTGACGACGGCGCCTTCGGTTGGTATTCCCAATGTCGAAATGCCGGTTCGGCTGCGCTACTTGGTCCATGACCTGGAGGTGCCGCCTGGGGAGTTCTTGATCGGGCGAAGTCCCGACTGCCAGCTCTCCCTGGACGACCCGTTGGTTTCGCGCCGCCACGCGATTCTAGTCGTCCAATCGGACGGCGTATTTATGGAAGACTTGGGGAGTCGGAACGGCGTTGTTGTCAACGGGAAAAAAATAAGCGGGCCAACGCGCGTGCGCGACGGGGACCAAATCCAAGTTGGTTCGCAGATGATGACGCTCATCGGTGTTCCCGGATCCGATCGGTTCACGCCCGATTCACCGGCTCAGGCGGGCAGTCGCCGAGGCGGCGCCGCGTCCGATGTGATCACTCTCACGGGCGTTGAAAACGAAGAGCTTTCGGCCGCAACGGCGGAGAGTCAGTCTCACGCGCCCGCGCCGGAAAGCCCCGATAAGCGCGTTTCGTCAATCGCATTGATTGGAGGGCTCGCCGAAAAGGCGCTCGCCATGGGTCGCGCCGATGAAGCGGAGCGAATACTCACCCGTGCGCTGCGCGACATTCTGATTAAGGCGCGAGCGGGTGACGAAGTGCGTCCCGAGCTTTCTGAACGGGCCGCGCATTACGCATCACGTCTCGCATCGGCTACGGGGCGCGGCCTTTGGGTCGATTACATTTTTGAGCTGTACGCGCTGACCGGCACAGTGCTGCCCGCCAAACTCGTGGATGAACTCTTCACGGTGATGCGCAAAGTAAAGAGCGTCGACAAGGCGATTATCGCTAGCTATACCGAGAAATTGCGTAAAAATGATCATCTTGGCCCTGGCGAGCGATTCATTCGTCAGCGAATTGAGGGCCTCGAACGCCTCGGTGCGATGAAATAGAGAAAATGGCTTACCGGCTCCGCTACCAGGCCCATGACATTGAGCTGCCGCTCGGTGAGTTTCTCATCGGCAGAAGCGCAGAATGTCAGCTCGCACTGGATGACCCGCTTGTGTCGCGCAAACACGCTGCGATCAGGGTTCGCAAAGAGGGAGTTACCGTAGAAGACCTTGGGAGCCGCAACGGTGTACTCGTCAACGGTACACGTATCGAAGGTGTACACTCCATCGGCGATCAAGATCGGATCACGATCGGCGGGCAGGAGATGCGCGTGTATTACGTTGACGAAAATGCAGAGGCATTTTCGCGCGAGCAATACCGGCGTCACACGCAGACGCTCGGCATGGGCGCGGCGGAGTTGGAAGCGCACATCGCAGCGAGCATGACGCCGGCTTCGGGCACGCCCGCGGCGGTGATTGCACCGAGCGCCGATGCGACAAGCAACACACGCGGCATTCACTCGTTTCAGCTTCTCGGAGGCGTTGCCGACAAGGCTTTGGCGCTCGGGCGGGCAGAAGAGGCGGAGCGCATTCTACAGGCGCTTTTAACCGATATTGCGGCCCGCGCGCGTGATGGAAAAGGGGTTGAACCCCAGGTTGCCGAGCAGGCCGCGCGATATGCGGCGCGCATCGCCGGGGCCACCGGTAAAGCGAGTTGGATCGACTACGTGTTTGAGCTTTATTCAGGCCTGAAACGGCCACTTCCGGCGGGGATCGTTGACGAGCTTTACACGGTGGTGCGCAAAGTTAAGAGCCTCGACGCGAAGAGCCTCCGCGCGTATCTCGGGGTGCTTCGCGACGTGCAGACTTCGTTTGGTCCGGCTGAGCGGTTTGTGGTGCAGAGGATTGAGGG
Organism: Polyangiaceae bacterium; assembly: GCA_016712345.1. Taxonomy (GTDB): domain Bacteria; phylum Myxococcota_A; class Polyangia; order Polyangiales; family Polyangiaceae; genus JADJRH01. The sequence continues at coordinate 1,133,413 of JADJRH010000001.1, forward strand.
TTTGGAGCGTTTGATCGCGGCGAAGTAGAGGCGGTCTCCGCGTTTGCCTGGCCCAAACTCACCGCCACTGCCCGAGCAATCGCATCGCGAAGTCCGGCGTCGTGCATGCGCGCGAGAGCGGCTTTTACGTCGTTCGGGAGCGGTGCGGGAGGCGCTGTGACGCGAACATCGGTGCGCCATGCGGGCCGCGCAATCGGCTCCACGGGGCCCACCTGGAAACGGAGGGACTTCACGTTCATTCCGCGCGCGCGCAGCTGCTCCACAATCCTGTCGGCGAGAAGCGACAACTCCTGCGCCCACGTGGAAGTGGCAGTTCTCACGTGCAGCACACCTCTCTCAAGCTTCACGGGTCGCGCCCGCCGCGCGATCTTCGTCCCAACGGCCGTTTCCCAATCTTGTGCCGAAACGGGCGGAGCCGCGACAGGCGCGGGTGCGCGCGCATCGTTGCCGCGAAGGATCACGACACCCAGCGATTCAGGATCGGTTCCGCGTCGCCGCGCCATTGGAAACGAAGAGTAGCTTAACTGCGGTTCTTGTCCGCCAAACTCAAGGGAAATGCTCATGCAGCTACGCGCTGCTTGCGAAGTGAAACGTGTTCGATTACCGTTCGCATCCCCTTTGGCCGAAGTGGCGGAATGGCAGACGCGGTGGACTCAAAATCCACTATCCGCAAGGGTGTGAGGGTTCAAGTCCCTCCTTCGGCACCAAGTCGTCACACGAGCGCGCGAAACTGCCGCTTTCTTAACGAACGTGACACATTAAACGACGTTCACAGGGTGATTGGCTCCCAGAGCGACGGTGTAGAAAAACGCCGGCAACCTGGCATCCATTAAGTTGTCACGCAGCTCCGCTAAACCCGACCAAGATATGCCGCGTATCTTGGTCGCCATTGCCGATTGGCCGGAAGCTCAACAGCTCCAGGAGCATCTGCAGGCCGGCGGTCACACCGTAAAGTGGGTTCCATCGGCGAGTGCCGCACTCTCAACCCTTCGAGATGCGACATTTGACCTGATTGTATTGGACTCGCAATTGCCCGACAGCTCACCGAAAGAGTTTCTTTTGGGGATGGCTCAACGCACACTCCACAGCGATCCTCCAGTGATTCTGGTGTCAAACAGCACGGATGAGGTTGATCGCATATTGGGGTTTGAACTGGGCGCTTCGGACTACGTGACGCGTCCCTACAGTGTTCGCGAGCTGACGTTGCGAGTTGCGGCTGTATGCCGCCGCGCCCGCCCCGAACCGTCGACCGAAAGGCGGATTACCGTGGGGCGATTGCAGATTGACCGCGAGGGCTATCGCGCCTTCGTGGACGATCGTGAAGTTGATCTCACGTTATTGGAGCTGAAACTCTTAATTGCACTTTATGAAGGCCGCCATCGAGTAAAAACGCGCGCGGCATTGCTTAATGAAGTTTGGGGTGTGGACGCCGCCGTTACAACCCGGACCGTGGACACGCATGTGAAGCGATTGCGTGACAAGTTGGGACCCATTGGTCGAAGCATTGAAACGGTTCGAGGTGTCGGATATCGACTGGCGAACCTGGATCCGCGTCCGTCATTGGAACGTCGCAATAACAAGCGTTCTGCCGCAATCTGACGCGCAGTTGGCACAATTGAGCAATCGATTCACAATTTCGATTCAATAACATCAATTGTGTCGATTGGACCGATACGAGTCGACTGGCACGTTGCCGGCGCGACACCAAAACGCCGCAATGAGGAGGCAGAGTCGCGCTCATTCATGACGACTTCAATGCGGGCACGCCTGCATTGATTGATCATTGCCCTTTTTGCGAGTCGGTAAGTTTTATGGACTTTGACGTTATCGGCGGTGCCGGCACCGACGGCGCCCGCGCAAAACGCCTTCTTTTTGGCTATGCGACAGGCGTTTTGGTGTGTGGTGCCGTGACGGGAATCGCAGTAAACGCATCTTCCGGTCAGGTGCAGGCTCCTCTTGAGGAGCAGGTCATGGACGTGACCCTCGCCGACAAGCCTGAAGAAAAGGCGCCCGAACCTGAACCGCCGCCCCCTCCTCCGCCGGTGGTAGAAAAGGTGGCCCCTGTCGGTCGCAAAGAACTGGTAAGTCCAAAGCTGATTCCTACCACCGCACCCGCGGAGACCGAACCTACCCAAGAACCGCCCCCTGTAAAAGAAGATCCCTACGCGGACGGGAAAGGCGGTGTTGCCGGTGGAAGTTATCACGGCGTGCCGGGAGGCACCGGTAAAGCGCCCGCTCCAAGTGCTCCTCCTCCTCCACCGCCGCCTCCTCCCCCACCGCCGCCGCCCAAACAGTCAGGTCCGGTTCAAGTGACGGAGAAGATGACTCCCGCGGTGGCCATTTCAAACCCCAACCCTTCCCTTTCTGAATCTGTAAAAAATGCCGCTCTCTCAGCGGCGGGGGTGGATGAGCTTACCGTGGTTGTCAAATATGTCATCTCCGAAACGGGCGATGTCACAAGCGCCTCGATCGCTCGGGGAAATTCCTCCATGGACAGTGCCATTTTGGCCACCGTGAAGGGTTGGAAATTTAAGCCCGCGCTGACCGAAGACGGCAAACCCGTAAGCGTGTCAAAAGTCGCAAAATTCCGCTTCAAACTCAAAATCTAACTCAACAACAGGCATGAAGTATTCATGTCAAACGAGCAGTCAACTTTTTAGCCGATGGGTAGTAGAGTATGCAATTTGATCTGAGGCACATTTTGGAGTCGATGGGATTACTCTCCCGCTTGATTGCGGGGGTGCTTCTCGTCATGGCGGTTGCCAGTATAGGGGTGATGGTAGAGCGCCTCATTGTGTTGGTGCGATCGCAGGTTTCAACCCGCGAATTCCTTTCGAAGGCGCGGCCTCTTCTCGACGATTGGGACATGGACGGGGTGGTAAAAATCGCAAAAAACTACCCACGATCTTTCATGGCCAAATTGGCATCCGGGGTGATCTCCCGTTACGAACATGCCCTCGCCAACCACGAGGGGAATCTCTCGGCGGTAGAGCGGGCGCGGCGCGCTTCGGAACGTCGGCGCGACGCTATGAGTTCGGACATGCGAAAGGGTCTACCCGTTCTCGCAACGGTGGGTTCGATTGCTCCGTTCGTGGGTCTGCTCGGTACGGTCATTGGCATTATCACCGCTTTTCAGGGGATTGCCACCACCGGCTCGGGTGGCCTCGGGGCGGTGAGCGCCGGCATTGCCGAGGCGCTTATTGAAACCGCATTTGGCCTCTTCGTGGCCATCCCCGCGGTGCTTTTCTTTAACTACCTGAATACCCGCATCGGCGAAGACGAAGCCGCGCTGGAACGGTTTGCAGGCGAACTGCTTGACGAAATGGAGAACTCTCATGGGCGCGACAGTGACAGCGCAGAATTCGCGAAAGCCGCGGAGTAGAGAAGGGATCAACCCCGACATCAACGTTACACCGTTGGTGGACGTGGTGCTCGTGCTGCTCATTATCTTCATGGTGATCGCACCTGAAATGGAGCACGGCGAGCGGGTGGAGTTGCCGGCGTTGATTCATACCGACGATCCTCGACTGAAACCGAAAGATCCGGTGACGGTTAGCATTGGTGCCGCCGGTTCGTTCTTTATCGAAAAAGAACCCATTGCCGACATTGCCACGCTCGCCGCTCGGCTAAAAGCCGAACATGAAAAGGCCCCTGAACGTAAGTTGATATTAAAGGCCGATTCAACCCTGCCCTACGAGAAAGTGCGTACACTTCTCGCCTCGCTTCAGGAAAATGGTCTGACGGGCGTTTCACTTTCGGTAACGCAAAAGGGTAAAGCCCCCGAACCGGAGGGAAACTGACATGGGGATGAATGTCTCTTCATCGGGCAGTAGAAAAAACCGCGTCAGCCCAAACATGAACGTGACGCCACTCGTGGACGTGGTGCTCGTTTTGCTCATTATCTTCATGGTAGTCACACCCCTTTTGACTAAGAATTTTTGGCTCAATATACCCAAAAAAGACACATCCGAAACGCCGCCGCCGCCCGATGATCCCGACAAACCGGTGATCTTAACGGTAGACAGCAAGGGCGTTATCAAAATCAATAAGCAGGAAGTTCCCCGCGCGGAGTTGAAGGACAAACTCAGGCGCATTTTTGCGGCTCGAAAAGATCAAATTCTCTTTTTTGACGCCGAAAATGATGCTCCCTACGGCATCGCCACTGAAGCGATGGATTTGGCGCGGGCGGGCGGCGCACGCACCATCAGCATTTTAACGGAGAAACCGCAATGAATCGCTCTTTGCGACAGCGAAGGGGTGCGTACACAATCGGCGTTCTCGGCGCTTTGCTTGGCTTACCTTCTGTCGCTCTTGGTCAGGGCGCACCCCCGCAGAGCCCCGCGCCGTCCAACTCGGCCCCTGCCAATCCACCGCCCCCGCCTCCCTCGGGTGATGCGCCTGCCGCAGAAGAGGAAGGTGATGGGGAGGTGATTGACGTGGACACGCCGCCCCCGCCGGTTCCGGCCGACAAAGGCGTTGTCACGGGCGTGGTTGTGGAAGGATCAAACAGCGACCCGATCATTGAAGCGCAAGTTTCGGTGGTGGGTACACAAACAAAAACGCTCACCGACCTGGACGGCCGATTTCGACTTGTTCTACCACCCGGCACCTACGACCTGCGCGTGTTTTACGAGGGTCACAAAGCGCGCCGCATTCAGAAAGTGGTGGTGAGTAAAGGGCAGAGCCTGGAGGTGAATGTTTCGCTCGACACCGAAGAAGCGGCTCCTGAACCTGTTCGAGAAATTGAGGTAGTGGCCGACAGGTCAAATGCTCAAACACAAATTCTAATTCGAAAAAATGCGGCCAACACGGGCGACTCGGTGAGTGCTCAGGATATTGCCAAAACGCCCGATCGAAACGCTGCTGAAGCAGCAAAACGCGTTGTCGGCGCAACGATCTTGGACGGTCGATTTGTTTTGGTGCGCGGCCTGGGTGAAAGGTACACAAACGCCCTTCTCAACGGCAGCCCTTTGCCAAGCCCGGAACCTGACCGTCAAGCCGTTCCTTTGGATCTGTTTCCATCGCTTGTGCTGAGCGATATTGCCATTGTCAAAACGTTTACCCCCGACATGCCCGGCGATTTTGCCGGCGGTTCGGTGTCTATTCATACCCGACAGCCAAGCGAAACATTCCAGATATCGGCGAGCCTCTCCCTTGGGGTGAACACGGTCAGCACGTTCCAAGACAAACTTGGGTACGCGGGTGGCGGCCTTGATTTTGTCGGAATTGACAGCGGAAAAAGAAATCTGCCCAAAAACTTTCCAACTTACAAGTTGGTAAGCGGTGGGGCAAAGCCCGACGGGAGTCAGGTTTCTGACCAGGAGGTGTGGGACGCCGGCAAACGAATCAACTCCAGCATGGCCACAAATCGGAGCACCGCACCCGTGAACCACGGGTTTAACGCCGTTGGAGGTGGCACGATATCGCTTGGAAAGGCGGGCACCCTGGGAGCCGTTGCGGCACTCACCTACGGGCGCCGGTTTTCGATTGTCAAAGATGCCATTGTTCGGCGGTTTAACTTTGCTCTGGATCCAAACGATCCCAATAAACCCTTCCCCTATTTTGCCGCTGTCGATGCCAAGGGTGAAATTGGAACCGACTCTGTTTCGTGGGGAGGTCTGGCGGTTTTGTCGTGGACGCCGTCTTCAAACCACCGGTTTTCGTTCACCGGGTTGACAAGCCGCTCTTCCGACAACGAAACTCGCATTCTGACCGGTCCAAATGAAGGGGCGGGCTTTGCCGTATTGGAAGACACGCGGCTTCGATTTGTGTCGCGAGGCCTCTTTTTTGGTGAATTTCAGGGCGAACACAAACTTCCGGCACTCAAAGGGGCTGAGGTGCGGTATCGCCTTTCAGGTTCGCTGGCCACTCTCGATGAGCCCGATACTCGTCAGACATCTTACCTGCTGATGGATGATGGCAATGGTAAGGTGACTCGGTTTTGGGACGCCACGCCCACGTTGAGCGGTCAACACTTTTTCGGAAGTCAATCAGAGCAATCGATTGGCGGAGCGCTCGATCTGACTCAACCGATTGTGGAAGGGCCTCGCGCACTCAAGGTGAAGGCTGGCCTTTTTATTCAGGCGCGCGAGCGCAGTTTTGACACTCGGCGATTTCACTTTCGGCAGCTCTCCGGTGTACCCTTCACGGAATACCTCAAGCCGGCCGATGAGATTTTTGTCGACGAAAACCTTGGAACCAAGGTGGACTTTAACGAGTGGACCCAGGCGACCGACACCTATACGGCGTCTACCCATTTGTACGCCGGCTATTTAATGGCCGACTTTTCACCCTTCCCGTGGATGCGAGCCATCGGGGGTGCGCGCATTGAAGCTTGGTCGCAAAATCTGGCCTCATTCGACAGATTTGTGCCGGATACAAAAGTGGAGTCTGGACAAGACACTCTGGATGTTTTGCCCAGCCTGGCGTTGATATTTAAAACAACGCGTGACTCCAACCTGCGCGTTTCGATATCTAGAACGGTTGCCCGACCGCAGCTCCGAGAACTCGCGCCGTTTCTATTTACAGATTACGTGGGTGCACGCGACCAGGTGGGTAACCCCAACCTGAAAGTGTCGAGCATTGTCAACGGTGACGTAAGGTTTGAACTGTTTCCGGCCGCTGCGGACGTTGTGGCGGTAAGCGCATTTTACAAGCAGTTTTACGATCCGATTGAGGCCATTATCCTGGGCGGTTCGTCAAACGAACTGATCACGTACGAAAATGCAAAAAGCGCTCGGGTGCTCGGGATGGAGATTGAGCTGAAAAAAGGTTTGGGGTTTCTTACTCCGGCATTGTCCGACTTGAGCGCTCTGGCCAACGTCACCGTGAGTTCATCACGTGTGGAGCTTGACCCTGAATTGGGCATTCAAACAAACAATGTCAGGCCGCTCGTAGGTCAATCACCAGTGGTGGTGAACATCGGGGTTGACTATTCAAATGACAAGACCGGAACACGCGGCAGGCTGGTGTACAACGTGTCGGCTCCGCGCATTCGAGCCGCTGGGTCAAACAACCTCCTCGACACGTACGAGCAGCCTCGCCACTTGTTGGATGTGTCGATCGCGCAACGGATTGGCAAGCTCATCGACCTGAAGTTGACGGCTGAAAATCTTCTTCAGGCGCCATTTCGAGCCACATTTGGAAAAGACAACGAGGATTCACACGTTGTGGAAGAGCGCCAACCCGGAACAACGTTCACGTTGAGTGCGACTGTGACCAACTGAAGGCCGGGCAGGTTCTGTTGCAACCAAGTCATCTTACCTACCCATCTGACACTCCGCCGTAACCCCACACTGGCCGTAAGTTCAACCAACTGACAACCGATTGAGAAACACCGCTTTTATACTGCCCGCCTATTGATTCTCAGTTGGAGGCATTATGAAAAGGTCTTTTTCTTCGGTGTTTGTACTTGGCTTGTTGGGTGGCATGGCGGCACTCCCCGCATGTGAAAATTCAGGTGGAGAGACAGGTGGGTCAACCTCAACAACTTCAACTGGAACCGCCGGCGGCGGTAATGGCGGCGGTGGCAGCACTTCTTCCCAGGGCGGAGGCGGCGACTCTACTACGAGCGCGACAACCGGAGGAGGTGGCAACGGCGGATCGACGATGACCACCGTTCCAACCGCGAAGTGCCCCGGTGACCCAACAGAAACCCTGACTGGGGAGATCGGCTCAGACCTGACACTCACGTCTGACAAGTGCTGGCTCCTGAAGGGCATTGTGTTCGTGAACGCGGGTGCAACGATCACCATTGAACCCGGCGCCACTGTGATGGGTGAAACCTCTTCCACTGGCACGCTTGTGATTGAACCGGGCGCAAAAATTGTCGCCGATGGTACCGCCGATCTACCCATTGTTTTCACCAGCGAAAAGGCAAAAGGCAGCCGCGCACCCGGCGATTGGGGTGGGCTGATTGTGCTCGGAAATGCGCCTATCAACGTTCCCGGTGGGAAGGCGGCCGTGGAAGGGATCACCGGCGACGGCACCATGTACGGCGGTGACAAGGCCGACGACGACTCTGGCATTCTTCGCTACGTGCGTATTGAGTTTAGCGGCGTGCAACTCTCACCCAACAATGAAATCAACGGTCTTACCCTGGCCGGCGTGGGTAACAAAACAGTTGTCGACTACGTGATGGTGCACGACACACTCGACGATTGTTTCGAGTTTTTCGGCGGCACGGTAAACGCAAAACACCTGGTTTGTGCCTTTAACCAAGACGACGGGTTTGATTGGGACTTTGGCTATTCTGGCAAACTTCAGTTTTTGGCGTTGGCGCAGGATCCCATTTTTGAGGACGACACCAACGGATTTGAGGCGGACAACGACGCCACCGCATCGCTGAACATGCCAATTTCAAATCCGACCATTTATAACGCCACACTCTGCGGCAAAAACCAGCCGATTGACGGCCCAAAACAACAGTTTGGCATGCTCCTTCGCCGGAGCACCAAGGGTCAGATTTACAATGTGGTGGCCACAGGGTTTGAGGCGTGTATTGATATCCGCGACGCAGCGACCGACCCGAAGGTGTCAAGTTCAATCTGTTATGGCAATACCATCCACAATATTGCCTATCCTGAAGACGCAGCCGGAATGGGCGCGTTTAAGGACGACGACGCCGGCTTGGACGAAGTGGCCTGGTTTAACAATGCCGCTCTCAAAAACGCGGCGACCGACCCGGGCATTAAAGATTGTTTTGCGGCCGAGCCCGACTTCACGCCGGTTTCAACGCTGACCACCAACGCTGCAACGCCGCCGAACGACGGTTTCTTCGACAACGGCGCCGCGTATATCGGAGCGTTTAAGTCAGGCGAGAATTGGGCGAGCGGGGCTTGGGTGAGCTTTGATCGCAAGTAACAATCAATGACGTTTTTGACCGTCGGGAGGGGCATTTTCTATAGAAACGGGGGGGATTGAATCGATACCCGACTTAGACATTCGGTTTTCGTGCCGGACGTCTGTGCCACTCACCAAAAAGATCACCGTCTCGGCAATGTTCATTGCATGGTCGCCGATGCGCTCAAGGTACTTGGCAATGGATTGAATGCGCGTTGCTCGATAAATGGTATTGGGGTCGCGCGACATCATGCTGAGCACCTGTTGAAACACCCGCGTGTATTGCTCATCAATGGTGTCGTCGCGAGCCAAGATGCGATTGGCCCTTTCGGTGTCGCGGCTCACGAGGGCATCGAGGGCCTCGTGCAGAACCGATAACGAATCGTTTGCGAGGGTGCTCAGGTCGACCGTTTCCGGGAGCGGCGAATCGTCGCAAAGCTCCAACACTCGCTCACAAATGTTTACGCCCATGTCGCCGATGCGCTCCAGATCGGTAACGATTTTGAGGGCGGTTGTAATAAAACGAAGATCGGATGCAACGGGCTGCCTTGTCGCAAGAACGCGAAGGCACATTTCATCCACTTCACATTCAAGACGATTGATATGCCGATCCACGCGGCGCGTTTCCATAGCAAGCTGAGCATCGCGGCTTTTTAATGCGCGCATGCTCTTTTGGATCATTTCCTCGGCAAGGCTTCCCATTAAAAGCAGGCGCTCGCGAAGTGTTCGCAACTCCTGCTCATAAACTTTGCTTGTGTGCCGGCTTGCCATTGCTTCGTCCCCAGTTGTCAACCAAAACGCCCGGTGACATATTCTTCTGTTTTTGAAACTTTTGGATTTGTGAAAATGCGTTGGGTGGTATCGAGTTCAACGAGATCACCCATATAAAAGAAAGCTGTGTAGTCCGAAACGCGCGCGGCCTGTTGCATGTTATGAGTCACCATCACCAAAGTGTACTCATTTTTCAACTCGGCAAACAGCTCTTCAATGCGCGCCGTGGCTATTGGATCGAGGGCAGAACAGGGCTCATCCAATAAAATCACACTCGGCTGCACCGCCAGGACGCGTGCAATGCAAAGGCGCTGTTGTTGGCCACCGGAGAGCGATGTTCCACTGTTGTGAAGTTTGTCTTTCACTTCGGTCCAAAGGGCAACTCTCTCCAGAGTGTGTTGCACAATGGCGTCGGCATCTTTGGGACGAATTCCATTGAGAGTGAGACCGGCCAATACGTTTTCACGAATGCTCATTGTTGGGAATGGATTGGGTTTTTGAAACACCATTCCAACTCGCCTTCGGAGGCGCACCGGATCGACTCGTTTATCGTAGATATCGATATCGTCCATCACAACGCGGCCCGAAACGCGCGCTCCGGCAACAAGCTCGTGCATTCGATTGAGGCAGCGCAAAAAGGTAGACTTTCCGCAGCCGGAAGGACCAATAATCGCTGTGAGCTTTTTATCGGGAATTTGCGCTGTGATGTGGTGAAGGGCGTGAGCGCCTCCGAAATACGCATTGAGATCTTCAACAACAATGCGGGCCGGCAATTGCGAGGGCGCGGGGAGGTTTGATTGCATCATGAAGCACCTCCAACTTGGCGGCGCGTACCGAGACGGGCAATGAGATTGAGAATGAGAATGACAAAGACGAGCACAAATGCTCCAGTCCAAGCCTTTTGCTGCCACTCGGCATAGGGACTGGTTGCATAGGTGAGAATTTGAACCGGCAGCGATGCAATGGGTTGATCGAGGCGAGTGCTCAAGAAGCGATTATTAAATGCCGTGAAAAGCAGCGGCGCCGTTTCACCGGCAATGCGTGCAATTCCGAGCATGACGCCCGTTAATATGCCGGGTGCCGCGGTTCGAAGAACAATAAATATGCTTGTCTTCCATTGAGGAACGCCGAGCGCCAGCGAAGCTTCTCGAAGCTGAGAAGGCACCATTCGAAGCAACTCTTCGGTGGTGCGCGCCACGGTTGGGATCATGATAATCGCCAATGAAACTCCGCCGGCAAACGCCGAAAACGTTTTCATTGGAACAACGAGAACGGCGTAAACAAATACGCCGATTGTTATGGAGGGCACTCCCGAAAGCACCTCTGCAAAGAAGCGAATAAGATCGGCGACGCGGCCTTTTCCAACTTCGGCCACGTAGACGCCGGCCAAAATGCCAATGGGAAGCCCAATAGCGGAGGCTATGCCAATAAGTGTAAGTGTGCCCAAAACAGCATTGCTCAGGCCGCCGCCGGCGACACCCACGGGAGTGGGAAGTTTTGTGAAAAAGTCTAATGAAAGGCCGGGGGCACCCTTATTAATGATATAAAGAAAAATCGAAGCCAGCGGCACCAGGACCACCACCGCGGATACGCCGCACAGTGCCACAACGAAATGGCTAAACCACTTTCGCCTGCGCTCGCCGAAGTCGGCGTGCAATAGGTGTGACGCCGCGTCGCTCGGAGGCTTTGTCGACTGCGAGTGGGAGTCCAATGTAATGGCTTCGGTAGTCATTTGCTCGTCTCCAGTTTGACACTCGCCGTTATTTTGGCGGCTCGGCGTTTCACCCCTGAAACAAGCCATCTGGCGCCGAGGTTCATTACCAATGCGACGCCGAAGAGGAGCAGGGCTATTTGAGACAACGAAGACACGTGGATATCTTTTTCGGCCTCAATCAGTTCGTTCGCAATAACGCTGGCCATTGAGTGAGACGGATCGAACAGTGAGGCCGATATTTTGGGACGATTGCCAATGACCATTGTGACAGCCATTGTTTCGCCCAAAGCGCGGTTGAGGCCGAGAATAACGGCGCCCAATATGCCCGACTTGGCCATTGGCAATACCGCGTGGCGTATGGTTTCCCAAGGTGTTGCTCCAAGAGCAATGGCCGCTTCGCGTTCGGTATCGGGCACCGCCCTCAATACGTCGCGAGAGATGGACGCAATGGTTGGAACGATCATGATTGCGAGGATCATGGCGGCGGCCAACATGCCAAATCCAAGAGCCTGACCTTGGAAAATGGGCAAAAAGCCAAACCATCGGGCGAGCGCCGGCTGTACAGAATCACGCAGCCACGGAAGCATTACGAAGATGCCCCAAAAACCATAAACAACGCTCGGGATTGCGGCCAATAGCTCACTAAAGAAACCGAGTGGTTTTCGCAGCTTCTTGGGGCACAGCTCGGATAAGAAAATGGCCAATCCGAGTGATACCGGTACTGCCAATAAGAGCGCCAACAGCGATGAAACGACGGTGCCAAAAATGAAGGGTAACGCGCCGAACTCTTCACGCACCGGATCCCATTGCGTATCAACCAAAAAGGCGGGACCGAAATTGGTAATGGATAGGCGTGACGCGGCAATGAGCATCACCATCATGAGAAGTGGCAATGCGAGAACAAGAATGGCGAATGTGCCGGTTGTGTAATGGAAGATCTTGTCGCCCCAATGAACACCTTGCAATGCTCCCCACTTGTCCCGTCCCTTTTCAGCAAATGAAGCGGGTGCAGGGGGATCCACTGTCGAAGGAGCATTGGCGGCGGTTTTCATTGCAGCTTTACCCCGCTCGGTCCGGTTACCAAATCGAGCCTCTTTTGAGCCTTTTCAATGACTTCGGCGGGCAACGACGCGTAATGCAATTCACCTGCGTGGGATTGACCCTGCGTGAGCGCATAACGAAGGAAAGCCACAAGAGCTTTGCCTTTTGCCTCGTTGTCCTGCCGGGTGCGAAGAAGGATGTATGTGAAGCCGGCAATCGGATAGGCGGTTTCGCCGTCGGCATTCACAATCGAAACGCGCAGATCGTCGGGGATTTTGCCCGCGAAAGCGCGGGCGGAGTCGGTGGTTGACTGAAGTGTGGGTTCAACCATTTTGCCCGCCTTGTTTTGGAGCTTTGCAACCGACATTCGGTTTTGAACGGCGTATGCAAGTTCGATATACCCAATTGTGTTGGGTTGACTTTTTACCTGGGCCGCAACGCCTTCGTTCCCTTTTGCACCGAGTCCACCCGGCCACGAAACGCTGGTTCCAGAGCCGGGGCCTTTGGCCCACGCGGGGCTTACGGCGGACAGGTAATCAAGGAAGATCTTGGTGGTTCCGCTGCCGTCGGACCGGTGTACACTGCTTATCGGTTTTGCAGGAAGCGCGAGATCGGGATTGAGTGTTTTGATTTTGGGATCGTCCCATTGCTTGATCTCACCGAGATAGATCCCGGCAATAGCGTCGGCGCTGAGGTTTAGTCCCGTCGAAACGCCCTCGACATTATAAGCGAGCACCACAGCGCCGATGCAGGTGGGGATATGAATAACACCTTGAGCTTTTTCGATTTGTTCGTCGCTCATCGGCGCGTCGCTGGCGCCGAAATCAACGGTTCGCTCAGTGAGTTGTCGAATGCCGCCTCCCGAGCCGATGCTCTGATAGTTAATGGCAATGCCGGGCGACAACTTTGCGTATTCAGCAATCCACTTTGTATAGAGTGGATATGGGAAGGTGGCGCCGGCCCCGGTTAACGAAGTGGACTGTCCGCCGTCTCCTCCCGAGGCACAGGCAGCGAACACAAACATTGTTATCAAAATCAGTGCGAAACGAATGTTTTGATTAAATCGCGCATAACGTGCGAGGTAACTCATCAACGAGCGCCACATAGTCTATTGATTACCCCCCGAGCGTGACGGTTACGTGTCAGTTTCGCACACGAACAACTTCGGCGGTGGAGGGGGGCTCGCCGCTCGGCACTTCCAACGTGGCCTCCGGTTCAGTGCGCGACAGTCGAAGAGTGAATGTTGTGCCGCGCCCAAGGGTGCTCTTGACGGTAATGGTGCCGTCCATGGCTTCAACAAGGTGTTTCACAATGGCGAGGCCCAATCCGGTGCCTCCCATCTCGCGCGATCGTCCGGTGTCGACTCGATAAAAGCGCTCAAAAAGGCGATCGAGGTGTTCGGGGGCAATGCCCGCCCCGGTGTCGGCAACGCTGACCAATACGGCTTCTTTTTCGGCTTTGGCGCTGAGGGTTACAAATGACCCTTCACCGGCATACTTGATCGCGTTGTCGAGGAGATTGCCGATCACCTGTTCAAACGCGTGGCGATCGAGCCAGGCTTCGATTTCAGGGGGTGCATCGATCACGACGCGCATGCGCCTGCGGGCGGCGGCATCATCCACAAGCTTTTTGGCGGCGACAAAGACCGGCCGAATAAGCTCAAGCTTGGGCGCAAGCTCGTAGGCTTTGCCTTCAATTTTCGACAAATCGAGAATGTCGTCGACGAGCCGACGCAGCCGTCGCGCATTCCGTTCAATCATCTCCACGAACTCGGCTGCATCTGCGGGATGTTCAAGCGCGCCGCCGAGAAGCGTTTCCGCAGCCGTGGTGATCGCTGTGACCGGCGTTCGAAGCTCGTGCGAAACGTTGGCCACAAATTCAGTGCGAATGGTTTCAAGGCGACGGAGATCGGTCACGTCATGAAGCAGCGCAACGGCGCCGCCGCCTGAGCCTTTGTCTGTTCGAGGCGACGTGCGAACGAGAAGACGTCGGCCGAGAACGCCGCCTATTTCGATCTCTCGCGATCCTGAATCACCCTTTGCCAAAACACGTTCAATCGCGTCGGCAAAGGCCGCATTGCGCATTGCTTCAATGGCAGTTTTGCCGAGGATGTCTTCACCCTGAAGGGCGAGCCTACGCGCTGCGACGTTGGCCAAAACGATCTGGCCTTTTCGATCAAACACCACGACGCCTTCGGGCATGCCATCGACAATTCCGGAGACGAGGTCCACCTGCTTTTTGGCGCTTTCAGAGGAGCGCGCCACCGATTCGGCGAGATCGTTGAGCGCGGTTGAAAGGGGAGCGAGCGAAGAGTCGGGAAACACCGGCGCGCGGGCTGAGAGGTCACCGTCGCGCATCGCATGAGCTACGTCGACCATGCGGGTGACAAGGCCGGTACTGGCATGCGGGCTCGACAACGTAAGGACGATGCTTCCCGCAATCGCGGCGAGGATTGCAACGACGATGTGTACACCTATGACGTTGCCGAAAAGCGCTCCGAGAAGCCAATTGCCGAGGAACCAAACGGCGGCGATGGCCGCGGCGCCGAGGAGAACATTCGCAGGAAAAGACGAAGCGGGTTTCATGCGGCGCCTGCGAGAATGGATGGGCGACTAGGTGTCGGACTCGGCACGGAATCGATATCCAACGCCGCGGACCGTTTCGATGTACTCACCGGCAGGGCCGAGCTTTTCACGAACGCGTTTTACGTGCGTGTCGACGTTGCGCGAAGTGACATCGGTGTCGGCGCCCCACACTTCATCGAGCAACAGTTCACGGCTTTGAACGCGCCCGCGCCGATCGTAGAGCATGACGAGAAGACGAAGTTCGAGGGCTGTGAGAGCCACTTCTTTGTCTTCAACCCACACGCGGTGAGCGGCGCGGTCCACTTTGAGTTTGCCCAATTCAAAGCGATCGGGCGCGTGGGTGGAGGCATCGGCGCGGCGCAGGATCGATCGGGTCCGAAGGATCAGCTCGCGAACGCTGAACGGCTTGACGACGTAATCGTCTGCACCGAGTTCAAACCCCACAATTCGGTCAACCTCTTCACCTTTGGCGGTGACCATCACAACGGGGATTTGCGACGTTTGTGGATTGGCCTTGAGCTTTCGACATACCTCAATGCCCGAAATATCCGGGAGCATCAGGTCGAGCAGAATCAGGTCGAAGCGCTCTTCTTTGACGGCGCGAAGGGCTTGGTCGCCCGTGAATGCCACGACAACGTCGAAGCCTTCTTTTTGGAAGTTGTAAGCCACGACGCGTGACAGATCGCGCTCGTCTTCAACGATGAGGACGCGGTTCGCCATGGCGGGTCTCCTACCAGTGGACTGTGACAGTCGCGTGGCAGATCGAAGTACCAGGATCGGGTAGGTCTATTTTGCCACCTGAGAGCGGCGATGGAGCCAATTCGCAAGCAGTGTGCGATCGGCGGCGTCGAGCTTGTCGGCGAAGCCGGGCATTTTGCCTTTCAATTCAGGGGCTCCGGCACCCTTTGGGTACGCTTTGCCGCTGCCTGGGTCGTCAATTTGGGCTTGGATCCAAGCGACCGATGCCCATCCGCGCAGCTCGGGAGCGAGGGATTCTTCGCTTCCGCTTTCGTCCTGTTTGCCGTCGAGTCGATGACATCCGGTGCACCGGCGCTTCACGAGTTTTTCACCCGCGGACCCCTCCGCTCGATCACCCTTGGCCTGAGCAACCAAGAAGTCGGCGATGGTGTTTTTGTCGGCGTCGCTCATTGGTTTGAAGTCTTTTGCGGCTTCAGGATCGGCGGGCGGTTTGGCGACGCTCGGCATGTTGCCCTTGAACGGGGTCTTTCCAAACATGTGATCGCCGTCGGGGTCGTCGAGAACGGCGATCACCCACGCGCGCGTTCCAAACGTGGTGAGGTCGGGCGCGCTGACCTTGCCTTCGGGCGGGGCCATGTCGCCGAGTTTGTGGCAGCTCGCACAGTTGGCAGCGAAGAGTTCCGGGCCGCGCGTTTCAGGATCGCGTCGCAACATCGCGAGCGGTCCTTCGGGGGGAACACCTTTTTTGAAGAGCGCGATTGAACGCTCTGAACGTTCTGAAGCGAGCTGTCGCGCTTTTTGAAACGCAGGATCCGCGGCGTCGTTGCGCATGGACACGACCGTTAGCGCCACGGCGCCGAGGCCCATTAAAACGAGCGGGGCCAAGATGCCGATGCGCGCTTTGAGCGCCCGCGTGGGCTTGCGATCGATGAACGGAAGCGCAACAAGGTAGCCGCCGAGAACGAGCGGAACGCCCACCGCACCAACGGCTTCCATCGAGCCGGGAAGGTGTTTGAGCATTTCGAAAAGCGCCAAGAAGTACCACTCGGGTCGCGCGGGATAATCGCTCGCGGGATCGGCGGGCGCATCGAGCGGCGCACCGTGTTCCCGCCACGCGAGCGCAAACAAACCGCCGAGAATCGCGAGGCCAAACAGCAGATCCATCCCGACCTGCTTGGGGAAAAACGAGTCGACCTTTGCGGGCGGTGCGCCTGGTTCGTCTACGTGGGCGGGCGGAGTGACGCCGTGTTTGCGAAAGAGGGCGACATGCAAAACAAGCAGCAAAACAAGCGCCGCAGGCAACACGCCGACGTGAAGTGAATAGAAACGCGTGAGCGTCATGTGGCCGTATTCAGGGCCGCCGACGAGTACACTTTGCAGCCACGGACCGATTGCGGGAACGCTGCCGACAATGTTTGTTGCAACGCGCGTGGCCCAATATCCCTTTTGATCCCAGGGCAGGAGATAACCCGTGAGCGCAAACGCGAGGGTCACACCCATGAGCGCGAGGCCCAAAAACCAGTTCATTTCGCGCGGGCGTTTGTAAGCTCCAAAGAGCGCTGTCTGCGCGAGGTGGCCCACCAGCAGAATCACCATCGCCTGCGCGCCGAAGTGGTGCAACCCGCGCACGATCCAGCCTGCGCGCATGGTGAACGTGATGTGCGCAACGCTGGCCCACGCCGTGGTGGCGCTCGGTGTGTACGCACTCATCAAGAGGTATCCGGTGACCGCTTGAATGACGAACGTGAGAACGAGCGCGCTTCCCCAGATGTACGCCCACTTCGCGCCGCCGCGCACCGGCTCGTTGAGCGCATGGCCGAGGAGCGCGCGGTATCCTGTGCGCTCTTCGAACCAGTCGCCGATGCTCTGCTTTTTGCCTTCGGAGCCTGCGGATTTGGTGTCGTTGGAGTCGCTCACGACGCGCTCTCCTTCTTCTCGGCGGTGCCTTGACGGTACTTTCGAAAATCAACCTCCACCCAACCGTCCGTGATTCGCGTTGCGAGCAAGTCCATTCCACGGGGTGACGGGCCGCTTTGCGTTGCGCCTTCGATCGAAAACGCCGACGTGTGGCACGGGCACGAATAACCCTTTTTGTCGGCCGCGAGATCAATGGCGCAGCCGAGATGAGGACACGTTGCGCTGAGGGCTTTCACGTCGTTTCCTTTGCGGAGGAGCCACACTGATCCGAGTTGTTCGGCGGGGGTCACCGTGAAGGCGTCGCGCGCATCACCGATCATGGGTACACGTCGCGGTTCACCCTCGGGAAGGTCTGCGAGGCGTGCGGCACGTAGCCAGCGTTCTCGCGTTTCACCTCCGACCGTTGAGGTCGCGAAGCTTGCGCCCACGGCGGCGAGCGCGCCCGCATAAGCAATGCTGCCGGCTGTCACGAGCACTTTGAGCGCGCCGCGACGCGATTCGTCGGCCGGCTGTGGCGCGGATTGTTCGGTGTTCCCAGCCTCTTTCGACTCTGCCATACGCACTCCTCCGGGCTAGCCTATCGCACCTCGACGTGGCGTTTGTCGATCGACATTGGGCGATTTTTCCTCTCGCGCTCATCGCGGCGGGGTGCCGCGCGCGGCCGGCGTGCGATCCGATCGATGCGAAGGGCTGCGTTGTGGAGAAAATCACCGTCGACGAAGTGAACCGCGACGGTGATCGCGCGGTGGAGGAAGACGCGGTGAAGGAGCGATTGGCCACCGCGCAGAGTTCGTGGTTCGTAAGCGAGCAGTCGGTGGCTGTGCTCGGCGATAAAGGGGAAATTTTTCTGCGCTACGACAGGCTGGATCCGCTGGTGTTGGAGCGCGATCTCGCGCGCGTTGAACGGCGTTATCAGGCGGGCGGATTCCATTCGGCGCGCGTGCGAGCCGGGCGCATTTTTAGGACCGGTGACTCGACTGTGAAAGTGCAGATCGTTGTGGAGCCGGGCCCCGAAACGCGAATCGCAAAAACGACGCTGATGACACCCGACGGCGGCCCGCTGCAAAGTGTACACATTGATCTGAAAAGCGCGATCGATCGAGCCCAGCAACAAATTCAACCGGGCGCGAGGTTCAGCGAAGAAAACTACGATCTGGCCAAGCGAGCGCTCCTCGCCGCGTTCACCGACAGGGGGTATCGACACGCTGAGATCAGGGGGAGCGTTTCCGTCGATCTCGAAAAGCGCGAAGCGACAATTGCGTTCGTTGCGGACATCGGGCCGCCTTGCACGTTCGGCGAAGTGAGCATTGTGGGCCACGGCGATTTGCCGCGCGACGTGCTGCTTGCGCTCGTGGATATCGACGCGGGTGATCCATTTTCCACCGAGGTGATGGCGCGGGCAGAATCGGCGCTGGCTGAGACGGGCGTGTTTTCGACGGTTCGCGTCACCGCGGCGCCTGCCGGACCCACAAAAGATGCGACCGTTCCTGTGATCGTCGCGGTTCAACGCGCATCGATGCGCTCCATTCTTGTGGGCGGCGGCGCCGAACTGGGGAGCCGCATTCGCGCGCACCTGCTCACAAACTGGGAGCACAAACATTTTCTGGGCGGGATGCGCCGCTTCAATGTCGATGCTCGAACAGGTGTGCTTTTTTATCCGTTGCAGCTTCTCAATTGGAATCCGCCGCCCCCGGGCCTGCGGCCGCTCCCTGAAGTTCGCGCGCGCGGCGAGCTTTCGCAACCGGGGCTTTTTGAGCCGAAAACGCGCGGTTTTTTTCGCATCGAAGGCAGGTTTTATCGGCCGGAAACCGCCGATTCGAACGTGTCGCAGGCGGGTCTTCTTTTCGAAAACCTTGAACTCTACGGCGCTGTCGGGCTGTCGCGTCGATTCGTTGAGAACGCCGTCACCGCGGGCGCATCGCTCAATGGCCAATTTGTCACGCCAGTGGCGATGTACTCATCGGATCTGCCAGCGGGGTTCGCGCCGATTTCAATCCCGTACGGCAAGCTGGATGTCGAATTGGATCTCCGAAAAAACAGCGACGGTAAACGAGACGCGTTTCACCCAAGCTCGGGTGTTTTTGCGGGGGTCGATGTGCAAGTTGCGGGTGTGATCCCCGAGGGAGCCGTTGATGTACGCATCAGGCCCGAGGTGCGCGCGTTCATTCCGATTGGATCGCGGTTGACGGTGGCGTTGCGCGCGGCGGGCGGGTTTCTATTTCCATTCGGCTACGGCGCGCGTTTGCTCGACGGGACGACGTGTACACAAGACGATGATAACTGCAACGCGGAGCGCGCGCGTTCGCTTCAGATCATGCAGCTTCGAGGGTTTTATTCGGGCGGCATCGACACCAATCGCGGCTACCCAAAAAACGGAGTGAACCCGCAGGAAGTGGTGCTTGCACTGTTCGATACGGGCCAACAGGCGTCGGGGCTGACGCAGCGAAGCCCGATCGGTGGGCGCTTCTTATGGGAGGCCCAGGTTGAGTTGCGCTTTCCGATCTACAAATCGTTTGGCGCCGCGATCTTCGCCGACGCAAGTGACGCCTGGTACGACACGCTGGCGTTTCGGCCGCATTTTTCGCCCGGGTTCAGCCTTCGCTACGACACGGATATCGGGCCGCTTCGGGCCGACGTTGGGTTTCGCGTTCCGTGCGCTCAAGTCGTTGGAACGTGCACTGAGTTGGCGCCGGAAAACGGCGGACCACCCACACTGCTGGGTGTACCTCTCAACGTTTCGATCGCGATCGGCAACGCGTTTTAGTGCCGCAGTTCAAAGTCCTGCGGACGTTGGGCGCCGCGCTGTGGAACAAAACAACCCCCGCGCACAGGCGCAGCTTGTGTACACAAAGCTGAAATGCGCGCCCAAAGAAAATGTTTTATGTGTACACCCGGCAGCGATCTTCGGCGATGAGGCAATGACCGGCCCCCGGTTGAAGATCAGCCTTCTTCTTCTTCGATCTCGGCGTTGAGATTGGCGCGCAGCCCAATGGCGGTTGCACATTCGGAGCAAAGGGCGGGCTCTTCAAAGCGAATTTCTTCACCGCGTGCAGACAGGAACAGACCGCGACCGCCGGCTTCACCCTCAATGGGTGCGTCGCACACATCGCAATGGGACGGCGTTTTGGAAGCGTGATCGCGAGCGCGGGCGAGCGACGCGTCAGCGACAGAATCAATGGGAATGGCCACGGGCGCCGCAACGACAGCTACGTGGCCGGCAACCTCATCGGCGGGGCCGATGGTGAGTTTGGGTCGCCGCTGGGATGCTTCAGACGCCACGGGTACCTCAACAAATGCGGGCGGAAGAAACTCTAGCGCAGCAGCGCTACAGGAACCACCGGCACTATTTCGATTTGCGGCGCGCAGCAGCGTTACTTCTTTCACCGCTCAGCCGGAACGCGTTGCGAGCGCCGCAAAGCTAGGGAGATCCCCGCAGGAATATCGGCATATTTTGATCGACCGACGATTTGCGGCGCGCAGCAGCGCTACGGCTTTGCCGGCAACTGCTCAGGAACGCGTCGCGAGCGTCGCGAAGCTAGGGAGGTTCCCGCAACAATACAAAAAGTATTGTGAGGACAACCGACCGACGATTCGCGGCGCGCAGCAGCGCTACTTCGTTCACCGCTCAGCCGGAGCGCGTTGCGAGCGCCGCAAAGCTAGGGAAGTCCCCGCAGGCATATGCGGGATATTTCGAGGAGACTGACCGACGATTTGCGGCGCGCAGCAGCGCTACGGCTGAGCGGCTTCGCGGGCGGCGGGAGCGAGGCGAGGCGGATCTTGAGGCATGGCAGCGCGCACGCCCCATTGCTTGTCGAGCGCGCAGCTTTCTTCGAGAAGCTCCACAACGTCGAGCTGACGGATTTCCTCTTCTTTGCCGTGCGCTTTGAGGCCGTCGGTGATCATTGTTTGGCAGAAGGGGCAACCCGTGGCGATGGTTTTTGCCTCGGTTTGAAGGAGCTGAAGTGTACGCTTGACGTTTACGCGATCTTTGTTTTGCTCCTCCATCCACATTTGAGCGCCGCCCGCGCCGCAGCACAGACCTTTGTCGCGGCTCGCTTCTGCCTCAACGAGCACCACACCGGGGATTGACTTCAAGATATCGCGCGGGTGCTCATAAACGCCGTTGTAACGGCCGAGGTAACAGGAGTCGTGGAAGACCACTTTGCCCTCGACCTTTTTGCGCGGAACAAGCTTCTTTTCTGCGACAAGGCCGAGCAAATAGTCGGTGTGATGCACCACCTCAAACTTGGCACCGAAGTCGGGATATTCGTTTCCGAGTGAGTTGAAGCAGTGCGGGCAGGTGGTGAGGATTTTTTTGATGCCGCCCTGCTCTTTGTAGCCGTTGAGTGTGGCGGCGTTTTGTTCGGCGAGCATGGCAAACAAATATTCGTTGCCTGCACGCCGCGCCGGATCGCCGGTGCACGTTTCTTCTTGGCCCAAGATCGCAAAATCGACACCGGCCGCTTTAAGCAATTTGGCCGTGGATCGAGCGATTTTCTTGGCGCGATCGTCGTAGCTTGCCGCGCAGCCGACCCAGTACAAAACCTCGGCCGTGGGGTTTTCAGCCATGGTGGGTACACCAAGGCCCTCGGCCCAGTTGCCGCGGTCGATGCGGGCGATGTTCCACGGATTGCCGTTGACCTCGATCGCCTGAAACACGTTGGCGAGTTCTGTGGGGATCTCACCTTTTACGAGGACGAGGTTGCGGCGCATGCTGACGATCTTGTCGACGTAGCTGATCATCACCGGGCATTGCTCTTCACATGCGCGGCAGGTGGTGCACGCCCACAAGACATCGGGGTGGATTACGTTTGGAACGAGATCCACAGGCGTTGATGTCACTTCAGGAATGGGAATGGGGTTGGGTGGGTACACCGGCTCGTGGTGGCCGTGATCGTCGTGACCGTGGTCGTCGTGTCCGTGACCGTGATCATCGTGCCCATGCCCGTGATCGTCGTGACCGTGTTCGTGCTCGCCGTGTTCACCCTCGTGGGCGTGATCGTCGTGATGCGCGTGCCCGTCGTCGACTTTGCCCTCCGGGCCGCCGGGCCGGTTGAGCAGCTCGTGCTCGCGCCCGTAAAGGTGATCGCGGAGGTTTAACGTGAGCTGCTTGGGGCTCAGCATTTTGCCGGTTTTG
The DNA here is from genome assembly GCA_016712345.1 of Polyangiaceae bacterium. GTDB lineage: Bacteria > Myxococcota_A > Polyangia > Polyangiales > Polyangiaceae > JADJRH01. Next base: position 1,156,118 of record JADJRH010000001.1, read on the forward strand.
TGAGCCGGACAATTGTCAGAGCAGCGACCGCACTCGGTGCAGGTGTAGAAGTCTAAAATCGCTTTCCACGTGAAGTGCTCAATGCGCGAAATGCCCACCGGCTCAGCCGTCTCGGGCTCTTCGCTGGCCTTCATGACCATTTCACCAATGGCTTCTGATGTGGTGGCCATTAGCGGAAGGCGGCCGGGCGGCGACAGATCCCGTGTGTACACATTGGGGATCGCGGTGATGATGTGAAAGTGTTTTGAGTGCGGCAAAAGGTTGGCAAACACCAGCACAAGCGTGGAGTGCATCCAAAAGCCGAGATGCGCGAAGAGGACGAGGTTTTGCGCGCCGCCTTTTTCAAAAATCGAGGCGAAGAACGACCCGGCCGGGCTCGGGAAAAATCCCCACGCGATCTTTTCTTCACCCGTTGCAGGGCCGAGATGCGCAGTCACCACCTGCACGCGTTGGCAGAGCTTTTCACCGAGTTCGGCGCACGCTTCAGCGCTTGCATATTTGGCGTGAAGCACGTGCGAAGCGCCGTCGTAAACCATGTCGGCGAGCATCATCGTGCAGATGATTGCGAGGATGAGAATGCCCTCGCCCGACAGCGTCATGCGCCGTTCGGCCTTCACGATGCGGAAATACAGAAAGACGAGCGCGCCGAAGAGCACCATTGACGCCGTCACATCTTTTAGAAAGTCGTAGATGTGGCCGAGCGGAAGCGCTCCAAAAATGGGCAGCTTCACCGGCGTGGGGCCGAGCAGCCACAGGTTGAACGCGGGATCAAATCCGCGACCCCACAACATTAGGGAGCGCAGAAGCAGCACCATAAAGCCGATGAAAATGGCCTTATGCGCAAGCCCGGCGAGGGGATAATTCCCCATTTTTTTCTGGACGAACGCGTAGATGTAAGTGCCCTTCAGGCGCTCGAAAACGTTGTCCGTTCGGTCTTCAGGCCTGCCCACTTTGAGGAGCTGCCACCGGCGATTCGCGCTCCAGGCAAATGCGGCGGTGAGACCGACAAGCAGCGTCAGCATCCAGGTCGGATTCATGCGAGGGAAGTCTCCGGAGATTCGGCAGCGCCCATTTGGACAGCGCGACAAGTCACCAGGGGAAAATAAGCTCGATCCGCCGCAAAATAGCGGGGTCAAGCTTAGGACCGGGCGGGTTTAGGCGAAGGACGCTGGCCAGTCAACCGAAGCCGTTGCGGGCTTTTGAGAAATCGGCCGGGTCCGAGAGCCGATGTCGGTGCGGCGGAGCTGTCAAATTTCATGAAGTGTTTTGTCACGGCGCCGGGCTAGCATGGACTATCTCTCCTTCCCGGCCCGGTCGCATGCGTTCGTTTCGAGGCATTTTACTTCTGGCGTTGTCGTTGCTCGGGCCGGTGGTTTCGGCCTGCGGCGGAGCGCTCCCGTCCGACGGATATCCGCACCACAAAGAGTACGACCCGCGAAAGCACGAGTACGTGATCGGGGTTTCGGACGAGCTTCGGGTGGCCGTTTGGAAAATGGCGGATCTTACCGACGATGTGAGCGTTCGGCCCGACGGAACAATCACTCTGCCGCTCATTGGTGACCTGCGCGCATCGGGAAAAACACCCTCGCGGCTGGAGCACGAGATCCGCAGCAAACTCATCAAATACGTCAAAGAAGAACAGGCGATTGTCACGGTTGAAGTGCGGGTCATCAACAGTTACCGCTTCACCGTTTCGGGCAATGTTGTGCGGCCCGGACCGCTCACAGCGCGCTATTTCGTCACTGTTTCAGAAGCGCTGATCATGGCGGGTGGGCCCACGCGATTTGGTACACCTGAGCGCACTGTCATTCTGCGCGCCGACGGAGCCGGCAAAGTGCGCCGCATTCCCATCAATGGAAAGGCGCTCGCAGAAGGCAAAAACTTGGATCAAGACATCGGCATCGTGTCCGGCGACACCATCGTTGTCCCATGAGGGCCCGCGACCATGCGTACTGATACCTCCAGCGCGCCGGGTAGCTCCCCGACCAAAGCGTTTCTCGAAATTCGCATGGGCAACGGCCCTGCAATTCGCCACACGCTCGACGACACGCACGTGGTTCTCGGTCGCTCGCCCGACCTTAAACTCACGCTCGATCACCACACGGTTTCGCGCCGTCACGCAGAAGTATTTTGCGATCCGTTCGGCCGCTGGTGGATTCGCGATCTTGGCAGCACCAACGGCACGCTGCTCAACGGTGAAGAGATCACCGAGCGCGTTTTGCAACCCGGCGACTTCATCACGATCGGCGACTTTACCCTTCTTTTTACGGTAGAAGCGCCCACCACAAAGCGCGGCTCGGTGAGTACACGTGAGCTGATTGTTCGCGAGGACAGTCCCACCGCGCTGCGTACACTTTGGGATTTTGAGCCCCCGAGAATTGCAGCCAACCACCTTTTCACTGTGCTCGATTTCGGTCGCCGACTTTTGCACCTTGAAGACCCGGGTGAACGTTTAAACGCGTTGTGTGCACTCGCGGTAAAGCCTGAGTTTCGCGCTCAAACAGCCATGGCTCTGCGCCTCAAAGGTGAGGGTGGAATCACGGTTTTAGCCGGCCCGGAGCGCGCTCTCAAAGACGATCGCGACGAACCGTACATCTCTCGACGTGTACTCACGTCCCTTCGCGACACGGGTGAGCCGGTGCTCGCGGGTAACTTGGCGCTCGGCGACGGCAATCAAAAGAGCAGTGTCGATCTCACAATTTCGCGCGACATCCGGGCCATGTGGGTTGTGGCGTGTCCGCTGCGTCGCGATGAAGAGTTGCTCGACGCGCTTTACGTCACGTTGCCGCCGGAGTGCGGCAGCGTTGAATGGTTGAGTCTTTTTGCTTTGGTGGCCGAGCAATTCGCACATTCTGAATCGGCGTGGGAAGCTCGCCGTCACGCACAGGCACACGCCGCAATTGAGCGTGAACTGGAGACGGCGCGTCAAATTCAGCGCGCGCTCGTTCCCACCAAGGTTGACTACCCGGGCCTCGGCGTGGCGATCGGTTTTGAGCCCTGCAAATGGGTGGGCGGCGACTACGCCGATATCGTTCCCATGCCCGACGGACGTGTACTCATGAGCGTCGCCGATGTCTGCGGCAAAGGCCTTCAGGCCGCGCTCATCGCATCGAGCCTTCACACAATGGTGCGCGCCACCGCCGACGCGGGCAGACCGCTTGTCGACTTAATGCAGCGCCTCAACAAACACTTGTGCGCGTACCTGCCCATGCATTCGTTTGTGACAATGATCTGCGTCGCTCTCGATCTTGCGACCGGTCAGGTTGAATGCGTCAACGCAGGCCATCCGCCCGGTGTGATCGGCGGCACCGACGGCAAAATTCGATACATGCAAACCGCGGTTAATCCGGCCCTCGGCATGCTTGAGGTGCCGCTTGTTTCGGAGACAACGGTGCTTCGCCCCGGTGAAGTGTTGGCGCTCTACACCGACGGTTTGAGTGAACTCAAAAACTCCAACAAAGAAATGCTCGGCGTTGACGACTTGGCCGCGGGGTTTGGTCGCATCTGCGCAATGAGCGCCGGAGCGCACATGAGTGAACTCGCCGACAGGCTGAACGAAATGCTCGACACCTTCCGCGGTGATCAGCTCCCCGAAGACGATCGAGCCTTTATTTTGGCTCGCCGCAAGCCACCCACGCTCCGGTAGGCAATCGCTCGGGATCGCTTTGGCGGGATTGCAGATTCGTGAATCGACACAAAGTACACAATGCTTCTTTGTGTACACACGCGTTGCGTACACAATCGGCGCTATGCGAGGGCGCCGGTTTCAGCTTCCACCGCGCGCTCAAGTTCACCGCTTAAAATGAGCGTTTTCAGCGCGGCGATGTTTTCATAAAGAGGCCTGTCTTCGTGAAGCGTTGGCACCAAGCTCCGCACCGCTCGGTGCGCCGCCGCCACGGGAGCCGACGGATGCAGCGGCCTGCGCTGATCAACGCCCTGCGCCGCGACAAGCAACTCCACCGCAAGCACGTTCGCCACGTTTTCAACAACAGTCCCGAGTTTGCGGGCCGAAATGCTCCCCATGCTCACGTGGTCTTCGCGCGCCGCGCTCGTCGGGATCGAATCAACGCTCGCCGGATGACAAAACACTTTGTTTTCTGAAACGAGCGCGGCTGCCGTTACCTGCGCGATCATGAAGCCGGAATGGAGCCCGCTCTGCGGCGCCAAAAAAGGCGTCAGCCCATTCGAAAGCGCGGGATTGACCATTTGCTCAATGCGCCGCTCGCTGATGTTTGCGAGTTCGGCAACGGCAATCGCCGCCAGATCCAGTGCGATCGCGACAGGCTGACCATGAAAGTTTCCGCCTGAAACAAGGTCGGCACCGCCGCCTTCGCGCAGAAGAACAGTGGGGTTGTCGGTCACGCTGTTCGCTTCACGCGACAGGACTCCTTCGGCCCAATCGAGCGCATCGCGGCTCGCCCCGTGAACCTGCGGCATGCATCTGAGCGAATAGGCGTCTTGAACGCGCCCGCAGTTTGCGTGACTGTCCATGATCTCACTCGCTGACAATATTCGCCTCAAATTTTCGGCAACTTTGCGCTGACCGGGGTGGGGCCTCACCACCATCAGCCGATCGTCGAAAGGCTTCTTCGAACCCATCAACGCTTCAACACTCATCGCTCCCGCGATGTCCGCAGCGCGCAAAAGTCGATCGGCGTCGCGCATGGAGAGCGATCCGAGCGCCGTCATAAATTGTGTACCGTTGATGAGCGAGAGCCCTTCTTTTGCGAGCAACGTGACGGGCGAAAGTCCCGCTTTTTCAAGCGCCGCAGCCGCGCTCATTTTTTCACCGCCGAAACGCGCCTCACCTTCTCCCATCAGTGCCAACGCCAAGTGTGCGAGCGGCGCTAGATCGCCCGAAGCTCCCACCGATCCCTGCGCGGGGATGCGTGGAACAACTCCGCCGTTGAGCATTCCAATGAGCGCATCGATCACGAGATCGCGAACACCGGATGAACCCAAAGCCACCACCTGCGCGCGCAAAAGCATCATGGCCCGCACTTCGGCGTCACCGAGATCCGGCCCCACACCGGCTGCGTGGCTGCGAACAAGGTTGGCCTGCAACGCGAGAATGTTCCGTTCGCTGATGCGCTTTTCTGCGAGCGCGCCAAACCCGGTGTTCACGCCGTACACCGCGGGCGCGTGGTCACCCGCGTCGGCAATGGCATCGATCGCAGCGCGAGACGCTTTGACACGCTCGCGGGCCTCGGGACAAAGCGCGGCCGGTCTACCCCGGCGCGCGACGTCCTCAATGTCACGGAGCGAAAGCGATTGGCCAACGAGAACAGGCGTTTTGTCGGGGGCTGTCACGGCGCGCGCAGCCTACACCTTCGGCGCCACCCTTCGCGAGAGTCGCTCTTTCGATGGTATACAATTAGCATTCAAAAGTGGGCGCCCGAGACGAAATGACGAGAGCGCGGCAAGAACGTCGGCCGGCGGCGACTCTTTGATAAGAACAGTCATTGGTAAGCGCCGCGTCGTTCGCCTATGGTGCGGCGGGTCGGCAACGTCGCCACCTCTTCGCTTCTCAAGGAGCCTCGAACAATGCGTTGTGTCGCGGCCATATCCATTGCCGCATGGTCAATCGTCATGGCCGCCACGGGTGTGGCCCACGGCGATGACCCACAAAAAACGGAGTCTGAAAAAGCTCCGACAACCGGCCAAGCCGCCGGAGTACACAACGCCCATTCACCGGGCAACGGTGGGTTCAGCGATTCTTTGGTGTTTGATAACGGACGCCGCGCCGTACCGCCGCCCGATCCTGAAAAGCTGTCGTTTTCAATCCGCGGCGAATACCAACTGCGTTACCGCGCGGCGAGTGACCTTTCGCTTTCGCCCCCGCTTTCGGCCCGAAGTGAAACCAAGCTCGGCCAAAACCATTACCTCTACCATTGGCTCAGAATCACGCCGCGCCTTCAATATCGCGACAATCTCGCCCTCGTTGCGCAGATCGATGTGCCGCGCGGAATGATTGCCGGCGACACCACTCGCAATGTCGATCAGGTGCGCGATTCGTGGTCAAAACCCAATTGGATCGAGGTGCATCCGCGCCAACTGTACCTTGAGTACACATCGCCGATTGGCCTCTTTCGCGTGGGGCAGCAAACAAGCCACTGGGGCATGGGCATGTTGGCCAACGACGGTGATCACCCTTCGATCTTCGGTGACTACCAACGCGGCGCGCTCGTGGAGCGAATTTTATATGCCGTGCCCCCGCTCGGGAAAGGTACACCCCTGCTCGTAGCCGTCGGCGGCGATCTCGTTTTTGAGGACAACACCGCCGACCTGCTCGGCGATGACATTGTCGATCATCCGCGCCCGAGCGATCTCGCGTTTCAAGGAGTGGGCGCCGTTACGTACAGAGCCCCGTCTTGGGAGCTTGGTGTGTACGGTGTGTACCGTCACCAAACGCGTGAAAATGAACCCACGGCGTCGTTTCGAGGGTTCACCGAAAAACTTGAAGTGGGCGTTGTCGATGTGACCGCCAAGATGTTTCACAGCCTGCCGAGCGGCTCGGCGTACATCTACGGTCAAATGGAAGCCGCGATGATCTTCGGTTCGTCGTCGTATCTGCGCGGCGCGTATCGAAACGACATCCGCCCGCTCGACACCGTGACACCCGAAAAGGTGCAGTCGTACGGAGCGGTCGCGCGTATCGGCGTGGTTCGCGAAGCGCGCGAAGGCAAAACGCGCTGGGGTGATTTTGTGGCCGAGTTGGAGTGGGGTTACGCATCGGGCGACGCAAACCCCAACGACGGCATCACCAAACGCTTCACGATGGATCCCAATCACAACGTGGGGCTCATCTTGTTTGATCAGGTTCTCGCCTGGAAAACAGCGCGCGCCGCGACAATCGCTCAAGATCCAAACATCGTGAATCGGCCTCCGCCCGGCCTCGATTTTCTGCCTTCGCGCGGTGGTGTTTTCGGCGCCACGTACTTGAACCCGCGCGTGATCGTGCGCCCGCGCCCATGGGTCGATCTGCGCGGCGGCGTGGTGATCGCTCAAAGCACCGCCGACTTTGTCGACCCGTATCACGCGGGCGCGCTCGGCGACTTTTCAAACTACGACGGAGGCAACTCGCGCAGGCACGATCTCGGGGTTGAACTCGATCTCGGCTTTTTAACGCGCATCGCTTTTCGACAAGGCACAACGATTGAACTGGGTGCCGAAGGCGGCGCGTTTTTCCCCGGCCACGCGTTTGACAACGCCCGCGGTCGAACGCTCGCCAATCAGTACTTGGCCAACATGAAACTGGGCGTCCTGTATTAGGTGAGCGCGCCGGAGCCTCGGTAATGAGTGTTCAAAAAAACCTTCAAAATAAGCCTCAAATGAGACATCGCCTCGGCCTTTTGAGCGCTTCGCTCGCGTTCGCGCCGCTCGTTTTTTCAGCGTGTGGTCCTCAAGCGTCCACCGGAGGCGACGCCAATGTACCCACCACGACGGGCACTGCTGCTTCAGCCTCACCAATCGCTGAACCCACGCAAAGCGCAACGGGCGCGGCCACATTGCCCATTGGGCATTGCGGCTTGCCCGCCCCCAAAAAAAGCACGGATAGCTGCACCAAAGACGACGACTGCGGTCCGAGCGACCCGTGTCACGCCCACGCCTGTGTTGCCAAAGCCAAGTCCAATCCTCCCGGCAAAGACACGGTGTGTACACAAATACTGGATTGTGAAAGCCTCGACATCAACCCGTGCGTGTGTTTTGAAGGCGTCTGCGCGCTCGTCCCTCCGAAACACTGAAAAGCCCTAAAATGAAGTATTTTGTAACGTTCCCATCGGGACAGGAAAAAGTTGTCGACGTGGTTCACCTCCCTACGGGAGAGATTCAGGTCAACGTCGACGGGCGCCAATTTTTGGCCGATGCGCTTGTGTCCACATCGGGGGCAACGAGCATGCGGGTTGACGGGCAAATGGTCGACCTGTGGATGGAAGGTACACCTCCCGATGTGGGGGTGATCGCGCTCGGGCGCCGCTTTTACGCCACGGCCGAAAGTGAACGAATGCGCGCCTTGGCAGATGCTACGCATAACAAAGCCGCGGGACGCGGCGATGGAACTGTCACATCCCCCATGCCGGGCCGCGTTCTCAAAGTGCTTGTTCAAGAGGGTGATGCGGTTGCGCCGGGAACACCGCTCGTGGTGGTCGAGGCCATGAAAATGGAAAACGAGCTTTTCGCCGAAAGCGTCGGCACTGTCACCAAAGTGCACGTCGTTCCGGGCACCAACGTGGAGGGCGGCGCCAAACTCGTCGAGATCAAAGCGTGACTTCTCGACTAATCCTCGCGCACCTACCCACGCCGCTCGTTCAACCAAAACGCCTCGCCAAACACCTCGGCATCGATCTCTGGATCAAGCGCGACGACTCTACCGGTGGGGCCGAGTCTGGAAACAAAGTACGCAAGCTTGAGTACCTCTTGGCCGACGCCGTTCAGCAGGGCGCAAACGTGGTCATCACGTGCGGGGGCATTCAATCAAACCATGCGAGAGCAACGGCTCTCTGCGCAGCTGCGCTTGGCATGCGCGCTGTCTTGTTTCTTCGCACCAAAGAAGAAAGTCGAAACATCGCGAACGAGCCGCTCACCGGCAACGTGCTTCTCGATCGCTTTGCAGGCGCCGAAATTCGTTTGATCACGCCCGCGCAATACGCCGCGCGAAACGCCCTGATGGAAGAGGCCGCGGCAGAGCTTCGCGACGCGGGACAGCGCCCGTACGTCATTGTTGAAGGCGGATCGAGCGGCCTCGGAGCGTTTGGGTACATCGAAGCCATGCGCGAGATCCGGCGCCAACTCGACATGGGGCTCGGCGGTTCAAAGCCTTTTGATGTGATCGTTCACGCGTGCGGATCCGGTGGAACGGCGGCGGGAACAGCTCTCGGCGCGGCGCTCCACGGCGTTGCAGCACAAGTTCGCCCCATGGCCGTGTGCGACGACGCCCCCACGTTTGAAGCGATTATCGGCCGCATTATTGCCGAAGCGCGTGAAATCGATCCCGCGGTGGGTGAGCCCGCAAACGTGGTTGTGGACGATCGAGCAAAAGGCCCCGCGTACGCCGTGAGTACACAAGAGCAACGCGCGCGAATGGTCCTCGCAACGCGCCTTTCGGGCCTTGTTTTTGATCCTGTGTACACAGGCAAAGCCCTGTCGGGGCTGTGGGACTTGTGTGAAAGCGGCGAGCTGTCTGGCAAACGCGTTTTGTTTTTGCACACCGGCGGATTGCCCGGCCTTCTCGCGCAGGGCAGCACGTTTGCCGACGACGTGTAGCTACGCGCTTCGGGTGCTGCTCATTCCGAGGAGCAGCGTGTAAAGCGCGCTCTCCAGATCCTTTGCAAAATCCACGCAAAAAACAGCCAAGTCCGGCCGCTCAAGCACCTTCTTCACCACGGGCGGAGGGCTCGCCATAGGCCAGAGTCCTGTCACAAGCGCGTGGCACAAAACCAAAACACGCGCGCCCTCGCCGGGGAGCAAAAACGGCAACCGCTTTTCAATGTGTACACCTGTGACAGCCACTCGATCGCGCAGAAACAACTTAAATTGAAGTGTTTGTTCTTCAGGCACGTTGGCCTCAAGAATGCTCGACATCAGCGCCAGGAGATGAATGAGCGGCGGCCGAACATCCAACGTTTCGGAAAGCAGGTGCGCCACTCGCTTGGGCGACCAAACTCCGCCCTGCTCCAGCCGCGCGTTGATCACATCAAGCCATTCAATCAGCGCTTCGCGCAGCAGCTCCAGCAGAAGCGCTTCTTTTGTCGCGAAGTAAATGTACACAGTGCCCTTGGCGAAGCCCGCGCGCTCCGCCACGTCGGCCATGTTGAATGCGTCAAACGACGGCACGTTTTCCCAAATCGATCGCGCCGCCCCCAAAATGGTCCTTTTGCGGCCCTCTTTATCCTCCGCTTTTCGGGCGCGAATCATTCGTATGCCCGTTTTACTGACCGCGGGTCACTTGTCAAGCCGATGGTCAAAGCGCACTGGCACCTGACCCTGTGTCGCGGTAATCGACCAGAACAATGCCGCCTCCGTCGGACCCTCGAAATCTCCGTGCGAAGTGGCAGCGTGCCCTCGAAGAGCGCCGCAAATCGGGCAACGCCGAAGCGCCTGTGGACGTAACGCCGCGCGCCGCAAAGCCAAAAACCCCTGAAAAAGAAGCCCCGGAACAATCCGAACAACCTTCGTCGGGCCGCGCCGATCCACCTTCGCCGCGAATTGAAACGCAGCCCAAGCCCGAAAAAACAAGCGCCGAAGAATCGTCAAACAAAGACGGTGAGCCCAAAAAAAAGGCAACCGCGCCTTCCTCGTCTGTGTGGAGTTCGGTCGGGGCGGCTCTTGTTCTCGTGGGTGGTGTTGGGTTTGCGTTGCGTACATTCATTACGGAAGCATCACCGTCGACCGTTGAAGAAGATCCCCCGGTTCCGTCCGCCGCACCGATGGAATCGCCGCCCAATGTCTCGGCCGATCCAAGCGCGAAACCCGCACCCAAAGCGCGCTGTCCCGCACCGAACGAAACACCTTTCGTGATCGGAGATGCGCCGCCGCCGAAAACATCCGTCGGCACCGACGGTGAAGATTCGCACGAAGATGAATTGCAACCGTTCGCCGTTGAAGTTGGGCGCGGAGTTGTCACCCCCGACGGCTTTGCGATCGGCGCGCAACGCCCCGGCGAGGGCGGAACCATCTCCATGGTGGCCACGCTCGACACAGCCGGGAAAAATGGGCGTCTCATTCGTTTGGCTAGATCCAGAGGCGATTTTGATCCGCCTGTGGTGGCAACAGCGGGCAACGTCATTCTCGCCGCCATGATGGAGCCGCACGCGTCGGGGCGCTCCATTCGCACAGCAAAAGTGGAAGGTGATCGCGTCACGTGGGGGCCCGAACTTTCTGAATCAAACGATGAATCCACAGCGATGGACATCGCTTCGCATGGCCCGCGCGCGGTTCTCGTGTGGGACGACGTGCCGCTCGGCCGCGAACGTTCGGTCATTCAACTCGCCACGTTTGATGTGTACACAATGTCGGGCGGCGGTGCGCGTCCCGTCACACCCCCTTCACTCGACGCCGATGTTCCACACATCGTGAAACGCCCCGGGGTTATTGGCTCAGTTATCTCGCCCACGGTGAGCCCCCGACAGAGCCCACAGCATTTAAAAACGATGACCCCGATGCGGGCGCCAAACCCGGTAAATCCAAGGGATCCGACAATCCAGACGACAGCGACACAGAGGCCGCCGGTGAAGCGATCGCGCACCAATGGATTGAAGTTGTACCTCTCGACGACAACGGTTTTGCGATGGGTGCCGCGCGCGCGGTGACGCCCAAAACCGCTCGCGTGATTGGGTACGATCTACAGGGCCGCGACGACGGAACCGCGGTGCTCCTTTACCGAGAAGACGACACGCCTTCAGGCTCCACGGGCGGCCGAGTTGAATTGGTGACGGTTGAACTGGGAGGCGTGAGCGATCCCAAACCCATCGCCGAAGAAGGCCTTGGAACCGGCGTCCCGCTGCTCTACGGCGACTGGGTTGTCATTCACAGTTTGGCCGGCCCCGTGCGCGTTGGACTGCTCGGGCCCAAAGGCGATCTCGTGAGCGATCTCGCACCGGAAACAGCGCTTCGACTGGGGGAAATCTTGGGGGGAAACAACGAGCGGTTTTTGGTTGGAACACCCGCCGGCAGGGCCATGAAGCTGTCGGTTGTTCAATGCGCCCGCCAATAGTTCCGGGCCTATCTACAGCCGTGTTAAACGGCACGTGTACGCATGAAAGAAGCGCCCGACAGCGAAGACGATGCCCCGCTCACGCCTCCGGGAAATCCGCTGCGCGCGCGCGGACTGGCGCTGATGGTGCCCGGTGTACTCATCGCCTTTGTGCTCATGGCCGTGAGGCCTCAATATCGATTTGGCGTGCCGGCGGGAGCCATAGCAATTGCCATTGCCACGTTGGGGTTTCTCGATCTTATCGGTTCATTCGACGACCCCGACGAACGCATTCTGCAAACAACGCCTATTCAAAAGTTTTTAATGCCCATTGCCCTATTCGTTTTCGGGGCAATTGCCACCATTGCAATGTTAACGCTTGGAGTGGCGGGCATTCTTGGGCCAATGCCGCTCGCATTGCTTGTTCCCGCGGCGTTTCTCACATTGGTTGTGGGCGGTTATCAAATTGCCAACACGTTGGGAGTTTATAAAGAAAACCCCATTGCTTTACACAAACGCCACGGGTTTTGGCTGGTATTAATTACCACATTGATTTTGCTGCCCATGCTTGGCAGCCATTCCCTCTCCGACCCGTGGGAAACCCATTACGGTGAAGTATCGCGCGAGATATTGGCCCGCAATGATTGGATAAGTCTTTGGTGGGCGCAGGAAGATTGGTTTTGGTCCAAACCGATATTGGACTTTTGGATGCAGGCGCTCGCAATGGCCACACTCGGGGTGCGAACAGCGCCGGGTGGAATGCTCAGCGCCTTTGCCGAAGGCCGCGAACCTTGGCCCGAGTGGGCAGTGCGGTTTCCGGTTTTCCTCGTCACGCTGATTGCCGGATATCTGCTTTATAAAGCGGTTGCCAATGTGTTTGGTCGCCGAGCCGGGCTGCTCGGCGGCATTGTATTAACGACAATGCCGCAATGGTTCATGGTCGCGCACCAAACAATGACGGATATGCCCTTCGTCGCAACAATGGCGGCGGCCATGGCATGTGTACTTTTGGCAATGCACACACCGCCCGAAAAATTGGCCAATGTGTATGCCGTACAAGTGGGGCGGTTTTCATTAAAACTCTCGCTGTTTCATTTGATCGTGGGCGCCGCTGTCATGTGCGCGCTCCCTCAGATTTGTATTTGTTTACGCGCAATGTCGAAGTCTCGTTCTTAAAGCTTCGATTTGTGGGCGACGGATTCATGTTCGGCTCCGCCGGCAACTGCGGTCTTCCCGGCAACAATCCGTGCAAAAGCCAAACGCCAAGCGTTGGAGGATTGCAGCCGGCTCTTCAAGCGGTGTTGTGGGTGCAGGCGCTCGGCTTATTTCTTTATGCCAATTGGGGTGAGCGCCGCGTAAAAAGGCTTCTTTTTATTGCCGCCTGGCTTTTTGCGGCATTGTCCACCATGGCCAAAGGCCCCGCCGGAATCTTATTGCCCGGGTTATGCGCCCTCGCCTACGTGATTGTCAGCCGCCGTTACAAAGACCTCTTGGAAATGGAGCTGACAAGCGGTCTTTTGTTATTGCTGTGCGTGGCATTGCCGTGGTTCGTGGCAATGTACGCACGCCATGGGCAGGGTTTTACCGATCGATTGCTGTTTCATGACATGTTTAAGCGCGCGTTTACCCACGTGCACGATACCAACGAAGGGGATGACACGAGCTTTCGATTTTATCTATGGCAGCTTGGTTATGCGACATTCCCATGGGCGGGTGTTGCCGCCGTTGCGCTGGCATCGTGGATAAAGCGTCGACCTGAAAACAACGCCCGAGCCGACGCCGCCGTGTTTTTGGCAATGTGGTTTGGCTTCAGCTTTGCGCTGTTTTCGTTAATGCTCACCAAGTTTCACCATTACATATTGCCGGCCGTACCACCCGCCGCAATGCTCACCGGGGTATTGCTCGATGACATGATCTTTACCGCCGAAACACCGATAAAGAGTGTCTCCAAGCGGGGGTTTGAACAGGCAATGTTCGGCGCAACGGCGCTCATCGGCGGGTTTGCCGTGCTCGTTGTTGGAACCGACTTGGCTCAAGCCCGCGAGGGCCTTCCCAATCAAGTGCGGCTATTGCACCTGTTCACGTACAATTACAAACGCCCGTGGCCACCTTCGCTCGATTTTCGGCCTGCGTTGTGGGTGTTCGTTGCGCTTGCAACGGTGTGTACACTTGCACTCCTGTTTATTCAAATTCGCCGATTTGCGGCAATGGGCCTCATCGGTGTGTCGGTTGCATTCGCAGTGTGGACACTCGATGTTTACTTTGTAAAAACATCGCCCCATTGGGGACAGCGCGAGTTGATTGCGGCCTACGTTAAAGAAAACGTGGCCATTAAAGGGCCGCTCATTGCCTATCAAATGAACTGGAAGGGTGAAAACTTTTATACAGGCAACCAAATTCCAACGTTTGTAACAAGCGGCAAAAAGTTTCAAGATCACATGCTTGAACTCAAGAAAAAAGGCCACAAAACCTTTTACTTCTTAACCGAGCCCCATCGCACCGGAAACCTCAATACCGAACTTGGAATGCCGCGCATTTTCGACAAGCTCACAACCCCTGAACTCAATAACAAATTCGTATTGGTGCGCGCCCGATTTGACTGAAAACGTCGTACAGCCGAAAGGCGTATTGACGGCTTCGCCGTGACCCTGTTTACTAGTGCATTCAGGAGGAGACACAAATGATTTCCAAACGCGACAGCGGACGACCGGGCGGTGCTCCCATGGAATTGCCGCCCGACTGGGTGTACACAATCTACCTGGGAGAAGATACGACGGGGGTTGTGTTCGCCCAAGTGATCTCCATGAACCAAACCGACGTGATTGTGCAACAGGGCACAAGCACCCTTCGCCTCGGGTCGGCATATTATGGGCAGGAGGTGTGGTATTATAATCTCAATGCATTGGGCTCGGCGGGCATCGGGAGCGCCGCCAACATCACAGTAACCTCCGTCGCAACATCAAGCCCGGTTACCCTGTCTTCGAGTGTTGGCAACGGCAGCAACCTTACCCCTCAATTCACAAACGCGTCCGACGTTGGCCCGTGGAGTGATACTGCCAAACAAGTTCCCACCGGTGACGTTTCCTACGTTTTTGAAGGCAATCCGGCCACCCCGGTTGACTCCACGGCGTTTATTGAATTTCTAGAAGCCGCTCAAAACCCCACCGCTCTCCTTGGGGTGCAGTGGTACCTCACGGGCGTATCTACCCAACCGGTGGGTGCTGTATTAAACCCCGGTTCGGCCACCGGAATCACGTACAAACTCTCCGCCGCGCCAACAAGCGACTTTTGGGCAGCCATTTCTATTTGGCCCAGCTAGTCCTAAAAGAAGCGACAAGAGCAATCCGAACATTCATCCATATCAAAAAAGCCTGCAAACGGAGCGTTTCGAAGAAATTCCAACCGGCACCGTTTGGCGACTTCAGGTGCTCAAAACGTGCCAGACACCGGTCTCGCCGGTCTCACGTTTTCGTCCCGGTTGCACGCGCCACAGAACTCCATACAGAGAACCTGAAGCGCCACGCTTCTCGCTTTTCCATGCGGCAACGGGCAAGGGTGTCCCGCGCCTGTGCTCGGCCCCTCCCCACTCCGTGGCTCGTGGCCTGCGCGGGTTCGGTGCCGCTGCTCCGCAGCGGCCCCTTCGCCACCCGACAAGACCTGAAGCCGTCCTTCGCAAAACGTAATGGCTGTTATCGCTTGATTTGGGGCTAGTCTACAAACGGGCCGCGATGGATAATCGGCTCGTGGTGACGTTTGCCGAGAAGTACAAAAGCGTGAGCGTCGGCCAAAGCGAGCATTCCAAGTTCACCGTCGCCGGGCTTGGCACCCTCCCCATTTGAAAGTTCAAGATCGCCCAGTTTTACTCGGCCTTCTGCAACGTAGATTAACGCCACATTGTCGGCTGGAATTTCATCTTCAAACCGCGCACCCTTGTCCATTTTCAGGTGCAGATACCGAACCGCTGTTCGCAACTTTACAGGTGATTCTTTTCCGACAATCGTACGGGTTACCACGCCATTTTTGCCATTTTCAGGAATGTCACCTCCCTGCACGGCCTCATATTCAGGTTCCATTTTTTTGAGCGAGCGCGGCAGATTTATCCAGAGTTGAAGACCGCGATTTTGCGCACTTCCAACCGGCATTTCAGAGTGCCTTGCCCCTTTGCCCGAGGTAAAACGTTGTGTACCCCCGGTGGAGCACACGCTGTCATTCCCCATGGTGTCTTTGTGGTGAAAACCACCATCGATCATGTACGTGAATGCTTCAAACCCGCGGTGTGGATGCTCGGGAAAACCCGCAGGTTCGGCAACCGAAAAGTCGTCGAGCAATACAAACGGATCTTGATAACTCAAAAGCTGCGATGGAAATACCCTACGCACGCGGGCGCCTCGACCATCCATTGTTGGGACAGCCACAAGCTTTTCAATGCTGCGTTGGGGCTGCGGTTGCACCGCCGGGGAAACCGGACCGGCCTCACAACCCAAGCCGACGAGTGATAGCGGTGCGGCCGAGAGCGCCAGAGTCAATACAGTTCGCCGGTGCGGCCGATGCCTTTCAGCCGTCTGCTCGATAACGCGATCAAGCCAAGGTGAAGTGACAAAATCGGGGGCCGGAAATGTCATGGCGGCTCACCATACCATGGATCATCAAAGCTAACCCGCGTATGCTGCAAACAACGAGGGACAATGATCGTCACCAAGGCATCTTCGGCCGCGTCTATACACCCCGCCGATGCCACGGTTGAAGCCCCATTGTGGGGAGATGTGCCGGACAATATGAGCCCTCTCCCCGAGCGATATGAAGACTTGGGGCTGATTGCCTCCGGTGCCACCGGTCAAGTTCGCCGTGTTCGAGATAAGTCACTAAACCGTGTTCTCGCGATGAAGGTTCTCCGCGTTGAACACATTAAAAACGAGCGCGTTCGATTTCGTTTTTTCTTTGAGGCCGAAATCACCGCCGGCCTTCAGCATCCGGGCATTGTCGCCGTTCACGATAGGGGAGAACTGCGCGACGGGCGACTCTGGTTCACCATGCAGGAAGTTCGGGGCAAAACGTTTGGCCGCGTGATTGAAGAGGTGCACGCAACCCCACAGGTAACCAATCAAGAGTACACACCGGTTTGGACATTTCGCCGCGCTGTGGACGCGTTCTCGCGCATTGTTCAGGCCGTGGGTTACGCCCACACGCAGGGCATTGTTCACCGCGACCTGAAACCTGAAAATCTAATGGTAGGTGAATTTGGTGAAGTATTGGTAATGGATTGGGGGCTCGCACGGCGCATCCATTCAACTCCAAATCCTGAACTGCCACCTCCTTCTGACATAGAACGCCTGCCAGAATCGGCCGATCAAAGCACGCGTGATGGGGATATTCTCGGGACGCCGGCGTACATGCCGCCTGAACAGGCGCGGGGCCAATTGGCCCTCCACGGCCCTCAGAGTGATGTGTACTCACTCGGAGCGATTTTATACCATCTCCTTGTTGGAAAATACCCATACGCCGACGCCGGCCCTCTCCTGTTTAGTCATGTTCTTTCAGGCCCCGATCTGTCGGTGGCGAGTGCGGCCCCCGCGGGCATGGGTCTACCACCTGAACTGGTGAGTGTGTGTGAACGCGCTGTTCGGCGCGACATTCACGCGCGTTACCCAGACGCATCTGAAATGGCCAACGACCTTGTGGCCTTTCTTGACGGGGCGGCGCGCGCGGAGCAGGCACTCGCACTGGTAGAAAAGGTTCGCCCTCTGACAGTTGAAATAGAAATGCTGCGCCAAAAAAAGGCCGCGCTTTTGGCCGCTGCTTTTCAACTTTCCGAAAAAATTCGACCGTTCGATCCCCCCGAGATAAAGGCGCCCGTCTGGGAGCTTGAAGACGAAGCCGAGCGGGTAGGTCGGCTCATGACACTCACTGAAACTCAATGGTTGGAAGGGTTGCACGGCGCGCTCAGTATTGAGCCCAACTTGGCCTCCGCTCATGAGGCACTCGCCGAACACTGCAAAGAGCGCCTTCTTGAGGCTGAACGTGCCGCCGATGAAGACGCCTCGCTCCGCCACGAAGCCACGTTGAGAGCGCACGACAGGGGTAAATATGCCGCCCTTCTCCGGGGTGAAGGAGTGCTTTCGCTCCAAATCTACCCATCCAATGCGAACGTGACACTTCACCGATATGTTGAAAAAAGGCGGCGTCTAACGCTTGAACCCGGCACTATACTCAACGCCCCCGTAGAAAAGGTGCCAATTCAGCGAGGCAGTTACCTGTGCATTATCGAGGCGCCGGGCCATATTCAGGTGCGTTACCCCGTCCTTATTGAAAGGGGTGGTCATTGGGATGGTTCCATTATCTTACCCGCGGAGGGTGAGATTCTTGAAAACGAGATCTTTGTGCCAGCCGGTTATGCGCAGCTCGGCGGTGATCCACGTGCCGCCGATGGTCTACCCAGTCAACGGATTTGGGTAGACTCATTTGTAATCGACAAATATCCTGTGACAGTCGGCCAATATCTGGCGTTTCTAAACGAGCTTGTCCGCGACGGAAACGAAGAGACAGCGCTCGCTTGTCTACCCATGGAGCCCGGTATCGATGCGCGCTCGCCCATGAAGTCTGTGTTCGTGCGCGACGACGGTGGTCACTTCGTGTTGCCCGATGGTTGGACCGGCGATCTACCCATGGCACAACTCAGCTGGTTTTCGGCAAACACATTTGCAAATTACAAGGCAAAAAAAACCGGTCTACCCTATCGCCTACCCAGTGAATTGGAGCGCGAAAAAGCCGCGCGCGGCGCCGACGGCCGCGCAGCGCCGTGGGGAAACCACCTCGATGCCACGTTCGCCTGCGTGGTAGAAAGCCATCGGGGCCCCCCGGGGCCGGTACCTGTAACCGCCTTTCCCGACGATGAGAGTCCCTACGGTGTGAGGGGATTGGCGGGCAACGTTCGCGACCATTGTCTTGAGGTATGGAAGCGTGAGGGGCCACGGGTAGATTCGGGCCGTTTGGTAGTTGAGCCTGCCCAGGTAGACTCCACCGCTTTTCGGGTGATCCGCGGCGGAACATGGGGTAGCTCCATTATCAACAGCCGCGCGGCGTCCCGCTTTGGTGGAAGGCCTGACAGCGCGTGGCGGGCAGTGGGATTTCGCCTGGCTCGATCGTATTAGAACGGGCGAAATTCAATTGTATTTCCGATTGGTGCACTAGTTTTAGCTGCGTTTGCGGTTGGCGGCCAAGCTGCGCAGCTTGGTAAAGTGCGCATTGCGTGGAGCGGCAAACCCATCGGCACGCAAAAGACCTCCCACGGCTTCAGGAACTTTGGTGGGTAGGTCTAAAAGCGCCTTTACAAGTGCCACCCTTGTTTCAGGGGTAAGGCTGCTCGACAGCGCAATTGCATCAGACGGGATGGGGCCGGCTTTGGCTAGAATGAAAGCCCCGTTAATCCCGGCCCCCGCTTCAAGCCACCCGGCGCTGATGGGTCGATCGTTGGAGGGATCCAATGACAGGTATGTGGCGCCCACGTCGGCCTCGCCGTCAAGAACGGCGCATGCGACCCGTTCGTGTGTGCCGAGGAAGCTCTCTTTTCCAAACACATGTTCGATATCAACCCCCGATGTTTGGAGAAACATGCGAGGCACCAAATACCCGGCTGAACTGTGCGAATCTACCCATGCAATGTGGCAACCCTGAAGGTCATTCAGGTCTTCTACCGTAGAAGCGTGGGAAGTAAAAATCGCGGCGTGGTAGTCAGCCTGACCGCCGCGAGTACAACATAGGTCAATGGATGCGAGCCCCGCATCTTCAAGGTCAATGGCAACGAGCGGCGGTGCCCACACAATTTGAGCTTGGCCGGCCCTCATTTCTTCTTCGAGAGCGGCGTAGTTGGGTAACACCAAACCCGCAAAGTTTTGACCCAGTGCCTGCGACAACTCGGTGCAAACCAATGACAGGTGGGTGGGGGCGGCCGTTGAGCCTGAAACAACTGCAAAAGTAATAGTGTCCATGTCCCGTTTCGGCGGTGAACGTCGTTAACCGCGACGCCGAAGCATGGCGGTTTTTACAAGGCCCAGCAATTCACGCGACGCCGATCGCGCGATCATCCAGGCCGAACCCACAAACACAAGCCCTCCGGCAGCGATTTCAGCCAGGAGTCGCAATATCAAATGAGACTTGCTCTGAACCGGGCCAATCGCAAGGCGCACGAGCAACACGCCGGCAACCATGGGTACACACGCGAGGAGGGGCCGAAACACCGGCATAATGACGTGACGTGCGGGGAATCCACCCGCGCGCGCAGCAGCAATTTGATAGCTCAGTGTGCTTAATGCTTGCACCACGCCTACGGCAACGCAGGCAAACAGCGGGCCCCAATGCGTGTCGGCATCGGGAGAAAAGGCTCTGAGTGAATGACCGACAACAAAAATGAAAATGGTAATGCCAATAGCTTTAAGCCATTCAAGGACCATTAACGTGCGCGTTTTGCCGAGCACTTGGAGGTAGGCAAACGCCGTCCCGAGAACGGGTCGCGTGAGCGATAAGCTGCCCAATAAAACAATCATGGGCACCGCCGGAAGCCACCGTTCATTAAACATCCACGAGAGCGAGTGCGCGACCGACGAAAGGCCAACTCCGAGCGGAAAACACACGAGCGCGGAGATTGATATCCAACGCACGAGTTCTTTGGGGCGATCTTTTGGGTCTACCTTGGCAAACGAAGGGGCCAAAATGTCACCCAACGATTCGCCCACAACGCTCGGCGGAACGTCGGCCAGGTTGTACGCAAAGTTGTAAATGCCCGCAACGCCCGGGCCGTACAAATGGCCCAGAACAAGGTTGTCCCAACGGCGTGCGCCGAGACTCCCCAATCCCGCCAGGGTGATTGGAATGCCAAACGCAAACACATCACGGGTGGTTTCGCGGTTAGGTTTTATGAAGGCAAACCACTCGCGAACGTGAACCAGAAACAGGCAGGCGATCGTTCTGAAAACGCCGCGCGCAATGCCGCCCCAGACAATTGCAAAGCCGCCCACAAAAACGAAATCCAGTCCGCCGACTTGAAATCGGAATCGGTGCCCGAAAACGGCCAAACCAAGAGATGTAACTGCGTACACAATCTCCCCAAGCGCGCGAATGACGCTTGACGCTCGAAAGCGAAGTTGGCGCACAAGCAGGCGATCTGGAATGGTGCCAATGCGCTGGAAAAGGTGCGCAACGACAAACCCCGGCATGTAGAGATGCATGTGCGGCGCGCCGAACATGGGACCGAGGGGCTTGGCGATGACAAGGCACAGGCCGAGTCCGAAGAAACCAACCAAGTGGTAGTAGAAAATGGCGTGATCGATGTGCTTCTTTGAAATGTCGGCACGTCCCGCGATGTACATCGGGAACCCGAGCTGACAGATCAAATCGATCATCCAAATGACGACGAAGGTGTTTTGGACTTCACCGTATTCTTCAGGCACAACGAAGCGCGTTAGAAGCAGGGTCGAGACGAGCGAAACAATGCGCGACCCGAGGCCTGTGGAGGCCATCCAAAACAGGCCGCGAAATGCTTTGGCGGCGATGTTGGAGCGATGATGTTCACCCGCGTGGCTCGGCGGTGGCTCAGACTCGCGTTCAGCCAAAGGCGGTTTGACAACGTGCTCACCGGCATCGCGTGGAGCACCGGATGCACGGGACTTGTCTTCGTCGTCGGGGGCTCGGCGCTCCATCAAGGCGAAAGCGCAATAGAACCCAAATCCGGCGCGGAAGCGAGAGCCGCGAACAACGGCTCTTCCGGTGCGGATTCTCGGCGCGCCAATGCCCGCTTTGGTGTGGTGAACATTCGCCGAAAAGGTTAGCAATGCGACGATAGCCGCATGCTGAAAAACGCCGCCGCCCACGTGCTCGTTCGTTCAAAAGCTCTTGCCGCGTTTCGTCACGGTGCATCAACGGTGGATCACCTGTTAAAGCGCTCGGCGCTCGCACCACGCGCTGAACGCGGTGCGCTGATCTTTATGTTTCACGGCGTGGCCGAAGAACCTTCGCCGTATCGATACCAAGTCTCCAGGGCTTATTTTCAAGGCTTTTGTGACGTGGTTGCCGAGCACTATGACGTATTGCCGCTCGCTGAATTGGAGTCGCGCCGAAGAGCGGGCGCACTGCCCGCGCGCGCCGTCGCAATCACGTTTGACGATGGGTACGCAGACAATCACGACGTGGCGTGGCCGATCTTGAAACACCACGGTTTACCGGCCACGGTGTTCGTGAGCACGGCCGCAATCGGTGGTGAAAAGCTCCTTTGGTTTCATCGGCTGGCTCACATTTTTCAAACAACGCAGCCGGCGGAGTTGCCCGTGAATGTGGGACCGTGGACGTTCACGCTGGACACCGACGGGGAGCGTGAAACCACGGTTCATCGGGTGGCGGCCGATCTGAAAAAAATGGCCGCAACAGAGCGAGAAGAATGGCTGGCGAGACTGAGTGAAGCGCTAGGTGTACACAATTTTTCGCCGTTGAAAAGTGAGATGCTTTCGTGGGACCAACTGCGCGCCATGGACGCAGCGGGCTTTTGTGTGGAGCCCCACACGGTGACGCATCCGATCTTGGGGGCTGAAACAATTGATGTGGCAACGCGCGAAATCGCCGAAAGTCGCGAGATCTTGAGCCACGCGTTGGGTAGAAAAGTGAGCCTTTTTGCATACCCAAATGGGAAAAACGAGGACATGACTCCCGACGTGATTCGCGCCGTTGAAAATGTCGGGTTCACTGCGGCCTTTACGGCTGAATTTGGTGCGGCGTGCCCGTCCAATGATCCGTTTAAAGTGCCCCGTGTGACAGCGTACGCGCCGACAATTGCCGAGCTTGAATTGCAGATAGAGCGATTCTTTTACAAGACCGTTTGAATACTATTTGTATTCAATCCGCAACTCGCTCTTCGTCGCGCTTTCTCGAACGTTTTACGATCGCGATGATCTCGCGAACCTCGGTCCGAGCAACGAGGTACAGGGCCGCGGCGTAAATGAGTACACCGCTCGTGAGGCCAAGTGTGATCCCCGTTGCCGCACTCCAGTGTGTGAGCACGTAGCGATCGATCACATGAATGTTCGTGTCGGCCGGCCGCGTGAGATGGGCAACGTGGGAAAAGGCGTAACGGTCCACGAGGAAGAGGCCGATAAACATGGCATTGGCGCAGAAAAATGGGCGGAAAAGCACGCGCAAACTGCGAAGAAAAGCGAGGTTCGCGATTTTTGTGACCATATAAAAGTACACAAACCCAACAGCCATGAATGTGGCGGTCACAGCAATACACGTGGCAATTGGACCGAATTGCCCGGCGGCGAACATGGCGGCGAGCAGCGCAACGACTTTGACCCATTCAATGACCATGATGACGCGCGTGCGGGCCGCCACCTGAAGGTACACACGAATTGCCCATTCGATCGGCCTTGAGATCGAGAGCATCGCGAGAACGAGCAACATCCAACGCACATCAAGCGCCTGCCACGTGTCGTTGAAGAGAAGCGACAGCGGGCGCGAAATTCCGGCGAGCGCAGCGGCGAGTGGAAACACGGCAAAACCAAGGAGCGAAAGCGACTTGAGGAGAGCCGCGGGTCGCTCACTTTCGGGAAGTTTTGCAAACGAAGGGACAAGCACGTCGCCGATGCGATCACCCACGGTCGTGGCCGGAACGTCGGCGAGGTTGTAGGCGAGGTTGTACGCGCCCATGCGGGCGGGCCCAAACAGCGTTGAGAAAACGAGGTTGTCTCCGCGACGGGCAACAATGCTTGAGAGGCGCGCAAACGTGATGGGCATGCCGTAGTCGATCACGGCGCGGGCAATTTTTTTGTCAAACGGAAATGGGGTGGACCACTCGCGCCTGTCGGTGACCCAAAGGCCCAAAATCGCGCGCACAACGCAGCGAGCAATGCCTGCGTACACAATGGCCAGACCCGCGTACCCGCGCGACGCAAGCACCAGCACGAGCACGCTGTACGTGAGTTCGGCAATGGTGCCGATGATGCCGCTCGTTCGAAAACGCATGTCGCGAACAAGGATTGATTCTGGAATGAGGGCGATGCGTTCAAAAAGCGTGGCTACCACGTAGCCGACAATGAACGTTTCTATGTGCGCCGCGCCGAAGAGTGGGCCGAGCGGCGTTTTGAAAATGTACACAAGCGCGAGCGCGGCAACGCCCGCAACGTGAAACACCAGGGCGGCGTGATAAAGCTCCTTTTTGGTAGCTCCGGGACGCGTTGAAATAAACTGCCCAACACCCATGGACGCCGCGAGGCTCGCAAGCTGCGTGACCACGTACGCTACCGATACCTCGCCGTAACTTTTTGGGTCGACGTAACGCGTGACGATCAACGTGCTCGCGAGCGAGATGAAGCGCGATCCAAGCCCCGTTGCCACGCTCCAAAAAGCTCCCGAAACCGCCTTTTTCGCGAGCGAAGTTTGCCCTGTTTTGGGCGGTTCCTGCGGCGACTCAGTCATTACGGCGTTCGATCAAGGCCTCGTTGATGAGCCGGGCGTATGTATCGCCCACAGTGTTCCACGAAAGTGACGGCACACTGTGACGAAGTGCATTTTCATCCCACGATCGTGAGCACGCAGAGATGAGTGCGTCGGCGAGAGCGTTTGGATCTTCGGGCGGGGCCAAGATGCCGTTTCTCTCATCGACCAGTTCTGGAATGCCGCCGACGCGTGATGCGACCACCGGTTTGCCCGAAGCAAGCGCTTCAAGAACAACGTTTGGACAGCCCTCTTCGCGGCTTGGGAGGCAAAAAACGTCGGCCGCATTCATGTACGCGGGTACCTCGGTGGGAAGAACGCGGCCGGTGAAGTGTACCTTTTCAGAAATGCCGAGCGCCTGCGCGCGGGCCTTGAGTTGATCTGCGAGAGGGCCTCCACCGACCATCACCACGGAGATGGGCAGGTTGCTCTTTTTTTGGAGGAGAGCGGCCGCCTCCACCAGAACATCAACACCTTTTACCGCGAGCAAATTCCCTACAAAAATAGCCAATTTTCGATCGACAGGCAGGCCGAGTCTGCGACGCGTTTCATCCCTGTCGCGAATTGAAAACAGTTCACCGTCAACTCCGTTGCGTACAACCTCAATGCGCGATCGACTCACGCCGAGGTCTTCAACGCGATCGCCGAGCGCGGCGCTCACGGCGATGACGCGTGACGCACTTTTGAGGGCCGAAGCGATCTGCGGCTTCAACGCAAAGTGTTTGCCCGACTCGTTCACGTCACTGCCGAGAACCGTCACAAGGAGCGGCACTCGAAAGAGTTTGGCGAGGTGTGCCGCGCCGACACTGTCAGGGTATGCCCAAGCCGCCAAGATCACATCGAAGGGAAAATCACGGCGCATCCACGCAACGAGCGGCGCGGTGGATGCAGCCACGGCCAACGCGTGAGCCGGCCAAAATGCGGGAATTGAGTAATAAGAAGGGAACACAGCTTCAATGCCGCTCGTGTCTTCGCGAAGCGGAGAAACAATGAGTTTGGGTGTTTTGGTGCGCCACCACCAAGGGATGGGGGCAACCACGCGCAGATCGCAGTGGCGACGGAGCGCACGGTACGTGTGATAGCTGTACGGTGCGCGCGAAGGCGCTTCTTTTGAGGGAAAGTGGTGGGTGAAAATAAGGGCGCGAGTCACCAAGGATCGCAAATACTACTCTGCGCGCCCAATTGAAACCCGGTCAGTTAAAGATTGACTGAAGCAGCGGCGCCAGCGCCTGCGGGGGATTTTGAGGCGACGGCTGGTTCATCACGACGTCGGTTTCGTTGACGCCGTGACAATTGGGACAAACGCGAATTTCACCGGGTTGCGATGTGACCCAATAACGTTCTCGAACCACGGGCGCCCCGTCGGGCGATGAAAGCTGCCAGCTCAGCGCGCGACCCGCTGGAACAAGCGCGGCAAATGACCCGTCGGCGCCGAGCCGATACGCGCCCTTTAACGTTTCACCGCCGTCGGGAGCGTCATGCATTTCACGCGGAATGGGCCTTCGGCCTTCGCGATGATTTGTGTACGCACGCACCTGATCGGCCTGGAAAAACTGGATGAATTGAATTTCATCGATGATGTCGGCGCCTTCGCGAATGGTGCTCACGCCACCGGGAATGGAGAGATTAAACGGTTGCTGTTCATCGGCCCGACGCGTGACATCGCGACTGATGAGGAGCGCGTAGTTGTTGTCTTTCAGGTATTGGACAAGCGCCTCGTAACCGCCGCTCGACGCGAGTGTTTCGTCGATGATCGCTCGCTCGATATCGGGAACAGCAGCAGTTCGAGCGAAAGGCGTGGGCCGCACAATCACTTCCACCGGGTCGAGTTCCCACATGGGTCCGTCGTACGAAACGTCGGTGAAAGATTGATTGTCGAAGTAGGTGAACTTCTTCGAGATGCCTTTGGTGATCGGCGCACCGGCCACCATGTAATTCGATCCCTCCTCTTTCTCGAGGTGGCGAATTCTAAATTTATAGGTCTTGTTGCCAAACGGGCCCTCCCCTTCACCCGTCTCTTGACGCGTGTCGGGCGTGTGTACAGCGACCAGCGTTCCATCCGAAAGAGGGAGCGGATTTCGATATCGGCCATGCGCTCCTTCCGCTTCAGATCCCGATGCTTCAGGTGCGTCGTACGAGACAGGCCCCGTGACATGAATTGGGTACATGTCGGCGGCGTTCACTTCCAATTGGCCGTCAAACGCGACGATCTCGCCCGACGAATGTGTTCCAAATTCAGGCGAGTTTGTGCCGTAAAAACGGCCCGGGTTCGCGGGGTCTTCCATAATGTGAAAGAAGTTCACGAACGGCGGATGTTCTTCTGAAGCGCCCTGATAAGGCAGATCATCGCGGGACGAATCGATGAACCCGATGAACTCATGACGACCTACGTGGTTGACTGTTTCTTCATCGGTGCCGTCTTGATTGATTTGCCACGGGAAAAACTGGTTGAACTGATGGCGATGGTACGGAGCGGGCGCCTCGCCGCCGTTGAGCCACGGCTCGGGAAACGGCTCATGCATGCTCGCCGCTTTTTCTTCACTGTCTTCAGAAACGTAGTCAAACGAGCCGTAGCCGGCGCCTTCGGTGATGTCTGCGTGCGCCTGTTGATCGATCTGAAGGTGATCCCAACGGACGTACACAACGCGTCCGTCGAGAGCCACTTTGGGTGAAAAAGCTCCCGAAGGCACGTGCGTTAAAATCTTGAGATCGCCCCCGGACACGCTTGGATCAAAGCTCCAGAGCCCGGTGTTTGTTTGCACCGATTCATACTCGTCGAGCTGCGGATAGTGCAGCATCTTGCCGCTGCGGGGTCTGTCGGTTGTAAAGATGATGCGACCGTCGCTTGCGTACACAGGGCTCACGTTGTTGAAACCTTCAGGCTGGTTTTCAACACGTTTGATGGACGCGCTCTCGTCTTTCCCGAGGCCGGTGATCTCGTAGATCTGCCAGAACTTGGGATCGAGTTCGTTTTTGACGGTGCCACCGATCACCATCGAAAAAATCGCGCGCGTGCCGCTCCAGTGTACACAAGGTTCACGCACGGCAATTTCTTCACCACTCTTTACGCCGAAGCCCGCCTCTTCCGTGAGATTCCGAAGCGAGCCGTCGGGGTAAGCGATCATCAAATCACCGCCGCGCGGCACCTGATTCGGCCCACCCATGTGGTTGCCGAACGTGGCGGTGATCATGTCAAATGTGGAGTGAAACGGCGTTTGGGTAACAAAGAGAATTGGGTTTTTCGTGGCAACCGGATCTTCGGTCAGCGTTTCTCCACCGCTGTCACAGGCGACGAAAGCGGAGAGAAGAACTGCAAGAAGAGCCGGCTTGGAAATGGACCTTAGGCTGGAAAAAAGCTTAAAAGAGCGCATGCAAACTCCCGTTTAGGCCTCCGTCGCGCGAGCGAACCTCATCGGAATCGCGCAGGGACCGTTGTTGCCAATGACGGAAACATACTTGTCTGGCTCGCCCGTTCGTCTCGTTTTTTTTAAGGTGTGGCGCGTTGTCACAGCGCTGTTTTGGCATTGTCGTTGCTGCACAAATTCACAACCCGGCTTCGGTTGAAGCCCAACCAAAACGTGGGGCACCATTACTTGGGCGAATACGCGCAGCTTCAAACGCGCTTCTAAACATGGTGAAACTGCAAATTTGAAAGGATTCGGTTCGCAAAGTGTTCACATCTGAAAGCCCGATTCCGCAGCCGAGTACGTCATCGGGACAGAGCACGAATGAAACGGATTCGCCGCGGCGCTCCTCAAACGGCGGTGAAGTAATGCGCGAGCTGGATCTCACGCGTGAAGATCCGCGGTGTTTGATCCCTTTAAAAGAAGCCGTTTACGGAAAAAAAATCTCGCGACCCATGTTTGAGTGGCAATACCTGCGGCACCCAAACGCGTCGGACATGCACATCTTCGTCGTTGAAAAAGACGGCTTCATCGTTGCCTCGACAACACGTTTTCCGGCTCGGTTTCTCATACGCGGAACGCCGCACGCGGCCTATTTCAACATCGACTCCATGGTGCACCCGGAGCACCGTCGCCGCGGCAAAATGCGAGAGCTTTACCTGTTTGCCAGGCAACACATCGCGCACAGCCCGCTCTTTTTTTCAAAGGGATCGTCGTCGACGATCATTCCGCTTCTGCTTTCGATCCACCACAGAACGCTCGCGCCCAACACATATCTTGTGAATTACCCATCGGTGAAAAGGTGGATTCTGTCGCGAATGGGCCGGGTCACACACGTTGTAGAAAGCACTGTCGAACCGCCGAGCGGCTTTTCAGACTTTCAACCGGTCAGGCGATTTGGGGCTGAATTTAACGCCTTTTTTGAGCGAATTGCTCCCGCTTTTCCGGGGATCTTTTGGCGCGACGCGGAGTACATGAACTGGCGTTATGTGGACTTTCCTGCTCGGCGATATGCTTGTTTTGCGCGCCAAATTGAAGGGAGAACAGTAGCCGTTCTTGTGGTGTCGATCGACGATGTACACAGCCGCATTGTCGATCTGCTTTGGGATCCGGCGTGGCCGGGGGAGCCGCTTCGCACCGTTCGGTTCGTGAGAGCGCTCGCCAAAAAACTCGAATTTGTCCGCCTCGCGTGTTTTGCCACTCATCCTGAGCTGCGAGCTGCGTTGGAGGATCAGGCGTTTTACGATCGCGGTGAAACACCGCGGTTTAGCGCGTTTGTTCCTCCGTCTTGTGAAGAGACTTTCGACCGATCGTGGCCAATGCACGTGGTCGACGGCGACGGCGATACAGAATTTTCGTAGGCGAAAATCCTCACCGACGTTGACGTTTAGCCGACAAAAAAGTCACCATTTGAAGATGACGAGCGGAGCCACCATTGTCGAAAGGCTCGAACGCCAGCAGGAGCGCCTGCACATTTCGATAGGCGCGGTGTGCAACAACAACTGCGTTTTCTGCATGGAAGAAGACCGTGACGGTCGCTACGTCAACAATTCGGCAATGACCGCCGAGCGCGTTCGCTGGATGTTGGACAGTCATCGAGGCGCAGAAGAAGTGTGCTTCACCTCCGGCGAACCCACGACGCGCAACGACCTGCCCGACTTCGTTTCGTGGGCCAAAGCGCTCGGATATCGACGCATCAGCGTGATGAGCAATGGGCGCCGACTTTCACACCTTGCGTACGCAGCCGCCCTCGCCAAGGCCGGGATGAATCGCTTTTACATCTCCATCCACGGCCACACCAAAAAGCTTCACGAATCTCTCACGCGTACACCCGACAGCTTTGAGCAAACCGTCATGGGGCTCGACTCCATCGCAAAACTCAAACGATTCGGCGTGGAGCTTCACACTTCAACAGTCGTCACCGATCGAAATCTGCCTCACATGCTCGACATCTACCGCTTTCTCCGCGGTCACGGTGTGGACCAGGTGGTGTTCAACGTGATGCAGGCGAACGGCCGGGCAAACACTTTTTTTGAACAGATTTTTCCAAAATACACCGAGATCGCAGCCCAGTTTCGATCGTTTATCGACAACGTGGGTGAAGAGAAACCCATGGCGTTTCTCGTGGACATTCCACTTTGCACAACCGACAAAATTCCCGATTTTAACCGCGGCTACGTTGAAAAATATCGCCACTTCGACGTTGAAGAAAAAGCCAATTTGCCCGACACAACACGCGAAGAGCGCAAACAATCGGGGCGCGGAAAAGGCCTCGTGCTCATCACACGGAGTGACCTCGACGACGCCGAACGGGACAAACGCGCCGAGTGCGCATCTTGCAAATACGATCGGCAATGTGAGGGTGTTTGGAAAAACTACACACGTCGTTACGGCTGGGACGAAATGACGCCGATTGTAGAAACACCTGTCGCTTCCGCGTCGCCGCCGAGCCCCGCAATCGACGCCGCAGCCGAGTGATTCCAGCCGTTTTTAGGCCAAAACAGATGTTGACTTGCCGCTGCGCAACAGCAGGCGTCATGATCTCGGGGTCAACGTGACTGCTCCCGCATCTTCAAACGACGACATCCCCGTTCAGCCGGGCTCCATTCTCGCCGGCAAATATCGGGTGATGCGTGTGCTCGGCAAAGGCGGAATGGGCGTTGTTGTTGAGGCGCGCCACGTCGCCCTTGATGAGCGCGTTGCCCTCAAGTTTTTGCTTCCCGAGTATGCGCAACACCCTGAAGCGGCCGCGCGATTTCTCCGTGAAGGTCAGGCCGCCGTAAAGATCAAAGGTGAACACGTCGCACGCGTGAGTGACGTGGGTACACTTGAGTCCGGCTCACCGTTTATGGTGATGGAGTTTTTGGAAGGCATCGACCTTTCAAACGCGCTCCAAAAGTACGGCGTTTGCCAAATTCCAGACGCGATCGACTACGTACTTCAAGCGAGTGAAGCCATTGCCGAAGCGCACACACTCGGCATCATTCACCGCGATCTAAAGCCTGCAAACATGTTTCTCACGCGTCGCCCCGACGGCACGCCGATGATCAAAGTGCTCGACTTTGGCATCTCCAAAATGCAGGGCGGCGGCGTGGACAACCTCACGCGCACCACCGCAACAATGGGTTCGGCGCTGTACATGTCGCCCGAACAAATGCAGACAACGCGAGGCGTGGATCATCGAACAGACATCTACGCTCTCGGCATCAGCCTGTATGAACTTCTCGCTGGAAAACAGCCTTATTACGCCGACACGTTGCCTCAGCTCTGCGCTGAAGTGTTAACCGGCACGCCCACGCCCATTCGTACACTTCGCGGAGACGTGGCGGAGGGTTTGGCATTCGCACTCGAAAAAGCGTACGCACGCGATCGCGATCAGCGTTACCAAACCATCGCGGAGTTTGCGGCGGGGCTCGCACCGTTTGCACCCGCCCGATCGCAGACGTCGCTCGACCGCATTGCGCGCATGGCAGGCGTCGCTCCGTCACCGGCGGGGCGAGCGGCCACACCGTCGCATCCTGACCTGTCTCACTTGGCGCCGCAGGCGGCTCACCCCGGATTTCAAACCGGTTCACAAAACGCTGCACCGCAGGCCATTTCAAACACCGGCAACCTCGCTCAAACGGGTGGTTCATCGGCTCCCGTCGGCGCCCAAACCGGAGGTGTTGTCGGCCCCGCGCCTATGGCCATCGGCGGTTATCAAGGGCCGATGAGCACCAAAGCCGCGGCGGCATTCGCAGCAGGGGCGTCCACCAACGCGAATTTGTCGAGCACCTCGGGCGCGCTTTCTCCGGCTCCAAAAAAGACAGGTGTACTCTTCGCTGTTGGATTGGTCGTGGTTTTGTTGGCGGGCGGTGCCGTTGCAGTGTGGCGCTTAAAAGGCCCTTCCGGTGACGTTTCACCCGCCGAAGCACCAACTTCAACCGCCGCGCCGCCCACCGCAACGGCCGCGATCACAGCACCGCCCAGCGCTTCGCCCGCACCCACGGCGGAGCCCGCCCCAACCGCGTCGGCTTCTGCCGAACCAACGAGCACCGCAACCGCCGCTGTTTCTGCACCCCCGCCTACGCCCACCGGCACCGCAAAACTCAAACCCGGTCCAAAGCCCACGGCAACGGTCACCGCAACCAAAAAGCCCGGCGTCATGACCTCGCGCTAAGTTGGCCTCGCGGGGCGCAGTCAATAGAGGGTAGGTTCTCGATGAGAACAGGCCGCTCAACAACGCGCGAACACAGCGTGTATTCTGTCACTTGGCGGGAGCGGGAGCCGCGGCGGCATCGGCCGCGTTTTTCTTAAAACGTTGTTCAGGCCCCGGGGGCAAATAAAGCTGGACGGCCAATAAAGGCTTTTTCTTGGCGGGTACCCATGCGTGCAATGTGCCTTTTGGAATGGCCACCACCATCCCATCTGTAATGGCCGTCTCCATTAACTCAGTAGCCCCGGCCGCTGCTGCTTTTCTCGCCGTTCCATCGCCCCATAACGGTGCAAGAATCTCCCAAGAAGCCTCATGAACATGCGCCGCAACGGGCGCGTCTTTGCTTGTATACAAAATTCCAAAACTGGCCCGCCCCACTTCAAACCCCAAGCGAGCGTGCATTGCACCGCCGCCCCATGTGAGGTCATTCACGCTATTGAGATCTTTTACTTCAATGCTTGAAGGACGCGACGACCAAGCCACTTTTTTAAGGTTTTTTCGATCTTTTAATAACGCCGCTGTTTCTGCAATAGGAGCGCTGTCCCCAACAATGGCAATCACCAATCGCGCGGCGCCGTCAACCGCTTCAATGCTAATGCCGGCCCCCGGAGCCCGCACAATACCCCATTGACCCAATTCATTCGACTTGGCCGCCGCCTCCAATGGCCGGACTTTGACCTTACCGCTCAATACAAGACCAAACAGGTCTACCCCTGAGTGCCTTGGAAACGTGAGCGACGTGTTTTTTTCAGGCAGATCGTGCGACCAAATCGCCACCGGTGCCCCTCCATCAGCCGCCGCTCCCGACGGAAACAACCCTGCCACCAAACACTCGCGGTCTTTACAAACCGCGTGCGTGACAAGTTTTGCATCTATGTCTTTTGGCAACGCCCCGGATATCGGTTCAGGCGCTGCGAGAACCGCCGCGGCAACCTGTTTTGACGAGGCCGACCCCAACATAGGACGTTTGGCTATTTCATCAGGCCGCGGCGCAACTGGAATTGCAGCGGTTGGAGGAGGCGCCCAAACGCCCCCGCCTCCACAAGCGGCAATTGTTGACAATCCAACCAGGCAAAACGCCGCCTTCATCCACCTTTTGTAACCCGACATAACCCCCGTTTCATAACACCTTACAGCCACCGGCCGAACAGATTTTCACTTAAAGAGCAGCTCGACCAAATGGGCGGCCCAGCTTTTCACGTGTGAACGGCCACCCATTTCCCTATAGTAAAGGGCTCATGAGCGCGCGGAGGTAAACTTTGAGTACGTACGACTCGATCGGTAAAAACTACAGCACCTACCGTCGGCCCGACCCGCGCATTGCCCAAATGCTCCATGCTGCCCTCGGATCGGCTCGGTCCGTTATCAATGTGGGCGCCGGCACCGGTTCGTACGAACCGACAGATCGCCTTGTCACCGCGGTAGAACCTTCGGCGTTGATGATCTCCCAACGCTCTGCCCAAGCGGCCCCGGTTGTGCAGGCAAGCGCCGATCACCTTCCCTTTAAAGACAAGTCGTTTGACGCGGCCATGGCCATATTGACCATTCATCACTGGCAAAACCGCGAGCGCGCCTTTTCTGAATTGCGGCGTGTGGCTCGGCAAAAAGTTGTGATTTTAACCTGGGATCCCACGTACAATTCGTTTTGGCTTGTGCGCGACTATTTTCCTGAGATTTTTGCCGTCGACGAGCAGATCTTCCCAACCATCGGCGAGCTTGTAAAAACCTTTCCTTCTGCCACCGTGACTGATCTACCCATTCCATTTAATTGTACAGACGGCTTTTTGGGCGCTTATTGGCGCCGGCCTGAAAGTTATCTTGACAATGGAGTTCGGGGGGCAATCTCATCTTTTCGCCACGTGACGCAATTGGAAAAGGGGTTAACCCAACTTGCAGCAGACCTACAAAGTGGAAAATGGGAGCAGCAAAACGGGCATCTTCGTTCGCTCGACCACTTGTGTTTAGGCTATCGTCTTGTGACCGCGGAGGTGTAGAGTCGCAATATGAATGCTCCGTCCGCTTGGAAAGGTGCACCGGTAGAGCCGGCAACGCTGGAGGGTCAAACCGTTCGGCTTGAACCGCTCTCACTACAACACGCACCCGACTTGTACACTGCCGGACAAGACTCCGACATTTGGACTTACCTGGCCGATCCGAGCGAACCGTTTGCGAGTGAAAAGGCGGCTCTCAACTGGGTAGAACATGCGCTTGGTGAAGAGCGCGCCTCTGTGCGCATCCCATTTGCGATTGTTCACCAAACGTTGGGTAAGGCCATTGGCAGCACCAGCTATTTTTATGAAACGCGGTGGGCCAACGCGACACTTGAAATTGGGTCTACCTGGCTCAATCCCACCTATTTTCGCACGCGGGTAAACACCGAGTGCAAACACCTGCTTCTCACCCACGCTTTTGAAACGCTCAAAGCCATCCGGGTAGAATTAATGACAGACGTGCGCAACACCCGCTCTCAAAAAGCCATTGAACGATTGGGCGCCGTCAAAGAGGGAGTATACCGAGCGCACATGCTTCGAAACAGCGGGTTTCGCCGCGACTCTGTGTATTATAGCATTCTTGACAGTGAGTGGCCCGCTGTAAAAACGCGCCTCACAAACCTGCTCCGTCAGTAAAGCTCCTTCAGTTCGTCTCGGTTTTCAGGCGGAGCAGGGTCTGAGGTAGAATAGTCAACCTCTACTTGGGTAGACCCGTTGGCTTGCACCGACACCAGCGCTTTTTTCTTCCACCCGTATTGAGAATGCCAGGTGCGAAGTTCATACGTGCCGGGTGGAACACCTTCGATTGAAAATTCACCCTGGGGCCCGGTTGTAGAAAAAAATGGATTGTCAGCAAGCACCACAAAACCCCGCATCCAAGGGTGGATATCGCACGCCAGCTTTACAATCGTCGATTCTTCGGGGAGCTTTTTCTCCAGGGGTGGAGAGTGTTTTGGCAGAGCCAGGTTAAAAAGCGAGTTGCCCCCGCCGTATGCGTGCACGTTATGCAGTGTCAGATCGGAGTTGTACACATGGAGAGGTTGCGAGGTTAACCCGCCCTGCGTTCGAGGTGTGTACATGCAGCTTTGCTGGTGAACAATCACCGGTTCAACCGGATGGGTAAGAGCGCCCGCCAGTTTATCTCCCCAAAGTCCGACAAAAACGTCTTGCAAACCTTCGTTGTTAACAATCACGGCGTTGTATAAAACGGCATCGTCTCTACAAACATCAGCGTCTTTGCGTTTGACCGGCACCTTCATTTCTGGAGGTGTACCCAAGAGCCGAACCTTCCCCTTTACCTCACCCCTGTTTGGCACCTTTTCAGACGGAAGGGGTAACGCCACAAAACCGACAATCAACACCCCTTCTGAATCTGTAAAGTGAATCCACTTTGCGTTGTCGGTTCCCCCATGAATCTCCACTTCTGAATTGGGGCTAAGCGTAAATACGGGCGCTTCTGAAAAGTTGAGCGATGCGTACACTTTGGTTGCCGCTGTAACCCGCACCACACCCGTTTCGTGCCGAACAAACACACCTTGGTGAGCTGCATTACCAAGGCCCGTTTTGGGCACTTTTGCAGAGCCTTTGGGGATAGGCGTTTGACCCAAAGTCGGCGCTGTTTGCCCTGCCGGCCGTTCCGTTGTTTCTCCCGTAGCCGCCAAGGGTCCAGTTACCCATCGCTGCGGTGGGGAGAACGATGGCAGCGATGGGGTAGAAACGGGCGCTTCCGGCGCGGTGCACCGTCCAATGAAAAATCCAATTCCAAGCAGCGAAGCCGACATTGCCACTGCCAAAACAAGGGCGCCCGGGTTGGATCGAAAGCGCGCGTGAGGGCTTTTGGGCTTGTCGACTTTATTGTCCGCCGCCGATTCTTGCGGCTTTGTCATGGGTAGAGTCTCCCTCCAGTTCTAACAGGGCTGCTTCCAATGCGGCGTCGGAATTGTTTTTTGCCGCGCTTTCAATAGCAAAGCGAAGTTTGGGCGCCGCAATGGCCGACGCCACGTTTGAAAGGCGGGCGCGCACGTTTTCATCAGCTTCGTGACTCAATGCCACAGCCGCTCCGGCGCGCGCTTCAGCGGGGGCTTTGGGATCTTCCACAATGCGCCATAAACGCTCGGGCATGATGGGCGCGGTGCGAGCGTCGGCATTGGACTGAGCACCGATACCTCGAAGCGCCGTGAGCCATTGCGCCGCCGTTCGTTCACCCCGGCGAACGAGGGCCGCGTGAGCCACTCCTTCTCCCCGGACCCACGTGTCGATTGCCTCGGAAATGCGCTCGTGCAAAATGTACACTTCGTCGCGAAAGGAACTCTGTTTGGAAACAATGGGTAGATACACAGCTTCACCCGATTTGAGGTAAAGCACGAGGCCTGCAAATTTGTTTTTGCCGGCGCCCGGCTCTTCAAAAGGATCGATGCGAGCGATATCCCCATATCCAATAAAACGTTTGGTGCGAAACCAAGCCAAAAACAGCCCGTCGGCGCCCACTTCAAGCCTTTGAGGCCAAACGACAAGGGCCATTGCGGCAACCACTGTTGCTATAAGAAATATTGGAAACAGCGGAGCAAGCTGAGGTGCCGCACGCGCGCCGATGGACATGACGGCGGCAAACAAGGCCACAAAACCACCCCAAACCAAACCTACCCATTTTCGCTTTGAAATGTCGGCAATAAGTCGCGACGGGAGACGAAACTTGGCGGTGGACTGTGCGGCGTCGAGGCCAAGGGCGCGCAAAATGCCGCGCGCCTGGTCGCGATCGGCCACGCGAATGTCCATGGGTAGGCTCTTTTTCTTTCGCCGAAAGCGCAGAATTGTGTTGCCGTTGGGCTCGGGAAAAACAAGCCCATTTTGAATTTCGTCTTTCGGCAATATCAGCTCGCCGCGGTGCCATACCCCTTGAGAGTCTGCGGCGAGTGCACCTGTTTCTTCGCGGCGCCATGGGTTTTTGCGCCATAGGTAAGAAAGGAGCACCACTCCAACAATGATGAGATGGGGAACAACTGTCAGGGCCAGTGGAGAAGCCGCCGCGCCTGCAACCAAAGCCGCGAGCGCTGCACCAAAAGGTGTACACCCAAGAGCCATAGCCCACGGATTGCGCCGAATGCGCGCTCCAAAGGTGGTTTCAAAGCGCGAGGGAGTTTCCAAAGTGACTCCACGTTACAGCACCCATCATAAAAATGGAAAGCGAGGAGGGATGGGTGACAGGGCGCTGCGAGGCGCCCCGCCGCAGCGCGCCCTGACACCCCATCCCGACGAGCCCTTACCCTTTGACAGTGACAAGCGGCCAAAGCCGAGCCACGCGGCGCGCTATACCGGCATCTTCAACAGACTTTACCACCGGGGTAATCGGCTTGTAGGCATAAGGCGCTTCTTCTTTCATTCGAGCGTGATATTTGGCCAAAATGT
This sequence comes from Polyangiaceae bacterium, assembly GCA_016712345.1. Taxonomy (GTDB): domain Bacteria; phylum Myxococcota_A; class Polyangia; order Polyangiales; family Polyangiaceae; genus JADJRH01. Next base: position 1,193,279 of record JADJRH010000001.1, read on the forward strand.
CTCGGCGGCGGCGAACGTCGGGCGCGTTGGGGTCAAGCGGGGTTACCACATGCAGTTTCTCCATAACGCTGCGGTAGTGCCCATCATCCACATGGGTAGATTTTCCGCGCGTCAAACTGCGCCCCGCGCCGTGACAGGCGCTTGAAAGCAAGTGGTCACACCCTTCACCTGCAAGGACATAACTGGCATCTCCCATGGAGCCTGGAATGATGACAGGATGTCCGGTGTAGCTGAACGGCCCGGGTTGACCGTTTGGACCGGGAGCGGGAGTGGCGCCTTTTCGATGCAAAAAGCGGTGATCTCCCATGTCCCAGATCAGATTGTGAGGTGCATCGTAGACAAGTTTTGAACTTACTTTTCTACCCAGCACTTCTGACAGAGCCCTTACCACCATCAGGCCCAAAAACAGCCTGTTTGCGAATGCAAAGTTGGCTGCGTTTCGCATGGCATCAAGGTACACAAGCGATTCTTTGGCGTGAGGCCCGGTGGTGGGGAAGATGTAAAACCCATGCTCCGGGTGGGGCACTCCCTTGGGGTAGAGATCGTAGGCCCTTTCGTTGAAATAACCGCCGACCATGTGACCCAAACCCACCGAACCTGAATGGGCCATGATTGTGACAGCGTTTTTGGATAGTCCAAACGCGTGAGCCGTTTGACCATCAATCAATTCGTCGACGGTTTGCACTTCAACGAAGTGGTTGCCGCCGCCGACCGAGCCGATCTGAATATCTCGACCATCGGATCGACCCGAGGCTTGGATATATGCGTCAAACGCAAATGTACCTTTTGTGTCGAGGCCGCCGCCGAAGTGTACTCGACTCAAGTCGTCCATTTGGGCGCGCTTGTCGTAGTAGTTCCACAAGCCCGATGAGTTGTTGTCGTCGGACGTGTTAAAGAGGCCGACCAACCCATCGCGCAGCATGGCCTCACGCTGGCGGGGAGACATGGGGATGTCGCGTTTGCCCTGAAAAAAGATGCCTCGGAGGCATTTTTTGAAGGCTTCGATGTGGGGCATCAATTCACGACGATCCACGTCGGTTGTTAAAAGGCGCATGCCACAGCAAACGTCGTTTCCAACCGCGCCGGGAACAACAAAACCGCTCGCATCCACGACCGTTCCCACGGGTATACCCGAACCCTTGTGAAAGTCGGGTGTGAGGACAATGGAATGGATGGCACCTTTGATTTCACCCCAATAAGGCGCAATTTTGCCAGCCTTTTCCCATGTAGAAAGGTCGGACAATGTTTTTGCGAGCGAAGCAAAGCGTAAGAGTTCGTTCACCCCTTCAGACTCAACAAGAACGTCTTCACGGGCAACGAGGGTAATGGGTAGATCGAATGGATTATCAATGTGTGCGGTGGCGTCGTCCACGCGACGAACCGCGGCATGACCACAAAATTTGGAAACCATAAAGCTGCTCAATCAGGTTTGAAAACGTTTCCAGCGCTTCGCCGCCCCGTTCGACCGGGAGGTAACTTCAGCCGCCTCGCAATGACCTGAAATGTCTCGATGCCTGACACGTCGTAATCAACACGGAGTTGCTCCTGGGGCGGCTGCGCCGCCCCGTTCGACCGGGGGGTAGCTAGGTTTGGCGGCTCGGGATGTACACAACGTTATTCCACCGGTCTCGCCGGCGTTTGTCTCGTTTTCGTCGTGGGTAGCATTGGACTTGAACCACACCATGCCGAGCCTGGATCGCCACGCTTTTCGCTTTCTCGCTAGGCACCGGCCTCGGTGTCTTGCGCGTTTTGCCGAGCCTGTAGCCGGGCTTCGCATCAGCGTTTGGCCGAAGGACTTGTCAGTGACCCAGGAGTCACGGAGGACACGGAGATCCACGGACTTCGTGACCCTCCGTGTCCCCCCGGTGGTGAAGAGACGTCACAGGCATCCAAACGCGTCGGGTCGTTGCGTGATGGCGTTAGATCAGCGCTTGCCGGCGTTTCAGTCCGCGTTGGGGGACTTGAAACCCGGTGCCCTCGTTTGAACCCAACATGCGCCGAGGGAACTCGCACGTTGCAGCAGCCGGGCGATTCTTGGACCGAGGTGTCGATTTGTCAAGCCCCACCCATGGCGCGGGCCACCGCGCCATTTGGGAGGGGCGGGCGCGCGGTCACGCGCGCCGGGGTGGGCTTACCCAGGAGGGCTTTACGGGTCGCAGACGACGGGGGATGTGGACAGGAAGGGTGAGAATGTGACGTTGCCAATGACGGCGTCGCCGGACCCGGTGGGTGCGGGGCCTGAAGCGTTGCCCCAGAAGTTGTCGGCGGCGTTCATGGGTAGACCGTCGAGATTTTCTACCCCGGCGGTGTCGTTGCCGGAGATGTTGCTAGTATGAACGGTTGTGGAACCACCTTCGGCGTTGACAATGCCCTTGTTATTCAGGCGAACGCAGCTGTCGACGATGGTTGTGTCGGCGTGATTTTCTACCCCTGCGGTGCAGTTGGAAACGTGTTGGTTGTCGAGGTAGACGCTGGCGGTTTTGCCGTCGGCTTCGTCGATGTACACACCCACGTCAAAACCTGAAACGGAGTTGTTTGTAAAGGCGGCTCCTGTATCAAAGTTGCCAAACGCGAAGGTGTCGGTGGTGACAACAATGCCGGCGGTGTTGGTGGCCCCTGTACCGGTTGCTGAATTGGCGGTGAACGTGACGTCGCTGTCGGCGCCGCCGCCGAGCACGGCAAAGCCCACATCGCATTGAGTGACGGTGTTGGCATTGACAACGGCATTGCCGTGGGGCGTTAAGAGCCAGACGCCGAAGCCGCCGGCTGTGCAATTGGATACCTGGTTGTTTTCAATTAAATCGAGCAAAACGCCGGGCCCCGGGGGCTTGTTGTTATCAATGTGCAAACCCGACCCTGAGTTGGTGATCACGTTGTCGGTCATTTTAATGCCAAACGAGTAGTTGGCGGAAATGGCGTCGCTGGTATTGGAGATTTTATTGCCGGAAACGGTGCCGCTGCCTTCGGAGATAAAAATGGCCACCGAAAATTCGCTGCCGAGCACGTTTGAAATGGTGTTGTTTGAGATGTTTATGCTTTTGCCGCCGCTTGCCGCGTTTATGGCGCGAAGGTACACATTTTTGATTTCAACATTGCGAACGTTAAGGCCTGAATAAATGCCTTTGGTGTGGTCTTCAATAATGCCGTTGCGAGCATCGATATCGACGCCGGCTACTGTGACGCCTGTTTTTGCAGGGTTGTCGCCGTTGATTGTGAGACCGCCAATCCACACGTTGCTGGCGCGAACCAAAAACATATTGGATGCGGCGCCGTCGCAGAGGGAGCTGTTATCGCAGGGATTGGGGTTTGAGAGCGCCGGGATAACAATTGTTTTGCCTATGCCCGCGCCAATGATGGATACGCTTTTGCCGACAATAACGTTTTCGATATATGTGCCGGCCGCGACCTTTACGGTTCCGCGGCCTTGAACGGTATCCACTCCTTTTTGAATGGTACGTTTGGCGCATTGAAGCGTGATGTTAAAGGCGAGGTTTTGGGTGCCACTGCACAGGTCGCTTCCGTCGGGGCGCACATACACGGTTGGGGGCGCCGCGGCCGCAGTGGATAGGCCTGTGAATAGCGGCAATGCGAACGCAACCGTTCCAAGGATAAGCCGGCGCATAACGCTCCTTATCGACGACGTCCCGATCCCCGAGACGTCCGCTGTTTATTGTTGGACGTTTGTTGCCGAGGAAACCGCGCGCATTCAAAAAACGGCGGCCGATCTTGAACGGAGGTGATGGGTGGCCACAGGGAAGGGCGATCACGCCTCAATCGCGCTGCGGAATGGGAGGTGCACTATGTGCACAACGAGCATTCTACTCGCGAATAGAGAATAGCAGGGTCAGCCGGCTACGCTGGAGGTGAAGCAATGACTTTGGTGGGGACAAAAGCAAAAACGCCCGAAATCGGGCGCTTTTTTGAGCAGCTGTGTTTAGTTGCGCGGGCAGGATTTGAACCTGCGACCTTCGGGTTATGAGCCCGACGAGCTACCAGGCTGCTCCACCGCGCAGGCGGCACCTTAGTTAGGTCGCTCCCACAGTCAAGGCATTTCTTTTGGAAGTGCGTGTTCCGGTTCGCCGTGTTGGTCGAGGAAGCGTTGCACTCTGTCGCGCTCACCAACGACAAGCAGGGTGTCGCCTTCGGCGATCGCGTAGTCGGCTCGAACGGCGTCGAGCTTGCGATAGCGCGCTCCGTCGGAAGTGGAGGCATCGTCGGATTCGTGAAAGACGCCGAGAACGGTGACTCCATGCGCTTGGGGAAGGCGCAGCTCCGCGAGGGTTTTGCCGACAAATGAGGAGGTTGCGAGCCATGCTTCCACACGAAATGCATCCATAAAGCGAGGCACGTCGACACGCGAAACGGTGATGTCTTCACGCTGCTTTTGAGGAGGTGGTTGCGTGAAGCGGAGGAAGAGCATTCCCACGACAGCGCTGAAAAATGAGCCTACCAAAATGCCTATTTTTGCAGCGGTTGCGAGAGTCGGCGCGTCACGATAGGCGAGGCCCGTAACGAACAGCGACATGGTGAAACCGATGCCGCCCATCATGGCGATGCCAAACACATGAGGCCAACGCGCATGCGACGGCATGGGTGCGACGCGGAGTTTTACGGCGAGAAATGTCGCGCCGAAAATGCCGAGCGTTTTGCCTGCAAATAGGCCGGCAAGAACGCCGATTGTAACGCGCATGCCGGAAGCATCGGCCGTGTCGATGTGTACACCCGCGTTGGCGATCGCGAAGAGAGGAACAATAAAAAATGCAACGGGCGCGTGCAGACCGTGAAGTGCGCGTTCAACGGGGGGCTGCAACGATTCGATATGGCGCTCAATGGATGCGAGCGACCCGTCGGTTCGATCTTTGGGGAGCTGGCGGAGGCTTTCGACGGCGACTTCGATGTCTTCGAGCGCTTCATCAAGTGTACGCGCCCCGCGGGTGGGCATGGCGAGGCCGACAACAACGCCGGCGATGGTTGGGTGCAAACCGGATTTTGCGACGGCGATCCAAAGAGCAATGCCAACCGGAATGAAGAGCGCCAATCGAAACGGGCGCGCGCGGGCGGTTGCAAAAAGAAATGCCGCGATGACAAGGGCAACGCCGAGCCAGGCGATGCGTGCGGTGCCTCCGTAGAAGAGCGCAATGATGACGATCGCGCCGAGGTCGTCGAAGATGGCGAGCGCTGTTAGAAAAACAAAAAGGCTCCACGGAACGCGGCGTTTCACGAGCGAAAGGCAACCGAGAGCAAATGCAATGTCGGTGGCCGTGGGGATCGCCCAGCCGGTTTTTGCGGGCGGTGTGTGATTGAGCGAAAAGAAGATGAGGCCGGGTACGATCATTCCGCCGAGCGCCGCCACGAGTGGGAGAGCGGCTTGGCGAAACGTGGAGAGTTCACCGGTGGCAAGTTCGCGTTTGATCTCCATGCCCGCGACGATGAAAAACACCGTCATGAGCACGTCGTTGATGAACGCGTGAAGCGGGAGTGAAAGCTCAAACGGGCCGGCTGCAAATCGAAGAACGGTGTGAAAAAACGCTTCGTAGAGCGATGAAAAACGTGAATTTGCAATGATGATGGCGAGCGCCGCACTGACAATGAGTGCAACGCCGCCCGCCGATTCAGTGCGAAGAAAACGTTGAACGGGTGCGACGACGGCGAAGAGGACGCGTCGCAGCGGGGCTCGCCGAGATCGGGGCGCGACCGGCGGTTTCACCGCAACCAGTCTGGCATGAGAGGTGAGACGGCGGATGTGGACACAAGCCAAAGTTGATGCGCGGCGCGCGTGGCTCCGATGTGGAGGAGGTGCCGCGATTCATCGTCGTTGGGATAGGTGGAAGCGTTGACATCCACGAGAACGACGTAGTCGTATTCAAGGCCTTTTACCTGGCGAATTTCTGTGACTTCAACGCCGGGGCGAAACGCAAATTCAAACGATCGGATGCGCCGAAGATTGGGAATTTCGGCCATGCGGAGCGCCTGGTAGTACACATCGGCCTGCTCGGCGTGACGCGCCAAAATGGCGAGGGTGGCGCGCGGTTCACGTGCGAAAAGCGGCCGAACCGCATCGGCGAGAAATGCAACGGCGGCGCCTTGGCTCGGGAAGTGATGGTGCTCGACGGGTGCACCTGTGCGCGGCGCAATGGGCGGCGTTGGGTCGGCCAAGTGACCGAGAACGGAGCGCGCCACTTCAAGAACTTCACGCGTGGAACGGTACGCAATTCGAAGCGGTTCGATCTCCACGTGGGAAAGCCCCAGGCTGGCGAGCGTGTCGCGCCAATCACGAAAGCCGGAGTCCATGTGAAGGCGCTGCGCGGTGTCGCCGGCGAGTGTGACGCTGCGAGGACGCGTTTTGCCGGACGGCAGGGTGTGTTGCGAGACAACACCGAGAAGAACGGCGAGATTGATCGGCGCGAGATCTTGGGCTTCGTCGACAAAAAGATGTTCGTACAAGAGGGGATTTTTGCCTTTTTTCAGCTCGCCGCGGAGGAGTTGGTACGCGCGGAGGAGAAGCGCGTCGTCTTCGGGATCGAGCATGGCGCGGTCGTCGCTTTTTGCTTCTTTTGCATCGGCTCCAAGTTCGTCCGGGTCTTCTTGAGAGGCCTCCGCGTCAAACTGGGCCCTGCGTTCGGCTCGATCGCCGGGGTCGGACTCGACGACGGCGGGACAGCGATCGGCACACCAGCGCCACGCTTGAAGTACTTGATCGCGCGACATTTCGGGATCGTTTGCGGCGTCAAACGCGGCGAGAACGCGCGCTTTGTCGGTGAGTACATCTGCCCAAAAGGCGAGTACACCTCGCGAGTCGCGACGGATGCTGTTGTCGCCCACGGTTTCAGCGGCGCGTTTTTCAAAGAGGCGCAGCATGGCGGGGTGCGTTTTGTATCGGGTGACAGCGCTTGGAGTGTTTTCTTCAACCGGCACATCGAGCCAGGCGAAGGTGCGTTTGCGCTCTTGTCGCGCCCATTCGGCGAACGTTTCAATTGCCACGTCACCGATGCCGAGGGCCGGCAACACTTCGCCGATGTACGCACGGAGCGCGGGGCTGCCCACGATCACAAGCATTTTGTCGGCGGTGAAACGGTGTTTGGCGTTGTAAGCGAGAAACGCCATGCGGTGTACACCAATGGTGGTTTTGCCGCTGCCGGCGCCGCCTTGAATGACCACCACGCCGGAGTCGGGTTTGCTGATGAGTTCAAACTGGCGCGGATCGAGAAGGGCTGCGATCTCAGGGAGGTGGCGATCTTCTTTGGCGGCGAACGCGGCGCCGGTTCCAAGGCCACCTTGGCTGGAGAAGTTTTCAGGGCGCGCCGCTTTGCCTTGGCCGCCCGCAAGTTCGGTGGAGGCGAGGCTCATCGCGCGCCAACCCTCGCCGGAACGCACGAAAATCCCCTGTGGGGATGAAACGCGAAGCAGCTCGCCGTCGTCGATGGTGACCGTGCGGCGCGCGAGGACGGTGCCTTCCACATCGCGCTCGCCGAATGTCTCTTCGTATTCAGCGCCTTCTTCGTATCGGTAATAAAGCTGGCTGATGGGGGCGTGGCGCCAATCGACGATGCGTACACCACTCTTGGAATCTACAAGGGTGGTTTTGCCGATGAGTACATCGCGATCGGGTCGACCTTTTTCGCGAAGGCGCAGATGGCCGAAATAGGGAGAGCGCGGATCGACGGGTTCCACTTCATTCGCGGCGGCGCGACGTTGAGCTACTCCCGCGATCCGCTGCATTTGTTGCTCCAGCGCGGGAACGTCTTCGAGGTGCGCCGTGGCGATTTGATCGCGAAGGCTGATGAGCTGCGACTCGTAGTCTTCAATTGGCGGCGGTCGCGAAGGTCGAATTGTGGCGAGGTGCGAGCGCACTCTGCAAAGGAGCGACTGTTCCTCGTGCACGATCGCGTCCATCTCGGGGGGTTTTGCGGCGCTGTCTGCGGGGCTTTTTTGTTGCTGGCTGTTCACGGGCTGCCCAAAATTTCGAAAGGGCTGGGTCATTGCCCATTCAGACCGGAAGTGCAACACCCTCTTTTCAAGGACGAGATGAAAATGCGGCGGTCGCCAACTGCCAGGCCGTCACCCTTATACTGCGCGCGTGGAACGGGACATCGCCATTGAACGTCGCTACGAACTGGCGGCGTGCGTCTCGCGAGGCGCGTTCGGCGAGGTTCTTCGCGCAACCGATAAAAAAACGGGGCAAACGGTGGCGATCAAACGTCTCCACGAGCACCTCGTTTGCTCCGAAAACACAACGCGCATCATGCGCGAAGCGGAGCGGATCGGCGAGATCGACAGCCCCTTCGTTGTGAAGTGTTTCGGTTGGGGCCGAGACAACTCGGGGCGCGCGTGTCTGGTTCTTGAATGGCTCGACGGCGAAGATCTGGCGAAACGCCGCGCGGCGCAGTCGGTAACAGAAGGCATTGAGATAGCCCGGCAAGCAGCGGCGGGGCTCGCTGCCATTCACCAGGCGGGCTACGTGCACGGCGACATCAAGCCGTCGAACGTTGTCGTTTCAAACGTAGACGGACGTGTACACGTGACGCTGATCGACCTCGGGGTGGCTCGCAAAGTTGGGGTGATTGATCCCGCAACGCGGGGGCTCATCATCGGGACGCCTTCGTACATGTCACCCGAGCAGGCCCGCGGTGAAGATGTGATTCTCCCGGCGTCGGATCTGTTTTCGCTCGGGATCGTGCTCTATGAGCTGCTCGCGGGGCGGCGTCCTTTCACGGGGAGCGATCCGTTTGTGGTGCTCGCCAAAATTCTTCTCGAAGATCCGCCTCTGCTCGGCGCGATCGCTCCACACGTTCCACCCGCGCTCGATGCGTTGGTAATGCGCGCTCTCGCGAAGCAACCGGAGCAGCGTTTTCGATCGGCGTCGGACCTGATGGATGCGCTCGGTCGCGTGCCGGTAATGCACGCGCCGATGGTCGCGTTGGTGGATGAGACGCCCACAGTACAACTTACGCCTGAAGCGTTGAGGCCGAGCGCGCCACCTCCCGCCGGCATGTCGACAATGGCGGAGCAGCGGGTTGTGACGGCGCTGTTTGCGCGTTTCGCGCATGAACGTGTACACACGGTTGTTCAACGGTCCGACGCGCGCTCGCCTCGCCGGAAAAAGGGCGAACCGATTGAAGCTGTGCCCGATGCGCACGATCCGGCATCGGCCATCGAAAAGGCAATGGCGGCGCTCGAATCGATTGTCACGGAGCATCGGGGTGTGGCTCACCGGACGATCGGCGGGCGGATGATTGCCGTCTTCGGAGCTGTTCGCTCAACAGGTGACGAGGCGGAGCGCGCGGCCCACGCTGCGCTGGCGGCCTTGTCGCGCGTGCCGGGTGCTCAGGTAGCCATTACAACGGGGCGTGCGGTGGCGAGTTTGGCGGGTTTGTCAGGTGCCGCCATTGAACGAGGAGCCGCTGAAGTGGAGCGCGCTCCGCGTGGCTCGGCGCGCATTGATGAGGCAACTGCTCGGCTTATTGAGGCGCACTTTGTGGTGGGCGGTGATGAGCACGAGCGCGTGCTGCTCGGTGAGCGTCCAACCCACGCGCCCGCTCCCCTTCTCGTGGGGCATGAAACGCAGATGGTGGGGCGCGATCGGGAGATTTTGCATTTGCTCGCGCTCTACAAAGAAACCGTTTTGGAGAGTTCATCCCGATCGGTTCAAGTGATCGGAGCTGCGGGCTCGGGCAAATCGCGATTGCGATTTGAACTCCTGCGTCGATTGGGTGAGCCCGCTCCGGTGTTGCTCTTCGGTAGAGCAGAATCGTTGTCGGCCGGCTCACCGTTTGGATTGCTGCGCGGAGCGCTGCGGAGGGCGGCGGAGATCTCGTCGGCGGACACGCTCGCAACCCAGCAGAAAAAGCTGCGAGCGCTTTTTTCGCGGCATCTCTCGGGCAAAGCGCTCACGCGTGCAGCGCTCTTTTTGGGGGAGCTTGCGAATGTGCCGTTTGCGGATGATGCCAGCGAGGAGCTGCGGTCGGCGCGCAACGATCCAATGTTGATGGGCGATCGCATGCGCGCCGCGTGGGAGGAGTGGCTCGCCGCTGTCAGTGACGAATCGCCGCTGGTGATCGTGCTGGAGGATCTTCACTGGGGCGACTTGCCAAGTGCGAAGTTTGTGGAGGCCGCCCTGCGGTGGTTGCGCGACCGCGCGCTGTTTGTCGTGGCGTTTGCGCGCCCTGAGATCCAAGAAGAATTTGAAGGAACATGGGTACACAGGCCCACCGAAAAAATGGTGCTTGGGCCTCTCGCCATGGGTGCACGAAAAGAGCTTGTGCATTCGGTGTTGCCCGCAAACACACCCGAAGAAACGGTGCAGTTTCTCTGCGAAAAAAGTGAGGGAAACCCGTTTTACCTGGAGGAGTTGGTGCGCGCGGTGAGCGGATCGCTGGCGCGTCGAGCCGCGGAAGAGCAAACAGCGAACTCCATCTCAAACCTCGACCTGCGGTCCGCTCAACTTCCCGAGACGGTGCTCGGAATGGTTCAGGCGCGGCTCGATGCGCTGGGAGGCGAAGCGAAAGCGGTGCTTCGAGCGGCGAGCATTCTCGGCAACGCGTTTCGGCCCGAAGGTGTCGCTGCGTTGCTCGGAAACGTGCCGGTGATGAGGCTCGCTCGTGTACTCACGGATTTGTGCACCGACGAGGTGATCACGCAGCGCGCATCGCGTGACCGGAGCGGCGTTGAATATGTGTTTCGCAACGCGACAATTCGCGATGCTGCGTACTCCATGCTCACCGAGGACGATCGCGCCGCGGGGCATCGTTTGGCGGCGGAGTTTTTGGAGCGCTCGGGCGGCGCGGACGCATCGACGTTGGCCGGTCATTACGCCCGCGCCCGCGAAGCGGAAAAGGCGGCGCAATTTTACCTGCGGGCGGCGGAAGAAGCGCTGGAGGGAAACGACTTCGCGGCCGCAATCGGTCATTGTGAGCGAGCGTCGCAGCTTTCAACAAATCGCGAAGTTTCGGCTGAGCTGAGGCTGCTCCAGGCGGAAGCGCATCGATGGCGTGGCGAGCTTTCTCAGAGCGAGCAGTGTGCGCGAGACGCCGCACGATTGAGCGAAGAAGGATCGACAACGTGGTTTCGAGCGGTCGCCGAGGTGATTGCCGGCGCGGGAAGGCAGGGCCGCTACGACGACGTGGCTTTGTGGACGGAGCGAGCGATTTCCGCCGAGCCGAAGGCCACGGACACAGATGCGATCTCGGCAAAAGTGCTGTTTTTGTCGCGCGCGGCGGTGCACCTTGGGTACACACATCATGAGGCTCTTGCTCGGCGACTGCGGGCCGATGTGGATGCACTTACCTCGGGTGCCCGGAGCGATCCTCGCACGCGGGCGCGTGTACACCAGATTCGAGCGTTGTTCGGGCTGCGGGCCGGCGATGCGGCGCTGTACGTGCGCGAGCACTTGCAGGCGCTCACCGCATTCGAGGAAGCCGGTGATCACCGGAGCGCTTGTTTGGAGCGGGTGAGCCTCGGGTCGGGTTATGCCGATCTGGGTGCGTACACAGAGGCTGAAGCGGCGCTTGAACAGGCGTTGGCGGGCGCCGAAAAAATGGGGCTCTTGCACATCGCGCCGTGGGCTCACCAAAACTTGGGGCATGTGCGGGCGCGCCTCGGCCGCAAGGCCGAGGCGCGCGCGTCGCTTGATCGCGCCCGTGAGGCGGGCGTCCTTTCCAAGGACGCCCGCCTCGCGGGCGGCACGCTCATTTATCTGTCGAGGCTTTCAACAGAAGAGGGCGACTACGCCGCGGCCGAAGTGTACGCACGTGACGCGGAAAACACGTTGGGCGGCGTGCCCGCAATGTTGGCCGGAGCGCTCGCCGCGCGGGCGCGCGCATCTATTGGAGCCGGCAACGCGTCGGAGGGGCTTCAGTGCGCCCAAGAAGCGATGGGTGTTCTCGACAAACTGGGTCCCGGAAAAATGGGCGAAGTGGAAGGGTCGGTCAGGCTCGCGTTGATCGAAGCTTTGTTGGCAAACGGGGAGCTTCGCTCCGCGCGGGAGGCAGCGGCGCTCGCGAGCGAGCGCCTCGCCTCCCGCGCGTCGCTCCTCGGCGATCCGTCGCTCCGCGCGAGCTTTCTTTCGAATGTTCCTGAACATGCGCAAACGCTGGCGCTCGCAAAAAAATTGGCGGGGAGCGAACAGGGCGGCTGAGAAGGGCGGAGGGTATTTGAGCAACGGCGCTCAATGTGTGCGCCACGCGTTGGGTGCGGGCGCTGCGAGGTAGAAGCGCCAAATGTACACTTTGATGAGGCAAACCCGCCCATATCCGGTGCGCATTAATGTGTACACAATTGGCCGATCAACGCGCAAAGACCCGGCGCCGACGAATGTGTACACAATTGGATTGGGAAGCGGCGAAGACCGAGTGCTCACCTATGTGTACACATTTCGGGGGCCGCCATTTTTCACCAGGGGAACCACTCGCGCGGCATTTTCTGCCAAGCGGTGGGGCGTCGCGTGTCGTCTTCGGGCAGAACGAGCGAGCCTACGAAATCGGCGTGTTCGTAGACGCTGCCGATGGACTTGGAAATGCCGTCGAGATCCGCGTCGCTCACAACACCGTTGCTCGTGGCTTTGTAAAACTGAACGGTGATTCGAATGGGGAACTTGGGATCGCGAACGAGTCGAAGGTTGTGTCCTTCGTTGTAGGGGCCGAGGTTTGGTCCGTGACCAAGCACCGCCTGCTCCACGTCGCTGCGTTCCATTTCACCGGAGTCAGCCATGGAGGCCTTTGACGCAGGCTTGGAAGGCGCGCCCGCGGCTTCCATGGGAGGCGACGCCGGCATCGCGCCGCCGAGTACACCGCGTTGAGCGTGAACGAGTGGCACCTGCACAAGGAAGAGTACGTCGGCGCCTTTTGCGAGAGCGCTCTTGTCGTCTTCGGTTTTGGGACCACCCTGCGCGGCGATGCGAGCTTCAACGTCGCTCTTTCGTTCGGCAGTGAACGCGGCGCGCTGGCCGTGGTTGTTGAAATAGATCTCTTGGCCCGCGCCCACGGATGCGGATGCGTCGCCGGGAAGATTTTCGATCACACTGACGCTTGTGCCTTCACGCGTGACGAGGATTGAAAGCACGGCGGGTGAGCGCGGCGCCGACTGATAGTTGAAGAGCACGGGGTTGAACTCGGCCTTTCCGCTCTTGGGAATGGGAAGGAAAACGGCCTGGGCGCTCACAAGAAAATGGGTGTCGCGCGGTGCGGATAGATCGCCCGAACCGAGAATGCTGTCGGGAACGCTGGCGAACGACTTGATGTTTTTTAGAAGCTCGGTGAGTGCGACGGTGCGAAGAGGAGTCTTGCCGGGCTGTTCGTTGCCAACGCGGATGAAGAAGCGATCGGCGGGAACGTCACCGGTGCGATCGGTGAAGTTTGGAAAACGAATGACCGGCATGAGCGCGCTCATGGCCTGGCCCGATGTGTTTCTGTAGCGAACTTGAAGTGTGAGATCGGAGATGTTGGGACCGAGTGCGGAGCCGACCGCGCGTCCGGTGTCTTCCCACATGACGTTCATGACGCCGAGGCCGCGTCGCGATGCGCCCATGGAGACGTTGCGATCGCCGACCATGGCTGCAACTTTCTCAACGACGCGTTGGTACTCTTCGGCGTCGGGACCGCGGATGCCCCAATCGCCTTGATCGACCGGATTTTCAGGATTGCCGTTGCCGGCAACTTGGAGCGAACCACCCTGACCTCCGGTGCCGCCGTTTGGAGGCATGACGATCACGCGCTCGGTGACGCATGCGCTCGATAGAAGTGCGGCTGTGGCAAGGAAACCAACGCTCTTACGGATCATGGTCCAAAACTCCTGCTCGTCTCCAATAACGCGGAGAGACTCGGTTGGATTACACCGGCAGTTGCGCCGGGGAGCACAGCGCGTTCTTCGCGATCCGCTGCATCCTCCAAGCCCCAAGTAACGTGAGGCTTAAAAATGTGACGCCCGCAACCGATCGAATTCAATATCGTCGTGTGCGCAAAACACGCGAACTATGCCGGCGCGATCGCGCGCCAATGTGCGCAGGCGCTCTTGATTGGCTCGGCGGGTGTCGTCGTCGATGGCCACCGCGCGTTGGAACAGCTCAAGCCCGATGGGGCACGAGCGTCGGTTGGGATCCATTTCGCCTCGGTAAAAGTAGGCATCTCCCGCATGCAGAAGCCACGTATCCTCGGCAGCTCCCGATCGCTGGCTCCAGGGCGCATCGGTCGAGGATGTTGCAATGGGTGTACGCACTGCGATTGCCGCATGACCGCGGGAGTGACCCACGATCGGAACAATTAAGATCTCGGGGGGAAGGCCGTTGAGATTGCGTACACAATCGAATCCGAACCAAGGTTCACCGCCTGCGTCGTACAAATGAAAACGCGGATGATGTTCGATTTGTGAAGGTCGATAACGCTCGCGCTCACCGCGCGTTCGGCGCTCGGTCGCCGCGCGATGTTCGGGACGGTACACATGGACTTCCGCGTCGGGGAAATCGCTGAGCCCGCCGGCGTGGTCGAGATCCAAGTGAGTGAGCACGATGTGGCGCACATCGGATGCGCGGTATCCCAGCGCTTCGATCTGGTAGATCGCTGTCTCTTTTGGATCGAGCCGCGGGCGGGTGATCGCTAGGAAACTCGTACCGAGTCGCCGATTCGGCTGTGCCAAGTCACCCAAGCCGATGCCGGTGTCCACCAATACAAGTTCAGATCCGACTTCGATCAGAAGGCAGTGGCAGATCATCTTGCCCGCGGAAAAAGGCTTCCCTCGCCGCGCGTGAGCCTTCCGACGGGTGGACACATCGTGCCGCAGTTCAGGTGGTGTACCCGCATTGGGAGCGTATCCACCGACGGCGGCGAGCGGTCAATTGGACGACAGTGCCGTTGCCATGGCTTGCAGCACGCTGTCGGGTTCGGCGTATCCGCTCACACGCTGAATTTCGTGTCCGCTGTCGTTGAGGAGCAGCACCTCGGGCATTGTCTTCACGTCAAAGCGACTCGCCGCGGCGTCGTCGTTTGCGTCGGCGTTGGTGACATCCAAACGCAGCATCACAAACGATCGGCTCTCTCGAATCACGTCGGCGTTTGCCCAAGTGACCCGGTCCATTTTTGTGGCAGCGGCCGCCCATTCAGCACACACGAAAACGACAATGGGTACACCTCGCTGTTTGGCGCGAGCGAGAGCCGTGGCGGCTTTGGTTTCCCACTGGATCGGGCCGCGAACAGCACCGCTCGAAACGTCGACGGCCGTGTCGTTTTTGGGGGCATCCATCACGGCAACGGCGTTTTGTGAGCCAACCGTGGAAACGTGAACAACGGCCACATCGGTGGAGCGTGGGCCGCATGCGTACACACCGGCCGCGCAAACGATGAGGGTGACGAGGGTGGTGGCCGGACGCGATAAGCCGGCTACGACAGTGAAGGGCTGGAGCGATTTAGACACGCATGCCCGGTGCTACTTGCCGCCGGCAGAACATTTCATGGCGCACATCAGGTCGCCGGCTGCGCAGCCGCAGTTGCCTTTGGGCTTGCCCGCGGGAGTGGATGCGGGAGCTGCCGCCGTTGTGGATGTTCCACCCTTTGAAGTGCTGCCGGTGCTCGTTCCGCCTTTGCTGGTGCCACCTTTGGAGGTGCCACCTTTGGCAACCGCGGTGGAACTTGCCGAAGCGGTGGGTGTTGCCGAAGCTTCAGCCGTGGGCGCGGGTTCTGCCGTGGCGGTGGCCGTTGCTGTGGGTTGAGCCGCCGTCGCGGTGATTGTGGGTTGAGCCGCCGTTTCAGTGACCGGCTTGTCGTCGCTCTTCATGGCGAAGAACACGCCGACGATCGCGAGCGCCGCAACCAACGCACCGATGCCGATGAACATGGGCGCTTTGCTGGCCGGCGGCGGTGCGGTGACGGTTGCAGCAACGGGCGGGGCCGCGGGCTGTTGAGCTGCGGGAACACCGAGCGGGAACAACCCGGCTTCATCTCCACCGAGCCCCATTCCACCCACGGGCGGAATGCTCGGCGCGGACGCTTTGCTCTTTTCTTGTGCAGCCGCAGCGAGCGCGCGCAGGTCGATCAGACCCGAATCTTCACGGCTGTCTTTGCGCACAGCGCTCGGCGCCGGAGTTTGCGTGGCGCTCTTGGAGGTGAGCGCATTCAGCGAAAAGAGCACCGAGTTTTCTTCACGCGGTGCCGAC
The DNA here is from genome assembly GCA_016712345.1 of Polyangiaceae bacterium. Classification (GTDB taxonomy): domain Bacteria; phylum Myxococcota_A; class Polyangia; order Polyangiales; family Polyangiaceae; genus JADJRH01. The sequence goes on from JADJRH010000001.1 coordinate 1,209,417, forward strand.
GACTTTGCAGCCGCAGCGGCGTTCGACGCGGCTGCGCGCGCGGAGGCGCTGAAAAGCGGTGCACTCGTTGCGACGTCGTCGTTTTTTTCGTTCCCGAAAACGTCCGCGCGCTTTTGAGGTTCACGCCGTGCGGCCGGCCTTGCTGATGCGGCCAAACTTGCAGCCGATGCCATGGCTTCAGCGCTGCTGGCCGCTGCCGGAACCGCGGCAGCCGGTGGAGGTGTCGCCACCGGAGGCTGCGAAGGCGTGCCGCCGTTCAGTGCGGCAACAATGGCCTCCACTTGACCGAGCGGTTGCCAGTCGCCCATGCCGTCGGCCCACACATACGTGTCGGCGGTGACAACTTGCGATTGATAGGCGCTGACGAGTTCGGTGACCGTCATGGTTCGCTGGTCGCCGTCGGCCACATTCACGAGGTAACTCGTGCCATCGGCACTTGCGGCATCCCCCGGTGAAGAAGGATGGTCCGCAACGTTCGCCCCGCTCGCAACAGTCGTGGCACCACCCGCGTTGACGAGGATGGTGGCCCCACACTTCTTGCACTTGAGCTTGACGGTCTTGCCTTGGACCTTCTCGTCGGAAACGGTGTACTTGGACGAGCAATTCTGGCAGCTGATTTTCATTGCGGGTGAACTCCGGTCGGTCCTTTTAGCGGCCCGTGCGCGACGGCAGAAGGCGCGGGAACCAGATCGTGAAACAAGTCTACAACGGCTCGCGAATTATTGCCTGTTTCCTGTAAAAGCTTCGCCCCTAACGGGGCAGCTCCACCGAAAACATCGGCGGATCTCGAACAAAACGCGCAAGGGTCCGCGGCTTTTTTTCCGAGGGCTGTCGGCAACCTGGACCGCCTGCGCAAAGCTTCATTCCTGTACGTACCGCAACCCGCCCGGGTCTTTGGGTTTTTGCTGTGCTCGCGTCGCGCACGATCTCGGCACGTTTTTGTGCTGTGCGTTGGACGGGCTGCCGAACTTGAATCAGCGGTCAGGCTCAACATCACATTGGGTAGATTTCGGCCGCTGCGTTGGCCGTCTGTTGACCTTCAACACCTTTGGCGTGCTCGGGAAGGGGCGGCAGATCTTGATCGCTGTAGCCCGGCGCAACCCATAACACTTCGGGCGACGGTCGATACCCGCTGAAGTACTTGCGCTCTTCAACGCGACCGTCGTTGTAACGAATTGTGACGATGCTTGTCACATCCATGCCGCGTGTACCCTTTTGCTTTCTGTACACACGGCCCGGTGGGTAGTACCCAATCACCTTGATCCGCCGAACAAAATCTTCAACGTGCCCCACACCGTAAGCGTACGAAACGGTTGCCACCGGCTCCGCGCCCAAAAGTTCCACTCGAATCACTGTGGGCTTGGGCAGGTACGCGTGAATCATGATCGGAACAGTGAGCGTGTTTTGTATTTTCAAATCCACGAGCGGATAGCTCACCGTCGCGTCCATACCGGGCGGCACGTAGCTCGATGGGCGTGAGTGATTTTGGCGATCCAACACGCCGAGCGCGCCGAACATGGCCGCTGCGTAGAGCGTTGTTGAAACCTGACACGTGCCGCCTCCGTAACCGGAAACAAGCTCATCGCCCTGAATTTCGGGCGCAACGACAAACCCGTTTTCAGGCGTTCTCGGGCCGACCTTTTCGTTAAACGAAAACGATTGCCCGGGCAGGATGATTGTCCCGTCAATCTTCGATGCAGCGCGCGCAATGTTGCCCGATCGACCCACGCCTTCGCCCCATGTCACAAAGGTCGTTTGATACGACGCGAGCACTTTTTCGATGTCGACATTGGCAATGTCATTGACCGTCACCTGCGCCGCCACGCGCTTCACAAAGAGCGAAATCGTCTCTTCTTCGCGATGTGTGGCGGCCTTGATCGACTCAATGGAAGCCTCCACGTCGAGCGCCTGCCCGTCTTCGTCGACGATGCGCTTTCGATTGGCCAAGTCCAACTTGGCGTCTTTGGGTTCGCGAAAAAATCGCCCCGAGATCGAGCCTAAATACGCCGCGGCTTTGGTGCGATCGACATAAAAAACGAGCGGTACATCCACCTCGCCGCGCCGCGCTTTCATGCCCTCCTGAACGCGCCGAATGATCGACCCCGCATGCCCAACCTGCCCGGCCTTTTCAATGGTGGCCATGACGTCGATCGACACGCCCAGCTCGCCGAGCGTTGTTTCAATCTGTTCGGACTCATAGCGAAGGTACACTTTGCGATCGGAGAGCCTTGCATTTCGCGCGGACAACCACTCCGCAACGCTCATGGACTCATCGGGTCGCTGCTCGCCGATCTGAACGCCCACAGCCACAGGAGACGCCGGGACAATTCGGTACGCGCCAAGACCTATGCCTACGCCTAGGACCGAACCAACACCGAGCGCCCACGCGAGCTTTAAACCCGGATTATTCATGAGGCGATTGCGCGAAGGCCCGAGACCGCAGCGAAAAGGCCGCACGCCGGAGCGCAGGGCCGGAAACATACTCTCCGTATTTTGGAGCGCCTGAGCACCGCCGGGCGGCCTTTGCAGCAAGAGGATCGGAGCCTTCGAGCGGAGTCCTCATGAATAATCCGGGTGAAACGCACAGGGGTCATGGTAGCCGGCACACACGGAAAGAGAGAAGTTCGGTGCGCCCTTTCAGCGACCAAAAACGCTTTGTAATAGACTTGACATTCCCACTCTTTTTTGCATCAGGCACATCGCCGGAAATGCTGGGTAAGTCACGATCCATGGGCGCTTGCGACGATTGTGTCGCGCTCGGCGGATTGATGTTTTGAATACCCGGGCTGCGCGTCATCGGCGGCGGTGCGACGTATTGAGGCCAATCACCTTCGCCCGCGTTCCGTTGCGACAAGTTCAAACCTCTTGTCGCAAAGAAGACGAATTGTCCCAAGGTCGGTTAGTGTACCGGTTGTGCGTTTTCCTGCCGTACTCTCCGGCGTCCTACTCACGCTGACTGCATCGCTGAATGCGTGGGCACAATCGCCGCCTCCAAGCGATCCTCAAAATCCACCGAATGGAGCAGCCCCGGCAACAACTGGGACTTCCAATGATGCTTCGGCTCCTGCCCCATCCACTGGGCAAACCCCCAATGACAAACCTCCCGCCGGCGGTTCGAATACTGCTGTAGACAACGGTGGTGCGCCGGCAACCCCCACCGGCGCGCCCGCACAAACAGCCCCGCCAAAGCCCCCCGAGCCCAACACATTTCAAAAGCTCATGTCGGGCTTCTCATACGGGTCTTACGGCCGCGTTGTTGCCGCGGGAGACTTTCGAGGAAGACCCGGTCGCGACACCGACTTTGTGGCGCGCGGGTCGCGTTTAGACGAGTCCAACTATGTTGAGTTGGAGTTGCGGCGAGAGGACTATTGGGAAAAAACGCAAAGCCGCACGCGCATTGTCACCACATTGGCAATGGCCAATCCAATTTTTCATTACAGCGGCGATTTTGACGCGGTGATTTCGATTCGTAACATGTTTATCGAATCACGCGATTTAGGATTAAAACGATTGAGCGTTTGGGCCGGGTCGCGCATGTACCGCGGCGACGACGTGTACCTTCTCGACTTTTGGCCGATGGACAGCCTCAATACGCTCGGCGGCGGCGCTCGTTATGACCTTAATGACAATGGCTGGACCAATGTCGCGGTGCACGCCGGGGTAAATCGGCCCAATGGGCTCTTCTATTATCAAACGTCCCAGCGCACGGCCCCCAATAACGCATTCGGCGCAACAACGGTGGAGATCCTTAATCGCCAACGAACTATTGGAAGCGTTCGTTTGCAGCACATTTTCCCCGTCGGTGAACGCGGGGGCATTAAAGGCGTGCTTTATGGAGAGTTTCACGGCCTCTCCGCCGGCCAGCGTGAAATCGACCCTGAAGTGTTTGAAGACGTGCCCGCCGAAAACGGATTTGTTGTGGGCGCTCAGGTCGGCGGCTTTACCGGTGTCCGCGACACCCATCTCAATCTGTTTTTCCGTTATGCCCGCGGCCTGGCCGCTTATGGTGAATTTGCATCACCGACGCGCCTTTCATTGGCCCGCACAACCGAGGGTGCGAGCGAACTTCGCGTAGCGGTGGGCGGCAACTACGAAACCGGACCGTTTGGCCTCATGCTCGGCGGGTATATGCGCTCATTCCGCAATGCAAGCGCCGCTCTCGACAACGACGATATCGACGAAGGAGCCATTATCCTCCGCCCCCATATCTTTGTCGGTGAATCGGGCGGCATTGCTGTTGAAGGCTCATTTCAGGCGCAACAGCGCGGCGTTTTGTTTACCGAACAAACCGCCGAGGGTGAAACGCCGGCGGCTCCCAAAGGCCCGTTAATGGGCTCCATGTTCCGGTTTGGCATTATTCCGTTTTTATCGCCCGGCGGTCGCGGTGACTTTAGTCGCCCGCATTTCCGCATTATTTATTTAATCTCAGTGCGAGATAAAGGCGCTCAAGCCCTTTATCCCAAAGATGACGTGTTTGGTATTCGCGACGTCGAGCACTTCTTGGGGTTCGGCGCGGAGTGGTGGTTTAACTCATCGAGCTATGGGTGGTAACATGAAGTGTCGAAACGCGTTTGCGCTCCTTGGAGCCGCCCTCTCCTCGTTTTATTCGCTCGGGTGCATGTCTTTCCCCGAAGAGGCGCAGGGTGAAATCCCGCTTGAAACACACGTCGATGATTGGCGTGATGAAGTGATCTACCAAGTATTGGTCGATCGATTTGCCGACGGCGACGCGGGCAATAACTTTCGAGTGGATCTGACCGCGCAGGGCCATTGGCACGGCGGCGATTGGAAAGGGCTTGAAGACAATCTCGATTACCTTCAAACCCTCGGCGTTACCACGTTATGGATTTCACCCGTGGTAAAAAACGTGGATACCGACGCCGGGTTTGACGGGTATCACGGTTATTGGACTCAAGACTTTAACCAGGTAAACCCGCATTTCGGCGATCTCACCGCGCTGCGCAGTCTTGTGCGATCGGCGCACGACCGCGAAATGAAGGTTATCCTCGATATCGTTACCAACCACGTCGGTCAGCTCTTTTATTACGATATCAATAAAAACGGCCAACCCGACAAAGACGTTTTCGGCGGCGGCAAACCCGGTCAATCGGGCGTTGTCAACGTTACAGAATATGACCCCGAGTTTGATTCACGCGGCGTGCAAGCGTACACATCGCTCGGCGAAAGCGGCCCCGCGCCGGTGGTTTGGCAATGGGATCCGGCAAGCAATCACGTGCCGCCCATGCCGCTTCTTTTCCAGGATATCCGCGTTTACAACCGCAAAGGCCGCACCTTCAACTTCGACGATTTGGATCAACTCGTTCACGGTGACTTTCCCGGCGGGCTCAAAGACGTGGACACGTCGCGCTGCGAAGTAAAGCGCGAAATGAGCGATATCTTCGCCAGGTGGATTGAGCTGACCGATATCGACGGTTTTCGTATTGATACTGTTAAACACGTTGAACACGAGTTTTGGCGCTATTTCTCGCAGAGCGTGCGCCAGCGATTGGCCGCAAAAGGCAAAACCAACTTCTTTATGTTTGGTGAAGCGTTTGACGGTAAAGACGATCTGATTGGCAGCTTCACCAAACATCAAGTTCCGGCCCATTTGCACGACGAACTTTTGGGGGGTGACCTCGCGCGCGAAAATGCCGAATGTCCCCTTACCTCCGGTGAAACCATTACCGGCGACATGCTCGACGGTGTTTTCTACTTCTCGCAATACTTTCAGGCCATGCGAGATGTCTTTCGCGACGGACAGAGCACAAGGCGCATTCAAACTTTGTGGGAAGGTCGCTCCACCAATTTCGGAACGGAACCCAACGCCAATTCAACCGGTCTTCCACCCACAAAAACGCTCGTAAACTTCCTTGATAATCACGATGTGCCGCGGTTTTTGTATAACCAATCCGGCGTATCGCAATTTCAGGTGGAGCCCAAAGTGGCCCTCAAAAATGCCCTGTTGTTCCTCCTCACCGAAGACGGTATTCCGTGTATCTATTACGGCACCGAGCAGGAGCTGAACGGCGGCAATGACCCTGCCAATCGTGAGGATCTGTGGAATACCGGATATCGAACGGATATCCCCACGTATCAATGGATTCAAAAGCTCACAACCATTCGCAAACGCCACAGCGCGCTCACGCGCGGCGATCAAAAAGTGATTTGGTCCACCGAACACATCGCCGATGAAGAGGACGCCGGCATTTTTGCCTTCGAGCGCACCGGAGGCGACGCCGGCAACCAATACGCTCTTGTGGTGTTTAATACTCACCACCAAAAAACTTCGACCACGCGCGACGGAACCACGATCATGACAACGTCGCTCCCTTCCGGCTCAACCCTTGTGGATATTCTTGTGCCTGAAAAACCTGCGTACATTGTTGATCAAAACGGCACGTTGGAACTCACACTCCCGCCTGTGAGTGGCATGTTGCTTGTCCCCGGTGACCAAGTTACCCCTGAAGATTGAGGAGCCATGGCAAGCGTCACGGTCCGCGATCTGCATAAGAAGTTCGGTGAAACGCACATTCTAAAAGGCGTTTCAATTGAAGTACCGCGCGGCAAGTTTGCGGTGCTTGTCGGGCCGAGCGGCTGTGGCAAGTCCACGTTGCTGAGGCTCCTCGCGGGGTTGGAAGAAGCCACGGCCGGCACCATTCACTTCGATGATCGCGATGTCACGTCGCTCGCGCCGCGCGAGCGGGACATTGCTATGGTCTTTCAATCATACGCCTTATATCCGCACCTCTCCGTGCGAGAAAACATGGCGTTTGGATTAAAACTTCGCAAAACAGAGCCCGCTGAAATTGAACGCCGCGTAAAGCAGGCCTCCGCTATGCTCGGGCTTGATCACTTATTGGATCGATTGCCAAAACAATTGTCGGGCGGCCAACGGCAACGTGTTGCAATGGGCCGCGCCATTGTCCGGCGCCCATCGCTCTTCTTGTTTGATGAACCGCTTTCAAATCTCGACGCCGCATTGCGATCTCAGGTGCGCGTTGAAATTCGAAAAGTGCATGATGAACTGGAGGCCACAAGCGTTTACGTGACCCACGATCAGGTTGAAGCAATGACTTTGGCCGACGTGATTTTCGTACTCAACAAGGGCGTTGTTGAACAGGCGGGCCACCCGCTTGATGTGTACGCACGCCCCGCCACCCGCTTTGTGGCGAGTTTTTTGGGCTCCCCATCCATGAACTTTATTGATGTGGAGCTTGCGCGCGACGGCGGCGGCTGGGTTGCGGCCGGCAAAGATGAACTGCGGGTGACATTTGACGCGAAAGGTTTTGAAAAGGGCCTTGTCGCGGGCAAACAAGTAACGCTCGGCGTACGCCCTCACGAGGTGGAGCTGTTTTCAAAGTCGGCCACGTATCGAACCACCAATGAGCGCGGCGCGCCGTTAACCGTCTCCATTGTGGAGGCTTTGGGTACAGAATCGTTCGCGCACGGCAAGCTGGGCGGCGCCTCGTTTGTGGCTCGGCTTGATGCCGCGGCGCAAATTAAGAAAGGGGAAACGGTCGAACTTGCCTTCAAAACCGTTCACCTCTTTGATCGCGAAACAGGCCAATCTCTGCGAGATGAAGCGTGACCGGGAGGCGCCGCATGTTATCGGTCCCGCGCAATACACCATTCATTAAAAAAGTGTGGCTCTGGGCGGTCACCTTTTTTATCGCGACGTTCGTTTACCCAACTCTTGTGTACGCAAATCCAATAAGGCTTTGGCACGCCTATCGCGGTGATGAAGAAAAAGCCCTTCTCGAAATCATTAAAACGTTTCCCGGCGGCAAAATTGAAACATTGGCCCTCCCGGCCGACGCGCTCGACTCAAAGCTTGCATCGGCGTCGCTCGTGGGAGAAGGCCCCGACGTGTTTATTGCCGAGCATCACCATCTCGGCGAATACAAGGCCCGCAGCATTGTCGGCAAAGTAGGCGACGCATTCGAGGGTGAAGGCGCGTTTATCGTTCCCGCCGTGCGCGCCGTTACCGACGGCGACGGCGTATGGGGTGTTCCCCTTTCGCCCAAGTGTATGGCGCTGTTTGTCAACGACGACCTCGCAAAAACGCCGGCCGACTTTGAAGCGATCGGTGAACTGACGGGCAAGTTGCCACAAGGCGTATTCCCACTCGTTTATGAGGCGCGCAATCTCTATGCTCACGCGCCGATTTTCGGTGCTTTCGGCGGAGAACTTCTCGGCAAAAACGACCAATGGAGTTTTATCGGCACCGAGGCCGAAACATCGCTCAATCTCGCGCGAACGTTTATTGCAAAAGGCGCCGTTCCCGACGACGCCAATTACAACATTCTCAAAGAGCTGTTCAAAGCGGGAAAAGCCGCATTCGTTATCAGTGGGCCGTGGCTCGCCGCCGATTTGAGCGACGCCAAAGACCTGCGTTATCACATTGAAGTGTTGCCCAACATCCGCGGTGCGGGGCAACCCATGCGGCCGCTTCTAACGGTTGAGTCGGCAATGCTCACCAAACAGGGAGCTGAAAAGCCCGAGGCGCGCGCACTCGCCAAGTGGCTTGCGAGTCGTGAGGCGGCGCAGGTTCGAGCGCGCCTCGCAAAAACATTAACGGCGCGTTCCGACGTATCTATTGCCGACGGCGATCCAATGCTGCGCGTGTTTTCTGAACAGGCGAAAGTGGCCATTCCAATGCCCGCTTCGCGCGCAATGCAAGCTGTTTGGGATCCCGCCAATCGGGCCATTAGCAAAGTGATTCGGGGTGAAGCGCCGCCTGACGTTGCGCTCGCGGAGGCCAAACGCCGGTACGACACGGTTCGCCGCCCGCCGCCCGACGCTGCATCCCCCACCCCGTTTTTAATCGTTATCGGGGGGATTTTATTGGTGCTGGTGCTCTATTGGGTGCGCGGCGCCAAAAAGGGTGACTTCACGGGTGAAGTTAAGCGAAGCCTGCCCGCCTACGCCTATGTCATTCACTCCGTTGTTGCGGTGGGTTTATTGGTAATTGCGCCGCTCACCGTGGGCGCTGCCACAGCCTTTTTCTCGGGCAACTTATTCGGTGACACATCGTCGCGGCGTTTCGTTGGGCTCGCCAACTTTATTGATATTCTCACCGCGCAGGGCGGAGCATTGCTCACCACAGGGTCTTTTTATGTGGTGCTCCTTGTTACCCTGTTATGGACGTTTTTAAACCTGTTTTTTCACGTTACAATCGGCGTTTCGCTGGCCCTTCTTCTCTCCAAGCCTGCATTAAAACTCAAAGCCTTTTATCGGGTGCTCCTTATCGTTCCCTGGGCCGTTCCAAGTTACATTACAGCCCTTGTTTGGAAGGGAATGTTTGACAGGCAATTCGGCGCCGTTACGGGCCTCATTCTGGGTCTCAATGACTTATTCGGGTTTCACATGGAGCCCATTAGTTGGTTTGCGCGTTTTTCAACCGCGTTCACGGCCAACGTCTCCACAAATGTGTGGCTCGGATTCCCCGTTATGATGGTCGTTACCCTGGGCGCCCTCACAGCCGTTCCGCAGGATGTATTGGAGGCGGCCGAAGTCGACGGAGCCACAAGGTGGCAGAGGTTATGGCGCGTCACATTGCCAATGATTCGGCCAACGCTTGCACCATCGGTCACTTTGGGCGGCATTTGGACATTTAATATGTTCAATGTCGTTTTTCTTGTTTCGGGCGGCGATCCCGATGGCACAACCGACATTCTTGTTTCAGAAGCGTATCGGTGGGCATTCACCCGTGAGGCCAAATACGGTTACGCCGCAGCATATTCGGTATTGATCTTTTTAATGCTCTTCGGTTTCACCCGCTGGGATGAATGGCGAAAAAAACGGGCGGACGATAGAGACCGCGCCGTTCGCGCCAAGGAGGCCGCGGCATGAATCGCAAACCTTCCGCCGCTGAATCCATTGCCACGCATTTGGTGCTTTCAGCCGCCGTGGCATTTTCGCTCTACCCAATCTTGTGGGTGATCTCTATTGCTTTCTCGGGCAAAAGGCCGCCTGAAGCGCGTGTATTGCCCCTCATTACCGAACCGACAACCGCCCATCTCACGGCCGTTGTTGGAACATCGCGCGACGGTCATTGGATTTTTGGGCAACAACTCGCCAATTCATTGGTTGTATCGGCCGCCACCGCCGCAGTGGGGGTGTTAATTGCCATTCCAACCGCTTATGCGCTGGCGCGGTTTCGTTTTGCGGGCAAAGAAACCGGTGTTCGAACGCTGCTCGCCACGCAGATGTTTCCCACCGTAGCGAGCGCCATTCCTCTCTATCTGTTGCTCGACAAACTCGGCCTTCTCAATTCGCGCTCCGGCCTCGTTCTTTGTTATGCAAGCACGTCTGTTCCGTTTGCCATCTTTCAACTGAGGGCCGCTTTTGAGGCTATTCCAGTTGATTTGGAAGAAGCGGCAATGGTCGACGGCGCAACACGTTTTCAAGCGTTTCTCAAAGTGGCATTGCCCGCCGCGCGACCGGCCATTGCTGTAACGGCGCTTTTTGCCTTTATGAGCGCTTATAACGAATACATTCTTGCGGCCACCCTGCTTGATAAAGAAGAAATGTTCACGCTGCCTGTTTTATTAAAGAGTTTTATAGGTGAATATAAACAGGAGTGGGAAAAGTTCGCCGCGGGATCACTTGTTGTCGCCTTGCCTGTGATGGCTCTTTTTTATGTGGCACAACGGCATCTCATTGCGGGCCTCACATCCGGCGGCGTAAAAGGTTGAGCGATTGGGGGCGCGCATGGGCCGAAGCTTTTTTGTAACCGTTTCTTATGAGCTTGATCCCAAAACCCCATCCGACGCACGCAAGTTATTTCGCGCCGAACTCGTGGGTCGGGGATTTCAAGATCGAGCGCGTACGCTATTGATGCCGTCGAATTCCGTGTGGGGTGTACGCGTCGCCACCGACGAACAAACAACCGACGATCTCCACCAAGTGTGCGCGCGTGATCTTCGCGGTGCGGCGGCCGCCGTGGCTCAAACCGGACGGCACATCCAAATCGTTCGCGCTTGGATTCACGTTTCCGGGGGCGGCACTTTTGGTTTGGCGGCGCCGGAAGCGCTGGCCCACGATGCCCCAACGAGCGGCTCCCAAGAGGGTTAGGCCCGGCTCTTCATGTGTACACATGCCGATTTTTCGCAGCTTTGAACGTTAATCGGCTAGGCTCCGCGGCCCTCAAACGGAGGACTGCAATGGTTCGGACGGCATTCGGTGGTGTTGCGTTATTCGTTGTGGCACTTGTCTCGCTCGGCTGCGGCGGATTTTCTACGGACAAGGCTGTAGCGCGTTGCGATCAAGAGATGTTTGCAAAGGCGCAATGTGTCACCGACGCGGCGTACCAAGAGTGCGTCAGGTGTTACGAGGAGTGTGGTGACTCGTGTGAACCGCAGGCCACCTGCCCCGAAACGTACAGCTGCGACGGCGGCGGAGACGACACCAGCACCGACACATCGTCGCAATAAACGAAATTGAGCGATAAGCTCAATGCATTGTGATCAAACGCGTTCGCGAAGAACGTCGGCAAGTGTACTCATTGCTTTGGCGTGAACTCGGCTCGCCCAACTCTTGGATATGCCGAGATCGCGGGCAACAAGGTCAAGATTGGCGCCGCCGAAATAACATCGTTCAATGAGTACACGTTGCTGCTCCGGCAATGCCGTCACCGCCCGGCGAACGTCCCTGTAAAGCTGTTCTTTTTCTAATTCTTCTTCGGGACTTTCTGCGTCGTTGGCTCCGCTTGACGAACGGTTTGAACTCACCAGCCCCAACGCGACGGCAGCTGCGCGACGGGCCAAAAAGTCGGACAGGGCCCGTTGATCCTGCGCTTCTGTAGTCGGTTCGACGGGCTCCAATTCTTCTTCGTTTGCAGCCAACCGATCGAGCGCCAAACACGCCGTCACACGTTGCCACGCTTTGCGCTTTCGAGCGTGTTTGCGTGCTTCTTCGAGCATTGCCCATCTCACGCGAACAGCGACATACGACAGAAACGGCGCGCGCCCTTCTTCGTACGATTCAATCACGTCCACAAGAACGGCCCTACCGTGGCTCGCCAACTCTTCGCGCGAAACCGCTCCCCCGAGCCGTTGAAACATCTTATTGGATATCGCTTCCACCACGGGCAACGCTTCACGCACGCGCAATTCAATGCGTGATCGCTCGTTGTGGTTTTCGGAAGTCGCAATGGATCGCAACGGTGCACGGCGCATCTGCCCGCGCTCCTCAATAAGTAATTGAAGGCCGCATAATGTGCTCCCGCTGCTGGGGCACTCGCTTTCGAAAAAGCGTTTCTATTACTTCTTGCCGCGTCGCTTATCTGAGGCAGCCACTTTTATGGGCGGTTTCGCTTCACCGCCCAACTTTCGCATTGCGCCGCTTTGCAATACAACACGGGGCCTCGCTTTGCGAACAAGGTCAATGCCTTTGGCTTCAGACATGAGCGTTTCAATTAAACGCTCGCGCATCCAATCAAGCTCTTCGGCGGGCAGGCGTCCCACATAAGGAGCCATAGCCGCTTCCAATTGCGACTCCAGCCACGGATCCGGGGGAACGCCACCCATGCGTGACACACTACGCCCGCGATGGATCTCGGCCAAATAATCGACCGAAGATTCATCTCCTGGGTAACCGCCTTGAGGCAATCGGCTCACGACCCGGAGCACCAGCTGAACCGTCATGCCAAGACCTGAAACGCTGCGATGTCTTCAACGTCGTAATCAACACGGAGTTCCCCAGCGGCGCATGCGCCTCATTCGAACGGCGAGTAACTCGTTGCGGTTGAGTTGTCGATGCAGCAGAAAAGAGCCCGTTCTGGGAGGTCCGGCGACTTGAGATGTCCATCACGTCGCCATCCACCGGTCTCGCCGGTCTCTCGTTTTCGTCGTGGCTGCGCTCGCCACAGAACTCCATCTGGAGAACCCGACGCGCCACGCTGTTCGCTTTTCCGCTTGGCGACGGGCAAGGGTGTCCCCAAACGTCTCGACAAGACTGGATCCGTGCCTTGCAGAACGTTCCGCTAAAGGGAAGTTACCTAGGAGTCACGGAGAACACGGGGGGTCACGGAGGATTTCGGTTTGTCGGGCTGCTATGGGTACACATCACCCGCGATCCCGGCCTGACAGGTGATCGGTTCAGGCTGTGCGAGCCTATTGCAGCCTAAAATACAAAAACTCCGTGGATCTCCGTGATCTCGGTGCCTCCGTGTTGAATTACGGCGTGTCCGGTGGCGGGGCGTTTCAGGTCGTTGCGTGGTGTCAGTAACCCGGGAGTCCGTGACACGACGCTACGGTGAAACGCCTTGGGGCGCCATTTCCCAACGCAATGAATCGCCCATTAACGGAGATATTCGCTTGGGACGCATTGCGTCCAGGCGCATGACATAAAGGCCCGGCCCTTCGCCGGTTTTGCGCGTGGAGAAAAACGCAATCAATCGCCCGTCGGGACTGCAAGCAGGCGAACTGTTAATGCCCTGATCCTGCGTTAATCGAACAAGCGCCCCACCCGTTTCACCGGTGGAGAAGAGATCTGTACTGAGCGATGCGCCGGCCGCAATCACCAGTCGAACACCGTCGGGGTGATTGCAGAACGTTGGACTCATTGCAAAGACGCCTTCCGGCGTAACGGGTTTGTCGTTTACGTATACACGCTGTGTGGCACCTGACAAACCCACAAATGCGAGCGTTCCAGTTGGGGTAAATGTGGGCTCCATCGCAAATGGAACCGGTGTTGCCGATTGCAAATGATTCAAGTCCGGGCCTGTATAAAGACCAATGGAGCCGCCCACTCCTATTGAAACTGCAACCTTTGACTTGTCCTTGTTATATGCAATTCCGTACGCCGACCCTTTTAATGAAACAACCTGGGTTTTCCCGCCTTCGGTTCGCAGGTGATAATCACCATTTTGAGCGCTCGACGCATAAACCACTTCTTGGTCTTTTCCAAACGCCGGAAAAATAGCCACTTCGTTTTCAGGGCTCACTGCTTTGGCCCCAAAGCCGTCCGCGTCAATCACATACACACGGCGCACCTTCCCCGAGCCGGATGCAAATGTCAGGCGACTTGCGAAAGCCCCTTGATGACCTGTTAATGCACCAATCAATGCGTCCGCCATGCGGTGACTGCCTTTGCGAACATCACCGGCCGGCACAGTGAACGTTTTTTCGAGCACCGCAACGTCACCCGTGCTCGCCAAATACGCTTCACCAATCAGCTCCACCACATTGTTTGTTTTGCGGGCAGTCACCCGCACAACCGCTTCAGCACCCTTGTTTTTCCACGCGGCCACATCCACTTTTGAGTCGGGAAGGTAAAGCCCGTCGGGCGCGGCCGATTCATCCAACAATTCAAACTCGCCAGAGAGGTCCAAATCCCGCCGCACAACACTGCGCAACGTGACATCTTCAATTTCGGGCGAAATCGACGGCAAAACGCCTATTTTTGGCAACGCGCGCGCCGAACTTGCCACCACCACCATATTGCCGAGCAGGTCTTTCGGTGCATCGACGCTTTTATTGGATGGATTCGATTCGGCCGAGGGAGACTCATTGCCGAGCGGCGCCGCAAAGCCGTGAGCAGCCCATAACGACGCGACGGCAAAAGGGAACAACTTGGCTAATCGCATCGGTGCTCCTTGCAAACGAATGTGAGAGAAATGCGGCTCTGAACAATGTCGGGATAACCGTCGGGCGGTGGAGGCAAACTCTGTCCTTTGGCGCCTTCCAACGCATTGCGAGCCGCGTTGTCAAACGTCGCGTTGCCACTCGGCGTGAGCGAATATGAACTCACTGTCCGACCGTTATTGATATCGACCGTTGCATGAACGCGATATTTTAATAATTCGTCGGCGGAAAGGCCCGAACCTGACACTCGAAACTTTGCAGCAAACCAGGCAATAATTCGCGCCCGATAGAGGTCCACAGCGCGCGCTTTTAATGGATCGGTTTCAGTTCCACCCGCTACCCCGTCCGAATGGCCCACTTCAGGAACATTGGCCGCGGCAACGGCCGTTTGCGTGGGCGCGGGAGCACTGTCTACCTGTTTTGTCACTTCCGCATTGGGAGGTGGAGGTGGAAGCGGCTTGTCCGCCAGCGGAATATCGGGCGGCACAATCGCTTCTTCGGTTTTTTCGGCTTTTGTGGAGGGCTGCGCCTTTTCTTCCACCCTTGGTTTTGCGCCCTTTTTAATAAAACGATCCGGCAAACGCGTGGGGTCGGGCTGTCCACCCAATTTTAATAAAGGGGTGTCGAGATCGACAATTGTCATTGCTTGAATAGGAACAATGATCGCTTCTTCGCGCTGACTTTCAATGATTGGCCGCGCCTCCGCCGACGCCGCCGCTTTTACCCCAATTGCGCTGAGCAATAACAAAAGCGACGCGGCACCGATTGCAATGAGCATATCGGCGGGCGGGTATTCAACCCAAAACGACGAGGCGGGTGCGGGCGCCGGACGATTGCCCATGGCGTCACCCCTCGGGTTCGACAAGCAGGTTTAATGATGAAACACCCGCCGCGCGGGCCGCTGCCACAACGCGTGCAACCACGGCGTAACGGGCGTTTTTGTCGGCGCGAATGTAAAGCTCTTTTTCTTTTTGAACGCGCGGATTGTTAAACAATTCGTTTTCAATCTTCGCGGTCACGTCGTCTTCGCCGAATAGAATTTTTTCGTCGCGGGTAACCGTCACCACAAGCTTGGAGTCTTTAACAGGGGTGTTTTGCGCTTCCACATTGGGCAACTCCACATTGAGGCCCGTGGTGAGCAGCGGCGCCGTCACCATAAACACAACAAGCAATACCAACATGACGTCCACAAGGGGCGTCACATTGATATCTGCGAAGCCGCGCCGTTTACGACCCGTATTGCCGGCTGCCATTCCCATAACAAACCTCCAACTCCGTTTTCGGCGCCGCCCGACACACAGGTGTTAAGCGGAAAGCGCCGGAATTGGAGTGCGAACCGCGGCCCTCTCTTTGCGCTTCTCAGGCACGGGGCGCGGCATTTGGCGGCCCGCGGCAATGAGTACCCACGTTTCAGAAACCGCCGTCATTCGAGCGACCATATCGTCGGCCCGCTTGGCGAGGGCATTAAACAAGATCACCGCTGGAATGGCTGCGAAAAGGCCCACCGCCGTTGAAATCAATGCTTCACCGATGGCCGGGGCCACAACGGGCAGGCTCGCGCTTTTTTCACGACCAATGCGCAAAAACGCATCGAGAATGCCCCACACTGTTCCAAAGAGGCCGATAAACGGGCCCGCCGAACCAATGGTAGACAACATTCCGAGGAGCGATCCCAGGCGTTGTTCTTCTTTCACAAGCGCCTGTTTTCCAAGCGCTTCAATCACGTCGCGATCCCCGTCGCGCTTTACCATTTCGCTCACAATGCGGGCGCCCGGAGCATCGGGAAAACGCCGCGCTACAGCACACAATTGCTCGGGCGACTGCGCTTGCTCGGCCTCCAGCTCAAATGCCTTTTCAGCACTCGCAATGCGCGAAAGCTGCAATGCTTTTAATATTGCCAATAGCCAAACGCCGCCCGCCATTCCAATCAGGGCCCAATTGACAAACAACACCGGCCCCGACGCATGCAATAAGATCCCAATGGGGTCGAGCGCGTTGGCCGCAGCGGGAGAAGCAGAATCCAAAGGGTTCGTCATTGCCTTTAACCGAGTTTCTTGTTTGCGCGGTCAGTCCTTGAGGTACACTTCCACTTTGCGGTCGAGCGCCCAGCCGTATTCATCGGTGCCCGATGCTTCAAAAGCGCCTTTTGAAAGTGTACCCATCCTGTTTTCGGTCACGCCGTGTTGCGACAGGAAGGTCGCAACGCTGCCGGCGCGTTGCTGGCCGAGGACAATGTTGTACGCAACGCCGCCCCGCGGGTCTGCATGGCCTACCAAACGCAGGCTCGCGCTTGAAAGAGGCCCTGAAACGAAGCATTTGGCGAGTGCGTTGAGCGCTTCAGCGGCGGTGCCCTCAATCGCCGCCGAGTCGAATGCAAAATGCGCCGTGGGTAGGTTTCCACACGCTTTGAGAATGCGTTCATCGATCTGAATCGACCCCGACGTGAGCGTCCGCGTGTCCGCTCCGTTGGACCTCGCCGGTGCGTTCATCCATGTGCCTGTCTGACCCTGTTGAGATTGGTCATCGGCCACGGAATGCGCTGTTTTGAGGGGCGGTTTGGGGCCTTCTTCACAGGCTGTTAGAAAAACCGCCGAACCCACTATCGCGGGGACAATCAAGGATCGCATGACGTGCTCCACATCGTTCTGAAAAGGGTGCCTTTCCAGCTTGCTTTTCATCGCCTACTACGGAGCGGCGGGGTGGGCCCAATTTGCGGCGAACGAGACATTCAAGTCGCAATTTTTTGGGCGATGACGGGCACTCGAATTGCACCTATGGTCCACCCTTATGCCGTTCGCCCGCTCGCACCGCCTGCTCGCATGCACCGTGTCCGCGTTTGCCGCTTTATTAACAGCCACTGCGGCAAACGCCGAGGTGCCCATTGAAACAACATTTTTCAAATTGCCGTCTTCCAATGGGCACACGGCCATTTTGGTCGACTTGTCGCTTGGAAAAATGACGCACTTCCGAGAGCACCTGGCCGGGTCTGAAGAGCCTCAGCTCGACGGAGCCGGCAATGAAGTGTGGATTGGCAATCAACCTCAAATGGTCCGCTCGCGCGACGTTCTTTTTGATGCTTTTTTTGGTATTCGCGCCGCGGGTGACCAACGGTGGCTTCCAGGTGTACCCGTTGAACATAATCAGAGCGGCTACGCCGGGTATGTCGCTGGAAAAACGGGCGGCACCGGCATTGTCAAAATGGTGCAAAAGGTCGGCGCCCTCACCGCAACTCAATATTACTTTGCCCCGCAAAACTTGGAGCGCGCGGGTTTTGTCATGGCCATGCAGGTCAAAAACACAGGCACAGAAAAGGTCACAGGTGTGAGCGCCTTTTCATTGCACAACTACCACCTTGGAACCGGCCGGCCCGACGTAATGGCCGATATCGGTGAAGAAAACGAAACCGTTATTTTTGAACAGTTCGGTGCAAAAAACGACTTTATTGAAAGGGCATTCGCCGGAGTCACTGTCACACGTGCTCTCGGTCAGGTGGCCCATCATGGAGCATCCAACTCCACCACTCCTTCGGCGCAAAATGTGTACTCCATAGTCAATAACGGCGGCTCCGCGAATCTCCCTGATTTTAATGGAATCGGTGCCACCCAAAACGGCTGGATCACCGCTTATCAATACGACCTGGGCGACCTCGATCCGGGTGAAAGCGCATGGGTAGGTGTTGCGGGTGTACACCATGCCGACCCGTTCGGTGACGTAACAGCCAAAGGTTGGCTTGATGCCTACGTCGCCGGAAAAAACGCTTCCACTCTTGTGAATGAAGAGGTGGACCTTTGGAAGAACATTCAATCAAAACTCAATGTCCCGCAGGGCTTGGATACCGGTGATGAGACGTTGCTCCGCCATTCAGCCGTTATGCTCAGCATGGGCCAAATCAAAGACGATAAAGCCTATCTGCGGGAGTGGCTTGATAAAGATGGCACGCCGCGCCAAACGCGATTTGGTGTCATGCCCGGCGGTGTTCCGGCGCAGTTGCCGGCTGAAATTGTACACAAAGGCAAAGGCGCCATTATTGCCAGTTTGCCACCGGGTGAATGGACGGTTGCGTGGATTCGCGACGGCTCTTATGCGGTGAGCGCTTTATCGGCCCTCGGTTTGTATAACGAAGCGAAAGACGGCCTCGCGTTTTACCTAAATGCGGAAGCCAATCGCTTTCAAAAGTGGAATGAACTGGCCCCTTACAATATGCCGCCGTACCAAATAAGTTTGGTGCGTTATTACGGATTCGGCGTTGAAGAAACAGACTTCAACGACTTTGGGCCCAACTTGGAGTTTGACGGATTTGGCCTCTTTTTATGGGCTCTCCACTCCTATGAAACATTGTCGGGCGATACCGCATTCGCCGACGCCAATTGGGATACCATTACCACCAAAATCGCAGATGTATTGGTTGCACTCGTTGATCCCGCAACGGGCTTAATTCGCAAAGACTCGTCGATATGGGAAACTCATTGGGCCGGGCGCGAGCGCTCCTGGGCGTACACAAGCATTACAGCGGCCCGCGGATTGTGCGACGCCGCCGCCATTGCAGATCGAAAGGGTGACGCCACACTCGCATCGAAATACCGCGACGTGGCCATTTCATTGCGACAGGCTATTGCAACAAAACTCACCGATCCAAACGGCGCAATTGCCTCCAACCTCGAAGAATTGCAAAGCGGAAGTGGCCACTTCGACGCGGCGGTGCTCGACGCCATTGCAATGGGCCTATTCCATCCAAAAGGAAAAATCTCCAATGCAACTCTTAAAGCATTGGATACCAATCTGGCTGTTTTCGCCGGCCCCGGGTGGTCGCGCAACGACGATCGTTATGACCATCAAGGCGGTGTTGATTTAAGCGGATGGGGCAGTGAATATGACAGCGCGGAGTGGGTTGTCACCGATATGCGCGGTGCGGTTGCCACCTATCTAAACGGCGACATTCAACGCTCGGATCGATTGATTCATTGGGTGCGCGATCAATCCCTCGCAAACTTTTTGGCCGTTGCCGAAACGTATGAAGAAAACACAGGCCATTACAAATTCAATGCGCCTATGTTGGGCTTTGGGTCCGGTGCGTACGCATTGGCACTTTATGCCCGCGAAGGTGTACTCACCGATCCGGCGTGCGGCGCGTATTACGACACGGGCGAGGGAGGCTCGGGTGGAAGCGGTGGAAGCGGTGGAAGCGGCGGCTCGGGCGGGAGCGGCGGATCCACAACGTCATCCACGTCGTCGTCCACGTCATCGTCGGGTGCGGGCGGAAACGGCGGAAACGGCGGCGCAACCTCGGGCGGCGGTGAAGGGTGCAATTGCCAAGTTGATTCAAATGCGGCGAGCCGCAGAAGCGCCGCGTGGATGCTCGCGATCGCGATCGGCGCCCTTCTTCGCAGGCGAAAAGCGCGCGCTTGCAGCGACGTGCGCCCTTCGTGTTAAAAGCGCCTTTTAAACTGCAAGGAGTTTTGAAAATGGGCCTGTCCGAAGTCCTCAAGGACGACGCCAAAAAGAACGCGATCGTGACTGACTGCTGCACGCTTCTCGATGAAGAAGTGTCTTCCAAAGGCGGCCTTTCGGGCATGGCGGTCAAAGCGGGTTACGCCGCGGTAAAGGGCATCAAACCGGGATTTATCAAGCACACCGTTGAAGTGCTCCTCCCCGAGTTCAGCGAAAAGCTCGACCCGATCTGGGAAGAAGCGAAGAAGACGAGCAACCCCGGCTCGCACCTGCTTTCAAACAAGAGCCGCGTTGCCGACGCGCTCCTTGCTGTTACCGACGCGCGCGCCGCGCGATCCAACAAAGGCACGGTGAAGAGCTTTTATGAAAAGCTCCGCCCCTCTGCGAAAAAGAACGTGGAAGAGGCTATGCCGCGCCTCGTGAAACTCCTCGAAAAACACCTCAAGTAAAAGCGTACACAATGCCCACCCCCGCCCGCCGCGCCGGGTGAGCGCCCACACATTGCGTACACATTTGCACCCCATCCCTCCCACACAATGCCCCGCGGCGGGCTGCCCGCCCAAGCGTCGCGTTCCGCGCCGCGGGCGGGCTACTTAGCGTCTTTGCAGCAGCGAATGCCCGTGGAGTAATCTGCGTACACTTTGGGATGCGCCGTGATCACTGCGTCACATCCGGCGCGCGTTGATCGCGAATAAAAGCCGCCTGCAAACGCGCCGCCCTCTTCATCCACCCACTCGTCGAGATTGCCAACCAGGTCGTATACGGCGTCACTGCCCCACGTGCTTCGACATGCGGGACGCGCGCCTGCCGTTTCGAAGAGCGGTTTGCCTTTCGCGGCAACGCGATTGAGCCGCGGATCCAAGTGCCCGATCGAAGCGTTGTGATGGAGCAACGCGGCGGGGTGATCTTCGCGAAACACGTTGCACACACCGTCTTGATAGTCGGCGCCGTATGGGAAGTCTTGATCCGCTTCGCCGCGGCACGCGACGGTGTGTTCATCAAGTGTACACAATCGCTTTCCGGCCGCCGCACAGGCGCTTTCGGCCACAAGGCCGGTCACGTAGCCGTTTGGACGCGCACCAAAAAGAGGGCGGGCGACCGGTTCGGTCTTGGTGCCGCGCTGCCACGTGGGAACGGGCGGCAACACCATCGACCTTGCGTACACATCACCCCAATGCTCGCGCTCGGTGACCCAATCGCCGAGCACAATTTCAAATAGGTTTGGGGTCGCGGGAAAATCGGGCGACAGCGTGCGCCGGGTGATCGCGTCAAACAGGGTCGACTCAAACCGATCGATGCAGAAGCGATCGGCAATGGACACCATTTCGGCGGGGCAATGCGTACGCACCGGCGGTGCATTCGCCGCGGGCAAAGGGGCCGGTGGAGATGTCGGTGTCGCCGTTTCAAACGGTGCGTGCGCGTTTTTCACCACGCCCACGTGAGCCACGGCGTCGAGCGCGCCGGGCGATACCCCAAACCATCGAAGCTCGCCCGACGCAGTCCACGCCGGCTCGCCGACGAGGCAAACACCCGGCGTTTGGAAATTGGAAATGGGCACCACTTGTCCGGCAATCGGTGTGGGAATCGACAAAGGCGCAGGTGTACCTTCAGCGCACGGCGAGCTGTTTTTCTCGGCCGAGAGCGGTGCCGACGCCAACTCAACCCCGTTATCGTCGAGCCACACAGCGCGCGTGCGATCCACATTTGTCAGCAACGCGCCGCCGGTGGGCCAAGGTGAAATGCGTACACCAAAAGCGCCGGCCGGCACTCGGAGCGACGTGTTCTGAATCGGCCCCGGCGCGCCGCGTTCATCGACCCTGAACGTGATCACTTTGGTGGGATCGGTTGCGTCCACGCCCGCAACAATCGCGCCTTTTGCGGCGCGCGAAACGGCGTCAAAACCGGCGCGGACCGGCGATGTGTACACAGGACCGTCCGCAACCGATCCCTCTGGGGCGACGAACGTGACGTTCAGCGCGCCGGAAACAATTTCGAGGAGCATGCCCCGTTCAGCGCCGCCGATGAGTACACTTGCATCGGGGTGCGCGCGATCGCTCCGCGATTCGATCACCTTTGGCTCGGGCGTGAGGCGCATGAGGTCATGGCGTGCAAACCAAAACGAAGAGCCGATGCGCGCGACGCGGTTTCGGTGGGCGCTCGGCAGATCGGCTGTTCGAATCAATTCCAATCCTCGGCGACCAAGCGCGCTGAGCGACGCTTCCGACTCCGCTTCGCGGACGTCACCCGAAGCGCTCAAGCGAAAGAGGCGGGCGGATGCGAACGCCACACCTTCACCATCCGGGGCAAAGGCGCTCCACACGAGGCGCGATCGCTTCGCCGGGAACACGGCCGGCGCCGACTTCAATGTGGGCCCCGTTCGCGACGACGAAACGAGGGCGCCGCGCGCATCGACAAACCACGCTTGGTCACCACTCCACGTAACAAGCGGTGCATCCGTTTTGGTTTGGCCGGGCGCGCGGCGCGCCGTCATTGCAACCCATTCTTCCAACTTGGCGGCGTCGATCGGCGATCCGATCGCAGCTCCGAGCGGGTCCATCTGGCACGCGGTTTTGGAGGACACCACGTCGCCCAACTGCGGAGTGACACGCCGCACGCGACAAGGCCCGCCGCGGCCGGCAAAGCTGATGAGTGCCGATCCCGATGCGTCGGACACAAGGCGTGGACTCGTCATGCCGGAAAGAGAGCCGTACTCCAGGTCGGCCTCGATCAGCGGCGCGCGACTTCCCGCCATAAGAAGTCCGTCGGCGCCGAGCGATGCAACGGCGAGCCGAGCGGATCCAAAAGGCGTTTTTGAGCGCTGTTTGGGCTTCGCAACGTGTTCATAAAAAAGCAGGTCCACGGCTGAGCCGCGCGAAGCTGCGTCAACCAACATCATGCCGGCGAGGGGTCGTTCAAACGTGAGTCCAGTGTGTACACTTGAGGAATCAAATTGGCCGTCGCGCGTGGCCCACGCGACCTTCACGTGCACCTTGGCTTTTGAACTTGGAACGCTTGTTTTTTCGGCGGTTTTCTTTTTTTTCTTCGTTGTCTTTTTGGTGGTCTTTTTCTTTGTCTGCGGTTCACCCTTTTTGGTTTGCCCTTCGCCCTTCTTGGCCTGGGTGTCGCTCTTTTTGGGAGGCGTCTTGGCAGATTTTGAAGGGGTTTTCTTTTTTGCAGCCCCATTCGCCGCACCCACATTGGTCGGTGTTTTCGTTTCTTCAATGTCGAGCGAAACGAGAGCAAATCGATCGCCGAGAGGGAGCACCACCTCGGGAACCGATTGTGTACACAACGAAGACGGCGGCGAAAATGAGGGTGCATTGACCGCGAACTTCGAAACGCAGATCTGCGTTCCGGTGGCCGTGACGAACGAGGATGAGCCGTCGGGCGCTTCGGTTGCGAGCACCGGGTTTGCACCGTCGAAGTACCGAATCGGACCAAACGTTCCATCGGCGTGAATCACGCGTGAGAAAGCTCCGCGTTCAAGATCGTTGGCAACCGCAAGCACCGAAGTGGTGCCGGGCATGGGGCGCAGTTCAAACGGAAGCGCTTCTTCGATCGGGTCGCCAAGCGGCATTGTCGCGGGCGGTTTTTCAGGTTTTGAAGCGCTCGAAATGGAGGATGAAACGCCGGCGGTCGGCGGACGGGTGGGACCACGCAGCGGCTCGGCCGTTGAAGAACATGCGGCGACGAGCGATGCGAGCGCCGCCTTTGCGAGGCCAATGCGGACGGCAGCGAAACCGGTGCCGAAGGCCCTGGATTGAGCGTGGTTCTGCGAGCCGACTCCGCGCATTGAGGCGACCATATCACTGCGAAGAGGGCATGCGACCGAGCGGCAAATGGGCTACTGTCGAAGAGACATGAGCAACCTTGACGACGAGCTTGCCAAAGCGATTGAAGAACCCGCGCCCCCCGTTGCAAAACCAATCCCCAAGCCTGCTAGCGCCCAAAAAGAAGCCGCGGCGCGGGCGAGCATCGGGCTCTTGGTCGCGCTTGTTGTAATTGTCGGCGCGATCGTGCTGGTCGTGATGTTCGGCTTCAAAGACGCTGCGATCTATGCGCTTCCGGTGAAAGATCTCGCGGCGCAACAAGACAAATATGTGGGTCGCAAAATCCGGCTTGAGGGTGAACTCACCCCCGGAACGCTCAAGAAACGCGACCAGCCGTGTGAGTACCGTTTCACTGTGCAAGGTGGTCCGCCCGACGGCGCTCAACATCAAATTCCGGTTCGCTACGGGCAATGTGTTGTGCCCGACACGTTCCGAGATATGCCGGGCGGCGGAGTGCAAGTGACTGTGGAAGGTGCGCTCACCAAAGAAGGCCACTTTGAAGCAACGCTCGTGATGGCCAAGTGCTCGTCAAAGTACGACCCGGCCACTCACCAAATGACAAAGGACCGAGGCGAAGCCGCGGCCACACCAATCAACTGATCCTGTTGTGTACACAGGCCACCGGGCCGTCGTTCTTCCTGTTGTGTACACCGGCTCGACGAGCCACATTTTTCTCGAACCAAGCAACGAGTCAGTTTCCTCGAACCGATCGGGCGTTGCCCGGAACGAGCACGTCGCCCTCCGCTCGGCCCGCAACGTCGAAAACGGTTTTGCCGTCGGCGTCACGGCCGGGCCGCTCCCGCACAAATCGTGAGGGCGACGCGGAGATCACAAGCCCAAGCTCTTCTGCCGCCGCTGCCAGAGGTTCGGCGAGGGCGAGGTCCAGTTGCTTTTCGCGTTCAGCACGCGACGTTCCGGGGTTGAGCAACACGGCGACGGTGCCCACCACACGACCGGCGAGCGCCACCACACCGTAGGGCGAGCCGGTTTTTTTAACCATTTCGAGCCGGGCCTTGGCCGCTTCCACGCGATCCCGGGCCGCAGAAAGCGATTGAGCCGCGCGCCGCAGCCCTTCTTTTTTGTCTTCGGTGGGCTCTGTACGAAAATCGTTGGCAAGCTCCGCGTTTTGAGCACGTAGGCGCGAAACGTCCTCTTCCGCCGCGCGCAGTTCAGCTTCAGCTTCCTCCACAACGTTCAACATATCCTTCAATTTTCCTTGTTTTTCGCGCCTTCGCGGGGTCCGGCACATCCTCGGCGACACTTTGGCGCGTCGGTGGGTTGCGTTCGGAGCTTCATCATCGCTAAAGTGTCGACCTCCGGCGAGGTGTGTCTCGCGCGGCCGTCGCGTATGTGGAAGCTCACGATCGAGGATGACGAGGGTAAACCTACCTCGCTCCCGCTCGTTCACGACGAATACACGCTCGGTCGTGGCGAGACGAATGCGATCCGTCTCACGGATAGAAATGTCTCGCGCAAACACGCGGTTCTGAAGAAGAACGGCGTCGCGTGGGTTCTTTCAGATCTCCAGAGCTACAACGGTACGTTCGTTAACAACGAACGCGTTGTCGGAGATCGAAACGTCGCCAGCGGCGATGTGATGATGCTCGGTGACTACCGGCTCATCCTCACCGATGAAGCAACCGCCGCGGCAAACGATCCGTCGCGCGGGTCGGGTCCGGCGCTGCCGGTTCAGTACCGGCCCAACCGGCTCGTCATCGTTGTCGGCCCTGCCCCGGGTACAGAATTTCCGCTCGATAAAGATCACTTCACGATCGGTCGCTCCGAAGAGGCAACGATCTCGATCAACCACAGCTCCGTGAGCCGCATTCACTCCGAGCTGATCGCGCTCGGCGGTGGGCGTTTTGAAATCATCGACAAAGGCAGCGCCAACGGCATCCGCGTCAACGGCGTAGAACTCAAACGCGGCATCCTTGAAGCGGGCGACGCGCTTGAACTGGGTGACGTTCGGCTCCGCTTCGTCGGCGCCGGAAAAGTGTTCCGCTCCAGTGCCGATCAGAGCCAACAGCTTCCCGCCGTCGGCGCGGGGGTCGGAGCCGATGCCGCGCGCGGTCTGAGCACCGGCAAAATCGCCGGCATCGTTTTGGCGGTGATCGCGGTGCTCGTTGTGGTGGTGTTTGCTCTCGTGCGACCGGGCAGTACCAACGCAGGCTCAGGCAGCGGCAGCGGTCGCGTCGTGAAGCCCAACAGCGCTGAAGACAACGGTGCCGAGCTGCTCGGAGAGGCGAAAAAACTCTTCGACGGCGGTGACATTGAAGGCGCCCACAAAAAGGTCGGAGAAATCCCTGAAGGCTCAGCCGCGTTTGAAGGCGACGGCGTTTCGAAAATCGAAAACGCTTGGGCCGACTGGATTTTCAAGAAGGCCGACGAAGCCAAAACCAACGACGAAAAGCGCGCACTGTTGAAGCAGGTGCCGCCAAACACCAACGTCGACCAAGATCGCCGATCCAAAGCGCTTGATGCGATCGCCGCGCTTCCACCCGAGCCCGCCGCAACGCCCGGCGTTGGAGTGGGAGTCGGCGTCGGCGCAGGCCCGGGCCCCAATCCGGGAACCACCGCTGCCACCGCGCCGACCACCACAAGTGAACCGGCGCCCACCAAGTCCACAACGTCGGCGGCAACCCCGCCCACCGCGGCTCCCACCGGTGCCATCGACGAGGCCGCCATTCGCAAAGGGCTTGAACCCAAGGTGTGGAGCGGTCGCGCCACTGAGGCCGAAATTCGCATGCTCAAAGCAATCTGCTCACACATGGGCGACCGCGCCTGCCGCGATCGCGCGGCCGCGATGCTCAAGCAGAAGCAGGAGCAAAACAAATAACGCCCGCTGCGATGCGTGAATCGCAGGTGTACACATCGCGTGAATGAGGCTGTATGACCGATAGCGCTTCGAAGCCCCCGCGCACCGATGAGACGCCGGGACGGTCGAGCGTATCGGTGCTCACTTCACCTTCGGCCATTGCGATGGTCACTGTCGCGGCGCTTGTTGGTGCGGCGTATCTCATTCCGGGCGCGCAGCGCTTTCGAGTGCTCACCGCGTTGCCAGAATCGGCGAGCCTCTTTCCGGTTCCCGCGCCTGCGCAACCCGCCGCCACAGTTGGTGCGGCCGAAATCAAAATTGAAACAAAAGACGACGACACACTTCGTCAACCTGAAGTGGTCGACCTGCCACCCGCCGCTCGCGAAATTGTTCCGCCGCCGAACGCGGAGCAAAAGCCTCCTCGCAGCATTGAAGATCCGTCTGAAAAAGCGCTCGCACCGTTTTTTCGCAAGCTCATGGCCGTGGAGCGAAAAGACGCAAAAGCGATCGCGCGCGCGATGTACTTCGGCGATTCGATCGTTGCGACCGACTACGTGACAGGAACATTGCGCCGACGTTTGATGAAACGTTTCGGCGATGCCGGACATGGATTCATGCCCATGGCCAATCCGTGGCCGGGATATTTTCACAACGACGTGAGCCGTTACGCGGGGCCCGGCTGGCATGTGAGCCGCGTTGTCGGTCCCTATTCCAAAGACAATTTGTACGGCCTCGGCGGCACGTCGTTTCGCACCGAAGGCCCCGGCCTTTTTTCAACGTTTGGAACTGCAAAAAGCGGCAGTTACGGCCTCACCGTTTCGCGCTTCGTGGTGTCGTATTTGGAGCAACCCGAAGGCGGCAAAATGGAAATCGCCGTCGACGGTGAGCTGAAAGAAACCATCAGCACGGCGGCCGACACTGTGCGGAGCGTTTGGAAAACCTACGAAGTGCCGCCCGGTGCACACGAACTCAAAGTCACACCGCTTGAAAGGAACGTCCGCGCCTTTGGCGTTTGGATGGAAAACGACGGGCCCGGCACCGTGCTCGACGCTGTTGGAATTCAAGGCGGTCACCTTCGCCAGCTCGATGCAAACGACGACGCGCATTGGGCGGAGCACCTCAAAAAACGCGATCCATCACTGGTAATGTTTGCGTACGGCATCAATGAAGTGGCCGACGGTGAAGCATTTCCAATCCCCAAGTTCATTGAAACGGGTCGCCCTGTGTTGGCTCAAATTCGCGCCGCACTTCCAGACGCGGCATGCCTCGTGATTGGCCCGCTCGATCGCGCGACCAAGTCGAGTGATGGGTATGGCGCAAGCGCGTTCGTCCCCAAGCTTGCCGCCGCACAACGTCAAATTGCTGCCGAAACAGGTTGTGCTTATTGGGACACATTCGCCGCCATGGGTGGATCGGGCTCCATGGGGATTTGGGTGCAGCGCGGACTCGGCCAGGCCGACTTGGCGCACCCATCCGGTGTGGGTGCTGAAGTCATTGGTAACTGGATTTATCTCGCATTGATGGAAGCGTATGAGGCCTTCAAAGCGAAGGCGTCCGATAACGCCCCAACGCCCTCCGCTTCGGCGTCTTCCAACGCAAAATAGTCGGCGGCGTTTTGCGGACAATTTGGTTTAATAAAGAGGCTCGGCCGGTCATCGTCCGAGCGCCCTTAAACGCATCACGATAAAGAGGCGCGCACGGGCAGTATTGTGCGTTGCCTTGTGTACCGGAACAGAGGTCCGAATGTCGTCTTCAGGCCGTTTTCGCCACGCAGCAATGATTGCTCGCTTCACTTTCGCTTCACTCGCAATGGGCGCCGTTATCGGCGCATGCGGTTCGGGCGACGGAGTTTATGAACTTGATATCGACGAAGACGGCAGTGAATCCGCTTGGGGTCTGACTGAAGCGTCGGGCCTGGCCATTACTCAGGTGGCCATGTATCAAGGTGTTAAGGCCGTTCTTATGGAAAACGGCGCCCCCGGCGCCGGTTCTGTGCAAATCATTGCCGGCCGCGACGCACTAATGCGTGTGTTTATTGCCGCCGATCCCAACTTTAATAATGAGCCCATTGTCGGCCGCCTTTATATCGACGGTGTTAAAGACCCCATTGAAGTTAAAGGCCCGGCGCCGGTTCTCCCCGTCGAGAGTGACCTGCTTTCCACATTAAACTTTCAAATTCCCGGCGCGCTTATTACCCCCACATTTTCATATCGGGTCGAACTGCTTCAGCCGCGTGGTCAATCAAAAGGCACCAATCCCGCGGCGCGTTATCCAGCTCAGGCTACCGCACCCGTTGGGGTTACCAACGTGGGTACACAACTCCGCATTACCATTGTACCCTTTCGGTATAACGGTGACGGATCCGGCCGTTTACCCGACACTTCAGAAGCCACCATTCAAGGGTATAAAGACTACTTTTATGGCATGTACCCCACGCCGCTTGTTGAAATTACCGTTCGCGAGCCGGTTGACTACAGCGGCGACGTGAGCCCCAACGGCTTTGGCTGGGATAAAATCCTCGGCTATTTGGGCCAAGTTCGCTCGCAGGATCAAGCGCCGTTTGACGTTTATTATTACGGCATTTTTGCCCCGGCCAACAGCATTGGACAGTTCTGCGGCGGTGGATGTGTCGCCGGCCTTGGCAATATCGGTGGTCCGGGCGATGCGTACTCACGCGCGGCCGTCGGCCTCGGGTTTGAAAATGACAGCGTTGCCTCTTGGGAAACCGCTGTTCATGAAATTGGACATACCCACGGGCGATTCCATTCGCCGTGCGGAGGTGCTCAAGGGACAGACCCCGGATATCCCTATTCAGGTGGCAAAATTGGAGTATGGGGATACAGTCTACCCAAACAACAACTCTTCGCGCCCGAAGCCAAAGACGTCATGGGTTATTGTTATCCCATTTGGATATCCGACTTCACCTATAACGCGCTCGCCGATCGCGTCAAAGCCGTCAACGAGTTGACCATGATGCGCAAAATCACCCCCCCTGAAAAACTCAACCTCACCTACGAACGAGCCACCATCGACGGAGAAGGCAACCTTGAATTTTTGCCCTCCCTGCCGCTTGAAATGCCACCTGAAGCCAACCCCATGGTCGTCCAAATCAAGACAGACGATGAAGACCAACAGGCAGAAGCTCATTTCTACCCGTATGATCACCTCCCCGGTGGCGTGATCCTGTGGCCGCAGGCAAAAAAGCCCTCCATGTCCGTTGCATTTGAGTGGAATGGTCAGGTTAAAACCTTCGTTCGCCAATAAAACATCATTGCGCCCCGGGGCTCAACCTGTCAAAACGGCCTGGTGATTGTAGAGACGTTTGCCGTCGGCGCCCTCGGTTGCAACTGTTCCATCATTGTTGACCCAGCCACCAAGTCCGCCATCGTTGTCGACCCGGGCGGCAACTTTGGCGACATTCAGGCGCGACTTACCCGCCTCGGCGCCAAAGTACAGGCCATCGTTCATACCCATACCCATATCGATCACGTGGGCGCCACCGCACCCCTCCAATCGTGGACCGGTGCCAATGCGATCATCCACGAAGACGATCGATTCTTGTATGACATGTTACCCATTCAGGCGGCACTTGTTGGAACCAACCTCCCCGACAAATGTGACCTTGACGGTGGGCTCAAAGACGACCTTGTTCTGCACGCCGGCGGCCTTCAAATGCACGTGCTCCACACGCCCGGCCACACCCCGGGAAGTTGCTGTTTCGTCGCAAAACTCGGCGCAGAACAAATAGCCTTTGCCGGAGATACGCTGTTTCGCCGCTCCGTCGGTAGAACCGATCTGTGGGGAGGTGACTCAGACCTGCTCATTCAGTCGATAAAGCACAAGCTGTATTCTTTAGAAGAAGGCATTGAAGTTGTCACCGGGCACGGCCCTTCCACAACCATCGGTGAAGAACGACGGTTAAATCCTTTTGTTCGGATTTGATAAGACCCAACGTCCATGACCAATTTGCGTATCTCCAGTTGCCACAAGTCACCACCGCCGTTTTTGAAAAGTGTGCGCCATTCTTTTTAAACAAGCGTAAGATCGCCCGACGCCGCACGTACGTAAGGGGCCCCATGTTTCGAAAGTCTTTTTCCTTTGCACTTTGCGCCACCGCCCTCCTCGTTGGGTGCACGCAAAAAACACCCATTAAAAGCGCGTCAGTTGAGAGCAAAGCGGTGCCGCCGCCCGCCGTTGCAGCAGATCCGGCACTCACCGGGGCAGACCTGATATCCGTCGAGACAACCCCTTCCAACCGCTTCGTTCTCGCAGAAAAACCGGGCGAAGTAGTGGTTCGCGTCCACGTCAAAGGCAAGGCGCGCAACACCGATAAACGCCCGCCGATCAACCTCGCGCTTGTGGTGGATACGTCCGGGTCCATGGAAGGAAAAGCCATGGACGATGCTCGCGCGGCCAGCCTCGCCCTTGTTAGCTCGCTGTCAGAAGGGGATCGGCTTGCCCTGGTTGTCTTCCACTCCACAACTGAAGTGCTTGTTCCCGCCACGATCCTCAACAAGCAAACCATGGGAGAAATTCGCGAGAAAATCTCCGCCATGAAGGCCAGTGGCACCACCGATTTGGGGGGTGGCCTCGCAGCGGGCCTCAACGAGGTTCGAAAATATCTCACCGGTGACGGTATTAATCGGGTCGTTCTCTTGGGGGACGGTATACCCAACGACAAATCTCCCCTACCCAGCCTCGCTCAAAGTGCCGCCACCCAACACATCACCATTACCTCGCTCGGCCTCGGGCTTGACTATGATGAAACATTGATGAGCCAAATCGCCCTCACCTCGGGTGGTAAGTATCACTTCATCAACGACTCCGCCAAAGTGGCCAAAGTGTTCACCGATGAAGTGCTGCGTTTAAAGGCCGTTTCTGCGCGCGGCGCGGTAGTCCAGTTTAAGCCGGGCCCGGGCGTGGCCATTAAAGAAGTAATCGGTCTACCCTCCCAGCCCATTGGCAACGGTGCGCAAGTTATTTTGGGCGACCTGTCAGAAGGGGATGAGCGCGACGTGCTCATTCGCCTGACAACACCCCCTCGCAATGCCGGCGCCGTGGTAGAATTGCTCGATGCCGAGGTGAGCCTTACCCATCCTCAAGCCCCCGGGCGGCGCATTTCAGAACGCGCTTTTATATCGGTAAAAGCCACCGCGGACGCCTCTGAAATCGAAAAGTCAAAAGTCGCCGATGTGGAACACATTGCCGCCAAAGTCATCGTCGCCGACGCAATTGTTCGCTCGGTTGCATTGGCTCGAAACGGCGACCTTACCAATGCCCGCCTCTTGCTCGACGGTGCCGAAAAAGTAGGAAAACTTGCAGCAAAGGTACACAACGACAACGACCTTGCTGAAAAGGTAAAGTCGATTGGCCCGCTTCGTAAAACGCTGGCCGCCCTGGTTCCACCCCCAGCTCCGCCCCCGCCTCCGGGTGGATGGGGAGGAGCCAAACCCAGCGTTGCCCCGGCCGCCGCACCTGTCCCCCCCGCCGACGCAGCGGTTGTTATGGCTACCCAAGCCGCCGCCATGCGCGATCTTCAGGGCGATTAGGTGACTGGTGTTTTTCTACTGCGCGCCCCGCTGACGCGTCCTCGCTGCGCTTCCGGTGCTCAAATACCTAGAGCACCAATCGGTTTGAATCGTGAATAAAATCAGAAGATTACTGATTTGAGAAAGGCGAGAAATATCGGCAGGGTGCTCTAGTC
This sequence comes from Polyangiaceae bacterium, assembly GCA_016712345.1. GTDB lineage: Bacteria > Myxococcota_A > Polyangia > Polyangiales > Polyangiaceae > JADJRH01. The sequence goes on from JADJRH010000001.1 coordinate 1,241,802, forward strand.
TTTTCCCAGTGGAGGAGGCTCGCGCCTCCTCCCCCGCGCCGAGCAAGTCGGCCGCGGGCCCCCCTCCACGCGATCCGAACTGGGTGTCTGTCACGCGGTGGAAGCTTCGGGCCTAAGCTTTTTGCCTTGCTTTTGCCTGTTTGAGTACACAAGCAACCTATCCATTTGATTACGGAATCAACCTGATCGGTGCTCTAGGCGGGTGTTTTTCTACTGCGCGCTTCCGGTGCTAAAAGCCCTTGTATCGAAGGCGTTTTACGATTTCTGAAAACATCTCTTCGTGGTCAAAGTTGTTGCCCAGGCCCGGATTGTCGCCGATGAGTTGGCCCACTTCGTCCATGTGATCGGCGGGTACACAACCCCAAAATTCTCCCCATCGAGCGTCTTCCGCTCGCACAAGCCCGTCGTTTGGAATTTTCCCAAAAGCGCCGCCGTCGAGAATGGTTTCACTCAGTACAAAGAGCGGATCGGTGGGATCTTTGTCGCCCGCAAGTTCTGACACAAAGGGTAGATCCACATCCGCGGCACAGTCTTGACCTCCGAGCGAATTGTCGGTTCGGCCGGTGATCGAAGCGTAATACACACCTGACTGGTTGGGATATTTGGCGTTGAATTCTTGAATGCCGGGTTGAGTAAAAAGGTAAAGCGCTTTGGCAAGACTGGTTTCATCACCCACTTGATCGTAAAGCGGACCACCGAGCAGCTTTACCATGGCATCGATCACCGCGGCCGCCTCGGGATCGTCTACCAATCCAAGGGCAATGTCGGCCACACGCGAACCTTGATGGGGTGTTGCAACCGTGACCACTGCGGCCACCAAATCGGGCCGTTTTGCTGCCACAGCGCGCGCATCGAGACCACCCTGGGAATGACCGATTAAGATAACCTTGTCGTGCCCCGTCTCCGTCAAGATCTCGTTTTCGATAATTTCAATGAGCTGGTCTGACCTGAAGTCGGACGAGTTGAATGGATCAACCGCCGGGGTAAACACCAGGTTTTCACCATCTTGACTGAGACGCTCGGGAACGTTGTAAAAGTATGGAAGCTGCTCCACGCCGGCAAATTCATCAAAGCCAAAAAAGCCGTGGCAAAGAACAACGGGGTAAGGTGCCCCCAGTTTGGGATCTTCTGTAACGGTACCGGTGGATGTGGTGCCGGTTGACGTGGTGCCCCCTTGGGAAGATCCGGTGGAGGACGACGTGTTTCCACCTCCTGCTCCGGTGATAAACCCGCTCCCAGTGCCGCTTGTACCACTTGTTGAAACTTGACTATTGCCGCCGCAACCTCCCGCGAGGCTTACCCCGAGTGTTACAAACCCCAATGCCCACGCCAAACCCCGCCGCTCACTCACCCTGGTTTTCATACTTCCAAGGGTGGAGATTCCCTTTGCCGGAGCGCCGCGTCAAGCCCCTCGCACGCAAAAACTCTACCTTTCGAGCCCGAGAACGGGTAGCTTGCCGCTTCATGCGAGCCACGTATTTCGCTATATTCGTTCTCGCCGTGGGTTGCGGCGGTTCAACCCCGCCGCCCAAAGACGGTGATACCAACGCCACAGATACCGCAGCACCGGCAGATTCCGCTGCACCTTCAAGCAGCGCCGCGGCCGAGACACCTGCCAAAGAAGAAGCGGTGAGTGTACCCACCACGTGCGCCAACCCGGGTGAAAAGGTGTGCGTCATGCCAGAAGCCTTTGCCAAGAAATTGTGCTCGGGCTTTTTTCCAGATCTCGCACTTTATATGTTCAGCCCGAACTCGCCGTGGACACGTGCGTACGTCAATATCAAAGAGGCCGACGCTTGGAATTCGCGGAGCGGTCCAGCGTCCGATGCCAAACTCACATACGACGAAGAAGTGCTCATTATCTCCGAGCAAAAGCCCGATTTAAAGGGTATGAGCGTGAGCGGCGCCACTGCCAGTTACGACTTTTTGCGGTGGGATGGAACGTGCGCTTCGCTCACCGCCGCCGAAATGAGTTTCAACAAACCTCCCAAGCCCAAGACACCTCCCATCCCATGGCGCAGTATCGAAGACCCCACAAAGAGCGCCCTCGAAAAAGACGAAAAGTTCGCCAAACTCGTTGTGGACAGGCGAAAAGAGTGTAAAGGCGCCACCATGGGCAGCGTGAGCGACAAGTGTGAAAAGGCCGACAAGTTGCTCAACCTTGCCGTGGTAGAAATGATTCGAAAAGGGGTAGAAGTTCCAAAGCCCCAAAAACTGCCCTGACTTAGTCCTTCGTCAGGTTCTCTGCCTGGAGTTCTGCGGCGCGCGCAGCCAAGACGAAAACGTCAGACCGGCAAAACCGGTGCGAAGTCTAGATCTCGTCGGGGGCCGGCTTTTTTTCAGGCTGTTTGGCCGGCTCGCGCGACTCATCTTTTTCGGCTCGCCTGTGGGCTTTGGTTCTTCCGCCTCTTCCCGCTTTGGTTTTGCTGTTGGCTCTACCGTGGGTAGTTCCTTCGGCGGCGCCTTGCATGTTCCGCCGTAGGAGCCAACGGCATCGTTATAATAGTTCATTGCATCAACGGCATTGCCATTGGCAACGTTCTTTTGATTGCGTCCAATTGCGGCAAGCACCACGCCCGTGACAGCGGCAAACACACCTACGCCCAAGATCGCAGCGGTAAGATCGGGGTCTTTTTCATACACAGCCAAACCGGCGAGTGACCCGAAACTTCCAACTCCCAACCCGGCACCTACCCATGAGAGAGCTACCGCCGATCGACCGGCACTCTCAGCCAATTCTGCGTGTTCTTTGGCCTTGGGTACACATTGAACATATTCGGTTAGCCCCGACCATGTTAATCCTTCTGAAACGGTCTTACCCTCGGCGGTCATGCTGAGGCCGTTATCGTAATGAGCCGTAAGCTCACCTTTGGCACGCAGTTGTGGAGTGTATTGCGTCATACCGCTGCCGCACCCGGCAAGCAGGGTGAGCATAAGTGTACCGGCAATGGTAGGAACGGCCCGGTGCCGCCATTTCACCGTGGATTTCATTGCTGCACCTCACCGGCCAACATCAATTCATCACAGGCGGAGCCGGGAACCCGCGCAAGGTCGGTTTGGGCGTTCACTCGATCAATGGCCACAGCGGTTTCACTCTCGCGCTCGGGTCTACCGGTTGCGAGGCCCAATGCAATAAACGGCAATACAGCAATGGCCAATACAGCAACCACAATGGCAGCTTTACCCAAGTCTCCACCGCCTCCACCACCTCCCCCTCCAATTTTTCCAATCCCCGAACCTGAACCGCTGACGCCAACACCGGGAATAGGCACAATGGGCCTCGGCACAGGCACCAACGCCGGACCACCCACGTGCACAACGGTCACGCGGTGCACGGGTACCCAATAAACCACCCCACCACCACCGCTGCCGTAGGTTCGCACGGTGCGCTCGATTTCAGGTGCTTTTGAGTACCCAAACGCCAGCGAGTCGGCATCGGACGCACATTGCGCAGGAACCGGATTGGATTGCACGGCGACAAGGCGATTGTCTTGCCAAACAACGCGGGGCCGTCCGTCCGGGGGCGGAACGTACTCCGATGTGTAGCCGCCACATCCCATTACCAATGTGGCTACTCCAGGCAAAAAAAGGCTGAACCAGCCAATACGTGATTTCAGCATTGCAGCCCCATAATGCACGACTTGGGCCGCCCGTGTTCAAGAGAATGGCTGCTCCGGTTCCCAAAAGCGAACGCCGCAACCAAAGGTGCGGTGTGATTGTTGGCAAATGTTCGCCATCTGGACCTCGGTCGCGGTAATAGAGCCTTAGCCCGCGAAGCAGGCTTTGCACGTTTCGGTTGTAACTGTGCCTCGCAAACCACAGTCGCCACCGTGAACAAGATCTCACGAAGGTCTTCCAAAAAACGAGATTGGCGCATGATCACCCGCAGAAACTTCGTTATTGGCTCCGGCGTTTCGCTCGTTCTCACCGCTTGTGGGGGCCAGGGTTCAGGATCGGGAGGCGGAGGCAAAACGCTCAAGATCGCCGTGGTTCCCAAAGGAACAACCCACGAATTTTGGAAAGCGGTCCACGCCGGCGCCGTGAAAGCCTCCAAAGAGCTGGGGGTTGAAATTGTTTGGAAAGGCCCGCTCAAAGAAGACGACCTCAAACAACAGATCGAGGTTGTTCAGAGCTTCGTTGCGCAGGGAGTATCGGGGATTGTGCTCGCTCCCCTCAACGACAAAGGGCTCGTTCCCGCCGTGAATGAAGCGAAGCAGGCCAACATCCCCGTGGTGATCTTTGATTCAGACTTGCAGGGTGATGCGTACACAAGCTTTGTGGCAACCGACAATGTCGCCGCCGGAAAGCTCGCAGGTGAGCGCATGGGTAAACTCCTCGGCGGCAAAGGCAAGGTGATGGTGCTTCGCTATCAGGAAGGTTCCGCGAGCACTCAACTCCGCGAAAAAGGCTTTTTAGAAGCTGTAAAAGGGATGAGTGAAATTCAGGTGGTGAGCGACAATCAATACGGGGGCGCCACCACTGAAAGCGCATTTGCCGCTTCTGAAAACCTGCTTGTGTCGCTCAAAGCCGCGGAAGGCGGCGTAAACGGCATTTTCTGCCCAAATGAGTCAACCACGTTTGGAATGTTGCTCGCGCTCGAAAAATCGGGGCTCGCGGGCAAGGTAAAGTTTGTCGGCTTTGATGCTTCTGACAAACTGGTAGATGGGCTCAACGCAGGCAAAATTGACGGCCTTGTATTACAAAACCCGTTTCGTATGGGTGAACTTGCCGTTCAAACAATGACAAAGCACCTCAAGGGTGAAAAGGTAGATAAGCGAATCGATACAGGCGCTCGCGTTGTGGATAAAGAAAGCATGAATGATCCCGAGGTGAAGGCGCTTCTCAAGCCCGATCTCACCAAGTGGCTCGGTCAATAGTTCCGCCCGCTTGAAAGTTGGCCATGGTTAACTCCCAAGTTGACTTCGGTTGTGACTCCGAATCGCCGGAACTAGGCGCGCGGCAATAGAGGCGGCGCTTGACGCGACTCTTATTTGACAACGTTACCAAGTCATTCGGCGCGACGCGCGCGTTGCGAGGGGTTTCATTTGAAGCAAAGCCCGGAAGTGTACACGCCATTGTTGGAGAAAACGGCGCGGGCAAAAGCACGCTGATGAACATTCTGGCGGGCGCTGTAAAGCCCGATTCAGGAACCATCACAGTAGACGGTGCACCCCATACTCCCAAAGATCCGCAGCAGGCGCGAGATGCGGGTGTGGCAATGGTGCACCAAGAGCTGTCACTGTGTACACATTTGACGGTTGCCGAAAACATTGTTCTTGGGGTGGAGCCGTCGCGCTTTGGAGTATTAAATCGTCGCGCCATACAAGAAACAGCCCAAAAAGCCCTGGCCGAGGTGCTGCCTCAAACGCCGGGAGGGGACGATTCAGGTGGCATTACTCCGGGCGCAAAAGTGTCAGACCTGCCCCCTTCGGCGCGCCAATTGGTAGAAATTGCCCGCGCGATCTCCCACCCGGCCTGCCGTGTTCTGGTGTTGGACGAGCCCACGTCGAGCCTCACTTCTCACGATGCGGCGCGCCTTTTTCAAGTGATTCACAAGCTCCGCGATAAGGGCCTTACCATTCTTTATATCTCCCATTTTCTTGAGGAGGTGATGGCCATTGCCGACCGGTATACAGTGTTCCGCGACGGTGTTACGGTTGCCTCGGGAAATGTGGCCGATACCTCGGTGAACGACCTGGTAGAAAAAATGGCGGGAAGGCGTGGAGAAGAAGTGTTTCCTCCGCGCACAAAACGCTCGCCGGGGGAAGAGGTAGTGCATATTGAACATCTCGCCGGAAAAGTCAGACCGGTAGATGTGAGTTTGTCGCTCCGGCGGGGTGAAATTGTGGGGTTGTTCGGTCTTGTGGGCGCGGGTAGAACAGAATTTTTTCGGGCGCTTTTTGGGCTCGATCCCATTAAAAATGGCTCTATCAAAGTAGGTTCGTTTCTGGGGCCCGCGTCCCCATCTACCCGTCTGTCACAGGGGGTGGGTTTGTTGAGTGAAGATCGGGCCGCGGAGGGTGTGGCGTTGTCGCTTTCCATCTCTGACAACATTGTGATGAGCGCATTGCGCAGGTTATCAAAGTGGGGTTTCTTTTTGCCCAAAACGCACGAACTGGAAGCATCGCGTTGGGTAGAGCGCCTTTCAATAAAAACCTCCGACGCAACCTTACCCGTGAGTTCACTCTCCGGGGGCAATCAACAAAAAGCCGCTATTGCCCGCCTTTTGTGCCGTGATGTGGATATATTTTTATTGGATGAACCCACGCGCGGCATTGACATCACGAGCAAAACTCAGATTTATAAACTTCTTATTGACCTCGCCGCCAAAGGGAAAGCCGTATTGGTCATCTCCAGTTATCTACCCGAGTTGCTCGGCATTTGTGATCGAATTGCTGTGATGTCGCGCGGCACGTTGGGCCCTCTTCACGAGGTGGGCGGGCTCCGAGAAGAAGACCTTTTACGGGAGGCGTTGGGCGCATGAATGCCTTGCGAGCGCTCGCCAAAAAGCCTTGGTTTGGGCCGCTTTTGGCGCTCATCGTTGTGTACCTTTTGTTTTTAATGTGGACGCCCGACACGTTTGCTCGGCCCATTACGCTCATCACCATGGCCCGCCAAACAGTGGTTGTTGGTACGGCCGCCGTGGGGATGACGCTTGTCATTCTACTGGGTGGAATTGACCTTTCCGTCGGCTCGCTTGTCGCCCTCACAACAGTGATCACGGCGCGGCTTTTACAAAACGGCATGAGCGCCGCTTCCGCGGCAATGGTGGGCATTTTTGCGGCCACGGCCATTGGTGCAATCAACGGTGGGCTCATTGTCGGACTGCGTGTCACCCCATTTCTTATCACCTTGGGCACAATGAGCATTCTGCGAGGCGCCGCCAAAGGCCTCGCCGATGAACAGAAGATTGACGCTCCCACCCGCGGGCTTGAAATGTTGATGACAACCGGGCCCAATCGGTCATGGATGATTGTGCCGCCGGGTGTGTGGACTACCCTTCTTTTGGCGGGGATTTTTGCGGCTGTTTTGCACTTCACAGTCTTTGGCAAACACGCCAAAGCGGTGGGGTCGAATGAGCGGACAGCGCGCCTTGCCGGCATTCAAGTGGGGCGCATTAAAGTGTACACCTACGCGATTGCCGGCTTTTTGGCGGGCATTGCAGGCATTTTTGAGCTGTCTACCCTCACCGTGGGTGACCCGACAGACTCCATTGGTTTGGAGCTGTCGGTCATTGCATCGGTGGTCATCGGCGGCGGTTCGCTCGCGGGCGGACAAGGCTCCATTGTCGGCGCATTGCTCGGCGCGTTGCTCATGACGGTCATTCGCACCGGATCCACCCAGGTGGGGCTACCCAATTGGGTGCAAGAAATTCTCACCGGTGCAATCATCATTGTCGCCACCGGAATCGACAGCGCCCGCCAACGCAAACCGGCTTAAACCATTCGCGGAGAATTTGGGTGAGTTCTTGGGGCGGCGGGCGAAGCTCAATAAACGCTCCAAAGCGAAACAGATATTCCACTGCCTTTTGCGAACGCCGTTCGCTTGACCCTTTGGCGTAAGCCTTTCAAGATGGCGCCCAAACGATGGCTGTATCGGGCGATGTGAAGCGGTTCTTAGCCATGGCGGCGGTGTTCGTCGTCACGGGGCTGGGCATTGCTTACCTCGTGATTCCGCCGCCGATCGAAGAGCAAAACCGGCCTGAACCGGTGCCGGAGCTGCGCGTTGCCGGGCAAACGGTGCCCATGAGCGGCGACGCCGCGGCCAACGCGTTGGATCTGGTGCGACGGTATGCTCATGGTGAAATCACGCTTCGTTTTCCGAGTGGAGCGACACGCAAACTCCGGCGAGGCGCGCTGGGTGTCGAGATCGATCGCGTTCGATTGGCTGATTTCGTAAAAGAAGCGCTGCGCGCGGAGAGCGCGGTCCGGCGCGAACATCGAGAAAAGAAAAAGGGCGAACCGCTTGATGTGCCGCTTCCGATTGTGATCGATGCCGACGCGGCAACAGCAAAGTTGCTTGAACTCAAGGGAGAACTCGACGCCGCTGCGCAGGACGCTTATGTCGACCTTGAAAAGAAGGTGTTGGTGCCTGAAAAGGTGGGGCACTGGCTGGATGTTTATGGAACGATAGCGCGCATTGATGCGGCGTTTCGGCGGGGGGAAGAAACGGTGGATGCGGCGGTGGAGGTGATTTCACCGCGACTCAAAGCCGATCAATTGGGCAATGTGAAGTTTGACCAAGTGCTCGGCTATTTTGAAACGCGTTATTCGCAGGGCGAACGAACACGCGACAGAACGTATAACTTGAGACAGGCGGCGTCGAAACTCGATGGAACCGTGATTTTGCCGGGTGAAACGTTTGACTTTAATGGAGTTGTCGGTCCGCGCGACGAGGCGCATGGTTATCGCGTTGCGCCTGTGATTGCCCAGGGTGAATTGGTGGATGGGCTGGGCGGCGGAACCTGTCAGATATCAGGAACCCTTCACGGAGCGGCCTTTTTTGCAGGGTTGGAAATTGTGGAGCGTTATCCGCACTCGCGTCCGAGTTATTATATCAAGCTCGGTTTGGATGCGACGGTGGTTTATCCAACCATTAATTTTAGGTTTCGCAATAACTTCGACTTTCCGATTGTATTGCATGAAACAGTGGCGGGCGGCGTTGTTCGGGCCGAGATTTTGGGGCCGAAACGCAAACTGACAGTCACGTATTTTCGTCGCATTGATGAAGTAATTCCTTTTGAGCAGGTGGAGCGCCAAACACCCAAGTTGCCTGAGGGGACAAAGGTGCTCGCGCAGCGGGGAATACCGGGGTTTCGCACCACTTCGTCTCGGGTTGTTCGGGACGGGGCTTACGCGGTGCGCGAGAAATGGACTGACAGTTATCCTCCCACTCAACAAATTATCAATGTGGGTACGGGGCCGAGCGATCTGAAAACAACGGGCCATGACGATAACCATCCTGAATACACCGCCGATGAGTACATGACGGTGACGCAGGGGCCTGACATTAAAACTCCGGGGTCAACAGCGCCTGAACCGGGCGGCGGAACGGTAGAAAACCGCGAACCGGGCAAAACAGGATCGCAGGGTTGGTACGCAAAGGCCGGCTTTCCAGCGTGGGAATTAAAGGGCGATTCTAAGGAAGACGGCGATAAACCGGCTGAAGACGGCAAACCCGACGACGCGGCGAATAAGGAAAAAAACAAGGACGGAGACAAAGACGATAAAAAGGCGACCGCCCAAAAAGGTGAAAAAGGCAGTGAGCCGGGCGAACAACCGAAAAAGAAAAAAAAGAAAAAGAAAAAAGACCCCAATGAATAAGCGCATCACTGCGGCAGCAAACCGGCTTTGCGCCCGGCTTTATAGAGCCGCGTTAACGAGTTGTCGCGGGCACGGCACATGACACGGCGGAATGTTGGCCCTCCTCCGAGCGTCGAGATACCGGACACTCCAATGGTTGCACTTGCATCTGCCTCATTGCCGCTCAACGAAGTTGAAGTGACACGCACGGGTCAGTCGGTGCGTGTCATGCGCCCCCGAAGGGCCGCCCCCGCCGATGCTCTACGGCCTACGCGGGCAGAAGTGAATTTGGCCAATCTGCGGTTTAATTACCGAGCGCTGGAGTCACATCTCGCCAAGAGCGAAGGTGGGAGTCACAAGCGACCCCGCATTTGGGGTGTACTCAAGGCCGATGCTTATGGTCACGGGGCCTCCGCGGTGGCGCGCACACTCGAACGAGCGGGGATGAGCGGCGTTTGTGTAGCGCTTCTTGAAGAAGCCATTGAGTTGCGATCGGCGGGTATTCGCATTCCCATTCTTGTGATGGGTGGGTATTTTGGGCCGCGGCGAGCCGGAATTGACGAGCTTTTGGAGCACAATCTGACGCCGGTTGTTTATGATGCGGCTGAGATTGAACGCATTGCCACTGTCATTAAATACTCCAATCGTGAACCGCTGCGTGTACACTTGAAGGTGGACACGGGGATGGGTAGGTTGGGAGTTTCACCTGCAGAATTGCCGGGCGTGCTCGATGCTTTTGCACGCCACCGTGAAGTTCAATTGGATGGGTTAATGACCCATCTCGCCTGCGCCGATGCTCCTGACTTGGAGACTACTGAAGAACAACTGCGGCGCTTTGCAGAACTCACTTCGCAGATTAAACGGCGCGGTTTGTCCCCCAAAGTGATTCATGCGGCAAACAGCGCCGCGACATTGCGTATGCCCGCGGCTTGGTTTGACGCTGTGCGGCCCGGTATTGCTCTTTTTGGTGCAACGCCGCAAAATAGCCAATTGCCTGAGTTGAAACCTGTCATGCGCGTTCGCAGCGAGATTGTTGCATTGCGAACGATCCCCAAGGGTGAGGCCATTGGTTATGGGCATACGTGGCGCGCCGAGCGCGAAAGCCGCATTGCAACAGTGCCCATGGGTTATGCCGACGGTTTGGATCGATTGTTATCCAATAAAGGGCACGGATTGGTGCACGGGAAACGCGCTCCAATTGCGGGCACCGTTTCAATGGATCTGACCATGCTGGACGTGACCGATGTACCCAACGCAAAAGTGGGTGACGAAATTGTTTGGCTCGGTCCGCAGGAAGGTTCGTTGGGTAAAGACGTGATTACCGCCGACGAAATCGCCGAACAAACGGGGCGAATTTCGTGGGAAGTATTAACGAGCGTGTCGCGGCGCGTTCCCCGCTTTTACCGCGAGCCCTGAGTTAATCTTTGCTGAAATAGTCGGCGCCTTGATAAGCACCGGTACGCTCTTTTTCGAGCTGCATAAGCACGTCGTTTAATAACGTGGATGCACCGAAACGGAATAGGTCGGGCGTGAGCCACCTGTCGCCGAGCGTTTCTTTTACGATCACGAGGTAATGCAATGCCTGTTTTGCAGTGCGAATGCCACCCGCCGGCTTCATTCCAATGATTTTGCCGGTGGAATAATAAAAGTCACGAATTGCCTCAAGCATAACGAGGGTGACTGCGGGGGTTGCGGCGGGTTGAATTTTGCCGGTGGATGTTTTAATGAAATCGCCGCCTGCGAGCATTGCTATTTGGCTTGCTTTGCGCACAACGTCATAGCTGCCAAGTTCACCCGTTTCGAGAATGACTTTGAGGTGAGCCGGGCCACATGCCTCTTTTGTGAGGGCAATTTCATCAAACACGGCATTGTATTGACCGGACAGCATAGCTCCGCGGTCAATCACCATATCGATTTCATCGGCGCCGAATTCAACAGCGCGACGCACGTCGTCGAGTTTGACGGAGAGGGGCGATAGGCCGCTTGGAAACGCTGTTGCAACGCTGGCCACTTTTACATTGGAGCCGGCGAGTGCCCCCTTGGCGGTTTTTACCCATTTGGGATAAACGCAAACCGCTGCGCACGACGGGATATCGCCGCGCTCGTGCGGATGAAGTGCTTTTTGGCACATTTGGGTGACCTTGCCCGCGGAGTCTTTGCCCTCCAACGTGGTGAGGTCCATCATTGAAACAGCGAGCTTGAGCCCGGCTTCTTTGGCGGCTTTTTTGATACTTCGTTTGGCAAGAGAAGCGGCACGCTCCTCCACCATCACCTTGTCAACCGTGGGTGATTCGAAGCTTGGATAAACGTGCACCGCGTGCGTTTGGCCGTTATTGCTGCCGTTCTGTTGCGCCATGATGAGGGCGCCAAGGTATCAGTATTGTTTCCGCTGTCGAAAAGAAATTTTGAGGTGCTGCGCGATCAAAGGCTCGTTTCGAGCTTTGCGGCGGTCTGCAATTCACTTTCGGGTTCTGCGCGCGGAGGCTCTTCTTTTGTCTCGACGGGTTTTGCCTTATCGGCGCTCTTGCCTTTTTTATCGGCCTTTTTTTGATCTTCTGGTTTACGGGCGTCGGCTTTGCGAGAAAGTGAAAGCGGCGGGATAAGTCCGGGCTTTTGCAGAAACACGCTTTCACAGGCGCGTACACACTCACCGCAGGTGAGGCAATGATTGGATTGAGGCAACCCTTCAATGCCAACTCCAATGACATCGTTTTGGGGCTTGCGGAGGTCTTTTGGATCGAGCCCAACCGGGCAGGCCTGTTCGCAATAATCGCAACCTTTACAAACACTCTCGATTTCATCGTAATGAATGCCAAATGCGTGGGCCGTTTGAACAGCGGAGTAATAAATGCCAATGGGGCAATAGCCGCGGCAAAAACTCCAACGAACAAATCTGCCGAGGAGATAAACGGTGGCAATGGCACCCAACAGGCCGCCGGTTGCCATGAGTTTTGCTTTTAATGACCCTTCAATAAAAACGCGCGGGTCAACGAACCATAAGAAGCCGGCCGTGGCGAGGAGGGCGGCAAAACCCCATGCTTTCCCCTCATCACGTAAACGATTTTCGCCGGTTTTTCTGGCTATTTCGGCGGTGTCGCTCGCGCGCGACATTTCACCCACGGGACATCCAAAACCGCAGAACAGCCTTCCGACGATTCCATTGACGACGAACGTGAGGAGATAAAAAACGATAACAGAAAGGAATACCGCGCCGAATCCATAAACAAAGTTCGTGCGCTCAAAAGCGGCCATGTGGCGGCCGTCCCAAAGGTCGAACCGTGCAATGCCGAGCAGCGGAATGGCGTAAAGCACCACAAAGGTGACCGCCATGGTGAAACGGCGGATCTTGGGATAACGATGCGGCTCTTTTTCAATAGAGCGGAGCACTCTGAGGCGAGGCGCAAGTTTAATGGCAGCCATGACGGGTGTTTCAATTTGCACACGGCGGGCCACTCTCAACGACACGCGCGATGTTGCCAAACGGCGCAGATCTTACTCAGAAGAATGCGCCTTTTCTCGTTGATCCGATGGAGTTGCCGATGTTTCGCGGCGGGGTGGGCACGTGAACCGGCGTCACCCGGACAAGCGAATTTTGCACGGGATGCAATGCTTGCGTTGCGTGAAACGTTGTTTCAAACGTGTTTCACAAACTTGATTAAAACAGTTGCGCGGCCGCGGGTATTCGCATTCATTGAGGCGGCGGAAACCCGGGAATTTGCGGCAACTGAGTAGGAAATCCGCTCGGCAAAGGGGGCAATCCGCTGGGCAGCGTCCACGCGGGAGTTTGCGGCGCTGTTGTTGTGGGTTGCGGTGTTGGTTGAGGCTGCGGTTGAGGGTATTGCTGCTGAGGGTATTGCTGCTGCGGATATTGTTGTTGAGGATATTGCTGCTGAGGGTATTGCTGCTGCGGATAACTGGCACCTGGGCCTTGATATTGGCCCGGAGGAGCCTGCCCCGGAGGATATTGAGTTTGCTTCTGTTCGTTGCACGCGGCCCCCGCGAGAGGAAGAAACGCCGCGCTCGCAATAAACAGGAGGAGAACTTGATTGGCGCGCATGCGCCGATAATACCTATTTTTGGGCGGCTGCAACGAGCGCCAAAAACTCGGGATCATCTTTTATTTTCGAGAACCAAGGCTCATTCACGATGCGCGCCGGCTCCGGCACTTTGCGGTCGATTGCTTCTTTAAGCTTCGCGAGGGCGCGGGGTTTATCCCCTTTGTGAGCGGCAACCATTGCAATGCCATAAGGGCACGATGCAGCGCCGGGTACGACTTCACAAATTCGTTCAAACGTTTTTTCGGCTTCGGCCGGTTTTTCAGCTGAGAGAAACACCGTTCCAAGCGTAAACAACGTGGCTTCGTCGGTGTTTGCCATGCGCCCGGCGAGTTCGCCGTGTTTCAAAGCGCACTCCATGTCTTTTAAAGAAACGCAGGCACGCGCCAAGTTGAGCTGCGATTGAGCGTTTTTCCCCTCGTCGGCTTCCACAATTTTCTCAAAGTGGTTGCGCGCGACTTTCCAATCACCGGCGCGCGAAGCAATCATCGCGAGGCCCATGTGAGCTTCGATCAAGCCTCGCTTGTCTTCGTTTTGGCCGGCGTCGATTGCTTTTTCGTACGACGCTTTGGCTTCATCGAGTTTTGAAAGCTCAAAGAGCGCTTTGCCCTTGAGAATGAGAAGCGCAACGTCGTCTTTTTTTATCGCCAATCCGAGGTCACATTCACCAACCGCCGATTGCGCGTCACCGCCGCGCAGAAATGCGTTGGCGCGAATGCGGTGCTCCGAAGACTTTTCGAGGCAGCCCGCTTGAGACAGCGAGATGAAGAGGGCGACAAGAGCAAACGCGCGCCGCGGGCGAAACATCACGCGCGGCGAATAGCGCCGGGCAGGAGCCCGGTCAACCCGAGTTATCGCCGTTGCGATCGGCGGAATTTTCTGCGGAGTTGTTGAAGCGCAAGCGCCACACCCGCAAGAAAAAGGGTGGTTCGAGTTGCAGCGCGCGGATTGGTAACGGCGCAGCCTTCGGCCACTGTCGGCTCGGGATCGGCCATTCCGGCGCCGGTGCTGACGGTTTGTGCGGTGGTCGAAGTGCCTTCACCTCCCGAGCCTCCAGAACCTCCGGTAGATGCGGAAGAGGACGAGCCTCCAGTTCCGGCGCCGCCGGTTCCCGCGTTGGGGTCCACGATTTTTACGGCAGCGCACGAGTAGTAATAGGGCTGCGCCGCGCCGATCATGAATTGGCGAAGCTGGATGGTGCAAAGCTCACAAGGTTCGTTGGGAATGGTGATCGTTTGTTTGAGGGTGGCGCCGGACGTGCCGTTTTGATCGGGCACGGTTTCGATGATGTTGGCGTCAACGTCGGCTTTGAGCGTTTGCTCCGGCGATTTAGCTGAAAACGCGATTCGAAAATCACCGTTGTGGTTGACCGTTTCTTTCCACTCAACCGTGACCTGAGAGCCGGCCACAAGTTCGGTCACGGTGTAGTCCGTAGGACAAGGCAAAGGCGTTCCGTCTTCGGTTGGATCTTCTGGGCCATCACCGAAATAGCAGCCGCACGGGCCCGATTTGGCGTTGTCGTCGCCGCTCAAGGGGGCGGGTTTGGTGAGCACCGTGTGGGCCTGCGCGGTGGAACCAACGCTGAAAATCGCCGCAACGAAAAGCCATTTAAGGGGGTGATGCTTCATGAAGACGCCGATTCTAGCTTTTTTCATTCGCGCAGCGATGAACCAAGTGGCGCTGTGAGAAAGCTGGTGGCTTTGGATCCTGTCGCTTGACAAGCTTCACCCTGACTTGTATCCATGCGCCCCCCTGATTGCCGGAAGTGTCCGATGAATCCCCATCCCAAGAGTTTTTCCGCAAAACCCGCCCAAGCGCTCACTGAGCGCAAGTGGTGGGTCATTGATGCGCAAGGCAAGCCCCTGGGCCGCCTCGCAAGCCGCGTCGCCATGGTTCTCCGCGGCAAGCACAAGCCGTCGTTCACGCCACACGTGGACACGGGTGACTTCGTGATTGTCGTAAACGCCGACAAGGTTCAGCTCACGGGCCGCAAGCTCGTTCAAAAGCACTACTACCGGCACAGTGGTGAGCCCGGTGGTTTCCGCGCTGAGCCGTACAACGAGGTATTTGAGAGCAAGCCCACGCTCCCCGTGACCAAAGCGGTAAAAGGCATGTTGCCCAAAAACATCCTTGCTCGCGAAGTTCTCGCGAAGCTCAAGGTGTACGCCGGTCCCGATCACCCGCACGCGGCGCAAAAGCCCGAGCCTTTGACCTACTGAACGTCGACGGTAAACGAAAATGACTGAATCTAAGTTTTACGCCACGGGCAAGCGCAAGACCGCGGTCGCGCGCGTTTGGATCCTTCCGGGTGCGGGCAAAATCACGGTGAATGAGCGCCCCGCCGATGAGTACTTCGTGCGCGAAACCAATCAAATGGTGATGCGCCAATCGCTTGAGCTGCTGGAGCTGCTCGACCAATACGACGTTCGCGCCACAGTGGCCGGCGGCGGTCACTCGGCTCAAGCCGAGGCCGTTCGTCACGGTGTTGCGCGGGCTCTCTGCGCGGCCGATCCCGAGCGCCGTTCGTCGCTCAAGCGTGCGGGTTTCCTCACGCGTGACGCGCGCAAGAAGGAGCGCAAGAAGTACGGTCAACCCGGCGCCCGCAAGCGCTTCCAGTACTCCAAGCGCTGATCTTTTCATCATCAGGGCCGAAAAGCCGAGCTGCAAAGGCATCTCGGCTTTTCGTGTTTTGTCTCATCTGCCGATGAAAACGAGCGCTGCGTACACAATCGACGCGGCTTGCGCGGTGTGTACACAAGGCTTCGGCTAAAAACGAGCGAGTGAGCCTGTGTACACAAGACGGCGCTGCCGGCCATGAGTACACACAACGGGGGCATCCGAGGGGCGCCGTGCCAGCTCAGTCGGCGTTGAGAAAGTCGTCGATTAGGCGGCGAGCGAGGCTGATCGGCGGGGGCAACATGGGCATTTCGGATCGGTTAAACCACGCCGCTTCTTCAAGTTCGGATGTGTCCACAACGATGTCCCCGGACAGGTAGTCGGCCACGAACCCGATCATGATCTGGTGAGGAAACGGCCAAGGCTGGCTGCCGAAGTAGCGAACATTGTGTACACGCACTCCGGTTTCTTCAAGAACCTCGCGCGCGACACATTCTTCGAGTGTTTCTCCGGGCTCAAGAAAGCCCGCTACGAGCCCGTACATGCCCTTTGGAAAGCGGGATTGACGCGTCATTAGAATGTGATCGCCGCGCACAACGCGAACAATCATTGCCGGCACAACAGGGGGATAAAAGTCTCGATCGCATGGGTCGCAGCGCTTGGCGCGTTCGGTTTGTTTGAGCGCAAGGGGGCCGCCGCATCCGCCGCAAAAGCGATGATTTTTGTCCCAATATTGGATTTGAAAAGCCAACCCGGCAGCGGCAAATTCGCTTGGATCCAAGGCAAAAAAAGCCCGGCGAAGGTCGAGATATTGGTGACCGGTAACCTCGGGTGCGTCTTTCTGAAGCTCCGCGGCAACGCAGCCGACACCGTTCAACGCGCCGATGTACTGCGCGCGTATGACCTCCAACCCAAGCGACAAAAACTCGTCCCTTCGGAGCGGAGAGGCCCCTTTGCCGCCGGTTGATTTGAGGAGCAGCTGCGGACCTCGAAATGGAAACCAGAACGCCTCGTCGTCGGGCACGGTGGGCAAAAACGCGGACTCAAACGATGCCGGGTCGATCACAGTTGTTCGTTAACACGAAGTCGCGCTTTCGAGCATGACGAGAACAAAGCAACAAGGTGATACCCTCACGGGCCGAATGGCTCGGCCGGGCTACCAAAGCGTTGTTTTGATCACAGGGTTTCCGTCATTTTTGGCGCAAAAACTGGCGCTTTTTCTGCTCCACAACGAACCCGGCACGCTCATCGTCGCGCTCGTTTTGCCTAAGCTCGTTGTTGAAGCGCGTCGCGTGATCGACTCGCTTGATCTCGCCGATCGAGAGCGGGTGGTTTTGCTCGAAGGTGACGCCGCTGCGATCGATCTCGGGCTTTCAGGAGCGGAGCTGCGGCAACTCGCCCGCGATGTCGATCGCATTCATCACGCGGCGCATGCCGGTTTTCTCGGCGTGGATAAACCCACGGCACACGCGCTGAACGTGGTCGGCGCAGGTGAGATCGTTGAGGTTGCGCGCTTGATGAACAACCTTCAGCACCTTGTTTTCCACTCAACCGCGTTTGTCGCCGGCAGCGCATCGGGCACGGTGTTTGAAGAGGATCTGTCGGAGCGAACAACGTATCGAACGGTGATCGAGCAAACGCGCGCCGACGGCGAACGCGTCATCGCCCGAGCGCAAAAGAATCTGCCGATCTCGATCGTTCGGCCGACAATGATTGTGGGCGACTCCACAACCGGTGAGATCGATCGCCTCGATCTTCCCTATCTGTTCGTGCTGCTGCTTCTCGCGGCGCCCGCGGATCTGGCGCTGCCGATCGGGTCGTTCGGTGATGCGCCGCTGCATGTCGTGCCCATCGACTTTGTGGTGCGCGCATCGGTGGCCATCGGCAAAGAACCGCGCGCGATCGGGAGGACATTTCATTTGCGTGATCCGCAGCCAATGCCCATTCGGCAGTTTGTGACGCGTGTACACCAAATTCGAGCGCAGCGTTCTGCGTGGGTGGAGCTTTCAACACTGGCGCGTTCAATGTTTCGAACACCTGGGATTGAAGGGTATTTGCGCAGCCCGAAGTCGCTCGTTGAGCAGCTTCTCACAAGTGTACACTTTGATGCGCGCAACGCCGATGCCGTCTTGGATCCGCTGGGCATTGTGTGCCCCTCGCTGCCAACCTACGTGGAGCGAATGGTGACCGCTGTTGAAGAACGGCTTGTCGGCCGCTCGAATGTTGCAGGAAACAAGCCCTTGTCCGACGCTTTTGCTAGAGAAGAACCAAGCACCGATGCGGCTTCGCACGACACCGACGCAATGGACTGAGCGCCTTTCCCGGAGAAAGTTGGGCGGGTTTGGTTGTTTAATGCTTGCCCCGTTTGCGCTCGTCCATTGCGGAACTGCGCGCGAACAGGGCGCACCGGAGCGAACGGCGGCGTCCACAGCGGCGGCGCAGACAAGCGTCACCGCACCGACAACAATCGCGGTTGACGCCGACGCGGGGACCGACGCCGACGCGGGGGACGGCGGCACCGCGGAGACGGCGGAACGCCCGGCGCCGTTGCCCAAGCGTGAAGGTGATCTCGCCCGCTTCTACACCGCGCTCGATGCATTAAAAGCGGGCACTCGCAAAGACCACGTGCGCATTTTATGGCTCGGTGATTCGCACGGTCAGGCCGACTTTTGGAGCGGCAAACTCCGCTCAATTCTGCAAAAGCGTTTTGGCAACGGCGGGCCGGGATTTGTACACCTCGGATATAAGGGGTATCGGCACGACGGGGTGGAAGTGATCATTAAAGAAAAATGGAGCATTGCGCCCAAAAACCCGGCGGCGAGCAACAAAGCCGGTGATGGGATATTCGGCCTCGGCGGGGTGCTTATGACACCTAAAGAACCGGGGGCTGAAGCAGGCGTTGAAATCAAAGACACGTCGCTCACCGGCAAGTTGAAATGGGATTTGTGCGTTCGATTCAATAGAGCCGGAGATGAAATCACTGCCAATATCACCGGTAAAAAGCCCATTAAACTGAAAGCGAGTGGCAAAGCGAGCGAGCGGTCGGCTTTGGTGCACTCTCCTTTCGCCACGGATCCGGTTGAGAAGGGAATGCGCCTAATGGTGCAACCATCGGCCGGATACCCTTCGCTATGCGGCGTTGTTATTGAAACAGATCCATTGGAAAGCCCCGGCGTTGTATTGGACGTTGCCGGTATCAACGGTGCGAGGTACACAACCGCATTGGGGTGGAACGAAGAGGCATGGACCGCCGAGTTTATGCGTCGCTCGCCGGAACTCGTTATTTTTGAATACGGAACCAATGAATCGGGTGACGTTGGCATTAAAGCCGAAGTTTATGAAGAGCGCGCTGCCAAACTTGTGGAGCGGGTACGCAATAAGAAACCAGATATTGACTGCGCCATATTGGCACCCACGGAACGTTCGGACCAAGAGGAGCGCTCAGCCCGCATTCGAGACATTCTGAAGGCGGCGGCCAAAACGAACAAATGTTGGTTTTGGGACACCATTGACGTGATGGGCGGCAAAGGCTCCATGCGCAAATGGACGCTTGAAAATCCGCCCAAAGGAGCGAAGGACGGGGTTCACCTGACGGTGAGAGGGTATTACTCGCTCGGGGAACGTTTGGCCGACGACTTAATGCAAAAGTATTAAAAACTCCGCGGGGCGCGCAGTAAAAAACACCAGCTGCCTAGTTTAATTCGCGACTGCCACTCATAATGCCTCGTTCACCACCGAGCGTGTCGAGATCGCGTTTCACTTCATCCGTTGGGGTGAGCACGAAAAGGCGAGCGAGCACATCGCGCTCACGGTCCTTGTCGCCGCGATTCGAATAAACACCCCTCAGATTGGACAACATTCGAATAAGGATCTGCCGCGGCGTTGCACCTTCGAGCATGCGCGCATCGGGATCACGCGGGTTGCCCGTTGTTTTGGCCAATAGGTTGCGAAGGTCGGCCTGCGTCATCAGGTGACCCGCAAATGGATCGGCTACGTAGAGCCCGTTTGGAGCGGGGCTGCGCACCAAAAAGTGTCCGGGAAAAGATACGCCCTGCGCCTCAACGCCGGCGCGTTTGCAGACCTCGGTGATCACAAGCGCGAGCGTGATCGGAATTCCCGTGCGCCGCTCCAGCACGTCGTTCAGATAGCTGTTTCGCGGGTCGTAGTAGTCCTCGCTGTTGCCGCGAAACTTCACCTCTTCGTAAAGAAAACGCAGCACGCGCTCGATGCCGGGTCGGTCCGAAGGCTCGGCGAGAATTCGGCGGGCTCGCCGACCCAATTCGTCAAGCATGGCGATGTATCGCCCGACATCAATGCCGGGATACTCAATCTCGGCGATGAGTAACGCCGCCTGTGCGAGATCAAGTTCCGCGTCCGGCCGCGATAGAACGTGCGCAAACAGTGTGAGGCTCGGGGAGGGCACGGACGGATTGTAGCCAAAACGCCGTTGGTGCGCGGAAGGACGCATGCGATGGTACGCCGCGTGGGAACCCCCACGATTTTTTCGTCCCCTCGGGCACACGAGCGTCTTGAAGAAGCGCTTCGTCATCTTCGCGCGCGCACGCGCGGCGCGGAAGGGCTGGCGGTTGGAGCTTCGCTCGACGCGTTGACCGATCTCTACGCGGTTTTGGCGCGCGAAGGCCGCGCTGTTTTCGGTGAACATCGCACCACGTTGATGCGGCTTGCAGCGCAGCTCGCAGCACCTCGATTGGCTGCAAAAAATCTGTCGCCCGCGGGCCCGCTGCCGCTCGAAGCTCTCTGCGCACGCGTCGTTGCGTCGCTGCATTTAAAAGGGGCGCTTGGGCGGTTCAGCGATGTGGCCACAAGACCGGGATTGCCACGGGCGATCGCTCGCACGCTTCGAGAGCTTCGCGCGGCGGATGTGTCCACCCACGAACTTGAAAAAATCGATGCTGACCTGGCTTTGATTCTAGTTGAATACGAAGCCGAACTTTTGCGCCACGGCCTGGCGGATCGGGCGCTCGTGCTTCGTGTCGCAACAGAACGTGTACACAAAGGCGACACACCTCTCGCAAAGCTGCCGCTGCTCCTGTTCGACGTAAAAGTGGAGCCCGGGCTTGAAACGAAGTTTGTCGCAGCCGTCGCGGCCGGCTCACCAAGTGTACTCGCAACAGTCCCGCACGGTGATACGCGCACCGAAGACGCTCTCTCGCTCGCGCTGCAAACCGATGTGGTCCGCTCCACGATCTCGCACCGCGGCTCATCTCTCGAACGTTTGCAAAGCTACCTGTTTGAAGAACGCGAGTTGCCGAGAGCCTCGCTCGGTTCAGATGTGATGGTGATCTCCGCACCCGGTGAAAGCCGCGAATGTGTGGAGGTCGTGCGCGTACTTCGAGATGAGGCGGAACGTGGGACACCGTTCGACGAAATGGCCGTTCTGCTTCGAACACCCGGTTCGTACAGACCGCACTTGGTGGAAGCGCTTCGACGCGCCGGCATTCCGGCCGCGTTCACGTTCGGAACGAAAACGCCCGACCCCGCGGGACGCGCTTTTCTCGCGTTGCTCGCGTGTGCGGCCGAGGATTATTCCGCGCCTCGTTTCGCCGAGTATTTGTCGCTTGGTGAAGTGCCCGACGCCACGTTGGCGGGTGAACCTCCACCCGCCGCACCCGCTACCGAGCGATGGGCAGTGCCCGATGAAGAGATGTTGCCTCTTGCAATGGCGCGCGCTGCGGCAACCGACGAAGACGCCGAAGGTGAAGGTGTACCCGAGATCGCCGAGACAGCACCGGTCGCCGCGGGAAGTCTTCGAACCCCGAGGAGATGGGAACACTTTCTCACCGAGGCCGCGGTGATCGGCGGTGAGCCGCGTTACGCAGAGCGTTTGGATCGCCTGAAAAACCAGTACGAAGCGTCTCTCACAGGGATCGAAGATCCGGAGAGTCTGGACGGTATTCGCATCCGGCGCGATCTCGACGACCTCGCACGTCTGCGAGCGTTTGCGCTGCCTCTCATTGAGCAGCTCGCAACCCTTCCAAAGCAAGCTCTTTGGGGCGAGTGGCTCGACAAACTTGGAGCGCTCGCAACACGCGCGATCCGAACGCCGGCCCGCGTGCTTTCGGTGCTCGCGGAGCTTCTGCCAATGAGCACCGTGGGGCCTGTGGAGTTGTCGGAAGTTCGACTCGTGTTGGGCCAGCGCTTGGCGGATCTCGTCGCCCTTAAAAAAGAAAAACGCTACGGCCGCGTGCTTGTCGGACCCATTGAAGCCGCACGTGGAATGGCCTTCGACGTGGTGATTGTTCCCGGCCTCGCGGAGCGTCTCTTCCCTCAAAAAGTCACCGAAGATCCCATCATGCCCGATGGCGCGCGGCGGGCTCTTGCGCTCATGCAATCCGCGCTCGAAACCAACGACGATCGCATTGAGAAAGAACGCCTCGCGCTCAAGATCGCTGTCGGCTCCGCGAAAAAGCGCGCGGTGCTCACGTACCCGCGCGTCGACATGGATCAGTCGCGACCGCGAGTTCCCTCGTTTTACGGGCTCGAAGTGTTGCGTGCAGCCGAAGGACGGTTGCCCGGGTTTGATGAAATGGCACGACGCGCCGAGCAGGGCGGCGCTGCACGCATTGGTTGGCCCGCGCCTGAAAAAAGCCACGACGCGATCGACGACGCCGAGCACGACCTCGCGCTTCTCGAAGAGCTGTTTCGCCTTCCTGAAGCTGAAACCGACGGCAACGCTCGGTACCTTTTGAGCGTCAATCCGCACCTCGCGCGCGCCCTTCGATTTCGTGCGCAGCGCTGGGAAGTGCCACGTTTCACGGGCGCCGACGGCCTCGTGATGCGCGAAGAAAAACGCAACAACGTGGTGGTGAAAAAGCCGCTCTCCGCCGCGATCGAAGCGCTCAAAAAACACTCACTCCAAAATCGCAGTTTTTCACCCACCGCTTTGCAAACGTTCGCGAGCTGCCCGTACAAGTTTTTGCTCTACACGGTGTACAAACTCGCGCCCCGTGAAACACCCAGTCCCATCGAAGAACTCGACGCCCTTTCGCGCGGATCGCTGGTTCACGAAACCCAGTTTGAGTTACTTCAAAGCCTTCAAAATAAGGGGTTATTGCCCTTCAGCCGCGACATGCTCGAAGCCGCCCGCAAGGAGCTTTACGAGGTGCTCACCGGCGTTTCCAATCGATACAAAAATGATCTTCTGCCCTCTATCGAGCGCGTGTGGGAAGACACGGTTGCGGGCATCTACGCCGACCTGATTGAGTGGCTCAAACTTGTCACACGCGATGCGGAAGAACGCGGCTGGCAGCCTTCGTATTTTGAGCTTTCGTTTGGTCTGCCCGATCGCAAAGAGGCCGACGCAAACAGCCAAGACGAGCCCGTACCGCTCGACTGTGGCCTGCGCCTGCGCGGTTCGATCGATCTCGTTGAAAAAAGACGCGACGGCTCGCTGCGCGCAACAGATCACAAAACCGGAAAGGCGCGCGCTGAAGAGGGTGAGCGCATCGCCGGAGGCGAACGTTTGCAGGCCGTGCTCTACGCGCTCGCACTCGAAAAGTTATTTCCCAAAGCGCGCGTGGAAGGTGGACGCCTCTTTTATTGCACCTCGGCGGGCGGCTTTGAAAACGTGCAAGTGCCTTTAGATCTAGACGCACGCGAAAAGGCCGACGTCGTTGCGTACACAATTGGACAGGCGATCGACACCGCATTTTTGCCTGCCGCACCCGCACCGGGAGCGTGCCGCTTTTGTGACTACCGCCCCGTTTGCGGTCCCTACGAAGAAGAGCGCATTCGGCGAAAACGCCCCGATGAACTCATGGCGTTGAAAAAGCTGAGGGAGCAGACATGAGCCGCATGTCGTCGCACCCGCCGCTGCCACCTCCGGCGAGTCTGCGCCTTCTTCCAGACGGTGAAGCGCGACGCCGCATCCGCGAAGATCTCGACAAAACATTCGTTGTTGAAGCCGCGGCCGGCACTGGAAAAACCACCGAACTGACAGCTCGCATTGTGGCCCTTCTCGCCGCCGGCCACGCTGAACTCGACAGCATTGTTGCCGTTACGTTCACCGAAAAAGCGGCGGGCGAAATGAAACTTCGACTACGCGCCGCAATTGAACGAGCCCGCACCGCCGACGACGTTTTGCCCGAGGTTCGAGCCAATCTCGACAGATCGCTTTCCATGCTCGAAGCCGCGCGCATCGGGACAATTCACTCCCTCTGCTCCGATCTTTTGCACGAGCACCCGCTCGAAGCGAAAGTCGATCCGCTGTTTGAAGTGGGCGCCGAAGACGAAGCGGAGCGCCTCTTCGATCAAGCGTTTGATCACTGGTTTGCCGAGGCACTTCGCGAACCGCCCGAAGGTGTACGCCGCATGTTACGCAGGCGTCCGCGCGGCCGCGATCGCAGCACGCCGCGTGAGATCCTCCGCGACGCGGCGTACCGTTTGGCCGATCGCCGCGACTTTGACGGCGCATGGCGGCGCGACCCGTGGAATCGAACCGAAGCACTCACACACGTGATCCTCGCTCTGCGCGCCGCGGCTTCGGTGGCGGGCCCCAAAACACCGAACGAAAAAGACTTTGTCGGTCGCAATCTCTTCAAGATCGCGCGGTACCTCGAAGAGCTTGATCGGCGCGAAGCTGTGCGGGGACGCGACGAAGACGGCCTGGAAGCAGAACTTCGCGACGTGGCGCGCTGGAGTGAATGGCGATGGCGCGGCGGCGGCTTTTCGTGCGTCGTCTCACGCGATGAAGCCATTGCCCTTCGCGACGCCGCCAAACGCGCAACCGATGAGTTTTTGGATCGGGCGAGCGCCGATCTCGCAGCGCGCCTGTTCCACGAACTCCAGCCCTTGTTGGCTGAATACGAGCGGCTGAAAAAGCGCGCCGGTCGCCTCGATTTTTCTTGATCTGCTATTGTATACGCGGGTATTGCTGCGCGAGAGTCAAAAGGTACGCACCGAACTTTGTAATCGTTTTTCGCACCTTTTTATTGACGAGTTTCAAGACACAGATCCATTACAAGCCGAAATCTTGTTATTGCTCGCGGCCGAAGATCCCACCGTCTCGCGAAGGCAGGATGTTCGCCCCAAGGCGGGCAAGCTGTTTGTGGTGGGTGACCCAAAGCAATCGATTTATCGATTTCGCCGCGCAGACGTTGCTTTTTATAGCGAAGTAAAAAAACAACTCATTGGCTCGGGCGCCGAAGTTTTATACCTATCCACGAGCTTTCGTTCAGCGCCTACCATTCAGCGCGCTATCAACGCCGCGTTTGCTCCGCTTATGCGCGGCGACAGCAACAGTCAGGCTCGTTATGTTCCATTGGAGCCTTTTCGCGCCGACACGCAAAATCGCCCGTCGATTGTGGCGCTTCCAATACCCAAGCCCTACAGCGATTACGGAAAGATTACCCACTTCAAAATCGAAGAAAGCGCCCCTGAAGCGGTGGCCGCGTTTGTTGCCCACTTGATCGATCCGCGCTCGGGTTTCACCGTTTCAGAGCGCGATCACCCCGATGCGGCGCAGCCTGTTTCGGCGCGCCACGTTTGCCTTCTTTTCAAGCGTTTTCAATCCGCCGGTGAAGATGTGACCCGGCCTTATGTGCGCGCGCTCGAAGGGCGACGCATTCCCCACGTGCTCGTCGGCGGGCGAAGTTTTCATGATCGCGAAGAAGTGATAGCGATTCGAAGTGCCCTGTGCGCCGTTGAGTGGCCCGACGATGAACTAAGTGTATTCGCGACGCTTCGAGGGCCATTTTTCGCGGTCGGTGACGATCTACTGATCGCATATCGCGCGGTCCACAAAGCTCTCCATCCGCTCTATGCGCTCGCGCTCTTAGATCCCAAAAAGAGTGAAGGCCGGCCACCCCTTCCGGATCACGAGCGCGAAGTTGCCGAGGCCCTCGCCGTGCTCGGAAAGCTTCATTTAGGCCGAAATCGAAGGCCCATCGCCGACACGATTGGACAGCTTCTCGCTCAGACACGAGCGCACGCGGGCCTCGCCATTTGGCCAACGGGTGAACAGTCGCTCGCCAACGTTTTGCGCGTGATGGACCTCGGGAGACGCTTTGAAAACCGAGGTGCAACGAGCTTTCGAGCCTTCGTTGAACGAGTTCAAAACGACGCCGAACAGGGTGAAGCGGCCGAAGCTCCGGTTGTTGAAGAAGGCACCGACGGCGTGCGCCTCATGACTGTACATCGCGCAAAAGGGCTTGAATTCCCGGTTGTGGTGCTCGCCGATCCAACTGCTCCGCACACCCATTTGCAGCCCACGCGTCATGTGGACAGCAATGCCTCCACCTGGTTTGAACCGCTCGCAGGCAACATGCCCATTGAGCTTTTGGAGCGTCGAGAAGAAGTGCTCGCGCGCGATCTCGAAGAAGCACATCGCCTCGCGTACGTGGCTGCCACACGCGCGCGCGACCTGCTGATTGTTCCGGTCGTGGGCGATGCGAGCCCCGGAGACGATGGCGTTCGGGGCTGGGTGGATGTACTCCATCCGGTTCTCTATCCGCCGCGGCTCGAACGTCGAAGGCCTTCTCAAGCGCCTGGATGTCCGCCGTTTACGGGCACGGACACAGTCGTGGATCGCTCGCATTGTGAAGTGGGCCCCGAAGCGAGCGTTGCACCCGGACTGCATCGCCCAGCGGTGGGTGACCACGCTGTTGTGTGGTGGGATCCCGCGGCCCTTCCCCTGGACACAGAACGCAAAGCCGGTTTGCGCCAACAACGCATCTTGAAGGCCGACGCCGCGGGAGCGAAAAACGACGGCGGCGAACTTCGACATGCGGCATGGAGAGCGCGCCGAAAAGAAGCTATTTCAAAGGGCGGCGTTGCGTCCCAAAACGTGCAAACAGCCACCGAGATCGCGAGCGCGATCGGTGAAGCGGCGTACCAATCGGGCGGACGTGACGCGTCGTCAAAACACAAAGGCCTCGTTGCGATCGAGCGCACCGATGTTTCGCGCGAGGGTCGCCCACGCGGAAAACGCTTTGGTGTACTCGTCCACGCCGTGCTCGCCGAGGTCGATCTCAAAGCCAAAGAACCCGCCGTCCGCGCAATGGCCACGGCTCAGGGAAGACTCATCGGCGCCACCGAAGAAGAAGTGAATGCGGCCTGTGTATCCGTCGTGTCCGCGCTCTCTCATCCGCTGATCAAGCGAGCTGCGAAAGCGTACACAAAGGGTGAATGTCGGCGCGAAACTCCCGTTGTCATGCCGCTCGAAGACAACGCGGTGCTCGACGGAATCATTGACTTGGCCTTTCGAGAAACGACAAAAGCCGGGCCTCTGTGGACGGTCATCGACTTCAAGACCGACAGCGACGTCGAGGCCCACGCCGCGCAATACGAAGTTCAGGTATCGCTCTATGTTGCGGCGGTTGAAAAAGCGACCGGTGAAAAAGCGACCGGCGTTTTGCTCGCTGTGTAGACCTCCTTTTTCGCCGCACGCAAAGCTGATAACGAAACGCACATGTTCGGTAGGCGCACGCGCGCATTTGTCCTGGCGGCCGCCGCGGCACTCTCCGCCGCGTGTGGACAAAACGCATCCGGCTCGGGCCAAAGCCCCGCGGCTAACGAAAAACCCGCGAAAATGACGTTTGAGGTCGTGCTCCTCGACGACGTGCCCGACCCTTTCAATCCCCTTCCAGACGGCGCCCCCAAGGGCATTTCAACGTTTCAAGAACTCATTGTGAACGGGCCGGAGTCCATCGACACGCGCACGTTCGTGAGGCTCGTTGTTCAACCCGGTGAAACGCTCGACCAAGCGCGGGCGCGCGCAAAACCCTGGTTTGACCAAATCAAACTTCCCGCGGGCGATCGCCTTCTTTTTCAAGAAATCACCGAAGAAAATGAAGTGACGAAAAAGCGTGAAGGCGTTGGTGTACGCACGTTCATCGGCACCTCCACGGTGGTACTCACGCGCGAAGACGTGGGCGACGCAACCCTTGGAGTCACTCCCGATCAAGAAGAAAAGCCGCAACCCGTGGCCATGATTCAACTCGCCGCCGAGTCGGGAAAACGCTTTCAAAAGTTCACCGCCGAAAATGTACTCAAGCGGCTCGGTGTACTCATCGACGGCAAAGTCGTCATGGCGGCGCGCATCCAGGAAGAAATCGCGGGCGGGAAAATATCCATCTCGCTCGATCCTGAAATCCCGTACGAACCGCGCCGCGCCGAGTTGGAACGCATCGTGAACGGCATTCGTCCCGGCGGGGCACCACCGCCGCTTCCACCCAAATAAAAAAGCGCTCATGCCCCACACCCAACCGCTGTTTGCAGAACTTTTGGAGAGCGCCCGGCACATCGCCAAAAACGCTCTTTTGCCCAACGCAAATGCGGTCGACAAATCGGACCGCGTTCCGATCGCGCACCTTGCACAGCTCGCTGAGGCCGGCCTTATGGGCCTGGCCGTTCCAACAGAACACGGCGGCCACGGTGCTCCGCTTCCCGTGTTGCGCCGCTACCACGGCATCTTGGCCGAGGCGTGTGGCACCACCGCGTTCGTTGCCATTCAACACGCTTCGGCGTGCGCACTCATCGCGCGGAGTCCGCACAAATCGCTCCAGCATCGCCTTTTGCCGCGCATGGCCAAAGGTGAGATCTTCGGCGCGCCCGCCTTTTCACATCTGCGCAGACCCGGACCACCGAGTGTCACAGTTCGCAGAGAAAATAGCCATTTTGTGATCGACGGAGTGGCCCCATGGGTCACCGGTTGGGGCGCCATTTCAGTGATCGCATTGGGTGCCACCGACTCAAACGGCGACCATGTGTACATCGCTGTCCCCATTGATGAAGTGGCGGGAATCAAAGCGTGGCCGCCCATGCACCTCGTCGC
Organism: Polyangiaceae bacterium; assembly: GCA_016712345.1. Taxonomy (GTDB): domain Bacteria; phylum Myxococcota_A; class Polyangia; order Polyangiales; family Polyangiaceae; genus JADJRH01. The sequence goes on from JADJRH010000001.1 coordinate 1,270,568, forward strand.
GATGAACGCCTCGTCCACTGTGTCGATCACCTTCTCAGGCGCACGTGTACACAATGACCATTTGCTGTTTGTTCAAACCTCCGATGAGGCACGCGCGTCCGACGCAAAGAGTACACTCAACCAAGCTCCATGTTCTCTGGGAGCTGCACGCGCAGCCGCAAAAATCCTCGATCATTTGGCTGAAAATGACGCAGCGATCACCGCTGCGGCGCGCGCCTTTCATTCTGAAATCGACGTGGCGTGGGCCGATGTTGAAACCTGGGCCGAACGGCTCGACGATCCCGCATTTGTTGAAAGTGCCCTCGCTGTCAGAGCGCATTGCATTGAACTGGGCGTCCGGGCAGCACTCGCCGCCGTCGTGGCATCGGGTGGCAGCTCGCTCAAAACAGATCGCGATCCGCAGCGCATTTATCGTGAAGCGGCGCTCTATTCAGTTGCACCTCAAACGCCCGCGCTAAAACGGGCAACGCTCGCTCGCCTCAGCCACCGAAGATAAATGTGCTTGTGTACACAGGCCTAATCAACGAACTCAATACCGGTGGCTTCGATCTCGATCTGCGTCACTTCTTGATTGCCGCACGAATCGTTTTGGCACGCGGGCCCGCTCGGCGCGGCGAGCACTTTTCCTTGCACCACAGCGCGATGCCCCGACGCCGTTTTGGGCACAAAGAAGCTGTGCCCAGCCATTTTGATGTGCGCTTTGCCCGACGTATCGGCGATTTGCATCCAGCAACCCATCGACTGACAAACAGCCGAAACCAAACCTTCTGTGCGCACCGTCTTGTTTGAAAACCCCGACGGATCTTTCACGATCGAAGGAAGGGGCACCGTGCTCGACTCTGTGATCGGTTGCCCAAACTTGGTTTTTTCAAGCGGCTGAACACCGGCGGCTGTTGCTTGTTTCACCCCACCACCGGCGCGCATTGGAGCACCGGGAGGCGGCGAGGGCGCTTCAGCCGTGGCCTGCGCCGAACGTTGAGGCTCCGCTGAATAACATCCAACGGCGGATAATGCCGAAAGCACAAAGACACTAAACAGGACTGCTCGCATCGCGCGCGATTTTGCCCTAATCGATGTCGATACGCCAATGCCGTCGCGACACTTTCAAGCCTTCCGCGCTTCGGTTGCGTCGATCTCGTGCGCAACGATCGCGATTGTGGGGGTCACCGAGACCATTTGTCGCCACGCTTTAGCCGACGAACCACCTGCCGCCACACCAACAGCCGCTCCAACATCCAGTTCAGATCCCGCTGCAAACAAGCCTCCGCGGCCCCCTCCCCTTCCTGAAACACCCTCCAAAACAGAACCGTGGGAACACCTTCTCGATGTCGGCGGCGACTTCGCGGTCGTCGCGCGCTCCGCATCCACAACCTCCGATGGGCGGCCTTCGCGCGTTCGTTATCAAGCCGCCACTGGATTTGGGCTCCGCGTACGCTGGCCGATATTCAAATATCTCCACGTTGAAGGCTATTACCTAGATGTACACATGCCTCTCGGCATTCCCCAAGGATCGCTTGGAATCAATGCAACCATTGATTCTCCACCGGTCGAGACATTCACTATCGGCGCACGCGTTTCGCCGCGCATGACGTGGAAAAGTCTCACCGGGTGGCTCACCGCGGGAGCCGGTTGGGGTCGATTTGAATTTCAACGAATGACCGCCACAGGTTCAAGCGGCGCCTCTTTTGCTCTCCGTGAAAGGGGCGGCTCCTTCATTGAAGTTCCAATGGGATTGGGCATTTCGTGGGAAGTCTGGCCCAAATGGATATCGATTGACCTTCAATTCACAGCCGCATTGGTATTCGGCGAACGCGGTGAAGCGTTTGAAGATGCTCAAACCGTCGACGCTGAAGGCCATATCCATAACGTAATGGCAATGCCCGCCGTTGATGGGTCGATTGTGCAAACATTTGGCCTTTCACTCTTGCTCTAACGTTATGAACATCGCCCACCGAAAGCGTGAAGAAGCGGTAGGGCAGACTCATTGTCCCCGTTCACGTTTCTTTGGGGGTGGGGCGCGGCTACTTCGTACGCCGCGCCGCGCGGCTACTTCGTACGCCGCGCTAACAGGGGGTTTAATAGCGGTTTGTGCCGCATGTACACCGGAACCACCGTTATCGCCCGGTCCGCGCCCCAACGTTTCGGCTCTATTCGCCGCGCCGCCGCCCACCGTTGAACCTCCGATTCCCGAGGCCAACGCCGCCGCCGAAACAACTGTCGCAGAGCCGTTTCAGCCCGAACCGTTTGAATGTGTATCGGACGACGATTGCCGGTACGACCCGTCGCACGTTCGGTGCGGAACCAATCGCGCGTTTAATAAACAACCACCCGTAATTGACCAGGGGATCATTTGTTATTGCGAGCAAACCCCCAATACAAAGGCCCAATGCGCAATCCTTCGGGTCGATCCGGCACCATGTGAAGGTGAAGCGAGTTGCGCTGTTCGAATGGATCCGCGCCCCCACCCCATCCGAGCAGATGCCGCTCACGCTTATCAAAAGCCCGGCGTTTGTATTGCCCCCAAAAAAGGTGAAACACGCCGCATTGATCGGTACACAACCTGCGAGCGAACCAACATTTGCACAATGCACGTGCGGGAGTGCCGATGAACACCAAGATCATTGCGGTGGCGGGAAACATCGGCGCGGGCAAGTCGAGCCTTGTGGATTGGTTATCAAAACAATTCAAAATGGTGCCGTTTTTTGAACCGCACGACGAAAACCCCTATCTTTCCGACTTTTATGGCGACATGTTCCGCTGGGCGTTTTCGTCCCAGCTTTTTTTCTTAATCAAGCGCTTTCAGATCCATCAAAAAATCGCCCAATTCCCCGGCACAGGGCGACCGCTCGTTCAAGACAGAACGTTATACGAAGACGCTGAGATTTTTGCAAAACACCTGCATCGCGCCGGGTATATTGATGATCGCGATTACGGCACGTATCAAGATCTTTATCTCACGCTTCGCAATGAACTTCGGCCCCCGGACTTAATGATTTACCTCCGCTGTCCGCTGCGTACACTTACAAAACGCATCACGCGCCGCGGCCGAGACTTTGAAAAAGCCATTCCGCGCGCATATCTCAAAAGCCTTGAAGTGTTGTACGAAGAGTGGTTTGAAAACTACAAACTGTCACCCACCCTTGTTATTGAAACCGATCGCGTTGATTACATAGAACACTTGTTTGACCGACTGCACGTTGTGCGTGCGATTGAGGAGCACGTGGGCCGTAAAATCACCTCCGACAGAGGTGAACCATGACCATCTTCTTTGAAGATTGGAACGTTTCGTACGGGTCGCCCTATCTCATTGAACCCGATGAAGTGTCGGAAGAACCCGCCGAGTTGATTGAAGACAAACAACGCTTTCGCTTTCATCCCGGTAAACAGGAGGGTGAAGAACTGCCACCGCTCGCATTTGTCGACGGCGTTCGCCGGGGTGAAGCATCGCTCTACAGGCATGATCCGTTATCGGGTGAAATTGTGCACGGCGTGGCGGGAGCGCATGCGCGCGGCGCCGTGGTTCGCAATGGAAACGGGCCACTCTTATTTAAAGACACCCGCGTTTCACGACTATGCATTTGGGGCGCCGGCCAAAAGCCAACCCTTTCTCCCACCGAACACGGCTTTCAATGGGAGAGCGACAGCATTATTGAAACATCGCCCAAAGATCTATTGGCCCGCCTGCATCAACGAATGCGTTCGTCCGAAGCAGAATTGGCCGAGGCTATGGGCAAAGCCGGCTATCTGACAGTGATTGACGGCCCCCTTCCCTACGGGCGAGTGATTGATGTTCCCATTTTGGGGTATATCAAAACCCACCATAAAGCGATCTTGAAGGCTGAATATCATCGCAAAGTGCCAAGCCTTGCCCCCGGTGAACGAACAAGCCTTTTTGCGCGCAAACACTGCTTTTCAGCCTACCTACGCCTCGCGCCGAGGGGCCCATTTTCAGGCCCGTGGGCCGGCATTGTGCGCATTGAAATACCTGTCGGCGCCGGACTTGACCTTGCCATTCGAGAAGCCAATCGCGCGGCTTTTTTTCTACCCAAGTTTGCCGGCGTGGCGCACAAAGATCCCCGCGCCCCCCAAAATCTTCAACCCATCGGCGCGCTTGAAAATCACCTGCGGCACCTGCTCGGTGACCCGCGTTTGGCGGCGCGCGCCGTGCGAGAATCGGTGGCCCACGACAGTTCACACTCCCCTGCACAACGAGGTTTGTTTCGATGAGCGGCTCCAAACACCCTGAAATTGGACTGGTGGATGGATCTACCATTGCGTCTACCCGTCGATTTCACGTGGTATTGCACGAAAAAGCGGTGACTCAACTCGACGACTTGTTGGTATGTGAACAAGCTTTGCCCGACGGTGGTCAAGTCACCCATTACGGCATTGTTGTTGAAGGCACAGGTCAAATTGAAGGTGCCGAGTTACCCAGCGACACGCAGCGCATTGCCGCAGAACGCACAATGCCCGGTGTCACTGTTCGAAGGGTAGAAGTCCAGGTTCTCCGCACGGTGCCCGAGTTGTGGTTACCTCCCCTCCCCGGTTCTGTGGTAAGGCGCGTTTCTACCCAACCAGAACGCGAAGCGGCCCTTTTTATCGACCAAATGGTGAGCCCGTTGCCCATTGGGGTAGATCAAGGGGGTGACCCTGTATTGGCCGACTTTTCGTTTATGAACGGGGAAAAAGGTGGGCATGTATCCATCTCGGGTGTGAGCGGCGTCGCCACGAAAACGTCGTACGCTCTCTTTTTGCTCTACATGCTGTTTGAAACCGACGAGGGTAGAAAGCTTCTCGGCCCCCACGGCCCCAATACCCATGCGCTCGTTTTCAATGTCAAAGGGGAAGATCTGCTTCACATTGACAGGCCCAATTCTAAATTTGGAGAGCGCGGCAAATCCCGTTCGGGCGCCAACAAAGGTACACCTGACAAAACATCGGCGGTGGAGCAATGGCGCGCTTTGGGGGTAGAAAATCCGGGTAAGTTTAACAGCGTGGCGCTTTATGCGCCCCGGTCGGCGGGAAGCCGTGAAGGCGCGGTGGCCACCGATATCACGTCGCGCTCTTCCAAAGATGTGATTGCTTTTGGCTGGCCTCCCCGCGACTTCATACGAGAAGGTCTACTCAAATTCTGCTTCGTTGAAGAAGAAGACGCGCGTACACAAGTCGCGTTTATTGAGCAACGCGTTCGCGTTCAACTCGCTCGCTGGGCCTACCCATTGGAGTATGAACCGGGAGCGGTTGTTTTATGTGAACCTCCCGATGGAACCTCCCATGTCATGTCGCGTGTGCTCGGTGAGGCGCGTGACCCACGGCCCGCCGGCATGGGCCATCCCGTGCGGACATTTGACGACCTGCTGGAGTTTCTAGATCGCAAACTCTCCCCCGATGCGCCCACGTTTGATACTCAATGGACAGGGGGCGTTCAACAGGGCACTTGCCTGGCCTTTTTGAGACGCTTATACGCGCAGGCCCCTCGCCTCGGGCACCTGGTGAGCACCGGAGTTCAACCTGTAAAGCTCCAAAAGTCGGTCACCGTTGTGGACATTCACTCCCTTCACGACGCGGCTCAACGCTTTGTTGTAGGAGCGCTCCTCTCTCGCATTTTTGAAGAAAAACAAGGGAAGGGACGCGAGCCTCTGCGCTTTGTTGTTCTCGACGAATTAAACAAATACGCGCCCAAACAAGGCCAAAGCCCCATTAAAGAAGTCTTGGTAGACATCGCCGCGCGCGGGCGCAGCCTGGGTGTATTGCTCATCGGCGCCCAACAATCTTCCGCCGACGTTGACGCCAACATCACTCGAAACGCAGCCCTGAAAATAGTGGGTAGGCTCGACGCGGGTGAAGCTGCGGATTACAAATTTCTAACCACCGAACTTCGCGAGCGAGCGGCCCGATTTCTACCCGGAACCATGGTGGTTGACCAACCGCTCATCCCAGCTCCTCTACCCCTGCGCTTTCCGTTTCCAGGGTTTGCCACGTGTGTTGCCGAGGGTGAACCACCCGCCGAGGTAAAAAAAGCAGCGGCGAAAAAAGCGTTTGATGGCCTGTGATCCCGTGTAACGTCCGCTGCACACTGCCGCCCGGTGCCGCTCGACCAAACGTGTAGCACCTCGCACAACTTCTCGCGATCCAAGCGGTTTTAGAGCCAAAAGCGGTCCCAAAACGGCGGCATAGGTTCTGCTACTCCGTTCGTTCGTGACCCACCATCTCCACAGATTGCCATCCCCGCTTCACGTTGGACTTGGACTGGCAACCGCTTTTATACTCACCGCCGGCAACAGTCAGGCTCAGGTACCTGCACCAACGGCCCCCTCATCCACAGCTCCCGTCGTCACGCCGCCTGCGCCGGATCTACCCATGGCGCCGTCTCCCCAACCCAACCCGATTGGAAGTTCGAACCCAGTCGCTCAGCCCGACGCTTCTTCGGTTTCGCGGCCTTGGTCTGCGGTTCAAGCGGCCCCGGGTCAAGCACCTTGGACTTCATCGCCGCCCCCCGGATGTCAAAACCTTCCATGGGTATGGGGAGTTCCACCTCCTGGAAACGGACCGGTTTGGTATCTAGCCCCGGGTGCACCCACGTTTGAAGGGTTTGCCGCTGAAAAACCTGAGGAACCTAAAAAGCCTGTCGGCCGCCGCACCAGTTTAAAACGGGCCCTGACAATCACGGGCGCCGTTGGATTTGGATTGTCAGGTTTGGGAGCCGGCCTGGCTTACAGCTCGGCCCTGGACAAATACGGTTTGGGAAGTGGCTGGGAAACTTTGTTCATCCCCGTAGTTGGGCCTTTTATCGCAGCCGGCGCGGCAGAGGGCGTTTCTAAAAATGGTCAGGTTCCATTTTTGGTGGCCGGCGGCGTGGTAGAATGTGCCTTCGTTGGCCTTCTGGCTGCCGGAGTTTTCTTGAAGGGCGATCCCCCGCCCGAGCCTGAAAAAAAGACCGCCCAAAGCTGGATGGTAACCCCCGTGGTAAGCCCCAACGGCGCCGGTGTACAAATTGGAGGTTCGTTGTGAGAAACAAGAGTACACATTCGACGAACGCCCGTTTCGTAGCGCTTCTATTGGCTATCACGGCATTGTTTGCCGCGACAGGGTGTTACAAATTTGTGCCGCTACCCACCGACCCTCAGGAGGCCGCCAAAGACGTAAAAGGGCGCACCATTCGGTCGGCCACGTTTCAAAGCCATGGGTATGGCATTGTCCAAGAAATGGATGTTGTAGAAGTAAAATACCCTTGGATCCTGGTAGAAATGGCCGGGCCCGACGGTAAGGTAAGAAAAGTTCCCATGGACCTTCGGACCATGGGAGACGTTGAGATGCGAGTAACCTCCAAAGCCACTGTGGTCACGGCCATACTCGTACCCAGCCTTGCTGTAACTGCCGGAATCGCCGCGGGTGTCGCAGCAGCCATTGCCAACGGCTTTGGCTCCATGCGATTCGGCTATTGAGTCGCTGCGCATTTTCATACGTGCAACGCGCGCCAGGCGTGGTATCTACCCACGCAGATGAAGCTCCTCCACACGTCTGATTGGCACCTCGGACGCATCACGTACAACACGTCTCGGGCCGAAGATCATACCAAGGTGATTGGTGAGATCTTAGACCTTGCCCGCCAAGAAAAGCCCGACTTGGTGGTGCACACTGGGGATCTTTTTGAGAGTGTGCGCCCGGCGTATGAAGATATGGAGCGCGCCACGCAGGCTCTTTTGGCGTTGGGTGAAGTGGCGCCCGTAGTGGTGCTCTGTGGAAATCACGACTCACCTGCTCTTTTTAAGGTGTTTGGCGAGTTATTGGGGCCCAATTCAAGGGTAAGGTTTGTCGACAGAGCCCGTCCGCCCGATCAAGGTGGAGTTGTCACGTTTGGTAGTCAAAAAGGTGAAACCATTCGCCTGGCAATGTTGCCTTTTGTGCACGCCAATCGCATGGTGCCGGCTTTTGAAAAACCTGACACATGGATGGTTCAATACGCCGACCGCATTCAGGTGATCGAAGAGGCGCTCTGGGAAGGGCTGAAAGAGTCGGCCAACTTTTCAACCGATGTGCTTTTGTTTGCGGCGCACCTGCACGTGAGTGGGGCCACTTTTTCGCGAAGTGAGCGAAGCATTCATATTACCGATACCTATGCAAGCCGCATTGAGCATGTACCCAAAGTAAGTTACGCGGCGTTTGGGCATATCCACAAACCGCAAGCTTTGCCACAGAGCGAAAAAGGGTGGTACGCCGGATCTCCCATACCGCTCGACTTTGGCGAAATGGGTGAAGAAAAAGTGACAATTATGGTGGAGGCAACGCCGGGTAGACCACCTACCATTCGGCCCATTCCACTGTCAGGGGGTAGACCGCTTAAAAAAATCGCCGGCACGCTCGACGATATTCGACAAATGGCACCTTCGGTGGGCAACGCCTTGTGTTTGGTGAGCGTTATGACGGACACACCGGTGTCCAACCTGTCTGAACGGGTGCGGGAAATCTTACCGGCGGCCACTCTACTGAATGTGGAAGAGGTGTGCAGCGCCCGCAAAGTGTCGGCGCTCAAGCGGGAAGATATTCAGGGAGTGGAGCCCACGTTTGAGGAGCTTTTTCGAGACTATTTGGCTCAAACAGGAACCAAAGGTTCTTCGATTGATAAAGTGGTATCCACTTTTGGAGCGCTGCTCTCGGCCGTGGAACACGAAGAGCAGTTGGACCTGGCGGAGGAGCACTTGGCCGACAATCTGACAGGTGCGGATGTTGGGGTCACGCCACCGGCGCTTTCTTCTGGGAAAGAAGGTGCCGCGTGAGGCCGCTTGTATTAAAACTCCAGGGGCTTCGGAGTTACCGAGCCGAGCAAACAATCGACTTTACAGATCAGAGTTTGATAGCGATTGTTGGGGACACGGGAGCGGGTAAGTCAAGTTTGCTTGAAGCGATCACCGTGGCCCTCTACGGCACACCCACGTGGGATGCCCGTGAGGTAAAACAGCTTGTTTCCGACGGTGAAACCACCATGATGGTGAGTTTGACATTCAAGGCGGAAAACAAGGTGTGGCGGGTAGAGCGGGCCATATCGCGAGGAAACTACCCACCGGCGCGACACCATTTAGAATGCCTTGAAGAAGGGGGTGAAAAAGTAGAAAAAAAAGAATTTGTCGACGATAGAATCAGGCGCCTTGTGGGGCTTGACTACGACGCGTTTCTGCGATCGGTCGTGTTGCCGCAGGGTAGATTTGCAGCTCTCTTACAGGCCAAACCGGCGGAGCGAGCGCAGATCTTAAAGGGTCTATTGCGGCTCGACAGGTTGGACCAAGTTCGTGAACAGGCCATTTCATCCAAAATGAGAATGGAGCCTGTGTTATCAAACTTAATGGAACGCAGGGCAAAGTGTTTGCCCGACCCGGCGGCGGCTGAAAAAGACGCCCTCGCCAGGCTTGAAACCGCATCAAAAGAACGGGACCGCGCGCGCGACGCCAAAGTGCGTGTGGAACAATTGCAAAAACAGGTGCGCGAGCTGAGGGAAAAACAGGCGTCGCTCCAAAAACTTAGAGAACGGGCGCTTGAAGGCAAAGTTCCCAACGCCGCGGCCGACTTTCAATTCATTGCGGAGCGCGACGAGCAAATTCAAGAGAGCATTGAAAAGGTTCAGGGAGCGCTTCTTTCCCAGCGCGCACAGGAAGAAGAACTCATTGCAGATATCGAAGAGGCTGAAAAAAAGGGCGCTGGGCCCGTTGCTTTATCGGGCGCAAAACAGTCTTTGTCGCTGATTGTCGATGAAGCACCACTTGTGTCGGCCGATAAAGCGCAGGTTGAAAAAGACGAAGCCGCTGTATCGAAACAATCTGCCGACCTCGAATTGGCGGATGCCAGGTTGCAAACGTTTGTAACCGCCGAGAGTGATACAAAGAGAGATTTTATTGAAAAGCAGGCTGAAGCCAAACGCCTCGCAGAAGCATTAAAAACCGCCGAGCGGTTATTGCGCGATTATCGAGGTGCGGAGCGCGAAGAAGACAAGGTAAAGAAAAAACGCGACACCGAAAAAGCCAATCTTGAAAAAGCCGTCGCCCTGCTTGATGAAGCCACCGTTGAAGCAAAAACGGCTGAAAAAAAGGCCAATGAGGCTGAAGTTGCCACGCGTTTGGCAATGCAAAAACATGCCGCATTGCACGCTTCTGAGGGGTTAAAGGCCGGCGACAACTGCCCTGTTTGTGAACAGGTATTGCCCGGCGGGTGGAAAGCTCCCAAAGCCCCTCAATTGGATTCTGCGCAAAAAAAGGCCGAAAAGGCTCGCGTAGAATGGGACAAAGCCAAAGAAGCGCTCGCAAAACAATCTTCAAAGGTCGATGGCATTCGCGACAAGTTATTGGAGATTGATAACGACTTGAGTGAGCGATCCGCCAAAACCGGGGAGGTGCGCGAGGCGCTCACTTCGTTATTGCCCACGAGTTCATTGCATGACGATGACGCAACCATTTTGTCAACGCTTGTGACTGCGGCCCAAGAAGCGGAAAAAGCTCGCAATCTGGCCGAAGAAAAAGCATCAAACGCGAAACAGGCATTGGCCATTGAAAAGTCGGAGTTGAGCAATGTGAAGGCGCGTTTAAAAGAACGGAAAGAGGCATTAAAAACAGCCAAAGAAGCCCTTTCCAAACGCAAAAAGCGCCTTGAAGACGCGGTAAACGCATTGCCAAAAGATCTGAGGCCAGTATTACCAAAAAGTGGGGATGTGCCTCGCGACGAGCTTGAAGGCATTCGAGCAAGGCTTGAGTTGCGCCTCACCAAAATGAATGAGGTGGTGAAACGGCTCGATACGGTTCGAAGCGAACGGCGGGCGTCGGAGTCGTTTCGAACACGTTTAGTCGAAGAGCGCCAGAGGGACGTGACGGCCAAAGCGGCTTCATTGGAAATGTTATTGGCTACCTGGCGCGAGCGGCTTTTGTCGCTCGCCGACGCGCTTTCAACAGCTCCGCCGCCCGAGAGACCCGCTGATTCAAATCTGAAAGGAATGGCTGATTGGACGGGTCGCTTTATTGAGAGCGCTGATGAATTGATTAAAAACGCGCAGCTTTCTATTGAGAATGGGAGCGCGCAGGTGCTTGCCTATTCTGAAGAAATGGCGGCGATCTTTGCATCTGCGGGAGTTTCCAACGAAGCGGCACTTCAATCGGCGCTGTCGTCGGCCGAGGGTAGAGCTTTGATGGCTTCGTCGGATCTGGCAAAAGCGCGCGCGGACAAGCCCATTGCAGAGGCATTGGATGAGCGCATTAGCCGCGCGCAAAGCCTTGTCGCGGCATTGGGTGAGGTGGTTCGATTGGTGGCCGATGGAAAGCTGATTGCCTATGTTGTGAATAAGAGGCAACTCGCATTGCTTGCCGTGGCGTCGGAGTTATTGGGCACTATGACGCGCGGTCGTTACGGGTTTTCTGAAGAGTTTGAAGTGGTGGACCGATTGAGTGGACAAGCGCGCGGAACACGCACTTTGTCGGGCGGTGAGACATTTTTGGCAAGTTTGGCATTGGCGCTCTCATTGGTTGAATTGGCGGGACGCGCCGGTGGAAGGTTGGACGCGCTGTTTTTGGATGAAGGCTTTGGTTCACTCGACGCAAGCAGTTTGAGCGAAGCGCTTGATGCATTAACGCAAAAGGCCGAGGGGGGACGCCTTGTAGCGGTGATTAGTCACTTGAGGAGTGTGGCGGAGACGATTGATAAAGTGCTTTCGGTCCGCATGACCGCGCAGGGTAGCCGGGTTGCGTGGATGAGCGCCGAAGATCGCGACCAATTGCTTTCAGAAGACGTGGAGCGCGGGTTGATTGCTTGATGTGCTTATCGCTTCTTTTGCGGCTCGCGTGATAAGATGGGCGCGTGCTTGAAACGAAGGACGTAATACCCTCCGGGTCGGTGCCGTGGGCCGTGTCGCTTGTGTTGACGGCGCTTCTATTGCTGCTGGTTGGAATACCGCTTGTATTCTCGGTGTGGCGGCACGTTGTTTATCGAGAACAGGCGCGGCTGGCCCGCCTGATTGAAAAGAAACCGCTTGAACTCAAAGCCGGGCCGGTGCTGTTAAAGGGTAGAGTAGAAACGGAAGACGGCGCTTCGGCGATTGTGCTTGAAATCGATCAAGTGGGGAGGGAGTGGCAAAACAAGAACAACTGGTCGCACGAGTGGAAAGAAAAACACCGAACGGTCGATGTGCGGCCCTTCAAACTTCGATTGCCAAGCGGTGAAGTGGTGCAGGTGATTGCCGACGATCGCGTTCGGATTGTTGATTCACTTGAAACGGCTTCTTACAAAGACTCTTATCGAAAGCGACGCGCCGCCATTGATAACAAAGAAACGGTTTGGATCAGCGGGGAGCTTTCCCACGAAGGGCAAACCGGCGGCAAAACGGGTGCATATCGGGCCGGCCCGGCGAATTGGATATTGCGAAGTCCGCGCACATCGCGCATGGAAATCGCGTCGGGTTCATTAAACGCCCAGTTTGAATATTGGAGTCGCTTTTATAGGCTGGCGTCGCTCATTTTAATGGGTCTTGGGACGCTGTTTGCAACCGTCATTGTGGGACCGTTTTTGGCATTAACGCTTTTTGGCCAAACGGAAATGACGCCGATATTAAGGACAAGCACGTACACAACAACCAACAAGGGCAAAACCTACCATCATTACGTGATTCATGGTCAGCTTGGTGAGAAGGGCCGACTTGCGCAGGTAAGCGATGAAGTGGACCCTTACCTATACAACTTGGCAACCGACAAAACCGTTACCAAAGTGCCCTTTGTTTACGTACCCACGGCAACTTGGATACATGAAGTGGGCACGCGACCACATTTGAGTTTGTGGCGCCTGATTGTGGGGCTTTTTGCGGGAATTATGACGTTCGGCTTTTTTTGGGGTCTTCGGAAAACGGCCATGCCTTGGTACGAACAAGTACAGGTCACCGAACGTGGCAACGGCCGGCTCTCGTCGCGTGTTTGGCATGCTCAGGAGCCGGGCAAACCGGGTTTATATGCGGAACGACCTGACCCCAAGTCCGACCCGAGCGTGCAATAACCCGTCAGGCTCAGGCCCATTCAACCGGACTTCAGCCGCCTCGCAATGACCTGAAATGCCCTGCCACCTGACACATCGTTGGCGCGGCGTGCCCTGTCGTTGCGCAGGGTGTCAGTTACCCAGGAGGCACAGAGATCAGTAGTCGGTCTGCGTTCGACGCCATCAGCTCAGGGCAAACATGCGGTCAATTGCGACTTTGGCTTTTTCGCGGAGTTCAATGGGCATTTCAAGCCGGGGGGATAGATCGCGCAATGCGAGGTACACCTTTTCGAGTGTATTGAGTTTCATGTGCGGGCACTCATTGCATGAGCAACTGCCCACCGGCGGGCCGTCGATAAACTCTTTATCGGGCGACGCCTTTTTCATTTGATGAATAATGCCTGTTTCGGTGGCGACGATGTACTTTTTGGAAGCGTCGCTGATTGTGTATTTTAATAAAGCCGTTGTTGAACCGATATAGTCGGCCATTTTGAGAATGGGCTCCTCACACTCGGGGTGGGCAATTAACTTGGCGTCGGGATGGCGCTCCTTTAATGCAATGATTCTGCGATGGCTGAATGTTTCGTGAACAATGCAGCTCCCCTGCCAAAGATGCATTGTTCGCCCGGTTTTTTGCATTAACCAACGGCCGAGGTTTTTATCGGGAGCGAATAAAATTTCTTTATCTTCGGGAATGGCACGAACGATTTTTTCTGCATTGGAAGACGTGCAGATGTAATCACTCAATGCTTTTACGTCGGCCGAACAATTAATATAGGTGATTGAAACGGCATCGGGATGACGAGCACGCCACGCGGCAAAACGCTCGGGCGGGCACCCATCGGCGAGTGAACAGCCGGCCGTGAGATCGGGCACAACCACAATGCGCTCGGGATTGAGGATCTTGGCTGTTTCAGCCATGAAGTGAACCCCGCAAAACAGGATCACGTCGGCTTTTGTTTTTTTTGCTTCCTGCGCGAGTTGAAGCGAATCGCCGAGAAAATCGGCCAAATCTTGAATGTCACCGTCTTGGTAATAGTGAGCAAGCAAGACGGCGTTTTTCTCTTTTTTGAGGCGAATGATTTCTTCGGCGAGGTCGAGCCGAGGGTCGATAGGCGCCTGGACGATTGCGGACATGTTGTTTGAAACCTAGGCAAAAATGCGGCGCGCGCATAGTGCCGCGTGTCAAAAGTCCGCTTGCGCGCCGGATGGGTGCGGCGGCGGCAGAAATGCGTTCGCAAAGCGCCCCTTTGCCATTCGACACAACCTTCGCTACGTAGAACGACGAGCGGATGGGCGACGACAAACCTCAGGATAAACCGCCGACGTCGCGCTTGGGGCGCCTTGCGCGATTGGCCACGCTCGCACCCAAGAGTCTTCCTTTTGCGCTTGAGGGGGCGAAGCGCGCGTTGGGTGTGAAACGCACCGAGGAAGAGCAGGAAGAGGCGAAGAAAAAGCTGTCGGCCGACGCCAAAAAAGCGGCGGAGGCAATGCTCAAGACGCTCGGCGAAATGAAGGGTCTGCCGCTGAAACTCGGGCAGATGGCAAGTTACATCGACGGGATTGTTCCCCCCGGATACGAAGACAAAGTTCAGCGAGCGCTCAAAAAGCTTCAAGACAAGGCTCCACCGCTTTCACCTGAAGCGGCTGAAACCATGGTGAAGAGCGAGCTTGGGGCGCCGCCTGAAGAGGTGTTTCACACGTGGGAACGTGAGCCGTTTGCCGCGGCGAGCATTGGACAGGTGCACCGAGCATGGACGCGGCACGGCGATCACGTGGCTGTGAAGGTGCAATATCCGGGGATCGACAAGGCGATCGAAAACGATCTGAAAAGCATCTCGCTGCTTGAGCAGATGATGTCGCCGGTGTCTCGCAAACTGAATGCGAAACAAACGCTCGACGAGATTCGTCAGGTATTCACCGATGAGCTTGATTACTCGCGCGAAGCCGAGATGGCCGACTTGTTTAGGCGCATCAACGCGGATGACCCGGACATGGTCATTCCACGTGTACACCATTCGCTGACGACGCGACGTGTACTCACGACAGAACTTGTGAACGGTATCGGCTACCAGGAGATGTGTGAAAAAGGCACGCAGGAAGAGCGCAATCGGGCGGGGCAGACAATTTGGAAATTCACGTTTCGGTCAATGATGCGTTACGGCGTTTTGTACGCCGATCCGCACCCGGGCAATTACCGATTTTTGCCGGACGGGCGCGTGGCATTTTTGGATTTTGGATGTGTGAAAGTGCTGCCGCCGGAGCTTGTGGCAGGCATGAAACGGTATCTGCGCGCGGCGATGGACAGCGATTGGAAGGAGTTCGATCGCGCGTGTGTGGAAGTGCTCGGCTACGACCCAAACGACGAGAGTTGGGATCTTTACCGCAGCTACACAATGGAGCTTTGCATGCCCATTGTGTGGAAAGGCGTGTGGGAATCATCGCCCGAAAAAGCGCGCGAAACGGTGCACTATCTGGTGCGTGGAATTAAGGGGCTCGCCAAAAAAGAGGGTGAAGCGCTGCCTGTGATTCCGCACGTGCCGAAAATGCCGCAGGACTTTACGTTCGTGAACAGGCTGCAATGGGGGCTTTCATCGGTGCTGGCGGGGTTGCGTACACATGCGCCGTTCCGGCAAATGAGCGAGCCGTGGATACGCGACGGTCTCCACCCCATCCCCAAATGAAGCCGATCGTGCTGCGGCGCGCGGCAAATCGTCGGTCGGTTTCCGGGCTGCGGCGCGCGGCTAAATCGTCGGTCGCTCGAAATATGTGGTAAAGGCGCGGCGCGCTGAAATAGAGCGGACGGTTAGAATGACGTTTCAAGACATTCTTCTCAATTTGCAAAAATTCTGGGCGGATCGCGGCTGTTTAATTGTGCAGCCGTACAACTCAGAAGTGGGTGCCGGCACATACAATCCGGCAACATTTCTGCGCGCGCTCGGTCCCGAGCCTTGGAACGTGGCGTTTGTGGAGCCGTCTCGCCGCCCGTCCGATGGGCGTTACGGTGAAAATCCAAACCGCCTGCAGCAGTTTCACCAGTTCCAAGTGATCCTGAAACCAAGCCCGATCAATATTCAGGATTTGTACCTCGATTCGCTGCGCGCTCTCGGTACCGAACCGCTCGATCACGACGTGCGATTTGTGGAGGACGACTGGGAGTCGCCCACGTTGGGCGCGTGGGGTTTGGGTTGGCAGGTGTGGCTCGATGGGCTTGAGATCTCGCAGTTCACGTACTTTCAACAAGTCGGCGGGATCGACTGCAAACCGGTTGCGGGTGAATTGACGTACGGCGTGGAACGCATCGCGATGTACCTGCAGGACAAGGACGCGATCTACGACTGTGACTTTTCAAACAACCCCAAAGTCAAATACGGCGAGGTGTACAAACGCGCCGAGTGGGAATGGTCGACGTACAACTTTGAAGAAGCCGATGTGGCCGAGCACTTCGCGGCGTTTGATCACTGCGAGGCAGAAGCGAAAAGGCTTATTTTTAGGGGTGTTGATGCGTCGGCAAAAGATGCCAAGCCCGACAGTATGAAGGCGCTGGTGCTGCCGGCGTACGACTTCGTTGTGAAAGCGGC
This sequence comes from Polyangiaceae bacterium, assembly GCA_016712345.1. Taxonomy (GTDB): domain Bacteria; phylum Myxococcota_A; class Polyangia; order Polyangiales; family Polyangiaceae; genus JADJRH01. The sequence goes on from JADJRH010000001.1 coordinate 1,287,145, forward strand.
GCACCGGTTTAACGTGCTCGATGCGCGCGGCGCGATCAGCGTGACCGAGCGTCAGCGGTTTATCGGGCGCGTGCGGGGGCTCGCCAAACTCATTGCTGAAACGTACGTAGCGCAGCGAGAGAGCATGGGCTTTCCGTTGCTCGCCAAATAAAGTTTCGTGCAAAGCCTCAAAACGCTGCTGAACGAACGCTTCGGTTTTGCGGCGTTTCGGCCGTACCAAGAGGCTGTTTGTCGCGCCGTCGCCGATGGGCGCGACGTGCTTTTGGTCATGCCCACAGGGGCGGGGAAATCACTTTGTTACCAACTTCCCGGACTGGCGCGCGGCGGCACAACTCTCGTTGTGAGTCCGCTCATCGCGCTCATGGAAGATCAAGTGGCAAAGCTCAAGTCGCAGGGGCTTGCCGCGGAACGCATTCACTCAGGGCGTGATCGGCTCTCGTCTCGTGAAGTGTGCAGGCAATACCTTCTCGGCAAACTCGACTTTCTGTTCATCGCTCCAGAAAGGCTCAAAGTGCCGGGGTTCCCCGAGATGTTGTCAAAGCGTGAACTGTCACTTATCGCTGTGGATGAAGCTCATTGCATCTCGAATTGGGGGCATGACTTTCGAACGGAATACAGGATGTTGGGGCAACGCCTTCCGGCGTTTCGACCCACGCCGGTGATCGCAATGACAGCAACGGCGACACCGCTCGTTCAAGATGACATTGCGCGGCAGCTCGCTCTGCAAGAAGAAGAGCGGTTTATCCACGGATTTCGGCGCACAAACATTGGTGTGGAAGTGGTGGAGGCCAGTGTCGGGGAACGCGCTCGCATTGTGAAAGAGGCCCTTTCACTGCGCGTTCGCAGGCCGGCAATTGTGTACACACCCACGCGCAAAGAAGCGGAGAGCCTTGCCGAAGAGCTGGCGAGTGTGGACACAACCGCGGCGTACCACGCGGGGCTTTCAGCTTCGGATCGCGAAGCCGTTCAAAAGCGATTTTTGGCGGGAGAAATCGCTATCACGGTGGCGACGATCGCGTTTGGAATGGGCATTGACAAAGCCGACATTCGAACGGTGATTCACACCGCGCTGCCGGGCAGTGTTGAAGCCTATTACCAGGAGATTGGCAGGGCCGGGCGTGACGGAAAGCCGAGCCGCGCGATCTTGCTCCATTCGTTTTTTGACAGGCGTACACATAACTTTTTTTTGGATCGCGACTACCCCGATCCGGCGGTGATCGAAAAGCTTTACAAGGCGCTTTCAAACGAGTGGGAAACGCGGGCGGCGATCTTTAAGAAAGTGTCAAAAGACCCTCATTTGGGCGACGACGAAGTGTTCGACAGGGTGCTCCAGAAGTTGTGTGTTCATCGCGGTGCGGAAAGCGATTTTGATCGCGGCGAAGAGGGTGATTTTGAAGAGCGGATTCGTCGAGGCCGCGCCGAATGGAAGGCGCCGTACGTGGCACAGCGCGATCACAAGCGAAGTGAGCTGGATCTGGTGGCTCGCTTTGCCGAAAGCCACGGTTGTCGAATGGTGGCGCTGGTGCGGCATTTCGGCGATCAAGAAGACTCCGGCGAGCCCTGCGGGATCTGCGACGCGTGCGCGCCGAACAAGTGTTACGTGCGCAAGTTTCGTCTCGCCACGCCCGAGGAACAAGTGGCGATGGCCGAGATCGTGGGCGCTCTTGTCGAACGGCCAAACTACGCTGTGGGAAGGCTGTATCGCGACGTTTTTGAAGGCAGCGTGATCGATCGTGACCGCTTTGAAGATCTGCTCGGAGCGCTGGTGCGCGCGCGAATTGTGGAGCTTGAAAACGACGAGTTTGAAAAGGACGGCGTGACCATTCGCTTTGAGCGGGCGTCGCTCGGGGCCGAAGCCGCAAAAGCCGGCACGTCGCTCAGCTCTGTTGAAATTCCGCTCACCGATAAACGAAGCGAAAAAAAGCGGTCACGCAGAGGCTCACGACCCGTGCGAACGACGGAAGGGGCGCGGGTTGAGAAGGGCGCCCGCGCAGTGCCACCTTGGTTGAAGCGCCGCGCAAAATCGGCCGGCGCCAAAAAGTAGGCGCGGAGCACCGATCTCGCGATGCACCGTCTCGCCGGGGCTTTTGGGGCCGGGAGCTGGCCTTGGTTGTGCAACCTCCCTACGTTGGAGTCCCATGCTGTCCAATAGGATTCGTTGCGGAGCGCTGTGCGTTTGGCTGGGATCGACGGCGGCGCTCGGGTGCGTGATCAATTCGCGCGGCGCCGCCGAGCCGATGGTGCGTCAGCGGGCCTCGGCCGATCTGGATTGCCCTCAAAAAGACGTTCGGCTTGAACTGATCGAAATCGGCAATCGCTATAAAGCGATCGGTTGTGGCCGTTCCAAAGTGTACAAAACGGCGTGCGTTGGCCTTCAGTGCACCGTGGCCGGTGACGATGAACCGTCCATTCCGTGGCGTGATCGGCCGGGCCCAGATGAGCCGCATCGCTAGCATTTGAGGGCGCAAAAGCGGCGCAAACATCGGCGAGCGGCGAAAAGTTTCGGGCGTGATCCGGCGCGCTCGATTAGCATGCGCGCCCATGAAAAAAGCCGCAGAACGCCGCCTTCTCAAAGCGATTTTTGATCCGAAAGAAGGGTGGCCGTTCACGGAGGATGAGATTCCGATCGCTACCGGAACCGCCCCCGACGGAAACCCATTTGTGGTGCTGTCGGTGGAGGATCGTGAAGTGGTGGTGGCTGAAAAAACGGCCTGGGCGGGAGATGACAACGAGGGGCCGAGTCCGCATCGGGTCGTGGCTTTTTTGGCGTTCAGCGGTGTTGCCGTTGAAGATACCAAGGTGTTGCTTCAAGAAAACTTGGGTACACATGGGCTGCCTGCGTGGGGGCTCGACGACGACGGGGATCTCACCCTTTCGATCTCGGTGCTGGTGGGCAACACTGTGCCTCTTCATGTTGTTCGAAATCAGCTTTTGGTGGGCGTCGGGCTCATTGTTGAAACGGTGAACAACGTGCTCAACGCAGTGCAAAACAGCTCCAATGGGCAGGGTGCCAATCCACCATCTTCGCTTCTGCCACGCCTGCTGACCGCGCTCTGAAATGGGGGAGTCTTTAGGAAAGCTGGGGAGGCTTTTAAGAAAAAGCGCCGACCGGGCGATTGTGCAAACGCGGCGCGAGCTGAGAAAGCTCTCCGCGAAAATGGCGGGCACCGAGATCGATCTGGTGTTTCACGCCGCGTACGCACCGCCCGACAGCCACATTGTGGATGCAGAGCGCTCGGCGAAGATCTTGAGTCACCTGCTGACCGAAGGGCTGACAGTTGGGTCGCGCGTGCTTGTTCCGCCGGCGCTTTCGGTCGCGGAGCTGCGACGTGTACACAAGGACGAATATTTGGAATCGCTCGACGCGCCGAGTGCGGTGGCGCGGGCTTTGGGCGGTGATGAGCCCCCGCCCCCCGACGTGGCCGAGGGGTATCTGGAAGCCCAAAGGTGGGCCACTTCGGGAACGGTGTACGCAACGGTTCGCGCGCTGCAAAAGCGCCGATTGGTGGTGAATCTGGGCGGTGGGTTTCACCACGCCGAACGGGCACGCGGAAGTGGGTTTTGCCTATTCAACGACATCGCCGTTGCGATCGAAAAAGTGCGGCAAAACGGCTTTTTGGGGCGAATCCTTGTGATCGACTTGGATCTGCACCAAGGCGACGGGACGCGGCGCATTTTGCAAACGACCCGCAGATCGTTGCCGCAAGTGTACACGCGACGGCATGGGACGAAGAACCGTTCGAAAACGCGATTGACTTGGCGCTCGGTTCGGGAGTCGGCGACGCAACGTACCTAGCCGCGGTGCGCGACGTGATCGCCCAAGCGTCGGCGCGCGGCGAGCCTGCTTTGGTGATCTATGTGGCCGGCGTGGACGTGGCGATCGACGACACACTCGGGAGTTGGCGAGTGAGCCACGACGCGATCTTTGAGCGCGATCGCCTTGTGATCGAGCGGTTTCGCAACGTGCCTTTGGTAATGGTCCCGGCCGGGGGCTACGGGCGTGACGCATGGAGGCACACGGCCCGAACGCTCGTGTGGTTGCTTTCGGGGGAGGACCGTCCGTTTTCAACGCAACTTGATGCCGAACTGAAGGCGCTTCGAAAAATTGCGAGATCGCTCGGTGAAAATGAACTTTCCGGGCGACGTGACCGCGCGGACGATTTTGGTATTACCGAAGCTGATCTGATGGGCGACCTTGTTCGCAATCGGCCGCGGAGCCAGTTGCTCGGTTTTTACACTGCGTTTGGGGTGGAGCTGGCATTTGAAAAATACGGGCTCATTGAGCACATTCGAAAGCGCGGTTACCCCCGTGTTCGCGTGGAGCTGAATCTGCAGGCGGGCAGCGGTGAAGCCATTACTGTGTACACAGATGACGCGCACCGCCTTCATGTTGTGGAGTTGGTTGTGCGCGAAATGCGCGATGTGGCGCCGTATCGTCTTTTGTCGATTGAGTGGCTGCTTTTGCAGGATCCGAATGCGAAGCCGTCGCCCGATCGACCCCTGCTTCCGGGGCAGGATCATCCCGGCCTGGGCGCGCTGAAGATCGTGATTGGAATGTTGGCAATGGCCGCGGAGCGTCTTCGATTTGACGGGCTTTCGTTTGTACCGGCGCACTATCACACGGCGGCTCAGGCGCGCGGCGTGTTGCGCTTTTTGAATGCTGCGGATGAGGCTCGGTTTACGTGCATCAAAGAAGCTGTGGGTGCGAAGTCGATCGGTGAAATATCCCTCTTGCTGAACGCCGATGGGCTGGTGGACGACGGGAGCGGGGAAGTGATCAAGTGGAAACCCGCGCAGATGGTGATGCCCATTTCGGAGGCGCTGCGGGGCGAATTTGGGCCGGACTACGATCGACGCGTGGAGCAGGCGGCGCGCAGCATGCGTTTCGTTTTAAAGTGATTTGCGGCCGCGTCGGGGAGCGTTATTCGCGGTCTTCGAGACGGGTATACTCACGGCAAGGTTCGCCCGTGTAGATCTGGCGCGGGCGACCGATTTTGCCGCCGGCAGCGAGCGTCATTTCACGAAAGTGGGCGATCCATCCGGGAAGGCGACCGAGGGCGAACATGACAGTGAACATGTTCGTGGGGAAGCCGAGCGCGCGGTAGATGATGCCGCTGTAGAAGTCGACGTTCGGGTAGAGCTTGCGGTCGATGAAATACGGGTCCTTGAGCGCTGCTTCTTCGAGCTTTTGAGCAACGTCGAGGAGCGGGTCACGGATGCCGAGCTTGCCGAGCACTTTGTCGGCCGCGGCTTTGATCAAGCGCGCGCGCGGATCGTAGTTTTTGTAAACGCGATGACCAAAGCCGGAGAGACGGAAATTTGAATTTTTGTCTTTGGCGAGGTTCACGAACTTTTGAACGTCGCCGCCGTCTTTGAGGATCGTCTCCAGCATCTCAACGACTTCTTGGTTTGCGCCGCCGTGAAGCGGGCCCCAGAGAGCGCAGATGCCGGCGGCGATACACGCAAACAGGTTGGCCTTGGAACTGCCAACCAAACGCACTGTGGACGTGGAGCAGTTTTGTTCGTGATCGGCGTGAAGGATCAAAAGCAGGTTGAGTACCTTCACCAACTCTTCATCGATTTCATAAGGCTCAGCCGGAACGCTGAACATCATGTTGAGGAAGTTGGCGCAGTACGAAAGCGAATTGTGTGGGTACACAAAGGGCTGGCCAATGGACTTTTTGTAGCTGTACGCCGCGATCGTTCGAACCTTTGAGAGGAGGCGCGCGATCGTGATGTCCATGAACTCTTTGTTGTCGACGTCGAGCGCCTCGGGGTAGTAGCTGGACAGCGACGACACCATGGCGCTGAGAATGGCCATGGGATGCGCTGTGGTCGGGTACCCATCGAAGAAGCGCTTCATGTCCTCGTGAATCATCGAGTGACGTGTGAGCAATGTGGAGAACCGCGACAGCTCGGTTTTGTTTGGGAGCTTGCCGTAGATGAGCAGGTAGCTCGTCTCGACGAAGGTGGATTTTTCACCGAGTTCGTCGATTGGGATGCCTCGGTAACGAAGGATGCCTTGTTCGCCGTCGATGAACGTGATCGCGCTCGTTGTGGAGGCGGTGTTCATGAACGCGGGATCGAGACAGACGTAGCCCGTCTTGTTTCGAAGCGCTCCGACGTCGATCGCCTTTTCCCCTTCCGAGCCGACCACGACCGGCAGCTCGATCGTTTGCTGTTTGCCGTCGATGGTGAGGGTCAACTTGGCGGTCTCTTGCACGTTCTTCTCCTCTTGCCGCAGCGCGGCGAAGCTAACACGATCATTGAAGCGGTCTAAAGGCTTTCCGCCGAACGTGTGAATGATCCAGTGCCGAATCACGAGATCATCGGCGATCTGTGCGTAGGCTTGACGAAACGGTTGGTCAGCGCGCAGAAATAGCGGGCTTGTGACCGCTCTAACGCCGCTTTTGTTTGGCTCGTTGCGTACTCATCGCATCGCGGATGCATTCGCGAACGAGGTAGTGCGTGTACACAAGCGTTACGCCACCGAGGTTGTGGCGGCTCACCGGTTGTGTCCGTTCGTTCGCGATGTGGATGTGGCTTTTGGCCGGTTTTGCGTGATGTTCTCGCACGAACTTTCGCTCGACGACGCGAAGCGGGCCTTCATCGAAGCGGAGAGCCACGTGCTTCACATGGTCTTTCCACTGGTGTGTACACCTGCGTCGGAGTTTGAGCGTTTCGGCGGTGAAGTGGGCCGCGCCGCTCGGGACATTTGGCGCGGCGCTGCGCAGGACGATCCTCGATTTTCATCTGAGCCGCCTGTGGTTGCTTCATTCCATCCGCTTCTTGCGGGTGATCGAACGGCGCCGCATCGTTTGATTGGCCTTCTGCGACGCGCTCCTGATCCGTTCGTGCAGATCATTCCGGGGGGTCATCACGAGAGCGGAACAGTGGTTGCTCACGTGGCCGACTACCTTGAAATGGGCCCCGAAGCGCTCGCTCAAATGCTCGCGAAGGTTCCGCCTCCTCCCAAAGATCGGGCACACGAAACGTTTCAACGTTTGTCTGCGACTACGCTCAATGAAATCGCCGACACGGTGGCGGAGATCATTGCGGATCGCGATCGCTCGTATGAGCCGTATCTGAGAGAGTTGGGTGCGCCGCTCACACGTGGCTGAGAAGAGGCCAACCGTTCACGTTGCAGCGCTCTGCATGCGGGCCATTTGTTTCGCCATGACAAGCGGCATGACGTACGGAAGCCCCGCGGCCATGGTGTCGAGCGTGGGATCGATCTGCGCGCAAAGCCAGAACATCATGACGCTCGCGCGTTCAACGTAAAACCAATCCTCCGGGTATTCGACAGAGCGCATGAGATCTTGAAGTTCTTTGCGCTCGACCTCGGGGTCGGCGAGTTGTTGAAGCTCCTCCGGCTTTTTTTGCATGAGCGCCGCGGGCGTTCTGTCTTTGATCTTGAGGAGCTTTCCAAAATAAGTGCGGGCCGTTTTTTCGATGAGTTCTCGATTGCCACCTTCGGCAACAAACCCCATTCGAAAAAAGCCTTCCATGGTGAGCTTGTCATCACCTGTGAACACGCCCTGCACGCAGTCGAGCAAACCGTCGATCAAGTGATCGCCCGCTTCACATGCGGCACCAAAGTCGAGAACGACCACGCGAAAACCCGCGCCTTCCACTTTTTCGACCAAAAAATTTCCGGGGTGTGGATCGGCGTGAAAAAACCGGTCCAAAAAGAGCATTTTATAAAATGCCTGCACGAGTCGAACGGCCACGTCGTGTGTGGCAATGCCCTGCGCACGGAGTTCATCGAGCTTGGTGATTTTCGTTCCGTTCATGAACGTCATCACGAGCACGTCTTTGGTTGTGAGATCGTGCACGGGCGCGGGAAACGCAATGTGCTCTTCGTTGGCAAAGTTTTTTGCCATTCGCTCCATGCACGCCGCTTCGTGCAGGTAGTCGGTTTCGCGGCGCAGTAGATCCACGAGCGATTCGTGTACACGTTCGAGCTTTGTAACGGGGACGAACCATTTGTACGCACGCATCGCGAGGCGCACGACGCGCATGTCGACGGCGACAATTTCTCGAATGCGCGGGTACAAAAACTTCACAGCGACTTTGCGGCCGTCTTTGAGGAATGCCACGTGAACTTGGCCGAGCGAGGCGGCGGCGAGCGGCTCCTCGTCGATCGATTGAAAAAGCTCGTTCGGACCGCGCCCAAAGCTGGATTTGCAAGCGTCGACGAGATCTGAAAACGGATGCGGCGGCACCGAATCTTGAAGCTGCTCCAATTCCTTTGTGTACGCACGCGGCAAAAACCCGCCCATGATCGAAAGCACCTGGCCGAGTTTGATGAAAACGCCGCGCAGTCGAAGCATGTCGCGGAGCATGCGTTTCGCGTTTTTTTTGTCGACGCGCTTGCGGCGGGCCGCAAGCCAGGGCGGCAGTTCGCGCCCCAAGATGGCGCTGCGCCCTTCGGGCAATTTGCCGAAAATGCGCGCGAGCGCGAGCTGCACCAGATAGCTCGCGAAAATAATCCCGAACACGTACAGCGCGCGAATGAGCCGAATAAAAATCATGAGCGCCGAAAGGAGCGCGCAGCTTAGCCGGAGCGGGCGCACCTCGCACATCCGCGACGCGAGCGAGGCGTCGCCGGCCGGGCGCGCGCATGTTTTGTCGACGCAACAAAAGCAAAGAGGCCGGCATAACCGGCCTCCTGCTCACTTACACATTCGACCAAAGTCGAATGTGAGTTTTCACGCCACGGCGTCTTTGATCGCTTTGATGGCGCGGGCGCGGATCGACTTGCTGGCCGCCTTGGCAGCAAACGTCATCGGTTGTTTGGTGAAGGGGTTGATGCCTTCACGCGCCTTGGTGGCGGGCTTCTTCACAACGCGGAACTTGGCGAAGCCGGGGAGCGTGAAGGAGCCGTTCTTCTTCAACTCCTTGTAAGCAACGTCGGCAAGCTTCTCGAGAATGGTCTTCACCTCTTTACGCGAGGTTCCCTCAACCTCGGCGACAACGGCGTTGATCAGCGCGCTCTTCGAGAGCGACGCCGGCTTCTTTTCGGATTTCTTCTGAGCCATGGGATGCCTCCAAATCGATCGAGCCTTGGGACTTTTGCGTTTTTCCGGTGCGCTCCAGCTTCTTTTCCCGATGCCAATCATCCGTGACACTGCATCGGAGACTGCTCCCGCGACCACCGCGGGAACCCGCATGAGAAAAGAGGAAAATGCCGGAGCGCCCGCGAAAATCCGGCGGCCCGTGTCGTAACGGTCGGACGAAATCACAGATTCGCGCGGGTTTCCACAAGAGAGTGAGATGGAAGGGCTACAAAAAAAGGACTTTGCTTCGGCCGGAGCGGGGTTTACCGATGAAAAACCTGATCAAGTAAAAAATATTAAAGCAAAAACAAACAATTAAGAAAATAGGCCCCGGGCCATTCGTTATTTGATAGACAAATTTTTACTTTCGGTGGGTGCTCAAAAAGGCGTCGAATTTGGGCACGTGCGTCCGAACTTCGCTTGGAAGCGCGGTGTCAGCGCAAAATCCAATAGTGAAGCGACGCAAAACGAGCGGCGTAAAGAGCCCTCACGTCGATGCGAGTTTTGCCTTCTTTTAAAGGCAAAAGCGGCATGCTGAGTTCACTCCACTGTCGCGGCACGTCCACTTCTTGTGCCACTTCACCGTCTTGAAGCACGACAATGCGCATGTCGCTGTCGGCGGCTAAACGCATCACAAGTCGCGCATGGCCGCCCGCGGTTTTCACTTCAAACGTGTCGGTGATCCGCTCCCGGCGACCACCGTCGGCAACGGTGCGCCCGTCCACCTCGGCCGTGAAAACAACGTTGTGCGTGTCCCACGTTTTTCCGAGAAGGAAAGCGTGCGCAGCCTCGGACTTCAGGTCCGAAACATCAACCTCGTCGTCGATGATTTCGCCCGAATATGAAAGCGGCAATGCGCCCGACTTCAGCGCGCGATAGTTCGCCTCGAACGCGACCAATTCATCGCCGCCCAATATGGAGTGCTCATCGACGCCGAAACGTTTCAGCTCCCTGCCGAGCAGCACATCACAACCAAACCAATCTGTGTACACAACAAAATGAGTTGGCAGCCGATCGACAGGCAAACGCTCGTAATGCTCAAAGCGCGAGCCCGCGCCTGCCACCCACACGTCGGTTTCGCTTTCTGTTGTGAGGCCCACCAAATCAAACGTTTTTCGTTCGCCGATGTACGCAGCGGCACCGGTATCGTTCACGCCGACAAGCGCGTCTTTTGGCAGCGCCTCGCGGATCCATTCGGCCATTTCCGCGTGTTGCGCGTCGATTGCCGCGGCGCTGCGTGCAAAGTCGTCAATCGACGCGGGCAATTGCGAGGCGATGAGCGCCGCCGCCCCAAATGCCAACGCCGGGCCCGCCATGCCGAGCGGCTTTCGAAAGCGCGCCATGTGTACACCCGTCTGATGCGCGAATGACGCGATGAGAACGAGCGCAGCCGGCATGAAGGGCCAAACGTAACGAACGCGGTTCCAAAAGAACGTTTGGTACGAACAGGTCACAATCACCGACAAAAACAGCGCCACGGTGAACAGGGCCGAGGCGCGTGCGCGGCGTTGCACCAGAATCAGCGACAGAACACCGAACGCCGCAAGCAGCACAAACCCCTTTGGAACAAGGCCAACGGTCCACTCGCCGCCGTCGAGGACGTCGAGCAAGAGGTCTGCGATGTGGCTCCGCATCTGGAGGGCGATGCGATTCAGGTCAAAGTAGGGGTTATAGAAAAGCCACTTTGCGCGCGCTGTTGAGCTTTGAAAATGCCCAGTGAAAAGCGCGTAACACGTTGGAAGAAGCGCAACGCCGAGCACGGGCGGCACCGCAAACCACTCCACCCGAAACGCAGTCCGCCTTCGTTTCACGGCAAATGCGGCCAACACGAAAAGCGACGCAATCGCCCCTTCCGGTCGAATCAGCGGAGCGAGAGCACCGAAGAACGCAAGTTGCGCCGCGTCTTTCGGCTGTGGGTGGTGACTTTCCACAAACGCGGCGGCTCGGCGAAAGGTGGCAACAAACGCCCACGCGGCCGCGATCGTTTCCATGCCGCTCCACGCGAACCAAACGAATGGGCCGAAGCTGAGGCACATGGCCGACGTCGCGAAGCCCAACCCGCGACTTGTTAAGCGCGCTGCGAGACGGCCTGTTTCATAAGCACACGCGGCAAAAAAAGCCGTTCCGAGAAACCAGGCCGCCCAGATCAATGCGGGACCACGGGCGCCGAATTTCCAAAAGAGGCTCAATAACAAGGGCCAAACAAGGCTTGTCGCCCCGGTTGAAATCTCGCTTCCGGTGTACCGAAAGGGCGCAAACTCGGCGAAACGGCGCGCGTACTGAAAGTGAATAAACGCGTCGTCGAGTGGAACAGCCACGCGACCCGTGCGTTCAAAAACGGCGTGGATCGCAGCGGATCCGATGAGCGCGCTCACCGCGAACATCACCGCAAATTCGGTGGCTCGGGCGCGCGCGCTCGTCATTGCCGGGACGAATAGCAGAGCGTGACACGTCGCGGATAGTTGAGTAGGCACGGCGGCGCGCCATGGCGTTTCGACCGCGACCCAATCATCCGTACGCTCACGCACCCCGCGTTCCCGATGGGGCTTATTCGCTTGATGATCTCATCGGTGGCACCGGGCCTTTTGAAATTGAAATCGGCCCCGGACGCGGTGGATTTTTGTTTGAGCGTGCAGCCGCCGCGCCGCACGTTCGCATTGCCGGGCTGGAGATTCGTCTCAAGTGGTCGGCGATTGTTGACGAAAGGCTTAAAAAGCAGGGGTTCGGCGAGCGAGCGCGCGCCTTCAATGCCGACGCGAAAGAAGCGCTCGCGCGGCTCGGGCCGGACGCGTCGGTAAGCGTTTTTTACCTGCACTTTCCCGATCCGTGGTGGAAGAAGAAGCACACAAAACGCCTTGTGATGGGCGACATTTTGCTAACTTCGGTCGTTCGGCTTCTCAAGCTCAACGGTGAGTTGTTTGTGCAAACCGACGTGGAGGAGCGCGCCGATATGTACGAAGCGCAGATCATGGCGCACGGCGGACTTGTACCGGCGGGTGATGCACCCGGCTCCCCTCGCATGGCCGAAAATCCCTACGGGGCGCTGAGTCCGCGTGAACACCACGCTGTGGCCGACGGTATCCCCATCTATCGCATGCGCTTCAAAAAAGTCTGAGCGCTCACTCCACAATGCGTACACAAATCATCGTTGCGTACACATCACGTTAGGTACACAAGACCCGCCACTCACCCCTTTATTGCGACCCCAACCCCCAAGCGCTCCACCCCATTAGTCGAGCTTGAATGAAACGCGGCGGGGCTTGGGGCGCAGGACCGCGAAGCGGATCCGCAGCCCCAAATGTAAGGTACACAAGGCCTGCCCCCTATCTTCCCAATGCGTACACAATCTCTTCTGCGCCAACCAATCAATCGAGCTTGAATGAGACGCGGGCCGTCTCGCCGGCGCCGACCTTCACCACCTGCGTTTGCGGCGGCCCCGAAGGCGGCTTGCAGGTAATGCGTACATTTCCTGCCGGAACAACAGCCTCGGTGGGAGTGGACCCCGCGGCCGACCCGTTCACGCTCACGTTGCAAAAGCCGCCTTTGGAGTTGATCCGCACCTTGCCCGAGCCGCCGCCGCCCGCGGACGCAGTGGGCGCGGTGGCAGCACCCGAGCTGGATCCGCCGGCCGACGTTGCCGCTGCCGCGGCGTTGGAATCGCCTTTTACAAGGCGCTCTTCGATTGTTTTGGTTTCACCGCGCTCGGCAGAAAACGTGATCGTTTTGGGCACAAACCCGTCGCGCTGAGCACAATCTTGTGTTCTTCACCCGCCGACAGATTTTCGATTTTGGTGCGATCACCTTTGTAGGGTTTTCCATCCACCCAAATTGTCGGCGGCGGATCGACCTTCAAGACAACTGTCACCGAGCCCGCCCGCATTTTCACATCGACTTTTTTGGACGGTGCGTCGGCGCTCAGGGTGAAGTTTTCTCGATACGCCTCAAGCCCTTCACTTGTGAGTTTGAGCTGGATTTCACGCCCAAATGGAAGCTGCTCCACCTTTGCCGGGCTCACTTCCGGTCGCAAATCACCGTTTACCCAAATGGCGCATCCGGGCGGATCGGTAATCACCTCCACGAAACCGCGCGGCGCTTCGGTGGATGCGGAACCGGCGGGCGCAACAAGCTCACCGCTTGGAGGAGTTGCCCCGCCCTTCACGACAAAGAAAGCCCCGATGCCAATGGCCACGGCAACGGCAACACCTGCAATCAGCGGCGCGTTGCTTCGACGCGGGGGCTCGACAATGGTGTGAGTGATAAGCGGCGCCGACAACGTTCCGCTGACGGTTGCCGTTGGATCCCACTCTTTTTGCTGCGCGGCGATCACGTCGGCGAGTTGTTTGATGTCTTGAAGAGCCTCGTTTTGTTGCGCCAGCTTTTCAGCGAAAAGCATTTGCATCCAATGAGTGAGGCTCACAGCCGAAACGCCGATGCGTTCTTCGCGCACAAACGCTTCGATATCGGCCTGCATTTCGCGCGCGGTTTGGTAGCGATCTTCACGGCGCCTCGCGAGCGCCTTCATCACAATGTTTTCGAGCGCTTTTGGGTAGCCGGGGCGAACCTCACTCGGAAGCGGATAGTCGCTTTCCAAGATCAGCTTCAGCGTTTCCAGCTCGTTTGGGCCTTTGAACAGACGCCTGCCGGTGGTGAGTTCAAACAGCACAACGCCCACGGCGAAAATGTCGCTTCGTAGATCGAGTTCTTTGCCGGCCGCCTGCTCGGGCGACATGTACGGCACTTTGCCTTTGAGCTGACCGTCGGAGAGGTCTTCCTTCACCTTCTCGCTTTTGGCGATACCAAAATCGACGATTTTTACGTCACCCGTGAAGGTCACAACAATGTTCTGCGGCGAGATGTCGCGATGAACAATGCCGAGGAGTTTGCCTTCGAGATCGCGTCGGTCGTGTGCGTACGCAAGCCCCGCGCAGACTCCGAGCGTGATAGCGAGCGCGTGTTCGAGCGGAAACTCAACCACGTTTTTTCGGCGCATACCGCGCACAATGGCTCGAATGTCTTCACCGTGGATGTGCTCCATCGCGATGAAAAACGTTCCGTCCACCTGACCGACGTCAAAGATCTGAACGATGTTTGGATGTGAAAGCGTTGCCGCAATCCGCGCTTCGTGAAGCAGCATGTCGATGAACGCTTTGTCTTGGTTCATCGACGGCAGGATGCGCTTGATGACAACGAGCTTTTCAAACCCGGCCATCGATCGATGCAGGGCCAAAAAGATCTCGGCCATGCCACCGGCCGCGAGCTTGCGCAGCAGTGTGTACTTTCCGAACTGCTTCGGAAGCTCCTCAAACTTGGGCATGTTCACCGGGGGATCGTCAATGAACCCCGGCTCTGCGCGCTCCACCATGACAGCGTGACATCATGCCATGGCAGCCGTCCGCAGCGTAAGTGCTGAAGCCTAGAAACAGTGGTGATCGCTGCTTCGCACGAGCCGTGCTAATCGTTTCCGCGGAGGACCAGGTGCGTGCTTTCCCGTTGATCCAAACATTTTCGCTTGTCGGGGCCGCACTGCTTGTTGCCGAAAATGCGGTCGCCGCGGGCATGTTCGCACGGGGTCCAATTCTTCAATCGCTCGGGAAAAATGCGGTCACCATCAAAGTGGACCTGCTCACGCCCGAACCGGTGACGGTTGAAGTGGTCGGGCCCGACGGAAAAGCAACAACGTTTGAAGACTCCGACTCAAAGCGATTTCACGCCGTGCGCGTGACAAACCTCGCCCCCTCCACCGCATACCGTTACCGAGTGCTCGCCGGACCTTCAAAAACGTCGAGTGATGAAGGCCAATTCAGCACAGCGCCGGCCGACAATAGACCCTTCAAAGTGATTGTATACGGCGACAGTCGCTCCGATCCTGAAGCGCATGCCGCTGTTGTGCGCGCCATCAACGGTACACTTTCAGATTTTCTTTTGCACACCGGTGACATGGTGGCGATCGGCGCCGAAGACGATGATTGGCGAGGCTTTTTTGCGGCTGAAAATGGGCTTCTTCGCAATCGTTGTGTGTTTGCTTCCGTGGGCAATCACGAACTCGCGGGTGAACGGGGCGTGGGGGCCGACACGTTTCTAAAGTACTTCGCCACCGCCGACGAAAACGGAAAAGATGTACCCAAGCTGCACGGATCATTTCGATGGTCCAACGCGCGGTTCTTTCTTTTGAACGCGATGGACAGCTGGACCGGGGACCAAAAAGCTTGGTTCGCCGACGAGCTTGAAAAGGCCAAAAACGAGCCGGATCTTGTTCATCGCGTGGCGGTGCTTCACCACGGTCCATTTTCAAGCGGGCCCCACGGAGGCAATCGTCGTCTGCACGAAAATTCGATTTTGAGCCTGATGAAAGAAGGCAAAGTCGATTTGGTGGTTGCCGGCCATGACCACGCGTACGAACGCGGCTCGGGCGACGGAATCAAATACGTGGTGTCGGGCGGAGCGGGCGCGCCCCTTTATCCAAAGGCAAAACAAGCGCCCCAAACGTCCATGTACGAGTCGGTTCACCACTTCGTGGAGCTGAGTTTCGACGGCGACAAAGTGGCCGTCACTGCTCGACGCGCGAGCGGGTCAATCATTGAAAAGTGTGGTTTCGCCGCGCACGGACCTTGGGATTGTGACAAGCCCGCCGCGCCCGCGGCACCGGCATCATCATCTGCATCGTCTGAAGTCATGCAGCGCGCCGGGACATGCGCATGCAACGCGCCGGGGCAAAGTTCCAACCCCGTTGGAGCGGTGGGCGCTGCGGCCGCGCTGGGTGCGGTGATCACCGCAGTTCGAAGGCGCCGCCGTTCGGCTTGAATCGAGACGCCCGCGGAAGGTACGCTCCGCCCATGCGTCGTATCGCGGTGGCTCTCGTTCTCGGTGGTTTGTTCGCCCTCGGCGGGTGCAACACGTACCAACAGGATCTGAAGCGTGCGGAGGCGCACTACACCGAAAATCGGTACGAATCGGCGCTCGCTCTGTTTCGTGTTCTCGAAGACGACCTCGATTCATTGGCGCCTGCGGATCAAGCCAAATACGCGTACCTGCGGGGCATGACCGACTTTAGATTGTCCAAGATCGCCGTCACGGGATCCGGCGTCGCAGACCCTAAAAAAATGTTTCGTATGAACGCGAGGCATTGGCTCGGGGTCGCGGCCGCAACCGAAAAGGCGTCTCCCGGCGGGCTCAATGCCGATGAGAAGCAGCGCATGGACGAAACATTGAACGACCTAAACGCCGAGGTGTACGGCGGCGCCGAAGCGCTGCCAGAATCGAGCGCAACACCGGTGGGCTCAGCGGCGCCCACTGCCGCACCCAATACGGCGCCGGCTGCAACACCCGCCAAATAAAAGCGTCGAAGGCTCGGTGTACACAACCGTCTCCCCGGGGGCGTTGCGGGGGCGGAGCCCCCGCCCCCAAAAGACGAGATGCGTACGCCATGGCGCGTACTGCGTACACCACGGTGCCACTGCGTACACAGTTGCGCCTTTTGCGTACGCAATTCAACCGTCGCCTACGGTTTGGCCGGTTTTGGGGCCTGCGTTTTAAGCTTCTCCATCGCTTCGCGAACTTCATCCTCGGTAAACGGCATTTTGGCGAGAGCCGCTTTTTCTTCAGCGAGTGACACTTCCAGATCGCGCTTGGCGTCACGAGCGCGCGCAACCCAGCCCGAATTTTCACCCGTGCGCTCCGCAAGCTTCACGGTGCCCTCCATCATTTTGAGGCCTTTTTCGAGCAAAATTCTGTATCGGAGGCGCATTGTCGCCTCAAACAATTGCTTCTGCTGAAGCGTTTTCGCCTGCGCCGTGGGTGGAATTTGAATCACTTCGGAGTGGAGCTTTTGGTAGAGCTGACCCACGCGATAGCCGGACATGGCCGACCAGTGCGCGTCGTATCCGCGCATAGCCTCTGTGTACGCAGTCTGCGCATCGAGAAGCGCCTGACAGCGCTGTTCCAACACCTCGCTGAAGTTGGGAGGCAGCGGACTTAAAGCGATCTTTTCGCTCTTCAAACGCCGCACTTCACCGAGGGCGAAACTCACCTGAACCAGCTCCAACGGCGGCTTACCCGATTCACCCAGTCGATGATCTTCGATTAAATCGCGAGCTTTGCCGACGTCGCGTTCTGCCTCCGGGAGATGTTCCTGCTCGGCGTGCCCGAGCGCACGAGAGCCAAGCGCCCTTATTTTTTCGAGCACGGTGAGATCGGTAAGCGCGAGAGCCTGTTCAGACACACTCACCAAATCGGGCCAGCGTTCTTCGTAGGCATGGAGATCGGTCAGACGGAAGAGCGCGGATCGAGCGGAGGAATGCGCGGGAAAGCGGGTTGTGAGATCTGTGTACCTTTGGATTGCGGCGGCTCGATCTCCAAGGTCTTCGTGCGCAATGCCGGCATTGTAGAGGCTGGGCGGCGCAACCTGACCATCAGGCGCGAGGCGAACAAGTTTGTCAAAAACGGCGGCCGCTTCTTGAACCTTGCCGGCCATCATGAGCTGTTGACCATGCTCAAATTGCTTCACGAGTTCATCGTCGGTGAACGGAGAAACAACTGTTTCGGGGACTTCCGTCACGGGGGCCGGCTTGCCGTTGTCGGTCCCGGGGGTTTGAGCGGGGCCGACGGCGGTGGCGCCGCATCCGGTCAGAGCCGAAATGAAGGCAAAGATCGCAAGGCGGGTGAGCGTTCTCATTGGCAAGGGGAAGGATAGTTGAGGTCCGCGGGTTGTTCCCGTGCGGCAGAAAACGGTACTATCAAGGGTTGGTTCTGTCGGGGATCACGTGTTCAATATCTGCGCAGTAAGAAGTGCGACTCTTTGGAGGAGTGCATGAGGAAAGAAAACTCACCGGGCACGCGCAAAACTTCGAGCATGAAAGAGCAGATTCGACGGATTGAAAAAAAGCATGCGGAACTGGCAACCCGCATTGAAGAGCTGGGAAAAAGAGCGATTTTGACCCCCGCCGAGCAGCGTGAGTACGGAGAGTTGAAGAAACACAAGCTGGCAGTGAAAGACGAAATGACGGCTCTGAAACGCGCGGTCGCCTAGCCCGAAGCTGCCACCACGTGACGGACACTCAGTTCGGATCGCGTGGAGGGGGCCCGCGGCCGACTTGCTTGCTCTAGAGCGCGCGGAAGGCTTGTTTTACAGCGCCGAGCGTGTGCTCGATTTCAGCGTCGCCGTGGGCGAGTGAAACGAAGGCTGCTTCAAACTGCGAGGGGGGAAGGTACACACCGCGATCGAGCAGGGCGTGGAAGAACTTGCCAAACCGCGCCGTGTCGGCCTTTTTTGCCGAGGGATAGTCAAACACGGGCGTGGCGCAGAAAAACACGGTCCACATGCTGCCCACGCGATTGAGTGTGATGGGTACACCCGCGGCTTTTGCTTCAGCTTCAATGCCGTCGCACAGCGTTTTGCTTGTCGCTTCAAGCCTTGTGTACGCATCAGGCTTGGCCAATTCTTTCAAACATGCCATTCCGCCTGCAACGGCGAGCGGATTTCCTGACAGCGTGCCGGCTTGGTAAATCGGGCCTTCAGGAGCGATTTTGCTCATCACGTCACGGCGGCCACCGTACGCGCCGACGGGCAAACCGCCGCCGATCACTTTGCCCATTGTCGTGAGGTCGGAGTGTACACCGTAGAGTTCTTGTGCACCGCCTTTGGCCAAGCGAAACCCGGTCATCACTTCATCAAAGATCGAAAGCGCGCCGTGCTCTTTGCAGAGGTCGACAATGCCTTGCAAAAAGCCCGCTTTGGGAATGAGTACACCCATGTTGCCAACCACGGGTTCAACAATCACGGCCGCGATTTTTGGGCCGTGAGCGTCAAATAGGGCTTTGAGCGCCGGCAAATCGTTGAACGGCGCGGTGAGTGTGAGGCCGGCCACAGCAGCGGGAACGCCGGGTGAATCGGGTAGACCGAGCGTTTCAACACCCGAGCCGGCTTTGACAAGAAACGGATCGGCGGCGCCGTGATAACAGCCCTCAAACTTGACGATCACTTCACGCCCGGTGAAGCCGCGCGCCAAGCGACATGCCGCCGAAGTTGCCTCGGTACCCGACGAAACAAGGCGAACTTTTTCAACGCTCGGGTAGCGCTGCGTGATGAGTTCGGCGATTTCCACTTCCGCCGCGTGAGGCGCGCCAAACGAAGTGCCGTTGCGCGTGGCGGCGATCACCGCTTCAACAATTGAAGGGTGCGCGTGCCCCAAGATCAGCGGGCCCCAGGAGCCCACGTAGTCCACGTACCGGTGCCCATCGACGCATGTGAGCCAGGCGCCTTCACCGCTTTTGAAAAATACCGGATCGCCGCCTACGCCGCGAAATGCGCGAACAGGCGAGTTTACGCCGCCGGGTAAGAGTTCTTTGGCACGGGCAAAAAGCGATTGGCTGATGGTCCTCTGCATGCGGGCGACGGTAGTCGCAATCGGTGAACACCGGCGCATGTGAAATGGGTTACGCGCGGCGGAACGCACTTTTGTGGGGAATTTCTCCCAGAAAAACGGACTTTGCGCTTCCGGCCGGGGGGGGCGTCTTCTATGCTGCGCGTCCGGGCAACGTCGCGCGTTTGTGTGACGCTCCTCAATTTCTCCCACGTCGGGCAAGTCTTTGCCTCGGGCTGTCATTCGGCCGGAGGCGTTTATCCCACGCTTGAGCGACTTGCTTTTGCGGCGTGTTTTCTTCGTGGAGGCGACACTTGTTATGAAGTTTCTAAAAACACTCACAGGCTCGGCACTCATCGCCGGCCTCTTCGTTGCGGGAGGCTGCGAGTTGATCGTCGCGCCTGATCGCTCGCAGATCGGCAATGGAGGTGACGCGGGTGCCGCGGGTTCCGCGGGCTCGCCTGTGTGTACACCTGTTGACGACGGAAACGACTGCACCGACGACGTTTGTGAAAACAACATGCCGGTGAGCAAGCCGCTGGAGGCGGGTACGGCGTGCAGCACCGGCATTTGCGACGGAAACGGCGTGTGCGTTGAGTGCCTTGAAACGGCCGACTGCAACGATCCGCTCAAGACCTGCAAAATGAACACGTGCATCGACGTCACGTGCATGGACACCGAGCTGAACGGCACCGAAACCGATGTCGACTGCGGCGGCGCCACATGCATGCCGTGCGCCGACAGCCTGACGTGCATCGTGGCGAGCGATTGCCAAAGCGGCGTCTGCGAAGACGACGGAGGCGGCGCGCTCAAGTGCATTCCCGCGGCGTGCGACGACACGGTGAAAAACGGCACCGAAACTGACGTTGACTGCGGCGGTTCGTGCGCACCAACGCAAAAGTGCGCCGACACCCAGGCGTGCGCGGTGCCCGAAGACTGCGTGAGCGGCGTTTGCACAAACAGCGTTTGCGCGGTGCCCACCTGCGGCGACGGCGTTGTCAACGCGATGGGTGAAGCCTGCGACGACGGCAACGACGTCGACGGCGACATGTGCGACACCAACTGCACGATCCCCGGTTGCGGAAACGGCATCGTTGTCGCGCCTGAAGAGTGCGACGACATGAACATGGTCAACGGCGACGGTTGCGACATCAACTGCACCGTGAGCGCCTGCGGCAACGGTCAGGTCGGCGGCACCGAAACGTGCGACGACGGCAACAAGGCGAACGGCGACGGCTGCGACGACGGGCCCGGCGGTAACTGCACCGCAACCGCGTGCGGCAACGGCGTGGTCACCGGAATGGAAGTTTGCGACGACGGCAACCAAACCAACGGTGACGGTTGCGATGAAGGCGCCAACGGCAATTGCACCGTGACCGCGTGCGGCAACGGTATTGTGACCGGCACAGAGGTCTGCGACGACGGCAACAACACCAACGCCGACGGCTGTGACGACGGTGCCAATGGCAACTGCACCGTGAGCGCCTGTGGCAACGGGGTTCTCGCGGGCACCGAAGGCTGCGACGACGGCAACACCACCGACAACGACGGCTGCGACTCCAACTGCACGGCCACGGGCTGCGGCAACGGCGTTGTGACCGGCACCGAGGTTTGCGACACCGGCAACAACGCCAACGGTGACGGCTGTGATGACGGCCCCGGTGGTAACTGCACGGCGACTGCGTGTGGCAACGGCGTCACCACGGGCACCGAAGCCTGCGACGACGGAAACACGATGAGCGGGGACATGTGCGATTCAAACTGCACAATCCCCGGCTGCGGCAACGGCGTGATTGTGGCGCCCGAAGTGTGCGACGACAACAACACCACCAACGGCGACGGCTGCGACTCCAACTGCACCGTCACGGCGTGTGGCAACGGCATCGTCACGATGGGTGAAACCTGCGACGACAACAACACCACCAACGGCGACGGCTGCGACGCGAACTGCAAGCCCACCGGCTGCGGCAACGGCATCGCGACCGCCGGTGAAACCTGCGACGACAACAACACCACGGGCGGCGACGGATGCTCCGCCACGTGCGCAACGGAAAATCTGGAGAGCGAACCCAACAACGCCTGCGGCGCTGAAGACGGTCCGTTCACGCCGAATCCGACGGTCAATGTCATCGGTGCAATCACCCCCGCGGCCGATCAAGATTTCTTCTCGTTCACGTTGCCCGGGCCGGGCGTTCAAAGCATCAAGATTGAGTCGTTCTCGGGTGTCGTTCCCGGCGCGTGCGCCGGTGGCATCGACACGTTCCTTGAACTTCGCGGAACCAACTGCACCACCGTGCTCGCTTCCGACGACGATGACGGCTTGAACTTCTGTTCGTTGATCGACGCCGCCGGCGCCGACACCGCAGCCCGCAAGCTGGCTCCCGGCACCTACTTCGTTCGCATGAACGAACTCGGCGACAACGCCACGATCGCCAACTACAACATCACCGTCACCATTCTTTCCACCTGCGGAAACGGCGGCGCGCCCGAGCCCACCGAAGCATGCGACGACGGCAACACCACCAGCGGCGACGGATGCGATGCCAACTGCACCGTGAGTGTCTGCGGCAACGGCGTGAAAGCCGGCGCTGAAGGTTGCGACGACGGCAACACCACCAACGGTGACGGCTGCTCCTCCACCTGCGTTGTTGAAGCCGGCTACAACTGCACCGGCACGCAGCCCAGCGTGTGCACGGGCGTCTGCGGCGACGGCATCATCCAATTCAACGAAGGTTGTGAAGACGGCAACACCACAAGCGGTGACTGCTGCTCGGCCACCTGCCAAGTTGAAGCTTGCGAATCTGAGCCCAACAGCACCTGCCCGGCCGACGCTGACACCATCGGTGCGTTCGCGCTCAATCCCAAGATCGCGTACGGCGGCGGCGCCATCACCCCCTCGGGTGACATCGACTTCTACTCGTTTACGCTCACCAAGCCGGCCAGCGTGAAGGTCGAATCGTTCACCACCAAGGTGGGCCAATGCACCGCGGATACGCTGGTGGAGCTTCGCGCCAGCAACTGCAGCACGATCATCATCAGCGATGACGACGACGGCGTAAACAACTGCTCGCTCATCAACCCCACCACCGACACCGCAGCGCGCAACCTCGCGGCAGGCCAATACTTCGTTCGCGTGGCAGCGTTCTCTGGAACGATCGCGTCGTACGGCGTGGCCGTCACGCTCGTGGATGAATGTGGCAACGGCACCAAGGGCGCGTTTGAAGCGTGCGACGACAACAACAACACCAACGGTGACGGCTGCTCGGCCACCTGCACTGTTGAAACGGGCTTCAACTGCGTCGGCACGACTCCCAGCGTTTGCACCACCACCTGCGGCGACGGCATCAAAGCCGGCGCTGAAGGATGCGACGACGCGCCGCCCGCCGAAAACGGTGACGGCTGCTCGGCTGGCTGCGCGGTGGAAGCAGGGTACACCTGCACCGGCACCGCTCCCTCGGTGTGCACCGACAACGATGAGTGCACGCTCAACACCGACAACTGCGATGCCAACGCCACCTGCACCAACACGCCCGGTTCGTTCACCTGCGCCTGCAACGTCGGCTTCACCGGCAACGGCGTAACCTGCACCAACCTCGCGAGCTGCAAAGACATCTTGGCGGCGCTCCCGCTCTCCACCGACGGCGACTACATGATCGATCCCGACGGCGTGGGCGGTACCGCGGCGTTCACGGTTCGTTGCGACATGACCACCGCCGGCGGCGGATGGACGCTCGTGTTCAACGACGGCACCGGCTTCAACGAGTCGCTCCTCGGCGACGGCGCGCAAACCGGCTTCACGTCCAACTACATCAACCTCGCGTACTCCACGGTCGCGATCTCCAACGGCCTGATGATCGACGCGTCCGATGCGGCGATCAACGCGCTCAACCAAGAGCACCGCACCGTGATCACCACCCCCGGCGGCGTGGGCTCCACCGTTCGCGCGCTGTTCACCGGCGGCTCGTCGATCTTCTTCGACGCCGATGACAACGCCAACGTTGCGTCCAACACCGGCCTCACCTGCGGCAGCTTCGGCAAGTGGGCCGATTACGAAGCCGCTGTTTGCACCGCGACCAAGGTGCTCGTCGGCAACGACCAAACAGGCGCGTCGAACTTCTCGTTCGGTATCGACAACTCGTCCTCCTCCTCCGACAACAACTCGGCGGGTTGGCCGCAAGATCCCAACTTCAGCGGTACCAACTTCTTCCCGGACAACTTCCGCGTCTGGGTTCGCTGATCCCCTCCTGATTGGGCGCGCCCAACTCCGCGGCGCGCCATCTCCCTCCCTTTCAATTTGATTTCGTTCCGACCGGCCCGCGCAACTGCCTCGCGAAGAAGCGAAGCTGCAAAACAGATCCGGCAAGCGTCCTCAAAAACCGAAAAGCGCGGACGCGCCACATCGGCTCACGAGCGAGCATTTGCCGAGCGCGTGCAAAAAACGCTGCACAAAAAAGGATTTTCTCAAATCCGCGTGGTGGCCGTTGCCGGCGCCCCTGGGAAGGCTGCCTCGCTGCGCATCGAGCGCATCCCTGTCGATGCGCTGAGCAACATTGGACGCGTGCTGGCCACCTTCGTCGAAGAACAATGAGCTGACGGCCGAACGCGCAACCGGTCGCGCTCCTCGCAGCGCGTGTACACAAAGTAAACTTCTTCACATGTGA
Source organism: Polyangiaceae bacterium (assembly GCA_016712345.1). Classification (GTDB taxonomy): domain Bacteria; phylum Myxococcota_A; class Polyangia; order Polyangiales; family Polyangiaceae; genus JADJRH01. Next base: position 1,311,223 of record JADJRH010000001.1, read on the forward strand.
TGAAACCGTTCATCACATGTGAAGAAACGCCGCGGCGTACACAACGATGTGCGCTACTTCTTGGGCGGCGCGGGAGGAGCCCCGCCCGACAACCGACGACCGATTTCTCCCAGATCCACGCCGGTTGCGGCGCGAATTTGCTCCATTGTCGTGATCGCTTTTTTGGCCCCGCTGCCCGCATCGCCTTCGGGCAAAAATGTGAGCCGCCGAATTTTCATCGGCTTGCCCACGCCCGCGATCTCTCCCGCGAGCGGCATGAGCTGCTGAAGCACAAGCACTTCACGCGCATTTCCACCCGCACGTTTGAACTCTTCCACAAGCCGTCGCAACGCTTCGGCTTCGGCTTTGCCCATTTCAATGATCTTTGCCGCGTCGCCGCGAGCCTGCTCTTCAAGGCTCCGGCGCTCCGCTTCAAACGGCGCGATCACATCGGCTTCAAGCTGCCGTTCCACTTGCAGCGCGCGTGCACGTTGCCGCTCAATTTCGGCCTTCACCTGAGCGACCAACGCAAGCACCGAACCGCGCGACTCCTGAATCAACGCTTCGCGCCGTGAGGTCGCGTCTTTCACGCGCCGATCGGTTTCCTGCCGAGCGATCGCCAAGTCGGCCTCCACTTTGGCAAGCTCGCTCTTCGCCCAGTTGTCCGCCTTTTGTTCCGCCGCTTCAGCCTGCGACTTCGCCTCCACAACGCTCGCCTTCATGCGTACGCTTGCGCCGCGAATGCGCCCGATCGAATTCAAATAGTTCTTGTCGTCGGTCACATTTTGAATTTTGAGCGTGTCGAGAATGAGGCCCATCCGAAGCATGTCGTGTTCGGCCTCATCGAGAAGCTTGTTCGTGAACGCCGTTTTATCTTCGTTCACCTGTTCGGGCGTGAGCTGAGCCAACACACCGCGCACGTTTCCTTCAAGCGTTTCGCGCGCAATCGCAGCGATCTCTTCACGCGAACGGCCCAAAAACGCTCCACGGCATTTGCCAGACGCGGCTCTTCACCCGGAAGTTTCACGTGCGCAATGCCCTGCACATTGAGCGGAATGCCGCCCTTTGAGTACGCACCGCGCACCGCGATCTCCACCGGAATGTTGGTGAGATCCATCCGGTCCACACGTTCAAGAAGCGGAATGCGCACTGCGCGACCACCGCGAATGGACCGGTAACCCACCGTGCGCCCTTCAACCTGGTGGGTGCCGCCCGAAAGGATCAACACCTCGCTCGGATTTGACACGAGCAGGAGATTTTTAAGTGTGTACACAACGAACCCCACCACAACAGCCGCGGTGAGGCTGAGCACAAGAACAATTTGAGCGATCATTGCGCCCTCTTTTCGGCCGCGCCGAGCAGCCCTTTCACATCCACGCCCAGCGTGCCGCCCATTTCGCCGAGCACGCGTTGAATGGCGGCCGGATAACTTGCGATCACCGCTGCGAGCGCGTTTTCTTCAGCGCCCGTCACCACCTGAAGATCCAAAATCTCCGTTTCTGAAACGCGCGTGGAGGCCGCAGTTACAAGCGATCGCAACTGCTGCAAAACGTACACTTCGCGCCCCGTGGTCCCGGCGCTTGCCCACTCCTGAGCGATCAAACGCAACGCTTCGGCGGTGGCTTTGCCGTTTTCAATCGTCGGCGCCGCTTCACCCCGAGCGCGCAACTCCGCCGCTTTTCGCTGAGCTTCAGCGGGCAAAATCACTTCACACTGCAAACGAAGCGTTTCCACTTCACGGCGCAGCGTCTGCAACTCCTGCTCAGCTTTCATGCGCTCGGTTTCTGCGGCAATCGCTGCTTCGTTCTCAACCTGCTTTGCCGCCGCCTCCAACTTTGCAAGCTCGGCCCGCACATTGTTGCGCGCCTGCGCCAGCGTTGTTTCAGCTCGTTTTTGAGCGGTTTCAGCATCCTGTCGGGCCGAAGCCTGCGCCTCGGCCACCGCTTGGTTGGCAGCGTTTTCGGCGTTTGCAGCGTCACGCAACATGGTTGCGATCCGCCCGCGGCCCAGGTTTTCGAGGTACTTTTGATCATCTGCAACGTGCTGCACCTTGAGCACGTCGAGTTCCAACCCAAGCTTGTCAAAGTCGTCTCGCGCGTTTTCGATCAGCGACTCGGCAAACTTCAGCCGATCTTCGTTTACCTCTTCAGGCGTCAGCTGCGACACCACTTCACGCAACACACCTTCGAGCGTTTGTTGCGCCACCATCGCGATTTGACCGGGGCCCGCGCCCAAAAAACGCTCCACCGCGTTGCGAAGCGCCGCGTCGCTGCTCGCCACTTTCACGTTTGCGATCGCGTGTACACTCAGCGGAATTCCGCCTTTTGAGTACGCATTTGTAACGTGCACCTCCACGGGAAAAAGGCGCATGTCCATCATGTGAACCATCTCGATGAACGGCAGCCTTAGCCCGCGGCCTCCGCGAATAATTTTGTATCCGGCCTCGGTCCCATCGGGCATGCGGTGCTTTCGACCGCTGAAAACCAAGATCTCGTTGGGTCTGCAAATAAAGAGAAATCGCTGCAAAATCGCGACAAACACTGCAAAGGCGACCACCAGGCCAACTGCCCCGCCCAAAACCACCGCGGCGTCGGCCACGGAAGATGTTGGATCGAGCCCGTGTGTGGGCTCAGGCTTCGCCGAAAGAAAAAGTGTGGGGTTTGTCATGGCAGGCCGCTGCAAACCGCGGAGGACGGTTGCAAGCGCTCCTCCTTTCAGAAATTGACCATCCCTCCGACAACAAAAGCGGGTGTACTCACTGTGACGTAGCACGGGCCCATCGCCGCCGAATCAAGCATTTTGAAGGCGATCTCAACTCAGGCTTTGCGTTTCGTTAAATGCCCATCCCCGGCGTGCCTTCGGCCCACCCCCTCGCTCCACCTCAAACAATAATGTTCATCTTCATCACCATCACGATGGTGTCGCCCTCGTAGTACCGAAGATTTTTGTCAAACCACTGGTTGACGCGCTCGTCTTTCCAACGCGGGATATCGCTGTAAAAAAACTGACATTCGTTTCGAAGGATGAACGTCTCGGGATCAAAAGAGACCGTCGGAACAAACTCTTTGGCGATAAACGATCCCACCTTTTTAGCGTCGTCGGGGATCGGCCCACCATCCATCGGTGGGTACATTTCGCCGCGCGAAGAAAAGATTCCGTACACAACCGGGTTTTGCGTGATGAGTGTCACCCACTGCCGCGGCGGTGCGTTTTCACCGAGCCGCATGCGCGCTTTTGCGAGCCCCGCGAATGCCATGTACGTCATCGCGTTTTTGCCCTGAAGCTCGGGCGACATTGATGAATTGGAAACGTGCATCACCGGCTCGCCGTCAACATCGAAGTAGCGAAACGTCACAAGCCCGCACACGTCACCTTTTCGATGAGCGATGCAGATCATGTTGGCGACGAGGAACGGATTAAACTTGTACGTTTTCCGCATTTCCTCAATTTCGCTCTCCTTGGTCCAACCGCGCGCGGTGGCCACAAGGCGAATCGCATCTTCGAACAACATCTCTTTGGTAACCCGACCTTTGGGCTCATAGAGAACATCAAGCGTGATGCCGTCACCCAAGTCGGTGCGTTCGGTGACGAATTCTTCCCACGGTACGGTCATGGTTCCTCGCTCCGCGCGCACCGAAATTGGGGCGCATGCGCGGACCGTCAAATTCTAACTTGCGATGCTGTTCGTCAAGCGAAGCGAGTCGGGTCTACCCGCAAACTCAAATCGCGGGCATAAGGCGCCTATGTCGCGTTTGCCGAATGGGACTTTCGCGGTGCACGGAGGGGAAAAGCGGGCGCATGCGCATCACGCTGTGGCGCTCCCCATCGTGCAATCGTCCACATTTTTCGTTTGAAAACACCGCCGATCTCCAGCGATTCATGGCGGGGAGCGACACCGATCCCGACCGTACCGAATATGCACGCAACACAAATCCCACCGTGCGCGCCGTTGAACATCGCGTTGCCGCGCTCGACGCAGCGGATGATGCGCTGCTCTTTTCGAGTGGAATGGCCGCGATCACCACAACGATTCTGACCTTTGTGAAGGCCGGCGATCACGTGATCATGTTTCGCGATGCCTATCGAAAAACGCGTTCTTTCGTGGCAAAAACGCTCGCGCGCTTCGGTATTGAGCACACGCTCGTGGAGCCGGGTGATCTCGCGGCGCTAAAAAATGCGTTTCGACAGCGCACGCGGCTCGTCATCACCGAGCTGCCAACCAACCCGTACCTTCGCTGCATCGACCTCGGGGCATTCGCAAAAATGTGCAAAGACGCGCGGGCAAAGTCGCTTGTCGATGCAACCTTCGCAACGCCCATCAACCTTCGTCCGCTCGATCACGGCATCGACCTCGTCGTTCATAGCGCCACGAAATATCTCGCCGGCCACAACGATGTTCTCGGCGGCACCGTTGCCGGATCCACCTCGCTCATTTCGCTCGTGCGTGAACTCCGATCCGAAATGGGCCCCGTCGCCGATCCCCACGCCGCGGCGCTCATTGGACGCGGCCTCAAAACACTCAGCGTTCGCGTCGCTCGCCAAAACGAAACCGCGCTCCGTGTCGCGCACGCGCTCGAACATCATCCCAACGTGGAGCGCGTGTATTACCCAATGCTTGAATCACATCCCGACCACACGGTTGCGCGTTCGCTCCTTTCGGGGGGTGGAGGGGTTGTGAGCTTTGTTGTGCGAGGTGGACGCGAAGCGGCGGCACGCACCGTGGATCAGTTCCGTCTTGCGACGATTGCACCCAGCCTTGGTGGAACAGAAACGCTCGTGGAGCCCCATGCGCTTCTCTCGTACGCGGACATGGACGAAGAGGCGCTGAGTCACGCCGGTATCTCGCCCGGCCTTATTCGAATCGCTGTTGGAATCGAAGAAACAGCCGATGTTGTTTCCGATGTAGAGGCGGCTTTAAACCAATCCGTTTGATGGATGACGCGGCCCAAACCCGCGTGTAACCTGCGCGGTCCTAACGTGGGCGGAAGAGGCCCGCGTGAGTGTCAAAAGGAACACGAATGAATCTCACCGGAATTCTCGCGCGCCTGGATGATCACAAAGGGCCGGGCATCCTCTTTTTTGAAAAGGGCCGCGTTGTACGGCGTGAATTTCCGGCCTTCAAAAAGGATGTCGAAAAAGCCATCGATCGCCTTAAATCCGTGGGCGTTAAAGCCGGCATGCGCGTGGGTATTCGCGCAACAAATTGTTACCCGTGGATTGTGTACGACGTCGCGTTGCTTGAGCTGCGCGCCCAGAGCGTCGCCTTCACCGAAGATTTTTTTCCCACCCCCGCCGACGAACTTCAGCAGAAATACAAGCTCGGTTTGATCCTTGGGTACTCCAAAGACAAACCCCACATTGAGAGCAAAAACGGCGCCGTTTTGCTCATGGACAGCACTTCGGATGAAGGCGTCAAAGCCGACGATTCATTCACGCATGAGCCCGACCCAGACTTTGAATGTCCGTCCCTCATTTTTTCGTCGGGCACCTCCGGCCGCATCAAAGGCCTGCAAGTCAGTCGCAAAGGCGCCGAAAGCACCATCAACGCGTTTACATCGCGCATTCAACCCAGGCCCGATGACTGCCTGCTGATGTTCCTCCCCATCTCCAACTACCAGCAACGCATGATGTGTTACGCGGCCATGTGGTTTGGATTTGACTTGATCCTCACCGATCCGCAGCGCCTCTTCCGCGCGCTCAAAGAGCTGCATCCCACACTGTTCGTGGCTCCTCCGCTCCTTTACGAAACAATCGAAGGCAAGCTCTACAACCTCCCCAAATGGAAAAAGCTCGCGGCGGATTACGGCGGCAAAATCATCGAAAAAATCCCCGTTCCCGAGCTTCGTCAAAAGGCCGCACGCAAGCTCTACGGAGAAATCTATGAGGCGCTCGGTGGTCGCATGCGCTTCATGCTCACCGGCATGGCACCCATCAAACGGTCCACGCTTCAGCTCTTTTCGCGCATGCAATTGCCACTATTTGAAACATACGGCCTCACAGAATGCGGCCCTGTGGCTCTCAATGTTCCCGGCCAACACAAGCCCGGGAGCGTGGGCAAACCGGTAGAACCGGGCAGTGTACAAATCGCTGAAGACGGCGAAATCATCGTCAAGAAAAAGCACCCGCAGAGCATCGGCTACTTTGATGTTCCGGCCGAAGATCAGGTGGCGACATTTCTCGACAACGGCAGCGTTGCAACCGGTGATATCGGCCGCTTTGATGAAGACGGTTACCTCTATTTGGTCGGCCGAAAGAAGGAGATCATCATCACTCCAGGCGGCGTAAAAGTTCACCCCGAGGTACTTGAGGGCGACATCGACGCAAGCCCCGACGTAGCCAAGAGCGTTGTTTTCGGCGGCGCAGGCATGCAAACCCTGGTTGCCGTTGTCAGCGTTCGCGGAACGCTCGACGCCACGCTCAAAGATCGCATTGAACGTCACGTCGACACAGTAAACGCCAAACATCCGTCGGCGATTCGCGTTGGAAAAGTGGTGTTCACCGACACGCAGCTCACACGTGAAAACGGCTTACTCAGGCCCAACCTCAAGCTCGACCGCAAGCGAATTCAAGAATATTTCGCCAACGACATCGGCGCGCTCAAAGTCGAGTCGCCCGCCGACAACCTTGCGTAACATTCACCACCAAAATAACGGAGAGCGTTGTGCAAAACTTTGATGAGCGGGTGATGAAGGTGATCGCGCAGGCGGTGCCCGCGGCTTACAAAAAAGTAAAGATCACTCCCGACAGCCACCTCGCGCGCGACCTCGGGCTCGATTCGCTCGCTGTTGCAATGCTCGTTTTCAAGTTTGAAGAAGAGTTCAACGTCGAGTTCGACGGCATTGAAGACGACCTCGACATGGCGAGCCTTCGCACCGTGAAAGATGTGCTGCGCATCGGTCGCGAGATCATCACCAAAGTGGGCGGCACGTGACCGAGCCTGAAACGCTGCCCGATCTGCCTCCGCCGCCGCGCAAAGTCATCGACGCGCACGCCCATATTGCCCACGAAGATTTCATCCCCCGGTCCTTTGTCGACGGCTCGATCGACAACCTACTCACCGCCATGCACGCGCGCGGCATGCCTCTGCCTCGCTCCAAAGTCGCGCGCATGTATGAAAAGAAAATGCAGGATCCGCACTGCGACACGCTCATTGCGGAAATGGACGAGGCCGGCATCCACACATCCATCCTGCTCGCGGCCGACTTCAGTTACATCCTTCGCGACAGCAAGCTCACCGTTGAAGAGTGCCTGCGTCGCCACGCAGACGTAAAAGCGCGCCACGGCCACCGGCTTGAAGTGTTCGGCGGAATTGACCCGCGGTGGGGAAAAGACGGCGTTGACCTGTTTGAAAAGTCGCTCCGCTCATGGGGTTTTCGCGGCCTCAAGCTGTACCCTCCGTGCGGCTTTTCACCGTCCGATCCCGCGCTCGATCCTTTTTACGAACTGTGCGACGCGTACCGCGTTCCGGCACTTGTACACATCGGTCCAACGTCGCCCGCGCTTGGATTTTCAACCACCGCACCGTTTCTTCTCGATGAAGCGGCAAGACGTTTTCCGCGCGTCAAATTCATCTTGGCGCACGGTGCTGTGAGCTTCACCGAAGAGTGCGCCATGCTCTGCAACTTCAGGCCCAATGTGTACCTTGACCTCTCCGCATTCCAGGGCGCCATTTGCCCGGGGGGCGGCCCCGCCGCGGTGCGCACAGCGGTATCCCGCGGCATCAATCACAAGATCTTGTTCGGCACCGATTGGCCCGTATTCCGCATGCAGGCCGACCAAAAAACGTTTGTTGAAGCGGTCACCACCGACGGCGGTCCACTCGCTGCCGTTCCAGAGCGCGATCGCGATTTAATCCTCTGCGGCAACGTCGAGCGCATTCTTGGAGAACTCTCCGTTCCCGAACGCGCCATTCGACTCGAAACGTAACGCACGTCGCGCGTACTTTGTGTACACAATCTAAATGTGTACGCACCGTCTCTTACGCTAACGAATTACCGCTCGCTCCCGGGTAGCCGACAAAGGCAGAGCGCCCGCTCAACGTGACGGAGCACACAGAGGTACGCGTGACCCCTCACGCAGAGTTTGGTGTGCGCACAAAAGCAAAAACAATAGCGCTTAATCTGCCCCAAGCGCTCCACCTAAATAAAAGAACTTTTCGCCTCTCATAAGTGCCTAGGATCTAAGCGCTTTTAGCGCGCTTTTTCGCCCGCAATTTCTCATGGATTAGCCCCTTGACGACTGGCCGGCATAAGGAGTCTTATTCGACTCTCCGCGTTCCCTTTTGGCGTTCAAAAAATCCAAACAGGGACTCAAACGTGGATGGGCGGGACTCCCGCATCCCCTTAAGGAAGGTGTTGAAACATGACGACTGCCGTGAGTTGGAAAGATACGTACCAGCAGGCGCGCCTCGAAGAGATCCTCCCCGACGGCATCGTCCGCTGCCATCTCTCTCCGCGCAATTGCACCCTCAAAGAGGGTCAACATGGTTTCTGCGGCGTGCGCGCCAATCGCAGCGGCCGCCTCGTGACCCTCAACTACGGCAAGAGCGTTCACGCCACCGAGGAAACGATCGAGACGGAAGCCGTAAACCACTTCTCGCCCGGCGAGCGCATCCTCTCCATGGGCAACGTCGGGTGCATGCTCAACTGCTCGTACTGCCACAACTGGAAAACGTCGCAGGCGAAGTTCGTTTCCGACAAAGACGTTTATTACTACACGCCTGAAGATGTTGTGAACATCGCCCTCCGTCACAACATCCGCATGATCTCGTGGACCTACAACGATCCGGTTGTGTGGCACGAGTTCGTTCGCGACGCGTCGCGCCTGGCCAAAGAAAAAGGCCTGATGAACCTCTACAAATCGGCCTTCTACATCACACCTGAAGCCATCGACGAGCTTGTCCCCTCCATGGACATCTTCTCGATCTCGCTCAAAGCGATCGACGCTGAATATTACCGCAAGGTCACCAAAGGTACACTTGAGCCCGTGCTTGAAGCCACCAAGCATGCGTACAAGTCCGGTCGTCACATCGAGATCTCCAACTTGATGATCACCGACATGACCGACAACGAAGACACCTCGCGCAAGGTGGCCGACTTCGTCCTCAAAAATCTCGACCCGTCGGTTCCCGTTCACTTCGTGCGGTTCCACCCCGACTATCGTATGCGCGACACCGTGCGTACACCCATCCCGCGCCTCATCCGCGCGCGTGAAATCGCCATGGAAATGGGCCTTGAGCATGTGTACGTCGGCAACGTCTACGACACGCCGTACTCCAACACCGTTTGCAACGGCTGCGGCGCCATGCTCGTCACGCGTTACGGCCTCAACGCAAAAACCGTCGGCCTCAACGACGCCGGTCAATGCAAGAAGTGCGGCCGCGACGCGCACGTCAAAATGCGCGGCGTTCCCCCTGTTCGCGATGCGTTCAAAGACATTCCGCGCGACGGCATGCAGGTCAAACAGTTTGACTGGCACGGTGACGTTCGCTCGCTCCACGTCCAGGTCAAAAACACCCACAGTGAAACCGTCAAAGTGTACATTCGCCGCCGCTTGAACGACGGCAATCACACCGACTGGTTGCTCCACAACCTCGTGCCCGACGAGAGCTATCGCACCATCGTTGCGAAAAACTTCGCCAACGAAATCGGCTGCGAAATCGCGCTCCCGAACGGCCTGCCCAACAACCTCCACGAAGTGTTCGATCGCGCGCACTTCCCCACCGTCGCCGTTGAAGAAGTCGGCGTCGCCCGCAACGACATCTCCCCGCTGCCGATCTACGGCCGCAACGTCCTCCAACAGTAAGAGATGGTCATAGTGCTGCTGCGCGGCCGAAATCGTCGGTCGATCTCCTCGCAATACTACCGTGTATGGCTGCGGGGATCTCCCTAGCTTTCGGCCGCTCGCAACGCACTCTGACCATCTCTTGCAGCAGATCGTGCGGCTGCGCGCCCCAAATCGTCGGTCGGTTTCCTCACAATACAACTGCGTATTGTTCCGGGAACCTCCCTAGCTTTGGGGCGCTCGCACGCACCTTCCTCGTTGCTTTTTCGCGCATAGTGCTGCTGCGCGGCCGAAATCGTCGGTCGATCTCCTCGCAATACTACCGTGTATGGCTGCGGGGATCTCCCTAGCTTTCGGCCGCTCGCAACGCACTCTGACCATCTCTTGCAGCAGATCGTGCGGCTGCGCGCCCCAAATCGTCGGTCGGTTTCCTCACAATACAACTGCGTATTGTTCCGGGAACCTCCCTAGCTTTGGGGCGCTCGCACGCACCTTCCTCGTTGCTTTTTCGCGCATAGTGCTGCTGCGCGGCCGAAATCGTCGGTCGATCTCCTCGCAATACTACCGTGTATGGCTGCGGGGATCTCCCTAGCTTTGGGGCGCTCGCAACGCACTCTGACCATCTCTTGCAGCAGATCGCGCGGCTGCGCGCCCCAAATCTTCGGTCGATCTCCTCGCAATACTACCGTGTATGGCTGCGGGGATCTCCCTAGCTTTCAGCCGCTCGCACGCACTCTGACAGCCGCTCGCAACGCACTCTGACCATCTCTCGCGCTGCTTATCGCGCGCTCCGCATCCCCCCGCAGATCTCGCAAATCGATCGGCCGATCTCGGCACGAGAGAGATCGTGTGACCTTCAAGAACCCGCGCTATCATGAGCCATTTCGAGTAACCTAAAGTGATCCGGTTGCCTCAAGAACAGGGCAACCGGCACGGTGTTTCCCGAGGGAGTTTTGGTCATGAGCGAACGTTTGGAGAGCATGTTGCAGCAGCTTGCGCGCCGTCTTGATGAAACCAACGCCAAGATGGACGCAACCAACGGCGGAAAGCCCAACGGCAATGGAGCGACCAACGGCTCGCAGCCCGCCGCTTCCACATCAACCGCGTCCACATCCACAAGCCGGCTTGAAGCGATGATCGCTCAACTCGCCCGCCGCCTTGATGAAACCAACCAACGCCTCGAACAAATTCAAAAGCAACAACAAGAGTCAAAGAGCGCGCTCGTCACACCGTTCGACGGCCTCACCATCTGCGATGGATCCAAGGTCAAATGGTTTCACGCGTTCGAAAACCTCGAGCGCAAAGTCCACGCCTTCAACGACAAGCTCATGCTCACCGAGCATCACATGGCCAAAGGCTCGGTCTTCCCACGCCACAGCCATCCCCACGAGCAGCTTGCGTACCTCGTCTCCGGCCACATCAAAGTCTGCTGCGGCGACTACACGTTTGAAGGCCGCGCCGGTGACAGCTTCGTCGTTCGCGGCGGCATCGAACACCAGGTGTGGGCCATCGAAGAGAGCGTCGCGCTCGATATCTTCACCCCCGTTCGCGAAGATTATCTCGAGTTCAAGAGCTGATTGAAACTCCCTGCGCGCGAGCGGCCCATGCAACGCGCAACGCTGTGTACACATTTGATTGCGTACACACTTCACTCTCATTGCGTACACATCGTTCTATGCCGAAGAGGTTTCTATGCTTCGAATGACCATTGGTCCCACCCGTATTGCTCCGTCGGTTCTAGCCAAAACGGCGCTCCACCCTCCGGCCATCAACGACCCCGACTTTCTCAAGACCTTTGCCGAGTGTACACGTGACCTCCGCGTCGTTCACGGCATCGAAAAAGGCCTCATGCACATCATCCCGGCCACCGGGACCATGGGCATGGAAATCCTCGCAGCGAGCTTTGCTCCTCCGCGCTCACGCGTTGCCGTCTTCTCCACCGGCATGTGGGGTGATCGCTGGACAGAAAGCTGCCGCCGCATGGGCCTCGACACACACCGCATCAGCGTCAACGCCCGCGGCCCAATCGACTACGGCATTCTCGCTGAAACCGTCGCCAAACACGGCATCAAAACCATTTTCTGCACCCAGGTCGATTCATCGAGCGGCCTCATTCTCGACCTCTACGAAATCGGCCGCATCGCCAAGAAAAACGGCGCCATGTTGCTCGTCGACGGCATCTGCGGCGCCGGCTGCGAAAAAATGGACCAAGACGGTTGGGGCGTTGACGTCCTCCTCACCTCCACACCCAAAGCCGTCGGCGTTCCGTGTGGCCTCATCATGATCAGCACGAGCGATCGCGCGACCGAATTCCTCAAGACCCGCGCGTGGGATCCGTGGACATTCTCGCTCGACCTCAAGCCGTGGGTACCCGTCATGGAGGCCCATAACAAAGGCGAGTTCGGCTACGTACAATCCCCCGCGGGCAACCTCGTCAACGCCCTCCACGAAGGCCTGCGGCTCATCGTCACCGAAGGAGTTGGCCCCCGCACAGCCCGTCACGAGCGACTCCGCGCCGAACTGCATCAAGGCCTTGAACGGCTCGGCCTGGAGATCCTCGTCAAAGACCCTCAATACCGTTCCAACGGCGTCACCGTCATCCTCTATCCCCAAGGCCGTGACCCAAGCTTCATCGGTGCATTGCTCAAAAACGGCCTCATGCTCCCCGGTGGGACACATCCAGAATACGGCGCCAAAACATTCCGTATCGGCCACTTTGGCAACGTCACCCCGGAAGACATCTCCACAACACTGTCCGTCCTCGAAAAAACCCTCAAAGAAACCGCCCAATCGGCATAATCCCGCCCTCGCAAAACGCATTACCCTCATTCAAAAGCGCGCAATAGCCGGCATTCATTTCGGTGTATCATCGCACCTGGCGCGCAATGAAATGCATTAAGTGCGACGGTACACTTCAACTCATTCGTGAAAGTGATGTTGAAGTCGACCAATGCGACAAGTGTTACGGCATCTGGTTTGACTCCGGCGAACTCGCCAAAATCCTCGGCAAAAAACGGGTAGAATCGCTGCGTACACGCGCCGCCTCTACCCTCCCGCCTCAAAATCTACCCAATGCCGACGAACGGCGAGCCAAATGCCCGCGCTGCAAAGGTGAGGGCAAACTCGTACAAATTGTCAGTCTAGAAGCCGATTTTCATATCGACACCTGCGCCGTCTGCGGGGGTGAATGGCTCGACGGGGGTGAACTTGGAACCCTCCGCAATGAGAGCTTTTCTCGCAAAATCGCCTCCTTTTTCCGCAAAATCGCCGACATTTAAAATAGCTGCCCCCCTAGAGCACCAATCGGTTTGATTCCGTAATTAAATAGATAGTTTATGTGTGTACACAAACAGGTAAAAGCAAGGCACAAAGGTTAGGCCCGAAGCTTCCACCGCGTGACAGACACCCAGTTCGGATCGCGTGGAGGGGGGCCCGCGGCCGACTTGCTCGGCGCGGGGGAGGAGGCGCGAGCCTCCTCCACTGGGAAAAGACTAGAGCACCCTGCCGATATTTCTCGCCTTTCTCAAATCAGTAATCTTCTGATTTTATTCACGATTCAAACCGATTGGTGCTCTAGTGCGCTCCACATTCCAAACGCCCTCACCCTGCGTACACAATCACCCCATAAAACTTTCAATCACAATAAACGCCCGTCGCGCACGGGCCCCCCAAGCGTCCGTGCTCACTCGCTTCGCTCGCTCCGCGCGGCCGCGGGGGGCTAATCAATCAACACGCCGGGGTTCATTACATTCGCCGGATCCATTGACCGCTTGGCAGCTCGAAGCGCCGCCGCAAACAACGGTGGACGCTCCCTATCATACCAAGGCCGATGCAATCGCCCCACCGCATGATGATGCGTAATGGTCGCCCCGTTATCAATCAATGCGTCGCTCGCGGCTTTTTTAATAACCTGCCATTGAGCAATTTGTTTGCCGGGTTTGCCGGGCGCAATAAACGTGTAATAAGGCGCCGGACCGTCGGGGTACACATGCGTAAACCGCACGCTGATGCGACCGCCGCCGCACTCTCTATTCATTGCCTCGGTAACCGCCGACGTCACCGCCGCGTGTAATGAATAAAAACGATCCCAGGTGCACGCCGTTTCAAACGTGTCCACAACATACCCCAGACTAATGAGTACACTTTGCAGATAAGGCGCTTCAAGAAAGGCTGCCTTCCAAGCCGATCCGGCTCCACCATCGGCCTTGTCCCGGCCCTCGCGCCGCATCACCCCACGCGGACAATGCCCACCAAACTTGGTGCATATCAAAAGTGCGCGCGCCATCCATTCATCACGCGGAGCATCGTTTGATTCAAACCCCAATATCAATACGTGTGACCCATCGTCGGTAACAAAGTTAAGCCGAGCTTCTTCCGCCGACAACAAACGACAATTGGTTGGATAAAGTCCGGCCTGCGCAATCGTTCGCACGGCCTCCACGGCGTTATCAAAAGACCCATTAAAATGCACCGACGCCTGCAACCTTGATAACGGCCTTGAAAACACACGCATCCACGCTTCTGTAATCACCCCCAATGCGCCTTCAGACCCCATCACGAGGCGTTCAGGCTGAGGCCCCGCCCCCGATGCCGGCAATCGCCTTGTTACAAATTCACCCGCGGGCGTTACCATTCGAACCGACTGAACCAAATCGTCGATATGAGTATAAACCGTTGCAAAATGGCCGCCCGCCCGCGTTGCAATCCACCCCCCCAGGGTAGAAAACTCAAACGACTGAGGGTAATGCCGAAGCGTCAGATCGTGCTCCGATAACTGCGCTTCTATCTGAGGGCCTTTTGCTCCCGCTTGAATGCGCGCCGCCCTCGACGTTGTGTCCACCTCAAGCACTTTATCAAGCTTTGCAAGGTCGAGCGATATGCGCCCCTCATAACGCGACGAAACGTCCGGCTCCACCCCGCTCACAACGCTCGTTCCACCCCCGAATGGAATAACCGCTATTGAACATCGCGACGCCCACGCCAATGTTTGAGCCACTTCATCTTCATTGGTTGGATAAACAACAAAATCGGGTGCGTTATCAAAGTTGCCTTCAAAGCCACGCACCTGATCTCTAAAATTTTTGCCGTACGTGTGCGTGATGCGCGCTTCGGCCGAGCTTTCAGCGATCGCGGCAAGCTCCGCCGGAACGCTTATTTCAGGCTGCGGAAGCGTCACTTTGTCGATCGAGGGAAGCGTTAGTCGCATGCTCGGTATTATACCGAGCATGTGAGCTACCTGCGTGCCGATACCCTCGCGCACTTCATTAGATGGGAATTTGTGGCTGTGTCCCCAACCCCAATAACTCAAACCGGCCGCCGTCATGCGCCGCACTATACAGCGTGACGGCGGCGGGCGAGTCTCTTTTTATTGAAGCTTGCCTTTTGCGCCGGCAAGAATTGAACTCACAACCGGCCGATAAGCGTAATCGGGTGTTGAAGCGTCCGTGATCTGCTCCGCGCAAATCGACCCCACAATCGCCTGGTCACCCAAGTCCTTCATCAGCGCGAGTTGGCGGAGCCCCGGGTACGCTTTTGCTTTTACCTGAAGCGTGTCCATTCCCGTAGTCGGGTCGGTATCGCAAAGCGGATTGTCATTGGTCGGTTCATAACAATCACACGACGCCTGCGCCAGGTCGGTGCAATCTCGGGCCGTTGGAATGGGCATGACACACGCATATTGAAGGTCATCGTTTTTATCAATCGTCCGCTCAATGCTGCTCCCCGCCCGAGGTTCAATTGATTCAATCATCAATGGATCCATCGGCGCCACGAGCGAAGCGGGATCGCCCAAAATCATGTCCCACGCATTGATTCCATTGGCGTCGGGTTGTGAAAGTTCACCGGCATTTTTAAAGCCCTGCTTCAGATCGATCGGATTTTTTGCAATGTCCTGCCACGGAACGCCCACAACACCGGCAAACATCACAAGCCCCGGACCGCGCACCGCGGTATTGCCGTCCGTAGGATCCAAATCCGAATAAAGCGGATTGGGCACCACGTTGCCCGAAGCGTCGGTCACCGTTGTTTGCGTAAAGCCCTGAACATACCGATCGAGCGGATAGAGAAAATCAATCCCAAAGCGGCGCTTTTGGTCAAAACAGCGCAGATTTATATTGTCGCCGAGTTCATCAAGGACCGCATTGGCGCAGGAGGGATCCGCGGGACAAATCTCATTGCCATTTTCGTCAATCGGTCCCGCCTGCCCACACGAAAAACAACATTCATCATTGGGATTTGTAGCGCACACCTGCCTTGCAGGTGGCAAATGGAATGCTGAACCATTCGCTGCTTTTTGCTGCGCTACATAATAATATTGCCCCTCTTCTTTAATCGAGCAGTCGTTTTCATCACTCAATGAAAGAACGATCAACAGCGAATCGGGACGCAAAAACCGTTTGCGCTGCTCCAACAACGCTTGATCAACTCCGTTTTTTACAATGGTGCCACTGGCGTCGAGCGAAATGCTCTCATGGGGCGCCGGATCCACCAAAAAGCGATACACACTTTCCAATTGCGATTCATAACCGCAACCAATCTGGCCCACACCGAGCACCAAGTTCGCAAAGTTCTGGCCCAGAGTCATCGCATTCGATTCACCCGGCGGGGTTGCCTGACCAAGCGGATCCCACTTCAAGAAACCAAAACCTTGATAGGTGGGCACCGTTCCGGGGCCGGCCGGATCCAATCGATCCAACAAATGACCCTTATCGTTGTTTGACTCCTTCCCCGCCCCCGCGGTGCTGCAAGCGTCCGCACCGTGCCCGCCCAAACTCGATGAAATCACCCCAATGTGAATATCGGTGACCGGTTGATATTGGCGCGCCGAACCGTTCGGACAGGCCTCTGTCGGGCCGGGTTGACTGATGAGCTGTCCACTCGCATCCAGGCAGGGAGGATTGGCCAATCCCGAGAGCAGATCGTCCAATGCCAAAGACATGATCTGTTGTTTGTCAGCCATTGAACGCGAGTTATCAACGGCAAAAAGAATGTCCACTTTGGTGGTGCTTGTAATGCCGCCGCCCCCGGTTCCGCCGCCCGTTCCACCGTCGCCCGCGGTGCCGGCCGTTCCGCCGCCTGTTCCACCGGTTCCGCCGCCGGTAGTCGGCCCACATGCTGCAGCGAGTAGACCGAGCGAAACAGCGCCGATCAAGGTGGATTTGCGCCCCCAAAGCGAGGTCAAAGCACGTTTTGAAGACAGGTTGTGTACGGTAGAAGCCCCTGAGCTAACTTTGCTTGTCATGCCCTGTCTGTGGGCGCTCAAACCAACTGGCATCACACAAAATGATAGCCACCGATTTTTTATTTGAGACGCAGGCGCATGCGGTCGAGCAGCGACGCGACAACCGGTCGATACGCGTAGTCGGGAAGGTCGGGATCGTCGAGTTGAGTGGCGCACACCGACCCAATCACCGCGCGCTCACCCAGGCCCTTGAGCACTGACAAATGACGTAGACCTGGATAGGCCTTGGCCTTCACCTGCAACGTGGGCGCGTTGTTGTCATTGGGATTGGGAGCGCACAGGGGATTGTCGTTTGTCAGAGAGCAATCACATGCTTCAGTTGCAAGCGAACAATCCCGTGGCATAGGCAACGGCATGATGCACGCGTATTGAAGGTCATCGCGCTTGGAAATGGTATACTCATGCCCGTTAATGGGGTTCTCATTGCCCGACTTAGGTGGCGTGGTCGGCGTGCCCGTAATGGGGTTTGTACCCTCCCGCGGCTCGAAGGACTCAAGCATAAACGGGTCGAGCGGCGGCACATTGTTTTGAGGACTGCCCAAGATAATATCCCAAACGGTATTGCCCTCAGAATTGGGCTGGGTAAGCTCTCCCGCCGTCTTAAAGCCTTGTTTGAGATCCGCCGGATTTTTTGCAATGTCCTGCCACGGAACTCCCACCACCCCGGCAAACAATACGAGACTCGCAGTGCGAATCGTGGTGATGTCGTCCTGGGGATTGAGGTCTGAAAAAATGGGATTGGGAACGACTTCGCCGTTGCGATCTGTAACGGACGAGTTTGTCAATGCCCCCACATACCGTTCAATTGGATATAGGAAATCAATACCAAAGCGACGTTTTTGGTCAAAACAGCGAAGATTGATATCATCGGTCAGATCCGAGTGATAATTAACGTTTCCGTTATTATCCAAACAGCTCGGGTCGGCGCTGCAAATTGGATCGCCGTTTTCATCCACGGGGCTTTCCTGACCACACGAAATACAGCACGGATCATTGGGGTTTGTCTGGCAAATGGCGCGCGCTTTGGGCAGGTGGAAAGCCGATCCATTCCCTGCCTTTTGCTGAGCCACGTAATAATATTGCCCCTCCTCGCGAATGGAGCAGTCATTTTCATCGGTCATTAAAAACACAACAAGGAGTGAGTCGGGACGCAAAAAAGCGCGGCGCTGCTCCAAGAGCACCGTGTCAGTCCCCTGCCAAACAACTTGACTTGTGTTGTCTACGGCCACCGTTGCGGGCGGATTTGGCTCCACCAAAAATCGATACCAACTTTCAAGCTGAGCTTCATAGCCGCAGCCTATTTGGCCTACTCCAAGCACCATATCCTTAAACCGGCTTGCCAGGTTCCCTTCGTCGGCTTCTCCCGGGGGTGTTAATGCCGCCGTTGGATCCCACGCTAAAAAGCCCAGATCTTGATAAGTCGCAATGGGGGCAAGCGTTGTGGGATCTTCACGTGCAAGCAATCGCGCCCGGTCGTTGTTTGAAGCTTTTCCCGTACCCGCCGTGCTGCAAGCATCGGCGCCGTGACCTCCCAAACTCGACGACACAATACCGATATGAATGTCATTCACCGGTTGAAACTGCCGACTTGTCCCATCGGGACAAGGCATGAGCCCGCCGGGCTGAGACACATAGTTACCGTTTGAGTCGAGGCACGGTGGATTGGCCAAATTGGATATCAGGTCATCCAAGGCAAGCACCAATGTTTGTTGCTTGTCGGCCATAGAACGCGAGTTATCGATCGCGAATAACAAATCTACCCGTTCTGCCTTTTGCTCGGGCAACCCGCCACCGGTTCCACCACCGCCCGCTGAAGTTGTGGCTCCCGCGCCTCCCGTACCGCTGCTCCCCGACAAAGTCGTGACGTTTTTGCAAGCAACCAAAGCCGAAACGGCCAATAAACAGAGAGGAGCTACTAAACGCATAACGATATGTGGCGCCATCGTAGCGCCCGCATCACCCCAAAACTATAACCGCCGCTTTTCTAAGTGAAACGAATTTAGTGCTGGATCACGAACGCTTGGAGGCGCGCCGAATGGGGGCTTGTGGGGTGCGCTTTGATAAATGCCGCGGCCCGAACCGACGCGGCCTCGCGGGAGCCGCTCTTGGCGAGAGCCTCAATCATTAATGCTTCACGCTCTTGGCCCAATACGCCGTCGGGGAACTTTTGACCGGCTTGCATTAGAATTTGCATTGCCCGCGCGGGATCCCCCGAGCGCAATGCTCCCCGCGCCTGGCCGACAAGCTCGTTTTCTTCACGCAATCGACTCGCCCTTTCTTCAGGGCTGCCGGGAACGAAAGAGCTTGACCCAACCGTTGAATCACCGGAAGGCTGGAATACTGGCTGTGCAGAGGCGCTGTCCGCAGGAGGCGCGGTGCCCACCGGAGCGGAAACGGATTGAGACGGTGCCGGCGCACTGCCACCCGCGGAGACGGGAGCCTCGGACGTTTTGGGCGACTCCGTTTTGGGCTTTGAAGTGGCAACCGGCGCAACCGAAGAAGGCTTGTTGTGTGCCGCCTTTGGATCAGCCTGTTGTTCGCCCTGCGAAACAACCGGAGGCGAAGCGGGCTCCAAAACGCTGTATCCGGTCACCGCGATCACCCCGCCAAAAGCGCCGATCAAAATGGCCTTTATCAAGCCGGAAGATGCCGCACCCGCCGCCGTTGTGGACGCCCCCGTCCCGGTGACGGCGCTCGTGCCTGCGGTGGTTCCCGTTGTTGCCGACGCACCGGCCCCCGAGCCAACTCCCGCCCCACCGGCCGCGATCTGAGCGCTCAAGGCGAGCCAAACACCGCGCTCCGCGCCCTCCGGCGGATCCATATCGCGACCCGCGCGCAAGACATCACGAACCGCGTTTGCCGCGTCGCCTGAGTCTTCCAGCCATCGTTTGGGAAGTGTCATTGTCATCCTCCCGCCGGGGCCGAGCGGAAGCGCTCACGAGCTTTGAGACGCTTGAGGTTACGCTCAAACGCCTCACGAGCGAGACGCAATCGTGAGTGCACCGTGCCAATTGGAATGTCGAGTAGCTCGGCAATGCCATCGCCGCCCATTCCATCCAGTTCGTACAGCGTGAACACGGCACGCTGCTCGATTGGCAGCTCATCAAGCAATGCTTCCAAAAGCTGCATCCCTTGGCGCCGCTCGGCGTCGGCGGCCACGTCGACTCTTTCGTCCGCAGTTTCTTCGAGATGCACTTCTTCATCGGAACGCCTGCGATTGTGGGCGAGGCGTTTTCGATCGCGCGCGACACGCATGCAGATTCCGTAAAGCCACGTGGTCATTTTCGACCGACCTTCAAATTCACCGAGGCGCCGATGAACCACCAAAAACACGTCCTGCGTTGCGTCGGACGCATCACTTTCGGGCACGCCGAGCCTTCGGAGCGACCGCCACACGAAGCGGAAATGCTCGCGATAAACCTGCTCAAATGAGTCGGCTTCGGGCATGGCAGAGTTGGGTTCACCGCTCGTGAGTGGCGACACGTTGTCGTCCGCATCAAAAGATTTTTACGGACGCGCCGGTTCCTACCACAAACCCAACGAGCGGCGGGTCAAAGGCCGTCCCAACGTCTCTGATCGCAAACGCTTCTTGGGGCACGTTCAAGAATACACTCAGACGCGTGGACCAATAGAGCGGCCCCACAACAGGAATGTCGAGCAAACCGGTGAGGCCAAACGATGTGTACGGTCGCACCACTTCTTCTGTGCCGCCTGAGTACCCAATGGCCTTGGCGCGCAGGGCGCCCGCGTTGAATTGCGCGCAACCACCGAGCCTTGCCGAGCCCAAAAAGCTCCACGTGCTCGCGCAGCCCGCGATCTGACCGTACATGAGCTGCAACTCCAAGCGACCATCGCCGAGCGGAAAGTCTTGAGCCGGCATCCAGGTAAACCCCGCCAGCACCGAAAAAGGTCCGATCAAGCGCAGGTCGTTCACCAAAATCAACGTTGGAACAATCGCGCCCGAAAGCCCCGATGAGAGCCCAAACGAAGGCGAAATCAACAAGCGTGGCCCCACACTTTGTGCTTGGTCAATCGGCGGCGGAACGTAAATCCGCACGGGCGGAGAAGGTGTCGCTGTGCCGGACGGCGGAGTGATCGGATCGGGTTCGTCGGAGTCGACCAAGATCGCCAACGTCAGCGCGAGCGCATCTGACAAGTTCTCGCACGACGGCCCCGGATCCGAGATCTGACGGCTTTTTCCGCTCGCCAAAACAATCGCTGTGTACCCATCGGCACTGTGCAAAATCTGAACTTCAAACGCGCCTTGTGTTGCCGAACCTTCAGCGGCTTTCAGCGCTCGCCTCCCCGTGAGCAGCATCACGCGATCGGCAAGCGTCGATGCATCCACGCAGTCTTCGGCACCCGGAGCGCGCAGCACCACCATCGGCAGCGGTTCGGCCGCATCGGCCGTATTCAGCGTTCCCAACGCGCACACACACGCCACCGTCGCGGCAAAGCACGAAGCGGTATTGCGCGGGCACCTCGCGGGCATGTTGCGGGATTAAGGCATTGTCCCTCGCGAGGGGAAGCCCCAAAGAACACGGCGGTCCCCCTAAGCAACGAAAACCCCTTGTTCCCAAGCTCCTGTGGTAGTCTGCGCCGCCATGAAACTTCGAAGGTTGTGGGCCCTCGCATGTGCAACGGGCCTGGTCTTGACGTTGCCGGTGGTCGCCGGATGCGGCCCTTCCAATTCCGACGCAAAGTCCGCCAACGTCCAGGCGGGTGACTTGCCCGAAGGCGCCGAGTGGAACGGTGTGTACTTCAGCGAACTCTACGGGTACCTGCACCTCGTTCAAGACGGCAACGCGATCAGCGGAAAGTGGCTTCGTCCGCACAAAGATCGCTGGGGTGAGGTCAACGGGCAAGTCACCGGCGACTTGATGAAGTTTGAATGGAAAGAACACACCGTCGGCCTTGTCGGCCCCAACGCCACCAAAACCGGCCGCGGATATTTCAAATACAAGCGCCCTCAAGGCGACAACGTCGATGATCAAATCGTCGGTGAAATCGGCCGCGGCGCCGATGAAGTCGGCGATCCGTGGGACGCTATTAAACAGCGCAACGTAAAACCCGACCTCGGATCCATCGGCGGCGACAGCACCGGCAACCTCGGCGGCGGTGACTGGGACGGCGAAAACAAAGAAAAAGGCGAGCCTGAAAGCCCGCAACCGCCGCCTCCTCCCCAATAGAACGCGCGCTTTTTGTCGCGGCCCGGAAATGTGTACACATCACTTCCGGGCCGCGCCGCCTTCACCGTGTCTCGGGCAACCAGTGAGCAAGTTCGAATGAGCAAGAGTCAGGTTCAACCGCAGGGCATCAAGTTTCGCGAACCCCCTATTTTTGAGCGCGGGGCAGCCGGCCGATCCGGCGCTTCGTTGCCCGCACTCGACGTGCCCGAGGTCGATCCCAAGACCACATTCGGCGCGCTCGCCCGCGGTGCCGAAGCCGAACTTCCCGAGGTCAGCGAGCCCGAGGCGTACCGTCACTTTCTGCGGCTCTCGCAGTGGAACTACTGCATCGATTCCCAGTTTTTTCCGCTGGGATCGTGCACCATGAAATACAACCCCAAGATCAACGAGTGGGCTGCGCGGCTTCCCGGATTTTTAAATCTGCACCCGCAAACGCCCGACGAGCTTGCGCAGGGCACGCTCGAAATCATGTGGCATCTGGAGCACGCGCTTTGCCAAGTGAGCGGCATGGACGACTGCTCGCTTCAGCCTTCCGCCGGCGCGCAGGGTGAACTCGTGGGCCTCATGATGATGCGCGCGTACCACGCATCCAAAGGGCGCAATCCCCTCAAAGTGTTCATCCCCGAGAGCGCTCACGGCACCAACCCTGCAAGCTGCGCGCTCAACGGGCTCGTCGCCGTGAAGCTCGATCGAACGGAAGACGGCATCACGCACCCTGAACAACTTCTCGCGGCCATCGAGCGCGAAAGTGGAGACGACATCTGCGGGTTGATGATGACCAACCCCAACACGCTCGGCGTCTACGAGTCGCACCTTCCGCAGATCGTCAAATTGATCCACGACAAGGGCGGCCTCGTTTACGGCGACGGCGCCAACACAAACGCCATCATGGGGTACGCACGCCACGGCGACGTTGGAATGGATGTGATTCACATCAATCTCCACAAAACGTTCACCACGCCGCACGGCGGCGGCGGTCCCGGCTCAGGCCCGGTGTGCTTCAAAAAACACCTCATTCCGTTTCAGCCCGCTCCCAAAGTCACCCGGGGTGACAACGGCCGCTATTTCCTCGATCGCAACCGCCCCGAGTCCATCGGCCGAGTGCGCGCTTTCCAGGGCAACTTCGGCATGTTCATCCGTGCGTACACATACATTCGCGAAATGGGCGGCGAAGGGCTCAAACTTGCGAGCGCGCTCGCCGTTCTCAACGCGCGATATCTGTGGTGGCGCCTCAAAGATCACTACGCTGCGCCGGTCGAGCAGCCCTGCATGCACGAAGTCATTCTGTCCGATGTTGAAATCGAAAAGGCCACCGGCGTCAAAACGCTCGACATCGCAAAGCGCCTTCTCGACTACGGCTTCCACGCGCCCACTGTGTACTTTCCGCTCGTTGTTCCCGGCGCCCTCATGATCGAGCCAACCGAGACAGAAACCAAAGAAACGCTCGACGAGTTTGCCGACGCGATGATTGAAATTCTGCGCGAAGCAAAAGAACAACCCGAACTTGTCAAAGGCGCGCCGCATCGAACATTCGTCGGCCGCATGGACGAAGCGCGCGCAGCCCGACAGCCGCGCCTCCGCTGGTCCAAAGAAAGCGCCGCCAAGTAGTGCGCGCTGTGTGTACACGTTCTTCGCTCAAACGAATTGTGTACACATCAACGGCGTTCGCCTTTGCGCTTTCGCTCTCCACAGCGGCTTCGGCCTATCCGTCATCGGTCATCTACGCGCCAAGCGGTGAAGCACTGCCGTTCGGAAGTTTTGCGCTGGGCGCCTACGCGGGCGTCGGGCTCGCACCTGAAGTTGCATTTGGAAGCGGGTGGGGCGGCCTCAACATCGGCGTCATACCGTCCGTTGACATCGCCGACACACCCGCCGGAAAAATCGCTTTTGCGGGCGCAGAGGTCGGGTTTGACGTGTTCGGCCCCGATGAAGTGGGCGAACCCCGTTTCGTCCTCAACGCCAAAGTGCAGCTCCTCAAAGACACAACGTTCATTCCCGCGATCGCTATCGGGTTCTTTCAGATTTCGCCCGATCCTGGCAAAAGCGCCATGCTTGGCTACTTTTCGCTTTCCAAGAGCATCACCATTCGCGACATCGAGTTTGGTCAGTTCACGTTTGGCATGATGCGCAGTTTTGCCGGCTCATCGCTCATTGCACCGCAGTGTTTCGTTTCCGGCGCGCCCGCCTGCCTCTTTCGCGGTGCCGCACCGTTTGAAGATCAAAACGGAGCTTTCCTCGCCGGCTATCTCTCGCCTTGGTTCGGTCCGGTTGGTTTTTCAATCGACCATGTCGGCGGCACATCGGCCGTTTCAAGCACCAACCTCGCTGTGAACTTTCGCTTCTGGCAAGACGACGCGGGCGGCTTCGCGTTTGTCGGCCTCGGCGGGTTTATCTCCAACGACAGGCGCGATTCACCCCCCGGCCCCGGCGCCACCGACGGGGTGTTTGTCCAAGCTGCACTCATCAGCAGTTTGGCCGGCCTTTTTGGTTGGGATCCCACAAGTGAATGGTCAAAAGATCCTCGCAAACCCCGTTCACGCCGAGGTCGTCGCGACGTTGAAGACCCTCTCGACGCGCCCGAACTCAAACCGCCTGAAGGTACACCCAACCCTTCCGAGCCCAAGAAGTAGAAGCCGTTCTTAATGCGTACACATAGGCGCGGCGCGAACAAATTGTGTACACAATACAATTTGCGTACACAACATTCTCGCGCGCCCACTTTGCGTACACATTACAGTCAGGCCGACCCGCCCATCTCCATCTTGGAGTAGTGGGCATCCCAGCGCGCGATCTCCGCCAAAAGCGGCTTTCCCACTTCGGTCGGCTTGCCATTGCCGAGCACCACCTCACACCCCTCGCGATTGGTTTTACGAATCTGCGCAAACCTCTTTTGAAAGTCTTCCGTCAGCGCTCGCGGATGTTTCGCTTCGGTCATCACCTCATAAAGCCGCGCCACCGGCAAAAATGCATGCACCGCCAACAGCACCCCGTGAAGCGGACGCGGATCGGGCCTCACAGGTGATGTGTACAGCGGCGACCACGCGTTTTCGAGCACTTCATCCAGTTCAAACAGCGCGTTGATCTTGTTGTGCGAAAACTCATGAATCAAAGCCTCTGTCATCGTCATGAGGCTCGGATGAAGCGTCATATAAATCGTACCAATCGCTTCTTGATACGACGCTGACAAGTGCCGCTGCTCATGAAATCCAACCGGCACAATTTGGTGAACGAACAGATCTATTTCGCCCGCCAAATCGGGCAAATGCTCTCGCACCAAATCAAACGCGTCGCGAAGCATGTCGCACCACACCCCGGGATCGCGGCCTCCGAGATCAATCGCGTTCCCTTCTTTGTCCGGGTGCGCTTCCTCCATCGCGAGCGGATTGTTGTCCACAACGGCGAGCACCACATTTTTCGAAACATCGAAAAACGGCGACGAAGTTTCGCCCGAAGCCAAGCGTACACTTCGATCAAAAAGTGAAACAATTCGATCTGGATTTCGACAATCCGTCGCAGCCGGCAAGGGTACGCCCGCGCCCGAAAGGTCGTACCGAAGCGCCGCAAGCAGCTCCACAATCAGCGCATCACGACGCAACTCAGACAGGCCCACCAAAGGCCGCAGACAGCGGATCAGCGCACTGATCGTCGGCCGTCGAAGCGCCGCCATCAGCGCTCCCGGATTTGCTTTCACCGCGGTTTCCACCGTTGCTCGAAGCACCGAAGCTTCAACCCGCGCCGAAGAAGGCGCCCTCACCGGCACCTCGGCCAGGTCGCGAACCAGCTTCTTCAGCGACGCCGACAGCACTTCTCGCGCCGTTGTGGACCCTTTTTCAGGAATTGTCAGATCGGTGATGGGGTGACCGATTCCGAGCCTGGATCGTGGAACAGCATCGCGACTCATGGGACTTCACCCGCGCGCCGGCTCTACATCGCCTCGCGCATCAAACGGAAACAATCGGCAGGTTGTGTACACTTTCGTCGTTATGCGACGGCCGACTGTCTTTCGTTGCAAACACGATCGCCAAAATGATCGTAATGAGGAAAAGCGCCGCCGCGCCGATCAGCGAAAAGACAATCAACTTGTCATCGCGCCAGCGCGTGCGCGTTGGAACAATGTCTTTGTCGGGCAGCACCACCACCTGCATGTATTGGTGCATTGGCAGACCCCCCGGCCGGGCGGGCGGCTGAAACACAGGCGGCGAGTACCCCATGCTGAAAAACCGCGCCACGCTCGCGCGAAGTTTGTCACCGGTGCCCGGAGTCGCCGAACCGATCGTCAGCGCACGCAGCCACGGCGCCCGCTCGTAGGCATTTCCAGCAGCCAACATGTGCAAGATCTGCCGCAATTTCTCCATCACAAGGCGCGACTCCGACAAGTGTTGGTAAGCGCGCGCTCGTTGATCGGGAGGATCATCCGACGACAATTTCGCCAAACAAAAGGCTTCCAACCGAGCAGCGAGCCCACCCAATTCTTCGTCCAGTTTGTCTTTTGCCTGCGACGTGAGCACATCGGCCGGCATCACAAAACCCCATGGATCCTCGCGCATTCGATCTTTGTTCCACTGGAACACGTCGGCAAAGCCCCACAGGCAGTCATACCTCGAAACCGTGATGTACACAGGCACGTCGGCGTCGAGCGCGCGCACCACTTCCACCAAGTAGTTTCGCAGTTCGCGCCCATATCGCTCCAGTCCGGCCTCGTCCAAATCGACGAACTCCGAAACGCTCATCACCAAGAGCACGCCGTCGAGCGCTTCCCGCGGACGCGCCGTTTTCAACTCTGTACACAACATCCCAAGCGCGGGCCGATCGCGCTCGGGCCCCACCACCTGACGCTGCGGCTCAATAAACACCGCCTCCTGCGCCATCCAATATGTGCAGTATTGCTGCGGCAAACCCGTATTTACGCGCCCGTCTCCATCAGGCCACGTCAGGTTCATCGCTCGCAAAACGGTTGAACGTCCGGCACCGGGTTCACCCAGCACCAAATAAAACGGGATCGCATAAATCCCCTGCGGATCGCCCGGCTTCATTCGCTGGACAGCCGCGTTTACCGCCGCGATCTCGTATACGAACGGTGTACTCATGCGACTATCGTCCTCAAACGTTCGAAACGATCACAAGCACAAGGGAGAGCAGCATCAATGCGAGCGACGTGAGCGCGATCGCCCGACCAAACCAGAGCTGCTTAAACCACGGCTCCCGGGCCACAAGCTTTGACGGGCCGGCATCGGAGCGCACCTGCTTGAGTACACCTCCCTGCCGATCGCGATCCGGATCCACACCGAGGCGCACCGTCAGCTCATGACGAAACTGCACGAGTTCGTACCGATTGGCCCCCGGAAGCCCATATTTTCCGAGAAATCCAATGCCAAGCACCACCATAAATGTGGCGAGCACATTCGGCGAAGCTTCGCGAACGCGGCGCAGTCGATCATAAAACTCAACACCCGCGTTGTTCGTCATCCAACGCGCAGCCTGCAACGGTCGCTGCCCCCACAACATTCGCAAGTCGGGAAACGCCATCGCCACTTCATCAATGAGCGCCGCGATCGCAAACATCCCATCGTCGGCAATCTGCACCGGAAGCGCCTGCGCCTCTTTCGACATCTTCAGCTCATCGAGCAGCAGATTCGCTTGCCGGAACACATGATCCGGAGGCGGCCTGCGCGGCGACTGAAGCAGAAGACACACCCAGAGCAGAAGCTCTTCACCAAAAACACCAACCGAGCGTTCTACCGAAGCCACTTTTCGTCGATACGCTAGTACACCGCACGACGATCCCGGAAGAACAATCGCGACCCCTGCGATCTACGGCTTTACTGCTCGGGGACCACTTGTGGGAAGTGTGTAACAATCTCGATTGACCCTTTTCCCCCATCGGACAAAGGGGTAAGCCCACGCCTCATGAGCGAAATCTTGAGCGTTCGCGAACTGGAAATTCTCAATTCACGCGGCAATCCCACCGTCATGGCGGAGGTCGCAACCGAACTTGGTATTGGCCAAGCCGCCGTACCGAGTGGAGCGTCCACCGGTGAACACGAAGCGGTAGAGCTTCGCGACGGTGACAAGGCCCGCTACCTGGGCAAAGGCGTATTAAAAGCCGTTCACCACGTTGAAACCATCCTCGCCCCCGCCATCAGCGGAATGGATGTGTTTGACCAACCTGAAATCGACAAAGTTCTTATTGATGCCGACGGCACACACAACAAGGCCAAAATCGGCGCCAATGCCATATTAGCCGTTTCAATGGCTGTTGCCCGCGCTGCCGCAGAAGCCGTAGATCTACCCCTTTGGCGATATCTCGGCGGCGCAAGCGCCCGGGTGCTCCCCACCCCAATGATGAACATCTTAAACGGTGGAATGCACGCTGACAACGGCCTTGAGATTCAAGAGTTCATGATCGTTCCGCACGGCGGAGCCACCTTCTCAGAAGCACTGAGAATGGGCGTTGAAGTCTTTCACACCCTCAAATCCCTTTTAAAGAAAGACGGCCTCGTTACCGCCGTCGGCGATGAAGGTGGGTTTGCTCCGCGCCTATCATCCAATGAAGCCGCCATTGGGTACATTCTCAAAGCCATTGAAGCCGCCGGTTATAAACCCGGTGAACAAATCTCCCTCGCACTCGACGCCGCATTGAGCGAGTTTTACGACGACGAAACCCAACGGTACACCTTTGATAAAGCGCAAAAGACCCGCGAAGAAATCGTCGCCATCTGGGAAACCTGGTGTTCCAAATACCCAATGGTATCTATTGAAGACGGCTGTTCAGAAAGTGACGCCGCAGGGTGGAAGCTTTTAACAGAACGCCTTGGAAAAAAAATTCAACTCGTGGGTGACGATCTGTTCGTTACAAGCCCCGCCCGCCTCGCAAAAGGCATTGAAGACGGCATTGCCAACTCCATCCTTATCAAACTCAATCAAATCGGCACCGTGACAGAAACGCTCGACTGCATTCGCACGGCGTCGGAAGCTGGGTACACAAGCATCATCTCGCACCGTTCCGGTGAAACAGAAGATGCTTTTATCGCCGACCTCGCCGTTGCCACCAATGCGGGCCAAATCAAAACCGGCTCCGCCTCCCGCTCCGACCGCATTGCCAAATACAATCAGCTATTGCGCATTGAACGTACTCTGGGCAGCTCCGCCGTATTCGCGGGCAAAAAAGCCTTCCGCCTGCGGTAGGCCCCGGGCGCTCCATGAACATGGAGAGCCCGTGGACATTTCACGAATCCGCAAACCCCGCGCTTGCCGCTTCGCACAACGTTTGGCATACCGGCGCGCATGGCAAAGTCCAAGGTCGCCGTCCTCAAGGTCAAGCCCGCCACCATCCTCAACGACATCGAGCGCCTCACGCAGCTCGCCGACATGAAGAGCGCGCTTGACCCTTCCACCACCACCATCCTCAAAGACAACATCTCATGGCATTACCCCTTCCCGGGGGCCAACACCACTCCTTGGCAGCTTGAAGGCACCATCTTGGCCCTGCAAAACCAGGGTTTCAAAGACATCTCCTGTGTCCAAAACAAAACCGTAGTTACCAATGCCTTCAAAGGCGAAGACCTTAACAACTACGTACCCCTCTTTCGCAAATACAATATCCCCGTTTTATACAACTTCCGCGATGAAGACATGCGATGGGTAGAATATCGACCCAAGGCCAAAATGCACGTGCTCGACCACATCTTTCCGCACGGCATTAAAATCCCCGACTACTTCTTCGGCAAAAACATACTTCACCTCCCCACTGTCAAGTGCCACATCTATACAACCACCACCGGCGCCATGAAAAACGCGTTCGGCGGCCTCCTCGCAACGCATCGCCACTATACCCATACGTGGATTCACCGCACCCTTGTTGACCTCCTCGCCATTCAAAAAGAAATTCATTCAGGCTTGTTCGCCATTATGGACGGCACCACCGCCGGCAACGGACCCGGCCCGCGCACCATGTTCCCCGTGATCAAAGACTACATGCTCGCGTCCTCCGACCAGGTAGCCATTGATGCGGTTGCCGCCAAAATGATGGGGTTTGACCCAATGAGTTTGGAGTTTATCAATGTCGCCCACAACGACGGCCTCGGCGTCGGCGACCCGCGCGACATTGAGGTGGTAGGTGCCGACATCTCCGGTGAAAGCTGGGGTTTTGAAGTGGGTGACAACGGCGCCAGCAAAGTGGGCGACTTTATGTGGTTTGGCCCCATGAAGCGTTTTCAAAAACTCTTCTTCCATACTCCCCTTGTCAACGCCTTCATCTTTGGAAGTGAGGCCTATCACGACTATTATCGGTGGCCCCTCAAAGACAAAAAAACCTTCGAAGACTGGAAAGAAAATACCCATTGGGGCCGCCTCTTCGACGCCTACATCCAAGGCCACCCCAACACCATTATTCAACCCAGCACCACATCCGCCTCCCCCGCCGCGTAAAAAACTGTAGCACGCTCTACTAAAATTCGTGCTACGCTTGGCCCTACCACGCAACCGACTGCGTGGCTCGTCCGTAGGGCCTCACAGTGCACCGTTCGCTGTTTCTCCAGCTACGCGTTTCCAAGATCGCGCGGCTCATTCTACTTGGCCTCGCATGGGCGCTTCTCGTCGCCATGCCGCGCCTCGCTGCGGCCCACGACGCCGTTGTCCCACCCGTTCCGCTGACACAGTCGCTCGGACAATGGCCTGACCAACCTCACGACCACGACCTGATCGTGCCCGTTCAACTCCAAGTTGCCCCCGACGGAACGGTAGAATCGGTCACAATTGAAGCAAGCCTCGGCCCCCAGTTTGACAACGCCGCCATTGCCGCCGCTAAAACATTCACATTCACACCCGCACAAAAAGCTGGAAAACCTGTCTCCGCTCGCATTCGATCCGTTGTTCGATTTCAAGGATCACCGGCAACAAACCTACCCACAGGGCCCAACGCCTCCTCCGCTTCGCCGCAAGCCTCAACCCCTCCCGTCTACCCAACCTCTCCCACGCCGACACCCGCTCGTACTTCATCGGCCACATCCGTCGATCAAACGTCGTTGGTATCGGGAAAGCCTTCAAAAACAGCCCCTCCAAACGTATCTACCCAGTCTATACCTCCTGTTGATGTCAACATCCAGGGGCAACTTCCGCCCCGGAGCGCTTCTGAAACGGTGCGCACAGCCGAAAATATCCGCGCCGTTCCGCGCCGCACAGGAAGCGACGCACTTCTCGTGGTTCCCGGCGTTTTTCTCACCCAACACAGCGGTGAAGGCAAAGCCCACCAAATCTTCCTACGCGGCTTTGACGCCGTTCACGGTCAAGATGTTGAAGTTTGGCTAGGAGGTGTCCCCGTCAACGAAGTGTCCAACGTCCACGGCCAAGGGTACGCCGATCTCCACTTCGTTCTACCTGAAACCATCGGCCAAGTTCGCGGTCAACCCGGCACGTTTGACCCGCGCCAGGGCGACTTTGCCGTCGCCGGTACCGTCCGATACGACCTTGCCCTCGACGATCCCGGCTTCATCGCCAAAGGTACACTTGGCACCTTCGGCACCAAACGCCTCTTTCTAGCCTACCATCCCCCTTCCATGGATGCGGCCACCTTTGCCGCCGCTGAACTCTACTCCACCGACGGCTTTGGCCCCTCGCGCGCCGCATCGCGGGCGTCCCTCACAGCGCAGGCTCAGTACGATATCGGCCCAGTGCGCGCCCGCATTTTGGCAGCCGCCGCCACGGGTAGGTTTGATTCGCCCGGTGTGTTGCCGCTCGCCCAACTCCAGCGAGGGCAGGTAGACCGATTTGCCACCCTCGACCCAAAGCAGGGTGGACAGTCCACCCGCGTTCAAGTTGGCCTTGACCTAACCAACCACCAAGGCACCGACAAGTGGTCGTTAGCCCCCTATTTTATCTTTCGAAACCTCCGCCTCCGCAACAACTTTACCGGGTTTCTACTTGACCCGGTGGACGGTGATTCTACGCAGCAGATCAACGACAGCATCACCGTCGGCGCCACCGCTTTCTACCGCCGTAAAATTCAAATTCTACACCCCACAGACACGTTTGAAATCGGGCTCTCCGCTCGCAACGATTGGATCGATCAATCCCAACGCCGCCTCTCCTTCGTGAGCGACGCCGTCACCGCCGACCTCGTTCATGCCAACGTCCGCGCCACCGACATCGGCGCGTACATAGATGGTCAGATCCGCCCTGTGAGCCGCCTCACTATTCGCGGCGGCCTTCGCGCCGACGGACTCTCCTACGCCACAGAAAATAAACTCGATGGTCAAGGACAAGCCCGCTCCGCAATGGGTTTTCACCTCGGCGGAAAAGGCACTGTCGACTTTTTGGCCGCCCCGGGGTTTCACCTGCTCGCCGCCGCTGGACAGGGCTTTCGCTCTCCCCAAGCCCGCAGCTTGGGCGACGGTGAACGCACACCGTTTGCGAGTGTCAACTCTTTTGAACTCGGGGCCCGTTACAAAAACCAGGTATTTGACGCGTACGCCGCCGGGTTCTACACCATGCTCGACAAAGACCTGGTGTTTGACCATGTCACCGGCCGCAACGAAAGTGTACCTTCCACCCAGCGCGCCGGCTTCTCGCTTGACGCCACGCTGCGGCCTTCATCGGCGTTTCTCGCCACCGTCAGCGTGACCTATACCCATGCCTCGTTCACCGGATCCGATGAAAGGTACACCTCCGGCGATCTGCTCCCCTACGTTCCTCAACTGGTCGCCCGAACCGAAGCCGCTTTTACACCGTACCTAACCACTCTCTGGAAACGCAGCCTCACCGCGCACCTTGGTTTCGGAACCACCCTTCTCCACAGCCGTCCCCTTCCCTATGCTGAAATTGGGCATGATATTTTCACAGCCGACACGCGCCTCGGGCTGCGGCTGAAGGAGTTGGAGCTTACAGCCGACTTCACCAACCTTTTTGATGCCAAATATTATGACGGCGAGTTTGTGTACACATCTGCCTGGGATCGCAGCAGCGCCCCCAGCCTGCTGCCCAGCCGCCATGTTACGATCGGCCCACCGTTTGGAGCCTTTTTCTCTCTCACCCTGCGTCTTTCTTAACCGTCCACCTTGGAGATCTACCCATGGTCCGTTTGGCAAAACAACTCAGCCTCGCCACCGCAGCGGCCGCTGCCCTCGTCGGCGCTCAACTGGGACTTGGAGCCACCTTGTCAGGCTGCGGTGAAACCGGCGGAAAGCGAATCACCCTATCCACCGAGGTTGTGGTTGCCCAAGGCGCAACCCAATCGTTTTTTAACGACCACGGATGGCAAATCCAATTTACCCAAGCATACCTTTCTGTCGGCGCGCTCTACTACTTTACCGGCCCTCCCGTTGTTGCACATAACAACTCTCTACCCCACTGGAAGGGCTTTTTGACAATCCCAACGGCGCACGCCCACCCCGGACACTACTCCGAGGGTGACGCCCTTGGTGAAATGGTCGAGCCGCAGACCATTAACCTGCTCGACCCTGACTTTTTGGCCCCCTCCGAAGCGGTCACAGGACACTACGAATCCGCTCGATTCACCTTTCAAAACCCACCCGAAGGAGAACTCGCCCCCATGTTGGAGAGTCATGTCATCCTCATTGAAGGTCAAGCATCCAAAGAAAACGTGACCATCTCCTTCCGTGCGACGGCTGATGAGTCGGATATTCTCAACGCCGACGGAAATCCGTTCGTGGAGGGGTGCGTGTTCAAAGTCGTCGATATTGAATCGTCGGGAAAAGTCACTCTCACAATCCACCCTGAAGTGTGGTTTGACCAGGTTGACTTTTCACTTGTTTCGCCGTCTGAAAACGGTGAGCCCGTCAACCTTACCCCGGGTGAAATCCCCCACAAAGCCTTCGTTCGCGGCCTCAAAAAAGGCACGGCCTATGACTTTGCTTTCGTGGCAGATTCATCTCCTTCCAACTGACTTTCTACCCAAGGCAAACCATGATGCGTAAACACTTACCTGCCTTTTTTATGGTCACCCTTCTTGTTGTCTCGGGCTGTGGAAACGGTACCGGCAACCTCCAATTCACCACCTGGGGTGAAGAGTACATCGAGCAGCAAATCCCAGCCACCGCTTTTGAAGACGGTTGGCAAGTCAAGTTCACCACCTTCCTTGTCAACATCGGCAACATTCAGGTGGCCGACGCCGATGGAAACACCGGAGCTTCCATGAACGGGACAGTGGTCGTCAACCATGTTTTTCAGGGTGAAAAGCCTGTTTTTTCCGTCCAAGAAATTGAAGCAAAGCCGTGGACAGACGTTTCGTTTGAAGTGCCGGTTGCCACGCCGGAAGCCAAGCTTGGCGACGGTGTGATTGAATGGGATCGCGACTTCTTAGTCGAGAAAAACGCCTCCCTGTACGTTACCGGTGAGGCAACCAAAGGCGAAGTGACAAAAAAATTCGCTTGGACCTTTTCCAAAGGCACCCGGTATACAGAGTGCAGCGGTGACCGCGATGGGAAGGTCACCCAAGGTGCATTGATCACCAACGGCGGCACCGACGCCATCGAACTTACCATTCACGGTGACCACCTTTTTTACGATGACCTTCAGTCGCCCAATGCCCTCCTCCGATTTAACCCCATTGCCGCCGCCGACGCCGACAACGACGGTCAGATCACCCTTGATGAACTGGCCAACGTGCCGCTGGTAGAAATCGAAGATGGACCGTACGGAACCGGCAGCGCCGCCGATATCAACGACCTCGGCGCCTTTGTCACCGCCCTTTCAGGAACAGTAGGCCACTTCCGCGGCGAAGGTGAATGTTTCGGCGAGCACATTCAATAACTCTACTCCACTTCGCCGCGCTTGGCTCGATTTCGAGCAACGCGAGCCGCACGCCGCGCCAACGTCTTTTCAGACGGCTTTCTACCCGGAAGCGCCGGTTGCTCCCCATGATGCTCGTCAAATGCACCCGGTGATACGCCCAACTCAAAGAGCGCAATTTCTCGCTTCCCCCGCTCCCCCAGCCGAAGTGGCATTACCGCCGCGCCGATACCGGCGCCCACGTACACAGCGCCGCCCGGACCGTGGTTTGCTTTTCGTGACCCGTAAAGCCCATGCACATATTTGTGACCGGCCACTTTTCCCAATGTCAGTTCATGCAACTTCGCCAGTGTGATTTGCCCTGCGTGGGTATGACCTGACAAAACAAACGGCACGCCGTGATGCCAAAGTCCGTCGGCCTCCTCCGCAATATGTGAAAGTGCAATTGTGGGTAGATCGCGCCGCAACCCTTTTAACGCGGCCGCCCTGTCAGCGTGCCCTGTGTACGCATCGTCGAGCCCCACCACCTGAATGCGTTGGTGTCGAATGGTAAGCGTCGTATGTTGATTGGACAATAACAGTGTGCCCGCCTGACGAATGGCGTTTGCAACCTGAGTTCCCCCCGACCAATGGTCATGATTGCCCAGCACCCCAATCACCGGCGCCTCAAAAGCCCGAAGCACCTCCGTCAGATCTTGAAGGTACATTTGGCTGTGACACACGAAGTCACCGGTAATCAACACCAAGTCGGGTTTGTGAGCATTTGTAATGGCAGCCGCCGCCTTTTGCACTTTCATCGGCGTCACCCGCCCCACATGCAAATCGGTGAGGTGGGCAATCCGAAGCGGCTCCAGCTGCTCCACATACGCTTCGGGGCCGGCAAAACGCCGGAGTTGAATGCCGTGTGGCAAACGCTCCGCCCCGACCGCCGAAACCTTTTCCTCTCGGTTTGACTTGCTCGGAAAGAGCCTTTTTAGCCGTTCGCTGAGCTTGGGACGTGCAGCGCGCTCGCTCATGATGCCGGCAGCTTACATCCAATACGCCGCCCGCGGTTTATAAAATTTCGAGCGTCACAACCACTGCGTCATGATCACTTCGGCCCCCACGTTCCACCTTGGCAGCCACCACACGAAACGATGCCGCTCGATACGCCAGATGATCAAGTTGATGCTCCAACGGCGGCGTCACCCCCGCCCATCGCCAGGTGACAGCCTTTTGCCCCACCTTTGGAAGAGCATTATCAAACCCCACCCGCGAAAGGTAAGAAAACGCGTCTCCCTCCGGCCTTTCGTTAAAGTCCCCCGCGATCATTGTGGGTAGATTCGGGTCCATCTTGCTGACAAAGTATTCCACCTCCAACTTGCGGCGTGCGCGCGTTTCAAGGTGTACCTTTTCCCAATCTACAGGCGAAGCAATCGCCGGTTGAAGGTGCACATTCCACACGTCAAGATGTCCCTTCGGCCCCCCAATTCGAACGTGCTGCGCCGGAAACATCGCCCCCGGAGCGCGCTCCAGGTCATCCACCAAAATCGGAAACTTCGAACACAACCCCAGCCCCTCAGGCGCCCACTTTACCGCATCGTGAAACTTGCAATAAGGGTATGTTTTTGCAAGCTCCGGTCGAAGCGCACCTTCCCAAACAGCGTTGGTTTCTTGGAGCAAAAGCACATCGGCTTTTAACGCCAATGCCTGATCGCGGGTAGATTCATCTACCCATGTTGAAGGCGGCGTCCCCTCTTTGCGCTCCGCCAATGCGTAAAGCACATTATAAATGCCAATCGTCAGAGTTGCCCGCTCACCGCCCGCGCTTTGCGCGCTCACCGATGCAGAAGGATCGTGGGTAGATTCGGCCGGACGCGCCTCTGAACAGGACGCGATCGCCGTCATTGAGGCCCATATAACGAGGAGCGATTTGGTCATTCCTCCTCATCGCAAAGACCCTCCATTTTGTGACATGCAACCATCGCCCCGTTTACGATATTTCACGCCTTCCAATCCACCAATACGAGAGGATACCCAACCGCTTGAATCTTTTCGAAATGTCTAATATTACCGGTGGCGAGCGTGAGATTATGGCGAATTGCAATGGAAGCGATCAACGTATCTTCAATCATCAGTTTCGTGCCGTTCCGCTCCAGGTCTGAACGAATATGCCTTCGCCCGCTCGACAACGGTGAGGTTCTTTCCTTTTAGTATCTCGGACCAGATGTCAGTATCAAGTAGCGTCTTCGCTGCCATTGAACGCCTCGCGCCCCTCTTGGCGCGTCTTTCTCGCTACAAACAAGATCTCGTCGGCCAGGTCCGGTTCGTCGGAGAGCAGACCAAGAAACGGGTTTTCGGCAACTGCAACTGGTGCCGGCGGGTGAGGGGGTGAAGCCCTCAGCTCTCGGAGAACGCGATCCACAAGGGCCCGTTGCACCTCCGTTGGGAGGTTTTGTATCTCTTTAAAAAGCCGTTCTGCATCCATCATGGCCAACTCCGGCATCGCAATTCAAGGCCGAGGGATCGTATCACAATCCCCGCTAGTCCCCTGGATCCGTGATTCCTTACAGATGTTGCTGCATCTCGAACGCTCAATCCGCAGACCTTTTAGCGCTCAGAAATTTGATGCGGATTTCATTTCCAGGGGACTAGTGTCGCGTGTCAAAAGTCCTGCCGGACTTTTGGCGCCGCTGCGCGTCGCGCTTCGCCCACGCGACACTATCTTTTGTCTCGTGGGGCTCCGCCCCACACCCCCCGCGCTTGC
Organism: Polyangiaceae bacterium; assembly: GCA_016712345.1. Classification (GTDB taxonomy): domain Bacteria; phylum Myxococcota_A; class Polyangia; order Polyangiales; family Polyangiaceae; genus JADJRH01. The sequence goes on from JADJRH010000001.1 coordinate 1,348,904, forward strand.
GCGCGGCTAGTTCCGCACGAAGGGGTCAATCAGGGCCAAACTTCTGACCACCGGAACTAGCCGTCACTCCCAACGCCAATTTGTTCAGCGCGCTCCACGATTTTTCGTCGTCTACTTTCCAACTTTGTCCATATCCCACAAAAGTACGGTGCCATTCACAAGCGATGTTACCACCCAATTGGTATTGGGCACCGCGGCCACATTCGACAACTCACAATCGGCCGCCGGCAGACTCGCCAGCTTCTTGGTAAAATCTTTGTCCCACACCGTCAAAACGCCGTCTTTCCAAACAGAAACGAGCTTGCTATCCCCACTGAAAGCCACCGTGTTTGACCATCCTTCAAGCTCTTTTTTGCGCGCGCCGTTACCGTCAAACACGTGAACCATTCCACCTGAAATGGTAACGAGCGAGTTCCCGTCGGCCGACACCACAAGTCGACTGCCACCCGACGAATCAAACCGCCTTTTCTCTTCTTTGGTTGTGGGATCAAAAAAGCGAACCGCATAACGGGGAGTGTCAGGTGTCACGGGTTGCTCGGTCACCGCCGCCAACACCCCGTTCGGCAAAAAAGTAACCTCCTGCACACTTCCTTCTTTCAGCGTCACTCTCCCGCGCACCTTCCCACTTGGCACATCCATCAAGAGAGCATCCTTTTTTTCATATTGAGCCGCTGCCAAAACGGAACTGTCGGCCGAAAACGAAATGGAAAAAACGCTCGCATCCGTTTTGATAGAAGCAAGCTTCTCCCAACTACCCATTTTCCAAAGGCTCACCATGTTGCCACTCGTCGACGTGGCAAGCACCTTCCCATCAGGTGACACCGCCACCTGAACAGTGTAGCGGTCGTGCGCCTTAAACTTGGTCACCACCTTACCGGTATCCCGGTCCCACACCACCACAAACCCCTCTGTGTCCCCGGTCACAATCAACTTACCATCGGGTGAAACAGAAAGCGCCCGCACTTCATCCCGATGACCTTCCGACGGTAAGACCGGCTTGCACGACTCGGCGTCGGCCACATAAACAGCCGTGCTTCCCGCCGCCGCAATGCGTTTTCCATCAGCCGAATAGGCGAGATCCATCGGGTTGGAAGGGGCGGCTTCGAGTGTACACACCAACTTACCCGTTTTGCTTTCAAACACGCGAACCCCCGAGTCTGCCGCGCCCACCGCCATCTTGGCCCCGTCGGGTGAAAACGCAATTGAAAACACCGGTTCTTTCAGGTCAATTCCACCCACTTTGTCCCCGGATTCAACCTCCCGCACAATCACATTTCCACCCAGCGTTCCAACTGCCATTACCCGCCGGTCGGCCGGTGACATCACAATGGTGCTAATGCGCCGCGGTCCCTTGAGTGTACCCAACTCTTTTCCAGATTCAGGATCCAACTTGACCACCGGCGGAACAATGTTCGTTGGACCATACCCATAAAAAAGACCAATCGGACCACCGAAATCGCCGCCGGCAAAGAGCGTCTTCCCATCTGACGAAAACTGAACCAGCTCCGCCGCGCGCTCCTCAGGAAAACTTGCCCTCGACATGGGCGTTACCTGGTCTTTGTCCAAATCCCAAACCGCTGCCATTGGGTTAAACCCGCCCGTTGCAATCTTCTTCCCATTCGGTGAAAAAGCGATCGACGTGCCCGAGTGTTCGTGCACTTTTTGTTCTTTCAGCTTTTTCAGCGTTTTTGCATCCAAAAGGTGCGCCCTACCCTTTTGATCCACAAATGCGATTTTGCTCCCATCGGGTGAGTACACCACACCGCGAATGTCATTGAGCATGTCGGCAACTTCGGTGTATGCCCCCTTTTTTGCGCCGGTGTTCGGATCCCACGCAATGAGTACACCGCGCGCATCACCCGCCAAAAGCGTTGTTGAGTCCGGCGAAAAAGCAACCGACAGCACGGTGTCCCCATGACCAAATTGGGTGCTCCCAAACCGGCGAATGGCCCCCTTGGGCAGTTCATCTCCCGAGGGAGGTTTACCCACGGGCGAGCTTGCAGTTTCGCTCGCTGTCATTGCTGCCGAAGCGCTGGAAGTGGCTGTGACCGCCGAAGCCGTCGACGTTCCGGTGTCCACCCCACCCGTTGTGGTTCCACTCCCGTCGCACCCGATCGCAGCCATTGAAAGGCATCCAAACGCAATTGAAAACGCCTTCAACTGCCGGGTACGTGCGGCGAGTACAAATGAAAAGCCAAAACGCCCCGACCGTTGTGTACGCATAGTCATGTGCTTTACACCAACGCCCAGCCGGCGAAAACTCTTTCAACCGGGCAACGCAAACCCCCAATACGTCGGCCCCCAAAACACCTGCCCGGCGTTCAGGCTGGGCAACACCACATCGTCAAAATCCACGTCGGCGCACGCCAGCCAAAATGACCCACCTCCGGGTGAGCGCAGGCGCGACCCCAACTGCCAAGCCTCCATCAGATTGTGGAGCGGATGCAAGAGCCTCTCTTTTGGAAGGTCTTCCGCATTCATTCGAAGGCGAATCACCCACGCGTTGTTTCCAACAAGTTGGGTAGGCAACATGGGTAACTCGCCAAGCACCTTCCCATCGGGGCGCAGTGTTCCACCCTCTGCCGCCCACCCCAATCTTACCAGCAAGAGCGCTCGCAGCGCCTCACCCAAGGGCGATGGGTAGACCGCCGGTGAAGTGGAACGCGTGAACGCACAAACCGCTGCCTCCACCGAATCTTTCTCAAACTTGTCAGGATCGAAGCTCGCGCGCGCCGCGCGAAACGCCGGAGCCCACAACTCGTTTTTCTCAAGTTGACTCAAAGCCACACCATCGCGCGGCGCGCGCGTCGTTTCCAGCGCATGACAAGCCGCCGCACGAACTCCACTGGCCTTGTCCACAAGCGCGGACCTCACCAGCGGACGCGCATTGGGATCACGCGCCAATGCGTACACAGCAGCGGCTCGAACCGTCGGCGCCGGGTCCGCCAACCGATCGACAAGCAGAGGTTGACTATCAGGATCCGTGGCAAGCGCCGTCACCGCCGTGGCTCGAATGACCTCACCGGTGCGCCGTCCCGACGGACCGAGGTCGTCATCGTCCTCCAAACGGTCGCGCAGAAGCGGCCTCGCTTCAGGATCATCCATCACTGCGTACACAGCCGCCACGCGCACCGTGCCCGCGCGATCTTCCAACATCCGGCAGAGCGCCGCCCTCGATTCAGGGTCGCCTGTCAAACTGCGAATGGCCGCTGCCCTTACCGTGGGTGCCGAATCTTCGAGCCGCCTTCGAATCAGAGGCTTTGCTTCAGGGTCCGACCCCAGCGCCGTCACAGCGGCCGTGCGAACATCGTTGTCTTCGTCGTCGAGCCGCTCTCGCAGGATCGAGCGCGACAATGGGTCAGTAGACAATGCGTATGCCACCGCGGCTCGAACCGCCGGAGCCATATCGGCGGCCCGCAATCGAAGGAGCGCCCGCGACTCCAAATCACTTGCCAACGCGCGAACCGCTTCGGTTCGGACATTGGGGTCGGGATCATTGAGCCGCTCTCTCAGGAGCGGTCGCGATTCAGGATCGCTCGCGAGCGCCCGCGTCGCCGCGGCCCGCGCATTTGCCAATGCGTCGTTCAGTCGAGCGCGGAGCAACGGTCGCGCTTCAGGGTCGGCTGACAAAGCGTCAAACACCACCGCCTTCACCCCCAAGTCATCGTCGTCCAGACGCTCGCGCAGAAAGGTTCGAGCGTTTCGATCGGTCGCGAGCGCATGAAACGCGGCCGCTCGAACGTTTGGATCTGTGGGAGTAAGGTGATCCCGAAGGGAAGATCGATCTTCAGGTAAGGCTCCCCCTTCTCCGAGCGCCGTCGCCGCGGCCGCGCGCACGCGTGCCGCCTTGTCGTTGAGCAACTCTCGAATCACAGAGCGGGCAGAATCATCTTTTGCAAGCGCTTCCACAGCGACCGCTCGAACATCTTTGTCAGAGTCAGAAAGCAATGGATGGATGAGCTGCCAAGATGCGGTGTCGGTTGCCAAAGCCGCCGCCGCCGCGGCTCTCACCGCCCACGACTCGTCTTTGAGCCTCTCTCGTAACAAGTGTACACTTTCAGAATCCGCTGCCAAAGCCGCCACCGCGGCACTGCGAACGGCGTATGATTCGTGCGTCAGTCGCTCCCGCAACATGGGTAGACTGGTAGGATCGTTTGCGAGCGCCTGGTACGCCGCCGCGCGAACGTTATAATCCATGTCACTGGTTTTGGCGCGCAGTAGAGGCCATGATTCAGGGTCTTTTGCGAGCGCTTGAAATGCCGCCACCCTCACGGTTCCAGAGCGATCTGACAGTCGCTCGCGGAGAAGCGGGTACGATTCAGGATCGTTTGCAAGCGCCAAAATCGCAGCGCTCCGCACGTTGTTATCGGTAGGTTCGTTGTCTTTCAGTCGCTCCCGAATCAGCGGGCGAGAATCGGGATCACCTGAAAGCGCCGTGATCGCCGCGGCTTTTACATCCACATCTTCATCTGCTAGCCGTTCGCGAATAAGCGGTACAGACTCAGGATCGCTCACAAGCGCCTGCACCGCCGCCGCCCGCACATTGGCATCATCATCTGTCAAGCGCTCGCGAATCAGCGGTTTTGCATCGGGATCATTCGCAAGCGCTGTCACCGCCGCGGCGCGGACGAAAAACACGGCTTCACCACCGGTGTGCGCCACAATCCACGAAACATCCATGCGCGCTCGCACAAGCGCCGCACCCACGCGACGGGCAACCTTCCCATGGGCGCTTGTACGAACCGGTTCTCCAAGCCCCGCTGTCCACAATAGAACTTTGGCCTCCGCACCCACGTTTCCAAGGCTTTTGGACAGCGCCGCGAGCGGTGCACCATCGCCGGGACCGAGATCGCGTGCCATGACAAGGAGAGCGCGCTCGGCGTGTTCCGTGAGCGATTCTTCTGAAGGTCCAAATCTACCCGATGGGAGCGACATTCGATCTGCGATGCGCTTGATCAACCCAGCCGCATGTTTCTTTGAAAATGAGCGCGCTCGTTCGCCTGCAAAGGTCACCGCTCGAAGCACGAGCGCAAGCATTCGATGGTCATCGGCGTCTCCCGCGTCCGCGTCCGCCAACGCTTCTTCAAGCGCCTCATCTCCGCGGAGGCCATGCGCCATGGGCAACGTTTCAAGCGCCGGGTAGGGAGAGACTTTATACTTTGCCCGAAGGGCGCGCAATGGAATGGGCCCCGTTGCTGCAAGGTATTCACCCAAACTCAAATGGGTAAACCGGAGCCACGCTCCACCGCGCAAAAGACCTGTATGTTGAGCCTCGGCACTCACTTCGTCGCGTTTTAATAGAGCGCGCGGCGACCCCGACTCCGGTGCAAACATACCCATGGCAAGGTTGACAAGCTCGGCGCGCGTGGCGTTACCGTCCTTCACCTTTCCGGCATTTTCGGCATCGCGAATGATTGTATCAATCGCCGCTTCATACAGCTCAATGGTAGACCCGGTAAGCCTTTTTCCAGATGCGTACAAACTCGCGGCCAGGGACAAAAGAGCCGGATTTTTTTGCCACGGCTCGGCCGAAGGCCAAAACGAAAGGTCGCGCACAAGGTCGTGCGTCCATGCCGCATCGCCGAAATAACGCGTTAGAAAAGCTTCCATCCCACCGGCGCGGAGCCCGAGCAACCTCGCTCGCAAAAAACCTGACATGAGCACCGGCGTTTCACCGAGGGGCCTGGTTGCCACAATCACCCTCACCGAAGGCCCAATTGCAGCGAGCCTGCCGAGCAACGTTCTCCCCACCTCTTCGGGCGCCTCGTCCAACCCGTCAATCAGCACCTGCGCCCGACCTTCTCGAATGGCCGAGGCCAACGCCGCCTGAAAATCTGGCGAAGGAACCAACTCAAGCGCGGAGCACGCGAGTTGAACCAGGTCATTGGGTAGATCTTCCCCCAACGGGTGGAGGTGAGGTATCCATACCGGCAAGAGTTCCGCCGAACGCGCCACTTCACCCGCCAGCCATCGGAGCAACGTTGTTTTGCCGGCCCCGGCAACCCCCGTCAACAAGATGCGCGGCCCCAACTCCAATGTTCGACTGGCAGTGACCAAACTGCCATCAAGCCGTTCAGACCGAGCCAAAAGCTCCAGTTGCAACTCCGCTTCGGCGGCATCGGCCGAATCGCGCTCCACCTTGTCTTTCTCAAGCGGCCGCTTCAAAAGGTCGCGTAGAATAGGGGTGCGACGCTCATCTGAAACGGACACATCCATGTCCACAAACACGTTGGTAAGCCACCGCTCATTTGAGTCACCCAACAGGTGAACCGACGTGGTGGCGGCATGCAGTCGTGACAGATACTCTGACAACTCCCCTTCGGCCATTTCTACCATAACCAACAAACCAGCGCGCAGAGCGTCAACACGTTACAAGTCCTCGGCTTATACAAACCGGGTAGATCGCACCACCACTCGCTATGAATCCGAGGCGAACGTGAATGGGTAGGTGACCACCACCGTGCCACCGTTTTCAGGCTCGGGGAAGGCCATCTTTTTTACAACCCCCACAACACACGTAATCATATCGGTGTCAGAAATGTTTGTATCCGACGCGTTTGCCACCATCACGGCCCCTTTGGGCCCAATGGTAAAGCTCACGGCCACTTTCCCTTGGAGGGAAGGGTTCTTGTTCATCGCACTTTCGTAGCATGACCGAATTTGAGCGATGTTCGCCCTCACAATACGCTGAATCACCTCCGGCGGGAGTCCACTCCCGGTAGTGGAAGCGGTGGCCGCCTGAACTCGCCCTTTTGGACGACCGGACGCGCCCGCGCCGGCACCATACCCCTGACCTGTTCCCGTTCCAGCCCCGTGACCCAATGTTCCAACCGAGCCCAAACCCAGGCCCGTTGCAGTTCCACCCCCACCTTCTCCAACGCCGCTCAGGCCCAAACCCGGACTGCTCGCTTCATCTGAATCGGCATCTGCCTTTGAAGTCGACTCGGTATTTGACGCGCTCGATACAATGGGGTTTGCGGGCGCAGCCGAAGCGGCTGCAATCGCCTCAAGCTTGGCTTCCGCGTTTGGAGGGGGCGGAGGGGGAGGCGGCGGTGACATTTCGGCGGCGGCACCGCCGCACCCGGAAACGGTTGCCGTGAGGATGGTGTACACAAGCAATCCGGCACATGAAAACGCGAAACGAAAAGGGGTTGGCAACAACAACAAACGCATCGGTGCGAGCCTATCTTAGAACCCACCGGGCCGCCACGCCCATGGCGTCCCCAATTCCTGCTGCACACCCAGACCCGAATTTTGCAGCCTTCACGGAGCAGTATTGCGCGGACAAAGGGAATGCTAAAGTGCGATCGTGCGACGCTTCATTACGCTCTTCACACTTGCCGCGGCCGGGTTTTTTACACACACAGCTTCGGCGCTTGTTGTTCCGCCCGCTCGGCACAGCTCGCCCCTCGGAGCAGCAGCTCAAACGGGCGCTCTCGTGGCACCTGTGGGGTCACAACCACTTCGCCACGAAGCGTACACAAGTTATTCAAGCCCACCCAAAGAACTTGTGCGGCCATGGGGAGCGTTCTCCGCGCAGCGATCCGGCGGGCGCTGGCAGGCTCTCTGGGACAACGATACCCATCAACCCATCCGCATTTTCGGTGGATATGTTGAAGCGCCCGGGTCGTCCACCAATGGGACAATCGCTGAAGAGCACGCCCGCGCTTTCCTGACGCAGCACTCCCAGCTGCTCCTTTCAGGTCAACCGCTTTCCAACTTTGAGTTGGTCACGCACCACGAGGAGAACGGGTATCGCACGCTTGGCTTTCAACAAGTGGCATTTGTAGACCAAACAAAAGTGCCTGTTGTGGGAGGTCAAGTCAACCTTCGATACAAGGCCGATCGCCTGTTTGTCATCGGGTCTGAAACGTACAAGGTTCCCACGTTTCCCTCACCCACAATCACCGCTGCCAAAGCAACTCAAACGGCGCTCAGTTTTATCAACGCGGCCCCAAAGTCTGAAGTTGTGTCAGTAGAATTGGTAATCTTACCCTTGGTAAGATCCGCTGATGTTCAGGTTGAACTTGCTTATCGTGTGGCCACCCATCAAACCGCACCTGAAAGTCTTACAGATGTGTACATTCATGCCCGCACGGGCGAGGTGCTTGCCACACGCGAAAATATCCGCTTTCTAACCGGCTCCGTTAAAATTGAAGCGCCGGTTCGCGGGCCCGCCGAACACGCATTTTACCCGGCACCGAGCGCTGATTTGGCGGCCGACGGCATTGCCTATAAAACAAACGCAACGGGTGCCTTCGCCCTCGACCCGGCGGCGCAGTCCCTTACGTGTTACGCCAAAAGTGATGTGGTGAACGTTGTCAACACCGCGGGTGACGGCGCCACCCTCACAGTTTCTCCCCAAGACGGGCAAGAAGTTATTTGGTCACTCAAAGACGATGAACTTGGTGACGCTCAGCTCTCCGGGTTTGTCCACGCTTCCATCGCCAAAGACTACGCTCGCGTTATCGACCCCAATCTCGCCTTTCTCAACAAAACTCTACCCGTCCGCGTCAACCAAGACGACGCCGACTACATGTGCAACGCGTATTGGAACGGGGCGAGCATCAACTTCTTCCAAGCGTTTCAGTTCTGTAACAACACCGCTCGGCTCGCCGACGTTGTTTACCATGAATTTGGACATGCCTTCCATACCACTACCGTCCTGGCCGGCGTCGGAAGTGTAGACCCGGCGCTGGGTGAAGGAGGGGCTGACTACTTCGCCTCGGTCGTTACAAACGACCCATACCTGGCTCCGGGTTTTTATAAGAGCGGTGACTACCTTCGCGAGTTTGATTCAGACCGGCGCTGGCCCGATGACATCAGTTGGGATCCCCACGAAACAGGCCTCATTTTCGCGGGAGCGATGTGGGATCTGCGCACTCTCCTGGAGGGCTCGCTCGGCCCCGCCGAAGGCCCCGCCCTTGCCCATACGCTCTACCACGACGCTCTTCGACGAGCGACCAACGTACCCTCCTCGTTTGTTGAAGTGCTCGCCGCAGACGACGACGATGGCGACTTGAGCAACGGTACGCCTCACGTCTGTGAAATTGTCCAAGCGTTCGCCCCCCACGGCCTCACTCCGTACATCTCGGCGTCAAGCCTCACCATGAAACACGAACCGCTGCGCATTTTGCCCGGCCAAGGCGACGCGTACGATGTCAACGTAGAACTCACCTACGCGTTCGCTCAATGTGCCACGGACGACAACGCCGACGGCATCGACGTTTTATGGAGAACTCAGGCGACCGGCGGCAAATCTCCCATGCAAAACAACGGTGGTATGTCATGGGTAGGCAAAATTCCAGGTCAGGTGGCGGGCAACAAAGTTTGGTACACTCTGGCAGCTCACAAGGACGGTCTTTCTTCCTACCTACCCCAAAACATCGCCGACCCTGAATATCAAGTGTTCATCGGTGACGTGAAACCTCTCTATTGTACGCAATTCGAAGACGGTGCCGCCGATTGGACATTCGGTGAACTCAGTGGCAAAACCACCGATTTTCAAGTTGGAACACCCTATGGAAAAGGTGGTGACCCCGCCGCTGCATATTCCGGCAACAACGTATTGGGCACATCCCTCAGCGAACTCGGGCTCTACCGCAAAAGCCGACAGTCGTACGCCGACAGCCCGATTGTAGATATCACCGGACATTCCCATGTGCGTGTTCAGTTCATGCGCTGGCTTACCGTTGAAGACTCCCTCTATGATCAATCCAACGTGCTCTTGAACGGTCAAGAACGGTGGCTCAACTACGGAACCGACGGAACAGAAAGCCCAATCGCGCACGAAGACCTTGAGTGGCGCTTTCAGGATATTGACGCCACCGGCCTCGTCACCGCCGGTGCAACCTCCCTTCAGGTTCGGTTTCAACTCACAAGCGATGAAGGAACAGAATTCGGCGGTTGGAACATCGACGACTTTTGCATCGTCGCTTGGGAACCTCCCCCGCCTTCCAATGGTGAAGGAGGCGGTGGTGCGGGTGGTACGGGTGGTATCGGCGGCGCCGGAGTGGACGACATTGAAGGTGGCTGCTCCTGTCAAACCTACCCATCCAATCACTCCACCACTCCATGGGGATTCGCCGGCCTGACAGCCCTTGCTACCATCTTCGCTCGACGGCGCCGCAACGCGCGTTTGGGCAGAAGGTGAGGCCGTGAACCGTCAACTCTACGCCTTCCTTCCCACCGGCGTCGCGCTCACGTGTTTCTTGGCGGCGCGTTCAACTTCGGCATTTTGTCGATCTTCCACGTGTGAAGCCAATCCAGAATTGGGCATTCCCGGCGCAGTGTGTGACCCGCCGCTTGAAACCGACTGCGGTATTCCACTCCAATGGATGCGCGAATGTGTTGGGTTTACCCTGAATGAAACCGGCTCCGCCGAAGTCGACAAAAAAACCGCCCGCACCCTGCTTTCCAAGGCGTTTGCAACGTGGGAATCTGCCGACTGCGGCGCGGGTGGGCCCGGCATTCATGCGGTAGACATGGGAGACGTGGAGTGTGATCGCGTGGAGTATGAACCCCGCGCCGGCAACGCCAACATCCTCCTTTTTCGCGACGACAGTTGGGAAGAAAACGGCTACGAAAAAATCGCCCTCACCACCGTTAACTTTGACAAAGAAACCGGCGAAATATGGAACGCCGACATTGAAGTCAACACCTTTGACCATGACTTCATACAAGGCATAAACGGCGGCGAGTGGGACTTACAAGGTGTACTCACTCACGAGGTTGGACATTTTTTGGGTCTCGCCCACACTCCCGATGTCGAGGCCACCATGTTCTCCGATTACCATGAAACCATGGCCGACCTCGCTGAAGACGACGTGATCGCCATCTGCTCGGTCTACCCACCGCAAAACATCGACGAAGACACCTGCAACCCCATCCCGCGCCACGGCTTTTCACCCCGCTGCGCCTCCAATCAAACAGAAGGTCAGTGCTCCATTGCCGGCCTCCCCCGCGGTGACTTACCCAAGGGCCTACCCATTCTACCCATGGTCGGCCTTACCCTATTTGTCATTCGCCGCAAACGCCGCCGGTAAGCTCTCTAAGTGGGGCTTTGTCACCCGCGGCCCTTCGCCCCAAATCAGGGCCCCCGCAGTTAACTCCTTGCCCTCGTCCCTGTTGCCATATGACGGGCCAACAGACAGCACACCCGGTCGGCCTTAACAAAATCACCATGGGACGTCTTTTTTGAAATAATAACTCCCTCAAAGGCGCAGCTATAAGTTGAGGCTCGGCATCCGCGCCGTGCCCTCAGGCGGAGGTATGCGTAAGGTTTCTCGTCACCCACATGACACGCTCGTGCGTCGGGTATTCGGCAATCCCAAACACGCACGAGGGGAATTGCAGCACTTGCTGCCCAAAGCGTTGAGCGCCCGGATAAATTGGTCAACGCTGAAGGTCGAGCCAGGTGCGTTCGTGGATGAGGCGCTCAAAGCAAGCTACTCAGATCTTCTTTTTTCGGTAGAACTCGACGGTTCAAAGACGTTCATCTACCTGCTTCTGGAGCACCTGGCGCGCCCACAGCGGTTTCTGCTTTTTCGACTGTTGGGATACCTTGTGAGGTTCTTGGACAGATGGCTTCAAGATCATCCCAATGCTACCCATCTACCCGTCGTCATACCGATATTGCTTTGCCACGGTCGCACCCCGTGGACCTACCCATTGTGTTTTGAAGAGTTGGTCAATGCTCCACCCGATGTCAGAGTATTGGTGCAAGACTTTATACCCAAATTTCGTGCATTGGTAGATGACCTCTCTACCGTTTCGGATGACGCTCTGCGCACCCGTGCGATGACGGAGTTTGGGAAGGTCACGCTCTGGTGCCTGAAGACAGCAACAAGCACCAAAGATCTTTTGCGAACTGCGGAACTCTGGGAAACACACCTTCGCTCGCTGCTACAAAGCCCAAGCGGCGCAGCAGCCATGTCCGTTGTATTTCGATACATGCTGTCTGTTCACGAAGGGTCAGAAAAAACGGTGTTGCCAAAGCTTGCCAAGGCGCTGAAAATGGAGGACCATCAAATTATGGCGACCATTGCCGAACAACTTATCGCCAAGGGTGAAAAACGCGGCGTTAAAAAGGGCCAAAAACAAGGCCGAAAAGAAGGCGTTGAACTCGGCCGAAAAGAAGGCGTTGAACTTGGCGAGCGCACTACTCTATTGCGTTTACTCCAACGCAAATTTGGAAGCGTGCCAACTCAAATCATCGCTCAGGTGAACAGGGCGAATCAAACCCAACTGGACACGTGGGTAGATCGCATCCTCACGGCTAACACATTGGCCGACGTGTTTCATCGCTGACGCCGATCCGTCTTTTACTCAAAAGCGATCGTGGGCTACCCGCCTGAGGAGCCCCCTCGGCGAATTTTTTCCTGCGCAGCCAAACCTTTTTTCATTAATGTCGGCGCCAGTGCCAGCGCCGCTTCAGGGGCCGCATTGGCCGCACGCGCCAGCAACGCGCGTGAAAGTGGAAGCGCCACTTCAAGCGGCTTTTTGGGTAGAACCCTGTCGATTATCACCTTCTCAATATCTTCTACAGTCAGCGGCGCCTCCCCTGAAAAGGTCAGTGCCGCTTCACGGTAATGCACCTGAAGGTCAAGCATAGGTGTCTTTACAGCATCGGGCATGACCACCGTCACCGCCACGCCCAACCCCGCCAACTCAGCCCCCGCCGACAACGATAAACCGCGCACCGCAAACTTGGATGCCGCGTACAAACTCAACCCCGGTGTGGGCGACAACGAGGCGAGCGAACCAAAATTGATAATGTGCCCAGACCCTCGGGCAACCATGCGACGGGCGGCGGCTCGTGTACCCAAGATCACCCCTTTCACATTCACGTCAATGTGGAGGTCAATAGACTTGTCATCAACCTCGTGGATGAAACCGGGCTTTAAAAAGCCGGCAATGTTCATGACAACGTCAACCGGTCCAAAGGCTTTTTCAGCCTCGTCCATTGCCTCTTCCCACCCCACAGCGCTTGTTACGTTGAGCGCCTTGGTAACAATTTTACCCGGCTCGTGGCTCTTGGAGTGGAAAACGGCCAACCCACTTTCATTCACGTCGGTGGCAAACACTTTGTGGCCGCGGGCCGCCAAGACCGTTGTCAGGTGCTTACCAATTCCACTCGCGGCCCCGGTGGTAAGAAACACGCGTTGCGCATCCATTAGAAGACCACCTTTCCAAATGTCAGGTCGCCAAAGCTCATGGTAGGTTTAATGCCTGGAAACGCCCAATAAGCCGCCAATTCAGACGAACAAGCCATGTTTGGAAAATCTGTATTTCGAATAGAAGGCCCGGCCACTTCTTTTTCTTGCACCATAGAAATGTACTGGTCCACCCCGCGCTCAAGCGTATTTCCGTTCATTACCACTTCTGCCCCGGTTCGCCTGGCATAACTCGCCACACCTGGAATGTGCGAATGAAGCGGTGCGTACGCATCGGGCCCAACCCCATTTTCACTGGTCACCAGCAACCCTTCAGGTGTGTGCGCCACGAACGAATGATTGCCCTCTGTGTGACCGGGCGTGTGCATGAACAACACTCCGTCTCCAAGCATGGTATCCCCATCAAGCAAGACAACCCTCGATGGGTGGATTCCATCAATTCCGTTGGGACAATACCACTCCGCTTGGGGAGGCAGCAGGCCAAGTGTACTCATCCATTCTTGCCGCATGACAAGCAGCTTGGCGTTGGGGAAATATCCCGTTTTTTCGCCATTTCCAAGCCAATTTCGAACATCCTGTGTATGCAAATGGTCATACGAGATATAGTCCACTTTTTCAGGCGGAAGACCGATTTCAGAAAGCGCCTTTTCGACCGTTGAAATCTCAGGCCCCAAAAACTTTTTTCCAACTTCTACAAATGGCCCCATGCTGTTTGACATTCGCTTAAAAAACGGCGTTTCAGCATTGGCATGAATGTCGGAGGGCGACGCTAACAACGTTTTCACCCCCTGTTCGGTATCTACCTGAATTACGAAGACGCGATTGAGAATGTGCGTGAAAGGGGTGGGGAGAGCAAACGCGTTGAGAAAGGCGTATTTGGTGGGGTAAGGCACTCGAATGAGCGAGCGCGATGCATAAAATCGCACAGGCGAGCCTTGCAACATTTTGTCTCGAAACGCCTGCGCTCGGTAACGCACTTCTCGAAGTCGATCCTGAGGTGACGCGGCGTCACGCGCCCCCTTAAAGTGGTCAAGCGGCTTTAAACACGGGTCGAGCGTTGCAAACATCAATCTTACCTTACCATAACAGAAAACGTTTTTGGGATGTTCTTCAAAGGCGATGCGAACAGTGTTGCCTGAACGCGCTGCGAGGTATTACCTGCGCCGACGCATCATGAGCGGGGCCTCACCGGTGGTAGGGGCGCTCGACAAAGCGGCAAGGAGCGCCGACGCGCCGGCCACTGTTTTTTCAAGCGGCGGGGCTTCAGGAGCGTTCACCTCACGTTCATCGTAAAGGTCAGGCGGAATGTCTTGCAAAAAGCGACTGATCGTGCGCGGCATCATTTTCCCGCGGGCGAGCCTTACCCGTGAACGACAGAGGTATAATTTGTCCTTCGCACGGGTGACCGCAACGTAAAAAAGCCTTCGTTCTTCGTCTAGGCTGTGCGCACCTTCCAGTGGAATATCGGTTGCGCGATCACCCAACGTTCGCGCGTGAGGCAAAAGCCCTTCTTCCAGGCCCACTACGAACACCAGTTTATACTCCAACCCTTTGGTGCCGTGCATGGTGGTAAGGGTCACTTTGTCTTCAGCCTCTTCGTCACCGTCGTCGCGCTGTAGAGTTAGAAAGCGGAGGTAGTCAATAAGGTCTTCCCCACCCCCTTTGCCCTGTTCATCACGGCGGGAAAAAAGGACAAACAACCCTTCAATATTGTTCCAGCGACGCTGAGCGGCCGGCGTTGTGGTAGACCCGGCAATGATATCTTCTTTGAGTTTGATTTCTTCGGCGAGGTAACGAAGCACCTGCGCCGAAGGTTCACCCTTGGCGAGCCTCTGCCGGGCGCCGTCGGTAATGCGAAGCAGTTGGCGGCACCCGTCCATTGCCACCGCGGGAAACTCGTTGACCAGGTAAGGTTTGGACACCACGTGCCATAACGTTGTGTCTTTGGCCGTGGCGTACGATGTCAGTTTGGCGAGCGCGGCCTCCCCAATCCCGCGCGCCGGGTAGTTGACTATTCTGCGCAGCGCCATTTCGTCTTCTGGGTCGAGCACAACACGCAGGTAGGCGAGAAGATCTTTTACTTCTTTTCGTTCAAAAAACTGTTGTCCGCCGATCATCCTATAAGGAATCTGACGTTCTTTCAGGGCGGCCTCCAGCGGCTGAGCCTGCAAATTGGAGCGGTATAAAATCGCGCAATCGCGGGGCCTTAAACCCTTTTCTTCAAGCGCTTTTTGAATTTCGTTTGCGGCGAACGCGGCTTCCACATCCGGGTCGGCGGCTACAATCACTTCTACCCGTGGACCCTTGTCGCGGGTTGCCATGAGTGTTTTTTTATGACGCCTACCCGGTTGTTTTTGCAGCACTGCATTGGCAAGGTCAAGCACCGCACCTACCGATCTGTAATTGTGCTCCAGTTTAATCACTTTCGCCCCGGGAAAGTGCTCCTGAAAGTCGAGAATGTTGCGCACGTCTGCCCCGCGCCACGCGTAAATGGCCTGGTCATCGTCTCCGCCGACGCACACGTTCTTGTGCTCTTCCACAAGCAAACGGGTAAGTTCAAGCTGGGCGTGGTTGGTGTCTTGATACTCGTCGACAATGACAAATCGATAACGCTGGCGCCACTTGTCGAGAACGTCTTTGCGTTTTCGCCAAAGGCGCACCACTTCACATATCAAGTCGTCAAAATCAAATGCCTGAAACGACTTCAACGCGCTTTGATATTTGGGGTACACAATCGACGCAATCTCGTCGTAGTCGTCAAGCCCTCTGCTTTCACGCTCGCGCTTTGCCCACTCGTCGGCGTCGAGAAACGCGTTTTTGGCCGCCGAAATGCGCGCCAAAATGGCCCCAATGTCGTAATTTTTTCCCGTTTTTACCGTGCGCAATATCTCGCGAACAACCCCGGAAGTGTCGGCTTGATCAAAAATGGCAAACGACGTCCCGCGCATGCCGAGCGCGCGCGTTTCTTTTCCGAGAACGGTAAGTCCAAATCGGTGAAAGGTAGAAACGGTGAGATCGCGGCCTTGCTGCGCCCCTACGAGCCGCGCCACACGTTCAAACATTTCACCCGCGGCTTTATTGGTGAACGTCATGGCAAGAATTGACCGCGCCGGGTGGCCCCGTTCAATAAGGCGCGCAATTCGCTGCGTCACCACGCTTGTTTTACCCGAGCCCGCGCCCGCAAGAACGAGGAGCGGTCCGTGTTCATGTTCCACGGCCGCGCGTTGTGAGGGGTTGAGCGATGTTGCCACGCGGGCGCTCATAAAACAGGGCAGCCCGATAGTAAATGACATCTGCACAGCCCACTTTTGCGGCCTATGAAACGGTCGAAAACTCTTTATGGTGGGGCAAATCCGCTGTATGAGTGAAGCTTCATGCGCCGCTCCATTTTGGCCTCCACCGCACTCTTGCTTGCCACCGCACTTTCGGCTTTGGCTCCTGAGGCCCACGCGGCCGCTCCGCCTGATGTACACCCGAGATTGTGGATTCGGGCGAAAGATCTGGACGAGTTAAAAAAGCGGGCCAACCCGCAAAACCCCGTTTACGAAGAGGGGTTTAAAAAGGTCGTCGCCGAGTCGGTGCAAAAAATGGATGTTTCCGCACCGGGCGACATTGTTTCAAAAGACGACGGAAGTTGGGCCGAGTCGTACACGGAGTGTTCAGAGTTATACGCTCAAGTTTTTGGCTTGATGTACCTCGTGAGTCCCGACGGTTCGGCTGAAAAACAAGACTACGGCAAGCGTGCAAAAACGCTTCTCATGAACGTGATCAACAAAGTGTACACTGGAATGTCCAAATTTCCAGAAGGTACAACGCTGAATGACATCGCTCCGGGCGGCGCCAAATATTACGGCGATGCTTGGTCGGGTGGTCAGTTTCCACTCAACCTTCGCGCATTCATACAAGACGCCATACCCCTCACTGTAGACTGGATCTACCCACTCTTATCGGCCGAAGAAAAAGCCAAAATTCGTACCGTGTTTTTATACTGGTCACGCATTGTTACAGAAAGAGCCGCCACCACCGGTCAGGATGACCGGCCCAAACCCCTCAACGTTTATAACGACCCTCAACTCCTTCACCTTGACCAAGAAACGCGCTCCGCCGCCCGTTTTGGCATGAACAACTGGTTTGCTATGCACATGCGCCTTCTCGGGCTCATGTCGCTTGCCATCGACGCCGCGGACGATGCACCGCAAAAAGGCGGCACGCAGGGCAGTTCGTTTTTTAGAGAGTTTCAAGAAGCGCCTGCCGGCTCGCTCCGCAACTATCTCAAATCGGCCACCGGCGCCTACCTATACATGGCCGATTATGGTCACCGCAACGACGGGCGAGGTGGTCTCTCACCTGAAGGAATGCAGTATTTCACCGCGGGGCTCGGCCCTACTGCCCAGTTTTACCTGGCGCTCAAAACAAGCGGTTGGGACGACCCCACCCTCTACCCGGTGCAGCAAGACCAGGTGGTGATGATGAAGAACCCCTTTTGGAGCGACCTGTTTCCGGCTTTTTTGTTGCAACTCTCCCCGGTGCCCGCGGTAACAAAATCGTATGAATGGCATGGTCCACTCTACCAAGCGGCTTGGTATGGCGACGGCGAAAAATACCTGGTTGGGGAGATGATCGGACTGTTTGGTACGCTTGCACGGTTCCATGACATTTCAGGCAATGCCGACCTCGCCCAAACGTCGCGTTGGATTGCGGCCAACGTTTCACCCGGCAGTGAAAAACAAATGATCCGCAGGGTACAAACCGCCATTGCCAACGGGTCTACCCGTCTTGCCATTTTATACTTCTTGGCAATGGATCCCAACGCCAAACCCGCCGTCGATCCGCGCCCGAAGTTGCCACAAACCTGGTTTTCACCGGGCATTCAATCACTTTCGGTGCGCACCGGATGGGACAAAGAATCGCGCTGGTTGAGCTACATACTTCCGTGGAACAGAATTGACCACCAGCATGGTGAAGGCAACATGTTTCAATGGTTTCGCAAGGGCGAATGGCTCACAAAAAAATGGGTAGCCTACGGTCACCAAGCCGCTCGGAGCGAACTCTCCAACACAACCACCGTGTTAAACGACCCGCCCAAATACAACAGCCCCGGCAACTACCAACATGAGCAATGGAAGGTAGGATCGCAGTGGCAATATATCAGCGCGGGAGATCCGCTGCTTGTTGGGTGGAGTGACACGCAGGACTATACATACGCCTACGGTGATGCCACGCCGCTTTATAATTCAAAAATGGACGGCGCTATGGCCACTGCCCACGTGAGCCGGTCACTTGTGTGGCTCAAACCCGATCACTTGGTTATCTATGACCGGGTAGCTTCCAAAAAAACCGACCGATTTAAGCGTTTTTGGCTCAACTTTGAAAACGAGCCAAAAATCGATGGAACACTTGTGACAGGCACCACCAAGGGTGGTCAACAACTCTTTGTAAAAAGTTTGTTGCCTGCCAAATCTACCCTTGCCATCAAAAACGACCACCCCGTGT
Source organism: Polyangiaceae bacterium (assembly GCA_016712345.1). Classification (GTDB taxonomy): domain Bacteria; phylum Myxococcota_A; class Polyangia; order Polyangiales; family Polyangiaceae; genus JADJRH01. The sequence goes on from JADJRH010000001.1 coordinate 1,367,572, forward strand.
GGGATGCCGGTGGGGGCAAACAAACGGCCTCCGGTGAGCACATGGCCCATCGGCTCATGGTAGAAGCGCCCAATGACCAAGATGTTCGATTTCTCCATGTTCTCCAGGGCGCGGACGCCGGTGGTTCGGCAGAACCTTCCCAACTAATCCGCAGCACATCTGGAACCGCATACGAAGGCGCGGCTGTTCATGAAACAGCGGTTGTCTTTCCGCGCGACTTTGGTGAACCTCCCACCGCTCTAGCGTACGATGCTCCGTCATCTGTAAAAACGCATGTCATTACAGGGTTGAGTCCCCAAAAAGGGTACACAATTACTCTCAAGGCGGCGGGCGACAAAGTGTCTGTCTCCGTGGCCGAGGGCGGGTCCGAAAAATCTGACAAAGGCGGCGTTCTTGCTGTCGATTCAAATGGGAAGGGTAAACCGCTTGGGCCCACCGCCCAGGGCGGCGCAGCTTCGCTCGAAGCCATTAAAGCCGTGGCTGCGGGCTTGCCCGCGCCCGGATCTTACTCCAACCCCACCGCTTCAGGATCCAACGACGCGCCCCTTCCCACTTCGGCGCCCGGCTCCACCGGCAACGGTGTACCCACAACCCCGGCGCCGACGCCCGGAGCATCTTCTCCCCGAGGCTGCGGTTGTGGAGCGGCAAACGCCGGGAGCGGGACGTTGACAATGACGGGCACGCTCGGCGTTTTTGCCGCTGTCGTGGGTAGATCGCGCCGCCGCAAAAAGAGTGACAAACGTCAGAACTGACATGGGTAGGTGCGTTAGGGCCCAACCCGTTCATCAGGTTTACCGCCCTTTTGTTTTGCTTCTTTTTCAGCCTCGTCAATTCGACTCAACAATTCATCAAAGCGATGGAGCCCGCGGTGATCCCCAAACGTTGAGCGCGCCCGAAGAGCTGCGGCTTTGGCTTCCGCAAAATGGCGGTGATAAAGTAGAATTTCAGCGAGCGTCTCATGACACATAGAACACTGGGGTGCATTTTCAACCGACTTGATAGACATGACCAGCGCTTCGTCCGCTCGCCCCAACTCCAACAAACGTTGAGCCGCCGCTGTGCGCTGCATGGGTGAGTTGGCCACTGCCACAAGCCTGTCCGCTGCGGCAGTCAATTCAGCTTTGAGTTGGTCTTTCTTGTCGCCGTCCTTTGTCCGACTCACCCGAGATGCGAGCCAAATCACGAGGGCTGTAAGGCGGCGCGGATCATTGGGATCCGCTTTTAGATAAGCCTCCACCTCTTTTGGCATAGGCAAAAGTGTTCCCGACGCGATGTGTGTGGCCGCGCGAGTATAAAGCAGATCGGGTGAACCCGGATTCTCTTCAAGACCCTTCAAAACGAAGTCTTCTGGGGGAGAAGACTGGTTTGGAAAATGAGCAGACACGCGTGACCAAATTACATGCACTTCATCATCGCGCATGGTTCGAACGGTAAAGTTGACCTGTGCCGGAGCTTTGAATGGGAGGCGGGTTACATATTCACGTTGATCGACCAAAAGAGCCTGATAGGCCCCCTCTATCTCGCTCATCAACACCCCTTTATACGCATTGGCAAATACAATGTCTCCGTCGGCTCCTTGCATGATGGCCGAGGTCATTTGTTGATAGCGCGCTTTATAATTGGTTTGGGTGGCTCCAAACAGCACCTGAACGAACTTGTGGGCACCCGCGTAATAATAGTCGACCTTATCGCGAGGCAGGGTAGCCTCATCTACCCCCATAAGTTGATCCATCGCCGGAACGTTGCGTTGGGGAAGCCACAACATTGACTGGCGCGGCAGCTCTTCGAGCAACGGGTAGTCGTGCTCCCAAATGCGCCGATCCTTTCGCGGTTCACCCAATACAATCTCCCCATCTTCAACCCGAATGGTAGAGTAAAACTCGGCCAACCCCTCGTTTAGCCACCAAGGAATGCGACGGGTGCGAAGGTTGACAAACCGATGCGTCAATTCGTGCAGCAAAAGGCTTCGGGCAAAATACCCAAGCCCTTCAGATGCCACAACGGCGGGCGTCGCTTCTAGATCACCGGCAAACCAAGGGGAGTAAAAGCCACGTAGGCCGGGTCTTGGGCCAAGTTTTTCAAAGTCAACCAACCGTTCAAAAACAATTAGCTCAACCGGACTGGACTCCTCACCGGGAGGAGCACCCAGCGCAGCAAGCAAAGCGACGCGTGCAACTTCAGCCTCCTGCGCAATGCGTTTTGCTTCGTCGATGGGTAGATCGGTCTTTACAACAAAGTGCGCGCTTTTGGTTTCTACCCACGGCGGACCTCCTTGTTTCGGACAGGTCAACTCCGTCCTATTTGCTGCGAAACAGCCCGCGAGGCCTGCCGACAACAGCGCACTCAACATGGAGGGCAGCAAGCGCCGAAGTGTGGTGTTGGCTGCTTTGTATAAACGAGAACGGGAGGCATTCATAAGGCCACAGCGTGCATACACCACTTATGCGATCGAGTCCACACCCACGGCAGTCAACCAAGACCTTGACGCCGTTCGTTCGCCATGGTTCGAAGTCGCCCATGACCCAAACGCCGTTTTTCAACCGAACGACCAGGCTGAAAAAAGGTCTGCGTACACAATTGCATGTGTACGCATCGACAACGGCGCTGCTTGGGGCCCTGCTTGTTCCTTCTGCGGCTCACGCAGACCAGGGCGCCGGCACATTGGCCGACCCTATTCGCATTGACATGTTCCCCTACGCGGTAAAGGGTAACACGGCACTCTCCACATCGAGTGAAATCGACTTTTATGACTGTGCGGCCGCCACCAATGAGTCGGGGCCTGAAGTTGTGTACCGCTTTGAGTTGAGCCAAGCGGCTCGCGTCACCGCATGGGTAGAAGGGGACAGTGCCACGGTCGACATTGATGTTCAACTGCTTGACGATCTGACGGTTGCCGGCGGAGTTGCCAACGGTTGTTTGGCCCGAAACAACAGAATTGCAGAAGCCAACATGGCCGCCGGTGTACACTATGTCACGGTTGACTCATACAACGGCGCCGCGCAGGCCGGCCCTTTTGTACTGAGGATCGACGCGATCGGCGACGCCTGGAACAACCGTCAGGTGGCCGACGGGGTGGTGTGGAGGGCGCGTCGGTTTGGCAACCTGGCGGGGGGTGCCCAGGTCATTCATGAACTTGTCATTGACCCAACGGCGCAGGGCGTTTCCGTTGAGGCAATTCAAAGCAATGGATGTCAAACCATCGCAGAAATGGCCAGTGCGCTCGGCGCGGTGGCGGCTGTGAACGGTGGGTATTTTAACGTCAATACATGTGCCCCCGTTTCTCTCTTAAAACACCAAGGGATGTTGCTTGCAACCAACGGGGTAAAACGTGGCGCGTTTGGGATGGATGCCGCCGGTGTACCCCTTGTCGAAGTGGTCGATGCCGGTAAAGATTGGCCAACGGTAGAAGAGGCTCATGGGGGAGGTCCGGTTGTAGCGGCGGGTACAGTTGCCAAAAACGGACCCGCGGCGTGGGCGGCCGAAGGGTTTGCCGACGCCAATTTCATCGGAAAAAACCCAAGAACGCTCGCCGGACTGAACGCGGAGGCAAACATTCTGTTTGCCACGGTCGATGGTAGACGAACCAACGCTAAAGGCATGAGCCTTGACGAATTGGCGGCCTTTTCCGTATCGAATGATTTCGGCGCAACCGACGCTGTCAACCTCGACGGCGGCGGGTCCACAACCATGTGGGTTAAGAACGCAACGTACAACGGCGTTGTCAACTACCCATCCGACGATCCCAATCAAGAAGTGCAAACCCATCCCGGTTCTCGCGCAGTGAGCGGCGGATTTTTCGTTTTTGCACCGCCCTACAACCACGCGCCGCGCTTTCAAACAGAACCTCCGCTGGATGGCACCGTCGGAGAACCTTACCTCTACGACGCCGACGCACTCGACCTGAATGTAAATGATACCGTCAGCTTTTCACTCGACCAAGCGCCGAACGGTATGACGGTTGATCCCGCCAGCGGAGTTATTGAGTACACACCGGGACCGGATGCGCCGGCTCTCGCCGATGTGACGCTTGTTGCGTCTGACGACGCCGGCGCAGCGTCCGTGCAGGCGTTTACACTCAACATCGTCGGCGGCAGCATGGGCTCCACCGGAGGAACAGGCGGAAGCGGAGGGTTTGCCGGCTCCGGCGGCGGAGGCTTCGGCGGCGTGGGCCCCGGCGGCGGGGACATTGGTGAAGAAGGCGGTTTCGGTGGTCTACCCGTGGGCGGAGAAGGCGGCGGTGGCAACGGAATCGACGGACCTACCGGTCCGCGGCGCTGCTCGTGTCGGGTTCCCGGTGAATCTGACGGTGACTATTCTGCGGCATGGGTAGGTTTGTTGCTTGCCGTCGGCATCGCGCGGCGCCGATCTCCCAAACGCATTCGCGATCTAAATCAAACGGTGTCTTAGTCCTCTTTTACCGTGGCTATTGCTCGCGCGCTTCACCTGTCCAATCCCCGCACGCGTACCACAATTCTGGTGGTTACGGCGCTTTTGCCGCCGCTGCTTCTCACAGCACTTGACGCATTTTCCAGGCGCGGCGCGCTGTCGGCCCGGACAGGCCCTTCCACCGCAGGGTACGTGGGAGGTGCCGTGCTCGGCGCCGCGGTGTGGGCGCTTGGGCTGGAGGCGGCGCGCGCTCCCAAACGGTCTGTCAGGGTATCGGCCTGTATTGTGTTGGGTCTGACAGCGGCGTTTGGCATTGGAGGTCAGGCTCTCTTTCGCTCCACTACCCATGAGTATTTCAACCGGGAAGCAGCTGTCTTTTCAATTCGACTTTGGCCTACAATTGTTCACTACCTGTCGCTCAGCCCCGGCCCTGTATCGGCGCTTTTGCTGGGGCCCTTCGCGCTGGCAATTGCGTACGCCTTGTTTCGAAATCGAGTTGCCGGCACACGCACTTTGTTTCCCGGTCTGATTGCGGGGCTGGCTCTACTCGCCTGGCTTTTCGCAACGTTTGGACCGCTCGATGTTCCCTCGTCGCGGCGCGGTCTACCCCCCGACGTTCTTTTTTGGCACGCGGCGGGAGGCCTTGGGCTTTCAGCCGCCGGCATCTTACCCAAACCGCGAGCATTGCCACCGGGTAATCACGCTCAAGTGACAGGCGGATCGCCGGTAAAAAACAACGCACCTTCCATTGTTCTCATTTTGGGTGAAAGCGTTCGGCGTGACGAGGTGTGCAGCCGTCCTTCACCCTCTTGCAAAAAGAGTCCACGGGTAGATCTCGCGGCTCCCGACAGGGTTGGGTTTACTCTTTCGTTTTCGATTGCGTCGTGTACAGAAATCGCCGGAGCGGTTTTGTGGTCGGGCCTTGATGTTCGCTCGCCGCGAGAGCACATGCAAACGGCGCCTCTATTGTGGGACTACGCCAAGGCCCGCGGGTATAAAACGGGCTACTTTGCCGCGCAAAACTTGGGCTTTGCAGATCAAGCTTTGTTTGTCAGATCGAGTCGAATCGACGTGTTTCGAGAAGCGCGCGATCGTGACCCCCATGTGGATGCCGACATTGGCAGCCCCGATGAAGTCGCCGCGGCTGAAGCAATCGCGTTTCTAACCCACGACGCGCCCGCGTTTGTGGTGCTTCATTTGTCCAATACCCACCTGCCTTACCGTCAGGTGCCGGGGTACACCCCGTACGACGGCGAGGGGGATGAACCTTCCCACAAACGCGCGCGGTACCTGAACAGTTTGGCGCATCACGACGCCACCGTGGGCGACTTTGTGACCGCAATTCGACGCCTGCCCAGGGGCAAAGATGCAATTGTTGTTTATACCGCCGACCACGGGGAAGCGTGGGGGGAGCACCAGTCGTTTACGCACACGTTCGACCTCTACGCCGAACAAGTGGACATACCCTTGTGGATAGATGCACCGGCCGGAACCATTTCTACCGAAGCTCGCGGCGAGTTGATGCGTGCGGGACAGAACCGACCTTTTACAACCCCCGATATCACGGCCACGGTGCTTGACTTCATGGGCGCGCTGGACGAATCGGACTATTCTGTGTACACATCTGCACTCGCCGGTAAAAGCGCACTTCGGCCGGCCCAAAACGATACTTTTTATCTTTCCAACTGCCCTCCCTATCGAAGTTGTTACCCCGATGCATGGGGAGTTGTGAAGTGGCCGTTCAAGTGGCACTACGTCGGCCGCGCGAATGAGTGGGTGTGCTCCAATATTGAAACCGATCCCGAGGAGCTTCGTCCGCTTCCCGCCGAAACATGCGCGTCGCTCCGAGAGCTTTTGCCTGCGCCGAATAAAGATCTACCCGTGGCACCTACCCTTTCACCCTCCCCGCCTCCCACACCGGCTTCCACTCCCCGAGGGTCTGAAAAGTGAGCAACGTGCGTTGGAGCCTCGTTGGGGGAGGCGGAGTGCTATTGGGTATTGTCGGCGCGGCCGGCCTTTATGCGGCCTTTCCACCTCGCCGGGTGGAAACGGTAGAAAATCTCCCCGACCCAACAGCTACCGCCCTACCCTCCTCATCGGTAACAGAAGATGCTTCTGCGCCCGATGCCGAGGCAGCCGCCCCGCCCGAACCTACCACTCTGGCGGAGCAACGCGAACAGCTCTACAAGCTCCTTTCGGACGGTGGGGCCTCACCCCAAGAAGTGGTGGCCGTGCGCGCCATTGTGGAGGCGTCCTCTTTTATCGGTCAGGGTAACCCCGATGTGACGGTTCATCCCATGACACGGGTGGAGTGTAGAAAGCGCCGCGCGGAGGCGAAAGTTGCGGCGGATGACCCTGCCATTTGCGGAAAAAAATACATGGTGCCGCTCTATAATCCAGAGGCGGGGCAAACGCGCGACAACGCCAAAGTATGTATCGATCAGTTTGAATTTCCGGGGTTGCCGTGTGAATACCCGGTTGTCAACGTGCGAGCCAACGAAGCTGAAGCGATTTGCCGCGCTGTTGGAAAGCGCCTTTGTGACGCGCACGAGTGGGAAGGTGGCTGTGCGGGCGCGCTTCACCCCGCGGAAGAAGAGTACCTTTTTAATCACGACCGCCGCTATTCGTCGGGAATGCACAATATCAAGAGGCAGATTGTTTGGGCATACGGGCCGAAAAAAAATCATCCCATCTGCGGTACTACAAGTTTCAAAACCAAAGACTGCCCGGGCGGTGGGTGGAAACAATGCGGGTCCAACACATTTCCGGCCGGTTCTTTCCCCGAGTGCAAGAGCCCGTTCGGCGTCTACGATCAGCATGGAAACGCGGCCGAACACATGAATCTACCCACGCGCCCTGAAGAGATGATGTCGCGGGGAACGGAGGGAGGGCTCACCGAAATGAAAGGCAGTTGGTTTATCTTTGCAAAGGGTGAACCCCACCTGGATGACTGTCGCTGGCGCGAACCGAGTTGGCATGAAAGTAAAGTTAAAGACCCCAACAGCCACCGAAACTACCACTTGGGTTTTCGCTGTTGCCGAGACCTCTAAACCGCCCCGCAACGACGGGACTCCATTCAACCGGGGTAACTTCAACCGCCCCGCAACGACTTGAGACGTCTCGATTCCTGACACGTCTCTTCACCACGGAATCACGGAGATCACGGAGGGCCACGGAGTTTTTTTGTATTTCAGACTGCAATGGGCTTGCACAGCGTCAGCTATCACCTGTCAGGCTTGGGATCTTGGATATGTGTACCCATTGCAGCCAACAAACAAAGAAACTCCGTGCTCCTCTGTGTCCTCCGTGCCTCCGTGTTGATTACGACGTTCCACTCATCCAGGCGGCTTCAGGTCTTGGCATGGCGTTTCAGCGGGCGCTCTGGCCGGGAACATTGGGTGATGTGTACCCATTGCAGCCAAGAAACAAAGAAACGGCGTGTCCCTCTGTGTTCTCCGTGATTCCGTGTTGATTACGACGTTACAGTCACCCACACGCGTCAGGTCTTGGCGGGGCGTTTCAGTTGGGGGTGTACCAGATGGGGGAGGTCCAGGCGCGTTCTTGGATGGTGGACGGGACGCTCAGGTTATCACATTTGTAATCGGCGCGCTCTTTGGGGGTGAGCCGGTTGCAGAGGTGTGTAGTCCATCGACAGGTTGGATTTTCAACAATGCGGGCGTAGTAGAGCGAAGGCACCGAAGCGTTAAACTCTGGGTCACGCCAAACGGTACACAACGAGTCAAACCCGGCGCCCTGCGTTTCACAGGTGGTCAGGTTCACCGTGGCGCCGTTATTGGGGTCACCCGCCACGTCGATCACTTTTTCGTGCGGCTGCCCCGATTCATCCAACCATATTTTTACGATCTGAGCGCGTTGGAGCGGTGTTCCAGGCCGATCGGTTGAACCCGAGTCTCGAAGCGCCGAGACCACAAACGACGGCCCTTCTGAACCTGACATGGGAGGCAGATCGCCACCCATGGGTACCCCCAATTCATACCCTTTGGATACGAGGTCGGGGCGATCACAAAGGTTGTCAGGGTAGTTCCACCCGGCAAAAAATCGGGGAATAATGCGCGGGCCGGTGGTGGCAAACGTCTCACGGCGGCGGAGAGCATCAAACAATGCGTCACGTGAATTTTCTTCTGCCCAGACACCCGCCAGTCCACCGGGGTTGCCAAGAAGTGGAGTTCCGGCGAGGGCGCTTCCACTGAGAGCGGCTTTGGGAGATTGATCCGCCAAACCCAAGTGCCCTGCGTATGTGGACTCGTCGGTTTTACCCGGGGTGCCATTGTGGGTATCGGTGCTGCCAATAAAGCCCAGTTTGTAAGGGTTTTCACCGAGGCGCTCCCCTTCCATAAGGCCGGTTTCAAGCGCGCCGCGCACATAATCGCGCCACGATGTGCAACCGAGCCCGCTGATACCTCCCCACCCGGTGTCACTCACCCCGCAGTCATCAAAGGGTGGAAATTGCTGCTTTTCAAGCGAGCACAACTCGTCGGGTTCACCCGGGTAGGTAGAAAGGCCTGACAAACACTCCGAGTCACCCTTGTGTTGGTAGATTTCTACAAGCGGCTCCATCTGCGCGCGAAGTTTTGTGATTTTCAGCTGCTCTTCTTCTGTCTTGGCGCCTTTATACTCCACCTCAAACATGCGACCGTTTGATAGGTTGGAGTTGTGAGGAATCGCGAGCACGTCACATCCGGTGGGAGCGTTGGTACACAACGTGGAAAGCATTGCCCAGAGCTTGTGGGGCTCATCGGCTTCATACGTGGTGATTGGAGTATCAATCACATTGGCGTTTCGAAAAATGACGTTGCGATGCAGGTTGGTTCCAAGCGGGGAGAGCGAATATTCATAAGCCACAAATGTGGTGAATTTGCACGCGTCGGTTTTGTCATACGCTTCGTCGGCCGCTTGTTGAATTACCTTCCAAACGGGAGCTGCCGCGTCTGTACAGAGAGTGGAATCTTGACAAAAGTCCGCGCGGGCGGGCGGATCTGCCCCCACGTTAAACCCGAGGAAAGAACTGGCGGGCGGACGGTAGGCAACGCAGGTGGGTGTATCATAGGCGGGTGACCCCGGAGTGGAACAGAGGCTTGTTTCACCGAGGTATTCTGCATGATCTGTAACGGCCGCAAAGTCGAGCGGGCGGTCAAGTTGAACCACCGTTTTACCTACACCATTCTCATCAAGCGGCGGAAGATTCACCGGTTCTCCCCGCGCAAAGCGGTAGGCGTCGGCCGGCGTGGTGCGTACATCATACGTCCAGGCGTCAAATGAAAATGCCGTGTGAACGTGAAGGTCACCGAAGTAGGCTTTTTTGAGCGGATCACGATTGGCGCACGCGGCGCGCATTTCTGTGTATTGAAAAGCTTGGGGAGGTGACGAGTCGATATCAGGGCAACCGGCCAACAAAAAAAGCGCGAAAATAGGGCCAATGCGAACAAGTGATGGGCGGCGACGGATCATAGGGACCAAAAAGAAACGGTTCGCTCAACAAGCCAAAAGGTTGAAATCGCGCCGAGACTATACCCGGCAACGGGTTTCGTCCATGGCCTTTGGAGCGGTTGCCTGAAAAAGTGAGCGACACCGATCGCGAGAGCGACCAACGCCAACTGAGCCATTTCTAAGCCAACGTTAAACCCAAAGAGAGCGGGTAAGATCTGACCCTGGGATACGCCGAACGACCTCAATCCACCCGCAAATCCGAGGCCGTGCAACAGTCCAAATCCAAAGGCGGCAAGCCATGGGTAGGTTTGAAGAAGGGTATTTCTGGGCCGCTTTTGAGCGATCTCCCGCGCCAACAGAACAACGCTCAGAGCGATTGTTGCCTCCACCGGAGGAGTAGGCAGTTGAACAGAACCGGTGACTTGTAGAAACAGGGTCACGCTGTGGGCAACGGTAAAGGCGGTGACAGCCGCAACAAGGCGCTTGGAGGCCCGAAGCAGAATCACGAGGGCTATCACGAAGAACAGGTGGTCAAAGCCTGTGGCAAAGTGATGGGCACCCGCAAAAGCGTACGACACAAAAATGGGTAGATCGCTTTCAGGCGGGGCAACGGGTATCTGATAGTCAGGTTTGGCGGCGGAGAGAACAACCGACGTTTCAGAGCCGTTTTCAAGCCACAGTCGAACCAATACTTCATCGCGAAGTGGGGCCGCTCCAGTTACTCTGATGGATCTACCCGCAAGACCCGACTCACCGCAATTGAGGACAAACGACCGGGGATTGCCGTCCTGTTCTGGAGAACACTCCGAGTCAAAAACAATTTGTATGTCGTGGGACTCGGGCGGCGGATTCCACAACACATCATAACGTCCCCCGCCGATTGCCCGAATATCAAGCAGTCCCGGCCGGAATTCGTGCCCGTGTGCCGGACTGTGGATAAGAATGGGAAAGGTGAGAAAACAAAGGAAGATGACACATTTTACAAATGAAGTGACCTGACTGGATATTCGGGAACCAAGGGGCGATGGGTAGAGGCGCGCGCCTGAAACGTGACTCATCAATTCACCCCCGGATCCATCTGAATGACATACCGGGCCCGAAGCGTATCGGTTTGGCGACGGGCAGCGGCGTCGCGCTTTTCTCCCAGCACTTCGTTGCGCACAAGGTTTTGAACGGTTGACAGAGGTGCCAAACTCGCGGGCCTGCGCTCTATGACCCAGATGAGATGATACCCGAAATGGGAGAGCACGGGGCGGGACCACTTTTCAGGCGGCTGTGAAAATGCCGTTTCTTTGAAGGCCGCTCCAAACAGGTTTTCTATCTCGATCTCACTGCGCTGCGAAAATGTGGCTCCGTTGGCAAACGTCTCACCCAACGTGGATGGATCGGCGCCATTTTGAATTTGCTCAAACAGGTTCTGCGCGGTTGTATGGGCGTCGCCCCGGTTACCTTTGCTACTGACAAACACGTGTTTGAACGAAACGGTGGGGGCCACCTGATACCGTTCTGCGTGCAGTGTATAATAGGCGAGAAGTTCTTCTTGGGTAGGTTCGGCGACGGAGTCTCTACCCACAAGCTCCATTTTCTGAACGAGGCGGCGCCGAACAATGAGGTCGCCTTTATCAAGCCCCATTACAAGTGCCTCTCTGTAAAGCACTTCTTCATCGATAAATCGCTCAATGAGCGTGTCGCTGTCTTCTTTTGTGGGGGGTCTACCGGTGCGTTTTTGATAATCGTCGCGCAGGGCTTTGGCAAATGGAACGGTGATATGAATGAGATCGCGACGCGGCGGCGCCACCGCTCGATGCAGTAGAAACAGGCCCAATCCCGCCAGGAGAAAAAGCACAAGGGGCTCGCCGAAAACGCGGCGCACCGCAGAAACCGGAGACAACATGGCGGCGACCTAACCACAACATTGACTGTGGGTAAAGTGAACCGGATCTACCGCGAGTGTGACGAACTTCGTTTGTACACTTCCCGCGGCGCTTCGCGGCACGGGGAGTGACAGCTACTCGGCGCAATACAGGTTGGAAACAACCAATCCACCATCGCCGAAAAGGGCGCCCGAGCCCCATGCCCACACGGAGCCGTTGGATGTGATGGCAAATGCGGCGTCGGGACCGGCAGCAACATCCACCACTTGGGTAAGACCTACCACCTGCGTCGGACCGACAACTGGGCTGGTTGAGTTGTTACCGAGTTGACCCTTTGCGGCATACCCCCATGCCCAAAGATCACCGGTTGTAGAAATGGCAAAACTCAGCCCCGGTCCGGCGGCGATCCTTGTCATTTGTGGCAGACCGGAAACCGGAATAGGCGATAAACCGGGTGATCCCGGTGATGTTCCAAGTTGACCATTGCCGTTTCCTCCCCAGGCCCACACCTGGCCCGACTCGGTGAGAGCCAACGAGTGGTCGGCTCCTGCAGCGACCTGAATGACATTGGCCAAGCCCACCACCTGACTGGGTAGATTGCCGTTTTGCGTGGTTCCATTGCCCAGGGCACCCGAAAGATTGGAGCCCCAAGCCCACACCGTTTTGTCTTGTTTCACAGCAAGCGTGTGGTTGGCACCTGCTGCAATGGAGGTTACTTCTGTAATGTTGGTTTGTACCGGAAGAGTTGAATTTTGGCTCGTTCCATTTCCAAGTTGACCGTCGGCGTTGGACCCCCAACCCCACACCATTCCATCTTGGGTGAGAGCCGCTGTATGAAAGCTTCCACCCGCGATCATACCCACATTGGAAAGCGTTTGAAAAGGTACGTTTGCGCCGGTCAATGTTCCATTTCCCACCTGACCCGCACCATTGGCTCCCCAGCAAAAAGCATTGCCATTTTCAACGGCAACGCCCGTATTGCGCATTTGTCCGAGGTCAGAAACGTTGGTTAGATTTTTTACGGTGGACGGCACGGTGCGCGGTGAAAATGTACCATCGCCGAGTTCTCCTTGCCCATTGAGCCCAACGCCGCGAATCTGACCATCAACTCCGAGAACCAACGTGGAGCCGCCCGCGGTGACCCGGGTTGACGGCGGGAATGTTGAAATGCGCGTGGGAACGAGCCGTTCAGCCCCTGCACCGTTGCCAAGTGTACCGCCGTTGGGAGCGCCCCAGCCTAAAACAAGTCCCGAGGCGGTGAGGGCCAAATTGTGATATCGACCCGCTGCAACACTCGCCACGGCGGGCAATTGCAACACGGGAGCCGGCGGATTGGCCGAATCGGCGCCGCTCAGCGATCCATTGCCGAGTTGACCCACCGAGTTATACCCCCACCCAACGACGGTTCCATCCTCCAAAATAGCAAAACTTGTATCGTCACCCGCCGCCACCGATACAGCCCCCACAATGGGGGTTTGCACGGGTACACTCTTGTCTTCTACCGTTCCGTCGGCGAGCTGACCCACGTCGTTTAGGCCAAATGCCCACACGGTACCGTCGTTTTTGAGCACCAAGCTGTGGAGGTCACCCGCTGCAACAGCTATCGCGTTGGTTAGACCCGGAACGGCAATGGGTAGATTTTTGTCACCGAAGAAAGAGCCGTTTCCAAGTTGACCTTTGGACGAACCTCCCCATGCCCAAACAAGACCATTGGCATCAACGGCCAAGCTGTGCGCTTTCCCTGCGGAAATGGCCTGAACATTGCTGAGACCGGGGACTTTAACGGGGTTGGGCTCCACGTTTGACAAGTTTCCACTTCCCACTTGACCGTTGGAGTTATTACCCCAAGCCCACACTTGACCCGAAGCAGTTAAGGCCAGAACGTGTGATTGCCCTGTGGATACGGCAACCACGTTGCTCAGGTTTGGAACCTGCACGGGTGTTGGTTCAGTCGGGTATACCGCTCCGAGCCCCAGTTGCCCTTCCAAGTTGTTTCCCCACGTCCAGACTTGACCCGCCGAATTGACGGCAACGCTGTAACCGGACGCTCCTGCGCCAACGGCAATGATATTTGTCAGGTTGGAAACCTGAACCGGGTTGAGGGATGAAGTGAGGTTTGCGTTACCAAGTTGACCGGATTCACCCCCGCCCCAAACCCACACAGTACCGTCTGAAAGCAGCGCGAGGGAGTGGCTCAACCCGGCGGAAACGGCAATGGCCTTGTTGTCAGGCGGCGACTCACACAAATTGCCGCCAAAACCACATGGGCAGTTGCACTCGAAACCGGCGCCGACAACCACACACGCACCGCCGTTTTGGCAGGGATTTGTAGAACAGGGAAGGTTGACATCTCCACCCGTTCCACCCGCGCCGGCATCTGCACCCATTCCACCCGTGCCGCCGCTTTGAAAGGTGGAAGTGGACGATGCCCCTCCAACGGGAGCGCCCGCTTCTCCCGCGGCACCCGATGTTTCAACAACAACATTGCCGCAGGCTGAAATCGCCGAGAAAAAAAGCCAAAGGAGAACGTTGTCTGTCGGACGCATAGAAAACCACCGGGGTTGTTCGTTCATGCGATCTTAGGTTGAAAAACATTGGCAGACAATGTCGCTCCCTTCAGCATTATCGAAATGCGATTGCGATTGCGTGGCGCACACGTTGGATGGTCGGCGCGCCTTTCAAACTTGGTGTTTGCGAGTTGCACAAATTCATGTACCGTGACCATCGACGCGCTGTTCCGCGCGCAAAAAGGAGCGCCATGTTAAATGTCGGAGACAAGGCCCCCGACTTCGAAGTTCAGGATCACCTGGGCAACGTTGTCACGTTAAAGGGCCTCGCCGGAAAAACAGTTGTGCTTTGGTTTTACCCAAAGGCCGACACACCTGGGTGAACAATTGAGGGTCGCGGGTTCCGCGATCTCAAGGCCGACTTTGCGGCCAAAAACGCTGTTATTTACGGCGTGTCGTTTGACAGTGTCCAAGAAAACAAGGCATTCGCCGAGAAGTTTGACTTTAACTACCCACTTCTCTGCGATACCACCCGCGCCATGGGAGTGGCGTACGGCGCCGCCGACAGCCCATCGGACGGGTACGCAAAACGCATTGGGGTTGTCATTGGCGCTGATGGGAAGATTGTTGAATACAGTCCCAAAGTGAGCGCTCAGAGCTACCCTGCCGAAGTCTTGTCCAGACTATAAAACAGTTGTCAGGTCTGTGGCAGTAGCCCTACAGAAAGCCGGGAGCTTCATACTTGAGCGCGCCTTGAGCTGACATGGTGGATACATCCTAGCATGAAAAGAAAGAAAGCGAGAGGGATGTTTTTGTTTGGCGGACTCAGGCTGACAACGGCAGAAAACACACAAACAACGCTCCACCCGACGCTGCCGCCTCACACACCAACGTCCCCCCGTGGCGACGCACAATATCCGAAGAAATCGACAAACCCAGCCCCGTGCCGTGCCCCCTCGGCTTGGTCGTAAAAAATGGATCAAACACCCGCATTCGAAGCGACTCCGGCACACCGGGTCCGTTGTCTGAAATGCGTACACAAGCCTTCCCATTTTCAACCGACGTGACAATTCGAATTTCGGGATTGGAAACCGGACCCGAAACGCCCACTCCCGGCGACGACGGACGCGCCGGCTCCAGCGCGTCGATCGCGTTCACAAGCAAATTCATGAACACCTGATTCAACTCGCCGATACGACAAACAATCGGCGGCAGCGGGGCATACTCCTTTACAACCCCAATGCCCGACTTTCTGAGCCGCGGACCGAGAAGCACAAGCGTTTCTTCGATACCCGCAATCACATCCGCCGGCAATGCCTCGCCTGATGTTCGAGAAAATGTCTTCAGGTTGGAAACGATCTTGACACTCCGATCAACCGCGCGTTTTACAACCGCGGCAATTCCATTCAGATCGTCAAGCGCCGCCTGAAGGTCTACCTCGTGTTTTAAAGCCTCCAGCCTCCGCCGCTCTTTTTCAGGCAAAAGCGACTCTACCTCGCGGTAGGCGTCAAGCACGCGCTTCAGGTCGGCGGCAATGTTCTCCAGCGGAGCCGCAGCACCACCAATGGCATTGAGCGGATTATAAATTTCGTGAGCCACACCCGACATCAACTCCCCAATCGATGCCAAACGCTCCCCGGCAATCAGCGCTGCTTGTGTACGTTTGAGTTCTGCAAGCGCACCTGAAAGCTCGGCTGTTCGAGCCGCCACATTCTGTTCCAGCCCCGCCCTTTCCTTTGACAACTCGGCAATAGTGCTGGCAAGGGCACCTCGCATACGTTCAATACTTTCACCCAAACCCACCACCTCCACGGGGCCTTTGGGCGGTAATACCGACGCGTCGAGTTTACCCTTTGCGACCAGGTCGGCCTGTGATGCAAGCTCCGCCATGGGCTTGGAAAGCTCACGGGCCGCCCTGACAATCACCCCACCCACCGCAATGAGAAGCAGGGAAAACGAGGCAAACAGCGCACCGGTGGATTTTACGTCTTGGTCCCACGACGAACGCTGGGCAAGTGCCCGGTAGAGTCCAATGGCGGAAAAAAGAGAGATGGCACCCATGAACACCATGGGTAGACCAAAGTCGCGCATGAGCCGCTGTTCAAGACTGATGGGCTCACTCTTTATTTCAATACCCGTCCAACGCGACAGTCGCAACGCGGCCGGAGCGCATGTTTCGCGATGCCAGGCGCGTTGGTAGAACGACACGCCCCACGAAAAGAGTACACCGAAAACAAGCTGCATCATGGCATCACCCACAATGGCCGGGGCGTTTACGCTGACACCGCCTATAAGTGTACACACAAGCCATACCCCAAAATTCAGGTAGGCGAGCCGCGTGGGTAGACCATTGGCCTGTTGCAGTCCTTTGGCCAATACAGCCCGATCTCCGCTGGGCCCCGCATCTAACGCCTGAATCACCTTGCGGGTGAGCGGCCGAACAGCGAGAGAAAAACCCACCGTTCCAAGAATGGCAAGCGCGGGCACCACCTGAAGCCAGGCGCGAAACATGACATCGCTTTGTGTTCGAAGAAAAGCGACGCTGAATAACAACATGACATGGCCGCCGACAATGCCCGCGGTGGTTGCACTTTCAGTCAGGCGAACCCTCAAACTCTTTCGAAGAGCGTCGTGATCTTCTGCCGGGTCAAGCGGAACAAGGACGTTGCGATAAATGGCCCGCCGCATGCCGCCGGCCATGATGCCAAATGCGAGCGCGGCAATGACCGCACCTTTTCCGGTAGAAGCAAGCAGAGGCAATACAGAAAGAGGCCAGGCCGCAACGCGCACCAAGGCAAGGACGCTGAATCCTGCTTCACCCTTGGGAAGAAGCACACGCGCCGCCACGACGGAAACAACCATCGATCCCAAAAAAGCGATAAACGTAGGACCGAGAGCAAACGCGGCAGGCACAACCGCGGCTGCAAAAAGAGCCGCCGAAAAAAATTCCCACCCAGCCGCAGTAACTTCCGCCAAAACGAACGGATTTTTAATTCGGTTGAGGGGAAACGTTCGAACCATGGAAGGCCGTTCTTTACTCTACCACCAAGGCGGGTGCGTTCAGAAAAGAAAGGTTGCCCATTTAAACTTCATCCCCGGTAGTATGCGCTCATGCGTTTTGCCGGTGCCGCGCTTCAGACGGCGATCTTGGGTGTTGGGTGTTTGGCTCTCTTCAGCTCGGGTTGCCGTGATGAAGAAGAAAACCTCCCCATTGTTATAAAGAGCAGCCAAACTCAACTGACCATTTCGCTCTCGCCATTTGAGCTATCCATTCGCAATAAAGACGGCGTGGAGATATTAACTTCTTCAAAGGGAGAGGGCGCTTATCAAACCATTGCCGCAACGGTGGACACCCCTTATACCCTCGCCAAACCGCTCCCGGGTTGGGACACGTACGACGCCAACGAGGGCCCTTGGGCAGGCGCAACCGAGGCCAGCATTGTAGAATTGTCGCAGAGTTCGGCCAAGCTCAATGTTCGCGGGGAAGGAGTTAACTTTACCTTTACCGCAAGTGTTGAAGGTGAACGCGTACACATCGCATTTGAGGCCGGGGGAGAAGCCGAAGGTGCGGCCCCATTTAACAAAACATCCATCGCGTGGAGCCTTCCCGATGATGAACGTTTCTATGGGTTGGGTGAGCGATTCGCCTCTGTAAATCACAGGGGATTTTCACTTTATACATGGGCCGAAGAAGGCAGTTTGGGTCAGGGTGAAAAAGCGCCTGTTGGGCCTCAAAATCCGTACCCCAATGGGCCTTCAATGACCTATTTTCCAGTGCCCTTTTTTCTATCAAGCCGGGGGTACGGCATTCACCTGACAACCACCTACCGCACTGAAACCCATTTTGGTTCTGAGGGAGAATCGGCTTATCGATTGGCTGCCAACGCCGATCATTTGTCGTTTACTGTGTACACACAAGGCGATCCTCTAAAGGTCATTGATGCGTACACAGAAGATACGGGCAGGCCAATGATCCCGGCGCCGTGGGTGTTTGGTCCGCGACGGCGAGTGGGGGTGAATGCCCTTGTAAACGGCGTGCCAGAATCGGTGGCAATGCGTCAAAACAAAATCCCCGTGACTGGAATTGATGACGCCGTTCACTTTTTACCGGCGCTCAGCCACTTGGGTAAAGAGAGCGAACTTGCCACGTGGACAAGCGGTTTGCACGACTTGGGCTACAAGGCCATGTGTTACAACAATCCCTACGTGGCCAAAGACAATGAAAATGCGGCGGCGGATTATCAATTTGGATTGGATAACGGCTACTTTGTAAAACTCCCCGACGGCAGCCCGGCTCTCACACAATTTATCTCAGGCAAGCTGTTAACTCTCGCCACAATCGACCTGTCCAATCCCAACGCGTTTACCTGGTTTCAAAGCCTTTTAAAGAGATCGCTTGACCTCGGGTATGACGGGTGGATGCATGACTTCGGCGAGTATATTCCAAGGGACGCGGTGTTGTTTGACGGCAGGCGCGGTGATGAGTTTCATAACGCTTTTCCGGTGCTCTCCGCCAAAGCTGCATACGAGTTAATGGAGAAAGAAAGGCCCGGCGATTATCTCTTTTTTGTGCGGTCGGGCGGATCGGGAACGCAGGCGTATGTACCCGCCGTTTGGGGAGGCGACGCGGAGGCCACGTTTGACGAAACGCAGGGGTTGCCCTCCACGGTGCGCGCCGGGTTAAATCTGTCCATGTCAGGTGTTCCCTATTGGGGGAGTGACATGACAGGGTTTAAGTGTTTAACGGGTGACCCAAACGACAAAGAAGTGTTTTTGCGATGGGTAGAATTTGGAGCTGTGTCGCCCATTATGATGGAGCAAAATGCCTGCTCCAACCCCATTGAAAAGAAAGAAAAGTGGAAGCTCTGGAACGACCAAGAAACAATTGACATCTACCGCAAATACGCCCTGTTGCACACGCGACTTGCCCCTTATTTTGAAGTGCTTGCCCGCGAGGCGCATGAAAGTGGCAAGCCCATTTCCATCCATCCCTTTTTGCTGTACCCGTCGGATGTGGACGCCGGGGCAGTGGAAGATGCGTATTACCTCGGGTCGGGGCTTTATGTTTCGCCGGTGGTTCGGCGGGGTTTGACAAGTAAAAAAACCTACCTACCTCCGGGGAGGTACGTGGAGTGGGACACGTTGTCAGTGGACAACGGCGGTGCATGGGTAGATACCAACGTGCCGCTCGACAAGTTGCCCATGTGGCTTGTGGAAGGTCAAATTGTTCCGCTTTTAGACCCGAGCATTGACACCCTCGCTCCGGCAACCGATCCGTCGGTGGTTACACCGCAAAGTGTTGCCGATGTGCTGGACGTGCGCGTGGCCCTTTCAACTGGACAAACGGCATCCATAACGCTCGCCGATGGGACGGTGTTGACAGCCGCTCGACTTGAGTCTGACCAGGGCAATCCCGCACAACTCGCTCAGGTTTCTACCCTGTCAGAAACCGCAAACTGTGAGAGTTGTTATTTTACCGACTCGCCGGGCAATGTGGAGCGCGCCGCTGTCACGTCGGCGCTTTCTACCCAAAGTTCTGTCCAAGTGCTGGATCTGTCGCTTGAAGCAAAAGGCCCAAGCGCCAGACGCATTCGGTGGGAAGTGTTGCGCACCGGTGAGTGATGGAGTATAAAGCCGGTCGCCCTTTGGATCCGGCCTTCCTCCGCACCCGAACGAAAAAAACCGCGTTCACCGCGGCGTTGGTTTTGTGTGTGTGTGCCGGAACGGCAAGTGGCTGCTCCAACGCTCCGGCACCGGTCAAAACGGCGGGCGCTCCACGTCCCACGGCAAACCCCACGACGGGCCCCGCATTTGCGCCCACAAGCGCTGCACAGGTAAACTTGCCTGTGGCCGACCCAGCGGCTTCCGCAACCCCAACAGACGCGCCCAATACACCTACCCAACCTGAAGCGCCGCAGGGGCCGCGGTTAACCAGTCAAGGGTACATTACGTTTATCTACCGCCGGCCCAAGGTGGACGCGCTTTTTATCGGTTACGTTCGGCATGGTCAGTCGGTGGCCATCAAGTCCACTCAAACGGTGCCCGGAGTGGGTTGTTCGGGCGGCTTTTATGCGATTGAGCCGCATGGGTATGTTTGTAATGACAGAACGGTCACACTTCAGCCAAACGAGCGATTTGTGGCCGCGGCGCGAGCAACCGACCCTGTGAGCGGGCCCTTCCCGTACAAATACGCGCTGTCCAACGGTTCGCCCATGTATAATCGCATTCCCACAAAAGACGAGCAAACCCGCTTTGAACGGACGTACGGACCGGTGGGAAAGTGGATTCCTCTCCACAAGTCGGTGGCTGCCCACGGTGACTTGGCCACGTTTGACCCAATTGCCGCGGTGGACCCTGTGCCGTCGGTGTTTCTTGATAAAAGGCCTGCCGACCCTGACAAAATGGGGCTGATTCGTCAAACGATACCGCTCGGCTCCATGCTGTCTTATACAAAAGTATTTGAGGCCGAGGGTAGAACATGGCTCTTGTCGGTGGACCAAACGCTTGTTCCAGCCGACAGAATGCGGCCATTTAAGCCAAGCTCTTTTCACGGGACCAAGCTCGGCGGAGACACAAATCTACCCATTGCCTGGATGCGAAAGACCGCCAAGCCCAAGTATAAAAAAACAGAGGGCGGACAGGTAGAATCGGCGGGTGCCGAGTGGGGCGTGCGTACCTTTGTGGGGCTCACAGGCCAAAAGGTGACGGTTGATGGGAAGGTCTATTTAGAAACGGTGGAAACGGCGGGGCAAAACGGCAAATATTATATTGCCGAGGCCGACGCCACCGTGGCAGAAGCCAAAGACAAGTTACCCTTTGGGCTGGACATGACCCGCACGTGGATTCATGTGAGCATTTCTAAAGGTACACTTGTGGCCTACCGCGGGTTGACACCTGAATATGCAACGCTGATGTCGCCGGGCAAAGGGGGAATCCCCCAAAAAGGGCGCGACAACGTGGACAATGCCACAACGCCGACGGGAACGTACAACATTACGTTTAAAGACAGGGCGGCCACAATGTCGCCTGAAACGGGTGAAAATCGGTCGTTTTGGATTCAGGACGTGCCGTGGACTCAATACTTTAATCCACCCTTTGCGCTGCACGCTGCGTTTTGGCATGAGCGTTTTGGTGAACCGACAAGTGCGGGGTGCGTCAATGTTGCACCCATTGACGCAGAATGGCTGTTTGAGTGGAGTGAACCCAAGGTGCCGGCCGGTTGGCAGGGAGCCACCGGGGCAGGCGCAACAAGCGTGAACGGGCCGGTCACGGCCGTGGTTGTCCAACGGTAAGGTTTTTGAAATATACGCCGCGTTTGGAACGCGGGGTGCGCCCGATGCTTGGGGATCAGGCAGCAACGATCGAAACGTTGACGGGGGCGGCATCCATAGCTCGGACAACGCCGTCGCGGTATTTCAGCCACGCTTGGAGAGCCTGACTGACCGCACGAACGATGACATTTTCGTGGCCTTGGGCATGGGTAGATACCATTTGCCAGGCGTCTTTGCGATGCCCGCTTTCTACCGCGCGATGCGCTCGAATGAGGCGAAGTTTTTCAGGTGGACAACCGTAATGTTTTACCATGGGGTGAGCAAAAACAGCTTCATCCACAGGTAAGACTTCACGGGTACCTGACAGTTCGGCCCGCTCGTGGACACTGCCTTCCACGAAGATTGTCAGAACGGCGGCGCCCACTACCCATGGGGTAGAAAAGCTGACTTCATCAAGAAAAGCGCGGTAAGCAACGGCTTCGGGCGTGAGCGGTCCACGTTCAATGGACGAACGGGGAATCTGAAGGCCGTCGATCATTTCCAAAAACAGTTCAGGGTGAGAAACGCCGAGCGAAAGTTTCCCTGTTTGTTCTTCAAAAATGTTTTCTGCGAGGGCGGCGCGCACATCCGACGGGGGTGATTGACCGAGAAGGCGCGCGAGCAATACGGGAAAGTCGCGCACGTAGGTAAGGTATTCGTGCCGAAAGTGGACGGCGAGTTGTTCTTTGGTGAGGCCGGGCTCAGTGAACCGCGGCCAGGCGGGGTGGTGTTTGCGATCCATGATCGCAAGAAGTTGTTCTTGGAGGGAGGGTTTTAATGGAGGGGTACTTCGAGTTGGCACAGCGGAAAGCATGACGCGCATTTTCGCGGTACGCACGCGTTTCGGCAAATTACCCGCAATTTTTGGCTTTTTTGCGGCCCCACTACAAGCCCACGCCGCACATCTTTTCGCCTAAATTAGAAGCGAATCGTGAAACTCTCACCAGCATTGCGGACGGGGCGAACCGATCCGTTTGGACCACCGCAACACTCGACTTGGTTATGGAATCAAACCGATCGTGCTCTAGTTCCGCTCTTCAGAAGTTTGGCCCTGATTGACCCCTTCGTGCGGAACTAGCCGCGCGCAAGCGCGGGGGGTGTGGGGCGGAGCCCCACGAGACAAAAAGATAGTGCCGGCGTGTGCGAAGCGCGCCGCGTCAGCGGCGCCAAAAGTCCGGCAGGACTTTTGACACGCGGCACTAGTTCCGCCGTTCAGAAGTTGACCCTGATTGACCCCTTCGTGCGGAACTAGCCGCGCGCAAGCGCGGGGGGTGTGGGGCGGAGCCCCACGAGACAAAAAGATAGTGCCGGCGTGTGCGAAGCGCGCCGCGTCAGCGGCGCCAAAAGTCCGGCAGGACTTTTGACACGCGGCACTAGTCCAGAAAGATGGTCAGAGAGCATGGCGAGCCCGCCTTACCCGGGCAAACGCGGTTCGCCCTCGATTTACTGCGTAACAAACAAAGCACACTCCCCGCATGCGAGGTTCTACACTGAACATCCGACACAGTTAACAACATCTCCAAAATGAAAGGGTGCGCCATGAACGTGCAAAGTTCATTTCCTTTAGGCAGCAACCAACCCCCGCCGAACAAGCCATTTTCGCGCTTGATTTGGTTCGCGCCGTGGGTGTTTCTGGTCATCCTTTCGTTCGCACAAGGCGCCTGCACGTGCATAACGAGCGACCCGCCGCTCCCGCGTGAAATCGTCGCTTGTGTACCCCAACACGAAACGCGCGCTACCAAACTTCCAACCTCCCGCGCAAGTGAAACCGCCGCCGCCGGCAGCCTACAAGGGACATTTTCTGTCACCCCCACCGGTGAAGCTTCTTTTGTAGTTCCTATACCCACGCCCGCGGGTAGAGCTGGGATAGAACCTAAAATTGCCCTCGCTTACAACAGCGCCGAGGGAGACGGTATAGCGGGTCAAGGCTTTTCGCTCTCAGGTTCATCGACGATCACGCGTTGCCCCAAAAATATCGCCCAAGATGGGGAGATCCGCGCCGTCCGATACGACAGTCAGGACAAGCTCTGTTTGGATGGTCAACCGCTTGTACAAGTCGCCGAAGAAACGGGACAGGTGGAATACCGGACCTTACCCGACACCTTTGTCAAAGTGGTAGGCTATGCCCCTAGCGCGGGCATTCCGCAATGGTTTGAAGTGTTCGCTCCGAATGGCGTCATCACTGAGTACGGTAGAACTGCCGCAACAAGGCCGCGCGGCCCCAACAATTCTACCCGCGCTTGGCTAGCTGCCAAAACGCATGACGGCCGCGGCAATGCGTTGACATACGGGTATTGTTTCGCCAATACGGATGAGTACACCGCTGAGTACGCATTGGATGAAATTCGGTATACTCAATTTGACGGGTCGCCCGCGCTTGAAGCGACACGCGCCGTCAAGTTTGTGTACGCGCAACGCAAACCCGAACAAGCGAGGCTTTCTTTTTTTGGCGGAATGGCGGTTCAGCGGTCCTTACAACTCAACGAGATCCAAATGGTCGGCCCCGGTGAAGAATTGGTCACATGGGTAGATTTGGAGTACACAAAGAGTGAAGCGACCGGCCGCACCTTACTCACAAAAATAGAAGAATGTGCGGCGGATGGAGTCTGTAAACCCGCAACGCTTTTTTCATACTCCACCCATGAAAAAGGCTTTATCGATCAATCTACCGAACTCGATTCGCCCACGTCCCGCAAGGCAAGCCCAATGCTTGTGGACATGGACGGCGATGGGCTTGACGATGTGTTAGTCCCTGACACGCATCCCGCCCTTTCTACCCCTGCAAACCCGATCACAGAATGGCGGCTTTTCCACAATGGCACCTTGCCCGGTGAAAGTGTCACCTTTTCAGATCTGACCATTCCTTACGTTCAAGATGACGTGTTTGTGGCCGATCCCAGCGGTCCCGCCGACCCTACCCAACTACAGCCCGAACTTGGAACGGTGCTTGATTACAACCAAGACGGCCGAAAAGATATCCTTCTCCATGACATCTACCAACAGGGGGCAACATGGAAGATTTTGATCGCCAAACCCGCCCCTCAAGCCGGACCCAACACCCCCACGTTTGAGATGGTAGATACAGGGATCGCTCGCCCCTTTGGCATCGGCGCCCAACCTGTACCACCTGCGTTGTCTACCAAAAACGGCTCCATGCACTTGGCCGACGTCGACGGCAATCGCGTGGCCGACTTGATCCAATGCACCGATCACAGTGACTCGCTCACTGGTGACCCTTCTAAACCTGAATGGAAGGTGCACCGATGGTTGCCCGCGCAAGGCGGCTCCTCCATGGGATTTGACCCCGAGGGAGAAGTGATCGAAGCGCTCGAATTATACCGGTGCGATGTCGATCTGAAAACCACCGACATCGACGGGGACGGCAAAACAAATCTTCTTGTCGTGCCGCTTGAAGTGGCAGGTGATGGATCTGAAATTCAGGGCGCAAATTACGAAGCGTTTTCCCGCAACGAAAACGGCACGTGGGAAATTCGCGAAATAAATCTACCCATTCCCGCCCCAGGCGGACGCGTAGTGTTTCTCGATGTGAACGGGGATGGTCTACCCGACGCAGTAGAGTCAGGTTTTTCGAACGGCGGGCTCTATACACTCCTCAACACGGGCACCGGTTTTGCACCCTCGCAGCTCAGCTTGGATGGTGGCGGTTACGGCGGGCAGGATGCGCTTTTCCGCTTTGCAACCCCAATCGACGCCAACGGAGACGGCAGGCAAGATCTTTTGGTGCCTATGTTTGCCGATGGACTCGGCGCCGGTGGAGAGCCGCCCGAATGGGTGTTTCTCATTGCGCAACCCGGACTCCAATCGACCGCCACGTTTACCATCGAACCATCGGGCATTCCATTTGAACCGCTCTTGGGTGAAGCGGCTACTCTTGCCGATCCTCACGGTCCGCGCATCGGCGATCTGAACGGCGATGGAGCTTCGGATGTTGCGATCTGGCTAAGTGGCAAGCTCCACATTTTCGAAAATCAAGCCCGCGATCAAGACCTCGTGATCGGTGTACATCAAGGCTCTAACCCGCACGATCCTACCGATCCTGAATATGTGCCCGACGTGGCCATTTCATACGGACACCTGACCGATCCTTCCATCACGACAAACACCGATTCAGGTGCATTGTCCAATCAGAGCGCGCTCTACTTTTCACGATGGGACAAAGCCAATGAGTGCACCTACCCGCGACGGTGCACCGTGGGCGCGCGTCGCGTCGTTTCCGGCTATAGGCTATCTGATGGGGTGGATGGTGAGCGGCGGTATAGCTTGCGGTACCGAGACGGACGGGTATTCGTGGCGCAGGGCTTTTTGGGGTTCGGCGCGCGCTTTCTGACTGACCTTGACACGGGAGAGATCACCGCCGACTTTTTTGATAATCAATCGTTTGATGCCACCTTTCAAACCTACCCATTTGCAAAGATTCGAGCGGCTCAATGGCGAGTCACGCCGGGATGGAACGGGTTGCCCGATCCTGAAAAAGTGGAGTTGTCCTTTCTAAACACGACACGCCTTGTCGTGCCCACGAACGACAGCAAAACCTATTTCACGCTCACGACAGAAAACCGTTTGCGCCGAGCGCAAGGCGAATTTGATTCAGCGGTACAAGAATCGAGTTTGCTGGAGTACACAAAAGAAGTGGAATCAGGTGCGGCGAATGTTCCCATGCTTCGGGACACAACCGCCAAGGTCACCAACTTCGACGACTTTGGAAATGTGCTTTCGGAGACGTCCGCGACCGTGGGCGTCAACCTGACAACCACGATCGATCGCACATTCAAAAACGATGTTTCCACATGGTTGATCGGTCAACTTCAGACGCAAAAAGAGTGCAGCACCGCAAACGCTTCGACGCAATGCCGGGCGTACACCCGCACCACTACACCTTACGGGGAGGTGGCAACCGAAACGGCGCAGGATGAAGCCGATCCCGCTACGCGGATGGAGGTCAGTTATGGGCGCGACCAGCACGGAAATGTGACCTCCCTCACAGCAAAAGATCCCAACGGCGCCGAACGCGTTGCGAGCATCACCTACGATTCCAACGGCATCTACCCGCGCGAACATACCAACCCGGCCGGCCACAAAACCACCACCGAGTTTGATCCACGGCTTGGGGTAGTGACCCGAATCACCGACGCAAACGAGCTTGTGACCGAGCATCACACCGATGGTTTCGGCCGCCTGACATTGGAAAAGCGCCCCGATGGAACGAGTACAAGTTTTACCATCTCGCGCACCAGAGACGGCGGACCGAACAAGAACGCTTGGCGCATTCGCGAACGGGAGATCGAGACGGGAGGGCAGGACGAAGAGATCGAACGCGACGCTTTCGGTCGAGTGGTTCAACGTTGGTGGTATGGTCCAACACCGGAAGGTCAAACCAACGCGCCGCGGATCACGCAACGATTCGAATATGATCGGTTGACGGGTAGAGTCGCACGAAGGTCGATTCCCATTCGCGAAGATGCAGCGATCAACAAAGTTGAATGGGAAACATTTCTCACCGACGGGTTAGGCCGCGAGGTCAAGCGCACAACGGCTTACGGCGCCACCACAGAAACCGAGTTTGATGTACTGACCATCAAGACGACCGATCCGCTTGGAAACGTGAGCATCGCAGAAAACGACGCCTTGGGTAGAAAGATCGCCGTCACAGACGCGGCCAACGGCATTACGGTGTACACATACGGGCCTTTTGGTCGATTTGTAAAGGTCACCGGGCCGGACGGGGCCGCCACACTCACCACCTTTGATGCGATGGGTAGACCGGCTAAGACGGTGGACCCTGACAAGGGAGGCACTCAACAAACCTACAACGCCTTTGGTGAGTTGGTTTCATCGGTAGACGCCCTCGGAAACGAAACCACGTTCGAGCGTGATCCGCTCGGTCGAGTGACCAAGCGCCTCGACGATTTGGGCGCTACCACCGAAATCACAACGTGGACATACGACACGGCCCCGAACGGAAAAGGGAAGATCCACCATGTAAAGAGTATCGACGCAGAAAAAACGTACACCTATGACACATTGGGAAGGGTAGAAAGTGTCACCTTGGAGGTGACGGGGAGCGGCCCCGCGATGGCAGGAAAGATGGGTTATGATCTCTTCGGCCGCGTCGAGAGCTTGACCTACCCAACATTCAAAAGCAGCGCACCTTTCGCAGTGGTCCAGGAGTACGACGCGCACGGGTTTACCCGTAAGGTGCGCGATCGAAACACCGACCTGACATACTGGCAACTCACTGGGGTAGACGATGCAGGCAGGTTTGCGCAGGAACAAATGGGCAATGGGGTTTCCACTACCCATCGAACCTATTTTGCCGCGCAGCAAAGGCTAAAAAGCATCACCACCGAAAACGCGGCCGGTTTGGTGCAAAGTTTGGAGGTTGAATGGGATGCGCGCTTGAATCTAAAAAGCCGCACCGATGATTTGCAACCGCAACACACCACCGAACGATTCAGGTACGACGCGCTTGAGCGGCTGACGTGCTCGTATTTCTCGGCGCAAGAAGACGTTTCAGCGCCTTGCGATTGGAGTTACCAATACGCGCCGAATGGCAATCTGATTTACAAGTCCGATGTGGGCGCGCTGGAGTATAATGATCCTACCCATCCTCACGGTGCCACCGCTGCCGGAGGGGCTGCATACCAGTACGACGCGACGGGTAACCAAACGGCCCGCCCCGGAGGTGTAACGGTAGTGTACACACCGTTTGACCTACCCAGAAAGATCACCCAACCGAGCGGAGTGATCTCGTTTGGGTATGACGGCGATCAAAAACGTGTACACAAGACAACCGCAACCCACGAAACGCTTTATTTCGCCGACCTGTATGAACGGGTGAAAGACGCCGCGAACGCCATCACCGAGCGATTTTATGTGCACTCGCCTGGACGAGTGATCGCAATTGTAACACGCGGAGGCAATCAACCGGGCACAACGTATGTACACGCCGATCACTTGGGATCGGTGGATGTACTCACCGACGCCGATGGGAAGGTCACCGAGCGGCGCAGTTACGATGCCTTTGGCCGACGGCGCAATCCTGAATGGGGCGCTCCAGTGCCGGCGAGTTTTCCAGATTCGATTTCGCTTGGTTATACCGGTCACGAAGATGATGGGGAGGTCGGTCTAGTCAACATGAAAGGGCGGATGTTTGATCCCAAGTTGGGTAGGTTTTTGAGCACCGACCCGATTGTGCAGAATTGGACATTCAGTCAGGCGTGGAACCCGTACAGTTATGTTTTCAACAATCCGTTGACCTATACCGATCCAGGCGGATTTGACGGCGAACCTAAGCGTGAGCCGTCCCTACCCGTGGGCCCCAATGGGTTTGTGGAGATTTCTGTGCCGGGAACAAGGGCCGGACCGCCCAAGGAAGATAAACCCAAAAAAGAAGCCGAACACGGCGTAGGCGAGCCAAGTACCGACGTGGACACCCCAGGATCGGAAGACCCGACGGCCGAACCTGACGAGGAAGCGGAAGACGAGCCTTGGTATAACCATCCTGTTCTTCAGACAATGGCTGGCGGGTTTGGCGGTGCGCTCTTAGGCATTGTGCCGGGAGCGGGGGTAGCGGAAGAAGCAGCACTTGCAGAGGGGTTGGTAAAGCGCCGTTCGGTGTACTTTGAGCGCGGCAAGGCGCTTGGGATGATCGGCGGCGGTTTGTACACCACAGCCATGTCGCTTGGTGGGGAGATTTTCGGCGGCGCGGCGACCGTGACGGGGGTCGGTGCGGCGGTTGGAGTACCAGCAATTGCCGTTTCTACCGTCGGCGTTGTGGGTGGTGCGGGAAACATTCTGGCGGGGATT
Source organism: Polyangiaceae bacterium (assembly GCA_016712345.1). Taxonomy (GTDB): domain Bacteria; phylum Myxococcota_A; class Polyangia; order Polyangiales; family Polyangiaceae; genus JADJRH01. The sequence goes on from JADJRH010000001.1 coordinate 1,396,924, forward strand.
AGCGCGTGGATGTCGGCGCCGAAAGGTGGGGATGGACAGGTGCACCATGTTATGACAAACAAGAACCGTGTTTCGTCATCCAACGGCGGCCCGTGGACCCCACGGTTTGAAAAAATGGCAAACAAGGCGGGAATGACGTTGGATGATGCCGCAAACCAAGTGAGGGTGCCTGGCCATAAGGGACCTCATCCGCAAGCCTATCATCAAGCAGTATACGATCGTCTTGAGGCCGCCACGGATGGCCTCACGGGCGAGGAGTACAGCAAAGCGTTCAAGGCGGAGCTGGATGCAATTCGTACAGAGTTGCAGACAGATGGTTCAACAATGCAAAAGCTTTTGGTGCAGCCGTGAACTACTTTCGCATGCTGGATGACATGTCATCGCTGAATCGGTGGCACGTTGGGGAGATCACGCTGCCCGATGGTTCAGAGCCACAACTTCGGATTGGGGTTCCGTTGAGTTCTGACTTGCCATTGACTGCGACCGTTCACCACGAGGGGCCCGCTCTTGAGTTTTCGCTGACGAGCTTTGCCGTTCCGATCGTCACGGAGAAGTTGGCAAAGGTAGTTCAGAATATAGCCGGTGTGGACATTCAATGTCTACCCCTAGAAATCAAGGGGCATGGGTCGCGTACTGTGTTGAACGCGCTGCGCATCGTCAATTGTGTGGATGAAAGCCGTTCCGAGTTCACCAAGTGGACACTAAAGGACCATCGCGCGGATCTCGCCGGTCAATACCGCTCGATAACAAAGTTGGTGCTCGATACAGCTCGCATTCCAAACGACGCCCATATCTTTAGACTGTGGGGTTTTCGCGTGGTTCTAATCGTTTCGGAAAAGTTGCGGGAGGCGATGCAACGTGTGGGGTGCAAAGGGGCGGTTTTTCAAGACGTGACGCCGCCCTTGAATTGACCGTCAGCCCTCGCGGGGGGCGGTTACCCAGGAGGCGGACGGACGATTGGGCTAGGCGGCTATGGGAAGGTCTACTTGCCGGTAAAGACCGGTTTGCGTTTTTCAGCAAACGCGCGCAACGCTTCTAGCCTGTCGGAGCTTCGAAGGGTTTCGTCGTAAAAGACGCGCTCGAGTTCAAGCCCCAAGTCGAGCGTTGTATCAAACGACGTATCGATCGCGCGGAGGGCCGCCGACTGGGCAATGGGAGCACCGTTGGCGATGGGTAGAATCCAATTCAACACGTCTTCGAGCAAGTCGGCCCCTTCCGGTGCCACGCGGTTGACAAGGCCCCACTCAAGGGCTTGTTGCGCGGTGAGTTTGCGACCGAGAAGGATCATTTCTTTGGCACGGGCTTCACCCACAATGCGCGGCAAACGCTGTGTTCCGCCGGCTCCCGGAATGATGCCAAGCGTTGTTTCAGGAAGCGCCAATTCGGCTGTGGAAGAGGCTACCCGCAGATCGCAAACGAGCGCGAGTTCAAGCCCGCCGCCGAAAGCAACGCCGTTGATCGCGGCAATCACCGGTTTGGGGCTGTGGTCGAGAACGGACAGTTCACTGCGGTATAAACCGACCTGAACGCGCACGTCGTCGGGGGTCATGCCTTGACGTTCTTTGAGGTCGGCACCGGCGCAAAAAGCCTTGTCTCCCGCGCCGGTGATCACGATCGCACGCACGTCGTTGTCGGCGACACATTCACGCCCGAGGCGACCAAACGCGAGAAGCGTTTCACGCGAGAGAGCGTTTCGGCGCGATTCGCGATCAATCTGAAGGATTGCAACCGAACCGCGCTTTGTAAGCTTTACAGGTGAATCTTCCATGGATGTCATCCAAGTTACTACTTGCGAGGTTTGTCGTGTTTTTTGTCTTTGGCGTGTTTAGAAGCGTCGGTTTTTGAGTCGCCCTTTTCAGGCGGGTTGACCATCGCTTCAATCTTGGAGAGGCGGGCTTTTAACTCTGTGTATTCACCACGGAGGGCCTCAAAATCGTCGCGCAAACGGTCGGTTTCGCGTTTGCCGGCGCCGCCGATGTCGCGCAGCGCTTCGCGGATGCGGCGGCGAACGCGCCCATCAAGTTCACGCTCCAGTTGACGTTGGAGTGCGGGCCTCGACTTGGGATCGCCGAAGTCAACAAGGGCGCGCACCACGTCAACACGGAGGTAAGGATCGGTTCCATCCAAGAGATCTTCGAGCGTTTCACGCGTTTTTCGATCACTCGCGATCTTGGGAAGGGCCATGATCGCCGCGCGTCTACCACGGGTAGAAACGCCGTATCGAGTTCTGGCCATGACGTGTGGAATGGCGCGGTCGTCACGAAGGTTGGCGAGGCCGTCGATAGCGCCGGCGCGCACCACGTCGGCCCAGGACGGCCTGTCGAGCACGTCAATCAGAGTATCAAATGCCGATGATTGACGGGTAGATCCGATGGCGCGGGCGGCTTCAGCTTCAACGAGGTAACTCGCATCGGAGAGCGCGAGTTTTTTGAGAACATCCACCGCTTTGTTGCTGCGGAACTTACCCACCGCGGAGGCAACAGCGCGGCGCACTTTGGGGTGCTTTGTGGAAGCGTTTTCTGACAAAACCTGAAACGCTTCATCTGAGCGAATGGCACCGAGAGCGTGTGCAACTTCGGCGCGCACGGCCCACATTTCACTTTCGTTCGCGAGCGACTTGGAAAGAGCTGCCACTGTGGGCGGATCATCCATTTTTCCAAGCGCGGGGGCCGCAAGCATGCGACCGCGAGCTGTGGAGGCGGACGCCAGTTGAGTGCGCAACATGTCACCCGGCACTTCAAGTTTGATTTCTGCCAGGGAGGAGAACGTTGGGTCAACCACCACGTACGAGGGCCGTTTGCCCACGCGCATGACGAATGTGTGGTTGATTTGATCTACCCGTCGGGTTTCTGTAACGGGGCCGTTTTCTGTGCCAATTTCAAAGCTGAGGTCAAACGCAAACACCGGCACAATAGGCTCGGCGGCACCTGAATGGGGCCCCGATGCGTGTTGATTCACCTGAGTTTGTTTGACACTGACTGTCAAAAATTCACCCTCGTGGGCAACCTTGACGGTTAACTCCGGGTGACCTGCCCTAAATACCCATTGTTCAAAAAATTGCTCCAGGCTCTTGCCACTCACATCTTCAAGTGCGCGCTGGAGATCGCGAGTTTCAACAACCCCTTTGGCGTGCCTCTTGAGGTAGGTGCCCACCCCTTTCCAAAACGCTTCATCTCCCAACTCGGTGCGAAGCGCATGCAATACAAGAGCGCCTTTTTCATAAAGATGCCGATCAAAGATATCAATCGGCGCTTCATAATCTTGGCAAACAATGGGGCGTTTGTAACGGCCGTGCGCTTCTGATGTGTACATATCGAAGTCGAGCCATAGGCCGTAGTAATACTCATCTTTATCGAGCTTCGCCTCGCGATCGATATGCTCCATAAAGGTGGCAAACCCTTCATTGAGCCAACCGTGCGACCAATCGCGACAGGTTACGTAATCGCCGAACCATTGATGCGCGAGTTCATGCGCAATGAGATCGTCGGCCGTTACGTCAATGGCGGCGCGCTCATCGAGCAGAATATGCTCATACATCGTGGTGGCGGTGGTGTTTTCCATTCCACCAAAAATGAAGTCACTCACGACCACCTGAGCGTATTTGTTCCACGGGTATTTTACGCCGGTGAGTTCACCAAAGCGTTTAATCATGTCAGGTGTGCGGCGAAACGTGCGGCGCCCGTCTTCTTCGCGGCCTTTGGGCACCCAATAGGTCACCGGAATACCATCGGCCTCGTCTTCGATAATCGTCAATTCACCCGCGACGATGGTAAATAGATAACTCGGGTGAGGCTCATTCATTTTCCAATGGTAGGTGTTTGGACCTTCAGCGGAAGGTTTTGAAACAAGTTCACCATTGGAAAGAACCGCCCAACCGGCGGGCGCTGTCACTTTGCATTCTGTCGTTTGTTTAATGTGCGGCTTGTCGTGACAGGGAAAGATGTACCGAGCATCTTCATCTTGGCATTGAGTCCACACTTGATTGGGGCGATCGCGCACGTGTTCATCGGGCGCGAGGAAATACATTCCCTGCCGCGGTGTGGCTCGATAACGAACGCGCAGGCTTGTTTCATTAACGTTTTGCGCAATGGTAACGCGCAGCGTTTCACCGTCGTACGCGTATTGCCCTTTATGAAAACCCGCCTTTTCGGTGCCTATTTCAAGCGATTCAATTTCAAAACCCACCGCGTCGAGGCTCACCTCGGTGGCCGTTTTATCCACGCGAACTAGGTCGAGTTGGGCCAGAGCGGCGAACGACTTTTTTTCAACAATCAGCTCGATATCGAGCGCAATGTGTTTAATTGAAAATGGGCGCGATCGTTCATAGACGCGGCGCACTCCCGAAAGAGCGAAGGGTTTGGCCAAAGCGGCACCCGCTCTGTACTCCGAGAAGGTGGAGCCGCAGGCGCAACGTTCGTGGTGTCGGTGGTGGAGGGACATGAGCGCGCCAGAGTTAAGTCGCGCCGTCTCGGGCGGGCAAGCGGGAAACGTCTTTTATGAAAGAGCCGCTTCGATCAAGGCTGTTTGATTGGAGTTGAGTTCATCCGCGGACGCGTCGGCGATCCCTTCGAGCGCGGCGCGGAGGGAAGGGTTTTGCGTTTCAGCAGCGGCGGCGCGCACCAGATCGACCCCGTCGGGAACCAACGCAAACGTGAGTGCAAGCGCGGCGCCGATACGCGTTTCGGCCTTTGCGTTTGCGTTCAATAGAGCCTCTTTTGCGTCGTCGGGCGAGTGGGGAGGATTGCGATGTGTACTCAACGGTTTAATGTTTGACGAAGCGCCCGCGCGCCAATGAGAGATCGGCCGACCGCGACGCGCGAGCCAAAGATGTTTCTTTTGAGCCGCACCCAGTTCGTCGGCCATGGTGCGTACACTTTCAGCCGACGCAAAACCGATCCAAATTTGGCTTTTTTCAAGGCCAAGCGTGATTTCAAGTAACCTCGGCCGAACCGATGCGGACGAAATGAGCGACCGAGGAATACGCCGTTCACCGCGCGATGTGATGAGGTACACACACCTTGAATCAAACGCGGCCGAGGCTTTTTCAATGAGGCCGCGCGATAGAATTTTGGCGGCACCGAGCAGCGCAACGGCAAAGAAAAACCACACCCAAAAAGGGCCCAGGTGGGCTCTGCCCCACATTGCGTACACAACCGCCGTTGGGGTCATCACCGCCGCTATTTCGGCAGCGCGCACCGAAAAGGGCACAAGCGCAACGACAACTGAAAACGCCGACAATGCAATGGAGAGCCGGGGAAACACGCGGCGCAGGCGCAGGTTATTTATTTTTTTTCGGGCCGGCGCTGTGGATTTCATCGCAGCGAAGCGTTGGTCGGCGGGGCGCGCAGTAGGTTTGAAGCCGCTGCCTACTCTGGTGTATGAGACGCATCAATGCACTTTGGATTTACCCAGGCTGAACGCGAGTTGTTTGAGCGCATGAAAGCTTTGGGAGCGCGCGTGGAGAAGGCGCCGCATCAAGACCGTCTGGAGATGTTGGCTCAAGCGGGCGTGCTTGGGCTGTCCATCCCCGAGGAGTACGGAGGCGGGGGCTTTCGGCTTGTGGCAACGGCCGGCGCGTATGAAGCGCTTGGCACGTCGCTTTTTGACGGCGGTGTTTTGTTGGCCGCGGGCGCTCATTTGTTCGGCGTTGCAATGATGATTGCAAAGCTCGGAACGGTGGAGCAAAAAACATTGCTATTGCCGGATCTCGCCAATGGGAAGGTGATTGCAACGGTTGCGGCGACCGAAGAAGAATCGGGATCGGATGTGAGTGGGGCGCGCGCCGCGGCGGAAACAACGGATAATGGTTTTGTGATTACTGGCAATAAACGATATGTGACCGCCGCGGCGCGCGCCCGCCTATTTTTTACAATTGCGCGCAATGGGCAGAGCGGTCGAGGTTTATCGGCGTTTGTGGTGCCCCGCAATGCCAATGGAATCACTGTGGGCGAACCGCTTCGTGTAATGGGCCTTCATAATGCCGAACTCGCACCCGTTTCATTTTATGAGACGCGCGTGGATAAAAGCGCACTAATTGGAAAAGCGGGAGCGGGGATTGCCGCGTTTCAAGTGGCAATGACATACGAGCGGGCACTGATATTGGCGTTTCGATTGGGGGCCATGGCCGAAGAGTTGAAACGAAGCATTCACTTTGTTCGAACGCGCCGATTGGGCGATACGCCGATTGCCAAACACCAGGCGGTGGCGCATCGGGTGGCGCGAATGAAGATGACACTGGAAACGTCGCGTTTAATGACGTACCGCGCGGCGTGGGCATTGGACCAAGGACAGCGCGCGCAGGAAGAAGCGGCGCTTGCCAAATGGCACGTGGCTGAAAGCGCAACCGCGTTTATGTTGGATGCAATAAAACTTCGAGGAGGCAAAGCTTTTCTTGAAGAGGGCGGGCTTGTGCAGACGCTCAATGATACAGTAGGCGGCAGCTTTCATTCAGGCACGGAAGAGGTGCTTGCAAACATTGTGGCAGCGTGGCTTGGGTTATGACAACGAGTAATGAAACACATAAAAACGATGCGGCGGCGATTAAAAAAGTGGCCACCGCCGCTCAAACAAAAAAACCCGGCGTGTTTGCTATTGTGACGCTGTTATTGGGTCTGGTGGCAATGTCGCTCATTGTTTGGCGCATTGGCAAAGCGTGGCGCATTGAATATGGAAACGGCCCGCGTGGGCCGCGGCCCATTCCAACAACGGGAGCGTTTGGCGCACCCGGTGATGTGGGCCGGCCCCCTCCCCCGGCGGCATCTTCAAAATAAAAGTTTTGCAAAAGGTGGCGCGATAAAACGGGCGCGCGGGTATAACGGGCATTGTGGGTGCGTTTCGCCGCATACTTGTGTGGATTTTTCAGCGCATCTTTGGGGTATACTTTCGCGACATTGAAGTGATGGGCGAAGTGCCGCCGGGAGACGTGCGCGGGCGGCTTTTTGTTTCAAACCATGTCAACGGGATTATCGACCCGATTTTGGTGATGATCACCGCGGGATGTGAGATCTCCCCGGTCGCTAAGAGCACGTTATGGAAAGTGCCCGGATTTAACTTGTTGTTGTGGGCGGTGGACGCGGTTCAGATTGTGAGGCGAACGGACGATCCGGGCAAAGTGGGCGGGTTGAACAATGGGGTGTTTGACCATGTTGCCGATTGGCTCAACCGAGGTGGGAACATTCTCATTTTTCCAGAAGGAACAAGCCATAACGAACCTCACCTCGTGGAGCTGAAAACCGGGGCTGCGCGGATGTTGCAACGAGCTGTGGAGCGCAGGGGTAGATCGAGCGGTAATGGAGAGCTGACATTCCAGTCAGTGGCGCTCTCGTTCGACGCTCGGGAGCAATTTCGCTCGCGCGCTCTGGTGATTTATGGCCCTGTGCGCTCGGTAGGTGATTTTCAGGAAAAAGGTGAGGCATTTGTTGGTGCGTTTACCAGTAAGGTCAGAAAGGATCTGACTGACATGCTGGTGGAGGGTGCAAGTTGGGAAGAGTTCAGGCTGATCGCTCGGGTGGCTGAGCTGTTGTCTCACAGCGAAGGCGACCCCACGCTGTCAGGTTGGAATGTGATTGGACGGCGCGTGGAGCAGGCGAAACAGGCCCTTTTGTCGGCACCCGATGTCATTGACAATGTTCGCGCGCGGGTAGACTTGTATTATAGTCAATTGGACAAACTGGGGTTGACCGACGCTCAACTGGTGCTGCCACGCACGGGAACATGGCGGAGCGGGTTGAGCAAGGTTGGAGCGGTATGTCTGACGCCGCTTGCGCTTGTTGGGTACACATTCTACCTATTGCCGTACGTGACTGTGGCAATGATCGCCAAGCGCGTGAAAAGTGGGGATGAAATTTCAACCATCAAGCTGGGCGCGGGGCTTTTGATCTTCCCCCTTTGGGCGCTTATTTTAATGGTGTGTACACCGGCGGTGGTGTCGGGCAAAGCTGCGGGCGGGTTGGTGTTGGTAGAATTGCTGGTGCCGTTTATTGCTCTGTGGTGGAAAGACCAACTTCCGTTGATACTCGCGGATTGGCAGGCGGTGTTTGATCGAGGAAGTGTTCAAGCTGCAAAAGAAAGTCGTATCCAGGCGATGGAGAGTATTGAGGCGGCGCGCGCTCAGCTCCAGAATTTCGAGGGATAACAGACTTCATCAATGTCATAACAAACATTTTGCAAACACAAAACCCGCAAGACTAATGAAGTTCCACGCTCTCAAGGCAAAAATAAAATAGACTCGTCGTCACTATTTAATGGCGCGTCGGTAAACAAAGCGTAGTCTCAGCCGCGCGGGCAGGAGATTGGAGCGGTGGTTTTGCTTCTATCGCTTTTGCCCGCGCAAGCGGCGGGAAGGAGCAGTACAAAATGACAGACGATAAAGACGTCACCCATGTTGTGGACGAACTGTTGGCACAACGAAAGCAGTTCTCACGTGACGATCTGATGGAGTTGGTGCGCGCTGTAAAAGCTGCCGGAGGAATGGTGGAGAGCGCATCTTGGGAGCCGGGGGATCCCATTTGTCCCGAGATCCGGTTGCCGTTTCCGCCGCGAGGGGGCGGTTGGGATGCGTTGCTGACGGCAGCGTTGAAGCATGGGAAGGTGATTGAGGTTTTTCCAAAGGGCATTCCCAAGCCGGATTTTGCTCACGTGATCATTCGAAATAGGTAGGTCGGGCGTCGTCGGTTTGAACAAATAAGATGTCACCGCGGTAGAAATGCCGCGAAACCCGATCTATCTGACCACTGCAAAGGCCGAGTTCATAAACGAGGTGAAAGCACCTCGTTATGAACTCGGTAAGGGGGTTGTTTGCTTTGTGGCCTGCATGCCACGAGGCATCTGTTGGGCAAATGTGCCGCTCGTGTTGGAGTTGAAACCATGGCGGAGTCAATAGGACGGGGCGTGGGCATCTTGCATGTTCACCCAACACGTGGGTGTAATTTGCAATGTGTACACTGTTATTCAGAATCGGCGCCGGCGGAGAAGCTGGCGATCCCATTGGACGTGTTGCAACGAGCTGTGGTCGATGCGGCCGCCGAAGGCTACAAAGTGCTGAGTGTATCGGGTGGGGAGCCGCTTTTATACAAGCCTTTAAGCCGATTGCTTGCGAGCGCTCTCGACGCGGGGTTGAGCACATCGATTGTTACCAATGGGATGTTGATCGACCGAAGGCGGGCCGCTGAATTGGCGCGCGTTGTTGACCTGGCCGCCTTCAGCCTGGATGGACGACCCGACCTTCACAATGAAATGCGCGGTTCACGCCACGCGTGGGAAGGGATGTTGAGGGGAATGCGCGCCCTGCGAGATGCGGGTGGCAAAATTGGATTTGTTTTGACGCTCACCAATCGCTCGGTGGCGGACATTGGCTGGGCAGCGGCACTGGCGCGTGACGAGGGCGCGCGACTGTTGCAAATCCACCCATTGGAACAGTCGGGGCGAGCGGTGTCGCAGCTTCGAGGCGAAGAGCCGTCGTCCGAAACACTGGCGTTGGCATGGCTTGCCAAGACCGCACTTCAAGGCCGCTTGGGAAGCGAGCTGGAAATTCAACTGGATGTTGTTGAGGCAGACCAACTGTCAACCAATGTGTGCGCCCTCTACGCCGACGAAGCCGAACCCAACCTGAACGCGCCGCTCGCGGAGTTGATTTCACCTTTGGTAATTACGGAAACAGCGGAGGTCTTGCCGTTGCAATATGACTATCCACAGTCGCTCGGGCTCGGTTCACTCCACAACGCCTCACTGAAAGAACTTGGACGACGGTTTGTGCAGAAAAACTATTCTGTTTTCTTGCGGGCGTGCAGGCGGGCTTTTCGCGAAATGAGCGAGCCTTCACCATTTCCGTTTTATAATTGGTACCGGGTTGTGGATGCAGCCCTGAAGGTTGAGTCAGGTTGCGAACCGGCGGAGGCGCGTGTAGCGTTGCCGGTGTGGAACAATTTCGCTTAGTGGACAGGCGGGCACTCTTCAGCGTGGGGTGGAACCGGTGGGCAGCGCTTTTGAGCGTGATGGCGTTGAGCACGCCGGCGTGTACACCTGATGAAACCAAGGAAGTAGTCAACACTTTACCTGAATGGACGAACCCACCGGCAGGGCAACTCACCCTTGGGGAAGGTCAGTCGTTGCAAATCCCGTTCACTGTGGAAGATGCGGACGGGGATAGTGTGACGACGGAACTTACCGTTCCAATGGGGCTGGAGGTTGAAAAAGACGAAGCCGCAGGTCAACTCTTTTTCCACGCGGCGTACGGAACTCCCGGCGTTGTGACGGTGGAGATTCGCGTCTCCGACGGGAAAGATCCCAAAATCTACCCTGTGGATGTGGAGGTTTTGCCGCTCGTATGGCTGGGCCGAACAACATGGATGGATGCGGAGGCGCCTGAAGCGCGCGAACACGGGGCGCTCGCGTTGGATGAGCCGGGGCGTTTGGTGCTTTTTGGTGGAAGTGGGTATACGCCTTACGGGGAGGTGTTCAATGACGGGTGGGCATTTGATACAACTTCCCATGCGTGGACCGGGTTGACAGCGGAAGGTCAAGTCCCCGAGGGTGCAGGTTCGCGGCGCATTGCGCACGTTGCTCAAACGAAAGAAGCTTATTTGTTCGGCGGATATTCTGAAACGGGGGGCACCAACAAGGAGTTATATCGAATGACCGTGGGGGAAGGATCGCTTCAGTTTCAGGAAGTGACCCAAACCAACGCTCCACCGTCGCGAGCGCTGCATGCGCTTGTGTATGATGCGGTTGCGAAGCGTCTGGTGGTGTTTGGGGGGTTTGGCTTTAAACCGCTGAACGACACATGGGTAGGTACGGTGGAAGGTGATTCTGTGGTTTGGACAAAATTGGTGACCGACGTGGCACCTTCACCGCGCTACGGCTTTTTTTATGGGTTGGATGAAGAGCGGCGGCGCTTGATTGTGTGGAGTGGAGCGCAGGATACAAACCCCATTAACCCCGCTCAAGATGTGTGGGCCCTGGATCTGAATGTTGAGCCGCCGGTGTGGAAGTTGTTGTTGGATGGTACGGCGGCGGGTACTCCGCCGGGGAGGCGAAACGGCGTTGGAATATTTGACCCGACAGGTCCCCGTTTGGCGGTGTTCGGTGGAACGGCAGACGGCGCAACCAGCGAGCCGGGGTTGTGGATGTTCGACGCGAGGCCCGGACATGAACATTGGGACCAGGTAGCTCGCGAAGACGAGCCCCCGATTCGGTCGAGCGCTTTTGGTGTGACCGACGGGACGGGTAAGATGTGGATGGGATTTGGCAATACCGCCCAGGCGGCGTACTCTGACATTGTTGAGCTTGGGTATTCTAAAGAATAGAACCGCTGTGGCGGCCCTTGCGTTGGGATGGATGAGCGGTTGCGCATCTTACCCTCGGCTTACCCAACCGCCGGTGCCGCCCCCGTCGTCGGCTGTGTACATGTTGAGCGACGATGGGGTAGAACTGTACACATTGGTAGAAGGTGAGAACCATCCACGTGGGGTTGTTTGGTATGTTCTCGGGCCGGAGATCGGTTCAGCGCCTCTCTACCCAGAGTTTACCACAGCACTGCACCAAGCCGGATTTGCGACAGCCACCGTTCATCCGCGAGGAACCGGTTATTCACCGGGGTTGCGGGGTGACATTGAGGACTACTCGCTGTTTCTGAGTGACTATCAGGCGTTCGTCTCTCACCTGCACAAGCTGTTTCCAACCAAGCCGCTCTTTCTCCTTGGACACAGCGCCGGGGCGGCATTTGCCCTTCAAGTGGCGGCCACTTCACCAGGAGCGGCGGCCGGATTGATTCTCGTTAATCCCGCTTATAAGCTCATTTACTCCGAGGGCATGGGGCCGTCGTTTGGAGACTACGTAAAATACGCTGCAAATTACGTGTTTCGGTCGTCGGCATTGACTGTGGATATGAATAGCAATCCGGCGGCAATAACCAATGAGGGTGACCGCACCGAGGCATACGCCATGCAAAACGATCCCCTGGTGGTCAGGTATTTCAGCATGCGGTATATGGTGGCGCAGGGGAAGGTCATGGACGCATGCGCCTCGAACATTGCCGCGGCGGATCTACCCGTATTGATTGTTCAGGGTGCCCACGACACGTTGGTAGATCCAAAAGGCACCGATGAACTGCTCGCCGCTGCGAAAAGCAGGGACAAGCAAAAGCTTGTTGCGCGCAATGCCGGCCATGGTTCTGCGGCGGTAGAGAGCATGGTTGGAGAACTTGTAAAGTGGATATCAGGTCACGCGCCTGAATTGGACTGAACCTTCAGGTATCCATGGGTAGATCGATCTGACCTACCCTTTTGCTGCTACAAACGGACTGGGGACAGGATTGCGAAAGCGTTCAATGGTCTGAATCAACTCAAGGCCTTCATCATCATCCCAACCGCCGTCGAGCCATCTCGATCCGAGATTTGTCACCTGCCCATTGGAAGTGACAATGGAGAGATTCCACTTTTGGGATGCCACTTCTTTGCCGCCGGCAATAACACCGAAGGCGCCGAGTATGCCCAGCCTTAATGTGCTCATTCCCAGGGTGAAGGCCCACGCAATAAAAAGGAGCAATAAGAGGCCGCCAATGAGAAGGAGTACACCGACGGAGTAGATCTTATCGTTTCGAACCGGGACCAAGAACTCGATATCGCGGCCTTCTCGTTCAGCTTGTTTTCGGCGATTGGCTTGTTCGAGCGACCGCCCAATCAGCCCGCGCGAACCCATTTCTTCTTGGAGTTCTTCATAACGTTGTTGCTCGCTGTCGGTGCTCATGCGGAAGACCTCCGAACGGGATCACCGCGCAGCGTATCGGAAACGCGAGCTTTGGGCTTCGATTGCGGGCGGCGAACAGCGAACAACGAAAACACGGTTGCCCGCTCAACGTGTACACACTCGCACAAATCACAAAAAACGCCTAAATTCCAAGCAAATAGCCCACCATGGCCCCCCGCGCCGCGCGCAGCGAAGCGAGCACGGCGCTTGGAGGGGCCAGCCGCATGTGTACATGCGGCGGTGGGGGGCAACTGGAACTGTGCGCGTTCGAGCGGTGCGGTTTGGGCCATGAACCCGAGCGAGTGACCGAAGCGCGCAAACGCCGAGCGAGTGGCCCGTGCGCGATCGAGCGAGCCGTGGGGGGACCGCCGTGTTTGAGCGGTGGCGTGGGGTGGGGGCCCCACGACCCGCGAGTCCGGTGGGCCCCACGGCGCGCGAGACGCGCACGGGCCACGAGCGAGCCTGTTGCGCGCGCGCTCGGTCACGAGCGATTTACTTCGGGAGCGTTTCCATGCATTGACAAGCCGCTATGAGCGACGCGCACGGCCACGAAAGCGATCACGACGACGCGCACGACGATCACGGATTTGACGGTGAGCCGGTAAAAGAGCTGGGACCGGATGAACCGCAAACGCCGAACTGGCTTCCGCTCGTTGGCATTTTGGTGTTCGTGGCGGGCGCGGTGTTCTTTGTGACGCAGCGTGAAGCGCCTGTGAAAGACGCAAAAGAGCCTGCAAAAGCCGAGCAAATTGTTGCAAAGCCGATGGAGCCGAAACCTGCTCAACCGGTTCAAGCTCGACCCGTTCCGCAACCGGCCGGCAGTGATGCGCCGATCAAAAAGCTGACTCCGGATCAGGTGAAAGACCTGCAAAAACGGCTTCAAGAAGTGCAGAAACAGAGACAGGAAGCCGGCGGAGCGAAGTGATCATGGGCGACTTGGCAAGCTCCATTCGGCGCGTGCTTGTGCTCGGAACGGGCACAATGGGAGAGGGCATTGCGCAGGTGACCGCTGCGGCGGGGTGCATCACCAACTTGTTTGACGTGGACGAAACGCGGGCCAAACGCGCAGTCGACAACATTGGGAAACAGACCGAAAAGCTCGTGCAAAAAGGCAAAATGACGGACGTTGCGCGGGCGGATTTGGTGGAAGCGTTGTTTCCGATGAGCGATCTGCCGGTGGCGTGTTCGGGCGTGGATTTGGTGATCGAGGCCGTGCCCGAAAACATGGATCTGAAGGTGGATGTTTTGTCGCGTGTGAAAGACCGCGCGCTGTCTCACGCCATCATTGCGTCGAATACGTCGAGCCTGTCGCTGACCGAGTTGGGAAGGCGAATCGGTGCGTCGGAACGCACTGTGGGTTTGCACTTTTTTAATCCGCCGCCGGTGATGGAGCTGCTTGAGATCGTGCGCGGTTTGGGAACGAGCGACGCGACGATTGAGGTGTGTGAGGCGTTTGCAAAACGGCTTAAAAAAACGTCTATTTTGGTGCGTGATGTGCCGGGGTTTGCAACGAGTCGCCTAGGTGTGATTTTGGGCGCTGAAGCGATGCGAATGTTGGAGAGCGGTGTGGCGAGCACCACGGACATCGATCGCGCGATGGAGCTTGGCTACCGCCATCCCATGGGTCCGCTGAAATTGACGGATCTTGTGGGGCTCGATGTGAGGCTTGCGATCTTGGAGCATTTGCACCGGGAACTCGGCGAGCAGTTTCGTCCGCCTTCGATTTTGCGGCAGATGGTGCGCGCCGGGCGGTTGGGCAAAAAGGTGGGGATCGGCTTTTACAAGTGGACCGATGCAGGGCCGGTGGCCGCGGACTCAGGGGCGGCGTAGTAGCTTCCGCATGACCCCCATTTACGTTTGCGTGCGCGCCGCTTACCGTCGCTTGCCATGAGCGAAAAGCGCGGGCAGGAGCAGGCGATCGAGTGGGTGATGATCGGGATGGACCCGAAGTTGGCGCGCAAGCAGGGGATGCCAACGCAAATTCCGATTCCGAAAAGCGAGTTTGAAAACCTGGCCGACAAAGGTCTGAACGTGGACCAGGCACGCGCGTGGACGAAGGCGTTTATGGCCGGGGAAATTGGGCAAAACGCGCAGTGGCGAAAAAAGAACAATCAACTCGCCGCGCAGCTCGACGGGTTTGTGGACAAAGGGCCGGTGTGGGAACGCGCTCAAAAAGCCTTTCAAGAAAGGGATTTTGAGAAGGCGTTGCAGCAATTGAAGCGGATCAAGTCGCTCGACTCCGATGACCACATGGCGATTTTCAACATGGGGTCGGCGCAGGCAAACACAGGTGATTTTGCGGGCGCGCTGAAGAGTTTTAAGACGGTTCGGCCGACGTTTGAGGGAGATCCCGAGTTTCACGTAACGGTGGGACAGGTACACATGGCGTTGAAAGACAACGACAGCGCCATCAATGAAATGGTGCTCGCGTTGGAGGCGAAGCCGGATCATCAGCCGGCGCTCGATGCGCTCGAAAGGTTGGGTGTACTCACCGCGATTTATGAAAATCCGCGGGATGCTGGGTCGCTTTTGTATGTGCGCGCCGACAGCGTGAAAGATTATCTGACGGGTTTGTGGGCCGCGGAGCCGCGCGATCTCGGGTATTACTTGGAGCAGCTCGCGTATCACGAGCGTGAAAACCGCTTTGAGGTGGCGCTCGCCGCTGCAGAACAGGCGATCGCGGTTGCGGGTGATGCGGGAAGTGTACGCGCCGAAACAGCGAAGATCACCGCGTTGCGAGCACTCGGGCGAAATGAAGAGGCGCTTGCCGCGGCCGAAGTGTACGCATCGAAAAATCCCACGTGTGCGCCCGCGCTTGTGGAGTTGGCGCGGTCACTCGGCGCTGTCGGTCGCGTGGATGAAGGGCGAGCAGCGGTTGACAAGGCGCTGGCGATCGATCCGGGAGATCAGATCGCTTTGTTGGCGCGGTTTTGGCCGGCGAAAACCGACGATATTGCGGCCGTGCAAGCTTGTCTGCCGGCGCTCCAGGAGTTTGTGGAGACGCACGATCAATCGGCGGGCGCGTGGCGTTCGTTGGCGCGCGCTTATTTGGTTGTGGGGCGCACCGAAGAGGGGATCAATCTATTGGCCAAAGCGGTGGAGCTTGCGCCCAATGATGAGGACTTGCGCGCAGAGCATTGGACCGAACTGCGCAAGCAACTTCGTTATCAAGAGATCATTGATTTGGCCGAAAAGCTCGGCAACATGAAAGATCGTGATTGGCAGCTTCGCTGGAATGAAGCGGAGGCTTATTTTGGATTGCAAAAAACAATGGAGGCGCGGGCATTGTTTACTGCAATCAATTCAGATGAACGATTGCACGTGGACATTCGCAAAAAGGCCAAACGCACCGTGCGGCAATTGGATATGGGGCCGGCTGTGCAAATGAATCCGGGGCAAAATGTTTAATCGCTGTCGGCGAATGAATGCATTAAGCAATCGATTGATGATTAACGTTTAAGTTTATCATTGCGCATAAAACATTGGCCCGTGCTTCGACAGTGCGGGCCTTTGCATTTTGAGGACGACGACCGACGATTTGGGGCGCGCAGCAGCACGCTGACCACCTGAGGGTAATGGTCAGCGTGCGTCGTGAGCGCCCCAAAGCTAGGGAGGAGGACGGCGGAATACTCGGGCTATTTTGAGGACGACGACCGACGATTTGGGGCGCGCAGCAGCACGCTGACCATTACCCCAAAATGATCCACATTAGTATTAATACCCCCACAAACGTTCCAATAGCCAATGCGGCCACGTGCAAACTTGGCAATCCAAAAATGGTTGGGCGGAGTTGATTGCCAAACGCTTCAAGTGCGCCGCTTGTTTGCGGACTGGACGGCGGCGGAATCATTGAACTGCCCATGCGCATTGTGCCGCCGACACCAATGGGCAATGCCGAGCCGGAGGAAGGGGCTGCCATGGATGGCGGTGGAATGAAGCTCGGTCGCTGATCAAGGTCACGAGGCGGCGCCATGCCGGGCGACGACGGGGGCGGTTGGGGGCGCACCGGCAGCGGCGAAGTTTGAGCGTGGGGCGCCGAAGAAGAAACGGCTGCGATCGACGGCGGAAGATCGAGAGGCATGGCCCCGAGGCGCGCGATGGTGCGCTCCAGTTCATACGCGTCTTCGAGGCGGCGAACGGCTTCGCCGATGCCGGATGTGGACGCAATGCGCACCGCTTCAACGGCGATCGCTGCAGCGTCGCCGGAGATCTTGGCGATCATGGCTGCGCGCTCGGCGCGGGCCGACGCGGCTTTTGCTTCGTCCCCGAAACGCACGGCTTCAAGCGCGAAACGATCGGCTTCGGCAAAAAGGCGCTCTTCGCTGATCGGAGGGCGCGAACGAGGCTCGTCAACCGCGCGATGCGGCGGTTGAGGAGCGCGCGGATCGGCGGCCGCAACATGACCCGGCATGTTTGGGCGCGATGCCCGAAGCGCTTGGGGTACACCTGAGATTGGCAGCGTGGGAATCTCTTCAGATTCGGCATCGCTGATTGAATCTTGGCTGTCACGAATCGGCGGCAAAATAAGGGGTGCCGCTGCTTTGGGACGTGGCTTTGTTTTTACCGCTGTTGTGCGAGCATCACTGTCTTCATCAAGGATCGAATCGTGCGGCGGGCGCGCCGGGCCGAGCGAACCTTGTGTACCTTCGGGTCGTGTGGGGCGTTGAGCGGGCGGCACCGGTGCAGAATGCGATCCGGCGTGCGACATGGGCGCGGGGTGCGGCGCCGCGTGCGGAGCGGGTGGAGGCCGCACGGCTGCATGTTGCGCGCGCTGCGCCGGAGAGGGCACCGCGGGGGACGGCGCAGGCACGGACGGCGGCTTGGGCGCGGCTGCGGGAGGGCGCGGCGACGGTGCGGCTGGAGCGCGTTGCGCCATCGGTCGAGGCGGCGGTCCTTTTGCGTCTGCACGTGGGGCGGGCCCGGGCTTTGGAGCGCCGGGTGGCTGTGCCGGAGCACCTTTTGGTTTGAGCGGAAGACCAACGGACTTTTGAACAATGGTCGGGACTTCTTCGCCGTAGTCAGCCTCTTCAACCATGCGCCGAGCGAGGCGCGGATCGTTCGCTCGCTCTCGCATTTCGGCGACCATTTGCTCCACATCGGTGACGTCGGTTGCGTCGGTGGTGCTCTCTTCTTCTTCGTCGAAGGCGCGACCGATGTCGACACGCCTATTTTCGCCGGTGTTGGTAGTGAGTTTGACAGGTTCGGGCCGACCTTCGATGAGGTCACCTTTCACGGCGCGCTCAAACCAACGCATTTGGCGCATGGCATTGCGACGAACAAATCGAGCGAGCGCCTCGTCGTTGCCTTCTTGATAACCGTGCACCAGCAGCCACTCGTCGAGGCGCGTTTGAATTTCGAGTGCGCTTTGAAAACGCGCGGCGGGCGGTTTTTCAAGGCAACGCTGCACAACGGCGGCGAGTTCGCGATCGACCTTGGGGCGGATGTCACGCAGGTCGTCGGGCGGTCGCGTGAGGATCGCCTGCACGGCGTCGAAGTCGCTCACGGTGTTCCACGGTTTTCGACCCGTGAACAATTCAAACATGAGTACACCGAGCGAAAAGAGATCGGTGCGCAGGTCGATCGACTCACCGCGCGCCTGTTCGGGCGACATGTACGCAGGGTGGCCTTTGAGCAAACCGGTGAGCGTTTTTGTGAGGCGCTGTTTGGCTTTTGCGAGGCCGAAATCGGCTATTTTCACAGCTCCGTCGAAGCTCACGATCACGTTGCCTGGCGTGAGATCACGATGCACAAGATGCAATAGTTCGCCATTTTGCGCGCGCAGACCGTGTGCGGCGGCGAGGCCTCGACAGAGCTGCGCCGCGATGTACACAACCATGCGCTCGGTGAACGCTTCGCCCGTGTCGAAGATCGTTTTCATGAGGCGCTGGAGCGACACGCCTTGAACGAGTTCAACAGCGAGGTACATGCCCTCTTCGTCTTGTCCCCAGCCCGCAACCTCCACCACGTTGGGGTGTTTGAGCGAAGCGGTCATCCACACTTCGTCGAGAAACTGATTGGCGAAGTTTGGATCTTCAGCGATGTGCTGATGCAGCCGCTTCACCGCGAGCAGCTTGCCCGCGAGGTGCAGCGGAGCGCTCGCGCGACAAAGGTCTACCCGCGCCGTGGTGCCGACGGCGATCTCAGCGAGATAATGAAACTGGATCGCGCCTTGCGCCGCCGGAAGCGCCTGAGCCATCTTTCAGAAAAGCCTATCAGACCGCAGCACGAGCCGCATTGAACGCTTCGGGAACGCCGGAGGCGCGAAGCTTCAAGTGGACATCGAGATGGTCGTCCTTGGTTTGAATTGCCGACAAACCCACCACCGGCAGAAGCACCGGCAGGTATCGTTTGAGTTTTGGATTTTCCGCGATCTTCGGAATTTTCATGAGGTCGATCGTGACGCGATCATCTTTTGCGTCCACGAGCGCGGCCGGCTTCTTCGGCATGATGTTGACGAGATTGGCCGGTTTTGAAAGGTCGAGCGCACCGCTCTTGATGAAGCCCGCAATGGGTGTGTTGGCATCGCCGAGCACTTTGAGCGTCAGCCCTTCGAGGCGAAGCACGAACCGGATCGACTCCATGGTGACGTCGACCTCTTCGACAAACACAACCACCGAAACCCGCAGCGGTGTACCCATTGCAGCAACGGTGAGCGACGCGCGAAGGCCGGGGGGCGAGGCTTCGATCACGATGTCTTTAGGCGCTTTTTCACCAGTCGCGAGTTCACGCACGAGGTAACGAAGCGCATCCATCGGCACGCCGATCCGCGAAGCCACGAGGCCTTTTGCAGCGCGCCAGATCTCTTCGGGGTGCGCTTTTAAATAATTGCCTGCGACGCGCAGCATTTCCTTGGGGTTGGGTTTCGGCATGGGGGCGAGAGGATCGCAGAGGGGTTGGGCCGGCCGCAAGAGCTTGATTGGCAATCGGCTGCGGCTATCGCAATTGCAACGTCATCCAGATGTCGTTGACGGAGCGGCCGTTGGCCAGGCGAAAAGCATCCTGACGGGTGTATTCAACAACAAAGCCTGCGCGCTTATAGAGGCGAAATGCGGGCTCATTGCCTTCAAAAACACCCAAATCAACCCAAGCGAGCTGGGGTTGACTGCGCGCCCAAAACAGAGCGTATTCTAACAAACGCGTGCCGTAACCGCGGCCCACGTGAGATCTCAAGATGCCCATTCCCAGGGAGGCTCGATGCAGTTCGGAGATGAGCCGGCCGCCGCGAAGTTCAATATGACCGAAGATGTTGTGCGTCTTGTTTACAAGCAGAAAAGCGCGGCCCCACGCGGGTTCTGTGAGTTTTTTCGACCAGCGCAGAGCCGCATGATCGCGCACATCCTCGCGGCTCGGCTTGTGCCCGGGCGCAAACACCGGACTGCCATTTTGGCCCGACTCGGCCATGTGCTGAACAATGAAGCTTGAGTATTCGCCCGTGTCACGAAGCTGCGCCGGAACAATGGAGAGCTTGTTATCGTCAGTCACTCAACCACCGCCGACGAAGTGAACCACTTCAATCACGTCCCCTTCACGGACAGACTCTTCTATGTGGCGCGCGCGCCGAATCACTTCGCCGTTTTTTTCAACGGCCACAGGGCCTTCTGTCAGGCCGAGAAACTCAACAAGTCCCCGCACTGTGAGGCCGTCGGGCACCTCTTTGCGTTCACCATTGACTTGGATTTTCATGTGCCTTGTTGCTCGCGTTTGGCGCCGTTGAATACAGCCAGTTCTTCTCGGAAATAGCGAGCACCGCGAACGTAGTGTTCGGCGCCGCTCGGGCCCATTTTGGCCTCATCCTCGGTCACCGGGCGAATCACTTTTCCGGGATTGCCGCGCACAAGCGAACCCGGCGGAATCACCATGCGCGGCGGAATTAAAGAGCCCGCGGCAATGACCGAGCCTTCGCCGATGACGGCGTTGTCGAGGAGAATGCTGCCCATTCCAATTAAACAGCGATCGCCGACAACACAGCCGTGCAAAATGGCTCCGTGACCCACCGTGACGTCGGAACCGACAATGGCCGATGAAATCCCGTCGGTGAGGTGTACACAAACAAGATCTTGGATATTGGTGCGGGCGCCGATGCGAATGGCACCGATATCGCCGCGAAGGACGGCTCCGAACCAGATATTGGATTCGTCACCCAACTCCACTTCTCCAATCACAGTGGCATTGGGGGCAATCCACACATCGCGGCCAATCACAGGCACTTTGCCGCGAAAAGGCATAATCAGCGCGGTCATGAGCGGCTTTCGTGGTGGTCGGTAAACATGGGCAGTGAGCGCCGGCCGGGCGCTGTATTCAATTCACTTGATTGGGCATGATTCGCGCCGTCAGCCGCCGACTTGCGCACGCGCGGTTTGGCTTGTTTCAAAGACTCGGCGGCTAGTTCTGCCTCCAGAGAGTGCTTGTTTTCGCGAACCACTGTGGCGGATACCAACTCACCCGTGAGATCAAACTCCGATGCTCCGCGCACGTGAACAATCTCGTTTCGCTCGGTGCGACCCGACCAAAGTTCACCTTTTCCTTTATCGGGCCCTTCAATCAGCACACGTTGAGTTGTGCCGACAAGGCTTTTGAGGTGCTCGCGAAGAAGCTTTTCTGAAAGCTCAAACAATTGAGTGAGGCGCTCACTTTTCACGTCTTCGGAGATATCGTCACCGAGTTTGAGAGCGGGAGTATACGGCCGGGGCGAATATTTAAACCCAAAGAGCCCCTTAAAACTCACTTCTTCAATGAGCGACAAAGTGGCTGCAAAGTCTTCGTCGGTTTCACCCGGAAAGCCCACAATGATGTCGGTGGAAAGCGTCAATCCCGGAACCTGCTGCCGTAAATGGTTTGTCCTCTCTACGTATTCATCACGGGAGTAACGCCGAATCATTCGCCGCAACATGCGATCACTCCCTGATTGCACCGGCATGTGTACATGTTTCGCGAGAATAGGCACATCGCGGTGAGCGGCGATGAGCGACGGCGTTAAATGGCGCGGATGCGGGCTTGTGTACCTTAGTCGCAAAAGGCTTGGAACCTCGGCATAAATGCGCCGAAGAAGCGCCGCAAACTCACTTTCGTCCACATCGGATTCGTTGGCCTCGGGCGCGCGCTCCAAAAGATGTTGCGGGTCGCGATAACTGTTGACCGTTTGACCGAGGAGCGTCACTTCGCGCGCGCCGCCTTTCACGAGAGCCTGGATCTCGGCCACAATTTCATCACTCGGGCGATATCGCTCCGGGCCGCGCGTGTACGGGACAATGCAAAACGAACAACGCTCGTCGCACCCTTTCATGGTGGTGACGAACGCTGTTGGCGCGCCGGAAAGCACCGCGTTTGCCGTGAGAAACTGAGGGGCTTCGGTGTCAAAAACGGTGCGCACAGCGGGCGGTGCACCGAGCGCCACTTGGTCGAGCAATCGCGGCAATTCTGGAATGTTGTCGGGACCGATCACGAGGTCTACCGCGGGCATTCGCTTGAGAAGGCGCTCCCCTTCCTGCTGAGCGACGCACCCGGCAACCACAAGCACCAAATGCCTGCGAACGCGCTTTTCTTTGGCGAGGCGGCCCACTTCACTTCGAAGTTTTTGCTCGGCCTTTTCTCGAACGCTGCACGTGTTGAGAACAATCACGTCGGCTTCTGACTCAGCTTCAACGCGCTGAAGACCCGCATTTTGAAGGACTTCTTCCATGCGCTGCGAGTCATGCACGTTCATTTGACAGCCGAACGTGGTGACGGCGTACGTGGGCCGTTGGCGCTCGTTATCGGCCGTGTTCCGCGTTTCCGTCATCGTGCGACGTGCTCTAACAAAACCTTCGGCGCGGTGCCATGCCGGCGCCACAAAAGCCTGCGCGTCGTGGTAAGGTCCGCCCCTCAAAAAAGCGAGCGGAGGTTCATCATGTCGGGGCCGAAATTCAGCAACCTTGTGGAGATGTTTGAGCGCTCGGTGAGCCTGTACGGAACCCGAGATTTGTTTGGAACCAAAGAGGGCGGCGAGTGGAAATGGACGAAATACGACGAGATCGGCAAGCTCGTTGACCAAATGCGCGGCGGCCTCGCGGCCCTCGGATTAAAGCGCGGCGAAAACCTCTGCCTCGTTTCAAACAACCGCGTTGAATGGGCGGTCATTGCGTACGCCTGCTACGGGCTCGGCGTTTCAATCGTTCCCATGTACGAAGCGCAGCTCTCCAAAGAGTGGGCGTTTATCGCAAATGACTGCTCCGCCGTTGGGCTTGTGGCCGCCACAAAAGAGATCGCCGACAAGTTCACTGCCATTCGCGACAAGGCCCCGAGCGTGAAACACATTCTCACGCTGTTCGGCGGTGAAGACGACCCGATGAGTTACAAAGGCCTGCTCAAAGCGGGCACTAAAAACCCTGTCGCTTCCATTAAGCCCGAGCCCAAAGACACCGCGTGTTTGATCTACACATCGGGCACCACGGGCAATCCCAAAGGCGTGATTTTGTCGCACGGAAACCTCGCTTCAAACGTGAGCGCCGTGCACGAATGTCTGCCGATGACGTCGGATGAACGGAGCCTTTCGTTCCTTCCGTGGGCGCACTCGTTTGGTCACACGTGCGAGTTGCACGCGATGTTGTCGCTCGGCGCTTCAATGGCTTTGTGTGAAGCGGTCGACAAGATCGTGCAAAACCTGAGTGAAGTGCAGCCCACGGTCTTAATGAGCGTGCCGCGCATTTTCAATCGCATCTACGACGGCGTGAACAAGCAAATGGCCGCCAAACCCAAGGTCATTCAAAACCTGTTTCACGGCGGGATGCGCGCTGCGACAAAACAAAAGAAAGGTGAGAGCTTGGGTCTCTTTGAAAAGATCACTCTCGCTCTCGCCGACAAAATCGTTTTCACCAAGATCCGCGGCCGATTCGGTGGGCGGATGAAATACGCATTCAGCGGCGGCGCGGCTCTCTCGCGTGAAGTGGCCGAGTTTATCGACGCGCTCGGCATCGTTGTTTACGAGGGCTACGGCCTCACTGAAACGAGCCCCATCGCAACGGCCAATCGCCCCGGCGCTCAAAAGATCGGAAGCGTTGGCAAAGCCATTCCGGGTGTACGCGTGGTGATCGACAAGACCGCCACGGGTGAAGACAAACAAGGCGAAATCGTTGTGTACGGTCCCAACATCATGCAGGGCTATCACAACCGCGATGATGAAAATAAAGCGGTGTTTACCGAAGATCGCGGCTTCCGAACGGGCGATCTCGGCTACCTCGACGACGAGGGGTACCTCTACATCACCGGTCGCATCAAAGAGCAATACAAGCTCGAAAACGGCAAATACGTTTCGCCCGCGCCGCTCGAAGAGCTGCTCAAACTCTCGCCGTACATTTTAAACTCAATGATCTACGGCGATAACCGCCTCTACAACGTGGCGCTTGTTGTTGTTGATCTTGAAGCGGTGAAAACCTGGGCCACCGCGCAGGGCATTGACACGAGCAACACCGACAAGCTGCTCGCCGACAAACGCACGAACGACCTCATCATGGGTGAAGTCGACAAGCACTCGGGCGGCTTCAAAGGCTTTGAACGCGTGAAGCGCGTCACACTCACCGCAGAAGACTTCACGCAGGAAAACAACCTGCTCACGCCCAGCCTCAAAGTGAAGCGCCGCTTCGTTTGGCAAAAGTACTCTCCGCAGATCGAGGCTCTCTACGCCGAAGACGCGAAGAAAAAAGAAGCCTCGGCGGAAGCGTAGCCTTCTTCAACCGGCTCCATCGCCGTCCCGCCCACCTTAAAAAAACGGCGCGTTTTCACCCATTTTTGCTGCCCGCCCCGGCGCGCGTTCCGCGCGCCCGCCCCTCCCAAATGTCGCCGTTCCGGCGCCATGGGCGGGGCCCCCTGAGCGAGGGAGCGCGCGGTGAAACAACGCGTGGAGATGTGTACGCACACATTGTGTACGCTTCGTTGCGTACACATTTATGCTCGCGCGAACCGAGCGATTTGGGGGCGGAGCAACGCAAGGCGCGAAGCGCCGCGGATGCGGCGGGGGGCATTGTGTACACACGAAGCGGCTGTGGAAACGCCGACGTTCAGATCCCGAGAAAACGGGCGAGTTCAGCGCGATCGGGATCACCTGCAAACTTGGCGAGCGTTTTGAAACGGTCGTTCCACAAGGTGAAGTTTTTGGTGTCACCGCGAAAGCGAGCTGTTTGAGCGCGGGCCCATGTGTACACACGCATCGAGAAGCGCGGAGCGTCGGTGGCCATCACAGCGTCGAGCCACACTTCTGGGTCACCGCCGTCGCCCGCAATTTCAGAAGCGACGGAAAGGTAGGGGACAAGCGCGTCGGGCATGTCGCCGCGATGGCGCATGAACGCATATCGATAAGCGCGCTTGTCGTTGTCACTTGCGAAACGTGCGGCGCTCCAGATTGAAAGGTTTTTGCCGAGGATTTCGAGACGCGTGTCGTCTTCGGCTTTCCACGTGACGGTGCGATTGGAGTACCCGAGGTTTGGCCACAACGTGAAGCGACCGGCCATTGGATCGAGCGTGGAGACCGATCCGGGCGCGGGCGGTTCTGTGTCGGGCGCCGCCCAAAATCGAACGCGACGAGCCCAGGCAATCAGCGCAGCGCTGCGACTTTGTTTGGCCACGTCGTAGGCTTTTTTGGCTTCGTCTCTGAGAGGGCGCGTGTCTTTGCCGCTCACTTCAGCGCGAAGCGTGAGAACGGCGGCGCGCAGTTCGGTGGGTACACTTTCAATCGAAACGCGAAAGAGTACATCGCGGGCGCCGAGAGCATCACCCGAAGCGTAGCGGGCGATCCCTTCAGCGAGAGCGCGGGTTGCGTCGTCGGTGCGCGTGATTTCCCACGCGGCGTTCAACATGGCGACAGCGTTTTCAGTGTCGGCCGCGCGAACAAATGCGCGTGCGCCTTCAATGAACATGGCTCCGGCCGCGGTGAAAAGCGCCGGTTTGCCAATGTCGATTGGTTCGAGGCTTTTTGCGATCTCAACAAGCGACTCGCCGGCTTTGCGAAACACCGGGCCGGTCACAATGGGCCGCGCGGAAGGTACATCCATCCACGAGAGAACATTGACACTGCCGAGATCGAGAAGGGGCGGTTCACCGTCTTCGGCGTGGGCGCGACAAAGCTCCACAAGTTTGTCGGGCGGCGCTTTGTAACCCGAAGCGATCAGCGCGGCGAAAATGGGAGCGCGTGCGCCTTCGGGCAATGCGTTCGAAAGCAGTTGTTCCGCGTTTTGCTGAGCATCGGCGAATCGGTGATCGTGAGCGGCTTCCGCACGAAGTCGAAGCGATGCGCGCGCCTCGCGGCGATCGTCCTGGCCGGCTTCACTCGATGCGGGACGCGGCGGCGGAGTGACATTGCCAAGTGCGGCACATGCAACAATGGCAGTTCGAACGTCACCCCAGCCGCGAGACATGGCTGCATAACGGCGACTCGCGCGATCGTTTTGTTGAAGTTCGAGCAGCTCGATGGCGCGTTTTGTTTCACCGCCCAAACACAAGATGCCGCCGAGTGCGGAGCGGAGATCTTCTTCGCGCGGATCGTAGGTGGCGTAGTGTTTTGCGATGTCGAGCGCTTTTGGAAAGTCGCCTTCAATGAGCGCGGATTGCAATGTGTGAAGGCGCTTGTGCCACTCTCCCCATTCTTTTGCGCGGCGTAACAAAGTGTCGCGATCACCTGCCAAAAGCGCATCTTGCGCAGGATCGGGCGCTCCGATAGCGGGGCCCAATTCTTCAAACGCGAGGCGTTGTGAGCCGGTCTTGATGATCGTTTCCGCTTCTTCAACGCGTTTTGCAGCAAGCTCACGCGCGGTGCGATTGGGCTGGCCGATCACGGCATTTTCGTATTGGCCCATCGCAATGCGAATGCGAAGTTCTTCGGCTCGATACGTTGCGTGATGATGTGTCCACGGCGCGCGCGAAGGGAATGTGAACCATCCCATGGCGTCGCCGCACCACGGAAGTTCGGGGCCGCGCGGCGCTTCGTACGACTTGAAACAGGCGGAGGCGTTGCGTGTTCCAACGCAGACGAATGCGTTTGGAATAAGCATCGCAAAGCCGAGACACACGGCTGCGGACCAGCCGATCAGCGTGATCTTTTTATTGCGTGCTCGACGCTCTTTGGCCGTGCGCGGTGCCACAACGTCGCGCTTTTACTACAGCGCACCGCAAAATGGTGCCGGCGCTTTGATGCGTTGTGAGCGCCCTACTCACCACGGTGACTTGCTGCTGGGTGGTGGACCCTGCGAGCTGTCCCAATAGTCGAGGCCGCAGTCTTCGCAGACGAGGTGGCCGGGCTTTGGCTTGAAAAGAAACGGATTTGCGCGCGGTCTGTAGCGCGGCGGTTCACCGATGCCACCACACCTGGGGCAGCGCGGGCGAAGGTTCGCGCTGTCCGGCGGGTCGTCGTCGCCGGGCTCACTGGGTTCTGACTCGTCTGAGCCCATGATTTTTAGTGTGTCGCGACCGGTTACGTTTGGCCAAGTTCAGCACGGCCGTTTGTTGTCCTACCCAAGATGAGGTTGGACAGATCCACGTCGGACAACGCTTCACAATCCATGACCGATTCCACACCCACGTGGAGCGTCCGCGCGAGATGCCCGGCGATAGAAAACGCAACTGAACGAGGTGAAACGGCCTTTTTAGTGAGGTTCTGAAGGCTCGTGACGCCGTGTTCTTGAATGCCGCACGGCACGATCCAACGAAAGCCCGCGAGATCGGTGGTGAGGTTGAGCGCAAAGCCGTGCATGGTGATCCAACGGGAGAGGCGTACACCGATGGCGCCGACTTTGGCGATTTCGGTGGCCCATTCACTGCCGGCCCACACATTGGGAGCGGCGCGATCGGCCCACACGCCGATCATTTGATCGACAACGCCGGCTTCCACACCGTGGTCGCGCAGGATCAAAATCATCACTTCGGCGAGAGCGCGAACGTAACGACGCACATCGCAGCGATCGGGCGCGAGATCGAGGATGGGATAACAAACGAGCTGACCGGGGCCGTGATACGTGACGTCGCCGCCGCGGGCTGTTGCGTACACATCAACGCCGTTTTGATGGAGTACACTTTCTGAAAAGAGGATATTTTCGGCATTGGCGTTGCGGCCGAGGGTGACAACGGCGGGGTGTTCAAGAAGCAAAATGGTGTCGGCGATTTCACCTTTTGATCGCGCGTCGACCATTTGCTGTTGGAGGTGGTGCACGGCGGCGTAGCGACGCGTACCGATCCACAGCGCGCGAGCCTTGCCACCTGCGGGCGGGGCGCCCGCGTTCATTCAGGAACCTTCTTGCCGTTTTCGCGCAGAGCGTCGCGATACGTTTCAATGTCACCGATGAACGTGGCCGCCACCTCGGGATCAAACTGCGATCCTGCGCAGCGTTCGATCTCGGCAAGGCTCACTTCGTGCGGGAGAGCGCGACGGTACGACCGATCACTTGTCATGGCGTCGTAGGTGTCGGCGACCGAAATGATGCGCGCAAGAAGCGGGATGTCGGCGCCTTTGAGTTTGAGTGGGTATCCGCGACCGTCCCAACGCTCGTGGTGCAAAAACACGCCGGGGATGAGCGGGTGCAAAAACTTGATGGGGTCGAGAATGTCTCTGCCAAAGCCTGGGTGTTTTTTGAACACCTCGTACTCATCGTTGGTGAGTTTGCCGGGCTTGTTGAGGTTGAGTACACAACCGATTTTGCCGATGTCGTGCATCAGCGCGCTCTGACGAACGATCTCCACTTCGTTCGGAGGCAGTCCAAGCCGTTCAGCGATGTACACAGCGTACATGGCAACGCGATCTGAATGGCCGGCTGTGTACCTGTCCATTTTGTCGATGGCTTTGGCGAGCCCTTCGATCGTTTGTTGAAAGGTGGCCTGAAGATCTTCGTAAAGGCGGGCGTTTTCGATCGCCGCAGCCGCGCGCGATCCGATGATGCTGAGGAGTTTGCGCCGGCCTTCATCAAAACGTTTGCTGCCCGTAAACGATGCGACGGCGGCAAAACCGATGAGACGATTTTGCACACGAAGAGGCACAGCCATGAAGCTCGCAAGAGGCTGCGTGGGCGCGTCGGCAAAAAACTGCGCTCCGCGAGCGCCATGCTCAATGAGCGAAGCATCGGTGTTTAAGCGCTCTTTGATTTTGTCGGGTGAAAGCGCGCCGAGGTGAGCGTCGGATGCGTCGCCCGCGGGCCTCATCTCGGGCGAGACGAGACGCAGCCTTTCAAACAGCGCTCCCTCGCCGTTTGAGAGCCATGTGGACACAAGGTCGGCGTGGACTTCGTGGAGGCAACTGTCGCCGACGGTTTCAAGCACTTGATCGAGGGAGAGGCTTGCGGCGATCGCTTCGCTCACTTTGTAGAGCGACACGGCCTCTTTGAGGCGCATGTTCTCGGCAACCATGCGCTTCTTGTCGATGCCTCGGCGAACAACGTGCACCACCTCTTCGAGTTTGAAAGGCTTCAGCACGTAGTCATACGCACCGCGCTTCATGGCATCGATTGCGGTCTCCACGGTGCCGAAGCCCGTCATGATCACGGTCACCGCCTGCGGTGCAATGCGCGAGATCTGATCGAGAAGCGCGATCCCGCCCATTTTTGGCATTTTGAGATCGCTCAACACCAAGTCGTAGTGAGCACGCGACAGTTCGTCGAGCGCACTGGTTCCGTCTTCGGCGGTGCGAACGTGAAACCCTTCCATGTCGAGAAGGTCCGCAAGCATGTCGCGAATAACCTTCTCGTCATCGACCACCAAAATGCTCGGCCGATCATCCATCGTCAGTTGTCCTGCGCGCCTCGACATCGGATTGGACAGCCGCGGCGCGCGTACAGGGGTGAAATTCAATCCTCGTCGGGCGAAGTGATGGGATGACGACGCGTGCGCGGCGGTTCGTCGACGAAGTCGACAACGGTGGCCGGAGGCATGCGGCGCGACACGGGCGGCATATCGAGGCTGTCATCTGTGGCACCGGTGGCTCTGCGGCTTGCGGGCATATCGTCGGGACCGGGTGTGTACACACGTCCTTCGCCGAGGGCGTGTTTCGCCTCTAGGAATCTGAGTACACTTGGCCCGCTCGCGCGAAGGAGCGCCGATCGCAGATCGCCGGGCAGCGTAGATTCCATAATCATGTGTTGGCCTGTTCGCGGGTGTGCAATTTCAATGCGAACGAGGTGTACAAATGAACGATCCAAGCCGTGTTTCTCTTCGAAATAGCGGTTGGTGGGAACGTGGCCGTACCGTTCGTCACCCAAAATCGGGTGCCCGATGGCGGCCAGGTGACGCCTAATTTGATGTGTACGCCCGCCTTCGGGAATGACGCGAAGCACCGAGTGGCCCGACGCAACGGCGAGCCGTCGATAACGCGTGCGCGCCGGGAACGATCGATTTCCTTCGCGCAGGTCGCGCGTGATCGCACCCTTTGACGGAGTGACACCTTTTGCAGCGGCGAGATAAATGAGGCGTCCGCTGTTGATGAGCGCGTGTGTCCACACAGCTCGGGCGGCTTCACTCTTGGCGAGAAGAACAAGGCCGCTTGTTCCGGGGTCAACCAAGTGAATGGGGCGGGGCTTTTGACCGCGCGGCATCATGTCGCAACGCGCGAGAAGCGACGACATGTACTCCGGGTGCTGAACCACCGGCTCGTGCGGACCCTTCTCCACGAGGTACACATCTTGATCTTCGTAGAGAATGCGCGGCGCCGCGGGCACGATTTTGCGCAGCACCGTGATCGTCTCCACCTCTTCGGTGAGCGGGATCATGTCGAGCGGCGCAAGTTCACCCGCCGAATATCCGAGGCGGGCAAAGTGATCCATATCGCGCGCGAGCGTGTCGGGATCGCACGAAACGTACACAAAGAAGGGCGCGTTGAGCCGCGCGATCGCTTCACGCGCGGCCGGTGAAACACCTCGGCGCGGCGGATTCATTACAACGGCGTCGAGTTCAACCTTGGCGGCGGCGAGTTGCGACAAAACTTCAGCCACGTCACCGGTCCGCACTTCAATGTTGGTGAGGCCCTGACTTTCAGCCGCCGCGCGCGCATTGGTGGTGGCCGGCGGAAACGACTCAACCATGGTGACTTTGCATTTGGCGTGCGCCAGAGCGAGCGCGATCGCACCGGATCCGCCGTACAAATCGAGCACGCGCGTGGGACCGCCGTGAGCGGGTTTCAGCGCCAGGATCTCGCGCAAAATCGCGGAGTGTACACGCGCCGCTTGGTCACGATGCGCCTGCACGAACGAGCCGAACGATGCGATGTGAAACGTTTCACCAATGCGGTCTTCGGCCTGCGTAACGCCGTCGAGGACAAGCGTTTCAGGGCCGAGAATCTGCGGCGCTTCTGCATCGTGGAAGTTAACGGCCACACCGAGCGCTTTTGGAAGGAGTGGACGCAGCGCGCGCCCCGCGTCTCGCAGATCTTCACGCGACGGCGCGCGATCGCGCTGAAGGACAAGCGTGACGAGCACGCCGACGCTGTCGTCCGTACCTTCACGCGGCTTTGGTAAGCGCACTTCTCGGAGATCAACGGCGCGCAATACGCCGCCCGACACCGGGTCGTATGGAAGGAGAAGAGGACGAGCTTCAGCGGGCGGCGACGCTATCAGTGTACGCAACGCTCCGGCCACATCGGCGAGTGCGGGTGCGAGCACGCGGCACGTTGGAATGTCGACCACTTCGTGATGTCCCGATCGGTTGTAGAGCCCGATCGCACCCGCGGGCGACACCATGAGTTTGGCGCGCGTTCGATAGCCGGTGATGGTGTCTGCACCTTCTACCGGCCGCGTTTGTATTTGTTCCAGCGCGGGGTAATACGCGGCGGCCGCAGCCACTCTCGCTCGTTTGAGTGCAAGCTGCTGTCCGTAGTCGTGTTCAATGAGCGGGCATCCGGCGCATTGAGCGGCGTGCTTGCACTCGATCGTGCTCTTGAGAAGCTCCGGCGAAAGCGTGCGCGCCGCGGGCGAGGATCCGCCTGAGGCCGATCGCTCGCCCGGTTTTTCAGCCGTTGCTGCGTTGCGGCCTTCTCGCTCCTTGGCTCCAGTCATCGTTTTTTGCCTCTATACACGTTACGGCTCAAAGGGGGAGGAGTATAACTCGCTATGGACTGCGTAGGTGGGCGGTCCTGTGCCCCTCTTGAACGGTTGCCGAATGCAGAATTCAGACCGGGACGTTCTCCGAGGAACCCGCCGCCCCGAGTCGCGCCATGGTACCGACGTTCGTGCGATTTAGCAGCGATTGTTCGAGCGCAAGCGCGAAGGATGCCTGCTCCTCAGGCGTATCGCTGCTGCGGTCTGCGAGCATCACCGCTGTGCGGTTTGCTCGATCGGCGCGCATTCTATCCATCATCGCAGCGGCAATGGGTGCCGTGGGCGTACCGCAAAGCGCTCACGCCGGCCGGGCTGAGTGGGCAGCCGCAAAAGGGATGGCCCTCGCAAGAAAGGGGGATTGTGTTGCGGCCACTCCTCTGCTTGAGGAGGCAGAACTCGCCCGCCACAAACCCAGCGTCGCTTCAGCTCTCGCAGGTTGTTACGTCGCGCTCGGTGAACTCCTTCGCGCAGCCGAACTCTATCGCGCCGTCGCCGCCGAAGAGCCCGCTCGCAGTTGGACGGTCGCCGATCGACGCGCGGCTGAAGCGGCAAAACAACAAGCCGCCGATCTCGATGCGCGCATCCCGACAATCACTTTGTCGATCGCCGAGGCGTACGAAGACCTCGACATTTTAATCAACGGAAAGAGCTGGACCGACCCGCTTGAAGCAAAACAGGTTGCGCCCGACACGCAGGTTGAAATCGAGGCGCAGGCAAAAGACACAGAGGTATTCACCATCAAGCTCGTGCTCGCCGAAGGTGAACGCAAAGTGTTGGAGCTTCGCCTCAACCGAAAAAACAAGCCCAAGAGTACAAAGCCCAGTGGTCCGGTTCGCCCCACCACATGGCTCGGCGCTCGTTTTCGCGGTTATCTAATGCCCAAAGCAATCGTCAATACGGTGTTTGACTCGGGCGCAACGTTGTTTGCTCCCGGCGCCGGGCTGACTCTTCAAACAGCCGTTGGCGACGCAACGCTCGTTTTTTCGGCCGCGTACGCAAACTACCGCGTTCCCGAAATGCCGATTAAGCCCAAAAACACGCCCGATACTGAATACGAAATTGTCGAAAGCGACCTTCAGGCGCTTTTCGCCACCGCGGATATCTTGTGGAATAGAGAGCTGGACAATGAGGGCCGTTGGAGCGCTCGCATTGGGCTCGGTGTCGGCGTGGGGTGGTTTTTTTACGGCGATCTTTATCGAACCCAGGCTTATCCAACAAAGTCGTCCGGCACGGACCCATACCTTTATGCAAAATGTAATGGGCCAAACAATCCGGCCGGCTCATTTCGGTATTGCAATCAACTCGACTCCGACGCTGAACATTACGCCGGCTATACAGAACCGAGCTGGTTTGCAGGTGGAAAACTTCCCCGCGTTTTTCCGTTTTTGGCGTTTCCGATCGTTGGCCTTTCGTGGACTCCGGCGCCCAACGTGGGCATTGATCTCGAAGCCGCGGCCAGCGTATCGGGCATCATGATGGGATTGGGGTTTCGTTATGGATTGTGATCCATTCAAAGAAACCTGAAGCGCCGCGCTTTTGGCGATCCCGCCGGGTGACGAGTGAGGGTGCCTATAGACGTAATGCGGCGCGCGCTGCTTCTTGCGTAATAACGTCACCTGCAACGTTTTGCACGGTTTGACTCTTGGCCGTTTTTGCTATGGCAAGCAGCCTGGCCCGTGCACGTTTGCCCGAACTCACAGCCGCGGCGACCAAGAAAAGACGCACCAAGAGATCGTCATTGCTATCTTGAAGCATGAGCTTTTCAAGCTGCGCGCTGATCTCTTCAACGGCTTTTTGAACTTGTGCTCCATAAATAGAATGCGAACTGTCTACAGACGCTTTGATACACAGAATCAACCTGTCCGCCGTGGTTTTGAGCTGCTGTTCTACAGGCGCATTGGCATTGCCCCATAACCCCGATGCAAGCTGCTCCGCAAACAACTCACCAATATCGGCAATACCTTCGTCAAGCGGGGGAGCTTGGGGCGGCGGCGCGCCGGCGCTGAGCCACTCAGGTTCAGCCGCCGACGTTTTATTATCCGCTGCCGCGGGTTCGGGGGCGGGCGCTGATAAACCAATCGCCCTTTTTGCACGCTCCCAAAGACCTCCACCACCTCCTTTTGCACCCTCAGCTTGTGCGCGCATGGGCGCAGCGGCCGGCGACTTGGGTGCTGCCATTGGAGGCGGCGGCGCCATCGGTCCAGCCATTACAGCCGACGGTTGCATTGGTGCTCCCATTGGAGGCGGTGGCGCCATAGGTGAAGGTGCTGCGGCCATTGGAGGCGGCGGCGCTCCGCGCGTTGCCATGGGACGCATTGGCGCGGCCGAAGCCGATGCGGGAGGCGGCGCCAATGCGGCCCCAGTCAGTTGCGGGGACATTTTGTGCTTTGATTTTAGCACCGTTCGATTCATTGCGGTGCCCGCACGCGTCATTACGGAGCCACCATCACTCTCCTCGCGCTCCGCGGTGCCAAACATGCCCCAGCCTGCCGGCGCATTCACCGGAACTGCGCGCGTTTCTGGCATTGATTGATTACGCCGATCGCCCGTACGCTTTTCAATAACGATAAACGATGTGTATTGCGACGCGATCTTATGCGCAATACATAGATCGACAATGCGTTTTTTATGGGTTTCGGCGCGCCTCCCCAGCGTTGAAACATCCACGTTTTCAAGATCGCGAACGCGCGACCCCGCCCACAGCGAAACGAGCGTGGGACGGCTTACTTTTTCGGGCATTTCAACAGGGACTTCCATGTAATAAGGAGCGCCGCCCAACGTGCCTCGAATTTCAACGTGGCCAATGCCCGCCGCTTCATAACGACCGTAAATGGTCCACGGTTCACCATCCACCAATGCCGGAGGCTCAGCCGGGGCAATTTCAGCCGCATCCAATCTCACCCACTTTAATGAAACGTTATCAATTCTGGCAGCTGTTGCGCGCGCAAACTGCGAAGTCACTTTTTCGTCAATGCGCTCGCCCGGGTGAATAAACTCCACAGCCCCTTTTGTTCGTTTTCCAAGCTCGCGCAATAACCAGTCGCTCACATTTGTTCCAATGCCAAATGTGTACACGCGCGCGCCGTTCGCTTGTTTGGAAACTTCATCGGCAATTTGGTATTCATTACCAACCTGTCCGTCGGTCAGCAATACAATCAATCGATCACGATTTTGATCGGCCAGCGATTTGGCCGCCTCAAGAAGCGGCGCCAACATTTCGGTACCGCCGTTTGCGTCTAAGCCATTCACATATTCATCCGCGGCGCGCAGCGTGTTTTGGCTGAAAGGCACCAGCTCGGCATTGGCTGCGCCGGAGCGCACCGGAATCTCCCTGGCAAACCGTTCATAACGGGAGCTGAACGGAATGATATCAAACAGGTCACCTTCACTTAAATGGCGCAGGCATAATAACATCGCGCGTTTTGCCTGTTCAATGGACGCGCCGGCCATAGAGCCCGAAACATCCACCACAAACACCACCGCTCGGCCGTTGGATTGTTTTTTTGCCTCAAACAAATCGGGCACCACCGTTAATGCAAATGTGCCTTCATTGTTTGGGGATTTGTCGCAGACAATGCCCGAAGTAACGCCGGCAATACCTTCTGCAACCAAGATGATGTCACGATCAAGCGCCGCTGTTTGTGATTGAAATGTCACGCGCTTTCGTTTGGGCGTTTCTTCAATAACATCAATTTTATGGGACGGACTTTCAATGGAAACATTGCGCCCCAAGTCAAAAGCGATATCCATAAGAAGGCCGTAATTGACAGCCGCGATTTGGGGTGAGATCCGATCGGCGTCCGGCACAAGATCTGTGGGGTTTGCGGAGCCGTGACCGGTTCGGTCACCCTTTGTCACACCGGGCATATATTTTGGCGCCACAAGCGTGGGGATCATTAAACGCAACGCCCCTTCGTCGGCGGTGAGCTTTTGCAAATAGGTCACCTCCACAACGGTTTCTTCATTGGGCAATAAATTACCCACATTCGCCGTAAAGATGTTGGGGCGCTCCTGTTCCAGCAATGCCGCCCCGTGCCCTTTTGAAAGCGCTTCATCATAGGCCATAAACGCCTG
Organism: Polyangiaceae bacterium; assembly: GCA_016712345.1. Classification (GTDB taxonomy): domain Bacteria; phylum Myxococcota_A; class Polyangia; order Polyangiales; family Polyangiaceae; genus JADJRH01. The sequence goes on from JADJRH010000001.1 coordinate 1,432,779, forward strand.
TTCGCGCTCTTTTACCTCGGCCTCCATGCGCCGCCCTTCACACTCCATTGCAAATCCGACAAGAACGGCATCACCCGGAATGGGAAATGTATAAATCGCTTCAATGGGTTTGGTTTCAGCATTTCGATAACGCTGACGCAAAACCAATCGCGCGTGTGACCCCATTACCTCACCGCCAAGCGCAACACCGAGCAGCGGAATTGGACGACCCTGCACAGTCTGCAAGCAGGCGGACATCACTTCATTCGATTGCGGTTTGGGGCTCATTGCGGATTGTCCTTTGAATGACGGCTATGCCGTTGAATGATTTCTCGAACGAGGGCCATAGAAGATGGGGGCGCATTGTCGTGCACCCAAAGCTCCACACCATTGGCAATGCGATAAACGCGGGCGACCGTCGGCACGCCGGGAGGCACGCTGTCGGGAAGAACGCCGTCTTCGCCGACGTCATCGTTTTCAACGACGGTCTCGTTCTTGACAGTGCGGTCATTCTTGACAGTGCCACTGTCACGATCCCCACCCGGCGACCTTGCCAGATCACGGAGGTTGCCTTTTGCGACTTCCTCCAATCGCGCCGGAGTCATGTGCGCAATGCGAACAGCTATTTCGTCGAGTGCCATTCGCTCTTCTGAAAGACGGCGAATGGCGCGGAGACGCAGCAGGTGCTCATCGGTGTACACCGTGTCTTTTGCCCGAAATTCAGGCGGAGGCAAAAGACCGCGCTGCACGTAGTACCGAACGGTGCGAACCGACACGGACGCTTTCCGGGCCAGTTCATCAATCTTGTAAATTGCAGTCACAATCGCGACTCTACATCGCGACAGTTACACTGTCAAGTAGACACTGACGCTGTTTTTTTGACACTTACCCAAATTTGTTTGGGCCGCACTAAGCCACCTCCCTCACCGCGACCCTTTGGCGGCGGGGCTGCCTGTCGCCCCCCGATAGGTTGTATAATAGCGAGCAGCTTTTATTTAATACGCGTAGCCCTTAATGAGCGCTTTTGCTGCATCAATAGCCGCGTATGTCAGAACACCGTCGGCACCCGCGCGCTTAAAACCGGCCAGCGCCTCCATCATTGCGCGCTCACCGTCGAGCCAGCCCCTTTCGGCCGCCGCTTTAATCATCGCATATTCACCGCTCACCTGATAAACATAGGTGGGCATTGAAAAGGTTTCTTTAACGCGTTGAACGATATCGAGATAAGGCATGCCCGGCTTCACCATCACCATATCTGCGCCTTCGGCGATATCGAGGGCCACTTCGCGCAATGCTTCATCTGTATTGCGCGGGTCCATTTGATAATTTTTCTTATCACCTTTTCCGAGAGCCCCTTTTGAACCCACGGCGTCGCGAAACGGACCGTAATAAGCGGACGCATATTTGGCCGCGTACGACAAAATCCGCACCTTTTGAAACCCCTCCGCGTCCAATGCATCACGAATAGCGCCGATGCGACCATCCATCATATCGCTCGGGGCAATCACGTCACAGCCGGCCTGCGCCTGAATAATTGATTGGCGGCATAAGATGTCCACCGTTTCATCATTGGCCACAAGACCGTCGCGAATCACACCGTCTTGACCGTGGGTTGTGTATGGATCGAGCGCAACATCGCACACAACTCCAATATCCAGGCCCAACTCTTTAATAGCGCGCACGCTGCGGCAAATCAGGTTATCGGGATTTGTCGCTTCTTCGCCGTCGGGAGTTTTTTTGTCAAGCGGCGTCGCGGGGAAGATCGCAACAGCCGGTATTCCAAGGCCGGCAGCTTCTTTTACGGCTGCCGTCAAGAGATCAATACTCAGCCGTTTCACTCCGGGCATGGACGCGATCTCGGTCGCGACACCCTGCCCTTCCTGAACGAACACCGGCCATATCAAATCATCCACAGACAAACGCGTTTCCGCAACGAGCCTGCGCGACCAAGGATCACGCCTGTCGCGACGCATTCGGGTGCGGGGAAAAGAGGCAATAAACGGCGATTGAGAAGGCTTGGAGGTGGTCACATTCGCTCCGTCGTTCTACGGTTCGGCGCGCATGCTACGACTGGTCCCGCTTCTCGGAAATCGACAGTATTTGGACGGCGGCGCAATGTTCGGAAACGCGCCGAGAGCACTGTGGAGCCGGTGGCACCCGCCCGATGAAGTGGGCCGCATTGAGCTTGCGTGCCGGGCCGCGCTCGTTGACGAGGGGCACCGAAAAGTCCTTCTAGAAGCGGGCATTGGGGCTTTTTTTGAGCCGAAACTCCGAGCACGTTACGGCGTTGTAGAAGATCGACACGTGCTTCTCGACTCGCTCGCCGCCGAGGGGCTTTCACACGAAGACATTGATGTGGTGGTTCTCAGTCACTTGCACTCTGACCACGCGGGCGGGCTTCTTTCGGCATGGCAAAAGGACAAAGCGTTGGAGCTTCTCTTTCCAAAAGCCACCTTCGTCGTTGGAAAAGGCGCTTTTGAAAGGGCCAAACATCCACACAGCCGTGACCGAGCGAGCTTCATTCCCGAGCTTTTGGATCTCCTTGAGGCGAGTCAGAGGCTCGTGGTGGTGGACGGAGATCGCACCACCGTTTTGGGGGACCATTTCAGGCTGCGCGAGAGCAACGGACACACTCCCGGTATGATGCTCACGCAAGTCACCGGACTGCGCCAAAGCGCTATTTTTTGTGCCGATCTGGTACCGGGCGCCTCATGGGTACACTTGCCGATCACCATGGGGTACGACCGCTATCCAGAGATGTTAATCGACGAAAAAGCCGCTCTCTTTGATGAGCTTTTCAAAGACCAATCGTGGCTTTTTTTCACGCACGACCCCAAGGTGGCAATGGCTCGGTTGTCTCGCGACGAATCTGGAAAATATTCGCCTGCGGCAGCGCGCACCGACAAAGACGGCGCGGTTGACCTCGACGCGTGATCCCGTGACCCGCCAAAGCGCAAACGCCCTCGCAACGCTTTCAGGCGTGTCGGTGACGTTCGGCGCAACACGCGCTCTCGCAGACGTTTCGTTTGAAGTGCTGCCGGGATGCGTACACATTCTTGCCGGGGAAAACGGCGCCGGCAAAAGTACACTCATTCGCGTCCTTTCCGGGGTGGTTCGAGAGTACACAGGCGAGCTTCGCTTGGCCGGTAAACCCGTTCGCTTTCAGAGCGCGCGCGATGCATCGGCGCACGGTGTGGCGACGATTTATCAGGAGCTGTCACTCATCGGCTCACTCTCCGTGGCAGACAACCTGGCACTGTGTACACATGGTGGCTTTTTATCGAAAATCGACAGGCGAAGTGAACTGGAAGAGGCCAAAAAACTTCTTCAAGAAATGGCTTTGGACATCGATCCTCTCGCTCCGGTCGAAACCCTTCCACTCGCCGATCGACAGCTTCTTGAAATTGGCCGAGCGCTCCAAAAGAAGGCGACCATCTTCATTTTCGACGAGCCCACAAGCGCTCTGAGCGAGCCTGAAGCGGAGCGTCTCATGGTGCGCATCAACGGGCTGAAAAAGCGGGGTTGCGGCATTGTGTACATTTCACACCGCATGGAAGAAAACGACCGTATCGGCGACCATGTAACGGTTTTGTGCGATGGAAAAGTAACGCTGGATAAGCCCAAGAAAGTGACCGATCGGGCTGAAATCGTGGACGCAATGATGGGAGCCGGGTCACGTCGGGCATTGTCGCCGGCAGGTGCTCCACAACCCTCGCTCCAAAACGGACCGGTCCAAACCGCGCTGGAGAGCGCGGACGAGCGAAGCGCGCGAAACGTCGCACTTCAGGTTCGAGGACTGTCACTCAATGTTCCGAGCGTGCCCAAACTTTGTGACGTTTCGTTGGAGGTTTTTGCGGGTGAAATTGTGGGAATCGCCGGACTTCGCGGCTCGGGAACCGCGGAGCTGCCCGCGGCGTTGTTCGGTGCGTGGGGCGCCGAAGCCCGCGTTGAAAGCGCCGCGATCGAAGGGCGCCCGTTCAGCATTGTGAGCCCCACAGACTCGATAAAAGCCGGCATTGTGTACCTCGCCGCCGACAGACAAAAAACGGTTTTTTACGATCTCGACATTGCGCAAAACATCAGTCTTTCGAGCCTGGAGAGTGTTTCAAAGTGGGGCGTTTTGCGGAGCACCGATGAGTACACATTGGCTCAAAAAATGACGTCGCTGCTGCGTGTTGCCGCTCCCTCAATGCGGTCTTGGGCAGGCTCATTGTCGGGCGGAAATCAGCAGAAAACGGCTCTTTTGCGTGTGGTCACAACAAGACCAAAGTTGCTCCTGCTTGATGAACCGGCCCGCGGCGTAGACCTAATGGCCAAAGCCGACATCTTTGAAACGCTTCGAAAAGTGGCTGCCCAAGGCACCGCTGTGGTTGTCGTGTTGTCAGAACTGAAAGACATGATCGACCTCTGTGATCGAGTGATGGTGATGAGCCGGGGTCGCATTGTGCGAACGCTTGAAAAAAAGGACTTTTCGCTGGGTGAACTGCGGCTCGCGCTCGACGATCCCGAGGCCGCCGAGCACCGTGAAACCGGCGAGCAGGCACCATGATTGTCGCGCCATTCCCCGAAGCGCAGGCGTTCATGTAGAAGAGAGCGGTGTTTGTTGAGCGGCTGAAGATTGCAATGCGACATTCGTTCGCGCGCGCCCTTTTGCCCCTCCTTTTGGTGCTTTTTGTGGGTCTCGTTTTTAATGCAAACGGGGCTTTTTTTGCATGGAGTACACATAGGTCCATGCTTCGCGAAATCTCGGTTCACGGGATTTTGGCGTGTGGAATGACGGTTGTGATTTTGGCGGGTGGAATCGACCTCGCCGTGGGCAGCGTTCTTGGACTGTCAGCCGTTGTGTTTGCGTGGCTCACTCTACCGTTTGAGTTGTCGGCGCCGCTTTCGTTGATTGCGGTGGTGTTTATGGGCGCGGCCCTTGGTGCACTTTCCGGCGGATTTGTAGCTCGATATCGAGTGCAGCCTTTCGTTGTAACGCTCGCAATGATGGTGTTTGCGCGGGGGCTCGCAAAGCTTGTTTCAGGCGGCGAAAAGATCACGGTGGCCACGTCGCTCGGTGCGGAACCGGCGGCTCCCAAAGCTCTTCCCGCAATATTTCGAGCGCTGGATACAAAGATGTTCGGCGGCAATGTTTCGGCTGTAACGCTTGTTTTTGCGGCCTGCGCGCTCGCAACGTGGCTGTTCTTAAAACACCTGCGAGCCGGTCGATATGTGTACGCAACAGGCGGCAACCGTGAAGCCGCGGAGTTGTCGGGTGTACCCACATCGCTCACGTTGATTGTTGCGTACGCGCTTTCGGGCTTGTTTGCGGCCATTGCCGGCATTTGCCAGGCCGCTCAAGAAACCCACGGCGATCCTGAAACAGGTACGGGGTACGAACTTGAAGCGATTGCAATGGTCGTTCTGGGCGGAACAGCGTTGTCAGGCGGTCGCGGTGGAATGGGGCTCACGCTGCTCGGCGCATTAACAATGGGCTACCTGCAGAAGATTTTGAGCCTCAATGCATTTCAAACCGAGGCGAGACTCATGCTCACCGGGGTTATTCTTCTGGCAGCCGTGCTGTTTCAAAAATTCGCCAACCGCCGAGCCGCAACCTGAACTGCATGGCACGGTGACTGGTGTTTTTCGTCACGAGCAGCCCCGATCACGCGTCCGAGCGAGTTGCGAGAGCGCGAAGCGCGGATGACGTGCCGGAGCCGACGTTGTAGAAAGCCTCGCCATGCCGATGTTTCCCCGTCGCGCTTTTGTTGGGACGCTTGTCTGCTTGTGTACACTTTCCGCGCTGCCGTCTTGTTCAAGCTCGGGCAGCGATCGGAAAAGGCACGCCGGCACTCCAGACGATCCGTACGTTATTGGAATGAGCCAATGCAATTTGGGCGAGCCGTGGCGCGTTCAAATGAACGCCGATATCAAACGGGCCACATCGCCTTATCCCAATATCAAAATCATATTCAAAGACGCTCAAAACGACTCTCTCACGCAGCGCGCGCACGTGGAGGAGTTGGTCGCTCAAGGCATTGATCTATTAGTTATCAGCCCAAAAGAGGCCGCACCCCTCACTCAGCCGGTTGCCGACGCTTATAAAAAAGGCATTCCAGTAATTGTGCTCGACCGCGCCGTTCAGGGCGAAGAGTACACAGTGTTTATTGGAGCCGATAATAAAAAAATCGGCCGCGAAGCCGGGAAATGGGCCGTTAAAGCGCTGGGGGGCAAAGGCAAAATTGTGGAGCTTAAAGGGCTCATGACTTCTACCCCCGGGCAAGATCGCAATGCCGGTTTCCGTGAAGGGCTCGATCTCGCCAATAACAAAGACATCCAAGTGGTTTTTGAAGCGGATATGGCGTGGCTTGAGCCCAATGCCCGCAAAGAAATGGCAAGCGCGCTCGCCACGCAGAGTGACATTCAATTGGTGTACGCCCATAACGATCCGGGCGCTCACGGTGCTTATTTGGCAGCAAAAGAAGCCGACAAACACGGAGCAATGAAGTTTATCGGCATTGACGCATTGCCACACGAAGGTATTCGATATGTGAAAGACGGCATCTTAGATGCGACTTTTGCTTATCCAACAGGCGGCGCTGAAGCGATTGAAACCGCCATAAAGATTTTGCAGGGTGAAAAGGTAGAAAAAAAGATAACCCTCGGCACCCGCATATACACCAAAGAAAATGTCGCCAAAGGCGGCGAAGAAATCAAATAACGGCGCGCATTAACAACATGCGAGTTGATTAAGAATAAGATCGTTGAGGCGAATCATGGCGAAAAAAGTTGCGATTTATTGGCCCGGTGACGCCCGCCCCAAACCCAATGAGCTTGCCATTCCAAGCATTGAAGCGGCCACCGTACAAATGGAGCGCGCGCTGAAAAAACTCGGCCGGGAGAGCTATCGGGTTCCGGGATTTTTATCAAAACCGCACGAAGCAATTGAAAAGCTCGGTCCCGTTAACGATCCGATTGTGGGCATTTTTGTGCATTGGGTGTACGGCCCCCACACCACAGACGGCGTTGTTGGCAAAGACAATCCGTTTTTAATGGCGTCCAATTTTTCAGGGCAATGGCCGGGCCTTGTGGGGCTGCTCAATACAGGTGCCTGCCTTGAAAGTTTGGGTCGCGCCCATTCACGTATTTGGACCGATGCGCCCGATTGGACAACCGATCCCGTGTTTATGGAACGGTTGGATGAGTGGTGTTCGAGCGGCCAAGTGAAATACGGCGAGGACGAACTGAGTTATCACGCCCCTGTGAGTGAATCGGCATCGGCAATTGCAAAAAATGTTGCCAATGACATTAAAAAGCGACGCATTTTAATACTAATGCTCGGCGATACCTCTATGGGTATGATCAACGGCTATTTCGGCCCGCGACGCCTCACCCCCCATGGGTTTACAGAGCACAAAATCGATCAGGCGTGGATTATCGACCGCGGGCGCCGCATTGACGAAAAGCGCATCGGCGAGGCGTTTCAATTCGTTAAAAACAAAGGTGTGACGTTTCATTGGGGTGAACGCGGAGGCACCGACTTTGATGAAAACGCCACCCGTGAGCAGCTTCGAGATTACCTCGCCGTGCTCGATATGGTGAATGAGTTCAAAGCCGATTGTTTAGGTTGGCAATACCAACTCGGTCTAATTCCGCTGCGCGCGCCTTCGGACTTTGCGGAGGGTCTCTTTAATTCAACGTGCCGACCCGAGTCCAACGGAGACACGGTGGCATGCGCAACAGAGGCCGATCAAGGCAATGTCATGCCCATGGAAATGATGAAGCGCCTATTAAAAGCAAAAGGGCTGCATCAAGCGGTTATGTTTCACGATGTTCGTTGGGGAGCCGAACACGAAGGAAAGTTTTTATGGGTATTGCTCAATTCAGGCTCGTGCGGTGCGTATGCATTTAATCACAACCCCGACACCCTCGAAGGTGTACACACGTATCGCCAGCCGGCCACGTATTTCCCAACGCCGGGCGGCACCTTCGCGGGTGAAAGTTTGCCCGGTGAAATCACGTGGGCGCGCGCATTTTTAAAGGGCGGCGCCATGTGGATGGATATCGGTAAAGGCAGTGTCAAAAAACTCCCCGCAGAGGTGCGCGACGCTTGGTGGAATGGCACTACACGCGAGTGGCCCTTTATGGCGGCGGATTTGGGTGTGGGTCGCGATACGTTAATGGCTCATTATCTATCCAACCACGTTGCCGTTGCGTACGGCGATATCTTCGGAGAAATGGTGGCCTTGTCCCAAGAACTCGGGTTTAAGGTGCGTATTTGGGGCAAATCCAATGGGGAGAAAAAGGCATGACCCCCAAAGGTTATTACCTTGGGATTGACGTGGGCACCGGCAGCGTGCGCGCCGCCATCTTTAATGCGGAAGGCATACGCGCCGGGATGGGTACACACCCCATCCAGACCTTTCGGCCCGAAGAAGACTTTGTTGAGCAATCGAGTGACGACATTTGGAGTGCGGCCGCCAAGGCCGTTAAAATAGCTCTGAATGAAGCGAAGTTGAATGCGGATCAAATCGCCGGCATTGGATTTGACGCCACATGTTCATTGGTTTTGCTTGATAAAGACGACAATCCCGTAACGGTAAGCCCCACGGGAAATGACGCGCAAAATGTCATTGTTTGGATGGATCATCGAGCCATCCGCCAAACCGAAACGCTCAATGCCACCGGCCATGAGGTGCTGCGTTATGTGGGCGGCACATTGTCGCCTGAAATGGAAACGCCCAAACTTTTGTGGCTTAAAGAAAATCTACCCAACTCGTGGGCGCGCGCCGCAAAGTTTTTAGACTTGGCCGATTACCTTTCGTATCGGGCAACGGGAAATGATGCTCGTTCGTTGTGTACAACGGTCTGCAAATGGACCTATCTCGGCCATAAAGCGTTGACCGATAACGAGGCCGCCGGTTGGCAGGCTGACTATCTGCGGGCGGCAAAACTCGACGACTTGGTTAATGACGGTTATGCGCGCATTGGAAAGCGCGTTCGTCCAATGGGTGAACGTGCCGGGGCATTAACAGCCAAGGCCGCGGCGGAGTTGGGGCTTGTTCCCGGCACCGCCGTTGGCATTGGCATTATCGACGCACACGCCGGCGGTATTGGCATGTTGGGCGCACGATTAAACGGCATTGCCCCCACGCCTGTTACGCTTGAAGAGCGGCTTGCATTGATCGGTGGAACATCGAGTTGCCACATGGCTGTCTCGCGTGAGGCGCTCTTTGTCCCCGGGATTTGGGGGCCTTATAAAAGCGCCATGATCCCTGGAATGTGGCTCACCGAGGGTGGACAAAGTGCAACGGGCGCTCTAATTGATCACACGGTGTATTCTCATGCGCGAGCGGACGAACTGAAAGCGGAGGCAAAAGCGCGCGGCCTTTCGGTGTATGCCCTTCTCAATGAGCGACTGGCAAAACTCGCCGACGGGTTGCCGTTTGAAGCAATGCTGACGCGCGAGTTGCATGTATTGCCCGATCACCATGGCAATCGCTCGCCCCGAGCCGATCCCACTCTTCGAGGCATGGTGAGCGGCCTTAAATTGAGCGATACAATCGATTCGTTGGCGCTTCTATACCTCGCCACGGTGCAAGCCATTGCGCACGGTACAAGGCATATTTTATCAACAATGAATCAACATGGATATCGTATCCATACGTTGCTCGCGTGTGGCGGTGATACAAAAAACCCGGTCTTTTTGCGCGAACACGCCGATATAACGGGCTGCCGCATTGTATTGCCAAAAGAGCCCGAGGCGGTGCTTTTGGGCTCGGCGATATTGGGCGCGGTTGCGTCGGGCGATTATCCCGACTTGTTATCGGCAATGGCACAAATGAACGGGGCGGCCACAGTTATTGAACCGGCGGGTGGAGAAACAGCGCATTATCACAATAAAAAGCACAGCATCTTTTTACGTATGTATGAAGACCAAATGGCCTACCGCGCATTGATGGCTTAACCCCTCACCACGGGACAGCCACGGACGCGTCAGGCCAAGACATCACAAGATCCCAAGCTGACTCCAGCTACCTCCGTTGAACGGAATGAACGGAACTGCGAAGCGCGGGGCGTGCGGTTCTGTTTCGCCTTGTTTCATTGAAACGCTAAGTGTGCGCTGTTTAATGCATGCTTGCGTTTATTGCGGGATCCAAGGCTCATGTTAGTGGGCAAAGAGCGCATGGCATAGTGAATGCGTCAATGGAGGGCATGAGCCTCCAAATCAATTCCAACTATGCCGCCACGCGCGGGGAGGCCCCTCGGGCGTGGGCTCGCACACCTTCGCTGAAACTGGCACTCGCTGCCATTGGGTTTGCCGCATTGTCCGCCGTGGCCGGCTGTGCATCACACGACCCTGAAAAGCCGAATGTCCCGGCAAACAACGCTGCTCCGGCCGCACAGCCGTATGGTGTTGGATGGGGTGGCGGTCGAGGAGCCGGCCCCGTGGCAGGGCGCGGAATGGGAATGGGAATGGGACGAGGAATGGGGCCCGGTGCTGGAATGGGCATGGGACCGGGCAATGGAATGGGACCACTGGCGACCTGCCCAATTGAAAAAGGCGCGTTGCCCGAAGATACAAAAAATGCGCTTTTGCAAGCCCTCGAAGATGAACGTGCGGCGGAACACGAATACAAATCTGTGATTGAACAGTTTGGTTCTGTATTGCCGTTTGCTCATATCCAGCGTGCCGAAGAACGCCACGCCGACGCAATTGAAGCATTGTTGTCAGCGCACGGAATTGCCATTCCTGAAGAGACTTCCACGGCGGCAGCAGCGCACTACGATAGTCTTGCTGCGGCTTGCAAGGCGGCCGTCACCGCGGAAAAAGCCAACATTGCCATGTACGACGAGCTTTCAAAAGCGGCTCTCGTGGACGATGTGGAGTGTGTGTTTGAACACCTGCGCGCGGCTTCACTCAATAGGCACTTACCGGTTTTTGAAGCCTGCGCTCAAACCCAATAAGCGTGCAGCCTCAAAGCCGAGCAATAGGTGGTGGCCCGATTCGCGGCGTGCAGCCTCAAAGCCGTGCATTAGATGGTGGCCGGATTTGACGGCGAACGCCGCGAAGCTAGGTGGCTGGTGTTTTTCGTAACGAGCAGCCCCGATCACGCGTCCGAGCGAGACCCGGAGCGGAACATACTCTGTGTATTTGAGCACCGGAAGCGCAGCGAGGACGCGTCAGCGGGGCGCGCAGTAGAAAAACATCAGCCACCTAGGGAGTGTTGACGCAACAATACTAAAGCTATTGTGAGGAAACCGACCGACGATTCGCGGCGTGCAGCCTCAAAGCCGGCCACCACTCACCGTGGAATGTTGGCGCCGCCGTAGACACACGCCATTCCAATAGGCGTCCAACCGCAGGCTCCACCCAACTTGCAATCGAGATTGGTTTGACAGCCGCCGCAGCGCCCCGCAATGCACTTGCCCCAACCACAAATGAGATCTTCTGTGGCTTGACAGGGGAAACCCACGAATGCGGGCATTAACCCCGGCGGCGGCGCTGTTGGGCTGGGATCGGGCGACGGCGGCGGCATTGTCGGCCACTGACCCGGAGGACACGTACCGGGCTGACACGGCGTAGGTGGCGGCGGTGGTTCGGCGTCGCGGCCCAACTGACAGCCCGACATGAACACAAACGCCAAGCCCGTCGCCGCGAAGAGCGCAGCCAAAACGCGACGAGAACGAGGGAGCGCGCGGGACATTTTCGTCACCCTATCATCTGACGAACCAACGCGCGTGGATTGCGATGACGAACCCGTGCCCGACAAACGCACGATGCGATGAGCCGTTTGTCGGCCGCTCAGCAGCACGGGCCTCGTTGCTGTTAACGTGCGCGCATGGCCGGGGACACAACCGAAACGAAAGGCGCACCGCAGGACGACGATGTGCTGCCTCCCCCGTTGCCAAGCACACCTCCGCCGGCCGCCAATGATTCTGCGTCCAATCCAATTGTGCGCGGTGTTGGGATCGCGCTTGCGATTGCGGTGTTTTTGTTTCTGACGCTTTACCCAACCGAGCTGCAAACGCTCTCAGGGTTTGGAAAACGTCCTGCGTACGCAGCGGCGGTGGCGGCACTCATGGCCGTGCTCTGGTTGTTTGAAGCGATACCGATCGCGATGACAGCGTGTTTGCCGATCGCGCTTTATCCAGTGCTCGGCGTGTTTGGAGACGGCCTGACTCTCAACGCGGGCAAGGCGCTGTCGCCGTTTACCGACGCCTACATTTTTCTATTTTTCGGCGGCATGATGATCGGCGGCGCGATGGAGGAACAGGGGCTCCACCGGCGCGTTGCGCTGCACATTCTCCGCGCAATTGGTACACGTCCGCGACGATTGCTTTTTGGAATGTTGGCGGCCACAGCGCTCGTCTCGTTGTGGATCTCCAACACTGCCACCGCCGTGATGATGGTGCCGATCGCCGTCGCTCTCCTGCATGAATTGGAAGCGGGCGAAAAACGCAAATTGCCTGGTTTTGGAGCCTCTTTGTTGCTCGCTGTTGCGTACGCATCAAACGTCGGCGGCATTGGCACGAAGATCGGTACGGCAACCAACTCCATCTTCTTGGGCTTCGTCACCGACAAGATGAAGACCGACATCGGCTTCGTTCGATACCTCGCGTTTGGGCTGCCTTTCGTGGTGCTTTTTCTGCCGATTGTGTGGGCCGTTCTTTGGCTTCACGCGCGGCGCGATCACATCAAAAGCGATCGCGGTCGCGAGGTGATTGAACACGAACTTAACGCCATGGGTACACTTCGCGGGCCGGAGAGGCGCGTGGCTTTCGTGTTTTGCTTGGCCGCATTTTTGTGGATTTTCGGCGATCTTTTGCGGCCGTTCGTTTCACCTTGGCTGTCGATGTTGATTCGCGCGCCGGCGAGCGGAAAACACTACGAAGCGTTTGTGAGCCTGCTCGCGGGTGGGCTGCTTGTGCTCACAAAGTCGATCCGATGGAGTACATTTCGCAAAATTCCATGGAGTACACTTCTGCTTCTTGGAGGGAGTTTTGCGATGGCCGCGGGCATTGAAGGAAGCGGCTTGGGTCAATGGATGGCGCAACGATTTACGGCGGTTGCGCAGATGCCATTTGTTGCGCAGGTGGGGCTCACAGCGCTCGGAACTGTGCTGCTTTCGGCGGTCGCTTCAAACACCGCGACAATGAACATTGCGCTCAATGTTCTTCCCCGATCGCTGCCTGTGCTGGGTGCTTCGGCGATTGCGGCAAGCTGCGATTTCATGTTGCCCGCAGGTACACCACCCAACGCGATTGTGTTTGGCAGCGGCGCGATCCGCCTTCCGGTGATGATGCGCGTCGGGTTCGCGCTGGACCTTTTGGCCGTAATCGCCATTACGGCCTACGTGATGATCTACGGGCAATACATTCTGTGAGCAATCGGGAAGCCGCAGCCGGGCATGAACCTTGATAGGCAGCACGCGAAGCGAAGCATCGTGCAGAAGTTTTAATAAAAAGCAAGACTCGTGCCCGTTGAGATTTGGTGCTAGCTTGGCTCGGCGATGTTGATGCATGCAGAAACTCTGCCGACGGCGGGGCAGGCACAAAAAGGAGGGACGCTATGGGCATGGAGATGAAGCTCCAGGTCAAGATGTCGCAACAGCTGGTGATGACGCCTCAGCTGGTGCAGGCGATTCGGTTACTTCAGTTGTCGCGTCTCGAACTGGTTGACGAGATTCGAAAAGAACTCGACGGCAATCCGGTGTTGGCCGACGACATCGCTGAACCTCGGCGAACAGCGGCGGACGTGGAAGCGGCTGCAAGTTCTCCCTCCCGGCTCGATGCCATTCCTGAAAGGGCCGAGTCTGATCCGAGTCTGCGCAAAGCGGAAAAGCAGACAAAAGAAGTTGATTGGGAGCAGTTTCTCGAAAATCGCACGCAGCAGCAGGCGCTGCCCACCCACCGCGGTGGTTTTGAAGAACTCCCCCCGATCGAGCAAAACCTCACCAAGCCGTCGTCGCTCCGCGAGCACCTTCTGTGGCAACTCCACATGAGCGACATGGTTGATAACGAAAAAGAGTTTGCCGCACTCGTCATTGGCAATCTCGATGAGCGCGGATATCTGGATCTCAAAGGGGATGAAGGTCAACCCGACCTGACAATTGAAGATCTGGCGCGCGAGGCCGACTTAAACCCTGAAGATGCACCCTACGTTCTTGCAATGATCCAACGGTTTGAGCCGGTGGGTGTTGCCGCTCGCGATCTGCGTGAATGCATGCTGATCCAGGCCGAAGTGCTGGGGTACGATGAAATCGAAAAGGCTATTATCAGCGATCACCTTGGAAACGTGGAGCGCCGCAACTTCGGGGCAATTGCGAAAGCGCTGAAAATACCGCTCGAAGAAGTGTATGAGTCGGTACAAGAAATTCAAAAGTTGGAGAGCACTCCGGCGCGCAACTTCACTGAAGTGGATGATCGACAAATCGCGATCACCCCGGACGTGTACGTCATTAAAGACGGCGACAAATATGTTGTGGCCGACAACGATAAAGGTTTGCAGCGTCTTTATGTCAATGAGCAGCTCGCCCAGCGAATGCTCAAAGACCCCAAGGCAAAAGAGTTTATCAACGAAAAATTGCGAAGCGCGCATTGGCTCATTCGCGCAATTGAGCAGCGACGCCGAACAATCATCCGTGTCACAGAAACAATTGTTGAAAAACAACGCGCGTTTTTAGACCACGGCGTTGCGCACCTAAAGCCGATGATCCTTCGCGATATCGCCGAGGCCGTGGGCATGCACGAATCGACGATTTCGCGCGTGACGTCCAATAAGTATGTACACACCCCTCAGGGGCTTTTTGAACTGAAGTATTTCTTCAACTCGTCTATCAGCACGGTTGCGGACGAAGACATCGCGTCTGAAAGCGTAAAGCAGGCGATTAAAAAGATTATTTCGGTTGAAAACAAGAGCGATCCAATGAGTGATCAAGCCATTGTAAAGCTTCTTGAAGAAAAAGACGGTATTAAGATCGCGCGCCGCACGGTGGCGAAATACCGCGAAATGCTGGGGATCTTGTCATCTCAAAAACGAAAGAAAATGTTTTAGGCACATCGCGTGTTCACCGCAGAAGCCCTTTTTGAGCGCTACTTCTTGCCGCTTTATCCATTGGATGTGCGGGATAATTTGCAAAAGGCGCGCACAACCAACGCAAACCCGGCGAACAATCCGCGCATCATTGAGCAGTTGAATGACATTGCGCGGGTATTTTCCGAGTTGGCTCCGGCGGCCTTTAATGCCCCCGATCTGGTGCTCGACTATAGCGATGCGTCGGTGCATACCCTTGCGTTGCTGCTCAATGAAGAAGCGCGCAATCGCTGGATGAACGCGCCGTCGGACGGAGCTTCGTTATTGGCCCAAGTGGTTATTCACGGAGCGGTGTACGTTGGAGCCACTATCGTAAAGACGCGCGGCGCACAATGGCAGGTTCGAAGTCCGCTGTGGGAGTCGATGGTTCGGCTTGAATCTAAAGCCGGAATTGCCGACTTGGCAATATTTCATTGGTGGATAAAGGCTCTGACCGATGAAGAAATTGGAAAAGGGCGCCTTTTGGATCGTTATCGAACCCATGTAGAAGTGCCCACGTTTGATGGTATGGCATTGCCGGTGATTGCTCCCGCCGATCGCCAGCTGCCTCGATTGGCAAAGGTTCGTTATGATCTTTTATACAAACACCTAAAAGCCCACCTGCCCGAACTCAAAAGCGTGGGAGACGATTTCCCTTCGCCTGAACGTTTTGAAGAATATGGTTTCAGCGCATTAAACTTTCAGTTGGTCGGCGGCGGACGAATGCTTTTGTTGTGGGGGCCAACGAAAGACGGTGTACACCTGTTTTGGCTCGACAAGTCGGGCTTTCAAAAAGCGGCCTTTTTTCAGGCCGATGCGTTTCCGGCACCCATGGTCAAAGTGGACGGCGAGAAAATCAAAGTTCTGTTGTCGGTGAATAAGAAAAACGAAGAGGTTGAGATGTTGTGGTGGGGCGCTTGAGTTGCCTTATGGCAATGCGCTGAAACACTCACCCGCTGCAATATCAAATCCTGCGCAAGCGCGGCCGTCGGCGCCTTTCGCCGCGGCGGATGCACCGTCTCCACCGTTACCGCCCACACCGTTCATTGCAAACTGAGCGGTTGAGTCGATCACTTTGGGAGCGTTCATATCCCCAACGATTGCAATGGAAGAACCGCCTTGGCCTCCGCCGCCGGGGCCACCGTCACCCCCTTTTCCACCATTGCCACCTTTGCATGCGATGGAGTCGCCGCTCGCCGCGCCTGGATTTCCACCGTTGCCGCCCATTGCGCCTATTTGACCTTTGCCACCGGCTCCACCGGCGCCGCCGCCTTTGGCGACAATGATTGTTTGATTGAGAGAGACGGCTGCCCCGACTGCCCACAATCCAATGCTGCTTCCACCCGCGCCACCACCCTTGCCGCCGGCTCCAGCGCAGCCTCCTGCGCCGCCTCCTCCACCCCCTGCACCGCGTTGCGCACCGGAACAGATCTTCCCACCACCGCCGCCGCCGCCGCCGCCGCCTTCGCGGCCGGGCTTGCCATCTTCACCGGCAACACCCTTCCACTCGGAGTCGAGTAGAATATTCGTTTCAGGCGCGCCGCTGCCTTGTTTGCCGGTCTCACCCGCGGGTCCGTCACCGCCGGGCGTGCAGTTGTCAACATCGGTTTGACCCGATCCGGGAGTGCCGGCCGACGCGGTGGGATCGCCTGCAATTCCAGGCTCTCCATTGATTGCACCCGGTTCACCTCCTTTCCCGCCATTACCACCCTTTGTGGAAACTTCGCATTGCGTGGCGCCACCCATTCCCCCAAGTCCCGAGGTTGAGCACGCATCTTCACCGGAATTCCCATTGGGCGCGGCGTTGGGCGCGGAGTCCGGATCAACGGTAATGCCCATTGCACCGTCCCCGGCGGTAAGATCGCATCTCAATAGCTCCACGTTGGCCTCTTCAAGCGCGACCATTGCAATTGAGGATCCGCCGGCTAACGGATTTGTCGAGGTGCCGTCGGGAGCCGCACCGGGCGGTGCAATAGCCGCTACATTTTCAATATGTGTGGCATTGCCGGATCCCGGAAGAGCGGTGATTGGAATGCCGCTTTGAGGCGCAATGGTGGTGCGGCCGTCCTGTTGAGCGAGCCAGGTGCCATTGCAATTAAGACCGCCGTAAACAATAAAATCGCCTGGAACGGTTATGTTTTCTGAGAACGTACCGGCGCATGCGTACACACGTCGCGCGCTTGTTTTTGAGGCTGCTTCAATAGCATCGGCGAGCGATGTGAATGGACTTTGAGGTGAGCCGTCACCGGGCGCCCCCGCATTGGGGCTGGCAAAAACGCCGCAGGTCGACGGAATTGTGTCATCGGCGATATTGGGGTCGCAGGCACCTTCAGTAACACCCGGTGCGCCGGTGCATTCCGCCGTTAATTCACAATTGCCCGCGGTGTTTTCACACGCGGTGAAAGCGGCAAAAGATGCTGAAAATGCCACGGCAGCAATTGAGTAGGCGATGTGTTTCAACCATTGATGCACGGTGAAACTCCTTAATAAAAATTAAAATGTGCCAATGATTGCGGCGCCGGCGCTGTTATGCGTGATCAGCGGCAATACCCGTGCGGTCTTTGATTGAGGTTTAAGAAATGCGGGAGTTAATGCGTACACCGCGGTGCCAACCGCCAATACGCCGGCGGCGCTGAACATTCCGACGGAGACATTAAAAAAGAGGTCGTGGTCGCCGCGAAGTCCTTTGAGGCGTGCGCGTTCTTCTTCGCTGCCACAGGGGCATTTGCCATCGGCCTCTTTATTAACGAGTTCACGCAATAAAATATCGGCGTCGGTACCTCGATCGGCTGAAGCAATCATTAACCCAACACCTGTAACTGCTGCGGCCAAACTCAATCCAAAACCGGTAATCAGTAAAGGAACATTGCGAGGCAGCGGCGGTGGTTGTGCTTTTGGCAATAACGAGAGCGTTACGTCGCGCTGCTCGTTTTTGGCGATATCAATGGTAATGCGCGTTGGAATGTGAGCCTGCAACGAAGCTTCAATGGTGCGGCTGCCGGGCTCGACGAACACTTTGCTTTCAAATGGGGAGCGTCCCACCGACGCACCGTCGACTTTCACTTCTGCGCCTTGAACGTTCACCACAATCGACAAGGTGCCCACTTCGCGACGCGCTTCATCGAACGCACGGCGAATGGCCTCGCGTGGTGCCGACTTTCCGGTGGGCGGAAAAAGCCGAAGGGTGAAGTCGAGATGTTGCGCGGCGTCCCGATATTTGCCGAGCTTTAATTCAACCTGGCCGAGGTTGCCGGCAATGTCATACGTGCGTTTGAGCGCCCATGCCTGTTGGTAGAGTGTGTACGCACGCTCAAACTCGCCTTTGTCGAACGCCTCGTTGCCCTGTGAAAAAAGCTCATCCGCCCGATCCGCCTGCTTGTCTGCGGGCGCAGCGGGGGCTTGGGGATCGGCTGGCTGAGGTTGAGCCTGGACCGTCGACGTGATTAAAAACGCTGCGATCAAAGCGTTTTTTGCCAGGTGTGATCGAAGGCGACGAAGTCCACATCTCGCTCCGCGCCCGAGCGTAAAAAACATCGTGCGGCGAATCGTGCCACGAGTTGAGCCGCGCGATCTCAGAACCAGCGACCGCTGTTTGGTCCCGACGCGGAAGGGGCGGCAGTAGGCGCATTTGAGGGGGCTGAGGTGTTTGAGGGCACCGCCGGAACCGTTGGGGTTGCGGATGCCTCTGCCGTGACAGAAGGCCGGGGCGCGGCGGTGGAACCGGCAGAACCGGGCGCGACGGTTGTTGAAGGGGGCGGCGTCACGTCGACGGAGGGAGCAGGTTCGGGCGCTGAGATTGAAGGCGCGGCCGAAGTGGTGCCGACAGCGCTGGGTGCGGCCGAAACCACGGGAGCCGCGGACAGTGGCGTTGCGTTGTGTACACCACTTCCAGAAAGCGCTTCACCGGGTGCCGGAGCGCGACGAAGGAAAAAGTACACAGCGACGGCGAGCATTGCCGCAAAGAGGAAGATTAGAAACAGAGCTGTACTTCGCTGTGCCGACGTTTCGTTGTCGGCGAGCGACTGCTGCGAACGCGGCTCCGGCGGCGGCGTTGAGACTCGTCCTGAAAGGCGCAGCCCTTTTGCCGGTGTGGCGCGCGGAATCGGATCATTGCGCGTTGGAGCGTACCCAGCGCCGCGACGAATGCCGCTCGCCTGCGAGTCGGGCGGCGGGGGTGTGGACGGCGGCGGAGGCCGCTCGGATTGCAATTCGGCCGCGATTGCCTGCGCCGCTTTTTTTAGGTTGGGCGTGGTCGGCAGCTTGCGCGGATCGACGCCTTCAGAAAGCGCGACCTTGGCGACGGGCACCGGCGGTTCGGGCGTTCCCGACAACTCGGTCGGCGGCACATACGCCTGCGCCTTGTCGATATTGGTGCCAATGAAACCGCGGCGACTGCTCGGAGGCGGGTCGGACGAACGCGATTCGTCAGACGGATGTGTACCCGACGACGGTGAACCGATCTTCGTGTCGATGCGCGATTCGGTGTCCGACATCGTCGCGTCCTCAAAACCGTGGCGCATCCTACGCGACTCTGCCGACTCGTCGCGAGAGCATCGACGTCGGGCGCGATCGCCGACGATGGCAAAACGCAGCGACACAGTTCAGAAATGAGCTTTTTTGCCTTCGTTCTGCGTTCCTTTGCAAAGAGCCGGAAATGCCGGGTTCAAGAACGCAGGTGCGAATTTCGGGACTACACTGCTTGGGTCATGAAAGACGACGCGCCCGACAGCGAAACATCGGACAAGAAGAAAAGCGACACAACGCGCAGCCGTATGGAAGAGCTGAAAAAGGACGTGGATCGTGTGGCTTCGGGAGCGGCGCTTGCGCTCGAAGTGGCGGGGATAAAAACGCCGACGCAGCCTCTGGGAAAGAAAAAGCTGGCCGTTTCAGGCCTGCTCTCGTTTTTCCTTGGGCCTCTCGGGTGGCTTTACGCGGCGCCCTTGAAAGAAGCCATTCCGGTGATCGTGGTCTACCTCGGCGTTTGTTGGGCGCTCAACGCGATCCTGCCATTTCTGCTTGTGTACCTACTCAGCATTGTGCACTTGGCAAGCGCCGTGGGCGGCGTTCTCTATGCCTGGGGATTCAACTCCGCGGGCAAACGCGTTCCGCTCTTCTTGAAAGAAAAGGACGGCGGAAGCTCACCGGTTCGAAAGCTGCTGGTGAAAGAAAAATAGCGCGGGGATTTGTGTACACATCGCTGATGTGGTTGCGTACACATCCGAGAGGGCGCAGCGGTGATGAGCGGGCGCCGACACGCGGAGCGAGACGTGTGTACGTTGTGATTTAAAGAACGGCGCCGAGCGAAACCGAAAGCGTCCACTGGCGCCCAACATCTGGGAACGCGTCTACGGTGGTGCGACCCGAACGTTGCGCTGCGTCACGCCAAATGGGGCCCCACTGCGGTTCGCTGCTGCCCGTGCAATCGGGCGTGCCGCACACCTGGTCTTTGTTGGCGTCTTTCACGTCGATCACGTCGGTGATGAAGTGTACACCGAGCTGCACCATCTGAACGCGGAGGTTGATACCGCCGCCGAGCCGATGCCGGTTTAGGCGAACCGGCGTGAACACGACGTTGTTGTTAAAATCGGCGCTGTTTGCCGGGTCACCGGCGCCGGAGCCACACACGGGCTGACCGTCGTAATAAGGGTCGCCGTTTTGATCGACCTTGGAAGGATCGGGCGTGGCGGGTGTGTTTTGTCCCTGCTGATTGCAGAGCGCAATTGCGTCGGTGTTGGGCGTGAGATCGATCAGACCCGAATCACCAAAAATTCGAAGGTATTGGTAACCGACGTACGGCGTGACGAGAACGCTCCCGCCGATCGCGATGGGCTTGGACAACGTGCCGTCTGCACCCGCAACGGTGAGCTGCATTTGTTGTGCGCCCGTCATAGTGCGCACCGAACCGCCGATTGTCAGCTCGGGAAAAATCGCCGGAATGCCCGTGCGAAACCCTTCAAACAGCGACCAGCGTACATCGGCCCCGCCGACAACAATGCTCGTGCGAGCCACGTATCCAACATTGCCGATCAGCTCAAAACCAAACGGCAGACCTTTGGCGATGCGCAGCATGTAAATCTGAATGACGCTGTCCGGGTCACCCACAATGCTGAAATTTCCCGTGGACGGATCTTGCGGACCTTGTGTACCCCGGCGCCAATAATCTTGGTCCTTATCGATGGACGTGAAATCACCCTCCAAAGCCAGCTCAAAGCCGCCGTAGCCCGTTGTTCTCGCCGCGTGCATGGCGCTCGGGGCCAATGCCGCGCCGTATTGAGCAACAAGATTTGCCCACGGAACGTTGTCAGGTGTACACCTGCGATATCCCGAGAGAGGGTTGTAATAAACGCCGCCTCCGGGCCCGGTTGTTCGACAGTCGGGGTTGTTTGCGTCCACAAAGACGAACCGGTTGAGCACCGGATCCATCGTGTCCGCGCGCGCCGACGACGAAACGAGCGCCACCGCCGCCGAAGCACAGGCAAAGAGAACGGAGCCGAATCGGCGCATGAAGCGTTTTCTCCGATGCCGAGGCTACGTAGACCAAGCGCAACTCGTCAAGCGATCGAAACGACGACACGTGGACCGCATGCGCTATAAGAAGCCGTGGCTAAGGACCGCAGCCCGCGCCTTCGCGCTCGGCCGCTTGATCGGCCGTTTCACGTAGTGCTTGTAGACCCTGAAATTCCGCAAAATACAGGCAACATTGCTCGATTGTGCGGAGCAACATCGTCTCCGCTGCATCTCGTGGGACGGCTCGGCTTTCGCATCGACGAAAAAAGCGTGCGCCGAGCCGGTGTTGACTATTGGCACCTTGTCAAAATTGAGCAGCACCTTTCGCTGGCTCACTTTCAAAACGCGCATCCAACTGCTCGATTGCGGCTTTTCACAGCGGTCGCAAAAAAGAGCATTTTCGACGAGGTTTTTGAGCCCGGAGATGCGCTCGTTTTTGGCAAAGAAAGCTCGGGGCTCGACGATGAGCTGCTCGCCGCCCACCCCGACTCCTGTATCGCCATCCCAACGCTCGGAGCTGTGCGCTCGCTGAATTTGGCCAACGCGGCTGGGATTGCGCTCTTTGAGGCGCTGCGCCAAGTGGGAGCGTTTTCGAAGACGTTTTTGGAGGGCACGTGAATCGGCGGCGGTTCGTTTTTGCAGCCGCTTCGCTTTCGATTTGGCTCGCCGCAGCGGGTTGCGGTTCGCGCGCACCAAGCGCCACGCCCGAAGGAGTCGTTCGCGACTTTGTGGTGCGGATGCGGCGAGTACAGGGTGATCCGAGTGATGCGAAGGCGGTATTTGCGCTGCTTTCGAAAGAGGCTCAGGCCAATCTCAAAGCGCGCGCGGAACGATACAGCGCGGCAAGTGGCAAACCGATGGCGCCCGAGGCGATGATTGTTCCGTCGCTCTTTTTCTTGAGATTTGAGCCGCTGCGCTACAAAGCGCGCATCTCGGGCACCTATGCGATGGTCGAGGCGGAAGGCGCGTTGCCCGAAGATCGAGCGCAGATCCAGTGCGTTTTTGAAGATGACGGGTGGAAGGTCGATCTGAAGTTGCCGCCGCTGCCACCTATTCAAACGCGCCCGCGCGAGTGAATGACATTACAAAAGGCCCTGAAAACGGCGGGGTGTTTCGGCGGCGAGCAATGCGTACACAAAGCGGAACGAGGGCCGAATGGCCCTCGCAACCCGCATTCACTGTGATGTGGGAAGGTCAGTTCGCGAGAAAGATCGCTTCGATCTCGTTTTTAACCTGCTCTTCGGTTTGACCGCGCGCGATCGCAATTTCTTTCACGATCAGGGTGCGCGCGGTGTCGAGCATGCGGCGCTCGCCGAAAGAGAGCTGTTTGTCGGTCTTGAGCCGGTAGAGATCACGGAGCACCTCGGCCACGTCGTAGATTGAACCGGTTTTGATCTTGTCCATGAAACCGCGATATCGGCGATTCCACGTTTGGTTGTCGAACGCGATGGTGCGCTCGCGAAGAATGTCGAAAATCTCTCGGATCTCCTGCTCCGAAATAACCTGCCTGAGACCCACCGCGCTGGCATTGTTCACGGGGACCATGATCTTGCGATCCGTATCGAGGATCCGAAGTACGTAAAAACGCTGACGATTGCCGGCGATGTCTTTTTCCTCGATGTTGACCACTTCGGCGACATTGATTCCCGGTAGGGAGATAAAAACAAGGATGCACAACGTGGAATACACGATGTTGCATCACAATGCCCTCAAAAACGGCGAGTTTGCGGTAAACCGCGTCAATGGATTGGCTTTCTGTTTTTCATTTATTGATAGTGTTGGCTTTGGCCTTGAACCTGGTTGACCGCCAATTGCCAAACACCTCAGTTTTATGGACTTAGAGAGTCGCTAATCAAAAAGCCAAACCCGCCAATAGATAAGAAATAGGCTTATCGATTGGGATGCGAATAACGGTAATGACGCACTGAGCGCCAGTGGGCGCGCACTCTAGTAGGGAGACTAGGTTCTGTCAACCGGCCGCGTCATAGAAACACGGTCACTGGGTTCACGTTCAGTATTGCACTTTAATGCAATAAGTGCCTGCCAGTTTAATGGTTTCCTCGGCATTTTTATTGAAATGCGCGCGCGGCCAATCCCCACCGAACACCGCGATCCGACACCGTCATTGAATGGGCCTTTGCCCGCTTCAATAGCTCGTCAACCAACACGGTTCCGGCAACGATCACGTCGGCCCTTTTTGGATCGATCGCGGCAATTGCCTTTCGCTCCGCAGTCGTGAGTGCTGCAAGACGATCCGCCGCGGCCGCCACTTCGTCGGTGCACAGAGACATGCCGTGTACACGCGACGCGTCATACGGTGCGACGTTTCGCACGTACGCAAAGATGGTGGTGACCGTGCCGGCCACGCCCACTACCTGCTCGGTGGCAATTTCGAACGGAACGCTGTCGAGCGATCGCCGAACATCTTCACGTATGCGGACCAGCTCAGAGCTGAGCGGCGGGTCGGATCGAACATGCCGTTCGGTCAAGCGTACACTTCCAATGTCCAAACTGATTTTGTGACGAGGACCGGATTGATGCGCACCGACAATTAGTTCTGTGCTGCCTCCCCCCACATCAAAAACCAACACTTCATTGGTCTGCGGCAAACCCGAGAGTGAGCCAAAGAACGTGAGTTCGGCCTCTTCGTCACCCGACGCAACGCGGGGCGCAACGCCCAAAATGGCGGCTGCGCGCTCGCGAAACTCGGCGCCGCCTTGAGCATCTCGCATTGCGCTCGTACCCACCGCAATTGTTTGCATGGGTCCGTTGCTGGAGATGACCCGAGCGTAGTGAGCGAGACATTCAAGCGTGCGCTCCACAGCTTCTGGAGCGAGCCGCCGAGCGCGATCAACGCCTTGGCCGAGCCGCGTGATCGTGGCGAGTTCAATTACCGGGACCAGGCCCGTGGGTGTTGATTCTGCAATGAGAAGGAGGACGGAGTTTGTCCCGATGTCGATCGTCGCAACGCGTCGAGATGCGGACGTCATTGCGCGAGCGACTTCAGGTCGAGCATTTCGTCAACGTTGGGCACCACGACAAGCTCGCACCGCCGATTCGCCTGTTTGTTTTCAGGCGTGTCGTTGGCTTTTACCGGATCGGTGTCTCCGTAACCCGCGGCGCTCCACTTGGTGGGGTTAAGCCCGCCGCCGCCCTTGTCGACAGGCTGGATGAGAAACGTGAGCACTTCGCGAGCACGCATAACGCTGAGACCCCAGTTGTCTTTAAAGCGACCTCCCTGGAGCGGCGCGCTGTCTGTGTGACCGGCAACCTGAAACGACCGGACCGAAAGCCCTTGGTCGTTGCGAATCACTTCAGCCACTTTGACAAGAATGTCTTGGCCCTCTTTCTTGAGTGTCTCGCGACTTGAGTCGAAGAGCACATCACCCGGGAGCTGAATCACCATGCGGTTATTGCGCGTGGTGACGTTGAGACCGAGCTTGGTCAGCGCCGCGAGCTTTTCACGCAGCAGCTCAAAGCGTTTTTTGATTTGTTCAAGTTGCTCTGCACGGCGGCGGTAGTCCTCAAGCGCGCGAGCCTGCTGCTCGAGGTTGGCGTTGAGGTTGGAGATGTCAACGCCGGCGGCGGCGAGCTGCTTTTTAAGTTGCTCAATGCGGGTTGCAGCCTCTTCAAGCTCCGCTTTGGACTTTTTGTTCTGCGCCTGCTCGCTCGCGAGCTGCCCCTTTAGCGACTCAATTTCGCTGAGCTTGGCGCGATACTCGTCTTCTGAAGGTCCGCAGCCGACGCCCACCGTCGCAATAAGCGCCGCAGCCATAAGAAGCCCCCGAAGCGAGCCACGCAAAAACATGATTCCTCCAACAAATGGCCGTTTTCAAGGCGGCCCGAACGGGCGACGTTATCGGGTGGCGGGCCACATCTCAAGTGCGCTACACAAAAAGCAGATCATGTCAATAAAAATCATTGAAAGGCAGCTTTTTGTCGGATGAGGGGGAATTTGGACCCCTGCTCGGACGTGCGGCAGCACACCCGAGCACGGAAATGCTTGCGGACTAGCGCTAAAAATCGGCCCAGCACGATCGCATTTACCTCGCAAGATTTTCCTTGACCATCACGATGCGTGGCAATATAGGTGGTGCAACATCTGTTAGCCTCGGTCTCGCGGGACGCGCTCGCGGGGCTTCGAGGCGGCCACTTATTGGAGGGTCACAGATGGCTGCTAAGAAGACTGCTGCAAAGAAGCCCGCGAAGAAGGTCACCAAGACGGCCAAAAAGCCGGCGGCTGCGAAGGCAGCCAAGGTGGCAAAGAAGCCTGCCAAGAGGACGGCAGCGAAGCGGACGACGAAGCGCGCCGCTCCGGCGAAGAAGACAACCAAGCGCACGGCCGCGAAGAGGACTGGTGCAAAGCGCGCCGCTCCGAAGCGCAAGGCCAAGGCGGCAGGCAAACGTGCCGCGTCGCCGCGCAAGGCTTCTTCGCGCAAGAGCGCTAAAGCGTCAGCTCCGCCTGCGCCCGTCGCGTCGTCGTCAAACGACGAATCTGAATGAAACGGTAGTGCACGTGAAGGTGGGTCGTACCCACCTCGCTTCGCATTAAGGACGTCGGTTAACAGCCGTCGTCCTTTTTGCTTTGTGGGTCGAAAAGAATCCAATGAGCCACAGTGAAACGCGGCGATTGCCGCTAGCCTGGCCAACGTGATCCAGAGCCCCCGCGCGATCTTGGCGCTGCTCACGTTGCTCAATTTCGTCAATTACCTCGACCGATTTCTCGTGATCGCGGTGGGGCCCGAAATTCAAAAACCGAACACCGGCCTCGGACTGGACGACGGTCAAATCGGCTGGGTGACCAGCGCGTTCATGTTCGGGTATTTTTTGACCAGCCCGTTATTCGGCCGACTTGGTGATCAACGCGCGCGCAAACACCTCATCGCGTTGGGAGTCGCCGTATGGTCACTCGCCACGGTGGCCTCGGGGTCGGCGTCGAGCTTTGGCACGATGATCGCAGCGCGCGTTTTTGTGGGAATCGGCGAAGCAAGTTACGCAACGCTGTCGCCCACGATCATTGACGACATCGCTCCGCCCGAGAAAAAAAATCGCTACTTGGCGGTCTTCTACTTGGCGACCCCGGTTGGATCTGCGCTCGGGTTCATTCTCGGCGGACAGCTCCAACATCATTACGGGTGGCGAAACGCGTTTTATGTCGCGGGCGGTCCGGGGCTGCTTCTGGCGGTGATCGCGCTCCTGCTCGTTGAACCAAAGAGAACGTTTGAAACACGACAAGGCAAAAGTTCCTCGCTCGAAACAATCGCAGAGCTGTGGAAGCGGCCCGCGTACGTGGTCGCGGTCCTCGGTTATGTGGCCCAAACATTCGCGCTCGGTGGCTTCGTTCAATGGGCGCCGCACTATTTGGAGCGGGCGCATCACATGCAACTCAAAGACGCGGACTTTTGGTTGGGCGGGATCGCGGTGCTCACCGGCATTGCGGGCACCGCAGCGGGCGGCGCGTGGGCAGATCGCATGAAAGGAGACCGCGTGATCGTGAGCCTGAAGATCTGCGCTGTCTCGGGCGCGCTCACCGCACCGTTCGCGGCGGCGTGTTTGTTTATGCCCAGCCCAACCTTGTTTTTCGTGTTCGCGGCGCTGTGTGAACTGTCGCTGTTCTTGAGCGTTGCTCCAGTAAATGTCGCGGTGATGTTGAGCGCGCCGGCTCGTCTTCGCGCAAGCGCGCTGGCGATCAGCATCTTCATGATTCATTTGCTCGGCGATCTGATTTCGCCGCCGCTCATTGGCGAAATATCGAAGGCTGCCGGGGGAGACGCGCACGCACTGCGTTTGGGAATGTACCTGTTGCCGATCACGTTCGCGCTGTCGGCGATCATCTGGGCGCGCGGCGCACGCATCAAACATGCGGTCACGGAAGAGCCGACCGCCGCGGGCATTTCGTGATTGAGTACACATTGGCCGGCGGCGAAAATGTACACGTCCACTGTGTACACATTTAACTGAATTGAAGCGCGCGCCGCGCTACTTGGCCGGAGGCATTGGCTTGAGCGCCGAGTTTTTTGAGTCGCCTTCGGGCGTTGATGGAGCGCTGAGCAGCTCAGTCACGAGATCGCGGCATTCGGGCTTTGTTCGCAGGTGACCGAGCAGCGTGTTGGAAACGTCGCCGAACGCTTTCTCAAATGCGAGACCTTCACGCGTTCGAGCCGCAACCTTCTCTCGACTTTGAGCGAGGTCTTCTTCAAGTGCTTCCGCGTACCGAGCAAGCTGCGCGCGAAGCTCTTCAATCTGCCGTCGAAGATCGCGCGCCGTGGCTTCGCGCATGTTCTTTTTTTGTTCGTACCGACCGAGTTGTTCGCGCTTTGCCTGCGCGGTGGCAGCCGCCGCACCTGCACGTTCAAAAACGCTTGGATCGTAAGCTCCTTGGCGAATCGCGCCGTCGGCAAACTGGCGCGCCGCAACGGCGGCACGCTCGGCTTGCATGAGTTCACCGCGAACCTTTTCAACGTCTTCACCGTCGGCGGCGGCTTCTCGAAGCACACGCGATTCCTCGTGCGCAAGCTCTTCAACCTTGCGCCCGATTTCAGCACGCAGCGCTCGTCCGCGACGCTCCTGCGCTTCAAGTTTGCGAGTGTAACTTGCGACTTCGCCTTCAAGCCGGTTTGCTCGCGCTGCCAAATCCCACGCCTGCATCAGCGCGTTGGTTACTTCAGGTGGTGAGTTCGCGCCGGGGTACGCGCGCGAAACCATGCGCGAGAAAAGCGCTGCTCGGCTCGCCCATTCTGTGACGCCCGCCGATTGAGGAGGAGGAGGAGGCGGCGGCGCCGGCACACCATCACCGGCCTCGGCGTCCCAAGCCTGCGAGGGCAGGCTGCGTTGAAGCGCCTTGAGTTCTTCTTGGAGATGGTGGGCATCTCGGTAGCGCTTGCGAATGTCCTTTTCGAGCAGGCGCAGACAGATGGATTCACCCTGCGGATGAGCGTCGGGGCGAATTCCGCGCGGCCTCGGAGGAGGCTGCGTACGCTGCATTTCGAGCAGCGTGTCGCGATCATTTGCTCGAAATGGGAGCTGTCCCGTGAGCATTTCAAAAAACAGCACGCCGAGCGCGTAGAGATCGCTCTGGGCCGCGGCCTCTTCACCGCGCGCCTGCTCAGGCGACATGTACTCAGGCGTTCCAAAGACCGCGCCTTTCGGCGCAAGGCGCGGGTCGCGCGCGATTGCCGCCAACCCAAAATCGAGGATCTTGACGAAGTCCTTACGTCCACCCCGCTGCGTAAGGAGAATGTTGTCACTCTTGAGATCGCGGTGAACAACTCCGAGATCGTGAGCACGTGCAAGCGCGGCGCACATCTGCTCGAGAATGTCGACACCGCGAGCGATGGGCATTGGACCGCGCGCCAACTCCGCTGAGAGCGGGGTGCCGACGAGGTACTCCATGACCAAATAGAGTTCGCCCTCTTCGGTTTCACCGATGTCGTGAATGTCGATGATGTGAGCGTGGTCAACGCGGTTCGCGGCACGCGCCTCACGCAACATCCAAGCGCGAAGATGCGTTTCACCGCGCAGATCGGGACGGATGAGCTTGAGAGCCACCACGCGCTCGATGAGGACGTGGCGCGCGCGATAAACAATTCCCATCCCGCCTTCGCCAAGCCGTGCTTCGAGCCGATAGCGGCCGGCAACGACTTTGCCGATCATCGGATCGGCGTTTGAGCGTGAGCTGCTGGATGAGCGGACGGAAGGTCGGTTCTCCATGAGCGGTGATTCTCGCTGCCTCTAAGGCGACAGTGCCGGGGCTGCATGTGATGCTAACCCGAAACTCGAACTGCTTTTGCAACCAACCGGACCGCACGTTGGCCTTTCACAAATCTGATGCGCGCAGCCCTCACCACCAAAAGTCGGAGTCTGAAGACTGGGGGAGATTGGACAGCACCGCGCCCGCAGCGGCGACATCGAGCGCAATCTGGTCGCGAAGTTCATGCAGTCCGGCAAAACGCTGTTCCCCCCGCAATCGGGCAACCAGGTGCACCCGCAAATTCGCTCCGTAGATGTCTTCAGCAAAGTTGAAGAGATGCACCTCTACCGACGGCATTGCATCAACCTTGACAGTGGGACGAATGCCGATGTTAGCGACGCCAACCCCCAGCCGGTGTGCTTGGAAAGACTCTGAAATGTGATCCACCGCCACGGCATAAACGCCGAACGCCGGCAGTGCCTCCACCACGCCATCAATATTCGCGGTTGGAAATCCAATTGTTCTGCCTCGCTGATCCCCCTTTACGACCGTGCCCGACAATGCATGGGGACGACCTAGTACTTCCCGCGCGGAGCGCACGTCGCCGAGCGCAATCGAGGAACGTGCGCGTGTGCTCGAAAACGTTCCGACACCGTCACCGACCATCGCGTGTGAACGAGTCTCGAAACCGAGCCGATTGCCGAGGGTGGACAACAACGCAAAGTCACCTGCACGCGCGCGTCCGAATCGAAAGTTGTCGCCCACCAAAACCAGGCCCGCGTGCAACGAGCGCACAAGAATGCCTTCCGCAAATTCGTCAGGGTTTTGTGCGGCAAGAGCGTGATCGAATGTGAGCACTTCGACGGCCATTTCGGGCATCAAGCGCTGAATCAGTTGCACTTTGCGGCGCAGCGACGTGAGAAGCGGCGGCGCCCCCCTTCCAATAACGGCTGCCGGATGGGGATCAAACGTCAGGACCGTGGGGGCCAACCCGCGCGCAGCTGCATTCGAAGCCGCTTCGCGTAAAACGGCTTGGTGACCGAGATGCACTCCGTCGAAATTGCCGATCGCAACAAGTCGCCGCCGGGGCGCTGAATTCTGCACGCGCGCTTCGTAGCGAAAGCCCGTCGAAACGGCAAATGGTGCGCGGCTGGTCAGCTTGACGGCGCTCGATGTGCAAGGTAACCGCGCGCTCACTCTGAAGCAGCGGAGGCTCGCATGTTTAAGAAGGTTGCCATCTTCTCCGGCGGTGCGAACCCCGCTCTGACGGCGGACATCTGCACCGCGTTGGAGCTGTCGGTTGGCAGGAGCAAGGTTTCTCGCTTCTCCGACGGTGAAACGTTTTGTGTGCTCGAGGAGAACGTTCGCGGGGTGGACACCTACGTGGTGCAGCCCACGTGCTCTCCCGTAAATGACAACGTGATGGAGCTGCTCATTATGGTCGACGCCTTGCGTCGAGCATCCGCAGGATCCATCACGGCGGTCATTCCGTATTACGGGTACGCGCGCCAAGATCGCAAAGTCGCGCCGCGCACTCCGATCACGTCCAAGCTGGTTGCCGACTTGATCGTCGCGGCCGGAGTAAACCGCATTGTCGCGCTCGACCTGCACGCGGCTCAGATCCAAGGCTTCTTCAACATTCCCTTCGACCATCTTTTTGCGATGCCGTCGCTGCTCGATCAACATCTGCGCGAGCACTACCAAAAAGACGTCGTCGTCGTTTCGCCCGACGCGGGTGGCGTGGAGCGCGCGCGTGCGTACGCAAAACGGCTTCAAGGCGCGTTGGCTATCATCGACAAGCGTCGCGAACGCGCCAACGAAAGCGAAGTGATGAACATCATCGGTGATGTGGAAGGGCGCCGGTGCCTCATTCTCGACGACATGATCGACACAGCCGGAACGTTGGTGAACGCGGCGTCCGCCCTGATGAAGGCCGGGGCCAAGAGCGTTGCGGCATGCGCCACACACCCGGTTCTTTCGGGCCCCGCGGTACAGCGGATCAAGGAAAGCGCTCTCACGGAAGTAGTCGTCACGAACTCGATTCCTTTGCGCGACGAGGCGAAAGCTACCGGTAAGTTCAAGGTTGTGAGCGTTGCGCGGCTCCTAGCTGAAGCCATTCGACGCATTCACAATTCGGACTCGATCAGTTCGTTGTTCGTTTGAGTCGCGGTTTTACCCGCGCAAAATCATCAATTTTTGGAGTTTGCCCTTTCGCAGTCATCAAGAACTTCTCGATCGTCTCGACCTTTATCCGCGAGATCTGCTATAGGGCTCGCCCCGTTTTTCTGGAGCGTCTCTCATGACCATGGAACTCATCAAAATGACCGCCACCCGCCGCGATTCGGCGGGCAAAGGCTCCTCTCACCGCCTGCGCCGCGAGGGAAAAATCCCGGCCGTTGCCTACGGCCGCAGCCTTCCTCCTGTTCACGTAGCTATTGGGCCCAAGTCGCTCCTCGGCGTGCTTGGTTCGGAGCACGGTCAAAATGCAGTTGTCGAGCTTTCGGTTGAAGGCGGATCAACGTTGACGGTGATGGTTCGTGACTACTCGTACCATCCGGTGTCCCGCGAGCTTCTGCACGCCGACTTCGTTGAAGTGAAGCTCGACCAACCGGTGGACGTGGAGATTCCGTTCCACTGCGTTGGCAAGTCAAAAGGTATCGCGGCCGGCGGTATCCTGCAGGTCATTTTCCGCCGCATTCCTGTGCGATGCCTGCCGGAGAAAATTCCCGTTTCGGTAGAGGCGGACATTACCGAACTCGACATGGGTGAGTCGCTAAAGGCGTCCTCGCTGAGGCTCCCCGAGGGTGTGAGAGTTCGGCTGCCCGAAGATCAAACCGTCGCCGTCATCAACGCGCCCGAAACGGCTGCGGATGAGGCACCGACGGGTGCAGCTGCCGCAGCTGGAGCCGGCGCCGCAGCGCCCGCTGCTGCCGCCGCAGCTCCTGCGAAAGCCGGCGACAAGGCCGCCGCAGCTCCGGCAAAGGCCGCCGCAGCTCCGGCAAAGGCGGAGAAAAAGAAGTAAACCTTCGTGCTGCTCGTCGTTGGTCTCGGAAATCCCGGACGGCAATACTCGGCAAACCGCCACAACGTCGGCTTCATGGTCGTCGACGAGTTGGCGGCGGTGTGCCGTGCCGATGGCTTCCGGTCAAAGTTCAACGGTGAGTACACAAAGGGCGAGTCCGGCGGCGAAGACCTTGTATTGCTGAAGCCTCAGACCTTCATGAATGAGTCCGGGCGCAGCGTGCAAGCCGCTGTTGCGTTCTTCAAACCGCCTACGCTGCGAGTGCTTGTGATTCACGATGAGCTGGATCTTCCGTACGGGACGATTCGGCTCAAGGTGGGCGGCGGTCACGCGGGTCACAATGGGCTTCGCTCCATCATGTCGTGCATCGGAACCGGCGATTTCGGTCGCCTGCGATTCGGCATCGGCAGGCCACCTCCCGGATTTCGCGGTGAGGTGGCAGATTTCGTGTTGTCGAATTTCGACTCGAACGAGCGCATGACACTTCCAGATCTCTTGAAGAAGTCGTGCGACTCTGTGCCAGAAGTCGCCGCGCGCGGCGTCAGTGCCGCGATGAACGTTCACAACGCCCGGCCAAAACCGGAAAAAGACTTCGAAACCTCCCGCCGCCCAGGGTGGTGAAAGCCCACCCAAAACCAACTCGGGCGCCGCTCTCGACAAGATCGCGGACAAGAGTTTGTTGAACTGAAGCGACGGGTTTTTTCGATTCCTCGCTCCGAGGCAAGACCGCCTCGGGGCCACCGACCAAGAGGAAACAGAGAGAATGAGCAGAGCAGCAACGGCGCCCAATCGCGCCCGTGAGTACGAAACAATCTATATTCTCAAACCCGACATTGACGCGGAGGCGGCGGAGCGCGTCGGCTCACGCTTGGCCGAAGTTGTCGGACGCGAGTCGGGCCAGCTCACCAAGGTTGAAACTTGGGGCCGCCGCAAGCTTGCGTACGCAATCGCCAAGCAACGCCGAGGCGTCTATGTGTACCTCAAGTATCTCGGTTCAGGTCGCGTCGTCAGCGAACTTGAGCGCAACCTTCGCCTGTTCGACGGTGTACTCAAGTACCAAACGGTTCTTGTTCGATCCGACGTTGAAGTCGATGGCATCTCCGTTGCGGCTGAAGACGTGACGTTTGAGCGCCTGGAGCTTCCGCCGCTTGAAGAGGACAAGGAAGATTCACGCGAGAGGCAGCTTGGCCTCGTCGAGAGCGAACGCCGTGAAAAGCCGGAAGGCGTGGCTGAACTCGACGAAGGCGAGATCGACGCCATGGGCGAAATGGGCGCCGACGAGGACGAGGAGACCTGATCCATGCAACGCAATATCGAAAATCGAACAAGCGACGTGGACGACTTTGGTCGTACGCCCGATCTCAATGCCGACGCCCCCGGTCGTCGACGCACCGGTCGGCGACGTGCGTGCCGGTACTGCGCCGATCGCACGCTCGTTATCGACTACAAAGATCCGCAGGCGCTCAAGTACCTGATCTCCGAACGCGGCAAGATCGTTCCGCGTCGCATCAGCGGAAACTGCGCTCGCCATCAGCGCAAAGTTGCGCTCGCGATTAAGCGTGCTCGCAACATCGCGCTCCTGCCCTTCACAGTGACCGCGTAGGAGAATCATCATGGCGCACCACATTCACGTGGTCCTCACCGAGGACCTCAGCAACTTGGGCAAGAGCGGTGAGCTGGTTCGCGTGCGACCCGGCTTCGCTCGAAACTACTTGATTCCCCGCGGACTCGCGGTGAGCGCCACGGAAGAAAACAAGGCGCGCATCGAGCACGAGAAAAAGGTTGCAGAATCGCGGGCGACAAAGGCGAAAGCCGCCGCATCGGAACTGGCGCAAAAGCTCGGAAGCGTGAAGATCTCAATCGCGCGACCGGTCGGCGAAAACGACAAGCTCTACGGTTCCGTTACCGCGCGCGACATCGAAGAAGCTCTCGCGCAGCAAGGTTACGTTGTTGATCGGCGCCGGATTGATACGGAGCCCCTCAAGGCGCTCGGCACGTACCAAGTGCCTGTGCATCTTGCGACTTCGGTAACTGCAACAGTTGAAGTAACCGTCACTGCTAAATAGACGCCGCTGCCTGGGTCGGACATTAATTGTCCTAGCCCTGACAGAATAGGCTTTGAAAAAGCAGCGCGTTTGCTACATCGGTAAATAGCCTCGACGCCCCGGCGGCCTCGCGCCCCCGGGGCGTCGTGCGTTTCGGAGGTGAGGCTGTGGAAAGCTTCCGCAAAACCTGGAGACGATTTGTGGTGAACCACGACGGGGTTGCCCAATGAGCAACCCGTCCATGAATTCGTCGCCGCGCCGCATCAAACCCCCCACGGTGGTAGATCCGCCGCCGGTTGCGGGCCGCGTCCCTCCCCACGATCTGGACGCCGAGGCGGCCGTCCTTTCCGCGGTGCTGCTCGATCGGGACGCGCTTGATCGCGTGCTCGAAATCCTCAAGCCCGAACACTTCTACAGCGAAGCCAACGCACGCATTTTTCAGGCTGCGCAAGCGCTCGCGGTGAACATGACGCCGATCGACATCGTGTCCGTTGCGTCGTGGCTGCGCGATCGCGAATGGCTCCAGAAAATGGGCGGCACGGCCTACCTTGCACAACTTGCGGATGCCACACCCGCGGTTGGGCACGTCGCAACCCACGCCAAAGTTGTTCACGAGAAGTGGCGCCTTCGGCAGCTCATATCCACGTGTCAGCGTGTTGCCGCGGAGGGCTACAGCGACGTCGGCGAGGTTCAGCACTTCATCGACGGAGCGGAACAATCCATTTACGACCTCGCGCGGACCGCTCATTCATCGAGCGCACAACCGCTTTCGATCGTGTTGAAAGCGGCGTTTGAACAAATCACCGCCGCCGCTGAACGCGGTGATCGCATCACCGGCATTCCAACCGGGTATGACCGGCTCGATTCAAAAACCGCCGGATTGCATGAAGGTGATCTCGTCATCGTCGCCGCGCGTCCAGGTATGGGAAAAACGTCCTTCGTTCTCAACATCGCAACCAATGTTGCCTCGCCGAGAACCATCACCGCACCCGGACCGGGAGAGTCGGGACACGGTGTGGAGCGCTACGAACCGGGGTTCGGAGTGTGCGTGTTCTCCCTTGAAATGCCGCGCGAACAGCTCGCCACACGCATGGTCTGCTCGGAGGGTCGAGTTGATCTAGGACGTTTGCGACAAGGCCACCTTCACCAAGATGACTGGCGCAAGTTGACGGAGAGCGCTTCGTACTTGTCGACCCTTCCCGTTTGGATCGACGACACGCCCGGAATCAGTGTTCTCGAACTGCGAGCCAAAATTCGGCGCATCCAAGCTGAGTACAATCGCGAGGCCACAGAAACCCAGCCGGCGAAACGCGTTGGCATGGTCGTTGTCGACTATCTCCAGCTCATGAAAGGGCGCGACGGCGTGCAAAGTCGCGAACAAGAGATCAGCGAGATCTCGCGCGGTTTGAAAGGCCTCGCAAAAGAACTGAAGGTGCCGGTCATAGCGCTGTCGCAGCTCAATCGTGCTGTTGAAACGCGAACCACGAAGGACAAGCGCCCACAGCTCTCAGACCTTCGCGAGTCGGGTGCGATCGAGCAGGACGCCGACACGATCATCTTCATCTACCGCGACGATTACTACAATCCTGAAACAAGTGATTTAAAGGGGATCGCAGAACTTATCATCGCGAAGCAGCGCAACGGGCCAACGGGAAAAGTGAAGGTTCGCTTCTCCGCTTCGTGTACGCGTTTCGACAATCTTGAACCGGCTGACTACCCCGAATCGCCGGACGACGAGTAAGTTTCCGCGCGATGCCTACGTGGTCGATCTACGCGTGCTTCGCCGCGATATTTATCGCCGTCCACTACCTCACGTTGCGCGCCGCCAGCGGGAAAATTGCGGACACGCTCGGCGCGCTCTTGCTCGAAGGCGCTGCAACCATCGGGTTGGCAATGCTGCTTGTGGCACGCGTCGGTGCGAAGGCCCCAACGACAACCGGCGGCGTTGTTTGGTCGTGCATTTCCGGGCTGTGTATTTCCGGGGCAACCACGTTGTTATTTTTTTCGCTGAGAGCCGGCGGGCCTGTCAGTGCAACGGGGCCTATCGTGCTCGGTGGCGGCGTTACGCTTGCAGCGCTTTGTGCGCCGCTTTTTTTTGACAACGAAGGATTCAACCTGCGCCGCGGCGTGGGTATCGCACTTGGATTTGCGGCGATTCTGATCTTGGCCACCGAGCGAAAGTAATCGACGCACACAGCCGGGGGTCTGGCCCCGGTCAGAGCACTCGAAGAAGTGCAGGTAACATGCACAACGTCGTTTCGCGGAACAAGCCGCCGTAGAGGCGCACAAATGTCGTTGGATCTTCCTGCGAGGGAAGAACCAGTTCGTTAGGGGTGGCGACGTTCCAAACAGGCGCATCGGCGCCCACACCTGACAGTTCGCGAGCTAGATCCACCGCGCTTTGCACGTCGCCGAGTTGATCAACAAGACCAAGATTTTTCGCGTCTGTCCCCGAGTAGATTCGACCTCTTGCCAGGGCGTGAACATCGTCGCGCGACTTCTTACGTCCTTCGGCAACGCGCTGAAGGAATCGCTCATACACATCGTTCGTATGGCGAACGACAAGATCCTTCGCTGCTTCGTCCCATGCGCGTACTGGATGAAACATCAACGCGTAGCGACCCCGAGTGATCTGTTCCTCATTCAAACCGAACTTCGCGAACATTCCCTCGAGCACCGGCTTGCCTGCCAACACGCCAATTGACCCGGTGATGGTCGTAGGCGCGGCCACAATGCGGGTAGCTCCTGCCAGTACGTAATATCCGCCGCTGGCCGCCACGGCGCCCATCACGCCGACGACGGGTTTCTTCGTCATGATCCGTTGCACCTCACGCCAAATCAGATCGCTTGCGAGCGCCGAACCGCCGCCGGAATCAACGTGGAAAACCACGGCCGCCGTTTGAGGATCTGAAGCGGCGATTCTCAGCGCGCTCACAACGGAATCTGAACCGGACACGGAGCCGCCGAATGGAGGAACCGGAATCGGCGCGCCGCGAGATCGCCCGGAAACGATCGGCCCCGTCAGACTCACAACTGCGATCCGCTTCGTTCTCGGTGGCGGCAGAGGCACACGCATGAACCGGTACGCGTCGGCCACATGTTTGTGGCGCGCGTCGATGATCTCGTCTTCATAAGCGATGCGATCAATGAGCTTCGTTCGCTTTGCGTCCGCCGCCGACACAATTCCAGACTCGACGGCGGTTTTCACGTCGTCGAAAGTGATGCCACGCCCCGTTGCAATTTCTCCAAGGAACTGGCGCTCGAAACTTTCAAGCAGCACCTCCATTTGCTCGCGATGTGCGGGACTCATTTCTTGGCGAACGAGCGAATCGAAGGCTGTTTTGTACTCATCGATTGCCACCTTCTCGAAACGAACGCCGAAGCGCGCGAGAGCATCGCGATAGAACGTCATGCTCACGCCCAATCCCGCGAGCGCGAAGTCGGCGCTCTCCGGACAGACGATTTCCTCCGCCGCGGATGCGACGTATTGGGCCATGAGATCCACGCGCGACAGAAATGCGATTGTTCGCTTGCCACCTTCGCGGAGCTTCGAGATCGCCCGGCGCAGGCCGAACGCAGTGGCCGCGTCGATCATCATTCCTTCGATTCGAAACACAACACCGGAAAGCCAGTCCGCGTCGCGCAGCAGTTCAATCGTGGCCGCAATCTCCTCGAGCGAGTTGCCGCCGCCAATCAACGCCGGGGGCACCGGGACACCAAAAAAACGAGGACGCCGTGCGCGCGCCGTGATCAAGCCGGTCAACTCAAAAACGACCCAGCCGGGGCGATCTCCGGGCAAGCGGCTGAGCAGGTTCTGTGCGCCTGCACGCAGCCGATGAATGGTGGCCTCGATCCCGGGCGAAACTTGCGGGGCTTTCATCGGCGCGCAGCATAACCGTGGACCTCTGTTCCGGCCACGGCCCCGAAACGAGCGTTTTTTTGTTGTGATCGGCGGACGATCTGTTCATTTGATCAGCTATGCCGCTTGACTCAAAGACCGGTGAGCACGAGCTGTCCGAGATCTTCACCTTGGAGCTTCTGTTTCGCACAGAAGTTGAGTTCGTCATGAACACCGCACGCCGATGCGGGCTCAGCGACGCCGATGCCGAAGACGTCACCCAGCAAGTCTTCCTGGTGTTGCAACGTCGCCTTCACTCCCTCAATTCGCCGGATTCACTGCGGCCCTGGTTGGTGGCGGTCACACGCCGAACCGCGCGCACGTTGCAGCTTGAACAGGCAGGCCTGCAAGAGGAACCGCCCTACAACGACTTCGGCGACATTGAGGACGACTTTCCGCTGCCCGATGAACAAGTGCTTTTGGCCGAGAAAAGAAGAGAACTCTATAACCTTGTTGAAACCATCGAATCGTCGCGACGCGTTGTGTTCGTCCTGCACGTACTAGATGAACTGCCAATGAGCGAGGTCGCGCAAACATTGGGGATACCGGTTCCCACCGCGTACAACAGGCTCCGCCTCGCTCGGTACGAACTCCAGGAGGCAATTCATCGCAAACAGATCGCAGATGAATTCCTTCTTTTCTATCGAACTTGGGACGGGATCAAAACGGTGCGCGATCCTTCGGAGGCCTACTACGGCCGCGGCGCAATCACTGTCGAGACACGCGATCGAATGTGGCAGTTTATTTTCGACGCGATCGTTGTGCGCTTTGGATCTATTGAACAGGCTGAAGCGGACGGGCTTCGCGTGCGGTCGGCTATTTTTCTCGGCCCTGTACCCGTCAAGCCTTACCCGAAGATCAAACGCAGGCGGCGCCCGAAGGTTAAAAAGATCGAAACA
The DNA here is from genome assembly GCA_016712345.1 of Polyangiaceae bacterium. Taxonomy (GTDB): domain Bacteria; phylum Myxococcota_A; class Polyangia; order Polyangiales; family Polyangiaceae; genus JADJRH01. Next base: position 1,471,877 of record JADJRH010000001.1, read on the forward strand.
ACGCCCGAACAACAACGCTTATTGGATTCCGTACTCCTTCAGACGCCGATAAAAAGTTCGGCGTGGCATCCCCACTAGCTTCGCAGCTTTCACGCGATTCCAATTGCTCGCGGAAAGCGCTGACAAAATTCGCTCGCGCTCAGTTGCCCTGTGCGAATCGAGCGACGTGACGAGCGGTTTCTCCGGAGCAGTGCTGACGCGCGGCGCTCTGGCCTCGTTCACATCGGACGGGCGACGCGCGGTTTCCGGCAGCTCAAAGTCATCTATTTCAAGCTCGCGCCGATCACTGAGTACCCACGCGTTGAGCAGCACATTTTCGAGCTGCCGAACGTTTCCGGGCCAGTGGTAGGCCATCAGGCGCTTCAACGCCGCACGCGAAACGCTGCGCCGATCTCGATCGTATCGAGCTGCAAAAATCCCCAAGAAATGATCGATGAGAACCGGGATGTCATCGATCCGCTCTCGCAGCGACGGAACCCGAACAAGAATCACGTTGAGGCGGTAGAAAAGGTCTTCCCGAAAACCACCCTGCTCCACCATTCGAGAGAGATCGCGGTGTGTGGCCGCGATGACTCGGGTGTCGACGGGTTCTTCTCGCGCGCTGCCAACCGGCCGCACGAGCTTTTCTTGCAAAACGCGGAGTAAACCGGCCTGCATTTTTTGGGGCATCTCCCCAATTTCATCGAGCAAAATGGTCCCTTCGGTGGCCTCTCGAAACAGACCTTTTCGGTCACGATCCGCGCCCGTAAACGCTCCGCGAACGTGCCCAAACAGCTCGCTTTCGAGGAGATGTTCAGGAATGGCACCGCAATTAATCCCAACGAACGGCTTCTTTGCGCGCGCGCCGGCGTTGTGAATTGCGCGGGCCACGACCTCTTTCCCGGTACCGCTTTCGCCGACGATGAGAACAGGAACGTCGGCGTCTTTTACTCGATCCACCAATGCGTACACACGACGCATCGCTTCACTTGTCCCGACGAGCCCTTCGTACCCAAAGTGACTTCGAATAACGGCGCGAACAGATCGCAGGTCGCGTCGGGTCGCAGCAAGTTGCGCCGTTCGATGGCCGAGCAGTTCTTCGAGCTTTGCGTGCGCTAAAACAAGTTCTTCGTTGGCCTTCGCCAATTCCCTCGCCCGACGCTCGTTTTCGCCCACAAGGCGCGCGCTTTCGATCGCAATTGCCACTTGATCGGCCAATGCCGTTAACGTTGGCAGCTCTTCCGCGAAACTCGAAGTGGGGCGAAGTCGCGTTTCAAGATAGAGGGCGCCGATCGTCGTCCCGGTGCGCGATCGAATGGGTGTACACGCCACCGACTGGAGCATCAGTTGGTGCACCGAAACGTAGTCCGCCATTCGCGCGTCCTCGCGGGCGCTGGTGGTCACAACGGGCTCCCCCGTGGCGATCACGCGATCCGCAATGGATCTCGAAAACCGTGCATGCGAATCGGCTCCCGCCTGGTCACGGGAAGCGTGAATTGAAAGGTGATTGGACCGCGAAGCCGCGTCGGAAGGCTTCGAATTGTCGGAAGTTGTGGCGAGCCGATTCGGTTTTCCGTCGGCGTCTTCGTATGTGTACGTTCCGCTCTTCAGAATTACGAATCCGCGCTCAGCCCTCAAAAGGGCAATTGCGTGATCCGTCACCTTGTCGAGTAAACGCGGCAGATCGTATTCACCGGCAATGGCGCGATTGATTTCGAGAACGCGCGCAAGTCGATCTTCACCCGGCGCTTTCGATGGAGGAACCGCGCCGGTGGGCTCCACAAGAGCGGCACTCCGAAGGAGCCGTCGCCGTGAATCGTTCCAGTAAACTTCACGAAGATCGCGCGGGAGGCGCTCGGCAATCTCTTCGAGAACTGTGAGCGCCGCTTCGCGATCGCGGCGCGCGCGCAGCGCCTGGCCCGCTCCTGCTTCGAGCTGTGCACGCGCTTCGAGCGCTCTGAAAATCCAGTCGCGCTGGTTGGAGCCGGTGGCCGTAGCGAGGGCATCGTCGAACGCGGCGCGCGCCTTCGCTTCGTCGCGCTGGAGTGCCCACACTTTTCCCCGCGCAACGGACAGGAGCGCGCGGTGAGCTGTTGTCCCGCCGAGCGCGCTCACCGCGCGTTCGATCTCGCGATCGAGGGTTGATACATCAACGCCGTCAACGCCTGCGAGAAGCAACACGCGTTCAAGTCTCGCTTCGGCGGCATCGAGCGGCCTACCCATGGCCTCGTACGCTTCAGCCGATTCAGCGCACAAGTTCGCCGCCCGTTGAGGTTCATCGGAGCGCGCCGCATATTCCGCTTCGAGCGCCAAAAACTGCGCGAGCTGATGAGGCGGCAGCTCCCGCCGCTGTTCGGCCAACATGTCCATGGACACGCGGGCCTTCGCGAGACGCCCGACGTAGAGATCAAGGTTGGCGAGGTTCAGCAGCGCTTGGCGCAGCGTCACAAAGCGCCCCGACCTCTTGCCCATGTCGACGGAGGCTTCGAGGTGCTCGATCGCGCCCGCGATGTCGCCCTGGTTTTTTGCGATGCCGGCAAGGTTTAGCCGCGCCGTTGCAACGGTCCCCGCATCACCCGCCCGTTCGGCTGCGGGCAAAGCTTCTTCGTAGGCCGCTTTTGCTTCGGCCAGATGATCGTCGCGCTGAAACGCGAGAGCCAGGGACGAAAGGGCGAGCGAAAGAATGCGTGGCTCGCCGATTTCGCGCGCCTCGACGACGGCGCGGTCGAGCGTTGCTTTTGCTTCGGCGTGTCGAGAAGCAAAGCTCTCGGCCAAGCCGCGAACGGTGAGGGCTTCGGTGGCGACGAGGCGCGCTTCAGCGCGCCTCGTCGCCGCCGAAGCCCCGAAGCGCTCCTCCACCTGCGAAGCGCGGCGTTGCGCCTCGGCGTATTCGCCGAGGCGCAACGCCGTGCGCGCCGCATAGAGCAGCCACGTGGCCGCCAAAATATCGTCGCTGCTCGACAGCGCCTCGGCTTCAACGCTGCGCAGCTCGGTGAGTGCTTGTTGCACGTCACCGCGGCTCGTCGCGAGGCGCGCGCGCGAGATCGCCATGATGGGCGATTGATCATCGGCGAACGCGGCGATGACCTCGGCGGCTTCGTCGAAGTGACCTCGATCCAAAAGACCGACGAGTTCTTCACGACTGATGCGTGGAAGCTGACTTTTTTCGAGCGCGCGATCGACATCGGCGGGGGACACCACAATGACGCCGGAGAGCCGCGCCAAAAGTGAACGCAGCACACCGGGGTAGCCGCGCGACTTTTCAACAAGGTGCGCGGCAACCGCATCGCTCAGAGAAGGCGCGGCGCGCCGAATGAGATCCACCGCTGCGGCGGTTGGAAGCGGAGGCATCTCAAAAACTTCAAACGTTGGACCTTTGAACGCATCTGAAAATCCGGCGCCGCCCGCCACCAAAACAAGCCGAGCGCCGTTTGCACGAAGCGATTCGAGCTTGGCGAGCGCTGCCGCGTCGAGCAAGTCGGCGTCGTCGATGAGCACCGTTAGGTCGTGCGCGTTTCCGGCGGATTGCAACTCAATCTCAATAGCGGCGCGCGCATCCACACCTGTTGCATCGGCGTCACCGCGCCCGCGCACCGCGGGCGCCGTGCGCGCTTCGACCCAAATAAAAGGCCTCGCGGCAATTCCCAAGGACCATGCGCCGCGCCGAAGCAGTGCACTCCGCCCCGCTCCCTGCGGCCCAACTATGACGGTACCGGACCCCGGCTTTTGGGCCGCCACGCGGGAGAGCAGCTCAGAGGCCAGCGCATCAAGCCCGACAATCGGCCAAACATCCACGGCGCTGCGACCGGTGCCGGAGTCTTTGGTGGCCACGAACACATCGCCGCGTGCGGTTCGAAGCGCTCGCTCCAGTGCGTTCTTAAATTCATCCGCGCTTGGAAAACGTTGATCGGGATCGCGGGCGGTTGCTCGCGTAACCACCTCGTCAAAGGCCGGCAACACGTCTTTTGAAATGCGCGCGCGGTGAATGCTGAGCACTTCGGCGACGGTTGCTCCCAATGCGTACACTTCAGCGCGCACGGTGAGCTGCGAGCCGTCAAACAATTCAGGCGCCGCGTATTTGGGTGTGAGCCCCTGGGGCTTTGCTCCGTCGTCGCGCCAAGCAGCCGCGAGCCCGAGATCGACAAGCGTGGCCTCGCCGCTTTCACTCACGATGATGTTTGCGGGCTTGATATCGCCGTGCAGAAGCGATGCGCGATGCAGCCGCGTGAGCTTGTCGGCTGCTTGAACAACGGCCTCCAAACAGTGAAGTGGATCGCCGACCGCCATGTGATCGGCGAGGCTCTTTCCTTCAACCAATTCACGCACGAGGTAGGGTCGGCCCGACCCGTCGAGACGGCCGAAACGGAGCACCCGCGGAACGCCGAGACCTTCAACGCCCGAAAGCGCCGCGGCTTCGCGCGCGAGCGCCATCACCTCACGTTCGTGAGCACCTTCGCGAAGCGTTTTGAAGGCGACCACTTTTCCTGTGATGCGATCGCGTACCGACCACACCTCACCGCCGCCGCCTTTTCCAAGCGGTTCGAGAGGTACATATCGAGGGGGCAATGAAGGGGCGTGCATCAGCCTTCGCCTCGGCCGCTTTCAAAATCCATAACCCGCAGATATTCCAAAGAAAAAGCCGGATAGGGAAAACCCAACATCGGCCCGCATTTGAAGTTGTTTAATTGGTTTTACGCGCAGGCTCAGCTGCGGAAGTGAAATCCAAGGAATGACAACAGGCTTGGATCCGCCTTCGAGCCAGCTCTTTTCTGAGTAATCTTTTTTGGACGCGGGGTCGTAATAGTGATTGTTGGCCGTGTCACAGAACACGCCTCCTTCACCGCCGGCACCCGTGCATTTTTCCCAAGCAGAAACGTCATTTGGATTGGGTGTTCCGCTCTTTGGGTACGCCTGAACGCGATATAAATCGCCCGCAACAACGCCGACGCCGATACCTCCGCCGATTAAGAACGAGACGATCCCTCCCTGATCAATTGGAAAGTCGAAAAGCAGATCGAATGTGAGATATCCGAGCTTGAGATCGCTTCTGACGATCTCGTAACCAATGTCGGGATCGTCTTTGGCTTTGAACATTGCCGGACCAAAACCGTAGTCTGCGTACACAAGCGAGATGTCCATTTCTACGCCGTTTTTGCGGGTGGACAGCTCCGGTCCAACAAGCCAAACGTTTCCGGTTTCGCCGCCTTTCGCGAAGATCTCAAGCATGAACTGCGGCACAACCACATCGCGAAATCGTGCACCCAAAAAGTAGTAACGCTTCAGCGGATCTTCTTTTGGCCCGCTTGTGTACACATTTTTTTTTGGGTCGGCCGCATCTTTGGACGGCGACACAGATTCAGTTTTTGCGGCGGATGGGGCGCCCGCAGCGTTCGACGGCTCGTCGGCGCGGGCGACCGAAGCCGCACCTAAGACCGCTCCAAAGCACACGGCCTCACAGATCCAGACGAGCCGATGCTTTGCTGTGGTGCGCATAGCTTCCTCATCCGCGAAAAGGGCGCGTACCGAAACGCAGGGGCGACGCTATCACGAGTAGCTCCCGCTTAATGGCGAGTGCACTCCGGCGAAACACAACATTTTCGCGCTGCGGCGCCGCTATTTGTCCCAGCGACAGGAAATGGTAGCGGCAAACACATGAAGTTTGTCATCGAGCAGCACCGATCGAGACCGTCGGATGATCCGATTTTTGCGCTCAACGCTGAAGCCCGCGCCCGCAAAGCGGAGGGTGCGCCGGTGATCAACGCCACGGTCGGCGCGTTGCTGAACGATGACGGCTCGCTCGCCGTGTTGCCGAGCGTTTCTGAAGCCCTTCGCAGCGTGCCTCCCGCAACCGCAGCGGCGTACGCACCGATCGCGGGTGCACCCGATTTTCTGCGAGCCGTTTCAAACGATGTGCTCGGTCCGCACGCCGAGAGCGGCGCATGCGCGGCAACGCCCGGTGGGAGTGGAGCGCTGCATCTTGCGATCTCAAATTTTGTCGAGCCCGGACAAACAGTGCTCACTTCGTCGTTTTATTGGGGGCCGTACAAAACCCTCTGCGACGAGACCGATCGACAACTCACAACGTTTCGAATGTTCAACGAGGCGCGCCAATTCGACGTGCAGAGCCTCGCTGAAAGCCTCGATCGTGTGCTCGATTCGCAGGGTCGGGCGCTCGTGATTCTCAACTCGCCGTGCCACAACCCCACGGGTTATTCGCTCGACGCGAGTGAGTGGGATCGCGTGGCAAACGTTGTTGCGGATTGTTCCAAAAAAGGCCCAATCACCGTGCTTGTTGACGGTGCGTACGCTCTCTACGGGGCACGCGAGCTTTCACACGATCGCGAACGCATCCTCAAAATGTCGGCGTTTGCGTTCGTTGCGTTCGCTTGGTCCGCGTCAAAGTCGTTCACTCAATATGGCTCGCGCGTGGGAGCGATCGTTGCGTTTTGTCCCGACGAAACCGATCGAAAGCGCGTGTCGGCCGCCTTTTCATATTCGTGCCGCGGTACGTGGTCCACGTGCAACACAGCGGGTCAGACAGCGATCACACGTGCGCTTGTGGAGCCCGATCTCAAGGCTCGCGTGGACAGTGAGCGGGCGCACCTCAAAGAGCTTTTGGATCGGCGCGTGGCCGTTTGGAATGAACATGCGAGCGCCGCAAAGCTCGTTTATCCACGATACGACGGAGGCTTTTTCACAACGGTTTTGTGTGATCGGGCGTTTGATGTCGCCGCCGCACTTAAACAAGATCACGTGTTTGTGGTGCCGCAGGCCGGGGCCCTGCGCGTAGCACTTTGCTCAGTCGCCGAGCGCGATGTGCCGCGCCTCGTGGCTGCGATCGAAAAGCATTTATCGCGGCAGTAGTTCGTTTGCGTGGGTAGAAAACGCCGAGCTTTGATATTGCTTGGCGTTGAACATGCTTGGCCGAACGATGAAGCACAACGCAGCAGACATACGGTGGATCTTGGGTGCAACGCTCGCGGGCCTTTTCGCCGCGGCATGTAACCCATCTCCGCATCTCGATCCGCCCACGGCCCCCGCGGGTGGATCCGGCGGATCCGGCGGTGGCACCACGAGCACCGGTGCCTCGGGCGGCTCGGGCGGTGACACCACTTCTTCTTCATCGTCCACCGGCGGAAGCACCGGTTCGGGCTGCAAATCCAACGCCGATTGTGCGTACCCTCAAAACCTTTGCGATGTGGCGTCGGGCACCTGCGTTGAGTGTTTAACGACCTCGGATTGCGACGCCAAACCGGGCACCGTTTGCAGTGAAGCGTCGTGCAAATGTCCGCAAACCACAGACACGTTCTGCCCCGCAGATGGAACGGGAGCGGCCCGTTGCGTTGATCTCGACACCGCCGGCAACGACTGCGGTGAATGCGGTCACAAATGTTTCGGAGCGTGTGCCGCGGGTGCCTGTTCCGATGCTTGGGAACCCACCGCCACCGCGGGCGCTCCGTCCGGGCGCAGCCGTCATGTCGCTGTGTGGACCGGCTCGCTGATGATCGTTTGGGGCGGTGAAAACAACTCGGGACAGCTCAGTGACGGCGCCACTTACAACCCTGACACGGGCGTGTGGACACCGGTCAGCAACGCCAACGCACCCAGCGCTCGCGCCGATGCAACCGCTGTTTGGAACGGCACCGAGATGATCGTGTGGGGTGGTCGCGGCCCCGGCGGCACCGCTCTCGGCGACGGCGCCAAATACAACCCCGCCACCAACACGTGGAGCAATGTTGCAAGCGGCGGTCCTTCGGCGCGTTATCAACACGGCGCGATTTGGACTGACAACCAAGTTCTTCGAATGATGACGTGGGGCGGCTATGACGGCGCCGATGAGCTTGCAACGGGTGGTTACCTCACGTCGGGCAACACTTGGCTTGAAGTGAATCCGCTTTCGGCTCCCACAAAACGCCGTCTCCACTCCACCGTTTGGGACGACGTGAACAAGCGCATGATCGTGTTCGGCGGCCTCGGTTTTGATCCGAGCAGCGGCACCACAACAAGCCTTGCAACCGGCGGCATCTACGGCCCGCTCCCCGGAAATGAAGCGTGGGTTGACATCGCTCAGATCGGTTCACCGCCCGCACCTCGCTACGAACACTGCGCCGTTTGGGCGAGCACGCACATGCTGGTTTGGGGCGGCAACAACAACTCACTTGGTCTTCTCGGCGACGGCGCGCGCTTTGATTTTGCGGGCAACAACGAATGGAGCGCCATGAACGGCGTGGCTCCCGCACCTCGCAGGCGTCACACATGCGTGTTCTTCAAAGCTCTCAACCGCATGGTTGTGTGGGGCGGTTACGGCGCGGGCAATGCCATCCTCGGCGACGGCGGCGCATTTGATTCGGCGGGCGGAATGTGGACCGATGCAGGTGTACCCAAGGGCCCCGCTCCGAGCGTTGATCACACAGCCGTTGTGGCCGGAGGCCGCATGATCGTGTGGGGCGGCATCACCTCGGGCGGTGCGTACACCGAGGCCGGCGCCGTTCTCGACATGGCCAAAGTTCCGTAACCCGGTATTGTGTACACGTAATGCCATGAGCGTTGCGTACACATTTTCCCCAAGACATTTGTCGTGTACACCCTGACAGTCGATCTTGTGTACACTTTTCCCCGCAAAGCCTCTCGCTTTTCAATTGGGCGAGCCGCGGCGCTTGCATTCGGCGCGCTGGCAGTCGGCTGCGGAAGCGGCACGGCAACGACCGACCCCCGACAAACAACCCTGACGCTCGCGGCCTATTCAGCGCCGCGTGAAGTTCTTGAAAACGAAATCGTGCCCGCGTTTGTTCGCGAGTACGAACAGAAGACAGGTGTACACGTTCGCGTGCAGGCGTCGTACCTCGCGAGCGGCGCCCAAACGCGAGCTGTGCTCGGCGGGTTTGCAGCCGACGTGGTGCTCCTCGCCATGCCTCGCGACGTGAACAAACTCGCCGACGCGGGCATTGTGGAGCGCACGTGGCAGGAGGCTCCGCATCGCGGCAACGTCGCGGCTTCTGTGGTGGCGTTTGCTGTTCGCTCCGGCAATCCAAAACACATTGCCGATTGGTCGGATCTGGCGCGTCCCGGCGTAGGTGTACTCTTGCCTAACCCCAAAACGAGCGGCGGCGCCATGTGGAATGTCAGCGCCATGTGGGGCGCCGCGTTGCGCGGTGATGCAGGGGTTGCCTCAAACAACGAGGCCGAAGCAGGAGCGTTTCTCACCGCCGTTTTGAAAAACGTTGTCGTGCTCGACAAAGGCGCGCGAGAGAGCCTCATCACGTTTGAAAAAGGCATCGGCGACGTTGCCATCACTTACGAGAGTGAGATCGCCGCGGGCAAACTCGCCGGCCGCGTGTACGACGCGGTACTGCCCTCCTCCACCATTTTCGTGGAAATCCCCGCCGCAATCGCCACAGCAAACGCAAAGGCTCACGGCGTCTTCCCAATTGCCGAAGCGTTTTTGAGCGCGCTCAGATCTCCGGCGGCGCAAAAATCATTCGCGGCGTACGGATTTCGCTCGCCCGACGGCGCACTGCCAAACGGCGGTGACACGGCACCAAACCGCACACGATCCACTGTGCTTTTTCGCATCGACGATTTGGGCGGATGGCAAAAAGTGGAGAGCAGACTTTTTGGCAGCGGCGGCGAGTTCGAAAAAATTTGGGAAGCGGTGTACGCGGGCAAATAGCGCTGGCTCAATGCGTACACATTAAGCAGTTGTGCATTTAAAAGCCGGCGTTGATGATCGGAAATACCGGCAAAAAACCGCCCTTCTTTGCAACGTTCACAAGGCCGAGTTGAATGCCGCGGAGCTTGTCGGTGTAGTTCACCACGCCGACTTGAAAGCCGTGCGTTTGCTCCGCGACGTTCACAACGCCGACCTGACCGCCGGCCAAGTCTCCGTCGGCCCAGTTCACAACGCCGAGCTGCATGCCGCCCACATCTTCCACAATGTTGGCCGCACCGAGCTGCGCGCCGAATGCGTTGTCCGCGTAGTTGAGCGCGCCGATCTGGCCACCCCAAATGTGCTTGCGTACACCGTTGACGACACCAAGCTGTGCGCCTTTGTGATCACCGCCGTTGAGATTGAGCGCGCCCACCTGGGCAACGCCTGCAAAAATGTCATCGGCGTAGTTGGCCGCGCCGATCTGCATCACACCGTAAAAATCGTTGTCGACGTAGTTGAAGCCGCCGATCTGAAACCCACCCAAAAACTCGCGTTCCACGTAAGACCCGATGCCGCCAACCTGCACGAGTCCGCGAAAGTCATTTCCAACAAGGTTGCCCAACCCACCGATCTGGAAGAGCCCGGCAAAGTCGTGATCGATCACTGTGGCGGCGCCGAGTTGCAAGATCCCATTAAAATCTTCTTCCGACGAAAACTCGGTGCTGCTCCCAAACACCTCACGCACAAGGTTGTCGCCCACGTACGAAAACGCGCCAATCTGAGCAATTCCGTAGAAGCGGCGCCGCGCCATAGCGAGAGCACCGATTTGCAACAACCCCGCAAAGTCGCGGCCCACGTGGGCTGCACCGCCCACTTGAAGCAGGCCGTAAAAATTCGCACGCGTGGTGCTTGTGTACACACCTGCCTGTACGCCGCCCAAAAAATCGGCCTCCGTTGTCAGGCTCGCAAGGCCGAGCTGAAAGAGCGCGTACATGTCGCTCGAAGCGCGATTAACCAACCCCACTTGGCCGAGACCCACAAACTTGTTGAAGCCGTCGTCGTTACCCGAGCCCACGGCGTTGTACGCGCCCGCTTGCACAAGCCCCTGAAACGCATCGGCGCCGTTGAGTACACCTACCTGCGCAACGCCGACGAAGTGACGCGCTCTGTTTCGCACCGGCGACACCTGCGCCACGCCCACAAAGCTCTCCGTGATGGCATTTTCAAACAGCGCGGCTTGGATCAGCCCGCGCATGGACCCCGCGGTGTTCATCACCAAGCCGAGCTGAGCGAGACCGTAAAAGTCTCCGTCCGAAACGCTTTGCTTCAGCCCAAACTGAGCGAGCCCATAAAAGTTTCCCGCACCCGCTTCCCACCCTGAAAGCTGCACGCCGCCCATAAAATTCTGAGCGTCGGCCTGCGCCAACCCGCCCTGCAAAATCCCCGTGAACGAGTTTGCAAGCGATCGAAATCCAAAGGCGAAAACGCGCTTGTCAGAAACCTCGGTTGGCTCGCTCGGTTCTGTAGGCTCCACCGCGGGTGCGTACACAGGCGGCGCCGGCACCTGCTGCGGTGGTGTGTACACAGGCGGCGGCGGCACCTGCTGCGGTGGTGTGTACACAGGTGGTCCCACATTTTGCGGCGACTGCGGACTTCCGAACGAAAGGCCCGCGCTCGCGCGTTGAAAGGCGAGCGTTACAATCGTTTGCACCCGAAGCACCGGATCGGAACTGCCGGACGCTTCGGACTCAACAGCTGTGCCGCGCCGAACATCACCGGTGGCAAAAAGAACAATTTCGACAATGACACTGCGCGCGCCGCTCGGCCCGGTGATCGTTGTTTTTGCAACGCCGTCGGACACAACGCGCAGGCTGTCGCCGTCGGTTTCCACGGCCACGGCATTTGGAACGTTGCTTCGCAGAAACGATGTGATCACCGACTGCGACGCGGCGGGAATCGATCCCGACGCATCGTTGATTGGCAACACCGCGAGACGCACGGCCTGCTGCGCAAGCCCCTCCGCCGAGAGGCAAAGCGTACACGGCAACCGCCGCGGACAGCAAGTGTTTTCGGGCGCGCGTTACCATGTTGTGGCCCACAAATTCCGTAAACGCCGTCACCGTTGCCCGAGCGATTGGATGCGCGTCGGATCGCGATCAGTTGCCGTTTCGGGCCTTCCACACGTAAAGGCCGCCGTGAGACAGCCCGTACACCTGCCCGCTCACGGTGCTTGTGACAAATGCCTCGGACCAATTGGTCATGCTCTTCAGATGCTCCACCGCGGCGTTCCCTTTGGGTGGAACATCACCTCGCTCCAATGCGCGAATGGCTTTGTCAGCTTCGTTGAACGGTGAACCCTCGTCTTTGTCGATTGTGCCGATCCCCACGCGCGCGGGCAGCTGTCCCGGTCCAACCTCGCTCGTGGGTACACGTCGCGATCGAAGAACCATCACCTGCTCGGTTGTCTTTTTCCCGTCCACTTCATAACCGCGCCCGATCCAACGGCCGTCCCCCGAAGGAACAACCGCCGCCCACGGCTTGCATGTGGACACCGCGGCGAGCACCGCACACGGACCGCTCTTTGCGTCTGAAGGGCAGGCGAGCGCCTTTTGCAGCGGCGCCACATCGAGATCCGCCGGAGGAGGCGGCGCCGGTTCCGCTTGTGAAGGTGTACTCGTCACCGCAGCGCTTGTCTGCGCCGACGCGTTCGGCCCCGCACCCGTGTCGCCCGATTTCGGCTCGCCGCAACCGGCCAATGCCAAAAGCGCGGGCAGCCCCCCTATCCCAAAACGAATCCACAGCGATGTCATGCGCCGCGAGCTTCGCACGAGCCGCACCGCCGATCACAGCGGATCGAGCACCACTTTCGTGCGAATGGCCGAAAGCCGCCGCGGGCCGATTCCTTTCACGCGGAGCAGATCTTCAATTCGCTTAAAACGCCCCATTTTCGTTCGCTGCTCCACAATCGCTTTCGCCTTGTTTTTCCCAATTCCCGGAAGCTTTCGCAGATCGGCTTCGGTCGCCGTGTTCAAGATCACCCGCCCGTCGGCCGTCACTCCCTCCTCCTGCGGTTTCGCATTTTCATCGGTCTTTGAAGGCTCTTTTGTGCTCTGTGGTTTTGAAATTTCATTGATCGCGGTGGCCGAGCCGGCGCCGCTCGGAACGTTGCCTGTCGGCGCGCTCACCTGTTTGGGTGCGGCGGAATCGACATTCGCCGGATGAGGAGACGAATCTTTCGTTTCATTCGAGTCCGGCTGAGCCGCGGCCCAAGCATGCGAAAGCGGCATCGCAGCCGACCCCCGCGCCCCCAAAATGGCCAGCAAACCAGCAGCCAAAACCCATAGAGCAGCTTTTTTGATCGCTGCCCGCTTCGAACCTTGATCACTCTTTTCATCGGTCTGTCGCTCCATGGAGAAACCTCCCGCGCGGCGTGACAGCGACGAACATGCCAGTTGTAGAAATCCCTTTTTTGCAGCCACTTGACGCGATTACAAGCAGTATTCAAAACTGTCGGCCGACACGTTTCAACCGTCGCCCGACACCTGCATGCGACAAGCCGCTGCACAGGCTACGATCCGGCGAGGACACTCGCATATGGACCGCGCCCTACGACCGACGACTGCGCCGCCTGCGATCGCTCGCCGCGCGTTTGTCGGCGGCGTCGCCCTGTCGGCCTTTGCAGCAAGCGGCGGCGTTGTACACCTCGGCAGCGGCGCAGAACCACCGCCGCTTCGCCTTTCGATCCCGGGCAAAATCGTAAAAATCGTCCGCGCAAACACACTGCAACCAAACGGTCTTTGGCCCACGGAAGACGCGGCGCGGGTGATGTTTGAGCGCGCCATGACCGAACTCACCGGCAAGCCCGATCTCGGAAGCGCATTTGCCGAATTTCTCCGCCCGAGCGATCGCGTCGCCGTCAAGCTGAACGGCATTGCCGGTCGCCACGGCTCCACAATGGCCACCAACAAAGAGCTTATTTTACAGGTCGTGCGCGGCATTGTGGCCGCGGGAATCCCGGCCGAAAACATCACGCTCTACGAACAATTCAAAACCTTCCTCAGCGGAACACGCGTCACCGATCCCGATCTAAAGCTCGATCCTGCGTTTCCCTCGGGTGTTGTAACAACGTTCCACGACAACAACGACGCCGTCGTCGACGTGCAAAAAGTCTGCAACATACCCACCCGCTACGTCCGCGCGCTCACACAGGCCACGGCCGTTATCAATGTCTCGCTCATTAAAGACCACTCGATCTGCGGCTACACCGGCTGTCTCAAGAACATTACGCACGGCTCGATCATCAACCCCGGCGCGTTTCACGAACATGTGGCGAGCCCACAAATCGCCGAACTTTACGCGCAGAGCGTGGTCAAGAGCCGCGTTGTGCTCCACATCGTCGACGGCTACAAAATCATCTACGAAGGGGGCCCGCTCGATCGCAATCCCGAGCGGCGGATCCCGCACGAAGCGATCTACGTCTCCACCGATCCCGTCGCGCTCGACACCGTCGGTTGGGCCGAGGTCGAACGACTTCGCAGCGACAAAGCTTTGCCTTCACTGAAGAGCGCGGGGCGTGAGCCGTCGTACATCCGAATTGCTGCGGAACTGGGTCTGGGCTTCTCCGATCTCAATCGGATCCACGTTCGCGAGGTGAGATTGTGAGTACGCGCGCAGACCGTTTCGCAGCTCGGGAACAAACGCCCATGCTTCGTTTTGCTTTGCTCGGTGTGTTCTGTGTCGCGATCGCCGGTTGCAACAATCCGCAGCCCGACGTTCCGCCGCAACCTCCTCCTCCCGATCGGCCTCCCACGCCTGAGTCGGTCACCAAAAATAACCCCGGCGGTGACGCGCCCGACCCGGTGAAAGCCGCTCTCCAACGCCTGCTTTCCGAGCCTTTTGAAGCAAAGCGCAAAGATCGTTGGAACACGCTGCGTGTACCTTTGGCCGATTGGAAAAACTGGCGACGCATCAAAATTCTCGGCCACCCCACGCGCGCAACGTTTCAGTACGGCGACGATCACATTGCCATGGCGCTCATTCGGTACTCGCCGATTGAAGGCGAAAACACGCCTGAACGGTGCCTCGCAGACTTCATCAAATACTCAACGCCCATCGCGGAGTCGTACGGGGTGCGCCTCGGCACAACCAAGCTCGTCAACCTCACCCAAAACTTTCGCGGTGAAACACGGCCCATTCTTGTGCGCCTTCAAGAAGGCGGAATTGACTCGGTGTTCACCGCCGACGACTACGTGGGTTTCCTCGCCGCGTACCAGTCGTGGCCGGGAACATGCCTTGTTCAAGGCGGCGCCGTGCTTGCCACCGACCACCCGGAACTCGCCGCCAAAGTGCGAGATCGCTGGGTAAACGAAGCGGTTGGCAAACTCGCGTGGGAGCGCAAAATCAAAGAAGCGCCCGACCCTTCAAAAATGCGTTGATCGCAACAGTTGACGCCGACGCGTTGTGTACACCATAAACGCAGCGTGCCCAATTACATGACCCCGGAAGGTGCGCGCACACTGAGCGATGAACTGGCGCGTCTTCGCAGCCAACGCCCCAAAGTTGTGCAGGAGGTGGCCGACGCCGCCGCACAGGGCGATCGCAGTGAAAACGCCGAGTACATCTACGGAAAAAAGAAACTCCGCGAGATCGACAGGCGCATGTACTTTCTCACGCATCGGCTCAAAGACGCTGTTGTCGTCGATCCCAAAGAGCAGCGCGGCGACAAAGTGTTTTTCGGCGCCACTGTCACGGTGGAAGACGAAGACGGAGTACTCGCCACGTACCGCATTGTGGGTGAAGACGAGGTCGGCGCAAATAAAGGCGATATCAGCTTTAAGTCGCCCATCGGCCGCGCGCTTATCGGCAAAAAATTGGGTGAAACGATCATTGTCCATCGCCCATCGGGCGAAGTTGAAATCACGATCGTCACGGTGAAATACGTCTGATCAAAGCGTACGCAAATGTGTACACTTTGTACATTTCTCAAAGTCCATTTTTAGTAAATAGTCGGCGCTTTCAACCATCGCCTACACCCGGCCGACAGTCGGCTCAACTTTTAATGTGTACCCATCGGCGCTTCGGTACACCTAGGCGCATCCTTAAAAATTAAGGTACACATTTTCAGCAGGCATCTTGAGCGCGGCAAGAGCCTCTTTTACGCCCTCAACCATGGCTTTTTGGCCGCAAAGAAACGCCACAGCCGACGCAATGTGTACGCCGCCCAAGTGGGTTTGAACGTATCCCGTGAGCCCCGTCCACCCCGTGTCGGCGGGCCGGCTCACCACCGGAAACACCTCGATCTTCGCCGCGCGCCAGGCGTCAAACTGCTCGCGATACGCAAACGACTGGGGCGTGCGCGCTCCAAAATAAAGCGACACCGTTCCAAACTCCGAGCGCCGCCCGACAATCGTCTCAAGAGCCGATCGAATGGGGCTGATCCCGGATCCGGTGGCCACAAGAACCACGTCATGACCAACCGCTTTGTCGATGGGAAACCCTTTGCCCTGCGCCGACGTTGTCAAAACCGAATTACCCGCGTTCAGCGCGCCAATCGCATCGGCCACGGCCGCGCCGCGCTTCAGCAAAAGCTCAAAGGCATTGGCATGAGCACCGGGGCGTGAAGCGATCGCAAAAAACCCTTCACCAACACCGCTCACCTGGAGCTTTACGTATTGGCCGGCCACCGTGTGTGAGGCGGCCACGTTTTCGGGCACGCGCAACGTCAGGTGAAAAAGCCCATCGGCTGCGGGCGCTGTGGACACCACTTCCGCGTTCAACCACTCACTCATCGATCGTTCCTTTGTCCGGCTCGTTCGGCGCCTCACGACCCTTCGATTCGTCCGCGCGGGGCGGAAACGCGGCCGTGAGCGCCACAGCGATCGCCGAAGCGATCACGCTCGTATAAAAAAGCACGTCGATCGCGCTGCCCGCCGATGAGCAATTGGCGCCCGCACCCATGCGAACCGCGAGTACACCTTCGGGCAGATCAATGTGTACACCGTTGGCGTCGCTCAACCGAAGCGTCTGCGCATCAACGGCTTGTGGGCCGATGTGATGCGCCGTCGATTCAATCCCGCGGGCCGCCGTGTCGCTCATTTGCCAATCACAATTCGTTGGCCAAACGCTCGGTCAACCTGCTCGCAGAACGTACGCCAGGCGAGGTATTCACCCGGCATAATGCGAGCTTTCTTGAGCACAAGTGTACTCTTCACTGTCACTTTGCCCGACGCTTCTTCCACCTTCACCGAGAAGCTTCCAAACGGTGAATCCATAGACAGCGGCAAAGGTACACGCGTCGCCTTCATGCCCGAAGGCACTTTGATCGTCCACGTTTCTTCGCGCATCGAGTGCGATCCGAGCACCACCGGTTGTGTACGCGATGACTTTGCCGCGAGCGAAGCGGACATGTGCTGAACGGGGCCCGCGGGCACACTCAGCGTGTCACCCTCTTTCCGCGCGAGTGTCGCGGCCTTCACTTTGGCGCGCACTTTCACCGGCTCTTCTTCGTTGTCCATGTCGCTCGCCTCGACGGCGGCTTTGCCGTTCACCAATTCAACAGGGCCAAAGTCGGCGGCGAGATCTCGCACCAAGCGATCATTGCGTGTGCCTTCGGCCAAGTAGCGCATGCGCCACTCGGGAGCGAAAACGCCGCTCACCGTTGTATCGGTGGCAACCTGCGCCGAGCCGTCGGCTGAAAGCGTTACGTCTACCGTGCGCTTCATTGCCGATGTTTCGGCGGGCGCCTGCGGCAAGCGCACGAGCTTCGCTTTCCCTTCGTTGATCTGAAGGCCGAACGCATCGCGATCCATCGACGGTAGTTCACTCGATCCTGTGTGTTCGGCCGTGCCGTCGAGGTACAAATCAAGCGACGGTACGTACGCGATCGCGTGATCGAACGGCGCCAAACTCGCCGGTTCGCTTTCCATTCCGCCCCTCATTTGTGTACGCACGAGAACAATTGTCGCGGGTATGCCCAACTCGCGGAGCATTGTGACAATCAGCGTTGCCTTGTCTTTGCAGTCACCCCAGCCGCGCGCCATTGTTTGCGAAGCGCGCCGCGGGCGAATGCCTTCAATCCCAAACTCCAGCGCCACGTATCTGAGTTCGGTCACGTAGCGATAAATCGCCTTCACCTTGGCCGCGTTGTCGGTGAGGCCTTTCGTCAGCTCCTTCACCTTTTTGCGAACCTCGTCGTCCACATCAAACTGGTCTTTCGCGAGGCCCCAATAAAACGTGCCCACTTCGTCCCAGGTCTTGAAGGTGGACACATGCACGTGGGCGAGCACTTCCGACCAGGGAGGCATGTTTTCTTCAGGTGAAAGCGCCGGCACATCGGTCGCCGTAAACTTCATGATCGCTTGATCGCCGCTCTCCGATGTTTCGCGCTTCAGGCCCTCAAGCGGCGATGCGTACACATTGAGTTTTTTCGTTTTCGGCGCGATCAAAATGTATTCCGACGAAGCGATCGGCTCGTCGGATTGCAGGTATTCAACCTCGCCGAAGTAGTCGGCGATCTCGTTGCGAAGCGTTACGTCTTCCACGCGGTAACGAAGCTCCACAATGTCGCCTGGAGAAAGGCGGGGAAACCGCACATAGAACGTGCGCGTGGATGTGTACATTGAGATCGCCGGGTTTGCGACGCCCGCTTCACCCGTATCGATCGCTTCATCGATCTTGCCGTCGGGCCTGTACACCTTGGCCGCACGGAGCGTGACCACCTGCTTGTCGCCCTGGTAGCTGAACGCAAATTCGCGCCCGTCCTGCGCCGCTTCTTCGGTCACGGGCATGTACACAACCTGCCTAAACCGGCTCGCAAGCCCGTTGGGGTACACCGTCGTCACGGTCAGGTTTTTGAGCGTGCGCTTTGGATATCGCTTGTCCGCGGTGTTTCGAAGCGGAAGGAATTTTTCGGGCGCCCATGCGTACGCTTCATCCGCGCGCGGCTTGGGAGGCTCCACATGTTCGAGGTACTCACGCACCTCTTTTGCCTGCGGCATGATGTTCAAGATCTCGCGAAGAAGCGCGAGCTGCTCATCGCGCTTGTCTTCTTCGGCGTAGATGTCGCTCATCGCGCGCATTGTCCCAACGTCTTCGGGCGCAATTGAGAGAGCCAGTTTGTACTCCGAAAGCGCCCGATCGCGTTTGCCAAGCGATCGATACGTTTGCGCCGCAAACCCGTGGGCCCAAGCCCCGTCGGGCTCGGCCTGCATGAAGCGTGAAAGCCATCGCTCCGCTCCCGCGGGATCGCGACGCGCCACCGCAAGCTCCACTTGTTCGCTCAAGAACGTGGTGTCGTCGAAACGCAGCGACGCGTACCGCGCTTCCGCTTCGGCGGCCTCGGTGTCACGGCCGAGTGCGCGAAGTTGGCCTGAGTACACACGAAGCAGCGAAACGCTCAGCGGGTTTCGAGCGACCGCCTTTTCAAGCACGCTGAGCGCCGTGCGGGCCAAGCCGGCCTCGGCGTACAGCTCCACAAAGCCCATTGTCGCGCGAATGTTGTCGGGGTCGAGCGCGAGCACCTTTTCATAAATCGGCACCGCGTCACGCCAGTTGGTGCTTGTTCGCGCGAGCATTGCCTGCGCCAAAAGCACGTCGACATTTTTGCCGCCGCCGCCCGCAATCTCCGCCGCCTTGTCAACGCGCGCACGGCGTTGATTGCGATCTTCGGCGAGATCGCCCGCCAAAAGCAGCCTCGAAACGGTTGGATGTGCGTCGGCCGCACGGCTCGCCAAATCGCGCGCGAGGTGCTCGGTTCGATCGTCGCCGCCCGTTGTCCAAAGGTATTTGGCAAACGCCTCAAGCAGCGCCGCTTCACTTTCTGAAGGCGTTTTTGCGCTGTCATCTTTCACGTCGCCGGGTTCGGCAAGTTTGCCGAGCAACCTACGAAACGACTGCATCGGCCCTTCAACAGCCGACTTTGCGGGCGAAGCTTTTGAGTCTTTCTTTTCAACTTTCGGCTGCAAAAGCTGAGGATCGGCAACTGCCTCAACACCCTTTTCAGGAGCGCCTTTTTCATCCCCAATGCGCAGCGCCAGCTTGGGCGAGTCGTTGTGTCCACACACCTTCACGACAATGCGATTGTTGCCCGGCTCCAGCGTCACCGAGTGCGCGTACCGATCGATGTCGAGGTCACGATACCCCTTGTCTTCGATCACTTTTTCGCCGTTCCAATACACGCGAAACGCCCCCGAGGCGCCGGCCCAAACACTCACCGTTCGAGGCGTTTTTGTGCCTGATTTTGCGCGGACAAATGTTGTCGCAAACGCACAAATCTCATCACGCGGACGCATTAGCTCGCCGAAATCCACCCAGCCATAAGCAGCCGGTTCCGGCGGCACACGCCACTTTACGTTGCGCTCTTTTCCGGGGTACGTGCGCGTTGTGGAGATTGGCTGAAGTAGCTCATTTTCAGGCTCGAATACGCGCCCGAAGCCGCTCCGATTTTCGTTGTCGAACGGGCCGACGGTCACCCAGTTGCCAATGAAACCGAGGCTTCTGATCTTGGCGCTCGCCCCGGCCAAATCGCCGCGCCTGCGCCGCGCATAACCCGACAAAAGCTGTGCGTACACACGCGCCGGCTCGGCTGTATCTTTGCTCTCAGCAACCGCGGAAAGCGCTTCTTCCACCTGAGCGGGATCGGTCCGATCCCACAGCCGCCAAAGCTCGCGAAGCGCTGAGTACACTTCAGGCCCTTTGGCGTTTTGAACCCCTGCCACAGCCTTTGAAACTTCAGGAAGGATGGCGGATGGAGCGGCGTTCGAAGTGAGCGGGCGGCCCAACACGGCGAGCGCCGCGATCGAAAACACCGCAAAACCGGTACGAGTTTTCACGGGGCGAAACCCTAGCCCTAAAAGAAGCGATAGGAAAATGGCGACTCGTTTTCGCCCCCAGACTTCTTCCAGAAAAACTACTTGGCGCTGGCTTCGGTGTCGCCGCGCGCGTGTTTTGGTCCGGTGCGATTGAAGCCCCGATATCCTTCGAGGAGCGTCACGCGATCCGGCAAATGGTCACGCACCAAATCCAAAAGGCGCGGCCCATCCACCAGATCAATCGGCGCCGAACAAGACCGAATGCCCGCGTGCGCTTCTTCGGTGAACCCCGCAAGCGCGATGTAAATCCCTTTTAAACAGCCCATATCGCCGCGCACACCGTCCGCGAACGAAAGCACTTCGGCAGCATCAATTTGTCCGCCGAGAACCGGCGATGCATGGAGCAAAATACGGCCACCGGTGAGAGGCCGCGGATCTCGCGCCGTCACATCCACAACACCGCCTGTTCCCGCCGACGAAAACACCGTTTCAAGCCCCAGCGACTTGAGGAGATCTTCAATTAGGTCTTGAAACTCGTCGGCCGTAATTTCAGGGCGTTCATCGGCCTTTTCGCCACTTCGCAACGCTGCGACGCGGGGTACGTTGGGTGAATACCGGGCGATCAAAAGGATAAACGCAAATCCGATCGCTATCGGCACCAGGAAAACGAAGAAAATACCCACGGCGGTTTTGCGTACGTAGTGTACCAATCGTCCGCCGCCAACTGCCGAGCGAGATCCGCCGCGCTTTGGTGCGCTTCGGCCGCGTGATCAGGCACCGCAATGTGTCCATCACCGAGCGCGTTACGTGCGAAGCTCAACGGTTGGGCCCCGCCCGGGCGAACGAGCGCACGCGAGTTTCGCCCTTGGGAGGGGCGGGCCGAGCGAGCGTGCGAGCGAGGCCGGGGTGGGCAACATTTAAAAAACCGGCCATCACAACACCGTTTCTGCGGCTTGTGAGGCTCCGGTTGGTCGTGCACACATACGGAGCCTTGCTCCGAATGCCCCGCTTCGGATAGAACGAACGGGTGGTTGTTCGCGCTGATTTGCGGCTCCGTTGGCTTGCAGACCGCGAACGCCTGCGCACGCCCCCACCTGCAAACAGCCAGGTAAGCGAACGCGATTAGCGACGTGAGTAGGACGGCTACCTTGGCCGGGCGCTGCCGGAGGAACGATGGTCAACCCGCAGATGGTGATGTACGAGGAGGAATTCAATCAGATCCAAAGTGTTGTGGATCGCCTCGTAAAAGACGCTAACGCCAAGGTCGTTTTCATTGTCGATAAAAACGGACAGCTCATTGCCGCAAGCGGTGATGTCGACAACCTCGACACCACATCGCTCGCATCGCTCACCGCCGGCAACATTGCGGCAACGGGCGGCATGGCAAAGCTCCTCAAAGAAAACGAGTTTGCGACGCAGTTTCACGAGGGCGAAAAAGCCAACATTCACATTCAGCTTGTTGGCAATCGCGTCATCCTCGTGGTGATTTTCGACTCCAAGTCAAGCCTCGGATTGGTGAGGCTTCGCGTGCGTAAAGCGAGCGAAGAGCTAAATCACATCTTCGAGGCATTGCTGAAGAAGGTGGCTTCTCCCGACGCAGAATCGCCCTTCGCCGAAATCACCGACGAAGACATCGACAACCTGTTCAACGATTAGGAGCGCGCACCATGAGTTTCATCAATTACATGGCGCGCGAGATCAATTGCAAAATCGTCTATTACGGGCCGGGTTTGTGCGGCAAAACGACGAATTTGCAATACATCTACGAGCGCACAAACCCTGAAGCAAAAGGCAAAATGATCAGCCTTGCGACCGAAACGGATCGCACGCTCTTCTTCGATTTTTTGCCTCTCGCGCTTGGTGAAATTCGCGGTTTCAAAACGCGCTTTCACCTCTACACGGTGCCCGGTCAGGTGTTTTACGACGCGAGCCGCAAGCTCATTTTAAAGGGCGTCGACGGTGTGGTGTTCGTGGCCGATTCACAAATCGCGCGCATGGAAGCCAATCAAGAGTCGCTTGAAAACCTGCGAACCAACCTCGGCGAGCAGGGCTATTCGCTCGATAAAATCCCGTTCGTCATGCAGTACAACAAGCGCGACATGCCTGAGATCGCAACGGTTGAAGAGCTTCGTCAAATGCTCAATCCGCAAAACACCCCCGACTACGAAGGCATTGCCCGCACGGGCGTTGGGGTGTTCGACACGTTGAAAGCGGTCGCCAAGCTGGTGTTGACCGAACTGAAAAAAGGCGGCCCTTAGCCGCAATTCTCATCTCGGCCGACCTCGCATCCCGCTCTCGGCACCGCGCGCTGCGGTGCGTACTCACGTACCTCGAAGTACGCTCCGTGCGCTCCTCGCGCGCGGCACCGAGATCGGGCGCGATATCGGCCGGTCTGAGAACTGCGGGGATGCTTTCAGCGCTGCTGCGCGCCGCAAATCGTCGGTCGTCGTCCTCAAAATAGTCTGAGTATTCCTGCGTCCTCCTCCCTAGCTTTGCGGCGCTCGCGACGCGCTGAAAAGCACGCCCTAACATTCATCCTTTCCCTGAAATTTGCGCCCGAACGTATTGTGTACGCACGCGGCGGAACGAGATCGGGCGCGATCTCGGCCGGTCTGAGAACTGCGGAACGCATTGTGTACGCATGCGGCGGAGTGGGATCGGGAGCGAGATCGGTGGGTGCCCTCCCCCCGTCGCGCAAGCGCGCCCTGCCCTCCCAAATGTCGGTGCTCGGGCGTTCGCCCTCCGCGCCGCCATGGGCGGGCCTTTGTGTACACGTAGTTTTAGGATGTTCGCACTGATGTACGCAACGAATGCGTACACAGTAAGCGCGTTCGCAGTGGATGTGTACGCAACAAATCCAGTGTTCAGGGCGCAGGAGGCTCGGTGATTACCGCGCCTCGTATGCGAAGCGGCTGAAACTACGCACGAACGTAGATGCGATTGCGGCGCGCGCGGTTTTTGGCAGCGAGCTTGGCGCGGTAGCGCTTGGTCTTGTTGCGGTTTTGCTTGCGCGGGTGCTTCGAGAGCATGAGGAACATAGGGCCGCGCAAGATAAAGAAGCTCGTCCCGAAGCTCAAGAGAATCTGCTCGATCGGGCGTCTTTTTTGTGCGCGCGGACCCCGGCGACGAGACCGGCGCCCCGCAACGGAAGCGTCACCGCAGGCCGCCAAACTTGGAGGAGTGCCTGTTCTGCGAACGCTCCTTCGCGGGAGTGTGAAGAAAACCGCACAAAACCAAAGGGATTTGCAACGGCCGCGGACGGAGACCGGGTGGTAGGCTACGCGGGCCTTCGAGTCCGGTTGGGCTCGGCCGCCTTTTCTGAGATGGCGATTTTACCTCAACGTGCGCCGCTTGTTTTCGGCTTGTTTGCCGGGCTTTTTGCATCGGTGACAGCCTGCGGCGCAAGCATCAACGCCGTTTATGAAAGCGACGTGCGTTTCGAGCACTGCATGGCGCTCGACGAAGAGCCGAGCGAGCGACACACGGCGCGCAAAGAATGTTGGGACGAATGGGTGGAGTACTACACGTTCGGGCAAACCCGCGATCGCGTTGAGTACGCACAGCGACGTCGGAGGCAGTTGAACGGAAGCAATGCGCACGGCGATGTGGCTTCGGTGGCCGATCCACCTCGCGCGGTGCCTGAACCAACCACTGTGTCGGCTCCGCCGCCGATGATGATCGCAGATGCATCGGCGCCGCCGCCCGTTGATTCAGGCGCGGCCGACGCCGGTGAGCTGCCGGGGGCGACATGCGCCGCGGCTTGCACAGAGGCGTGGCCCACATGCAAAAAAGGCTGCTCAAATGCGGCTTGTGAAAAAGCGTGCACGGTGAAGTTCAAAACCTGCATGCGCCGGTGTTATTGAGTACACACGTGCGTACACATCATTCGGGTCAACGGAAGCGGCCGCGCCCTTCGCTCTCCCACCACTCGCGATATCGCTCTTGAGCGCGCTCGCGCTCGCGCTTGGGTAGATCGTCGTAGTACCCAAAGTACTCTTTGGTGAGCTGCTTCAACTCGTCGCCCGCTGCCCGACGAATGGACTGCGTGTCGTGCATGAGCGCGTCAATGAGCCACTCGATGCGGTGGCGTTGTTCGTTTTTCGACCACCAGTCGTTCCACCGCGGGATGTCGCGACCAAAGTCTTGTCTTGCCACAATGAGGAGCGCGCGACGCGACGCTTCTGCCACTTCCTCGGGGATGGCGGCGAGCAAACTGACAAGCGCGGGAACCAACGCCGACGCTCGCAGATGACCCATCGCTTCAACGGCGGCGAGACGCTCGCGAAGCGGCGTGTGCGGATCTTTGGCGAGGTACGCAAGCGCGTTTTCAAGCGGACGAGCCGAAAGCGCCGCTGAGACAACCGCACCGGCGGATCGAAGTGCAATGCGACGGACCGCGGGATCGGGATCAACGAGGAAGGCAACAAGGCCGTCCGCGGCTTCGGCGCTGGGAATTTCACCGAGAAGGTGAGCGGCCCAAAAGCGCACGTCGACGTCGTCGTGCCTCGCGAGAACGGCAACG
This sequence comes from Polyangiaceae bacterium, assembly GCA_016712345.1. Taxonomy (GTDB): domain Bacteria; phylum Myxococcota_A; class Polyangia; order Polyangiales; family Polyangiaceae; genus JADJRH01. Next base: position 1,496,835 of record JADJRH010000001.1, read on the forward strand.
GTGGCCGCGCCGCGCGCACCTGCGAGCGCAAACGTTTGAAGGAGCGGACCGCATTGCGACGCCGGCAGAAGACGATCGGCGCCGCGGTGTCTGTCGGACTCAAGCGGCCCTGGAAACGCGGCGAGCAACGGAGCGAGGTTGCGTTCGGCTCGGCGCTGCAACTCGGCGCGGGCTTCGGGCGCCGTTGGCCCTCGCAGCGCTTTTGCCAAGAGCGCGTCGAGCGGCACCGCTGTGAGCGCCGGAGCCGCTTCCGCCGGCGGCGGTGTTGCGAACGGCGCCGCCGTTGGAATGTCGGGCGAGAGGTGCGCCGGTTCGGCACCGACGCCGGGAAAACCTTCGGTGAGTGTTTCATCCGGCGGCGGCGCATGGGGCGCGATCGCACGCGTTTCATCATCTTGATCGGGCGATGCCTGCGCTTCGAGTTCGGGCTGCGCCGGTTCGCGTTGTGCGGCTCGCTGCGCGATGCGCAAATCGCGTTCGCGCGCTGCGTCCGCGGCACGTGCAATGGCGCTCGAAAGACCGTCTGTCGAGTCGGCGAACACATCGAGAACCACGGGCGCGCGGCTGTCTTCCGCCGACCAGGGAACAGCGCTTGTGGGCGCGATCACGTTGGTTTCAGCCGAGCTGATTTCGCTCGCGTCAAGCGTGGGCGGCAACTCGTCGTGCACCGCCACTTCGGCCGGGGTGGCCGTTTTGAGGAGATGGTCGACGAGCGGTGCGTCTTCGGCCGGCGTTTCGTACGCGCGAGGCGACGGCGTTTCAACGAAGGGCCTGCCGCTCGCCGACGGATCACTTTCAGGCGCCTCTGGAAAAGCGATCGCCTCGGCGTGCGCGCGAAGGTCGGTGGGGAGCGGCGTTGATTCACCCACGCTGATGGCGATGGTCAGCGCATCGCCGCTCGATTCAAGATCGGCCGGAGCGGCGGGCGGCTCTTCAGGGTGCGCCTCTGGAAATGTCACCGCGTCGGCGGGCTGCGGCTGAGAAATATTGTGTACACTTTCGCCGACGGGCGCGCTCTCGTCTGTGTACACATTTCCGGCGAGTGCACTTTCACTCGTGTACACACCACCCGCCGGCGCGCCCTCTGTTGTGTACACATTTCCGGTGCCCCACGACGGCGTTTGCACAGCCACAGCAATGGAATTGTCGTGGCTGGGCGTTTCAACAAACGGTGCCGGAGCGGCATGGCCCACCGGAGGCTCGGCCGAAACATCGGCGGGCGGGGCGGCGTCGACGGCGGGAATTGACGCATCGGGCGCGGGCGCCGCCGCGGCCTCGTCACCGGGTTCATTCGGCGGTACCTGCGCGGGCTTCGACAAAGTGCGCGGCGTGACAAGCGCGTCAACGACCGCGGCCGCGAGCGTGCCGGCGCGGCCCGAAAGGGGATACCCCGACGACGTAGGTTGCTGCGATGACGCAGCCGGCGGCGGCGCCGGAGCGTTGGACGCAAACATGCGCGCCAGCGCGGCCACGCCGGCTCGCGCGACCGCGGGAGGAGGTGTCGCGGCAGGGGGCGCCGGCGTTTTCGGTTTCGGCGCGGGCCGCTGCGTGGTTTTCGAAACCGATGTCGCCGCGACGGATGACACCTTGGCCGCATCGGGGCGCGCCATCTTTTTGCGAACGATGATGCGTTCAATTGAAGCGCCCGCGAGCGCGGCAAACGCGATCACTTCACCGATGGCCGCGAGTTCAACCGAGGCGGGCGAGTCATCACCAAAAAGCAACGCCACGGCGCGATCGCGAACCACAACGGGAATAACGATGGATGCCCCGCGATGGGTTGGGGCGGTGGGCACCGGCAATTCCGAGGCCGGCGCGCGACCGAGATCACGAAGCAACTCGGCATCGAGCCCGGTGCTGTCCAATTCTGCGAGCACGGTTGTGCGCCGGTCGCGCGCCGCCGCGAGTGTGCTCGGCAGATCGAGCGGCAAACCGATGGCGCGCACGCGATCGCGATCGGCGCCGCGACCGGCACTGTCTCGGCCCTCGGCGACATCGCCGTGCACAACGAAGAGCGCGCAGTAGTCAAAGTATTGCTGCGCGAAGTCGAAGAGCACCTCGAGCACGCCGTCGGTGGTCACCGCGCTCTGCATTTCTTCTTCGGCGAGCCCGGCGGAAAGTGGTCCTTTGCGTCGCGCTCTCGCCGCGCGCCGCACTTCGGGTCGCGAGCGTTCATCCGGGCTGCGAGCGAGAGCGGTGAGCGCCGGAGGCGGCGGAGCGGGCGCAGCCAAGGGCGCAACAAGCGCCTGCGGCTCGGGCGGAAGAGCCGCAGGTGTCGGTTCTTGAGCCGGCGGAAGCGGCGACAACTCCAACGTCGAGGGAAGTGTACTCAACGCACCCGAACTCAAGATCGCATCGGCGGCTTCGGGCGTAACGCGCGGCAACCCTCGCAACGTGGGGCGCATGGGCGTGACGATCACCGGTCGCGTTTCGATTGAACTCACCAAAGGCGTCGGCGCGGCGCTCGGTTGAGACGCGGCATGATCCGGCGGCGGCGTGCTCGGTCTTCTCGGCGCCGTTTCAACGGGCGAAGCGCTCGACGGAACAGCGGCGGGCGGCGGAACGCTCGGAGGACGCGGAACAGCGGCGGGCGGCGGTGGAACGCTCGCGGGACGCGGCGGAACGCTGTCGGGCCTCGGCGGCGGCTCTGTTTCCGGCAGCGGCTTTCGCCCCTCCAGCTTGGCCAGAAGTCGCGAAAAGCGGCGGTCGAGCGGATGGCCGTAATGGTCCGAAAGGGCCTGCGCAATGCGTACACGCAATGCGTACACAGGGCGCAAGTTGAGGTTTAGCAAAAAGCCGAGGTCATCCTCCACATGTTGCGAAAGAGGCTCGGCCGTTGCGACAACCAGATCGCCGCCGCGTTTTTCGATTGGAAAGATCCCGTAACGCGCGGCCACGTCGCGTGGCAGCAATCGAAGCACCGCAGGATCGTTCGGCTGCAAGCGCCCGACCGACGTTGCGACCAGGCCGGCACTTTCCGCCGCGAGATGAGTGACACCGTCTTCGCGGGCGGCGCCGACTTCGAGCACGTTGGTTGCCAAGTCGCCGCCGGAGATCACTTGGCGAGCGATCGCGTCTTCCACGCCTCGCATCGAAGCGACGCCGCGTTGCACCAACAAAGACGACAACGTGGCCATTAGGCACTCCCCGCGCCCGCGTTCGCCGAACGCAACCAACGCGTCACGATCCGCATGCCCTGACACAACTTTTCGATGCTCGTCCACTCGTTCCGCTGGTGGGCCTGCGCGTTCACGCCGGGACCAAAGTTCACCGCGGGAACGCCGAACGTCGCAAAACGCGCCACGTCGGTCCAAGCCTGCTTGGGCTCCACGGCGACAACGCCCGCGTCTCGCAGTTTCACCACAAGCGGATGAGACGCGTGCGGCGCCGCCGAAGGTGAAAGGTCGCGCCACTCAATTGAGGCACGGCCTGCAACAATCGCTTCGATGTCGCGTTGAGCCTGCTCGATCGACGTGTCGGGTGAAAACCGGTGATTGAGGTTTAACGAGAACTCGTCGGGCACGATGTTCCGACCGCGACCGCCCTGAGCCGTTGTTGCGCTGGTCACCGTTCGATAAAGAAGACCGTCGATCGTGACTTCACGCGGCGAAAGAGCGGCGAGATCGCAAAGCAGCGTCCCCGCCTTGTGGATCGCATTTTCACCCTGCCACGGCCTTGCGCTGTGCGCCGTGCGGCCGTGAAACGTCACCGCGGCGTGAATGGACCCGGATGCACCCAGACTCAACTTGTTGTCGCTCGGCTCCATGCACACCGCGAGATCCACGCCGCGCAGCTCTTCGTCCGCCGGCAGCACCGTTCCCAACTCGTTTTCAAGAAACGGGCCTTCTTCGCGAGCGTAGAACACCAGCGTCAAATCCACATTGGTAAGCACATCCGCGTGGTGTTCCGCGAGTTCAAGCATGAGGGCCAGGCCCGACTTCATGTCCGACGAACCCGGCCCGTAAAGCCGATCGCCTTCCACGCGAACTGGGCCGTCGTGCGACGTTTTAACCACGTCGGTGTGCCCCACGAGCGCGATCTTGGGTTTCGCTCGTGAGTCACGCCCGGCGCTGCTGCGCGTCACAGGCACCACGAGCGAATGTCCGTACCGACGAACGGGTGCCGCCAGGTGTACACCGGACAAGCGTTCAACGAGCGCGTCGCAAATCATCCCCTCGTCGCCTGTCGGTGATGGAATGCGACAGAGCCACAACAAAGTCTCAACCAGACGGGCTTCATTCACAGAAACATCCGCCGCTGTCACTTGATCGAGATCGGGGGCTCTTTCCACAACATCTCCCGCCGACGGTTAAACCGGCACAGCAAAGTCGCGAAGCGCGGCGTTGAGCGAAACCTTGCGATCGGTTGTTTCGTTTCGTTTGCCAATGATCAGCGCACACGGAACACCGAATTCACCGGCCGGAAAACGCTTGGGGCGCGTCCCCGGAATGACAACGCTTCGCGCGGGAACGCGGCCTCGGTACTCAACAACCTCGGGCCCCGTTACGTCGAGAATGGCTGTGGAAGACGTGAGCACGACGCCCGCGCCGAGCACCGATTCGCGCTCCACAATCACCCCTTCAACAACGATCACGCGCGAGCCGACAAACACGCCGTCTTCGATGATCACAGGCCGGGCGCCCGGCGGTTCAAGCACGCCGCCGATCCCCACCCCGCCGGCGAGGTGTACGTCTTTCCCGATCTGCGCGCAGCTCCCAACGGTGGCCCAGGTGTCGACCATCGTGCCCGAGCCGATGTACGCACCGATGTTCACGTAGCCGGGCATCACAACGCATCCGGGCTCCAGATAAGCCCCGTAACGAACCGTCCCCGGCGGAACAACCCTCACGTTTGCGGCTTCAAGGCCTCGTTTTGTGGGGATTTTGTCGTGGTATTCAAACGGCCCCACCTCCGTCACGCTCATCTTTTGCAGGCCAAAGAAAAGCAAAATGGCCTCTTTAAGCCATGCGTGGGTCACCCATTCACCGGCGTCGTTGCGTTCCGCAACGCGAAGCCGCCCGGAGTCGAGAGCCGCGAGGGTGTCGCGAACCGCCTGCTCAAACTCGGGCCGACCCAAAAGCGTCCGGTCGCGAAAAGCGGCCTCGACGCGCCGTCGATCGTCGTCGTGCGCCATGTTTCGGCGGTTTATCACGGCCCCGCGCGCGTTCGTTCTTTTTAGCGAACTTTGGCGGAACGGCGTCGAAGCTCCCATCCCTCGGATACAATTTGTCTACGGCAGCTCCAACGTCACGGCCGTTTGCTCAGCGTTTAGATCGGTCAAAATCCCTCCCATTTTCGCGGCTGCCCCCCAAAGGTTGGAAACCGGCCCCAAGAATAAAACGCGCCTCACGAGCAGCACGGGATTGCTCCCAAAAGGCGGCGACGCGTTCACCGCACCGGGCGCTTCATGCATGCGTACGCATGCACCCGTCGGCGACCGAACTTCCGCATCGATGTGAGGGTGCTCCACGCCGGCCTTCGCCACGATCTGAAGCCCCAATTCAACGAGAGCGCGCAACAGGCGCGGATCGCTCGTCGTGATCGGTTCGAGCGGCACTTGCAACGTTGCGCGGATCACCTGCGGCCCCTCGGCCGGCGTCGGGCCGAAGCTGAGAACATCGGCCACACGAACGCTCACAGGCCTTGGTTTCGTGGCCAAAATGAACAAGTCGCCAATCAAGAGAGCCGTCGCAAGGCGCCCGCAGGCTTCGTACGCGGCGCGTTCCAGAACGAGACGCACGCGCGCATCGACGGGAGCCGCAAGCGCCGCGAAAGCCTCATTTTCAAGGGTTTTGACGGCCGCCGCCGTTTGATCGTACGCAGCGCGAATTTCAGCCGCCGCCTCGGGATAGTCGGCGGTCGCTTCAAGAACGTCCTGCGTGAGTGTGGCCGAAGAGGTGAGCACCGCGTCGCACGCATCGATCACCGATCCAAGCGAAGCGGCCACGGTTTTGGGTGCAACGCGCCGTGACGCAAGAAGGTCCGACAGCGCGACGAGACTTGCCGCGCCATCCTTAAATTCACCGAGCGCGTCGGGATGGATCAAACCTCGAAACCGGCAAAGAAATATCCGATTTCGCGAACCGCCGTCTCGGGCTTGTCAGAACCGTGCACCGCGTTTTCGCCCACGTTGCTGCCATACAGCTTGCGAATTGTGCCCGCGGCGGCTTTTGCAGGATCGGTTGCGCCAATCACTTCGCGGTATTTGGCGACGGCGTCTTCACGCTCAAGCGCCATGACCACAATCGGCCCGCGCGACATGAATGTACACAACTCATCAAAGAAGCCGCGGCCCTTGTGCTCGGCGTAAAACCCTTCGGCTTGAGCGCGCGTGAGATGAATGCGCTTCATCGCCACAACTTTGAAGCCTTCTTCTTCGAGCCGAGAAACGATGGCGCCGGTTTTCCGCGCCTCAACGGCGTCGGGCTTAATGATGGAGAGCGTTCGCTGAGTCATTGTTGGATTCCTCTAAGACGCTCGCGCTTTTAGGCCAAGATCGAGCGATGCACAAGCAACGCGTGACGCGCGCAAATCGGTCGTGCATAGAGCTGTTGCAGCATCACCGTTGCGAATGGAGAACATCATGACAACGCCGCGTCTGACCTCGCTCGTACAAGGCGGCGGCTGAGCCCGAAAGCTCTCCGCTGAGAGCCTGGTTCAGGCTCTAAAGAACATCGAACCCATTGCTCACCCGTGGGTGGGCGGCGTGGCCGGTCCCATGGACGACGCGGCGATTGGGGACGTGTTCTTAAACGATGCTCACCTGCCCGGCGGTTCAAGATCCGCGCCCGGATCCAATCGATCGCTCGTTCTCACAATGGACGTCATCACACCCATTGTGGACGACCCTCGAACCTTCGGCGCCATCGCCGCGGCAAACGCTTTGTCCGATGTGTACGCAATGGGCGGTCGACCGGAATTGGCCCTTTCGTTCGTTGGATTTCCTTCCGACAAACTCCCGATCGAAGCGCTTCACGAGATCTTGGTCGGTTTGCGCGACACCTGCGCGCAGGCCAAATGCGCCATCGTGGGTGGACACACCATTGTCGATCCTGAGCCCAAATGTGGCCTGAGCGTCACCGGCAGCGTGGATGTGCGGCACATCTGGTCGCACAAACATGCAAAAGCCGGGAGCGCCCTCGTGCTCACAAAACGCATCGGTACCGGCATCGCTTCACAGGCGCTCCGGGCCGGCAGCGCCCCCGATAGTCTGATCGCTCAAATCACCGCTCAAATGACGCGACTCAACAGCGCCGCATGTGACGTGGGCTTGGCCGTTGGAGCCACCTCGTGCACCGACGTCACCGGGTTTGGGCTGCTCGGACATCTTCGCAACATCACCGGCGCCGCCGGGCTCACCGCCCGGATCAAAGCGTCGCTTGTGCCTTTGATCGAAGGCGTTTTTGCGTTTGCCGATCAGGGCGTTATTCCGGGCGGAACCAAGCGCAATCTCAAATACGTCACCCCTGTCACAACGTTTTCCAATTCAGTGGGTGAATCAATGCGCCTTCTTCTCGCCGACGCGCAAACATCGGGCGGCCTGCTTCTTTGTGTACACAACTCAGTGGCCGAAGAAACAGTGCGCCGCTTGCTTGATCAAGGATGTGAAGGGTCGGCGATCATCGGCGAGCTTGAACCGAGGGCTGAGAGCGGCGCCGAGATCATTGTGGAGTGATCAGCGTCTTCAGCTTGGTTATGATCAGATCAATGGCGATCGCGTTGTTCCCACCTTCGGGAATGATGAGATCCGCCGTACGTTTTGAAGGCTCCACGAACTCCAAGTGCATGGGCCGCACGGTTCGGTAGTACTGCTCCCGGACTGAATCAAACGTGCGTCCGCGGTGCTCCATATCGCGCCGGATGCGCCTAAAAATTCGAATATCCGCGTCGGTATCCACGAAGATCTTAATATCGAGTCGCTCACGCAGACGCGGATCGACGAACACCAAGATCCCCTCCACGAGCACGATCGGCGTTGGATTGATTCGCCGCGATTCGGCCGCACGTTGGTGCTCTTTAAAGTCGTAGATCGGAACGTCGATCGCGTGCCCCGCCCTCAGTTGATCAAGCTGCTCCACGAGCAGTTCTGTTTGCAGCGATTCGGGATGGTCGTAGTTGAGCTGCGCGCGATCTTCGGGCGAGAGATCGCTCCGATCGCGGTAATACGCATCGTGCTCAATCGTCGTTACATGTGATGCCGGAAGCGCGGCGGCGATGCGTCGCGCTACCGTCGTTTTTCCCGATCCGGTGCCCCCTGCGATCCCGACGATGAACGAGCGCATGCGTCGCCCATAACACGACTTTGCGCCGGACAATCACCACGGATCATCCCGCGAAATTCATTCTGCGCGGCTGAAGACAATTGTCGCGGAGAAGCTTCAGAGCCGGCCACTGCCTAACGAGCCATGCCGTACGGCGCGCGAGCCATCATCTCTGCGCGATGCTGCTTCATTTGAAGGCGAAGCGGTGCAATGAAGTCGGCGCTGATCGTGCGTTTCTGCCCCTTCATTGCGCGAGCCGTATGCCATTTTGAGAGCGCCAACTTTGAAGCTGCGGCAATAAACTTTCGACCCGCCGCTCCGCGCCACGAAAACGTGCAGGCGAGCCTTCCAAACGCCGATGTTACAAGCTCCAAATCCTGCTGCGTCATCGTGCCGAGGAGCACTTCATCTTTGAGATGATCGCGGATCGTGCGCCCCTTTCGAACCACCAGCGCAATGATGATCGCGAAGAACGCGGCGACAAACAAAAGCCACGTAAACAGCCACACAACGAACACGCCGCCGGTCATTTCGCTGCCGAGCGCGGTGGGCAAAAAGTTCCACATCGCATGCAGCGCCATGCCCACCGAGAGCCCGCCGATCGGAGCAAGAGCGCGCACGTAGCGATTGGATGACTCACGCGACAAACCAAACCCGATCCCGGTCATTGATGTGAAAAGGGGATGGAGCCAAGGCGTGAAAACACCGCGCAACACGAACGTTCCGGCGAGAACGTTTTCACCCTGAAGAGCCGAGCGAGCGTAGTAACTGACGTTCTCCACGGCGGCGAAACCCAAACCGCACAAGATCCCGTAAATGATCCCGTCCACAATTCCATCAAACTCGCGGCGCAAAAAATAGAAAAACCCAAGCACCGCCATCCCCTTAAAAAGCTCTTCGGAGATGGGTGCACTCACCGCGGCACTGATGAGTTCTCCCGTTTGTTTGCCGTAATTTTGCGTGAAAATGATCGCCACCCCGGTGTTGATCATTCCCGCAAATCCGGTGGCCACCAAAGCCCCCCACATAAACGCCATGACGAGGCACCACCATGGCTCCGGGTCAAACCGGTCCAAGATCTTGGGCACCGTGATGTACACAACGAGCGGGGGAAACGCGAACACCGCGCCGAGCACAATCGCGTTTGCCATTTTCGTGGGCGACCGCGACATGAACACTTCAGCGAGCGTGAACACGATGTTGAGAAAAATGCCGACCAGAATGCCGACCACCCAAAGCGCAAGACCCACTTTTCTGCGCGTGGAGTCGTGATCGGGAACCGAAAGTGGGTTCCACCCCGGCGGTGAGTACACATTTCCCTGGTGCTGAGGCTGGCCGTAACCGTGCGGTTGGTTGTAACCCGGCTGACCGCCGTATCCGTGTTGACCGCCGTGTCCGGGTTGACCGCCGTGTCCGGGTTGACCGCCGTATCCCTGGGGCGATTGGTGTCCCTGAGGCGGCCTTCCGTAGCCGCCCCCGTACCCTTGGCCAAAACTCATAACGCCAACACCTTTTGGGCGGTCATTGAGTTATTTGAATACCATGTTCCGCTCCGGGTCTCGCTCGGACGCGTGATCGGGGCTGCTCGTTAACGAAAAACACCAGCCACCTCGGACGGGGCTACGGCTTGACGATTTTGGTGCCGGCGGGGGCAGTAAACTCAAACTCTTTTTTCTCAACCGTTTGGTTTACAACCACCGTGTTGAACTCAAATCGGTTCTTGTTGCCTTGGGCGTCCAAAATCAACACGCGCCGCACCTGACTTGTTGCCGCGTCCACGTAAAGAAGCACTTTTTGATAAGCGGGAGTTGCTTCTTTGGGCACACCTTCAAGAACATGACCTCCCTCAAACTTCATTTGCGCCGCATCAAGCAGCCGAAAAGTGAAGTCTTTGGTGAGATTTCCTGTGCCCATTAAAAACGCCAGTGCCGCCGGGTATTGCGAGTTTTTAACCGGCGTTTCAAACATCTGCTCGTTTTCTTTTTCGTACACCTTAATGGTTTTGCCGTCGCTCACGACGCGATTGCCATTGGGTGCGTCATAGGCCCAGCTCATTTTTCCGGGCTTCTCAAACACCACCTTTCCAGAACTGCTCTTTTTTACGTTCTGAACTTTGATGGTGTATTCCTGCTTAAAATCGGCCTTAAACGTTTTGCTCGTGTCGTAAAAGGCCTGCACCTTTTTGGCGATCTCCAGGGCCTTTTCATCCACTTTGGCGTCGGCCTTGGGGGCGTCCGCTTTGGGGGCGTCCGCTTTGGGCGGATCGGGCTTTTTGTCGTCGGCCGAGGCCCCGTGCGCCGCGAACGTAGTCGCAAGCGCCATGGGCAAAATCAGGATCCACTGCCGAACACCCGTTACTTGTCGCATACCCGTGAACCTTTGCACCAATTGGGGCTTTTTAAAAGCCTGTCAGAACGCCTCCGGCTCGCCCGAAGAACGAGTCGGTGAGGGCTTGGACGCGCCTCAGGCTCGATGCTTCACGCCATAGCATGCGCTCCGCTCCACGGCACAAAACCTTCGCGCCTTGGCAATTCACCCTGCGGTCGTGATCACGTTGTACCGCGAATTTTTGGGCCACCCGCGGCGTGCACGGCGGCATGATAACCCGCGGCTTGCAAGTGAGTCACCGCAATGGCGAGAGCGTCCGCGGCGTCTGATTTGGGCGGAGATCCAAGCCTGAGAAGCGCGGTCACCACCAGCGCCACCTGCTTTTTTTCTGCTGCTCCCCGCCCCACAACAGTCCTTTTTACAAGTGCCGGCGAATATTCATGGAGAATCAACCCGGCCCGCGTAAGGCGCAAAAGCACAACCCCGCGCGCATGGCCGAGTTTCGCAGCGCTCTGCGCATCTTTCGCAAAAAACAGGCTTTCTACAGCGCCAATCGTGGGCTTGTATTCACCAATGACCTTTTCCAGCCCGTCATCAATCTCCACGAGACGCGCCGCCAGACCATAATCGGTATCGGTATCAATTACGCCGTGAGCAATGTGCACGAGGCGCGTGCCAACGCGTTCAACAACCCCCCAACCCAAGTGTCGAGTGCCGGGATCAATCCCTAAAACGCGCATGGTGCGGCCCTATCGCAACGATCTCTTTTTGGCGAGTTATTTCCCGCCGCGCACAGTTTTGCCACCGGTTGAGTGAACTGCCCGCGCCGCCTTCAGGCACCTCTCCGCAGTCACGAGCGAAACACTCCTTTTTTATCGAGGTCTTTCCTATGCGTCTCAGCCACCAAATATCCTGCTGCGTCATCTTCGCGGCGCTCGGCCTTTCAGCCGGGTGCGGCGGCTCGCCTGAAAAGCCGGGTGATGAATGCAACATTGATGAACAGAACTGTCCCGATGCGCTGGTTTGCGCCGCATACGAAGATAAAAACGTCTGCCAAATAGTGGCCGGCGGTGAATGTGATCCTGAAGCCGAAATTGCCTATTGTGAAGGCGCGGGCGTTTGCGAAGACAAAGGCGATGGAACGTTTATTTGCATTAAACACATTGCCGAAGGCGGCGCCTGTGATCCCAAAAACGAATATGAAATCTGCGACGACGGATTAACCTGCGCCGAAATGGCGGCCGGTGGCAATAAGTGTTTCCCGCCGGTTCTTCTTAAAGGCAATGTCTTTGATTCAGAAACAACGGGAGGCATTGAAGGTGCCCATGTATTGGCCCTCAATGAAGTGGCCACAGCGGTAAGCGATATTGCCGTTTCCGATGTTATGGGCAATTACTCGCTTGAAATCCCCGTTCCGCGTGATGAAACCGGCGCCCCCATTCAAGATCGATTTTTTACCCTCCGTTCGGGCGCGCAGGGATATCAAACATTCCCCGGTGGATTACGCACGGCGCTGCCCATTAGCAGCGGTGGTGCAACCGCCGTTAATAAAACCTACGTCATTGAAACAGCGCTCACCGATATTGCGCTCATTGCATTGCCAGAAAACGAGCAGGGCTTGCCGAGCATCTCCGGCACGGTAAAAGCCGGCGACGCAGCGGGCGGCGTTCTTGTAATTGCTGAAGCCGGTGGAAAAGGCATTAGCGCAATCAGTGATAAAGGAGGCAAATACACAATCTTTAACGTACCCGACGGCAGTTATACAGTCAGCGGTTATGCGGCCGGTGTACAACTCACTCCAAACACGGCGTCTGTGAGCGGGGCCGACTTGCTCGGTGTAGACTTGGCCCTTGCCACCGAGGCACTCGGCTCCATTGCCGGCAAGCTTGAAATTGTAAACCCCGGTGACGGCAAAGCCACAAGCGTTGTGCTCGTTGTTGAGTCAACGTTTAATGAAACCTTCGTTCGCGGTGAAGTGCCGCGCGGTCTGCGTACACCTCTATCGGGTGAACCCAATGTGACCGGAGACTTCGTTATTGAAAACGTGCCCGCCGGGAAATACGTTGTTTTGGCCGCGTTTGAAAACGACAACCTTGTTCGTGACCCCGATACCAACATTGCCGGAACCCAAATTGTCCACGTTGAAATGGCAAGTCCCGGCTCTGACATGACACTCGCCGATTCATTCAAAATCACCGGTGCACTCGAAGTATTCGGCCCCGGTGTAGAACAACCTGAAGGTGTCACTCAAAAGCCCACCCTCTCTTGGGCCGACGACAGCAGCGAAGATTATTATAAAGTTGTTGTGTACGACGCTTATGGTAACGTCGCCTGGGAAAAGAATGATGTGGGGAGTGTCAGCGGCGGTGGAATGGTGAGTGTTCCCTATGAAGGGCCGCTCGAAAAAGGCATGTATTACCAATTCCGCGCCACATCCTGGCGTTCCAAACCCAGCGGTGACTCCGCCATCAGCGCCACAGAAGACCTGCGAGGCGTCTTCTTCGGCCAATAACACCAGGCTAAAGCGCCAAGAAGCCCGGCTTCCAGCAATCCCGGGTTTTGTGTTATACGCCCCGCATGAATTCCACTGTGCGGGGCCGCATCTCCATTCATCCTCGCGGCTTCGGCTTTGTCACGGCAGACGGTAACGAACCGCAATCAGCCTTTGTGGCTCCTCCCGATCTCAATGCCTTTCTCGACGGCGACATTGTTTCTGCCAAATGGGTAGTTGCCGACGACGGCCGCGTTTCAGCTCAGCAACTCACACTCATTGAAAGACCTAGAAAAGAACTTTTTGGCACTGTCACCTATCGCCAAAAAAAGCCTTTTTTGCGCGTTGATCGATTGGTTGCCAATACAGACTGGCCGCTTGAATCGTCAAACCCCTCTTTATTCATTGAAGGTGCAGCTTGGGTGGCCACCATTCAAGGCACAACCGCCGTAGCCGTTCGGCCCGTTACCGAAAGCGACCTTGCCATTGAACGGTGCGTCGCCCGCCACGGCATTCGGTCTGTCTTTTCAACCGATGTATTAAGTGCCGCCGAAACAGCCGCCAAAAAACCTACCATCGGCCTCAGGCGTGACCTCAGGAGTGTACCCACGGTTACCATTGACGGGCCGTCCACCCGCGATATTGACGACGCGTTATCGGCATACCCGGCCGATCCCGACGGTGCATTGCGCGTGCTTGTTTCTATTGCCGATGTCGATGCATTTGTCCCCGAAGGTTCAGTCATTGATCAAGAAGCCCGCCTCCGAGGCACCAGTGTGTACCTCGCCGGACGTGTTGTACCCATGTTGCCACATGTGCTGTCGAGTGACGCCGCAAGCCTTGTTCCCGATCAAGATCGCCTCGCTCTCACGGTAGAAATGCGCATCGACCCTGAAGGGAAGGTCACCTCGGTTGACCTGTATGAAAGCCTGATTCGCTCCCACGCAAGACTTGACTATGACTCCGTCAGCGAGTTTTTTGCGGAAGGACACTCCACAACCATTGCGGAGAGCGTCATTCCTACCCTGCGCTGGCTTCGCACAGCGGCGGCCCGCATTTCAGCCACCCGCGCAGCCCGCGGCGGTGTCGACCTTGCGCGTGAAGAGGCCTATATTGAATTGGATAGTGAAACGGGCGAACCTACCACCATCTTCGCTCGTCAAGAAACCGAGTCTCACCGCTTGGTAGAACGGCTGATGGTTGCCGCAAATGAAGCCGTTGCAGAATGGCTTACCAACCGCGGTCTACCCGGTATGTTTCGCGTGCACGACGCGCCCGCACCGGAACGCACCGCGCGCCTTGCAGCCCTCGCTCAAAACTTCGGCCTTGAGCCCGGGTTTGGACCAACGTTAACCCCTCGCGGCTTGTCGGCTTTTGAAGCGCAATTTCGCACAGCCAAGTTTGCTCCCGCGCTTCGAACAGTGCTCGGCAAAACCCTCGGTCCGGCGCGTTATACTGTTATACCTTCCCAACACTTTGGCCTCGGCGCTCCACTATACCTCCACTTTACCTCTCCCATTCGCCGCTATGCCGACTTGGTTGTCCACCGGATTATCAAACGGTATCTCAACGGCGATCGAACGCAAATTGCCGGCGACGCAACCATTCAAACCCTCGCCGAACGCATTAACCACCTTGGGTACATCGCCTCCAAGGCCGAGGCAGAACGCCACCGCATGCTCGTTGCGCGCTTGTTGTCAAACCGCATCGGCGAGCGCGTTCGCGGAAACGTCATCACCATCAAACCATTTGGACTGGTCATTCAAATGGCCGGCACCGGCGCCACCGGAACCATTGCCAACGACAGCTTACCCAACGGACCTTACCAACTCGATCCTTCCCATTCAGCCTTGGTTGGATCTACCCATCGTTTCGCCATCGGTGATGCGGTCGAGTGTACCATCGCCTCCACCAACGAAGACCTGGGTAGAATTGATCTGACTCTGATTCTACCATAACCCTCCGTGTCCTCCGTGCCTCCTAGGTAACTTCCCTTTAGCGGAACGTTCTGCAAGGCACGGATCCAGTCTTGTCGAGACGTTTGGGACACCCTTGCCCGTCGCCAAGCGGAAAAGCGAACAGCGTGGCGCGTCGGGTTCTCCAGATGGAGTTCTGTGGCGAGCGCAGCCACGACGAAAACGAGAGACCGGCGAGACCGGTGGATGGCGACGTGATGGACATCTCAAGTCGCCGGACCTCCCAGAACGGGCTCTTTTCTGCTGCATCGACAACTCAACCGCAACGAGTTACTCGCCGTTCGAATGAGGCGCATGCGCCGCTGGGGAACTCCGTGTTTAATACACGGTGTCAGGAGGGCGAGGCAAGCGTGGGTTCGTGCGGGCAAAGCGGATCTTCGGCCATAGGGTCGCCGAACGCTGAAAAAGCGCGCGCGCGCGAGCCGCCGCAGGCGTGCCGATATTCACAAATTCCACATCGCCCGCCAAAGTGATCGGGATCGCGAAGCCCGGTGAAGAGCGGCGCACTTCGATACACGGCAACGAGATCGCTCGTCCGCACGTTTCCAGCCGATACCTCCAAAAAACCTGACGGGCAGATTTCACCCGTATTGGAGATAAACAAAATTCCGTTTCCGTCGCGAATACCCGCGCCATGATGGGCGTGTTGACCATGCCCCCCATTTTTTGGAGCTTGACTGCCCGCATCATGCCCGAGAGCTTTTACCTGACCTCCCGGATGGCCGCCGTGGGTAGGTTCCACTGTTTGCGTGTGTACACCTGAAGGGTGCCCGCCGTGGGTAGGTTCCGCGGCGCGCGTGTGTACACTTGATGGGTGGGTAGACTGCCCTTCAGGTGAGGGATGCTCATGCGCGTGCAAACGCTTTTGTTCAGCCACAACCCGGCGCAGTTGGGGCGCTTCGGTCGTCGTGATTACAAGTCCACCCCTACCCGGCCTGGCCATACGTTCGGCCGCGAGTTTGGCAACCCACACCAACACTTCTTCTGCCCGCTCTTGCGAAATAGGCTCCAGAACATTTCCCCTACCCACGGTCACCAAGAAGAACAAACTCCACCGGGCCGCGCCGATCGCCACCACTTCTTTATAAATGGCGGGCAGGTCATCTACCGTTGCCGCGCACACAAGCGTGTTCACTTGAAACGGCAGTTCAGCTTCACGCGCCGCTTTTGCCGCTTCACGCGTTCGCTCAAACGTTCCTTCAATACCGCGAATAAAATCGTGACGCTCCGGGTCTGACCCGTCAATGCTTAATGAAATCGCGTCAACGCCCGCCTTTTTTAATGAAAAGATCGCCTCTCTTGTGAGGAGCGGCGTTGCGCTCGGTGCTACTGAAACACCAAACCCCATATCGCGCGCGGCCCCAATCAGGTCAAACAGGTCACTCCGTTTGAGAGGATCACCCCCGGTTAATACCAAGTGCGGAAGGGGTGTCCCAAACCGCGCGAGTTCCGCAAACAGCTTTCGCCCCTCATCGGTGCTTAACTCCGACGGATCACGTTCAGGTCGAGCTTCTGCCCGGCAGTGCCTACAAGCCAAATCGCACGCATTGGTGGTTTCCCAATAAACGCGTTGCGGGGCATGATCATATAAAAATGGGTGGCTCATGGGGGCTCTCAGGCTCAATCCAAAGATAGTCAGCGCGGGTTGGTCACTGGGCTAATACGCAAACGTGGTGCCGCACTCGGTGCGCGCAAGATCCGCACATGTTTCGGCCCAATCCGCGTTCCGATATCCCTTTGCCGTGCACACCTTGCAGATGGCCGCGCGTCCTGCGCGGCCCCGCAACGACCTGAAATGCCCTGCCAGGTCTTCGCGAGACGCTTCAATCATCTGTCAGGCTTAGGATCGCGGATGATCAACAACTGCCGTGGCCAATGCGCGGGAAGATCTTTCCCGGATTTAATAACCCCTTTGGGTCAAACACGGCTTTTAGTTGCCTCTGCAATGCAATTAAATCGGCCGACTGTTCAAGCGGGAGATATGCGGCTTTTGACGCGCCGATGCCGTGTTCGCCTGATAACGTGCCGCGCATTGAAATCACCGACATAAAAAGCTGTTTTAATGCTTCTTCAACGTGCGGCGTTTGCTCTTTTTCGTTCCATAAAAGGTTTACATGTAAATTACCGTCACCCGCGTGGCCATAAGAAAGCATTCGCACGCCGGTTTTCTCTGATATCTTTTCAATTGATTGGAGCAATGCCGGCAATTGAGGTCTCGGCACAACCACATCTTCAGAGATTTTATAACGAGCCATGGCCCGCGTTGCCGCGGATAACATGCGACGCGCTTCCCACAATCGCTCGCGCTGCGCGGCATCCTGCGCGGCCAATACATCTAGAGCGCCGGCCGAAGTGCAGGCATTTCCAATGCGCTCCATTTCGTTTTCACAGGCCACTTCCGCCCCGTCCACTTCCAATAACAACATTGCATCGGCCTGCTCATCAACGGCCACACCTTTGGCGCGCACCGCATTAAGCGTTGCCGAATCAAGCAATTCAATACAACGCGGCCTCAGCCGGGCGGCCACCATTGCCGATACGGCATTGCCGGCGTCGCCCACGTTTTTAAAAAGTGCCAGCAATGTGGCCACGCTTTCGGGCTTTGGAATAAGCTTTACAACGGCGCGGGTTGTCACCGCCAATGTGCCTTCACTCCCAACAAGGAGCGAGGTCACGTCATAGCCTGTAACCCCTTTTACGGTACGTTTGCCAACCGCAAGCGTTTGCCCGCTCATTGTAATTACATCAAGCCCCAATACGTAATCACGCGTGGGGCCATATTTAAAACAACGAGGCCCGCTCGCATTCTCCGCAATGTTGCCACCCAATGCGCACATTTTAACGCTGTTGGGATCGGGTGGATAAAACAGGTTTTCAGCCTCAACGGCGTAATGCAAGTCGGCCAAAATCACGCCGGGTTCAACAACGGCTATTAAACCTTCGCGGTCAATTTCAATAATGTTTGATAACCCCGAAGTGGCCAACACAATACCGCCGGCCACCGGTACTGCTCCACCGCTTTTTCCAGAACCGGCGCCGCGCGGTGTAATGGGCACGCCCACGTCATTGGCAATGGTTAATGCCGTTGCAATATCGGCGGGTGAAGACGCGAGCACCACAATATCGGGAACAGCCGGCTCCTGGTCCGATTCGTCGCTTGAATAAGCGGCGCACGCATCGGCACCGGTAATAAGTTTTGAAGGCCCGAGCGCGCGATCCAATAAAATGCGCGCTTTTTCAATAAGCGCATTGGAGAGTTTTGGAAACGGCAGTCGCGTTAACATTTATTTTTCCAAGCCGCGCCGACGCTTTTCAAAGTGGGTGAGCGGATCGGGGCAAACCACCGGCTTTTCCCGCTCCACCTGCGCCTTGTTTTCAAGTGTACACGTTTTGCCGGCGATACGAATGCGCTCACCCACAAGCATGAACTCCGGGCATGGCGTGGCAAACGGTTCGGTTCGTTCGTCGCCGTTTTCGGCAAAAATCTCACAACGGGTGGCCGTGCGCGCGAGAACGTATCGTTCGGTGGGGCGTCGCGCCGACGCGGCCGAAAACGCCGGGGCCGATGTGTCACTTCCCGGCGGTAGAAGGGCGCTTTCATCGCCGCATCCACACAAGAAAACGGCGACTAAAAGGGCTGAGTACACATGCTCAACCGTCATGGCGCACGGTGGCAAAGCCGCTCACGAATTTTCGAAATTCCGCCGCCGCCGCAGGGAATTTTTCGGGCGCCGCGATCAGAAGGAGATCAAACACACACCCGTCTTTTTTCATCACCCACACATCAAAACTCTTGGGTACACCATCGAGTTTTGCGGTCATCACCGTGTGGAGCGCTTCGCGCCCATCAAACGGAACCACTTCTTCGGTGGTCACTTCCCGCTCCGTGAACTGAATAAACAGGTGCCGAGTGAGCGCCGCCAGCGGCACATCATCCGAGTCTTTTCCGCAGCGTGCGTTCACCGCAACGGTCGCGTTCGATGAATCGTCGCGATACGCAAGCGCCGCTCCTTCAGCCGAAAGCTGCGTCCACGAAGCCGGGCGCTCGGGCACACGAAACGCAAACCCGTCACCGCGATACACGGCCCCGTCAAACGATGGGCCACATGCGATCACAGCGCTGAAGGCCGCGAGACAGAGCCATTTGTGCGAGCGCGTTCCCCGCATGAGGGCGCGTACCGTAGCAAAACAATGTGCGCCGAGTCGCGTCACGTTTCTGCACTTCATCCGCGCGTGGTCGTGACACGGCGCATTAGGCGTATTAGAAAGCCGCTATGCCCATACGCATACACGACACGCTCACCGGAAGGCTCACTGTCTTCACGCCCCGTCAACCGGGGAAGGTCGGCGTGTACTGTTGCGGCCCCACCACGTACGACGTGGCGCATGTTGGGCATGCGCGCGCGGCCATCACCCCGGACATTTTGGTGAGGCACCTCCGCGCGCGCGGCCACGTGGTCACCTACGTTCGCAACATCACCGACGTCGACGACAAAATCTTAAACCGCGCCAAAGAACGCGGCGAAGAGCCCACGGATCTTTCGGCGCGCTACGCGAAACTCTACCAAGAAGACATTGCCGACATCGGCTGCCAAAAGCCCGATGTGGAGCCCAAAGTTTCGGAACACATTCCCGAGATCATTTCGATCATTGAAACCTTGATCGAAAAGGGCGCCGCGTACGAAGTGAAAATGCCCGATGGTGCACGCGATGTGTACTACGCGGTTCGCACGTTTCACGGCTACGGCAAGTTGTCCAAACGCAACATTGATGAACTACAGGTGGGCGCGCGGATCGAAGCGTCGGACGAAAAGCGAGATCCGCTCGATTTTGCGCTGTGGAAAGGCTGCACTGAAGGCGAGTGGGGCTGGCCAAGTCCGTGGGGCAAAGGCCGGCCCGGCTGGCACATTGAGTGTTCGGCAATGTCGCTTAAATACCTGCGCGACTGCTTCGACATTCACACCGGCGGGATGGATCTGATCTTTCCCCACCACGAAAACGAACTTGCGCAGAGCGAAGCCGCCCATCCAGAACTCGCGCCGCTCGCAAACATCTGGATGCACAACGGCTTCGTAAACGTCGACAAAGAGAAAATGTCGAAGAGCCTCGGCAATTTCTTCACCCTGCGCGATGTACTCAACCGGCACGACCCCGAGGCGGTTCGCTGGTTTTTGTTAGGTGTACACTACAAGGGCCCCATCAATTTCGACGTGGAAAAGCCTGAAAACGGGCGCGTTGTGTTTCCAGGCATTTTGGAGGCTGAACGCCGCGTTGACTATTTCTACACAACGGTGGAAAGGCTCGAAACCCTCGCTCAGTCGAGCCCTGAAACACCGGCCGGAAAGCCCCCGAAACACGTTTCGCCCGGGGCTTTAGATCTCGCAGTAACGGCGCGCTCGCGCGTTGATGAAGCGCTCGACGACGATCTCAACAGCGCCGTCGCTCAAACAATCATCGGAGAGGTCGCAAAAACAGCCAACGAGCTGTGTGATCTCGTGGCGCGCAAAAAGAAAGACGCCGACCTTCAAAAGTGGGCGCCATTCATTGCGGGTCAACTGCGCACGGCCCTTGTGGAGTGTCTCGGCGCACTCGGCATGATGCAAACGCCCGCCGATGTGTACAAATCGCGAACGCAGGTGAGGCGCCTCGGACTCCTCGGCAAAACGGCCGATGACATTAACGGCGCTTTGGCGGCACGCGACGAAGCCCGCAAAAACAAGGACTTTGCGAAGAGCGACGCTATTCGAAAAGACCTCGCCGACGCGGGGATTGAAGTGGCCGACTCACCCACCGGCAGCACCTGGCGCATCGCTGCCATTTGAAACGCCACGACAAGACCTGATGCGGGGGGTGGCGCACTTTTTGAGGGTCCGGCCTTTACCGCGCAACGCCGTGACTTACCTTTTTCTGTCAGGATAACGACCTATGCCGCGTGACCTTTATACAGTGCTCGGTGTACCCAAAGGCGCCGATGAAGACGCGATCAAAAAGGCATATCGCAAGCTCGCGGTGAAGTTTCACCCCGACAAAAACCCAGGCAAAGCGAACGAAGCCAAATTCAAAGAAATCAACCAGGCTTACGACGTTTTGGGCGATTCAAAAAAGCGCTCTTTATACGACGAATTCGGCGATGTGAGCCTGAGTCAAGGGTTTGACCCAGAGCGCGCTCGGGCCATGCGTGACTTTCAATCGCGCGGCGGTTTTGGAGGCAATCCGTTTGGCGGCGGGGGCGGGCAATCGTTTGAGTTTAACCTTGAAGATTTGCTCGGCGGACGCGGCGGTTTTGGGGGCGGCGGTGGCATCGGCGACATGTTCGGCAACGGCGGACGTGTTCGTCGCGGCGCTCGCAAAGGGCAAGACATTGAATCAAACGTCACCATTGATTTCACGGCCGCCGTCAAAGGCACCGAACTGACGTTTGCAACACCCGAAGGCGAAGAAATCAAAGTTCGAATTCCCGCGGGCGCCGCCGATGGAAATCGCCTTCGCGTTGCGGAGCACGGTGGCCCCGGACAGCCCCGGGGCGATCTGTTTCTCGTGATTCACGTTCGGCCGCATCCTCACTTTCGCCGTGAAGAGGATGACCTCTTCGTCGACGTGCCTCTCACACCAAAAGAGGCTTATTTCGGGGCGAAAGTGCGCGTTCCAACACCCGACGGAGACGTGAACGTAAAAATCCCCGAAGGCGCGCAAAGCGGACAACTCATTCGCCTGCGCGGCAAAGGTGTGGCGCGCAAAGGCAAAGAGCCCGGCGACATGTACGCAAAGCTCATGGTGCAAATGCCCACCGCGCGTGATGCAGAGGTGGCCGCGGCCATTGAAACGCTTGAAAAACACGTTTCAGACCCGCGCAAAGACCTCAAGTTTTAACCCGAAGCGGCGGCCGCGAGCGCCTGAGCGCGCGCAATCGCAATCAACTCCGCTCGCACGTCGTCTTCAACCGCTCGCGTGTGCGCTTCAGCGTCGCGACCCGTGTGTACACTTGAAGAACCGACAAATTGAAACTGCTCTTCGTCGAGCACCACAGCCACATCCGCACGATACAGTTCCACAGCGCCCCCGGGCCGAAGTCTCGCAAGCACACCGCCGCGCATGCCCCGTGGATCCGCTTCGATCTCGCGCAGCGCCGTGAGCGCTTCTTTCGCCGGCGCTCCCGCCGTCTGTTCCACATGGGCAATGTCGGAGAGGCTCTTTGAAATCGCCGCCGGCCCGTCCGCCGCGTTTACAACCGCTCGATGTTTGCCAGCCGCCGCCACCGCAAAGGGCCCAAACGAAGGTGAAAGCGGCAGATCCACAAAGAACGAGTGTGTGTACTCATCGTTTTCCGCGAGGGCGCGAAACACGTTGAACGGGTCCGCATCAAAGGGTTGCATCATGATTTTTCGCGCGAGCCGAAGGTCTTTCAGTTCACCAAAAGAGAGCCGCTTTTCAGCTCGCGCAAGCTGCTTCAAAAAAACGGATTCGGCCGGTGCATGCGCAAAATACTCCGGCGCTTGAGCTGAAATGGCTGGAAGAGGTGCGATCTCCGGTGCCTCCGACATCACGCGTACACAACGCTCCACAACGTTGGGGTTGGTGGCAGTAATCGAGATCGCGCCTGTTTCGTGCTCAAACGTCACCGAAGCAAGCTCGCGAATTTCACGGCCCACAAACAACTGCGACGGCCACGCATTCAGCGCGAACAACGGCATCACCATGTCAAACGCCGAGATGACAATCACGTCTCGAAAACAGGCATCGACAAGCGCTTCGTCCGCATCTTTCGGCGGCAACTCGCCCACGGCGGCGTGCAGCGCTTCACCCATGTTCGTCGGCGCCGGAAATGCCGCTTCCATCTTGGCAAGGAATCCAACCGTCGTGTGTGTTGCTCCGCCCTGTTTGGTGGTGAGCACGAACGACGACCTGTTTCTCGCCTTCGCCCGCAAAGCCGCATAGGCGCGATAAGGATGCACGCCCCCAAGCTCAATTTTGCGCGAGATCACTTCATTCACGCGCGCAGGGTAACAGGTCTTGCGACCCTTTTCCGTTCGCGGCATTTTGGTGGAGCAATGCAAACGGCGATCGTTGTTGGGCTCGCCCTGATGTTGGGCTTCTCCGTAGGTTGTTCGAGCGTTCCAAAGGATGCAAAAACCGTCACCGTCTCACTCGACAAGATCGACTGCTCCGACTGCGGTGACGAGATCGTCGCCGATTTGAGAACGCGCCCCGGCGTTTACGACGCTTCTTTTGACAAGAAGCGCGCTGAAATTCGGGTTGTCGCGTCGCCTGAAATGGATGTGTACACAGCCGTCAAACAGCTCGCCGCCACCGAAGGATTTTCAGCGGTGCTCGGCGAAGGCAAAGGCAAATACCTGGAGCGACCAACATTTCCCGATGGGAGTGACGCAAAAACGGTTGTTGAAGACGGCAGAGACGTTCCCGATCTCGCCACCCTCGCCGTAAAAGGCAAAACCACCGTGGTCGACTTCTCCGCGATCTGGTGCCGGCCGTGCCGCAAAATCGACGAGCACATGGTGAAAGTGCTCACAGCAAACACCGATATTGCCTATCGCAGACTCGACATCGCCGACTGGGACAGTCCCCTTGCGCAGCACTACCTCAAAGACGTGCCGCAACTGCCCTACGTGGTTGTCTACAACGTGCAGGGAAAACAGGTTGATTCAATTGTGGGGGTCGATCTCGAACGGCTCGACAAAGCGATCGCCAAAGCCAAAACCCCCTGAAAACGGCTCTCGTTTAATACTGGCCAAACAGATCTTGAATGCGCGAGTCGAGCGCAACCGCGATCTTGTAAAGCGACGAAATCGAAGCCGACGATTCGGCGCGTTCAATCTGCGAAAGAAGCGAAACGCTGAGCCCCGTGCGTTTGGCCATTTGTTTGAGAGTCAGATCTTTTTCTTTACGCAAATTGCGAATGGTGTCGCCGATCGTTCGGTGAAGCTGCTCTTCAGGTGTACGCGCGAGCCCCTTCTTGCGCATCACGCGATCGAGCACCTCGCGAAATTCGTCGGTGTTGAAAGGCTTTTTAATGTAGTCGACGGCGTCGAGCTTCATCGACTGCACGGCGGTTTCGAGGTTGGGGAACCCCGTGAAAATCACCACCGCAATGTCGTTATCGACCTTTCGAATTCTACGAAGCAACTCAATGCCGTCGAGCTTCGGCATCATGAGATCCAAAATGATCACGTGGTAATGGTTGGCTCGGATCTCATCTTCGGCCCCCGTGGGGTCGTTCATTGTTTTTACTTCGTAGCCGTCCGCTTCGAGCAGCGTCTGCATGTACTCGCAGATGGCCTTGTCATCATCGACGATAAGAATTCGTACGGCGGGTAGCTCGATCGCCATTGGCTCCTCCAGATTTCAGTGACGCTATAACATCGTTTCAGTGTCACTTAAACTCCCATCGACTTTTGCACAGAATCGATGAAACGCTTGACAGTTAAAAGAAGACCGCTAAGGTTCGCGCCCCCGTGCCATTCGGCGTGCCGAGCGGTACTTCCGGGGCGTAGCGCAGCCTGGTAGCGCACTCGGTTCGGGACCGAGGAGTCGGAGGTTCAAATCCTCTCGCCCCGACAAACTGTAGAGAACGAAACGCGCGGCTCGAAAGGGTCGCGCGTTTTGCTTTGCGTACACAACGTACCCTACACCACTCGGCGAGCTGCGCCTCCCCACGTTCGCAGCAATGCATTTGGCGCTGAACTACCGCTGCGCTGTGCCCCAAATGGTGGCGCCCAACAGTAGGCTTTGTTTCATATCGATGCCGCCGAAACGCCGCTCGATGGGTAACTTCACCCGTTCGGATACAATTCGTATTCTAAAGGCACAGCGACCACTGACGCGTCACGCCAAGACCTGAAGCACCTGGATGCCTGTGACTAGGCCCCGCCCGTGGCGCGCAAAGCGCGACACTTGGGAGGGGCGGGACGCGCGAAGCGCGGCCGGGGTGGGCATTTCATACGGCCGATGTTTTGGAGCGCTGGTTTCGCGGATCAACATCGTTGAACATTGTCACCCCGAAACCGGAGTTTTTGCCGTGACGACATTTGCCAAACCTCCATGGGTACACCGGTGAAAATCGCTTTTGTCTTCAATCGAAAGACAAATGACTCGCTGGAGCAGGCCGAGTTTGACTCGGATGAAACAGTTGAAGCGATTGTGGGGGCGCTGCGATGCGGTGGACACCACGTCGACCTCGTTGAAATGCCCCTTGATGATTCGCGACCGGCTTTGATCGAAGCGCTTTTGCGCAAAAAGCCCGAAATCGTGTTCAACACCGCTGAAGGGTACACAGGTGTTGCGCGTGAAAGTTTTGGGCCGAGCGTGTTTGAAGAACTGGGCCTTCCGTTTGTGGGAACGGGCTCACAAGGGTGTTTGCTCACGCTCGACAAGGAGCAGACGAAACGCGTTGCGACCGGCGTGGGTGTACGCATTGTGCCCGGCGTGTTGGTTCGCGAACCGAGTGACATTGATAACGCAGAAAAGCTCGTTTTCCCGCTGTTCGTGAAGCCAAACTACGAAGGGTCGAGCAAAGGAATCACGCTGCGATCGGTTGTCAAAACACCGGCCGAGTTGAAGGCGGTGGGTACCGAATCATTGGCGAGATACCCCGAGGGGATCTTGGTGGAAGAGTTTGTTCCGGGTCGCGACGTGGGCGTTCCATATATCGCCGGATTGGGTGACGACGGCGTGCTCGAACCGGTGGAGTACGTCCTCAAAAATGTGCGTTCGGAAGAGGAGCGCATTTACGACTACGATCGCAAAAACGTCGACGAAAATAGCCTCGAATGCGTGTGCCCGGCGCTGGTGTCGGCCGAGCAGCGCATGGGGATGATCAGCGCCATGAAGCGGCTTGTTCCGGCGCTTGGTGTACACGATTTTGCTCGGGCCGATTTTCGGGTTTCGCCGTCGGGCGATGTGTACTTTTTAGAGGTAAACGCGCTCCCGAGCTTGCAGCGAGGCGCCGGCATTTTTGATTCTGCGGCTCGGTTGGGGCTCAGCTACGAGGCCGCGATCTTGAAGATTTTAGAAGCGGGAATGAAGCGGTACGGCTTCACGTGAACCGGAGAGTCATGGGCTTGCACAGCCCGACCTTCCGATTGCGTTAGGGGGTGGGCGCCGCGGCGGGAACGAGGCCGTCTTTTTCAAGCCTTTCGAGGATGACTTTGGCCACGAGTTCAAACCCTTCCTCGGTGAAGTGCGCTTCGTAGTGAGGGCGGTACGACTCGGGATTGGGCATGGCCTTAAACACTTCGTGAATGTCGATCACGCGCATGTCGGCGTTGTTTGCGGCTTCTAAAACACCTTTGCGGAGCGGCTGCTCCATGCCGGGTTTTAAAAAGAAAACGTCGGGCAAATAAACGAAATACGTTTGGCCGCCCCAGGTATCCACGGTGGTTTTTGCTTTGCTCAGCACCTTGCGAAAGAGATCCCACTGGATGTCTTCTTTAAAGAAATCCTTCTCCAAAAATCGGCTTGTGATCGCGTTTGTGAACCAATCGAGGCGAACGACGCTCGCAACCGACGAGCGCTGCTCGCGCATCACAATGTCCTGCAAAAAGAGGGGCGTTGATTGGCGAGTGAGGCCGACAGAATCGAGGCCTGTGGGCCACATGGGTACACGTGCCGCGTGTTCGTTGAGGTAGGTGTCAAGCGCATTGTCGATAGCGGCCTGGCGCTCTTTGAGGTGCTGTCTAAAGTTGTCGTCTTCAACGTATTTCATGAGCGTGGTGCTTTGCGTTTCCACGTTCATGTCGCTGAGATCGTTGGAGTAGTAGACCCACAAAACAACCTTGGGTTTGAGGTCGATCACGTTCTCGCGCAGGTTTGCGTACTCCATGAGCGGACCGTTGGCGCACATGCCAAACGTGAGCGTCTTGGGAAACTTTTTGCGAATGTGCGCGGCGGTGATGTTTTGCGGGTGTACACACGCGCCCTGCGAATATGAATCGCCCAAAATGGCGAGATCAATGGGCCCGGTGTTCCAAATACCTTTGGGATTGTTAAACCCGTATTCGTCCGATTCGTATTGAGCCCAATACCCACCTTCGTTGCAAAAGACGGTGTGCCGATTTGAAACACCCGCAAATGGAAGGGTTTGCACGCCGTCTACCATGAGACCCCAGTCGGGCCGAACGGTGTGCGCAATGGCCTCGTCGGCCCACGGAGGCGCGGCAACGTTGTGCGTGAGGAGCGCGCGCGGAATGGCGTACGACTGCGCATTGGGGATTTGTTTGCGAACGTCGCGAATCACTTCAAACAGGCCGCGCGAATCAAACGGTTTGCCTCGAAGAGCCGCCGCGGTGCCGCTGCGAGGGCGCCGTTTGACCATGAATATTTCAAACGCCGTCAGCCCCAAAAACGCGGGGGTAAGCGCCAAAACAAGGGACATTCGAAGCTGCGGTTTGCCTCGCAGGCGCGCGGCCAACATCACCACAAGACCGGTTGCGGCAATGATTTTGATGCCGGGCTTGCGATGAAGGTGAAGGGCAAAAAACAGGTTCATCGCAAACAGAAACGCGAAAAACCAAAGCCCGCCGTTTGCAAACTTCACCAGCGCGCGCGGCATTTCAGGCTTTTTTTGGGCCGTTTCAGCGTTGTCGCTCTCGGCCGTTTCATCGGCGCGGCGAGCCGATTCGTTTTCGGCGGATGAGGTGGAAGCACCGTCGACGGGAGCCTCTGCAGTGTCTTTTTCTTTTTGGTCGGCCATGGTGGTTGGCTTTGGCTCAGCGCGCTTCAAGCCCAAACCAGAAGAGTATCGAACGAGGCGCGCCGGAATTCACCGAGAAAAGGCCGGGGCCAATGGCCAGTTTGTCCCCAATCATTCGCAGCTCACCGCGAAGGTTTCGAACAGGCCAGGGATTGCGAAGAGACGCGTTTTCATACGAGAGAACCATGGCGGGCGCGCCGTCGACTTCACTCAGACCCGGTTCAAATTGAAAGCGCGCACCGCTCAGCCCGAGCAGGTGATTGGAGCCTGTTCCATCGGGAAAAAATGTTTTCCCTCGAAACACAAAGCCCTTTGCTTTTACCGCCTGGATCCAGGGGCGAATGAGCGGGGTAAATGTTCGCGCCGCATCGAGCGTTAGAATACGGCCACCCCAAGTTCCCGTGAGTTCTTTGGCGGCAGGCGCGCGACCCGTTGAAAAAATCGCCCGAAGCGCGTGGGGGTGCGCTCCCAACAATTCATCAAGGTGTTCAACTTGCGTGGTGATGCCGCCGGAGCGCCGGCCTTCACCCGACGCCACATCACCGCTCGTGGAGGTGGAGGTCATCATGGGCGCTTGATACTCCTCCGCGGCTTTTGAGTCATCCGCTGTGGCACCAAGCGCGCACGTTTCGTAGGCAAATGCTGCCAACGTGCTGGCGATCGAGATCGTTTTAGAATAAACCGCGCCCACCATGCTTTCTGAATCACGAGAAAAGGTGGGCGACCTCAAAAGGCGCTATGCGGCGCTAAGGGGGCATCTTTGACGTCCCCAAGCTGGAACGTCTGCTCGCCGAACTAACACAACAAACCCTCACTCCGGGCTTTTGGAACGACAACGAAAAAGCCCAAGCCGTGTTGCGAAGACGCGCCGGTGTTGAAGCCAAAATTGAGCTTGCACAGTCGCTCGGAAAACAGATCGACGACGCGGCCGAATATCTGGAGCTTGCCGCGGCAGAAAACGACGATCACGCCGTTGCCGACGCTGAAGCACAGATTGACTCGATCGAGCCGCGACTTCGCAAAGCGGAACTCGAACGCATGTTGTCCGGGCCGGCCGATCGCTCCAACGCGATCGTGAGCATTCACCCCGGAGCGGGCGGAACCGACGCAAAAGACTGGGCTTCAATGCTTTATCGCATGTACCTGCGATGGGCGGAGCGACGCGGTTACAAAACCGAGCTTCTCGATTTTCAAGAGGGTGATGAAGCGGGGATCGATGCGGTTTCGTTCACCGTGCAGGGTGAAAACGCGTACGGATATCTGCGCTCGGAGCATGGTGTACACAGGCTCGTGCGCATGAGTCCGTTTAATGCGGACCACACGCGGCAAACGGCTTTTGCCGCGGTTGAAGTGACACCCGACACCGACGA
Source organism: Polyangiaceae bacterium (assembly GCA_016712345.1). Taxonomy (GTDB): domain Bacteria; phylum Myxococcota_A; class Polyangia; order Polyangiales; family Polyangiaceae; genus JADJRH01. The sequence continues at coordinate 1,525,967 of JADJRH010000001.1, forward strand.
AGACATCGACGTTCAGATCAACGACAAAGATATCGAGATCACGACCATGCGCGCCGGCGGAAAAGGCGGGCAAAACGTGAACAAGGTTGAAACGGCGGTGCGGCTCAAACACATCCCCACCGGCCTCAACATCGTGTGTCGCGCGGAGCGAAGCCAACATCAAAACCGCGCGATGGCGATGAAAATGCTCAAAGCAAAACTCTACGAAATCGAGCTTAAAAAGCGCGAAGAAGCCACGGCTGCGTACAACGCAACGAAGGACGCCATCAACTTCGGAAGCCAAATGCGAAACTACGTCCTCGCGCCGTACAGACTCGTCAAAGATGTACGCACGGGGCACGACACCGGGCAGGTGGATTCGGTGCTCGACGGCGATCTCGATCCGTTTATCGAGTCGTACTTAATGGCCGCGGCAGGCGGAAATCTGCGCAAGGGCGGCCAAGGTTCCGAGGAGGACAGTCCGTGAGCAAAGAGGCGCGGTTGGCCGAACAGGCCGAAGAACACGCAAAAGCCGAAGAGGCGATTATCGCTGCTCGTCGATCGAAGGCTGTGCGTGTGCGAGCGCGTGGAGAAAATCCTTTTGCGAACGACGTAACGAGCGGACATTCGCTCGTCGCCCTCGCCGACGCGCGCGCCAAATTTGAGAGCGCCAAAAACGCGGAAGGCCGCTATGACGCCGCCAAGGTCGAACCTGTTCCGCTTCGGGTGAGCGGGCGCATCTTGTTTTCGCGCTCGTTCGGCGGCGTGACGTTCATTCGCCTTCGCGATCGCACGGGCGAACTTCAGCTCTACTGCGATCAAGAAGCGTTGGGCGCAGAGTTCGAGCGCCTCGATGACCTCGACCTCGGTGACATTATCGAGGCCGAGGGAACGGCCATGGCCACCCAAAAAGGTGAACTCAGTGTTCGCGCAAAAAGCCTTCGTTTGCTGACAAAAGCGTTTCGACCACTGCCCACCAAAACAAGCTTTAAAGATGTCGAAGCGCGGTATCGCATGCGCTACATCGACTTGGTTGCAAACACCGATGTTGCAGCGGTGTTTCGAGCGCGCACATCGATTGTGAGCGCTCTTCGGCGCTTTTTCGATTCGCGCGGCTTTTTAGAAGTTGAAACGCCGACAATGCACACCGTGATCGGCGGCGCGGCGGCCAAGCCGTTCAACACCCATCACAACGCGCTCGACATGAATTTGTTCATGCGCATCGCGCCCGAGCTTTTCTTAAAACGCCTTGTTGTGGGCGGTTTTGAGCGCGTATACGAACTCGCGCGTTGTTATCGAAACGAAGGGCTCTCCACTCGGCACAACCCCGAGTTCACCATGCTTGAGTATTACCAAGCGTACGCAACGTACGAAACACTCATGGACCAAACCGAGGTGATGCTTCGGTATGTGGATGATGAACTCGCCAAAGCGTTGCCCCAATCGCACGCAGAATGGGCCAAATCGCGTGCGTACACATTCAGCCAATTTGCCCGCGTTTCAATGAAAGACGCGGTGCACAAGGCGCTCGAAAAAGCCGGTTTGCCGCCGGAAGTGGCAACCCAGGTGCACGAAGCCGACGCGCCGATCAAAGAGTGGGCGAAGATTGCAAAGGGCAAAAAGCGCGAGATCGACTGGTCAAACTTTCGATCGGGCGCCAAAAAGTGTGAGAGCGTCGGCGAACTCCTGTTCTGCGCGTACGAATACCTCGCCGAGCCTTTTCTCACGGCCGACTACCGCACCGAAGACGGCTCCAAGAGCGTGCCCGTTTTCATCATCGACTACCCATTTGAGGTGTCACCGCTCGCTCGTAAGAAAGATTTGGACCCGTCGTTGGTTGACAGGTTTGAACTCTTCGTTGACGGCCGCGAACTCTGCAACGCCTTCAGCGAACTCAACGACCCCGACGATCAAGCCGACAGGTTTCGCGCTCAGGTTGAAAAAAAGGCCAAAGGCGCGGATGAAACCATGGATTACGACGCCGATTACATTCGCGCCCTTGAATATGGAATGCCACCCGCAGCGGGATTTGGCATGGGTGTCGATCGGCTGACCATGCTCCTCACCGGCGCGGCTTCAATCCGCTAGGTCATCCTCTTTCCGCTGCTCCGGCCCGAAGCTTGATGAACCCTCTTGCCGTCACCTACCTCAAAGTTTTTCTAGCGCTTGCGCTTCCCATCGCGTTCTTGATTTGGCGGGGTGTTGTCCGCCTCCAAAAGAGCACCGGACGCGCGATCGTGTGGTGGTTAGGGGCGCTTCTCGGCGTCGCATTCGGGGCCGCCGCTCCCATTGCCATTCCTGAAGACACAAAGCGCTGGGCGCCGTTTCAAGTCGGCCGCGAAGTGCTGCGATTTTCAACGCTGGCCGTGGGCGTTGTGTTTCTCATTTTCGTGATCACCGCACTTTTGCCGGTGATTCTCGACGCGCTTGAAAATCGGGGCTTTTCGTCGTTCGTTGGTGCGCGCCACGTTCGAGCCACAAAAAGCGGCTTTTTAACCGTGATCAGCGTACTCAGCATGGCCGGCGTCGGCGTCTCGTCGTGCGCGCTCTGCTCGGTCACAAGCATCATGGGCGGTTTCGGCGCCGACCTGAAACGCAAGATCTTAAACAACAACGCTCACATTTTGGTCGACGTTACCCGCCCCGGCGGGTTTGGAAACTGGGAAGACAAACTCGGCACCATTCGCAAATCTATTGAGCCCTACGGCGCCAAAGCCACACCGGTTGTCGGCGGTGATGCCATGGGTTCATCGTCGTCAAACACCGCAGGTGTACTCGTTCGCGGGGTTGATCCCAAAACCATTGTTGAAGTGATTGACCTCGAAAAAAACATTGAGGTTGGCAAGTTTGATTACCTGACAGAACCCGACAAACTGATCGAATTGCCGGCCGAAGAAGTGATCGGTCGCGGCCCCGGTGGAGAGCCTTATTTCAAAGGGCCCGACCTCAAAGGTGGCCCCGATATCGACCCTTCGCTCCGAGAGTTTTTCAAGAAAAACGTTAAAATTCTCCCGGGCGTCATCATCGGCAAAGAGCTTGCAAAAAGCCTCCATGTGCTCGTGGGCGACGAGATCTCGCTTCTTTCACCCATGGGTGAACTGGGCCCCACAGGCGTTATTCCGCGCACGCGCCGCTTTCGAGTTGCGGGCATTTTCTACAGCGGAATGTACGAATACGACGCCTCGCATGCGTACATTTTAATGGAGCACGCGCAAAAGCTCTTCGGCCTGGAAGGCAAGATCACCAACATCGACATTCGCGTTCCCGACGCTGAAAAAGTGAAAGACGTGCGCCCCTACGTCGATCACGCCATTGCCGGGATGGCGCCCGACGGCACCAAAGGAGCCGAGATCCGAGCGCGTGATTGGATGGAGATGAACAAAAATCTCTTCAGCGCTCTCAAGCTCGAAAAGCTCGCAACGTTCATCATTCTCTCCATTGCCATCGCCGTCGCGAGCTTCTGCATCGTGTGTACACTTCTGTTAATGGTCACTGAAAAGGGCAAAGAAATAGCCATTCTCAAAGCGCTCGGAGCATCCAACGGCGCCATCATGGCAACCTTCATGCTTGAAGGCATTGTGCTCGGCGGCATCGGAACGCTGTTTGGCGTGGGCACCGCACTCGCCACGTGCACCGGCCTCGCATGGTTCGGCGTTCGGCTCGATCACGACGTGTATTACATCGATCGTTTACCGGTGAACGTAAACCCCGCCGATTACGGCCTCGTGGCACTCGCCGCGCTCGTCATCTGCACGCTTGCCACCATTTATCCCGCCAAAACGGCGGCCAGCCTTTCACCGATTGAAGGTCTTCGCTGGGAGTAACGCCACATGACTGCTCCTCTCATTGTTGTCGAAGATCTTCACAAGATCTTTTCGCACCTCGGTCGCCAACTCCACGTGCTCCGCGGCATCGATCTGACGATCGATCAAAACGAGATCGTGGCCATTGTCGGCGCATCCGGCGCAGGCAAAAGCACATTGCTTCACTGCATTGGAACGCTCGATATCCCGAGCAAAGGCCGTATTCGGCTGGGCGGTGAGCAAATCACCGGCGTCTCATCGGCGCGCCTCGCGGCCATTCGCAACAAAATGATAGGCTTTGTGTTTCAGTTTCATCACCTTTTGCCCGAGTTTAATGCGCTCGAAAACGTGATGATGCCGGGCCTGATTCAAGGCCGAAGCCGCAAAGAAATGGACGCTCCAGCCCGCGCGCTTCTCGCAGAAGTGGGTTTGGCGGAGCGCGCAACCCATCGCCCGGGAGAATTGTCGGGTGGTGAACAACAGCGCGTGGCCCTTGCCCGCGCGCTTGTCCTTTCACCCAAGCTCATTTTGGCCGACGAACCAACCGGCAACCTCGACTCAAAAACCGGCGGCGTCATGCACGACCTGTTCTTTGAGATCAACCGCAAACACGGCACCACCATTGTCGTCGTCACTCACAATCTCACGTTCGCCCAATCTATGCCGCGCGTGATCACCATGAAAGACGGGCGAATTGACACCGATGAGCGCACCGGCCACTCCGTGCATCGTCCCGCCGCGGTGACCATTGAGAAGTCCGACGACAGCGGATCCAACGGATCTTCCGTGAGTACACAAGCAACTGTTATCGAAAAAGAAAGCACCGCATAATCGGCGGGGCAGAGAACCATCCGCTATGCGAATTGCCTATCTCAGCTTGTTAGCCCTCACTTTCGCGCTCGGTTGCAGCTCCGGCGACGCGTCGTCGGGTTTGCCTCCCATCCCTTCTTCGCACGATCCAAAAGGTGCGGATCTGGAGGCCGGCGTGGTCATCGCCGCTACTGAAGCGAGCGGTGGTGTACGCCTCAACAAAATTCTTCACGTCGACGATTTCCCGCCTCCGCTCGACTACGAGTTTCACATGATGGCGTTTGATCCCAAGGCAAACTCTTGGGAAGAAGCCGCAAATATGTGGAAAAACAAGCAGGTGAACGTCATCATCAAACACTTCACCGTGCGCCGCAGCGACTTCTTAACGCGCGATTACCGAGTGCTTTTTAAAGAGCCGCTCACCGCTGAAGAAAAACAAATCTACGAAGCTTCCAAACGCACCTACCCATCCGAACGCCGCTAAGGCTCGCCACCAACGGGCATTGCACAGGGGCGTTTACCCGCCCGTTGTTTGAGCCTGTTCCGCTTGCGTGTGGTGTCGTTTGAACAGTGCAACGGCGACACGATTGCGTGCCTGCATACCTGTTCTAGTGGTACACACCGCGCGTGCTTCTTACCATCAATCAAGATCACCCCGAACCTCGCAAAATCGCCCGCGTGGTCGAAGTGTTGCAAAAAGGCGGCGTGATCGCGTACCCGTCCGACACTGTATACGGCCTCGGTTGCGACCTTATGAACAAGGCCGCAATTGAGCGGCTCTACCAAATCAAGGGCATGAGCAAAGACAAGAGTCTGGCGTTCATTTGCCCAGATCTGTCGGACATTTCACGTTACGCCATTGTAGAAAACCCCCAATACCGCGTTCTCAAACGCTGCCTCCCCGGCCCGTATACATTCATTCTCACTGCCACTCGTGAGGTGCCCAAAATGGTCCTCACAAAACAAAAACAGTGGGAATCAAAGTCCCAAATCATCCTGTCCCCATCGCGATTGTGCGTGAACTCGGCCGCCCGCTCATCAGCACAACTGCCGCCTTCCCGGGCGAACTGCCAATCATTGACCCGTGGGAACTCAGCGAGCGTTTTCCCGGCCTTGAACTCGTCATTGACGCGGGTGACTGCGGCACTGTCCCAACAACCGTCATCGATCTTTCAGAAGGTGATGTGAAAGTGGTCCGTGAAGGCGCCGGCCCAATCGACGTGCTCGGCTAATCTGTAGACGCTGCGCATTGAGCGCGCTTACCATCCGGGTTCGATGTCGATCTCTCGGCTTTTAGCAGCGGTCGCACGCCCGGCAGCGCACCGTCAAACACCTCACGACCTGCTCGCAAAGACGGGTTTACCGCTTTGCGCCGCGCTCGTCTGCGGGTGCACTGTCATCACCACAACAGAAGAGTTTCAGTGTGAGGTGGACGCCGATTGTGAAGCTCGGGGCGGCGAATTTGCAGGCTCGATCTGCGTAGAAAATGTCTGCCAAGCCAAACCTGTCGATCCAATTTGGGGCTGCATTGGCAACGTCGAGCCCCCGGTTTCCGGCAACATGGACACACTCAAGTCCACGTTTTTAGATCTGATCACCAACAAGCCGCCGGCAAACGCAACCTTCAAGCTCTGCAACAAATACGACGCTCCGTGTGATGCACCATTGGGTACACCCACAATGGAAGCCGACGGCAGCGTCACAGTGACAATTCCCTCAGAACTTGAAGCGTATTTGCAAATGGAAGGCCCGGGGTATTACCCCATGCTCGCGTTTTTGGATCACGACGTTCAGGCAGAAAATCCCGTTGTGTACGCAGTGCCCGACGCGATCGTTGGAACACTTGCCACCAACGCCGGGGTAGAAATCGACGAAACAAAAGGCATTGTGTTGGGACGCCTCGCCAATTGCACAGGTGCTCCCGCTTCAGGCGCATCGGTTGCGATCTTCCCCTCCGATCAAGAAACGCGCTTTTACACAATCAACAACACCGTCAAAGCCGACGCGACAAAAACAGACAGTTCCGGCAATTCCGGCTTCGTCAACGTCACCCCCGGAGCGCCCCAACTCACCGGTTACGTTTCGCCCGGAGGCCAAGCGTACGGCACCGTTTCCACCCTTGTTCGCGCAGGCCACATCACCGCGCAAATCGTAAAACCCACTCCAGAACTGTGAGGCCACTGTGAGTGACTCCGTGCCGCAAAGCCTCTCGCGCTACCAAGTCATCACCACGCTTGGACAAGGTGGCATGGCGCGCGTGCTCCTCACAATGACGCGCGGCCCCGCGGGCGTCACCAAACTCCTCGTCATTAAAGAACTCAAAGAAGAACTCAAGGCCGATCCCGAGTTCGTCACCATGTTCTTAGATGAGGCTCGAATCGCCGCACGCCTCAACCATCCCAACGTCATTCAAACATACGAAGTGTCCAATGACGGGGCGCACCCGATCATTGTCATGGAGTACCTCGAAGGGCAGCCGCTCAACTTGGTGTTGAGTCGCATCGGCCGCAAAAAAATGCCCCTCGACAAACACCTCTACATCTTGTCGCAGGCAGCCGCCGGCCTTCATTACGCGCACGATCTAAAGAACTTTGACGGGTCCGACCTTGGCCTCGTCCATCGCGACGTGAGCCCTCAAAACGTGTTCGTCACGTACGACGGACGTGTACTCATTGTCGACTTTGGAATTGCCAAAGCCGCCGACTCCGCGGGCCTCACAAAAACAGGCGTTTTTAAGGGAAAAGTTGGGTACGCAGCTCCCGAACAACTCGCGGCCGGCAAATCGATCGACAGGCGCGCCGACGTGTTCGCCCTCGGCGTCATGTTGTGGGAAGCGCTCGCCGGCAAACGCCTCGCCCAAGGTGAAACAGAACTCGCCGTGATGAACCGCAGATTGCACGGCGAAGATCCAAACATTCGCGAGATTGCACCCGACGCGCCCGATGAACTTTGCCAAATTGTTGAAAAGGCAATGGCGCACAACCCGGGTGATCGCTACGCCAGCGCGGCTGAATTTCGCGCCGCGATTGATGCGTACCTCGACACCTCCAAACGCATTGGGCCTGAAGACGTGGGCAGCATGGTTCGCGAGGCGTTTGCCGCCGATCGTGAAAAGGTACGCTCGCTCATTGAAAATCAAATCAAGGCCCTTCAATCGCAAACTGTCACCGGTGAGCGCCCCGCCGCAATCTCCCTCCCCGTCATCACCGAAACAACGCCCGTTCGGCGTGAAACATCAGAACCGAACGACTCCACAATTAAGGTGGCCGCCACAGCGCGCACCGATGTTCCGCCCAAACCTTCGGGCTCCAAAGTTCCCGTCTTCGTGGTTCTCGGTGTGATCGCCGCGGCAGTCATTGTGTTTCTCGTCATGCGTACACAAGACTCAAAAGGCCCCGCGGCCGCCACTTCCTCTCCTCCACCGCCCGGTGAAGTTGCAGCCGCCGCCACGGTTTCGGTCCTCATTGACGTAGAACCGCGTGACGCTCGCATCACCCTCGACGACGCTCAACTCAGCCAAAACCCCTTTCAAGGGGCCATGCCCAAAAGCGCGCTCGCGCGCAAACTCAAAGTCTCCGCGCCCGGCTTTGTCACCGATGAACGCCTTGTAACGCTCGACCGTGACATCAACATTCAGCTTGTTTTAAAGCCTGAAGCAGCTCCAACAACATCGGCCGCCGCGTCCTCAACTTCATCCGCAAACGCAGCCGCACCAGCCACAACAGCCGCCAAAACAAGCCCAGGCGGCGGCTCCACACCGGGTAGCGCACAGACCGCATCCCAGCCAACTTCAACAGGCACGGCAAAGGGCATCGCCCCGGGTGATTCACTCACAACACCCGGACAAAAAAAGACTCGAACCATCGACGATTCTCTGTGAATCGCACCTCCAACTGGCACGTTATGAACACTCGCAACGCCGTCTCCGCACTCGCCGCAACTGCCCTTCTTGCACTGGCTACAGCGGCCCCGGCACAGGCCCCTTCGGCGCAGCCAACAGCTTCCGCTTCGGCCGAACCTGATGAAAATACCCAGCGCTTCGTGCGCGGCGTAAAGCTCTTTCGCGAAGGTGATTTTCGCTCCGCCCTCGTTGAATTTCGCCGTTTCTACGAAGCCACAAAAAACTTCAAAGTCCTCTACAACATCGGCCAAGCCGAGTTTGAAGTGCAGGACTACGCGGGTGCACTCGCATCCTTCAAACGCTACCTTGAACTCGGAGGAGCCGAGATCGACGCCGCCCGCAAAGCTGAAGTTGAGGCCGAAATAAAGGGTTTGGCCGACCGCGTTGCAAGTGTACACATTGAAAGCAACGTCGCCGGCGCCGATGTTCTCATCGATGACGTAATTGTCGGCAAAACCCCTTTAAACGCCGTCACCGTCAGCATGGGCCGCCGCAAAGTTGTCCTCCAAAAAGACGGCGTGTCCTCCCCTCCCCGCTTTTTTAGATCTCGCCGGACGCGACAACACCACCGTTAAAATCGAACTAAACGCCCCACAAACAGGGCCCAACGCAACACCCACGTCGGCCCCAACCACATCGGCTTCCGCAACTTCCACGGCGCCCGTTGTTGAAACAGAACCGCCGTCCCGCACCGGACTTTGGATCAGCCTCGCCGTCACAGGCGGCCTCGTTGTCGGCACCGCTGTTGTCGGCGGCCTCGCCCTCGCCGCGCAGGGTGACGCCCAAAACACCCTCAACAAATTCGGCGCCACCGCCGATGAAATTCAATCCGCGCGATCCAAAACGCAAACCATGGCTCTCGTGGCCGACATTTTGGGTGGCACCGCACTCGCCATGACCGCTGTCACAATCATTATCGGCGTCACCGGCAGCAAATCATCCACCACCGCAAAAGCCTCTCTACTCCCCACACCCAAGAGTACACAACTCGGCTTGGGCCCCGGCAAAATCGTCCTCCAAGGCTCTTTCTAAACCGCTCTCGCCGCACATTGGACGAGTACACAAAAGTGTACTCATGATGCGTACACATCTGGCGCAAAGTCGGCCGGAAAAAACTTGCCACGACGCCTGCGCGTTTGCGGTAACCTCCCAAATCTATGCGTTCGCGCGTTGCCCTTTTCCTCGGCGTTCCGGCTGTTCTCGTCACCGCCGCCGCTTTCGCGCAATCTCCGCCCGCTGCTGCCCCCGCGGCAAAACCGGCCGCAACCGCAACTGCGTCGGCAAAACCGGCATCTTCAACCGCATCCACCGCAGCTCCATCCACGGGACCGCGCAAAGATCCTGAAGGGCGCAAAGGCCTCTCCCCGTACACAGAAGCCGTTGTTCGCGGACAAAACTCCTTCGTTGCGCGCGACTTCGCCGGCGCGGTCACCGCGTTTCAAGACGCCATCAAAACCGATCCGCAGCAAATGCTCGGTTTCTACCTCCTCGGTGAAGCTCAGCTTGAAGCCGGCAAACCTGAAGAAGCAGAAGCCGCGTGGACCACCGGCCTCAGCAAAAAAGGCACAGACGACCTCAACGCAAAACTCCTCTTTTTAATGGCCGATCTGCGTGAGCGCCAAAAAGACTGGACCAAAGCCAAAGACGCTTGGGCCGCGTATGCCGCGTTTTTAACCGGTCACCCCCAAGTCAAAGGGTACGCAGCCACCGCCGAAGAGCGCCAAAAGCGCATCGACCAGCGCGTCAAAGACGAAAAAGACTACGCCGCCGTCAAAGAGCGCATCAAAAAGCGTGAAGAAGAGCGCCTCAAAGAGGCCGAAGAAAACGCTAAAAAAGACAAGCTCAACAAGTAGCGCCCAGCGTACACAATCAAGAGTACACATTCTAAACGTGTACACATAAAAGTACACTTCGGTCTGCGTACACATCCCCCAGAGCTTTTGGGGCTTTGTCCTTCCCAACGCTGTCGCTCCATCAGGGCCGCCGCTTTAAACGTTGTTGATCAACGCGAGCGATCGCGCCCCGCAACGACCCGACACCTCTCGACAACTGAAACGTGGTTCCAAGCACCAGTAGGCACTGCGCTTCAGGTCATTGCGCGGCGTCGGCAGTCGCATCCGGCGCAGATCCATCCGTTGTCGCATCCGGTATGGATCCATCCACCGTTGCGTCCGGCATTGAACCATCCACCGTTGCAACGGGCGTTGAACCATCCGCCGACGCATCGCTCGATCCAGCGTCGATCTCCGCCGTTGCCGCTTTTGCTGAAAACACCGTCAGCCGCCCATTTTCATCCGGCGGCCAAAAGTACTTTTGCGTATCGCCCGACGCGCGGTCCACAAACGTCATCACCGTTGCCCGCGAATGGTCCGCCATCTGCACTTTCAACTTCGTTGTTACCTGCGCAAATGTCGGCTTTTTCTTAGGCCTCTTTGGATCACGCTCCCCCGTGTCATCCCCCAACAGCGGCACATCAAACCGCACCCGATCGAGCAATTCTTTCCCCACCCAAAACTCCACCGCAAACCGCCCCATTTGCCGCGGACTTCCTGCCGGTTTCGACAGCGAGATCGACTTTACCCGCTCAATCGACCGCACGCCCTTGTCGTATTTAATCTCAAACACCCACTGCTTGTCCGACGTGTGCACCGGCGGATCGGGCGCAAAACCCTCTTTGGGAGAATCGGCGAGCGCCCACAAAGCCCCGGTGCCAAGCACCAAACCCATCGCTGCCGAGGCCCAAAGTCGCCGCCACTTCATGTGTACACATTACCCATTGCCGTCAGCCCAAAACACTCGGCGGCGGCGGAGGTGGAATAGACCCTTTTCGATCCGGCAATTTCTCAACAATCCCTCGATCGCCGTCCACCCGCAGCCGATCACCCGTTTTGATCGCCGTGGTGGCCCCCGGCACACTCACCACCGCGGGTACACCGTATTCACGCGCCACAATCGCCGCGTGAGACAGAGGACCACCCAGTTCGGTCACCACCGCAGCGGCCACCAAAAACAGAGGCGTCAGTCCAACATCGGTTGTGCGCGACACCAAGATCTCCCCGGTGCCTACCACGTCCAGCCCCACCGCTCCCGGAGGGAGCACACATGCGCGCCCCTCCACAACCCCGCCGCTCGCCGGCAACCCGTAGAGCCGCACACCTTCCGCCGGAGGCAACGCCGCGGGCGGCGGCCGACCGATAAACGTCATCGGCGGATCAGGCCGACCCTCATCACGCACGTGTTCCGCGCGTCGCAAACGCACCATCGATCCCACATCCGCACGCCCCGATGAAAGCGCCGCCACCAACTCTTCGAATGTGCAGAAAAACACGCCCCCGGAAAGCAGCGTTGGATCGAGCCGCATGAGGCGCCGATCAATGTCGAGAGCCACCGTGCGAATCATCCCAAGCACCCGCGTCACCCACGAACGCATCCGCTCTCGAAGCCTTGTGAACCGATGACAAAGGTCCACGATCTTGCGAATGATCGCCACTTCCGGCCCCGTTAAACGCGCCTCAAGCTGCGCCATTTCGCGATCTGCAACAGCCCGCGCCTGAGCCAACGCCCGCTCTGGATCCGCGGGCGGAGCACGCAACGCAGATGTCAACATCGCCAAAAGCGGCGCCGGATCTTCACGCCAGCGAGGTGTACACAATTCAGCCTCACGCACCGCTCGATCGCCGAACGACACCAAAAACCGCTCGATCGCGTCGCGTCCGGGCCCCGGCGGAATGTCCGAAAGCGCCGTCACCTCCCCTTCCTGAAAGAGCTTTGCCGCAGCGGGATCACGCCGCACATCATCGGCCACTCGAAGCAACAAGATCCCCGGCCCCGCACTGTCCACGTCTTGCGCCGCGCCCACGAGCGCCTGTGAAAGCCGCTCCACATTGGCCCCCGGCGCGCGCGGACCAAACGAAGGATCCGCAAACGAATCTTCAGCCAGGCGCACACCGTGACCCCGATTCATTGTTAACGAAAGCGCCGTTTTCAGCGCCAAATGCGCAGCAAGCGACGCCGACGCACATCGCAGCATCAGCGTCCCCGTTCGATCGAGCAGCTTCATTGTCCGTCGCAACGTCGTTGCGAGCGCGTCATCCGGCAGCAGCGAAAGATCCATGTCGAACAGCGCGCGCCGCTCCTGTTCGGCTTCGGGCTCAAACGCCGACACTTCTTTCTCAAGCTTGATTTGCTGGAGCAATACGCGCGGCGCGCTCATCGGCAATCGCAGCAAAAACCGCGTGCGTTTCGTTCCCTCGATCTGCCGATTCAGCGTCGCCACAACTTCGGCCGATGCGCCGCCGCTCGCGCCCAAAAGCAGTGCGGAAGGTGAAAGTCCGGGCACCTGCGCCGCCACTTTCATGAACGCCGACAGATTCAGATAAAAGCGCCCGTGTACGTTTCCGAACAAGCGTACACCCTTGGGAACGTGACACCCGAGAGCGCCAAACGCCTCTCGAAACCCCTTGTCCGCAAAGTTCGTTGCCACACTCCACGTGAGCGGTGTCGCCGCCCCGGGAAGCGCCTCACCCACGTTGGCGCGCGACCAAACGGTGTCGGCGTCGCCCCCGTCGGGAAAGCCTCCACCCGTCAGCGGACGCGCCTGCAAAAGCCATATCTGCGGCTCCCCGGCGGATTGTATACTATTCGCATTCTGACCACCGGGCCCTTCAAACGGCGCATCCGAAGGCGCATCGATCCAGCCCAGTTTTCCGCCCGGCGCCTCCACCGCAAACTCCACATCAAACGGCCCGTTACCGCCGAACTCCAAACGCTCAGCGAGCTTTGAAAGCGCCTTCACAGTGGCCGCCGAAAGCGCCGGTTCTTTCGCAAAATCCGGCCTCACAAACGCTTCTTCCACCCCGTTTTCACCCACCACGAGCGCGCGTCGCTTCTCGGCAATTGCCTTGGCAACCACCGCACCCTCCGCGCGCGAAAACCGCACCGCATCGGTGGGCATGGCCCCTTCCACAACCGGAGCGCCCAGCCCCCACGACGCGTGCACCAAGCGCTCGTGACGCGCCCACGTGGGCCCCTCCAACCCCGGAGGCGGCGCCGTAAACAAAACCCCCGCGGCCTGCGCCGGCACCATCACCTGAAGCACCACCGCCATAGCCGCGTCGCGCACGTCGGCCCGCGCCAAATACGAAAGCGCGCGCGGCAAATACGCGCTTGCGTACACTTCACGGATCGCCTGCAAAATAGCCGCCGGGCCTTTTGCTCCGAGTACACTTGTCGCAAGCCCCGCAAGCGAAGTCTCATCCACGTCTTCACACGTGGCGCTCGATCGCACGGCCAATCCCCACGGAGCGTCGGCCGCAAGCACAGCCCACAGAGTGTCAATTGCCGCCGCCAGCCCATCCGGCAAGTTCACTGTGAGAAGCCGCTCACGCGCGCGCGCCGCGCGATCCAAGCCCAATTTGGTGTCCGCGATCTTCATCACCGACGCGAGATCGTGGTTCTTCGGAAGCTCGTCTTCACACAGCCGCGTAAACACGCGCGCGTCGAGCACGTAGCCCGCCGGCACCAGGAGCCCGTCACGCAACAGCTTGCCGAGGCCCAGCGCTTTTCCACCCACGCGCTTACCCGAAGTTTTCCGAGAACCCCCCGCGGAAGCGAGCGGAATCAACCACCCTTCCATAGCCGCGGCCTGCGTCGGATTCGGCTCTTTCATACGAGGCCGCTCCTACCACGATCCGCCGCGCAGTTTCACGGGGATGACAACCCGCGCAGCGCTCGCTCTTGCCAAAGAAGCATTTCCGCCGAACCCGGCCCCTGATTCCACTCGTAGTTGTGCGGCCCCGGCACCACCACCAAATCGTGCTCGATCCTGCGCTCTTCCATCGCTTTTGAAGCCGCCTTCACCGCTTCCAAAAACGGGTCTTTTTCGCTCGAAATCAGCCGCAAACGCAACTTTGGATTTTTGGCGCGAGCCCGCCCCGCAAGCTCCGCAACCCGGTCGGCCTCATCCAGACGCAACGCCGGTTGCATGGCACCCACCGCCGAAAACACCTCTGGAAAATGAAAACCGGCCCACAGCGCAAGCCGCCCTCCCATGCTCACTCCATCAATCCCCACAGGCGCTTTGGGCTCACCGGCTTCCTTGTGTACACGGGGCAAAAGCACCTCCACAAGAAACCTTGTGTACGCATGCGCCCCGTCAAACGAACGATCTTTCAGATCCGGCGCATACGGGCACGCCAGCACCACCCCTTTGTACGCTTCTTTTTCCAGCGACCGATTGATCTCCCCAAGCCGCTTTTCATTGGTAAACCCCAACAAATCGTCGGCGTTTAAAGGCGGATTTCGCAACCGATCGTCCAAACGATCCACCCCGTAATAATCCCGAAAACCCCTCGCCCCAATGTCCAAACTCCGCGTTTCACCCCGACCGTGAAGCGCCACCACAATCGGCAATTTTTCGGCCCCTTCGGGCACCAAAATCAGCGCCTTTTCATCTTCTGCGTACACATCCGACGCGCCGAAAAACACTTCACGCCATCTGCCAACATTTGCCCCAATCCCCTTGGAAACAGCCGAATTGAGTGCACCCGGCGGCCCACCCTCCGGCCCTGAACCACCCCCACATCGGCACCCTGAAAGCGCCGGCAACATCATCCACGCCGCGCCACAAAGTACACTTCGCCGCCCAACGTGCTCCCCTTCACTTCGACTTTTCATCGCCGCTTTCCGCTTTTTTACCGCCCGAAAACAGCGCTTTTTCAAGCCATTCTTGTTTCGGTCTTATGCGATGTTTTATCGACCGCTTGGGCGATCGCGCCATCACCCCTTCAAACGTTTGCTCCCGAGGTCGCCCCGCATTCCCGGCCACAAGCACAGGAGTCCCCGTGATCGGATCACTCTCCACGATCATCACCGAGTGGTAGTGCGGCCGCCCATCGCTCTTCACGCCAAAAATCACAAGCACATCCCCCACCACAAAATCATCGGTGTTCTCCGATAAAAACGCAAAAAACTCAGCCCGCTTCGCAAACGGAATTCGCTCGTCGGCCCCAAAGTCCTTCACCTCAAACATCTCCGTGTGCCGCTTTGCAAACGTCACCAACTCCGCAACACTTCGCCGATTGGGCAGATCCAACGCATCAAAATCAATCCCACCCACCGTTCGCCCCGGAGCCGGTTTTGGCCGCTCCTCACCCGATGTCGGCGGAAGCGGCTTGTACCAAGTTCCGCTCGCGCGCTCCCACGTATCGGTGATGAAGTCCACGCACACTTGAGGTGGCAACGCTCGCCCCTCGTCGTCGTACACATCGTATTTCACGTCCCCAATCGAAAATCGCCGAAGGCCTTGATCATAAGCCCTTCGCCACTCTCTTCTCAGCGCCCCATCCTGCTGCTCGCCGTCCGGTTCATCTTTCGGCTCGTCAAACGGCGGCTCTTCACGCACCTGTGCCCGCACCGTGTTTCTCAGCGCCAAAAGCGCCTTTCGCAGCCCTTCTGTGCGCGCCAAAGCAAGCCCATGCGCCGCCGCATCCTCTTTGTTTGAAGCCACACACCCGAGCTTCAACCCCGGCCCTTGCGGCTCAAAAACCCCTGTGATCCAAGGCCCGCCCCGCGTTTTTATCTCCGCCACAAGCCCGCCCGCGGAGAGATGTTTCACGCGCAGCCGGTCCACCCCATGCCGTTCCCACACCGCGCTCACATCCCATGCCGCCACGTCTTTCAACAGCTCTTCGCGTGAAAGACCCACGCGATCTCCCAAAAGCACCTCGGCCACTTCCCCTTTGTATGGCCCATTTGTGTACACATATCGCTCCGGCAAATACCGGGTTTTTTCGGCCCTCGTGAGCGAGAAAACCTCCGCTCCCCGCAGCACAAACACCTTCTCTTCTCGAAACAACGCCGCAAGCCGAAGCGTCTCCACCATCGCCAGCGCAAGGTCGGGATCGTCTGCGTACACATACCCCTCGCGCAGAAAAATGCGCCGCAGCGTCTCCGGCGATCTTCCAAACCTGCGAACAAGCCCTTTCACAAGCGTCAGCGGCTTGTCTGTTGTTCGCAATTTCTCAATCGCGCTCCCCACATTTCCCGCTTCACCGCTCACCGCGGGCACGCGTATCCACACGAGAGGTGTACCCCTCGGCCGGCCCACAAGCTCCACACGATGGGCTTCAAATTCAGGTGAACCCGGCAGCGCAGGCTCTTTCAAAAGCTTCGCCACCCGATCGCCGCAACCTTCGGTCACCTGCGGTGCGGCCTCCCCCGTTGCCGAAGCGCCCAACGCTGCACTGGTCGCGCTCGCCGACCCCAAGCCCTTTGTTTCGTTCGGCTGCCCGCACCCCAAAACACAAACGAATCCCACGCACACCAAACCGATTGCCCGATTCACCGCGAACACCGGCCTGCTCTTACGCCCGGCGCGCGTTTTCTCTTCCAAACACACTGCCCGTATCCAACCGCTCCACCTCAATCCGCTTGAGGGGGGCTCTTGTTGATTGTGTACACTTAAATCAGCCCCTTTTCTAACAGAAAAGCTCCTCAGTTTCCCTGTAGATCCTGAGCGATCACGTTCCGCACCTCGTCAAACGCGTCATACCGCCTTGGAACCGCAAGGGTTTTAACTGCCGTTTTCATCGCGATTTCGTCCAGCGTTCGCAGCTCCAACGCAAGGCTCTCGGCATCTTCCGGGTTAATTCGAAACGCACAGCCCGCAAGCTGCGCCACCGCATCTCTCCAGCCCAGCCCCTCAATCTGCGCAGGCTCGTTTGGCGCCACCGGTTTCAAAAGGTACACACGCGCCAATCGCACTGCGTACACATGAGAGCCAACCTCCACGCGACGCTTGCTCCCGTCGGCCGATACCTCCCCCGCCGATTCGCTTAAAAACAAGGCTTTTGCAGAGTCCGCCAACAACCTCACACTCCGCGTCCCCGGGTGCGCCCACACACAACCGTCCCCCAACTCCACCACCAAACAATCGTCCGAAAGAAGGCCCCCGGCGCCCGCCAGTGCGCTGGCCAACGTGCTTTTGCCGCTTCGCGATCGCCCTGCAAAAGCCACCGCTTGAGCCATTTCACCCTCGCCCCACAAAACGGCGCTCGCGTGCAAACAAGGTTCTCCCACAAGCGACCAAAAAAGAGGCAACACCTGCTCCAAAAATAGCGGCTCCACAGCGCCGAGTTCCCCGCCCCGAGCCACGGACACCGTCACGCGCCGAGCCGCTTTTTCAAGCAAAAAGTCGGCAAAACCAAACAGCCTCACCAAATAGTTTGCGCCAAGTGTACCCACCGCGCGCCACGGCTCACCCGTGTCAGGCGCTTCTTCGTTGTAGAGCCAACGGTCGGGCTCACCCAATTCCAACTGGCGCAACTCCAGCGATATCTCTTTTTTAGACGGCTCGGCGTTTGCCGCAAAAGGAAGGGAAACCAGCGCAATCTCACTGCGCAGTTGAATGCCGCCGACCGAGTACCAAAACACTAAACCTTGCGGCGCGTGCCCGTCATCATGTCAAACGTGGGCTTGCTACCCGCACCGCGCGTCAAGTCCCGAACGCTGCCGTAATCGATGATTTCAGGCCGCTCATACGGGCGCTTTTGCGTTTCTTCCACCTGCTCGATCACGGGAGTTTCTTGCTCTTGCATGACATCCTCAAAACAGCGCCCTTCAGTTGAGTGGCGTTCGTTCGGTCCTTCGTCTTTATCACGTTCGTCTTTAATACGTTCGCTCGATAGCCGAGTTGAAGATGGGTGCGAAGCCAACGTGCTCGCGCCGGCCCGGCCTTTCAACCCAAGCGTGAGCTTCGATGCGCGACGCCCCGCGATCGTTCGCGCCCACCTTGCGAACCCCCACCACAAAGTTTGCCGGGGTGCCATCTCGCCGGTGAAGCGCCACCTGAACAAGCGATCTCGGCAAACAGTTGCCCGAGATCAAGTGCGCCCGATACGCCATTGCCACGAGCCGCTCCCCCAACTCGGGCGAAACCCCCGTTTTTATTTCACCCCCAAAAAGAAGCCGTTTTCGCGCCGGAACCCGCTCCACCCACCGCACCGTCTTGTCAAAACCCAGCCACCGAAGCGACCCGTGAACCACCGGAATCAGCGCCCACGCTCGCATAAAAAACGCCGTTCCGCGCAGCGGCGAATGCCACATTTCGGCTCGCGCAAAAGCCCTCGCAGAACGGACGTCTTCCTCACTCCGCTCCCGCGCTTCACCATTTAATTGGGCTTTGGATCCAGCCATTTTGAATAGCAACTCACATCAGGGAAACAGACGAATCGTAGTCGCACCGGCTGCAACAATGATAGTTGTAGCCTCCACCCAACGGATCATTCACGCAACGCTGCCGCATTCGTTCGCGCTTATGAGCAGGGCCGCACCCAATCCCCACCGCTCCGCGTCACCCGCATTACAAGCGGCGCTCACCATTGCAGAATTGTTATCGCGAGCCGGCGTTCCAGCGGGAGTTTGGTGCCTCGCACGGGGCCCATTGGCGCTCGCGGCCGCCGTATCCGCCGTCACTTTTATTGCATCGCTGCTCCGCGCATTCATTGCAAGCATTGCTATTGAACGCGCATTAAAAACCACCTTTTCAAAAGTATTAAACACGGCATTACAACTCGCCCTTCAAGACCTCCGCGCAGAACGCAAAATAGGCCTTTTGGCAGAAGCCGCGCGTGAATCCGCCGCTTATGAAGCCACTATCTTTCCCCTTGTCATCGCCAACGCCATTGCAATGGCCATTACTTGGACCACATTGGTCATTGTCCTCGGACCGTATTGGGCCATTGCACTATTCATTGCCGCCGCCCCCATCTTCTTATCATTGGCATTCACCGCACGCCGCATTCGCATTGAACAAGAAACGGCATGGAACAACTTTTCAGACCTCGCAGTCGACCTTCGCGTTCTTATCGAAGCTTCTATTGAGTTGCGCGCTCACGGCCGAGAATCTGCCTTTGCCAATAACCTCACCCACAAAGCGTACACATTTGCCGCGGCCGAACGGCGCGCCAACGTGCTCGGCGCTGTATCGTCCGCAATCCCCGCAGCGCTTATTCTTTTATCCTCCGCAACCCCCATTGCCACATTCATTAACCAGAACCTCACCCAAACCACCGGCCATAAAACCGCCGAAATGGCCATCTTCAGTGGGGCCGCCCTCTACTTCGCAGTCACCTTTGGCAAACTGCTTGAAAATCGCGCCCGCTACACCCCTTTTCGCCAAACCCTCCAAACGTTTCTCCAAACCCAAAACACCGCTTTTTCAAGCTCCGAAACATCCTCCCCCCAAAGCGCACAAATCGCATTCCAAAATTCACTTTTTCAGCTTGAAAACATCTCCTGCCGCCACCCCCACGCCAAACGCCAAACCCCCGAGCGCGTTTCATTGCAATGGCCCGCCGGAGTTGGCTTGGTATTGTCCGGCCAAAACGGCGCCGGCAAAAGCACCTTGGCAATGGCGTTGTTGGGCCTCATCCCATTCAGCGAAGGAACACTTTTCATCAATCACACCCCCGCCACCCCGCAAACCCTTCAAACCCTCCGATCTGTGTGCGCCTACCTCGCCCAAAACCCTTTTATAGAACCGGGCGCGTCCGTCGCATGGCACCTCCGCCTTTTTTCGCGCAATGAAATCTCCAATGAACAAATCGATAGCGCACTAAAACGCGTTCACCTTTATTCAGTCCTTCAAGAACACTCCTCCAAAAGCGGCTCTTCCATTGCCCCGCGTGATGTGCTCGCCGGTGAACTCTCCGGGGGCGAACGCCAGCGAATGCACATTGCCCGCATCCTCCTCCAAAACGCTCAATTCATTATCCTTGATGAACCTGAAGCCGGCCTCGACCACAATGCTCGCATTGAAATGGCCGCCCTTTTTAATGAAATCGCCCAATCAACCCGCGTCCTCATGATTGCGCACGACCCAGCCGTTGTCCCCCATTCGTTTATGCGCATCTCGTTGGGCTCCTAATCCAAAAACTTGGCCCAGGCGGCCCTGCCCTTCACCATGGCCAAAACGTGGTCGGCAATGTCATCAAACGCGTCGTGAATACAGCCGTTGTCGGCTTGGCCGCGCTCACCTTTTTTCTCGTCCCCATCGGCGCAAAAACCGACTTTCAACATTCCGTCGCCATTTTCACCTCCAAACCCGCCAAAGAAGCCGGCACCGCCATCTCAGAAACAAGCCGCAAAGTCGCCACCGTCATTCAGAATGAACTCGAACGCGCCGCCCGCACCCAACCCGTGGAGAAACCCAAACCTCCACCCAAAAACCACACCCCATGATTTGCGTGAGCGAAAAAGCCGCGCTCCAAACCGCCACCGCCCCTGAGTTTCAATCGGCGCGCGCCGCTTTTGATAAACAGCATTACCTCCACCTCCCCGGGTTTATCCACCCCACCTTTCTCCAACAAATCTTATCCCAACTCCGCACCGCCAACTTCGTCCCCAAATCTCACCATGGCATTGCGCGTGAACTTGTGTGTTGGGACAGCCCCGCTGCCGACGCCCTACAATTCGTATTCAATGATCCGCACCTCTTTGCGCTCATCACAGAACTCACAGGCATCTCCCCCATTGGATGTTACGTCGGCCGCATTTACAGAATGGCACCTTCCCATGCCCATCACGAAGACTGGCACGACGACGTGGGTGACCATCGCCTCCTCGCTTTGAGTGTCAACCTGAGCGAAGAACCTTACCAGGGTGGCACCACCCTCCTCCGCACAAAAATCCCAACAAATCAACAAAAAAATCCCACCAACCTACCCACCACTGTCATTCAACTCCCCAACCCTGTCCCCGGCGATGCCCTTCTCTTTCGCCTTCGCCCAGACCTAGAACATACCATCACCGACGTCCTCCCCGGACCTCCAAAAACCGCATGGGCAGGTTGGTTTAAGAGTCAACCGCTTTTCCTGGATGTACTCACCCGCCACAGCCCGTTATAAATTTTTTTGACTCGTATTCTGCCAGGCGACAAAAACAGCGCGCATTCACGCCTTCCTATCAAATAGCGCGTATCCCCAATACCCCCGGACATTTTTTTTCAGAGTGTCCAGACGCCCGTGAAATGGTCTGAAATGGCGCGTCGTTGGCCGATGCGCTAGCCCTTTCCAACACCGGACGGGGAATGTCCGAGCCAATGTTTCCGGGCTTGATCGGCTTCATTTGTTCAGTATTCTCGCCGGGTAACGCCCGCCCACAGAGCGTAGTCAAGGCCCAGGTCCAAGGCTAAGTCCAAGGCCTTTGTCTACAGCATCTCTGAGGCTGGGCTTTGTCTTGCGGCTGCAATTTGCTCAGCGAGGCGCGTAGCAAAAAAATTTTCAACGAGGGGGGAGGAGTTCGAAGTCCGGCCCAAACATCGGCTTCATCACACCTGCTGCGGCAAACAAACCGTTTGGCCGCCGAGGGATCGATCTACCCACGACTCTACCCAAGCCAACTCTTTGCCATTCACCCTGGAGGTTCTCTCATGCGTTTTCGACCAACCCCAACCCTCTCCCAAGGACAGGCCGAGTCTGACAGCCTCTCCCTCATCACCAACGATACCACTGAGGTTCTTGTCACATCCATCGCCGGAGCATTTGCCGCCTGCGACGTATGGTTTCGCGGACCTGACAACTGGGTAGGAACAAGCCCAACAGTCACCGTTCGGCTCTACGCGCGCCATGCCGGCGCACGTGTCCTCATCGCCACAACCGCCCTGCGTGACGCGCTCCACACCGAAGAGGGCGGCAACACAGGCGTCCTGGTCTTCGCCGCACGCGGCCTCCAGTGTGAAGGGTTTGAAGTCACTGTCCAACGCTCCGGGGCTGGAATCAACCTGTCCGGCGGCCAGTTTTTTATCACCGGACACCACTCCGGCACCGACCCTGTTGTTGTCGGCTCCTCCGGCCTGTCAGGGCTTCGAACAGTGTCGGTTTCCAACGCCGTCAGTGTCGTCCAAAACCAACCTTCCTCCCTCCTCGCCACCGTCAGCCAACCCACGGCTTCCGCCCTTCAGGCAACCGTATCCCAATCCAACGCGGCATCCCTCCTGACCACCGTCAGTCAACCCACGGCGTCTGCCCTTCAGGCAACCGTTTCTCAATCCAACGCGGCATCCCTTCTCTCCACCGTTTCACAGTCCAACGCCGCCTCCCTCCACTCCACATCTACCCAAGGCGCTGCCGCCGCTGCTTCAGGCCGCTGGCCTGTCTACCTGAGTGACGGTTCCGCCGCCCTCGGCTCCACAGCCAACCCGTTTTATACAGCGCGCATCCGCGACAATTCACCCACGTTCGCCGTTGCTTCCGGTGCCGTCGCCACGACCGCCGTGGTTTCCAACAAGTCAATTGCGCGCTTGTGGCACCCGAGCAGCAGCACCAAACGGGCTGAAATTCGGCGCATTGTTCTCAGCTACGCAGGCGGTGCCGGCGTTGGCCCGGTCATGTTCCACTGCCTTCGCATCACCAGCCAAGGCGCAGGCACCCCCATCACTCCTGTCGCACTCGACTTCGCCGACACATCTCCGGCCCTTTCACTCCTGTCAGGTTCAACCACTGCTCCTGTCGCGGGGACAGACTGGTTTGCCATCACCGTGTCAGGCAACGATTCGGGAGTGTACGAGTGGACACCTGCCCGCTCGGGAAAGCCGCTGGTTTTGCGAGCCAGTCAAAACGAAGGGATCGAAGTGTACTCGGACGTGAGGGTCGCACTGACCACCCAAATGCACGCCACCGTTTCGTTTGAATGGGTAGAAATCTAACTCAACACCGTCCTCGCGCGGCCAACATTTCTACCCGTTTGCCAAGGTAAGGTTTTTACACGCAACCCAAAGTTTGCGCTGAGCAAACACTTTTTGAGGAACAAAGCCATGAACGACCGCACAACCGTATTTGGAACCGTAGTCAACGAACTCACCGGCCTCGGAGTCTCCGGATGCAGGGTAGAAGCGTGGGATGCCCGGCGCGAACAGCGCGCCCCCATCTTGTACACCCGCACGGGTGAAGGAGGTGCCTTCAGTATGGGCCTCTCCTCCGAAGTCAAACAAACCCTCTTCGGCTCTGACACACCCATTTTATACTTCCGCGTCTTCGACGGAGCGTCCACAAACCTCCTTTTTGACGGCTCCAAAACCCAGTTTTGGCACATGGATGAACGGCCCACCCAAGTCAAACTCGCCGTCACCCCCGGCCGCCCCGTTGCCGCCTTACCCCGCCATGCCCAAGCCGTTATTCGCGGCACCCTCACCGGCGCCAACGGCCCCGTCGAGGGCATGTACGTCCAAGCGTACGATGAAACGCTCGGTGAAACCTCACCCCTCGGTACATCCGTTCAAACAGATGCCAACGGTGCGTACACAATCACCTACGACCCGTCCACTCTTCCCAACGGTAAAACAAGCCCCGACCTCATTGTCAGAGCCTTTACAAACTCGGGACTCACTCAAGAAATTGCGGCCTCTTCCAAGGTGTGCCGCGCCCCCGCCACCGCCCCTGTAGAACTCGTTCGAACCGGAGAACGTTGGAAAGGCAAAACCGCATTCGCCAACGCCTTTCAACGCGTCACAGAACGTGTTCCCGCAACTCCACTCCAAAACCTGACAAGCGAACAACGCGCATCGCTCGCCTGTTCAACCAACCTCCTCGACGCCGACGTCCACGCCCTCAGCGCCGCCGCCAACCTTGAATTTAAGTACCCAACCCTTTCCAAAGAAATTGCCTTTGGGCTCATTCGCCGCGGCATTTCGGGCGAAGTTGATATCTTCTTCCGCCATCCCAAAGCCACCATTCGCACCGAGCTAATGGCCGCTGTGGAGCAAAACCTCATCTCCCAAGAGTTTGAGTCTACCATCAACAGCGTGCTTGAAACTCAGTGGATTCCCGCCGCCGCCGCGTGGGCCCTCCTTCCCCGCGCCGGTGAAGTGTGCGGTATGGCAGAAGTGCTCGACATTGCCGGCATCACCGACAGCACAACCCGAACCAACTTCACCAAAGACTATTGCAAAAATGAGCTGCCCATCAAAGCCTTTTGGGACAACCTGACAAGCCTCAACGCCACCCAAAAAACAGCCGTTCAACGCGCGCTCCAGCACTGGTCCCTCGCCCGCGGGTTCAAGCCGCTGATGGACCACCTGGCAAGTTTGGCAGGCACCCACCCCACGCTTCAATCGCTGGTAGAAAACCCCATCAACTGGGCCACCGTCCTTGGTACCACCGGCGTCCCTGACAGCGTTCCCGGCGACACCGTCGGCGACAAACGCACCAACTACGCCATGTTCATCGAGAAGTCGCTTCTCTCCGCCTTCCCAATGCACACCTTCCGCACGGCCATTGCCGCCTCCGGTGAATCGCAGGGCGTGCGCAACTTTTTTAGCCCCATCCCCAACCTGACCGACGTGGACTTCACCAAAAAACGCTCCGCTCAATATCCCGAGCGGTTGAATGGCCTCAACCTCACAGTTGCCGAAAAAAAGCGCATCTTTTTGTTTGAACGCCTGTTTCGAGTTGTTCCCGACTATACCAAAATCAACGTGCTGGCCAACGCCGGCTATACCTCCGCCCACGACATTGTACAAAAGGGTGAAGCCGCCTTTGTTTCTAACATGTCAGGTTTGCTTGGAGGCACCACCCACACCAAAGCGCTCTACAAAAAAGCTCATTGGATTGCCAACGCTTCCAATGTGATTTTTGCCAAATACAGCGCCAGCCACAACGCCCAACTCATGATGGCGTTCCCCGACTTCATCACCCAATACGCACCCCAGGTCGGCCAACCTGAAAACCCCGTCGCCGACTGGAAAACGCTCTTCGGTTCCGCCGGTGGGTGCGCTTGCAAACACTGCGCTTCGGTGCTCTCCGCCGCAGCCTACCTGACAGACTGCCTCCAATGGCTCGACGGATTTCAGGCCACACCTACCCAAGTCACCGGCAACGGGTGGACGGCGCTCGACGTGCTCATCGGCGCGAACAAAAACAACCAACTGCTCGTCGGCCGTCGCCCTGACCTCGCCGAGCTTGAACTCACGTGCAAAGCCGCCCACACGCCGCTCCCTTACATCGACATCTCCAACGAGATCATGGAGGTCAAAGTCGCCAAAATCGCCGACCCGGGCGTCATTGTCACCACACCCATCAAAAGCGATTTTGACCCTGAAGATCTCCTCGCCGGACCTGAAATCATTCACCCCGCCGCTCACATTCACGCGTGGAAAGAAGCCAACAACGCCGTCTACCCATTTCAACTCCCGGTTGACCTTTGGGCAGAAGAAACAAACACCTACCTCCGCTACCTCGGCGTTTCACGCCCTGAAGTGATTACCACCCTCCACGCCGACGCCGCCCGGGACACTTCAGACCCGGCGTTTGTCAGCTTTGATGAAACACTCACCCAAAGCCGTTTGGGCGTCCGACCTTCCGGGTTTGACCTATTGCAAGGTGCGGGCCCCACCACCACGCTCCAAGCATGGGGAGGTTTCACCGCCGCTCAACTCAAACACGTGCCCACGTTCATGGAGCGCGCCGGTCTCACGTTTGAAGAAGTCGAAGAACTGCTTTCTACCCGGTATGTCAACGGCATCGGCGACGACGACGACGTGGGTGCGCGCGGCCTACCCAAACACAAAATTACACCCGACGACGGGTGCGATGTGAGCGAGATGGAGATCACCAACCTCGTCCACGCTCAAGACCTTCCCCTGAGCATTCTTCACCCCTTCCTCCGATTGCGCCACCGCACCGGCCTCTCCATCACCGACTTGGACAGGGTGCTTTCAAGCATTTCCGACCCAACCCAAATCACCATCACAGGCCCTGTATTGCGCACTGTTTCCCGCGCTCTCGCCTTGGCAGAAACACTCGGCCTACCCGTCACAACCGTCACCGCCTTTTACGGCCCCCTCGACACACACGAAAAGTACACAACCTCAAGCCCCTACCGCCGAGCCTTCCTCGACAGAATGGTCGACAGCCCTGACGTGGATGTCTTCAAAAACCTACTCGACCCAGACGCCCCCGCAGCAACCGACCTGATTTCAGATCATCGCCTGAGCTTGCAACAAGCCCTCGGCATCTCCGCCGCCGATTTTGACCTCCTCACAGACACCGATGCGTTCGTGGGTAGACTCAATCTGCCCGACGTGTACCGGGTAGTATCCGGCACCGACACACTCACACTTGCGGCCGTATCGCGCCTCTTCGGCGCGGTTTCTCTCTACAAAGCCCTCAAAATCACCCCCGGTGAGTTTTTGGTGCTTCGCGCCGTGAGCGGAATCAACCCGCTTGGAACCGGCGTTACCATCCAAAGTCTCCGCGCGACAGAAGAGTTTATTCAACTCGTCCGCGACCTAAAAGCCTCCGGCATCTCCATTGCCGACATTCAATACACGCTGCGGGCCTTCGCCCCGGCATCCACCGGCCTCGCCCCCAAAGATGCCGATATTGAAGCGCTCCGGTCTGACATCCAATCGTCCCTCAACCTCCTATTTGCTGAAACAAGCAAACTTGAAGACGTGGACGGCTCCCGCACACGCGATTTGTACTCCGAACTCGTGGGTGATCCCGAAGACTTCGTCAAGGCGGTAGAGGAGGCCAACCTCGCCCCAGCAGATCTTGTTCCCCTACTGCCCTTTTTCCCCGAGCACCCATCAATCACTTTCCCACTGCCCAATCCGCTCCAGCCAGAAGATCTTGGTGAATTGGGCAAAGATCTCCTCTCCGCAGACCCCCGCCTTCAATCGGTGGCAGAACGCTTTTCATACATCGCCCGCCGGCTGGAATGCCACATTCGCTCCAAGCGCCTCGTTGTAGAACGCCTCGCTGCGTACACAAATCTCCCCGGAGCAAGCGTCAACTACCTCCTTTCTGTCGTTCTCGAATCACCGGGAAACGGGCAGCAAAAAGCGTTGGTTGACTTTTTGCCGGTGTCCAACGCCGGCGTCCTTACCAACGCACCTTCCCAAGAAGTGGTCAACCGTCAAACCACCACCCTCCGCCTCCTCCACCGAGTGGCGCACCTCCTCAAAAACCTCACCGTCGCCGCCCCAATTCCCCCGGGCCCAACGGCATTCCCGCCGAAGATATCGGTGAACTCGCCTGGGTCATGGGTACCGTCGTGGGTACACAATGGAGCCCCACCCTCCTCGCCGATCTACCCCTCAGCGCCGACGCCAACCTCACCGCAGAAGACGCCAACCGATTTGACTTTTGGGTCACCTTGGTTCGCCGCATGTCCCTCAAAAACCGCCTCGCCGCGGGGCCCGACGCGCTTCTTCGCCTTCTGCCCAGCACCCCGCTTGACCCGAACAACCCACCCACACTCAACCAGGCGGTTGACCTCCTTGCCGAACTGTCAGGTTGGAATCGGGCCGACCTCCACACCCTCGCGGTCCACTTTGGCTGCACAAACGGCTTTCACGTTCTCCACGAGGACACCCTCCTCGAACTTGACCGCGCCGTCTCGCTCGTGAAGCGCCTCGGCGTTTCAGCAACCGAAGCTCTTGGGTTGCTCAACATCAACGCGCCTGAACCCATCTCGTTGGCGGGCGTTCTCGGCGCGTCCCCCGACGCTCGCGGATTGGTTCTCGTGGCCCGCCGCGCCGCCAAAGCCAAAGCCGGTACCCAATGGGCAGAAGTGGCTCGTGGTGTACGCAATCCCTTCCGCGAAACCCTGCGCGACACCCTTGTCAACCTCCTGGTCCCCAAAACCTACCCAACCGTTTCTGACCTGTATGCCAACCTCCTGATTGACCCGGAGATCAACGCTTGCCAACTCACAAGCCGCATTGTCCAAGCCACCAACTCGGTTCAGGTCTTTGTACAACGCAGCCTGTTAAACCTTGACGGTGAAGTAAAACTCCCTGAACGAGCCTCCAAAGAGTGGGAATATCGCAAGGCCTACCGCCTCTGGGAAGCCAATCGAAAAGTCTTCCTCTACCCAGAAAACTGGATTGAGCCTGAACTTCGCGACAGCAAAACCCACCTCTTCCGCGAGCTTGAAAATCGCATCGCCCGCGGCGAACTCACCGACGAAAACGTTGAGCGCGCCGTTGAACATTACCTCCAGGGTTTGGGCCAAATCGCCAAACCTGAAGTGATGGCATTGTGCGACGAGCGCGATGAAAATGACCAAATCACTGCTACCCACGTCGTCGCTCGCACGCGTTCGGCGCCTCACCGTTGGTTCTACCGCTGCCACCTTCCCACCAAAGGATGGCTGCCGTGGGAACCGATGGACCTTGAAATCGAAAACGCCGGCCTGCTTCTGACAGTCCACAATAGGCGCCCTTACCTCTTCTGGCCTACCTTCAACGTGCGGCCTGAAGAAAAGCAACAACCCACGCCCGCCAACGGCGACGAACAAGTCCCGCCCGTCATGCGGATGGAGGTACAAGTTGCGTATTCAAGCTACACTGCGGGTGCTTGGACAGCTCGAAAAATCTCCAACAGCGCGCCGATCGTGATCACACCTGCCAAGGGCGAAACCAATGCCATTGGCACCGAACCGCGATTTGTGTCGCTCCAAATTGCGCCGAACGCCACCCCTGAAGAGGGGCAACTCGTGCTCGCTGTGGTGGTCGATCGCGTAACTTTCCCTGACGTTGACACCAAGTGGCCCCTCGCAATTGCCGGCACGTTCACTTTTGACGCGGCCGGTCCACGTTGGAAAGAAACAAAGCTGGCAACCAACGTAGACGCGGAGACTTTTCCCTCGTCGCATGTGTACCAACCGGTTCTACCCACGGGGACGCGGCTGCCCGCGAGCGGAATTGTGCAGGCGGCCGGTGGATCAGGCGCTATTCAAATTCTTCGGCCAGACCTAAAGGATCAGGCCACTTTTACAGTGGACGTGGCGGACGCGCACCCCGGCTTATACCGTATCGTCGGTCAATCCACATCCAATTGGCCATACAAGTCGTTCGACCACTTTGTACTCGAAGATGGAAAGCGGTCTTTCTTCGTTCGAATGGATCGAACCTTCAGCATTGATCTTTCCGCCGATGCGGGTGTGTACCTCGGCATCGTCAGTGGCATTATCTCCCCCGAGAAATTGGGTCTTAGTAACGAACTCGGAAATTGGGCAAAAAACGCCAGTTTCCAACTTCCGGTGGCCCATGCGCATGACACACCCGTAGTGGAGGTCTTTGACCATCCTTTCACAGAGGCTATGGCTCGCCGACTCGCCGCTTCCGGGATCGATGGCCTATACAGCTGGCTTGACTCCGATGGAGTCATCTCGTCCGCGGCGTCTATCCAGTTCAAACAAACCGACATTTCAAGCGAATATTCAAACGATCAAATTCCGCTCGAAAAGGTAGACTTTGCGTACGGCAGCCCGTACGGACTCTACAACTGGGAACTGTTTTTCCACATTCCTTACTTCATTGCCACCCGCCTCTCCTCCGAGGGTAGATTTGACGCTGCCCGCCGCTGGATGCACTTCGTGTTTGACCCAACGGGCGGCGGATCTACCCAAGCCCCGCAGCGGTTTTGGCGCTTCAAAGAATTTTTTGAAAACCAAAATCTTGCCGCCATCCAAGAGTCCTTGAGCGAACTCGCCGCCGGCAACTCTACCAAAGCCGAAATTCAGGCTTTGGTAGAAAACAACGAAGACGCCGCCAAAAACGTTGAGTCGCTCAAAAAACAAATCGCTACCATGGCCGCCGAGCCATTCAACCCCCACGCCATCGCCCGCCATCGCATTTTGGCCTACCAAAAAACCGTTGTCATGAAATACATCGACAACCTTTTGGACTGGGGTGACGCCCTCTTCCGCCGCGACACCATGGAGTCCAACCACGAGGCTCTCTCCCTCTACCTCACCGCGGCCGACCTCCTCGGCCCTCGCCCCGTCATCATCACCCACAAAGATGACCCAGAAGCCCTCACTTTTGCCCAACTCCGCGAACTCGGTCTGGACGACTTTGCCAACGCCGCCGTCACGGTTGAAGCGATCACCCCCATGGACCCGCCCGCCGGGTATCAAATCGCCACCGACGGCCCACCCGTCCCCGACGCCCGACTCTACTTCTGCGTTCCCCCCAACGACATGCTCATCGGATATTGGGACCGCGTTGCAGATCGCCTCTTCAAAATCCGCAATTGCATGAACATTGACGGCATTGTTCGCCAATTGCCCCTCTTCCAACCCCCCATTGACCCTGCCCTCCTCGTCCGGGCAGCCGCAGCCGGAGTCAACTTTGACACCGTGCTTGACTCCCTCACCTCCCCAGCACCCCTCTTCCGCTTTGCGCGCCTCCACGCCAAAGCCCTGGAGTTTGCATCCCACGTGTCAGGATTGGGAAGCTTCCTCCTTTCTGTCCTTGAAAAACGCGACGCCGAAGGCCTTATGCGCCTCCGACAAACCCACGAACGCGCCGTCTTTGACGCAGAACGCGCCATCCGAAAAGACTCCATTCGTGAAGCCAAATCTACCCTCGACGGCCTCCAACGACAACACGCCGTTGTCAAAGAACGATTTGACTATTACTCCAACATCAAACACCGCATCTTGCCCGAGACGCTTGCCGAAGTGGCAACTGTCGCCGCGGGTGGTCTGCGCTACGCCGCAAGCATGGCGGAAAGCACTGGCAGCACCAGCATGGGTATACCTCAGTTCACCAACGGTACCGCGGGAACAGCGGCCTCACCCGTGACGCTCGCCTCCACCGGCGGCGAAACCGCAGGCGACATTCAGGGAGCCATCGCCCGCGGACTCCGCGACGCAGCAGACATCGCCACACTCGGTGCAAGTGTACTCGCCACCGAAGCCGGCTACATCCGACGCTCCGACGACTGGCGCTTCCAAGCCCGGTCCGCCGCCCTCGAACTCAAACAGGTCGAAAAACAAATCGCAGGACAAGAAATTCGACTCGCCATCGCCGAACGCGAACTCGAAAACCTCGACCTTCGCCGAGAACATGCCCGCGAAGTCGAAGATGTACTCAAGTCCAAATTCACCTCCACCGACCTCTACGATTGGATGGTAGGTGAAGTCGCCACCGAACATTACCGCGCCTACCAAGTCGCTTATGACATGGCCAAACGCGCCGAACGCGCCTTCCAACTCGAACGCGGAGACGACACCGTCACCTTCATTCGATTTGGAGCGTGGGACTCCCTCAAAAAAGGCCTCCTCGCAGGTGAACGCCTCATCGCAGACCTCCGCGCCTTGGATGCCGCCTACCTCAACCGCACCGACCGCGAACGCGAGTTGACAAAACACATCTCCCTCGGCGACCTCGTCGCCCCGGAAGAGCAAGCACCTTACCTCACCCAACTCCGCAACAACGGCTTCGTCGAAGTCACCATCCCAGAATGGATCTTTGACCTCGACTACCCCGGCCACTACTTCCGACGCATCAAAGCCGTCTCCGTCACCGTCGCCACCGTCAGGAATACCCTCGACACCGTCCAGTGCGAAGTCGCCTTGCTTTCCAGCAAAATCCGCAAATCCGCCGCCCTTCTGGATGGCGCGTACGCTGAAGCGGTCCCCCCCGCCAACCCCGACGGTGACAAACGCTTCAGCATCGACCCCACCGCCGTTGAAGCCCTCTCCACCACCACCGCCGACGACGACGCCGGCATGTTCCAACTTGACCTTCGGGATGAAAAACTCCTCCCCTACGAAGGCCGAGGCGTCCTCTCCACATGGAGGGTAGAAGTCCCCGCCGACCAAAACCGCTTCGCCCTCCACCGCATCGCCGACGTCGTCCTCCATGTCAGGTACACCTCCCGTGACGCCGGAGATCTCCTCAAATCCAAGGCAAAAACCCACCTGAATGGCTCGACGCTCCAACGCGTCCGCGTCATCTCCGCAAAGACCGTGGCTCACGAAGCATTCGCCTCGTTCGGCCAGGGTCAAGACAACCCACCCCCCGCCCACCGGTTGGAAATCCCCGTCACCCGTGAAGGTTTCCATACCTTCCTCGGCAAACGCGATGTCAAAATCGTCAAGGTTACCGTCAGCGCCACCTTCAACGAAAAGTACACATCACTGGGGGTTTCCTCACCTACCCATCTGACATTCAAACTCACCCCGCCCGGTCAAACCGCCATCACCGGCGCCCTCCAGTTTTTGGCCGGTGAACCTCATACCAATCTCACCCTTGCTGGAAATGTACCCGTCAAAAACCCCGATGAAGGCCCGTTCGTTCCCTGGGTATTCTCCATCGAGAACATCGCCGACATCCCCTCCCACCTGAAAGCCAACGGCAAACTCCACCCCGACGCGTTGGAAGACATCTGGCTCACCTTCACGTACGAGGAGGCTCCCTAACCTCTGACCTGACATGAGTTGAGTTGAGTTGTAAAGGCCCAGGCGCTGCGCGTGTCCAGTCGACCCGCGCAGCGCCTTCGGCCCCCTTTGTCCTTTTTTCACCATTTTCCGACTTTTTTGACCGTTTGGCAACGCTCACAACCGAGGAGGCCCCGTGAAAACCCGACCTGACAATACCGCCCCCAACGCCCGTGGTGCAGAGGCGACTTCTACCCAAAGCGCTACCCCCGCTTCTACCAACGGCCCAAGCGCACCTGACATGTCCAGTTCCAGCGCCGCACCCTCAGGCGCGGGCACTTCCGGCTCTTCTCTACCCAACGCCGGCCACACCAACAGCGTCGCCCTTGGGGCACCTCCTTCCATCCAAGTCATCGCCGCACCACCGGCTCCACCTCCCCAACCTACCCAAACAAGTATCCCCTCCGCCAAGATCGACCCTGTCCGCCCACCTTCCCTCTCTCTCCCCAAAGGTGGCGGCGCCATCCAACCCCTCGGCGACACCTTCAAAACCAACCCCGCCACCGGCACGGGTAGTTTTGCCATCCCAATTCCAGCCCCGAGCGCACGAGGCTTTGGACCTTCCCTCGCGTTGTCCTATGATTCAGGCTCCGGCAACGGCGTGTTTGGACTCGGTTGGAACCTTTCGCTCGGCGCCGTCACCCGCCGCATGGACCGCCGGCTACCCCAATACAACGACGCGTTTGAAAGTGACAGCTTTGTCCTGTCAGGTGCCGAAGATTTGGTACCTGTCCACCCCGCTCCCCCGGAAAACGAGTCCGATCCTGAAAGAGTCACCGCCTACCGCCCCCGCACCGAAGGCGCCTTTGCTCGCATCGAAAAACGCAAAGTCAAAGCCACAGGAAACCTCTACTGGAAAGTGTACTCCGCCGACGGAAGTGTACACTTCTACGGCCAAACGGCAGCCTCCCGCATTCAAGACCCGCAGAAAACCCACCGCATTTTATCCTGGCTCCTCGACAGGGTAGAAGACCTGCACGGCAACGTCATGGAGGTAGAATACGCCGCGGAAAACCTCGACGGCGTGAGCGCTCGTGACCCCGCCGAACAACACCGGTTCCGTCCTCATCGACTCACCGAAGTCACCGGCAACCGCTACCCCAAACGAGTCAAATACGGCAACACCACCATGGGCGACATCTCCACCGCCCAGTTTGAAATCGTCTTTGACTACGGCGAACATGACCTGACATCCCCAACACCTGCACCCGCACCTGACAAAAAGTGGGCTGTCCGCCAAGACCCTTTCTCCTCCTACCGCGGCGGATTTGACCTCCGCACCTACCGCCTCTGCCAACGCGTTTTGGTCTTCCATCACTTCTCCGAGTTGGGCGCCGGACCTACCCTCGTTTCGTCGGTGGACTTGAATTATAATCAGTCCAAATCGATCACCTTACTCTCCAGCGCCACCCACAAAGGGTACATCCGCCAATCCACTCCACCCAACGAGCCGATTGTGTACTCCAGTCAGGCCTTACCGCCCCTGGAGTTTACCTATTCCCTCCCCACCAAAAAACAAAAAACCCTCCACTTTGACCCGGAGACCCTTGCCGACATCGACGTTACCACCCTCGGCAAACGCACGCAGTGGGTCGATCTTGACGGGGAAGGTCTGTCAGGTCTTCTCACCCGCGACAGTCACCAATTCCGCTACAAACGCAACCTCTCCGGCGGAAAACTCGCCAAAGCCAAAACCATCTCTACCGAGCCCAGCATCGGAGTGGAACGCGCTCGCATCGTCGACCTTGACGGCAATGGCATCCCCACATTTGCCCAATTTGACGGCCCCGTCCCCGGCTCTTTCGCTCGTGAAAACGGCGAATTTGAACGCTTCAAACGCTTTGTTCAACTCCCCAACAATGTCAAATGGGACAGCGCCCGTGTCAGCCTCATCGACCTGAATGGCGATGGCCGTGATGACCTCCTCGTCGCTTTGGACGGCAAATACATCTGGTATCCCAGTTTGGGCTCCGACGGATTTGACCATCCCTTTATCTACCACATGGCCGATCACGACGACGTGGGGCCCGCCGTTTGGCCGAGCACGCCGTTTCACATGGCCGTCTTTTTTGCCGACATGACAGGTGACGGTCTACCCGATCTCGTCCGCATTATTGAAGGGTCACTTTCTTATTGGCCAAACCTCGGAAACGGCCGTTTTGGCGGCCAAATCGTCATGCAAGTGCCCCTCATGCGCTTCATGAAACCGCGCTTGGACACCAAACGCATCCGCCTCGCCGACATGGACGGCACCGGCACCGCCGACCTCATCTACTTTGACGATCACGACACCTACGTCTTTTTCAACCATTCAGGAAACGGATTCTCAAAGGAACCCGTCATCTTGTACGGCGTCTCCGGTCAAGCCGCCTCCACCGCGGGAGTCGTGGACGCCTTCGGTAGAGGCACCCCGCAAATTGTGTACTCCCTCAACAAGTGGCAAAACGTCAATTGCCACCTCCGCGCCACCGACCTCATCGGCGATACAAAACCCTATTTGTTGACAGCCGTCAAAAACAATTTTGGCTTAGAAACAAGGATCAAATACGCTCCTTCCACAAAGTTTTACCTCGCTGACAAAGCCGCCGGCACCCCATGGGCGCACCCTCTACCTTTCCCAGTGCACGTGGTAGAAAAAGTGGAAGTCTACGACGCGGTAAAAAAACACCGCTTCGTCCAAGAGTACACATACCACCATGGCGGGTATGATCCTGACGAAAGAGAGTTTCGCGGATTTGGTAGAGTCGAGACGCTCGACACGGAGTACACCGCCGCCCACGAGGGCAAGGGCCTCTTTGGTGACCTACCCATTTTCAACAACGAGCGCCCTCAACCTCCTGTCTTGACAAAAACGTGGTTTCACCTCGGCATCCTCCGTCACTGGGCTTTGTATAACCAAGCCTACCAGCGTGAATGGTGGCGCCCAACAGTGGACCTTGGCTCACCTGAAGCGCCCCCAAACCTCTTGGGTAGGCCGGTGGTCCTGGCGGAGCAAACCTCCCCGGTCACACTCACCCAACGGCACGAAGCTTACCGCGCCATGCGAGGCCAAACCTTACGGGTCGAAGTGTACGGACTTGACGGATCTGAAAACGACACCGTGCCGGTGCAGGTCGCCGAAACTCGCATCCGTATCGTGCAAAAGCAAGGCCCCCGAGGTGGACGCGGCGTGACCGCCAACCATTGCGTCATGTGGGTGCACCCCGAAGAAGCGGTCACCATCCATTACGAAAAAAATCAAGATGACCCGCGCATCGCCCACACCTTGACACTCGCCGTGGATGAGTACGGCGTCACGACGAAACAAGCGACCGTCGTTTATGGTCGAAAGGTGCCCGCGCCGCCTCCCGGTCAACCGCCGGTAGAGTCGTTCCCCGAGCAGCTTTCTACCCACGTCGTTGTCGGCACCCGTCAGGTAGCTCACTTCCCATTTGGCAGCGGGTCAACGCCGACAAAACACCGGCTCGCCGTGCCGTTGGCTGAGCAGTCGTTTGAGCTGAAAATGCCCACCGCGCCCGCGGCGGCAAATGGGCTCTACACCCCTGCCGACGTCAACACCGCGTTTGACGGCGCCACTCCGGTACCGTACGAAAACGTCGCCACCGCCGGCCAAAAACGCCTCCTCGGCTCTGCCATCCACCAGTATTACAACTCCGCAAACCTACCCAACGCGCTCCCGGAAGGCACGGCCGATGTTTTGGCGCTACCTTACCAATCGTACGCTTTGGCCTTCACCCCCGGCTTGGTGACCCAAGCCTACGGCACCAAAGTGGACGGCCCCATGTTGGTCGCCGCTGGTTACCAAGACCGCGGCGCCGAGGGCTACTGGGTCAAGTCAGGTAGACAAATTTTCGACTCTACCCATTTCTATCTCCCCACCCACGTCATCGACCCGTTGGGACGCACGACGTCGGTTGTGTACGACCCGTACTTCCTGTTTGCCATTCAGGTCACCGATCCGCTTGGAAACACCGGCTCCGCCGATATCGACTATCGCACATTGACCCCTTGGCAAACCACCGACATCAACGGCAATCGAGGCCAAGTCGCCTTTGATGCGTTGGGGAGAGTCACCAAAGCCGCCGTCATGGGTAAGGTCAACTCGTCGGATGGGGATACCCTGACCGACCCGACCATGGTGTACACCTACCAGATTGACCGCTGGTATAACACCCAACCCGGCAACCCTGGCAATCCAAGCGGCGCCGCGTTACCCAAACCTTCGTATATCAAAACCGAACA
Organism: Polyangiaceae bacterium; assembly: GCA_016712345.1. Classification (GTDB taxonomy): domain Bacteria; phylum Myxococcota_A; class Polyangia; order Polyangiales; family Polyangiaceae; genus JADJRH01. The sequence goes on from JADJRH010000001.1 coordinate 1,562,933, forward strand.
CCGCGAAAAACACGGTCCAACCAACACCCGTTGGCAAACCTCCTACGCCTTTTTGGACGGTGCAGGCGGTGCCGCCCTTGCCAAAGCCAACGCCGAACCTTCCTCCCCAGGAGGCCCCGCCCGATGGGTCGCCACCGGTCGAACCATCGTCAACAACAAAGGCAACCCCATCAAACAATACGAGCCCTATTTTTCCAACGATTGGGATTGGGAAGAAGAAGAAGCGCTCGCGACCGTCGGCGTGACGGCGCTCGTCACATACGACTCCATGGGTAGATCGCTGCGCGTTGATTTGCCCGACGGCACCTACGCTCGGAGTATTTTTTCACCCTGGCGCGTGGAGCAGTGGGATCCCAACGATACCGTCAACGAAGCGGGCAATGTGTGGCGACTCGCTCGGGAAACCGGTGCAACTCCAACCCCCGCTCCCGAAGACATCGACGCCAAAAACAAGGCGTTGGCCCACGCCAACACGCCAAGCGTCGTGCACCTCGACTCGTTGGGCAGAGCCTTTCTCGCGATTGCCAACAACGGCGCCAGTGGGAACATTTCTACCAAAACCGTCTTTGACATTGAAGGTCAAGTCAAGTCCGTGGTGGACGGCCTCGGCCGCACCTGCGCCACCTACGATGTCAGCGTGGACGGTCAACCCCTCCATGAAACCAGCATCGACTCCGGCGAAAAGTGGTCGTTATCCAACGCGATGGGTGTACCTTTGCGCGGCTGGGATTCTCTCGGCCATGAAACACGCGTCGAAGTGGACATCCTCGACCGGTTGACCCACCTCTGGGTCAAACAAGGTGCCGACGCCGAAGCCCTGCGTTTACGCGTGCTCTATGGCGAATCTTACCCATCACCTGAAAGTCAAAACCTCCGCGGACGAGCATGCCTTGTATTTGACGGCGCGGGCGTCACCGAAACCCTACCGTTTGACTTTAAAGGCAACGCGCTTTCGACCAGTCGCAGATTGGCCGTTGCGTACGCAACGGAGCCTGACTGGACAACCCTCGCGAGCAGTGGTACACCCAGTTCCGCCCTCGCTCAAGCGGCCTCGCTCCTTGAAAATGAGACGTTTGGAAAGGCATTTGCCTTTGACGCTTTGAGCAGGCCCACGTCCGTCACCATGCCGGACCTGAGTGAGATTCGACCGACCTATAACGACGCCGGCCTGCTCGAAGCCGTGGACGCCCGCATCCGCAACGCCAGCGTGTGGACGCCATTCGTCACCGGGATCAGCTACGACGCCAAAGGCCGCCGCGAACGCATCGACTACGGCAACACCACCTTCACCGAGTACACCTACGACGCCCTGTCATTTAGGTTAACTCGACTCCAAACAAAGCGACCTGAATCCGGTGGTGTACACAGTCAACTCCAAGACCTCTTCTACTTTTACGACCCGGTCGGCAACATCACCACCATCCGGGACGACGCCCAACAAGAAGTCTTTTTTGCAGGTCAACAAGTCACCCCCAAACAAGAATTTTTATACGACGCCATTTACAGGTTGATCGCTGCCACCGGCCGCGAACACGCCGGCGGCGTCGGCGACAATCAACGCGACAACAACGACCTACCCTTGTGGAATCTACCCCACCCCAACGACGCCCAAGCGCTGCGCCGGTATGAAGAAAGTTACGAATACGACGCGGTAGGAAACATCTTGAAGATGATTCATACTGCCGTCGGCAGCTCCGCAGGGTCATGGACAAGAAGGTACGCTTACGGCGCCAATGGCGTGGTACCCGGCGGCGCGGGTGTACCCCCGAGCAACCGACTCCACTCCACCAGTCTGCCCGGTGACGCCGCGAACGGCCCTTACACCGCGGCGTACACCCACGACCTGAAAGGCAACATGGTGGCAATGCCCCATTTGGCCAACGTGGAATATACCCACTCTGACCAGATGAGGGTCGCTGATTTGGGAGGCGGCGGCACCGCGTATTATACCTACGATGCCGGCGGCGAACGCGTCCGAAAAGTCATTCAGAGAATCGGCACCACCAAAGAGGAGCGGATCTACCTTGGTGGCTGGGAGTTATATAGAAAACGCCAAGGCTCGAACCAGGAAGTGGTGCTCGAACGCGAAACCCTCCACCTGATGGACGACACCCGCCGCATCGCGATGGTCGAAGCCAAAACCATCGACGCCGACGTGCCGGGCACCTTACCCATCGTGTCGCGCACCCGTTATCAATACTCCAATCACCTAGATTCTGCCCATCTCGAATGCGACGAATCGGGCCTTGTGATTTCATACGAAGAGTACCACCCCTATGGAACACCCGCTTATCGAAGCGCAAAATCGGGGGTGGAGGTCAGCGAAAAACGCTTCAGGTACACCGGTAAAGAACGCGACGACGAAACAGGTTTCCAGTACCATTCGGCGAGGTATTACGCCCCGTGGTTGGGTAGGTGGACCACCGCCGACCCCGCCGGGATGGTTGACGGGCCGTGTTTGTATGGGTATTGCCGCGGTCAACCAGTCAGCTTGAATGACCCGACTGGGCGCGAAACACCATCCGTTTGTTACGCTCAGCCCGACAGCGTGTTGATCAAATGCGTCCCCGTGATCGACGTAACCGTTACCGCCCCACCGCGCCACAAGCAGCAAGTTTCGCTCGCTCCAAAAGCAGTTTGCGATCCCAATGAGGATATCTACGCCGAGTTTGAAACGTCTACATCGGAAGATATTTATGCAGAGGCGATGGGAGACGGCGCCTCTGATCCAGGGGATTTTTCGGACTTGACAGGCGCCGAACAAGGCGCCGCAAAAGCGGCCGAGGAAGGCATCGGTTCTTTTTTTGAAGGCGCCCTTGCGGGCGACTTCGCGGACAATGCGTCTTGGAGTGCCACCGCGGGTCAAGTGGCCATTGGGTTTATTCCCGTGGTCGGTCAGATGGCGGACATTCGCGACCTCATCGCGGCCGCCAAAAGCGTAGGGGAGGATAAACCGGGGGCGTGGCTCAGCCTCGGGGTCGCTGTCGCTGGATTCGTTCCTGGACTTGATTTCCTCAAAGGTGCCAAAAAAGTAGGGGGAAAGGTACTCAAAGAAGGAGCCGACGAGGCGGCGCAAGGTATTGTAAAAAGTGGCTTGAAACAGGCTGGAAAGAAACTTAGCAAGGAGGCGGCGGAACGTGCCGCGAGAGAACTCAAGGAAATTGCGAACTCGAGGGGCCCCTTGATTGACCGTCTGGGTGCAATAGCGACCGATCCGTCCATCACCGGACCATTGCGGCGCAGGGTTAACGATGCCATGAACGCGTTACGCGATCATCTAAAACCCGCCGATCTTTCAGGTGCGTTACGGGATGCCTTGGGCGTTCCGGTCCGGCAGAAAGGAGCCGGAAAAGCGTTTGACCACGCGACTGAAGTGGGCGAAGCGTTGACTTCCGTTAGTAACCTTCGAGATGCGTTGGTTCTCCGCATTACCCACCTGAAACGGGTCGGAGATAGCGACGCCATAGCCGAGGCGTCGAGGCACCTTTCGGCAATCACCGATTTTCTCAACAAAACTCACTCATTTCTGAGCATTCGATAAACCCATACGGCATCGAGAAGTTATGAAGTCAACCAATCGTGATCGAAAGTTGTTGTTGGATTCCACTGCTGATCCCGATGACAGAGTGCGCGCGCTGTCGAGAGTCGGTGCCGATCACCTGGTAGAATACGAGCCATTGGTGGCGACGCTTCTTGATCATGAAGACTCCATCTTGCGAGGCAAAGCAGCGAGTGTGCTGCTGGGATTATGGCAAAGAACCAAGTATGATGAGCGCATTGTGGAAATGTTGTTGACCGACCCTGATTGGGGCGCGCGACACTCGGCGGCATCGGCGATATCCACTTATCTTCGTTTCCCGAATGAGCCCGACGATCTTACAAACGAACGACGCACGAAACTCCTAAAGGCACTTGTTAGATCCATTACGGAGGACGAGGAGCAGTTGACTCAAGCAAATAGTTACCGTTGTTTCATCAAGTGCGTTGCGCCGGACCGCGAGGAGCCGTTCCGCACGGAATTCGATCGCGAACGGGATGTCGACTGGGAACTCGTGACGCCTTATTTGGAAGGTGACTAATTGTCTTTCATGACGGCCTGAAAATGAAAAGGCGTTCAATCTGCGACGCGTGGAAACCCAACCAAACGCAAACCTCCCAATCCACAGATTACTGCTTCTACCCTACCGACTTGCCCAACAACCGGCGGCACCGCGCGTCGCCTGATACCAGCCAACGGCCAGGCGTCAGGGTTGGGATGGTAGATTCAAGTGTACGTGCGACACCAGTGTGAGCGCGACGATCCGCACCACCGCAGAGCCTCCCGCCCGCGCCCCGCGAGCACGCGAGTCAGCGAGCGCGCGCAAGCGAGCCGGGCTTGGGCGGCCAGGAGGCGCGCAGGCGCGAAGCGCCCAGCACACGGCCGGGGCGAGCGGGTATACCCGCGGCCGCAGCGGACTATACTTGACCTACCGCTCGCGTGATCGCCTGCACCGCCTGCTCCGTATCGGTGATCACCCTCTCCGCGGACAACCGCAGCACGGTGTACCCCAGTCGCTCAGCGCCCTATCTCGCCGCTCGTCTGCCCGCGACCGGGCGCTGTGATACCCACCATCCACCTCCACAACCAGCCGCACGCTCGGAGCACAAAAGTCCACGATATGACGGCCGATCAGCACCTGACGCCGAAACATCACGCCGACCTGACTACCCCTCAACGCGTCCCACAAGATCGCCTCGCTCGTCGTCGGAGTGGCACGCATACGCCGCGCATGCCCGAGAAGATGCGTACACTTTGATCTACCCATGACAGCCTCCAAGGCCCGCCGGAATGGCGGGCGACAGCCCCAGAAGCGCAGGATCTATGACGCGCTGCAACCTTACCATGATGGACCCGCTCAACCCCCATCCACTCGACTCCATCATTCAACTCCCACCATCACCAAGCGGCGCGGCATAGAGCGTGCGCGTTTGGCTGAAGCCCGCCACTCCAAGGGCCTGCAGAGCTGGCATGGGTAGATGCTACCCGGCTTTCGAGCGCGCGACTCGATTCGCGATTCGTCATTCGGCTGCAGGCCATCTACCCATGGCGTGCGCGGAGTCATCACGCACGCGACAATCGACAATCATCTTACCCATTACTACCACCTACCCATCTACCCATACCGCATTGGTCACCCACCACGCGGGCCTCCCGCCCGCGCCGAGCGAGCACGCGAGTCTGCGAGCGCGCGCAAGCGAGCCGGGCTTGGGAGGCCAGGAGGCGCGCAGGCGCGAAGCGCCGAGCACACGGCCGGTGGTGGGCAGGAACACCGTCGCCACCGTCAGGAATACCCTCGACACCGTCCAGTGCGAAGTCGCCTTGCTTTCCAGCAAAATCCGCAAATCCGCCGCCCTCAACGGCAATGCGTACGCAGAAGCAGCCGGCGGACAAGACGGCCGCTTCAGCATCGACCCCACCGCCGTTGAAGCCCTCTCCACCACCACCGCCGACGACGACGCCGGCATGTTCCAACTTGACCTCCGAGATGAAAAACTCCTCCCCTACGAAGGCCGAGGCGTCCTCTCCACTTGGAGGGTAGAAGTCCCCGCCGACCAAAACCGCTTCGCCCTCCACCGCATCGCCGACGTGGTCCTCCATGTCAGGTATACCTCCCGCGACGCCGGAGATCTCCTCAAATCCAAGGCAAAAACCCACCTGAATGGCTCGACCCTCCAACGCGTCCGCGTCATCTCCGCAAAGACCGTGGCTCACGAAGCATTCGCCTCGTTTGGCAAGGGCCAAGACAACCCACCCCCCGCCCACCGGTTAGAAATCCCCGTCACCCGTGAAGGTTTCCACACCTTCCTCGGCAAACGCAATGTACAGATCGTCAAGGTTACCGTCAGCGCCACCTTCAACGAAAAGTACACATCACTGGGGGTTTCCTCACCTACCCATCTGACATTCAAACTCACCCCGCCCGGTCAAGCCGCCATCACCGGCGCCCTCCAGTTTTTGGCCGGCGAGCCTCATACCGATCTCACCCTTGCTGGAGATGTACCCGTCAAAAACCCCGATGAAGGCCCGTTCGTTCCCTGGGTCTTCTCCATTGAGGACAAAGACACCGACATCCCCTCGCACCTGAAAGCCAACGGCAAACTCCACCCCGACGCGTTGGAAGATATCTGGCTCACCTTCACGTACGAGGAGGCTCCCTAACCTCTGACCTGACATGAGTTGAGTTGAGTTGTAAAGGCCCAGGCGCTGCGCGTGTCCAGTCGACCCGCGCAGCGCCTTCGGCCCCCCTTTGTCTTTTTTTCACCATTTTCCGACTTTTTTGACCGTTTAACCCGCGCTGACAACCGAGGAGGCCCTGTGAAAACCCGACCTGACCTGACATCCAATTCCACCAGTCAAGGCTCCACCCCCGCCGACGGCTCGCCCGCCGGTCTACCCAACGGCCAAAGTGCCTCCGCCGGCCAAGGTCAAACAGCCGGCTCGCCCAGCACAAATACCCTTTCAAACGCCGGCCCGCCCAACGCCGGCCACACCAACAGCGTCGCCCTTGGGGCCTCCCCAACTGTCCAAGTCATCGCCGCACCACCGGCTCCACCTCCCCAACCTACCCAAACAAGTATCCCCTCCGCCAAGATCGACCCTGTCCGCCCACCTTCCCTCTCTCTACCCAAAGGTGGCGGCGCCATCCAACCCCTCGGCGACACCTTCAAAACCAACCCCGCCACAGGCACCGGCAGCTTTGCCATCCCAATTCCAGCCCCAAGCGCTCGCGGATTTGGGCCGGGATTAACTCTTTCTTACGATTCAGGTTCCGGCAATGGCGTGTTTGGACTCGGTTGGAATCTCTCCCTCGGCGCCGTTACCCGCCGGATGGACCGCCGGCTACCCCAATACAACGACGCGTTTGAAAGTGACAGCTTTGTCCTGTCAGGTGCCGAAGACCTCGTGCCGGTCCACCCCGCTCTCCCTGAAAATGACTCCGACCCCGAGCGTGTCACTTTGTACAGACCGCGCACCGAGGGCGCCTTTGCTCGCATCGAAAAACGCAAAGTCAAAGCCACAGGAAACCTATACTGGAAAGTGTACTCCGCCGACGGAAGCGTACACTTCTACGGCCAAACAGCAGCCTCCCGCGTTCAAGATCCTCAAAAATCCCACCGCATTTTATCCTGGCTCCTCGACAGGGTAGAAGACCTCCACGGCAACGTCATGGAGGTAGAATACGCCGCGGAAAACCTCGACGGCGTGAGCGCCCGCGACCCCGCCGAGCAACACCGATTCCGTCCTCATCGACTCACCGAAGTCACCGGCAACCGCTACCCCAAACGAGTCAAATACAACAACACCGTCATGGGCGACATCTCCACCGCCCAGTTTGAAATCGTCTTTGACTACGGCGACCACGACCTGACATCCCCAACACCTGCGCCCGCACCTGACAAACAATGGGCCGTCCGCCAAGACCCTTTCTCCTCCTACCGCGGCGGATTTGACCTCCGCACCTACCGCCTCTGCCAACGCGTGTTGGTCTTCCATCACTTCTCCGAGTTGGGTGTCGGACCTACCCTCGTTTCGTCGGTGGACCTGACATACAACCAGTCCAAATCGATCACTTTACTCTCCAGCGCCACCCACAAAGGGTACATCCGCCAATCCACTCCACCCAACGAGCCGATTGTGTACTCCAGTCAGGCCTTGCCGCCCCTGGAGTTTACCTATTCCCTCCCCACCAAAAAACAAAAAACCCTCCACTTTGACCCTGAAACATTGGCCGACATCGACGTTACCACCCTCGGCAAACGCACCCAATGGGTTGACCTCGACGGCGAAGGTCTGTCAGGACTCCTCACCCGCGACAGCCACCAATTCCGCTACAAACGCAACCTCTCCGGTGGCAAACTCGCCAAAGCCAAAACCATCTCCACCGAGCCCAGCATCGGAGTTGAACGCGCTCGCATCGTCGACCTCGACGGCAATGGCATCCCCACATTTGCCCAATTTGACGGCCCCGTCCCCGGCTCTTTCGCTCGCGAAAATGGCGAGTTTGAACGCTTCAAACGCTTTGTTCAACTCCCCAACAATGTCAAGTGGGACAGCGCCCGCGTCAGCTTGATTGACCTCAACGGCGACGGCCGCGATGACCTCCTCGTCGCATTGGACGGCAAATACATCTGGTATCCCAGTTTGGGCTCCGACGGATTTGACCATCCCTTTATCTACCACATGGCCGATCACGACGACCGAGGGCCCGCCGTTTGGCCGAGCACGCCGTTTCACATGGCCGTCTTTTTCGCCGACATGACAGGTGACGGTCTACCCGATCTCGTCCGCATTATTGAAGGGTCACTTTCGTATTGGCCCAACCTCGGAAACGGCCGTTTTGGCGGCCAAATCGTCATGCAAGTGCCCCTGATGCGCTTCATGAAACCGCGCTTGGACACCAAACGCATCCGCCTCGCCGACATGGATGGCACCGGCACCGCCGACCTCATCTACTTTGATGATCACGACACCTACGTCTTTTTCAACCATTCAGGAAACGGATTCTCAAAGGAACCCATCATCTTGTACGGCGTCTCCGGTCAAGCCGCCTCCACCGCCGGTGTCGTCGATGCCTTTGGTAGAGGCACCCCTCAAATTGTGTACTCCCTCAACAAGTGGCAAAACGTCAACTGCCACCTCCGCGCCACCGACCTCATCGGCGATACAAAACCCTATCTATTAACGGCTGTCAAAAACAATTTTGGCTTAGAAACAAGGATCAAATACGCTCCTTCCACAAAGTTTTACCTCGCTGACAAAGCCGCCGGCACCCCGTGGGCGCACCCCTTACCCTTCCCCGTCCACGTCGTCGAACGGGTAGAAGTCTACGACGCCGTCAAAAAACACCGCTTTGTCCAAGAGTACACCTACCACCACGGCGGGTATGACCCCGACGAGCGTGAATTTCGAGGCTTTGGCAGAGTCGAGACGCTCGACACAGAGTACACCGCCGCCCACGAAGGGAAAGGTTTGTTCGGCGACCTACCCATTTTCAACAACGAGCGCCCTCAATCTCCTGTCTTGACAAAAACCTGGTTTCACCTCGGCATCCTCCGTCACTGGGCTTTGTATAACCAAGCCTACCAGCGTGAATGGTGGCGCCCAACAGTGGACCTTGGCTCACCTGAAGCGCCCCCAAATCTCCTGGGTCGGCCGGTGGTCCTTGCGGAGCAAACCTCCCCGGTCACACTCACCCAACGGCACGAAGCTTACCGCGCCATGCGGGGCCAAACGATGCGCGTGGAAGTGTACGGACTCGACGGATCTGAAAACGACACCGTGCCGGTGCAGGTCGCCGAAACCCGCATCCGTATCGTGCAAAAGCAAGGCCCCCGAGGTGGACGCGGTGTGACCGCCAACCATTGCGTGATGTTGGTGCACCCTGAAGAAGCGGTCACCATCCATTACGAAAAAAATCAGGATGACCCACGCATCGCCCACACTTTGACGCTCGCCGTGGATGAGTACGGCGTGCCTACCCGTCAAGCGACCGTCGTTTATGGAAGGAAGCTGCCCACGCCGCCTCCCGGTCAACCGCCGGTAGAGTCGTTCCCCGAGCAATTGGCAACGCACGTCGTTGTCGGCACCCGTCAGGTCGATCACTTCCCATTTGGCAGCGGGTTGACGCCAACGAAACATCGTTTGGCAATTCCACTCGCGGAGCAATCCTACGAGGTAAAAATGCCCGCCCCGCCGGCCGCCTCCAACGGTTTATACTCCCCCTCCGAGGTCAACACCGCGTTTGACGACGCCACTCCGGTACCGTACGAAAATGTGGCCACCGCTGGCCAAAAGCGCCTGCTCGGCTCCGCCATTCATCAATATTACAATTCCGCAAACCTACCCAACGCGCTCCCGGAAGGCACCGCCGATGTCTTGGCCCTACCTTACCAATCGTACGCCCTCGCTTTCACCCCCGGTTTGATCTCTGCGGCCTACGGCACAAAAGTCGACGGCCCTATGTTGGTCGCCGCTGGTTACCAAGACCGCGGCGCGGATGGTTATTGGGTCAAGTCAGGTCGTCAGGTGTTTGACGCTACCCATTTTTACCTCCCCACTCAGGTCATCGACCCGTTGGGACGCACTACGTCGGTGGTGTACGACCCGTACTTCCTGTTTGCCATTCAGGTCACAGATCCCCTTGGAAACACCGGCTCCGCCGATATCGACTACCGCACCTTGACCCCCTGGCAAACCACCGACATCAACGGCAATCGAGGTCAAGTCGCCTTTGATGCGCTAGGGAGAGTCACCAAAGCCGCCGTGATGGGGAAGGTCGGATCATCCGACGGCGACACCCTGACCGACCCGACCATGGTGTACACCTACCAGATTGACCGATGGTGGAGCACCCAACCCGGTCAACCTGGAAACCCTTCCGGCGCCACCTCTCCCAAACCTTCGTATATCAAAACCGAACACCGCGAGAAACACGGCTCCGCAAACGTCCGTTGGCAAACCTCCTACGCCTTTTTGGATGGTGCCGGTGGCGCCGCACTCGCCAAAGCCAACGCCGAACCTTCCTCCCCAGGAGGCCCTGCCCGATGGGTCGCCACCGGTCGAACCATTGTCAACAACAAAGGCAACCCCATCAAACAATACGAGCCTTACTTCTCCCCAGACTGGGACTGGGAAGACGAGGAGGCATTGGCAACCGTTGGGGTGACGGCTCTCGTCACATACGACTCCATGGGAAGATCCTTACGGGTAGATTTGCCCGACGGCACCTACGCTCGGAGCATTTTTTCACCCTGGCGCGTGGAGCAGTGGGATCCCAACGATACCGTAAACGAAGCGGGAAACGTGTGGCGACTCGCTCGCGAAGCCGGTGCAACTCCAAGCCCCGCCCCCGAAGACATCGACGCCAAAAACAAGGCCATTGCACACGCCAACACGCCGAGTGTCGTGCACCTCGACTCGTTGGGCAGAGCCTTTCTCGCGATCGCCAACAACGGCACCGGTGGGATGATTTCTACCAAAACCGTCTTTGACATTGAAGGTCAAGTCAAGTCGGTGGTGGACGGGCTCGGCCGCACCTGCGCCACATACAACATCTCGGTGGACGGTCAACTCCTCCACGAAACCAGCATCGACTCCGGCGAAAAATGGGCCTTGGCAAATGCGCTCGGTGTACCCCTCCGTGGCTGGGATTCGGTCGGCCATGAAACACGCGTCGAAGTGGACGATCTGAATCGCATGACGCACCTCTGGGTGAAAAAGGGCGCCGGGGTAGAAATGCTTCGCCTCAAAGTCATCTACGGCGAATCGTACCCCAACCCCCAAGTCGCCAACTTGCGAGGCCGGGCATGCCTCGTGTTCGACGGCGCGGGCGTCACTGAAACCGCCTCCTTTGACTTCAAAGGCAACGCCCTCTCCACATCGCGCCGCCTCGCCGTCGTGTACACCTCCGAACCTGACTGGACATCCCTCGCCGGAAGTGGTACCCCAAGCGCGGCTCTCACTCAGGCGGCCTCGCTCCTTGAAAACGAGACGTTTACCAAAGCGTTTGCCTTTGACGCTTTGAGCAGGCCCACGTCCGCCACCATGCCGGACCTGAGTGAGATTCGACCGACCTATAACGACGCCGGCCTGCTCGAAGCCGTGGACGCCCGCATCCGCAATGCCAGCGTGTGGACGCCATTCGTCACTGGAATTTCCTACGACGCCAAAGGCCGCCGCGAACGCATCGACTACGGCAACACCACCTTCACCGAGTACACCTACGACCCGTTGAGTTTCAGGTTAACTCGCCTCCAAACGAAGCGACCTGAATCCGGTGGTGTACACTCCAAGCTGCAAGACCTTTTCTACTTTTACGACCCCGTCGGCAACATCACAACGATCCGCGACGATGCCCAACAAGAAGTCTTTTTTGCAGGTCAACAAGTCACCCCCAAACAAGAATTTTTATACGACGCAATCTACCGGTTGATCGCCGCCACCGGCCGCGAACACGCCGGCGGCGTCGGCGACAATCAACGCGACAACAACGACCTACCCTTGTGGAACCTACCCCATCCCAACGACGCCCAAGCGTTGCGCCGGTATGAAGAAGCGTATGAGTATGATGCCGTCGGCAACATCCTCAAGATGATTCATACGGCGGTGGGTAGCTCCGCAGGGTCATGGACAAGAAGGTACGCGTACGGGTCAAACGGTGTTGTGCCCGGCGGCGCGGGCGTACCCCCGAGCAACAGACTCCACTCTACCAGTTTACCAGGTGACGCCGCGAACGGCCCCTATACCGCTGCGTACACCCACGACCCGAATGGCAACATCACCGCGATGCCCCATTTGGCCAACGTGGAATATACCCACTCTGACCAGATGAGGGTCGCTGATTTGGGAGGCGGCGGCACCGCGTATTATACCTACGACGTCGGCGGCGAACGGGTCAGAAAAGTCATCCAGAGAATCGGCACCACCAAAGAGGAGCGAATCTACCTTGGTGGCTGGGAGTTATACAGAAAACGCCAAGGCGCGAACCAGGAAGTGGTGCTCGAACGCGAAACCCTTCACCTGATGGACGACACCCGGCGCATCGCGATGGTCGAAACAAAGACCATCGACGCCGACGTGTCAGGTCCATTGACCATCGTCCCAAGGGTAAGATATCAATACTCCAACCACCTCGACTCTGCCCATTTGGAATGTGACGAAACGGGCCTGGTGATTTCGTATGAGGAATGTCACCCCTACGGAACCGCGGCCTATCGAAGCGCAAAATCGGGGGTGGAAGTCAGCGAAAAACGATTCAGGTACACCGGTAAAGAACGCGACGACGAAACCGGATTTCAGTACCACTCGGCAAGGTATTACGCCCCGTGGTTGGGAAGGTGGACAACCGCTGATCCCGCTGGAATGGTCGACGGGCCGGCGATTTATACTTATTGCAGCACCCAACCGGTGGCCTTTTCTGACCTCAGCGGCGCTGAAAAAACACCGGCGCAGCTGAACTTCGACCTGTATCAATCGTTCAATCAGGCGGCCATGGTATCTCAAGCAGGAGGCGCACCGGCCTCCGTTGTGGCGCATTTTCAGGAAGTCGCAAATTACTACAAACGCCTGGCGATCGCCGGCACACCGCGCGAGCAAGCAGTGCCGGTACTTGTTGCCTTGCTGCCGGCGTTGGCGCGAGAGGTTCGCACGGACAAAAATGCTCACCCGGCAGTCGTAGCCTATCGCGATCTTAACGGTCTTTCCGCCATACATATGCAGCACACTGTGGCTGGCGCCGCGGCCCTCATAACAACTCTCGCTGGGACGGTTGCCTTTGCCTCGCGATACTATCCTGCCGCCACTTTCGCCGCATCGAAGGTGCTCAGTCGTCCGATTGCCGAGGCAATGCATTTCGAGGATCCCGAGGCGCTTCACCAAGTCGTGACGACGGCGGCGAAACGCGTACGACGGCTCGTTGGTGCTGTGGAAGGCCTCCTCGCACCACCTCCGGAAATGAACGGCTCTCCGAAAGACAGGCATCAGGGCCGAGAAGAGGAGGCGAGCGGCTGGATGTCGCCCCCCGAGGGCGTTGACACTGAGCATTATCGCGACCTCGGTTGGGATCCTGCTGTAGGGAATTGGCGCTCGAATGAAGCCGATACGGCCATTGGTGTTGAAAAAGAAAGGGGCATTTCGCTTGAGAGGTATCATCCCACTGAAGAGGGTCAAAAAGGAGACTGGAGAGATATCAACAGCGGCGAGATCTACGACGGATGCAGCCCAGCGCCACGCGAGCACTTCGACCAACAGTTACGCTCTGGCAAGTACATGAAGTCATTATCCAAGCATGCAAGCCATTCCGGCATCGACCATGTTGTGGTGGATACACGCGGGCTGCGGCTCACTGCGGATCAAGAACAAGCCGTTGACGACTTGATTGCTCAATTGCCGACTGAGCAGAAAAGCAAGATCGTTAGGCTGCGCAAGTAAACCAAGGGTTTAATGTTGATCAACGGAGTGGTAAGTTATGAGTTATACTTTTGTTGAGTTCGGTCCAAGAGAATTTATCGCCAGCGTGGGCATTCTGGAGGTGTGGCTCATGTTTGTCGTTGAGACGATCGATAGCTTGCACGACGGACCCGCCTGGCTCAATCAAGCTCGATCAGACTGGGCTGTTCAGGCGACGGGGAATTTCGGGGCGAGCTTGGATCCGCACCTTGATGACCACGTACAGGGCGAGAGCAGTCGAACTCTGCTAGTCCAAATTTGCGACAAGACCATAGAAAATTTGAGGGCTTTTGGAGACTTCGTGCCAGTAGCAACACTCAACAGGCTTGCCGGCAAACGAATTTTCGAGCGAGACATTGAGACAGCAAACGTTATCCATACTGGCGACTTTTTTCGACGGCTGCTGAGTGGCCATCTGCGCCCTGAGGAGACAGATGCGATGATTAGCTGGAGGATTAAGTCAGTAGAACGCTGAACGTTGAAACGCTCAGCGAGCGCCTCAATCTACGTCTTGTTGGCCATTCAGGTAACCGATCCTCTTGGAAACACCGGCTCCGCCGACATCGACTACCGCACATTGACGCCCTGGCCAACCACCGACATTAACGACAACCGAGGTCAAGTCGCTTTTGACGCCTTGGGAAGATGTCGAATTTACCTACTCCCTCCGCACGAAAAAACAAAAAAACCTCCACTTTGACCCTGAGACATTGGCCGACATCGACGTCACCACCCTCGGCAAACGCACGCGGTGGGTTGACCTCGACGGCGAAGGTGCGAGGCGGGAGAGGGATCGCTTTCCGTTCAGGAGTCCGCGCGTTCGTGCAACGCGCCAAAGCGGGCTCGGCTTTATACGGTCCTCTGACGGCTTAGGATGTCAGCCACGGGTAGACCGCAATGGTGGACTTGAACGGGTAGATGGACGGACCGCAGCCTCGCCTCTCCATCCTGCGCCGTGGTAGGGGCGCTGCACTCACTGCTCCCTCCCTCACTCCAAACGATCCCTTTCCCGCCTCTCTTGGGTTGTTCAGAGTTTGAGTGGTCAAGTGAACATACCCACAATTGCCGGTTCTCCGGCGCTCGTTTTCGCGCAAGAGCACCCGTATACATGATCACCCCATCATTTACCCGATCTACTAGCGCGAACATGGCCCCGCCGTCTACCCATGGCCATTCCAGTAACACTGTTCGTTCGCCTGAGTGAACGGGCCTGCCTCGTCTTTGACGGCGCGGGTGTCACCGAAACCGCCTCCTTTGACTTCAAAGGCAAGACCTCTTCTACTTCTACGACCCGGTTGGGAATATCACCACCATCCGGGATGACGCCCAACAAGAAGTCTTTTTTGCGGGTCAACAAGTCACCCCCAATCAAGAATTTGTCTACGATGCCATTTACAGGTTGATCGCTGCCACCGGCCGCGAACATGCCGGCGGCGTCGGCGACAACCAACGCGACAACAACGACTTACCCTTGTGGAACTTACCCCACCCCAACGACGCCCAGGGGTGATGTCAGATGAAGCCGCGGCTGAAGCCGCAGCCGAAGCGGCGGCAAAGCACATTAAGAAATAGGAGAGCGGAATGGCTATCACGAAAATCAATGTTCGAGTTGTGGCATCCATGCCCAGCGAAATGGCGAAGCGAGAGTTTGCGGACTGGGTTGGGGCGCACCGAGAATTGCTCGAACGGCTCCCCATGGATGCTATCACCGTTATGGTCATTCGAGGAGAGGACAACGCTTCTGGCCGGATTGTCGAAAAACTGAGGTATGAACTTTCAATTGATGATGTATTGGGTGAGTTATTGGCAGGTAGTGGTACCAGGCGTCTCGAAGTAGCGCTGCCGGCCGAGCCCACCATTCTGGCGAGTTGGTGGTCCAGCCACCCGTCATTGGCGGCATTTTTGACCGCTGACGACGTTTTGTCGCGAGATGTGAGATCCGAGTTGCCCGTTAGGTTTTACCTGGATGAGCTAAATGCGGGGTTGCTCTGCCCTCAGTCCTGAGCGCTGCGGCAGCTCACGTGGGGAAGGCATAGCCCGATGCGCGGGCTCGCCGTCCCGCCTACCATCCGCGCGTTAACTTTGAGCGGCATTTAATAAACGCTATCGGGCCCAGGAGAACGGTCAGGATCGATGAATTTTTGTTGGAGGATTGGGAGCAAATTGCCGGTGAGCTTTGGTTCCGCGTTCGTTTTCGCGGCAACATGTCTCATTGGTTGCGGTATGGACAGTGGGAAGACGTTGTGTACAACAGATGTGGAAGCGGTTGTTTGGTCGCCCAACGGCTCACTCAAGGCTATACAATATCATCGCGACTGTGGAGTTGGAAGCCCTCAGAATACGCAAATCTCGATGGTCGAGGCGGCTGCAAATGATGAGGGAAGCATCGAGCAAGGAATGGTCTTCTCCGTCGGGGGACTTCATGACCTCGAGCCGGAGTGGGTTAGCAACAACAATTTGAAAATTCGGCGTCAAAGAGATAAGATCTTTCGACAAGAAACCAGACGGGGAGCGTTGCACATTGAATATCGAGAATGACAGAACGGGGGGGAGTGTCGCCTACCACTATCGCGATAAGTGGCTGACATGACGGAGTCTCGAAGTATAGTAAGACATGAAAATGGGTAGTCAGGATCTTCGCTTAGTCCAAAGGGAAGACTGAAATGAATAGCCCAAAACAATGGTTTCTGATACTGTTGAGAATTGATTGGCAGGAGGGCTACACGCTTTGGTTCTCCGGTGAAGGCGATGGTTTCGAAGTTGTGGGCGGAAAGGTTCCAACTTGGCGCAGCGCGAACACTGCATTGGAATACGCAGCGAAGCAAGGGTATACCGTCGCGTCTGAGAAACCACCCATATACGCATTGGACCAGCTCATGGAACGGGTAACGAGCACGTGGACGCTGGCTGATCGTCAGTCCACTTTGGACGCTTGGAACCTTTTCTCGGATCTGGCAACGACAGTTGGAAACCAGGCGTTTTTAACGCTGGATCGCGAAAGCCAGGACGTTTATAATCACCTGTTTTACCTTTGCGACGCGGCGCCGGTTCGAGGAACCCAGGCGGAGCCTCTTTCTACCGATGAACTTGACCAACTTCGAAAAGTTGTTGCCGCCGGATTGAACTTGACCCGTGAGCATTTTGGTAAAATGCAACCGGCGTAAATATCTCTGAAAACGCGGTGCGCGACCAGTATGTGCTTCCGCTCGTTGGCATTAACGTGTTGGGAATTATGAAAGCGTTCGAAGGCTGGCTATTTCGGCGGTAGAGAGCAGAGGAAAAACAATGATCGCCCAACAGGCTAACTCGCTTTGTGTGGAAATTATCTATCGCCTTCGTGGCGACCCAACGTGGCATGCGCACAGGGTGAATCCGGTCGACTACTTTGAACCCGCTGGACCGGAGGGGCACCTTGAAGTCGACTCGGTGCCTCGGTATGATCACGCCGTCCAATTTTTGCAGCTCGACACTAAAGAAGTGGACATCGTTAGAGTTGTTATCGACAGCCCAGGTATCAAGAGGCGGACAATCACGGAAACGTTCTGGCATGGGGGAACCTGCCGCGCGATCGAACGACAAGATTCTGGTATTACCGTTGATTGGGAAATGATCCTCGAAGTTTTGGTTTGCGATCACCCACCTACCTGGAATATCGTTCGACTGATCCGAGCGGACGGAATTGTCGTCCCAGTTTATCATGGTGTGATCACTAAAAACGAAGATGGTTCAGAGAGTGAGCTGTCCTTTCAGACATGACAGAAGCGCCATCTACGACACAATGATGAGGGAACACCGGAACGTGCCGCAATTACGCCTTTGGATCCCGAGGTTATCGAAGTAGATGGCTCTCGATTTTGCCCAAGTCGATGCTGCCGGTGTGGTGACGGGACTTACTGTTCCCTTGGACCGGCGCGCCCATTTCTCAATCATTCATGGATTGGCCGAAAGTACGTATCCGCTGCTGCTTCGAATGAGGGAATACTACGAGGACGCGAGCTACAAAACGGACGATCTGCCAGGTCTGGAGACCGAACTGACGAGGTGTTTGACTAAGGCGCTTTCAAGGGAAGACCGAGCGGTGGTAGAGGAGATGCTGTGCCTCGTTCGCGACAGCGTCGACAAGGGTCTGGAAATAGAGGCCATCGCGGATTAGCGTACCTGTGGACCATCTACCCATCTACCATTATTCAGGGCGTCGTACGTTTGCTGGCAGTGGAGCTGATTGCTAATTTTTAGCCGTCAGAGTACGCTGTGTTCCAACGCGGTTGAGAGGACGAAAGTCATGACGCGAAACGAACAACGGCTGCACGATTCGGCGGAGGTGTTGCTCGTCTGGTTGAGGACAGCAAAGGGTATCCACAAAGAGGCCGCCGAGTCGCTCAAGGCGGCGTTGGGTGACTTGGCTGAAGAGTGGGTTTCGACTGACGTTATACCAAAGTCTGCGGCTAACCTGCTGGTTGATCTCGCTTCCGGAATTGACTCCTGCAGTGAGTTGTACCATGGGAATGAAGCGGCAAGTATACGGGATCTCGCAATCGAGATCGGCGACCTGGTGCGGAAGTGCGTTTCCTGACGTGTTTCCTTGGGACGCCGGAGTCACGCAGGACACGGCCGGGAAGAAAGCCAGGCAGATGCCTCAAAACACGAGGCCGACTTGATACGCTAAAACGCGGAGACTGGTAGTTGAGTTGAGTAAGGGAGCGTTGCCGGGAAATCCTTACCTCTACCCAAATGCGTTTTTGGGGAAAGGAGACGACTATTCTAAGCTCGGTGTCGGAACGGTGACCTCGATCATTTCGGGCATTGCGACAAGCGATGGCCACCTCAGTATCTCATGCGTTTATGATCCATTGGGCGAAAAACGCCGATATACAGTGGTGTTTCATGATGTCCGCGCGGTAGAGTGGGAGGGTGAAAATCAGTTTCCGGCAGACCTCATCGGTGTTTTCCTCGGGGAGAAAATGTGGAATCGCCCGGCCATATTTACAACAGACAATTTTGAATTGCGGCTTCTTTATTCGGATTTTCATGTAGAAAAAGACTACTAACCCGCGGGCGTCGGCACCTTGGGAGGTACCATGGTAGAATTGCGTTTCAAGGTTTCAAAAACGAGGTTAAAAGGCTGTGGTTCGCGCCAAAGTGACACAATTGAAAAGGATCGGATTTTTTCGCGAGTTCGGACATGACCATGGCCCATCCATTCGACTGTCGCTGGGGTCAAGCTGCCACTCACCCGAAGTAGCCCGATATCTGCGAACCGGCCATCTGTTTATTGCATCACCGGGTCCGGTTCGCGACGTGCTTTTTGATGAATGTGTTCATGAACGACGCTAAACACATTGCTGACCTGCTGCTATCGTGGTCTCATTCAAAAGATGGTTTCGATTTATCAACACTTACCAGCGACTTTGTGTTTGATGACGGTTTCCAGACGATCGGGCGCACCGATTTTATACGGAGGAGAGTCCTATACGGTGGCCTCACCGACGCTCAAATTCTAGTTTGCTGGGAGTCGGATGAATGCGGTGCGGTGGTTCTGGAAGGAACAGATGAGGTGACACTTTTGCACCACCGGATTTCGTGGGTTGGATGTTTTCGCGAAGGACGGATTTGCCGCGTTTGGGCCTGTAGCCGCGAGCAAATTCGCCTCCATCCCCAAATGCAGTACGAGCTTCAGCGCCAGTCGGACGAGCTTGAGAGGTTGGCAACGTTTCGCGGCACTGCCGCGGAAGTCGCGGAGTTTGAACAACGCATTCGAGGTCGCGAAGAGAGCAGTATAATAAAACTCTTGAGGGCACGTTCTGCGCGGTGAAACCCAGAATTTCCAATGGCCGCGTTCGACACCCGCAGCCGGCGTCAAGATACCTTGATGAAACCTTGCTTTCTACGAAATGATGAGAGGTGCTGATGCCATGCCGTCACGAATGATCGAGCCCATGCACCCGGATGACGTCGTAGTAACGCTATCCCATCCACACGGCGAGGTCGAAACTTCTTTGTCAGAATGGATGCGCGTTGGACCAGGAGAGCGGGCAGGTGTACGTCTCGGGCATTTAGAATGAGGGTTGGCGAACCGTAAGACGAACACCCTTTGTCGGCAGAGATTTGAGGCTTCAAATGGCGCTATTGGCTTCTGTGGAAATTGCGATTGAAGTTGCGACCGCCACCGGTGAATTGCGCTTATTTCGTTCGGCGATAGCATGGACTCGGCTTGCCATTTCTTGTTCAGAAACGGGCGAAGAGATTGTCGATACAGAAGAATTTTGGGCAGGCGGGGCATGAATTTCATAGACATCATCGTCGACGGCTTCGTTACTCCCGAAGAAGGGACGAATTTCTTCTGCCCATCGCCGAGAGTTTGTTACTTCGCATGGATTTTACCACTTGTGGCGCGTCAAGCTATCCGCTTGTCTGAGTTCGCAATGAGCGGGACCAAGGGTGATCTGGTCGACCTACCAGCAACTTGACACGGGTTGGCGGCCGACGCCGGCGTCGAGGTTTGGTGCGCTGGAACGCGGGTCATCTGCAAGCTGTTTTCTATCCTACGGAGCGACCCATGTATATGGAAGACTTGTCAAGCTACACATACCATGCGTGTAACGGTCTGAAGGGAGTGCTTCCGGTTGGGTGGCTTTCCTCGGAACATCCATTCAACAGGGGTTCTGTGCCTGCCGCCGTTCTCGACAAACTCACCTACCTCGCCATTTCAAGTCAATGAACTTTATGCGCGGCTTTCATCGCTGTGAGTTCTGCTCACTGGATGAGGTAGTGGCTGAAAAAGATGGAGTTGTTAAGCTGCTTGGTTCGGCTGAAGTTTGGCTGCCCGGTGAAAGTGTTCTTTATGCAGCTCCCAATCTGATTGTTCACTACATTCGCGCGCACGGCTATCAGCCCCCGGCAGAGTACCTTCGTGCAGTAGAAGCTTTGGACGTGGATGAATGGGCACCGCCGAGAGAATATGTGTGGAACAACCGTGAATCGTAGCGGGTCGGGACGTGGTGCACTAGACTTGTTGCGAGTGAATCCAAAGAATGACGGCCACGATATTATCATCCCATGCTATGTTGTGGAGGTTAGCGAGAAATAGCCATGATTGATCGTCCTCCCTTTATTCGCTCAACGAACGAAGCACCCGAGCACACGCACGTGTACCCTCAAAGCACCGAGCCGATGGGGCCGGTACGCCGGCTCGGTAAAGAAGCGGGGCTTGAGCGCATTGGTATCAACATACAGCGCCTTCCACCCGGAACCCGATCGTCGTGGCCCCACGCTGAGGAGGACGAGGAAGAGTTTGTGTACGTGCTGGCAGGCCAGGTCGACGCCTGGATCGATGGGCATATACACCGAATGGTGCAAGGTGATTTTGCCGCCTTCCCAGCCGGAACCGGCATCTCGCATTGCTTTATCAACAATTCTAAAGACGAGGTTGTCTTGCTTGTGGGTGGTGAGGCGGCAAAGGCAGGCAGCAGAATCTTTTATCCTATGAATCCATCGCGACGACAAGATCTACCCGCGCATTGCTGGTGGAACGATGTACCAAGTCGGGAACTTGGCGCGCATGACGGGCTCCCCGATGCACTGCGAAGCAAAAAAGAAGAGTCGTGAAGACATTCGTGTTTTGGCCGATCTAGCGCCAACTTAGATCCGGTGCGCTTCTCGATTTGTTGTTTTGCAAAAGGGTATATCTTTGGAGTCAAAGCATGAACGAGGGAGAGCTTGTCAGGGCAACAATTACTGCCGTACACCCATGGGGTGCTCACCCCGAGCAAAATCCATGGTCAAACGCTGATCGATTTTCAGTGGGCTCAACTCATCGGGTAACTGTCGAACGGATCCTCGATTGGGGCTATAGCGTAGAAGTTGAAAAGGGGGTTTATGGGATGATTCTCTCAAAAGAATGCCCCGAAGATTGTCATCCAGGGGCGACTATTGACGCTACGATCGTGCTTGTGGACCCCGCAATTCAGCGGATCGATTTGAAGCGACTCACGTAGGTGTTCTTGTTAGGCGGCAACGAAAGTGTGAGTGTCAGGGGAAGCCACCCGTGGTGGTTTCAGTGACGCTGTTCATTCTCGCGAGTGAACGCACCCGAAAGCTCAACGACATCAGCGCGGAGCCAGCCCGGCTGAAGTGATCAACCCGATCATTTGTCGCCTGTCATTCAGATTGTGTGTTGCTTCGCCAACGATCATTGACAGAAACGGCCATTGCGTGGTTTTACAACAACCATCAATACGAACGCAATTGGGGAGTGCATGGCCCAGGGTTTGTGTAAGTGTTCGGTGTTGAAAAAACGGTCGCCGTAGGTATAAGAGTGGAGGGTAGAAAATGTCGGTTGATGCGGGTTTGTTTTTGCGACTGGTAAGCTCCAAAGGCAAAGTAGCCGTTTTGGAGGCGCTCCTCGCGTCAAATTGGAAACGACATGACGATGTCTGGCAGTGCATACCAGAGCCCGGTGATACAGGCGATTGGGGGTTTAGGGTAAAGCTGGGAGATCGAGCGTCGGATGTGTCTTGGTACTTGCTCCGGTTGTTGCCTCTTTTTACGCAACAGAGTGGCATACTGGTAGAAAGTTGGATCTGGCAAGAAACGGCTTAGTCTGTTGGGTTTGTGGGCATGAATAGAGAGCTTGTTGACACATTGCGGTTGGAGGCAAAACTCGGCGCGACGGTGCCAGAGCTGGTCCGCTTGGTGCTCGCAAAAATCGGCCCGCAGAGTCGGTTTGCCGTCACGATGTACTTTATGGCGGCTTTTAACTTACCCCTTCGCACCGCGTTGGAGCTGAATGGTTGGAATGGGTATGGAGACGGCTATGGGGACATGACCAATAACGAATTGCAGCGAGTGATTGGGCCGTTGATTGCCGCTGCTTTGAAGGAAGGCGAAAATGGGTAAGTATGGCTGGGGAGTTGCTCTGATTGCGGTGGGGGTGCTTTCCTTTATTCTAGGGCGCATCAGTAGTCCGCGAATCCGGTTTGAAACCTTCCCTGAACTTGGTACGTTTCGGGCGACTGAAAAGGCTTGTTTGGAGGGGTTCACGCCCAAGCCAATGCCCAACTCGTTCATTATGCGGTCGCTCGACTACTCACCGGGCGATAGCCCAGGTGTTGAAGTGACGGTTTGGAGGCGAACAGCAAATCACGCCACGTTGTTGAACGTGGGCGCCAACCTGCCGGACGACGAGGTGGACGCTGAGGGAAAAGAGTTGGACTTGGTGTGGACGAAGGCCGGTTGGAGCGCAACAAAGTGCAGAGCAGTGGTGCGTCACCACGATGGTAGGCCATAGTTGACTAGAAAAGGGAGTCAGGCGATGTCCGCGACAAAGATCATTGTGCGACCGACGTTCTCTTTGCCGCCGGAAGAGGCAAAGGCAGCATTTGCGGCCTGGGCGCGCGCCCACAATGCGTTGATGAACCGTCTTCCCGAGGATGCTTGGACGGTGATGCTCATTCGAGGTGAGGATGTGACGAGTTGAGTGGCGCGCACGCACGTTTGCTTTGCCCGTCGTGAGATGCGGGCTTGTTTGAGAGGTAGAGTACCCAATTCGGCGGTGATTACCCAATGCTGTTAACTTTGATTCTTGACTATGCAGGAGGAACCTATGTTTCGCAAGCAGAGGTGGGCTGTCTTAACAATCTCCCCAAAGCGTTGAGGCACGCATTCGATTGGGGTGGAAGATCTTGGGAATGTTGGAGGGTCCAAACGTGCTTTGGAATGCGCCGGTTTTCTGAACGGTGGGAAGGTCACGCTGTGGAGTGCAGTCGCCCAACCACCGCAAGCGAGTAGCAACGTTCGTAACATTGGTTATCAGCCATGGGTTCTTGGTCGTACATTCAACTTTATCCCAACCCCGTTTCAGGCTTTCAGCTTCGGGAGATGGTTGCGTTTTTGATAAAGAGTGGTTGCGCGGTGGACGGCGGTGCTCCCCGTTGGTTACAAGACTTGATGGCAGGTAAGGGGCAGTTTGAAGATCTTGAAGAGCCGGCGCTTGGGGAGTCAGATGTGAATGACGCAATCGACAATGCCGGTTTGCGCGAGACTTATGACGTGACGCTCACATTTGAGGGGCATTGGTTTGTGACGGGGTTTGGCCACAGTCAGTTGAGGCCTCATCTGACATTTGGGTGGCCTGACTATTTTTATCAGTGGGATTTTGACTGTACTTCACGGATGGAGATGTTGCTTCGGGAGGCGGCCGCAGTTGGTGGTGCGGCTTATTTTGTAGAACATTTCGAGGCGCATGGTGAGTTTGGCGAGCGATTCAGCGTGGTGGATGGTAAGCCGGTTTTAGATTTTCCAGACGGCGACAAGGCGAGGTATCTCGCTTGTATCAAAGCGATTTGGGTGCGCCGGGCCAACGGTTTGCAGGGTCTGTTTGAGCACACGTTCGAGCCGTTGCCATTTTCGGTCGAGCAAAAGAAGGAAAAGCGCGGGAGCGGGCAAAGGGGGCGGCGAGGTCAATTGCGAATGATTGGCATGCACCGGCCCGGCAAAAAATCAAAGTAAGTTGTAACCCGGTGTTGTTGTGTACACAACGCGACCGATGACGGGCGGCGCGCTGCGTGAGCGACGCAACGTGCGGCTATGACATTTTGATCCGAACCGGTGAGCACAAATGACCTCGGTGCGAGGTGACGTTCGCAGTGGTGTACATCGCAAAATAGCGGCGAATATGCGGGGCGTTGGGGCTGCAATTCGCGGGAAGCAAACATGCAGCAGCACAAGCTTCATTGCGCCGAGATTCTTGCGCCCAACTTGTGCTACTGGGTTGGATGAGGGCCTCATGAACGGTCGGATCAGAAACTTAGTTTTGGTTTGGACTCTGCTCTTAATCGCATTGAACTCGGGATGCTTGCAGGGGCAGGCTCCGGTGCCATTTGGGGGCGCGGGAGGCGAAGGCGGTACCGGCGGCACAGGCGGAGATCTCGGGCCGTGTGGCATTGATTGCTCCAAGATCGAAACGCCGACGTGCACGGTTGCCGTGTGCAACACAGGCCAAGTGGTCGGCACAATCAACACCTGCGTTGTGGTGCCTGCACCTTCGGGAACGTCGTGCGACGACGGGAAGTTCTGCACGATTGCCGACTCGTGCGAAGAGGGAGTGTGCGTAGGCGGCGGCAAAAACGTCTGCGGTCTCGCTGTGTCGCCGTGTGAATCGGTGCTGTGTTACGAGGACACCAAGACGTGCGACGTGACACCGGTGAACGACGGAACCGAGTGTACACCTGAAGATCTCTGCGAAGTAAACGGCGTCTGCCAGCTCGGAACGTGCATCGGCGAGCCGAAAGACTGTTCTTTTTCGCCGGCCGCAGAATGCAATACGGTGGGCTGCGATCCGCAGACGGGCAAGTGCGTGGGCCTCCCGGACACCAACAAGGACGACACGCCTTGTGTACTCACCGGCGATCTTTGCAACACGAACAAGACTTGCAAAAACGGTGCGTGTCAGGGTGGCATTCCCAAAGATTGTTCGGGCCTGACGGTGGGCTGCCAAGTTGGCGAGTGCAGCGCGGACAATGGAAGTTGTGTACCCATGCCGGCGCCGGTGGGCACAAAGTGCACCGAAGGGCTGCATGAATGTGACGTGGGTGCCTGCGACGTGAAGGGCACATGCGTGGCGGCTGCCGCGCCGAACGGTTCAGCCTGCAACGACCACAATGCGTGCACAACTCAGGACTCGTGCCAAGCGGGCGACTGCGGCGGCAACAACGTTGCCAACTGTGTACTCTATCTCAACGAGGGTTTTGAAAGCTGTCCGGCGGGTTGGACGCTCGGCGGAGACTGGGAGTGCGGAACGCCTGAAAACGTGGGCCCATTGGAGTCGCATACGGGAGCGGGCTGCATCGGCACGCAGATCGCAGGGCTCTACCACGTCAGTCAGAGTTACAACACGGCGGTTGCCGATTCACCGGCAATTAACCTGACGATGGCAACTGCGCCGCAGCTCACGTTTTGGGCATGGGACCACACGGAAGGTGGCACGTTTGACGGGTGGAATATCAAAGTGAGCACCAACGGCGGCCAAAGCTTTACGCAGGTGAACACGGTGACGCCGCCTTATCCGCACACAATCAACGGCCAAAAGGCGTGGGGTGGAAATCACTCGGCCGACGGTTGGCAACTTTACAATGCCGATCTGACAGCGTTTGCGGGTCAAACGATTATCCTTCGCTTTGCGTTCAGGAGCGACGGTGCAACGGTTTATCCGGGTGTGTACATTGACGACGTTGTCGTGGCAGAGCCGCTTCAGAGCCCGATTTTTATCACTTCCACTTCTCCCCTTCCTGATGTGTACGCAAACAAAGCGTACACCCATCAACTTACGCGCATCGGCGGTACGCCCGCTGCGGTGTGGAGTATCAAGCCGGGTGGTACCAACTCGGCATGGGTAACCATTGACCCTGCTACAGGGATGTTGGGCGGTACGCCGTCGTCGGCCGAGGTTGGCCCGGTTGAGTTTACCGTGCATGTGGAGGAACCTTCCCTCCCCTCCAACTACGACGATAAGACGTTTACGCTCAATGTTGACAAAGCCGCGTTTTACACAAGCTTTGAAGAAACGTGCCCGGGCGGTTGGACGCTGACAGGTGATTGGCAATGCGGCGTTCCGACGGTTGTGGGGCCGGCAACGGCATACGTTGGAACCCAATGCATTGCCACTCAGATTGCCGGGCAGTACAAAGATCTTCAATCGTTTAACAATACAACCGCAACATCGCCTGGTATTGATCTGACCGGCATTGGAAGTCCGAAAATGACGTTCCGCATGTGGGTAGACACCGAAGGATCTACCTACGACGGGTTTAACCTTCAGATCAGCAACGACGCCGGGGTAAACTACGTAATTCTTACCACAGTCACCCCCTCCTACCCGCTGACGGTGGCCGGCAAGCCCGCGTGGGGCGGTCACCAACAGGCGGTTGGGTGGCAACTTGTTCAAGCTGATTTGTCGGCTTACGCGGGCCAGTCCATTCGCATGCGCTTCGCTTTCCAGAGCGATTCGTCCGGCGTGTTTCCCGGTGTGTACATTGACGATATTCTTATCAACTAGGAGCCTCCCCATGAAGCGCAAATTGTCAGGTTATGGGCTATTGTTTGCGTCTCTTGCGTTGAGCAGCACCGCGGGTGTTTGGTGGGGTTGCGCAGCGGGGCCGGCCGACACAACCAGCGGCACGGGGGGAAGTACCTCGTCCACAACCACCGGAACCGGCGCGACAGGTGGAATTGACATTATGCCCGACGGCGGCGTCGACGACGCTGAGGCGGGCACATGCACTTCCATCAGCGAGAAGGCTGAACGCGTGCCGGTGGACATTGTGTTTATCCTCGACAGGTCGGGGAGTATGGCGGGGGCCAAATGGGAAGGCACCAAATCGGCGCTGACCACGTTCGTCAACGATCCTGCGTCGATTAAGATCGGTGTGGGGTTGTTGTACTTCCCATCATTCACCGGAGATACGTGCGATTTTGGAAGTTACATGGTGCTGAACGTGCCCATTGCGCCGCTGCCAGGCAATTCATTCCCTATCACCAATTCATTCCCGGCGGAGGCAAACGCCTATGGAACTCCAACGTACGCGGCTCTCAAGGGCGGTTTGCACGCGGCCACGGCGTATCAAGACGCTCACCCCACCCACAAGGTGGTGGTGGTAATGGCGACCGACGGAGATCCTTACGGCTGTCCCGATGAAGACCTTGATATCATCGCCGATCTCGCGAAAAGCGCGCGCAATTACAATGGTGTACTCACGTACGTGATTGGGGTGGAAGGTTCGGTCATCCCAAACATGAACAAGATCGCCGAAGCGGGAGGCACCGGAGCGGCGTACGACATCACCAACGATATTTCAGAATTTTCGGCCAAAATTGCTGAAATTAAGAGTGAGGTATTGGGGTGTGAATTTGAGATTCCAATGCCGCCGAATGGGTTGGAACTTGACCCAAAGCAGGTAAACTTCTCCTACACACCGCAGGGTATGGGTGATCCCAAAGTCCTTCTAAAAGCCGATAATCTGATCGACTGCGCGGGTAGCCCAGGTTGGTATTTTGACAACAACATCTCCCCGACGAAGATCATTCTCTGCCCGGCCTCGTGCGCAACGGTGCAGAATGACAACAATGCCGAAGTAAACGTGCTTTTCGGCTGCAATTCACTCGTAAATTGAAGGAGCCCGCGGCGAACGGGTTAATAGCTGGTATAATTGGCTGAGCTGTCAACGCCGCGTGGAACCACCTTTTTCTAAGACACCGGTATCTAGCCCCTTATTTCGGAGTAAAACACATGCTTGGTAGTTATCGATCGCAGGTTGCCTTGGCCATCGCACTTGGAGCTTTGTTTACCGTCGGTTGTGACGGCGACACAACGCAAACAACGAGCGGCACGGGTGGACAGGGAGGTGAAACCACTTCTACCAGCACCACGGGCGGGAGCGGCGGCACCACCACCTCCACCAGTTCAACGGGTGGAACGGGCGGCGGGTTAACCTGTGAAAACAATGAAGGTGTCGTGCTCGCTGTTACCTCGCTTTCGTTCGGTGAAGGCGACAGCGGTCAGTGGAAGTCGGTAGGGTATAACCTGGACGGACTTGAAACAACGGCCGTTTCAAAAGACGTGTGTCAACCCAATTCAGGGGCGGCCACATCTACCCCCTACCCTGACGGCGACATGGGTATTGATAACTCGTTTGGCAAAAACCTGGTGCCGCTCATCTTGTCGCTCTATCCAACATGGGTAGATGACGTGAACAACGGCATTCAAAAGGGTATTTTCACATCGCTCTTAAAACTTGACTGCGTGCCGCCCACGGGCGACGTGCCGTCGTTTACAAGCAGGCTGTATGGTGCCACCGACCTGGGCACAGCTCCCAAGTTTGACGGCACAGATCAGTGGCCCGTTGCACCTGAATTGTTGAGCGATCCAAACGATCCATTTTCATCAACGGTGATTTTCGCCGGGAGTTCTATTAAAGATAACCTTTACGATTCAGGGCCCAACCAAACCTACATCTTGACGGTTCCGCTCAAGACGCAGACTCAAACCACCTCCATCAAGCTGACCCTGTACGCAGCGCGCACAACAATGACCCTCGCGGAAGATCGAAAGAGCGCCACCAGTGGAACGATCGGCGGCGTCGTGAATACCGAAGACGTGGTTGCCGAAGTGAAGAAAATTGGGGCGCTGCTCGACTTGTGCGACACCGCAATTCTCGACAGCATGCTCAGTCAGGTTCGGCAGGCGTCTGACATCATGGCCGACGGCACACAGGATCCCAACCAAACCTGTGACGGCATTAGTATTGGGCTAAAATTTGAGATGAAAGAAGCTCAAATTGGCAGTGTTGGACCGGCGAGCCCTGTTGGCGATTCTTGCCTATAGGTGCGTGTGGCCAATGGGTAGAAGTCGGCCCGAGTGTAACAGTTGAATGGATAGACAACCGTTGCGTGAGGGCCGATTCTACTTTCTTTTGCGCGGGTCGACTTCTTGGGGGTGCTCGTTGAAGAAGGCGTCTAGACTTTCGCGCGTGATTTCACACTCAATAACGCCGTCTTTTTCAATTTTCGCCTGACACCCGAGGCGGCTCTGAGCGCGCACGTCAAACGCTTTGTCGAGGATGTCTTCTTCTTCTTCTTCGGCATCGCTGAGAAGGTTTTTACCCTGCGTCACATACACATGGCACGTGGAGCAGGCGCAAACGCCGCCGCACGCGTCACCTTCCCATGCGTGGGCTTTTTTGGAGGCCTGAAGGATCGTTGTTCCAATGGGAACTTCTACCTCCCAGGCTTGATCAAGCGCTCTGAGTCGAACAGTGGGCATTAGTTTTCTCCCAAGAAAGTGACGGCCGCTCCACTCGGCACCATGGCAGACGCGGCGCGCTCAGCATGTTCGGCAACGTGGGCGTCCACGCCGCGCGCATCGGAAACAGTGCTTTCAATACTGTCTACCTGTTTGCCGGCAATGGCTTTTGCAACGGCTCTGTCCATACGACGCCCGGCCCAGTTGTGAGTGGCATCGTCCAGTTCGTCGGTGCGAGCCTGAATGAGTGTCGCCCTGTCACCTTTAATGGCGGCTTGTAATGCCGCGAGGGCCTGCTCAATGCGTACACCTTCGTCGTCGATAAGAAGATCTGCGTCGGCTTCAAGGGCTTTTTTGGTGGCCATGACCACCCTTTCAGCTTCTACCCGAGCTTCTACAAGGCGGCGTTTTTCAAAGTCTTCTTCACCGTGTTCCAAGGCGGAGAGGAGCATTTGTTCTACCTCTTCATCGGTGAGGCCGTAGCTGGGTTTCACCTCCACCTTTTGTTCAACACCCGTTTTTTGCTCGCGCGCTGTGACGCTCAACAGGCCGTCGGCGTCTACCCGGAAGGTGACTTCCAACCTGGCCATGCCGGCGGGCATGGGTGGAATACCACTCAACTTGAATCGAGCGAGCGATCGGCAGTCTGTGGCGAGTTCACGCTCACCTTGAACAATGTGAAGGTCAAAACCGGTTTGGTTGTCTGCGTAGGTGGTAAATACCTGACGGGCGCCGGTGGGGATGGTGGTGTTTCGGGGTAAGATTTTTTCTACCACTCCACCCATGGTTTCAAGCCCCAAAGAAAGAGGGAGAACATCGAGCAGAAGAACTTCGTGTTCCTGCGAACCTGACAAAATATCCGCCTGAATGGCCGCACCAAGAGCAACCACCTGGTCGGGGTCAATATCGCCGAGGGGTTCTTTTCCAAAGATGTTTTTAACGTAGGTTCGAACGTAGGGAACGCGGGTAGATCCGCCGACCAGGATCACACCGTCGAGATCGGAAGGTTGAATGCCGGCGTCGCGCATGGCTCGTCGGCAGGCAACTCCCGTTCGCTCGACTATCGGCGCGATCAATGCGTCAAACTCGTCGCGGGTCACCGTGACTTTTTTGGTTCCACCCGGGGCCGGAACTTCTACTTCAGCGCTGGCGGAGTCTGTCAGGCCGTGTTTTGTGCGGCGAGCAAGATCAAGCGCCAACCTTACCACTTCAGGGCTTCGGTCGGAGGTGCCCATTTCAGTGAGGAGTTTTTCTGCGAGCGCTCGGTCCATGTCATCACCGCCGAGAGCGCTGTCACCGCCGGTGGACTTGACCTGAAAAACACCTTGGTCGAGAAGTAGAATGGTAATGTCAAACGTACCACCGCCGAGGTCATACACCGCGAAAAGGCCGTTTTGCTGTTTTTCAAGCCCGTAGGCGAGTGCGGCGGCGGTGGGCTCGTTTAAGATGCGAAGAACGTCAAGGCCGGCGAGTTTTCCGGCGTCTTTGGTGGCCTGACGTTGGGCGTCATCAAAGTACGCGGGTACGGTAATGACAACTCCGCCGACGGTGCGCAGCTCGTCTTCGGCATTGGTTTTGAGAACTTTTAGAATTTCAGCCGATACTTCAATGGGGGTGACAACACGGTCGCGCACGCGAAAGCGTACACTTTTGGCATCTTCAGGGGTTTTGGGGGGTTCAAACTTGAAGGTGCCGAGGCGCCGTGTTTCAGGATCGTCGGCGCCTCGACCCATGAAGCGCTTCACGCTGACAATGGTTTCAAGCGGGGCTTTGGATGCGAGGCGGAGGGCGTCGTAACCGACAATGGTCCCGCCTCGCTCATCGTAATGAACTGCGCTTGGAACCAAGGCATTTCCATTACAATCCAAGATCACAAGGGGGCGGCCGTCACGCACGCGCGCTACAAGTGAGTTGGTGGTACCAAGGTCAATACCAATGGGGCGCGGCGGGGCTTTGGGGTCAAAAATTTCGAGGAGAGCCATAATGCCTAATGGGTTGGCAGGATGCCTTTGGCAAACGCAATGAGTGCCTTCGTTAGCCGGCGGCGCTTTCTTCAATGGCTGTTACTTCATCGAGAAAGCGGCGCAGATAACGCAGTTCACCCAGGTATTGAATTAGTTTGCGAGCGGCTTCTCCGTTTTCACCGGCCGCTTGAAATCCTTTGCCGAGCGATAGAAGCACCTCGCGCTCGCGCGATTGCATGCTCGTTGCGAGTTGATGAACTTTGCCGATGTTTTTTGCGCGCGCGGCTTCTGACAGCTCTTCGCGTGCTTCCATCATTTCCATTAACAGATCGGGCGACGGTTTAGGTTCGGCCATTTCACCCGCCGGGACGCCCAGCTTTTTAAAGAGCGCTTCAGCTCGTTTAATGGGGTCGCGCACAGTGCGAAATGCTTCATTCACTTCAATGGCACGCGACAATGCCATACGCCGTTCGGCCGAAGAAGCCTGCGCATAACGATCGGGATGAAGGGCTTTTGAAAGCTCGCGATGGCGGGCCTCAACAGCTTTCATGTCGAGGTCAAACTCGGGTTTGATACCCAATAGATCAAAAGGGTCGTTAGACATTGGCCCGCATTGTGATTCGTGAAGCGATTGCGGCGAAGGCCCGAGAGCGGCGCTTTAGGCCACGGTGAATGAATGACCACATCCGCAGCGGCTTGCTTCTTGCGGATTTTTGAATTTGAAGCCTGTGTACATCAGCGTTTTTTCCCAATCAAGAACACTGCCTTGGAGGTATAAAATGCTCTTTTTGTCGCAAAAAACGCGCACGGTGGCTTTGCCTTCTTCTGTAAACTCCATAACAATGTCACCGGTGCGGGCCGGCTTGTCGTCGTATTCAATAACATACGAAAAGCCGGAGCAACCGCCGCCGCGCACTCCAACGCGAATAGCAGCATCGGGAGTGCCACGTTTTTGAAGCTGCCGACGAATGGCATCCACCGCGGGGGCGCTCACCGCGAGCGTTTTTTTGGGCGCTGGTGCTTCAACATTTTGCGGCGTACTCACTGCCGACTGGGTTTCCATAACTGCTCCGGCTTCAGACTCACTCATTCTAATTTGTGCGAACGATCAATGAAAAACTGGGTCAACCGGCGTCTTTTTCAACTTTTGCGCGCGCCGCCTGTTTGGCCCGAAAATCGGCAATGGCGCTTTTAATGGCGTCCTCTGCCAACACGGAGCAATGGATCTTAACAGGTGGCAGATGAAGCTCCTCAGCAATCATGCTGTTTTTAATGGTTTCAGCTTCATCAACCGTTTTGCCTTTGAGCCATTCTGTTGCGAGAGAAGACGACGCAATTGCCGACCCGCAGCCGAATGTTTTGAATTTTGCGTCTTGAATAACGCCGTCGTCGCCGACTTTGATTTGAAGACGCATAACGTCGCCGCACGCCGGCGCCCCAACGAGGCCGGTGCCGACACTCTCATCATCTTTATTGAGCGTGCCGACGTTGCGGGGGTTTTCATAATGTTCGATGACTTTATCACTGTACGCCATGATTGAGTTCTCCCGTCGTTTTTCAGTGCGCAGCCCATTGCACGCTGTTTAGGTCGATGCCTTCTTTAAACATTTCGTAAAGCGGCGACATGTCGCGCAGCTTATTCACTTTGTTCGTCACGAGGTTGATAACGAAGTCTACCTCTTCTTCGGTGGTGTATCGGCCGAGACCGAATCGAATGGAGGAATGGGCCAAGTCGTCGCCGATGCCCATTGCATGAAGCACATACGAAGGTTCGAGGCTGGCGCTTGTGCACGCCGATCCGCTCGAAACAGCCACATCTTTAATGGCCATAATCAATGCTTCACCTTCAACGAATGCAAACGACACATTAAGGTTGCCGGGAAGGCGATTTTCAAGCGAGCCGTTGAGTTGAATGGAGTCGAGGTTTTTCCAAAGGCCGGCGCGCAGCCGCTCACGCAATGCCAAAATGTGTTTTGCCTCTTCCGCGCCCTCGTTTTTCATAATCTCGGCGGCTTTGCCGAAGCCGACGATACCGGGGACGTTGAGCGTGCCGGAACGCATACCAAACTCGTGGCCGCCGCCGTCCATTTGAGCCGTGAGGCGAACGCGGGGTTTTGAGCGGCGAACGTAGAGAGCGCCGACACCTTTGGGACCGTACATTTTGTGGGCGGTAATCGACACAAGGTCGACATTCATGCTTTCAACGTCAAAGGGGACTTTGCCGAGGCCCTGCACAGCGTCGGTATGGAAGAGTACACCGCGCTCGCGCGTGATTTTCCCGATTTCAGCAATGGGTTGAACGGTGCCAACTTCGTTATTGGCGAGCATAACGCTCACCAAGATCGTTTTGTCGGTAATGGCGTTTTTGACGGCATCGGGATCAACCCGGCCGGTTGAATCGACGTTGAGGTAGGTGACCTGATAACCCTCTTTTTCAAGGCGTTTGCAGGTATCAAGCACGGCCTTGTGTTCAATAACCGAGGTGATGATGTGATTGCCCTTGTCTTTATAAAACTCGGCAATCCCTTTAATAGCGAGATTGTCACTTTCAGTGGCGCCGGAGGTAAAGACAATCTCTTTGGGATTTTTTGCTCCGATAA
Source organism: Polyangiaceae bacterium (assembly GCA_016712345.1). GTDB lineage: Bacteria > Myxococcota_A > Polyangia > Polyangiales > Polyangiaceae > JADJRH01. The sequence continues at coordinate 1,597,277 of JADJRH010000001.1, forward strand.
ACGCGGCGATCTTTTCACGCGCGGCACCAACCGCTTCTTCAGCCGTCCAGCCGAATGAGTGGCTGCGGCTTGCGGCATTGCCAAACTTTTCATTAAAGTAGGGCAGCATGGTTTCAATCACGCGCGGGTCAACCGGGGTTGTCGCGTGGTAGTCCATGTAGATCGGAAGCTTGAGAGACATTGTTTTTATCCTTTATAAAATCAGCCGGCGGCCGCCGCTTTGATTAAAGTTCGTTGGGCGCCGCCGTGAATGCCGGCCACAAGGTCGGGCTGTTTTTCTTCACTCTCGTGAACGTGGCAAGATGAACATGCTTGTACGATCTCAGCCGGATCGCAGGCGTCACACGTATCGAGATATCGAATGCTCGCTTGTAACTCGCGCTCAAGCGATTGCATGTGAGCAATTTGGGCGCGCGTCTCTTCGAGCTTTCTTTGATATGTGGATCGAATTTTTGCCATTGCCGAGGGGGCGGAGGATGCACTTTCCCAAGCTCGGACAATTTCTTGAATTTGAGGCAAAGAGAGCCCCAAATCATGCATTTTGTTAATCCACCTTACGCGCGCAACCGCACCGGTGTCATACAATCGATAACGACCTTTTGAGCGCGCATGCGGTTGGAGCAACCCCAACTCTTCGTAATGATGAATAGCGCGAACGGTTTTTCCGCTCACTTTTGCGACGTCGCCGACTTGAAGAAGTTTATCTTCATCACCGCCGCCCATTGCGGGAGGCATTAATGCATTTGCCAATTCTCGCTCGGCGGCGGCCACTTCTGCTGAGACGGACTTGGAGTTGCAGCCGCAACCTTCACCACATGACTCAATGGCACCGACCAGCCCTTCACGGCTGGAAGTGTCTGCGAGTGGGAGGTGCCGAGAGCCGGCGGGGTTGGGGGCGCGCATGGGGATCTGATCTCAAGGACGTTTGTTTGCCACTTGACTCTTACCCTTACGTGTACGTGAGGGTTGAGTGAAATCGATCTAGCGGACCTTGGCGGAACTGTCAAGCCTCACCCTCACGTGAACGTGAGGGTTTGCTCAAAATAGACAAAACCCCTGCAAAAGAAGGAAATCCATCTGACGCAGGGGCTTTTGGTGGGCGCGAGCGAAGGCGCGAGCCGGCTGGACTGGGACTAAGCCTTGGCTTCGCCCTGGGCGGCTTGCGCTTGCTTGGCTTGTTTGGCCCGCCACGCAGCGAGACGCTTGGTGAGGCGGCGTTTTTCTTTGGCACGAACTTGGGGTTTCTGCGGCATGGTGCGGCCCTATAGTCGAAAAAGAAGTTTGATCCAAGCCCGATCGAGCAACCCGAGCGCCGTGCACATTGTTCGCGGTCACGCAATCGCAGACGGGTGTTCACTCGGCTCTGGCCGGTCGGCGGCTTTGATGCGATGGTAGCGAGGCAATATGAACGTGCGGTTGGTTCACGAGTTTCGATTTGAGGCGGCTCATCGCCTGCCCAAAGTTCCCCCTGGGCATAAGTGCCAAAGGCTCCATGGTCACAGCTTTAAGGTTGAAGTGGCCATTAAAGGTCCGGTAGATGAAGATACCGGGTGGTTTATTGATTTTGGCGTCCTTTATAAAGCATGGGAACCGCTTTATAACACGCTCGATCATAACTATTTAAACGAAGTTCCGGGCCTCGAAAATCCAACAAGTGAGATATTGGCTCGGTGGATTTGGAATCGTCTCAAGCCTGAATTTCCGTCGCTCGTACGCATTACAGTGCATGAAACCTGTGATGCGCGATGTGAATATGAAGGTGATTGATCTTCATTCGAGTTTAATAAGCCACCGTTAATACCCTTTGGACTGATATGAAAACGCTTGTTTGCCGCTGTGAAGATGTCACTTTGCACGAGTTGGAAGCGGCAATGGAGCGTGGTTATAAAGACATTGAGTCGGTAAAACGTTATACCGGGTTTGGAACAGGGTGGTGTCAGGGTAAATGGTGTTTGGCGTTGTGCGCAAAAGCCATTCAGGAGCGCGGCGGCGATGTGAACAAGCCCATCACGCCGCGCCCGCCTTACCATCCTGTTCCATTGGCGGTGCTTGCCGGGCTCGATGAGCTTCAGCTTTCGGGTGGGGGCGAAGATTAATTCTTCGGGGTGGGAACTTAGCAGGCTCTCTGGAATCACTCTTTCCTCTCGCGTCCACCAAAGGCACGGTCCGGCGCGATTGTCAGAGGCTCCATGGCAGAGGCCCGTTTTATACAGCTCGCCTACCCATTTGCTCTGGTCGGCGCAGCGGCTGGATGGCTCTCGGCGGCTGTCATTACCAATCCTGCTTTTCAGCGGATTGAGGTTGATCTAAAGCCTCCGGTAACCGTGGTGACGGGGGTGCTCGGCGCCGGATTGGGCGCCCTGCTCACTCATTTGTGTCGGGGGAAAAAATTGGACTACGAGTTGGAAGATTGGGATATCGCGAGGCGATCGGCGCGCGATTCGGCTTGGCTGCATGCGTTATTGGTTGTTTGCTGCGGCGCATTGGTGGGTTTGATTATCGGAGCGGTTCATCCGCAATTTAATAGCATTCAAGAAACGGCTTTGGGTGGGGCGGGTTGTGCGTTGTTGTTTTTGCCCGTGTGTCTGACGGTTCTTCGGGCGGCAAGACGCGCTAAAAGGGCTCGACTGGGGTCGATTGTGTCCGACAGCGATCGCCGCTCTGTGTGGGCCCTTTTGGCAACCACAATGGCTGTAATGACGTTGTTTGCGGCGGTGATGTGGCCGGCGGCGCGGGCTGGAGAAGTGGAGCTTCCACTACCGATGATGGCAATGTTGTGGACATCGCTGACGGCCACAACTGTGTGCCTTGTGCACGATGTGCGGGCAATTTACAGGGCGCACGCGGTCATCACTCCAGACTTGGTTCAGAAACATGCGAGCGAAGTTGAACACGTGGGCACTGACACGCCGAGGGTAGATTTGGGGTTGGGTGAAGAATTGGCAGCGCGGGTTGCAATGTCTGCTGCGGCTTACCGAGGCAGGGATCGCACCCTGGCATTGGTGCAAGGCAATGCTGAAGAAGCGTTGGCGGCTTTGCATCGCGCTGGAACTAGAACGGCTCTGGCGGTTTTGGTTGTTCTTGCGACAGTTGGTGTACACATTGGCGCCAACACCGACCTTGCGAGTCTGCATTATTTGGAGCTGCGTTGTGAACAGTGGGACTTTCAGAGCTGTCACGAGGTGGCGGATCTGGTTAAACCCAGGCACGTTCAAAAGGCGCGTGACCTTTACGAGAGGGCGTGCGGCGCAACCAGCCCCGAGAGTTGTTTTCAGGCCGGGCTGATAATTGAGGAAATGGCAAATGGGGAGAACGAAGCCTCGCTCGATTCGTACGAGCGAGCCCAACACCTGCGGAACCGGGCCACGAACTTTTTTTCGCGCGCTTGCAAGTACAAAGTAAGTGCTGCTTGCCTGGCGATGTACAAGTAAACCTGACGGGTAGGTTTTGGCGCGGGATATGAAAGTTAGATTTCGTTGGGTAGAGGGCCGGGGGGCGGCGCGCTTGGTGCGGTGGTAGAATTGGGTGCAGTGGTAGACGGCGGGAGGGGAGTAGAATTGGAAGGCGCGGGTTGCCCAAACTTGGCGGGCGGGGCAGTTGAAACGACACATTGCCGTGCCGTTCGGCTCCATTGGCATCCGGCGGAACAGGAGGGATCTCCCGTGACATCAATGCCTGTTTCTACTGTGCATTGAGGACCGGCAGGCGGGGGTACAGTGCTCGGTGAAACAATGGGCGGAGGGCGGCGAACACAGGCGATCCCGGTGAGAAGGATTGAAACAGTGAGCAACCAAATCAACCGCGGCATATACACTCCACACCGGTCTTTGCCGATCCTGATCTGAAACTCGGCACGGTTTATAAGCGCGGGCGAGGGTATCACGTTCTGTCAACGCACCGGGGGTTTTTCCGAGTCAACCGCGGTGGAGTTGAAAGGGCGGGGCAGCAACTAACCAGGGCTCATTCGCGCAGTGATTTTATTGATCTGATGGGTGAAAGAAATCACTTGTCTGGCCCAAAAACGTGCTATGCGCCCGCGCAATGGCACCGCAAAGTTGTTTACGCAGGTGGTCCACGTGGGCCTTAACACCAATGGTATTGCTCGGCGTGGGTTGTTCGGTGGAGCAACCGGCCGAAGGGGAGAGTCTTGGGGAGGTTCGGTCGGCGCTGACAACGTGGCAGACAAAGACGCTTCCGTGGGGAAGCGGCTCATTTGAGCTGGGGCTAAAGCCGGGTGGAGAGGACTTTCCCGCGAGCGGCCCTTCGGCAATTGCGGTGGCTCCCTCAGGGGATGTTCTGATCCTCGATCGGTGGAACGAACGCATTGTTGCCGTCAGTCAAAACGGAGAAGTTCGCACGCAGGCGCATGTGCCGAGTGACGCGGAACATTTGACGGTAGGACCCGACGGTTCAACAGCGGCGTGGAGCCCGCTCAAAGCCAAGGTGTGGCTGTTCGGTCGAGACGGGTCTCCCCTGGGTGAAATGGACGTTCCACGCGTGCTGCGGGATGTTCAGCGGTTGGAATTGGACAAAACGCACAGACTGTATGCGGTCAGTGCAATGCAAGAAACCTGGAATTTAGGGAGCCCACATGCGCCGCTCGATTTGGCAGAAACTCTGAGAAACAAGCGCGAAGGTGCCGCATTTGTGAGCGGCAATCGCGGAGTCATGTCGGTCAAAAACGAAGGAGCGGCTGAACTTTGGGTTGTTTCGCAACCCAAACCCGATGCCGACGAAAAGGCGCGCGTCACCGTCAAGTGGGCGGTGCCGGGGTCGCCGTCGGCGGTAAGGATCATCGGTGCCTCGGCCAACACCGTGTGTACTCAACTTGACCATGTGAAGCAGCCCGACAATGTCGGGCCTATCACGGTAGAACGGAGCGCGTATTGCACCGACGTGGAAAGTGGAGCGGTGCTCCTGAACGAGCCGCTCGGAAGGTCGGGGCTTCATAGCATGCACCGCGATCTCGTGATGGATGGTCAAGGCGGTGTGGTGGTGTTTGCGGTCGCGGACGAACAGGGTTTGCACCTGAAGAAAATGAAGATCGGCGCCCCGAAAGCGGAGGTATCACAATGAAAACGAGCCGTCTTGTTACAGGCATGAGCGCATTTGGGTTTGCCTTGGCGGCACTCTTCACGTCGGGCACTTCAGAGGCGATACCGCGCAGTCAGGTCATGGCACGCGCCAAGGCGTTTGCCTACCATCCGTGGACTTGCAAGGCCGAAAACATGGTTGCTTCGTGCAACTCTTCCTACGTGAGCATTTATACCCCCGGCGATTATGTGGGCCTGCCGTATGACTGGGGCGGGTACATGACGCTGTTTGAGTTTGACCAGGCGATCGCCGCGGGCAAAGGCGCGGGTTCTTACCCCGAAGATGGAATTTTGAGTTGCACGGTGGGGCTCGACTGCTCGGGTTTTGTGAGCAAGGCGTTTGCCGCCGGGCACTATACAACGAGCAACATGGCAAACATCTCCAACGCCATTGATGTAAATGCCATATTGCCCGCCGACATTTTCAACTACGCGGGTTACCACGTGGCCATGTTCAGCCACATGATGGCAAATGGTGAACCCGCGTTTTATGAGTCGTTGGGGTACAACGTTCACTACAACGCGACCGACGGCTGGGCGCATGTGGATGGGTATATTCCGCGACGCTATACTCAAATTGAGGGAACCAGTGTCTCCGACGTGGAGGGTTCACTTGTCACGCCCATCAAGATTGACAGTTTCCCCTATACCGACACACGCAACACCAAAGATTCGGGTAGCGATATGCTCGACGGTTGCGGCGCCGCACCGGCGAAAAGTGAATCCGGCCCCGAGTATGTGTACGCTGTCACATTTGACCAACCGGGCACTCTGACAGCTACCATTTCAGACGACGCCGGCGTGGACATTGACATTCACTTGTACACGTCCATGAACACGAACGACTGTGTGGCGCGGCATGACACAACCATTACTGTGGATGTGGATTGTGGCACGTATTACCTGGTTGCCGACACGTTCAAGGGCGCTTCGGAGCAACCGGGGTTATACAGTCTGACAGCCACTTTTACGCCCAAAAATCAGGCTTGCGGGAGCGGACCTCCTCAATATTCACCCTCGGGCAACTTGGGTGATCCGTGTGGTAACCCCAACAGTCCCGACCTGCCCTTTTGTAATCCCAATTTGGGAGGCGAGGTTTGCCTGTATAACGATCAACTTTCATTCTGTACCAAAGCGTGCTCGGTTGACTCCGATTGTGCGGGGCTCGGCGAGGGTAGCTGCTGCGGTGACCTCGGTGCGGGTGAACTCTACTGTTTTACAAACGCGCTTTGCGGCGGCACAACTCCACCTGAAGAAGAAAATCCGCCCGAGGGCGGCGATCCCAATCCTGAAGATCTGACTTCGAGTGGAGCGGGTGGAACAGCGGGCGCGTCGGGGTCGAGCGGTTCGACCGGAGGCAACGGCGGAACAGCGGGCAACTCCGGCAACGGCGCTGGAAACCCCGGCGGTGAATCCGGTTCAGGGAACAACGCCGACCAGGGCGGCGGCTGCAATTCAAGCGGGACGCCCGTTAATTCGGGTAGATTATCAGTGCTGCTATTGGCGCTCGCGGCAATCGCCGCACGAAGGCGATCGATATTCTCTTCGCAACGCAAAACCTGACAGTCAGGTTGATTGCGACAACGTTGGGCCGCTATTCAGGTTGGCGGCCCGACAAAAGTTCTTTCATCGCTTCTGCTAAAAATCCGGGGCCCCACTTTTGAATTGCGGCAACGTGTTCTTTTACCGGATTGGTTTCAACATTGTAGGCGCGGCGTTTAAAAAACCCGCTTTCACCCCCGGCGAGGCGAATGATCTCATTGGCAACTTGAGTGGTGGACGCGTATGCAAACTTGCCCACCTGGGGGGTCACCACATCGGAATGGCCAATCCAAAAGAGCTTTTCTTTGGCCTGGGCGCGTTTGGCAAACTCGACAAATGGGGCAATTTGAGTGTCTTTGGCCGTTTTGTCTTCGTCAAAGTCGGCATGAATGGAGTCAATAGCTACGTACGCATCAATGGCGTTGGCATCGTCGGGGATAGCCAACATGCGTTCGGCAAATTTGTAACCCGCGCTGAACGTGGCGAGCGTTATTGTTTCATAAGGAGCGCGAGGCGCACCGTACGCGCTGAACAATTCAGGCGCGATTCTCCCGGTGGCGGGGTTTTTTAGCTTGTCGGCGAGCTTTCCATAAGCGGAAGACAAACCGTCGGGCTTGGCGGCAACAACAATAAAATCAAAGTCACCGACCGGAGCGAGCGCTTTTTTATAAGTCGCTACAATGCTCGGGTCACCTTTTACAAAATAGATGATGTGTGCCACCCCTGCATAATCGCCGACTTCTACCAAACCTCAAGCGCCTTTTTCGTTTCGATATTAAGCGGCGGCCATGTCATTGGGCAGCCATAAATGAAACGAGGTGCCGCCCCGCGATCCGCTGGTGGCTGTGATTTCACCGCCGTGCGCTTCAACAATCACGCGACTTAATGCGAGACCGAGCCCGGTTCCACGCGCCTTTGCGGTGACAAGGGGCTCAAATATGCGGTCAACAATAAGTGGGTCAATGCCTTGACCGTCGTCTTCAACTTCTAAAAATGTGCTCTCTTCACCGCGCCACGCGCGCGTAATGATCGAGCCTCGACCGCGGCCCTCAAGCGCTTCAATGGCATTGAGGTAGAGGTTTGAAAAAACGCGTTCCAGCAACACGGGGTCGCAATAGATAAACAAGTCGGCGGGTACAACGGCCACTTCAAACGTGACGTTGGTTGGCAATAGCAATGCGTGGCGCGCGCTTTCAATGAGTTTTGTTAATGGGAATGCCTCGCGTCGAACAGGTTCACCACGGGCCAGGCCCAATACACTTCCGATAACGGCGTGGGCGCGGCGAATTTCAGCGCCGACTTGGTCAAGGTGCCTCACGAGCCGCGCGCGGTCATCAATGTTGCGCTGGGCTAGAAAAAGCGCTGATTCTGCAACAGCAAGCGCATTGCGCAATTCATGAGCGACGCTGGCACCGACGGCTCCGGCGGCGGCCAATCGCGCCGATCGACGTTCGTTCTCTTCGTTATTCACGCGATGAACCTTGGCCGCGTTATGCGACAAACGAAGTGCAACGCGCAAGGAGCGTGAATGGACAAAATATAAAAGCCTCGGCGGCGCCACGTCCGTTTATTGGGATGTGCCGCCGCCGAGGCCTTTCTCAAGCCAAGGTTATGTTAAGCGCCGTTGCCGACGACCACATCATTGAGCAAAGTTAATGCCGCTCGTCTCGTGGCCTTGATCCATGGCAAAACTCGCTCAATCACCGGGTGTTTTGCGGGGTCTCAACGTCGAGGGTATGACAATCGTGTCGCGACTCGGGACGGGGTGCCAACCACGAGGTCTGAGAAGGGACGGTTTCCAGGTTCTTGGCGTAAGGCGCGGCACACCCCCACCGGTCTCCCAACAGGCTGGAGCGCTATTGCAACATTTGCCAAGCGAGCCGGACAACCAATGCAACGGTCACGAGCAATACGCCCGTGCGTACAACGCGCTCGCCGCCCTTGATAGCGGCGCGGGCACCTGCAATGCCGCCGAGCATTTGAAAGAGCGCCATGGGCAATGCCCATCGAAAGTCAATTTTGCCTTCGATAGCGAATAAACACACGCTGCCAAGGTTGGACGCAAAGTTTGATACTTTGGCATTGGCGCTGGCGTCGGTGAGGTCATCGCCGAAAATGGCTGTGTGAAGGGCAATTAAAAATGTGCCTGTTCCAGGGCCGAAAAACCCGTCATACGTGCCGAGGAGCGCGCCGATCAATGCGGCGAAAACAATTGGGTGACTGCGAGCGGCCGCAATACCACCGGGCGGTTCTTCGGCAATGGGTTCGCCGATAACGGCGGACTTGGGGGGCCTTTTCTTTCGAATTAAAAAGAAAACGGCCACGCCCACAAGCAATGCGAGAACAATGGGTCGCAATGCGGTTGGTGGAATGGCCAATACGAGCTTTACTCCTGCAAGGGAGCCCAACAATGCGGCAATAAAAGCGGGTACAGCGCGTTGTTTATGAACGCGGCCGGCGCGCGCAAATGAAACGAGTGACGCGAATGAACCGAAAACGCTTTGGCCTTTGTTGGTGCCAAGGGCGAGCCGCACATCGGGAGTGAAGTTGAGCAATGCGGGCAACGTTAATAATCCGCCGCCGCCTGCAATTGCGTCAACGAAGCCGGCAATAAACGCAACGACCGGCAATATCAAATACGGCAGCGTTGAGTTCACGCGTTATCAGCTCATTACGTTGCGGCGGGTTGTGCGGCCTCAATGCTCGGCGAAGCGTGCCCGTCTGCGGAAGGCTGTGCCACGGGCGCCTCAATGCGGACGGGTTTTTTGATATTGGCAAGATCCAATACGTTGGTCACCTCACCTGCGAGCAGCGCAATGCGCACGGCTCGGTGACCGATATCGCCGACGAGGGCGTGTGCCACTTCAGACGCTTTTACCGAGCCTCCGCCGGTGATGTCGACGTCGACAATCACCACGGCAAGGTCGCCCGCGAGGCCGCCGAGCTTGTTTGGTTGATTGGCCAACTCGGGCGCAACGGACGCGGACCGAAGGTATTTTTTGAGATCAATGATTTTGCCAACACCGTCGATGTTGCGCCGAATTGAAAACGAAGGCGCCGCAAGAAGCTCATTACACTTTTGAGTGAGCCATGCGTACACATCAGCACCGGCACCGGCGTCTCGCAATGCCGACTTGGCCCATACCAATGCATAACGAGCACCGGTAATCATTTTTGCAATGCCGAGGTCGGTTTCGCTGAGTTGCGCCGCATCATAAAAAATGAATCCGGCGGGCGCATTTTTATTCATTTTCTCAATGAGAGCCAACAAGTCCTCGCGGCTGTAGTCGGCATTGATGCGGAGATCGACGGCTTCTGCCACTGATAACACACCGAGCGACAGCGCCGGGCTGAAGGTCATGTCGGGTTTGGGATGAAACCCTTGAGTGTACACAGCAGGGGTTTCACAGCGGCGCAGAACGCGAGGCAGTTCACGCACAATGTCCAAATGGCCGAGCAATGCCATTGGTCCGATTTTTTCAAACACAAAGCGATATCGTTTGCCGCGAGCGCTCCGAGGCGGTGCGGGCACGCGTTTCTTCTGCGCGGAAGCCGGCACTTCAGTCTCGATTGGCGAACTCTCTATTGTTAACGAAATGTCATTGGGTTCATCCGAGGGGGGCAGCGGATCGACAATCGGTTGGATCGTGGGCGCATTTTCAATGAGTGGGAGTCTCTTTTTTGCGCCGAGAGCGCCCAAGAATGTAATGCGCTCGGTGCGCATTTGCGTCATGTCGCAGGCGACACCGCAGTCATAACAAACGAGTCTGCGTTTGTCGGCTTCGGCGTCTTCAACATTGGTGTGATGTACGAAAGTGCCGGCCACTTTACCGCAGGGCGGAGAGAGGCGGCTCTGCAATGCTTTGCGATATTCTCGCGCCAAAAAGCCGTCTTCGAGCCCCACGTCAATGTGGTCCCAAGGCAGTTTGGCTGTAATGGGAAGGGTATTGATAAACTTTTCTCGCTCAATGCCAAAGTGAACGAACGCTTCTTCCCAGACATCGAGCTTCAGTCGTTCATCCCACGAGTCGAAACGCGCTCCGTTTTTCCACGCGCGCTCTAAAACATCGCAGAGCGTTCGATCGCCGCGCGCGAAGATGCACTCGAGCAGGCTCGCGTCGGCATCATGTGTACGCAACGTAACTGCACGATGGGGGCGCACCGTCTCAAGCAGGAGCTTTTGTTTGCGGCTCACTTCGCTGAGCGTGTCCATGGCCGCCCACTGAAACGGCGTGTGCGGTTTGGGCACGTGTACACTTACGCTGACCGTTACTTCGGCGCGGCCTTTGGCGGCTTTTTTTCCAACGGCGGCGGTGCGCGCGCCGGCTTCAATAATGCCTTTTACGTCGTCGTCGGTTTCGGTGGGCAAACCGATCATGAAGTAGAGCTTCATCTTGCCCCAGCCGCGTGAAAACACGCGTTCGGCAGTTTCAAGAAGCTGCTCTTCGGTGACGTTTTTGTTCACCACATCACGCATGCGTTGGGTGCCCGCTTCAGGCGCAAATGTGAGCCCCGTCGCACGCACGCGTTTGATCTCATCGAGCAGTTCGGGCTCAAGCCCGTACGCACGCAATGAAGAAACGCCGAGCGAGATTCGCTCTTCGGCGAGGCGTTGCGAAACTTTTTTAATGAGCGGCGAGATGCACGACACGTCGGCGGTGGAGAGCGCGGTGAGTGATACTTCGTCTTGTCCGCTGTTTTTTACGGCGCGGAGCACCGTTTCCACCACCTGCTCGGGATCTCGTTCGCGAACGGGGCGGTAGATCATTCCCGCTTGGCAGAAGCGGCATCCTTCTGTGCAGCCGCGCGCGATCTCGATCGACATGCGATCAAAAATGGCTTCAGGCCCACCCGCGGGACTGTCGTCGGGAAAAGGATATTTGTTGATGTCCACCATCGATCGCTCGATGCGGCTCGGCAATCCGGGGACGAGTGGTTTGGTGACAACGGTGAGGCCGGTGTCGGGGTTGACCGCTGTTTCGTACAACGACGGGATGTACACAGCGCCCAATTTGGCGAGAGCAATTAAACGATCGCGTCTCGAAATGCCCTGCTTTTTGAGGCGTTCCCAGGTGAGGGCAACTTCAGAACATTTTTCTTCACCGTCGCCGATCACGAACGCATCAAAAAAAGCGGCGAGCGGTTCTGGGTGAGTGGCGGTGGGTCCACCGGCAATGACAAGCGGATCGTTTTCACCTCGATCCGCCGAACGAAGCGGAATGCGACCGAAGTGAAGCATGGTGAGAATGTTGGTGTACGTCAGTTCGTATTGAAGCGAAAAACCGACCACCGAAAAATCGCGAAGCGGGCGCGCAGACTCAATGGAAACGAGCGGAACGTTACGCTTGGTAAGTTCGGCTTCCATGTCGGCCCAGGGTGCGTACACACGCTCGGCCAGAGTGCGCGGATCGTCGTTTAAGATCCGGTACAAGATCTTGAAGCCGAGGTGACTCATGCCGATGTCGTACACATCGGGGAAGGCCAAGCAGACGGTGGCTTCTACGTCGTTCCAGTTTTTGACACGCGAGCCAACCTCGCCGCCCGCGTACCGTGCAGGCTTCTCGACCTGATCGAGAAATGCCGCGTACGGATGATTCGGCAGGAGGGCAGGGATTTCCATGCGAGCGCGGTTAGCACAAGCGTGCGCCCGGCGCAGGTTCAAATCATTTGAGTAGCTTGGAAGAGCGAAAAAGCGCGCTTGCGCAAGTGTGGGGAGAGTTCGGGAGCTTACTGACCCTGCGGGTCAATCATATCAAAGAGGACTTGAGCGTCGGTGCGCGACGGGGCGTATTGGCTGTTGAGAAGCTTGTCAGCCAGTTCACGCGCTTCACGGAGTTTGCCGCGCTTGATTTGGAGGTAGAAGTCTTTGCCGGCTTCACCGCCGAACATGTTGGCCGCGCCGTCGAGGTCAACTTCCAAGTGGCTGTTCGACTCGTTGGCTTTGACGGATTTGATGTGGCCCTTGTTTTCGAAGAGCTTCTTCAGATTCTCTTCAAGCTCAATTGCCGAGCGCGGTGTCCTTCGAACGAAACCCATGGCAAGACCTCCAGCAAGGCACGCTACACCAAGTTCGCGTTTCGTTCACCCATTACTTGCGCATTGTCGCAGCCATGATCGCGGCAATGTGACGCATGGGAGGCGAGCCGTACCCGAGGAGAGCGTCGTGATAAGCGCGTTCGGTGAAGCCGGGTTCTTTTTCGTGCTTTTCACGAAGCTTCATCATTTCTGAAAAACCATAGAAATACGTGGTGAGTTGAGCGCTCGTGAGGCGGGCGCGTCGCCATTTGCCAACCGCTTCACCGTCTTCTTGGAACGTTTCGTCTTTCATTAAAGAGAGCGCCTCTTTTTCATCCATGGTGCCCGCGTGAATGTCGTGATCTAAAACGGCATTGGCGGACGCGCGCAAAAGCATTTTTTGGCGTTGAATGCGCACTTTGGCACCACCGTATCCATATTTGGCCATTAACCATTCACCATAAACGGCCCAACCCTCCACGAATGGGCCGCTTTGAAATACGGCGCGGATCTTTGAAGAAAAGGTGTTGTTATGCATTAATTGCAAAAAGTGCCCGGGCATTGCTTCATGCACGGTGAGGTCGTGCAGCATTGCTCGGTTATACTCTTTGTAATAGCTCTCCACGCGCTTTTTATCCCAATCTTTGGGCGTGGGTGATATCGCATAAAACGTTTCTTGCTTTTGCTCCAACGGCCCGGACGAATCGCAATAAGCAACCGAAATACCGCGGCGGTATTCTGGCATTTCAATAACGCGACACGGCTCTTCAGGAACGCGAACAAGGTTGTGTTTGCGCACCGTTTCGGTTGCGCTCTTGAGCATTTCTTCAGCGTCTTTAACGATTGTTGCGTTGGTGGAGCGGTCTTTTGCGATTTCGTCGAGAATTGTTTTAACAAACGCCTTTTTGTCTTTCAGCGTTTCAAGCTTGGGGAGCGGTTTTCCCTTCATCAGTTCGGGCCATAGCTCCTTTGACGTTTCGACCATTTCCTCCCGCGTTTTTTCAATGAGCGCGCGAGCATTCTTCGCAACGGTGTCGATATCCACCCGGTCGTCGAGGTAATAACGAAGTTTTTTTTCAAACCGATCTCGACCCAACCGAAAATCGCCTTTGGAGCGGGGCTTGAGATCTTTTTCGAGGAATGTTTGAAAGTCTTTGAGCGCGTCGGCTGCCGCTTTTGCCGCCGCTGTCAAATCGGCTTTGAGGGCGGGCACCTTGTCAAATGACGCAAGCATGTCTTTTTCACAAAGACTCACAAGCCCCTGATTTTGGATAATGGCCGTTTCAGTGAACACGAGCGCCGGGTTTTGAAGGCGCGCTTTGGCCACTTGAACAATTTTGGGCACACCTTTCAGGCGGCCGAGGAGGTTTTTCATTCGCTCTTCAATGGACGCAAATTCACGCCCAATAAGCGGGTCAAGCCCGTCACCGATAAGCGATGTGTACACAACAGGACTTGAGTCGAACTCTTTCAGCTCATCTGTGGCGAACAGGACATAATTGAGTTGCGTTGTGAGAATTTCTTTATCAATGCGGTTTTGCAAAGACAGATCGGCGTCGTTGAAAGCCGACAACTCTTTAAGTTTTGAAGCCGCAAATTCGCGATATGCGGCATCACCCTCTTTGCTTATATCGGGCCATTTCGAGTCAAACCGGTGGTCGCCGGCCTGGGTTGCCTGCGTTGGCTGCCTCTCCAAAAACTCGTCGAGAAATCGCGCCATGAAGGTTTGCAGCGCTTCATCTGCGGCCGGTTTTTTGGGTTCGGTTGTTTGAGTGGGAAGTGCGGTGGCACTGGCCATGGCAGTTGTGGAAGATGCGGGTTTGCTCGGATCGGCGGGTGCGGGCCCTTCCGGTCCGCAGGCGGCGACGGTGAAGATCAATGCAGAGAGACAGAGGCTTTTGCGGAACATGGGCTTGACTTGAGCTTTTACTTCGACTTTGGGCGGAAAGAAACGGGTGTCGTTCGCGGGCGGTCGTGGTGTATGATTTGCGCGCTTTCCGCCGAGACGTGGAGTTTGCTCACGCATGTTGCCTGTTTATTTCGGCTCGCCCGACGTTTGCCTGTTTGGTTCGTATCACTCGCCTACCCTACCTGCGCGGCGGGTTGCGGTGCTGATTTTGAACCCATTGGGGCACGAACAAGTACACAGTTATAGAGTGTTGCGTTGTTTGGCTGAGAGTCTTGCCGACAAGGGGTTTGCAACGCTTCGATTTGACTTGGAAGGAACCGGTGATTCAAGCGGGGATGATCGGACGCCGGGCCGACTTGCGGCGTGGCAAAAGAGCATTTCGGACGCGGCGATTGAGCTGAAAAAACGATCTGGAGTAGAGCGGCTTGCAATTGTCGGCTTGAGGCTCGGCGCGCTGCTCGCGTTGCACGCGGCGCCGGCTTGTTCGGCGGAACACGCTGTTTTGTGGATGCCTGTCACAAGTGGCAAAGCTCACGGTCGAGAACTCCTCAGGCTCCACAAAATGTTAATGCCCAAGGTGCGACCTGAAAATGCACCCGCCGAAGATGAAGAAGCGCTCGGTTTTGCGCTGCGAAAAGACACCGTCAACGACCTTGCCAAGCTCGACCCGAACACGCTCTCAGAAAAGCCGGTGACCGGTTGTTTGGTAGTGGGTGGGCATGACAACCCGGCGGAAGACAAGCTACTTGAAAAGCTGCAATCGTTGGGTGTTGTCACCGAGTATAAACACCTTCCGGGTCACCCATTTCTTGTGACCGATCCTCACAAAAACGAGGTGCCGAGTGAGGTCATTGACCATATTGCCGGGCACTTGACTTCGGTTTTTCCAGACCGGGATGGGCCGGGTCTACCCACTCAACTCGGTGGGGTGATTGAGGGTGGACCACACAGGGAAGAAGCGTGGCTTTTTGGTGAACCTTACCAACGATTTGGAATTTTGACGCGGCCGGCAACACCGTCTGACAAACCGGCGCTGGTGTTCATGAACGCCGGAAGCGTACACCACATTGGCCCGGGGCGGGCATTTGTTCGAATGGCGCGAAAAATCGCCGACCTCGGTTATCCGGTTTTTCGTATGGATCTCTCGGGAATCGGCGAGAGTCCGGTGGCTCCCAATGCTGTCTCCAATGTTCCCTACCCTCCCAATGCAACTCTGGATGCTCAAGCGGCGATGACCGCTTTGGAGCAGGCGGGTGTTGCCAAAAAATTTATACTGACAGGGCTGTGTTCGGGGGCCGATATTGCGTTTCGTGCCGCGGTCATTGATGAGAGGGTTGTGGGTGCATGGATGATCAATCCGCAGGCGTTTTACTTCCCTTCAAGCGATGCTCTGAAGGAGTTTATGCACGCGGAGCTGCAAGCCCAATATTACAAGGGAGCAGTGTGGGATCTGGACCGGTGGAAAAAGATGTTTCGCGGCGAGACGGACGTGATGCGAATTGCCCGTATCATGCGAGGTAAGGTTGAGAGCGCGTTGAAACGAAGGCTTTCGCGCGCGCTGGGCGATTCTCTACCCACAGCGAAAAACTCGCCTGAAGCCCGCGATGTAATAGCTGATTTGGAGCTGACAGCGAGGCGAACTCGCGATGCATTTCTACTATGCAGCGAGGATGACCCGGGGTTGGTCTACCTGCTCAACTATTTTGATAAAGGGTTGGAAAAATTGGAAGCGGTGCCGGGATTTCAGAAACAGGTAATCGCTCACGTGGACCACACGTTTACGCCTTTATGGGCGCAGGATCTATTGAGCGATACGCTGATTGAACATCTCCGGCAAAAACATGGGTGACTTTAGGTGGCTGGTGTTTTTCTACTGCGCGCCCCGCTGACGCGTCCTCGCTGCGCTTCCGGTGCTCAAATACACAGAGTATGTTCCGCTCCGGTGACCTTCGTGCCACGCAACCTCCGGTCGCGTTGCACTCGGTGTGCTTCGCACTTTCGTGCTCTCGCAACTCGCTCGGACGCGTGATCGGGGCTGCTCGTTACGAAAAACACCAGCCACCTAGTCTGAACCTTTGGACTTGAGCTTGTCCTGGTTTTCTTCGATAAATGAGCGAATATCACCCCCCATATCGAGCAATCGAATCCATTGCTCTTTGTAAAGGGTAACTGGAAAGCGCCCTAAGCCGTAAACGCTCACAGCGCCTTTTTCGCTGATCTTGAGAAATGCCGATCTGGTTTTTTTGTTCTTGAGAGCCTCGTTTTCAGCTTTCAGTCGCTCCAGCTCCGCCTTCAGATCATCTTCCGCCATGGGTTCTCCTCTGTTTCCGCCGTTTACGGCCGGTAAGTCTTTGGGTTCGCAAGCGAACCCGTGAGCCAATGGAAGTTGTCAAAAATGGATGAAGAATCGAAAATACCGTCGGATGAATCCCAAACGATAAACTCTATTGTCATCACCTCACCTGGTTTAATGGGCGACTCTGTGGTGAGCCAGCCGGTGCCGCCGCCGATAGAAGAGGGGGTGGCGTTGCACGGCATGTCGGGGTCGCCGTAACCTGTACCATCCAGTTCGGATTTTCCGCCTGAACAAAAGTTGAAACCGGGTGTTCCAAAACAGCCCGTTGGACCCGCAATGCACCTGTCAAAGAAGTTGAGATTCACCGAGCCGGGTGTGCCCTGGTTATCAAAAACGATATTTTTGTTGTTTGCAATGCCCGTCGCCTGAGTTGTGAGCAATGCAACCCAAATGTCGTTGAAACCAGAGCATGCATACTCAGGGTATTCTGCCGAGAAGAAGGAGTGGTCAAACCCGAAACTGCCCGCATTGGTGGGAACTCGAATTTTGAGTTTGAGGTTGACCGGGTTAAACGCGATTGCCTGAAACGGAATTGGACAACCCGACTTGTTTGTTGGAAATCCCGGTGGTGTGGGGGAAGTTGTCCCTGTATCGGTGCCTCCCTGCGGTGTACCTGGCTGATAATATTGTTGACCCGGAGTGCCTGCCAAACCCGACGAGAAAAACACGAAGTTTTGGTTTTTGCGCGGTTTTAATACAGTGCCAAACTGCGTGATAATGGAGTGCGCTTGCGCGGCGGGCGTGCCCGAGCCGTCGGCGAGCCTCAGTTCGGCGCTGATAAGGCCCCATTTCTTGTCGGCCCCCATAGCGTCGGCCGTAGTTTGCTGGCAGATATCAATGGCCTTTGCGTAGTCAATGGGATCCTGCGATGTGTATTGAAGGCCCATTCCACACGAGGTGATGGGGTTGTCAATTCCACCGTCGCAATCGTTATCAATGCCGTCGGTAAAGTCGAACGCGCCCGGATTGATTAGCGGGTTGGCGTCATTGCAATCGTTATCGCAGGTTGAATAACCGTCGCCGTCGTTGTCTTGGCATGGGCCGTCGTTGGGCACATCCATTGGAACGTCCATGGGTACATCCATTGGAACATCCATGGGTACATCCATCGGGACGTCTTCTGGAACGTCCATGGGTACATCCATTGGAACATCCATGGGTACATCCATTGGGACGTCTTCTGGAACGTCCATCGGCACATCCATTGGAACGTCCATGGGTACATCTGTGGGCACGTCCATGGGTACATCTGTGGGCACGTCCATTGGAACGTCGGCGGGCACATCCGTGGGCACGTCCATCGGCGTATCAACCGGAACGTCTTGGGGTGTGTCGGATGTCACATCGGAGCCGGCGTCTTCTTCTTCCTCTTCTGTTTCGGATTCTTCAAGTCCGCTTTTCGCACCACATCCGGGACCGAGCCAAATCGCAGGCGAGCCTAGAGCCAAAAGCACCAAAAGCGATCGGAACAACCATCGCGGTGCTGCGTCGGCGTTCCTTCGTTTGTGAAGCACGGGGAAGATCCTCCAAGTAAGGCTCGATGCAAGGCTCTCGCCGATGCCGAGTTGAACCCGTCTCAGCGATGTTTCCGACGCGGTGCTCGGACTCGGGCTAGCCTAGCGGAAATTGGGCTCAATAGGTGGCACGGTTGCGATCGAAATCGGCGACTGGCGTTAGGTGAGGCGAGATGGAACTTGCCCAGCTCTATCAAGAACTCTGCGCCGCAGCCCGAAAGCTGGGGGTGGAAGTTCGCGCAGAGCCTTTTGATCCAGGCTTGTCCGATGCCACGAGACCGCGCGGGGGGTTGTGTTCGATCCGGGGAAAGCAACTGATTTTGGTCGATTCGCGCGGAAGTTTGCCGGACCGCATTGCGACGTTGGCCGGCGCGCTCTCTCAGCTCGATCTTGAAAGCGTTTTTTTAACGCCGATCGTACGGGCGACAATCGGCGCCTACCAGCCGACGGCAGACGAGGTGGAGAGGAGTTTTCGGCGGCTCAATGCGCAGCGCAGGCAGCGAAATCAGAGCTGATTGTGGGAGGATTTGGATCGGCGCAAACAACGCTGCAACCGCTCGAATTTGTGTACACTTGAACGTGTACACAACACGCAGCTCTCATGCCGACAATGTTCGTTCAACTTCAGGGTAGAAGGCGGCCATTGCTTCATCGATCTTCGTGACATCGGTGCCACCCGCCTGTGCCATATCGGGCCGACCGCCGCCGGAACCGCCGACGATTTTGGAGACGGCCTTGATAAGTTCACCGGCTTTGAGTTTGTCGGTGGCGCCTTTTGAAACCATCAGCGCGAGAGCCACTTTGTCGGGGCCTTTGGTTCCTAACAAAACCGCGGCTCGTTCGCCGAGCTTGTCGCGGAGTTTTTCTGCCAATTCTCGCAGTGCACCGGCCTGTGTGTTGTCCGGCACGCGGCGCGCGAGAACCTTGATTCCACCGATGTCTTTTGCATGAGCGAGCATGCCTTCAATGCCGCCGCCACCGCCGCCGCTGCCCGCCTCAAGAAGTTTCTTTTCGAGATCCGTGACCTTTTTTTCAAGCTCGCGTTCGTGAGCGATCACTTTTGAGAGCTTGTCGAGAAGATCGCCGCCCTGCACTTTGACAAGCGCCCGGGCCTTGTTGATTTCATCTTCCGCACCGCGAACGTAAGCGAGCGCGTTAAGCCCGGTTGCGGCAAACAGGCGCCGAACACCGGCGGCAACACCACCTTCACTTGTGATCTTGAAAAGGCCGATGTCGCCGAGCGCGCGGGCATGTGTACCTCCGCAGAGTTCGATCACTTCCTGCGTCATGGTGAGCATGCGAACTGTGTCGCCGTATTTCTCCTCGAAGATGGCCATGGCGCCGCGGTTTTTCGCTTCATCCATGGTGAGGATTTCTGTAACGATCGCGGCATTTTCAAGGATTTTGCCGTTTACCAAATCTTCGACTTTGGTGATCTCTTCTTTGGTGAGCGGTCGATTGTGAGCAAAGTCGAATCGTAGGATGTCGGGGCCAACACGTGACCCTTTTTGCTGTGCGGTGGGGCCGAGCACGGTGCGAAGTGCCCAGTGGAGAAGGTGAGTTGCGGAGTGGTTGCGACGCGTGGCGGAGCGCGCTTCGTGGCTGACTTGGAGGCGAACCGCCGAGCCGTTTGAAACGGTCCCATTGACCACAACACCTTCGTGAACAACAAGCCCGCCGAGAGGCTTTTTTGTGTCTTTCACGTCGATGACGAACTCGTCTCCACCCGAGTTTGTGATGCGACCAATGTCTCCGACTTGGCCGCCGCTTTCACCGTAAAAGGGTGTTTTTGGCACCACCACTTCAACCGATGTTCCAGCTTCGGCGTGGGTAACGACGGTGCGGGTTTTCTTGCCGCTTTCGTCGGTTTCAACCTTCAACAAAAAGGCTATTTCGCTCGTGTCTTCTTCACGTTCATAACCGGTGAACTTCACTTCGCCGACGGCTGTTTTTGCGTCGCGGTACACATTGTCGACGGCGGCATTCGGATCGATGTGTCCTTCTGTTTCGTCGGCGCCTTCAATGATTTTTTTGGCGCCGTCCGAGTTAACGGTGAAGCCGGCTTCGATACAGATCACTTCTGTCAGGTCGAGAGGGAATCCAAACGTTGTGTACAAATCGGCGGCGGCGGCGGCATTGAGTTCTTTTTCACCGGCCGAGCGCATTGTTTCAAATCGGTCGTCGAGAATTTTCATGCCGCGTTTAAGCGTTGCGCGGAAACGCACTTCTTCGTCTTCCGTGACGCGCAAAATGAGGTCTTTGCGATCGCGGAGTTCACGGTATTGATCGCCCATGGACTCGGTGACAAGAGCGGCGACCTGATGCAAAAACGGTTGTTCAATGCCGAGGCGGTAACCGTGTCGAATTGCACGGCGCATGACGCGGCGAAGCACGTATTCACGCTTGGTGCGCTCCGGCAAAACGCCTTCTGCGATTAAGAACGCAACCGTGCGCGCGTGGTCGGCGATGACGCGCATGGAAACATCGTCGGGGCTGTGACTGCTTGTGTACTTTTTGCCCGAGATCTCAGCCGCCTTTTCAACAAGTGTACGCAACAGATCGGTGTCGTAGTTGCTGGTGACGCCTTGAATCACACACGCAATGCGCTCAAGGCCCATGCCTGTGTCGACGCTCGGCGCGGGAAGCGGAACGAGCGGCGCGTCTTTTTCAGGCCGATCAAACTGCATGAAAACGTTGTTCCAGATCTCGGTCCAACCCGATCCGTCGAGACGCGGCTCTTCACCAAAACGAGCGAGATCGGGCTCGCCGCCGTGGAAGAAATGAATTTCGGTGCACGGCCCGCATGGTCCGGTGTCACCCATGGTCCAGAAGTTGTCGGCGCGACCCATGCGACGAATGCGCTCGTCGCCGAAGCCCGTTACTTTTTTCCAAATCGAGGCGGCTTCATCATCGGCGGGGATGTCACCTTCGCCTTCAAAAACCGTGATCATTAAGCGGCTGGGCGGGATCTCGTAGACTTTGGTGAGCAGCTCCCACGCCATGGTGATGGCGCCTTCTTTGAAGTAGTCACCGAAGCTGAAATTGCCGAGCATTTCGAAAAACGTGTGGTGACGCGCGGTCACGCCGACGTTTTCAAGATCGTTGTGTTTGCCGCTGATGCGAATGCACTTTTGGCTGCTGGCGGCGCGTTTGTACCCGCGGGCGTCTTTGCCGGTGAAGACGTCTTTGAACTGCACCATCCCGGCGTTCACGAACATGAGCGTGGGATCGTTTTGGGGGAGGAGTGGGCTCGACGGCACCACTTCGTGGCCTTTTTGGCCGAAGAAATCGAGAAACGTCTGACGAACGAGTGCGGACGACGAAGGCCGAGCGATGGACATGATGGCGGCGGTTTACCACGTGGAGCGCGCGGTGGAAGAGGCCGTTAGCGCGCGAATTTTTTCCATGCTTCGGGGAGCGGACCGCCGATCACTTTTTCAGCGGCATTTTCGTCGAGAACGGCAAAAGTGAATATGCCTTTGAGGCAGAGGGCGTCGGCCTGATAAAGCTCGACAATCACTTTGGTGAAGCGGGCGGTGTCACTTTCAATGCGACCTTTGCCAATAACAGGCATGTGAATGCGAATGGCTTTTGAAAGGCGCGCTTCTATTGCGACGGTAAAGCCGAAGCGGCCCTTTAATGCCACAATTGTCCACGCCGCTATTTCATCGGCGAGTGTGGTGCAAAGGCCGCCGTGCATGACGCCGGGTGGACCTTGGTATTGCTCACCGGGAACAAATTCAGTGAGCACTTCATCCCCTTTGCGGGCAAATCGAAGGCGAAACCCAATGGGATGATTTTGACTGCACCCGAAACACGGTTGGTCTTGTCCAAAGGTGTTTGGGTCAAGTTCAATGGAAGGTGAGTTGTTCATGCTAGTCCTAAAAGAATCGACAAGAGCAGCCTGGACATTCATCTGTGTCGAAAAGGCTGAAAACAGAGCGTTTCGAAGAAATACAAACCGGCGCCGTTTGGCGACTTTGGGTGATTTCACTCATTCGCAAGGACAATGACTTTGTCTTCTTGAGTTAACTTTACAGCTTTCCCTTTTTTGGGATTTACATGTGTACGCTTTGCCGGATCGGCGTCTGCGGTAAGGTACCCAATGGCCACTTCACCCCGCCGGCGCGCCGACTCAACCACCGTTGAGAAGGGGGTTGATTGGTTGAGAGACACGTAGTCTCCGGCAGGTTTTAGGTAAATTTCAGCACCTTCAGGATCGAACAAGTCTGCGTACACAGCGGCGAGGTGTTTGTTTTCTGAAATTTGGGCGAGGAGCAGGCTCACGAGTTTGTCGCTGACAATAAAGTCATCGGGCTGTGCCACTTCAGCAAGTTGCCGATTGCGAACATCGAGCATTTCACTGACGATCGAGTAGGTTTCACCGCGTTTTTGCTCAATGTCGCGCAGGTGGAGCAGGGTAACAAGCGTGCGTGCGTCGGCTTTTTGGGCGGGTAGATCGTCGGAATAACTGAGGGTAACAACGTGGTCAAACTGACTGGCAAGTTTGTCGAGTAGAGTGCGATCTGTTGTACCACCACGAGTATAGGTCACGGTAAGGTGAGTACACATGTCGCGAATTTCAGCAATTTGACTTTCTGCGGCGTCCCCTTCGGCGACCACCGTTACAGACGACCCATCGGCCACGTATTGATCCAGCTCCAGCAAAATGCGCGGGGCGCGGCGATTCCAACCCAAAATCAGCACTTTTTCGGGCTTTTTCTCGGTTTCTTTAGCCTCTGCAATATGGGTAGATTGGTAGGGCGCCGCTTTGCTGGGTAGGAGAGTGCTGTCGTCTTCTGCCACAGCGATAATTTTGTCGCTCTTACCAATGAGCATTTCCATGGGAGGCTTGAGGTGCACTTCACCATCTTCGGTAAGAAGCCCAATCACCGAACAGGACTCGTAGGCCATGAGCGCTTCACTGAATGATTTGCCTACAAGTGAAGGTTCTGCCCGGACGTAAATTTCATCACCCCCAAAGTCGAGAAGCTCGCTGTACACACTCGAAAGACCTGACTGGCGGCAGGTCTGTACGGTGATTTGAGACAACATGTCTTCTGTACAAACGAGTTGAGCTTCATTTTTGGAGGCAAGTTTGGCAGCCTCAAGGTTTTGGCGATCGCGTATTTCGGCGACGATGTGATAGGGCTCTTTCTTTCGATCTGGGTCGTTGACCAATGCGAGCATTGTTTTAATCACGTGCGCATCGGGGTCGTCGTCGTCGGGGGCGAGGACAATGATCGAACGCGCGGCGGCCGGGCGAACCACGGCGATATCGGCTGGGTCAATGGGGCTTCCGGTTCGGCACGCAACACGGGTACCGCGGAGGGAGCCACATTTGGCGGCGATTTCGTCTTCCATTTCGACTTTGTCTTTATCGGCCAATATTGCAATGCTCGCGTTTTTGCGGCTTTCGTTGGCAATGGCGAGTTCACTCAAAATCGAAAACACCTGCGGCGACCAGCCGAGGATAACCGTGTGGTCATCTTCGCAAACGAGACTGCGGCCTTTTCGAAGGCTTTCAATGCGGCCCTGAATGCCATTTGTAATGAGGCCGACAAGGATCGATACAATAAAAATACCCGACAGGGTAACGGCAAACATCACCGCCAGGAATGCTCGACTGCCCGAGTCACCGGCAACGGTGCCGGCGTCCATGGCGTGCATGAGCGCAATCCATACGGTGGACAATAGGCCGGGCGGATCACCCTCTTCGGGTTTGGGGGCGAGATCGGCGCCCACAACAATGACGGCGGCGGCCACGACAACGAGTGCGGTGACCGCCGCAAGCCAGCCAATCAGGGCGGCTGGGCCGCGAGCCATGATGCGGTCAAATCTGTAACGGAGCCTGTCGACGATCGTGATGTCTTTCATCGCGCAGGCGCGCGCTATCACGACTTTGGAGAACCGTCATTGTGGTTTGTAAATAGCGACGATGTTACTGACAGACCTGCGATTCAAACGTGAGCGTGTCACGGCCACTCGGCACTTCATCGGGGATGAGATCGACCAGATGGTTGGCTTTGGCGCGTGAATCGGTGAGACCGTCGCGAACAAACTCGACCAGGTCATCGAGTTCTTTTTTGGTGAGTGCGATGGGAGTTGAAACTTCAGGGTCGAGCCGAGCAAGAACGTCTGCCATGGGGCCGATGGGATTTTGCAGGTCTGTCGGAAGATGATCTGTTGTGTACTTCGCAACCGAGGCCGGAACGTTGAGGTGGTGTTTAATGGCCGCACGGAGGCTTGTAAATGCGCCGTTATGCATGAAGGCCGGCTGAAGTGCGACATTGCGGAGTGGCGCCGTTCGGAATTTGTAACGGTCCGACGAATTACCTGTGACTTGCTCAAGCCCAAAGTCTTCGTTCTGACCGGGGCCGTCAAATACCACGTTTGCATCGGACGGAACAATCTGAGGAACGCCAATCACGTGATTGTCAAAGTCGCTGAACATTTCATTGGAGTCGCCTGAAACCGAGTGGCAACTCACACAATTGGCTTTGCCGAAGAACAGCAAAGCACCGCGTTTTTGCCCATTGGTCATTGCCTTTTTATGACCGCGTGCAAACTGGTCGATGGGGGCGTTGGCGAACACGAGCGTAAATTCAAACTCGGCAATGGCGCTGGCAAACATGTCGTACGTAATGGCGTCCCCGTCGGCCACTTCGGGAAAAATGTTGCCAAACAGATCGATGTAATTGGGCTCGGCATTGAGGCGATTAACCACCTCGTCACGCATGTCGTTGCTGTTGCCGACGAATGAAAAACCGGCCGCTTCAACGCGTTCTGTGGGCGGAATGTGCGCTTGAGCCTGAAGCAGATGGCTGTTGTATGAAAGAGACGTTCCTTCGGGTTGGGGGAAGATAAAGCCGCTTGAATTATCAAATGGATCGTTTGAAAGAGCTGCAAACCGGCCGTTCCACATAAGCGCGGGGTAGAACGCGGTATTAATGGCCATGGGCGTGCGGCGTTGATTGCGAGGCCCTTCACGATTGGGGCCGACGACTCCGTTGTTGTCGATGCCAATGGCAATGGACTGAGAATCACCAAAAGCGGAAAGCGGTGAGTGACAGCCGCCGCAGCTGTTGTCGTCGTTTAACCCGGCGATTGTATCAAACCAGAGAAGGCGACCGAGATCAGCCAGCTCGGGATCGACCGGGCGGCCGAGACGCTCTTCAAGCGACGCTTCTACCTGGCCGGTGAAGCCATGATCGGCGAGCGTGTCCTTTAACTCTTTGTCGAGCGGCGCCGCCGCCGCAGCTTTTGAAAACGCAAGAAAGAAGCTGAAAACCAAGGCGATAAAAGACCAACGACCCTTAATACTTTGAACCATTTTGCCCTCTCCGTGCTCAGGAGGGGCCGCCGTTCCCGACAAGTCTGAAATAAACGCAGCATTAAACTGCAATGCCGAGCCGTGCAGACCTGTTTCGATAGAACGGTCAGCCGTGTTGAATTGACAATCGTTGCGCCACGGGTGCGAGAAGTCGCGTCACACAAATTAGCGAGAGGCGTGCCACCGAAAAGAAAATCCCCAGCCGATCGAGAAACGCGCGGTGAAGAGCCTCTATGCCGAAGAACAAACGTCAGCTGGGTTGCTTGGGTGCGTGCGACAATTCACGCGGGGAAGCGAACGTACCGTTACGTCTTGAACCACGCGCCTCCAAACAACCACCGGAACAAACGAACGAACGAACGAACGAAAAGGATCTAACAGTTGGGGCGCGCCCTACGTCGCCCGCGGCTCCATTCTTTTAGTGATGGCAAGGGGTGGGGCAAGCCCCGGATCTGGACAGAATATGTCCTACTCACCACCAGCCATAACCAACGCGCAGCCCGCCGTGGAAGGAGGGTAACCAGTCACGGTAAGTGTCAGGTTTGAAGTTGCGAGTTGACTGGAGGTAGTTACCAACCGTGAGGTCTACCAAGACACCGCCGAAGGTGAATTGAAGGCCCATTTCTAGTAGGAAATAGCCGTCTACCCCTTCGGAGTCGTAACAGCCCAGTTGACTTGGACTGGCGCACTTTTGGTTGTCGACTTTGGACGGGTATAAAAATTCCAACGATGAAAACACCGCGCCGCCGCCGAAGTTGCCATAAAATCGCGCGATCCTCCCGGGGGTTTGGAGGCGCATATTTAGGCCGGCGTGCACCTGTTCAAGATTGTATTTGATTTCAGGGTCAACCGTTTTACCAACCAACATATTGGAGTATTCACCCATCACGTCAAAGCTGACAGGGGTGTTTACTCTATACCCTACCCGTCCACCAACCTGAACGCCGGGACTATACTTACCGTTGCCGAAAATTTGAGGGTGTTCAGTGGGTGTAAAAAGAGAAAATGCCGCAAGAAAAAATGGTCCCTTGTAAACCGGCGCGGGCGGCTTTGGAAGAGGTGGATTTGGGGGAATGGGTGGTGTGAGCGCATTTCCGGTGAGAGGTACGCCGCCTTTGCCCGGAGATATTTCGTACGACTTTCCAACCTCGACATCTACCCGAACGCGGTAAGGTGCGGTTGGACTGCCGGGAACATACATGTCAATGATGTGAGGGCCGGGCGGCAAAAGCCCGGACCACTCGCCGTATTCAATAGCTTTTTGGTCAATCGCTATGGCGTATTTGGCGCTGGCCGCCTTGATGTGGATATACCCCATGTTGGCGCGAAGAGTATACGCGAGGGTGCGCTTTCCACTCGCGAGGGTAAGTTTTTCTTCTACCGCGGCATATCCGTCGGCCGATACGCGAACAACGTGGGGGCCGGGACTGAGGGGAACGGCGTCACCGCGGGAAGCGGCCGGGTAGGCTTCACCGTCGATTTGTACAGAGAATTGACCCGGGGTAACCTGAAAAGTGACGTATGACAAAAGGGCTCGCATCTCCTCAATTTCTGAGTTGGCGGCTTTTTTGTCGTTTTCGTCCATTGTGTCTGAATGTTTAGAAAGCGCTGTTTCAAGCGCGGCAATGGCCTTTGGGTAGGCGAACATTGCTTTGTGACACAAGGCGATGTTGACGAGAGGGCTGGCCTTGGGTTTTACCTTGTAAGCCTCTTCAAACTCGCCGATGGCCGCGACGTAGTTTTTTGCTCGTAGAGTGAAATACCGACGCTCATGTGTTGGCGGTAGAGGTCGGGCAGCGGGTCTGCACTGGGTGAAGTGGACGGCGTTGAAGAGGATGGGGTGGACGGGGTGGAGGATGGTGCGGAGGCGGGCACCGGGGCCGTTTTTGGTGCGGCGCTGAGCGGCGGAATGGCCGTTTTTGTGGAGGTGGCTGATTGGGTAGATTTGGCAGGTGGCGTACCTGGATGGGTAGATGGCGATGGGCTGGGTGCTTGAGCCCATGCCCACGAGATGGGCGCACCCATCGCCGCAAAAACCAGGAGACGCAGGCCTCGCGATGGTGTCACCTGACCACCTAATCTCGCTTGATGGTGAGCGTGGGCACGGGCGGCGCGGAAGACGGTAGAGGAATGACTGAAACGGTTGGGGCGGCGGTGGCCACAACGGTTGGCGCGGAGTTGGGTTTGGCTGACGAGGATGTGGTAGGTTTGGAGTTGCCCACTCGATTACCGTTGCGTTGGGCGACGGCGTCGGGGGCGGTGTTGGCGCCGGGCGCGTCTTGGACCGCGTTTGAACTTGGACTGACCACAACGCCGGTGGCGCCGGGTTGATTACTATCTGTATTCGAAGCGGCGGCGGTTTTTTGAGTGAGTTGAATTTCAGGCATGTCCTGCCCGGGTTCAAGCGAGACCACCGCTTCAATGGGAACATACCCATCGGCCTCAACGGTGACTGTTCGGGACTCGCCGCGACGCCCACGTAAAAGTCCGCCGACGATTTGTTTTCCGTTCATCACGAAACGCGCGTTGGGTGCGTTGGCTCGAAGTTTGACGGTCACTTCAGCCATTTCGGTTCCCGACGTTGAGTCGGAACGGGATGGTTTTTTGAGAGCGATGAACAAGGTGGAAAGGAGGCCGACAACGAGTGTGGCGAGCGCCAGATACATGAAGCGTTTGCGATCGCGACGCGCGGCGGAATTGCTGCTTGTGGACCAGCCGACGCGCGACGGGCCGCCGCCTTTGAGCACCTCAACGGTGTCCTCAAACGCGCCTGTCTGAACGGGAGCGTGAGGGGTGTTGTTGCTTTTGGGGCCGGCTCCCGAAACCGGGCGCACGCGATTGCCGGAGGGCGAAGACGGACTGGATCGGCGCCGTCCGCCGCTTGAAACCTGGGGCTCGTCGGATGAACGCGGCGAGAGCGATATGAGCGTGCCCGATGCGTCGGCGAGGGCTTCAAGCATTTCACGCGCGTCGGCAAAGCGATCTTCTCGTTCGCGCGCGAGGGCTTTGGCGATCACTTTTGCAATGGGCTCGCTCACCTCGGGATTGTGTACACGTATGTCGAGGGCGTCTTTGGTGCAGATGGCAACAATGACCTGCTCATACGACGCGCCGGTGTGCGGAGCGCGACCGGACAAACATTCATACAAAATGGCGCCGACACTCCAGAGATCGGCGCGGCCGTCGGTGTCGGGCAACCCCTGAGCCTGCTCCGGCGACATGTAAAACGGCGTGCCGAGAACAGTGCCCTGTTTGGTGAGAGTTTGAACCGGCGTTTCACCCCTGCGCGCAACTTTGGAGATGCCAAAGTCGAGCACTTTTACGAACGCCGGGTCGTCGTCGCGATCGACCAAAAACACGTTGTCGGGCTTTAGATCGCGATGAACGATGCCGGCTTCGTGCGCACGAAAAAGGCCGCGAAGGATCTGCAATGTGATGTGTACAGCATCGTCGATTTCAAGCCGGCCAAGTCGCTTGATGCGGTGACCGAGGTCTTCACCGCGCAGCAGTTCCATCACGATGAAGGGCACGCCGTCATCGGTGGTGCCTGCGTCGAAAATGTCGACGATATGTGCGCTTTCAACAGCGCTCGCGGCCTGCGCTTCGCGTTGAAAACGGCGCACAGCGTCTTTGTTTTTTGCGAGTTCGGCGCTGACGAGTTTGATGGCAACGCGCTTGCCGATGGCGGTGTTTTGCGCTTCGTACACAACGCCCATGCCACCTTTTCCGATGACACGAACGAGCGTGTATTTGCCCACCGCGCGGCCGACGAACTCCTCGTCCCGCGTGCCTTCCGGCTCTTCGGTGAGGCCTTGGGAGCGCGTCATGAATATCGAAAGCTTATACCTGAACCGTGCGTTTTGGGGCGATAGTCACTGCGGTAATATTGGTGCTCCGGCCGGTTTGGATTGAGCGAGCAGCGGGTCGAGCTTCTTTTGGTGCTCAAGCTCGGCCATGTCGGAAAATCCGCCAATGGCCCGGCCGTTTACGAAGATCTGCGGCACTGTTCGCTGACCGGATGCTGTGATGAGCCATGATCGGAGATCGGGGCGGTCTTCCACGTTCACTTCAATAAACGGGATCTTCTTTTTGGAAAGCAACGACTTGGCTCGGTAGCAGTACGGGCAATAGTCGGTTGAATAAACGATCACTTCCGCCGGCATAAGGGCCGAAGATGGCATAAGAGCCCGGGAGTTGCACGCACGCATGGACCCGTGCGCACTGTCGCGGTAACGAAGTCGCATGAACGTCGCTTCGCTCCGTTCCGTGTACGTCGTTGATGCTGTTCGAACGCCGATCGGAAAATACGGCGGCGGGCTTGCCTCCGTTCGACCGGATGACCTGGCCGCCCACGTGATTGACGCGCTCGTGAAGAGGCAAAGTGATCTGGCTCCGAGACTGGATCACGTGGTGTTTGGCGCGACAAATCAAGCCGGTGAAGACAATCGAAACGTGGCGCGCATGGCGCTGCTTATTGCGGGATTGCCGTACGAAATACCGGCCGTCACGGTGAATCGACTGTGCGGCTCGGGGCTTGAAGCGGTGGCCGACGCAGCACGCATGATCGCCGTGGGTGAGGCGGAATGTGTGATCGCGGGCGGCGTGGAGAGCATGACACGCGCGCCGTTTTCAATGCCAAAACAGGCTGAAAAATGGGAGCGAACGCCCGCTCCTGTGTACGACACAACGCTCGGCTGGCGATATCCAAACCCGCGCATGGCGGCTCGCTTTGAGCTGCAATCCATGGGTGAGACGGCGGAAAACGTGGCCCAAAAGCACGGGATCAAGCGCGAGGATCAAGACGCTTTTGCTCTCGAATCGCAAAAGCGAGCAGCACGCGCGTGGCAGGCCGGTGCCTTTGATGCCGAGATCGCACCTGTCACAATCCCTCAAAAAAAGGGGGATCCGGTTATCTTTGCCAAGGATGAATGTGTACGCGCCGACGCAACGATCGAGGCGCTTGCAAAACTTCCGGCCGTGTTTCGCAAGGGCGGTTCGGTGACGGCGGGCAATTCATCGCCGATCAACGACGGTGCATCGGGTTTGCTGCTTGTGTCCGACGCGGTGTTGAAGGCGAGTGGAGCCACACCGCTTGCCCGCGTGGTTGCGGCGCAAACAGCCGGTGTGGAGCCCAATTTCATGGGTGAGGGTCCGGTGCCCGCAGTGAAAAAACTTTTGCAGCGCGTGGGCATGCGCGCAGCGGACATTGACCTGATCGAACTCAATGAAGCGTTTGCGGCGCAGGCGTTGGCGTGTGTTCGCGGGCTTGATTTCGATCCTGCAAAAGTAAACGTCAACGGCGGCGCGATCGCGCTCGGGCATCCGATCGGCAGTTCGGGCGCGCGCATCGCGTGTACACTTTTGCACGCGATGAAAAAAGCAAACGCCAAATCCGGCATTGCTTCACTTTGCATCGGCGTCGGGCAGGGAATTGCGGCGCTTTTTGAGCGACCTTGAGCGAGCTGGAGCGACCTGGAGAGAGGTTTACCGGGGCTAAAGGAAGTTGAAACGGCACTGGTGCTGGTATTGGCGGAAGAAGCGTTCGCCCTTCCATCGCGGTGCCTTTCCGCTTATCCTGATAAATCCCTCAGCACTCATTTGCGAGAAACGGGACCATGGCGGCAAACGGTAGCGGCTCCAAAGTGATATTGGGTGTTTCAGCGTTTTATCACGACAGCGCGGCGGCGATCGTGAAGGACGGCGTGATCATCGCAGCAGCGCAGGAAGAGCGATTTACGCGCAAACGCCATGACCAGGCGTTTCCGAAACACGCAATTGAATATTGCCTAAAAGAAGCGGGGATCTCCGCCGAACAGCTGTCGTACGTGTGTTTTTATGACAAGCCGCTCAAGAAGTTTGACCGGATCTTGGAAACGTATTTTGCGTACGCACCGAGCGGTTTTGGCTCGTTTCGGCGGGCGCTTCCGATTTGGCTCAAAGAAAAACTCTTCGTTCCGCGCGAGATCAAGAAGGGGCTCGACAAGCGTTATCAAGGGCCGATCGTGTTTTGCGATCATCACGAGTCGCACGCGGCGAGCGCGTTTTTCCCCTCGCCGTATGAGCGAGCGGCCATTTTAACAAGCGACGGCGTCGGCGAGTGGGCCACGACAACGTGGGGTGTGGGCGAGGGAAACAAAATTCGAATTGAGAAGGCGATCAGCTTTCCGCACTCGCTCGGTCTTCTTTACTCGGCGTTTACGTACTTCACCGGGTTTAAGGTCAACTCCGGCGAATACAAGCTGATGGGCCTCGCGCCGTACGGCGAGCCTGTGTACGCAGACATCATCAAGAAAGAGCTGATCGACATCAAACCCGACGGCTCGTACCGCATGAACATGAAGTACTTCACGTACCCCGACGGTCTGCGCATGACCGGTGATGGGTTCGCGAAGATCTTTGACGGCCCGGCGCGCAGGCCGGAGAGCCAGATCACCAAGCGCGAGATGGATCTCGCGGCTTCGATCCAAGCGGTGACCGAAGAAGTGATGCTGCTGACGGCGCGTCACATCCAGAAAGTCACGAACACAAAATACCTGGTTTTGGCGGGCGGCGTTGCACTCAACTGTGTGGCAAACGGCAAGCTGCTGCGCGAGGGTCCGTTCGACGATATCTGGATCCAACCTGCGGCGGGTGATGCCGGCGGCGCACTCGGAGCAGCGCTCTTTTGCTGGCACCAACTGCTTGAAAACGATCGCAAGGCAACCGGCAAAGACGTTCAGCGCGGATCGCTGCTTGGACCAAAGTACACAACGGCGGAGTGCAAAGCCGTTTGCGACGCGAAGGGCGCCAAATACAAGGTTTTTGACCGCGAAGAGGCGCTGCTCGATTTCGTTTCCAACCAAATGGCAGACGGAAAAGTGATCGGGTGGATGCACGGGCGCATGGAATACGGGCCCCGCGCTCTCGGCGCTCGCAGCATTATCGGCGATCCCCGCAACGTGAAAATGCAGTCGATCATGAACCTGCGGATCAAGTTCCGCGAGTCATTCAGACCGTTCGCGCCATGTGTACTCCGTGAAAAGGCGCACGAGTTTTTTGAAATGGATCCGAAGCACGAGAATCCGTACATGTTGCTCGTTGCGCCGGTGCTCGAAAAACATCGGACGAAACTCACCGCGGAAGAGATCAAGATGATGAAAGACCCCGATCTCACGAAGCGCGTGAACGTGCCTAGGAGCAGCTTGCCTGCCATCACGCACGTGGATTATTCGGCGCGCGTGCAGACCGTCGATGAAGAACGGCACGGTCGTTATTACCGGCTAATGAAGGCTTTTGAGCAAAAAACGGGTTGCCCGGTGATCGTGAACACGAGCTTTAACGTGCGCGGTGAGCCGATCGTGATGACGCCGGAGCACGCGTTTAACTGCTTTATCCACACCGATATGGATGTGCTGGTGCTCGAAGACGTGGTGCTTCTCAAATCGGAGCAGCCCAAAGATCTTCAGGTGGACCACGCGCAATACCTCTCGAACTTCTCGCTCGACTGATCGCAGGGGATCTACAGATTCATGGACACACACGGAAAAAAACCCGCCGCTTCGGGTGGCACCGAGCCGGTTGAAATTGGCGTTGTGCTCTTTCTTTTGAGCGCAATCGCCGCGTTGGTTCTGTGGCAGGCGCTCCACATGCCCGCGATCGCAAAGTATGTGATCTTGGGTGGCCTGGGTGTACACGCGCTGCTGGCGCTCCTCGCCATTCGTGAAGTTGCGGCCGAACTGAACACCAAACCGTCCGCCTCGGATCTAAGGCAATTTGGCCTGATTTTTTTGGCAGGCACCGCCATCCTCGGGCTCGTTTTTTGGTTCGTGTTCGATCACAACTATGACCGAGCGAAATACTTCTTCATCGCGGGCGGCGCTGTGATGGTGCTGTCGCTCATTCCACCGATCGGTCGGTACCTCTACATCGTGTGGATGGGCCTTGGGCTCACGATGGGGCTCGTCACTTCACCCATCATCATGTTTCTGCTTTTCGTGGTGTTGATCGTGCCGGTGGGCATCATTTTCAAGGTGACGGGTCGCGACCTGATGAAGCGGCAACTGGACGACAAAGCCGAAAGTTATTGGGAAGAATATCCAAAACACGAGGATCCCACGCGTTACGTAAAACAGTTCTAAACTTCGTTTTGCAAACGCGTCCGCCCGAAGGTTGCAAGGAGTACGGTGAGTATGGCCAGCGAGAAGAAAAGTGAGTTTGAGAAAGTTGCCTCCAAGAACAACAGCGTCGTGGGCGACTTTCTCGACTACCTCAAAGCCAACAAGAAATGGTGGCTCCTTCCCATTTTGAGCACGCTGCTTCTCATTGGTGTGCTCCTGCTGTTGAGCACAACGGCGGCCGCTCCGTTTATCTACACGCTGTTCTGATCGCTTTGGATCCAAGGCGATCCTCGGCTCCGCACTAAACAATCAAGCCCTGTTGTCGCTCTCGCGAAGAGCAGCAACAGGGCTTTTGTTTGTTCGAGCAACTACCGAGATCGACCGACGATTTGCGGCGCGCAGCAACGCCTCACGGGAAGATTTCGCGCTCGGAGTACACCTGCCCGATGCGATTGATCGCAACGGCATAAGACGCGAGACGCATGGAGACTTTTTTCTCGCGGGCCATGTCGACCACTTCGCGGTAGGCGCGTTTCATCGCTTTTTCAAGGCGATCGTCCACCTCTTCGAGCGTCCATTGCTCGCTGCGTTTGTTTTGCACCCACTCGTAGTAACTCACGGTAACGCCGCCCGAGTTGGCGAGAATGTCGGGGAGAATGTCGATCCCTCTTTCGAGAAGAACCTTTTCACCCTCAGGTGTACACGGTCCGTTGGCGCCTTCGGCAACCAGACGAACGTTGAGTGCCTGCGCTTCTTCTGCGCCGATCTGACCTTCGAGCGCAGCCGGAGCAAAGATGTCGGCCTTGATCTTGAAGAACTCTTCGCGGC
Organism: Polyangiaceae bacterium; assembly: GCA_016712345.1. Lineage (GTDB taxonomy): Bacteria > Myxococcota_A > Polyangia > Polyangiales > Polyangiaceae > JADJRH01. The sequence continues at coordinate 1,631,963 of JADJRH010000001.1, forward strand.
TGATTTTTTTGCCCGCCGGATACCCTTCAATGGAGCGGTTGCGCTTAACGTACTCTTGGAGTTTGTACGGATTAAAGCCTTCTGGATTGTAGAGGTACCCCGTGTGATCGCCGACCGCGATGAGGGAGACACCGAGTTTGGAGAGAATTGCAGACGTGTGCGAGCCGACGTTGCCGAAGCCTTGAACGATGATGGTTGCGCCGCCGAGCTGGAAGTTTTTGTCTTCTGCCCATTCTGTAATGCAGTGAACCAAGCCTTGGCCGGTTGCTTTTTCACGACCGAGCGTGCCGCCGGACGCCACGGGCTTGCCCGTCACAACGCCTTTGACGGCCTGTTTTTCACCGCCGACGCTGTTCATGTACGTGTCCATGGCCCACGCCATGATGCGTGAATCGGTGCCCACATCCGGCGCGGGGATGTCTGTCTCGGGACCGATGTTCGATCCGAGTGCGTGGAAGAAACGGCGCGTGATCCGCTGCAATTCTGTGCGTGAAACAGCGTTGGGGTTGAACTTGATGCCGCCTTTGCCGCCGCCGTAGGGCAGGTTCATGAGCGCGCATTTGATCGTCATCATGGCCGCGAGCGCCTTCGCGTCGTCGAGGGTGACGCTCTCGTGGAAGCGCATGCCGCCTTTGTACGGCCCGAGAAGGTTGTTGTGCTGAATGCGGTAGCCTTTGAACAGCTTGATCGATCCGTCATCCATCCGAACGGGGAAATTGACGATGATCTCGTTCTTGGGCTGGCTCAGGATCGTGTGTACATATTCAGGTACATCGACCGTTTTGCACCCAGCTTCGATGTAGTGCTGGATGGTTTTGAAAAACTCATATTTGGGCTTGGGGGCCGGCGCGCTGCTCAACGTAGGGTTTTCTTCGCTCATGATCGCGGGAGGGTCTTAGTCGCAGAGTTGGCGCGCTTCAATCGCGCCGCGAGCGCGATCTGCATCACGCGCCGCGTTAACTCAAAGCGTCACGAAAACGTGTCGCGCGACCCTCAATTGAGGCGCGATCAGCCGCGAAAAAAGCGCAAATACAAATAGGAGATGGCGGCGGTAAAAAGCAGCGCGTCCACGCGATCGAGCAAACCACCATGACCCGGAATAATGCCGCCGGAGTCTTTTACGCCGAACGAGCGTTTGAGCAGCGATTCACCGAGATCGCCCGCCTGTCCAATGCCTCCGGCAACAACTGCAAGGCCGAGCGCGTGCGTAACGGGAAGGGTTTTTAGATAGAAAAAATGAGCGAGGAGCGCCCCGGCCGCGGCGCCGACCAAACCACCGAAAGCCCCTTCAACCGTTTTCTTGGGGCTCACAGCTTCATACAATTTGTGTTTGCCCAAAAAGCGGCCGGCGAAATACGCACCGGTGTCGCTCAGCCACGAGAGCATGAGCGCGAGGAGCACAAAACCAGGGCCGTCTTTGCCACCGTCGCGGTGCAAAAGGATGCCGGCACCGAGCCCTCCACCGAGCCAAATGGGCCCAAAAATCACGGCCATCATGCGCAGTGCGGCGGTGTTGATTTCACCCAGTCGAAAGAGCGCGAGCAGAATTGCCACCACGGGCAGCACGAAGATCATTGCGAGGAGCGCGCGAGCGTCGGCACCGAAGAACCAAAGCACCGCCATTACGCCGAGCGTAAGAAGTGTACACACGACCTGCGAAACACGATCGCCCGGATGGGTCATGCCGTAGAGTTCAAGGCTTCCGATGAAGCACGCGACCGACACGAAAAGCGCCCATCCCCACGATGGTCCGAGGAAGATGAGGGACAACAAAATCGGCGCCGCAACGGCGGCTGTGAGTAGGCGCGCAGCCAGATTCGAGCGCACTAGTTCAGGCTCCCATTATCGGACTTGTAACAATCGCTTCGGGGTTTGATAGCGCGCCTTTACCAACGTTGCCGAACCTGCGCTCGCGTTTTTGGTAGCAGGCGATCGCTTCAAACAGATCGTTTTCGGTGTAGTCGGGCCAAAGCACGTCGGAGAAAGCAAGTTCTGCATACGCGGCACCGAAGAGCAGAAAGTTGGACAACCGCTGCTCGCCGCCCGTGCGAATGATGAGGTCGGGATCACCCACAGAGAGGCTTGGAAGACGTGCGGCGAGCGCCTCAACGTCGATCGCGTTTGGATCAAGTCGCCCCTGCGCCACGTCTTTTGCGAGATCTTGAGCGGCACGCGCGATCTCCTCACGACCGCCGTATGAGAGCGCCAATGCGAGCGTCATGCGCCCGTTGATTTTGGAGGCATCGCGCAGCGGATCGAGCACTTCTCGAACGAACGGCGGAAGCCTCGAAAGGTCTCCAATTGCCACAAGGCGAATGCCGTTTTCTAAGATTTCGTCGCGTTCGGAGAGCAAATATTCGTGAAGCAGGCCCATGAGCGCGTCGACTTCACCCGGCGGTCGACCCCAGTTTTGTTCGCTGAACGCGTAGAGCGTGAGCGCATCGATCCCGAGGCGGCGCGAGATTCGAACAATTCTTCGGACGGCGGCGGACCCGGCTTTATGTCCGGCCTCGCGGGGCTGACCGCGCATCTCGGCCCAACGGCCGTTGCCATCCATGATGATTCCCACGTGGCGTGGGAGATTTCTTGTTTCAACAACGTGCATGAGCAGGGGCCGGGCAGTTTCCCCTGTTGACGCGCGACTGTCGACTGTCGAAAGAACGCGCGTGATCGCCGCGCTTCAAACTCACGCGAAGGGCCGCGCTCCGGCCGTGGCCGTGGCGGCGATTGCTGCGATCGGTGTGGCACTTTTTAAGGCAGCACCGCCGCCGCGAACAGTTGAAGGTGTGGCGGAGGCGCTCGGCAAAGCCGCGGGCGGCACCGTTCGGCCGGACGATTTTTTGTGGGAATCTCGCGTTGGATTTTTCACCGATACGTTTTGGGGGCGGCGCGTTTTGTTTCTCGCAACATCGGGTGACGGCACGCGCGATCTGTTCCGGGCGAGGGTGAAACTCACGCGCGCCGGGCGGCCGATCTCGATCCATGGTGTACACAATCTGACGCAATCCAGTCTCGGCGACGAGCGCGACCTCACAGGGAGTGGACATCATGTGGCGTTTGCAACAGCCACCGGCGACGGAATTCTCGGTGTCACGCTACTCGATCTAGACGGCGCCGCGAGCGAGCCGACGGATCGACTGATGCGAGCCGTTCAAGCGTTGGATCGGCAACTTCAAACCGGCTCGTTTGCCGGGCTTGGACGCACCGAAATCACATTCAACGAGCCTCCGAGTGAACTCAAGTTGGAGGTTGCTCAAACGTCGCTCGTGCTCTCCGTCGGGCCCGAAAGTGTACCCATCGCACTCGACTTGAGTACACATGAGCTGCAAACAACACGCACCAACCCGTTTGGTGCCGCGGCTCAAACCATTGCCGGCGTTAGGCGGCCGGCGGCGGGAGTGTTGGCCGACGCGTTTCGATCGATCACGGGCCTCCCCGCCGGAACCGGTCTGAGCGGCATTTCGTCGGGATCGCTTGGACTCGGATCAAACTTGCCCCTCGCCGCGCCGGAAGGCCTTCGCATTGCGGCAGACTATCCAACGGTGGGTGGGTGGCCGCCGGCGCCGCTCACCTCGGTGTCGTCGACGCCTTTCGACGGTGAAGGATTTTGGCACGTTTCAAAGGCTTTTTCTGATGCGCCGAACACGGCGGAAGCGCCGCTCGTTGTTGAAACGGTTGTTCGCCCCGACAAAAACAAACCCGGTGTCGCGGTTCACTTGATCGCGATCGACACGCGGCGCGTCGATTTGCAGTTGGTGCCCGGCCTGTCTTATCCGAGCGCGGCCACCGGGCTTCACGGCAGCGGCAAACTTCCCGCCGAGATCGGCGCCGACGATGTGGTCGCCGCGTTTGTCGATGGGCCGGCCCCTGCGCAAATCCCGCTTGGTTATCAGTCTGAAAATCGGCTTTTTTCACCCATGGCGGCCGGCGCACCCACACTCGCCGAAAAGCTCGATGGGCGCCTCACGCTGGGTTCCTGGCCGAGCGACGCGGCGCGTGATGCGTACACAACAATCGCTCAATACCCCGACGCCCTCGCGGACAATCAGGGGGCACCGCTCGCGCCGAATGGGTACACATCGAACGTCGGCCGCTCGGCGCTTTGTCGCACCTCTTCGGGCCACCTTGTGTACGCATTCACCATCGCCGGCGCGGCGTCGCTGCGCGAAGGTCTGCTTTTGGCCGGGTGCACGTCGGGCGTACACATGGCCGCTGAACCCAGCGGCGTTGGTTTTGCTTATTTCCACGCGGGATCGCCGAACACGTTGGCGACTGCGTCCCCCAAAATGAGCGCTTCGTGGGCGGAGCCTTGGCAACAAAGCATTGGGGTGCTCATTCGGCGCGCCAAATTGCCGCGCGCATGGTCGTCAAAAAAGGTTGAATGGACAGTCGACGCCGGCACCCAGCCCGAACCGACGTGGCTCCCAGCGGTGTACACGACCGAAGTTGAAGAACTCGGCGCAAAAGTTAAAGTGTACGCATTTCTGCCGGACCGTTTTTCGTTTCGACTGGCCGCAGGTTCTGACGAAACAACCACACAACGCAGCGACAAACCCGGCCCTACAGAGGCGGAACGCACGTCGGCCGCCGCCGCATTTGGGCTCAGCGTGGCGCGCCGAACGGTACGTCGCGGCCTGATTGTGAACGGCAACCAGGTATCGCGCGTGGGTAATCCGCCGGGCGTTTGGCTCACGCTTCAAGGCACACGACTCAACGTGCTTGGCCCGGGGCAAGCCCCCGCCGCCGGCATCGACGGCGCGGAACTCACGCTGGTTGCCGATGAACGCACGCTGCTTCCGGCCGCACGTGAAGTTGGAACGCAAAGGCCTCGAAGCGCGCTATGCACCCTCCCCGACGGCCTCGTGTTGGTTGCTCACACAAGTTTCGACACCGAAGAAGCGGTGACGCAGGTGCTTCTCGATCTGGGGTGCGATCGCGTCGCGTCGCTCGATCGAGGCGCTCACGACGGCGTGTTCGTTCATCGCGCCGGCACGGACAGCCCGCCCGCCGCCACCTACGAAGCGAGCGCGCTTTACGTTCTGCCCGGTCCGGCCGTCGGCACTGCGCAGTCGTTCTGACGCGGAGCTTGATCCAATGGGTTTTGGCCCCCCGCGACGCGCGGAGGGCGAAGCCCGAGCACGACGCTTGGGGGGCCAGGACCGCGGAACGCGGGCCGATGGGGGGCAGCGAAGCGGGCCTGAGCGTTCATTCAACTGCGTACACAATCAGTCCCACCGCGATGCGGTTCATCCGCTCCGTTTGCGTTACCTGAGCATGCGTGCACACTGCTCAGGGATATGGATCATCCGATTTCCCCGGTGCCGAAGTGGGAGAATTGCTCTTTGCAGGGGTGGGTGTTTTAAGACCCCCCTTTTGCTTTGTTGCGGGTTTTGAAACCGCACTATCTGTGTTTACCGCATTAGAATCAGCAGGTTCCTTAGCGCTGGACTGGGTGCCTTGTGACCCGGCATCATCGTTTGATTCTACGTCGCCGGCCGATTCATCCACTTTGCCCTTGCCACCCTTTTGGTATTTGGGCGGCTCGCCCGGGCGCGAATAATCAATCCAATACGCTTTGCCTGTACGCACATCGAGGTGCACAAACGTGCTGTTCGGGTAATAGCCAACGCCCGCATCGCGGAGCGTTCGGCAATAGTCGCGCACCACGGTGTTGGGTACACCCTCGACCGCGAAGTCCATGGCTTTGCCCAAGTTGTGGTTGGAGTGCGGCGTATATTGCTTTTTGCTGAACGGGCGATAGCCGCTGACCACGTGAATGGTGCGGCCGCCGAAGTGATCGCTCACAAGCCCTATCAAGTACGCGAGCCTCGGATCCACGGCCTTTTTTGAATCTGAAGCCACGTGCCGAAGGATCTTTGTGAGGCCGGGCAGGCTCGCGCGATTGAGCTGCCCACGCGACAGCACTTGCCCGTCGTATTTTTCTCCGCCCCGCACCATCTTGACAAAGCCGGGCTTTTTGGGCCGTGCGGCGTAGTTGCCCGCCGGAGCTTCAGTTTTTTTGGCTTTGTCGTCTTTTGCGTCGCGCGCGTTTTTGCCTTTTTTTGAAGCGTTTTTTAAATCTTTGCCAGCCTCTTTTGCGTCAGCTTTTGTGTTTTTTCCGCTGCTTTTCGCGCTTTTTTCGGCTTCTTTTCCTTTGCCCTTTGATGAACTCTTCGCGCTTTCGCCCGACTTGCCAGCCGCCTGAGGGATGGTGAGCGACATGCCGGGCTTGAGAAGTTGCCCTTCCCGCAGCCCATTCGCAGCGCGAATTGCTTCAGGCGTGGTGCGATAACGCTTGGCAATCCAAAAGAGCGTCTGCCCGCGCCCAACCACATGAGCCGTTTCCGCGTGGACGGTGCCGGCCAACAGCGAGGTCACCCCCAGGGAGAGGGCTACGGCCAGAGCACGGAATCGACGCGCAGGGTTCATGTTCTGGGGGGACCGCCACCGCACGGCGGCCGACTTTCGGAAAGCCCGACCAGCAGCAAAAATAATCTGCGATTGAGCGGCAGAATCACCCTTGGCCTTACGAGGGTGGCAGGCTTAGAGCAAGAGGAATTTGGCCTTATGCCTCCGCCGGTGCGAAGCTTGGGATGACCCTCGGCGGAGACACACGAAAAGGCATGTCAGAAGGCAAGAACCTCATCGGCGTGGACATCGGCTCCAGCGCCATCAAGGTGTGCCAGCTCCGCGAGAGCCGGAAGGGCTACGGGCTGCAGCGCGCCGGTTACGCACCGTTGCCACCGCAATCGATTGTAGATGGCCACGTGATGAACGCGACGGTGGTCGTGGAAGCCATTCAGCAGGCTTTGAACGGCGCCAAGATCAAGCAAAAAGAGGTGGCTGTTTCAATCAGCGGTCAAGCGGTGATCATTCGCAAGATTACCGTGCCGATGATGACAAGCGCCGAACTCGACGAGCAGATTCAGTGGGAAGCGGAACAGCACATCCCATTCGACATTAAAGACGTGCGCGTCGACTACGAAGTGCTGCGCCGCAGGCCGGAAGCCGGTCAGATGGATTTGCTGCTTGTGGCTGCCAAACGCGATCAACTCGACGACTACGTTCAGATCGCAAAGCAGGCCAAACTCAAGCCTGTTGTGGTGGACATTGATGCGTTCACGGTTCAGAACGTGTTTGAATACACCCGTGGAATTCCGCCGGAACAGACATTCGCTATTATCAATGTCGGGGCCAGTTTGGCATCTATCAACATCGTTTCGCGGGGCGCGAGTGCGTTCACACGCGATATTGCCAACGGTGGAAACTACATCACAGAACAAATTCAGCGGCAGCTCGGTGTACCCTTTGAGCAGGCCGAAGAAATCAAGTGCGCCACTGTAAATCAAGGCAGTTCTGTTCCTCAACAGGTCTACCCAATCATTGAGAGTGTGTGCGACTCAATTGCGGGTGAAATTCAGCGCAGCCTCGACTTTTTCTTGGCAACCAGCGGTGAACCCGAAATGCACCGCATTTATCTGACGGGTGGATCCAGCGCATTGCCGCCGCTTCAGGCCGCTGTTGCCAGGCGGTCGCGCACCCCGGTTGAAGTGATTCAGCCTATGGAACGCATCACTGTGGAGGGTAAAGAAGTGAACCCCCAGATCCTTCAAACGCGGACTTCGCAGCTCTGCGTGGCACTGGGCCTTGCCATGCGGAAAGAGAGTGAGCGGCGCACGTGATCCGCATAAACTTACTCCCCCAAAAACGTGCCGGGCGCGGCGCACCCGAAGCCAGTCAGAAATGGCTGCTCGGCGTGCTCGTGGTGGTTCTGTTGCAGGTGGTTGGACTCTTCTTGTTCCACGATTGGAAAACGGAAGAGCTAACCGTGCAGAATCAAAAAAACAGCGAGCTTCAGGCCAAAATCAACGAGATTAAGGCGCTGGTTGCAAATCACGAAGCGGTTAAAAAAGAACTCGCCGTGTTGCGACAGCGCGAAGACGCGATTGCCAAGTTGCAGTCGGCGCGGTCGGGTCCAACGGCTGTTTTGCTGGAGCTGTCGAGAATTGTCACTCAAAACCGCGGTCCAACAGTGGATGCAGACCGGGTTGCGGCGCTTCGAAAAGAAAATCCACTCGCCGTATTCAGCGCTTCTTGGGACACGAGGCGCATTTGGTTGACCTCGTACACCGAAGTTGATCGGGTGGTGAAGATTGAGGGCTTCGCGCGGGACGGCAACGACGTTTCTGAACTCGCTCAGAGGCTTCGTTTGTCGGTGTACTTTTATGAAGTGACGATCTTACCCGGCAAGAAAGAACTTGAGCCCGAAACCAAACTCGAACTGATCAAGTTCGCGCTTCAACTCAAGGTGAGGTACTAAATGGCCGCGAAACCTGCTGCACCGGCGGGCGGCTCGGCCCTTGACCGGTTGTCACTTCCCGGCAAGATACTCGTCGGATCTATCTTCGTCGTGCTCATCGGCGTGCTTTATTTCGTGTTCTTTTACGCCGAACTCGACGCTGAGATTGAAAGTGCCAAACAACGCACAACGGCTTTGACGGGTGAACTGTCAAGAGCCGAAGAGTCTAAAGAGGCTTACAATCGCGACTTGGCCGAAAAAACGCGGCGCGAGCAATTGTCGCTTCAGCAAAAGAAGATTTTGCCCGACGATCCCGAGGTACCGGCGTTTTTGCAGGCACTCCAAAACACGGCCACGATCTCGGGTGCCGAACTCACGTCATGGACTCCGACGGATGAAATTCCACAGGAGTTTTATGCGCGCGTTCCGCTCAAGTTGACCCTGAAGGGCAAGTTTCACCAGATTGCCAAGTTCGTTTATACAGTGGGCCAGCTTGACCGCATTATCAATATCGAAAATCTGTCTCTGAAAAACCCCAAGCTCTCCGACGGCTCCGACATGATTGTTCAGGTGGAGTGTTTGGCAACGGCGTTCCGGGCAACAAAACCCGGCGAAGGTGCGGCCGCTGCCAAGCGCCGGCCCGGCGCCGCCGCGGCACCTGCCCCCGCAACGCCGGGAGGTGGTCATTGAACACTCAACTCTTTTCTATCCGGTCCGGTTGGGTCACGGGTGTTTTTCTACCCCTCGTCCGAGGTGGTCTACCCAAAGTGGCAATGGTGCTCGTGGCAACGGTTCCACTTGTTGTGGCAGCCTGTGATGAGCCTCAAAAAGCCGACCCGCTGTTTTCGGGGGGTGTGAAAAGCACCGGCACAACGGGCGCCGCGGCGGCAAGCGCGTCGGCATCGGCAAGTGCTTCCGGTTCGGCACCGGCCTTACCACCCCAAGAATTTACAGAAGCCGACTTTACAGAGACGGACAAGAGCCGCGACCCGTTTCGCAGCTTCGCAAAGACGTTTTTGCAGCAGGGTAAGGTGCGCGTTACCGTGCAGCGCGTTGTCTTGGCGGAGAGGTACGCGCTCGATGAACTCAAACCGGTGGGTATTGTCAGCCGGGGTGATATCAAAGCCTTACTCACTGACCCAACTGGGTTGGGATGGATCGTGAAGATCGGCGACTACGTTGGTAAGGCAGAACTTGTACACACGGGCGGCCCCACCGGCTCGGACGTGGCAATCAACTGGCGGGTAGATCGCATTCGTGAAAACGACATTGTGCTCGTCCGCGAAGATCCAAGTCATCCTGAAATTCCACCCTCCACGCGGGTGATTCTTCTCTACCCAACCGACCAAACACCGGGCCTACCCGGTGGACCTCCTCCGGTTACCAAGCCCTGACAGGTTGCCCGTTCAACGCGCCAAGCAACGACTGGAACCTCAGACGCCCCGCAACGACCTGACCGTGATCTCGGTGCCTCCTGGGCAACTGTCGGTCCCTCGGCCGAACGCTGATGCGAAGCCCGGCTACAGGCTCGGCAAAACGTGCAAGACACCAAGGCCGGTGCCTCAAGGAAAAGCGAAAAGCGTGTGGCTCGCTCCTGACCATTGCATGTCTCATGTTGCGGCTTCCCACCCAATGCGCCCGCGGACGGGGCCCCTTACCCCGCCGACAGGGCGCATGGGGCCCCCCGCCGCAACACTCGATCACGCAATGGTCACTCGCTCTCTTGCAAAAAGAGAGCGAACGCCGGCGAGACCGGTGGAATAACGTTGTGTACATCCCGAGCCGCCAAACCTTGTTACCCCCAGTCGAATGGAGCCGCGAAGCGCGCTCCCGCAAACTCCCTGGTGAAGAGACGTCGCAGGTGTCGAAACGCCTCCGGTCATTGCGTGGCGCTTCAGGCGCGGGCTGTTTGAGTGCGTTTCGAAAAAAGGTAGCCAAAAACTCGGCCCATCCAGGTGACATCTTCTAGCGTGCCCAGCGGGTGCCCGTGCTGTGCCCAATAAGGCGCAGTTCGAAGCGCGAGGAACGCCGATGTGGAAGACTGAAAAACCGCCGTGGGTTCATAGGGCAGCGGCCCTGTTTCTACTGGTCGCAGTGGCTCTGTTCGCCCCGGTGCGCGTGCGGGCCGGCGGCAATGTTCATGTCAAGAAAGTAAGCCTTGCCACACCCATGCCGGGGGCTGCCACGGTATCGGTGTACACAAGCGCTCTACCAACGTTTTCGGCGCGTGTCGCAAACGGTGGAACACGCATTTTGGTCGATATCACCGACGCAGGCGTGGACCTGACAGGCGCGGACGCCGCAATTGTTACAGGCAATGACGTTGTGTCGGGCGTGATGACGCAGGCCTATGAACAGGACGGGCAGCACATTGCGCGCGTGCTTGTTCAACTCGCCAAACCGGCTGAATACGAGATTCGAGCCGACGCGTCGGGGTTGACAATTGCGCTCGCAAAAAGCGACACAACCAAGCCCAAAGAAACGGCGCGAACGTCCAAAACAATTGGCACCGACTCAAAGGTACTCACCACAACCGCTGTGGGTGGGCCGGCAATTGGAGATGTTCGATTTGAACATGCCAAAGGTCTGGATCGGGTTGCCATTGACCTATCAGGGTCACCTTCTTTTTCAGAGCTTCCATCGGAGGCGGGTAAGAGCATTATTGAAATCACGGGCGCAACACTGCCCGACGCCCTTCAGAAAAAGCTTGATACAACGGCATTCGGCGGGCCTGTCACATCGGTTTCGGTATACCGCCGCAAGAGCGACGCTACCAAAGTTGTGATTGAGGTAGAACGTCCGGACGGCGCAAAATCAAGCGTTCATCGCGAAGAGAAAACACTTTATTACTCGTTTACGGCGGCCTCACCCGCACCCGCGACCAATACAAAAGATCCGGCCCCCGCGGCAAAACACGATGGACCCAAGTCGCGGACCATTGCGCGCGAAGAGGGCATTACCGATATCCCCAAGGTCGAGCAAACCTTTTCATTTGCGGCGGGCACCAAAGAATCGGTGACCGAGCCCGATCAGGCGGATGCTTTTTTGCCGGCGCTGGCGGGGCAACAGAAGCGCTATTCAGGCAAGCGCGTGGATCTCGATTTGCGCGACGCCGATATTCATAACGTATTGCGGTTGCTGGCCGATACCGGCAAAGTCAATATCGTTACATCGGATGAAGTAAAGGGCAACGTTACCATTCGCCTGCGCAATGTGCCTTGGGATCAAGCGCTTGAAACCATTCTTCAAGCCAAAGGTCTGGGCATGGTTCGGCAGGGCAATATGATTCGTATTGCGCCGCTCGCCGATCTCAATAAAGAGCGCGAACTGGCGATTGCTCGTCGCAAGAGTGAATTGCAATTGGCACCCCTTGAAACGCGGCTTATCCCCGTTTCTTATGCCAACGCCGAAGATTTAATGGCCCGCGCAAAAGACCTGCTTTCGCCGCGCGGATCGATTGCCGTGGATCAACGGACGAACGTGCTCATTGCGCGCGACGTGGCAGGCAATCTCAATCAGGTTGAAGAGCTTGTAAACTCGCTCGATACGCAGACGCCGCAGGTTTTAATTGAAGCGCGTATTGTTGAAGCGACAAGCCGTTACCAACGCGACATTGGTATTCAATGGGGCGGCGACGCCACGTTTGGTCCGGCAACGGGTAATCCCACGGGCCTCGCATTCCCGTCATCCATTGGAATTGTCGGCGGTGCAAGCGACCAGCAAACTCCCACGGCGGGCCTTTCGCCCTTCCGCAACAACGTTCCCAATCCAAACTTTGCAGTGAACCTTCCCGCCACGGTTGGTACCGATGTCGGTGGTGCGCTCGGTTTGGCATTTGGTTCGATCAACAACACAGTCAACCTCGCGGTGCGTCTGTCAGCCGCCGAGGCGAGCGGCATGCTCCGCATCATTTCAAGTCCGCGCATTCTTACGCTCGACAATCGCGAGGCGCGCATCAGTCAGGGAACGCTCATTCCGTTTTCACAAATCAGCGCGCAGGGCGTTCAAACGACGTTCCAAGAAGCCAAACTCCAGCTCTTGGTGAAGCCGCACGTAACCCAGGCGGGAAGCGTGGCAATGCACGTGCGTATCAACCGCGATGAACCCGACTTTAACCAAACGTCGGCGCGCGGCGAGCCTACCATTCTAAAACGTGAAGCAGAAACCGACCTGTTGGTATTGGATGGTCATACCGCTGTGATTGGCGGCATTTTCACGCGAAACACAGGCCGCAACCTCGACCAGGTTCCGCTCCTGGGTGACATTCCGATTCTCGGGGTGTTGTTTCAACGCCGCCGTTCAAACGACGCTCGCAGTGAACTCGTGATCTTCCTGACGCCCCGGATTGTCAACCGCGCCGAGGCGTTGGGTAGATAACAGTCGCCAGCCAACTACGCGGACTCGGGGGGTTTGGTGAGTACGCAGTTACCCAACACAAGCATGTCCATTCGAGTGCGCTTGAAGCAGTCATACGCCTGCTTGGGTGTACACACGATCGGTTCGTTTTCATTAAACGAAGTATTGATAAGAATCGGCACACCCGTGATGTCGCCGAATGCTTTAATGACGCCGTAATATTTGGGCTCTTCTTCGCGCGTGACGGTTTGCAAACGACCCGTGCCGTCCACGTGTGTGACCGCGGGGATGGCGGCGCGCTTTTCGGGCTTGATCTTGTAGACCTTGACCATAAACGGATCGGGCTTTGTCTGCTCGAAGTAATCACCCACGGCTTCCATTAAAATCGCGGGAGCAAACGGCCTGAAGCTCTCACGCTTCTTAATGCGAAGATTGAGAATGTCTTTCATGTCGGGGCGGCAGGGATTTGCCAAAATCGAGCGGTGGCCCAATGCGCGGGCACCCCATTCAAGCCGGCCCTGGAACCAGCCGATGATGGCGCCGTCGGCAATGGCGCGCGCAACGACTTTGAACATCTCCTCGTCGGGCAATACTTTGTATTCTGCCTTTTCGTCTTTGAGCATTTGCTCAATTTGCTGGTCGGTATAACCGGGGCCCCAATACGAGTGTTCCATTTTCCATGTGCGTTGGTGATTGAGCACATGGTTATGGGTATAAAGCGCGGCGCCCAATGCCGTGCCGGCGTCGTACGCCGCGGGCTGAACGAAAATATCGTCAAATTGGCCGCGAAGAAGCACTTTGCCATTGGCAAGGCTGTTTTGACCACAACCGCCGGCCACACAGATATTGCGTGAACCGGTGAGGCGCGCAGCGGTTGAAAGCATGTGGAAATACGCTTCTTCGTAACGCTTTTGCACGCAGGCGGCGATAGCGAGAACGCGGTCGTCCACCGGCTGACCTTTTTCACGCGCGGGGCCGAGCAACTCAATGAGCTTATCGGAGAAAATGCGGTCATAACGAGGCTCACCCACCCAGGTCATTGCAATGCCTTTGGTGTGGTGTTGAAAGTAATCGAGCCCCAATTCAAACCCGCCGTCGTCGGTGAGCCGAACCACCTGACGGATTTTTTGCATCAGCTTTTCATCGGGCTGACCGTAGGCGCTCATACCCATGACTTTGTATTCATCCCCGAAGCGGGGGAAGCCGAGGTATTGAGTCATTCCTGAATAAAAAAGGCCGAGCGAATGCGGAAAGCCGACGCGCTTTAATACATTCATTTTATTGCCGCGGCCCACGGCCCACATGGCGCCCACGAAGTCGCCGAAACCGTCGACGCTGACTACCGCGCTCTCTTCATAAGGTGCGGCGAAATAAGCCGAAGCTTGGTGCGACCGATGGTGTTCAACGTTGTGCTGTTTTGCCCGGAGACGCTCGGGGTCAACACCCATTGCAGTGGCAAGTGCGTTTTTTGGATTACGCACTTTCAGCATGTTTTGAGCGCGATCTTTAATGAACTCAACGCTCGGGCGTTTCTTCATTACGTATAAGATTTTATCGAGAAAATGCGCCCGAGTATTGCGGCCAATAGCAACGTGGTCAACATCTTCAATGCGAGCGCCAATAGATTCTAGGCAATATTCCACCGATCGTTTGGGAAAACCTGCCCAGTGCTTCACGCGCTCAAAGCGCTCTTCTTCAACGGCCGCCCTCAGCTCGCCGTCCACCAAAATCGCGGCTGAGGCATCTCCGTGGTACGCATTGATTCCAAGGACAATCATGCTCTTTTCTCGGCTCCGAATGGACCCGGCAAAGTATCAGGGCGGCGCATCTCCGGTCAACCGCGACATGCAGCGCGTCGGGTGATTTTGGAACGCTATTTTTGCGATGAAAAGAACGTGGGATCGTGCACAGTTGCGCGGTTTGAGCGCAGCTACGGCACGGCAAGAACTTCAACGAATGCGGCCGCTGCCGAAACCGTTTTTGTTGCCGGGGTGAGCCTGCCCTGCGGCAGTCCGAAACGCCCGCTCACGTCATCCAAGGCTTTTTTGGTGCGGTTTTTGTCAATTGCAGCGCCCCCAATTCCAAGCCGAAGAGGCGCTCTTTCAAAAACGCCCGCGAGGAGTCCGGCGGTGGCGACAAATGACGCTTCATCAAACTTGCCGTCGGGCTGGCGATAGGTGAGCAGAACTTTGGCTTGAGTACCCGCATCGCGGGGTTTGGCGTCATCGGGAACGCTGCCCGCCTGCGAAGGTTCGGCCCGGGCGAGTGCATTGATCACCGCGGTGGAGATGGGCGTTGCTTCCGGTGACGGAGTTGCGAGAACTCCGGCGGCCCGCCAAATCGCCCATGAACGCTGAAACAAAGTGTCGAGCGTGACAGCGCCGCGACCCGAGAGGCCCGCGGCGCGAACATTGTCGGCGAGGGTTGCAGGCACCGACTGGCCAAGCGTCTGGAGCAACGCAATGGGCTCGGGAGCGTCTTTTGAAGTGGCCACAACTCGTGCTCCACCGGGCGCATCTTGAGCGAGTTTTCTCGCACCCGCGAGCCACGACGACGCCCATGTTGTGAGCGCGCGCGAGCGTTGTTCAATGAACCCGCGCGGAGCAACGGCTACGTACGGAATGAGCTTGGGAGCATCGGCGGTGGTGAGCAGCAGAGCGTTGCGAGATGTGTCGGGCGGCAGTGCACTCGACCGATCGATGGCTGCGATGGGTGCATCAGACGCGGGCGCGCCGGGGGACAAAAGTTTGACCTGCGACGGTGCGATTGTGCCTAGATCAAAAGCCCAAAGTGCAAGAAACGTTGCGGGGTGACCCGTGGATCCGGCGAGCTTGATTTCGCCTTTGGAGGGCCACTCATTTTTGGTGGACGCGATGGCTTCGCGGCCTCGCGACCAACCGACAACAAAGAACATGTCGAGCGAAAGAGCGCGCAGTCGCTCGTATGCAGCAACGAACGTGGGCAGCGGCAAAATGGCCACATCGGCGCCGTCTTTGTCTTCACCGCCGCGCGCGAGAGCCGCTTCAAGCGGGGCCGGCGTTGTGGCCACCGCAATTTGAACGTCGAGGCCGGAAGTAGCAAAATCGCTTGTTTTTGAGGTGGAAACGCCTCCGTTAGCGAGTACACCCGGTGCTGCGAGATCCCACCCGAGAGCGATCACGCGAAGGGATCGATCCATCAGTTTGGGCGCGCCGGCATCGGAGTCTAAAGGTACACCTGCGGAGCCGGCTGCGGTGCTCGACGACCCGGGCGATCCCGACGCCGAAGCACTTGGAGAAGCGCTCGCCGCTGCGCTTGAAGTCGGAGAAACGGCTGTGATCTGCTCGGCGGGGGCCTGATGCGATCCGCGCTTTTGGATCACGAGCATGGCGACCCAACCGATCAAAGCTGCCACCAAAACGAAGGTGATGATCTTCTTTCGCACAGCTCACCACCGCCCGTTCGCCGATTCACCAAAGCGCTTTTTCTTGGGGTATTCGGTCTTAATTAGCTTTTTCATCTCGTTCACAGGAACCGCAAGATTCAGGTTTTGAGCGCGACCAAACATGCCGCCGAGTTGCGCGGTGGTGATGCCGATGACCTCACCGTGCATGTTGAATACGGGCCCGCCTGAATTGCCCGGCGACACCGGGACGCTCATTTGGATCCACGGACGACCTTCATACATGCGTCGCGCCGACACCAAACCGTCGGTCAGCGTGTGCTCAAGTCCGAGAGGATTTCCGATGGAAACGGCGCGTTCGCCGACCTGAATTTTGTCGGAATCACCAAGCGTGACAACGGTCAATTCGGCGGCGGTACCGTCTGAGGGCTTTTGCGGATCAATACGAATAAGCGCCAAATCGGCGGCTGCGTCGTCCTCAAGCAGCTCTGCATCGGTGTACACAACTCCACCGAACGTCTTGATCTTCAGGACTCTCGCTTCGTCGATGACGTGGTGGTTGGTGACGATTGTGCCGATCTTGTCGATCACAAAACCGGTGCCGCCTCCCTCCCCGTTCGGGCCTCGCACGAAGATCGTTACAACCGCCGGGGCTAGTTCTTTGAAAATCTCGGCAGGGGTTTTTTCAGGGAGATCGGTTTTGGGAGCAACCGAAGCCGACGCGGTTGCAGTGGCCGTGGGGACCGCGCTTGCAGATGCGGAAACAGTGGGTGACGCGGTGGCCGATGCGCTCGCCGTTGGGGCCGCGGAAGCACTCGCAGACGCCGATGCGTCGACCGAAGGCGCGGGCGACGGAAAGTCGGCGTGTACACCTGCAAGAAAATACACCACGCGGGCAACCACTTCATAACCGCTCTTCTGAAAGCGATCTCCTTCACGCGTGAGCAAGCCGCGCGTGCCGCCGTTGGCGACGGTTGCAAACACAAACCCGAACACCACCCAAATGACCGCCATGGTCTCTGTGATGATGCCCTTGGATCGTTCGGCGTCTCCCTCCGGGAGCAGGCGATCACCGATGGCGAGCGGAACCGCAAAGGTCACAAACAGCGCGCCGAGCAAACGCGCATAACCGTTGTCGGTGAGCGCACCGATGCACGCCATCAATCCGATTAATGTGGCCACAAAGCCGGCCAGCATCGCGACGACTTTGACCACGCGATAGAAAGCCAAAAACTGCGGCGAAGGTGGGCCGGATGTTTTGATCGGCGTGGGCGCTTTGGCCGGGGCTTTGGGAGTAGACGACGCTTTGGGCGCGGCTTTGGGGGGCTCTTCGGAGGTTTTTGCCATCGCTAGCGCCGCAAGCGTAAACCACAATCTTTGGCGCGCCGCACCTACCGCGAGCGGAGAAGGTTCGAACACGGAGGATTGGGCACTCTTGCAGCGTGCGCGAGGTGCTCATAAACATCGTTTTGTGAGCGAGCCCAAAGGCAACGATAACGAGCCGCACAAGGGGGATGACGACCCGGACGCGAGCGATAACGGTAAGAGCGAGGGTCATAACAAACCGGACAAGGGTGATAACAAGCCGGCAAAAGCCGATAAGGACGAGCGAGAGAAACTTCTTCTCGCAAAGCTTGAATCATTGCCCACTCGGTCGGGTTGTTATCTCTTTTATGACAAGAACCGGGCCTGCCTTTACGTTGGAAAAGCCAAAAGTTTAAGGGCTCGCGTTCGAAGCTATTTTCAAGAAAACACCGGGGACGAGCGATATTTCATACCGATATTGCGGCGGCTTGTGGCCGACCTTGAAACGGTGGTGACGGCCACCGAAAAAGAGGCCGCTGTATTGGAAAACGACCTCATTAAAAAGAACAAGCCGCGCTTCAATGTGAAGCTGCGCGACGATAAAGACTTTTTGTGTTTGCGGCTCGATACGAAAAAAGAATGGCCGCTGCTTGAGACGGTGCGCCGTCCTGAAGAAGACGGGGCGCGTTATTTTGGTCCATATCATTCGGCCACAAGCGCGCGCCGAACGTTGCACCTCGTCAATAAACACTTTCAATTGCGAACGTGCACAGATGCCGATTTTGCGGCTCGAAAAAGGCCGTGTTTGCAATATCAAATCAAGCGCTGTTTAGCGCCCTGCGTGTATGAAGTTGATAAAGGTTATTACGATGAAATGGTGCGGAGTGTGGCGCTGTTTTTGGAGGGGCGACACGACGAATTGACAAGCAGCTTGGAAGACCGCATGCGGAGCGCGTCGCGCTCTATGGAGTTTGAACGCGCCGCCATTTATCGGGACCAATTAAAGGCGATTGTGGCCATTCGCGAAGCGCAGCGGGTGGTGGCCATTAAAGATGTGGATCAGGACGTGGTGGGCCTTTATCGCGAAGGCAGCATTATTGAGCTTGAGTTGCTTATTGTTCGAAGTGGGCACGTAAAAGACACGCTGTCGTTTTCATTGCGGGGAGTTGAGCTTCCTGACGAAGAGGTGTTGTCAGGTTTTTTGGGCGACTATTACGGTACCGTTGTCGACTCGGGAAACATTCCAGACGAAGTGTTGGTGCCCCTGCTGCCCGACGGCGCATCGGGTGTGGCGGAGTGGCTGACCGATCGGAGGGGTAAAAAAGCCGTCATTTTAAGGCCGCAGCGAGGCCCACGGGTAGATTTGCTCAAAATGGCGGCGGACAACGCACAGCACGCATTCAAAGAAAAACAACGCGCCGGCGACGACCTTGTGGCCAGGCTCACCGATCTTCGGGATAAACTGCGTTTACCGTCCCTTCCCCGCCGAATTGAGTGTTGCGATATTTCGCATTTGGGGGGTGGTGACACGGTTGGTTCGATTGTGAGTTTGCTGGACGGCGCACCCGACAAAAAGCGGTACAAGAGTTACAACGTCAAGTCGGTGTCAGACGGGGACGACTACGGCGCCATGTACGAAGTATTGGCGCGGCGATTCAGGCGGGGAAAAGAAGCGCTGGGTGAAAAAGCGGAAGACGACTCTGAAGATGGGGAGGAAACGTCGGAAGAGCGGGCGGACGAGATAGGTGGTAAGGGTAAAAAAGCCAAAGACGGCGATTGGGATCTACCCGATCTGTTGGTTGTAGACGGCGGTCGAGGTCAGTTGCAAGTTGCACTTTCTGCGGCAAAAGACCTGGGTTTGCACGGTCTACCCATTGTTGGGCTTGCCAAAGAACGCGAAACGGCGCTGGGTGAGAAACTGGTGGACCGGGTGTACCTTCCAGGTCAGAAAAATGGAATACCGCTGCGGCCCGGCAGTTCGTCGCTTTTCTTTTTGGCGCGCGCCCGCGACGAAGCCCATCGGTTTGCCAATTACGCGCGCGAACGGCTCGGAAAACGAGGTCGTCTGCGATCTGAACTGGATGACATTTCGGGACTGGGAAGTGCCAAAAAAACCTTACTGCGCGAGTTGGGTAGTTTGACGGCTGTGCGCGCCGCCACCGACGCTCAGATTTTGGCGGTTCCCGGCGTTACAAAGAGGCACTTGGCAGCGCTGAGAAAGGTGATCGCGGTGCCTGAAAAGGTGGAAGAGGGCGAGGAATAAAAGAAGTCAGCGGGGAGCGACGTCGGTCAGGAAGTTGGAAATGGCGCTTGTGACTTGGTCCCATTCAATGAGAAACGCGTCGTGGCCGTGGATGGAGTTGAATTCTACATAGCGGGCGTTGCCCAGGTGTTGGGCGAGTTCTTTTTGCTCGTGGACGGGGTAGAGAACGTCCGACGAAATGCCGGCGCAAAGGGCTGGCACGCGAATGGTTTTTAATACATCTTCGTAGGGGCCGCGACCGCGCGAAATGTCGTGCTGGTCCATGGCCCAGGTGATGTAGAGGTAAGTGCACGCGTCGAATCGCTCAACAAGTTTTTGGCCCTGGTAGCGGAGATAGCTTTCTACCTGAAAGGGGTTTTCGGCGTCGAAATAGCGGTCTTGGTGCACGCGGTCGCGTTTGAATTTGAGGGCGTATTCTGCATCGCTGCGGTAAGAAATCATGGCGATGCTGCGAGCAATTCCAATACCGCGGGCGGGTTGAGCGGTATAGTTTCCACCGTTAAAGTCAGGGTCGAGCAAAATGGCCTGACGCTGCGGTTCGTGCAGGGCAACGCACCAGGCGGAATGTCGCCAGGCGGTGGCAATGGGCATGATTGATTGGACCATGGATGGGTAGAGGAGCGGCCATTCTAAAACTTGCATGCCTCCCATGGATCCGCCGGCTACGGTGACGAGTTTTTTTATACCAAGAGCATCACACGTGGCTTTTTGGAGGTGCACCATGTCGCGAATGGACATTTGTGGAAAGCTCATTCGCCATGGGAGGCCTGTTTTGGGGTTGATAGACGTGGGGCCTGTTGTGCCGTAACAACCGCCGAGAACGTTGGTGCAAACAACGAAATATTTGTTTGTATCAAATGCTCGACCGGGGCCGATGAGCGGATCCCACCAGCCGGGCGCCGTTTCGTTGGGGTTGTTGTACCAAGCGGCGTGCGCACTGCCTGTTAATGCGTGGCAAATGAGAACGGCGTTGTCGCCCGCGGAATTGAGCTGACCGTACGTTTCAAAAGCGACTTGGACCGGTGAGAGATCGGCACCGACTTCCATGCGAAAGGGCGCGTTCTCAAACAAAGTGATTGACTGAGCCTGTGCGATCAGTTTCTCGGTCATGTGGGGATCGAGGAGGCTACCACGACAATACCCCCTTCCGACAGAAAAAGTGGAAAAGCGCGGCTCCGATCACCGTGGAGCGACGAAGTTTCTTGGGAGCCGCATTGTCAGGCGGTGAACGTGCGTACCCACCTCGACCGGCCAACGCGCCTCGTTGTCGATCTTTTTCGCGCGCTCTTCGGCAGCAAATAACTTTTCGGCAGTATAGAGCGACGGATCGAGCATGCGCTTATTGTAATGACCAGTTAAGCGACGAAGCTTGTCCACACAAGCAGCCGCTGCCGATGAGTTTTCACCGTGAGTAACAAGGTCACTCAGATTGTCTGTTTCGTGAAGAATTAGCCATACCTCAAAACAGGGATTGGAGGCGGCCAAGAGGTAGCCTTTTTGATCAGCCAATAAAGCGACGTCGCTCAGTTCCTTGTCGCGATGATGGTCGATGTCGGGCAGGAGCCAGAACTCATCTTGCGGAAGCTTTGTGTCAAGGCCTTTTCTCACATCATCAAGTCTGTACACAAGCTGTTTGGGTGCTGATTGACCACCAGTGGAAGGGAGAACAATGAGTTTTACGCGAGAGCGATCGATGACACCGTTGGATTGCAGCGCTCGAAAATAGAGATCGGCGGCGTAAGTGCCTTCAGAGGCGATATAATAGATGGCAGCGTCGCGAACGTTCACTCGCCTGTCCAACAACTTTCGCCGAGAAGTACTCATTGAGCAGCGTTT
The DNA here is from genome assembly GCA_016712345.1 of Polyangiaceae bacterium. GTDB lineage: Bacteria > Myxococcota_A > Polyangia > Polyangiales > Polyangiaceae > JADJRH01. The sequence goes on from JADJRH010000001.1 coordinate 1,653,404, forward strand.
TTCCAACCCAGGCGAGCTGGATCACCGATGAAGGGAATTGCGCCAAAACGACCTTGTAAATAGCCCTTTTCTATTTGGGTACCAAGTGCACCAAGCTGGTCGGACTTGAACTCTGCCAGCGAATAGAGATTGGTTGCTCCTGCTGGGTTTTTTTCTGTGAACCAAATGGCGTCGCTGCTGAGGAGTTCCAGGTCGAGAAGATTTGTGTCGTGGGTAGTAAAAACAAGCTGACGGGTGTTTTCAGCGGCCAAAAAGCGGCTCACAAACTCACGGGTCAATAATGGGTGGAGGCTGCGCTCCAGTTCGTCGATGGCATAGAGGGTTATCGACTCCTCTCCAGAAACGCCGCTCAACGCAGGTGCAAGTTGCAGGAGACGCTTGGTGCCGTCTGATTCTTCGTAGAACGTGAATGGGACTTCGCCACCGTCGATGGCTCGGTGAACAGCCATGACCACCCTGACATCGGTTTTGCCGTCTTTTTCTTCCATGTGCCAGAGTCCCGAAGCAGCCAATTTTGCCATTTCGGCAACGAGGACGGCTGCTTCTTCGCGAGACCCATTCTTTTCGTACAAGTCAACCCCGATGCCTTCTGAGAAGCGCCGAATCTCGATTTTTTCGATACCCGTGCCCATGCTCGCTAGCAGCAACCCGAACTCAGCTGCCAAGTCGGGGTTGGTTTCGATCAATTTCACCGTGGAGGTGAAGGGGATATCCGGTCGGACAACGCGACATGCGCACAGGCTGTCAATCACTGGTGTCAACTCGACGACGTTGCGCTCAGAAGCTTCCGTCAGAAAGAGTTGGTTTGGGCGGGTGCCCTCGGCAACGTATTCAATAAAAGTAGAGCGGGCGGTTTTTGATAAACCTTCACCCAGCTTGATCTCGCCTTTTTCGCGCGTGAAAAGAGCCTGTTCTTGATCGCCCGAGATGCAGTAAAGCCATTCTGAGACGACTGTGGTTTGCGTTATTTCAAACCCGTAAGAAAAGCGCTTTTCAGATACGGCAATTTCCCACTCAAACCGGCTGGGCTTTGTCATACATGCCGGGTCAAGCTTGTGCGGTCTGGCGGGTAACGGATCTCTGGCCCGCGTTCCTTTGCGAACGAGTTCAATACCGGTGTCGAGGGCTTTTATGAGGTTGGATTTGCCCGAGGCATTGGCTCCGTAGATGGCTGAGCACCTGAGGATGCCTCTGTTTTCAGGGCCAGAAACAACGATATGCTGCGGATGGCTGACACCGGGAGCCGCCAGCATGCTGAGAACAGTCGGCTCCCGAAAGGAGAGGAAGTTTTCGACCGAAAATTGCAGCAGCATTGGGGGCCTCACTCACCTCCATGTATCGGAAACGTGACCAATACAGGAACAGAACGAGGCTACCACAGCTGAAGAAAAAGTGCGGCGAATCGTATGAAACGATGACGTAGCCAAGCCGCTGTGGGCTCGGGGCGGTGGGTCAACCGGCAGCTTCGAACGCGAGCTGGAAGTCTTCGATAATGTCGTCGATGTGTTCGAGCCCGACGCTGACGCGGATCATGTCGGCGGTGACGCCGGCACTCAACTGTTCTGAATCGGACAGTTGTTGGTGGGTAGTAGAGGCGGGGTGAATGACGAGGGTTTTTGCGTCGCCCACGTTGGCAAGAAGGCTTGCGAGTTTGACGGAGGAAATGAACTTTTTGCCGGCTTCTAGGCCACCTTTGATGCCGAAAACGAGCATGGAGCCGAAGAGGCCTTTGCGGAAGTATTTTTTGGCGAGTTGATGGGAAGGATGCTCTTCAAGGCTGGGGTGCCATACCCAGGAAACGCTGGGATGGGTAGATAGCCAACGAGCGAGTTTGAGGGCGTTTTCGTTGTGGCGATCGATACGAAGGGAGAGCGTTTCAAGCCCTTGGAGGAGAAGGAACGAGTTGAAAGGGGACTGGCAAGGTCCGAGGTCGCGGAGGCCTTCTACCCGTGCGCGAATGATAAAGGCGATGTTTCCAAAGGGGCCGCCGGACCCGAAAACTTCCCAGAACTTGAGGCCGTGGTAGCCGGGGCTGGGCTCGGTGAAGATGGGGAAGTTGCCATTGCCCCAGTCAAACTTGCCACTGTCGACAATAACGCCGCCGATGGAGGTGCCGTGCCCACCAATCCATTTGGTGGCGGACTCAACAACGATGTCGGCGCCGTGGGCAATGGGCTTGGCGAGATATCCACCCGCACCGAATGTGTTATCAACAATGAGCGGAATGCCGTGGTCGTGAGCCACTTTTGCAATGGCTTCGATATCGGGGATGTTGAGTTTGGGATTGCCCTGCGTTTCAATATAAAGGGCTTTTGTTTTGTTATCGATGAGCCGCTTAAACTCGGCGGGATCGTCACCGTCGACGAATTTTACGCCAATGCCGAGGCGAGGAAAGGTGACTTTAAATTGGTTATAGGTGCCACCATAAAGAAGGCTTGTGGAGACAATGTTTTCACCGGCGGTGGTGATATTGGAGATGGCCAATAGTTGCGCCGCCTGACCCGATGACGTGGCGAGCGCTGCGGCTCCGCCTTCGAGAGCGGCAATGCGCTTTTCGAACACGTCGGTGGTGGGGTTCATGATGCGGGTGTAGATGTTGCCAAACGCCTTTAGGCCGAAGAGATTGGCGGCGTGCTCCGCGTCGTTGAAGTTGTACGACGTGGTTTGATAGATCGGCACAGCACGGGAGTTGGTTGCCGGGTCCACCACCTGGCCGGCGTGGAGCTGAAGCGTTTCGAAGCGGTAATTGCGCGGCTTATCGCTGGTGCTCATTGTCTCTTTTCCGGTTTTTATTGGCCTGTCCCCGAGGCACGAACACGCGGGTTCACGCGGCGCGCCTATTCCCGACTTATCACGTCGGAAAAGGGGTTATATCACGGGCCGCACAAAAACGGCAAGGCCGCCCCCGCCGCAGCGGAACCACTGGGTAACTGCCTTGAGGCAATCGGCTCACAACCCAGAGCGACCGCTGACGCGTCACGCCAAGACCTGGGTACACATCACCAAGATCACAAGCCCGGCAGTGGATCGGTCGCGCCGTGCGAGACGATTGCAGCCCAAAATACAAAAAAAACTCCGTGGATCTCCGTGATCTCCGTGCCTCCTAGGTAACTTCCCTTTAGCGGAACGTTCTGCAAGGCACGGATCCAGTCTTGTCGAGACGTTTGGGACACCCTTGCCCGTCGCCAAGCGGAAAGCGAACAGCGTGGCGCGTCGGGTTCTCCAGATGGAGTTCTGTGGCGAGCGCAGCCACGACGAAAACGAGAGACCGGCGAGACCGGTGGATGGCGACGTGATGGACATCTCAAGTCGCCGGGCCTCCCAGAACGGGCTCTTTTCTGCTGCATCGACAACTCAACCGCAACGAGTTACTCGCCGTTCGAATGAGGCGCATGCGCCCCCGGGGAACTCCGTGTTGGATACGGCGTGTCAGGTAGCGAGACGTCTCAAGTCATTGCGAGGCGGCTCAAGTTACGCGGGATCGGGCCCCCCCGGTTGCGAGGCTGCCGAGCAACCTTGGGGGGGACGGGCCGAGGGACGAGGCCCGAGGGGGGGCAGCACTTGTTGATTGTGTACACAGAACGGCGGGGCGGCGAAATGGGGAGCTGTCGCGTTATGCTGCGCGGCAAGTTGGATTGGGGGGCGTTTGAAGGAGAAGCGTGATGACGACGGATCCGATCACTTCGCACCTCAAAGAGACGCGTCGGTTTGAACCTTCGGCCGAGTTTGCCGCACAGGCGCGTGTGTCGAGTGAAGTGTACGCAAAGATGTACACCGAGAGCGTGAACGACCCGGAGAGTTTTTGGCGGAGAGAAACGAGTGAGTTGGTTTTTCGGACGCCGTGGACGAAGACGCTTTCGTGGACGCTGCCTCACGCGAAATGGTTTGAGGGGGCGACGCTGAACATCACCGAGAGCTGTTTGGATAGGCATTTGACGACGGCTCGGCGAAACAAGGCGGCGATTATTTGGGAGGGCGAGCTGAGCGGCAACACGCGAACGATGACGTACGCGGAGCTGCATCGTGAAGTGGTTTTGTTTGCAGATGCGCTCAAGCGACACGGGGTTGAGAAGGGCGATCGCGTTGCGATTTACATGGGGATGGTGCCGGAAGTTGCGGTGGCGATGTTGGCGTGCGCGCGGATTGGTGCGCCGCACACGGTTGTGTTTGGTGGGTTTGCGGCGGATGCGTTGCGCGATCGGATTGCGGACTGCGCTGCAAAGGTGGTGATCACGCAGGACGGCGGGTACCGGCGCGGTGGTGTACTCAGGCTGAAAGATGTGGTGGATCAGGCGCTCAATCAGCCGCAGTCGGCGAGTGTACAAAAGTGTTTTGTGTACAGGCACCTGGGCGAAGAAGTGTGTCCGGTGGCGATGAAGAGCGGTCGGGATGTGTGGTGGCACGAGTCGGTGGATCCAACGGCGACGAGGCGAGATCCGCTGACGATTGTGGAGAGCGAGCACCCGCTTTTTATTTTGTACACATCGGGTTCAACGGGGAAGCCGAAGGGCGTGCTTCACACAACGGCGGGGTATTTGGCCGGTGTACACGTCACGTCGAAGTACGTTTTTGATTTGCGGGAGGAGGATCTTTATTGGTGCACGGCCGACGTGGGTTGGGTGACGGGGCACAGTTACATTGTGTACGGTCCGCTCTCGAACGGGGCGACTTGTTTTATGTATGAAGGTGCTCCGAATTACCCTGATTGGGGGCGATTTTGGAGGATGATCGAGAAGCACCGGATCTCGATTTTGTACACAGCGCCCACGGCGATTAGGGCGTTTATGCGTCAGGGCGATGAGATTGTTCAGAAGAGCGATCTGTCGAGTTTGAGGCTCTTGGGGACGGTGGGTGAGCCGATCAATCCCGAGGCGTGGGTTTGGTACCACAAGCTTGTGGGCGGGGGCCGTTGCCCGATTGTGGACACATGGTGGCAAACCGAAACAGGGTCGATCATGATGACGACGCTGCCGGGTGCGAGTGCATCAAAGCCTGGATCTACAGGGCTTCCGATGTTTGGCGTGGTGCCCGATGTGGTGACAAAAGATGGGAAGAGTGTGGGGGCAAACGAGGGTGGATTTTTGGTGTTGCGTAAGCCGTGGCCGTCGATGTTGCGAACTGTTTGGGGCGACGATGAGCGTTTTCGACGGACGTATTTCAGCGATGTGCCGGATTGTTATTTCACGGGGGACGGGGCGCGGCGCGATGAAGATGGGTACTTTTGGGTGGTGGGGCGCATTGACGATGTGCTGAATGTGGCGGGCCATCGCATTGGAACGGCCGAGATCGAAAGCGCTTTGGTGAGTCATCCGGCGGTGGCTGAAGCGGCGGCGGTTGGAAGGCCGGACGACTTGAAGGGTCAGGCGTTGGTGGTGTTTGTGACGCTGCGTCCGGGGCACACGGCGGACAGTTCTCTGAGCGCAAAACTTGGGGATCACGTGGGTAAAGAGATCGGCAAGTTTGCCAAGCCGGATGCGATTCGGTTTACCGACGGTTTGCCGAAAACGCGGAGTGGAAAGATCATGCGGCGGCTGCTCAAAGATGTGGCCGCGGGGCGTGAATCTACGGGCGATACATCCACGCTCGAAGACTTGAATGTGCTGGCGAAGCTGCGATCGAACGAAGAATAGGGGCTGGATCCAACCGAGATAGATGAAAGAACGGCGCTCTTTTCTGCGCGTTTATAAAAGGGTAGCCTCGCACGCATGGTGTTCTTCCAGCGTCGTCTCGGGGCGGCCGCCGTGGCCGTCTTCGCCCTCGTCTGGACTCCGGTGGGATTGGCTCAAAGCGGTCCCACTGCGAGTCCGGATCCCGCGAAAATTGAACAGGCCAAGAAGCACATGGCCGCAGGCTTCACGCTTTACAACGACCCAAGCGGGCACAAGTGCGAAGAGGCCTACGTTGAATTCAGCAAGGCGTACGAGCTTTCTGGGTCGCTGAACGCGCTGAAAAACCGGGCCGTCTGCTCCATGGAGCTTGAGAAAGACGGCGAAGCGCTGACCGACTACAAAAAAGTGCTCGCGGGGATGGCGGACAAGCTGGATCCGGCCGAAAAAACGCAAATCGAAAACGATGTGAAGGCGCTCGAAAGCACGGTGGCTTGGGTGACGATCAAGCTGGATGTGGCGGGCGCCAAGCTTGTGGACGTGCGTACACCTTCGCGCGGGCTGCCTGTGACGAACCGGTACACGCTCACAACAAACAGCATCAAAATCGGGTTTCACCCGGGGGAACACGCTTTCACTGTGAGCACCGACGACGGCAGAGAGGTGACGTGGAAAACGAACCTCGCAAACGGGAGCACCTCGGAGCACTTGTTTGAGTTGAACAAGGTGGTGACGGCGCCGACGGCAACGGCAACCGCAACTGCAACAGGCACAACGGCACCGACGGCGACAGCAACGGCAACCGGTGAGCCCGCCATGGAGCGGCCGGTGCCGACATCGGTGAAAGTGATGTTGGGCGTGACGGGCGCTTTTGCGGTGGGCGCGGGCGTGATGATGGGGCTCGCGGGCTCTGCAAAAAGCGACTTCGACAAGGTGAACGGAACGGGCCTTGATGAAGCCGGTTTAAAGAGCAAACGCGACAACGTGATCTTGATGAACGGGATCGCGGATGGGCTGCTCGGCGGTACGGTGCTCGCGGCCGGAACAACGCTGGTGCTTTATTTGATTCGTCCGAGTGTGCCGGTGGAAAACAAATCCGGGTTTTATTTTGCTCCGGCTGTGACGCCCACCGCCGGTGGTGCCGTGGCGGGCGGACGTTTTTGATCGACACTCCTCACGCTGAAGCTTGGGCGTGGTGAGGGAAATTTGGAAATCGAGCCGGGAACCGTCGTAGCAAATAGGTACCGAATCTCGCGCGCAATTGGGCGCGGCGGGATGGGGGAAGTGTTTGCCGCGGAGAACATTCGGACCGGCCGGCCGGTTGCGGTGAAGCTGCTGCGCGCCGATTCAAAATCAAAGTCGAGCGCGGTTGAAAGGTTTCGGCGAGAGGCGCGCGCGGCGGGGTCGATCAACAGCGATCACGTGACTCAGGTGCTCGACGTTGAAGACGATTCCGAGCACGGGATCGTGATCGTTTTTGAGTTGCTCGAAGGTGAGTCGTTAATTGATCGACTGAAGCGGCTGGGGCCGATCTCGTTTGAGGAGCTGCACCCGATTATCGAAGAGGTGTGGGTGGGGCTTTCGGACGCGCACAAGGCGGGGATCATTCACCGAGATCTAAAGCCTTCAAACGTGTTTTTGGAGCGGCGTCCCGATGGTCAGCAACGGGTGAAGTTGCTCGATTTTGGGATCAGCAAACTGCCCAAAGAAATGGGCGGCGAAACGCTGACGGAGATGGGTCAGAGTTTGGGAACGTTTTCGTTTATGCCGCCGGAGCAAATCGGCCGAGCGAAAACGGTGGATCATCGCGCGGACATCTACGCAACGACGACGATGATTTATCAGGCGCTGACGGGGCAGCTTCCGTACTTGGCGCGCAACATTCTGATCATGGTGGATCTGAAGAGCAAACAGGCCCCGCGGCCGCTCGCAGAGGCCATGGGTCATCCGGTGGATGATCGACTTGAAGCGTTCATTTCAAAGGGGCTCGCGCGCAATCCGGCGGATCGATTTCAAAACGCATTGGAAGCGCTCGAAGAGTGGCGGGCGCTGAAAAATTTGGTGGTTCCCGAGTCGCGGCGCGCGGTGCTCACGAGCATGGATTTAAACGCGCAGGCGCAGTCTGCGCAGCGTCCAAAACCGCCGATTCCCGCGGCGGGAAGGCCGGCTGCGGCTCCAGCGGTGGTGCCGCGCGTGGGCACAAGCACGATGCCTTCAAACACCGGGATGGTGCCGCGTGCGGTGACCGGTACGGTGCCGTCGATCACGGGGATGACGGCTGCGATGGCGCCCGCGCCTGTGGTGCCTGCGGCAATGCTTGAACCGGTGATTCCAGCGTCGCTGCCCAAGCTCTACGATCACACCGAAAGCACCACGGACATGTCGGCGCAGGAGATGGCCGACGCGGCTGCGCATGAGTCGGGTGTGCAACCTGTGGGCGGTCCGGATCCGCGGGCGATCTCGGACAACGCAGAACGTCGCGGGCCGCAGGGAACGCGCGTGTTGCCTCCGTCGGTGGTGCAGGACGCCGTGGCCGCGGCGGAAGCTCGGCGAGCCGCCGGAACGTCGAGTCAGTCTGATTTGCGAATCTCGTCGCAGTCGGCTCAGTCGTTGCCAACGTCGTCGCAGCAGGTGCCGTCGGTTCACGGGTCACAGTCTCATCAGGCGGTGTCGTCGGGAGCGCCTGGTGTGTACACACCAAGGTCGGCGGCAATGCAGGCGCTTGGGGCCACAACGCCAATGCAGGCTCCGCCGGGTCCGGCAACGCCGCTGCCGGCGAGCGGCGCTCATCCGGTGCCGACGGCGCGATCGCCGGGGCAGTCGTCAAGCAGTGCTCCGCCTCCTGCTCGGGGTTCAGGTGTACACCCGATGTCGCCCGCTGTGCCGGCGGCGCTGAATGCGGACTCGTCTGCGAACATGGGGCGGATGCCTCCGCAAACGCCTACGTCCACAACGGGGCCGGGGCATTCGATGCCAATGATGGGCGGGATGATGTTGCCGCTGCCTCCCGCGCAGGGTTCGGCGATGGCGCCCGTGCCGCTTCACATGGCGGACGATGGGTCGAGTACACAAGCCGGTGCCGGTGACAAAACCACGGTGTATCGGCCGAAAAAGAAGGCGCCGGAAAAAAAGACAAGCCTTTGGATCTACGCGCTCGGGGCGATCTTGTTTGCGATCCTGGGTTTTGGGCTTGTGTACTTTGTGGTGCGCATTTCGCAGTCGAAATAGTTTCACGCGTAGCGCAGCGAGGACGCGTCAGCGGCGCCAAAAGTCCGGCAGGACTTTTGACACGCGGCACTAGGCTGGTGAGTCGGGCTGGCGGCGCGGAAGCCAAATGCGAAATCGTGTCCCGCGCGGTTCGCGGCGCTCGCATGAGATGTGGCCGCCGTGGGCTTCGATGATCTCGCGCGTGACGGCGAGCCCCAATCCGGTGCCGCGGGCTTTGGTGGTGAAAAACGGATCGAACACGTTGGCGATCACGTCTTCAGGAATGCCAACGCCGCTGTCCTCGATAACGATCTCCACAGCCTGCGGTTCGATATTGTGTACACACACAACCAGCTCGCCGCCGCCGGGCATGGCCTCGCGTGCGTTGCGAACGAGGTTTAGAAGTGCCTGACGGAGTTGCGATTCATCAAACTCCACTTCGGGAATGTCGGCGTCGGATTCAATTCTCGGGGTGACATTGGCCCGCGAGAGTTCGGGCCCGACGAATGCAATGAGTTCGCGAACGAGATCGTCGAGATGGTCTTTGGCGAATCGGGGGCGAGGGCGGCGCGCAACGCTCAGGTATTGCTCGGCGATGCGGGAAAGCCTGTCGATCTCGGCTTTGATCGCCGTGACAAGGGCGGCACTCTCGACATCGCCGCGGCCTGCGATTTCTTCTTCGAGCAGCTCGACGTTGAGGCCGATGGAGGAGAGCGGGTTGCGAATTTCGTGGGTGATGTGCGCGGCCATTTTTCCGATAGTGGCGAGGCGTTCAGCCTGGACCAAGTCGGCGCGGGCGCGTTGGATGGCGAGCACCATGCCTTCAAACGACGAGGCGAGTTCGCCGATTTCGTCGTTGGTTGCGACAACCTCGCGCGGCGTGAGATCGCCTTCACCGACAGCGCGCACGCGCTCGGTGACTTTGGTGAGCGGTGCGAGAACGCGTCGCGCATAAAGGAACATTGTGAGGCCGACGATGAGCGTGAGCGCGCCGAGGAGTACGAGGTAACGCATGGATGCAAGCTCGCGCGCTTTTGCGGCGGCGGTGAGGTGCGCCATGCGTTCGTCAACGCGCGCTTTGAGTGCTCGGAGGCGCTGCGCTCCTTCAGCTTCGCGTTTGACAATTTCACTTCGGGTGCGCTCGGCCTGCTCAATTTCACCGGCGGAAAGAGCCGAAAAGAGGCGCTGAAAACGTTCGGGTTCGGCGGATAACAATCGATCGATGGCAGCGATTTCCTGGGCTGCCTCTTCGCCGAATTGGATCACCTGGCGGTCGGAGGCCCCGGCAAAACCGTGTTCCGCCGTTTCGCGAAGGGCCGCGAAGGTGAGGGGGCGGGCGCGGCGCGAAGCGGAGAGCCATTCTTTTACGTCGCTGGGATTTTTGGCGCTTGTGATGTGGTTGAGCTGCGCGCTGACAACGTTTTGTTCGGCGAGCGCTTCACCAATTCGAACGAGCAGCGGCACGTATCCCGCTCGAAGAATTTCAGCGTCGCGCGCGGCGGCGCGGAGCGCGAGAACGCTCCATCCAACGGTGATTGCAAATGCCGCAACGAGAACAACGTACGTTGCGAGGAGGCGGGCGGCGACGGTGCGCCGCCGAGCCGTTGCGGCTGCCATGATCAGGCTGAGTTGCGCGGTGAAAGGGCGCGCGCAACGAGGGTGATGAGGTCAACGGCGGGGGTCCCGGCGGATCGAAATCGATGAAGACTCGAAGCGCAGTGGGTGATGAGTACACCTCCGCCGAGACGCTTATGTTCGGCGATGCGTTCTTGGGCAATTGCGAGGGAGGTCTCGGGCCGCGTGACGGGTAGGAGGCCCCCGCCGCCCGAACATTCACCGGCGTCGCGGTCACGCGTAAATCCGGCGATGTTTCCAGCAACGCGTTCCAACACGGAGCGAGGCTCGTCGAATTTTCCAAGACCGCGACCGAGCTGACACGGGTCGTGAAAACGTACACGTGCGGCGCGGTTGCTCGGCGGGCTGGATGGAGCCGGCTCGGTTGCGCGCTCGCCGGTGAGTTCATCGGCTTCGAGAGGCCGAAGGCGCATTCGTTCACGCGCGGCGAGGTCGATCCACACGTTGACGGGCGGCAGCGCCACACCAACGCGGGGGTACTCTTGGAGAAGCGTTCGCGCGCAGCCTGGATCGACGACGACGAGGCTGGGGGCGCGTGAAACTTCGGCGGCAAAGCGACGCGCGGCGCGAACGAAGCCGTCGTGATCACCGGCGTGCAGGAGAGGCAGACCGCAACACGCGCGCACCGGGCGTGTTTTTGAACCGACGAACGCCATGGTTGTTCGTGCAGCGTCGAGCGCCACATCTGGAAAACGTCGCGCATATCCGCAGCCGATGAGCAATGCCACGGAGGTTTCGGGTGCGCGATCGGTGTCGGTCTGCGTTGCGACGACGTTCACCGAGTTCGTGATCTCGGGCGCGCGCGCGTGCCAGTTTGCCACCGCTTTTCGTGCCTGCTCAGGCGCTACGCCGCGTGCGTACGCTTCGGCGCGGGCGTCCATGAGGACGGTGGCAACGGGGTTTTGGTGTTCGCAAAACGAGCGACACGCGAAGCAACCGCTGCATGCCCAAGCGGTGGATGCGTAGTTGGCATCAAGCGGCAAGTCACCGCGACCCGAAAAATAGGCGGTGCTCATCTTGCCCCAGGGGGTCACCGTTTCGCTCGCTTCAGCGTTGGAGACGGGGCAGGCCGTGCGGCAGAGTTTTGGGCAATAGACGCACGTTTCAAGCGAGTGACGGTGCGCATCAAGGAGCGGCAACGCGGGTCCGGGCACGCGCCGAGCATCAACGGAGAGCGGTTCGAGAGCAAGGGCGGAGGGCGTGCGAAACGTTTGCGAGAGTCACTCGCAACAGGATGGTTTGCGGGCGAGGCGCGTCTCCGGTACCTAGGATGAATCGGTACGGACGCTTGAGACAGAGTGGCTTGCCGTCACCGCAATGAGGCCAACCATGGCAAAAACGAAGAGCAAGAAGCCCGCGGCCCGAGCGAAACGCGCCGCACCCAAAGCGAAAGCAGCTGCCAAAAAGGTCGCTCCCAAACGGGCAAAAACCGTGAAGGCCGCGGCGAAAAAAGCGGCAGCTCCGAAACCGAAAGCTGCCAAAGCAAGAGCGCCGAAAAAGTTGGCGAAGGCTAAAAAATCGCCCGCAGCAAAGCCGGTGAGAAAGGCCGCAGCCACGTCAAAACGCGCTCCCGCCAAGCGCGCTCCGGCGCCGAAAGCAAAAGCACCGGCGCCGAAAAAAGCGCTCAAAAAATCAGCAATGAAGGCGCCGAAAAGGCCGGCAAAAGCAGCAGCAAAAGCGCCGAAAGTAAAAGCGTCGGGCGCCAAAAAAGCGAAAGCGAAAGCCCCGAAGAAGGCCGAAAAGTCGGGCGCCAAAAAGCCTGCAAAAAAAGAAGCGCCTGAAAAAAAGCGGGCCATCGTTCGTCGCGACTCGGCCGGGCATCCCAACCCGCGCTACGTCGCCGAGTTGCTCGCCAAAAGCGGCCGCGATCCCGATCGCGATCAGCACGCGTTTCTCGATCACTCCGGCAGCAAGGACGACTTTGCTGAAGAGCGTGGCGAGGATTTTTTGCAAGGCGCCACAAGCGGTGAAGACGCGGACGAACAGGTACTCGACCCGCAGGAGCCCGCACCTGAAGAGAGCGGTTACGTGTTCACCACGGGGCGGTCTGAGTTCGGTCGCGAACCGGATGAGTCCAACCCCGAAGACGCCGAGGCAGAAGCGTTTCCAACAACGCGCTCGGAGAGTTGATTTGGGCGTCCCGGGCCTTTCACGACGATCACGAAGCTCAGCGCGCGAAGATAGAATCGCTGGAAAGTGAGGCCGCCCGGCTTCGTGAAGAAGCCGAGCGCGACCGCGCGCAACGCGAACACCACGAAGTCGCAACCGCGAAGCGCGAGTGATCGGCACGCGCCGCCGACGTTTTCAGCGCACGGTCGAAGTCCAAGCGCGAGGCGGGCCAATGCGCGCGAAAAACCGCGAATCTACCTTCGCGTCACGGCCCGCTTGACGCACAGCGGGGCGAAAGGAAATGACTCGCGCCGAGTGCTGTTCTCTGGAGTCTCCAAACCATGAGCGTTGAACCTTCGAACGGAGCAGTTTCGCAACCGCGGCCGGCGCTGCCCCCGCTATTGCCTTCGCGCGTGCTCCGCGGCCGACGCTTCGTGGTCGTCGGCGGTACCGGATTTCTCGGGAAAGTGTGGCTCGCAATGTTGCTCGATCGCTTTCCCGAGATCGAGCACATGCATCTGCTTGTTCGTCCGAAAAAAGATCAAAATCCCGAAGAACGTTTTTGGGCGCACATCGCAACGTCTCCGGTGTTCGATCCTCTGCGCGCCAAATATCCGGGCACCGCGTTTGAGGAGTTCCTGCGCTCGAAGATCACGCCGATCGCGGGCGACGTGGTGATGAAAGACTTGGGTTTGCCGGAGTCGCTCATCAAAGATCTCACGGGTCGCACCGACGCCGTGGTGAACGTTGCGGGTGTTGTCGACTTCAACCCTCCGCTCGACGAAGCGCTGGAGGTGAATGCTTTCGGCGTGAACAACTTGGTGAGTTTGGCCAGGCGGCTCGACGCGAAGGTGATGCACACGAGCACATGTTACGTGGCCGGATATCGCTCGGGGCTCATCGAAGAAGACGATCCGCGAGATGTACCTTTTCCGCGATCCAAGGGTGAAACCTGGTTTGGAGCTTCGTCGCCGTGGCGAACGCTCGATCGTTCGCATTGGGATCCGCAGCGCGAAATCGATGAGTGCCTCGATTTGGTGAAACAGGCACGACAGCGATGCGAAGACGCGTTTCGACAGAGTGCGTTTTTGGATCTCGCCAAAGAGAATCTCAAGCAGCGCGGTGAGCCGTGCCGAGGCAGCGCTCTCGACGACGAACTCGCCAAGGTGAAGCGCAAGTTCGTTGAAAACCAACTGACCGAAGCCGGCCGAGAGCGCGCGCAGTTCTGGGGTTGGACGAATATCTACACGTACACAAAGAGCATCGGCGAGCAGGTGCTCGCGACGAGCGGCGTTCCGTTCACAATTGTTCGACCCGCGGTTGTGGAGTCATCCATCGAGTTTCCGTTCCCCGGTTGGAACGAAGGCATCAACACATCCGCGCCCATTTTGTACATGGCAACGCGCGGGCAAATTCAGTTTCCCGGCGATCCAAATGTACACCTCGACATCATCCCGGTGGACATGGTTTGCGCCGGAATGATCGCTTCGCTCGCGGAGTTGATCGAAGGTACACAAAAGCCCGTTTACCAATACGGCACCACCGACACGAACCCCGCTTCAATGACGCGGTTCTTGGAGATCACCGGGCTCTACAAACGAAAGCTTGTCTACGAAGGAAAGAAGACGGCGCTTTTCGATCGCATCCAGGCGTATTTTGAGCCGCAGGGCTTCACGAAAAAACAATACGAGCAACACGGCGCACACGCGATCGCCGGAGCAATGCGCGGGGTGGCCTCGGTGCTCGATCGAATTAAGTTCGGCCCGCTCGCTCCGCTCGCCAAACCCGCATCAGGCGCCCTGAAGAAGGCGGCACGCCAGGAAGACAAACTCGGCGATGTGATCGACATGTTTCTGCCGTTCATTGCCGAAGCCGATTGGGTCTTCTCGTGCGAGTGTACACGTCAGGCGATGGAGCGTATGCCGCCGGAGGAGCGCGAGCTTTTCCCTTGGTATCCCGAAAAATTCGACTGGCGTGACTACTTCTGGCGTGTACACATTCCGGGCCTCGAAAAGTGGGTTTTCCCCGAACTCGAAGAACGCCTTCGAAAAGAGATTGCAGCGCTGCGGCCCTACGACAGTTTGCTCGACCTGCTCGACGAGGCCGCGGAGAGGCATGACCACGCGGTCGCATTGCAACGTCTCGAGGTCGACGGTCTGTCACGCACCACGTACCGCGAGTGGCAAACCGCATCGTCCGCGGTCGCGGCGCGGCTCGCTCTTTTGGGCGTTAAAAAGGGCGATCGCATTCTATTGTCGGGCAAAAATCATCCCGCTTGGCCGCTCGCCTACTTCGGCATTTTGCGCGCGGGTGCCGTTGCAATTCCGATCGATCCCGACCTCGACGGCGCGGCAATGGAAAACATCGCTCGAAGCGCCGGCGTGACCGTCGCCCTCTGGGATCAAGTCGCCGCGAAGAACGGCGAAGCGAGTGTACGTCGCGCACTGCCGTCATTCGCTGCATACGACCTCATTGAATTTGTCGATGCACCGTCAAGCGGCGAGCAGACCGCGCTCACAACACCCAAGGTCACCGTCACCGGCACCGATCTCGCGAGCATCATCTATACGAGCGGTACCACCGGTGAGCCCAAGGGCGTCATGCTCACGCACGGAAATTTCACGTCGTTGCTGGCCGCGCTGGCTCCGATTTTTCCGCTCACGGAGCGCGATCGCGTCCTCAGCGTGTTGCCGCTGCATCACACGTTCGAATTCACGTGCGGCATGTTGCTCCCGTTGTCGCGCGGCGCGCGCATTTTGTATCTCGATGAGCTGTCTGCCGAAAAACTCTCTGAGGGGCTCACGAAGGGCCGCGTCACAGCGATGGTCGGTGTGCCCGCGCTCTGGCAAATGTTGGAGCGCAGAATTGAGCAGCGCGTGAAAGAACGCGGCGCGGCGGCGGAGCGCGTGTTCGATTTCGCGACGGATCTCAATCGCACGCTTGGTCAAAAAGCGGGGCTCAATCTCGGACGCGTTTTCTTTGGAACGGTGCACGAGGCCCTCGGCGGCGGGCCTCGATACCTGATCAGCGGCGGTGCCGCGCTTCCCAAACAAACGGCGGAGTTTTTCCAGGGTATCGGTTTGCCGCTCGCCGAAGGGTATGGCCTCACAGAAGCGGCACCCGTTCTCACCGTCGCCTCGGCGTCGATGAAAGCCAAGCCGGGCAGCGTTGGCAAAGCGATCCCCAACGTGGAGATCAAGATCGAAAACCCAGATGCGGCAGGCGTGGGCGAGATTTTGGCGCGCGGTCCCAACGTGATGCTTGGGTACGCAAACAACTCGGACGCAACATCGCAGGTGTTGCAAGACGGCTGGCTGCGCACGGGCGACCTCGGCAAAGTCGATAAGAAAAATCGCCTAACGATCGTTGGACGCCAAAAAGACGTCATCGTCGCCACGAACGGCGAGAATGTGTACCCCGACGACGTTGAAACGCTTCTCGGCAAAGTTCCGCACGTAAAGGAGCTTGGGATCGCGGCTGTCAGCGATGGTCAAGGCGGCGATCGAGTGGGACTGCTCGCGGTGCCCGAGCGGCTTGAAGGAGAAGCGGCGGCGGCGGAAACGCCGGTTGCCCGCGCACTTCGTCATGAACGAGCCATGCGGGCTCTACGTGAAGCATTTCAAAAATTGCCCAAAGGTTCACAACCGTCGGTGGTGCACCTCTACGACGCCGACTTGCCGCGCACCGCAACACGCAAGGTAAAACGGAAGGACGTGGCGGCGATCCTTGCTCGGCTGTCGGCCGCAACGGCGGCACCAACGGCTGAACATCACGCCGAGGGTTCGAGCCATGTGCGCCACGCAATCGCTTCGCTCACTCATCGAAAGGCGAATGAAATCCTCCCGACAATGACGTTGCGCGGTGACCTTGGAATCGACTCGCTGATGGCGGTTGAACTCCAAGCCGCCGTCGAGTCGCTCGTGGGACACGCAATCGACACGTCGCAACTGGGCCGCGTTGAAACGGTTGAAGAGCTGGAGAGCTTGGTTGTGGCTTCGGCGGGCTCAACCGCGGCGGTTCTCGACGAAGACGAAGAGGAAACCGAAGAGCCGATCGTGCTTCCGGCTGCGGTTCAGGACGCGGCCAAACGTGTACTCACGGCCGCGCAGATGGGCTTTTACGGAAAGGTGATGCAACCGCGCGTTTATGGTCGTGCGTACATTCCGCACAACCGAAACACGATTGTTGTGTCCAACCATGCGAGCCACCTCGACATGGGTTTCGTGAAATACGCGCTCGGCACATACGGCGACGGTTTGGTTTCTCTGGCGGCGCAGGACTACTTTTTTGAGCGCGATCGGTGGACGCGCGCCTACTTTGAGAACTTCACCAACCTCGCTCCGTTCGACCGCAAAGGCGGGCTCCGCCAGGCGTTGCGACAGGCCGGTGAAATTCTCGAACAAGGAAAGACCGTGCTGATCTTTCCCGAAGGCACACGCTCGGCCGACGGTTCGGTTCAAGAGTTCAAGTCGGTGATCGGTTACCTCGCGCTGCAACACGACGTGGACATCTTGCCTGTGTACCTCGGTGGAACCTACGAGGCGCTCCCGAAAGGTCGAAGTGTACCCACGCGACGCGACATCGTGGCGCGCATCGGTCCGCCCCTTGAGATCGACGAACTGAAGCGGCTCACGCACGGGATGAAGCACCTCTCAGCGAGCAAGAAAATCGCCGAACTCGCGCACGCGGCGGTGATTGCGCTGCGAGACGGCAGGGTGCTCGACATTCGACCTATGCAGGCCGATCACGTTGCCAAAGCAACCGCACCGACAGAGCATCCGCTCGTGCGGTTGTTTCGAGATCTCGAAGCCAAGTTCACGCCGGGGAAAACCGACAAGCCGCTCACGTATTACTTTACGCTCGGTAACGGCGACGACGCGAAATGGACCCTGTTTGTCGACGCCAATTCGTGCCGCGCGCAAAAAGGCAAACCCGAGGGTGGCCAAGCCGATTGTGTACTCAAAACCACTCCTGAGATTTTCACGCGCATTGTTCGTGAAGCGTACACACCGTCGCCCATGGAGTTTATGACCGGCCTCGTGAAGTCGAACGACATCGGTCTGCTCCAAACTTTCCAAAAAGTCTTCAACCTCTCTTGATTTAAACGCAAAGGGCACCCACGCGATGAGCCGCTATCTGGTCACGGGCGCAACCGGCTTTCTTGGAAGCCACCTCACGCGTCACCTTCTGTCTCATGGGCATGTGGTGGTCGCCCTGTGTCGCAAACCCGATGCGGAGCTTGCGGAGGCCGGCGCGTCCGTTTTGCTCGGTGACATTCTCGACGCACCGAGCATTCTGCGCGCCGCCGAAAACTGCGACGGAGTGTTTCACTGCGCAGGCAAAGTCTCCCGCGATCGCGACGATGCCGACATTTTATTTCGCACCAACGTCGACGGCACCAAAACGGTGATTTCCGCGGCGAAAGGTGCCCGCGTAAAACGTCTCGTCCTGGCGAGCACCAGCGGCACAATCGCGGTTTCAAAAGAACCCAAAGTGTTGAGCGAGTCGTCGCTTGCACCAATCGACCTCATTGGCCGCTGGCCGTATTACCGAACCAAGCTCTACGCCGAGACGTTCGCTCTTGAGCAGAGCCAACCCGACCTTGAAGTGGTGAGCGTCAATCCGTCGCTCTTGCTCGGGCCGGGTGACGTGCACGGATCCTCCACCGGCGATATCGTCAATTTCCTCGGGGGCAAGGTGCCGGTTGTTCCGGCGGGCGGTCTTTCATTCGTCGACGTACGCGACGTGGTTCCGGCAATGCTCGCGGCAATGGAACGCGGCAAACCCGGCGCCCGCTACCTCATGGGCGGCGCGAACATGACCGTTGACGCGTTCCTCGGACGCTTGGCGCGCATCGCCGATCTTCCGCGGCCGAGACTCCGCGCGCCCAGAAGTCTGCTTCTCGCAACGATGGGTGTACACATTATCGATCGAGCCAAAAAGTACATCCCGATCGACGCCCAAATGGACAAAGTGTCGGCCGAAATGGGACAGGTGTTTTGGTACTGCGATTCGTCGCGCGCACAGCGCGAATTGGGGTTTTCGCCGCGTGATCCAAACGAGACGCTCGCAGACACCATCGCCGACCTCTACGGCCGCGGTGTTGTGTGGCCCACCGAACAATCCGGTCGCCACTCACGATCGATGGAGCGACGCGCATGAAACCTCTTTTTATTGTCAATCCTCGATCGGGCGGTGGACGCACGGGGCGCGTGTTCGACAACATGCGCGGCTCAATCGAAAAGATCGTCGGCCCCATTGATGTCGCGTTCACCGAACGACAAAGACACGCCGCCGACATCGCAAAAGAAGCGGCTGTCGCAGGCCGTGAGACGGTGGTGGCCGTCGGGGGTGACGGCTCCATTCACGAAGTCACGTGTGGACTGATGCAGGCTGTTGAGGCCGCAGGCGCCGCAAAGAGCGCAACCCGCCTCGGTGTTCTCGGTCAGGGCACCGGCGGTGATTTTCGCCGCACCATCGGTATTGAACACCGGCTCGATCGCTATTGCGAAGTCATCGCCGGCGGCAAAACGCGCGACATCGACGTGGGTCGGTTTTCGTACCAGGCGCTCGACGGCTCGCAACAAAACGCCCACTTCACCAACATTCTCTCCGTCGGCATGGGCGGTCTTGTTGACCGTTACGTGGCCGACATGGGCCGCTCCATGGGTGGCACCGCTGCGTACCTTTTCGCGTCACTGCGCGGCATTCTCGAAAGCGTTGAAGGCAGACTCAAAGTCACTGTGCGCCACGCCGCCAAAGAGCAACTGCAGCACATGAATGTGCGCCTCATCGCAATCTGCAACGGTCGGTTTTTTGGCAGCGGAATGGAGGTTGCGCCCATGGCCGATCCCGCCGACGGCCGGTTTGAAGTGATCACGATGGGTGGGCCCAAAATGAGCTTCATCCTCACGCTTCCCCGTGTGTACTCAGGCAAACACCTGAGCCACCCCGATGCGTCTCACTTTCCGTGCGACCACATCGAGATCGAGCTTGAAAACGAGTCTGCCGGTGATCGCTTCCTGCTCGATGTGGATGGTGAACCGCTGGGCAAGCTCCCGATCACGATCGATCTCGTTCCGTCGGTTCTGCCCGTGCTCGTCCCGTAGCCATAACCGGTCGGCCGACCGCCGATGGTCGGGAAAAGAGCCGTATCTTGTGCGTTTTTTGGCAACGAAAATCGGGCTAGCCGAAGTCGTGTCTCTTCGGCATATTCGATTGCCCACATTGAAAACGCCAGCATTCGCGGCAGCTCGAATTGGTCACGCCCGCACCGCGTACCAATCGTTTGAAGTGGGGTTCTGCGCCCGGTGCAACGTCCGCCGATCTGCCGCTGCGTGTGTCGATCCCAGGATGACCTGAATGACGACCGACTTCGCCCACTTTTTTGAACTGTCGCTCGATCTGCTGGCCACGCTTGACCGGCACGGCCGATTTCTCGATCTCAACCCCGCGTGGGCAGACGCAACGGGGCATTCGCGCGAAGCTCTCATCGGGGCGAACATCACAGACTTCAGCCACCCCGAAGAGCTTCACGACATCGCAGAGACAATGGGGCGCGTCACCACTGGAACGCCCATTTCCAACTACGAAACAAGGTTTCGTTGCAAAGACGGATCGTACAAATGGTTCTCGTGGACAGCCAGTTTCCACGACGGCGACGACCTCGCTTATGTCGTCGCCCGCGACGTGAGCACGTACCACGCAGCGATGGAAGAGCGCGATCGCGCCATCGAAGAATCGCATCGAATTCAGGGAGAACTGGAACGACGTCAAGAACGCCAACAAGAGGCGCTCACCGCCATGTCCACTCCGATCATCGAAGTGTGGGACGACGTCGTCACGTTGCCGGTGGTTGGCATCATCGACAGCACGCGCGCCGGTGAAATGAAAGAAGCGCTTTTGCAGGCTGTATCCAGGCGCAACGCGCGTATCGCCATTGTCGACATGACCGGAGTTGAAGTCGTTGACACGGCAACCGCCGATCACATTGTCCGGCTCATGCAGGGCGTAAAACTCCTCGGCGCCCAAGGCATCATCACCGGTATCCAGCCGCAGGTTGCACAGATCATGGTGAGCCTCGGCGTCGAAATCGGCGGCGGCGTCATCACTCTTCGAAGCCTGCGTGAGGCCCTGCGCTACAGCCTCCGCGTTCTCGGCTATCGCATCGTGGCGGCGGGGGCATGACGCCTTGATCGGGCGGCGCCACCCATTCGATATCCAAGATGCGCGGCTTATCGCCGTGCTTGGCAAATATTTGCCTCCGATCATCTCGCGCAGCATCGTTGAACGCGCGCGACGTGAAGCTCTTTCAGGCCCCGACGTAGCCTGGACAGATCCAAACGGCCTTCTAGATCGCATCTCCGTCGGCGTGCGGCTGTTCGCGCAACCTGAGCAGGTCGCCCCTATTCTGCGCGAGATCACCGATCTTGCCGTCGCCGACCATGAAGACGGTCCGCTGAGCCAACGCATCGGGCTCGATGTCACGCCGGCAAGCAGCAAAAAGCCCCCCATCAGCAAGTCGCACCACGGCCCGATCACGGCACGCGCAGAAGGGGAACACGCGTCCACGCGCACAGAAGCGCCGTCGGCGGCTCGTTCCGAGAACGCAGCTCCCTCACGCGGCGAGTCGGTTGCGACACCGCGAACTGACGTGGATCGCCCAGATCCATCGCTCGGAACGCGACGCGAACAAGACGCGGCACATCGCCGATCCCCAACAGAATTGCCTGTGTCATCGCGAGGCATTTTCGCGACCAGCACCAAACACACGTCACCCTCACCCGGCCCAACGCACCCTACGGCGGCAGGGTCATCACCTATTCCGCCGGGCAACCCAACACCCGCGGCTCCACCCCCTCAAAATCGCACCGGGGGTACACCACCGGCCGGCACCGCGCGCGTCACCATCGGCTCCGCCGGAGCGCGCCACCAACCCGCGCCCGCGATTCCGCCTGGGTACACATCGGTCCAGCGCTCCGGCACGCCGGGCGGACACGGCATTGTTCCACGCGCACCCGCCGCACCGTCCCGCGCTGAAATTTTCGGTCGCGCCCCTCCGCTTCGCGAAACCAACCTCAAAGAAACAACCATCGCGCTCAACACCGAACACGACATCCCTCTTGCGCGCCAAGTCGCTCGGGAGATTTGTGAACAGCTCGGAACGCGCGCTCTCACGCAACAACGCCTTCTCACAATCGTCAGCGAACTCGGCCGCAACATGGTGCTCTACGCCGGTGGAGGTCGCATCACGCTGCGCCCGCCGAACAGCAAGTCGCGACGCATCGTTGTCATGGCCGTCGATCAGGGATCCGGCATTCCCAACTTGCAAGAGATCATGTCCGGCAAATACAAGAGCCGCTCGGGCCTCGGGCTCGGCCTGTTGGGCACCAAACGTCTAGCCGATACTTTTCACATTGAAACCGGCCGCACTGGCACAACCGTCATCGTCGAGGTCATCCTCTGATGCGTTCCTCCGACCGCCCGCTATCCATTGTTCCGAGCGAACGCGAACGCGTCCGCGTGCCGGTAATTCGCCTTTTTGCGCGCCTCGTCGTTGTTCTCCAAGGCGACATCAGCGACGACGTGGCCGCACGTTTAATGGACGACGTGCTCGATGAAATTCGTCGCTCCGGCGCGGCGGGCCTCGTGCTCGACGTGTCGGGCATCCTCGTCGTCGACAGTCACCTCGTCCACGTTCTTTCCAATCTCGCTCAAGCGGCGCTCATCATGGGTACACCCGCGGTTGTCTGCGGCATGAGCCCTGAAGTCGCCATGACCCTTCAAATGATGGGTGCGGAGCCAAAGTTCATGCAAACGGCGCTCACACTTGAAGACGCGCTGCGCCGCCTCGGCGTTCGCGTTCAAGTGGAGAAAGACGTTTGGGACCGCGACGACGACGATGACGACGACGACAACCTGCTAGCCGAACACTTCGCGGACGATGATGGTGGCATCCCTGTCCGGGCCCACGCTGATGAGATCGATGGGTACACCCGTAAGGGCCTCAATCCGCGCAAGGTACGTTCGCGTCGTGGCAGGTAAATCCGCAAGTGTACGCGCGCTCCTAATCGACGCAGGCCACCCCGGAACCGCTTCGTAAACCGGCTTCGCGTTCGCAAACGCATCCACCGGCAGCTCTTCGGTTCTGCCTTCGGGTGTGTCGTACGCAACGCACACTTTGATCTCGTCCAAGCCCGACAACACATCAAGCTTCGTGACCGCGAGCGCGTCCAAACCGTTCACACGTGAGGCGTAGCGCAACCCCGGAATATCCAGCCAACCCGTGCGACGCGGCCTTCCGGTGACCGATCCAAATTCACCACCCTGATTGCGAATTCGCTCACCCAACGCGTCGTGAAGTTCCGTCGGGAACGGTCCCTCACCCACACGCGTTGCGTACCCTTTCGTCACGCCGAGCACGCGCCCCACACGCGTCGGGCCGATCCCCGATCCAACGCACGCACCCGCTGCCACCGCGGTCGAAGAAGTCACGTACGGGTACGTCCCGTGATCGAGATCGAGCAGCGTTCCCTGCGCGCCTTCAAACAAAACGTTTTTCCCTTCCCGCAGTGCGCGATCGGTTTTGATCGACGTATCCGCAAGCATCGGAACCACACGCGCGGCGAGCGGCTCCAAGTGCGAAAGTACACTTTGAACACTCGGCGGCTCACCGCCCAGCGCAACAATCGTTGGCTCCCATGCCGCGATCGCCCCGCGCACCAAGTTTTCTACGCGGCCGAAATCGCGCAAATCCCCTGTCCGCAATCCGCGCCGTCCCGCTTTGTCCTCGTACGCGGGGCCAATTCCACGCTTCGTCGTTCCAATTTTCGCCCCACGCGCCGCGCGGTCTTCACGCAGGCCGTCCACAAGCACGTGAAAGGGCAAAATCACGTGCGCGCGATCGGAGAGCCACAGTCGACCGGTCGTCTTGATTCCGCGAGCTTCCAGCATGTCGATCTCGCCCACCAAAACAGCGGGATCGATCACCATCCCCTGGGCCATCACGCACTCGGCCTTCGGTCGCAAAATGCCGCTGGGCGTCAGCCTCACAACCACTTTTTCGCCGCCCACCACCAGCGTGTGACCCGCGTTGGGGCCACCGGCAAAGCGCACCACGGTGTCGGCGCGCTCGGTATAGAGGTCAACGATCTTGCCTTTGCCCTCGTCGCCCCACTGTGCCCCGATGATCACTACCCCGGACATTCGCGGCTCCAATTCATCCATTTGCCGTTGCGACTCCGGCCATTCCGAAGCCGCGGCCCACCACGTGCGCCGGGCCGAGTAGTAGTACATTTTCCCGCTGAGGCGGCAGCTTGCTATCCTGCGCCCGCCCTCGTGGATCTTCAGGAACGCATCGCTCAACTCGGCAAGGTGCCGCTCTTCGCCGGCTTAACGCCCGCGGCGCTTGAACTCATCAGCCGAATCGCGAGCGAAGAGTCGCATGCGCTCGGCACAAAAATTTTTCAGCACGGCGATCCCGGCGACAAACTTTACGTCATCCTCGACGGCAAAGTTCGCATCAGCCGCGACGTGCCCGGCATGGGTGAAGAGGCGCTCGCCGTTCTCGGCCCCGGATCGGTATTCGGTGAAATGGCCCTTCTCGATGAAGCGCCCCGCTCCGCCGATGCGCGTGTACACGAGCGCTGCCGCCTGCTCGCGCTTCCCAAAGACGCGTTCGAAGATCTCCTCTTTTTGCACAAGGATCTTGCGTACGAAGTTTTGTGGAGCGTCGTTCGAATGCTCACGCAGCGCCTTCGCGACGCAAACGACAAGCTCACCTTCCTATCCGTCACCGGCAAGTTTGAGTAGGTGGCCGTTTCGGCGAGCTAAAAAACTTGACTAGTGCGTCTTTTGACGAAGTAGAACCCCAACAAGGATGCCCATGAAATACGCCTCTTCCATTGGCCTCGCATTCGCGCTTGCTCTCGCCGGCATCGCTTCTGCCTGCGGCCCCGCAACACCCGATTCGCAGACACCCCCCACGCCCACAGCTGACGCAACGGCAACGGCGGCGCCCACAGCTGCACCCACAGCCGAGCCCACGGCTGCACCCACAGCCGCCCCAACCGTTGCTCCCACGGCTGCACCCACGACCACCGCCGTTGCACCGCCCGCGCCTCCCGGTCCGGCAATCAAGGCCACCGCATTTGCTGAAGATCTAAAGAAGGCAGGCTTTGATCTCGCAAAAATGCCCCCCAAGCTCGACAAAATGACCGACGCGCAAAAAAAGAAGATCATGCCGCTCTTCGTAAAAGCGCTCGGCTATGAAAACTGCACCGGCTGCCATGTGGACGGCGATTTCAAAAAGAAAACCCGCAATATCCACATTGCCGAGCACATGTACGATGAGTTCGTGGCCGCACTTCGCGACGAAAAAGGCGGCGCCACCGTATTTTGCGACTCATGCCATCAAGGCAAGCCCAAAGTCTTAAACCGCGCTGACAAAGAAGCGGTTGGCAAATACATGGATGAGCAATACGTAAACAAGTTCGCCCGCGCCGATAAGAAAAAGAACGAATGCGCGAGCTGCCACGGCGATCCGCCTGAAATGAAGATCTTCGACAAGAAGTGGCAAGTTGCAAAAGGCCTGTGATTTCAGGCTCTGTTAATACATTGCGATAACAATCTGATAAGCGCGAAACCGACCAATAAAATCAAAGCCGACTGCTCATTAAAAGCAGCCGGCTTTTTTATTAAATTCCCCCCAATTTATTAAACACGTACGAGCCCCAATACCGCGCGAAAGGCCACATCCGCCGTTTACGGAGCGATCTCGCCACCCACCAAACGCTGACCGAGGTACACCTCAATAGCGCTCCCTTGAACAACGGCATCTTTAATGCCGTCCCCATCCACATCGGCGAACGTAAACGCCCGCGCGCCTGAAGCATCAATAGACGGTCGGGAGCACACAGCTCCAAAACCGTCGCATTGCCCACCTTCCACAAGCTCACCTGTGGCAAGCAATACAAACGTGACCAGCCCGAGGTCTTTATCAATAACCCACAGCGGCGCTTCTCCAGCGTCGTTCATTTGCCCGACACCGTAGTCAACCACCTTTTCCAGCGGCCCCATGTTCGAAACAACAACCTCACCCCCGGTCGCAAACGCGCCGTATCGAAAAATAACAAACTGGGATGTTTCAATATCCGTTGCAATCAACTCGCCTTTTGAATTGAAGCAGCTCGACGCCGAAAATGTCGGGTCAAAGTAGCTGACAAACAGCTCATTCAGACAGGTTGAATTAAACTTGCGCCGAACAGCCAAAACGTCGGACAAGCCGTCTTGCCCGATGTCCATCGCCCTTACCCTGAAGAACATCTCCCCCGGATTGGCAACCAACGACTCGCCGTCATAACAATTGCCGTCGGCGTCAATGAGGGTTTGCTGCAATAGGGAGGAAATTGCCAAACCCGTTTTTTCGTTTGGCTCAGGCTGTACAAACGGGGATGTCCAAAACGCGCTGCCCCCATAGGTAGAGTGATCCACAACCACGGAGCTGGCCAATTCAAACCCTGGGTAGAACACCACGCCTGGGCGGGCTTGACAGGGTTTTCCAACCCCACCTGCACTGTCAAGCTCTCCGTTTCCCTGGCCAAAGAGCGGCCAAAGATGAAACGAGTTGGCAAACTTTGTAATCTTTTCTTCAGTGGACGCGGTGGCCGGAGTTGCGGCTTCAATTGGGTTGTACGACAACACAACAATATCGTTGTACAGCGCCTCTCCCGACGGAAACTCCCTCAACTGCCCTCCCGCCAGTTCAATCGGGAGGTGTACACCACCAATTTGCGGCGGCGTCAACTGCTCCACCAAGAGATAAGGTGACTGCATTTGCCTCTCACCCGAACCTGGAAAAAAGCTGAATCCCAATACCCCCGTATCGTCCGTGCTTACCACTCCCAAATCTGTAATCAAATCCTGACCAAACGTGTGCACGTTACCCGAAACAACCGTGCTCACCGAACTGAAACTACCCATTACGACGGCATTTTCGGGCCCACCCGAGGTGCGGCCAAATGAAACATCAAGCAGCGTTTCAATGCTGGAGGTTACCTCGGCGAATGCCAGGTCGTTTATCAGGTCGCCGTCCACATCGCCCAACACAAGCGATTTGACTGTACCGTCCGTCACGATGGTAGACGGGTTCCAAAACTCTGTCCCGGTGTTTGTGAGCACATCCACGTCGGCTTCTGAACCGCTGCACGCCACAATATCGCGTGAACCATTGGCATTCAAATCGCCGATAACCGCCTCTGTCCACGTTCGCGACGACACATAAATGCGTTGAAGAGCGAGCGGTGGAATATCGTTTTTCGCCCCAACGAGAATGCCCGACGCATCGACCACATCCAAAAATTCATCCGAATTCAAGAACCCAAGCGCAAGCGGCGCGCCGGCAGGCAAAAACGCAAGCAGCCCCGACTGGTCGTCGGGAACCATGGGCACAGTTGGAGCAGAATGAAACCTACCCTTACCGTTGCCGTACGCAACCTGAAGCTGAAAGCTTCCACCCACCGGCGATGTTGTAAACACCAAATCCAGATGGTTGTCGTTGTTTAAATCGAACGTAAACACGGGGCCTGATGTCGCCTCTGAAAGTTTGACCTTTCCTACGATCGCCTGGGTAGAATCGGGCGTCCGAAACCAGTCGTATTTACCGTCCACAATCGCGCACGTTTTGTAGATGATAAACTCTTTTGACTTTCTGACAGGGAATCCAATTTCTCGACAATTGCCAATGGGTCCGTCCTCCACAAAGTTGGCAATCACCGGCGGCCCCGACAGGTTGGCGGGTAACACGTTGGGAATGTCGAAAAGCGCTCCGCCGCCGCCCGAACTGAAGTCTACAAAGAGGCCATTGGGTAGATCTTGTTCTTGCCCTTCAACCCTGAGTGAAACAAACGCGGCTGTCTCGTCACCGGAATTGTTGGGGCCCGGCAGCGCATCAATCGCAAAAGGCACGGCCTCCGTAATCTCCGCGGTCAGGTTTATGTCCGGCAGTGGAAACGAGCCAAACTTGAACGATTGATAGGTTTTGGCCGAAAAAGAGCGGTCGCCGGCAGACAAATACGCTCCAATTCCAAGTTGCAGCGGCAACACCAAATCATCCGTCAGATCCAAATCTGTAATTTGGTCACCCGCCGCATCGGACGGAGCGACCTTACCCAACTTAACCACCGTGGGCCTTCGCGCGCCGCCGATGATGCTTTGTTGCACGTCGCCCGGCGAACGAGCGAACAACACACGCACACGCCCCGGTTCTACAGCCACAATTTCTTCGCGCCGATCCGCGTCAAAATCACCCGCCATCAACTCAAATGCTTGGGAAGGTGTTTGCAGATACGCGTTGATGAAAAACGTACCCGACGGTCGCCGACATACGTTGTCGGCACCGCATCCCAACCCCACCGGACACCTTCCCTCATCATCACACGCGAACGAACACGCGGACGGCTGGCCCGCCTCAATACATTTCGACTCCCCGTTCGCTATCAAATCGCAGTCTTCACCGGCCTCTACTACCCCGTTGCCGCAAACATCGGATTGCAAATCTTTGAGCGGCTGACAAGCCGTGAGCAAAAGGCCCAAAAGCAGGGGTAATCCAGTTGTTGTTCCGCGCATACATCTACCCTCTCACGAACCGCGCGCTCGCGCGAGCATCGCCGACAAACGGGGCACGATATTGCTCACCGCGCCCGGTCCCTTTACCGAACCTTCCACTTTCAATTCGGTACCTCGCCCATCGGGGCCGGGCACCGCAAAGAGTGGAATCATCTTTGACCCATATCCCGCCGCAAAAAGACGCTCCGCATCTTTATCCAGGTCAAACTCCAACATTCGAAGCGGCGGTAGATCCCCCTTGATAAATCCGCCCTCCGCCGCGGCATGAAACCGTTTGCACGGTTCACACCACGTGGCTCCAACGTACACAAGAAGCGTTCGCCCATCGCGCTTTGCCGCGAGAACCTCGGCCGAAACGAGAGCGGCTACCTCCCCATCCGCGGCAACCTTCCATTCTATCACGGGCGTTGCCTGAACGGAGGTTGCCGCTGTGACAGCGGCCGACGTTTGGCCGGACACCGGCTCAGCGGGTTTCTCGCACCCTACCATTGCCGCCAGAACCCATGGCAACATGGGTAGAACCCAGTCTGTTGCTCGTCCAACCAACATAGGTCAACCCTTGTCCAAACAGTCCAATCGAGTGATCCGCATTTGATCGCCGCCGGCCCCCGGATCTTCAGACCAAACAAGCAATGCCGACCTAGACATGGGCGACCCAATGAGCGCGACTCTACCCAACGCGTCGCCGGTAGGCCCAACCTCCCTATACGCTCGGAGGTCTCCAAACGGATCTACCACTTGAACAACAGGCGCCGGCCCAACCGACGTAAATGTTATGCACCCGACAATTAAAAAATCCTCAAAACTCGCCGCAGCGAGTGAGTCAGGCAAGCAGATCATAGGCATCTGCACTGCACCCACCACCGGCAGACCTTTTTCGTCCACGGACATCACATACGTGAACTCGGGTAGATCTTCACCCCCGAAGGCTTGCCATACTACCCACGCCCCATTAGAACGAGGTGCCATCACCACATCTTGTGCGGGGTGCCCCTGCATGGATGGATTGGTGCCGACAATCTGATTGCCCTGAACGACAAATACCGTTGGACCACCTATGGATACGGGTGTTGTTGAACAATCTGAAGGGGACGCGGTATCAGCGGTCACCGCCATTAAAAACCCGCCCGACGTGGCCACCGCGTCGGCCTTCACCAGCGAGTTCACACAGCTCACTGGGAAATCGGCTTCGACAAGACTGCCATTGGTAATCCCGGCCCTCACTTCATAATTGGCACCCATTTTTTCAGCCCCCGCAAATAGCCACTTACCTCCTCCACCGTCGCGAACGAACAACGCATCATCCGCGTTTGCATCCGCTAGGATCGACGCCGGCACATCGCCAGATTTGGGCTTAAAATCAGCCGAAAATCGCAATCCCGATGCCGGCGGTGTTTTAAAGTCTCTATGGAGAAGAGCAAAATCGCCCGGGTTTCCGCGTGAAATCGCAAACGACACCCCCGCGTCCAAATCCGCAAGGTACGTGGGCCCCAGCGATCCATCGGGAAAATCAATCCACGGTTCAAACGATGTGTGTCGCAACTCAATGGGTGGATTGGGCCCCGGCGGATCGGCGTCTTGCCACGCGGTGGCGAGTGTCACAGACATGCCATCGGGGCTTGAATAGCCGAGTTTCGGCGATCTCTGGTGCACCTGCAAGCCACCCGCGAGAGTTGCATACGGTTCGTATACTGACAGCTCCGCACACGGCCCGGTAATCGTGGTTCCACCCGATCCGGTGGTTGGAAACGTTGTGTCCGTGGAGCTGGATGTGCTTGTCGTTGGCGTTGACGTGGTCCCGCCCGAATTGGTGGTGGTCGTGGGCCCCGCTCCCGATCCGCCGTCACCCCCGCTGCCACCGCTTGAATTGTTTGAACTACTGAGCAACTGTGAACGCGATCCACAAGCCCCTATCGCCAAAATAACAAAAATGAGCCACGAAGAGTCTTAACTCTTCCCAATACAGCGGCATTGACACCGGCGCACCCGGCTTGGCTCGCACCGACCAAGGAGCCACAATGGTCCGCGACCTACCCGTTTGCCCAACATCCACGAACACCCGCTCACCGCGTTTTGAAATAATTCTCTCCATGGTGGCTTTGTCGGGATGCCTCTGGACAAGCAGTCTACCCACCAATTCGGTGAACATTTTGGCGGCGTCGTAAGGCACTTTAGGCCCGAGTGGAACCAGCACGTGAAGGCCCTGTTGTCCGCTCGTTTTTAAGAAACTCACGAGCCCCAAACTGTCGAGCAACACCTTCAGCTCAAGAGCCAGAAAAGCCCCCACCGCAAATGTTGAAAGCTCCACATCAAGGTCGATTGTAAAAAACTCACACTCCTCACGCGCCGTCCCTCGCGACGCCAGAATATGAATGGGAATGGTCGCCAGGTTTGCCACCACCAAAAGCGTTTCCACATCATTGATCAAAAAAACGTGCCGATCCTGCCCATCGTCGTGCGGAATATACGCTGTTTTTACCCAACTCGGCACGCCCATCGGCACGTTCCACTGGTAAAAATTCTTCCCATGGATCCCATCGGGATACCTCACAAGCGCCACCGGCCTGTCTATCAAATAAGGCAACATCGCAGGAGCGATGGACTCGTAGTAGGCGCAAAGGTCTCCCTTGGTGTACCCATCCTCGGGAAAGAGCACTTTTGTGCGATTTGTGACATGCACCTTTTTTGGCACCTGACGGGCGTGTTCAACTACCCCTTCGGGCGTCCGTTGGGCCTCCAGATTGTCGCCGCTCTTGGGCCCCGCTGTGCAGTCTTTGGGTAGAATGTCGTCGCGAATGCCGCGGTACACCGGAAATCTGGCATGACCATCGTCGCTCCACCCTAAAAACCGCACGCTCACCACCACTTCAGGTTTCACGTGAATGCGCCCCGACGGAGCGGGTAGATATTCACCTTCCGCCTGCCGTTCAGGCACCGCCAGTGGGAGCAGCTTTTCAAGCAAAAGTGCTATCGATTTGTCATCAAGCCCGCTACCCACCTTCCCACGATGAATCAACTTCCCCCCGTCGTAGGTGGCAAGGTCAAGTGCACCCAGTTCTTTGCGTACACCTTCGCCCCGGGAAATGCCGACGACGACAAATTCATCATCCCGTTCACATTTAAACTTTATCCAGTCCCCTCCCCTTTTGGGTCCGGGTTCATATTTTGAAGAGGCCTTTTTGGCTACCAGCCCCTCAAGCCTGTTTGATTTACAAAAGGCGAGAAGCGGAGTTCCCGAACCAGTCAGGTGGTCCAACATTCGGAGCACTCCCGCCCCGTGAAGCAGATCGCGAAGCAGCGCTTTTCGCTCCACGAGAGGTACACCCGTCAGATCGGTGTCCCCAAACGCCAATATGTCAAACACCATCATCACCACCGGTGTTTCAGCCATTTGAAGCCGAATTTCGTGGTGCTTCGTGAGGTGCATTCGCCCCGCCAATCGCTGAAAACTGGGCTTTCCAGCGGAGTCAAACGCCACCACCTCCCCGTCCAATATCACCCTTCTCGCCGGCAATGCAGCGAGCGCCCGCGCCACTTCTGGAAACACCTGGGTATAATCCCGGAGCCGCCGGTTGGTGAGCCAACCTTTCTCCCCGTCTTTTTGCGCGATAATGCGCATTCCATCAAGTTTAAGTTCGTACAAATACCGCGCATCGTCCAAGTTGACATTGGTGGTCGCGCACAACATCGGAACTATTTTGGTACCATCGGGTTTACCCGGCTTTGCGTTGGTAAGCGTTTTTGCTCGCTCCTCCAGTTCTGCCTGAATTTTGATCGACCGACCCAACTCCTCAACTGTCAGGCCAGACAATACACTCCGCGGCTCTTCCGACGCCACATCCCGCGTTTTGGAGGCCCAAGCGTCTTCCTTTTTAATGAGGAGCCACTCTTTTGGATCTCTCTTTGTTTTTACAAGCGCAAATCTTCCCCTGAGTTTATACCCCGTCAGGTCAAAATCCAACTTGCCCCGAACAAGGCCGTCTTCAGCGCTTGTTTCTCGGTACGCCACGCGACCTCGATCCCATACAATCATCGGACCGGCGCCGTAGTTTCCATCTGGAATTACCGCTTCAAAGTCCAAATATTCAATGGGGTGATCTTCTGTCTGAATGGCCAGGTGTTTCTTGACAGGATCCAACGTTGGACCGTGCGGCACCGCAAACGATAGAAGCACGCCGCCCCTTTCCAACCGCAGGTCATAATGTTTGCGAGTGGCGTCGTGCAAATGCACCACGAAGCTGCCGGACCAGGTGGGACCACCTTCAGACGGATCGGGCCCAAAAGGCTCATTGGTCCGATCTTCATCGCGTTTCTTTCTGTAGGTGTCGAGCTTCATGGCGGGCGGGGGGCGGTGGTCAACTCTTACCACGGCCAATAAGTTTGGCGTAAATCGCTGCATAAGCGGCGCGATTTTTGTGAATGTCAAACCGCTCTGAAGCAATCTCTTTACCGCGCGCCGACATCTTTTTTCGAAGTTCTACGTTATTGCTCAACTCGACAAGCGGGGCCCCCAAGTCTACCACTTCGGCACATAAAAAGCCGTTTTCACCGTGCGGGACAACTTCTCTACTCGTTTGTCGCGCCACCGCTGGAACACCAAACGCCGCCGCTTCCAACAACGTTCTCGCCGTGCCCTCCGGGGCTGGAAACGCCACCAGGTCAAGCGCCACATACCAGGGTGTCATATCGGCGATATACCCATGCCAAATAACCAAATCACCCACCCCCTGTTGCTCCACAATATCCCTGCATTCTTGGGCGTAAGCGTCACTTTTTATACCGCCCAAAAAATGAAAGCGCGCTCCCGCTTTTCTAAACTCGCCCGCGTGCGGAACAATCACTTCTTTCAAGAGTGGCACTTGCAGCTTAAAATTCACAATCGTACCAATCACCCCAATGGCAACCTCCCCCTCTTTTATACCGCGACTTCGCCGCTCTTCGGCCCGATCGCGGGTGGCGACTTCCATATTCACTTTCTGAACGTCAATGCCATTATAGATCCGTTCAATACGCGCCGCCGGGTTACCCCACCCCTGGTCCACAACGGCCTTTTTTAGCAGCTCGCTGGTTGCAACCATTCGGTCAACGAGCGGCATGGCAATTTTGTAGGCCACATTCATGGGCGGCAATACTCCGGGATGATTGCGATACGCCGCCACCAACTTACTCCCGCTCAACTTTGCCCCCGGCCCCACAAATAGGAGCGCCGCTTCGTCGCATTGCAAAACATCCACCCCTTCGCGAACGCACAGTGCCGCGACGCGGGCATTATAACGCAATACCTTGCCAACCCGTTTTACAAGAGTGGGTAGATTTTTTCGAACGTTGGCCCACGACAGGTCGCGCTCATTGAGCACAAAACATTGAATGTTTCGTCGCGCGAGTTCCTTTTCCAATATGTCGTGCGCGTTGGCAATCACAAGCACGTCGTGTTCGGGCAGATTGGAAAGAAGCGCCAGGTTCGACTGCGTGCCGCCCGTCAACTGCTCGGCTTCTTCGGGCGACCGAAAGATAAAGAAGGCCACTTTCGG
The DNA here is from genome assembly GCA_016712345.1 of Polyangiaceae bacterium. Taxonomy (GTDB): domain Bacteria; phylum Myxococcota_A; class Polyangia; order Polyangiales; family Polyangiaceae; genus JADJRH01. The sequence goes on from JADJRH010000001.1 coordinate 1,687,116, forward strand.
TTTTTGCCCCTCGGCCATTTTCCTACCCAAAACTCTCTTCGCAAACTGCAAGTTCAACATCGCCGTCTTCAAGGGCTCCATTTCCCGTCTTGGGTGCACAAGGTTCGCTTCACATTCTGCACATGTCGGCTCGTTCTTCGATTACCGTTGGCTCGTGATTCGAGTTGCCATTGTCGGCGCGGGAAGGTGGGGCATTAACCATGTTCGGGCGTTTGCGCGGCTTCCAGAAGTAACCATCGCGGCGGTTTGTGACATACACCCCAACGCGCTTCTGCGCGCGCGGACGTTTGCACCCAGCGCTCGAAGTGTACACACTCTCGAAGAAGTGCTCGCGGCGCCGGACATTGACGCGGTTGTCTTGGCAACCCCCGCGCGTACACATGCACCCATGGCAGAAGCGGTGCTCCGCGCGGGCAAACATCTCTTGGTAGAAAAGCCGCTTGCTCTCACCGTGGCCGACGCAGAACGGGTGGTTCAAATCGCCGCCGACGTGGAGCGCATTCTCATGGTGGGTCACCTCATGCTCTACCATCCCGTTGTCCATCACATGCGCCGCGTTATTGAAAGTGGTGAACTCGGCACCATCCATTATCTTTACGCGCTCCGTGTAAACCTCGGCATTGTTCGGCGCGACGAAAATGCCATGTGGAGCCTGGCGCCCCATGATTTGTCCACGATTTTGCACCTGACTGGTGACATACCCAAGAGCGTTACCGCGCGCGGCGGGGCCTATTTGCAGCCCGACGTGGCCGACGTTGTTTTTCTCAACCTTCGCTTTCAAAGCGGCGTTGTGGCCCAAATCCAAACCAGTTGGCTTGACCCTCGAAAGGAGAGACGACTGACCGTTGTGGGCTCCAAAAAAATGATGGAGATGAACGACGTGTCGCCGCGATCCAAACTCCAGATCTTTGACAAGGGAGTTGTGCCGCCCGCACTTGACTTTTCTGAATACGCAGAGTTTCTTACCTTGCGCAATGGTGAGGTGACGTCGCCGGAGATTGTTATGGAAGAACCCCTCTCGGTTGAATGCCGGCATTTCATTCATTGCATTCACCATAACGAAGTTCCGCTCACCAGCGGCGCCGCCGCAGTACCGGTAATACGCATCCTTGAGGCGGCACAAACGTCGCTTGAGCGGGACGGTGTACCCATTGCCATTCAATGAACACGCGTTTTGCGGCTACGGTTTCAGGCATCGTTGCCACTCTTTAATCGCTTCTATTAAGACTGGACGTCGCGCCGACCAGCCGCAAAAAGGCGCAACACTTCCACGTCTGAAACCGTTCCGAGGGGCGTGCCGTCTGTGGCCACAACGGCCAGGTGACGCAATCGACGCTGCGCCATGGTTCGAAGGACATCGCGAACGCTCGCCGTTTCTACTGCCACACGCGCTTCGATCATTACTTCATCGACAGTGCCGTCGGGCGGTTCGTCAAACGGGCCCGAAAGCATGGTTTTCCGCACCAACTCGGTACGTGAAAGCGACCCCACGCACACGCCCAACTCATCCACAACAAGCACAGGCTCCGCGCCCGCTTCTTCGACAACATCAAACGCGAGAGAGAGCGACGACGAGTCACGCACAATGCGCACCGCGCTCTCAACAACCGCACCAATCGGCGGTGCCTGCGCCATCACCGCGCACGCCTCGTCCGCCGCGCTGCCACATCGAACATACCCACCGGCAACGTCAACGGCGGCCGCACATTGGTCGCACACTTCAATGGGTACACTTGATTCCGTACGAGGGCAGAAGACCTTTAATCTGACGAGTTCGCCGTCATCGTGCAACACACGACAAGCTAAGATCGGCCTGCGATGCGGATGCGACAGCGACATCTACTGCTGAAGGATAACGCAGATTGAAGAAAGAAACGCATATAGAAAAGAACCGGTTTTTTGTTGCAGAAAGCGCGCTAATTTCTCGACATTGATAACTGAGGTCCAGGGCCCTCAGGTCGTCGGAGGTAAAACATGATGCGCTCAACTTTTAAAGCTCACTCACTTGCCGCCTTAATGTGTACACTTGCTATTCTGGTTGGCAGCGGGTGTGACGATGGCGGCACGGGAACCGGGGGCAATGGGGGCAGCGGCGGAGCCGGCGGAGGCGCCGCCGCAAGCCGCAGCGACGCCTATGCAACAGCCATTTGTGACAACACCTTTAATTGTTGCAACACCGCCGACCTGGCCGAAGTGTTTAAGGGAGTAACCAACGTTGTCGACTACGCGGGTTGCCACATCTTTTATCGCACGGTTTGGGACGCCGCGATTGAAACGCAAATCGCAGACTCCAAAGCAAAAGGCCGGCTCGATTTCAATGAGTCTGCTTTTGGTGAATGCCTTCAATACCTGTCAGAAAAGGCCTGCGGAGAACCGGTGAATGCTCCCGAAGCCTGCTCCAACATGTTTGTAGGCAAGGTGGATAACGGCGGAGCCTGCGCAACTCCGCTTGAATGCAAATCAACCAACTGCGTAATTGATAACGGTCAGGCTGAAGGCAGTTGTGCCGATGCGCCGACTCCCAGCGCCCAAGGCGGAGCCTGCGGTGAAGACCAACCCTGCGACACAGGACTTTATTGCAAAGCCGGCCAATGCGCTCCAAAAGAATTGGACGGTGTCACCTGCCAAGGCAATAACGAGTGCCAATCGGGCACCTGCGCCGGCGCCAATCCGGGAGCATGCAAAACCATTTGCAGCGGGGGTGGGCCGGGCCCGGGTGCTGTGGACGCCGATCTCGACGGCATAGGCGCGGCAATTGTAAACGCCGAATGTGACAAAATTTTTAATTGTTGCACCGCCGAAGAGCAAAAAACAAAGCTGTTTACCGGCACTGACACTAAAATAGAATGTTCAGCGTTGCTCGGCGTTTTTATGTCGCAGGGCCTAATTACACTCCATAACTCCAAAGTGCAGGGCAAAACCGTAGTCAATGGCACGGCGCTTGCCGATTGTATTGATTCTTATGCCGCCGCCTCCTGTGACGACTATGCAAAAGGGAATGGCTTTCAATGCATGAGTGCGATCTTGGGCCAAGGCGCGCTTGGAACAACGTGTGCCGGCGACCATGAATGTGAAAGCTCATTTTGCGACAGTTCGCAGGGTGAAACGGCCATTTGCAATACGTTGCCGGGCGCCAACGATGCATGCTCCGGCTCGTGCGCCAAGGGGCTTTATTGCGACAATAACACCTGCATCGCTCAAAAAACGGTGGGCACCAATTGCAATGGAAGCAATGAGTGCCTGGAGGGAGAATGTTACTCCGACGGTTCGGCCCCTACCACTTGCACACTCATTTGCAACGGCATTTGAGCCTGTGTCGTTTTCGCCGTTTTTAATGCAATCACTCCAAGCGTAACCGCCACCAATCCAATCAATGGAGCACCCCATTTTTCAAGGGTCGAAGGATGGGGATCGGCGGTACCTGCCAAACCGGAAGCAAAAATCACCGACAGGCAATTGTTAATGGCGTGCCCCGCTATTGCAATGCGAATGCTCCCGGTAGCCTCGGTGACATATCCCAAATAAAGCCCCACAAAAAAAGCGTACGTACCCTGAATTGGGTCCATGTGCATCAGGCCAAACGCGGCGGCCGCCGTTGCAATGGCAAGGGGCCTTTTCCACCGCGCGGCAAGGCGCGTTTGCATAAACCCACGAAAGAAAAATTCTTCACCTATGGGTGCCGTCACGCCGATAAACAATATTGAAAGCGCAATGTACACCGGCGACATTTTTGCAAACGCTTTTTCAAACAAATGCAATATGCCAATGCCTTCGAGCCCAAGCGCCGATATCAATCCGCCAAACACCCAGCTAATGCCAACCACACCCACCGAGGCAACCGCCGCGCGGCCCCACCCCACGCGGCCCTCAGCCAATCGAAGACGCTCTGTTGCAGGCGTTTTTGATAAACGAGCGCCAATAAGAGACGCCCCCACAAGTGTTAATGAACTGACCGCGGCCGATGCAACAAGCGCCTGCGGCGACGTAACAAAGTCCAAAATGCTGGCTAAAATGGCCTTAGAATCGGGCGCGTCATTCGTCGTTACAAGATGAATCGCGAACATGGTGCCGAGCACCACAATCCCCAAGATTTGAGCGGCGAAAAGGACCGCCGCAAAACCCACAAAGGCCGGCCAAACAGGGGGACGATTGTCTGAGGGCTGCTGTTCCGGGCGCATCATCGGCCGCGAGCGTAGCATGCCTTTGCGCCGCCCGATGAACCACCTTGTAGCCGCACACACCTAAAGCAATGCGTACACACGCACCGGCGCCGATATGATAAGGTCGATCCGATGTGTCGCAATATTCGCCTCCTCCATCATTTTGAGCCTCCCACAAGCGACAATGAAATTCGCGACGCCGCCGTTCAGTTTGTTCGAAAGGTGAGCGGGCTCAACGCACCTTCCCAAGTGGACCGCGAGGTTTTTGAAAAAGCCGTTGCGGATATCGCGGCTTGTACAAAAACGCTGCTCACCTCCCTCACCCAAAAAGGCCCTCCCCACACGCGTGAAAGTGAGCGCGAAAAAGCCAAGATCAAATGGGCCAAACGCGAGAGTAGAATGCGCGGAGCCTGACGGCGCGCCCCTTTTGACTCGAAATCGTCGCCGCTCAACAAATTTCTCCCGTGATGTCAGGTTCACGCGCGCAACGGCGAAGTCACCTTGGCAGTGCCCCGCATCTTGATTGGGAGACACCCAACCTGGGCAGATCTACCCACCGCTCACGACTGGTTTATTTGTATGATTTGCCACGCCCAAAAGACCTTTGCCCCGGTGTTGGTTTGCTCATTGATACTCGGCTGCGGCAACGTTGTGGTTGGCAGTTCCAGCTCTCAAACCAGTTCCACAACGGCTTCCGGCGGGTCTTCCGAAAGCACCACCGCCACTGGAGGAATGAGCACTTCTTCTTCCGGGGCTTCCGGCGGCTCCGGGGGCTCCGGGGGATCTACCCCATTTTGCCAACCGGGTGAGGCAATAACCTGTTATACGGCGGCACCGCTCACCATGGGGGTAGGTATTTGTAAATCCGGCGTCCAAACCTGCCTGCCAGGCGGTGACGCATTCGGGCCGTGCGAGGGGGAAGTCACGCCCATTGCTGAAGTATGTTTCAACGGATTGGATGACAACTGCAACACCCTGACAGATGAAATGCCCGACAAAGACGGGGATGGGTATACCATTTGTGACAACGACTGCGACGACAGCGACCCAATGGTCAACCCCGGTGCGTACGAGGTGACATTTCAGGTTGTTAACAACAACTGCCCCTACCCCAACATCCTCCCCGGGGTTGGAAACGGTAAAGACGACGATTGCAATCCAGCAACGCCCGATGTGGGCATTCCACCTGACTGTCCAAGTTCTTCCAAAAAGTCAGCCGTCACACCGCTCGATTTGGCTGCCGCCTTTGACTTGTGTTTGGTTGCACCTGAAAATCCACCTCAAGCACAGAAAACGCCGGGAATCGTAGCGGCCCAATTCCGCCTTGCCGACGGAACCGTTCCAAGTGAACCAACGCTGAACGCCATGCAAAACGCGCAAACAGCGGTGTTGGAATACTACGGCATTCATAGTCCACTCGTGGGCCCAACGTTTGCGGGCCTCTCCACCGGCGCCATGCGTGATGAAACCGATCCCACGTTTCTACCCACCAATCCGGGAACGGCTTACGGTTCGCTCACCTCCGCTCCGGTGGAGTATTTGGCTGCAAACGGCGGGGTATTGCCCCCTCCCTGGGCGCCGCCCGCATCTACCGCTTATGACAGTGTTCTTCTGCGCCTCGCCATCCGCATGCCAACCAACGTCAACACGTTCAGATATTCGTTCCGCTTTTTTACCGCTGAATATCAATTGCCCAACTGTGGCCAAAACGACTTTTTTTTGGCTCTCTTCAATGGCCAATGGGCATTTCTACCGCCCGACAAGAACATTGCCGTTGATAACACTTTCAACCCCATTTCCGCGCAAAGTTGTTTCTTTCCAAGTTGCGTAACTCCCTCGTGCACCTCGTGTCCTGCGGGAGCCTCGGCACTCACTTCCACAGGGATGTTTTCTGCCATTGAATGGCAGACCGTGGACGTGGGTGTGATTCCAGGCGAATTGGTTAACTTTGATCTGACTATTTTTGATGTGGAGAACGCTGAAGTTGACAGCGCCGTTCTTCTCGACGGGTTTGAGTGGAGCTGGCGAGATGGTTGCATCGGCCCTCCGAACCTCTAAGACCGCGCGGTGCGACAGAAGCGTCGCGCTCGCCTGAAAAATGTGGAGATCTGGGCACCTTGAGTACCGGGCCCACGTCTTGCTCGGGCGCGCGCACCATGTCCAGCGACCCGAGCGTTCTGTACGAAACAAGTTTGTTATCCGATCATGACTTGTACTTGTTTCATGAAGGAACGCACACCCGTTTATACGAAAAATTTGGAGCCCACCCGAGTCAAGTGAACGGCGCTGAAGGTGCTTTTTTCGCTGTTTGGGCACCCGATGCGGCTGCGGTGAACGTGATCGGTGACTTTAATGGGTGGAACAAAACCTCCCATCCACTCAAGGCCCGCGGCTCGTCGGGTGTGTGGGAAGGTTTTATCCCCGGTGTCGCGGCGGGCAGCGTATACAAATACGCCGTTACCTCTCGGTTTGGCGGCATTTTTGAGAAGTGTGACCCGTTTGCTGTCCGCGCGGAGGTTCCACCCCGCACAGCCTCCGTTGTTCACAACCTTACGTCGGTATTCGGCGACAATGAGTGGCGCGCCAAACGAGGGCGAAATTCTACCACTGCGCCTATGTCGATCTACGAAGTTCACCTCGGCTCGTGGAAGCGAACCGCCGGTGAAGAGAGTCGCCCCCTCACCTATCTGGAGCTGGCAAAAGAGCTGCCGGATTATGTGGCTCGCCTCGGCTTTACCCATGTTGAATTTCTACCCATCATGGAGCATCCTTTCGGCGGCTCGTGGGGATATCAGGTGACCGGCTTTTTTGCGCCTACATCTCGATTTGGAACACCCGAAGAGTTTATGCAACTGATCGACGCCTTCCACAGTCGCGGAATCGGCGTCATCTTAGATTGGGTACCTTCCCACTTTCCCACCGACGGTCACGGCCTTTCATTTTTTGACGGCACGCACCTTTTTGAGCACCAAGACCCACGCAAAGGCTTTCATCCCGACTGGAACACCCTGATATTCAACTACGGGCGCCATGAAGTTCGGAGTTTTCTACTCTCCTCCGCCTGCTTCTGGCTCGACAAGTACAAAGTCGACGGCCTGCGGGTAGATGCGGTCGCCTCCATGCTCTACTTGGACTACTCCCGCAAAGACGGCGAATGGATTCCCAACATGTACGGTGGGCGTGAAAATCTGGAGGCGATCACGTTTTTGCGCGCATTAAACGAACGGGTATTTTCGCAGTTTCCCCACTGTCAAACCATCGCAGAAGAGTCCACCAGCTGGCCCATGGTTTCACGTCCGGTGTACCTCGGCGGCCTCGGTTTTGGAATGAAATGGGACATGGGGTGGATGAATGACACGCTCCGCTACATGGGCAGACCCACGGTGTTTCGAAAGTTTCACCACAACGAGCTTACCTTTCGAATGATGTACGCCTACTCAGAGAGCTTTGTGCTTCCACTCTCCCATGATGAAGTGGTGCACGGTAAAGGCTCCATGGTAGAAAAAATGCCGGGCGATGAGTGGCAAAAAATGGCCAATCTGCGCCTTTTATACGGGTATATGTGGGGCCAACCAGGGAAAAAACTGCTCTTCATGGGGCTTGAGTTTGGCCAGAAGCGCGAGTGGAATCACGACCGAGGGCTCGACTTTCACCTGCTTGAGCAGGGGCCCTACCATGCCGGCGTGCGCCGCTGGGTGGCCGACCTCAATCAACTCTACCGCTCCACCGCCGCATTGCATGAATTGGACACCCAACCCGACGGTTTTAAGTGGATTGACTGTAGCGACGCGGACAAGAGCGTGTTGGTTTTTTTCAGGCGCGCCAAAAAGTCCGACGAAACAGTGGTTGTTGCCTGCAACTTCACTGAAGTTGTACGCAACAAATATCGCATCGGTGTTCCCCGAGGAGGTCAGTGGACAGAAGTATTAAACAGCGACGCCGTGGAGTACGGGGGCAGCGGCGTCCGCGCCTGCGGAGCGCTCGTTGCAGAACCGTTGCCATGGCATGGTCAACCGTTCTCCATTGAAGTGACCCTTCCACCCCTCAGCAGCGTGTACTTGATACACCGAGGTATAGCCATTTCAGAACGGCCGCTCGGGGCGGTTTATTTGGGTGAACGGCGCACACGTTTTCGAATTTGGGCGCCGCTCGCAACCAACGTGCAGGTTCAGCTGCCGGGTGGAATAGAGGCCGCTTCTCCCAAGAAACAGCCGCGCACGGCCCACATGATTCCCGAAGACGACGGGTATTATCAAGTGACCCTGAATGAAGTGCTGCCGGGTGATCGGTATACGTACACAATCGACGGAGTTTCGTTGCCCGACCCGGCAAGCCGTTATCAGCCCGACGGAGTAACCGGCCCTTCCGCCGTGGTCAGCTCGTGTGCGCAAACGCGCTCTTTTGCTCCAAAACCCTTTGGGCAATGGGTAATTTATGAACTCCACGTAGGCACTTTCACGAGCGCCGGAACGTTTGATGCGGCCGCCGCCAAATTGTCAGAATTGGTAGACCTCGGTATCAACGCTGTTGAACTTTTGCCCGTTGCTGAATTTTCAGGTGCCCAAAACTGGGGGTATGACGGCGTGTTTCCATACGCCGTTCACCATGGGTACGGTGGGCCTGAAGGGCTGGCCAGGTTTGTGGATGCCTGCCACTCGCTGGGCATCGCCGTCATTCTCGACGTGGTGTACAATCACCTCGGCCCTGAAGGCGCGGTGGTGCATCGCCTGGGGCCTTATTTTAGCGACCGATACCAAACTCCATGGGGGAAAGCGTTCAACTTTGATGGGGAGCACAGCGACGAGGTAAGAAAGTTCTTTTTAGAAAGTGCTCTCTACTTCGTTACCGAACTGGGTGTCGACGCGCTCCGGCTCGATGCGGTAAACGCCATGATTGATACATCGCCTCAACCTTTCCTTGTGGAGTTGGGCGAAGCGATCAGGCGGCGCGCCGCAGACCTTGGTAAAACAGTCTACCTCATTGGGGAAGGCGACAGCAACGAGCCTCGAATGGTGGAGCCCGCCGACAAAGGGGGCTTGGGGCTCAATGCTCTTTGGAATGATGACTTCCACCATGCGCTGCACGCTCTCTTAACAGGTGAGCGCGGCGGCTATTACGCCGACTATGGAACGGTGGAACACCTCGCCAAATCGCTGCGGGAAGGGTTTGTGTACACTGGCGAAAAAAGCTCTTTCCGAAAGCGCAGACACGGTAAATCGTCGGCACACTTACCCGCGGAGAGTATGGTTGTGTTCTCTCAAAACCATGACCAAGTGGGTAACCGCACGCTGGGTGAACGGCTTATTACCCTCGCGGGAGTTGAAAAAGCAAAGTTGGCCGCGGCGGTCACGTTGCTTTCTCCCTATGTGCCTCTTTTGTTTATGGGCGAAGAATACGGGGAAACAGCCCCGTTTTGTTACTTTACAGACTTTCATAACCCGGCACTTGTAAAAGACGTTGAAGCGGGTCGAATTGTGGCACTTGCGCCATTCCATTTTGCCGGTGTCGCCCCCAATCCGCAGGAGCGTGCGACATTTGTTTCTTCACAGCTGACAAGCTCTACCAACGGCCCAACCCAAGCGGGAGTATTGCGACGATATTATCAAACTCTACTCAAGTTGAGGCGTGAGGTACCCGCTTTTGCACAGAGTTCTAAACAAGATCTTTCCGCCGTTGCATTTGCCGACGAACAGGTGGTGCTTCTGCGGCGCTGGACTGACTCATCTCAAGCATTGGCCGTTTTTTCATTCCAGAGCGCGCCCGTGGAAGTAACCTTACCTGTCCCTCACGGAACCTGGCAAAAAGTGTTCGACTCCGGCGATGTCCAATGGGAAGGGCCGGGGGCCGTTGCTCCGGCCACCCTCACCTCGTGGGGATCGGTTCGAGCGCGGTTTGGTGCCAGTTCAGCAGCCGTTTATATTCGCCAAGCACTTTGACGCGGGGCACCCCTCCGGTGTAAAGAGCACGCGCCGTGATTCGACGAGTGAGCGTTTTTACCGGAGGTTTTTCGCTTTGCGCCGGCCTTTTTTTGGCGTGTGGGCAAGGTCAACCTTCAGGTTCTACCGGTGAGCCGGTGGCCATTTCACCAACAACATCGGCCGCGCCATCCGTTGGCCCATCCGCGTCAACCACCGCAGAAAACGATGCGGGCAGCCCATTCGATGGGGGAAGCGACGACGGAGGAGGTACAGACGCGGGGGCGTCGGCCACAGCCGCACCCGATGGGATGATTGAAATTCCGGCGGGCGTTTTTTTAATGGGTGCGGTGCCGGCGTATAGCCTGCCTGAAGAGCGGCCGCGTCATGAAGTAGCCGTTGGCAGCTTTTACCTCGACACAACAGAAGTCACCACCGGTGCGTATAAAAAGTGTGTTGCCGAGGGTAAGTGCAAACCCACGCACGATGCCCAGTTTTGTAATGAGCCGCATACCGATCGCGATGATCATCCCATTAACTGTGTTGATTGGAATATGGCCGACGCTTATTGCAAAGCCGTTGGAAAGCGTCTCCCATCGGAGCGCGAGTGGGAATATGCGGCTCGCGGAGGCTCTGAACAGCGCGCATTTTCGTGGGGAGAAGAGCCACCTTCCACGAAAAATGCCTGTTATCAACACGGTGAATCGTGCCCTGTAAAGAGCTTTCCTGCGGGAGCTTTTGGGCTTTACGACATGTCCGGCAATGTTTGGGAGTGGACTTCGTCGTGGTTTGGTGAATACCCCAAAGAGGCCACCACCGGGTCGCACAAAGTGTACCGCGGCGGAAGCTGGAGTCGGCGCTTTCCCAAGTGGCTCCGCAACGGCATTCGCAATCGGTATCTACCCGGCGAACACAGCGCATCGGTCGGGTTTCGATGCGCGCAGTCAAAAACACCGCTTGTATGCCCCAAAGAGCATGAGGCTAAAGACGGTCAATGTGTACGCACGAGCGGAACACCGTGGTGTGAACCCGGACATCCTTGGGATGGTAAGGAGTGTTCCGGGTATGACAGTCCCAACAAAAAACCTGAAAAAACACCCGACGAAATAGCGGCTGAGCCGGTGACGAAAACACGCACGCCGCAACACGACGAAGATTGCAAGGCGCACTACAAGGGTAAGCCGTTCGCTTATAAGTTTTCAGGCAACACCTTTCAGGGGCGTAATCCAATGATCGCGGCGGGCGGGTGTACACGCCGCGACATGGGTCAAGTGTGGACGAGCGCTTGTTGTCCCAATTGAGGGTGGTCATTGTTTGTCCCCTCCGAGCCGTGCCGCTCTTCTGAAAGTGAGCAAGAGTGTCCGTTTCGGGGTATGGTCCACGTTGCATGGTTCCGTACGAAATCCGCGCTGTTCTCCCAGGCGATGAGCCTCAACTGCTGGAGGTCGCGCGTCATTTGAACTCGGTAAACCTGCCGCACGATGCGGCGGTGATTTCAGAAATCGTTGAGCACTCGCACAAGAGCTTCACGGGTGAAATTCAAAATCCGCGGCTCAGGCAATATGTGTTTGCGCTGATTGACCGAGAAAAAGGCTGCATTATCGGCACATCAATGATCATCGCGCAGCTCGGTCGGCCGGGCGCGCCGTATGTGTACTTTGACGTGTTCGACGAAGAAAAATACTCGGCCTCCATCACCAAGCACTTTCGGCATACGGTTCTAAAAATCGGCTACTCATACAACGGTCCCACCGAGATCGGCGGCCTTGTTTTGTCGCCTGAGTATCGTCGCGCGGGTGACCGGCTTGGGACCATGATCTCGTACGTGCGCTTCATGTACCTGGCGCTTCACGCCGAGCAATTTCAGCAAACGGTGGTGGCAGAATTAATGCCGCCTCTGGAGCCCGACGGAACGAGCCACTTGTGGGAAGCCCTCGGCAGACGATTCACCGACATGAGTTATGCCGAAGCCGATCTTCTGTCGAAGAAGAACAAGGAGTTTATTAAGAGCCTTTTTCCCGATGGAGGCATCTACGCAACCGTCCTTTCACCTGAAGCGCAGGCCGTTATCGGAAAAACAGGAGCGCAAACACGCGGGGTTGAGAAGCTTCTGCGCCGCATCGGATTTCGTTACGCAAACCGCGTCGATCCGTTTGACGGTGGGCCTCACTACGCGGCTCGGCTCGATGAAATCAGCCTGGTGCAAGATACGCGGCGAGCAAGGGCCGATAGACCGGTCACGCCGCAACCCGGGGACAAGCGCGCTCTGGTCGCAGTTGAATACCCGGAGCCCCCTTATTTTAGAGCGGTGTTAACCACCATTCGCGATGAGCCCGGGCGCGGCGTGGCTCTCGCAAACGACGCGTGGGAAGTGTTGAGTGTACACCACTCTTCGCCGCTTGTGATCTTGCGAATTGAGTAATTGTGTACACGTCCTACCGCACGACGAACGGTTGACTCGCCGCAACAGAGCGTGCGCCTTCCTCCGTGGCAGGTTTGGCGCGCGCCTCGGGGATTGTGAATTTGCCGGCCAGCGCGAACAAAATTGGCAGCTCTTGAACGGTTCTTGCTCCAAAAGAATCCACCGTCGACCGCACCACCAATTGACCCTGAATCTGCTTCACACCCGCGATGGCTTCAGCCAGCGACGCGCCCGGCGGCAGCGGAACGCGAATGTCCGCCAAGAAACTCTGCGTTGTTCGACTCGCCGTAAAAATGCGAAGTACACCCTTTTGGCCGGCGCGCGCGTTCTCCGGCCACTCCACCGAAAAAGCGAGCGGCCCGCTGTTCGCGTTTGGAGGCGCAGACCAAAGCCTGATTCCCGGTCGGTAGAGGCGCGCTATGAGTCCGGGTCCGCGGGACGAAAGCTCCACAGAAACCGCTTTGGCGCCGAGCGGAATGTGTACTCGCTCGTCGGGTCCAACGGTCACTTCTTTTTCAAGCCCGGGCGCCTTCACAAGCACCTTTGTCGATTCGGTCGGCTCCATCGGACCATTCAGAAACGCGCGCACTGCTGCAAGCGTGGCCAACGAGGATCCGTAGCCGCCCTGAGAATCGGCTTGAACTCGCAGCCAGGCAACAAGGCGTTCAGGCGACGCAACGGAAGGTTTGCCCATTTTCGCCGACCGCAGAAGCGCCGCAAAAACAAGCGCGCGCGAAGCGCGTTGAGCCGAGGCGTGAGCCGGCAGCGTGACGCGACCGGACGGTTGAAGATCAACCCATATTCGAAGTTTTTCAGCCAGCGTTGCGGCCATGCTCGTGCGTTGTGGACGCTCCGAAAATGCGAGAACAGCGCGGGCAAGAGAAACCGGATCTTGGCTTGAAGAAAATTGCGAAGCGACCGCGGTTGCAAGCGAATCCCAACAGGCCTCGATCACGCCGTCGGACGACGACGGTTCAGACTCAATGAGTGCCAGTTGTGAATCTAGGTCAGTCACCTCTGCCGGAGGGCAATCCACCGAGGGATTGACCAGTTTCACCAAATCCGGTGGAGCCCATTGCACAGCTCGGCGAGCGCCCGCCCAGTCACGCATAGACCGTGCGTCGGGTCGACGCGCAACGAAGCGCCCAATGGAACGTCTCACAATGTCATTCGCACGAACACTCAATACGTCCGCTTGACCGACGCGCGCCATTCGCCAGGTGCGAATTCGCGCCGCCGCTTCTTGAATGTACGAAAGACCTTCTGAAGAGTACGCAACATCGGGATCAAGCGACGCGAGTGCCGCTTCAAGAGCAACGCGATTGCCACGTTCCAACACCAGAGATGCCAACCCTGTTGGGCGCATGTGCTCTGAGATCTGCGACAAAGCCAGCGTTTGATCGCCGGTTACCCACTGCGAACTGCTCAAGTCCACCGCCTCACCCGCTGGACGAACTTCCCACGTGTGGGTTGTATGATCTTCCAGACCATTGGCACTTTTCGCCGTTACAGAAATGCCTGCATTCCCGGGTCGACTTGCTAGAATACCAACTGTAAACGGCAAAGCGCCACCGGCCGGAACATCAATATTGGCCGTTGCGCTTTTGGCGTTCACCAACTCGGCAACACCTGAAACGCTCACCGAAACATTCACCTTTGCGGCCTGAGCTGTGCGGTTGCGTAACGTCACCATCACGTCGGCTCGGTCTTTCTCAATCCACACGGAACCCGATTCAACACGCGCCGACAGTGGCAACGCGGAGGGGATGTCGAGCGAAGTAACAGCCGGTGTGGCCCCGTCGGGTGCGCCCACGATCGCGAGCCGCCATGTCGTTTCAACATCGCCGAGGGGAACCGAAATGCGCAGGTGACCGTTTTGATCGGTTCGCTGGGGCGGCAGCCAAAACTCGGCCCCGGGTGAAATCCCGTGAGAGCTGCGATTCACCGACGTGGCCCCCATTCGCACCCGCCCGCCGCCGCCGCCGTGGGATCCGCCAAGGCGACCATAACCGCTTCCATAGCCGCTTCCGAGCGTCTGACCCGTTAACTCTTCGAGCGTTGACCTCCAGTTTTCAACGCTGCTTTCACTGACCTCCATATCCAATTCAGAATCCACCAATCGATCTTCTTCCATCGCCTCCGCGTAGGGAGTTCCCGATTGAACCACGCGCTCAAATGGGCTCTTTACGTCGTCCGCAGTGCCAAGTTTGTTGTCTGGACCGGGTGCGTGAAGTTCAAACCCTTTAATGGTCATGAAGGGCAACTTCTGGCCGGTACCTTTCACAAACGACATGGTGCCGCCCCATGGATCGACGAGATCCTGAGATGAAAGCGTTTGTGTACTCACGAGCCGTCGAAGAATTGCGTTCGGATCGCGCAGGGCAGGTTCATCGGGATCCAATGCTCGCTCTCGCCGATACGTTCGAACCGCCTCAAGCACACGAAACAGCTTCAGCCTTGTCACACGCCGCGCGACGTTGTCGTAGGTAACCTGTTTGTCGAGTGCCAGCAGATCCGCGAGCGAAATCGGCTCTCCCCCAGGGGTTACGGGCGGCGGTTCCATCGCGGCCGTGACGAGCGAAAACAGCTCTGGATTGAATGTGTACGCATTTTTCTCTTTACGAAAAGCATCCCGCAGGCTGTCGGGCTCGCGGGTTGCGTCCATCACCGCCCCCTCCAGTGACATGAGTACACTTTTAAATGCGCGGCGAAGGTCTTCTTTTGCAGTGGCACCGGGATCCGCTGTCGGTGATGGGTCTCTCACGCTCAGCGAAGCAAGCACCCGTGCGCGCAACACATCGGCACTGTCGTCGTCGAAAAACGCGTCACACGCGTCCGGCTCGATGCGCAGTCGCCCACAGAGATCGCTTCGCGTATCGAGTGCCATAAGCCCGGTCATGACACCCCCGCCGTAGGCATCCACCAGAACTGCTGCGACCGACCCTGGGATCCCGCGCCCTTTGCCATCGGTCAGATCCACGTCAATCTCCACAGTGCCGAGCGGTGCCGCTCGCCCACCCGCGAGAGTTGCCTTGAGCTTCGGCACAATCGCCGGTGCCACGATCACGCGGCCCGGCGCCACTTTGGCATCACCATTTGTTCGAGGCGCAAGCGCTCCGAGAAACCACGCACCCGGTGCCGCCGAACGCATGGACAAAGGGAGAGGGGTTGATGTGTCCACAAGCCAACCGCTCACCGGATTAGCACCCGCAGGCCAAAGGGGCTCCGCGGTGATACTCCACGCGGGAGACCATGTTTCGGCGCTTTTTTTGGTTGGTTTTGCAAAAGCCGAAACCGCATTGTCAGGTTCAAATATCCGCGCGTTGATCACCGAACCCGCCGTGAGCAAACCCTTTTCAGATCGAACAATGCCGTCGTGCGTTCGCTCAACGCGTACACATGTTCGAAACGGCTCCGAGCGATTGTCCAGCGCGGCAATCATGTCGATTGGCTTGATAGAGATCGTGGCGGCAACACCGTTTGCACACGGTCCCACATTGCGGGCGGCGCCCACGTCGCGAGGCGCCTTCCACAACACTTTCGCTTCACCTCGTGCGTCGGTTTGGATCTTTTGATTGAGGTTGTCCCCCTCCACCAAAAACGCGCCGCTCACAGGCTTATCTCGCCCGTCGCGAACGTTCACAATCACGGTTTGCTCCATTCCGGGAACAAGCACGCCCACTTCGGGAAGGGCCTCCACGGTGGGTGCGCCGGCGATTACCTCCAACATTTTTTCGGTGGTCAGCTCACGCCCATAAAACGTTGCATGCGCGTAGAGACGCAGGGACAGAGCCGCACCGCGTTTCAATGTTGAAGGCGCATCTATCCGCCCGCGTGCCTCACCCGCACTGTTCGTCAACATCACTTTCGACTCGCGCTCCCACCCTTTGGGATTGGCGCTGGGAGACGGGGGCTCCGTGCCTTTTGGACCAATCCAATACCGAATCGGCGCACCCACAACCGGCCGACCCGAGGCATCGCGTACACTCAACACGAAGCCGGCCGAGTCGCCCGGAAATGCGCGCGGACTGTCCCAACTCGCAGAAAGCTCGGGCAACCCGGGCGTTTCTTCACGCGGCTCCAAAATGACGCTTCCGGTAGCGTTTTCATCATTGTGTACGCTCGCAGACGCCATGAGTTGCCATGACAACAGCGGCTCATCGGAGCGGGGAATGGGTACACGAACAACAGCGGTGCCCGCGGCGTCGGTTGTTACTTTTTGAGAAGAACGAGGCACGCCGCCCTCAAGCAACTCAATCGAAACGTCACGATTTGAAGCGGGCTTGCCACTCGCGACATCACGAACAAACACCCACGCGTTGGTTGAACCGCCGGGAACAACGCGCCGGTCGGGAACGACCAGCGAGAGGTGAACCAGGTCCGCACGCTGCACGGATATTTCCGTTGTCCGTCGATGTTCACCAAACTTTGTTCCAATGAGTAGCCGCGGGGCATTCGAGTTGCCGTCGGGCATCAGAACATCAATGTGTACACGTCCGTTTGCATCGGTCACGGCCTTCACAGGAGGTGGTGTACTCGCCGCTCCCGGTCCGAGACTGTCGGCATCCCACACAGCTTCAATGGCTGCTCCAGGCAACGCGGCCAGCACCGTGGCGGACGGAAATCCGTAGGCCTGAATCTGAATCGGAACGAGCTGACCGTTTACCGCCGCGCGCGGAACGTCGACGAACAGGTCCAAGCCGCGTAGAGCCGGATCGGCGCTTTGCGCTCCGGCGTCCGTCGGCGGTGACAGTGCCGCGATGGCAATGAGGGGCACCACCCAACCGGCCATGGGAGAATTGAAGCGACGCATTGTGCCTCGTTGACATGGGGCACGAAGCAAGGTTCCTGACCCGCCTTAAAGCAGCGAAAAAGCGTCCTGGATCTCGGGCGAGTTCAACAAATTTCTTCCGCGCCCCAAAAAGCCCTTGTCTCGAATGTTCTGTTACTACAGAATTTTCGTAACGAACGGAACGCGCCATGGACGACACCGCTTTTGACACCCCTTCTTCCCCTTCTTTCTCGTCCGCTGAATCGTTTTCAGGCGATCACAGCATTACAAGTTCGCTTGATAACAAAACCCGAGGCCGCAAAACGCCTTCACGAGTGGCGTCCGAACGCCCTCCCATCACGCAGGGCGGATTGCTTTCCGCCCATGAAGCTCGAATTGCGTTTGATGTCGCGAGAGCCGCATTGCCCGCTTTCGGTTCATTGCCCGGCGCCGATGAACGATGCATTGTCGGGTTGTCAAAGTGGCTGTCTGAAGTGCCGCCAACGGTTCGTACTTCATATATCGCCGGGTTGTGGGCTCTCGAAGGAAGCGCCGTATTATCGCACGGTCGGCCTTTTTCGCGTTTATCGCCGGCAATACAAACCGACTTTTTGGAGAAACGCCAACAGAGCAAAAGTTATGTGGAGCGCACATTGCTCCAAGCTCTCGTTACCCCATTAAAGTGGCTTCATTTCGACGCCGCTGAAATGAGCGCGCACGTCGGTTGTCGTTATGAATTGCCCACCGTACGTGATGAAAAACCTCGATGGCAATCACAGGTAATGAATGGCCGCGAAGCCACCGAGGATATGGAGCTTGAATGTGAAGTGGTGGTCGTCGGCACCGGCGCCGGCGGTGCCGCCGCCGCGTATGAACTCGCATCGCGCGGGCGGGCGGTATTAATGCTTGAGGAGGGTGATTATCACGCCCGAAGCAAATTTCGCGGCCGTTTCGCCGATGCCGCGGGAACTCT
The DNA here is from genome assembly GCA_016712345.1 of Polyangiaceae bacterium. GTDB lineage: Bacteria > Myxococcota_A > Polyangia > Polyangiales > Polyangiaceae > JADJRH01. The sequence continues at coordinate 1,705,357 of JADJRH010000001.1, forward strand.
TTATCGAGACAATGCAATGACCATTGCGCTCGGGAACGTGGGAATTCCCGTGTGGGCCGGTCGCGCGGTCGGAGGGAGCACGGTGATCAACTCTGGAACATGTTATCGGGCGCCCGCTCGCATTTTCGAGCGGTGGCAGCGCGAATTTGGGCTTCCAGAGGGTTTGTCTGAAAAGGGGCTTTCACCTTATTACGAAAAGGTGGAGCAAATGCTCGGCGTCGCTCCCGCCGATCCTCAATACACCGGCCGCATTGCATCCATCATTGCCCGCGGTTCCAATGCTCTCGGTTATTCACACGGCGTATTGCATCGCAATGCCGCCGGTTGTGACGGTCAGGGTGTTTGTTGCTTCGGCTGTCCCACAGGCGCAAAACGCTCCACCGACGTGAGCTATGTTCCGCAGGCGTTGTTGCGCGGCGCCCAACTGATCACGGCCGCCAAAGTACAAAAAGTGGATATCGAAAAAGGACGCGCCCGGGGCGTAACGGCAACCCTCCACGGCAAAGACGGGCCGAAGAAACTCCGAGTTAAAGCCGACGTTGTATTGGTGGCCGGTGGCACGTTAATGACGCCTCTCTTGTTAAAGCGCTCCGGCGCCTGCAAAACAAGCCGAATGCTCGGCAAAAATCTATCTATTCATCCCGCATCAAAGGTATTGGCTCTTTTTGATGAGGCGGTTCGCCAATGGGACGGCATTCCTCAATCGTATCAAATTGAGCAATTCGCCGACGAAGGTTTGTTATTCGAAGGTGCGAGCGTTCCTTATGATTTGGCCGCCACAGCCGTACCGTGGATTGGTCCGCGTTTTATGGAGATCATGGAGCGATTTCCCAACCTCGCAACATTCGGCTTTATGATTGAAGATACAAGTCGGGGTGAAGTGCGTGAAGGCCCCGGAGGCTCTCCGCTGATGCTCTATTCGCTGAATGCCCACGACACAGCGCGTATGCAAAAAGGGATTGAAATCTTAACCGAAGTATTTCAGGCGGCCGGCGCACGCCGCGTGTTTCCGTTTGCCGCCGGGCATGACGACGTGAGCACCAAAGGAGCACTTGAACGCCTCAAGAAAAGCCGCCTGAAGCCGGGCGACTTTGACGTGACGGCATTCCATCCACTGGGCACTTGTCGGGTAGGGACCGATCCTCGGGCTTCTTGTATCAATCCTGAACATGAAGCGCACGATGTCGGCGGCCTTTACGTGGCAGATGGAAGTGCGGTCCCATCCGCTTTGGGTAGAAATCCGCAAATGACGATCATGGCAATGGCGCTGCGCGCGGCCGAAATCATCGACTCGCGCCTCGCTTGACTCACACTGGATGTCCGCCGAAACGCTACAATTGGTGGGGGCTGGAAGCCGCACAATGAGTACTCTGGATTAACTCATGGCGGGGGCGGCGGTACTTTTTGGATTTGGTCGTGCGTAACGTACTTTTCCGGCGTATTTTGATTGTTGAACGTGGCGAGTACCCACTCCGCGGGACGGTCCACTTTGCTAATTCGCACTTCATCAATCTGACCCTTCCACGAACCCGAAAAGTAAGAACTCGGTACACCCTTACCGATCTGAATAATGTGCCCGGAGTTGTCAGAATTCATGTGATGCTCTTCTTGCGCTTCTTTTGCCCCATCCACAAATACGCGCCATTCATCCTGGCCTCCCCCTCCCGCGTTGCGCGTCTGCGACCAAACGACGTAGTGCCACTTTCCGTCGGTAACATTGGTGGTTCCGCGAACAAAATCAACAAAGTACTGATCCATTCCAAAGTACGGTCCATCGTGCCCAACGCCGGTAAGTACGTCGGATTGGCCGTGTGTACCATTTGGCGTTTTTGTTATGAGCGCGCGCTCCTCATTGACAGTTGTTCTGATCCACGCGGCAATTGAACAAGTGGCATCGGAAAGCGCAATTGCGCCGCCATTTTTAATTGATATCCAATCAGTGCCATCAAATGATTGGCCAACTCCAATTTTTCCGGGCCCGCTCAGATTGCCATTTTGTTCGCCGTCGTAATCTGCGCCGGCCGAATTTTTGTGAACGGTGGTAGTGCCTGCGTCAATGGCCTGCTCGCTCATGTGCCACACACCCGCAAACCCGGTTTCCCATGCAGACCCCGACTTCGGCACAGCGGCCGGATTGCCGAAGTACATCATTAATTCATAAACCTGCGATGGTTGGATTGTCGGAAATCTGACCCATGCTATTAATATCCCGCTGCTTTGATTAAAGTATTCTATTTCATGAGCAAGCGGTGCCGTTTTTCCAACAGGGATAAACACAATGTCTTCCCCGCTCCCCAAAGCATTCGATAGGGCAGCATTTGTAATAGGAATGAGCACGGTAAAGTCGTCAAGGACTCCTTCGGTCATTGAGCCGTCCACTTTAACGCGCATTCGATAACCCCACGTATTGTCCCACCAGGGTTCACCTTGATTGCAACCGCTCGCGTCTAGAACACACGTCTCGGTGCATTTTAGTTCTCCGGGTGGATAACCAATACCTTCACACGTTCGACCTTTGAGGTTGGCTCCGTCGCAGAGTTCCTCCCCCTCAACCGCTTCATTCCCACACAATAAGGCCACGCCTCCGTCGGCGCCCTGTCCCGTTGAGGCTGTTTCCGCGCTCCCCCCGCCACCCTGCAACGGTGAACTGCCTGGGAGTGGCCCCGCGTCCAAGAAGCAGCCTGTTGCGCTCAAACACGCAACAGCGCCGGCCAACACGACGCAACCCACACCAAAACCAAATCGGAAGGCACCACCGGCGGCCATTCTGCCCTTTATACAATGAGGCTCGCCTTCAGATCCACGCAATACCGCCGCTGCAACATCTCCCACTCAAATCGCGAGGCACAGAAAGGTGCCGACTCAGGGGCTTGGCTTCGATATCAAGCGTCTCTCGTTGGCGTCGACATACGTTTTTTCCGCTGAAAAAGATGGTTTGCAAACCTGCAACTTTGCAACTTTGCAAACCACAAAAACACCGCGTTTTAATTATTTGCAAACCTGCAACTTTGCAATCTTGCAAACATCCTCCTCGCCATCTATTCTGGTTTCGTGTTTCGCACCAATCACCCCGTCACCAGTGCGGCGTTCTTTAATCGAGAAAAAGAACTCACCGAACTGCTCGTCGCAGCCGAAAACCTGGCCAAAGGTTTTCCGTCTTGGTTAATGATCTTGGGGCCTCGAAAAATAGGCAAAACAAGTCTCATGCTGGAGTGCGCGCGGCGCGCAGAAAAAATACGGGTGCTCATTGTGTCAATCGACACCACGGAGGAGTCACCCATCGGCACGTCTTTTTTCAGGCGTTACGCTCTGCGAGTCGTAGATGCCGCCTTTGGCCCTGAGTTGGGTGAGTCGCCGGAGGCGCTCGCGTTGGAGCCCAATGCTTATCGAGCGGCGTTGGCAGAAAGCAAAAACTTCAATCGGCTCGACGTCGCTACGAGGCACTTGTTATTCGGCGTGCCCGACATGCCAATGAGTGAAGGTTTTATTCGGCAATGCCTGGAGCTGCCGGAGCGCCTCGCCAAGGGCTTGGGCATTTCGTTTATGATTGCCATTGACGAGTTTCAGGAGCTTTCGGCGCTTCAAAGCAAGCGAAAGGCGGTTTCGCCTTTTCATATGATGCGCAGCACCTGGCAGCTTCAAAAGCGAACATCTTATGTCGTTTCAGGTTCGGCGCGATCTATGCTGCGCGCACTTGTTACAGAAAAAACGTCCCCCTTTTTTCAACATTTTTCAATCATTGAAATGGGGCCAATTCCGCGCGAAGCGGCGGTGCGTCTATTGGTAGAAAGTGGCACCGAACCGCGCAAAATCCCAGAACATGTTGCGGAGCAGGCGGTTGACCTGTTGGGATGTCGCCCATTTTATCTCCAGTTATTCGGTGACGCATTAACTCGAACAGAGCCACCTTACGACCGCGATTCGCTTGCATCGGTATTGCAGGATCTTCTATTTTCCAGAACAGGGCGGCTTTCGCTCTACTTTCAAAACGAATTCAACCTGCTTGTGGGGCAATCGCGCAACCTCGCCGCCGTCCTCGAAACATTGGCAAAAGGTCCACAAAAACTGTCGGAAATAGCGCGGGCAATTGGAGCGCCGGCCGGGCAAACATCGAGTTATATTCAACGCCTCGACGATGCCATTCGTCAGACTGATAAACTGTATGAACTCGACGACCGAACGTTCGGTTTATGGCTTCAATGGAAAAAGCCGGGCGGATCTATTGTTTCTACCTCTGTTTTGGGTACCCGGGCCGAGTTTGAAGTGGCTAAACACCTGGGCGCAAGCGGCTTTGAACTTGTCTATCAATCAAGGGCGTCGCGCGGCGCTTTTGATCTAATGGCCGTACGTGAAGCAACTCAGCTGGGCGTTCAGGTGAGAGGCACCAAGCTGCCCGTTCGCTTCACGAAAGCAGAATGGAATCGATTGGAGGCCGACAGTCTGCGGTTTGGTTGGCCGTTTATCATTGCCGTGGCACCACCAAAAGGTCGCGTCATATTGCTCGACCCAAATAAAGCAATGCGCAAAAACTCAATAACGCTCAGCGAGCATTGTGAAATCGATAACATTCTAACTTGGATCGACGGGGTGCAATAAATCATCCCAACGGAGCGCATTTACGATATCCTTTAATTGCGCACTGTTTCGGCGGTCACACGGAGAGGCATCGGAAGCACTCGGAGCAAGGGCAATGCTAAACCCCAGTTCGATCGTCCGCTTTTTTATTGGAACCATGTTCATTGCCGCGTGCGGCGCAAACGATCAAAACCGTCAACAAAACTCGGATCGATCAATCAACGTTGGACGACCGGCGATATCCGCAGCCGCGCCGGACAGCGGCTCCGTTCAATTAAACGCCCCATACCCACCAAGCCCGGTACAAACTCCGCTTGTGCCACCGCCGGGCGCCGCAATGTCCCTCGCAGATATGACGGGTTATACATTTCAATTGGCGCTCGATAATGAATTTGTTTATTGGGCCGAATACACACGTGGTAACGGGCTTTGGCGCGTGCCGCGCTCCGGTGGGGCCAAACAACAGATCGCTTCGGTAAACCCGTACGCCCGCGGGGTGGTGGCTGACAAGACGCACGTTTATTTTACCTCCGACGCGCAGGCCGACGGTCTCGGAGGCCCGCCGGTGCTTTATCGAGTGGGCAAATCAGGCGGCCCTGTGGAATTGGTGGCGCGGGAAGTTCAATCGGGACATCTCGCAACCGACGGGCAACGAGTATTCTGGTTATCCAATACGGGTCTTTTCTCAATTGAAGGTGCGCAGCCCGCCACGTTAATTGCCAATGTGCATGGGTCCAACATCGTTTACGACCGTGGTCGGCTCTTCTACCATCGCGATAAAACGATTTATCGCTTGCCACTCGGATCCGGCAAAGAAGTAAAGGTCGCCGATACAGAAGCCATATTTCGTGAAATGGCGGTTGACAGCGACTTTGTTTATTGGTCGGAGTCAGGTCCGCTTGAAATGCCGCCGCCACCCAAATGCCGCCCCGGCATACCCTGCGCAATGCCGTCGGCCGTGCCGCGAATGCCCAATGGCATTATCAAACGTGCCTCGCTTGCAGACGGTTCTATAACGACATTGGCCACCAAACAAGACAACGTCGGTGAGGTTGCCGTTGATAACACGCATGTGTATTGGGCCTCCTCTGAAGCAGTGGTTCGAGTGAACAAGTTGGGCGGCCCTGCCCAAGTGGTGCACGCATTTCAAGGCCGCGGCGCACCGCATCCAATGTCGATCTCGTCCAATCTCCTGTATTTCGCGGCGGGCGGAACTGTGTATGTTCGCTCTGTTGACTGAACTGCCATTCTCTTCGCACAAAAAAGCGGGGCGTACAGGGTAGAAAGCGTCGCGCGACCGCCGCTCGTTTGCTAGGCTCGCTCCCCTATGCACCGACGAGACTTCTTGCAGGCCGGTTTAGGCGCTTCAATTGCAGTAATCGGATGTACACCACCGGACACAATTCCAAAACCGGTAACGGCTCAAACGCCGCCTCCGGTTCCCAAAGCAGAACCGCCGGCTCCCACGCCCGCAAAGATCACTTACTTTGCCAAGTTTGGAATTGACGCGGCAATGCTGTCGCAAACTCTCACCGCGGCATTGAGCAAAGGGGGCGACTACGCCGATGTGTTTATTCAACACAAGGTGTCGCGGGTTATGGCGCTTGAAGACGGCGAGGTAAACCGTGCGTACGCATCGGTTGAACTCGGCGCGGGCGTGCGCGTTGTCAAAGGTGATCAAACCGGTTATGCGTACACAGAAGACCTGACGCTTGATGCGCTGACAAACGCGGCAAAAACCGCCGCTGCAATTGCCGACGGTCCCGCTACTCCGGGGCCTCAATCGTTCCGGGCCGACCCGGGGCCCGCCGGTGCCTTTCCAGACCGATATCGTCTTGTTCGGCCGTGGGAAGAGGTCAAGCCCGCAGAAAAACTCCCGCTGCTCACCTCGCTCAATGAGCGAACCTATAAAGTTGATAACCGAATTAAAAAAGTCTCTCTCAATCTCTCGGACGAATACGGCGCTGTTTTAATTGCCGACTCGCTTGGGCGTTTGGTGGAAGACCTGCAACCCATGACCTACCTGGGTCTGAGCTGCGTGGCAGAAGACAAGGGTCAGCGGCAGCAAAATGGGTATGCGGTGGCAGGCCGTCAGGGGTTTGACTTTTATAACGACGAGCGCATGGGTCGGCTTGTTCGTGAAGCGGTCGCCCGAACAACCATCTTGTTTGAAGCGGCGCAGCCTCCCGCGGGCGAAATGCAGGTCGTCATGGCGGCCGGAGCCAGCGGCATTCTCCTGCACGAAGCCATGGGTCACGGTATGGAGGCCGATTTCAACCGCAAGAACATCTCCATTTACTCAGACAAAATTGGCAAACCCGTTGCCAACTCGGCCGTGACCATTATCGACGACGGTACAAGAATGGGTGATCGCGGCGCGATCAACGTGGATGACGAAGGCAACGTGGCGCAAAAAACAACCCTTGTAGAAAAGGGCATTTTGGCTACCTACCTGCACGACTCCATCAGCGCCAAACATTACAAGCTGCAAACCACCGGCAGTGGACGACGCGAAAGTTACAAATTCGCCCCGCTGCCGCGAATGCGATCTACCTATATGGCAAATGGTCCCAGCAAAAAAGAAGAGATCATTGCGAGCGTGAAAAAAGGCATCTATTGCTCCAATTTCACCAATGGTCAGGTAAAGATCGGCGCGGGTGATTTCACCTTCTATGTCAAAAACGGCTACCTGATTGAAGATGGTAAGTTGACCCGTCCAATCACCGACGTAAACATCATTGGGAACGGCCCCAAAGTGCTTGAAAAGGTGGACATGGTGGCCGACGATCTCGCCTTCGATGAAGGCGGCTGGAACTGCGGTAAAGACGGTCAGAGCGTGCCTGTTTCGCTCGGTATGCCCACTGTCAGGGTGGCGCAGATCACCGTGGGAGGTAAAAAAGCATGAGCGCGCTCCTTGACCAAGCCAAACAAGTTGTCGCGTTGGCTAAAAAGAAAGGGGCAGCCGACGCCCGCGCAACAGCCTATTCGTCTCGCGAGGTTGAACTTACCTGGCGTGATGGGAAGGTTGAAAAAGTGAGTGAGGCCACGACAAGGGGAGCCAGCGTTGCTCTGTACGTGGAGGGTAGATACTCAAGCGTTTCCACTTCCGACCTGCGGCCGGAAGCGCTTGAAAAATTCTTGGAAGAGTCAATCAGCATGGCCAAAACACTGGCCAAAGACCCGTATCGAACCCTTCCCGACCCCAAAATGTATGAAGGGCGCGCTCAACTCGATCTGGCGTTGTTTGACCCAAAGTATGAAACGGTCACAGCCGATCTGCGCCGAAAAGTCGCCAAAGAAATTGAAGACGGTGCGCGCAGTGTGAAAGGGGCTGAGTCCATTTTGTCGGTGGAGGCGGGCGTCAGCGACACCAAGAGTCAAAGCGCCACCGCCACCTCCAACGGGTTTGAAGGCGAGCGCGAAGACACGCAGTTTTGGCTCAGCGGCAGCGTAAGTTGCAAAGACAAAGACGGCCGACGCCCTGAAGAATATGACGTCATGGGTGGCCACTTTTTCAGCGAACTTGGGTCCGCCTCTGAACTTGGAAAGCGCGCTTCTGAACGCACAATTGGAACTCTCGGGGCCGCAAAACTCAAGAGCGACGTGTTCCCCCTGGTGATCGAAAATCGCGCAGGAGGTAGAATGTTGCGCAACCTATTGGGTGCGCTTACCGGCCGCGCTTTGCAGCAAAAACAGTCGTTCTTAGAAGGTAAGGTGGGCAAAGAAATCGCTTCCAAGCTACTCACCCTTACCGACGATCCTCACCTTGCCAAAGGTCTCGCCTCCCGGTTGTATGATACCGACGGGTTTGCCACCAAAAAGCGGGTAGTCATTGAAAAAGGCGTGCTCAAACTATTTTATATTGATGACTACTACGCCAAAAAAATGAAGGTAAACCCAACCACTGGAATGACCACCAACCTGGTTTTGTCGGGTGGGAAGAAAAACCTGACAGAACTGATGAAAGACATTAAAAACGGCATTTTGGTAACCGGCTTTTTGGGTGGCAACTCAAACTCCACCACCGGGGCATTTTCTGCCGGCATTCAGGGTTACCATATTGTCAATGGCACGCGGGCGGAGCCTATTGCTGAAATGAACATTTCAGGCAATCTCTCGGACTTTTGGAAAAAGCTGACAGCTGTTGGGTCCGACCCGTGGGTATATTCTTCTACCCGCACTCCTACGCTTGTGTTTGACGGCATTCAGATCGCCGGACTCTGACGCCGACGGCGGGCTACCGCCAGGGCGGCCAAAAACAGCAGCGCCGCTTGAAAATCCCCGTCCGGCACACGCCCCTCCACGTTGCACGAGCACCCGGTATCCCCACTTTGACCGGCTCCTCCCGAGCCGCCGTTGGGCGTTCCTCCCCCTCCTCCGGCACCTGAACCACCGGTGCCTCCCGCGCCTCCCGCACCTCCCTGCGAATAGGGGAGAGGATCGAGTGCAAGTGGTGAAACGTTTTTGGAAGTGTCGTCGATGTCTACCACGCGCGACAGCCAATAAGCGGCCAAGTAGTCACCCCCCGGGTTGAGCAATGTGCTCGCCTTTCCATTCACTTCATGCGGGTCGCTGCGCCACACAAAGTCTGAGTCGGGCCGAATGCTCATGGGTAGAATTTCTTTGGCAACCACAATGCCGTTGTGGCCCTTTCCCGCCTCGAGCTGAAATTGGCTCCCATCAACCGCTGTACAAACCCCCGCGGCAATTTCCGCCTCGTCACAGTTGACCCTGTCACGTGTAAAAGCCGGCGCCGGCTGAAACCCTCCCAGATTTTCAAGAACTCGAACCCGCAATGTGGACGGCGGCGCCGCGGAATAGCCGCCGTAAACCGCATCAAACCAGGCTTGTTTTGCATGTTCCACATCGCGAGAGCTGCCGGGCGCCCAAAATTGATTTTGCAGTGTTTCTTCCAACTTGGATCGCACCGTTGGATCTGTCTCAATTCGACCGAGGGTGGCAAACGCAATTGCCAGCATATTCACGTTGGAATAGTTGGTGCTGGTGCCCAAAAAGATCGCACCTGAATTGGTAGCCATCTTACCGGGTAGATCTCGTTTTCCCACCAATTCTTCGTAGTAATACTTTCCAATGTCGGGGTCACCGCTCACATGGTACGCGGCGCGAATAATCCCAAGGGCGAGGGCTGCATTAAAACCGTTTTGAATGCCAAAATCTTCGGGTAAAGGCGCCCCATCGGGTGAAAGTTGACGGGGATTCAGGTCGTAATGTTTGGTAAGCCTTCCATCGGCGTCGCGAATACAAAGGTCGGTCCCTGTTTCTGGAGCAACCTTCATGAGTGCTTTTGCAAATGCGACCAACCCTGAAGCCAGGTTTTGTCGAAGGGTAGGATCCACCTGAGGATCACCCTCCAATGCGTCCCACAGCCACATGACCGCGAGGGCATAACCTGACACCTGATCTTTGCTTGTATCATCGAGCCAAACGTAGTCTTCAAACCCTGCCACCACAGGGGCTCTCCACACGCCGGACTTGTCCGCGGGGTTGGGATTGCCATTTTGATCTTTGAGAGGTTCTACCGTAACCGGCTCCCCGGGAAACGGCGGGTCTGCAGCATCCCACGGGTTTACCCTCCGAATACCGCGCGCGACCACGCCGGGCCCGCCGATGGTGCCGTAAAGATACCACGCGTAGGCGGCACGCTCGGCCGCCTCTCGTGCGGGTGCAATGTCACTCTCCGGTGCTCCCATTCGCCTCAGTTCTAGAAGGCGCGCGGCAACTCCCACGCTCGCTATACCGGCAAAGTTACCCTCGTCACCGTGTTCACCAAAAAATGCGAGGACGCTGTGCGGGTGAAGTCCGGTGACCATTTCAAAGTCATTTGAAGCCGTTTGCGCAAAGAAGTTTTGGACTGTGGCCACATGGTCCGGCTGCACGATTGGGTCGAGTGAAAGACCGTTTTCAATGGTGCAAAAGACGTCTTGCTGGCGCTGATAGCCGTTGGCAAGGTCCATTAACAAAGGGCTAAACGATGGGTCGCCCGGGGGATGTAACAGCGGCGCCCCTTCGGCTGAAACGCTTTCTAGAGAAACCAACCCAACCGCCGCGGCAAACACCCATTGCTTAAACGAACGTGCCATATCGCGAGTCTACCGCCTTTTGAATTGGGGATGCGACTTGATTTTGACAAAACGCCTAAACCCGGAGGTCAAGCCGCCAAACCTCCCCGTTCTGCAACTCTCCACCCATCCGTTCTACGAATCGGTGCACTATTTGTCGCACCGTCAAGGATCGGTCTGACGGGTAGGGTAGATCGCAAGCCACGAGTGGTGGGGGGCCTCGCGCACGTGTCAGGCGACCGGCAAACGCGTCAGGAGACATGACCTACCGTACTATTCAGGTAGTCACATTGGTTATTTCGAAATCGTCATGGTCAAAGTCGATTTTGAATGACCGCCGACTGGTCCATTTGGATCATTTCAAATTCGACAAGCCGGATGCTTTTTTTTTCGTGTCCAGAGCACAAAAATGTCTCGATCGCATGCCGATTTTGAAATGAACTTTTTTGTGTCGATTTCGAAATAAAATCTGAAGCAAATACCCAGTTCGGTCGTGACGCCAAAAGGGCATCGGGGCACAAAAAAGAATGTACAAGGCCCTTCCCATCGGTCCGAATACGGGATAATTGTCCGGCGCGAATGGAGGTTTGTGCGTGACGAGGCTCGCCGGGTAGGCGTGCCCGAACGCTACCGCGACGACATCGCAATCGAAGTGTTCCTTCGATTCGAAAAGCACACGTCTACCATTACAAGTCCACACGTGGTCCGAGCGTGGCTTCGCACCACAACGGTCAACGTGTGTCATGAGTATTTCGATACACGGTCAACTCGTTATGAGTTGCCTGTGGCTACCGAACGGTTGAGGAACGAGTGTCTGGTACAAAGCGCCGAGGAGCGGGCTGTACAGAACGAAACGTACGGAGAGCTGTTGGAGCACGTCAACGCGCTCGAACCAAAGCGCCGCGCCGTGTTTCGAGCCTACGTGATCGATGGTCTAACCATGGAAGAAGTGGCGGCCACACTGGGTATCCCTGTACCAACGGCCTACAATCGTCTTCGCCTCGCCCGAGCCGACCTGCAAGCCGCTCTGCACAGAACAGCCGTTGCCAAAGCCCGCCGATGGAACTCGCGCGGCGCCTTCACCCCGTGGGCGTTGTGGGTAGGTCACCTTGCCCTCGCGGGGTTTTGCTGGGTCGTTGCCCAACTTCGGACATTGCTCCGACCGCGGGAGCCTCCGCCCCAAACCCTCCACACTCCGTAACGGCGCACAGTTGAATGATGGTCCAACTGCGCGCCCCCCACTCGGCGATTGGAGATGCCCTCACGCGGCCGACGCGGTGGAGCCACCCCACCCCCACGCGCGACGCACCGCTCCATGCGGCCGAGCGGCCCACCCGGAGAAAAAAATGGAGGGGATCAAAAGATTTTGAAATAAAGAACGGAACAAACGACCAGCTACAAGTAATGATGGCCGAAAGGAGGGACCACACCTTACTGCTTTGGGCAATCTCACGTTGCATATATCTATTCCGCGCCCTGACAATCACAGCTTGGGCCATCCCTCTCCTCATCCTCTTTCACGCCCAAACGCTCTTCGCTCAACCCGCTGGGAGCGGTAAGCCGCCGCTTCTCCTGCGCCTTGAGTACATATCAACGCCCACCGGCTGCCCCAATTCAACCTTCTTTACAGACTCGGTGGAGGCACGTGTCAGCCACCCACCATTTTCCAGTCGGGCAACCGGGTCACTACTTGTACACATCACGCAAGAAGCCGGCTTTTATCGCGCAACATGGCAGTTGACAACAGATGCGGGTTCGGTCCGAAGTGGCTCTTTTCCATCTGAAGATCACCCCTCGTTACCCAACTGTTTCGACGTGGTGCGCGGCCTCGCAATCGTCATCGCCATAGAAATTGAGCCCATTCAAGAGCAGCGGCGGCCCTCGTCTGACAACAACCCCGGGGCCGCACCAACGCCGGCAACCACCCTTCCACCCGCGGGTGGAAGTTCAACGCAGCAAACACCAATCACAACGCCAACGTCCACCTCTACCTCTTCTACTGCACCCAACTCCAATTGGGTGCGCACTACGGAAAATACTATGGACATTACACTCGGTCTCGGAGCATACGGCCTAATGGCAGTGGGACTCACGCTCAACGCCACAGGCGGCGGTGCCATACAAGGCACTGTCGGCGGCGAGTCTTGGTCTATGGGGGTTGAATTTCGAGCGCTCGCGCCGGGAATGATCGCCACGCGCGAACCAATCGATCCTACCCAACCTACCATCCCGGCCTACATCAACGTGTTCGACTTTTCGGCGGTTTTGGCACCCTGCTACAAATGGAAGTACCTGTCAGGATGTGCGGCCGTCAAAGCCGGCCTCTTATACTTCTGGGACGACACCCAAGCTCAAATGGCTCCCACGTTTTCACTCGGGCCTCGCCTCAAGTTTGAATACCCGTTTGCAGATCGGTTTGCAGTTTTCGCATTGGCAGAGGCGCTTTTCGTTCCTCTGCAAAACAGAATTGCTCTCGAAGCATCTGCCGACCCCACAAAGCGGCGCAACGGGGTTTGGGTACAATCCCCCGTTGAAGGCAACTTTGGTGCGGGGTTGGCTGTCTACTTCAAGTGAGGTTTTTCATGGTCGTTAGACCTTGGCATCTACCCTGGGTTTTGAGCATCTTCCCCACCATGGGTTGCAACATGTTGTGGCATACCGATTCCACGGATTCCACAGCTTCCGAACCCGACCAATCATACTGCACCGGGGCATGCACATCGGCCGCCCCGGTGCCCTTTTCGCGAGTTGTCATCATGCAATTTGGGCCGGCAAAAACGTTTCAAGAATGCCCGGACGACTACAGCTTGCAAGGGTTTTCAGGGTGCGTTTTGTGCCCGGGGATCAACTCCTCCCAATCTACCCAGGCCCGGGCATCCTCCAACAACGACCCATCTCCGGTGAGCGCAGCGCCTCCGCAAATTGCCAGCGAATGTTTAGTGCCCACCCCTACCGACAACGGTTGTAACCCGGGGGAGGTGTGCCTTCCCATTCTAGAAGACGGCTTTTCCGCCTGCCTATTTGCCGCTGGCACCTTACCTGTATCTGCATGTCCGGTTGACTACCCCGATCACATTCTCACCTTCCATACAAGCCGCAACACCAACGGAACACCTGAATGTCGCTGTGACGCGGCCGACAGTCAACCCTCAACCCCGACCGACACTTTCACTGTCACCTTTTGCTGTCAACCAGCCATTCAACCACCCAAATAGGACCTACCGCCATGGGACACCAAAAGGAGAGTACACACCACTCATCAAGCACTGCCCGGCATTCCACGCCGCCTCTCGACACTACCCACCAAGCAGGTAAAACACGCGCGTCAACCGCCGACCGCACATTTGAGCTTCTTCTGGAAGAGCACGTTCCCACCATATTCAACGTCCTCCGCCGAAGGGGCGTGCCTGAATCCGAGCGTGAGGACGTTTTGCAGCAGGTATTGCTTCGCGCATATCAAAGTCGCAGCCGGTTTGACCCTTCCCACTCATTTTCAAGTTGGATCTCCACAATCGCGGCCCGAACAGCCGTTGATCACTTTCATCTTGTAAGTGCCCGACGCGAGGTTGCGCTCGATGAAAACTCCGCGCAAACGGCCGCGGGAGAGGAGAACCTCTTTGAACCACTTCTCACCTCTGGAGAAGACGACATCATTCGGCGTTACGAGGCTCGCCGCACACTCCGTCACTTGATTGACTCCATCCCAGAAGCGCGAAGGCGCATTTTTATACTCCATGAACTTGAGGGCCATTCTGTTGAAGAAATAGGCATGATGTTAAAGCTTCCGCCGAACACCGTAAAATCGCGCTTATTGCGGGGCCGCAATGACGTGGAAGCGGCTCATCGGCGGTGGGCTGCCGTGCAGCGGCGTGAAACCTCGCGGGGAGGTATTCTTCCCATTTATCTCGGCTCGCTGTCGAGTCTCCTGCGAGCGGCCGGCTATCCTCGGTCTCTTCACAATCGTCAAATGCCGGAATGGGCGCCAAGTCAAAACACACGGGTAGAAAGTCAGGTCACGTCTGGCCAACCTCCCGTCACGGCAGCACAACTTAACACGTCCCCGCTGCATAAAACATGGGGCATACTTCGGTCGATCGCGGCCCTGAGTGTCGCGGGCGCGGCGGGTGCCGTTGTGACAGGTTTGGCAATGCAACTCGGCGGTTCACCTACCCATCCAACCGGTGACCCAAAAGACACACCCGCTTCGGCGGAGAAACATTCCGGCGTTGAGTTGCCACTGCCCTCCCCCGTTGATCTTGCCATTAAACCCATCGCTTTGGCCGCTTCCGCCGATCCCACCGCGTCAAACACATGGGACCAAACTTCCAAAAACCAACCTTACCCCAAAGCCTCGCAGCGAGCCGCCCCTATACCCAATCCGTCCCACCATGTTCGCGCAATCCCTCGGCGCGAGAGTGAAGAAATGGCGCTCCTTGAAAAAGCAAAAGCGCTCCTCGACCGAGGTCAACAGGTAGAAGGGTGTGCGGCGCTCGCTGCGCACGCAAACCAATATCCCAACGGCCTCTTTCAGCGGCAACGCAACATGTTAGTGAACGCCGCCGCCTGCTCGATGAAGCGCCGAGAATCGCACTGACGATTTTTTTAAGATGTCATTTTCTGGATCCTTTTCGGGCGCCATTTCTGAATAACAAGTGAGGGAGTAAGGTGCGCATGACAGCGCTCCAACTCTCACCTGACCGTCTCCATGGCTGAAGTGAGGAGGCCGGGTTGTACCCTCCGACTCTCTCGCACGATACGCCTGGCCTCTTCGCTTCAGCCATAGAGATCACTTGGCCGATTTTAAACCACTCTACCTAACTACTCTACCCACACCCTTCGGACCAAATCACCACGCCGTCATGCTCAACGTGCGTCGCGAGCGCCCCAAAGCTCACGGACGACAACCGACGATTTGGGGCGCGCAGCAGCACATTGAGCTTGTCCTCTCGGTCATGCTCAACGTGCGTCGCGAGCGCCCCAAAGCTAGGGCGGAGGACGCAGCAATACTCGGATATTTTGAGGACGACAACCGACGATTTGGGGCGCGCAGCAGCACATTGAGCTTCTCCTCTCGGTCATGCTCAACGTGCGTCGCGAGCGCCCCAAAGCTAGGGCGGAGGACGCAGCAATACTCGGATATTTTGAGGACGACAACCGACGATTTGGGGCGCGCAGCAGCACATTGAGCATGACCAAAGTGTACACAAAAACAAGCCGGAGGTGCCAATGCCAAAAGAGGATATTGGACCAGCCTCGCGCCCACAGGGAGGGGCGCGTGTAGAGTCCGAACGCAGACTTGTTCGAAAGTGGGTGTTATTGGGAAGAGTTCCCACGCGTGACGTGGACGACGTGGTTCAAGAAAGTTTACTCGCCATCCGAAAAGGCGCGGCTCTTCGCGCTGCGGACGCGTCTTCTGATCCGGGGGTTGCAACTGCCATTTTGCGCGGCGTTGTATTGCGTCAGGTCGCAAACTACTGGCGCACGCAGCAGCGCAGTGGAGTGGTTGGATATTCGAGAAATCGAAAGAGTCTACCCATTGACGGGATGTTCACGTTTCCAAGTCCTGAAGTGCACTTTTTGGCGCGTGCTCCGCTTGGAATTTTGCGCCAAGGGTTGCTCCGGTTGCGCGCACAGGCGCCCTGTTTGCACGCGGTTCTTGTAGCGTATGAATTAAACGAGGTACCCATGCCACAAGTCGCTGAAACGCTCGGCATTCGGGTCAATACAGCCTGGAATAGGCTGCGTTTGGGCCGCGCGGCGTTGCGGGAACACTTTCACCGCTGGGTAGCATTGGAACGGGGTGGCAAGTGTACCTTCCCACCGTCAGAATGGTTGGCCGCCCGGGACGAACTAACGCGTTCCGGTCGCACATGGGGAGGGTTGTAAACCGTGGACAAGTGGATGCCGTTGTTCGCCTTCTTGGTTGGCTCCGGGCTTGGAGTGTGTATCGGAATGTATGTGATCTTGTCGCGCATTCTCGATCGACTTGACTCCACGGCCGCCAACCTGACCTCGCTTTTACGCGAAATCAACGATTCGGCCAATGAGGCAGCCGCCGATCATCGCAAGCACCTGGATGCGACGGCGAGCATATCGGTCGACCAAACGCGGCGTATGGTTCAATCGCTGGCGGTGGAGATACGCGCGGCCGCTCAAATGCAGGTGCAAGCCATTCGCGCTCTGCACGACCAGCCGGCTGACAGCGGAGCAGCCTACCCATCGAGGATGGAAGGTTCGAGCGGGACACCCGGCGTGTCCACCCTGCCACCGGATGCTCCCACTCCACAAAGCGGTTATCCCCTTGGCAAGCTGTGGTCACCCCCTCGGGAGGATGTCTAACATGGCCGAAAAAAGCAACACTCTTTCACTCGGTTCCGTCTTGATTGCCGCGTATACCAGGTTGCCGCCAAACTTGTCCAAACGGGTTGGACTCTACTTGGTTGCGCTCAACGACAGTCACGGATTTGCTTTGGCCGAGTCGATTTATAAACGGGTGCGTGGGCCCAGCCCCACCGTGCTTCGCGAAAGGTCAAAGGCAATAGGCGCCAAAGAGCCGTTGATGGTAGGTTCGGCGCGCGTTGAAATGCTTGCGGCAACGCTCGAAAAAGTGTTTCAGGGTGGTGAACTTGACGGTAAGCTTTTGGGGTACACCGTGCGAGCCACCCACAAGACCGGTGAAGTTCCGGTGGTGGTTGTATTAGAAGGGTGGGCCATTGTGACAACCTTGGCGGGGATGAAAGAGCCATTTCAAGCCCCGTTTTTGAGGTCGCCAATGATGTCTGACCTCAATTGACCTCTTTGGTTTTCGGCGCTGAACTGCCCAACCAATTGACCCAACGCGATCGGTATGGTTGAATGGTTGGACTGGCATGGTTCCAACCTTCTCATCGCTTCTTTTCGGCCTAGCCGCCGGTGTTACGCTGGTATGTCTGGGGTGTTCACCTTATGACACCCAAATTGTTTTGTGCGATCAAATTCCCGACGGCGGCTGCCCCACAGGCCGGGGTGGAACGTGTGAAGACAAGTTGTGTCAGGCGCTTTATGACTGCGTGAATGGGGTATGGCAACGCACCGAGGTGTGTGAAGGAAATGCGGCTGGCGCAGGCGGTTCGGGGGGAAATCTACCCTCGGGGGGTTCAGGCGGAAGCGTGGGCGGTTTGGGAGGTGCGGGCGGCGAGTGTACACCGGTAATGTTTGACCATTCCAATGACGCCGAGGGGTGTACACCGGATTTACAAACGCCCGACTGCCCCGCGGCTGTGGCCGAATCGTGCGCCGAACAGGCATGCACAACCGGATGCCTCGACTTTTTCTTGTGTACGCAAAACGGGTGGAACGCCGTGGCCTATTGCGACGAGGACGGTAACTTCTTCGTGGCTCCCAGGTAACTGACGCCATCACGCCAAGACCTGAAGCGCCTGGATGCATGTGACGTCTCTTCACCACCGGAGTTTTTTTGTTTCTTTGGCTGCAATGGGTACACATCAGCCGCGTTCCTGGGCCTCACCGGTCTATTTGCGTCGGTGGTGCGAGCCTATGGCAGCCAAAAATACAAAAAACTCCGTGGATCTCGGTGCCTCCTAGGTAACTTCCCTTTAGCGGAACGTTCTGCAAGGCACGGATCCAGTCTTGTCGAGACGTTTGGGACACCCTTGCCCGTCGCCAAGCGGAAAAGCGAACAGCGTGGCGCGTCGGGTTCTCCAGATGGAGTTCTGTGGCGAGCGCAGCCACGACGAAAACGAGAGACCGGCGAGACCGGTGGATGGCGACGTGATGGACATCTCAAGTCGCCGGACCTCCCAGAACGGGCTCTTTTCTGCTGCATCGACAACTCAACCGCAACGAGTTACTCGCCGTTCGAATGAGGCGCATGCGCCGCTGGGGAACTCCGTGTTGAACACGATGTGTCAGGTGGCAGGGCATTTCAGGTCGTTGCGCGGCGCTGAAGTCCGGTTGAATGGGGCCGCGAAGCGAGAGCGGCGCGGGTAGGGGCATTAACCGGCTTTGAGGAATGGTTGCCATTCTTTAATGGGCCGACTTTGTCCCATTAAGATTTGCATACTGACGGTCCAACGCGGAGCAAATGGAGTACGCAATAGGCGCATGCTCGCTTCTTCGGGCGTGCACCGGCCTTTTCGAAGATTGCATTGTCGGCAGGCGGTAACGAGATTTTCCCATGAATCGGGGCCACCGCGTGACCGAGGCAATACATGAGCGATATTGAGGTCACGCGTGGGGAGGCGAGCGGCGCAATATTGGCAAAGATAGCCGTCGCGGAGCATTACGTTTTTGCGTGTGAGGCGAACGACGGGACGGCGCGCGCGATCATAACGACGAAGATGAACAACGCGCGGGACGCGGAGCGCGCCTTCAACAAGTGCAATGGCGTCATCGTCTTGACGGACGGGTTGTGTACGCCAAGAGGTAAAGTCGTGAAGCTCACCGCGATCATCAAGCGCATACGCCGAACCGCCGAAAAGCAGCGTGACGGCGCGGCGTGCGCTGGTGATTTGAACGGGTTGGTATAAGCGATTGATAACGAGAACGGGAAGACTCAACGGATCGCTATTTGAATGAACGGCGAGATCAAGATCGCGGTCTTCACTTGGATGGTCTTCATCGCCAAAAGCGGTGGGATCGTCATCGGCAGACGCGAACATGGCGGCCCGATGATAGCGCGAAACCCCGCACGCGCCCGTTCGGCACAAAGCCGGGGTTGAGCATTACAGTGAATTGCGATCGCGGAGAGTGGTAGAGATGCGGCGTGTCTCAAAGGCCCGCAGAACCGCCGCCCGGCCCACCATGGGATTTGCCAATCGCTGAAGCGCCGCTCGCGTTTGTGGATCTGGAGCTTTCAGGGCTTTCCCCCGAGCGAGATCGCATTATTGAAGTGTGCATTGTACGTGTACACAACGGGGCTGTTGTCGATCGCGTGGCAACGTTGGTGCGACCGGAGCCGATGACATTTGGCAACGAAGCCATTCACGGAATCGCTGTTTCAGATCTGACGGGCGCACCGACGTTTGCGGAAATTGCCCCTTCGATCGTGGGGATTTTGAACGATGCGATTTTTGTGGCGCATGCGGCCAACAAAGACGCCGCGTTTTTGGAAGCGGAAATGGCGCGCATTTCAAAGCCGTTTTCGATGCCGTTTTATGTGGACACATTGAGTTTGTCGCGGCGCGCTTTCGCGCTGAAAAATCACAGTTTGGTGCACTTGTGCAAAGAACTCGGAATTGCGCACGGTCGCGCTCATCGAGCAGAGAGCGATGTGACGGCGATGCGCGAAGTGTACACACGCATCTTGGCGGTGTTGCATCCGACAACGCCGCGCGATTTGTGGCACGTGCGTGTGGGCGAACGGCACGCTCGACCTGAACTGCTCGCCGCGGCGGAACGCGCACGAAAGGCCGAAACAAATGTGCTCATTCGGTACCGACCTTCGCACCGAGCGGCCGAAGACCTTGAAATGCGTGTGACGGGAGTGCGCACGGATCTCGACCCTCCGCGCGTTCTCGGCTATCTGCTTGCGTCGCGAAGCCGACGTGAGCTACGGGCAGACCGCATCTTGTCGATCGCGGAAATCTCTACAGCAACAAAAATCGGCTAAATCCCCTGGAAATTCCCTCGATGTCTTCTCGCTCAACCTCTCTTTTCGCGCGCAGGCTGGCCCCGTTGTTTTTGGCGAGCGCGCTTTCGACAACCCTGCTCGGCTGCCCCACGGTGGAGGGGCCGGCGGTTCGTGACCCAAACGCGGCGAAGTGGTTTCAACGCGCCAAGGCCGAGCTTCAGGTGGCCGATATTGATGAAGCCCGCGACTCGGTGAACAAGGCGCTAAGCCTGGCCCCCGAAGACGAAGAGGTGAAGCTGCTCGCGGCTCAGGTACACCTGGCATTGCTCGATTACGCAGAAGCGGTGCGGCTGTTAAAGGGCATTAAAGGCACCAAAGCAGCAGGGCTCCGGGGGCGCGCTCTTTGGTACAAGGGCGATCTCGAAGCGGCGGCCGATCAGCTTGAAGCAATGCTCAATGACCCGGACGTGGTGGATGATTGGGCAAAGTCGATTGCAAAACTCGCGCGGCGCGGCGCGGGGCGATCTCCCTTTACCATTGCAGGCAGTCAAATTGCGGCCATTGAAATGCCGCATGTGAGCCCGGCAGGCGCGTATTTTATTGTATCGGTTGACATCGACGGCGAGCCGGCTCTCGCAATGGTTTCTACGGGATATGCCGAGGTGGTGATTGACAGTGCCGCGCGGGCCGAACCGAGTTGGGTATCGGTTCGATTTAAAAGGCCGGCGCCTGATTTGCCGAGTTTGCAGAACACGCCGCTTTGGTGGAATGAATTAACGCGGGCCGATCAAGGGCTTGAAGTGCAGGATGTACCGGCGCTTTCGCAGGATTTGTCGGGCATTAGCAAACAAATCGGCGCGCCCATTAAAGCTATTTTGGGAGTGAATCTGCTGCGGCACGTGCACGCCACCATTGATTGGACAGGCCGCCAGTTTATTGCGCGTTCGTTTTCACCTTCACCGCCGCCCGACGCCACGCGCGTATCGCTTTATTATGCAAAAGGCGGCGGAATGTTAATGAAGAGCAACTTGGGTGATAAAGCCGCCGCGTTATTGGTGGACACCTCCATGGGGCTGCCGATTTCATTGGATGACGAAGGTTGGAAAAAAGCGGGCGTTGCGGTGGGCGACCTGAAGCTTGTGCCCGATGACCCTGAAAAGAAGCTGAAAGAGGGGCTGATTCCGCTTCTGAAAATTGGCACCTATGAAATTACGCAGGTGCCCGGATATCAAACCGGTCAGGTAAAGCAGGTTGAAGAAAAGCTGATGTTTGATATCGACGGAATGGTGGGCAACGGGCTGCTCGCTTATTATCGAATGACGCTCGGAGACGGCGGGCGTCTCATGTGGCTTGAAGACAATCTCGCGGTGCAACGTTTATTGAGCGGCGCGCATAATCGCGATTTGCAATCGGCACCGCCGCCGCAGGATTTGGGGTCGCCGCCGATGATTACGCCCGATCCGAAGCAGGCGCCGCCGGCTCCTTCGTCGGGGTCGTCAAATCCGCCTCCAAAGACGCCGTAATGATTTTCGTGCGCGAACGGTCGGGATTTCATTAAACGTATTCCGTGATTTTTAATGACCAAAACTTGAGGACGGCCATTAAAGATGAAAGACGTGCTCGCTGTATACGCCGGCAGTTTTGACCCTCCGACGTTTGGCCATTTTGATCTGATTCAGCGCGCTTCAAAGGTGTTTGCCGAGGTGATTATTGCCATTGGCAGGCACCCTTCTAAAAAGCCGCTGTTCACGCTTGAAGAGCGCACAAACATGCTGCGTGAAATTACGCAGGGCATGGATAACGTGCGCATTGATTTTTTTGACGGACTGTTAATTCATTACTGCGACAAAGTGGGCGCGCGCGTGATTGTTCGCGGATTGCGGGCGGCGAGCGATTTTGAATACGAGTTGCAGATTGCCCACGCCAATGCCGATATGTCGCCGCAGATTGATACGGTGTTTTTGCCGACGCGCACAAAGTACACATTTATTTCGGCGTCGCTGATTCGTGAAATTGCCAGCCACGGCGGGGATGTTTCGCATTATGCGCCGGCAATTGTGTGTGAAGCGTTAAAAGCGAAGTTTGCAAAACCTGCCGACGGTTGATTAAAGAGCGGTAGTGATAATTGCGGTTGGAGCATTGCGCTGCGCGGTTTCGGTGCCGACACCGTTCTGCTTATTCCCAATGGCGGCAAACGCTCTTAACGCCGCAGCCTTCACACCTCAATGGATCGCGTTTTGAAGGGCACCGTTGCGCCATGCCCATGTGGCATAACGAAAAGTCGTATTTGACGGGATCGTTGTTATCAAAACGGCGCAGTTTATTTGTAATTTCAACCGCTGTTTGAAACGAAACGTCGCGCCGGTCTGTGAGGCCGAGGTTGCGCGAGAGTTTATGGATATGTGTGTCGACTGGGATCAAAAGGACGCTCGGCGCAATAGGCCACAATCCGAGGTCAACACCGTCATTGGGGCGGATCATCCATCGCAATAACAGGAGCAATCGCTTGACGGCCGACCCTTTGGCCGGGTTGGATAAAATGTGAGCGGGACCACGCCGGGTTGTTTTTTGATTGAGGCCCCCGGCGCGGCGAATTTCACCTGTCCAGTCAATCAATGCGGCTTTTAATTCACCGTGTTGATTTAAAAAGGTCCGCAATGCGTTGCCGAGCGACCCGTGCGCTGATTGAACAGAGCGGGCGCCGTACAACAATCGAGCGACGTCGTCGCCGGTGAATAACCGGTGACGAAACCCTTTTAATATGCGGCGGAGCGATTGAAGGTCTTCCGCTTTTTCAACCACGTTGGGGCCAATGCGCTCCAGCACCTCTTTGATTTTGGCGCGCAATGCGGTGACGTTTCCAAACGCCATCGCCGATGCGAGAAGAGCCACCAATTCTTTATCAGCGGAGCGCTCGTATTGATGCACGAACTCAATAGGATCTGTTTGTTTGCGACCTTCTGTATCGCAGGTGGCGCGCACGCGATCGAGCGCTTGTTGAACCGCTTTTTCGCGCTTTGTGAGCGATGTTGAGGTGTGCCCTGAGCGCGCTTTCATTGGGAGATGGATAACATACCCAGCGAAACGGCGGCCTCCAGAATAACCCGGTTATGCCTATCTGTGGCGCGATCGGCCATTTTTCCTTGAATGATTGTAGCGCCCTTGCCTTCACGTTCGGCGGCTTCAAACGCTCGGACCTCTTCCAATGCGCGGCGCACTTCACTTTCAGGCAATCCAAACACGTTATGGACAATGGGCAATTGAGCCGGAATGCCGACCCACTTGCCGCGCATACCAAGGTGGAGGGCGTGTTTTGCGTCCCGCTCCAATTCATTCAAAGCGGCTTGTTGCTCTTCAATGCTTTTGTTTTTGGTGGGGTAGTTGATTGTCATTTCAGCAATGGCGGGGACACCCACCGAGGCGGCGGCTTTTGTAATGCGGGCGCGTGCCGCATCAACGAGCGGATGGTCAAATCGATACGGGCTGCCTATTATTCCAAGAGACGAAAAGTAATCAAACGCCCCGAAAATGAGGCTTCGAACGCGTCTTGACGCACCGGCGATCCAAAACGCTTCTTCTTCGGCGCGTACACTTTCAATGAGTATTCCAACTTTAATGGATCCTTCAGCAATGCCGGCGGCATGTTCGGCTTCTGCGAGGGCTTCATCCAATAAGAGGATTTCAGACGCGCCTTCAGCCTTGGGCCAGATGAGCCCTTCAATGTGTACACCCGCAGCGGTGACAATGGTTTGAATGTCTTCAAAACCCGGGTCGAGCACCAAACCGCGCGGTCTGAAAAATCGAAGGCTTCGCCCCCAGTCGAGGGTTGAAAATGCGCGAATTATGTTGGTGCGACCCGCTTCTAATAAAGCGCTGTTGCCGCGGGGAATGGAGTCTTCCAAGTCGAGCATGACGAGGTCGGCGCCGGTTTTCACCGCACCTTCGACATATTTCCAAACGGTGGCGGGCGCCGTGAGGTGCGAACGCTGGAGGTAACATCTCGATTCGATCGAAATAGTCTGCGTTTCGGCCGCTCGAATGAGATCGAGGGCACGTTCGCGAAGTGGGGTGCTCGTTGCCATTGGAATGGTTTTCGATGAGGTGCGCTCAAAGGTCAAGGTTCTCCCTGCAGGCCGGAGTTCCGTCGATCTCCGTGATCTCGGTGCCTCCGTGTTGGATACGGCGTGTCCCGTGGGTGGGCTTTTCAGGTCGTTGCGAGGCGGTTGAAGTTGCCTCCCGGTTGAATGGGGCCGCGAAGCGCGCTCGGTTGAACGAGGGAAGAAGACGGCTGATTTGAAGGCTCCGGCAGAATGCGTAGAATTGTTCATTGACAATGAGGCTGTTTGCGGGGATTCGATAGACTGTGACGATCATTCGTCGGTACGGCCGCAGGCTCTTTGACTTTAACGTCGGCGCGGTGTTTGAACACCCGTGGGAAGTCACTATCGACGATGGGATGGTTGGGCTTTTTAATGCATCCTTCCAATGCGCATTACCTACGTATTCAAGCCGCGTCGCCGCGCGGGCGGCGGGTTTTGCGGGCAGGCCGGTGCACCCACTTTGGTTATTGAACCTCGGCATATCCTTCAGCGTGCACGATGTCAGCGAGCAGGCCATTGCCAACCTGGCGTATATTGACGTTCGCTTTCCAAACGCCTGTTTTGCAGGGGACACGGTGCGTGCCCGGTCCAAAGTCATTGGGGTGAAGCCCGTGAGTGCGGGCGACAAAGGTGTGGTGCACGTGCGTACACATCTAATGAATGAACGTGATGAATTGTTATGCTCTTTTGAGCGAAAAGCCCTTGTTCGAGCGGGCCATGAAACGGAACGTCCCAAAGACGCGGAATATGTGGGCGGCGCTTGGAATGATAACGAAGTGGAACGTTTTCCGGCGGAATTGAAAAGTGCATTGGCCGACATGGCACATGTGTTTTCGCCGCCTCGATTTGCAACATTTTATGAAGACTTGGCGCCGGGCGATGTATTGGCGCATGAGGTGGGGCGCACTGTGAGTGAGGCGGAGTTATTACAACTCACAACGCTGTCCCGTAACTCGCACCCATTGCATACGGACGAGGTGTATTGCAAAACGGGTTCGTTTGCGAAAACCCGGGTGGCGTACGGAGGGCTTGTTCTTTGTTGGGTATTGTCGCTCGCGAGCCGCGATACGGTAGGCAATGGCATTTGGGATCTGGGGCTTGATGAAGGCGCCCACACCGGGAGCGTGTTGGCCGGGGACACATTGTTTGCAGCGACCAAAGTGCTCTCCAAAGAAGATGTAAATGAAAAAACGGGCGCATTGACGTTGCGAGTGGTTGGCACCAAAAACACTCCACCGAGGGCATTGCTCGCAAAAGGCGCCAATTTGTTTGACCCTGAATTGCCCAAGACCGAAGGGCGTGTGCCCGAAAAAGTGGTTGAAATTACGCGGACAGTGCTCGTTCAGAGGAAAAAGGTATGATCAAGATCAAAAAGATTGATCACGTGGCCATTGCGGTGCGCAATACCGACGAGTCGCTCGCAAAGTTTCAATCGGTATTAGGGCTTTCGGTGGGAGAGCGTGAGGTGGTTGCGTCGCAGAAAACGGAAGCGACGTTATTGCCCATTGGCGAAACATCTATTGAATTAATTGAACCAAAGGGCAATGAGGGATTGGCGCGGTACCTTGATAAAAAAGGTCCGGGCATCCATCATATTGCTATTGAGGTGGAGGGGATTGAAAATGCCCTCGCGGCATTAAAGGCCGCGGGCGTTCGGCTTGTGGATCAGGAGCCACGCCTGGGCGCACGTGGCCATAAAGTGGCTTTTTTGCACCCGGAGGCAACCGGGGGAATTTTAATAGAGCTGGTGGAGCCGAGCCATTAATTGGCTAGGGGGCTGTAACAAGCGTGCCCGCGGGAGTGTACATCCCACTGCACGCGGGACTATTGTGGTGCTGCTGTTGCACCTGCACATAAAAATTGCCGCGTGGCGAAGCGCCTTTAATGTACGACCGAGCAACGTTGTCGCACGTGGGAGGCGTTGCGTACGCACTCATTTGACACATTACCATTTTTTCAAAACCGCCTCCGCCGGCAGGCATTGGAGGAACACCGGCGTCTGCAAAGCGGTTAATGATTTTGGCGATTTTTGCAGGATCTATTGCCAGCGCCTGCTCACAGCCCAATGCGCGAAGTTCATTGGTACCGGGAGCGCTCTGCGCTTCAATGAGGATCTCCGCGCCGTCGGACATGGCACCGAAAATGTTTTGTGCGTCTTTGTTTTGTGAAATGGCGAAGCCCAGCACCAGCATTACGGCCGCAACTGCGCCGAAAAAGCAAAGCAGCAATACACCGAATACAACGCAGCCGGTGCTGAGCCCCTTTTTCTTTTGCTGCGGACCGGGTACACCGGGCGGCGTTGGATAGGGGTAAGGGCCCGCCGACGGATAGGGCGGTTGGGTGAAACCGGGTGGAACTCCCGGACCCGCAGGATTGGGCGGCGTGACCATGCGAGCGCACTTTACTTGGCGGCGGGCGCGGGTGCACTCTTTTCACCGCGAGAAAGCAATGGTAGCCGGCGGCCCATGAATGAAGCCACCGTTCGACCGATGATCACCGCCGACCAAATTGCCCAACGGGTAAGAGAACTCGGTGAGCAGATTTCAAAGGACTATGGCGATCGCCGTTTGGTGCTGATTTGCGTATTAAAAGGAAGCTTCGTTTTTACCGCCGATTTGGCGCGCTCAATCACGGCGCCGTTGCGGGTGGAGTTTTTAGGTGTACGCAGCTACGGTGAAGGTACCCAGTCGAGCGGTATTGTGCAAATCACGCAGGATTTGTCGCGCTCGATTGAAGGTGAAGATATCTTGATTGTGGAAGATATCGTGGATACCGGCCTAACGATTGCGCACCTTTTGGATTTGCTGCGCACGCGTAAACCAGCCAGTCTAAAGGTGTGCGCATTGCTGCATAAACCGTCGCGCACGCGGGTTGAAGTGCCCATTCATTACCTCGGCTTTACCATTGAAGATAAGTTTGTTGTCGGTTATGGGCTTGACTGGGCCGAGCGTTATCGCAATGTGCCTTTTATCGGCGTTGTTGAAGCTTCGTGAGGTAGGCCCGTGAGCAAGCGATTAATGTATTTGGAAAAGGTCACGTCGGAAGGGTCGAAAGATCCTTTTGCCTGGTACGCATTGGCGAATGAATATGTGAGCCTCGGGCGGCCCGACGACGCATTGCGGACATTTGAAAAGCTGCGCGAAATCGACGTTTCGTATGTGCCGCAATATCTAATGTGCGGACAAATGTTGGTGAATCAAAAGCGCCCCGCTGAGGCCCGAACATGGCTCACACAGGGTGTTGCCGCGGCGCAAAAGGCGGGTAACACCCATGCATTGAGTGAGCTGCAAAACGTGCTTGCCACGCTCGAAGAGTAGTTGGGTTAACCGCGCAAAAAAGCCGCCACCTCATTGGCGACGCGCATTAACCTTGCTTCCCCCAATTCTGGAAAAATCGGCAGCGACAAGCACTGACGACTGGCTCGTTCAGCATTGGGGAGGCTGCCTTCGCGATAACCGAGTTTTTTGAATACCGGTTGTGTGTGAAGGGGTTTTGGATAATACACTTCTGTAGCAATGCCGCAGCGAGCGAGGTGCGTTTTGAGTGCATCGCGGCGAGTGGAGCGAACAACGTATTGGTGAAACACGTGGCCGGGCGTTATCTCGCGCGGGAAAACAAAATCGGGCATTGGACCGGATGATTGAAAGATCCGATTATACGTCAGGGCATTGGCTCGGCGGGCGGCCGTCCACCGTTCAACGTGAGGGAGTTTTTCACGGAGAAGCGCCGCTTGGAGCGCGTCGAGCCTGAAATTGCCGCCCAATTCAATATGGTGGTGTTTGGGTCGAGCGCCGTGTGTACGCAATAATCGGACGCGATCGGCCAATGTTTCGTTATTGGTGGTCACCAATCCGCCGTCACCGAGCGCACCGAGATTTTGGTGGGAAAACGGAGAAGCAGGCGATGTCGCCCAGACCGCCCACCGGACCTTCGGGGGTTTTTGCCATAAATGCCTGGGCCGCATCTTCAATAACAAAGAGGCCGTGGGCGGCGGCGATTTTTGCAATGGTTCGCATGTCGGCGGGCAGGCCGAACAGATGCGGAACAATAATCGCTTTTGTGCGAGGTGTAATGACGCTTGCAATGGCGTTGGCGTCGATATTGAGCGTATTGAGATCGATATCAACAAACACCGGCGTGGCAAGCGTTCGAGCAATGGAACCGGCGCTCGCAAAAAA
This sequence comes from Polyangiaceae bacterium, assembly GCA_016712345.1. GTDB lineage: Bacteria > Myxococcota_A > Polyangia > Polyangiales > Polyangiaceae > JADJRH01. The sequence goes on from JADJRH010000001.1 coordinate 1,733,861, forward strand.
CGAATACGCGCTTGTGACCACTTCATCACCGGGGCCAATACCCAAGGCCATTAACGAAACAAGTAACGCATCGGTTCCGCTCGAAACGCCGACAGCATGCGAAACGCCGAGCGTTTGAGCGGCTTCGTGCTCAAACGCGCGCACTTCTTCACCGAGGATCATTTCACCGGAAGAGACGACACGCTCAAACGCGCGAACGAGCGCCGGCAACAGCGGTGCGTGTTCGGCCCTTAGATCCACGAGCGGAATGGGGTCGGGCGCAGACTCCGCATGAGGCGCGGGGCGGCACACTTCGCCTTCAACGATGTAGCTCTGGCCACACGACGGGCACCGAGGTCGCGGCGCATCGGGCAGGCGTACACCACACTTGCAGGACCATCCGACGCGACGCGCCGGGTTGCCGACCACCAAACCGTACGCGGGCACATCGCGCGTGACCACGGCGCCCGCGCCGACAAGCGCATAGGGGCCAACGTGATTGCCGCAAACGATGGTTGCATTGGCTCCGACGGTGGCTCCTCGGCCCACGCGTGTTGGATGATATTCAGCCTTTTTCTCGATAAAAGCGCGCGGTGCCAACACGTTGGTGAACACGCAGCTTGGTCCGAGAAATACGTCGTCGTCGATCTCAACGCCCTCGTAGATCGAGACGTTGTTTTGAACTTTCACCCCGTTGCCCAGAGTGACGCCGCGCCCGACGAACACGTTTTGCCCGAGGCTCGCGTTTTTACCGATGCGAGCGCCTTGAGAGACGTGGCAAAAGTGCCAGACGCGTGAACCGTCGCCGATGCGCACGTCGTCGTCGACAACGGCGGACGAATGAACGAAAGGCGGAGCCAAGGCACCTCGACAGTTGGAAAAGAGGAAGGCGCGTTGGGTAATGCAAGGCCGCGGCGCCCACAACGGCGCGTTAAAAGGGGTGGTTTTTTTCGTGCTGGTGAGCCCACCCAACCTGAATGTGTCGTCCGTTGGGATGAACCGGCGGGAGCTTTTATTGCGATGAAAACGGCCGTCATTTAAGGGTTGCACCGTGGCAGATGCCCCCGAACAAAAAGCGGACGCAAACGAGGCTGCCGCGTCGAGTGTGGAGGCGTCAACAACCCCCAAAGCGCCCGCAAAAAAGCGCGGTGTGGGTGAGTTTCTGGCCGACAACGCCATTGTGTCGATTGCGCTGTTGATCGGAAAACTCCGGGGGATCGTGACGCTGCCGCTGATTGTCGGTGCAATCGGTACCGCGGGGTACGGCACGTGGGCGCAGATCCTGGCGTTCACAACGCTTCTTTCGGTGATCATTTCTTGGAATTTGCATCTGCCGCTCATTCGTTTCATCGCGGCGGATCGTTCAAAAGCGCCAAATGTGTACACATCTATTCTGGTGCTTGAAATGATGATGACCGTGCTTTCGGCAGCGGCTCTGCTGCCGTTTTCAAAGCAGGCAAGCGCGCTCTTGTTGGGTGACACCGGGTTGGAGCGTCACTTGGCGGTGAGTCTGGTGCTGGTGTTTTTCAGCAACGTGCGGCTCATGAATCTCAATGTGTACCGTGCGTACAACCGGTTTCTGGCTCGCAGCGTGGTTGAGGTTTCAGCACAAACGCTGGAGCTTGGTGTGATTTTGGTGGTGTTTGCGGTCACCAAAAACCTTCTGTACGCACTCATTGCAATGGCGGCGTGGGCAGCGATCGTTGCCGCTGTCAGCACGTGGCACGCGAGCCGTCTCACCGGTTTCGCCAAGCCGGACCGCGCGACAATGCGACGAGCGATGGCGTACGCAGTTCCGCTGCTTCCGTCGTTGCTGTCGTTTTGGATCTTGGATCGGTCCGATCGCTTTTTGATTGGTCGGTTTTTGGGTCCAACGGAAGTTGGCATTTACTCGGCGAGTTATGCGCTCGGCGGTCTTGTGCTCCAGGCGCAGGCGCCATTTCAAATGACGCTTTTTCCAAAGGTCGCGCAGCTGTGGGACACCGATCGCGCCACGGCGAAAAGGTACATCGAACTGTCGAACAAGTTTTTTTTGACGCTCGCGATTCCATTCACGGCAGCCTGCGGCGTGGTCGCACCGGCGTTGCTCGACAAGTTGGGAAATGCCGAGATCGCGGCGCAAAGCGCGATTTTAACGGTGCTGATTTCTGCGGGTGTTTCGCTGTGGGGTGTGACGATCACGCAATCACAAATTCTGCACGGAGCGCGCAGCACCGGCATTCAGGGGATGACGAGCTTGGTGGCTGCGGCTGTAAACGTGGTGATCAACGTGGTTCTGTTGCCGCGCATCGGCGTTGTGGGCGCCGCGGTTGCCACTCTCGCGGCCTACGGGCTCCAGTGTTTCGTGCTCGCGCGGGCCGCGCGAAAGCATCTATTGATCCTTTATTATCCCGTCTATTTGGCAAAATGCCTGTTTGCGTCGTTCGTCATGCTGGTGCCAATGAGCCTGCTCATCGCCAAAAACGTTTGGGCAATTGCGGCGGCGGTGGTGACGGGCGCGATCACCTACTTCGTGATGTTGATCGCCGTGCGGGCGTTTGACGCCGAGGAGCGGGCATTCGCTGTTCGGGGTTTGAACAAGGTACTCCGCCGAACAGGTGTACACAAAAACGCTGGCAGCGGTACCTCGCAGTGATTGGTCGAGAGCGGAGTTCCGAGGGGCGCGCCCCTCAGCGTTTGAGGGGCATGCGCTGCGGAACAGGGGATCACCACTGAGCAGGAATCACCATTCCAGAAGGGCAGCTCCGCGCGTGACCCCTGCGCCCATTCCGTAAAGGAGCACGCTCGATCCCGGGGCCAACATGCCGCGATTGCGGGCTTCGATGAGATTGCAAACAATGCCGCAGCCGCCGACGTGCGCGATTTCATCCCATGTGCTCGGCGCATGCGCCGGGGATAGGCCTACCGATTCAGCCACGGCCGCCGGAAACCATCGGCGCGGTTGCGTAGCGGCAATGACATCAATGGAGTCGGAAGGGCGTTTTGCGCGCGACAAAAGCTCCATCACGGTATCTCGCGCGAAGTGCACAAGGCGTGTTCCAAGCATCTTTGCCTGGACCCGATTGCGCGTTCCCGGTGTGTACTCAGGGCCGGCCTCCCACCACGGACTTTCTTGTTCATCGCGACCGCGCGCCCACGTCACCGCCTCGTGATACTCACCGTGCGAAACCATGTGTACAACGCCGGCGCCGGTTTTTTCGCTGGCACTCATCACCATGGCACTCGCTGCGTCGCCGATGATCGGCGACGTGGGGTGCATGAGGGGATTGGCCCGCGACAGAAGATGCGATTGCGTGAGAAGCACGTGACGCGCGCGACCGGCTTCGATCATGGCCGAAGCCATCATGATCTGAGCGATCGGCGTTGCACATGCGGCGTCGAGGCCGATGCCCGCGGCGCGATTCGCTCCGATCAAGTGTACAACGCGCGGCGCCGTGGGCGGCGTAACGCGATCGGGCACCATTGCCCACGACAACACAAGGTCAACGTCGGAGCCCTTGAGGCCGGCATCGTCGAGGGCGTTTTTCGCGGCCGTGGCTTCCGCCTCCGCCGATGAAAGATGCGGGTCGGCAACCCGGCGACGCACTGCGCCTTTGAACGGATCGCCGTGCTCCGTTGCGAGATAGCGCGTGACGATCGCATCGCACGGATCGTTGCCGTCGCTGCGAACATCCATGAGTTCGGCGCCGTAGCGCGCTGTTTGTTGGCCTACAAATTCACTCGGCCAAGCGTCGTTGTGACGAACCTCCGCGGGCAGAAAGCTGCCAAGACCCGCAATTTTGGATCGCATGGGCGTGCCGTCCTTTCAAATGGCCGTTGGGCGCACAGACATGTGACCCAAAGACTCGTTGCGGCCGGCGCCGCGAATGCGTTTGTCGCGGTCGATCCGAATGTCCAGCACCGCGGGGCCGCGTTGCGTGAGGCGATCGAGCAGCTCCGTCGTGATCTGCCCGGGCTTTTCAATGCGCGCTCCCGCAACACCAAACGAAGCGGCCCACATTTCAAAGTCGACCCACGGCGTGTCCCATCCGGCTTCGGCGCCGTAGAGCTGCTTATATCCGTGGTACACCATGTTGTATCGCGCGTCGTTGAAGACTGCGTACACAATTGGCAAACGCTCGCGCGCGGCAACAAGAAGCTCCATGCCGGCCATTTGCATGCCGCCGTCGCCGCAGATGCACACCACGCGTCGCGACGGGTCACCGAGCGCCAGGCCAATGCTCGACGTGATCCCGGAAGCCATGCTCCCAAGACCCAGGTGAATGGTGAACGCGTCGGGGCCTTTCGCGGTGAGGTAGTGAAGGGCCGACAACATGTGCTCACCGATGTCGGTCACAAAGCGAGCGTTGGATCCGGCGGCCTTTTCAAGGTCGGCAACGGCCCGATGCGGCGCGATGATCGGCGAGTTGTCCGACGCGAACTCGGGAGCATCAAACGCCGACGTTTTGTGAATGTCGCGCACGAGAAGTAGGCCGCGCGGATTGCGAATGCCGTCGGTGGTGACCACATCGTAGAGCTGCTCGGCGAAGCTCTTGATGTCCGCCAAGATCGGCAGGGCGGCCCGGTGATTGCGGTGAAACACAGTGGCGTCGATGTCCACGTGAATGAGGCGCGAAACGCGATCGGTCGCGAGCGGCGGTGTGGGGCCGGTTGAACAGTCGTCGAGATCTGTGCCGATCGCGAGGGCCACGTCGACGCCCTTCTGTGTGTACCTTCGCGCCCACCACGACGCGGCAAGGCCGCCGTGTCGTAACGAAAGGGGGTGATTTTCGCTGATCAGGCCCTTCGCCTGCGGCGTTGTCATGAACGGGACGTGCAAAACATCCAACAACTTTCGCACGAGGGCGGCATGCGGTCGGGCGCCTGCGCCGACAATCACGAGCGGCCTTTCGGCCTCGGCAAGCCACTTGGCGGCCTCGATCACGCTCGACGGCGGTGCGTACACATCGGCCGTTCGCCTGATTTGAGGCGCCGGCGTCTCAGGCACTGCGGCGCGGGCGATGTCCATCGGCAGCACAAACACCGCCGGACCCAAGGCGAGCGGTTCCGTCGCCGCGTGAAAAGCTGCGAGTGCCTGAGTGACAACGGACTCAGGTCGGGAAGCTCGAATCGCGGCACGCGTGACGTGCCCCAACATTTGCTCGACTGCGATTCCCTGCGGACCGGAGTCTTGCAGCAGCCGGCCGCCTCCCGATGCCCACGGTACATCGCCGCAGATCACAAGCATGGGCACGCGTTCGGTAAACGCAGCGGTGACCCCGGTAACAACGTTCGTTGCGCCCGGCCCCGCCGTAACGATCACCGCGGCGACCCGGCCCGTGGCTCGGTGATATCCCATCGCCGAAAAAGCCGCCGCCGACTCGTGCCGCGACTCAATGAGCCGCGCGCCGGGAGTGCTGAGAACGGCTTCGAAAACAGGGCTGACAGGGCCCCCCGGAATTCCAAAAAATGTGTCCACACCGGCCGCGACGAGCGCATCGACCATGCGTCTCGACGTGCTCTCCTGCTCGGCCGACGCAACGAGGGAGCGCAGCGATGGCAACGTACTGCGCACGAGATCTTCGGGAAGACTGGGCGTTTTCAGTGCCGACATCGACCCGTGGGAGGGGGCCGCGGGGAGCGCACCGGCCGGCAGAGTGGGCTGCGGCAACGACGGTGCGCTCTCGGGGTAGCTCTCGTGCCAGAAACCTTTGGGAGCTAGACCCGACTTGGGAACATCTTCCGACTCAACTTCGGGGGACAGGTGACGCAAAGCAGATGGATTGGACATGGGTTGCGGCGTTACAAACAAAAAACTTGAACTCGATCGTCGCCTCGCCGAACCCGAACATGCGTACTCTTTTCGCCAGGGGCGCGTGGAGCCTGGGTGAGTCGGCGGGCACCGAGCAGCCGGCTATGCGAATGGCATGCCGGCCGTCGGATCTAAACACTGAGGGCGATGTCACCGCTGGGCTGCGATTACGTGCAGCGGCTTCGTTTCGACACCGCGGATCCTGGCCATTCCACTTTTGAGGATGCGGCCGGCACCTGAAGGGGCGGAAAGAAGCCCATGTTTTCCGGTGTGGCAAGAAGAATTTGGTTGGGCAGCAAAATTGCGCGGAATCGGACAGAACGCATCGCGGCGCATTTAGGGCCGAAGTTGGTGGTAGGTTGAAGCCGTGCTCTACCGACAGCGCGTCGTGGAGCTTCTCGCTCCCCACTGTGACATCGTGGCGCGGCTCAAAGCTGTGCCGGTGTCTGCACGTGTTCGAGGCATTTATTTTCGAGCGCTCCTCGACGAACTGTCGCGGCGCGGCCTCCGTGCCGCGTACGAAACGGTCATTCACGAAACGGATCGCTCGGCCTTCATGTTGTACCCAACGAGCGACTATCTCGTGTGGCTGGCGTTTGCGGGATCGCTTGTGGCCTCACCGGCAGAAGTACACCGCGGCATGCATGAACTGCATCGCGGCCACTCCGTCTATTTCGGTCAAAGTTTGCTCGGTCGAAGCCTTCTTCGGCTGATTTCGCGCGACCCCGTTCGTCAACTTCACCAAGCCATTCAATCCAAGCGCGCGGTAACCAACTACGGCCGCTGGTACATGCTCGACGAGGGGCCCAATCACGCAACCATTCGGCTCGAAGACGAATATGTCTGGATCGAAAGCGCATTGCTCGGCGGCGCGCTCGGTGGGCTTGAAGCGTGCGGCATCCGGCCAACATGTGAAACGAAGCTGCGTGACCCCTACAACGGGGATCTGGCGTTTCGCTGGTAAGTGTACACAAAACAAAAAAGCGGTTCGGTGACATAGCCGCGCATGCGATACTGCGCGGCTGTGGTGGAGCGAGCCGCGCCCGAAAAAATAATGGTGCTGTGCGCGGGCGGAACATTTTCAAAATCCGTCGCCGAGCTGTTTGAGGCAAGCGGGCGCGCATCCAACTGCATCGTTGAAGTTCTGCCTACCGATCGAAATGTGCGCGACGCCGTTACCGAAGCGCGCGCCGCAAATCGGAGCGCGGCACTCCTGTTCGTTGCGGTCGACGAAGAAGATGTTTTGTCTGCAATCGAAGCCGGCGCCGACGACGCGATCTCGTCCGACGCGGTTGATCTCCTGCAAGTGGACCGCGTCCTCCGGCGTACACTCGTGCGCGGTCAAACAAGGCTCTATCACGAGCGCATTTACGGAGCGGCCGCACACGCCGAAAAGCTCACGGCCCTTGGAACGCTGGTGGCAGGCGTCGCCCACGAAATCAACAACCCGTGTTCCGCGCTCACACTCTCACTTCAGGTTGTAAAACTCCGCCTCGCTCCTCTGTTTCAATTGGCGCGCACCTCATCATCGCCTGATGAATACAGAGCCGCGTTGCGTACACAGCTTGAGCGAGCCGACGCGCGCCGTTTTCTTCCCGACATGTCCTCGACGTTTGAAGACATGTTGCGCGCAACGGAGTCCATTGCTGCAATCGTCTCCGATCTTCGCCTTTTCGCGCGTTCAGAAGAGCGCGAGGCACCTCAGCATGTCGACGTTCACGCTCTCATCGATCAAGTGTTGCGAATTGTGGGGGCGCGCGTTTCGAGCGTTGCGCACGTTGAACGCGACTACGACCCTGCCGTCACATTCGCGTACGTGCAGAGATCTCGTCTTGCGCAGGTTCTCACCAACATCTTGGTGAATGCTGCGCAGGCAATGGCCGAGATCCAAAGGCCAATTCATCGGCTTCGCATTTCAACCCGCGCCGATGCTGAAGGTTTCGTGATCAGCATCGCCGACACCGGACCCGGGATCGCATCCGATCAACTGGAGCGCATCTTCGATCCATTTTTTACAACCAAAAAGCCGGGAGAAGGCACCGGCCTCGGCCTCGCGTTGTCCTCCGATCTCGTGCGCCGCATGGGTGGCCAAATCCTCGTTGAATCAGAACTGGGTCACGGGGCCACGTTTCTTGTGTACCTTCCAATCGGGCGTCCCGCCGCAGATTCGGGCGAACCAATCTCTTCTCAATGGGTGCCTTCCTCGTACGGAAGACGAGCAGTCATTCTTGCCATCGACGACGATGAACGCGTTTTGCGTTCGTACGCGCGCGCTCTTCGCGATCGTTATGACGTGCTCCTCGCAACCGACGGCCAAGAGGCTATTGACCTTCTCGCATCGGGTTCACATGCCGACGCCATCCTCACAGATATGCAAATGGCCGACGTGGGAGGGCGGCGTCTTATTGAATGGCTCCGCGCGGAACAACCCAAACTCGCAAAACGTGTTGTTGTCGCCACCGCCGTTCCAATGAGCGAATCCGACGAAAAATCGCTGCGAGAAACGTGCGGCGCGCTTTTATACAAACCCGTTTCGTTTGACGCATTGCACTCGGCATTTGCGCGTATTTTCCGCGACCGGGGCGAACTCGCGGCCGAATAAAACTTCCGCGCGTTGCCCATTCCAATGCAACGACGACAAGTGATGTTTTGCAATTCGATCGCTATGGCGTCCGCAAAAACGAGCGCGTTATTACTGCGCGCCGATGCGCAATGACACCAGCTCTTTTGCAATTATTGGCCACCTAATCAATTTATCGGCGGCGCTCGCATTTTCATTAGCTGTTTCAGAAAGCGCGCGCAATAATCCACGCCCCGCGTCTTCAATGCGAAATTTGGTTTTGGCAACCTCTTTCGCCCGCGCACCCATTAACCTGCAAAGCTCCGTGTTCATCGCCAACTCTTCAATGGCGGTGGCGAGTGCCTTTGCGTCTTTGGGCGGCACCAATATACCGTTATGCCCGTCTTGAATTTGTTCCGACACGCCGGCGATGTCGCTCGCGATCGAAGGAATACCCGCCACCATTGCTTCGAGAATACTCCGCGGCAATCCCTCATTGCTTCGATCTTCAAACACCTCGCCGCCCGCCTCAATTCTCTCATGGAGTACACTCGGCAGCACAAGCGCGTCGGCCGCGCATAACAAATTGTGCGTGTCGTCCACAAAACCGAGCAAACGCACCGTGTCGCTCAGACCCAGCTCGTCAATTCGCTTCGTGAGCCATCCACAATAACCGTCGGCCTTGGGTTCACCCGCGAGCAAAAACATCGCTTTTACACCGCGACTTTTTGCAACCGCGGCGGCATCAACCAGATAGTGCAAACCCTTAAACGGTGTGGGCGACGAGAGAGACACAAAGACCTTTATGTCTTCATCAAGCGCCCATTTACCGCCCAAACGCTCGCCCACGATCCTGCGGGCAACTGCCCGATCCACAATGCCCAGGTCAGCGTGAACTCCGTTGTAAAGCACGCGCGCCCGCGAACGCGCCGATGGGAACACCTCCGGCATGAGCGCCCGCGCTACGAGCAAAATACAATCAGCCAAACATTGTGCGACGCCCCAATACAATGGGTTTACGGCCACCGACCCGCGCACATGCATGACCGTGTTTCGCCGTGCGAGATGGGCACCCCAACCGGCGAGGATCATTCCGCGCGCCGTATTGAAATGCACCACCTCCGCGCGCTCGCTTTCAATCAGCTTCGCAAACTTCTTCGCGTACGGAAGGCTGTCGCGAACCATCACGCCGAGCTGATCGATTTTGACTTTCGAAGCAGGGCCTTTCCAAAAAGCGTAAAGGACGGCGGCCCTTCAAGAATGTGTACACGCAGGTCGGCCGCTCTGCATTTTTCTACAAACGCGCCCGGCCCCGGAAACACCATCACCGGATCGAGGCCAACGTCACGCGCCGCTGCAATGGCCGTCAAAAGGCTCTTTTGGCCGCCGGCAATTCGATGAGGCACATCCCCAAAAAATAGCGCGCGCATCTTCAACGCTCAGATCTGGGCGTGTTGTCCGTCACTCGCTTTTTCGGCGGGAGCGGCGGGCGGAATGGGTATACCCGCCTCTTCCAATAACTCAATGTAGAGCCGCTCGTACGCGCGCGCAGCCGCTTCAACGGTGAATTCTGTTTGGAGCAGCGCACGCGCCGCAACGACCATTTTCTTTGCAAGGTCCGGTTCGTTGAACACACGAACCACGCCATCGGCCAATGCCGCCGGATCACACGACGGAACCGCAAGACCGGTTTCCTCGTGTTTAATCATGTCGGGAATGCCGTCCACGTTGGTTGACACAATGGGTACACCGGCCGCCATTGCTTCAAGGATGGCAATGCCCTGCGCTTCGTGAATTGACGAAAACGCAAACACATCAAAGGTGGGCAACAGCTCCGCAACATCGAGCCGAACGCCCGTAAAAATCACATCGTTTGCAACATTGAATTTTTCGGCAAGCGATCTCAACGTCGGCTCAAAATCACCCCAACCGACAATTACGAGGCGCGCATTGGGCACCTTCTTTTTCACTTTGGCAAACGCTTCAATCAAATAGTCCTGCCCTTTTTGAGGGACCAAACGACCAACGTTGCCAATAACAAATTCACCCTCGCGAATGCCGAGCGACGCGCGCTTTTCATTGCGATCGATACGCGCTGCAATCGACTCAAACTTCTGTACGTCAATGCCGTTGGGAATGCGCCGCCGTATCGGATTGCCTTGCAAGATCTTCGGCGGCTCCTCCAAAAACGACTTCATTGCCGCATGCGTAATGTACACACAGGCCGTTGATAGACGCGTTGTCAGATCTACCGAAAAACGCACGTCGGCGCGATGAGCGGCCGCACCGCTGTGCATGTTCTGCTCATTCGTAATGATGATCGGCACGCCGGCCGCGCGCGCAACCATGCGCGAAATCAAAATGGCCCAAAGAACGTGCGCCTCCACAATCTGAATGCGCTCCCGTTTTAAGAACGCGTACAGGTTTGGAATCGACCGCGGATCGAGCTGCCGCTCGTCACCCATCTCAATGGTTGGAACGCCGAGCTTTTCAAACTCGGGCTTCAGTTTTCCGCCCGCGCGCAGCGCCGCAACGTAGGGCTCAAATCGCGACCGATCGAGCACCTGGAGCCGATTGAGAATAAATGTCTCCGCGCCTGCCGGCGCGAAACGATTGGTAATGTACAGAATTCGAATCTTGTTCACGGCGCGGAGATCCCTTCATATTCCGCGGCACGAATGCGGTAAAGCGGTGCTTTTGCGCGCTTTCGGCCTTTCTTTGAGGTGAAATAGTGCGTTTCAAACGGCGGGTGCCCGCAAAACACCCCGTTCGGGTAGATCATGTCCCTTCTGGGTAAGCAATTCGCGATACGTTTTCGCCACAATTCGAAACACGTTTCGTTCATCAAATCGCTCTTCGGCGAGCCTGCGACCCGCTTCACCAAACTCGCTCACAAGTGTGGGATTCATTAAAAGCTCCAGCAATCGATCGGCAAGCGCCTCGGCATCGTGCTTTGGAAATAAAAATCCCGTTTTGCCGTGAATAACCGTTTCACGGCAACCCGTAATATCCGTTACAACGACGGGCTTTTTCATTGCAGCAGCTTCCATCGGCGACCGAGGAAATCCCTCTCGGTGGGATGGCAATGCCAATACATCCATCATTGACAATAGCTCCGGCATATCGTCGCGAAGACCGGTAAAAATCATTCGATCGCGCACTGAATCAAAGCGGGCATCTTTATGCGAAAGGGCGTCCGACTTTTCAACTTCATTGGGACCGACAATGCAAAGCTTTACGTTGGGCACCTTTTCGGCCACAAGCTCCAACGCGCGCGTCAGTTCGACAAGCCCCTTTTCAATAACCAATCTCCCCACAAACCCTATCACTTTATCGTTTTCGCCAATGCCCAGTTCTTTGCGCAACTTTGCCGGCGCTTCAGGGCTTATCCGCGACGGATCGAAACGTGAAATATCAATGCCGTTTCCAATAAGCCTCAGCTTATCGCGCGGAGCGAGGCCTTCATTCACGAACGTCTCAATATCGTCGGGATTTTGCGAAAGAATAAAATGGCTTAATTGGGCACAAAACCGATCGAGCGTTAACAAAACCGCGCGCTTTAATCGCGGCGTGTCATCGCGATAAACAAGCCCGTGAAGCGTATTCACGATAATGGGTACACCGGCCAACCGCGCTGCAAGCTGGCCCACGAGCGCGGGCTTTGGTGTATGCGTGTGTACAATTGTGAATTTTTCACGCCGCATTAATTGAACCAAGCGGACAAGTGAAATCAGGTCGGCGATTGGGGTTACTCGCCGTGTCATCGGCACAGCGATTGTGTGTACACCCGCTTCTTCGACCACTTTTAGGTGTTCACCGGGTGCGGAAATTCCGGTGATCTCGTAACCCTCACCGATCAGATATTTCAGCTGATTAAGCATCAAAATCCGAAGCGAGAGATCGATCGTGGTGATGTGGGCCACCTTTACAGCGGAAGTCACGGGCCATCCGTTGCCCGAGGAGGCGCGGAGATTCAACGTAGATTTATCGCGATCCGGCCTTCCGAACCGACAAAGCCTCCAACGTGGGGTGGCAACGTAACAAAAATGCGAATATCACGACCCAGAGCGGGCAACAGAACCGCCGAGGTGCAACTTGACCTTCGCCACCCAAAATCCCCGCATCTACCTTTCGCCGCCGCACATGGGCGACGACGAACGCCAATTGCTTCTCGCTGCATTTGACTCCAATTGGATCTCCACTGTCGGCCCGCACGTGGATGCTTTTGAACGTGAAATGGCCGACTTGTGCAGCGTCAATTACGCCGCCGGCCTCGCGTCGGGCACCGCCGCGCTCCACCTGTCGCTGCTCTTATTGGGTGTTCAAAGCGGCGATGAAGTCTTTTGCTCCGACCTCACGTTTGCGGCCACCGCCAATGCCATTACCTACGTGGGCGCGCACCCAGTGTTTATCGATTCAAACGCGTCCACTTGGAATATGGACCCCGACTTATTGGAAGAAGCGCTCAAAGACTCCGCCGCTCGCAACAAGCTGCCTAAAGCGGTTATTGTTGTCGATCTTTATGGTCAATGCGCCGACTATCAGCGCATTGTCCCAATCTGCGAAAAATACGGTGTCCCATTAATTGAAGACGCAGCAGAAGCGCTTGGCGCCACCTATCGAGGAAATGCCGCGGGCACCTTTGGTGTCATGAGCGTCCTGTCATTCAATGGCAATAAGATCATTACAACCAGCGGCGGCGGCATGCTCCTTTCCAATAACAAGGCGTATGTCGACCTCGCAAAAAAACTCGCCACCCAGGCGAGAGAGCCGGTGGCTCATTACGAACACACAATGGTGGGGTATAATTATCGGCTCTCCAACCTGCTCGCCGCAGTTGGCCGCGGACAACTGCGCAACCTCGCCGATCGGGTCAATGCGCGCCGCGCCACGTTTGAGGAGTATCAAAAAGCCCTTGGTAACGAACCGGGCGTGGCCTTCATGCCTGAAATTGAGGGTGGTCGCTCTACCCGATGGCTCACTTGTCTAACCGTCAACCCTTCCCTTTTCGGAGCCTCGCGCGAACAAATTCGCCTCCACCTTGAAACCTCCAACATTGAAGCCCGCGCGGTGTGGAAGCCCATGCACCTTCAGCCGGTGTATAAACACTGCCGTATGGTCGGCGGCTCGGTGAGTGAATACCTGTTTGAGTTTGGCCTCTGCCTACCCAGCGGAAGCAACCTCACCCCCGACGACAAAGCCCGAGTGATCCGCGCGTTCCTTTCTACCCCGCGCAGCCGATCTTGACCGAGACGTCACAGGCATCCAGGCGCTTCAGGTCTTGGTATGACGCGTCAGCGGTCGCTCTGGGTTTGGCAGTTACCCAGGAGTCACGCTTCAAACTCAGTTGCCGCCCATTTGCCCGCTTTGAGCCCGCTCATGACGGCCGACAACATGGTGCGTGCCCGATCGGCCACCACATTGCCGGCGGCTGCCAAGTGAGGCGCCACCCGGCCTTCCGCATTGCATGCAATTCCAATTTGCTCCAGCCTTCCCAACCTACCCGGTGATGGCCAAGCCGACAAATCGAGCGCCGGCCCAAACATAGAACCTACCACCCCAATGCGCACACCCGCCGCTGCAAAATAGGGCTGCTCGGCTTCTGAGTTGGCCTGAATATCCACCGATAGATGAAACGTTGGGCGATACCGATCAGGCATGTCCGTAGTCGCCTGAGCATCGAGCGGATCGTACACAATACCGCCCCCCGTTAGACCACCCACTGCGAGCACCACACTGTCAAACGTGTGCTCCCCATCCTCCCCGTCAAACCGAACAATGGGACGCCCGCGATCATCCCGTGTCAGGTCAAGTTCTGCCGTGCGACCTTTTCGGCCAACCGACACACTTTGGAGCCAGCGATCCCGTGCGCGAACAAGCCGCATTCCAGCCGGCCCGCCCACTCCCATGAGGGCCTCTCCGCAGGGAATTCCAAGCACTTTTTCAAGCTCCAACGCCCGCGGCGATGAAAGCCCCAACCATGGTCCCAAGAGCACCGCCGCCGGACGGAGCGTTGTTCGATGAAGCGCTTCATGGAGTCGAGCGGCCAGCCATGAAATACGCGCCGGGTCGTCATGACGCGCCGCCAAGTCGGCATCTGAAATTCGATCTTCCCCTTCGAAACGCAACAGCGCCGCGTCTACCGATACAAACGAAATACCCCGGCGCCGCATCTCCCCATCGGTGTTCCAAGCCGATGCAAGCAGCGGACTTTCCCACCCCGCACGGTCGACCTTGGGCACCGCCACCTGACCCGACCCAATGGTAGACAAGTCGAGCAGCGCTCTGTCATGCCCCCTCGCCGGCCTGACAACCCCTGCTGTTGTGGCGAGCAGGGCGAGCGGTTCATTCAGGTCGGGCAAGCGCCAAATTCCAAGGGCCTTTGAGAAAGCAACAACCCTTGGATCCAAGGCCTTTGCGCGCAACTCCGCACCCGACGTGCGCGCCGCATGAAGCACTTCATCCCATGCCACGTCATCTACAGCACCGCTCGAAAGCGCTGTTGCACCCGCTCCCGCAGCCGACAATGTCACCTGCGCCCCCGCTTCAAGCGCGGCAAATACGGCAGCTGTGCCGGCTATACCATCACCCACCACCAGCACATGGGGAGGTTTAGAATTCATGTCCAACGCATCCCCGAAATAGGCGCCCCACCCGACGAAGGGACGTTTGCGTCGGTGTCCTGTTCGCCCCGATCTTCAAACAAACCCAACTCCGCGCGAACCGCCGCAATGGCGAGCGCTTCTTGCCGCGCTTGGTCGGGACCAAGACCTACCGCCCGCGTTCGAGCCTGACGCACCAGAAAACGCACCGCCTGCTTTAACCCTTCGCCGGGAGAAAGACCGCGCTCATGCGCGAGAATCTGACCACATCTTGCGGCGCACCTCATCCCTCCACAGGCACCCAATCCAAGCCTGGTTCTCCGCGCAACACCGGCCACGGTGCGAGGAGCTTCATGATCAATGACGTACCTGATTTCAGCTTCGGTCACAGGTTCACACGCGCAAACCACCATTTTTTCGCGCGGATTTCGGAGCATTCGCTCTTCAATCCGTTCAGCCCGGCTGCCGTGCCTGTACACAATTCGCCTGGCGGTTACCGCATCAACCCCGGTGCGCGTGGCAAAGTCAAAAGCGTCCACCGTTCTGTCACCGCCGGGAAGCGGTGTAATATGGGTAGATCCGTGCACCCCGAGGTCAAACCGCATGGATAAAATGTCTACCATTTCTTCGGCGAACATGCGGTAGCTCGCAAGTTTACCCCCAATCATGGAGTACACATTTGGAGCGCCGTGGGGAGCGTGGTCAATCACTTGGTGATCGCGCGACAACGCGTCTTCGTTTTTTCCAAACGCATGCAGGGTAGGTCGAACGCCGGCGTATGTTCCAATGACGCGGGCAGTGCGAATTTCAGGCAAAACGCGGGCAACCCCCTGCACCAAATATCGAACCTCTTCGCTCGTGGCGCGAACGTCGTCGAGATCGCCGTAGTAGTCGTCGTCGGTGGTGCCGACAATGGTCATGTTTTGCCACGGTTCCAAAAAAATCTGACGCCCGTCAATGGCGGTGGCGCTCACGGCATAGTTGGAAAGGCGCCTGTCATACACCACATGAATGCCTTTTCCCGGGCGAACGCGCGCATGAACGGGGCGCAAACCCGCCAGCGAAACAGTAATAGGCGACCACGCGCCTGTTGCGTTGACAACCGCTGTGGTGGTTAACCTACCCGACTGACCGGTATACCTATCGCGAAAACGCACCGCCACGGGCTCGCCGCTCACCGGTCGCCGTTCAATGGCCTCCACAGTATAGCCAACATACACCTTGGCCCCGCGCTCTTCTGCATCTTTTAGATTTGCTATACAGAGCCGCGCCCCGTCAATCCCCCATTCGTCCCAAGACATGGCGCCAATCAGGTCACCCGCGAGGGTAGGTTCGAGCCGGCGCACCTCATCCGCCGAAAGAACGGCGTGAGGCTTGCCCCTTTTGAGCGGTTGATAACGATCGTACGTTTCAAAAAAAGCGTCGAGCAGGTGAAAGTAAACTTTTTTACCCATGCCCGCTCGCACAGGCATTAAAAACGGAATTCGAAACAAAAGGTGCGGCGCAATGGCCTGAATGTTTCCTGAGTCGCGACAGCTGCTCTCGGTGACGTGGGGATCGTACGTGAGATACCGAGCCCCACCGTGAATCATTCCACTGCTATTTCCACTCGCCCCAAATGCAATGTCGTTACGCTCAAAAAGGGCCACTTTTAAGCCGCGCATGGCCGCATCGCGCGCCACCCCCACCCCGTTTACCCCGCCGCCGATAACCACCACATCCACGTCGGCGGCGCCTCGCGAAAGAGAGGCACCGGTAGAACGTCGAGGTCGAGTGAGGGGACGCGGAGGCACGGTCATACCCTATAATGCCAAATGCAAAGAGGATCCACACAAAAGCCTTCAAATTTTATCGAAAGAGCACCACCTGATCCACTCGAATGTGCCCGTACGGCCCTGTATCGTCGTCGATAATCACGAGCCGGGCCTCTTTCCCCATCAGCGCTTTTACGTCCCAAACCACTTTGACAAGGCACTCTGTGATGTCAAACACCCCACCGGCACGCCGTTCAGACTTGCCATCCACATGCAGCTCAACTCGGGTCGCTTTGGGGTTTCCGCCCACTCGAAGACTCAAATAGGGCCGGTCAATTAAAAACGACGGCGATTGAATTCGTCCAGTTGCTCGGTCGCGCAATTTCATATTGAACGAGCTGAGGAGCTGCTTTCCAACCGCACCCGGCATGATCTGACCTCGGCTCAACGTGGGCCGCAACCCGTCAACAAACGCGTCACCCTCCAGAGTCCAATCGGCGAGCGGGCTCTCAAAGTCAAACACGACGCGGGCGTCATTTTCAGATTGTTGCCACCGGAGGAGATATCTCAACGTGCTGGGGGTGGCGATAATCATCCGTGGAGCACCGGCCCAAGTTCCGTGGAGTTGATAGCGACTGACCAACTCGGCCGCTACAGACGCAACCTCACCTCCCGTAACAATTGCCCACTCGGCGTGCGTTTTGTCGAGGTAAGTTCCCACGGCGAGATCTTTGTACCCGGCAAACACCATGTCCAAGTAGGGCATGTCGGCTATTTGATCGGACCGCGATCCATTTTGAACGGGTAGAAATGGATGGCGGGGGGCAATGACTCCCCCCTTTAGTTTGGCCATTTGAGCATTGGAGTTGCGAGCCTTTTTATAATCGTCGGCGTTGGGAGACATGCGCGCCGGATTGTATTTTGAACTCCAAAAGAAGAGACACAATCCTGCGTACACAATCGCCTGCACCACAAGCGCTTGACGCGGCCGCTTTTCGAGAGCGGAAAACAGATCCGCCAGTAAAAACGCAATTGCCGGCCCAACAAAAAACGCAACCGGTACAAAGTCATTCAGGTAGCCACCCACCTTGGCAAACGGCAACAAACTCGCCGGCAGCGAACACACGGCCATCCCAAACCAAAGCACCGTCCGTGAGGAGATTTTGCGGGCAACCGCCAAACCGAGCACAACCACCGGAAGGGCGGGAAGAAACGGCATGGCCTTGTGCAAAAGGGCCAACCCCTCTTTTAACCTTGCCATTGGCACCGCGTGGTCCGCAAGCAAACTGACAGTATAAATCCAATACCAACCCCTGCTTTGATACTGAAGCGCAACAAGCACCAACCCACACCCCGACACCGCCATGAGCGTGAGCAACAGGCCGCTCTTTCGGTGCCGGGCAAACACAAACAAGGTAACCCAGACAGGAAAAAACACCGCCGGCAGACGTGTGTACACAATAAGAGTGATAAGCCCAGCAAGAACCAACAGGCGCCGGATAGTCAGCTTTTTGTCACGTCCATGGGCCAGCGCCGCGAGCAGAACGCACAAAAACACCGCCATGCTGTCTTCGCGAACAATGTCATAAAACCCTTCGCTGAGCGGCACGCCCGCGGCCACACAACCCGCGAGCACCAACCCCAACGTCAGGGCATACACCTTCCCATTTTCTTCTTCTTTAAGAACCAGCCACAGCTGTCGAACAATAAGTAAGATCCCCCCTATGATAAACCAAAACGACAGCTCGCGCGCCGTGGGATAGTCAAGCCTATACACCTTACCCAAATACCCCAACATGGCTGGGTAGGCCGGCGGGTGAAACAGCGGCAAATAACCCTGATTGGGAGGACCATAGGTCACTTGACCCATTTTTACGCGATGGGCTTGATAAAGCGCCGCCCCTTCAAGCCATTCAACATCCCATGGGTAGCGAACTCGGAGCGCATGCATGGTGACAAACAGCGCGAGTTGCCATACCGCAAATCCGCCTACCCCAACGGCAAGCCCCCAGCGAACCACCCGAGTCCAGTTTTTCGCAAGCCAAGACACGCCGCCACCATCGCAGAAGTCACGCCGTTTTTCCAGCAAACACGAACACGTGAACCGGCCCCACGCACGCCGCGGCATTCAAATCCACGGTGCTGCTTATCGTTTTGGTGGTGATGGGCTTTCATCCTAAAATCGTGTGGTGCCACGGCTCGGGTGGACCACTCGTCAGAGAGGGGTTGTTTGCCGATCGCAACTTGAGTATAGCGCGGCTGTGAGCAACGCCGCATTTGTACCCACCGCTCGTCACCTTGCCCAAGTCCGTTATGAAATTCGGGGCCCGCTTGCCAAGCGCGCGCACGAATTGGAGCGTCAGGGTCACGAGGTAATCAAACTCAATATCGGCAATCCGGCGGCGTTTGGGTTTAGAACGCCCGCGACAATGCGGCTCGCCTTGATTGAGAACTTGAGTCAGGCGGAAGGGTATTGTCACCAAAAAGGCATTTTCCCTGCGCGTGAAGCGATTGTGATGGAGACGCAAAGCCGCGGTATCAAGGGAGTTACGGCGGAAGATGTCTTTATGGGAAACGGCGTTTCAGAGCTGATTCTCATGACCATGGAGGCACTTCTGGAGCCGGGTGATGAGGTGTTGCTGCCGGCACCTGACTATCCACTTTGGACGGCGTCGGTGGTGATCACGGGGGCCAAACCGGTTCACTACCCATGCCGGGAGTCCAACGGTTTTATACCCGACCCTGAAGAAGTTGCGGCCATGGTAACCCCCAAAACCAAGGCCCTTGTGCTTATCAATCCCAATAACCCCACGGGCGCTGTGTACCCAGAACACGTTGTCAAAGCGCTCGTGCGTATTGCAGAAGAACGGCGCCTGGTGCTGTTTTCAGACGAGATCTACGACAAAATTTTGTACGACGGTGCACGCCATTACCCCGTGGCCAAATATTGTGAAAACACGCTCTGCGGTACTTTCGGCGGGCTTTCCAAAGTGTATCGGGCGTGTGGCTTGCGCACGGGTTGGTTGTTTTTCAGCGGGCAAAAACAACACGCCCAAAAGTATCTTGAAACGCTGGAGCTGCTCGCTTCGCTGCGGCTCTGCGCAAACGTACCTGGACAATGGGCAGTACAAACGGCGTTGGGCGGAGTGCAGAGCATTTATGAGTTGACGGCACCCGAGGGTAGATTGGGTCGCCAACGTGCGGCGGCCCTTGCGGGGATTGAAGCGTCAAAATACCTGAAAGTGGTTAAGCCAATGGGCGCGATGTACGCGCTTCCAGGGGTGAAAACATAGCTGCTCCCCGGGTTTGACGATTCCACATTTGCAATGTCACTCCTGGAGAAAAAACACGTTTTGCTGGTTCCGGGGTCAAGTTTCAACGTGACTTATACTGACCATTTTCGGATTACGCTCTTGCCCGATGAAGGTACACTTCGCGACGTGTTTGGGCGAATGGAAGAATTTTTTGACGAGTGGACAAGGTGATTCAGTTGCACGCGCTTGATGAATAAATTGTCACTTCGTAACTCAACTCGTTGTCATCATCGCGAAGCTCGTCTTGTGTACCCCACGCGTTGACTTGATATACAACTTCATACGTTTTTGTAAAATCGATTGTGGCAACGTCCTCCGTGTCCGGTGTGATGGTTCCCTTCCATTGGTCTTGGGATAGGTAGGGCATTGTTGCGATCTTCCATGTATAAAGTTCGACTGTTTCTGAGCCGCTCGCATCCCGCAGAAATAGGCGGTTTACGCCGCAAATGTCGTCCTCACCATCAAGGTTGCCTGTATTAAACCAGGAAACATGAAATTCAGGGTCTTTTTGGTGGCGCAGTCTTTTAGGTTGCCATTGGTGTCCACATAAAACTCAAGCGGGTTGTCTTCAAAAAACACGCGCCCGTCCCACCCTCCGGCACCGTCATCAAATCGCGTTTTTGACCCTGCTACGTAGTTGCGGTGATCCGGCATAGAGTCGGGATAACGTTCGCGAAGGTAAGCCACGTCGAGCGCGGTAAGATGAATGTGTTTCCCCTGCATGGTAGACATAAATTTCTTGTCAGCTTCTGCCCAGACATTGCTATGATTCATCCCCATTCCGTGCGCGAGTTCATGCAAAACACCATTTGATTTGGGATAGTCGACTGACGACGGATCCGAGTAGTGATCGTAACAATACACGTTGGTGCTGACGGTAAAGTACTCTGTATCCCCCGAGCCGTTCCAACTTGTCCCATTGAACTTGCAGGTGTTGATTGCCCAGCCGTCTTCGGTGTCTGTGTCACTGCAGAGAATGCTTCCGTCGTCATGGCAGGGATGATCGGCTGAAGTGTCAAGTTGGTTGTCCACATAGTCAAACCAATCATTCGTGGGCGAGTTGGAAAACAGGCCCGCCTTGTTTTCATGCGGTAGCCACGTGCGTCCATAGTAGATCTCCACGCCCTCTATATCGGTAAGCTCGTTGGTGGCCACAATCACTTCATGCCCGGCGTCCGTATTGGCGGCAAAGTGGTCTTGGCAAATGTTCAAGATGCGATTTGGGTCCGCAACGAGTTTGGTGCCGATCGCGTCAAAATCCACGTTTCGAATGGATAGGAGGTAGGTTTTGTCCGCCTCAGATTCGCAAAGGTCCACAACCTCTTGAACGTCATCCTGGCAGCCTTTGCAGTTGGATAGTCCCAAACCAATCATCATAAGCGCAATGATCGCAACAGAACGGCGGCAGACGGACTTGAGCATAATGACCCCTTTCTAACCCCACTGTGTCAGAACTCTGTTCTGAGCGCTTCGTGCACCGCGTCACGTGCGGTGCGTCTAGTTCCGCGTTTCAGAAGTTTGGCCCGTGTTCCACTTCTTCCTGCGGAACTAGCCGCGCGCAAGCGCGGGGGGTGTGGGGCGGAGCCCCACGAGACAAAAGATAGTGCCGGCGTGTGCGAAGCGCGCCGCGTCAGCGGCGCCAAAAGTCCGGCAGGACTTTTGACACGCGGCACTAGCTGCCCAAGGATAAGGGGGCTTGGAACGAGATCCTATTTCGCCCTTATTTCAGCGCTCAGCGGGCGGTTTTTTGCGGAGCGGGGCCTATCTGTACAGGTTTGTGGCGCATTAAAAAGCCTGAGTACACCCGCACAATATCACCGCCGTCAAGAATCTGACCAAACGTGCCGAGATGCTCTATTCGCGGGCCCCCCGGCGATTGAAAGATCAATGCACTGCCCACTTGGTTATAACAAACGAGGCGCGAACCGCTGTAGAGATAGCTGCTGAACCCCGGGCAGCCGTCGAATCCGTAGGGTGCCGGATCAATCGTTTTGCCCGTTGTACCATCCCAATTGAGAAGGGTTCCGGCAAAAGAACGCTCCTTTTTTTTGCTTGAGCGCATGAGCCACATTTCACCGTTCATTACTTCTACCCAGATCGTCGGCTCGGGAGGATCTTCAGCCACCAGGCGAGCGTTGCCTTTCCAATCAGACATGATCACCTGCTGAGGTTTGGCATAATCGGCTTGTACAAATGCGAAGCCACCCGAGGTAGCTCGGAGCCGATTTCCCCTGTAAGAATAGGCTCCCAAAAAGCTGCCGTCCGCGGAGTTGAGTACAATCAACTCCATTGGTTCATACCCATTGGAGGCGTTGCCCGTTCGGTGCCCGAAAAGAACTTTCCCATCGTCGGAAAAGCTGCAATGGAGCACATCCGTTGCGCCTTGAATGGTGGTTCCCCATTTCATTTGCCCTGTGTCGGCGTCATACACAGAAATCGCCGGCCCACTGCTGCAACCAATGAACCCTTTGTACACCCCAAAAATGGCGCAGTTGACGCCCGTTTTCCAAACCATGCTGTCGGCACCCCTTTCAGGTGGTAACATCATGGTGGAGAAGGGGACGAGGCGTTTTTTATCAAACGGAAGGGCGAGCGACGTGGGTACACTCGGCGACGCTGCTACTTGCCCCGCAGGGGATGCGGTGGAGACAGGTTGTGACGTTGGGCCTGGAGTGACTGCCATATCGGTGTCGGTGGCGATGCGCGCAGGCCTTCCCGACGAGGTGACATTGCCCTGCTCGGGTAGAGGACCGGGCAACGCCGGGGGTGGGGTTGCACAGCCAAGGATTGTTACTGGAACAAGAAACCACCCGAAAGCGCGCATGGTGCGAGAACACGCAATTTGCGGCCAACTGTCAAGCGCTCAACTCGCTGGGGTTGTGCGGGCCGTTTTCCAGTCGAGCATGGCAAATAGGGAGGTGCCTACCACCATGATGATCGCGGCGGTCACGAACATGGTTCGAAAGCTTTTGGTAGAATCAATCACGGTTCCGAAAAGCGGATTTCCAACAAACGAACCTGCGTCAAAAAGTGCTGTGAAAATGGCGAGCGCGGCGCCTCGTTCGGCAGGTCGCGCCCGCGAAACAACAAGCCCGAGCAAAATGGGAAATGTGTACCCATGGCCCAAACCCGACAGCGTTCCAGCAACGGCAACATGAATGGGTAGAGTTGCCCGCGACAGTAGAAACAGTCCACCTCCCACGGCAATCATGGCAGGTAACAAGACACGTTTTGGACCAACCCGCTCTGGAACTTTACCCGCCAGAATACGAAGAGTAATCGCCGCAATTGAATAACACGAAAAGAACATTCCCGCGGTGCCCACATGTTCGGCCATTACAAACGGTGCAAAAAACGTAAAAGGCGCGGCCAGACAGGTGGCGAATACCACTCCGGCAAACCAGAGGGGCAATAGATTTTTTTGTAGAAACGCCTGGCCCATTCCACGGGCGGGCTCTTCAGCCTCTTTGCGAACAGGCTCTTTTAATGGAAGGGATAATAAAAACGCGACCGACGCCAACACCACAGAAGCTATAAAAAGCGATTGATATGCGCCAACGCTTATGCCCCCCGCGCGCGCCAATAAAAAATCACCCAATAAGCTCCCCAAAGAAATGGGCAACATGCCTGAAACGCCGAACAGCGCAATCCCCTCAAAACGCCTTGATGCCGGCACAATATCGCTCGCAAAAGCGAACAGCGACGTAAACAACATCGCCTCCGAAATGCCGTGCATGATGCGTACACCTGTTACCCACGCACCGGGCCCGCTCACCGAAAGGTAAAGAGCGCACCCAATCACGTGCAAAAAGCCTCCGAGTCGAATCACGACAACGCGGCCGCGTTGATCGATCAATCGGCCCATCGGCGGTCGAGCAATGATCGCAGCCGCTCCCGTCGCGCCGAAAATGATGCCGATCTCACGTTCATCCGCTCCGGCGGTTTTGAGAAAACCCGACAAATGCAGATAAAGGTTAAACGCGAGCGCGTGAAAAAAATGGGAGAGCGACGCAAGAACAAATGCCTTTGACAGCAGGCGTTCTTTTGTTTGACTGCTGGTTGCTTCTTGAGATGTGGACAATGAACGTTCCGCTTCCGACAAGACGATCAACGATTGTTCTCGCAAACCGGATCGCGCCGGTTGTGTTAGCGGGCGATCTGTTGATTCTCAAGGGTGATTTGGGAGCGGGCAAAACGTTCTTCACGCGCGCCCTGTGTCGAGCGCTGGGTGTACCCAGGCAAACGCGTGTCACAAGTCCTACGTTTACCCTGGTTCATGAATACGTTGCGCGCCTTCCAATCTTTCATGCCGACGCGTACCGCATCGCCGATGAAACGGAGTTCTATGGGCTCGGCCTGCGTGAAGCGCGCTCGCAGGGAGCGCTCCTCATTGTTGAATGGGGAGGTCCGTTCATCCAGGCGCTCGGTGGTGATGCGCTTGTTTTGAGTTTCACAATCGAGCCAAAACGAAGCGTTTCTATCACGGCAACTGGGCCGCGAAGTCGAGCGCTCCACGCGGCGATTCAACACGCCTTCACGTCCAGCATCGAATGCGACCGGCCGTCATGATATGAGGGGCACCACGTGGCCGAGGAAGAAGCCAAAAAGCCGATTTGGTCGGTAGTCACCGACCCGGTTCTTTCGTTTTTCGAAAGCATCGGCACCACTCTTTCGCTCACGGGTCAAACCGTTCTTTGGCTTATTCGGCCGCCGTTTCGCTTGTCGCAGATGCTCGCCGCAATGGATTTTTTGGGCGTGCAGAGCGTGTTCATCGTGGGTCTCACGGGTCTCTTCAGCGGAATGGTTGTGGCGCTTCAAACCACGTACGCGCTTCGAAACTTCAGCGCTGAAGGTCGCGTGGGCGGCATTGTCGCGGTGTCGCTCGCGCGCGAAGTGGCGCCTGTTTTTTCGGGGATCATGCTCACGGCACGCGCTGGAAGTGCCATGGCCGCCGAGCTTGGAAACATGCGCGTCACCGAGCAGATCGACGCGATCGCAACCATGGGTGTGAGCCCCGTTCAATACCTTTTGTCGCCGCGTCTTCTCGCCTCGACATTGATGGTGCCGCTGCTCTACGTGCTCTACCTCTCGGTTGGAATGTTCGGTGCGTACCTTGTTGCGGTTGCTTGGTTGGGCGGCGATCCGGGCGTTTTTATGCAGAGCGTGCGCGATTTTGCGCAGCCCAAAGATTTGAGAATGGGGCTTATTAAAGCGGCCACGTTCGGGTTTATTGTGTCGGCGATATCGTGCAAACACGGCTTTTTTGCGAGCGGCGGCGCACGCGGCGTGGGGCTCGCCACCACGCGCGCAGTGGTTGAAAGCTGCGTCACGCTGCTCATTGCCAATTACATTCTCACGCAGCTCCTGCTTGATAATGATCTATGAGCGACGTTGAAGCGTTAAACGATCGGTTGGCCACCGAACACCCCATTAACGACTATTATTCACGTTCGGCATGGCCTATTCGTTTTATTGAACGAGAGCGGCTTTCAATTATTCGCCGCATGATGGGCGCTGCCGCCGGTTTGGATATTGCTGAAGTTGGGTCGGGCGGCGGGCATGTGTTGCGCATGTTTCCCGATGCACAATTAACAGCCATTGATGTGTCCAACGTTTTTTTGGAGACGGCGCGCCAAAATCTGCGCGGGTATAATGCGCGTTTTATTAAAGGTGAACTCACCAAACTTGACCTACCCGCCGCTTCGTTTGACGGGGTGATCTGTACAGAAGTGTTGGAACATACCCAAGATCCAAGCGCGATTTTGGCCGAAATTCGCCGCATTTTAAAGCCTTCAGGCACGGCGGTGATCACCGTTCCAAACGACCCATTGATCCTTACCCTCAAACAAATTGTTCGGCATTCGCCGGTGGGGTGGGCATTAAAAAACAAAGTCTCGTGGGGCGGGGATGAATACCATATCCATGTTTGGAAACCGGCTGAATTTGAGGCTCTTTTATCGCCCTACTTTGAGGTGATTGAAAGGGCGTCCGCCCCCCATAACAGGCTGCCCATTCGAGCCTGCTTTCGGTGTGTACCCACGACTATGGACACGGGAAAACCGAATCGAGCGCGTTGACAAAGGCGGTTACGTTTATCCCGGCTTTGCCTTTTGCAATTTCATCGCGCATAATCTGAGCCTTGGCCGCGCTGCGTGCGGTGGCCTCGCGGTCAAGAACCTTACCCAAGATGCGCACCGTTTCCCAAGCCGGGTCACACGGTAAGGCGAGCGCCCTTTGCCGCACAATCGCGGCCATTCCACGCAGCAAGCCCCGGTCAAGTTGAGCGCGTGCCTTGTCGCGAAGCGCCGTGTCCATGGCGGCTCCGGCGGGGTTGTCGAGATCGCGCCAACACCTGACAGCCAAAATGCCATTCCACACAAAATCGTTTGCCTGTTCGCTGCGCGTGCGAACATACCTCGACAAACCAAGCCCCATATCCGGCAATTCACCCCCGGTATAATAGGCAAAGTGCGAGTCACAATCGACTTGGGTAGATGTGCATGTGGTTGCCTCTTTATAAACCGACATGTACAAAAACCACAAAAGGCCCGCTTCTACCCGGGCGGCGTTTAAGACGGGGTCTTTTCCGTCGGTGCCGTCTTGGAATGCGGCATTGAGCAGGGGTTGAATTTGCGCCGGTCCCACGCAGCGGTCCACATTCATGGCAAGCTCAGCCGGCGTCATGTCTTGACACTTGATCGCTGCCGCTGGGTAGTGTTCATCTTCGCGCCGCGACACCCGCGACTCCAACCCCTGGTCTACTGAATATTCTACCCTTGCGTTTATAAAATCGTCGGGTGAGGGGCTTTTCCCTTCTCCCCACCCGAGCAACGTGCTGATTTTCTCAAACGCGGCAATTCGAGCGATGGTGCTGATGTTGACATCAAATGGATGGTAGGTGCCATCATCCGAAATGCAGGCCGCCCATGTATCGTCGGCCCCCGGAGTATAATCCGACGCTTCTTGCTGACATTGATCGTTGTTGTTTTGGGCCACATTCGCGTCAGGCGAGGAGCACATCGCGGCTCCGCCCGTTCCTCCTGTAGAACCGCCCGTCCCGCCGGCTCCACCGGTAATCAAACCGCCCGTCCCGCCGATTCCACCGCCGGCGCCCCCGGTGCCCGTGGTTGTTGTGGAGGTTGTTTCCAACGGGTCGTCGTCTTCACACCCAAGCAGGCCAAAAGCTGCGGAAAAGGTGCAGAGGATAAGCGGTACCTGCAAACGGGTAGTTCGGCGCATGGCTTTTCCTTTCAAGAAAAGGGAAGTTTCTATAATTCGCCACGCAAAGACAAGCATAAAATGCGGGTCAATTGTCCACATTCGCTTCTGCAGAGCCGGATCCAAGTTTTGTCGAGACGCCTGGGACATTGTCGCCCGGTGCCAGGCGATTATAAACCACCGTCCAACGTGGCCGCAAACCCACGTTCAGGCCCATTAATACTCGAACCGTGGTAGCGGTAAGGTGTATCACCCAGATTTTCAACAACCACCGACAGCGCAACATACCGCGAAAACCTGTAGCCCGCTCGGGCGTCAAACACCGCAAATCCAGGCGTTCCTCCGGGCGGAATGCGCGCGTCGGACCTGTCGGTAAGTGCCAATCGATCCTGAGCGGTGGCCCACCGGAGAGCCGCCCCGAGATACATGCCCATTGGATGTTCCCACCGAATTTCGGCTGTTCCATTGAGCGGTGGAATGCGAGATAATGGTAAGGTTGACTCGTAGGGTGCAGCAGGGTCGGCGGGTTTGGGAGCTGGATTGGGACTCTCACCAAACGCGTATGCCAGGGTGGCTTTCAGGTCAAAACCGTGGGGTAGAAAAAACCGCGCCGACGCTTCAAATCCAACAATGGTAGCCGGGTCTTCTAGGTTGACCAATTGATACCTTGCCCATGAACCGTTGCACTGAGGGGTTTCAGGTGGACACGCAGAAATAGGCTGTGGAATGCGAAGAATACTATCGTATACAACCGACGCGTACCCCCACACGTCGGCTTCACCGTAGGGTAGATCCAAACGCAAACCGCCTTCAATTGTGTCGGCTGTTTCCGGCCTGAGATTTGGATTTTCAAGTTGGAATCCGGGCCCAGCCTGTTGTCGACTCGTCAGGTCATCCAAGTTGGGTGTGCGGTAAGATCGGTCGTAGTTGAAAAATGCGCGCACCGGGCCGTACACCATACTTTCCACCCCGATGTGACCTACCACCAACGGCCACGACGCATTGACCGGTAAGGTTCCACTTGCAGGGTCGCCTGGAGCTGCGGCAAGAGCAAATCCTGTGCGGGCGCCGGCTCGAACAAATATGCCGCGCGGAAGTGCAAATTCCGCATCGGCAAAAAGGCCTCCCTGCGTAAACGACGACCCCGCGAGGTATTGGCCTCGGCTTGAAGGAACGACAATCTGATTATCGGTAAAAATCGTCCACGCTTTTGATTCAATGCGGTCGTCATAAAGGTCGCCGCCATAACGAAAACGCGCGCCGAGCCACGATAACGGATTCCACAACTCCGTTAAAACGCGCGCCGAAACGCCAAACGTGTTTACAGCGTCGCGACCGCCGTTTTCAATAAATGATTGTGGCCGGTCGCGCGTTCGGCGCTCATGTTGGCGTTGAAATGACACCGTGGCTTCAATAGATTGAGCCGCCGCGGGCCCCCGTCCTCGATAAGAAAGATAGGTCAAAGTTCGAAACTGCTCATCAATGGTCAAACACTCAACGCGATTGGCAAACGGGGGTGGGCATTGATCGGTGCGCGGTGAGTCGTATTGCCGATAAAGGTAAAGCGCGCCGATCAGCTTATGATCCGGCGAGGGTGAATAAACAAGCCGCGCATCACCGGTAATCTCGCGATATCCTGTTCCAACCTGCGTTCGACCGTCGGGCTCAAATCGAGGCACCATTGCAATGGCCGGATTGGTAGGTGAACAATTGGTTGTATTGGGACCACAAACAGGCCCCGACGCCCGCAATTCTTCGGCTTTGCGCGACCCGAATCCACCGATAAAACGCAATTGATTGGAGTATTGCGCATCTAATTGCATGCGAAAACCCAGCTCGGTATCGGCGGACGCTCCGCGAATAAAAACGCGCGGCCGCATTGCAAAACCTTTTTCATTGGGGTCAAGCGTCGGCTCTATCGGCCTAGCTTGAATAACGCCGGCCAATGCGTCTGATCCGTATTGGGTAGAAGCCCCGCCGCGAATGACGTCGATTGAATGAATGGAGCGAGCGTCCACGGTAAAGAAGTATTGATTGGGGCCCTGGCGAAACGTGCTGTTATTGAGGCGCACGCCGTCGACCATTAAAAGAACCTGTTGCCCCGTGCGCCCGCGAACAAACGGCGATCCCTGACCATGGGCTGTTTGCTGAACGTACACCCCGGGCTCATACCGCAAAGCATCGGGGGCCGATCGAGGCAGCGTTTCCGCCAATTCTCGCCGGTCCACCCGTGAACCCGAACGCCCGGCGGCGCTCGTGCGATCACTTTTTCCCGGCACAAGAACATCAATGGCGCCCGACGCGGGATCGTTTGATCCATTGTGTACACCCGAGGCCGAATCGCTCTTGTCAGGCGGTGCGTCGCCTGTCGGCGGGGGCGCTTTCCCGGTCGAAGATGTTTCGCTGCTTTGGACAGGATCTTCGCCGCGAGCCCATTGTGTACCACTCATCGCGAGCGCAAAAACGCATGCGAACGCGAACGAGCGGTGGGGGAGCGGGCGGCACATGTTCACATTGGATTTGCGCCGCTCGTGGCAGAAACGTCAGCCGCCCAAGTGTTTTGCGAGGCTGCGCGTTCCCTGTGCGGTCGACGCTTCGTCGAATAGAAAGGGCAAGAGTGCCATGGGTAGATCGATTGTGCGTTTCAATCGATCCAAGCTTTCTACTTGAACGCGCTCACGAACGGCACGGCGGGCACCGGCCACAAGCGCACCCAACGGTTGCCCGGCACTTGTGCTCGGTGCATCCACCTCCAAGAGCTTTGGATCGCGCATTAGTTCTGTGCGTTCGGCGTCGGTAAAAAGCTGCGGCAGCACACCGTTGACGATGGTTTGAAGCACCGGCAAATGCAGCTCATTTCGAATGGCGTTCACCAGCTCAATGGTTTCTGTTGCGGGCATTTCTTCGGGCAAAGTCACCACCACAACGCCGCTCAGTTTTGGATCTCGAAACATCGCCCACGCTGCATCGGCGTCGCGCCTGAGTACACCCGGCGGAACCACGTCGAGGATCACTTTGGGTACACGCAACATGTCGAGACCGTGGCCGGTGGCCGGCGCATCAAACAGGATCACGTCATACAAATCGTGTCCGTCGCGATCTTTTTCAGTGGTGTGAAACCAGGCTTTTCCAAGCATCGACCACTCATACAAGCCGGGCACCGCGCGAAAAAAAGCGCTCACGTATTTGTTGTCGAAGACGAGCTTCGCCACCGTGTTGCTTTTGATCACCATCGCGCCGTACTCCTCGAGCGCGCGCTCGGGAAGAATGTTCACCGCGTGTACACGCGGCGCGGCTTCTACGATGTCGTGGCCGATGGGCCGAGTTCCGAGAATGGCCGAAAGGCGCTCTTTTGCGTTGCACATGGCAACGAGTACACGTTTCCCTCGGGCTGCGAGGGCCAGAGCGAGCGCCCCGCAAATGGTGGTTTTGCCAACGCCACCTTTCCCTGTCACGAATAGAAAACGCCGCGATCCAAGCTCTTCCGCGACGCTCTTCAGGTGACCGCGATGAGATTTGGGGGCGTCCTTCGAGTGCGAACGCGGGGCAGAGGGCGTCATGCGCTGGCCGGAGCAATAGGCGACGTGCGTCGCAAAGGCAACCGCACGCGATAAACTCGGCCTCTCTCGCGGCCGATCAAGCTTGATGCTTGCGCGAAACGAAAATCTTTGGCAATGCTCTCGGCCCTTTCAAAAGCTGAGGAGACTGCCGGCACTATGGGCAAGCTTGATCGTCGTCACTCGTTGAAAATGAACCGTCGCAAGGCGCAGGCGAAAATGAAGGCGCGCATTAAGAAACATCGCGCGGAGAAAAAAGCGGGCGCCCCCGCCGCACCGGTCGCAAAGAAAACGCGCACCGCCAAAGCAGCACCGGCCGCAGAATCCGCAGGCTGAAATAAATTGTGTACACATCAATCGATGTGTACACAATCGTCACCGTCCGCGACGCGACTTTATCGGACCTAACCCTTGTTGGCGGCGTCGCCCGTTGCCGCTTTTGAAGGCGTTTTCGGCTCTTCTTTTTTGGGCAACATGTCAAAAAGAGCTTTGTCTCCCGAACGATAAAGCTCGTTCACCATGTGGTAGCTGCCGCCTTCGTGACGCCAGCGCTGAGAGATCTGCGTTGTGTGCAACATCGCGCCGTCTTCGTGCAACCACGACACGCTCAAGATCGCCTCAGCCTCGTCCTGCGTCCGAACGAAGATTCCAAGAAGCTCCATATCCACAACGCGCGTCTTGTCGTTCCACAACATGTGCCGCGTGAGAAACTCGTCGCGCGCGCTCGATGCAACATAGTCCGCGGCAATGTCGGTGCGCCCAAAGCGCAATGCATTGGCCACGTCGTGCGCCGATTGTTGAAGCCGTTCCATCGGCGTCACGGGCGGGATGCAACCGACAAGACTGAGGACGATGGCAAGAACAACGGCTGCGCGCATGAGAGCGGCCGTACCGGCCTTTTGGCCCTTGGGAAAAGTTTTTTGCAAAAAGTTGGGGCAACAGTTTCAGCAAGCGACTGCGCAAGACAGCCATAAACGATGACGCCGCGCGTGCCGACATTCGCACTACTCAAAAACGTGATCGTCAGCCGCGGCGCTTTTTTCTGCGCAGGTTGACCAAGCCGGTTAAACCGGCAAGCGCGATGAGGCCACCCGCAAGTGCACCATTGGACATTCCTGCTCCCAACTCACACCCGCAGGCGCCTTTTTGCACCTCGGGTGGTGGATTGGGACTGCCTTTTGGATCGGCCGTGGACGCCGCTGTAGCCACCGCGGTAGACGTGGGTAGAACGCTCGGTGCCGCGGTTGTGGCCGGCGGCGGCGAACCCGTTGGAGCCGTTGCCGCAACCATGTTCGACGGAACCCCCGGAACGCCCGTGCCATCTACCCGATCGCCCTTTTTGTTATAAAAGGACATACCCGTTAGAACGGCAGTACAATTCTCTCCCGAAAACGTTACCTTGTAATGCCACCGCACTTCATCGGCGGCGGACTTATCTGGAATAACCCTGATCCCGTCAAACGGTTCATGACAGGGCTTGGCACTCGCAATCATTGGTTGGAGAGCCTTAGAATCTCGGTCTTTTCGAAGTTCTTCTACCTTTGGGTTTACAGCGGAGGTGGGCAACGCCATGATGCGCATGGGCCCACCCATAGGATGCCATTCTACCTCGGCTACGCGACGCGACTCTACCATGTCCAGCCCACGAAATGTGTGCGCCAGAATTAAAGCTTGACCCGCAGGCACATCGGCTTCAACCGAAATGGTCAGCTTTACCGGTTTATACCCGTCGGCGATAATGTCGGCGTGGGCCTCGCCCGAAATCAACAGCGCACCGGCAAACGCAAACGAAAGATATGGTCTCATTGGCTGTTCTCTTTCCAAAGACTCTCGACCTACCCGCCGAATCTCCACTCAACACGGCTTACAATTACCACACGCGGGCAAAACTGATCATTGTTTTTTTTGACCCATCCACGCGGCGCGCGGCTGGTTCCGCACGAAAAGGTCCACCGGGGCCAAACTTCTGAAAAGTGGAAACCGGCGGCCGCGGTGCTCGGACCTAAAATTGGCCGTTGACGGTGACCATTCCACCGCCGGGGATCGGGGCGAAACTGGGTAGAATCGGGGGCAGGCGAGCCATATCAGATTCGGTGGAAGTGCCTTGAGAATGGGCTTTGAGCGTGAGGCCGAGCGCGGTGGCTCCGATGGCAAGGTTGGATCCACCGAGAATAACCTGAAGGGTACCCCAACCTGCGTTTGAACCGCTGTTGAGCATGTCAATGGCGGTGGTTGTCCAGACTGCGCCGACGGTAAGGTTGTACGCGGCGCCGAGGTAACCCACAGCGAGCCATCCAGTACCGGCTGGTTTGCTTTTGGCAACTGTATAGCCGCTTCCTATGATGGAGACGATTCCGAGGGCGGCGGCATCTGCGGGTTGAATTAATACCACAAAGGCGGGAATGGGTTGACCGCAGTCGTCAAACCCGCCGCACATCACGTCGGCTTGGGCGGAGGTTGGGAACAATTGGACTGCCGCACTGAGGGCGATTGCGAGCGCAGCTATAGAGCGGCGCCGAAAGCGAGGGAAGATCATGGCGTGCACCAATGCGCGTGGCATGCCAGTTAAAGAGCGCTGTGGTCAGCGAGAAATTGTCGACGCCAGATCCGGCGTTCACAAGAAGATCGCGACAGCCATGTCAGGCGGGTGATGCGCGGGGTGGTGCATGGGTAGGTTGATCACACGGGCGGGAGAGCCTCTTTTCAGGTCTTTGTGTGACCATTATTTGTCTAACTCTTGTCTAATCTCAAATGCTCCCTAAGATGGGCTTCATGAAACCGAAGTTCTTGCTCGGATCGCTCGCATTTTCACTCATTTCCGCGGCCGTTCCCGCTTTCGCTCAAGACGAAGCCAAGGCGCCGGCCGCTTCCACCGCGGCCCCAGCCGCAGCCTCATCGTCGGCAAGTCCGGCAGCCGCTCCGGCTCCGTCCACGGCAGCACCTTCCAAAGCGCCTGCCGAGTCAACAGCGGTCGACCCGTGGTATCGCTTTCGACCCAATATTGAGTTGGGGTTTTTGGCGGTATTGTCCAATCGAATTCAATTCGGTCGGCAGGGGACGTACTTTGACTATCAGCGTTACGGTGGGCAGGACAATCTGACCTTTGTTGCCCGGTTGAGTGTGGATGTGGAGCTGGCAAAGCAGCACAATTTGATTTTTTTATACCAGCCTCTTGAGTTGAACACGCGGGCCCAGCTGGCGGAGGAGTTGATTGTCGACGAGGCGCGATTTGCGCCCGGAACGCCGATGACGTTTAAGTATGGTTTCCCGTTTTACAGATTCAGTTACATGTATGACTTTTTTCAGGATGATGGGAGGGAGCTTTCTATCGGTTTGTCGGCGCAAATTCGCAACGCGACAATTGAGTTTGCAACCGCCGATGGGGAGGTGTTGAAGTCGTACAGGGATATTGGTTTTGTACCGCTGCTCAAGTCGAGAGGGCGGTACACATTCAAGAATGGGTTGTTTATCGGGCACGAGATCGACGGTATTTATGCGCCAATCCGCGGAGTGAATGGCAGTGACAACGAGGTGACGGGAGCGCTGGTGGATGCCAGTTTGCGGGTGGGGTTGAAACTGCCATTGAAGAGCGAGGCGTTTTTGAATATTCGGTATTTGGCGGGCGGCGCAACGGGGCAAAGCGATCCTGAAGACTTTTCAGACGGGCGGACGAAAAACTGGCTTCAGTTTATGACTGTGTCTCTTGGGGGAACGATTTCGTCGTTTTGAGTCCCCAGAGCGATCGCTGGAATGTTGTGCCAAGACCTGGAGCGTTTGGGTGACTGCAACGTCGTAGTCAACACGGACTCACAGAGGACACGGAGGAACACGGAGTTTTTTTGTTTCTTTCGCTGCAATGGACATCCATAACGAGACTCCGAACCTGACAAGTTTTTTTGTCTGGCTGATGCGAGCCCATTGCAGCCCAAAATACAAAAAACTCCGCGGAACTCCGTGATCTCCGTGCCTCCTAGGTAACTTCCCTTTAGCGGAACGTTCTGCAAGGCACGGATCCAGTCTTGTCGAGACGTTTGGGACACCCTTGCCCGTCGCCAAGCGGAAAAGCGAACAGCGTGGCGCGTCGGGTTCTCCAGATGGAGTTCTGTGGCGAGCGCAGCCACGACGAAAACGAGAGACCGGCGAGACCGGTGGATGGCGACGTGATGGACATCTCAAGTCGCCGGACCTCCCAGAACGGGCTCTTTTCTGCTGCATCGACAACTCAACCGCAACGAGTTACTCGCCGTTCGAATGAGGCGCATGCGCCGCTGGGGAACTCCGTGTTGAATACGACGTGTCAGGTAAGTGGGCATTTCAGGTCGTTGCGACGTGGATGAAGTTACCCTCTGTTGAACGGGAACGCCCAGTGGGTAGGTACGTTGCCGGTGCGGTATGGTCCCAAACCAGGGCGATAGCAACTTCTTATAGTGGCATTGGCACGACGCGTGAAGCGTACCGCACCGAACCTGCGGATCTCTGGGATGTTGTACCCCGCACGCCGGTGGGCGGCGCACCACTTGCGGGAATTGCCGCACGCGTTGCCGTCGCGAAGGGATGTGGCCATGCGCGTTTTGCTGGTGGGTGCGGAGCTGGAAGAAAACCTGGCGCTTCGGTATTTGGCAGCTGCGCTTGAACCCAAAGGCCACAAGGTGGATCTGTCAGGGTTTGCGAGCGCCACCGACACGCGCGATGTGGTAGAAAAAGTGCGGACCTATAAACCCGACTTGATAGGGATGTCGATGACATTCCAATTCAGGGCGGAAGAGTTTGGTGCGTTGGCAGGAGCCTTGCGGGAGAGCGGTTTTGCCGGTCATATTACCGCGGGTGGCCATTTTCCAACGTTTGCGCATGATGAGGTGTTGGCAGCATTTCCGGCCATTGACTCGATTGTGCGACACGAAGGCGAACAAACGCTGCCGGAGTTGTGTGAAGCAGTGGAAGCAGGGGGTGGAGAACACCGCTTTTCTACCATTTTGGGGTTGGTATACCGTCGACGGGGTGGAATGATTGGACACAACGCCGCGCGGCCGTTGATTGAGAACTTGGATGGGCTGCCTTTTCCAAAACGGGTAGGTTCACCGCAGTTGCATTTGGGTGTACCCACAGCGTTTATGGTGGGGAGTCGGGGGTGTTACGGGCATTGCACGTTTTGTTGCATTCACGCCTATTTAAAATCTGCGGGCGGGCCCAAGTACAGAATGCGAAGCGCTGCCAACATCGCCGAAGAGATGAGCGAGTTATACCATTGGCGGGGAATTCGAATGTTCGTGTTTCATGACGACGACTTTTTTACCCGCGATGCGGTGCACGACTTGGCACGGGTAACTTCGTTACGGGATGAGTTGAAGAAGCGCGGCGTGAAGGGGATTGCGCTGGTGGTAAAGGCGCGGCCGGACGATGTGGACGGGCGGGTATTTCAGGTATTGGAAGAGATTGGGCTTCTGCGAGTATACCTGGGGATTGAGTCGGGTTCTACCGATGGGTTGAAGGTGTTGGGTCGTGGGGTGGACTTGGAAGAAAACCGGCGAGCGCTCACCTACCTGCGCGAGCGCGACGTGTACACATGTTACAACATGCTTGTGTTTGACCCCGAGTCAACCATCAAGGGTTTGCGGCAGAGTTTTGACTTTGTGCGAAAACACGCTGAAGTTCCCATGAATTTTTGCCGTACTGAGATTTACGTTGGCACACCGCTGATGACCAAGTTGGCGCGCGAGGGTAGGTTGATTGGGGATGTGTTTGGTTGGGATTATGTTATTCGGCAACCTGAAGCGGAGCGTGCGTTTCGGATTTTTGCGTCCGCGTTTTTAGACAGGAACTTTAGGTGCGACGGGCTGATGAATTCTACCCTGGGTGTGGGGTATAATTTTCATTTGCTCCGGCACTTTTACCCCAAGGCCGCCACACATGAGTTGCGGCGTATGGTGGATGACGTGACGCGCCGGGTGAATTTGGACTGCATGGATAAGATGGGGAGGATTTTGGATTTTGCGGAGTCGCCTGCTGCGCGTGAAATTGCGGCAGTGGAAGACTTTTCAGGTCGAATGACAAGGGAGGTAAACGCGGCAAACCCGGCGTTGGAGGCCGAAGTGGCGGGTGTGACCGATGCGCTTTATAGAGCGGCGTTTGAGCCGAAGCGGGTGAGGTCCGTGGGAAGTCGCGTGCAGCGATCACTGGCGGTTTCAGCCACCGCCGCCGCCGCGATGTTGGTACCCTTGGCGGGTGCGTTGGAAGGATGTGGGGAGAAGGTTCCACCACCACCGCCGCCGCCCGACCCGTTGCCGGACCCTGTATTAATACAAGGGTTCGATGCGGGAGTAGAAGACGCGGGGGGCGATGCGAGCCCAGGGGCGACCAGTCTACCCACTGGGATGATTCAACCGGTTGATCCGCCTCCCCCGCCGGTCACGACCACGAAAAGTTGGCCTTCAGCCAATCCCACTGATCCGGTGCCGCCGCCGACGTGGAAAAAGCCGCCTCCCCCGCCGGATCCTCTGCCACGGCCAAAGCAGAAGTAGAGTGGAGATGTCGATTTGAAGAGCTGATCAACGTCCCCGAAGAGCTGAAACCCAGCGTGCTCAAGTACGTGCCGTGTTTTCAGGTGCTGATCGATGATTTGTACCGCGAAACAGACGAAGGGTTGCGCGGCCGCTGCTTGTCTACCTACCCATACCAAATGACAGGCAAGGAGGGGGTGACAGTTCGCAGCGCGGCGGGAAGGCCCAACGACACGCAGCGCCCCCCAAGGCATTGCGGTCGAATGGATGCACAATACACACTGCCGCGGCGTGACCTGACACGCGTTCTCGACGAGCCCACCCACTCTATCATCTACCCACAAAAATCTCTTGCAACCCAAAGACCCTTGTGTCAATGTCAGATCACCAAGGGCGGCTTACCCATCCGTTAACGTTTACCTCCGGTAGCGAACCGGCCGTCACCAACAACTCAGCTCACGAAGCAAGGCAAATCAACCGCCTGGCAGCGCTCGGTACGCCGAATGTTGTCAGGTTGCTTGCAATCGGCCGGCTTGTTGAAAGCCCGCTTTCTGGGTGGCTGGTGTTTTTCGTGACGAGCAGCTCGGATCACGCGTCCGAGCGAGAACCGGAGCGGAACATACGCTGCGTATTTGAGCACCGGAAGCGCAGCGAGGACGCGTCAGCCGAGCGCGCAGTAGAAAAACACCAGCCGCCCTGTGGAGGTATGTCCATCAGCCTCGGGATGGATTGGTGCGCGCGGTGTTTAGTCACCCGGAGCATGCGCGCGATGAATTGAAGTTTATCCTGCCCAAGGAGATCGCTTCTCAACTTGACTGGTCTACCCTGAAACTCGTCCCCGGCACATTCGTGGATGATGCGCTTCAGGCAAACTACTCTGACCTTTTGTACTCAGTAAAACTGCAGGAGAAGGAGTGTTTTATCTACCTGCTCTGGGAACACCAATCGTCCCCAGACAGGTTTTTGATTTTCCGTGAACTCAAATATGTCGTCCGATTCTTGGATGAGTGGCTCACAGATCATCCCGACGCTACTCACCTACCCATTGTCATACCCATGGTTTTGGCGCACGGCAGCCGAGCAT
This sequence comes from Polyangiaceae bacterium, assembly GCA_016712345.1. Classification (GTDB taxonomy): domain Bacteria; phylum Myxococcota_A; class Polyangia; order Polyangiales; family Polyangiaceae; genus JADJRH01. The sequence goes on from JADJRH010000001.1 coordinate 1,772,217, forward strand.
GGAGCTGCCCACTATCGTTTGAAGAGCTGATCAACATCCCCGAAGAGCTGAAACCCAGCGTGCTCAAATACGTGCCGTGTTTTCAGGTGCTGATCGATGATTTGTACCGCGAAACAGACGATGGCTTGCGCGCCCGCACACTCTCTACCCTCGCAGCGGTTGCGCTGTGGTGCTTGAAAAACGCATTCAACACTCCCGAACTGCTAAAGACCGTGGTGCACTGGCGAATGTTGCTCCGAGCACTTCACAACTCAAACGGGGGTGCAGACTGGCTGCAACGGGTCTTTCTGTACATCACCGCCGTGCATGACGATCCAACCGAAACCGTGTTACCAACCATTGCAAAGTCACTCGAAGTGGAGGAGAATCAAGAAATGGCGACCATTCAAGATCGATGGATAGAAAAGGGCGTCAAGAAGGGGCTGGAGCAAGGCCAGCGAGCTACCCTGCATCAGCTGCTTCGGCGCAAGTTTGGAAATGAAGCAGAAGACGTGAAAGGCCGAGTGGAAAACGCCACTCCCACCGAAGTAACCACCTGGCTCGATCGGCTCTTGTTTGCCACAACGCTCGAAGAAGTGTTCTCCCCGTAAGGTCGAGCGTACACATCCCCCAATCCAACGCCCCGCACGACAACGTCGCGGGGCGTCGTTTTTACTCCCTTCGCAAAAAATCGAAACAAGGAGGGATGGGTGACAGGGCGCGGCCGGAAGGTTCAACGACGCGCAGCCCCCACATGTTATAATCGTAACAACCACAATGACCCGCACGTCAAGAAACGGAGTTCAACCGGGCGGCGCGCCGATTATAAAGAGCGGCGCCGCATGTTTGCTCGGGACAGAACTCGAAGTGGTCGCCGAGGTTGACTTGCAGCCGCTTCTGGAATCGTTTCAGCACCAAGTGGCGGTGATTCGCAACTCCCTCGATGAGGGTAGGTATACTCTTTGGGTTGAACTGACACAAACAGACGGTACTGTAGAAGATGCGGTTCGTCAGTACACCGCGCTCGTGAAAGCGTTGCCCCCGTCCGCGCGTACTCTTTGGGACTCCGCCATTGATAGGTGCCTCAACACGGGAGTTCAGGCGGGGTATGCCCCACACGCTTTTCCAGTTGGACTATCCACGAACGCGATGGCCCTCGCTGTGCGCGCCTCGCTGCGTCACGTGTTTACCATTTACGCCCAGGACGACGGGCATCGCCGTGCGCGTCGGCCGAAACGGTAAGGTCGGTCCCGAGACTGCGTATACATGACTGACTGGCGCCCTGTCCTTGCCCTTTAGTCGTACCTCAACTCCAGCGTCGCATCGGCGTTTGTTACAGAGACCGATGCCACTTTTCCGCGCGGATTTTTGGCACCTACCACGTGAAGGACGGCTTCGGCGCTGGCAGACAGATCTTCCCAAACGAGTGGAGTAAACCCATGCCAGCCACGAAATCGAATGAGGACGACGTGAGGCTTGGACTCGACATCAATGGTGCCGCCGCGAAAGTAGAGTTGTAATAAACGGTGGGTATGTTGAGCGACGGTGGATGGGGAGAGAAGTTTGACAACCATTCGGTGGAGACCGGTGAAGTCACGTTCGGTGGTGGCGCGCGCCAGGTCGCGGATGAGTTGCACGCCACCGCCGGTTGTGGCGTCGATCGCGCGGAGCAGCTCGCCAAAATCGGCGGCGGAGTACCACCCCACTGGCACAAGTTGCCTCAATCGAACTTGCTCTCGCAGTGGGCCGCGGAGGTTGTCGACCGCGGCATCAACTGCATTTTGACCTCGAATTTCTTTTAGACTTTGGAGGGTTCCACTAAAGTTGGTGCCTTTTGCCTGACTGTTGGCAACTTGTACTGCGAGCATCATGACGGGTTTTCCTGTCCGGGGTTCAGGAAGTCAGATGCAGAATGTGGGCCGAGGTTTCAGGCGTAAACCCGCCGTGATCGAGGCTACAAACGGAGCGCGGTGTACGCATGCGCGCTTGGGTAGATATGGTACGGGTACTGGAGCGTTGGGGAGGCTTTGGGTTAATAAGCGCTGGAGGCCACGAAGTACCATTGGCCGTCGATGAGCGATTTGGGGGTTAGACCCCGCGCCCAGCCAAGCCGGAGTTGGGCATTGAGGCCGTAGAAAAGGGTTACCCCAAACCAGAGTTCGGCACCCAGAGAGGCGTGTAGAAGAGGGGTGTCGAGAAAGCGGTCGTTGCGGAAGAAGGCCATTTTTTCAACGTTGAAGTCGTTGAAAGCTCCGCCCATGTCGGTGAAGAGGTTGCCGTCGATGCGGCGAATATAAAAGGGTAAGGTAGAAATTCCAACTTCAGGGACATAGATGGGAAAGCGGTATTCTGCATTTCCAAGGAGGTACTCTCTGCCGCCGAAGGCGTTGGCTCCATAACCACGCAGTACGAAGGCGCCGTTAAACACACCTGACAGAATTGTATCGGGGAATGTGTTTCGGGCGAGGTTGTATCCACCGACGAAAAAGCTGTTGCCTCGTGGGTAGGTTCCTCCGGCGACTCCACCGGCGGCGCGCAACGCGAGAGCATGATTTTTGGCCCAGGACCAGGGCCAGTTGATGGGAACATACCCGGTGAGGACACCTTCAAATCGGTAGGTGTCAAATGCCGAGGCGGTGGGGTTGCCTCCAAAGTCGATCCCGAGGTTGAACGCAAATCCCCGCGCGGAGCCGGGTGTTTTGAGCCCACCTTCGATGTTGGAAAAGGAGTAGCCGAGGTGGACAATACCGATGGTTCCCTCGGGAGGTCGCTGGGTGACTGTGGCCCAAGGGTCAAGTTTATCGCCGACGGGAAACTCACCTGAGTATGTGGCGAGGCTGTAGGAGAGTCCGAAGGAGTGACTTGTAAACTCGTCGTTGATGGGAAGGGAGATGCCGGTGGTAATACCGGTGGCGCGCTCGATGTAGGTGGTTTCTGTATCGCTGATTTTGTAACCGCCGCGGGGGGACACCGAGTGGAAAAGGCGCACCCCCACATCAAACGGGAGGCGGTTATAGCTGTACGAAAGGGCAAATTCAGGCGACGGAGCTTTGGGGTCAGCGGTGATTCGGGCGCCGACTCGATGGAGGCCGGCGATGTCTTCACCATCCGTGGTGAGTGAAAAGGCGGTATCGGAGAACTTGCCCGGGGCTACGTCGACAAAGTAGTTGCGGGGTCGGATAGTGGGGAGGGGGTTATACGGCTTGATGGTAAACTTGGTGGGTAGGACGGGAGCGACGGGGTCGGGCCGGTCATTGGGTGGGGCCGGAGCGTCGAGAAATTGGGAAGGATCGAGCGGCATGGTAAAGAGGTCATATCCAGCCGATGTGTACCCTTGGTAGACGAGTGTTTTGCCGTCGTCGCTGATCGCGGGCGAAAGAGCGCCGGTTTTTACGTTGGTGACTTGTTTGAGAGCCGCGGTGGCAATGTCGTACGCGTAGATGTTTGGAATGCCACTTCGGTCGGAAGAGAAGTAGAGGGTTTTTTGATCGGGCGAAAAGACGGGTTGCATGTCAAGCGCTCGATCGTTCGTGACGGCCTGAATTTGTCCGGTAGCAACGTTGACAATGCGGACGTCGCGATATCCGCCGGCGCGCCAATGGCTGTAGGCTACCCATTGTCCGTCGGGTGAGTAGCGAGGTGTGTACACTTGTTCAAAGCGGAGGCTTGGAACGAGGTCGCGTTTACCCGTGAGGCTGCCGTCGGCCGCGATATCGGCAATTTCCAAAAATTGGGTGCCGCGGGCGTTGACTGTGAAGACAACTTGTTTTCCGTCGGGCCGCACTTCAACGAAGGGGGTGCGTTGGCCTTGGGTGAGGCGTTTGCGGTAAGGTTCGTCACCGCGGGGGGCCGTTTTTCCAGCGGGTAGGTGGAAGATGTCGTCGCGGAAGTAGAAATTTTTGAAGGGGGTTGTGGAGGTAAAGTAGAGTTCGCCGGAGTCGGAGAATGAAGGGGCTGTGGAGCCGCGAGTGCGGGCGACAAGCTCGGCGGTTCGCTCCGTTTCACCGGTGGGTAGGTTGAGGGGGATGCGGTAGATTCCTGTTCGTTGATCAAGGTCGTCGCGGAAGTATGCCAGTTCTGGAGCGTCGCTTTTGCGTGCGGCGCGCGGTACGAAGCGTGGGTAGATCGCAAACGAACCGTGGTGGGTAATACGTTTTCCTTCGCGCAGGCCGCGGCTAAGAACCTTGCGCATTTGGTCTTTGTACTGGCGTTTGAGGCGATCTTTGAAGCCTTCGTAGAGTTCTGGGTAAGTTTTTCCGGTTTGGCGCCAGATGGATCGGTTAATGGCGAGCGGTATTGTAGAAGATCCGTAGTCACGGGAGACTGCGCGGAGGGTGTCGCGGCCGTAGATTTCGGATATCCAGCTCAGAAAGCGAGAACCGTATAAATACCAGATGGTGCCCTGAGGCCAGCGTTGAGGGGCACTGCAAACGTCGTCGAGGCCGGCAATGTTGTCTTCAAGGACGTCGGCCCGCATGTACATGTCAAAGATGGTGTTGCGGAGGCGACCGCCGCTCGTGTGATCGCTTTCAAAAAGCGTGGCGAGGCCCTCGGTGATGAAGCGAGGTTGCGCTTGATTTGGAGAGTAGGTTTTGCCGAGGACGGCGTTGATAACGGTGGCCACTCCACCCATGGTGTCGATGTGGAGGATGTGGGTATGTTCGTGGGTAACGAGGGAAAGGTACCAATCGTCGTAGTCGTTGAGCGGTGAAAAATCGTCGGGGGATGTGACGAACAGGCGAATGGTATTGTAGGGGACAATGTTGGCAGAGCCGTTTGCCGATTCTGAGTTGTCGGTGATGAGGACTTCTGTCCGGTCGTCGGGCTCGTGTCCAAGCGGGCCGCGGAGGCTGTAATGCGCTGCTTCAGCCACTTGGGCAACGCGGCGGGCAATGGGTTCTAGGCCGGTTGGGTAGTGGATATTGAAGTGGTCTGTTTGGAGGGTATACCAGGCGAGTTCAGGGTCGTTAATGGCCTGCGCGGGCGTTGAGAAACACACGCCGGCGCTGAGTGCGGCGAGTCCGACGAGGACGGGTAGGAGGGTTTTCTTGATCACAAGTCGTCGTAGAAAAGCGGCTCGCGGTTGCGAGCATACCGGTAGACAAGCTGGCGGCCTTCTGGGGAGATATCTGTAAAACGAGCGCCGAATCCGGGGTCGCCGTCGCCGCGAGGTTCACGCACCCACTGGACAACGGCGGTCGCATGAAATTCATAATTGCCGGGGAGCAATACATGAAGCTGTACGCTGCTTCCGATTTTGGGGATTTTGTAGGTGGCAACGAAGACGCCGCCGTGTTCAACAACGTCGTTGCCGGCGAGGCCTTTATAGAAATTGGAAGAGGAGCGGGTTCCAAGTTCTACCGCAATGACCTGACCCTTGGGCGCGGCGGCGGGCGCAACCGGTTTGGCCGGTTCATGGGTAGGTGCCGGGGTGAATGCCACCGGCGGAGTCATGGCAGAGGCGGCCGGTGTGTACGCAGGCCCAGAGGGGTACGCCTCAGGCGCCGGGGCGGATGCCTGCGGTGTTGAAAATGGGGAAGGTAAAGAGGTTTGCGGCGCCGACGGTTGGGGCGCGGCAAAAGGGGATGGGAGGGAGGTTGCGGGAGCCTGCGGGGCTGAATACGGCTGCGGGGCGGGGGCGGCCGAAGCTTGGGGAGCTGAAAAAGGCGACGGTTGGTGGGCAGCCGGGGCAGCGGGAGCGGGCGCAGGAGCAGGAGCAGGTTGAGGGCTTGTATACGGTGCCGGGGCCGGCGCCGGAGTGGGAACCGCGATGGGGTCGGGTACCGGGATGAGCCGCGGTGTTTGGGATACAGGCTGTGGTGCAGCGGGCTGCGGAGCCGCGACGACGGGTACAACCGGGCTGGCACTGATGATGGGGAGGGTGCCATGCATCCCGACCGGAGCGGCGGGCGGCGCGGGTTGAGCTGCCGGGGCGGGTGCGGGGGCCGGAGCCACCGGGGCGGGGGCCAGGGGCGCAGGTTGAGGCGCGGGTGCGGGTGGCTGGTACTTGGCGAGCGCACGCGCTTTGGTGAGCGAGGCGGCGACGGCTTCCATCACGGCATCGACGGCGGGATGGTTTGCGTCGATTTGCTGGAGGCGATCGAGTGCGTCGCGCACTTTGTTGAGCGCTTCGGCCCGGCCGTCGAGCTGCGTTCCCTGCGAGCGTTCGATGCGATGAAAAACGCTCATCGCCTCGGCGATGGGGTCGGCTACGTCCATCAGTTCTTCGGGAACGTCACCACTGCCCTGCAATGCGTTGAGCGCCGTGGCGAGCTGCTCTCGTGCGACTTTTGCGAGCTGTACAACGTCGGTCATGGATTCTCCAAAAACGGTGGGACATGCGAGCTGCGCCGAGCGCGCGAGCGAGGGTACACCAGTCGGTGGTTAATCGGGAGAGCGCGCAGCGGAGTGGATTAGCTCGGCAAGTTGCGCGGCACTGGCCGGCTCGCCGTCGAGTTCGACCTCGAGGAGTTCAACGGCGCCGTCCGCGGTTCGAACAATGCAGCGAGAGTGGAAGACAGCAGCCTCTCCAGGGACCATCACGGCCGGAAATGGGGAAACGGTGCGGGCGGCCAGCACGGTGACGGTGATGCCGGCGATTTCGGTGTACGCACCGGGCGCGGGTGCGAGGGCGCGCACCTGCCGGAGAAGTTCATGCGTGGGTTTGGTCCAATGGAGAACGCAATCGTCGTCGGTGGGCGCCGGTGCCAACGTGACCAGGTTTGGATCTTGCGGGACGGCCGGCGGGGGTTTACCGCGCGCGAACGCGGCCACGGTGGAGCGAAGAATGCGGAGGCTCGGCCGATCGAGAGCGCGAGCGAGTTGCCATGCGTTCCACGTGGGATCGATGGCGATGCGCTCGACGGCGAGCACGTCACCCGTGTCGTAGTCGGCTTCAAGGCGATGAACGGACACGCCTGTTTCTGTGTCGCCCGAGCGGATTGCCCAAAACGTTGGATCGGGGCCGCGATGGCGAGGCAAAAGGGAAGGATGGGCGCCGATGCCGCCGAAGCGCGCTGCGTACACAACGTCCATTGGGAGGCGTTTGGTCCAAAACCAACTGACAACGATGTCGGGCTTTAGATCTCGAACGCGTTGGATGAACGCCGGACGGGTTGCGTCGGGTTTGATAGCAGCTCTGGATCCGAAGTGTCTTTTTGCGCGGCGCAGACCAACGGAGTCGGTTCGGCAAAATGCGGCCAGGGCGATGTCGTGGCCGTCGTGTTCGAGAAGAAGGGCAGCGAGCGGCAATCCGAAGAAGGCTATTTTGAGAGGCACGGCGCAAACCGGTCAGAGCGTAAACTCAATTTCTTTGTCTTGTGTACCCGCGCCGGGGGAGAGCGAAACGCTTGTGGCGTAGGTTTTTTGACCGATGCGTACACTGAGCTGAACTTTGACGGGCGGCACTACACCGTTGAGTTCAGCCAGGTGGATGACAACGCGGTATTTGCCGCGTTTGGGCTCACTTTCGGCCAAAAACACATTTTCGATGTTTTGGCCGTAACAAGCGCCGTCGTTGGGACATTCACGATCTTTGAGGAGTCCGTCGGCGGTGGTGTCGCCGAGATGAGCCTGCTCGTTATGTGTGTCGAAAACTTGAAGGTCGACGTCGGCGTCGGCGGCGTCCCACGCGATCATGAATTGGAGAACGCCGGTGTGTACACCGCAGCCTTCATCAATGACGCCGTTGCAGTTGTTGTCTTTGGCGTCGAAACAAGTTTCTACGCCGCTCGGTGTACACGCCAAGTCAAGCGTTTGGCCGTCGGGCGTTTTGACGTTTTTTGGCGCGAGAGGCGCGGGTGTTTTAGGGGCCGGAACTTCAATGCATGCGGCCGCCGTTGTGAACGACAACGCACCTAGCAGGCCGAGCGCGAGAGCGCTTTTTAGGAGCTTGGATTGGGGCCGAACCATGAGAAATGATCAGAACGTACCGACGCAGCTGACGCCGCCGGTAGGAAGCGGAACGCACGCGGCGCCGAACGAAGATGCCGGCTTGGATCGAGGGGATGTGCCGGTTGTTGGAGCAGCTTTGGGTTTGGGGCCAAGCGGTCCTTCGGGCGAAAACAGAACGAGGGTAACGCCGCCTGCGATGAGTACACCTCCCGCGATGGCCGTTCCGAGGCTGATATTCGCGAGAGTGTTGGCGCGATCGGAGTCGTAATTGATGACCTCGCGGTCGTAGTAACACTGGCGAAAGAGGTTGGGATTGTCGCAGTTTTGGCCGTAATTGTCGTAGTGCTTGTCGACGTCTTGTTTGACCTGATCGGTGAGGTGCAACGAGCCCAATCCAGTGGCCACGGCCCCTGCGCCGACGGCAACGCCGACGCCGGCTGCTACAGCGCCGATGGTGAATTGCATGGGGATCCACGGCTTGGGCGGCGGCGGTGGCGGCGGTGGGGGAGGCGGCGGCGGAGGGGGAAGATCGACCTTTTTGGGAATTGGAACGGGGCTGAGTTTCAGGTCAACCGTTTTGCCGGCTTCAATGGTGACTTCCTGCGTTGCGTCGGTGTGCTCCGGCGCTTTGACGGTGACCTTGTGTTTGCCGATGAGCAGGCGAACCGGTTTCTCCAGCGGGAGTTTGAGGACCGCGCGCTGATCGACAATCAGTTCGGCCCCGGCAACATCGGTGGTGAGGTTGACGAAACCCAAGTGCAACATCGCTTTGGCGAGGTTCGCGAGAACGTCTTTTTTGTCGTCGGGATCGAGCGGCCCAATGGTGGAGTTTACGGCCTGATCCATGAGGTCGGCCGCGTTTTCCCAGTCTTCAAGTGCAAGAAGCGAATACCCGTTGAAGCGGAGAATTTGAGCGCTTGGGTAGAGTTTGCGAGCGGACTCAAAAAGACCGAGAGCCTTTTTGTAGTCTTCCGCTTTGTATGCGGCGAGGCCGTCTTTTGCGATGTTTCGCGCCTGGTTGATTTCGTCCTGGGTTTGCGCAGACGCGGGCGAAGGCGCAAACGCCGGTGCGACGGACAGTGCTGCGAGCAGCGCAAACGCGCCGCAGCGTCGAAGGAGCGAGGGCTTCGCCACGCGGTGGGTAGGGCTCTTCATGATCAGAACTTGACAGGACCTTTGACCTTGGGCGCAGAGGTTGTGGCGGGCTTGGACGTTGCTTTTGCGGTGGCGGGCGGTGCCGAAGAAGTGGTGGCTCCGGTGGATTTACCGGTGGCAGCGCCTTTGGTCGCTGTGGTTGTGCTTGTGGTTGCCGCCGCGGTGGCGGCCGCCTGAGTGGGTGCGGGTTCGGCAGTGGCCGGCGCGGAAGCTGTTGCGGTTGGCTCGGGTGTAGCCGCGGGAGCGGGCTCCTGGGTTGGCGTGGGCGCAGGGGTTGCGGTTTGAGCCGATGTTGGCAACCCGGTGGGAGATCCGGCAGCGGCGTTGACAGTGGACGCGTCGGCCGAGGCGTCATTCGATCGCATAAACATGAGGCCGAAACCAACGCCGCCCGCGATCACGAGCGCAATGGCAATGCCTGCGAGAATGGGCCCCAAAGCGGACGGTTGTTTGACCGGTTTGGATGCGATTGCGGCCGCAGCGGCGGTGGCATTGTTGCCGGTTGCATTGACGGTTGGCGCCGGCGCGGCTGCCGGAATTGGAATGGGCACCGGCACCGCGGCGGCGGAAAACGATCCGGGCGTTTGGCTCAATTGCATGGCCGGCATGCTCATGCCGCCGTGCGAAATGGAAGGTTGCGATGTGTTGGCGGGATTGCCGCCGGAGAGCGACATGTCCGGCGCGTATGTGCCTTGAAGGGCGTGCGAAACACCCATGGTTTGGGCGAGCGCCTGCACCATTTCCATGGCGTTGCGAAAGCGTTGATCGGGGTCGCGCTGGCAGGCTTTTGCAAACCACTCATCGAAGCGCGGCCCGAGGTGCGGAGCCTTTTTGCTCGGCGGATCCATGGGCTCGTAAACGATTTGGCCAATGAGCGCGGCCATGCCCTCGGCGGTCCAATAGTTTTGTCCGGTGAGCAGGCGAAACGAGATGAGGCCGAGCGCCCAAAGGTCTGCGGGCGGGCCGACTTGCTTGGCTTTGCCGCTCGCTTGCTCGGGAGACATGTACCAAGGCGTTCCGAAGATGGTGCCGTCTTGAGTCATGTCGTGGGAGACGCCGTCGGCGAGCTTGGCGATGCCAAAGTCGAGGATTTTGACGAGCGGTGAGCCGTCTTCGCGCCGCGTAAGAAATAGGTTTGCGGGCTTGAGATCGCGGTGAACGATGCCCATGCCGTGCGCTTTGTCGAGCGCGCGCGCAACTTGGCGGAGGTAGAGACACACCTCACCGGCGGGGAGCGCGCCGCGGCGTTTCAGTTCGCTGCCGAGATCGCGCCCCGAAAGCTGCTCCATGACGAGGAAAGGAACGCCGCCGATCTCGGGCGCGATGTCGGCGTCGGTAACCCGCACAACGTGATCGGACCCGATGCGCACCGGGGCCCGCGCTTCGGTGCGGAAACGCTCGACGGCCTGGGCATTTTCTGCGAGCGCGGGATGGAGCAGTTTGAGGGCGAGTTGTTCGCCGGTGTTGACGTGCTGAACGGAGTACACAGCGCCCATGCCGCCGCGGCCGAGAACTCGTTCGACGCGGTAGCGTTGCGCAATGATCGTTCCAACCGGAAGCTCACGTGTACCGTCGACCTGCGGGGTACCGGAGGATGAGCCGGAATGGGATCCCGAATGGGATCCCGAGTGCGATCCGGAATGGGACATGCCGGCCGCCGGCGTGGGGGCCGAGGCGGCGCCGCCAATAATGGGGCCGGCCTGGCCGGCGGGTGCCGACGTGGGCGGGCGCGAAATATCGGGACTGACGCTCACCGCGGGCATGGGCTGAGTGGCTGCGCGCGCCGGTCCGCCGGTGGAAGGATCGATTGCCGGGTGGTTACCTGTTTGGCGAGGCGATGTGTACACCTGAGCCGGTTGCGGTGCGTACACTTGCTGCTGCTGAATCGGTGCGGACTGCGGATGGGGTGAGTACGCCTGCGGTGTGTACACAGGAGCCCCGGCAGCTGGCAGCGGGCGCGCAACAGGCGGCGGATCTTTGGGCGGCTCGATGTGCTGTCCCGCGAGGGGTGACTGAGCGAGCGCCACCGTGGCGATATTTTCGGGCTCACTCGGCGGATCGTCTTCAATGGCGGGAGCGAGCTGAGGCGCGGCGGCAGCCGGCGGTGGCTGCGCCTGGGATGTGTACCCATTCTGCGGCGCGGACGGACGCGGCGGCGGCGGGGGCGCTGGAGCCCCGGGCGGGCGACGCGGTGGTGCGGGCGGCGCCGGTCGAGGCGGAATCGCCGCACGCGCGGCGATCGGCGGTGCTGCGCCGGGCGGCGCGGCGGCCGGCGTGGGTGCGGGTGTGGGCGGTCGTTTCGGCGGGAGAGGAGGAGGCGGCACCGAAAAATCTCCGGGGAATGGAAAGCGTACGGCATGACCACCCCACCGCGCCAGTATCGGGCGATCAGGCGAAGTGAATTTGGGAGGGGGAGATGGCTTTCTGTGAATTGAGGGGTCCGAAGGGACGTTCGCCACGCGGTATTAGGTGCCGTTTAGCAGGTCAATTGCCGCATCCGGCAACGGTTCGGTGAGTACACCGCGCGCGTACAAAAACTCGGCGGCGTGCGGAAACGAAAACACAAGGGCGCGGGCGTAAAGAAGGTCGCGTTCTTCTTGTGGCAGGTCGCCCGCGCGCCCGCTCGTTGCGTGCTGAAGCAAGATCGCGGCGGTGACGCTCACGTTGAGACTCTCGGCGAAACCGCGCATGGGGATGCGTACGCTTTTTTCGCAGGCGAGCCCGAGATCGTGGCCGATGCCTTCCCGTTCGTTGCCGAGAATCAGCGCCACGCGCTCAATTTTGCCGAGATCTTCAGGCACAAGTTCGCCATTTGGATGCGTTGAAATCAATGTGTACTTTTCGTTTCGAAGCGTTGTGATCGCCTGCTCGGCGGACGTGCTTGTGCGAACTTCAACCCATCGCTCGGAGCCTCGGGCCACGGGTTTTGAAGCGAGAAACGATTGGCGGCGCTCCACCACGTGCATCGTCGCAAGGCCAAACGCATCACATGAGCGGAGAACGGCCGCGCCGTTGTGCGGGTCATACGGCGCGTCCATCACAATCGTGACGGATCGAAGACGAGCGTCGATGGCGCGGCGCAGCTTTTCGCGGCGCTCGGGACGCACCAAGTCGGCCAGCTCGGCCGCGATGCGACGCGTGTCGAGGCCCGCGAGCGCGGCGAGGAGTTTTCGTTGTTCGTCGGCGACGAATGCGGCTCCCGGTGTGCGGCGGCGCATGGCGCGCTCTAACACCGATCGGTGAATTCTATCAATGCGAGCGGCGAAAGAGGCTACTCCGCGGCCGAACCGGCGGCCGGCAACGGCGCGGGCGACGGCGCCTCGGGAAGCGCCGGTGCTGTGTTTCGGCCGGCCAACATCTTCACCCGAGGACGTGTACTCATGAACCGAATGGCCACATACGCGGGCAGCAGATAACCGACCGCGGCGGCCATTTGAATGGTTGTGGGCTGAAAGTACATGACCGTGAGCGAGTAGATCAGAACAACGTTTTTGTCCTTTTGGTTGCGGAGCAACCACTCGTAGAGGCCACGCTGGAACATGCCCCAAAAGCCCATTCCGAGCACAATGCCTACCCACGAGAAGTTGACGTAGAGCAAACCGAGGAACGTTGTGGGGACCGAAACGCCCGTAAGTTCAGGCACGATGTTTGTGTCGCGCCAAACGAACGTTTTGGCCTTTTCAGGCCAGAACCAGCGCGGAACGAACCACACAGCGAGCATGGCCCAGCTTTCGCCGAGAACGTAGTCGCGGCGATCGGGGAAGTAGTGAAAGAGCACCGCCATCGCCGAGAAACGAAGGCGATCGTCTTCGTGTTCAACGAGCGCGTCGGCGGCGTTGACGTTCATGATGTTGGCCGGTCCACGCACCTGCGCATCAGGTTTGCGGTACGAACCGAGAATGTTGGAGAGAACGAGCGCAATCAGCGCCCCCGCGGCGATCACCGGAATGGGTACACGTCGCCACAGGTAGTGGACAACAATCAGCGCGTTAAACGCGAGGTAGATGATGTACGCACGCTGCCCCAAACGCGTTGTGAGAAAGCCGATAATGAAAAAGAAAAGCGCTGTGAGGATCATCCCTCGCAGATTGGGCTTTTGATAATGCAGCGCGATGTAGAGCAGCGGCGGAATGGCCCCGATGCCCACCGCGCGAAAGAGCCAGCTCATCGACGAGTCTTCGCGCCACACAGCTTTGCCCGCGCCGAGCTGCGTGATGTCGGTAATTCCGGCCCCAACGCGTGATTGAAAATACGCGTACGCGGGGATGAAAAACGCCATGCAAACAGCGGTGACGATAAGCAGCCGCGAGCGCTTCCATTCCATGCCCGCGATGCTGGGGAAGATCACCTGCAAGCGCCGGCCGGGGCCGAAATAATAGCCCACAAAATAGCCGAAGGTGCCCAATGTGTACGCAACCAAAACCGTCTGAACAAGTTCAATGCGCGTTCGACCCGTCACGTGGGGCAGCAACGTGAGCGACAGGCCGTGTTGCACAATGAACATGGTGAACGTGGGCACCAGCGCCACGAGATGAAAAAAAGCTGTGAGTGCCGACGGCTGAAACGGGTCGGACTGCGATCGGAGGATGAACGGAAAAACCTGAACAACGATCGCTAGAAAAAAGTAGGGCGATACCTCGGCAACTTCGAGATCTTCAATTTGCGAGTGAACAATGCCGAAGATGCTCATGGCGACCACCAAAAAAATCGCCACGCGCACGGGAACGGAAGACCCCATTTTCCCGGAGAAGACGCGTGATTTTTGAGGGGCGGCCATGGCGTTTTCGCTTAGATCTCAACCGACTTAAAATACGCGATCGTTTTTTCGATCCCTTCTTCAATTGAGACCGTGGGACGCCACTTGATCACTTCTTCGGCCTTTGAAATGTCGGGCTTACGCCGCACCGGGTCGTCGGCGGGCAGTGGTTCGCGAACGAGTGTTGATGAAGAGCGCGTCAGTTCGATTGTCATCTTCGCAAGTTCAAGCACCGTTAGTTCGCGCGGATTGCCGAGATTTGTGGGCCCCGGATCGCTCTCGGTGTTCATCAGGCGAATGAACGCTTCAACCAAATCGGTGACGTAACAGAAGCTCCGCGTTTGCTGCCCGTCGCCGTAAACGGTGATGGGGTCGTTGCGAAGCGCCTGCACAATAAAGTTTGAAACCACGCGCCCGTCGTTGGGGTGCATGCGCGGTCCGTACGTGTTGAAGATGCGCGCAATGCGCGTTTCGACCCCGTATTGCTGCTTGTATGAAACCGTGAGCGACTCTGCGCAGCGCTTGCCTTCGTCGTAACAGGCGCGCGGACCCGTGGGGTTTACGTGGCCCCAATACGTTTCACGCTGCGGGTGCTCTTTTGGATCGCCGTACACCTCGCTTGTGGACGCAATCAGAATGCGCGCCCGCACTTCACGAGCCATATCGAGCATGTTGAGCGTGCCCTGCACCGCCGTTCGAATGGTACGCACCGGATTGCGTTGGTAGTGCACAGGCGATGCCGGACACGCGAGGTGATAGATTTGATCGACCTCGATCACGATCGGTTGCACCACATCGTGCCGCACCAACTCAAAGTTGTGATTGTCGAGCAGGCGCTCAATGTTGCGGCGCGTGCCGGTGAAAAAGTTATCCAGACACACCACCTCGTGGCCGTCGTTGATCAGGCGCTCGCACAGGTGCGAACCCAAAAATCCGGCGCCTCCGGTGACTGCAATTCGTTTCTTGGGCATACGTTTGGGTGTGTACCCCTCACCTTTGAAGAGTGTGCGTTTATCGAGGAACTGAAGCAAATGCCGGCGTAATTTCCGGCGGACGGGGCGGGGCTCCCGCCTGCGACGGGCGCGGCGGAGGCGTGGGAGTTTCAGCCGAGCGTTGCTCAAACTCGGGGACCAACTCGGCTATACGACGCTTGATCTCGGCCGCGTCACCGGTGTTAGCAACTTCTGCCAAGTCATCGAGCCGATCGTCGAGATCTGAAAAATCGAGCGCTTTGAGCCGACCGATAAAGATCTTTGGATGCGCTGTTTTGTCGGCCTGCTCTTCAGCAACGCTCAACTCTTCAAACAGCTTTTCACCGGGGCGAATGCCCGTGAATTGAATCTCAATGTCTTCTCCCGGATGCAGGCCGCTCAACGTGATCAGGTCTTTGGCGAGATCGACAATTTTGACCGGTTCACCCATGTCCAAAATGAAAATCTCGCCGCCCTTCCCCATGGTCGCAGCCTGCAAAACAAGCTGTGAAGCCTCCGGGATTGTCATGAAGTAACGCTTCATCTCCGGGTGCGTGATGGTCACAGGACCGCCGCGCGCGATCTGCTCGCGAAAGATCGGCACAACGCTCCCCGCCGAACCGAGCACGTTGCCAAACCGCACCGCCAAAAACCGCGTTTTGCTCTTTTTCGCGAGCGCTTGTGAACACAACTCAGCAAGCCGCTTTGTTGCACCCATAATCGACGTTGGATTCACCGCTTTGTCGGTGGAGATCAAAACGAACGTTTCCACCTTGAAGCGGTCGCAAAGCGTGGCGACTGTGTACGTTCCGACAACGTTGTTTTTCACCGCTTCGCCGGGGTTCCACTCCATCATCGGCACGTGTTTGTGCGCCGCCGCGTGAAACACCAACGCCGGCCTGTGTTTGCCAAACACCGTTGTCATGCGCTCCACGTCGCAGATATCGGCGATCACCGGCACGCACTTGATCGTGGGAAACGTTGCGATGAGTTCGCGATGGATCTCGAACAATGCGTTTTCCGCGCGCTCCACAAGCAGCAGCTGTTCGGGCTCATAACGAGCCACTTGGCGGCACAACTCCGAGCCGATGCTCCCGCCCGCGCCCGTGATCATTACCACGCGGCCGCGAATTTTTTCAGCGATCGCTGTTTCATCAAGCTTCACAGGTTCACGCCGAAGCAAGTCTTCAATCGCAACGCTTCGCACGTTTGAAAGATTGATTTTCCCGCCCACAATCTCGTGCATTGCGGGAATGATCTTCACCGACAAATCGGCCTTTTCACATTGCTCCACAATGCGCCGAACGTCTTTGCCCGAAGCGCGCGCGATCGTGATGAGCACCTGTGTTGCATTCACGCTTGCGCAGATGTCCCGAAGCTTTTCGGTTGTGCCGAGCACCGGAACGCCGTGAAGCAACGTGCCCACTTTCACCGGATCATCGTCGACAAAACCCACCGGCATAATGCCGAGATCCGCCCTCGCTTCAGCCTCGCGAACAACGAGTACACCCGCTTGCCCCGCGCCCACGAGCACCGTGCGCAAAGGCTCACGCGCGCTCTCAATCACACGCTTGCCCTGACGCTCCGCGATAAGCCGCCGCAGCACGCGAATGCCAATGACCCCGCATGCTCCGAGCAACAAAAACAGAAAGATGATCCCGTACGGAATTAAGCCGCGGTGTACATCTCGCGAAACACTTTTTGCGAGCGGCGCACTCAGCACGCGCACCACCAACAGCACACCCGTCCCCGCGCACAGCGCACCAAAGATACGAATTGCCTCGCGCAGCCCCACGTACCGCCACGCGTAGCGATGTGTACCCATCAGCGCCATTGCCGCGTATTGAATGAGCACTGCGTAGGGCAATGTGTCGATGAGCCGGTCACGCGCCCAAGCCGGGATGTACCAATCAAACCGCAACAAATACGCAACGACGTACGCCGAGCTGAGCGCGGCGAGATCGAGCGCAAACTGCCAAGTGCGGGTGGCGAACCGAGTCATTCGGGTTGCTTTCGGTGGTTGCCGGGCCGGACCCTAACATTCACGGCGCGCAAAAGCCGCACGTTTGTCGATGTCTCCAACTTCCCCGGATCCTGCGCCAAATGACGTCATTGCTGCTCATCCGCCCAGTTTTTGCCCGGGGTAACCCAATCGCTCCGCCGTCGCCTCGTTTCCCGCTTTTTTTCTCGCCGCAGCCCAACATCGGGCAGCGGGGTTGATTGTCTTCGCCCCCCCGCGCTACGAAGCTCGGTCGATGCACCTGCTCGTCACGGGCGCCGCCGGCTTCATCGGCTCCCATCTCGCTGAAGCTCTTGCCCGAGCGGGCCACCGCGTGGTCGGCCTTGACGCGTTCACCGATTTTTACGACCGCTCGCTGAAAGAAGAAAACGCCCGCGCTGTCACAGCGGCCGGCGGCGAAGTCGTGCGGCTCGACCTTGCCACCGATGATCTCTCCTTGGTGGTGCGCGGCATCGACGCCGTGTTTCATCTCGCCGCTCAGCCGGGCCTTTCTGCGCGCACAACATTTGACGACTACGTGCGCAACAACCTCGTCGCCACCGGCCGATTGCTCGCCGCGATTGAAAGTCACGCTCCCGCCGCACGCTTTATCAACATCAGTACATCGTCTGTATACGGCGCACTCGCCACGGGTGATGAACTCACACTCCCCGCGCCCACATCGGCGTACGGCGTCACAAAACTCGCCGCGGAACAGCTTGTGTTATCGCGCTTTCGTGAAGGTGCTCTCGCCGCATGTTCGCTCCGCATTTTCAGCGTGTACGGCGCCCGTGAACGCCCCGATAAATTGTTTGCGCGCCTCATTCGCGCGGTGCTCACCGGCACAGCCATCCCGCTTTTTGAAGGCAGCGAGCAACACTACCGCTCGTTCAGCTACATTGCAGACATTGTTTCCGGCATCACAAAAGCCTTGGATCAATGGGATATTGCGCGCGGTGAGATCTTCAACATCGGCACCGACGTAGAAATCACCACCGGCCAGGCGCTCGCCACCGTCGAACGCCTGCTCGGCAAAAAAGCCTTCCTTGAAAGGCTTCCGCGCCGCCCCGGCGATCAACTCCGCACCCACGCCAACATCAACAAAGCGCGCCGCCTCCTCCACTTTGCGCCCAAAACATCGCTCGAAGAAGGCCTCGCCGCCGAGATCGCGTGGACAAAAAGCACCGGCCGTTATTGACGCATACGGGTTCTTCCTAAACACCGTTGCATTGATCAGGTTCTTTTTTTGGTGCGGTACCCCCCTGCTGTCAGCCCTCCAGAGCTTATTTTGCATACGCGGTGGTACTCGACCCGCCGCCGTTGCCAACGCCGTGTCGACGCGCACCGAAAATGGTAATCGGCCCGCCATGAAGACCACCGCTTTGGTGCTTGCTGCGCTCACTGCGTCGATTGCGATTGGAGGGTGCAACTGCACAGGCAATTCGGGATCGAATGCCGGCGCAACCGGGGGGGTGGGTTCGGGGGCGGCCGCGACAGCGGCCGCCCCCGAACCCACCCTCACCCAAAAGGCCTCCAAACTCCAAAACGGCTTGGCGGTGGATCTTTCGGCCGGCGACTGCGGCGATCAAATCGCCCTCGCCGTGCACCTCGGCGTGGGGATCGACAACGACCCTGAAGGCCGATCCGGCATGGTGAACCTGATCGGGCGCATTCTCGCAACCACAGCACCCGCCGGAAAAGCCGCGCGCACCGTTGAAACCGGGTCCGACTTTACGGTGTACACAATCACCGCGGCGGCCGAACCGCTCATCGCCGAACTCGACGACGCGGCAGCGTGGATGACAAAACCAACGGCAACCGAAGCCGATTTTGATCGCGAGAAAAAACGGCTGCTCGACGACATTGGGCAGCTCGCAGGCAACAACGCAGCGGCGACCGCAAAAAGTTTGGCCGAAGAAGCGGTGGTTCCCACGCGCGGAAACGGCAAGCGGCTCGGCGTAGCCAAAGAGGTGGAAGCGATCACGTTTGCCGAACTCACAGCGTTTTGGCAGGCGCACGTGGCGGCGGGCAACGCACGGATCGCGGTGGCCGGCGCCTTTGATGTCGAAAAAGTTCGCGCCAAGATCGAGACCGCGTTCGGCGGTTTGCCGGCGGGCTCGCCGCCCAACCGCCGAACCGCGGGCGAAGCGACTGTGAAAGGTACACTTGTGATGGGCGAAACGCCCAAAGCGGTGGCCATCGCGGTTCCAGCGCCGGAGCCGAAAGACCCGCTCTTTGCGCCGTTTTTGGTGCTCGCGGCGCGCCTCGTTGAAAAGCCCGCAACCCCGCGCACGTGGGAAGCGCATTACGATCCGCTCAAACGGCCCGAAGTGCTGCTCATCACGGGGCCGGTGGGGGACGCCGAACAGGCGGAGCCGGCCGCGGCGCGCATGCGCGCCGAGGCCGGCTCCGCCCTTTCGGCGCCCGTAACCGCCGACGACGTAACGCGCGCGTACACAGTGTTCGGCCTGTTTTTAGAGCCCGAACTCAACAAGGTGGCGATGTGCAAAAACGACGCGCGCGCGTTCGCGGTGGGGAGGGCGCGGCGAACGCTCGCCGCGCCCCCCCCACCCGCCATCACCGTCACCGCCGATCAACAGCGCGAAGCGGCGGCGCTTTTCGATGCGAAACATTCCGCGGCGGTCATCGCCGGCGGCGCCATTCGCTGATCGAACCGATTCGCCGATCGAAACGCACGCGCGGCGTTGTGTACACATTGTGGAACCTCGTCCTTCATCAAGCGATGGCAGCCCGCCCACGCTTTGCGAAGCACGGCGTCAGGTCTTGTCGTGACGTCCCAGCGGTCGTTGCCCGTCGCCGCATGGAAAAGCGAAAAGCGTGGCCTTTCAGTTTCTCTACATGGAGTTCTGTGGCCACGGCAGCCACGACGAAAACGAGAGTGCGGCGAGCCCGCTGGCTGGCTCGTTGCAAACACTTGAAGTCGCCAAACGCCGCCGGTCGGAGCCGCAGCGTTTGCCGGCTCCGCGCGAAACAAGCGCTTTTTGCCGAGTTTGGCGCCGCTTTATCAGGACAAAACAGCGGTCCGCGAGTTGCTGCCATGTGCGCACCGAGAGGTGCATCATGCCTGTCACAGACACTGCAACGGGAGCGGTCAAAGAAACAAAGCGGGCGCGATCTTCGCGCGGATCCAAAGATCGCGAACGCGCCGAACGGATACGCGACCACCACGCGCACGAGCTGCGTTCGGCATGGCTCGCCGAAGAGGGGACGCGAACCTCAAAAGCCGCCGCGACAGCGTTGGAGCGGTTCAACCATGGGAGAGCGTTGGCAGCGGCCGCGGCGCGCGCCGACGATTTCGTCGCCAAGAGTTTGGCGCTTCGAAGCGAAGGGCCGGCGGGTGAAGGCGTTCGATTGGACCCGGAAAAGCTGCGCGAGATCGCGGAGCACTTTCGCCGCGAGCCCATCGATTTTGTCCCGGTGACGCCTCAAGATTGGGGGCCCGAGCCCGTAATTTTGGAGAGCCCGGCCACCCTCTCCGTCGGCGAAGAAGCGACGGTCACCGGGATCGACTTCGGCACGAACGGCACGATGTGGCTGAAGATCGGCGAGCACCGGTTTGATGTGAAAGCGCTGCAATGGAGCAACAACGCAGTGCGATTTGTGATCCCTCAAACAACCCAGGGGATCGCGCTCCACTCGGTGGGAAGGTTGTGGCTGCGGCGCGAAGACAACGGAGAACGCGACGCCGTGGGCGTGAACGTTGTGCCGCGCGTGAGCGTTGTGGGGTTTCGAAAGTTGGTTGAAGAACACGGCACCAACGCGCTGACGCAGGACTATTTAAAGGCGTTTGAGCTGTCGTCGGCACCGGTACCAATTGGGTCGGAGCCGTGGAGTTACGAAGATCGCGTGTTCAGCGACACCGAGGGCTCATACATGGTGTCGCGCGCCGCGGTGATCTTGTCGTTTTGGAGCGCATACGGGGTGTGGCCTTTTGACGACGCGGCGAAGTGCGCGATCGTGGAAGGGCCAACCACGGATCCGAATACGCGTGTGCGGTCGCTCCGAGTGACAGTGAGCGACGACTATCACTGGGACTTTTCGCTGTGCGCCGACTTCTTCATGGTGGTGCCGCTGGGGTTTTCGATCCCGCCTGAGTGGCACGTGAACATCCCCAACACCGTGCCGTAGGTCGCTCGTGACCGAGCGCGCGCCCCACACCTCGCTCGTGGCCCGTGCACGTCTCGCGGATGCGGCTTATCCCGAGCGCCCGCAGACGGGGCCCCTTGCCCGCCCGCAGTGGCGCATGGGGCCCAAGCCGCACCGCTCGATCGCGCACGGGCCACTCGCTCAGCGTTTGCGCGCTTCGGTCACTCGCTACCTTTGCCACCAAGCCGCACCGCTCGATCGCGCACGGGCCACTCGCTCGGCTGCCCCCAAACCGCACCGCCAGAAAAAATCTCCCGCATAAGAGGCTTTTTCTTGAGCAAAGCCTCATTGGACCTCGTGCAGCGGTTGCAAACACCCTGCTGAGGCGTCACCAAGCCCCGTGCAGAGTCTGTGGTCCCCTTGATGACCGTTCATCAAGCCGCTTGCAGCGCTTGGGCTGGGCTTGGTGAGCGCTCTCCAAACGGTTTGCAACGCTTGGGAGGGGGTTGGTGATGGGTCACCAAGTGCCGTGCAGCGCTTGAGTGGGGCTTGATGACGGCTCACCAGGGGGAGAGCGGGTCTTGCGCGGGCCTTGGTGACGGTTTTTGAGGCTGCGCGGCTCTCCCCCGCCCGGTCCGCGAGCACGCGCAGCGCGCGCAGCGAGCCGGGCTTGGGGGAGAAGACGGGGCGAAGCCCCGGCGTGTGGGGGCACCAGCTGGGGCTTCAGCGCTGAGTGCGGAGGAAGGAGCCCGCCGCGGGAAACGGCGGGCTGAGCCCGGATGATTTATGAGGCGATTGTGCGAGAGGCCCCGTGAATCGTCCGGGTTGGGAATGGGCGTGACTACGCGGCGCGACGGCGACGGCGGCGAGCGACGATCGCTGCGAGGGCGAGGATGGAGAGTCCGGCATAGGTGGAGGTGCTGTTGTCGTTTTGAGCCACGCGGCAGCCGCAACCACCGTCACCACCACCCGGCGGTTCGTCTCCGCCTTCAGGCACTTCAAACGTGAGCACTTCACCGAAGGCCATGCCGGCGTCGTTTTCTGCGATGGCGCAGAAGTAGTAGGTGCCTGCGTCGAGGCCGGAGAGGGCTTCAGAGTAGGTCACGTCTTTTTGGTCGGTGCCTAGGTCTTGACCGTCGGCCGAGGGGACGCGCGTGCCGAAGGTGTCGTTGCAAGCACCGGGGTCTTCTGCGGCGTAGCGGAACCAACCGAGCGTGGGCGAGCCCTTGGGATTGGCTGTGCCGTTGATGGTGGCGTCACCGGCGGTGGTGCCAAGGATGGCAGGCGTGGTGACGACCGTGGGCGGCACGGCAGTGGTGGTGAAGGAGAGAACCTCTCCGTATTCAGCACCCGCCGAGTTTTCGGCGGCGGCGCAGAAGTAATAGGTGGTGTTGGGGTTGAGGTCGGTGAGGGTCTCGGCAAAGTCGACAGGGTCGTTTGCGGAGCCGAGATCGGTGCCGCCGGTTTGCGGGACGCGGATGCCGAACGAGTCATCGCAGTTGCCCGGATCTTCGGTGCCGAGGCGGAAGTCGCCTGTGGCATCGGAGCCGTTGGGCGCGGCGTTGCCGTTGAGCGTGGCGGCGGCGTCGGTCACGTCGGTGGCGTCTTGGGTGACGACATCGGGCGGGGCCGCGCCGGTGACGAAGAAGCCGAGTTTGCCGATGGCTTTGCCCTGCGAGTTTTCGGCGATGGCGCAGTAGTAATATTGGGTGCCGGGTTCGAGACCCATGAGCGCCTCTTTGAAGGCGACGGGGTCAAACCCGTTGCCGAGGATGGTGCCGCCCATTTGCGGGACGCGGGTGCCGAAGGTGTCGTCGCAGTTGACGGGGTTGGTGGCGCTGTAGCGGAACCAACCGGTGGAGAAGTCACCGTTGGGAACGGCCGACCCGTTCATGACGGCGGAGTCGGCGGTGACGAGTGTGGCGGGCAAGGTGGTGACGGTGGGCGGCTCGGCGTCTGTGGTGAAGCTGAGAACGTCACCGAAGGCTTTGCCGCTCGGGTTTTCTGCGATGGCGCAGAAGTAATAGGTGGTGCCGGGCTGGAGCATGTCGAGCGCTTCGGAGTAGTCGACGTCGTCGATGCCGGAGCCTACGTCGGTGCCGCCCGTGGTGGGGGCGCGGGTGCCGAAGGTATCGTTGCAATTGCCCGGGTCGGTTGTGTCGTAACGGAACCACGCGGTGGTGGGCGCGTCGTTGGGGTTGGCTGTGCCGTTGAGGGTGGCCGTGGTGCTGGTGATGCCGGTGGCGTCGACCGTTTTGACGGCAGGCGCGCTCTTGGTGGTGAAGGAGAGGATTTCACCGAAGCTCTTGCCGACCGCGTTTTCAACGATGGCGCAGTAGTAGTAGGTCGTGAACGGCGCGAGGCCGGTGAGGATTTGTTGGTAGGCGATGGGCATGCTGCCGCTGCCGAGAACGGTGCCACCGACGCCCGGAGCGCGGGTGCCGAAGGTGTCGTCGCAGGTGCCTGGGTCGATGGTGTCGTAGCGGAACCAGCCGGTGGTTGCCGATTGGTTGGGCGTGCCGGAGGCGTTGAGCGTGGCGGACACGGTGCCGACGTTGGTGGCGGGGTTGGTGACGACGGCCGGTGCGGCCGGCGTGGTGAACGAGAGCACGGCGCCGAAGCCGAGGCCCTCGGTGTTTTGCGCGATGGCGCAGAAGTAATAGGTGGAACCCGGGGTGAGGCCCGTGAGCGCCTCAGAGAAGGGCGCCGCGGTGTTGCCGGAGCCGAGATCGGTACCGCCGGCGACCGGTGCGCGGGTGCCGAATGTGTCGTTGCAGGTGCCGGGGCTGGTGGTGTCGTAACGGAACCAACCCGTGGTGGCTTGGCCCTTGGGATTGGCTGTGCCGTTGACGGTGGCGCCGGTGCTGGCGACCGCTGTGGCAGCGGTGGTGGTGACGATGGGCACCGACGGCGTTGTGAACGAGAGCACGGTGCCGAAGGCTGTTCCGACCGCGTTTTGCGCGATGGCGCAGAAGTAATAGGTGGTGCCGGGGGTGAGGTTGATGACCGGCTGCGAGTAGTCGACCGAGGTGGAGCCGGCGCCGAGGGCTGCGCCGCCTGCGGCCGGGGCACGCGTGCCGAAGCTGTCGTTGCAGCTTGCGGGTTGGAGCGTGCTGTAGCGGAACCAACCGGTGGCCGATGCGAGGTTGGGGTTGGCGCTGCCGTTGAGATCGGCCGAGGTGGCGGTGATGTTGGACGCGGCCACGGTGGTGACGCCGGGCGCGCCAGTGGTGGTGAAGCTCATCACCGTGCCGAACGAGGTGCCGGCCGAGTTGGAGGCGATGGCGCAGTAGTAATACGTGGTGCCGTTGGTGAGGCCGCTGACCGCCTGCGAGTACGAGACCGCAGCCGAGCCGGCGCCGAGGGCGGTGCCGCCGCTCGACCGGCGCGCGCGTGCCGAAGGTGTCGTTGCAGGTGCCGGGGTTGGTGGCGCTGTAACGGAACCAGCCGGTGGACGCGAGGAGGTTGGGGTTGGCCGAGCCGTTGAGCGTGGCCGATGTGGCGACGATGTTGCTCGCCGCCACGGTGGTGACGGTGGGCGGCGCCGCGGTGGTGAATGAGAGGACGCTGCCGAAGCCGGGGCCGACCGAGTTGGAGGCGATGGCGCAGAAGTAATACGTGGTGCCCGCGGTGAGGCCGCTGATGGGCTGTGCGTACGCAACCGATGTGGCGCCGGAGCCGAGCGACACGCCGCCCGCGGCCGGAGCGCGCGTGCCAAACGTGTCGTTGCAGGTGCCGGGGTCAACCGTGCTGTAACGGAACCAGCCGGTGGTGGCGTCACCATTGGGGTTGGCCGAACCGTTGAGCGTGGCGGTGGTTGCGGTGATGCCGTTGGCCGCGGTGGTGGTGACCGACGGCGTGGCGAGTGTGGTGAACGAAAGCACAGAGCCGAAGGCGGTGCCGAAGGAGTTCTGTGCGATCGCGCAGAAGTAATAGGTCGTGGTGGGCGCCAGCCCGGTGAGAGGCTCGGAGTACGGCGCGGCGGTGTTGCCCGCACCGAGGGCGGTGCCGCCGGACACCGGAGCGCGCGTGCCGAATGTGTCGTTGCACGTGCCGGGGTTGGTGGTGCTGTAGCGGAACCAACCGGTGGTGGCGTCGCCCTTGGGGTTGGCCGTGCCGTTGAGGGTGGCGGTGGACGAAGCCACGGACGACGCGGCCACCGTGGTGACGATGGGCGTGGCAGGCGTGGTGAACGAGAGCACGGTGCCGAACGCGGTGCCGGCCGAGTTCGACGCGATCGCGCAGAAGTAATACGTGGTGCCCGACACGAGGCCGGTGATCGGTTGCGAGTAATCCACCGAGGTGGTGCCGCTGCCGAGGGCTGTGCCGCCGGACACCGGGGCGCGCGTGCCGAACGTGTCGTTGCACGTGCCGGGGTTGGTGGCGCTGTAACGGAACCAGCCGGTGGCGCTGAGTTGGTTGGGGTTGGCCGATCCGTTGAGCGTTGCGGTGCTGAGCGTGACTGCCGTTGCCGCCGCCGTGGTGACAAGCGGCGGGCCCGAGGTGGTGAAGCTCTGCGGCGTGCCGAAGCCGGTGCCGGCGGAGTTGGAGGCGATCGCGCAGAAGTAATAGGTCGTGCTGGCGGCGAGACCGGTGATCGACTGGGAGTAGTTGACCGCCGCAGTGCCGCTGCCGAGGGCTGTGCCACCTGAAACCGGCGCGCGTGTGCCGAACGTGTCGTTGCACGTGCCGGGGTTGGTGAGGCTGTAACGGAACCAACCGGTGGACGCGAGGGCGTTGGGGTTGGCCGAACCGTTGAGCGTGGCCGACGTGTTGGTGACCGCGGTGGCTGCGTTGGTGGTGACCACCGGCGCCGCGAGCGTGGTGAACGAAAGCACGTTGCCAAACGAGGTGCCGACCGAGTTTTGCGCGATGGCGCAGAAGTAATAGGTCACGCCGGAGGTGAGGCCGGTGATTGCCTGGGAGTACGCAACGGCGCTGTTGCCGCTGCCAAGCGACGTGCCGCCGGACACCGGCGCGCGCGTTCCGAATGTGTCGTCGCAGGTGCCGGGGTTGGTGGTGCTGTAGCGGAACCAGCCGGTCGCGGCGTCGAGCTTGGGATTGCCCGAACCGTTGAGCGTGGCGCCGGTGGTGGTGATCGCCGAGGCCGCGTTGGTGGTGACAACCGGCGCGGCTGTGGTGGTGAAGTTGAGGACCGTGCCGAAGCCGGTGCCGAGGGAGTTTTGCGCGATGGCGCAGAAGTAATAGGTGGTGCCCGGTGTGAGGCCGGTGATCGGTTCGGAGTAGGGAACCGCAGCGCTGCCGTTGCCGAGCGCGGTGCCGCCGCTCACCGGTGCGCGCGTGCCGAACGTGTCGTTGCACGTGCCGGGGTTGGTGGTGGCGTAGCGGAACCAACCGGTTGCGGCGTCACCCTTGGGGTTGGCCGAGCCGTTGAGTGTGGCCGATGTGCTCGCCACCGTTGTGGCGGCCGTTGTGGTGACGGTGGGCGCCGAGAGCGTTGTAAAGCTCATCACGGTGCCAAACGCGGTACCCGCCGAGTTCGACGCGATCGCGCAGTAGTAATACGTGGTGCCCTGCACGAGGCCGGTGATGCTCTGTGAGTACGCAACGGCGGCTGTGCCATTGCCGAGCGCTGTTCCACCACTCACCGGTGCGCGCGTGCCGAAGGTGTCGTTGCACGTGCCGGGGTTGGTGGCGCTGTAGCGGAACCAACCGGTGGCGTTGAGTTGGTTGGGGTTGGCCGAGCCGTTGAGTTGCGCGCCCGTGGTGGTGACCGATGAAGCGGCAACCGTGGTGACCACAGGAGCGCCCGCGGTGGTGAACGATTGCACGGTGCCAAACCCGGTGCCTGCCGAGTTGGAAGCAATCGCGCAGTAGTAATACGTGGTGTTTGCCGCGAGGCCGGTGATGTTCTGCGAGTAGTTGACCGCAGTGGATCCGGCGCCGAGAGCGGTGCCGCCGCTCACCGGAGCGCGCGTGCCAAACGTGTCGTTGCAGGTGCCCGGGCTGGTGGTGCTGTAGCGGAACCAACCCGTGGCGGTGAGCATGTTGGGGTTGGCCGAGCCGTTGAGCGTGGCCGCGTTTTGGGTGATCGCGCTTGCCGCAACCGTGGTGACCGTGGGAACGGCCGCCGTATTGAACGAGAGCACGCTGCCAAACGATTTGCCGACAACGTTTTCTGCGATGGCGCAGAAGTAATACGTGGTGGCCGGCGCGAGGCCGGTGAGCGCCTGTGAGAACGGAACAGCTGCGGATCCGGCGCCGAGGGCCGTGCCGCCCGCGGCCGGAGCGCGCGTGCCGAACGTGTCGTTGCAGGTACCGGGGCTGGTGGTTGCGTAGCGGAACCAACCGGTTGAATCACCCAGGTTGGGATTGGCGGAGCCGTTGAGTGTGGCAACGGTGCTGCCGATGGCGGTGGCTGCCGACGTTGTGACCGTGGGAGCGTTTGCCGTGGTGAACGTGAGCACCGTGCCGACCGAGGTGCCGACCATGCTCGATGCGATCGCGCAGTAGTAATACGTGGTGCCGCCGGTGAGGCCGGTGATCGCCTGCGAGGTGTTCACAGGCATATTGCCCGCGCCCACGTTGTCGCCGCCGACCGTGGGGGCGCGCGTTCCAAACGAGTCGTTGCAGGAGCCGGGGTTGGTGGTGGCGTAGCGGAACCACGCGGTGGTGTCGGCCGCGTTGGGATTGACCGTGGCGTTGAGCGTTGCCGAGTTGCCGGTCACGAGCGTGGCTGCGACCGTTGTCACGCTCGGCGGCGCGGCCGGCGTTGTGAACGAGAGCACCGCGCCGAACGACGTGCCAACGCTGCTCTGCGCAATGGCGCAGAAGTAGTACGTTGTACCCGCGAGGAGGCCGGTGATCGCCTGCGCGTAGGTTTGCGCGGCGGTGCCGGATCCGAGGGCCGAACCACCCGACGTGGGAGCGCGCGTGCCGAACAGGTCGTCGCACGTCATGGGGTTGGTGGTGGAGTAGCGGAACCACCCGGTGGTGGCGAAGCCGTTGGGGTTGGCCACACCGTTGAGTGTTGCTGTGTTCGCTGTGACCGGCGTTGCCGCGAGCGTTGCCACGGTGGGCGGCGCGGTTGTGGTGAACGTGAGCACCGCACCAAACGATTTACCCACCGAGTTTTCAGCGATGGCGCAGAAGTAATACGTGGTGTTTTGCGTGAGCCCCGTCACCCCCTGCGAGTAGTTCACGTTGGTGGTGCCGGCGCCGAGCGACGAACCGCCGGCCGCGGGAGCGCGCGTGCCGAAGCTGTCGTTGCAGGTGCCGGGGCTTGCCGTGCCGTAGCGGAACCACCCGGTGCTCGCCGCGCCGTTGGGATTGGCGGTGGCGTTGAGCGTGACCGTTGTGGTGCCAACCGACGTTGCCGAGTTGGTGGTGACCGTGGGTGTTGTGGCGAGTGTTGTGAACGAGAACACCGTGCCAAACGTGGTGCCGTACGTGTTTCGAGCGAGCGCGCAGTAGTAATACGTGGTGCCGGGAGTGAGGCCCGTGAGGTTGCGCGAGAACGCCACGTCGGTGGTGCCGCTGCCCAGTGGCGTGTCGCTGGAGCTGCTTGAGGGAACACGCGTGCCGAAGAGATCGTTGCAGATGCCCGGGCTGGCGGTGCTGTAGCGGAAGTAGCCAAACGCCGAGTTGCCGTTGGGATCACCCAAGCCGTTGATGGTGGCCGACGTGGCGGTGACCAACGTGGCCGCGGTGGTGGTGGTGGTGGGCGCTGCGGCCGTGGTGAAGCTCAGCACCGCGCCAAACGCCGTGCCCTCGGAGCTTTGGGCGATCGCGCAGTAGTAATACGTGGTGCCCGACGAGAGCCCGGAGATGAACTCTGCGTACGCAACCGACGTGGTGCCTGAACCAAGCGACGTTCCACCGCTCACCGGCGCACGCGACCCAAACGTGTCGTCGCATGTTCCCGGATCGGTCAGCGCGTAGCGGAACCAACCGGTGGTTGCCGAACCGTTGGGAATGGCCGAGCCGTTGAGCTGCACCGAGGTGTTGGCGAGGCTCGACACAGCGTTGGTGGTGACCGTCGGGGGAACCGGCGTGACGAACGACAGCACCGAGCCAAACGCTGTGCCCACCGCGTTTTGCGCGATCGCGCAGTAGTAATACGTGGTGCCCGGCGTGAGGCCGGTGACGGGCTGCGAGAAAGGTGTGTTGCTCGTTCCCGAACCCACCGACGAGCCGCCCGACGTGGGCGCGCGCGTTCCGAACGTGTCGTTGCACGTGCCGGGGCTGGTGGTCGCGTAGCGGAACCAACCGGTGGTTGCCGAGCCGCCGGGATTGGACGTGGCATTGAGCGTGGCCGTGGTGCCCGTGAGCAACGTGACACCGCCGGTCGTGACCGTGGGCGCGTTGGCCGTTGTGGTGAACGAGAGCACCGCACCAAACGCCGTGCCGTACGTGTTGTTCGAGATCGCGCAGAAGTAATACGTCGTGCCCGGAAGCAACGAACCGATGTTCTGCGCGTAGTTGACCGCTGTGTACCCCGCGCCCAGCGATGAGCCGCCCGACGTGGGAGCGCGCGTGCCGAATGAGTCACTGCACGTTCCCGGGTTTGTCGTTGAATAACGGAACCATCCCGTTGACGAAGCGCCGTTGGGGTTGGTGGACGCGTTGAGCGTTGCTGTGGTGGCGGTGACCGAGGTGGCTGCGTTGGTGGTGACCGTTGGCAACGTGGGCGTCGTCACGCTGAGTACGCTGCCAAACGCGATGCCCTCCGCGCTTTGAACGATCGCGCAGAAGTAATACGTGGTGCCCGCCGAGAGCCCGGTAACGAACTCAGAGTAGTTCACCGACGAATAACCGGAGCCGAGCGCTGTGCCGCCGCTCGCCGGAGCGCGCGAACCAAACGTGTCGTCGCACGTGCCCGGGCTCACCGTGGAGTAGCGGAACCAGCCCGTGGTGGCTGATCCGTTGGGTACACCGGCGCCGTTGAAGTACACCGACGTGTTGGTCCAAATCGTGGCCGCCTGCGTGGTGGCCGTGGGCGGAATCGGCGAGACGAACGAGAGAACGTTGCCGAACGCCGTGCCCACCGCGTTTTGCGCAATGGCGCAGTAGTAATACGTGGTGCCCGCCGTGAGGCCGGTGATCGCCTGCGAGAAGGCTTGGTTGCTCGTGCCCGAACCGAGCGACGAACCGCCGCTCACCGGAGCGCGTGTGCCGAACGTGTCGTTGCACGTGCCGGGGCTCGATGTCGCGTAGCGGAACCAGCCCGTGGTGGCCGAACCGCCCGGATTGCCCGTGGCGTTGAGCGTGGCCCCGGTACCTGTCAGCGCTGTTGCGCTGCCCGTTGTGACCGTGGGTGCCGCAGCCAGCGTGGTGAACGTCAGCACCGTGCCAAACGAGGTGCCATACGAGTTGCTGGAGATCGCGCAGAAGTAATACGTGGTGCCCGGAAGCAAACTGCCAATGTTTTGCGCGTAGTTCACCGGGTTGTAACCGGCGCCGAGCGACGAGCCGCCCGACGTGGGTGCGCGCGTTCCAAACGAATCGCTGCACGTGCCCGGGTTGGTGGTGCTGTAACGGAACCAACCGGTGGACGAAGCGCCGTTTGGATCGGTTGTGCCGTTGAGCGTTGCCGTGGTTGCCGCCACAGCCGTTGCCGCCTGCGTTGTGACCGTGGGCGACGTGGGCGTTGTGAAATTGAGCACCGCGCCGAAGGCCACACCTTCAACGCTCGATGCGATCGCGCAGTAGTAATACGTCGTACCCGCCGAAAGACCGGTCACAAACTCGGAGTAGTTCACCGACGCGAACCCAGAACCGAGTGCGGTGCCGCCCGACGTGGGAGCGCGTGAACCGAATGTGTCGTTGCACGTGCCCGGATCCGTCGTTGAATAACGGAACCAACCCGTGGTCGCGGACCCGTTCGGAATTGCAGCGCCGTTTAAGTAAACCGACGTGTTTGTCCAAATCGTGGCCGCCTGCGTTGTGACCGACGGCGGCACCGGCGTGTTAAACGAGAGCACCGAGCCAAACGCCGTGCCCACCGAGTTTTGCGCGATCGCGCAGTAATAATACGTCGTGCCCGCTGTGAGGCCCGTAATGGCCTGCGAGAAGGCTTGGTTGGAAGTGCCCGAGCCGAGCGACGAACCGCCGCTCACCGGAGCGCGCGTGCCGAACGTGTCGTTGCACGTTCCGGGGCTCGACGTGGCGTAGCGGAACCAGCCTGTCGTGGCCGCACCGCCGGGATTGGCCGTTGCGTTCAATGTGGCGCCCGTGCCGGTGAGCGCCGTGACGCTGCCGGTCGTCACCGTGGGTGCGTTGGCGTTGGTTGTAAACGTGAGCACCGCGCCAAACGCTGTGCCGTACGAGTTGTTCGAGATCGCGCAGAAGTAGTACGTCGTGCCCGGAAGCAGCGAACCGATGTTCTGCGCGTAGTTCACCGATGTGTACCCTGCGCCGAGCGACGAACCGCCCGAGGTGGGTGCGCGCGTGCCAAACGAGTCGGTGCACGTGCCCGGGTTGGTTGTTGAGTATCGGAACCAACCGGTCGAAGAAGCGCCGTTGGGGTTGGTCGATCCATTTAACGTGGCCGTGGTCGAAGCCACCGCTGTCGCCGCGTTTGTAGTGACCGTGGGCAACGTTGGCATCGTGAACGACACCACGGCGCCAAACGCGGTCCCCTCAGCACTTTGAACGATCGCGCAGTAGTAATACGTCGTCCCGGCGGTCAGCCCCGTTACAAACTCTGAGTAATTGGACGACCCGTAACCCGAGCCCAGCGACGTGCCGCCGCTCACCGGAGCGCGCGATCCAAACGTGTCGTCGCAGGTGCCGGGGCTCACGGTTGAATAGCGGAACCAACCCGTGGTTGCCGATCCGTTGGGTACACCCAAACCGTTGAGGTACACCGACGTGTTTGTCCAAATGGTGGCCGCCTGCGTGGTGACCGTGGGCGGAATAGGCGTCACGAACGAAAGAACGTTGCCAAACGCGGTGCCCACCGAGTTTTGAGCGATTGAACAGTAGTAATACGTCGTGCCCGCCGTGAGCCCTGTGATCGCCTGCGCATAAGCTTGGTTGCTTGTTCCAGATCCAACCGACGAGCCGCCTGAAGCGGGAGCGCGCGTACCGAACGTGTCGTTGCATGTACCGGGGCTCGACGTTGCGTATCGGAACCATGCTGTCGTTGCCGCACCGCCGGGATTGACCGTGCCGTTTAACGTGGCCGTTGTGCCCGTGAGCAACGTTGCGCTGCCCGTGGTCACCGTTGGCAACGCCGGCTGCGTTGTGAACGTGAGCACCGCACCAAACGCCGTGCCGTAGGCATTGCTGGAGATCGCGCAGTAGTAATACGTCGTCCCCGGAAGCAAACTGCCGATGTTCTGCGCGTAGTTCACCGCAGTGTACCCAGCACCCAGCGACGAACCGCCCGACGTGGGAGCGCGCGTTCCAAACGAATCGGTGCACGTGCCGGGGTTGGCCGTGCTGTAGCGGAACCAACCGGTCGCCGACGCCCCGTTCGGATTTGTTGAACCGTTGAGCGTTGCCGTGCTCGAAGTCACAGCCGTTGCGGCGTTGGTTGTCACCGTCGGCAACGTTGCGGTGGTGAACGTCAGCACTGCACCAAACGCGAGCCCTTCCGAGTTTTGCGCGATCGCGCAGAAGTAATACGTCGTGCCCGACGACAGACCCGAAATGAACTCGGAGTACGCAACCGGCGAATAGCTGGAGCCGAGCGACGTGCCGCCGCTCGTGGGCGCACGCGAACCGAATGTGTCGTTGCATGTGCCGGGGTTCGTGAGGCTGTAACGGAACCAACCCGTCGTCGACGCGCCGTTGGGTGTACCCGTGCCGTTTAATTGCGCCGACGTGTTGCCGATGCTCGACGCCGCGTTGGTGGTGACCACCGGAGCCGCGGGCGTGGTGAAACTCACCACCGAGCCAAACCCTGTGCCCGCCGAGTTTTGCGCGATCGCACAGTAGTAATACGTTGTGGCCGCCGACAAACCCGTAATGCCAATGGAGTACGCAACCGACGTATTGCCCGCACCCAGTGACGAGCCGCCGGAAGCGGGGGCGCGCGTTCCGAACGTGTCGTTGCAGGTGCCGGGGTTCGTGGTGCTGTAACGGAACCAACCCGTTGTGGAAGCGCCGCCGGGATTGGCCGAACCGTTGAGTTGCGCCGTGGTGCCTGTGACCAACGTGGCCGAGCTGGTGCTCACCGAAGGCGGATCGGGAAGCGCCGTGAACGATTGCACCGCGCCGAACGACGTGCCGAGCGAGTTGCTCGAAATCGCGCAGTAGTAATACGTCGCGCCCGGCGTGAGGCTCGCGATCGCCCGCGTGTGATCAACGAATGAAGTACCTGAACCGAGGCTTGTTCCGCCGCTTGTTGGAGCGCGCGTACCAAACGTGTCGTTGCACGTTCCCGGGTTGGTTGTGGCGTACCGAAACCACGCCGTTGTCGCCGCACCGTTGGGATTGGTGGACCCGTTGAGCGTTGCCGACGTGCTTGTGAGGCTTGTGACGCCGCCCGTTGTGACCGACGGAGCACCCGGCACGAAAAACGAAAGCACACCGCCGAACGCCGTTCCCGAAGCGTTCTGCACGATCGCGCAGAAGTAATACGTCACGCCCGAAGTGAGCCCGGTGGCCGTGATTGAGTACGGCACCGACGCTGCACCCGACCCGAGATCGGTTCCACCCGAGGCCGGCACCCGCGTTCCAAACGTGTCGTCGCACGTGACCGGGTTCGTCGCACTGATGCGAAACCACCCGGTGGCCTGCTCACCGTTTGGATTGCCCGCACCGTTTAAAACAGCCGACGAAGTGGTGATCGACGTGGCCGGCGACGTCGTTGCGGTTGGTGCTCCGGCAAAAACCCGGAACGAAGTGAGAAACACCAACACGAACGCGGCGGCTTGTAGGAATCGAAGATACATACGCAGCCCCAAAAGGGTGGTTTGCCCCGTGAAGAAAAAACGCCGCATCCTAGGCACAGCAGGCGGCGCGCGAACACGACTTCTCACCGGCGATTTGTGCGCTTTTTTGGCCCTGGAACCGCCCCAATTCCGCTGCCGGTGAATCGTCGGCGAGGGCAGACGCGAGCGCGCGTCGTGTTCTTGCTCGCGGTCCGAAAATGCTTGCGCTCCAACCCAAAACCGCCGCGCCCAAAATCAGTGGGATCGTTTCATTTGGGCCTTTGTGTCTCGCCGCGCCCAACCCCACCGTCAGCGGCCTCCCCGCGAACGTTGTGTACTCACGAACCGCCCCAAAAGTGTGCGTGTGTACTCCTAGTAACGCATCACCTGATCGGCTGCGAGCGTGCTGCGGAGCTTGGCAATCCGCGCCGAAACCTCGGTGTCGTTCCCGCCGCGCATCGACAAAAGCCTCGATAACGCCTCGATCGCTTGCACGTACATCTTGGCGCGCTCCGCAGCTTCGGCCGCCGCGAGCAAACGCGACTCGGTGGGATCTTCCTGGGCCGCGCGCAGAAACGCACTTGCGGCCGCATGTTGGTCGCCGCGCGAGGCCCGCAGCCGCCCAACAAACGACGCCGCCTCCGCACACGTCGGCGCCGATGTACACGTCGACGACATGTACTCTTTCAACGTCGCGTCGAGTTTCGTCAGCTCGCCCATCGCGCTCAAATTCTCGGCTCGAATCTGCAAACAATCACTTCGACTCTCAAGGCGCGCACACCCCTGCGACAAGAGGATTTCGGCCTCCGTGCGACGGCCACGAGCAACAAGACCCCGCGCCCGCATCACCGCGCCGAGCGTACTGTTCGGCTTCGCCGTGTCGATCGCCGACGCGTGCCGCTCAATTTCAGCCGCGCAGGCCTCTTCAGTCGCGCAACCCAAACTCGCGGGCTTGCCTTCTTTCAGCCTCCCGATGTCTTCAAACAACGTCGAGAGCAGCCTCAAACGCGACTCCACAAGCGCCGGATCGCGCGCCACCGCTTCCACATCCACCTGATGGCGCAGCTCGGTCTGCTCCGGCTTCATCAGGTCACGCGCCATGATCGCCAACACAATTGACCCGGCTTGCCCCTCGGGAACCGCGGTGATCAGCTCGTCGTAGTTTTTCGCAATCGACACAGCCAGCGGCGATGTTTTCTCCGCCAACCCCGGCTCGTACGTCACCGCCAAGCGCAACTCCAACAACGCCTGTTTCTTCGCTCCCCGCGCCGCAAGTACACTTGCCAAAAGCGCGTGCGCGCGCCCATTCACCGGTGCGCGTTCGAGCGCCAACGTCAGCCACGGAAACGCGCTTTGGTCTTTCCAACGAAACGCCGCCGTTGCCCCGAGCAGCGAAAAGTATTGCTCCGCGGGACGCCTTCGCATGGCCGCCAAAAGCTCCGCACGAAACGCCGCACGCTCGCTCGGCGTCTCATCCGCAAGCTCAAAACGCTCTCGCAAAATGTCGCGCTCCGCGCTCACGTCGTGCCTTCCCCGAGCCAACGCAAGAGCGCCCAACCCCACCGCGAGCACCAACATCGCCAACGCAAAACGCTGCGCGCCGATGCCGGCAATCCAACGGTCGAGAACGCTGCGGCCCTTCGCTCGGCGACGCGCGGGATCACCCCAAAGCGCGCCCATCACCACCACCGCACCCAGCGCAATCCCCGGGATCTCAAGCCCCAAGTCCGCCAGATTTTGCAAGAGCAGCGCACAGAGCGCAGACCACCCCGCCGCAACCACAACACTTCGCCGCACGCCGAGTGCCCCCGGCCGAAACAACCACGAAAGCCCCAAAATCGCGGCGAGAGCAACGGGAACACCCCACTCCGAAGACCACTGCGCCAAAAAGTTTTCAGGGTGTGTGTACACAACGTGCTGACCGCCCGTTGGCTTGTACGCAGCGAACACACTTTCAAAAGCGCCGCGCCCCACGCCAAACGCCCCAAAATCGCGGATCATCGGCCCGGTCCAGCTCACGATCTTCAGCTTTGCAACATTGTCCGAAAGCAGATCGCGCCAGATAAACGCATCACCGCCGAGCAGCGCGAGAGCGCCGCCGAACACCACCGCGCCGCCCGCAAGAGCAAGCGGAAAAATCCGCCTTCGCGTTTGCGAATGACCGCTTCCCCAACGTTGAACGAGGAGCGCGAGCAACACCACGCCGAGGAGCAACGCCGCCACACCGCCGCGTGAACCCGAGCGCACCGCCGCCGCGATGTTCACCGACACACCCAAGCCCGCGAGCCACATCGGCACGAGAGGCTTTCGCGCGAGCATCAGCCCAAGCCCCACAATCGAGCCCAAGTTGAGATACCCCGCCAAGTTGTTTGGATTGAGAAGCGGACCAAACTGACTCGACGGAAACGGGTGCGCCGGTTCGTAGATCCCAAAAACCTTCTTTGCGTCCACCATTCCGTGCGCGATCGTGGTCACCGCAACGAACGAAGTGCTGCCCAACACTAGCGCCAAAACAAGCTGTATTCCGCGCCGATTGGCCAGCACGCTCGCCGCAAAAAAAATGCACGCGTACGTCACGCACCGGAGCGCCTCAACGAACGTCGCCCCCGGATCCAGCGACAAACTCCCCTATGTTGGCGTTTCGTTCTATGGCAAAAGTGATCGCGTCTAAACATCTGCGTTTGAAGGCGCAATTGTGCGAAGCACCCCCATGGGCAACGGCACCACCTAAAGCACCGAGAACAACGCCAGGCCCAACAAAATCAGCGCCGGCGTGGGCCACGCACGATCTTTCGCAGAGATCTCTCGCAACGGAACCGCCGTAATAGCCGCGGCAACCGCAAGCGCCGCCACAAACAAAAACGGCAATGTGTACACTGACCCGATTAGCGAAACAGACCCTACAAGGCTCGCGCCCACCAAGATCGCAAGCAACCGCTCACGCGCGGCAATGCGCGGCGGAACCTCGGCACGGCGCTCCTTTTCGGGCGCTTCATGGCCGATATCCTCTGCGTCCCGCTCGTCGCTCATAAGATCTAGTCCGCGGTCTTCGCTGCGCCTTTCGCGGGTTGAGACGATGACACCGACACCACATCGCGATCCCCCAAATGAGCGCGTTCATGCGCTCGCTCACGCCGCAGCCAAAGCTCCAATAAAAGCAGCGCCCACAGCGGCCGGCGATAATTCGCCTTGCGATCGCGGTGATCGCGAAACATCCGAGCCACTTCCGCGCGCTCCACGTACGCCGCCACCAGCGCACCCTGAGCGAGCACCGTGTCTTGCAACAGCGGCGCAAGTTCCGCCCGCAACCAATCATCCACGGGAGGTGCAAAACCCATCTTGCGCCGATCGGCGAGCGACTGATCCACGCGCCGCGCCAACAAAGTTCGAAGCGGTTTTTTCCCGTGTACACCACCCACCAAGTGCTCAATTGGAAGGCGAGCCGCAAAGTCGATTAACGGAACATCCAAAAATGGACTCCGCGTTTCGAGCCCAACAGCCATGGATGCCATGTCCGACTTCATCAAGAACATGTCGGAAAAAATCCGGTCATGGCCAATGCCAAACAAACTCTCCAACTGCTCGGCATGGGGCGGAAGCAGCGCTCCCCACGGATCGGCACTGCCCAACAATTGTTGATAATCGCGTGTGTACAATCTCGCCCGCTCTCGGGGCCCAATGCTCGCTCGAATGAGCCGCGTGCTCTCTTGAAAGCCCTCGCACCCGAGCGCTTCAAACCCACGTTTGAGCGTTCGCAGATACCCTCGAAACTGCACATCAATCGGAATCAGATTGGCCACACCGCGAGCGATCGCGGCGCGCGGCTTTCGACCCAAGCGCAACTTGTCAATCCAATACGCCACCAAATGGTGCTCGTACCCGCCGAAGATCTCGTCACCCCCGTCACCCGTCAGCGCCACAGTGATATGAGGCCGCGCCGCTCTCGCCAATGCGTACGTGGGCAATGCCGCAATATCGGCAAACGGCTCATCAAACACATTGAGCAATAATTCAGGCTCACGCAGTCCGGCCGCATCAAACATTAATGCGAAGAGCGGCGTTCCCAATAACTTTGCGGCCTGCTGAGCATAAGGCAACTCACTATGCGACGCCTCATGAAACCCCAATGAAAAGGCCGACAACTCTTGTTTGCCCAGATCCCGGAGCTTTGCAAGAATCAGGGTAGAATCAATACCACCGCTCGCAAAAACCCCCACCGGAACATCTGAAACAAGCTGCCTTTGCACGGCGGCCGAAAACAACCGATCCACTTCTTGAACGGCGTCTTCATAAGAAATCTTTAAATCACGAGGCGGCGGTTCCGATACAAAAGACCTTATTTTCGGCGCGGATCCGGACTCAACAACCATGATGTGCCCGGGCATTAAACGATGGATGTCTTCATAAAAAGACCCCGGCGCTGGGACAAAGTTAATGGTCATTAACGTGTCCACCGCGTGGGGAGATACCCGTCGCGGCACGCCGGGATGCATCAATATCGATTTAATCTCTGAAGCGAATACAAGCGCTTCGCCCGCCATTGCATAAAAAAGCGGTTTTTGACCAAACCGATCACGCGCAATAATCAGCTTTTTCTTTCGCGAATCCCACAGCGCGAAAGCAAACATTCCATTGAGTTCTTTTACGAAGTTTTCCCCCAGCTCTTCGTACAGGTGAACAAGAACCTCGGTATCACCTTTTGACTTAAATCGGTGCCCTTTTTCTAAAAGGCCCGCCCTCAACTCTTCAAAGTTATAAACCTCCCCGTTATACACAATCTGAATAGAACCGTCTTCATTGCCCATTGGCTGGGCGGCACTCTCCGACAAGTCAATAATCGCCAGGCGCCGATGCCCCAATGCCGCCAGCCCGTCGTCGTAAATGCCTTCACCGTCGGGACCGCGATGTGCAATGGCGGTCACCATGGCCCTCACTATTTCACGCCGGTCTTTGCAGTGGCCTAAAATGCCTGCGATCCCGCACATACCTTACGCTTCCATCACGCGTTGAGAAGACAACCCACTGCATCTTAGCGAGAGAGGTTCAATGAAGCACCTCGTCCGTTGCAACGATCTGCGGCGGCGTTCAAACGGGGCATTTTTTCAGCCAACCAACGAGGCTGGTGTTTTCGTAACGAGCAGCCCCGAGCAGCGCGAAGCGGTGCGAAGGTCACCGGAGCGGAACATACGCGGAGTTTTTTGAGCACCGGAAGCGCAGCGAGGACGCGTTAGCGGGGCGCGCAGTAGAAAACACCTACGGCCAACGTGCGATGGGAGCCCGAGCAGCCGCCATCGACGAATACAAGTCACCCGACACCGGATCGACCGCATTCACCACCAGATCCAATAGGGGTCGCAATGCGAACGGTCGTTCTCTGAGCCGCGGATGTGGAACCACAAGCCCCGGCTCTTCCAACACCATTCCTTCAATCCACAACACATCCATATCCAGTGTCCGGGGCCCCCAACGAACAGGATCCGGCCGTATGCGACCCAATCCCTTTTCAATAAGAAGCACCGTTTCAAGCAATTGCCTCGGCGAAATACGCCCTTCAATCAACACTGCCCCGTTCAAATAATCCCCTTGCGGCGGCCCACCGAAAGGCGGTGTTTCATATAAGGGAGAACACCCCATCACGACAATCCCCGGCGTCCGGCGCAACGCTCCAATCCCCTGTTCAATGTGGAGCGCGCGATCCCCCAGATTGGAGCCCAATCCAATCACGGCTCGAATCAACTCACCCATCGCCGACCTGGTTAACCCGTTGTCCAATTGGATCGACCGCGTACCATACCCTTTCAACCCACCCCATTAAAAAACGCACACAAATAAAGCCTGGATGAGTTTCTACCCACCCGTGGCATACGGAATGCTCATATCGCCACGCCCATTCTTGCGTGATGCCCGCGTGCGTCGCGAACGCAGTGAACAACCCACCTCTTTTCAGGTTCACCATGTTTCGCAATTTCTATCTGCGCTCTTCGGTGATTGCGTTTTCGTCCGCCGCAGTCGGATTATTCATTGCCAGCTGCGCCGCAGCACCACCGCCTGAAGCTGATGAGGCCGACGGGCCCGAACCCACAGAAGACCGCGACGACGCCGTCGGCATTAAAACAGTGGGTGAAGCGGTTAATCAAACCTGCACCACCGCCGCGGTAAAAGGCCTCTCCGCGCAAATCATTGCCGAGGGGCAATGCATTATGCCCAACGCTTATGCCGAGGTTCCCGATCTCGATAACATCTCATTCGGTCCCAATGTCTTCGCATTCTTAGAGACTCCGGCACGCGACGCACTTGTCAAAGCGCTTCAAGCCAATCCCAGCAAAAGCATGAGTGTCAACTCCATGCTTCGCACCGTCGCTCAGCAATACCTCCTCTACCGTTGGTATCAACTCGGCAAGTGTGGAATTGGGCTGGCAGCCAAACCCGGCAATTCCAACCACGAAACCGGGCTTGCCATGGACATTAACGAATATTCTACCTGGAAAACCGCCCTCAAATCGGTTGGTTTCTCCTGGTATGGTTCGGGCGACGCCGTCCACTTTGACTATACAGGTAAAGGCGCAGTCAGTTACAAAGGGGTAGACGTGGAGGCGTTCCAACGCTTGTGGAATCGCAACCACCCTGAAGACCTCATTGACGCCGATGGTGTCTGGGGCCCTCAAACTGAAGCGCGAATGAAAAAAGCGCCCCCCGACGGGTTTGAAAAAGGCGCCGACTGCAACACCGATCCCGATCCCAACCCCGATCCCGATCCCGATCCGCAGGCATGTGGATCTTACCCCGAGGGTACCTACCAATGTGCACCCGATGGTAACAGCCGCGGCAAATGTGAAAGCGGTCAACTCACCACAGAAGCTTGTTCCAACGGTTGCCTCATTAAAAGCAGCGCCGACGACGTGTGTATGGGCACCACCACAAGTTGGTCATGCGACGGCACTTGGGGCACCAAAAAAGCCGACAACGGCGACTACTACGTGACCGCCTTCGGCTGTTACAAAGACGAAAATGGAACCCTCCAACAAGACCCGGGAGACAACTGCATACCCGCATGTCTTTCGCAGGCCAAATCCGCCGGATTGTGCGCCAATATGACGGGCCCCACCTGTGAAGCCACCGTCAACTGGTATGCCGCCGACGCGGGTAGATTTGGGTGCCTCGCCCGCCTCCGCGTCACCAACCCCAAAAATGGGAAAAGCGTTGTGGTGGTCGCGCTCGACTACGGCCCCAACTGCTCCATTGAAAAACAGGTCAGTCACGCCGCGCTTGACCTATCTTACCCTGCCAATTTCTACCTCTTTGGCAGCGAACAAGGCATTGTAGACAAGGCCAAAGTTCACGTGGTTGAGGTCGACGCCTCTACCCCCCTCGGCCCCGTTACCAAATAATCTCCTGGGTAACCGACGCCAACACGCAACGACCGGCTGTGCAAGCCGATGGCGGCCTGAAATACAAAAAACTCCGTGGATCTCCGTGTTCTCCGTGCCTCCGTGTTGATTACGACGTGTCAAGCATCGAGACATTTCAGGTCATTGCGGGGCGATCCGGCTTGCGCGAGTCCGTGTTGGATACGACGCGTCAGGTAGCTACCCGCCAAAAATTTGGCCCGCCAACCGGGATCATGGATCGTGCGCGCATGAGCGCTACAAGTTGTGCGGTGTGCGGAGCCGGTTCCACCAAAAGCGCGCGCATGTCGCGATTGGTCATGGAAGGTCGCCCCATCGTCCTGTGTCGAGATCATGCCGCCATTGTCGCCGCTTCCAGGCCGGCAACATTCGAAGAGTTTCGACAGCTTTTCGTGGGCGCTTCCATCGACATTGAAGCCATGATCCGCTCAGGCCTGATGGTAGAACGCCGCTCCCCCATCCAACGCCGCGAAGCCGTTGATCGCCGCGCCTTCCCTCCCCGACCTGAAGGCCGCCGTCGCGGCTTCGGCCGCCGCATCACCGACCCGGTAGATTGACCGGCCGAGCCATCGCTTGCAATTGCGCCGGCAAACGGCGATGCTCCGCGCCCAGGAAACGCTTATGCTCCTCCGACGTTTTCGAGCCAACGATGTCGACCCGGCCCAACTCATCAACCGTCGGGAAGAATTTGAGTGGCTTACCGAGGTCATTGGTGACTACCTACGCAATCCCGACCCTCAGAGTCATACCCCTCTCTCGTTTTGCGTGCTTGGAGAAAAGGGGGTTGGCAAAACCATCTTCACACGGGCAGTTATCCGCGAAGCCCGCCAACATTTTTCAGACCGGGCACTTTTTGTAGAGGTTGATTGCCGCGGCCGTCGCTCGGCAAAAGGAGTGATTGACCTCATCGCCAAAGAAATCGTGGCAGCGCTCCACAACATGAAAATGCCGTTCGAAAAAACGGACGGCGAGTCGAAAGTACTCGGTCAGCTATTGGAAACCGCTCAGGCCCTTGCTGCGATCACCCGGTTTGATGAGGTTGAACTTGAAGAAATTCACAAACACTTGCGGCAGTTCACAACGGTCACTCAACTCAAGGGCGAGCAGGCATTTCTTCGCGTATTAAAGCTCGACTTTCAAATCTCGCTCGAAAAAAGGGATTCTGAAAGTGCTGGTCTTACCGGTAAGGTTCGGTTTGATGAATTGCGCCTGTGCAACGCGCTCAAGGCGCTTTTATCAGACATTCGCGCCAGCGAACTTGATGTTGTCCTTTACCTCGACAACATGGATGAACTTTTTCATCACTACGTCGCCCCAGACGATCGGTCCCATGCCCGGCGCGATACCAACACCCTATTAACCCTGCGCGAAGCGCCCATTATTTTTATCGTCAACATGCGCACCTATTACAGCGGCATCTTACCACGTGAAATCGAAAGCCGTTGTGTACTCCCCAAATTGCCTGCAAACGAACTTGCCCAAATTCTCGAAAAGCGGCTCTCGGCTGAATCTGACGCTGTTCGGGCAGAAGTAAAAAAACCCGACCAAGCGGCGGCCCTTTTCACTCTCGCCAATGCAGCACCCACCCCACTTGCCTTTCTCTCTTGGTTCAAAGATTTTTTTCAGTCCAATTGTCTTACCCCATCCCTTCTGCAACAAGGGGTTCAATCGTTTTTGAATAAGTTTTATTCTACCATCCCCGTAGAAGTAATTCGCCGCGTGGTAGAAACGTTTGAAAAACCCACGTCGGTCATTTCGCACGAGCAGCTTTTGAAAGCATGCAATAACAACACAGCAGAACTGGTGCAGTTGGTTGATCGGCAGGCTGTGTTGCCCAAGGACTTTTGGGATCCTACCTATTACACGCTCGACCCTGAACTTTATATTGTTCATCCTGCTTCCCACAACCTCCAAAGTGCTTCCGCGGGCTAACCGTGTGGCTTCATCCGTGGCCGGTCGCCAATTCCGAACGGGCGTTTCTACCACCGGGCGACTACCTGATTCCGTGGTATCTGTCTCCAAGTGAGATTGGGCGTTTGGCCGAACTGTTAGGCGGCTTCCTTATCGGTGTTGAGAGAGCCGTCATCTTACCTTACACAGCGGCTTGGTCGCCCACAGGCAAAACGGCACGGGCTCTCAACCCCAAAACCCTATACGTCGTTACTTGCAATACCTCGGCCGAACTTGAATCAGCGCGCCAGTCAGTGGGTCAGAATTCTCCCCTACCCATCTTGCTCCACTCGATCACGCCTCAAGGCACCGGATACGCGTGGCAAGAGCGATACCTAAAGGGACCGCTCCTCGCCGTCTTCGAACAGAGCTTCGCTAATGAAACCCATCCGCTTGCCACATTCGGCCTGAGAGACTTCCCCATCGACCTAGCCGCAACACTAACCTCGGAAACGCTTGAGCTTGTCGACCTCATCGAGCGAACAATTTTTTCAGGTTTGGCAAACGCCCAAGGCAGTTTCACCCAAGAAGTGTACACGGAGAGTTTGTACCAAACCGCGGGTCAAATGTTTGTGGAGCGCATGCTGCGCATCTTACCGCATCAAACACAAGCTGCTTGGGATGTTCTGCAAGAAGTTGCCGCCGGCAATACGGTTGAAAGTGTTACCGATGGCTACCTGAATGACTACCGACGCGGGGGCGTTCTCGCTTTAGAGTCTGTGGGGTTAGTCCGGTATATTCAGAGTTCATTGAGCCTTGGCCCCTTGGCTCGTTGGGCCACCCAGCCGCAGACAATAAACCTGCTTGAAACTCAAGTCCACTACCACTTACCCTTCAAGAAATCACACCAATGGGTTCACGGGAGTTCCGTTTCCCCCGACCAAAGCCGGGACGTAAACGCTCGCATCGGCGCCCGCGAAGTGCTCAGCACCGGCGCTCAAGCAGCGGCCGATATCGCACGCGCCTTGCGTGAATTACAGTTCTCTACTGCACAACCCACCTACCCGTTGGATCGCACCGAAGGCGTACGCCGGTGGGTGCTGGCTGGAGGGGGCTTCAACGATCAATGTGAACGAGCACGTGATTTTCTGACCGATCCGGCCCGAAAAGACATTATCAGGACAACCCGCGATTCAGAATACCGTCTGTGGCTTCTACCGCTGGAGTCCCTGATTCGACAAGGCAATCCACCCGGCGCGGAAGACCAACCCTTTCGTACGCTCAACCCCAACCGGTTTGATCGACGCGAACCTTATCGCTTGTTCGATGCGGTCCTGAGTCAAAGTCCCCGACCATGGGTAGAATTTGCCCAGTGGATTGAATTTGCGCTGAATCTGGGCCTACCGGCGCGCGAACGATCACATTATGTCAATCTACTCTCGTGGATCTGGCGCGAATCCGCATTGGATTCTACCCACCCTCTACCTTCGTTGAGCCCTGCACACGACGCAATTCGGCGCTGTTTGGCCGAAGCTCGCAAAAACGGATATCAGCTCGAAGAACCTTTTGTCGCCCAAGACGCCGAGGCTGTTGGGATCGACGTTTCCGCCATCAGCACCGCGTGGGAACGACCTGCCGTGGTGCTGTCCCTCCTTGGGCAAGCGTTTCAACAAATGTCAGAAGGGCAGTTTCAAAGCGCCAAAGAAGTTTATGAACGTGCCGCTTTGCTTGCCCAACAGCAATCCGATGCGTTTGGTGAGTGGCTTTGTTGGACAGGAGTAGAAGAAGCGCTCCATGCCCAGCGAACGTCGCCGTTTGAAGGTTTGGACCGAGCGACAGAAAGCGCCGTGCAGGCGCGAAAGCTCCTAGAACAATCACCTCAGGTTGGCAAATGGTTGGAACGTATCTCTGATCTTGAAAAAGACCTCCTCACGTCAACCATCGGCCGATATGAGCGCGAGTCTCATCAGCGACTCTTGGGCGGTTGGTC
Organism: Polyangiaceae bacterium; assembly: GCA_016712345.1. Lineage (GTDB taxonomy): Bacteria > Myxococcota_A > Polyangia > Polyangiales > Polyangiaceae > JADJRH01. The sequence continues at coordinate 1,817,205 of JADJRH010000001.1, forward strand.
CATAGCGACATCTGACAGTCCACGCGAGTATTGGACCCTGTTTCGTGACCTTGAAACTGCCGATGCTCCACCGCTTTTGCAGCGGCGATTTCTACAGCCATTGTTACGAGCCGGCCTGCTCTCGCCTGCCGAAGAATTGAGTTACCTATTCAAACTCGGCGTTTCATCCTCTCGCCAAGAGAGCGGTGTGTTCCGGGCCGTTCATTCCACCGCCGGTGACCTTGAGCAACGAAACGACCTCTTCGCTCAACTCCGAGAACTCTACCTTTCCAACGACGGATTGCCCATTCAACGTCGTTATCGGCTCCAACTCTTAGGTGACCTCGCACCCGTTCTCTACGTTCAGGATCTTGACTGGGTAGAGTCGTTGCTAAGATCGCCTCAAACGGGCGCGTTAGCCAACGATGCGCATACCATCGCAACAGCAACGCTTCATTACCTTCACATTGAATCACGCGTTCCCAAAGCGGTTCAGATGGTTGAGCATCTGGCAGCGACTCAACATGGCCCTTACACGCTGCGCGACATTGCAAGGCGGTTGAACAATCTACCCATCGCCCCCTGGGTTGCCCTCGACAATAGCTCGGCCGAAAAACTCGCGCTCGCCGCGTTCCAAATGATCCAATGGGCTGATCCTGACGCCACTGCGGGCGCCTTTGATGCCCTGCTCACCATTGTCACGTCGGCGCAGGATCTGGACTGTGCGCTTTCAAAAACCCTTCAGCAAGAGCTGCTCCGCGCGTGTTTGACGCAATTGGAGTTGGCGGATGCAAACTCCGCTTCCGAACGCATTCAGTTTGCGCCAATGTTGCTTGCTTACTCCCTGACGGAAAGTGACACCGATCGGGCCGCGCTTGTTCAACGCACATTGGATTGGGATGTTCAGGTCGCCTTGCCCATTTGTACCGAATTACTGGCAGCGGGCATTCAACCTTCCATCATCATACCACTGGCCGAACATTGTTTGACCAAGCTGCCGCAACCTTCCAATCTGCTCGTCCCAGCGGAGGTTGCCGTTGATTTCCTCTCCCAATTGCTCGCAACCCGCATCCTACCCGACCAGGCAAAAATTCGGGCGCTTTTAGTGGAACGGGTTGTTGACTCACCGGCTTCCATTGTGGCTGCCGCAGCGGTGCTTTCACCGCACTATTTCCAGTCCAACTGGCACCTCGTTGTGGATCTCCTATTTCGCGCGATCGAAACTCGGAGTCCGCTTGATCCGCTGGCACATCTCAAGGTTTCACCCACCTTGTTGGGCAATGTCAGTTTACACGCGCAGAGAGAATTTCCAGAGGACTTAACCTTCCTGTTTCACAACGCTGTGTTCGCTCTCAACGACAAAAGTTTTATTGTTGCCCATCGCGCAGCCTACGCCATCGTCGCCTACGCGCGCCATGCCAAGTCTCCAACAGCCGTGTCGCAAGTGGTCCGCTCGCTCCGCCAGATCGCCAACGCTCCATGTGTACAAGTGCGCGGCGCGGCGGCGTATGCCGGAACTCGCCTCCCATTTGAAGATTGCGCCCCTGAAATTTTGGAGGCTGCGGCTGACCTGGATCGGAAATTCGCCTCCGATTCCAATGTCATCCTTGTGAGACAACGGATGTTTGGTCGGGCCGACGCACAAATTGAACAACGCAAACGCAATGCTCGGACGGTGCTCAAATAGCTACCCATCATCCTCCGGCGGCGGCGCCTTTGGCCGCAGCGCGCTGAGCAGCGATTCCACATCGTCTGAACTGGCCCCCGCCATAGCAAGCCTCGCTGCCAACGACTCAGGATCGGTCGCCGGTCGCGGCTTTGACTTGGGCACCACCTTCTCGCTCCTCGGTTCTTGGGTAGGAGCGGGTAGATTGTGTACACCCACCGTCGTCGGCCCGGGTGACACAGGCGTCGGCGCAATCTTCGGCTCGCCTACCATCGGCGTCGGTGCAATCTTCGGCTCACCTACCATCGGCGGCGGCTCCACCGGTACCGGAACAAAACTGGGCGGCCGATCGACCACCGACGCCACCGTTTCTTCCCCAACCGCCGCTCTGGGTACCACCGCGAGCGGAGCACCCGACCACGGTGTAGCCGACAAATCCAGGGGCTTTGCCTCCCCAACCTCATGGGTAGATCTTCCCTCACCAAACGGCGTCGCCGGCCCCATTGACGACAGCCTGGGCGCCAGGGTCAACTCCCCTTCACCGGCACCCCCCGGTGTACTCACCACCGGTTGAGTGGAAACCGGCGACCAAGGCGTGGCCGATGTTTCAATTGGTTTTGCAGCGCCACCTTCTCCCGCTTTTGCAACCTCGTATGGAGCCACCACCTTGTGCGCGGCAGCCAACTGCTCCTCGGGTTTCAAGGTCAGTGTCCCCTCCCCCGACGACGCCGACGATTGGACAGAGTTTGACACCACCTCCGCGGCCCGCGGCTTCACCTCCGGCCAGACAACTGGAATACCCGGAATTTCAAGGGCGGCACACACAGTTGACCGACGAATTTGCTCCTCGCTCAGCCCGGCAACCTTCCCACGCCACACAATCGAACACTGTTTTTTATCCCCATCAATGGCGAGCATGTCCGCGACCAAATCCAACCTGACATCCCCTGTTGGAGTAACAAGCCGAGCCACACCGCGCGCACCTGACAACTGGGTTTGAACGCGCGGCAACGTTGGGTGCAAACCATCCAACACAATCCACTCATCCCCTTTGACAAATTCCACCTGTTGGTCAACAGGTGCACATTGCCAATACCCCGGTGCAATTGTTTCACCCACGGTTGGAATTGCACCTTCCATGGCGGCGCGATCCGACGCGCTCAAGAGCTTTTTGCGCACCGGCCAATACCTGGAAACGGGCGCAAACGAGGCCGCAACCTTACTATCTTTGGGGTCTGTCACATTGGGAATATCCACCCCCACCGGGTTAGAATCTACCCCTATACCACCCAATGCTTTCTCATACACCAAAGGCATTTTTACAAATGTCAACGGACCTTCACCCCCCTTGCGATCGCCAAACACATGCAGCGTTTTATCGAGAATCGCCCTCCCCTCTCGAAACACCGCCAACCTGACAGACGTGGCCGATGCCGGAGTTCCCCCCGGCACATACGCCGAACCCACAAACGTCACATCACACTTAGCAAGGGAAGGTGCCAGTTCAGAAGCGTACTCCACACTCCGCGTTGGGTTGTTGCCAAAGGGCTTGTCTTGTCGAACCACGGGTGCCGGCGCCGTTCGCACCACCCTGGCTCCGTGTGTTAACTGGAATGTCGCTTTGACAACCACTGTCAAAGTCAAGTCCTTCGATTCCACCCCACTCTTGGAGCGCCACAAAAGCGCCCCACAGGACACATTGCCATCGGTCACTATCTCAACTGGCCAAGAAGTCACCACAACATTGCTCCATGGAGGATCGGCGGTTAATCGACAATCGCTTCAATTTGCGCTTGTGAAAAGTGGTGCGCATTCAAATATTGTCGATTGTCCGAATTGTCGCGCAGCGCGTGACCCGGCCAATTGTTAATGGCTGTTTTCGCTCGGCGAAACGCCTGCGCCAACGCGTGATTGGAAGGGTGTTGCTCGGTGTCTTCTCCCACCACCAGGTCATAAAACGACTGACCACCGAAGCCGCCGCCCATAAACGAATCATAATATTGCCGGTCAGCCTCATCGTCGTCAATTCCCGACGACTTCACACTATCGACCAGTGCCGCAATCACGGCTTTGAAGTTATCGCCGTCGTGAGGCCACGCGGACGCTACAATTGCGCCCAGCGCAATTATAATTCCAGCGGCTTGAAGCCCCGGAATGACGGCGAACGTCCCCGCAATGGTAATCAAGCCCCCGGTTAACGTTAATACGCCCGCAATCGCGTTTGACACTCGCCTATCCTGTCCTTCGGTGGCGGCGTAATCGGCCACTTGATAGATCCCCTGCATAACCGACAATATTCCAGTTACTCTACCTGCCAATGCACCCACTCTTATGCCCATGGTGGCTTGTCCTGAGCGCGCGTACGGAACCCACGCCTGTACCATCCCTTCTGCCAGGTTCATGGCTCGGGTTGAAACCGAAGTTGCCGCAAAAAACGTGGTTACAGCGCCACTCGTTAATGACAAACCAAACCCCACCCTTTGCCAGTTTGTCGTATCACCTTCCTGCGTTGCATACGAGTATACCGTAGAAGCCAACCCCAAAAGCGAACATGCCAGTGCAAATTGATTGGCCCTTTCGCCCAACCCACTGCGCAATGCGCGCATCATGCCCGTGGCTCGATTGTTTTGCACCACCTGTGTTTCGGCCTGCTGCGCGGCCGCTGTTCCAGTTCTGGGCGCGGTACCTGTCAGCGGCGGTGGGTTCGCCGCAAGCGCTCGGTCGAACGCCAATAAGTCGGTTGGGCCTAAACGCAGCGCAAAGAAGTCTCGAAACTTTGCAAGGCGCCGGACACCCACTTCCCTCGCAACCGCTTGGCCCGCCAGCCCATAGAAGATCTGATAGGCGAATATCATGCCCGCAATACTCGGAGGCCCTGGGGTATTGGATATCGCAATCGGACCGACCTGCGCGGCCAACAAGGCCGCTCCAAAAAATTTTCGTAGGTATAAAACAACAACACTGTCTTGGTCCTCGGGAGGAGTCTGACCATCCACCAGTCTCTGCGATCGCTCAAAGAACTGGCGACTATAATCCGTCCCCGCCAAACCAAGCGCATCAACTGCTTGGGCCAATATCATGTCCACACCGGATGTCACCGCGGCACGATCAAAGTTTGCGTGGTCATTCCACATGATGTCTTGCCACAACAAGAACTGCCTGTTTGAAAGCGCCGCAGAAAGCTCGCGTGATACCCGATCCAATTCACGAAACCACATAGGCCGGATGGTTTGCACACTCGGCGTCACCAAGTGATCCTGAGCTGAACGCCGCAGGGCATTAATTGCGTTGTATGCGTCCCTCAGCGACTGCGATGGTGGATTCTGTTCCAGCATCAATCGGCTCATTAACTCCAACGTGAAGTCAATCACTGCCACTCTGCGACCACCCTCCAAATGCAATCGCTCAATGTGCCGCCGCACCAAATCAAGCCTGTGCGCCAATCGCTCAATGTTGCGAACGGCCGACAAATAGGCCGGAACCCAAGCCGGTCTTGGAGAAAGCGGCGTTGAACACCCCGGCGAAACACACACAGCCCTTGCCGTGGTTGAACGAACCACCGGAAAAAACACTCGACCTCTATTGTGTACAGGTGCTCGATTGGGATCCGTCTCAAACGAATGCCGCTCCCCCTCACTTCGATTATGCAATGCCTCCGCCCGCATCTCTGCATTCATTGCGTAGGACCATAACAAATCGGCATCCACCCGCGGCTGAGGAATGGCCGTGGCGCGATTGTTAATTTCATTCACCACATCTTGCAGTGTCACATCGCGCCCGGTTTGATTTTCATACAATCCCCACGCCATCCGCGCTTCATCCGCAGGGATTTCAAGCGCAAACAGGCTGCCACCTTCAATATACTGCTGAATTTCTCCCCGCGTTACGCGAGGATTGTTATGCCAATGCGGATTGTGATCGCCGTCAAACGTGATAAGGTCGTCAAACCGCGTTCCATAGCGAAATGCGAAAGCGCTCAAGTCGCGATCGGTATCTGAATAAAACCGGGCGAGCGCGTATTCACCTGCGTTTTGGGGTGTATCATTAATCATTGCAAACCACCGTCAAACAGTCCAGAGTCAAGACCTGTGTACACAAATGCCAACTACGACTCGTGTGCTTCCATAATCGCGTTGCGCGTGGCCTCATTCAATTCACCCGTGTCGGGCAAGCCGCGATCGCGTTGAAAGCGGCGAATCGCGTTTTGCCCTTCGTCGGGAGACTCACTGTTTGGTCTGTAATATCCCAAGTGATCCAACCGCTGCAAAACACCGCTCTCCGTGTTAGGTGGGTCGAGATCACCTACCCGCACCGGCACACTCGTATGCCTATTGGGAAGGTGCACCATCACCTCACGACTCGTCACGGGCACTTCAAATTCTACCCTACCCTCACCGTTTGATTGTCCCGTGATGGGTCGCGCCAACCCTTCTACCCGGTAAGGCTCGTTTGCCATTGCGCGACCTTCATCCGTCAAGTGCAACGAGACTTGTACTTTGGGCACCTCGGCCTTGTACCGATTGTTTCCACCGATCCGTACCGAAGGGCCTCGCTCCGGGGTATCTGGAATTTGTAAAACATCCCCCGGCGCGAGCATTTCAGGATTGGACCGAATGCGCCGGAGCCCCTCGTTTTCTGAGGCGTTCCACACGTCGTCCGCTTTAAATCCAAAGCGAAAAGCGAGTCTCGAAAGATAATCCCCCTGACGAATCACGTACGGTCGCATACCCATGGCGCCTACCGAGCCTCCACGTTTGCAACATCTGGAAAGGTGATTGTGGCTTCGCCTCCGCCCTGAATCTCTACCTCGCCTTTGCCATGCTCATCGAGAACGCCCACACGCTCACTTCCATCTTCAAGATGAACAACAAACCGCTCAAAAGGCATTGGATTGCCCTCCTGATCGGACAGTTGAATTTTTGTGAGCCGGCGTCGCCCCGGACCTGACACCGTGTCTACGGGGGGCGTACCGTTTACAAGTTGAATGGCACTACCCACCACCTGAACCACCTCGGTAATATCAATCGCCGCCCCCACACCGCGCAGGTGCGTTTTTTGAGCCTGAATCAGCGCATCTTCGTCGGCCACACAACGCACTTTCTTATCACCGAACACCATCTTTGCACCGGGTGTATAAATGCCAACTTCCGGCGAGCAAAGTGAGATGTGGTCTTTACCAATCGACACAATAGACCTGCCGCAAACCAGTTGAATGCCCTTGTCGGCCTGGAGAACAAGCTTTTCATCGCTTGATACTTCTGCCATTCCAGCAGTATGAATGACAGAAGACCGGCGCGCGTCCGAGTTGCCCACAACCACCGAGTAGTTACCCAACACTCGAAACGCCAGGTCGTGCTCCACCTTCATTTCGGCGTTTTGAAACACCTCATGAAGTTCGTTTCCCTCCACTCGAGTGTGGAGATCACGAGCAAATCGCTCCCCCGCGTTTTGGTCCACTCCAAGGTTTAACTGCCCTTTGATATTGGCAACCCTGTCACCTTCCACCGTGGAAGTTTGGTTACCGGTGATTGTCGAAATATCATTGCCACCCACTGCAGAAATGCGATTGGCCGTCACCACCGAATATTGGTTTACCCCAACGTTGGTGACCTGATTGGCCTCTACCCTAATTGTCTCGTTGTTTCTAACGAGAACATCCAGGTCTTTTTCTGCCCGAATGTGTACGCGTTCATACCCCTTGCGGTCCTCAAACGAAAGTTCGTTGTATCCACCGCCGCCGCGTGTACTTTCTGTTTTGATACCACTCTTCGTTTTTTCGGCCGGAAGTGGAAACGGCGGCGGTTTTTCGGCGTTGTGAAGCACACCCAAAATCAGCGGCCGATCTATATCACCCCCCAAAAATCCAACCGTCACTTCACAACCTACCCTCGGCAAAAACTGAACGCCAAAACCTCCCCCCGCCCAAGGGTGCGAGACTCGAATCCAACACGACGAGTGTTCATTGCGTTTTCCACCGCGATCCCAATGAAACTGCACTTTCACCCGACCATGAGGATCGGTATAAATTTCCTGACCCGCCGGCCCTACCACCGTTGCTGTTTCAAGAACCTGTTGGGCCACCCGTTTTCGAGGTCGAGGCCGAAAGATGATTGCCGCGGGCACACAACCAAACTCACATGAGTACACTTCTATCCGAGTGGAACTTTGACGAGCAAACGCCGGATCTTGACCCTTGTGATGAACCTCAAACACCGTGTATTCACCATTTTGACCGTCTGCCGGGGCTTCATTCAAAACGAAACGTCTTCCCGGCATGAGATGGTGACACCGCGACGACCCCGAACCTTCCCAAATGCTGCGCCGCTCCTGTTCCAAGAACACGCGTGCATGCTCCACCTTGAGTGGAGTCGTTTCATGCTCGCGGTGATGATCGTACAAAACCGCTTCATCCGCGCCCAAGTACCCTTTGGGCTCAATCACGTCCAACCCCAACGTTCCAAATCCCGGCACATTCACATTGGGTAGGTGCGATCTGACCATGTCCACCCCCGGCACACTTGAAAGGGCTGAAGTCGCCGTTGAAATGGCACCTCTCGCCGCAGCGCGAGCGCGACGCCGCGCTTCTCGTTCGGCGCGACGCAGCGCACGAGTTGGATCATTCACTAAGTCACGCACCGGTCTAACCGCATTGGACGCCATGGACTGGAGTTGATCCAACGCCGCTTGAGGCGACGAAATCGCGGTTTCTACCAGTCCTCCCAACATCGACAGCGGATCCAATAAATCCCTGGTGCTCGCCTGGGTAGAGTCGGGATAAGACGGGCGTCGAAAGTCGAAATCCTTGAGCAACGCGGTTCCCGCCGCCAAACGTCGCTGCAAGCGAAACTGTTGAACGGTTGTGAGCGCTTCATGATCCGTGGCCTGCTCGCGGTATAAGAGCGGCTTGTTTCCCGGCAGAGCCACCGCCCCACTTCGATCATCCGCGAGCACCATCACTTCATCGTCGTCGGTATTGTCAGGTGGCTCAAAAAAGTAATAAATCCCTTCTTCGCGAAGGAGCCGCTCCACAAATAGCAAATCGCTTTCTTCGTATTGAACACAATAATTCCGTGCTTCATAGCTGCGCGAAAGCGCCAGGCGCACACGAACTCCGCGGTCACTCAACAGAGAACAAACAATTTCTACCGCCGTTTTGTCCTGAAAAATGCGGCTGTCGCGACCTTTTCGCAAAAGCCAAAATCCGGGAACCAAACAGAGTTTATACTGATGTTTGTCAGGCGCCGCGGCGTCAATGGGCGCCGCGGTCGCTTCCATCTTGCAAATCACCCCCGACACAATACGCGGCTCGTCGCTCGACCCGCCAAGCGTGAGCCACGCCCGCTGCCCAACATATTCCACTTCAATAGAATAGCTATCCAACTCGGGCCCGATAACAGTGATGTCAAACCGGTACGGTTTGCTCATCACCTCCCGGCCGCGAAACGACACAACGTGGAGCGCATGGGGCGCGTCTGGAATCGACAGGTCAAACACAGGGGCGTCAAACGCAGACATCGCCCTAAGAAAACCGATGTTACCCCGACCGTGTCAAGCCCCTTTTTTGTTACAAATGCCTGCCGCGGTGCGCAACGGAAACCGTGGTCGACTACGAAGCGACCGCTTTTAATTCTTTGGCGCGACGCTCGGTCCACTCAATCACACTCTCCGCTTTATCAACCCCCAAAAAGCGCGACAACTCCTGAATGCCTGTTGGACTTGTCACATTCACTTCCGTCAGGTGCTCCCCAATCACGTCGAGCCCCACAAAAAAGAGCCCATCTTCTTTTAGACGGGGAGCAATAGACCTTACCAACTCCAACTCCCGAGGGGTAAGATCTGTAGGAACAACGCTGCCCCCCGCGTGAATGTTTGACCGAATATCATCGCCGCGCGGAACACGTAAAATCGCGCCCAGGGGCTCACCATCCATTAACAAAACGCGTTTATCGCCCACTGTGACCGCTGGCAAAAACGCCTGCACCATTGCCAAACGCTCCCCCTCATTCGTCAGCAAATCCACAATGGCGCGCACGTTTTTATCATCTTTGCGCAGTTGAATAACCCCGGTTCCTCCCGCGGCATCCAGCGGTTTGATCACTGCCAAACCGCCCACGTGAGCAACGAATGAATGAATTTGGTCGCGGTCCGCCGTTACAATTGTCTGCGGAGTCCACTCCGAAAAATTCATTGCATAAAGCTTTTCATTCGCATCGCGAAGACCCCTCGGATCGTTGATAATCAATGTTTTGCCACGCGCGTGTTCCAATAACAAAGTTGCATACAAATACGCCTGATCAAAAGGCGGATCTTTGCGAATAAACACCGCATCTACTTCAGACAAATTCAACTCCACTTTGCCTTGTTCACGCTGCAAAGCGATATGCGGATGTTCGTCAAAAATGCGCACCGGCAACGTTGTTGCGTACACATCGCCGCCCTTCACCGACAAATCCCGCGGCAAACAATGATAGCTCTCGTGCCCGCGGCGCTGCGCCGCCCGAATAAACGCAAAGCTCGTATCTTTTTGCGGGTTCACGCGATCCAGCGTGTCCATAACGTAAACGAAGCGCATTGCGAGATCTCCTGCGGCAGCTCAGTTTGCGGCTTTTGCACCAACCGACAATCCGGTGCACCCAAACGAATAGCCTTGTCTTCGCCCAAGAAAAAGAGGCATCTTACTCCGCGTGAACGTTTCGCGCCTTTTCTCGTCGCTCGCTGCCCTTTCTGCAACATCGCTGCTCGTTTTCGCGTCGCCCATCGGGTGCAGCTCCACCCCACCGGTCGACCCTCCGCCTCAACCCACCTCCACGGCGAGCGCCGCCGCCCCCACCGCAACCGCCACAGCGAGCGCAAGCGCCACGGCTGTTGAAACAGCGCCCCCGGCACCCAAGTCCCATAAGTACGCCGTAGCGGCAGAAAACGCCACCGCCGTTAAACTCGCAATGGAAGTGCTTGCAAAAGGCGGCAGCGCTGTTGACGGAGCTATTGCCGCATTGCTCGGCATTGGGGTAGCACAGCCCGTATCCGCGGGTATCGGCGGCGGCGGCTTTGCCGTTGTCTACGACGCCAAAACAAAAAAAATCACCGTATTGGATTTTCGAGAAACGGCACCCATTGGCATTAAACCCGGCGATTACGCAAAACTTCCACCGCCCGATGATAAACGAGGACTGTCGGTGGGTGTGCCGGGTGAAATCGCCGGCCTTTATGAAATGCACGCCCGCTGGGGTAAACTCGCATTCGCAGAAAACGTTCGCGGCGCGGCCGACGCGGCAGAAAAAGGGTATACCCTTTCTCAACACCTCGCCCGCACCCTCAAGTGGAACGAACAATTCATCCTACGCACGTCACGCTATTCGTTTTACACAGACAAAGGCGCGCTTCGCCCGGCCGGCGACACACTGCAAAACCCCGCACTCGCCGGCACCCTCCGCCGCATTGCAGCCGAGGGCAAAGCCGCTTTTTACGAAGGTGCCATTGCCAAAGACATCCTCGACACAGCCCGAGCCGCCGGCAGCCGTATGATTGCCGATGACCTGAAAAACTATAAAGTCGTTGAGCGTGAAGCTCTCCACGCCGCATGGGAAGGTTACGATGTGTACTCCATGCCTCTTCCCTCCGCCGGTGGCCTGATGATGGCAGAAACCCTTGCCATGCACTCCAAGGCCGACCTGACATCCCTCGGGTTTGGAACCGCAAACTACTACCATACCCTTGCTGAAACATTCAAAGGCGCCATTGCCGACCGCGTGCGTGCGGTGGGTGACCCCGCATTTGTAAAAACCGACGTTCAAAAATTGGTTGACCCCGCGCGCATGAAAGCCCGCAAAGCCCGCATCAAACCCGACTCTTCCCTCCCCGCAGAAAAGTATCCCATCAAAGAAGATGGAACCAGCCACGTGGTTGTAGCGGACGCCGAAGGAAACGTTGTCAGCATCACCTCCACTGTCAACAACATGTTCGGGTCCAAGTTGGTCACCGCAGGCGGCTTCGTCTTAAACGACGAATTAAACGACTTTACCCCCGACGCCCTCGCCAAACAATACGGCGTCAAAGACGGGCCCAACAGAGCCCGCGGTGGGGCGCGACCTGCGTCGAGCATGACACCTACCATCGTCCTCAAAGACGGCAAACCCGTGGTTGCCTTGGGCGGATCCGGCGGCACCCGCATCGCCACAGGATGTTCCCAAGTGCTCCTCGGCATCTTGGCCTTCGGCCGAACATCTACCCAAGCCGTTTCAGACCCCCGGTTTGATACTCCGCCCGCTGGCGGTCTGCTCCTTGACGCCGCTATTGCCGCCCCCATCATCGAAGACCTGAAAAAGCGCGGCCAGGTGGTAGACGCCACCAAACCCAACTTCAGCGCCGTACAGGCGTTAACCGTTACAGAAAAAGACGGTGGTAGGTTCTTTGAACCCGCGGGCGACCCGCGCAAGGGCGGTGAAGGCAAAGTGGAATAGTTTCTACCCAATCGTCGATTATCGAGAATTGCAGGCATCCAGTATGACTTGCATGGTTGCCATCCCCGGTTGGTAGCCCGACAATTCTACCTGTTGTCTAAGTCCGCTTCCCGTCTGGTTCTCGGAGGTTACAAGAATGGAACCACTTTCACGTGCAATCGCAAAAATGGCGTGATCGGCAAAACGCCCCTTCTCGCGTTTCTTCCACTCGTCCTTATCAATTGCGCCAACCACATCGAGCCAGTAGCTGATAGTGCGCTCATTGTGGGAACGTCGCGCGCGAACAGTTGAGCCTGCAAATGGGTAGATCTGCAAATTCAACTTTGGATCATCCAAAAAATTGTGAATGAGTTGCCAATTAAACCCTGTGCCAAAATCGGCTCGGAGTTGACGAATCCGTTCCGCGGCAACAATGGAGGGGATGATCAATAATCGAGTTGGGAACCTTTTTCGAATGACGCCCAGATCTTTGGGAGCACCACTTTTACCAAATACAGCGGATGTATCAAAGCAGAGCGGAATGTGCGGATTTTTCAGATCTGTTTGAGTAGCCTGCGTCATTGACCATCCTCTGTGGTGTCTTCAGACCCTTTCACCAGAAGCTGCTCGAAACGCTCTTCATTCATCCATCGTAGCTCGCCGGTGGGGCCGAGTAACGGTTGCAATAGATCACCCACCCGTGCGTTTAAATGATGCAAAACGTGGTTAGGCAGCCAAACATAGTTACCGGGCTGAACAACAAGCTGATTGGCCACAATTGGCTCATTCGGTAACGTTCTTAGAAATCGAATTTCTCCTTGAGGGTCAAGTATGACCTGGAGGAGATCGCCCACTCGCGCACCCAAGTGATTCAAAAGGTCGGGTGGAATCCAAAGGAAATTCCCTGGGAGTATAGATGTGACGCGCGGTGGCGGAACCGGAGCCTCCGGGAATATGGTCGTCAGGGCTTCTCTACCGTGGCACCGCGTCACGGAGGTTGCGCTATTTGCCTTTGAGACGCTATACCAGACCTCATTTGGAGCCAGGTTGAACGTGTTTCCAGAGTGGCTTGTCACAAAGATCTGATAGGGGGCGCTCCGGGATTCGTTCACCTCGCGAACCAACCAATCGACCACCCCCACCGTTGCACGATATGAAAGATTGGCTTCAGGTTCTTCAATTCTCAATATTGGAGAATCTGACATGGCCATCATTCCAGCGAGCAGAGCCCATTGTTGTGCACCACTTCCCAAGTCGGCTACAAGGTCGTCGCCAATCTGTAGACCCAGCCTTGTGTTCTCAAGGAGGACGGGACGCGGCTCATCCAATTGAATTGGACCGGAAGAAAACATCTTTGAAAAGCGCTGAAAACGTTCGCGTTTGGCTCGATCGGATGACGCGAAAGCCCGAAAGAGGGAGAGCAGCAGACCATCTCCGTTGTTTGAAGTGACTGCCGAATCTCCCGTTCCTGTTGGCAGTAGCTCTTCGTGAAAAGTCCGCTGCGCGCTGATCCGCAACCAAGGCCCAGTTAGCGCCGATCTGAAAAACCGGGTCACTTCCCACGGCGGCATCTGCATGTCCGTCCAATCAATTGGCGGATTTGCACCGTCCGTTGTTCTGCATCGTTCCACCTTGATATCAATATCAGAACCTGAAAGAGTCGCCCGGAACGACATCGAAAGCGTTTTGGGCGTGTCTTCCGAACCGAAGTCTAGCGCACCATCCAATGTCAACGTCGTTTCTTGAATGCCCTGCGCATCGCGTCTGAACTGAGCGTGGGCAGGCCAGCCGAGGAGCGTACCAACAGTTGACTTTGACTCATCCTCTGTCAGATCAAACGTTATCGCGGCTCCGGCAAACGCAAGCAACGACGACGGTTCTTTCCCATTGTCGCGCGAAGCTCCCCACGCCCAAGAAGCCAACCGAAGCCACGCTCCAACAGCACGCAGCAGGTTGGACTTGCCGGTGTTGTTCTCTCCGTACAAAAGAACGATCGAGGGGAGATCCGTCAAGCGGACATCGGCGAGGCTGCGAAAGTTGACCGCGTGAAACTCTTTGATGCGGAGCATGACTTTTTTCTCTTTACAACATTTCGCCGCCCACAACCAACGCCCATTAGCGATCTTTCGGAACCACGCGGATCATGGTCGACCCGCTCAGCTCAATAGTCACCGGCCGGCCTTGTCGGAATTGATTGCCGTCGATCTTTTTCCACTCTGTAAGTGGAAAGACGGTTAAGTCGAGTTTAACCTTACGAGACGAGGTTTCGCCATCGACCAGAATTCCAACTTGCCCTTGTCTGAAGAAGGCAATGCGGCCGCCCACGGCTCGTCGCGGAGCTTCCGCCGGTTTAGGCGCAGGTTCGGCGGCAGGCGCCCTGTCAGCGCGAACGCCGTGCGGTGAAGTGACGGATCCGGTGTGAGCGTTCTCTGGGAGTTTTGGAATGAAGCTTTGGACAAATGGATCGGGCCTACCCATAACCGCCGCCGGCGTGGGTAGAACGGGGCGGTGTTTGTACTCGTTCGGCTCAATAGTCATGTACCTCGTTTCGCGTGCGTCAGGACGCTCTTCCCAATTGAGAAGCGTACACAACGCGTCAAGCCGTGGAATGCTCCAGAATCCCCTCACCTTGGGTGATTCTACGGTGCCGTTGTAGTGGTCCTCGATCTCTTTTTGAAAGAGATTTTTTGCCTCCTCGGCCTGCGCCGCGCTTTCTTTTGCACCAAGAAGGCCCGTTTCGCTGAGCGATCTGTAGCGCTGCGTGGGATTCACCAAGTGCAGCGTTGGTCGAACATGAATCGAACCCATTCCGAGAGGTTTACCCATTCCAAAGCGGTGGCGTAAACCTTCGGGTAGATCCAACGCCGTAAGCAGGGCCCCGAGTTCAAGTTTGGTCAGATTTTCAAACCGAACCTTACCCTTGAACGTGACCCCGCGGCGGACCGGTCGAATGACCGTTCGTTGGGTGTCGTTCTCCCCAGGCTCTCTTTTGTCCAATCCGTATTCATTTTGAGGGGGTTCACCCCGATGCCAGTAGAGCTTGTGCCCGCGAATGACTGTTTCATTGCGCGACGAATAATAGGTTTTTAGCTTGGCTTTTTGAGTTCTCACATCTCCCGAAACATCGGACTGAACCAGGTAGTGTTGGTAAGAAGTGGGTTTGGGGGTGGAGAGGATCGCCGGGGTTCGGCGACCCACATGATCATCCCAATACGGCTTCCCGTCGGGGGCGGAGGTAAACACCGCGTCATCAAAAAATACCCGTCCACGATGGGCACCGGCATCCGCCCCGTCCTTGCGGTCACCGGGGTTCACGCTTCCAAACATGGCCTCTGCCAGGTCCAACCCCTCGCGACGGACAATTTCATCCGGTACAAAATCGGCGGGGCTCCGGGGGTAAGGGATGCGAAAGAACAGATTGGGGCCCAAAAAAGCGATCCGTCCGCCCTCGTACAAGTAAAAACACGGTTGACCTACTGTCACCTTTCGATATGGAATGCCACGTTGAAGTTCGCGGTCTTCCTCAAAAGCGGCCCATACTTCTCGAGGGATGGGGATAGGTTGTTGCTTATTGTCGGGCGCGTACACCACGGTGTGCATCTTCTTTGTGCCCATTGGCCCAGAGCAAACCAACCGTCCTCGCACAAGACCTTGGCCCGGTTGTTTGGAGATGGTGTTGGTCTTCGCGTAATAAAGACTCACTGGCCGGGTTTCATGGAGTGCCGCTGAAGCGGGTTGTACAAACACCGGATCCTCTACCACCTGATTGTCTTTGGCGAAGATCCCCGCCGCTCGAACCAGAGAGAAGTCTACCCGAACGAACGTGACGCCGTGGTGTTGTTCTGCTGGGCGGATGTACACAACCTGACCGCTTCTCTCAATGTACCCCGCCAGAACATTGGGCCCCGGATAGTCAAACTGCTTCGACTGACGCTCCCGGAGAAAACGCTTTTGATACTGCTTGCCTGCCGGGGTTTGTGGGTCTGCCACAAATCGGTGAACCAACTTCTTGTCGAGCAGACGGGTAGCCTTTTCATCCGGGCCACGGCGTGTGATTCGGCTATACGAAAGGATCTCGACGAGCGACCGAATCATCCCTCGCAAACTTGACCCGGGCAGCACCGGTTGAGAAGGATCCCCGTGGTGGTAGTGTTCTTGCCTGGGAGCACTTTTCTTAACGTCAATGTTTTCTTGATCAGGTGGGTACGCAGCCCGAGTATAGGTGGCTGTTTCGGTGGTAATGTCGAGTTCGAGCCAACCATGAAAACGGCTTTGATCGAGCCAACTGTGACCCTCAAATGGTTTGGCTTCCAGCTTGGGTAGAAACAGCGCTTCCGGCAGCGGCACAAAGTTGTAAGGCGCTTTGGCCCGTTGGCGCGAGTCGGCGGGGCTTTGGTGTTGAGGCCACTTGGTCACGGGTCACCTGTTCGTGTGGTAAGGTCCAACAAGCGGTGTTCGGCCATGCGGAGTAGGCCATTTTCAAGGCGCTCAAAGTAGTGGCGCACGCTTAGATGGGTAGGTAGCCTCCCGTCCACGAGAGGTGGAGTATGGAGCTGTCCACCACGGCCGCGAAGAATGCCAAACGGATTGGACTCCGCGTCGGGAAATGAACCCACGTTGCTGCTTTCCGCTTGCAACAATGCGTACTCCATCTGCTGAGTTGCATAAAATTCGGCAGGTTCACCGTTGGGATAGGTTTTTTCGCGCACAAGAACGCCTGTGATCTCACCTCCATCTCGAAAACACCGCAGCTCCGCACCGTGATTGAAAATGCGCAAATCAAGAAGCGTTTCTCCGCGAAGCGGCGTTGCGTCGGCTACATTGAAATCGACAGCCATCCTGATGGTCCCGTCAACAATCGTTCCCCACAGAACGCCATCGTCGGCGTGCCCAACTATCCAACCGGTTTTTTCTCTCCAGCCCTCGGCTAACGCTTGTCGAATTTCACCCTTGAGCGGCACGACGGTCGTTACAAGTGAAACGTTGACGCGCATGATTTCCGAGGGCTCCATTGTTGTAGGTTGTTTCATTGGCCACTCAACTCGTTGTGAAGCGCCTCAAAGTCAGCGTCAAAGGCGGCCGAGGGTGAAACGCGGATCGTCCCATTCTTCTCGACGTGGAGCCTGGTCTCTGGAAAACGTGTTTGAATGTACGAATTGGGCGCGACTTCGAATCGGCCTCTCCCCACTCCTGACTCCCCTCCAACAGCGAGGTCACCGGTGGCGAGATCGCGAAGCGCCAAGAGAAGGAGAGCACGTTCCGCGTTCGAGCCAGGTGCAACCTTCCCTTTGTCACCTTTGGGAAGGTCAAGATTCACTCGAACTTCTACCCGGCTTTTATAAACCGGTTCTTCCGTGAACAAAAATCCGTCCAATGCGCCGCCCGTCCACGGGTCAATTCGAACGCGGGTATGGCGGAGGGGTTTGGCGTCTTCCAGTTCACTCTCAAAAACGCGTACGCGCGATGCGTTCTCCTGGCTACCAAACATACGTTCAACAAAGGTTTCGGCCTTCGTTTTGGAAACGTTCTTACCAGTTCCTCTTGTACCCTTCCGGTCAGCCTCTTGCTCACACTTCAAACCCGCCAAGGTATTCGCAATGCGAAGGCATCTGTGGCGCAGGACTCCGGCCAGCGACGTTCCGGGGAGCACAGGCGTAAGGCTCCGTTTGTTGCGCGCGTGAAGGCGCGCTAGGTGCACGGCATCGGGGCTGCCGGGAGCAAAACCTCCCGATCGGACAAGCAACGACCCTGTAGACACCAGTGAAAGTGTCACTTCAAAACAATTATCGTTGCCGCGATCGATGTCCGACGCAGGTGTACATTTCCAAGCGGCTGCCAATTGGACCGCGCTTGGGTAGCTTGTGCAACTGTCGGTAGCCCCGGCACTCAGACCCGCGCTTTCTTGGTCGGACAATCCCCGAGCGAGCCACGCCAACATTCCTTCACGCGCGGCGGTTGTGTACTCAACGACGTTCCAACGGTAACCCGCCTCATTCAGTACAACTTTCGCTTGTCCAAACCCACGCCGTGAGCGCGCGCCGAGTGGGATCTTTCCTTGTTCGAGAGCGAGAAGAAGCTCGCAAAAAAGGCTCAACATGGGATGGGGACTCTTCTCAGGCACAACCAACTCAAATCGGAGTAGGAAGCGCGTCCCCGCGGGTAGAAGTTCGACGTCGTACTTTTTTCCGTCTTCGGCAGTTCCCGTGGATGGGTCGATTTTTACCCCGTCGCGCAGCTCCGTGGGAATGGTTCCCGTGGCGTGAATGCGCGCGTCCTCAACAATCAAGTGCGCCTGGTCCCCCTCTCCCTGGGCCCACCGAGCGCCGAAAAGAGCTTCGTCCGCTTGCGCGCTTGCCATGTGTGAACCAGCGGACCGGAGTAAACCGGTAAGCGTTGTTCCTGGGAGGTAAGGTTGACCCGACGCATCTCGCACAAGGGGTTTCTCGGAGGTTGCATCGGCATCAGTACCACCCAGATGGCATGGGGAAGTAAGTTCTAACACTCCCTCCAAACAGATGCGCCGATCGACATCGCGCAAGGCTTTAAAACGCGCGCTCATTCGGACCTCGCTTTGGAGGATTCTGCCGTACTTCGGGGCTGTTTTTGGGACACTTGAGCCCGCCGCCGCAACTCTTCGCAATACGTGTCAATCCACAGTCGAGTGAGGAGTTCACGTTCACTTTCCAGCACCGTCAGCTTCACCCCGACCAGGGGTGGGTGTACACCAATGGAGAGCATCTGTTGCCAGTTCTCGAATGACGTTTCATCACTCAGAAGCCGCATCAGCCAATCGGCCAGGGTTTGACTATTGTCCAACCAAACCGACTGAAGCACTTTACGAGCCGTTTTTGCGTTGACCAAATCGTTCACAAAGTCCCGCATTTGGGCGATTGTCGTGGCGGCCCGAATACCTGATCGTAACCGAGCAGTCAGGGAAGGAGAGGGCGCACCCGACATGGCTTCGGAGCGCCGAATGGCATGCTGGATAACAGCTCGCCTAGCGCTATTAAGCAGCAGTCGAGACTCCACAAGTCTCAGCTCATGGGAAGGTTCCGCGGCATGAAAACCTGTGGTCTGGATGGGTATAAGATGGGTGTCGGGGCCTGACACGTTGTTTGACTTGACGATTTTTTTGGCGTCGGTTTGCCAGTTGACAGCGAAGCGACCAAACCCCTCGGCTCGCCGTTCACCGATGCCCTTCCAAATGGCTTGGCTTATCACTGCCGCGCTGGGACGACCCCTAAAAGCAAGCACGCTGCCGGCAGTGACTGCTATTTGACGAGGTCGCGGCATACGCCATTTGGAAACGTACCCGGACACCGGTCGAGTAGAAATGTACTTTTCAACGGGCGGTTCAGGAAGTGCAAGCACAGTTTGAAGTTCTCTTTCCAACGCCGCCGGATCGGCCTGTCCCCGATCGTTTCTACCCAGGTAGTCTGAAAGGAGAGTCACGATCGTATGTTCGTTTTCTTCTTCCGTTGGGGGGGCCTCCTGCAGGGTGTTTCCCGAGGTCATTTTCACATTTTCAACCACCGCATTGCCCCCATACATGGTTGTTCGCGACCGCCCGAGTTGAAGCGGCCCGGCTTTAAGGAGTGATTCCACCCTACGGGCGATACTCTCTGTTTCACAGAGCACGTGACCCACAAAACACTCACCCGCGGGTAGAGCAATGTAGCTGAACACCGTGCCTTTATTGTCAGTTGATCGACCGGCTTCGGGATCCCGTTCGTTGTGGATGCGGGCTTCTCGGGAGATCTTGCGATAGGCAATTTCCAAGCTGTCGCCGTTCAGTTCGTACTTTACAAACCGATCATTGCTCGGCGCGCTTCCCAACTGGTCGCGGTTGTCAACTTCGCCATCATTGTGTACGCCCACCAGATCAACCACGGCCGACGTGCTGTATTTTGGAATTCGCCACGAACGCGGGGCAGGCAACAGGCGCGTCCACTGACCATCCGAAGGATATGCGTTGAGCCAACGGGTTTGACTATCTAAAAAGAGCGCTCGAAAAGTGGGGTCGACTGCCATGTCACTTTGAGTCGCGTCAGATTTTACTTGAGTTAGAAAGCGACCTGCCAGCGCTCCGAGCACGGAGCTGCCCGTCACATAAAACAACGTTTCAATGGTGCCGGGATCGGAAGGTTCTAGACCCAAGAGGACGGGAGCCGCCAGGCGCAAACGATAGGTGACCACCATTGGAGACCTTTTCTCGTCATCAGAAGTGGCAAGAGGTTCTTTAGCGGTTGGCCCTACCACCTTCGTCGCAGTATCAACCGGCGATGGGTTTTGAGTTGGGGTGAGAAAGCCATGATTCCACAGTGGGGCGGCCCACTCTACCGTGGTGTCACTCCCGTTTTCGTTGAGAACACGAACGCGAACCTGACCCCAACCGCGGTTACGGTGTACACCTGCTCGCCTAACCGCGAGTGCCGCCGCGCTGAGCAAGGCCAGCGCATGAGGCGATGGATCTGCTAGAAATGTGATGGGATGGTAGAAGGAAATTCCAGCCCGGAGAAGCCTCGTCGAGCGAAAACTCCCCTCTTCGGGGGCACCTGTTTCAGAATTCACCTTGGTTTGGCGCCGAACCGTGGTGAGGGCATCAAGGACGTTGGCTCGCGTCCATAACAGATCGCCGGTCCTGCCGGACTGTGTGAGTACCTTTTCTACCAAATCGCTGGGTAGGTGACCGTCTCCGATGCGGAGTGTTCCAGCCTGATCATCACCGGGTTCGCCGAATAAGCGCTTGGCTTGGGCATGGAGAACACCGTCGTTGGCCGTTTCAAGAGCCTTCAGAATGAGGCCCAGTTCTTCCACAAGCAGGCCTTTGACAGTTCGGCCCCGAACCACGGGGAGGCCTGTATTGGAGTCGTGCTCGACCTCAGTATTCACGTCGCCCGAGCGGCCGGACAAACCCTTTGAAAAGCAGGTGTCCGAAACGAGTGTGACTTGGAGGAAGGCCTTCATGATGCGTTCCCTCTGTCCAATGGGAAAGTTACCATGTCGAGGAGTTCTATCGCGTCCAAGTACGGCGTTTCAGATCCGCAGAAACCCGTCATTTGAAGCGCCGAAATATCACCGACGGGAAGAGTCTTGTTGAATCTATCCTTCCACCGAATCAACGTTGAGCGCGCGACCTCCGACCCTCCGCGCAACGCAGGTGCGAGGGAGTGCAATTGCGCTCGAAATTCTTCCCATTCCTTGTTTGTTTGAAATGCACCCAGAATATCATTTCGAAACACCTTCCAGGACCGGTGAGGCAACGTCCTGGGCGGATCACCGCAAACGAGATACGGCCGAGCATGCAGACGCTCATGAGAGGCGCTCGCCACGTCCTGCTTGCGGCGTTGGTCTAAGGACAAAATGGCTCCACCAGCGGCAATCTCATAGTCAAGCGCCGAGGCATTCGTCGGAGGGTTTTCGTGGAGCCATTTTTTGGCGTTCTTGCATAGAGCCTCGGCGAGTTTGTACGCTTGATAAAAGGGGTAATGGCTCTTAACAAGCGCCACCCCGACGCACGCATGGTAGTCAGATCCCAGCAAACCGGTGGTAGCCTTTCGCCACTCCAAGATCAGTTGAGCCCCGAGATCCAGCGCGAGTCGACCGTCACAAACCAGACTGATATCGTCGCCGCCAAAAAGGAGGGGTCGCACAGGGAAGTGGAACTCACCGGGACTGTTTGGAACGGGCGAAAGGTGAAAGCCGCCCTTTTGGGGATCTATAATTGCGTTGAGATTTTTTTCTACCCACTGCAGCGCGCCCTTGAGTGCGGCCCGTCCTGCCTCACCAATCTTGTTGGACCACTCTTTGAGGGCCTTTCCACCATCAGGTTTTTGACCGGCTTCTTCGGCCCGCTTTCCTATTTGATTGCCGTCGAAGTGAATGACCCCGACGAAGCTGTTTTCTCCTCGGGTTCGGCCCAAAGAATCAAGATCTCTGGGGTACACCAGCGGCGACGGGTCGTGAATGTTTTTTATCGCGTCTTCCGCCTTGTCAACGGCCTCCAGCTTGGCGCGAACCGACGGACCTACCCACCGAGGGCGATAGTTTTTGTTACTGTCACGTGTATACCAATCAATGGCACTCTCGCCGGTGGAAGCACATTGGGCAGTTACCCCAACACCGTCAAACGAGGCGTCCGGTTTTCGGCCTACCTTTTCGCGATCCAATAGGTGATACGCCTGTTTCAGCGCTGCGGGAAACGCGGCGTTTTCACCGTCCCATTTGGCGTGGGCGCACGCGACCGAAAGCCCCGGAGCACACTTGTGCAGCTTGGTGCTCAGGTGGGTGGCAATTCTCTTTGCAACCTCTTCGCTGGAGCAATGAAGCAAGGCGTTGCCTCCCCCCGCCCATTGAAAGCTTCCCGCTTCTTCGAGGTCGGCGATGTCGCGCAACCAAACCCCTAGACATGTGCCTGTCAGGTAAGACGCGCCGATATTCTCCGGCAGCCGATTGCTCCCAAAGATATATCGCTGAATGCCAGTCAGGTCGTATAAAGAGAGAATCATACAGTCACCGGTTTCTCCCCAAGATCCAGGTCCGCAATTCTTCTGTAAACCTGACATGATCTAACAAGTGGACCATGCCAAACACCCGCGCTGTGTCATACCCCTCCCAACCCTCGTCCTGGATTGTTTTTGAAACGTTTTCTGGCGCATCCATCAGCGAAAATACGGCCACTCGCGCGTGATCTCCCCCCATTTGAGACGCTCGTTGAACCGCCTCGAAGAGCTTGCCTTTTACAAGAGATTTGGTGGTATCCACGGTGCACGAGAAGAGATGTGCGGTCGGGCCCCGCACAGCAACAACATCCGCTTCAAAAAAAGAGTCACTGTCTTTTTTCAGTTCCACGTTTTGAAAAACTTCATGGAACATGGGGGAGCGATCATCCCACTCTGTCAACTTCGCGAGAAAGCCCGCAAGCCACAGTTCTAACCACTCACTCCACAGCCATTGAGCGGTTTTTTTTCGCAATTTTCTTCGCTCTGAGCCACTTTGGGGAATGGCTTTTTGAAAGAGTTTCTGGGCCAACTCATCAAGGTGGGTCGGGACGACTGACAACTCCGGTGCCGTGCGAATAGGCCATCGCGTGAATGCTGCGCTTTCACCAAAGTTTGCTTCGTCGGCGGCCTGATAGGTGCATCTGACCTCCGGCGGCTTTTCGACCTGGTGGCCGACGGGTAGACCCAATGTGCATTTGGCTTGGCCGTACATCGGCGGCAAACCTGACTGATAAAGCGCCATCCGTTGCTTAGCTTCCTGCGCTTTTTCCGCGTCAATCGCGCAAATGTGAGCCACGATGTCGTTTGCAAGTGCAACCTCGGGAGGGTCAGGCGCCGGGTTAGACTGGTTAGTGGACAGGTCGAATCTGTGCGACGTCTTGAAGAGGAGTCCCGTGTGGAGTTGACACAACTGCTCCAGCGTGAACTTCGGCGCGGTGGTAAGAGGGACAACAACGTTGCCGTTGTCGAACCGCAAAACCCCGTCACTCCCGAGGGAACACGCATGTTGCATGGCACCGTCCACTTGGCAGCCGCGCCAGAATGCATGAACCTGAACGCTCATGACTTTGGTTCCACCTGTATAAAACAGGCCGGCTACCGAGAAGAGTTGTCTATAACCATCCAGATCCTGTCGAATCTTGTGCGCATCTTGGGCGCTTCTGAGTTCGATGAAGTGGACTTTTGATTTTGACTGGCGAAGCAGCGCAGCAAGCCGCTCAACGCGGAGTCTCACCTCAGGTGTGTACACAAGATATGCTGTTTGAGGCTGAAGCGCAAGCGCGACAATGGCCACCGGAAGCGGGTTGGAACCCACCAGGAAAATCTGATTTTCGCGAAGTGGCTCATTGTTTTGATGCGCAAAATGGGCGCGGATTTCACTTGCGATTGAATCACTCATCCGTTTACCTTGCGCTTGTACTTGATACAGCGAGCAACGCTACCTGGGGCCGCACCAAGGATGCAAGTTGTATAGCTTGAATTGACGTTCTCGATATCACGCTGCGAGCACCGCTACCTGGGAGCATCCCAGGATGCTAAGGCGAGCTGGCAAGTCATGTGCCATGTCCCTTGCGCATCTTACCGTGCTGTCAGGGCCGCGTTTTCAAAGGAACGCGCGTGCCAACCAACGCGATTATCGTCGAATGCTACGCAGCCACCTTCGCCGACTCGAAGTTTCAGTGGCCCTGCACCCGCATTCTAATCTCCACAAAAAAGCAGCGCCCCGCAGCAATGGATGTGCGGGGCGCCGTTTTCAGATGTGTACGCTTGCTCTACTCGGTGAACACTTCGTCAAGCGTTGTGGCGAACAGAATGCGATCGAGCCAAATGGTCACCTCGGCTGGTGTGGCGGAGTCCACTCGGGCTTTTACCCTGTCTGCGGCATTTCCGAATTTGCGCCGAAGCAGCTGATATAGCGTGGCCCGTTGCCCCTGCGCGAGCCCTTTTTCCAAGCCTTGCTCCAGGCCTTTCTTGACGCCCTTTTCAATGAGTTGTTCTTGGATGGTCGCCATAGTCTGATTCTCCTCCACGTCAAGCGATTTGGCAAGAGACTCGTCGGGATGGTGGCAGTTCGCAGGCAGCGGCGGAGTCGGCCCAAGCCGACACGCAACGCGCCATTCGGGGCTCGGCCTTATACGGTCCGACTGGGTAGGTGCTGGGTGTCTGTCAGGTTGAGATCGCAATGGAAGACTTGAACCAGTAAGTAGGTCGGACCGCGGCCTCGCCTTCCTTGCCCAGACGTCTGGAGGCGCTCGTGCGTCGGGTGGGTGAACTGCTTGCCCTACGGCGGTTCGGCTCAAGCCGACGCGCGACGCGCCGGTTGGGGCTCAGCCTTATGCGGTCCGACCCGGTACGCGGTGGGTGTCTGTCAGGTTTGTTTTCGGTACCGGGTGACTTGACGGGTAGATCCGTCGGGCCGCGGCTTCGCCTTTCCTTGCACCGGCGTCTGGGGGCGCTCGTGCGTCGTTTCGCCGAACAGCCTCGTGCGAGCAGTCACCCACCCTCCTATCGTAGTTGTTGGGTATGTAAGCGATGGTTAGTTGTCTACTGGCTGGCGTGGTGGGGTGTCGTTTCGCCCAACCGCCTCCGTGCGAGCAGTTTCCCACTCTCCTATCGTAGTTTCCTCGCCCTCCTATTTTCTGGTTCGCAAAAAAAGCAGCGCCCCGCAGCAATGGATGTGCGGGGCGTTGGTTTGTCAGATGTGTACGCTTGCTCTACTCAGTGAACACTTCGTCAAGCGTTGTGGCGAACAGAATGCGATCGAGCCAAATGGTCACCTCAGCCTGTGTGGCAGAATCCACTCGGGTTTGTACCTGGTCTGCGGCGTTTCCGAATTTGCGCCGAAGCAGCTGATGCAGCGTGGCACGTTGGCCCTGGGCAAGACCTTTTTCGATGCCCTGCTCCAAGCCCTGGGCGAGACCTTTTTCGATGCCCTTTTCTATCCATCGCTCTTGAATGGTCGCCATTTCTCGATTCTCCTCCACTTCAAGTGATGTTGCAAGTGCCGGTAACACGGTTTCTGTTGGGTCGTCATGCACCGCGGTGATGTACAAGAAGATCTGGTGCAGCCAATCGGCGCCACCGCTGGACGCGTGAAGCGCCCGAAGCAACATGCGCCAATGCACCACGGTGCGTAACAATTCAGGCGTGTTGTATGCGTTTTTGAGGCACCACAGCGCAACGGCCGCTAGGGTAGACAGCGTGCGGGCGCGTAGACCTTCGTCTGTTTCGCGGTGCAAGTCATCGATCAGCATTTCAAAGCGGGGCACGTGCCGGACAATTTCTGCCTTGATTTCCTCGGGAATGTCGAGCAGCTCTTCAAACGACAGTGGGCAGGTCCACGCTCGACTCCCATGAGCCAGCACCATGGGGATCACGATAGGGAGATGGGTAGCATCGGGGTGGTCGATTAGCCATCGTTCCCAGAATCGAACGGTGTACTTCAGCTCACGAAATATCAAAAATCGGTCCGGGGAAGACTGGTGTTCCCAGAGCAGGTAGATATAACAGTCCTTTCCTTGTAACTTCACCGAGTACAACAAATCTGAATAACTGGCTTGCAGTTCTTTATCAACGAATGAGCCGGGTACTAATTTCAGGGTCAACCAGTCAATACGGGTAGACACCTCCTTGGCTAGTATAAACTCCAATTCTCCGCGCGCGTGCTCGGGGTGACTAAACACCGCGCGCACCAATCCGTCATGGGGCTGATTGGACATACCTCCACCTGAGCGCAGGCTCATACGAGCCGGCCGATTGCAAGCAACCTGGCAATGTTTCGGCATGCCGACCCATTGTCAGGCGGTTGATTTGCCTTGCTTTCGTGGGCTGATTTGTTGGTGACGGCGGTTCGCTTGTGGAGGGAATCGTTAGCTGTCAGGTAACCGCACTCGATAATCTGACTCTACCGGCCGTTTGTTCAGAGTGCAAGATGTTTTTTTCGCCTGCGGCCACCGACCTGACCTTCCATGCCCATCAGGCGAATCCTGTCAGGTGAGCGGGTTCGATGGCTCTTCGCATCCGAGCGACCCAGCGCCCTTCCCGCGCACGTCGAGTATCAATGCCGGCCCGGCGAGAGCGCCTTTACGCGGTTGGAATGGGCATGCGTTTGGCGTCGGGTCTTTTGCTGGACCTGAACGCGTTGGATGGGTAGAACTGACGCGCGGTGGCCGGGTTTCTCAAGCGGCCATTCACTGGGCGATGGGTGCGGTTTTCACCGGTGATTTTCACCGGCGATTTTCACAAACTGCACGGCAAAAACCGTCACTTTATTGTTGTTTGGTTGGCCGTTTCGTGGCTCACCCAGCAATGACTGTACGGCCAGCACGCTCGCTTTGGGTCATTCCGCTCCCCGCCACGCTTCACTTCGACACAACCTACCCACCGAATCCGCCCATTGAGGGTCCGCGCTTTTCACCACCCAGTGCAAAAGTGCAAATGGTGAAATTCACCGGGCATGAAGCGCGGTTTTCACCGGTGAACTTCACCGTATTTGCGCGGTTTGTAATGATCGGCAACAACCCAAAGAAGTCCTAATGAAGTTCATGGAAAAGTATCGTTTCAATCCCCTTATCCACGGGGCCAATAATGCAACGCTATTCGTCGCGCGCGTGAGCATGCCGATCGCAGTTTCAATCCCATTATCAACGGGGCCATTAATGCAACTGCGCGATGGCTGTTAGAGGTAGGCGCGCGCATCGGGTGGTTTCAATCCCCTTATCAACGGGGCCATTAATGCAACGTGTTGTTGACCGTACGACCAGGGGCGAGTGCGGTTGCGTTGTTTCAATCCCCTTATCAACGGGGCCAATAATGCAACGCGATCGGCCAGCCGTTGCCAGATCTCGGTTTGCCGTTTCAATCCCCATGTCAACGGGGCCAATAATGCAACCCGGCAACCAGTATCCGAGCTGGTAGTGCGCAATTTGTTTCAATCCCCTTATCAACGGGGTCAATAATGCAACGGCCGAGTTGCACCGCCGGCATGCGTGGACAAGGTTTGGTTTCAATCCCCTTATCAACGGGGCCATTAATGCAACTGAAGAAGTTGACTTGATGGAGTTGAATGAACTTCTGCGTTGTTTCAATCCCCTTATCAACGGGGCCATTAATGCAACTCGACCAGGCCGACCTCGGCACAGCGCCGATCCAGAAGTTTCAATCCCCTTATCAACGGGGCCATTAATGCAACGGATGATCTTTGCGCGCGGTTGTTTCTTGGCCACTGTGTTTCAATCCCCTTATCAACGGGGCCATTAATGCAACCGTGCTCGGTAGCGCGTCGATGGCTTGCTCAATCGCATGTTTCAATCCCCTTATCAACGGGGCCATTAATGCAACCGAAAAAGCTCAAAGACTACAAGCTCCGCGATCTGATTTTGTTTCAATCCCCTTATCAACGGGGCCATTAATGCAACGCGCTCTTTGTGGTGTGCGAGAAAGCGCGACTAAACCGTTTCAATCCCCTTATCAACGGGGCCATTAATGCAACACACGTCGGGGTTTGGACCGGGTTTCGTGCCCGATCTCCCGTTTCAATCCCCTTATCAACGGGGCCATTAATGCAACCGAGGGCGCTTGCAACGACGGTTTTACCGCCACCCGTGTTTCAATCCCCTTATCAACGGGGCCATTAATGCAACTCTCAACGTCGGCGGGTACCTTGCGATGTACACTGCGCAGTTTCAATCCCCTTATCAACGGGGCCATTAATGCAACGGTCAATTTCGACTCTCAAAGCGAGCCCGATATCAAGAGTTTCAATCCCCTTATCAACGGGGCCATTAATGCAACCTTCGCAGAGTGGAAGTCTGTCAAGTTTTGGGATCGGTACAGTTTCAATCCCCTTATCAACGGGGCCATTAATGCAACAATCCACGCCATATTTAGCGCCGAACTCGCGAAGCTCCGCGGTTTCAATCCCCTTATCAACGGGGCCATTAATGCAACTATCAACACACCGATCGGCTCAAAGCGGGGGATTGGGTTTCAATCCCCTTATCAACGGGGCCATTAATGCAACCGGGCGCACGTTGGAGTGGATGTTGGAGAAGAGTCTAAGTTTCAATCCCCTTATCAACGGGGCCATTAATGCAACCCGGCTCTGGAAAGGACCGTGGTAGAGCGATTGCCGCCGTTTCAATCCCCTTATCAACGGGGCCATTAATGCAACTTGGGCATGCACTCGCAGGCGTGGTGCGGCAGTTTGCTGAGTTTCAATCCCCTTATCAACGGGGCCATTAATGCAACCAACAGAAGAGATTCGTTTCAAGCAGCCCTTCGTCCTGAAGTTTCAATCCCCTTATCAACGGGGCCATTAATGCAACGCGGCGATCTTCTTCGAAACCTGATCTGCAAAAAAGGTTTCAATCCCCTTATCAACGGGGCCATTAATGCAACTTCATGGACAGCATGACGCCGTGTGTTTGTGGGCTGGTTTCAATCCCCTTATCAACGGGGCCATTAATGCAACATCCCCAAAGAAAAGCCGACGCAGACGATCATCCAAGCGTTTCAATCCCCTTATCAACGGGGCCATTAATGCAACGGCTTTTTGCGCTTTCCCATGCTCACCCCTGATCCTCGTTTCAATCCCCTTATCAACGGGGCCATTAATGCAACATAAACGATGGGTGACTTTTAGAGATGCTTGGTTAGGGTTTCAATCCCCTTATCAACGGGGCCATTAATGCAACCACCAATGCCAGCGAACAATGACCCTATCCGAAGGCGTTTCAATCCCCTTATCAACGGGGCCATTAATGCAACCATGACGACTTCGTTTCGCAAATTCGCTTTGCTGAAAGTTTCAATCCCCTTATCAACGGGGCCATTAATGCAACAGGATTTTCCCACGGATTCGGGATCACGTTGCGCCCTCGTTTCAATCCCCTTATCAACGGGGCCATTAATGCAACGGCGTTGTGTACGCAGGCAACGTCCGACTCGGTGTGCCGTTTCAATCCCCTTATCAACGGGGCCATTAATGCAACCGATGGCCGCCGGCGTGGCGGCCATCGGCGCGGTGGCCGCCAGTTTCAATCCCCTTATCAACGGGGCCATTAATGCAACCTCGATGTGTACGCTCGCCCCTGGCCCTGCCCCGATGTTTCAATCCCCTTATCAACGGGGCCATTAATGCAACTTTGATAATACCGCCTGGCCGATTGGTACCGATTGTTTCAATCCCCTTATCAACGGGGCCATTAATGCAACGACGCCGGCTCTGGCGTCGCCCACAAACACGCTTCGCCGTTTCAATCCCCTTATCAACGGGGCCATTAATGCAACTTTGAAAGAGCAGCCGCCGAAAAGCGTACCCGTTCGCACGTTTCAATCCCCTTATCAACGGGGCCATTAATGCAACTTGGCGGTCATTTTGGAATCTCCGTGAAGGTAAATGCGTTTCAATCCCCTTATCAACGGGGCCATTAATGCAACAAGGCCGGTGAACCCGAACCCGCGGGCAAGCTCCCCTCCAGTTTCAATCCCCTTATCAACGGGGCCATTAATGCAACTGCAGTTGCGGAATCGCCGCCGCGCGATGGGTTTATTAGTGGTTTCAATCCCCTTATCAACGGGGCCATTAATGCAACAGAGCTTTGGTGCCTGCCTTGAACCGCAAACGCGGTTTCAATCCCCTTATCAACGGGGCCATTAATGCAACCGAAGACGACATCGACGGCTTCGACGCTGCCATGTCGTTTCAATCCCCTTATCAACGGGGCCATTAATGCAACGTGCCCGGCGTGCGCGCCGACGTGCCCCACGTGCGGGGGTTTCAATCCCCTTATCAACGGGGCCATTAATGCAACTCCGAAGGCTTGATTATCTCGTCCGGCTTTTTGATGTTTCAATCCCCTTATCAACGGGGCCATTAATGCAACAAACTCGATCGCGAGCAAACGAAGGTCGCCCTGCGTGTTTCAATCCCCTTATCAACGGGGCCATTAATGCAACCTCGAAGGGGCTACGCGCGCTGTCAAGCAGCGTCTCACGGTTTCAATCCCCTTATCAACGGGGCCATTAATGCAACTGTCACTCCTCCGCCGGGTGGCGGGTACGGATCTGTGGCAGTTTCAATCCCCTTATCAACGGGGCCATTAATGCAACTTGAGGCAATGACGCTCGTGTGCTGCGATCCTGATTTCGTGTTTCAATCCCCTTATCAACGGGGCCATTAATGCAACCTCACGTTTTTGAGGTTGGACCGGGTGCATGGGCGACGACGTGTTTCAATCCCCTTATCAACGGGGCCATTAATGCAACCCGGGCAATGTGCCACCCCGCGCCTCGATCCTGACCAGTTTCAATCCCCTTATCAACGGGGCCATTAATGCAACACGAATAGCCCGCCTCAGCGAGCCTTAGATCTAACGTTTCAATCCCCTTATCAACGGGGCCATTAATGCAACGCCGGCCGTGCGCGCGGTGCCTCGCTTGCCCTCTTCGAGTTTCAATCCCCTTATCAACGGGGCCATTAATGCAACCTGGCCTTGTCCTTCTCCGCGTGCTTCAGCAAAGAACTCGTTTCAATCCCCTTATCAACGGGGCCATTAATGCAACAATGTGAAGGTCGGTGCGGGTGACGCCCGCACGTCGAAGTTTCAATCCCCTTATCAACGGGGCCATTAATGCAACAATGACCGAAGAACACGAAGGCGAAGGCGGAATGCGTTTCAATCCCCTTATCAACGGGGCCATTAATGCAACAGCATCTTTTTCTACGTTGTCCTCGAACACCTCTTCGTTTCAATCCCCTTATCAACGGGGCCATTAATGCAACACTTTTGCATCTGAAACAGAAACAGCGGACGCAGAGCGTTTCAATCCCCTTATCAACGGGGCCATTAATGCAACGTCCAGCGGGGTGATCGCGAGCGGGGCGGCACACGGGTTTCAATCCCCTTATCAACGGGGCCATTAATGCAACCCGGCACCGTTGCCCGACGTCGCTTCAAAATCAATTGTTTCAATCCCCTTATCAACGGGGCCATTAATGCAACCGAAGCGAGGGGAGCGAACGCGTCACATGCGAAGAAGTTTCAATCCCCTTATCAACGGGGCCATTAATGCAACGACGATGAGATTGCCGTCTTTTGGCAGCGGACCGACAAGTGTTTCAATCCCCTTATCAACGGGGCCATTAATGCAACCAAATGCGTACTCGTCCGCTTCGACGCGTACCCACGTTACGTTTCAATCCCCTTATCAACGGGGCCATTAATGCAACTGATTGACTACTTCAACGAACGGCGTGGCACCTGGGAGTTTCAATCCCCTTATCAACGGGGCCATTAATGCAACTTGCTTTTTCAATCACTCAATTCTACGCGTACTCCAGTTTCAATCCCCTTATCAACGGGGCCATTAATGCAACCGCGTACCAGCGCTTGGCCGAATATGCGGCGCTGCAGTTTCAATCCCCTTATCAACGGGGCCATTAATGCAACCAGATCCCAGAAGGTTTGCTGCTCATGGCCGAGCCCACGAAGTTTCAATCCCCTTATCAACGGGGCCATTAATGCAACTCGTGCTGAAAACGAGCTGACAGCCTGACGTGAACTGCTGTTTCAATCCCCTTATCAACGGGGCCATTAATGCAACTTCCCAGGGTGCGCCGCCCGGGTAGAGGTCAGACTTGCGTTTCAATCCCCTTATCAACGGGGCCATTAATGCAACGACGGGCCAGTGATATCATTGATAGCATCGGTCAAACGTTTCAATCCCCTTATCAACGGGGCCATTAATGCAACGGGTCGATCCCGACGTAGACCATGGGCTTATTGTTGCGTTTCAATCCCCTTATCAACGGGGCCATTAATGCAACCTTGGCAATTGCGGCTTGCAAACGATCTTGGGCTTGACCCGGTTTCAATCCCCTTATCAACGGGGCCATTAATGCAACCGTGCAATTCGCAGAGTCGTCCTCTGTCATGTTCGCGCGGTTTCAATCCCCTTATCAACGGGGCCATTAATGCAACGGGTAGATTTGGTAAAGTTTCTGCGCGAAGCCGGACGGCGTTTCAATCCCCTTATCAACGGGGCCATTAATGCAACTCAAAATCGAGAATTTCAAGCGCGATTCTTATCAAAGTTTCAATCCCCTTATCAACGGGGCCATTAATGCAACTGCAGGCGTTTCCTGGTTTCACCAGGGGCCATTAATGCAACTCGCTGGGGCGAGTCGCGTAGGTTTCAATCCCCTTATCAACGGGGCCATTAATGCAACCGCTCCTCCAAACCCGAAAAAAACCCCCCTTTTGGTGTTCCCATTTTTGGTGAACCTCCAGATTGTCAGAGACCGGGGGGGGTTCACCAGAAATGAAGGTGGACCGCCGTGAACGCGCTCGCTCAAACACGAAATGTGCCATCCGTTGAAACGTGAAAAACGGCTGCGCCGGACGAGCCGTTATTCGCGCGGATGGAATGTGAATGGGTCACGGTGAACGAGTAGACCACAATCGGCCGCCGAGGAAAATCGCCAAATGGTTGTTTGTGAAGCGGCACGCCAGTCTGCAACGAGGCGCGCAGACCGGCTGCGTTGTTCGTTGGGACAGTGGCAGTGTCAAGATGCGCCTGTCATTGTCAAGCAATTCAGCATTGCAGCAATGCTCCCGCATCGTCGAATTTGCTTATTTTCATTGAGTTTTCGATGCCTGAACGGGAGCAGCGCCGTCAGCATACCCGCCGTCGCAACACGGCATCGTGACAGTGCCGATGTCAAGTTGACAGTTGGTATTGCAGCGCCGTGAACATACCCGCCGTCGCAGCACAACACTCACAGCACGTCGCCGCAAAAGCGGACATATTCACAATCGGGGCAAAACGAGCGGTATTGGGTAGGTTCTGGAAAGCGCTCGTGGAGCATCATGGTGCGAATCCCGGCCACGGCCTCAAAAAACGCCTGACGGGCTTTTTCGCGTAGGACAACACGCACAACGCGTTGCGAAGGCAGCAAAACGATAAAGCCAAAGTCGATGGAGCCGGGCGTCATTTGATACTGTTCTTCGGCAAGCACGGCGTACCCGGCGAGTTGTGCAATGTGGTGAGCGCCGGCGCCGGCGTGGGTGCGTTTGACTTCTACTGGAATCACGCGCTGAGTCTCTCCATGGGTAGGTGGTAAAAATAGCAGCGCGTCACAAATGCCGCGAACTCCAAGGGTAGCGCTTTCAAGGTACACATCAAACTTGCGGTCGGCGAGGTGAACGCCGTACCTCCTTCCGCTTCGGCGTTTTTCAAGTTGTTCAAGGGCGGACTGAGCCTCTCTTCCAAGGGCCATTTTGGGGGTTTCAGGGGTGCGTTGGGGCATGACGCGGCGGTGCCACAAAACCCGCTGACAAAAGGTCCACTGTCTCACGTCGCTGACAGGGATCATGGGTAGGTGGACGGTGGGCAGGTCCGTCTTTGAGGGATCCGTTTCCGGTAGGTTCGCCCTGGGTAGATCTGAATTGGGGTGGTCTATCTTGCTGTGATCTACCTTGCTGTGATCTACCTCGGAGTGAGCCGCCGTGGGAAGTTGGTTTTTGAGGTGGTCGGCGTTGTTCATGGCTTGTTTCCACTGCCGGCTTTGGGCTTTCGAAAAGCTTCAATTGACGCGGCAAGGCCGCGTTCCAGCTCCAACTCATCGTCAGACACCGGCCGTTCAATGGGTTGGGTAGAATCGGTACCTGTCAAGGCGACAATGGGTTTACCTCGAATAGAAAAACGCGTTGCAAAGGCCAACTCTCGTTCACCGATCGGATGGAAGATCGCTCTGCCTCCCCCTTCGGCCTCCGTGAGCAACCGTTCTACCCTGCTTGACAGTTCTTCGCGCCGATTTCGGCTCATGGGCCCTTCAAAAACGCTCCACTGGGTGCGAGTGAGGCCATAGTCTTTGCAAAGCTCCCCCACTTTGCGTCGAGTTTTGTCGCAGGGTATGTCAAACGCGACGAGTGTAAAAAGTTCACCGGGGGTGTCTTGTCGAACGGCGGCGGCTCCGGGACGTTCGGCGTGCCAGGGTCGGGTAGACTTGACACCGGGGCGTTGGGTAGGTTTTACCATGTCATTGCAAACGGTTTGTAAGGTTCTTCGCCGCGCACGTGGTTGGCAACCGCGCGGGCCTGACGTTGAACAACACTTCCCAGTTGGTATTTTTTTCCAGCGATCATCACCGGAGATTCAAGCCTTTCGAGCACGGCGGCGGCGATTGCCTTACGGGTGGAGTCGTCGAGGAAATTTCCCTCGAACCGGACAGGCTGACCCAACCTGACATGGGCAATCACGGCGCGGTCAACCGCCGGAGCGCGCAGCTCTTCCATCAAGTCGAGCACGAGGGAAGGTTTGCCTGACCTGTCGGCGTGGAGCATTCCCGCAAATGGGTCGAGCCCGGCGTGCAAAAGCGCCGCCCAGCAGCGGCTCGACAAAATTCCGTACCCATAGTTGAGCATGGCATTCACCGGGTCTACTGCGCCGCGGCCTTTTCTACCCTGAAAGTCGCAGCGCCCTTCAAGCAGGGCTTTCACCCCGCTCCAATAGGCTTTGGCTCCGGCGCCTTCGGTTCCCATGAGGGTATCGCGAACAGCGTCGGGGCAGGTTCCCTCCACGGCGAGTGCCGATTTTCTTGCTTTTCGAACGTCGGCGGCGGCCTGCAAAACGCGCTCGCGCCTGGGTTTGTCAGACTTTTCTGACTTAGAAAAGTAGGCCAAGAGCGACGCCTGATTGCGGAGCTTGCCGGTGACAAAACTGCGGCATAGTTCAGCCCCTTCCTTTCGCTCCATCGCTCGGAGTTGAGCGCGTCGGGTGAGCACTGTGGCTGTGAACATGGGTGATGTCAACATGGCGTACGGTTGACCCGCGGGGTTGACAAAGGTGATGGGTATACCGCGCAGGGCTGCTTCTTCAATCACATCGGTAGAAAGGCTGGCGGCGCGTGGCGGTAACACAATTTCTCCAATGCGAAAGAATGGGATTTCTTCTTCATCGCGCGCCGATCGGGAGGGTCGGACGTTGTGTACATTTTGGCCGTCGGGTTGATTCTTCCCATCGGCCTGATTCTTCCCATCGGGCTGAATCTTCCCGTCGGCCGCGGCGGGAGCTTCGGTCGCGTTGGCTTTGGAGGACGGGGTGGACTTGGTAGGACGGCGGATGACAAGGCGTTCCCCGCGTTTTCCAAGGTAGGTTCCACGTTCATGAACAACAACAGTGCGAAACATGGGTAGATCCCTCCACAACGATGGGTGCTTTCCGTGCACGAAATTGGGTAGATTTTTGGTTGACTTCGCAAACACCCCTCGGAGCGAAGTGGTAACAAACGGCTTTAATCGGGGCGAATTTCTTGGGGAAAAAATTTTTTTCCAAGCGTCAAGCTTGAAGGCCAACGCGTGTATCGTAACGCGCTTTTGCTACCCAAAGGGTGCGCGTGTTTTTTGACGCAGGCAATGGGTAGATCAATCCCGCATTGCGGAGTCGGTGAAAGAGCCCCGAATGGATGGGAAGGAGAACTTCAGGGAGGCGCAACGGCTGGTTTTTGGCAAACTCCACCGCTTCATTCAGCACGCATTCAGGGATCACTTCGTACCCATCAAACAGGTCGTCAAAGGTGTCGCGCAAGTCGGTTTGAGCGCCAAAAGCCCGCAGTGCTTGAAACACGTTGCGTTCGTGGAGGGTCTGATTTTCTTTCAGCTCGCGCTCCCACTCTGCACGGCGCGATCCTGAATAGACTTCGTCGAGCCATTGTGTCACCCGCGCTTCATCCACATCTTTGTCGGCGTTGATCTGTACAATTCGACTCGCTGCCTCTACCCACCGCTCTTGGTAAGGTAGGGTTTTGGTGGCCGGCTCGGTGAGAACAATCACGTCGCGCCGGGGAGATTTTCGCCCGCGGTTTATTCGGCCAAAGCGTTGGAGCAAGGCTTCAAGCGGAGCGGGTTCGGTGAACAAAACATCAAAGTCGACATCCAAACTCACTTCTACCACTTGGGTGGCAATGCAGAGGGAGCCACTCCCATCGCGCACGCGCGACTGGGTAGACATTTTGTCGGCGAGAAGTTTTTCTTTTGCTTGTCTGTCGCGTCCTATAAACCGCGAGTGAAGGAGGGTAGGTTCGAGATCAGCCAATTGTTCGGCCGCCTGAATGGCTCGCGACACGGTGTTGGCAGTGACCAACACAGCTTCTCCACATTTCACGCGTGAACGAATGGCCTCCATCACAGAGGTTTCAGATAGTCCGCCCCGCTCCACTCGAAGGGTATGGCGCCTGAATTGGGTGTACGTTTCACCGTTGGCATATACGACCTGAACGTTGGGCAACGTTTTTTGAATGTGCTCCAAGAGCACGGTGGGTAGAGTGGCACTCATCAACAAAACGCGAGCACCAAAACCAACAGCGGCAAAACGCAACGCGGCCAAAATCAAGGCCAAGCGTGAAGGGTCGTAGGCATGAATTTCATCAACAACAATGCGCGCCCCTGAAAGTCCTGTCCACGCGGCTTCATACCCGGGGAGTCCAAAAGCGGCCTTCAACAATTGGTAGGGTGTGGTGACGCGGGCGCTTGTGGCAAGGAGTGACGCCAGATTTTTTTGGCGTTGCACGTCGCGGGCGGCTTCTTCAAGTGTGTACTCTTTGAGGAGGGCCTGCGCGTACAGGACGGAGGTGGCGCGCGCATGCTCCAGCGCAACGGCCTCATCGCCGAAAAGTTTTCCCAACCTTACCTTCATGGCGTTTAGGCTTGCCTGGTAAGGTAAGACGTACACGAGCGGGGCGGGGGAAGATTGGCCGGCCGCCCACCGGAGGGCAGACTCGGTTTTTCCGCTGCCCGTAGGCGCGATCAGCACTGTGTTAGAACGGGAAGCGGCGCAGCGCTCTTGATGGGGGAGCCACCGGAATGTGTTGAAGAGCGGGTGGGAGGTGACTCGACTGTCGGACAAAACCACCGGAGGTTGAAGCTTTTCGTGCGCGGAGGCTGTATGGTCGGCCAGAGTCACGAGGCCCCGAAGCGCCAAGGCCGTTCGATTGTCGGGGTGTTCGCCGGGCAATTGACGGAGTGTTTCACACAGCTTGTTATACTTGGCC
Source organism: Polyangiaceae bacterium (assembly GCA_016712345.1). Taxonomy (GTDB): domain Bacteria; phylum Myxococcota_A; class Polyangia; order Polyangiales; family Polyangiaceae; genus JADJRH01. The sequence continues at coordinate 1,854,843 of JADJRH010000001.1, forward strand.
AATGCGGTATGAACGGCTGCGGAACCGTGGGTAGATAACCAGGCGGTGCGCTTCTGTGAAGGTGGAACAAACGCGGGTGGGGTGACGTTCGTAAAGTGGTGGCGCTCTGCCCATTGGGGGGCACGTTCTAGCAGGAGTTGACCCAACCCTTCCACCACATCCGGGGAGATCTCGGCAAGCAGGCCTGGCAACACGTCGTCGTCGGGTGTGTACACAGCGCGATAACACGTAATAGAAGCATCATCGGCATCGCGGTGGTGCGACACAATGCCCGCGGCAATCCACGCAAACGCGGGATCGTTTTCTTTTGCAACCCACGGTAGAAAAGCGAGCGAGAGCACTTCATGCCGCTGTCCCCATCGTGGTGCACCGGGGAGCAATTGTTGTTGAAACCCTCGGCACGCTTTTCCAAAATCGTGCAGAACCGCCGCCCAAAAGGCCCATGTGAACAAGTTGGGTTGTTCTACCCATGTGGGTAGATTTGGATGCCTGTTGCAACGGTCGGCGAGGCGGGCGACCACGGCGTGGGTATGCCCTTCAAGCGTTTCACCGGGTTTCCCGTGGGTGCCGCTTTTGGCTCGAATGTTGGCGAGGGGATTTGCCGCGGGCATGTCCTTTGTGGTGGCCATATCAAATGAGTCGGTGATTTACTGGCAACACGCGTGTTGCGGAACCAAACAACGGCGCCGCACGATCAGGCCGCCGGGTGGACAGCAACGGGCGATTGCGAAAAGCCTTGAAATACAAGGCCCCGCTGTTCGCCCCCATGTTCAGGCGAGAGCGGATCTACCCAGGCGGTAAACGGTTCACCCGCAATGTCCAGCCATCTTCCGCGAGCACCCGCCGCATTGGAACCGGCTGAATGAATGCGTCCTTTCACGATCACTTGTTGAGCAAATGTGACCTGACGGCTGGGAGCCGGGCCGATCCATTGAGGCATGAGCACCGTGGTACCGGCGGCTGTGCGTTTGCGAAAGGGTAAGGGTAAAATGGTGTCTTCCACGTAAAAGCGTGTGTCTTCCCGCAAATCAACAACTTGGGCCAGGGCAGGCTTTCCATCCGGGTCAGGTTGAGGAACCACGGTTGCGAGGTCTTGACTTCTACCCAAGACGAGGGTGAACGCCGGATTGGAAAATGCGGGGAGCCAACCCGGTTGGTTGAGGTACAGTTCAAGCGTTGAGTTGAACAAAAAAGCCCGCTTTACCGGCTGAACGGCACCTTCAATAACTTTTTTGTGGGAGGAATGAGGGGCGGGCAGCTTTCCACCCTGAAGGTTGATGACATGTTGGTGTTCGAGGTCATCAGCCTTTGCTCGGTACGAAAACCGGTAGGCAAATTGGAGTGCACCCGGGTCGGGTAAGTGCCCGAGCACGCTCGCCACAAGGCCATAAATGGTGGATGGGGGAGGCATGTCAAACGAGAGTTGCCTCCCCACCACAAAGTGCGGCATGCGAAACGAACATACCGGCGCTTCAATCACCACTCGCAGGGCGCGCATATTAGGCAAACCACGCAGCGGCTTGTGGGGTTTTAAGGCTTTCCGCCAATTGGCGAAGGGCCTCGCGCGGGTGCGCAAATACAAACCTGACGTGACTGTTTTGGCCCTGAATGTCGGCGGCGATGGCTTTGAGTTTTTCGAACTCACCGTCGGCATACCCGGCCGTCCACCCCACATAGATGGGAGACAAAAGGTCGTCTGCGAAAACGCTTGCAATCTCGCGAACCGCACCTTCGTGAACGGCGGCTTCGTGCCCTTTGCCGGCAGTGACAGCTCGGTAGAACGGATTGTTGCCTCCGCGCATGACAGCTCCGATAAACACCACCGGCGCCACGTCGGTGTGATGGAGGGTTTGTTTGGCTCCACCTGAAACATCTCCCACCGCTTGTACCAACGTGGCCACACGGGCCGCTCTGTCAGCCACGGGTAGACGGTACGCCGGTTGGTTGTGTACGTTCACCTGCTCAAGCTTGGCCTCGGCGGCGGCTTTTTGCCTGTTATCGTCGAGGTTTTTATAACCTACCCTACCCCCGAAAAAGAACGTACCGGCGCAGGTTAAGTCCACCGATACCGAGCCGCGCAGGGTCGCTCTGTAAAACTGATGCTCGTGCGGAACGGGGTTACCATCGTGGCGGGACATGGTGCCAAAGTCGTCGACTATTTTGGTTGGGGCGAGTGCCACAAACGTCCCCACGCGAAGGGGGGATACACGGGTAAGCTCACCCGTTGTGGGGGTAAGGTCAACCCCTCCACCTTCTGCCTTTTTGGCTTTTTTGGCTTCTTTTGCGTCTTCTTTTTTGCTTTCTGCCCGCATGTACCCAAAGAGATCATCATCCCAATATTTGAGAGGATTGCCGTCGGTGTAGGCAATTTTGGATTCACGCGACATGGGCGCCACGGTCCAGGGGCCACCCTGACGCTCCAGATGCGTACGCAGCCAATACCGGTACGATTGGGCGGAGACATAGGGGAACTGACCCTGACCCGGCACAGTGATTTTTTTGACTCCGATCTTGTTGTCGTTGCGCTCTGACTCTTCTGGCCCAGCATTATTCAGGGCCGATGCGGGGGCATCAATCAACAATACTCCAGTGATGAAGCTCATGCGCTCGCTCCTTGTTCCGCCTCATGGGCATCTTGTGAATCATCGTCGGATGGGGCACCCAACTCGGCTGCGGCCTCCGCATTTGCGGCAAAGTAGTCTCTTAACCCTTCAAGCACTCGAAGACATAACAGGTCGCGGGCAAGCGACCAGTCACGGTAAGGTACGTCTTCTGCCTCTTCAAAAATCTGAATAAACTCGTCAAAGGTGAGAAGCGGTTGTCTACCCGCTTTTACTTCAAGCGCGCTTGACTTAATGAGTCGGGTGCGCAAGCCGGCATATTTGCTGGCCTGAAGGAGACTTCGCAACAGATCGCGATCTCCTCTCTGAATGCGCGCGGCGATGCGGTCACCCACAGTGCGCAGCGTTTCAATGCGGGCTTTGTCCATGGCAACAATTTCCTCCAAAAACAACTCAACCAAGGGCCACTTGTGGGTAGATTGCAATGCTCGGAGTCTTTTTTGGGTGCGCGGGTCTTCACGGTTTTTGTGAAGCGCTTCATCTACCCGGCCCAAAAAGTGCGTTTTTACAAATCGCGACACCTGAAGCGGGAGTTGAAACAGGTCATCATACAGGGTGTTTTTGATGACGGCTGGATCGGGTGCAGCGGGGGTAATAAACCGCTCGCTCTTGGCCTTACCCTTACCCTCGACGACTTTTTCACGCCGCCACGCTTGAGCCACAAGGGCGTTCCACTCGTTGCGAAACCTGGCACTTTCTGCCCTCGCGAGAAAACGGACGACTCGACCGTCCAGTTCATACAAAGAAATGTCAGGCCCCTGTCCGCTGTTGGTGAGATGGTATACTGTAAGCGAGGCAGGGCGGTGATTGCGCTCGCCTTCCACCCGCTTTCGAAACGCGTCGCGCAAGGTGGCAATGACAAGCGTTTGGCCGGCTTTTGCATCTGGGTATTTACCCTCGGCGGCCACACTGGCAAGCGACGCTTGAAGGCGATTAAACTCAACGGCGGCGCGTGCAAAAAGCAGGGTAAGGTCAGGGTCATCACTGTGGACGGCAAGCGCTCGACCCACGCATCTGCGGGCGCCGAATGCAAACGCGTGCATGGCGGTGAGCACCCACCCGGCTACGGGTAAACCTCCCTGCGCGGCCGGGGTGAAGTTGAGCACACCGCGGCCTGAAAAAGTGGCACATGACAGCGGTCAGCCATGGTGGTTGCGGGCTCACCTGAAAAGACACATTGTTTGCCGGCGAGCGAACGATCGACCGGAGCGTTGTGGGAACGGAGCGCGCGATTGGCTTCTGCAATGCGGCCGTCATTGCCCATGGTTGGGTTGGTAAACGCTCCGTTGGGGTACACACATGAAAGGTAAGAGTTGATCCACGGTGTTTGTCGAGGCTCTTTTAAGAGCGAGGGTAGACCGTACGCATTTTCTAACTCGTTGGCGGCGGCGTCGAGATCGGAAATGGTAAGGTCGGCCGGGGTTGTTTTAAACGCCATGGCGCACAATGCGGCCACACCCACGTCAAGCAGCGGATGGCCCGTATACCGAACATGCACCTGTTGACTCATGTTTCTACCCCGATCTTACCATTGCCAAAGGTAGCATGTTTACCAACGCCAATGACTTCTGCCAGGCGCAACAGGGGCATGAGGGTGCCCACCGCTTCACCCTGGTAGATGACGGTGCCTACCAACCCTTCTACCGGGTGGGTTTGACGGGTGCGCGCGGAGCGGCGAATGACGCCTCGATGTCGCATTTCCGCGTGATGGGTGTGGACTGTATCTGCGAGGGCGGCGACGTGTTGAAATGGGTAGGTGAAGGGCGCGCTTCCAAAAAAGGTGGCGAGCGCACTGGCCCTACCCTGAATGCGGCGAATGAGTGTCCCAAATGTGGGGGCTGAATTGCCGTGGCCGTAGGCCGTGTAGTCACCCTTTAGCTCTGTGGGGGTGAGAAAGTGGACTTTGACTCGGTGGACCTGACCGTCACCGGGGCGCATGAGGTCAGCCGCGGTGGTGGGAAGGTTGTGGGTGGCTATGTGTTGCGATGGGGCTTGAAAAAGGGGCTGAGCCGGCACGCCCAGACTGCTGATGGGATGGATGGAGAGGAGTTGGAAAGGTACGCGTTCCGCCCCCAGTCCGGCCTCACCCAGTTGGCGGAGTGTGACAATGAGGTAGGGTAGATCGGCGATGGCGGAACCGACGATGGTAAGACCGAGGGCCAGCGGTTCATCCGCGGGGAGAGCGGGGGCCATTGGAAATGGATCCGTGAGTATAAACGGGCGCGGCGGGTCTGCCAGGCGGAGGATTTGAGGGCGGTTGGGGGGAATTTCAGCGGCGAACACACGTGGGTAGGGGCACGCTCCGAGCGCTGGGCAGGCTTTGCAATCTAGCTGGAGGTCGTGACAGACGAGGCTGCGAAACACGTATCCAAAAGCTCCGCGCCAGAGGATGGCGCGGCGCACCGGGTCGAGCAGGAGTGGCTTTTTTAACTGGAAGGTTACCCGGTAGCGAAACAGCGCGAGCGACTGGAGGGCCTCAGCGGAGAACGATACCTGATTGGGAGAGGTTTCAGGCGCGAACAATGGCTCCTCCAAACAGGCTGTATCCTATCGGGGTGTTTGGGGGGTAAGTCAAGTGCTTTATTTGCGTTTGGGGCGGTTTTTTGGGGGGTTGCGCGTGATGAATGAAGCGGTGAAGGTGTTGTTGCGTTTGCGCAAACGCAGGGGCTCGTCGGGGGTGGACTGCTCGCCCTGCGGCGGGATGGCTCAAGCCGACGCGGGGCTCGTCGGGAACGGGTGTCAGGTCGCGCTGCGGCGGCGCGGTTCAAGCCGATGCGTGACGCGCCACCTTGGGGCTCAGCCTTATGCGGTCCGACCCGGCGCGTGGTGGGTATCTGTCAGGTTTGTATCTGTACTGGATGATCTGATAGGTAGATCCGTCGGACCGCGGCTTCGCCTTCCTTGCACCGGCGTCTGGGGGCGCTCGGGCGTCGGGTGGGTGAACTGCTTGCCCTACGGCCGTTCGGCTCAAGCCGACGCGCGACGCGCCGGTTGGGGCTCAGCCTTATGCGGTCCGACCCGGTACGCGGTGGGTGTCTGTCAGGTTTGTTTTCTGTACCGGGTGACTTGACGGGTAGATCCGTCGGACCGCGGCTTCGCCTTTCCTTGCACCGGCGTCTGGGGGCGCTCGGGCGTCGGGTGGGTGAACTGCTTGCCCTACGGCGGTTCGGCTCAAGCCGACGCGCGACGCGCCGGTTGGGGCTCAGCCTTATGCGGTCCGACCCGGTACGCGGTGGGTGTCTGTCAGGTTTGTTTTCTGTACCGGGTGACTTGACGGGTAGATCCGTCGGACCGCGGCTTCGCCTTTCCTTGCACCGGCGTCTGGGGGCGCTGCGCGTCGTTTCGCCGAAACGCCTCGTGCGAGCAGTCACCCACCCTCCTATCGTAGTTGTTGGGTTTGTGAGCGATGGTTAGTTGTCTACTGGCTCGCGTGGTGGGGTGTCGTTTCGCCGAAATGCCTCTGTGCGAGCCGTTACCCCTCCTCACCTTCCCATTTCATGGTTCGCAAAAAAAGCAGCGCCCCGCAGCAATGGATGTGCGGGGCGCCGTTTTCAGATGTGTACGCTTGCTCTACTCAGTGAACACTTCGTCAAGCGTTGTGGCGAATAGGATGCGATGGAGCCAAATGGTCACTTCGGCCGGTGTGGCTGCGTCCACTCGGGTTTGTACCTGGTCTGCGGCATTTCCGAACTTGCGCCGAAGCAGCTGATGCAGCGTGGCACGTTGACCCTGGGCAAGACCTTTTTCCAAGCCTTGCTCCAGGCCTTTTTTCACGCCCTGAGCGAGCCCTTTTTCTATGCCCTGAGCGAGCCCTTGCTCGAGGCCTTTTTTGACGCCCTTTTCAATGAGTTGTTCTTGGATGGTCGCCATAGTCTGATTCTCCTCCACGTCAAGCGATTTGGCAAGAGACTCGTCGGGATGGTGGCAGTTCGCAGGCAGCGGCGGAGTCGGCCCAAGCCGACACGCAACGCGCCATTTGGGGCTCGGCCTTATACGGTCCGACTGGGTAGGTGGTGGGTGTCTGTCAGGTTGAGATCGCAATGGAAGACTTGAACCAGTAAGTAGGTCGGACCGCGGCCTCGCCTTCCTTGCCCAGACGTCTGGAGGCGCCGCGTGTCGTTGGGCCATCCCGCCGCGCTGCGAGCCGCCACCTCCCTCCTCGCCCGTCATTTTGGTATGGGTAGGTAGATAAGCTGCGGGAGCGCAACCCTTCATCTGTCTCGTGATACAAGTCGTCGAGGAGCACCCGAAAACGAGGCACGTAGTCTATGATTGCCGGCTTCAATTCGGCGGGAATGTCCAGCAGGTCTTCAAATGACAAAGGGCATGTCCACGGTCTGCGGCCATGGGCCAGCACAATGGGAATGACAATGGGTAGGTGGGTAGCGTCGGGGTGATCTACCAACCAGTTATCCAAGAATCGAACGACGTACTTGAGTTCGCGGAATATCAAAAATCGGTCAGGGGAAGACTGGTGCTCCCAGAGCACGTAGATGAAACCCTCCTTTCCTTGAAACTTTACCGAGTATAACAAATCTGAATAATTGGCCTGAAGCGCTTCATCCACAAACGCGCCGGGCACCAATGTTAAAGTAGACCAGTCAACATGGGTAGACACCTCCTTGGGTAGCAACAATTCAAGCTCACCTCGCGCGTGCTCGGGGTGACTAAATTAGGTGGCAGCGACGCGGCGCGCACAGGCTCCAATCGCGACACCGGCAGCCACCGATGCTGTTCCCCAAATTGTGTCTTCCCACTTGACTTTATAAACGGCGGTGATTGCGAGACCGAGTGCGGCGGACATAAAGAGGGTTGGAGAGCGGTGAATGGTTGGACGGGTAGATTGAGGGGTCTGTTTGTGGGCCTGGGGCGGTGAGTTCGGTGAAAACGGTGGGCACTCAAAGGTTGCGACGGCAGCTAGAAACACTGCGTGTCCACTTAGCGGGTGGAGTCCGGCCAGTCGGGTAATGGCAACAGTTGAGGTGGCGGCAAGAATGGCGAGCCGACCTACCCATGGGGCGTTGCGGCGGTGTCGGTCGTTCCAGAGAGTATAGAGCAATGCACCAAACGCTGGAAAGGCTGCTGCTTGGTAATGGGGAGGTACCCATTCGTTCACAAGGTCGCGTCCGACGCGCACTTGCATGGGGGGGAAGGCGGAAAAACCGAACCACGCAGCTGCACCTGAACCCGCAGCGGCAAGAAACGTGGTTCGTTCGTTGGTGTGGAGGATTGTCATAAATGGGCGTCCAAACCGTTGCAACGGCCCTGAAACGCCCGGCGATGGATTTGTATTCTCGCGCAACACGCGGTGATACCGGAGATCGCGATCTGGAATGTAAACCGCTGCCGGAGTCGTGTGGCAATTCGCCGGCGTGCGGCTGCCTGCCTCAACCGCATGAGTCTACCTGTTCAGAGGTGCACGGCAACGGTGTGACCGGGCTGACAGTGACGGAATTCTATCAGTAGCCCGTTCACAAGCGCGAACGAACAGCCAGACTGGAATCGGGGGGCACTATCCCAACGAGCCCACGAGCAAAGCGGCGGCGCGGTCAACGCCTGTATCGATTTCTTCATCGGTGAGGTAGGGCGCGGGCCCAAGGCGCAAGATCTGTCCACGGGCATCGGTGTACACATGTTGCTCCCGTAGACTGTGAACCACCTTTTCAGCCTGCGAAGTACGGACGCCAACGAACCCGCCGCGGCGGGCCGGGTCACGTTGGGAGACAATGCGATCTGCGAGGCCGGCGTTTTCAAGCCGTTCGATCATGCGGGTGGTTTGACGGGTAGAAATGGCTCGCAGGCGTTCTACTGTCAGGCCAAAATCTTCCCAATGTTGGAGCGCGGCTTCGGCTCTATAAAAACAGGAAGGGTCAAACGTGGCACCGGCAAAACGAGCACCACCTTCACCGTAACCTACCTGGAAGGTACGTGGCCCTTCAAGTGCGGCAAAGTCGGCAAACCAGCCTGTATCAACAGGGCGGAGGGTGCAGTTTTTGGGGATGCGGAGCCAACAAACGCCTTCACCAAACGAGGCATATTTATACCCACCGGCGGTGGCAAATACCGAGTCTTTGGCGGGCCCCCAGTCAAGTGGAACCACGTTGAAGGCATGGTAGGCGTCTACCAGAGGCACGGCACCAACGGCGTTTGCGCGTTCGATGATCTCCCCGAGGCGGGGCAACACATACGCGTCTTCAAACATGACGGCAGAAAAGGCGACAACGGCTGTTCCAGGGGTGATCGCTTGGAGGAGGCGGTCTACCAATCCATCCCGCGGTTGGCCGGGCACCCAGACAACGTTGTACCCTTCTTCTGCCAGGCGGGCAGTTTGGCGGTGCAGGGAGTGAAATTCACTGTCGGTGGTGACGATGCGGGGTTTGTCAGAGGCGCGGAAACAGGTGAGCAGTCGAAATACGAGTTCGTGCGTGCTTTTTCCAAACGCAATGGGATCGGTAGAATGAAACCCCATGCGGGTTAATACCTGTTCACCTACCTTACCAATAATGGGGAACACGCTGCCTCCCCATTTGTCGTCGACCAAACGCGCCGCATCGTCAAAACAGCGGGTGAGCGCATCACGCGCCGCGTCGGGCCAAGCTTGGTGAGAATGGCCGGTAAGAAGAATACGACCCTGCGCTTCTGGCGCCGATAAAAAGCGGCTGTAAGCGTTTCGAAAAGTGGGTAGATCGAGTTGGTAGGTTACCACCGCCATTCTGTGTCCTCAAATTGGGTGGGGGTGGAGGGATCGAGCAATTGATCACCATGTTGCTCGTGGAGCTTTTTCGCAGCTTCAGCCCAGCCGGCTCGCGGTTTTTGAGCGGGAGAAATCACGACGGAGGAGCCCTTTACCTCAATTTCAACCTCGTCGGTGAGCTGCGCTTGCTCTATGAAAGCTTTTGGCAGACGCACACCGCGCGAGTTTCCAATCCGAACGAGTTGGGCCTTCATGGTGGTTACTTTGTAATAACGTGGGTGACGAGTCAACGCAAATTCGCTCTACTTTGCGGTGGGCGCGGCGGAGGGAGCCGCGGTAGTGGCAGGGGATGCGGATCCGGCGCGGCGGGAGATGGTCACTGTCATTTTCATGTCGGCCTCGGTTTTCATTTTGGTGCCGAGTTGACCGGTGGCAAACACGTCAAGTCCAAGTTTGGAGTCTTGGGTGATCTTACCTTTTGTGGGGGCCATTTGGCGCAGATCGAAGACGAATTGCCCTGTGGAGGTGGTGGTAAACTTGGTGAGTTTGGTGGTGACGCCGAGTGGTGTGCCGGTGGGTAGTTTCACGTTGTCACCGGCGGCGAGTTGGCGGCTTTTCATGTCGATGGTGCAGGTATGTTCGCCGCGTTCTTTGAGGGTATACTCCACCAGTTGAACAACGCTTGCGCCGGCATGATCTTCACGGGACAAGACCTGCCACTTGGCGCCTGTACCGACCGATTCTGACGGGAAAACAGGGAGCAACATGCGAAATACGGCACCCATGCTGGTGACCAACATTTCGGACCCTTTGGGCGCAGTGAGGGGCATGTCCACTTTTACGTCGGACGTTTCACCCTTGGAGCTGATGCGTGAACGCATGGCATACCCGCGCAGGCCGCCAAGCTGTTTTGTGAGTTCACCCAACGTTTCTTTGTCGAGCCCATCCACAGGAGCGAGGTTGATATTTTTGAGAAGCATGGCGACAAGCGCCGAGGTTTCAGATGCGTCTTCGGTGGTCACATCCACATCGAGCGACTGGGGTGGACTGAGCACGGCGGGCGCTGTTTGACCCTCGGCGGCGATGGCCACTTTCTGACTCAAGTCCAAGCGGAGGCCCACCGTTTCCCCTTTTGTGGGTGCGTACGCAAGGGAGTTGAGTGGGTCTTTGCCCGCGTCGAGGAGTTTGATTTTGGGTTTGCTGCCCGAGGGTGCCAGTTTGTCTGCCTCGGCGACGGTCAGAACGCCGGATTTGGGCGATGGGATCGCGAAGCCTTTTGATACGGGGCCGGCGGTGGGGGCCGCGGTGGAAGTGGAAGTGGCCGATGCAACAGGTTCACCGGATGCCGAAGCGGATGGCGCCGGCGCGCTTGCCGAGGTTTCAGGTGTGGGGGCGGATGCGCCGGGGGCTCCGCTTGGTTCAGACGGAGCTGTGGTAGAAACGCTCGCTGTTGGGGCGGTGAGGGCCGCGGTGGCCGTTGTGGCGGAGTTGGACTTGTCAGGTCCGGCGGAAGTTCCGTCACCGCACGCCGCGAAAAGCAGGCCGGCTGCGAGGGTTGATACAAGGCCAAACGTGCGGCGAGGGGGGATGGTAGAATTAAATGCGATCACGGAGATACCCTTTTTGAAAGATCGACCTGACGTGAAGTGCCGGTGACATGGTGGGTAGAATTGTGGCGTACACAAATCAGGAGGTGGACGGCTCGCCAACCTGTGCTCCCACGCTCACCCTACCTGTGCGGGCGCAACCGGCGGACAGGGTAACTGCACCGGTTCCGCGCACAAAGAAGTGTACACGTGCGCGAGTATGTTCGTTGGTTGTTCGAGCAAACACGGGGGATGAAAACATGGAGTCAGGTGACCAACCTGAGAGGTGTCCGAGAGTCTGGGTAGAATGTTCGTTGAGCAGGGTCAGGTTGGGGCCGAGTGCAATGTCGGCGCGTACCGGGTCGTTCCACGGGAGCGTTTTGGCGGTGGCAAGAACGTTGGTGGGTAGAAAGCCGATGTTCTGAACGGTGGCGCTCACTTTGTGTATTCCGTCGCCCACCGATTCTACCTGAACGTTGCCAATGGTGAGGCGAGGGCTCAAGGCGGCCCATCGCAGGAAGGCGCGCGCCTGATTTTGGCAAACTTCGGCAAGGCGGTTGAGCGGCGGATTCCACACGCCGACGAGGGGGTCATACCCGCCGATTTCTACCCGCCCGAGCTGAGGATGGTCGTAGGGCTTGTAAGGTTGATTGAGGTTAGACGCGTTGTGGGCGCGATCCCATTCGACGATCTTGACCATGTCGGCGCGCGAGCGTTTCACATAGTTGCCCACAAATGGGCGGCGCACGTCAAAACCTACCTGTTTCCAAAAATCCCACAGTTCACATACCATGGCTACGGCACCGCGTTGTTCGTACGCAAACGTGGCAAGGTCGCCGCAGAGCGGTGTGTCAGGTTCGTAGGTAAACTCTTCGTACCCGCTGACAATGGGGTATCCGGTAATGGGGGTGGCAAACCGCTCAATTTGCTGGAAGACCCAGAGGTCTTCGGGGTTCATTTTGCGGTCGAGTTTGTGGCCCGACGGGCGAATATAACAGCCGCCATAGGTATGGAGATTGAGCCAGGCAAAAATGTTGGGATGGTGAACTGCAAATTCTACAAGGGCGCGCGATTCAGGTTCGCTCAATGGGTAGAGTCCGGCGCCTTCTTGGCGAGGTTCGGGCGCCCACTGGAACGGGAAGTTTCGATTCAGGTCAACAAGGTTGTCGGATAGAAAGTGGTAGGCGGGAATTGTCTGCCCATCCCAATTTTCAACATATCCTTCAGGATACACGCTGTAATAAGGTCCGGGGTCATCAATTTCACGGGGAACCAACCAGTCGGGATGTCCTGGCAAGAGCGCAAATTGGCCGCCCGGATCCAATACCCGCATGATTCTGGCTCGACCGTCACCGTCAATGTCGGCTCCTCGCCAGTAGGGTGCTGTTTTGCCAATGGTCGTGTCGCGGGGGTTGGAACGGACGTACGACGAAATAGTTAACATGTGCTCCGCGCCGTCGGGACAGAGGCGCGGGACGATATAAAAGAGCACATCGTTGCGCAGGAGTTCACACAGATGGGCGGGCACGTCGTGCAGTGATTCTGCCCCCAGGGCAAGCGCAATGGCATCTTCGGCAATGGAGAGTGCGGCGCTGGAACCTGCCAGTTCAGAAGCGTGCATATTGCCGTCAACCCAGGCCGCGGGGCGAACGCGATCGGGGTCTTTTCCGACAGTAAGCATCCAAATGTCGCGACCCTCGTTGGTTTTTGCGAGGCTTGTGAGGCGCACGACTTCCGGAAACGCCTCCGCCCAGGCAGCCAGTTGGGCTTCGAGATCTGCGTACCGGAGATATTGCGAACGAAACCCTCGGGAGAGAGCTTCAAGACGCGCGCGCACCTGGGCGGCGATTTCGGACATTTGTGCGACTTGCCTGAACACGCTCTGCGCTGCAAGGACAACGCAATCGGCGGCGCCCCAATCACGCAATGGTCGCGGGGTGGTGAGCCTACATTGCGAACGGCAACCGAGGTGGGGTAGGTGAATGATCGGCGAATGACAACGCGCGCGAACATCGCGACGGGGCTTGTGGAGCTGCCGACGTGGACTGACAAAAGCGTGCGACAGGCCGTGTTCCGGCAGAGCCTCGCGCAATTGGCGCTGGCCACCGTGGAGGGTGGGCCGGGGCCTCTCGACGGGATTCACCCCGAACATCTGCTTCGCGCTGTGGTGACAGCGCGGCAAGATGGGTTGCTCGACGATCTTTCGTTCTTGGTTCCTGAAGCGTCGGCGGTGGCGCTTTATGAACTTGCGGGCGCGTTGCCGCTCGGCAACGAAAGACGCGATCTCGGGCGCCGCGTGCTCGCGCAATTGTTTGAGGGATCGGCACGCACCTTTGTGGCAGTCGCGTCGCGCATGGCAGCCACTTCTTCGCGGGCGCTCACAAGTGCGGGTGCAAAAGCGCGCATTGCACTTTCGGTGTTTTTGCCGCGGTGGGCGGAGGTTCGATCCGATGCGCTTTCGTTGGCGCTCGCGTCTCGGCGAGACCTTTCGCGGCAATGGATTGGTTCACCGTCAACGGGGTCGCTGCCGGAACGCAGGCTCGCGGCGAGACTCTTGGAGCGCGCGGCGCGCGAGTTGTCGAGGCGCGCGCGGCAGGGAGATCCAAGCGGTTTGCGATTGATGCGCAACGTTTCGAGGGCCGCGGCACAGCGTCGTCATATCGACCTGTTCGCCGATCCAATTGCAGGAGCGTGGCACCGATTGCTTACGGATCGCGAGAGTTTGGTGTGGCGTCACGTGGCCATCGCGCGCGGTCTGCTCGCTCCTGTGGTGCCGGAGATCGGGGCGGAGGTGCGCGATTTGCTCGATCCAACGCTTTCGGCAACAGAATGGCGACGGGCGGCCACGTCACTCGCGGCATCGATCGCGGTGAATCCCGAAGAGGCCACGCAGCGCGTGTTGGATTTGGCAAGTGGGCCGCTCATTGCGCGCGATCCTGGGATTGCTACGGCGCTCGTTTGGGGTTTGGGCGCCGCGGCGGAATCGGAGCCGGAAGCCGCGGAAGAAGCGCTGAATGCGATCGCCACCGTTGCACCGATCTCGATCGCGGAGAGTTTGGTGGAGCTTCGTGCCGATGTGCTTCCACCGGGGAGCACGGAGGGGTTTGGAGCGGCGGCGGCGGCAATGTGTACATCGGCGCTCGGAGCGAGCCTTTCAACCGACGAAAGTGATGAAGGGTTGGCGGCGCTGGGCAGCGCGATTTTGGCCGATTTGAAGGACGAAACCGATGGGAGTTTGAGGGGGGCGATTGCGCGCGCCGCTCTCGACTTCGTCGAGAGCGGCGCGCGCACCGCGCACGCATCGGCCACGGCGGCGCTTGATTTAGCGCAGGATACGCTCGGTGCGCTGCTGGCGCTTGATGTGGAGTCGGCGCCGACGTCGCAGCGACGCGGCAAGTTGGCGCAACGAACAAGTGTGCGGCTGCTTCGCGAGATCGATACAAACTTGTTTGAGTCGCACACGTTAAAGTGGCTTTTGCTCTTGGATCGAAGGCCAAGCGACGATGGCAGTGACGTGCGGGCGATCGAAGAGATGCACGATCAGCTTGCCGCGTGGCTGCTCAAAGCCGAAGCGAAAAATACCGGTGCTTCGCCGCATCAAACGCTGCATTCAAGGCAACTGCGCGCGCTGCTTCATCTGATCGACAGTGAAGCCAACGACACGACCGAAGACTACGAGCGCGTGCAACGTGTACGTGCGGGTTGGACGCGAACGTCAAGTGTACTCTTGACGCGTCTCGCAAGTGAGCGCGGATCGCCGTTGCGACGCGCTGTGGGGGCAACGATCGCACGCGCTTTCGACGCGCTCGCACGCGACGGCGCGGCGGATCCGGCGGACATTTTGCTGTACGCATCCATGCGCGCGCCGGACGGCTCGGATCTCGATGTGCTCGGCGAAGCGAGTGTGGAGCCCGACGTGGCGGAGTTGTTTCGTGTGTACGCACGGTTCGTGCGAACTGCAAACGCGGCGGTGCAGAGCGAGAAGGCGTCGCGCGATCCAAGCCGCAGAGGTGAGGCCGCGCCGGATCTGCTCGCCGCGCTCGAAAATCTCACAGCTGAGTTGCCCGTCGGTGCGTCACCGCGGATCGAGGTATTGCGCGGCACGTTGGAGCAGCTTCATCGCGGGTTGGAGGCGGTTCGATCGGCGGGCGCGCTCGCACAGATCGCCGCGCGCTCGGCGACGGTGGAGTCACCGCTGGCGTTGATTGACAAATCGCTGGAGCGCCTTGGTCAACTCGTGGCGGGCGCTCGCCGGAGGTGCGGGGATGAAACGGTGCGCGACGTTCCGTCGGTGCATCTGCCGTCGCTGGAGTCGACGGTGCTCGGGATGCTCGGCCCACCCTCTTCACGAGGTGAGCCGGCGAGCGCCCGCGCATTCCACGCAAGGCTTGTGGGGCCGACAATGTTTGCCTGGCTCGGCACGCTTTCGGGCGTTGTTCCGCCTGCGATCTCGGATCTTGTGGCAACGGCGCTCACGCGGATCGGTGCTTTGCCCACGGAGCAGACCGAGCCGGCGGCGATTATGTTGCACCAAGCGCCGCTTCCGTTGTGGGTTCCGCCGCGCCGTATTCTAGGCGGCTTTTACATTCAACGGCAGCTCGGCGGCGGCGCGCTTGGCACGGTGTTCGTGGTGACGCGCGCCGATGAACGCAACAGCCCAACGGCGGAGCGGTTTGCATTGAAGGTGCCCGACTACGATGCAACGGCGGCGCGCAGCGTTTCGGAAACCGACTTTTTGCGGATGTTCCGGCTCGAAGCGGGAGCGCTTCTTTCGGTGCCCGAACACAAGAACGTGGCGCGGTTTGTCACGTTCGACGCGGGTGCACGCCCCAAGCCGATCTTGGTGATGGAGCTTGTGGAGGGGGCGCGCGCCGATCAGGTGATTGACGCCAAAACGCTGGATATGCCGCGGGCGCTCGCAATGTTGGATGGTGTACTCGCCGGGCTTGAAGCCATGCACAGCGTGGGTGTGGGGCACTTGGATGTGAAACCGTCAAACGTGATTTTGCGGCCGACGGGTGAGCCGGTGCTGGTGGATTTTGGCCTCGCAGGAAGGCACATTCGGCCCGGTTGCGGCACGGGATGTTATTGCGCGCCCGAGGTGTGGGGTGTACTTCCGCGCGGCGGAACACCCACTGCGATGACGGCCGATGTGTACGCATTCGGATGTTTCGCGTATGAAGTGCTCACGTCGAACACGCTCTTCGGTGGGATGACCGACGCGGCATTGATTTCGGCGCATCTCACTCATGATGGTGTACCTCCGCCGGTGCGGCGTTTTGCCGACAATCGACGCCTTGTTCCGTTGGCGGAGTTTCTCACGTCGTGTCTGCGGCAAAACCCATCGCAGCGAGCGTCGGTGACCGATTTGCGGCGTGCGCTTGCTATGCGTACACAAGAGTTGTTGCGGCTGCCTTGGCCTGTTCCTTCGTGATGTTGTGGCAGGGTGCGAGGAGGGAGAAGTACATCACGACGAACACAACGGCGCCGAGGGCAAGCGATCCGTAGCGCGCGATGCGGGAGATCACGAGGGCAAACGGGGCTCGCTCATTATCGGCGGGGGAGCGTTTTCGGTGCTGGAAAAAAGGAGACTTTTGGGAGAGACTTTTGATTTGGTCCACAGGTGAAACGTCGCGCGGAACACTCGGCAAGAAACCTGGGTCGCGGGTCGGCCCGTGCACCGATGCGCATTTCGTTGGCAGGCGGCGGCACCGACGTTCCGCCGCTTGCTCGGGCGGGCGGGCGCGTGGTGTGCGCCGCGATTGACCTGTTTGTTCGCGCCACTGTGGAGCCTTTTGACGATGGGTGGATTCGGCTCGAAGGCACGTGGGGACTTGCGGATGTCGGAAGGCCGATTGCGCCAGGTGAACGCGCGCGTACACATGGGCCGGAGCGTACACATGGGCCGGCGCCGGAGCGTACACATTCGATGTTGCCAATTGCGGGCAACGCACCGCCGCGGGTGGCAACGCTGACAAGGCGAGCGGGGGAGTTGCCATCAAAAGACCCTGCATTTCGGCTTCTTGAAGCGGTTCGGGAGCGATTTGGAGTAACGGGCGGGGCGCGAATCTCCATTGAAAGCGATTTGACGTTTGGAACGGGATTGGGTGGAAGCGCGGCGGCGGCGGTGGCGCTTGTGGCCGCGTTTCATGAAGCTCTGGGGGAGCGGGCGACGGCTCCCGATTTGGCGACGACGGCCGCTCATTTAGAAAGGGATGTTCTTGGATTGCGGTGTGGCTTGCAGGATCAAGTGTGCGCCTCGAACGGTGGAATACTAGATGTGCGTTTTTATGAAGTCGGGCATGGAAAACATGTTCGAGGTGCGGCGGTAGAAACGGGTGGGGTGGGATTTGACTTGGAGTCCATTGAGCCGACACCGGCGTTGGCGCGGGACTTGTGCGCGGGGTTGCTCCTTGTGGACACTCGGGTTAGGCGCGTATCAGGGGAGGTGTTGGATGTGGCCAATAACAGCTCCATCAGCGACCTTTCGGCGGATTTGGTAGCGGCGGCGGATGATACGGCGCGGGGATTTCGACTGGGATCTTTACCATTGGTATTGGCGGGAATGAGGCGTTCGGCGAGCGCGAAGTGGAGGCGGGGAGGAGCGGGCGCTTTGCCGCGGGATGTACACAAGAAGTTGTTGGAACAGGAAGCGGTGGTGGTAAGAGCGTGCGGCGCGGGTCAGGGTGGGCACATTTTGGTGTGGGCCGATCCGAGTCGCCATTCAGAAATTGAAAACGTTGTGAGTCCGGCGCTGCTCAGGCGGCCAACGTTGGGTGTTTCGGGTGTACAAGTGTCAGTTTGAATCTTGTATAAACCAGCGGGCAGGTGTCCAAATGGGGCCGCGGCGCGCTTGATAAGTGGCAATGCGGCGGAGTGCTTCAGCCTGGCCGAGACTGTGAATATAATAAAATGGTCCACCGCGAAATGCCGGAAAACCAAGCTCCCTGTTGACTGCCATGTCTCCGACGGTTTTGCTCTGTAGAACGCCTTCTTCAAGACAGAGGAGCGCTTCATTCACAAGGGCGAACACGCAGCGCATTTGAATTTCTTCGACCGGCTCGCCTGAATTTCTACCCAATGTGGGGCGCACCCGAACGGGTGGGGTGATGCGTTCATCGGTGGGTTTTGGAAGGGCAAATCGAGGCCCAAACGTTTGTGTGAGTTGTTGGGCAGACTGGGCAAACCGACTTATCCCCATTGACTCTAGAAGGGTAGACGGTTTTTTGGAGAAGCCCCACTCGGCGAGGGCTTGGTCCACTTCGCTCTCGGAGGTACCGTCGTGTTTGAGTCGCTCCACTTCAACAAGATAGCGAATTTGAACGCGTTCTATAAAAGAGGCGGGCGCGGGTGATTGGATGGGTAGATGAGTTTGCAACTCGGCTGCGTACGCAAGGGCTTTTGTTAACTGCGAAACGCGGAGGTGTTTTATGGCCGAAGCTTCTTGATGGAGGGACGCTTTCCAACCGCTTTTATGGAGCGTTTCAAGAATGGACACGACTTTTTGAGGCGCACTGCCAAGGTGGTTTATTGTTTTGGCCTGGGCTTGGGCTTGTTGAAACACCGATGAAAGCAGGGTATTTTTAAGGAGGCGAGTGGGTAGAAACGAAGAGCGCTTTTGGGCAAGCTCCAACGCGAGGCCGGCGGCTTTATCGAGAAGCACTGTTGGGGGAACCACCAGGTGGAGAACGCCGAGCGCACGGGCCCTGTCAGGTCGCAAAAATCGGCCGCTGAGCGCGTATTCAAGCGTTTGTTCCACTCCGATGAGTTGACTTAGCCGTTGCAATCCGGCCATGGAAGGTGTGAGCCCAAGCTGAATGTCAGTTAGGCCAAGCACGCTCGCCGGGTGTTCTCCCAACACGCGACCGTGGCAGGCGAGCGCCACTTCAAACGCGTTGCCCAGGGCAGAATGTGGAATGGCGGCAACAATAGGCTTTTTGAACTCGGTAAGGAAGGCTGTTAGTTCTTGACCCCGGCGACACTGCTCTTCTGCCAAGGCTGCTGTTTCTACAAAGTCGACACCGCTTGTGCGATGTAGGCCGAGAAACGTGCCTGTTTGTGGGGAGGTGAGAACCACCGCCTTAACGTTGGGCGCGCTCGCAATACTTTCGAGCGTGGAAGACAAGCTACTGTCAATGAGTTTGGCGAGGCCTGCGGCGCGCGGCGTTTGGACGTTGAGTGTACACACCACAACGCCGGTTGGCAGGTGCTCCAGCGATGTTGTTACGCCATTCGTGGAGGCCGATGTCAGGTTGTGCACGGGCCACGTGTTTACCATCAAACATGTGAAGGCTCTACATTCGGCGAGGGGTTTTGTGGCGTTTCGTGTTCAACTCGTCGCCCACGAAGGCGCCGCGATCGCGCTCGTTGAAACGGCGGCGCATTGGCGGTGTCCGGGCAAACCGCGCTCTGGCTTGCGCGAATTGGCAATTGGCACTAAAGCCCCGCGCATGTCTGCGGGCTTGGCTTTTTTTTCACTGTGTTTTCCGTCGCTGTTTTCTATTGTCGATCCGCTGGCGACGGTGCCTATTTTTCTTGCACTCACAGGCCGAGACAATCGAGCAAGTCAACGTCGAACAGCCATTCGAGCTGCGCTGACGGCGTTGATTGTAATGAGTCTATTTGCCTTGTTTGGAACGCAGATTTTTAAGTTTTTTGGAATTACAATTCCCGCTTTTAAAATGGCGGGCGGCGTGCTGCTTTTCACCATGTCGCTTGAAATGATGCGCGCCAAACACTCCCCTACCCGCTCCACGGCAGAAGAAGAAACCGAGGCTCAGCAGAAGGAAGATGTGGGGTTGATTCCGCTGGGAGTGCCACTTTTGTCGGGGCCCGGCGCCATTGCGAGCGTGATGGTATGGTCGGCCCGCGCGTCGCATTCCAATGAGAAAATCGCGCTGTTTGCGTCGATTTTACTGTTGGCACTTGTGATTGTTGTAACGCTTCTGTTTGCGCCCGGACTGTCAAAAGTGTTTGGCAAAACAGGCATTAATATTGTGACGCGGATTATGGGTTTGATTCTGGCGGCAACAGCCGCTCAGTTTATTATCGACGGCGGGCGAGAGGCTTTTTTAAATCCCTAAAAACGCGGGGAGGCCTTTTTCACCGAGCGTTTCAATGGTGCGGAGGCGGCCCAAAAAGCGGCGATAGTTTTTATAGATGCCGGTGCCTTTGGGCCGAAGTTCATAATCGGTGATGCGCGTGACCGAGAAGCGGAGGGCTGCGAAAATGGCATCATCAAACAAGCGCTCTCGGTCCACATCGGTGAGCGGGCGGGCGCTCACATAGCCGCGCAACAGCGCGCGGGCGAGCGGTCTTTCCAGCTCGTTATTGTAACACCAGGCGAGCATGGTGACGCTCAGGTCAAACGTGACGGAGCCCAAACTGGCACTTTCAAAGTCGAGAACGGCGGCCATTTGACCATTGTTCCAAAGCACGTTGTCGCGAAAAACATCCCCGTGAACAAGGGCATTTGGCGCTTCTCCACCGCGCGCATTTTCACGCTCCACGTATGCGGCGAGCTTTTCCCAAAGCCGCTCCACATCGGCGCCTATTTCACCCCTGCGGGTAGGCCCCATTCCACCCGACTTACCATACCCTTGGAGGCGAAGTTTTTCGAGCCGGCCGCGCAGGTGATCGGCATTAAAACGGCTATGGGTGGCTCCCACAAAGTCGGCGCCGGCCACATGAATTTGCGCGAGCGCTCGGCCGACCTGCACCATGACTGCTTCTGTCACGCGCTGTTGACACAACACTTCACCCTCGACCCAGGGGAAGATGGCCGCGGCTTTGCCTTCATGGGTAGAGAGGGTTGCCACTTCCACATCCCCGCTGCGAAGGAGAGGCTGCACGGTGGGTACACCTCGTGACCCCAAATGGGTGAGAAGTTTGATTTCGCGAGTTGCTCCTTCTTCACCCTGTTCTTCATACACCCGGAGGAACACTCGGCCGCCGCCGTCAAGTGTACACTCGTAATTGGTGTTGACGCTGCCCGCCAAAATCCCTTTGACGGCGACGATATTCAAGCCATATTCGCGCCCGATACGTTGCGCGGAAGGAAGGTCTACCAACGTAAGTACAGCCATTGCGCGACGCACTAGCACATTAGCGCGCTGCGTCGTAGGCTTTTTATGAAGCTCTCTTCACCTAAGCGTAACTTCGGGCGCCTCGCAATGACTTGAGACGTCTCGATTTCTGACACGTCGTAATCAACACGGAGTTCCCCAGCGGCGCATGCGCCTCATTCGAACGGCGAGTAACTCGTTGCGGTTGAGTTGTCGATGCAGCAGAAAAGAGCCCGTTCTGGGACGTCCGGCGACTTGAGATGTCCATCACGTCGCCATCCACCGGTCTCGCCGGTCTCTCGTTTTCGTCGTGGCTGCGCTCGCCACAGAACTCCATCTGGAGAACCCGACGCGCCACGCTGTTCGCTTTTCCGCTTGGCGACGGGCAAGGGTGTCCCAAACGTCTCGACAAGACTGGATCCGTGCCTTGCAGAACGTTCCGCTAAAGGGAAGTTACCTAGGGAGGCACGGAGATCCACGGAGTTTTTTTGTATTTGGGGCTGCAATAGGCTCGCACGGCGTCGTGCATCACCTGTCCGGCCTGCGATTGTGGATGATGTGTACTCATAGCAGCGAAAGAAACAAAAACCTCCGTGACCCTCCGTGTTCTCTGTGATTCCGTGGTGAAGAGACGTCACAGGCATCCAGGCGCTTCAGGTCTTGGCGTGACGCGTCAGCCGCCGCTCTGGGTTCTTTATCGCTTCTTTTAGATCGTGTGATTGTGATACTGCTTCTGCAAAGGTCTTATTCCGAATGCCTCAGATTTACGGCAATACAAAGGGGTTGAGCCCCGCGGCCACCAAAACGTTGGAACGTATTTACCGGCGACGCGTGCCGCTTGAACACATTGCCACCCCGGAGTTAATTCGCTCGCTTGTCGACGCTTCGCAGGAAGCGTCTCGCCAGGTGGGTGCCCTGGTCCATCGGTCGGGTGAAATTGACTACGTGATTGTGGGGGATGCCACCAAGTTAATGTTGCCCGACATTGGTCGTTTGCGCGCGGCTACGGGGCGTTTTCGGGGGTTGCGGTTGGTTCATACCCATTTGTTTGCCGAGCCGCTCACGCGCGATGACATTGTTGACTTGGTGCGTCTGCGGCTTGACTTGGTGGCGGCTATACAACTGCAACAGGGTGAGCCGCGCACGATACATTACGCGTACAACATGCCTGTATACAGCCGTACGGGGGAGTTGGCTGCGGTATTAAAAAACGCGCAAAATGCGGAGTCTGCGGACCAAAAGGGAAGCGATCTACCCTACCGTGAAGTGGGGCCGTTTCCTATTGGAAGGGCCGAAGTTAACTTTGGCGAGTTGATGAGCGCTTTGGAAGATGAGTTTGCCAAAGCGTCGCGCACGCGGCCTGCGTTTGCGAAAGATGGGCGGGCCATTCTCATTCACGTGGGGGACAAAAACAAACCCGGTGCATTGTCGCGGGCGGATGTGAGTTTGCGCGAGCTGAATGAACTGTCGAGGACAGCGGGCGTGTACGTGGTTGATTCTGTCATGCAGCTTCGTGAACGAATTGACCCAAAACATGTGATGGGTAAGGGCAAGCTTGATGAAGTGGTGCTTCGCGCCGCGGAGTTGGACGCTCAAACGCTTATTTTTGACACCAACCTTACCCCGTCGCAGGCCAATGCGATTGTAAAACATTCTGACCTGAAAGTGCTTGATCGCACGCAGCTCATTTTGGACATTTTTGCTCAACGTGCCGAGTCGGCCGACGGTAAACTTCAGGTGGAGTTGGCTCAACTGAAATACGCGCTTCCGCGCCTCGCTCAAAAGGATGACTCGCTGTCGCGTTTAACGGGTGGAATCGGTGGGCGTGGTCCCGGTGAAACCAAACTTGAAATTGGAAAGCGGCGCGCCAAAGAGCGGGTGAGTGCGCTTGAAGATCAGCTCAAAAAGCTTGCAAAACAGCGTCAACAACGGCGCAAGCGGCGCGCTCGACAGGGCGTGCCGGTGGTGTCGATTGTGGGGTACACCAATGCGGGCAAGAGCACCTTGCTCAACACGTTGACCGATTCTGACGTGGTGGCGGAAGACAAGCTTTTTGCCACGCTGGATACTCGGTCAAGGCGCATTCGTTTTCCTGAAGAGCGGGAGGTGATTATCACCGATACGGTGGGGTTTATTCGTGACCTACCCAAAGACTTGTTTGCGGCGTTTCGTGCCACGTTTGAAGAAACGGCCGATGCGGACTTGCTGCTTCATGTGGTGGATGCGGCCGACCCTGCCCACGACGACCATATTGCTACCACAGAAGCGCTGCTTGTTGAGTTGGATTTGGCCGAGATCCCGAGGATTTTGGTGTATAACAAAGCCGACTTGTTGCCTCCCGACGAAGTGAGGCGGTTGCTTCAAGGTAGATCTGACACATTGGCCCTTTCGGCGCGCGATCGCGAATCTACCCGAACGCTGCTTTCGTGGATTGCCGAGCGCCTGAAAGACAGGTGGACTCAAGCGGCAACGGTTCCGCAGGTAGACCTGGGAGACGGGGATGGGGAGAGTGAATCTACCCATGGGGAGAACGGTGGGGAGTTGAGTCAAGATCTGACAACGCTGGAAGACTTGATGGGTGTGAGGCACCGCAAGCGCGTCATCGCAGCCCGGCGAGTTTGATAAGACTACCCAGTTACAGCTTTTATAAATTGACGCGGCGGGTCTAAGTTGGCCGCAAAAACAACCGGATCCAAAGACAAAATCAGTGTCGGGCAGATCATGCCCTGTGGTATGCAGCTTGCCAATGCGCAGCGGTAGCAGCATGAAAACGGCGGCCGTGAAGATCGTCAGTTGCGGGGTGTTGGGGCTTGGTTTGCTCTTTGGATCGGGGTGCGCAAGCCTTCCGTCTCCCGTGCCAACTCTTCAAGAAGCGCGCGCGACAATTGAGGCCGCGCGCATGAGTCCCACCGCGGATCCAAAGGCAATTGACGAAGCCGAAGGCGCTCTTTCGTACGCCGAAAACGAGTACCGTTTGGCTCCCGATCACCCGCTTTCGCACGCGAGGGCGGAGCGCGCTCTTCAAAAAGCGAAGGCTGCACTGGGCGTGCAATCGGCGGCAACAGAGCCGGGTGTGGCTGCGCACTGAATTTCGCACCCGTGCGAA
Source organism: Polyangiaceae bacterium (assembly GCA_016712345.1). Taxonomy (GTDB): domain Bacteria; phylum Myxococcota_A; class Polyangia; order Polyangiales; family Polyangiaceae; genus JADJRH01. Next base: position 1,878,914 of record JADJRH010000001.1, read on the forward strand.
AAGGCGTGCTCGAATCGCGCTCTACCGCGAAATGACGCGGACGCGTGAACCATGTTGAATCGGGTAACTTGAGCCGCCCCGCAATGACCTGACATCGCGGCGCTTCAGGTCTTGGCGTGACGTTTCGGGTGTCGCTCTGATGTCTTAGAAGCGGCCTTGGAGGGTAAGTCCGGTGCCGTTCACCCCTACTCGAATGTGGCTTTGGGGTTTTATCGTTGCGCCTTGTTTGGGGGCCGACGGCGCGGTGAGCCACAGCACGATACCGGCTGCGCCGATCACCCCACCGGCAATGGTTGCCACGGTGCCGACGTTTCCGAGCATCAGTGCGTCGCTTCGCATTTGTAATCCGGTACCGTCACATCGGTTGGACTCGGCAAAACAATGCTCCTGATTGGACTCGTCAAACTTGCTTTTGGCTGCGAATCCAAGGCCAACTCCCGCGCCGACGCCCACCACACCTACCACCGCGGCAACAATGCCAAGGGGCTTTTGCCAGGGACGGGGAGAACCGTCTACCGGCGTGTCGGTGGGTGAAGTGGATGGTGAGGTTGTTGCCGTGGGCGCGACCGTGTTTGTTGGAGTTGAGGATACAGTCTGTGTGCCGACGGGAGAGGTGCCACCTTGTTTGGGGGCAAGGGCGGGAATCTGAACATCGACAGTGCCACCTTCTTTGGACAGAGTGACAGTTGTCTCAAAGGGCTCTTTGCCTTCGGCGGTGACGCGGATTTTGTGTACACCCGGATCGAGTGGGACGGGGGTGCCTATCAATGCCGCGGGCACATCGGAGCCGTCGCGGGTGATTGTGAGGGGGATGTTCGCGAGGTCGGGCGACACCATAATGCGGAGTTTGGCGAGTTTGCCTTCAAGCGCCGAAACGCGTTCACGCGCGGCTTGTTCTCGCGGCGCTTGGCCGGCGGCTTTGGCTTGCGCGGCGACTTCACGAAAGCCCGACCATGCGCTCGCAGTGCGGCCGAGTTGTTCGTAACAGTCGGAGAGGTTGAAAAGTGTACCCATGCCTGGGTCGAGGCGCATTGCGGCTTCAAACTTGGGGCACGCTTCAGCGTACTTTTTGTCGGCGGCGAGTTTGCGGCCTTCGTCGAATAGCGCCGTTGCGGTGGCGCGGTCTTCACGCGAAGGCTCGGCGATCGCGGGGCTCACCAATGCGGCCCCCGCCAGGCATAAACCGAGCGCAATCGGTCGCACCGCGGGCAACAAATGTCGGCACCTCCAAAACATGGCGCATGGTCGCACGGCGGCGCATGAAGCAAAAGCGTGTGCCGCTGGGCGGAAATTCGGCTCGGGGCTCAGTGCGGATCGGAGAAGAGGTCGCCCTTGGGCTTGGTGACCGTTGAAGCTGGGCGCGATGTGGTCGTGCCGCGGGTTGTGGGCGTGACCGACGGGCGCGGCGCCGAGGTGATGGCGGCGCTCGGAATGAACGTGGGCGCGGACGATGCGCTCGACGAAGGTTGAGGCTCCACGGTGGGCGCGGGCGTAACCGACGTGGTGCCACCGATGGTGACGGGGGCGATAGGCGCGGTGCTGCTGGCTGAGATGTCCGAAGCGGGGACAGGCGAAGGCTTGGAGCTGTCGCTCGTGACCGCGACGACGCCTGCGGCAACGAGGCCCAAAACGACCACGCCGCCGATGGCGAAGAGAAGCGCTCGGGATTTTGCGCGCGCGGTGGGGCCTTGTGTACCTCCCCACGAGCCCTGAGTTTGTTGCGAACCGGTGTTTGGCTCGGGAGCGACGCCGGGCGGCGTGGGTACACTTGATCCACTTGGACCTGTGTTTTGAGGCAACCCGGTGTTTGCGAGCGCCGTGGGCGTGACCGATCCGGGGACGGGAGGCGGCGGCGCGCTCTTGTGTACAGCAACGACGCCCAGCGTGCGCGCAACGCGTTCGGCGGAGATTCGGGCGCTCTGCGTTCCATATTCGGCGACGGCAAGTGCAAATTCAGCAACGTTTGCCCAGCGATCTTTGGGTTGCGCGTGCAAACAACGCATGACCGCCTGTTCGATCGGCTGGGGTACATCGGGCCGAGATGTACACATTTCGGGCGGCCCTTCGATGATCGATGCGTAGAGCTGGGTGACGGTGGTGCCCTTGAAGGGCTGATGACCCATGATGAGGTAAAACAGGATCACGCCGAGCGACCACACATCGGCACGCACGTCGACGTCGCGCGCGGAGATCATTTGTTCGGGCGCCATGTACACAGGCGAGCCCATCATGACGTCGGTTTTTGTCATCTCCACTTCTTCAGGTTCAACCACTTTGGAGATGCCGAAATCGATCACTTTGACGACGGGTGAGCCGTCGGCGCGATGCGCGACAAAGAGGTTTGCGGGCTTGAGATCGCGGTGAACAATGCCAAGGGAGTGCGCTTCGGCGATGGCTTCACACGCTTGCAAAACGTAGTCGACCGCGAGGTCGATGCGCAGCGCGCCTTTGGTTTTGAGAACGGTTGAAAGGTCGGCCCCGTCGAGCAGCTCCATGACCATGTACGGCGCGCCGTCTTCGAGCTTTCCAACGTCGAAAATGCGGGCGACATGTTCACTTTTAATGCGCACGGCGGCGCGCGCCTCACGCTCAAAGCGCTGGACAACTTCGGCCTTTTTTAAGGCCTGGGGGAGCAGAAATTTGATGGCGACGCGCTCGCCGAGTTGCAGGTGTTTGGCGGCGACGACAACGCCCATGCCACCCGAGCCGAGCACACGCTCCACCGCGTATTTTCCGGCGAGAACGTCGCCCACGCCGACAGGCGTGAGGCGCGCGGCTTCGGTGGTCATACCCGATCCCTTCCTGCGTCAGCGATTGGTTACAACGTTGTCACGCACCCAGTCGGTGATGGTTTTGAGCGATGTTCCGGGGCGAAAAATCGCTTTTACGCCCACGGCTTCAAGCCTCGGCAAGTCTTCATCGGGAACGATGCCGCCGCCGAAAACGATCACGTCGTCGGCGCCTTTGGCTTTGAGTGCGGTGATCACCGCGGGAAAAAGGGTGTTGTGTGCGCCGGACATGATCGAGAGGCCGACGGCGTCGACGTCTTCTTGTACCGCGGCGGCGGCGATCATTTCAGGCGTTTGGTGGAGGCCTGTGTACACAACTTCGTAACCCGCGTCGCGAAGTGCGCGCGCCACCACTTTGGCCCCGCGGTCATGTCCGTCGAGGCCGGGTTTGGCAACGAGCACTCGAATCTTTCGATCCGCCATATTTAGGCTTTAGCGAAACCGCGCTCCGCGGTCAAAAAGGGTGAGGGGGCCACCCTTGCGCGTCGTTCTCCGGCGAAGCCCCGGGGTGGCGCGAAACGCCGTGGGCGGTGGTGAAGGTGGCAACGATCCCCCCGCCACATGTGTACACACGGGGAAGGGCGCTTTGAAGGCGGCCGGAGAGGCTATTGGCCGGCGAAAACGAAGGGCACGTCGACGGGCGTTGTGCCGCCGGAGGGTGGAAACTTCCAGCCTTGCATTTGGCCGGCGATGCACGAGGAGAGGCCGGGATAGTCTTTTTCTGCGCCGGACGCGGAGGCCGATTGTACGGCGCCGCTCGGGCCGATCACGATGTGGCCTTTCACGCGCGCGTTGCCGGAGGCGTTGGGACCGGCGGAGTCGAGCGCGGGTTGCCAGCAGCGTTTGCGAATGCGGGCTTGGTTGGAGGCGACGACTCCTTGAATTTCACCGGCGGAAAGCTGGCCGAGGTTGGAGTCTGCGGTGGTGCCGGTGGGCGTGGCCGCGGGGCCGGGCACCTGTTGATTGAAGCCCGAAGGATCGACGGTGGATGTGGGGCCGGACGACGCTGTGGTGGATGCTTTGGGCCACGGACCACCGCCGGTTTTGGGGCCGGATGTTGGGTCACCGGAGGCGGCAACATCGGCGGTGGAGGTGGGTGTTGGGGCCGTTTCTGTGGGGGTGCCGCTCGGTGTTGCGGCGGTGCCGGAACCTCCGGGGGCTTGTTGAACGATGACGATGGGTTGTTGCGGCTTGGGAGAGAGCAACAGAAACGCGCCCACAGCACCGAATGCGGCGGCCATAGCGATGAATGCGTACGCAAGCGGGTGGAGGCCCTGGCGGACGGGCAGGGTTAGTTTTTCTTCGATCGCGGGTGGTTCACTCAGGCGTTGGGTCGACGAAGGAACCACGGAAGCACGGCCCACAAGCGCGGCGGCGGCGGCAGCGCTGGCCGATTCAACCGGGGCAGCGGGCGCGGCGAAGGGATCGCGCATCACGTCGAGCGCGGGCGCGGCTGCTACTGCGGCGGCGGGTGCTGCCGCGGCGGCTGTTCTGGATGCGGGTGCAACGTCGGCTGCGGGCGGAACGGGGACGACCGGTGCGGGCGCGGGCGCGGGTGTTGGCGCGGGCGCGGGCGCGGCGGCGAGGCCAAACAGGTCACCGGATGGTGCGGGCTCGGGCGTGGCCGCGCGACCGGGGGGAAGCGCAACGTCGGCGAATGGATCGGGCGGGAGGCCGGCGGGGCGAGAGCCGGAAACGGCCGGGGAGGAAATGGCCGGCGCAGAAACGCGAGCGGCGGCGGGAGCCGGTGCGGAGGCTCTGGGAGCGGCTTCAGGCGATGCGAGCGTGGAGGAGAGATCGGGTTTGGCGGCGGCCGGCGCGGGCGTGGGAGCCGACGGGCGCGTGACCTCGTGCGCAGGTTTGGGCGCGGGTGTGGGGAGTGACGACGTGCGCGGAACACCCGTTGGGCTGGGTCGCATTCCGGCCGGCGCCGCCGGGGGCGGTACGGGCGCGGGCATGGTTGCGGGCGAGCCTGAAAGGGGCCCGGTTTGCGTTGCGGATGACGCAAGAGGTACTTTGGCAGCGGGGATGCCTACGCCGATGGCAGTGACTTTGGGTTGGTAGCCGGCGGGCGCACCGGGCGGGCGAAGTCCGGGCGCGGGAGCGGTGATTCCACCTGGACGCGCGGGGACACCGGGGGCGGGGCGAGCGGCGGTGGGCGGCGGCGGAATGGCCGACGGTGGGCGCGGCGGCACGTGGCGACCGGCCTGCGCTTCTTCAACGATCGTGAGCAGCTCGGGGAAGTTTTTGAGCGGCTGCCACTCGTCGAAGCCCTCACGCCACACGAGCGAGTTGGGGTGTACAACGCCGGCCTGCGCCTTTTCGCGAATGACGGCGAGGCGGACGGGGCCGAGGGGTACACCGCCGACGCCGACATACCAATCTTCACCGTGGGGAACGTGTCCGGCGGTGCCAGCCGGGGGCGGTGTTTGGGGGGCGAGGGCGGCGGCAGCGGCACCGGTGACGCTCTTCTGAAACGAACCGGCAACGCCGCCGGCCGGCCGCGCGGCGGGTGCGGCTGCGCCGACGCGCGGTGCGGGCGCGCCGAGGGTGGAAGCGGGGCGAGCGGGCGCGGCGGCTGCGAGCGGTCGGGCGGCGACGGGCGCGACCGGTGCCGCGGGGGCGACGGGCGCTGTCGGCGCGGGGGCCGCCGCGGGTGCGTGCGCTGCGGGAGCCGCGGGTGCGGGTTGTGGCTTTTGAGCCGCCGCGCCGGCCGCGATGCGCTGCTCCACGCTCATGGCGCGCGTGGGCACATCGTCGAGCGCGTCTTCAGGCTTGGCGCCGAGAAGATCGGCGAGCGACATGGACGTGGCGGATGCGCTTTCCACCGGTGCAAGGTCGCTGTGTTCGTGGCCCGCTTCGGCTGTGGCGCCGGCGCTGAGCTGGATGAGATGGCCGCAGCGGCGGCACTTCATCCGCACGGAGCGACCGGCGATCTTGTCGTCCCCGATCTGGTACTTCGCTTTGCAATTTTCGCAGATGAACTTCATCGAGGAGCCGGCGATGAGCGTGGGCCTGCCTGCCGAGCGGTCACGGGACCACGTCGGCAAGTTGAACAGACAATTTTTTCAGCCTTTTTGTGAAGCCTCAAGCGATTTTGCTGCGGAAGCTCGATCGCGCGCTCGGAATGGGGCGGTTTCGTGCCGAACAGTGGATGGGCAAAACGACCCGCGACCGTGAAAAGCGCCATCACAGGAGTCCGAGCAGGTGTTCTTTGATTGTCTGGCGGGTGGCGTCGTCGGGCGCGACGTGCAAGGCGCGCTCCCAGGTTTCGATCGCTTTGTTGCGAAATCCCGCTTTTTGGTAGAGCACGGCGAGGTTTTTGAGCGCGGGAAAATGTTTGTTGTTGATGTCGAGCGCGGTTTCAAGCTCGCTGATCGCTTCAAAAATTTGGCCCTGTTTGCCGTAGAGCAAGCCGAGATGAAAGTGGAGGCGATAGGCGAGCGGATCGATCTTTGTGCCTTCGCGAAGGTGGGTTGCCGCTTTTTCAAAGTCGCCGGCTTTGTACGCGGCGATGCCCGCGGCGAGATGGCGCTCGGCTTCTGCGGATATTTTTTCGGCGGGCTCGGCCGATTCTTTTTTGTGTTCAAGCGCTTTTTCAACAGCGCTCACGACGTCGGCAATTTTGAAGGGTTTCTCGATGAACGTGTCGACGCCGTAGCTCGCTTTGAGGTCTTCGGCGAAGCGCCAACCGCGGTACACGGCGCTCACCATGACAATGGGGATTTTTCCGTAACGCTCGCTGCCTTTAATTCGACGCGCGATGTCGAAGCCGTGCACCTCGGGCAACATGGCGTCGAGGATCATGACGTCGGGCGGCTCTTCTTTCACGAGCTTGAGCGCTGTGTTGCCGCGATCGGCTTCCCGCACGCGAAAGCCGCGAGATTCGAGCACGCGGCGGAGGAGCCTTCGAATTTCGTCTTCGTCGTCGACGATGAGCACCGTGCGCTGACCCGCTTTGGGCGCCTGCGGTTTGTCGCCGGGGAGGTCTGTGACAACCGAAACTTCTTTGCCGGTGTTGCCGAAGTCGGCGTCGGTGAGTTCATCGGCGGCGGCCATGCGATTGAGCGCATCGTCGACAACCACCGACGGATCAGGGGCCGGCGCCCTCGCGGCCGGCGGCGGCCTGGGCGGCGAAGCGGCGGGCTTTGCCGGGGCGGGCCGCGGTTCAATCGTGGCGGGTGCCGGGCGCGGACCGGTGTTTGTCGGCACCGCGGGCGGCCGGGGAACAGCGGGCGCTGCGTGGGTCGCGGCGCCTTCAGGGGCTTTTGGAGCGATTGAAAGCCCGGCTTTTCGAAGCACTTCAGGTGGACACTGCGGCCCGACGTAATACGCCTCGCCGCGATCGCTCATTTCGTACGCCTGCGCAATCACCCGCTGGAGCGGACCGGCGAGAGCGATGTACGGGAAAACGCGTTTGCCGGTGACGAACTCCAATTCGTCGATGACCTTTTTTTCGGTCGGCGCTGCCATGGCAACGAAGATGCGGTCGTCCCGAACAAGCACGGGAAGGAGCTTGTGTCGAACAGCGATCTCGCGCGGCAAAATGTTGAGATCGGCAAGGCGGATGCAGACCTGATTTAGGTCGATGCCGGGCACACCGCTCTGCTCGCTGAGCGCTTTGAGGGCCTCAACTTCGCTGACTGTGCCGGAGTCGGTGAGTTTGGTGGCAAGCGGTACGCCGGTGGCGCGCGCCTCCTCCAAAGCTGCATCGAGCTGCGCTTGGGTCACAGCACGCTGTTGAAGCAGGATGCGACCCAACGGCTTTTTGGCGTCTTGGCTCATCCGCCGCGGACCGTGAAAGTACCATGGTGGGATTTGCCGCGGCAATAATCTCGCCGAAAAGGCACCGCTTCTGCGCGAAGGGCCGGATGATCAGGCATCACGAGGCTCGCTTGTGGAAGCGTTTTCGAGCCACGAGCGGGCAAACGCATCGTACCGCCCCAATTGAATGGCCTCCCGCGCTTCACGCACAAGCGTTCCGTACAGGGTGAGGTTGTGTACCGAGAGCAGGCGCAACACGAGAATCTCTCCGGCGAGAAACAAATGGCGAAGGTACGCACGTGAAAATCCGCCGGCGCACGCGGGGCACGGGCACGTTGGATCGAGAGGCAGCGGGTCGTCTTTGTAGCGGGCTTGTTTGATCACAATGCGTCCGCCGCGAAGCAGCGCCTGGCCGTTGCGCGCGTTGCGCGTCGGCAGCACGCAATCGAACATGTCAACGCCTGCACCGATGGCGCGCACGAGGTCCGCGGGTGTACCCACGCCCATCAAGTAGCGCGGGCGCTCGGCATCAAGGTGCGACGCAACTTCGTTGAGTACGCGGTGCATTTCTTCGATGGGCTCGCCGACAGAAAACCCGCCGAGCGCCAAGCCGTCGAAAGGCATTGCCGCAAGTTCGTCGGCGTGCGCGCGGCGCAGGTCTGCAAACGAGCCGCCTTGCACAATGCCGAACACGGCCTGCGTGGGCGACTTGGCGGCGAGGCAACGTTTGGCCCATCGCGTTGTGCGGGCGCACGCCGCTTCAACATCGGCACGGGGCGCTCCACCGGGAGGGCAGATGTCGAGCTGCATGGCAATGTCGGCGCCGAGCGCGCCCTGCACTTGCATCGCCACCTCGGGAGAGAGGGCGCATTTGGCGCCGTCGAGATGCGATCGAAAAACGAAACCGTCTTCGCTCACGGTGCGCATTTCGGAAAGCGAAAACGCCTGAAAACCGCCCGAATCGGTGAGCATCGCGTGAGGCCACTTGGTGAACCCATGAAGTCCTCCGAGTTTGGCAACGAGGTCGGGCCCGGGGCGCAGCCACAGGTGATACGTGTTGCCGAGCACAATGCGCGCGCCGGTCGCCGCGACCTCGGCGGGTGTGAGCGTTTTGACGCTGCCTTGTGTACCCACGGGCATAAACGTGGGCGTGGGCACTTCGCCGTGCGGCGTGGTGAGTACACCCGTGCGCGCCTTTCCACACGAGCCGGTGACTCGAAACGCGTAGCCCGGGGTGCGCCCGTCGGTGCCGGAAGAAACGGGATTTGTCGTTGTTTCGGTCATGGGCGCGCGTCGGTCGGAGCCACATTGAATTGGGTTCGCGTTAGGAGCATTGCATCTCCGTACGAATAAAAACGGTAGTTGTGCTGAATGGCCAACTCATAAGCGCGACGCATGCGATCTTCACCGGCGAATGCGTACACAAGCGCCAGCAGCGTTGAGCGCGGCAAATGAAAGTTGGTGATCAGCCGATCGACAACGCGAAACGCAAACCCGGGTTGGATGAGTAGCTTTGTGTCGGCGCTCATCGCCTTCACGTGGCCGGGGCGATCGGGATCCGCAGCGCTTTCGAGAGCGCGCACAGCGGTGGTGCCCACGGCGACAACCGGCGCTCCGCGGGCGCGCGCGAGGGAGACGGCTTGGACCGTTTCGGGCGGCACAACAAACGTTTCGGTGTGCATGGGGTGATCGTTTAGGTCGTCGGCCGTAACGGGTTGAAACGTACCGAGCCCAACGTGAAGCGTGATGGCGGCGCGCGTGATGCCGCGCTCGGCGAGGCGGTCAAACAGCGGCTCCGTGAAGTGCAACCCCGCGGTGGGAGCGGCCACGGCGCCCGGCACGCGTGCGTACACTGTTTGGTAACGCTCGCGGTCCGCGTCGTCGTCGTCGCGGCGCATGTACGGCGGCAGCGGCATGTGCCCAAGCGCCGAGATGACCGATGCGACATCCCCGTCGCGAGCAATGAGACGCACAATCAGCAGACCCGAGGCGCCGTCGCGCCCTTCGACCTCGGCGGTAAGCGCTCCGTCGTTAAAGAGTACACGTGTGCCCGGCCGCAGCGGTTTGGAGGCGCGCCCCATCGCGAGTACACATTGCTCAGCTCCCGTTGCGACGGCCGCGTCGCGCGGGCGAACCACGAAAATCTCCACCGCACCGCCCGAGCCGGCTTTTTTTCCGATGAGGCGTGCCGGAACAACGCGCGTGTCGTTCACCACCAAAAGCGCGCCGGAAGGCAGAAGATCGGGCAGATCGCGCACGCGCCGATGATCGACGTCGCCCTCACCTGGGGGCACCACCAAAAGCCGCGCCGCATCGCGCTCGGGTTCCGGGCGCGACGCGATGAGTTCGGGCGGCAGGTGGTAATCGAGACGATCGAGACGCACGGGACGCCTCGTTTATCACGTCGTAGGACTACGCCGTGGCAGCGATCGGCTGCGCCTTGCCGGAAAGCGCGCGGCAAAGCTCGGGCAGGCTGTACGGCTTGGGAACGAACGCGCACGCGCCGCAGTTGGCGCGCTCAAACTGGCGCGCCGAGAGATGATAAGCGCTCGCCAAGATCACGCGTACACCCGGGTGTAAGCGGCCTATTTGCCTCGCCAGATCCAACCCGTTGATGCCAGGCATCATCAGGTCAATCACCGCCACATCAATGGTCGGATTGTCTGTGAAAATGGCCAATGCCTCAGCCGCCGACGACGCGGTAAGCACTTCAAAACCTTCATGCTTGAGGCCAATCGACAACGTCCTGCGTTGGTTTTCCTCATCGTCGACCACCAAGATCCGCTGCTGCATGGGCTGACTCCGCTTTACCGCTACAGCAAGCGGTAGGCCAAGAGGATTGATGCTGCGCCTTCTCACACGAGGCGAGCCATCGTTCAAGGACGAATGAACAAGCTTTCAAACTTGAAATGGGACGCACCGGATTTTGAACATGCAAACGCGATAACGCCCCGACACCGTGTGCGCGGAGTCTCGTTTGCGCTCAGCTCGGATAGCTGATTTGAAGCCGCGTCATTTTTCGCCACAAAGTTGTGGGGCTGATGCCGAGCGTTTCAGCCGCTTTTTCTCGGCTTCCTTCGTGCTCGCGGAGCACCGCTTCAATCGCCTGGCGCTCGGCGGCATCCACAATTTCAGCAAGTGAACGACCACCCATTTGTGGGCGTTTTGGCTGGCTTTGCGCCGGCAAAATGTCATCCACCGAAATCACGCCGCCGCCCGAAAGAGCCACCGCCTGCTCCACCATGTTTTCGAGTTCGCGAATATTGCCGGGGAATTCGTAGTTTGAAATCGCCTCCACAACACCCTCGCCCGGACGCGCCGTTGTACGCATTTTGCGATTGTATTTTTGGAGAAAAAACTCGAAGAGCACCGGCACATCTTCACGCCGATCGCGAAGCGGCGGCAGCGTGAAACGCGCCACGTTGAGCCGGTAATACAAGTCTTGACGAAATCGCTTTTCGGCAACGGCGGTGAGCAACTCCTGATTGGTTGCGGCAATGATCCGCACATCCACAAGGATCGGTTTGTTTTCGCCCACGCGACGGATCTCATTTTCTTGAATGGCGCGGAGCAACTTCGCTTGAAACGTGAGCGGCGTTTCCGCGATTTCATCAAAGAAAAAAGTTCCGCCGTCGGCCTCTTCAAAGAGACCTTTGCGCGCTGAAACAGCCCCCGTAAACGAACCGCGCGCGTGACCGAACAGCTCACTTTCAAGAAGCGTCTCGGAAATCGCCGCGCAGTTTACCGGCACAAATGGCCGATCGGCCCGCCGACTGTTTGCGTGAATGGCCTTTGCAACAAGCTCTTTGCCGGTGCCGCTTTCACCCGTGATCAGCACCGTTGCGTCGGTGGGAGCGACCTTGATGATGCGCCCCAACACCTCGCGAATGGCCGCAGATCGCCCGGCGATGTTTTCAAATTTGTAGCGGTCTTTAAACTCCGTCGCGAGCAGCTCCACTTCGCTCGTGAGGCGCCGACTCGAAAGCGCGCGCTCCACTTTTACAAGCAGCTCCTGCTCGGTAAACGGTTTTTGAATGTAGTCGTGCGCGCCGAGGCGCATGGCCTCCACCGCACTTTCGATTGTGCCGTACGCGGTCATCACAATCACTTCGGTGCTGCCGTGCGCTTCTTTTACCGAACGCAACACCGTGAGCCCGTCGCTTGCGCCCATGCGCAGGTCTGTGATCACCACGTCGTACGCGCCGCGTGCGCCCTTGTCAGCGCCTTCGTTTCCGTCCGCGGCCTCGTCCACTTCATACCCAGCCGATCGAAGCATCATCGCGAGCGTCGTGCGCATGTTGCGTTGATCGTCGACCACCAAGATCTTGGCCATCGGAACCTCTTTTGCCCAATGCTTCCCTACTCCCAGTTTCGCTGAGAAGCCGGCCTTTTCGCCCCAAGGAATGAGGCTGCGTAATCGTTTCTCTCTACCCGCGGAATACGCGCGCGAGAAGCGCGCCATGCGCAGCAGCGGCCCAATGTGGAACTTCGTTCAAGAAAAACACCCGTTGAGCCGCCCCGCGCTTGTCGCTGCCCAATTGCAGGTGCCCATCAAGCTCTATTTACCGTGCGCCGCATCCCGCATTGCTCACAAGGCATCAGCGCATTCGCGCGAACGGCTGTGAACATGCGGTCTGCGGCGCGTTGTTGCCCGAGCTGAGAACTCGTTCCGCATTGGAGCGCCCGCGTGCCGCCCAAGCGCCCACAACCCGTGAGGCCGTTTTCAGCCGCGGAGCTGTTCAGCGAGGTAGGCGTTTTCCCCGAGCTTGTCGATCAAGCCGATCTGCGTCTCGATCCAGTCCACGTGATCTTCTTCCGAAACAAGGATCTTTCGGAGCAGCTCTTCGCTCGTGTGATCGCCTTTTTCGCGGCAAAGCGCGATTGAATCGTTGAGCCGCTTCACCGCGATGTACTCAAGATTCAAGTCGGCCTTCATTAACTCGGGCACGTTTTGACCGACATGCAACTTGTCGAGGCGCTGAAGGTTGGGCAGCCCTTCAAGGAACAGGATGCGATCAACAAGGCTTTCCGCGTGCCGCATCTCGTCGATTGATTCTTTGCGAATGAAGTCTGCGAGCGCGTTGTAACCCCAGTTTTTGCACATTTTCGCGTGCAAAAAATATTGGCTGATCGCCACAAGTTCGGCGGCGAGAACTTCATTCAAGGCGTCGATGACTTCTTTAGAACCCTTCATTTTTCGACCTTTCTCACAGGGTGCTGCGTGGATTGGGGCGCGCACCCTGGGCCGGGACGCGACGCCGTCGGCTTTGAAACCTAGCGAATCGCCCGCGGGCTTAGAACCCCCCGACAGAACGAAACTCAAATGAGTTGGATAGCGACATTCGCTTTCAACACGCGGCGAGGTGGGCGGTGTTCTTCTGCTGCGCGATCAACGTTGCGAGGAAACAGTCACGCCGCTTTGGCCGAGGCGGCAAACGGCTGAATCATTTCAAGCCGCCGATGGCAGCCCGTTGGCCCGGGCGTTGAGCCGTTCACAACGTCGTGAAGCTCGTTGCGACAACTTCCGCATTTGGTGCCCGCCCGCGTGCAGCGCATGACTTCGGCCACCGATGACGCTCCGTCCTCGACCGCCTTGCGGATGTCGTGGTCAGTGACGGCTTCGCAAACGCAAACGTACATCTTGAAACTGAATATAGTTTTCAACAGCGCGGCGTCAAGGACTTTCAACGCCTTTCTGAAATGCCGGATGGCCGGCCGTTTTCCAGCGCAACGGCTCACAATGCGTACACGATGTTGTGTACGCAAAAAAAGGCGAGCCGGTGATGACGCGTTCGACCGCCGCGCGTTGTGGACGCAATCATGCGTTGTGGACGCGTTCGCGACTTGTGTACGCACCATTGTGACGCGCACACATTCGCAACTTGTGTACACCAACGCTTGCCGCTTCACGGTTTTACGTATTGCACAACCGGATCGTCCGACTTGGCCACTTCGCTCAAGTTGGCAATGCGCAGTTTGCCGAGCGTGTGCAGGTACTCCACGTGGGCGCCCGCTTCTTCGATCGCCAAAATGGTTCCGTACCCTTCTTGGTGACCGAAAAGCTCCGCCGCGACCTCGGCCACCGTGCGAGGCACGTTGCAGAGATCGCGCACTTTCATGAGCCTTTCGCGGTGAAACGCCGCAATTTCGTCCACACGCTTTCGAAGGTCAAACATCGGCTCTTCGTGCCCGGCGAGCGCCACCTTCACGAGATCGAGCTTTCGAATTTTGGCGAGCGAATGAAAGTAATTTTCGAGCCCGCCGAACGCGGTGATCGCCTGCGGAAATTGATGCGGCGTTGTGCGCGACAACACGTGATCCGACGTGAGAAGCACATCCCCCACAAGCAAACAAATCTGGCCCGGACAGTGGCCCGGCGTATGAATCACGCGGTGGCCGCCGCCCACCAGATCGCCGTCGCGCAACGTTCGATCCACTTCCACAGATCGAAACCAATCGCGCGACGCCATGTACAAATCGAGCATGCGCGCGCGCTCTTCGTTGGCCACGCCCGCGCGCCGCAAAAACACCGAAACGTCTTTGCAGGCAATCACAACGCGCTCTTCAAAGCCCGCGATCACGCGCGCATCGAGTTCATGAACGGCGAGGCGCGCCGTTGTTTTCACCTTGAGATCATTCACGCCGCCGAAGTGATCGATGTGCGCATGGCTCACGATGGCAAGGTCCACCGTTTCGTAGCGAGCGTTTTCGCCGAACATGGAACGCACCACCGCAAACCCGAGAGCCAGATCGCGGCGCGATGATTCAAGCCCGGATCCAACGTCGAAAAGCGTTGTGTGTCCCGGCTCGATTAAAAGGTACACATTGTTGATGTGGTGCGGAAACGTCTCAACCGGCATCAGGTAAATCGCCACATCGCCGCGCGATTGAAAGCGCCGAACGCCCACACATCCAAACCGCGCGATGTAATCGCCGCGCGAGGCGTAGTTATTTTTCGAGGCCTCCAACGCCTCAAGCCTCGCGGCGATCGAAAGCGAAGGATGTTCAACATCGATCGCTCGGAGCGCCTCCGCGGCTTCGTCGGCGACGAGATGTTTCGCTTCGTTTTCAAGCACGGCCGGCGGCATAAGTGCTCCCTCCGCGCGCCTCCAAAGCCACTCCACTTTGCGCCGCAGCTTTGAGTCAACCTTGATCACGTGGCCTCCGCCTCGTCGTCGCCGCCGCTGCCGAGGCGATCGTAGTCGCCTTCGATCAAGCGCTTTCCGCTCCACGCGAACGAACGGCCTTCGCTGGTGATCAGCACGGCGATCTCATCGGCACCGCCTTCGTATTCGGCAAAAATCCCGTTTTCGCCGATGTTGGGTACACCTTGCCCGTAACGCGCAATCACCACCGGAATGCGCCCGCGACGCGTCATGGGTACACCTTCGATCTCGCACGATCCGGGCGGTTCCGCGGGTGAATCGCAGCGCGCCGGTGAGAGCCACAAAATATCGCGACGCGGTCGCGCAAATGCGGCAACGGCTTTTGTTCGCGAACCTTCGGGGGCAAAAAACACGGCGGCCACAACGCGATCGCCTTCGGTCGCAATCAAACCACCCGCGAGCCAGCGCTCTTCTCCTTCGGCGGTGACCACATCGCCCAAACAAAGAGGCAACGATTCAAACATTTTTTTCGGGTCGGCCCGCTGTGGCTTCTTTTCGAGTTTTTCGCCTTTTTTGTCGCCGTTTTTCGAGTTTTTCTTGTCCGGTTGTTCGTCGTCTTTTGCCGGGCTTCGGCCGCGCAGCGCCCCGAGCAGATAACCGCCGCCCGCCGATGCACACAAAACGCCGATCGCAACGGCGGTGATGATGAGACTCATGTTGCGGCTCCCAAAATAAGCTTCGAAAGAGCGTCGGCGCGCTGTCTCACGTTTTCAAAAAAAGAATCCCGTTCGGCGGGAACAAGCGCACCGATCACGGCAACAGCGTCGCACACGGCGCCCACCTGCGCCGCGGTGGCGCTTGAAATTCCGCCGATCGCCACCACCGGCACAGTTGGAGCGCGCGCCCGAACCATCGCGCAGCGCCTTTTCAACTCATCGAGCCCCACCACCGGCGACGGATTTTGTTTGCTCACGGTTGAAAAGATGGGCCCGATTGCCACGTAGTCGGGCCCATCGCGAAGCGCATTTTCAAGCTCATTTTGATCATGCGTCGATATTCCAACTCGCAGCGGCGGCTCGCGCGCCGCGATCGCCGCAAACTCGCGAACGGCCGATATAGGCAGATCTTCCTGGCCCACGTGTACACCGTCGCAGTCCGCCAAAATAGCGAGATCCGGGCGGTCGTTCGCGAACAAGGGTACCCCGGCGCGGCGCGCGAGCCCCCCAATCGAATGGAGAAGCGCAAGTGTTCGCCTCGCAGTTCCGTTTTTGTCGCGCACCTGAATGGCCGCTGGTCGAGCGTCGAGCACAGCTTCGGCGAACGCCGCGGGATCGATGCCCCGCGCATCCAATGTGTCAACGTCCACAATGGCGTACAGACCGCGCATGACGCCAAGCGTCGTCGAACATCTTGCAGCGCACAAGCCGTGCGGCGCCCAAAAGTGAATGCTACCTTGGCATTTCACACCCCAATCAACGCATGGCTTCCCAGCGGTCCACCCCCCGCGCTACGACCTCGGCGCACGCGTTTGCGCTTGGTCGCGCCCGTGTGACCGCGAGCGCGTTTCCGCTGCGTTTTGAGCTGTTTGATCCAGATCGCGCGCCGCCTCAAAAACCCTCGCGGGCGCCGCTGTTGCTCATTCCGGCCGTGATTGCGGCTCTCGTGGTGGTGGCCCTGGTTCGAAGCATGATCGTGCGAGCGCTGTTGCCCCTTGCGATCGCGATCGCGGCGCTGGCGTTGTGGACACAAAGGTCGCGCATGAAAGAGCGCGAGGCAAAAGAGCGGGCGGGTCGCCGGGCGCTGATTTTGGAGGAAACAAAACTCCTATTTTATCCGGGCAAAGGTGAACCGCGACACCTCGTTATGGATCTGTCGCGCCCGTTTGGAATCACGCTTCTTTCTACCCATCGGCGCGATCGATTGGTGCTGATTGTCACCTCGGAAACAGGCGCTTTTCACATTGGGGCGTTGGTCGGAAACACGCCCATTGCACACCTCGCGCCCCTCTTTTTGCACGCCACAACCGTTGCAGGTGAAGACGCCGCTTTTGAGGTGATCGGCCCTGACGAAAGGCCCGTTCTTTTAACACCTGATGAGCTTGCAGATCTCATGCAGGCGTTTCACACGTTGGATCCGGCCTGTCTCGATCGAGTGATTGTTACCGATACCAAAGGCGCCAAAGTGATCTTGGATGACGATCAATTGCGGGTAGATTCACTCGCGTTTGACCTCCATGCTCCGCTTGAATGGCGGGCGCTTGTATTCCAAGAGCCTTTTGGCCAAGTGATGACCCTTTATCAAGGCACGTGGATTCGTCAAAACGGCAGTGAAGTGGTGCTGATTTCGCTGCTCCCGTCGCTCGGCCCCATTCTCGAAGTTGAACCCGGTGAAATAGCCACTCTCGACAGAGCGGTGTTGCGTGATTTGCGTTTAATGCAAGCTTCGGCAGAAGCGCCGCCGCCCCGAGCGCAGCGTCATGCCATTGAGCGATTGTTAATGATGCCTATTCGATCCAGCCTCGATCGAGCGCCTCGCCAATCAAAACAACCGCCGCCGCCGAGCCCGCCGCTGCATTAACATTACAATACCTTTAGCTGACGCTTATCACGCAGGCCGTGGCGGCTGCCTTCCACGTCGGGCGTTTTTGCGAATGTCGGCGCTTCCGGTGAAGGGACGGTGACCGCCTTCCACTCGGCATAATCGTTGGGCAATGGGCCCGGCAACGTGGGCTGCGCGGTGCGCTCCAACAATTGAAAGTCGTGCCTGACAGTCAACTCCAAGGGAAGGTTTTTGGCCGCTCCGTCTTGTTTAAACCACGCCCTTGCTCGATTGACGTTTTGAATGAGCACGTAGTGTTGCGGGTCGACTTTGGCGGCGACTGAAAAGTGGTTCATCATCCCATCCAAATCGCCGCGCGCTTTGGCAATACACGCTAAATGATTGTACACAAGCCCCGGCAATGGATACCCCAGATCCAAAGCCTTTTTAATATGGGTTTCAGCTTCGTTCAGCCGGCCTTCGTGATAATAGGCCGCCCCCAAATCCATGTGAGCCGCATGATAATTGGGCAACTCATTTAAGATCGCCTCAAAATCGGCCACCGTTTCGCGAAACACCGTGCGAAGCCCGCTGTTTTGATAAAACCACTCGTTTAAAACACGCGCCGTTTCAGGCGAAGCATCAAAAGGCGTTTTCAACTCCTGAAACGTTTCTGTGAAATACACCTTTCGATCGAGCCAACCCGACTTTTCAGCATCATAAAAGTCGCGCGTTCCAGGGTAGATCGACAGGCACGAAAACACATATTCATGAGGCTCGGCGCGCTTTAAAAAATCGAGCGTTTCATAAAATGTTTTTACCGTTTCACCCCGGTTGCCGAGCATCATGTAATAGCGCACTTTAATGCCGTATTTTTTGGCCATGCGCGTGGACTCGATAATTTCATCCACCGTTATCTTTTTATCGATTTTATCGAGAATCTCCTGCGATCCCGACTCCACGCCAAGTGAAAGACGCTGGCAGCCGGCAAGCCGCATTTCTTTAAGAAGCGGCTCATTTAATAAATCCACCCGCGTATCGCAGCTCCAAAAAAACTGGAGATTGCGCAATTGAATGCCGCGGCAGATATCCATCACACGCTTTTTATTGGTTGTAAACGTGTCGTCTTTGATTTGAACCATCTTCACCGGCAGCCGCTTTACCGCCTTTTCAAGCGCGTCGAGCACATACCCCACCGACTCCGCTCGAAAGCCTCGGCCCCACGTGGTTTCGGCCCCACAAAACGTGCACGCCCACGGACAGCCGCGCGACGTCATTGCAATGTGTGTATCAAAATATTCGTGCGGTGATGCGAGTGTATCGAGATTGGCAATGGAAGCGCGATGGGGCCCCTCTTTTATTTTGCCCTGTTCGCGATAATAAGTGCCGGCAATACCAATAGGAGCTTCATTGCGAGAAAGTTTATCGAGAAGCTCCAAAAAAGTATGATCGGCTTCACCCAAAGCCACCGTATCAATTTCTTTGCAATGAACCATTAACTCTTTTGCGAGCGGTGTGGCGTGTGGACCTCCCACAATCACATGCGCTTTCGGCCTCATTTGCTTTAGATATTTTGCCGCCAATACCACCCCACGCCGATTGGCTGTCCAACACGACATGCCATACACATCGGCTTCCACGCGGCGAATTACCTCTTCTACCCGCGACCACGGAAAACTTGAAAGATTAAATACCTTCACCTGATGCCCGGCGCGAATGGCCTGAGCGCCGAGCGAAAAAAGACCCCACGGAGTTTGATAAAAGTCCGCGTCCAAGTCCCCTTCTCGATAACCGTCCGGCGGGCCGTGAGCGCCAGTCGCAGCCGGCTCGCCGGGCGCCGCAATTTTCCACGGAGGCGGATAAAAGAGCAGCACTTTCATGGTGTACACCCGAGATTGCCGTCGCAAACAAGCGCTTCAAAACATTCGTCATCGGGATCGGTACCCGCCACAATGTCATCACAGAGCCCATTACCGACGCCCGTCTTCGCATTGGTGCACGCTTGACAGGCCCCCTGGCAAATCGAGTTGCAACAATTGCCATCGACACAAAAGCCGGACTGGCACTCTGAGTTGAGTGAACACGTTGCCCCAAGCGGTAATAACGCGCACGTCCCACCGCCTGAACAATTGGTAATGCCGCCGCACTCCTCATCGGGGTCAAGCCCAACACCCACGAATCCGCAGCTGCCATTGGCGCCCGAACCTTTTTTGAGATTGGAGCACGCCTGGCAAAGCCCAACACACGGGGTATTGCAGCAAAACCCGTCGGCGCAATTGCCGCTCAAACACTCCGCGGCGAGCGCACATGTTTGGCCGACATTTTTTTTGCAGCCCCCAACGCCGTCACACAGCCCCGTGCCACCGCAGTCCCCCACCGGATCTTGCCCATTGGCTACCGGCGAACACGTTCCGTTGGTTTGGCCACCCGCCGCGGAGGAGCAGGCTTTGCACAATCCACCACACGCTTCATTGCAACACACACCGTCGGCGCAAAAGCCGCTTTCACATTGGTTATTGCCAAGGCATGCACTGCCAATAACCTTTTTTGCAACACAGGCGGTGTTTAAACAATAACCGGTGTCCGAACAGTCTGTGTCGTCCACACACGTTGTTTTGCACGTTGTGGCACCACACGCGTAAACGCCGCACGCAACCGTGCCCGCATCGGTGCAACTGCCCGTTCCATTGCAACCATCGGCGTTGTTTTGAATACCGTTAGTGCACGATGCAACATCATCACACGCCGTACCCATCGGCCACTTTTCACACGCACCGGCTCCGTCGCAGAGCCCCGTGGCATCGCCGCATGTGGTGGACAACTCAATGCCACAATCATCGTGAGGATCGGTGGCCGCCTTTGCAGAGCCACACTCCCCATCCATCCCGGCGGCCTTCTTATCAGCGCTGCACGCAACGCACGTGCTGTCGCATGCGGTATTGCAGCAAACCCCGTCCACACAGAAGTTGCTCGTGCAATCCGAAGGAACCACGCACACGGTTCCATTCACGCAGGTGGTTGTGCAGATCGGCCCACCGCAATCAGTCCCCATCTCGGCGTTGTTGAGTTCACCATCGGTGCAGCTCTGCAAACAAAATGCGCCGGAACACGCACCGCCTTTGCAATCGGTGTCCACTTTGCAAAGGTCGCCCGCGGCGCACGTGGCACCGCAGTCACCGCCGCAATCCACATCGGTTTCGTCGCCGTTTTTCACAGTATCGGAGCACGTCGCCGCCGCACACGTGAGCGTCATCACGTTGCACACGTGGTCAAAACAATCGCCGGCATCCGCGCACGTGTCGCCTTCCAAACACGAGGCGCCGCAGACGCCGCCGCAGTCCACATCGGTCTCGTCGCCGTTTTTCACGCCGTCGCCGCACGACGCGGGAGCACATTTTCCGGCCACTGTGCACACTTTGCTTTGGCAATCACTCGGCGACAAACACTCCGCGCACATGCCCGAGCCGTCGCACTTTTTCCCGCCGTCTTGTGTACACAATTCACCCGCGGGGCTGCTCGTGTTTTTGGGTACACCCGATTGACACTTGTCCACCGTGCATTGATTGCCGTCGTCGGGAATGTCGGTGTTGTCGGCCACACTTTCGGATGCGCCGTTTCCATCACACACCAATTTTTGACAATCACCCGCCGTTTGCGCCGATATCGCAACGCCTTGTTTCACCGGCGCTGTGCCGCAAACCCCTTTTTCGCAGGTGCGCTGAATACACTCGTTGTTTTCATCGGGACAATCGAGCGGTGAACAACACTCGGTTGTGCAGGTGGATCCACCCGTGCCGCCCGTGCCGCCGCCCCCGGAGCCGCCCGACGACGTTGTGCCCCCGATGGACGTGGTAGCGCCCGTTCCGCCCTCACCGCCTCCACCCGTTTCGCCAATGAGTTCTCGATTGGTTTTTGTGATGAGCGAGCAACCGGTGCCCGCTGCAAACAGAAACGCGAACGTGCCTAAAAACACCCCGGCCAATAGGCGCCGCGATGGTTTGGCAAGAGAAGCGGAAGGGATTGGTGACAAATCCGAAGGGGGCATGCGTGTCTTTTCGGGCCTCACAATCTTCTTCGATACCATGGCCGGGGCGATGGATCTGACAGGCGCGACATGTGGCCGCTACGAAGTGTGGGGCCCCATTGGTGAAGGCGGCATGAGCCGCGTGTGGTTGGCGCGTCACAAACACCTTGCTGTGCCGGTGATTTTAAAAACCCTGCGCGAATCTGTGCAGAGCCAAGTGCCCCTGGACACGCCCGGTGCATTCGCCACCTCGGGGCCCGTGGGCCGCCTGCTCAACGAGGCACGCATGATGGCGCGCATCCCCAGCGCCAAAGTGGTGAAGGCCGTTGACGTAGGTGTACACGAAGGATTGCCCTACATCGTTCAAGAGTACGTTGACGGCTTGGATCTCGCCGAACTCGATGCGCTGCGGAGGCGTGCGCTGCGGCGCGGTTTGCCACTTTGGTACGTGTGCCAGGTCACGAGCGATGTGGCCGACGCGCTTCACGCCGCCCATCTCACGGGCGTTTTGCACCGCGATGTGAAGCCCTCCAATCTGCTTTATTCGCCGCAGATCGGGCTTCGACTCGGCGATTTCGGCATTGCCGTCACGCGCGATTTTCGAGAAGGGCTCACGAGCGGAACGTTGCGTTTTATTGCGCCGGAAGCGCTGCGCGGCGCAGACCCCACGCGACGGGCCGACATCTATTCGCTCGGCGCCACCGCGTACGATCTCTTGTACGGCAATCCGCCGTTCACCGAGCTTGCCGACATCGTCGG
This sequence comes from Polyangiaceae bacterium, assembly GCA_016712345.1. Lineage (GTDB taxonomy): Bacteria > Myxococcota_A > Polyangia > Polyangiales > Polyangiaceae > JADJRH01. The sequence continues at coordinate 1,900,894 of JADJRH010000001.1, forward strand.
TGAAACGGTCGTAAAATTCCCCGCCGCAAGGTCGGCCGAAGAGGCTTATTTTCAGCACGTTTTGGCAAAAATGTTGCGCCGCGATCCGCACGATCGATCGCACTCGGCCCATGCGTCGGAGAGGCTTTTGGGATCGCTCGCGCGCGCGCTTCGGCCCAAGTTGCCCGCCGTGGCAATGGGTCGCGGGCAATGGATCATCGATCGCGTCAAAGTGTCATGTGTACACGGAGACATCGCCGAGGTTGAAGCCGACGGCATTGTGAACAGCGCCAACGATGAAATGAAAATGAGGTCCGGCGTAGGCGATGCGTTGCGACGCCGCGGCGGCGACGAGATCGAAGAAGAAGCTACAAAACACGGGCGCCGCGCACTCGGTGATTGTTTGGCAACCAGCCCCGGCGCACTCAAATGCAAAGCTCTTTTGCACGCCGTCGGCGCGTGGCGTGAAGTGTCGTGCCTCGCGCGAACATCGCAGCGCGCGCTCCTCTTGGCCGAAGAACTCGGCTTGCGTACACTTGCCATTCCGGCGCTCGGAACCGGTCTCGCCAAAGTTGCTCCCGAAGCTTCGGCGTACGCCGTTGCGAGCGCGCTTCGATTGCACCTGTTGCTCGGCGGCAGCCGCATTCAAGAAGTGCGCTTCGTTCTGTACGATCAAATGACGTTTGACCTCTTCGTCGAGCAGGTCGGCGGCGTGTTTCTAGGCGACGAAGAAACCGGCGAAGAGCAACAGATCGCGAGCGATCTCTCCGTCGCCCTCGACGAAACGGTGCGCTTCGGCCCCGCCGATTGAGTACACATCATGAGTACACGTCGCTCACGGCAGAGCGACCGCTGAATCGCCACGCCAAGAACCTGAATGGGTACACATCATCCATGATCCCAAGCCTGACAACGGACCGGTCAGGTGGTGCGAGCCTATTGCAGCCAAAAATACAAAAACTCCGTGGCCCTCCGTGTCCTCCGTGACTCCTGGGTAACTTCCCTTTAGCGGAACGTTCTGCAAGGCACGGATCCAGTCTTGTCGAGACGTTTGGGACACCCTTGCCCGTCGCCAAGCGGAAAAGCGAACAGCGTGGCGCGTCGGGTTCTCCAGATGGAGTTCTGTGGCGAGCGCAGCCACGACGAAAACGAGAGACCGGCGAGACCGGTGGATGGCGACGTGATGGACATCTCAAGTCGCCGGACGTCCCAGAACGGGCTCTTTTCTGCTGCATCGACAACTCAACCGCAACGAGTTACTCGCCGTTCGAATGAGGCGCATGCGCCGCTGGGGAACTCCGTGGTGAGGACACGTCGCGGGCGGCACGGCGTGACAGGTCGTTGCGGGGACGATCAGGGCTCGGCGAGTCCGTGGTGGTGAACGGCGTGTCGTCGTGCGCCCAATTTAACAATTGACACATCGGAAATATGTGACAATCTCCATGGCGTTCTTATCCAAAGGCACGGCCATGACCCACAAAAGTTGGAAAGAGGTTCTCGAAAACGCGACGGATCCCGCGCTTGCGAGCGAAATTGACGCGTTTGAAACCGAACTTCTGCTCCGCAAACAAGGCCGGATCGAAGAAAAGCTGTTTGCAGAAGTGCGCCTGCGCCGCGGCGCTTATGGCCAGCGCTACGACAACGGCAAACGTTTTGATGGGTATAAAACGCAGGACATCGCGTTTCCGTCGGGTGGCATTACAAAAGGGCCTTCCACGTTATGGGACGCGCCCGGCATGCAGCGCATTAAAATCCCATTCGGCGGCCTATTTCCCGACCAAATGGATGTGCTTGCCGACCTCGCAGAAGAGTATTCAGACGGCATATTGCACGTCACAACCCGCCAAGACATTCAGCTCCATTACGTGCATATCGACGACACGCCCGATTTAATGCGAAGGCTTGCCGCAATAGGCATTACCACGCGTGAAGCGTGTGGAAACTCCGTTCGCAACGTCACCGCATGCCCGTATTCAGGCGTTTGTAAAACAGAGAGTTTTGACGTTACCCCCTACGCCAAAGCGCTCGCCTACTTCTTATTGGGCCACCCCGACACTCAAGACTTTGGCCGCAAATTCAAAATCGCTTTTTCAGGTTGCCGGGATGAAGCGTGTGGTCTGACTGCCATGCACGACATCGGCGCATTGGCCGTTACCCGCGAGGTGGATGGTAAGGTTCTCCGCGGGTTTGAACTGTACGTCGGCGGTGGGTTGGGCGCCGTACCTTACCAGGCAAAGCTCCTGTCAGACTGGGTACCTGAAACGGAGTTATTGCCCATTTCACAAGCGGTATGCCGCGTGTTTGCCCGCCTGGGTGAAAAGAAAAATCGCGCCCGCGCCAGGCTCAAGTTTGTCATTCAAAAATTGGGGATTGAAGAGTTTAAAAAAGTCGTGGCCGAAGAGCGGACCAAACTGCCGGTTGACTCGCGCTGGACATCGTTTTTGGCAGACCTCTCCGCGGCCGAAGAAACGCCCCGGCGTGACCCTTCACTCCTCACCATCTCCCGCCGCCCGGGCGAGTTTGACATTTGGAAAAAAACAAATGTTCGCCCTCAACGTCAGGCGGGATATTCGGTCGCCACCATCACCTTACCCTTGGGAGATCTGACAAGCAGTCAAATGCGCGCCTTGGCAGATCTCGCGCGCAAATACGTGGGTGACAACGTGCGCGCCACGGTAGAACAAAACATCGTCTTCAGATGGGTGCCCGACGCCGATCTACCCGACTTGTACAAAGACCTAAAAGCCCTTCACCTGGCAGACCCCGGCGCCGGCACCATTGTGGACATTACCGCCTGTCCGGGCACCGACACCTGCAAACTCGGCATCTCCAGTTCACGCGGGCTCGCCGCCGAGTTGCGTCGCGATTTGGCTGCAAAAAGCGCCCATCTTGATGAACATGTGGGCAATCTCCATATCAAGATCAGTGGATGTTTCAACGCCTGCGGACAACACCACATTGCCGACATGGGCTTTTGGGGAGTTCAACGCAAAGTGGGTGGCCGCACCGTTCCCCACTTTCAGGTCGTCTTGGGAGGCAAGTTTGAGCAAAACGCCGGATCCAACGGCCTCGCCATCGGCGCCGTACCTTCCAAAAATATCCCCGCGGTTGTCAGTCGCTTATCTACCCATTACGCAGAAAACCGCACCAAAGGTGAACGTTTTCAAGACTACATTGACCGAACCGGCAAAGCCAAACTCAGGGCCTTGCTCGACGATTTAATCACCGTTCCCGACAACCCCAATTATTACTCCGATTGGGGAGATCCGCGGGTGTACTCCATTGGTGACTTGGGCATGGGAGAGTGCGCGGGAGAAGTGGTGCCCCTCGCTCACTTTGGCCTCGCATCGGCAGAACGACAGGTGTTTGAAGGGCAACTTTTATTGGACCAGGGCCAGGCCAACAAAGCGGCGGAAAAAGCCTACCAGGCCATGCTCGTTGCGGCGGAAGCGCTTACCCGTCAGGTTTTTTACGACGTGGGCAACAGCCCTGATGAAATTGTGCGTGAGTTTAAAAAACGCCTGTGTGAAGAAACAACGCTTTTTCACGATCCATTCGCAGGTGACAGGTTTTCTCATTACCTCTTTAAAGTGCACGGCAGCGCGTTCACAAACATGGAGCTTGATGCCGCCCACCGCAGAATTGAAGAAGCCACCCTGTTTATTGAAGCGGCCCATGCCTGTTATGCGCGCATGAATCTGCCCGCCGCCGCCGAGTGACCGCCCAAGGCTTCTCAACCCGCGCCGATCATTAAATCTACCCACGTGTCCACATGATAGAACCTACCCACGCATCGATCATGGAACCCCAACGCATCTCGGTAAAATTCGCATTTGTACCACCTGTCAATGTTCCCCACGCGTCGTTCATTTTGTTTTTCCACCGCGTGATTCAAGACAAACTATTGCCTGAAACACTCATTGATGTTGCCGATTACAGCCATGTTCACAACGGCCCATCGGTATTGCTCATTGGACATGAAGCGCACTATTCAATCGACGCTACAAATGGTCAGATCGGCCTCAAATGCGCTGTAAAACGAGGGCTCACGGGCTCACTTGATGAACGCATTCGCCGCACATTTGATAAAACCCTTCACCTTGCCAACCTGCTCACAAAACACGAAAGCCTGGCCGGCGGCATTCAGGTCAATACCAAATCGGCGTGGTTTTCTATTGAAGACAGACTGGCGGCGCCCAATACAGATCTTACCTTTTCTCACGTAGCACCGGTATTGGCCTCCGTCGCCACTCGTTATTGGGGAAGTCAACCCGTGCTTTCGCGCCTCGGCACCGCCAAAGAAACATTTCAAGTTGACATCTCGGGCGCCGACGGATCTGAATGCCGCGCCCCCACCCGAACATTGCGCCTTGTATAAATAAGCCGCCTCGCCAAACGCTCATGTGTACACAAGGCCTCGGTGGAGGGCCCTGATGGACACAGCGAGGTTGGGAAACACAAAGCCCCAAATAGCCGCGATGTCTGCAAGGTCGTAGTCAACACGGAGGTTTTTGTTTCTTTGGCTGCTATGGGTACACATCACCCGTGATCCGGAACATGACTGTAAAATCGGCCGCGCTGTGCGAGCCTATTGCAGCCCGAAATAAAAAAACTTCCGTGGATCTCCGTGCTGTCCGTGCCTCCTAGGTAACTTCCCTTTAGCGGAACGTTCTGCAAGGCACGGATCCAGTCTTGTCGAGACGTTTGGGACACCCTTGCCCGTCGCCAAGCGGAAAAGCGAACAGCGTGGCGCGTCGGGTTCTCCAGATGGAGTTCTGTGGCGAGCGCAGCCACGACGAAAACGAGAGACCGGCGAGACCGGTGGATGGCGACGTGATGGACATCTCAAGTCGCCGGACCTCCCAGAACGGGCTCTTTTCTGCTGCATCGACAACTCAACCGCAACGAGTTACTCGCCGTTCGAATGAGGCGCATGCGCCGCTGGGGAACTCCGTGTTGATTACGACGCGTCAGGTGGCGGGGCGTTTCAGGTCTTGGCGGGGCGGTCCGTGGTGAAGAGCCTCAATTCGGCAGTTGTTTCGCGCCGGATCGAGGGGCTTTGGAATAATCTGTGGCATCTGTTGGAATAGGGTGCTAGTCTAATGAATGTGAATTTCAAGTTCACTCCACCCCGCCCTTCGCTACAGCTTTCTGAGCTGCCCACCCCGGCCGTGCCTCCCTCACGCGCTCCGCGCAAACGCGTGCGTCGGCCGCAAACCAACAAAATGCGGATCGCTCATGTGCGCTCCGGCCCGGCCTGCCCTCCCTTGCGGCTCGGTCGGTGCTTCGCACCTTCCTGCGCCGCGGGTGGGCCACGCTGCTCGGCGCGTTGCTCCTGTTGGTGAGTGTACACACGCGCGCTGATCAGGGAGATCCGCCTGAAGTGGAGGCGCAGCGCCTCGGCCACCTAATGAATTATGTGGCGGCTGACTACGGCGGTGCCGTGAAAGACGGCGCTGTCACTTCGCAGGCCGAATACGACGAACAAAAGTCGTTATTAAAAGAGGCTGTTTCCATTGCGGAGCGGCTGGATAACGCGCCCAAACCCGCAACGGGAAATGCCAATGCAAAAGTGGCCGACTTGGTGAGAGCGGTTGCTGCGGCCGTAGATAACAAAGCGTCGGACACCGATGTTGCGGCCAATGCCATGAAAGCGCGATCGGTCGCATTGGCCGCGTTTGGCATTATTGAAGCGCCCAAAGAAATGCCCAATCCGCTGCGGGGCAAAAACCTGTTTCATGAGCTTTGTGTGGATTGCCACGGTCCGGCCGGACAGGGTGACGGGCCTAAAGCAAAAGGGCTTGATCCAAAGCCTGCCAATTACACGGCTGACGATATGGCCGATAGGCTTTCACCCACGCGGGTGGCGGCGACCATTCGATTCGGCGTGACCGGAACGGCCATGGTTCCGTTTAATCAATTGAGTGATGAAGATCGTTATTCATTGGCATTTTATGTATTGAGTTTAAGGCATCAGAATACGGAGCCTGCGCCGAACGGTCCCGCATACGGCTTGTCTTATTTGGCAACGCATACCGACGCCGACATTGCGCGTGACTTGGCAGGCGCGGGTGTACCCAAGGAGCGCGTTGCGGCCGTTTTGTCGGATTTGCGCAGGCGCGCTCCGTACGAAGATCGCGGGGCCGGGTCGTCGCTTGCGATTGCACGCGGAAAAATAGAACGAGCGCGGTCGGCGATCGCCATCGGTGATCGCGCGTCGGCGCGGGCGCTGTTGATTGACGCTTATTTGGAAGGCATTGAGCCGGCCGAGCCGGGAATTCGCGCGGCCGACAGCGCGCTCGCAGCGAACATTGAAGAGCGTTACGGGGCGTTGCGCTCCGGGCTTGAAGCGTCGAAAAGCGACGCAGAGTTGTCGGCGGATCTCGATGGTTTTGTGCGCGAACTTGCACGGGCTGAAGCGATCGTTGCCGATCGATCCAAAGGCCGAAGTTTTTCGGCAACGGCGATTTCGTCGGCGGGGATTGTTCTTCGCGAAGGGGTTGAAGCGGCGCTGCTCATCGCGGCGTTGCTTGGTTTGGCGAAGCAGGCGGGCGTTGAGGAAAAGCGGCGATTTATACACGCCGGGTGGATCGCCGCGGTGCTGCTCGGGCTGCTCACGTGGCTTTTGTCGGCCAAGTTGGTGGCGATCTCGGGCGCGCGCCGCGAGATGATCGAAGGCGTCACGGCGCTCGCGGCAACGGCGGTGCTCTTTTATGTGAGCTATTCGCTGCTCGCAAAGCGTGAAGTGGCGCGGTGGATGAAGTTCTTAAAGGAGCAGGTCACACCCACGCGTGCGGCGCTTTCGCTTTTTGGTGTGTCGTTTTTGGCGGCCTACCGAGAGGCGTTTGAGACGGTGCTTTTTTATCAGGCGCTTCTCGCGTCAAACGCGCCGGCGGGTGCGGCATTGGTAGGCGCCGCGGCCGGCGCGCTCGTGCTCCTGGTGCTTGTGTTTGCGTACTCGCGCGCCGGCCGCTTCGCTCCGCCGCAGGTGTTTTTCAGGGTGTCGAGTTACCTCTTGTATGCGCTCGCGGTGGTGTTCGCGGGCCAGGGCGTGGCGGCATTGCAAACCGTGGGTGTGGTGCCCATGCATCCGCTCGGAGCGTTCCGCGTGGCGTCACTCGGGATCCACCCCACGGTTGAAACGTGGATCATTCAGCTGGCGCTGATCGGCGCGGCGGTGGCAGCGTATGTGATCGGGAAAAAGCAGGCGGCGGCCGACATTCCCAAAGCACCGAAAGCGGCCGAAACCGCCGGCTGAACAAGACGTTTTATGGGGCGCGCCGCGCGAGCGTACGTTGCGTACACACCACCGCGCGGCGTACACAACCTAGATGCGTACACAACCTAGATGCGTACACAGTCCCAGATAACGGTAAGACTCATCCCACGAGCCGAGGCGACAACCCTTCATCAATATCCGCGTGAGCTACCAGGCGTGTGCGGCCCGCGCGAAGATCTTCGAGCGCTTGGGCCAGTTCTGCCTCTTGCTCCGGCGTGAACCGCTCCCCCATCGGAGCGTTGTCCAACGCTTCAAAGATTGGATCGGATTGATTGAGCATGGCTTGACGCTAGCGGGCCCGAGGTGCTTTGGCAAGATGGGCCCGGCGGCGGGCAGGGTGTTACGCGCCGGCGCGCCACAGGGCGTAGATGGTGCCCCAGCTCATCGCGAGCAAAATGATGAACGCGATGTACGCAACGATCTCCATTTGTTTGAGCGCGCGTCGGCTTGAAACCAAGCCCCAACTCATGGTGAACGTATGAATGCCGTTTGCCAAATGGTACGCAACGCCGAGCGTTCCTAAAAGGTACACAAGGAGCGTGGGCAGATGGTGATGCATTTGCTTGGAGATGTCGGCGAACGTTTCTGCGTGGCCGTGCATGATCCGCGGCTCAAGCTTGGCTTTCCACACGTGCGCCCCGAGAAAACCGAGCACACCGAGAGCCGAAAGGCGCTGGAGCAAAAACTTGTAGTTGGCAAAAAAGCCGTAGCGCCCCACGTTCATTTTGGTTTTGCGCATGCGCGAAAAACCCCAAAACGTGTGGATCAAAAGCGGGGCGAACACAATGAACGAGCCAACGAGTTCTGCGGCACCGTGACTGTGCTCGGTCACTGCGGCTTGCCATTGTTTGCCGCCTCGAAACGCGGACAGGTTGTTCCACAAGTGAACCACCGTCCAAACGCCGAGCGGCATTAGCGCGAGCGCGGAACCGAGACGCGATCGAAAAAACGGGGAGCTTTTGGAAGTGGAGGCGGCGTCCGCCGCTGCGGAGGACATGGGCGCTCTTTACCACCACCGGGCGCGGGGGGATCACGTCTGTTTTCAAAGCGAAAATCTCGCCGATTGGTCAGAGGGCTTGCACCAGGGGTCAAATCCACGGCATTTGTTCCAAAACATGTCCGGAGGATCGGTGCGACGGCTGGTGACGCTGCCTGAAAGGGGCCGGCTCATCGTGTCTACCGATCTCCAAGGAAATGTCGGGGATTTTGAGCGGGTTGAAGAGGTGTTTGAACACGCGGCCGAACGCCCTGAAGGCGCGGTGCTGGTGATCACGGGCGATCTCGTGCACGGTCCTGAACTCGCGCCGGATGAATGGCCCGATTATTTGGGTTCGTATTATCGGGGTGACTCAAAAAGGCTTTTAGAAAAGGCCAAAGCGCTCGCCGATAGGCATCCGGGGCGCGTGCATTACTTACTCGGCAATCACGAACACGCGCACGTGGGCGGGCCCGTTGTGGCGAAGTTTTTTCCGGACGAAGCGCGGCGTTTGGAAGAGCTTTTGGGTCCGGCTTCAACGCGCCAAATGAAGGGCTGGATGCGCACGTGGCCGTTCGTTGCGGTGGCTCCCAAAGCGGGGATTGTGATGCTGCACGCGGCGCCGCACGCGGCGATTGAAAGCGCTTCGGATCTCGACAAATTGCCGCTCGACGGGTTTTTGGATCTCACGCTGGCCGACAACGGAGCGAGGGCCATTTTGGCGGCGCTCCTGTGGGCGCGCACCACATCGTCGGAGCGTGCGTACTCTTTTTTGAAAGCGATTTTGCCCACGGCAAAAGTGGCTGTGTACGGCCACGATGTGGCTCGGCAGGGTTTTGCGATCGATCGCGAACCGCTCTTGTGTGTGTCGACAAGCTTCGGTTGTTTCGACGGCGACAAGTTGTATCTCGATTGGGATTTATCGGAGCCGGTGACAAGCGCCCGCGATCTCGCGCGAGACGGGCTGCATCCGCTGCATCCAGAAGCGCCGCCGGTGTACCGCGACACGGATGACTGATCGGCTTGCACGGCGTCACGCCGAGAAGGCTGGGCAATGTGTACTCATTGCAGCCCAAGAAACCTAAATCCTCCGTGTTCCTCTATGTCCTCCGTGATTCCTAGGTAACTTCCCTTTAGCGGAACGTTCTGCAAGGCACGGATCCAGTCTTGTCGAGACGTTTGGGACACCCTTGCCCGTCGCCAAGCGGAAAAGCGAACAGCGTGGCGCGTCGGGTTCTCCAGATGGAGTTCTGTGGCGAGCGCAGCCACGACGAAAACGAGAGACCGGCGAGACCGGTGGATGGCGACCTGATGGACATCTCAAGTCGCCGGACCTCCCAGAACGGGCTCTTTTCTGCTGCATCGACAACTCAACCGCAACGAGTTACTCGCCGTTCGAATGAGGCGCATGCGCCGCTGGGGAACTCCGTGTTGAAATGGGCATCACAGGGATCCAGACGGGTCAGGGCTTGAGCCCATGGTTACATCGGGCGACCCCAACTCATGAGGCGGCGCGGGGAGCGACTTCAACCTGCGAGACGCGCTTGCGGTTTTCGTCGTCTTCGTAATAACCGCCGCGGCGATAATATTGGTACGAATACTTGTATTCGTCCTTGGTGAGATTCACCGCGTTGAGCACAACGCCGGCCACGTGAGCACCCACGTCCGTCAACCGACGAAGCGCGTGTTGTGCCAGCTCTTTGCGCGTTTGAAACGCCCGCGTGACCATCACAACGCCGTCGACAAGCGTGGAGAGCACCGCGGCGTCGGTGACCGCAAGCACGGGCGGACTGTCGAGAATCACGTAGTCAAACTTGCCCGTGAGGCGCTTGAGCACCGTGCGAAACCGCTCGCTTTGAAGGAGTTCGGCCGGATTGGGCGGATGAGGGCCGGCCACATAAATGCTCAGGTTGGGCACTTCACTTTGTTCAATGTGATCTTCGTGCGCTTCATCCACCAGGGCGGTGGTGAGCCCCACGTCCGACGGACGCTGGAAAATGCGATGCAGGCGCGGACGGCGCAAATCGCAGTCTACCAAGATCACGCGCTTGCCTGTTTGCGCCATTGCAATGGCGATGCAACACGCCACCGTTGTTTTGCCTTCACCCATGGCAGCGCTGGTGACGAGCATGACCTTGTAGGGCTTGTCGGGCGCGGTAAAGAGAATGTTGGTGCGGATGGAGCGCGAAGCCTCGGCGATGCCGCTCGTGGGCATTTCGTGCACGATCAGCTCTCGCCCGGGGCTGATGGGCCGACCGCGACGCCGCGCCTTTTGAAGCGCCGCCTCTTTTGAAGGCTCAAGTTCGGGGATCAAACCCAAGAAGCTCACACCGAGCACCTGCTCCACATCGCCGGGAGTTTTGATGGTGCGATCGAGCATGGCGCGACCCATTGCGGTGGCGATACCAAGCAGAAGGCCAATGAGAATGCCGGCGCCGATGTTGAGCACCACGTTCGGTCGCACGGGTACACGCGGCACACGGGGCCGATCGAGCACGCGCACGTTGTTTACGTTGAGCATGCGCGCCAAATCGCTCTCTTTGGTGCGCTCAAGCAGCAGCGAATAAAGCTTTTCGGTGTTCTCTTTGGAGCGACGAAGGCGGTTGTGTTCAATCTCCAAAAGATTGAGTTCGAGCGCTTCTTTTTTGGATTGTTCGAGAAGGCCCGCGAGCCCCGACTCTTGCTGACGCACCGCCGCAAGTTCTCGATCGAGCGCGCCTTGGATGTTTTTCACCTCAAGGAGGACCGCTCGGCGGCTCTCTTCCATGCGCGCATCTGCGGCTTTCACTTCATCGTAGTTGGGGCCTTTGCCCGCGCCGATGAGCGCTTCGCGCGCGCGCTTTGCTTCAATGTACTGCGAGCGAAATTGGCTCAAAAGGATGTTGCCGAGAAGTTCACTCGCGGGCATTTGGCTCGGGTCGTCCACCTTCACTTTTGCAAGCTGATCGCGGCGTGCCTGCACTTCTTTTGATTTGGCGCGCACGCTTGTGAGCAGCTGATTGAGCTGCCCCATTTGCTCGCGCAGCATGTTGGATCGATCGTCAAATGCCGCGGAAAGAAGGTTATTGTTCTTCTTGTACTCATGCAGATCCATCTCGCTCTTTTCGAGATCGATCTTGAGTTTGGCCATTTGCTCTTTTAGCCAATCGTTGGCGTTTACCGTGGCATCGAGCGCAATTTGGATGTTTTGCGCAACGTACGTATCTACCACCGACGAAAGCACGCGTTGAGCGCGCTCGGGATTGGCGTCTTGCAAACGAAGCAGCGCCAAACGCGACCCTTTCACCGGTTCGACCTTCAAGCGGCTGCGCAGAATCTCAGCGGCCTGCTCCTCGGTGATGTTGCCCATTTTGGGAAGCGGCGCGTCTTTGGGCGTGTTGTACACAAAGCCCGCGTCGCGATGCAGACCCAGCTCCGTAACGACCGCGGTGGCAACGCGCATCGATTGGATAATTTGGTACTGCGTCTCGTAATATTCGCGCGGATCCCACACCGGGCCGGAGCCCATTTCAACAACCGCTTCCACCTTGCCACCGAGCGGTCGGGGTGGATTTGGATCAAACTGAACGGTGGTTGTAGCTTCGTAAATTTTGGTTTGGCCGAGCGTGTAAAACGCCACCGCGACCGCGATCACAAGCGCCGTTGCGAGCGCCGTGGCCCAATATTTTAAGACCGTCCGCCAAATGGCGAGCGCGTCGATGCCGCTTTCACCGGGTTCGGAAGAGGCACCGTTCGGGGAGGCGGCTTTTGGCTCTCGGTCGTAAGTCACGGGGTTTGGGCGGTTAGGATGCGCGAGCCGTGCCGCGCGTTCAACGTGGGCGCCGATCGCGTATAACCCCGCGATCGAGGCCACGGTCGGACGCTCGGCCGGTTGGAACGCGAAACGGCCAGATCAGCCGCGCGGCGTCAAGGGCGCTTTGACCCACAAGGTGAATTGGCCTCACCGCGTAAAGCGGCCAAACCCAGGGCGAATTGGCCGGCAAACCGTAGAGCGAGCGCATCTCTTCGGTGTTTGGCAAAAAATAATGCGCCAAAGTCGCTTGTTTTTCGCGAAGCGGCATGCGCCAGAGGGCGGCGGACCGGTCGAGCACACGAAGCGCCTCGGTGCGCGTGCTCGACCGGGCCGCCGCACGTTCACACAACCAATCCACCTCGCGCGGGTTCGGCGAGCGTTTCCAAACATCAAAAAGTGATTTTCGGGTCACCCTTTCGAGCAGCCCCACGAGGGCTTCAAACCTCGCCGTGAGGCCAAAAAAGCGCACCTTGGCGGCAATTTCGTTGGCTGTCTCGCCACCACCGGCCAAAGCCAATGAGTACACTTCGGCCAAATCGGCGAGCGTTTTTGCAACGAGCCACGGCGTCGTGACCGAACTTTCGAACAGGTGATGAACCAAGTGTGCCACCACACCGCCGAGGTACGGCCGCCCCGAGCCATCGACCATTTCATCCAAAACCACCCGATGCCCGTCTGAAAGGCTCCAAAACGCGTGCGTGTGTACCTCCACGACCACGCCGTTTCGGCCGTACGGCGGCAGGTGTTTTACGCCGCCCGAACGCGCCTGCTCAAACCCTTGTGTACGCAAAAATCGGTCAACGTTTGAAGCATCATTTTTTGAGATCAAAAGGTCGATATCGCATGTGGGCCGCGCCCCCGGATCGCGCCACACGCCGAGCGAAAACAGCGCCGTGCCTTTGAGCAAAACCGCTTTTACGCCCGTTTTTTCAAGACCGCTCACAAGCTCATCGGCCTCAAACGACAACCTCAGGTTTGCCGCCGTGCTCGCCGCGTGGTCGCGTTTCATCGCTTCTGCAAGCTCGCGCGGCGCTTTGGCGAGCAGCCCCGTTTCGCGAAGGGATGTGTACACCATTGGAGCCGCATCCCACGCCGTGACCGCCTGTTGAACGACAACCCACTCGGGCGCACCGTAGGCGTCGACGTTGGGCACAACCGCCGCGTCGCGGGCGCAAAGCAGCCGCAAAAGGTCGATGGTCGATACCGTCACAGCGTTGCGCCTCAGTTTGGCATAGAACGGAGCGGCGGACCCATTGGAGTCACCATGAACGACACCACCAGAATCGCGCGATCCAAAGGCGTGCTGTCGCGAACCACGGGCGGTGAAGCCATTCTTCTCGACACCGTGGGCGGCGCATATTTCGGTCTCAACACCGTCGGTGCGCGCGCGTGGGAAATCATCGGCGAAAACGGCACCACACGCGGCGCCTTGATCGAAGCACTTTTGGCCGAACACGAGGTCACGCGCGACGTGCTCACCCGCGACGTGGACGATCTGCTCACCGCGCTTGAAAAACGCCGCCTCGTGCAGCTTTCGTAACGGACCGCACGATGCGTACACATTCGATCTTGTGTACACAAAATTTCTTCAAATGCCCACCCACGGCGCGCTCGCGGGAAGACCTAGTGAGCGTACACAAGCTCAAATAAGTCGACGACGGCGAAAGATATTCCAGACCGTCATCACGCCTTCTTTGGGCTCCAGCGTAAAAAACACCACCATTGATCCGACATGCAGATAACCGCCCATCGGATGGATGTCGGGAACGTAGGTGATGGTGCCTTCTTCGTCTTCGGCGAGCCGAATCACCGCGGCATCCACGCGCTCAGCGGTTGGCAGAGGAAGGGCGCGGAGTGTTGTTCGCGCCGCAAACCCCCAACGCAGCTTCCAGATCATGACGTTTGTTTGCGACGAAGAACCAACCGATTACGCAGCGGAGCGCCGCGGAGTTTTGCGCGGGGCTGGAGCCTGACGCCGAAACTCCGAAGCGACCTCGGCGTCGTCGACAACAGGCAACGTCATTGCGATCAAAGCGGCTTCACGCTCTGCCGGAGTTGGCACCTCCACCGGCGCGCCAAGCAAGCGCTCCACGAGCGAGGATTGAGCGGAAACCCGCTTGGGCACACTCTTCATAGTCAAAAACGCTAGCACGTCCGCGCACCCTCCCGCTACCCCCAGGAAAATCGCGCGAAGAACCTGTCATCATGGCCAAAAATACGATGCGCGCGCGGATAAAACGCTCCTTTTTGAAGCTGCTCGGCCACACGGCAATGCTCGATCATCCGGCACGCGCATCGCTCTGGGCGTTTTTGCAAGAAGCGCTTTCACCCGATGAAAAGAGCCGTTTGGGCGTTGCGCTCTACGACGTGAGCCGCGAGTACCGCGACGCTCCTGAGTACACATGGGAGTTGGAGTGGTGGCGAGGGGAGCTGCCCGCGGCCGGCGCCCGCGTGCTCCTTGGAGCCGCGGGCGCCGGCCGCGAGGCGGCTCTCCTCGCCGCGTTGGGCCACGAGGTTACGGCGCTTGAACCGTCGCGCGATCTCGCTCAAATGTGTCGCCGCAAAGGTGTACACGTGGTGGAGGCGCGCTACGAAGATCTCGTCGCCGCAACGCGCCCACCGGCTGTTGCTTCTATGTGTACACAATTCGATGCGGTGGTCATGGGCCTCGGAAGTTTGAGCCACATTCTCGATGCCGAAATGCGGGTGCGGGTGGTGAGGGAGCTTGTGAGGACGGCGCCGAACGGCGCCGTCCTCACAAGCTCCCTCGCCGCGGTAACGCCTCGAAGCGATGGGCGGGCGGCGCGAATGGGGCGCGCGTTCGCGCGCCCCATTCGCGCCGCCCGCCCCCTCCCTCCCGTCGATCGCAACGAAGTGGTGTTCGGCGGACTTGGTTTTGCCAAATGTTTTGAGCGCGCCGAGCTGGAAGCGCTCGCCCACGCGGTGGGGAGAACGCCGCGTTTTTTTGAAGGCGGACCACCGGGAATGTGGTTGTGTACGCTTGTACCGTAACGCGGTGCGTACACAACTGATGCGTACACCGCAAATTGTGTACGCATCCAGTTGTGTACGCGTCATGTCGGCCCCCCGCGCGGCGCGCAGCGGAGCGAGCACCGCGCTTGGGGGGCCGGCGCGCGACAGCGCGCCCCGGGGGGCAGCTTGTTTGTCGCTGAAATTTTGATCGAAAGGGATGCTGCAACGATCTTTTAGTGACTGTGGTAAGAGGGCCGGTCCTCATGAAAATCCACGAATACCAAGGCAAAGAGATCTTTCGCCGGTACGGGGTGCCCACACCGAAAGGTGAGCCGGCTTTTAACGCCGATGAAGTGGCACCGATCGCGGAGCGGCTTATCGCCGAAACCGGCATGCCGGTGGTGGTGGTGAAAGCTCAAATTCACGCAGGCGGTCGCGGCAAAGGCGGCGGCGTGAAAGTGGTTAAAGGCGGCCCGATTGAAGCGAAATCGGTCGCCGAAAAAATGCTCGGGATGCAGCTTGTCACGAAGCAAACCGGGGCGAGCGGCCAAACAGTGCGGCGGCTTTACATTGAGCAGGGGCTCGATATCGCGCGCGAGTTGTATTTGGCGCTGCTTGTGGATCGTGAAACGCGGCGTGTTGCGATCATCGCTTCCACCGAAGGTGGAATGGATATTGAGCAGGTGGCGCACGACACGCCTGAAAAGATTTTGACAATGTACTTTGATCCGGGCGCCGGATTTTCGCCGTTTATCGCGCGAAAATTGGGGTTTGCGCTCGGCCTCGGCCCGTCGATGAAAGGTACACTTGGCCAGTTTGTAAAAGTGGTTGAGTCGCTGTACCGAATGTTCGTGGCGGAGGATTGTTCGCTCGTGGAGATCAATCCGCTGGTGGTGACGAAGAGCGGTGACTTGGTGGCGCTCGATTCAAAGGTGAACTTTGATGACAACGCGAGTTATCGCCACCCTGAATGGCAGTCGTTGCACGACGCTTATGAAGAAGATCCGGTGGAGCTTTCGGCGAAGCGGGCCGGGCTTTCGTACGTTTCGCTCGACGGCGATATCGGCTGTTTGGTGAACGGCGCGGGCCTCGCCATGGCAACGATGGATATCATCATGCACTACGGTGGGCGGCCTGCGAACTTCCTCGACGTGGGCGGCGGTGCATCGCAGGAGCAGGTGAAAACCGCGTTTGAGATGATTTTGCAGTCGGGTCACGTGCGCGGAATTTTTGTCAACATCTTCGGCGGCATTATGCGGTGCGACGTGGTTGCGGGCGGCATTGTCGCCGCCACAAAAGAGCTTGGTTTAAAGGTGCCGCTCGTGGTGCGGCTCGACGGAACCAACGTGGAACTTGGGCGCAAGATCCTGGATGAAAGCGGGCTCTTGATTCAGTCGGCGTCGTCGATGTCCGACGGTGCGCAAAAGATCGTGGCCGCCGTGACGAAGGCGCAGGCGTAGGCGAAGGAGCGCGGGAAATGAGCATCCTGATCGGTAAAGACACGCGGGTCGTCTTCCAAGGCATCACGGGTGAAAGCGGGTCGCTGCACGCAAAAGCGTGTTTGGCGTACGGCACCAAGATTGTGGCGGGCGTGACGCCCGGCAAAGGCGGTCAAAAGTTTGAAGGCACGGTGCCGATATTCGACACGGTGGAGCAGGCTGTAAAAAACGAAGGCGCTGAAGTGTCGTGCATCTTCGTTCCGCCGGTGGGCGCGGCCGACGCCATGATGGAAGCATCGGATGCGGGTTGCCGTTTTGTGGTGTGCATCACAGACGGTGTACCCGTGCTCGACATGATTCGCGTGCGGCGGTTTTTTGAAGCGCGCGGAACGAAATTGCTGGGGCCGAACTGTCCGGGAGTGATCACTCCGGGTGAATGCAAAATCGGCATTATGCCGGGGCATATTCATAAAAAAGGCAACATCGGCGTTCTGTCGAAAAGCGGCACGTTAACGTATGAAGCCGTGGGTCAATTATCGGCGCTGGGCATTGGTCAATCCACATGCATTGGCATCGGCGGTGACCCTGTGGGCGGGCTCGACTTCATTGATTGTTTGCAAATGTTCAATGACGATCCCGATACGCACGGCGTGGTGCTGATTGGCGAAATCGGCGGAAGTGCTGAGCAACGCGCGGCGGCTTGGATCAAAGCCAATATGAAAAATACCTGCGGAAATGGGCGTGACCATGCAGGCGGCCATGAAAGCAGCGTCGTAAAGCACGCTGTGTACACACGGCGCCTGCGTGAAAAAGAACGCAGGCGCCGTGCTCGTGTCTGTTGGCTACTCTTCGGCGGCGGCTTCTTCCACTTCAGGCGCCGATCCCTCAGCGGAACGGCCACGCGAAAGCGGGAAGAGCTGCATGCCAACCTGGTACACCACCTCGGGCTCTTCATCGGCATCACACAGCGCCAACAGCTCTTGTTGGAAGGATGTGAGGCGACGACGAATCTCGGTGAGTGTGGCCGTTTTCACGCACACAACGAGCGACGAAAGCGTGCGCTCCTCGGGCGGGAACTTTTGAATGGCGTCGGTTGCCAGCGTGAGCATCTGCTGATGGAACGCGTCGACGATCTTGGAGCTGGGCTCTGGTCCCGTGGTCCAGCTTGGATCGCCGCGTTCGAGACGCCCATCGGGCATGCGTCGAACAAGACCGAGATTGGCAAGCACCTTGAGCCCGTCCGCCGCCTTCTTGGCAGTGATTTGCGGGACGAGTTCTTTGGCAATCCACTTGGGATCTTCTTGAAAGTCGGGCCTGCCCACGAGTTCGCGAATGGCGGGCAAATACCAATGCGCGAGATAGTCAAAGAGCTGCCCTTCAATACGGCCGGCTTTGCGGAAATTGCGAGCCGCCGTAATGCGCGTCATGTGCTTGGTTTTGTCGGCGTCGTTTTTCGCTTGTCCATAAGCAACAAGCTCCGCGAAAAACGATGCCTCCTCGGTGTCGAGTTCGAGCGCGCGAGCAAACGCCGTAACGCTCGCAGGCCCGAGATTGCGTTTTCCCTCAATGACCAACTTGAGGAAGTTCGGGCTGGTGTGACCTGCCCGACGTGCGAAGTAGCGGTATGAGAACGCGGGCCGGCGCGCTTTTTCCGCTACGTAATAGTCTCGGAGGTAGAGTCGATAGTCCGAGTACTCGAAAATGTTCGGCCGATGTGCCTGTCGGAGATTCATCGGACCTCGGACGCTAGGGGAAAAAGGTTGTGGACTGTTAAAAACATCACCGAATTCCGTTGGTTTTTGTAGACCCGTAGAATACAGGTCTACTGTTATGCCCACCCGGCTTAAAGCAGTTGTTCACTGCACCTCACACTAAAAGCTTCACCCTTATTTTGCCCACAACATCGGGCTTGGCTGTCAGTATTCGGCACCGCGGCAATCATGCCGCAACGTGACTGAAAGTGCACGTGCGTTTGTTTGCCATTGTGCACAATCATCAAAACGCGGGCCAACGGCAAACATGGGGGTAGTGGACTCGGCGTGTCCAAAAAGGGCGAACAGATAGTGCGCGAAGCAGCAACTTCCGTTGAATCAACTTGTGTACACTCAATGCGGAGCGGATTAACAGAAAATGGTCTGAATACAATCTGTTATAACGAAAGTGTTTTCTTCAGAATACGCGACCCGGTGCGTGTACTGCCCTGAAATGGGGCACATTCATTAACTTGATCCATGCGCAGTGAGGGCTGCACCCATCGCTGCATTCAACCATCAGCAGTGCGATTGATTGATGGGCGCACCCATCAGCGCATTAAACCGTCCATCAGGCTCGGCCCCTCAATGCGGCCAATGGTTCTTATTCAATGACGGACTTTTGATTAACCGCGGAAGCGCGGAGCCAAAACCGAGGTTGCGCGACTCTTATTGCGCGCCGGGGATGCAAACAGCGGTGGCTCCACCCGCTCCCATACACGTGAATCCGGCCGCGCAATCGGTGTTGGCGGCGCACGGAAACGCGCAGCGCTGCGTGGTGAGATTGCACTTGTGCGTGCCGCAAATCAGATCGTTTTGGCAGGGTAGCGCGAGCGGACTCGCGGGAGCTGTGGCCGTGGCCTGCGGTGAATATTGGCCCGGCCCCGGTTGTCCTTGACCCTGCGGATAAGGCCCTTGCTGCGGGTATTGTTGCGGGTACGCCCCTTGTTGCGGGTACTGTTGCGGATATTGACCCTGCGGCGGTTGTTGGCCGTACGCATTGGGAGCGCCGTAACCCTGTTGCTGCGCGTACGGATTGTTTGGGTCGTACCCGGGTTGCGGCTGTTGCTGCGACGGATCCTGCGCGCCGCGCCCCTCCATACAAGCCGCGAGCGAAACGGCGGCGAGAAGAGCGGCGACAAATGTGAGCGGGCCACGTTTTGAATTCCCGGCAACAAAGCTTCCGGTCGTGCGGTGCATGGTGCGTAGGTTAGCCAACGCGAGTGTGGGAGCGAGGGCAAAAGCAAAGTTTGGCGCGGCCCGGTTTTGCTTCTTTTCAGAAACCGCGCCCGACCCAAAATGAGCGGCTTTTTTAAATTCAGTTGCCCCCCACCGGCTCGCTTCACCCATGTGGGCCGCGTTTGCGCTCACGCAGCGGGCCGAAATCACGCGGCTCCCCACCCTTTCGAACGCTCGCTCGCCGCGCGCCCCCCAAACATGCTCGCTCGCCGACAAGTCGGCTCACTGCGCGTGTGGGGGGCGCCCAAACGCCCTGAGTACACAACGAACATCGACCTCGCGGCGCGTACACAATTGAGTACACATGCGCAGCCTCGGAAGCGTACGCGTGCGCGCTTATGATATGTGTACGCATACGCACCTGCGCCGACGATCACCGGGCGTTGGCGCAGCAGCGAAACCCTTCTTCGTAGCCGTAGTCTTCTTCTTTGTGAAAATCGACGGTGGGCCGGCATCGACCGCGCACCGGGCCCCACCATCCGCCTTTTAGCCCGCTGCGATTGGGCGGCTCCTTTTTGGGGATCTCCACCCATTCGTTGATGTTGCCGTTGAGATCGAACGCGCCGAACGGCGACACGCACGCCGGCATCGATCCCACGGGCAAGCGCTGGTCGAGCCTTTCGATCTCGGCTTTGCACACCGGGTCTTTCATGCAGCGCGCGTACTTAAAGAGCTTTTTTTCACGCTTTCGATATGGCCTGTCAATGCTGCACTTTTGCGGATCGCGCTCGTAACCGTACGTGTACGGGAGCATGTCTTCGCCTTCACACGCGAAGTTAAATTCAGCCTCGGTGCACAGGCGTTTTCCGATTTTTTCGCATTCTTTTTTGGCGTCGACCCACGAGATCAAAAACATCGGTTTTTCTCCGACTTCGTTGGGCCACTCGTAACGATCGATGCAAAAGCGCATGGGCCGGCGCTCTTTCGAAAGGCACACCGACGGCGCTTCGTATTTGAGGCACCGCTCGCTGACGGTGCTTTTGCCAACGGCCTCGCCTGCGTCTCGTTTTTTCTTTTTGCGCGCTTCGTCTTTTTTAAATTCCTCGTGATGCTCCAGGCATTTTTGGAGCACTTCGGGGCAATAGTCGCCTTCCACAAGCACCATGTTGGGCGGGCAACCTTCGGTCTTTCCGGGCAGCACCGAGGCATCGGAAGCGGCGTCGCCTGCGCCGTCGCCTGCGTCGGCGGCGCCGTCGCCTGCATCGAGATCCCCCGCGTCGGCGGCGGTGGCGGTGCTCGGCGGAGGCGCCGCGGAAGACGCATCGCTCGGCGCGGCGTCACCTTCTTGTTTCGATGAACAAGCGCTTGCGTACACAACCCCCGCCGCGGTAAGTATACACAACGCAACAACGCCGCGGATCATGGGTGTTTCGGCGAAACGCTCGGCGAGGGCGGCGCATTCGGCGGCGGTGAATGCGGCGACCCGGTGCCGTGCGGCGGCGGTGAATGCGGCGCGGTTGACGACGACGGGGAGGCGCCCGGCGGAGGGTTTTTCGGATGAGGTTCACCGCCCTGGCCGGGCGCCGGAATGATCTTCAACGTGACGCGTTTGCCGTTGCGTTCGACTTCGAGCGTGGCTTCACGCCCCGGTTCGAGATCGCCCAGCGAAAACATAAAGTCGTGAATGTTGGTGATGTCGTGTTTGTCCACCTTCACGATCACGTCGCCGCTCACCAAGCCCGCGCGCGAAGCGGGAGAATCGGGCCGCGTTCCGGTGATGCGCAGGCCTTTGCCTTGGTACGCATAATCGGGAAGTGTACCCAAAGAAACTTTGAAGCCGCCGCGCGCCCCGCGGTGAGGATCGGCGGGCGGCTCCACAAACGCCATGCGATTGTCGAGGTTGGCCGCGCTCCGGGCGAGGCGCGCGGCGAGCGTGGAGATCGCGGAGATCCCGTCGATGTTGATCTTGTCGGCCGTGTCGGAGGGCAGGTGGTAGTCCTCGTGTACACCTGTGAAAAGGAATGCAACCGGCACTTTGGCGGCGGTGAACGTGGCGTGATCGCTTGCGCCGTACCCTTCGGCGCCGAAGGTGAGCTGCAAACGCAGGCCATCGGACGCGGTTTTAATGAGATCGGTCCAACCCGCGGCGGTGGCGGTGCCGTCGATGAGCAGTTGGCGCTCGCGAAGTCGGCCCACCATGTCGGCGTTGATCATCGCGGTGATTTGCGCCGCGGGCACGGTGGTGTGATCAACGAAATAGCGCGAACCGACGAGGCCCATTTCTTCGGCGCCCCACGCGGCGAAAAGCACGTTGCGATCGGGTTTGGTGGGGAGTTTTGAAAGGCGATGCGCCACTTCAAGCATCATGGCGGTGCCGGACGCATTGTCATCGGCGCCGAAGTGCGGTGCGCGTTTGCCGGGCGCGCGAGAGAACTGATTGCCCATTCCGAGGTGATCGTAATGAGCGCCGACAACCACCCACTCGGCCGCGTGCGGTGAACCCTCGCGCGCCGGCAGCGCTGCGAGCACATTCCACGCATCGGCGGTGACAGCGTCGACACGCGTTGTGAGTTCAAGCTGCGTTTTGCCTAGATCTTTAGGCGATCCAGATGCGCGCACATCCCAGATTTTGTCGGCCTTAAAGTCGACACCTTTGATGCGCGTCGCGGCATCGGTGCGGGTGAGAACGGCCGCCGGGAGCCCCATCCCCGAGGGATCGAGCGGTGCGCTGGGGAGTTCTTCGGCGTCGGTGACAATGAGTACACCGGCGGCCTTGTGTTCGCGCGCGGTGCGGATCTTGTAGCGCGAAGAGCCGAAGTCGCGGAGCGCCTTGAGCTTGTCGTCGGTTTTGGAAGCGCGCGGCGCGCCCGCCAAAATCACCGCGATTTTGCCTTCAATCTCTTTGCCGGCGTAGTCGTCCCAACCCACGGCGGCGGCGGTCACGCCGTAGCCGACGAATACAAGTGTACCTTTCGCGGTGGCGGTGGACGATCCGTCGGCGACAACGGCGGGCACGTCGCTTTTTTTGGCGTTTCCAAAGAGCAGGATTGGGCGCGTGGCGTTGGCGCCGACGCGCGCATCAAAACGTTGAAAATAACTCGGCGTGGCAGACGTACCCGGCGGCGCGGAGGTTCCGGCGCCGGCCAGCGCTGCGCCGTTCAGCGCGTCGCCGTACGGCTTGAGGCCGAGACGTTGAAAGCGCGTGCGGATCATTTCGGCGGCGAGGCGCGCGCCCGGATCTCCGGTGCCTCGGCCCGCAAGCTCGGGCGACGCGAGGTATTGAATGTCGGCGTCAATGCGACCAAACGCGGTGGAGTCGATGTCGAGGCGGTCGGGGTTGTCTTCGAGAACAAGGATCGACGTGCGCGTGTCGGCCACGCGCGACGGCGGGCGTTGAGGCGGCGGCGGTTCAGGCCCGCAGCCGATCGCTGCAAGGAGCGGGATCGAAAACGAAAGGAGGGCGTGAAGTCGCGGGCGAACCACGCGGCGACCATATCAGCCTCCCGCGCCGCGCGCAGGAGCGAAGCCCGAGCACGGCGCCGCGTGCCGCGTGTCAAAAATCGTGTCGGATTTTTGGCGCCGCTGCGCGGCGCGCTGCGCACACGCGGCACGCTCTTTTGTTCCCGTGGGGCATTCGCCCCACACCCCGGCCGCGCAGGCGCGGCCCTAGTGCACCGATCAGGTTGATTCCGTAATCAAATGGATAGTTTGCTTGTGTACTCAAACAGGCAAAAGCAAGGCATAAAGCCTAGGCCCGAAGCTCCCACCGCGTGACAGACACCCCGTTCGGATCGCTACGTTCTGGGCCCCGCGGCCGACTTGCTCGGCGCGGGGAGCGAGGGCGCGAGCCCTCGCTCCCTGGGTAAAGAAAGCTAGAGCACCCCGCGATTGTTGGAGATTTCCGATATTAACAAATTGCTGAACTCATTCGCGATTCAAGGTATTCGGTGCTCTAGTGCACCGAGTTGATACGGCAACGAAGCGTTGCTGTGATTCATCGCAACCCATCAGTTCTACGGAATCGGTGCACTAGCAGGCTAGGCGGGCGCGTGTGTACACACGCGGTTTACCGCGATTCATCGGAGATGGATGATTGAGCCGACACGTGTGTACACACGCGCCCGCCGCGGGTGGGCAGCTACCAGGGCGTTGTTTTTTGAGCCGCGCGCACAAGCTCCAGCGAACGGCGGCCGATGTACTCTTCAACATCGGCCGGGGAGATGTGCCGGTCTTTGGCAAAGTCGAACTCGCGCGGCTTGCCGTCGCCGAATGTGACTTTGATGACGGCGTTTTCTCGCAACAGTTCAAACCGGAGCGACAGCTCGTGAAGCAGGAGGCGAAGCACGTCGCCCGTTTCTTCAAGCGTTGCGGGTTGCTCTTTTTCTTTGAGTTTGTCGGCCGTGTACCGCAGAGCTTCGCTGCCGAGTTTCATGGCAGCTTCGGCCGTGGCGAGCGCTTCTTCAACGCGCTTGCGATGACGCTCCTGCTCCTCGGCTTCGCGTTCTGCTTTGGTCTTGACCGCTTCGTTGAGTTCGTCTCGCCAACTCGGCACGCCGCACCTCTCAATGGGCACTATTTGTCAGATTTTTTGAGGAGTAAAGTTAGCGCTTGGGGGGCGCTGAGATTGCGGCGCAAGGCGGCCGATTTCGGGCCGCCTCGCCGCGCGGGATCTCACGGGCTCGGGGCGCCCTTCTTTTGATCTTGGAACTTGGAGAGATCTTCGGCCGCAATGGCCTTGGGATTCATCAGTTCGAAGAACGCGCGGCGCGCAAGCTCGCCCGTGTCGCCCTGCTCTTGGCGAAGCGCCATGAGTACACCTTTTTCACGCATGAACTTGAGTGTCATGACGGCGCCTTTTTTGCGAGCGGCGTCGCCTTTTTTGGCGTCTTCGTAGAGGCGGTGACGGAGCACAACGCGCGTTTCGGAGTGCGGTCCGTTGTCGAAACGGAGGTTGTCGAACTGGGCCTGCAAGCGCTGGCGTGCCCACTCCTGCGGTGCGTCGCCGATTTTGATGCGGGTGATCGCTTCTGCGTTGGCCACCCAGCGGTAGATGTTGCCGCGCTTGAAGTCTTCATCGGACCAATAACCGAACGCGCGGTAGTAATGGTCTTTCAGGTCGTCGAGAGCATCGCGGCCGAAGTCGGCGTACATGGCGATCGCGCGCGAAGCGACTTCAGGCGAGCCGCCGAGAACAAGCGCAAGCGCGGCGGCGTTGCGCACTTCGGGGTCTTTCATTTTTTCGAAAAGCTTGGCTTGTGTACCTTCGTCGAAACCGCTCTTGCCAATGGCGTTGGCGATTGCGATGCGTACACCGGGCGTGGTTTGCGGGGTGAGTTGATCGGCGAGTTGACCCACCACCGAAGGCACCGGCCGAAGCGCGAGCGCGCCGGCGTAACAAGCGCCGATGAGCTGTTTGCGGGCCTCGGGTTTGGATGCGTACTCAATGGCCTTTTTTGCGATCTCGGCCATTTGTTTGTCATCGGCGCACCAAGCGATTGATTCACACGCGGCTTGGCGAGCTTCTTCGTGCCAGGTTTCGTCTTCGATGAACTCCATCATCGGCTTGACGGCGTTGGGATCGCCCAGGTGCGCGAGGCCCTGCGCCGCGCCGTAGGCCACCGCGCGAAGAGCCATACCGAGCATCGCGAGGCCGGCGCCTTGAAGGCCTTCCTGCGTGATGTCCATTTTCGGGTCTTTCTTGCGCTTAAACTGCTCAATCAGCTTTTGCGAAGACGACTCGTCTTTCATCATGCCGATGTAACGAAGCGCGCTTTGCGCCGTTTCAAACGCGGCCGGGAACGGAGGTTGTTGACCTTCTTTGGGGAGCGGATCTTTGGGGAATGCCCAATCGCGCATTTTGTCGAGCGCCTTCGGGCTTTTGATGCCCGCCAAAAAGCGAAGACCGTTGGCGTGCGGTTGGGGCTTGTCGCTGATCCAAGCGAGCACGCCGTCTTCGGCGGCGTCGCGCAGCTCGGCCGATTTGTCGGGGTACATCACCGAGAGGTCGGCAAGCATGCGCGCTCCGACAACGCGCGGAAGATCGGTGCGAGACAGGTGGCCACCTTCATCGGCCTCCCAGAAGCGTTGCTGCTCGTAGATCTTTGTCGGATCAAGCTTCATGCGCTCGCCGATGAACTTGGCGCCGCGAATGTCGCCGACTTCCGCCATGCGGGTACCGGCTTCGCCCACCCAGTGTTGGAGCGGTTTTTTGGTTTCAATCCACTTGATCATCGCGTCGCCGATGCGCGGATCACTCAGCTCGCGAAGCATTTCGAAGATTTGTTTTGTTTGGAACCACGAGGCTTCAGCCGGCTCGGTTTTTACGCTGTCGAGCGCGAGCACGAGGCCCACGCCGCCGATGCCGTCGCGCAGCGCTTCCAAAAACTTTTGGCGGTTGTCTTTTTCAGCCGAGGAGAGCGCGCTGAGAAGCGGTTGGCGCGCTTTTTCGTCGCCGATTTTGCCGAGCCCGTTGGCGGCTTCACGCGCCACTTCAATGTCTTTGTCTTGAACAAGTTTGATGAGCGTGTCGGTCCACTTTGCTTCGGCGTTTTTTGAAAGCACCGTTGCAACAAGCTGACGCACGCTGGGGCTTTGATCGTCGGCAAGTTTCGCAAGCTCATCAAGGCTCACGAGGCCGGCGAGCTTCTCGGTATCGAACGCGCTACCGCCGCCGAGGCGCTCCACTTTGCTCAAAAAGCCTTGGCGATATTGCGCCATAGCGTCCTTAAAAACCTGCGGCTCTTTCAGCTCCACAAGCGCCCACACGATCTGCGGGCGATCACTGTCATCGGCTTTTTTGAGCGCTTCGAGCAGCGCCGGTTTGGCCGCATCGGCGCGCGGCGTGCCGTAATACGCGAGCACCTGCGCGGACACGCCGTTCACGCGGTGATTGCCCGCGGCGAGCGCTTTTGTCGCAAGGTCAACACCCGCGGGATCATCGGCCCACGCGAGCTGCATGAGCGCTTCTTGTTGAAGGTTGTCGGCGCCCGGATCCGCCGCCCATTTTTGCCAACGCGGAATTTGGTCCTTGGTTGGCAAAACGTAGATGTTCTTTTTTTCTTCGGCGATTTGCTGCGGCGTGAGCTTGGTGCCTTGGCTCCTCACGCCGAAGTAAATGGCGGCCACACCGCCGATCACAATGAGCAGGCCGATGACGATCACCGCGGGGTTGAAGCGCCCGCGTTTAAAATTGCCGTCGTCGGAAGCCATTCCGCCGCCGCCGCTCGGAGCGGCGGGGCCGCCCGGAAGATCGGAATCATCCGGCGGCCACTTGGCGAAATCGAGGCGGTCCTTCTTGTTCACAACGCGGCGCTTTCGCGCGACGGGGGGCGCTTTGTGCGCCGGAGGCGTGTGAATGTCGTTCGGGCGTTCGAGCATGGTCCCTCGGAAAAAGAACGAAACTCTGGGTGGCGGGCGCGACGTTATCAGGGCCGGCTTCGGGCGCCGAAACAAAGATCTGCTATGAGCCGCAGTGGCGTCGCGAAAGTGTTCGCCACGATCCGGCCAACTTCACTGCGGCTGGATTTTCACAACAAATCGGTGGATGAAACTGCCCACGCTCATGGCCGTTCCCGAATTTTACTCCGGCAAAGTTCTCTACCCCGCCATCGGGGTGCTCATTGGCTTGTCCACGCTTTTTGGGCTCGCGATCCTTCCCAGGCTCGGGTTTTTTCAAAACGGCCTCGTGGGCAAACCCGCGCCCGACTTCACGCTGCCCGTTGCGGCCAACGGCGATGCCGGCGCGCGCATGCAGCTCGCCGAGTTGAAAGGCCGCCCCGTCGTTCTCGATTTTTGGGCGAGCTGGTGCGGCCCGTGCGCCGTGCAAGCGCCGATTCTCGATCGCATGGCTCGCAAGTACGAAGGGCGCGGCCTCGTCGTCCTCGGCGTGAACGTGGACGATACGGCCTCCGTGGCCAAAGAGTACGCACGGCGCAAAGGCCTCAGCTACCCCATCCTTGTCGACCCGAGTGACCAGGTATCGGGCTTTTACGGCGTCAGCAAATTGCCGAGCGTCATCATCATCGACAAAAACGGCAACGTGACCTCGTTCCTCACCGGAATTGTCGACGAACCCGCACTCGACGAAGCCATCGCCGCAGCAATGTGAGCAGAAAACTCGGCCCATCGGCCGAACCTCTGGCATCGGGTGCACCATGCGGCTCACCCCGGTTCCGTCTTCGTCTCGTCCCAACGCGCTTCCGCTCGGCGAAATGCGCTTCGTCGCGTCGACCCACGTTCCCGATGTGTGCGCCGACTTGGCCGGCCGGAAGTTTTTGGTGGTGGGTGCGCCCGCGGGACCGCTCGCGCCGACCGGGCTTCGACGCCGCATCGACGACGCCGTGGAAAGTGAACTCGCCGCGCGCGGGGCATTGCCCGCGGCCACGTCGATGGATGCCGACCTCGCGTCGTGCATTCGCGACCAAGTGTTTCGAACCCGCGCGCTCGGCACCACCGGCTTGGCAATCGCATTGCCCCCGCTTTCAGAACTCGCCGACGCAAACGGCCACCTCAATGTCGACGACAGCGCCGCGCTCCTGAGTTGGACGCGCGCCACCACCGATTTGCCCGTAGTGCTCCTCGCGAGCGAAGCCGATCGCCGCGTTTCGGCGTACGCGCCGATGCCGCTCGAACGATTGATCGCTTCTGAAGGTCGCCTTGCGCCCGATGCGCCGCCGCCGGCCGTGGACGAAGCAACGTGGATCGAAGCCTCGCGTGAACCCGCGTCGGATCCGTTTGACATGACGCCGCCTCCATCCGCGGTGGCGCCCGCCCGCGAAGAAGCGCGCCTGCGCTCGCTTCCGCCGAATACGCGTCGAACCCCGCAGCCGCCCGCCGTGCGGGTTGAATCGCAGATGAAAGACGCTGCCGCGCCCGCGCCCGTGATCACGGTTGCCGCCGCGCCGACGGCGGCGCCGATCAGCGCCGAGCAAGCCGCGATCGAAAACAACGGCAGGCGCCTCAAAGCCGGCATTTTAAAAGGTGCCAAACGTGGTCCACGCCCCGACGCCGACATGCGGGCGCGCATCGACGCGGCACTTGCCGCCGAAGAAAATGAACCTCACGACGCGCACGAAGAACACAGCCTCTTCGCCGCCGAGCCGGCGCGCGCAAGTGTACACAATGCCCCGGCCGCCGACGCGCCGCGCGCAAGTGTACACCAGATGGCCGATGTGGGGGCGCCGCGGAACGAGGTTGTCCGCTCGCGCGAAAACGCTTCTCAAGCCGCGGAGCCGGCTGTCCGAGCACCGCGCCCCGAAGAAGTGGTCGCCGAAACAGCGCTCGTCGCGGCGCGCGCTCGCGACACCCAAGCGGCTCGCGCTGTGAACGCCGCCGAGTGGCGCTCGTTCGCTGTGGAACTCGATGCCGCGCGCGGCCCCAAACCGGTGCGCGTGATCGAACAACTTTTCATGACGCGTTACATCCCGCTTGTCGGTGCTGTGGCGCGCGGCGAAGCCGACAACACCGTGCGCGCCGTTGTGGAAGGCTGGGCGCAGGCGTTTGAGCATTCGTACACCGATTCATTTTCGGCGATGCGCGTGACCAACAAGCGCCCGATGATGACGTTCGACGCGCCCGAGATCGCCACGCGCATTGCCCGCCTCAACGGGGCCCGCGGCGTGAAGCTTCTCCTTGTCGACGGCATGAGCTTTGACCTCGGTGAGCGCGTTTCCGCCGAGCTGCGCGCGCGCGCCACCGCAAGCGGTGTGTGTGTCGATCGCCTGCTCTTGTGGTCGGCGCTTCCAACCCACACGTCGATGCAAATGTCGCTGCTCGCCAAAGGCCCCGAAGCGTTGCGCGACGTGGAACCGCCGAGCGATCCCGAACCTGAAATCGCCCGCGGCCGCGCGATCGGCACGCTGCGTCGCGAGCGAGCCGGCGCGCGCGAACTCATGAAGCTCGACCTTGTGGAAGCGCGCCTGCGCACCGCCGGGCCTTCGTACGACGAACGCCTCGACAACCTCGCCGACGAAGTTGCTTCCGTGCTCGCGCGTTACCTCGAAAGCCTTCCGCCGCGCACTCTCCTCTTCGTGTTCGGCGATCACGGTTTCCGTTTGCCGCGCGCCGCCGACGGTCGCTCCACGTCGCCCGCCACACAAGGCGGCGCTTCACCCGAAGAAGTGCTTGTCCCGGCGTACGCATGGCTCTCCGGCGGTGTACACTGACCGCTTTGCGAGCGCCGACCGCCGCAGCGCCGCGGGCCACGCCCGTTGCGGCGAGTTGCCCCTACAACGAAAACCACTGCCGAATGCGTGACATCGCGCCGTCGAGAGCGGTAAAAAGGGTCGCAATGAAGCCCTCCAAAATCGCGCGGGTTCTGCTCGGCACCGTTGTGCTCGGCAGCTTGATGTTCACCGCTTGCAAAAAGGACGAAGAGCCGGCCACGGTTCCGGTACCCACCGCAAGCCAAGCCGCCACCGATACGCCGCCGCCGCCGCCTCCCAGCGACGATGCCGGCGCGCCCGACCCGTCCGCCACCGCTCCCAGTCCGCCGCCTGTGGCCACCGGCACCGGAACCGGCACGTCCACCGGCCGCAAAGGCGACTCGATCGACGCGTGCTGCAACGCTCTCCGCGCCATTCAAAAATCCGGCAAGACCGCTGCTGCCAAAGCCAAAGCCGCCTCCGCCGCCGCGGTCTGCCCGGGCGTCGCCAAACTCGTCAAAGACGGCACCACAAGCCGCTCCGCCGGCCTCGCACAAATTCGCTCGGCGATGAGCGGGTTCGACGTTCCCGGCGAGTGCCGCTGACCTTCGATCGCGGGCTCCGAACGGCCGAGCGCCCGACCGAGCGTCAACACACCCGCCCCCGCAAACAATGGCGCTGCTTGCTCGCAGCGTCGTGAATCAACGAGTGGCGCCCACATTGAGCGCTGTCGCCGTGACGATGCAGGGGGCGCGCGCCGGGAGCTGTGTACACACTAGAGCACCGATCAGGTTGATTCCGTAATCAAATGGATAGGTTGCTTGTGTACTCAAACAGGCAAAGCGAGGCAAAAAGCTTAGGCCCGAAGCTTCCACCGCGTGACAGACACCCAGTTCGGATCGCGTGGAGGGGGGCCCGCGGCCGACTTGCTCGGCGCGGGGGAGGAGGCGCGAGCCTCCTCCACTGGGAAAAGACTAGAGCACCCAGCCGATATTTCTCGGCTTTCTCAAATCACTAATCTTCTGATTTTACTCACGATTCAAACCAATTGGTGCTCTAGTCGGTGCCGCTCGCAAAATGATCAAAACCCCGCTCGGCGAGCGGCGCGCGCGCCCCGTTCTCGTCGACAAGCACGAGCCGCGATGGCTGCCATGCGACGCTTGTCGGCGCTTCGGGCGCCCCGAGCGGGGCGGCGGCGCCTTTTGATGCGTACACATCGCTCGCCGCACCCGCCCGCGCTTCGATGTGGCTCAAGGCTTCGATCTCACCAATGTGTACACCTCCAATATTTGAAGCGTCCACATCGGGAGGCGCTGTGACCACCAGCGCGTAGTCTTCGCCGCCGAAAAGCATGAGCGAAAGCGCATCGACCCCGAGCAGCGTTGCGGCGCGCGCGAGGGCGGTCGCTCCGTTGACTGCGTCGCGGAGCGCATGTTCAAAAAGCACCGCAACAGCGCCCGAAGCGCGCGCCAAGTGGCCGAGATCGCGAGCAAGGCCATCGGAAACATCCACGGCCGCGGTGGCAAATGTACACATCGCCAGCCCCGTTTCAATGCGCGCGCGCGGGCGTTTCCAAGCGTGAATGCAACACGCGATCACGTCGGCGTCGGAGAGCGTGTCGAGCGTACGCAAGCTCTCCTGGGTACACAACGCATCGGGGGGCGGGGCGGCTTTGGCCGGCGAGGTTTCGTGTGTACGCAACGAACCCCCGCGCGCCGAGGCCACCTGTGTACGCAACGCCGAGAAGCGCGCCCCTTGATCTTGCAAAAAACGCAATCCCGCCGCGGCCAAACCCACGGGACCGAAAAGCCAGATTTTGTCGCCGAGGCGGGCACCCGAACGCAATATCGGCGATTGTGTACGCCCGAGCGCGGTCGTCGTGACGGAGAACTCGGTTGCCCGAGCCAGGTTTCCGCCGATGACAGCGGTGTTGCAGGCGTCGGCGGCGAGGCGTTGTCCGCGCGCGAGATCGAGGAGATCGGCGTCGGAAACGCTCGGGGGAAGCGCGAGCGCGGAGAGTACACCCAGCGGCGAAGCGCCCATGGCCGCGAGATCGCTGACGGCAGCCATTGTGGAGCGGTAGCCGATGTCTTCAAACGAAAGCCATGCGCGATTGAAATGTGTACCTTCCACGGCGGCGTCAACGGTCCACACAAGCGAGCCCGAAACACCTTGGATCACCGCAGCGTCGTCACCGATGCCCACCTCGGGGGCGCGCGCGTCGGTCACAGCGAAGAGCGATGCCAGCGCCGAGATGCGCTCTTCCTCATTCATAGCGATGTGTACATTAGTCCGCAGCCCCGAAAACGACCACTACTGGAAGATGGGCGGCAACTCGTCACCGTCCATTTGATCGCTTGTGCCCGCGGGAGGCACCGATTCTGCGTCGGCCACACAGGGGAGCGTGACAACGAATACGGTGCCGCGCGGGTGGTTGTCTTCGATGCGGATGGCGCCGTTATGCGCGTCGACAAGGCGTTTGACGATCGCAAGGCCGAGCCCGGTGCCGCCCTGTTCGCGCGTGGAGGATTGATCCACTTGGTAAAACGGGGCGAACACGCGATCGCGCTCGGCGCGCGGAATACCAACACCGGTGTCGGAAACGCGCACTTCAACCGCGCGGTGAAGCGGGGCGAGAATGGAAAGACCGTCGTCGTTGCGCGGGTCGATCCCGTCGGCAACCGAAAGGGTGACGCGCCCTCCCGGCGAAGTGAACTTCACCGCGTTTTCGGTGAGGTTTAAAAACACCTGGCGAAGCCTGTCGGCGTCGCCGCGCACGGGGTTAAATCGTTTGGGTACACGTTCAACGAGGAGCAAAACGCCCTTTTTTGCAGCGGTGGGCGTGAGTGTAGACACAACGTCTGTGAGTACACTGTAGATGTCGATTGCTTCAGGCTTGACGAAGAAGGTGCCACTTTCGAGCTTGGACATGTCGAGAAGGCTGACAATCAAGCCCAACAGTTGGTCGCTCTTCGTGCGAATGGTGGCGACGAAATCGGCCTGTTCGTCGTTGAGTGGGCCGGCAATGCCTTCGGCCAGCATTTCGCTGTAGCCCATGATCGACGTGAGCGGTGTACGCAACTCGTGTGAAACGGTGGCAATGAAGTTGGATTTGAGACGATCGAGTTCTTGCAGGCGTGCGTACGCAAGGTTGAGCTTTTCGTTTTTTTCCTGAAGTTCACGGTAGCTCTCACGCATGCTGGCAAGATGCATGGTGGATGTGAGAAGCGCTTTGTGACCGCTGAACATCACGAGA
Organism: Polyangiaceae bacterium; assembly: GCA_016712345.1. Lineage (GTDB taxonomy): Bacteria > Myxococcota_A > Polyangia > Polyangiales > Polyangiaceae > JADJRH01. The sequence continues at coordinate 1,933,661 of JADJRH010000001.1, forward strand.
TCGAGCACCCGCGACAGGTGGCGACAGAGCGCATCCATGTTGCGGGCTTGCATAATGCGCATGCCCGCGGCCACATCGCCCGGGAGCGCGTACGGGCCGATGACCAATGAGCCGACGGCGCGACCGTCGTATTCAATAGTCAACAGACGATAACGTTCGTTGTTGGCGCCGCGTTGATCGTTCGATGCGGGAAGACCGCGCGCGACGGCTTCCGCGGCGCCGAGCACGGTGACATCTTCGAGCTTGTCACCCGCGAGCTGGGCGCCGCTCGCCGAAAAGACGCGCAACTCAACGCCGAAAAGATCGAGCACCGACGCGGCGGTGTCGCCGAAAGCATTGGGGCCGACGATTTTTTCGAGGCGCGGCGGCCCCATTCCTATTTCTGCGACGGCTCTGTCCGAGCCGATCGGCGCATCGTCGTCTGTCATGTTTGAGTCCGCGCCCCGTCGAAGTTGCCGCCCATTTTTTTGCCGAGCAAGTCTTCTATCGGCGTGGTCACGCCCAGTTGGGATGCGGCTGTTTTTACAAGATCTTCCCCCGCAATGCCCAATTTACGGCTGAGATCATGGGTTCTGTCGAGCGTGCGGTACGTTAAAAAAAGCAGGCCGACAAACGTTTCAACAACACCGACGCCCTGCGTTGCAACGGCTTTGAAGACCGGTTCGCGGCCTCTTGCGGCAAGACGCGCCAGCTCTTCATCGCTGCGAATGTTGGGCAGATCGCGCTTGTTAAACTGGATGACGAGCGGCATTTTCGACAGCTCAAGCCCGTTGTCTTTGAGGTTTTGTTTGAGATCCATGAACGACTCGGCGTTGCGCTGCGTTTCGGAAACGCGGCTGTCAGCAACGAGCGCTACGCCGTCGGCACCTTGCAACACAAGCCGGCGCGTGGCGGCGTGCATGGGTTGGCCGGGAACCGTAAAGAGCTTGATCCGAAGGGAAACGTCGCCGTCTTTGGACCGAAAAGTGAGGGGCAACAGGTCAAAAAAGAGCGTACGGTCGTTGGTTGTCTCAAGCGTCATGAGCCGGCCGCGCGTGTCGTTTCCGGCCAGCTCGTGGAGCGCAACCAGATTGGACGTTTTTCCGCTGAGCGCCGGGCCGTAGTAGACAAGCTTGATCGTTACTTCTCGCGCGACGAAATCGAGCTGCACAGTGCGCGAGTTTACCGATCTTTGTCGCAGAAGAAACGACTTCGGTCTGGATGCGCAACGAAACGGGCTGCATTGCAGGTGACGGTGAACGGACGGCGGGGGGCGAAATGAAGCAGGGCCTTCGGCGCAATGAGGGTGAGGCGGGCGGCGCTGTTTTGTTACGCTGGGCCGTTATGAAGTTGGATGTTCATTCTTTTCTTGGTCGTTTGTGGATGACTGGTTTGAGCGCGATCGCCCTTGTGATCGCGGGTTGTGACGATGGATCTTCGTCGTCGGGTTCGAGCGAAGGTGGGTATTGCGAGGGGTGTTGTTTGGGCGATGGGTGCAGTGATCCTCCGCCCGAGCCGCCCTCAGCGCAGTGTATCGACCTGGCGCCTCCGGATCCGGCGGCGATCGCCGTGTTGGTGGGGACGAGCGACAACGGCGCGTTCACCGAGCTTTCGAGCGGTCAGCCGATGTCGATTGTCGTGGGCGGCCAAGGTGGGCAACACGTTTGGGTGACGCTTCGCGTTTTCACCAACGCCACCGGGACGTTTATTTACCGAGCGCGGTTTAACGACGTGGCGGGCATTCAATCGGCGTTTGAGGGGTGCGCGGCCACGCAATGGGCTGAGTTGATTGACGTGCCCGTATTCTTAGACACCGACAATCCCGGCCCTTCCACACTCAAAGTAGAAATCTCCCCGCAGGGCGGCGACGTGGCCGTTGCGTACACAATGAACGTGGAGCTTCAATAAGCCAAGAACGCTTTGGGCCCAACCCAACCGCATACTATGAGCATTCCATTCGTACTTCCTGAACCTGCGCTTCCTCACACTCCAAGCCCGGCTCGCGCACGCACTGGCAGACTCCGGTGCTCGGCGGGGCGCTGGGGAGGCCCCGAGCGGTGGGTGACCAATGCGGTATGGGTAGATGGGTAGGTGGTACATAGCATCTACCCTTGCCAGCCAAGACCCACGGGTGTGGTTCACGCGCGCGAACGAACAGCGTCACTGAAATTGGCGGGACCGGATCCTGATTTGAGGAGATGGCCTGCCCACCACCGGCCGTGTGCTCGGCGCTTCGCGCCTGCGCGCCTCCTGGCCTCCCAAGCCCGGCTCGCCTGCGCGCGCTCGCAGACTCGCGTGCTCGCTCGGCGCGGGCGGGAGGCCCGCGTGATGACGGATCGACGCGGTATGAGTAGACGGGAAGGTAGTTGACGCTGAAGAAAAATCGAGAGCGACCAAACGAAGCCGTGCAGGGTCCGTTCACTCGGGCGAACGAGCTGCGGAACTCGTTCGTCGGTGCTGTGCGCCGACTCGTATTGCCGTGCGCTGCGTAGCTCGTTCTTCGGCGTTGCGCACCGACTCACTCAGACAGTCCTCGCACCCGCCACCGCTGTGCTCGCCCCCATCCTTCTCCCCTCGCTCGCTGCTCATGGGTAGATTGTCAAGGAGCGGGGTGGACAGGCACGAGGTCTTCGGCACCTGACAGGACAAAACTGTCACTTTCAAACGCGTCGTTGTATTGAGGTAGCCGGCGGTCCATGCGGCGGGTCACTGCGCCGAGCGACAAATTCCACCCGAGTCCAAACACGCCGTTGCCGGAGCCTGAATCGTAGGACAACGCGAGGGAAGGTCCAAAGCCTCGTGCGCTCGGGGCTGGAATTGGGATGGCAAAGCTACCCGTGCCGGTGGCGGGGTTGGTTTTGAAGGTGTCGCCGAGGGGTTGGATGGCGCCGCCACCTTTTGGCAAGGACAAGGAAGGTGGGCGTACGGCGTCGATTTTGGCGGAGGGGATACTTGTTTGGGTAGGTTGGGGAGGTGGCGCCGGTGGTGCGGCGATGACTTGGACAGTTGGGGAGGCCCCAAGGGCGACGCTGTTGGTGTGTCCGGCGTTGGGCGGGCCGGCGTTTGAAAGGGTATTTGCGCTGGGCGAGCCGGCTGTTTGACCTTGGCCGGTGGATGCACTTTGGCCGTTGGGTAGACCAGCGGGCGAGCCGTCGGCAGGGGAAGAGCCTTGACTGGTGGAATTGGATGTCAGGTCAGGTCGATGTTTCACGGTATACCTCTTCTGGGCGATGCTTTCGATGTGTGGCCAGCGCGTAACGCCGGGCGGATCTGAGCCAAAACCAAAGGCCTTGCAGGGCCAATGGGTAGATGGCTTTGCGAACAAACAGGCAGATCAGCCCGGACTATTCATAAGGACTCCGCGCAATCGCCTCATGAATAGTCCGGGCTCGTGCGAGGGACTAACCTCGCGAGCGAGAGCCGGGCCCGTTTGGGCGCGGGATATTTTCAAGGTGGATGTCTTCGTTTATTGAATGAGCGTGACTATTGGGCGGGGATAGGAACGCCTCCCTCGCGGTCAAAAAAATTCTTCGCCGAACGCAGAAAACTATTTTCGCCGCGGCGACACGCAAAGAATACAGAGCCACTGGGAGCGTGCAAGATAGCTAAACGGATGCCCAGGTCAAACTATGTCCGGGGCTCACTCGGGATCGAGCGCGCGGCGACCTTACCTCGCTCGTGGCTTGTACGCGTCTCGTGGCGCAGCTTCCGCCCGATGCGCCGCGGACGGGGCCCCCACCCCGCCGCAGGGCGCAAGCGGGCTCCCTCGCTGCACCACTCGTCCGCGCACAAGCGCACTCGCTTGGACGGCCACCGCGCTTCGCGCCCTCGTTCGCATTTCATTCAGAAATTCAGAAAGCGGAGCGTACGCGATCGTCTACCCGTCAACTCTACTTCCGTTCTATACCACAAAATGGAAGGCGAGGAGGGATGGGTGACAGGGCGCAGCCAGGCGGGAAGGTTCAACAACGCATACTACCCAATGACTACGATAGGAGGATGGGTGACTGCTCCCACAGCGGCGGGAAGGTTCAACAACGCATACTACCCAATGACTACGATAGGAGGGTGGGTGACTGTTCGCACAGAGGCGGCTCGGCTCAACAACGCACACCACCCCAACAACTACGATAGGAGGGGGGGTGACTGTTCGCACAGAGGCGGCTCGGCTCAACGACGCGCAGCGCCCCCAGACGCCGGTGCAAGGAAAGGCGAAGCCGCGGTCCGACAGCCGTCAAGTCACCCGGTACAGAAAACAAACCTGACAGGCACCCACCGCGTACCGGGTCGGACCGCATAAGGCTGAGCCCCAAATGGCGCGTCGCGCGTCGGCTTGAGCCGAGCCGCCGTGGGGCGAGCAGTCACCCACCCGACGCACGAGAGCCGAACCGCCGTAGGGCGAGCAGTCACCCACCCGACGCACGAGCGCGACCCGACACCCGTTCCCGACGAGCCCCTAATTAAGCATAGACGGATCGATGGGGCCGCCTTGGATCGACGGCACTTCGGCCACAGGCACGGCCGGCGAAGGCGTGGAGAGCGGCCCTTGCAGCGACATGCGAAGTTGCTGGAGGCGAGCCATGATGCCGTCGAGTTGATCGCGTTTGTGATCACACTCTTTCACGCCGGCTTCGAGCGCGGGCACCTGTTCTGAGCGCTCACCGCGCGCCGCGCGCAGCACTTCAATCACTTCACGGTGCAGCTCCTGGCCGGCCGTAACAACCCATTGATCGAGACGCGCCGCAAACTCGCTGATCATTTCATCGAGCTTGGGCCCAATGCGATCGGCCGCTTCCCGAATGGCTTTTGGAGCCATCTCTTTGGCTTTTTCGCGCGCTTCTTTTTCAAACTTTGATTTGGCGAAAACAGCAAGCACCGGCGATGCGGCGAGAAGCACTCCGCCCACGAGTGGATTGGTGAAAACAAGACCCAAACCGCCGGCAAACAGGGCGAAAATGCCAACGTCGTATTTAAACCTGTCGACCGTTACTTCAGGTGTACGCAAATCGCCGCCGAGCGTGTCCCCCACGCGTTTGGCCACGTCGTGAGCGTCGTCGCGCACAAGCGCGATTGTTTTTTCGGCCAATTGTTCAAGAGCCGCAGCGATCTCACGCGTTTCTTCCTGCGCCCATTCGGCAAACGTTTTTTGCAAAAACGCCCCCAAATGAAGCTTGAGATCGCGCGTGGAAGACTCTTCGATCACCTTGGGGAGTTTGCCTGTCACGTCGTCGACGAAATGATCGAGGTCGCGTTTCACCCACGCTTTAATGGCTGCGATCTCTTCTCGAATGGCGGAACGCCGCTCTTCGATTGTGCGGTGTTGACCCGCGAGATCTTTTTCAAGCGCCTCGATCCGCCGCGTGAGTTCTTCACTCGACATGGCGAGCGCGCGCCGTCGCGCATCAATCCCGCGGCGCAACAAATCGGCCGCGTCAACACCTTCACCGAGGGCGTTGTCGAGAAGAATACGGCCGCGTTCCTCCGCCAAAAAGCGCGTGAGATGATCGAGCAACTCGGGCATGCCGCTCGCTTCGCGATTGCCTTCGAGCGCGCGCTCGGCCGACACCGGAAACACCATGGGATTTTTAACGAGTTTTGAAAGCTCGTTGCGGATGTACGCAAGCGCTTCTGCGCGCTCTTCGTCGCTCCAAATGTCGCATTTGGTGACGACGAAAATGATTTTGTCGCGCGATTGACCGAGGAGTTTGTCGGTGAGAAAAACGCGTTCGCTTTCTTTGAGCGGCTGCCCCGCATCGAGCAAAAAGAGCACCGCGTCCGACTTGGGAATGTAGCTGTACGTGATATCGGCGCGCTGAAGCGACAGGTCGTTTACGCCTGGTGTGTCGACAAGCACAATGCGCTCGCGAAGCAGTTCGGCGGGAAAGCCGACTTCGAGATATTTCACGTCGTCGCCCGCGCCGTCGGCCGAATGTTCGCCGCCGAGAAGCGACGCTCGATCACCGCCGACAGCAAATTGTTTGATGCGGTCAAACGGCACGTCGTGGCGTTTTCCAGATTCAAAAACAACGTGCGCGCGCGGCGTTTCAGAATGCTCCAAGTGATGGATCACCGCCGTTGTAGGCGTGACCCCAACGGGCAAGATCCCGTTGCCGAGCAGCGAGTTTACGAACGTTGTTTTTCCGTGATTGAACTCGCCCACGACCACGAGGTGAAACCGATCGGCCGAGAGCTTCTGCACCAGATCGGCATCAATCCGGTGAGCAAGCGATTTGGCGCCAATTGATTCTGCGCTTTGTTGCAAATCGCTGAGCGCGGCGATCACTTCGTCTCTGCGGGTGTGGAATGTTTCGAGCATCGCTTTTGAATCCTATCTTGAGACGGCGTTCTGGAAACCGGGCCCATTCATCGGGCCGTTAAAATGTCCTCAACCCCAGACTTTGATGATCTCGTGAACTTTTTGATCGACGGCTTCCATAGAGTCGCCCGAGTCTGAAAGGCCCACGTGTCTGCGGTACAAGGCGCTGTCGGCAAAAGCGCGCAGGGCGAGCACACGTTTGGGGAGCCACGGATGGGTGGCTGTCAACTCGGCAAATCGGCCGATTCCGTCGCCCCCTTCGCGGTTTTGATCGAGAAACGCTTCGATGTTGAGTTCGTCGTAGAGGCGTTTGGATCCGAGCGCCAACTTGGCGAGGGCGCGCGTTGGATTTTCAACATTGCCGGCGCACAACATTCCCGCGCGATCGCAGGTGATTTCAGCGCGGCGCGACCACCCGACAAGCGCGAGCATGGCCGGTTGAACAATCCACTTGGCGTAGCGGGCGGCAATGTTGGTGAGGTGATGAAGCGCCGTAAGGTACACAACGTGATTGTTATGAATGTGGCCACATTCGTGCCCGATCACGCTGATGAGTTCGTCATCTGTCATGTGATCGATAAGCGCCGAATGCACCATGATGAACGAGTCTTCGTTGGTGCCGTACGTGGCCGCGTTGATGACCGGACTGTTCACGATGTAGAGCGTGGGCTTCGCGATCCCAAGCGTTTCGGCGCAACTTGCGACCATGGAGTCGAGCTTGGGAAACTGCTTTTTGCTCACCTTCACGGCGTGGCCCAAAAGCTCATTTTTGCCCACCGTTTGAAACATTCGAACCGCGGCGGACACCACGAGTTCAAGCGCTTTTGCCTTTTCAAAGGCCGCGCGCGTGCGCTTGTCCGAAACGTACGCGTACGATGCGCCGGCTCCTTCTTTGCCACCGGCGCGGCGTTCGTTTCGTTGTTCGATGAATCCCTGAAAGTTGAGTGCGGGAACGCGAGCCATCGGGGGGTAACCGTAGCGACCGAATTTGGCTCACGCAACGTGACGGCGCGTGAAGAAAGGCAAAGACGCCTCGCGACTACGGCAGGAGCTTTTTTTCGCCGCGCAGGATCGTTTGAACAAGCGCGTCGTGGATTTTCCCGTTCGATGCGCAGATGTACCCCGCGTGGTAGCGAATGGGCCCACCGTCGATCGCCGTGACTTTGCCTCCGGCGGCGAGCACCAGCGCCGATGCCGCGCACACGTCCCATGTGTGAAGGCGTCGCTCCCAAAACCCGTCGTACGTGCCGTCGCCCACGAAACACAGGTCAATGGCTGCGGCACCGCAGCGACGCACGGCTTGGGCTGTGCGCTTCACCTCAAAAAACGAAGCGAAGTTGTTGTCGGGCGAAACCTCGCGATTACCGGGAAATCCCGTACCGAGCATGGCCTGCTGAAAGTTGTCCACCTGGCTCACGGCGCACGGCATTTCGTTGCGAAGCGCTTCACCCGAACCACTCGGCGTTCGAAAAGAGCGCCAAACGAAGGACATGACCGGAGCGATCACCGTCCCGGCAATCGGTTCGTCGTTGTACATCAGGCCCACCGCGACAGCGAAAAACGGGTGGCCGTGCACAAAGTTGGTGGTGCCGTCGAGCGGGTCGACATACCAAACCAACCCCTGCGGGCGTGCTGTGCCGCCGGTTTCTTCACCCACCACCGGGATTTCAGGTGTGAGCGCGGCGAGCCTTGTTTTCACGAGTTCTTCGGACCGCCGATCAAACTCGGTCACAAGATCCGCGCGGCTCTTTTCATCGGCGCGCGGCCGAGAACGGTACCCTTGCATGAGTACACCCGCCGCCTCTTGAGCAACGGTTTTTGAGACAAGGGAGAGTTCGCGAACTTCACTCAGCACAACGGTCATAACGCTCGTGTATGGGGCAAAGTGGTTCGCTCGGACAAGGCCTTGTTGAGCTTTTGGTAGATCCCGCCGAACGCGCCGTTGGAAAGCACAAGCACCGTGTCGCCCGGTTTCGCCTCGGTTTCGACGGTGTACACAATTTCATCGATCGACCGCGCCGCGAGCGCTCGGCTGCCCTGCGCCTCGATCGCCGCGGCGATCTTTGATGTATCGAGCTTTTCCGAGTCCGCAATTTCGGGCCGGCCCACCGGCGCCAAAATCACCCGATCCGCGCCCGCAAATGCGCCCTCGTATTCTTTTTGGTGAAGCGCCCGGCACGCCGTGGCGCTGCGCGGTTCAAAAATAGCCCAAAGTGTACCTTTGGAATGTTTGCGCCGAATGGCCGCGATTGTTTCGAGAACCGCGGTTGGATGATGCGCAAAGTCGTCGTACACCCGCACGCCGTCCACTTCGAAAAGCAGATCCTGCCTGCGCCGAACGCCTGAAAAACGCGGCAACGCCTCGATCACCTGGCTGAGTTTCACCCCAAAACCCTGCGCGATGGCACCGATCGCCGCGATCGCGTTTTTCACGTTGTGATGACCCGGAACGGCCAACGCCGCGCGCCCTGCGTACACACCGCCTGCGTACACATCAAACGACTGCCCCGATTCATCTTCCTGCGCGGGCGCTGCAAGCCAATGAGGCGGCATCCCGTGCGTTTCTTCACCTTGAAGGGCAAACCAAGCCACTTCGGCGCGCGCGTGTTTCACCACCTCCACAACGCGCCTGTCGGCCGCGTTTGCCACAATCAACCCCGACGCCGGAATCCGCTCCACAAAGCCTCGAAACGCCGCCAAATACGACTCTTCGTCCGGGTAGATATCGATGTGATCGTGTTCAATCGACGTCACGATCGCGACCTCGGGTTTGTAGTGCCAAAACTTGGGCGTCTTCTCAAAAAACGCGGTGTCGTATTCATCCCCTTCAATCACAAATGGCGTCCGGCGCTGCGACGTGCCCTCTTGATTCACAAGGCCGAGCCGTTTTTCACGCCCTGCAAGCCGAAAACTCTCGGGGAAGTTTTGGGCAAACCACCGATTAAAAGCCCGGATCGCGCCCCACAGCATGAAGCAAATACGCCGCGAGCGCGCTCGTTGTGGTTTTGCCATGTGTACCCGCAACCACCAGCGGCGATGTGCTCGGCAGCATGTGATCCGCAAGCGCGTGCGCCATGGTTGTGACCCGCATTCCGCGATCACGCGCCGCCTTCGCCTCGGGATTTGTGGGCCGACACACATTGCCGATCACCACCAAGTCCGGCTCGGGATCGAGATGCTCGGGCGTAAACCCCTCTAAACAGCGCACACCCCACGCATTGAGCGCCGGCCCCATCGGCGGATAAAACGCGGTATCGGAGCCCGAAACCTCGTGCCCGGCAGCCTTAAAAAGCCCTGCGAGGGCCCCCATTCCAGTGCCGGCGATCGCCACGAAATGAACGCGCATCCACCGCTTTTCCCAGAGAGCGCCGCGCGTCGCAAATTTCTTGGAGAGTCCGCGTCAGGGTTCGAGCGCCGCCGGCAAACGCCCTGGGATTTGCACGATGATCCGCGTCAGCACGTTATGCGTTGTTGAGTAGGTCACGAGCAGACCAAACTCAGGCAACTCCCAGGCTGCAGTTCCCGCGTACGCACCGTCGCTGCGATCGAGGGGCGGCACTCCGACTTTGCGAAACAACGCCTCAGGGCTGTCATCCCACGCAAGTTCAAACGGCAGCTCTCCCACCCACGCCACGGCATTGTGCATGCGCTCGCGAAACAGGTGGACGGAGAGCAGGCGCATTTCGTTGCTTTTCGCCGCTGTGTCGATCTCCGAAGCGGGAGCAAATCGCAGTTCAACTCCGTGGCGATGCCGAAGATCCACTGTGTCGCTTCGCGAAGTCACTGCGTGGAGAAGCCTCGGAACGTCGGCGAATGACCACACTTCGCGAAGTTTTTCTGAGGTGCTCGCCGCCCCGAGACAGCCGAGGATCTCGCGAAAAGGTGGCAGGGCCACGTCCGTCGGGCGAGTAGGCCACGGCGCATCCTCAATGGAACAGAACACGCATGCGACGGCGGCGTCACCCTCTGTGTACGCAACCACCAATGTGTACTCATCGAGCACCCAACAATCGGAGACGTAGCTGCGGCGCCGGTGCTCCCAAGCGGCCATCTTCCGACGCACATCCGCGCGATTGTCATTGAAGGTGATGCCCATCGGCAGCGCGCCCTGAAAGGTCCGGCCGCCTGTCGCTCGATCTTCCGGGTAAAAGTACACCTGATGAAGCACGAGCGGCTTTAGACCCCACGTCCCTTGAGGCGCCGCCTCGCGATATCGCTTGTCGATGAAGCCCAGCTCCAAGCCAAACCGTTTCATCGTGACCCACGCGGTCCACTGCTCCGCCGCGCGATCGATTTCCGGTTCGCGGTAATGTCTGAAGATCTGCGAAATCGCGGGATCCGCCTTCAATTCATCAAGCTCGCGGCCAAGCATCGGCAAAAGCTTTTGGATCGTTAGCAAGCTGGGATCCATGCGCTTATGCCTCGCGTGAAGGATGCGGGATCATCACCGCCAGCTGGCGGATCGACTTTCCGTCTTCCGAGTAGTGGATCACGAGATCAGTCTTGTGCGCGTTCCAAACGCCCGCGTCGTAGAACCAGTGATCTCGAACCACCTTGCGACCGCGATTGGCTGTTTTGCTCGGCTTGCCCAGGATCTTGCGCACGTCCGCGGGCCCCATTGAAAATGTGAGGCTTCGCACCAAATCGCCTGCATAGGGCCGCAATTCAGGGCTGGATGCATAGGCGGGCCCGTAAACAACAACGCCGCTCAGAAACAAATCCAAGCTGTCTTCACCGAAGTAAGCGGACCGTCTGTCGAAAAGAAACTCGATCCCCAGCGCATCCACTCGCTCCTGCGCAAACGAAAGCGCGTCGTCCGGCTCCAGCGGGCAGCGGCAGGGAATCGCGAGCAGAAACGCCTCCAGCCGGGGGTTGGTGGTGCTCTCGCCGAGATGCGCGATGGCTTGTTTCAACATGGGTTTAACCTGTCAGCCCCCGATCACTTCGCGCAGAAACTCATCGTAGTGGTCCTTGTTGTCGATGAAAGCTTTGGTGAGTTTCTTAGCGAACTTCTTGTACTTTTCGAAGCACCGAGGATCCGTATTTCTCAGCTCGCCGAGCATCTTATTCAGATCGCGCACAGCCGCCTTCCGAAGGTCTGCGGCGTCGGGAGCGATCAAGGGTTTTCCGCGCTGGCCGTAGGTATCACTCACCTTTTGATGAGCGGACTTTGGAATGGCGATCGCATCGGCGAGGTTGGTGATATCCGCGGCCATCTCTTTGGTGAACGGGATACCTTTTTGGGCGGCCAGCTGTTTCGCCCGCTCGATCAACGAGGCCTTCGACGGGACGTGATCGCGGTCAAACTGGTTGTCACCCGACGATTTTTTCAGATCGTCATAAGAACCGTTGTCGCCGCACTTGAGCTTTTTGGCCCTCTTCACCTGCGCGTTGTTCGCGCCCGCTTCATCCGCCTGTTTGGCTCCTGCATCACTCTGCTTCGCGGCGGCCGATGCTTCCTCGGTTCGTTTCGCCGCGGCAGCAGCTTCCTCGGCTCGTTTCGCCGCAGCGGCAGCTTCCTCGGCTCGTTTCGCCGCAGCAGCAGCTTCCTCGGCTCGTTTCGCCACAGCAGCAGCCTCGTCGGCAAGGCCGATCCCGCGCCGCGCGAACTTCGCGCCGGTGCCAAACCAACCCGCAAACGGGATCGCCGACGCCAGCGACAGCCCCGCTCCCACGTAGTCTCCGCGCAGCGCGCTGATCCCCGCATTCGTGAGATCCGCAATCTCTCCGGCACCGGGGATGAGGCCCACAACGTCGAGTCCGATTTGAACCCCATCCAGCACTTTCGTGCCGAGCGATGCCTCTCCGGGTGTTTCCGCAGCAACGGGCGGATTGGCCTCTTCCGCGCTGACTTCCGCGGCGGGCGTCTCTCCCACAACGCGGCCGACCGTGTTGCCGTTACCATTGCCTTCGCCTTCGCCCTCAGGAGGCTTCAGCTCAGGCATGTTCAGCTCCGGGTGCGCCTGCCGAAACTCCTCGTATTCTTCGTACGTTAATTCATTTAATTCCAGTGGGTTACCCTGAGGATCCCAATGGCGCATCCAGACCCCTTCGGAGACTCTGGAATGGTTGAACGTGATCGTTCCGCCGTTCGCCAACGAGCGTTGGAACGGGGCTACGATCGTTAAAGTGAGGGGTTCCGCCACGAATTGCCCTACTTCCCGTTCATCCAGAACAGGTCATCGTGGCGCACAAGAAGCTTGCCCTCTGCGTACACATTCTTCGAGTGCTCGTCGGGATGACATTTGCCCTCCACCGTGCCGCTCTGAATGCCCAGCGCAGAACCGGCCGCGTCCCCGGTGGTTTGCGGCACATAACTTCGTGCGTACACAACGACGGGGTAGCCGTTCGCGCGTACACTCTTCGCAACCTCGGCGGTGTCCTCCAGCTTCGCAACCACCTGATACGGCACCGGCGGAGTGGAGCTGCCCATCGGTGTTTTGCAGACGTCGGGCGCAAGACAGACAACTTTCCACCCCGATTCTTTGCGCGCGGTGACTTGCTTCGGCATGCCGTTAACTCCCTTGCGATGCGGGCGCTCCCCTTACAGGCCCTTGTCCAACGTCGCGGGCAAGCGACACAAGCGGTTTGGATGGGTGCGTCTCGAAGCGCGCTTCAAGCACGCGAACCGGCGCGCGAGCCGGAACCGATACGCGGTGAACCAGCGCAACGCGACACCGATCCGTATCGATGTGCACCGTGTCCGTCACCATCGGGAGCGGAAGCATCACGCCGCTCTTCATACGCATCAGCACGAATGCGCGGTGACCTGGAAGCTCCACAACGCCCACGCCACCCTTCGTCACAGCGGAGTCCAGCAGATTCAGCATCTCGATCCGCGCATCGGGGGGCGGGTAGTCGCACTGTTGATCCGCCGGCGCTCCATTCCAAAAGCCAACGTTAAAATCGCCGGGCAGCAGCGGCCAGCGCTCTTCCAACCACGCGTTATCGTACGTGCCCGCAAGCTGAAGCCGCGGTGACCACGCCTTCCCAAGCGGACCAAAACCCGCTGTTCGATAAGGCTCCGCAGCGGCAATCGCGGCCATTTCACGCGGCGTCAAAGGGCCCATTCGTTGGCGCGCAAGGTGAAGACCTTCAACCGAGTTGTCGGGATATTCGATCTGAGGCGCGGCCATCGTGTCGGGCACCGGCTGACCATTGCTCTCGAGCAGCGGCGTCTCGCGCGCGTCTCGCCAGCCGCAGCCCACCGGATTCTGAAAACAAACCTCGTTTAAAAGAGGCGCGCCGTCGCCACCCGACGTTGCGACAAAGCTCGACCCTCCAAAAGCCCGCTCGTACAAAAGTGGAACCGCGGTCGTCGCGAGCGCCGGTTGAAGTGTGTACCCACCGCCCCACGTGCGCAGAAACACGCGCGGCCCATGCACAACAAGCGTCTTGTCGCAGAGTACACGCCGATCATCCCCGTTGTGATGTGTACTCAATCGCCCGGCGTTTCGCGGTTCGGCCGCGGCGGTGACACGCAATCGAACCGTCCAACGTGTTGCGGCTCGCCCTTCCGGTGCGTGGGCACTCCCACCGACCAAAACATCGCAGCGGGGCTTGTACGGCACCAGATCGCTCTCGCTCACGAGGCTCGTGGAGCCTTCCGAACCGACGTACCGATCCGAGAACTCCAAGTCCGGGGCGTCTTCGTCAAGAACGCGCGCGCGCAGAACTCCCGATTGTTGCGGCTGCGACTCAAGTGCGTACACAACACGCATCACCACCACGCGGTGTTCACGACCCGCCGGATCGAGGGCGCCAAAGCACGAAGCGCTGAATGGGGTGAGGTTTCTAAACTCCATGAGCCGGGTGCGAGACAAGCATCCAAAGGTTTGCAGAGCGCGTCAAATGCCCTCCACCGGCGGCGCATCCCATTGTGTACCCACGGCCATCACGCAACGCCTCAATTCACGCAAGCCCTGAAAATTGTGTACACACGCGCCGCCTGGCCTCCCAAGCGTCGGTGCTCACTCGCTTCGCTCGCTCCGCGCCGCCGCGGGCGGCCCAAAAAGAAACGGGCCCCGCGGTGAGTACACACCAACGAAGCCCGTGAAAAGCGTTCCGTACCGCCGTCAACGTGGGCCGATCGGATTGAACCCCTAGCTTTCGCTAGGTGGGGACCGGATGGGCCGCTTTAGGCTTCCCAGTGAACATATCCTGGGCATGCACACCGCAACCGACGATTTGGTCCCCGGGTTCAGACTTACCAGGGATCCAACTGTCGATCGCCTCACCGAAAACAGCAGAGGGAACAGAGCCGATGATAGCGCCCGATGCCGCACGGTCAACCGATCATCGGATGAAAAAAAGTCGCGATGCCAGCGCGTTTGATTGGCCGCGCACCGGCGCTACGCGATGCGATGAAGCAGCGGCTCACCCGCAAATACGCGGCGCGTGTTCTCCGCAACAATGTCGGCAATTCGCGCAAATGCCTCCACAGTGGAGCCCGCGATATGTGGCAACGTGATCACGTTTTCCCTTGCAAATAGCGGGTCCGCCGGATCCCACGGTTCGCGCCAATACACATCGAGCCCCAAGCCGCCGAGTTTGTTTGTTGCAAGTGCGTCGCTCACTGCCGATCGCTCCAAAAGCGCACCGCGCGAGCAGTTCACAAGCATCGCTCCCGGCTTCATCGCGGCGATCACTTCGGCGCCGATGAGCCCGCGCGTCGCATCGTTCAGCGGACAATGCACGCTCACAAAGTCAGCTTGTGTACACATTTCCAACAGTTCGGCGCGCGGTGTCGACGAACGCGCCCCGAGCACCCGCATTCCCAGCGATTCACACGCGCGCCCGAGGCGTGAACCCGATTGGCCCATCCCCACAATGAGCAGCGTTTTGTCACACAGCTCCACCCCGAGCGGCTCGCCGATGCGCGCTTCGGTGAATTTTTTCTCGGCCTCCCTGAGGCGGCGCGCGAGCGCCAATATCAAAAGCAGCGCTGTTTCCGCCACACTCTTTGGGTTGGTTCCCGGCGCATTGCACACGGGAATGCCGCGCTCGCGCGCCGCCCCGAGATCAATCCCATCTGTCCCAACAGCGGGCTGTTGAACGAGCTTCAACTCCCGCGCGCATTCCATTGAAGCTCGATCCAAACCCGCGTTGGAAGGCAACACCACGTGTACACCTTGCACCGCCTCGACCAAAGGTACACTTCGATCCCAAACCAAAAGTTCGGCTTCGGATGGCAAGCGTACCCTTACAAAATCAACAATTTGGGGCCAGCCCGAACCGCAGTACAAAACTCTCACGGCGCGCGAGAGTACACAGACGGCAATTAAAACCCAAACTGCAAGGTGCCGCCGACCGCAGGCCCGCCGCTTTGCGAAACGCGCGCCTGATAGCCGCCGCGCACCCACAGTGTAAAGCCTTTTCCAAGCACAAAGCCGCCGTCGGCCAAGAGGCGAACGCCAAACCGATCCGCGTGGGGCATGTCGGTCACTTCAACGCTCGGAGCCAACGTGATGCGCGAGTTCACCGGCAAGTCCATTCGGGTGTAGAAGCGCGTTCCAAAATAGGTGCCCTCGGTAAACCCGATCGTTTGCCAACCAAACGTGAGCCGAAACGCATACGGATCGCCCAAGATCACAGCCGCGCCCGCACCGGTTGAAAAGCCAACCTCCGTCACGCTTCCCATCAGTTCAAACTCGGTGTGAAAAATGTCCGCCAGTCGAAAACGCACGTTTGCGCCCGCGTAGTTCAACCCAACATCAAACTTGTCGTCGTCGTATTGGTTTACATCCACAACGGAGCGACCGCGCACTACGCCGGCCTTGAAACCAAACTCCGACACAGTTCGAAGAGGCCGATACGTGTAGCTCGCCTCCACGCGCCAATACTGATCGTCCACTTCAGGAACGCGCGATTGACCGAGCGGACAATCCTCCTGATTGGGAGCGCAAGGCAAAGCCGATTTGCCCACCGTTTTTCCAAACCGAACAAGCTCGCCCGTGGCGCTCACAACGCTCCTCCGACCGGCAAGCCGATCGAGAAGCCAAGCCTCGCGCGCATCGGTGTCATCGTCGTGCACAATCACCGGCTGCAACAATTCACGCGTGGCAAAAATCGCTTCGCGCGAGCCGTCGATTCGCTCCACCTCGATTGTGTACCCAAGCCGCGGAGGTTGAACGTGTTCGGCCGGAATCACCGCTGAATAGCCGCTCTCGGTTCGCAAGAGCCGCACGCTCTGCCATTTGTCTCCCGTGCGGTACACAACGTGCGCGTTTTTCACGAGGTGCGGAAATTCAATCGTCACATCGATCCGCAGCGGTTCACTCGCTTTCGCCGACGTGAGAGGCGTGTGATGAATCGACGGGATCACCTCACTTTTCGGTGCGGGCTTTTCGGTTTTCTCCTCTGCAGCCGCTTCCTTTTTTTCCGCCGTCGCCTCACCCGTGGTTTCACCCACCGGATCGGCGCTCGCCGACAGTTGCCACAAAAACACCGCGGCAAAGGCTGCCGCAGCATGTGTACACTTTTGCGTTACCATGTGTACCCCACGGAGCCGCCGATACCGGGACCGGCGTGGTTGATATTTCGACCTTGAAACGAACCTCGAAGCGCCAAAAGCAGCTCGGGCACGGGACGGAAACCCAATTGAACAATCCCGCGCCCGGCCACATCGCTGGTGCCAACCGCCGTGTCGGGCAGCGGGCTTGGATTGCTTCCTCCAAACCCCGCGGGCTGGTTGGTCACCTCGGTTCGCAGCAAAATCGGAAACCTCGGAAACGTGTTCAGCTCCAGCTCAATAATGCTTCGAAGACCAATGCCGCCGAGCACTTCACCGCCCAGTTTCAGGTTGGTTCCCTGATCATTTCCAATGCGCGCAAGGAGCTGACCGCCGCCGCTCACACCGTTGTCGAGCAAACCCACCGAAAGGCGCGTGATCAGCGAAAAATACTTGTGTACACCAAACTCGCCTTCGAGCGAGCCGTACGTGAGCCCCACTTCACGACCGCTCAATCCCTGCTCATCGAGTTCAGCGATCGTGCCTGAAACGCCGCGATATACCCCAAATCCCATGCGTACAGCGCGAATGCCAAGGTCTTTAAACCGAATGCCGAATACGCCTTCCACTTGGTACGCGTAATCGTTTCCACGCAGCCGGTTGTAGTCGGCCACATCGGCAAGCACGCTGAACGACGACCGGCCCGACGGTGGAACGCGCACCGGCGGCGTTGGCACCACTTGAATTTCCTCCGGCGTTCTTGACGACCCAACGATCGTCACCGACTCCTCGGGGCCCACCGCTTCAATAAAATATTCGAGCGTTCTGTCGGTCACCTGCGCGGCCGGAATTTCCACAGCGAAATAGCCGCGCCCCACCCACTTCATCGGCGTCGGCACATAAAGCGTGTCGCCCTTTTTTCGCAGGTGAAACACCGTGCCCCGTACGGCGCCGCTCACCTCGATCTCCACGCGAACAGGCTGGCCCTGCGCCGCGTTGATCGGCCCCGGCCCATGCACCAACACCGGCCCCATCGGGCTCGCGCTTTGTGTACTCACCGCCGGTCGAGTCATCAATTGGCGAAGCGCCAGCGCTTCTTCGTAGAGCACCTGTGCGAATCGCGTGTCCGGGTGTTGCCTCAAAAACTGCTCGTAACGAGCAATGCGCATGGCCACCGATTGGCCTTTCATCGCATCAAACATCTCGGTCACGTGTTTTGCGTCCACGTCCGAAGGCGACTGCGGCTCGTCGTAGGGCGTTGCATCCGCCGGCATTTTTTCGCCCGTTGAAACAGGCTCGCGCGTTGCCTGTGTGTCCGTCGGCGAAGGCGTTGACACAGGTGTACTCACCACCGCCGATGACACCGCCGCGCGCCGAATGAAGATCAAATCCCCCGGTGCCGCATCGCGCGCAAGTGTACCCATCGCCTTGGCGAGCGACATGTTCGGCCGCACCTGACCGATCTGAACCTGCCCGATCTTAAAGCGATCCGTGATCACCTTCCCCGTCACCGGGTGTTTCAGTTTCAGCGGGCGCCACAGGTCCACCACCTGGTTTTCGGTCACGCCCGCAGACGCGCCCACGTCCAACACCAGCTCGTCTTTATCGAGCGTTAAAACGGTCCCCTCCACCTCGTTCGACGTGGCTGCTTTTGCCGCCGACGCCGCGGGTTTTGGCTGCGCAATCGCAAGCGCCGGCACGGCACCGGTGGCCGCACACAACGCAAACACCGCCGCCCAGCGTGCGCCCCGATATCGGACGCCGCGAATGAGTTTCATGGCCTCACCTCACAGCGCCGATAGAGCAAAAGCGATGCCGTCGTTCGGCGCGTCGATCACCACCTTTTCAAACGCGATCTCCCGGCGATCCAAGGCGCGAATGTACCTTTGCAGCCCGCGTGTGCATTCGCTCGCACAACCGCTTTTGCCCCTCTGTGAAGGGCCCCGCACGTGTGTACATTTGGATGGTCCAATCCAGACCGTCCAACGCCTACGTCGGATCTTTCACCCGCCCGCGTTCAAGCACGAGCCGCGCAGCTCCCCGCTCCCGAAACAGCTCCGGCTCGTGGGACACCACAAGCACCATTTTTTTTGCAGCCACCTCGCGATCCACAATCGAAAGAAGCCGCGCAACGCCCGCTTTATCAAGCCCCGTTGTCGGCTCATCAAGCAGCACCACGTTCGGGTCGTGCACCAGCGCGCGCGCCAGAGCAATGCGCTGTTTTTGCCCGCGCGAACACGTTCGAATCGGGCGCTCCGCAAACGCTCCCAACTCAAATCGCTCCGCGATCTCTCCCCACATCGGCGCCACGTCAAATCCGCAAAGCCGCGCGTAAAGTTCAATGTTCTGCCGCCCCGACAGGTCGGGATACGAGAGCGTTTCGTGCGACAACCACCCGATGTGACGCCGCACTTTGCCGCGATCTTCGCCCACCGGTGCGTACACAACACTGCCCGACGTGGGCCGAATCAGCGTGCCCAAGATCCCGAGCAACGTGCTTTTTCCCGAGCCGTTGTGCCCTTCAATCACCGTTAACCGGTCCGACTCAAACGTTGCATCGAGCCCGCGAAGCGCCACCGTGGCGCCGTACGTCTTCACGAGCTTAGTCACCACAATCTGCGTGATCTGGGCCGGTTCTTCGCTCATTCTGCAAGCCCCAAACACCCGGCGAGCGTTGCGAGCGCCGCTTCCAATCGATCGGGCTGGAGCGACGCCCACGAGATTCGAAAGCCCGAAGGCTCATCAAAAAAAGCCCCATTCACCGCGACAACTCCGTGTTCAGTCGCGGCACGCGCCAGCCCCGCCGTCACATTCACGTTTGTTGTGTACACAAACCCGAAGAGCGCTTTTTCCGGCGGCGGCGTCCACAATAGCTCCGGGTGTTTCGCCATAAACGCGTTCACAACAGCTCGTTTTCCAGCCGATATCACATCCGCGCGCGCAGCCAGAGCTTCGATCTTATCCATCGCAAACGCGCCGATCGCTCCGCACGTTGTGGGCAACACGCCCGCCGCAAGCATCTCCGCCGAACGCGCTCCGGCGCGCAATTCATCCGGCAACATCACCCAACCCGCGCGCGCCCAACCAAGCCCAAAACACTTTGTCAGGCTTGAAACGGCGATCACGTTTGATCCCAGCCCAAACGCCGACGTTTTGGGCGCCACAAGTTCACGGTACACCTCGTCCACCAAAAGGTACACACCGCGTTGTGTACACACTTTCGCAATCGCCGCGATGTCTTCGTCACTCGCCGGAACGCCCGTTGGATTGTGCGGACTCGCCATCACCACAAGCTTCGTGTCTTCACGCAGCGCTTCTTCAACGCGTTTCGGATCGAGCCGCCACCCATCTTCGGCCCGCCGTCGAACCCGCCTCACCTTTGCGCCAAACCCTTCAAAAGCCCTCAAAAGCGGCTCATAGGTGGGCTCCTCAACAAGCACATCCGCCCCGTTTAAACCGCCGAGCACCGCTGCCGCCGCAATCCACACAGCGCCCGATGTACCCAGCGCCGGCATCACGTTTTTCTCCGCAACGCCGTACCGTTCCGCCACTTTTCGAGCAAACGTTTGCAGCGCTTTGGGGTCACTCAAGTCGCTCGGCTGCCCCAATTCCGCCGCAGAAATCGACGGCAAACCGCTCGTCGCCAAGTCCCACTTTGCGTGCGGAAACGTTTCAATCGCCCAACTCAAATACGCAATTTTCGGCAGCACCACGCCTCAATTGGCCCGTCCGGCCCCGCGCGCCAAGCGCCTTTTTCCGCCCCGCCGCACTGCCTTTGTGTTTCTGGGTCCTATCCGTCTCGCCTGCCCGCTCTCACCGTCAAGGGACACCAAAGTCAGCGCTTGCAACAACGAAACGCCCCCGCAACGCCCCGCAACGACTTGAGACGTCTCGATTCCTGACACGTCGTATTCAACACGGAGTTCCCCAGCGGCGCATGCGCCTCATTCGAACGGCGAGTAACTCGTTGCGGTTGAGTTGTCGATGCAGCAGAAAAGAGCCCGTTCTGGGAGGTCCGGCGACTTGAGATGTCCATCAGGTCGCCATCCACCGGTCTCGCCGGTCTCTCGTTTTCGTCGTGGCTGCGCTCGCCACAGAACTCCATCTGGAGAACCCGACGCGCCACGCTGTTCGCTTTTCCGCTTGGCGACGGGCAAGGGTGTCCCAAACGTCTCGACAAGACTGGATCCGTGCCTTGCAGAACGTTCCGCTAAAGGGAAGTTACCTAGGAGTTGCTCCTGGGGCGGCTGCGCCGCCCCGTTCGACCGGGAGGTAACTAGGTTTGGCGGCTGAAGATGTACACAACGTTATTCCACCGGTCTCGCCGGCTGTTGTCTCGTTTTCGTGGTGGGTCGCATTGGACTTGAACCACACCATGCCGAGCCTGGATCGCCACGCTTTTCGCTTTCTCGCTCGGCACCCGCCTTGGTGTCTTACTCGTTTTGCTGAGCCTGTAGCCGGGCTTCGCATCAGCGTTTGGCCGAAAGACCGTCGGTTACCCAGGCGGCCTTTTTTCGCGGGAGCGCGCTTCGAGCCTATAATGTGTACACAAGCGTCACGTGGGTTTTTTGGGCAAGCTCAACTTGTCGCGCACGAGCACCAACGTTTCGCTGTCATCGTCGTCCGACGTTTCTTCCATGATCGTCGTTTCGTCCTCCACCTCGGGCGGCGGCGGATCCGACTTTTTCTGCGGCTCGTACGAAAACTGCGGCAGCGGTTTTAACGAGCGCCCCTGCTGCGAAATGCGCGCCGCCGGCCGGGACGCTCCGCGCCCGGCCGCCGGCGAATCAGGGGTTGTCTCTTCGGGATCCACCTTGCGAACGGCGGCCGCGGGCCGCGGTGCCGTAGGCACCGCGGCCCGCGGCGCCCCCGCCCCGACCGCCGGTGCGGCCGATTGTGTACCCACAGGCCGCCTCGCAGGTGCGGGCCCCACCGGCGCCGAAGGAAAAGGTGATCCTTTACCTTGTGTACTCACGCCGGGATTGGCGGGCGCCGTCCCCGCGGGCGGCGAAGCCGCCGCCCGCGGGGACGGCGCCTGCGGAATCTGCGTTCCAGGCGGAAGTTTGGCCGCCGCGTGCTGCGCGGTCCGCCGCGCAGCACGCGGCGGCGCCGGCAACCCCGACGGAAGAGGCAACGGCGCCGCACCGGCATTCGAAGCGCCCGGCGCATTGGCCGCCGAAGCGTGACTGGGCACCGCAGGCACATTTGGCCCGGGCGCGGCAACGGCGCCCGGGGGTGTTCCCGTGGCCGGACGCGCCGGAGCTTGTGGGGCCACATTTGGTGCAGCCGTGTTCTGCGGCTGCGCGGTGGGATACCGCACGGAGGTCGGCCCCCCAGAAGGCCTTGGAACTTGGGAGTGTACACCCTGTGCGGCGCCGGCGTTTTGCGCGGGGTAGGCTCCGTGAGCGCCGGGTTGGTTTGGGTGTACACCCGGCTGGGCAACCGGTTGGGCCATCGGCGAGGACATCACGGGCGTTGGTTGGACAGGGTGTACACCTGCTTGACGGGCATCGGCCGCCTGCGGAGGTGCGGCCACCGGTGGAAGGTGCGCCGCACCGGGACCGGCAAGCGTTCGTGAGTGCGAGCCGTCGGCGCCTTTGGATCGGGCTTTTTCGCGGGCGCGATTTTTCTCTTCGATCTCGGCCGAAACAGCCTGTCGCTGCGCGGTCGGGATGTATTGTTTCACCGCTGTCCACGGCACGCCGTCGGCCGTTTCATCGTGCAGGTCCAACTCCGGCAACCCAAACGTGGGCGGTTGCGGCTTGGGCGCCGATGACGGCTTTGGCTGGGCAGAATGGGCGGCGCCGGGACTCGATGCTTGAGCGCTCGCAGCGTGAGCCGCCTGCGCGGAGTGCGCAGCTTGCCCCGGATGCGCCGGCTGCCCCGAATGTGGCGCGTGCCCCGGATGTGGCGCCTGCGACGCCTGTCCCGGATGTTGGACACCCGGGTGTACACCCTGTGAGTACACATTCGGCGCTGCGCGCGACGCGGGTTGCGCTTGAGAAGGGGCCGCGGCAATCGCGCTGCCGAGCGCCAGCGCGGTTGGATAGCTCAGCTCTTTGCGCGGCAAAAAGCGCTTGAGAGCCTCCTGCATATCGGCCGCGGATCGGTACCGATCTTCAGGCATTTTGGAGAGCGCTTTGTCGACCGCGAGCGCCAGCGCCGGCGGAATTGATGGGTCCACCTCCGCGAGCGATCGATGCCACACCGTCAAAATCTTCACGAGGAGCGCGTTGTAATTTTTGGCGAGAAACGGCCGCCGTCCCGTCATCGCCTCGTACATCATCACGCCCACCGCCCAGATATCGACGCGATGATCGAGCGCGCGATCGCCGCGGGCCTGCTCGGGCGCCATGTAATAGGGTGTACCCATCACCATGCCGGTTTGCGTGAGGCCGAGGCCCTCTTCGTCGCCGACCATCATGGCTTTGGAGATGCCGAAATCGAGCAGCTTGGTGACCACAAGCCCGCCGGGTTTGTCGGCCAAAAACACGTTTTCAGGCTTTAGATCTCGATGAATAATGCCCGACGCGTGGGCGGCTGAAAGGGCCGACAAAACCTGCATGGCGATTTCCACAACGCCGGCCGGCTCCACTTTTCCAAGGTCTTTGATCTTCTGCGCGAGCGTTTCACCGCGCAGGCGTTCCATCACCACGTACGGGCTGCCGTCGTCGAGACGGCCCATATCGTAGATTTCACAGATGTTCGGGTGACCGAGGTTGCCGGTGACTTTTGCTTCGTGCTGAAGGCGCGTCACCGCTTCGCGTTTTTGAGCGTTTTCGGGATGCAGCACTTTGATGGCCACAATGCGGCCCATCGCCATGTGCTCGGCTTCGTAAACAACCCCCATTCCCCCTTCGCCCAAAATCCCCACGACCGCGTATTTGTCGCCGATCACACCGCCCACGAGTTCGGAGCGCGGAACCGGTGGCGGCGGTTTTGGCGGCACGGCCGGAACACGCGGAATCCCAGCGCGTTTTCGATCAGATGACGCAGCTCCGGCGGCACCCAAATAAATGGGCAAACCACTCACCGGGCACACACGAATGCCAGGCTCGTGGGCGGTTCCGCAGTGCGGGCAGCGGCCGTCGTTCACGAGAAATGCCACCATCCGACATCTTTTCGCGATCGGCCACCCAAAAATGCTCTCGGCACCTTCCTCCTCTTCAGGAAAGCCTGGGGATAACTTCGGGAAGCCGCCGGGGGTAACGTCTGGAAACGTGGAGCGACCCGCCGAGATCCACAGTTCGTCCCCGATCGAACCCCCTGTGAATCCACAGGCATGAGCACACCTAATATATTAATATTAATAGTGTTTTTAGGTTTTCCCGTCTTTCCACAGGCTCTTCTACAACCCTCACAGATCTAGATCTTTCTTATGAAGAAGAGGGAGAGCGCGGCGCGGCGCTCCTCGGCGCGAGCCGTGGGGCCATACGGTACTCCAAACGTGTTCGACAAAAGCCGCCCGTCACGTCTCAAACCCTGCTAAGAGCCCCGGCCGTGGGCATGGACGTCGTCATCCCGAAGAAAGACCTCAACAAGCTTCTCGACCGGTGCCACGGCGTGGCCGACAAGAAAAGCGCGTTGCCGGCTTTGGCCAACGTGCTTCTCACCGCTGAAGGTCGTTCGCTGCGAGTTGCTGCAACCGACCTTTACCTCGCGATGAGCGGCTCGGCCGACGCCGAAATTGTCACGGGTGGCTCCATTGCGGTGCCGGCCAAAGACATGTTCGACCGCGTTCGATCCATGCCCGAGGGGCCCATTCAAATCAGCACCACCGACGGCGCTCAAACCATCGTGAAAGCGGTGGGTCAGCCGCGTCGCTTCACGTTGCACGGCCTTCCCGGCAACGACTTTCCGCTTCTTCCGCGCCCCAATGCAGATTCACCGGCGCTTGAAATTCCGGTCGATCTTCTCTCGCTGCTCATTGCGCGTACACATTTTTCAATCTCCGGTGATGAAACGCGCGCGCACGTCAATTCGGCTCTCTTTGAGTGGTCGGGTGATCGCGTTCGAATGGTCACGACCGACGGTCATCGCCTCTCCAAAATGGAAGCGAGCGTGCCCGGTACATCGGCCACCGCGACCATGCTCATCCCGCTCAAAGCGGTGGGCGCTCTTCGCGGTTTGCTTGACCAAGCTCGGAGCGACAAGATCTCCACGCTCACCATTCAACAAAGTGGGCCCAACGCGTTTTTCACCGTTGGATCGATGATGTTTTCGGTGAAGCTCGTCGATGCGCAGTTTCCTCCGTATCAGCAAGTCATTCCCGCATCGCCCGCTCGAACGGTGCGCGCTCCGCGACTGCCATTTTCCGATGCGCTCAAAGCCATTCAACTTGCTGCGAGCGATCGCACGGGCGGTGTAAAACTCTCGCTCGTTCCGGGTGCACTCCGCATTACGAGTGAAAGCCCCGAGAGCGGCAATGCGTTTGATGAAATTCCCGTTGATTATAACGGCCCTGAAATGATGATTGGCTTTAATGCCAAATACTTCCTTGATGTGCTTTCGGCCATTGATGAAGAAGAAGTTGCATTGGGCCTTTCGGGTGAACTCGATCCCGCAGTGATTATGCCGGGGATTGAGTCAACAACGAGCAGTTACATTGCCGTTGTTATGCCCATGCGCATTTAGAAGTTTTTAATGCCTGGTAGGGAGTGTTTCGAAACCGTCGCGAGCAGCCCCGATCACGCGTCCGAGCGAGACCCGGAGCGGAACATACGCGGGGCATTTGAGCACGGGAAGCGCAGCGAGGACATGTCAGCGGGGCGCGCAGCAGGTTTGGAAACACTGCCGTCCCGACCGCCTAAACTCGTTATCACCTCATTAACGGTTCGCGATTTTCGCAATCTCGCGAAAGTGGAAATCGTATTTTCTCCGCGATTTAATGTGATCAGCGGGCAAAATGGCCAGGGCAAAACAAGCCTTTTAGAAGCTATTTACTTTGTGGCCACTTCCAAAAGTTTTCGAACGCATCGTTCGGCCGAACTTGTGCGCCACGGTCAAGAAGCCGCGAGTGTTCGAGCGGAGTTTATTGAAGATCCCCAAGATCAGGGCCTTGCGCCGCTTGTTCGTGAACAACACGCCGCCGTGGCGGGTGCGCGGGTGGTTGTAAAAATCGACGGTGCTCGCCCTTCCACACTCGCCTCGTTCGCCACCCGATCTCCCGTCATCACCTTCCATCCCGACGAGATGGCGCTTTCCACCGGCCCGGCCGGCCTTCGGCGCACTCTACTCGACAGATTGTCGCTGTTCATGACACCTGAATCAGCCGACCATCGAAGTCGCTACGATCGGGCTGTCAAAGCGCGTCAGGAATTGCTGCGCCGCGGATCCGAGAGCGAGTCTGAGATCGAAGCGTTTGAACACCTCGCCGCCGTCCACGGTTCGGCGTTAACCCGTATTCGGGCGCAGGCAACATCCGCCTTGCTTCCTGAATTGGCTTTGGCATTCGGCCGAATTGCAGCCCCGGATCTCGCGTTGGTGGCTGAATACGCACCGGGTGGAACCACCGATGAAAGTGAAGCGTCGGCGGCGCTCCGATCTTCCCGTCGGCGGGACGCGGGTCGCCCCAGTCCGTCGTTTGGACCTCACCGCGACGATCTTGTGTTGTCTCTCGACGGTCGTCGGGCGCGCATTGTTGCCTCCCAAGGTCAGCATCGAGCCATCACCCTTGCCCTCAAAGCGGCCGAAGTTTCCGTGATCGGACACGCCCGCGGGATTTCCCCCATTCTGCTGCTCGACGACGTTTCCAGCGAACTCGACGCCGAACGCACCGACGCGCTCTTTTCTTACCTCGCCTCCCAACAGGGTCAGATCTTCGTGACCACTACACGGCGAGCGCTCATTTCCCTGCCAGAAGGCCTGGCCTCCCACGAGCGCCACTTCCCCGTTTCAGGCGGCCAAATTCCACCCACTTCTGAGTAACTTTTTAGGCAGCCCCCATCCATTAAAAAAAGCGGATTTTACAGCTTCTAAACCTTGCAAAAAAAGGTCAACTCCGCTATAAAAACACTCTCTTTTTGGTGCCAACCCAAAGGGCCTTTACCCCGCGGCCGCAAGGCAAAAAAAGTCGTGGTCCCCCAAACGGTATGAATGCCGCAAGCCACAGCTCCAAAACACCGTTCCAGTCAGTACAAAAACCGACGGGTCGGTGCCGGGTTTCAGCCCTTTTTCGTGAGTGAAAAAACCCCATGACAGAAACACTCGCCTCGGTCCCCGTGGCTGAGACTGCCAATCATTACGACGCCAGCAGCATTACCGCACTTGAAGGGCTCGACGCAGTTCGCAAACGCCCAGGTATGTACATCGGTGATGTGCACGACGGGTCGGGTTTGCATCACCTCGTGTGGGAGGTGATTGATAATTCAGTTGACGAGCACCTGGCCGGCGTCTGTACAGAAATTCATGTCACCGTCCACTTTGACGGTTCCTGTTCGGTAGAAGACAACGGCCGCGGCATCCCTGTGGGCATGCACGCCCGCGGTGTGAGCGCGGCAGAAGTTGTCATGACGGTTCTCCACGCCGGAGGCAAATTCGATAACGCAAGTTACAAAGTCTCCGCCGGGCTCCACGGTGTCGGTGTCAGTGCCGTCAACGCCGTGAGCGAGTGGCTCAAGCTTGAAATCAAGCGTGAAGGCAAAGTCTGGGTTCAGGAGTATCGAAAAGGTGTTCCCGTAGCGCCGCTCAAAGCCATCGGTGATACCGACAAAACCGGCACCAAAGTCACTTTCAGGCCCGACCATTCCATCTTTACCGTTACCGATTTCAGCTACGATATTTTGTCAGGTCGCCTGCGCGAACTGTCATTCCTAAACGCCGGCCTGCTGATCAAACTTGAAGATGCGCGTCCCGGCGGCGCAAGTGACAGTTTCATCTACAAGGGTGGCATTAAAGAATTTGTCGCCCTTCTCAATAAAACGCGCGAACCCATTCACGATGACGTGATTTCGTTCGTCACCCAACGAGAATCCACCGATTCGAGTGGAGCGGCGCGCACCGGTTCGGCTCCCGTCACGGTAGAAGTTGCCATGCAATGGAACGCTTCTTACAGCGAGGCGATTTATTGCTACACCAACAACGTTCATAACAAAGACGGCGGCACTCACCTTGCCGGTCTGCGTGCGGCACTCACGCGCACCATTAACACCTACGGTAAAACGCAAAACCTCTTTAAAGACCTCAAACAAGACCTCACGGGTGAAGACGCGCGTGAAGGGTTAACCTGCGTTCTCAGCATTAAACACCCCGATCCGTCGTTTGACTCGCAAACCAAAAGCAAACTTGTTTCGAGTGAAGTGCGCGGCATTGTAGAAGGTGCTGTCAGCGATAAACTCGCCCAATTTTTTGAAGAAAACCCCCAAACAGCCAAAAAAGTTATTGAAAAGGCTGTTATCGCGGCGAAAGCGCGTGAAGCCGCTCGCAAAGCCCGCGAGGTTATCCGCAAAGGCTCACTCGATGTCACTTCGCTCTCGGGCAAATTGGCAGATTGCCAGTCAAAAGACCCCGCTGCGAGTGAACTCTACATCGTCGAAGGTGACAGCGCCGGCGGCTCGGCCAAACAAGGCCGTGACCGGCATTTTCAAGCCATTTTGCCCCTGCGCGGCAAAATCCTGAATGTGGAGCGCGCCCGTCTGGACAGAATGTTGTCCTCGGCTGAAGTGGGCACTCTCATTACCGCTCTCGGCTGCGGCATTAACGACGCCGGCGGTTTTGAAATTGATAAAGTTCGTTATCACAAAATCATTCTGATGACCGACGCCGACGTCGACGGGTCGCACATTCGCACGCTGCTATTAACCTTCTTTTTCAGGCAAATGCGCGAGGTTATTCAAAAGGGTTATTTGTGCATTGCCCAGCCTCCGCTTTATCAAGTTAAAAAAGGCAAAAAAACGCTCTACCTTAAAGATCAAGCCGCAATGGACGAGTTTCTCGTAACCAATGCGGTCGACAATGTGGAGATCATTCCAGCGGGTAAAAAGAGCGGCATAGCGGGTGTACCCCTCCTCAACCTTGCCAAGCGACTCAAGCGTTTCCGAGGTGTACTCGCCAACCTTGATAAACGCTGCGATGCTCGCTTCGTTGCAGGTTTGTTGCGCTCTTCCGGCCTCGGCCGTGAAGAACTTCGCTCCATCGAAAAGGTAAAAGAAGCGGCGGAAACATTGCGTGTTTACCTTCAAAACCGCTATCCCGATCTATTCCCGCTTCAAATTCACACTGAATGGGACAACGAACACGGCGCAGGCCGGCTGGAAGTTGTGCCCCGCCCCGGTTCGCAGGCTCGCGCCAGCGTTATTGACTGGGCGCTAATTGAATCGCCTGAATATCAAGAAGCCTGGTCGATCGATCAAGACTTGAGAAGCATCGGCGCAGCCCCTTACATTGCCAAAGCCGGTGAAAAAGAAGAGCCGCTTGAAAATGGCGAAGCCTTGTCAGAATACCTTGATGAGCGCGGTCGCAAAGGCATCCAAATCAAGCGCTTTAAAGGCCTCGGTGAAATGAATGCCGAGGAGCTGTGGGAAACCACAATGAACCCCGATGCCCGCACTCTTCTTCAGGTCAAAATCGAGGATGAAGTGCAAACGGATGAACTGTTTTCTACCCTCATGGGCGACCAGGTAGAACCCCGCCGAGACTTCATCGAGAAAAACGCTCTCCGCGTTAAAAACCTCGACATCTAACTACTCCAGGCGAGCGTCTCCCTTTTGGGGCGCCGCCAAAAACAACCTTGTCACGTTAAACTTGGCAGTGCTCGGGCCGAGCACCCGCACAATGGCCGGCCCTTTGTCCGCCCCCAAATCCACCTCGCGGGGCTTGGGTAGAGTCTTACCATTCGGATCGGTAACAATCGCAATTTTCGGCCGATCCAAAGCCATTTCGTTACGACTCTCCCCAATCACAACGGCCCACGCGCGCGACTCAAGTTCCACAACGCTGCCGAGTGGAATCACACCCACCGCCCGAACCAACGCTTTCAAAAGCACCGCGTCGTGTTCAGGATCCTGCGCAAGCATTCGAAGCGCTTCCAAGGGAGATCGCGCATCCGATGTGTCTCGCGGCGCCACCAAGTCCACAAGCTTTCTGACCATGGCCAGGAGGCGCGCCTGAATCAGCGGAGTCCAAATGCCATCGTAGACAGGCCCCAACGCTTCAGAACGTTCTAACCATGTTGTCTCGTATGTAATCGCCGTTCGCAGCGCATTTGGAAAGTTCACGCCGCCTGTGGTGATGCAAAGCTCGCTTGTTGCCGCAGGAATGCGCTCTTCCTCATCGTGTGAAAGTTTTACCAACCGCTCGTACCGTTCAGACCCGGCGACAAGGGTTCTACCCACGTCGGCCATCAGCGCAGAGGTCGCAAGCCGCGCCAAACTCAACCTGTCATTGGTAATTTTTCGCGCCGTCACCACCGCCAAAATCGCGCAATGAACCGCTCTACCCGCGTCGTCACGATGGGTAGATGCCATCGCGGTCATACCCAGCATGGCCGGATCACCCGTTTCTGACAGGCTCACAATGCTTTGACCCAATCGCTTTACCCGTTGAGGCAACACTGTGGCTCCCGACGCCACGTGCATTAGAAACTGCCGCATGACAACAAGCGCCGATGCGTACATCCGCACAATGCGGTCTTTCAGAGGCAACGCCGAAGGCCGCTCCCGCTTGGTGAGCACCGGATCTTTTCGACGCAATGTCATGTGCATGAGCGGGGCATCCACCGCAAACGTTCGACGCGCCGGATCTCGAATGGCAATTGAAAGTACAAGTGCCAATTCTTTCAGATCGTCGGGAGTGACCGCCGCCTCAAAACTCACTTCCGAGATCGAACATTTTTCAAGAAGCTGCGCCAATTCAAGCGCGCTCCCATACGTTCCGCGCGACGCACGGAGGAGCTGCCCGCAGACAAACACCGTGTCATCGGCAAACGTCACACTCGCGTTCATTCCCACCGTCGCGCAAAAGTCCACAATCATGCGATGTGTACGCTCAATTGTCTGCGTCACAGCATCGTTGTCGATATGGTGCACAATAGCGATCTTCACCAATCGAAAAACCGCGAGCACCACTTCGGCGCCCTGGTTTTTAATCTGCTCCAAAATCGGATTTTTCGCCGTGCCCGTCACGGCGTGCACCAAATATTCGTGACCGAAAGAACTGACCTTCTCGCTCACGACGCCCCCTTTTTTGCAGTGTTTTTGGGCGGCGGCATACTCGACTGTGCCGTCACACCTGAAGCTATTCGCGCCGACAGTTTGGCCAGTGCTTTTGACGCCGCATTTCGAACGCGGTCGCTGCTCTTAAAGCGCTTCTCAACCGCTTCTTGAAGCGCCTTTTCGGCGTCTTGTGTACGCGCGATATCGCCCAAGATCTCAGCCGCCATTTCACGCGTTTCTTCGTGCGCCGCCGGTGCAAACAGCTTTCTGTCGAGCAGGAGTTCTATACACACCGCTTCTGCGCGCGCTGCCGTCAACGCCACCACGGTTGCCAGCGCCTGACGGCGCTCCTCCACGGGTAGATTGTCAAAGTCGCCGCGCTTCACCCGCAATACCAAATAAGGCCCCGCCGCCCGCACCCGATGCTGCGCCATTCGGCGGAGTGTCGCCACGCGGACCGAACCGTCTTTGTCTTCGAGAAGCGCCCGCAACTCCAATCGCAATCGCTCGCTTGAATGGCCTTCTAAGTGACCGAGCGCTTCAATTCGAACCAGGGCATGTGGGCTTTTTGCGGCGGACATAATCGCTTCGCGCGCCGCATTTGTGCCGAGTTCTGCGAGCACGTTCACAAGGCCAATCCCCACTTCCACATCGGCCGACGCAAACAACGCTCCCATTGCCGCTTCGTGTCCCTGACCTCGCCGGCTCAAATAGCCGAGCAACACACGCACCATCGGCTCCGCGCGCGGGTCGCTGAGCAACCCCAAAATCAGGGGCGCGTGAGAGCCGTCGACAAATCGAAGAAGCGTTTCAAGGCCATGCTGAAATGCCTCTTTCTCCACCCCTTCCGCCACCGCCGCGGTCACAATGTTCCGCATTGTTTCGCCGGAAAGAATACCGGCAGTGAGCAATTCGCGAAGGCGCTCGGTTTCGGTAGGGTTGTCTAACTCAATGGCTGCGCACAGACCGCATACAAGCTCAACGGCCGACCCCGCCTGCGACTCTGCCAAACCGTCCACGGCGCTTCGCAAGGCGATTGAAACCGGCCGCGAACGCCCACGCCGTTCTGCGTCCACAAACGAGTCTGCGGCGATTTTCACGAAGCGCTGACTCACCACGTCCTGCTGCACATCCATTTGAGCCGACAGCACTTCAAGCGTTGCAGGATCAATGCGCACCACATCCGCCAGCGCCGACTTGGCGGTTCCGCCGAGCTTCGTTGCCTGGGCGCGCGCGGCACCTTCCACATCGAGCGGCCGATCGCCCGCGAGAAGCAGTTCAATCAATCGATCGGGACCACCTTCTTCAACAGGCTTTTTGCTCGTTCGGGCGGCCTCGTGAGCGTGCGCGAGATCCGCCGCGTATTCGGCTCGACACTCGTCGAGAACACTCGTCACCTCGCGCTCAAAATCGGCGCGCGCCTTTTGATCCCCTTCAGCAAAGGCATCAATCGCTTCAAACGCAATGTGCTCAAAACTCGCGTCCCACAGC
This sequence comes from Polyangiaceae bacterium, assembly GCA_016712345.1. GTDB lineage: Bacteria > Myxococcota_A > Polyangia > Polyangiales > Polyangiaceae > JADJRH01. Next base: position 1,966,047 of record JADJRH010000001.1, read on the forward strand.
AGCGTCACGAGATCATCTTCGGGTGAGATCTCTTTGGTGGGATCCAACATCCAAAGCCGCAAAAACTCGTCCAGCTCCGCTCGGCGCAGCCCCGGCAAAAAACCCATCGTGCGTACACCCGATGAAAAAAGCCTGTACGGAACCAAATCGAGCGGTGCCTCCGGTTCCCACAAAGCCACATCCCCCGCCTGAAACGAATAGGGCGTTACGTTCCAAACAAGCGCATCATCGCCGTCGCGAAGCGCCTCTGCGACACGAGCAAATGCCTTTGAAAAGCGGCGTTTCGATTCAACATGGTCGCGACCGTATTGCAGGTTTCCGTGCAGCGTTCGGTCCACAAGCAAAAACACGTCTTTGAGCGCCGTTTTGCGTTCGGCGCTCATTTGACCCGCGTCGACGTGCGCCACATCCGCGTCGGTGGCGGCTCGTCGATTGGGGTCTCGCGGCGCTTCAGGCGGAGACGATTCACCCGGCGGTGGCAGCGAGTCACCCGGCGGCGGCACCGAGGGCTTTGCCTGCACATTTCCCGGCGGCGGCGCGGACGGTTTCGGCGACACATTCGGCGGCGGCGTGCCGGCGTGCGCTCGCCGAAGAGGCGTTGTTTCGGCGAGGCCGGCAGGTGGCACGACTTCCCGACCGTGGGCTGGAATTCCGGGCGCCGTCGACGGAGTCAACATGCGAATGGTCGCCTCGCGAGCGTGCTCCCGATCGGACGAGGTATTCGCAATCAACACCGGCTGAATAGGCACCGTATCGGCAACGCCCGCCGTGTGACGCCCGAGCTTTGCTTTGAAAGCGAGCAACGTGTCTCGCATTTCAGCCGCGGATCCGTAGCGATTTTTCGCGTCGAAGCTCAGCGCCTTGTCGATCATCGTCACCACTTCGATCGGCGTTTTTGGGGCGATGCGCGCAAGCGACGGAACCGGCCTTGTTGCCGCCGAAACCATCATCTCGTTGAGGCTCGTGCCTTCGTGAACAAAGGCCCCCGTGAGCAATGTGTACATCGTCGCCGCAGTGGCCCACAGATCGGTTCTGTGATCCACGTTTTGCCAGCGTCCCAACGCCTGCTCGGGCGCCATAAACGCAGGTGTACCCATGGCCATACCCGTTTTTGTTTTTTGCAGCGTTGCTCGCGCTTCATTCGACTCGCGCACTTTGGCAATTCCAAAGTCGAGCACTTTGAGCGGACCTTTGAGTGGCAAAAACAGATTTGCGGGCTTGATATCGCGGTGGATAACGCCCTTTTTATGCGCCGCGGCGAGCACATCCAGCGTTTGTGCCCCGATGTCGAGCACCTCGGGAAGTGGCAGTTTCCCACCCATTTTTTGGGCGCGCGCTTCCACCGTCATCCCGGTTAAAAGCTCCATCACCAAAAACGGTGTTCCGTCCTTGGTCGTCTCCAAGCCGATCACCTTCACCGCACCTGGATGGTCCACCGACGCGGCGATTTTGGCCTCTCGCTCAAACCTCGCCCGAACATCTGGAATGGCAGCCAACTCAGGCAGGAGCAGTTTGAGCGCCGCGATTGAGCCGTTGCGTTGCGACACAAGGTACACAACGGCCATACCGCCGACACCGATCAAAGCGTCGAGTCTCCACTTGGAGGCTATTTCTTGACCAATTCGCGCCTGACAGGCTGCGAGGAGTGAATCATCTTCGAGCATGGGCCGTGCTCAGAAACGTCGTTGGACGCGCGCCAAGGTTACACAGCTTCGGCGAACATGGATGTTTTTCTGCACGGCAGCGGTACACAAGAGTTGTTTTGCGATTGCGCTGTTCGTTTGAGTTTGAGAGGTTTCCCCATGGGTTTTTTTGATAAGGTCAAAGGGGCAATTCATGCCGTGACGGGTGGGGCCGCCAACGTACAATTCACCTATGGCCCCCATCTCCTTTTCCCGGGGCAACAGGTTCAAATTGGGATCAATGCCACCTCCACCGGTGGTCAGGTTTCATCAAAGGGCGTGTTTATTGACCTATCTGCCAATGAAGTGATTGATTTTAAAGACGGCAGCGACAACCACATTCGTTATCAAGAGCAAACGTTTTATAAAGAAATTCAAGTAGCGCCCGCCTTCACACTCGCCCCCAATGAAACCAAACAGTTTGAAGTCACGTTATTGGTCCCCGCGGATGCCCGGCCGTCGTTCGTTGGAAAGTTGTGCAAACACCAATGGCAAATGCGCGCTCGGATCGAGGCATTTGGCAATGACCCCGACACCGGTTGGATAGACACGCGCGTTGGCCTAAAAGACTAGTTTTCGCGCACGCGCGATCAGGCGCAAATATGACCGCGCTTGAGATCTGGCAAGGGGCTTGCTTGAACAAACCGCCGCCTTAGCTTCGCCTCCATGCGAATGGACCGAATGACGACCAAAGCGCAAGAAGCGGTACGCGACGCGGTCGACGTGGCAAGCCGCCGAGGCAACCCTGAATTTTTCCCCGAACACCTCCTGCGATCGATCCTTGTGCAAGACGGAGGTTTGGGCGGGCCGATCATCCAGAAAGCAGGCGCCAACCTCGACGATCTCGTTCGCGCCCTTGACGGTCGAATTGAGAGCTTCCCCAAGGTGACCGGAGGGGGTGAACCTCAACTGTCCCGCCGCGGCCTTACCCTTTTCCAAAAGGCCGAAGACATCACAAAAGAGCTAAAAGACGACTTCATCTCCACCGAACACCTCCTGCTCGCGGCCGCCAAACATGACCGCGAAATTCAAAGCCAACTTGAAAAAGTGGGCCTCACCTACGGTAAGATTCTGAATGCCCTCACGGCTGTTCGCGGCGCCCATCGCGTGACCGACCGCGATCCTGAAGGTAAATTCCAAGCGCTCGAAAAGTACACACGCGATCTGACAAAGGCCGCGTCCTCCGGCAAAATTGACCCAGTGGTGGGCCGCGATGAAGAAATTCGCCGCGTGATCCAGGTGCTTTCGCGTCGCACAAAAAACAACCCCGTTCTCATCGGCGAGCCCGGCGTTGGTAAAACCGCCATTGTTGAAGGGATTGCCCAACGCATCGCCGCCGGCGACGTGCCAGAATCGCTCAAAGACAAGCGCCTGCACGCGCTCGACCTCGCCTCAATGGTGGCAGGTTCCAAATTCAGAGGCGAATTTGAAGATCGGTTAAAGGCTGTTTTAAAGGAGATTGAAGCCGCGCAGGGTAAGATCATCCTGTTTATCGACGAGCTTCATACCCTGGTAGGCGCCGGCGCGGCAGAAGGCGCCATGGACGCCGCCAACATGCTCAAACCCGCGCTCGCCCGCGGCGAACTGCGATGCATCGGCGCCACAACCCTCGACGAGTATCGAAAGCGCATTGAAAAAGACCCCGCGTTGGAACGTCGCTTTCAACAGGTGTTTGTCGCTCAACCGTCGGTGGAAGACACCATTGCAATTCTCCGCGGCATTAAAGAAAAGTACGAAGTACACCACGGCATTCGCATTCAAGATGCCGCGCTTGTCGCCTCCGCAGTGCTTTCCAACCGATACATCACCGAACGTTTTCTACCCGACAAAGCCATTGACCTGGTAGACGAAGCCGCCTCCAAAATCAGAATGGAGATTGACAGTCTACCCATTCCTATCGACCAAGTAGAACGCGAGTTGCTTCGCCTTCAGGTAGAAGAACAGGCCTTGAAACGCGAAGAAGACAAAGGCAGCAAAGCCAGGCTTGAAGAAGTGCGGCGTGAAATTGCTGAACTGGAAGACAAGCGCACAGGCATGCGCGCGCAATGGCTCAACGAAAAAGAGATCATCACCAAAATCCGCGAAATTCAGCCTCAACTCGAAGATCTGAGGCTTGAAGAAGAACGCGCTTCGCGCTCGGGTGACTTGGGTAAAGCGGCCGAAATCAAATACGGCAAAATTCCCGCTGTCCAAAAGCAGCTTGAGGTTCACCGCGGTCGACTCGCAGAAATTCAAGAAAAACAGAGCTTCTTGAAGGAAGAAGTCACCGATGAAGACATTGCCGGTGTCATCTCCAAGTGGACCGGTATACCCATCTCCAAAATGCTTGAAAGCGAGATGCAGAAGCTCCTGCGTCTTGAAGACGAGCTTCGAAGGCGAGTGGTAGGTCAGGAAGATGCGCTTGTGGCGGTTGCCAACGCCATTCGGCGCTCCCGCGCGGGTTTGGGCGACGATCGCCGGCCCATTGGATCGTTCTTGTTCCTCGGCCCCACGGGTGTTGGTAAAACGGAGTTGGCGCGCGCTCTCGCCGAGTTTCTCTTCGACGATGAACGCGCCATGGTCAGACTCGATATGAGCGAATATGGCGAACGCCATGCGGTCGCTCGACTCATCGGTGCGCCTCCCGGGTATATTGGGTACGAGGAGGGCGGTCAACTGACCGAGCCTGTGCGCCGCCGACCTTACTCCGTGGTGCTTTTTGACGAGATCGAAAAGGCTCACCCTGACATTTGGAACACCTTGCTTCAGGTGCTTGACGATGGAAGGTTAACCGACGGTCAGGGTCACACGGTCGACTTCAAAAACACCATTCTGATTCTGACATCCAACCTGGGTACACCCGCCGCCGCGGCGATCGAGGACAAACCCGGTTTGGATGCCGACGACCGAGCGGAGTTGGTTCGCCGTGTAGTGCTCGAAGAGGTTCGAAAGAGCTTCCGACCTGAGTTCTTGAATCGCCTGGATGACCAGATTGTCTTCCGCCGACTCGGCAGAGACGATATGGCCAAAGTGGTGGATATTCAGCTCACATTGTTTGAAAAACGCCTGCAAAGCCGCGGGATCCAAATCCAACTCAGCCAACCTGCAAAGGGCTTTTTGGTGGAGCACGGTTATGATCCGCAATACGGCGCTCGGCCATTAAAACGAGCCATTGCAAAATATCTCGAAAACGAACTCGCAAAGAAACTTATCGGCGGTTCGTTTAAACAGGGCGACACCATTGTCGTCGGTCGTCAGGGTGATGAACTGACGTTCTCCCAAGCCTCACTCAACTGACACTCCTTGCACGGTCATTTGACCATCCACCCCGGGTTCGGGCATGGGGCCACGATCCGGGGTGGTTCTTTTTGTCCGCCCAGAGCGTGACCGCTCCAGAAACGGCTCAAATGAAGGCCCCCCTGCGCCAACTGGAGGGGTAGAGCGGCAACTTGTTCAGCGGGCGAACGTGGGTGAGAGGCAAGGTAGATTTGTGGCGTTGAGGAGGGAAGGTTTGTTGGTGAATGACCTGGTGGGATTGTTTGGTTAGAAATGGGTAGAATAGGGCGTCGAAAAAAGGGGAGTGAGCGGCTTTATCGACGGTAAGAATACGCAGAGTCATAAGCATTAAAATGAAAGCCGCGGCAAGAAGAGAATACGCAGAGTCATAAGCATTAATGATAAAATAGAATACGCGTAGTCATAAGCAAATAAGACGCGACAAGAATACGGCCTGTTACAAAATGGTGATTTGGCACCCCCGTGAAGGCCAAAAAAGCCAAAAAATCGCCAAAAATCACTCATAGAAAGGCCAGAAGCCCACTCGGGCGATCGGAGTCTCGGCCGCGCGTCAGAAAAAGCCTAGATCCAAAGCGATTGCGCGCGTGTGCGACAAAAAAGACGGCGGATCAAGGTAGTTTTGCGGAAAGCAAGCACTCTTCTTCCGCCTCGGAAGCATGAGCAGCTCTCGCCCTTTCCGGAGGGGGTAGAGCGGCCCGGCGTTGACACCCGGCACACGGTGTTGGTCTCATCGAACAATGGGCGTGCTCGTCAACTGCGGTGTATTGAGCTTCGTCGCGTGCATTGGTGTTCTCGTGCTGGGGTGCAAGGACGACTGTCAGTCCGCCAAAGAACGCGTTAGAGACCGCCACAAGGAGTGCGGCACACCAGTCTTCGAAATGACGGCATGTGGGAGTTTCACGTGCGACGTGATCACAGAAGAATGCGACGTCAGCGGGAGCGGTCTAGACACTTCCGAATACTCCTGCGTGAGGGCTTCGTGCGAGCCCGAGCAAGCGGCGCAGGATGTCTGTATCGCTGACTGCGCGGAGGCGGCCTCGTGCGAAGGGCTGAACCTGTCGATCCCGTCGGAAGACCGGGAGCGCTACCTCAAGTGCATCAACAGCTGTGCACAGTAAGAGTGCTGCACTTTCAGCGAGCGACGGCTGTATTTACGGGACTACCCTCGGCGGGGCTTATCGAATGGGTAGACCCGCAACAACCCGCCGGAGCAAATCCAACGCAGCGTACGCGGCGGCAACCCTCACCTCATCGCGATCACCCGGAAAAACGCGGTCTTTTACAATGGTTCCACCCGGATGTGACACCGCCCAATACACAAGGCCAACAGGCTTTGTGGCTGTTCCACCGCTTGGACCCGCAATTCCTGTAATGGCTACCCCCACGTCACATTCACAGAGTCTGCGTACACCTTCAGCCATTTCGGCCGCCACTTCGGCCGAAACAGCACCGTGTCCTCTAAGTGTATCCTCAGCAACTCCCAACAACCGAGTTTTGGCACTGTTTGCGTACGTGACCGCCCCACCAATCAAATAGTCACTTGCCGGGTAACTCGTGAGCAGGTGTGAAACCAACCCGCCTGTACAACTCTCCGCAACAGCCATGTGATAGCCGCGATTGCGCACCGCGCGGCCCACCACCTCGGGAAAAGCATCATCCCCTTCGCCGTACACCGAGTCGCCGAGTTTGGCCTTCACAACAGCCGCCGCCCTTTGAGCAATGTCATGCGCCGCCGATTGCGATCCCGCGTGAGCGTGCACTTTCACGTCACATTCAGGAAAGTGTACACGGTAACCAAGCGTCACTCCGGGGTGTTGCGCCTCCACACCGGCCAGCGCTTCACCAATTGCCGACTCGCGCATCCCGTAGACATGAAGCACGATCTGATGCGCATTGTTCGAGGCCGAAGGCCTGATCCGCGGAAGCACCTGCTCCGAGAACATCGGCTTCATTTCTTTGGGTACACCCGGCATGAAATACGCCGTGGCATTGCCAATCGTCAGCGCAAAACCCGGCGCCGTGCCGTTTTGATTCGGCAAAATCTCCGCGCCGGCCGGCAAATCAGCCTGTTTTTCGTTGCTCGGATTCATCACCGCGCCGCGCGACTCCAGCCTCCGCCGAATTGCGAGCAACGTGTTGTCGTCGCGCACCAGGTCCACGTTTGCAGCGCGCGCCGCGGCCAGCGCCGTGAGATCGTCGGTTGTCGGGCCGAGGCCACCCGTCACGATCACGAAGCGGTGCGCGGCTCCGAGGCGCTTCAGCGTATCCACGATCTGGTCCAGTTCGTCGGGGATCGACTCCACCGTGGTCACCGAAAACCCCGCAGAAGTAAGCTCCGTTGAGAGCCACGTTGCGTTGGTGTTCACGATTTCGCCGCGCGTGATCTCGGTTCCGATGGCAAGGATGGCTGCCGGCATAAAGGGGCGATACGATTTTCCCGCGGCGCACCGATGTCAATCGCAATATCAAGCCGCTGCGGCCCCAGAGCGACGGCTGACGCGTCATGTCAAGACCCGAGCGTCTCACCCAATGCCCCGGCCTGACCGACGCCTGAAGCGTCATCCCACGACCTGAAACCTCCGGGAGACTGAAAGGTCGTAATCAACACGGAGTTCCCCAGCGGCGCATGCGCCTCATTCGAACGGCGAGTAACTCGTTGCGGTTGAGTTGTCGATGCAGCAGAAAAGAGCCCGTTCTGGGAGGTCCGGCGACTTGAGATGTCCATCACGTCGCCATCCACCGGTCTCGCCGGTCTCTCGTTTTCGTCGTGGCTGCGCTCGCCACAGAACTCCATCTGGAGAACCCGACGCGCCACGCTGTTCGCTTTTCCGCTTGGCGACGGGCAAGGGTGTCCCAAACGTCTCGACAAGACTGGATCCGTGCCTTGCAGAACGTTCCGCTAAAGGGAAGTTACCTAGGAGGCACGGAGATCACGGAGATCCACGGACTCCGTGCCCCTCCGTGTCCTCCGTCCCTCCGTGGTAAAGAGACGTCACAGGTGTCCAAACGCGTCAGGTCGTTGCGAGGCGATCCAGGATTCGTAGTCCGGGTTGGGTAGACCGCTCAGGGTGGGTAGACCGCTCAGGGTGGGTAGACCGCTCAGGTGGGTAGAGGCGTCAGGTTCGGTGTGGAACCGTCAGCTTTTGGCAAGTGAGCGAAGAACGTATTGGAGAATCCCACCGTGTTGGTAATAATCAACCTCGTTGGGAGTATCAATTCGGCATTTGACCTGGAAGGTTTTCTTACCACCGTCTTTGCCCGTTGCCGTCACCGTCAAAACCTTACCAGGGGTAAGATTTTCAGCCACGCCGCCGATATCAATCGACTCACTCCCCAAGAGACCCAGGGTAGACGCATCTTCACCGGGCAGATGCTCCAGCGGCAACACGCCCATACCCACCAGATTCGACCGGTGAATACGCTCAAAACTCTTGGCAATCACCGCCCTGACACCGAGCAACTTGGTACCTTTGGCAGCCCAGTCGCGCGAAGAGCCGGTGCCGTATTCAGCACCCGCAATTACCACCAGCGGCACGCCGTCTTTTTCATACGCCATGGCCGCGTCGTAAATGCTCATCTCCGCCGGCTCTTGGGTAGAACCCGGTTTACCCAGGTAGAGCGCAAGCCCACCTTCCTTACCGCCGAGAACCAAATTCTTCAGGCGAATGTTTGCAAACGTGCCGCGCATCATCACCTCGTGATTGCCGCGCCGCGCACCGTATGAGTTAAAGTCGCGCGGCGCCACACCACGCTCTTGCAGATACTTCGCCGCGGGGCTGTTTTTGGCGATATTGCCCGCCGGCGAAATATGGTCTGTCGTGACAGAGTCGCCCAGCAACGCAAGCACCCGCGCACCCTGAATGTCACTCACAGGCGCGGGTGACTTACCCATGTTCTCAAAAAACGGCGGACGGCGAACATAGGTAGATGAATCTTCCCACTCAAAGATCTGACCACTCGGCACCTGAAGCGAACGCCAGTCGTCGTCACCGTCAAACGCCGCCGAATATTGTTTGACGAAGTGCTCCGGCTTCACACTCTTGCGAACGGCTTCCTGAACCTCCACCGTCGTGGGCCAAATGTCCTTCAGGTATACCGGCTCACCGTTGCGATCAAACCCGACCGGGTCTTTATTCAGGTCGGCGTCCACATCTCCGCGCAATGCGTACGCAACCACCAACGGCGGTGAAGCCAGGTAGTTCATTCGACAACTCGGGTGTACACGTCCTTCAAAGTTGCGGTTACCCGACAGTACAGACGCCACCACCAAGTCATTCAACTTGACGGTGTCGGCAATCACGTCCGAGATCGGACCTGAATTTCCAATACAGGTTGTACAACCATACCCAACGGTATGAAAGCCCAGGGCCTCCAGGTAAGGAAGCACCCCGGCTTCCTTCAGGTACTCATGAACCACACGTGACCCGGGAGCGAGCGACGTCTTCACCCACGGTTTAACCGTCAAACCACGCTCCACAGCCTTTTTCGCGACCAAACCGGCCCCCAACATCACTGCCGGGTTGGATGTGTTGGTGCACGAGGTGATCGCCGCGATCACCACCGATCCGTGGCGCAGAGTATAAGTAGAGTCACCCTGCGTCACCGTTGCCGGCCGCATCACCTTGGCAAGCTCCGCACTTGCCGCCGGATCTTCTCCACCCGACGCAGCGGCCACATACTTGTCGCCCAATCCCGCGCCCGCGGCGGCAAAGTCCTTTTCCAACATCCCTTTCACAGCGTCGCGGAAACCGCGCTTCATGTCCGAAAGCGGAACCCGATCCTGCGGACGCTTCGGCCCGGCAAGCGACGGAACCACCTCCGCCAAATTCAACTCCAGCGTGTCCGAAAACACCGGGTCAGGCGCACCTGCCGTGCGGAACAACCCCTGCTCTTTGCAATACGCCTCGACAAGGTTCACCACCTCAGTCGGCCTACCCGTAAACCGCAGATAGGCAATTGTCTCTTCATCCACAGGGAAGAAACCCATTGTCGCACCATATTCAGGTGCCATGTTCGCAATGGTAGCCCTGTCAGGTAAGGGTAGAGCCGCAATGCCCTCCCCATAAAACTCCACAAACTTACCCACCACCTTCTTCTTTCGAAGCATCTGGGTAACCGTCAACACCAAGTCGGTCGCCGTCGCGCCTTCAGGAAGTTGACCGTACAGTCTAAAACCTACCACTTCAGGAATCAGCATCGACATCGGTTGACCCAACATCGCCGCTTCCGCCTCAATACCACCCACACCCCAACCCAAAACACCCAACCCATTGACCATGGTGGTATGTGAATCTGTACCTACCAACGTGTCAGGGTAAGCCACCCCATCTTTCGACCGAACGCCCGTCGCCAAAAATTCCAAGTTGACCTGATGACAGATCCCCTGACCCGGCGGCACCGCGCGGAAGTTGGAAAACGCCTGTTGACCCCACTTCAAAAACACATACCGCTCACGGTTGCGTTCATACTCAAGCTTCACGTTGTCTACCAACGCCGCCGTCGTTCCAAACTTGTCGATCTGAACCGAGTGGTCGATCACCAAGTCCACCATCTCCAGCGGGTTGATGCGCTGCGGGTTACCACCCATCTTCCCAAACGCTTCCCGCATGGCGGCCAGGTCAACCACGCAGGGTACACCTGTAAAATCCTGAAGCAGAACGCGCCCGGGATGGAAGGCAATTTCCTGACTCGGAGCCGCCTTTGGATCCCAGTTGAGGAGGGCCTCCACATGTTCGCGTTTCACCACGCGCCCGTCCTCATGACGGAGAAGGTTTTCGAGTAGAACCCGGAGCGACATGGGCAGTCGTTCCACTGCCGCTCCCGCTTTGTTCAGGCGATACACGGTGTACTTGGCGCTGCCGACCGTGAGTTCACCCTTGGTGCCAAATGTGTCGCGCATGCTGTTGTCCTTACCTCAGGTTGCCCCGCGTTGGGTGCGCATTTGCGGCGCGATCCCAACAGGAGTTGACACCGGGTGTAGGAAAGATCCAACGCTGCGCCAAGAGCGATCTGAGGTAGCCCACCGGAACTGCGCGTCAGCCGCCCCGCAACTGCTTGCCGCCCGCCGGCCGCCGCCGCCGCCCGAGCCCCCTCCGCGCTACACAGAACTGTGATGCGTCCAGTGGCCCCGCTACGCAGACAGGTGATGCACGCCAATCCCCGCGCTACGCAGAACGGTGATGCACGCCAATCCCCGCGCGCTACACAGATCTGCCCATCCCGCCCCGTTTCCGCCCGCTCCTCCAAGCCTCACAACCTGGCGCATTTTCCGGCCATTACGTAACATCGCCCGCATGCAAACCCAAGAGATCGATGTGGCCACGCCCGACGGCGTCATGAGCGCATACGAGGTCCTCCCCGACGGAGCGGTCCCACGGCCGGCGATCCTCTTCCTCATGGACGGCCTCGGCTACCGCCCCGCCCTAAAGGCCATGGCCGAGCGCCTTGCCAGCCATGGCTACCACGTACTCCTCCCCGACCTTTACTATCGCGTCGGCAAGCACGTTCACTTTGAACCCATTGTGATGGTGCAACCCGAGAAAATGGCCGAAATGCGCAAGCTCATCGGAAATCTCACCCCCGACGTGCTCCAGAGCGACGTGGCCGCCTGCCTGAACTTGCTCGCCTCGCGCCCAACCGTCGATCCCTCGCGCATCGGCGCCGTCGGCTACTGCATGGGCGGTCGCAACGCCTTCATCGCCGCGACACGCTTCCCCGATCGGCTCCGCGCGACCGCTTCAATCCACCCCGGCGGCATCGTCACCGCCGACCCCGCAAGCCCGCACCTCTCGGCCGGCTCCGCAAGCGCTCGCATGTACTTCGCCATCGCGAAAGACGACATCTTCTTCACCAGCGAGCAAGCCGACACCCTCGGCCGCACACTCTCCTCGCTCGGCAAGCGCCACCAAATCGATCACTACGACGCTCGGCACGGATGGGCCATCAGCGACACGCCGGTCTACAACGCCCCGGAAGCCGAGCGCCACTGGAACGCCATTGTCGCCCTCTTCGCCGAAGAACTTCGCGCATAACAACAGACCATTTCGTGCCCCCCCACGGCGCATTCGCGCCTTCCCCCCCAAGTCGCTCGCGTCCGCTCGCGCCGGGGGGGACCACCGACGGCAATCTACACCCCGGTGTGTTCAACCTCGCGTCCGGTCGCGCCGGAGGGCCCCATCATGCGAGCTGGGTACCCGCGCGCCGGTTGCTTCACTGTGCAGCTTTCCAAACGGGTATAGTCGGCGCGCATGTCCATTGGGGAAACGTTTCGCCGAGCGCCGCGGCAAGAGCGGTCGCGCTCCACCGTCGACGCGATCTTTGAGGCAGCCTCGCGCCTCGTGGATCAATCGGGACTCGAAAGTGCGACCACCGCTCGCATCGCCCACGTCGCCGGCGTCAGCATCGGATCGATGTACCAATACTTTCCCCGCAAAGAGGCTCTCTTCGGTGCGCTGATCCACCGCGCCATGGAAGCAGACTTGGAGCGCGTTCGAGAGGCCGTCGATGCGGCGCGATCCATGTCGTTAGAAGAGGGTGCCCGCGAGATGCTTCGGGCCGCTTTTCGATTCGCCATTGAACGCCCGCGCCTCTTCGTCTGGATGTTGCGATACCTCCCCGCCCTCGGACAGTTGCATGAAGTGGAAGCCTGGGAGCGCGAGCTGATCCGCGAAACGCGCCGGTTCCTGGAGGACCACCAAGCCGAGTTGCCAGGCATGGATTTTCAGCTCCAAGCCGTGGCCGGCGTCGGCGCTCTGCGAGGCGGCCTGTTGCTACTGGCGCGAGAACACCCCGTGGCGTTGGAAGACGGCGCCCGCATTTTGGATCTCGGCACCGACCTGGTGCTCGGCTCCCTCCGAGCGCATCGCGACCGCGTTGAAGAGAAGAGGTGACTTCTCGCGAGGCGCGAAAGTCCAGTTCCTCGGTCGGCGGCGGTCGGGCGGGCGTTGAGGAGAAGGGGTGACCCCGGGGAGGAGCCCGAGCGCGGTCCCCGGTCGGCGGCGGTCGGGCGGGCGTTGAGGAGAAGGGGTGACCTCGGGCGGGGAGTCCAAGGTCGGCCACGGTTGGCGGCGGTCGGGCACGTGGAGCGAGTGCGTGAAAACGGTGCCGCTGTTTCACGTGAAACAGTTGGGCCCTTGAAAACTGTCTCCGGCTCGCAAACCCCGCCAGCCCGCTTCGGTCGGACACGAATCGCCAAGGCATGAAATGGGTGGTTCCGCAGAAAATCGTTTTGGGGAGTCTGCCCGCATGCCTAACGCAGCGCGTTGTTCATCCGCTCTACCCTTCGTCTCACCTCGTCCAACTTCCGCAGTTTGGAGGGTCGACTCGTTCAAATTCGAATAGTTAGGTGATCGAGTTGGCACTACATTTGAGCGGCGACCCGTGTTCAATCGTGGCCGTTGCGGTGACTGAAGTTGCCGGGAATAGCCCCGCCGTTGCGTAGAGCGCCCCCCCCGTTGGTCAGAGCGCCCCCCCCGTTGCCCAGAGCGCCGAAGTTCAGCAGTTGGAGGGTCGACTCGTTCAAATTCGAATAGTTAGGTGATCGAGTTGGCACTACACTTGAGCGGCGACCCGTGTTCAATCGTCGAGCGGCGACCCGTGTTCAATCGCCGCCGTTGCAGGGATCGAAGCGCCCTGGGATGATAGCCCACGCCGAGCAAGTCGCCGCCCCGCAGCCCGTTCGGCACCGGCGATGACAGCGCCCTCTCGCCTTTTCTCGCCTTATCGAGACGCCTTCGGCGGCCGTTGCGCACCAGCCGGCACCGGCGCTTCTCCCCTCGCGAGCATCGCCACCAGCGACGCGACCTTCTTCGCGCGCCCCGCCGCCGTCCGCATATTGTTGGTTCGAAAAACGAGCGCAAACAGATTCTGCCGGTTCAACGTCTTGAACGTCCGCAGCGCCTCGGGGCTCGCGTGGATTGCCGCTCGCAGATCCTCTGGCAAATCATCGGCCTTTGCCGCGCGAATCGGCGCATACGCAGCATCCCACCGCCCATCGGCCTTCGCCGCATCCACATGCCGCTGCCCATGCGGCGTCATCCGCCCCGCCGCCGTGAGCCGCGCCACATGCTCCCGATTGATCTGGCTCCAAATGCTCTTCGCGCCGCGCGGCGTAAACCGCTGGAGAAATGCTTCGGCGTCAAACGCCTTGCGAATCCCGTCAATCCAACCCCAGCAAAGCGCCACCTCCAGCGCCTCACCGTACGTCACCGTCTTTTTGCCCGAGTCCTTCTTGTAGACCTTCAGCCAAAGTTCGGTTTGCTGGTCGTGGTTCTTTGCAAGCCAGGTTTCAAACGCCGCTTGGCTGGGAAAGCCTTTGATCTTCTTTGGGTCGGGCGTGATGGGGGGCATCTCGTGGAGCGCGAGTCTCAACCACCGCGGCCCGCCGCGCAAGACAAGATGCGAACAGCGGCATGCGCGCCACTGGCCCCCGGTCCCGCCATTTCCGCGGCTTTCACCCCCCAAAGCCCCTTCCTGCCAGCCATTTCCCCAACTCTCACCCCAACCAACGCCTTCTTGGCAGCCATTTTCCGTCCTCCCACCGCGCAACCCGCGTACTTATGCGCCAAGAACGCCTTTTTCGCGCTCCAGGTCGCCTTCTTGGCAGACATTTTCGCGATTGTTTCCAAAAAAATCGCAAAAATGTCCGATCAAACAAGCCCATTCGCCCAAAACAGCCGCTCCCGACCCACGTTTTTGCACCAGAAGGCCGTTCGGCGCAGCCGCGACCACGCGAGGCAGCGTCAGCCGCCCTCCAGCGGCGTTCAGTCAGTCAACGTTCGAACGTGGGGATACTTTGTGATCTTCTCGTCAACGGTTACCAGGACCGCCCCGAGCGTGCGAGCACTTGCCACGATCAGTTGATCAGCAGGATCCTTGTGGAAGCCCGGAGGCAAGCTTGTCGCATCCAGAATGATGGGCATCGTAAGCGGAACGATCTGTGCGACGTTGGGCCGCCAGTCTTCGGCGGCCACCGGTTCTGTCGGATCCACGTAAGACACCGGTGGTCAGCCAAGAAGGGCTCTTCGGACGCGCGCGAGGTCAGGGACGGCCTGGGTGCCCGAATGACGGTGGATCCGCAGTTCCCATAGCGATTGCATGCGGCCAGTCAACAGCGAAGGTGCCTATTCGCATGTGCCGCTTTGGCTCTTGATCCAGTGGATCGGTCCCACATTCGACCCGGCTGTCAATGTGCTTGCTCCGGCGGTTGGAATGTGTAACGATCCACACATGCCGACCAACCTTGCCATTGATGACCGCTTGCTTGAGGAGGCACTCCGTATCGGCGGAGAGAAGACAAAGAAAGCAACGGTCACACGCGCTCTGCGTGAGTACATCGCGCGCCGGGAACAAGCAAAGATCGTCGAGCTGTTCGGCACCATCGAGATGGACCCTGCCTTCGATTACAAGAAGCAGCGGCGCCGACGATAATGGTATTGGTCGACACATCGGTATGGTCACTCGCCTTGCGCCGGGGCACACCGCGCGATAGCGCTGAGCTGCGCGAACTCGGGGAGTTGTTGAAAGAAGGTAGGGTGGTGATGATGGGCCCCATCCGGCAAGAACTCTTGTCAGGTGTTCGAGGAGAGGCGCAATTCACCCGATTGCAGTCTCGACTTCGCGCGTTCGAGGACTTGGTTCTCGACGCTGCTGACTACGAAGAAGCCGCGCGGGCCTTCAACCGCTGCCGAGCGGCGGGTGTCCAAGGAGGTGGCGTTGACTTTCTTATATACGCCGTCTGCCATCGACGCAAACTCGCGGTGTTCTCAACGGACGGAGACTTTCGATCGTACAATCGAGTGCTCGGACTGAATCTGCACGAGGTTCGTCCAGAGCTTCGATAAGCCGCGCAGTGCATCCAACCACGTGCGCTCAATCTCCTCCCGCGGCCGCACAAGGGCCCGGCCGCGGGGCCGATTCATGATCTGGTGAACCGCCCGCGCGGCCGCGAACTGGTGAGAAAGGCCTCGCCAAGCGGACCGACGATCCTGAATTTGACTCGTTTGTGTACGCCATCGTGAGTCGAGTGGCCATGGCGCACCGCAAACGCAAAGAACGGCGTGAAACGCTTGAAGATTGACCCACGACCAACACCGTTACAAGAACTGCTTGAATTGGAGCAAGAAGAGCGGTTGAGCGCTCTACTCGATCGGCACGGCGTACACACGCTCGCGACAAGCCCGCATTGATATTCGGCGCGCGTACGCCCACAACGCGATATCGCAGCGCTTCGACAAATTCATCTAACCCCTGGCCAAGCGCCAACCTCATCTACCTACCAAAAAGCGACCCCGACAATGCCCGCAGTTTCGAGCGCCGCACGAGCCTTGGAACTCACGAACGGAGTTCGAGACCCAAGCTGGAACAGCGGCGGTAGTGCCGACTCATCCAGGCGATCCGGGTCGAGGTTCGCGAGGCCGCGGACCACCACATACCCATGCAACACCGCGTCTGCGCGGGCGTCACCCACCGAGCTTCGCCATTCACGAAGTTGGAGAGGGTAGTCTGTCACCTCCACAGGGACGACCTCGCGCTGGAACTCGCCCGCCGCATCAAGGGCATTGAGCATCCTCCGCGACATGACAAGCGATCCATCGTCGCTCACGGGAAAGTCTACACCCTCAAAGTGAGGCGGATACCCCGTGTACAACAACGTACCCTCCACGCTCGGAGCGCCGATCTCCTCGATCCCCTTCGGAGCCCCGCGAGAAAGATCATGCGCATAGCCAACCTCAAAGTCGCGAAACCGTTCCGTATCGTGATCGAGCCCCCAAACCTTCGTTTCCGTCAAAACGTCACCTCTACACTTCGGCGCTTCTTCTGCGTCGGCCAAGAGCCTACCACACAGGAAAGACACAGACGCAACCACCTAAAAGTGGCAGCAACGCAAGAGGGACGGCCATTTGGCGCCCTCGCCTTCAGAAACGGTCATGACTTGGGGTATCTGCCCAATGACCGGCGGCGAAGCGGGCGCGCGCCGCCGAAAAGCGCACCGGCGAATCAGATCGACGACCCCGTCGTGAAGTAATAGGTATGGAGAAAGACGTAGTCGGGGGCGAGCGTGCCGCCCAGCTCAACGCGGTATTTGGTGTTCGCAGCCAGCGTCGAATTCGGAATCATGACGACCTGGTTCTTGCCGAGATAATACCCCGGCTTGCTCGAGTCCGTCTCTTTTTTGAGAAATAGATGGCCGACGACGGCTCCAGTCGCATTCACCTTGAGCGTATGGTGGGTGACGACGAGAGCATCGGAGGTCGAGAACATGATCGGGTATCCGGCCGTGGAGCTGCTGCATGGCTTCGGGGTTTCGGTGTTGCAGTCGAAACCTCTCCTAATACCGGTAGCGTTGTTGACGGGCCAGATGGCATAACTCCCCTGGGAGGGGACGACACCACCGCCACCAAAATCGAGCGTGCCGAACTTTGCGGTGCCCGAGACTGTGCCAAAGCCGAATCCAAAAGTGCCCACCGTGTAATCCATGAAGGGTGCGCGGTGAAGTGCGGAGTCCATCCACTGGTTGATCGCACTGGTCGGATTGCCGTAACTGGAGATCACTTCCGACTTTGCAGAGCCCGTATAACCGGCTTTCGTCATGCGTTCCCAGAAGTTGGTCGCATAATAATTCGGCTTGGTCGGGTCTTCTGTATGGGTCATGATGTTGTTGGTGCCCTGATACAAACCGTGCTTCTGCGCCGCCGTTCGGATCTTGTTGTCGCAGTTGACGGCGCCCATTCCATTTCCCAGACTGGTGCGAATCTGGTTGATTTTGTTGAGCGCTGCGGTGTCATTGGCCGAAGGGGTGGTGCACGCGTTGCCTGTGACGGCATCGGCCGCCGTGCCGACGTCTTCGTCCATATCCTCATCAACAGAATCAACAGGGCCGGCGCAGCCCACGAGAGAAATCACTGCAAAAAGCGGGAACATCCGCAACGACCGGCCGCGGAATCCAAGATTCGCATTGCTGGACAGCTGGCAGCTACCTTGGGTGGAGGCGGCGCGATCGTTGTGCTTTGTCATGGTGGTCTCTCTTTCTCTCGGGGCAATCCGTGTGTCAGAGCGCTACTGCAGCCCCTATGCCACCGTGATTTTCCTGGGGAATCTTGGGATCGCGCGGCGTGCTGAACGAATTGTTCAAAACGCGTTGAACAAACAGTCCGGGCCGTTTGAACAATTTGTTCAAGTCGTGCTCCAGGGGGGTGTCGGCCGACACCCCAAGGGCGCGCAGGATCATGGGTGGTCTCCCAAACGCTTCCGAATCTCGTTACATAACTCCCTCAACGATTCCGCGTGGGCTTCCTCCAAGAAGCGTTGTGACGACTCTACTGTCTTCTCATTCGCTACTGCTCAAGGTTCGTGTTCCAGCACGTCGCGATGGCATGCCCGCACGATCAGCTCGTGACACCGAACGGATAGTCGGCGCGAAAGCTCGCTGGCTGCGCGCGCAATAGTCACTGTATGTGGCAGATCATGCTGTGCGTGGAAATCGAGCAGAGGATCGTCCTCCACATCTGGCAGTCGTAGGCGTGAAGCAAATCAATTCAAGTGTGCTGACCCAAGTGCTTTGGCGACACCCTGGCGACAGGAGTTTACTGGATGTCCTGCTCACCTAGCGCTACTGCACACAGACTGTGAGGGGCGCTGCGAGGGATAGGGCGCTCGCATCTATGACACTCATAGTCTCCGACTATCGTCAGCTATTCATCGCCCACCGCGTCAGAATGCTAACAGAGCGCACAGGATCTTCGACGAATCACGAGGGTTGACTTGATGGCATCCCGGATGCTGAGTCTTCCTTGCGTCTCAAAAAATTCAACGGACCGGTGTCCACTCCGTCCTCACCGCAGCGTAACGAGGGACAGAAGCCAACGCCGCCCGCCGTCTCACAGAGGAGCTTTCCGATGAACAATCGTCGCATGATCACGGTCGCACTTGGAATTAGTGTCGGCCTGTCAGCCTGTGTCACTCCATCCGAGAACGAGACAGCAGAAGAGGCCGTCGAGGAGGCGGAGTTCGAGATCATCAACGGAACGCCCGTGGTGACCAACAACCGAGGAGTTGCCCTCCTGACTACTGGAACTGACTCCTGTACCGGAACGATGCTCAATCATCTGTGGGTGCTCACCGCTGCTCACTGCATTGATGTCACCAACCAGAGCGGCACCACCGTTTCTCTGAACGGAGTTGTCCGGACAAGTCAGACGATCGTCAAGCAAAAGGACTGGGACGTCGCCCTGATTGTCCTGGGCACACCCATGCCGATCAACGGGCAATATTCCGGTTATAGTCTTCCCATCCACTGGGGAGACAACAACAGCCTGGAGGGGCAGGCCCTCGATTGCTGGGGATATGGGCGCAACAGCTACTGGGGCGGATTCGGGACGCTTCGGCAGGCGAGTATCACGGTCGCATCGACGACAGATCAATTCCTGACCTACGAGCCCAACGCCGCGGGACAGATCCAATGGAGAGGTGACTCAGGCGGTACCTGTTTCTTCACCCAGTCCGGGGTGCTGCGCGCCACCGGTGTCAACGCCACCGGCAAGCACGATGGTGTGGGCACGGTCTTTTCATGCGACCAGGTCGGGCCCCAAGTGTACCGCGAATGGCTCCTCGGGCTGCCATTCAACAAGGGCCCCGCTCTCGTGGCGGATCTGGACGGGAACGGCAAGGCAGATCTCGTGTTTCCGTGGTACGCGGGCTCCGGCGCAGGTCTGACGATTCACTCTGCGACGCTCGTGACAGGAGCATCGTTCACACGTCGCTCCCATCGAATTGGCGACGGCGACGGCATCTGGAACAAGGGTCAACCGCTCGTCGGCGACTTCAACGCCGATGGTCGAGACGACCTCGCATTCGCCTTCTACTCGTCCGACCTCGGCCTTCGCGTTCGCACGAAGTTTTCCAACGGAGACGGCACATGGAACCATGCGGAGCACGTTCTTGGCGACGGCGACGGCATCTGGAACAAGGGTCAACCGCTCGTCGGCGACTTCAACGTCGATGGTCGAGACGACCTCGCGTTCGCCTTCTACTCGTCCGACCTCGGCCTTCGCGTTCGCACGAAGTTTTCCAACGGAGACGGCACATGGAACCATGCGGAGCACGTTCTTGGCGACGGCGACGGCATCTGGAACAAGGGTCAACCGCTCGTCGGCGACTTCAACGCCGATGGTCGAGACGACCTCGCATTCGCCTTCTACTCGCCCGACCTCGGCCTTCGCATTCGCACGAAGTTCTCCAACGGAAACGGCACATGGAACCAGGCCGAGCACGTTCTTGGCGACGGCGACGGCATCTGGAACAAGGGCCAACCGCTCGTCGGCGACTTCAACGCCGATGGTCGAGACGACCTCGCATTCGCCTTCTACTCGCCCGACCTCGGCCTGCGCATTCGCACGAAGTTCTCCAACGGAGACGGCACATGGAGCCAGGCGGAGCACGTTCTTGGCGACGGCGACGGCATCTGGAACAAGGGTCAACCGCTCGTCGGCGACTTCAACGCCGATGGTCGAGACGACCTCGCATTCGCCTTCTACTCGCCCGACCTCGGCCTTCGCATTCGCACGAAGTTCTCCAACGGAAACGGCACATGGAACCAGGCCGAGCACGTTCTTGGCGACGGCGACGGCATCTGGAACAGCGGGGGGCCGGTCGCGAGCGACTTCAACGGCGATGGTCGAACGGATCTCGTCTTCCCACTTCGAGCCTACGGACAAGTCCTGTTGCGAACCAAGCGTAGCCTTGGAAACGGCCAATACGCTTCGTCCCAAACCAGCCTATGACGCTCGCGCTGCCCCTCACCAACCCGCTGCCGAGCGCTCGGGGGCGCCGTCCAATCCGCTGCCGATCGGCCACCAGCCCCCGCCGACCTGCTGCCAATCGCCTGCCAAGCCCTCGCGACCGCCTGCCGCTCGGTGCCGCCCCGCGCCGACGGCCTGCCAACCGCTCGCCAGCCCCGTCCGGCGGCCTGTCGACTCACGCCAGCCCCTCGCCAACCGGCTGCCGCTCGGTTGCCAGCGCCGTCCGACCCGCTTCCGAGCGATTGCCAGCCGCGCCCGCTGCGGTGCCAACCGCTCGCCAGCCGCGACCGACGCCCTGCCAGTCGATTGCCAGCCCCCGCCGCCCCACCGTCAACCGGCTGCCACAACCCCTCGGAGCCGCTGGTGATCGATGGTGAGCCCTATCGGCCCGCCTTCCATGGGTCGCCCCGTAAGTATGGCAGCCGCAATAGAACGTGTGTCATTCGTCATCGCCGAATTAGGCGGAGCCGGCGAGACGGTGGCGGAGGTGTTGCCAAGTTCGCCGCCGCTCTTGAAACGATACGAAGAAGCTGCCGTTGTTCGAAGCTCGCCCGAGGTCTCTATCGGTATTTTATGCGCGAATGGCCGCTTGTCAGGTTTTCGGGGGACGCACGTGTTTTCTTGGGCGAGCGACGATGGGCAGGACATTGAATGTCCTACACAACAAAGTTATCGGTTGACGGAAAACGGCGAATGCAGCACGTTGCGGTGGAGGGCGACATGGACGCGAAAGAGAAGCAGGAGAGGTTAATTGAGGCCGTCGTCGCGCTTTTGGACGCGGCCCCAGGTAAGCGCCTTCAGGTAACCAATCTGAACAAGGCCCTCTTTTATCTCGATCTGGTTGCGCTGCGCGACAGGGGTAGCGCTGTTACCGACGCAGTCTACCTGGCCTACGAGCGGGGCCCGGTCGCAGAATCGTACAAATCAAAGCTGGAACAGCTTACAAATCTTGGGATCATCATCCAAGACGAGGAAGGCATGGCCAAGCCAATCGTGCTAAAGAAAGCGCTTCCTTCATTTCGATATCTGGATGATTCACATAGACAAATGGCAACCAATGTTGCCACCCACATTGGAAAGCAAAGCGCCAGCGACGTGTCGGGATGGTCGCATAAAAACCCCGGATGGATTGCCGCTAGGAAACGCGGTGAGCAGGAGCCGATTAACATGCTGCTCGCAATGCAACAGATCATGGAACATGATCCGTGGCTAGATGAGCCCGTTACAGAGCAAGAGCAGTTGAGGCTGGACGAAAAAGAAGAAACTGTGCCGTGGTGACGTAAAATGGGAGAGGTTGTTACGAGGGGCGACGTCACCTGGATTGTTCGAAAGCGCGCTCGCGACGAAATTCAAGCGATTTGGACAACGGGTGACGCTACCTACAATGATAACAAAATCGCGCTACAAGAAATGCTGTGCGCGTACTTCAGCGAGGGTGGTTGTATCTCTAAACAGACAAACATTTCCCCTATTAAGGGCGCAGCGGAATCCAAGAGTAAAGCGCTGAAAGTCCGTTGGGGCTACCCCGGAAGTGGGAAAAGCGGCGGTTTGCGACTTGCGGTGGTGGTCTACTGCGAAGAAAAACGAGTGGAAGTTGTGGCCTGTTGGATGCGGAAAGAGGATCCTACCGACGATGACATCATAGCCGCACTTGACGGTTAGGTAATCGCGCCAATTGGATCGGGGCACGGAGAGTCGGTGAGATCTCGGCAGGAAAGAGGGCGCCCTTTCCAGCCTAGCCTAGCGCGGGCCGAACGTGCGCCCGCCCCGTTTCCCCCCATCCATTGGGTTCGGGCTGTTTTTTTCGCCCAGGTGTGGCGGTTTGCGCCGGACCATTTGTGTCGTCTGTTTTGGACCAGACGGTTTAGCGCCCATCGTTTCAGCGGCTTTTTTTCGCCCAAGCGTTGCGCCGGGGGTTTTGCGCGAGGCGATTTTCCTGTCAGGTCATCTTGCGCCCGGCGCTCACGCCCCGCCGCGTCTCGCCGCCAGCTTACGCCGGCCCCGGTTTTTCACCCTCGCCCGGCGCGCCGCTCACTTCACCGCCGACCTCGCCGCCCGGCTCCGCCGCCACCGCCGTCACAGGCCCATTCCGCGACAACAGCTCATCAAGCGGCTGAAGCAGCGCCGCAAGCCCGTCGCGATCCGTCCCCGGCGGCGTTTTCGCAACGAACCAGGCCACTTGCTCATGCACCGCGTTAAAGGCGGCGGCACACTCCGACAGTGCAAGGCGAAGCTGCTTGGACGGGGCGTGCCGCTTTTGCCCGTTCGACCGGCCAAGGGCAGCGGCAAGGGCGTCCGTGGCTTTCTGCACATCGGCCAGTTGCGCGCCGAGATTCAGCTTTTCGGCGTCGTCGGCCAGCGGTCCGCCCTTGGAAGTGGCGGCGATTTGGGCACGGCCAAAGTCCACCTCGTCGTCGAGGCTGAAGTTGGTCTGCGCGGTTCCCGCGCCGGTGAGCAGGGCCGCGGCAAGCCGGTCGGCCGCTTTTTGCACGGCCTTGTTCTTGTCGTCCCGGGCGGCGGCGACGCCGTGATACAGGCGCCGTTGCGCGGCGTCCCAGTCCGCATCCAGGTCGACAAGGCGTGGCGCTCCCAGGCTGGCGAGCACCGCCGCAATTCCCCACGTTAACCGAATTTTCCAAATCACCGGTTGAGGGGCCTGAATCAAGTCCGCCGCAGATGTGGTGCCGTCCCATTTTTTGGTGGCGATGTCGCCCCAAGCACCTGTCTTCAGTTCCGCGCTAAACCCTAAAAACGCGTTTTCTTTGAGTAGACCGTATCCGTAAGCTGCCATTGTCTTGTTTCTCCTCCAAAAGTGGTCGGGGATCGAACCATCGGAGTCTACCGATTTGGGCAGTGCGATCAACAGGATCCGCTCATTGCCGCGGCGCGCTTCTCCCCCAAACCCCGCGCGCTCCGCGTTACACAGACCGGCGATGCGCGCCGTTGCCGCGCTACACAGACCGCCCGAATGCTCGGTCAAGTCGTCCGAGCAAGGTGATCAGCCTTGCGACAAGCGACGGTTCGAATGTACTCGAGAATATTATGCCGACCAGCGTACACATCCCCAAGCCGCTTCTTGAAGCCCTCGACCACCGCGCGAAGGTCTTGAAAATAAGCCGGAATCGATTGATTGTGCGGGCGTTGGAGCGGGAACTCGGTGGAAGCGGAGGTTGGTCGGACGGATTTTTTGAGCGATTGCGCGCCGTAGACTCCGCGACCGCGTCGGCGGTGGATGAAATGTCGGCGACCATCCGAACAGCACGCCGTTCGAAGGAGCCGCGGCAGCATTGAGGACTTCGATGCCGCAATCGCGGCGCACGCCACAGAGCCTGAGGCTGTCTTGGTCAAATCGAAGCGCCGCCGCCGGGGCCCGCCACGTTGCCCGCGCATGAACCGCCGGCATACGGCCCGCATCTACGTGCACCATGCGGAAAACGTACATTTGTGCTTTGGCGCTCAGCGTCTTTGGCTGCAACCCCGCTGAGACAATTGGCCCTGAAACAACCACCACGTCGCAGGGCGATGAAACAGCCACCACGTCGCAGGGCGATGAAACAGCCACCACGTCGCAGAGCGATGAAACAGCCACCACGTCGCAGGGCGATGAAACAACCACTTCCGAAACCGGGGAAACGGCAACCTGTTCGTGCACGGGTGACCCATCGTCGTGCTGCCAGCAGTCGGGTTCGCGCATCCGCCTCAAGTACAGGCATGGCGCCGACGGGACCAAGGCGTTCATGGGTCTGTACGACAGCGACTTGCAAACGGACTGTGTGGTGTGGCCGGCGGCGGACTTGGTGGATCGCTGCATCCCCAACTTCACAGCTTCCGCGGGCTATTACGCCGACGCGTCGTGCACAACGCCCATCGCGGTGGTGGGCTGCTACGTGGGTGCGGCGCCCAAGTACGTGAGCTTCTTGCCCGAAGCCGATCCAAACAACCCGTGTGCCCCGCCTGGGTACCGCGTGTTTCCGCTGGCAGCGGAGTTCATGGGCGCGCAGACCTATCAGGGGTCACCCGGCGCTTGCAATGAGACGCAGGTGGCATCGTTCCAGAAGCGGTATCTGTTGGGGCCGGAAATCGCGCCGGCCGACCTTGTTTCGTTCGATGTGAAGGTAGAGTAGCCCGACCGGTTTGCCGGTGAAGCGCGCGCGCCGACCCGTGTGCGTCAAGCGCAAGTTCCAGGTGAAGGTGGAGCCGACCGGTTTGCGGAGCTTGGCCAGAGCGCCCTGTGCGCTTGACCCAGTACTCCACCAAGGGCAGGCTCCGATCTTGCCTGGGACAACCTCGGTCCCGCGGCGTCAACGACCCGCCCGTCTGTCACCGCACCCTCTTTGGGCGATGATGGGGCACGATGTTCTTGGAGGTACAGCCATGAAACACGGAATTGCCAGTGTTCTGTTTGTTGCGGCGTTCGCCGTTGCCGGTTGCGGCCGCGAGCCCAGATCGCCCGCCGAGGTGATGGCCGGCCTTCGCAGTCCCGACCCGCGCGACCGCGCCGATGCCGCCAAAGAACTCAGGGCGCACAAGGGGCCGCCGGCCGAAGCGGTTCCCGCCTTGTTTGAAGCCATCCAGACGGAGCAAGACAACAAGGCGTACGCCGAGATGATGATCACCCTGGCGCACAGCGGTGCCCCGCAAGCGGAGCCGTTCATCTGCGCAAAAATCTACGACGCCGACGCAAACATGCGTCGCTGGGCAAGCCAGGCGCTCAAAACGTGGCTCCCGAAAAATCGCCAAAGCAAGGGCTGCCCGCCCCCTCAATAACGGGTCGCGCCCCGCCACGCGCGAGTCATCCCTTTTCTGTTTCACGTGAAACAGTCCCGTTACTCCGAAGCCAGCAGCGTGCAGCGACCCGGCGCAACCCACCCAAACGCCTGCACCCACACCCGCGGCTGAAACGGTTCATCCGTCGTCAAAAACTCAATCCACTCGTCGCCCCAAACGAACGCCCGCCCGCTGCCCGCCTCAATGGCGTAACCCACCACCACCTGCGCGCCGCCCCCCGGCGCCAAGAACGCAATTGGCGTCCGCGCCCCCGACCCGCCCTCCACTTCCGAGATGGCGTACCCGCCTTCAAACACCACCGACTCCAACCCCTCGGTGATCGGGTGCGCCTCAAACTCGGTCACCGGCCCGCTGATGAGCGGCCCGCTGTACGCCACCCCCAACGGAGCCAGCAACGAGTTCGGCCTCCAATCGTTCAGGATGTCGTTGTTCCAGCCCGTCATGGAGATCAACCCGTTCCCCGCCGCAACCCACTCGGCCAGCGTAGCCGCCTCCTCCGCCGAGTAGTCGCGCACCAGCCAATCCAGCACCACCACATCAAACGGTTCGAGCGCTTCCAGCGCCACCGCTTCGTCGGGCGCGGTTTGCACCCGCGTGACGACCGCGCCTCCGATCGTGAGCCACTGCTGAAATTGAAGCGTGTCGTACGCCCCGGGGTTGCCGAAAAACCCAACCCGCAGCGGCTCGCAGTCCCGCGCCTCCGGTTCGGGCGTCCACAGCTCTGAGCGCGCTCCGCACCCGATCCCGCCGAGCGCTACCAGCGCCGCGAACATTCCGCGTGCCCAAATTGGCAACTTCGCACCCATGTTCATTGCCCAGATTCAACATCGCATGGAGGGCTGCGCCGTTGGTAGGATTTATCGGCTGGCGCGGGAGGCGTCGCGGCGCACGCATCGATGCGGCGGCGAGCTGGGCGGGATGGGTGCTGCCGGGGGTGCACCCGCAGTCACACGACGACCACCATCTTGCCGTTGGCGCTGTTCGCGTCCATCGCCCTGTGCGCGTCCACCAGCGCTTCAAACCGGAACGTCGGCCCCAAGGTTAACCGGAGCGCGCCCTCTTCAACCATCTTCAGGTAACGCGAGAGTTCGTCCGCGGTGATATCGCCCGAGCCGCCCGAGTACGACGTGAGCTTGACCCCCGTGGGAATGTCACCCATGGGCTGAAAGCGATCGAGGATCCACTCACCGCCGAGCATGCCAGTCATGCAAACGATCCCACGTGGCGCCACGCTCGCCAGCGAGTCGCGCAGCGAGCCCGTCCCGACCAGTTCAAGCACCCGGTCAACGCCACCGCCGAAGATGTCGCGCACCTTCTCGGCAATCACGCCGTCGTCGACGAGCACGTGATCAGCGCCTGCGTCGCGGAGGAACGCGGCCTTGCTCTCACTCCGGGTGGTGCTCGCAACCCGCAGCCCGGCCCGCTTGGCAAGCGCGAGCGCCGCAAGCCCCACGGAGGCCGTGCCGCCCCGAATGAGCAACGTCTTGGCGCGCTCGATTTCGAGACCGAGGTGCAAGCTCCCGTGGGTGGTTTGCAACATCTCTGGAAGCGCGCCGAGCACCGGCCAGTCGAGCGCCGTGTCGAGCGCAAACACGTGCTCCCGCGGTACGCGGGTGAACTCGGCATACGAGCCGTCGTATTGCCTGCCCATACCCCCCATCAGCGCGGCAACGCGCTGACCAGCCACGAGGTCAGTGCCGGGCGCGGCGACAACCTCTCCCACGCACTCGATGCCGAGCACGCGCGGGAACTTCACGGAGGGCGAATCGCCTCGCCGCGTGAACCACTCCGACCGGTTCAGGCCAAACGCTCGAACGCGAATCAGCACCGAGCCCGCGACGGGCTCGGGTGTGGGCACATCACGGAGGATGAGTTTCTCGGGTCCGCCGGGCTCTTCAATCACATAGGCTCGCATGGTCTTCCCTGCTTCTCAGCGCTGTAGCGCGTGAGTCTCGCACGGGTGCAACCATCGCCGGGATGAATTTGCCCGCGGCCGAAGCTTTCGTGACCGCGGTGCACCTCGCCGCCCGCATCAGCCGCTCTCACGGCGCCGTGTCGAAAACGCCCTCCACCGTGATCTGAAACTCCACCGTCAGGATGTCTTTCACCTCGCCCGTGCCCACAAGCGTGAAGTTCGTGCCGCTCAAGGGGCTGCCGGTCAGGATGAAAAGCCCGTTCGGCGATTGCGACGTGCCGGTCACGAGCGACACCGGCACCCGGTAAACGCTCGCACCGAAAGGCAACTCCACCTCGGCGGTCAACGTCATGGCGCCGTCGTCCTTCTTCAGTGTTCCCTTCATGTTCTTGATGAGCGTGCGCGTTTCGACGCCATCCTTTTTTCGCACCACCTCAATGTCGTCAAACGCAAAGGTTCGGGTGTTGCCGCGCCCCGTAATCCGAATGCTTCGGCGCACCCCGTATTCGTTGAAAAACCCCCAAGGCTGATTCGACGAAAACAAGACGTTCAACGTCGCATCGAAGGGCGTTGTCGGCGGACCGTGCTTTTGCTTGCACGCTCGCAGATCGTCCTTCGCCTGCTCCAGCGGCGCCTCCAGCGCTTCGATCTTTTTTACGATCGCAGGCTTCTTGGGCGGCGCCGCCGCTTCAAGCTCGGCCTCAAGTCGCGAGAGCTTCGCGACGATTTGGTTCACCTTCTCCTGCTCACGTTCACATGCCATGGTGCCCTCCGTGTACCGCGATTCAATCAACCCGATGGGTCGATCGTCGCACTCGTTTCTGTTGGGGGCAGAACGCGCCGACCCTCGACCGGCTTTCACCTCCACGGCGCAGGTGTCTATCACCCCGCGGCGCTCGCCGCCGCCTTCAAGCCATGCCCACGCGCTTGCTGCCTCGCAGCTTCCGCGTCGGTGTGCAGCCGCCGCTCCCCGGCCAGCCCGTTTTTTCCAATCCCCAACTTCTCACGCAGCGTCCCCACGCTCCAGGTTTTCACCTCGTCGTAGCTAAACCCCGCCCTGTACAACGCCTTCGCCCCCTTCGCCGCCCGCCATGCTGCGAGGATCCGTCGCGGAGCGAGGAACAGCCCAATCGCCACCGCCGTCGCGTTCAACCAATACACCACGGCGGTCCGGCACCCCGCCCGCAACTCCCACGCACCAATCTCCGCTTCACCCACCCAGTCGGTCCCGTACCCGGTCGCCACGTGATGCACGTCGTGCAGCGGAATCGCCCATTGCCTGTCTTTGGTGTTCGGAAAATCAAAGTACCTGCCGAACATCTTCAGCCGCACCGTTTCCGACGTGTACTCCTCCACCCGAAACCCGTTCTCATCCAAGTAGTCGGCGAGCGCGTCGTTCACACCTTGGTCCGCCCCACAGGGCCGGCTCGTGTCGGTCACGCGAACCTGAAACGTTTCCTTTGCCATGGCGTTCCATTTACGGATGCGAGGCTCATTTTGCGACTCGCGTTTGCCGGCCCAAATTCCCCGCAAAAAACCGCCCAACCCGCCTCCCTTTTCAGATTTCGCTCCCCGCTACACAGCCCGGCGTAACGCCGAAGCGCCCGCGCAACACAGACCTACGTAACGCCGAAGCGCCCGCGCGACACAGACCTACGTAGCGCCGAGGGCCCGCGCTACACAGCCCGGCGTAGCGCTACTCGGCGGGGTCGCCGCCCATCAAGGCCGCCAAGATTCGGTCCGCCGCCGCTCGACAAGCCTCGTCGTCCACGTGGCCCCTGGGCATGCTGAGCACCCGTTTCGCAATGCCCAGCGTCATCAACTCGTCGGCATTTGTCCCGGTGGAGGCATCTTTTGTCTCGGGCGCTTGCATCACGACAAGTTGTGAACTCGTGGGGTGGCGCCCACTTGAACACTCGTTGCTCGCCGCAACGTCATGCAGCACCCCCAATCTGTCCGGCGCCACCAGCACCCATCGGTCGGCGTGGAGGGCGGTGGCCAAGTCTCGATTGGTGAGCCCCACCCCCAACGGCGACATGAGGGCGCCCGCCGTTTCCACGAGAACGAAATCCGCCGCGTGGCAATCGACCCATTCACACGCCGCCTCCACCCTGAGCGACACACCCGCCCGACGCGCCGCCAAGTGAGGCGACACCGGATCGACGAGCGTGTACGGCGGCGGGAAGTGAATGGGCGCATTGCTCACCGCGGCGAGCGCGGCCGAATCTTCGCCGACGGCGCCGGCCGGCACGCCGCTTTCAATCGGCTTGAGCCCACACGCTCGAAGCCCCGCTCGAACCGCGGCGGCCACCAGCGCGACGCCGAGGTGGGTTTTGCCAATTCCCGTTCCCGTTCCAACCACCACAACTCGCATAGCGCTACCGGATGTATCACCCCGCCCGCCCGCGTTCAGCCGGCAACGTCTTGAAACGCTCGAAGCGCCCGGTCGATATCACGCTCGGTGAGCGCCGCGGTCGCCGTGATGCGAAGCCGCGCCGTTCCGAACGGCACGGTGGGCGGCCGAATGGCCTGAACCAGCACGCCGCGACTTCGAAGCGCTTTTGAAAACGCCACCGCCGCCGCCGGTGCGCCGACAATCCACGGCAACACGGGGCCCATTTTCCCTGGCGCCACGCTCACGCCGAGGCGCGCCAGGCCGTCTTGCAGTCGCCGCACATTGGCAGCCAGGCGGCTTCGCGCGGCGTCGTCGGCGGCCACGCGCTCGACATTTGATTGAATGAGGGCCGCCATGGCCGGGCTCAGGCCCGTTGAAAAAACGAAACTGCGCGCTCGATTCCACAGGTATCGGCGCAACGTGCGGCTGCCGGCCACAAAAGCGCCGTGTAAACCGACCGCTTTTCCGAGGGTGCCCACGAACACATCGGGCACCACGGCCTGTTCGGCGCAAAGGCCTCGACCGTAGGGACCGAGCGCGCCGAGGGCGTGCGCTTCGTCGACGTAGAGCGCGGCGTCGTAGGTATCGCACAGCTGCCGAAGCGTCCGAAGCTGCGGAACGTCGCCGTCCATGCTGAAGTAGCTTTCGGTGACGACCCATTGGCGTCGGGGGCGGCCACGTTGCGCACTGACCGTGTTCGACCAACTGCGCAGCGCCTCTTCCACCGCTCGCACATCGTTGTGCGGCACGACCGTGATGTGCGCGCCTGAGAGTCGGCACCCATCGATGATCGAAGCGTGGTTGAGCGCGTCGGAAACAATGTGGTCGCCGGGATGGGCGAGCGCCTGAATGGTGCCGACGTTGGCGGCGTACCCCGACGAAAACAGGAGCGCTGCTTGTGTACACAACCAATCGGCGATGGCTCGCTCGGCGCGGCGATGTTGTTCGTGGTCGCCGCTCACCAAGCGCGACGCGCCCGCGCCCATGGGCGCGTTTGACCACGCAGCGCCCATCGGTGCGTTTGGCCACGCAGCGCCCACGGGCGCGCTCGACTGCCCCGCGCCTCGTTCGGCTCCGCTCGGCGCTCGTCCGGCCCGCTCCGATGCGTACCCCAAATAGTCGTTGGAGCAGAGCACCAAAAGGGGCGCATTGTCGGGCGTTTTCGGCTCGTTAAGCTCCTCGGGCGGCAGGCGCAGCAGACCCTTTTCGCGCAGGTCGCCGAGTTCATCCTCCAGATGCCGAAGCGGATCAGCCCTTTTCATCGTCGTCGGAACCCGCGCGCCGCACGAGGCGCAGCCCCGGCCGGCCGGCTGTGCTCGCCTGAGCGGCCGTGGCCGGCGCTCGCGGGGGAATGGGCGCGTTGCCGCGAACTGGGTTTGGCGCGGCTCGCGCCGCAGTTTGGGCCGGAGCGGGCGCATTGTCGCGAACCCGATTGGAAGCGGCGCGCGCCGACGGCGGCGACAGGTCCATTAATATCGGCTCGTTCACCACGTCGGGCGGGAGCGTTAACGCATCGAGATCCGAAGGCAAATCGGAGTTGTCATCGTTGTCGTTGTCGTCATCGCTGTCGTCGCCGTCGTCGCCCGGGTAATTGTCGCTCGCGTCGCCTTCGCCGGACGTTTCTCCCGACGTTACGGGCACAGCTCCGCTGAGAGCCCCTTCCACCCGCGTGAGCACGCGCGCCACTGTTTCACGTGATTTGTGGAGCAATGCGTACGCGCGGTCGCGCTCGGCCGCGAGGCGTTCACTTTGTGTACGCAACGTCACCAGCTCTTCGGCCAGGGCCATTGCCGCGGCGAACATGCCCTGCTGAACGGTGACCACACCTTTTCCCGCCGGCACGACCTCGTTGTATTTTCGATCGACCAAATCAGCTAAAAGCTGCACGTGCGGGTCGTTCTCGGAGCCAACGACGCGGTACGTCTGGCCCCCGACACGCAACTCCATCGCGCGCTTCGGCGGCATGGGCCGACCCTACCATGCTCGTCGCTCCGATTCACCAGGACTCCTCGCGAACGGATTCAAAACCCTGCTTCGCTGCGTAAAACGAAGCGGACTCACGGCTTACGTCTGCGTCGGTTTCCGATCCCGGCGAGCGCGCGGGGTTGACATGGGTGCTATTTGCCGACCCCCAACAGCAGAGTGCATCTTCCCAAGGGGTCGGGAAGCAGCTCGCCTCCAGGCGGAGAATCTGACCGGTTCGCGAACTGACATTTCTCCACGAGGAAGCAGAGTGCCCGTTGCGTCCGGTGCGAGCGTCGCAAGAAAATGGCCATCTTTCGTTGGTGTCAATTGTCGATCAGGGATCGGAAAGACCACCTTTCGTTGGTGTCGGTTGCAAGTCGGGCACCGGAAAGCCATTTGTTGCCTGTGTCAGGTGCCCGTTGTTGACCGGGAAGTGGTGCCGACGTGTACGTCAGATGAGGAATTTGCGAGGGCCTCAACTTGCGGGCAAAGGGCGCGCGCCTTCCACTTTGACCATTGCCTCACTGGCGAAGGTGCGGTTATAGATGTCCGGCTTTGCTTCTCGATCAGAAGGCGCTATCTGACACGTGGAACGCACCGTGAAAGCCGTCCGCGAACGTTGCACGATTTTGATTGCAGGCTCCTGGAATCAGGAGATCTTTGTCCCTTCGTGGGTCAGGAGTGTTCTTGGCCTCGACTCCCAGCCGACGTTGAACATGATCCTCGGAAACGGTGTCACTTTCCGGCTGGAATGGGATGAGACGCTTCTTGATGTGACGCCTCACCAGGTGCTGCTCAGCCCCGCGGGCTTCTCGGATGAGTCTTTCGTGGCTGTGGAGGCGAGCGCAATACGCATATTGAAGCGGTTGAGCGAAACGCCAATTCGAGGACTGGGCGTTAACTTTGGATTCGACATCACCGAACCCCCCAAGACATTCGATGAACTATTCAACCTGAGCGATGATGGCTTGATATCGGCCGTTGGCGCCGTGGTCGGGTTCACGACGATCGCGCGCAAACTGAGGGTCGACAATCGGTTGCTGAATCTGACCGCGAGGCGCGACGGTGCGCCCGGCGGGCCGTGCAAGTTGGACTTCAACTACCACCACGACGCGAAGAGCGCAGGCGACGCCATCGAGAATCTGGAAAACCACGTGTTGACTCTGAAGGCAAATGCACTTGAGTTTGCTGAGAAGTTGTACGGTCTGCGCGCGGAGGCAACATGATCGGCTACGACACAAGCACAGCCGGCCCCCTGTCAAATAATCATGCCCGCTTTGGAGCCACGGCGTTGGTAGTCACTGCCATGATTTACAACAGCCCCGTCAGGACTGACAACATGGTCACCGGCGACAGCACGGAAGGTGTACTCATCGCGGCAGACAGGACTATTGTGGATTTGCACGCTGTTATCCAGCGTGGTGCGCGCGTGTTATCTGCGTCGGTAGACGAGGAGTCGGAGTCCAGGCTAGATGAGTTTCTGGCGTCCACTGCTCCTCGGGCGAAAAAAACCAGGCTCGTACGACGCTAGGGCCGCTGTGACTCGACGGTGGGAGCCGGCTTATGACGCGGAAAGCCTCACGCAAGAAATCGGAAGGCTTGCTGCGGCTGTTCAAGGCCAAACATACCCTTTCTATACTCTGACCATGGTGGGCCCGCCCTTCTGCCAGGGTGATATTGTGGAGCTGGGGGTGGATGTGCCATGTATTGACGAGGACGGCGAGGCGGCTGCGCTGGCGGCGCCAAGTCGGTTTTGGATGCTAGTCGGGAACACATGCGACCATGCGCGAGAGCTTTCGCATGTGCCCTGGACGCAGGCCGTGCCCTTGGAGGCAAGGGCTCGATCTGAGGCACCCGCCGCAGTGTTGCGGGAGCAACTGGAATACCGGCACGCTCGGCGGTTTTATGTCCCAACCTGGCCAAGCGGCGGCGACGGTACCACCATGTTTTGGGCAGACTTCCTTCGAATTGTTCCGGTTCACCGAAAAGCGCTGAAACCGGGCATGCTGCGCGCGCGGCTCACGAAAGAGGCATGGTATCTACTTCATGCGTGCCTCATACGTTTCTTGGCCCGCGATGACGGAAGAGAGGATTAGGGGATCCCTCGGGCGAAATCCCGAGTAGCATGCGCCGGGTGCGAACGACGCTTCGTTGGTCCACGGGCTTTGCGCTTGCGGTAGCGGTGCTCTGTGGGGGCGCCCGCGGGCAGGCGGCTCCACCCCAATTTGGATTGGGCATTACCGCGGGCGCCGCCGGCGTTGCGAAAAACAGCCGCATTTGGGACGAAACGGTGATGCACCTCGGCGCCCGGGGTGACCTGATCTTTGGGCGCGACGGGTCAAACGGGTTTGGAATTGGGCCGTACGCCGAGGTGCTCACGCACGATTTTGGGGAGCTTCAAACAGGGGCCGGCGCGAGTTTTCTCATCCCTGTGCACGAGCTTTTTCCGATTGTGCTTTCAGGCGGCGGGTATTTGCGCATCCCTTGGCAAGACGGTTCGGGCCCGCTCGCGGGCACCAACTTTGGTGTGGAGCCGGGCCTTGCGGGCACGATTTTCTTTGGGACGCGAAGTTTTAATTTTCACAACGCCTACGAAATTACGGTCGGCGTGATCGGTCAGGCGCGTTTTGGCCTGGGTGAATCGCGCGAGTCGAGCTTTGTTGTCGCCGCGCAAATTGATTGGGCCGCGCTCTGGGTACCGTGGGTGTTCGTGATTCACGGCTTGCAAGAATCGCCCGAAGCGCAGCGAATTAAGTAAACCCGGCGATCGGAGCCGCGTGATGCCCGAGGTTTAAGAAATGTGGAATTGGGTAGCCACCGGGCTACCTTCTATACGGCGATGCGTATTGGTACCAAAGAACTCAAAAATCGACTCAGCCGCTACCTCGAACTTGCTCGCGCCGGCGAAGCCATTCAAGTCACATCGCGAGGCAAAGTTGTCGTTGAGCTGCGCGCCGTGAAACCCGTCGTCCCTCGCGTCGTCGCCGGCTCCCCCCGGCTCATCTCGGCCATGGTTCTTGAGGATCGCGGCGGCCACGTCTGAAGTCATGCGCGTGACCGATCCGCACTGAAAGTGCGCCGATCGGTCGACCCGGCGGTATTCGCGTGAAGTGGGCTTGCGAGGGTTGACGACGAGCCCCCGCGCCCAGGGGTTACGCCGGGCGGGGCGGTTTCCTGCGCGCCCGATGTGTACGCACAAGAAATGGGAAGGTTAATGTGTACGCAGGGAGGTTAAAACACGCCGCAAATGGCGGGCTCGTTGCAATTTCTACCAATCCACCGGCAGTCAAACTGGAAATCTTGATTGATGAGACAGTCATCTTCGGGGCCGGCTTCGGAGTTGACACACGCGTCGTCGGTGGGCGCGAAGCACAGGCATCCCAGGCAAACGTCGATGGGGAAGTCAAACGGGCGGGTTTTTAGGTCGTCGCCGCCGAGCGTTCGGCCGCGCGCGACCACGCGGGCGATGACTTTTCCGCCGCCGGAGTTGGCGAGAGCAAACGCGGTTCCCGGGTCGATCAGGAGCGCTTCGGCCAAGCCGCGGCCGGGTTCGGTCCCGCTCGCCGGGTCGATAAAGCCGGTGACAGGGAAGCTGAATTGCGCGTTGCCAGCCGAGTTTTGAACGGGGGTTACGCCGTCTTCGGCGAAGATTTGCACGTCCACCGAGGTGACCGAGATGCGGGACGTTTCGATTTGGAGTTTGGTTTCGTCGCCGCGTTTCACGAGCTGATTTCCAAGCTCCAAGATCGCGTAATAGTTGCAATTGTACCGCACGTCGAGCGCACCGGAGCCGAGGTTCGCGCCGTCGATGCTGGTGGCGTCACACGTCTGGGCTTTGACACCGATGATGAAAAACGGGGCCTCGGCATCCACGCAACCGGGGGCGGTGAGCACGCCCGTCGCGCCGAGCAAAGCAAGGGCCGCAAAACCTTTCCAAAGGTGTTTCATACGCCGTTCAACCGTTCTTTCCGCAGCATGCAACGAAGACTCGTTCAGCTTATCTGTGCCTCGGCGCCATGGCCAAAGGTTCGGCAATTTTCGTTCGCACCGTGCTTAACGTCGCGTCCCGCCGCCCGACTTCGGCTCACGATCCAGAGCGGCGGCTGAAACGCCACGCAATGACCGGGCGCGTTTCGGTACCTCCGTGATCTCCGTGCCTCCGCGTTGATTACGACGTGTCAGGTGGCTGGGCATGTCAGATCTTGGCTGGGCGCGTCTGTATGCGACGTGTCAGGTTTCTACCGCTTCAAGGTAGAGCGCGCTCAGGTCTGACAGGGCAATGGGATGGACAAACGCTTGGCCTTCGTCGCGAAGGAAGACGGCGCGGACCTTGTTTTGAAGGCGTTTTTTGTCGTTTACAAGGTAGGGTAGAGCGGCCTGGACATCGGCGCGTGTGAGGCGGGTAGGTAGGCCGAGGGTAGATAGGAGTTGAGTGATCCGTTCTACAACGTGCGACGGAGTGAATCCGAGGCGTTTTCCAACCCGGAGCGCCCCGACAATTCCCAGCGAAACGGCCTCCCCATGGGTAAGATTGTCAAACCCGCCGGCCGCTTCAAGCGCGTGGCCGAGGGTATGGCCAAAGTTGAGGACGGCACGCGAAAGAGGGGCCGACGGGTCTTCGCGTTCATCGGCGGCGACAATGGTCGACTTGACCCGAGCGGCACCGAAGACAGCGGTTTCTACCGTGGGTAGATCGCGCGCGGCGAGCGAAAGGGCGTGCTCTTCAACGTAGTTGAGAAGGGTAGGGTCGGCAACGGCGGCAGACTTGACGATCTCGGAAAGCCCTGAAACATAGGCCCGGTGCGCTTCTGTGGTGACGTGGCGTGGGTCTATCACAACGGCCGAGGGTTGATGGAAGGTTCCCACGGCGTTTTTGGCAAACCCCAGGTCTACCCCGGTTTTGCCGCCGATGGCTGCATCGGCCATGGAGAGAAGGGTTGTTGGGACACTTACCCATTTGACGCCGCGAAACAAAAGGGATGCAGCCAATCCGGCCATGTCGCTCACCACTCCACCCCCGAGGGCGACAATCACCGTTGAGCGATCAGCGCCTTGTTCCACCGCGTTTTCAAGGATTGTCTGCACGCCGGCGAGGGTTTTGTTGGTTTCACCGGGGCGCAAAACAACGGTGGCGAGTGGAGTGGAGTGGAGGTGTGAAACGGTTTCGATAAACGTGAACCCCCAAAGCGCCTGAACGGTAAAGTCGGTCACCACCATCCAATGGGAAGGTTGAAGGGTAGAAAGCACGTCCGCAACAAGTTGAGCGGCGTTTGCAGTTGTGGGTAGATTGGCCGATTTTTGCGCAAAAACGTGCGATTTTGGCGAGGCAAAACGCACGGGGTAAGACCGCGCGCCGAGTGAAACAACAATGGCAGGGTTTTTCCAAGCGCGGATCACGGCGTTGGCGGCCTGCTCGGCGGTGCACCCTTCTGTACACACAGAAGCGTGGGCCTCTGCGTACACATTCGCCCGTTGAGCCAGCAGTTCACGCACTTTTTCAAGCGGATTGGGGGCCGCGTGGAGCAATGGGCGAACCGGCCCATGGGTAGATCGGTCGAGCAAGGTTTGAGCTGGAGCGGTCAGAGTAACCACCCTGGCGCTCGAAAACGCTGCGGCTCGACTTTTTGGGTGCAGAAGAGTTCCACCCCCGACGGCAATGACGGAAGGGGTAGAATCGCCGAGCACCTTTTGAAACGTTTCGGCCTCGATTTCTCGAAAAAACGCTTCACCTGAATGGTCAAAAAATCTCCACCACCGAGTGGACTGTCAGACCGCGCTCTTGAGCTGCGGCTACCACCCGATCGTCGAGATCGATAAAAGGCGCACCCACGCTGTCGGCCACAATCCGACCGACTGTAGATTTGCCGGCGCCCATGAAACCGCTCAAAACAAGGTGAAGAGGAGCCACCGTTTCCCTCTTTGTGTACACAACTACCGTGGTGCTCCACTTCCCCTAAAACTCTCTCACCTGGGTGAGATATCCGTCCAAATTGCGCCTGAGTTCGCGCAGGCTGTCGCCGCCGACTTTTTCAACCAATGCGTCGGCAAGCACCAGAGCCAACATCGCCTCACCTACCACCGACGCGGCCGCCACTGCGCACACA
Organism: Polyangiaceae bacterium; assembly: GCA_016712345.1. GTDB lineage: Bacteria > Myxococcota_A > Polyangia > Polyangiales > Polyangiaceae > JADJRH01. The sequence goes on from JADJRH010000001.1 coordinate 2,003,969, forward strand.
TCACTTCGCTCAAAAGCGGCGTCAAACGGGCGTTTGGTGGTGACATCGACCGACGGAAGAGCCTTTTTCAAGGTTGAAATGGGTTTCATAGCCGCGCGCGCGACGAGCGGCATACCATTGGTAATTCCACCTTCGAGCCCACCCGCCCAATTGGTGGGTCGCGTAAACGAGCGCGTGTCGTCGTTGTAATGAATGGGGTCATGCGCGGCCGATCCGTTGCGCCTCGACACCTCAAATGCAGGCCCCAACTCCACCCCTTTAATGGCCTGAATGCTCATCAGCGCCTGCGCAATGCGCCCGTCGAGTTTGCGATCCCACGAAACGTGGCTCCCGAGACCCGGAGGTACACCTGTGGCGATCACTTCAAACAAGCCGCCCACCGAGTCACCCGCGTGTGCGGCCAGCCGAATTTGCTCGCGCATTTGCTCCTCGGCTTCGGCGTCAAAACACGCGAGATCCGAAGCGCGCGAGCGCGTGCGAATTTCAGCCAACGGCAATTCTGTGCGAGGCACATGCGCCGCGCCGATCGCGAGCACGTGCGCAAACACATCAATCCCGAGCAGCGACAGAAGCTTTTTGCACACCGCACCCGCTGCAACGCGCGCCGCTGTTTCACGCGCGCTCGCTCGTTCGAGAACGTCACGCATGTCGCGCCGATCGTATTTGATCGCGCCCGCGAGATCGGCGTGACCCGGCCGCGGCCGCGTCATTGGGTTTGGCGCGATCTCAAAGGGCGCCGCGCTCATGTGAGCCGTCCAGCGTTCGTGGTCGCGATTTTGAATAACCATCGCGATGGGACTGCCGAGCGTTTCTCCGCCGCGAACACCCGAAGAAAAATGCACTTGGTCGTGCTCGATTTTCATGCGCCCGCCGCGGCCGTAACCGCGCTGACGGCGCGCGAGATCCACATCTACATCCGCCGCAAGGAGCGGCACGCCGGCGGGGAAGCCTTCGAGAATGGCAACCATCTCCGGCCCGTGTGACTCACCCGCAGTGAGGAAGCGTAAGCGACCCATCGTCGCCGTATGATACAGTGTCCTACGTGGCACACGAAGACGGGTGCTCACCGTCGTTGCGAGAGTGGGAAAAGCTCATGATCACCGATCGTTCGTTCGGATCGCGGATCAGTGTGCACGTTCGTCCGCGCTCGTCGCGGTCGGCGATCTTGGGCGTTCGTGAAGGTGCGCTCGAAGTGGCGCTCACATCGCCGCCGGCCGACGGCGCAGCCAACTCGGAGTTGCTCGGCGTGCTTGCAAAAGCGCTCGATGTTCGCCGAACCGATTTAACGATCGCCATTGGAATGAGTTCGCGAAACAAAGTGATCGACGTGAACGGCGTGTTGCCGGATGAAGCGCGCCGCAGGCTTCAAAAGGCAAAGCGATGAGCACCAAAGTCGCCTTTGAAAAATGGGAGGGCCTCGGCAACGACTTCGTTCTCGTGGAGGCCGATCCGTTTGATTGGTCCGACGATCGCGTGCGACAGGTCTGCGACCGGCGAAGGGGCGTGGGTGCCGACGGTGTACTCTTTGTGAGCCGCGGATCGCCGATGGAGCTACCGCGAATGGTGGTTCGAAATGCCGACGGATCGCGCCCCGAAATGTGCGGCAACGGCATTCGGTGCGTTGCGGGTTATCTCGTGCGCCACGTAAAAAAGGCCGCGGGCGTTGTCACCATTGCCACCGATGCCGGGCCCAAACGCTGCGATGTTTCCGTGGCCGGCAATCAATACGAAGTGACCGTTGCCATGGGCCCCGCTCGGCCCGATGGTCGCCTCGCCGTGAAGTTAAACGGTGCGCTCCACGACTTCATGTTCGTCAACGTTGGCAATCCCCACGCGGTCACGTTTGAGCGTTACAACGAGGCCGAGATCGACGCGGTGGGGCCGCGCGTTGCAACCCACCCCGAAGGTGGCACAAACGTTGAGTTTTGCCGGATTGTTCAGAGCGACACTCTGCTTGGTGAAACGGCGTTGGCACCACCGCAACAAGGTCACTTGTGCAATGGTGTACACATTGGAGCTGCCCAAGCGGTTTCAGACAGTGTACACACTGGTGTTGGTGTACACAAGGCGGCGCACAACACGCCGCGCATTGATGTTGTCGTATGGGAGCGAGGTGTTGGGCGCACCCTGGCGTGTGGTACCGGCGCGTGCGCGGTTGCCGCCGCGGCATGTGCCTCCGGGCACTTTTCGTTTGATACGCCCGTGCGCGTGCGTTTGCCCGGCGGCGACCTGATCATCACGGTCGAAGCGAACTCGTGGCAGGCCACCATGCGCGGGCCGGCGCGGCGGGTGTACACCGGAGATCTGGAGTTCGAGTGACGTCAAGGATCACCCTCGGACCGCCGCTTGTGGGCGCGCCGATGTCGACCGATGCGCCGTTTTCGCTGGCGTTTGGTGAACGACACGGTGAGGGCGCGCGCCAAGTCACGGTGCTCGCCGTGGTGGCCGATGAAGTCACCGCCGACTTGTTTCGCCGGGTGCTCTCGCGCGATCGCCTGCTCCTCGCGGGTGACATGGCGGAAGGGATCGCACTCGCCGAAGCCGAAGCCCCCGAGATCGTTTTTGTGGACGTGGGCGTGGCCGACGGCGCCGGGCTCGCGCTCGTTCATCACATTAAAGTGGTTGCCGCGGGCTCCACCGTGTTTGCGCTCGCCGGCGCCGACGTGGTTGCGGCCGGAGCGCACGCGGTGGCACTCGGAGCCGCCGGGCTTTTTATTTTGCCGCTCGGCGGTGATGAAGTGCTCAACGCCGTGCACGCGGTGCGCGCGCGTTTGGTGGAGCGGGCGGCGCGCGGCCAGTTGCTCGCGGACCTTCGAGCGCACACCCGCGCGAGTGAATGGCTGCGGCGCATGGTTGAAATCGCCGATGCGCCCGATTGGGAAATGATCGCGGCCGAAGTGGCCGACGTGCTCGCCGAAGCCACCGGTGCATCGGGCGCGATTGTGTACGTTGCGCGCGACGAACGCGACGGCGAGCTTGCTCAACGCGCGGCCACCGCCGCGATCGAAGCGCCGCTTTTTGGCACCGAAACAGAACTTTTGGAGCGCGCGCGCCGCGAGCAGCTCACAGCGGTTCGGCTCACGGCGCGCAAAGTCACTGTGGGTTTGGCGCTTCTTCCGCCGGCCCCGCCCAAATCCAACGAAGGGCACGCCGCTTCGCTCGACGGCATTGTTCGATTGCTCGCAACCCAGGCGGCCACGTCGTTTGCGCTGCGCCTTGAACGCGAGCGCGCATCGAGCGTGGCGCTCATGAAAGACCCCTCGTCGAGTGCGTACTCATTTGCGTACTACGTGGACGTTGCCGGCCGCGAAATCGACCGCGCGCGCCGCTATTCGAGGCGCTTTTCAATCGCGACAATTGTTCTCGGTGTTCCCGGCGAAGACGGCGCTGTCTCGCTTGCCAACCCCGCCGATTCGCCGCGCGCCGCGGAGCTTGGCGACAAACTTCTCAGCGCGGTGACCGACATCGACGTGGTGGCGCGCATCGACGAAAACGAGTTTCACCTCCTTCTCCCCGAAACCGAAGGCCTTGGCGCCCATGCGGTCCGCCGCCGCATCCTCGCCAAGCTTGCGAGCGGAAATGAGCGCCGACTCATTCCGCGCGGCGTGCTTGTCGGCATGGCCACGTTTCCGCACGATGGCCAAAACTTGGCGCAGTTGCTCCGCGTGGCGCGCCGCCGCGCCGACAGCGCCGCCGATTCCATCGTGCACAGCTTCGCCAGCGCCGATCCTTCGCTCGCCGAGCTTGTCTCGGGCCGCGTTCGCAACGTGGGCAGCGCCGCTTCCGATCTGTTTGCCGCGCGACCGTTTTCGCTTGCCCGGAGCGACGCGGCAGCTCTCGCGGTGACCGCCGTGACCGAAGCGATGCGCGGCGGACCGGTGCTCGTCGTGGCGGCTCATCACAGCGGCGTCACCATCGGCGGAGCGATTCGAACGCTTCTCGGCGCCGGACGCGAAGGAGTCACCGTGCACACCATCGATACATCGTCTTCGCCCGGCGCCATCTCCACTGAAGCACTGGCTGTATTCGCAGAGCACGGAGCGTACGCGATGGTTGGAAAAGTCGACGGCAACAACGTGCGCGGATGCCATGCGGCCGACCCTTTCTTTGTGGACCTCGTTGCGGAGCGCATCGGCCGAGCGGCCGGCGTTCGTGTTCTCGGTTGAGAAAGGATCGCCGCGATGTCTCGCAAAGTGCTGATTGTCGACTCGGACGTGGATGCGCTGGGAACGCTCGCATCCGCGCTTCGGGCGCGCGGCCTCGCTGTGTACATCGCGAGTGAAGTGTTCGACGCGGTGGAGCAGGCCTACCAAAAAACACCCCACGTGCTTCTGGCCGCGCGTGAACTGGATCGTGACGGCGATCTGTCCGCGGCGCTTGGAGCGGTGCCGGCTCTTTCGGATCTACCCATTCTCTACTTGGTCAGCGCGCCCGCTTCGGCATCGCTTTCACCCGGTGAAGTGCGCCGCACCGATGTGGATCACATCGCGGGACGCATTCTTGAAGTGGCGCTGCGGGATACGGGCAGTGAACTCACTCAGGAGTTGCGCGGCAATCTCCAACAAATGCCGCTCACCGACTTGATTCAGCTCCTGACAATGAATCATCGGAGCGGTGTCCTTTCGGTTGTTACCACGTCCGGCTCGGGTGAAGTGCGGCTCGCCAAAGGTCAAATCGCCGATGCTGTGTATAGGCGGCTTGAAGGCGAAAAAGCCTTTTATCGCCTGCTCGGTGAACACCAGGGTCAGTTCGCGTTTACGCCGGGTCAAGGTGTACAGCGCCGCATTGGCACATCCACCAACGCGCTTCTCATGGAGGCGATGCGTCAGATCGACGAGCTGAAACAAATTCGAAAGCGCGTCGCCCCCGCGAACGAAGTGTTTGTTGCCACCGATCCGCCGTCGTCGACCGCGCTTGTTTCACAGCCCCAGTCGCCTGCAGAAAAGCTTGAGCGCGAAGTGATGACCTCGCTCGCTGTACCGCGCACCGTGGACGAGCTTTGCGACGAAGTGACCGCCCTCGACCTCGACATCGTGACGGCGCTCGCAAAGCTTGTGGACGCCCACAAAGTGGTTGCTTTGCCGCTCGCGTCGCTCACAGCGCCGTTTGCGCCGCCGGAGCAGCTTTCGATCTTGCGCGCTCTCGTTTCGCGCCTCACGCCCAAGGGGTTTTTGCCGCCGCCGCGCCTTGTGATCGCGGCCAATTTGCGCCGCATGATCGGGCTCGCGCACGCCGTTCGATACATTGAAGGTGTGGCTTCACCGCAGGATCTTCCGCCGCGCGCGGCGCTTCCGCGACCGTTTGGAACGTTGCGCCTCGGTGAAGGTGTGGAGCTTTCGCTCGTTGGAGTGCCCGTCGACGACACGTACGCGCCTCTCTGGGCGCTCGCATTGCCCGGCGCCGCCGCGGTTGTGCGCATTGACAGTGCGGGCGGCGCCGCGTTTGAAGCCTGTTGTGAATCGTCGGAAATTCAACTGCTCGAAGCCGAGCGCCTCGTCACAGAACTCGATGTCACGCTGCCTGCCCAAGTCGCAGCGTTGGTCAGAACCGCGCTTGAAGCCGCCGCGGGCGTTTGACAAATTGTGTACACAATCGTCAGCTTGACGAAGCTGTCAGGTCGCTGTCCGTGATCGTTAAGAGTGGAAAGCGCTTTTCTTCGCAGCCGTACGCTGTGGGCGTGAGCTGAATCACGGTGTGAAGCGGCACTTCGATATACGGAATTTCAGCCGGCGGCCGATCCATAAAATAGCCGTAGATCGCGCGCAAAATCGCTTGATGGGCGATCACCAAAATCGGTTGGCGCTGCCGCTCCAACTCAATGATCACCGGATCGAGACGCTGAATTACGTCTTCGTAAGATTCGCCGCGCGGGTACCGGTAAATAAACTTATCGGCTTTGCGCGCCAGGTACTCCGACGGCATTTTTTCTTTGATCTCGGCGTACGTCATGCCGTCGCACAAACCCGCATCGATCTCGTCCAATGCTCGCAACTTCAGCGGATTTGCCGTGAGCCACGATGCGGTTTGAATGGTGCGACGCAACGTGCTTGTCCACACAGCAATTGGACTGTCGCTCTGCGGTGGAATGGACATCGGAGGTGCCGAGCGCCGCTCCCCGCCGTTTGCGCCGTTGATCGCCGCGGCCCTACCGTCACGCGAATACGACTCAATGTCCCCCGCTGCCACGCGGCTTCGAATGAAATCGGCAAGCGCACGCCCGTACGACTCGCCTCGCAGTGAAAGCTCACTGTCACCGCCGATTGCGCCGCGCAGATTCAACAGGCTTTCCCCGTGCCGCGTGAGAAAGATCGGCCGCCGCCCGATGTGCGAATGAATGACCAACGGCGCCAGCCGCGCCGGCAAATGGCCGTGAATGCGGTTCAGCACCACTTGCCGACCCACGTCCACGATCTTGATCCAACTGTCGTCGGGGTTTTCGATTGTTTCGTACGCTTTTTCGTAGTGATCAATGCGCGCTCGAAAGTCCTCCACCGCTTTTTGCGGATCCATTCCCGTGTAGTCCGGCGAGTGCGTTTTTGTCTCGCGAATGGTGGTTTCGATCACGGCCGGATCGTTGCAAATCGACTCCACAAAAATCAGCGGCAGGTTGTGCGCCTGACAGCACTCCGTCACGAGCCGCCTACGCAGCCGCGTGGAGTTTGTCGCGTCGTAAATCGCAACCTCGCCGCCTTCGTTGTCGAGCCACTCGGTCATGTCCGTGAGCGCGCGCACCGCCATGTCAAACAACGCCGCGCGGCCCTGCTCGTTCGACGGATCGAAAAAGTCGTGCGGCTGCGACGCACCAAAGTGTTCGCGGCGGTAACTGCCCACGTTAAACACGCGCGTTTTATGGCCCAGCCACGAGAGATACCGCGCAATTTTTCGAGCGGTGTACGTTTTGCCGCGCGCCGGCAAACCAACCATCGCGAGCACCATTTTTGAACGATCGCGGGAGTGGGGCATAGTCACGATTTGCAAGACGGTCGCACGACGCGACGCGATCGCGCAACTTCCGGCTCCCGGTTCATCATGTCGCAGCGCGTCGGTTTTTTTCGAGACGTGCGGCGCCTTTTCCGCAACGACCGGCCCGGAGTAGGCTGCGCTCGTGCGGCTCCTTCTCATCCACACGGGTGGCACCCTCATGATGCACGGCAGGGAAAGCGAGCCGCTTGCTCCTGATGTGTACACAAGGGATCTCGTCAGTGAGCTGCCTGTCCTGCGCAAGATCGCCGAGATCAAAACGCACATTCTCTACAACCTCGACTCCAGCGATCTTCAGCCTCACCACTGGATTGAACTCGGCCGAACGGTACACAACGCCTTTTACGGAAACGGCCCACGCTACGACGGAGCCGTCATTATTCACGGCACCGACACCATGGCGTTTTCGGCGAGCGCACTCGCATTTTTGCTCCCGGGGCTCGATCGCCCGGTCATTCTCACCGGCTCGCAGGCGCCTCTTTCCGATGTACGCACCGACGCGCGCGCCAATCTTGTCGACGCGTGCCACCTCGCCACAATGCCCATTGCTGAAGTGGCGATCGCCTTTGATTCACGGCTTCTTCGCGGTTGCCGCGCCACCAAACTCGACGCCTGGAGCATGACAGCATTCGGCTCGCCGTCGTGCCCGCCGCTCGCCGAATTGGGCATTGACGTGGTGATCGCACCCCACGTGCTGCCGCCTCGCCCTCTCCACGCCTTCGACGATCGCATTGAGCCGCGCGTGTTTGTTCTTCGCGCATTTCCCGGCCTCGACCCATCGGTGCTTTTTGCGATCTTGGGCCACAACGTGCGCGGCCTGGTGATTGAAGCCTTTGGCGCCGGCAATGTTCCGCGCCTCGAAAATTCGCTTGTCCCGGCGATCGAAGCCGCCACGCAAAAAGGTGTACCCGTGGTGATCGTCAGCCAATCACCGCGCGGTGCGGTCGATCTCCTTCGCTACGAGGGCGGCGCGGCCGCAGCCCGCGCCGGAGCGATCAGCGCCGGTGACATGACCTCCGAAGCGGCGCTCACCAAGTTGATGATCGAACTCGGGCGCGCTGCCCAAAGCACCGACGTGGTAGCAAGTGTACGCAACGCGTTTGATGATCGATCCCTCGGCGAACGCACGCGCTGATTTCCATGCCCCCTTGGGCGTATGTGTACACATGCGCCGCCCCCCCAAGGGGTCGCTCGTGACGTGTGCGCATCTCGCGGTCGCGGTTTCTCCCGAGCGCCCGCGGACGGGGCCCCTTCCCCGCCGACAGTGGCGCACGGGGCCCAAACCGCACCGCTCGAACGCGCATATGTCACTCGCTCCCTGGCCCCCTTTCTTCATGATCCGCACGACATTTCGGTGCCCCCTTTGGGCGTATGTGTACACATGCGCCGCCCCCCCAAGGGGTCGCTCGTGACGTGTGCGCATCTCGCGGTCGCGGTTTCTCCCGAGCGCCCGCGGACGGGGCCCCTTCCCCGCCGACAGTGGCGCACGGGGCCCAAACCGCACCGCTCGAACGCGCACATGTCACTCGCTCCCTGGCCCCCTTTCTTCACCAAGCGTCGTGCTCGGCCTTCGGCACTGCGCGCGCCGCGGGGGGGCAGCCGCCGCTCGAAACGCGCGGACCGAACATCAGGCCACCTCCCAGAAGCAGAGGTTGCCGCTCGCGTCTCCGCCGAGTAGTCCACGGTGCTCGGGATGCCAAGACAACGCGGTCACTTCGTCTTCCAGGAACGCGTAGCCAATCGGCTGCGTCCGCCGACGAGGCTCCCAGAGCAGCACCGACGTATCCTGCGAGCCGCTCGCGAGGACTCCCTTCTTCGGACTGAAGGCGAGGCGCGTGCAGACGCCGTTGTGCGACTCGAGTTGGATCGGTTTCGTTCCCTCGGGCCCCTTCCCACGGAAGTTCCAGACCGTGACGGTCGCAGCGCCGGAGGTCGCGAGGAGCTTCGACTCGCTGTCCCACGCGAGCGCCTTGGGCTTGAAGGGGTAACCGCTCATCTGGGAATCCTGGCCAGTGGCCAGGCGCCAGAAGTGAACCGAGCAGTCTTGGCTCCCGCAGGCGATGACCTTCGCGTCGGGGCTCCACGCGAGGGAGATGAGCGAGCCCTTCCATTCGAAGCGCCGGGGTTTGGCGCCGGGCACGAACGGCCAGATGTGTACGCCCCCGTAGCAGATCGCGGCGAGCGCGGTGCCATCGGCTCGCCAGGCGAGGTCGCTGACGGTGCTCGGCAGCGGCTCCGTCTCCACGATGGGCTGCCCCTCGGCGGTCCAGACCCGAACCTTTCGTCCGGCACCGGTGGCGATCCGCCCACCGGACGGTGCCCATGCGACGTGCTCGACCCATTGCGCGCCGCCGCCCGGCAGCTCACGGACGAGTTCGCCCGTGGCTCGCCAGAGCTTGGCGTTTGGCTCCTGCCCGCACGTGGCGAAGTGAGTCCCGTCAGGCGAGAGACTCACCCCAAGAACACCGCCCTCGTGCGCGAGCTGCCGAAAGAGTTCATGACCCGTCGTGAGGTCGACGCCGAGCACGCGACCATCGCCGGCGCCAACGACGCAGAGGCGACCGTCCTTCGAGATCTCGGCGGCCGCCACGTAATCGCCCGCGTCGCACTTCCAGCGCGGTACGAGTTCCGTCTTTCCGCGCGGCGCATCCACCGTTACGCCAGGCATCGCTCGAACCCTCGTGTGAGTTCCTCGCGATCGAGCTTTCGACCGATGAAGACGAGATCGCTGGCGCGCGGCGAAGGGCCCCACGGCCGATCCTCGCGTCCGTCGAAGAGCATGTGAACGCCCTGAAAGACGAACCGACTGGGCGACCCCTTGATGTTCAAGATGCCCTTCATGCGAAAGATGTCGGTCCCCTTGTCGCGCAGGAGCTGCGACACCCACTTGTTGAGCCGCTCGCCGTCGATCGCTCCTTCGAGGTGGATCCCCACCGAGGTCACCTGATCGTCGTGGGTGTGTCCGGCCGCGAACTCCTTCTCACCGCTCGGCCGGACCGCCACGCCCCCGCGAAGCAACTGCATCTGGAACTCCGACGGCAGGTGCTGCGTGTACAGGCCGATGCGCCCCCCACGCGGCGCCCGAAGTTCGAAGCGCTTGGATCCGGCAGAGTTGAGCTGCAGCCTCACAGGCGCGCTCGCCCCGAGTTCGATGCGGCCCGCGGGCGCGACCGTGAGCGCCGGCTCCGACCAGGTGCGTACGGCGCGCTCGGCAGCAGCGCGCGTCTCCGCTTGCTCTTCGCTCTCCAAGTACTTCACGACCAAGTCCATGCTCGGGTCGGGACCGTCTTCGAGCGCGAACTCGTACACACCTTCCTCGACGTCGAAGGTTCCCGCCCACTCGAAGGGATACTCCGGCTCGAGGAAGGTCGGCTTCGCGGCGACGGCGCGATCGAGATCGAACCCGCCGACGTCGAGCACCGCGGGGATCGGCACGTTCGCGTTTTGGGCTCGCAGCACCTTCGCCATTGAGTTCATGCTCGTCACCCGTCGCTCGAGCTGCTCAAGTTCACGCTCGCTCACGAGATCGGTCTTGTTGAGGACGAGCACGTCGGCGAAGGCGATCTGCTCCTTGCACTCGTTCGAGTCATTGAGGTGCAGGTGCACGTGCTTGGCGTCGACCAGCGTGACGATTCCGTCCAGCGCGAAGAGTTCGCGAAGGTCGTCGTCGACGAAGAACGTCTGCGCGACCGGACCGGGGTCCGCCATCCCCGTGGTCTCGACCAGGATGTGATCGAACTTGTCGCGACGCTTCATCAAATTGCCGAGGATGCGGATGAGATCCCCGCGAACGGTGCAGCAGATGCAACCGTTGTTCATCTCGAAGACTTCCTCGTCGGCGTTGATGACGAGGGCATGATCGATCCCGATCTCGCCGAACTCGTTCTCGATGACGGCGATGCGCTTGCCATGGTTCTCGGTGAGGATTCGGTTGAGCAGGGTCGTTTTCCCTGAGCCTAGGAAGCCGGTGAGCACGGTGACGGGGATCTTTTTCATGGCGGACCTCGCGGGCGAGATGCTCCTCCGTACAACAGATGCAACTTGGTTGCAACGCTCGACAAGCGATACCCCCCTGGGTATCCTGTTGCAATGCACACGGTCCGGCACAAGAAGAAGCTCGTGGCGCGGATCCGCCGAGTCAAAGGGCAGATCGAGGCCGTGGAGCGCGCGCTCACCGAGGAGCGTGGATGCGAAGAGGTCGTGCGCACCATCGCGGCAGCGCGTGGAGCCATCAACGCCCTCGCCGCGGAGGTGCTGTGCGACCACATTGAGGACCACCTGGCCGCACCTCGAGTCTCGAAAGGTGATCGCGAGGCCGCGGCGACGGAACTCTCGCGCGTCCTCCGGCAGTTCGTGGGATAACCGAGCATGGTGGTGCTTCTGACCGCGGCGATGATGGCCCGCTGCGATCGCGAGGCTCTCGCGCGCGCCGCGTCAGCGGCGGATCATGGAGCACCACCGGAAGCCGCCGCTCGCACGAGCACCGTGAGCCCCAAGCCGATGCTGAGCATCGCGGCGATAACGGTGATGGCGCTCCGCAGGCGCCTCCCTCGGCGCATCGTCCAGCTGATGGGCCGCGACATCACGACCGTCAGCGCGACCATGCCGATGACGGTCCCGAGCGCGACGAGCGCAAGGTACGCGACGGCGAGCGGGCGCGAGCCGATCGTGGTCGCGGCGAGCAGCGCGATTCCGGCCGAGCCTGCGAGCCCGTGAACCAGGCCGATCACCAGTGGCCGCGCGGAGGCGCCGGCGACCGAGGGCACCGTCTCGCCGGCGCCCGTCCCGCGGCTGCGCACGAAATGCCAGATCCCGAAGCCGATAAGCATCAGCGCCACGACGAGTTCCGCGCCGCGCTCGAAGGCTTGGGGGATGCGTACCTCGGCGAGCACGATGAGGAGCCCCAGCGCGAGGAACGCGACGGTGTGCCCTGCACCCCAGAGCGCCGCGATGCGGGCTGCCCGCCACACACTGGGTTCCCGTTGAACGAGGGCGGATACGACGACCACGTGGTCCGCGTCGGTGGCGTGGCGAAGACCGAGTCCGATTCCGAGGAGCAGCACCGACAAGCCGGTCATGGAACCTCGATCGCAGGGATCCGAGCCAGAATGCCGGCGCGGAGCACGTGATGGGGAGCGCTCACGAGCCGTCCACCGTGGTCGCGATCAGCACCACGCGGACTCGGCCGGTCCCTTCGATCGGGGGCGAGCGGTGAACCGCCCCGCGATGGCCCGGATGCAGCGCGCCCTTCATCACGATGACCTCGCCGGGCACCGCGTGACGGATCGCCGACGAGTCCCGGACGATTTCCTTGTTCGCGTCGCACGGACAATCCGGCGGATGGTCGAGAGCTTCGCGACGTACCGCTTCGTCGGGGATCCACTCCGTCCCAGGCCCCACATACGTCGTGACGAGACGGTACCGGACGTAGTCGATGTGGAACTTCCGGCACTGGTCCGTGCGAACCGCTCCGAACGAGACGCGCAGGCGGCGAGCGTCAGCGAGGTCAGCGAGATGCGCGATGAGGAGGGCCACGTCCATCGTCAACCACGCGCGCGCCGGCTCTGCGAGACCACGTGTCGCAGCCGAGAGATCGTAGCTCGGCATGCACACGGTCTCGTCGAACTGCGCGGGGAAGCGCTTCGCCCATTCCACGAGCTGCGCGTCGAGGCCCGAGGGAAGCTCGCGATGCCACGACACGAGGTTGACCTCGCTCCGAGCGAGGGTCGACAGGTTACGCGTCTGCGTGCTCAGCATGCGCACCCCCGGAAGGCGGCGATCAAAGGATCACCCGGTTGCCAGTGAGGGAACGGATCGTTGTCACGCGGGACATGCATCGCGACGCTTCTACCGCAAGGCCACCCGTGTTGCAACCGAGTTGCATTTATGCGATGGTGCGTTGGTCGATGTCGATCCCGATCACCATCCTCACCGGGTTCCTCGGTTCGGGCCAAGACGACGCTGTTGAATCACGCGTTGCGGGGCTCGATGCTCTCGCGCGGCCAGGTCGTGGTGAACGCGTTCGGTCCCACACCACGGCTGCGCCGCCAGTTATACAGGCGGTGGTACGGTACAAAGAGGAGAACAAGCATGTTGTACGACGTTGTCATCATCGGCGGGGGCCCTGCCGGCCTCTCCGCCGCGTTGGCACTTGGGCGGGCACGGAAGCGCGTGTTGTTGTGCGACTCAGGCCCGCGCCGAAACGCGGCCGCGGTACACATGCACAACTTCGTCACGCGCGACGGGGAGACTCCGAATGAGTTCCGGCGCCTCGCGCGAGAGCAACTGAGCCAATATCCCAGCGTCGTCGTGCAAGACGTTCTCGTCGGCGGTGTCACCGGAGTCAAAGGTGCTTTTCACGTCGCCGCCGGGGCAGACACCGTGGACGCACGTCGTGTCCTACTTTGCACGGGAATGATCGACGAGATGTTGCCTCTCGATGGCTTCCGCGAGCTTTGGGGACACGCCATCGTTCAGTGCCCCTACTGCCACGGATGGGAGTCCAAGGACCGCCCGTGGGGCTACCTCGCCCGCGCAGAGCACGCATCGCACTTGCAGATGTTCGCGCTCCAGCTTCGAGGCTGGACCAACGATGTCTGCGTCTTCACGAACGGTGACTTCGAACTTCCAGCGGCCGCGCAGAGCCAGCTCATCGCCGCGGGCCTCCGCATCGAGACAGCCCGCATCGGTCGGCTCGTCGTGCGCGAGCATCGCCTCGAAGCGATCGAACTCTCGAACGGCACGCGCGTAGCCTGCGAGCTGCTCTTCGCTCACCCGCCCCAACACCAGGTCAACGTGGTGCGCGCGCTTGGCGTCGCGCTCGACAGCGAGGGGTTTGTGCAGGTCGATCCAATGAGTCGACAGACATCGGTGCCCGGCGTGTTCGCTGCCGGTGATCTCACCACGCGCATGCAGGCGGCGATCGCAGCCGCGGCGAGCGGCATGCAAGCGGCAGCGATGATCAACGTCGAACTCATGATGGACCCCGCCTGGAGTGGAGCCCGCTGATCATGGGCGATTGAGCCCACCGACGTCCTTCTGGCAACAGCCCCACGTCCCCGAGGGTCGTCGAAACCCTCGGGCCGTCATGCTCTACACCGCGGACGGCACGAGCGACGCTTGCTGCCGACGCAGACGGAAATGCTCGGTGAGCCCACCGACGAGCAGCACGAGCACGCCGGCCCACTCGACGACGTGGAGATCTCCCGCAAAGTGCCCCGTGGCAACGAGCGCGGAGCCCGTGACTGCGATGGCGATCGGCCACACGCGCCGCGTGCGCCAGGAGCGCCAGGCGCTCACGCCGATCGACGCGCCGATCGCGACGACGAGGAGCACCAAGTGGTGAAGCTCGCTCAGCCCGAAGCCGACGCCGAGCACCGAAAACAGCTTCGCGAATGTCGTCAGGCACGCGGGGCAAACGGCGCAGGCGAGCACCGGCAGAACGGCGGACCACACGCCGGCGTTCGGGGCGCTTGCTTTCGGGGCTCGATGGGCAGCGCAATCGCACGCGTGGCTGTGCTCGTGAACCTTTCGTCGCATGGGCAACGAAGCTATCCGAGGCTGCGACGACGCGCAACTCGGTTGCATGTCCGCCGAAAGGTGCCTGTCGATCTGGCTGTGTTTCGTCATCTCGCCGCTGCTCCTACGCGAAGCTTGACGATTTTGCAACTATGTTGCATCTAGGGACCATGCTCACGCCCTCGCTCAAGCTCCCCGTCACCGTCCTCTCCGGCTTCCTTGGCGCGGGGAAGACCACCTTGCTCAACCACGTTCTCGCCAACCGCGAGGGTCGCAAAGTGGCGGTCATCGTGAACGACATGAGCGAGGTGAACGTCGACGCCCAGCTCGTGAAGGCCGGAGGCGCGTCGCTTTCACGGGTGGACGAGAAGCTTGTCGAGATGCAGAACGGCTGCATCTGCTGCACCCTCCGCGAGGATCTGCTAATCGAGGTCGGGAAGCTCGCCGCGGAGGGGCGGTTCGACTACCTGCTCGTCGAGTCCACGGGCATCTCGGAACCGCTGCCGGTGGCCGAGACCTTCACGTTCGAGCACGAGGCCGGCAAGAGCCTCTCGGAAGTGGCCCGACTCGACACGATGGTTACGGTCGTCGATGCGAAGAACTTCCTCGCAGACTGGCAGAGCGAGGACGATCTCCGCGCGCGGCAGATCGCGCTCGGTGACGACGACGAGCGCTCCATCGCGGACCTCTTGGTCGAGCAGATCGAGTTCGCCAACGTGCTTGTCATCTCCAAGCTCGATTTGGTGTCGCCCGCAGAGGCCGAGCGCCTCGAAGGCATGCTGCGCCACCTCAACCCGGACGCGCGCATCGTTCGCGCCGAGCACGGAAAAGTGCCGCTTGATGCGGTGCTCGGAACCGGCCTCTTCGACTTCGAGAAGGCGGCGCAAGCTCCGGGCTGGCTGAAAGAACTGCGCGGCGAGCACGTACCCGAGACCGTCGAGTACGGCATATCGAGCTTCGTCTACCGTGCTCGTACGCCGTTTCATCCAGAGCGCTTCTGGGCGCTCATTCAGGATCCCGAGACCTGGGACGGGGTTCTCCGCTCGAAGGGTTTCTTCTGGCTGGCTTCGCGGATGGACCTGACGGGGCTCTGGTCTCAGGCCGGCGGCTCCGGGAGCTGCGAGGGCGCGGGCATGTGGTACGCGGCGTTGCCCAAAGACGAGTGGCCCGAGGAAGACGAAGCGCGCGCCCAGATCCAGAACGACTGGCAGGATCCTTGGGGCGACCGCCGTCAAGAGCTGGTCTTCATCGGGGTGGAGCTGGATGAAGCCGCGCTGCGTGCAAAGCTCGACGAGGCGCTCCTGACGAAGAAGGAGTTCGAGGCAGGGCCCAAGAGCTGGCGGAAGCTGCGTGATCCGTTCCCCGCGTGGACCGAAGAGGAGGTCGCAGCATGAGGGCCGTACGCTTGGGCGCGCCAGTTCGGGAGGTGCAGCGCCAATGACGACGCCGCTCGATTGGCTCATCGTCGGCGGCGGCGTTCACGGCACGCACCTCTCCCACGTCCTCGTGAATCGCGCCGGCGTGGCGCCGGACCGCGTGCGTGTCCTCGATCCGCAGGAGCATCCCGTCGAGACGTTCTGGCGCGTGACCGGCGCGACCGGGATGCGCTACCTCCGCTCGCCGGGCGTCCACCACGTCGATCTTCATCCCCACGCCCTGCGGCGGTTTGCGAAGAAGGGCGACGGCAAGCGCCTCGCACGGTTCGTTTATCCCTACGACCGCCCGGGACTGGAGTTCTTCCGCGCTCACACCGAGCACGTCGTACGCGAACATCGGCTGGGTTCGCTGCGAGAGCGGTGCCGGGCCACCGCGATTACGCGCCTGGGCGAGGGTTACCGCGTCGAGACGAACCAAGGCGCGCTCGACGCGCGTCGCGTCGTGCTGGCCCTCGGGCTCGGAGAACAGCTGTGCGTGCCCTCGTGGGCGCGGCCGCTCGGCGGCGACGCGCGCGTCCAGCACATCTTCTCGGCGACCTTCAGCCGCGAAGCGGCCGCCGCGGCGCGTTCGGTCGCGATCGTGGGCGGCGGCATCTCCGCGGCGCAGCTCGCTTGCGCGCTCACGGCGGCGGGGACCGAGGTGACGGTCGTCGCCCGTCACGCCCCGCGGATCCACAGGTTTGACAGCGATCCGGAGTGGCTCGGGCCGAAGGCCATGTCCGGGTTCTCGCGTACGCGCGACCCGCGCGAACGGCGGCGACTCATCGCAGCAGCCCGCCATCGCGGGTCGATGCCGCCCGAAATCGCGAGCGACCTGCGTCGGGAGCTTCGGTGTGCCCGCGCAAAGTGGATCGAGGCCGAACCTGTCTCCGCCGATGTAACCGCGGCCGGGGTGCGACTTCGGCTGGACCGCGCGCCGCACCTCATCGAGGTGGACCGCGTGGTGCTCGCAACCGGGTTTGAGGTCCATCGCCCTGGAGGCGCCCTGCTGGGGGAAGAGGCGATCGACCGGCTTGGGCTTCCCTGCGCAGACTGCGGCTACCCGCTTGTCTCGCCTCGCCTTGAGTGGGCGAGCGGGCTCTTCGTAACCGGGCCCCTGGCGGAACTCGAACTCGGCCCCACCGCCAGAAACATCGCCGGCGCGCGTGCCGCGGGCGAACGCCTCCTTGCGGTGGCGTGATGGAAGCAGGAAACTATCGACCCGATGTCAAGCAAGACGCGACTGCTTCGCGATGACGACCTCCGGCAGCTCTTGGTCGGCAAGAGCATCCGCGTGACGGAGCAGCGGATGGTGATCCTTCGCGAACTCGCGAAGCTGCGGATCCCCACGAGCCACCCGGAGCTGACCGAGCGGCTCGCGGGCGTCGGCCTCGACCGGGCGACGATTTACCGCAACCTGCTGTCGCTCACAGAGGCCGGCCTGCTCGTGAAGACGCAGCTCGGCGACAAAGTGTGGCGATTCGAGCTGCCGAACACGATGTCCACCGAGCACGGCGCCCATCCGCACTTCGTCTGCAACGACTGCGGCGACGTCGCGTGTCTGCCCGAGAGCGCGGTTGCGCTGCGTGGCGAAGCCGTTCGCAACCAAGTTGCAGAGGTCCAGCTACGCGGGCGCTGCGTGGCGTGCGTCCGCGCGTAGGCCCTGCGAACGAAGCGCCGCGTGCACGTCGGCCTCGTTTGAGGCGTTCCGAGCCCTTGTCGATCAGAAAATGGCAGACTTCGACGATAGAATAAACTGCCGAGTTTCGTGATCTTGATCACGTTCCAAAGCGGAGAGGCGAGCCGATGGGTAGAAGGGTTTGCCGTTAAGAAAAAAGTCCGACACTCAAATAGGCAGGTAGTTAACCCCTACCCAAAATGGCCAAATAATGCCTCACCCAAAACGCCACTTCGCTCGTTGACTTGCATGGAGTCAGGTTTTCGCGAGGTAGAAAAAGGTGAATTGGAACGGGGTTTCCCGCGGTGCTTTCAAGCTCCAACGACAGCGCGGTTCCACTGAAAAGGTCGTATTTTTTCTCGTGACGATTGTACGTTACAAGAATGCCCCAAGGCCGATCTTCCCGTTGGCAATAAAGGAGCACCGGTTCCATCGTGCAACCCGGGGCCGCCTTGCGAAGCTCGGGATATTGAAGCGCCGAATTCAGCGCAAAAACAGGAAACGAACCTGACTCCGCGAGAGCATCGCGAGCCTCTTCCAACCGGGTCTGAAGCACCTCCGCGGGAGACTCGCCGGGTGGGTAGGGAGACACCGAGAGCCAGGCTTGCGACTCCGGGTCAAAATATTCAAGGTTGCCCACCCGCAGTTTGTAATCCATAAACGACGACCCGGTAACGATGTACCCCGAGTAGTGAAAATGCACTCCAACTGCGGCACAATGCTCAATTTCGGCAAGCATTGTATAAAATCCAAGGCCGTGTTTTTTATACTTGGGATGGTAGATTCCGGCAATGCTTTGTACGCTGGTCTTACCCATGTCAAATAGCGAAAAAGCGGCAAGATCGGGCCCGTCGTAAACCCTCACCTCGCGAGTATCAAACAGGCGCATTCCCTCCTCGCCGCCCAATACTTCGTCCAGAGTTTCGGCTCGCCTGCCACCCACCAACTGCCTGTATTCTGCGTACACCTGTTCGTGCGCCACATTCGGTACAAAGGGGCCCACCTCCACCCTGAATGACCGGGCGACCTTACCCATTTGTTTGCGAAGAGACTTGCGAAACGTATGGGTAGTCAGGTCGAGCCGCGTCCAGATCGTGGAGGTAAGCTTCCCATCGCGCTCCAGGTACTCCGTGGTGATCATCGACGCGCCGATTCTGTACCAACCGCGCGCCAGGTAATCGTCCAGCTCGGTGGGTGAAAGGCTTGTTGGAGTGGACTTGCCAGCGATCATGCTCAGGAGTTGCCGAAGAGCACAGCACCACAGTTGCCGGGCTGCAAACAAGCTTGTTTCGCACGCGGGCCCAACTTCAAAAGAAACGGGCAGGCGTTGAGCGGCGCGCTCCACCGCAATACGTGCTCGCAGCAGCAACGCTCTGCCCTCGTTTTTCGAGAGCGTGCTATGGTCCGTTCATGCCCGCGATGTACGCTCCCGAACTGGTCGAAAAGCCCGCCGTCGGCCCGTTTCGCGCGTCGGACGTGAGGCCAGGCGAGCAGTACGAGATTTCCGACGGCTACAAAATTGAATGCATGGGCACCGGCCAGCGCGGTTCGCGCTCCAACGGCGCGGGCTTTATGGCGCTCGACACCGATCCGAGTGCCCCTCCCGCCGGTGTGGACGCGGGTGTTTCTCCAGTTCCAACCATGCTGCGCGCCCCCGACGTGGCAGTCGGCGGTCTTGAAAACGAGCCCGGTTGGGCCACTGTTGCGCCTCCACTTTGCGTTGAATACGCCGATCGAGGCCAAGATGAGGCAGAGTTACAAAAAAAGATTGTGGAGCTGCTTCGTTGTGGCACGCAATTCGTGTGGGTTGTGCGCTTAACAGGCCCGCGTCGTGTTGAGATTCACGAGCCGGGCAAGGCAATGCGATTGGCAACGCCCGGTGAAGTGCTCGACGCTCCGGGCATCTTGAAAAATACGGTGCCTGTTGAAGCTCTCTACGATCGAGAAGCCGCCCATCGCCACGCGCTCAAAAACCTTCTCCAGCGAGAGGGTTATGAAGACCTCGCCGCCGTGAAGGAAGAGGGCCTGAAAGAAGGCCGAAACGAAGGCTTAAAAGAAGGCCGAAACGAAGGCGTCAAGCTCGGATTGCGGCGCGCAATCGAGGATCTCTGCGACGTGCTGGCCATTGTTCCAACTGCGGAGCAGCGCGAGGCCTTGGGTGCGATGAGCGTGGAAGCGCTTGAAGCCCTGCGAGTACAAATCAAACGCGATCGCCGCTGGTAAACAAAGCTCTCGTTGTCGGTTTTTTTTCTGGGGCGGGGGCTCCGCCCCCGCAACGCCCCCGCTCCTTGGTGTACACAAACGCAACTACGGCTTCTGCGCGGGCGAACTTGCGGTTGATGAGGCCGATGGTGTCGCGCTCGCGGCGGGCGCTGCCACCGGCATCACGCCCGTTGAAAGCGGCGACACCGGACCTAGCCCCTGCCCCGTGAGCGCTCCGCCCAAGCCCGCGACCGCTCGCAGCTCTTCTTCTTTTTTCAAAATGCGCAATTCAGCATCAATCCAAGGCAAAAAGTCGCGATCGAGCTGAAAGATCCCGAGGTCGATTTCTCGCCCGTTGATCAAAATAAACGGCGTTCCGGTGAGGCCGTGTTTGTCACCCTCGGCGCGATCGCGGTCGATGATCGCATCGGCTTTTGGATCTGCAAAATCGCGCTTGAACTTGCCCATATCGAGCTGAATTTCGTTTGCGTACTTTTCAAGGTCGGCGTCTTCAAGCGCGCTTTGGTGCGCAAATAACAACGCTTCCATTTCCCAATATTTGCCCTGTTTTTTTGCTGCAAGCGCCGCGCGCGCCGCGGGCCGAGAATGCGTGTGCGATTTCAGCGGGTAGAGCTTGTGTACCAATCGCACATCGTTTTTGCGGTCATGCAAAAGCTTTTCGATCTTGGGCACCGCATGTCCACACGCCGGACATTCATAATCCGACCACACCACCACCGTGACCGGTGCATCGGGATTACCGCGCACGGGCGAATCGGCCAAATCCACCTTTTTAATGTCGGACCCAAACCGCGCCACAAACGCGGTGATCGCGTCGGCTTGCGAATCACCCGCGCGCGCTCGATCCGCCAAAAACGAAGCAGCGATCTCACACGAAGCGCACGGTTTTTTCTCGCTCACACATTGCGCAATCGACGTGGCGATCCCCGAACACGGCGCGTAGAGCTGCGACACCCATCGCCAATAATTCCCACGCTCGCGATCGGAGAGTTCACCCTCCAAAACACCTTCGAGCGGCTCTGGCGGAGTTGTTGGTTCGGCCAGCAGCTTCACCTCCAGCGGCACCGCCACCGTTGCGTCGGCTTGCGGCGGCGACTTCGTTCCCGACCCGCCCGAACACGCAGCAAGTCCACAAACCAAAAGCCCCAGCGCAATCAACTCAGATCTGTTCATTCGCTCTCCAACCGTTTTGCCAGACCGCGCGACAGGCCGCACACAAAATTGCCTTCGCCCTCGCACTCAAAACTGCTCGACATCGTTTCTTTGCCGGACTACGGCCATGGATCGTTCGGCGCCGCCCCGAGGCGCGTATTCAAGGCAACTGATTTTCGCCCACAGCTGTCATGTCCAGCGAAGAAACCGCCCCCAAAACCCCTCGACTCTCCGAGGGAAACGCCGTTGAAGAGGCCGCGCCGACAATGCGGCCTGCCGGGGTTGCGCACGTTCTTTCCGACTCGGGAGCCAATCACCGCCGGCATTCGGTCGCCCCCGAAGTTGAAGTTGCCACCACCCGCTGCGCCGTGTGTTTGGAAATCGTTGCCGCATCCGGCCCCAAGTGCCCCGAGTGTGACGAACCGCTCGGTGCCGAAGGTACATCACCGCCTTCCTCCGCAGCGCCTTGGAGCGGTCTTTCACCGTCGCTTCGCGAACCGCCCGGTGCCAGCTGGCTCGGTTTGCACTGGCGCCCGCTCGTCACCGTGGGCGCTGTCACCGCGCTCATTTGCACGGGCGTGGCGCTTCGATACCTCGCGCCTGATCGCCACGTTCCCACCACACAAAAGCCCGCCGGCCCCACCGCGGCGCCAGCGTGTCAACCCTCCTGTTGGAACGGCGAAGCCTGCAAAGAAGGCCAATGCGTTTGGCAAAAACCCAACGACGTAAAACACGTCGGCGCCAAAGGCCCCACGATCTCCGGCCCATTTTCCCTTCCAAAAGATGTGACCGACGCATTGCCCCTCGACGACGAGCGCTTTGCCGTGGCCCTTCTCACCGGCACGCGCATTCAAAGCGCGCGAACGGGTGAAGTACAAAGTGTACTCAACGACACACCCCAGTCACGCCGCCTCCACCGTGTCGGCGACACTGTGTACGCAACGTCGCCGCAACGCATTTACGTCATCGACGTGGCCACCACCCGCCTCCTCAAAACCATTGAAATGGGTGAAGGTGTCTCCGACATCGCCGTCGGTGCGTCGGGCCGCCGCGTACTCGCATCCATGCCGTCCGCCCATGCCGTTGCAGTGATCGCAACCGAGTACCACGCCGAAACAGAACGCATCGGCTTCGGCGACGACAGCGTCGGTGCACTCGGCATCGACGACAGTGGGAAACGCGCCCTCGTTGCCACCGGTGCCATTCCCCTTCCGGGTTTGCCAAACAACCCCGGTGGCGCTGCTTACGCCTTTGATCCAAGCCGATTTGCATCCGCCCAAGATCGCGTGCGTACCTCGCTTGTCGGCAATCCGGTAAGTGTACTCATGACCCCCGACGGCGCCGCGAGCTACGTTGTCCTTCGCGCGGGCGACAGCATTGTTCCTTTGGAGTGGCAGCCCTCCGGCGCCGTTCGCCGCAAAGACGCCATAAAAACCTGTCGCGAGCCCGAACAAATTGAGCTTCTCCGCCAAGGCCGTCGCGCCCTTGTTCGTTGCAACGAAGGCCGCGCGCTTGAAGTGATTGACCTTGCCACCGCCACCACCGTTGCGCGCATTCCTCTCAACGCCCGCGCTGTGGACATGGTCATTTCCCCCGACGGAGAACAGGCGATTGTCGCCTTGCCCGATGAAGGTCGCAGCGCCGTCGCCCTTGTTGACCTCAACACCTACGACGTTTCCACATTGCCACTCGGCGCCGAACCCACGCGCGTTCGTCTCGCGCCCGACGGTGACACCGCGCTCATCCTTTCTGAGCGCGCCAAAGTCGCGTGGGTGATCCGGTGATTGAGCGCCGCGTTCCGTGCCCCAAGTGCGCCGCACCGGTGATCGAAGGCGCTAAAAAATGCCGCGCGTGCAAAGCATGGCTCGTTGCCCCGCCCGAGCCTGTGCGTACACAATCGGCCATTCCCCGCATTGCAATTGTTCTTGGGAGTGCGGTCGCCACGCTCATGATCGTCTTGATCAGCGGCACCGAGTCTAAAGTCGGTGAAGCGCCGCCCCTCACCAACCTCACCCCTGACTCTTCAGCGGGCGCCGTTGCACCCGGCCCCGCCGCCATTGGGCCTGACCCCGGACCTGAAAAAAAACCTACCCTCTCCACCGACCCTGACAGAACCTGGCGCGTCCGCCAATTCAAAATCGGCGACGATCGCCCGCTCGACATTGTGTTTCACCCCAGTGGCAACAGCATCTACGTCAGTTGCGACGACGCCACTTTGCGTGAATACAAATTGTCTACGGGAGAAATTCTACACCAGGCTCAAATGCCCGCTCAGGGCGATCACATTCGCCTTCTATTCAACCGCTATGTCGCCGTCCTTCGCCACCAAGATGCCGCTCGTATCCCGGTCATGGACACCACCGCGTGGGACCGCGACCCCATGCTTCTCGACGTGGGAACAAGCCCCCGCGACATTGTAGAACTACCCGACGGTAAAACGGTTGTTACCGCCACCACCGATTCGAAACTGGTTGCCCGATTTGACCTTTCCACCGGCAACCGCCTTTCTGACATTCGGCTTCCCCACTCCACGGGCCAAGTATTTCTCGTTCAGGCCGAGGGTAGACCGTACGTTGCCGCCATCGGCGCCCTCGAACACGCGGGCCGCCAAGCCGGTTCATGGATTGACTTGTTTGACCCGTCAGAACAGCCCTTCGGTGCCACTCGTCGAAGCATTCCCATTGGACGCGAACTCGGTGAAGGTGACGTCTCCAGTGATCGCACCATGCTTCTTTTTCCCGACCTAGCCGGCTCTTCCGCGCGCCTACTCCACGTTTCTTCCATGACCGCCGCGTCTGAAGTCATGGTCGGCGCCGGCCCCTCCACAGGCTTTATTTTCGGCGCTGACAAATACGGTATCACTCTCAACACCACCGCCAAAACAGCCACCGTCATCAACCTCGCCGGCATGGAGGTCACCGATACTCTCATGCTCAACGGTGTACCCCGCTCCGGCACGCTCTCCCCCGACCGCAAAATGTTATTCGTCTCCATGGGGGGAGACACCTACCCACCGGCCGGAGCTTCCGTCACCGTCATTGCCGACGATCCTCCCCGCGTTGTCACGTCTCTCGCCACCGGACGCGGTGCCACACAAATCGCTGTTTCCCCCGATGGAACACGCGCTGCCGTCGCTTGCTGGTCTGACAAGTCCATCACGATCTTTGAGCAGCAATCCCCCCAGGCGGCGGCCCCAACCCCGTAGTTTGTTTTTTTAGCCAAACGCTTTCGCCCGCAGTGCTTTACACTGCGCGCCATGCATCCCCACAACGCGCAATGCCCGCAGTGCGCCGCACCCCTTCCGCCCGCGGCCACGCGCTGCTCCTTCTGCGGATTTGCCACCCCGTGGGGAGCCACGCTGAGCGCTGTTGAACAACGCGCGGCCCAAGTTCAAGCCGATCAAGCCAAACGCCAGCGCATTGCCAAAGCAGAATCAAGCGCAAAAACAGGGATGATCCTCGCCCTCGTAGGTGTACCCATTTGCTGTGCGCCCCTCTCCATTGTCGGCGGCGTCATGGGCTACCGAGGAGCATCCCTCGCGAAAGCAGAAGGGATTCCTCGCCCCGTCTCATCCATTATCGCCATTGTCGCCGCCCTGATTTCAACCATCGGCCTTACCACCACCTCCATCCTCTACTACCGCGACAACAAGGCCAAACAAGAGCGCATTGCCGCCACCCAAGACAAACTCAAAGGCCGGCGTGAAGGTCCACTTGACCAAAAACTCGCCTGCGATCTGGCCGAAGAACACCTCGCGGCTCACGGCCACGGTGACACTCAGTTTGGCTTGGAAAATGTCAACTGCGACGGCGCCCTCACCGTTACAGATCGCCGCGGCTCCCTCCCCGATGTGCGCTTTTCATTCAACGGCAAACACAACAGCACCACCTTTTGTTTTGAACGACGATCCCGCTGGTTTGTACTCAAAACGCTCGACAGTGGCACCTGCGCCGAACTTCCGCCTCCCGCCGCTTTTACACCACCTCCGCGTCAATTCTCTGAAGAAGAAGCCGCCGCAGACGAGGCCAAAGCTCGCGCCGATCTCCAAAAAGCCGCGGCCCTCGTGGTGGTCAACTCCTTCACCGACAAACTTGCCAAGGTGCGTACACATGCCGCCGCTCAACCAGGGGCTGAACGCGTTTGCTCCAAAGCCGACCTTTCTCAATTCGTCACCGGAACTGAACGTCGAAAAGTCTCCACGGTTGACTACGACCTACTCGACGCACCCGCCGGAGCCTCCGCAAAACAGTGGACCTTTCTCACCTCCGAGTCTGTCAAAAAAGCGCTCGATACAGCGCAAACCGCTGAAGATCGCGCAAAAAGCGTAGAAGCTGTTCAGGCAGAAAGCGGTGCACTGATTGTTGTGTACAAATCCAAACAACGCGCCTGGCCCGTCGTTTCCAAAAACGACATCACAAGTAAAGACTTCAGCTACGACGGCGGCGAATTTTCAGGCCATCTCTTTGTGTACAACATCAACTCCGCAGAACGTCTCTGCCAAACCAAATTGGAATTTGAAAGCAGTGAAGTTGTCAGCTTCCGAAAAAAGCGTTTCGACTCTTCCAAAGGATCCGCCCAAGACGCCGTGATCTCAGACTTTCGCGAACAATTTTATACCGCCGCCGAAGGCGCTGTTAAACGCGCCGCCCCTGACCTGAAACTTGGATATAAGGTGCTTGAATGACTGAGTACAAAGCTCGCCTCGGCGACCGCTCCCTTTTTCCAAAACTCAAATACCGCGTGTACGCCAACCACGCGGGCATTTCCGCACCTTCCATTGCCGTCAGCCATGCAGCACAGTCCGTATACCAAGATTACGAAGAGCGCGGTGTCAGCGCCTTTCTCAACTGGCTACTTCAACGCAATCGCCTCAAAGAAAAGTTTGCCACCCTCGTCGGCGCCACAGCCCAAGAAATTGGTCTCACTCAAAACACCACCCGTGGCGTTATCGACATCGCCCTCTGTTTCCCTTGGAATCAAGGCGATCGCGTCATCGTTTTCAAAGGTGAATTTCCCGCCAACGTGACCCCGTGGCAACGCGCCGCCGAGTTATTCGGCCTTCAGGTTGTGTACCTCAACACCGCCGACTACCTGACAGATGTCAACTCGGCTCTTACCACCCTGACAGCAGAACTAAAACGCGGCGCCCGCCTCGTTGCCGTCAGCGCCGTTGAGTTTCAAACCGGCTTTCAAATGCCCATTGCCCAAATGGCAGCCCTTTGCCACGAGCACGGCGCTCAACTCTTTGTCGACGCCGTTCAGGCGTGCGGCATTGTCCCGCTTTCTGCCAGCGAACAAGGGTTTGACTACCTCGCC
The DNA here is from genome assembly GCA_016712345.1 of Polyangiaceae bacterium. Lineage (GTDB taxonomy): Bacteria > Myxococcota_A > Polyangia > Polyangiales > Polyangiaceae > JADJRH01. The sequence goes on from JADJRH010000001.1 coordinate 2,030,252, forward strand.
TGCGGAAGCCACAAGTGGCTCATGGGGGTAGAAGGGTGCGGCTTTTTATACGCTCAAAAAGACCGCGCGGCAGAGCTTAAACCCAATGTTGCCGGCTGGCTCTCCCACGAAGACGGCCTCGGATTTCTACTCCAAGGTGAGGGGCTTCTGCGCTACGACAGACCCCTCAAAAAAAGCATTGAACTCATCGAAGGTGGCAACACCAACGCCGCCGGTTTTGCCGCGCTTGAAGCCTCGATAGACCTCATTCAGAGCCTCGGCGTTTCTACCATCCTGGAGCACGTTCAAGCCTACCACGACCGGTTAGAACCCCACCTTCTCGACCGCGGCTTTACCAGTTACCGCTCCAAAAACCCGGCCCACCGCTCCGGCTCCCTGTGCGTCAAACCCCCGCCCGGCATCTCCGTTGTCGACCTTCAACATGCCCTGTCAAACGCCGGCATCTCCACCGCCATCCCCGACGGCGTTCTCCGCTTTTCTCCCCATTGGCCCAACTCCCATGCCGAAGTAGAAATCATCGTCACCGAGATTGACGCTTATTTAACACGCGCCCCCCGCTCCTGATGAACTCCCGCCCTCGTGCGCGTTCATGCCAATACGTGATTGACAGCTGCTCCCTTCATCGGCGACCTTTACCGCCGACATGTTCAACAAACGGTACAGCCCGCCGATCAAAATACGCGATCATGCGCCTGTGCCGCAGCAATCACAAGGCAGGTGGTGAATGGCACGCATCGTTCGCGGTGGTCTGATCCAGTGCGCAAACCCGGTCAATGATGAATCGCAGCCCGTCCACGTGATTCAAAAGGCCGCGCTTGAAGCGCACATCCCGTTCATCGAAGAAGCCGGCAAGGGCGGAGTTCAAGTCCTCTGCCTGCAAGAAATCTTCAACGGACCGTACTTCTGCCCCGGCCAAGCCGTCCGCTGGTATGAAGCGGCAGAACCTGTACCGGGCCCCACCACAGCCATCATGCAAGAGTACGCAAAAAAGTACTCCATGGTTATTGTCGTCCCCGTCTACGAGCGTGAACAGGCGGGTGTTTATTACAACACTGCCGCCGTCATTGACGCAGATGGCAAATACCTCGGCAAATACCGCAAAAATCACATTCCGCAGGTAAACCCCGGCTTCTTCGAAAAATTCTACTTCCGCCCCGGCAACATGGGTTACCCCGTGTTTGAAACCGCGTACGCCAAAGTGGGTGTGTACATTTGTTATGATCGGCACTTCCCTGAAGGTGCCCGCGCCCTCGGCCTCGCCGGGGCAGAAATTGTACTCAACCCCAGCGCCACCGTTGCCGGCCTTTCTCAATACCTATGGAAGATTGAGCAACCCGCGCACGCCGTTGCCAATGGGTATTACGTCGGCGCCATTAATCGTGTGGGTACAGAAGCCCCGTGGAACATTGGTAAGTTTTACGGATCGTCTTATTTCGTAGACCCGCGTGGCAACTTCCTTGTCACCGCGAGTGAAGACAAGAGTGAACTTATCACCGCCGACCTCAACCTCGACACCATTGAAGAGGTGCGCCGCACCTGGCAATTCTTCCGCGATCGCCGCCCTGAAACGTACGAATCGCTGGTCAAGCTCTAACCATTCCAACGTGCCGTTGTGCGCATGTCAGTCAACACTGCCGTGCGCACGCCGACCTTCCAACCTGTGAGGCTTCCATGTCAGCAGTTAAACGCACCCTCATCAAAAACGGCACCTGCGTCACCGCATCTGACACCTTTGAGGCCGACGTTTGGATCGAGGGCGAACGTATTGTTGCGCTCGCTCACCCTTCCCTCCGAGGCACCGGCCCCGCCCCCGACTTGGAAATTGACGCGACCGGTAAGTACATCCTCCCCGGCGGTATCGACGCCCATACCCATCTCGATATGCCCTTCGGTGGAACAACCTCCTCCGATGACTTTGAAACAGGCACCATTGCCGCCGCCCACGGTGGCACCACCACCATTGTCGACTTTGCCATTCAAACCAAGGGCAAAACCCTGCGTGAAGGCATTGATACATGGCATGCCAAAGCCGAAGGCAAAGCCAGTATCGACTACTCCTTCCACATGATCACCACCGACGTAAACCCCACCACCCTGAGCGAAATGAAAGACTTCATCGCCGAGGGGATCACGTCGTTTAAACTCTTCATGGCCTACCCGGGGGTTCTCTACGTCGACGACGGTCAGATCTTCCGCGCCATGCAAGTTGCCCGCGACAAAGGCGGCCTTATTTGCATGCACGCAGAAAACGGTATTGCCATTGACGTGCTGGTTGAACAGGCCATTGCCCGTGGGGAGGTCGCTCCCAAATACCACTCCCTCACCCGACCTGAAATTGCAGAAGCAGAAGGCACCAACCGCGCCCTCATGCTCGCAGAAATGGCAGGTTGCCCGGTGTACATCGTTCACCTCTCCGCGCCCCGCGCCCTCGGCCGCGTGACCGAAGCGCGCGATCGCGGCATGCCCGCTTATGCAGAAACCTGTCCTCAATACCTCTTCGCGTCGTTTGACGACCTCGCGCAGGAAGGGTTTGAAGGCGCCAAGTTCGTGTGTACACCACCCCTCCGCCCCCGCCACATGCAAGAAGACTTGTGGCGAGGCCTCAAAACCAACGACCTTCAGGTTGTCTCCACCGACCACTGCCCCTTCTGCTTCAAAGGTCAAAAAGACCTTGGAAAAGAAGCCTTCACCAAAATTCCAAATGGTATGCCCGGTATCGAAACGCGCCTCTACCTCTTGTGGGACGGCGGCGTTCGGACCGGTCGCATTTCAATGAACCGATTTGTAGAAATCACCTCCGCCGCCCCCGCCAAAATCTATGGCCTCTACCCACGCAAAGGTACACTTGCCATCGGCGCCGATGCCGACATCTTGGTGTGGGATCCCGACCTCGAACACTCCCTCAGCCACGACCAAATGCACATGCGCGTAGACTACTCGCCGTATGAGGGTCGCCGCGTGAAGGGCAAAGCTACCCACGTCTTTTCCCGCGGTGAACTGGTTGTCGATGGCAACAAATTCATCGGCAAAGTCGGCCGCGGCAAGTTCCAAAAACGCTCCACGTTCTCTCTATAAGCTCGTCTGCTCCTCCACAAATTCCAGTGACGCCGTTCGTTCGCTCACGTGAATGGTAGGCGGCGCAACACATCCTTGGGCGCTCCGCCTCGTGCGAGCTGTTACCCGCTCCGCACCTTCCATTTGTTGCTCGCCCCAAAAAAGCGACGCCCCGCAACAGCGATGTGCGGGGCGTTGCAGTCTTCTGTTGTGTACGCGCGACCGTTGTGTACGCTTGCTCTACTCGGTGAACACTTCTTCAAGCGTTGTGGCGAACAGAATGCGATCGAGCCATGTGTCCACTTCTGCGGGGGCGGCGGCGTCAATACGGCCTTTCACTGCCTCCGCACGATCTCCAAACTTGCGTTGAAGTTGTTTGTACAGCGTGGCGCGTTGGCCCTGCGCGAGCCCTTTTTCCAAGCCTTGCTCCAGGCCTTTTTTGACGCCCTGCGCGAGACCTTTTTCCAAGCCTTGCTCCAGGCCTTTCTTGACGCCCTTTTCAATGAGTTGTTCTTGGATGGTCGCCATAGTCTGATTCTCCTCCACTTCAAGGGACTTTGGCAAGAGACTCGTCGGGATGGTGGCAGTTCGCAGGCAGCGGCGGAGTCGGCCCAAGCCGACACGCAACGCGCCATTTGGGGTTCGGCCTTATACGGTCCGACTGGGTAGGTGGTGGGTGTCTGTCAGGTTGAGATCGCGATGGAAGACTTCAACCAGTAAGTAGGTCGGACCGCGGCCTCGCCTTCCTTGCCCAGACGTCTGGAGGCGCTGCGTGTCGTTGGGCCATCCCGCCGCGCTGCGAGCCGCCACCTCCCTCCTCGCCCGTCATTTTTGGCATGGGTAGGCAGACAGGCTGCGGGAGCGGAGTCCTTCGTCGGTTTCGTGGTACAGGTCGTCGAGAAGCACTCGAAAGCGGGGCACGTAGTCGATGATTGCCGGCTTCAATTCCGCGGGAATGTCCAGCAGGTCTTCAAATGACAAGGGGCATGTCCACGGTCTACGGCCGTGGGCCAGCACAACGGGAATGACAATGGGTAGGTGGGTAGCGTTGGGGTGATCTACCAACCAGTTATCCAAGAATCGAACGACGTACTTGAGTTCACGGAATATCAAAAATCGGTCAGGGGAAGACTGGTGCTCCCAGAGCACGTAGATGAAACCCTCCTTCCCTTGAAACTTTACCGAGTATAACAGATCTGAATAATTGGCCTGAAGCGCTTCATCCACAAAAGCGCCGGGCACCAATGTCAGAGTAGACCAGTCAACATGGGTAGACACCTCCTTGGGTAGCAACAATTCAAGCTCACCTCGCGCGTGCTCGGGGTGACTAAACACCGCACGCACCAATCCATCATGAGGCTGATTGGACATACCTCCACCTGAAGGCAGGCTCATACGAGCCGGCCGATTGCAAGCAACCTGGCAATGTTTCGGCGTGCCGACCCATTGTCAGGCGGTTGATTTGCCTTGCTTTCGTGGGCCGATTTGTTGGTGACGGCGGTTCGCTTGTGGAGGGAATCGTTAGCTGTCAGATTGCCGCGCTCGATGACCTGACTCTACCGGGCGTTTGTTCAGGGTGCAAGCGTTTTTTGAGGGGCTCGTCGGGATCCCAGACCCTTCGCGCCTTATCGGGTGGGGAATGTCACCCCCCATAGCGTGGGGGCGGCGGCGGTGCAGCGGCGAAAGAGGGCCCGTTCCGCAGTAGATGTCCCCATCTTCTGTCAAACAACCGATTTTTGCAAGACTGGTTTTTCGAGGGAGGCGACACAGCTTGGTCCACCCGCTGCCCGGCAGGCCGGCTGTTATGAGGCCATGGGTGCGGGGTTAACCTCGGAGGCTTTCGATGAGCGATGTCACTATCCTGTTCGGACGTCCGCATGCGCCGCAGTTCGCAGAAGATCGGTTCGAGATTGAGGCGCTCGCGGCAGAGGAGCTGGGCATTGAGGCCTATGCGATTCCGCTGGATCCGGTGGTGAACGGTGAACCGGAGCGGGCGCTGCGGCGGCTGCCACGGGCGCGAGGGCGAAGATGGCTTTATCGAGGATGGATGCTGAGCGAGGAGGAGTATTCAGCACTGTTCGAGGCGATGCAAGACCGCGGTGAAGAGCTGGTGGTGGACCCAGAGAGCTTCGCGGAGGCGACATATATGCCCAATTATGTGCCACTTTTGGGGGATTGGACTGCACCAACTCGGTGGACGGAGGGGGAGGATATTCGGGAGGCGTGGGAGGTGGCGTTGGAGCTGGGGCCGCCGCCGTGGATAGTGAAGGATCATGTGAAGTCGGCAAAAGAGCGGTGGTATCGGGCGTGCTTTGTACCGGAAGGGTCGGGTTTTGAGGATTTTGCCGAAGTGTGTGATCAGCTGCTTCAGGTGCGGGGCGATCGGTTCGAGCGGGGCTTCGTGGTGCGGAAGTATCTGGAGCTTGCCACGTTGCCGGGCTGGTCTTCAGAGAAGCGGCGGGTGACAGATGAGCATAGGTTGGTGTTCTGGGAGGGGCGGCTGGTGGCGCACGCCCCGTATCTGGATGTGGAGTCGGAGCTTTCGAATCCGGGCCAGTTTGAGTTCTTGGGGCAGGTCTTGGGCTCGCCGTTCTTTACGGCCGACGTGGCTCGGTTGGCGGGCGGCGGATATACGGTGATTGAGATCAACGACGGCGGGTCGTCGGTGCTGCCGGAGCAGTTGGATCCGCGGGATTTGTATCGGGTGGTCGCAGTGTGAGAGGGCAGAAGCCGGTGGGATTCAAGATAGAATTTGTGGTACCTGATCTGTATGCCCCCGGATAAGATGACCTAACCGCCATGGACATTGACGCCTACCTCCAACGAATTGTGTACACCGGGCCGCTGACGCCGAGCATTGAAGTGTTGCGGCAACTCCAGCTTTGCCATTTGTATACCGTTCCTTTCGAGAACTTGAGCATTCATGCAAATGAGCCGATTATTCTTGAAGAGCCGGCTCTCTTTAACAAGATTGTTGAGCGGCGGCGCGGTGGCTTTTGTTACGAGTTGAACGGCTTATTTGCCGCTCTGCTGCGCCGCTTGGGTTTTGAGGTGACCCTGCTTTCCGCGGGAGTTGCGTCACCGGGCGGTGAGTTTGGGCCGCCGTTTGATCACATGGCGCTGATGGTTCATCTCCACGAGCGGTATCTTGTGGATGTGGGGTTTGGTGACTCGTTTCGAGAGCCTTTGTTGGTCGATCGGCGGGGCAGTCAGGTGGAAGGAACGCGGCATTATCAAATCACCGAAGCAGGTGAGTCTCTCGTGTTAATGGCAAAAGAGGGAGACGCCGATTGGAAGCCGGAGTATCAATTCACCCTCGCGCCGCATGAAATGGCTGAGTACACCGAGATGTGTCACTACCATCAGACATCGCCCAATTCACCGTTTACAAAGCGGCGCATTTGTTCAAAAGCGCTGCCCAACGGTCGAGTCACTCTGAGCAATACCCGTTTTATAGAAACACAGGGCACCGAGCGGCGCGAGCGTGACTTGGCCAATGATGGTGAGGTGCAAATGGTATTGGAAAACGAGTTTGGAATTTTCATGAACGCGTGACCGCCACATCCGTCCGTTCCACCGGTTCCAATTTCAGTGACAGTGTTCGTTCGCGCGAGTGAATCGGTTTGACTGTATCAACCAGGTTGTCTGACCATACCGGCTTGACCCGGTGCCAAATGCGTGGCTTCCTTCCGCGCAACGTGGGTAACTCCGCGGGACACGAGTTCAACAATGCGCCTGCCATTCTATGCGGGTCGGTGATTTTAAGCTGCTGCGAGCCGGAGCTTCGTTTTTCAGGAAACAACAATGAAACGTGTGGTGTTTGCCACGCCCAATCAGGGCAGGCGAGAAGAAGTGCAGAGGCTCCTGGCCGACCTGAATGTGGAGTGGTCGCGTTTGGGTCCGGCTGTGCCGCCGGGGCTTGATTTGGAGGGTGCGGCGCGGTTTCGCAGTCGGGCCGTGTTTCGTGAAACGGGGCAACCAAGCTTTGTGGAAAACACGGCGCTCTACCTGGATGGGGTAGGTGAGCGGCGCGGCTCTGTGGTAAAGGCGCATATCGCCGCAATTGGAGAAAACGCGTTTTGCCTAGAAAACGCCGGCCGCCGGGGTCAACTGCGCGTGGTTGTGGCGCTCGCCGAGGGTGATTCTGACGCCGACGTGACGGTATTTCAGGGGTCCACTGCTGTCACCGTGGCCGCCGAGCCCCGCGGGGCCGAAGGGTGGGGGTGGGACAGAGTGCTTCTTCTCGACGGCTATCATCGCACCCTCGCCGAGCTGGGCAACAGCCGTTACCTCGTGAACATGCGGCATGGCCCCTACTTAGACTTGGCAGATCACCTGCGCGGCCAAAGCACCAGCGGCGCGTTTGAAGCGCATGTGACGGTGCGCGCCGCAACAGACGCCCTTCCCTTATTTCGTGAGGCGTGTGACGCGATCGGTGTCAAATGTGTACTCATTGAATTGCCTCAAGGGGTGATCTCGGCCCAACCCATGACAGCGTCGGTGCACCGCGGCTCGCTTCGCGACGTGCAAGAAGAAGTACACAACATGGGTCGTGAACTATTGGCTCGCGGGTTTGAAGTCATTCGCACCAAGATAGAAGCTTTGCCTCGCAATGGGGAGATTCCTCTCACCAACGAAAGCGCGGCTCAAAGGCCCGCCGGATATTTTGAGTACCATATCAAAGTGAGTTTACCCGATGGTGACGAGCAGGCGCGGGCCGCGGTAAACTCCGCGGTAGCCTCTTTTGGAGCGCACCTATCGCGCAATGCCAATGCGCGCCGCCGCCCGGGTGAAGAAGACAGGTTTATCACGTTGCGGGTACCCGGCGTGGGTCAACCCGAGGCAGAAGCGCGGTTTCAAGCGTTGCTCAGTGCGGTAGAAGCGCTTCCTTACCCCATTCGCAGTAGAGTGCGCGAGTACACCGTGTACGACTCCGACGTGAATGTCGATCGAGGTTGGGGATGAAGGTGGTGCACGACCCCGCCAGAAACGAGCTGCTCCTGGGCTGGCTGCGGCGTGGCAATCAATGCGCGCGGGCCCAGGATTTGGTGCTCCGCGGCAGTCTCATGCTCGGTGCTGTATGCCCGGGTGCGCGCCCGCCCATGGATGTGGACTATCTGGTTCCCGGCTTGTTCAACGCCCAAGCCTGCGAGCAACTTGCCCTTGAAATAGCGGCTCAACCCGATGTATCTACCCATATCTCGCTGGAACGGTGTGTTGTCATTTTTGGTGAAACGCAGTTTCCAGGATTGCGCGCGTTTGTCAGGGGAGAAAGCGCGGTGGGGCCGGCATCGTTTCAGGTGGACTTTGGGTTTGGGGATCCTCTTTCAAGCCCGGCCGTACCGGTGGTCATCCCAAGGGTAGGAAGCGTGCTTGCCTGCACGCTGGAAACGCTTTTTGGGTGGAAGTTGCACGGTTTGGTTGAGTTTGGCCGAGGCAGGTGGCATGCAAAAGACTTGTTTGACCTGTGGCTCATTTGGACTGCGGCTCAACTTGATATTCAGGCCACCCGCGCCGCGGTAGAATTGGCGTTTTCAAGCCGCTTTTTGGGGCTTGACGCCCTTGATGATTTTCGAACACGGCCCTCATGGGGTGAGTCGCGATCCGGACAAAAAAAGTGGCGTAGCTTCAGAAACAAGCATCGCGGCGCGCCGGACTTTACCGTCGCGCGCAGCGTGGTGCGCCAAGCGGTGAACATTGTACTTGGGTAGAGTCTGCTCCGCCGCCCGGCATTGTGTACTCATTTGCAATGATGCCGCGTCGGCGCCTCAGGGCAAGCGGCGCGGCTCTTCCGTCCACGAGTCGGACGGTCGCTGCCCACGTCGCGGACACCTTCATATAGCGCGATCCCGAACAAAAAACGCACCGGCAAAAAATCTCTTCTTGACTCACCGGCGCTCATCCCTCATAGAACTTTCAAAAGGTTCTGAAAGTTCAAACGTTCTCGCTCCACCCGACCATGCCCTGAGCCTACCTATGCCCGCCGTAGCTGAACATCTACCCATCTCTCCCCAGCACCAGGCCGAGCTTCTCGCGGCCGATGCCATCGGCGACATCATTGAACACTGGGGTTTTCGCAAAGTGTTGGGACGCGTGTGGACGGTTCTTTTTATCGCCGCGGAGCCGCTTCCGGCCGCATCAATCGGCGAGCGGCTTGCCATGTCGGCCGGCGCCACCAGCATGGCCCTCACCGAGTTACAGCGGTGGGGAGTTGTCAAACGGGTGTGGCGCCCCGGTGAGCGCAAAGAATTTTTTGAAGCTGAAACAGACTTTTGGAAAATGATCAGCAAGGTGTTCAGCGAACGCGAACGCCTTCTTGCCGACTCCGTTCGAGAACGGCTTGAAACAGCGGCCAAACTGCTTCGTTCAGCTCCTCCCGGTCCGCTCACAAAGGCCAGCACCGACAGGGTAGAAAGGCTGCTCTCGTTCGTGCTTGTGGCGCAAACAGCGCTCGAAGGTTTTATCAAGAGCCGTCAGGTTGACTTCAGTCCCTTCGGTAACCTTGTCAGTTTTCCCCTTCGCGTGGCCAAAGGTAAAAAGGAGGGTTGACCGGGTTTTCCGTCCGGCACAATCCGTGGCCGGCCCGCAGTTTGCAGATTCTTACCATTCAGATGTGCACCAAACCTTGCAGTGGTGAGGTTTGGTTCAAAACACCCATTCGTCGTGGGTAACGTCAAGTTTCCTACGTTGGAGAGGTCCATGGACTCCGTGGTGGTTCGAGAAGCGAAAAAGAGCAACGAAGTGGATGCTCAGGGTACGCGCGAGGTGTTGGGAAGTTTAACCCGCGCGTGTGACGCCCGGGGGATGAACGGTTTGACAGACCGTCTTGCGGATATCAACCGCTGGCTTGAACAAGACCTGACCGACGTGGAGCGGGAGATTGCCCACGTTGCCAAGGGGGGTGACACGCTGGCAGAAAAAAGCGCCCGGCATCTCCTCGACCGCGGTGGAAAACGCCTTCGCCCCATCTGCGTTGCGCTCGCCTCGCGTATGGGTTCAGGGTTTAACCCCGCCGCGCGCACGTTCGCCATCGCGGTAGAATTGGTACACAACGCCACGCTCCTCCACGACGACGTGGTAGACCTCGGGGACATGCGGCGTGGAGCGCCTGCCGCTCGGGTGATCTACGGCAATGCCGCTTCGATCTTCGGCGGTGATTGGCTCTTGGTAGAAGCGCTCACCCGCGTTCAAGCGGCCAATGTTCCCGGTGTGCTTGACCGAGCGCTCGCCGTCATTCGTGAAATGGTTATTGCCGAGGCGTGGCAACTTGAGAGGCGCGGTAGAGTCGGTGCCACCGCCCGCGAATATTTTGAAATTGCGCGCGGCAAAACGGCGTCGCTTTTCAGGTGGGCCATGTTTGCCGGTGCCCGCGCGGGTGGAACCACCGACGACGTGTGCGCCGCCCTTGAAGAGTATGGAACGCACTTGGGCCTCGCATTCCAAATTGTCGACGACGTGCTCGACTTTGACGGTGAAGCCGCCGAACTTGGAAAGTCGCTCTTTATCGATCTTCGCGAAGGGAAAATGACCTACCCATTGATCGTGGCCATGCAAAAGAGTTCTGAACTCTTTCCCCTGCTTGAAGAGGTATGTCGCGACAGTGAAGTGACTCTTTCACCGGACCTTGCCAAGCGCATTCATACCATTGTGCAAAACACCGGTGCAACGCGCATCTCCCTTGAATTGGCGCAGGAGATGTGTACCGAAGCCACCAATTGTCTCTCGCGTCTACCCACGGGTAGAGCGCGCGATGCCCTCGCTCAAGTGGCCCTCGCCATTCCCCAACGGAGGAAGTGAGAAAGCCATGATTGTCTCTCTAAACGAAAAAGCCAACCCCGCGGCTGTCAAACGTGAGCTTGTTGCCCGCGGGTTATGGATCGCCTCTGAACTGCGCGATGGGAATGGTGCCGTTCGCCAGTTTTCTATTTCGCCTGGGTCGGCCGCTATTTCCGTCTCCGACATCACCTCGATAGAAGGGGTGGACGTGGTGACCACTTCCAAAAGTGAGCACCCCCTTGTCGACAAACAGGGCCCGGTTGTACAAGTCGCCGGCATCACGTTCGGCGGGGGTAACCCCGTATGGATGTGCGGCCCATGCAGCGTTGAGTCTGAAGACCAGCTAAAGCGCGCCGCAGAACGCCTCGCCTCTTTCGGTGTACCCTTCCTGCGCGGCGGCGCTTTCAAGCCTCGAACGTCGCCCTACGCGTTTCAAGGCCATGGAAGGGTGGCTCTCGGTTGGCTTCGAAAAGCGGCCGATGCCAATGGAATGCGCGTTGTTACGGAGGCCCTCAGTGAAGGGGATGTTGGCACCGTTTCAGAACACGCCGACATGCTTCAGGTCGGGTCGCGCAACATGCACAACTATGCCCTTCTCAAGTCGATAGGTGCCACCAAAAAGCCGGTGCTCCTCAAGCGGGGTATGGCCGCCACCTTGGAAGAATGGCTCTTGGCGGGTGAATACCTCCTCGGGGCCGGCGCGCAGGCGGTGGTGTTTTGCGAAAGGGGCATTCGCAGCTTCGACGACACCACGCGCAACCTGCTCGACCTCGGCGCCGTGGCCATTCTCAGCCACGTGGTTCACGCTCCTGTCATTGTTGATCCTTCCCATGGCACCGGTCGGCGCGACCTGATTCTTCCCATGGGTAGAGCCGCTCTCGCCGCGGGCGCCGCGGGCCTGATGATTGAAACGCATGACAACCCGGGTGAGGCGAAGAGTGACGGGCCGCAGGCCATTTTCCTCGATCAAATGGGGCCTCTTCTCAAAACGCTTCAAAACGTGGGAAATTCGCGATGACAGCCGAACACCAAACAACCGCCCGCGGTGGCAGTGGGCTCATGTTCGACGCGATTGCGGAGCGGTATGATTTTGTCAACCGCGTGCTTTCGCTCGGAATGGATCAGAGTTGGCGTCGTCGCGCCGTGCGCGCTCTTGAGTTACCTGACAATGCCACTGTGCTTGACCTTGCCACCGGCACAGGTGACTTGGCCATTTTAATCGCCAGAATGGCGCCCACCGCCAACGTCATTGGAATTGACCCTTCCAGTGGAATGCTTCAGGTGGGGCGCACCAAAGTGGAGCAGCAACACCTGAAAGACAGAATTGACTTGCGAGAGGGTGACGCGCAGTTTCTCGATCTACCCGATCAGTCTGTCAACGCTGTGACCATTGCGTTTGGTATTCGAAACGTACCCGACAGGCCCAAAGCCCTGCGTGAAATGGCTCGGGTGACCAAACCGGGTGGACGCATTGCGGTCCTTGAGCTGAGTGAACCTAAAGACGGCGCCATGGGGGCACTCGCCCGATTTTATGTGCGCGGCATTGTTCCCCGCGTGGGAGGTACATTGTCAGGCAAACGCGAGTATCGATACCTTCAAGAGTCGATTGCGAGGTTTCCACCTCCTGAAGAGTTTGCGGGCATCATGCGCAACTCGGGCCTTACCGTGCTCCAGGTAACTCCCCTCATGTTCGGCGCGGCCATCCTTTTTGTCGCCACGCCCGAACACTCCACCGCACAGGGGTAACGTCATGTCTGCGTGGGCGGTCACAACACGTTTCTCGACCATGGTGGCTGTGAGTGAGTCCGCGCCCGCCGCGCCGATCGCTCTCGTCTGCCTCGCCTTGGAGCGTGCCACCCTCGCAGATCCTTCGTTTCAGGTGCATCTCGACGGCGCAACTTCCCCCTTGTTTTTGTGGGTTCCGCGCAGCGCAGACACAAACGTTTCCGCTCTCGACAATGACCACCTGACAATGGCGTGTTGGGGCACCGCGGCCCGCGTGAGCGGCACCGGGCCCAATCGGTGGAGTCACGTCAAAGAAGCTGCGGCACGCCTGTTTTCCACATTGAAACACGACAATCTACCCATTGCACCCCGCCTTGTGGGCGGCTTTGCGTTTGACCTTGCGTCGTCGTGTGTACACAATTCAGATCTGACAGCCGCCTGGGCCCCCTTTGACGACGCGTGTTTTATTCTCCCCAAGCTTGTGTACGCACAGCGCGCAGGGCAGGCTTGGTTCACGGCGTTTGGCGTTGACCGCGCCGCCGCAGCGCTTTCGGTTCAAAAGGCGCGCGGAGCGCTTGAAAAAGCCCTTTCTTCGAGCGACTCGCCGTTCGCTTCGCGCGCATCTACCCATCCACCCACCTTCCATGACGGGGGTGAACCGGAGTGGAAAGCGCTTGTTGAAAAAGCGGTGAATGCCATTTTGCACCGAAACTTTCAAAAGGTGGTTCTCAGCCGAACACGCAGGGTTTCGTTCAACAAGCGGCCCAATCTAACGCGAGCGTTTGCCCTTCTTGAAGACCGCCATCCCACCACCACGCGTTTTTTGTTTCGCCAGGGAGAGTCCACTTTTCTCGGAGCTTCACCCGAACGACTCGCAACCGTTTCAGGGTCCAAAGTGTACACCGAGGCGTTGGCCGGGTCTATTCCGCGCTCTTCCACAGAGCCTTTGGAACAACTCACCACACAACTTTTGGAGAGCGCCAAAGACCGCGCCGAACACGCCTTTGTGGTGGATGCCGTCGCCCAAGCGTTGCGGCCTTATTGTGATTCCCTCACCTATCCGAGCGTGCCTGTCGCCCGAGTGCTCCCCCACGTGCTGCATTTACAAACCCCTATTCAGGGTACACTCGCTTGCCACACTCCCATTCTAGACCTGGTAGAGCGCCTTCACCCCACGCCGGCGTTGTGTGGAACGCCTCGGGCAGAATCGCGCGCTTTTCTCCTTGAAAACGAAGACTCATTTCGCGGCTATTACGGAGGCGCCGTGGGCCACCTCTCCGCCGATGGGAATGGTACATTTGTCGTTGCCATTCGGTCCGCGCTTACCACCGAGTCCTCCGCGTGGATCTATTCAGGTGCGGGCATTGTTGAACATTCCAACCCCTCGCTTGAGTATCAAGAAACAAGCGCAAAAGAGCGCACCATGCGTGAAGCGTTGGAGGTGTGTTCATGAGCACCAACCTCCATATCGCGTGGGCCAAACTGCTTTTTTCTACCCTTGAAAAACAGGGTGTTCGCAACGTTATTGTGAGCCCCGGCTCGCGCTCCACACCCCTCGCTCTCGCCGCTTATCAAACAAAAAATCTGACAACCCATGTGGTTGTCGACGAGCGCTCCGCAGCCTTTTTTGCGCTTGGACAAGCCAGGGTCACCGGACAACCCACCGCGCTTGTGTGTACTTCGGGCACGGCGGCCGCTCATTATTACCCTGCGGTGATCGAGGCGGCGCTCACCTACCTTCCCATGTTGATCATCACCGCCGACAGGCCGTGGGAAATGCTTCACGCCGCGGCATCTCAGACAATTGACCAAACGCGTCTCTTCGGGGTGTACGCACGCGCCTTTTACAACCTCGGCGCGCCCGAGCCTCACGCCCTTGCCGCCCGCGCTTTGGTGCGCACCGCTTCGCAGGCGTTTTATCAATCGCTCGGCCCTGTGCCCGGTCCGGTTCATCTCAATGCTCCATTCAGAAAGCCGCTGGAGCCTGTTATTGTCTCCGCGCCGGAGCCGTGGGAAGAAACGTTTTCCACCCTTCAAAACGAGCCGCCCCCCAAGCTTCTCGCGACCCCCCCATCGATTGAACCTTCCCATCCAATTGTCGGTGAGGTGCTTACACTTCTCAAAGGTTCACACACTCGTTGGATCGTCGCGGGCCCAATGCCCGCCGGAGAATCTACCCAAACGCTTCGGCGCAACGTGGGTCAACTGTCGGCCCAACTTCAGGCACCGATTGTGGCCGAGTCGGTAAGTCAACTGCGTTTCGGGAGCCTCGGTGACGAGAAGCAAGAATCGGTGCGAATCGCTTCGTTTGAGGCGCTTTTCAGGTCAGCCGAGTTTCGAACTTCCCATGCGCCGGACCTAACCATTGAACTGGGTCTACCCGTTATCTCCTCTGGGTATGCTCAGATCCTCGCTGAAAAACAGCCCAAACGCATTGTGGTAGCGCCCCACGGTTGGGGTGACCCAGCAAGCTCCGCCGCGCTGATGATTCAGGCTGACCCGGCGGCGTTTTGCAAAGCGCTCTCGTCGGCGCTTGCGTCTCCAAACGTTTCCATCCCATCGGCTGAAGTGTACACACAAGCCCTCGCTCAACTCGACAAGCGGGTCGTGAGTATCACCGCTTCCATTGTCGGCGCGTCTTCCCCGGGTGTGGCGGCCCTCTCCCAAGCGCTTGTGGCTCACCTGACGGTAGACCTTTGCCCCGCCGATTCTCTCCTTGTTCTTGGCAACAGCTCCCCCGTTCGCGATGTGGATGTGTACGCACCGCCGTCCACAACCCCTCTTCGTGTTATTCACCAACGCGGCGCCGCAGGCATTGATGGGTTGATCGCCGGTGCCGCCGGCACCGCATCCCTTGCCAAACAACCGGTGGTTCTCCTTCTCGGCGATGTCAGCTTTGTGCATGACCTGGGGAGCCTTACCCTCGCTCGCAAAGCCAAAACGCCGCTTGTGATTGTGATCGTTAACAACGGCGGCGGCCGCATTTTTGAGCAGCTTCCCATTGGAAAAGCGCTTGGACAGGGTGACGCGTTTGAGCGCCTCTTCGCCACGCCTGAACCACTTGACATCGCTTCGGTGGCAGCGGGATTTGATATTGTGTACGCATGCGCCCACACCGCGCCTGAACTGAAAAGCGCACTCGCATCAGCGCTCACCCATGCGGGCGCCACCTTGATTGAAGCGGTGGTACCTCCCCATCAAGGTGCTGAGCACCTCCACACCCTTTTTACTCGCACCCGCGAGTTTTTTTCGAGAAAGGACACGTTCGAATGACTGCGGTAAAGTGGCAAGACGTCCCGGGCTTTGAAGACATCAAGTATCAAAAGAGCGAAGAGGGGATCGCCAAGATCACCATCAACCGCCCCGAGGTTCGCAACGCATTCAGGCCCCTGACAGTCAAAGAAATGTCGCGCGCCTTTGTCGATGCGCGCGACGACGCAAACGTGGGTGTTGTCATTCTCACCGGTGAAGGGCCCGACGCCTTTTGTTCCGGCGGTGACCAGCGTGTTCGCGGTGAAGGTGGATATGTCGGAGACGACGGCATTCCCCGCTTAAACGTGCTCGACCTGCAACGTCAAATTCGAAACCTACCCAAACCTGTCATTGCCATGGTGGCCGGGTATGCCATCGGCGGCGGCCATGTTCTCCACTTGGTATGTGACCTTACCATTGCCGCCGACAATGCCAAGTTTGGTCAAACCGGGCCCAAGGTTGGCAGCTTTGACGGTGGGTTTGGGTCAAGCTACATGGCCCGCATTGTCGGCCAAAAGAAAGCCCGCGAAATCTGGTTTTTGTGCCGCCAGTACAATGCCCAACAAGCGCTTGACATGGGCCTTGTCAACACGGTGGTTCCGCTCGCCAAACTCGAAGAAGAAACCATCCAATGGTGCCGTGAAATCCTTCAACACAGCCCCACGGCTATTCGCCTTCTCAAGAGCGCCCTCAACGCCGACTGTGATGGTCAGGCCGGCCTCCAAGAATTGGCGGGCAATGCCACATTGCTTTTCTACCTGACAGAAGAGGGCAAAGAAGGCAAAAACGCATTCCTCGAAAAGCGCAAACCCAACTTCAAAAAATTCAAACGCCTCCCCTGACCGGCAGGCGTTGGAGAAAACCATCATGGCTGCGGCAGAAGTGTACACAGGCACAGGGGGGCAACCGTTACAGGTCACGCCCGGGTCGTTTCGGGCGTGGGTCATGGCCGCTCGCCCGGCCACGCTCACGGCAGCCATTGTGCCGGTGATGGTAGGTACATCGGCTGCCTATTCGCTTGGGGAGGTGCGCAAGGCCCCCGCGGTGCTGGCCCTCGTTGGAGCCATTCTCATTCAGATCGCCACCAACTTTGCCAACGACGTTTTCGATGCTGAAAAAGGCGCCGACACAGCTGAAAGGCTCGGACCTACCCGCGCCGTTCAGGCCGGGTTGCTCACCGCCAAACAAGTTCGCAAAGCCCTTGTTGTCACCGTCATTCTCGCGGTGATCGTTGGGCTCGGGTTAACCTACCTGGCGGGTTGGCCGGTGGTCGCCATTGGTATCGCGTCTATTCTCTCGGGCATTGCGTACACAGGTGGACCTTACCCCCTCGGATACCACGGCCTCGGTGACGTGTTTGTAATGCTCTTTTTCGGGTTCGTGGCCGTGTGTGGCACCGCATTTGTCGACACTGGATCCGTCCCGCCCGTTGCGATCTGGGCATCCATCCCTGTGGGCGCCATTGCCACGTGCATTTTGATCGTCAACAATCTGCGCGACCGCCATACCGATGTCAAAGCCGGCAAACGTACGCTGGCGGTTCGCTTGGGTAGAACCGGTGTACTCATTGAATATGCGCTGATGCTTCTCGCCGCGTACGCGGTGCCGTCGTATCTGGCCATTCAGGGAGGGAAGATGTGGATGTTTTTGCCGCTTCTTTCTCTCCCTGTGGCGGCGCTTCTTTTCAGGCGTATCACGCTCAGCGAAGGCAAACCCCTCAATGCGTGTTTGGCCAACACTGCCAAGCTGCTGCTTCTCTACGGCGTGCTTTTCAGCGCAGGCTTTGTGTTGTCCCGCGCCACTCCATAATGCGAGTTACCCGCCTCACCCTCACCCGTTCTGCCCTCCACGGACCGGTTGAACGACCGGCCGCCGTTGTATGCGTACACAATGAAAACGGCCTCGCGGGGTGGGGAGAAGCCGCGCCCATCGCCGGCTTTTCCAATGAAACGTTTGACCAAACGTGGCGCGCGCTTGAACAGCTTGTTGCGTTGTTCAACTGCGTTACACCGATCGACCTACCCACAACCCCCACTGCGCTTGAAACCGACACTCCGGGCCAGTCATCTATTGTCCCCGCCATTTTCGGCCCGCGGTTGACCGAGGTAGAAAACTGCCCTTCGGCCATGTTTGCGCTTGAAACGGCCATTTTAGACTTGATGGGTAAGGTCGCTCAAGCGCCTGTTTTTCAGATTCTTCAGGAGCGGGCACTCAAAGGTGTACAGGCGCCAGCAGGTAAAGACCCATCGGCACCTACCCATCCCACGGAGATACCTACCAACGCGCTCTTGGTTGCCGAAGGTGATGTCGAATCGTTCGTCTACCGCGCCGCGTCGTTTATTGAGCAGGGATTTGATACAATCAAAGTCAAACTTCGATCGACCACCGATGAAGCGCTCGCCCGCGAGTTAACGCTGCTCCGGGCGCTTCGAAACGCGGCACCGTCCATTCAACTGCGACTTGACCCCAACGGTCGGTGGACCCTTGACGAAGCCCGCCGCCGATTGACCCTTCTCGCCGAGGTTTCTCCCCAATGGGTAGAACAACCCGTGCCGCCGGCCGACCTGATTCATCTCGGGAAGTGCGCTGTCCCCTGGGCCGCGGATGAATCGCTCGCGATCGATGAAATGGTAGATCGCTTTTCGCCTGAAATGGGCTGCGCCGCGTTCGTTATCAAGCCGGCCAACCTGACTATCCACCGAGCCATTCAACTGGCTCTCCTCGCTGAGAGCCGCGGCCTCCGGTTTACCTTCACCCATTTTTTTGACGGCCCCATCGGCCTCGCCGCCGCGTGCGAAACCGCGCTCGCCTTTGCGCGATCTCCCCATCTCGTCGCATGTGGCCTCCATCCCCATGAAGGTTTCCAGTCCAGCAACCCGGGCAACCTTCCTCACCATCGGCGCCCGTCGCGCATTCACTCCACCGGGCAACCCGGCCTCGGCCTTTCAAACCTACCCAGCCTCAATTGTTCTACCCAACTTACCCCCACAAGCTGCCCCCCACCGCCGCGTGCCGCGGCGCTCCCCCCAAACCACCCGCCGGAGCGGGTGGTGGGGGGAGTGGACGCGTTGGATATTCGGTCGCTTCGGTCCGACGAGTTGAGTCGCTTGGCGCTCATCACGCCGGAGCGGTCGTGGACGTTTGGGGAGATCGCAGCCGCTGTCGGCGCGCTGATTCGGGACGAAGCGACACGCTTTGCACCGAGGGCGGGCGGTGAATCAACTCCTTCCTCTGAAACGTTTCACAACGAGTCTACCCATAACCCGGTTGCCTTTGTGGCTCACGCGACGCCCGAGGTGGTGACGTTGGTGACGGCGCTCGCTTCGATGGGTAGACCGTTTCTACCCATCCATCCGCGGTTGTCAGAACAAGAGCGCGAGACGCTGCTCAATGGGGTGGGGCCCATTCAGGTGCTGTCGGATCAAACGGTGGCGCAGATGGGGCGAGCGGCGCTGATGAATGCCAATGCGTCCTGCGCTTTGAAACCCGACGACGCCCACGCTTGGGCGCCACCAAAGGGGCAACAAGGCTTGGGTACACAAGCGCCATTTGTGATGGTGAGTACATCTGGCACCACCGGCAAACCCAAAGCGGCGGTGCTTTCACGAGCGGCAATGATTGCCTCGGCCGAGGCGAGTGCGCTCAATTTCGGCTGGAACGAAGGGGATCGGTGGCTCCTTTGCATGCCGCTGGCGCATGTTGGAGGGCTTTCGATTGTGACGCGATGTTTGATCGCTCGCAGGACGATCGTGCTGCTCCCGAAGTTTGATGTACACACGGTGCTTGACGCAATTGAACGGCACAAGGTGACGATTTTGTCGGTGGTGCCGACAATGCTCGCTATGTTGATGGAGGCCGACAAATTGGGCGTTTTGGCGCTGCCTCGGATTGTGCTTGTGGGCGGCGCCGCCGCGCCGTCGTCGCTGCTCGAAGAGTGTACACATCGAAACATTCGAGCGCTCACAACGTACGGTTTGACCGAGATGGCGTCGCAGGTGACATGCCAGTCGCCTCGCGATCCAAAAGTGTTATTGCGAGGAAACGGCGCACCGCTGGCGGGTGTGGAGGTGGTGATTGTCCGCGAAGACGGGACGCGTGCGCCTGCCGGCGAAGTGGGTTTGATCTGGGTGCGCGGGCCGTCGATGTTTGACGGGTATCTTGTGAACGGTGGGCAGGCGATCGATCCGAGCCGGACAAATGAAGGGTTTTTTGCAACCGGCGACGTGGGAGAGATCGGTGCCGACGGGCAGCTTTATGTGTACACACGACGCTCCGACCTGATTGTAACGGGGGGTGAAAATGTGTACCCCGCGGAGGTGGAAGATGCGCTTTTGCAGATCGAAGGTGTGCGGCGCTCGCTCGTGTTCGGGGTCGCCGATGAGCGTTGGGGTCAAATCGTTTGTGCGGTAATTGAAGGCGATTTTGAATTGGAGGGCGGTGCGGATCGGCCGATCAAAATGGAAGATCTCGCAGCGCGGGTGAAACGCTCGCTCGCGCCGCACAAGCGGCCGAGGCGCATTGGGTATGTGCGAGAGTTGGCGCTGACGCCGAGCGGCAAGGTGGATCGAAAAAACGCGGCTGAGCGATTTGAGGCTATTTTAAAGCCTCTTCTGTGACGCCTCGGGACGACCTGTACCGTTCGGGCATCTGACAAGTCGTATTAAACACGGAGTTCCCCAGCGGCGCATGCGCCTCATTCGAACGGCGAGTAACTCGTTGCGGTTGAGTTGTCGATGCAGCAGAAGAGAGCCCGTTCTGGGAGGTCCGGCGACTTGAAATGTCCATCACGTCGCCATCCACCGGTCTCGCCGGTCTCTCGTTTTCGTCGTGGCTGCGCTCGCCACAGAACTCCATCTGGAGAACCCGACGCGCCACGCTGTTCGCTTTTCCGCTTGGCGACGGGCAAGGGTGTCCCAAACGTCTCGACAAGACTGGATCCGTGCCTTGCAGAACGTTCCGCTAAAGGGAAGTTACCTAGGAGGCACGGAGGACACAGAGGAACACGGACGTCTCAGACATCGAGACAGCTTCTTATTAGGCCATTTTTGTTTCTAGAGCGGCGCGAAGCTCTTCAGGGATGGGCATGGGAACAAAGTTGGGAAGAGAAACGGTGACGTGGGCCGTTTGTCCTACTGCGGCGATTCTGCCGTTTTCGTGACGAACGCGGTAACCCACTTGAAACGATGTTCGACCGAGTTTTACAGCCACCACGTCAACGAAGATCGGATCGCCGAACTTCATGGGCGCGTGGTAATCGGCTTCGGCATGAACGAGGGGAATGCGATAGTTTGCGGCCTCGATCGAGCGTGGAACGTGCATTCCGCAAGCGCCGAGAAACGCCACGTACGCATCGCTCATGTACTCAAGGACGCGCGGATAAAACACGATGCCGGCGGCGTCGATATCTTGAAAACGCACGTTGCGACGCTCGGAAAAAAGAGTTTCGGTGGCCGATGCGAGGGCTTGGCTTTCAAAAGCGCGCGACATGGCGGGCATGGTACCCCGAGATGTTGCATGCATTCGTCGCCCTTCGACGAAAACATTTTCGCTGCAAAACGAAGCGGGATCGCGGCATGCTCCGAGGCATGATGTTCGCGCGCGCAGTTTATGTGTACACCGTTGCGATCGTTGCAACGGTGTGCTGTGCGTGCGGATCGCAAAGTGACGGGTCGAGCGGCGATGTGACGCCTTCACTGCCGCCGTCTGTAACGGCATCCTCTCAGGCGGCGCCGCCTGTCAAAGTGGTGCTTGATCCAAATCCGCTTAAATTGCCGCCTGTTTCTCTCAAATTGGACGGTGGAAAACGCGTGCTTGCGGTGCCGCAGGAAGTGCTCGCAAACGCGGCGCTCGGGTCAACGTTCGTTTTGTCTGCGGCCACCGTGGTTGGTTTTGACGGCGATTTGCTTGTGCTTGAGGGCAAAAGCGGCTCTGCGTACAAGCTCCACCCTGCGTACGCCATTGCCATTGCCGACGATGCGAAAGTGCGTCCGAGCGATCCTGTGGTGATTGAACACCAGGGCAATCTGCGGCACGGGGTGATTAAAAAGTACGTAAAAGATCGGCTTACCGTGCGACTTACCGACGGTGATTCGCGCGTTGTGGAAGTGCCGATGAAGACAACGCGGGTGATGCGTCAACAAGACGGCTTGTACGCCGGAAACTACGCGGCCCTCGGTGATGCCGACGGTCAAAAGCACGTTTTGCTGGTGTCGTCGTTTGAAGACGGCGGTGAAAAGAAGTGGCTCGCTCTTGGGGCGGGCGGAGCTGCGATGGTTGTCAATGCGCGCTCGCTTGAAGCGATTCCGGTGAAATTTCAGCCGCGGGTTGGAGCGTCGGTGCTGGCCGCGCACAACGGTGTCATGCGCAAAGCCACGGTCACGGGGGCGAGCGAACAAGGCATTGTGACCGTCAAGTATGAACGCGCGGGTAGGCCGGCGACGGTGGGCTGGGGTTTCTTCATGCCGCTTGCGAACGAAAAAAAGCCTGCAAAGTAAGCATTTTGTCGCGAATCTACCCATGAAGGCAAACGCGGACGGGTCGGCGTTTTCGGTGATCCAAAGGCTCGCGGCGCTGCGAAGTATCGTTTGCGTTTTCTACTTCGAAACGCGGTGATAAACGCTCATTATGGATGCTGGCACACTGATCCGCGCCGCTCGTCAATGGGTTCCTTTTGCGGCACGTACCATGGCGTACGGCACTGTATCTCTCACGCTTGGTCCGCTCACAAAAGATCACCGAGCGAGTTTGTGGGCCATGCGAGAGTGGTCAAAATCGAGCGCAAAAGGGCTCGATATCCACGTTGAACCGATCGATCTGCACAATGTGCCGCCGCCGCCGTTTGTGTACGCAGTCAACCATCAGAGTTTGCTCGATGTGTTGGTTCTCGGGTCGGTGTTGCCTCATGATTTCAAGTGGGCGGCAAAGCGATCTCTCATGAAAATCCCCTTTTTGGGGTGGCATCTTCAGCTCGCAGGGCATGTGCCTGTGGATCGCAAAGCGGGGTCGCGCGCCGCGGCGGAAGTGGTTCGCAAGTTTGAAGATGTGCTGAAGGCGGGCAAGCCGTTGCTCGTGTTTCCAGAAGGCACGCGAAGCGAAGATGGCATTGTGCGACCGTTTAAAAATGGCGGGTTTTATGCGTCGCTTCGCTCTCAAACTCCCGTGGTGCCGGTGGCGCTTGATGGAACGTACAGGCTCATGCGCAAGGGCAATATCGACACGGGGCACGGGCATATTCCGGTGAAAGTTGGCAAACCGATCTACCCGTCGAAAAAGATGAAGGTGGCCGAGCTGCGCGATCTGACGCACGCGGCGATTATTGAGCTTCATCGTTCGATCGGTGGACATGTGCCCGATGTGGTGCCTCCCAATCCACTGGACCGCGAGTCGCGCGACGAGGCGACGCAATAACTCCGCCCCATGCGAACGGGTTTGATGTAAGGTCGCCGCTGTGTGGGTTCGACGGGCAGCCATTCGTCCCGTTCCGGCGTACGCGGAGCTTCCGGCGAGAGCACTTTCCGATGTGGAAGATCAGCTCTCCGAAGACGACGATGCCGCGCGTTCAAGGCTCGATGAAGCGTTCGCGCGCTTTGAAGAAACGCAGCCTGTGTTGGCGGGGCGCATCTCCGCGGCGCTCGCCAAACCGCTCGACGATACCGCGCTTGCGCTTGGGTACTTTTTAACGCTCGCTGTGTGGCTCGCGTTTGACTCGGCGTTTAAAGGCGAAATTGAACCGGTGACGGAGACGGGGCTCGCCGGGGTTGAAGAGTCGCTTCAGCTCGATGAACAAATTCGCCTCTCGGATCCGGCTGAAGCGCTTGACTCCGATGATGTGATTGCAATGGAGCAGCCGCACGTTCTGGCGTTTGTGCACGAACACATTGATGCAGCGCTGGAAGCCAACGCCGATGAGGCCGATGTGGATGATGTACACTCCATCTACCGCCTGGTGTTGATTGAGGTGTTGGCGCTCAGCTACGCGGTGAAAACGCCGCCGATGTGGACGGCGCCCTCCAACGAAGCGCTGGCCTGACCTCCGGTTACCCAGGAGTGGATTCAGCTGCGAGCGAAATTTCGCGGCGACACCGGAACGAATGAGTTTGTTCCAAAAATATTTTTAAAGCTTGGAACCAATCGCAACGCCGGTTCTCCAACTCCAATACCAGTTACGCGCCTGCCCCAGATCTGAAGCGCGGGCGCGTTGTGGATTGGTTATGTGTCGCGCGCGACTCGATGTGACGGGTGTGCGCGCAATCAAACACCTACGTTTAAAACATTATTGGAGGCGATCATGGCAGGAGTCGACGTTGAAAGCGGTGGGCACAAGAAGCGCGCGACCAATAGCGACATCAACATGATCCCGTTTATTGACCTCTTAATGGTCACCATTGCGTTTTTGCTCATTACAGCCGTTTGGACAACCAGTTCTCGACTCAATGCAAATGCTGAAATGCCCGGGCAGGCGGGTTGCGGCGAAGAATGTCAGGGTCAAACCGCCAAAGTGATGCACGTGCATGTCAATGAGAACGACTTTCAGGTGATCTGGAAGAGCGGCGCGACAACGGTGACGGAGCAACGCATTCCACGCAATGGAGTTGAGGTAAAGTCGGACGGTTCGAGTTTCGTGCGTTATCCCGATCTCGCCAAGCTCATTGAACAAGAGTGGGCGCGTATGGGTGAACACAAAAACGCCGCGGATCGCGCCACGGATCGCGCCGTGATTCACACGGCGGATCAATTGCCGTTTAAAGAGGTGGCCGCCGTATTGGATGCAGTGAATGCTCCCAAGCGCGAAGTATCGATGAATGGCACTGTTCAAAAAGTGTCTGCGTTTGCTGCGACGTTTTCAGTTCGTTAATGAAAATTGGGGGGATTGATAACTATTTTTACAATCGGCGCGGGCAAACACGCCGATATTGAGTTAATGCTCAAGGTGCGTGCGTATTTGAGCACCGGAAGCGCAGCACATTGAGCATTACCGCTCGCGACTCAATAACCTTCGCAGTAGTTCAAGCGGATGAAAAGCGAATAACCCGTCTCCATTATCGGACGGCGGACCCAACACACTGCGGACCATGGGCGCCAACAACCCCAATGCGTCTACGCGCTCACTCAATCGTTTCATTGCGGATACCGCCAACCTTCCCGCATCAATTCCGAGCGGAATGGTTAATGCGGGCGGTACCGGCGACAATATGAGGTCACGCACCGCAACCGCCCGCGCCCAGGCTCCGGGGGATGGATCGACAAGGAGCGACCGGAATGTGGACACTTCGGTGAAACAACCGAGGGATAAAGGGCCGGCGCGATGTTCAATGGTATGGGTGAGATGCCTGTAATCGCGCCGCCAATCGCCCGCGAGAAGGCCCATATCTGTCCGCACTTCATCAGGACCGAGCAATAAGTCAAACCCGGCGGCGCTGCGTCGCATTGCAAAACAAGTCCATAACTCGTCGGCCTCAAACAAACCGACAACCATTGTTTTGCCGGGGCGACACACCGAATCGAGCGTGCTTGTGACTACCGAAGCCGGTGGAATGGGTACACCGCGCATGCGGCCGGGCCATAAATCAATGCGACCGGCGAGCGCTTCTTCCCGCGCGACTTGTAATAACGCAATGGTCTGTTGAGTGATGTCATCGCCGCGCCGAACGCGCAGGGCGAAGCGATCCATAATGTCTTCAAGAACACCCCACGAGAGTATTGCCGCCCAACTGGCGTGGTGGCGCACCGCCAAACCGTGAGCGCTCAATGGCCAATCGCGTTGCGCTTCATCAATGCGCAGGCGGCCGACTTTTGTGTGGAGTAACTTTTTGAGCTTTTTCCCTTCAACAACCGCGATGACTCCACCCTGCGGCCGTTCGGGATCGCGAGCCTCTCCCGTGGTGAGACGCGGCTGAAAAAGCGACAATACCCGCACCCAATCGGTGGTGGTAAACCCTTCAAACCTGACATCGGGTGCGAGCACGGCGGCGGCGTTTATACCAAAGGTGCGACCGTGTGAGGCATGTTTCTTTCTGCGGCCGGGCGCTCATGCTACGGAAGGGCTGTGAAAGCCGTTATTATCGGTGCCGGCAGAGGAAGCCGGCTTCGTCATCTGACCAACGAAATCCCCAAGACCTTGGTGCCGGTGCTCGGCCGTCCCATGCTCGACTCCATTCTTGAAGCATTGGAGTTTGGCGGGTTTTCGCGCCAAGATGTGGTGTTTATTTGCGGTTATCGAAACGAAGTGATTCGCGAGCGATATCCCGATCTCACCTACGTAGAAAACAAAGATTGGGAGAATAATAACATTTTGCTGTCGCTCCTCACCGCGCGCGAACAACTGAAAGAAGGCTTCGTTTCAACGTATGCCGATATCGTTTACAGAAAAGAGATTGTTCGCGACTTGGTAAACACGGCGCACGATATCGCTGTTGCGAATGATACCGATTGGAGGCGGCGTTATCACGGCAGGTCTGAACATCCTGAAACCGACGCGGAGAAGCTGCGCGCCGAAGGGGAAGTTGTTGTAGAAATGTCGCGACGGATCAAGTCTGAAGCGGCGCAGGGGGAGTTTATCGGTGTCATGAAAATGTCGGCTGCCGGCGCCGCAAACTTGATTCGTGCTTTTGATGCCGCGCAGAAAATCTACCAGGGCAGGGTGTTTCGCGAGGGGCGCACGTTTGAAAAGGCATATCTGATTGACATGCTTCAGCACATGTTGGAGGCGGGAAGCCCCATTCACCGGGTAGATACCCACGGTGGATATATGGAGATTGATACTCTCCAAGATGCTTCGCTCGCCGAAAAATGGTGGAATCCGACTACCTCCACATGACGGCGTCGGAACTCCCCGATACGTTAAAATTGTGCAGACATTGATTGTCCTACCAAACCTTTAGTAGAGCAGTCCGCGCTTCTCCCTTGATACCGGTCTTACTACCGGTATTCTCGCTCGCATGAGCGCTGACATCATTACCCAGGGTACACTTCGCACCACCGATGGCCGCGTTTTGCCGCTCGAACGCACCGATGTTCGCGTGAACATTGCCGGCCCCGTGGCCGACGTGACGGTTCAGCAGCGCTTTAAGAATGACGGCGCCACCCCAATAGAAGCGGTGTACCTCTTCCCCCTCCCGGACAATGCGTCGGTGTACAGAATGTTATTTCGCATTCAGGACCGCATTGTAAAAGGGGTTGTCAAAGAAAAAGCCGAGGCGCGGCGCGCTTACGAAAAAGCCAAAAGCGAAGGGCGGGCGGCAACCCTTCTTGAAGAAGACAAGCCGAGCGTGTTCACCCTGAGCGTTGCCAACATCGCACCGGGCGCAGTGATCGAGGTAGAACTCGCCTACCAAGAAGTGGTGCCGTTTGACGACGGGCGTTTTTGCTTTGTGTACCCTATGGTGGCGCCGCCTCGGTATGCACCCGCCGAGCCTGGAGAGCAGGCCAATGGACCGCGCATTCCACTCGGCGATCGGGGGGCGGACATTGGTCTCACCGTCCACTTTTCGGCCACAAAAAAACTCGACACGGTGAGGTGTCCTTCCCATCGAACGCAAACCGTTACCGAGCTTGATGGTACGCTTCGTATCACGTTGCCCGACAACGGCCCGGTGCCCAATCGGGATTTTATACTCACCTGGCAAGCGGCGGAGAGCGGCGTTCGGCCCACTGTTTATTTTGAGCGAAAAGCCAACGAAACAGGCACTTTTTTGCTCAACCTTACCCCATCGGCCATGCGTGAAGAGGGGGGAGGCATGGGTCAAGATCAAATGCGCGCTTTGCGGTGTGGCAATTGCGGCGGTCTTGTTACTGACATGACGGCCATTCGCGACATACCCGGCGTGGGCCCGGTGGTACCTTGTAAATATTGTGGAGCCATTTTAGCGCCCGGAACCGATACAGTGACTCGATCGGTGGCTCCTCGGGACGTGGTGGTGCTTGTAGACCGATCGGCGTCCATGCTGAAGAGCTATTCACAGGCAATTCGAGTCGCTGTGGGGTTTTTGAGGCGTCTACCGTTGGGGGACGGCGTTCAACTGTTTGCGTTTGACCACGATCGGCTTGCGTTTGACTCGGTGGGGAGTGGGTATGTTGCCAACGCTCCTGAAGTGGTAGAAAGGGTAGAAGCTTTTCTAAAAGGGTTGGAACCGCGCGGAGGATCGGAGTTGACGGCCGCGCTTTCCACCGCGGCAAAGCTCCAAGAACGGCAGGGTCGCACGCGTCACGTGGTGCTCATTACCGACGCCGCTGTGGGAAACGAAGGGTTGCTTCTTCGCAAGGTACCCGAGATTCTCGGCTCGTCCACCCGACTGTTCGTGTTTGGTGTGGGAGCAAGCATTGACAGGCGGCTTGTTTCACGTTTGGCGCAGGTGGGCGGCGGCGCGTTTGATGTGGCCCTCCCCGACGAGGACATAGAAGCCACACTTGACAGGTTTACAAGGCGCGTTCGCGAGGGAGGTCCGGTCTTGCGCGACCTTTCCATTTCTTGGGAAGGTGCAGCTGTGAGCCTTTCTTATCCGGCAAAACTTCCTGATTTGTATGGAGGTCAACCCATTCAGGTATTGGGTAGATTCAACGATGTGGGTCATGCGCGGTTGGTGATCACGGGTAGAACGGTGCTTGATAAACCGTTTCGTCAGGAGTTGGATGTCAACCTTCCCGCTCAGGTGAATGAAGTGCCCGGCCTCGCCCGGTTGTGGGCGCGAAGGCATGTGGACGCGCTCGCGGAGACGTTGCGAAAATCACCCCACCTGACAGATGTCAAAAACGAAGCGATCGATTTGAGCATTACCCATTCAATCGTATCGAGTTTTACCTCGCTTGTGGCCGAAGACAGTCAGGTCGCGGTGCAAAAAATCAAGGTAAAAAAGCTGGTTTTATTTGTGGAACAAGGCCCCGACAAAGGGAAGACCTTTATTCTCGACACCGTTCGAACGCGTTTGGGACACCACTCCAGTTGCAACATTGTCTTGAATGACCCGGCCGTGAGTAGAGCCCATTGTGAACTGATTGTGGATGAAGGTGCGTTTACCCTGATTGACGCGGCCTCCACCAACGGAACCACGATAAACGGTCAAAGTGTACGCAAAGCAAAACTTGAAGCCGGAATGGCCATTGCCATGGGGAACACCACCCTGAAAGTGCACGAATACCAGGGGAATGACGCTTGGTTTGAAGTGCTTCCCACGGAGCGGGTAGATCTTGCCGCACGTGAAGAAGGCCACAGCGAAGAAGAAGAAGAGTCGCCCACGGGCGTTCGAGCCACGCAGGTAGAAAAGGCGGCGCCCCCCAAACCCGCCATGGAAGTGGCCATGTTGCGGTCGGCGTCATACTCCGCACCGGCCCGGGGGGCGGCGGTTCCACTGGAAGCGTCGGAGGCAAAAACGCTGGCCCATATCGATGCCCTTGAAGAGGAGTCCGCCGAACTTGACATGGATGAATCTCCCGTGGCCGCACCTCGGGGCGTGTCGTCTCTGGAACCGGGTATTGCGGCTGGGTTAAGTCCGCCGCCGCCCGCTTTTGGCGCATCACCCATGTCAGAAGGGTTTGGTCCACCCCCACCCCCACCCCCCGGTTTTGGTCCACCTCCCATGTCAGGTGGGTTTGGTCCACCTCCGGCGCCCGGCGCTCCGGGGTTTGGTCCACCTCCCATGGCAGGCGGTTTTGGTCCACCGCCGGCGCCGCCCGCGTTTGGTCCACCGCCCTCCCCACCCATGGGTAGGATTGGAGCGCCGCCCCCGCCCGCGTCGCCTCCTCCGCCGCCGGCAGCCGCAAGGCCGCGCGGACCCATGTCACCGGCACCGTATAGCCCACCCCGCTCGTATGCGGCGGCAGCGTTTTCTCCACCGCCCGCACCGCCGCCGCCGGCACCGTGGTTTGACCGCGGACCGCCGCCTCCGCCGCCGATGCCATCACCTTACCTTCCACCTGAACCGCCCGTTTCACCCGATTATAGTAGAGGGCAGTCAGGTCAGGGAAATGTGCCGCAGATCGCGCTTGAAGTCCCCGGTTCAGAACCTTACCCCGAGCAGGAACTTCGATTTGTCAACCTTCGCGCCCGCGGCGAGTTGGACCTTGTATTTTTGGTGGATGCCACCGGCAGTATGGGCCCGTACATTCGCGAAACGCAGGCCCGCCTGTTGGAGTTGATTGCCGCTTTGCAGCGTTCTCCGCTCTGTAAAAGCCTTCGAATGAGTGTTGTCTCCTACCGCGATCATCCCCCGCAGGAAACATCCTATGTGGTAGATGTTTTGGAGTTGACAGATAACATTGAATGGGTTCGCCAAAAGGTAGAATCGCTGTCGGCACGGGGAGGCGGTGATGGGCCTGAAGCCGTGACCGACGGATTGTTCAGGGTTGTTCGACTCAACTACAGACCGGGTGCCGCGCGGGCTGTCGTATGGTTCGGTGACGCTCCTCCCCACGGGGTAGAACCGGAAGACGATGGTTTTCCCACGGGGTGTCCGTGTGGAGATCACTGGTTTACCCAGGCCGAGAACTGTCGCGAAATGGGCATTGGTGTGTACGCAATCGGCTGTCTACCCAATCTCCGATCGTACAAAGGCGCGGAGGCGGTTTACCGTCAGGTGGCCCGCACAACCAGGGGTATGTTCTTGGCGCTTCGCGAGGCCCACCTGCTCGTGCCCATTCTCCTTGGGGCTGCCCTTACCGAGCTGGATAGGCAACGGATTGATGAACACGTGGCCGATGTTTTAAAGGAGTTTGCCGCGCCTTTGTCGCGAACCGACGAAACGGAACGCGTTCGCTTTCTAACCGAGGTGTTGCGCGCTCGCAAGGTTCGTCCCCGCGGTGTGAACGTGTCGACCGATCTAACCGGCGCTGCACCTCTCGTGTTTCGCGAGATTTCGAGCGACGATGTGGAAGGTGCTCTCTGGCGGCTGAGAACAATGGGGCGAGTTGCCGCATAACATTCGCGCCGCAACGACAAAAACACCAACTCACCAAAATACGGTATTGTCCCGCCGTGGCCAACCACTCCATCCCTCCCGTTTCAGGCTCGGCGCCCAAAGGCCCTACGCCGGGACACCCCTTTATCGTTGCGTTTGACTTCGATAGAAAGGTCGAAGAGCGGCTTGAATTGGGGGCCGTGCGCAACTCGATGATCGACGGGCGCTTCGTCTGGGTAGATGTGGACATCACCGAAGCGGCTGAAACCAAGGCCGCTCTAACTCGGCTCAACCTCTGCGCCGATGAAATTATAGACGATGCACTGACGGGTGAACCGGCCACTCAGTCAGGCCGGTATGATGACTACTTGCACTTTGTTGTGACCGGCTGTCGGTTAACAGACAAACACTTTGAGCTTGAACGCGTGGATGTGGTGATTGGAGAAAAGTTTCTACTTACCATGCACCGCGGCCCGGTCGTGTTTTTGGACTCGGTTCGAAAAGTGTACAAGTCAGACTTTATGCGGTTTGCCAAAAGCCCGAGTTTTTTAATTTACGAGATTTGGGACCACTTGGTAGAAAACTATCTTCTGGTACAAAAACGCTTTGAGGAGCGGGTTGAAAAGCTCCAAACAGAGTTGATAGGTGAGGTGGACGATCGCGTGTTTGCGCGTGTTTCCGAGTTGGGGGCCGACCTACTTCATTTTCGAAAAGTGCTTTTGCCTGCGCGCGCGGTCTTGTCAGATTTGGGGTCGCGCAAAACGCTCTACATCAGTGAAGCCACGCAGCCGTTTTTGGTCAACATGGTGGGAACGTTGGAGCGTGTTCTTCAGGATTTGTTGGCCGATCGCGATATTTTAAACGACTCACTCAACTTGTACGTATCCATGGTAGGTCACCGCACCAACCGGGTGATGAACCGGCTCACGGTGGTGAGTGTGATTTTTTTACCACTTACGTTTTTGTGCGGCGTGTACGGGATGAACTTTGAGGTGTTGCCCGAAACAAAGTGGCAATACGGCTACGTTTATTTTTGGGCTTCCGTCGTGTTGATTGTGGCCGCGCTCTTATGGCTCATGCGCAAAAACAAGCTCTTGTAAACGGTCAATTGGGTTGCAGCGAGGCGAGCAGCCCTTTTAAGGGAGATTCTTTGGCTGAATACGTTGCTACAGCCGCGGCAACAACGGGATGGTCTTTGAGTTGTGTCAGAGCATCCACCACCACTTCGGCTTCGTCGCAGTCTTCAGAATCAACGGCGGTCAACATCGCCTCAACAACCTGAGGGGTGAGACACGCGGCAAGGTGGCCCGCGGCTCGTTTTGCTCCAAACGCCTCAAACCGGTCAATCAGGCCGAGGTAAGATTGTTCAAGGCGTTCTGTGGGAACATGTTTCACAATCGCCTGGAAACCGGCTTCATACGCCGGCATTCGAAGGTTGGTAGGATCGATCAGCGCATCCCACTTTTCGTCGAATTGTTCAGATTCAGGCATACCCTGTGAAACGGCCAAAAACGCGAGGGTGGCAAACGAGTTGAATTTCAGTTTTTTGGCAGAAAGAGCATTTAATGCTCGTTTGCCCCAATCGGCCGCGGCCGCGCCCAATGCAGTGATCGCGTTGAAAATCGGGTCAACACCCAGGTCGCGATCGGTAAAGTCTTTGTCTTTTTCAAGGAGCTGGTACTCAAGGCGCGCGTCGAGCAGCAGTTGATTTGGAACGGACTGCTGAAACGCTTCAAGCGGTTCTGACCCTTCTTCACGGAGCTGCAAAAGCGCCCACCAAAGCGGTGCTTCGATTGGTTTACCACTCACGGTTGCAGTGACAACTTTGCCCAACGCGTTGGGACCGTCAAGTTCAAGCCAATGACGCCGAACCGAGCGTTTGGAGGGCAACCCTACCAGTAAGAATGGGCCCGCAAACTCATGGGTAGAAAGGCGGGCGGCAATATCGAGTTGACGGGGAGTGAGCGCTGTTCGCGCCCGAAATGCGCCTCTCCCAAACGTGTGGAGCAGCGACTGTTCTACCCATTCTTTGGAGCGTTCTTCAGGCGCGCTGCCGCGCTCGGCGGCAAGGTTACACGCGTTGACCATCAGGTCGGTAAGCGCGTCTTTGCCACCGATGTCAAACGCGATCTCCATGACATGTTCGTCCACTAATCCACCTTTGAGTGGAATGCGCGGTTCACGAGGTAAGATCATGGCCTCTGTGAGCGCCGTCATCGCGGTGGCGTCGAGCGAGCGTTTTTTGGCCACCAAAAGGCCCGTCAACGCGAAAGCGGCGGCGAGCGGTGCCGAATCTGTCAGGCCCGCTTCAAGCGTGGAGTCGAGTCCGGTGGCTCCGCGCGCGATGAAACATCCCAATGCGTGAAACATCACCGCGCGACACACAGGGTCGCTTTCAACTGCGATTTGTGCGGCCAAAGCGCTCGGCGCTCCTGAACCAAGAAGAAGTAGAAACTTCGCCGCCGCAATGCGAACCGCGGGGTCACTATGGGTAAGGAGGGAAGCGGCCACCGACTCACCCGAACGAGCGGCACCCCATACCGCTTGTCCGAGCGTTTCTTGATATTCAGGAGCCGCGGGGTTGACACCGGCCGCTTTGTCACCCGAGCCGCGGGAAGCGATTTCTGCCGCGAGATCCAGGGGCAAAGCGCGATCTGGAGTAGCGCCGTCGGCGGCAAGGGCGAGTAGCTCTTCTATCAACGCCGGTTGACCTGAATACCACTTTTCGGATGACCAAAAAGCTTTCCAAAGTTCAACGTGGGCGGTTCGCCGTTGGGCAGAATCGGTTGAAGCCAACTGCTCCAACAAGGTGGCTGCTAAAGTGGCAGGTCCGCTCGCACACTGGAGCGAACCCCAATCGCGTTGTGTCATGGTCGTAATGTGTCTCCCAGAGATGAGAACCGAGTAGGGTTGTCGTTGGGGACGAGTGAATCAGCCCTATTTGCCCGCCTTTTTGGCAGCCTGGTATTCTGTTTCGCCGCTCTTGCCGCTGGGTATATCCTCACCCGCAAGAGCGTATGAATTGCGTTCTTGGTAGGCTGTTGCAAGCTCGCCGGTGGTTTTGTGACTGCTGGACATCACATTGGGGCCTTTCCCATTTTTATACTGCACGTGATTGTCTTCAGGCCACTTGTAATCGACGGTAGACTTGTTGTCTTTGCTGAATTGGGCCATGCGCTCATTGCAGCGGGGGCAGGGCGGTAAACCGCCGCCGAGTTTCATGTGAGAGCCTTTGAGCTTACCGGGGAAGTTTTTCTCCGCCCATTCGCAGGCGTGTTGTTCTGTGTGGCCGTAGGTTTGACCCGTGTTGCTCGTTTTACCAAGGGCGCCGCCCGTGTTGATGGAGTCCCCACCACCTTTGGGTTTGGCGCCCGGAATGTCGACGAGTTCACCGTCTTTTTTGTGTTTGCTGATGAACTGTCCAGTCTCGGGGTTTTGCGGACTATGGGAGTTTTCACTGTGTGGTACCCAGGTGGTCTTGTCTTCACCTGAGCCGATATCAATTTCACACTCGCAACCGTGCGGGCCGAGGCCGTACGGATCGACGGTGGTGATAGGATCACCGTGGCAATACGCATAAAAATTCTCACCCTCGCGCAGGCGCAGCGGGTCGGGTGAAATGTATTGTCCAATGTCAGGGTCGTAATATCGGTGGAAGTTGTAATGCAGGCCGGTTTCTTCGTCTTCGTATTGCCCAATAAACCTGAATTGTGTGGTTACTTTTGACCCCTCCGCTGCGTGTGTTTTACCGAACGCGGCGCGCGTAAGTTCTCCAATTACCTGACCATCGCCGCGCACGAGCCTTTCGGGGGTGTGCATAATATCACCCACGTAAAACACCCACTCTTCAGGGGCGCTCTGATCTCGGGCATCGCGATGCGCAAACGGTTGGAATCGCCTGTCGGTGTGGGCGTAGGTTCGGGTATCAACCTTCCCATCGGCGTGACGCGTGATCTCATGAATCAGGCTTGACCCGAACCAGATAAACCGCGTTTCTTTGATAAAACGTTTGCCGCCGCCGGCCGTTGAAATCACGGTTTTTTTGGTTCGACGGTGGAACGGATCGTACGTCATGAACACTGTCAACTCGTCGGGCGTTTGTACTTCAACGAGCTGGCGAGCGGCATTCCATTTATACTTGGTGATCGCCTCGTTGCCGTTTTCACCCTCCACCCGTTTTTCAATTAGGCGGGCGCGTTCATCGTAGGTATAGTGGGTTTTACCGCGGCGAAGCAGGCGATTGCCGGGGCCATATTCACGCTCTTCGGCGCCCTTGCCATGTTCTTTGAGGTTGCCTTCAGGTGAGCGCGAGAAAAGCTCGGCGGGCTTACCCATGGTTTCCGCCGAAATGAGGCGGCGTCGATTGTCGTACGTGTACCTGACAGTGCCGCGGGCAGAGTCGGCGCGTTCTACCAGTTGACTGGTAGGAGCGAAAGCATACCGGGTATCGGCCAGAATGTCTCCAGGTGCGGGGCCAATCCAGTCAGGATGACCGGGCCCAACCGAGGCATTGGCCGGTTTGTGGAGCTTGCGCCGCGCGAGACGGTACCGCTCGTCATACTCCGAAACGATACAAGCGCCGCCCGGGAGAGCCATTGTTGTTTCAAGCCCAATGCGGTCACGTTCGTAGGCGATGCGCGTTCCATCAAGGATGGTGGCCGTGCGTTCACCCGCGAGGTTGCGTTCGATTTTGACGGTATGACCCAGTGAAGTGGTAAGCCCAATCAACCTGTCAGATTCGTTCCACTCGGCTTTCACCCAGTGTTTAACGCCGTCAATCTCCTGAGTTTCGGCTACGACGTTGCCCACCGGGTCATAGTCAAACCGGTGTACACCTTCAGGTGCGCTTGCCACGGCGATGTTGCCAAACACGTCGTATTCAAGGGCTATGGTCCGGTCATCGGGATATTCAAATTGGACCGGACGCCCGAGAGCATCGCGCGTGAACAACACTTCATCGGCGCCTTCTGCGGTCTTTTTGACCATGTGCATGGCGTCGTGTTCTTCGCGATATTCTGTGTTGTCGAAATAGACGACACGGCTTTCAATGCCGTGAGCGTCATACTCAAACGAACATTTGTCGCCGGCCTCATTGTATTGGCGAACCGGCCAACCCTCACGATTGTATTCAACCCGGCGAACATCCCCATTGGGCTCCGTGCGGCGATATGGCCAACGGAATCCACCGTATTCAATTTGGTAGGTGCCTTCAGGTGCTGAAACCCTCGTGACGCAGCCCATTCCATCATACGAGTATTCAACCGACCAATCACCCTGCTCTGCGCGGAGGGTTGAGCCGCCGGCTGAAAGGGAGAACTTTTGCTGGCGATCGTACGGATCGATGCGGCGGATCATTCGGCCGAAATAGTCGTACTCAAAGCGCCATCGCGCGCCGCTCGGCTGAATGACCTCCACCAAGTTGCCCATGGCGTCACCGATGTATTGAGTGACGGCCCCCATGGGGTCTGTTTGCTTGGTGATGCGACCGCGAGCGTCGTATTCGTACTCCATGGTTGCGCCGCGTTGATTGGTGACGCGCGTTTCGCGCCCCTTGAGATCGCGCACGTACGAAACAGCGTTGCCGGCGTAGTCGACGTTGCGGAGAACGCGCCCCAAGTGATCGCGCTCCACGATGAGTGTACGCCCCAGCGGATCGGTTTCTTGAAGCAGTTGACCCATTGGATCGCGCTTGTACGTGGTGGTTTCACCGCGCTGATCGGTGTGGCTGATCACGGCACCGTTTGCATCAAACGCGCGCGTTGTGATGAGCCCGCCCGCATCGGCTTTTGCAGCGCCGCCTCCGCTGAAAAAGAAACGTTGAAACCGAACCGAGTCGGAGTACTCAACGTATCCGTCGTCTGCGTACACAAGCTTGATGTGCGTAAAACCTTTGGCGGGCGTTTTGCCATCTTCAAGCGTGGGGCTCAGATCGGGTGCGAGCGCGGGATCGGGCTTGTCGCCGTAGTCACCCCACGACTCAACGCACCGGCCCTGCGCGTCGTAAACGTAGTGGAACGTTGGACCGTCGGGCAAACGTTGGCGTGTGAGGCGATGATCTTCGTCGTACTCGAAGTAGGTTGCGAACCCGTCTGCGTCGACAAAACACACGAGATCGCCGCGCTCATCGTAGGTGTACGTTGCGTGTGTGATCGTGACGCCGTTTGCGGGATCGGTTGTGAAAAGTGACACGATCCGACCGTGACGCGAATCGCGCCGAACCGAGATCTTTCGACCCGCGCTGTCTTTGATCATCACGAGCCGCGTGGCCGCGTCGTACGAAAGCGCGAAGCCGCCGAGCGTAATGTGCGCAACGTATGTCAGCAGCCATGCGCCCGACTCGTGACGCTGAAACACGTGCGTGAAGTCGTCACCCGTGTCGAGGTAGAGAATGTTGTTTCGTGTTGTGAGTACCCAATCGCCGTAGCTCGTCGGCTGATCTTCTGTGGGCGTGTCAAACGGGATCCACTCGGTGCCGCAGCCCTTGCGAAAATACAGTCGACGGCCTTCATCAACGGTCCACGCGAACGAATGTGTCCACCCGAATCCGAGGCCTTGATCGACATCGCGCAGGCGTGATGTGTACTGTCGCGTGAAGAGCAGATCGACGAAGCCGGGACTTAAAACGTCGGTGCGCGGGATGGTGAACACATCACCGGTGCCAATGGCAACAGGATCACCTTTGGCTGGATTTGCCGAGCAATTGGTGCAGCTGCCACCGCTGCCGGCGCCGCAACCGTTTGCACCTTTGCCATCACCTTCGGCATCGTTGCCGCCGTTTTTCCCCTTGCCGTTTTGATTTGCCCCTTTGCCTTTGCCTCCGCCGGGCCCACTTCCGCCGCCGTCGCCTCCTCCACCCATTACAAAGATGCCCGGATTCATGCCGGGAATCGCAGGAAAATTCGGTACCGGAGCGGTGCGTGCCATGGTGTTCCTCGTTCGCGGTAGGCGAGCTTTGAGCGATCATTGTTACCACGGGATCGGCCTTTTTCGGCGTGGAATGGCGAGATTTTGAATACGAAAAAGTGATCGCGATATCGATGCTATCAAACGATAGGCGCCTCACTTTCGTTGGCCTGCCCCAAAGCCGTGCGCGAACTCGGCCCAAGGGCGAGCTACACTAGCCGTATCCTATTCAAATGGGCAGTATTGAGTGCCCACTCTGCGTTTCAGCGCACTGCAATCGCGTTGTGCGCAACGCATGAAAAACAACGCGGCCATAAAAACGCGGGCGTTTTGGTGGTGCGTATTCTGGAACGAGAACTGCAATTGCGCGCCGCCGTTCAGCGATCGCCACGCGCTTATGAAGCGCACACGGTCCTGTCAACGGTGGAGGTGTGCTCGTGGAACTGGGCAAAAGAGCTTTGCTCGAAACAATGCTGTTGGTTTGGCTTCTTGTACACAAGCCTGAAAAAAAGCGGGCAGCGGAAGGTGGCCTATTGAGCATGGCCGTGCCCTCCATCGCGAGCGCTCTGCAGGAGGACAAGGGGTCCATTGGGGCGGCACTCACGGAATTGGTTTCTGAGTTGAGTGCGCGAGGATCGATTCGATTTGTAAAACTAAAAAACGGTAAGGACAGCCGCCGGATTCAACTCACCCCCACGGGTAAAAAAATGGCTCTTGAAGCGATCGGCGTGACGGGTCTACCCACGCGTTCGAAAGTGGACTGGAGTTGGGCAAAAAAGGCGTTGCTCCTCAAAACACTGGGTTTGGACCTTGGAACCCACCAAAAGAATGCGGGCAACACAACACAGATTGCAGGGTGGCTCCTGAATAGGCATTACAAGCTGAAAAAAGATCTACCCACGTCGCTCTTACTGTTGGAGTTGGTAGGCCGAGCGCTGGGACACAACGTTCCGAGTCGACTCACTCCCGGTTTGGCCCTTCTGTGGATGATTCCCGAAGAGTGGGATTCTCGCGCATTTGCTGAACATGTGCTTGACGCTGCCCGACAGTCTAAAACCGGCCGTTGGTTGGATGATCGGGTGTTTATCGCCCACGCGTGGAAAGGGGTGGAGTCCCGTTATCCGCAAATGACCTATCAAGACTTTCAGCGTCGATTGATTGAGGCGCACAAAGGCGGGTTGATTCGACTTGTGCGGGCCGACCTTGTGGCGGCTCTACCGCGCGACGATGTGAAAGCCTCAGAAACCGACGATTCTAACTCAACCTACCATTTTGTTCGAATTGACAGCCCCCGCAAAGAAGGGAGGTCTTAAATGTCGACCGATGCCCGCCTCCGAGCTTTTCTGACCTCTCCTCTCGACGTGTTTGAATCGATCGAACATCGTCATGAGATTTGGAGGGAAGATCCATACGACGTGCCTTCCGTTCACGGCGAAGCACGAAACACCTTCGAACGTTTG
The DNA here is from genome assembly GCA_016712345.1 of Polyangiaceae bacterium. Taxonomy (GTDB): domain Bacteria; phylum Myxococcota_A; class Polyangia; order Polyangiales; family Polyangiaceae; genus JADJRH01. Next base: position 2,069,310 of record JADJRH010000001.1, read on the forward strand.
CTTCAGCGCGTGACAAGCCCGGAGCCAACGGCGGGCTCATTTGGTAGAATTTTGCTTTTGCTAGGCGATTCAGGCGCAGGGAAAACGCACTTGCTCCGAGCGCTGCGGGCGATTGTACACAAGAGCAGGGCGGGATTTGTGGGGTATATGCCGCTCACTTCCGCTGCGTCCGATTATAGAAGATACCTTCTCAGCAATCTCATTGACTCACTCGACCAACCCTACGATGACCCAATCGAACCTCGGACCGGGTTGTCGCGGCTTGCACAGGCGTTGGCCTCCCGGGCATTTGAGCCGGGGCTTGCGACGCTCCTCCGCGATGACCCTACCATGGAAGATGACGACGTATGTGATTTGGTTCTGACGGGGGCAGATCGGGTGATTCGCCAACCGGGTTTTGACCGGGTAGATGTGGACCTGGTTGCCGCGCTTTTGTTTTTATACCGCTCGGATCCACGGCTGAAAGCGCGCGTGATCAAATATTTGAGGTGCGAAGACCTCTCGGATCGCGACCGCAAATTGTTGGGTGGAATTACTCCAAAGTCGCGGCTTGAAGACGCCGAACGAATGGTAGAAATGTTGGGTAGAGTGATGGGCGTCGCATCCAGCGCGCCCATGTCACTTGTCGTTTGTTTGGACCAATTGGAAGGTGTGTACACAAAAGACACACCCGTTGGTCCGGCGTTGAGCGCGCTGACAGCGGTGAGTGACTTGGCGGACCTTGTACCCTCGTCGCTCTTTGTTGTGAGCTGTTTGAGGGAGTTTTATGAGAGCGTAAAACGTGATTTTCCCCGCTCTCTTCTGGAGAGAATTGAGAAACACACGCCCGTTCAACTCGACGACGCTCGCACACTCAAAGAAGCGCGCGAAATGATCGAAGTGCGCCTTCAAGTTTTGTACAATGCGAGTGGGGCGCCGTTTGACTCGCTCACTCCGCTCTACCCATTTCCTCAGAACATTGTGGACGAGGCCGGCCCGCGCCGAACGCGGGAGATTATTCAAGTATGTCAAAAGTACCGCGAGCGGTGTCATCGCGCCGGCGCACTTGTTCCGTTTGACCCCGACGAGCCGCCTACCCATCCGCCCGACTCCAGTCAAGATCGCCTGATTGCCTCGTGGGAGCAAAAGTGGAATGACTACTTTGCCGAGTTTCAGGTATCCCCTCCCGAGGACGACGACGCCCTCGCGGCCGTGCTTGGTTGGGCGCTGAACGCCGCCGGCGAAGAGCTGGAGTCGGGCCACCGCTTTCCAACCCGGTTGTTGCCGCGCGCCGTGGAAGCCGAACCCAGGTTTAACGGTCGCGTGTTTGACCCGATCTACGTGGGGCTCTGCAACCAAAGTGAAAAATTTGGATGGCTTGCCAAACAGATTTCTGCCCACGCCCAAAAGGCCAGGGGAGATGGCAAACAGCGAACACTTGTCCTCGTGCGCAATGACACCATGCCCGCCACCCCCGGCGTTACAAAAGCGGTCAACGCCGCGCTCAGCGGTTCAGGCTGCACGGTGACCGTTCAGGACAGCGATTGGCGAACGATGTGTACGCTTCGTAAGTTCTGCGAAAAAAGCCGAGGAGAAGTGGGCTTTTCAGAATGGCTCGCGTACGAAAACCACCTGTCGCGTTTGCCCTCGGTCCGCCACATTTTAGAACTCGACAAGTTGGAGCGGTTTGGATCTTCCACATCGCCGGTTGCGCCCCAGGTGGTCAAGCCGAAGCTTCCGTCGTATCCACCCCAGAGTGGCGAAACTCGCGGGGCACATCCAACCATCCAAAGTGCACCCCCTTCCAATCCGTCGTCGCTCCACTTGGGGTTGTCAAAAGGTCTATTGCAGCAACCTGTGTACACAGAAATGAACGACCTTACTCGGCATGCCGCTTTTTTGGGTATGACGGGAAGTGGGAAAACAACGCTCGCCCTGTCGGTTTTGGAACAACTCCTTGTTCGCGGTGTGCCGGTTGTCATGATTGACCGCAAAGGTGACTTGGCGGGATATGCGCGGTCGGACACGTTCACACGTGTGATATCAAATCCGGCGCTCGCCGCCCGTCAAAAACAAATCGCAGAACGGGTAGACGTGGCACTTTATACTCCGGGACACCCCGAGGGTAGACCCATCGCGATTGGTGTGGCGCCCGACGGCATGCAAGAGATGTCGGCCTTTGAACGTGAAGACCAAGCCACGCAGGCCGCACACGCACTGGCCGATATGTTGGCGTACAAGTCGTCTGGAAAAGATGCAGCTCTCCGAGCGATTTTGGTGCAGGCGGTGAAGCTGCTTGCGGAGGCGCTCGACAGGCCTATTACGCTTGAAGAGTTGGTGCGCGTGATCGGCGATGTGGATGAAACGCTCGCGATGCGCGTGGGTAGAATTGATACTCGACTTTTTGCTCAACTGGCTCAGTCGCTCGAAACGCTCAAGCTGACATCTACCCATTTGTTTGGGGCGTCGGCTGAGAAGTTGGACATGGACATGTTGCTTGGCCACGGCGCGCACGCGGTTCCTGGAAAAACAAAACTGTCGATTATCAGTACCAAGTTCTTAAACGGTGATTCGCAGGTGCAGTTTTGGGTGGCGCAGTTTCTCATGGCGCTTCTCCGGTGGGCGAACAAACATCCCAAGAATACGCTGCAAGCCGCCTTTTTGTTTGATGAGGCTGACTTGTACCTTCCCGCGATGAAACAACCGGCCACCAAAGGCCCGATGGAGAGCTTGCTCAAAAGGGGTAGATCGGCGGGAATTGGGATGTTTTTGGCTACCCAAAGCCCCGGTGACTTGGACTATCGATGTCGGGACAACATTCGCACATGGTTCGTGGGTAAGGTAAAAGAACCGCGTGCTCTCGAAAAGTTGAGGCCACTGCTCAGCAGCGGTCAGGCCGATGTGACAGACCGCATTGCAACGCAGGCTGCCGGTGAATTTCACATGGTTCAGGAGGGAAGCCCGCAATCATTTTCAGCGGCGTACAGCGTGCTTTCCACCGACCAGCTTTCTGACACTGAGCTTGTCGCGCTTGCGAGGCGTGGACGTCCCCGTACCGGTACTACCCTCGGTTGAGGCACCCATGTCCACGGGAAAGACATGGTTGCCAAAAGCGATAGTGGAGGATGTACTCAAAGCGGTACTTCACACTGGAATCCAATGGCCGGTGATGTTGTCAGGGCTGGCGCCCGAAGTGCGGGGTGCGCTGACGGTGGGATCTGGAGACTCGGCCGCGCTGTATAAAGTGATGCATGAGTTGAACTGGTGGACGCCCGCGGACGGTCAAGACTGCCCGCTTCGCGAGGTTCTTGTGGCGTTGGATACGCTGATGGGCCCCCGCAAAGAGCGTCAAGTGGTGGTTCACGCGCTTGCCGTGTTGGACGAGGGGATTACGGTGGCTCCGCCGCCGCCGAAAAAAACAACAAGGGACTTTGTGTACGCAAAGGCGCGGGACTCATTTGAAGCCGGCGGTTACAAGGTTTTACACGATGCGCACAACGCGGAAACATTTATTGCGTCACTGGGTAGAATTGTGTCGGTGGTGGCTGTTGCTGTGGAAAGCGCAGCTCTCTCTACAATCATTTCCACCGTAAGAGCCGAGGTTACGCACATTCGGCAATTTGGACAGCTTGTGGAGGGGTGTATTGTCATGCCTCTCAGCACAACGGTAGAAGATCGATTTTTGGTGGAAAGCTCGGGTCTGCGTGTGATTGACGCAGCCGAACTTCAGGGCATGACTGTAGATGACGTGGAGCGCGTTGTGCGTGCTCAGATGTCGGAGTTGAGTGCCGACGGCTATTATTATGTAGATGAGGTGGAGGTGGCCTTCAGAGCGTTCCAAAGTTCTGAGGCACAGTTGTTGGTAGTTTCTGGAAAACAGGAACTTCTGACGGTGGCCTGTCGGGCATTTGTGATCGCCCGGGCAGAGGCCCATTTAGACGGTTTCGGTGTGGCGCCTCTTTGGCTGGCGCTGGCCGAACCGATCGCTGAACAATTTGACCATGTGGCCATACCGCACTTTCGGAAAAACGGAGTTCGGTGCAGTTCACTCGGGTTGAGACTGATGATGAAGGAGGGGTTTTTGCTGCCTATTTTTGAGACGCAAAAACCCCCTCGACGCAAAGGCAAAGTGGCGGACTTGGTTAATCAGGCGATCAGCCCCCACGCCCGCGCGGTTCTCTTTACGGCCTCCGATGTTCAACGAACGGCCACCGACTACGCGGACGCGTTACAATTGCCACGTTTGGCGATTGTTCACGTGGCGCTTGAAAAAATAGCCATTTGCGTTTGCGTGGTAGCCGAGCACGTTGCGGGTGAGGGCGCCGTTGTGTACACCAAAGTCATTTTTGAAAACCGACTTTGACAAGGCGCCCGCCGCGTCAAGAGCAGTGATGCCCACGACGGCGGCGCGGGCGAGCAGCGTTTGGGAACGTGAAAGGGGAGCCATGTCTTGATGCCCCAACGCTCGCTCGCTGAAAAAGAGCCGTGCACCGAGCACGGTGAGCGGCGCGATCGGGCCTGTGCGACCTACCCATTGAAGCGGTTTGGGTAGAACCGCGTTGGCAAGGGCGGGAGCCATTTCTACCGTGTCAGCCCCGCGCAGTAAACGCAGGTGAAGCAGCTCTCCGGTTGTATCGGGGAAGCGGTGCACGGTGTGAGCCTCGGGAACAAAGTGGACAGCAATGTTGGCTTTGTGAAGGGCAATACCGAGGCGCTGGCAGTGACCGCGGTAAATGCCCGGTGCGGGTTGATATCGGAATTGGGCAAAAACGGCGCGCCGAAAAGCCACGTTGTTGGCGTAGAAATTTCGAGTGGTGTCAGGTCCGAGTGAACTTGGAAAATACATAAAGTCTATGGAGGTCGCGGCGGAGCCGAGAACGCTCTCTTTGTAAGTTGTGCGCCCCGCCGTCACCTGAACGTCGGGGTTGGAAAACGGCTTGAGCAGTTTTTCCAACCAGGTTGATTTGGGTAGACAGTCCGCATCGGCGAACACCACAATATCGGCGGTGGTGGCGTCAAAACCGCTGTTTTTTGCGTCGTAATAGCCGGCCGTGGGTGAAATTTCTACAAAACGGATTGGGCGACCCAACGCCTGTGAGAGCTGATCTTGACTGTTTGTGTCGAGCCCGTCATGGGTAAGTACAAATTCATTCAAATGAGAAAGTGAAAACGTCTGCTCTTTAAAAAGTTGAAACAGCGCAATTAAACTTTGAGGAACGCGTTGTGTTTTTTCGGCGTTTCCACCTCGGAGATTACAAGTTTCGAGAACGAGGGCAACTGTGGGCGATTGTTGAATCATGACAAAACCTCATGGGTAGAATTGGAAAACGGGTGTTTGTGGGTTGAAGAGTTGAATATGTACGTTGGTGGGGAATGCCCGGCGATGAGCGAGGTGAATACCCTCGCCCAACTGTGTTGGACATTGCGAATGACCTCCCCATCGGGACCAAACTCGTTTGAGGGGGATCGTTGTGTACGCAATGCTTCAGCGCGTTCCAGGGCTTGATGAAGGCACAACGTCAGATTGGAACGCACGCCGGGGTCTGTCAGGTCCACCGGCTGAACGGGGTGGTGCTTTTGAAGATTGGCAAGGTTCACCTGTTGTTCGGGCTGGCGGGTTGTCAGCGCAACGAAGGGAAGTCCAAACGTGCGAACCTGACTGCACGTGGCCATTCCAGGTGCGGAAATGAGAACATCGGCGGCGAAAGCGATGTTTGCAAAATGGGCGTCCACCGGCCGAAAACCTTGTAAATGAGCCAATCGCTCACTTACTCCGTAGAGGTGATACCCGCGTTCAGACAGCACTTGTTGCAACGCCGTTGCGAGGTGAGGATCTTGAAAATGCGGATTCAGGTAAACGGCGGCGAGTTTTTGGTGTTTGGGAAGATTCAGGCTGCGACGGACATCATGGGGAGATTTGTCTGGAACAGAAACAAGAGGAGGGAGCACAAATGTTTTGTCACTCGCGCGAAAAATGCCGTGTGGAGGGGTAAAAACGTTGTGCTCTACGCGCGCAAATCCGCGACGCAGGAGGGAGTCTACCCAACTTGAAAATCGCCGATCGAGAAGCTCCGGTCCACGCCCTTCGAAATGGTGGGCAATGGCGTGTCGCAGGGACGCGCCGAAAACATGGACAACCTTTCCAACTTTGGGGCCGCCGAGCAGAAGGAGCGGGTGGAAGTCGTTGACAATGTACTCGGCGTCGCAGGCCAGTTGTTGAAGGGTAGAAAGGTCGCGGTGAGCGCGCTGGGGTAGTAGAAAATATTTGGCGATTTGAGCCTCTGTTTGGGCCGTTTTCATGTTTTGCCACGCGTCGAACAAGATCGCATAATGGGTAGACAAAACAGTGGAAGGTGAACCGAGTTCGGCCAGATAACGTTGACCATCGTCGCCGGTGGTGATGAGCGTGACATCTATGTTGTGTGCCGCGAGGAGTCGGCGCATGAGATGAGCGCGGGTGAGGTGACCTCGGGCGTCGGCTGCGGCGAGCCAAACGATGCGGCGTTGTTTCATGACGCAACACGTTGACAACGCGATGTGAAAAACAAGCCGGATCGCGGGTGAAACGTTATTGAATTGAGTGTGAAAACGATGTGAAAACGAGAAAGGGAAACCGGCCCGACCGCTGCACCAAGGCTATTTTCAGCGAGGAAAGCGGAGAGTAACAGACGTTCCACTGCCCGGGGTGGAATGGATGATCAACTCTCCACCGTGGGCGGTCAACACCGCTTTTGTATAGGCCAATCCAAGGCCTGTTCCGCCGGTGCGTCGGGTAAAAAAGCGCTTGCCGATCTGGGGGAGGTCGGACGCGTCGATTCCGGGCCCGTTGTCGGAAACGGTTAGGTTGACGTGGTGGTCAGAGGTCTCCACCTCTACTCGAACAACACCTTGCGGCGCGGAGTAGGCCGCCGCGTTTTCCAACACATTGCGCACCGCTTTTTCGACAGGCTGCGGTGCGGCGCAAATCTCGGCTTTGGGGCCTGAACTGTCAAAGCGCACCAACTTGAATTGTTCTTGCAGGCCCGCGCTTTCGCATAGCTCGCGAACAAGGGCTGTCAGATCGAACACAGAACGCTCTTCATTGGGTAGACCCGCCTCAGCGCGCGCCAGTTCTAGAAACTGGGAAGTGACAACATTCAGGCGACGGGTGCTCTCTGACAAAACGGCGCCCCATTTTTTTGCGCGCGTTTCATCCAACGGGCCTTGAAGGGCCTCTGCGCAGGTGGAAATGGCCAGGATAGGGCTTTTCAGTTCGTGCGCAAGATCGGCCGCGAATGCCTCGTTTTCGCGTTGTTTGGCGAGCAGCGCGGCGGTGAGGGCATTAAAGTCGGTTGTCAGGTCACCCACTTCATCGTTTGAAACGCGAGGAATGGGAGCGGCGGAATGGGGAGACGCAACGCGCTTTCGAACCTCGCGTTGCAACCGCTCGACTGGGCGGAGCAGAAGTTTGCTCAGGGCAAACGCCAGAAAACCCGACAAAAGAAGGACATACAGCGTGAGCTTCAGAAGTGGATATCGCAGGTCAAACAGCGCTCGAATGGCACGAGGGGAGGTTTTTTCGGCGAGTAGAATGTGCCCATTGGGTAGGCGCGCCGCATGATGGCAAATGGTAAGACTGCCCCCAAGACCGAGCGAGCAGCTTTTTGAAAAGCCATTTTGATGGGCAACTTGTACTTCTGTCCAATGGGTAGGTCGCGTTTGATCGTATTGGGTAAGGTTGGGTGCTCCGTTCGGACCAAAAAGGGCGTCACCGATCTGATCACGCAGGGAGGTTTCGGCCTCGTGGTCGGCTTGGGCCACGGGTTCAAGTGCGGAGTTGAAAATGACAATGCGAACTCGATGTTCGGCGGCAACCTGATGAACCTGTGATTGTGGACTGGGGGAAGATTGGAGTTGAGTGACGGCTCCCTCTACCAGACTCGACATGTGTGCCGTTTCGCTTTCACCGGAGCGATTGGCAATGGCCACCAGAACAAGGGGCAAACAGGCAACAACGAGGATAACGCCGTACGTGCGATATCGCAGGCTGCTTTTTCTCAAGCGGCTTTCCAGCGGTAGCCGGCCCCGATAACGGTTTCGAGCTGAACGAAGGACGGATCGACAAGTTCAAACTTGCGGCGGAGTCTGCGGACGTACGTGTCAATAACTCTGTCGGTGACAATGGAGTTGTCTCCGCGCGACGAGGTTAAGAGTTGTGACCGCGACAATACAACACCGGGTTTTGCAATGAGTGCTTCAATGAGTTTTATTTCAGTAACGGTTGTTTCAATAACGATACCGTCATAACGACATTCTAAACGCTCTCTGTCCAATTCAAGTCGGCCGACGCGCACGATTTGGCTGATATTTGAGGGTTGAGATAAAAGAGCAACGCGGCGCAGGAGCGCTTGCAAACGGGCCAATAACACGCGCGCACTCACGGGTTTGATAACGTAATCGTCGGCGCCGAGCGACAGACCCAATGCGTGATCGATATCGCCGTCGCGCGCTGTCAGCAGCATGAACGGCAATTGTGGGTTGTTTTGCCGCACCGTTTTGCAAAGTGAAAACCCGTCGAGTTTGGGGAGCGCGACGTCGCAGATCACGATATCCGGTTTATCGCGCGAGATGCGATCGAGCCCTTCTTTGCCGTCAAACGCGGTGATCACTTCATGACCTTCTTCTTCAAAGGCCATTGTGAGAGCGGCAGTCAGCGCTCGATCGTCTTCAATGAACAGCACACGTGCCATAAGGGGCGAGGCCGAGCGTAGCAGGGTTCTCGATTTTGACCCAACGCCGCCGGGGGTTCGCGTGACCAACACCGTGGACGCAACTTGAAGCGCCTCGACATGCTGAACACCTGGGCGTTGGTAAAAAAGATGCCTTGGTGGAAGGTCGGGTGGCCGTTTGGCGTTCTCTTCAGCGATCAGCCCAAGGGAAAGAACTTTCACCGAAGTCAGATCGTCTTGGGAACCTCAGACAGTTTCGGTTTTCGCTAGGAGGTCGTGGTTTGCGTCGGTGCCGAGGTGCCCGACTGACCACCGCTCCGAGGATTGCGCTCCGCGAAGGCTATTATGCGACGTTACGTGGCAGAGGCAGTAGGAACGTTTGGCGTAATGTTCGCCGGTTCTTGTGCGATTGCGGTGGGTGGCGCACGGCTCGGCGATACAGGTGTGGCCCTGGCGTTTGGCCTCGGCGTGGCGGCAATGACGTTGGTGATGGCGCCGATCTCCGGGGCGCACTTGAACCCGGCTGTCACGTTGGCAATGGCTTTCGCCGGTCGAACGCGGATGAGGGATGTTGGATTTTATACCGCCGCACAAACGGTGGGAGGCATTGTGGGGGCGCTTTGCGCAATGGCCGTTGGCGGGTCAAACCCAATGTCAAAAACGGCCGAAACATTGGCCAACGGCTATGCGTCGCGTTCGCCGGGTAACCATGGTTTGGGCGCGGCCATCGTGGCTGAAGTGGTTTTGACAGCGTTGTTCGTATTGGTTCTTTTATCGGTTTCAGATGCGCATCCGCGCGGTGAACCAACCCTTGAAGCGGCGCAGGCTCAGCGTCCTTCTCACGCGGTTATGGCCGGCGCCGTGGGCGTTGCGTACACACTGATTCACTTGGTCGGCTTGCCTGTCACGAAGCTCGCGGCCAATCCCGTTCGAGCATTGGGGCCGGCGCTGTTTGCTCAAGGGGATGCGATTATTCAACTGTGGCTATTTGTGCTCGGGCCGCTTGCTGGTGGGCTCATTGCTGCTGGAATACATAGAGTATTGTGGGCGGCGCCGCGAGTGAAACCGGTGACACTTGTGGCAGCGGGAACGTTGCCGTACCGCGCCAATCTGCGGCCTCCGGTGGCGCAGCCGCTCGACGACGACGAGGATGTGGGGCCTTCAACGTTGCGATCGCCGAGGCCGCCGCGAGTTGAAGAAGCGCAGAGCGCACTGGTTCAATAAAAAGAGTGAGATTGCCAGTCACCGGTTGTTCAGCGGGTGTTTTTGAAGAGTGATAACGCATCACGGGCAATGCCGCGTTGAATACATCCGGCCATCAGCCTCTTGGAAGTTAATCGGCCGGGCGGCAGATCGCGGCCCAGGATGCGTAAAAACGTTTCTTGATAAATTGGGTCTGTCACTGTCCAACGGATGAGTGTTCGAACAACAGGCCACGGCGGTTCATCATAAAGTTCACGTTTGAGTCGGCCGACGGTGGTTTTGAACATGGGCTGTGTGGCCGCCCACACATCGTCCCGATAAGCCTTCATCGCGTCATCCCATGTGCGGGCGCCCGAAAGCCACAGCGATAGCGCCTGATCGAGCAGCTTTGTTTCAAGCAGAGCATCGTAGATGCCCTGACCGTCAACCGGATCTTTGTAATGAAGAGCGTCGCCGACGAGAGCCCAACCGGGGCCGGACGGCTGCCGATAACCGTTCCCAATGCGTTTAATGCCCGAGAGAGGCGTGGTGCGTTCGGCCTTTTCAAGGTATCGCCAAACTTCAGGGATGGATTTGAGTGTATTGAGATAATAGTTTTCGGGTTTACCACCGATATCCACTCGATCGGAGCGCTGGTGGGTATTGACCGAATAGAGGCCGTTTGGCATTGCGAAAAAGAGCACGTCGAGGCCTCGAACTGTTGTGTACACAAATGTCGCCGGGCCTTCATCACAAACGGGGCGCACACCGGCCCAGTCGGCGTAATAAACAGTGCTTGTGCAGGTGTCTTGCTCTTCAATGACAGGTGCGCCGCACTTGCGCGCCACAAAGCTGAATCGACCGTCGGCCCCAATCACCGCGCGCGCTTTGATTGTTTCACTCGGTCCATCATTGGAGTTGCCAACAATGCCGACCACCTGCTGTCCCTCTTTGACAAGGTCGGTTACGGTAAAGCCCTGTCGCTTTTCAACCGTTGGAAATCGATCAAGGTTATGCCAACAGGCGGTATCAAAAACAGCGCGATCCACTCCATAGGTGTAGTCGCGTCCGGCCGCCAACGTGGGAGTGCGCATGACGGTGCTGAAGAGGCCCGCGACATTGAAGCGCACATGCCGCATTCTGGCGTGGTCGGATGCGTACGCACTTTCAGGAATGCCTATTTCGTCGAGCAATTCCATTGCGCCGGGATGGACTGCCGGTGACGAAGGCACGTTTGGCAACGAGGGGAAGATGGCTTTTTCAAGCACCAATACTTTTTTCTGGCGAGCGCCGAGACGGGCCGCAAGTGTTGCCCCCGACGGGCGCCCTCCCACAATCAGTACGTCGTAGTTCATTGTCACTTGTCAGATTCGACAAGCGCGCAGGCAACGGCCGCCCGAACCCCAAGGTCTTTGTCGGCGATCAGCGGAGCCGCTTTGGCAGCTTCGCCCAAATCGACGTAGGCAACCCCGGTCGTTTCGCGAGCGCGCGTGTCTGCGAGCTTGATTTGTTTGTCCAGCAGCGGCAACACCTCGCGGACTCCCGTTTTTGCGAGCGCTTTTTGAGCCTGGAAACCGCGGGTGGTTGAACTTTTGGCGTATTCAAGCAGCTTGGCAACAAGCGCTTTTCGGTCTTTTTCTTCAACCGTGTTGCGACCGACGCCGCTGAGCAATCGCCAAGCGACCGCCACCACAACAGCGTCGTCTTTGTCGTCAATCGCTTTTCGAAGTGCTTCTTCAATGACCTGCTCGTGAGCGGGTGCGACGCCGATTGCAAACACGCGGTCTTTGGTGTCGCCGCTTTCGATTGCGCGCGCGAGCACGCCGATCGCCTCGCTCCATCCGTCCCCTTTGAAACGTGCGAGCGCCGCAGCGGCTGCGATCGCGGGCGCGCCGTGATGATGTTCCGCCGCCCACCACAACTCGCGTCTCCCACCGGCGTCGATGATGCGTTCTGTGGCCCATGCGTCGGCGATGGATTGGCGCGCATCGTCGTCTGCGCGCGTCCACAAATCGCGCAGTGTTAAGACTGCGCGCTCACCCATTGCGGTGCGTGCGATTGCTCGGATCGCGAGCGTGCGAGCGAGCGGATAAGGGTCGAGCCGCGCGGCGTCGGCCAAAATGTCGGCGTCGGCAATGTCGCCGGCGTCGGCGGAGGCTCGCAGCGCGGCCACTCGAACTTCTTGATCACCGTCGACCAATCGTTCACGGCGGGCCGCTCCGTCTTCAGGGCGAATGAGCGCGCGCGCATCAACGGCGCGCCAGAGCATGTGTACACCCGATCGCGACGCCGATTCGCGCGCGTCGTCGGGTGAAAGTTGTCCATTTTCGAGCCGAGTTAAAGCGGCGCTTGCAGCGATCTCGTCGGTGTCGTTGGAACGCTTTTCAAATGCGCTGTCGAGAACACGCGAGCACCGTCCGTACGCTTCGAGTGTTTTGAGCCCGCTGTCGCCTTTGGCGTTTTGAACCGCGTGTACACTTACGGCTTTCGCAATGGCGCGCGCTTCTGCCGCGGTCAGATCGTTGGCCTTGATTTCGGTTTCAATCTCTCGCGCGAGCGTTGGAAGATCATGGGCCTCGGCCGCACGAAGAGCCGGTGAACTCGCACATCCGGCGAGAGCTGGAGCCAAGAGGAACGCGGTTCTGCACGCGAACCGATAAAACACGCCGGAGAGTTTCTGCGGTAGAAAACGCACGCGCGGAGCCTAGCCGATCACGCTACATCGGGGTACCGTGCGATGCTGAAAATCGCGGCTGCAAGATGTTGGTGGACCTGATTGTGAACCCCACGGCGCGGAGGTACGAGCGCGCTCCCTCGCTTGTGGCTGAGTTGCGTGAGGTGGCCCGGGGTCACGCTCGCATTCATACAACGCAGGACTTGGGAGAACTCGCGCACGCGTGCCAGGCGGCGGCGGAGGCAAAGAGCGAACTGATTGTGCTCACGGGAGGCGACGGAAGCCTGATGGCGGGCACCACCGAGATTGCCAAAGCATTTGGACCCAGGCTTCCAAAAATAGGCTTTTTGCCGGCCGGAACAGCGGCGATCGTTTCAAAAAATTGGGGGCTCCACGGCGAGCCGGCGGCCCTCTTAAAACGCATTCTCGAAAAGAAGGACAACCTTGAAACGAGTCGTCGGCCAACGTTGCGGGTGGCCGCTGAGACATCGCGGGGCGTTGAAGAGCGTGTGGGGTTTATTTTTGGAACGGGGCTCGTCGCAAAGTTTTTTGACGTTTATTACGAAGATGGAGCGCGGGGAAATGCGGGTGCCGCGCGAATTGTGGCCAGGGTCTTTGCCGAGTCGTTTGTGGGCGGAAAATACGCGCGACGGGTGCTTGATCCATTGCCATGTACCATTGAAGTGGAAGGCCACGTTTTGGCGCCGCGTGCGTTTTCGTTGGTGTGTGCTGCGGTTGTTCGAGATCTGGGCCTCCACATGCACGTGACTCATCGGGCGGGGGAAGATCCCAATCGTCCACACCTGGTGGTAAACGCATTACCAAGTCGCCAATTGGGGTGGCGAATGCCGTTGGTTCTTGTCGGCAAGCCCATCGGCGGCAAAGACTCTTTTGATGATCTGACAAGCCGCTTCACTGTTCGATTCCCGCACGATCGCCATGGAAATGCGCGCGGACCCTACGTGCTCGATGGGGATATGTTTTATGCCTCGGAGGTGAATGTGACGGCGGGACCGGTGCTCAGCGTGGTGTCCACGTGACAGTTGTGGATGTGTACTCAACGCGATCCGGCGCTGAAGCGTTGGTTCGGTGCGCGGTGGACTTGGCATTGCACAAGGGAGTTTCGATCTCGGGGGTATCGCCCCTAACGTGGCTGAATACGCCTTGCGGTGCGGTCGCAACGTTGGATGTTCGTGGCTCGGCGCTTGAGAATGCAGATGTCATGCAGTTGCTCGGCGAAGTGGCCACTTGGTTGGAAGGGGGAGTGGCGTTTCGAGAAGCGGATGTTTTGCCGGCCTTTCATCCTGTTTCTACCCTGCTATGTGGATTTGAGTTGGAGAGCATTGACCACACGGCCGATGAAGCGTTTGCTGTGTACGCGCGAAACCGTACAGACTTGTTTGCCGCCGCCGCCGAGGCAATGGGCGCCATGATCGTTCGGCCAAAAGATGTTTCGCCGGCGGTGAAGTTACCCATTGATGTGGCGGCACCTGAACCCAACTGGCCCGATGATGATAGGTTGTTTGCCTGGCTTGCAGAGGTATTGTATACACTCGAAAAAGAGCGTTTCGCCCTTCGACGCGCGGTGATTTTGCACGACGATGACAATGGTATCCACGGCGCGCTTTTTGGTGAGCCGATGGACGAAACTCGACATGAGGTGGGAGGTGGAATTAAGGCGGTCACTTACCACGGCATGGAGATTGAGACTCTACCCGACGGTAAATTGCGGGCGCAGGTGATTATCGATGTCTGACGCGCGGGCGGCGGGCCACGGCGGCAATTGGAAAAAACGCAGCCGATTTTTCTTTTTTGGGCTGTTTTGCGCCCAATTTGTGATTTTAGACTGGGTAACCCGGCGAGGGCGGTTATTCTCAAACGGGCGCTCCGTCTATGAAGTTTTATTGGGTGGGGTGCACAGCGTTTTGTTTTGGTGTTTCTTTGGAATCCTCTTATGCAGATGGGCCTGGGGCCGCCTCTTTTTGGGGCTTTTGGCAGGCGCCGCGTTCGCTTTTCAAGCACTGTTTTTTGACCGCTTTGGTCGGTATGCGGACAGGTTTGTTGCGAAGAGTGCTTTTGCGTCGTGGGATGATATTGCGCCGGCCTTTCAGAACGAATTGCCAATGCTCATTGCCGCTGTGGTGCTCGGCGCTTCTATAGAAGGATTGTTATTGCAGGTGAGCCGGGCGCCGCGTTTTGCTCCGCGCCGGGCAGGGTTGGCAGTCGCGACGCTGTCGGCCCTCATCCCGGTGTTTGTCTCCTCGAAATCGCCTCCGGATCTCAGGCTCTTCGAGGTGGTTACAGAAATCCCAATCGGTTCACCCGAGCCGTCGGCCATTGCGGCGACGGTATTGCCAAAGTTGAGATCGTCGCGGGAAAAGCTGCCGAACATTGTTCTTGTTGTGACCGAAAGCGTTCGAGCTGACTCGTATTGCTCCGACCCGTCGGCCGTTTGTCCAACCGCGCCGCGCGTAAACGCTTTAATGAGCGATCGCATTGGCCTCACGCAGATGCGATCGCTGGCGAGCTTTACAGCGATATCCATGTCGGTGTTAATGACTGGCCGTATTCAAAACATACCAAAGGAAGAGCTTCTTTCGTCTCCAACCTTGTTTGATATTGCCAAGTCGCTCGATGCCGCCGATCGGCCTTATACCGCCTATTGGTCGGCGCATCACGCGCCGGTCTTTCATTGGGACAACCCCAAACGTTCTTTAGACTCGTATGTGACGTTTGACACTTTGTTT
Organism: Polyangiaceae bacterium; assembly: GCA_016712345.1. Lineage (GTDB taxonomy): Bacteria > Myxococcota_A > Polyangia > Polyangiales > Polyangiaceae > JADJRH01. The sequence continues at coordinate 2,084,600 of JADJRH010000001.1, forward strand.
GAACAGGAAGGTTCTTCTTCGCTGGCGGACAGGCGGCTTGCGGAGATGTTTGAAGCTCGGTTACCCAAGCTGAAGGAGCCCTTTTTGGTGGTACTGCACTTTCATGACACGCACATTTTGTACGGGTTTGATGAGAGCGCCGCGCCGTTTACCCCTTGGACTCGAACTGTCACTTGGGAAACATTACCGGGTCTTAAAAACGCCTACAAAAATGCCATTTTCTTTCAGGACGAGTCGATTGCAAAAGCCCTATTGGCATTAAAAAACGATCCTCGTTGGGAAAATACATTTTTAGTGTTCACGAGCGATCATGGTGAGGGATTTGGTGAACATCATTCCATTCATCATGGTCAGAATGTATTGGACGAGCAAATTCATGTTCCGGCGTTTATCGCGCATGGAAAAAACGTCGCGACGGAGGCCGAAAAAGCGGCCATTGTGGCAAACAGCCAAAAAAACCTGACTCACTTGGATGTACTGCCAACGTTGCTGGATGTGTATGGGATATGGGGAGCGCCGGAGCTTGTCTTACACTCCAAAAAAATGGATGGAAGGAGTTTGCTCAAGCCCATTCAGAACAAATCGGCGCCCGTGCCGCTGACGAATTGTACAGAGGCTTTTCCTTGCCCATTCAACAACTGGGGTATGTTGGGCGACGGCACGAAGATTGAAGCGCAGGCGTGGGATGGCGGCTGGCATTGTAAGAAATGGAACAATGAGTCTGAATTTGACGTGCCGGTCGGAGATGCCGAGTGTCGCGCGCTCGAAAAAGCATCCCGCGGCCACTTTGCCGAGTTGCCTTCCGGTTCACCCAATGAGTGAGATCACGGAATGAATGCAGCCAGTCATCAACAACGCCGATTGGCAGGCTGACGGCGTATCGCGCCCGTTTTACGTTTGGTTTTCATGATGTATGGGCGTGAAATTTTGTGGGTACTTTGTCCAGCGTTCGTTCGATTCGAAATCTGCTCGATCTTGGCAGCATTCAAAACAGGAGTTGCGGACTGTTCACATCAGGGCGAGGGAAGCGGGAGTTCATGCTGAAAGGTTCGCGGGAGACAGCCGGACCGGCTTACACCCGGATTCACAACTAGCCAAAGAGCGGATGTGATGTTGGCACACCCACTGCTAGCGTGCGCGCCCATGCTGTCCAACCTCGCCGCGGGCAAAGTTGTCTGCGATCGCTACCGCATACTCAGCCTGTTGGGGCGCGGGGGCATGGGCACTGTTTTTAAAGCTGAAGATCTCGCCCTTCGCCGACTCGTGGCTCTCAAGATCTTGGCGCTTCGAAATGCATTTGCGGAAGACGACGACGATCCGCAACGGGAAGAGAGATTTCTCCGCGAGGCGAGCCTCAACGCGCAACTGTCGCACCCGAACATTGTGCATGTGTACGACGTGGGCCGCGGAACAGAGGGCGTCGACACGTTTTGCTACATCGCCATGGAGTTGCTCCACGGCGAATCGCTTGGCGAGCGGGTGCGCAGATCGAGAACGGGGCTTCCGATTTCAGAGATCCTTCCGATCGGAACTCAAGTTGTGAAAGGCCTTCGCGCCGCACATCAGCGCGGACTTGTTCATCGCGATCTGAAGCCCGACAACATCATGCTCACGCCCGGTGAAGACGGCGATGAGATGGTGAAAATCCTGGATTTTGGGCTCGCAAAAGACGTCACATCGGCACACGAACTCGGTCACACAGACGCGGGAACCATCATGGGTACACCCGAGTATATGTCGCCCGAGCAGGTAAACGCGCAGAAGGTGGATGCGCGCACCGATCTCTATTCGTTCGGCATTTTGCTCTACGAATGCATCACGGGTGCGCCTCCGTTTCGCGGTGAAAATGCGTACCGCGTTGCTGCGGCCCACCTCGGTCAGCCCGTTCCGCCAATGAAGATTCCGGCCGATCGACCGAGGCTTTCAACAGCGCTTGAAGAACTCGTGCGCAGGCTGCTCGAAAAGCGCGTGACCGATCGCGTGCAAACAGCGGACGAGCTGCTTCGGCGTTTGCGTGATCTTCCAGAGTCGCGATCGCTTCAGGCGCGTTCGGTTGCGGAAGCGCTTTCGCTATCGACAACAAGCCGGTACCAAACGGGCCGAAAATTGTCGGAGACGTCGCGAGCCATTGTGTTTGATGCGACGCACCTCGAACTTGGACGTCAGGTCGCGATCAAAGTGTTTCGCGCAAATTCGCCGGCGGAACAAGCGCGCCTGCGACGTGAGTTGCCAACGTTTGCAGTGCTTCGTCACAATGCAAATGTACGCGTGCTCGATGTTGGAATGACGAGCGAGAAGGCCGACGGCAGGCCGTTTATGGTGATGGAACGTGTGCGCGGCCCCACGTTGCGAACGTTGCTGTCGAAGAGCGGGCCGCTCCCGTGGCGTCGTGCTGTGGATATGGCAATCACACTTCTCGACGGTTTGGGTGAGGCGCACACCGTTGGCTTGTTGCATCGGCACTTGACGCCCGAACATGTTCTGATCGCCAACGAAAACACGCGTCGCGAAACCGCCAAGATCTTCGGCTACCGCGTTGCGAGCAGTGGAGCGGAAGGCAGCGAGCCCACACTGCCCGTCCTTCCCGATGTTGGGTATTTGGCTCCCGAGCTGGTGCGTGGCCAGCCGATGAGCGAGCGTTCCGATCTGTACGCTGTGGGTGCGCTTCTGTTTGAAAGTGTACTCGGCCGACTTCCGAGTGTGCCCACGGTTGACGTGCGATCGAACGATGCGAGCGTCAAAGCGCAGATGGATGTGCCTGCTGAATTGGCCGAGATCCTAAGGCGATCGGTGTCGGTTGACCCTTCCGAACGTTTTGAAACGGCGGCCGATTTTGCGTCCGCTCTTGCCGCCGTTCGCTTGCCGCTGATGGACACAGATCCTTCGAGCGGCGATCCCACGAGCATGAGGACATCGCTTCAACAGCGATTGCGTTCAACAGGTCAGCCTTCGGTGTGGTTTTTGACGGGTGATCCGGCGCTTCGAAAAACACCGCTGCCCGAGGTGATGTTGCAGCTCCGCGGAATGATGCGCGTGGAAGAAATCGCCGCGGATCATCGGGCCGCTTTTGCTCAACGGCTTCGCGACGAAGAAGAAATTCCGCCGTGGGTTGTGGTGTTCGGCGGCATGCACGTAATCTTGGAAGACCCTCTTCTTGCCGCTCTCGGTCACGCGCCGGAGGTGTCGCGGCTCTTGGTTTCAACGCACGCGAATACAGAACTGCTGGAGGCCGCAATCAACTTCTGCGGGCTCGATCACCACGTCACTTTGCCCGCTCCGTCGGATGTGGTTCGAACAGCGATTGAAAAAATGGTGACGCGCTCAGGGGCCGCGAGGCGCTACTATGACGATTTGCGGCTCATGTCGCAGCGCAACACTCCCGTGTCGGGCTTGGGGCAACGCGACAGCGCGAGTCATTTGGCAACACGTTGAGGTTCGATGAATCAGGCAGTCGACATGTCGGGGCCGGAGAGCGAATCATTCTTGGATTGCCGCGGCATGTTGTGCCCGGCGCCCATTCTTCGACTGGCAGAAACCGCTCGAAGGAAACGCGGTACCGCCGCGATCCTGACCATTTGCGCTGACGACGCGGACTTTCCTGTCGATCTTGAAGCGTGGTGTCGCACAACCAAGTCGAGTTTGGTGCGTCTCGAACGCGAGTCCGATGGGGTCATTCGCGCTGTTGTACAGTTGCAAGGTCCGGCCCCCGCGGTGTCCGGTCCCGCTACGTTGCCGGCAATTGATTCTCCGCCGTCCGGCAAGGGGGGTATTCGCTCCAAAACGCCTGAGCCGCCAGAATCGGTCACGCGCGTTTCTGCATCCGAGTTGAAAGTCCGGCAAGAGGAGTCACCCACGTCACCGGGTGTACATCGCAGCATTGCCCAGACAACTCCTTTGGCGCCGTATTCAAACAACATCCAATCAGGACGTTCTATACGGACAGATACACCCGTCCCCCGATCTGCCGGAGCGGCGCTCCCGTCGCAGGTTTTGTCGGGTGAAACAGAGTCCGTTCCGCGCGAGAATCGAACAACTTTGTTGATTCTGAAAAACGACCTGGAGAGTTTGCTCGCGGCATTGATGGTGGCCAATGCATCTGCAGCTCAGGGAATGCGTGTGGATGTGTACTTTTCGTTCTGGGGAATTCATCTTCTGAGAGGCCGTTATCCTCGCAACTTTGGGCAACAAGAAAAACCCACTCTCATGCAGCGAATCATGTTGTGGCTTACCCCGAAAGGCGCCAATCAGCGGTTGAGTCGTTTGCACATGGGGGGTTTTGGAACTCGCATTTTATTGGGCCTCATGCGACGAAAGAAGATCTTGTCGCTCGAACAATTGCTTGAAGCGGCGGCCGAACAGGGTGTCACCTTCCATGTTTGTTCAATGAGCATGGGACTCATGGGCCTTAGTGAGCGCGATATTGTTGATTTGCCCAACGTGAAGTTCGGCGGCGTTACCTCGTTTGCCGAGTCGGCGCGGCGCTCGGCTGTTGCGCTGGTATTTTAGGCAAAGCGCACGTCGGCGACGGCGAGGTCATTTTTTGTCCGACGAGCATGGATGTTCATTTGCGCGAAGCGCGTTTGACACGCTATCGTCACATTGTGTCAGCTCCATTGTCTGCCCGGCCACGCTTAGAATTGCGTCGCGAGCGTCCGCAAAAGCGCCCCACAATTCGCGTGCACGCGCGGCGTGAAGACGCACCGGCGAGCGAGTGGGGATCTCTGCTCGGTGATCTGACGCGCACGTCGCGCTCACCCGCGAGCCTGGATGTTGCGTGGCGCGTGCACGACAAAACCCACTTGGAGCTGGGTATTGATTACCCGTTTGAAAACGAGTCGGCCAAATACACTTGGGAGGCGTTTTTCTTCGTTCCCGACAGTTTTAGGTTAATTCAAACAACCTACGATAAGAAGCAAATCTACGATGATCTATTGAGTTACGTTCGGCTGGCTGTTCCCGAGTTGTCATTTGCTCAATTGGCGGCTTCGTGCGATCCCGACGTAAAGGACAGTTTGGCTTTTGACTTGCGAAAAGCCATGAATGAAGCAATTGGGCACACGGACGGCTCGGTTGTTTCCAAAGCCGCAGTTCGAAGACTGCGTGTATTCGCATGCATGGTGCGGGCAAGTGGGCTTGAGGCGCAGCGGCACATGTTGGGGGATGTGGAACATGCCGACAGCCCGCAGCGCGCGGCGCGTTCTATTCAATCGTTCGTGTCGCTCGCGTCGCGCGCATTGAGGGGTTTTCGAAAGCTGGTTATTGAGTCGCAAAGCCTCAAGTTACCGAGTGAAGTGACGGTGGCCCTTAAATGGGTAGATGAAGACATTTCACTTTTTATGGAGGCATTAACAGCCACCGCGAGTGTTGAAGTGCATCAACGCGCTGCGGAACATGCGGGTGACGCTTGGCACGATCTGGCGGGCCTTTTGGCGTCTGAAGCGGTGAGTGAGGCGCGTTATCGCAAAGAGCGCGATTATCCCTCTGTGGGCCACGATGAAGCGACTCCGCGCGATGTGGAACATATTGAGTTTCGGCGCCACGTATTAAAGCGATTTACGTCGAGTGTGTTGTGGCTCAAACACGAAGTGCGCGATGGTGCAACGTGGGTATTGCATGCGCTCTACGCATTGGCCGCGGCTGTGGCTATGGCGTTTGCCGTGGTTGCAACCATTCGGGCCACGGAGATGCAGGGGTATTTAACTCTGTATGTGGTGTTGCTGGTGGCGTCGTATGCCATTAAAGATCGCATGAAAGCGGTATTGCAAAACGCGTTTGTGCGCTGGGCAGAAAAGCGCTTTCCAGACAGAGCGTGGACAATTCGCGATGAAGAGCGGGGCGACAATATTGGAATTGTAAAGGAGCGCGCCGGATTTCGAGGGTTTTCGCACCTACCGGCGAGTGTACTCTCGGCGCGGCGTATGACGCGTGAACACGCGCTTGAGGAGCATGCGCGGCCTGAAACGGTGTTATGGCATCAAAAGAGTATTGAAGTTGCGCCTCGAAAAGAAGGGCGTTTGCCATCTCCGGTAATGACGGAGATCTTTCGGCTGAATATTGGGCCTTGGCTTGCCCATACCGATGATCCCAATCGGACCATTACATTTGCCGACCCGGATGAGGGGGTTGTGTGTTCTGTAACGGCGCGGCGTGTGTACAACATCAATGTTGTTTATCGCCTACGGCGCGAAACGGGTGAAGAAGATTTGGGGGATGGCTGGCACCGCATTCGAGTGGTGGTGTCGCGCAAAGGCATTGAGCGCATTGACCCTATTACCTGACGCGGCGCTTCAGCAGGCACTCTGGGGCGTGGCGGGAGCCACAGCGCTCCTTTGTGTGCCATACGAAAAGCAACAAGGTATTGAACAAACAAAGCACCATTTGCTGGGGATTTGGGTAGAGTGGAGTGAATGAAGGCCGCCAAGATTCGGGTTGAACGGATAGATGATGTGCGCGTGCGCGTGCCTATTCAGGGTGCCATGCGGGTGGAGGGGAGAATTTACGCGGACGAAGCGTTAATGGCGCATTTGACCGGTGATGCGAGTGTTGCTCAGGTGGCCAATGTGGCTTGTTTGCCGGGGATTGTGGGCGCCGCGCTGGCCATGCCTGATATCCATTCAGGGTATGGGTTTCCTATTGGTGGGGTGGCCGCGTTTGACCCTGACAACGGTGGAGTGGTGTCGCCGGGAGGCGTTGGATACGATATCAACTGCGGTGTTCGGCTGCATGCGTTGGATTTGGACGCCGAAGAGGTGAATGTCAGTCGGGACAGGTTGGGCAATGACTTGTTGCGCGCAGTGCCGGCGGGTGTGGGGGTGGGTAGATCAGACTCAAGGCTTCCCCAGTTGGACTTGATATTACAAGAAGGGGTGGGCGCCCTTGTAAACGCGGGAATTGTGTCAAAGGCCGATCTGGAAACCATTGAAGACGGCGGGTGTATTCGAGGCGCCGATCCCGCGGCGGTGAGTGCCAAAGCGCGTGACCGAGGCTTTCCTCAGATTGGGTCGCTCGGGTCGGGAAATCACTTTTTAGAAGTGGATCGGGTGGCGGCGATTTATGATGCGGAGTTGGCCGAGGCGTTTGGGCTTTCGTTTGGAAAAGCGGTATTGCTGATTCATTCAGGTTCGCGCGGGTTGGGTCATCAGGTATGTGAAGATGTATTGCCTGTGATGGTGCGCGCGGCGCGCAACGCGGGTATTGAGTTGCCTGATAAACAATTGGCATGTGCACCTCTCGGTTCGGAGGAGGCCAATCGTTATTTGAGGGGTATGGCGGCGGCGGCAAACTTCGCTTTTGCAAATAGGGCGATGTTGGCAGAAAGGGCGTTAACGGCCATTGCGGCGTGGTTGGGAGTTGCGCGAGAAAAGCTTGAAGCGCCCTTGATTTATGATGTTTGCCATAACATTGCCAAAATGGAAGAACACATGATCGGCGGGCGGAGCATGCGAGTGTGCGTACATCGAAAAGGGGCCACTCGGGCGTTTGGACCAAACAATCCGGCGTTGCCGGAGCGATATCGACTGACGGGTCAACCGGTGATTGTACCGGGAGACATGGGTAGATATTCGTATGTGTTGGCGGGCGCCAAAGGTGCCATGGAAGAAACGTTTGGGTCGAGTTGTCACGGGGCGGGAAGGCTCATGTCACGTGGGGAGGCAAAGCGAAAAATGACTGGGAAAGAAGTGGTTCGCGTGCTGGCTCAACGGGGTATTGCGGTAAAGGCGGCGAGTGTGGATGCGGCGGCAGAGGAAATGCCCGACGCTTATAAAGATGTGGCCGATGTGGTGAGTGTGGTGGACAGGGCGGGGATCGCGAAGAAAGTGGCGCGGTTGGAGCCCATGTTGGTTGTGAAGGGGTAGGAGCGATCCAAAATGGAGCGGTCGATCCGCGGGGGTGATCCAAAACGGATCGATGGGTAGAGCGTTTGGTAGAAGTTGGGAGGGGCGATGTTTGAAATGCCCTGAAATGCGGTGGATCCACGTTCGGCACGCGGCTCGCAAAGGGATGTGTCAACCAACGAGGAGACACGAACATGGACATCACCTTCTACGGAGTACGCGGCAGCATCGCTTCACCTGGACCGGACACCGCGGGCGTGGGTGGGAATACGAGCTGTGTGGAAGTGGTGTGTGGGCGCGAAAGGATCATTTTAGACGCCGGAACGGGCCTTCGAAAACTGGGGGATCGAATGATGGCGGAGGGTGGGCTTGAGGCGACAATGCTTCTTTCACACCAACATTGGGACCACATTCAGGGCATTCCGTTTTTCGTGCCGGCGTATATTCCCACGGCGAAACTGCGTGTGTTCGGCGGGGTAAACGGGGTGATGTCGCTCCGCGAAACGCTGGAACATCAAATGACGGCGCCTGTGTTTCCTGTGCGGCTTGATGAGCTTGGGGCGCAGATTGACCTGTGTGAAGTGCGGAGTGGACAGACGTTTTCAATCGGCAATGCGCGGGTGAAAGCGATTAAGGTTAATCATCCGGGTGGGTGTTTTGCATATCGCATTGACTATGAAGGAACGAGCGTTGTGTACGCAACCGACACCGAGCATTACGCATGTGTGGATCCGGCGCTTGTGACGCTGGCGCAGGGCGCGGATGTGTTGATTTATGATTCGCAATACACGCCTGAAGAATATCGCGGTGAAACGGGGCGATCCAAAGTGGGTTGGGGCCACTCCACCTATGTTGCAGGTGCCGAGTTGGCGCGGACAGCGGGTGTTGGCAAATACGTTCTCTTTCATCATGACCCGAGCCGAAGTGACGCAAAAGTGGCTGAAATTGAGGCAAAAGCGCGGGCGCTTTTCGGGGACTCGGTGGCCGCGCGTGAAGGCATGAAGATTGAATTGCGCGGTCAAACACTGGCAATGGCCGCGTGAAGTTGGTTGTTCAGAATACGAGCAGAGGAGGTGCGCACCCTGAACGCGCGTCGGCACACGGAGGATGACCCGAGGAGGCTCGCATGATGAGTTTAATGACGACGACGGAGGCTCCAGCGAATAAGCTTCAAGGCCTTCGGATCAGCATGTCGCGCCTCTCATTGCTTGTGGATCTCGCAAGTCTCCTCGCCAAAGAGGTGGACTTTGATGCTCTGCTTGCCACGGCGTGTGAGCGTCTTGCCAAAGCGTTGCGCGCCGATCGCGCGACGATTTGGCTTGTGGATGCGGAGACGGGAGATCTCGTTACGCGGGTTGCCGTGCTGCCTGAAGTGAGTGGGCTCCGGCAACCGAAAGGGCAGGGGATCGCCGGGTTTGTTGCGAGTGAAGGGCAGTCGGTTCGCATCGACGATGCTCAGTCCGATCCGCGGTTTGATCCGAGCGCCGACAAGGTGACGGGGTATCGAACGCGGTCGATGTTGGCTGTGCCAATTCGAGAGGATCAGCGCGCTCCCGTGCGCGGGGTTGTGCAGCTTCTCAATCGGCAAAATGGCCCGTTTGATGCCGAAGACGAAAAGTATTTAATCGCGCTTGCAACCCAGCTCGCACGAGCACTTTCACTCACCACGTTGCGCGCTGCCGATGAGGGCGGGCCGGGCGTTGTTTTTCGCGGAACGTTTAATCACATCGTCGGCACAAGCCCGGTGATGAAAAGCGTCTACGAGCGCGTTCAGCTCGCGGCGCAAACCGATGCAACAGTGCTTTTACGCGGTGAAACAGGCACCGGAAAAGGCATGTTTGCTCGGGCAATTCATGTGAATTCCAAACGGCAGGCGCGGCCGTTCGTCACTGTCGATTGCACCACCCTGCCGGCGCAGCTTGTTGAAAGCGAGCTGTTTGGTCACGAGCGCGGCGCGTTTACGGGTGCGGATCGAAGGGTGCCCGGCAAGGTTGAATTGGCCGAAGGGGGCACTTTGTTTTTGGATGAACTTGGGGATTTGCCCATTGATATTCAGGGCAAATTTTTGCGATTTCTCCAAGATCGCGCGTTTGAAAGAGTGGGCGGGCGTGAAACGCGCCAGGCTGATGTTCGGATTGTGTGCGCAACGCACTGCGATCTTGAAAAGCTCGTGAGTGAAGGGAAGTTTCGCAAAGATTTGTACTACCGCGTTCGGGTTGTGGAGATTGATGTACCCACGTTAAACGCGCGCGGCGGTGACGAGATTGAAGCGCTCGCAAGGCACTTTGCAACCCGGTATGCCGATCGGTACGGGCGGCCGGCACCGAAGTTTGAACCCTCGGCGTTGCGCGCTGTGCGAAGTCATTTGTTTCAAGGCAACGTGCGCGAGTTGGAGCACTGGATTGAAGGGGCGATCGCGCTCGCGCCCGACGGCGTTGTGCGAAGTACGGCGTTTCCAATGAAACATGACTTGCCGGGTTCGACCGATGATGTGCGAGGCGCGGGCGATCGCGTCGACGGCGCCGATCGATCGGACGCGGTGGCCATTCCGCTTGGTTTGCCGCTCGATGAAGCCACCCGTTTGTACGTGGATGCGACGGTGAACGCGTGTGACGGCAACAAAACGGAGGCCGCGCGAAGGTTGAAAGTGGGCCGGAATACGCTCGCTCGGGCTTTGAAAGACGGGTAGGCGAAGGCCCGGCACGATCACCGCTGAAGGTTGCGGTCGCGCGGACGATTGCCTCATGCGACAATGCCAGCGGCAAAACGCCGCGCTTCAATCATCATGCATTCTCACGAGATCCATCCCGGCGACGTTCTCGCGGGCAAATACCGGGTTCGCGCGATTTTGGGCCGCAATCACGGTTTGCTCGTGGATGCGTTTCACACCGAGTTTGACCAGCGGGTTGTGATCAAGGTGCTGCTGCCCGGAGCCGGCGATTCAAAGGAGATCGAGCGGTTTCGGCGCGAGGCGCGCACGCTCGCAAAGCTGTCGTCGGAGCACGTCGCTCGCATCATTGACGTGGGGTCGGAGAACGACGGCACGTTTTATTTGGTTCGCGAATACCTCGAAGGGACCGACATGGCGCGGTACCTGCGAACGAGCGGACCGCTCGCACTTGCCGATGCGGTGTTGCTCGTTTTGCAAGCCGCAGAAGCGGTGGCTGAAACGCACAGTCACGGGATTATTGTTCGCGAGATCCAGCCTTCAACGCTGTTTCTCACGCAGCGCGCGGGCGGCGCTCCGCTTGTAAAAGTCATTGATTTTGGAACAGCAAAACTCATGAACGCGGCGGCGGCGCCGGGTGTCGGCGCTGAACTCACGGCCACGGCAATGTTCGGTTTGTCGCCTTATTCGTCGCCTGAAATGATCCGCAAAGCAAAGAGCGCCGACGGTCGAACCGATGTGTGGTCGCTCGGCGCGATCTTGTACGAACTTGTCACGGGGCACGCGCCGTTTCGCGGTGAAGCGGCCATGTTAATGCTTCAAATCACGCGCGAAGAGCCCACGCCGCCGTCGCACCTTGCGCCGCATTTGCCTGCGGATCTCGATCAAGTGATCTCGTGGGCGCTCGCCAAAGACGTGGATGCGCGTTTTAAAAATGTGTACGCATTCGCGCACGCGCTAAGGCCGTTTGCCCCGCCCGAAGGACAGTTGCTTGTCGATCGCATCGGGCAAATCACCGAGGCAGCCAAGCGAAAACCCAAGGCTGCGAGTTTGCCGCCGCCGAGTGCGCCGCCTGCGCGCGGATCTCAACCGGCGCCGCCTGCGCGCTCGTCGGGTCCGGGGTCAATGCGGCTCCACGAAGAGTCGTTCACGCGGGAGTTTGTGCCGCAGCCGCGCGGCTCTTCAAACAACGCGGTGAGCCACGAGGTGGAAGACACAACGGCTCGCGTGGGCAATGGGTTCAACGCGCCTCAGCCCAATGTTCCGACCATTCCGCCGCCGCGGCCTTCAGGGTCCAATTCGGTCCCGGCACCGGCGCTCAGCGCACCCAAAGTGCCGGCCGCAAGTGTACCCCCGCCCGCATCGGGGGGTGGCATGTCCACAAGCGTTCCGCAGCCGCGCGGCTCGCAGCCCGGTTACTCCACGCCTGAGTTGCAGACCGGTCCTTCGGCGTCGTATCCGGCCGCGCCGGCAAACAAACCCGGCATTGACCGCCGCATTTTGGTGGGTGCCGTTGCAGCCGTGGCGGTGCTTCTTCCGGCCATGGTCGCGATCTTTGTCATGTCGCGATCCCGCCCCAACGACGTTGAAACGGCCAACACCGGTGCGGTGACAATCCCGCTGCCGGCGTCGGCGGTGACTGCTGAACCGGCGATTTCATCCGCTCCGGCGACCACGAGTGAAGCGCCCGCAACCACGTCTGCGCCTGTCACTTCGGCCACCACTTCGAGCGAGCCGGCGCCGCCCGCAACGCAGGAGCCGGTAGCGTCAAACGGCACCAAAAAAGCCGTCACAAGCGGCGGTTCGGGCAACACAACGCCCACCCCAAAGCCCACAGCAAACGATCCGCCGCCCAAGACAACCACCACCAAAACGGCGGATCCGCCGCCTTCTTCGGGCAGCGACAAGGGTACACTCATGGCCGTCGCGCTCGGCGGTACGTGCGCCTTTTCGGTGAACGGCTCTTCAAAAGGCAGCGGCTCATCGATCCGCGTGCAACTCTCGCCCGGCACTTACAGCGTGATGTGCAAACCGCCGGGCGGCGGCGTGAAATCAAAAAGCGTGACGGTGAAAAAGGGCGAAACGGCGATGACAACGTTCAAGCTGTGAACGCCGCTGCGTCAATGTGTACACCATCGGCTTGAAGCTCCGGGCGTTGCGAGGAGCGACGACGTTTCGAAGCGGCTCGACGTTCAACGTGTACACACCGCCACGACGGGGGCGTTTCGATCAATAACAACGTTCCGATGCGGAGCGGGGCGCAATGTGTACACACCGCCTCGACGTTAAATTGATTGGGAAACAAAGGCAGCGCTGAGCGGCCCGAGGCTCAATGCGTACACATGACTTTGCAAATCAGGCGCCGCGGCGCAGGCGGTCCAGCTCCGCGCGGAGGGCGCTGACCTCGGCATCGAGAGCCGTTGCACGCTGGTCGGCGAGTGCGCGCTTTTGTTCGGCGAGTGCGCGCTGCTGCTCTTTCTCTTCGGCGGCGGTGGGCCAGAGGCGGGTGCCTTCGCTGTCGTCGGCGAGACGCAGGCGCATTCCGCCGTCGGTCACAACGAGCCAAGCGCCGATCTCGGGGCTCCGAAAGGGCCCTTTGCCGCGGTACACTTGCCGGAAGCTTCCAGCGTCGTCGCGATGCCACACCTGGAGCACGTAGGGGCCGCCGTGCAATTTGGGCCCAAGCCGCTTGGGATCGAAGACCCACAGCTCGTTCGTGCCGCTCGCAGCGTACCGATCCGGCGCACTCAGGTAGTCCTTGCTCGCGGTGCTGCGGCTCACCACTTCAACAGCGACGCGCGGAGGACTGTGCCCCGGCTGCCATGTGCAGATGCTGGTCGTGTCTTCGCCCTCCGGCGGCGCTGGAATGCACACGGCGACGTCGGGATCGACGCCAATCTTCCAGTGTTCCCGCTGCCACCGGAGCGCCACGTTCGAGCAAATCAGAGCGTTCAGATCCGTTCGAGCGGCCCACGCCCGAAGCACGAGCTTGAGCATCTCAATGATCGCGTCATGCCACGCGGACTCCGGCACATCTTCCTCCTCAAGCTCCCAGCTCTCGTCGGCGTCGGGGACGTCGTAAGTGACGGTTATTTTGTGCGCTGTTGCACCGTTCATCGCCGTGCCTCAGGTCAGGATTTACCACGCGAATGGTGCTGGGTACACCGTTGATCGGAAGGCGTAAGGCCGCAGTGCCGAAAGGCCGCACGTTCACACCGTGCAGCACGCAGGGATGTCCGCGCGGTTGCCCTCCCCCGGTCGCGCGGTGCGCGCCCGCCCCGCCCCGGCGCCGTGCTCGCGGCTTCGCCGCTCCGCGCGTCACGGGCGGGGTTCCCGTCAAGCGTGATCCGAGGTCGGCGGCGTCGCTGTCGATACAGCGTCTCTACTTTTGTTAGCGAATGCCGCCGACGCGTTTCAGCGCCTGCCCCGCGGCCTTCCCGAGCACATCGAGCGACGCGAGCGGCACGCGGTCAATCAGTCGGCCTCACCTGCGCGCCGCAGGGCGGCCACCCGGACGGGCGGTGCCAGGCGGAACCCGAAGGTCGACAGGCGATCCAGCTCGCGAGCGACTTGCTCGACGAGACCGCGATTCCGTCTCCCCCGCTCCGAGCCCCTCGATCTCCTTGAGGCTGTCCGCCGAAGGCGCTCGAAGCTCGATCCATTCCAGAGCAGCCACGTCGGGCAGGTCTTTGCCCAGCCGATGACCAACGCCCAACTCCGCCACCACCGCAGGTGGCACGAGGAGCCGACCGTACAGTTGTCGCAGCACATCGAGCCGGCCGAGCTTGTGGAGGTAGCTCAGCGGCCCGGTGTCGCTGATCACCGGGATGAGGGCGGTCATCTGGCAGCTTCGCCCGCCGCCTCAACGTCGGCTGGGTCGAACGTCGCCGTCGCGATGCCGAGTTCGGCGAGGCGAGAGGCAAAGCCGAAGCGCTCCATCCCCGCGAGGTCGGCGGCCTTGGCGAGCGAAACGCGCCCCTGTTCGTAGAGGCGGGTCGCGGCGGCGAAGGCGATCTCGAAGGCGAGTCGCTCGGCCGGCACGTGAAGCGCCGCGCTCAGATCGTCCGGCACGGTGAGGGCGACGATGGTCATCGTACAGGGATAGCCTCAGCGAAGGGTGAGGTCTAGCAGCTCCGTCCGCCTCCGCGCCAATGCGTACACAATCGGCCTAAAACTCAGGAGCGTTGCGACGAGTGACAACGTTCCGAAGCGGGACAGGGCTCACTGCGTATGCACGGCCTCGACGGTAAGATGATTGGGAAACAAAGACAGCACTGAGCGGTGCGACGCTCAATGTGTACACACGGTTTTGCAAGTCAGGCGCCGCGGCGCAGTTGCCCTCCCCCGGTCGCGCGGTGCGCGCCCGCCCCGCCCCGGCGTCGTGCTCGCGGCTTCGCCGCTCCGCGCGTCGCGGGCGGGGTTCCTGCCAAGCGTGATCCGAGGCCGACGGCGTCGCTGTCGATACAGCGTCTCGACTTTTTTCAGCGAATGCTGCCGACGCGTTTCAGCGCCTGCGCCGCGGCCTTCCCGAGCACATCGAGCGACGCGAGCGGCACGCGGTCGATGCGCGCGTGTGCCCCACCGCCCGCGCGCGCAACGGCGGTCACTCGGGCCTCTTCCACTCCAAGGTCACGGAGCGCTTTCTCCAACGCTGCGGCCAGCTCCCGCTCTTTTGCCGTTGTGCTGACGCCTCGCGACGTCTTCTTGACGGTCTTGTCGCCGGCATGCCGGACCGCCTTTGCGGCATCGCGCAGTGCCCTTGCCGACGCTTTCGCGATATCGAGTTTTTCCCCGGAGGGGAGCAGCAGCTTGCCCTGAGCGAGGGAAACCACCGAGTCCTGCTCCGGCGTCGCTTGAGCCAGCGACAGGAGCGCGGCAGCCCGCTCCTGCCCGAGCGCTCGCGCCTGTTCGCGAGGCACGGCCTGCACGATGCCGATGAGTTGCGACGCTTTGTTGGCCGACATGTCCAGCTCGACGCGGCACAGATCGAGAAACCCTTTGTATCCGAGTGACTCCGCCACACCCGGCCGCCGCAACCGCAGCAGCGCCTCGCCGATATCGTAAAAGTCCTCGACGATGCGCTGCCGTCGCGCGCGAATGAGAGCGATGTCGGCGCGCGCTTCGTCCGCGAGCCGTTGTCGTTTCGCAGCCGCGCTTTTCGCGGCATTGGCGGCCAGCGCCGCGGGCAGCTTCTTTGATGCGCCGGAAGTGGCTTTCTTCGATGCGCCGGGAGGCGCCTTTTTTGATGCGGTGAGCTTGGTGGTCGCCACGCCGGGAGGCTACCCCGTTCACTTGCGCAAGTGAACGCGTTCACCCGCGCAAGTGAACGCGTCCAATCGGGGGCGTTTCGCAGCCGGGGCGGCCAGAGAAAGCCGCTCGCGTTCGGAAAGCGTGCGCGCACATGTGCGATCGCGCGGGCCCAGGTCGAGCCATCAGGCCGAGTTCGCGGCCTCCGCGCGGCGCGGCACGGCACGAGAGTTGATGTGATCCGCCGGCGCCTTCACGGGAGACGCGGGAGCGCGCACCCGCACTCGATTTCGTACGCGCTTTCCGCCGTTCCGCTAGGCTGCCTCGATCACCGGAGCCGCGGGAACATCCTGAAATAGCGCCGTCATAGCCGGGTAGACGGCCCGCCTTGATCTTCGGCACGGCACACCATCAGAGGAGCGCATCCATGAAAGAGCAAACGCACGGGGCGAACGGGATCAAAGCGAACAACACATACGCGCTGCTCATCGGCGTCGACCACTATGACAGTTTCCCCGCGAGCGAGCTGCGCGGCAGCCGGACCGACGTCATCACCCTCGCCTGGTATCTGAGCCCCAGGGGCGTGCTCGGCGTGCCGCTCGAGAATGTCCGCGCGCTCACGTGGCCGCTCCCGACCGAGGAGGAGCTGAAGGACAACGACGCCCTGAGCTGGCTCCGCAAGCTGCCGGAGACGAGCCGCGGGGAGGCCAGGGCGCAGGGGGTGAAAAACGGCCTGATCTGGCTGCTCGAGAAGGCGAAGAGCGAGGGCGCGACGGTGATCTTCGCCTTCTCCGGGCACGGGGCGTGGACGCAGGAGCAGGGGCCGGTCCTATGCCTCGGCGACACGGCGAAGGACTTCACGAGCGGCGTGCTCGCGCTGCGCGACCTCAAGAAGATGGTCCAGGAGCACGGCGTGAGGGACCGGCTCGTCGCGCTGCTCGATTGCTGCCACGTGTCGGCGCAGAGCGCGGGTGGATTCACCGTGACGGCCCTCCCGAGCCGGGGCACGGCCGCGAACGTGGAGGCCGACAGGCGGGACTTCGACGTGAGCGACAGGGTGCTGCTCGCGGCAAAGCCCGGGAAACAGGCGCACCAGATGCGGCTCGGGCGCCACGCGCAGGGGGCAATGACGTTCGCGCTCGTGACGGCGGCGGAGCGGTGGCGCGCGAGCGACGGGGTGTCGCACGGGTCGTACAAGCAGGTGCTGAAGCGGGCGAAGAAGGTGGTGAAGGGGCTGGGGGTGCCGCAGAAGTTGAGCCTGAGGGCGCTGCCTGCGATGCGGCAGGCGATCCGGAAGGAGCCGTTCCTCGGGGTGAAGGCCGGGGCTACGACGAAGACACCGGACGCGCTGGGGAGGGGCGTGCAGATCGACCCCAACACCTTAGACGGTTGCAGCGTGTACAAGTTGACGTTGGACTGGGCGAATCCAGGGAGCCCTGTCGAAGCGTATGTAGCCTCCATGGGTGACCGGGACTACGGCGACTACAAAGCCAACACGGAGTACTGGGGAGGGCCTGCCAACTTCTCTGACTCCTGGACAGCGGCCACGCGCAGCAACGGTAACACCCTCACGTTCACGTTTGTCAGAACCTATATGAATGGGGGGCCCCCCTCTGGCTGGTATGGGGAAGGCAACGCGCCATGGTCCGGGTTCGAGGCGTCGGACATGACGAACACCAAGTATTGGACGTGGCAGCAGATGAGCAATGGCCCGGACAATACGATGTGGTACGCGTCCACCGGTACCGGTAACACGGTCTACTGGGGTCTGTCGTTCAAGGACGGCTCGTTCACCTGGTACTGTTATGCGAACTCCTCGCCTCCCGCGCAAAACTATGTGGTGAACGACGAAACCACCTTCAGATTCACGTCGGGGTTTCCTCTCAACGACCCTCCCTCGGGGTACGCCTTCTATCAGCTGACGCCCGTATCGGGATAGCTCCGCCCGACCCGCATCCCGACACCGTACCGGCAGAGGCTGGGGCGACTCCCGAAGCGGCCGGCGGAGCGGCTGTTCGCGATCGGGCTCGCCCAGAAGCCGCCGTGAACGATGCGGTAAACGTCTTCGCCGGGCGACGCTCCCTCGGCTTCGAGCACGAGGCGGCCGCCCAGGACAGGGGGCCCGTCTTGCCGCCACACGTTGCCGCACCAGTCGCGCACATTGCCAGCGAGACCCCGGACGCCGTAGACGCTCTCGTCGGTGGGGTGCCCGTGCACCGCCTCCCGGAGAGGCTCGTCGCGGTGGCCTTCGGCGACACAGGCGAATGTCGCGTCCGGGTGATTGCCCCAGGGGAACCTGCGCGCGTCCACCCCACGCGCGGCTTTTTCGCGCTCGATCTCGTGGAGGAGCCGACACGGCGCTCCCTCCTTTTTTGCGAGCCAGCGGACATACGCCATGGCCGCGTGCCAGTCGATCTGGACCACCGGAAAGTCCGGCCCCCAGACAGGATCCTCCGGCAGGAGGAAGCGGCCGCTCGCGTCGCGATCCAGAAGCACGCGCTTCGCACCCCCCTCCACGGCGCCCAGCTCCCTCCGCGGGCACGCGGCCCATGCCTCCTCTTCGCGGCCCGATGCGACCAGATCGTTCAAGAACTGCATGTATTCGCCGACCGTCACCGGATAGCGGCCGAGGATGAAACCTCCTGCCCACAGCCGCCGCGCAGGCAGCCCGTCGGTCGCGTCCGGGTCCCCACCCGCCCAGAACCACCCCGCGGGGACATAGCAATCCTCCGCCCCGATCTCCTCCTCCAGCGGCAGCGCGATTGGAAAGGGATCCCTCTCGCCCGGCGGAACGCCGTCCCAGTGCCCGCCCCGCTCGATCAGCACCGGATACTTCACCTCGCGGCGCCCCGGCGCCGTGATGCGCAATCGATAGCTCCCTTTCTGCAATGGCACCTGTCGCAGCGGCGTCGCGCCGATCACGCCGAGATCCTCCGGCACGAGCCGCCGGCCGCGCTCCACGTACCGCTCCAGCTTCACCAACGCGCCCGGCGGATCCGTCACCAGCGAGAGCGCCCCCTCCCCGCGCAGCAGCGCCCCATATCGCCCGCGATCGTGCGCCCGGAGCCGCGCCTCCGCGCGCGCCGCGTCGGCCTCGCGGTGCGCCCGCTCCGCCGCGAGCAGCTCCTCGCGGTGGTGATCCGCGAGCGCCGCGTGCGCCTCGGGCAGATCGGGATCCACCGTGAGCGCGCCCTGCAACGCGCTCACCATCTCCACCTCGCGCAGCGTCGCGGTCACATCGAGCCGCGCGGCCTCGTCCTCCAGCGCCCAGCCTGGTTCCTTCATCTCCACAGGATCGAAGGGCCGCACCCCGTCGAGCCTCGCCTGCGCCTCGCGCCGCTTCTCGCTCGCCTGCGCGCGCAGCGCGGCGATCTCGGGCTCCAGCGCGCGCGCGTCGTTCACCACGACGAGCGCCTCTTCCCTCCGCCGCGCGCCGTCGAGCCACGCGAGCACGTCGCCCGCGAGCTGCTCCGCGCTGCACCGATCGGCGATCTCCCGCTCGATCGCGCGCTCCGCCGCGCGCACCAGATCCGCAGGCACTGGCGGACCTCCGCGCGCCGCCTCGCGGACCTTCGGCGGAGGACCGGCGACGATCTGCTTGATGACGTCGATGCCTCCCCCATCGTACGGCGGGCGACCCGTGAGCAGGTGGTACAGGATCGCGCCGAGCGCATAGACGTCGCTCGCGGGGCCGTGCAAGTCGCGCGCGCCGAGGGCCTGCTCCGGCGGCATGTACGCGGGCGTTCCGAGCACATCGCCGTGCCGGGTGAGCGCGGCGGGGAGATCCCCGGCGACGGCGGGCTCCAGGGCCCCGGCGACCTCGTCTTCCTCCTCGCGCGCGGCGCGGGCGAGCCTCCGCGCGAGGCCCCAGTCCATGACCATCACCTCGCCGAGTTCGCCGACCATGACGTTCTCGGGTTTGAGATCGCGGTGCACCACGCCCATCCGGTGCGCGTGCGCCACGGTCTGCGCGACGCGCGCGACGACGTCCACGACGCGGCGAAAGGTCCAGCCCGACGCGGTCGTCCCGAAGCCTTCCGGGCTCGACGCCTCGAACAGCTCGTGCAGGATCGTGCCGAGCGTGCTGCCGCGCACCTCCTTCATCACGTACCAGAGGCGGCCGTCCGAAAGCTCGCCGTGGTCGTACAGGGGCACGACGCCCGGGTGCTGGAGCTGCGCGGTGATGCGCACCTCGGTGAGGAAGCGGCGGCGGATCCAGGGTCGCGAGGCCAGCTCGGCGTGGAGCACCTTCATCGCGAGCACACGATCCAGTTCGGTGTCGCGCACGCGCCGCACCTCCCCGAACGCACCGCGCGCCACGACCCCGAGATCCTCGTAGCGCCCGGGGAGCGCCGGGGCCACCTCGGGCGCTCGCGTGCGCACAACGCCGCTCTCGTCCTCCAGAGAGGTCGAGTCGTGCACGACCGTTTCTGCGGGGAGCCTGTTCCGAGGGGCGTTCATCTGGGTCGAGGAGTATCTCACCCCGTCTGCCTTCTCTGCAACAGGCCGCGCGCGAGGGCCTGCCCAGGAGGGCTCGACAGCTCATCTTGCGAGATCACTTTTGACCAATACGACAATTCTTGGATGTTGGATGCCGCCGTCGGACTCCCGATCGTGATGGTGGGTGCGACTAGGCTTCTGATGATCGAAACGAGATCGAAACGAGGACGACAGGAGATCGACTCATGCTGCATGCGGTCCGCGGAATATACCGAGGTGGGGTGATCGAACTGCTAGAGCGGCCTGACGTGGCAGACAATGTGGAGGTCGTTGTCACGTTCCTCGGTGAGCTGACTTCCTCGCCCGCCGCCGAGCCCAGCCTCGACCAGAATGGGCCATTGCTTGAGGATTTCGAGCCGATCGTACCGCTAAAACCCGTGAGCCTGTCCGACCTCGTGCCGGAAGGCCGTGAATGATCCGGTCTTTCGACACCAGCGCGCTTGTGAAACGGTACGTAGTCCGCCTTGCGGCAGCAGTGACGGTTCGACAGAGCCGCGAAGCCGTCGAGTTGTGGTGCGCGGACGGCGAACTCCGGCAGGCTGCGATCACCGAAGGTTTCCGCGTCGTCACGCCCAGTTGACGGTTTTAGTTCGGTCCAGTCTAACTTGGATGCCCACCCCGGGCGGTGCTCGGCGCAAGCGCCTGCGCGCCGCCACCCCTCCCAAAGCCCTCGCTTCGCTCGGGCAGGGAGGGGGCCGCGGAGACGGGCGGCCCGCGGAGCCGGCGAATGACGTGGTTCCGGTGTACAATCTCGCGGTGGCGGCCGGGCGTTCGGCGCCTCACAAGAGCCCACGCCCACAGGCTGGGCGCGAGTGCAGGTTGCGCGCAAACTCGACACACGGATGTTCGTCGCACGAGTGGCTGGCCGTTCAATGGAGGACGCAGTACCGGACGCGAGCTATTGCCTGTTCCGGGCGTTCGAGGCCGGTACGGCGCTACACGTTGAAGCGGTGGAAGGTTGTGAAGGAGGATGGGGACGGCGGGGCGCTGGAGATCGTGCTTGTGGCGGAAAATCCAGACTTCCCGTCGATACAGTTGCGGGCGGAAGACGGGGAGATCCGGGTGGTGGCAGAACTTTTGGAAGTGATGGGGTAGGGTGGGCGTAATTGGCGTGGTGTGGGCGTTTCGATGGGCGACGACGAACCCCGCCGCCAAGAGGTGGGGTTTCACCCCGGCGCGTCGAAGCGGCCCAAATGTGGAGGTTCGCCCCGCGCGCACAGCGCACTTTGCATCTTGCGGAGGCGCAGGTTTCAATTCCTGGACGGAATGGGCACCTGACGGACACGTCGGGCGCCGGCTCCCCGACCTGGGTTTGAGTGCCGGTTTCGCCTTGCGAAGGCGGTGTTCGCTTGATAGCGTCGTGGGCCTCAATGCCCTCCCCGAAGAGAACAAAGATCCAGGCGGCCGACGTGGAGGTTGGCAGTCGCACCCTCGACGCGGTGCTGCTCGACTTGGCGGAGCGTTCTGTGCTGGCGGAAGAGCGGTCAGCGCGGGCGGAAGAGCGGTCAGCGCGGGCGGAAGAGCGGTCAGCGCGGGCGGAAGAGCGGTCGGAGATCGCTCTCCAGGTCATCGCGGCGTTGACAAAGGATATCCACACCATTGCAGAGAAACTGCACGTATTCGTCGGGCGGACGGAGGAGCGGTTGAGCGCGATTGAGAGTCAACAGGCTTCCCCGGCGGAGTGAGCCGCCCGCCCCCGAGCTTCGGCTTCAAGGCCCGGATCTGGGTTTGAGTGCCGGTTTCGCCTTGCGAACGCGGTGTTCGCTTGATAGCGTCGTGGGCCCTCAATGCCCTCCCCGAAGAGAACAAAGATCCAGGCGGCCGACGTGGAGGTTGGCAGTCGCACCCTCGACGCGGTGCTGCTCGACTTGGCGGAGCGTTCGGTGCTGGCGGAAGAGCGGTCAGTGCGGGCGGAAGAGCGGTCAGCGCGGGCGGAAGAGCGATCTGCGCTCGCGGAAGAGCGATCTGCGCGGGCAGAAGAGCGGTCAGCGCGGGCGGAAGAGCGGTCGGAGGTCGCTCTCCAGATCATCGCGGCGTTGACAAAGGATATCCACACCATTGCAGAGAAACTGCACGTATTCGTCGGGCGGACAGAGGAGCGGTTGAGCGCGATTGAGAGTCAGCAGGCTTCCCCGGCGGAGTGAGCCGCCCGCCGCCGACCTCGGCTTCAAGGCTGGTGTGTATACAAGGCATCGACGGGGGCGTTGCGAGCAGTGGCGGGGTTTCGAGGCGGCTTGACGCTCAATGTGTATACAAGGCATCGACGGGGGCGTTGCGAGGAGTGACAACGTTCCGAAGCGGAGCGACGCTCAATGTGTATACAAGGCCTCGACGGTAAGCCAAAATAAGAACCCCAAACGTCGAGGCGCTTACTCTGAAAGGCCAAGCGGCTCGCGGTAGCGATCGGCCACTTCAATAGAGCCCGCGGCGCCGCGATCGATTGGGTTGATGCCGCAATATTCAACGCCTGCGAGGTGGCGCCACCTGCCGGCGCGATCGGGTTCGTCGGGCCGAACCGGTGTGGTGCACGGAAAACAACCGATGGTTGAGAATCCCATGGCGTGGAGCGGATTGACCACGAGATCGGGCACTCGGGCGGCCATGTTTTCAAGGTCTTCAGAGGAGACGTTTGCAAACGGGTGAATGCGAAACGCGTTCATTTCAGGGTCGAGCGCAAACGGTTTTACGTTGGCGCGGGCGCCGCCTTCACCCCTGCGCAGCGCTCCAATGAAAGCGTCGTATTTGCCCTTCACTGACTGAAGAGGCGCGCTTTTTCGAAGATCGCAGCACCGCTCCTGCCCTTCACGCGTGAGGTAGAGCACGCCCTCTTCGGCGGTTTGCTGCATGAACGAGCGCTCCGATTGAAGCGTGATCACCCGCAGATTGCGATGCGTCATGGCGAGTTCGTCGCGTGTTGCGAGCGTTTCGCGATGGAGTACACCTGTGTCCACGAAGAGCACGTCAAAGTCGAGCTGGGCCCGATCGGCCAAGTAACAAAGGGTTGTTCCGGCGCGTTGCATGCTCGTGAGAATGGCGCAGCGCCGACCGAAAACGGCGTGAACGAAGCGCAGCAGATCGAGCGGCTCGGCGGAAGCGAAGCGCGAGTTGAGGTCGGCGAGTTGGGCGTCCAAAATGCGCAATTTTTGGCTCCTCTAAAAACGCTTGAAGAAGCGCGTGATGCGGCGGCTTTGGTAGCATGACACAGCGAGCGCGGCGCTCGGCCGTTGGAGTTGTTGAGATGAAATGTCGAGCATTGGTCATGAGCGGTTGCATCGCCGCAGGCGGCACATTGTGGGCACCAATCGCCCTCGCTGAATATCCCCAGTTTGGAGGAACGCAGCCCGGCGAACTCACCGCGGAAGGCGCGTTCGTCAACTCCGACACCTGCCAGGCATGTCACGGCGGCGGCTTCATGGGCGACAGTACGTTTTTGCCCTTCGACACGTGGGCCGGAACAATGATGGCCAATTCAGCCCGCGATCCCGTGTTTTTTGCAGCATTGTCGATCGCCAATCAAGACGCGCCGCCTGAAGCCACCGAGCATTGTGTACGCTGCCATTCGCCGACAAGTTACGTGCGCGGTCACAGCCTTCCGCCCGATGGATCCGGCTATGACGTGATCGATCAACACGGTGTGAGTTGTGAAGTGTGTCATCGCTCCGTGAGTACACCGAGCGGCGACAACTACTTTTTGCACGGTGATGTGCAGCTTGTGTTTGAAAACAATCAGTCCAAACGCGGCAAATATCCCGACGCATTTTCACCCGCGCACTCGGTGATCGTCGATGACAGCCTCACCAAGTTTGACTTTTGTGCGCAGTGCCACCTCGTTACCAACCCGGCAAACTCGCTCAAAGACGTGGCCGGAAATGATCTGGGTGTACCTTTCCCGCTCGAAACAACTTTTTTGGAATGGCAGCAGTCCGCCTTTCCAAACAAGGGTGAGAGCGCGAGTTGCCAGGGCTGTCACATGCCCAAAAAAGACGGGATGTGGCCCGTTTCTAAAAACTTCGGCGAGCCGCTCCACTTTAATCCGCGCCAACACCAACTTGTCGGCGGCAACCACTGGGGCATTCGCGCGGTGATGGAAGCCAATCCCGATCGCGCGATGCAATACCCGAATGAGTTTCAAAATGCGCTCGATAACACGCTCGCATTTTTGCAAACCGCCACAACGGTCACGTTTTTGGAAGCGCCGCCCACGATGCTCACCGCGGGCCAATCGTTTGATGTGTCGGTGCGCGTCACGAACAACACCGGGCACAAATTTCCAACGGGATATGTGGACGGTAGGCGCGCGTGGGTGGCGATCGAAATCGTCGACAAAAATGGGGTGATCCATTCACTCGCGGGTGGCTACGACGATGCGACAGGGGACATTGCACAAGACCCGCCGACGCATGTGTACAAGGCGGTGCACGGGCGGTGGGATGGTACACAAGCGGTTGCCGAGCACAGCATGGTGAAACAAGACGTGCTTCTGTCGGACACGCGCATTCCACCGGAGGCGATGGTGCCCAATGCGCAAACGCTTGTGACCGATGAAATCGACTTCAAAGACGGCCAAGGTGGCTATCGCAACTACGATGATCTGACGTTTTCGGTGACCGCGCCGGAAGGGGTTGTCGGTGTCGCCCAACTCACAGCGCGCGTTTATTTCCAAACAATGACGCGCGAATATTTGGAGTTTTTGGAGAGCGCAAACACCACGACCGACACCGGAACAAAGCTCGCCGATGTGTACGCAGCAACCGGAAAAGGATTGCCGCTCACCGCAGGCATTGTTGAAAGCGCGGTGGACTTCGGCGGCGACGTGGGGGGCGGCGGCGCGGGCGGAACCGGTGGATCCGGCGGCACGGGCGGTACCGGCGGAACGCTCACGGGTGGAAGCGGAGGAAGCACCACATCCACCGGCGGCACAACCGCGGGCGGCGGCGGATCGGGCGCTTCAGGCGGCGGCAACACCTCGGGCGGAGGCGGTGGATGCAACTGCCGCACAGCACCGAACAGCGGCGATGAATCGCTGTGGGCTTTCGGCGCGCTGCTCACCGCGCTCGGGGCAGCAAGGCGTCGGCGGAAATCGGCGTAGCCAATTCAGTCAAACCAGTGCCAAGTGTACATATTGCGGCGTACACAACGCGGCGTGCGCGGCGCTTGGTGTACCCAGCGTCAAGCGTACACAACGCGGCGCACGCAGCGTCAAGCGTACACAGCGTGGTGTACGCGGTGTGGCGTCTACAGCGCTAAGCGTACACAGCGTTAAGGGTACGCGGCGCTGCGTACACAAATTCCGCCCGTCACAACTTCGGCAACGAATAGCCGGCCTCTTTGATCATCGAGCGGAACGTTTTTTCTTCGTCCGCCGCGTTCACAAGGCACTCCGCGTATTTTTTGGTGTTGCTCGCGAGCAGCGACTCAATGGCCCGATCGTAGTTTTCTAAAACGAGCATTAAGTGCGGATGCGCCGAGACCACCTGCGCCGGCACATTCATTTTTCGAGCGACCTTGAGGCGCGCCTCGGTGAGCGCTCGCACCACGATCAAAAGCTCTTTGTCGTTGGTGCGCGTCTTCACCGTTTCGATTTCTTTGCGGCCCTCTTCAAGCATCAACGCCGCTCTGTCGAGGTAACTGCCTGCGTACACAATGCCGGCGGATAATGTGTACGCAGCAGCGACCGATACAGCGAGAAATGTTCTTCGGTTCATCGCTCGGGCTCCACCTTTGCGCCGCTCGGAGAAGTGGGCGGCGCCACAGAGACGGGTGTCGCCGAGTTGGGCGTTGCGGAATTGGGCGTTGCGGAATTGGGCGCCGACGAAGCCGGATCCGACTCTGGAATGTCGGAAATCGTGTACCGCGGCGCCGGCAAATCACCGCGTGAAAACGGCGTTGCGAGCGGATGACCGCTTTCAAGCGCGTTTCGAGCGGCTTCCTGCTCCGCGCGCTTTTTGGATCGACCGCGCCCTTCGCCCAACGCTTCAGCATCCACCTCCACAGCCACAACAAACTCGCGACTGTGATCCGGACCGATCGACTCGATCACCCGATATTTCGGCGACGATCCGCCCCGCGCCTGCACCCGCTCCTGCAACTCGCTTTTTGGATCGCGCCCAAGCGGCGGACCGCTCGCCAACCGATCGATCGGCGCGCTCACAATCGCCTTGGCAACGCGGCGCGCAGCCTCGATCCCGTGGTCCAAATACGCGGCGCCCACAATGGCTTCAACAGCGTCCGCGAGCACATTTTTTTGCTGCCGTTCACCGGCGGAATCGGCCCCGCGACCGAGCCGCAACACATCCCCCACGCCGTTTAACCGCGCCCATTCAGCCAGAGCTTCGGTGTTCACAAGCGCGGCCCGCATCAGCGACAGTTCTCCTTCACGCGCATCGGGAAAGCGATCCATGAGCAATTCACTCACGCACAAACCCAACACGGCATCGCCCAAAAATTCGAGCCGCTGATTGTCGCGCGCCGCGCCGCGATGTTCATTTGCGTAGCTCGGGTGCGTGAGCGCTTCTTCCAAATGAGAACCGGGCTCCTCGATCCCCAGGCGTTCAGCGATTTCCGGCGCTGTGAGCGGCACAATGGGCGCCACTATAACCGTTCCGCGCGCCTGTCTATCGACCCGCCGGTCTTCGCGTTGCGGCCGAAGGTTGCGCGCGCCCCGGGGCCGCATATCCTCCCGCTTGTTGAGCGCCGAACTTCTCGCGTGTCCGTTTTGCCGACAGCTTTTCCCCTCGGGCGAAGCCGACAAATGCCCTGAATGTGGCATTGCCCTCAAGCCGCTCGCCAAACTTCCACCGTCGCACGACGCTCTCGCCGACGAACCCGTCGAGGTCGTGCCGCTTCACATGCAACGGCTTCCGCTGTTGTTTTTCGGTCGCAATCGCGGCCTTCTCACGCTTCTCGGTGCGCTTGGCCTCATCACTTTTTTTTCGCCTTGGGTACACGAAACAGCGCCCGACGTTTTGTCGTATTCGGCTTTTGATCTAGGGCTTCGCCTTCGTTGGATATGGGCCACAGGTGTTGCGTACCTTGTGATGATCCCGCTCGTGCTTTCGCGCCGCACGGTTCACGCGATGCGCGGCGCCCGCGTGGCCGTCGCGTTTTTGGCCGGTGTTGCGGTGGTTACGGTGCTCGTTCGATTGCTCTTCGTTCCCTCGGGAACTGCGCTTCGCCCCGTGCGTTACGAGTGGGGATGGGGCCTCTATGCGTGCGGAGTTGTGGCTGTTCTTTCGGTCGCGGCGGCGCTTCGTTTCGGCGGCACGCTCACAAACTTCAGCGACATCCCGGTAGAAAAAGAGACTGAAAAAAAGCGCCGTTCGTGATCCTGCGACCGCGGATCCGTGTGTCGCAACCCTTGTTTTCCTGCCCACCCCCGGCCGCACATCACTTCGTTCGTGCGGCCTGCCCTCCCAAACGGCCGCGCTCGCACCTCGCCGTTGGGTCAACCAAGTGAGGGATCGAAGCGTGCCGCCGGCAGTGAGTGTACGCATGCGCGATTGAGCTTCCGCGGGGAGACCGCCGTGTTTGAGCCGAGATGTGGGGTTGGGGGCCCCGCAGCCGGCGAGTTCGGTCGATCCCGCGGACAGCGAAACGCGCATGCGTCACGAACGGGGCCGGCGGCGTGCGCTCGATCGCGAGCGCGGCCGTGGGCGGGCGGGCCCCTAATTTGTTGCGCCCAAAATCGTGCCGCCGTATGGCCGATGGCGTACGATTCGGCTGCGCTCCGTTGCGTCGCTCCTTCGGCGACGAAACACAGCATTTTAAGCCCGATCGCCGGTCTTTTCGCCCATGGCCAAGGTTTCCCGCGCCCCCCAGCAAGATGAGCCGCCGGACATTTTTGATGTCCCCGCCGCGGTTCTCTGCGCGCGATGTGGCCAGCCCGATTGCATGGGGTGTGAAGATCCCTCGGACAATGAAGGGTCGGGCGTTGTTGCCATTGTTCCGTGGGAGCGTCCGGGTGGAACGTGGCAACGCCTCTGGGCCACGGCGCGCGCCACCACATTGAGCGCCGACACGTTTTTTGCCGCGTTGCCCGACGGTCCCGTTCGCGGCGCCATCACGTTTGCTCTTCTCGCCGAGTTCTTGGCCGTCGGATCAATGGTCGCGCTGATCGTTCCCCTCGTTGCGCTTGTGATGCCGCAGCTCGCCGCCGCGGTTGTGAGCAACCCGGTGCTTCGTGATCGGCTCATTTTCCTGGGTGTTGTGGGCGTTCCCGCGCTTTCTATTTGGATGGCTGTTGCGCACGCGGCGCACGGCGTGGCGCTCGATGCGGGCGCGCGCCGGAACGGCGCGCGACCGCAGCGGCGCCGCGCTATTCGATTCGGCCTTTACGCGTGCGGATGGGATTTAATGTCCGGCCCGCTCGGCGCGCTCGCAGCCGCGTTCTCCGAAGGTGGCAAAGCCGCGGGGCAGGCGCTTTCGGCATCGGTACGCGTGCCGGCGCGGGCGGCGGGCGCACTTCTTTCTGGTGTGTACTCATTGGCGCCCGCGCCCGCCGCGCGCGCTCGCAAATGGGCGTCACGCGCCGCGGGCGTTGTCACGGTGGTGTCGGCCATTGTCGTGCTCGTGTTTGCGGTGATTCTTTACAAAATCGCGTAAAGCACCCCGCGGCGCCGCGTGCCGTGTGTACGCGCGATGTGTACGCAGGACGCCGCGAGGCGACGGCGGTGTGTACGCATCGCCCTGAACGACGCCGACAATGTGTACTCACGTTGCTCCCGAGCTATCGCCGGGCATTCTTTTTGCGCCGCAATAAGCCGAGCAACGCCAAAGCGCCGAGCCATGCCGCGCCGCCGCCCGCGACCTCACTGCTGAGTTCACACGAACATCCGCCGCCGCCGCCTGTTGCGCCCGAGCCGCCGGTTCCGCCGGTTCCACCCGCGCCGCCCGAGGCTCCCGCGCCGCACGATTTGGCATCGATCGTGAGCGCCACCGCACCCCATTGTTTGGGGCATTCAAGCCGCGTGGTGGTGCCTTGTGGGCATTCAAGCTCGCAGATCTCGTTCAGGTGCTCGAATGGGATGAAGGTTTTCCCTTCGTTTTCCGAAACGCCGATGTGAAAGCCGTCTTTAAATTCGTCGGCGCATGCGTACATCACCTGATCGGTCCAAAGCAGGCATTTGACCCGCAAATCGGCCACTTTGGTGAACGCAAATGTGTCGGTCGGCGCCGTCCAGAGCCCGTCTTTGTCGCCGCCGATGGCCACTTTTTTTCCGTCGGGTGAAAGCGCAAAGCCGAGCAAGCCGCCTGTTTTCTCAAACACGTTGGTCCAGTTTTGGCCGCCGTCGGTGCTCACAACAAGTTGATCGGCCTCGCCCGCATCGAGGCGCACGTAGACAACCTCGGGATTGGTGGGGTCGATCGCGGAAAGGTACGGCGGGTGCGTGTCGTTGGCGCCGGGGATCTCAAACGTTTCCCAGCTCGCGCCTCGATCTTTGGAGCGAAGCAACACGCCCGTGTACGTAGGTGCGGCGGCGCGTCCCGTGATGTACACAACTTGATCGTTGGAGGGCGCCACGTCGATCGAAAGGCCGAGCACGTCTTCGGAGAGATCGGCGCCGAGTTGCGACCAATTGACGCCGTTGTCTTTGCTCTCAAATACCTGGGTGAGAAACTTTCCGCCGCCGATGCCGTTGGAAGCGATGGCGACGGCGTTTTGAGGCGCCTGCTTTTCGGTCGAAAGGTCGACCACAAATCGATCGGTCAGGTCGCCGCCGACGAACGACCAATTGCATCCGCGATCGGTGGAAACGCTGAGTCCGTTGAAAACGCCCGCGAGCAGCGTTCCGTTTTGGGTGATCGCCACCATGGGGTCTTCGTTGTCTGAAAATCCAACCGATTGCTCACACACCCATTTCCATGTGTCGCCGCCGTCGGCGGTGGTGATGAGGCCGTATGTGGCTCGCACAACAATGTGTTTTGGATCCGACGGATCGAGGACGATTAAGCCGGCGGCGGGGTATCGGCCGTTTGCCGCGGCCGGGGCGGACGCGGAACCAACGATGACCGATGCCAAAAACGCCATTTTAAGCTTGGGAAAAGCACAGATCCGCATGGCGCGGAGTGTAGCGTCAATCTGCGTCGAGATAAGATCTCCGCGTGTGAGACTGTTGCCGAACGGCGTTGCGAAAGGGTGGCGCCGCCCGTTTGGATCGTGCGCAGTGGGTCCATTGCCCGAACTTTGTGAGATGCGCCGCGTCCATCTCGGCGAAAAACATGGCTCGCTGCCCGCGCGTAGCGATAGATTCCCGGAGTCCTATGAAGGCCAAGCGATTTGTTTCCGTGCTGTGCGCTCTGTCGTTTCCGTTTGCGATTGCTCTTGTGGCGCAAGGCTGCTCGGGCTGCGGAAACAAAGATGACGAAGGCACAACGGGCGCGGCTGCCACCACAACTCCCACGCCCACACCGACACCAACGCCCACGCCCACGGTGACCATGATGCCGGAAGAGGACGCCGGCACCGCCGACGCCGATGCGGGTGATGCCGCGACCGATGCGCCCAAAGGAACGGGTGCCGACCCCACCGGCGTTCGCGCTTGTTGTGCGGCGCTTGCTCAAAACGCAAACACCGCGCCGCTCGATCAAAAAGCCGCGTATTTGCAGGCTGCGGCGGTGTGTCAGGGCCTCGTGAACAATCCGCAGGGCCGAGCCGCTCTCGTCCAACTTCGCGGCCTCCTCCGCGGCGCGAACATGCCGTCTTCCTGCAAGTAAACCGCAACGCGGCGTTGTGTACCCGTCGCCGCGAGGAAAAGCGAAAAGCGTGGCGTGTCAGGTCAGCTTCGATCGCCCAGGTACATGCGCAGCGCGCGGGCCGCGGCTTTGCGGTCAAACGGCACGTTTTCAAGCTCGGCGCGCTTTGAGATCTGATCAAACAGGTCGGTTAAGAACACGAAAAACTGTTCACACTCGTTGACCGCGATCGCAAGCTTTTGCGGATCGAGCGTGTCGCGATCTTCGAGCGATGACATGGCCGACATAAACGCGTCAACCCGCGGGTAATCGCCGACGCGGAGCAGCGGGTAACCCATCGCCCGAAAGTACGCGAGAAACTCTCGCACGTAGGCAAAGCTCGCGACGGTGGTCCACTTGTCGACGGTGACATCTGTGTGGCGGGCTTTGCTCGCAAATGCGCGGGCGATCTGCGCAAACATCCACACGTCGCGGCGCAGTCGTTCACTCGTGGCGCGTCGCGCGGCTTTGTCGTCGAATACGCGGCCTTCTTCAAGTTCAACACCGAGCGATTTGCCCAAGAACAAGATCGCAGCTTGGATTGTGGGCCGAAGCGCGGCCGTTGCCTGGCGCATTTTGAGGCGTAACTCGACTTCAGGTGTACTCACGTCGGGAGGCGGCAGATCGTGTTCAAACGTGCGGCGCATTTCCAAACGCAGATTGGCGGCGAGCCCTGTGAGGGCACCTTTAATTCCAAAAAGCCTGTTTCCCTCGGCGCGCAGATGATCGTAGCGCCCCACGATCTCGGGCGCGGGTACGCGAAACAGCTCTTTTTCAAAGCTTTCGGCGAGAAGTGATCCCGCGCGTCGACGGAGATAATTGGAGAGCGCGCGCGCGTCACTTCGAAGCACGCTGAGCACCAGATAGCCGCGACCGGCAACGCGCCGATCGTGATGATCGAGCGCAATTGCATCGATCAATCGCAGGTACCGCAAAATTCGAAATAGGGAGAGAAACGTGAGCGCCACAAGGCGATGCGCCTGTTCACCCGGAATGCTCTGGATGAGTTCAAGCACCTGCGGCGAAGGAATACGGTCAAACTCCGGGCGAAACTCAAGCGCGGCGAGCGGATTGAAAAAGGCGCTCTGCGTGATCTCGCGCATGGTGGTGGCGAGCGTGGCGTAGAAAAGGCGAAACGGAACGCGCGTCAGGCGAAGCAGGCCTGTTGTCACCTCAATTAAGTTGGTGAAGCCGTGCCGCAGCATAAACAGGCTTCCATCGGGTGTTTCCTGCGCCATGGACGCTCGGAGCAGGCGTGTGCGCGCGGTGTCTTCAGGCAACACCGTTTCGAGGTAACGCTGGAAAACGAAGGCTCGATCGCGATCTCCCAACATGGATCGCGAGAGCTGCGTGACGCGCGTCATGCCCTCGCGCACGTGTCCTGTGTGCTCGCGAAAATCGAGGCTGACGATTGTTTGGCGGCGACCGGCTCCGGGGTGATTGCGCGGATTGGCGAAACACGCGAGCCCTTTGAGCAGGATTTCAAGCTCAAACAGGCTTTCTTCTTTTTTGTCGGCGGCGAGTTTTGCAAACCACGCGTCGCGCGCCTGTTGCTGTTCACGCCGCATCCCGCGCGTGTCGCGCAGGAGTTCTGCGTACGCATTGCGAACGGCGGCACGCGCCGCCGGTTCAGACGTGTCTCGGCGCACCGGAGCGTCGGCCATTGTTACTTCGAGGCCTTAAATTCAAAGCGGTGTGTGTACACAGTGTCTTTGCCCACAGCGCTTTTTGGGTACACAAGCGCTTTTGCAAAGTTGATCATGCAGTTTTCAACTTCGGCCGCGTGTACATCGCCTTCGTCGCGTTTCATCTGCGCTTTTTCAAGCGAGCCGTCGGCCTTTAAGAAAAACTGAAACGCAACGTTGCCGGCTTGGCCCGGATTCTTTTTTCCCCACAGATCAAAGCACTTTCTAAAGCCGTCGCGGTTCTGTTTGATCAAATCAAACATCGGCTGCATGCGGTCGCTGCCTGAAGGTACCGGCGCCGCATTCGCGACAACGGTTCCACCCGGCGGCGGTTCGTTCGTGATCTCGGCCTTCGGCGGTTCGGCCGGGGCCGATGTCGGCGCTGCGCTTGGAGCCGTGTCGGCCGGTGACGCCGTTGATTGCGGCTCGGCCGAAACCGTCACCGATGCGGCAGGCGGTTGCGGTTGGGCCGACGAAACGCCGCATCCACAAAGCAAAAGACCCAAAAGCGTCGCGACAACGCACAAGCGCATGCCGGCATGCTACCCAAAGACCCACCGTTCGCCCAGAAGCGTCACACACCACCGTGTGGCGCAGAAACTCGCGTTGAATACGGTTAGTTTCGTTAACGGTTTTCAGACGCGCGAGCCGCGCGACGGATATGGCTTGCTTCGATATTGCCCAAACGATCGAGGATCTTGGGCGATCACGGCTTGGCGCAGGCGTTCAATAGGCTCGGTGCTTTTGCCTTCTGCAACAAGCGACGCCGCAGCAACGGTGAGCGCCGGAAAAAAGAGATCGGTGCGAGCAAAACGGCCGGCGCGTCCCTGAGCAACACGCGGCAAAATGCTCATGATCCTTCTAATTCCGTCCGCATAGCGCCTGGAAACCGCAAGCCTGTCGACAAGCGGTTCTAGAAAGTCGGCCACCATGGCGGCGCGATCTCGTGCGCCCTCACAGGCCTCTTTCAGCGGTTCAAGGAGCAGCAATGTCCAGAGCACCGTGTCATCGAGCGGGCCTTCTTCGGCGGTGCGCTCATCAATGTACGCAAGCGTTCGCCACAAGCGTCGACCCGGCCCGTCGGGCGCGTCGTCGTCGTAAAGAAGCGCCGAAAGCTCGGGCAAAAGCACGTCGAGAACGCCGGTTTCCCACGCCAAATAAATGGTTCGGCGCGCGGCCCCGCCGCGGAGCAATCTCAAAATTTCTTCGGCCACGCGGGGCCGCGCCGCAAGTTGAAGCGCCTCGCGACACGCCACGATCGCGTCGTACACATCGGGCGTCATGCCAAATCCAAGGCGGCCTGCAAACTTGAGCGCTCGCAAAATGCGCACGGGATCTTCGCGGAATCGCGTTTCAGGATCGCCGATGGTGTGCACCACGCTGCGGCGCAAATCATCCATTCCGCCCACCCAGTCGAGAATTTCACGCGCTTCGAGATCGTAAAAAAGCGCGTTCATGGTGAAGTCGCGGCGCATGGCATCTTCGTGCGCTTCACCAAACACGTTGTCGCTTCGAATAAGCAGTTCGCTATTTTCTTCACCCTCGGTGTCGGGGTTTGGATTTTTGCGAAACGTGGCAACCTCGATCACTTTGCCGCCTTGAAACAGCACGTGAACGAGGCGAAATCGCCTGCCGATAATGCGCGAGTTGCGGAAGAGTTCACGCACTTCTTCAGGGCGCGCGCTTGTCGCAACATCAAAGTCTTTGGGGTGGCGGCCGAGCAGCAAGTCGCGCACGCACCCGCCCACGGCGTACGCCTCGTATCCGCGCCGCACGAGGCGTCGCAACACTTTTTGAACGTCGGGGTCAATCACCGACTCGTCCAGCGTCACTTCATATCGAACCGGCGCGGGAACCACATCCGCCGGTGCGGGTTCACGCAGCACCGGAGACACGTCACTTTCGGGAACAGGGGTCGGCCGACCCATAGAGCTTTCCAAAAAACACCAATCAAAAGATCGAAGAGCATGACCGGGTAGGGACTGTCCGATCCTGGTCATGCGTACCCTACCAGCGTTCGCGCGATCGGGAAAGCTTGCCGACTTAAACACCGCTTTCGATGAGCGCCCGCCGAAAATCCTCGATCGACGGGAAACGTTCTGCCGGATCGGGCGCCGTGGCTCGGTGAATGATCTTTGAAAGCGCAAAAGGAATATCGGCCGCCAGCCATCGCGGCGCTGTCGGCGAATGACCGGAGAGCATTTCGTGAAGCACAACGCCGAGCGCAAACACGTCCATCGTCGGCGCCGCGGGGGCGGCCCGGCGCTGTTCGGGAGCCATGTATTCAGGAGTTCCGTTGCGGGCCCCGGTCGCGTCGCCCTGAATGCACGCAAGCCCAAAATCGAGCATTTTAATGAGTTCGGTGCCGTCGTCTTGGTGAACCAAAAAGATGTTTTCGGGCTTCACGTCGAGGTGAATGACGCCCGCGCCATGAGCCGCCGAAAGGCCGAGCGCGGCCTGTTCGGCGATGCGAACCGCCCTTGTTTGTGCGAGCGGACGACTTTGAGCGAGCGTGTCGGCCAGGTCGAGCCCGATGAGCAACTCCATGGTGCAAAACGGTGTTCCATCGGGCAGATGTTCGAGCGGTCCGGTGCGCACAACATTGGGGTGAACCACGTCGGCAGCGGCGGCCACGCCTCGTTCAAAGCGTCGAACAACGCCTCGATCTTCGCGAAAACGATCGCGCAGCACTTTGAGCGCCAACCGCGTTGTGCGACCGGTGCGAGAGATCGCGGTGCGCGGTGTGATGGGGCCGCTCAACACATGGGTGGGGTTGGGCCGATCGCTGATGGGATCGGGGCGCAAACTGAGTGGTTCGGCGAGGTACACATTGGTGAGCCCACCGCCGCGGAGAAGCTGAACGATGCGGTATCTTCCCGCGAACGTGGAGCCGACAAGCCTCGCTCCCGACGCGTCTGCATCGCCCATGAGTTGGATGTTATCAAGTTCACCGCGGCCACCGGAAATGGTTGGCGGGCGATCTGTATTCACCGCGGACTGCTCCACCGGACACCACCACCCATTGCAGCCCGACAAAAGGCGGCGCGCCTACTCGGCATCTCAAGGCGCACGCTTGTGGCCCGCCTTTGAAGAGTGCAATCTGCTTCGGCCCCGCAAAAACGTCAGCGATTAGCCACAGTCCGCATTCAAACGTCGGTACAATCGCGCTCCCTTAGAGATGCCCCCTGCGCGCTCCTCGGTGCTGGCGCACCTGCGGTGCTCCGCCCCCAAGCGGCTCGCTTCGCTCGCCGCGGGGGCGCCCGCGCTAGTCAGAGGCCTGCTGCCGGATTTTGGAGGAGGCTCGCCTTCCTCGGGAAGGTCAGAAACGAGGGCAGCACCTACCAAGGTTGCCAAACTGCCCAGAAATGCGCGGCGTGTGGGGCGGCTTGGTGGGTAGATCGCCCGTGACGATTGCGCCCTGTTCATGATGGGCGCCTCATGCTTTGCGGGCCTTCAAGCTGAATCGTCAACCGTTCGAGCGTCTCCTGTTGCTCGGTGGATTGCGTACGCATTCGCTCAAGTGTTTCTTTTTGCTTGGCGCTTTGTGTACGCATCGCCTCAAGGGCGCCCTGAACGCTCGCCTGTTTGTCGTTGATCGCGTCGAGTTGAGCGTTCAGGTCATGGTTGGCCTTGTCGAGTTGGTCTTTAATGGCGTCAAACGCGGCGCCCAACTTGACATACAAAGCGATTAGGCCGGCGAGCACGACCACGTACACAGCAACGACAAGAATCGAGAGAAGGTCATTGCTCATCTCAACCATCCATGTCCAAAGGTAAGTGTGATCATCTGACTGCTGCGTCTATGCCTTACCGGTGATGGGTTGAAACCAGGGTCGAACGTTGAAAAGGTCGCTGGAAAGGTTGACTTGTGTACGCAAACCGGTCGGCCAGTCCGCACCGAACAATCACAACCGGCGTTTCACCCTGGGATGCGAGATGTTCAAGGTGGGTAGATAGCGGGTCATTGGGCTCGAAAAGAGAGCGAAAGGGTGAGGCTGCCGCGATAAGCGGGCCTTCTGCGCCGTTCAGGTTGGCACGCGCGCGAACCTCGGCGGGGTTGGGGCCTTTTTGTACGGCGATGAATTTGTAGGGCGAGTTGAAAACCCGTTTCGTCGTTCAGGTCCAGAACGGTAAGGGCCAAGCTTTGACGGTTGAGCACGATGGGCGCCATTTTCTAGCACCTGGCGCAACGCTTCCACAAAGCGCATGAGCGTCGGTGGGCGGTGGACGCGCTTCATGGTTGGGTTTGCTCCGCCTGTTGGTGTTTGGCTCGAATCATTTCGGGGCTCCAACCGCTTGGCGGTGTAGCCTCGTCATCCCCGACTCGAAGAAGGGTAGAACCTGAACCGTGAGGGTTGAGAACGGAGGGGAGATCCGTTGAACCGGATGACACGTGGCGGGCATGTTCACCGGGTCGAGTCAATGGGGGTAGACGCTGCGCCAAGCGGAGATCGTTTCGGTGCTCGGCGGCCGTTTCCTGAATTTGAGCCGCGAGCGCCGCACCTGTCAGGGTGATCTGACCATGCAGCGCGGCAAATAGCGTTGCCCGCTGTGCGCGCGTTTCGGCGTGTTGCTCGGCCGCCAAATTCGCGGCTTGCTCGGCTAACATTTGGGCCTGTTCGCGCGCTTGCTTGGCAAGCATTTTTTCTTGCAATAGAGCTTGTTTCGCAAGTTCGATGCGTTGCCCGCCCTGAAGGAAAAGCCCTACCAATAGGCCGACGCATGCGCCTAGCAGAAACGTGACGATTGTACCGATCGTTGCCATGGGTAGAGTCCGTGCCCCCAACGGTGGGAAGGTGCAGCCTTGCGCGGCCTGTCCGGGGGGGTCGCTGCCGGGTCGCGTGGCCGCACCTTCCACCGTTTCACCGGTGAGCCTTCCTGCGCGATGAACCTCACCGATTCCAGCGAGGTAAGACCCTACCGATGCTGAGCCGGGGGGATAACTCAGGCGGCCGGGTCTTACCTCGCTGCAATCGGCGAGGAAACAAGGAGTTGGTGGGCACTTGTGATGCCCTCTTCTTCCTATTTGTCCGAGGATCGAAAAGGAGAGAGCTGCTAAGGACGATTTTTTTCTGCCCGCGCCCGTTCTTGGGGATTGTGCGTAGGAGCGCCTTGGTCGCCGCTTTCCGCTTGGCTGAACCTGCCGAGTGCGCGCAATGCCTGAATACGGAACGCGTCCCGCTTGGCCGCATCTTGGTCAGCGAAGCGTTTTGCATGCTCGTCTGCAAGGTATAGTGCTTGCTCGAATTGGCCGGTTGCCATGGCTGTCTTCAGCCGGAACATCAGGTGATTTGATGTCGCTGGGGTAGACTGTATAGGTGCTGTCCGATGCGCCGAACGACTGGGCTCCGTTGGGGCTCTGGGTCGAGGTGACGCCGACGGCAAAGGTGGTGGGGGCGGCGCGTTCACGACAGATGTGGATTTGGTGGGCTCGCTTACCTCGGAGGACGTTGTCTTGCGCTCCGGTTCTACGCGACGATCACGGTGATTTTGCCAAGCAAGCGAACCCAAGACCCCTGACACCACACCGGCCAAAAATATACCGGCGACGAGCGCCGCAAACTTGGGTTTTGCAATCGTCACGACCGCCGGAGACGGCACCGGATCTGCGGGTGGTGCCGGACGCGCCGAGGCCACGGGGCTCTCGGAGGCCGCGTCAGGTTGTGGACCTTCTTTGATGGATTCAGACAAGCGATCCCACGCGGCGGCGCCTTCCTCGAAAGGCCGCGGTTTTGGCTGCAATGCTTTCACGAGCGCATCCATCGAACCAAAGCCCAGAAACGCGCCCACCTTGGGCCGGTCGTGGTTGTCATCGGTTTCGAGATCGCGCTTTGCCATGAGAAGTCTCCAATGGATGGTCGATTCAGGGACACCCGTTTCCGTGGCTACTTCCGCAATGGTCAACCCATACAGAAAGTGCAGTACGAACGCTTCTCGCTGTTCCGCGTCGCGAATGACCTTCCGTAACGCTTGGGCTAAGTTCGCCGCTTGCTCCGCGCTGAGTCCGCGCGCGTGAAGATGAGCGGCCGGGTCGGCGCTTGGGATCTCCTGCCTTCGGCGGAAGCCCCGCCGGGCATTGGCTGCGGTCCTCCGAACAAATCCCGTGATCCACGCGCGTTCTGAGCCTACCGACGGATCGAAGTCACCGATTTTGGCGTGGATGGTTTGCCAAAGCGTTTGCGCGGTGTCGTCCAGATCGCCCGCGCGTACGCCGTAGCTTTGGAGAAGGTCGCGCGCAAACTCCCAATGAGCCGCGTATAAGTCTTCAGTCGTGGGCCGCCTTCGCGGTCCTGAGATGGGCGGCGGGTCGTCCGGCACGGGTGGAGGGTGAGTGAGCCTCATCACGTTCTCTATTGTCCGAGGATCGAAAAGCAGAGAGTGCAGGGGTCGTTTTTTTCGTCATTTCTTTTGTCTGTACAGGCTCGGCGGCCCACGTCACCGGGCTTCAGGCGGAATTTCAGGCGAGCTGGGCCAGGTGATGCCCACCTTCGCAAGCGTTTCTTGGGCGTACGCCAGATCCGCAGGTTTGGGTGGTTTCGGGATCAGGGTCGCAATCTCCTCGGCAGTGAACTGGGTGGGGCCTTGCAGCGCCCGATCGGTCACCGCGTCGATGATTGCGTGGATGTGGGCTTCTTTACGAGCCTGCTCCACCACGATAGCCCTCTCGTTTGGGCCACAAAAAAAGGCGGACAGCGGCCAGAGGCGACCGCCTCGGAGCAACCCCCAAGCGGCAAGCTGACGCACTCCAGGCCCCGTGGGGTCGTCAAACATTGAGCCGCCCACCTGTTCGCCGTACAGCCAAAGCCCCGCGCTTGCCATTTTCTCCAGGTATTCGGGCCCGTCGGCGAGCATGCCGCTGGCCATCACAAAGGCGGGCTCCAGTTCGGGGGGAAGCCCCGGCACAGCCCCCCGCACATCGTCGGGGCCCCTGGTCACGGCGGACGGCAAAAGGCCCAATTGCTCCATCGGACCAAACCCCAGTTCGAACGCGAGGCCCACAACGCCCGTCTCCGTCCAGGCGATCACCTCGTTGTCCCCGCATCCGTCGTAGTTGCAAACAGCGCCCCGCCGAAAATCACCCGTCCAGACCCCGCCCGCGGACGCCGGGAACGACAGGCGTCTCAGCGGGATGTTGCCAAATAGGGCTTCCACGTAGGCGCGCATTGAGGCGCGAACGATGGCGTCGCGGTCAAACATCAGGTTTCCGAACTGAGGAACGGTCCGTTGAATCATGGTGCTCTCAGGTAGATCACGCGGGTTGCAGCGTCAAACGCGACCGCGGTTGTCACGGTGTGTACGCCGGCGCGCTGTTGAGCCTTTTCACCTCCTCGGCGGGCGGGTTTACGGCTTTGCGCTACCGGCTAACCTCCCCAATCACTGGGGGGTGAATGGGCGGGTCAAGCGTTCCGCCGCCGGCAAGCTCCACCTCGTCTGTGACCCTTTGGATCACGAAGTTTGCAGCGTCCCGTATAGCGTGCGGCCAGTCTACCTGCTTCAAACGCACTTTGTCGCTGCGCCGCTTGAAGCCTAGAATTTCCACGGCGACGGACCACGTTCGGCCGTCCGTATCGGGCCGCACATCGCCAATCCGAAGCGTGATGATCCGCGGCTCCGTGCCATCCGCGGGAGTAAACGTCGTGGTTAGTTCCAACATGCGAATCGCTCTGTGACGTGACCGCGCCCGAGCCTGCTCGATCGCGCGCAGGCCTTCAAGGATGGCGCGAATTCAGGGGTTTTGGGCCGCGCCACGCGGCTCACGCTCATAGAACGGCGGTTCGAGGGTGCCGCCGCCGGCTCGGTCAACGATCCCATGGAGGTAAACGGGAATATTCCAGGTGGACAGCTCCAAGACTTGTGCCCAGTCCTCTCCGTGACAGGTCCACGCATGCGATTCGTCGCCCGCCAAGACCTCGACGCGCGCCGTCCAGGAGCGCTCGCCTCTCACCGGGGTACCGATCCGAACCGTAATCGTCCTGGGAGGGGCGCCGTTCGCGGGTGTGAAGATGATATCGAGCTGTTCCATACGCTGCCTCTACTTCTTCTTTCTGCACTCTGCGTAGCACGCGATCCACTGCTCTTGAACCGCTTGCTGGCATTTCGCACGACCTGGACCGGGCGCCATCTTCTCGCATTTCTGCCGCTCTTTCTCGGCTATTGCATCGCACTTGTCATAGCATTCA
The DNA here is from genome assembly GCA_016712345.1 of Polyangiaceae bacterium. Classification (GTDB taxonomy): domain Bacteria; phylum Myxococcota_A; class Polyangia; order Polyangiales; family Polyangiaceae; genus JADJRH01. The sequence continues at coordinate 2,125,446 of JADJRH010000001.1, forward strand.
TTGAAGGCCTTCTGGCAATTTTCCCGGCAGCTCACATAGCGCGTATGCGCGTTGTCATCGCACGCCGCTTTTTGCGCGGCGTCTTTGATCTCCGTGCATTGTTCGGCCGCGGCAATGTAGTCCGAAAGGCACTTTTCGTTGCACGGGTTATCCTTCTCGATGTTGCAGTCGGGTGGCGGAATGTCCCCTGCGCCTTGCGGCTCCGGCGGCACCTCCCCAAAGCCGCCCGCGCCCGGCACAATGGGACCGCCGCCCACCCCCACCGTGCCGACGCCATCACCATCGATCCAGCATTCCCCTTCGGTATAGTTGCACGCGGTCAACGCGCACAGTGCAATCCCTGCGATCCGCACGATCGTTCTCATCGCCTCACCTCGTCGCCCATCGGAGCACCGGTCCAGCAACGACCATCGCCGCCACACCGTCGCGGAGGACTAGACTCCTACCTCCGACCCAACTCACACTACCGCTCACCGAGATCCCGAAAGGCCCGGCCAAATACCAACTTGCGTGCACATGGCCGCCTGGGGAAAGCCCGACGACGCGCCCACAAAGCGATGCGCTGTTACACGCGATGATGGAATAGACCGAGAGCGAGGGCCCCATGCTGAAACGAGCGCTCTCGGTCGAGTATCCCAGCACAACAGAGGTCTGGTTGTGGACCCCGATACCGCGCTCGTGGGTCACGGGTAGAATGCTGAGTAGGTCGTGCACCGCGAACAAGAACGCGTCTCCGATCGCCCACGCGATCGCCCCTTGGGGGGTCACCGCAAGCTGAGGTTTCGCACCGATCTGGATTCCGCCGACGCTCACCCCGCCCGCTACCTCGAACGCCTCCGCCGGGATCGGTGCCAGGAGGAACACGGAGGTGCACAAAAGGCCGAGCACGCCGCAGCGACGCCGCCCCGGTTTCTCACCACAACGCGCCATTGGTCCCTCACGTTCTTGCGTCGTCCGGGCCTGGCCAGCGCACGAGGCGGATCTGTTTTTCTTGCCGCGCGGGCTTTTTTGACAAGTCACGTTTTTTTCGGAGGCAATGCCATTTGCGGGACTTGGGAGGGCGATCCACCCCGTGGTGACGGGCGGTTTTATGGTCGCTTACCGGGGAAGGTCTTCGGTTTGACAGCACAAGGTCACCGGAGCACTCGGGGCAAGTTCGCCCGTGGGCTCACCGCCTGAATGCGCGCATGATCCGGGCTTTTCAACTGTTAGAAAGGCGTCTTTACTACCCACGGCAGAACCTGACAAAACATCAAAACAGCCGGGTTGGTTGAGCCCTACCGTGGTAGCCCCAATCTGAACGCCACAAGCCCCATCGCTGTATGCCTTGACCAATGCGCCACAGGCGGCCCCTTCCGGTTCGCCACAGGCGCACGGCGAACACTCACGGCCGTCTTTTACACCCGCAAACACCACCACTCGGCGTGAGTAGTCTTCAGGGCACTCAAACGCGGGATCATCCCCTTCACGATACAGGCAGAGATCAAAACCCTTGGGTGGAGCCGGGGCACAAACTTCACCCCACGGGGCGCACCCATCGCCGTCGAGCGGCGCGATTCGACACTCGCGCGCAGCAACCTTCCACGACGGTTTGGGCAACATCGCCGCGCCGTTTTCAGCCGGTTTGCAAGACTCTACCGTGGGTGCCGCAACGGTCACCGACTGCACGCAAGGGCTACTTTCACAGGTAAGCCCCGCGTCAATCGCGTTCTCTTGGGTGCACGTACCTTCCCATCCGGGCGGAGCATCAAACACGGTAGAAACGGCGCCTTCAGCCCCGGCGCATTTGGCGGCTGAAGCGAACATTGCTTCAGGGAGCACACAGCCCGCGGGGCCGCACGAACAGGTAGGGCAGGTGTGGGGTTCAACTTGCAGATCGGCAAAACCTTCAAAACCAATTTCGGGCGCAACATCGGGGCATGGAAGCAAGCTTTCTGGTGCGGTGATTTGATACAGAAACGGCCCCGTAAAACCCGAAGGTGGCCCATTCACGCAAAGCCCGGTGCACACAGGCGTTGTGCCGCCCTCGCCGCCGTTCCCGCCATTGGGGGGCTCGGTTGTGCCGCCTTCCCCGCCGTCGCCCAAGCGAGGATCATCATCGTTCGGCGGTTCGCACCCGGCAAACAAACCCCATCCAGCAACAAGCGCGAGCGCCATGCACCACTGTTGATTCAAGCCCTTCATCGGATCCTCGTCTCACTTTTAAAATCTACGGCCAAACCCGCACCCGAGAAACGACACAATTTCGCGCCACGCAGTCACGTTGTATGGCGTATACTAACCACAGCGCCGATGCAATGGGCCCAGAATCTTCCGTGCGCCCGCCTGCTTTTTGGGCAACTCCTTGTTATAAATTTGTGCATTGGCACTCTCTGTTTGACAACCGCTCACGCGGCAGAAGTGAGCGGCGGTGTCAGTATGAGTGCCGTGTTGATAGGGGCTGAACCGCGCATCGCGATCACGCCGCATTTGTCGGTGTTGTGGCCACTTGAAGTCAATTTTACGCTAGCGATTAGCGACTTTCTTAATGTACTCCCCGCCGTGAACATGCTTGGGGTAGGTGTATACAATCAGACTTCGATCCGGTTTGGATATGCCGTGCAAAACCTCGACTTTCAAATCGGTCCTTCTTTGTCAGCTTATTCTACGCCGGCATGCAATCAGGGGTATTGCGGACGCGTGGTGGGAATAGGCCCAGGCGGTCAGGCGCAAGTGGATTTCTATTTTTTCGGGCCGCTTGGCGTGTCGGTAAGTGCCAATGTGGACTGGGTGGGAGGCAGGAGCTTGGTGTTGCCGGGCGGCGTTGCAGCGATGATTAGGCTTGGTCCGGTTTTGCGGTGGAATTCAAAATAGTCGCACAACAGTCGAAATATGCCGCATTTACCAGTGGTCGGAAAACAGACAGTCGAAGAGGGTAGCTTCATCGGGTAGTCGAAGCGACGTAGCGATGTTCGGCACAATGATCTTTCCCACGTCGGTGGACATTTTTTCGTGCTGTGGGAACGCTTCGGCCATTTCCCGTTCAATGGCGGTCGCAAACGGAATTTCATCCTCCGTAAAACTGAACTCAATTCTAAAATCGAGGCCCTCCACATCTGTCAGCTGATGGGTGCTGTACAGAAAGTAATACGGCACAACAAAACTGAGCCGAAAGCCCAATCGGTGGTTCTGTTCGCGGTTGGATCTGGGAGGTAGTTCTACCGTTCCGGCAAAGCATCTGTCGATTGGCACCGCTTCCGAAGCTTCGAACCGGAGCGACTCGTTGCGCACTTCCACATTCGGAAAGGAATCGCGCAAGCGACGCAAGACAAGCCGCCAAACTGGATAGTCAGATTTAGCCCGATTGTGAGCATCTAACCTGCGTTGATACTCAATGGTTGTTTGAACATCTTCAGGCCAATACCCGACTGGAAAGTAATGATGAACAACGTCGATTAACTCCGCCGCTGAATGTTTCATCATGCAGAAATCCAGCTACCCGGATGGTGCATTACAGCTTCTGCGCGCAACCCCGACCGAGCTGGGTAAGCCGGCCATCTTCACGCACGATCCATGGGGCCGAAGTGGCGTATGCCTCGGCTCCGGCAACAGGCAAACCCGGCGCGTCCGCGAGTTTATCAAGGCCACTGTCACGGAGATGCACCCCTTTTGCCGTGATTCGATAGGAGGACGATAGCAGCGGATAGTCGGGAGGCTTGGGTCCGGCCACGCGCTCCACCGCGCCGCTCGAATCATGGGCGGCCCATTGATCCAACCGGCGCGGGAGGAACAGATCGCCTGTGCACGAGAGCAGTTGCCGGAGTGCAACGCCGGCTTCGGATTTGTGAGCGAACACCCCCACTGGAGTTTGCCATTCTGCAGACAAAAGGCCCAATAGAAGCTGGTCGAGGCGGCTAAGGCGCAAAGCCCCGTCCGGCGCCTTTCTCGGAAAGAGGCTCGACAGAAACGCCCACAAAGCACCCAGTTCGGGAACCCCACGGAGGCCCCGGACGCAGCTACGCGCGAAGCGCAGCGGATTGGTATCCACGTAGCGTTCCCACAGGGCGATCGCGCTATTGTACCGCGTAATTGGCCACGGCTGCGCAGTTTCAAACTGCTTCAGAAGTACGTCGTCTGAATGATCCGCCACCGACAAGGTGCAATCATACGGTGGAATGGGCTCCTCGGGCGTACTCGATGAAGCGATTGGATCCAATTCGATAATGAAAACGTCGCGACTCGACCGTCCAACCTGTCGCACCCAGCTGAGAACTCTCCAGAGGTTGATTCTGTCGTGAACGCTTCTGGATGCCCAAACCAGTACGGGAGGCTGCCAGCGGACATCGGGTGAGTAGAGACGGTCCCACGTTTCGGACGACCTCCACCATGCGGCTCTAGTTCCGGCGTGCTCGGATGGATCTCGGCGGCTCGGCCCAATAAGCAGACGGTCGGAGGCGCGCACTACACGGGTTGCTCCCAGCCGCAAAAGACGCTCCGTTGTCGCTGAGTCGAGCGCGACATGTGTGGCGTCACGAAGAGCAGGGCGTCGAGTCAGGATCATTCAAACCCACATTGATGGCATTCGGTGTACTTGTACGGGCGCTTGGCTTGGCAGTCGTCTCGACAATCAGCGCAAAGTGTTTTCCCCCAGTCTATTTCACGTATGCAGGATTCGCCCCGGACGTAACATTCACCGGTGTCGTAGTTGCAGGCGGTCAGAAGGCCACAGACCAAAACAGCTATGTTCCTCGTGTGGATCCAACCTAAGCCCTTCATCGGATTCTCCACCTCACTTAAAATCCACCGAAGCACCGACACCAAAAAAACCGGACACAACCGACGTTCTCCATAAGTTGCCCGGCGTGTTGGGCTGCCCCGGAAATTCCGAGAACGTCACAGTTGCTCCGAGCGGAAAAAACAGCGCTTCCGCAAACCCAAACACCGCGAACCGTTCTGCAAACGGAATTTCCGCACGGAACCGCGGGCCGATGTGCCACTGGGGCAACAACGTGGTGTCCGACGTCTGCGAAATGTACGTGCCGCCGCCGATCACCCCGCAGGCGCCAAAGTACGTGGCAAAGTGGATGCACGGTACGCTCTGCGCCCCAAATTGGCTGATATCAAAGCTCACTGCGCTGAGCGGCACCGCGGGATTGAGTTGCTCGCTCGCCACCGCGCGCGCCGGAAAGACACCCCGCACCTCCAACTCAAACGAAAACCAATCCCGTCGAATGCCGGCCCCAATTTGGAGCGCGGGGCCCACGTCGGCCGAAAACCCGGCCGTCATCAAAAGCGCTGTACTCAACGAAATCGTTACGTCCATGGGAAGCCATCGGGTCGGAGTTGAAGGGGTGAACGGTGGTTCGGGCGGAGGGATCGGATCGACAAATGCGGTTTTCGCCGCGGGCTCGGTTGTAGTGCTCGGCGCAGTGAGTTTCTCCGGCTCCTCGGGTTGCGGCAAGGGCAGGTGCATGGATGCATACAGGGCCGCGGTGCGGGCGACGAGTTCACACGCCGCGCTGAGATCCGAAGAGGTGCGCGTGGCCACGTCTGCCTCGCCGGAAACGCCGTTCGCGTCGGTGTACACCACGGTTCCGCGCACTCCTCCCGGAATGCGATCGAACGTGACACGCACCACATCGGCGGCGGTTGAATCGCCGAAAAAATCAACGCCCAAGGTGAAGATCGCCACCTCGTGACGAAAATATTGTTCATCAAGCACGCGCGCACACAACCCAGGCTGAAAGTCAAGGCGCGCGCCGCGTTCAGATGGAGAGGCTTGAGCGACAAAGGACGGAGACGATATTGGGGCAGGTTTGGGTGTACTTGGCGGGGTCTGCGCACTCGCGGTGAACATTACAAAATAGGCGGCCGTGAGGCTCAGTAGCGCCGCAACGCGCACCCAACTCCGCCCAAGCAAAAACACCGTGTTATCCGCGTATCCAAAAAAGAACGCGGGTGCAATTGTTGGTTGAATTTAATTCCTTCCCCAGCACGTTCAGATTGCCTACTCTACCCGCGAAAGGATGAACAAAAATGGGAGATGTGATTCGGGCCAACGCAGACGTTGACGAGATTTTCAAAGACGCCCGCGAGGCTTCAACTCATTCGATTGCAAGGGGAGGAAAGATCAAAGAGCGGGCAGAACAAGGGTTGGGCCCCGTGATTGCGATGGTAGATGCCATTGATGCAGAACTGAAAACGGCCAAGGAGGTTCTGGCGCCGCTTTCCGCTGCGTTAATTGCTGAAAACGACCAGGCAGATGCGACTATCAACCGCATTTACGATGACGTGTGGAACGATGCGGGTCGGCCCGCGACCGATCGCTATCTTGCACTGATGTTTCCGGGGGGTGCGGGATATTATACCGATGGGGATACCGCGGGACAGCCGGCCAGAATGGAGCTTTTAGCCAAGCTGTTTGACCGGAAGTTGCACCCCAAGTTAAATGCGGCCCAGTCAGAAGCCTACGCCACTCGCGTACGCACCGCCGCAAAGGCCCTGCAAGCCGATATTGACGCCGCCACCGAACCGGCTGCCAATCTGGCACTGTTGGAGCGCGTACGCACCGCCCTTGGGCGCGTTGCCCAGTTTGAACTCGCCAACCTCAAGCGCGGCTTCAAAATCGATGGCATGAGTGAAGCCGCCATTCACGACATCATTCCCGATCGCCCTGTCGCCAAGAAGGCCTACAAAAAGACGGAGCCACCGGCCAGCCCGCCAGCCACCCCACCCGCTCAGCCCACGTAGCATTTCTGCGAAAACGTTGAGTTTTGGCCTCGAACACAGCGCACTTTGCACCTTGCAGAGACGTCAGCTTCAATTTCCCCACAGAATGGGCGCCTGACCGAGACGACAGGTGGCCTTGCCGGGCCGCTGTCGGCACCTGACCGAGACGACAGGTGGCTTTCCCGGAGGCATCTTTCCACCCGACAGCCAGGTGATCCCGATCCCGCCGAGGAGATCGTTGGGTTGCGGACAAGTCAGGTCTTTCATGCCGAACGCGGTACCCACCTGACGCCGCCGGAAGGTGAGCGTCTCGGTCGGGTTTGAGACCTGCGATTGGGCAAGGATGCACTGAGCAGGTCGGGATCAAGACCTTCCGGAGAGGTCAGGCGGCGATTCTGACCGGGATCGTTCCCTGACCGGGATGACAGGCGCCCCGGAGTTGCTCGTCGCTCGTCGGGTGCAACCGATGGTCGGGCGCTCCACCTCTGCAAGTCCAGACCGTCCCTAATCGACCGCTGAAGCTCATCGCGTGTCTTCGCCTTCCTTCTCAAGGGCCTGTGGTCTTGTGCCTTTCGTCGTCCACCCAACGTGGTGATGAGCTGCGGGCAGGCGGCGCAAGCAGAGCGGACGAAGGACGCCGTGCGCCGCGATGGTGCCCATCGGATGCAATGCTGAGTTCGGCGGCTTCGTACCGTATTGTCGTGCGGCGAGCACCATCTCGTGGCTCCTTCCGATGCCATCTATTTGCGACGGAGCTGTCTCACACGCTCTTGCACCGAAGCGGGGGCTTCGGAGAGAGGTACAATGGTCTGGGAGGTGAACTCATCCCGGTTGGAATGGGGATTCCTTGCGTTGTCGTAGCAACGCCACTGCTCACGAACAAGCTCCCCGATCTCATCATCAAAGAAGTACCGCTCCTCCTCAATGATCTCCTTTGCGCTGCTGTCCCAGGATTTTACCACCTCGTAGAATGTGCCAGGATCCACTCTGTGTCTTGCCGTGCCGAATCTCCGGGCTCGTTGCGTTGCTCCAAAACTACTCGAAATAGACCGGCGTGCCTTGAAGGAGTTCAAGGATGAGCTGAGGAAAGAAGCGCTCGGCGTTGTCAAGGAACGAGCGGATGAAGTAGCCAAGGTCGGTCAGCTGAAAAGTGGCATCATCTAGGAACTCCGGCTCATACCTGCTGATGTTTGACAAGATGAACATCGCGCCTAGATAGGCTGGGAGTCGGCGAAGCAAAGTTACGCCGCCGCCTTCGCGATGGTCATACCACCACGCGTCGTCACGAAGGCGCAGTTCATGGATCATGTAGCGTCGGCAGAACTCAGCGACGAGATCCTCATGGTCCACTTGAACTTTCAGACGCAGCGTGAAAGGCCCGTGCAGCTCGCACACGTCCGCCATCCACGGCAACAATTGCTGCCAGTTTGCTGCGAATGTCTGCACGGTCTCGCCTGGGACATGGAATCGTAATGTGGTCGGTGCCTCACCGCCAAAGTACGCCTGTACTTGAACACGGACGACCGAGCTTTGACCGCTGTTGAGCAGATAGAAGTCCGCCTGCGACTCGGGAATAACAGCGAATAGGTCGCGCAATGACAAGGTCTTGTTGTCCAGTGCTGCTGACGGAGTACCGATAGATTGTGCGAATGTGAAAGGTGCCTGCGGAGCCGACCTCGGCCTTGCACTCCAGGATGGTAGATCCTGCGCGGTAGCGGAGCCCATGAGTAGGGGAACCAAAATCGCCACGAACGGGGAGCATGATGCCCCGCGCCAAGTTCAGCATGGCGTAATATAGTAGGAGTGGCTTCGTCAGGGCTGAGGCATCGCGGGCCGCACGTCGAAGTTCAATGGCTTGTCGGAGCTTCAAGCTCGCGGGGCGGACGACGGTGGCTTTGTGCCCTCTGGACAACGCCATTCGCTTCAAGTTGTCGACGGTACCGGTACGCTCGATCTGGCGCCACACGCACTCAAGTGGGTCCGAGGACCGGAAGACAATGCCTCGTTGGAAGGAACCGGGGTAGGGAACTGGTGCCCATTCTGCGTCCATCATCTCTTACTTGCTCTCACGAAAAGTGATGTCCCGCATCGGATGGCTTCTGCAGGGTGGCCCGCCGAACGGGTTGCCGATGAGCCGCGGACGCGCAGCGGCCGTCGGATCCATCGGCTTGTTCGGCGGCGCTCGGACACCGAGCATAGTCGACGGAACTTGGAGCGCCTATCCGCCGCCCGGCCTCCACCGCAGGAAAGCGATGCGATCCGCGCCCGCACCGCGCCCGCTACCCACCTAACGGCCTCGCATCTCAACCCATAGATGAGTCAGCTCAACGCGGCCCGTTCGGGAGTCCGTGCGCCCATGAGCTGATTTGCAGACGGAAGTCCCCACGGGCCAACTCACGTCAAGCTTCTCGAGCTTATCCGAGGCGTCCCACGAACTCCCATCCTTACAGATCGCCCCGATCAATTGCTCGATCCAGTCGTTGACTCGGGCGAACCATTCCGTCGGGCTCCCGGTCTGCAGATATCCAATCACTGCGCAGATTTCGAGCTCTGGGCCGTGTAATCCCAACTTGAATCGCTGGATGCCCCCACCTCGCTCCCCGTCGCCGTCATCCCCCGTCACGTATTCCCGCTCGCGCGCCCGCGACGGCGCTGGCAACCTCTTGCACTCGAACACGATGAACGGCTCGTAGATAGACGAATACCCCACACCGACCAGCGCATTCGACGGCGTAGCCGATAGATCCGCCCGATGCATCCCCTTCTGGTGCTCCTCGTGATTGAAGCGGACCAACGAGAACTCGTCGCGCGCTCGGTCATCAAGAAATTTGCAAAGCTGCTCGTTCAGTTCGGGCTCCGCGTCCCGACGGGGCCTGCTGGTATCGTCACGCCAGCGCGGCAACTGTCCCGACACGAAGGTGATGGTCCGCCGGACCATAGCCCGAGGAGCGATTCCCTTGGTAATGTTACCTACGGCGTTTCGAGTCCTTGTCACCTCAGTACCCTTGCTCAAGCAGGTCCGCCATCGTGTCGTCAGCGTCTCGAATCGCTGCCGTGCAAATCCAATATCGCAGTCGATCGGGCTTGACGATAACCATCGTGTTGCTCTCATAAAATCGAACAACCCGGACGGTGCGCAGCGCATCACCCTGTTCGCCGTAAACGAGGCTCTCAAGCGCGTGACGAAGATCGCTCCCAAACGCATCCAATGCTGGTGCGTTGCCGAAACAAAATGGTTGGCAAATGAGACCCGGAAGCCGAAATTCGGGCAGCTCGCGCAGGTTATCGTAAACGCTACCAAGCAATCGGCAGAACATCTTGGCGTAAGAAGATGTCTGTTCGCTGCTCGCGGCCTCTTTCAGCAACACGGACTCTTGGCCGAGTCGAATGAAGTCGGTCATGTAGGTCAGCACATCATCTCTTAGTACGTCCTCCCAGAAGCTCAGCCGCACGCTGGCGACATCCACCGGATATGGAAGGAGACCGATGTCTTGCTTCAAGATAGCAGTGGCCTTTCCCACCAAGGCTTGGGTCCCACGGAGGACGCACGCGAATTGGCATGTGCGGTGGTTCTCGCGAAGATACTCATACAGCTTCTTCAGCTCATCCGCCTGGGTTGGGGGCGCGTGGATTCCGACAATCTTGTCACGATATGCGAGAAAGCCTTTGGTCCAAAAGGCGATAGGCAGCGTGGCGTGCTCCTTGATTAAGACGAGTGGACTGGAATATCTCGTCTTAGTGTACGCGGACCGAAAATGCGTGTCGGTCACCGTCGCCAGTTTCGACTCGTCGATGCCTTCAGCCGTGAACGCATCGGTAGGCAGCAGCGTCTTCCCCGTGAGGAACTTCGCCTCCTCGCGTGGCTCCTCATTGGCGACGATGAAGCCCTCACCGTAGTCCCACCCATGATCGCTCTTGGACGCAACGTACTGCTCAAGGGTGCGTAGCTGGAGCAATCGCTCCGCAACGCGCGCCAACCGTCCTCCACCGAGGAGGTTGATCCGCCAAATATGGGGGTCGGTCGTCGCCGACGCGTGAGTGACGTCGTGATTGTCGTAATGATCGAGTTCGAAGCAGATCCGCTGCTCGACGCTGAAGGTTCGGCGAAACGTCAGGTGCGAGATCAATGCTCCTGGATCCGCGGCGGCGCGCCGAATAAGCAATGCTACGACTTTCGTGTCGGCACGGGCAAAGATCCCACGAATCGACACAAAATCGAGCGCCACCTCGAGTTGCACGCGCTTCAACATGCTTGCTCGAAACCGCTCCGGTTTGCTGTTGTACAGAATACCGGCAGGTTGAACCAAGCACAAGCGTCCGCCCTCCGCGAGCAGCACCAACGACGTCTCAAGAAAGAGGTATGCCGACTGCTTATCTGGCAGCGAACCGCGCTCCCGACGGAAGACGCCATCGATCCGTTGCGCCTGCGGGGTCAGCGCCGCACTGAAAGGCGGATTGCCCAGCACGATGTCGAAGGGGGCGCCAAGTGGCCCGTGCGGAACGATTGTTGGCTTCGGCCCCTTCACAACGACCAGTTGATCGAAGAAGTCTCCCGCGATCAAGTTCCTGTCCCGAAGGCGATCGAACTGTAAAGCGCTCCAGATGACCTCGGGCTTCAGCGAATCGCAGATCGCCAGAGCTAGACTGAACGCGGCGAGGTCCACGGCGCTCGAATCCAGATCGACGCCGAAGATGCTTTCCGACACGATGGATTTCAATAGCCCGACGCTCGGCTTTGCCCAGCCATTCCTGCTCCGCCAATGCTGAACTAGTCGTCGAAAGGCGCCGACCAGGAACACCCCAGAGCCGCAGGCGGGATCGAGGATTCGCTCACGTCCGGTCATCTCACTGTATGGCATCGCCTGATCGAGCAGCAAAGCGGCCAAAAATGGCGGCGTGTAGACCGCCCCCTGGCCTCCCTTTACGAAGCGTTGATACAGGTGACTAACGACTTCCACCGGGAGATGGGAGAAGGAGTATTGCTCCCAAAGAAAGCGCTGACTGTTCAACGTCCGCGCTTCGACGAGGAAGGCAAACTCGCGCAACGTTTCCGTCGTAAGTTGCGACCGGGCCCCCTGGGGCAGCGCGAACACGTCGCCGTTGAATTTCGCCTCCAGCGCCTCCAGCATCCGGAACACGGGCTCCGGATCCGCGGAGCGAAGGACGTCGAAAAAAGTCGGCGCGCCATAGGATCCAAACCAGTTGGGTGGAAACACGCCGCGATCTTCGAGATATTTCACGAGCACAGTAAGCAGGAGAAGCCGTCGCAGCGCCGGCCGGCTGCTGCCCCCAAGGCTAGCGTCCGCGTCCACGATGGCGCTGATTAACGCAGCATGGGCGGTTTCGCTTTGGTTGGCCAGAGAGGCGTTTGCCGGGTCGTCCCAGAAGGTTCCATCGGCCAGGCGATAGGCAGCAAACCGCTCACAAAGAGCTGTGTTGATCGCCGCCGCCGTCCGAACCATCGTGGGGATCGTCTCCGCCGGCTTGTACTCGCACTTCTGGACGTCGTTGGTCCAAAAATCAGGGCCTCGGGCGCAGCTGAGGACATCCACGCGCGTCGGCCAAGCGATGTAGATCAGTGGTGCGACGCCGTGACGCCAAAGCTCCTTATGGAGGTCTGCCAGGCGAGCTTGCGTGAACCGCCGCTTCGTGTTGTCGATGACGTAGGCGGCGACCTGGGATGAGCGGCGATCCGCGAACCGCCGAAAGAAGACGAAATCTACAGAGTTGAACGCCGCCGCGTCTTGCAGCGCGGAAACCTCGTCGATGCGGTCGACGCGGTGGACGTCGGTTTTCACCGGCTCCAAGCCGTAGACGGCCTCTCCGTCGGGGGAGATGAATTTGACAGCAGACAGAGGGCGCATAGGGCGGCGTAGACGTGAACAGGAGCCACATGCCAGCCGGGCGCTCCCGCGTCAAGTTCTTCCTGAAGAGGACCTTGCTCCAAGGTTGCTGTGGGGAAGCCTCGCGGTCGGAGGCTCCGTGACCGCGGAGGGGCCCCGGTGCACGATCCACCGGCCGCGTTGGGCACAGGGCGCAGGACGGCGCCGATGATCGCGTGGAGCGGGCGGCGCGTAGCGGGGGAGAGCGGACCTTCGAGCGCGGCGACGTCGGCGCTCCCTCAAATCGGTACCAGTACTGCAGCGGGGCGAGCGGCGCTGAGCTCGCGTGGGGCCCCTATCCCCGCCGCCGAACGTTGTGTTCAGCTGCGGGTACCTGAGCAAGTGCGCTTGCGCACGCTGCGATGGTGCCCGTCAGCTGCAACACAGAGTTAGACCGGCCGCTTCGGGGTGTAGCGTGACGACTCGGCGTAGTCGCGCGCGCGCTCTGAGCAAGTGTCGGCTGCGATCTGTGAAACCTGTCCGCCCGTGAAGGACACAATGGTTGTTTATAATGCATAAGGAATCTTGTGGCAATGCGGCTTCGAAAATGTTCGCTGAATGCTCCGCGCAGTCAGCAAAGTTCGATAACGCGGCGAGCAATCGTTCGTTTCCCATCGCCGGATGCAGAGCCAGGCCGGCTCTTATTGTGTCCAGGCGATATCTGATTCGGGGGCACCTCGAAATCACGTGACCCCATTGGACCTGATGTGGTCCAAGGTTGCCACTGGCAGAGGCAAAAACGGTGGGGACACGGAATGGTACCGAGCTGTGGGTGAGTATGTCAAGCATCGCCTGCGCCTTTTCATCAATCCTAATTTCTTCTTCGAGAGCGCGCATGGATAGCAATCTGTTTCGACCTCCTCCACAGTTTGCCGGTCGCACAACATATAGAAGAAGGAGGTCCTCAGGCTGCGTGGCAAATTGGTTGTCCGTGTGCAGAGGAGCAGGAAGAGAGTGTTCGGAGTAAGTTGGTAGATAGTCCGGTGATGACATAACATCCCGAGGTCGAATATCCCACAACGGACGATAGGAGTTGCCGACGTGGCTGGTGGGTTCGGCTATCATAGAAGTAAGAAACAGAAGGAATTGCCCGCAAACATCAGGATCATGCGTGGGCCACCCCAGGTCAGTAACAATTAGCCCCTTCCCCTGTCGAGTAACGCTGTCGAGAATCAAGGTCGCGAAGTTGCGCAATTCTTCGACGCCGCTGACTCCACGGGCGGTCAACAATGAAGTAGTGTTGCTGAAGTCTTCGTTGCAGACCGGTAGGTGGTTTAAGAGTTGATGAAAAAGCGCCCGCCACTTGTCCGAGCAGCGCAATGACGAAAGCTCCGGTCCTACTCTTACGCGGTTCGGTTCCATGTGCTCACCGCGACGCCTTCCACAGATCGCCAGCGATTCCTTCAAATTCCGCGGTTACGGAGTGCGGATGTATGCTCTCGTCAAGCCGAACTTGTATGTAAACAGAGTCGGTCTCCGAAATGCGTGATGCAGCTGCGAATGCGACCGCACGCACCACATCTTCACAGAATTGCGGACGCTGATGCGCCCTCTGAACGAGCTCGTGCTCGTCAGGCCGCTTTAGAACCGACTCGCGGACATGGGCGGCGCTGCGGATCGCCTTTAGTAGTTCAAGATAAGATGGTGGGGCGTGGACGGAAGAGACCTCGACCAGAAGGTCGCCTGGCTGCGAATGTGTGAACGTCGGGACGGTCATACGAAAGGGCGACCTAGTTCGAACCGATGCAGACTGGAGAAGCTCACGCTGGGCCAGGAGCCGGCTGTACTGAAGGGTACACGGGCAGGCAGTCATCACCCCGATGCTCAGGCTGACCGAGCAACGACTTGCTTCCGTGCGCGACACCTTGGTTTTTGCGCGAAGACGTACGGTCTGGCTTGAACTCTTGCCGGTGATACTCGCGTTGGTAGAAACGATGTGCTCAACCTCTATCGACGCATCAGCCTGATCTTGACCCTGGCCTTCAAGGATCGCATTGGCCAACCAGGTTGCCGCCTCGGAGATGGAAGGCCATTGGCGTTGCGACAATGCATTGATGCTCTCCTGGAAACGGCTCATGTGGACACCGCGCTGTGTAGACTTCAGCGAACACGTCACGGATACCGTTGCGACGGACGAAGTCGCATGAGAATGGTCGAAGGGGCTCGCGTAGGTAAGTTGTGTCTTCGCGGCGGCGGTACCTACCCGACTCAATGGAAGAGCAAGAGTAGGAGAGTAGTTAGGCACATCGGTAGATGGATCCAGGGACAGCGTTTCGATATGGTCCGCATACAACTGAAGCACGACGGACCGACCGGCGAACATACCCTCCGTGTCGGCACAGGCTTCTGCAACGTTCGCCCCGAGGAGGTATGCCGCGGGGAGGCCGGGAAGACCATGGAATTCATCGGTGAAGGCAAGTACTTGTCTCGGAATGCCGGTGCGGCGTAGTGTGATTTCACGCCACCTATCGGGCTGCTCTCCCTCCGCATGCACGGCAACGTCATAGTCAATACGAAGGGAACGTTCCAAGAGTCCGACAAGTAGCCACGTGACAAGCGCGTCTTTGTCGAGTTCCGTATGCTCAGGCCTCGAGAACTGTTCACGCTCCTCGGTAAGTAAGTCGAGGTATTTGCATTCTGCCAGAATTGCGAGTGACTCCATTTGGCACAGCCATATGGGATCGTTCTGTCGCTGAGAGCCTGGATAGGCAGCCATGTGGTAGAGGTGTGTCGCATCATGGATCAAGCGCCACACGGTGCTTCTGGAACGGCTGCATTCCCGATCGTCGAGGGAAATGAGCAGCGCAACCTCGTCGCCGTATCGATACCATCTGCGCCAGCAAGCGCTGGCCCAATCAGTCTGGATGACTTTGAATGCTTTCTCAGGAGGCAATAATGGTGAACCGAAGAGTCTAGGTAGAATTTGCCAACTCCAGCCCCGAAGCTGATCGAAGAAGTGTTCCGGCAGGCCGGCGTCTCGACGATCGAGAACATCTAGCGTGTTCGCCAGGCCTGAAGTGTTACAGTCGAGATGACTGCAAAGCTTATCAAGCCACTCATTAGAGTCACAGCGCGTTCGAGACCATCGGTGCCGAAGCGATAGATCAAGAACTGGTTTGGGCGGCGAAGAGAACGTCTTGCTTGGGTTACTGGTGAGACGGCGCCCAATGAGCCCTTCAATCCGCCGCTGTGCTGCTTGGGCACCGGCCCCTTCGGAAGCGTTCAATATTCGTTCAACAAACTCGATTCTAGGCAGGGCGTTCTCAAGGAGGCCCTCTGCGACAACATCGACCATAGCACGAGCGGCCCAAGCGCCGCCCCAAGTCAAGAGGTCTTCAACTGTCTGCAGTTTAGTGGCTTTTTCAAAAGTCGCGATGGTCATTTGAGGATCTCGCTAGGGTCGGTTGCTGCGAGTGTTGCCATTGTCATTGCGTCCAAGCGTGTCAGCAGATCCCGGTCCATTGGCGCAACGTAGCGCGGTGCGCCCGCCAAGACGGCAGAGACAAGTTCTGGGGCTACCAGCCTGGGGTCGACTGCTCGGGTGGGACGCGGCGCACGCGCTGCTGCATGAAAGGTGGTCTGCAGTTGACCTGGGTAACAAATGGTGACGGTTAACTTGCGTTCCTTCATCAGAGGCGCAGTGGACCAGATGAAGTGTTCGACAGCCGTCTTGCACGCAGCGTATACGGCCCACCTTCCAGCAGGAAGGCGCGAAGAAAGCGAGGAAATCCAGCCTATTCTGCCTCCTGGTGGCAGCTTATGAGCGGCTTGTAAGAGCCAGGCTATTGGTGCAACGGCGTCGATATTAAATAGCGACTGGAGGTCCTCGTAGGCAACCGAAAGATCGGCAGGCAAGTAGAGTCCTGCGGCAGCTACCAAGAACAGGTTGTTGGGTGCCAGTTCATCGAAGGCCGAGGTAATGGACAGTGGGTCGCTCGCGTCGGCACACCGATATTGTGCATTTCGTGGTATAGAGTGCAACTGGTCGAGAGGACGTCGCCCCATCATGATCAGTTCGTGGTTCAATTCGGAAAGTTGTGTACCAATGGCGAGGCCCAAACCGGAGGAGCCGCCAACGACTAGTGTGCGCATAAAGTGGGTTTCATTCTGGTTGAGGTCTTGGTGACTCGGCACTCTCTCGGTCTAACGCATAATGGACAGTTCCGCGCATCCCTTTCCATCCCGCCAGCTCCGCTCCTCGCACCCATGTTCTCTTGTTCACTCGCGGCATGCAAGCTCGAAATTCGGCTTTTTGGCCGCGTGAAACGTAACGCGGCCGCCCTCGCGGGCGTTTTCAACACAACGCGCATCCCGGCCTGGTCGACCCAATTGGGAACCTGAGTTTCGACCGGTGACGACGAACCCCGCCGCCACGAGGTGGGGTTCAACCCAGGCGCGCCGAAGCGGCCCAAATGCAAATTCAGGGGCGCAGTGCGCAACGCAGGAATGGAAGGAGTCGCGGTTGCCTGCGGTGGGGTCAAATTGGGTGAAGTGCGTCCATTTGGCGCGCAGCCCCGATCACGCACCTGACAACCAGGTCGAGCGCCATTTTCGATCTACCCATCACCTTCCTGAATCGACCATTCAGTGGGCTTCGAAGCGCGCGAATCGAGCGGCGGGTTCGAAAGTGTACAGCGCGTCAACCCGGCCTTTCTTTGCCATGGCGATTTTTTTCAGGGCGACTCGGCCCCAATAAGGGCTCGGCCGGGGAAAAGAAGAAGGCCCGGATAAGCCGTCCGAGCCTTCAGGATCTCCGGTAGAGCGGAGTCACAGGTGGTAGAGCACAGGTCCGAGCGACAAGTCAAAAAAAGCGCGAAGCGACCTGGGGCGGCGGGGCACGGGTGTGAGTCACAGGGGTCGAAACGCGTCCGGTCGTCGCTCAGGCGGGGAACATTGGGTGATGTGTACCCATTGCAGCCAACAACGGCGGCTATCCAGGAGTTTGCATCAGGCCGGTATGGCAACTCTCACCCATGGCCAGCCGAACTCCGAGCCACACTGCCAATAAGATCCACAAAACGCCTTCAACCCTGGGCGAAATACGCCACTTGAATCGATCGGCAAGGCCTCTTCCAAGGAGCGGAATCATGAGGCCCGGAATGGATCCAACAGCAAATGCCGCCATGCTCGTGGCACCGTACAGCGGACTTGCTGTGGCCGCGGCCATGGCAAATGCGGTGACCAATAACCCACAAGGCAAAATGCCAGTTGCGAGCCCAAGGCCCAGTCCGCGGCGAGGCAATAGCTGAGCGAAGGCGGCAATCCAACGCGATGAAGACTTGGTGTTTGCGGCGGGCTTTTTCTTGAGCGCAATGAGGTCACTCGCGGGCTTTTGCAAAAACAGAATGGAGAAACCGCGCGCCGCCGCGGGTAATGCGGTGAGCCCCACGGCAACTGCCTGCACGGTACTCATGGGTAGAATGCAAAAGGCATGTTTGCCGAGGTGGCCCACAATTGCGCCGAGCGTTGCGTACGACGCGAGTCTACCCACCAAATAGCCGGTAGCCCCATCTAAACCGCGGGTTTTTGCACATCCCGCAGCCACAAGTGGGCCGCACATGCCTGTGCAGTGCAATGAGCCCAAAAGGCCCGCGGCGAGTGCCGACGTGGCAATAGTGATCACACTCACGGGGCCTCCCGAACCAGTTTGACAGGGGTTTCCATGTTGGCGAGGGAAGCGGACATGCGCTTTTTCTCGGCCTGTTCACGCACTTCTTTTTGCATCGCGCGAATGTCGGCGGGCACTTCGTCTTCGTCCACATCACGCGGAACCTGACCATCCGGCGATTCAAACAAACGCACGCGCGAGGCCGAAGCGAGCATTAACAGCGATGAAGTGGCCATGCTGATGCCGGCCCACACAGGGCGCAACAAGCCTGTTGTGGCCAGTGTTAAAAAGAGCAGATTATAAACTGTGGACCATATCAGGTTGGACCGCGCAATTGAAAAGGCCCTTTTTGACAGCGCAATGGTCCACGGTACGAGCTTGAGATCGGGAGTTAAGAGCGATATCTGCGCCATGCCACGCGCCAGGTCTGTACCGCCGTGAACCGCAAAACTCGGCCTTGTTCCAGCCAACGCGGGCGCATCGTTTTGACCATCTCCCACCATTGCAACGCCGCCGCCGGCCGCTTCCAAAGCGCGCACCTTGTCCTCGGCTGAGAGGCCTGAATACGCCTCAATGCCCAGTTGCTCCGCAGCTTGTTCGGCGCCGTATGATCCATCGCCCGTGAGCATGAAGGCCGTAATGCCCTGCGCCTTTAACGCAAGAAGCGCTTCCGCCGCTTCTGGCACAAGCGATTCACCCACATCAATATGGGCCAAGATGGCTTTTTCGCGCGCCAAAATCACGCGCGCGCGCGCATGATTGGCACCTTGCCCAGATTCCACAATGCCCTGTTCCGCAAGCCAACCCGCCGAACCGAGGAGCACCGTTTCACCATTGGCCAGAGTTGCCGAAATGCCTTTTCCAGCAATGGGCTTTCGCGACGTGAGAGCAACTTTTTCAACCCCAAGCCGACTTGCATGTTCGGCGAGCGCGCGACCCACGGGGTGTTTGGTGCCTTCTTCGAGCGCGGCCACCAAACTCCACACGTCGTTTTCGCTGACTTCGGGCGCCGTTCTTAGGTTCGCTACACAAAGTGCGCGATCCGTCAGAGTGCCTGTTTTATCAAACGCCACCGCGCGCACATCTTTTAATTCTTCGAGCACCGCGGCATTTCGAATGAGTACGCCGTGCGAAAGCGCCTTTCTCAGCGCCAGCCAAAACACGAGCGGTGTTGCAACTCCGTAGGTGCAGGGACAAGCCGCAAGCACCACAGCCAACGCGGCGATCACCCCTTCTTCGGCCGTGGCCCGATGCGCGTGTACACCCAGTGTGGCAAACGCCGCGATCGCAACAATCGGCGTGAGAGCCGCGGCGAACCGATCTGCCCAGCGTTGAAGGGAGGTGGGCCGACTCGCGAGCTTCTTTGCGAGGTCACCGAGGCGCTCCAATGTGGAGTCTGAAAGCGGCCGAACCGCTTCTACCTCAATGGGGCCGGCAATGATCACGGCGCCCGCCGGCAATTCTTCACCGGATTGTTTTACAACCGGTACACTTTCACCGGTCAAGACTCCCAGGTTAACTTCTACAGGGCCGGCAATGAGCCGGGCGTCGACAGGCAATACTTCTTCCGTATCAATTCGGAGCACATCGCCCACGTTTACCTGGGTAGGCGATATAGAAGTAAACTCGCCGTCGCGCTTTACCAATACAGGTTCACTCGACCTTCGGAGGGAAGGTCCAAGCAAACTCGACGCTTTTGCTCGGCCGCGCGCCTCCAGATATCTACCCAAGGTAGAGAGGAGCAGCGCCGATGTGGCCGAGTCAAAGTATACTCCGCGCCTGCCTGCCAGTATGGAGTACACAGAAATTCCATACGCGGCAAAAGCACCGAGAAACACCAACAAGTCCATTGACAAGCGGCCCTTGCGCAGGCTTATTAAAGCCCGCTTGGCCACTGGAACGCCCAGAAGCAAAATCACAGGGGTGGACAAAACACCCGACGCCACGCGGTAGGCCGTGGCAAGCCACGACAGAGCGGCGCCCTCTTGAATGTCGTACACATCTTCCGAAAACAGGAAGAGCGACAACATCATCACTGTCATGGAAAGAAGCAGCGACACGAGGAGCGCGGCTTTGGTTTTACCGTGCTCCTCGGCGCCTTCTTTTGCAATTTGAGCTGCGAGTTCACACCCGTAACAGCAATACAAATCCCCTTCGCGGGCGGCGAGCCCACAATGGGAACACCCGCCCGTGGCACGGGATGTCATGGGCGGGATCGCTGCTACAGGTGTACTCATGGACACGCCTGGAAACCTGACACGTTCTCGAAGAATCTGACACGCCTAGAAACCTGATGGGTCGCAATCAACACGGAGGCACGGAGTACACGGAGGGTCACGGAGATTTTTTATATTTCGGGCTGCTATCGACTCCGTGTTCCTCTGTGTCCTCCGTGATTCCGTGTTTAACTGCCCTTTTCAGGTCACTATTGCGGTGGAGACGTTTTGCGGGTCTACCGTCAGGTTACGGAGCGCCCCAAAGCGCCAAGTCGGGGAACAGGTATTTGGCGAGGTAGGCAATAAAGCCCGTGATGCACACGGCCCAGACCGCCACAACCCACCAGGGTACACGCGAGGCCTCGTTGTACTCCATCACCGTTTCGTGATCGTCTTTGGCAGACTCCACGAGCGGCTTCGGTCCGTCAGCGGCCTTACTCTCCGCGGCGCTCATATTCCGTCTCCTGCCTCAACATGTCCCACTTTGAGGCTTCAATATCCTTGAATTTGCCGGTTTTCCAGCACCAGCCAAGCAGCACCAACCAACCCGACGCCACCGCAAAATACACAGTGACAGGTACATCGGCGAAGCCTTGTACCGCGTTTGAGTTGAGTGTGAAGATGAACTCGGCCAACTTGTAAGCAAACGCTACGCCCGCAGCTAAAATGCCGCCGATCATACATGCCCACAGGAGAATCTTACCACGACGCTCCTGCGGCTCTACGTCGAGTTCAACGCCGGGTTTTTTGGACAACGGCGTTTCTGCCAGGGTGTCTGTTGCGGCGCTCACTTTTGGCCTCCTTCCGCCTCGGCACGAGCAATTGCTTCAGGTGTGGCCCAACTTCCGAGCCATTGCACATAAGCAATCATGGCAAGGCCTTTTTGATTGGGTTGGTCACCGTCAAAGAACCAGCTGTACTTGGGCATGACACTGGTAGGCACCACAATCGTGGGATCGTAGAAGTGCGCTACATGCCAGTCATTGCCGTGTTTTCCAGACTCGCGGATAAGGTCGGGACCAACGCGCCTGGTACCGAAGAGGTGCGGCAGAAACATTTCGTTCTGATACTCCTCAGCGTAGGACACCTTACCAAACCGCTGGTCTTCGTTTGAAACAGGGCGCACGTACTGCGAATGGCAGTGCCAACACGCCTCTGCGATGTATGTATCACGGCCCAATTTGAGCGCCTTGCGATAGTTTTCTACGTTGGCGTCGCCGTAATATTTTTTAAACTGTTCAGGATAACGCTTGGCGAGATCCTGAAATTCATACGACGGTTCTGTCACCAGTTCTTCAACCGTCTTGACCTTGATTTTGCCGAGGTGTGCGAGGGGTAGATACCCGCTCAGGATGCCTGCGAGAGCAAAACATCCAACGCCTGCGGCAAGGAGGATTGTGGGTAGTTTCTCCATGGCTTATTCCCTCTCAGCTCGCCTGTGAAGAGGCGGCCGAAGGCGCCTCCTCCGCGTTGTCGTCTGCTGCCTTGCGACCGGACGCCGGGCCTGATTCAGCCGTGCGCGTGCCGGGGTTTTTGGCGGTCATCCACAGATTGTATCCAAAGAGCAGGATGCCAATCACGATGCCTGTGCCTGCGAAGGTACGAATGTGCCAGAACGGCATGCTGAGAACGATCGACTTTTCCCATTGGGCAAGGTTCATCCACAGGTAACCCTGGGCAACACCGGCCACGAGAAGGTCGAGGAACATCACGAAGAGGCCGCCGGTGGAGAGCCAATAGGCCGCCACTGAAAGCTTGCGCGAGTACATCTCGTTGCCCACGAGCCTCGGCCACAGGTACTCGGTCATACCAATGAGCCAGAAGCCGAACACCCCCAGCATAACGAGATGCGCGTGACCCGGTACCCAGTCTGAGAAGTGGATGATCTTCTGAAGGGTAAGGGTGGTGTGGAACGCGCATTGGAAGCACGTGGTGAAGTAGAAAATCATACCGGTGTAAAACCACCGGAGCGGGATGTTTGAACGGAGGAGATCCGTCTGACCGCGGATGGTCATGAAGAAGTTCACGATGACAGTGAACACCACGATTTCAACCGCGATGGTGGACATAACCGCGCCGTATTGCGCGTACATGGGAATGGGGCTCCAGAAGAAGTGGTGTACACCATTCAGCGGGTAGAAAAACGCCAAACCCCAGAAGCCGACGAGCGAGAGCGTGTGGCTCCAGATCGGCCGCTTGAGGATGACAGGAACGAAGTAATACATCATGCCCCAGCCGAGCGGCGTGACTGTCAGACCTACCAAGTCGTGAATGTATAGGCCCGTGACCGCGGCACCGCCGGCACCCGGAACGAAGTATTGCGGCACGAAGTTACCCATCACATACGTGAGGGGCAGCCACACCATCATCGCCGAGAAATACCAGAGGGTAACGTACAGCTTGCGCTTTGCGACCTTGAGGATCGGTGTTGCGCTGTTCACGATCAAAAGCGCCGCGCCGACAACCACAACGGGGTCAATCCATACAGGGGTTTCACCCCATTCAATCGCCTGCGCGTGACCTGTCATGAGGCCCACGGCGGTAGCGCCCACAATACCCTGCCATGCCCAGAAAATCAGGTGGCTCAGGACTCGTGAGAGCATGGGTTTACCCGTTAAACGCGGGATGATCCAGTGCATTGCCGCGATGAACAGGTTAAACAAGAACCCGTACGCAACACCGTTGGTGTGCAGCATGCGGATTCTACCGGGGGACAGCAGTTCTACCCCAGGGAAGGGGTAATAACGGCTAAGTTGCAGCGCGTAGAGCAACCCGGCAAAAAGCGAAACGTAGAAAAACGTGAACCCCGCGATGATGTGGTATTTGACCGCCTTGCGGTCGACGAGCGGAATGGCTTCGTTAGGCATCGTCAATTCTCACTTCGGGGCCGCTGTTGCGGAGGTGGTTGGAGCTGCACTGGCACTCGACGACGGCGCCGCGCTTGCCGAAGCCGACGCGCTCGGGTCGGCGGTGGTTTCGGGAGGCGGCGGAGGAGGAGGCGGCGGAGGAGGTGTATAAGGCGGTTGTTCGAGCAACGCCTTGCGCATGTCCTGAGCCTTCTTTGTACCTCGCAGACTCGCGAGGTGCTCCACGTAATAGGCCAAACCCCAGAGTTGTTTGGGCGTCAGAGTGGCACCCCATGACGGCATGGCCGTTCCACCCACGCCGGTGGCGATCACGCGCACAAGGTCTTCTTTTGCCGTGCCGCTCTTGATGTAGTCACTCAGAAAATCAGGCGGTGTAATGGCTTCTCCCCACTCACTGTCTTTCGTTTCTGAATCGTACGGTTTCTCGCGGAAACCTGACAGCGGCATATCAAACGCCTTCATGTGTTCAACCATTTTCGGCTTTTCCACATAGGCGGGATGGCAGCTGTTGCAGTTGGCGAGTCCGTGGTAGAGTTTTTCACCCTCGGCAACACCCTTTTCAGGTGCTTTGAGCCACGGATCCGCTGGAATCGCAATCATCCCACCGGGAGCTTTGCGATTGGGAGTAAACGTTTTCACGTATTGAATGATGTCGAGGATCTCGTCTTTGGGGAGCAGACGCCAAGACGGCATGGAAGTGCCGTGCAGGCCTCGTTGGATCGTTCGAATCAGATCGTCATCGGTGGGCATTTCACCCGCCGCGACGCTGGCGAACTTCACCTTCCCCTTTCGGAAGTCGCGCGGTTTGGGTTTTAGGAATTTGGCGGCAGGCCCTTCACCGTCGCCTTTTTCGCCGTGGCAGCCGGCGCAATAGTCATTGTACGACGCTCGACCTCTTGCGAGGCTTTCGTCGACTGCCACGTATTTGCCGTGCGCCAATTGATCGGGATCCCATTTGTCCCGATCAAGGGTGCACGAAGTCATCGCGAGCGCGAAGGGTGCGATCGCACAATACCCAAGTATTCTCATAGTCGCTCTTCGGCAGCCTCCGGTGTCGAGAGATCGATGTGGACCAATGTTGTGTCCGAAGCTTCTACCCGCGCCAAAGCCTTGCGAATAAGGCCTTTTTCGAGATTTTTCGAGCGCGGCGCAACCACTGTCAGGGTTATTTTGCCCGCCGCGATACCATCCAAAGCAAATGCTCCCGTCTCGTCGGTGCGAGTCAGGTAGGGATGATCGGCGAGCACCAGGTACGCGCGCTCCGAGGCGTGCGTGTCGCACCGAGCTTCGTAAATTCCAGCCTCGGGCGATGTGACATGGTGAGGTTTCCCATCTACCGGAACGGGCACGTTTGATACTGCGCGCGCGCCGTCGTAGAGATGGAAGGTGTGCAATACGCTGTCTTTGCTCTCAATGGTAAAGTCGCCCCCGACGAAACCGGTATACAAACCTGAATCGTAAGTGGCCGCGGAGATCTTTACCGTTACGCCCGCCACCTCGGCATCAACCGCTTTACCCGGGAGAGGCTTGTCTACCAACACCGCCGCGCCGACAACGGGCTCCTGACCAAATACCAACTTACCCTTTACCGAACCTGACGGGTAGGTTCCGTTGGCAGCATGGTACTCTGGAGCGAGTGCCGCAGCCGATTTAGAAGGGGTGGTGGTGATAGCGTGGGGAGTGAACGCGGTGCCGCGGGCGAGAGCAAAGTAGAGCGCCGAGGTGATGACCAACTTGATGCCCCACGCCGAACACGTGGCTCCAATCAGGTGGGACCATGACCAACGGCGCGCGACCATTAAAAGTGCTGTGGCCGCGGGAATGACCAGAAAGTAGGAATACGCGAAACGCCCCACGTGGGAAGCTTCACGCGCTGCCGACCACAGCGGGCCGCCCCAAAAAAGGAACAGACCGACCGACAAGGTGATGAGTAGCACGTAGCTTATTGGAGACAGGCCAGTACCCGGCACTGTCCGCGTAGGGGACTGCACGGCGGCCCCTTCCGCAAGGGTCGGGCCACATCGCACCGTCGCGATCCAACGGGCGATCCATCACAACGCCGTCATTTCTCACTATTGAGACAGCGCAAAGCGCGCGCAACCTACGAATGCCATGCGTACAGAAATTCTTGCGCCGCGCGATTTGCTCGGTTGTTCCTGCGATTCAGGCCGGTTCCCACTGGGCGGTCGGCGGGCTCTTCCACTCGAAAGATTGCACGACGCGCCTGTCTTGCACTC
The DNA here is from genome assembly GCA_016712345.1 of Polyangiaceae bacterium. Lineage (GTDB taxonomy): Bacteria > Myxococcota_A > Polyangia > Polyangiales > Polyangiaceae > JADJRH01. Next base: position 2,150,964 of record JADJRH010000001.1, read on the forward strand.
AACGCGAATGGCATGTTCCAAGCATCCCATGCGACTCAACTGGTAGACCAACAAGAACAAGGTTGTCTGAATTCACAAAAATGAATTCAGGTGGGTAGGACTATACCGTCGACTATACCCTCGACCCGGCCTTGGCCCACGCGCAACGACCCGAACACGGACTCGTGAAGCCCCCGATCGCTCCGCAACGACCTGACGCGCCGTGCCACCCGCGCCGAAAACGCAGGATCCCCCAAATCCAAACCGCACCCGAGCATTAACCTCCCCATTCGCCTACCTACCGAGCCCCTGAATTGCATTTGGGCCGGATCGGTTGGGGCGGTGGGCGTTTTTCGCGCCCGTCCGACAGGGCACCCCTCGAATTTGCATTTGGGCCGGATCGGTTTGGGCGGTGGGCGTTTTTCGCGCCCGTCAGACAGGGCGCCCCTCGAATTTGCATATGGGCCGCTTCGATGCGCCTGGGTTGAACCCCACCTCGTGGCGGCGGGGCTCCTTGTTGCCATCGAAACTCCCCCTCGACGTACTTGATATGTGAGGCGTCGTGCGGTCCATCGGGTCGACCGGGCCGGGATGCGCGTTGTGTGGAGCGCGAGCGCAAGGGCGGCCGCGTTACGTTTCACGCGGCCAAAAGAGGCGAATTTCGAGCTTGCATGCCGCGAGTGAACAAGAGAAGATGCAGGCGGTGAGCGGAGCCGGCGGGATGGAAGGGGATACGCGGAACTGGCCATTCCGTGTTGAACAGGCTTGCCAATTCTTGCGTCGCTCGATTTGCTCGGCTATTCCCGCAATTCTGGCTGGTTGTCTGAATTCGCAAAATGAATTCAGGTGAGCGAGGTTCGCGATTGGAGCGACCGGGGCCCAACATGCCACGTAGGCGGCCACAAAAAAATCGCCGGTCGCCACGGGGTGGATCGCCTCCGCACTCCCGCAAATGGCATGGCCCCGAAAAATCGTCATGCGCCACACCTTACTTTTTGATTGCGGACAATAACAAGGTGGAGGTTTTTTCAGAATGACTTGTCAGGACAACCCGAGAGGGAAGAAAAACAGGTCAAAGCGCCTTTTAGCGCCCTGGTTTACCCTTCTCGTGGCGTACAGCTTTTTCGCCGCCTTGGGTGGCTGTGGGGGCAGCACCTGGCCCACCAATGGTAAGTTGCCCGATGGGGTAGTGAATCGGCTTCACGAATGCGGAAAAAAAGGGCCCACGCCGCTCACCAAAGTCAACTTTGATCTGACTTATACTCTGCATGTGGCCGAAGACGATCGGGAAGCATGGGTAGATGAGGTGATGCTCATCAACTCCACGCTGAATATCCCCGAGGTAGAATCGTGCATGGCCGACGCGCTTCGCGGCATGCGTACACCGCTCGAAGCTCTGGCCCTGCGGCAACACAAGGGGTTTGACAGTACGCCGGTACCGCCCCATTCCCGTGCTCTACTGGGTCAGGCGCAAGCCATTCAACTCATGGAAGTGATGGTGCTGATCGGCGTAGGGTATGCGCTTTATACGGTCTACGTTCACGTGATTGTGGATAAAGGGCGCGCCAAGCCCAAACCGCCCACGGTGATCGACGCGCCGGCAGAACCGGTGGTCACGGCAATGCCCATGGCTACCGTGGCTCCTACCAGTGTGCCCACAGTCAGTCCGGCCGAAATCGACTGCAAAAAAGTCAAAGCGGACTGTATAGAGAAGTGTTCTGATAAGACCTTACCGACGCCCGATTTTGGTTGGAAATTTCAGAGGTGCCTCAGAGCATGTGTTGAGGCCTTCGGCTGCTAGCGAAGCTAGGAAGGATGACGAAAGGTTCGAGAAATGAAACGCCACGTCGCAGAAAAAGCACTCGCCGCGTTGTACGACGCGTCACACAAGATGAATGCCACGCTCCTTCTTATTCAGCAGGAATGTTCCGAAGAAGAATTCATCGCCTATCGCAAGGGAACTGGCCTAGCGATGGGACATTTGTACTTAGAGCTGATTCGACCAATCTTACAAGAGCATCCAGACCTTGAGCCCGAAGAAACGAGAGAACAGCCGGACGAAGAGGGCCCGTCGTGACGATGGTCGTCTGCGCCAATTGTCAAACAAGACCAGCGACGAAAGAGTACATCCTCTCGGGCGAACCATGCTTGGTTTGTGATTCATGCTCCAATAAGTGGGATGTTCAACACGCGTACGAGAGTAGGTTGCTTGAGATTATCAATCTGAAACGGCAGAAAAAATGTGACGAAGCCCTCGCGTGTTTAGACTCCATTTGGGATGCCAACAAACACCGCGATCATGACCATTGGCTTTCGGGGAGCATTGCTCGCGATCGGGCAGAGATCTTGTTTGAGACAGGCCGGTATGCCGAAGCCGAACAAGCCTATCGGGGTTGGGCAGAGGTGGGCTTCGCTAATGTTTGGCACCGCCTTTTTTTTGCAGGCGGGTTAGCTCAACTGCTCGAAGCCACAGGAAGGGACCAAGAAGCCATTCAAGTGCTGGAAGACGTGCTCGCGTACGATGACCCCAGGCACGAGGACTTTGCACTCCGTCTTTTGGTAGAATTGATACGGCTCTCAGAAAAGGTGGGTCAACCGGTCAATCCCAAGTGGCTCACCTTTCCAGAAACGGTCGCCAAACGCAATGACTTGGAAATGCCTGTGCGCGACACCCTTTCAGAAGCGATTGAGGCCCTCTTGGAAGCCCGCGACGCACTCTACCGGGGAGATCCAAACGCTGCGGACGATGACGATGACTCCGAAGCCGAGGGCGACGCGGAGACCGATTCTACCAGCGGCTCGCCTTGAACCTGAAGGGAGGGGTGCCGATCGGTGTCGGAGTTCCGTGGACTGGACAATGACGACCGGGTTTTGCTCAAACGCTTTGCCGCGGCGCAACCGTGGCCGCGATTGCGTCTACCACCGCAGCCGGCCTTCGGGAGGAATACGCGGATGCCAATCCATCGCGGTGGGTAAGAAGCTGCTACGAATCAGTCAGGACTTCGTCGATTCCGGCGGCTGTGAGGGCCCGGTCGAGCCATGTTTCGAGCATGGCAGTGGTGGTGCAGGTGAGAATTTTTTCGCGCGCCTCGGCCGGGACCGCAATGCCGCGCCGTTCAAGGATTCGCAACAGAGCGGTCGCCTCTCCGACAGCCTTTCCGCGCGACGTGACCTGCGTATCAAGCCACGTGGCAGCCGTAACCTTCCACCTATCGGGCAATAGAGCCTTTGCAAACGACATGGGAAACTGACGCGAAACATGACGAAGGGTCAGATCGACATCTTCGCCAAAGTCGGGCAACTCAGATGAACTCAAGATGCCTCCTTTCAACACTTATCTGTTCAAATCGGGGCCGAGTTATTTGAAAAAGCGACTTCGCCCTGAAAAAATCGCCATGGCAAAAAAAGGCACCCGCAGGCACCTGAGTTTCGACCGGTGAGGACGAACCCCGCCGCCAAGAGGTTGAGTTCAACCCAGGTGCGCCGAAGCGGCCCAAATGCAAATTCAGGTGCGCGGTGCGCAACGCAGGAATGGAAGGAGTCGCGCCCCCAATTGGGTCAACCGGGCCGGGATGCGCGTTGTGTTGAAACGCCCGCGAGGGCGGCCGCGTTACGTTTCATGCGGCCAAAACAGCCGAATTTCGAGCTTGCATGCCGCGAGTGAACAGGAGACGATCCGGGCGATGAGCGGAGCCGGTGGGATGGAAAGGGATACGCGGAACTGGCCATTACGCGTTCAGCGGACGAACGAGGGCGTATGATGGCAAGACAATGCCCGGCGGTAGTCGAACCGCTTGGAACCGGCGACCTGATGCCGGCTCTTCTCATCGGCTTCAGTCCACACACGCATGACTCCAACAATGTGGCTTCGCGCATTGTTGCAAGCACAGCAGGCTTCCCTTCGTGGCTCGTTCAGGTTGATCAGCAGGCCGGTGGCATGTGCATGTTCTATCCCAGTGCGCTCGGCGTTCTGCTTCGACTTTCGGCGAATTCTGAGCACGCTATTCGCGACCCGACGAAGCTGATTGCAGGATTTCATTGCATGGCGGAAGACCCACAACTCGACGTCCTCAGGCGGGAACACCGCCACCTATTTCCGCTCTGCCAGACGTGGGGCGAGGCGTACAGCCCCGCTCAGCTCCAGCATCTCCATACAGCAATTAGCCCCTACTTTCGACTGCCCTATCCGAAATCCGGTCATGAGGCTTTCGTTGAGTATGAAGAATGCGAGCCGCTCGACTACTTTGCGGGATGGCGGGTCGTTGAGGTGGCGGACGATGTTGCTCTCATCGACTGCGAGCAACTTACCTATGGCATGCTCTGGCGGGACGGTCGACGCTTGGATGCCGCCGTTCTCAGGGATCTGCTCGACATCGGTAAGGTCATCACACCTGAGTGCACACTCGGGCTGTTTCTACTGTGGGAGAACTGCGATTGAAGGCCATGTAGAAAGGAGATCGGCTCGACGTGCTCGTGACTGCGATTGTACCGGTGTTTGAATACGGACTGTGGCTAATCGCTGACGTTTTTGCGGGGGCGAGGCAGATTGTACTCTTCAAGGCGGGCCACAAGCGTGCGCCGCGAGATGCCGAGTAGGCGCGCCGCCTTGGTTTGGTTTCCTGCGCAGCGCTCCAGCGCCCACAAAATTCGTTCGCGCTCGCCCTCGTCACGGCCGCGCGGAGGACGCACAGTCGGCCTCCCGATTTCGTCCTCTTCGTGAAGCGTATTGGGGGGAGGGATGCTGCTCATGCCGCTGCTCGGGCGGGGCGGCGGAATGGGCGAAGGAATGCGCGGCACGTACGCCGACGCGCTCTGTGAGGCCGGAGGCAGCGGCGACGGCCTCGGCGGCGCCATGGGCGCAGGCCGGGGAAAGAAACGCAACGGTTCGGGAGGACGCACGCTCCACGGGCCCGGCGGTGCGGCCACCGTCGCTCCCATTTTTTCGGTCGGCAAATGCTCCGGCAAAATGATCCCTTCGGTTGAGAGCAACACCGCGCGCTCCATTACGTTGCGCAGCTCTCGAATGTTGCCGGGCCATGTGTACCCTTTGAGCAAACCAAGCGCCTGCGGCGACAAAACCGGCACGTCGTCGCGCTGCGACTTTTGACACGCGTGCAAAATGAATGCGTTTGCGAGGCCCTCGATCTCATCCATTCGTTCGCGAAGCGGCGGAATGGTGACAGCGATTCCGTTTAATCGAAAAATACAGATCTTGGCGAAAACGCCCCGCTGCGATTTCATTTTCAAGGTCGCGATTGGTGGCCGCCACAAACCGCACATCGATCGGTTTGGGCTTGAGACTGCCCACCCGTTGCACTTGTCGGTCTTCAAGAACGCGCAGCAGTTTTGCCTGCGTCGACAACGGCATTTCACCGAGTTCATCGAGAAACACAGTGCCGCCGTGAGCTGTTTCAAGCAGGCCGGGCTTTGCCGCGACGGCGCCTGTAAACGCACCGCGCTCGTGACCAAACAGTTCACTTTCTAAAAGTTGTTCACTCAGCGCCGCGCAGTTCAAACGCAAAAGCGGCTTTGCGGCGCGCGGAGATTCTCTGTGAATTGTCTCCGCCATCACTTCTTTTCCAACGCCGGTTTCGCCCAACAAAAGCACGCTGATTGGGCTCGCTGCGATGCGCTTCACGAGTTTGTAAAGCTTCTGCATTGCACCGTCGGGAACCACCACGGGAGGGCCCGCGCTCTCCGGTTCATGATCGCGCACCGCTGCGCATGCCTTCGCGATCAACTCTTCGGGCGCGCGTCCGTCTTTTGGATAACTCGCGATCCCAACGTTCACGCTAGCGCCGAGTCTTGTGAGCCCGCTTGTCACGCGGCTCGCCATTTCATCCGCTTTTTCAAGCGGCGCGTCGATGAGCAATGCTTCGTATTCGTTGGGACCGTACGTGGCGATCACGTCGATCGATCGCAACTCCTGTCCGAGTGTTTCTTGCACAGCGACAGGTGGCAAAACACCATCGACGTGAATGCGAAGCACCGAAAACGGAAGGCCCGATCGCTCCGCTCGCGCGCACTCATCTTCGAGACGCGCTTCAAACGCGCCGTGTGACCACAATCGCCGAAGCCTTGTTGTTGCGGGTGATCGCTGCACAATGAGCGACGTTGAACCGAGGTCGATCGTGTCGCCCACAAACACGTCGATGGTTTGGCGCGGCACCAATTTTTGATCGCGCACGCGCACGCCGTTTGAGCTTCCGAGATCTTCAATTTGAATGAGCGGCTCAAAAATCGCGCTGTCGCGTGGGCTTTCGGGAATGGGCGGCATGCGCACGTGAAGCACCGCGTGACGCCGCGAAATCGCCGGATCGTCGATGCAGATATCGGCCTTGTTTGAACGGCCGATGATCAAATCACCGGCTTCGGGCAAGGGATAAGTTGCGTAAACGCCTTCACCCACAACCAGCAGTCGCAGCCGGCTCGTGCGCACATGATCCGCGCGCATTGCAGCGGTTGCAGTGAGGGTGTCGTCGTCTTTCGGAAGCTCGTCAGGTTTGGGCACGCTAAAAAACCCGAAACGCACTTTTGTCGCGGAACGCTCCCGAGGGCAAGACTTTGCGGTGAAGGGCGTTTCAGTGCGAGGCCATTTCGCTACCCGTCGCGGCCCCGTTTTATTAAGAAGCCCACCCATGATGCGAGGAGCGCAGAGCGATATCACGAAGGCGGTCGGCAACACCCCGATCGTGAAGCTCAACCACGTGACTGAGGGGATCGAGAGCGAGATCTACGTCAAGCTCGAATATCTAAACCCCGGTGGCAGCCATAAAGATCGTGTTGCCATCAACATGCTCAAAGACGCCGAAGCCGCGGGCCTCAAACCGGGTGGCACGATTGTCGAGGCCACAAGCGGCAACACCGGCGCGGCGCTCGCAATGGTGGCCGCGGTGCGCGGATACAAATGCGTGTTCGTGATGCCCGACAAAATGAGCCAAGAGAAGATCTCCAGCCTGCGCGCCTACGGTGCCAAAGTGGTGATCTGCCCAACGGCGGTTGAGCCTGAAGATCCCCGCAGCTATTACCAAGTGGCCAAACGCATCGCGGCCGAAACGCCCAATTGTTTTTACGCCAATCAGTATCACAACCCCTCCAATCCCAATGCTCACTTCCTTTCCACCGGCCCCGAGATCTGGAATCAGTGTGGCCACGAACTAGATGTATTCGTGACGGGCATGGGCACCGGCGGCACCATCAGCGGCATTGGTAAGTTTCTCAAATCCAAAAAGCCCGATGTCAAACTTGTTGGGGTAGATCCGGTAGGTTCGCTCTACTACGACTTTATAAAAACAGGCCGCATTACCAAACCCTTCAGCTACAAGGTTGAAGGCATCGGTGAAGACTTTTTCCCCTCGACAATGAACCTGAAAATTGTCGATGAGATCATTCGCGTTGACGATCGCGAGTGTTTCTTAATGACCCGCGATCTCGTTCGGCTTGAGGGCCTGTTCGTGGGCGGTTCAGGTGGAGCGGCTGTGGCGGGCGCCATTAAATATGCCCGTCAGAGCGGCAAAAAAGAAAACATCCTTGTTCTCCTCCCCGACGGCGCCTCCAAATACATTTCCAAAATCTTCAATGATGACTGGATGCGTGAAAACGGCTTCTTGGATGAAGAAAAAGGGTTTGGAACGGTGCGCGATCTGCTCGCCGGCAAACCCAAACAAGGAGTTGTAACGGTTGCTCCAACTGCCACGCTCCGCAGTGTCATTGACACGCTCAAGTCGCACGGAATCAGTCAGGTGCCCGTTGTCAAAGACGGCAAGTTGTTTGGCCTCGTTCACGAAGTGGACGTGCTTCGCAGCCTGCTTTCGGCGGAGGTTACCCAAGAGTCCAGCATTGAGCGCATTGTGGAGAGCGATTACGCCACTGTCACCCAAGCCACCAAAGTGGAACTTCTCAAAGGTGTGCTCGGCGACGCCAAACTGGCTGTTGTAATGGACGGTGAAAACGTTGTCGGTGTTGTTACAAAGATCGACTTGATTGACTACCTTACTCGCATTGCCGCACCGCAGGCGGCAACCTGAGCGACAGTATGGCTCACGACCTTTCCACAATTACAAAGGCCCTCAAGGAGCACATTCAAAACGAAGTGTTGCTTCGAGACACGCCTCTTTCCACCGATGAAGATCTTTTTGCCGCCGGGTTCGACTCAATGAGTCTCACTCGCGTCATGGTCTTTGTTGAAGAACAATTTGGCATTCAAATCCCCGACAGTGAGCTTGTTATCGACGAGCTTTCAACCGTAGATAAAATCGCAAAATTCGTTCACGGATATCGATCGAAATAGGACACGCCGCAGAAACATGGGCCAAGAAGCCGGGAGGAGGAGGAGGTAAACATCATGTTTCGACTAACACTGGGCGCACTCACAGAGCATGGAGCATCACCCGCTCTCATTTCCCACAAGGCCAGTCTGTCGTACACCGAACTTGCAGAACGCGCCGCGGTTGTCACCCGCACATTGCGCAAAGGATCGGTGTTGCCGGGCTCCGCGGTAGCGCTGCTTTCATCGGGCCGCGGCTTTGATGAAGCCATTAGTCTGTGTGGCATTCTCGCCGCCGGCAACATCGCTGTTCCTCTCGACGCGCACGCGCCTCCCGCGCGCCTTGCAGAAATGGTTCGAAGTCGGGGTTGCCGCGCCCTTATTCACGACGAAGGTGCCCAAAATATCGGCGCTTCTATTGAATCTTCCATTGAAGAAGGGGCGAGTTTGCTTCGCATTGTTCTTGATGAACAAGGCACACTGAGTTCACCGACGGTGCCGAGTTCTCCAACGCGGGAGATCACACTTCGCGACTTGTCCACAGCGTGCATTCTACACACGTCGGGATCCACGGGAGTTCCCAAGCCGGTGCCGATCAGTTGGGCCGGCCTCGACGCCTTCACAGAATTTTTGGTGAGTGAAATCAACCTTACCTCCCAAGACCGCGTTTTGCGGGTGGCCGAGTTGGTATTTGACCTCGCGTGGTTTGACCATATTGCCACGTTTCGGGTGGGCGCGGGGCTCATGTGCCTGGGTCGAAAAGACTTGGCATCGGGTAGAGGAACGCGCGACGCCATTTTGGCACTCAACCCGTCCGTCATCTACGGTGTGCCTTCCCTCTTTATCAAGTTAACGGCCGCTCTACCTCCCGGTGAAACCCTACCCAATGTGCGAGTTGTCCTTTTCGCCGGTGAAGTGTTTCCGCCCAAAGAGCTGGCCGCGTTTGCCGCCCGCGTTCCAAACGCTGTACTCTACAACCTGTACGGTCCCACAGAAACCAACGTGTGTACCTACCATCGCGTTTCGCGCGAAGAACTCAACGGCGTGGGTGAAATCCCCATTGGGAAAGCCTGCCCATACGCGAGTTGTTCAATTGTGGCCGATGATGGATCACTCGTAGAAAATGCCGGTGCCGGTGAACTCTACGTTTCCGGTCCAACAACCGTCGGCGGTGGACCTTACCCCACGCGCGACCGGGTAGAACGCGGCGCCGACGGGCTCTACCGCTTTCGAGGGCGTATTGACCGCATGGTAAAAATTCGCGGCTACCGGGTAGAACCGGGTGAAGTGGAGTCGGCCCTGTGTACTCACGCAAACGTCGAACAAGCCGCTGTCATTGCCATTGAAGATCCGCGCCTTGGCAAAGTTCTGCATGCTTATGTGGCCGCCAAGAAAAACGGCAACGAGCCCATTGCAGAGCGGGCTTTGCGCATGTTTCTGGCCGAAAAATTGCCACCTTACATGGTGCCTGAAAAGGTATTTATACTCGACGATCTACCCAGAACAGTCACGGGTAAAATTGACTATCAGGCGTTGGGCCAAAGAGCTGTCTAATATCCGTCTACTGCTACGTTTTGCCGGACTCTACCAACTGTCTACCCACCTCAAAACCGCACACCCAACAGGTTTTTCGAAACCGCTCCACGGGATAGTTGCATTCTGGACAGGTTCGCATGTCAACGTCGAGCGGGCCGCGGATCACGCGATCGATCCCACTTTCGCGTTTGACAATCAGGGCGGCAAGCTCTTGTAGTCGATTGCGAACCGGCCGAACAGCGACCATTCCGACGAATGAAGGGCCAAGCTCGGACCCGTGTGGTCGGGGTCGTGCAATACAATCGCCGGCACGGGCGCCGCAGGCTTTGCAAAACTCGGAGGCGGACCACCCGACCTGATCGCCGTTTACGGTTTCTCGGAACGTGACCGACGCGGTTGCCCCACATCGGCAGCAGGCCACAGGTAGGGTGTACACTTGGAAACTCGGGTGGCTTTACCCAACCACAAGATTGATAATTTTGCCCGGCACGTAGACAAACTTTTTTACTTGTTTGCCCTGGGTAAAGGCGGCGACCGATTCTACCGCGAGAGCGGCGGTGCGGGCTTCTTCTTCCGTGGCGGCTTTGGCAAGTTGAATTTTGCCGCGGACCTTCCCATTGACTTGAACCGCCATTTCGACAACGTCGTCAACGCACAATGCTTCGTCCCACGTGGGCCAAGGCTCGTAAGCGAGCGATTGCGAGTGGCCTGTTTTATTCCACAACTCTTCACCCAAATGGGGAGCAAAAGGTGAGACAATGAGAATTAACGGCAACACCGCTTCAAGCGGGATGGTGGTGAGTGTGTACAGATGATTGACGTACACCATCATTTGGCTGATAGCGGTGTTAAACGCCATGGACTCAATGTCGTGGGTGACTTTTTTAACGGTGCGATGGAGAAGTTTTTTGGTTTCTTCACCCATGACGGCCGCTGAGTCGTTTTTCAAAACGGCAGAATACAGCCTGTCGCGAAACCGGACAACACCCGACACTTGAGAGGTTTGCCAGGGTTTTACGGCCTCAAGCGGGCCCATGAACATCTCGTACATGCGCAGTGCGTCGGCGCCGAACATTTTTACAATGTGGTCGGGATTCACCACGTTGCCTCGCGACTTGCTCATTTTGTCGCCGTCTTCACCCAAGATCATTCCCTGGTGAACGAGCTTCATAAACGGTTCGGGTTGTTTGACGTGGCCGAGGTCAAACAAAACTTTGTGCCAAAACCGCGAGTAGAGCAGATGCAAAACGGCGTGTTCGGCGCCGCCGACGTACAGGTCCACGGGCATCCAGTCATTGTGAGCTTTTTCAGACCACGCAACGGTTGAATTTTGGGGATCTGTAAAGCGGAGGTAATACCAGCACGAGCCTGCCCATTGGGGCATCGTGTTGGTTTCACGCGCGTACCACTTGCCGTCTTTTTGAAAATATCGCCAGTCAACGGCGCGGGCGAGCGGACCGGCGGGATCTTGGCCCGGCTTAAAGTCTGTCAGGTCAGGGAGGCGGAGCGGCAGTTCTGACTCATCTACCGCAATGGGTTGGTCGTACAAAATGGTATGTTTGTCGCCGCTCCTGGGGTTGCCATTGGCGTCTTCCATTTGCACGGGGAAATATACGGGGATGGGCTCACCCCAATAACGCTGGCGCGAAAACACCCAGTCACGCAGTTTGTATGTAATGCGTGCCGAGCCTTTATTGAGACTGGCGAGTTTTTCAATCATCGCCTTTTTGCACTGGGCGGTGGAAAGGCCGTTAAACTCGCCGCTGTTTACTGCAATGCCGTCGTCGATAAAGGCTTTTGCAATGGGAGCGTGCAGCGCACCGTCGGGGCTCACTACCTCGACAATGGGAAGGTCAAACGTTTTGGCAAACTCAAAGTCGCGTTCATCGTGGCCGGGAACAGCCATGACTGCGCCTGTTCCGTACCCGTAGAGAACGTAATCGGCTACCCAGATGGGAACCTGACTACCCGTGATGGGATGGATCGCGTACGCGCCTGTGAAAACGCCTGTTTTCTTTTTTGCGTCGGACGAACGATCGCGATCGCTTCGCGACGATGCGGCGCTTGCGTATGTTTGAACGGCTTCTTTTTGCTCGGCCGTGGTGATTTCACCCACCAGAGGATGTTCAGGCGCGAGTACACAATAGGTGCACCCGATGAGCGTGTCGGGCCGGGTGGTAAACACATCAAACGATTTTTCGGTGCCGGCAATGCCAAACACAATGCGAGCGCCTTCACTCCTCCCAATCCATTCGCGTTGCATTGTCAGGGTGCCGTGGGGCCAGTCAACCATGGACAGATCGTCGAGCAGTCGGTCGGCGTAGGCGGTAATACGCATCATCCATTGGCGCAGGGGCACGCGCTCCACCGGGTGATTGCCGCGCTCAGAGAGGCCGTCTTTCACTTCTTCGTTGGCGAGCACGGTGCCGAGGGCTGGGCACCAATTGACACTCACGCGGTCTTGGTAGGCGAGGCCTTTGTGGAAAAGCTGCAAAAAGATCCACTGGGTCCACCTAACATACGCGGGGTCGGTTGTGTCCACCTCGCGTGTCCAGTCGTACGAAAAACCCAGGCTTTTGAGCTGGCGGCGAAACGTCTCCACATTTTTTTGGGTAGTGACGGCGGGATGTGTACCCGTTTCAATAGCGTATTGCTCGGCGGGTAGACCAAATGCGTCCCACCCCATGGGGTGAAGCACGTCAATGCCGTTCATCCGCCAAAAGCGCGCGAGAATATCGGTGGCGGTGTACCCTTCTGGATGGCCCACGTGAAGGCCGGCGCCCGATGGGTAGGGGAACATGTCGAGCACGTATTTTTTGGGCCGTGACCCGCTGCGTGCAGGGGTTGAGAAGGTTTGATGTTCGTCCCAATAACGTTGCCAGCGCGCCTCGATCTCGGCGTGCACATAACGTTGTGGCTCGGTCGCCTCGGTGCTCATGGCGCGGCCCATAACATGGATGCCGCACTGCGTGAAGATGCTCGATTTTTAACGGGCGAGGGCTGATATTCGCGGGCAAAAGAAGCTGTTTTCGAAGCTTGACGGGGAACCCCGCGCAGGGGAAGATAACATTCGTGATCGCGCGGAAGAGAGTCGAAGATCGGCACGGACGGACGTGGACAATCTCCGTAGTCCCAAAAGCGGAAGCTGAGGAGGAGGACTTTCGCTTTTGGTATGAGGAGCTATCGCCGGCCGAAAGGGTGAACTTGGTGGAAAGTTGCCTCCTCGACTGTCTAAAGGCGAAGGGTAAAAATGCCTTACCCCGATTTCGAAGAGTTTATCGCTGCGTTAGACGCAAATCAGGTTAGTGCGGCGCGGTAGATCAAGAAGTTGATTGAATGCGAACAGTGCGCAAAACATAAAAAAAGGCCCGATCGGGTAGATCGGGCCTTTTCTACTTTGATGAGTTGAGAAGGCGGGTTAGACCTTGTTGGTAATGCCGGCGATGGAAGGTTTATAAAACTCTTCCACTTTGGCTTTGTTGCCTTTGGCAACGGCCCACGCAACGGCGGCGCAGGCGGGGCTCGTGGTAAGGATCGATTGTTTACCGGCCACGTCGGCGCCGGTTTCAGGGTCAAACCCAACAATGGATCCGTCGGCGTTAATGCCGCCGTACCAACCGTTTTTGATATACCCACCACCCATGACGTAAATCCAGTTGGAGTCACCCTCGGTGCCGTCGGGCCATGCCGCGGTTTGACGGGGTGTTTTTGGAGTATCGCCGTGGGCGGTAAAGACAACACTTTTATCAAGCGTTTGAGCGGAGCACGTGGGATCTGGAGAAAGGGCCAAATCCGCGTAGAAGGCGTTAAAGATCTGACCAAACACCTGCACTGTGGCTTGGAGTTGGGCCATGTTGTTAAAGGCCTTGTGCGGGTCGGTAAATACGTCGTCGCCGGTGCCCACGTCGGTGGTGGCGATCATGACGCAGTTGGTGAGACCGAGCTTGAAGGCGCGGGCCGCGGTAATCAGCGAGCGACCGATGTTGGTGAGTTGCTCTTTGGTAACCCCGTTGCTGATGGCAGCCGGTAAGGTTCCAACACCGTACGCATCTAAGTCGGCTTGGGTAGGTTGGAGTTGAGAAGCCAAGTTGCGCGAGAGCAGGTTGGCGGCCTTCTTGGTAACGTCGAGTTGACGTGCCCAGGTGGGCCTACCCGCGGCTTCACGCAAACCGAGAATGGCTTTGTAATAGGTTTCGTAGAGGTTTTTGTTTTCTTGAAGGGCGAGAGTTGCCTGGGACGCCGAGCTGTTGAACAGATCGACCATGGCAGCACCGGTGGGAACCGTAGCCACCGCGGGTGCGCCGGGCGCCACGCCGAGCGCCACAGGTCCAACGCCGATCACGGGTAGAAGCACGGGTTGTTGGCGTTGAATGGCGGCCACAGTGGCGAGCATGCTGGCATTGCCCGCAACGTTTTGGCTCTTGGGGGTAAGTTCGTGCGTTTCGTTCTTACCTGACATGAAGGCCGTTACAGGTCGCGTGGGAACTCCACCCACGACCCAAGGCGCTTCAGGTGCGTATGCCATCATCTTGTCGCCCTGGTAAAAGAGCGTTGTGGCGGCGGTGGCATGGTAGGCGAACGTCGGATTGTCAGCTTGGGCAATGGCAATGTGCGGCCAGAGAAGCTGATACCAGCCAAAACTGCCGTTGCCGGCAACCATGTGGACGGACCGGTTGACCGAAGCGCAACCGGCTTCATCCGCCATGGCGGAGCCGCCTTCATCGGAGATGAAGTTGAGCAGTTTAGAACGTTCGAGTGCGAAAGCGGCGCCGGCTACCCCCATGAGGCGGAGGAAATTCCGGCGATCCGAGCCGCGCAGGTCTTTCATGCGGTGGTTTGCCATGTTTCTACTCCCGTTACTCGCAGGTGTGGGCGGCGCTCAAAAAGGCCGCGACAGTGATACGTTTTTTGATATCCAAATCCTGGGCGTTACCCGGCTGTGCGTGCTGAACCATGGTGTTGCAAAGCTTCATGTCTTCAGGCTTTGCGGGTCTACCCATGATGCATGAGAGAGACTCGTAGATGCACTCGTTTGTCATGGGGTCAAACATGGGTTTACCCACGCCGCCGACCTGACAAGCGGGCATGTTTTGGATGTTGGCAATCACTTCAGGTGCCGCCTGAACGAAGATGTCAAACAGTTTGGTGGCGCCCGCCGTGGTGTGGAAATACGTTTCCGCTTCGCGTGCGTCGTAGTTGGCAACGCCGAGGGCATCTTTGCCGTCTTTATAAATCTGACCTGCCGGTTTGGGACCGTTGGGCGCCGTGGCATCCATATTCACGCCGCGCGATTTCAAAAATTCGCCGAGGGATGAATAGGGAATTTTCTGACATGAATGCAGACGACCGCGCACTTCAGGCGGACCTTCTTCGAGATGTTGTTGAAGAATCTCGAATGGGTCACCGGGGTTGTTTTCGTGGTCAAACGTGTTGTCGTCGCTGCCCGACGCGTCGTTTCCGTTGGTCACCGTACCGGTGCCTGTGGATGTTGTTGTGGATGTTGTTGTGGAAGAAGTGGTGGTGCTCGATGTGGTGGTTCCACCCGAGCCTCCGCCGCCGTTTCCACCCGGGCCCGACCCGCCGGGGGTGGGGCAATTTTGATCGACGGGGTCTTTGCCGGTACACGCGGCAAATCCAAAGGCGACCGTGAAAACGATGCCGGGGACGGCAAGGCGCGCGAGGCGGGCAACCTTACCCTGATGGACGATATCGCTCGTCATGACGTTACGCTTCCCGCTCATGGCTAAAACCTCACGAAGTCTTCGTGGACGAAGACATCTCGCCACGTGGCATTCAGGTTGTACCCGCTCGCTTTGAACTTTTGAACGAGAGGCGCGATAATGTCAGGTGAGAGGGAGGCGGAGTCGACCACCACATCTCCCTTCGACATGGCGTAGTTCCAAACGCGGGTGACGGCGCACTGAAGTACCTCTTCATCGGCGGCCATGGCCTGACCCAACTCCATCAGGTTGGAAGCGGGCATGTCCACCTTCCATCCGGTTGGTTCTCCCTCCACAAGGAAGTCTGTATAAACGGCGGCCGGTGTACCCACGAGCGGCAGCAACACAGAATATTGAGGTTGGTATTGGCCATGTTCGTCAAAGTTCGCGAACAGCGGCGCGCGGTGATTGATGGTGCCGTGGCAGTTACCGCAGATAACCGACGAACAATCTTGAAAGTCAATTCGACCGGTGTTTGTGTGACCGCCGATCTTGGTGAAGTCCCACGGGCTTGTATAGGTCTGCGCCATTTCACACCCCGCAATGGGCGGCGGCATGCTGGCGTCGGGCGCGTACTCCGCCGGGTTTTTGCGGCAGGCAAACACTTCTTGGAAAAGGCGAACGCGGCGGAACGCCAGGTTTCCGTAATATTGAGCATGAATGCCGGGGTCGGTGAGAATACCCACAGTGGTCATCCCATCGGGGCCGTTGGGCGCGCAGTCACCGTCGGCAAAGTCGGTTCCGTTGAATGTGGGGCATGTGTTGGAGGTTGCCAAAAACAGATCTGTAAAAGCCTTTTTCTCAAACACAATGCGAGCTGCAAAGTTGGGCGCGGTATCACGGCTTGGTGTTTGGCCCGCTGCGGCGCCAGCCTGACGAAACGTGTTTCGCCAAACTTCAACCAGACGGCGCTTGAAGCGCACGTCAGCCATCATCTTGTCGACCAACTCTTCGTAGAGGGCTTTTTTTCCCTCAATGGTGGGAGCGTTTTCAACCGACATCATTTCTTCAAGCGTGGGGGCGTTGCCCACAAGCTTGAACGACGCTGTTCGGAGGGCCTCTGTATACGAGACAACCCGCTCCGCCAAAATGGGATTTTCAGGCGGCAGCGTGTTGGTAGACCCGGTGCTTCCCGCTGTGCCTGTGCTCGCCGTGGAGGCACCGGATCCACCGGAACCCGAATCACCCCCTGTCCCCGTTGGACCCGAGGTGGACGGGCACCCGGCAGTGCCATTGCCCCCGGAGGGCAACAGCGAGTTGGGATCGTCTTTTGTACATGCGCCCGCGGTCAACAACGTTGCCGCGAGCGATATTAGGGCCAAGTCCCGTTTCATTGCGCCTCCGACAAGATCCACGGAGAAACGGCGGTTTTGAATGCCGCGTGTTTATTCTTGTTGCCCATAAATTTGTAAAGGTGAACAGCCTGCTGGGTTGGATCGGTCACGATAAGGATTTGACTATTGCCTGGATCACCTGGAGTGATGCGCTTACGCACCTGTGCACAAGCTGCATCCGGCGGATCGGCATTGAGACCGGATAGGTCCATTGTGGCATTGGCCTGCGCATTGGCGCCGCCGTGACAGGTGTCGGCGCAATATTGCATTTGGGGCACCACCTCGTTTTTAAACTTGGTGACGTCTTTACACCCAACGGCCGGACCGCCGCCGCCTTCGTTCACAATGAGTTCAAAAGCGATACCGAGATATGCGTCTTTGACCCAATTGGTCACAATGAGTTCACCCGTTCCGAGCGAAAGATCCGGGCTGTCGAGCGTAAAAATTTGGTCTACACCCGAGAAGCTGTCCACCGGATCGGGATCGGGCGCGGCTTTGGGCGGATAAACAGTGAAGAGCGGATGAATGATATGAACGGCCTGCCCTTCAACCGGATGCACTTCAAGATTTTTTAATTGAAGGAGCGAATCATCCAGCTCTTTTGCATTGAATGAAATCGACGCGTATTGAAGCGTTGGGTCAATTTCATCGAGGTAGATTGTATTGAGTGCGCCGCCCAAAATGGGTTTAAACGGTGTTACCGTATAAACAAGATCACCCGTTGTATCGGGTAGATTTTCAGCCTCCATTTTCAGCCACTCAAGCGCAATGGCCTTGAGATCGTCGGGAATAGGAGGGGCCTGACCGCCGCCGTGGCTTTGTTCATTGGGGTGAACAACCAAGATGCTCTTGGCTGCGTCCTTTACAACAATACCTGTGTATTGCGTAATGGCGTCATACGGAGCGGGGCTGTTGGTATCGGGATCGCCCAGAAATCCAGCGTCCGCAGGGCCACCGATCTCGTGGCAGGCGCCACACTCTTTGAGCAGGCCGGGCAATACCTTTTGCTCAAAAAACTCGCGTGCCGTGGCGGGTGCGGCTCCGCCGGCTGCGCCCGTTCCGCCGCCGCCGCCCGTTCCACCGGTGGCGCCTGTTCCAGACGTGGTGTTGCTGGAGTTGCTGTTGCCGGTGTTTTCAACGCAGGCAACCGCCGAAAACGCGGCGGAGGCTACGGAAAGAGCACAGATGAGTGAAGCGAAGCGCGGCATAGCTAGCTGTGAAATGGAGGCACGCGTGCACAGATCGGGCCCGCCGCCGCGGAGTGGGGATGCTTTGGTTTTACTGGATTTTTCGCGAGTGACTGCATGGTCCAAAACGATCCGGTGGGTACTCGCTGATCCACCGGGGATGGACGTGTTGAGGTCGGGCGAGAAGGAATCGCGCCAAGTGAAGCGACGCATCTTTTCATTATCGCCCGAGCCGAGCGCTCGTGGGGCGAAATCGCTTTGTTTCGTGAAGAGCGGCCGCGAAAGTAGCAAACGATGCCTATCGCGAAACACTCGGGGACGAACGAAGGGTCATCCTCTTCTCTTCTCAGCCGGATTCCCCCTTGGATTTTGGCTTTTTTATTAACGGGATGCCCGCTCGATCCGTTGGCCGTTCAAGTGGGGGCGGGGGGCGGCGTGACCACAACGCTCACGGCTACCGTGGGCTGCGGAATGTCGAACGAGTGCGACGACAACAACCCCTGCACTGTCGATACGTGTGAAAACGGCGTTTGCTCGTACGCCTTCGCCGATGAAGGAACGGCGTGCCCCGATGCGAGTGAATGCAACGGCGATGAAACGTGCAACGCCGACGGTGTTTGCGTTGCGGGAAAGCCGAAAATCGTCGACGACGGCGACTTGTGTACACTTGACTTGTGCGACCCGCAGTCGGGTGAAGTAACGCATCCTCCGTCACCGGCGTGCGGCGTTTGGGAAGCAACCGCGAGCACGAACGCCCCTTCGGCGCGCACGAAACACACAGCGGTGTGGACGGGCTCGGAGATGATTGTGTGGGGCGGTGAAGTGGATGTGGCTCTGGAACCCGCCGGAGTGACAGCCTCGGGGGCTCGCTACGATCCCGTGGCCAAAACGTGGAAAGCAATGTCCACCACCGGCGCGCCCGCACCGCGCCATTCCCACGTGGCCTTGTGGACCGGCTCCAAAATGCTTGTGTGGGGCGGCTTTGGCGACACGATGATGGAGCCCGGCGGTGGCATTTACGATCCCGCAACCGACTCGTGGACGCCCATCACCACAACCGGTGCACCACAACCGCGCGTGCAACACGCGGCCGCTTGGACAGGCACCGAGATGATCGTGTGGGGCGGGCTCAATCAAGTCGCGCTTGGCACCGGGGGCATTTACAACCCGGCGAACGACACGTGGACCGCAACACCCAACGGGCCCGGACCGCGATTTGGTCACGGCCTCACGTGGACCGGAACCACCACGGTTTTGTGGGGCGGCAACGACTATTTCGACTGGCACCAAGACGGTCGATTTTTTGATGTCGCGTCGGGTTGGGGAGGTGAAACGTCGCTCACGGGGGTGCCCGATCGCCGCGAAACACATTCACAGTTGTGGACGGGCACCGACATCATTGTGTGGGGCGGTTTCGACGGAGGTACACAACTTCAAACCGGCGGCGTGTTTGATCCCGCAGCGCCGAACGGCGGGAGTTGGTCGCCGATCACCACCGACGGCGCACCCGCGGGAAGGCGCAGACACGTGGGCGTTTGGGCCGGTTCACAGATGATGGTTTGGGGCGGATGCGGCGACGAATCGTGCGTGTCGCCGAAGCCCCCGTTCGACGACGGCGGCTTTTGGATTCCCGGTGCCAACGGCGGTGCGTGGAAAGCGATCGAAAGCGGCAAAGTCACAACGGGGCGTGTGGATGCAACGGGCGTTTGGACGGGTACACACGTGGTGATTTGGGGCGGCAAAGCCGGGCTCACCGGCAAATTGCTTGATACCGGCGCTCAAAGCGTTCCGTAGAAGTTTCTCGGGCCGGCTTCTAAGCGTTTCACACAAAGTGTACACAATGGCCGGGGGGTTCCAACACCATCATCGCAGCGCGTGTACACACTACGCTTGGGCGTGGAACGTGGCCACACAACGGGCGAGATCGGCGACGGCTTGATCAAATTCGTGCAGCATTTGAGGTGTTGCCACCAGTGTGTACACATTTCGCAATTCTGCGAGATGGCGAAGTTTTTGGTGCGGCTTGGTCGCAAGGCGCCCGAGCAGCGCATGTCCGCGCGCTTCACTTTCAACGAGGCTCCGTGCGTTGTGCAATTGATCGGCAAAGCTCACGAGCGCCGCTCGGCGAGCGAGCGGTGAGGCCTCAAGCAGTCGCTCAAGACACTCGCGAAACCGGTCTTCTTTGGGGCGCTTTTTGCCGCCGTGATCGAGTTTGTTTTCAGTCACGGCGCGCACAATGTTCACCACTTCGGCGGGCATTGCGCTTTCAAGCTCGGGTGCAAACTGCGGCTGATCTTCGAGCAGATCGTGCAGGTACGCTGCCGCGATCACGTGTACATCGGAGACGCCGTAGCCCTGCAACATGGCGGCGGCGGCTTCAACATGAACGAAGTACGGGACAGAGGCATCCCCTTTTCGAACCTGACCGCGGTGGGCGCGTTCGGCGAGATCGCGCGCTGTTTGGAGCAACGCGGTTTGCTCGGGAGTGAGGTTCGGCGCGGCCGCAAACAACGCTCTTTCGTCGGCAGGTTGCGATGTGTACTCATTTGGCAGCGGCGCGCCGCTTTCGGCGGTGATAACGCCGAGCATTCGGGTCACGGCGTTTCGAAAATCATGGGGCTTGGGCAAAAGGCTCACAATCAAGAAACCGTCGCGATCACAGTCAAAGAAGTAGCCGGGGTGCACAATCACATTCGCGCGATCGAGAAGGATTTCGATCCATTCGTCGTCGCTGTGAATGCGCGGCACTTCTAGAACGGCGTACCAACCCGCGTCGGCGTGAAGGCGTCGCACCACACATTCAGGGCCGAGTCGCGAGATGGCCGCATCGAGCGCCGCGAGGTTTTGATGTGTACGCGCGAGAACATGGGTTTGCACTTCTCCGCGCGCCCGCAACAGCTCCGGCAGCGCCAGTTGCACGGGCGTGGACACCGACAGGTACGTATCGGCGAGAACATCCAAGCGCGCGACCGCCTCGCTCACGAGATCCGGCGGACCGCTCACCGCCATCCACCCGAGCTTTAATTGGGGGAGCGCGAGCACTTTTGAGAGGCCGGACAAAACGAACGTGAGCGCCGTTTTTCTACCTGCGAACGAGCGCACTTGATCCGATGTTCGTTCTGACAGCGGGTAGTCGCCGAAGACCTCGTCCACGATCAGAGCGAGGCCCCGTTCGGCGGCGAGCTGTTCGAGGGCCTGAGCCTCATCGCGCCGCACAAGCGAGCCCGTGGGATTGTTGGGATGCACGATTAAGATGGCGCGCGTGCGCTCATCGACGGCACGCGTCAGCGCGTCGATGTCGATGCGAAAGCCGTGATCTTTGATGAGCGGGTAATGGCGAATAACGACGTCTTCGGAAGCCGCAAGATAGTCAAACAGTGGGTAGGAAGGGGCGGGAACAAGGACGTTGTCACCGCGCTCGCACAGAAGTTTAAAAAGGTAGCCGTACGCTTCACTTGTGCTTGCCGTGAGCACTACCCGGCTTGGATCCAAGGCGATATTGCGCTCGGCGTAATAGGTACACACGGCGGCACGCGCCTCGGGGTGGCCGAGGGCGTCGGGTGTGTACACAATGCCGCGCGGATGACCGAGTTCGCGCACGAGGGCTTCGCTCTCGAAAAGGTCGGCGCGCGTGGGGTTTGATTCGGTCAGGTCGGTGAGGACTGCCCCGCGGGCCTTTGCGGATGCCACAGCCGCGGCGAATCGGCCCTGCGTACGGTCCCAGTTGGTGCGCCGTGCAAACATGGAAGGCGCCTCCTTTGAAAGCTCATCGATTATCGCGCCGCCGCCGGGCAAAGTCGCGATCGATGCGTGGAGGCCGAGCGCCGTGCGGGGGCGTGTGGGGCGGGCCGCACAAGAGCGCAGCAGCGCCAAAAGTCCGGCAAGACTTTGACACGCGGTACTACGATGCTCGGGTGGTCGTGATCGAGTTCTTCGGCGTTGCGCGGCTTCGAGCGGGCATCGAGCAGGCGCATGTGTACGCAAACTCGATCGGCGAAGCGCTGCTTGAAGTGTCGAAGCAGTGCCCCGCCCTGAACGGCACCGTGCTCCACAATGGGCGGCTCGCGCCCGGCTTCGTGATCGCGGTTAACGGCCTTCAAATCACGGCGGATCCGCTCACGGCGCTCCGACCGGGCGATGCGCTTGTGGTGCTTTCAGCGGATGCGGGGGGGTGATTGTGTACGCATCCGGCGGTTATTTTGGTGTGTACGCATTGATCGATCTGAACGAGATCGAGCGGGGTGGGGGGCCCATTTTAAAGGCGCTCTCCGTGGACGAACTGCGCCCGGTGATCGGAGGGGTGGGGCTCGCCGCGCTGCTTTTGTGCCGCTACCCCGATGCGTTGGTGGCCGCGTTTGGCCCGCTCGTGGGTACACCCCTCACCACGTCGGCGAAGTGGAGCATCGCGGCGAAAAGCCCGGCCACCCATCGATTTTGTGATGCGCTTTCGTCATCGGACTTTGCGCTCCTCGCGAAGCGATTGGGGGTGGATGCGCTGGTGATTCGGGGGGGGGCGCGCGCGGGGTCTGTTTTGTTGATCGAGGGCGGTGTTCGCGCGCGCCTCGCTTCGATGAGCGGGGAGCTTGTGTACACAACGGGGTTGGGCGAGGTGACAGCGCGCCTTCAGGCGGCTCACCCGGGGTTTGCGTTTGCGGCGGTTGGACCGGCCGCGCACCACGGTGTGCGTTTTGCGTGCATCACCAACGATGGGCGGCACGCGGGGCGGGGGGGTCTGGGAACGCGGATGGCGCAGATGGGCCTTGTGGCGATTGGGGTGCTTGGAAAACAAGCCGTACCGATCGCGAATGTGAGCGCCGCCGCCGCGATCGCCAAAGACTTGGCGCAGCGCTCGCTCGGGCCGGCCACGGCGAAGTATCGCGAACTCGGAACGGTGGCGAACGTGGCCGCGTTCAATCGGTTGGCGGTGCTTCCAACACGCAATTTTCAGGCGAGTACGTTTGAAGGCGCCGAGGGGCTGTCGGGCGAAGCGCTGCGCGCGACGCGCGATCGGGGCCGCGGATCGTGTCGAAACTGCACGATCGGGTGCGAACATTTTTTTGAAGTGGCACCCGGAGAAGCGCCGCAAAAAGTGGAATACGAAAATGTGTACGCATTGGGCCCGCTTTGCGGCGTTTCAAACCCAAGCGCGGTGCTGGCGGCGGCGCGGCTTTGCGACGAATTGGGGTTGGACACCATTTCCACCGGGGCATCGATTGCGTTTGCGATGGAGTGTGAAGAGCGGGGTTTGTTTAAGGGTACACCATGGGAAAACGAAGCGCGCGGCCTGCGCTTCGGCGATGCGGAGCGCATGACAGCGTTGATAGAGGCGATCGCGTTTCGACGCGGGCGCCTCGGCGATTTGCTCGCGAATGGAACACGCGAGGCAGCGCGCGCGCTCGGGCCCGAAGCCGAGCGAATTGCGCCGCACGTGAAGGGTCTGGAGCTTCCGGGGTATGAGCCGCGCGCGCTGCAAACGATGGCTTTGGGATTGAGCGTTGCCGCGCGCGGCGCGGATCACAATCGGTCGGGCGCTTACGAAGCCGATTTTTCGGGCAAGGTGAATCGGTTTGAGCCGTCGGCCGAAAACGCGAACTTTGCGATCGCGAGCGAAGACCGCGCGGCGGCGATGGATTCGCTGATTTTGTGCAAGTTTTTGCGGGGCGCGCTGACAGATTTTTGGGGTGAAAGCGCGTTGATGCTCGAAGCGGTCACGGGGTTGGATTTTAGTGCAACCGAGTTGCAACAAGCTGCGCGCCGCGTTGTGGGGCTGAAGAAGTTGTTCAACGAAGAGGCGGGTTGGACCGAAGCCGAAGACACGTTGCCGGCGCGGTTTTTCGACGAAGCGTTGCCGACGGGCGCGGCGCGCGGGGCGGTGCTCTCGCGGGAGAACTTCAACGTGATGAAGCGGGCGTATTACGCGCAGCGGGGATGGGAAGCCGATGGGCGGCTGTCAGCCGGCGAACGCTCCGAGCTGCTTGGATTGATCGCCCGCACCCCCTGACTTCGATGACTACGAGGAGGGAGGCGGCCCGCGCGAGCGCAGCGACCGACGGTGCGAGGACTGTTTGAGCGAGGGCGGCGCTTGCGCCGCACGAGCGAGTTCCGCAGCACCGTGGGGCGAGAGCACGCGCGGGCCGCCTCACGACGAGTGCCCCCCCGTGGCCGCGCGGAGCGAGCGGGCGAGCGAGCACGGACATTTGGGGGGGCAGGGCGGCGCGAAGCGCGCCCGTTTGGGGGGCAGGAACGAATGTGTACGCAGAGTAATGTGTACGCAATGTGGGAATGTGTACGCGTTTTAATGTGTACGCTGGATAGGGAATGTGTACGCGGCGTGATGTGTACGCTTACACTTCGTCGACGATGGCGTTGCTGAGACTTTCGAGTGTTTCGCCCGCGCTTTCAACGCTTCGGAGGGCGGCGTCGTCGAGGCTGGCTTCGGCGGCGTTGGCGGTGGTGGCCGCTGTGTACGCACGGGTGAGCGCTGCAACGTGTTCGGCGATGCGGTCGTCGACGCGGCGAACAACGGCTGCGGCTTTGGCGGCGGGGCCTTCTTTGGCGGTTTCGAGCGTTGCGCGATGGGGCACGAGGACGGTTTGTTCGAGGCGAGCGCGGGCTTCGGCGAGGCGAACGAGCGCGGACCATGTGTTTTTGACTTGGCGGCGGGTGGCGCGATCGAGAAGCGAGGAGTCGGCGGCGCGGCGCAATTCAGCCCCTTGCGCCAGCGACGCGTTTGCGGGGGCACTCACATCGCTCGCGAATGTCTCGAGGCGATGCGCGACGAAGTCGTCGGCTTCAACGAAGAGAGGAAGCGCAACGAGAACGGCGGCGACAACGGCCGCGACGACGCGGACCGATGACGAAGAGGCTGCGTACGCCGTGGAAAGTGAACCGGCGAGCGCGCCGCCGAGAACGGCAACGGCAATGTGAAGGAGGCGTTCTTTGTTGCCGCGAACGCGCGAGGAACGTTCGGCGAACGCGAGTCCGACAAGCGCGGCGCCGGCGGCTCCCGGGGAAACGGGTGCGAGGACGGCGCTCGCAAATGCGCCGACGGCACCACCGGCGGCTGCGAACGCAACGAACGAACCGCTGGCGGCAAATGCGAGCGCGACGCCGAGAACGAGGAATGCGATCGCGCCGGAAACAGGGCCGAAACGGAGGGCGTAGGGCGCGGCGGCAAAGGCCATTGCGGCCACGGCGAAGAGGGCGAACTTTTTCATGGGGCAGCTCCTGAAGGTGCGAGTGGCGGCGGATCGTTAGAAAGCAGACCGGCCCATGTTGGCGATGTCCTGAGCGGTGCCGGCTTTCGCTGCGGCTTTGCCTTCATCGCTGCCGGCGGGTGCTTGGGCGAAGGAGCGCTTGGCGGCGCGATACGCGTCGAGCTGGCGACTGAGCGCGGTGGCTGCGGCGGGCGGTGCGGCGGTGGCTGCGGCGGCGATTTCAGCTTCGTTTTGCTCGATAAGCGCTTCAGCGCGCCGGCCGTCGCCGCGGTTGTACGCATCGGTGGCTTCAAGTTGGCGGAGCGATGCGAGGGCGCTCACGGCGGATGCGTACACAGCGCCGTTGCGGGACTCTTCGACGTCGGCTGCGTTGACGGCGCCGCCGAGGGCGAGGGTGCCGATCTTGGTGGTGGTGGTGGTTCCGCCGACTTGATCGAGGCGAATTTCGGAGTCGAAGCTGCTGAGCGCGCCGGCGGGGATGTCGCCCGTGAACTCGATGATGGCGCGGCGTTCGTCTCCGGCGAAGAGCGATCCGATCGACAGTTCTGTGCGGCCGTCGTTTGTGTACACATCGGCGCCGACGGCGCGGACAACGCGAATGCCGGCGGGGAGGTTGAGCGTGACTTTGGCGCCTTCAACGACGGTGGTGGCGCCTTCTTTCAGCTCGCGACGAAGGAATCCGGCGAGGGCGCTCGCGTCTTTAACGAACGCGAAGTTGCCCCGGCCGACGCGTGCGACGGCGCCCATGTACGCTTCGTCGAAGTCGAGGCCGATGCCCATTGACGAAACGGTGATGCCGCGTTCGGCGCTGGATTTGGCGAGTTCTTCGGCTTGTTGGCGCGTGGAGTCGAGGCCGTCGCTGACGAGAACGATGCGGCGCACGCGGCCTTTGCCGGCTTCGCTCAGTTGGTGCAAACCCTTTTGGAGCGCGGGTGGGATGTTGGTGCCGCCGCCGGCCTTGATCTCGCGGATGGCGCTGATGAGCGATTCGCGAACGGTGCCGACGCGGGCGAGGGGTTGAACAACGGAGCTGTCGCTTTCGTAGCGAATGACGGCGATCTCGTCGTCGGCGTCCATGTCGCGGATGAGTTGGATGACTGAGTTTTTGGCTTGTTCGATCTTGTCGCCGTCCATGGAGCCGGAGGTGTCGAGCACAACGGCGAGCGAGAGCGGGCTGCGCTGGTTTTGTTGTTGAGCGGCGGCGGCTTTGACGGTGAGTTCGCCGTAGAAAGTGCGGGGCGCGCCGGCGAGGAGTTTACCGTGGCTCAGTGCGAAACGACCGGACGCGACGGCGTTTTGGAAGGTGACTTCGTTGACGCCGGACGGCACGGTGAGGGTCGTGTTCGTGGGGTCGACGGGGATGAGGTTTTGGCCTGCCACCGGGGACGGGGCGCGAACGAGAACGAGGCCACCTGCGGCGAGAACAACGGCGCACGCTGCGATTCCTCGGCGAGCGCGGGACGAGCGGAAAAAGGCACGAAACGACGACGACGCGGACATGGTTCCTCCTAGCTCGCGAGCGCAATCTGCTCGGAGCGAAGGGAGCGCACACACCCGGACGAACGCGCGGCCAAAGGGTTACCGAGAAGGCTCGCAGCGTCGCCGGGGAAAGCGCCCCGAATGTTGGTAAAGGGCTGGTACGAGCCGCCGCAAAAATCGGTCTACAAAATGTCGCTTTGAGGTTGCATGCCGTGCTTTTTGTGTCGCTGCGCGTTTTTGCGAGATCGCACGGGCGGCGGGAATAACCCTACAACTTACTGAAATAGCCGCGCCCTTCGGAGCTAGGTGGGTGCGGCTTCAGCGTGCAGGCGGCGGGCTTCGTCGAGTAGGCGTTGGAGCGTGTTTGCTTCGGGGTCTTCGGTGACCACCTCGACCAATTTTTCGAGGAGCACGCCCACGGCGCGGCCGGGTGGAAGGTTGAGTTCTTTCATGAGAACGTGGCCGTTGACCGCGAGATCTTTGGCGGTGAGCGCGGCTCCGGCGGCGATGAGTGCGGCCACGCGATCGCGCAGCTCTTCAATGTTGCGAATGTCGTCGCTTGCGTCGCGACCTTTGCCGCGCGCATCGGCAAAGCCGATTTCGTAGAGGTCGGCGGCGAGTTCAGGTGTGACGCGGCGAAGCCAACGGCGAACGGCGGCATCGGTCCAGTCGGCGGAATAACAGATGAGGTGGTGGCGAATGAGGCCGCAGATCTTGGCGCGTTCGTCCTTTGAAAAGCGAAGGCGCAACAGAATGGGCTCGGCCATTTCAGCGCCGATGCGCTCGTGCTCGTAAAACGTAAAGTCGTTGGTTTTGTCAGAGAAGGCGCGCGTTCGCGGTTTGGCGATGTCGTGAAAAAGCGCCGCCATGCGGAGCACGGGTTGGGGTTTGCACGCGTCGAGGCAGGCCATGGCGTGGCCCCACACATCAAACGCGTGCCACTTGTTTTGCTCGCACCCGATCGACTCAGCGAGTTCTGGGCAAACGATATGAAGGATGGTGGTGCGGCGCATCGCTTCAAACGCAACGCTGGGGCGGTGCGCGAGCATGGTTTTCATCCACTCGTCGCGAATGCGTTCGGCGCTGACTTTGCGAAACGTTTGAAGCGACCGTTCGTGCGCCATGGCGGCTTCCGTCACCGGGTCAATTGTGCACTCAAGCGTTGCCGCAAAACGCGCCGCGCGAAGCACGCGAAGGCCGTCTTCGACAAATCGTTCATCGGCGTTTCCAACAGCGCGAACGACTTTGGCGTTGAGATCTTTTTCACCGCCGAACGGATCGATGATGTGGCCGTCGACGGGATCGATCGCGATGGCGTTGAACGTGAAGTCGCGGCGTGCGAGATCGCGCTCGATATCGTCGATGAGTTCTACCTTGTCGGGGCGGCGGCCGTCGGTGTACACACCGTCGCCGCGAAGCGTTGTTACTTCGTAGTGGTGGCCGGAAATAACAACGGTAACGGTGCCGTGCTGAATGCCGGTGGGGATGACTTTGCGGAACATGCGCACCACTTCTTCAGGGCGCGCGTCGGTGGCGATGTCCCAGTCTTTGGCTTCTTTGCCGCGCAACAGGTCGCGTACACAACCGCCCACAATCCACCCGCGTTTGCCCTTTTCACGAAGGCGTTTGCAGATGTCGAGCACGTTGCTCGGAACATGACGGAGAAGGTGCTCCACGATTCTCGGCGAGGTTAGTGTTAACGATGAGCGCCCCGACTGCCGGGCGACGGACTATTTCTTTTTGGGCTTGGCCCACGGGTCGACAACGCCGTTTGTGGACGTTGAACTTCCGGTGCCTTTGGGGATGACGCCGCTCTTGCGAATGGGCGTGAGCTTGACCATTTCTTTGAGCTTTTTGCCGTCGAGTTCAACGGTGACGGGCTCATACCCTTGGCGCTTGATCTCGACCGAAACGGTTTTGCCTTCTTCGACTTGAATGATGTCGGGGAGGTGAACCGGCGGCTTGCCCGCGATCGTTGCGTCACCCGAAGGATCGGAGTCGAGAAGCACCGCGATCATTTTCGGCGCGGCGGCGGCGGTTTGCGTTGTGGGTGCGCTCGACGTTGTGGGCGCTGTCACGCTGTCGGTCGGCATGGGCGTGGACACCGTGGCCGTGGGTGTGGTGCCGCCGTTGGTGCTCGATGCGATCGCAAAAATGCCACCCACGAGGCCCACAGCGGCCACAGCACCCGCGATCCACACAATGCGCGGCCACGACTTGCGCGGCGTCGGCGGAGTGGCCGGAACGAGCGCGGTGGACGGTTGTTTGAAGTAATCGGCGGGAACGTTGAAGCCGCCGGACCGCGCCATCATTTCACCCACCGCCACGGGCACGCCGCCGGAGCGCACCTTTTCGATGTCGCCTTGCAGCTCGATCATCGACTGGTAACGCTGCTCGGGCTTCTTCGACATGCACTTGAGAATCACCGCCTCAAGTGTTGGCGGGCACTCCACCTGGGGCCGATCTTGCAGCGGCACGAGCGCGCGGATCGGCACCGGCGCTTTGTACATGTGCTGCGTTAAAATCCCCATGAAGTTGTCGGCGTTGAACGGGAGCTGCCCGCTCATCATTTCGTACATGATGACGCCGAGCGAATAGATATCCGTGCGGTGATCGATCGGCGCGCCGGCCGCCTGTTCGGGCGACATGTAATGCGGCGTTCCAAAAACGGCGCCCGCTTTGGTGAGCTTGGTGCTCGCGTCACCCGTGACTTTTGCAATGCCAAAGTCGAGGATTTTCACGAAGTCTTTGTCGGGCGCGCGCGTGATCAAGAAGATGTTGTCGGGCTTGAGATCGCGATGAACGATGCCGCCCGCGTGCGCAGCCGCGAGGCCGTCGGCGATTTGCGACGTGATGTGACAGATGCGATCGACAGTGAGCGGAACCTTTGAATCGATGATGCTCGCGAGGCTTTTGCCGTCGAGAAACTCCATCACGAAATACGTGGATCCGTCGGGCAGATCACCGAAGTCTGAAATGTCGATGATGTGCGGATTGCCGATGCTCGACGCCGACCGGGCTTCTTGCTGAAAGCGCTCGGTGATTTCTTTGTCGCGCGCGAGGTCGGCGCGCAAAACTTTAATGGCGACCTTTTTGCCAATGACCTTGTGACGCGCTCGGTAAACGAAGCCCATTCCGCCTTCGCCGAGCAGCTCTTCGATCTTGTAACGATGATCGAACGTGGTGCCGATGTACGGGTCTTTGCCGTCTTCGCCCTGATTTTCGATCTTCGTGGGCGGCGGAATTTCCATCGACTGTTCGGGGTCGCGGTTGCCCACGTGACGGCCGATATTTTCGATGACGCTGCGCAGTTCAGGATCCGAAACCATCGGCTCGCGCGCGCCGTCGGGCGACGTGAATGCCGGCACCGCATTGGATCCTGAGTCGCGCGCACCGAGGATGGCGTTTGAACCCGAATCACGCGCACCGGCCATGGGTGCGGGAGCAATGGGCGAGGGCGCCCGGATGGGTGACGGTCCCGTTTGACCGGCGTGTGCGGCGGCGATCGCTGCGGCTTCAGCGCGAAGGTTGTGCGACGACGACGAGTCCATTTGCAGCGTGCCCGCCGGACCTGTGGCGGGCGGAGGGGACAAGTCGAGCGGAAACGCGAGCAGCGGACTTTCGTCCATTTGCAGTGTGCCGCTCAGCGTCAGCTTTTTCTCAGGCGGCTCTGAAGGTGGGCGCGCTGCGATCGCGGGCGTTGCGATCGCCGGTGCGGCGACCGGCGTTTTTGCGGGGATGCCCGAAAGCATTGAAGGACCGCCCGGCTTCACGGCATTCGGCGCGGATGCGCGCGGCGGCGGAACCGGCGGCGGAGGAGCTTTTGCAGGAGCCACAGGAGGCCGCGCCGCGGTTCCGTTGCTCGGTGCGCTGGGATTGCCACCGACAGGCACCGGGCCCGGTTTCACTGTCGGAGATTCGTTATTGGGAGGCGGCATCCCTACGCTCGTGGCCAAGGGAGCGCCGTTGGTTCGCACTCCCGAAATCCCGGGTACTCTAGCAGGTGAATGCGGGTGGGAGAAGACACGCTCTTGGATGAGATGCATGCCGCGGGCGGATCATTTTCCGGTTTCATGCTGTTTTTGCCTTGAAATGCTGCCACACGCATCGATTTGCGGCCAAACAGGCCGGTGGTTTCAAAAAGCGCCCAGATCCAAAGGTCATTCCTAAAGAGCAAAACCGCGTCGGCTGCGGTTCGTGTTTGTTGCAAATCGTTTTTTCATTGAGGCCGGCGCTCCCTCATTCTGCTAGAGCCGCCAACCATGGGTTATCCGATCGAGGTTGCGCTCCGCTACCTCGGGTCGAAAAAGCGCGCCTCGATTTCTGTCGGCACCGTTTTCGCCATCTTAGGTGTGCCGCTCGGTGTTGCCGCGCTTGCGACCGTAATGAGCGTGACCGGGGGCTTTCAAAAAGAGTTTCGCGACAAAGTTCTCGGCGTAAACGCGCACGTTTTAATTCTCAAATACTCCACCGACTTTCGCGAATACCGCGCCGTCATGGAGCAGATGAAAAGCGTGAAAGGCGTTCGTGGAATGGCGCCCTTCAGCATCAACCCCATGATGCTCACGCACGGTGACGCCACCGCAACAGGTGTACTCTTAAAAGGCGTTGACCCACAAACAAGCCTCGGTGTCGGCGCGCCGCCCGGCACCTCGCTCGTGCTCGATCTGCCCAAACACATCAAAAGCGGATCGCTCACAGGCCTTCGTTTGGTCGACGCAAAACCCGCAGAACGCCGCCTCCCGCCGATCACGCAGGACGTTCCGCCGCCGCCCCCGGATCTCGACGCCGGTGTCGAAGAGCGCGACGACGCGGGGCGCAACGTTTCGCTCATTCGCATGCTTGAAAAAGACATGGAAGAGCGCAACCGAAAGAACGCGCTCGAAGCCGATGCCGGCGCACCCGACTCAGGCGCACCGTCGCCCGACGCAGGTGTACACAAAGACGACGCGCTCGATGCCGGCGCACCCGATGCCGGCGACGACCTCGACGGAGGAGCCGGCGTTGCGATTGAACCGCCGGGAGGCTTCAAGAGCCGCCTTCCCGACGACGATGAGTTGCCGCCCGACGTCGACACCGATGACTGCTCCGATCCCGCCAAAGTTGCCAAAATGCCCGGCATTGTCGTGGGCGTTTCGCTCGCCAAAACGCTTGGTTTGGCCATCGACGATTGCGTCACCGTCACTTCGCCCACCATCGGCTTTTCGTTTTCGGGCGGCGCCGTCAAACCCCCCGTGGCCAAGCGCTTTCGCGTCATTGCCATGTTTGAAGCCGGCTTTGATCAATACGACTCAAAGCTTGTGTACACAGACTTGTTTGAAGCGCAGTCGTTTTACGACCAGGGCGACACGGTCACCGGCATTGAAATGATCGTCGACGACATCGATCAAGCCGACGAGATCGCAAAGCAAATGGAAGGCATGTTGCCCGGCGGCCTCTACCACACGATGGATTGGGAAGAACTCAACCACGGCCTTTTCACAGCGCTTCGCATTCAACAAATCGGCATGAGCGCCGTGCTCGCCCTCATCATCTTGGTCGCCGCGTTCACCGTTGTCGCAACGCTCATCATGGTGGTCTTGGATAAGAAAAAAGAGATCAGCGTGATGAAGGCCATGGGCTCCACCAACTTCGAGATCCTGCGCATCTTCTTTTACCAAGGCGCAATCATCGGCGTTGTTGGCACCACTGTGGGCCTACTGCTCGGCATTGCCGTTTGCAAAGGCCTCCTTGTGTACTCATTCCCTCTCGACCCCAAAGTGTACTTTGTTTCTCACCTCCCGGTTGAAACGCGGCCGCTCGAATTCGTGATCACCGGCCTCATCGCCATTGGCATTTGCATGGTCGCCACGCTCGCCCCCAGCCTCTACGCCGCATCGATCATCCCGGCTGAAGGCTTCCGCGAACAATAAAACCGGTTGCGTACACAATCGGCGCCTCTGTCTCGCCGGGTCTTTACCCACGTCAAGGCGCCCAACCGTATGCGTTGTGTACAACGTAGCCGAAAGCGTTATGCCAAGACCTGAAGCGCCCGGATGCCTGTGACGTCCCTTCACCACGGAGTTCCCCAGCGGCGCATGCGCCTCATTCGAACGGCGAGTAACTCGTTGCGGTTGAGTTGTCGATGCAGCAGAAAAGAGCCCGTTCTGGGAGGTCCGGCGACTTGAGATGTCCATCACGTCGCCATCCACCGGTCTCGCCGGTCTCTCGTTTTCGTCGTGGCTGCGCTCGCCACAGAACTCCATCTGGAGAACCCGACGCGCCACGCTGTTCGCTTTTCCGCTTGGCGACGGGCAAGGGTGTCCCAAACGTCTCGACAAGACTGGATCCGTGCCTTGCAGAACGTTCCGCTAAAGGGAAGTTACCTAGGAGGCACGGAGGACACGGAGGTTCACGGAGGATTTCGGTTTGTCGGGCTGCAATGAGTACACATCAGCTTTGATCCCAGCCTGACAGGTGATGGGTCACGCGGTGAGTGGGCACTTCGGGTCGTTGCGAGGCGATCCGGGCTTCGCGGCGTTAGGCCTTGAAATAGTCGTAGCGATGCGCCGCGGGCCCAACGCGCGTTTCTAAAGCGAGGCGCTCCTCGGCGTTCATTGGCGCAAATCCCGATCGCGCCGCCGCCACGTTTTCGCGCACTTCTTCCACCGACGAACATCCCACAATCGACGTATCGCAGAAGCTTGCCGCGTACCGAAGCAGGTCGGCCGCCGTTGCCATTCGATCGTCGAGAAGGCGACCGTGACCCATCACCTTCATCCCAATGATCCCCACGCCGCGTTTTCGCGCCTCGGGGATCACCGTTGTGATGAACGGCGCCTTGCGAGCGTCGGCCGGATTGATCGCACAGAGCACCGTATCGACCGGATAACGCCGCATCGCTTCGACAAGAATGGCCGGGTCGTGGTGACCGGTGATCCCAATAAACCGAATGCGCCCGTCGGCCTTGGCGCGCTCGGCCGCTTCAATCGCGCCGCCCTTGCCAAAGATTTCGTCGAGATCCGCGGCCTCGCGAAGATCATGAAGCTGCCACAGATCGAGCCTGTCGGTGCCAATGCGCCGCAACGAATCATCGAGCAGTCGAAGCGAACCGTCGCGCGAACGCTCGTGCGTTTTCGACGCGAGAAAAATTTTGTCGCGCGCACTCTTGCCCGCTTCTCGAAACGCCGCGCCGTAATAGTCCTGGCTGCCGGCGTATGCAGGCGCCGTGTCAAAGTAACGAACACCCAATCGAAGCGCCTCGACAATCACGGGCACCGCCTCGCGTTCACGGCCATGTGTACGCAAAATGCCCTCGCCCCCAAACGAAAAACCTTCCACCTCGACGCCGGTTTTTCCGAGCGATCTAAGCGCCGTCGCTTTCATCCCAACCTCCGCTTGTGTACCTTACGGCGCGGGCGGCGCCGGCGTTGCGGGCGCATTCGACGCGGCCGGCTGCGGGCCCGCGGGTGTACACCCAGAATCACCCACTGCAAACGCCGCCGCGGTACCCGCCATTGTTTGAAGCACGTCGCGCCGCGTTTGTTCTTTTTTCATCAACCTCTGAGCATAGCGGCGCGTGGCAGTGCCGTGCCAATGCGACAACCCTTGGCCAATACAACCGACATCTCCATCGGCACCGCCCTCGAAGCGATTTACCAAGGGAGATGTGAACGCCGCCGCCGGCCGCCACCCGCGAAAGCGCCGCGCATTCACACACTGCAACCGACCTTTTTCGGGAGCGGCGAAGGAGCCTTTTTATGACCACCGACACATGGCTTGATCTCGGCCCAATTGCGCAGTTTCCAGAAGACCGCCCCGTGCTTCGAAAAGCCGGCGGCCAACGCTTCGCTTGTGTACGCCGCGGCGAGCAGGTGCACGCCGTCGACGATCGATGCCCCCATCAGGGATATCCGCTTTCCCAGGGAAGCTGCGCCGACGGCGTTCTCACGTGTGAATGGCACAACTGGAAGTTCGACATCGCCACCGGTGAAAACACATTCGGCGGTGAAGCCGTTCGCCGCTACCCCACCCGCGTCGATCCCGAAGGACGTGTACACCTCAATCCCGCGATCGACAAAGAGCGCGAAGCGTCACGCCTGCGCGTCGGCCTTTCCAAAGCCCTTCACCGCGACCAAATGGGCCGCGCTCTACGCGAAGGGCTGCGACTCGGGGCCATGGTTGACCATCCGCAATCATCGGCCCTCGGTTCTCTCGCGCCCGCATTTGAACTCGTCGCGCACGACGGTGCTCGACGCGCCGAATACGGCTTTGACCATGGCCTCGCGGTGTTTGCCGATCTCGTGACGTGGGCCGAACGCGGCTGGATCACGCCCGAAGAAGCGTTCGTTTCAGCGGCGCACGCCGTTGCCGAGGCCTCCATCCATCTGCCCGAACGCGCAACGTCGCGCTTGAGTACGCTTGAAAGCCCCCTTGATCCAAGCCTCGCGTGTGACGCACTCATCGCCGAGCGCCGAGACGAAGCCGAAGCGCGCGTGCGTACACTGGCAGCACATCACGGCGCCGAGACCGCACCGCTTCTCGTTCCATTTCTGACGCGACACCTCTACGACTACGGTCACTCCGCGATTTTCACCACCAAAGCCGCCGAGATCGCGCGGCGTTTTCCCGCTATCGCACAAGATGTTTTCGGCTCGCTGGCCGTGTCGCTTTCGTGGGCCACCGCTGAAACAGTTCTGCCGCCGTTTGCCGCAACGCGTGCCGCCTTGGAGCGCCTTTCCACAATCCAGATCGCGTCCGCCGCCGACGAACCGCTCGACCTCGCCGCCCGCTCACAGTTTGAAGCTGCGATCTTGTCCGGTGAACAAACCGGCGCAAACGCAGCCGTTGATCTCGTTCAGCGAGGTGTACACCCGCGCGCCGTTCTTCGCGTCGCGGCCCACGCCGCGGCCACGCGCCTCTCGCGATTTGACTCGGCGTGGGAGCAGCGCGTGGATGCCGAAGTCGGCGCCCTTGATGTGACGCACACCGTGACATTTGCCGAAGCGGCGCTCGCTCTTTCCGAAAACGCGAGCCTCACCGACATTGCTCGCTTCGCCGTGTTCGCCGCCGCCTTTGCAGGCCGCGTAAAAAACGGTGATCGAGCCGACGTTGCCGATCCCGCGCCGCGCACCAACGCTCCTGATCTTCTAAGCGCCCTTCGCGCGCGCGACCCCGGACGCGCCGTTGTTATTGCTCGCGAAATGAGCGCCGCTGAACGTCTCGATGCGTACACAACGCTCGCACCGTTCGCCGCGCTCGAAGCCGCCGTGCGCCCGATTTTTTACGCGCACACCGTGAAAAATGCCGAAGCGCTTCGTCGCTTGGAAATGGCCGATCCGCTCGCAGACGATGCGTACCTTGTGGCGCTCGTTTCGTACATCGCGCCCGTGCGTCCCGAGTTTCGTCCGCGCAGGCTCGCACACGTGGCCAAGAAATTTTTCGTCGACGGGCGGCCGCCCGAAGGCTTGTATTAGGCAGTGCCTTCAAAGCGTCGCGAGCAGCCCCGATCACGCGTCCGAGCGAGACGCACTCCCTAGAGCACCGATCAGCTTGATTCCGTAATCAAATGGATAGTTGAGTGTGTACACAAACAGGCAAAAGCAAGGCAATAACGTGAGGCCCGAAGCTTCTACCGCGTGACAGACACCCAGTTCGGATCGCGGAGTGAGGGGCCCCGCGGCCGACTTGCTCGGCGCGGGGAGCGAGGGCGCGAGCCCTCGCTCCCTGGGTAAAGAAAGCTAGAGCACCCCGCAATTGTTGAAGATTTCCAATATTCGCAAATCGCTGAGTTCATTCGCGATTCAAGGTGTTCGGTGCTCTAGCCGGCGCCCATTGTCCCGTCCATCGCGAGATCTTGGCTGCGCACTTCAAGCCGGTATCGCGAGTTGACGGTTTCGATGTAGAAGACCTCGCGACCGGCGAGCCGCAGCACGCGTTTTACGGGCGTGGTCACGTATTCATGCATTCCGTCGGAGAACTCGATCACCACCACCGAGCCCTTCCGCGGTGCTCGGACCAGCCTGCCGATAACGGCACGCGATCCACGTCCGAGCTTGCGGAGCACTACCTGCACTCGGCCATGCTAGCACGGACACCAAGTCTGAAAACAATCTCGGTGTGCGATCGCGCGTAGCGCACGTTTTGCTGACATTTTCGTGCGGCGTCGAATGTGGGCTCTCCGGCGAACCCCGCCGCCCCACTGTGACGGGTGGTCACAACGCTTTGAAGCGGCCCAAGAACAGCTTGCGATGTTAGCGACGGCCTTGATTGCGCGGATCGGTCACGCCCGGAGCGCCCTTGTCGGCGAAGTACACACGCAACATGTCCGAAGCGATGTTCGTTGCTTTTACGCGCCACTTGGGCCGATTGGCCACGAGTACACTCAGCGCCACTTCCGGCTTGTTTGAAGGCGCAAACCCAACCCACCACGTGTAAAACGGGCCTTCCGTTGTGGGCTTTGTGAGCGTTCCCGTTTTCCCCGCGATGCGAATGTCGGGCAGGTAACTCTTGCCGGTGCGATCGTGAAACGACTTGTAGCTCGTTCCGTTATCCACCGTTTGCTCCATCATCGACGTGACCTGAGTCGCAACGCTCGCATCCAGCGCGCGCTTCAACACCTGACGAGCCGTGGGCCCGTGGTAGATCTCGCCCGCTTCGTCTTTCACGCTCTGCACGATCGAAAGCCGGATCATCTCGCCGCCGTTCGCGATCGTTGTCGCCAGGTTCGCGCCCTGAAACGGCGAGAGCGTTGTATTCCAAAATCCCGCCGCCGTTCGCGCGAAACCCACCTCATCTTCAGGCAGGGTGATCGTGCTCTGCGCGATCTTCACATCAAACGGAAGATCCGCTCCCCAACCCAACTTGTTTGCCACACCAAGCAACTTGTCGCGCGTCAGGTTCTTTGCCGCGAGCCGCGCAAACACGGTGTTGATGCTCCGCCCCATGGCTTGCCCAACCGTTGCGCACCACTTGTCGCGACGCTTGTTTTCCACGAGATCGGCGGCCTTAATGGTGTGCTCGCCGCCCGAATAACACTGCTTGTACGAAGCCGGCAGCCCCGCCTCCATCAGCGCCGATCCTGTCACCACCTTGAACACGCTCGCGCTCGGAGCCGTCGCTTCGGCCGCCACATCGTGCATCGAGCCATCCATCACGTAGCTCGCCCACACAAGCACGCGCCCCGTCTTGATGTCGGTCATCACAACGGCGCCTTCAGGCACGTGGCCTTCTCTTAAAAAGCCCAACGCCGCGCGCTGGTACTTCGTATTCAACGTCAACTCGACCTTTCGAGTTCCAAACGCGGGCGCCGTCGCCACATCTCCTCGATCATCGATCCTCGTTAGATCGAGCGAATCTAAAGGAGGCGGCGTCACTTCCCTCGTGATCGTGGGCCCTCCTGTGGCTGCCGGGCCCAAATTCGCTTTGGCGAGCATGCTCGCAAGCGGTTGGTCCTGCTTCCTCAGCAGAGGCAAAGAGACGGCGACCAGGCCTACAGCGGCCCCGATGGCGATCCATTGGCGCATCACGGCCGGGTTAACCGGTCACGACGCGCTGGGCCAAGAACGAGACAAAAAACCCGTTCGGAGGGTCGCTCGTGACCTGCGCAGAACGGGGCTCACCCAACTCGCGGGCTGAGGGGCCCCAACCCCCGAGGTGCGAAATCGGTTCTTTTCGGTCCGTTTTACGCAGGATCCTTGCAGGAAGGGGGTGCAAGGGGCTAAAAAAACGCTGAGGAGTTCTGCGGATGCTTGTCCAGTTCCGGGTCGAAAATCATCGCTCGCTCCGGGATGAGCAGATTCTCTCGCTGGTTGCGACGCGCATGGGTGACCAGGACGACGACCGGTTGATCCGGCCCAAAGGGCTCGGTGAGGCTCTGCTCCCCGCGGTAGCCTTGTATGGAGCGAACGCGTCGGGCAAGAGCAACCTGATGAGCGCGTTGGACTTCATGCGGGCAGCAGTCCTCGGCTCGTATCGTCTCTGGGAACCGAAGGGTGGGACACCGCAGGAGCCATTCGTATTATCGAATAAGCACGCCGAATCTTCGCTCTACGAAGTCGACATCGTTCTTGGAGGTGTGCGTTATCGATATGGTTTTGTGATTAGCGCGACGCGGGTAGAAGAAGAATGGCTGTATGCATGGCCACACGGTCGCAAGCAGATGTGGTTTCAGCGCGAAGGGGAGAACTTCGAATTTGGAAAACACCTGCACGCGGAGAACGGGGCCCTCATCAAGTCGATGACCCGGTCGAACAGCCTCTATCTTTCGACCGCTGCTCAAAATAACCAGACACAACTGATGAGCATTTTTGAATGGTTTCGCGACATTCGGTTTGAATTACGACGTGGAACCACGCGATCACTGGATCCGAGTCACATGGCCACGCTTGGCAATCTGTTCGGACCTCTTCGGCAGTTATCTCTGTTTCAGGAGGACAATGACGCATACGCGCATGACCGTGATGCGATTGTTCGTCTTATGCAGGCCGCCGACGTGGGAATTCTTGATCTCAAGGCGGCTGATCGCGAAACGGTTCGGCGAGATCCAGGAGCGTTTCGAAAAATTGTCGAAAAGGAGTACGACTTCTTCTTCCTCCATAAGTCCCAATTCGGCGCAGCGTGGCTACCCCTTGATTGGCAATCGGCCGGTACGATTACGCTGCTCGGTATCGCGACGCGATTGGTCGCAGTTCTGAGAGAGGGCGGCGTGCTGTGCATTGATGAACTCGAGGCAAGCCTTCACCCAATGCTCGCGCTTGAGATCCTTCGCTTGTTCAACGATCCAAAACACAACCCGCGGGGCGCTCAGCTGATCTTCACCACACACGACAGCAACATGCTGGGCAATGTGTTGGGCGACCCGCCGCTTCGGCGGGACCAAATCTGGTTCACCGAAAAAGACGAAACCGGTGCAACCAAGCTCTACCCGCTAACGGACTTTCACCCGCGCAAAGAAGAAAACCTTGAGCGCGGCTACCTTCAAGGGCGTTATGGAGCCATCCCATTCCTAGGCGACCTTATTCCAGCGCCGAACGACACGGAGAAGACCTGAATGGTCTCTCGGCGCCGTCACGATGATCGCCCCATTGGTCGACGTGGTCCCTCGCGTGAGCCCAAATTCCGTATCCTCGTCGTCTGCGAAGGGAAGGTCACCGAGCGCGGCTACCTGACCGCGCTGCGGCAGGCGGTACGAAACCCGCGCGTTCACGTCAACGTGGCTGGCGAGACCGGTGTACCTCGAACCGTGGTCGAGATCGCGATTCGCCTTCGGGACGAAGCTCAGCAAGAAGCTAGGCGCCAGCGTGACGAGAATCTCAAGTGGGACGAGGTTTGGGGTGTATTCGACATCGACGAGCACCCGAAAGTTGAGGAAGCGCGACAACTCGCCCGTGCGAACGCGATCGAGCTGGCCGTATCAAACCCATGTTTTGAGCTGTGGGCGCTGCTCCATTTTCAGGACTGCCGAGCGCACATTGAGCGGCATGCAGCCAGTGCTGCACTGCGGCGGCACCTGCCCGCCTATGACAAGGCGCTCGACTTCGCGAAGATGTTCCCCGGCTATAGAGATGCGGTGGCTAGGTCACAGGCGCTCCAAGCCGAGGCTGAGCGCCATGGCGAACCCGGACGTAATCCAACGACCGGTGTGTATCGTTTGACGGAGCTGATTCGTATTGGCTGACCGTGTGGGTGTCCGTTCTTTTTTTTCTCTCCCAAAAAAAATCGGAACCCAACCCAAGGTCGGCTGTCAGTCCGAATGTGAGCGCGAAACGGTTGCTCGACCGGCGCTGAAAACAACGAAGCGTTTCGAGCCAACCAACCGCTGCTCCGAGATTCGCGCACTCCTCCGTGAGTACGCACTCGAATGCCGACGTTCGCCATGGGGGCGCGCGATCGGCAAGAACGACCACGATCCGCCGCACATCGGCGAGACGAAAGCCAGGCCACCATGACGACGACGGCTCCGAAAGCTCCTTTTGCGATGATGAACCCCTTCCTCCCGCTCCCCGAGGTGCTCTCGAAAAATCCGTTCGCCGCCGCGCATTCCAATGAGGTTCCGGCGAACGCGCCCGAAGGTTCTTACACCTACGCCCTCGTGCAGAGCGCGCCCGCCGTTCCCGCGGAAGAGTGTGAAGTGAACGCCGCTTCGATTGAGATCATGATCCGCTGGGGCGCGACAACGTTGCACGTGGCTCACCTCACTCCGCCCCGCGCGTTTGTTGTCGGCGAAGCGTCTGAAAAGAACGCCGTTGATTTTGGTCTGCCCGCCGAGCGCCTCGGTTGTGAACGCCTCCCGATCGTGCGCAAAGCCGCCGACGGTTCTTCGCGCGCTGTGATCCCGATGGGCGCCAAAGGCACCGCGACGGTTGCAGGCCAAGTTGTCAAAGTTTCGGACCTCGCGTCGAAAGGCCACGCCGAACAGTCCACCGAGTTTGCAGGCGCGATCGAGTTGCCCCTCCGCGCGAGCACCAACGTTCGCTTTGAAGTCGGCGGCATCGAGATCGAAATCGCCAGCGTCAACGCCGGCCGCAAAGTGTCGGGTCGCTTCTCTTTCGATCGCCGCGGCCTGCCTTTCCAAGCCGTTTCAATGGCGCTTCATCTCGGTTTGCTCGGCGCCGCCGCCGTGTTCATGCCGCCTTCGGCCCTCGCTTCCGAAGACAGCGTTCAACACGACCAAATCGAAGCGATGAAAATGTTCCTCTCCGCCAACGCGGAGCGCGAACTCCCCGAGTCGAAAGATCAGCCCGACGACAAAGCCACCGGCGAACGCGACGGTGGAACGGGCCACGGCGCGGTGGGTGAAAGCGGCAAAATGGGCAGCACCACCAGCAACAACACCAACGGCAAGTGGGGCGCCGCAGGACCGAAAGACAACAAAGACGTCCAACTTTCCAAAGCGGACGCGATCGCCATGGCGCGAGACTTCGGCCTCGTTGGATTGCTCAACGCCGGCCTCGCCGGTGACCCCAAAGCACCCACCACTCCGTGGGGCGACGTTGCAACGCTCGGTCGCGATCCGATCAGCGCCAAAGGCAACATGTGGGGCAGCGACATCGCAGAAGCGGCCGGCGGCGGCGGACTTGGTTTGACTGGCGTCGGTGAAGGCGGCGGCATGGATGGACACGGCATCGGCATGGGCCGCATCGGAACCTACGGCCACGGAAACGGCCTCGGCGACGGCGACGGTTTCGGACCCGGCTCAGGATCCAGCTTTGCAAACGGCCGCCGTGGTCACAAACAAGCCGATCTGTCGATGCGCACCGGTGAAACAAAAACGAACGGACATCTGCCGCCCGAGGTCATTCAACGCGTTGTTCGTCAAAACTTCGGTCGCTTCCGCCTCTGCTACGAAAACGGCCTCCGCGGTAACCCCAACCTCGCCGGCCGCGTGGGTGTACGCTTCGTCATCGGTCGCGACGGCGGCGTCATGAGTTCGGCCAACGGCGGTTCCGACCTCCCCGATCCGGGCGTTGTGTCCTGCGTCGTTGCAGCGTTCCGCGGGCTGCAATTCCCGCAGAGCGAAGAAGGCGGCGCCGTCACCGTCACCTACCCCATCATGTTCTCCCCCGCCGGCAAGTGATCCACGTGAGTACACACTCCACGTGAGTACACAACACCTCGCCCCAACGCGCGGCACCAAAAAAGTTTCTGGCCCCCCTTTCAGCTCGCGCCTGGAAGGGGGGTTCGGAATTTTGTGCCCCCTTTCGGCCGCGCTCCGCGCGTCCGTTTCCCCCAACGGTCGCGCATCCGCGCGCCCGGGGGGAAATATGTGTTGCGCAACGCCCTTGATTTATTGTCCTTTTTAGCACTCGAAACGTTATTGACTAAATTTTTAGTTAAGCGATTCTTTCTGGGTATCCCGTCGTTCCTGGAGGTACCGCATGACCCAGATCGCTCCCGTCGCTCATTCG
Organism: Polyangiaceae bacterium; assembly: GCA_016712345.1. Lineage (GTDB taxonomy): Bacteria > Myxococcota_A > Polyangia > Polyangiales > Polyangiaceae > JADJRH01. The sequence continues at coordinate 2,193,569 of JADJRH010000001.1, forward strand.
TTGCAGCCCCGCGCTTCGTCCTCCAAGGAGAGCGAAAAACCCGACATCCAAATGCCGGTGGCGCCGAGCGGCTCCGAGTCGATCCCCGTGGCGTTCGACTCTGCGTACACATGGAACTACGACGTCGAACGTGCGGACCTGCGCCAGCTCTACGAAAAATCAAAAGAGCTTCAGTGGAACAGCCGCACCTATCTCCCGTGGGACACCAACGTTGATCCCGAGGCTGAAAACACGCCCGATTCGTTCATCCCGATCTTTGGGACACCCCTTTGGGATCGGCTCGATAAAAAACGAGAGCTGCCCAAGCTCCGTCAGTTTGCAACTTCGTACATGCTCTCCAACTTTTTGCACGGTGAGCAGGGCGCGCTTCTCGCCACATCGCAGATCGTCCAAGCCGTTCCCAACATCGACGCAAAACTCTACGCGGCCACCCAAGTCATGGACGAAGCGCGCCACGTTGAAGCGTATGACCGCTACCTGCGCGACAAAGTGCAAGCCACGTTTCCGATCTCGCCGTATCTCCGCACCCTGCTCGATCAAATCCTTCAAGAACGCCGCTGGGACATGAAGTACCTCGGCATGCAGATCTTGGTTGAAGGCCTGGCTCTCGCAGCGTTTGGCTTCATCGCACAAACCTCTCAAGAACCGCTGCTTCGCGAGATCGTGAAAATGATCATGCAAGACGAAGCGCGCCACGTGGCCTTCGGTGTGCTCTCGCTCAAAGGCGTTTACGACGACATGACAGCGGGTGAACTGCGCGATCGCGAGGAGTTCATCGTTGAAGCGTCGCGCCTCATGTACGACCGATTTTTAATGCAAGAAGTCTGGGAACAAATGGGCATGCCCACCGCCGAGTGTGTCGAGATCGCACGCACGAGTGAATCAATGCGCCTCTTCCGATCGCTTCTCTTCTCCAAGATCGTTCCCAACACCAAACGCCTCGGCCTCCTCACGCCCGCCGTCCGAAAAGGCTTTGAGGAGCTTGGTGTTCTCCACTACGAATCGTGGGATGCCTCGGCGTGAACCGGCCGAACCCAAGCTGAACAACGGCGGCCGACGAAAGCGCGACGCACCCGCCACTCAAAAACGTCTGCTCGATGCGGCCGAACGCGAGTTTGCCGAACGTGGGTACGCAGGCGCGCGCCTCCACACAATTGCAACCGCGGCGTCGGTTCAAACAACGCTCATCCATCATTATTTCAACGACAAACAAGGCCTTTATCGCGCCGTCATTGAACGAGCCGTGAGCCCCATGCAGGTGGACTCGTGGAACCTGCTTCGCGAGCACCAACACTTTGAAGCGCTCGCGCGCGGCTTCGTTTCAATGCTCATGCGCTTTTACGCCGAGCACCAACACCTGCTCGCGATCGTGCGCCACGAACTCATCGCCGGATCCACCGTGGTTCGCGACATTTTGCAAGAACGCATCACACCCGTTGCCACCGCCGCGATCGCGTGGATGAAAGAACTCCAACATCAAGGCGCGCTGCTCGCTGATATCGATCCAACCGAAATCGTCATCATGACCGTCTCGCTCGCTGCGTACCCATTCGTTGAAGGCCCGCTCCTCAACGTGGTTGTTCCCGGAGCGGTTCCCAATGGCGCCGCCGCGCTTCAACGTCGCGAAGACGCCGTTGTTCGAACGCTCATGCGCGCGTTTTTGGCGCCGACACAGCTAAAACCCGCATCGCGGTAATTGCGCACCGCGTCGAAAAATCATCCGTTTCATTGGTCGAAAAGCCGCGCCGCTCCTCTGCTATGGTCGCGCCCCACTTGTGCGCCGCGCATCGCGAAGCGTGCAGAAGCCACGGGCTTTTAAGGCCAAAGGAGTTCTACTGTGCTCATCGGAGTCCCCAAGGAGATCAAGGTCCGCGAGTATCGCGTCGGGATGACGCCGGCAGGTGTGCGCGCTCTTGTTGCCCACGGGCACAAGGTCATTGTTGAAACCGGCGCGGGCGACGGAAGCGGCATTTCCGACGAGCAATACGTTCGCGCGGGCGCTCAAATGGTCCCCACCGCGGCCGATGCGTGGGGCGCCGACATGGTCGTCAAAGTGAAAGAGCCCCTCAAAGACGAGTACGGCTATTTCCGCGAAGGCCTCGTTCTGTACACGTATTTGCACCTCGCCGCAGAGCCGGACCTCACGCGTGAACTCGCTCGCAAAAAGGTGCACGGCGTCGCGTACGAAACCATCCAGCTCGATGACGGCTCGCTCCCGCTTCTTCGCCCCATGAGTGAAGTTGCCGGCCGCATGGCTGTTCAAGTCGGCGCTCACTGCCTTGAAAAAGAAATGGGCGGCAAAGGTGTACTCTTGGGCGGCGTTCCCGGTACCCGCCGCGGTCGCGTTGTGATCCTCGGCGGCGGCGTTGTCGGTCGAAACGCAGCCACCATCGCGGTCGGCATGGGCGCTCAAGTCACCGTGCTCGACGTGCGCGCCGAAACAATGAGTTACCTTGAAGACGTTTTCGGCGGCGCTATTGAAACGCTGTATTCAAACGCTGAGAACATTGAAACCATGGTCGAGCGCGCCGACCTCGTTGTTGGCGCTGTTCTCGTTCCCGGCGCAAAAGCCCCGCAACTCGTTACCGAAGACCTCATTGCCAAAATGGAACGTGGCAGTGTGGTTGTTGACGTTGCCGTGGATCAAGGCGGTTGTATTGCCACGTGCCGCCCCACAACTCACGATCATCCCACCTACGTTGTTCACGGCGTGGTGCACTATTGCGTTGCCAACATGCCGGGCGCGGTTTCACACACGTCCACGTGGGCGCTCACAAACACCACGGTTGGCTACGCGGTGGCCATTGCCAATAAGGGCCTTGAAGCGGCGTGCAAAGCCGATAAAGCCCTCAAACTCGGCGTCAACACGTACGGCGGCCACGTCACATACGGTCCCGTTGCTCAAGCTCACAAGCTTGAATATCTGCCCATTGACCGGGCCCTCGCATAGTGCCGCGTGTCAAAAGTCCTGCCGGACTTTTGGCGCCGCTGCGCGTCGCGCTTCGCCCACGCGACACTATCTTTTGTCTCGTGGGGCTCCGCCCCACACCCCCCGCGCTTGCGCGCGGCTAGTTCCGCACGAAGGGGTCAATCAGGGCCAAACTTCTGACGAGCGGAACTAGGTGGCCGGTGTTTTTCTACTGCGCGCCCTGAACGATGGATTTGCAATGCCCAATAAGCGCAAGAAAATAGCCATTATCGGCGGTGATGGAATTGGCCCTGAAGTCATTCGGGAAGCCAAACTCCTTCTCGACATCTATCGAGATAAGGCCGGTTTGCCGCTCGATCTTTGGGAACTTGACCTCGGGGCTGACAAGTTTCTTCGCGACGGAACAACCTTTCCAAAAGAAATTCAGGTGGCCATTCAACGCGAGTGTTCGGCCGTGCTTCTCGGAGCATTGGGCGATCCTCGCGTGCCCAACCTTGAACATGCCGCGGCAATTCTCTTTGGAATGAGGTTTGGATACGACTTGTATTCAAACATTCGCCCGGTGACAGCTCTCGCCGACAGGCTTGTTCCCCTCACCGGCCGCAAAGCCAAAGACGTAAACTTCGTTGTTTTCCGTGAAAACACGGAGGGCATTTACGCCGGAATGGGTGGCCAGTTTAAACGCGGCACCCCCGACGAAGTGGCCATTAACGAAGACATCAATACGCGCAAAGGTGTGGAGCGCATTATTCGAGCCGCGTTTGAATATGCGCGCACGCACAATCGAAAGCGCCTGACAATGGCAGACAAATCCAATGCCATGCGCCACGCGCACGAGTTATGGCTCCGTGTTTTTAATGAAGTGCGGGCCCAATACCCCGACATTGAGTCGCGCCACGTTTACGTCGACGCGCTCTGTTTATACATCATTCAAGATCCGTCGCAGTTTGACGTGATTGTTACCAATAACCTCTTCGGCGATATCGTGACCGACCTCGGAGCCGCACTCCAAGGTGGATTGGGCATGGCGGCAAGTGCCAATGTGCACGCTTCCGATCCTACCCGTGTGGCGCTTTTTGAGCCGGTTCACGGTTCGGCACCTCCCCTCGCCGGAAAAGACATTGCCAATCCGTTCGCCTCCCTTCTCACGGTGGGCATGTTGCTCGCGCATATCGGCTACCCGGAAGAAGAAACCCGCATTGAGCGTTGTGTCACCCAAGCCCTCGACGAGGGCATGTGCACCGTTGATGTGGGGGGTAAACTCGGCACCCGCGCCGCCGCCGCCTGGGTGCGCGACCGCGTTGCCGAGAGCCTAAATCTCACTAAGACCTGAAGCGCGCCGCCTCCTGGCACCTCGCATTACAAAGGGCAAATTCAGGCGCCTCGCAATGACCTGAAATGCCAAGACACCTGACACGTCGTATTCAACACGGAGGCACGGAGATCACGGAGATCCACGGAGTTCTCTGTATTTCGGGCTGCAATGGATATCAGGAACGTTTGTTTGGAATCACCTTTTGCGGGCCAATTGCGGCCCAACAACCCCAACTCCTCCGTGCTGCTCCGTGTCCTTCGTGAGTCCGTGTTGAATGGGGCGTGTCAGGAGGCGAAAACCCATCCCATCCACCACGATGGTTTTTTGCGCTGGGTAGGTCCGGTCGCGGGGGCCATTTTTATACTCACCTGCGCCGGTTGTTCGTCGGGTAGCTCCGCGGAGTCTTCCACCGGGTCTACCGGTCAGGTTTCCTCCACCACACCGTCAAGTCTCCCAGGCACCGCGGCCGCCGCGTCTTCCGCTTCTACCCTACCCACCGCGGCTGCCTCCACAACGCCGAGCACCCAACCGCTTGGACTCGACGTTTCCGCATTTGACCCCGATCGCAAACCCCTCCTGAGTGCCAATGATCTCATGGCGCTCGTCCAAATATCCAACCCACCCAAACTTAGAAAACGCTGGAAAAATCCCCAAGATCTGCTCGATCAAACGTTTGGAGTAGGGTCGGTATGGTTTGCCAACCAAGGCAACGAAAGCATCAGTCACCATTACGGTTCGCGCCGGGCCTGCCTTGAAGGGCTAAAAGGCATTGTCCTACAAACTCCCGACCAAAAGCGCATTTGCAATGCCGACTACATGGTGCCTATCTATAAAGACGGTAACGTTGCCAGCGCCAAAACCTGTATCGACATCTTTGAGTTTCCAAACCGCCCGTGTGAACTGCCCGTTGTATGGATCTCCCCATCGCGAGCCGACGAAGTGTGCAAACTCCAGGGCAAACGATTGTGTACACAAGATGATTGGGTGCTCGCCTGCCGAGGCAACCCCGATGGGTCTGACCTACAAGACTACGCGTACGGGTCTGACCTTGACCTGACTGCTTGCCATACCCGAGGTGAGCGAAGCGCCAAGTGCGATCCTACCACTGTCAAAACCACCTGGGCCACATGCGCGTCTGACACCGCACCAACGGGCTCATTCCCTCGCTGCCGCTCGCGTTTCGGCGTATTTGACCAACACGGCAACGTTGCAGAAATCATGCAGCGCTGGGATGCTGAACGAGAACGCACCGTCACTCAACTCAAGGGAAGCGCCTTTTTCTACGAAAAGATCTCCATGCGCCCCACCGACCCACCCAACAAACAAAAATACCCCGACCATTGCGCCCATGACCCGCGCTGGCACGTCGAAAACCTCGATACAGCCGGCCACACCATGTATCACTTGGGCTTTCGCTGCTGCAAAGACGCCACTCCGTAAGCTGTCGCCAAACGGCGGCACGGACCAACACCGCGCCGGGTCGAGCAAAACGATTTTAATACTCCCGAAGAATGGTATAATCGCCACGCGCATACCAGGCCGGAGTTATGTACGTTCGTTATTTTCCCCGTTGCCCGGACAACGGACCTATCTATCCAGAACAACCGTTCGGTCACTTCGGCTTTGAAGGGGCTGTGCCGCGGAAGTGCAGGCGATGCAAATACCTTTTCGAAGGGGAGTGCACCCGCAATGCAGCAAATGGTCAACCTTACCTCATGCTTGACCACGGTCCCTGTCCGGTCGACGGCCCAACCGACCCGGTTCAATACGAAAACGAATTTGTTGTGTCAAAAGTGCAGGTTCCGCGCAAATGTTCCACCTGTCGCTTCCTGCGACTCGATTCGATTCAGGGATTTGTTTGCGGTGCCGAACCTCACATCTGGGGCGACTTCCCTCGCGGTCTAGACTGGGGGAGTTGGAGACCGTCGGGCCCCATCATTACACTCCCCGCGCCCTTTCGATCCACGCGCGATCTAACCGACACCGTGATTCGGAGCGATAAAAAAGCCTTTGTCACCATGTTTCGCAAGCTGAACCCAGAAGTGCCACTTGCCGAAATTCGACGTGTCTACGAACTGGCCCGAGAACAATTAACGGAGAAACCCGACATTCCCTGATGGGGGTCGCTCGTGACCTGTGCGCGTCTCGCGCTGAATGGGACCCACCCGACTCGCGGGACTCGCGGGTCGCGGGGCCCCTACCCCCCGCCACCGCTCAAACATGGCGGTCCCCCATTCAGCACTCGTTCGCGCACAGGTCACTCGCTCCCTTGCCCCAACACCGCCCCGCTCGAACGCGCACAGGTCACTCGCTCCCTTGCCCCCTGTGAAAAAGCGAAGGCTCAAACAGGAAAGAATGGAAGCTGCTCTACACCTACCCATTCCAAAAAGTGGAAGGCGAGGAGGGAAGGGTGACAGGGCGCAGCGAGACGGCGCGGTTCAACGATGCGCAGCGCCCTCAGGCGGCTTGGGCAAGGAAGGCGAAGCCGCGGTCCGACCCCCACCTACCCATTCCAAAAAATGGAAGGCGAGGAGGGAAGGGTGACAGGGCGCAGCGAGACGGCGCTGTTCAACGATGCGCAGCGCCCCCAGGCGGCTTGGGCAAGGAAGGCGAAGCCGCGGTCCGACGGATCTACCCGTCAGGTCACCCAGCACGGGAACAAACCTGAAAGTCATCTACCCTGCGCCGGGTCGGACCGCATAAGGCTGAGCCCGAAGTGGCGCGTAGCGCATCGGCTTGAACCGCGCCGCCGCAGCGCGACCTGACACCCTATCCCGACGAGCCGCCTGCTCCCAACATCTTATCCAACCACATCACCGGCGCATTACCACTTTGCGACGGGGCCGCCGCTCGCACGGCCTTACCCACCCGCTTCATCCACGCGAGTTCATCTTCCGACATCGGCCCGCGATCCAAAGCGCGCAATGCCTCGTCCAACTCATTGCGGTTTTTCGGCCCGCAAAGCACCACATCCACGTCGGGATGAGACAACGCAAATCGATAACAATCCGACGCGCGCGGTGCCGGCTCCCCTTCTGGCAATAACTTTGGATTTAATAAACCACCCCACCGCGTGGCTGTATACGACACTACCCCCGGCCGCTTTTCAGGCCCTTCCGAACGTGCGGCGAGAAACGGAAACACCTCTTTTTCAGCCCCAGGATGAGCCGCGTTATACCGCACCATAATTGCCGCATAACGAGGATCGGCAATATACTTTGCAAAGGTGGTGCGCTGATGACAACTAATCATCACGTGTTTTGCACGCCCCGATTCAACAATCGCGGTGGCAGCGTCGACAATACGCTCCGGCGGAGTGTCATTCCACATACCGAGCAATAACAAATCGCAATAATCAATCCCCAATTCACCCAATGCGCTGTTTACGCTTGGGCTCATATAAAAGGCCGCACGCGTATAACTTTGAACGACAATCACCATTTCTTTTCGGCGTCGCCGTGCCACGTCACGCATCGCCGCGCCAAACTCTTTTTTTCGAAGTGATCCCCAATAAAAGTAGTTAATGCCTCGGTCGAGTGCCTCTTCAAGATCGCGCGCGACAAGACCGCCCGACGTGCTCACTCCAATGCGCCCCACCCGAAGCCCACTGCGCCCCAATGTGATCTGTTCCCAGCCGAATGCCATTAAAATTGCCCCACAATACCGGCGGCGCCGGCCTTGTCACCCGCTGTGATGTACGGGGTAATGGTGATTGCTGTTTTTTCGCTGTCAGACGGCTCGGACTTGCTGCGTCCGAGTGTCAGCGCCAATATCAAACCCGTTGTTGCCGCAACCCCGCCGATAACAAAAGCCGCGGTGGACAAATTACCATTTTCAATGGCCTTATTGCGAGCGTCCACAACTTCTTTAATGGCCGGACACTTATTGCCATCACAATATTGTTTGGCTTTGGCTGTTTCATCAAAGGCAAACACACCAAACACGGCCCCCACGCCAATACCCACCGCTCCAACGCTAAACGCCACAATCGCAGGCGCTTTGGTGCCGCCGGAGGGCGGCGGAGGCGGCGGAGCCTTTGCAATGGGCTCCAATGTAATAGTCACCTGCTTATGCTCGCCCTCGGCCACTCGAACGCGCTGATCGCCTGAATTATACCCGTCCGCGTCGGCACCCACCGTATGTTCCCCCGGATCCACCGGCGCTTCGACATCGGCGGTGACTTGTTTTCCATCGATCTCAACATGCGCAGACGGCGCTCCCGCCACATGCACAGATAGCCACGGGATGCGTGACTCAAATTGCGCAAGTTGTTTCTTGGCAGCCTCACGGTAGCCTTTGGACGCCGAGGGATCGTTCGCCACCGCGTTTAGCAATCCGCTCGCTTCAACCAGTTTGGAAAGCTCCACGAGCGACCGCGCCAGGTCGATTTTGCGCTGTGGAGTAGGGTCGAGCGAGACGGCTTTTCGAAGGAGATCGGCCGCCTCATCGTGACGCTTTGCGCGCGCTGCGGCTTTGGCTTTGTTGCTGAGAACCGCGGCTTCCTGACGTTCTCGCGGCGTGGCTGCTTGAGCCGATCCCACCAGTGAAAAGGCCAACGCGGCAGCCAACAACGTACGTCCAAATCGCATAAGGGGCATGGTAGCGGCAGTGCTTGGCAACTGTCACGCCAGGTTCATCCGACAGGCACCAGAATTCAGCCCGGTCTTGAAAATTGGCAGTATCACCAAAAATGCGACGCCGAGTTCTCTTTCAGAGGAGTGTACACTTATTGCGGTATGGGTTGATTACAAACTCCCGTCCACAATCCGCGTGACAATTGCTCGGTACGCTTTTGCAAGCAATCGGTCGCGCTCTTTCCAAGTATTGCCACCCGTGGGTAGATGCGCGGCAATTACAAATTCACGTCCCCAGCCCGGAACCGGGTTGTCTTGATCATCAAGTACAGGGAAACACGCATATCCAATATCCAAAAACTGACCCTGCGAACCAAACCCGAGTTTGGAAAAAATGTTCCACTGACCGTGGCTGCGTTTTTCAATGTAATCAATATCGTGGCCGGTTTGCAGATAAATAGCTGTGTCTTGTGTCATGCCTCCCCATTGCCCATATTTGGTGGAGTCTTCCGCGCCGAATAACAAAACCCGAATGTCTTTCCATTGAATGCCGGGCAGCCGTTGATCGGCTTCTTCGCGGTGCAATACCAAACGTTTAACGGCCTCGGCCATGGTGTGACTTGATAAGAAGTTTGCGTATCCCGCGGAGCCGTCGGGCGTTACTGTAACATTGTCTCCATTGCCTTCCACAAATGTGTACCCAAGCGGCGGTGCTGCGGACCCGTAGTTACCACCGAATGTCTCCTGCGCAGGGCGTTTGAGCCACAGATCGTGAATGAGATCATTGGCCCGATCGCGCCCACCGATGTTGTGAAAATACCGCCCGAGGCCGTTGGAGCTATAAGGGTTATAATCGTAGTTGCAAACGCTCGTGACGTAATCACCCAGCGGATTGCCATCGACATCGGCGGTGAGTCCCACGGTGTAGTTGGACAAAATGCGCATGTTGGAAGCCGCATTTGCCGCGGCAAACACTTTGGTGGTGCTCCACGGTTGATATGCTTTGTCGTGCGATCCGTTGGACAGATATCGATAATGCGGAACGCCGCCCACCCGCCTGATGAGAATGACGGCCACATCCATGCCGGCCGGCACAATTCCATTGAGGGCTGTTGACTCAAATACCACCGGCTCGGTGGAGGGTTTGTAGGTAACCACCGTGCCGTCTTTGAGTGTCACTTCCGGGGATAAATCCGCCGATGGACAAGCTCTGTCGCGATCTTGGTTGGTAGGCCACTTTTTTTTCATCACAGAGGTTGTCGAGAAATTGAAAATAATCGGGTGTATCAATGGCCTTTTGACAAGGTGCCGGCGGCTCTTCGTCAAGGGTAGGTATAGGATCGGGTATAAAACCCCCACCCATTCCACCCGTTCCACCTGAATTTCCACCCGTGTTTGCGCCGCCGGTATTGCTTCCCCCGGTTTGACTTCCGCCCGTTTGGTTTCCGACAGACCCTGCTGCACCCGACGATGTTGAACCGCCCTGTGGAGTGCCACCGCTTCCCCCCGAACCTGAGGTGTTTTCACCGTCGCAGGCGAGCAATACCACCGGCAACAAAGCGATACTGAATGTTAGATAGGTAGAGTTCATAACGGTTGTCCAAATGGGTAGAAAGTCTAACGCACGACATTGGGAAAACTCAATGCCGTGCTGCGCTCAGACTCTTATTCAGGATCGCGATCGTCAGTGTCTTCGTCGGGGAAAAGCCGTTCCAGCTCTTGACCCGGCCAAGCTTCCCACCGGCTCTTGCCCTTTAGAAACCAAACGTGACCCCCGAGCGTCAGGTGCAGTTCTTCCCGCATGGCGTCAGGCAGTTGGGTATACCCATCGCGCGTCACCCATCCCTGTTTTGCGCCGCTTTCGCGGCCCTTTTTATCAATATCAGCGGGCGCTTCACCCACGGAGGGGCCGCGGGTAACATCACTGTAATGGTCATTCTTCTTGAAGACGCGGAGCACCGTGGGGCCGTCAAACTGCGTTTCGTGCGTTTCGAGAAACACCTGGTCAATTCTACCCGCGTCAATTCGGCGTTGAAGCAGCGTTAAGAGCGCCTTTTTCATTGGGTTATCCAGGTGCGTTTCAGGGTATTCAATAGCCAATACCGCCGCGCGTGAAAAAAACGAAAACGCTGCCAATGCCAATGCCTGCTGTTCGCTGGCGGAAAGGTCGTGAAAGCGAATGACAGTGCGGCCGCGATCTTCAAGAACAATCTCCGCCGCATCATCTACCCATTCCACCCCAATTTCTCGGTTTTCAAAGGGTGGAAGGCCCCGAATAGCCACAAGGAACCGATGCCACAAATCGCGCTCCATTGGGTCGAGCGATGTGCGATGCCGATAAAGCTCGTCTGCCAGAGATGGTAATGGGTAGAGTGCCCGGGGTGTTCCGGTGGACAGCGCATGAGACGCGTCGCGCGCAGCGAGCCTTGCGAAAGGTCTTGATCCCGAACCAAGCGGTTCACACAACCATGTTCGGAGCCAGGCGCGAATTTCATCATTCAATGGACGCATTTTTTCGGCCGGAAAAACGTGGCCGGGGGCGGGCGCTTCATTGGGTGGTAAAAATGTTAATGCATAACGAAGTGCATCACCCTGCGGCGCGGCCGACAAACGCAATGGCAACAGCCGTTGATCGGCAAACCGAATATCGATCTCGGTGGGTGCTTCCATACGAAATCGATCGCGCTTGGTAATGGGCAGTCGCGGGTCAAACGTATTGGCAGGTACATCGTGTGTTCCGGTGGGCGAATTCAGGCAAAGCTCAGAGGCCTTAAAAAAAGCCCCCACCGCGGCGATGAGGTTGGACTTGCCGGCGCAACTCGCACCGTGCAACGCGGAAATGGGCTCCGCCGGACGACGCCCCTCGCGAAAAGGCACCAATACCCGCTCTTTGAACGTGCGAAACGCCTGCACGCCCAGCTCTTCAATTCTGAGTGAGGGCGTGGGGCGAACGGAAGCGGGTGTGTTCACACGCCGAGACTACACAGAGCAAAGCGTGGATTGAACCCTGAATGTGAGCCGCGTGTTTCTTTTTTTCTGTCGACCTGACGCGCCCCACTGAAACGCTCTCGATGCTTGAGACGCCCACGCAATGAGCTGGGACGCCAGGCTTCGTTGGAACGTCATATTTAACCACGGAGGTTTCGAGATCACCGAGGGTCACAGAGATTGTGGGTGTGGACGTTTCAGCTGATCCATGCCTTTCAGGTCATTCAGGATCCGTTTTTACTCCCTCGGGATCGACCGTGATAACGCCTTTTCGCAACCAGTGGAGTCCGCCGTACAGAGTTGAATCATCACTCCAAAGCATTAGAAATGGCCGGCCGTCGAGAACAGGCTCGGTGCACGCCTGGTCGCGAAAAGCAGGGCACCAAGCACCGCTGTTGCCATAAAAGTGGCCTTCTTCCCAAATGCTGAAAGGCCGATGGGTATGACCCATACAAATGGCTCGTGCGTTATGGATATCCCATAACCTTTTTACTGTGGGCGGGGCAGAATCGTAGGTTCGGAGATCGGGTTTGGGGGTAACAATCTCATAGAGAATGAACAGCACAAACAACGCTCCGCCTGTATACAAGGCTCCTTTAGAACCGCCCAACATGAAGGCGCCGAGCACAACAAGCAGTATAAAAACAAACAATCCCATGCGATCGAGCCACGCTTCGCGCAGGAGTGGAAGCATTGTGTTTTCGCCCGAGGCAACGGTGAGAGCGTGGGTTTCAAGAATGGCCGAACGTGTGGCGCCGGTTTCTTTGGCGGCGAGTTCAACCACTTCGTCACTCCAGTCTTCCGTGTGACGATGACTCCAAATCTCCCATGCCGTGCGCAACATTCCCCCTGCCCACGTGCGAAAGATGTGGCGGTCGCTCGTGGCATAATGCGTTAAGAAATGGGTGAGGTATCCCCAAAACCCCATATAAAACGTTTCTTCGTAATAGGGATTAAAATACCCCATTCGCGAACCGGTGCGCTTAAATGCCTGTTTGCCGAATATCGGATGTATACGAGTGCGGTCCTTTGTATACGGCAATATGGCATGTCGAACGCCGTTTAAATGGTCATACTGACTGCCATGTTCGAGATAAATCCGGTCTTCTGTAACGTGAAACCACGCTCGGAACCGAATTTTATCTTCAGGGCTTTTAGATGGTGAGAAAAGCCCGTCCGTCTTCTGATTGGCAGTTGCCTCATCCCATAAACGCTGCCAGTGATAAACAAGGTGGTTGAAGATCGTTGTTCGAACTTTGGGCCACACAAGCTCAATGTCGTGATTGCCACACAAGAACATCACGCGATGTCCGTGGAGCAACATCTTTGCAGTGGCATTTACCCAAACGGGGTGATCGTCGAGCAATCGTTGAGTTTGCTCCGCACACCCGTCTTCAGTGAGGGGAAACTCGTCAAAGGAGCTTTTCCCGTCTTTCACCCACGGAGCGTCGTAGTCGAGCACATCGCCGTTAAACACCAACTCAAATGAATCGGCGGGGTAAGTCGACAAGAGCTGATCCACAAGGGTGGCAAAGTCGGGGTCGGGATGAAAAGCACGACGCCGATAACGCATCCACCGCTCGTCACCGTCGGTTTCGGGGTGCGCCTGACTCAAGTGTACATCGGACAAAATAACCGTGCGCCGCAAGCCTAAAGCCTCACAGAAGTTATTGGAGCGCGACTTCTACCACGGTGCCGTCTTCGGCAAGGGCAATGATCTCGCGTGTTGGCCTTTGGGGTTCTGTTGCAGCAATGGCAATGAGGGTTTCCGCCGTGCCTTCAAGCGGTACACGTGACCACGTGCCCGCGTGCCGAACGAGCAGACGACCCTGCGAACCCGCGGCCCACGCGGTCCCCGAAGAATCCACAATCACCGATGTGAGATCGCGCGTGGTTTGCACGGCTTCAAGCGTTGCCGGTGGAGCCACACCGCGCAGCGTGGGGTGCGGCGCAACAATTGAAAGCGCGTGACCACCGCTTCCAACAACCACGGCTCCACCGTCGTGCGCTGCTGCCGCCGCATACAAATGACCGGTTTTTCCCCAGTCAATCGCGGTGGCGACAATGCCGTCGAGCATAAACAAAGCGCCGGCCGCGCCGCAGACGATCGCCGTACCACCGTCGAGCCGCGCCGCCGCGTGAAGGCGGGTTGTGCCTTGGATCTCACACACCGTTGCGGGTGAGCCGGGCTTGATCACCGCTGCCAAACCAAGTGTACGCGAGCGCCTTTCGCCCACAAGAACCGTGCTTTGCCGGTCGGAAAAACCGCCGAGCCACACGGCGTCGTTGTCGGCGATGTCGACGAGCGAAACCGCACCTCCGGGTTCAAGGTGTACACAACACCCGTCGCCGAAAAGGAGCAGACTGCCCGAAGGTGTACGCATCAGCCCGCGCAGACTCGGCGCGTCGACGCCGCGCGGTGCGCGAAGAGCGGACCAAACGCCCGACGCATAGCGATAGAGCCCGTATGCGCCCACGGCGACGAGCGACTTTCCATCGGCTGAAAAAGCCGCGCCGCGCAGTCGTTCACCTGTCATGGGTTTACCGGCGACGCGCGACGTTGCCGCGTTGTGACTGCCACTTCCGCGAGGTGTGATCGGCGGCGGCGCCGCGGATTTTGGAGCCGTCGGCGCAATGGCGGCCACAGTTGCAGCGACCGAACGATCCGACGCGGCCGCGCTCGACGGTGCCGATTCAGCCGGTTTTGGAAAGCTGATCGAACCTGGATTGATCGCTCGCAACAGCGCTTCCACCTGTGTCCACAACTCGATGATCGACGCGTGCCGATTTTCCGGATCTCCGTCGGTCGCGCGCGCAATTTCGCGGTCGAGCGCTGCCGAGATCTCCGGCCGTTCACGCAATTCACGCGACACCGTGGCGCTCACTTTGGAGAGCATTGGACGATCACCGCCGAGCATGCGTGCCACAATGCGAAGCACCGTATCGTTGGGCGTAACGGGAAATGCTTCACACCCGCTGAGCATTTCAAACAAGATCGCCCCGAACGAAAACACATCTGTTTTGGGCGAAACTCGGCGATTTCCAACTTCGTATTGTTCGGGCGGTGCGTACCCCGCCGACGCGCCCGCCACCGTGACGGTTTGGTTTACCTGCGCGTCGATCATTTTCACGAGCCCAAAGTCGGTGACCTTGGCAATCTCCGTGGTTTCACGCTGCGCGATCAAAATGTTTGAAGGCTTGAGATCGCGATGAATGATGTTTTGCGCGTGCAAGTCGGCGAGCGCGCGAACCACTTGACGCAAAATACGGCGCACGCGCGCCACCGGGAGACCAAAGCCGCCTTGCGCCGCGAGCACGCGTGAAAGCGGCGCCCCGTCAACGTATTCAAGAACAAGGTACGCAACCTCCACGGCGCCCTCAGGCCCGCGAACGCGAGCGCGGCCGTGTTCGTGAAATCGAACGATGTGAGGGTGCGCCGTGGGCCCCGACGAAAACGATCGCAACACGGCGGCTTCCCGCTCGAAGCGTGTGTACGCATCGCTCGCCACCAAGTCCGGCCGCAGCACCTTGATGACCACGTGGGGCGCGCCCGCATCCTCCTGCGAGGCCTTAAAAACCCAGCCCTGGCCACCTTCACCAAGCAGCTCGCGCACCTGATAACGCTGCCCCGTTGTGCCGGTAAACACCGCGTGGCGAAGGCGATCGCGGAGGTCGTTGAAGTTCGGCACCAAAGCAATCTTGCTTTTTTGCCGGCCCCTCGGTCAACGGGCAATCCACTGCGTACACCCTCGCGCATCGTTCCCGGCGAGTGAAACGCTATCGGCTCGCGGGGTGAGCGCCATTGGCAAGTTACCGAGTTGGGTCTGTTTGACCTGACGATCAGCTCTCGGCGATGTTTACTGACCGTGTTCCAAACGGGCGCTGTCCGCGGTGATCCAGCTCGCCCATGACAGTCGAAACTTCATGTCGCAGTCTGAACTGTCAGATTGACTGAATTGGCCGCTTCAAACATCCTCGGCTTTGGAACATACGCCGAAGGTTCAATATGGTAACCAAAACAATCGAAACAGCATACCCGGTGGTATTACGATGAACTGCAAAATCGTTGTGGATGGTTTAACTGTGGAGGTGTCTGAGCTAGGCCTGGTGACAGGCGATATTGCCCTTGCGTGTGGAGATTCTGTCTTTCCCGCGTCTGGGTGGACGCAGAGTAGCCACTTTCATACGAAACCTACCCATCCGGTTGATCTGTCGATCGGATGGGTAGGCCTCCCGCCGGGCCGAGCGAGCACGCGAAGCGCGCGCAAGCTCGCCGGGCGTCGGCGGAATTCGTGCTACCATTGATTATGGCCGTCATCGACCGCACGGAAAACGTCAGGGCGCCGAGCAGGACATGATTCGTTGCATCGAAAAGATGCTGGAGTAAAGCGATGATCGACCGTAAGACCGTGCATTGGCTACTTGACAAATTGTGCGTCGACATGGGCTTTTGCCTCCGTGCAACTGAAGTTGAACGGTTGGCAAACGATCCTCCAGAGGATGCCATTGCGTTCACCGATGAGGTATTCCGCTCCGAAGGATTGGACCCTCAAACAGTGGACCGACATCAGTATCGGCAGGTGCGTGCTATTGTTTCTGACGCATTCAGGGAAACTTGCAACGGGTAGCAACCAACCTGAATTTGATTTCATGCGACCGACGTTTTGACCAATCCGGTTGACCAGAACTCCCCATCACAAACCTACCCATCCGAGTGATCTACCCATCGGATGGGTATGTCTCCCGCCGCGTCGAGCGAACACGAGAAAGCGCGCAAGCTCGCCGGGCTTGGGAGTCTAGACAACACGTGAGACATTGAAAGCGAGACAAGCCGATGAGTCGTAATCGATTTGAATTAGAAGTCACCGGACCAACCACCTGCTATCTAAAACTGCCGGGGTACCCGGACGACTTCAAATCAGCCAGATGTATTCCACTGACCGACTTGCTGGGAAATTACGCGGGCCCATATGTGGTGTTTGATTTTGATGCGAGCGGCACACTGGTGGGCATTGAGGTTGTGGGTGACGATGTTGAACCGGAGGAGTCCGGTGAAGAAACGAAGCCCAACTGATAATCACCCCTGCTCTCGCGGCATGGCCGGGACGGCCGGTGGTGGGCAGGCATCCCTCAGGTTAGGGAGCATTCTGGAGTACGTGGAGTAGTCATGCAAAACATCTTTTCTCGCCAAACGCCGTACAATGACGAGTACGGAACTTGCGCGGAAACACGCGTGACTTTGCGCATCTATCCTGGAACTTTGTCGCCTCATGAGGTGACTGGTCGTCTGGGAATAGCACCTTCCCAAATGAACCTGGTTGGGGAAGTACACAGAAATTCGCTCGGTCGAGAGCGGGTAGCGAAGGTCAACGGTTGGTTCTTGTCCTCCGAGGGGAGTGTACAATCGCTGGATGTTCGACGGCATCTTGACTGGCTTCTGGCCCGTCTATTGCCAAAGGCCGAGCAGCTATTCGAACTACAGAACAGGGCAGACGTGCGCATGGCCGTGAACTGTGCATGGTATTCGCGCTCCGGGCACGGAGGGCCGACACTGTGGCCCGAACAAATGAGGCATTTGGCGGACCTGAATCTTGAGTGCACGTTTGATATTTATTTTCTTCCCGATGATGACGAGTGAATTCGACAGAGAAGTGGACAGCGACAAGAACTACCCACCACAAACCTAACCATCCGAGTGATCTACCCATCGGATGGGTAGGCCTCCCGCGATGAGGACGAATAGGCGAAGCAGCTTAAAAAGGTGCCGGACGGCGATACGATCATAAGCGGTCCACTGGTTGTGAACATTTCGTGCATGGACATTAGCGGATCGGGATTGGCCACGGGGGTCTGTCGGCGGCGGTAGAGGTGTTGGCGGAGTGTCAGCGAAAGTCACATTCATCAAGGGACGTTGACGGTCTTCAGAAGGCGGTGGGTGCTTTGGGGTTGGCCATGGCAAGAGCGACCAAACAACGGGTGGGGGCCAATTAGGCAACCGGTTATGGGAATGTGGTAATGAGAGTTTTGTATGGTGCTCGCCCGGCCAGAGACGCATATTTATTTGGCGCGAACACGGAGGTTTGTGTTTTCGGTGGTCGTTAAGATGTTTCCGGTAGCGAGCGAGCGATCGCGGAGGGTAGGGATAGGCCGCGTCGGCCGCCGCCCGGAATGTGGATTTCGTTTTGCCAGGATCTGAACCTTGATGAAGCGTTTGAGGTGGCGGAGGGGTTGGCGGACCAATATGTGGAGGTGGGTATATTTTTGGATGGGTATGTGTACTGGACCAGTAGGATCCCTGACCTGTTCAACTCAACTGTGCTCAATTTAGATCCTCAAGGCGCGTCGTTTATGCACTGAGTGTGTTCTTGGCGCCCGCTGCAACACTCGATGACGGCGCCGCGGGTTGAGCGAGCGTGCCTGTGCGCTTGTCGCGGCGCGCGTGACTTGGGGTCGCGTCTTTTTGGGGGTCGCTCGTGTGTACACTTGGCTGCGAGCGTGTTGTGAGTGTACTCAATGCATTCGGCTGGCGGCGGCCGCCCGCGGCCGCGCTCGCGATTGAGCGCCCGCCGCCGGTCCCCGTTCGTGACGCAAGCGCGTCTCGCTGTCCGCAGGATCGACCGAACTCGCCGGCTGCGGGGCCCCAAATAGTCGCTCGTGACCTGTGCGCGTCTCGCGGTGCGGTTTATCCCAAGCGCCCGCGGCGGGGCCCCCAAACCCCCACCGCAGTGGCGCGTGGGGCCCAAACCGCACCGCTCGAACGCGCACAGGTCGCTCGCTCCCTTGCCCCGCCCATCAGCGTTTCGAACAGGCGGTCTCCCGCGGAAGCTCAATCGCGCATGCGTACACTCACTGGCCGGGGCCGCCCGCGGCCGCGCGGAGCGAGCGAAGCGAGTGAGCACGGACGCTTGGGAGGCCAGGCCGCGCGTGCGCGGCCGGTGGTGGGCAGGAAATCCGGGGATGTGGTTGATCGATGCTGCGCGCGCGAGGTCACGGGGACGTGGTCGCGGTTTGGTACACCCGAGACGGCGCTGCTTCGCGTCGTACACCGAGACCGCGCTTGTGGATGAAGGAGTGTGCGGTGGGGAATTGTTGCGGCGGCGTGTGCCGCGCGGCTTTAGTTTAAGCCGAGGAGGGCAACGAGCTTGTCGCGGTTGGTGAGGCCGACGTGTTGGCCGGCTTTGGCGCCGCCTTTGAAAACGATGACGGTGGGGACGCTGCGGACGCCGTATTTGGCGGTGATGTCGGGCGAGTCGTCGATGTCGAGCTTGCCGACCTTGACTTTGCCTTGGAACTCGTCCGCGAGTTTTTCGACGATGGGCGCGAGGGCTTTGCAGGGGCCGCACCAGGTGGCCGTGAAGTCCACGAGGACGGGAACGTCGCTCTTGAGAACCTCGGACTCAAAATTGCTCTGGTTGAACACTTGAATATTCTTGCCGGCCATGGGCTGGTGCTCCGTTGTTAAAAGCCCCCGCGGCAAGGTGTTTTGCGCGGAAGCGAACAGGGGGAGGGAAAGCTAACTCTAGGGGCGGGATGCGGCAAGGCCAGCTCCCCGCTTCGCATGGCTAAAGCTTTCTGGTAAATCCGCGTTCGCTCATGCCGGACGAAATTACCCAACGGCACTTAAAGCGCCTCCGCATCCGCGGCGCCCCCGCGACCATTCCCGGAAGCGCTGGATTCGTAGGCTCTTACGACGCTGAAGAAACGTGGCGGCAAACCGGCCGAGCGCTGGTGCTGCCTCTGGACCGGGCAATCTCTGCGAAATCGTTGCGTGACGCGTTTACGCGGCTTCGCGAGGTTGCCGAAGCGCAACAGCTGACGATCACCGAAGACCCGCTTTTTGCGCTGAAAGGTGATCCTGAGGCGGATCCTCCGCACAAATGGGAGTACGAGGCGCTGCTGCCGGTGCGGGGCAACGCCAAGGCCGACGGCGACATTCAAGTGACGCGCGTGCAAGGCGGTATGCATATCGCGACGGTGACGCCGCGGGGGTTGCCGGACTTGCAGCATGTGTACACATACCTGTTTGGCAAATTTCTCCCGTCGAAGAAGCAGCAGCTCATGCGGCCTTATGTGCTTCATCGGGTGATTGCAGGGCTCGAAGAAGGGCACGACGACAGGCTGGGGATCAGCGTGTTTGTGCCCGCGGTGCTTTCGATCAAGCCGGTGCCGGTTGCAGGAGAAGGCGCCGAGGCCTGATCGCGGCGAGGGTGATCGCTCCGAAAAAAACGGAGCGGCGCCCGCTGGGGCGAGTGTACACATTGGCTTAGGCAATGGCCGGCGCGCGTCGGCCATTGGTGAAGGTGTACACGTTGCGGGGGATGCGGCGGGCAATGAAGGTGTACGCATCGGCAACGGCGAGCCGCGTGGTTTGCGGGTGTTGGTGATCACGCCGACGTACAACGAGCACGACAATTTGCGGGCGTTTGTGGCGGGAGTGTTGGGGGTGCTTCCCGCGGCGCATGTGCTTGTGGTGGACGACGCATCGCCCGATGGGACGGGGGATGTGGCGGATGGACTGGCGAAAGAAGATGCGCGGGTGCGGGTGATCCATCGCGCGGGGAAGCTTGGTTTGGGGACGGCGTACCTGGAGGGGTTTCGATACGCGCTTGAAAATGGGTACGACGCGGCGTTTGAGATGGATGCCGACTTGTCGCACGATCCGGCTTATTTGCCGGCGTTTTTGGAGGCGTTGGAAGGTGGGGCGGATGTTGTGACGGGGTCGCGAAACATGCCGGGCGGCGGCGTGGAGGGGTGGGGTGTGGGGCGGCACCTTCTGTCAAAAGGTGGGTCGCTTTATGCGCGGATGATTTTGGGTGTACACATTCGAGATTTGACGACGGGGTTTAAAGCGTACACACGGCGGGCGCTGCTTGCGCTCGGGATTGGCGAGATTCGGTCGAATGGGTACGCATTTCAGATTGAGACGACGTACCGGGCGTTGCGCGGCGGATTGAAGGTGGTGGAGGTGCCGATTGTGTTTTGCGATCGGCGGGTGGGGAAATCGAAGATGAGTCGGCGGATTTTTTTGGAGGCGGTTGTGGAGGTGTGGCGGCTGCGGCTCGATGCGCTTCGCGGGCGGGTGTGATCGCTCGGGGTAGCGGTCGGATTTGATGAATTTGAATGGGCGCGTTCAAACCGCGAAGGCGCTCACTTGACGATGGGGCGGAGCGCTGTTTTGCCGTCTTTGGTGACAACTTCAAAGTCGATGGACCGCGATGGGTGAGCGGTCTTGAGTTTGTCGGCTTGGGCGCGGAGGCTCTGCGCGAGTTTGTCGAACGTGAGACCGGCGGTGGACTCGTTGGCGGCCCGTTTGGCGCCCACATATTTAACGTAGATCTCGCGCATTTTTTGATCGCTGAGCGCGTTGGCAGCGGCGGCACCGGTGGGTTTGGCCGGGTCGGTGTTGGGTTTGGGCACGGCAGGTCTGGCCGCAGCGGGGCGTTGCGGTTCAGGCCTTTCTGGGGTGGAAGGCCCGTCACCGAACGCCGATGCCGACGGCGGTTTGCTCGGCACGGCGGCGGGCGCGGGCTTTACGACGGGCGGGGATGAAGTGGGTACACTTGGCGCGGTGGGTACACTGGAAGTGGAAGCCACCTTGGGTACACTTGGCGCAATCGGCGCGGTGGAATTGGAAGCGACTTTGGGTACACTTGGCGCGGCGCTCGGTGCGGCGGCGACTTTGGGTACACTTGGCGCGGTGGGTACACTGGAAGTGTAAGCGACCTTGGGTACACTTGGCGCCGTGCTCGGTGCGGCGACGACCTTAGGTACACTTGGCGCGGGCTTGCCAGGTTCGGGCGAGGCGGTGGGCGGTTTTGTGGGCGTGGGCCCCATCACCGCATCGAGAAGGCCGTCCAGCTCGGCGTCTTCAATCGCTTTTGCGGGAGCAGGTTTTTTGGCGCGCATTTGAGCCGCAAGCTCGGCCACGCGATTGCGAGCGGCCGCGGGGTCGGCCGTGGGAGGTGTGATCGACTTGGCCGGCGGTTGGGTTGGCGCCGTGGGCTTTGCGGGTGCAAGTGTACTCTCGCGGCGAGGTGGCGGCGCGGTTGAGAGGGCGTTGGGAGGCGCGCTGCCCGCGGGAGGAGCATCGGACATTTTGGGCGGCGGCGCGGGAATTGTGGCCGGTGCGTTGGCTGATGATGGTGCAACGGTAATGGGCGGTGCGGTGCGCGCTCCCCACGATGTGACGCCGACGGTGGCGAATTGCAGAAGCGCCTCCATGTCGGGTTCACTTTCAACAGGGCGCGATCGCGGCGGCGGTGCGGGGCGCACGGGCGGCACTTCACGCACGGGCGGCACTTCACGCACGGGCGTTTCGTTTGCGTCGTCGTCGAGAAGTTCGAGATCGCTGCCGCTGAGTGAGATGGGTTCTTCTTCTTCGTGGACTTGAATTTCAACCGACGGCCGATCGCCGGTTGCGCTCATTTCGTCGAGCAGTTCCTGGCGACGATTGCGTCGGTCGAGCTGATTTTTGGCAAGGCGCTTGTATTGCTCCGCGCGCTTCTTGCCGAGAATGGTCAGGGCGTCTTTTTCGCCAAAGCGTTGCGCTACTTTGATGATGTCGCGGCGATACGTTCCGTTTTCGATCTCGCGAACAACACGCGTCCAATACTGCTGGTACGTGTTGTATCGCTGAATGAGCATTTGAAACTTGAAACGCAGGCCGGTGTTGCGGATTTGCTCGCGGCGTAACACCCACAATTTGCGATCGACGTCTTTGCGCAGCACCGTGGGTTCGAGCTTTTCGAGCCCAAGAAAATATTGCTCATAAAGCGAGCGAAGCCGTTCGAGGCGCCCCTCGAGGTCTTCAAGCTCGTGTTCGATCTGCGCGCTGTCCATCCGTTAGAGCGGGGTGATTTTCAGGTTGTCGAAACACACGGGCGCGTCCCAATTGTTAAACCCGAAGTGCTCGTGGCCGACGCCGGTGAGCGGCTCATCGTCCCAAAATTCAAAGTAGATGAGGTCGTTTACGCTCATGCGTACACTTTTGCTGTTGGTGCGCTCGACCTTGAAACGGTAGGGCTGCCCCATGGCAATGGGTCGAAGGCGTTCGTCGTCGGCTCCGGTTTCAACCTCCAGCTCCATGCGATCTTCGCCGTGCTCATCAAAGCGCGCGAGCACGTGTCGCGTGTTTTTCCACCCGCCCAAGATGGCAATGTAACTTGTGGCGTTCGTGTAACTATTTCCGGTGGCTCCAGAGGCTCCGTCGCCCCACGCTTCAACCTTGATATCGCCGTCGGCGGCCTCGGAAACCGCGTCGAACTCAATACGCGCGTTGGTGGGAATTTTTCGGAGAAGCCAGAGCCCTTTGTTGCGAGCGCCGCGTACACACAGCTTGCCTGCAACCACTTTCCAGGCGGGGGAAAGAGCGTTGTAGTCGGGCCCAAGTTCAGCCCGATCAAACGTGTCTTCAAACGGTTCTTCAATGGGAGGCCGCACGGGCAAATGGGCCAATTTGGGGGATGGCTTTGTGTGGGTCGCTCCCGTTTTTGTGGGCTCGGGCAGCTTTTCGGTGGTGGCAGGCCCTTCAGGCACGCAACTCGATACGGAACACGCGATCGCGAGGCAAACGAACAGCGACGCAGGCGCGCTCCGACTCAACACTCGCGGCATAATACCAGAAGCCGGCCGGCTCCGCGGTGCATCCTCCTTGCTCGAAATCGCGGCCAAGCGTAAAGACGCCCGGCCCTCATGCATCCGATCCTGTTTCGAATACCGCTGCCAAAAACGCAGGCTCCGGCTCTCTACTTTTACCTCGCGGTGATCGCGCTGGGCTTGATCTACGCGGCTGTGATGTGGTTCGCCCGCAAAGACAAGAGCAACGCGATCTTGGGCTTGGTGGTCGCGGGTGCGGGTGTCGTTGGCAAGTTTGCCAAGGTGCTCGAAAACATCACCGCCGACAAAGACGTGCCGGTGCCTGAAGGGATGATCCCGCTCGGTCCGGTGCCGATCTACAGCTACGGCGTGATGCTCGGCCTGTCGCTTGTGGTGGGCTGGTATTTAACTCTCGGGCTCGCAAAACGCGACGGTTTGCCGCAGGAAACAATGGCAAACAACTACGTGATCACGGCCATTGCCGCGATCGCGGGGTCGCGCATTCTGTACGTTCTTACCAACCTCAGCGAGTTCAATTCACCGGTGGATATCTTCGCGCTTCGGCGCGGCGGTTTGGTGGCGTACGGCGGGTTTTTGGGCGGGTTTTTGGGGTCGCTTTTTTACCTGCGCAGCCAGCGAATTGCGCTTCTTCCGTGGGCCGACGTGGCGGTTCCGAGCCTTGCATCGGGCCTCATGATCACGCGCATCGGTTGTTATCTTTTCGGTTGCGACTTTGGTCGACCGCTCACCGCAACAGCGCCTGAATGGCTCAAAGGGTTGGGTACATTTCCGCGGTGGACGCCGGGACTTTTGCACGAAGGCAATCCGAGTGAGGGTGCTCCCGCGTGGAGCCAACACGTTAAAAATCACCTGATCAACGACTCGGCGACCACGTCGCTGCCGGTGCATCCCACGCAGCTTTATGAATCGCTCGTTGGCCTGAGCCTGCTTGCGCTGCTTCTTTACGCGCGCACAAAACAGAAGTTTCGCGGCCAGATCTTTTTGCTCTTCACGTTTGCGTACGGCGTGGCTCGCTACATGCTCGAAATTCTGCGCGACGACGAAGAGCGCGGCAGCCTGCCTTTTTCGGGCGGCAAACACACCATGATCGCGCTCGGCTTGGCGATCTTCGCCGTGGGTTTTGCGATCGGTTTCTCCAAGTTAATTTCAAACATGACGTACAGGCGCATCGCTCAAGCGATCGCGTTTGTGCCCGCCGTGGTGATGTACTTTGTGCTCGCTCCGGCTTCGTACGGCGACAGCGTTGCGTACCAATGGTCCACGTCGCAGTTCGTTGGGATCACCACCGGTTTCGCGGTTTGCATTGCTTTCAGCGTGTTTTACAAGGCGGCGCTTGCTCACCCTGAAGCGGCAATGCGCATTGTTGTTCCGCCGCAGGAAGGTGAAGAACAGGCCGAAGATCGCGACAAAGTGGCCGATGATGACGACGAGGCCGACGCGGACGAAGAGCGCGATCAAGACGCCGACGAAGAAGAAGTGAAATCGCCGCCGAAAAAGGTGTCCGCGAAAAAAGCTTCAAAAACCGAGTCGAAAGACGATTCTCCCAAGGCCAAGTCCACCGCTAAGGCCGGCTCCGACAAGGTGAAAGCCAAGCCTCGTCGTTCGGCCGTTGCGAAAAAAGAGCCGGCCAAAGAAGCCTCTGAAAAGGCCGATGCGGACGACGGGGAGTCTGAAAGCGACTCCAAGTCTGAAAGCGACTCCAAGTCCGACTCGGACAGCGACACCAAAGATTAGTGTACACAAGGCGCTTGCCGGTTCACGGTGAGCGCTGTTTTTCCGATCACGTTCATTTGTGTACACCAAAGGTGAGCGTCGCTCCGCTCATCCAGCGCCCGGCCGACAGTCCGCTGTGTGTACACTCGATGCGTGCCCCTCGCCGCTAAAAGTCGGGCTGAACCACCTTTTCAGATTCAACGCGTCGCGAGAGCGCCCCGTTCTCGGCGGCGCACTGAGCGATCGTCACATTCGGCTCAAGCTTGCCCATTGTGGAGTGTTTGCCGTCGGTGAAGCGGCTTGTGGCAATTCGACGTTCCACCTTTTTGCCGTCGTCGGTATCTGCGTACACAAACGTCAGAGCGTGCTCATTGCCGATTCCAAAACGAAAGCGCGTAAACCCTTTTGGATCGCGCACCTGCTCGACCGCCAGGTCCGCCGCTTTCGGTTTGCCGAAACCGGGAGACACTTTGCCGTCGCCGAGTGTGATGTTCCACGAAACCACTGGATTGAGTGACGGATCGGTGCACGACGCGCCTTGAGCAATGCCGTCTTTGGCGTACCAAACTTCGAGATGGTCCGACGTTTTTACGGACTTGGCCGAACCCACGATTTTGTCGTCTTCCACTTCGACAAACACCGCACCTGTTTGGCTTGCGACGAGGCGCATTGAAGCGTCGGACGCGTCACCGGCTTTGCCGGTAATCACGTGCCCACCCGCGCCGGTGGCGTTGATGTTTACGGCGCAGCTGCCGAGCGCTGTTTGTTTCCATCCGCCGCCGTCCACGAACATGGAGTCGAGCTTGAGCTGTGGAATCCAGGCGAAGGAGTACTCTCCATCACCTTCTTTGGGCTCCATGTTTTCGTCGCAGTCGGGTGTGAACCAAACCGTGGAGCCTGAAAAAGTTGTCCAGTCGACTTTGGTTTCTTGGTGATTGTTATTGACGGCCGAAAACTCACCCCACGATTCTTGTGTACGCACAAACGGAGAAAGCGACAAAACGAGCGTTGTGTCCCATCGATCGCTCGCGCCGCCTTTGAAACTGTGGGTGAATGAATTGGCGCCAACGGTCACAACGTCTTCACCGACGCCGGCAGCTCCGTGGCCGTCGTTGCAAATCGGGGCCAGCAGATTTGCCTCCACGATCTGATCGCCGTTTCGAACGAAGCGCCAATATTCGTAGCGTACACATGTCCCAAAGCTCAGTTGCTCGAAACGTTCACCGTTGGGCTCAAACGTGACTGAAGCGTCGCGATCAACGGGGTTTGCCGCAGTGGGATTCTGACCCGCGTTTGGGTACACATCTTGAGTGTCCTGCGTGAGTTCGGGCGGTGAGTCTTCGTTGGGCTCTTGTCCCAGATAAAACAGCGCAACGGCGAGCGAACGCCCCTCTGCATCTTTGCCGGCGTTGTGCTCTTTCACAATTTCGCAGGGCCTGCGGCGACCACAGGCCAGAGCCGACAGCCGTGCTTGAGGATCATCGGGCTTGGGCTCTTCAGCCGGAGTGGCAATCATCGGCGCAACAGAGACTTGTGGCACCGATGTTTCGGCGATTTGCGGTGATTGGCTCCCGCCGCACGCGCTCGCAACACATGCAACGGCGGAAACAACGATTGAGCGAGAAAGAACTTGTTTCATCGGGGTGCGGTTTGAAAACGCCTCGCACGTCGCGCGCCATCCGGCAAACGGCGCATGCTACGCACTACATGTATTCTATTTGGCCCAACTTCCTTTTCCAGTCCTCAAAGATTTCAAACGGCGCAGTCCAAAAGCCGTGATGAGATCGGCGATATGGGGCGCAGCCTTTTCTTCGGTGCTCAAAGTTTGGTTTTTTACGCGCTTCTCTCGGCGTGTACACCGTCGTCGCAACTGCCCACGGGGAGTTCGTCCACTTCAAGCGGCACCGGCGGTGAAGGCGGTTTTTTTCCGGTGGGTGGCAGCACGCCCGGTTGCACCGACACTACCGACACCGATGGTGATGCCATCGCCGATTCGCTCGAAGGCACGGGTGATCTCGATGAAGACGGAACACCCAACAACGAAGACACCGACAGCGACGGCGACGGCCTTCTCGACGCCGATGAAGCCACCAATCCATTTTTGGATCCGAGCCAAGGCGGCTTTTCGCGCGATGAGCCGTGCGATCCGTTGGCCGACACCGACGGTGACACCAAACCCGACGCCCTCGACAAGGACAGCGACAACGACGGTCTGAGCGACAAGCAGGAAGCCAAGGCAGATCCCGACGGAAAACTCGGTTGCAAAGTGAAGACCGATTGCGACGGCGACGGCGTGATCGATCTCATTGAAGCCGCAGCCGGATCGGATCCCGCGGACGACAAATCGGTGCCGGACGATCCGGGCCTGTTTTTCGTTTTGCCCTACGGCGAAGGCGAAAAGACGCAAGACTTCGTGTTTTCAACGGGCGTTTCAAAGGCCGATATCTACTTCATGATCGATACAACGGCGTCGATGCAGCCCGCGATCGACACCTTGAAATCGTCGATCAGTACCAAAGTGATTCCTGCCATTTTAAACGGCGATTCAACCGCCAATCCGCCGATCCCGCCGATTGACGACGCATGGATCGGAATGGGTACATTTCGCGATGTGCCGTGGAGCACGTACGGTCAGCCGGGCGACGACATTTATCGTCACCGCTTCGACATCGCAGGCCAAACGATCACCGGGAACGTGACGCCACCCAAGGCCGTTGGAAACACGTTTGCCGCGCCCGACAACGTGACCAAAATCTTAAACTCGCTCACGGCAGCGGGCGGCGGTGACGCGCCCGAGGCCACAACGCAGGCGCTTTGGATCGCGGCAACCAACGGGCTCTATGCAGCAACGGTGGGCGGGATCTGGTCGCCCGCTTCGCCTTATCCCGCGCCGTGCACCGATCTGTCGTTGATCGGCGTGCCTTGTTTTCGAAAAGACTCCATCCCGATTTTTGTGCTCATGACCGATGCGGCGTTTCACAACGGCCCGCTCGCCGTGAACAACTACGCAGCGGCCGAAGTCGGCGGCACCAAAACGTACACAGAATCGGTGGACGCGTTAAACGCGATTTCGGCCAAGATCGTGGGCGTTCCGGTGTCGGGTGGCAATCCAAACGCGGCCCGAAAAGACCTCACCGACCTCGCGGAGAAAACGGGCTCTTCGTATTACGACCCACAGTTCGGCGGCACAATTCGGCCGCTCGTCTCTGAAACAGATGTCACATCGGGAAACGTTTCCGATGAAGTGGTGCGGCTCCTCGGGCTTCTTTCGGGCGCGGGTTTGCACGATGTCACGACAGATCGCGTTTCGTATTCGTGCGCCGGCGGTGTGGATTGCACGGGTGATGGTAAACCCGACCTCGCGTACGAAAACCCGCCTGTGAAGGCCGGAGAGCAGCCGTTTGATGCGGCCAAACTCATCACCAAAGTGGCTCCTGTGGAGAGTACACAAGTTCCCAAACCTTATTCTTCGCTCGACTCCGCAACGTTTTTTGGAGTGCGGGGCGCCGCCGAGTTGACGTTTCGTGTACACGCTCGAAACGACGATTGGGCGCCGAGTTCGCTCGTTGTGTTGCGCGCCAAGATCCTTGTTGAAACGCCGTCGGGTCAGCTCTTGGGCGGCGCGGCCGGCGTGAAGCTTGTGTACTTTGTCATTCCAGAATATCTGCCTGTGGCCGAGTGATCCTTCGCAGGCTTCTCAGGTCGGCGGCGCTCTGCTGCGCCGTTTTCATCGCGACGTCGTCGCGTGCCGACGAGCCTGCGCCCACCGCGCCGCCTGCGCCCGGTGCTGCGACCGCGCCGAGCACACCTATCGGGTCCATGACGCCCGCAGCGCCGAGCACGGCGGCCACGGCGACCGAGCCGGCCGCAACAGCCACGGCCGCCTCAAGCGAGCGATCGCCGCGCGCTTCGAGCACCAAAGTTCGCTACTCGCTTGAGGGCGTTGAAATTCGTGGGAACACGAGAACGACTTCGCGCGTCGTGCTTCGTTACGTGAAGTTTCGCGCAGGCGATGTGCTCGATGTCGACGACCCGGAGCTGACGCTGGTGCGCTACCGGTTGCTCGGCACCGGATTTTTTTCGTCGGTGCAGCTCTCGCTTCGCAAAGGAAAAGAGCGCGGCTCCGCGATCCTTGTGATCGACGTTGTGGAGCGAAATACCCTTATTTTGCAGGGTTTGTGGCTCGGCATTGCCGCCGACGAAGACACGGCGGGAAACTCAAAACCCAATTCACCTTTTTTGGGTGCGCAGGTTGCCGAAACCAACCTGCTCGGCTCGGGGATCACTGTCGGCGCGGGCATTGGCATTGCGGCCGATCAGCTCGCACTGCGCGCGCGCTTCTTCGATCCGGCGTTTCTCGGCACGGGTTGGTCGGCGCAGGTCACCGCGCTTTACACCGATGCGCGCGACTTCTTCGGCAACAAGGACGTTCTTTTTGAAGCGTCGGGCATTCTGTCGCGGCAAGTTCCCGACTACGCGGTGGTGGCGTACAGGCGCGCGGGAGCGTCGCTTGGAACAGGCCACGATCTAGGGGTTAGCACGCAGTTTTCGCTCGACTATCGCCTCGAACAAATTGAGGCGGTGCTTCCGAAGATCGCTTCGCACGTGCGTGGCAATACGCGCGAACCGATTGAAATACCCATGTTGCCGGGCAAAAGTGCACTCTCGGCGCTTCGAGCAACGATCGCGTACGACACGCGTGATCTCCCCTTTTTGACAACGCGCGGCACATTCGCCCAGGCGGCGATCACAGCCGGATTGCCGCCGATCGGAAGCTCGTACGGCTTCGCCAAAGTTGAACTCTCGTACCAAAAGTGGTGGCGGCTGCCCTGGAAACACGTGGTTCGCTTTGACGCTTTTGTGGGCGGAATCGGCGGCGACGCGCCTTTTTTTGAAAAGTTTTACGTTGGCGACTTCACGGATCTCCTGCCCGATCGCGTCCTGGATCTCGCTCCTGATCGAAGGCAGCCACCCAACTACTTGAGCACCGACATTGTGGAGGTGCGTTACGGCGACTTCGCGGCGCGCCTCGATCTTGAATACCGCGTGCCTGTGTACACAGGGAAAGGGAGCATTTACGGCGTCGACCTTTTTGGGCGCACAGGCATTTACTGCGTTGCCTCGCAGCGTGAATTCACCGATCCACCGTCGGGATATCAGGGCGCGGCACGTGTACCCATTGACCTCACGTACAACGTGGGGCTGCGCGTTGACACGAGCATCGGCGGCATCACGCTGGCGTTTTCAAACTTGCTGGGGCTCCTGCCCGCGCGCGGCGGAGAGCGCAAGTGAACGCGCGATCGTCGCGAACACGATCGGCGTTTTCGGTGGGCACCCTGCTCGTTTGCTTTTGTGCGGTGACTCCGGCGCGCGGCGACGATCCGCCGAAACCGGACCCACCCAAAACGGCGGCGCAGCTCGCACAGCGAACAGCCACGATCGCGCTCGAAAAAAAGAAAGTGGTGATGACCATCGCCTATCGCGATGCGGTGGACGCCGCGATCTCGAAGAAGCTTCTTTCGGGGCTGCCCACCACAATCGCAATGCGAAGTTACGTGTTCAGAGACTCGGGAGGCGATCCCGTGGCGCTCACGGCGAAGAGCTGCAAGATCGTCTACGACCTTTGGGACGAGGTGTTTCGCCTGACGGTGACCGAGCCGGGCGGCCAAACATCGACGGTGGCGGTGAACGTGGAAGGCGTTTTGCGAAACTGCACCGAGGCAAAAAAAATTCCGCTCATGGAGCGGACGCAGATGAAGGACGGCACCAAGTATTACGTAGCTGTAATCGTGGAAGTAAACCCGATCAGCGCCGACATGCTCGACAGGATCAAGCGATGGGTGACGAGGCCCACCGGCTCCACGTCGCTGTCGTCGAGTGATTCTCTATTTGGCTCGTTTGTAGGCCTTTTTGTGACCCGCGTGGCCACCGCCGACAAGCGGATTCAGTTTCGAACGCAGAGCTTTTTGCCCCCAAACGCAGCTCCCCCTACTCCGTCGGTTGCGCCCATTGCACCCGCGCCGAAGGGCACCGCAACGCCGTGAACGGATTCGGGCGCCGATTGCAGGGCAGATTAACATGCCGCGCAACATGAACTTGCAACCCGCAATGCTGGATCTGCGCGGCGCAAAGGTACTTGTTGTGGGAAGCGACGCCGACGCTTTGCAACGTGTACACAAACTGCTCGAAGCCGGGGCACGTGTACACATGTTGGTGAACGACGCAAAGAGCGCCGCGGAGCTTTTGTCGATTGAAAGTGAACGTGTACACATTGAACAGCGCAGCGCCGTTCCCGAAGATATCGACGGCTGTATGTTGACAATTGTGTCCACGTTGGAAGAAGCGCAGGCGCCGCCGTTGTTTGAACGGGCCAAAGCGCACGGCCGCCTTTTGTGCACGGTCGACCGGCCAGAATTTTCCACGTTTATTCATCCCGCTGTGATGCGCGCCGGGCACCTTGCGATTTCCGTTTCAACGCAGGGGGCAAGCCCGTCGCTGGCGCGCCGCATACGTGAAGATCTCGAGGAGGCATTTTCAGATCCGCGGTTTGTTCCGTGGCTCAATGCGCTTGCCGAAACGCGAGAGGCGCTGCCTCGCGGTGAACGCGCCACATTCGGGAATGCGTCGGTGCGCGGGTTTTCGATGGAGATCGCGCTGACGTTCCCGCCAAAACATGCGTGAACGCCGAGGACCGACGATTTGCGTCGCAGCGCCGCACTTTGACCCTCACTCAAGCGTGGGTGGGGGTATCCTGCCCACGTGTTAGAACCGCTGATCGGGAAGGTGATCGCTCAGCGATATCGCCTCATCTCGCAGCTTGGATCGGGCGGCTCCGCGTCGGTGTTTTTGGCCCGACACGTGGTGATTGACCGATTGTGCGCCATTAAAGTGTTTCGGCCGCGGCCTGAAACATGGGAACCGGCGCCGGAGAGTACACTTCGTCCCGAAGGTACACATCCTGATGCGGCCTCGCTTCGCGAACGATTTTTGCGCGAGGCGCGCGCGGTCAATCGGGTACACCACCCAAATATTGTGGAGATCACCGACTACGGTGAAGCGGCGGATCTCGTCTATTTGGTGATGGAGTACGTGCCGGGTGAGCCGCTTTCGCGTGTGCTCACCAAAGGAGTTTTGCCGTGGCGAACGGCCGCGCGCATTGGCGTGCAAATCGCTTCGGCGCTTGAACGTGCGCACGAGATGGGTGTGATTCACCGAGATCTCAAGCCCGCCAACGTGCTCGTGCTCCCGAAAAAAGACGGCGACTACGTGGTGAAACTCGCCGACTTCGGCGTTGCGCAAATCACCGACGAACCGCGTCTCACCGAGACAACTTCTCTCGTGGGTACACCCGGATACATGGCGCCCGAGTATCAACAATATGGCCGATTTGACCGCCGATCCGATTTGTATTCGCTCGGTGTACTCTTGTTTGAAACGGTTACCGGAAGGTTGCCGATTGAGTTTAAAGACGATGTACTCACGGCTCAGGGGCACCTCAATCCCGCTCTTTCCCAAGCGCTTTTTGCCGATCCACCAAGTGTACGCAGCATCACTCCCGAGGTCGCACCGTTCTTCGACGATGTGGTGAAAACGTTGCTTGCGCCCGATCCCGACGATCGGCCGCGCGACGCGTTTGAAGCGTGCGATCTGCTGGAGCGCGCGCTTGCAACAACTCCGCGAGCTTCGGTGGTTCCTTCGGAGCGTTCGCCCAATTCACCGCGGGCGTCGTCGGCGCCTCCATCCGAGCCGGGGGCGCGGGCGTCCATTCCTTCCGATCCGCTTGGAAAACGGCCTGGACCGCGACTTCTCACGGCTCCGCACAGCCGCGTGTTGCCCATCTGTCTTGCGGCGCTGGAGCGCATCACCCAGGCGTTTGACGCGAAAAGTGCATCCGCTGAAGAACGTCAGCCGCTTGCGATCGCTGAAAAACAGGTGGCCATGGTGGGCCGAATTGCGCGGCTTGTTGAGAGCGATGCGCAGGAAGAAAACGCACTGCGGGCCGAAGCGCGGGCGCTTCACACCGAGTTGGGCCGGCAACTCGACGATGCCGCACGTGAGCGATCACGAACACTCGGTTGGGCAGGCACCGCCGCAGAGCGCGCTTATCAAGTGAAGTCGCGCTTGGAATTGGGTGAAGACCCCATCCCCACAATGGAAGCGATGTTGTGGGAGCGTGCCGCGCTTGATGCCGCCGAAGCGGAAGCGCACCAGCGAGCAGAAGAGCTTTCGGCTGAGATCCAAGCCATTCAGAGTGAACTTTCGCAGCGCACAGAGCGCATTGAAGATGATCTCGCCGTTGTTACGGCGCGCCTTTGGGGCCGCGTGGGTGCGCTGCGCGCAATGGCGCTTGAAGCCTGGATGGATCTGGAAGCCGCAGCGACGGCAGCGGGCTTGCCCCCTGAAGAGCTGTCCGCGGGCTGAACGAAACCGCATTGGGAACCAATCAACAGGCCGCGCCCGCCGAAATCTTGCGCAATAACTGCCGTGATGAACCTTTTTCGCTCCCAAAAGAACTGGGTCGAGCCGATCAACTGTGGTCGCGCGTCGGGGGATCGGTGTAACGTTCCCGCGCTCTGATCCGGCACGGGGTGTACCTTTAGACTTGTACCGTCGGGCCCGGCCGGGTTATCTGGGCCGAACTTTTCAAAAGCGCTGGAGGCGTTTCGTTATGCGATCTGGACTTTTCGGGCTGGCTTCCACCTCTGCGTTCGTGGTTTCGGGTCTTGTCGCCCTCGCGAGCATCGCGCCGGCGCACGCGCAGGGAAAGCCCCCGGCCAAGCCTGCAGCAACGGCTAAACCCGCGGCAAAACCTGCCACCACGGCCAAACCTGCTACCACGGCCAAGCCGGCTACCACGGCCAAGCCCGCCACTACGGCAAAACCTGCCACTACGGCAAAACCTGCCACCACGGCCAAACCCGCTGCCGCACCCGTTGACAAAACGGCCTGCGCAACGGAGCCCAAGCCCAAACTCTCCGATAAACAAAAGAAAGACGAGGCGAAGAAAGCTTTCGGTGAAGGCAAAACCCGCTTCGACAAGTCCGACTACGAAATGGCGCTCACCTGCTTCAAGCTCGCCGATTCGTACGTTCCGGGCCCCGCGCCGAAGTATCGCGCGGCGCTTTCGCTCGACAAGCTCGGCCGCATTCAAGAGGCTGTTGCCGCGTACGAAGCGTTCCTCACCGCCGCCGGCCCCACGCCGGACGACAAGTACAAGGAGATCGCGGCGGAGGGCAAAAAGCGCATGGACGAGCTAAAGCAAACGCCCGCCAAGGTGAAGCTTGCGCTCGCACCGGCCGACGCTCCCAACACCAAGATCACGCTCGACGGCGTAGCCGTGCAGGGCCCCGAAATGTCGGTGCCGCCTGGCAAACACGTGCTGATGATCACCGCAGACGGTTTTGATCCCGCCAAGCAAGATCTCGAAGTGGCGTTCGCCGAGAAGCGCGACGTGAACGTGACCCTCAACAAAACGCCTGAACCGGTTGCCACCGCTCCGACTGCAACCGCGACTGCGGCGCCCACGGAAACGGCTGTTGCGTCGGTTGTACCCACGCAGGCGCCCACCGCACCCCCGGTTGAAAAATCCTACGTGCCTGCGTACGTCACGCTCGGTCTCGCCGGTGCCGGCGCAATTGTCGGTGGCATCTTCGGTGGCATGGCGCTCTCGTCCAAGGGCAACTTCGACAAAACCCCCACGGTTGAATTGGCTGACGAAACCGACCGCAACGCGCTCATCGCAGACATGTCGTTTGCAGTGGCGCTCACGTTCGGCGTCACCGGTGCGGTGCTTCTCTTCAGTGACGTGGGTCAACCCTCGCAGCCTGCAAAGGCCGGCATGGCGCCGCAAAAAGCAAAGAAAGCATCGCTGCCCCGCGGCTTTATTGCGCCGTACGCAACACCCACGGGTGCCGGCGCCGCTGCTCGTTTCACGTTCTGATTTCTCAGGAGAACGAACATGAAACGGACCAATAGCTTCCTTGGAATGCTGATCGGCGCGGTTGCGCTGCTCAGCACTGCGACGGGCTGCGAACTCATCGCAGCCCCCGATCGCACGCTTATTCAACCCACGGGCGGATCGGGCGGCACCGGCGGTGCAACCGGCGGCAGCGGTGGAATGACCACCACCGGCGGAACCGGCGGTACCGTGTGCGATCCGGCGGCGTGTCCGCCAAGCGACGACCCGTGCAAAGTCGCCATCTGCGACAACAACATGTGCGGATTCGGCAATGTCGATAACGGCACCGAGACGCCCAACCAGACCGCGGGCGACTGCAAACACGAAGTATGCGTTGACGGCGTCGCCGTGGTTGAAAACGACGACGACCCGCTCAACGACATGATCGAGTGCACGGTGGACACGTGCCTCGACGGCACACCCACCAACGAGGCTGCTTCTGCCGGTGCTCAGTGCGAAACCACCAAGGTTTGCGACGGCAACAAAAACTGCGTTGAGTGCGTCGATGACGCGCAATGCACCACGGCGCCTGAAACGCTGTGCGATGCAAACCAATGCGTCACGCCTTTCTGCGTGAACGGTACGCAAGACATGGGCGAAACCGACGTCGACTGCGGCGGTCCGTGCAAGCCCTGCGACACCGATCAAGGCTGCGGCGCCGACGTCGATTGCTTCCACGGCGATTGCGGGCCGAACAGCAAATGCGCCGCGCCCACGTGCAGTGACGGAATCAAAAACAACGGCACGTACCTCATGGACGACGGCGAAACCGACGTCGATTGCGGTGGTCCGTGCGGCGCAACCTGCGGTCCCAACAAGGCCTGCGACGTCAACGGCGACTGCAAAGGCAACGAGTGCACAGGCAGCACGTGTACCCACCTGCGCCGACGGCGTTCAAAACAACGCTGAAACCGACATCGACTGCGGTGGCGGCGGCGCGCTCAATTGCGCGGCCTGCGCCGACGGGAAAAAGTGCGCCGACAGCGATTCAAACTGCGGTGCCAATTCGTACTGCGATCTGGCAGCCATGCCCGATCACTTGTGCGCTCCCAAAAAGGCCAACGGCGGCGCGTGCACTGGCATGAATCAATGCACGAGCGGCACCTGCACCGACGGCGTTTGCTGCAACATGGCTTGCGGCGGCCTCTGTGAAGCGTGCAATGTGGCCGGCAGCGTCGGAACGTGCAGTGCGGTTCCGTCCAACACCGACCCGGCCAACGAGTGCATGGACACCCAGGTCTGCAACGGCAACAAAGAGTGCCGCAAGATCAACGGTGAAACGTGCGCCGGCGCTACCGATTGCCTCACCGACAACTGCATCGACAGCGTTTGCTGCAACTCCACGTGCAGCGGCACCTGCCTCGCTTGCAACGTTGCCGGTTCGCTCGGCACATGCTCCTCCGTTCCCGCCGGAACCGATCCGGCCATGGAGTGTGCGGGTGCCCTCAACTGCAACGGCGTTTCGCCCACGCCCGCTTGCCAAAAGGCCGACGGTCAAAGCTGCACCGTGGGTGCGGAGTGCGGCAGCGGCAATTGCATCGACGGCGTCTGCTGCAACACCGCTTGCGGTACGCAGTGTGAAGCGTGCAACTTGGCAGGCTCGTTGGGCACGTGCACACCGGTTCCGGCCGGCAGCGATCCCGCGGGTGAATGCAGCGCGGGTACGCCCGACTGCAACGGCAACAAAGCCTGCGGCAAAGGCCCCGGCGGCGTTGCGTGTGTACCCGGCGCAATGAACGTCTGCGTCGGCAACGTGAACTGCCCGGCGGGCGGCGTGTGCGTGGTCGCCACGGGCGAACTCTGCATCCCAAATGCTATGGGCGCCTGTTCTGACGGCATGGGCGGTGCGGTTGCCTGTCCGGCCGGCGGCACCTGCCCCTGATCCCCTCGTGAGCGCTTCGTAACCTCAAGGCGCTCATCGCTCACAATCAAAGCGGCGCGGAATCAACCCCGCGCCGTTTTGCTTTGTGTACGCGCTTGCAAAACTGGGCAGCGCGCACGCCAAACTCAAGCTCCCAAAAATGAGTACACAAATGCGCGTGCGTACTCATGATCGGCAAGCCCCAAGACCCCACACCCCCGCGCTTGCGCGCGGCTAGTGCACCGATTCCGTAGAACTGATGGGTTCAGATGAATTGCAGCAAGGGTTCGTTGCTCTATCAACTCGGTGCACTAGGGCCGCGCCTGCGCGGCCGGGGTGTGGGGCGAATGCCCCACGGAAACAAAACTAGTACCGCGATTTCGAGCGCTGCGAAGCAGCGGCAATCAACCCATCGGGTTGATTGAATCGCGGTACTAGTTCCGCACGAAGAAACTCAACCAGGGCCAAACTTCTGAATGGCGGAACTAGGTCGTTCACCAGCGCTGGTGAACGCGTTTACCAGCGCTGGTGAACGGTGCCCCGCCCGCTGTGTACACTTAACCAAGCTGTGCTGGTCACTTAGGTCGTGGTGAGCGACGGCGCTTGCCCTATGTCTGTGATCGGAACACGCGGCCGACGTGAACGATGCCGGTGTTGAGATCGACATAAAGTGTGGCGACTGCACCGGGCACGTAGAGCCGGATTCTTCGCGGATCGGTGGGGGAGATTCGGCGAATGTGGCCTTCTCCCGTTGCCGCAAAGCGCTCTATCGCGGCACAAAGGCGTTCAGCTGCCGAACGTGGCACGATGTTTTTGAGATCTACGGTTTCGGCGACGTAGCCACACTAAACCGTAAAGTTCATTCGTCATCGAGCGTCGCGAGCACTTCGGCTGTAGCTTTGCCGTGCCGTCCCGCGCGGATGTTTGCGTCGATTCTTGCAAACGCCTCGCGCTCTTCGTCCGTTTCCAGCTCGTCATCCAAAGGCGCGGCGAGTAAGCGCGCGAGCATTGGATGGGTGGGTTCTAATTTGCGCGCAGCTGTCAAAGCTCAAAAAAACTCGCACAGGGCTCCGCCTTTGACCAGTTTTTTATTTCGAACCATCAAAGAGGCATTGCTTGCAGCCTTTCGTCATCAATGCCGCCTCGGACCATCCGCGCGCTTTTGCGGGCCGGTGGGGGGCAACTTTTTGAGGGAACAGCCTTGGTGAACCGGCCGCCTCGTCCTTTTGGGGATCTTCAAAAATTGGGCCGCTTCAAAGCCCATTTCTGCACGTGTTCGCCGGGGCGGCGGGATTCTTTGCTCCGCAAATTCGCCGAAAGATGGCAGCCTTGACTATAGTTGCGGGCGTCAGGACTGCGTGCCGTCCTCTGCACAGAGCACTCGAACGTGGCGCGAACTCTCGAAAGCACCGGCGATATAGAAACGATCACACAGACGGACCCGGTCACCACCGGGGACACTGTGAAGCTCGTGTTCCGCGCTGAGGACGATGCATCCCCCCCGTTTACGGTGAAGATCAAATCACCGAGCGGGAAGGTGATCTTGGAGCGCGTGTTGCGCGAGTTGCCAACCGGCAAGCCGCAGAGTGCTCCGCCGCTGACGTTTAATGCGTCGGGTCCGGGTGAGTACAAAGTGGAGATCAAGCAGCTCCAGGGCAAACTCAAAGGCGACGCAGTGTTGCGCGTTGTGTAGCCGCAATCTTCGGTGCACACGCGCGTTGTGCAGCCGCAATCTTCCGTGCGCGCGCGCGGTGTGCGAGAGTTTCATTTATGCGCGTTGGATGGATGTTTGCTGCGGCGCTGTCGGTGTCTCTTCTCGGCGGCGGCGCGTTGGCCCAACCGAAAAAAGCGGAACTCGAAGCCGCAAAAAAAGAAGCGGTGGGGATGGCCGACAAAGGGGTGGAGGCGTTTCGCAGTGAGCGGTACGCGGACGCGATCGACGCCTTTAAGAAGGCCGATCAGAAGTTTCACGTGCCCAAGTTTTTGCTCTACGTGGCGCGCGCGCAGGTGAAGCTTGGCAAGTTGCTTGAAGCGAAGGCCACGTATCAAAGCATTGTGGATGAAAAGCTCCCTGCGTACGCACCGGAGGAGTTTTTCACCGCGCAAACCGACGCGAAGAAGGAGCTTGTGGAGCTTGAAAATCGCATTCCGTCGGTGCGAATTGAGGTGAACGGCGCGCAGGCCGACGGCGCTCCCACAGTGACGCTCGACGGTGTGACGCTCGCGGCGAGCGATTTGGGCCGGCCGCTTGCGCGTGATCCGGGCGCTCACGTGATTGTCGTGACAGCGCCGGGCCGTCCGCAGATCACGCGAAACGTAAATCTGCGCGAAGGCGGTTCTGAATCGGTGATTGTGGAGTTGGGTGTGACGGCGCCGCCCGCAAACACGGGTGCGGGTACGGGTGCCCCCACGACAACGGCTTCGTCGACGGCGACGAGCGCACCCACGGGTTCGGTGGAGCAACCTTCAAGCGGTGGTGTACCCACGCTGACATGGGTGGCGTGGGGCGTTGGCGCGGCGGGCCTTGTGGCGGGCGGCGTGATGGGCGGGCTGGCTCTCGGAAAACACGGAGAATACAACGAAACACCCACCAAAGATGCTTTGGATCAAGGGCGAATGTTTTCGTTGATCGCCGACATCGGTTTTGGAACAGCGATTGTCGGTGCGGCGGTGGGTACCGTGTATTGGCTTGTTGCAAAGCCGAAAGCGGCGGCGCCGGCAAAAGCGGGTTTGCAATTGCCGCGGCAAACAAGCGGATCAGTGCCGTATACAGGCGTGTTTATTTCACCGGTTGTGGGCACGTCGGGCGGAGGCGCCGCTGTTGTTGGTAGGTTTTAAGGATGATGTCGCGCAATTGTCGGTTGCCGCATTGGATCTGAAACGAGCGGTAACGGGGCCATTTCACTTAGTTTCTTGGATTGCCGTCGGAGGTTTTTATGGTTCGAAAGTACACGGCGTTTTGGAGCCTGGTGTTGGCTCTGGGGTTGTGGGCGGCTGCCAAGCCATTCTTCAATTTGACGAGGACAAGCTCAACACGGGCGGCTCCGGGGGCTCGGCGGGTGACGGCGGGAGTGGCGCCACGTCCACCACCGGAACAGCACCCAACGGCGGCGGCGGCTCGGGCGCTTCGTCCACAGGCGGGTCGGGCGGAAGCGGCGGCACCGGCGGGATGATGGGCAATTGCGATGGGCCCGAAGACTGCCCGGACACGGGGAGCGAGTGCATCACCGCCACGTGTGAAGGCGGCACGTGCGGCACTCAAAACGTTGCAGCCGGGACAGCGATCACCAATCAAACCGACGGCGACTGCAAAACCACTGTCTGTGATGGAAACGGCGCTGTCACCACCGAGGACGACGATGCCGACGCGCTCGACGACGGGAACGATTGCACGCTCGATACGTGTAACGCGGGCATGCCGGAGTCGACGCCCGCCGTGGACGGAACCACGTGCAACGACAACGGCGGCGCTGTTTGCGACGGGCTCGGCGCGTGCGTTGAGTGTTTGACGGATGCGAACTGTGCGGCGCCCACGCCGAAATGCACGATGAACACGTGTGTTTCCGCGAGCTGCGGCGACGGCGTGAAAAACGGCACCGAAACCGACATCGATTGCGGCGGTGCGTGCGGCGCCACGTGTGTTCCGGGTAAAACGTGCGGCGCCAATCAAGACTGCGCTGAGGGCGTTTGCAACGCGGGAATTTGTGCGCCGCCCACGTGCACCGACGCTGTTGAAAACGGCAGCGAGACCGATGTGGATTGCGGCGGCGGCGCCTGCAACAAGTGCGGACCCAACAAAGGATGTGACGCCAATACCGACTGCGCGGGCAATCAATGCACCGGCGTGGGCGGCACGTGTGTACCCAACTGTCTCGACGGCGTGAAAAACGGCGCCGAAACCGGAGTGGACTGCGGCGGCACGTGCGGCGGCTGCATGGTGGGCGGGCCGTGTACACAAGACACGGATTGTGTGTCCACCGCGTTCTGCGACGTGAACGGAACGTGCTCTGCGAAAAAGCCCAACGGCACGGGATGCGTGGGCAATAACCAGTGTTCCAGCGCGTTTTGCACCGACGGCGTGTGCTGCAACACGATGTGCTCTGGAACGTGCCAAGCGTGTAATCAGCCGGGTCAGGCGGGAACGTGTTTGCCGATCGCGGCGGGCCAAGACCCCATTGATGAGTGTGCCGGCACGCAGGTGTGTGACGGTACCGGCGGCTGCAAAAAGGGCAACGGCAGCGCGTGCGCGGGGGCTTCGGAGTGTGCAACCGGTCAATGTGTTGACGGCGTGTGCTGCAACAGTTCGTGCGTGGGCACGTGCATCGCGTGCAACGTGGCGGGCCTCGCGGGGACGTGCACCAACGTTCCCAATGGAACCGATCCGCAAAACGAGTGCCCTGGCACCGTCAACTGCAACGGCAGCGGCGCTTGCGGGAGTTTGCTGGGCAACGGCTCGGTGTGCACGGTGGGCAACGAGTGCCAGAGCGGCAATTGCATCGACGGCGTTTGTTGCAACTCAACGTGTACACAATCTTGTCAGGCGTGCAATATCGCGGGCTCGCTCGGTACATGCACCAACATTGCGAGTGGGCAAGATCCGTCAAACGAGTGCTCTGGCACGCAGGTGTGCAACGGCTCCGGCGTTTGCAAAAAGG
This sequence comes from Polyangiaceae bacterium, assembly GCA_016712345.1. Classification (GTDB taxonomy): domain Bacteria; phylum Myxococcota_A; class Polyangia; order Polyangiales; family Polyangiaceae; genus JADJRH01. Next base: position 2,235,178 of record JADJRH010000001.1, read on the forward strand.
TGAACGCCGACGCGTGCGCCAACGGCTCCGAGTGTCTTTCGGCCAATTGCGCGGACGGGCTTTGTTGCAACACCGCGTGCAGCGGCACATGTCAGGCGTGCAACATCACGGGCTCGCTGGGCACGTGTTCCAACGTTCCGAACGGCCAAGATCCGTCGAGCGAATGCCCGGGTGGCACGAGTTGCAACGGCGCGGCGGCGTGTACACTCTTCACGAACGGCACCGCGTGCACCATCAACGGTGAGTGTTCGAGCGGAGCCTGCGTTGACGGTGTGTGTTGCAACAATACGTGCAACGGTACGTGCCAGGCCTGCAACATCACGGGCAGCGTGGGTACATGCACCAACGTGCCTTCCAACCAAGATCCGGCGAACGAATGTGCCGGCGGTGAGTGCAACGGTGCGGCTGCGTGTGAAGTGGCAAACGGCGCGGCATGCTCCACGGCAACGCAGTGTCAGAGCGGATTTTGCACCGACGGCGTGTGTTGCAGTTCGGCCTGCGGCGCAACCTGCCAAGCGTGCAACATCGCCGGCAGCGTGGGAACGTGTGGCAACATTCCTGCGAACACGGATCCGGGCAACGAGTGTGCGGGCGGTGAATGCAACGGCTCGGGTGCGTGTGAAGTGGCGAACGGTGGAACGTGTACACTTTCTTCGCAGTGCATCAGCGGCAACTGCGTGGACGGAGTGTGCTGTGACACGGCGTGCACTGGAACGTGCATGGCCTGCGACCTGACGGGGAGCGTGGGCGTGTGCAAGAACGTTCCGTCGGGCAGCGATCCCGATGCCGAATGTTCGGGCGCGACTACATGCAACGGCCTCGGCGCGTGCGCCCTATTGGGGCAGGGTTCGGCTTGCAGCAGCTCGTCGGAGTGTGCGACCGGCTTCTGTGCCGACGGCTACTGCTGCAACAGCTCGTGCACCGGGCTCTGCAAAACCTGCGACGGCAATCTCAGTGAAGGCGGCGTCAACGGGACATGCAGCGACGTGATCCTAGGGCTCGATCCTTACAATGAATGCAGCGGCACGTCGGTGTGCTGCCTCAACGTCTGCAAAAGCGCCGGTCAGTGCGCCCTGTGATCGCAGGGTAAAGCCCCGAGGGCCGCGAAGCCGTGGCCCTCATCCCCATCGCCGAGAAAAATCCCCCTTTAAACACGCGTGAATTGGACGCCGCACGCGGCTCCGAGTAACCTTTTGGTTACTCATGGACATCGCGCTCGGCACCGTGGTCGGCGGCAAATACCGCATCGAAAAAGCTCTGGCGCGAGGCGGCATGGGCAGCGTTTGGATCGCTCGGCACGTGCAGCTCGGCTCCACGATGGCGATCAAGTTTCTCGATCCGAGCTTTGCGGCGTCGGCGGCGCATCGCGCCCGGTTTGAACGCGAGGCGCGATCCGCAGCCAATCTCAAAAGCCCCCACGTTGTTCACGTTCAAGACTACGGGTTTGAAGGTGACGCTCCGTACATTGTGATGGAGCTGTTGGAGGGCGAAGATCTCAATCAGCGGCTGCATCGCGTGCGCCGTATGAACCTCAACGAAACGGCCAAAGTCTTGGTCCAGGTGGGGAAAGCGCTGAAAAAGGCGCACGAAGCGGGCATTGCTCACCGCGATCTCAAGCCGGCCAATCTGTTTATCGCGCGCGTCGACGACGACGAGGTGGTGAAGGTGCTCGACTTTGGCATTGCCAAGGAGCAGCACGCCGCCGCGGGGGACGCAACGCGCACGGGGGAAGTGATCGGCTCGCCGCACTACATGAGCCCCGAGCAGGTGAAGGCTGAAAAAGACCTCGATCACCGCACGGATCTGTGGTCGCTCGGCATCATTCTGTTTCGAATGTTGGTGGGTACACTTCCGTTTCCGGGTGATCAGTTGGGCCCGGTGCTCGCCAAAATTCTCACCGATCCGATCCCTGTTCCGAGCCAATACGTGCCGGATCTGCCGCGCACGATGGATGGATTTTTTATGCGCGCGCTGGCGCGCGATAAGAACCAGCGCTTTCAGTCCATTCAAGAAATGGTCGAAGCGTTTCAAGCGGCGGCCGGCGGGCGCGAGGCGCTTCCGTCGATCTCCATGTCGCTTGGAACAGGCCCCGTCGGCGCCGGTGGAACGGCGTTGTGGACAGGTCCGGGGCAGGGGCCGGTGACCAACGCAGGTCCACTCGCAAACTCGGGGCCGCTCGCGGGAAGCGGGCCGATGGGTGCAAGTGGGCCGCTTGGCGCGAGCGCCCCCTACGCGGCCGCTGCCACGGCGTCGCACACGGGGCCGGTGACTGCCGGTGGCCTCGTTTCCACGGGATCGGCGCCGAAACCCAAAAGCAACGCGGGGCTTGTCATCGGTGTGATTGGTGTACTCCTCGCGGCAGGCGTGGGCGCAGGCGTGTTTTTTATGCTTCGGGCGCCGGCCGGTGATGCAAGCGCCGCTCAGGTGTCCACGGCAACGCCCACGGCGCTCACAACCACTTCGGCCGCGCCCACGGTGGCGGCCACCGCAACGGCGGAGCCAACGGTCGCGGCATCGGCGTCGGCTGCACCAACGGCGTCGGCCAGCGCACCGCCGACAAGCACGGGGCCCACAACCAAACCCACTGGGAAGATCAACACGACGGGGCCAACGCCCAAACCCAAAGAAAAGTGGTTTTAAGTTCCCTTTGCGGCGACACCCGCATGGGCCGGCTGAGTGTGATACCTTTGGAACATGGCAAGGACGAACGCTGCGCAAAAGCTCGAACCGCTTCCTGAGCGAGAGCGTTTCACCGCGCGCGAATTGCTCGCCATTGCGGAAGCGCACATCGACTTGAAGGCCGTCGGCGAAGCCGACCGCAAATACGGCAATGACTACGCGCGCGAGCTGGCCGATCTGGAGGCTGGGAACCATCCAACCCAGCGCGCGAAGAACGCCGGATGATCTGGGTCGAAGCAGACGATCTTCTCGCGCTGCTTCACGCACTTGCCGAGCGAGATGGACTCGCAGCTCGCTTCGATGAGCGGGCGGTAGCAGCGGCGTGGGAAGCTTTTGAGGAAGCGGAACAACGAGCCGCCGGACAATCGCACGACGAGCCTTGTGCGCTGTTTCTTTCACTCAGCCGCCGCTCACTCGCATTTCACCCGGTCGCACGCCGCTTCATTGAGACGCTTGTTCATGCCCAAGCGACCGGCATTGGCTACGAACTCAATATCAACCACACAGAGTTCGCCGTCCTGTCCGCCAGAATTGCTTTGGGCGGCATCGACTTTTTGGAGTTGCGAGGATGGTTCGCGGCCCGGCTGCGCGCGTTCGGAGCAAAGCGTGAACCTCCCGTGCGGCGGCGTTTGCCGCGACCGAAGTGACCCGGACAGCTTGGTTAAGCGTACACAGCGGGCGGGGCACCTTGTGAGTACACAAGCGCATTGTGTACTCATTTTTGGAGCTTTACATCACGCGCGCAGGGCAGCCCGGCGACGCGCCAAGAGAGCCGCGGCCAAAGCGCCGAGGCCCGCCAGAATAAACGGCGTTCCGCTCGGCGGACCTTTGCGACCGCTGCCGAATTCACCGGGCGCCATTGGACATTCGTAGTTTTTTGTCTTGGGCGTCTCGTGGTAGTTGAGCACCGTTGCCTGTGACGAATTGGCTTTGAGTTGCAGGTCTTCGGCCAACGCAAACCGCGGCAAATTGGCTTCCAAACGTGTGACCCACACATCGGCCGGGTGCATGCCCACAAGCGCCGTGGCGAGATCGGTGAGTTCGCCGCATGCGAATTTGCGCGCGTCGATTTCGCCGGCGCCCACCTCTGCGCACTCGCCCGTTTCGTGATCGCAGGGGTCAACAATCACGCCCGCCTCTTGGCCTGCCTGCGAAACCGCCTCTTGGCAGGTGCCCACTTCACCGGCGTTTGAACCATTTTCGGCGAGCATTGTGCCGATGTACACATTGCCGATCCCCGACGCGTAATACTGACCATCCCACTCGTCGTAATACCCCTGGCCAAACATGTTGTCGCCCGATGCGTATGTGCTGATCCACGCTTTGCCGCCGTTTTGTGAAAGCGTTTGTGTACGCAACGACGCATAGTTTGATTCGTTCACCGAGCCGTCCCACTCAAGGTCTTCAAACGGCACGGGAAACTCAGGGTGATTTTCAGTGGTCCATCGGCCTTCACCGATCACGTAAAGCACAACGCCTGTGAACGCACCGGTGCCCGCGGCCACCATTCGAAGCGGCAACACAGGGCTCGCGCCCTGCATCACGACGCGCACGGGCGACATTAAATTCACGCCTTTTCCGGGCGTGAGCCGCAACGCAATGAAGTCGAAACCGTCTTCCACGTACGACGCGATAATCGGTTTGATCTCGTCGGGAATGTCGTAGTTGTGGCTCTCAAGCCATTGCGTGAGCGCGGCGGGATCTTCGGACGAAAGCGTCACCGAGTCATACGGGCCAACGGTTTCTTGTTTCACCACCGTCACACCGCCGCCGCTCCCGTTTTCAAAGTCGCCGCCCGCCGCTTCAGCCAACGCGAACGAACCCGCTTGTCCGCAGCCAAACGCTGAATCGCCGCCTTGGCATTGAAGAGGCGGCGCGGTGATCGACATTTTGGTGGAAGCTTCAAGCGTTTCAAACCAGGCGTTGTCGGCGGCCTCAATGCGCGCTCCCGGCTTGATCGGAAGCACCCACGAGAAGTCTTCGGGGTCGCCTTGGTATTGAATTTGGTCCCACAAAACCGTTTGCGTCTGCGAAATGCTGAGCGCCATTCGGTGGCCCGAAACCACCGTGTTTTCTGCGGGCGGAACGAAACATCCACCGCAGGCTTCGGCGGAGTTTGAAGAAAAAGAAGCGGCTAAAACAAGCGGTGCGGCAAGGGTCAGGGTCTTGACGAGGCGGTTCATGCGTCCTCCGGCGAAGTGAAGTGCGTCGCGGATTGCATTGTTCGGGCCAATGCGCCGATCGCGATGTAGCGGCTCGGATCTGCGAAGCGGCAAAACCGTGCGTGTGACAATGGTGTCACGGGCGCTCGACTGTCAGAATACGCCCTTTCAGATGACCGGTAGCTGAGACATCTCACAACGACCTGAACCGTTGGGACACGGAGTTTCACGGAGTTTGTGTACTCCAGGCTGCAATTGGCTTGCAACGCGTCAGGATGAGAGTGTTGGGTGATGTGTACCCATGGCAGCCCAACAAACTTAAATCCTCCGCGACCTCTCTGACTCCGTGGTGATCTGGATCGGTTCAGGTCGCGTGTGGCAGCGAGGTGGTGTCGGCTACCAGGAGGCTACTGAGCGGCGGGGAGAGCCACGACCGTGCGCGACTCTTTGTTGGCGACCACGTCGTCGACAAAGAACGGAACCATGTGGTTTTGATTGCGGCGCCACATCTCCGCTTCATCGGCGAAGTGCGGGCTGTCGTTGTCCCAGATCACGCCGCCCGGAATGGCGTTAAATGCCTTGGGCCCGGCGGGATCCATATCGATCACAAACCGCTGCGACGGCCCGTGGGAGTAACGGAAATTCGGATCGGCATCGAGCGCGGTGTTGAGCGTGAAGTCGCAGTTGTCCACGTTGAACTGATCGCCCGGCCGCGGGAATCCGTCCACAAACACCTTGTCGTTGGTGGGAGGAATTGAAAGCTCGCCGTAGAGCGGGATCAGCGCGCCGAATCGAAGCGTGTGTACAGAACCCCACGCGGTGTATTGCTTCTCTTGGATCCATTTAATCGCGTCGAGCAACCCGCGGATCATGCGATCGTCGCGCGACTCCACCTCCGGTGTACCCAAGTCGTCCCAAATGGCGCTGTCGCCCGTGGCTTGATCCAGCGTTGCAAACTGCGCGGGGTCGCTCTCCACGAGGCGCAAAAACGCTTTGGCTTCAACCTCGCGGAAAAACGATTTGTAACCGGCTTTCAGAAGCTCATCGCCGTAGGTGCGCCGCAGCACGCGAACAAGCCACGTGTTGAAAAGCAGCGTCGCACGCGCAGCGCGCCCTTCTGGCGACGACGGATCCACAGTCATGTTGTCGTCCGGGTTCACACCCGAGGCCGCATCAAAGTCGTGCTGTTTTTCCCACTCGTCGAGGAGCACACGCGCATCGACGATGTTCTTCGAAATGTACGCAGGGTCGTTCACCACGGCGGTGAGATCGGGATGTGTACCCGGAGAGTTTTTCTCTTCTTCGGCCCGATCGATTGCCGCCACCAACTTGGGTGCCAGTCGTGACCCCATTGGCGAATGATGATCGGCTTGAATTAAAGCCAAATCATCGGTTGTAAACGGCGAACTCTTGGTTTCAATCCGCGTTTGAATGCGCTCCTCTCGAAACGCAATGTCAAACGAGCATCCAAGGAACATCGGCGTTCCGTCGGGCAATGTGTCGTTGGACGGATCGTTGTCGAGCGTGTCGCCGATCGGATCGTTGTTGGCCGTGGCGATGTACCCTTTCGACGGGTTGCGTACCCACGGAACCAAGTCATCGGCCAAATAGCCGCTCCACTCGGCGGTTCCATCACCGGGCAACACCATGCAGGGCAACGTTCCCTGATACGTCGCCGAGTCCCATGTGTACGCTTTCTTATCGCGCTTTGGCACGTTTGCGTGGGAGGTCCAAAGCACATTCCCCGACGTGTCGCCGATCATCCAGTTTTGCGCGCCTACACCGAACTTTTGCAGCGATGCGTACGCATCATCCACGTTTTTCGCGCGCAGAAGATCGAACACCGCGGCCACCTCGGCCGTCGCCTCCATGCCCGTCCACTTGATGCTGATCGCGCCCACCGCGGGATCCGGCGGCGTCACTTTGTGGTCCGTGGTGATTGTCGGGAGAATGGGCCCGTGGTGCGGAACGTTTAACACCTTGTAAACGAGCGGCTCGGTTTTGCCCTGGATCTGAATGGTTTCTTCAATCTCCTCAAGAGCCACATCCGCGCCGTTAAACTTCACCGTCTTGCCGTCGGCGCTCAACTCTTCTGCGTACGCATCGGACACGTCGTAACCCGCGACAGTGGCGCCCCACGCGATGTTTTCGTTGTGACCGAGAATGATCCCCGGAATGCCCGGAAACGCCACGCCGCCCACTTTGAACGTGTCGGTGTCGGTCTTCACTTCCATCGACACAGGGTAAAAAATCGCCGGCGCCGTTAAATTCAAGTGCGGATCGCTCGCAATAAGCGTGTGCCCCGTAGCGCTTTTCGAGGGCATCACACCCCAGTTGTTGGAGCCAAACCCCTCTTCTGCGAGCAGGTTGCGTACACTTTCAAGCGCGTCCAAATAGCCCTTTACGGCAGCGGCGCGTGCCCCGCGTTTCGCAATTTCAGCCTTTGCGAGAGCGGTCATCATAAACGGCTTGCTTGGCCTTCCGATCACCGAGGAGCCTTGTTTTGCAGGCTTATTTTGCATGGGCATCATTGTCGGATACCCATCGGTGGTGGTGGCGGTTGTGGCCGGAGCAAACCTGAAAAAGTCGATTTCAAACCCCGTGCGCTTCTGATCGAGCGGGTTGGCCGCGGCTGCGTTAAACGCAGACCTCACCGAGTCAAAAAACACCTGCGTGGATACGTCCGAGTCGGCGTCGTACGACAGCAGGTACGTTTGCAGCCTTCCGATCGCGAGCGTGTCGTCGGGTTTCCAGTCTGTAAAAAACTCCGGCTCAATGCCAAAGATCGCTTTTGGAAGCTTCAACTCGCCGCTTTGCAGCTTGTGATACGCCTGCGTCACGCCGTCGGAAAACGCTTCAAGCGCTGTTTTCGTCTCGCCGTCGGGCAGCATTTCGTACTGCTTTTTCGCCACGCGATGCAGACCAATGTGCCGAAACACAATGTCGCGATCGATCTGCGTCGGATCGGTTTGGCCCAAGATCTCAGCCATTCGACCCTCTGAAATGCGTCGCAGCAGCTCCATTTGGAGCGCGCGATCTTTCACCATCAGATACCCTTGAACGCGCGTTGCATCGGCCACGTTTGAAGCGAAAATGTGCGGCCGACCCCACTTGTCGCGCACCACGTCCACCGGCCCCGACAGGTTGTCGAGTTCTACCCGGTCATCCACCGCCAAATCATCCCGCTGACCGAGAGGCCCAAACACTTCGGCCTGCGATCCGGTGCTGTTTGTCGAGGTGGTTGTTCCCCCGGTGGTGGTTTCCGTTTCGTCATTGCACCCAACGGCGGAAAGCGCCGCAGTGCTCAACAAAGTGGCCGCAATCACGCGCCACAGTGCCGGATCAAGCACCCGGCCCGCTCGAAAAGCCTTGGCAATAAAAGCTCGCATCCCCAACAAATAGCCTAAAAACGATGCGGCCGATCGCCTTTACAGGTCATTCGAGCTAGGCTCCGCCCATGGGCCTGCTCTATCTGTTTGCCCTTATTGCCGGCCTTGGAATTCTCCTTGTGCAGGTTGCATTCGGAAAGCTGCACGGCATTCCAGGCTCCGACGGCGGCGGTTCGCACGACCCGGGCGAAGGCCACGACGTCGGCACAGCCGGCTCCCATATTGAAGGGGATGAAGGCGTTGTCGGCCTCTTTTTGAGCACTCGTTTTTGGGTGTTTGCGGCGCTCGCTTTCGGCCTTTCCGGCGCTCTTTTGCACTACATCACATCGGTCGGACCCATCCTCTCCTTCGTTGTTGCCGCGGTGTCGGGCATCGCTTCCGGTTCGTTTGCCACCATCGCGTTTCGAATGGTTCGCAAGACAAGCGTTTCTTCCACCGCCCACGCAAGCCAGGCGGTTGGACGCGTCGGCCGAACATTGGCCACCTGTCAAAAAGGATCGCTCGGCAAAGTGCGGGTCGAACTTTCAGGCCAGGTGATCGACTTTCTCGCCACCACCGACGAAGCTGAAATCACGCGCGGCGAAGAAGTGTTGATCGAAGACATGCACGACGGCGTTGCCCACGTGAGCCGCCGCCCCTCCGAACTGGCTTAGTTTTAAGGCAAAACCGCAGCCTAAAAAGGCGCGCAGGGAGCCTTGTGTACACCCGATACCTCTTGGCGCGGGGGCTCGTCGTGATGCGTACGCAACGCGCTTTGCGACGATGCGCCTAAAGTGTACGCAGGCGCCGTGCCGCTTCTTCGAGCACGTCTTCTTCTTTTGCGTAACAGAAGCGCACGAGCGTTTCGCCCACCGGATCGGCATAAAACGAAGTACCCGGAACGCTCGCAATCTTCGTGCGTTCAAGCAGCATCATCGCCGCCGCCTTGGCATTCGGTGCGCCGAGCTTTCGAATGTCGGCGAGCACGTAATAAGCCCCCTCCGGCTCGTACGGAGTGAGGCCCGCGTCCCGAAGCGCCGAACACAAGATCTCGCGCTTTTTTGCGTACGCATCGAGAAGCGCCGTGTAATAACTCTCCGGCATTTTGAGCGCTTCCACCATGGCGTGTTGCAACGGAGTGGGCGCGCACACGTACATGAGATCGTGGGCGATCGTGATCCGTCGCGCGATTTCCGGCGCCGCCGTGAGGTACCCGAGTCGCCAACCGGTCACCGCGAACGTCTTTGAAAAACCGGAGATCATCACCGTCCGGTCTTTTGCTTTGCCCTGCGTTGCGAGCGGAATGTGCGTGCGCCCGTCGTACACCATGTGCTCGTAGATCTCGTCGGTGACCGCGAGCAGATCGTGTTCTTCACAAATGGCGGCCACCGCCGAAAGCTCGCTCTCGGTCCACACTTTGCCGCTCGGATTGCCGGGTGTACACACCAGGATCGCACGCGTTTTCGGCGTGATCGCCGCGCGAATGTCCGCCGCGTTCACCGCCCAGTTCGGCGGCTTTGTGGGCACCAGCACCGGTTTGAGCCCAAATGTCAGAACCGTATTCAAGTGGTATCCGTAATACGGTTCAAACATCACAATCTCGTCGCCCGGATCAAAAAGCGCGAGACATGCCGCGGCAAATCCGCCGGTTGCACCCGAAGTGACAACCGTTTCGGTCGCAGCGTCGTATTTCAATCCGTATCGCCGCTCAATTTTCTCGGCGATCGCGGCCCGCAGCGGCGCGATTCCCTCGGGAGCTGTGTACACAACCTTGTTGGTCGTGATCGCGTCGATCGCCGCTTTTGCAACCGGCGGCGGCGTTGGCAAATCACAAATCCCCTGACCGAGATTAATGCCGCCCACCGCATCACACGCGCGGCTCATTGAGCGAATGTCGGAGATCACGAGGTTTGAAAGCCGGGCGCCGAGTCTCATGATCAACACCCTACCGCGGCTCGTCGCGCGGTGAATACCAAACCGGCGCTTTCAAGTTCACGGCCCTTGCTTCCGGGCCCGCAGACGGGACTATGCTCCGCGTCCGTGGCACCGCCGCCCCCTCGGCCATCAGGAGCAAGGTCGCCGCTCCCATCGATCACGAGAGAAGTGTCCGCTTCAGAGCTGGCACCGCTGGTCGACGCCACGCGTCCGCCCGACGAAGTGGATACCGCAAGCCTCGCCGGCGCCGAACTCGACGCGATGTTGTCCACCGAGCGCACGCAAAGCAAGCCCGAGGCGCCGCCCCCGCCGCCTCAAACGGTGATCGCCACCAACACGCGAAGCGCGCAGGCCGCGGCCGTTTTCACCACCACCGGTGAACGTCCCGCCGTCATGCCCACAGCGGCGGACCGCACGGTGGTTGTTGCGCCCGAACTGCTCGCGGCGCCCATGCCATCGGTGCCGCCCGTTGCAGCAAATGTACACATGCCGGTCGCCGCGCAAGATCCGGGGGCCATTCCAATCGCTCCACCTCTATCGATCCCGCTCAAGCCCGCATCCAAGTTCACCGGGCTCTGGTTCACCTTGGGTGGGTTGGCGCTGCTGGGCGCGGCGGTCGCCGGCGTTATGTACACATTAAAGCGCGATCAAAATCGGAGCGAATCAAACACCGAAACGCCGGCGACCGCCGCGCCCAGCGCTTCGATGGTTGCTACCGCCCCGACGCCGAAATCGGCGCCCGTCGCCTCGTCGGCCGCGCCGTCCAAATCAACCGAGAGCGCTCCCGCGGCCGAAAGCGCCGAGGCGGAAGCCCGCGCCGCACTCACGAAGATGCGCGATGGCATCGGCACCTGCGTACGCGATGTGATCGGCGTTTTGCCGGGCTCATCACCGCCCATTCCCGAGCGCTTCGCGACACTCAAAAAACGCCCATACCAAAGTGTACCCCGCGATTACCGATCGCCGGTGTTCGCGTGTACACGTTACAAAGAAGCCGGTCCGCAGCACTTTCAAATTCAGTGGCAGTTGCTTTCGCCCCCCGGCGAAGGGCGCGGCGTTGCCTGGATTGATGACAACGGCGACGGCAAACCCGATCGCGCGTTTGGGTTTCGTGCCGCGCTCCTCAAGAAAAACGAGGTCGATCTCGGTGAAATTGGCCCCATCGATCCCGTTCCTGCGCCCGTAAAAACCGCCCCCTAAACATCCCGCGAAGACCTGAAAGGCCCAGCCTCCCCACAACTCGTTGCCGACTGAGGCGACGGCACAACGACCTGAAACGCCCTGCCGCCTGACACGTCGTATTCAACACGGAGTTCCGCAGGGGCGGTGCGCCTCATTCGAACGGCGAGTAACTCGTTGCGGTTGAGTTGTCGATGCAGCAGAAAAGAGCCCGTTCTGGGAGGTCCGGCGACTTGAGATGTCCATCACGTCGCCATCCACCGGTCTCGCCGGTCTCTCGTTTTCGTCGTGGCTGCGCTCGCCACAGAACTCCATCTGGAGAACCCGACGCGCCACGCTGTTCGCTTTTCCGCTTGGCGACGGGCAAGGGTGTCCCAAACGTCTCGACAAGACTGGATCCGTGCCTTGCAGAACGTTCCGCTAAAGGGAAGTTACCTAGGAGGCACGGACAGCACGGAGATCCAAGGAGTTTTTTGTATTTCAGACTGCTATCGGCTTGCACAGCCTGACCGATCACCCGTCAGGTCGGGATCACGGGTGATGTGTACCCATCGCAGCCCAAAGAAACAGAAAACTCCGTGACAGTCGTCCGTCAGGTCGGGGACAGGCATCCAAACGCGCCCAGTCGTTGCGTGACGTTTCAGCCGCGGCTAAGCCCCGATTTGCAACAAAGGTGACCCCGCTCCCCGCGCCGATCCACAATCCGCTGGAATGCAACCGGCCTCCGAGCGCGTTGGGCCCATTGTGACCGCACCGGCGCTCGCGCTAACCGAACCAACTCCCGCTCCCGTCGCCTCGCGAGCTGCGCACGCGCTCGCCCGCGAAGTGTGGAATCTCGCGTGGCCGGCCATCACGCACATGCTCCTCATCACGACCGTGTTTTTCACCGGCCGTGTTCTCGTGGGTCGCTATTCACCCACGGCGCTCGCATCGCTTCAGATCTCGGGCACGCTCACGTGGACTGTGTACTCATTGTTCACCGCGTTCTCCGCGGCCACACTCGCCGTTGTCGCTCGAAGCACCGGAGCCGGTGATCGCGAATCGGCCGCGCGCGCGACGCGCGCTTCAATGATGTTTGCGTTTGCGATCGGCATTGTTGTCGCCGCCGCGTTTCTCATCGCAAACGGCGCATTCCTTCGTCTTCTTTTTCCGCGCGCCGGCGCCGATGTACTCCACCAGGCCTCCGCGTACATGCACATCGTTGTTCCGCTGTTGCCGCTCGCATTTGTCGAAGCAACGGCCGCTGCGGCGCTTCAAGGTTCGGGCGACACGCGCACCCCGCTCTACGTGGCCTCTGTTGGAAGCGTTGTGAACGTGGCGCTTTCCGCCGCGCTTGTGTTCGGCAAATTCGGCTTTCCTGAGATGGGCGTGCGCGGCGCGGCGATCGGTGCCGCTTCCACAATGGCAGTCGAAGGACTCATTCTCACCGCTTTCCTCTTTTCAAAACGCAGCCCGCTCCCGTTGCGTGATGTGCGCGCGGTCCTTGTTTTCCCCGCGTTTCGTCGCGTTGCGCGCGTTGCGCTCCCGGCGTTCGGTGAAAAAGTTGTGTACCACGGCGCGTACCTCGCGTTCGTGGCGATCATCGGTTTGCTCGGCGCCGCGGCCATGGCCGCCAATCAGGGTCTCATCAGCATTGAAGCGGTGAGCTTTCTTTCGGCCGACGGTTTCGGTGTTGCCGCCGCGGCGATGGTGGCTCAAAAACTCGGCAAAAAGCGGCCCGAAGAAGCGCTGGTTGCCGGTCAACTCTCCGCCGGGTTTGCAACCGTTGCGCTCACAACGTTTGGGATTTTCTTTGCGGTAGCTCCGCGCGCGCTCGCGTCGATTTTCTCCGACGACCCGGCGATTATCGACCTCGGAGCGCAAACGCTCCTCGTTGCCGCCGTTGCGCAGCCGTTTATGGCGTACGCAACCGTGATCGGCATGGCGCTCCGAGGCGCGGGCGACACCAAAACCGTGTTGCTCGTGATGACGGTTTGCTCGTTTGCCGTGCGCCTCGCCGCCACATGGTTCTTTGCCGTTACGCTTGGAATGGGCCTTGTCGGCGTGTGGATGGGAAGCGGAGCCGACTGGTTTGTGCGCTCGATTTGGCTCGGAATCTTGTGGCGCCGAGGCAACTGGAAAGCCGCCACCGCCTAAAAAACGCTTTGCCTGCGTTGTGTACACACACCGACGAACCCCCGCGCCGCGAGGTCATGGGTGTACACAACGCTTCGTGCGCGCCTAGATCTCTTGGCCCTGGCCCGGAGTAGTGGGTGCGGGAGGCGGCGGCGGCGGAGGCGGAGGCCCCGGCGGTTCAGGTGCAACGCCGGGAGGAGGCGGCGGAGCGCCCGGTTGTTCACCCGGAAGCGGGGGTACACCTGCGCCGGGTTGCACACCGTTTGGATTTCGCGCGGACCACATTTGCAGGGCTTTTTCAGCGCGATCGCGCACCACTTTGTTTTTGTTGCCGAGGTTTGCCTCAATGTACGGCTTGGCTTCCGGCGCACCGCTCTTGCCGAGCGCGAGCAAAATCATCGCGTACGTTTTTGCGTCCTGCTCTTTTTCAAGCGCGGCGATGAGCGCCTGCACGGTCTGCGGCGTTGGCTGACCGTCCATCAAATCGTCGGCGGCGTCGCGCCGTTCACCGGGATCGGGGCTTTGCAACATCATCATTGCGTCGGCCTGCGAATTGGCTCGCCGACACCCCGCCGTTGACATTCCAAGCGCACCGAGCGCAACCACCGCAACAAGCAAAACCCGTTTCATGCGCGCCATGTTTTCACTCGCGCGCGGCATTCTCAACCGCGGGGCACGAGACGCGCGCGAACCGGCCTCTCCGTCTCAGCTTTTACCCGCGGCGGCCCCGGTGTAGAGCGCTCGCATGGCGCAAGTGCACGGTGGAAGGCTCGTTTCAAAGGCGCTCGCACGGCATGGGGTCACGCACCTCTTCACGCTTTGCGGCGGTCACATTCAAGCGATCTACGACGGCTGCCTCGACGACGGCATTCGCGTCGTCGATGTGAGGCACGAACAAACAGCCGGTCACGCGGCCGATGGGTACGCACGTGTCACCGGCAAACCCGGTGTGTGCGCCGTGACGGCCGGACCGGGCGTGACCGATGTGGTGACCGCGGTGGCCAATGCTCAGCGCGCGGGCATTCCAATGATCGTGTTGGGTGGAGCCGGCCCCCGTATTCTGCAAGATATGGGCTCTCTCCAAGACATGAATCACGTGGAACTCATGCGGCCCATTACCAAGTGGAGCACCGCTGTTCCGTCTACAGACCGCATTCAAGAATATATTGATTCAGCAATGCGTGTTGCCCAATCCAATGTTCCGGGCCCTGTGTTTTTAGAGATTCCGCTCGATTTGTTAATGAATTGGGCCGACGACGCAACGCCCGCCACAGCGCCTATGGCACCCTCGCGACCGGGGGGTGATCCCGCTCTTGTGAAGCAGGCGGCCGAGTTGCTTCGCAATGCTCAAAGGCCAATGTTTATTGTCGGCACTCAACTTCGGTGGTCGCCTCGCAGAGACATTGTTCAAAAGTTCGCCGATGCCGTTCAAGCGCCCTATTACCTCAATGGAATGGCGCGCGGTGCACTCCCTCACTCGCATCCAAACTTAATGTCACGCTCGCGCAAAGTGGCACTCTCGCAAACTGATCTCTGCGTTGTATTGGGCACCCCGTTTGACTTCAGGCTTGAATATGGACGGGCCATTAACCCCTCTGCCAAAGTGGTTCAGGTGGACCTCGACGGTAATGAACTTGGTCGCAATCGCAAAATCGATATCGGAATCGACGGCGACAGCGGTGTTGTTCTCGAACAACTTCTCAATGAAGTGGGGTCAAAACAGGCCCCTGATTGGTTAATGGCTATTCGCGCCGCGGAAGATAAGAGCCGCGCCAAAATGGCCGCCGAAATTGATGGTTCGTCCAATCCGCCCAATCCGCTCCGTGTTTGCAATGAGATTGGTAAACGCCTTGGCAAAAACGATATCGTTATCGGCGACGGCGGCGACTTCGTTGCAACAGCCGCTTATGTATTAAAGCTTGAATGGCCTCAATTGTGGATGGATCCGGGCCCGCTTGGCACGTTGGGTGTTGGGCCCGGTTATGCAATGGCCGCCAAACTGCTTCGGCCCGAGGCCAATGTGGTGCTTATTTACGGCGACGGTTCGTTTGGCTTTCATGCCCTTGAGTTTGAAGCCATGGCCCGCCAGGGAATACCGGTTGTCTCCATCATTGGCAACGACGCCGCGTGGATGCAAATTCGCCGCGGTCAAGTGGACTTGTATGGGGAGTCGCGTTCGCCGGCCACCTCGCTTGAATACAGTCGCTATGAAAAGGTTGTTGAAGCGTTTGGCGGGTTTGGCGCCTACGTCGAAAAAATCGAAGACCTCGGCCCCGCGCTCGATGAAGCGTTCAGCTGTAAACGCCCGGCGTGCGTCAATGTCAAGATCGCCGGAAGTGACTTCCGCAAAGGCGCCATCAGCGTTTAGTTGCCACCTTGCCACCTGACACAGAACGGGAGAACCTGACACGCAATTGCCACCTGGGATGTTTCTTCACCACGGAGTTGCTCCTGGGGCGGCTGCGCCGCCCCGTTCGACCGGGAGGTAACTAGGTTTGGCGGCTCGGGATGTACACAACGTTATTCCACCGGTCTCGCCGGCGTTTGTCTCGTTTTCGTGGTGGGTAGCATTGGACTTGAACCACACCATGCCGAGCCTGCATCGCCACGCTTTTCGCTTTCTCGCTAGGCACCGGCCTCGATGTCTTGCACGTTTTGCCGAGCCTGTGGCCGGGCTTCGCATCAGCGTTTGGCCGAAGGACCGTCAGTTACCCAGGAGTCAAGGAGAACACGGAGGGCCACAGAGGTTTTTTGTATTTCGGCCTGCTATCGGCTTGCAAAAACATAACTCTAAGACGCGGTTTTTAATGTCGATGGCAGCCTAATAAGCAAAGAAATCTCAGTGTAACCTCTGTGACCTCCCCAAGCTCCGTGGTCAAATACGACGTTTCAGCGGAGCGGGATGTGTCGGGTCGCGTCGCCGGGACGTAGCAGTTTATGGAATTTCGGTTTGTTCATCCCTCCCTAACGCACCTTGATGAACTCGACTCCGAGGTGCTCATGTGTTCGGTCTGGAGTGATACCCTCCCGAGCCACGGCGTGGCCGGTTTATGCGACTTTCGCTTTGGTGGGTATATCTCAAGCCTTCAACGCAAACGCCTCATTACAGGGGAGCTGGGCGAAACCGTATTGGTTCCCGGCAAACCCCGCCTACCGTTTGAAAAACTTGTTCTCTTTGGGGCCGGCCCGCGCGCTTCGTTTGAAGAGCGTGTATTAACATTGCTTGTGTTGCGCATTCTCCGCACAGCCGATGACCTTGGGGCGCGCGGCGTGGTCTTGGAGTTACCCGGTCGACATGACGGTTTAATCGCCGCAGACCAGGCCGCTGACGTTCTTCTTTCGGCGGTGGGGCGAGAACGCCAATACGATGTTTGGACGCTGGTAGAGGGCGCCGAAGGCCGCCAGCTTGTCATGCAGCACACCGAAGAGTTGAGTCGCATCCGCCGCCCACTGTAAATTTCCTCAGATCCAAGCTTGAAACGCGCTTTTTATAAGCCCGTTCCACTCTGTTCCAATCCAATTTCAGGGGATTGCGGGTGTGTGTTGCAATGCCCAATCTGACTCCTTGCAAGGAGTCACCAAATGAAGATGCAAACTCTGGCCCTCGGCGTCACCCTTCTCACTGCGATGTCCGGTTGTGCTCTCTCAGCCCAAAACGACGGCGTTCAGGGCCGCGCTGCGGTATCCAAACCCGACGTGAAAGGCACCGTGTTTACCATCGTGTTCGAGAACAAAGAAAAGGGTGAGGTCATTAAGCCCGAAGTTGAAACGTTCTGGAATCTGTCACGCGATTACTCCCGAGCTGAAGCGTATATCTCCAACGCGCACCCGAGCCTGGTGAACTATATCGTGATGACATCGGGTGACCGGCAGGGGATTGGCAGCAACGATCCGCCCGCGAAAGTGGCCACGGACGAACCGCTCAACCTCGGTGAGCAGCTTGACGCGCACGGTATCAAGTGGCGCGCTTACCTTGAAGACATGGGCGAGCCCTGCAAGCTTGAATCGTCGGGTGATTATGCGGTTCATCACAACCCCTGGGTTTATTACACGACCCTGACCGACGATGTGGAACGCTGCAAAGACCGTGTGGTTGACTTTGAAGAGCACTTTGAGGAGGACTTGGCAAAAGACGAATACAAGTACATGTGGATCACGCCCAACCAGTGCAACAACATGCATAACTGCGATGCGAGCGTGGGTGATGCATGGCTCAAAGACGTGGTGACAAAGATTCAGGCCTCACCCGGTTATCAAAACGGCGGCGCCATCTTCATCCTCTTCGATGAAGGCAGCACCCGCATCCTGGATGCCGAGGCCAACCTTCCCACGGTGATTGTGTCCGAGCAGCTTGTCAAAAAGGGATATGTCAGCGAAACCCGGTTTGACCATGCCGGTTACCTCGCAACAGTGCAGGACATCTTCCAGATGCCGCGCTTCCCCAGCACCTACGGCGCAACGCCGCTGAGCGAGTTCTTCAAAGAGCGCACCGACACCCCGACCAAGTGAGCGGTTCTACACGCCGGTAACCATCCTCACCGCAACTATCCTCACCGCAACCTACCCAATCACAAACGCTCCACCCCCACAAGCCGGTATCCGCGCGCGCTTCCCAAGTCATAGAAGTGCGCGCGGAGCAGCGTTTTTCCATACCTATCCACTCGAATGACATCCAACGTGGCGTACCGATCGGGCGCATTATCGGGAAGTGTCAAATCCAGGTGCACCGGCAAAGGTACACAAAACTCCGCCCCCCGCGGGTTTTCGAGCACGGGCGTTGGATGGGTAAGGGTCAGGTCAACTCCGCGCCTCCATTCAAGTGTAAACACGTTGCGGCTCCGGTTGGAAAGCCCAACCTCCACCCCGAGGTCAACAAAGCAGAACGCACCGTCTGTGACGTTCAGGTCGGCGAGGGGAGACACCTCCGCAAACGAGGTTTTCAGGATCTTTTCTCGCCTACCCATTAAGATCCGCACAAGCTGCGCTTCTTCTGCTGGGTTTGACAACTTGCCTACCCTCACCGCCGCTTTGACATGCTCTTCACCAATCCCTGCTATTTTGCGCGCCATCCATGCCAAATCGGCAGGTTCTGCCCGAGCCCACCGCACGAGCGGCGTTTGGGGTGAAAACGCTTTGGGGTCAAAGTGGGCGACATCCAAAAATCCAAGGTTGGGATATCGCGGGTCGATCGTGACCTCATCCCACGGCCTTCGAACAAAACCGAGCCCCACGGCGTCGGCGGCAATGGCCGGCACGTTTGACACGGTGGTAAACCCCATTCGCGGTTCTGGCCATTCTGTTCGAATGGGGGTTGCTCCGAACGAGTCACTGAAGTCTAAAAAATAGTGAACGATATACCCACCGCCCTTTGGAGCTTTTACAAATGAGTCAAACGTGTTTGGCCCGCGCGAATCCCAGTGGTTGATCCACGCCGCCAAAAATCGTTCACCCCGCAGTTCGCGCCTATTTTCGTGGGGAATGAGATCATTCGGGTCGTCTTTTCGCGTTCCTTCAGTGCGCCACGTTCCCACCGGCTCACCATCGATAAAGCGGCTTGCGCTCACCCGTGAAAGGCCGTTTTTGTCCTTCGTCCCTTTGGCAAGCACTTCTGTGAGGCGAGCTTCTGTCAGGGGAAGTTTCTCCCCAGTGGAGAGTGTTTCGGTAGACTTTTTGTCCACTCGAAAGTCGCTCGTCTGAACGTACACAACATCGTTGCACGGAGCGTTAAATCCAATGGCCCAATAAAGGCGCGATCCGATCGCATCTGCGGCGGTGCTGATTTCAGGTTGCCGCGGGCCGAGGCCGTCGAGTTTGACCATGTACCTCTGACCGCGCGAGTCTTTCACCACAAAACCCGGCGTTGTACCGCCTGTTTTTGAGTTTTTGACGGTGAAAGGCGGCGAAGGGCCCGCGTCCGGACATGGTCCTCGATCAAGCTCGGCGGGGGTAGGTTTTCGGTTTTGGTACCAGGTAGAATTGGGCACTTCGTCCAGCGAGTTGACGTTGTGCGCCTCCCCACCGCTTTCAAACAAGAAGGCGTGCGAAAGCGGCCGCAGCAGAATCACGTCCAGCGTGTTGGCATAGTCGGATTCGGCATCTTCGGGCGGCGCTTTGGCAAACGGGGTATTATCCCGATCTTGTAAAACAGGGCTCTGAAGTGCAAACCGCCCGGCCCCAGCACACCCCATCGAAAAAAGGGAGGCCGCTGCCAAAAGACACAGTGCGTATTCTTTTCGCCTACCCATGACACACCTCGCAGTGTCAGGCGTCACTTCCAGGGCCCAAAAGACCGAGAGCGCGCATTCGCCTCCATAACGTTGTTCTGCTCATTCCAAGGGTAATGGCTGCTTGAGCGCGGTCGCCGTTGGCTCGTTCTATCGCTCGTTTAATGCGCGACGCTTCATCCATCATTCGTTCAGACGGTGGTTCAGACGCGGGGCCTACCACCGCTTCACCTGTGGCAAACGGATCAGTCAGATCGGCGGGCAATTCACTCGGCAGAAGCACCGGACCATCCCCCGTGGCAAACGCAGTTTCAATGGCCGCTCGCAACTCTCGAACGTTGCCCGGCCAGTCGTGTTGAGTGAGCTTCAAAATCGCCGCGTCCGACATTTTTTCAATTACCCGACCACCGCGCGAGTTGAGTTGTAAAATGATTTTTTCGGCGACAAAAAGCACGTCACCCCGCCTCGCTCGCAGGGGTGGCAGGTAGAGCGAAACAATCCGCAATCTGTACAGAAGGTCCGCGCGAAACTGTCCACTTTCTACTTCGTATTGGAGGGAGGCCGACGTGGCTGAAATAATGCGCGTATTTACAGTCAAGTGACGCTCGCGAAACTCGCCCGAGTTGGGGATGGAGGCCGCCTGCGCTGAAGAACCTCGATGCCCGAGCGGTGTGATGACACCCATTTCAAGTGCTCGGAGAAGCGCGCCCTGCGTTTCAAATGGCAGGCGCTCCAGATTATCAATAAAGAGCGTGCCACCGTCCGCGCTTTGAGCATGTTTGGCGAGTTGATCTTCAAGCCAAACAGGTGTGACCATACCCGCGTCAATGACAGAAAAAAGGCCCGCTTTTCTGAGCGACAATTCATGAATGGCGGCCGCCAGCGATTCTTTCCCAGTTCCCGGTTCACCGCGAATTAACACCGGCGCGTCGCACTTGGCCACTTTTTCAGCCAGGCGAAAGAGCCGTTTCATCTGAACGTCGCGCGTCCAGATTCCCAATAACTCCTCGGGTTCGTCGCCGTCGAGGCGAGGCTCCTCGGTGAGCAGCAACAACCAGCCCGCCGTTCCAAATCCCGCCCGAAGCGGTTTAGCCCGAACGCGAATGAACTGCCCATCGGGTTTACCCATGACAGGTACAATGGTTGTGGTGACAGGGCGCCCTTTGGCGAGCGCCTCCGCCAGAGGGGAGTTGACCATTTCACCACACAAGAGTTTTACCGCGCGCGTCCCCGGGCGAACGCGGGTTCCAAGAATTTGTTCTGCCGAGCCGGTGGCGCCTACCACCCTCAACTCGGTGTCGAGCACCAGACACGATCCGGCGCCCGACTCCAGCGCTTTGATGAGGAGCGTGCGGTCACCGTCACCCTGCGGGATAGGATCTTTTTGCGAGGTTGAGTCTGCCACTTCCACCGGTTTCATGGCGTGCACGCTTTCCACTTTTAGAGGCCCTCCACGGTTCCAAAAAACACCCGGACTGCGTCAAACGAGAGCGCTTCATTAAAGCGAGTTGTTCCCAGAGCAAACGTCAGTTCAATAGGTGATTCTCCAATGCGACGTGTTCTGAGGCCCACGCCGATGGAGCCTGTCATATCGCCCACGTCAAACCCTTTAAACCTAGGCCCAAACACGTTGCCAACGCTGGCAGTCCATTGCGCGTCCACGTAATAGGCAATGGGGTATCGATAATGAATCTCGCCGAGCGCGGCGCTTTCTCCTCTGAACCTTCCCCACAAAAACCCGTGGTGATTTTGCCAACCCAACATGGCCTGGTGTGAAAAGGGAACAGGTTCTTTTCCGAGGGGAAGTGTTTGTATTGTGTACACACGTGCGGCAAGCACCCGGTCTGGACTCGACACTTCCAAAGCGCCTTCCAGGTCGACCGAAACGGACACAAAGGCTCGTTCAGGGACCACTGTATCGCGAGCGTATGTCAGATTTCCAAGTAACCGAAGGCCGCCGTTTTCTTCGATCATCTGTCGTGAGTCTACTTTCAGGTCGGCGGTGACCATCATGAGATGCAGTAGGTCAAACCCGGGGATTTTTTTTAGATCAAATGCCGTTTCAATAGAAGGATCCCAACCCGGCGTGTTGTCTTCCACGCGCATCCCCGTGGCCACGTCGAGTTGAACATGATTGTCAGCTTTGAGGCCTCCAAAAAGAAAGCCGTCATACCTTGTTTGTTTAAAGTTAACCCGGTAGTTGGGTGCTCGCGGGCCCATTCCAAAAAAAGGCCGATTGGGAACGCTCGACAAATCGCCCCGCACGCCGATGTATTTTCCAGGTTCAAACTCCCACTTGTCTTGTCCTGTGACCCTCCAAAAGTCTTCCCCGCCGGCTTCTGCTGAAAGGCGCATTTCGTGACCCAGAACGCCCATGTTCTTCCACTTGACGCGTGCGCCGAACGAAGCGCTTGCCCCTAGATCCAGGCTAAAAACGGGAAACCATGAAATGTCAGGCGTGGGATGAAAGAAGTGATCCACAATTGGTACAACGTGATGCTCATCTACCCATTCTGCCGCGGCATAAATGGGCACACGCAGTCCAAACTCGGTGACCACGTACAAAGGAAAAAACAACACCCGCGGTGCCCAAAGTGCCGCTTCCCCAAACGCTGTTGGCTTGGGTCGCCCCCTGAACGTTTCAGGTTTGGTGCGATCAAAGGTGTTTTCCGCCGCCGGAGGTAACGGATCTACCCCCGAGGTTTGACTGGGTTGTTGGGCCGCCGCTTGTGACCCGTGCAGCACAAGGGCCAGAAGCGGCGGATACGCCATCCACCGGCCCATAAATCACGCTGCATCTTTCTCGGTGTGTGGACGAACCATGGGAAGGTTGTCAAACGACCCTTTGAGGCCGGTGTTGACTGTCACGTCAGACGACGGCCGCACTTGGGAAGCTTCGGCCGCACCTTCCCCGGTTTCACCCGAACTCGTCGAGGTGGGTTTTTGCTGTTCTGGAGGCGCCTTGCGAAATCTCAGGCCCAATCGGTGCGCGGCAGCAATCCACACGAGCATGGAAAACAAGCTCACAACGATTGCGGGTCGCACGGCGGCGCCCCACACCTGAATGAGCGCAATCAACGCGAATGCGGCGCCGGCTTTGGCCAACCGGTCCACGAACATGTCGATAAACGCTTTGGACTTGTACTTTTGAGCATCGGTCAAAGGCACATAAAGCGACTCTTTCACCGCCTGTTGGAGCGAGTAGTTGAGCCCGCGATCCGCGGCCGATAGTACAAGTGCGGCGGCCACCACCGGAAATACCAGTGTTGCCACGGCGCCGCCGAACATGACCACCGGCGGCACAAGCAGCGCAATGTGCTTTTTTGGCAGCAGCAATGGAACGAGAACCAACTGGGCCACGACGGCCGTTCCGCTCGCAATCCACCCCAACCTGCCGTACATTTTTGTAAGTTCAACATCGCTCGTGAATGCGCGCTCAAAGATCACGTTCACCCCAAAGTCGGTGAGGGTGGCCGTGAACTCGTACGCAATCACAATCGCCACGAGCCATTGTAGGTAACGGCTCTTCGCAACTTCATGAGCCCCCTCCAAACCGTCTTTGAACTTTACTTCGTCGTCGGTTTTGGATGTTTGACGAGGCGGCGGTTTTAGCACCGCCTCAACCATTGAACCCAAACCCGCCGTAACGCCCACCAGGCCGGCGCAAACGAGCAGGAAGTGAATGGGTCCGATCGATCGCGCAAACCCGTCCACAAAGGCGCCTCCGGCGACGCCCCCGAGGATGCCCCCGAGCCCGATCAGACCGTACATTTTGTTGGACTCAACCTCCGTCACAACGTCGTTGGTATAGGTCCAAAAAATACCAATCATGGTGACGGAGTAGATCTCGACCAAAATGTACACCGCCCAAACAAACCAGCGCTGGCCGCCGAGAGCGGCACCCCAGATCTGGAGGGCAGTCCAAAACAGCACCAGCAGTGAGCCGAAAATCACACTTGACCATCGAACCACTGCCACGCGGGAGAGCTTGTTTACGGCTATTGAATACAGCATGACCACCACCGCTACGGTGGCCACGCCGGCGAGCCGGACGTAGGGTGTTTCTGTGGATCCCAGGTGGGCGAGCAGCGACGCCACGCGAACCGGTTTCAGGATCCAGAGAGTTGCTACCGTCAGAAAAAACCAAACCGACAACATCACAGCTTTGAGCTGCTGTTGACGGTTAAGTCCTCTGAGGAGGATCCCGTCGAAGTTCATGGTCTATACCATGGCAAGGAACATGCCCCGTACGCCTGAACTGTATCAACTGGTTAGAAGGGAAGATCCAGGGTTTTACGCAATTGATGCATTGGATGACGCGGCCAATGCGGCTCTGCGCTCGCGTTCAAGCACGAGGCGCGTGTAATCCGCCGCGATCGCGGCCAGAACGCTCCTGCAAAGCGAGAAGTGTTCTTCCATCACATCAAAAAAGTCTTCTTCACTAAACCAGAATACAATCGCGGGGGTTCGCGCCACGGCAACGTATTGATTATCGGCCGCCCCCAATGCGCCGTATCCGCAGACCACATCTCCTTCACCGAATCGAGCGGTGAGATGATGCTCGGCGAGCGATGCTTCCACGACACCTTGCCCCACCAGGTAGAATCGACCGGACGCCGCTCCCCGGTGAAACACCACCTCTTCGGCGTCAAAGTGCACTTCGTGCGCGATCATGGCGAGTTTTACAAGCGATTGCACATTGGCTTTGCGAAACACTCTGGCCTTTTGCAAAGCTTCTATTTTTTGCACCAACGTGAATGGATTTGGCGCCGAGGCGATCACCGGGGGCACATCAAGCGGCCGAAATCCACCGTCGGGCGCGAGGATGACGCTCAAATCGTGAACGTCTTGCGCGGCGCGTAGGGCCGACTCCAATGCGAGTTCAAAGTGTTCTTCGAGAAAGTCTAAATAGTCATGAGCGGCAATGCGCATTGCCTTTACGTTTGAATAGGCGACCACTGTTGCATTGCGGGGCTTTTCCGCCAGAACGTCAATCAAACCCACCCCGCCTTGATCACGCAATATCCAAGGTGGCAGATCATTGGTGATCACTTCAATCTGACCCCTTAAAAACGCATAAAAGTCGGTGGGCGGATCTCCCTCCCGGTAAATCACCTGGCCCGGTGCGAATATCACCTCGTGCGCCAGCCGGGCGGCAAGAGAGCCGAGACCGGGCTCCGTAAGCCGAGCGAGGCGTGTCCGAACAAATAACTCGCGCTCGGCACGCGCGGTGGCATCAGAGCCGGCTTTCATGGGGCATCCACCTGTTCTTGCAGGGGCCTGCCGAGCAACAACGTCGTCATTTCGGCGAGGGAAGGCCGCCCAAGGGCGACGCCTTTCGCTTCTTCAACGATATCGTGATAGCCAAGTTCTTCGGCGTGGAATACGGCCAGTGCAGCAAGCGCTGTGTCGTGTCCGGCAATGAGCTTTCGCAATGCCGCCTCGGGGTTGGTTGGAACATCGCGCATGTAGGCGCGCGCTCGCTCCACCTTTTCCATCGGCGGCAGATCGTCGACGCAAACCTTGATAAGCCCGCGAATCTCGCGTGCGTGCGCCCGCCCCGGTCCCGAGGTGAGCGCGTCCAAAAATTCCAATGCATTGGATCGAGCCCGACCGTCGCCGCCAAAAAGGGCGCGAAAAGCACCCCGAATGTCCTCTCGCCGATAAGCTGTCTGCAATAACAAAAACGCCCTATCGAGAGCTTGATGGGCTTTGTCCTTAATTAACCCGAGCACAAGTCTTCCTCCCGCGGAACGTTGGGTTTCCGCGCTGGTTTCCAATACCGCCAGGAGGGCTGTGAACTCCAGGTAGGTTTCCAGATTTTGTTGAATACGGGCAATGACCAAACCCTGATCGATTTTTACGTTTGCCGACTGCGACAGTTGGCTTAACCCGCGCAGAGTTTTGTATTGGACAATATGTATCGGCTCTTTGGCGAGTCGCTCCGTTAAAAAGTCAGCCGCACGTTGATTGGCGAAACGAGCGAGAGTTCGAGGCAAGTGCAGGCGAACGGCCGGTGGGGTTGCCAGAGTTGATAATGCTTGTTCAACGGCTCGCTGAGCGGGACTCCCCATGTCCACAAGCGCGTGGCGAATGGCTTCACGTGTTTTGCGAATATGAAGGCGCGATATCAGAGTGGGCAAAAATCGTCGATCCGCCACTTTCGTCATAGCGAGAACGACGTGCTCCATCAATTCAGGGTCACTTTCGTCGGCCATTGCCAAAAGTACACCTGCAAATCGCTTATGGCCTGTGTCGAAAATGGCATTTAAGAGTGCAATGCGGCCGGCGCGCCCCGCTTCACCCGGTGCGTCGAGGATTTCTTGAATAAGCGGCGGAGTGATTGAGTCGTCACCCGGTTCGGCCGACGAGATACATACGGCTGCGTACGCTCGAACAGCCGCGCTCGGCTCGGAAATGCAGGGTCGAAGCAGGTCAATGGCGTGTACGCCGGCCAACGCCCGCACTGCGGCTACGCGCACGTCTTCACTTTGATTGCTTTCAAGAAGGTGTTTTGCGTACGGAACCCAATCTGTTCTGTGAGCGTGCGACAACACAGAGAGGGCGTGCACCTTCACGCGATCGGAAGGGTGTTTTAATATCGACACCGGTATGTGGGTGCCCGCCATGTCTTCACGAAGCAGGTCAATTGCGGCAACGGCGCGCAGCGTTTCTCGGGCGGAAAGCTGATCGACAAGCGCTGTTCGCAGCGCGGGATCAAGCTTAATGGGTGCGTCGAGGTCCAATCCTCCGCGGGCGATCGCCTGCCGAAACATATTGAGATGCGGCTCTCGCAGCGCAAATGCTGCTGCGAGCCAACCTATTGACAAGAAAGCGATGATGCCCGCAATGACACGCATGCCCGCAAAACCCGTTGTTGCAAGCACAAAGATGATCACCGCCATTGTGGCTTGAACGGCACGTGGCAATGCTCCTTCAAGCCGCGGCTTAACCCGGGCACGAACGCCGGCCTCCACGGGCAGACTCAATAACTCCAATGTCAAACGATGTAATGAATGCCGGAGGGAGCCGTCGACTCCCTTGGTGATTAAAATGGCCGTGTTTGACCCCGTAATCAGGGCCGTTGTTGCGCCTGTTAATAACAACAACGGCATTACAATCAAAGCGCGCGCCACGCCTATCCGCTGCACAAGGGGTCCGGCGACGATGACCTGTACAATGAGGGCAGTCACATTAAATGCGGCGTATGAACGGGCAAAAAAAGAGCCCAATTGCTCTTTGGGAACGTGTTCGGCGGCGTTGGCTTTAAAAAGATAGTCAATGGATAATACGGTAGCCGTTGCAAAACCGATAAGAATCGCCACCCACGTCAGATATGGAAATCGCTTCCACGTTCGGAGCAAACTATCCACCGCTGATTGGGATTCAGGTGGTGGGGCGACGTGGTTTTTGCTTTCAGCCCCGGTGATCAGGTTGGGGTTTCCGAAATGAGGCGCGTCTGGCGCGAGACCCGCCAATCGGCGTTCAGGGTCAACCGTTGTTGATAAAAAAGCACAACTCAAAAACAGGCATGCACCTCCCAATAGCAATACGCGGACAGGCGCAAACGAAAGCACCGCAGCTGCCCCGCCCGCGCCCACAACAGCACCGAATACACCGCCAGCCGCGATGGGGCCAAACAGACGCTTTCCCTGTGACGGCGTAAAAAGCTGGGCGAGAAACATCCAAAACTGGACGACAACAACAGTGCCCAAAAAAGCACTCCACACATAGACGGCAAACACCACCGCGGGTGTTGGGCGCATTAGGTAGAGAACAAGCGTGCCGAAAGCCGCGCCGAGCAGGGTGATGACAAGGGCCCGCCGCTCACCAAATCGTTTTACAAACCGCGCATTGGGTGTGGAAACCAAAAGCGCCAAGAGAGCGATCGATGCGTACACAATCGAGAGTGAACTGGCGGGGAGTTTGCCCAAAAAGAGCGCGTCGCGGGCCGTTTCGAGCAGCGTATGACCGGCGATCAAAACGGCGAGCACAAGAAATGACATCACCGCCGGGACCGCTTCGCCCTCGCGAACATCTATGAGCGGCTCTTTGCTCCGACGCACCTTGGGTCAAGATTAGCCTACTTGACAGCGCTTCGGATGTGTCACCTTGATCCCCGCATGGTGTTTGTTGCAAACCTCGGCCGGGGAAGGCAGGTGCGTCGCCTGCGGCTGGGAATTGCAATGTTTGCGGTCGGACTGGGTCTTGCCGTTGTGCTCTCGCGTGAGAGCGCAACGCGGGCGGGGATTGCCGCGCTGTTCTTTGTTTTTTTTATTGCTCACCTGCTAATCGCAATTGGCATTACGGGCTCCGATCCAATCCTCGCCGAAAGGGGGCTTCGCGATATGGACGACGGGCCTGAATACATCCATTTGGCGGCTGAAAGGGCCGACGCGGTGAAATCCGGTAGATCGGTAATTGTGATTGCGGTGGTATCGGCGGGGCTTGTAACGGCGATATTGTTATTAGCCGCCGTTGTGTAGCTTCTAGAGCACCAATCGGTTTGAATCGTGAGTAAAATTAAAAGATTACTGATCTGAGAAAGTCGAGAAAATATCAGCTGGGTGCTCTAGTCCTAAATCAAGCGATAACAGCCACGACATTTTGCGAAGGATGGTTTCAGGTCTTGTCGTACGGCGCCGGACACCCTTGCCCGCCGCCGAGCGGAATTGCGAAGAGCGTGGCGCTTCAGGTTCTCTGCATGGAGTTCTGTGGCGGCCGCAGCCAGACGAAAACGAGAGTGCGGCGAGCCCGCTGGCTGGCTCGTTGCAATCACCGGAAGTCGCCAAACGCCCCGGTTGGAATCTCTTCGAAACGCTACGTTTTTAGGCTTTTTCGATATAGATGAATGTCCAGATTGTTCTTGCCGCCTCTTTTAGGTCTAGTGACTCAGCGGGGGCGAAGGCGCTTGACGGGTACAATCTCGTCGGCGTCGGGCGTGGCGCCGTCGACGCGAACTTTGTAATTGCCACTGTCAGCTTCTTTCACCACTTTGCCGGGGGCATAAACACCGTGCCATTCAATAAACACAAGCTGTCCGGCCTTGTATTTTACCCCCTTCAACGGATCTGGAAGGCGCACAACGCGATCGGCCTGAACGTCCTCGTCGGCTGTTTGCCCTTCCACGCGAACACGCCACACGTTGGCTGTTGCGCCGGCCGCATTGATCTTTGCGGGGTAATACAAATTGCGAGTTAGGACCAATACCGCATCTCCCACTTTGAGGGGAGCAGGCGCCGCAACTTCAGGTTTGGGAGGCGCCGTTTTAGCTGTTCCGGTGACCGCGGGCGCCGCGGTGGGTGCTGTTGTCGGCGCTGCCGTCGGCGCGGTTGTGGGCGTCGCGGTGGGTGCTGCCGCGGTCGCAGGAGGCATTACGCGATTGGCGCCCACGAGCTGGTCGTATTGGGCAGTTAAGCCGTCAAACCGGACAACCCACTGGTCTGCCGCCACAACGGCAATCACCTTTGCAGGCATGGGCGCCGCCTGCCCGACGTTTACCAACAGTGCGCTGCCGACAGGATACTGAGTTTGCCCCGCGAACTGCCGTTGAAGCCTGTCAATTGTGGCATTTTCAACCGTTTCAGGACCGTACCCCGCGTAATGAATACGATATGTGCGCGCATCAACCTGCTGCACAATCTCCGCCGCGTAGAGCCTATTTTGGGCTTGAGCGAGAACCAACTCTCCCGGTCGATAAAGAGTTTGAGCGGGCTGCGCTTCACGTGCTTTTACACGTTCGAAGGGGACATCTTCATCCCACTCTGCCGGTGTACCATCGTAATGAACAACAACGCTTGTTGCGCTCGTTTGGCGCACAACCGTTGCGGGGAGCCATTGACCTTGCCGATTGGCAAGCACCTGCATTCCAGCCGGTACGGTGGGTTGAAAGTTGGCCGTTGCCGTGGGAGCCGTGGGGTTTGTCGGCCCCGAGCCACAAGCGGAAACAAGCATTGTGATAGGCAATAATGCAGCAAAAACGGCGGTTCTTTTCATAGCTGATACCCCAGAGTTGTGAACAAGTCGGCGGGCAATAAACAAGTTGGCGGCAAGGCGTTGGTGACCCGGCGGTCCAATGGCAATTATCGGACACCCCGCAAAAATTCTCCCATGGCGGAGTGAAACAATTCAAGCCGTTTTGCGGCAGCATGAAACACCGTACCCTCCGCGTAGGCCCCATTTTCGTCTGGAGTACCCGCGGAGTGGCCGGTGAGCAACTCAATCCCTTCTTCAACGGTGGTGACGGCGTAGATATGAAACTGCCTGTCTTGAATGGCCGCCACAACGTCGCGACGAAGCATAAGCGCGTCGCGATTGCCGACCGGGATAATTACGCCTTGCCGACCGGTGAGGCCTTTTGCACAACACAGGTCGTAAAACGCTTCGATCTTTTCATTGAGACCACCGACGGGTTGAATTCCACCCTGCTGATCCACGCTGCCGGTGACCGCCAGTCCTTGAGTGAGCGGGTAACCCGACAAGGCGCTCAACATTGCATAAAGCTCACTCGACGACGCGCTGTCGCCGTCAATGGCTTCATACGTTTGCTCAAAAACAAGCGACGCAGAAAAGCTGAGAGGCCTTTTTTGAGCGAAACGCGACGCCAAAAAGCCCGATAAGATGAGTACACCTTTTGAATGAATAGGCCCGCTCATTTCAACTTCACGAGCGATATTTACCGGGCCCTCAACACCGGGGTACACAACCGATGTCACTCGGCACGGTCGGCCGAACATGAGCGGCCCGTCGAAGATAACGCTGATGGCATTTACCTGGCCAATGCGTTCACCGCTTGTGTCCACTCGAATGGTGCCGCGCGACAGCAGTTCATAAACGATATCTCGTGAATGACTTCCTCGGCGCTGAGCCGCTTCGAGCGCGTCTGAAACGCTTTTTCTATCAACAACGGTTTTTCCGGCCCGTTCGGCGATATAATTGGCCTCCGCCGCCACCTCGGCGATCACCCCCAATTGGGCTGTGACTTTGGTTTGACTCTCCGCCACGCGGCCGCCGTAATAAAGGAGTTCACTCACAGCATCGGCGCCCAAGGGCAGATGTTTTCGATCTCTCGAGATCGAAGCCAAGAACGATGGGTAGGTGAGCATTGCCTCATTGAGTGAAAGCTCCGATTCAAACCGGGCCTGCACTTTGAAAAGCTGCGAAAACTCAGGGTCGGACTCGTGAAGATCTTGATAGGTATTGGGGCTTGCTACCAAGATGACTTTTACATCAATGGGAATGGGCGGAAACGAAAGCTCATCGGCCGAACCGCGAAAATAGCTTGGATTGTGCTCTGGAACAATAAAACGCCCCGCGAGCAGACACGCTTTGAGCTGTTCATAAAGACCTTCGTTTTTTAACAACGAAGTCGCGGGCAGTATTAAAAATCCACCATTGGCCTGGTGAAGCGCCCCCGCAACGGCAAACCCCGGCTCGGGTGCGGCGCCCGATTCAGGCGAAACATGCATTCTGCCAAACAAGGCTGTTTGTGTTGGATAAAGCGCCTCAATCACAGGCGCCCCATCGCTCGGAATATGCTCTGTCAACAGTGTTGGAATTACCAAACCGCGCGGCAAACTCGGTGGTTCCTCGCGCGTTTCATCTACCAATCGGCGAAGTTCTTTCACAACCGCTGTTTCAAGTTCTGAAAGAAAACGCCCGATATCCGTGCGCGATTCATACCGCTGCAATACCGGAGCAAAACAACTCTTCGCCCCGTCGGCCAAGAGTTGTTTCATCACGCTGCGCAACTCCGTGTCGGCCTCTTCTTGAACGCCGGCAAGTTTTGACTCCAACTCTGCGACCGCAGCTGCAACGGCCTGCATCGCTTCAACCGATGCGTTGCCACCGTCTTCGGGCGTTACAATTTCAATTTCGCCTTCGCGCCGCACCACATCGCAGCCCGCTTCGCGCGCGATCTGTCGGAGCCATTCTTCAAGCTTGGCTTCTTCGGCGGTGACACGGCGCCGAATCTTGGAACGTGCCTGTTTAAAACGTTCACCTTCACCCGCGCCGCGCAGTGCGTCCGACAGCTTCGCGTGCAGATCCTCCATGGCTTCGACGAAGGGCCGACCTTCACCCGCCGGCATGCTCAGCGCCGCCGGTTCTGCGGGTCGCCTCGGGTTTGAAAACAGCAACACATCATCGGGTGTGGGCCGCGATCGCGCGATGCGCTTTGCAACCGCGCGCGCACAAAACGTTCTGCCCGTTCCCGGAAGCCCCACAACCACCACGTGAAAACGCGCCTGTCGCATGTCGAGGCCAAACGACAACGCCGCGATCGCACGCGTTTGAGAGGCGATGCCCGACAGCGGCCCCACCTCTTCGGTTGTTGTAAATTTCAGGCTGGTAGGGTCAACAAGTGTACACGCTTCTTCGGGAGTCAGTTCTCGTATTGCCATGACGAATCACCTACCGCGCTCGGCGTTTTGCAGTTGGTTTACGCGAGCTGCGGGAAGCTGTTGTCCGCTTTTTCGGGCGGGCAGCAGCCGCTTTTTTCACACTCTTGCGCGAGGCTTTTCGGCGCTCCGCTTTGGCTTCGCCAGCAAATTTTTTGATGAGCAGATCAATGCGTACACCGTTGATCACCAAGCCGTCGATCGAGCAGTCGGAGAACGTTGCACCTGTGAGGTTCACGTCGTCGAACTGCGCCCTCGAAAGATCAGCGTCGCCGACATGTGTACGCACCATCGATACGTTGCGAATAGAAGCGCCTTCAAATGTGACGTCGGTGATGGTCGCCCGCTCAAACGTCGTGTTGTTTACTTTCGACTTTGCGAACGTTGCGTCGTTCACGTCGGCCCCTTCAAATGAAGCGTTTTTAATGGCCGACTTTGAGAAAGTCACGTCGTCGAATTGTGCGCCTTGGAAGCTCACATCGACAAACTGGGCCGCCCGTAAATCCACATCTTCGAATCGAGCATTCGCGAGCGACGTCGCCTCAAAAATCGGCACAAGATTTTTCCGTTTTTGCGTTGTCGCGGTCGTTGCTTTTTTTCGTTTGGGTTGAGCCACGCGGCCCAAGTAGCAGAGTCGTGAAGCATCATCCACTTGGATCTCGCCCGTTTTCAGTCCACATCGCATCGCGCGCAAAATCGCGGTAAACGCGGCCGATCATGTCGAGCGACTTTGTAGTGCATCACGATCGCGTTACCGCGCCGGGTGCGGATCCAAACAAGTGGATGCTCATTTTGCACGGGATCTTGGGCAGCGGTTCCAATTGGAGATCTTTTGGGCGGAGGCTCGCTCAAGATCTTCCTTCGTGGGGATTTGTGCTCGTGGATCTGCGCGCGCACGGTCAATCAACCCACGCGCCTCCCCCTCATTCGGTGCAAAGTGCGGCCGACGATTTGATTCGCCTTGAAGGACGTCTCGGCGTTCGCGTGAACGCGGTGCTCGGTCACTCGTTCGGCGGGAAAGTGGCCCTTGCGCTGGCCGATCAAAATCCCACGCGCCTAGAACAAGTGTGGGTGCTCGACTCGCAGCCCGGGTCAAAGCTTGAAGAGCTTAATTCGGCGCGCACGGCGGCTGTGGTGCGCATGCTCGAACAAATGCCCGGCGTGCTCCCGTCACGAGAGCGATTTGTGGAGATCGTGGAAGAACAGGGTCACGATCGAATGTTCGCGGCGTGGCTTGCAATGAACCTTCGCCGCGCCGACGACGGCTATCGTTTGCGCGTGGATATGAGCGCCATTCGAGCGCTTTTTGAGAGCTATTATCGAACCGATCTCTGGCACGTTGTTGAAACGCACACCAAAGCCCAAGACATGCGCTTTGTGATCGGCGGTAGGAGTGAAGTGATCGGGCCCGAAGACCGAGCGCGGCTTCAGGCAATTGCCGCGCGTGAACCACATGTCTCATTGCATATCTTAGAAAACGCCGGTCACTGGTTGCACGTTGACGACCCTGAAGGTCTTTATTCAGTGGTCCGGCGTGGCATTGCCTCTGAGATATAAGGGCGGTTGCAATGGCAATTGCCAACAGGTTCGATTAAAAGCCGCGCAATGCGAATCGCAAGCTGGAACGTCAACAGCATTCGTCCCCGCATGGAGCAGCTCACTTCGTGGTTGGTTCGCGCCAAACCCGACGTGGTGTGTCTGCAAGAAACCAAGGTGGAAGACGACAAATTCCCAATGGGTGAAATTGGAGAGGCGGGGTATCAGGCGGCGATTTTTGGGCAAAAAACGTATAACGGCGTTGCGATTCTCACGCGTTTTGGTCTGTCGCTAAGCGACGTTCAAAAAAACCTGACAAGTGACGAAGCCGATGCTCACAAGCGTTTAATTGCCGGAACAGTGGATGGGATACGAATTGTAAACGTTTACGTTCCCAACGGCCAAGAGTTGTCGGCACCCGCTTATCAATACAAACTCGATTGGATGAGTCGATTAAAAGCCGACTTGTCCGCTCACATGAACGAGCCCCTTATTGTTTGCGGTGACTTCAATGTTGCGCCGGAAGCAATCGACGTTCACAACACCAAAAAATGGGATCAATCGGTGTTGTTTCATGAAACGGTGCGCGCGCGTCTCCGCGACGTTATGAGTATCGGTCTCACCGATTCATTCAGGCACTTTCACCCCGACGCAAAAGAGTTTTCGTGGTGGGATTACAGACTCGGTGCTTTCAAGCGCAACTGGGGCCTTCGCATTGACTTGGCGCTGGTGAATGAAGCGCTTCTCCGCAAGATCAAAGATGTGTCGATTGACCGCACACCTCGTGAAGCCGAACGCCCGAGCGACCACACTCCCGTTGTGGTGGACTTGCTGGATAACTGACACCGCCACGCAACGATCTGGCGCGTCACCCCACCTGAAACGCCTATTTCAACACGGAGTTCCCCAGCGGCGCATGCGCCTCATTCGAACGGCGAGTAACTCGTTGCGGTTGAGTTGTCGATGCAGCAGAAAAGAGCCCGTTCTGGGAGGTCCGGCGACTTGAGATGTCCATCACGTCGCCATCCACCGGTCTCGCCGGTCTCTCGTTTTCGTCGTGGCTGCGCTCGCCACAGAACTCCATCTGGAGAACCCGACGCGCCACGCTGTTCGCTTTTCCGCTTGGCGACGGGCAAGGGTGTCCCAAACGTCTCGACAAGACTCGATCCGTGCCTTGCAGAACGTTCCGCTAAAGGGAAGTTACCTAGGAGGACACGGAGTTTCTTTGTTTGTCGGGCTGCAATCGGCTCGCAGAACGCGGTTCCAAGCGACGTTTCTGACATCCATTGCAGCCCCAAATATAAGAATTCAGTTACCGGACATTTGAAGAGGGGACAAAGAATGTCCTACCCAGCGCAACCAATCGTCGCATCCGGCCCTCTCCACTGGTATGTCCGTTGGCGATGACACACTCCGTCTTCGAACATTTCTCCATGTCGCTTCCCGAGGGGTGGTGCGAACTTTCGGAAGACACTTCTTTTTCAGACCCGCTTGAGGGTGACCGCAAAACATTTGGCCGTCCGGGTGGAACCGCGGTCCTTCACATCGCGCTTCTCCCGCTCGATCCAGACAATCCGCCGGCCGCATCGGCCGACTACGCTATTGACCTTGCCAGGGCTTGGGGCCGCGCGCGAGGCCTTTCAAAAGCCCTGTCAGAAAGCGCTTTTGAAAGGGATGACAGCGTGATTGCAGGCGCTGAATATCGGCTCGCGGGTGAATACATTGCTGTTTATTACATCTCCAATGGTGAGGCCACGATCAATGCCACTTTCATTACATCGTGGAAAACTCGCAAAGAAGAAATCGCCGCCCGCGATCACATGATTCAATCGCTTGTTATTGGGTAAAACAAGACCAAACCCAGAGCGACAGAGGAACACGGAGGTTTTTGTTTCTTTGGCTGCAATGAGTACACGTCATCCACAATCGCAAGCCAGGCAGGTGAGGCACGACGCCGTGCGAGACGATTGCAGTCTGAAATACAAAAAAACTCCGTGGATCTCAGTGATCTCCGTGACTCCTAGGTAACTTCCCTTTAGCGGAACGTTCTGCAAGGCACGGATCCAGTCTTGTCGAGACGTTTGGGACACCCTTGCCCGTCGCCAAGCGGAAAAGCGAACAGCGTGGCGCGTCGGGTTCTCCAGATGGAGTTCTGTGGCGAGCGCAGCCACGGCGAAAACGAGAGACCGGCGAGACCGGTGGATGGCGACCTGATGGACATCTCAAGTCGCCGGACCTCCCAGAACGGGCTCTTTTCTGCTGCATCGACAACTCAACCGCAACGAGTTACTCGCCGTTCGAATGAGGCGCATGCGCCGCTGGGGAACTCCGTGTTGATTACGACGTGTCAGGCATCGAGACGTCTCAAGTCATTGCGAGGCGGATGAAACGTGTCGGTGGTCGGGAATGAGCCTCCCTTCGAAAAGCGTTGAATTTGGTCCGCGGTGGACTAGGGTGCGCTCGCGCGTTGAGGATTCCCTGATGTTTTCGTCTCGTTTTTACCGCGTATTTCGGCCGATAGCGGTGGCTCTTGCCGCGGCGTGTCTCTGGGCCGAGCCCGCAATGGCCGCTCCGCCCAAAGCTGACAGCGTAAAGGGCGAAAAAGTGTCGCCCTCAAAAGCGGACAAGGCGGCCGACAAAGCCGTTGCAAAAGACGCAAAGGCCAATGCCAAAGGCGATAAAGACACCGCAAAGGCCATTGCCAAAGTTGATAAAGACGCAAAGGCCAATGCCAAAGGTGATAAAGACACCGCAAAGGCCGTTAAAAAGGCGCCAAAAGAAAGCGCTGCCAAAAAATACGCAAAAGA
Organism: Polyangiaceae bacterium; assembly: GCA_016712345.1. GTDB lineage: Bacteria > Myxococcota_A > Polyangia > Polyangiales > Polyangiaceae > JADJRH01. The sequence goes on from JADJRH010000001.1 coordinate 2,271,581, forward strand.
CGATCTACCCACTGTAACGTTTAAAGGCCCCGCGTCTGTTGGAGCGCCAAACCGCGGCAAATTGCAGGGCGCTGTCAAACTCCACTCTTCGCGAAGCCTCAAGTTGCGTGATCGTGCGCACGCGTGGGCGCTGCCCGAGCTGGTGAAGTTGCTTCAGCGAGCGGCCGGGAAAATCGCAAAGAAACACCCGCGAAGTGTAATGCTTGTGGGTGATCTGTCTCAAAAGTTTGGTGGTCAACTCACCGGTCACAACTCTCATCAATCAGGTCGCGACGCCGACGTGGGGTTTTACGTGGCCAATTCAAAAGGCCGGCCCGCCGCAATGACGCGGTTTGTCGCATTCGACGGAACAGGCAAAAGCGGCTCGGTGGGTTGGGCCCAATTCGACGATGCACGCAATTGGTTATTGGTGGAAACGCTTCTGACCGATAAAGAAACCAAGGTACGTTATATCTTTGTCTCCAATGCGCTCCGAGCGCGTTTATTGGCCTATGCATTAAAAAAGAAGGTTGCAAAAGACCTTTATGCAAAGGCCGAATCGGCGCTCCTTTCGCCGCGCGACGCCGACGTGCACGACGACCATTTTCATGTGCGTATTGCCTGCCCAGAATCAATGAAAGGCATTTGCCTTGAAGAGTCTGTGGGCAAAAGCAAACCCGCTGTAAAAGCGCCCAATAACGACTCGCCGTATTGAGCGCCGACTAATTGCCTTTATTCAGAATAGCCGGGCGGCTGAAGGGTTAGTGAAAAATAGGCGCCGATATCTTCTGCGGGGCCGATGTCTTCGGCAAGCCGGTACGCTTTGCCGACATAAACGTTTTTTGCAACGCGACGCATGTAATCGTGCATGTTGTAATACACGGCCTTTGACATGCCATCTTCATTGGATTTGTACTTGGGCCAACCCTCGGGGATAACCGGCGGTTCTGCCACGTAGTCAATAAAAGGTTCGTTGGGAACGGGCGGGTTTCCATCAGCCGGTTGAAACACGAAATACCCCGGCCCGGTAAACCACATCATTGTTTGGTGGTTGTACCCAACAATCACTCCCTTTTTCGTTCGCAAAAAACGCTTTTGAAAGCGAGTGAACAGTGCCAGTGAATTGCGGCCTTCGTAAATGAGAGTTGTTCCCACAGAGTCGGGCGGAACAAACTCGTCGAGTGACACCGGCGGTGCGTCGGCCACGCGATCGTAGAGAACGCCGACCCACTTGCCTTTCACCGCGAGCACCTGACGAAGCTTCTCATTTTCGTTGAGCGCGTCGAGAAACGCGGCGATCTGGGCCGATGTGGCTCCCTCTTCGAGCAGGCCGCGAAGCGTTTGGGGCTCTGCTTTTGTTGTTGCGGAAGCGGCGGTTTCAACTTGGGCAGCAGACATGGAGGCCGTAAGCATACTCGGATCCGGCCCGTTTGTGCGCAATCTCAAAAAGTTGATCCAAATCGCTGCGGGTGCTTGACAGGGCCATACGCAGCCTGTAAAGAGCCCCGACGTTCTCGCTGCCGAGAGCGTCGAGCGCGCGCCCGTAGCTCAGCTGGATAGAGCCGCGGACTTCGAATCCGAAGGTCGCCCGTTCGAATCGGGCCGGGCGTACCAAGCGAGCCCGACCTCATAGGTCACACTCGCTCACATTCGCTCAAACTCGCTTCGTTGACATTCTAGAACTCGGGCCATTAGCTCAATTGGTAGAGCAGTGGACTCTTAATCCATTGGCTGAAGGTTCAAGTCCTTCATGGCCCACCCCGAAAAGCCCAGAACCGCCGTTCTGGGCTTTATTGTTTTGTCCGGTGCAGCCGGTCCACATGTGTACGCACACTGCTCATGTGTACGCACGCGGCTCATTGCCTCGCCCGGCTTACAATCCACCGCAGGGTGGCGGCATACCATCCGGCCCACAAATGCTGTCGTAACAACAGTCGGGTGGGCTCGGGGGTAGAGCGCCCGCGGAGTCCTTGTTTTGCGCCTCGCTTGGACTGTCACCTTTGGCGCACGGTTCGCAACATTGGCCCAGGTTTTCACCGGGTGTACACACGCCGCAAACACCCACGGAGTTGCACACCGAACCTGGGCAATTGGCCTGTGTTCCGGCCGGCAATGCCACGCATATGCCTTCGATACCGGCTTGTTTGCAGGTCACGCATTCGCCCACACACGTTGTGGCGCAACATACGTTGTCTTCGCAAATGCCACTGACGCAACCCGCGTTGGTAGTGCATTCTTCACCGTCGCTGCCCAAAGCGCACTTGTCGCCGGTGCAATTGCCACTGACGCAGTCGGCGTTCACATTGCACCCTTGGTCTTTTTCGCAGCTGGCGCCGCACGATCCGCCGCAGTCGAGATCGGTCTCGTTGCCGTTTTTGACGCCGTCATTGCATTGCGCGCTCACGCACGTATTGGCTAAACAGATGGTTGTTGCGCAATCTGCCGCCACCGTGCACTCAACGCATTTGCCCATTCCATCGCACTTGATGCCAGTGCCTTCTGAACAAGGCTTATTGGCGGCCGCCGGCACTTGTCCCGGTACCATGCTGTCGCACGATCCAACCCAACATGGACCTTGTGGAGGAGGTAGATCAGCGGGATTAAGAAGGTAGGTGATACTTCCGGTGCCGTCACACACCAGATCTCGACAATCGCCCGCTACTTGCTCCGCGGCATTGAGCAACTTGTTGGCTTCTGCGGGCAAAAAGCCGCATACGTTTTCAGAACAGACCGCATTCCAACAAGGGTCTGGGGAAGGTGGGCACTCGCCCACGTCCACACAGCCCATTTGCATGTGACCCCCCGACCCACCTGTGGAAGCGGTTGTTCCAGTGGAAGTACCGCCGCCCGTGGATGTCGAAGTGGCAGTTGCGGCCCCCGTGCCTCCACTGCCGCCGCTTTGACTGGTATTGTACTCCTGATCAAAGCCGAGAATGGATGTGCAGCCGCCAACGGCAAGCGCGGCAAAAACGGCACAACCTGTGATCCAATAAGCCCGCGATCGGGGGAGGCCGATCTTCATCATTAAAAAGCTCCTTTCAAGCGTAATCCGGCCGACGACGGGCCGACATCAATGGAGACGCCCAGGGATTGACCCACGTTCCTTCCGGGAAGTGATTTGGCGGAAGCGGCCGCTTTTTTGGGCTCCGTTAATAAGAGAATGACAGCGGTAGCAACCCCGGCGGCGCCGACACCGAGCCCAATGGTGCTGACAAGGCTTGTTGTTCGGCCTTCTTCGAGCGCTTTTGCACCTTCCGCATCACAATTTTTGTTTGGACAATGTTCGTCCACAACACCCTTGGATGACAGTGCCAGTCCGCCCATGACACCGCCCAGGGCCAGGCCGGCAATACCCACTCCGCCAATGACATAGCTCGCAACTCGCCTTCCACTGGGGCCGTCACCTGAATTGGGTGTTTCAACAACTGTACTGCCGGTGGGCGCGCCGACTTGGGAGCTTTTTATAGTCACTTCCACGGCGCGCTTCTCTCCGCGTGCGAGTGATATCTTTTGTTCAATGCGCTCGCCCGTGCGCAGCATTGTCACAATCACGTGCTCACCGGGATCGACAGGTAATGCAACGCCCAGCGAAGCGGCGGTTAACTCGGTGCCGTCGCGCGACACTTTGGTATCGGGTGGAGCGTTTTTTGGCAGCGTCAACGTGAGTATCGGCACAGCGGGTGCGAGCGACGCTTTCTTTGTTTTGGCGATATCCATTCGCTGTGCATGGCGCTGTTTTTGAGGGCCGGGCAATAACTCGGCGGCGCGAAGATAATCTTCATAGTGAACCAGCGCTGTGGCAATTTTGCCGGCTTTTGCTTCACATTCGGCCAAGGTGAACATGGTGCCGGGCCGCGGATCCAAACGCTGACTTTCTGCCAGTGCGGGACAAGCCACATCAAAGTGGCCGGCCTCCATTTCGGCAACACCCTTGTTGAACAACGCTTCAGCGGCTGCGGCGTCCTGTGCAAAGGCACTTTTAGCGAACATGCCAATCACAAAACAACCAATCTGAGCAATAACCCGGAGTGTACGCATGGGTAGATTTTCTATTCTAAGGAGAGTGAGGATCAGTCGCGAATATAGACCGACGAACTGCTCGGCCGCCCGGTTTTCCCCGAAGGTTTAGGCGCCGGCTTTGTGGTTTTGTTACCCGTCGGTTCGACGGAGGCGGAAGCTGTGGGCGTGGCGGTTGCCGATGCGGAAGGTTCGGCGGTGGGAGCACTTGTGGGATCGGCGGAGGGTGCAGCGGATGGGATCACAGTGGGTTCGATTGTTGCGCTCGCAGTGGGAGCCACGTCTGCTCCAAGATCTTTTTGGGGATTGGCTTCACTCGGTCGCAAAGCGAAGAATGCAACTAGTGCGCAGGCCACTGCGACACCGACACCGCCCAAGATCAGAGGCGCTTTGCTGCGTGGTGCAACCCCGTTGGGAGGGTAGTTGGCCGTGACACCGGCGCCTGTATACGCAGCCTGTGGAGGTACCGGCTGGAGCGGAGTGGTATTGTTTCGAGGCGCCAAAACAGGCGATTGCATGGTGGGGGCGATTGGCGGTGGAGTGTACGCCGGAGTTGCCCCACTCACCCCCAACATACCGGCCGGATTGGAGCCCGCGACAACACCGGCATTTGGGCCCAGCGCAACAGCGAGCGCGCGGATCATGGCTGTTGCACTTGGATACCTTCGAGTTGGGTCGACATTTGTGGCAACGGCAAACCACCCGTCAAACCCGGGCGGAAGGTGTACACCAGCGCGTCGAGCACGTGTACACGGCGGTTCTACGGGGCCGCCTTGAGCGGTTTGAGCGAATGCAAACACGTTGTCAGACGCGTCGCACTCTTCAGTCCAATACGACTTTCCGGTGAGCAATGTGTACGCAATCAGCCCCAGTGCATAAAGGTCTACCGCCGGTGATACTCGTTGGCCCCCCTTAAATTGTTCGGGCGCCATATAGAGCGGTGTTCCAACACTTCGGGTTGCGGCAACATTGGTATTGGTTTCTGCCACTACCTTTGCAATGCCAAAGTCGAGCACTTTAATGCGCGGGGATCCGTCGTCGCGAAAAGTTAAAAACAGATTTTCAGGCTTGAGATCGCGGTGAACGATCATTGCGCGGTGTGTTTTGTCGAGCGCAATAGCCACCTGTCCGAGATACATCACCACTTCTTCGGGCGAAAACCTGCCGCGCTTTTCAAGCAGTCGCCCCAGCTCTTCACCCTGGAGCAACTCCATTACGAGATAAGGCATGTCGGACGCGGCATCGACCCCGGCATCGAGCACATCCACAATATGTTCACTTTGTACGTTGGCTGCGACGCGCGCTTCTTTGCGAAAACGCTCGCGAAGTTCTTCACTCGCTAGAATGTGCGGATGCATCACCTTGAGCGCGTGAGAGCGGCTTGTTTCGGTGTGCGTAACCCTGTAAACAGCGCCCATTCCACCCTGGGCGATGCACGCTTCAACCCGATAACGGTTGGCAAAAACGGCTCCCGGGGTGAGCACAGTGGTCGACATTGCGGCGCGCACTTTAGCCTACTTCTTGAGCAGTCGCATCTTCTCCGTTGCCGAGAAGAGCTGTGCGCACAATTTGGTCGAAAGCGCAGCGGATCGAGGGTTGCATTTTGAGCGTGCCCGTTATCGCTTCTGTTTCCGCTCTCTTTGAGACTCTTCTTGGGCCGCAAGCAGAATGTCTTCCTCATCAAGGTGCCCGTCGGCGATATGCTCCAGTGCAATACGAACACGCGGATTTGCGCTCGCACCGGCGGCAATTCGCGTTCGAAGAGGAGCTTCACCATCGTTGATTTTGGCGAGTGTAATCGCGGCGCCGATGCGCCGTTCAGCGGGAGCCGCCGGGTTTTCAAGCACGCTGATAACCTGTTCACGCGTGAGATTGGCATTGCGATACCCCGAGTCGTTTGACAAAAGTGCGCCGAGCGCCTCCGTCCACTCTGCCAATGTTCGGGCTCCGCGATCAAGCAATGCAAACGATGCCGGTTCTACCGCCCGATCTTTATGCAATGCGCGTGCTTTTTCAATACGTTCTAAAATGGTGCTTTGCTCCTGATAACCGAGATGACGTGCCCGAGCGCTCACATCTTTTCCGTTTTTTAATCGAAATGTGACGCGACTCGATTCAATGGTCACCTTTTCCATCTCATCAAATTTCACAAGATCCGACGAGAAGCCCCGTTTAATTGCCACGCCGTCGGCACCGATTATCAGGTTTGCCGGGCCAAAAAGACGCGACGTTGTCTGGGAGAAAACAATAAACAATACAACCGCAATAGGCATTACCACAAAGAACAACGGCATTGTGCTGGGCACTTTCGAAACCCTGACAATCAATTCCGCCGCTGAAACCGACATCGGGAGGCCCACCAGCCAGGTCATTGCAGTTAAAAAGTCGGTAGGGCCGAGTCGCGTACGCCACGTTCGTTTTGAAGCGTCGAGTCCCGCCTTTTCCAGCAACATTTGGCCTTCTGCAGCGGAGCCGACAGGCACACTCCACTCATCCCCTCGCTTGGTTTGCAGATAAACCCGATTTTCAGAAGGACTAAACCAGCCATTTGCCAGCTCTTCGGCGCGCAGCGTTGTCTTTTTTCCGTCAATGGCCACTTCACCGCTTTCAATGGAAACAACGCTGCCGGCCTTAAAATTCATTGCGCCCAGTCCGCTGCTGATGAGCGCGGCAAGTGGACTCAATAAGATTGTCCAGCCGAGTGGGGCCTCAAGGAAACGCGGAGCGCCGAGCAATGCACCGGCCACAAACGCGAACAGCGCACCCACGCTCAGAAGCAAAAACGCCGATGTGGCGAGTTTGGCGGTTCCAACGCGCCGCACCAACACATTCGACGCTGATGTTTCATTACTTTTCATGGGTCACCGGCGCGCTCGGGTAGTGAAGCCCAATAAGCCTTTGCACGGGCGGCTTCATCTTCGGCTGCGAGTTTTTCAATGGCCTCGTTTTCAAGGTCTCCCCGCGCGACACCCTCCAATGCAATACGCACTTTTTCATCCACACATGCACCGGCCACAATCCGCATTCTTTTCAATGCTTCAACGTCTTGGGAGCGAGCGAGAGCAATGGCCGCGCCGATGCGCTGGAGCGCCGGTGCGGCCGGATTTTCAAGCACTTTTATAATTTGCTCGCGTGTAACGTGAGCCCGCCGATAACCCGTGTCTTTGGACAAAATCCCTGCGAGAGCCACATGCCAATCTGAAATGGACCGACTCCCTTTTTCAAGCAACGCCGCGGAGGACATTTCAACTTGGTTGTGCAACGCCGCGGCCTGCTCAATCCGTTCACGCAATGCAACCTGAGTGGCCTCATTGAGATTGCGTGCCCTGGCCCGAACTTCAGTGCCGTTTTTTAAGAAGATCGTTATGCCCGATCGACTCGTAGCGAAGTCATTCAGATCGTCAAATCGAATGAATCTGGCTGAAAATGGGCCTTTTACGATGACCCCGTCGGCTCCAATAACCAAACTGTCGGGACCGAACATGCGCTGAATGGCGGTATAAGTTAATGCGAATAAAATACCAATGAGTGCCGCGCGTGACGGAATGTCCAGTGTTACAAGCTGATGAATTGCAGCGGTGATCACACTTGCCAATATAGGGCTTAAAATCCAGGCGAATGCGCTCACCATCCACGTGCTGCCCAACCGCACATTCCAAGGTCTTCGTGACACGTCGAGCGATACACATTCAAGAAAAGCTTTCCCGGTGTTTTGATCGGCTACCGCGGCGCTCCAAAGATTGCCATTCTGCTGTTGAAGGTACACCCGATGTTCTGTTGGGCTGAGCCAACCGCCTGAAAACGTATCCACGCGGATTTTCTTTCGACCGCGATCGACAAGGAGCCACTGGGGATAGGCAAAAATCACACTCCCCGCGCGAAAGTGGTGAGTTCCAAAAAGCGCTCCAATCAGCGCGCAAAAGGGGCTGACAAGAACGATCATGCCAAGGATCCCCAAAACGGTGGACCCAATATCCACTGCCGATCCGATAAGCAGTCCAACCAGGGCAGCGAGACCCAACCCTATAAAAGCCCATTTGACGGCCTGCGCGGTGCCCGCAAGCTGAACTCGAACGTCGCCTCCGTGAGGAACCGCGACGGGCGCCGCTTCACCCGATCGGGCCACAATGACTTTAGGCAAAGCCGTCACGTCGGGGCCTCCGCAACCACGCAACCAACGTTATCACTTTTCACAGAACACTCGTCGTCTATTATAAACTCCCAACGATGCCCCTGCCCGCCACACAAACGCCGTCGGAACGGCTTTCCGCTATGTGGAACATGGCCATGCTCGACGCAGCAGGTGCTGACCAGGTGATGCGTCGCCGAGGCGAGTTTGGCAGTGCGGCTGCGCCCTCAATGGGTACACCGGCAGACGCCGCTCTTGCGCTCCTTTCCCGCGGGGCGTCGGCGGGAGCGGCTCTTGTTTCAACCGCAAGTCGGCTTTTCAAGGAGATGTCGGCCCGCGAGCAATGGCCACCTCCCATACCTGCGGCGATCACTCCAAAGGACCGAGCCGCTGTTGCAGCTATTGAGTTTGTCGACTCGGAGGTTATCCGCGCGGTTCAGCATTCGCCTGTGAGTGGTGACCTGATGGGTAGGTCCGATCGAATTGACTTTGCCCTTTCTGCCCTTCAACTTTCAGGGTTGACACCGGCCATGGCACTCCGCGCCTTGCAAAGTTTGTCGATGTTGCGCCAGCTTGTGGAGGGTGGAACGGTTTTTTATGACTTCACGGGGGATGAACTCATGCGTACACCTCTTCTAGAATACGAGGTGTTAGCTACTGAGATATTTGTGGGGATGTTTGAGTTTGCCCTTGTCGCCGGTTCGGGAGGATTGATCGTGACAGGTCAAACTCCCGAGCGCCGCGCGCGAGCGGCCAAAGCGGTGGAGTTGATTGCCGCGTCGCGCGCGCCCATTAGCTGGCTTTCATTCCAACGAGAAACGCCGCCTTTTGTGTATATTGAGGCCGAACGTCTTTACGCAATGTCCCCATCGTCGCAACAGGACGTGCGACGTTGGATGCTTATGGAACCGCGTGCGACAATTGTGTTTGGGGCAGACGATCTCGACACATTTATCGAAGAAACGCCGCGTCGCGTTCAGGCGCGCATTGTCACTTACCTGTTTATGGATGGTCAAAAACACCTAAACCTGAATGACGGGTTGGTACACGTGTTTTAGGCGTTTATACTTCAGCCGACGACTCGGCCTGATGTTCAGAAGTGGCGGCCAGCGGATTTGGAACATCGGACAAAACAGCCCTCCCGACAATCAGACCCAAACACGCTGCCACACCGGATGCCGCGAGAATGGCACCTTTTGCGGCGGCAAGGGCTTCCGCCGATTGAAATGCAAGACCGGCGATAAAGATCGACATTGTAAAACCGATTCCACCGACAAGGCCGACAATGGCCACGTTGCTCCAGCGAACACCTTTGGGAAGAGCGCAGATCCTCAGTTTTACAGCAATGAAACTGAGCAGTACAATCCCGAGCGGCTTGCCAATGACCAGGCCGAAAAATACGCCCGCGCCAATTGCTTTTACCGATGGAACCGCAAAGTTAATCCCTTTCAGTGAAACGCCGGCATTGGCCAGCGCAAACACCGGCATAATCACAAATGCCACCCACGGGTGAAGTGACGTTTGCAAACGAACCACCGGTGAAAGAGCTTCCACTCGGGCAAGGCGCAAATCGTGAAGTGGTTCAATCAAGTCATGGGCCGTGTGTTTTGGGTCGGAGCTGCGTTTTCGAAACAGCGATATGGCCTCTTCGGCGGCAGAAACGAAGCCTTCTTCACCAAACCAACTGCGAGCCGGGGTGAGAAGCCCGAGCGCCACGCCCGCAATGGTTGGATGCACTCCCGCGGTGTACACACCCCACCAAACCACCGCACCGGGAATCACATAATAAATCGGCCGTCGAATACCAAGTCGCTGAAAAACGAATGTGCCGACAATGCCAATCAGGGCTACGCCAAATCCCCACCACACAATCCCCTTTGAATAAAAGGCCGCAATGACAACAATCGCCCCGATGTCGTCGATAATGGCTAATGTGAGCAACAACACCCGAAGCGCGGGCGGTACACGTTTGCCCAAAAGCGCCAATACACCAACTGCAAAAGCGATGTCCGTGGCTGTTGGCACACCAAATCCACTGCGCGTATCCGGGCGGCTCAACAACAGAAAAAGCGCTGCCGGTGCGACCATTCCACCAATTGCGGCCACCGCGGGCAACATGGCGCGTTTTCTGTCGGCCAATTCACCTTCAAATATTTCGCGGCGAATCTCCAGGCCGACAACGAAAAAGAAGATGGTCATCAACACTTCGTTGACGATGAAATGCAATGAGCGCTCGGCACTCAAACTGCCAATTCCCACTCGAACAGGCGTGTGCCAAAGATGCTCATAAGCGGGGGCATATTGGGAGTTTGCCCAGAAAAGAGCCGCGGCGGCTGCCAACAGGAGCACAATTCCACTGGATGCTTCAATGTGCAAAAAGCGCTCGATAGGCCGCAAAACGGCCTTTGCGGCGCGTTTGGCGGCGGGCCACGTTTCAGGTGAGTAGGCGTTGGGGTTGGCCATGGCGGAACGGTCCTTTGGCAGGAAGGCGGCCCGACCTTCCCATGACCTGTTGCGGCTCCGCGCTGCAACACCCAGTCCCTTTTCCTATGCGACCCCAACGCGATAGGCAAGCGCAATCGGTCAACCCGTGAATGTCCCAACCCGCGCCCGTCTGTGTACACCAGTGTTATAGGCTATCTTGACTGGCACTTTGCAATTGGCGTGGTGCAAACGGCGCGGAAAGGCTACTGTCGGTCCAATGACACCCACTGCCCCCCTTGCAAAACTGTTCAGGGTCACTGCAGAACAGCGCAGTGCCACTGTGAAGGGCATGCTTGAGCGCCACAAAACCGACACGGCCGCGTATTGGGCGCAACTGTTATTGTCTGTTGGAATAGCCACGTTTGGCCTTGTTTTGTCGAGCGGTGCCGTCATTATCGGCGCCATGCTTGTGGCCCCGCTTATGGGCCCCATTGTTGAACTTGCAATGGGCTTGGCGGTTGGCTCGGCCTTATTGGCCATCCGTTCGGCCATTCGCGTTGGGGCCAGTCTCTTAACGGCTGTTTTATCGGCGGGTGTATTGGTTAGGTTATTGCCATTTCAAGAAGTCACAACGGAGATTGCGGCCCGCACATCGCCTACCATCCTAGACTTGATGGTGGCCGGCTTCTGCGCATTGACGGCGGCATTTGTCACCATTCGGCCCATTGATTCTGCCTCCACGGCCGCGGGCACCTCCATTGGTATTTCTCTCGTACCACCGCTGTGCACCGCCGGTTTTGGTCTTGGTGTTGGTTCAGGCCCAATCTCAACGGGCGCGCTGCTCCTGTTCACCGCCAACCTTTCAGCAATCTTATTGTTTGCACTCGTTGTATTCTTACTCACCGGCTATGGTTCTGTCGATGCTGCCGCCCTTGAGGCGGATGTGCTCCACGACATGGAAAAAAAGGGGCTTGTTGCGCGCGCGGCATCGAGACTCAACGCGATTTTTGGGTCACGCCATGCCACCCTTTTTAAGCTGATTCTACCCGTTGGGTTGGTATTGGCTGTGTTTGTGCCGTTACAACAGGCGCTCTCCACGGTTTCTTCAGAAGTTCAGGCGCGTCAAAAAGTTGCCGCCATTCTAACCAGTCGACCCGATCTGAAAGGTGCACTTTCCTCGGCGGTAAGTCTTGAACAGGGGAAGTTGACCGTCCGTTTGGTCGTTGTGGGTGACCCTTCCCATGCCAGTGAACTCGAAGAATATTTGCACAACACGATCTTGGAACAGACGCACCTGAATGCCTCTGTGTCGGTGGTGGGTGTGCCCGATGCAGCCGCTGTGTTGCGTCTCGCTTCGGCGGCAATTCCGCCCGCGCCGGTAAGCAAACCCGCGCCGGCGCCGGTGCTGCCGGTGTCGGAGCTGACTTCACGCATTACCAAAGTGCTGAGCGACACCTACCCGGAGGCTGAAGCGGGACCACTCGTCCATTGGTCTTTTTCCGGTGTCACAACCCCCCCAACACTCAAACTTGTCCACCTTGGACAGCCCCTCGGTTCGGCGGGCTTGGCGCTTCTGCGCCGCGCACTTGAGTCGGGGTTGAGCGAGCCCGTTGCCGTCGATGAACAGGCCCTTTCGCCCGATTCAAAAGTGGTTGCCGATGGACAGGCGCTGCTCGTTGAAGTTGAAAAAACCAAGCTGCAATTAGGCAGTATAAACGGTATCACCATCTGTGTAGAAATGGGCAAAGACCCGCCCAATGGTAAAAAGCCGCCGATTTTATCCAAAACCGATGTTGCGCGTGAATTAAGTCTTCCTGAAAAGAACATTGCCGAGGGCGCCCAGTGGGCAATACGTTTATCCCAAACCGCGTGTCCCGAGCCGGCCCCGCCCAACAACAACGACAAGCCCAAGCAAAGCGCCGACCCAAAAAAGTGACTGAATAAGATCCCACGCCCGCTCGAACCTGCACCCGATGTCCACCGATGATGCGGTGTTCTCACCTACCCATCAGGTTTGCACCAACGGTGACAGGTTTGATTTCACGTGGCCGCTGTCGCTTCTTTTGGGCCCAGCTGTGGTAGGCTGGATGTGTTTTGGGCCGACAGCGTGGCTTTCAACCGCCGTTTTCAAAGGACCATCAAAAGATGGTTCAAAAGTTTCATGAGCGGCAACGACAAAAGGCGCAGGACGCAAAAAACAAGGCCATTGTCGCGCCGATCGGTGACGTAAAAGCAGGGCGCAAAGCACGCCGAGAAACCGCGGCGGAAATGCGCAAATTGGCCTCGGCGCTGCCAAAGCCGCTCTCCTGCAAAGGCTCATTGCGAGAATCGGGCGTTGTTGCGAAAACGCTTCAGACCGTTGTGACAGACCATTATCTGTCGGTGGCGCTCTGTTTGCTGGCGGCTCTTGCAGCTATTATTTATCACCAAAAGCTCTGGCTCTCGTTGGCATTGGGAGCGGGCAGTGCCGGCCTGCTCTACACGCTTTTCAAGGGGGTTGTGCGTGATTGGTTCCCATTGCAATTATGCCAAGTGCGGGTACGCAGAGATGCGATCGCGGTTCAGTGGGCGTCGGATGATAACAAAGTGTTATGGCCATTGAATTCAATTGTGGATGTGGATGTTCAATGGAACAGCGAAGCGGTGCTCATTCATGAAAAAATACGTGGCCGCAAAAGGTATAAAAAACAGCCGGCCACAGTGATTATTCGGCGCGATTCGGGTGCAACAATCACCATTGAAACATCGTTGTATAAAGCGCGGGCACTCCATGCGGCCATTTCTATCGCGCGGGATGCACTCAAAATCGAATCAGAAGCGAAATCGTCCCCGGAGCCTCAATCCAAACGCACTTCTCCGCCCGAAAACGGGCCTCAAGAAGAGCCTATTCAAACACCGCACGTGCATAATGAGGCCGCACTTTCAGTATTGGATCGTGAAGGTCGATCCACCGAAGACTGGCGGCGCGCATTAAAGAGTACACTTGTTGAAACAGGCTATCGCCGCGTTCCGCCGTTAAGCCCCGACCAATTGATTGAAGTTGCGAAAGATGAAAACGCCGCCTTTGAAAGGCGAATTGGCGCCGCACTGGCGCTGAGCGAACGTTCCGACGAACACCTTCGCAGTCGGTTGCGCATTTGCGTAGACAGTATTGCGTTTGAACCGCTGCGTATTGCAATGGAACGTGCGGCCGAGGGCGATCTCAATGATGACGTCCTCGAAGAAGCCATTGCTCGTGAAGAAAGTTTGCCGCGGCGACAGCACAAATCCGTCGAATCGAAGTGAATCAAAATTTCGAATTAAGCCTTCTAATGACACGCAACTGAATCGCATATCTACGCAAACGCTGCGTTTTCCTGCATCGCGTCATTCAAAACACAGCGCAAAACTCATCCATTATTGCACGCGGCTCGGGCTCGCCGCTTGTTACGGAACCCGTGTGATGCCCATTCTAGCGCGCCCGCTCCGTTGGATTGCAGTTTTTCTACCCATTGTCGCCGCTCTACCCATTCAGGGTTGTGATGGTGAATCCACAGGAGTCGGCGGCGGCGGAACAACGTCGAGCACGCCTATTGAACTGCCTCCGCCGCTTGACCCATTGCCCGCTGTGGAGCCCACGAAAACAGACCAGTTTGCAACCGGTGGAACGTGCGCTCAATGCCACTTTGCGGGGGAGAGCGCCACGATGCACGACCCCAACGGTGAGGATATTTCACCTGTGCACCTGTGGCGCGCGTCGATGATGGCTTTTGCCACCAAAGATCCATATTACCTGTCTGTTGTGCAAGACGCCCGCACGTCGAGGCCCGAGGCTGAAGCATTGATTGATGCTGCCTGTCTGCGGTGCCATGCGCCGGCCGCATCGATTGAATCAATGTCGAATGGGGCGACGCTCACGTTTGAGAGCATTACCGAAGGGAGCGACCCTGTATCCCATTTGGCGCGTGATGGGGTTACCTGCTCTCTCTGCCATCAGATTTCGCCGGACAATCTCGGTGAATCCGGCAGTTTTTCAGGTGGGTTTGAGGTTGGATTTGATAGGGAGATGTTTGGGCCGCACAAGGCACCCAACACTCAGCCAATGGAGTTTTTTGTGGAGTACACTCCGGTGTACGCAGAGCACATTACAAAAAGTGAAGTGTGCGCCACATGCCATACGGTCGTGGTTCCATTTCTCGACGCGTCGGGCAACCCCACGGGTGACGGATTTTTGGAGCAGGCCACCTATCTTGAGTGGCAAAACTCCACTTATGCGAGCAATGCGCCGTGTGGTCAATGTCACTTGCCCACAGAAGGGTCCGACGGTTTACCCATATCCTCGGCAATATCCAAATATCCTGACAACCTGTCAAAGAGAACACCTTTTGGACAACACTCGTTTGAAGGTGGCAACGCCTACATGTTGCGAATTTTGGCAGACAACGTGGCTTGGACAGGTTCGGAAGTTTCATCGGCCGAACTGCTCAAAGCCGCCGAGCGGGGTGAAGCGCACCTTCAAACAGCGGCCGAACTTACCATATTGGAGCCGACGCTTTCAGGAAGTGTACTCATGGTCGGCATTGATATTGTCAACCGCACGGGGCACAAACTTCCAACGGGTTACCCGTCAAGGCGAATGTGGCTTCATGTGGTGGGTGAAAGTCAAAATGGGGAGATTTTGTTTGAGTCGGGCAAACCCGGTAGCGACGGCAGTATAGAGTCCAACGGGAAACGGGTAGATCTCGAAGGGCTGATCTTGCCTCACCGGGATGAAGTGGGGGAGGGGGAGGTGCAGGTGTATGAGGCGATTGCGGTGGATTCTACGGGTGAACCCAACCATCGACCGCTCCAGCAAATTGGATTTGGAAAAGACAATCGGATCTTGCCTGAAGGTTGGTCAAACTCGGGCCCAAACGCCGAGTGGACCGCACCTCAGGGGATAGGATCAGACGCGACCTTTGCGCCGGGCAAAGACCGAGTGACCTACCGAATGCCGGCGGGCAGTTCTATTACGCGGGTGAAAGCCACTCTATATTATCAAACCTTACCACGAACCAACGCCGACGCTTTGGCGGTAACCCCGGTACCGGCGGCGGTCAGGTTTTCAGATATGGTGAAAGCACGGCCTCCCGCGCCTGTGGTCATGGCCACTGCCGTCCGGGAATAGTCGCGCCACCGCGAGTGAGTACGGTCATTTCGCGCAATACAATGACAAGTTTGCGTTCGAAGAGATGCCCTCGCTATCTATAAGTCGAACGGATCTCGTCAGTTAATAAAACAACCTCTAATGGCATGATCACTGCACTCTCCATAGACCCTATCCGAGGGAGAGTATTATGCCACGCAA
Source organism: Polyangiaceae bacterium (assembly GCA_016712345.1). Taxonomy (GTDB): domain Bacteria; phylum Myxococcota_A; class Polyangia; order Polyangiales; family Polyangiaceae; genus JADJRH01. The sequence continues at coordinate 2,287,456 of JADJRH010000001.1, forward strand.
TAGTCGTGTGCCTGCATGGAACGAACGTCGTTTGACCCATGCGTACCCAGGGATTACCCGCATTCTGATGGCCGTCTTGTGCCTTGTTGTGGGCGTTCTGTGGACGATATCGAGCGCACAAGGCCAGCCGCGGTCCCCCGCCGCGCCGACAACAACGGCGGCTTCGTCTGCCGCGTTGGGGGTGAATTCCGCCAAACCCCGCTCAGCGGTTGAAGTCCACAAAGAACGCGTTGATAAGTTTCGAACCCTGGCAAATGCCCTCTACGCGAGGTGCACCGACTCCGACGTGGAGCCCGAAAAAAGCGCCGCAAAAACAGCGGTGGCCCGCAAAGTTTCTGAGGAGTTGACAACTATTCGGACAGTGTTGGAGAGCGTTAAAAAAGAGGTCGAAAAAACGAAAAAAGACCTCGACAATCTTGCCTATTCAGACGCCGAAAACACTGAGTTGAAGGCCCTCGAAGACGAAAAGGCAAAACTTGCCCAAGGGGCTACCTTTCCACCTGAAGAGGAGAAGCGGCTGACCGAACTCAGAATCAAGAAGTCGAAATTTCAGGAGTTGACGTTAAAACTCGGCGCTCAACGAGCGACTCTCGCCGCCAAATCTACCCAACTGGCAGAATGGACAAAAAAGGCGGAAGGCGCCGCCGCCGATGTGGAGAAAGCCTTTGAGCGCTTCACGAGCAAGGGCGACGTAGACAAGGGCATCAAGCCGGGCATTTGCCTTGAGCTTTGTGGATCAAAAGCAACGGTGCTCGACGTGTGTACATTTCGAGAAGCAGTACCGGCAACGGCTGCCGTGCTGGCAGACTGGGCTTCGGTGGATGCCCTATCAGAGTACATTGGAAAACCGCGCGCCAACGTGTTCGACAAGTATGGGGTAGATCTAACCGACCTTCCGGCCGACGTATTTTTTCGACCCGCTCACAAAAAAGGTGCGCGCAGGCGGCGACGCCAAGGATGATAAAAAAGAGCCAACGAATGCGGCTGAAATTGCCCTTGTTGACAACGACAATGACCCAGGTCCGCCGCCCCCGTCCGGGTTGCCCAACGCATCCATGGATAACGTCTGCCTGGGTAGGGTAGAGTTCCGAGAACCGCCGGCGAGTTTAAACATCGAATCGAGCGGGTCTGATAGGGGAGGGGGTGGTGTTGCCGCCTCTGCAGGGGGCCTGGCCGGTTTTGACCTGTCAGGAGCCGCGGTTGCCACTGCGGAGGTCGCCCTCGCCGCGTTGGCGAAAGTGATTGAAGATCGAGCAAAACGAGAGAGCTTGGTGTGGTTTCTAGAAAAAATGCACACCAAAATTTGTGGTAACGATGAGGATGAAAAAACCGACCAGGCGCTCAACGAGTACAGAGCCAAACTCGCTCCCGTTGAAAGTACTCTGACCCAAGCGTGCCAAGCGGAGTGGGATGCCGAAGTTCGTTTGACCCGAGCCAAAGCGGCAAACCGACCTGATGCTCCCACTCTCGCCCTCAAACGAAACGAGAAGGTTCAGGCGCGACAGAAGGCGGCCGAAGACCTCAAAGCATTGCGCGACCAAGGTCCAGCGTGTGGACCTGACTGTCAAACGCGCCGTGAGGTCCGAACCTACTGGTTACCCACCACGTGTCGCCTTGCCAAAGACAGAATGGACTACGTGCAATACGGCGGTGGGGCGAGCCTTGTGCGCGCCTTGCAGGGGGCCGTCTCCACCGATGTTCGGGGCTGGCCTTCTCAAATGGCGGGATTTGGCGTGGGGTCGGTATATTTCCTGACGGGGACTGAGGAGAAAGACAAGTCACAAAGACAACTGAAAGACATGTTTGAATGTGGCACCGCCGCAGCCGACGACAAACTGTGTACACCAACCTTGGAAATACGCAAAGCAACGGCAAAATTGGTAGGGCAAATCCAAACCGGGGTAGATCCAACGGCGGCGATGTACGCGTTCAGCGCCGAGGTGAACCGGTTGAATGTGAATCCGGTGTCTCCCGAAAAGGGAACACTGCACAACATACCATTTGAGACCGCCGCCTGTCTTGTGTCACTTCCGCGCGTTTTTCAGTCACTCGGAGAGCAGGTACGCGCGACAACCGAGGGTAAGATCGAGGAGGTTGAAGCACTTTTATACACAGGGCTCGTGGGTGCACCCGCCTGTTTTACCATCACCGGAAATGGGTATGATCGCGACAGTTGTCCCGGATTTAAACCCGGTACAAATGCCGACACATTGTGTACGCAGACGCCTACCCTCCACCGCGTGTTGGATCGGGGAGAGAAGCTTGAGCGACTGACAACGCTCGTTCGATGGTACGCCACCGCCGGTCCCTCCACCGATCGGATCTTGGTACAATGGGAAAATGTGAGAACCGCATGGGAGAACTTTTATGCGGCGGCCGAAACCCTGAGAAAGTCAGGTGGTGGAGTGGCTTTTGTTCCACCTGAATTTGACTCGTCCCAGGTGAACAACGCCAAAACATTCGCCGAGGTGATGAAGGCTTTTGACGCGTACATGAAAGACGCGGCGCGTGCCGCTCAACAAACATCGCAGGTGAAGCTGCTGCAAGCCGGCGCGGCGCTGGCGCGCGCTTCGCTGGAGTTTGGAGTTATCCTTACCGACAGCCTCGGTAAAATCACCCAGCCTCAATTTTATCCAGGTTTGGGCCTGGAGAGTACACCAGTGAGCGAAGTGTTTAAGATCACTTCTGTCAGACTCTCAGAAATGGTTCGGTACGTGGCCACGGCTGAAAGTGCGCTCAACCAAGATTGGGGAGCGGTGGTGGCTTCCATTGTCGCTTCTGTGCGCACGGTTGTAGAGAGTCGGTGCAAGGCCGACGATCAATGCAAACAGCTTGTCGAAAGGCTCTCGCGGTATAGTGGCCTATTCTCCGCCCTGATCAGTGAACGCGATCCTGACAAGGTGGCTGAGGCCCTTGACGCGGCTGCAATGCCTCTCGGTGGGTGGCGCCAAAAACAAATCCCCGAGAGTCGCTCGCTCACAATCACATCGTTTGCCGGAATGGGCACGGGGATGGAATGGCGGTGGGGTCAGTATGGGGTTACCCGCGAAGGTGGTCGAAACGTGTATTGGGCCCCGCCGACGCTCCAATTGCCTGTTGGAATTGATTACGCGCACGGTTATAAAGGAGGCAGTTGGGGAATTTTTATACCGCTGATCGACCCCGCGGCGTACCTCAACTATGACCCCGACAAACAAGGCCGCCTTCCCGGTGCGCAGCTCGTGACGGTGCTCGCCCCGGGGTTGGCAGGTCGGGTGAGTTTGGGTGAAACACCCTTTGCACTCACGGTTTACGCCATCTTCAGGCCGGCGTTGCGGGCGTGGGAGTCGGACGTGACGTCGCCGGGAGCAAACGCTCTCCAGTTGGGTGCAAGTCTGAGTGTGGATGTCACTCTGTTTGAGCTGTGGGCAGATCGCAAACATTGAGGAGGCCGTGATGAACCGGAAACATATTGTTTGTTTGGGCCTCCTTTCTTCGGTGTTGGCCGCGGGTTGTGAGCCGCGCGAAAGGCCGGTGATGTGTGTGGTATCTCCCATACCCCCGGGTTTCGGGGCCGCCGAAGAACGCACGTTTGAAAATCTGGGGTGTACGGTCGATGCTCAAGCCAGAGAGGGTGATGAAGCAGATCTGGTGGATTGCAAATTCCCGTTTCTGTCGGATGGACAATCGTTTATTCTACTTCACCAACTGCCCGAAGGTTTGGTCCCGTTTGAAAATCTAACTGTCAAACTTGACACACCATGCAAAGGCTCAGATCAAAGTGTGGAGCTTGAATATGCGGGTGAAACTGCATCTCTAATAGGGATGATCCCGCCGGGGGGAAATTGCGCTTTCTCAATTATCGCTGCCGTAGCAAACAGTGAACTTCGCTGTGACTACACACCGCAAACCGCGTGCAACGGGCAGGATCTGATTTGTCCTGAACAATAACTCGCCAGTTGAGACATCACGCCAAGACCTGACGCGTCTGGGTGACTGCAACGTCGTATCAACACGCAATCACCGAGACCACAGAACCCACGGAGTTTCTTGTTTCTTTGGCTGCAATGAGCACACATCACCCACGATTCCAACCCGACAGGTGGTCGCTGACGTTGTGCGAGCCCATTGCAGTAGGACGTGTCAGGCAGCTGGGCATGTCAGCTTGTTGCTGGGGCATCCAGAGCGACAGCTGAAACTATTCCGCTTTGGGAGCCTGGGCAAGCCAAGCGAGGCTCAGTGCCACGCAGTGTTTGCAGAAGTTACCCTCTTCACCATGGGGGCATGAACAGGAGTACGCAAGGCTTGACTCATTGACCCACAGGCGAACGGCGTATGAACGTTCTCCCTCCACAACACCGGCAAGGGAGGTTTTGTTGCGCGTGACCGACTTGACCTTGCCCTCGGCAAAATATCGTTGACCGCGCGCGTAGGCCCGACTGTCGGCGAGGGCTTTTACCGCTTCTTTGTGGAGGATGCTGGCAAAAGGTGTACTCATGGTACTCATGGTAGGTTTCTCACGTGAGTCTTCAGCGGTAGGGTCCGGGCGCGCGTTCATTTTTTAGGCGCCTTGCCAACGTGAACATTTCAACGAAGAGCGGACGCAGCTCTTCCGGGTTGGAAACGGGGCCGGGTATGTCAATAGAAAGGGTGTCGGCTGTGACTTGTACGCGCCGGCATTTGGCACGCAGCGCTTGAGCCAAGTCAATGGAGCCTGGAGCTGCCGAAGCGAATGTGGAAGGCTGCCCCGGGTCAAGCGTGTGTGCGATGGGCAGCGGCGGGTCGATCGTGAGGGAAACTCGCGTGAGGGAAACCGCGCCACTCTCTTGAAAAAGTGTTTCAATCTGAAAAAGACCGCCCTCGATGGTAATCCCTTGAAGGACCATTCCACCCACGCTGAGGCTTGCGCCTGTTCGACCGGCAAACACCCTCCAGTCGGGTAGACTTTCTGCCAATTCAGGCGGCGGCGGAATGGCCTCTATCGCCTGACCAAGCGCGTCGAGAATGCCCGAAACATCTTTTAGAAAAGGGTCAATTGCCTCGGCATCATACCCCTTTACCGGGCCGCGAACTGTCAGCTCGGTGTCGCTCATTGATTGGATTTTAAAGCGCAGCAGAGCGCTCCGCAGGGGCTCATCGAGAAATACGCGAGTTTGTGCTATGTCGCGCTGGTTGATTTTATAACCGGGGTAGCGCAGCTCGACCTTGGATGGGAGCACAATGAGCACTTGAGGTTCCACATGAAGGTCGAGGTTGAGTGATGGGTAGGTAAACACCGCAACCATGGCAGCTTCATGGTCACTTTCATACACTTCCACAGCAACGTTGACAGGGCCGCGTGTACCCACAAGTCCAAATTGATCTGCGTTGAGAAGGAAGCCGTATTTGGCGCCCGCGCTTGCCCAACCTGTGCGCCAGCGGGCAATACCCACATCGGGCAAACGGCCCACTTGGGCTCTGGGCGCCGCATATTTGCCAACTTTGACCGGAATATGGGTAGACACGACGCCGTTGTGCATGCGCAAAATGACAACAAGTCTGTAGTCAAGTTTGAACCAAAGCGCTTGAAAAGAAGGGTAAGACTCTTTGGGGACGCGGAAGCGAAAGGGGGTGTGTTTGCCACCCGGCGGGAGGTGAAACACATTGGGTATGTTGTGGCGGTTTTGTTCAACCTGAAACGTGCGGCCGTCTCCCTGCTCAATACGTTCGAGCGCAACGAGCGAAACTTCTATCCCGTCGACATTGGCTTTTGGAACGTTGCCCGCCGCAAAAGCGCCGTTGATTTCATCACCGGGGGCGAAGTTGGTGTCGGTGACCGATATTTCAACAAACGGGCCGTCCCCAACACTTTTTACAGCGGACGGTGCGGGTGCGGGCCGTTGAGCACCTCGATTTTCTACGAGCAACTCCCACGTTTCGCGCAGGTCGGGCCACCATGGGATGGAGATGTGCGCCCGCAGTTCATACCTCACCTGAATTGCCGTTCCCGCGTAGGTAGCGGGCGCATCACGCGGTAGGCTGAACCGCACCTCAAACGTAAGTTCACCCTCTTCAAGTGTACACGCTTCACGCAGGCGCTGCGTTGCTTGTACAATGCGCTTGGAGCGGGAAACGGACGAGTTGTCCTGCATGGCGACGTTTGAATCGGCGTTGCCCGAGAGGGTGATGTCAAAAAACTCGATCGGCGTAATGGAGTGGGATGTGAGGGTGATCCCGACCACAAGTTCGTCACCTGGGTAGATTACCCGCGGCAGTTGAAGATCGATATCAGGTCGGCTGCGCACAGGACGATCTTATCACGCATTGTTACAAAGCGGGTTGAGATTGACCGGCGCTCGACGCCGCCTCTTGCCGAAGCAGTTCGAGCAGCGCGGCCGATTCATCCTGCTCGGTGATGTGGAGGAGATCGATATTCACCTCCGATAAGGCCGCCGCGGTGAGTGCCAAACAGGCGCGGCGCAGGTTGGGTGCCGTTGGGTTGGTGAGAATTTTGACCACGGACGGATGAGCCACATTGATAAATATTGCTTGTGTACTCTTGTCGTAGCGCACAAGCCGACCGCGTTTCACCTCTGTCACCGTGGCCACCGGGTCATCGCGGAGTCGCATCGCGCGCAATGCCCGCTCTACCGCATCACCGATGCCGGTGGGCGGCGGCTCATTAAATCCGGCGTTGGAACGGCCAAAAACGCGGTCAATCAGCGACACAAACCACGATCTTTCGGGTTGCCTCTTGGACTCGGGCGGTGCGTCGGTTGTGACCCCGGCCGGATGGGAAGGTTCGCGGGGAGGCGGTGCGAGGGAAGGTGTTTTTTTGGAGGTATCCAGGCCGCCGAGCAAGCGAAACTTGTCCGTGGGAAGGCGCGCCCGCAAGACGCGCAGGAGCGGCGAGGGCAAGTCTTCAAGAACAAAGGGAGGTGCACCCTCTGGAAACGCTCCATCAAGCGAACCTCGCCTGTCAGTGAGCCAAATAGCGCCGTAACCAATGGCCTGAATCACGGCGTCGGCGGAGATTTGTTTTCCGTCGGCGGCGAGCGCCGTTGGATGGCCTACGTTTTGAGCGCCGAGCAGCCGAAGGTTCCACTGGTAGGCGGGCACTTCTCGATCGTCGTCGTTGTTCTTGAGAAGCGGTTCGATCAATCGTTGAACTTCCGTTCGCAATGCGAGCGCAAGCCGAAAGCCACCGGCGCTTGTAAATGGTTGATCGCCGGTATGGATGTACACCGTCCCTTCCACAGGGAGCACCGCGTGAATGGGGGCACGGGCCAGTTGAAGACCATGTTCAACCGGGCGAAGCGTGTCCTGAACAAAGAACCGAAGTTTGGGGATGACAGGCCAAATCGCCGGCAAATAAAGGCACGCGACAATGGTGATCGGTTCTACCGAACCATACTCCGGCACGGGTGGAATGGTGGCTTCTAGAAACGTTTCAGCCAGTCGATTGGGGGGGAGTTCACCGAATAGAGTGCGTTTTGCGTGAGCCTGCGCGAGCCTTCGAATGGTTGCTCGAAGCGCCGTTTCTTCGGCCGGGGCAATTTCATTAAACCAGCGATTGGGATGGAAGGTGTCATTGTTGACAACAGCCGCCAATGGGTAGCCCGGTCCGTCGTCGATACGGCAAACAAGCCTGTTGTTTGTGTACACCTGAATGCCGCGTGCGGCTTGAGCGGCCGGATGCAAAATGCCCACTTCACCCGTGAGTGCACCGTCATTTACCCGAAACTCCATGACGAAGTGAGAACGAGCTTCTTGATCAAACTCAATTGTCAGGGCCGGCGGCGCTTCTCGCCTACGCTCGGCTTCAAGGTCGCGCCGCATCCATTCTGTGACGTTTAGAATGCGAAGTTTGGCGTGCAGTTGAAGGTGCTCGGTAGGGGTAAGAATCAGCGTCACCCCGTCTTGACGAGCTTTGGGGTAGGGAGGTGGATCAAACGTGCATGTCAGACGATCTTCGGCCGATTGTTGGATTTCGTGAAGCGACCAATACCTGCCATCAATGTCGGGAAACAACTTGGTAACAAGGAGTTGAGCAAGCACTTCACGGCCCTTTGAAAAAGCGCGGCTTGCGAGCGCTCGGAGGTAGGTGCGCACGTAGGGCGGCAGTTCATCCACCTTTGATGCGAGACCTAGAATGTGTCGAACGGCGGCGCGCGAGAGTCGCTCCGCGGTGATCGGGATGGCTGACTGGGTAAGCACATCCATTCGAACGACGGCGCGCGCGGGGAAGGTAAGGTCAAGATCGATGCGTTTACGTTGACCGTCAAGTGTGTTGATTTCAGCGACAGCCTCGCCGGTTGGGTAGATGGCCAGTTCGCCCTGCAAATCGCCATGGAAGAGCACCTGTAGGTCTACCGCGAGGGCGGGATGGTCCGGGCGTTCTGCCAAGCGGAGCGGGGCGGATGCACCGTGGGTGCGGGCGAGTTGTAATTGAGCAAGCGCGTCGGAAACAGCGCGGAGTTTGACGCGCATGCGCTCCAACATACCCACGATGAGCGAGCCGTGTTCGGTAGGTGCGGTGAATGCGATCGGCTTGTCGAGGTCGGTGGACGGTTGTCCGGGCAACCACGATGCGTAGTTGACTGTGCCTACCCACAGCTCGCCGTCGATGAACCGGAGTTCTTGAAAAGCCGCTCGATTGCCGTGCACCGTCGGCCAAAGAAGTGCTCCGCTCTTGAGAGCGCGCTCAATGCGATCACGCTGTGGACTGATGGAGAGGGCCGCGTACACAAGCCGCAGCGCTCGAAGATCGTCAAAGAGAAGACCTGACTTTCCGGACTCGGAGGCGCGTTCAATGATCTTGAGAGCGAGAGGAGCCGCAGCGGCGATGAGGCGCTCTTCCACCGACTTTTCTCCCTTGGGAGAAAATTTGCTGCCTTCCAGATAGTCGGTGGAAACAACCTCCACCCGAGCAATCATGGGTAGGGCGAGGGAGGTGAAAAGGTGTTCAAACACCGGGCGGCTTTGGTATAAAATCTCCACAAAGGCGTTGGAAATGAGTTGACCTTCTGCCGGTAGACCGGCGGCGACGCCGTGCAATCCTTCGTTCGCCAATGGGGCCAGATAAACGGTGGGCCCGTTGGGAGCGCTCTTTTCTCCGGGTTGAGTCACGTCCACTTGGGGACGACTCGCGAGCTGCTCATACGCATGTGCGTGAGCGGCATTGCGTTCTTGGGCAAAAAGTTCGTGTCCGGCGTCGTAGATTCTACCCTGGGACCAGTTGAGTAGAGAACCGGGTTGATCGGCCGAAATGAGCGGTTTCCACCTCACAGGGCGAAACTTTGGGGCCGTCTTGAGACTTGGAATTTTGGCGGGGGGAGGGTGGTAACGATCAATGGTAGACAGGCTGACAGGTTCGGGCGCTCCACTCTCGCCGATCATGGTGAGTAGGGGTAACAGCTCAATGCGTTGGGCGAGAGTTTTGTCCTCTTCGGTGGCTTCTGGGCTTTTCGCTCGCGCAGCTCGATCGATGAGGTAGCTGATGACGCCAATGGGTAGATTCCGCGGGTCGGTTGGAAATGTGTAGGGTGTTAAAAGCCGGTCAAACGAAATGGCGTACAGTTCTTCGCGCGCGGCTTGGTCACCAAACAAAGCCCACACGAGTTTTTCTGCGTACACAAGTTCTACCCGTTGGGGAAGATCGGTGTGATCTGAATAGAGCGCGTTGTCCCAGCCGGGGGTGGGAACAATGGTATTGTCGCTGATGGCAACCGAAACACCTCCCAAGTAGGGTGCGAGTGTGGGATTACCAACCTGAGTATTGCCATGCCAATATCGAACCACCGAGTTGCCAACAGTGACGTACGCCGTCGCGTTCGGCTCATTGACACGCAGCACGGGTGCTCGCGTTTGAACGGTCGCGTCGCGAATGAACGTGAGCATTTGCTCGGCGGCTTTTGGCTGGCCGTGGGGCGGAACAAGCGCGGTGTCATATCGAATCAGTGCCACGTCGGGATGCAAAACCGCCCGCAGATGAGCGGCATCGGCGGATTCAACTCGGACGACAGGGCGATCGTCGGCGACTGTGCCTTCTGCCGTTGCGGAAACCACGCAAACAGCCCCAGTGCGAGATGCGTATTCTGCCAGCGTGTTGAGGCTGACGTACGGATGGGGCTTGCCGATAACAGGCCAAACAGGGGCGCTTAACAGGTGAGTGAGCGATTCAAGCGTCGGTAGTTTCGTTTCGGCGGTAGACGCGAGTTGGGCTCCGATTCGAGCCGGGGTGGCCATTGCTGCCCGGAAAAGCGCGGCGAGCGCGGGTTGGATGGGTAGGTTTTGGGCGAGGTGGGTTTGAGCAAGGCGCTCACAGGCGAGCAGTGCACGCTGTACAGCACATATAACAGCGATGTTCACACTTTCTGTCAAATCGAGCCCTTGATAAGCAAACTTGGGGATAATGCGGCCGGGCCACTCAATTGCGATAAGCAACGGGAGAGGCATGACATTCTCCCCGATGGGCAATGTTTCAAAACAGCGCCCTTGGAAAAACACGCGAAGCGCCATATTGCGCACATACGCCGATTGTTCACGAACAATGGCAAACTCGCCCGTAAGACCGGAAAGTGGGCCGTCTTCAAACTGAAACGACTCGCGCAGAATGTAATTGTCATCGGGTACGGAGGGTGGCCCGCCCGGCGATTTGAGAAGTTTTTGAATGCGAGCTGTTCCATTTTCTACAAGCTGCGCAAACTGCTTTTGATCGAGGCAGGTTCGCCCAACAAAAATGCGCTCCGCAGTTGAATTGGACGCCCAAATAATATTTGAAGCCCAAAGTGCCAGTTCTTTGGGTATTGGGCGTTCACCCGACCAAAGCAGCAATGGATCGGTTGTTGGAATGGCCCGATAGTTCATTGGGCGGCCGAGCCCGTCGCGAAAAAGAGGCAAATCTACGACCGAGCGCAACGCATCGGGAAGGTGTACTCGCGCAATGATGGAGGCGTGGGCGGCGCACAAAAAAGCGCCCAATGCGTTATGGACTGCGGCGGGATTTTCAATATCCACAGTAACGCCCTCGGGCATTTTTGTTTTGCCGGTGAATGCCGATGCGAGGCCCAATAAAAGATCGGAAAGGGCCGGTGCCGCGTGATGCGCCAACGTTGAAAAAAAAGGCGAGTCTTCCCGCACCGCGGAGCGTGACGCGTTGGTGGGCAGTTCATCTGCGTCAATCACCACGCGGACAGGTGGAAAAATACCTTCGTGTTCAGCCATTGGAAAACGGCTGCCAAAGGAAAACCCCGTTTTGGCGAGGGTAAACCCACATTCACGAAACACAATGTGAGGGGCTGTTTGAGTTGCAACAAGCACTTCAACAGCGGCATTACGAGCGGACTGCAATCGAATAGGGGCTTTGGCCAATACGCGCAGTCTGGGCGGCGGTATGGGGCGACTGCCATTGACGAAGATGGCAATGCGAGGCTCCTCAGCCGCTGCCAATAACAACTCAATTTCACGGGGCAGTTGTTTTGCGGCCGCACGCCGAACCACATCCCAGCCCATTTTGCGATGAAAATGAAATCGTGTGCCCGTTTGCGGCATGTCCGACGGTCGCGTGACAGGCGCCGCGTCGGGCAAAGGTGCTTGTTCACGCTCCAGTGCGGCAATCAATTCTGGAGTCCACTCGACGGTGTGCGCTTGTCCGAGCCGGCTTGTTGTGAGGGCGATCCACGCGGGAGAAAGACCGAGAGACGCATTCACCGCGAGCGCAAACAAGCGGAGGCGACGCGCGGAGTCGTCTTCTGTTTCTTCTGTGAGATGTTCGAAGAGACGCGGCAGATCTTCAGGCTCAATGGCCGCACCGTCGAAAGTGATAACGACGTCGTCGGCGTCGTACGTGATGTCAATGCGCGTTGCTCCTCCAAGCACCGCGGCCCTCGCAACTTCAACCGCGTAGAGGTGCAGATCAACCAGGAGGTGATCGCGCATTTTGGCGATCGCCTTGCGAGCATCCACCCGGATTTTGCCGCGCTTCAACACACTCATTGGATTTGCTCCAGCGCGCGCACCGCGAGTGCTTCGCTCACTTTGGAGGTAATGCCTTGCCCCGCGAGCAGCACAACTCTGGCGAGAAGGTCCGCGGCGACAATGGGTGAGTTTGCGCGGCGCGCGTGGTCCACCGCCTCGGCGCGAATGTTGAGCAATAGGAGCGGTGATTTGGGCAGTTTTTTGCGAGCGATATGCGCGTGTGATGCGACGGCCAAAAACTCACCGTCACCGGTCTCGGCCGAAACAACCATTCCAAGCGGTGGACCGGCTGTGAGAAACCGCGCGAGTAGAACTCGCTCGTACCCCGCGGAAGCGAGCGCTTCACATAAATGTGTACACAATGTGTCGTCGTTTGGGAGCCTTTCTTTCCCGGCAATTTCGCGCGCGATGTGCACTTCTGTTTCAACATCGGCCGCAGGCACCTGTTCGCGAAACGAATCGATCATTGTTTTGAGGATGAGTTCGCGAACCCACACGACGGGAATGTTGCGCGCAGCGAGCGCGGCGGTTTGTTCCGTTTGTTTCCAAGAGAAGAGCACCGCGGGCTTATCGAAATTCAGCAGATTTGAAGCCTGTTTTTGCGCAGCGGCGAGCTTCATTGTGTACTGCCGAGAAATGGGATTGGTGAGCGGCACTTCCATTTCCAGCGGATGAAGTCTGCACGGCGGGGCCATTGCAACTTCGAGAACAGCCATGAGCTGCGGCGTATCGGAGCCGTTTGCCACAAGCTGCGCCTGTTCTCGAACGCGTTCGATTGCCGCGGCTCGCAGGTCATTTGTGACGAGCGTTGCAGCGCGCGAGAGAGCCAGATGAAACGCATTGTCGCGGCGCACGTCGTCGCGACTCAGCGTGTGGCAGAGCGCCGAGCTTTTGACTTTGATGCGTACACTTGCAAGCCCGTCGTGCAGCGGAGCGATTGTTTCGTGGAGTGTGAGGCCGCGGTTGTAGAAGCCGGCAAACGGCGCGGGTTCGTCTTCAAGCGTGCCGGTTTCAGGGAGTTTTGCCGAACCCGCAATCGGCCCGACGACAATGGACATTCCGTCGGAATACTCACTGTGGACCATGAGAGCGGCGCGCACTTTGAGCGGTGAATCTACCCGTGCACGACGAGGTTCTGGGCTCACCCCGTCAATGAGCGTGAACGTGATCGGTACCTCGGCGTGACGGCACCACCTGTGAAGTGAGCCGGTGGCGTCCTGCCAGAACTTTTCGAAGCTCTCGTCGGTGATTTGTTTTGAAACGCCGACCGTGGTGCCGTGGCCGTCGCGTGGCAAGCCGTGTTCAATTTCGTACGTGTGATCAGGGTACAGACGAACCACAAACGCCTTACCGTCGCGCCATGTATCGATGGTCACAACGAACGGTTGAACGGCGAGTACACTCATGAATCCAACGCCGTATTTGCCTATTTTTGTAGAGTCTTCGTCTTTTGTTGATCGAAAGAGAACAAGGAGCGCGTTTTCGATCACCTCGAGTGTCATGCCGCAGCCGTTGTCGGCGACGCGCACGGTGGCGACATCTCCGGTGCGATCGACTGTCACTTCGATCGATGTGGCTCCTGCATCGATGCCGTTTTGAACAAGCTCTCGAATGAACGCGAACGTGTCGGCAAACTGGCGAACCATGTCTGCGACAAGGCCCGTTGTCGGTGCTTCTTTGGGGGCCTTTTGTTCTTCTCGCGTTCGGTAGGGCGCCATCGCGGCGAGGTTATCATCCGCGCCTTTCCATCCGCTCCATTTCGAGTTAGCAAAGAAGCGTGCTCACTTTTGATCCCGGCGCGCTCAGCGACCTCATCAAACACACTTTCGGTGCTCCTCCCAAAGACATCGTCGGCATGCCGGGTGGTGCTTCAACGAGGCGCTATTTTCGTGTGCTGCGCGAGGGTGAGCCCACATCGCTCGTAGCGATGTTTGTGCCCGACGCGCGCCCTGAAGAGGTGACAACCAAAGGCACGGAGGCAACTCGGTGGCCTTTTTTGGAGGTGCACGCGCTCCTTCGCGACCGCAACATTCGTGTACCCAAGATCTACGGCGAGGCTTGTGATCAAGGTCTATTGTTAATTGAAGACCTCGGTGACGTAACGCTCGGAGCGTTTATTAAAGAGTCGCCGGAACGCACCGCTGAGATTTACAGAACGGCGGTGACCGATCTCGCTGCCGCACAAAAAAGCCTGTCGGAGCTGCCCGCGTCGTCGGTTGTTTCGTCGCGCGCATTTGACGAGACGTTGCTCCGTTGGGAGCTGGATCACTTTCGTGAATGGGGACTTGATGCGCTTGAAAAAACGCTCAGCCCCGCCGATCTCGCAAAGTGGAACGATGTTGCGGACCGGCTTGCGAAGCGCATTGCAGGCTGGCCGCGCGGCTTTGTTCATCGCGATTATCAAAGCCGAAACTTGATGGTGAAAACGCGCGCCGACGGTTCTGCGGAGCTTGTGTGGATTGACTTTCAGGACGCTCTCTTGGGCCCGCGTGTTTACGATTTGGTGGCGCTTCTCAATGACAGTTATGTCTCTTTTGATCGAGCCTTTTTGGAGGCTCGGCTTGATGAGTACACAGCGGCACACGGCCTTTCAAAAAGTGAACGCGAAGCCGTGGGACGCGAAGTGGATGTACTCACCGTGCAGCGCAAACTCAAAGACGCCGGTCGGTTTATCTTCATTGACAGGGTAAAAAAGAACCCCTCGTTTTTGCCTTATTTCGACCCGTCGATAAGAAAAGTGAAAGCTGCGCTGGAACGCTTATCCGATGAAGAAGACATGCGGTTTATCGCAGACATGCTGAAGTTGACCTTTGGTTAGTCTCAATCTGAATTTTTGAAGCGGACTTTTTTTGTTGCGGAAAAGGCCGCACGGGATCCAAATCAGACAATGTGGTTTCCCACCACTCCCACCGAACTCGACTTTACGACGTCGTCGCCAAACAAAATGGTGTTTGACGCCATTATTGAAGCCACGCCCGATCGGGTGTTTGACATCTTCGCCAAAGGTGAAGGTCAAGAAACGTGGTTTCAGGATTTTAAAGCTGTGCGGTGGCACGGGCCCGAGCCCCATTCGGTGGGAACAACGCGCGATGTGGTGCTCAAATTGCTGACTGTGAAAGAGCGATTTGTGGCGTGGGATCGCGGCGAGCGCCTCACTTTCTCTATCGATTCAATCACTCTTCCACTTGTAAAACGCATGATGGAAGACTTGCAGTTTGAAGCGGTGGGTGAAAAAGGTACACGTCTCGTTTGGACCGTTCACTACGAGCTGACGCTTGGAATGAAGCCATTTCACCCCGTTGCGAAAATGATCTTCGGGAAGATGTTTCGCGCGAGTTTGGACGGCTTGGTCAAATACGCCGCCGCGCACCAACATGGCTGATCGCATTCTTTCCCCGGCTGAAGACGCCGACGATGTTCGCTTTGACAGGCTGTTTCGGCCCAATTCGCTCGATGAGTACATCGGGCAGGCGCGGCACAAAGAAAACTTAAAGGTATTTGTTCAGGCCGCGCGCGGTCGCAACGAGCCTTTGGATCACATTCTGTTTTGTGGTCCACCCGGCCTTGGTAAAACAACGCTCGCCTACATTCTGGCGCGCGAAATGGGCACCACGCTGCACACAACAAGTGGGCCCGCTGTGGAGCATAAAGGGGCGCTTGCCGGACTGCTAACCAAGTTGGAGCCGCACGACGTATTGTTTATCGACGAGATTCATCGCTTAACCCCGGCGGTGGAAGAGAGTTTATACCCGGCAATTGAGTCGTTTCGCATTGATATTATGACGGGCGACGGGCCCTATGCGACAACCATTCAATTGCCATTAAAGCCTTTTACATTGGTGGGTGCCACCACTCGAACGGGCTTATTAACAGCGCCGCTCCTGTCGCGTTTTGGATATGTGGCGCGGCTCGACTTTTATCCCGTTGAAGACTTAATGTTGATTGTGGAGCGGAGCGCGCGGCTCCTTGATGTGAAGATCGATGCGTCGGGCGCGCGGGAAATCGCGGGGCGATCTCGCGGAACGCCGCGTGTTGCCAATCGTCTATTGCGCCGCGTGCGCGACTTTGCAGACGTTCTCGGTCATAAGGTGATCACCGAGTCTATTGCGCGGACAACCGCCGATCGATTGGATGTGGATTCTGCCGGTCTTGATGAAATGGACAGGCGACTGCTGCTTGTGATTATCGATCATTACGACGGCGGCCCGGTGGGTGTTGAAACAATTGCGGCCGCGTTGGCCGAGCCGCGTGACACCATTGAAGATGTTTATGAGCCCTTTTTACTCCAACAGGGGTTTTTGGGCCGCACTCCGCGCGGGCGTGTGGCCACGCGAAAAGCTTATGAACACCTTGGAAAAAAGGGCAAAGAGCCGCGCCAGGGTGACCTTTTCTCGTGACAGGCAATAAAGAAGTTATAGCTGAAGATCATAAGAAAAAGCCGAGGCGTTTTTTATCTGATAAAGCGCGACGCCGCATAAAGCGGGTATTGATTGGTTTTGTTGTGGCATTGCCCATTGTTATTGGGGTGATGTGGTATGCGGCCAATCATGTGCCTTGGTTCGGCGCGTGGATGGCCGATACTCTTAGGAGCATTATCGGCACCGAAGGTGTTGCCGAACTTGAAGAGTGGGCCTACGGCATTGAAGATAGGTGGAATCGGTATTGGCGCGAGGGCGAAAAACCGAAAGCGTATTGGGAAACGCCTTCTTCAACCGCTGCGCCGTCGGCCACAGCCCCCGAGCCTGTTCCTTCTGCCTCGGCCGCTCCAAGCGGCAGCGGTGCGGCAAAAGCGCCGTCTGAATTTCGACCGTCCAATGTGGGGCCGTACAATGCGAAGTTTGCGGCGCCCGGCGACGGTGAGTGGTTGGTGATTCCAACGCCGGAGCATCCATCGGACGGTCCGTTGCTGTACAAAACGCTTCTCCACCCGGATGCAAAACGGCCGTGGGCGGAAGTGTTTGCCGTTGCAATGGATCTAACTCGCGTTCAGATCCATGTGGTTATTGGAACCCGCGAACCGAAAGGGACAGCGCCGGGTGCCAATGCGGCCGTGCGGCCCGGCCTGATACCCGCGACCGATCTACCCTCGCTGATGGCGGGTTTTAACGGTGGATTTAAAGAAGAACACGGCCACTACGGAATGAAAATGGGTGGTGTCCTTATCATTCGGCCGCGTGTCGACGGGTGCACCATTGCAATGGATGGGGCGGGAAAGTTAATTATTTCTCCCTGGAAAAAGGTTGAATCTGTTGAAAGCTCGTTTGTCTGGTGGCGGCAAACTCCCGCGTGTTTAATTGACGACGGCAAGCTCCATCCGGGGCTGTACGATGAAAACACCAATTGGGGCGCCGCTCTCGGGGGTGGCACTGTGGTGAGGCGCTCGGCCATTGGTCTTTCGGCCGACGGCAAAACCTTGATGATGGCTGTGAGCAATCACACAAGCCCCCGAGCCATTGCGGTTGCAATGGCACACCTTGGGGCGGTGAACGCCGCTCAACTGGATATCAACTATTCTTACCCGCGATTTGTGCTGTTTCCAAAAGGTGCCTCGGGTGAGCGAGAAGCGGTGAGTTTGTTTGAAGGGTTTAAAGTGGAACCGGGCGACTATGTGAGAGAGCCCAGCGTCCGCGACTTTTTTTATGTGGTAAGGCGATCTGAATAGCGCTGTTATAAAGGCCCAATGCACGCTTCGAGTGAGGCCCTTTCGTCTTGGCAGATGTCTGAAAAGTCGCAGCTTTTTTCATCTGACAAACAACGGCGGTAGTCGTCAAAGGCACCGTCACACCCGCCGGCCGCGTCGACACGCTCGTCGATAGCATTGCCCGCGGCGATACATTCAGTCTTGCCATCCCAGTCGCCGCACTCTTCGCTTTCGTACGTTTCGCAGATGTCTTTTACGCTCGGCGCCCCACAGCCGGTGAAAAACGCTGCAAGAAGCGCGATGAAAATGCCTCGCGGCAACGCCGGGTTGTTTTGAATACAACCTGTGTGATTGTTGTTGTGGAGCCTTCTCACGGCGACACCTCCAATACGAACGCATCAAGCGCTCCGTTGCTTGTGAGGTTACTGTTGGGGATTTCGCCTTCAAATCGGCCTCCCGCCAAAATCTGACCCTCGGAGTTGATCGCCAGACTCTCCAAGGTGTCATCTCCGGTTCCACCTGCCGAATAGACCCATGCAGCGCTGTTCCAGACGTTGAACCGAGCCACAAAAAAGTCTTCTCCGCCCTTGGAAACGTGATCGCCGAATTCGGGCGCAAGGGCAGTTGAAAAGGCACCCGCGGCAACAACGTTGTCGGCGCATTCTTCGGCAATTGCAGTGAAACGAACAGCACCAATCCCCTCGGCACCGGGAACCTGCATGGCCGCCGACAGTTCACCCGTGATTGATAATTGCAATAAAACGCCGTCGGAAAGGCCGATTGTTTTTACTGTCTGACCCATTCCAAAATCGCTGTACCCGTCGGCGCCCGACTTGGAGAGCGTAATGGCTGCCCAAACACCGTTGTTGCTCGCCGTTGTGAGCGAGTTTACCTCCTGACTATCGGGCCCTGTGATTGTGTACACCCACGAAAAGGCGCCGTTGGTGTCAAACCGCATAACAAATGCGTCTTTGCCCCAGGAGTCGGCGTTTTTGGTGCCGTTCAGGTGAAGCTCGGCGTCGAAACTTCCGCCGATGTACACATTGCCATAAATATCCGCTGCAACTGCCGCCGGATCTTGGTCGGCCGGCCCACCGATCCAATGGCCCCATTTGGCCATGTGAGTGTCTTTATCAATGGCCACAATAAAGGCATCCATCTCATCGGCGGCGCCCATTTGTGCGCCGCCGACTTCAAGCGTGCCGGAGAAAGTGCCCACCACAATTACCGTGTTGAATTCTCCCGCCGCAACACCCGCTATACGGATGTCCCCGTCGGTGCGAATAACGTGGGACCACTCGGTGGTTCCGGTGCTTTCGTTGAGAAGTGCAACGAGGCCTGCGCTTCCGATGCCCGCGTCGGTGGGACCATTGCCCGCATCAATTGTGCCCTTAAACGACGTAGCAACCGTGACATAGCCGGGAACGGAGTTGAGGGCGGTTAAAACATTGTCGCTCTCATTACCGATGCTGCGATGCCAGCCGTAGGTGCCATTGGAGAGTCGCTGTACAACCAAGACATCGCTGTTACCGAGGCTTGTTGCTTCAGGGTTGGGAGATGTGAGCGAACCCTCAAAATCAAGGGCGAACGCGCTTGCATTGGGCAGAAAGTGAACCGCCGATTCATTACCAATGCCTCCCAAGCCTACAGTGGATGTGACACTGGCACTGACATCTTCAAAACATCCGGGAGTCCCGCCCATTCCTCCAGTGTTTCCTCCCGATCCGCCGCCGCCGGTATTCCCACCTACGCCGGCGTACCCCGCAGAACCGCTGTTATTGTCACACCCCCAATCATTTGTGCATTCACAAACCTGTTTCCCGGGTTTGGATGATTCAAAAGGATTTTGCGCGCTCACTCCCGGCCTGGTGACGCATGTTTCACCTTCAAAACAGCCTTCGCTGCACAGCCGACGATTCTCACACCCCAGTGCATCCCAAAAATCATTGTATGTGCAAATGGAGCTTTCAGAACAATCGTAGTCGTTATCGCATTCATCCCAATTGATATTGCAAGAAGGTTGATAACAACCCGCTGCAAAGACAAGTAACAAGCCTGCTGTCTCTCGTAGACGCATAAGTGATCACTCCTCCGTTCAGTTTGTCGGTGGGCGCTGCGGAGTATTTTAGCAAATCGTTTGCCAGTCTCGCGGTCGGCCGAACTTTCAGATACCGTGACAGTGGAACCGTCATGCGAACGGAGCCGACAACCATCACAGCGACCGAGCCGGTACTCGTTGTTCTTCGCGATCGCGCGGTGGCATCGGCGATCGCGACGGCGTTTGAAAAAGCGCGGATCGACCACGCCGTTGTCGACGACGCGCCCGCCGCCGTTGATTGGCTTCATGACCATGATGTCGCGATCGTCGTGAGCGACTTCACCGGAAACGCGGCGCCGGGCCCCGACGTATTGGCGCTGCTTCGCGGCGGACAACAGGCAACCGCGTGCATCGCGATCGTGGAGGACAACGACGCTTCGATCGCGCGGGCCATGGATCAAGGTGCCGATGATTTTGTTCGATGCCCTGTGCGCGCCGCTGAAGTGGTGGCCCGCGTGCGCGAAAAGCTTCGTCACCAAGGAACGGCTGAAGAGCTTGCTCGCAGAGCCGAGGGCGCGAAAGTGGTGCTCGAACTCACGCAGGCGCTTTCGTCAACGCTCGATTTGAGGAGCATTCTCTTTACCGTTGTCCAGCGCATTGCCGAAGTGGCGCGCGTTGAGCGATGCAGCATTGTTCTTGTTCAAGAAGACTCGGCCCGTGGGTATGTGGTTGCCGCGAGCGACAATCGCGATGTGTACGATTTGCCCATTGATGTGTCGCTTTATCCCGAGATCCAAAGGGTGCTTTCGTCGCGTCAATCGCTTGTGATTGATGACGCGAGCGAACATCCACTCTTTGAGTTGGTGAGCGGTGGAGTGTCCGCCGGCGGATTCAGATCGCTGGCGCTCCTCCCCATTGTTCTCGAAGATCGATCCATGGGTGTTTTGTTTTTGCGCGGTCGAAAGCCCACCACGTTTCGTGAACACGAAATGTTTTTGGCGCGCACAGTCGCGAACGCAACGGCAATTGCACTCCGCAATGCCCACGTTTTGACATCGCTCAAAGCGGAGTCTCATGCGCATTCTGTTGCGCGTATTGCGGCTGAGCGGCGGCTTTCGTCTGTACAAAAGTATTTTGACTTTTTTCACGCCGCGGCCGACGGTTTGCTCGTTCTCGACGCCGGTGGACGTGTACTTTTTGCCAACGCGAAAGCGGCCGAGATCACGTGTCGAGCACCGGCCGACCTTCATCACCTAACGTTTCGTGAATTGTTTGACCCCAAATATCACGACGCGATCAATGAAGTGTACGCAGGGTTTTCAGCCGGGAAATTCCCCCAAATGGTTGACTTGGCCATTCGCCGAAGCATGGAGACCATTTGCGACAGGCGCGTTTTACAGGTGAGTTTCAGCGGCGCTCTTTGGCAAGAGTCGAATGTTGTATTGGTGAGTTTCCGTGATGTAACAGCGGATCGTGGAACAGCGGTTGAATTGCAAAAAACAAAAGAGTTTTTGGAGCGCGTGATTGACAGTTCGGCCGACGCCATTGTTGCAGCCGACAATGGGGGTACAATTACGCTCTTCAGTCGCGCCGCGGAGCGCCTTTACGGGTATCGAGCAGATGAGGTAATTGGCATTAAAAACGCCCGCGATCTTTACCCGGAGGGCATTGCGCACCAGGTGAAGAAGTTAATGGGGAGCACGGAGCACGGCGGCGCCGGGAGACTTGAAGGTTATCGAACCGAGGTGCTCGGTAAAGACGGGAAAACGGTACCTGTATTGCTGTCGGCCGCAATGATTGTTGAAAACGGAACGGCCGTTGGATCTGTGGGTGTGTTTACCGATCAGCGCGACAAATTGGTTATGGAGCGCAAGTTGGTCATGGCGCAGGAAGAGCTGCGCACGCGCGAGAAACAGTCGTTTATTGCAGAGCTGGCCGGAGCCGCGGCGCACGAACTCAATCAACCGCTGACAAGCGTGAGTGGTTATGCCCAACTGATTTTGCGCCGATTACCATCCACCTCACCGCTCGTGGGTGACGTTCGAGTGATATTGGCCGAATCCGAACGAATGGCAGATATCGTTCGCAAGATTGGCAAGATCACTCGTTATGAAACAAAGACGTATGTAGGGGCGGCGAAGATCGTCGACCTCGACAAAGCGAGCGACGAAGAGAACGGTCGCAAGGCCCTCACTTCGTCCAGGCCCCCGCCCAGCAATACGGAGGGACTTGGCCCCGCGAGCCGATGAGCAACTTATAATCACACCGCTCAAAAGCCCGCACGCCTCGCAATTCGCAGTATGACCGCAGAGAGAAAAAGCACCACAGGCAATACAGATATCCCGATCACCGAGCGACGGCCGTCCACGCGGCTTCCCGCCGATTGGCTTGACCACCTGTTCGTCGCGCTTTGTGAGGTTGAACCGGGACAAAATAGCGAAACGGCATTGGGCTGTATTCTGGACGCAGCATTCAGCTTATTGCCCAACCTCTCATTCGGTGTACGCATCTTTGACGGGCGCCCTCGAAAACCGCCTCGTCAGATTGTGGTAAGGCGCAGTTCAAGCCTGATATCTATTGAACCACCGCTCGAAGGGCCAATTTTCCCGGAGCTTTCGTGTGAAACTCAATATCCAATCGACTTTGACCCCGAAGGTGTGCTGTCGATTGCCGCGAACGATCCGTCGTTATTACCTGAACCACAGGTGCTTGAGGCGCTCGCATTGCGATTGGCGCTGGGTCTGGGCTCGGCGCTTCGCGCGGTGCGCAAAGGCTCCCGCGGAATGACGAGCATTCCGCCGTCGGACGAAGGAAAGAAAACCGCATTTCACAACGATAAGCTGGCGGGTTTGGGCAAGGTGGTTGCAGGCGTTGTCCACGAGCTGAATAACCCGGTTACGTCCATTCTCGCTTATGCTGAATACCTTCGGAAAAAAGCGGAACGCGGCGCTCTCGACGGCGCCGACGTGGAGCGAATATTGCGCATTGAAGAGGCGGCGCAGCGCATCCACGGCTTTTCGCGTGAACTCATTGCTTATGCTCGGCCGTCAACGGAAGTGCCGGTTCACCTTTCAATTCACGATGTGATTGATCGAGCATTGATGTTTTGTGAACACGTGCTTTCGCGCTCCCAGATAGAAGTGGAGCGTCATTTTGGAAGTGTACCTTTGGTTCGGGGAATCGGCGGTCAACTGGCGCAGGTGTTTGTAAACCTGTTTACCAATGCCGCCAATGCAATGAGTGAGTCGGGCGGCGTATTACGCATTGAAACGCGCATGGACGATGCCGCAAATTGCGTACACATTTTGGTTGTCGACACAGGCTGTGGCATTGCTGAGCACGCGCTTCCTCGCCTTTTTGAGCCCTTTTTTACAGCGAGCCAAACGGGGAGCGGAACGGGTCTCGGCTTGTCGATCGTTCGCGAAATCGTGGAGAGCCACAGGGGCCGGGTTTGGGCGGAGCGAAAAGATGGAATGGGCGCCGTCTTTCATGTGGCCCTGCCGGCTGCCAATGAAGACTAATTTTGTTCGCCGGTTGTGAGATTGATTACAAACTTGTGCGTTTGACCGCGGTACGTTCTAAAAAACGTTAATCGATCATTTTCAATTGTCGGCGCTTTGGCCAATTCACCATCCTGCGTTTTGTCATCTTTGGGGGTGGTCACAACGCAGCATATCCCATTAAAAAGAACGTCATTGGTCAGTTCTGCAAGCTGCTCAATGGGGAGATCTTTGGCGCGAACAATCAACTCACTCTTTGAAAGTAGAACGTGCCGAATGTTGTCGAATCCCACCATTTCGCGCTGTTCACCCATGGATATCTTCCACAAGGTGATACCTTCGGGGGCGCGCTTTTTTTGAATGTCTTCGTTGTAACGCTCGACTTTAGAGTGGGGATATGCCGTGGCGAGCGTGCGAGGGGGTATATCGTCCGCGTGCAAAAAAGGCCAACACAGGGCCGAAATGAGAGCGCTTATCGATAACGAAACGGCGAGTTTACCACCCATGCGCCCCGTAAACGAACGCTTGGTTTGGAGCTTGACCGGGTCAATTGCGGCGATATCCACCTGAGTGGGTTCACGCCTGTAAGAAGCCTTGTCCTGCTCGTGCCGGACAATCACCGCTTTGGGTGAGTCATCATCGAAAACCGTGGGAACCGACGGATCGGCGGCGCCCTCACGTATTGAATAGAGCGGTGCACCGCGCGCTATTGCATCGGTTGCCCATTGTTCAAGTTTGGCAATGGCAATGTTTCCGCGACGAATGAGAAGGAGGGCCGCCGTAAACGCAATGAATGCCCAGAGCCGAACGACGTTGTCGGGGCCCAAAACGAGCGAGATAAAAGACACCCCGGCGAGCCACGAGCACAACGCTCTCGTCACCTGGAGCGGCGAATCGATAGAACGCGATGCCCGTGCTGTTTGAACCGCACTGATAACCGGGAAAAATGTCCAATAGAGTGGCAAAGTGACCAATGAACACAATATCAACGTGCCCGGCGAGAGCAAAGAATCGGGCGGCTCCGCAATGGCAATAAAAGCCATGAATAATAAAAATTTGAATACGGAAATAATAACAGCCAATACGATCAATACCGCCTTTGCGGCGCCGACGCGGAGAGTTCTTGTTACAAAAAAGCCGAGACCAACGGCAATTATCAGTTCAACCGTGCATTGAATACCGAGCACGGCCCAGTCAACACTTCCAAGTGGATAGTCGGGAAGGCCGATAACAGTACGAAAACTCAGCGTACCGGTTAAGGCCAAAACGCCCACGCCGAAAAGAAGGGCCGCCGCACGTGTTTCAACTTTTAATGACGGAAAGCCTTCAACAGTTTGCTCACTGACAGGTGGGTTTTTGCCGTTTTTTGCGGCGCAGGGCTCCGCTGTCACGACGTTTCTCCTCGAATACGACGCAGCCGCTCTGCAATGGTCTTTTCGTAACCGCGTTCGGTAGGGTGGTAATAGCGCTCACCCACAAGTTCTTCAGGGAGGTACGTTTCACCCATGGCGACGCCGTTTTCTTCGTTATGAGCGTACCTATACCCCTGGCCGTAACCCTCTTCTTTCATGAGCTTGGTAACCGCGTTGCGAAGTTTCATTGGGACGGGCAGGGTTCCGTGTTTTAAAACGGCTTCTTTGGCTGCATGCCACGCCGCGTTTACCGCATTGGATTTTGGCGCAGAGGCCAAATAGATGCACGCGTGGGCGAGCGGATACATTCCCTCCGGCATACCCAAACGCCGAAACGCCGCATCACAGGCGAGTGCAATTTCAAGGGCGCGGGGATCGGCGTTGCCTATATCTTCACTCGCAAAAATGATCATTCGACGCAATACGAACAGCGGGTCGTCGCCCGCGTCGAGCATGCGCATCATCCAATAAACGGCCGCGTCCGGGTCGGACCCGCGCATCGACTTAATAAACGCGCTGACAACATTGTAATGCTCTTCACCGGCTTTGTCGTAAAGCAGTGTTTTATGGCCCGCCGCCTCTTCAACATCGGATTTGGCAATGTGAGACTTCCCTTTGCGGCGGATTTCATCAGCGGTTACTTCAAGTGTTGTGAGCGCGCGACGCGCATCGCCGTCGGCGATTTTGGCGAGTGTGGAAAGAGCGTCGGGATCGGCGGTGAGTTGACCTGAAAGGCCGCGATCCGACGAAAGCGCCCTTTCAAGAATGGTACACAAGTCTTGTTCTGTTAATGCCGAAAGCCGAAATACTTTGCACCTTGATAAGAGAGGCGCATTAACAGCAAACGACGGATTTTCGGTTGTGGCGCCGATGAGTGTAATGGTCCCATCTTCGACATGCGGTAGAAACGCATCTTGTTGAGCGCGGTTGAATCGGTGAATTTCGTCGACGAATAAGATGGTTCTTTCACCGCCCAATTTGGCCGTTTTTGCCTGGGCGACAATGGCTCTCAATTCTGGTACGCCGCCGAGCACGGCATTAAAAGGGACAAATCGAGCCCGCGTGTGTTCAGCCACAATGCGTGCGAGCGTTGTTTTGCCACAACCCGGTGGGCCCCATAAAATGAATGATGGGACGCGGTCGGCGAAAATGGCACGCGCGAGCAGTTTTTCAGGCCCGACAAGGTGAGTTTGGCCGGCCATTTCTTCAAGCGAATGAGGCCGTACCCGTTCTGCGAGAGGGCCGCTTTCCCCGGATTCGTTTTCTATAGCGACTGCTTCTGTGTTGGATGGATCGGCTTTTGAAACAAGCCCCGGCAAAGAAGCCTGACCTTCAGCGGCGCGGCCTTTTTTTAATGCTTTATTGGTTCCGGCGGTGGTCATAACGAGGCGTAGGGGCGAGCCCCCCATTTTTAATCGTAATGCTCGGCGTTTTCAGGCACATGTACCCACGGGTGTTTGCGCGCTTCATAAACACTGACGCGCGGGGTGGGGAATGTGGAATCTGCAAACGCACCAATGGGTATTGCAATCACGTCGGGCAGATCTCGGATTTTATAATAAACGGTGGCGCCGCATTGGGGGCAAAAGTGAAAAAAGACTGAATTGCCGCTGTCGCCGACGCGCTCATAAACAGTTGTGTTGCCCTCAAGGATAACCTTGTCTTTTGGAAAACGGGCCTGCGCGCCGAACACCGAGCCGGTGCGCTTTTGACACGCATAGCAATGACACATGGAGATCCGAACCGGATCACCTTCAGCGGCGGCTTTTACGGCTCCGCAGGAACAAGAAGCAATGCGCGTGGTCATAGGTTGGTTGGCTCAAAATCCCACGAATTTGCGCAAATTGAAACAAAAGTGTGGCCTGACCCAACGCGGAATTTTCCGGGGTGTCCGACCAAATTGGGACGGGCTGCATTGTTTGGAACAATAACGATGGTACAGGACGCACGTTTTCCGAGTCTTTCGATACCGTTTTTTTTCGTGGGTGGTGCCGCGGGGTGGCTCTCGGCGGGTCTCATCCGACAGCCGTTTATCTATTCTGAGCCTGAGTACACCCGACTCACAGCGGCGGCGCTTGCGGCCGTGGGCGGGGCGGCGATTGGATTTGTATTGCGGCGCTGGTATCTGCGTGAATTAAACACGCTGCGCGCGCTCTTGGTTGAAGATGAAGCGGCCTCGTTGCCTGTGTACGCAAAAAATCATTGGATTCGGGCCGCCTGTTTAACAATCCCAGTTGGGGCGATCATTGCTTGGGTGTTTACTTCTTTATACCCGGGAGAATTTGATTCGGACCGATCGCTGCCATTGGGCGCCATTTATTCATTGCCTTTTATTCCGGTGCTGGTGGCGGTGCTTTCGGCGGCGTCGCGGTCAATGCGCGCTCGGAATGGCTCGATTGTCAGCGGGAGCGATGCCCGTTCGATCTGGAGCATTCTCTTTACGGCGCTTTCAATTGCCACTCTCGAAGGGTTGCCCGACTGGCCTGCTCCGCGCGGTTGGCCTTTGTACGGACCGGCGCCCCTTGTGGCAATGCTTTTGACTGCCACAGCCATCGTCTCTTTTGTTCTTATCGCGGATATTGCGGCTCTGCGAAAAGCCAACAATGTCATAAAGCAAACCGAGTTGGTTTCGAACGATATCGCACTGTATACAGACGACTTGAACGTTGTGGACCTCGGTTTGGGTCAATCGTTTTTAGCGCAGATCAAGAAGGCCCCAGCTGCATACAGGCAATACGACCGCGCTTTGAAGTTCATTCAAGGTGATCCCGGAACGGCGCTTGGTGCATTAAGAAAGGCTATTCGTAGGGGCGTTTGGGGATTGACCGCCATCGGCCTCGTTGCGCTGTGTCACTGGGGTGCTTCGTCGGACAAAGCGTTGGGATATTACGAATATCTTCGTTGCGCCGATGGCCGAACATACAGTTGTGAGCCGGCGGCGGTTTTTGGATTTGGCCCCGGATTGGCCAATTCGGAGGACCGAATGGAGACGGTGCGTGTTTATGAAAAGCGTTGTGCCACCGACAGTCCGGCAAGCTGTTTATTGCTTGCGTCTTATTACCGCGGAGAGCTTGGCGCGCCTTACGATCCCGCCCTCGTGGCTCTCTTTGAATACCGAGCTGCTCAAAAAGAAATGTGCCCGCCTGGAACCTCGCTTATCGGCGGAAGCGAAAAGCTCTGTGTTCCCCCGACAGACAGTCGATCCGTTTACTTTGGCAAGTAAACTCGCCTAGTGCCGCGTGTCAAAAGTCCTGCCGGACTTTTGGCGCCGCTGACGCGGCGCGCTTCGCACACGCCGGCACTATCTTTTGTCTCGTGGGGCTCCGCCCCACACCCCCGCGCTTGCGCGCGGCTAGTTCCGCACGAAGAAACTCAATCAGGGCCAAACTTCTGAATGGCGGAACTAGAGGCTGAATTAAAACGGCAATACAACGTTGGATCCGGCGCGAATTTCATAAGAAAACGATAAGCGCCGCGTTTCGTTGGGATTGAGAACAATTTTTGACTTTATAAAACCGTCGGCGTCTTTGGCAGAAAAGTCGGCGGTATCGAGAAGTGTTATTTCAACATCTTCAATTTCACTGACGGGTACCCGTTCTGTCACGGTGAGCGACTTGGATTCACCCGACAAGTTTGAAAGAAATACGTCTATTTTTCGGCGAATTTTTTGAGTACCGATAATGGCAGTTGTGTCGCGCTGCTCCTCGACATGGCGGCGCGCACGCACGCCGTCGTCGGGGCCAAACCCAATTTCAAACGGCTCACCGCCGCCGACAAATGCAATTTTCGACCTGCCGATAAGCGATGCTCCGCGCGCCACTCGGAGAGGCCCGGCGAGCAGTGGTCCACCTTTGAGAGTGGCAGTTGCGCGCACGTGGGCGGCGCCGCTCACTTCGGGATATAAAATCAGATCGACTTCGGTGTTGAGTGTGCGTTGCCCAATGGGTACACGAAGCGGGCGCCCGTTGGACACAATTGTAAGCGGTTCTTCGGCGGTGAACGTGAGCGGTTCGCCACCGTCGTCGACACCGGGCATTTCGTCCACGGCGCGTGTGCCCCGATCGATACCTGTCATTTCACGCGTCTGCTCACGCGCTTCAACCATCACGCGTGTTCGTTCTTCGGGCGTTTTGCGGCGAAGATGGAGTACATCGTCCCGAACAAGCGGCGGTGTTGCGTCGCGCGCGGGCCGCGCCGTTGAGAAACGTGCGTGTACACCTTCCCAGTTTTCACCGGCGGCCTGCCAAACCGTTGCATAACTCACAAGCTCCATGGTTCTGCCGACGCCTTTTTCACCGCTTTTTTGTGCGGCGGCGGGCTCAAGCCGAACCAGATGTTCGGGGCGCCAAAAGGCACATGGAATGCGATAGGTGACCTCGATTTCAAGCTCGTCGCCGGGAGTTTGCGCAGTGACATCCACTTCAATTGAAGCTTCAAATGAAGGGGTTAACACCCGACCTTGGTAGAGACGCAAAGCGGTGCGACTCTTTACCTCTTCGGCTTCAGCTCGTTTGGCGGTGGCAAGGGTGATTGCGTTGTGGGCTTCATTTGCAGCGGATCCGAGCTGCGCCCAGGCATCGTGCCAGGCATTCAGTTTTTCACTCTCGCGCAGCCCGGCGGCAACACGTGCGGCTTCCGCAGCCCACTTTGTGTACAACGCGTTGAGTTGAAACACGCGATGCGTACCTCTGTCGCGGGCTGTCTCAGCGTTTGAAACGTTGCGTTCGGCGGCGCGATGCTCACTTTCAAGCCGGTCCAACTCATCGCGGCCGAGTGAGGTTTTTTGCAGTGCCGACCATTTGACCCGCGCGGCGTTTACCTGACCTTTGCCATCTACAATTTTGGCCGAGATCGTCCGTTCATCGACGAAGGGTGAAACACCCACTATGCGCGCCCAAAACGAGGACTGATTGGGCTTTATAGACGCGCACCGCACCACTTCGGCGCGGTCTTCAAAAAACGTAACGACCGTGGCTCGACTGGGAGAGATGTTGTTTTGAACGTCGGCCACAACTGTCTCAACTGTCTGTTCGCTCGCCATCGTTTTACTCCCTGCGGTTTCCGCCCACGATTTCCATCTTGGATGGCAGCGTGATCCGATAGCTGCATTCGATCTTTGTTTTGGCGCCGGCCGCCAAGTTCACTTCCCATTTGAGGCCTTTGCGCAGCGGTTGACCAAGTTCGGCCTGGGTGTATTGAGCCGGCTTTGGCTCCGACTGGATGAGCTTTATTTCAACGTCTTTTTCGTCACTCACAGGCAACCTGTCGACAACGATCACAGTGATGGGTCTGCCGATCGCCGATGACAGTTCAGTTGTGACGAAGTGATCGACATTGGTGGTGCCGCCGAGAAGGCCGGTGGTGGACTCTTCGGTGCGGCTTGTGCGGGCCACGCGAACGCGCTCTTCAACCCCAAGACCAATGGCGATTGTGCCATCGCGATCGGTGTACGAAAGGCGCGTGAGCGTGGCGAGCGCTCCGTCGATAATCACTTCTACCGGGCCGGTAAGAAGCGGCACTTTGAACGGATTTGTGAGGAGGGCTTTGCGAAAAACTTCCTGCGTTTCGCGCGGCACGGCGACGAATTGTTGTGTACACGTTGCCTCGTGTGCGGCGATGTGTACACGATGTGGTCTGCCGGTCGACGGCACATCACTCGTGGCCGATGCTGTGTACACAACATCGAAAAGGCCCCGCGATGCCCGCGGATCTGTGGTGCCGGGCGGTGGCTCAATTCTTTCGATCATTGTTTCGGCGGCGGCGATGAGCACCGCCCCGCGTTGTGAAATGCGAACAAGCCGGCCGCGTTTGGGCCCGGTGGCCTGCGGATCGATATGGAGTGAATCGAAATCAAGCCACGCATCGGTGGGCTCAATGGGCAGTGTTTCGCCGAGATCTGGAGCCATTCCACCGAGGGTTTGCTCGTCGCGATCTTCGAAAAGCGCCTCGGGCTTGCTTTTGCGAAAACGAAAACCTCCACCGCGGGGAGCCGGCATTTCCATGGCCGCGGCGGGGGCTGCCATAGCCATTGGAGGCATTGCGGGCATTGCGGCTTTGGGCTCCGGCGGCGCACCAAACCCCGGCGCCTGCTGAGGAATGAGCGCGCCGAGTCTCGACTTTGACTTTGCCAGATCCGCCACGCGGGCAACGGCGGTGGGCTCGTCGAGATCGTCGGCGTGGCCTTGATAAGCGGCGCCTTCAGGCCCGGGCGCCGGCCACGAAGCGCGTCCATCGGTGGCAACAGCGGTGGTGACACTGACGGTGGCTGCCACTGTGACTTTGGTTTGCGCAACAAACCGGTCATACCCTTCAAACATGATGTCGAGCCCTTCTGGTGGGGGTCTGTAACCACGCTGTTTGGGCCTTTGCGAGCGGCCGAGTCGAAGGGATGTGAGTTGTGGCAAACGCGCGTCGCGCAGCAGATCACCCGTGGAGAGCTTGAGGGCAACGCCGTTCCAATCTTCGCCGGAGGCCTGCGCAACAAGGGCCGAGAGTGTGAGTTCGGCTCGGGTTGCAGCTTCAGAAAAGCGCGCTCTGTACGTAGGCCACCAGCGAGCCGAAGACACTGTGTATTCTATTTCGACATGGGTTGGTTGTTGCCCCTGCTTTTGGGCCCCGAGAAGCACAATCACCCGCAACTCAGGTGGAGCGTCGGATTTTGCCTCGGCGGCGCTCTGTTGTGCCGCTTCAATGCGAACAGCTTCAATCTCACGATCGACGGCCTCTATCGCGAGGGTGTGTTCGGCGATGACCGCATCAATCTCGGTCATTTCTTTTTCAACAAGCGAGACAACCGCCAATGCGTCGGCCATGCGTTCTGCAGGGTTCAATGGGTTTTTTTTGCGAACGAGGCTCGGCCCGGGTTGCACAGATGCGAGAAGTTCACGACGCCATTCGGCGTGATTTTTAACGGTGACGAGGTGTTCGCGGCGTTGAACAAGTTCTGCTTCGCGGCGCGCAAACGATGTGGTGTCGGCTTTTCGATCGATGACAACAAGTTCGGCTCGAACGCCGATCACGTCGCGGGCACCGTTGGTGGAAGCGCGAAGCGACCCCGGGTCTGCGAGCGCTGTGACGTGCTCCAGCACGACTTGAAACGCGTCTTGTGGCAACTCGGTGGGCAATGCGGCCCGGCGGCGGACGACCGCGCCGCGTGCGTACACCGTGACGTTCTCAATGCGGCTATTGCAAACAGTCGTGGTCACGCGATCACCGTAGCCCAAAACTCGGAGCGGTTGTCTCGCGTGCTTGCGCCAAATCGTGTTAACGGGGGACATGCTCGCAACATTCACCCAGCCCAAAAACTCAAGCTCTGCCGCTTCTATTGCTCTTGGTGCAATGAACTTTGGCAAACGAACAAGTGCGGCCGACGCAGAAAAGATTATGGCGCGCGCTGTTGAACGAGGGGTGTCGCTATTTGATACTGCCAATGTGTATGTGGATGGGCAGAGTGAAGAGATTGTGGGTCGCTTTATCAAAAGCCATCCAGGCAAAGTGGCAGTTGCGACCAAAGTGGGGTTAAACGGCTTTTTCAGTGGCAAGGCTGAGGGCCTGTCGAAACAGGCTGTTTTGAGCGCCGCGGATCAAAGCCTGAAGCGCCTGGGGATTGATACAATCGATATTTATTATCTGCACGCACCCGATCACAATACGCCCATCGAAGAAACGCTTTCCGCGGTATCTGAGCTGTTGCAAAAGAACAAAATTCGAAACTTCGGTGTTTCAAACTATGCGTCTTGGCAGATTGTGGAGATCTTTCACGCGTGCGACACAATGGGCATAACACGGCCGGTGATTGCTCAGCAGATTTACAATTTGTTAATCCGACAACTGGATATTGAATATGCCCGTTTCGCGCGGAAATACAAGCTTCACACCACCGTATACAATGCACTTGCGGGGGGTATGCTTTCGGGCAAATATCTCAATGACAGGACCATTGAAAAAGGGTCGCGGTTTGATAAAAATAGGCTTTATCTCGGCCGCTATTGGAATGACAGGTTGTTTGACTTGGTGGCATCTTATGCCGCATTGGCTGAAAAAGCGGGGATGTCACTCACCGACCTTTCGTATGCCTGGCTCGCCGGGTCTAACTTGGTAGATTCGGTGCTCGTGGGCCCCGCGACAATTGCCCATCTCGACGCGGCCTGCGATGGCTTGGCGAAAACACTCTCCAATGAAACGCGCGCCGAGATTGACAGTTTGAACAAGGCCTTTTTGGCGACGGACACCACCTACGCGCGTTAGCTACGGCAGAGGGTAACCTGAAGGTAACTTCAGCCGCCTCGCAATGACCTGAAATGTCTCGATGCCTGACGCGTCGTAGTCAACACGGAGGCACGGAGATCACTGAGATCCACGGAGTTTTTTGTATTTGGGCTGCAATAGGCTTGCATCAGCTAGACAAAAAACTTGTCAGGTTTGGGATCGCGGATGATGTGTACCCATAGCAGCCAAAGAAACAAAAAAAACTCCGTGTTCCTCTGTGTCCTCTGGGAATGTGGACGAGGGGGTTATGCGTGTCCGGCTTACCTGAAAACAGGGAAAAACGTGCGGGGGGCGCGTTTGGTGCGCTGGCAGCGGGTGTCGGCGCTCATGTAACAGGTGGTCAGTCCGCGGCGAGGTTTGTTTGTGTGGTTGAGGCCGGAGCCATGCCATAGGTGATTGTGTACCAAGATCACGTCACCGGCTTTTGCAGGAACGAGAACTTTTTCGGCTTCAATGTTGCGTGTTTTTAAGACGTGGTCGGGGATGACGCCGCCTAGGGGTGTGGCGAGCCCGTTTATGTGGCTGCCGGGAATGACCTCTAAACAGCCCGATTCAACATCGGCGTCGTCAATGGCAGTCCATATCTGGAGTGTGGGGTTTTGATTGAGGCCCCAATAACTCCCGCCGTCTTGATGCCATGGAAGCACTGTGCCGCCGTGAGCGGGTTTATTAAACAAGACCGATCGATAAATAACGATATCGCCGGCAATCCACGCGCGCGCAATGCGCTCAAACACGGGGTGATTGATGAGTGCGCAATAGAGTGGGTCTTTTTCGAGCTTTTCAATTTTTCGGTAGTTGAGGCCGGGCCCGACGTACCCTTTTTTATAGGTCAGGTCTTCGTACCTGCCTGTTTCTGTATCCGCTTGAAAAAAAAGGCCCGGATAAGAAATTTTACCGAGCATGATTTGATTGGCTCTATCCCGCAGCGCAGCCAAATCGCTCTCATTGAGAATGCGCCCAACGCGCGCGTAACCCAATGTTCGATATTGATGAAGAATGGGCTCCAAGTTCAGATCGATATCGACCTCATGATCCATCCACGCCGGCCGAGGATCAATCTTGGGAGCTACAGAAACAACGCTACTTTCGACCACGGGTAGGCGTTTTTTGGCTCTGTGCCTGTTTGGGTTTGGCGTGATTGTCTGTTTTGGCGGGAGCCGCTTTGGGGGCTGTTTTGGAGGTCTTGGCTGCCGTTGTTTTGGCTGCCGTTTTGGCCGGCGGCGATGTTGTGCCTGCGGCCGCAGCTTTGCCGGGTGTGGATGTTTTTGCGACTGTGCCTTTGGCCTGCGTTGTGCCTTGTTTTGTGGGCTTTGCTGAAGGTACAAGCGCCGCGAGCAAGTCTTTGTGGTAGTCTAGAACACGGGTTGTGGTGGGGCCGGGAACACAATATTTGTTTCGTTCAGGTTGGCTGAGGCCCTGATAGCCGGCAATCCAATATTCAGGTTTGTTTTTGCCCCGCTTTTCAGCGCACATTTTTTTATTGGCGCCAATGACAACTCCTACTTGGCGAAGATTTGTTTCACCCTGCAGAAGCTGCTGTTTTACCGCTTTGCATGCGTCGCTCGGAGCATTGATGGGATCTTCATCCGTGCGGCAGGCACCTACAAAACGCGCTCGCACTTGGCCAAGGCCGAAGTCTTCACCGTCGTCGGAAGCGGCGCTTGGGAGCCAATGTGATTCGTAATGAATCATTGCAACGGCATAAAGCGGGTCGAAATCATATTTGCTGCCGATCTCGTTTAAGATCTTGGCATATCGCGTTGCCTCATCTTTCACGATGGTAGGCCGCGACATGGTGATCGCCGCAACGAGCATGGCAATGGTTCGAACCACGATTGGGGTTTGGCTTGATTTGCGCGCCGAGTCAAGAAAGCGGCAGGTTAGTTTCGCAGTTTGGCGCGGGCGAAAATTCCGCCTTTGGGGCGCAGGGTTGCGCCTGGATCGGGCTCGGTTCCGCGCGGATTGACGAGTTCAAAATCGGCGTGACGAAGCAGTGTGGCGAGCACAATCGGCCCTTCCATGAGCGCAAAGTGATTTCCAATGCAGGTGCGCGGGCCGAGGCTGAACGGAAAGTACGCACCACGGGGACGCGCCGCTTCAAGCTCGGGCAAAAAGCGATCTGGATCGAAACGTTCAGGGTCGGGATAAAAGTCGGGATGCCTTTGGATCGCGTACGGACAGAGCATGACGATGGTGCCTTTGGGGAGCGTGTATCCGCTGATGGCAACATCGGCAACGGCCTGTCTGCCGAACATAAATACCGGCGGATATAGGCGAAGGGACTCTTTGAAAACGCGGAGGTTGTACGTGAGGCGCGGCAAATCGTCGTAGGTGATTGGGCCGCCGAGGGCGAGCGCTTCTTCTTTTGCCTTTGTGTACACATCAGGGTTTTTGCACATTTCCATGATGGCCCACGCAAGGCCGGTGGCCGTTGTTTCGTGGCCGGCAACAAACAACGTGAGCACTTCGTCGCGCACTTGTTTGTCTGTCATTGTGCCGCCGTCGTCTTCGTCGCGTGCCGAAAGCAGTCGACTCAGAAGATCGTTTTGCGATCCCGATCCGCGGCGACGTTCTTCGATCATTCGTTCTACGCGGCGATCCAACACTTCGAGTGCGCGTTTCACTTCACGGGTGGACTCGCCGGGGATCATGAGCGGCTTGATCATGGCCTGCGCCGCTTCGTGGAGTTTGTCTGCGAAAAAGGCCGGAACGTGATCTGCGGCGAGGAGCAATCGCGTGCGCAAACGCGCTTGAAGGAGCAGCGGTAGAGCCGCCGCCTGCGCACCGGACCACGTGAGCGCAACGGTGAGGGCGTGCTCCAGTTCATCGGATTCACTGAATGTGTCGATGTCGAACAGGGTTTTTCCGGCCACAGCCATGGCAATGCGCGTTGTCTCGTGCGCAATGTCGAGCATTTGATTGTGCGACCAAGTGTCGGCGGCGCGCTGCGCGCAATCGGCCATTTGAGAGGCAAATTGTTTGATTTGGTTGGGCTGAAAAATGGGCGACATGAGTTTGCGTTGTCGCTTCCAGAGAGCGCCTTCACTTGTAAAAAGGCCTTCACCGGCGAGGGGGTGGAGCGCCATTCGAAGTACGGGCGATTTTTCAAAACATCGCGCCTGAGAAACGAGCACTTCGTGAACGGCTTCGGGCGAAGTGACAAACACCACTTGTCCGGCGAGCCCTTCGATCTTGCCTATTTCGTCGCGTACACTCGCGAGCGCATCAAGCGCTTTGAGCCTCTCATCGCGAAACACCCGTGCGTTTGGAAGTTGGGTGAGAACGGGAAGAGATGAGTAAGGTTTGGTTTGTTCGGTGCTCATGAGTTTCTTCAGACCGCTATAGATCAAGCACTTTCATCATCGCGAAAGCGTCTTGAGAATTTTTATACTGAGTTGGAATGGTAAAAACCGGCTGGTAGCCCGCGCTTTTGAAGGCGCTTTGTGCGCGGTGGTTGCTCACCGCGGTTCGCAGATGAATGCTCACCGCGCGTTCGGTGCGCGCGAGGCTTTCAACCGATGAAAGAAGCGCTTTTCCAATTCCCATTCGTTGTGCGGAAGGCATGACGGCAATGGCGTCGAGGCTTGCGAGAGTGGGATTGGACCACGGACCGTACGGGCGCCCGAGTTCACGAAACGAGACAATGGCATACCCAACCGGGTTGCCCTCGACTTCGGCCACGAGAGCGCGCGACCCCGAATGTTGAAGCATGCTGAGGATGCTTCTTTCAGGCGCGTTGGAATACGCACCAAACGCGGTTTTTGCGAGGCGAACAAGAAACTCAACGTCGCGAATGGATCCCCTGCGAACGGAGACGGTTGCCGGTCGCTTCATGACCGCGGAGCCTAGCTCTCACACGGGTAGGCGCGAGTGATTCTGTGTGAAGTAATGTTGAGCCTGCCCGCATGTTGCTTTTTAAACTTTGGGGATCAAAAGACAATAGGTGATGCTGTAGAGTTCTTCGCATGGTTACCGAGCCGCGCGTGGGAACCGAAAACAAGAACAATGGCATGAGCGCTTCTGGAGCGGGGTCGGGCACGCCCGGCGGCGGCAATCGCACGTCGAGCGGCTCGTTTCCAGCGTCGGGCGTGGAGCGGCGACGTGTACTCATTGTCGAGGACGACGAGCCGACGCGCCGTCTTCTCGCGATCACGTTGCGACGCGGTTACGACGTTCTCGCTGCGGCCGACGGCGTGGAGGGCTTGGAGCTTGCCACTTCAGGTCGGCCCGATTTGATCATCACAGATGTGATGATGCCGCGGCTGGATGGGATCACCATGGTTCGAGAACTTCGGCGTCGCGATCCTTCTCGCCGCGTGCCCATTATTTTTCTTACAGCAAAAGGCGGCGCTGCCGATGTGGCGGCCGGCATTGGAGCGGGCGCACGGCATTACCTTGTAAAGCCTGTGCGATTGCAGGCTCTCGAAGAAATGGTGAAGAGCCTTTTGAGACGCTCGTAGTGGCGCTTTTTGTTGGATGTTGAGCGGTGCCGAACGCTCCTTTTGATGCGCGTTTTTTTGAGCACAATGTTTTGTTCTGGCCAATTGCGCGCGCGGCTTCGGCGTTTTTAACGTTTAACGGGTGGCCTCCGATTGATGAGTACACACGGAGGGCCGGCCCCAATGCGCATGTTGTGTTTCGCGAGCAGCCCAAAAAAAAGCGCCGGAAGCGACGAGGGTTGTTTGGTCCAAGCGACCTTTACGATGGGCGAATTATTGAAGAGGGTTGGGTACCCACGCGCCCGGAAAACTGGCACGACTATTTGAACATGCTTGTTTGGGCCTCGTTCCCGCGCGCGAAAAAAGAACTTCATCGCAGGCAACATAAGGCTCAGGCGGCGCGCATCGGTGAGCGTGTTTCGGCGCTGCCAAACGCAAGAACACGCGAGCAGGATGCGCTCGCATTGCTCGATGAGGGAGGTGTACTCATTGCCTCCACATCGGGTTTAATCGACTCTGTACACGCCGCGCTTGCCCAACGCCGAAGCGCCGATGCTCGGGCTTTTTTTGAGAATAGGAGCGCTGTGGCGCTGATTTTCGGCCACGCCGTTTATGAGGAGT
Source organism: Polyangiaceae bacterium (assembly GCA_016712345.1). Classification (GTDB taxonomy): domain Bacteria; phylum Myxococcota_A; class Polyangia; order Polyangiales; family Polyangiaceae; genus JADJRH01. Next base: position 2,325,315 of record JADJRH010000001.1, read on the forward strand.
TGGTTCTTGGCAGCGGCGATGTTTGGTGTGCCGGGCACTTTCTGCCATTGCAAAGTGAAGAATTGCAAAGTGTGGAACGGCTGGCTTCGGCGGCCGACAAGGCACTTGCAAATACCCTATTGGAAGCAGGCAGTTTTCAATCACCGGCGGCTCTTACGAGAGTGGATATTGCCGTAATTCGCGACATCCACCCATGACGAATTTTTCAAATGAGCCTGTTTTTAAGGGATTTTTCGTGAATGATCATTGCATATAAATCTTTCGCGTGCATAAGGTCGCGTCGTTGAGAAACGGGCCGGGGGCCCAAGGAGCCTGCGCAAATGCGTCGCTTGTCTAAGTTGCTATCGCTTTCCACATCGGCTGTTCTTCTTTCGCTGGCTGTGGGCGCTTCTGCGTCGCCCGGTTTCAGCGCAAAAAGTGGCTCATTTTCGGTGCCGGGTGTTTCAGCGAACACGGCGGATTCGGCCCTTTTGCAAGCGGCCCGCACCGTTCTCGACGAGCAGGTGATTGAAAGTGGGAGTTTAACTTTCGATCAAGGGAAAGTGGTCAATTTGTCCTCGGGACAGCGCATTGTGAAGTTGCGCCAAACGCATCAAGGATTGGTGGTTGTCAGTCGGGGTGCGGCGGTGAGTTTCCGAGGTGGTGTGGCTCACCTCGTTTCTTCGCATCTGGAAACCGATCTTCCGAGTGATGTAACGCCGGACCTTTCAAAAGACTTGGCAATGGCCATTGCCGAGGGTCGAACAGGTGTTCCCGTGGCCGACGGACAGGCATTTTTGGTGCTTTGGCCAACGGCGGACGGAGTGCGTTTGGCCTGGGCAATGTCGGGTGAAATGATTACCGGCGTGCCTTATCAACCGGTGACGGTTGTCGACGCGAAAACGTCGGAGATCATTGTAGTGTACAACTCTGTATTGGAGTTGAATCAATCAAAAGTATTCCCTTCAAACCCGGTAAAGTCACCCACAACAACAGACGTGACGCTGCCCGTCGGCGCAGGGAAAACGGTTCTTGAAAACGATCTTGTGCAGTCGCTCAACTGCATTGATCAAAAGACTGTGAAGTCGGTAAACTTTATGGGCTTCGCGGTGGATGTTCACACGTGTGACCTTCTGCAAACAGCGGTGGCCGATGCCAATGGGGATTATTTAATCCCAGTGGCTGCCAATAACGATCCCGAAGATGCCTTTTCTGAAGTGAGCATGTTTCATCACGCCAACCGGGCGTATGAATTGTTCCGCGGCTGGGATCCCGCGCTGAATGTGAATAACGGTGCTGCCATTCCCACGGTGTCGAATCTGCGTATTCCGCAGGGCTTTGACACGTTTGATCTCAATAAGATTAAAGACCCCGATCTCCCGCTTGCACCTTTTCAGAATGCCTTTTTTGCGCCGGCAAACCCGCTTTTTGCAACGGTGTTTGGCCTAAACGGGGCGGCTATGTGGTTTGGCCAGGGCCCGGTGAACGATTATTCGTATGACGGGGATGTTGTTTATCACGAGTTCGTTCACGCGGTGGTGAATGCCACTATTAACTTGGTGGGTCAGCCCCACTTGGATGAGTACGGCGTTGTGTACTCACCGGGCGGTATGAATGAAGGGTTGGCTGATTATTTCTCGTCGGCGCTGACGGGTGACGGCGATGTTGGTGAGTACGCATCGCAGGACTTTTTCCCGGGATCCACGGCGATTCGGTCGCTGACAAATCCCGATTCTTGTCCAACGGCGATTGGCGGTGAAGTTCACCAAGATGCGACGTTGTTCTCGGGTGCATTGTGGGATGTGCGCGTGACATTGGCGCCCGACCTTCAAAGCAAGCTTGATGAAGCGGTGTTTGCTGCAATGAACGCAGCCAATTCAGGCGATTTGTCGTACGACGCCCTGGCCAATTTGATTATTGAACAGGCCAAAGTGATTGTGAATGAGTCGGCCGCAACGGCGCTCACAGAAGCATTCACCAAACGCGGTATTTTGCCGCAATGCACGCGCATTTTGGAGTACACAGGCGGCACGTTGACAGGTCCGAAAGACCTTCAAGAGTTGTGGTTTGCTCCGGGCACGCAAACAACGGGTGCCAAAAATCAAACGGGCAAGTGGACGCCCGGAGTTGTTCAGGTGCATTACGTTTTGCCTGAAAACACGGCCAAACTCGATGTGACAATCAAGCAGGTCAATATCGGCGGCGGCGGTTTTGGTATGGGCGGTGACCCGTTTGTGCCCAAGTTCCTTGTTCGATTTGGCAAAGACCCCATTACGTTTACGTATAAGCCGACCAATACAAATCCCGATGTATTGGCGCTCGACGGCGTGAAGGGCGGTTCTAACTACACAATGACTGTGGATGTGCCGCCCGGTACATCCGACGTTTATGTGATGGTGGGCAGCGTGGGTGAGGTGGACGGTGCGTACACCGACCTTTCAATGACGGCTTCACAGGGTATGTCGGGCACTGGTGGATCCGGCGGCGCGGGTGTGGGTGGTTCAGGCGGCGGCAATGCCGGTGGCAGCGGCGGCTCTGGAAACGGCGACGATGTGTCGGTGTCGGGCTGCGGTTGTTCCGTTCCCGGCTCTGAAACACCGACCGGTGCGGCGCTTCTTGCACTGGCTGCATTCGGGTTGGCGGCATCAAGGCGACGCCGCCCCCGCGCCTGATTTACTTGGTTTCGCGGCTTAGAAACTCGTCATAAGCAACTGTCTTGAGGTCACTCCGCTTCCTATGGCGGAGTGCCTCAATGACGGCGCGAGCCAATTGAAGGTCTGTGAGAAGGGGAATGCCGGCGTCCACAGCGCGACGACGGATCATGTACCCATCGGGTCGACCCTGATCGTCGTATCCCACAGGGATATTGATCACGAGATCGACTTTGCCTTCTTCAATAGCTTTTACGGCGTTGTCGGCACCTTCAGTCTTTTCGAGACGTGTACACGGGATGCCAAGCTCATGCAGCGCATCGGCGGTGCCGGGCGTTGCGTAAATGGGGAGCATCAGCTCGTCGGCGATGACCCGCACTTCATCGGCGAACCAATATTTTTCTTTCTTGGGGCCGGTGGACACAAGCACGCCGCGCTTGGGAAAGCGGAACCCTGTTGAGACGAGCGCGTGGAGGAGGGCCTCGTGTTGATCTTCACCGAAGCACCCCACTTCACCGGTGGAAGCCATTTCAACGCCGAGCATTGGGTCGGCCCCGATGAGGCGCGAGAACGAAAACATCGGCGCTTTCACGCCGACATAGTCAAGATCGAGGCTGCGATTTTGCACAGGCCTGCGTACACCCAACATGCGTCGCATGGCTTCTGCGACATAGTTGGTGCCGGTCACCTTGGACACGAAGGGGAAGCTTCGCGACGCGCGCAGGTTGCACTCAATGACCTTTACTTCACCCATTTTGGCGAGGAACTGCACGTTGAACGGGCCGGTGATGTTGAGCGCTTTGGCGAGTGCCGCGCCGATCTTTTTCACCCTGTTGATGGTGGACACGTAAAGCGTTTGAGGCGGCAAAACCAGGGTTGCGTCACCCGAGTGTACACCCGCGTCTTCGATGTGTTCACTGATCGCGTAGAGGACGAGTTCACCGTTGTCGGCGACGGCGTCGATTTCAATTTCACGCGCGTTGACCTCAAACTTGGAGACAACAACGGGATGCACGGGCGAGACGCCGCGCGCTCGATCGAGGATGCGCATGAACTCGTGCGGCTCGTGTGCAACGCTCATTGCCGCGCCGGAAAGCACGTAGCTCGGGCGCACAAGAACGGGGAATCCGCCGAGGTGTTGCACAATGCGGTCGGCATCGGAAACGTCGGTGAGATGGGTCCACCGCGGTTGATTGATGCCGAGATCGTCGAGGAGGTTGGAGAATTTTTTGCGATCTTCGGCCTTGTCGATGCTCTCACCGCTCGTGCCGAGAATGCGTACACCTGCTTGGTGCAACTTGAGCGCGAGGTTGTTGGGCACCTGCCCGCCCATGCTCACAACGATGCCGTGAGGTTGCTCGCGCTCGTAGATGTCCATTACCGTTTCAAAGCTGATTTCATCGAAATACAGCTTGTCGCACATGTCGTAATCGGTGCTGACGGTTTCAGGGTTGTAGTTGAGCATGATGGTTTCGTATCCAAGCTCGGATGCAGCCTGGATCGCGTTGACGCAGCACCAGTCAAACTCAACGCTGGATCCAATGCGGTACGCGCCCGACCCGAGGACGAGGATTTTTTTGCGCCACGAGGGGGCAACGTCGTCCAACGACGCGTGATAGGTCGAATAAAGGTAGTTGGTTTCGGCCGGAAATTCGGCCGCGAGCGTGTCGATCTGCGCAACGTGTGGAACGACTTTTTGCTCATGGCGAAGTGTACGCACCGAGCCGCGGGGAGCGTTTGTGAGCTTGCCGATCATGCGGTCGGAGAAGCCGAGTTGTTTGGCCTCTACCAACGTGTCTCGGGCGATTGGCATGCTGCTCTTTTTGAGGCCTTCGTGCATTTTTACGATCGGCACAATGGAACTCAAAAACCACGGATCGATCTTGGTGAGGTCGTGCACCTCTTCAACGCTCATGCCGTCACGGAGCGCTTGGGCAATCGCAAAAATACGGCGATCTGTGGCGTTTTTAAGTTCATCGCGAATGTCCTCAAACTTGAAGTGATCGGGGTCGAGCCCTTTCACGCCGATGTCGAGCATGCGCAGCGCTTTTTGGATCACTTCGGGGAAGGTGCGACCGATGGCCATCACTTCACCGACGCTCTTCATTTCTGAGCCGATGCGCATGGACGCACCGCGGAATTTGCCCAGATCCCAGCGGGGAACTTTGCAAACAAGGTAGTCAAGCGCGGGCTCAAAAAAGGCCGTTGTGCGCCGGGTGATGGCGTTTGCAATTTCAGGCAATGTGTACCCAACGGCGATTTTGGCGGCGACGTAGGCGAGCGGGTATCCGGTGGCTTTGCTGGCGAGCGCCGATGAACGTGAAAGGCGCGCGTTGATCTCGATCACGCGGTAGTCACGGCTCTTCGGGTCGAGCGCATATTGAATGTTGCACTCGCCGACGATGCCGATGTGCCGCACCGTCTTGATCGCGATGGAGCGGAGCATTTGGTATTCGTCGTCGTCGAGCGTTTGCGACGGAGCGACCACGATGGATTCACCCGTGTGGATGCCCATCGGGTCGAAGTTTTCCATGTTGCAAACGGTGATGCAGTTGTCGCGGCCGTCGCGCACAACTTCGTATTCAATTTCTTTCCAACCGCGGAGGCTCTCTTCCACAAGCACCTGCGGAATGCCGCCGTCGAAAGCGCGTTTGAGTGCGGATTCAAACTGAGCTTCGCTCTCGACGATGCCGCTTCCTTTGCCGCCGAGCGCGTACCCGCCGCGGAGCATGAGCGGAAAGCCGATTTCACGAGCTGCGGCGCGCGCTTCTTCAAGCGTGTTGCACGCGCGGCTGCGAGCCGTTTTTACGCCGATTTCATCGAGTCGTTTAATGAACAGTTCGCGGTCTTCGGTGTCGCGAATGGCGCGCACGGGTGTACCCAACACGCGAACGCCGTATTTGTCGAAGATGCCCGCGTCTTCGAGTGCGAGGCCGCAGTTGAGTGCGGTTTGACCGCCGAACGAAAGGGCAATGGAGTCGACCTCTTCTTTGACGAGGATCTTTTCGACAAAGTCGGGAGTGACAGCGGTGAGGTGGATTTTGTCTGCGAGGCCCACAGACGTTTGAATTGTGGCGATGTTGGGATTGATGAGGACCGTTTGAATGCCCTCTTCGCGCAGGGCTTTAATGCACTGCGAACCCGAGTAGTCGAACTCGCCGGCCTGGCCGATTTGAAGCGCTCCGGATCCGAGAACGAGCGTTCGCTTGGGCTTTTTGGGGAGATAGGCTCCGAACATTTCTCGCTCCTCGTTTCAGTGGCGGGCAGTGGCGCCGACGGCGCGCAGATAGTCATCGAACAAGTAGGCCGCATCGCGCGGACCCGGTGATGCTTCAGGGTGAAATTGCACGCTGAAGAAAGGCTTGAGACGCGAACGAATGCCTTCATTCGTGCCGTCGTTGATGTTCACAAACCACGGCTCCCAATCGGGCGGCAGCGCGTCGTCTTTCACCGCGTAGCCGTGATTTTGGCTGGTCACATAACAGCGCCGCGTGAGCAGATCTTGGACCGGCTGGTTTACGCCGCGATGGCCGTACGGGAGTTTGTACGTGTCACCGCCGGCCGCGAGCGCGAGGATTTGGTTACCGAGGCACACGCCGAAAATCGGTTTGCGATAGCTCCCGAGCAACATGCGCACCTGCTCGATGAGAGGCTTGAGATCTTTGGGATCACCGGGGCCGTTGCCGATTAAAATTCCATCGGCGCCGAGAGCCAATTCTGCCAGGCGAGCGTGATACGGAGCGCGCGTGACCGATGCTCCGCGCTCCAGAAGAGAGCGCACAATGTTGTCTTTTACGCCGGCGTCGACGACGAGAATTTTGAGGTCGCCGGCCTTGTAGTGAACAGGTTCATTGGGGCACGCACCGCGAAACACTTCGTCTTTCATGTCGACTTTTTTGGCGGTGCGTTTTGCCTCTTCGAGCCCCATTTCTTCGGGGAAGAGCCACCCGAGCATGGTGCCGCGCTCGCGCAGACGACGCGTGAGCGAGCGCGTATCAATGCCTGTGATCCCCGGAACGTTTTCATCGGCGAGCCATTGCGACAGCGATCGATCGGCTTCGTGATGGCTGTGGTGATCCACGTAGGTTTGCACCACGAGGCCCTGCACCTGGATGTGATCGGACTCGTAAGGTCGGTCCATTGAACCGGGCTTTCGAGCCGCCGGAACGCCGTAGTTTCCAACGAGCGGGTAGGTCGAAACCAAGATTTGACCGCGGTACGAAGGGTCGGTGAGTGTTTCGATATAGCCGGTCATGCCGGTGTTGAAGACCACCTCACCAAATACGGGCGCAGGCTTTCCAAAAGCGGTCCCGTGCATGGTGGTGCCATCTTCGAGAACGAGCAGCATTGGGGTGCGTTTGTTCGTCATAGGGCGAGTTCTCGGGTGAAGCTCGGGGACGGTAGGGAATGCGAGCGATGGGTGCAAGCGCCTTCATGTGTGCGCTCGCTCGCTCGGACATTGCGCGTCCTTCGCCGAAAGAAATGGAGACGAAAGCGTGACGAGATTGCGCTTGAAAATGGCGCGTATTCGAGGCCCGCCGCCACGCGAAGAAGCGAGCTTGCCGGACGGCTCGCAGAAGGGGTTCTGAAAAAATTATTGTTCGTCGGCGCCGATGTCGGGAGTGGTTGTGCTGCGCGGTGTACCTTCAAAATCGGTCATGGGTACACCTGTTGCGGTACCGGCACCAACGCACGGCGAGCCGGTGAGAAGGTGAATGTCGGTTGGATAGTTTGCGAAAAGCGGATCGGCCGAGAGGCTTGCCGCAACAGTGATGTCCATCAAAGCGTCAATCGCGGCGGCGGTGGTGAGCGACGTCGCGTTTTCATCGAAGTAGAGCGACATGGGCGCTCCGATGGGATCAAAGTTGTTGTTTTGCACAATGCGCGGGTCGGACCCCGGATCGGACTCAAAGAAGCCAACTCGCGATGCAGGGCAAATGCCACCGCGCAGAATGTTATTGCGGAAAATACCCTGTTTTGCAGCACCGGAGCCAGCGACAAGGCCCATGAATACGGCCCGACTCATGCAACTGTTGACTAGCGTTGTCCCGGCGCCGTCGATGTTGTTTGAATGAACATCCGGCTCGTGCGCGCCGGGCTTGATGGAGACGCGCAGACCAACGCTTTCGGTGGGGTTGCCGTTGCTCCCGCCGACACCGCAGTCTTTATCTGTATAGCCGAAAATGGAGTTATTTTGCAGCCGAGCGTACGCATCATCGGTGCGTACACCTGTGGCAACGCCTGCGCAGCCGCCTCGAATTTCATTGCTGTTTACGAATGTGCCCGTGGAGCCTAACCACAGGCCGTATGCAACAAGGCCTCCTCGGCCGGTGATCACGTTCTTTTCAATGCGGTTGCACCCGCCGTCGTCGCAGCGAACGCCGGTTGCGATATTGGGGAATCCGTTCACGGACCCTTCAATTCGACGGTTGCCGAGAACAACACACTTGGATGCTGTTCCCTGCGCGTTCGCGCCGCAATAAACGCCTGTTGGATTGGCCGCATTGCCTTCACCGCCGCCCGTGATTTGCACGTTGCTATCCACAACGGGGTGGCAGGAGCCAACCGCGCGAATGGCATCGACCCGGCTCATTTGGTTATCACCGGTTGTCGCAATGCGGTAATTGTCGACAATCCAAGGCGCAGCATCGGCGCAGTCTTCCATCCAGATGCCATGCGAGTCATTGAGTCCGCCGAAGGCATTAATGAAATTCCCGCGGACGAGAATGCCATTGCCGTCTCCAGCAACGCGGATGGCAGCGCCCGCGTCGGCGTCGGTTGCGCAGAGAGCGCTTGTTTCAACGGTGGACTTGGGCGAGTCCTGCAATAAAACAGCGTACGTTGCGCCGGGGCCTTGAATTGTGCGGCCGCGAATGGATGGGTTATTGCCGCAGAAGTCGTCACATCTGCCAAACCCGTCGAGGCTGAGACAATTGTTTTGAATGGCCACGTGAGAGCCAATAACGCGGACACCGATAGATTCGGAGGAGCCCAGTCCGGCGTCGATTCGGCTCTTGGTAATAATCGCGTCGGCGCCGTTGATCATATTGACGCCATAAGAATTGAGGGTGTTTACCGCCCCCAATTCTGGAACACCGACGTTGGAGATAATGACATTGACGGCGCCGTTAACCGTAATGCCGGCCGTTCCACCGTTGGGCCCAGAATTAAAGCGATCAATCTTAAAACCGTCGAGAACGGTCGTTTTTTGAACCGTTGCAGGGAAGGTGACACCTTCTGCGGTTTGGGGCTGAATAACCGTTGTGGAGTTATTGCACCGGTTCCACGTTGTAGATTCATAGTTGCCGAGCACCGAAACACCGTTAGACATGGTGATTGTGGCGCCCGTTGCGGATTTATAAATGCCAGTTTGGCCGCACGTTCCGCCAGCGGCAACACACACTGTTTGCGGGCCCGCGGGGTGCGCCACAGCCCAATCAATAGCTGCCTGGATGGTGGGGAATGGATTTAAAAATGTTCCATCGGGGCTGACGCCCACCGCATTGAGGCTTACCGCAACACAGCTCTTGCAATCCTCGTCAATGGCGCCGTCACAATCGTCGTCCACTCCATTGCACGCAGGTCCGTCGATGTTGGCGGCGGGAGCGTTTGGAATACATTGTGTTGTGGTTCCATTGGCGCATGCCATGACAGTCTTTTGGCACGCACCGAGCCCACACGTGAAACTCCCCAGATTGTTATCCGCGGTGCCGTCGCAATTATCGTCTTGGTTATTGCACGCTTCACCGCTGGGAATGACTTCGCCGCCGCAGGGGCTCCAAATGCCATTGAGACATGTGGTTGTGCCCTCGTGACAACTGCCCACGTTGATGGTTGTTGGGTCGCCCGAATAACAAGGTTTTGAGTCGGTCGAGGTGACGAGTGGGGTGCCGTCGTCGCAATCAAGGCCTGCGCATTGGCAATTGGGGCCAACGCCATAACCGTCGTGGTCGTCGTCGGTGCACCCGGCGCTGTTGGCTCCGCATTGACCTTGTGTACACGCCCAGGTTCCGCACGCCGCGGGTCCGAAGAGCGCGTCGCAGTCGGTGTCCACTTCACAAATGCCGGGACTTCCGCCGGTTCCCGCGGTTCCGGCTGTTCCGCCGCTGCCGCCCTGCGATGTGGTTCCGCCGCCGCCCTGAGAGGTTGTGGCCCCTTGGCCGGCTGTGCCGCCGCCTCCCTGCGACGTTGTTCCGCCGTTGCCCGCCGAGCCGGCGGCGCCTCCAGTGGGAACAAAAAGTTCACCTCCGTCACAACCGACGATGCACGTAAGTGCCGCGATTGCGCCCAAGGTTGTCACTTTCACGATGGAAAGAGCACCGCGCATAGAACCTCCGTTGCTGCCCCCCAAGGAAGAAAACCGAAGACCTCAAAGCGAGAGTACGCCCGAGTTGCGCGGCGAGGAATCGCGAACGGCGCAGAGAGGCTCGACGGGGAATAGTCTTGAAAGGACGGGCCTTTTCGGGCGTTGCTGATGTGTACTCAACGCCCTCGTCACTATCAGATTTGGGTACACATTTCCGGCGAGCGTGATCGATGTGTACGCAACCGCGTTCCGGGTCAATATGCGAAGCGCACCGTCTCAGCGCCGCCCGCTATTGTGTACACAACGTCGATTTGGCTCTTACAGGCCCAGCCACGTTGCGGCGTCGAGCGTGTCGGCGTTTTTTCGGACCTCAAAAACGAGGGCGGGGGCTTTGCCACTTTCACCGCCGACGGTACCCACACGGGCGCCCGCGGCGATGGTTTCGCCGACCTTCACGTCGACGGAGCCGAGGCTCGCATAGAGCGTGTAGTAGTGGTCGCCGTGGTCGAGAAGCACTGTGAGCCCGTAGTCGTCGTATGAATCGGCGAAGGCCACGCGACCCGCGGCAACGCTTCGAACAGCGGTCCCAATCGGCGCGGCAAGCTCGACGCCTCGAACGTCACCGCCTCTTGAGACGCGGCGCACTTCGGCGCGACCCGTGATCGGAAGGAGCAGGCGACCTTTGAGCGACCGAAAACCGGCGCGGGCGTCCACTTCCGTCGGGCCGAGATCCGCGCCGTAGATCGCAACGTGATCGGGGCGCTCCGACGTTTCAAACGCACGGGCAAAAGCGGCGCGTCGTTCATCGGCCTGCGCAAGCGCGGTGCGCGCACGAAGCATTGCTTCGCGCTGGATCTCAAGGGGCTCGCGTTCGGCCCGCAGGCGCGTGAGCCGTTCGCCGATTTCAACCGAGCGCGCCGTGAGTCGCTTTTCGAGGGCGAGATCGCGTTCAAGCGAAAGGCGGGTGCGTTCCACTTTGGCTGCGTGATCCACGAGCGAGTCAAAACCGCCGCCCGCGGGAAGAAGGCCTGCGCGCACCAATTTGTAATATGCGCGGCCCCGAAGAACGATGCGCGTTTTCACCACCGAAAGCTCGGCGGTGCCGTTGTTTAATTCTGTTCGAAGGGCCTTTTCTTCGGCTTCGAGTTTTTGCAGCAGGCGCTCGAAATCGGAGGCGCTCGATGCGGCTTCGGCGACTTGTTGTGTACCCTGCGGTTCGGCTTCGCCGGTTCGCGCAAGGGCGAAAAAAACGAGCGCTGCAAATGGAAACGAAGCGAGCCGCCGGCGCAGGGCGGCGCGCTTCATCGCGCGAAACATGGACCGAAAGACCGCGTGTGTACTCACACCAGCACCATTCGTCGGAGGCTAACAATGGCTGTGGCCGCGCCGAGGGCGGCGCCGAGAGCGATCATTCCAACGATCACCGGCCACGGAAGAAACGAGGGCGGTACGCCCAAAAGCGTGACGAGTTCTTGGTCAAACCGGCCGCGCACAATGGCAAAGAGTACACCGAGCATGGCGAGCGCGAGGCCGGCGCCGCCCGCGCCTTGAGCTGTTGCTTCAACCACGAACGGTCGGCGAACGAAGGCATCGGTGGCACCGACGAGCTTGAGAACTTCAACTTCGGGCCGGCGTCGATGCAAAAGGAGGCGCAACGTTGAACCGATCACGCTCACAACGGCGGCGAGGACGATGATGGCCAAACAGGCGCTCGCGGTGACGCCTCCGCCGAGAAGCGACGAGAGTCTTTCGGTCCACTTTTGGTAGGTCTCGACGCTCTCAACGCAGGGCAACGCGCGCAGCTTGAGCGCCGTTGTGTCGAGCATGTCGTGAGTCACTTCGTCGTTGAACCCAACTTCAAGCGAAGCGGGAAATGCCGACGGCGGAAGGGCTGCGAGGGCTTTGTCCGACTCGTCGGCGAGCACCTCGCGGCGCGCTTCGAGGCTGGTGACGAGGCGCACCTTTTTTACGAGAGGCGTTGATTCAAGGGCTCGAAGCACCTCGTTTGCTTCGGCGTCGGTGGTTCCGTCGCGAAGGTACACCGTGGCGCGGCCGGCGCGCGACCACCGATCACGAAGCGCCGCGAGGTTGGTGACCACAAGAAGCGAAGCGGCGAGGCACACGAACGCAACGGCGAGCGAAAACACAGTGAGCAGGTGAAGCCGCATGTCGCTGCGGCCCGCTCTCCAGGTGCGCAGCTTTTTTCCCGGTGAATCGAAGCTAGCGCGCATTTCCAAGTGCCTTTCGTTGCGCGGGGATCTTGAAGATCATGGCGAGCACCTATGCGCACTCCGCGAGGCGCTCGTCGGAAATGGCGTGCGCGTCGTCGTCTTCGTCGGTTGTGAGGCCGCTCGGAACATCCACGGCGCGGCCGTCGTCGAGAACCACAACGCGGCGGGGGCGCACATCGAGGAGCGTGCGATCGTGGGTTGCGAAGAGCACGGTGGTGCCGGCTTCGTGGATGTCTTCGAAGAGGCCGAGGATGTCGATCGCGAGTTGCGGATCAAGATTGCCGGTGGGTTCGTCGGCGAGGATCAATGCGGGTTCGCCTACGATCGCTCGGGCAATCGCGACGCGCTGTTGTTCACCGCCGGAGAGCACTTCGGCCGGATCGCCGCCGCGACCCGAGAGGCCAACGCGTTCAAGCGCTTCGCCGATGCGCGTGCGAATGAGACGCGAAGGTAGGTTGAGCACTTCGAGCGCGATTGCGACGTTGTCGTAAACGGTCCAATTGGGGATGAGTTTGAAGTCTTGAAAAACGAAGCCGATGTTGCGCCTCAACGCGGGAACGGCGTCCACGGTGAGGCGGCCGATGTCGCGCCCCAAAAAAAGAATGCGCCCGGAGTCGACCACTTCGGTGTGGTGGATCAAGCGAAGGAGGGTGCTTTTGCCGGAGCCGCTGGGGCCGGTAATAAAGACCAATTCGCCGCGTTCGATCGTGAGGGACATGCCGCGCAGGACGGGCTGATCGGGGCGATACGATTTGTACACATCTTCAAAAACAAGAATGGGCCTCCGCGCCGCGGTGGGGTCAAACCGCGGACCCGCTCGGAGCGCGGGGCGAAAGGTTCCTTCTCTGGACGTCGCCGCCATGGGCCCGTAGCTACCAGGCACGTGCAAGTAGGGAAACTTTTCGGCGGAGATTGGATTGCGGGCGGGTGGTCTCGGCAGAAGCGTTACAATGCGCCCGTGCGTTTCGGCGGACGCGAGGCGGCTACGCGGTAAATAACTCTGGGGTTTGGGCTAGACCTTCATCAAGCGATCACAGCCACGACGTTTTGCGAAGGACCGTTTCAGGTCTTGTCGTAAGGCGCGGGACACCCTTGCCCGTTGCCCAGCGGGATCGCGAGAAGCGCGGCGCTTCAGGTTCTCTCCATGGAGTTCTGTGGCGGTCGCGGCCGGGACGAAAACGTGAGACCGGCGAGACCGGTGATGGGTATGTTCCAATCACCTGAAGCCGCCAAACGCTGCCTGCTGGATTTCTTCGAAACGCTGCGTTTTTCAGACTCTCCCGATGCTTATAAGCGTCTCCATTGTTCTTAGCGCTTGATTTGGGGCTAACCGCCGAGGATGGAGTCGGAGAGTTTGACAGAGCGTTTGCCGATGCCGATGTCGCCGTCTTTGTCGGTGATGGTTGCGGTGATCTCGAATGTTTTGCCGAGCATTTCTTCAATGGCGTGTTCGGCGTCGAGTTGAAAGCGAAGGCCGTAGATCTTGCAGTAATCGCCTTCGTCCGGGTCAAACGTGAAGATGACGTTGAACGGGCCCACGTCGTATCCGAGGTCGGGGAAGTGGCCGGTGAGCGACGTGATGCTGCCGGCTTGGGTGAGATTTTTGACGCGCAACGCGATCCAAATGTGGTGGCCGCCTTGGGGGCCGGCTTCAACTTGGGCAACTTGGCCGTCTTCAACGGGAAGGTAGTCGGCCTGGCCTTCACCCACGATCACGAGCGGATCGCCGGCGCCCTGCGGTTTGCAGATGTCGACGGTTTGGTCGGCCCAGTTGGGGTCGTAGTCGGGAAGGTTTTGGCTGTTGACGGCGCTGTTGGCGCAGACTCCGTGAATGCACGTTCCGGGGGCGTCACAGGTGGGTGCGCTGCTGCCGGGGGCCTGCAAACATGAAGCTTCAAGTTCAAGTTCGAGAAGGATGTCGCGACCGCCGATCGCTTGGGTGGACGCGAGGCGCGAGAGCACGGGGTTGCCTGAAAAAAAAGCGTCGATCTCGGCTTCTACCTTGTCACCGTCGGGGACGTTTTCGACGCGAAATTCGGACGGGAACTCAATGTTGCTGCCTTCGAATTTTTCGTTCACGACAACTTCGCCGCCGCTTTTGACGATGACCTGAAGCGCGTCCATGGCGATGCCGGGCGTGAGTTTGCTGCGCACGCCAAACACAACGTCGCCGGTGTTTTCTGTGGGGTTGTTTCCGCAGGCCGCGGGAAGCAGCGAAATAAAGAGTGAAGCACCAAGCACGGAGAAAAAGCGTTTTTGCATGGCGGGCTCAGGAGAGCACGGTGTCAGCGGACGCGATTGATCTCTTGCAAAAACGTGTCGGGGCCGACCAGCTCCGTGATGCGGCGCTGCTCGTGACCCTTTGAGTCGAGCAAGATGAGCGTGGGCACGTTGATCACTGTGTACTTTTGAAGGATGGCGTTGACCTCGGGATCTTCGTCGTCGGTGGCATCGATGCGAACGGCAACGAAGCGCGCGGCCAACTCCCTGACGCGAGGATCGCCGAACGTTTCGAGCTTCATTCGCTTGCAATCGGCGCACCATTGCGAATCGAAGTGCATGAGCACGGGGCGGCGTTCTGCCTGTGCCTGGCTGACAGCGTCGGCTTCGGATGCGAGCCAGATCAACTGCGCGTCGTAGCTGGCGGGCGCCGCGGCGCGGGCTTCCGCCGGTTCTGCATCGGCGTCTGTGTCGTCGGGAGAATCGGCTCGAACGGCCGACGGATCTGAGGGCGCCGGGGGTGAACACGCGGGCAACGCCGCGAGCGCTGCGAGGCCGACGAAAGCGATGAGGGCGCTTCGTGCCACGTTCGCGACACGATTGTCAGACCTGGCGGAAAACACCTGCCACCTGTCGGCACTTCGTTGCTCGCAAACTGGGTTGGCCATTGCCGGTTGCTGCATCATTCGATCCCTTCGATCTCGGTGAGAAACCGTTCGGGGCCCACGAACTCGGTGAAACGCTTTCGTTCGTTGCCTTTGGAGTCGATGAGCAAAACCGTGGGCAAACCCACGACTTTGTACTTGGCCTGCGTTTGCTCAACGCTCGGGTCGTCTTGATCGGTGGCGTCGATTTTTACGGCCACGAACTTGCCGGCTTTGGCCATGACGCGCGGATCGCCGAAGGTGTCTTTGGCCATTTCTTGGCAGGCGACGCACCACGTTGCGGTGAAGTCGACAATGAGCGGGCGGTTTTCTTGTTTGTGTTTGGCGAGGGCTTCACTCTCGCTGTGAAGCCAGGCGAGCTGGGCGCGCGGCGTACTGATCCAGATGATGAGGCCAAACCCGCCGACAACCGATGCGGCAATGCCCACCCCCTTGCGGATTTTGACGCCGAGTCCGCCGTCACTCCAATCGAGATGCACGGCGCCGATGCCCACGCCGACGACGATGAGGGCCGCAAACACCGCTGCAAACGTGTTTGTGGGTTGAATGTGTTTGGCCAGGATCGGAAGCGGATTTCGAAGGAAGTAGAGCGCCACGATCAGCATCACAATGCCGAAGAACGATTTGACGCCCACCATCCACTTGCCGCCTTTTGGCAAGCCGACGGCGAATGTTCCAACGAGCCAAAACGGCAATCCCAATCCGATGGAGTACGCAACGCCCACGCCCGCACCGAGCGGGATGTTTCGCGACGTTCCGATCCACGTGAGGATGACCGTGAGGATGGGGCCGGTGCACGGCGCGGCGACAAGACCGCTCACCAATCCAAGCGCAAATGCGCCGCCGTAACCCGCGCCGCCGACGCCCGAAAGGCGCTGCATCCACGACTCGGGAAGGGTCATTTCAAACGCGCCGAACATGGATGCGGCGGTGGCGATGAAGACGATGGAGATGCCGCCGACAACCCACGGGTTGGAGAGGGCGGTGCCAAACGCTTTTCCGGTGAGCGCGGCGATCATCATCATGGGCGTGAAGAGCGCGACAATGCCGAGAACGAACGACGTGGAAAGCAACATTGCTTGGCCGCGGCTCTTGGCTTGTTTGGCGCCGAACACGCTTACGGTGATGGCGATCATTGGGTACACACACGGCGTGAGGCATGTACCGAGGCCCGCTCCGAAAGCGATGAGGCTTCCGTAGAGCGGGTTTTGGTCCATCGCTTTTGCGAACTTGTCGGCGTCGACCTCACAGCCGGTAAGCAGAAAAGCAAACGCGACAAGCGTCGCGAGCATGAAGAATGTTGAAACTCTGTGGGGGGCTTTGTTTTGCGACTCTGCTCGGCTTGCTGCGCGCGGGGACGAATTCACCGGGCGATTTTATCGTAACTTTCAAAGCGATCCATATCGACCAAGTCGCCGCGCGGGCGCGCCTCCAAAAAAGAACGAAAAGCCGCACGAATCAGCGCAGTCTGTTTACGCCGCCGAAGTGCTTCGAGGCAGATTGGCGAGCGTTTGTTTGGTGTGTTCGAGTTCTGCGCGGAGCGCAATGGCCAATACAGGTCGCGAAGAAGTGGTTCTGCGAATGAACGCGTCGAGGTGCTTTCGGGCTTCGTCGTAGCGGCGTGCGTACACAAGAAGGTGCCCGAGAACAAATCGGCCATACCCTTCGCCCGACGGTGCTTCCGCAAGTCGAGCGATGATCTCGTCGAGGTCGTTGACGGTTTTTCCGCGGGCGCACTCGGCAAGCGCGAGATGACCTTGGTAAAGAGGCTTGTCGGTGGTGCCCCATCGAGCGGCGCGCGTGAGTGCCGCCACGGCTTCGTCGTAGCGACCCGCTAAGAAATAAACGCTTCCGAGCGACCAAAAATGAAACGGCCGTCGATTGGGCGGCGCCACGCGCGCCGCGAGGCGCAGATGATTTAAGGCGCCGTCCATGTCACCAAGCGCTTGTTTTGCCCGAGCGGCATCTTGCTGCGCAACATCGGGAAGCACGTCGAGAATCACGAGTTGCTCCGAAATTTCGGCTGCTCTTTCAAAACGCTCCGCTTCGAAATACGCGAGGTAAAGCTGCCGAAGCAGCAACGACTGCGTTGTGCGATCGAGCGCGCGACGAGCCGACAAACCGCGCCGCGCCCAAAGTGCGCGCGCTCGAGGTGTCAAAGCCGAAATGGCCCGCTGAAGAATCTCTTCGGGCGACAGCGTTGTGTGCGGGCGCGACGCTGGAACACGGCCGCGACCTTCTTTCGCAAGCACCCGAACCTGTGATCGGGGCGTTGACGAACGACGGCGCTCCGTTTTGGGCGCGGGCTCTTCGGCCTCGTTGGCACTGCCCTTCCGCACAAAAGCAAAGGTAGCGGTCCGCTGCACGCGCGTCCAGAAATGGGCGGTGCATTGCGCACCTTCTCGGCAAGCCTCCGGCGCGAACCCCTTGCCCGCGCGTTCGAACAGCGCCAGAACTGCGAGCCCATGCCCGAAACGTTGGTTCGGACAAGCCCCGGTCCGTTTCGAAAAACCGCCGGATGGTGTTTTGCCGTCGCGGGCGCGCTCGCGTTGTTGGCCGGATGTGGCCACCCGGCCACGGTTGAAGAGTGCAACCAAATCATCGCGAAGAGCGCCGAGTTGGAGCTGCGCGCTCAACGCGTGACCGACCCGCAGATCATCGCCGAAAGAACGAAGGCCGTGGAGGCCGCGCGCGGTGACGAACTTCGAAAAAAGTGTGTCGGCAAGCGCATTACCGACAGCGCGCTTCGGTGTGTTGCCCAGTCAACCAATCCCAAAGAGTTCGATAAGTGTCTGGAGTAGGCGCCACGCGCGCCGATGTGTGGGGCGCGTTGGCCATCATGGCGATCAGCGCGGCTCTCGCGTTTGGCCCGTCGCTTTGGAGGCGGCTGTCGGCGCATGCCACCCCCGCCGAGTGCGAAGCGCTGATTGAGCGCTACGTGCAGCTCAAAGCCAAAGCGATCACGGACAAGCCCGACGCAAAAAAGCGCGCCGCTGAAGTGGACCGCGCCAAAAGCGCCGCAGGGCCTCACTTTGTGAAGTGCGCCGGCAACGTCACTCGCAGCGAACTTGAATGTGCGCAGGGCGCGCACAACGCCGACGAAGTGGAGCGCTGCATCCAGTAGCGCCGGTGCTGTATTTGTCGCGGCGGTGTTGTTTGAGTTCAAAGAACAACCAAGCGCGCTGCGAAAAGCTTGTGTTAGCCTCGCATCGGGCAACGTGAAGGCGCCGTCCCCTCTTCTTGGATTTAACAACAACGTCCGCCACAAGGGGCGTGTGTTTCACATCCAAACCGAAGACTCAGGCGTTCGTCACCCGCACATCATTACGCATCTGTTCGCAGACGGCGGTCGCATTCTCAAAACGATCAAGACCTCGTACGCCGAGTTTATCGACGCTCCGAACATGGCCGAGGTCGTGCGACAAATGATGCAGGACCAGCACAAGTCCATGTTCATGGCGTTGCGCGACGGTCAGTTCGATCACTTGCTCGAAGAGCTGCCCGCAAAAGGCGCGAGGCCGTCGGCGCCCGGCCCGGCCGCAAAAATTGGTGCCGAAGTTTCGCTGGCTTCAAAAACCGAGGTTGCGCCGCCGCCGGCCGCTGCGGCGCCGCCGGCAGTTGCAACGCCTCAACAAATTCAAACAACGCCGACAATGCCGGCGGCTCGTGCGCCTCTTTCGATCGGGTCGCAGGCGGCCTCAAACCCCGGCGCCGCTCGCGCGCCTGAGGAGCTTCCGATCTCCAAGGCGCCGATGGCTGCCGAGTCGGTTCGAGTTGCAACGCCGCCTTCGCCGACGTTCCCCGGAGCGATACCTCCTCGCGCGCCCCCGTCGGTTCGAGTTGCAACGCCGCTCACCTCGGCGCCCACAATGCCTGCTGTACCTGTGGTTGTGCCCGCTCCGCCGCCGGCCGCCCTGGTCGATCGCGACAGCAGTCCTCCACAACAAGAGGCTCCTCCACGCAGAAAATCGGGGCCGCCCGGGCGTGTCACTCCCACACGCATGCCGTCGGCGCGACCGCGTTTGGACATCGATCCGGCAGCCATTCATCGCACTCCCGATCCGCATGCACCGCCGGCGGGCAGCACGCTCGCTTCGGTTGTGGAAGCGACAGTTGACGACGGCCCGTCCATTGAACTCGACGTTCTTGAACGCGCCGCGGCCGAAGCGGAAACGCCTCTCTTTCAGCAAATTCGAGATCTGCCGCCGCCGCCCGCCGCGGTGGTGACGCGATCGTCCGGGCCTCCCGGTGCGTATTCGGCAGTGGGCCCGCCGGTGCCTCCTTCATCACGCGGCAGGTACGCACCGTCGCGACCATCGAGCATTTTTTCGGCTGTGCGCCCGCAGGAAGGGTCGTCGATTTTTGGTGAAGACCTCATTAGCGAAAAGTCGCTCGATGAAGTGATTTTGAGCTACCTCGCCGAAGATCTCGAACCGTCGGGCGACAAAAAATAAACGCGGCGCGCCGCCGCATGACGAAGCCTTCTCGCTTCGGTTTCCGGCTTTCATCGCAATCGCCTCATGAACATCCGTGGGAGAAGAACCTATGAATCCGGGTTAATCTCGACGCGCATGTTTTCAGGCCCCTTCATTCCGCTTTCGTCGCCGCTTGTGAGCGCTGCTTGGCTCGCACAACACATCCACAATTCGGATGTTCGTGTGCTCGATGTGCGTTGGTATCTCGCGGGCAAACGAGGCGCCGATGAATACGCGGCGGGCCACATTCCCGGTGCGGTGTTCGTGGATCTCGACGCGCAACTCTCGGCGCCCAAAGGCAGCGGACCGGGGCGTCATCCGCTTCCAAGTGCACCCGCGTTTGTGAATGTTGTTTCGCAACTCGGCATCACGGCCACAACGCACGTGATTGCGTACGACGACGCGGGCGGAGCGATTGCGGCGCGCTTTTATTGGATGTTGCGTCACTTTGGATTGACGAGCGCGGCGATCCTCAACGGCGGCATTCAAGCGTGGACCGCGCAGGGCGGCGCGCTTTCGACCAACGCTCCATGCGTGATGCCGGCTCCCAAACTCGCGCTTGCTCCGCGTGTACACCAAGTGATCGACAAGCAACGCGTCAATGCGCTTCGATCCACCGCGGGGGTTGTGATTCTCGACGCGCGCGCGACTGAACGTTTTGAAGGCAAAAGCGAGCCGATTGACGCTCGTCCCGGCCATATTCCGGGTGCGCGATCCATGCCGTTTGCGAACAACTTGGTGGCTCCAGGAGGCGAGTTTCAGAGCCGCGACGCGCTCGCCGAGAAGTACGCAGCGCTCGGAGTCATGTCTGCCGAAACGGTGGTTTGCTACTGCGGATCCGGCGTAACGGCGTGCCACAACCTCGTCGCGCTCTCGCTGATCGGTCGCACAGACGCGCTTCTTTACGAAGGTTCGTGGAGCGATTGGGCCGCGGATCCAGAGCTTCCTTCGGAATTGGGTTCGGCCCAGACTTAAAAGAAGCGGTTTCGCCGGTCTCACGTTCGTTTCGGCTGTGTACGCAAGAACAGCCAGAGAAGACTGCTGTTCTGCGAGGTTTGGCGGCTGTCGGTGACTTTGACATTGCCGGCCACCGGTCTCGCCGGTCTCACGTTTTCGTCTCGGCTGTGTACGCCACAGGACACGCGGCAGAGAAGCCGGGTGCGCCACGCTCTTCGCTTTTCCGCTTGGCGGCGGGCAAGGGTGTCCCAGACGTCTTCACAAGACTGGATCCGGGCTTTGCAAAAGCGTTTGGCTCAAGGCCTGGGCGACGGAAAAGTGCCCGGCGGATCTGTGGGCTGCGCTCCTCAAGCGCCAAAATCTTCGAGCGAGAGTTCAAGCTTACTTTCACCTACTCGGGTGGAAAAATGCAGGCTCCCGGCAAAGCGACTGCGTAAGAGTTTTTGCGATTGCCGAGCCTCACTTCGTCGGCGATTCTCCCTCCCGCATGGCTCGGGGCCGTTTGACCGTCGCCGCCTGTGGAGTTGCCGCGCTAATCGCCGGCTGTGCGCCACAGGTCCAACCGTCCACCGCTCGCCAACCGGTGATGCCGCTTCCGGTGTCGATCACCGAGAACGCCGAGCCCCCGGACATCTCTTCCAAGGCCAAAGAGCTTTTGGCGTCTGCGCCCAAGCCTGAGTTCGTGATGACCGCCGCGTTGCTTGACGCGCCGTCGGCCGACACAGCGCGTTGCCCGGCTGAAATGGCGCTCGTGGACGACCGAGTTTGCGTTGACCGGTGGGAAGGCACCTTGGTTGAGCGAGCCGCCGGCGGTGAGCGCGCTTGGTCGCCGTTCCTGTCGATCGATGGGCAAGAGTCGGCGTTTCGCGCCGTATCCAAACGCGGCCTCGTGCCGCAGGCGTACATCAGCGGCGAACAGGCCGCTCGGGCGTGCCGCGCTTCAGGCAAGCGCCTGTGTCGCGCCGACGAGTGGGAAGCGGCGTGTCGCGGTCCCGCTAAAACAACGTTTCCGTACGGCAATGACCGCCGAGCCGGCGCCTGCAACGACGATATTCGCAGCGTGCACCCCGTTGCCGAGATCGCGCAACTTCTCAGCGTGAAGCGCGACGATATGTGGCGCGACATGATGAACAGCCCTCTCATCAATCAGCTTGAAGGCGGCCTTCTCCCCACGGGTGAGCGCGAGTTCTGCACCAACGGTTACGGCGTGCACGACATGGTTGGCAATCTGCACGAGTGGATCGACGACTCCGACGGCACGTTCCGCGGCGGTTACTACATGGACACC
The DNA here is from genome assembly GCA_016712345.1 of Polyangiaceae bacterium. Lineage (GTDB taxonomy): Bacteria > Myxococcota_A > Polyangia > Polyangiales > Polyangiaceae > JADJRH01. The sequence goes on from JADJRH010000001.1 coordinate 2,347,087, forward strand.
ACCAAAAACGGTGACGGCTGCTCGTACGCCACGGAAGCGCACGATTTTACGTACCACGATTATTCAACGGGCTTTCGCTGCTGCATGACGCCCGACTCGATCGAGTAGTCCGATACGGCGCGCCGGTTTCTCGTTTTCGTCTTGGCTGCGTACACAACAGGGTTGCCCGGGAACGCGCTTCGCGGCTCCGCTCGAATGAGGGCCTTGCGATCGCACAGCGCGAGACTAATCTCCCCACGTTACGTCAAGGAGACGGCGAATGAACTACCCGCAACAGCCCTGGGGTCAGCAAAACTACCAACAACCCAACCAATACCCGCAAAACCAAGGCCAGGCAGGTTGGGGCTGGGGGCCGGCCGCAGCACCGCAAGCCATTGAAACCGGAGCCGAACGCCTCGCGTTTCTTCGCAAGGTGTACGCGCTCTTCGCCGCAAGCGTGGTGGTTTCGGGCATCGGCGCGTTAATCGCCCTCAACTTCGGCGCCACCTCGGCCGCGGTGATGTACCACGGCGTTCCAATTCCTCCCCTCGTTCACTTCTTCGGTACGTCGCCCATCATCTCGATCATTGTCATGTTCGGGGTGGTGTTCGGCGCGTCCGCGCTGCGTCGCGTGCAGGTTGTCAACGTCCTCGCCCTCTTTGGCATGGCGTTGATTCTCGGCCTCGTGTTTGCGCCCAATCTTTTCATCGCCCAACTCGCCGCGAGCACCGGCAGCACGGTGAGCGCCAACCCCGTGCGCGACGCCTTCATTCTCGCGTCGCTTATGTTCGGCGGTCTCACCGGTTACGTGGTGATTTCAAAGCGCGATTTTTCGTACATCGGCGGCTTTTTGAGCATGGGCTTTTTCGTGATCTTCGGCGCCGCGTTGCTGAACATCTTCCTCGGCAGCCAGGTGCTCAGCCTCGCGATCGCAAGCGTGGGCCTCATCCTCTTCGGTGGCTACGTGCTCTACGACACGTCGCGCATCCTCAAGAGTGAAGATCGCGACGCGGTCGGCGGCGCCCTGACGCTCTACCTCGACTTCCTCAACATCTTCCTCTTCATCCTTCGCCTGCTCGGCTCGCGCCGTTAGAGCAAGAAGTGGGGAAATTCCAACAAGCCGCGTTTGGCGGCCCTGGGTGACTGTTGCGTCGCCACCCACCGGGCTCGCCGGTCTCACGTTTTCGTCGAGGCGGCATCAGCCACAGAACACGTTAGAGAGAAACCTGACGCGCTGCGCTTTTCGCAATTCCGCTTGGCAGCGGGCAAGGGTGTCCCACGCCTCGCGACAAGACCTGAGACGACCCTTCGCAAAACGCTCGTGACTGCTATCACCCTCTAACGATGGTTCCGTGTTCTCGTCATCAGATTGTTGTGTACGCTGCTGTCGTGGCCCTTGTCGGGTGCGGTGATAATGAGCCGCCGCGCGAGCCTTATCCCGATCCGATCCCCGACACGTCTTCGAGTGTACCTTCCGTGTTGGATGAGCCCGCGCCCACGGCGAGCGCGAGCGCGGCGGCGCCCTCCGATGTGACAGGCGTTTGGGAGTCCACTTACGACGCGAAAAAAGGCCTCGTCGGTATGCCCGTGGGTGTTCCCGATCCGCTGCGTAAGGCGGACGACGGGCGCTCGTACACGGGCTCGGGAACGGTCACGATCACTGTCGCGGCGTCGGGCGACGTGACGGGCAAAAGTTACGGTGCGCTCGGGCTCGCTTCGGTCCGCGGCAAAATCGACGGGAAAATGCTTCGAACGTCGTTCGTTCCCGATGACGCGCTCGCGCCGGGAGCCATGACGGGTGTACTCATCGGCATCATCAAGGGCGACACGATCGAGTGTGAGTTGCGCGTTGCCGGCCCCGATGCGACGGCGGTTCGACAAGCCAATTTTGAACTCAAGAAAAAGCCTTTGGCTGCGTCGGGCGCTTCGTCGGGGGCGGCATCGGTGTCTGCAACGACATTGCCCACTGCACCCTCTTCAAAATAAGCGCTGAAGTGAATGTGTACGCTTTTTTGTTGCGGTGATCGCGGCGTGTTGAGCTGATCTCATACGCCGATTTTGATCGCGGTCCACACTTTGGCCTCAATGAAGATCCGCACAAGATCTGGGTCGAGGTGTTGGTCTTTCACTTCGTATCCCAAGATATCGAGCGCTTTTTCAAGCGGCACAGCGCGCTTGTAAGGTCGGTCACTCGCAGTGAGTGCGTCGAAAATATCGGCCACGCTCATCATCTTTGATTGAAGGGGAATTTCTTCGGCGTGAAGGCGGTTGGGATAGCCCGTTCCGTTGAGGCGCTCGTGATGTGAGCCCGCGATCACGGCCACGCGTCGAAACTGTTTTCCCCACGGGATCTTGGACAAAAACTCAAACGTGTGGGTGACGTGACTTCGAATTTCATCAAATTCGGGCGCGGTGAGCGACCCGCGCGCAATGGAAAGGGAACCCACTTCACTCGGCGTGAGCAGCGGTTGTACACATCCGTGTGCGTCGACAAATGTTTCGCGACCGAGCGCTTCAATTCGCTCAAACTCGCCGCCTTTGAGCACCGTTGGTTCGTTTGCGGCGATGACGGTTGAAAGCGCTTGGAGCAACTCAGCGCGGCGCGCTGCAAACTCTTGATCGAGCGCTGTGAGATCCACGGCTTTTGCTCCGCGCTCCATGAGGTGCACTTTGCGCGACAAAAAGTCGTTTTCGAGGCCCCGAACAGCCAGATCAAAGCGCGCTTTGACCAAATCCAACTCGTGCGGATAAAGCTTTTTTGCTTTCACGAGCACCTGTTCGCGAACTCCGATTTTTCCAAAGTCGTGGAGCAGCGACGCGTAGTTCAGCTCGCGCAGATCGTCTTTTGAAAACTCCACACCTCGGTACGGCCCCACATCGTTTCGCTCGACAGCGCGCGCGAGCCCAACGGTGAGTTCTGCAACCCGAAGTGAATGACCGCTTGTGGTGGGATCGCGCTGCTCGATCGCTTCTACACTGGCGCGAACAAAGCCTTCGAGCATGCGCTCGATTTCTTTGTAAAGGATCGCGTTTTCAAGGGCGATCCCCGCCTGCGATGCGAGCGTCATGAGAAGCGCTTCGCTGCGCTCGTCGAACGGGATCACCTGATCGGTTACGTCTTCAACAGTGAGAAGGCGACGATCGGAGTCTTGCTTTTTGTTGATGAGCTGAATCACTCCAATTGACTCGCCGGTGCGCGACAAAAGCGGTGCGCACAACATGCTTTTCGTGCGGTATCCGGTGAGCGCATCAAACGAGCGATCAAACCCGTAGGGAGAGCCGGGCGGCAATGTGTACACATCATCGATGCGTTGCGGCGAGCGGTTGAGGGCCACGTATCCCGCCATGGATCGTGGGCTCACAGGCATGGTGAACTCGCGCGAGTCGAACGTGCGTGAATCGTTCTGCGAGAGCTTGAATCGAAGCGTTCGGCGGAGCGGCTCTGGGTCGTCGCCTTCGACAACGTAAATGCTTCCGGCGTCGGCCCCGGTGATAAAGCGGCTCTTCTCCAAGATCACGCCGAGCAGGCGATCAATCTCGCGTTCGGTGGTGATGGCTTTGGCAATTTCAATTAGCTCGCCCAACTCGTAGCGATAGCGATTGAGCCATTTTCCGCGGCTTTCGGCGCGTCCGCGCGCCTCCATGAGGTCAAAAGCGTTTTGAACGGCAACAAACAATTCATCGTTTGATGCGTGTTCGGAAGTGATCGCCGACATGCCGCGCGCTTCTTCGAGATGCGGGCGCGACGGACAACCCAGCCACACAACCATGGCGCTGCCGGCGGTTAAACGCGACCAAAACGGACGAAATACGTCGCGCGCGTGCTCCGCAACGGAGGCCGGCGCAACGATCACGAACACATCGCCGTGACGCACCGTCACGAGCAGCGGGTGGGGCCTGACCACCGCATGCTCGACAAAGCGGGCATCTGCGGAGAGGTTGAATAGGGCTTTTTCCACCGCAAAAAACGGGTTTGCGGTGCTGACACCTTCTATGGCCGCTGCTCGTGTGTACCCGGTGGTCACGGGGTTTTCCTTTCAGGCTCCGAGGCTCCGTCCGGTTTGGCTTCACTTTCGGCGTTGTGTACGCTTGAGCCGTTTTGACCGCCGGCACGTTCCGCTGCCGCTGCCCGCGCCTTTTCTTTTTCGGCTTCTTTTTGCTTGGCGACTTCTTGATCGCGCCGATCGTACGCAACGATGATCCGTTGCACGAGAGGGTGCCGGACAACGTCGACCTCGGTAAATGTACACATGGCGATTCCTTCAACGCTCGCCAAAAGATCGCGTGCTTCCGCGAGCCCGCTTCGAGCGCCGCTTGGAAGGTCAACCTGGGTGACGTCACCGGTGACCACCGCGCGCGATGAATAGCCGAGCCGCGTGAGAAACATCCGCATTTGATCGCTCGTTGTGTTTTGCGCTTCGTCGAGAATGACAAAGCTGTCGTTGAGCGTTCGGCCGCGCATAAACGCGAGCGGTGCCACTTCAATCGCGCCGCGGCTCACAAGGCCGGACGCTTTGTCGACGTCCATCATGTCGTGAAGCGCGTCGTAGAGCGGCCGGAGATACGGATTTACTTTTTCAGCGAGATCGCCGGGCAAAAACCCCAATCGTTCACCCGCTTCAACGGCGGGGCGCGTGAGCACAATGCGTTTCACGCGTCGTTCAAGAAGCGCGTGCACCGCCATGGCCATGGCCAAGTAGGTTTTGCCGGTGCCGGCGGGCCCAATTCCAAACGTTAGATCGTGCGTTCGGATCGATTGGATGTACCGCTTTTGAGCAACACTTTTTGCGGCGATGGGGCGCTTTCGCGCCGGGATGATCACAACGTCTTCAAACAGATCGCGAAGGGTTGTGGCCGGATCGCTCGCGAGCGCGTTTACGCCGCGAACAATGTCGTGGGCCGACAGCTCTGTGCCGGCGTCTACGAGGGCCGCCGCTTCCATAAAAAAGCGTTCGGCGATCTCCACTTTTTGTGCCGGACCCGAAAGGCGCACTGTGTTGCCACGGACGCCCGATTCAATTCCGAGCACACGTGACACTGCCTTCAAGTTTTCTTGCCCTGGGCCTGTGAGGGCCACGAGCGTGCGGCTGTCTTCAACTTCAACGTCGGCAACAATGCGTACTTCACCCATGACGAACAGCAATTCCTTTCGGGAGCGCAACTTGACCGAAAAACGGCCACATGCGACCGTCGCACCCCAGATTCGCATTGGTGAGAGCACATTTTTCGGCACTTCGCCGCGCATTTTTTGGCAAAACCGAAGTTTATGGAGCCATTCGTCCTATGAGGCTCACAATCCTGGGCGCGGCCGTTTTGGCCGTTTTGGCCGCCGCTTCCACAGGCTTTGCCCAAGACAAACAAGGCCCCAAGGTGAAGCCGTCGGCCCATCCCGATGCGCCCACCACGCCGCAGCCGGGTTTGGCGCCGCCGCCTCCTCCGCCTGCAACGCAACCCACGTTTTCAACTGAAACCAATAAAGAGGTCATTAAAGAGCCTCCTATTGCCGGTTGGAACAATGGCTTTTTTATTCGCGATCCGGGAGATCACTTTCGATTTTATCCGCGCGGGCGCCTTCACCTCGACTTTCATTCGTATCCGGGAGCGCCCACAGGCTCGGCTTCGGAAGGTGGGGTAGACCTTCAACCGCGCTTTTTTGCCAGGCGTCTTCGCCTTGAGTTTTCAGGCGAGGCATTCAAACGCTGGACATTCACGTTCGGGGTTGATTTCGGCGGGCAAACCATATCGAACGCCAATGGCACTCAGGGATCGCTGGTGCCCAATGCGTCGACCGGTCAAGCCGCTGCCCGCTATTCAGCCATTGAAGCGGTAAACTCCACGGCTGTTATTGCCAACGCGTTTATCAATTATTCACTTTGCCCGTGTTTCAATATCATGGTCGGGCAACAACAAGCCCCGTTTGGCATTGAAAATCGAACAGGCAATAACGCCCACACGTTTATGGAGCGCAATCTGCCTATTCGCAGTTTTGCAGCTCCCAATGCAAAAGAACTTGGGCTCACTCTGTGGGGTGATTTGTTTGATTCACGCCTTTCTTATGAAGTAGGTGTGTACGCGGGTGACGGCCAAAATCGGCCGCAGATTGACGCTCATCCAGACTTTATTGGGCGCATTTTTACGCGGCCTTTGTTTGGAACCAAAAGCGCATTGGAGCGTCTTCAGCTTGGTATAAGCGGTCGCACTGGGGAACGTGATCCGAAGTTTGTGGGTTATGATTATCAACCCATTACCACCGGCCAAGGGTGGACTTTATGGGAGCCGCGTTACAAAGACTCGCAGGGGCGCACAATTCATATTTTGCCATCGGGCACTCAGGGTCAAATCGGCGGTGAATTGAGGCTTCCGATATCGATCTTTGAGCTTCGCGGTGAGGCTTATTATGTGTCCAACAACACGCGTGAAGCGGTGGACGGCTTTCAATTAACAAACACAGAGCGGATTGGAGCTATGACGGGGGTTGGTTGGTATGCCCAACTTTCAGCTTGGCCGCTCGGGGATGCGTTTATCAACGGTGACCCGGGTATTTGGCGGCCCATGGTTCTCGACCTCTCAAGAGACGCCTCAAAAATCCCCCGCGGGTTGGAAGTGGCGGCAATTGTCGGCGGGGTGAATGCCACGTACGAAGGGGCTTCCCGCGGCGGTGTTCCCGATACGAATACGCCAAGTGCGGGCAACGGATCAAGCATTAACGTGTTTCAATACGGTGTTGCTTTGAGTTATTGGTACACACGCTATATCCGGGCCACGGTAAACTATATGATTTACCACACACCCGAGAGCGGAAGCACATCAAGCCGCGTGGTGGTGCCCGCCAACGTCTATGGTGAAACGCCCAATACCGACGAACACGTATTGCACGAACTCGGCACCCGCCTGGCTATTGGTTTCTAGAGCGTTGTATTCAACACGGACTCGCGAGCCCCGAACGCCTCGCAACTACTTGAGACGTCTCGATTCCTGACACGTCGTAATCAACACGGAGTTCCCCAGCGGCGCATGCGCCTCATTCGAACGGCGAGTAACTCGTTGCGGTTGAGTTGTCGATGCAGCAGAAAAGAGCCCGTTCTGGGAGGTCCGGCGACTTGAGATGTCCATCACGTCGCCATCCACCGGTCTCGCCGGTCTCTCGTTTTCGTCGTGGCTGCGCTCGCCACAGAACTCCATCTGGAGAACCCGACGCGCCACGCTGTTCGCTTTTCCGCTTGGCGACGGGCAAGGGTGTCCCAAACGTCTCGACAAGACTGGATCCGTGCCTTGCAGAACGTTCCGCTAAAGGGAAGTTACCTAGGAGGCACGGAGATCACGGAGTTCCACGGAGTTTTTTGTATTTTAGGCTGCAAGAGGCTCGCACTGCGTCGTCCATCACCTGTCAAGCTCGGGGTTGTGGCGATGTGTACCCATTGCAGCCAAAGAAACAAAAACCTCCGTCACGGGCATCCAGGCGCTTCAGGTCTTGGCGTGACGTTTCAGGGTGGAGCTGATTGTGTTCGCCCGGCGGGTGGCTCAATGCGCTTTGTTATCAAGTTCGGCAGCGCGGCCCGCCTCTTCCTGAGGAAGCCGAATAGTGAATTTGGCCCCGTTGTCACTTGAATCGACAACAATTGTACCGTTGTGTTCGTCCACAATCTTTTTAACGATAGCGAGGCCCAACCCCGTTCCACCCCGCTTGCCCGACGTAACGAACGATTGAAAAAGCCTGTGGCGCACTTCTTCTGGAATGCCGTGCCCCGTGTCGCTCACGCTGATTACCAAATCACCGGCGTCGCGAACAACCCGAACAGTAACAATACCACCCCTGTCACCCATTGCTTCATACGCATTGCGAACAAGGTTATGGAGCACGCGGGTAATTTTTGCTTCATCAAATCTGGCGGTGGAGCGATCTTCCAATTGAATTACCAGCTCGACGGCGCCGGGGCGACTGCCTTCTCCCTCGCTCATTCGGCTTGAAAGCTCTTGCCGCAGCTGTGTTTCAATATCGGCAAAGAACTTTGTGAGATACACCTTTCGGAGCAAAATGCTCCGTTCGCCGCGCGCAAACTCCAATACTTCACGTTGCATTGCGGCCATTGCGTCAAACTGTTTTAATATAACGCGCAGATAGTCATTACGCGTTTGGTCATCGCGCGAGGTGGCCATTAACTGCACATATCCGCTGATGACCGTCAGCGGTGTTTTCATATCGTGCATTACGCCCGAAATGAGTCTGCCAATTGCTGAAAGACGGGCCGAACGCTCCTGTTCTAAATGTGAACGAAAGAGTTGGAGTGCGGTGGAAGCGTTGGCCGAAACCAATCGCAGAAGCGACCGATCGTCCTGCGTAAACCCGGTGGGCTTTTTGGAGTTATAAAGTGCAACGGCGCCCACGGCCTGTTCGTCGGTGCCTTCTAATGGGACCGCAATAGCGCTTGATATTGGAATGCCGGCCACCGAGGTTCGCCGCGATATCGGCGCCACTACGTCGTTATCGTCATGGGGCAATGCAGGCGTTGGTGGAGGCGTCCACCCCAATGCGGGTGGCAGGGCTTTTACCGTTGCAAGCGGAACACTGGCCGCTTGATTGTGTTGCAATACCCACCCCAATATGCCCTCTCCGCGTTTGAGCGGTAGGCGTTTCACTTCAATGGATGGGTCGTCGTCGGGGCCGCGCGAACTTGGTCGATTGCTGAGATCGACGAAATAAAGCCACAAGCCGGCTTCACCCTCGTCAACAACCATTCCGCCGGCACGTGCTTGACACGCTTTTGCGGCACTCGCCACCACGGCGCGAGCCAGCTCTTCAATGGTCGCGGCGCGCCCCATTGCACTCTCCAGCTCGAACAGAAGCTTTAAGTCGCTCACGCGGTGTTCAAGCTGTTCTTTGGTGTCCACAAGCTGCATGTTCTTTTGGATCACCGACAAAAAGAGGCGGCTATTGTCGATGGATACCGCAGCCTGCGTGGCAAGCGCCGAAAGCAGATCTTCGTCGTCCTGCGAAAACTCCCCGTAATAAAGCTCAGGCGGTGCAGAGGCCACTTTGCCGTGATCGCGTTTTGACTTTCGGGCGATTGTTTTTGCGTCGGCGCGTTTGTTGAGCACCTGAATCACACCGATTGTGCGACCCACGTGATTTTTCATGGGAGCGGCCAAAATCGAGCGCGTTCTGTAGCCGGTGATTGTGTCCCACTCGCGGCGAAACCGCTTGTCTCGGTACGCGTCGCGCACGCGTACACTTTTGCCAACTTTTGCAACGTGACCGGCAATGCCCTCGCCCAGCGGAAGTTCAATTTGTCGCGCTTCATCGCCGATCATGATCCGCGACAAGAGGCGTTTTCGATGTTCGTCGAGCAGATAAAGGGTGGCCCGATCGGCTTCGAGCAGCTCGGTGATCTTTTGCAAGATCATTTCAAGCAGTTGGTCGAGATCCAGAGTGGATCCGAGTGCTAAGCCCACTTCTTGAAGCGCCTGAGAGCGCCGTTTTTCTCGGGCAAGCTCGGCCGTCAGCTCTTCGATTTGAGCTGCAAGCTTTTCAGCGGAAGGTTCCGCCCGGCCGGTCACGTAGCCACGCTAACACAACCCGACCGTAAATAGGCGCGTCGAAACAGTTTCAGACACGTGTCACGCAGCCCCAAATAGAGCACGCTATCCGATTGGAGCCGGTTCTCGACTTCGCCGGAGAACAGCTCTCGCCGCTTCAATAAGCACCGTGGCGGCGAGCGCGATTAACGAGGCACCCAAGAAGGCATTGAGTGCGGCGGCCCATTGAAAGCCGTCACGCAGCGTTACAAAGTTTTGCCGAATTTGGGCACCGAGAGCCCACACGGTAATGCCCATAATAAAGAGCATTGGAACAAGCGTGTACCAAACGCGGCGTTTTTCGCGTTTCAACCACACCGTTACACCAAGCAATGTGAGCGCCGCCAATAGCTGATTGGATGTTCCAAACAGCGTCCAAAAGTCCATATAAGCGGGCCTGACACCGGGCGCCGCCGGTCTCGCGGTGGCAATAAAATAAGCGGGTGGCAATAACGTGAGTGCCGTTGCGATCACCGCGGATCGGCGCGATTTCCAGCCAAACAGCTCTTGAACAACATAGCGACCGAGGCGCGCCGAAACATCGAGTGTGTCGAATACAAACGTGGAAAAGGCCATTGCGCCGAAGGTGGCTGCAACAAGGTAGTTGTCTTTGCCAATTAAGACAGTCATGTACCGGCCAATGCCGTCCCCATACACTTTGCCGGGGCCTGCGGCTTTTCCGTCGGGTAGCACAATCATAAACGTGGTGAGCGCAATCAATGCCACAAACGCTTCAAGCAACATGGCGCCGTATCCAACAGGATGGGTGTGGGACTCTTTTTCGATTTGTTTTGATGTGGTTCCCGAACAAACGAGCCCGTGAAATCCCGAACAAGCGCCGCACGCAATGGTGACGAATAAAAAGGGAAACATGGATCCGAGTGGGCCGCCCGCGTCGAATGTTTTAAACGCGGGTTGGTGAACAGCGATTTCTCCCGGATAACGCAGGCCGCCGAATAAAATGCCAACGACGCCCACTCCAATGGCAATGTATAAAACGAAACCACCCAAATAACCGCGGGGCTGCAATAAAAGCCAAACAGGCAATAATGATGCAATAAAGCAATACACCAAAATGCCGAGGCCCCAGACTTTTTGAGGATTGGAAACAGGCAATACCAATAAGGTGGAGTATTTGCTGCCGAGCCAAACAACAAATAGGGTGAGCGGAACAAAGATAATGGTGGTTACCCAAAGCCTTGGTTTGTAGCGTTTTTCAATAACCCCCATGACCACCGACAAGAGCAGATAAGCCATTGCGGCAAACGCCACCGCGCCGCCCGGATTAAACTGGAACTGGCCACCTTCAAACTCTTCGGTTTTGCCAACAAACGTGCTCGCTGTGATGTCGGTAAAGGCCACAATCACATAAATCAATGCGAGCCAAATAAAGGCCATCACGGCGATAAACGCCCGCCTTCCAATGTGGCGCCGTGCAATCTCGGCAACGCTCTCTCCTTCGTGACGAACACTCGCCACAAGCGCCGAAAAGTCGTGAACAGCGCCGATGAACACCACTCCAAAGGCAATCCACAAAACGCACGGCAACCAGCCAAACATCTGCGCAGCCAAAATGGGCCCCGCGATCGGTCCGGCCGCGGCGATTGCCGAGAAGTGCTGCGAAAGCAGGTAAAACGGCCTCGTCGGAACGAAGTCTTCACCGTCGTTTTTGCGGACAGCCGGCGTTTGGGTGCCGTCGTTCAGCGAGTAATTGCGAGCGACCAGACGTCCGTAAAGGAAGTAGCCGAGCGCCAACACGACGGCGACCGAGACAGCGAGGGCGGGCAACATGTGAAGCGGCCAGTATATCGATCCCGTCGTCGGCCGTACGCCGGGGTGCCGCGTTTCGAAATGGACGTGAAATGGCGTTTCCCGGGCAACGCCGCTTATAAGGGCCGCAACCGAACGCGCCGATACAAGGCAGCAATCGAGGGCCTCAAACACGTAGAGAGGCACCTACGCGGAGGATCGTGTGAATACCAACGATGCATGTGTACTCATTGTCGGAATTGATCACTATGAGTCGAATCAGCTCGCGCCTCTCAAGGGCGCTCGAAACGATGCGGTCGCGTGGTACCGCTATTGTGTACATCAGTTGCGAGTGAACCCGCGAAACATCACGGTGCTCGCAAATCCGCCACTTTCGCCGCGCGAACTTGGTCCCGAGGCCGAAACGAGCACGTTGCGCGGAGCTTCACGCGCCGAGGTTTTGGAGGGCGCAACGTGGCTCGCTGAAAAAGGGGCCGCCACCGGTGGCCTCTTCACTTTTTCGGGCCACGGTCTTGCGGTGCCGTTTGAAAAAGGCGGCGAGAGCAGCGACCTGGCGTTGTGTACATCGGACACATCGGTGACGTCGCTTGAGGGCGGCGCCGCCGACGTGAAAGCGTGTCTTCGCTTTTCTGAGCTGGGTGAGATTTTTAAGGCCCAGAAAGCGAAGGACAACATCACCGTGATTGTGGATGCGTGTTACGGCGACGGCGTTTCGCCGCCTAAACGCGCCGCACTCAATGCGGGCTCCACCTCGGCGGACGCGGGCGATGAACAAGCGGCGCGCGCTCGGCGCATCACCAAGCCCGTTTCGTTTACCAACCGGATGCTCTCGGGCACGCGCCACTGGAACCGCGCGCACGAAGTGTACATTGATGGCAAATGGCGCGGCGCGGCGAGCTTTGCCATGCTCACGTTGATAGAGCGGTGGGGGACCAAAACGCACGAAGGCGTTGTGTACCCAAACGTTTCGTATGCCGATCTTGTGATGCGTACACAACAGTATCTCGATGTGCTCGGTGTTCCACAAACGCCGGCATTTTGGGGCGATGCGCGCGTGAACGATATGCCGCTGTTCCGCCCCGGATCGCACTTTTCACCCGGTGAAACGCACGTCACTCCCACGGCAGAAATGCTCGTGCGTCAGTGCCCAACCGATCCCGACAAGGTGGCTCTGATTACGATTTTGGATCAAAACTCAAACCCGATCATTCACGTGATCGTTGTTGGGGCCAACCTGCCGCGCGGTGTGACGGGTTACAGCACGCGCACCGAATATTGGTACACCAACACGACCTCTCAGCCGACGCTGACAGGGCTCACGTACCGCGTCGAAGAAAGTACAGATCAAACCACCATCGACAATTTCCACAGTGGGTACACATTGTCGATCCAGTGCGCGCAACTTATCGGTGAGTCAAACTGGCCGGCGTGGAGCAGCGGAATCAACACGCAGGGTCGGCTCTTTCAAACGTCGGATCCAACCGGCAATAACACGTACATGGGGCTCTACTTGGAGTACCGCTCCAACGGCAATCTGCTCACTTATGCGTGGTACCGCATCACCCTGCTCACCGACGGTTTTGCGTACACAACCACCGCCACACCCAGCAGCTTCTCGCTTGCGTCCAGCACCGACCCAAACAGCATGCAGTCGGGCGCCTGGAAGTATTCGCTGGTTGTCTAGTGCCGCGTGTCAAAAGTCCTGCCGGACTTTTGGCGCCGCTGACGCGGCGCGCTTCGCACACGCCGGCACTATCTTTTGTCTCGTGGGGCTCCGCCCCACACCCCCCGCGCTTGCGCGCGGCTAGTTCCGCACGAAAAAACTCAACCAGGGCCAAACTTCTGAAAAGCGGAACTAGCTAAAGCGACCGAGCCAGTCGAAAGCCCACGCCGCCGAAACGCCACGTGGGCTTGTCGGCAAAGCGCGCAGCCACGCGGCAATACATCGGTGCGCTGGTCCACGTTCCGCCGCGGGCGCTGCGAATTTCGTCGCTTGTCGGGTCGGCAGCGTCCACTTGCACCACGCCGTTTTCAACGCGCGGCCCATCTGGTTTCCATTCGTTAATGCACCAATCGCGCACGTTGCCAGCCATTCCGCAAACGCCGTATGGGCTTTGATCCACGGGAAAAGAACTCACTTCCGCCCGTTCGGTGACTTCACGGCTTCCGAGCATGCACGCGAATGCGGTGTCCACGTGATCGCCCCACGGCGCGAGGCGACCATCAACACCCCGCGCCGCTTTTTCCCACTCCAATTCGTTGAGCAGTCGCCACGATAAGCCCGTTTTTTCGGCAAGCCACGATGCGTACGCAACGGCGTTGTGCCAATCCACAAACGCGACCGGCCAGTTCTGCTCTGCGGCCTGGGCCTGCGATCCAAGCTCAAAAAAACCGTCCGCTCGATGTGTGTACACAATTGCGTTTGCCCTGCCGAAACCCCCGCGCGGACAACGCACAAGCGCTTCTTCGGCTCTTCCACGGGTCACCAAATCGTTTAAAAACTCTAGGTATTCTCGATTGGTGACCGGGTACCGCCGGGCAACAAATGCCTCACACCAAACACGCATGCGCGGCAAACTTTCGGCCGCTTCTTTGTCACCGCCGGCAATAAAAAAGCCCGCTGGAATGTACACATCGTCCGGCCCCAGTTCGCCCTCTTTCAGAAGCGCAATTGCACGAGGCTCGTCTTCTCCGGGGGCGATCCCGCTCCAGTGTTCACCACGTCCCACGAACACTGGGTACACAAGCTCTGTGTAGCCCGGGGCGCGCGCATTGAGCACGTAGCTTCCCTTGGCAAGCGCCACGCCCAAGAGCGGTGAGGCCCCAAGTTCTCCCACGTATTTCAGCGTTAAAACCCGATCGATCTCTTCGTACTTGTAGAGCGAGACCCGAGCGTTCGGCGGATTTGTCACAAGCGTGACCGATGCGCGCCCGTTGATGAACGCCGCATGTGTACCTCTGTCGTGTACACGCAGCAGCGCCTCGTATTGAGCCGCCGCATCCATTTCTCTACTTTCTTCGGCCGCGGCGAGGCGGGCCCGGTAATAGTCTGCGAGCAGCTCGTGCGCGTCGCGCAGATCGGGCACTTCGTTGAGCGCCGATCGCAGCGTTTGAAACCAACCCACCTCTTCCACCGCGGCTTCGCGGCGCAGCGCGGCAGCTCGATCTTGGAGTGCCCAGCTCGGCACCTTTTCAGAGGCCGGCGCATGAGAAGGCACCTTTCCAAGTTGATCGCGAGCCTGCTTTTCAAGGCGTTTTGCGCGTTCGAGAAGCTCCTCCAACTTGGGCGCAATGCGGCGCGCTTCTTCAACGAGAGCCATTGCTCGGTCGTGCTTGTGTGTACCGTCGAGCCATGACCGAACCTCGTTTCCCAGTGTTTCGCAGTCAGCGAAACGGTCGGCCGGGTCTTTGGCCATGGCACGCGTCACCACAGCCACAAGCTCTTCAGGCACGCTCACCGGCGAGTCGGCCGAGGTGACCGGCGGCGGCGGCGCCACTCCTTCACGAACCAATTTGTACACCGCGCGCACGGTGCCCAAAAAAGGTGGGCGTCCACTCAAGATCTCGTACAAAACAGCCCCGAGCGCATAAATGTCCGAACGCCTGTCGGCCATTTTTCCACGGGCCTGCTCGGGTGCCATATACGCAGGTGTACCCATCACATCGCCGGGAAGTGTACGCATTGGGTCGAGCGACTCATCGACCGAGTCAATGCTGTCGAGGTCCACCGAGTTTTCGGCGCTCGCGTCTTTGCGAATGCGAAGGTTTTTGACGAGCCCCCAGTCCATGACGAGCACTTCACCGAACTCACCGATCATCATGTTTTCAGGCTTTAGATCTCGGTGAACAACGCCGCGGCTGTGCGCATAACTGACTGCTTCACACGCTCTCGCAAACACTTCAACAAGGCGCCGAAGTGTCCACCGTTCAGAGTGCGAATGAAGCTCTTCGATTGCCGCGCGCAGCGTGATGCCGCGCACCTCTTTCATCGTGAACCAGAGACGCCCGTCGGGAAGTTCACCCGAGTCGTGAACGGGCACGATCCCCGGATGTTGAAGCGCGGCCGTCGTGCGCATTTCATCGAGAAAGCGCTGCCGAATTCGCCCCGAGTCAACCACATCCCAGGGCAACATTTTCATTGCCACAACGCGTCCGAGAGCGTGATCGCGAACCCTTCGCACTTCGGCCTGGCCGCCGCGTCGGATTTGACCGAGGTCGTAATAACGATCGTGCCGGAGGCGCCACGCCGGATCGGAAAAACCGTCAGCCACGTTTCCGCTGGGTGGTCCCGAGCCGTCGCCCACAGAAATGGGACTGCGCGCCGAACGCGGCGAGTCTGGGCTGGGAGCAGCGGTTTCGGTGCCGTGACCGGAGGCGGGAGCCGACGCGGCCCCGTGCTCCGAAAGCGTGTTTCGCGCGGCGTTTGGATCGGGCGCCAACGTTTCGGTCGGCATCGTCGCGTCGAGGGGTTTACGGCTCATGCATGTTTTCGCGACGTTGGAACGGCGCTCCGATTGTAAACTGAACCCGTGGGCATTCTGGAACGCGTCGCAAACAAAAATCGTGTTTCGCTTGCCAATCAATCGCCTGTGGGTCGCTCACACACGTGTGTTGTGCGCATCGACGACCCGCGCGTATCCGCCCTTCACGCCACGCTCGCGTGGAGCGCTGAAAACCAGCGATGGGAAGCGCGCGATCTCGGAAGTCGCAATGGTACAACGGTCGACGGTAGAAAACTCACCGGTCATGATCGCGTGGCGCTCCGCGAAGGTTCGGAGCTTCGATTTGCAAACGAAGAAGTCTGGATTTTAAAGAGCGCTTTGCCTCCCGTTGCCTGCGCCATTGCGCAAGACGGTTCGATCACGGCGGCTGAAAACGGCCTTTTGGCGCTGCCCAATGCGGGCGCTCCAATCGTCTGTGTGTACGAAGATACCGACGGCTTTTGGTGGGTTGATACCGAAGCGCGCCTCGCATCCGACGCTGAAACCATTGATGCAGGCGGTTTGTGGGTGCTCTCCATCCCCCCCGTGCCTCAATCCTCCATTGCCACCACGGTTCGATTGGGGCGCACCCTCATGCTCGACCTGCTCACAATTCGAGTTCGACACACCGTCGATGAAGAGCATGTGGAGCTTTCGCTCGTGAACGACGGCGATGAGCTGCCGCCGATCGTGCGCGCTTATAACTACTCGCTGCTGGTGTTGGCGCGCGCGCGCCTGCGCGATCACAACGCGGGCATGCCTGAAGCCGAACAGGGATGGATGTACGTCGAAAAGCTCTTGGCAATGCTCAAAATGGACGCCGAAAAGCTCAACGTTGACATTCATCGAGCCCGCAGAGAATTGGCGGACATCGGTGTGATCGACGCCGGCGCGATCGTAGAACGCCGCGTTTCAAGCCGGCAAGTGCGCCTCGGCACCCACAGGATTGAGATCATCAAGATCTGAGGTGTACACAATGTCGGTCGGAGCGACGAATACGCCGCTCCGCGCGAAGTGTACACATTCTCAGAAAAGAGGTTTTTTCTGGGGAAATCTTATTGGTTCATGCTTTCCAAGAACTCTTGATTGTTCTCGGTGCGGCTCACCTTATCGAGCAAGAACTCCATCGAATCGATCACGTTGAGCGGATGGAGCAGACCTCGGAGCAGCCAAGTGCGCTGAAGCACCCATTCAGGCAGGAGCAACTCCTCCTTGCGGGTGGCGCTCTTGTTGATGTCGAGGCACGGGAAAATGCG
Organism: Polyangiaceae bacterium; assembly: GCA_016712345.1. Taxonomy (GTDB): domain Bacteria; phylum Myxococcota_A; class Polyangia; order Polyangiales; family Polyangiaceae; genus JADJRH01. Next base: position 2,364,146 of record JADJRH010000001.1, read on the forward strand.
CTTCTCCATCAGCTTGCGATCGAGGTGAATTTCGCTGTTACCCGTGCCTTTAAACTCTTCAAAGATCACTTCGTCCATGCGCGAACCGGTGTCCACGAGCGCGGTGGCAATGATCGTGAGCGAGCCGCCCTCTTCAACATTGCGGGCCGCACCGAAGAAACGCTTCGGCTTATGAAGCGCGTTTGAGTCAACACCGCCGGACAGGATCTTTCCGCTCGCCGGAACCACGGTGTTGTACGCACGGGCAAGACGCGTGATCGAGTCGAGCAAGATCACCACATCGCGCTTGTGCTCCACGAGGCGCTTCGCCTTTTCAATGACCATTTCGGCCACCTGCACGTGACGCGTTGCCGGCTCGTCAAACGTGGAACTGATCACTTCGCCCTTCACCGTGCGTTGCATGTCGGTGACTTCTTCAGGGCGCTCATCAATCAGCAACACAATGAGTTCTGTGTCGGGATGATTTGTGGAAATCGCGTTTGCGATGTTTTGCAACAAAACCGTTTTGCCTGCGCGCGGCGGCGAAACAATCAAGCAGCGCTGACCTTTGCCAATGGGGCAAAGCATGTCGATGATGCGCGTTGAAAAGCCTTTTGCGCCGTTTTCGCAATTAAACTTTTGATTGGGATAAAGCGGCGTGAGGTTGTCGAAGAGGATCTTGTCGCGCGCCACTTCCGGCGGTTCGCGATTGATGCTGTCCACTTTCAGCAGCGCAAAATACGCCTCGCGCTCCTTCGGCGGCCGAATCGCGCCGCTCACCATGTCGCCGGTTCGCAGATTGAACCTTCGCACCTGGGAGGGGGAAACGTAGATGTCGTCGGGACCGGGGAGATAGTTGTAGTCCGGCGAGCGAAGGAAGCCGTAACCGTCGGGCAGGCATTCAAGAACGCCTTCCCCGTAAATGGCCTGCCCCTGCGCCGCATTTTGTTGGAGCAGCGCAAAGATCAGCTCCTGTTTACGAAGCCCGGCGGCTCCTTCAATGTTGAGCGCCTTCGCCATTTGCACGAGGTCGCCCATGCTCTTCTGCTTGAGATCGCGAAGATGCATCTACCAATGTCTCCGATTTGAGAGGCTGGGGTACACAGCGCATGGCCGAGTACCGGTTGGATGGGTCAACAATGTTCGAGGACTTTTTCGCCCGGGAACCGAGCGGTTTGGTTGGCATTTGCTGTTGCCCGAGCGCCCGCTCTTTTCGGGACTCGGATTGCCAACGTGTTTGGTGGGCCCTTTGTTCGCTTGAAAAAAGCGCCAACCGCTAAAACGCGGCGGACTCTACCAAGCAACTCATCGGTGTCAACGATCGCCTGCTGCCCATGTGTTTTCGCACTTCGAGTGTACGCATGGGTCGCCGGACGAAACCCACGGTAACTTCAGCGCCCCGCAATGACCTGAAATGCCCTGCCACCTGACACGTCGTAATCAACACGGAGTTCCCCAGCGGCGCATGCGCCTCATTCGAACGGCGAGTAACTCGTTGCGGTTGAGTTGTCGATGCAGCAGAAAAGAGCCCGTTCTGGGAGGTCCGGCGACTTGAGATGTCCATCACGTCGCCATCCACCGGTCTCGCCGGTCTCTCGTTTTCGTCGTGGCTGCGCTCGCCACAGAACTCCATCTGGAGAACCCGACGCGCCACGCTGTTCGCTTTTCCGCTTGGCGACGGGCAAGGGTGTCCCAAACGTCTCGACAAGACTGGATCCGTGCCTTGCAGAACGTTCCGCTAAAGGGAGGTTACCTAGGAGGCACGGAGATCACGGAGATCCACGAAGTTTTTTTGTATTTTAGGCTGCAATAGGCTCGCACGGCGTCATGCATCACCTGCCTGGCTTGCGATTGTGGATGATGTGTACCCATTGCAGCCAACAAACCGAAAACCCCCGTGACCCTCCGTGTCCTCCGTGATTCCGTGGTGAAGAGACGTCACAGGCGTCAAGACGCGTCCGGTGATGGCTTGACGTTTCAGCCGTCGCTCCGGGTCTGCCAGTCCTCAGGCGTTGCGCTTAGCCCTTGGTGTCACGTCGGGTGTAAGCTCTGGGCGCTCTCAACCGTACCCACTGTTGCGAGGAAACGATCATGAACCAAGCAAAGTGTTTTCGGGGCTCGCTTTCGATCTCGGCGCTCGCGCTCAGTCTCTCCACCCTCGCGTTTGGCTGCGGCAGCGCAGGTGTGTACTCTTCGGGTGGCAAAGCCGGCGCGCCGCCCGCGTATGAAGCGCAGGGCTATCCTCAATCCGCCCCGGCCGCCGCTGGACAAGCCGCCAAAGAGGCTCCCGCCGCCGATGCGAGCGAGCGACCCGGGTTGGGTACACAATGGGGCGAACAGCGAAATTCGTCGATCACCAGCGTTGCATTTCAACGCGGTGATGCGAGCAATCCGTTCGCGACAACCGTCCTTTATTACAACGATGAAGAAGGCGCCAAAGCCATGGCTTCATCGAGCGGCTTTGCGCGCACCGCGGCCGGTATGTACCCGGTTGCCAACGGCGCGCTTCAAATCGGCCTTCGCGATGAAAATGGCGCGTGGCTCAGCGGCTTCAAGGCCTCGTCCAAAAACTACGTCGTTGGAGAGGCGGGACGCCGGTACACAATCGTCGTGAAAAACGCCACGCCGTTTCGAATTGAATGTGTACTCTCCGTCGACGGGCTTGATGTTCTCGACGGCAAACCGGCGAGCTTTTCAAAACGCGGCTACCTCGTCGATCCGCGGAGCGAGATCGAGGTTGACGGCTTCAGGACGAGCACCACGCAGGTTGCCGCGTTTCGATTTGGGTCGGTTCGAGGCTCGTACGCCGAGCAAAAATACGGCGACAGTTCCAACGTCGGCGTGATCGGGCTGGCTGTATTCCACGAGCGCGGCACTGAGCCTTGGAAGTGGAACGAAGTGGAGCGCCGTCACGACGCCAACCCCTTCCCCGGTCAGTTCGCAACGCCGCCCGGCGTCGCCAAGTAGCCGCGTCGAAGAAGCCTCGGGCGCTCCGTGACGAAAGGCGTGTCGTCCGGCAAGGACCGGTAACGGCCAATGCGTACACACGCTCATGGCCGGCGTGTGATGAGTACACAAGGCTTATTGTTTGCGGGCGCCCGTGACGCGAATTTCTTTGAGCCCGGCGCGCACCGCGGCGTACCGTTCTTCAAGCGGTTTGCGCTGCGCGGCGTCGTCCCACAAGTTCTTCTTTTCGGCCTCGTCCGTGGCCAAATCGTAAAGCTCAAAACGCGAGTCGTTCGACACGATCATCTTCATGTTTTCGTGAATGAGCGCGCGCCGCGGGTCGTTGTAGGGGCCGCCGGGCATGTCGACAAAAATGTCGCGCTGCGGCGGTTCTGCACCGGGTTCGGTGATGAGATCCGCCAACATCGACACGCCCGAAACAAAGTTGTTGTCGGTCGCCGCGCTTGAATGCGGCGGAACGGGAACGCCCATTAACTCAAGCAAGGTTGGTGTGATGTCGATCGCGCTGCGCCGCTTTTGAATGCGCTTCGGCGACGTGCCGGGCACGTACATCACGAGGGGTACACGAACGAGCATTTCCCACAATTCAAAGCCGTGGCGCCACATGCCGTGTTCGCCGAAAAGCTCGCCGTGATCGCTTGTGATCACAATCGCGGTTTTGGCGCCCCACGGAGCTTTGGCAATGGTGTCGAGAATGCGCCCCACCTGCTTGTCAACGAAGGCGATCTCGTTGTCGTACGAGTCGCGCGCGCCCGCGCCGAAGTTGGGTACACCTTCGTGACGAATGTAATCGGCGTGTGGATCCACATAGTGAACCCACATAAAAAAGCGCTTGGAAGCGTTGTCCGGCTTTTCGAGAAGCTTGATGGCAGCGTCGCTGACTTTGTCGCCGCTCACGCTGTTCTCCATTTCTTTAATGGAGCCCTCGGCCGGGATCGCACTTGTGTCGATCACGTCAAATCCGCGTTCGAGGCCGGATCCGCGGGCGAAATAACCCATGGCCTGCACGCTCATGGTGAAGATCCCCGCCGCCTTAAAGCGTTCTGCAAGGAAGGTGTCTTCTTTTGAGAACGTGTTGGAGTGGCCCCAATTGCGATGGGTTTCACTGCCGTATTTGCCAATCAACATCGGGCCGAGGCTCTTGCCCGTGTATGACGCCAATGCGTACGCACGCTCGAAAATGGTGCCTCTTTTGGCGAGCGCGTCGATGTTCGGTGAGATCGGTCGTGTGTACCCTGTGTACCCAAGCTCATCGCGAAGCGTGTCGATGCTGATGAGCACCAAATTGAGGTCTTTGGGAATTTTTGCAGCTTCTTCTTTTTTAACTGTGGGCGTGGGCGGAGGCGCAACCAAGGCAGCGAGAGCGCTTTTTGACAAGTCACCGCCGGAACAGTCTTCGTCGATGCCGTTGTCGAGAATTTCTTCAGCACCGGGGGAAATTTGGGCGTTTTTGTCGTTGCAGTCACCGCCGCCGAAGAGAGCGCTCGCCCCGTCTTTGTCGCGATCGGTGAGTTTTCGAAGCACCGCGAGAGCCGGTTTTCCAAGCGGCGCGCCGCGATCGATCGCCGCCACAACTTTGGTTTCACTGTTTAGTGCGCGCGCTTCAAACACCGTTAAACCAAGGGGAAGAAGCGCAACCGCAAGCGCAACAATCAGCTTGAGCGATCGAAGCCAAGCGGGTGCAAACGTCGCCGCGAGAGCCACGAAAAGAAGGCCTCCCGGCCCTCGCAGGTCCAATTCAGGCCGCTTGAGAATGCCGTAGATCCCGAGAAATCCACCGTCGCCCGACACAGAACCCGTGACAGCACCAACGGTCACGAAGATCGCAACCACCAAACATGCCACCGCTCCCGTGGTTGCAGGATCGACAAATGCGCGCCGATCACTCGCGTGAGCGAGAGCACGTCGGAGCGCCGGGGTAAGCGCCAACACTGCAAGCGCAACGAGCAGTCCGAGCCCCAACGACGCAGCGGCGATCGCGATCCCCACCACTTTTGGACCCGCTTCGATCCCGAGAAGTGCGCGCGCTGCGTACGCAGAAAATGTGGTCCAAAAAAAACCGCCCAGAACAACGAGCGGAGCAAACGCGGCGATATCCGCCGGATGTCCCGCTCCGCGAAGTCGCAACCCCGCAACGAGCGAACTCGGCGACGCGGCTTCACGCGGGCTCATGATCACGCCCGCGACCAGGCCGGCAACACCGATGAACAACATCAGTGGAGCGAGCAATCCCGCTTCGGCAAGCACCGTTGCAATGAAACTCGGCGCCGATTCTCCCGCGGCGCTTCGAGCCCATGTTGCATCAAACACCGCCACCACAAGACCGGCCACAGAGGCGCCGAAAAGCGCCAGTGCGAGCCTTCGAAACAGATCCGCGAGCGTTCTCATTTGGCCTGCGAACGGCGCGCGAGGGGATGCGCCTGGTCGTACACTTTCATGAGGTGATCGATGGACACGTGCGTGTAACGCTGCGTGGTGCCGAGGCTACTATGGCCCAAGAGCTTTTGGATTGTGCGCAGATCGGCTCCACCGTCGAGCAAATGTGTCGCAAAAGTGTGTCTTAGCGCGTGCGGGTGAAGATCGGCGCGCCCCGCCCCCAAGACGCCGTACTTTTTTACAATCTCCTGCACGCGTCGCACCGCGAGCCGTTGACCGCGCGTAGATAAAAAAAGCGCTTTTGCATCGGCGGGCCTGGTTTTGGCGCCCGCTGCAAGTTCGTCCCGGCGCGCGATGTACTTTTCCAGCGCTTTTACCGCCTCCGACCCAATGGGTACACGTCGTTCTTTGTTGCCTTTGCCATGAACAATCGCGGTGCTGCGATCTCCGGCGTCGAGGTGAATTTGCCCCAGATCCAAGCCGCAAAGCTCTGATACGCGCAGCCCCGATCCGTACAAAAGTTCGAGCAACGCGCGATCTCGCAGGTCTTCGGCGTCGAGTGCGCGAGGTGCTTCAACAACTTCTTTTGCCGCATCCACGCCCAAAAAAGTGGGTAGCGGACGCCGCGCTTTTGGCAACGAAAGTTCGGCGGCCGGAGACTTTTCAACTTCTTTGCGCCGCACTAAAAACCTGAAAAATGCGCGCGCTGCCGCGATTTTTCGGGCGACTGAAGGTGGAGCATGTGTACGCGCGAGTTCACCGAGAAAACCTCGCAGCAAGAGTACATCCACGTCTTTCGGTCCGAGAGGCCGCCGGTCGCCGCGTTCTTTTCGTTTGCCGCGGGCGTACGCAACCAACTGGTCAAGGTCACTCGCGTAGGCGGAGACGGTGTGGGCAGCCGCTCGGCGTTCACCTTCCAGGTATTTGATAAACCGCGCCACCGCCGCACAAAGGGCATCATCGTGCGGCTTTTCCTCTGTAGAAGTGGGGCCTATCGGGCCTATGGGTTGCGCGCGCAAGGCCATGCGCAAGGGCTACCATCCTCCCCAAAAATGGCCAAATCGCCCGCGCGCCTATTGCTGCATCGTAGGTTCAGGGTTTTGCTGTGGTATCCATGGCCGTTCCGGGCTTCACCGACATGACAACGGCTGCGCGCACCAACGGCCAAAGCCAAAACTGGCTGGACGGTCGTTATCTTCTCGGCGAAGAACTCGGCCGTGGTGGGCACGGTGTTGTGTACCGTGCGCATGATCGCGAAACGGGTGAAGACGTTGCGATCAAAGTGCTCAAACAGAGCGTTGCCGAAGATCCGCAATATGCGGTGCGACTCTGGCGCGAGGCGGAGTCGCTTCGAATGTTGTGCGGCACAAGCACGGTGCGCTTTTTAAACTACGGAAACGACCGCTACGGCGCTGTGTACCTTGTGATGGAGCTGCTCGTGGGCGAAACGCTCGACGATCACCTGCTCGACCTTGAAGATTTTGAGCACCTAATCAGCCCGTATCAGCTGCTTGTCGCGCTCGATCCAATCGCGCGTGCGCTTCACACGGCCCACTCAAAAGGCATTGTTCACCGCGATATCAAGCCCGGAAACATCTTCCTTGTCGATCCGGTGATGGGCGGAGGTGTACGCTTAATGGATTTTGGGCTCGCCAAAATCGCCGGCACCGAAGAACTCACGCAGGCTGGAATGATCGCCGGCTCGCCGAGCTACATCGCGCCTGAATTGTGGCGAAACGAGCGCCCCGACCATCGCATTGATGTGTACTCATTCGCCGCCGTTATCTTTCGAGCGCTCGCCGGCCGCCCTCCGTTCATGGCCGATTCAACGCCTGAACTGCTCATTCAGGTCACCACCTCGGAGCGGCCGCGCCTCTCTGAATATCGGCCCGATATGGTGCCTGAAATCGACGACTGGGTAATGCGCGCGCTCGCGCTTCGTCGCGACGATCGCTACCCGTACGTCACTTCCATGTGGAACGACCTCATTCGCATTGTTCAAATGGCCGACTCGCCGAGCGGTGAAAAAGCCCGCGCCGCCTTTCGATTGCCGTAGGTGCAACATGTTTTGTTCAACTTCCAGCCGCGGCGTTTTTTGGCTGCTTCTCGGAGCGGTTGTGTACCTTCCGGCCTGCGGTTCGCGAAGTAATCTTGCCGATCTTGCGGGCAGCGTTGGTGGCAGTGGAGGCGACGGCGCCGGTGGTGCAACGTCCACGTCCACCCCCAATCCAACCGGAGGCACCGTCACAACCTCCACCCCTACGACCAATGCACTTTGCTCGGGCTTGAAAGCGTTTGACCCGATCGTCGCCCCAACGACGGCTGAGAATACTCGTAGTTCACAGTTGAGTTATTATCCACCTTCCGCTCATGCAATTGTGGCTTATGCCGCCGGCCCTGAAGACTTTAATAGTGAACTCCATATCGTAAAAACCAATGCCTTTGATAGCTGGCCGCCTTCCCTTTGGGCCGATGAGGTAATGTTGGGAAGCATTGGCGGGTTCACGCTGGGTGACAGTCCGCAGGGGCCCATTGGAGTGATTACCGGGCTAGGCGGCGCAAATACCCTCCTTGCAACATCGCTTTATCCAACTGTCAATTTGGTTGATTCAGCGGTTGCCATGGGCGATCCATCGCTGTTTGTTGTTGGAACCGACAATCGCTACTTTTATACAACCGGCTTTTCAGACCCCGGCTTTCACTGGCTCGCCGCCGGAAGTTACGAGCAAAACTCACTTCCACAATCTGAAACTCCACAACTATGCACTTCGTCGCCGCTTCGCGCGGCGGGTAGTCGATCGTCCACGGGCTTTTTTGGTGCGTACGCCATCCCCAATCAAAGTTTGCCGCTTTGCGATTCTGCAAGTCCCAAACCAACCGGCGCGATATCGGTCTTCCACTACACAGTTCCACCCGGTTTCGGATCTTCGTTGCAGCCGAGTCAGGGTCTGGTGATGACAACGCCCGAGCCAGTCAAAGAAGTGCACCTTTCGCCGGCGTCTTTCGGCGCCTGGCTTGTGTACCAAACCGACGGTTCAACTTCTGAAACAATGCCTCCGGCCATTGCTATTCGGCTGGATTTTGCGGGCAATCCTTACGATCCAACAGAAGCGATTGTTGTCACCCCCGCGGGTTTTGTTTTTGAGCCGATCGCCGTGGCGCCTCTGGGTGACAGCGTGGCTGTTGCCTGGATTGACGCCGTGGATCCTTCGGCGCCGACAATTGGCATTCAAGTGATTTACGGCGATGGAACCTCGGGCCCGGCCACAAGCATTCCCACCAATTCTACCTGGTATAAAACGGGGCTCAAAATGAGTTCATCCCCCAATGGAACTCAACTCTTATTAACGTGGCAGGCGGCCAATGATAATACGCCCCAAATAGCTCTCGCCCGCGTAGATTGTATTGAGTAGCCGGCCACCCATTTCCAGAATACCTTTCAAAATCAGTTCTTTTAAGACTGCGTCCTATCGGCGTTTACCCAATTGCGTTTTTGATTTGAATCGCAGTTTTAATCGACCGGCCTTTATTGCCGCCCCAATAACCCACGCGGCAAGGCCCACAAATGCAAGCCCAAACGCCCCTATTCCAATACGATCTGAGATGGGCGCTCTTTCATATACCCATGCTGCGTAGGCGCCGGCGGACCCGCTCGCGGTTAACACCAATGCCATTCGAACAATTGCACCGGGATGTGCGGCGAGCCATTTGTCACGTGCCACCAACTGCTCGCCAAATACCCAACTGCAAAGACCAAAAAAAGCGACAGTTGCAGCGGCCCACAACTTGTCTTTTTCGCCCCGGCCAGCAACCCCCATCCAAACGCCCGCCGCTACAAACGCCAGCGAAAGCACTAAGAACACCGGTACAGACCTGTCGGCTCTGCGATGGAGGGAAGGGGCTTCTTTGGGCGGTGGAGGCGGTGGCTCGTGGGGTCTCGTTCGATATTGACCAACGAACGGTTTGACAAAGGGCGATGTCGGCGGCGTTTTGCGCCCCAAAAGCCGCCTAAAAAGCTCGGCAAGGTTTTGCAAAAAACTGCCGCCGCCGCTCATTCTTCGCTTTCATAGCATGAGTTTGAAAACGCGGTTACCGGTGCCCCTAAAAATACCCGCTGTCCGAAAATTTGGCTCTACCCGTGGAGGTTATTGTTGGGTGTAGAATATGCGCCATGCGCTGGTGGACCGTTTTATTGCTGGTTTCGTTAACTGTAACCCTCGGTGGCTGTTTGTTTGGCGCCTCGGGTGACGTTGATTCGGCGCGCGCCCATGAACTTGTGGGTCAGGGCGCAACACTCGTCGATGTTCGCAGTCCCGAAGAATTCACTGAAGGGCATATTCAGGGAGCGGTCAACGTGCCAGTGGGTGAACTTGGGGGCAAACTGGCATCTATCCCCAAAGACAAACCCGTTGTTGTGTATTGCCACAGTGGAATGCGCTCCAAGCGAGCTGCATCCGCTCTCAAAGACGCTGGGTATACGCAAGTGTACGATCTTGGGGCTATGAGCCGCTGGAAAGACTGAGTTTTCAATCCCAATCCTGCTGTTTTTTCTTTGGTAAGAAAGCTACCATCGGCCCATGCGCCGCTATTCGCTTTCTGCTTCCGCCATTGTACTCACGGCCGGCTCCGTCCTTTCGGCGTGTGGGGGAGGGGATGAAACCCTTTTCACCGGGGGGAGCGGAGCAGGCTCCACATCCGCGGGAGGCGGCGGTGCCGACACTACCTCCACCGGCGGATCCGGCGGGTCTACCCAATCGCCTGTTTGCAAGCCCACCGGCGGCGGCCCCCATTGGCTGCTTGAAACTGAAACAGTCAGCTTTCAGGTGGAGTGCATTTCAGGGCTCGATCTACCCGGGACTGACTTTGACATTTCACCCCTTCCCAGCGGCGCAACGTACAATCCCGACACCCAAACATTCACGTTTACTCCGGGGCTTGACCAAGCTCAGGTGTATAACCTTACCATCACCGTAAAAAGCACCGGTGAAACGGGAACTGTCAAGGTGGGCGTGGCAGATCACTTTTTAGACCCCGCCAATGTGCCAGTAAAAGACCCTATTTTATACACAGAAGAATATGGCCTCCCGGTGCTGTTTTTGTCACCGCCGCCACCCACCGAAGACTACTCGCCCGCAACGGTGATTTATAAAGGCCACACCTATACAGCATCGGCCAAACTGCGCGGTGCCGCGTCACTCTGGTATCCCAAAAACAGCTATACCATTGAGTTTGATAAAGAAGACAAGTTTGACGAACCCGATGAAGCGGGAGGCTTTAAAAACAAGCGCAAAATTGTGCTTATCAGCACGTTTGACGATAACTCGTACGTTCGTCAGCGCCTCGCGTACGACCTGTGGAACAGGCTTGATAAAGGGCACCTGCAAATTCAAACCTACAGCGCCGTTGTGTACATTAATGGGCAATATTTTGGTTTATACACCGTGTCTGACCATATTGACGGCTTTTTAATGGAAGACCACGGGTATGATCAAGATGGCAATTTGTACAAGGCGGTAAACCATGACGCCAACTTTGACGTGACCTCTCCCCAAAACGGCGGCGCTCCCAAGGTCACGTTGCATGATGGGTATGTAAAGCGTGAAGGTACACCGCTTGAGGGTGAGCCCGGCGCTTTTGCCGATCTGGAAGACCTCGTTCAGTTTATCGCGACATCTCCCCAGTCAGACTTTTTATCCCAGATAGATGGTAGAATTGACAGGCGTGATTTTGAAGACTGGTGGATCTTCGTCACGTTTACCATGGCTGATGATTCAGCCGGAAAAAACAGCTACCTCTACCATGACCCGTTAACACCCGGCGGCGTTTTTAGGTATGCCCCGTGGGACTTTAACGCGAGTTTTGGACAAACGTGGCAAACCGCGCGCGAAGCCGCCAAAAAAACGGTGGAGTACAAAGGCAACAAGCTGTTTTCACGCTTTTTGGCCGAGCCGACAATTGGTGATCCGCTGCGAACGCGGTACGTTGCCACGCTCCATGGGCTCTACTCAAAAGAAGCCATTATAAATATTGTAGACAGTTACATTAAGCGCATTGATAAAAGCGCCCTACGCGACGAAGCGCGATGGGTAGACGAGTATCAAAACTATTCAGGGTGGAACTGGCGAAACGACTTTACCACCTACCAAGAAGAAGTGGTTTACCTGAAACAATGGATTAGCGACCGCTGGGATTACCAAGACGGTTTGTACTGACGGAGACGTCTCGCCGCCTGACACGTCGTATCCACCACGGAGGACACGAGTTTCACGGAGATTTTTATATTTCGGGCTGCAATTGGCTTGCATGGTGTCGTTCCAAGACTTGTCTGAACGGCTTCTGACATCCATTGCAGCCCAACAAACAGAAATCCTCCGTGTTCCTCCGTGACCTCCTAGGTAACTTCCCTTTAGCGGAACGTTCTGCAAGGCACGGATCCAGTCTTGTCGAGACCTTTGGGACACCCTTGCCCGTCGCCAAGCGGAAAAGCGAACAGCGTGGCGCGTCGGGTTCTCCAGATGGAGTTCTGTGGCGAGCGCAGCCACGACGAGAACGAGAGACCGGCGAGACCGGTGGATGGCGACGTGATGGACATCTCAAGTCGCCGGGCCTCCCAGAACGGGCTCTTTTCTGCTGCATCGACAACTCAACCGCAACGAGTTACTCGCCGTTCGAATGAGGCGCATGCGCCGCTGGGGAACTCCGTGTTGAACTGGGCGTAACAGGTATCCAAGCGTTTCAGGTCGTTGCGGGACGTTTCCGGTGGCGGGACGCTATTTGGAAGGGACGCGGCCGGCGAGCTTCTCTGCGCGCTCGTTGGCTTCTTTTTCAAGCTTGGCAAGGTCTTCAGGTTTTTTGGGCTTTACCGTGAACTCGGCGCCACCCTCCACCTCTTTTGATTCTACCGTGGTGTCTTTTAATACAACCGGACACCTACCAAACCCGCCTCCACCGCTGCCGTCACCCTTGTGAACAACGTCATTTGGGTCTTTTTTAGAAGCTTCGACCAAAAACTTGCCACGCTCTCTGATTTCTTTTGTTTTTGCTTCATCCTTGGCAGTGACAGTGACAATCACCGCGTCTTTGGCGGCTTTTACTGCGGTGACAGCACCGTCGACTGAACTTGGACAGTGCGCCATTTTTCCCTGACCGGCCTCTTTGGCTCCAGGCTGACCCATTTCTTGAAGGCGTTCGCGCGACTCGCGACGAAGCCAGTCTACTTGAGCGGCGTCTTTGGCCTTGACGGTGATCTTTGACCCACCGTCCACGTCGGCAACCTCAATAGAAGTGTTTCGGTTGACAACAGGGCACCGTCCAAACGCACCGCCCCCGCCCCCACTGCCATCGTGTTTGCCACCCGCTGCTTCATTTTTGGAGGCGTCTGCCTGGAATTTGGCGCGCTCGCGAATGTCTTTTACCTTGGATTCGTCTTTGGCAGTGACGGTAACAACCACTCCACCTTCCACATCTTGAATATCGGTGGTGGCACCGTCTACCGCAGTGGGACAGCGTGCCATCATCCCCTTTTCGGCGGTGGGTTTTGATGACGGGACGGCGGTGGCCGGGGGCTTAACCGCCGACGCGCTCGCCGTGGCTTTTGCGGTGGACGCCGGGTCGACACCTGATTTGGAATCACCGCAACCCGCCGCAAAAACAAGGGCCGCACACGCCCAGAGAATCTGACGTTTCACAGTTGTTCTCCCTGCTGGTAGAGCGACGTTTATCATAGAGTGCAGTTCGGCGGCCGATCAATTTGGGCCACCCGCAATGCACTCTGCACACTATTTTTTAATGACCGGTGGATCTCCATGTGGGCAACCCGGCCACCGGTCGCGTTTTAGCGCGCGCCGTAGGTATATCGAACGCCGGCAATGATTTGCCTAAATCCGGCGGGGAAAATGCCGTCGGGCCGTCGACTCACAATATAGGGTGAATCAAGCACATTTTTAATGGCGAGTGTGGCGCCGATGCCCGAGGTTGAATGGGTATAACGGAGTGAAAGGTCGAGTGTTGAATAGGCAGGTACCTGACCGATTCTACCCGATGGGTCTTCTTTGGTAGTGGCGGCATCGTCGGCGAATTGAGGAGCTACGAAATTGAATGCGGCCTGTGCTCCAATACCAAACGGATGTTCGATATCTAAAACAGCCGATGCCGTGAGCGGCGGTGCGTAGGGCAGAGGCCGCCCGTCGTCGTCGCCTCCAGCAAAAACGGCCGATAGAAACGTGGCGCTGCCCAATAACTCCACTGAAAGGGGCCAATGAAAGGCAGCCCCCACGTCGGCGCGAACCTGGGTTTCAACCCCCAGGTGGCGCGTGCGACCGGCATTGGCGAGATCGGTTGTGGCGCTTCCAATCCGCGCAACGGGGATAATTTGGTTTTCAAAGTTGGATAAGAAAAACGTTGCTTCGGCCCTCAGATAGCGAAAGGGCTTTACCCGAAGCCCCACTTCGTAATGAATGGCGCGCTCGGGACTGAGCTGCTCATCAATGCCATTTTCAGTGATTGCGGTGGTGAGGCGCGGAGGAGCAAAGCCAACATGAATGCCGCCGAATCCGTGCAAATCAGGTGTGCCAATTACCATTCCAATGCCGGGAATGGGTGCAACAAGGGTGCTGTTACCGGAAATGGCCACTTCAGTGGGCGTGTTATTGACCAATGCAGTGTGAATATCGCGTTGGGAATTGGCAATTTCCAATCTGAAACCCGGCGTTACAAGGAGATTGTCGGTTACCGAAATGGCATCTTGAACGTAGGCTGCAACGGCGAACGTGTGACTGTTTTCGTCACTTTGAAGTTCACCGGTTTCGGCAAGGAGGTTGTCTGCGGCGCGCAGAGTTCGATGAGCCGTTTCACCCAAAACGCGTATTCCAGCTTCGAGCGAGTGGCGAATGGAGGCTGTTGTAAACGTTGTTTTTAGGCGCGGTTCAATGCCAAACACCCAATAGCTGCGATCACGGAGTGAAAGTGTGTTGCGAAAATAAATGGCCGCACCGGGAGCGGTGATGTCTCCACTGATACGCTGATATGCAATGCCGGGCTCGGCAATGCGATCATAATCTTGCCTGCGCCATAACCGCGACGTGTGAGTGATATACCCAATGGTTGTGACTTCTGTGCCGCTGTTGGAAGAGTATTTGTGCGTGATGGATCCATCGATATGACGGACCGATATTCGGTCAAACGGCGATAAGGTGGGCCGGCGAGGATCGTTTTCAAACATGGCCCGAGTGAGACCCAAGTCAGACGATGTGGCGGCCTCTTCGTGATAAGCCGCTTTGGCCGACAGTTCGTGATTGTCGGATATTGAAGTGGCTAGTTTGAGCAATGCGTCGGTGGCAAACGACCCTTCGTCGCGCGCACCGTCGGCTCGTTTGCCAAACACTTGGGCCAGATAACGGATGTTTTTAAACGAATCACCGTATCGGCCGAGCAGCTCAAACTGGCCTGGATAACCGCCGTTTAACCAAACATAGGCGCGCCGACTTTCAGGCGCTGCGTGGGTTAAAAAGTGGACCACACCGCCTATGGTTTGCGGGCCATATAAAATGCTGCCGCTTCCTTTAACAACTTCAATGCCGCGAATGCGCTCAAAAGGGGTTGCGTAGTAGAGATCGGGCTCACCGTAAGGGTTATTTGAAACGGGAACACCGTCTTCGAGAACAAGCACTCTGCGGCCGCGGGTACCGTCCAATCCGCGAATGCTGATATCAAGTCTCATTCCGGCGCCGGGTTCTTGGCGGGCCACAATTCCCGGAACGCGACGCAAGAGTTCAGCGGCGTCAAACGGTTGGGCGCGCGCAATGTCTTTGGCCCCCACAAGTTGGCCTGAACCGGGCACTTTTTGAAGCGCGTCAATGGAGTTGCCAATAACTTTTACGTCGATTGTTTTTGCGTCGGCCGCGGCACCCGACTTGTCCGTTAATTCAGTCTTGGGCTCGCCCTCGGGTGTTTGATTGGGCTGATTCTTTGGCGGTTGTGGGGAGTTTGAAGTGGAGTTGGGAGGAGTGGAGTTGGGAGGAGTGGAGTTGGGAGGAGTGGAGTTGGGAGGAGTGGAGTTGGGAGGTGCGTTTTGGGCGCTTGCGGGGGGTGTATACAAGGCCGCAAATGTGTGTACACAAACGCCGAAAAAAACCGGGCGGAGCGGGCGGGCTTTCATGGCGCTTTGCAAACACCCTTGTTGTTGCAGCCCGGTGAAGGTGATGGGCAATCGGTGTCGCTTTCACACGGCAAGGTGCACTTTGGACCTTTACTTGTGTAGTTAAAACAAAGGCCGGTTTCACAATCGGAGTTTTGAGTGCAATTGTCCATAAACGCGGCGAGTTCACTACCGCCCGTGCCACCTTGGCCTATTGTGAGCCCCGGTACCGACCCGCAATACGCGCACTCGCCATACGCGTCGGCGTCCACATCACATGCCGCAAAACCGGGCTGTCCGTTATCGCAGGTGCACGCCATATAATCGCCTTCATAACAGGCTTGTTTGGGCGAACAGCCAATCAGCAACAAAAGCGTGAACAATGTTGTGCAAGTCACTTGCAGCCCGAAATACATAAAACTCCGTGTTCCTCTGTGTTCTCCGTGATTCCGTGTTGAAATCTCGGGTTCAGGCATTGAGAGGTGTCAGGTTTTTCTAAGCCTTCAAGCGCGCTGCTAATCTTGATAGATGATTGTGCCCACGTCTTCACCGTTGAGGGCGCGCGTGACATTGCCTCGCACAAGGCCGTTGATGATTTGAAGCTCTTTGCAGAAGCGGGAGCGCGTTAGATATTCAATCACAACGCGTTCAAGCACCAAGTCGGGCAGGTTTGACTTGAGGAGTTCACGCGCGCCGATTTTGGCAATATGGGTTGCACCGCGATTCTTTTTTGGGTCGTCGGTATAAAGGCCTTCTTCATCTTTAATAAAAAGCGCTCGTTTGGCGCCTAATACTTCTGCCGATAAAAACACACCGGCGTCCGTGCGGTGTTGTGGAATACGGCCTGTTTCGGTTGGTTTTTCCCAATAACCAAAAGGTGGCATTCCCGTCATGATCGGAATGCAACCGAGCCTGAAATAAAGGGGCAACTTTTCAAAGTCGTCGTGAAGCATAAAAATGCCGCCGTGCCGCGCGAGAAGCATTTGAAGCATGCGCGCGTTTTGACGGGGCACATACCCACCGAGTGCTGCGAGAACGCCCGTTGGCAACTCCAGGTCGGAAGCGACAGAATAGATGTGTCGAGCGCGTGTGCCGCCGCCGCAACACACAAGGAGTTTATGGTTGTCTTTGGCCAACACCAATTCATCCATAATGGGAAAGAGCGCTGCACGGCCTCGATCCATAATGCTCTGGCCGCCCACTTTGAGCACCTTCACATCGGGCATCATGGCTTCAGGTTGGTAGTTAATTCCGGGAGCGGCGCTGTCTGTCAGGGTGGCCCCGGCGAGAGAACTTTCAATGGTGCTTCGCATAACAACCAATCCTCAGTTTTTGGTAATGACGGTGCCTACGTCTTCACCCGCGAGGGCGCGCGCAAGGTTGCCTTTTACAAGGCCGTTGACGATTTGTACGCGTTTGACGTGGCGGGCCGTTTTCCAGGAGGAAAATAGGAGTTTGTCTAAGATGAGTTCACTTGGCATGTTGGCCAAGAGATCATGGAGGGTTGTTTTTTCAATGAGGGTTGCGCTCTTGTTTTTCTTTGGGTCGCTCGTGTAAAGGCCGTCTTCGTCTTTGACGAAAACAATCCGCTCCATTCCGAGCACTTCCGCGTGAATAAACAAGCCAAAATCGGAGCCGTGGGCCGGAAGTGGGCCACCTTCAGGCGGAGGTTCCCAAAAGTGATAAGGTGGAATGCTAATGACAATGGGTAACATTCCGCTTTCGAGATAAAGCGGCAGTTCCCAAAAGTGTTCACGCTGCATAACAATGGAGCGGTGTTTGGCGAGGAGCGCGTTTAAGAAAACCGCATTGGCTTCTTCCATTGCGCCCACGAGCTGCGCAATGCCGCCAGTGGGAATGCCAAGGTCAAGCGCTATTGAAAGGGTGTGTCTGACGCGGGTTCCACCGCCCACTCCCAAGATGACTTTGTGTTTGCCGGCAATTTCTGAAAGCTCTTCAACGAGGGGCAACACCGCTTCTCGCCCGCGATCGAAGATGGATTGCCCGCCGATTCCAACAAGGGTGACGTTGGGCAAAATGGACAGTTCACGGTCTGAATGGGTGCGTGCGATGGTGCGCTGATCCACAAGTGATTCACGCATTAACTTTGATTCGATATGCGTGCGGCCGTCGCCGGTTACAAATTCACTCACAATGCCTCCTTGCGGACAGAATTAATGGGATGATCTTGATTTTGATGGGCCCTTATTTGCTCCATCAATAAAAGCAGTTTGCCGCGCGGCCTTTGGGCCACGGCGCGAACAAGGTGGTGGCTCACATAACCTGAAAGCACACCGAAGGTAATGTGTACACTTGCTCCGGGGACCAAAAAGGCCCACGCAACGGCGGGCGCTTGTACAAACAAGGTGACTGAAAAGATGGTCGCGAAGCGCCCGGCGGCAATAAATCCGCCCACGAGGGACCAAATCCAAGCGCCTTTGGTGGAGTTGAGTTTATTGTCGGGCGTTTGTTCGCTCGATTGGGCCAAAAGGGTTCTCTTGGCTATGCGGGGGACCAATAAGTCGCAGAGGAGCCCTGGGACAACGTGTTTGGCAACTTCAAACACTCCGTATTTGCCGTCACCGAGAAGAAACGCGACCACTCCCATGGTGAATCCGGTCCATGTGGCGCCGAATCGCGACTTCGTATACAGCGATGCAACAACGTAGAGGGGAGTGAGCAATACGAGTTTGTGGCCGGGCGCAAAAGGGATGTTGGGTAGAATCTTGAGGGCTTTAATCCCCAACATGGTGGCTGAAATGCCGGCGATTGTGGCCACGTCCGATGCAATCGCACTTGGGGTTTCACCGTATTCAACATGTTGTTCGGCGCGGTCAATCTGCCTATCGAGGCGGGCGGCGAGAAAGCCGATGTCGCCTTTTGCGAGCGATTTGAGCGCTGCCCAAAAACCGCCGGGAGCTTGATGGGGGTCGCGCCCCTGTCCACCGCCGCCGCCGCGTCCACCGCCGCCGCCGCCGCGTCCACCGCCGCTTCCATCCCCGCGCCCGCCGCGGCCCATTCCCGAGCCGGCGATAAGAACGAGAACCGCGTCGATGGACGCGGCGGCCACGCGAGGCATGTGGAGTTTTCGAAAGCCGGTGGCGATGGCTTGGGGATCGCCGGCGCGGACGACATGCGACGCGAGGATGACGGTGATCATGCGAAGCACCATCGCCGCGCCGATGAGTACACCACCGATGTTCAGCGAGAATGAATGTCCAAACGCGGTGAATGTTTGCCAGCGATCGACCGAGGGGTCTTCAGAAGTGAGGGCGTAGCTCGCCAGAAAAAATGCGGCGATGGGCCAGAGCTTGACAATGTTCCGAACGAGCCCCCGCGCCAAGAGGCCGACGGCAAGCCAGAGGATGCCCTGCGCGCCAGCAACAAGAGCCAAGATCCAAAGGGATTTGATGAAGAAAATGCCAACCGCGAGGCCGAGGAGATAGAGCACCCGCAACCGGGGATCGATGCGCGGCATGCTCATGTTGCAACGTTATCGCATGGAGGCGCCCGCATAACGTGGCAGTCGATTTGAGGGGGATTTAAAGGGGAAACGTTGCGATCGCAGCGCTCAGATTTTGCCACACTCGCCGGCTTGCCATTTGGTGAGCGTGCCGCCGACGAACGTTTCAAGCGCCTGTTTGTTTTCAGGGCTGAGTTCATACTTGGGGTGGCAAACGGGCGGATTGGCGCACGGTTCTTTGCCTTTGTTGATGATGCGGTTGGAAGGCGCGAGATCCGTGGGGTTGGAATCAGTGCCGTAAATGGGTGAGACGAGGCGAAGGATGTACGGGAAGGATTTGTTTTTATCGAAGGTCTCAAGCGAGTCGTTTGACGCGAAGAAACCGGCTGTTCCCTGACCGTGGCAGCTTGCGCACGGACCACCGTCGGCGGTTTGTTGAAGCGGGAGTTTGTCCATGCCGGTGGCAAGCCAAATGTCGTAGTCCATGCACGCGGCGAACGAGTCGAGCATTTCTTCGAGCGTCATCGCCTGCGAGCCGCCGCTGCTTGACGACGTGGTTGTTGTGGTGCCGCCGCCCTCAGCCAGTTCCATGTTGAGCCAGTTGGTGACGATGTCTTTTTGGCCGGCGTTGAGAGCGGGGCCGGTGTGCGGCGGTTGCGTGATCAGGACCGACTCGGCGGGGTTGGTGAGTACACCTGGGTAGTCTTTGATGACGAGGTACGAAACCTCGGGGTCGTAGTCGAGGAACGCGGGTGCGCCGGCACCGGCTTGCGGATTGTGGCATCCGCCGCAGGTTTGAATGATCGAGGGGTGCACGACGTTGATGTACTCATCGTGCGCGGTGGGTTCGGGCTCAGGGATATCGCTGCCACCCGTTGCGCCGACGCCGCCGGATCCACCGCTTCCGCCGCTGCCACCGTCGCTGTTGTTGTTGGTGCCGCCCGACGGCGTGATGTTGATTGTGGTGGGAGGAGCACAAGCCACAACGAATGAGCCGAGCGTGATCGCGAGGAGTGCGAGCGTTTTCATGGCTGACCTTTCCGACCGAGACATTGCTGCGAGCATGGCGTTGCGGGCTTAGCGACGACGGCGAGCTGCGAGGAGCGCGCACGCACCGAGAGCGAAGAGTGCGAGGTGATTTGAGGACGAGCCGCTCGATGCGGGGAGCGAACAAGCACCGGCGCGGGGAACGCTCACCTCAATGTTGTCATCGGTGTTGTCGGTGTTGTCGGTGTTGTCGGTGTTGTCGGTGTTGTCGGTGTTGTTGTTGTTGTTGTTGTCCGTTTCCGTGGGCGGGGTGATGCCGGTTTTCGGTTGCTCTTTGGGAGCTTCGGGAACAACAGCTTTGCCAACTTTGCCGGGGACGAAGCTCAAATACGCTGCGTTTTTGGGGTCGCCCGGAATGTTGCCTTCGTGCGGCGCGAGGAAGAACGTTTCGACGTCGGCCATGTAGCCGTTGGGTACACCAAAGCCGGGGTTGGCTACGTCGCCGATGCAGTACATGAAGTTGCGGCCCTGCGTGTTGGGGTTTGGGCCGTAGAGGTTGGGGAGCAAACCGGCGTCGGCAAACCAGCCGATGACCCATTGATCCATGGCTTCGTTGACTTTGAACGAAGCGCCGGTCCACTCGACGAATTGAATGGAGGGTTGGCCGAGACCGGTGGGCGACGCGCCGAGAACGGCGACGTAGTTGGCGCCCTTTTCACCGTACGCGCCGCCGCAGATAGCGGAGTGCGTGGGGTATTTGCCAACGTTGGAGATGTACCCTTCTTGAGTGAAGACGTCGCCCGAGGCTTTGATCGCGTAGATGTGCGACTTGTTGGAGCCCTTGGTGTTGTTCTTTTTGCCGAGGCCGTTGGACTCAAGAATTTGAACGGCGAAGAGGTTGGGGCCGAGCTTGGCGATCGACGGCTGGTTCATGTAGCGGTTGTTGCCGGGGTCGCTCTTGGCAATGAGTTCTTTGTGGAGAACGGTGCCGTCTGCGGTGTTGATCGTGGCGCACGCGACGCCGTCTTCCGGGGGGCGATTGTTGCCTTGCGCGGCGCAGAAAAAGGCGCGATCGGGGCCGGCGTCCATGATCACGGGGCGGCCGATGTTGGAAGGCGCAACGACCTTGGTGTGCCACTTCTTGGCGATCTCGATGGTGCCGTTGTTGTCGTAAAGTTCAACGCCGAAGCCGTACGAAGCATCGAGTTCGTTGTTGGCGGTGCTGAGGTAGCCACCGACGAACATGTTGGTGTTGCCTTCTTTGTTCGGCCAAAGGTAGGGCGCGCCTTCGTTTTGGTTGTTGTTCTCACTGACGCGAAGCCGCTCGGTCGTGAGTGTACACATCTCGTCGATGCCCTGGACGTACGTGCGCGTGTTGCCGTTGGTCTCGTTGGTGCCGTAGGTCCACATGCCGAGCGTGCCGTTGGTGGCAATGCGCGGATGGTTGCAAGGGCGATTGCCGCCGTTTTTGGTGAGCTGAACTTGGTCTTTGACGATGACCGGACCGAGCACCGGATCGAGCAGGGTGCTGGAGCACTTGCACTGCCAGGGAGCGTCGGCGTCGTCGACGTTGGAGGACATGTACACAGCGACGACGTATTGCTTGCCGTTCTTTTGAAAGGTGGCGACGGCGTTCTGTTCATGACCGGGGCCGCCCTCTTTTTCTTTGGGGCCGCCGATGCCGGGAGCGAGCTTGAGCACCGCGGGGGACGCAGCGTCGGCCGTGGCAACGGGACCGAGTGTGGCGACGGTCGCGGCGGCGGCGAAGAGCAGGGCGTTGCGGAGGGTGTTGCGGTTCATCGGCTGTCTCCAGGGGGTCGGTTGCCGGCGTGTTGAACGCCTGTAACACGACGCACCTTTTGCACGGCCTATGCCGGAGTTTCGTTTGGGCGAAAAACGAGCGTTTGTTAGGGATCCCCCTGGTCAGTTCCTGATCCATCCCCACTGTTGTTGGATTTTGCGTCGGCCGGCTCCAAGAGGTCGGCCACGTTGGCGTACGAGCGCGTTGGCGGGGGCTGAGAAAAGAAGAGCTGCACCGCGGAAACGCGAACGGGCAGGGTTTCGGGCAGGTTGTCGGGAGCTTTGGGAAACGTGGATTTGGGGAGCAGCAGCACGAGATTTCCCTGGTTTCGCCGAGGAAGTTTGAACGCGAGCGGTGGGTTTTGAACGAGCATGCGACCGTCGAGC
Organism: Polyangiaceae bacterium; assembly: GCA_016712345.1. Lineage (GTDB taxonomy): Bacteria > Myxococcota_A > Polyangia > Polyangiales > Polyangiaceae > JADJRH01. The sequence continues at coordinate 2,386,240 of JADJRH010000001.1, forward strand.
CGAGTGACGGCGTCGTCGTCCTGCACGAGTTCAACGGCTTTTACTTTTCGCGGGTCAATCCCGAGCTGCTCAATAAAGGCGGAAAAGGAAAACAAGCCTGAAGCGAGGTCTGCCCCGGGCAAAAGCACCGAATTGGGGAGGGTTTTTCGCTTCATCCAGCCCTTGAGCGATCCGTCGTAATAGAAGCGGGTGCCTTTCAGCTCTTCGTTGGGGGCGTAGGGGATCCCTTCGATCGGGACGTTGTCACCGAAGTGCAAAATCCCTTTTTTATCATTGAATTGCGGTGGCTCTTTGTCCTGGTAGACGGCGACTGCCTGGACGATGTCGATGGATGAATTGACGACAATTCCGCCGGGGGGCCAGCCGATTCTGGGTTTGCCGCGTGTTCCCGACGTGAACAAAAAGAGCAGATCTTCTCGGTGTTTGTTTACTTCGGCGCCGGACAACACAGCGACGCGACCTCGGCCTCCGATGAGGTGAACTGCGCGAACTTTGGAGAGGTTGCCGCCGGTGGCTTCGATGTATTCTGCAATGCTGTAGCGAGGCGCCGGCACCGAGCCTTTGCGCATTCGAGGCTTGAGAACGGAAGGAATTTCAAGGGGTCGGAGCACGCCGACTCGCCGCCCGTCGATGTACACAGGGGCGTCTTTCATGCGCCGGCCTTCGCTTGCTTGGCGGGGCCTTTTGTTGGGAACGATGGGCAGTTTCTCAGCCAAAATCGCGGCCATGGAGCGCGCGCGAACAACGGGGCCGTCGGGGGTGCAGGCGCTTGGCAGCAGCGCAAGAAAAACGAGGCCGAGCGCGCTGCGGTTGGGGCTGAAGACTCTGGAAAACATGCCTTTGCGCGATATGGGCATTGAATGATCCAGGTGGCTGCCGAAGTGCTCTGCGGGCATGTGCGATAGTAGTCCCGCTCCGCAGTGGCGATTTTGGCGGCGGCGGGCCCGCGGGCTCACTTGTTTTCGACGGTGTCTTTGGCTTCAGGCCGATCGACCGACGGGTTTCCGTTGCGTGAGTACGTGGTGAAACGCGGGGGGATTCCGCGGGCGTTGGCGGCGTTGGGGTTGTCCATGACCTGCCAGTGAATATGCGGCATGGTGGACATGCCTGTATTTCCGCAGCGGCCAAGCTCCATTCCCGCTTGAACGGGTGTGCCGGGCCTCACTTTGAGCGAGCCCGGAATGAGGTGGGCCATGAGCGAAAACTCGCCGTTTTGATGGTCAATCACCACGTAGTTGCCGTGGGCGTCGTACCCGTTTTTTTGGCCCGGAATGTTGTCGGGAACGCCGTCGACGGCGATCACCACGATGCCGGGCGCATCGGCCAAAACGGGCACGTTGTAACAGGGGTAACCTTCGTTTTTGGTCTTATCGCCTGTTTGCCCTTCAGGCACGAGATCCAAGGCGAACGCTTGGTCTTCTTGGCGCGTTCCATAATGGGTTCTGTGTACACGCCACTTTCCTTGAAACGGAAAGCGGTAATACACAATGGGCGCGCCCGGCACTGCCGGTGGTGGGGCTGGATATCGGGGAGGCGGCGCTTGACCATTTTCGCAGCCCAGGAGCAGGCCGGTGAAAACGGTCATTGCGCTGAGGGAGAGGAGGTTTTGAACGAAGGGCACGTTACGGCAAAACCTTAACGCCAATCACGAGCGTGCCGCCTTTGTATGTTTGGCCGGCGACAAAAAACCACTCGCCGGCTTTGGCGTTGACTTCAAGAAGTGGGAGAAACGTGTTTCCGCCGGGCTTTTGAATGCTGGTGCTCACCACGTAACGAGTGACATCGTCCTTTTTTTTGGGGGCGATGATGTTTTTTAACTCGATGGCCATTTCACGGCCGTTGGGGAGCTTCACCTTGCTTTGCTGGCCTTTTTGCACCGCAACCTTGGGCCGATCGAGAAGCTTGTAGCTGTTGTACGAAGAGAACGGCGGCTTTTGAAGCTCGGGGATTTTGCCGATTTTTGGGTCAATTCCGGTGCCGTCGTTGGTGCCGTGAAGAACGATGACTTCCATGTTCACGGCGGTTGCGGGCGTTGCGGTTTGCGCCGGCGCAGCGGATTGGTCCGCGGACGCGTGCTGCGCAGCAAAGGCAAGCGCCAGAGAAAGAGCAACCTGACTGAAGCGGTGCAAAAGACTCATCATCATTCTCCGGCGTCGTCGGCAAGCCAAACAACGGTCGTCGTGCGCTGGGCGTCCACCGACCCCGAGGGCACATAAAAAATGCTTCCCATGTGAGCGCCGAAATTGACGGCGGCCACTTCAACCCCGTGTTCGGATTCGGGTTCTGGATTTACGACAGCCGCGTCGATCTCGGGCGAGTTGGTGTCGGCGTGCGTGCCCACTTGAGACGGTGCCGGCGGCTGAGTGGTGTGAACCGCGACCGGATTTTGTGTGGAATGTGGCGACGCAGGTTGTTTGCTCCAAACAGCGAACACGGCCGCGGCAGCCGCCACGAGCGCAACCAGCCCAACGAAGATGCGACGGCTGTTGTCGTTTGCGGCCGGTTTGGTTGCCGCCGAAGCTCGCGGATCGAACAGGATCGGCGCCTGCGGCAGAGGCACCGCCTGCGCGCGTTCGCGCTCGATCTGAGCCATCACGCGATCGGCGATGGCGTCTGCGGCGGAAGGCTGATTGGCCTGGTATTGAACGACGGCCGAAGTAATTCGCATTCCGGCGAGTTTGTTTTGAGCCTTGAGATCGCGGCCTAAATACGCGGCGACAACGCTCTTCCGCGGCTCTTCAAGTTCACCGTCGAAGTACATCATCAGCTCGATATCGGACGGACCGTTGGCAAACGCGGCTCCTTCCGATGTGGGCTGCTGGGCCAGAGGGTTTTCTTTGTTCATGGTTACGCTCGGTCCTCTCTGGGTTTTGCTTTGGCGGGCTTTTGAGGGTCGGCCAAAGCTTCGTCGTCGTAGGTGGCGTTTGCTTCGTCGAACTCTTCGTCGTTGCCTGTGTTTCGATGCCGGGCGGGGCCTTCTTCGGCGTAACAGTCGGCGAGGGCGCGCTGGAGCTTTTGCCGAGCGTGAAACAGTCGGCTCATGATGGTGCCTTTGGACACCCCCATTGCCTGCGCCATTTCTTCGTAGCTCATGCCCTCAACCTCTCGCATGAGGATGACACCCCGATGGTATGGGGGTAGCGCATCGAGGGCCGCTTGGATCCGCGAAGCAATCTCGCGGCGGCGCATGACGTTGATTGGGTCGGCCCCGTCGATGCGGGAGACGAGCGGAAACTCTGTGTCTTCGTCGATTTTTTGCCCATCGACAAGCTCGGCGTCTTTGCGGCCGGGCTTGCGAATGAGGTCAATCGCGAGGTTGGTGACGATGCGGTAGAGCCAGGTGAAAAACGACGACCCGCCTTGGAAAGAATTGAGGCCTCGGTAAACCCGCAGAAACGCTTCTTGTACGATTTCGTGGGCGTCGTTTTGGTCGCGCACGAGCCCGAGGGCGATGGAGTAAGCGCGCCGCTGGTGCCTTTCAACAAGCTTGCGGAACGCTTTGCCGTCCCCGTTTTGTGCCCGAGCAATGAGTTCACGGTCTTCTTCTGCCTCTCGGCGCCGAGCCTCACGATTGGACGCCTCGTCGGGTGGGCTATTCACCTTTCGAACCGCTGGATTGCGATCAAAGAGCGCCGGATCGGGCTCCGGCGCACCGGCGGGCACAAGATCGTCGGGGAGTTCGCCCGCGTCGTCGGCGTCGTCGCCGGATCGAGGCTGTTCGAGGACGGGGGGCGTTCCAGACACGATGTTCACCTTATCGCGGAGCGTGACCCGCCGCCTACTTTTGCCGGTTAGGGCTCTTCGTCGGGCTGTTCGGGCGCCTCGGGCAGTTCGCCCAGTGTGACTTTGACGTCAAAAACCCGTTCTTGGCGGGCGATTTTAACGGTGGCCTGGGTGCCGACGCCGGCAATGCTCGCGAGCCAGCGCAGCTCGTCGGGGTCGGCGATGGGTTGGCTGTTGAACGCCACGATGACGTCATCCGCCGCGATTCCCGCCCTGTCGGCCGGACTTCCGGGGCGCACACCTTGAACCCACGCTCCTTTGGTGTCGGGGCGCTTGAGGCGCAACGCCTCGACTGGGTTTAGTCCGAGCACCTCCACACCGATGGCGCTTCGTCGGATTTTGCCGTCGCGCAAGAGCATGGGGAGGAGCTGCTTCACCATGTTGATGGGGATGGCGAAGCCGATGCCGTTGGCGTTGGCGCGAACTGCGGCGTTGATGCCGATCACTTCGCCCTTGAGGTTGAGGAGCGGTCCGCCCGAGTTGCCGGGATTGATGCTCGCGTCCGTTTGCAAAAAGTTAAAATACCCGCTCGGATCAAGGCCCCGAACGTCATCGCGTGTTCGGCCTTTTGCCGAAACAATGCCCGCTGAAGCGCTGTGAGAAAGGCCAAATGGGTTTCCGATGGCCATGACCCAGTCGCCCACTTCGAGAACGTCGGAATCTCCAAGCGGAAGGGCGGGGAGATTTTTTTCTTCGACTTTGACGACGGCGATGTCGGTGTGGCGATCGCTGCCAACAACGGTTCCATTGGCTTCGTGGCCGTCGAGAAAACGCACTGTCACCTCGTTCGCTTTGGCGATCACGTGGTGATTGGTGAGCAGGTACCCCTCTGAATCGTAGACAAACCCGGTTCCGAGCCCCTGCCCAACGGTGCGGCGCCCACCAAAAGCGGTTTCACGAACGACGCGCGATTTGATGGTGGCAACCGACGGATTGGAGCGTTTGACGAGCGGCGCAAAAGAAAGCGGCCGCCCGTCATTCGACACAACGACCTGCACGGGAGCCGCAGTGACTTGGGGCGCAGCGCTCGCAGGTCTCGACGTTGCGATCGCACCGGTGGTTGCAGTTGCAGCGCCGGAAGCGGCGCCGCTCGAACTTTGTCCGCAACCGCAAATGTACACAAGCGTTGCCAACAACAGCAACACGCGGAGCCCCATCGAGCGCGCCGCGACGCTAGCCGACGAAACAGAGAGTCGAGCGATCAAGCGGAAGAAACCTCCTCGAAGCGCTCCCGCATCTCATCGAGCGCTTCGTCCAAAATGCGCTCCTCCTCACCCGTAAGGTTGCCCTTTGTCTTTTCGTGAAGGAGCGCGAGAAGCTCAATATCTTGCCACGCCAGTTCGAGGTCTTGTTCGCTCGAACCTTCGGGGCCGGGTGCATCGCCCAGATGCACCATGGCCGATTGGCGCAGCGACACCACGAACGTTGTGAAGTCGAGCTTCGGCCAGTCGGCCACGTTCACTTTGCCGGAGGACATGACTCAATCACTTTCGCGCGGATTGAGCGCGGGTTGATCGAGTTCAATGGCTTCGGCGTCGGCTTCGAGATCGGGCAGCTCGGCAATGTGTTGCTCAAGCACCTTGGGATCGAGAACGCCCGAAGCGAGGAGTCGCTCGCGAACGCGAATGTCGAGGATCGTGTCGGGGACTTTCGGCTTTGTGTTCATTGGTTTTCTCCGAGGTGTGTGAGCTAGTTCGTGGTTTTGCGGCGCAGTTGCACAACAGCAGCCCCACCGTTGTCGTGATCGTGGGAGTGACCGTGATCGTGAGCGTGGTCATGATCGTGATCGCAGTTGTGATCGTGGTGGTGGTCGTGCGTTTCTTCGCCGCAACACATCACATTGGCGCGTGATTCCAACTCGGCCTCTGCGTCGGCGATTTCGTCTTCTGTGGCGGCACGAACGTCACACACTTCTACCTGGAATCGGACCGTTTGCCCCGCGAGAGGGTGGTTTGTGTCCACAAGGACGGTGTCTTTGCGGACTTCAACAACGCGCATGACGATTTCATCGTCTTCGTCATCCTGCGCCACAAGTTCATCGCCCACTTGCAGAGGCCGCCCAACGTTGGGGAAATCGGCGCGGTCGATCTCCAAAATGGCCTTTTCATCGGGCTCGCCGAACGCTTCTTCCGCGTCGACAATGATCTCCCGCCGATCACCGCGCCCAAGGCCGATTACGCCTTTTTCAAGCCCGGGAACGATCTGCGCGTACCCGTGAACGTAGGTGAGCGGTTCTTCTTTTTTGGCTTCTTCGGCAATGTTGCCGTCTTGATCGAAAAGCACGTAGGCCAGCGTCACCACGGTGTCGGGGCCAATGCGCACGGCATTCGGGCTTGTTTCCACGGGCGGCGCTTTGCCACGGTACGCAGGGCGGTTCAAGTTCGGTGCCTTTTTTTGCGCTGTGTTTGCGGGTCCGTGGCCGAGTGACAGCTTGCTTTTCGCCCAAACGTAAAGTCGTGTGAAGGATTCGAGGGCGCGCGTCGCCGCGCCGAACCGCCGTGCTATGGACCGCGGCACCATGAGTGACACGAGCGCATCTTTGGGTGCCGGCGTTGCCGGTGGAACCAAAGTCGGTCCTCCCGAAAGTGCACCGCGCGCACCCAAAGCCCTCGAAAAAGAGCTTTCGGGTCTTGAGGGAAAAAAGTGGCTAAAGCGCCTCGGGATTGTGCTTGCCGTGGCGGCAGTGATCGCGCTTTTCGTTGTTTGGCGCGCGAAAACGGCGCCTCCGCCGCCCGCAAAATACATCACCGGAACAACAAGCCGCGGTGATGTTTTTGAAACGGTTCAATCCACCGGTCAGGTCAAACCGCTCACCGAGGTTCAGGTCGGCGCTCAGGTTTCGGGTCGCGTGATCAAGGTGCTCGTTGACTTCAACAGCCCTGTGAAAGCGGGTCAGGTCATCGCTGAAATCGACCCAACGTTGTTCTCGGCACAGGCCGATTCGTCCGCGGCGCAGCTGGCCGCTTCGCGAGCGCAGGTGGCCCGCGCAGACGCCAATTTGGCCATGGCAAAAGTGCGGCTGGATAGAGCCAAAAACCTAGTGGCTGAAGGCGTGGGTACACAAGCCGACGTGGACGCGGCGCAGGGTGCATACGACGTTGCGCTGGCCGACGTGGCCGCGGCAAAGGCGCAGTCGACATCGATAGGAGCGCAGGCTCGCTCGTCGCGAACCAACTTGGATCTGACCAAGATTTACTCGCCCATCGACGGCATTGTGATCAACCGCGCCATTGATGAAGGGCAAACTGTTGCGGCGAGTTTTCAAGCGCCTGTGCTGTTCGTGATCGCCCAAGATCTCAGGAAAATGCGTGTGCTCGCCGACATCGACGAGGCCGACGTGGGGCGCCTCAAAGAGGGCATGGCCGCCGATGTGTCGGTCGACGCTTTTCCGGGCGAGAAGTTTAAAGGCGTTGTGAGCCAAGTGCGTTTCAGCCCAACCAACGTGTCGGGCGTTGTCACGTACGCGGCCGTTGTTGAGGTTGAAAATCCCGACATGAAGCTTCGGCCGGGCATGACAGCCACGGTCACCATTCGATCGGCCGAGGCGCGCGACGTCACGCGTGTACCCAATTCGGCGCTTCGATTTAAACCTTCGCCGCCCGTCGACAAAGACGGAAAGAAAATCCCCCAAGAGCCGCTCGCGCCGCTCAAACCGGGTCAGGCGCGTGTGTACATTTTGGTGGATGAAAAACCCGGCGACGAAAAGATCGAGCCGCGCGTTGTGGAGGTGGGGATCACCGACGGCATCCACACCGCGCTCAAGACCGATCTCGGCGAAGTGAAAATTGTCACCGACGAAACGGACGAAGCTTCAAAACCCAAGGGCACGCGCGGCCGCATGTTCTAGCGATGAGCAACGATCCCATCATTGAGCTTGTCGGCGTTGGAAAAGACTACGCCACCGAAGCGGTGGTGGTGCGCGCGCTTCGCAACGTGGATCTCACTATCGAGCGCGGTGAATTTCTTGCGATCGTGGGCCAAAGCGGATCGGGCAAAAGCACCATGATGAACATCATCGGGTGTCTCGATCGCCCAACGCGCGGCCGTTATTTGCTCGACGGAATTGATGTGACGGAGCGCAGCAACGACGCGCGCGCGATCGTTCGCAACAGGCTCATCGGCTTCGTTTTTCAGGGGTTTAACCTGTTGCCGCGCACGACGGCGCTTGAAAATGTGGAGCTTCCGCTTGTGTACCGCGGGGTGAGCAGCGGTGATCGAAAAGCGCGCGCGATCAAGGCGCTTTCGCAGGTAAACCTCGCGGATCGAATGCACCACACGCCCAATCAACTGTCGGGTGGACAGCAGCAGCGCGTGGCGATTGCGCGCGCGCTCGTGACTGAACCGCCGCTGCTTCTTGCCGATGAGCCGACGGGCAATCTCGACACGCGAACAAGCCTGGAGGTGTTGGGCCTGCTTCAAGAACTCAATCGCAAAAGCGGCATCACCATTTGCCTCGTGACGCACGAGCCGGACATTGCCGCGTGCGCAAGCCGCGTTGTGCAAATGCGCGACGGGCGCATTCGATCGGATACGCGCAATCCCCAGCCGCTCAACGCGCTTGCCGCGCTCGCCGAGTTGCCAAACGACGGTGAAAACGCGGTGGTGACGCAATGAAAACCCTTCTCGCGGCGCTTCGATTGGCTTTGCGTGCCATTTGGCGATCCAAGCTTCGCGCGGGGTTGACGGTGCTCGGCATTCTTATCGGCGTGGCGGCCGTGGTGATTGTTGTCGCGCTCGGAACGGGCGTTCGTCAAAAGGTTCTCGGCGAGATCTCGTCGCTCGGCGCCAACATCATTTATGTGTTTCCGCAGGCCACAAACGCATCGGGCGCCAAGCAAAAAGAAACAGGAAAGCTTACCGAGAGCGACGGCGCTGCGATTGTGAAAGAGGCCACCAGCGTTGCCGAAGTGACGCCGTTTTCATCGCTCTCGGCGCAGGTGGTTGCCGAAGACAAAAACGCCGCCACGCAGGTGATGGGAACCACGCGTTCGTACTGGCGCGTGCGCGACTACAAATTTGTAGCGGGTGACAGCTGGACCGACACCGACGAGCTGCTCAAAGCCAAAGTCTGCGTGATCGGCGACACCGTTCGCGAAAACCTGTTCGGCAATACCGACGCGGTTGGCAAATATGTACGCATCGGTCGATACCCGTATCGCGTGATTGGGGTGCTCGCAAAAAAGGGCCAATCGCCGTTTGGTGAAGATCAAGACGACCGGTTGCTCATGCCGATTGGGAGCTTTCGAGCGCGCGTTCTTCCAACGTCGCCGGGTCGCATTCAAATGCTTATGGCATCGGCCACCGACGAGCGCACGGTGGATCGGGCCGTGCAGCAGATCGAGCTGATTTTGCGCCAACGGCACAACGTTGATCCCGACGACGAGCCCGATTTTGTGATCCGCACTCAGGCTGAATTTCGCAAATCGCAGGAACAGATTTTCGACAGCCTTCAGGTGCTTTTGTCGAGTATCGCCGCCGTTTCGCTGCTCGTCGGCGGCATTGGCGTGATGAACATCATGCTCGTGAGCGTGCGCGAGCGAACGCGCGAGATTGGGATTCGAATGGCGATCGGCGCGGGGGAAGGCGACATCATGACGCAGTTTCTTGTTGAAGCTGTGGTGCTGTCGCTCATCGGCGGCTTGCTCGGGCTGACGATCGGTGTGGCCGTGATCGCGGTGCTCACGCAGGCGCTCGGTTGGACAATGGACCTGCCTGTGGAAGCGATTGTTGCCGCGCTTGGAACGAGCGGTGGCATTGGCATTGTGTTTGGATTTTTTCCAGCGAGGAGCGCGGCTCGGCTCGATCCGATCGTGGCGCTGCGAACCGATTGAGTTCCATTCTTCGCTTTTTGTCGGGTGTTTTAATTGCGCTCCGAGCGGTGCGTCGCAACAAGCTGCGCGCGGCGCTCACCATCTTGGGCATCACCATTGGTGTGGCCGCGCTTGTTACGGTGACGGCGCTCGCATCGGGCGCGCGTGAATCGATCGGGGCGCAGATTTCCAATCTCGGGTCGAACGCGCTCATTGTGTTTCCGCGATCGGCTCGCCCCTCGGGTGTACGCAGCTTGCTGAGCGGTTCGAGGCTCAACGAGTTTGATGCCGACGCGCTGGTTCGCGAGTCGACAAGCATCAAAGCCGCAACCCCGTTTTTGCGCGCGAGCGGCACCATTGTGTACGAAGGTCAAAACGCAAAGGCGTCGATTATCGGCGCGCGCATCCCTTATTTTGAAATTCGAAACTGGAAGGTGACGCGCGGCGAAACGTGGACCACCACGAACGAGGCGCTTGGCGAAAAGGTGGTGGTGATTGGCACCGACACCGCGCGCGATTTGTTTGGTTCGAGTGATCCGGTGGGCCGAACCATTCGCGTGGGCCGATACCCTTACCGCGTGATTGGTGTGCTCGAAGAAAAGGGCCCGTCACCGTTTGGCCAAAGCCAAGATGAAATTGTGCTGATGCCGATCACGACGATGCGGTCACACGTGATCACCACGCGGCGCGGTGAAACGCACGCGATCATGATGAGCGCAACGAGCGCTGAAACAACCGAACGCGCCAAAAAGCAGGCGGAGGCCATTTTGCGCGAGCGTCATCGCATTGGCGAAGGCGGCGAAGACGATTTTATGGTCCGCAGTCAGGCGGAGTTTAAGGCGATGCAAGACGCGGTGCTCGGTGCGCTCTCAGCGTTGCTCGTTGGCATTGCCGCGGTGTCCCTGGTTGTGGGCGGCATCGGCGTGATGAACATCATGCTTGTGAGCGTGACGGAGCGGACGCGCGAGATTGGAATTCGCATGGCGATCGGCGCGCGCGAGGCCGACATCTTGGTGCAGTTTTTAATGGAGGCGCTGGCGCTTGCGATGCTCGGCGGTTTGGTGGGCGCGCTTCTCGGTTACGGCGCGATCTTGGGCCTTGGAAAAGCTCTCGATTGGCCGATGAGTTTGTCGATGACAGCGCTCTTGATCGCGCTTTTTGTCAGCACAGGAACAGGTCTGGTGTTTGGCTTTTTTCCGGCGTGGCGAGCGGCTCGCATGGATCCGGTGACAGCGCTTGGGCGGGAGTGACGCCGATCAATGTGTACGCAATAGCAGCGGCGCGCGGAGCGGAGCGAGCACGCTTGAGTGTCAGCTCGGATCGTCGAAGATCTCGTCGAGCGACGTTGCTACGGCGGCCTTTTCCACCCAGCGCTCCAAACGCTCGGGATCTTTCTGCGCGAAGATCCGCTCGCGTGCCGCATCCGAAACGGCGATGTGGCGAGCCCGCAGCAACGCAAGGAGCGCCTTTGCCTCCCCTTGTGCAACGCCTTGCGCAACGCCTTGCGCGACGCCTTGCGCGACGCCCTGCGCAACGCCCTGCGCGACGCCCTGCGCGACGTATTTTTTGGCGAAATCGCTTTGGTATTCGTAGCCTTTGATCATGGCGTCCAGCGCTTTGCGCGCTGCCTCGTTGAGAGAATTGTACACGATGTCGCCGTAAAAGCGCGCCCGCTCGTCGTCGAGTTTATGGATGGCCGAGAGCACCGCGGACGCGATCGGCCCACCATTGTCGGTATCGCCGTGTGCCATCACAGAGAGCACACCAAGTTCAGGTCGCTGAGTCGCTGTGGCAATGTCGGTGACCACCGGCACCTCGGCGCGACGGAGCACCTGGGGGCGCAGCACGAAGGAGCCGGGCGCTCCAAGTTCGATCGGCTCCGCACACCAAGTTGCGACGGCGGCATCAGGGGCCACGATGAGCAGGTTGGCCGGACAGTTGTGGACGGCTCGTGCAACGGCCAAATAAGCAGGCCACGTAAAGCGCTTTCGCTCCTTCTTGTCGAGTTGCACTTCCACAATGACGACGCGTACCGGGGTGTCGCTGTTGAGCAGCAACAAAACCACTACGTCGGCCCGGTATTCTGCGGGCTGGATCTCAGTCAGATCATTGGAAGCGATCCGCGCCTCGGTGTACGCAGGAAGTGCAACGTGGAGTACGTCGGTTAGAATTTCGGCGGCAAGAGACGGGCCCCCCGGCGGCGCGCGGAGCGAAGCGAGCACGCAGCCTTGGGGGGCCGCCCGGATGAGCGAGCAATGTGTACATCATGATGTGTACGCTTGATCGGGATGCGGCGCTCGTGGTGGCAACCGCGTTCATCCGGGCCGCATAACCCGGGCCCAACGAATGGAGGTCGCGCGGGGGGCAGCCGAGACCGGTAATGCTCAATGTGCTGCTGCGCGATCGGAGCGTCACGCGCGGATGTTAGAAAGGGGACGTTCGGCGGTTTTATCCGCCGCAACGATCCCCGCAACTTCGCTCTTGGTGGTGTGACTACTTGGCTTTGTCGGCGCCGGCTTTGCGGAGCAGATCACCGAAGGTGCCGAACTTGGCTTCTTTGGCGACGCTTGTGCGGTACTGCTGGTAGGCCTGCTTTTCGACGTCTTCTTTGAGGGCGCGAATGGAGAGTTTTGCTTCGCCGCGGCGTGGATCGACCTCAAGAACTTTGGCGTCGAACTTGTTGCCGGGCGGAAACTCTTTGCGAAGGTCTGTTCCGCGCGGTGTGCCTGTGTGGCCCGCGGGGATGAAGGCGCGCGCATGACGGCCGGTGACGCCGAGAACGCGCACAACGAGGCCGCCTTCAACGACCGAGGTGACCTCGACCTGAACGACCTTGTATTGGACGACTTTTTGTCTCGGTTCGTTTTCGTCGGGGAGCGCGGGGTGCAAACCGATGCGTTTGCCGGCGCTGTCACAGCTCGCAACGACAACGTCCATTTCGTCACCCACTTTGACAACTTCGTCGGGGTGATTGATGGGCTTTTGCGAGATGTCGGCGGTGTGAATGAGCCCGTCGAGGCCGGGCTCAAGTTCCATAAAAGCGCCGAACGGTTGGATGCGCGCAACCTTGGCTTTGTGGCGCGTTCCGACGGCGTACTTTTCTTTGACCGCATCCCACGGGTCGGCCACGGCGCCTTTGCGGCTGAGCCACAGCTTGCCTTTGTCGTCGATGCGAAGAACTTTGACGTCGATCTCGGAGCCGGGCTTGAAGAGGTCTTGCAGTTTGGCGCCGCGATCGTGGCTTGCTTCCGTGAGGTGCACCAAGCCTTCAACGTTGTCGGCGTCGGGGAGCGCAACGAACACGCCCCACGCAACCACCTTGCGCACGATGCCTTTGTGAATGGTGCCGGGCTCCAATTTGCTGAGCGATTCGGCGCGGTGTTTCTTGGTTTCTTCTTCGAGGAAACGCTTTCGAGAAACAACGATGTCGCGGCCTTTTTTGGCGTAGGTGGTGACCACCCATTCAAGCCGTTGGCCAACGTACGGCGAGAGGTCTGCGCCGTGACGTAGATCGACGTGCGATGCGGGAGCGAACGCGCGAAGGCCGCCGAGGTCGACTTCAAGGCCGCCTTTGACTGCGCCGGTGACGAACCCTTCGACCGCGTCGCCGCTCTTTTGAACGCCTTCAAGGTGCTCACGCACTTTGTCGAGTTCAGGCATGGTTTGCGACAGCATCAACATGCCGCCGCGAACGCCGGACGATGCAACGGTGGCGATGAACTGATCACCTTCTTCTACCGGAGCGTCGGTGAGTTGCAGTTCGCGCCTGTCGAAGAGGCCGATGGCTTTGCCGGCGATGTCGACCCACACGGCGTGGTCGGTCACTTTGCAGACGCGACCAAACACTTCTTCGCCGACGCTGAATGCGGGGCGCTCGCGAGGCGGACCTTTGTCGCCGCGTCGTTCTTTTTTCTCGCCGTCGCCCTCGGAAGCCTCGCCCTCAGCGGAAGCTTCTGCGCCTTCAGCGGAGGCTTCTGCGCCTTCAGCACCTTCTGCTCCGCCGGGAGCACCGGGAGCGCCGGGGGCAGCTTGTGTACCCTCGCCCTTCGGTCCCTTTTTCTTGCGGCGGCGACGCTTTTTGGCCGCTCCGTCGGCACGCGGTGCGGCACCGCCGGGCCTGTTGCCAATGTCGTCGGGGACGGAACCGTCGGCTCTGCGATTGCCGAAGTTTTCGTCTTCTTCTTCGTCATCGTCTTCTTCGTCGGACGACGACTGTGAAGGATCGGCAGCCTGCGGCGGCGGAGAATTCTCATCGCTCGACGCTTCTGCGGCGGGTGCCTTCGGTTCAACATTGGACGGAGCAGCGTCGGCCGACGCGGCCGAGCCATTGGAGCCTTCGCTCTGCTCAGAGGAGGTGACGTTTTCTTCGATCATCCGCGGCCTCGCGTGCGGACTGTTGTGCACAGTCAGCAGCAGCGGCGCATCCTACTCGACTGTCGCCGCGCAAAACCAGTCCATCGCGAGCGGTTTTTCGTCGTGTGGGGCGACAACGTTTTCGGCGGGGCGGATCTTTTAGAAATGTGCGGGAAAAATGGGCTTTGTGCGCGCGGAGGCTGGGCACAGCCCATGGGGCGGCGGCGGTTTGAATGAGCGATCAGCGCATGATCGGCAAATGGCGGTTGACTCCGCCGCTGCGATCGATCCTGAGCGATCCGACGCTTTGGAGATTGTGTACACTAATGCGACCGGCGAGCGCTCCGGCCAAGTCGATGAACGCCTTTGCGACAGCGCTGTTTGGTGCGGCCTGCGTGACGGGTGTGCCGGCGTCGCCCCATTCACGCACACCGGGTTCGAGCGGGATTTGTCCGAGGAGCGGCGCTTCTGCCATTTCGGCGACTTTGGCGCCGCCGCCCGAACCGAAAAGCTCGTGGCGTTTTGTGCAGCCGTCGCAGATGAAATAGCTCTCGTTTTCAACGACGCCCAAGATGGTGATGCCAACTTTTTGGGCCATTGAAACGGATTTGTACACATCTTGAAGCGCCACTTCTTGAGGCGTTGTGACAACGATGGCGCCGGTGCTCCGAACTTTTTGGGAGATGGTGAGAATGATGTCGCCGGTGCCGGGCGGCAGGTCGAGCACGAGGTAGTCGAGTTCTCCCCAATCGACGTCTTTTAAGAATTGGAGGAGGGCGCCTTGGATCATTGGGCCGCGCCACACAACGGCGCTCTTTGCGTCTTCAAGCAAGAAGCCAATGCTCATGAGCTTGATGCCGAACCGTTCGAGTGGAAGAAACTTTTGACCGTCGGCGGAGGTGGGGCGGCCCATAACGCCGAACATTGTGGGGACGCTGGGCCCGTACATATCCGCGTCGAGCAAGCCGACTTTGGCGCCGGATCGCGAGAGAGCCACGGCGAGGTTGGCGGCCACGGTGCTTTTGCCAACACCGCCTTTGCCGCTCATGACGAGGACGATGTTTTTTACGCCCGGGCATGGATCGTCGGAGAGGATGTTGCGCGTGGGAATGCGTACACCCCACTTGACGCCGACGTTTGATGCGCCGGCGGCGGTGAGCGCGGCGCGTACGTCGCTTTCGATTTTGTCTTTGTGTGGCGACGCGGGCGTTGTCGAGTCGATCGCCACTGTGACGTTGCCGTCGGTAACGGTGATGCCACCGACCATTCCGGCGTCGACGATGGAGCGCCCAAGTTCGGGGTCTTGAACTCTTTCGAGCGATTTGCGCAGAGACTCAGGCGATAGGGACATCGGTCGGCACGTAGAGCACCGTCCCGTTCGAATCAAGAATCATTCGGGCACACCTTCAAACCTGCTGCGCGCCCCGCTCACGCGCCCTCACTGCGCTTCCGGTGCTCAAATACGCAGCGTATGTTCCGCTCCGGTTCTCGCTCGGACGCGTGATCGGGGCTGCTCGCAACGGTTTGAAGGAAGCGCCCAGGTGGGGGAAGCGATCCGATGAGGTATGCGCGCCCCGCGACTACTGAGCGCGGGCGCCGGCGGAGCTTGAAACCGAGGCGCTGGCTTTCACGGACACCTCGATGTTGATGCTGGCGGCAATGGCGGCGTCGGCGGCAACGGCCGCGCAGACACCGGCTTTGACGGTGAGTTCACCGGCCTTGTCAACGATCGCTTGGCCGGAATCGGCGAGAGATGTGGCGGCGTCGACGGCAACTTGACCGCGCTCAACACCGAGTTCGATCAAGATCGGGAGGTGAACCACGAGAGCGTCGACGACGGCGGCCAGTTCAGCCGTGCCTTCACCGACGATCGCAATGTCAACGTCGGGAGGTGTACACACGGCCTCGGCTTGAATGCTCGCTTCACACTGCGCTTTGCATTCTGCGTCGAGATCGCACGACGGCTCTACGATTTTGCCGGTGCAGTACGGCTCTTGGAACTCCACCGAGCAGTTTCCGGTGCAGGTGCCTTCACACGTGAGTTCTTGGTACGTGCACGATCCGCTGCATGTTCCGTCGCATGTGCCGCGGCATTGACCGACGCATTCACCGTTGCAGACGCCGGTAGAATCGGCGCCGTCGCACTTGCCGATGCACTCCGCGTTGCACGAACCGGTGCAGGTGGCGCTGCATTCACCTTGGCAGGCAATGGTTCCACCTTCACATGAACCGGAGCACGAACCCGAACACGATCCGGCGAGCTTTCCGGGTTCACACTGCACTTCAAGTTCACCCGGGGTGCATTGCCCGCTCACATCGCACTTGGCGTAACAGTCGGCGCTTGCGTCTACGTCCACGCGGCATTCACCGCCGGTAACGTACACCTGGAGCGAAGCGTTGCCGGCTGCGGCAAACACGGCGTCGAGGCCGAGTGTTGCTTCATCACATGCCGCTTTTACAAGCTCCGAACCTTCTTTCCCGTCCCACGCCGACGGGTCGCGACCGGCTGCCGTCGCGATGTCAACGCAGGCCGCGCTCACGCTGGCAACCATGTCGTCGCCGAGCACCGACAACGTGCCGGCGGCGACCATGAACGTTCTGACATCGGCGTCGATGTCGAGGTTGGCGCCGAATTCACCTTCTGCAGAAAACTCAGGGCACCCCACCTCTTTGGCCACGTCACAGCCGGACACTGCGGGTACCGCCGCGCCGGCAACTAAGAACGGCACGGTGGCGAGGCGAAGCATCATCTTCCTGTTCATTGAAGCATCTCCTTGCGAAGCACCCGCGAGCACATGCCGCGAGCGCGAAGTCCGAACCCGGGGCATGGCGCGAGCGCCGATGAAAAAGGGAGCAAAGGCCCCACGGGCCGGCTCACCTATTGAAGCACATGCGCCCGTCGGGCGGTGCCTCGAACCGGGTCGCATTGATGCTGAAATGGATAATGCTCAATGTGCCGCTGCGCGCGTCGGCGCTGCGAGCGTTTACCAGCAGGTGGTTTTGCTGTCGGCCGAGTTGATCGGCAGATAGCAACGCTTGTACACGCTGCTCGTGGAGTCGACGCCGTACGTTTCATCGAGGCAGGCGCCGGGTTTGCCGCTCGGGGATTTGGGACAATCGCTGTCGGTGTTGCACGTGTCGGGGAACGACTGATCGAAACACGCGCGCATGCCGCCCGAAAGCTCGCTGCAAGCCCACGATGTGCCTTTGCTGCCGCAATCTTCGTCGTTTTTGCACGGCTCGCAGAACCCGCCGCCGGCGCCGACCCACTTGCCGAAGCGCGGAACGCACGCGAGCAGCGTGGGATCACACGCGGCGTCACGCGGGCAGTCGCTGTCGACGCCGCACTTGGGGGCGCAGCGCGTTTCACCACCGAAGTTCACGCAGGCCTGGCCGTCGATGAGCGAACAATCGAGATCGGTTGTGCAGGGTGTGCCGGCGTCGCGTTTTAGACACGACTTGCGAAGCATGCAGAGCGAACCTTCAAACCGGCTGGTTCCATCGGTGCCGGGCGTGATGCACGGCTCGGACGTTTGACCGCAGAAGCTGTTGTCGCCCTTTTTGGGGCTTGACCCGCAAATCTCGTGCGGATCGCGAACGATGCCGCAGTAATACCCGCCCGCGCAGTCTGTGTCGGCGGCGCAGTCGCGCTTTGTGCAATACGCTTCTGCGTCGGCTTCGCCTTTTGTTTCACAGGTGAGCCAAGGTGTACACTCTGTCTGGCAGTTCACGCGGCACGGAGCGCCGTCGGCCTGGCACTTTCCGATCACGCAGCCCGATGCGCCGCCGCACGCATCGCTGTCGAGTACACATGCCGCGGGATCGCCGCCGCACTGATTGGCGAGGCAGGTTCCATTCTCTGGGCACGAAAGCCAGTTTGCGCACTCAACGGCAAACGGACACGCGGTGCCGGTGCCCGCGGACCGCGCCGCAAATTGGCAAACCGTCACGTCGGCGTCGGTTTCGTCTTCTTTGGCGGTCACGCAGTCTTGCGAGCCGTCGAGGAAGCAGTCTTTGTGCGAGTCGCACTTGAGTTGGCAGGCGTTGGCAACGCACGTGTTGTCGGCGACACATTTGTCCGGTGAGCATTTGCCCACGCAGTCGCCTTCAGGCGTGATGAACCCGCCGACGCAGTCTTCTACAGGTTCGCCGCCGTCGCACGCGGGAGCCACCATGGCCACGGTGCCTATGGTCATGGCTGCGAGCAAAAAGCCCACAAAACGGGACGCTGTCGAACGGCGATTCAAGGAAGACTTCGTGGGCTGCATCGGTGACCTCGGCTGAGGTTGGAGTGCCTACTCCAGATCTTGCGAGGTGAAAATCATTTGCGCCTTGACGCCGTGTGGTGAACCCCAAACAATAATCGTCTCCCATTTTGAGGCGCACTTTGCGCTCAGCGAGGAAACGTCATGCGGCACTGGATCTACGCTTGTATTGGTGCGCTCGCACTTGTCGGCTGTAACGGGGACGATTCGGAACCGCGCATTGCCCCGCCGTTTGAAGAAGGTCAGGGCCAAGAGGCGCACGGCTCCAAAGCCTACCCGGATGGGCCTTACGGTGTGAGCCCCGGGTCGGTCATCGCCAACTACAAATTCGTTGGCTACGTCAACGCCATGGTCAGCCAAACGCTGGCAGAAATTCAACTCGCCGAGTTTTACAACCCCACGGGTGACGGCCTTTACGAAGAAGGTGGCATCTTCCCGGTCGGCCAAGCCAAACCCAAGGCGCTCCTGATCGACATCGCCTCTGTGTGGTGCGGCCCCTGCAACTACGAGGCGGATCAAGTGCTGCCCGGCCTCTACACCAAGTACAAGCCCATGAACGGTGAGTTTTTGCTCCAGTTGTTTGACGGCCCCACACCCGGTGTCGCCGCCAAACAAAACTCCCTCACCAGCTGGGTCAACAAATACGACGTTGACTACCCCGCCACGCTCGATCCCGCTTCCAAACTCGGTGCTTTGTTCGAGGCCGACGCGTTCCCCACGAACATGATCATCGACACCCGCACCATGAAGATTGTGGAAGTGATCGCCGGCGCGCCTGAACCCGGCAGCAGCTTCTGGAAGCTCTACGAAAAAGTCCTCGCCGGCACCGCTCCTTGATTTTCTCGCCCTGAGATTTTCTCACCCATGACAACCCTTCAAACGTTGCGCCGGTTTGCCCTCGCTGCCGGCACCGCGATCGCTCTTCTTGCGACCGCATGTTCGGGCCCAGCCAGCCCCGATCCCAAAACCCCCGACAACACGGCTGAAGCCGCGGGTGCCGCCGCGCCCGACTTCACGTTGCCGGCGCTCGATGGATCCACCGTTCATTTGTCCGATTACAAGGGCAAAGTGGTTCTCATCGACTTTTGGTCGACCACGTGTGACCCGTGCCTCGCGGCCATGCCCCACTTGGTTGACCTCTACAAAAAGAACAAAGAAAAAGGCTTCGTCATCCTTGCGATTTCGCTCGACGGGCCTGAGTCACGCGCCGCGGTTTCAAGCGTCGCGCACGACAAAGAAATGATCTTCCCCGTCCTTCTCGACGAAGAAACATCGGTCGTCGCGCAATTTAATCCCAAGCGCGAAATGCCCTATTCAGTGCTCGTTGCCAAAGACGGCACCGTCGCGTGGAAGCGCGCGGGTTATCAGCCCGGCTCAGAAGCAACTGTCACTGCCGAGGTTGAAAAAGCCCTCGCCAAGTAGGGGTCGTCTTTGAGGCTGTGCGCCGCGAATCCGGCATATTCCTGCGTCCTCCTCCCGTAGCTTCGCGGCGCTTCTGCGACGCCCCGATCCAGTTTGCCGAATCCCCCGCCTAATGTGTACACTTTTGGAGGCGCTTTGAAGGCGGCCTTTCTCCCTTGGTAAGCGCCGTGTTATTGGCGCTCCGTGCGTTGCCTTGCTCGCTGGGTCGCTCCGCCGCTCACCCTCGGACTGTCGCTCGTGTCGACTGCGGCCAGCGCGATTGAGTTCAAGAACCTTGCCGGCATGCCGCTGTCGGTCGACGTGACCAACACCGCCATTGGCAGTTATCGCTTTGATAACCGCAACGACCCTTACGATCCCGAAGGCGGCCGCAAACCCGAGCCAAAGTTTAAAGTCGACGACAACTACTTTGACTACACCAATCGGCTCAACATCCAGGCCGGCTATTGGCGACTTCGCCTCAACGTGCGCTTGGACAGCCAGGTGTACGCAAACACCACCACCAACTCAAATGTACTCAGCCGCGTTCTCGAAGAAACCGTCGCATTCGGTGAAGAGCCCGACAGTAACGCTCTCTACGCCCGCGCCAATGAGTACATCCGCGAGCTGAATACGCGCTTTGTTCCCGGCATCTATCCCGCCAAACTCTCGCTCATTTATCAACAACCCGGCCTCGAAGTCACGGCAGGCGACTTTTACGCGCAGCTCGGCCGCGGCCTCGTGCTGAGTGTACGCAAGCTCGACGAACTTGCCGTCGACACAACCATTCGCGGCGGCAAAGTCCAAGCCTCCAAGTCGTTCGGCGAGTTTCGCATCGGCGGCACCCTGCTCGGCGGTCAAATCAACCCGCAGCGCGTTGACGAACAAACAGGACGTGTACTCATCGGTGCAGAATCGCCGCTTTTCTTCGGCTTTCCGCAGCCTCAAAAAATCAGCACGTATGACCCAAACACCGGACAGCTCGTTCAAGAGCTTGAGGCTCGCCCCAACTTCGTGGCCGACACCGTTGTCGGCGGTCGCATTGAAGGTGGACACACACTTGTTCAACTGGCGGGCAACGCGCTTGTTCTGTTTCGCGAAGAAAACCAGCTCGCATCCAACCTAAACCCCGCCATTCAAGCCGCCCAAATTCGCAATTTTTCGGGCTCCGTCACGCTTCCTCAGCTCAGCAAATATGCCGATCTCTACGTGGAAGCCGCCGGCCAACAACTTGTTGATCGCGAAGATCAGGTCACCGACGGTTATGCCGTTTACGTCAACGCAAACGGCCGATTGGGCCCCGTTACATTGAGCTTTGAGGGCAAACACAATCGCCGGTTTTTCGCGCTCAGCGCCGCCGTTGACACCTCCACAGTCGGCTATTCCGCCTCTGAATTTTCGCTCCTTTCATACAGCGCACCTCCCACGGCGGAGCCGATTTACACAGAGCCCGTAGGTGTACCCAACGCATGCATCACGGGCGGCCGCGCGCAGGTGCAATACCGCTTCAACCGCGAGGCATCGCTCTACGGTTGGGCCGGCCACTACGCGAGTTGGACCGAGTTCGGCGACGCCAACCTCACCAACTGTGAAGAGCGCGACGATGTACGCACCAACACGTGGGACTCGGCCGTTGGTTTTGATCTCGGATTTGAAGAAGGCAAAAGCTACGCAAAAGCCTGGGTTGGAGCGCGCACGAGCGATCTTCAAGAAGCCACCGACGGCTTTGTTCAAGTGCCCGGCGCCACCAACATGTTCTACCGCGAAGGGTACCTTCGCTATGATTTGGTGAAACACCTTCGCGGTGCGTTTTCACTGCAATCTATAGGGTTTCATCGCTATCGATATTTGCCCGAACGGTTTGGTTTGCCGTGGTGGGAAGGTGAAAACTACCTCGCGCTTCAGTGGGCGCCGCGCATGTCGGCCGCGTTCGGGTTTGAATATTCAAGCCGCCCCGGCTGCGCGCGCGATGCAGCACCGGGTGATTTTTGTTTTTACGCGAGCGGCGGTTTGGTGTGGCGCGGGGCCGCTTCCGACGGGATTTGGGGCCAGATCTTTAACTCGGTCAGCTTGTTCGTTGGCCAACGCCGTGCGGCGATCCGCTGCGTTTCGGGCGTTTGCAGGTTGTTCCCGCCGTTTGAGGGCGCGCGCCTGGAGCTGGTTTCGCGCTTCTAGGTGTACACATTAGCTTGCGTACGCATAAGCTTGTGTACACATGGCTTGTGTGCGCTCTAAGTTGTGTACGCAACTGCGTGCTGCCGCCGGTGTACGCATTTGCGCCGGCGCGCTTTCTTTTTGGCGCTTCTGTCTCGCTGCGCCCTCGCTCATCGGGTGGCGCCCACATTGAGCGTCGCCGGGTCACGAAGCGAACGCCGCGCTCTTCGTAACTCCACTGCGACGTCTCTTCACCACCGGGAGGACAAGGAGGGACACGGAGGTTTTTGTTTCTTTCGCTGCTATGGGTACACATCATCCGCGATCCAAACCTGACAGGTGCTCGGTCAGGCTGGTGCAAGCCGATTGCAGACGGTCGTTTCGCGGAAAAAGCGCTACTTCTTTTTTTCGAAAAGCCCGCAGATCGCCGACCCGATCGTTCCGATCTTGGTCCCGAGCACGATAAGCACCGCCAAGAGGAGTACGAGCGCCGCCTCGTTCCACGTTCCAAACGGCATGGGCGCACGGTATCACCCGCACGTTGACAGGCGCCGGAAAAGCGCGAAAAAAGAACGCCGCACGTGGACGTAACCCAGGACAGAGCCGAACCCCCGCGGCTTGCTCCAATGCCCCTCCAGCAGGAGCGGCGTGAGACGTCGCGTCCACAAGCCGACGGGAGCTTTGCCATCGACGAAACGTCCGATGCCGACGGCCTGGACATCGATGCGCTTTTGCCCGCGGCGTTTGACAACGGGGCAGCGCGCGTGGCCATGGGGCCCGATCTCGCCGAGCTGCTCCGCTCCGCCGAAGAGCGATTGGATGCGCGCGTCGAGCCGTCGCAGCCCGCCGACTCCGCGATGGAAGGTGATTACATCGCCGTCCCCGAGGATGTTTTCGCGCTGCTCGCCGAGCCGCTTGAAGGTGAAGACGACGAGGCCGCCACTGGTGCCGCTGTCGGAAGTCAAATCGCCACCACAGGCGCCGGACGAATGGCCACACAGGACGGCCCCGGCACCGGCCCGGACCACGACGAAGACCTCGAAGAGCCGCTTCCGCGGCTGTCCGACCCGCCGAAAGAACCCACCGCAGCACGCGCCGTCACGGGCGCGGGCCGCGACTCCATTCCGTACACCGAAGCGGGGAAATCTCTCGGAACGCGATCGGGAGAATTGAGTACACCGGCCGAAGAAGCGGCCCGCGCCCGTGACGGCGATCGCCGCGCGCGCGGCTTTTCGGACATTCCCGGGTCAATTCCCGCGCCGGGTACACAAGCCGCCGTGCGCCCGTCGCTGTTGCCGGAGCGCGCCGCGCCCGAGCGTCCCGCAGCGGAGCGAACTCCCGCGCGCAACATTGTCGACCGCGGCGTGACGCAGGATCGCGGCGTGACGCAGGATCGCGGCGCGACGATGGATCGCGGCGCGACGATGGATCGAAGCCCACCCGCCTTGGAGCGCACGTCGTCGTCGCTCGACAGCGATGAGTACACATCGTACGAAACGCGCAGTGGACGGGAAACGCGCAGCGGAGGTCAGCGCGGCGCCGAAGCGCATCGCGATGTGGAGGCGCGTCGAGACGTGCGCGCCGAACCGCCTCGGGTTGAAGCGCATCGGGCGCCCGAGCGAGGCGTGGACAAGCGCGGGGGGGCGCGCGCCGCATCTCCCGGCGCTCACGAAGCCGAAGGCCCTCGAAGCATTTCACCGCGCACCGACTCCGCCGCCGCCGTTTTGGGACCGGGAGATGCGGCGCGCGCCCTCGGCCGCGCGATCGCCGCGCGCGTGTCGGGCGCGCTTCTCATCGTGTCGGGCGATGATCAGCGCCGCATCGTTCTTCACGACGGCGACGTGGTGACCGCGGGTTCAAGCGCGCCCGTTGAGTCGCTTCTCGCTTTTTTGGCCGGGCGCGGCGACATCGATCGCGAGATCGTTCCGCGCCTGTTCGGCAAGCTCGCCGCGTTTGGCCGCCACGCAGGCGCGGCGCTCGTGGCACACGGTTATCTCGGCCAGGACGACTTGTGGCCGGTGCTTCGCGCGCACAGTGAGTGGGTGATCGGGCGCGCGCTCCTCGTTGAAAGCGGCACGTGTGAACTCGAACACGAGCCGCCCCCGCGTTACAAAGCGGAGCCGAGCGTTTTCGGCGGTGCGACCGGCGCAGAAGTCCTCGTGGATGTAATTCAGCGCGTGATCTCGCCTGAAATGGCGCTCGCGCAACTCGGTGGCTACGGCGCGCGCCTTGCCGATGGACCGCGCGCGGCGCTTCTCGGCGAGTGCGCTCTCGCGCGCGACGAAGAACAGGCGGTGCGAGCGGCACCCGGGAAAACAGTTCACGAGATCGCCGGCGACGGGCCTTCCGAGCGATGGAGCATGCTCTACGCGCTCGCGTGTCTTGAAGTAATTGAAGCGCTTCCGGCAGTGAGCGAGGCCGCCAAAAAGAAAGCGCCCGCCCCGGATCCTCTCGACGATGAAGCGGTTCGAAGCCGTATTCGCGCGCGGATGGCCCTCGTTGAAGAGGGGGACTACTTTGCGCTCCTCGGCGTTTCGAAAACCGCAACGAGTTACGAGATCCGAAGGGCCTATTTGGATCTTCGGCGCACATTTGAACCAGCCCGTATTCTGACTCCGAACACTGCCGATCTTGCCGCCGACCTTCGCCTGATTCTTGAAGTGATTGAAGAGGCGTACGAGATCCTTCGCGACAATCACCGGCGCGAGCGTTACCGACGCGCGATCGAAACCGGCCCACCCCGGTAGTGTTGGGTTATTCGGCGGCGCGCGCTGGAACGGCGTCCACAATCACTTGATCGTTTTCCACGTCGATGAGGGCCACCGATCCGGAAGTGAGGTCGCCGCGAAGGATCATTTCGGCGAGCGGCGCTTCGATGAGGCGGGCGATGGTGCGTCGAATGGGGCGCGCGCCGAGCGTGATGTCGTAGCCGCCCGCGTCGAGAAGCGCTTCGACGGCGGCGGGTTCGACATCCAATCGAATGCCGCGCGGTTCGAGCGAGCGCCCGAGCGCGGCAATCATGCGCGATGCGATCTCCGAAACCTCGGCGCGGCTGAGGGCGCCGAAACAAAGCACTTCGTCGATGCGGTTATACAACTCGGGCGCGAGGGCGCCGCGCGCCGCGGCGATCATGACATTGGAGAGGTCGCGGGGCGCCGCGGAAGAGCGTCCGAACCCCATGGGCCGTTCACGTTGAGCCGCGCCCATTTCAGCCGAGCCGAGATTGGAGGTGAGGACGATCACCGTGTTGGTGAAGTCGACGCGGCGCCCGCGACCGTCGGTCATGTGGCCTTCGTCGAGCACTTGCAAAAACGCGAGGAGGACATCGCGGTGGGCCTTTTCGATCTCATCGAGGAGCACCACCTGGTACGGGCGTTTGCGCACCGCTTCGGTGAGTTGACCGCCGGCTTCGTGGCCCACGTAGCCGGGCGGCGCGCCGACCAATCGCGCGAGCGCGTGGGGCTCGGCAAACTCGGATAGATCGAGCCGCGTCATGGCGCTCTGCGAGTGGAAGAGCGCTTCAGCAACCGCTTTTGCCGTTTCGGTTTTGCCAACGCCTGTGGGGCCAAGCAGCAGGAACGAACCAATGGGTCGCGTGCCTCGAATGCCCACAGCGTTGCGGCGGAGGACGCGCGCCATGCGGCTCAGGGCGTCGGAATGGCCGACAACACGTTCGGCGAGAATTTTCTCAAGGCCGAGCATGCGGTCGCCGTCGGTTTCGAGGAGCCTCTCGCGCGGCACTTCCGAAAGTTCCGAAACCACCGCCGCCACGTCGCTCATGCCCACGCGGCAGGTTGCGGCACGATCCGAAGCCCGGCGACGCACGCGAGCGCCCGCGAGGTCGAGCACGCCGATCGCTTTGTCGGGCAGAGCGCGGCCGGGAAGGTAGCGTACACACCATGCGGCGGCGGCGGCGATCGCGTCGTCGTCGTAGCCGGCGCGGTGATGTGTACACAAATCGGCGGCCACCGCTTTGAGCAGCGGCACTGCCTCGGTTTCTGAAGGTTCGTCGACCTCGACGATCGAAAAGCGCCGCGCGAGAGCCGGATCCGATTCAATGTTCTTGCGATAATTCTCGGGCGTTGTTGCACCGACGATGTGTACTTCTCCGCGGCTGAGAGCGAGTTTCAGGGCGGCGGTGGCTTCTTCGGTTGCGGGGCTGCAAAGCTCGTGGATCTCGTCGAAAAAGAGGATCACGGAGCCTTTCGACTGCCTCACTTCGTTGCAGATCGAAGCCACTTTTTCCGCCAATGCGCCGCGCAGTCCGGTGCCGGCGATGAGTTCGGGGACGCTCACTTCAATGAGAAGGCGGGGCGCCTCAAGTGTACGCGAGAGCGCAACGAGGCGATGAGCAACGCCGTGAACGACAGTGGTTTTGCCAACGCCCGCGGGACCGGTGATGCACGCGCTTGATGCGTGGCGTTTGGCGAGCACGTCGAGAACGCCTTCGATTTCTTTTGTGCGGCCGATGGCGCTTTTGAGTTCACCTCTTGCGGCGGCCAAACACAGGTTTTTGCCGAGAGCCGCCAGGACAGGAAAACTCGCCGGATCCAGTTCAAATCGTGAAAGCGCTATGTGAGATATGGTCGCCGCGCTTGAAGCCGGCAAAGCGATCGGCGCCGCCGGTGCGGGCGCAACGCGCTTGGGAGCCGTGGGCAACTTCGGCAGCGGGGCGGGGGCCGGTATGGGTGTACACTCCGCCGCGTTTTGTGCTGGCTTCGGCGCGGATTTTTTCGCCGCGGGGGGGGGCCAGAGGGGCACCGTGACGCCCGGTGGCATCGGCCGCCAGGAAGAAGGAGCCGGCGGTGGTTGACTGGGCGAATTTTTTGAAACGGGCGCGGGAGAAGGCGATTCAGAGCGCGTTGTCGACCGGCGCGCATCGGTGATCGACACAGCGCTCGGCGGCAGGGTTGCCGGTTTGCGAGGTGCGTCGTTCATGGGCCTTCGCGTTGCCACAACTCCGAGGGCCACTTGCATGGCTGCGGCGCGCATGCGGCTCACGTCGACACCGAGATCGATGAGCGCTCGATGCGCCGCGGAACTGCGATCGGCGAGGAGCGCGAGAACGAGGTGAAGCGCGCTCGGTTCGGGCGTTCCAGAGCGTTTTGCGATCTCACGTGCGGCGGTCATGGCTCGACCGATCGCAACCGATCCTTCGTCGGAGATGCCGCGCGCCGCTTTGAGAATGGCTTCTTCGTCGAGGCGGCGGTCGGCAAACAACTCCGACGACGGGCTTCCGTTTTGGGCTGCCACGGCGAGCAGGTGAATGGTTGAAAATCGTTCTTTGCGCTGCGCAGACAGCTCTTGAGCGGCTTTGCGCAACGAAACGAGCGGAGCATTTTGGGCGAGAGCGGTCATCTCAGGGCACCGAATCGACCGTTGCCATGAGCGCCGGGAGCGGGCCAAGTTATAGAGAGACTGTGGACCAGGACGGGAACCCGATCGATACGCAGGCACCTGATTTGGAGCCGAAGCCCGAGCCGCCGCCGCCTCCGATCGACGATGTGTCGGAGCCTGCGCCGGATCCAAATCGGCTTTCAAAGCAGGTGCCGATTGGGCTTTTGTTTTTGGCAGCCACCGCGGCGGTGCTTTTTATTTTGGGGATTGTGGCGGCAATCGCGTTCGCAACGCTCAAAAACTAGACCTGCGACAATTCGATGACGCGCGGCGAATAACACACAGCGCGACGTGAAACGCCGGTGAGGGGCCATGTGTACACAATGTCCTGAGTTGCTTTGCGGTGTTCGTTTTCAGGCGGGGCACCTTGAGCGAGAAGCACCCAAACGTGCGGCGCAAGTTCAGAGCCCACACTGAGCCATTTTTCCGGTGGGAGCGTGGCGCGCGAAATGGCCACATCGAAGGTTTGTTTTTGGCGAAGGAGTACATCGGCGCGACCGCGAACGACCTGGGCGCGGCCGGCGATTAGGCCGAGCGTGCGGCGCAAAAACGCCACGCGTTTGTCGATCGGCTCAACGAGGGTCATGTGTACATCTGGGCGCAGGATTGAAAGCGGAAGGCCGGGCGCACCGGCGCCGCTCCCGACATCGACAACGCGGGCATTGGGGGCGATGTGCTGCGCGAGAAGAGCGGCGTCGGCGATCATGAGATCGACAAGTTCGTCATCGGTGCGGGCGGCGGTCAGATCAATGCGCTCGTTGTATTCGGCAATGCCGTCGAGCCATGTTTCGAGGGCTTTTTGAGCCGAATTCGAGAGCGGGTAGGGGCTCTGTGCAAACAGGCGTGCGAGCGCGTCGCGGCGTTTCGCGGGTTCGGTGTTCATAAAACGTGGGCGTGAAGCCAGCCGTCGATCGCGTTGACTATTTCGGTGAGTACACTTTCAGGGGTGCGGTTGTCGCGTTTGCGAACTTCAAAGCTGTGGTCACCGCCTTCGATTTTATGAACGGCGGCGCGGCCACCAAGCGACGAAATGACCGGTGAAAGAAGCTCCAAATCGCACAGTGGGTCACGTGTGCCCTGGATGAACAACATGGGGCAGGGGATGTTTTTGAGGTGGCCGTCGCGCATTTTTTCGGGCTTGCCAGGCGGATGCAGGGGGTAGCCGAGAAAAACGAGGCCGCTTGATGTGTACCCACCGGCAACGGCCAAAGAAGCCATGCGTCCGCCCATGGATTTGCCGGCGAGAACAAGCTTTTTTCCGGGGCATTGTTGGGCGAGAAAGTTGGCTGCGGCGCGTGTGGTTTCGAGGAGCTTTTTCTGAGGGTCGGGGCGTTTTTGGCTGCGCTCGTGGTACACAAAGTTAAAGCGCATGACAGCGTTTCCACGGTCTGCGAGCGCTTCCGCCAACGACACGAGAAGTGGGTTTTCCATGGTGGTGCCGGCGCCCGGGGCGAGCGTCATGGCAACCCCCGTGACCCTTTTGGGCGTGTGAAGTGCGGCACTGATCGAGGCACCGGCAACGTCGATGGTGAACTTTTGGGGAGCCGTCACGCAGCGAACTTTACCTTCGCCCGAACAGTTGTGTCGGTTCACCTTTTGCCGCGCGGAACAGGGGCATAAGATCGCTTCATGATTCGCCTACCGCCCTCGCCGGCTGATCGGCTCGCCGCTCAGCGCGAAGGACTTTTGGCGCTCACGCGGCTCACAGCGGGAGCACAACACGGGGGCACATTTTCAGAATCGCTTGAGATCGTGGCTCAAACGCTCGGATGTGATGCGTTTGCGGCCTACGACGTCGATCGCACATCTTTGTCGCTCGTGGCTCACCGCGGGCTCACGAACGAAGCGCGTGTCGCGATTGAGCGGTTGCCTCGCAACGATGAGCCTTGGTTTATCGCTGCTCGCGCCACCAAAACGAGGCGTGTGGTTGTGGAAGGAGATGTTGCCGCGTCCACGACGCTCGCGGCTGCGTCCGAACAATTGGGCGGAAAAGGAAAGCTCGCCGCGGCATCTGCGCCGCTCGTTTCCGGGCGCGAAGTGCTGGGTGTATTCGTATTGTTCCACAGGCGATTTGAAGCATTTGATGCAGCTGCTTGTGCGTTTTTAGAAACGGCCGCGGGGATCATGACGCTCGCTCGAAAAACCGAGCGCATTGAAACGGGGGCGCACAGTCGACGCGAGGTTGCGCAGCTCGGAACTCTTGCCATGGCGGGCATGCTTGCGGCTCATTTTGCCGACGATGTGCGCGGTCCTCTCGCTGCCGTGGCTCTCGCGTTGCGCGAGCAAGATCGAACGCTGCTCAAAGTTGAAGAGCCGGGGGCCAATGTGCGCGACGCGGTCGAGCCGTTGCGCCAGTTGATCCACGAGGGCCAGCTCGCCGTGAAGCGCGCGCAACGTGTGACAGATCAAATTGTGAGCGCTGCGCAGGCCGGGAAAAAAGAGCGTTTGGTGTTTGCGGACGTTTTGAAAGATGCGCTGGGTGCGGCGGCGCACCTCGCTCATTCGCGCAGCGTTTCGATTGTGCAGCAGATCGACGGCGATCGATGTGTACTCGGCCGAAAGAGCGATCTTGTTCCGGCATTTGGTGCGATTTTGGAAAACGCGATTTTCGCCGCGGCGGAAGGTCCGCGCACGCGAAAGCCCGCGGTAAAAGTAACGGTGGAGGACGATCCGCGCGGTGTGGCGGTGAGCATTGAAGATACCGGTCCGGGGGTTGCCGCAGATCTGCGGTCGCGCATTTTTGAGCCGTTTTTTACAACGCGTGAAGGCTCGCCGGGCATTGGTCTGACGCTCGCAAAACACGCAGTGATCAGCGCGTCGGGCCACATTGAGATTTCAACGTCAAGTGCGCTCGGCGGGGCGCTCTTTCGAGTGGTGTTGCCTCTCGCGACAACTGAAAAGAAAAAGGTACGTCGGACGAGTTTGTCGTCGGCGACGCTGCGGGTGTTTGCCTCCAAGCCGTCGCTTCTGTGGCTCGATCGCGACGAAGTGTTTTTAACGGGAGCGAAACGCGCGCTCGCATCGTTTGAGCTTCGCACTGCGAGCACGGCCGAACAGGGCGAAGAGCTGATGTTGGAGGGCCAGCCGCCTGAAATCATTTTTTGCGAGATCGATCTTCCCGATCGCAACGGGATCGATCTGCACGAAAAGATCGCCCGCAAATCGCCCGATCTTGCCGCGCGGTTTGTGTTCGTCACCGACGGTGTACTCTCACCCGAACGCGCGGCGTACGTGCTCAAGTCCGGGTGCCCAACGATCGTGAAGCCGATCGATCTCGAAGACATTTTCGCGCTTGTGCAACACGCGAGCGGTGAGCGGGCCGAACCGAGTTCGCGCAAAACAACGGTGCCTGAAATGCGCGCTCCCGCGGTGGACGATCCGTTCGACTTTTAGGTTTAGAAGGGCGGCGGTTCGTTGGGTGTAACGCCTGCGTCGGAGGGATCGAGTGTTGGTAAGGGCGACTCAGCGCCCGCTTCGCTCGGCGCTCCGGCGTCTTCGTCACCGCCGTCGGCTCCGGCATCGGGGCTCGCCACATCCACCGGCTCCGTTCCCGACAGGAACACTTCATCAATGGTGGTTTCTTCACCCTCGTATGCGAGCAGGCCCGTTTCAGGGTCGATCTTTTTTCGAACCACACCCGGCGGTTCAACGAAATTTTGCACAGGGCGATCTTTGTGGGCCGCGCGCATCCACTCCACAAATGCGGGCAGAGCGGCGGCCGCCCCGGATTCACCCGCGCCGAGCGGCGTGTTGTCGTCGAAACCAGTCCAAACGGCGCACGCGAGATCGGTAGAAAAGCCTACAAACCAAGCATCTTTTGCACGGTTTGACGTGCCCGTTTTTCCAGCGATCGGTCGATTCAGTGCCTTGGCGCGTTGCCCGGTGCCATCTTGAACAACGCTCGTGAGCAGGCTCGTAAGGATGTACGCATCGGCCTGCTCCATCACGCGCTTCGGCGCGGCGCGCTCAGGGAGCGAAACCTCCACACCGTTTGGCCCGACGATCTTGGTGATGAGAAGCGGCGCTCGGTATTCACCCCCGGCGGCCCACGTTGCGTACACATTGACCATTTCGCGGGGCGTCACTTCATACGAGCCGAGCGCGAGCGACAGATCCGAACCAAGTTTTGAAGTAATGCCATGGGCGGCGGCGAACTTTGCAACGTTGGCGGGACCGACGCGCGAGATGGTCCACACGGCCGCGACGTTGATGCTCTTGGCGAGCGCTTCGCGCATGCGCTTCGGCTTTTTTGCAGCACTTTCGTCGGCGGCGAGAAGGCCCGGCTTGTAGCCCGAAACGCTTGTCGGATCGGTTTGCAGAAGCGTGGCCGGCGTCATTGTTCGGGTTTGAATGGCGTACCCGTACGTGAGCGGCTTAAACGTGGAGCCGGGTTGCCTCGCGGCGCGCGTTGCTCGATCGAGCCCACCGCGCAACGCTTCGTAACTTCCAACAAGAGCCAAGATCTCGCGTGTTTTTACGTCAACCGCCACGAGCGCGCTTTGCGGTCCGAGTTCAAGCCGCGCATGGAGCGGCGTGGGCGATGACGGAGCGGTGGGTTTGCCGCCGCCTTCGCCGTCGTTGTGATCGGGCAAGTTGAGAATTGTGACGCGCACGGTTTTGCCTATTTCGGCAAATTCGCTCGGCTTCAACTTCTTCGGATTTTCGCGAATATTTTTGATGTCCACCGCGGCCGTCTGTTTGCCAATGCGAACCGTGAGTACACCTTTTTCGTCATCGGCAGAGACCACTTCAGCGTGTACACTTTGGTGTACACTTTTTGGAAGATCGTCGGCTGGCTTAGGATCGCCCTTTGCTTTTTTCAGGGGCGCAACGAGCTTGTGTCGGGCGGCGTAGTCATCCAGGTTTTTGCGTACCGAGGCTCGCGCAACCGATTGGAGATTGGCGTCGATCGTTGTCGTGACAGTGAATCCTCCGCGTTCGGCTCCGGGACCAACCAACTCGGTCAGCTTTTTTTTCACCTCATCCACCACCTCGGGCGCGAGATCCGACGAAGCTTCGGTTTCGGGAGCGAGGACGATCGGTTCGTTTCTCGCGGCCTCCACCTGATCAAGCGGTGCAAAGTTTTTTTGCGCCATTTGGTCGAGCACAAACTTGCGCCGCGACATCGCGCGCGTGCGATTGACACGCGGCGAATAAATGCTCGGGCCTTTCACAACACCGGCCAACATTGCGGCTTCGGCGAGCTTCAGTTCGGTGACGCTTTTGCCAAAGTAGTAGCGGCTCGCTTCTTCAATTCCGTAGCGGCCGTGGCCGAAATAAATGTGGTTGAGATAAAGCTCCAAAATTTCATCTTTGGTGAGCGTCTGCTCAATTTGCCGCGCTAACAGCGCTTCTTTTGCTTTGCGTGAAAACGTTCGCTCCGGCGTGAGCAGCACATTTTTAATCACCTGCTGCGTGATGGTGCTGCCGCCTTGAAGTGAGCCGGGGCTTGTCACGTTGTGCGCGAGCGCGCGCAGCATGCCGAGATAGTTGAGCCCCGCGTGTTCATAAAATCGCGCGTCTTCGGCTGCCAAAACAGCCTTTTTCATCACATCCGGCACAGCTTGAATGGACACAAGCGTTCGCCGCTCAACAAAGATCTCACCGAGCGTTGTGCCGTCGCGCGCGAGCACTCGCGTGACTTGGGGCGGGTTATATCCGCGCAGATCGCCGAGCGCCGGAAGATCACTTTCGTAGTGACGGAGCAACAAAACCAACGCGAGCGCGGCTGCCACAATCGCTCCGAGCAGCACGACGGCGAAGCGAGGCAGCCACCTCCGAGCCCAACTTCGCTTGGGACGTTTCTTTTTTTTCGGGCGTGGTCGCACATCCCCCTCGGCCACCGGGGGATTGTCACGTTTTGCGCCGTCGCTCTCGCTCACGGGTTCTCCAGAACGAAGGGTACACTTGCGCCGATCGTTTTCGCCAAATCCTGACAGCAGAGCTGCGATGGGCCGCGAAAGGTCACGCGGATCGAACGCACCGCGCCCGCGCCTTCATCCAAGGAACTTGAGTACAACCACGGTGAGCAAAACGCCGGCGAGCAGACACGCAACGGCGACGCCCACAAGGAGCACCACCGGCATTTTTGCTTTTTGCTCGGGCACCGCGTTCATCGGTGCAGTTTTGGCCATGGCTTTGTACGCAGGTTGAGGCGGTGAAGCCTGCTGCTGCACAGGCGGCGCCATGGGCGTGGGTTGTTGCGCCGGCATTTGCTGAACCGGACGTGCCGACACCACCGGTTGGGCAGCCTGCACAGGCTTGGGTGCGGCTGCCGCAGGCGGCGATCCATCGGTCGCCGTCATTTTCACCGTTTTTGAATTGGGGCCCGCTGTCGCTTCACCCGCGGCGGGCGCGGCGACTTTGGGGGCAGCTCCTCCGGGAGAACTTGCGGCCGGAGCCGGAATGACAGGCGCCGCGGTACCGGCCGCAGGACCGGGCATCATCGCGGTGAAACCTTTGCCTGAAGCGCCGGCAAACGGTTTGAGGGCGGCGGCAAACTCCGCGGCATTTGCGTAGCGATTTTCAGGCTTTTTTTCGAGAGCTTTTGCGATCACCTGTCCGAGCCCGGGCGGAAACGTTTTGGTGGCCACGCGCTCATCGAGCGGTATCGGAGGCTTTGTAACGTGAAGCTGAATGTACTCCATGGGCGTGCGCGCATCGAAAGGCAGCTTGCCTGTGAGCACTTCGTACAAGATCGTTGCCAGTGAATAGATGTCGCTTCGAGCATCGAGCGTGTGACCCTGAGCCTGTTCCGGCGACATAAACTCGGGTGTTCCAAACACCATGCCTTCTTGAGTGAGCATGATTGAACCCGGTCGCATTTCTCGCTCGGTGACTTTTGCGAGCCCAAAATCAAGCACTTTTGGAAAGTCTTTAAGCCCGCCGTTGGTGGAGAGAAAGATGTTCTCGGGCTTTAGGTCGCGGTGGATAATCCCCATCATGTGCGCTTCTTGGAGCGCGCCGCAGACCTGAATTAACACGGGTATGGCGCGCTCCACCGGGAGCGGACCTTCTTTGCGAACCACTTGATTGAGGTTTCGCCCTTCGAGGTACTCCATCACGATGTAGAGCGACCCGTCGTCGAGTTCACCGTAGAGATACACTTTGACGGTGTTTGGATGAGAAAGGTGGCTCATCGCCCGCGCTTCGCGTCGAAAGCGCGACACGAGGTCTTTTCGATTGGCGAGCTTTGGGTGGAGGATTTTAACCGCCACCATACGATTCATTGCGGGCTGAAGGGCCTTGTACACGGCACCCATGCCGCCCGAGCCGATCTTTTGCAAGATTCGGAACTGGCCATCCAAGAGGTCACGACCGATGTTCGGATCCTGGGCGACCATGCTTTGCCCACGAAGCTAAACATATTCGAATGAAGATTGCATCGACCTTCCAAGCGACGTGTGTCAGGCGTACACAGTCGGGTTGAACCCTTCGCTCCGAACACGCGACAGCCGACACGCGAAAAAGAAGGTGCTCATGCGCGAAACATCAAATGACGCCGATCTATCGCATCGAAACAGCGAACAACCGAAGCCATTAACTCTAACGAGTGCGCTTTTAAAAGAAGCGGGATTTGCGCACGGTTTTTTTACGCGTCGAGGTGGCGTAAGCGCCCCACCATTTGATGAACTCAACTTCTTTGCGGGCGCTGGTGACAATCCAAACTCCGTAGCAATCAATCGGCAAATTGCGGCCCAACATCTCGGTGTTCCACAGGAGGCGCTTTATTACGTGAGCCAAGTGCATGGCACCGATTCGGTGGTGTTGAGATCGTCTGACGACTTTAACGACGTTGTGAAAAAAAGAGGCGATATCACGCTCTCAAATAACCCCGGTGTTGCGTGCGGGGTGAGGTCGGCCGATTGCCTTCCCGTGTTGTTGGCAGACCGCAGGTCCGGTGCGGTCGCCGCCATTCACAGCGGTTGGAAAGGCACAACACTCCGCGTCGCGAGCATTGGAGTTGAGAAACTGCGAGAGCTAATCGGAAACAACGGCGACATCGTCGCAGCCATCGGACCAAACATTTCAGTTTGTTGTTTTGAAGTGGGTGATGACGTTGCTTCAGAACTCACAAGCGCATCGGGAGCCGGTGAAAGCGCGCTCTTTTGGGGTGCACCTTCGAGTCGAGCAATCGAAAAGAATCCGAGTGTGCTGCGCACACGGCGGATCGATTTGAGACTCATTGTGAAGACGCAGTTATTGGAGAGCGGTGTTGCGGCGCACAACATTGATGATGTTGCGGGATGTACACATTGTGACGCAACGCTTTATCACTCTCATCGTCGAGATGCCGAACGCAGCGGTCGCCTTCTTTCGGCGATTGTTGTGCGAAGTTAGAAAAAGCGGCTCGCGAGCGATCATCAATGCTCGCTCAAAACGTCTAAAAAAAAGACTCGCGAGAGCCACATCAATGCTCACTCAAATGGTCGAGCGAGCGATCATCAATGCTCCGTTTTTTGTACAAGCACCCAAACTCCAGATCGTCGGGTTGGTCAACACGATGTTTGGGTGAAGCAGTGTTGGAGCTGGACCATCATGGACCATGGCTTTAGTCCATGGCCGAGTTGTCGCTCCTTCACGGCGCCAAGAGAGGAGTGAGGTGATGAAAAAACCATAGCCGATTCAATAGCTTTTGGCCTAATCCCTACCAGGTCGCATGACCTATTACGACGCGTCCAAAGCTTCCGTCGGACTACCGGTTCTCGTCCGAAACTCTGTGTTGTGAGTGCCGCTCTCACGACCGATTGATTATTCAATTTGAAAAAAAGGATCATCGAAAGAAACGTCTGTTGACTGACCTTCTGAGTTATGACACTGAACATTTATGAACAACATTGATTCAATGCTACGAGCGCGTGTTGACGCATTCGCCTCCGACTTGTCGGCTTTAATCAAACAGGCTGCCCTCGAAGCGGTTGCCAACGCACTTAAAGGTGGTGAAGCCGCTGCCCCCGCTGCCAAAGCCCCCGCCGGTCGTAAGCGTGGTCCGGCTCCCGCGGCAGCCAAAGCCGCTCCCAAGGCCGCTCCCAAAGCGCCCGCTGCCGCTCCGGCCGCTCCCGCAAAGCGCAAAGCCGGTCAAAAGCGCTCACCCGATGAAATTGCCAAGACCACTGACAAGCTTCTTCAATACATTGCCAAAAACTCCAACCAACGCATTGAAGAGATCGCCAAAGGCGTTGGCACGAGCACCAAAGAGCTGACGCTCCCGATCAAAAAGCTCATCGCCGACGGGGAGATTATCGCAAAGGGCGAGAAGCGCGCGACCCGTTATTCACAAGCCTGATTCCTTAAACGGGGGGTTGATGTCGGCCGCGTTGCGTACACAAACAATGCGGATCGATTAAAATTGTCGACTTAAATGCAAAAAGGGAGCGACGTTAATCGCTCCCTTTTTACGTTATTGATAACGAAGCGCCCACCGGAGGCCGGCGCTTTGCGTTACCGAATTGTCTCAGTTTTGGGGGCAATCGCCGATGGCAGTGACGAAGTCAATGCAATCTTGTGAACCCGTGCAGGCGCCGTAAGCGTTGGCGCAGGTGCCACCGAGAGCGCAGCCAATGCAGCCGGTCATTGAGTCACCGCACGCCGTTTCATCGGGCATTGCCGAGGTGTCGCACGCGTCTGTCATGGCGGGCGGCATTTGGCAGCCGGAGCCCATACCGTCGCAGGTGGTGTAACAGGCTTCGCAGATAACGCAGACGATCAGGTCGTTATAGATCGTCGCGCCTTCGGGGTATTCCTGCGCAAAGCAGTTTGCGCAGTCACCGAAGGTGGCTTCCGCGGTGCAGTCCGTGGTGCCTGTTGTGGTGGTTGTTGTCGTGGTCGTTGTGGTGGTGGTCGTTGTGGTGGTGGTCGTGGTCGACGCACCCGAACCACCTGAACCGCCCGAGCCACCCGAGCCGCCGCTGTTCGAGCTGCTGCTGTCACCGCCGTCACAGCCAACCACAATTCCCGCTGCCACAACCATCATCCCAAAGATCCAAGACTTCATTTTGCGACCTCCAACCAACGTCAATTGCCAAAAAAACCGCAACGTTCGCCGATGTTACGCTGGCCGGGGGCCCTGGCCTAAGCTCGATCGACCATCGATAGCGTGATTGAGAAGTGCGCTCACCTCATCTGTGAGGCTCTTCTGTTTTCATCCATCGAAAGCACGCGCGAAAAGAAATGCTTCAGCGTAATCCTGTCCGAAACGCGCGCCCCTGTTACACGCGCCGAAGCATCATTGCAACGATTTGGAAACGCTTCTGAGCGCGATCCGCCTGTTTTTTGTCACGTTGAAAAAGTACACCGCTGTGAAGGGCATTATGCACCTCACACTCAACGACCTGAAATACCCAGCAATGACTTGAGACGTCTCGATTCCTGACACGTCGTAATCAACGCGGAGGCACGGAGAGCACGGAGATCCACGGAGTTTTTTGTATTTCAGACCGCTATCGGCTTGCACCGCGTGACGGATTCACCTGCCAGGCCGGGATCACGGCTGATGTGTACCCATAGCAGCCAAAGAAACAAAAACCTCCGTGACCCTCCGTGTTCTCCGTGATTCCGTGGTGAAGAGACGTCACAAGGTTCGAAAAGGGTCCGGTCATTGCGTGGCGGTGTTTAAAGCGGAATGTTGCCGTGTTTGCGCGGCGGGTTTTTATCGCGCTTGTCGCGCAACAGTTCGAGCGAAGCACCGAGTCGCGCGCGCAGTCGCCGCGGATGAATCACTTCATCAATGAAACCAAGTTCGGCAGCTTTATACGGATTGGCGAACTTGGCTTTGTATTCATCGACAAATGTTTTTCGAAGAGCGGCGGGATCGGCCGCACTTTGGATCTCGCGTCGATAAACAATGTTGACCGCCCCTTCAGGGCCCATCACTGCAATTTCCGCGGTTGGAAAAGCGAGATTTACGTCGGCTCGAATATGCTTCGATGCCATCACATCGTAGGCACCGCCATAAGCTTTTCGGGTGATGACTGTCACCTTGGGAACGGTTGCTTCTGCGAATGCGTAAAGCAGTTTGGCACCGTGCGTGATGATGCCGCCGTACTCTTGATCGGTTCCGGGTAAAAAGCCCGGCACGTCGACAAACGTGACGAGGGGAATATTAAACGCATCACAAAACCGCACAAATCGAGCCGCTTTAATGCTCGCCTTAATATCGAGACATCCTGCGAGTACCTGCGGTTGATTGGCCACAACACCAATGGGCCTGCCACCGATACGCGCAAACCCCACAACAATGTTTTGCGCATAACGCTCATGCACTTCAAACAAGTGCCCATCATCCACAACGGCTAGCACAACGTTTTTAATGTCGTACGGTTTGGATGAATCGAGCGGGATCATTGTGTCGAGTTCAGGCACATCTCGATCAACAGGATCTGCGGCCGATCGACGCGGCGGATCTTCTGTATTGTTGGATGGAAGATACGAAAGAAGCTGTCTCACTTTCACAATCGCCGCGCGATCATCGGCGGCCGTGACGTGACACACTCCACTCTTTGACGCGTGCGCCGCGGCACCACCGAGAGCCTCTTTGGTCACGTCTTCATTGGTGACCGTTTTGATCACTTCAGGCCCGGTGATGAACATGTAACTCGTCTGTTCAACCATCAAGATAAAGTCTGTGATGGCCGGTGAGTACACAGCGCCGCCGGCACACGGGCCCAAAATGGCGCTGATCTGAGGCACCACACCGCTGGCCAATGTGTTGCGCAAGAAGATGTCGGCGTAGCCCGCAAGTGACTCCACACCTTCTTGAATGCGCGCACCCCCCGAGTCGTTAAGACCAATTACGGGGGCACCGATCTTCATTGCCAGATCCATGATCTTGCAAATTTTGGCTGCGTAAGCGCCCGAAAGCGATCCACCAAAAACGGTGAAGTCCTGCGCAAACACCACCACCTTACGCCCGTCGACAAGGCCCCAGCCGGTCACAACACCGTCGCCGAGAACCTTTTGTTTCTCCATTTCAAAGTCGGTACAGCGGTGAACAACAAACCGATCAAGCTCCACAAATGAGCCTGGATCCAGCAGCAAATCAATGCGCTCCCGGGCCGTTAGCTTTCCGGCTTCGTGTTGTTTTTTCATGCGCGCCGCTCCTCCCCCTTCGAGCGCGCGACGGTTTAACTCATCAAGTCGTTCAAGCGGTGAGAGCGCAGGACGTTCTGCCGACATGACGCGGCCGTACCATAGGTTTGTCCGCGATGGTCAACGCACGAGCAGTCGCCGCTTGCCTCCGGCCACATTTAACGTGTTCGAACGGTCGAGTGTGTCATGCGGCGGATCGAGAACAACCACGCGGTCTGTCTTGTGCGTTCGAAACACGGTGCGTCCCGGTTCTTTTTCGACAACGTAGTTGGGCGTGACGGGCACTTTCCCCATTCCAAATGGGGTATCCACAATCAGCTTTGGAAGCGCGATTCCCGATAGTCGGCCCTGGAGTTGTTCCATGATTTCAATGCCGCGATCCACCGATGTTCGAAGGTGGCCTGTGCCGCGAACAACGTCGGCAATCAAAAGATAATAGGGCCGAACACGCCATTTGGTGAGCGTTCGAAACAGCGTTTTAAGCACCTCGGGGTCGTCGTTTATCCCCCGCAAAAGAACCGTTTGGTTGTTCGTTGGAAAACCGTTGTCTGCGAGCATTTCACATGCGCGTTGTGCCGCCGGATGAAGTTCTTTTGGATGATTAAAGTGTGTCATCACCCAAATGGGATGATGCGGTTTGAGCGCGTTTAACAGCTCTTTTGTTATGCGCGACGGCAACGTCACCGGCACTCGGGTTGCGAGTCGAATGGTGTCAATACTGCCAACGTTGCGCAGGCGCTCCAGGAGTTTCACGAGGCGCGGAGTGGCAAGCGTCAGCGGATCACCGCCGCTCAAAATCACATCACGCACTTCAGGGTGTGCTGCGAGATATCGAAACGCGGGCTCCAATTGATCCAAACTTACAGCGCCGCCGCCGTCGCCCACCATGCGCGAGCGCGTGCAAAATCGGCAATAAACACCGCACCGATCCGTGGCCAATAAAAGTGCTCGGTCGGGATAACGCTGAACCAAATGAGGCGCGACCTCGTGCGCCACTTCACCGAGCGGATCTTCTAAGTCGCCGGGTACAAACTCAGCCTCTTCAATGCGCGGAACACACTGAAGGCGGACGGGACAGCGAGGATCGTTCTTGTCGCAAAGTGATAAGTAATGAGGTGTGATTCGCAGCGGCAATCCCTCGGCCTCGGCGCGTCTTGCACCCAATAATTCACTTTCGGACAACGTTAGAACGCGACTCAATTGGTCAACGTTGGTAATGCTCCGCTGCATATCGCGCACCCAACGGGGTGAACGTTTCTGAGCGCTTTTTGCAGAGGATTTGAGCGTTGACTCAATTGGAGCGCGCGAATCGGACGGAGGGGAGAACCCCATTGAATCGCTCGCCCGTGCGGCCGATTCTTTACGGCTTAACATTTTGTGGAGCAGTCGAAGCCGAAGCGTCGGGTGCCGGTGCTTCAGGCCGTCTCGGTGCCTGAGTGGCGGCATCGACAAGCGGCTTTGGCAACGTGATTTGACTGAGGACTTTCTCGTCGATTGTCACCTGGAATTTGCCGCGCAGTTCAGTATCAAGAGCCTTTTCAAGATCGGCCATTTTCTGCTGCAAAATGGCCACCCGAATGTTTCTGTCGGCTTCTTGCAACGTGCGCTTGTGACCCGCTGTGAGACCGCTCAATCGCACCACAAAAAACTTACCTTCAGCCTCAATGACACTACCCACGATCTCGCCTACGGCGTTGAGCTTGAACACGGCTTGTCGCACTGCATTGGGGACTTTGGTGTTCGCGCCCCGCGGGTCACTCGGAGGGCCGACAATCCCCAGATCACCCGCGAGATCTACAGGGTCATTGGGGCCTCGGGTTTTGGGGGCCGTGATGGATGTCTTTAGAAAAAGTTCACCCCACTCCGCTGATGTCTTGGTTTTTTGAGCCGCTGCGAGAGCCTTGTCCGCGTCGGCTTTTGTTTGCACGACAATCGCCGATACACGGCGCCTTTCGGGCTCACTGAAGCGATCGGCGTTTGCTTCGTAATAAGCTTTCACCTCGTCGGCCGTGATTGCGCCGGGCGGAGGCAACGTGTCGCGCATTTTTGAAAGCAATGCATCGCGATAAAGCTGGCGAATGGCATCATCGATTTCAGGGCGTTTATCGAGCCCTTTTCGAACCGCTTCCTGCGCGAGCAGCTCGGTATCAATCATCTCTTGAAGCAGTTCGCGGCGTCGCTCTTTGGTTTGATAACGAAGCCTGTCAAACGGATCCATTCG
The DNA here is from genome assembly GCA_016712345.1 of Polyangiaceae bacterium. Taxonomy (GTDB): domain Bacteria; phylum Myxococcota_A; class Polyangia; order Polyangiales; family Polyangiaceae; genus JADJRH01. The sequence continues at coordinate 2,427,711 of JADJRH010000001.1, forward strand.
TTCGAGCGTGCGTGCGAAATCACCCAGTGTGATGTGTCGATCACCCACCTTCGCGATGATCTTGGATGCCTGTTCCGCCGAGAGGCCGCCCACCGCTTCACCGCCCGCATCGGGCACTTGCTCCAGGGCCTTTTCGTTGCAGCCCGAGCCAACGAGTGTGAACACAATTACGGGCAAAACAAAAGCCCACTTTATTGCCTTCTTTCGCACAATCAGGCTCTTCATTGCGCTCATCCTTCAACAACGGTGCCGATTGATTCACCCATGACAACACGCATGATGTTTCCGCGTTGCGCGAGTTTGAACACTCGAATTGGCAGTTTGTTTTCGCGACACAATGTCACCGCCGTTTGATCCATCACGCCGATTCTGTCGGCGAGAAAACGATCGTACGAAATCTTGGTGAGAAATTGAGCGCCCTCGTGACGGGCCGGATCGCGGTCGAAAATGCCCTCAACCTTGGTTGCCTTAAACAGGGCTTGTGCGCCGATCTCCACAGCTCGAAGCGCCGCGGCGGTGTCTGTTGAGAAAAACGGATTGCCTGTCCCAGCCGCAAAGATCACAAGACTGCCTTTTTCAAGGTGCCGCATTGCGCGCCTGCGAATGTAGGGTTCCGCCACTTGCCTGATTTCAATCGCCGTCATCACGCGGGTTGGGCAGCCTTGTCGCTCCAACGCATCTTGCAATGCCAGCGCGTTGATCACCGTCGCGAGCATGCCCATGTAGTCGCTTTGCGACCTATCCATGCCGGCGCTCGCGCCCTTGAGGCCCCGAAAGATATTTCCACCGCCGACAACAATGCCGATTTGCACGCCCAGCTTGGAGACCTCGGCAATTTCAGCCGCCACGCGCTGCAATGTTTCGGGCCTTATTCCAAAGCCGCCGTCTTCTCCGCACAGCGCTTCACCCGAAAGTTTGAGCAAGATCCGCCGATACGAAAGGCCCGCTCGGGCGAGGGGCGGCGCGGGCGCAGATTCCAAGGGAGGCATGGGCGCGAACTATCTCAGACGGCCTACCGAATGCAATCACGCGCGCACCTCCGCGCGGATTATTCACGCGAGCGGCGTCGACGGCGAACTTGCGCCGTTCGCCCCTTGCCGGTAAAAGAGGCAAATCTATGGCTCGCGTCACTGTTGAAGATTGTTTGGAGCGCGAAGAAAACCGGTTTGCCCTGGTTGTGCTCGCGGCAAATCGCACTCGGCAGCTCATGAAAGGCTCCGATCCGTTGGTGCGAACCAAAAACAAGCCGGCCGTTACAAGCCTGCGCGAGATCGCGGCGGGTCGTGTTCACTTTCACCGCAACTCGCACGACGTCGTAAACGAGTGGGTGCGCCAGCAACAGGCGCTGCTCTACGGTCGCTGATCCCACCCAAAACCGCCCCACACAGTCGCCGCGCAGCTACGGCACTATGTGTCGCCGCGCGGCGCCTGCCCATTTTGATATACGTTCGGTCGGTTTCCGATGGCCGAAAGCGCGGGTAAAAGCCGCTCCAAGAGTCGCGTAGAAAAAGCACCCGCGCCGCCGGATCGCGCGCTCGAAGCGGGCTCCGCCGCGCACTACGAAGACCCGGCGTATTACACAAAGACCTACAAAAATAGGCTCAGCGACATTCGGTATTACACCGACCTCGCCGCTGAAAACGGCGGCCCCGTTCTTGAGTACGGTTGTGGCAACGGACGCATCGCCATTCCCATCGCGCGGTCGGGTGTACACATCACCGGCGTAGACCTTTCAAGCGCCATGGTTGCCGATCTCGCGGAGCGCAGGGCCAACGAGCCGGCCGATGTCCGCGGTCGCATCACGGTTCGCCGCGGCGACATGCGTACCGTGCGCTTCAAAAAACGCTTTCCCCTCGTTTACTGCACGTTCAACGCGTTTTTGCACCTCTACACGCGCACCGATGTCGAGGCTTTTCTGGCGCGCGTGCGTGACCATTTGGCCCCGGGCGGACGATTTGTTTTCGACATCTCCATTCCCGAGCCGCTGGAGTTGAGTCGCGATCCGGCGCGCGCGTATGGCACCGCTCCATTTGTGTACCCAAGGCCCGGCGATCCTTCGGGCGGCGTGCGCGTGAAATATCGCGAGCGCTTCGACTACGACAGGCTTCGCCAAGTGCTTTTCGTGGCCATGGAGTTCATACCCGACCACGGTGAATCGTGGATGACGCCGCTTGCGCATCGGCAGTTTTACCCCGCCGAACTTGAAGCGCTTCTTCACTACAACGGCTTTGAAGTCGTCGCCCAATACGGCGACTTCGATGCCTCGCCGCTCACGAACGACTCAAGCACACTCATCACGCATGCTCGCACTCGCAAAGCTTCGCGTTAACTGACGCCGCCCCGCAACGACCTGACGCGTCTGGCCACCTGAAACGCCTATTTCAACACGGAATCACGGAGTACACAGAGGACACGGAGGATTTGGTTTGTCGGGCTGCAATCGGCTCGCAGAACGTGGTTCCAAACAAACGTTTCTGACATCCATTGCAGCCCGAAATACAAAGATCTCCGTGTCCTCCGTGCCTCCGTGCCTCCTAGGTAACTTCCCTTTAGCGGAACGTTCTGCAAGGCACGGATCCAGTCTTGTCGAGACGTTTGGGACACCCTTGCCCGTCGCCAAGCGGAAAAGCGAACAGCGTGGCGCGTCGGGTTCTCCAGATGGAGTTCTGTGGCGAGCGCAGCCACGACGAAAACGAGAGACCGGCGAGACCGGTGGATGGCGACGTGATGGACATCTCAAGTCGCCGGACCTCCCAGAACGGGCTCTTTTCTGCTGCATCGACAACTCAACCGCAACGAGTTACTCGCCGTTCGAATGAGGCGCATGCGCCGCTGGGGAACTCCGTGTTGAAGTGGACGTGTCAGGAGGCGGGGCGTTTCAGGTTTGGATGAACCTGCCGATGAGATCGCGCGCCGCGATGTTTCTCTCAGCGCAATAAGCCCCGAGCCCATCGAGAACTTTTTTCGACGCAAGTGGATCGACAAAGCTTGCGGTGCCCACCTGCACCGCTGTTGCGCCCGCGAGCATCATCTCGATCGCGTCCTCCGCGGTGGCAATGCCGCCGATGCCGATCACCGGGATTTTTACGGCGCGAGACAACTCCCACACCATTCGAAGCGCGATCGGTTTGATTGCCGGGCCGCTCAGTCCGCCCGTCTTGTTGAAAATGCGTGGACGCCACGTGCGTACATCAATCGACAAACCGCGAATGGTGTTGATCGCTGTGAGCGCATCGGCGCCGGCTTCTTGGCATGCGATCCCAACACCCTTTAAATCGCCTGCTTCCGGCGACATTTTCACCCACACGGGGAGCTTGGTCGCTTTGCGCACCGCCGCCGTTACGCGTCCCGCGGCCACAGGGTCCACACCAAACTCAATGCCGCCTTTGTCAACGTTGGGGCACGACACGTTCAGCTCCACGGCGGCAACACCTTCTTCGCGATCGAGCCGTTCTGCGAGCGCCACAAAGTCAGGCACGGTGGTCGCAAAAATGTTGGCAATCACCGTTACGCCGCGCGCTCTGAGGTTGGGGAGTTTCTCGGTGCAAAACGCTTCAACCCCAACGTTTGCGAGACCAATGGCGTTGAGCATTCCCGCCGATGTTTCTGCAATGCGGTCCGGGTTGTTTCCGGCGCGAGGCAATATGCTGAGCCCCTTTGTGCAAATGCCGCCGAGCACCGACACATCAAAAAAGTCGTCGTACTCCAATGCGTACCCAAACGTTCCCGATGCGGTGAGCACCGGGTTTTTGAGGCGGAGCGACCCAACATCCACGGCGAGATCGACACTCATGCGCCCGCCTTTCGGTGACCCCAATCGATCACGGTTGCATCCAAACAAGGCCCTTCGGTGCATGCGTACAGAAACCCGCCCGACACTTTTGGAACGGGACAACCGAGGCAGACTCCGTAACCGCAACCCATGGGTGTTTCAACCGACACTTCACAGGGAACGCGGCCCTCACACATGGCGGCCACGGCGGCCATCATTGCGTGTGGACCGCATGTGTACACTTTTGCCAATTGATTGTGTACACCCACTTCGTCAAGCGCCGCGGAAAGCAACACCGTGACCCGACCTTTGGTGCCGGCCGATCCGTCTTCCGTTGCAATACGAACATCGCTCACGGCGCGGAGTTGATCGAGCAGCGGCAGATCATGAGCGGTTCTTCCGCCGTACAAAACAAGCGGCTTGGGGCCACCCGCACTTGCAAGCTCTTCCGCCAACAAAAGGAGAGGCGCCACACCCACGCCGCCCGCGACAAAAACGGGCCGAGTTGCCGCGGGTATTTTTGACCACGATTTACCGAGCGGCGCGAGCAGTTGATACGGTTCACCGGGCGCCGACGCCGCCATGCGACGGGTACCTTCGCCCACCACCTTAATGAGAATGGAAGGATCTTTTCCCGCGGAAAGAAGGCTCATTGGTCTCGGAAGAAGCGGCGCGCTTCCCCACGTTTCGCTCCGCACCATCGCGAACTGACCTGCCGAAGCGACAATCGGCTCGGCGCTTTCAAACGTGAGCACGTGGTACGCGCTCCCAATCGCTTTTCGATCTTTCAGCGTCACGCGATGAAGCGCGCGCACCGATCGACAGTCGCTCGCAGCTGTCACAGCTCCGCTCATGTTTCGTAATCCTCGTGGCTCAAGGCCATTTCCACCGGATCACCGGCCTCCATGCGCCGCGTGCGAATTGTGTCGACGCAGACATCGATCGTTTCAAGGCGCGTCGACGGCGAGTAGTACTCATCGTCGTCCACTTCGAGTTCGGCAAGTCGCTCCGCGGCGGCGCGTTGATCCTCTTCGTCCATTTCAATGAGCGAGGCTTCAAAGGCCGACTCATCGCCGCGCATGGAGAGATCGCGCGCGAGTTGTTCGTACACAATCAACATCGGCGAAACCGCGAGAAACACCGTTTCAAATTCAATCCGGTACGTCATCGGATCGTCGCCTTCCAAACGCCACCACGACGGGTACCTGCGTCGAATGACCTCACCGAAATATGCGCCCGCGGTCGGCACGAGCAGATTGAGCGTTGTCTGCACAGCACCGGCGTCTTTTTCGCTCTGCAGCACGAGCGTTTTTTCCGCGTCGGCGAGGTAGTGATCCAAAAGCGGCAACGTTTCCGCCGAATAATCAAGCCGAACGCCGAGCGCGCGCTCGACGTACCGCACGCATGCGTCGGCGAGTTCTGCGATTTTGGTCGGCGGCGGAGGAACCTCGCGTGGCACTGGCTCAGGATCGGGCACGCCGAAATCGACGACATCTTCGGGCGAAACACCCTCATCTGCGCCTGCGGAATGTCCGTTCGAAGGGTGACCGTTCAGCTTCTTATTCACAGAGGTGTGTGGCACCGGGCAGGGGAGGCTGCACGTCAACTCGAAAACACCGGGTGGTCCCGGCGCCCGAGCGGCGCGCGGTCGCTAAAAGTCGGTATGGCAAGGCCGTTCCTACCATTTGAAAAAGCGCGAGCTTGTTCGCACGGTGCAAGTTTTCGTGTCAAGGAGCGCGGACTGCTTGAAAGCTTGCCCTCTTCGCGTGTTATCTTGCACGGGTCTATTCATGCGCCTCGGGATCTTCAGCGACACACACGCGAACTATGAGGCGCTTAGCGCCGTTTTAGAGGCGTATCGGCGCGAGCGAATCGACATTTATTATTGCTTGGGCGACACCGTCGGTTACGGCGGCTCCCCAAACGAATGTGCCGACCTCGTTCGCAAGATTTCCAAAACCACGATCTTGGGCAATCACGACGCCGCCGTCGCCGGGCGCATGGACTACTCGTATTACTACGAGGCCGCCCGCCACGCGCTCGATGCCCACGCCGCCGTTCTCTCCCCAGAAAATGCGGCTTGGTTGCGAAGCCTCCCCTACCGTGAACACCTCACCGATCACGGGGTCACGCTTCGCCACGGTCCCCCCGTCAAGCTTGAAGAGTTTGAGTACATCTTCGCTCCAGAGCAGGCGCGCGAGTGCTTGCCGATGTTCCGTGAACTCCAACATCTCACGCTCATCGGTCACTCCCACCTTTGCAAAGTGTTTGCTCTAACGCCCACCACGGTAGAAGAACTTCCCCCCATCGATTTTACGCTCGAACCAGGCCGAAAATACATTGTGAGCGTGGGGAGCGTGGGCCAACCGCGCGACTACGACAACCGCGCGAGCTACACGGTGTACGACTCCGAGGCCAAGCGATTCGAGTTCAAGCGCATTGAGTACGACATCGAAACGGCGGCTGAAAAAGTGCTGCGCGCCAAGCTCGAACGTAACTTTGCGCACCGTCTCTATATCGGCGTCTAGCTGCGCATCGCTGATGAAATAGATTTTCGGCTTCACTTTGCGCGCGCCGTGACCCTCCGTGTCCTCTCGGTGGTGAAGAGACGTCACAGGCATCCAAACGTGTCCGGTCGTTGCGTGACGTTTCAGCTGTCACTCTGGGGGAGTTACCCAGGAGTGTACTCAGCTTCGCCTGCGCGGCGCCAATGTGTACATCCGCGTCGGCGGTTTTTTATGTGTACTCAGGTTCGATGAGCTTGACTCGGCCGCCCAATGTGTACGCAAGGCACTGGTGAAGAAGATTTGACCGGTCCAAATGCCTCTGAGAATCTCTACTCTCCGTTTTCCAAGGCATCAGAATGATCCGCGCAATTCCAACGAGCATCAGTGACTTTCGCAAGTTGCGGGAAGACAACTTTGAATACATTGACAAGACACATCTGATCACCGAGTTCGTCGATCGAAGTAACTACGAAGTTATCTTGCTCCCACGTCCGCGGCGCTTTGGCAAAACGCTCAACATGACCACACTCAAGTGGTTTTTTGAAAAGCGTGATGAAGACGTTTGGCATCTCTTTGCGGATCTCCACGTGGGTAGAGCCGGTGAAAAGTACCGCGCCCATTTTCAGAAATACCCGGTCATTTTTATCAGTCTGAAAGAAACCAAGGCCCAGAGTTTTGACGCTTGTCTACAGGAGGCCAAGCGCCTGATTCGTGATCTGTACGCGGAGCACAGGTTGGCACTCGAAGGAAAGCTTGACCCGGTAGACAAGGCTGATTTCGACGCGATTTGGTTGGGAACAGCCGATGATTCACTTTATCGCCGCTCACTCAAAGACCTGACTCGATATCTGCACAATGCCCACGGCGTAAAGCCCATCATCTTAATCGACGAATATGACGCCGGCATTCATGCGGCCCACGCCAATGGGTTTTATAAAGAAGCCATCAGCTTTTTCGGCGGCTTTTTTTTGGCGGGACTCAAAGACAACCAACACCTTGAACGCGGCGTTTTAACCGGGATCTTACGGGTTTCGCGCGAAAGCATTTTTTCAGACCTAAATAGTCTCGGCGGTTACACTCTTCTCTCCCCTGAATTTTCTACCTGCTTTGGCTTTACCCAGCCTGAAGTAGAAGCGTTGCTCAAAAAAGTGGGCGCTCTCAACATGCTCAGCGCCGTACGCGCCTATTACAATGGGTATGAATTTGGAGGGGTAGAAATCTATAATCCATGGTCCATTCTAAGTTTTCTTGCCCGGGGAGCGCGCGAGGTTGTTCCCCACTGGGTAGGTACAAGTTCCAATCTCCTCATTCAAGAACTGCTGCGTGACCATGGGATGGCGGTAGAACGCGAAATGCAGATCTTGATGGAAGGTGGTCAGATTGAAAAACGCCTCCAAGAAAATATCGTTTTTCCCCAACTGAAAACCGACCGTGATGCCCTTTGGAGCCTTCTTGTTTTTACAGGTTACCTAAAAGCATCGCGACAAGAAGGGCTTCATGAGGACTTTTCACCAAAGCCCTATTTGCTCTCTATTCCCAATAAAGAGGTTAAGACGGTTTATCAGACAACCTTCCAGGTGTGGCTGAAAGAGAGCCTCAAGGCTCAAGATGGCAGTCTCGACACCTTACTTACCAAGCTGCTTGAAGGGGATGCTGAAGAATTTGAGGCTCAACTCCAACGTTTGGCCGTCACGTTGCCCTCTTACCATGATGTCAAAGGTGTCCGTCCGGAGGCGTTCTACCATGGGATGGTGATTGGCTTACTCGCATCGCTGGAACCTGACTATGAAGTGCGATCCAATCGCGAATCGGGTGAGGTGGCTGGTGCTTTTCTACTGCGCGCTCGGCTGACGCGTCCTCGCTGCGCTTCCGGTGCTCAAATACGCAGCGTATGTTCCGCTCCGGTTCTCGCTCGGACGCGTGATCCGAGCTGCTCGTCACGAAAAACACCAGCCACCCAGGGTAGACCTGACGTTTTAATCACGCCGCGTCGCCCGGGAAAGCCGGGTGTGGTTTTGGAACTCAAGTCGGCGCGCAAAGGTCACCAAACCATTGAATCTGCCCTCCGCGAAGGCCTTCGCCAGCTTGAAGCAAACGACTATGCGGCAGACCTGAGAGCCGCAGGTGTACAGACCATTTTACAAATGGCAGTTGCGTTTGATGGAAAGCGCGTGAGGGTACTGCCCAAAGGTGCCAAAGCCCCCGTCTCGAAGCGCGCCAAACGCCCCAAACGCTCACCCACAAAAAAGAAACTCTGACAGCTTATTTCGGCTCTACGTAGTTTGAACAAGCCGTGTCGATGATGGGCAGTGTTTGAGCAAAAAACTCATCGTACGACGGCGAGCAAACATCACCGATCAAGCCGTTTTCACCAAAGCGAACCGTCAGACTCAGCAGTTTCTTGGCGAACACCGCGCCGCACTCACTTTGGTCTTTTGAGCCAATGAGCGACAGCATCACGATGTTCTCGTGTACACCACCCTTGGCCGCGACCAACTCATTGTACCACTCCTCTGATGTCCCGCCGGAACCGTACGTTTGGCACTCAATCGGCGGCTGATCCGGCTGACACCCCGGGTCGATCGCGGCTGCGTCGTCTTCATCGGTAATGAGCACCGCAATCAGCAACGAATCGAGGCGCGAAAAGCCTTCGTTGCAAGCGCCCGGTCCATTGCGTTCCGGGGCCACGGCATTCAGCAAGGCGCGCGCAACGCGTTCATCGTCCGCGCCGCTCACTCCCACGTTGGCAGCGCACGCGAACTTGCCGGCCAGATCACTCTCGGTTTCATCCATGTACCTCCGCCCGCTGTCAAAAGGCCCACACACGGCGTTGCTCGAATCGACTCCGCCGGTCTGCGTCACGAGATCGCCAATCTCCGCACACCCCGGCTCATTGCCTTTGTAATCGTCTGTTGTGACAACGCCGATGTGATAACTCGCAACGCTTGAAAGGCCTTTTTGAATGGCCGAAACGAAGCCGGGAAACGAGTTGATCAAACTCTCCTGGTTATCACCCATGCTCCCCGAGTCGTCGATCACGAAGAGGATGTCGACGTTCTTGCACTCTGTGACTTGCTGACTTCCGCCGATGCCCGTTTCGAACAAGCCGCCCTCGCCACCGCTGCCGGAAGCGCTTGTACTGGTGTTGTCATCCGAACAACCAATCCAACAAACAGCGAGCGAGGTGACAATCAAGGTGCGGAGAAAAGAAGCCATGCGTGGTCATTCTATAGGCGCGCGCATCACGTCGGCACCCGCGTTCATTTGCAAACTTGTCTTTGGGGGGCCCGGGAACGCTTCCCCCTTCAAAACGTTGCTCCAAAGATAGTCAGCCTCATCGAAATCGGTGTTTTGCGGTGGCAGCGCTATTCAGCCGTGGCGCGCATGAGCCGATCGCGAACAGCCGCCCACTCAGGCCCATTCGGTACGTTCTCGATCACGATCACATCGCAACCTTCATCATCGAGTTGATGGAGCGCCGCATAAAGTCTAGATGCGTACACATCGGCTTCGGCTCCGAGTTCAACATGCGGCGTGCCGCAGCGGGTCGGCCCAAGCTCCATGACCCCCACGCGTTTTCCCTTGGATCGCAGAGCGTTGACGGTTTCAGTGAGCGCTTCACCCGCCACCAAAAGAGCTTTTGCACGCGGCGCGTAGTGTTTGGCGAACATGCCCGGAGCGTCGGCAGCGGTGTGTACACAAATCACTTTTGCCGCGTCTACCACGTCACCAAAGCGCGCAATTTCAGAAAGCGGAAGCGCTCCGTGCCGAAGGAGGCGCATGGGCGTCTGCGACGTGTCGACAATTGTCGACTCAATGCCAAAGCCCGTTTTCCCAGCGTCGAGCACCACATCCACAACGCCGCTGAGCGTTTTCAAAACATGCTCCGCAGTCGTCGGTGAAATGCTCATGGAGCGATTGGCGCTCGGCGCCGCGACCGGCAAGTTCGCCTCACGAAGCAATGCGAGCGCGGCCGGATGATTGGGTACACGAAGGCCCACCGTGATTTTGCCCGCCGTCACTTCGGGAGCGAGCGACCCAGCTTTGCGTTCCGTCACGATCGTGAGCGGGCCGGGCCAAAAAGCTTTGGCGAGCGCATCGGCGGATGCTGACCAATCAGCCGATAGATCTGCGGCCGCCGAACGATCCGAAACGTGCACAATCAGCGGGTTGGTCGGCGGCCTCCCTTTGGCCGCGAATATTTTTTGCACCGCGTCGGACCGGTCGGCGCGCGCCCCAAGGCCGTACACAGTCTCCGTTGGAAACGCGACCAATCCCCCGGATCGGAGCACCGCCGCCGCTTCACGAACGGCCGCCTCCGAAAAAGGAATTACGCGGGTACGCACCGCCCGGCCTTAGCAAATTCGCAAATATTCGCCAATCGCCGTCGCCCCGCCCCGGCGCCGCACCCATTCACCATCTGCTCGAAATGGTGCGAACCGACCAAGGATGTGAAAAACTGCCTGCCGCGGAATGAGCCGTGCGGCTCAACGCTTATCCGATCCGACAGATCATGTCCCTTCGTCGTCTTTCGCTCGCATTTGCACTGGGTGCCGCCGCGTTTATCGCAGCGCACGGTGGCTCTGCGCAGGCAAACGAAGAATTCGACAGCTTAGAAGAAAAGCCCAAAAATCCGGGCATTTTGTTTGAACACGCGCCCAAACTGTACACATTCAAACTCGACGATTCGAGCGCATCGCTCTCGCTTCTTCGCTCGTATTTCGATGCTTCGGTCGAGCGGCCCGGCCCCTACAACCGCTACGTGGGCGGGCCTTACGGGCGCTGGTCGAAAGACCCGTGGATGAATCTTTCGTGGGGAAAACCCGCAATCGACGTGGCGCGTGATGACACCGCCGCGGGCGTACCTCTTTCAGAAAACGAAGAAGAAACAGCACTGCGCCCGGTAATGTTGGGCGCTCCCGCCGCCGCGGATGAATTGCCGTCGGCCTTCGGGTTTGAAGCGCCGGATCGCGATCTTCACGTGCGCCTCCCCGCGAATGATTGGCTCACGCGCCTGTTCGTTGCGGGCGACGAACCGCCGTTTTGGACAACGGGGCCAAGCCTTTCTTCCAACGGTTTTGACGCGCTTTGGGCCCCGCCTCAAAAGCCGATTGTCGATTGGCGATGCCGGCGAAGACCGGTGATCTTTGTCACATTCGGCGGTGAGAGTGAGCGCGTTTCGCTTGTGCGCTGTAACGGTTCCATTGAACCCGGCGCGGTGGATCGGCTCTCCATTCTCGCGCGTCCACCTTCCGTTCCCGACCCCGGAGTGTTGCCCGACGAGCCCGATCCCGCGGCTTGGGAGGCGAGCGGCGAGTGGCTTCCCAGCGTAAAACTCCTGCATCCGCGGCTTCTTTGGGCGCTCCAAAAAGTCGCCGACGCGTTCCCCTACCGGGCAATCTATGTGTACTCAGGGTATCGCCCACATCGCGACAAACCCGGAGCGCAAGGTCATCACAGCATGCACGGTGAAGGGCGCGCCATGGACATTCAGATTCATGGTGTACGCAACGAGTCGCTGTTTCAATTTTGCCGCAAGCTCGATGACGTGGGCTGCGGCTATTACCAAAACAGCAAGTTTGTTCACGTTGACGTTCGAAAGCCGGGAACCGGCCACGCATTTTGGGTCGACATCTCCGGCCCCGGTGAACCGTCGCATTACGTTGATTCCTGGCCCGGTGTTGTTGAAAGCGGCGCGCTCGCGTGGATGCGCCTTCCAGACAAAAATAGCGGGTTTAAACCCGGACGCGCGCGCGTTCCCGACGACCGAGGCTCCGCCGATATCGTTCGCAAATAAACGTTCGGTGGTGCTCAATGTGCCGCGGCGCGCCGCCGATTGCGTACAATCGTCACGTGGTCGGGAGCAGGTGTACCCCAATTGCAGTTGCAACCCTGTTGCTTTTTGCGAGCGCCTGCGACGTTGGGGGATACATCGAAATTCCAAACGACCCATCGCAGGGCGGCACCGGAACCTTTGATACAAACACCGGAGGTTTCGGCGGCGGCGGTTCAGCGGGTTTTGCAGGCTCCGCAGCCGGCGGCGCTTCGGGTGACTCTCCCGTTCTTGTTGGAATCGATCCCACGCCGTCGAATGGATCTACCGATCCCCCGACCGTTGCCGCGTTTGAAGCCAAACTTGCAACGTTTGCAGCGGGCGCGCGCGCCGCTGTTTTGTCTGTTCCTTGGAACGACACAAACGCGTTTGCGAATGTGCCCGGGGTGGCCGACTTCTACGCGAAGCACGAAAAAGCGCTTCTTTTAAACCTGCGCGTGATCGACGGTCACGTGGACCATCGTCCCGCTGAGTTGAGTACCTTTGCGTGGAACGCGCCTGAGACGGTTGCCACCGCAGAGGCCGCCGTCGACACGCTGCTGACGAACGCGGGAAACAGCGCACGATTTTTTACGTTCGGTCGCCAGGTAGATGTGTACCTTTCAGACCATCCCGATGAACGGCCCGGATTCGTAGCGTTCGCAAAAGCGTTGTGTGCGTACACAAAAGCGCACCCCGGGGCGCCCAAAGATCTCGCTGTCGGCGTGGGGTTTTCCACATCGGCTCCAAAAAACGAAGCTGCGTGGAGCGACCTCATCGACTTCGAAGATGTGATCGATTTTTCGTATTTCCCCGGCATCGACACGTTTGCGCCGAGCGCCGCCGCCGATGTTGCCGCCACCCTTTTCCAGCTCGCTGAAACCGTCGGAAAAAAGACAATTGTGCTTTCGCAGGTGGGATTTTCAACCAATCCCTTTTCCGGTGGAAGCACCGATGCGCAGCAGAAGTTCTTCACCACGTTGTTCGGCGCTGTCATTGCGCAACGCAGCCGATTCGCCCTTGTGAACGTTGTGGAGTTGCACGACGCGCCCACTTCATCTTGCGCGCAATGGGCCACAGACCAGGGCGATACCGCCGACGGTCCACTCGCCGCCTACGTGTGCTCGCTGGGCCTTTTTGAACAGGATGGGTCGCCGCGCCCCGCATGGAATGCGGTCTTGTCGGGCTCGGCCGCGCTCAGCACTCCATAAAGCATCCGCGTCGGCTCGCGACCCCTCGCCACAGTGGTAAGCTCGCGAACGAAGTTACTTCCGGTGCTTCAAAACAAGGTGAAGGACGATGGCTGAACTCGGGAAAATGGTCGACTCGATCGCGGCGATGCAAGACTACGCGCACTACCGCGATCTCTCGTGGGAAGGCACGTTCGAGGACTACCTCAAGATCGTTCGCAACACGCCCCAGGTCACGCGAAATGCGTTTCAACGCGTCTACGACATGATCATTCGGTCGGGGACCGAAGAGTACACAGACAACAAGAAGAAGCTCATTCGGTACAATTTTTTCAAAGATGAACCGAGCGGCGGACAAGACGCCATTTTCGGCCTCGACATTCCACTCATGCGGCTTGCGCATGTGCTTCGTGCCGCGTCTGAAGGCTACGGCCCTGAAAAGCGCGTCATCCTGCTCCACGGCCCCGTCGGTTCGTCGAAGAGCACCATTGCGCGCTCCATCAAAAAGGGGCTTGAGCACTACTCCACAACGCCCGACGGAGCGCTCTACACGTTTGAATGGATCAACCTCGATTCGGCGGGGATTTCACCCGCCGAGGGCGCAACAATGCCGTGCCCCATGCACGAAGAGCCGCTGCGCCTGATCCCAATCGCGTGGCGCGATCGCACCATTAAAGAACTCGGGCTCGGCAACGATCACCACCGCGTTCGTGTGGAGGGTGAACTCGACCCGGCGTGTCGCTTCGTCTTCAAACGCCTCATGGACAAATACGGTGGCAACTGGGCCAAAGTAATGGACCACGTTCGCGTAAAACGCCTTATTTTGTCGGAGAAAGATCGCGTTGGTATTGGCACCTTCCAACCCAAAGACGAAAAGAACCAAGACTCCACCGAGCTGACGGGCGACATCAACTATCGCAAGATCGCTGAATACGGGTCCGACTCAGACCCGCGCGCATTCAACTTTGATGGTGAGTTCAACATCTCCAACCGCGGTGTTGTCGAGTTCGTTGAGGTGCTCAAACTCGATGTTGCGTTCCTCTACGACTTGCTCGGCGCTTCTCAGGAACACCGCATTAAGCCCAAGAAGTTTGCTCAAACAGACATTGATGAAGTGATTCTCGGCCACACCAACGAGGCTGAATACAAGCGCCTTCTCTCCAATGAATTCATGGAAGCGCTTCGCGATCGCACAATCAAAATCGATATTCCGTACATCACCAAGGTGTCTGAAGAGATCAAGATCTACGAAAAAGACTTCAACCGCGAGAAGATCAAAGGAAAACACATTGCACCGCACACCCTTGAGGTGGCCGCAATGTGGGCAGTGCTCACGAGGCTTGAAGACCCGAAGAAGCACAACCTCTCGCTCGTTCAAAAAATGAAGCTCTACGACGGTAAAGTGCTTCCTGGGTACACACAGGACACCGTTAAAGAACTTCGCAAAGAGGCGTCACGCGAGGGCATGGAGGGCATCAGCCCCCGTTACGTTCAAGACAAAATCTCCAACGCTCTTGTCAACGACATCGGCGAGGGAACCATCAACCCCTTCATGGTGCTTTCGGAGCTTGAAAAAGGCCTCCGTCATCACTCTCTCATCACCAACGACGAGCAACGCAAGCGCTACAGCGAATGCATTGGGATGGTGAAAAAAGAGTACGAGGACATCATTAAAAACGAGGTGCAGCGAGCCATCAGCGCCGACGAAGAGGCCATTCAAAAACTCGCCGCCAATTACATCGACTCCATTAAAGCCTTCATCCTCAAAGAAAAGGTTAAAGACCGTTTCACGCGTGAAGATGTGGAGCCCGATGAGCGCCTCATGCGGTCGATCGAGGAGAAAATTGAGATCCCTGAAAACCGCAAAGAAGACTTCCGTCGCGAGATCATGAACTACATCGGTGCGCTCGCTGTGGAAGGCAAAAAGTTTGAGTGGCACACCAACGATCGATTGCGTCGCGCACTCGAACTCAAGCTCTTCGAAGATCAAAAAGACTCAATTAAACTCCAAACGCTCGTATCAAGCGTCATCGATAAAGAAACGCAGGAGAAGATCGACATCATCAAAACACGGATGATGAAATACTTCGGCTATAACGAAGTCTCCGCGCGTGACGTGCTCGATTACGTCGCTTCAATCTACGCCCGCGGCGACGCCAAATAACTCCCGGTAACGCTCAATGTGCTGCTGCGCTCTCGCAACTCACTCGGGCGCATGATCCGGGCTGCTCGCAACGCACCTTGAGCATTACCTAACCCCAGACCACAGGCTGTATTCAAAAACCAGCTAACGGCGGCGAAGTTCGGCGATTTCGCGCTCCAGCGCCGAGATCTGACGCTTTAAGTCTTTCACTTCATCCTGCGTTGCGAGCCCCATCATTTTTGCGAACGCCTCTTTTTGCTCAGTTGTATAGGTCTGCACTTTGCCCGGCATGCTCACCGCCGTCATGACGAACTTCATCACACGTTCGTCTTGCATGATCTTGGCGACCTGCGGATTGGCTGCGAGCTTCATCCCTTCGGCCACCACTTTGTCTTTGAGCGACATCGAGACTCTCCCTCTATAAAAACAGTTTCGAAAGGCCGCCGATTTCGACTGCGGGTCACGCCGCCTGGGCGCGACGCCGAAGACGTGTCCCGATCCAACTTTCGATCAAAGGCCAGATCGTCAACGGTGCTTCCGTCCCCATGATGAGATCGATGTGGCCCCGCGGAAAAGCCCGATATGTTTTGTCGGACGAACGGCTGCGCAAATAGGCCGGTTCAACGCTGCTCGGCGGCGCCAAATCATCTTTGGTGCCGGCAATCACCAAGAGCGGAATGTCGAGCGCTTCAAATGCTTCGGCGTCGGCCAGACCCGCGAGGCGCTCACCGCTGCTTCGCCACTCCGCAGCGCGCAAAAACATGTTTCGAAGCACCGTAATGCTGCCCCGATCCATCGCGAGCGACATGTGTTGCGAAAGAACTTGAGGCTCCATGGAGCGTGGAACGAAACCTCGAATTGGCAGCGGAAAAATCGGGCTCTCAATAAATGTACGCAACGTGCGCATCGCTTCACCGAGGCCCTTCAATTCAAGCGCGCCGTGACCGAGGGGCATGCGCCGATCGAGGTGCAACATGATCCATCCCAAGATCGCGAGCGTTGGAGAGCCGCGCGTAAATTGGTACGGACTGCCGAGCGTTGTGATCCCGGCAAGCGCACTTCCAAGCCTCGGCGATGCTGCGTACGCAATGAGCCCGCCAAGCGAATGGCCAATGATGTACACAGGCCGATTGCCTGAAACTTTTTGAATTTCTTCAACCGCCGCCGGAACGTCTTCGCGAACGAACTCCGTCACGTGCGCAGGCAGTCGCGCTCCCAAATGTCGCGATCGGCCGTGACCGCGCAGGTCGAGGTTAAAAACATCAAACCCCGCACGCGCGAGATAGTTTGAAAAGCTGCGCGACGGCAGGTGCCACGCGTAACGGTTTTGCCCGTAACCGTGAATGAGCAGCACCGGCGCGCGCGTTTCGTCAACGGGCACCGCGCGTTTGCGAACCATCGCAAGCGGCACCGAACCGTGGTGATCGGGCACTTTTGCGACCACGAGCGCTTTGTAAAAACTCCCGCGCTCGTCGCGGTCAACCGTCTGTTCGATGCGTGACTCGTTTAAGATCATGTCAATGACAGCGCCGTGATCTTACGGTGTCATGAGCGGGATTTCCGCAAACCGAGAGGCGAAAAGAACGCGCGCGCGCTTCGAACGTCACGCGAAGGAGTGTTCGCAGCAGGGTTTTCACCGGCTCCTTTGCGCTTCTTCACATGCTTTGAAAGTCGGGCAGATCAACTCGGGTCATGCTCCGTCCAACTTGGCCGGTCGTGGCAGGTGCCCGTCGCCGCGCTACGCTCTGTTTTGCAAAAAGGAGTCGCTCGATGGTTCGTTTCGACCGCTCACACCGCGCGCTGCTAAAGCTCACCGGCTTCGCAGCCGCGGCAATCGCGCTCGCACCGTCAATTGCCAACGCTCAAGAGCCCACAATTCCCAATGAATGGACAAGTGAATCTTCGTGGGACGTGAGTGGCCAGTTCGTTATCGACGGTCGCGACGACCTCGAAGAAAGCGACATTCTGTCGATCGAACAGGGCTACGGAATTGACCTTCAGCCCACCGATCTCGAAAAAGAAACCCGCATTGAGCTGGCGTCGCTTGACGCCGGCCGCATTGCCGCGCTCCTCGCAGAACTCACAAAAGATGGGCGGATCGAACACGTGGAGCCGCTCGCTCGCGTCCGCGCCAACTTTTCCCCAAACGATCCGCAGTTCAAAGAGCAGTGGCACATGAATCGGATCGGGGCCACGCGGGCCTGGGACTACGCCACAGGCCGAGGTGTTGTGGTCGCTGTTGTCGACACGGGTGTTGCCTGTGAAACGCACGGCCCGTTCACAAAAGGCACAGATCTGAAGCAAACGGGCTGCGTTGAGGGGTGGAGTTTCGTTTCAAATTCTTCGCATGCAAACGACGATCAAGGCCACGGTACACACGTCGCCGGCACGATCGCTCAAAGCACCAACAACGGTTTCGGCGTCACCGGTGTCGCGTTTCACGCGAGCCTCATGCCCGTTAAAGTGCTCAACGAAGACGGTTGGGGAACCACCGCAGATGTGGCCGACGGCATTCGATGGGCCGCGGATCACGGCGCGCACGTCATCAACTTGAGCCTCGGCGGTCCGCGCAACTCCAAAATCCTTGAAGATGCGGTGAAACACGCTCTTTCCAAGGGCTCCATCGTTGTCGCCGCAGCCGGAAATTCAGGTGGCAGCGTGGGTTATCCCGGAGCAACCGACGGCGTGATCGGCGTCAGCGCTTCGGATCCCGACGACAAGCTCGCCAAGTTTTCTTCGCGCGGAAAAGGCGTGGACATCGCCGCGCCGGGTGTGAACGTCACGCAACAAACCATCTGCAAAAAAGGTCGAGACGGCTGCGAGATCTTCCCCGCGTACAACGGCACATCCATGGCTTCGCCGCACGTTGCAGGTGCCGCAGCACTTGTTGTCAGTCTCGGCGTTACAGATCCGGCTGCGGTTGAAGACGCGCTGAAAAAATCCGCGCGCGTGGTGGATAACTCCGAGAATGGCAAAAAGCTTTTCGGCGCGGGCATTCTGCAAGCCGACAATGCCGTGAGTCGCATCACGTTCGTTCATGCAATGGTCCGCCTCTTGTTGGTCGGCGTGATCGCGGGCCTTGTGGGCGTGTGGTCGCTCCGTAAAAACCGCCGCGCGACAAGTGTACTCTCGCCGTCGTTTGCGATCGGTGCGCTGCTCGCCGGTCCCGGTTTGTTCTTCTTTTTGCCGTGGATCCTGCCGCGCGCGTACCTCCCTGTCGACGTGCTCGCCCGCCCAATCGCCGACCTCGATCTGCTCGTGAACGTCTCGATCCACAAGTGGTTGCCCCTCGCCAACGCGATCATTCCCTTTGGCCTCACCGCACTCGCGTTCGGCTCGCGCGCGCTCCGGCCTCTCGTCGCAGGCATCAGCGTGGGTACCGCCGCGTACCTCGGTTCAGTGATGATTCTCGGTGAACATGCTTCGCCGTTCGGCCAAATCCTTCTTCTTGTGTGGTGTGGCCTCAATGCGGTCGCATGCGCTTGGCTCGCGCGGGAGAACCTGGCAGAAAGTGCCTAGCAATACTTGCTCACCTCGTGAGCGCGTAACGCTCCCTGCTCGCCGCTGTTGAGTACACATTCCAGCTCGCCAAATGTCCAAGTCGATCCTCCAAAAATTGGTTCTCGGGGCCGTCGTCGCAGCGATGAGCGCTGTGCTGTTTGTCGCCGCGTGCGGCGGTTCCGCGAGTGAATCACCCTGGCCGGTAGAACCTGACACCCCCGTTCTCGGCCCCGCCGGAGAAGACGGCAAACCGTCCACCACTGCCACCGCCGACGCCGGAACCGACGCACCCCCCAGCGTCGAACCGTAATTTCACTCATGAACGCGATCGACCCTCGTGAGCGCCGCCGCGCCTGGATCTCGGCGGCGCTCGTGTCGGCAGCGCTCCTCATTGTCCCATTCGCTTTGTTCGCCCTCCTTCCGTCGCGCCCCAAGATCGCAATTCCAGTGATGACTGCCGCGGCAGTTGAGTACACACCGCCGCCCGTCCCAAAACCAAAGCCAACGCCAAAGCCCACGGCGGTGCAGCCCCCCGAACCTGAACCGTTGAACGACTCCGCCGCCGTTCGCGGCCGCGTTGTCAGCCCCAACGGTTCGCCGGTGTCACGCGCTTGGGTTGCCTGTACCGACCGCGATTTTGGTGTCGCCACGAGCAACGACGGAACGTTTGAATTGGTGCCCGAGGCGGCCGGTTGCACCGCTGTTGCAAGGCGGTCCGGCTTTGGTGCGTCGGATCGCATCAAGCTCGTTTCGGGTGATTCAAAAGCGAACACCTTGGAGCTGCGCGACGGTGGACGCATCGAAGGGACCGTTGTTGATGAAACCGGATCTCCCGTCGCCAGGTTTCAGATCGCCGTCGAAAAATTCATCGGTGAAGAAGGCGACGACGAAGGTGGAAACGGTCGCTCGCGCACGATCGAAGACGATCAGGGGCGCTTCGTGATGACCAACGTGACGCCTGGAAAATACGTCATTGCGGCAACCGCTGAAGGCCGCCCGTCGGGTCGCAGCCGCATGTTCGATGTGGAGTCCGGGCGCACCGTTTCAGGTGTACGCATTGAACTTCCCAAAGGAGTTAGTGTTCGCGGCATTGTCACCGATGCAAACACGCGTGCGGCTGTGGCCGGTGCCACCGTGGCTCTCGACGGAATGGGTGTCTCACGCGCGCTTCCGTCCACAACCGATCAAAACGGTGCGTACACATTGGAGGGTGTACCTTCGTCCGGTCCGTTTTCAATTCGCGTTGAACGAGAGGGATATCGCTCGCGCATCGTGAGCGGTCTCAGCGCGCGCGGTGGCGACATCACCTCCGACGTAGCGCTTGTTCCCAAGGGCGAAGGCGACAAAGGCGACACCGAACTCGGCGGCATCGGTGCGGTTCTCGCTCCCGCGCCCAACGCACCCGGCGTTCTTGTCGCGTCGCTCACAGCCGATGGGCCCGCCGCAAAAGGCGGTTTGCAACGCGGCGATCGAATTGTTCGTATCGACGGCGCATCCACCGAAACGCTCACACTGAGCGAACACGTTCAGCGCCTTCGCGGCGAGCCTGGAACACGCGTCAGCCTCACTGTGGTGCGTGATGGTCGAGAGATCGGCGTCGACTTGGTCCGCGCCGTCGTTGTTCGTTAACAGCCTGTATCCAAACAACCGTGTTTAGCACGGCGAGTAACTTCGGAGCGCGCTTCGACTCTAAAACTTCATTCCGCCGAAGATATAGAGTTGAAACACAGAGTTTGTACCGCCGCTCACTTGTGTACTTTTGGGCGGAAACACGCTCACAATATCAAATCCAAACGGCTCAATGCCCACATGAAACCGCTTTAAAAAGGCCAATTTCGCGCCTACCGCCGGTTGCACACCGAGCCCGTGATACCCCTTGTCAAAATCAACAAGCGGCGGCTTGTAATACGCATATCCCACCGAAACACGCGCGTATGCGCTGATTCCCTCGTACGGAATCATCTTGAGTGGAAGGTCGTATTGCGCGCCGAGTGGAGTCACGAGCGTCAGATCTTCACCCACCAGCATGTACGGTGAAAACGTCAGATAAAACGAATCGTCCTTGGTAATGAGGTCGCGAGCGATTGTGTACCCAAGGTTTATCTGAAGACCAAACTCCGTGACGCCGCGCGAAGCGAGCAAAAAAGCGGGGCCGAACTTCAGCTCCAGAAGCCACTTGCGAGAGGCCGCGTCGGGATCCACCTGCGCGCCGTCGTCCTTTTTTCGCGCAGGCCTATCGTCGGGCGGCGGTTTTTCACCGTTGTCTTCTTTCCATTCGTCCTGCGCGAGGGCCTGCGGCGCCCCCAAAACGAGCGTGGCGATGGTTGCAGCCACCACAGCGTTGCGTCTGCTCATCGGTACCTGCCTCGCATCGACTTTGATCCGCCGCCTGAGCGCGCGCGTTTCCCACCGGATTTGCCGCGCGATCCAGACCCATTTCGCTGCGGCTCCGGTGCAACATCTTCACCCATACCTTCGCCGCGGAGCACTCGAATTTGATCGCGAATGCGCGCCGCTTTTTCAAACTCAAGATTTTCAGCCGCCGCAAACATCTCCTGGCGCAACGCCTCAATGCGTTCGCTCAGATCCATTTGCGGCGCATTTGCCGCATCTTTCGGAGTTTTCGGAACGGCGTAGTAATCGCGCGTGCCCGACGTGGGCGACATGTCCAAAATCGCCTTCACAACCGTGGCCGGCGTGATCCCGTGTTCTTCGTTGTACGCGCTCTGCAACGCCCGACGCCTATTGGTTTCACCCACCGCCAGCTTGATCGCGTCGGTTTCGCGATCGGCGTACATCACCACTTCACCGTTTACGTTGCGTGCGGCACGGCCGATTGTCTGAATGAGCGAACGCGCACTCCGCAAAAAGCCTTCTTTATCCGCGTCGAGAATTGCCACGAGAGATACTTCAGGCAGGTCCAACCCTTCACGAAGCAGGTTGATCCCCACGAGCACATCAAACTCACCGCGCCTTAGATCTCGCAGAATTTCAATACGCTCCATCGTGTCCACATCCGAGTGGAGGTACCGAACGCGCACTCCGAGTTCGGTATAATACTCGGTCAAATCCTCGGCCATGCGCTTCGTCAGCGTGGTCACCAACACGCGATCGCCGCGCCCCACGCGCTCGCGAATGCGCCCGAGCAAATCGTCCACCTGCCCCGCCACTTTGACGATGGTGATTTTGGGGTCGATGAGACCGGTGGGCCGAATGATCTGCTCCACCACAACGCCGCTCGCTTTTTCGAGTTCGTACTCGCCGGGCGTCGCGCTCACATAGAGCACCCGGCGATAGTGCTCCTCGTACTCTTCAAACTTCAGCGGTCGATTGTCGAGCGCGCTTGGCAGTCGAAATCCGTACTCCACGAGCGTTTCTTTGCGCGAGCGATCTCCCCGGTAC
Organism: Polyangiaceae bacterium; assembly: GCA_016712345.1. GTDB lineage: Bacteria > Myxococcota_A > Polyangia > Polyangiales > Polyangiaceae > JADJRH01. Next base: position 2,450,038 of record JADJRH010000001.1, read on the forward strand.
ATCGCACCGATCTGCGGGATCGTTTGGTGCGACTCGTCCACGATCATCAAAAAGTCTTTTGGAAAATAATCAATCAGCGTCGGCGGCGGTTCACCCGGCTTTCGCCCTGAAAGATGCCTCGAATAGTTTTCAATGCCGTTGCAAAACCCCATTTGCTCCAGCATTTCGAGGTCGTACATGGTTCGCTGTTCAATGCGCTGCTTCTCTAAAAATCGCCCCGCTTTGTCGTAAAAATCGAGGCGATCGCGCAGCTCTTCGCGAATGGATTGAATGGCGTTTCGAAGTTGTTGTTGCTCCGTCACGTAATGCGACGCGGGATAAATCTCCACGCGGTCGCGTGAACCGAGAACGCGCCCGCGCAGCGGATCCACCTCTTTGATCGCTTCAATTTCGTCGCCGAAAAGCTCCACGCGAATGGCAATGTTCTCTTCGTACGCCGGAAAAATTTCGATCACATCGCCGCGCGCGCGAAACGTTCCTCGGTGAAAATCAACGTCGTTGCGTTGATATTGAATGTCCACCAAAAGCCGCAGCAGATCATCGCGCCGAAGCTCAATTCCCCGCTCCAAACGAATCACCAGGCCGTGATAGCTCTCGGCGCTGCCAATGCCGTAAATGCAGCTGACGCTCGCAACAATGATCACATCGGAGCGCGACAAGAGCGCGTAGGTTGCCGCGTGACGCATGCGATCAATCGCGTCGTTGATGATCGCGTCTTTCTCAATGTATGTGTCGCTTGTCGGAACGTACGCTTCGGGCTGGTAGTAGTCGTAATAGCTCACGAAATAGTGAACCGCGTTGTTTGGAAACAACTCGCGAAATTCACCGTAGAGCTGCGCCGCAAGCGTTTTATTCGGCGCGAGCACGAGGGTTGGCAAGCCGATGTGCTCAATCACCTTTGCGGCGGTAAATGTTTTGCCGCTGCCGGTGACGCCGAGCAGCGTTTGAAACTTTCGTCCTTCGTCAAATGCCCCACAGATCTCCTCAATGGCGCGCGGTTGGTCGCCCTTGGGAGTCATTTCAGTGACGATCTGGAATTTCTTGGCCACCGGAAGGCGCGCACACTACCCCGCGAAGCCGCGCGCTCGCAACGCCCGCCATGCCCGCTCTTTTAGCCCGGTCGCGGCGGTACGTCCGAAGCCCTCTTGCCCTCGCGCATGCAGCCTGAGAAGCTCACAACCATGTTTCGCTTGCGCTCTCTCTGGTTGGTCGCGCCCGCCCTGCTCGGCGCCTGTTCCTTCATCAACGCTCCTGGGGAAATCGACCTCGGTACAGGCGCGGCCGCCGGTACCGGCGGCTCGGGTGGCACCGGTGCAACCACCACCAGCAGCACCACCAGCTCCACAAGCACCGGAACCACTGTTGAAGCGATTTGCGGTGACGGAAAAGTGGGCGGCGATGAAGGCTGTGACGACGACAACACCGTCGCCGGTGATGGATGCAGTGCCGCGTGCACCATTGAAGAAGGGTGGGAGTGCACCGCCGACCAACAAGAACTCTCTGTATGCCAAAAGATCTGCGGCAATGGCACGGTGAACACCGACAAAGGCGAGCAGTGTGACGACCAAGCCGCCGTTGATGTTGAACCTCCGCCCGGCAATCAGGACTACTGCTCAGCTGAATGCAAGTTCCAAGAGTTTGATATCGAGTCCGGCGCTGACAATACCGTTACACATGAATTGCCAATCATCGCGTTCCGCAACGACGATATGCTGTCGTCGTTTTTTGCGATATGGCACTCCGCCGCGGCTAAGAAAATTATCGGCCGTGAATACAAGTTTTCAGGTGAGTATAAAAAAGGGACCGGAACGGTCGATCTCAAATCAACGGGTGTACCCAATCCCGCCACCCCGGTGATCTGCACCGCCCCGTCCAATCGAAGCGTATTCGCTTATCAAGAATCTCCGAGCAACGCGCTCTTTTTCAATAAGGTGGATGTCAACGGCGCCATTACGACGGGCAATCAAATCAATATTCCGCAAATTCAACCGGGGCTGAGCTGTGCAGCCAACACCGCCGGTAAGTTCGTTGTAGCGGCCGTTGGAAAGCCCGGCGGCGGCCCGCTTTGGGACATCTTCGTTCAACCGTTTGACTTGCCGGCATTGCCTCTCGGCACTCCGATTGATATCGGCGACACATTGGCACCCAATGCCACCGCGTCGTGGTCTCTCTCGGCCGGCTTTATGGTCGCTTGGATTGCCGATCCCACCGCAAACGGCCAAATGGTGGCTCAGCAACTTGATGAAAACGGCGGCCTAATGGGCGGATTTTTCTTTACGCTCACCGACGCTGCAAAAGGCGACACAGCGCCCAAAGATCCGGCTGGCGCACGCGTCGGAACCGCCGACCAATTCGCATTTGTGTACACACGCGACTCTGTACCTGACATGAACGGCAACATCCACCGTGAGGTGGCTTTCCGTATTTTCCAATCCCCTGGAAACGGTGCAGACCCCGTGATCGTTTCAGCGGGCACCACCAATCAAAGTCAGCCCACGGTAGTTGCCGTTCCTTCAGCGGGTAAGTTTGTTGTCGCATGGACAGTTGAGGCCGCCGGCGGTGAAAACATTATGTACCGGGTATTCACCGATAAGGGCCTGCCGGTTGGGGATGAACAACAGGCCAACGAAGTTGCGCTTGGTAAACAAACTCAACCGTCAATCACCGTGGAGCCCTCCACGGGAGACGTTGTTATTCTCTGGGACAATCTCGTTCCAAACAGCAATAAGCCACACAAAGTCTCGGCCAAAATCTTCCCCGGCCTGCTCAAGTAATACCGCTGAAACCGCAAGCCGAACTCCTGGGTAACTCCCCCAGAGCGACGGCCGACGCGTCACGCCAAGACCTGAAGCCGTTCTGGATGACTGTGACGTCTCTTAACCACAGAATCACGGAAGACACGGACGGAGTTTCTTTGTCTGTTCAGCCGTGACCCCGGCCTGACAGGTGATGGGTCACGCGGTGCAAGCCGATAGCAGTCTGAAATACAAAAAAACTCCGCGGATCTCCGTGATCTCCGTGCCTCCTGGGTAACCTCCCTTTAGCGGAACGTTCTGCAAGGCACGGATCCAGTCTTGTCGAGACGTTTGGGACACCCTTGCCCGTCGCCAAGCGGAAAAGCGAACAGCGTGGCGCGTCGGGTTCTCCAGATGGAGTTCTGTGGCGAGCGCAGCCACGACGAAAACGAGAGACCGGCGAGACCGGTGGATGGCGACGTGATGGACATCTCAAGTCGCCGGACCTCCCAGAACGGGCTCTTTTCTGCTGCATCGACAACTCAACCGCAACGAGTTACTCGCCGTTCGAATGAGGCGCATGCGCCGCTGGGGAACTCCGTGTTGAATACGACGCGTCAGGCATCGAGACATTTCAGGTCATTGCGAGGCGAGTCAGGTGGGTGGGGGTGACGCTACTCTATTGAACCAAAATCATCCCAGAACGAGCCGGCACATTCACGCTCGGGCCGCTCACAGCCGCGTTTGTCAACACATCTGTAAACGACCCGCTCGGCAACCCACCCGCCGATTGCGACGAGTCCGCGCGGTTGATGACCACGTACACCGTTTCAGCGCCGGAGGTCATCTTATACGTAATGGTGTCGTTGGTAACCGCCAGTGTTTGGCGCGAGCCGCGCCGCAGTGCCACGTGATCCGCCCTGATTTTGCCGAGTTTCTTAATGTGATTGAGAAGCAACGTCTGCCAGGGTGAATACCCCGACCATTGCATCATGCGTCGATTGTCAGGATCGCCCGCGCCGGGCAAACCAACCTCATCACCGTAATAAACGAGCGGAATACCTTTAATGGTATAAAGAATGGTAAACGCGTTGGCGAGGCGCTCAAAAGCGCTTGTTCCGCCCGGCAGACCCGGCTGATTGGACCACGCGACGTTTTTGCCATCATCCCATTCATTCGACCAAATGGGAGTGTCCTGCGCAAAGTGAATAGGCCGCGGAATGTCGTGATTGCCAATAAACGTGCTCATAATCGCTGAGCCGTAATACGTGTCGTTTGAATTTAGGAAGTCGCCCAACTCGGACATCGGTGCTTTTCGCATCAGCACCGTCCGCGTGAGCGAGACGCGCAGCGGAAAGTCAAATTGACCATCGAGCTTATTGATCGGGTCAACGTAATATTTAATCAAACCCTTATCGCCGGTGAACGTTTCACCCACCATATAAAAGTGCTGTTGCGAAGTGGGCTCAATTTCTGCGGTAACCCGCTTCCGAAGGTCGAGCAGCCACTGCTCTGAAATATGCTTGACCGCGTCGAGCCTGAAGCCGTCAACACACGTTTGCTCAATCCACCAAATGGCGTTATCCACCGAGAATTGCCGAGCAGCGGCATTGGTAAAGTTAAAGTCAGGCAGATAATCGCGGAACCAGCATTGTTCGCCTTGCGGCGGATCCCACGAGCAACCTTCACCACAGACGCAGTTGCCACCGTTTCCATTGGAATTGGGCCAGAACCACTCTGGGTGTTGTGAGTACACAGCGGCGCTCTTGTGTACATGATTCATTGCATAGTCAATCAGCACCTTAATGTCTTTGGCGTGCGCCGCATCCACCAGGTTTTTCAAATCGGTCATGGAGCCAAAGTGCTCTTCAACCTTTTCAAGGTCGTTCGGCCAATAGCCGTGATAACCGGTGTAATACTTACCGTCGGCGCCGATTTCTTTGTTGTTGGGGTTTTGCATCGGTACCGTGATCCACAGCGTGTTTACGCCGAGATCATTAAAATACCCGGCATCGATTTTTTGAATGACGCCCGCAAAATCCCCGCCTTTGTATTCAGCAGCCGATTCGGCTCCGGCGGGCGCACCGTTGTTTGCGGGATTGCCGTCCAAAAACCGATCCACAAACACGAAATACATCACCGCGTCGCGCCAGTCATAACCGAGCACCGGCGGCACACCACACGTGTAATCTTCACACATGGTGCCTTTCAGCAATGAATTGGTATTGCCATTGCCGTCGCTGATGGTGTCGGGATTGGCGGGATCGGTAATCCAATTGTTTCCGTTTAATACAAGTTTGTATTGAACATCGCCCGACCACGGCACTTCAACTGTCGCGCTCCAAACGCTTCCATTTTTAGTCATCGGCGCGCCGGCGTTCCACGTGGACGGCCCATCCCAATCACCCCGCACTTCCACCGAAGTTTCACCCGCGTCTTGATACGTAAAGACGTGTTCGCAACGCTTTAATGAATCATCGCATTGCGGAGGACCGCTGCCTCCCGAACCGCCCATTCCACCCGTGCCGGGATCACCCGACGACGAAGAGCCCACCTGCCCAACCGTATCTCCCGGATCAAAACCGCCCACCTCTCCGGGCGGCTGTTTACCCCCCAATGAATCGGGATCACACGCAATGGGTACGACCGATATCAAGGCGGCCAACGTGGCCAATACCGTTGCAGAACTTTTCAGGGCGAAGGTATTGAGTCGGAGCGGCATGGGCTGTTCTCGGGCAAAAGGATTCGAAACGAACGGGCGGGCAATGAAATGGGGGCGCCGGCACCCACTTCAAATGTCTCACCGGAAAAAACATCGACGTAGGCCCCTTTGGGCACAGCTTCAAGCGGAGGCACGATCTGGGCCGTTTCGCTTTCATTGGAAAGTAGCACAATAGCCGACTCATCCGGTGCATTTCGAACGAAGCCGTACCGGTGTTCCGCCACCAAAAAAGCCTTTCGATCACCTCTCTTGAGGGCGCTTGAACACGCGCGCACCGAGCCTAATCGCCGCAGCGTGGCGAGCACGCTCTCCTGCGACGCGGAGAGGGCAGTTTCCCCCGGCAAAACACGCCGATTGTCAGGATCGGTGCCCCCGGCAAGTCCCACCTCGGTCCCGTAATAAAGAACCGGCAAACCCGGCAGTGTCATCACAAGCGATAGTGCGAGTTTCAGCTTCTCATAAGGCACATTGTCGGTAGGTTGGGGCGCAGGATTAAACCACGCGTTTGAACCGCCGTTTCCCGTGGCTTCGGAAACGAAGCGGGCCATATCGTGATTGTCCACCATTAAGCCCAATACCGACCCTGAACCCCGCATTTCATCTTCGGTATGAAGAAGCGTGTTTTCAATGTCATAAAAACCGCCCCATTCGAGCCCAATCACACTTCGAATGATCCACGCGAGTGGAAAGTCAAAAGCGCCGTGAATGCCGTCGGGCCCCAAAAAATATTTAATTGCCGCCGTGCCCTCAGACCCAGGCCCTGTAAACACCTCACCTATTGAAAACATCGAGTCTTTGGGCGCATATTCCGACCGCAATACCTCCGCCATTCGGCGCGTTGCCTGCCGCGGCATCATTGGAACCGCATCAATGCGAATGCCGTCCGCATTAAACTCAGTCATCCAATAACGAAGGTCGTTCAGCGTTTCGGTTGTTGCCGCCGATGATTGCCACCGAACATCGGGCAAATAAGGCGCAAACCAACAGTCAAGAATGCGCGACCCCCAATCACACCCCGGGTCGATTCCACAAACGCACGTGTTTGGCCCGTTGTTAAACCAACCGTCGTTTTGATGGGCAACGTACCGCTCATTGCCCTCATAAACGTGATTGGGCACGAAGTCGAAAAGCACCTTGATTCCCCGAGCGTGCGCCGCATCAATCAATGCGTTTAATGCGTCCCGCCCACCGATAAGCGCCTCCACCTCGCGCGACTTCAATACCCAATAACCGTGAAACGCCTCGTACATTTCACCGTCCCGCCCTTCGAGCAGGCCCGCGGCGTTTTCATAAACAGGTGAAAGCCATATTGCCGAGACACCGAGTTTATCAAAATACCCTTCTTCAAGAGCCGCTCGCACTCCATTTAATGTTCCGCCCGCGCGGAGTCCGGGTGTTTGCGGATCGGCAAGAGCGCCGCCGTCATCGGCCCTGAATCGATCGACAACCACCTGATATAAAATGCCTTCATTCCAATTGTCAGACACCGGGTCTACCCATGCCTGCGTCAACGGTGCTTCCGCTGTTCTACCGGCATTGTCTTTTGCGACAATTTCAAATCGATGTTTTCCCCGCCCAAAACCGCTCCCTTTTAAAACAAAGGTGCCTGTGTCGGGCGACACCTCAGCGGTTGTTAATGCGCCACTTTTAGAAGTTGCCTCCACCGAAAACAACTCCCCGCCGCCATCGACATTGCCGATTGAATAAAATTGCCCGGTTACGGTGACGGAGCCGTTTTTTTCCGCCTCCACCGACGTAATTTCTACAAGCGGAACATTGCACTCAATACCGCGTGCGAGCGATACCTCTGTTTCACCGTAATAGGTCCGCTGCGCGTTATACCTATCAACGTGGGTGCCCTCATCATCGGTAATTAAATACCCATATTCGCCCGGCGCGAGAGGCATTGTAAAAGAATGCCAATCATCGCCGTAATGCCCCATGACGGCGCCCGGCTTTTCCCACCCCAAAAAATCCCCTGTAATGGTTGGAAGACGCTCTTTCGACTTTGCCCAAGCCGTAAATGCACAATCGCGTTGCGGCGGTTCAGAAGGCGGCGCACACCCGCCGCTTAAACCCGCGATAACGATCGTGCAGCTAAACCAAGTGCGATCCCACATAACCTAAAAAACACACTGATTGCCCTGATTGCAGTGTTGCCCAAATGCACAACACTTGCCGGCGCAACACGCCTTTCCAACTGTGCAACAGCTACCGCCGCAAACATAGGCAATCTGGTCCACGCAGCAGCCATCTTGAGCGGCACACAACCCCTGAGCACAACAAGAGCCTTTGCAACACTGCCCTAGATTTACCGCCCCGCAACTCTCACCGTTCGGCACCGCTTCAGTAGAAGGAAAAGTGCCGCTGCAAACGCCTATTGAGCATTCACTTCCTTCCGGCACATCAGCGGGGTCGGCAACGTCCATTGTCTTGCCGGCGCTGTCGCAGACAGTCTGTTTACAATCGCCGTTTTTGCTTGAATCGACAACCGTATTGGGCGCCTTGTTGAAGAGCTTGCATGCACCCTGTTCACACTTTGCCTCTTCACACTCGCTGGGTGTGGCGGGTGGATAGTCACATTTCTCTTTTTCGTGATCCGGCAGCGTTGTGCAAAATCCGCCCTTGCACTCTACTTTCTCACAGAATTTCGTCTCCGCTGTGCAGTCGGCCGCTTGTGTACACTCGTCGGTGGAAGTTGCCGACGTTGTCGACCCGCCCGTGCTTGACTGCGAAGTTGACGACGATGTGGTGTCCGTTCCACCGCCGCCGCTGTTGGCGGTGGAATGGCTGCCCGCGCCGCCGCCTGTTGATGAGGAGCCGTCAATCGGCCCGGCGTTCAGAAAGCAGCCGGAAAGAAAAAGTGTACACAAAGATGCCCAACAAACAACCGGGCGCTCCAAAGCCATAGATCGAACACTATCAAAAACGCCACACGAGTGCACCGCCCACGCCCGGCTATTTCTCGTTTTTATTGTAGGCTGTGCGGTCTATTGGCAGGTGCCGAGTCCGTTGCAAAACCCATTGCTGTTATCCTGCTTTTTGCACGGCGTGTTTTGCGGCGCGTACACCCCTGTACAAGAATAGTTTTGCCCACCCGTATCCTGGCAATACGGCCAATAACAATTGGTTGGATTGTTATCGGGACAAACGCCGTTATAGCCATAAATGTAATAAAGAACCCCGTTGTCGCATTCCAAATACGCACAATCGTTTAGATTGTCATCGGGGTAGTCTGTTTTACCCGGAATCGGTGTGGCCGCGGGACATTGGCCATTCTGACACTTTTGCTCATGACATGCGGGCGGCGCTCCACACGGCGTTCCATTGGCCACTTGGCCAACGTTTAATGTCATTCCCGAGCACTTCTTTTCAATGCAATCGGTTGGGTCCAAATCCACCGGATCGTCTTCGTCGGCGACCGTTTCCCCCATTCCCTTGCCGTCGCATTGCAAAAGCTTGCAATCACCGTCGTTGTCACCCGAGACCAACTCACCCTGGGGACGGGGGGTTTGTACACATTCGTTTTGTTCACACGATCGAATGCTGCAATACCCAAAATCGGGGCAATCCTCAGGCGCCTGGCATTCTGCCATCGTGGTTGTACCCGACCCCGACGATGTTGTGGTTGCCGAAGTGGATGACGTGGACGAGCCCCCCGAGCCCCCCGTCTGATCGCCCCCCGCGCCGGCCGTTCCCGCGCTCCCCGTGGATGATTTTCCACCTTCTCCCTCACCGGAAATAGGGCCGGCGTTGAGAAAACAGCCCACCCCGAGCAAACTCGTCAGGGGCAATACAAAGCAAAGTGTCGCGAGTTGCATTGGCACTCACCAAATCTACCAGATTTCGACTCGGTTCTGATCGACATCCTTCAGCCGCGCGGAAAAAGACCGTGCCTACCCTCCGAACGAAGGTCGTCCAGAGTTGACTGCATCACCCGTCGCACCTGCTCAAAACAGGTTTCCACAACATCGGGATCCGCTTCACTTTGGGGTGGCACATGAAAGCGAATGGGCGAAAGCACTCGGGTATGAATTTTTACCGGCGGCGGTAGGTGCGGCGCCGGTACACCAAAAACAAGCCCATAAGGCAATGCAAACCCAATAGGCCAAACGTTTGACCGAAAACGCGCCGGCAACCCCAACGCCTCCGCAATCGATCTCCCGTCGGTTGCAATAAACAGCGATTGATGTGCTCCCGCGCTCACAATCGGCACAATGGGTACACCCTCGCGAATGGCTGTTCTAATAAAACCTCGTCGCCGCCCAAACTCAATTTGATATCGGCGCGAAAACGGTTTGCATGAATCAATGTCGCCCCCCGGAAAAACAAGCACCGCCGCGCCCGCGTCAATAGCGCTTTTTGCATTTTTGGGCGACGCTGCAACCGCCCCCGCCGCATTGAGCCATGCGCCCGCATAAGGAAAAGAAAACGGCGCGTCATGCATTAAACCATAACCAAGCCGCTTTGGACTGTACCGCCTCCAAAACGCGACCATGTGGCAAAACATGTCGGGAATGCCCGTCATTGCATTGTGATTGCCCACCACCAAACACGGACCGTCCGGCAACTCACCGTGAAACTCGGTTTCGCAACGAAAATATTCGTCATAAAGAAGCCCGAGCAGCGGAAGTGTACGCACGATAAACCGCTCATCACGCGCCGATAAATCGTGCGGCCGCACCTTCTCGCGCGACTTTTCACGAAACGCTGCGATTGCATTGAGCAACGCGGCGCGGCTCGGACGCGGCTCCGGCGGAACAATCACCACCCGTCGGAACTACCGCGCGAAAGCACTGAGAGCAAGTGTTAGCGCACGCGCTCGCGCCCAGAACAAAACTATGGCACACCCGACGGCGATGACAGATCGGCACGACGGCGAAGGGGTCGCGCAGGGTACACAAGACACCCTGCCGATCGATGCCGAGTCGGCGGCGGAAGAGGACTTTTGGAAACGGCCCGCGCGCGTTTCAGAGCCGCCCGAAAGCACAAAAAACGGCGTTTTGCCCCCGCTTCGGTGGAAAAAAAACGTTGTCTTGTTTGTGCTCACAACACTCAGCGTCTTCATCAACGGCGCGCTCTACGAAACCAAGGGTCTGCATCCTTTTTCAGACCCTATCGGCATGCTTCGAGCGCTGCCCTCTGGTTGGCGATTCGCCGTGCCTCTCATGAGCATTTTGCTTGTGCACGAGTTCGGCCATTTCTTCGCCGCGCGCTACCACAGAGTGCCGGCGTCGCTCCCATTTTTTATACCGCTTCCACTCCTCTCGCCGTTTGGAACAATGGGCGCCGTCATCGGCATGCGCGGCCGAATTCGATCGCGAAATGCCCTTCTCGATATCGGCGCTTCCGGCCCACTCGCCGGTCTCATTGTGGCCATTCCGGTCATCGTCATTGGGCTCATGCAATCACCCGTAAAAGTGCCCGAACCCGATTCATGGCAAGAGGGCCAAAGCCTTTTATACCTGCTCCTCAAACGCGTAGTGATCGGCCCCATACCCGACGGACGTGATGTCATGTTGAGCCCCATTGCGTTTGCCGGTTGGAGCGGATTGTTTGTCACCGCGCTCAACCTCCTGCCCGTGGGTCAACTCGACGGCGGGCACGTTGCGTACGCACTTTTCGGCCCAAAACAAAACAAAATCGCCCGCGTCATCCACTGGTCGCTCCTGCTCGTGTTTGTGTACAACATGGTTCAATTCATGGGGCCCGTTGTGCGTACACAACGGTGGGAAGAAGCCGATCGCGCGTTTTCAAACTCCATGTTTTGGCTCATGTGGTTTGGCCTTCTCTTCCTGCTCGGCCGGCTCGGCGGCAAAGATCATCCACCCACCGATCCGGGTGAACTTTCCGCCGGTCGAAAAGTGATCGCCGTGATCACCCTCATTGTGTTTCTGCTTCTGTTTATGCCCACGCCCCTCGCCGTGATGTAAACCGCTCCACGAGGCTTGATGAACACCTCCCGAGCGTGCGACCCTCCCCATTCTCGCGAGGTGGCCTGTCTCGCGATCGGAGGCATGTAATGCAGAGCCCGGACCTATCGATCGTCGTCAATGGGATGAAATTCGAAAATCCGTTTGTGCTCGGTTCGGGTCCGCCCGGCACGAACGCACGGGTAATCGGCAAAAGTTTTGATCTCGGTTGGGGCGGCTGCGTCATCAAAACCATCAGCTTGGACAGCAGCAAAGTCATCAACACCGCGCCTCGCTACGCCAAACTTCGCTCGCGCGAAACCAACGAAGTGGTCGGGTTTGAAAACATCGAACTCATCAGCGACCGCCCGTTCGACGTGTGGATGAAAGAGCTGAAACAGCTCAAAAAAGACTATCCGAGCAAAATGCTCATCGCGTCGATCATGGAAGAATATCGCCGCGACGCCTGGCACGAAATTGTCAAGCGTACACAAGACACCGGTGTTGACGCGTTTGAACTCAACCTCTCCTGCCCCCACGGTTTGCCAGAACGCAAAATGGGCATGGCCATGGGTGAAGACCCGAGCATCTGTGAAGAGGTTGTCGGTTGGGTAAAAGAAGTGTCCACCATTCCCGTGTGGGCCAAAATGACGCCCAACGTGGGAGATCCCACCGCTCCCGCGCGCGCATCCGTCAATGCCGGAGCCGACGGCATCAGCCTTATCAATACCATTCTCTCTGTGACCGGTATTGACCTCACCACATTGCGCCCATTGCCCACGGTCGAGGGTTATTCCGTTCCCGGCGGTTATTCAGGCCAGGCGGTGCGTCCCATTGCCCTTCGCCACGTTATGGAAGTCGCGCGCGCATTCCCCAATGTCACAATCAGCGGTATCGGTGGCATTGAAACCGGCGCCGACGCGGCGCAATTCATTCTATTGGGCTCTCACACCGTGCAAATCTGCACCGGCGCAATGCTTCGCGGTTATGAAATCATTGACGAGCTAAAAACCGATCTCGGCAAAATCATGGCCGAGCACAAGTTTGAAAAACTCGCCGATATGGTGGGCAAGAGCCTGCCTTATTTCACCACCCACGCCGATCTCGTGGCGCGTCAAAAAGCCGCCAAAGCCGAGCGTCACCACGGCAACAACCGCGACGCCGACACCTGGAAAGGCGCCATTGCCAAAGAAACCGACGCGCTCACCACAAATTAATCAGCTCCCCGCTATTTTAATACAATTTCATTTGGCGCTTCATCACGCTGCCTTGTCGCCCATCGGGTGGCGCCCACATTGAGCCTTGTTGGGTAATAAGTGCCGGACGCCTCGCCACGACCCGACGCGCTCCGACACCTGACACGCCGTATTCAACACGGACTCACGGAGAACACGGAGGAACACGGAGGACTTAGGTTGTTTGTTGAGTTGCAATGGATGATAGAAACCAACTCACGTTATTGATCGGCCTCTAAAGATCTCGATTGACGAGTTGCGGAAAAGTGAATGAGCGCAGGCAAGATCATTACGCTTGAAGATGGGGGTGAACTTGTGTGGGTTGAAGAGTGGTTATCGCCCGAAGAGGCGAATGCCACTTTTCAGGCGTTAATGACAGAAGTGCCGTTTGAACAAAAAGAGATCGTGATTGCTGGGAAGCGCATTTTGCAACCTCGGCTTGTGGCTTGGATCGGTGATGAAAACGCTGTGTACACCTATTCAGGCGTTACAAATAAGCCTCTCCCCTGGACAGCCATGCTGCTCCGTTTGCGAAAACGGGTTGAAGAAACGTGCGCCCAGCCGTTTAACAGCGTTCTCGCCAATCTTTATCGAAACGGCGTTGATTCAATGGGTTTGCACTCTGATAAAGAAAAAGAACTTGGAAAAAACCCGGTGATCGCATCGGTGTCATTGGGGGCCACGCGGCGCTTTCAACTGCGTTATTGCGGCAAAAACAAACCAGCCGACAATCGCGACTTTGAGTTGTCCAATGGGTCGTTATTGGTCATGCGCGGCACCACCCAACATTACTATCGGCACGGCATTCCAAAACAACCGGCCATTTTTGCACCGCGCATCAACCTGACTTTTCGACGGATCTTACCCGGTAGATGAGGTGTCGCTGCCGGCCGCCTTGGTTTTGGCTGCTTCTTTTGCAATATGACTGTCAGGTTTGGCCCTGAAAACAATCCACAACGCCGCCGGCAGCGCAGTGAAGTCGGCAATCATGGATAATAAAAACGCCACCGCTGTCAGAATGCCAAACTGCCGCATCGGCGGGAGATCGCCGAGCGCAAACGCCAAAAACCCGCCGGTATTAATCATTGTTGCAAAGAAAATGGCTTTGCCCGCAACTGTCATTGTGTGACGGAGCGACTTTTCCACCGACGAGTCTTTTCGCTTTTCTTGAAAGTGGTAGAAAAAGTGAATCTGGTCGTTTTCGCTTGTTCCGAGCACCGTTGAAGCGATCAAAATGGTTGCCACGTTGAGCGACATTCCAGTGATTCGCATCACACCGAACATGACCAAGATCGCAAACAGCGATGGGATGATCGCCATCACCCGTGCGGCGCCGCTGCGGAACACCACCAAAAACGTGGCAAAGATGATCGCGACAGTCAGAGCAAAGCTCTCCACAAGCGTGGGAACAAGGCTTTGCGACATCTTCGCTTGAAGCGGTGAAAGCCCCACAATCTTCATTTCAAACGGCTTGAGCGACGGATTTTTTTCAGCCGTTTTTGCCCACGTGGTTTTGATTTTTTCAGCGAGCGCAACGAAACCTTCGTATTCGGTGGTTTTGCTCACAATGGCGATCTGTGCCTGCGAGGCTGAACCACGCAGCACAAAACGCTGAATCATCGGCTCCGCCGGCAACAATCGTTCGAGATCGCCTGCCATCTCGTCCTGCGCTTCAGCCTCTTCGGGCCACGCGTCGCTCAGCCCCGCGGTGTGCCTTGAAATCCGAAGAATCGTGGGCGGACCGATCGCCGAGCCCACATCGGCCTCACCTTCAAGCGCGGTTGTAAAACGGTGCAAACCCGTGAGTACATCCGGCTCTGAAACACTTCCAAACTTACCGGCGATCCATACACTTGTAATGGCCATTCCCGGCAGTTTCGGCGCCATCGCGTGATAGTCTTTATAAACGCGGCTGTCCTTTGCAATGTATTCAATAGGGTTGGTCAGAAGCTTCATCGGCGTTACAGCGCCCCGCGCACCAAACAAAGCAACTGCGCCGCCGGCCGACAAAAGAAGCGAAACAATCACCAACGGCCAACGATATCGGTATGAAAAACCGGGCAGCCAATCAACGAAGTGTACAAACCAGGGCGCCGCTGTTTGTCGATGTTCCGAAGTGGGTGTTTTTAAGATCTTCTGAAGCGCTGGAAAAAGCGTAAACACCACAATCCACGAGATCGTCAGGCCCACCGCCACCCAAATGCCCATTTCACGAATGGGGCGAATGTTTGAAACGGCCAGTGCCGCAAACCCAACAACGGTGGCGAAAATCGACGCCGTGCAGGCCACAAACTTGTTGGAGAGCGAAAAGACCTGATGGTCGTCAAAGCTCACATTGTCGGGCTTGTCCACGAAGCGCGATTGCAAATAAACGAGCGTTGCGAGCACCGTGACGAGGATCGTCATTGGCACCATGGGAGAAACGATACTCAGCGTGCCGCCCGTGACTCCAATGTACCCAACCGAAAACACCACGCACGCAATGAGCGTGATTAAAAACGCAGCGAGCGTGCGAAACGATCGGTAAAGCGTGAGCGTGAGCACCACAACAAACACCATGAACAAACCGAACAATCTGTTTGCAGTGCTCTGCGTTGTCTGGTCGAGGTAAGCGCTCACAAACGGTTGGCCAAGCCGCCGAACCGCGCGCACAGGGCCTAAATCCGCTTCGATCGGCGCGAGCGCTTCTTCGATTTTCTTCACCGCAGTGCGCCGCGATTCGTTGTTGTCCACCTGCAAAACGAGCGCGAGCGCGAGAAAATCGTCGCCGACAAGCCCCTGTTTTCGAAACAGATCCGTCTTGGTGGCAAACGTTTTAAACGTTTCGATCTGCTCAGGCGTTAGCGAAAATCCCGCTTTTGCGCGCCTAAAATGCTCGTTGCAGAATTGGAGCTTACGCCTTCAATCTGCAAGAGCGCCTGTTCGGCTTTGTCAATTCGCTCCAAAACGCCGCGATCAAAAGGATTGTCCGCCTCAAAAGCGATAACCGCGTATTCACCCGCGCCAAACGTTTTTTGAAAGTCGCGCATTGCCGAGAAGTCGGGATCGCTCGCGATAATGAGCCTTTCGATCGAGCTGTCCTGCGTTACTTTCGCCGCAAAATACCCGAGCGGTGGAAGCAGGAGGCCGTACAGAACTACGAACAGCCAACGCCACTTCACGATAACGGCGAACGATTTCGATAACACTCAGAGCCTCCGGGCGCGGTACGACCGAGGGCGCGACGATAGCGGTAGGTTGTGGCCTCTGTCGAAAGAGTCGCAACCAAACGCGTTGACGCGCGGCGTCCACAGCACAAGAAAGTTGAGCATGAAGGCCGACCTCCCGATCATCTACCGTAGGTCTTTTGCGGTGTTCGCTGCGTTCCCGTGCCCAATGCGCGCCCTTCGCGAGCTTTTGCCGCAGCCGCTTCTCGCCCCCATTAAATTGGGCTTCGGCAAAGGCGTGTTGGTCGTTGCGGCCTTCGACTACGAAGACACGTCCATCGGGCCGTATCGTGAAGTTGGCATTGGGTTTCAATGCCGTTTGCGCCGATCGGGGCCTCTTCCCATTGTGCCGCTTTTCGCCGAGCGATTTTTCGATGACGTAGGTACATGGGTACACTTCCTCCCGGTGACCACTCAGCAGGCGCACGATGCGGGCCGCGAACATTGGGGGTTCCCCAAGATTGTGGGTGACATTCGCATCGATCGATCGGCCGACAGCATCACGTGCGAAGTGAGTCAAAACGGTGAAAAACTCCTTCATTTTTCGGCCGACAGGCCCGGCCGTTCCAAAGCGATGGGAGTTCCAATGCGGTTCTATTCGCAAAAAGAAGACGAGGTGCTCTTCACCGAACTGCACATTGATGCCGTTGGGGCGACCACGCGAATCGGGGCTCGCGCGCGGCTCGACATAGCCGACAGTGTGTACACCCGTGATTTGGATAGAGAAGCTCTCGCCAAATCCAAACCGCTCGAAGTCAGGTGGTTTGACGAGTATCGAACCATGCTGGATCGCCCCAGCATTCGCTATAGAGCGAGCGCCTGATGAGCATTTTGTATCGAACGGCCGACGAGCTTCAGGCGGGTTTCCCCTTCGTTATCCGAGCACCGCACGCGGTCGGAAAAGTTGAACTCATTGTTCGCCGACCCGACACAGCCAAGCGTGAAGTGCTCACCGAGGGGCGCCTCGACATTTCAAACGGACTCGTCGGAGACAACTGGAAAACGCGGGGAAGCAAACGTACCGCCGACGGTTCTGCGCACCCTGAAATGCAACTGAACGTGATGAACGCTCGCGCCATTGCGCTCATCGCCGCGGAGCGAGATCGCTGGCCGCTCGCCGGCGATCAGTTCTTTTTGGACATGGACCTCAGTGTTGAAAATCTTCCCACTGGGGCGCGAATTGCGTTGGGATCCGCGGTGATTGAAGTGACCGAAATCCCGCATCGCGGCTGTGCAAAATTCACCGAACGTTTTGGGATCGAAGCCACTCGGTTTGTCAGCGGAGACGACGGCGATCGCTACCGCCTTCGCGGACTAAACGCCAAAGTGATCACTCCGGGCATCGTTCGTATCGGCGACGCCGCCCGCAAGTTGTAAGTGTACACACTTGGTGCGTACGCTTTGCCGCGACAATGATTCAAATGTGTACACGTTGAAATGTGTACGCATTGTTGAAGTGCGACAAAAGGCGACCTACACCGAGTTGATCGACTGAATTGCTTGCAGCACCGTGTCGTGAAGCGCGCCGTTGGTGCCCACAAACCCGCGCGTGTGTACCAATTCCGCCGCGTAGTCGATCTGCGAGCCGTCGAGCGCTGTCACTCGCCCGCCCGCCGCTGCGAGCACCGCTTCAGGACCGCACAAGTCCCAAGAGCTGACGCCGCCTCCGCCGTGCACATAAAGGTCGGCCTGCGCCATGGCGACGCGCGCCACTTTCACGCCCACCGAACCGCACGGCACCACATTCGCGATAGCGAGTCGCTCCGCGAGCGGGCCCACAAGGCGCGGCCTCCGTGATCGCGACACCATCATTGTCGAGTTTGCCGCACTCTTCTGTGCGGTGACACGGAGCGCCGCGCGCGTGCCGTCTTTGGCTTCGATCAAAGCACTTTCGAGAACACGAGCATCGCCCATGAGCGCCTCGCCGGTCACGGGCATCACGAGTACACCCAAGGTAGCCCGACCTTGAAGGGCAACGCCGATCATCACCGAAAACTCGGCCCTTCGCGCCGCGAACTCGCGCGTTCCGTCGAGTGGATCCACATAGAAAACTCGTTCGCGCGCGATCATCGCTTTCACCTCATCGGCGGTGCGCGGCGCATCTTCCTCGGCAACAATCGCCTCACCGGGAAACGACGCGGCAATCTCCCGGCACAACAACTCGTTCGCGCGTTTGTCGGCCATTGTCACCGGATCGCCGGGGCTCTTCATTTCCACGGTAAACGGTGATGCGTACACATCCATCACCACGTCGGCCGCGGCCCGTGCAATGCGCACCAGCTCATTGAGTTCTGCCTGCGAATTCACAGCTTGATCCCGGCGGCTTCAAGTTTCGCCGACAGCTCCACAAGCATTGTGTCGCGAAGATAGGGCGGCTCCGAGCCTGCTTCTCGAATGAGTTGTTCCAACTGCGCCACCGATCGCGGCCCGAGCACCGCCGACGAAACCAAGTCGTTTGCGAGCGCAAATCGAAGCGCCGCCGCCCGCAGCGTCAGCACATACTTCGATGCGACTTCACGAAGCCCTTCAAGCTGCGAAACGCGAATGCGCAGCTCTTCACGAGTCCACCTGTCGGCGCGATGATCGCCGGGATAAAACTCGCGATCTTGTGTCCAATGCCCGGCGAGAAGTCCGTAGGCGAGAACCGATCGCGCCAAAATGCCTGTTCCGCGCTGTGATGCTTCGCCCGCGATCGCGTGCAGATCGCCGGGCAAAGTGAGGTTGTAAGCGAGTTCAACCACCTCGGCGCCCTGTTCAATTGCCGTTCGCGCCACATCGGCCGAGCCCGCTGAAACGCCCCACAAACGCATTTTGCCGATGTTCTTTTGTTCGCGCATAAACCCCACACATTCAGCTTTTTCGAGAGCTGCCTGCGTTGGGTTGTGAAGCAGAACAATGTCCAAAGGTCGCTTTAATCGCTCGGCCGAACGGTCGAGTGACTCTTCCAAAAACGACGGGTCAAAACGCTTTCGGATTGGTTGGGCCGCCAAGTCGGTGCCGATCTTCGTCACCACGAAGCCTTTGCCTTTGGGAATACGTTCGCCGAGCTTCGTCTCGATGGCGCCTTTTGCGTACACATCTGCTGTATCAAAAAGCTCGATCCCGTGCGAAAGCGCCGCGTCGATCACGCGGTCAACTTCTGCGGCCACCACTGCGCCGTAACCGTCGCCCGAAAGCCCCCATGTTCCGAGCGCAAGTTCGGTGACCTCTACACCGGTGTTGCCGAGCGCGCGTTTCCGCATGGCGGCGGTCTACACCACTTATCACTACTGCGGCAAACTTCGTTTGCGCGCTTCGCGCTCCACTTCGCGGACGCAGCAGTGCCTCATTGTCGAGCAGTGCGCGCTTGTCCACTTCCGGGCAAGACCATATGGGACGAAACTTCAACCCGGGTGAACGCCGCGGCGACCGCCGCTCCAAACGCTGCCAATGCGGCCCACGCGAACGTGCGCGCACCACCGTGCGCTTCAAAAATCGATCGCCACACAAACATGCCCGCGACGGCACCCGCGCCAACCGCCGCGTTGAATACTCCCTGTGCGCTGCCCAAGATTTCACGCGGTGAAAGCCGCTTCACGTGCTCCATCGCAGTCACCCAAAAGAGAGCAAACGATATTGCATGCAGAGGTTGGAGAGCTGTCAGGACGGATGTGTTTTTGATTGTTGCAATAAGAAGCCACCGAATTGCGCCACCCGCAAAAGCGACAATCAGCAGTTTTGACGGTTCAATTTTGGATAAAAACCGCCCCGAAAAAGCCATTAACAGCGCTTCTGAGAACGTGCCAATCGACCAGCCCACCCCAATCCACCTCATGTTTGCGCCGAGTTTTGTGAGGTGAAGTGAAAAGCAAAGGTCGTAGCTCACGTGGGCCCCAAACCCCAAAAACGCCGCCACCAGCAACATGGCAAACGGTCTGCGCTTCAACAATGCCCAAAGCGGCGCGCCCAAAGCAGGTGCACGGGGTGGTGCGGGCGCCTCAAACGTGAACGAGAGAGCAAACACGCACGCCATCGTAACGGCCAAAAACAAGGGAAACGGAGCGCGCGCCGTCATATCGAGCATGGGGCCTGCTGTTGCGGCGACCAAAAAACCGATGGATCCCCACAATCGAATGCTGCCGTAACTCGTCGGTTTCGGCCGCTCCTCCGTGGGCTTTGTAGCTTCAACAGCAATCACGTCGGCCATTGCCACCGAAGGCGCGCGCGACGCGGCGAGCAAAAACACCGACAAGAATAGAACCCACAGCGGTGGTTCGTTTCCACGCAACGCCGCCGCAGCGAGCAACACCATTGCACCTGTTCCCACAGCGGTAGTCCATCGAAGGAGCCCTGATCGAAGACCCAACCAATCTGAAAGCGCTCCAAAAATAGGGGGTCCAATCACACCCAGCGCCGGCAAAAAAGACATGAGTACACTCAGTGAAAGGCCCCCAATTCCCCGGCCGGCGAGCCATGTGGGAAAAAACGGTAAAAACACTCCGTACGGGACAAAGAGCGCAAAAAAGAAAAGCCGCAATCGATTTGCCATTTGGATCTGCGATGCTCGGGAATGCGCTCGCGGCGCCGAGCATACTTGTATTGCGACATGGCTTCGTTCAGGCACTCGCTAAAACTTTTTCTGCTTTTCGCGCTCGCGGGATGTGGCAGTTCCGCAGCCGAAACAACACCCGCGCCAACCGCCTCGCCGATAGAGCCCGCTGTGGTCGAAACGCGCGACGTTGAAGGGGATGACTGCAAAGCGCGTGTGTCCGACGCAATGCGGAGTGAGCGCGCCCCCGGTGCTCCTCTTTTTGAAGCCAATCGCATTGCGATTTTGGGTCGCGCGCGCGCCGAACCCATGGTGTTTGTGAGGGCGCCCTCAGCAGTGGCCGCCGACAAACTTTCACCCGACGCCCAAAAAGCCCTCGCAGACTTCACCAAAGCGCGCCCCGGTGGACGCGTGATC
Organism: Polyangiaceae bacterium; assembly: GCA_016712345.1. GTDB lineage: Bacteria > Myxococcota_A > Polyangia > Polyangiales > Polyangiaceae > JADJRH01. The sequence continues at coordinate 2,470,793 of JADJRH010000001.1, forward strand.
TCCCTTGTAAAACGCCTCAAAAACGATAGGCCCACTCTTCGCGCGCTTCTTCTTCGCGAAGGCTATGTGTACACAGACGAACCGCAGGATGCACTGTTATTTGCGGCTGAAGTAAAGCTCGCCGACTTGTTTGATGAGCCCGCGATTTTTCTGCAACGCGGCCAATCGGTGAGCGAGCTTGCGCGAGTGCAAGAGGGCAAAGAAGTAAAATATGTGTACACTTCGGGCCCCCTCGCATCGCTCCCCGCCGATGTGATTTTCGGAGATCGCGTTGCGCTCGCGCGCGCCGAGTTGAGTGCGCCTCTCCATCGAGATCTTGCCGCGCTCGCCGATGAGCAGGGCTTTGACAGAACTGCGATTGTCCACTTGTCCGACGGCCCGATCGTTGCCGACCTACGCTTTGGAACACGCAAAGTGCGCTCTCTGCTTGAGAGCAAAGGAGCCGCGTTAAATCTCTCCTGTGTTGCCGAAGACAAAGAAATTCGCGCTGAGGTGTCGGCGTTTCAAAAACAAACAGCGCCGCGCCGCCGAGCGATGAGTGCCATTCGTGAAGCTGTGACCACGTTGGTTTCTGAAACCATGCGGTTTGATCGACCGCTCGATGAAAAGGGCCCTGACAAAGATGGTCAACTCCGTCCCGCGTGGATGACTGCCTATTTGCAAGGACGCGAGTTTTTCAACCACGAGGGTCGCGGTTATCCAGTCTTTGATACAAAAGGCCGCGCCTGGCCGCCTGAAGTGTGTGTTGACTTTGTTCTCGACAGTTTTGAGCGCGCCGGTGGAACGTGGTTTCGCCCCAAGGGCGAGGCGCTGGGTCGCAATATCGGCCGCTTCACATGGGTAGATGACATTCGACAAGTGCGTGGGGTGATTGGTTTGGGAGACAAGGCCGCCAAACACCCGGAGCTTTTTGATGTGCGTCGCTTCGTGGGCAATGAACGCATTCAGTTTGGCGAGCGCGCTCGATTTTTTAAGTTCTTAGAAGATCATGCCGATGAAATAAAGCCCGGCGATATCGTTTCTATTCATGGTTATAAGCGCGACGAACGCATTCACCAACACGCCATTTTCGTTGAACGGACAGATCCGATCACCGGTTTTGCGTTTGGGCTCGCCGACCAAATGCGCAAACCCCGCCGCCGAACATGGGAAGGTATTATGGCAGAGGCCCCCAAACGAAGCCTCTTATTCAGAATCCATCCCAAAGACGTGATCTTCTCCTCCATCGACCCCGGTGACCCCGTCGCCTCGCGGTAATGCCCACGGAAGCGTCATGCCAAGACCTGACGCGACATGCCCCGCAATTATCGGCCGCGGTTGGCGCCCACTTTGACAGCGGGTTTTTTGGTGGTTTTGGCCTGTTTTCTGAGCGGCGCCATCCCTTCAGCGGCGCGCCACAAATACCAACATCCCACCGAACGGTAAGGTCGCCACGGCGCTGCGATTTTTTCCATGGTTTCAGGATCGGGTAGATCGCTGAGCCCAAAAAGCTCCATCATACCTTTTCTCAATCCAAGATCCGCCGTGGACAAAACATCGAGTCTACCCAATCTGAACATTAAGAACATTTCAGCAGTCCACCGCCCAATGCCTTTTACCTGAGTGAGCCTTTCAATAATCACTTCGTTGTCGTGGGCGTGAAGGTCATCGAGCGTGAGTGTTTTATCAACAACCCTCGAAGCTAGGTCTTTTACACTTCGAGTTTTGGCGTTTGAAAGGCCGGCTGCTCGGAGTTTTTCGTCCGGCAGTTTCAATAACTCACTCGGACTTGGCAACTTGCCATTTCCCAACGCTTCCACCCTGCCATAAATGGTGTCGGCCGCTTTGCCAGACAATTGTTGACTGACAATCGATTGAACAAGCGCCACGAACGACTGCTCCGCATTGGGCTTGTTTTTCGACCGTTCAGGAAGTGGACACGGCCCCACCTTCTTCATGAGACGCGCCATGCGCGAGTCTACCCGCCCAAGATGTTCGTGCGGATCTTCAGGCTTGCGTTTGGCTTTGGGCTTGGTTGTCACCTCCCCACACTACAACATTATTTGCCGGGTTTCCGCCTATAACTTGCACCCAAATCCCAAGAATCCATCACGGCGTTTTTTGTCAGGTTCACTTCAGCGATCACCCCACCCTGCGCGCGCACTTCACCAATCACACCCACTTCAAGACCGGCGGCGAGTTGTCTCGCCGAAGACGCCAGATTTTTAGGCGGTTTGCGATAAAGCTCCTGCGCCTTAACAGGGTCGTAAGCATTGGCAAGAGACACAAATGTGCCAAGCGGTCCCGGTAACAAAGGCCGGGCCAAGTCGAGCATGAGTGCCGCTTTTCCACGCCGTTTTTGAATTTCAGATCGCGCCACTGTCAACACCGACACTTCGTGTCCGGGGTTGGATAAAAGCGGAGCAAGGGTAGAGGCCACTTCCACAAGGTGAGTGGCTGTCTCATCCACAAGGAGGTCTGTTTTCGGGCCTGTCCATGCGGGACTGCCCGCTCCGGCCGGCAACGTTCCAAGCCCCAAGTGGCCAATTCGTTCGGCCCCAAAAGCGTTTGCGAGAGTTTGAGCCGCGCCGATTCCACCCGCGGATCCCGCCTCGGTGCCAATCATTAAAACCACATACCCAAGTGTACCCAAGTCAAACTTTCGGCTGCCTTTTCTACCACCAAACAGGCCCAACCCAAGCCATCCAACGTCGTCCCGTTCCGCTTCAAATTGGCGGAGCGACGCTTTCAGGTCGGGTGCACTTTCCACTTCAATTGAGTCTAAAAAAGACCCGCCGCGAGCTGCATTGGGGTTACGCGAAAGTGTCAGTTTCGACGGTTTCAATTCTGCGCGAAACGCGCCTGTTCCATCGGGTTTTTGAGAATTGAAAGACTTTGGAACAAGAGCAAACAAAGGGGATGAGAGGCTCTTTGCCAATTTGACCGGATCGGCCGTACCAAAAACAACCGCCAACCGTTCCGCCGGATGAGCCGCCGGTTTGGGTAGATCGGCCCACAACGGCAGTCCACCGCGAGCGATGGCCCGCTCAATTGAAAAAATAACATCACGCGCGTCGAGGGCTGTTCCGCGTGCGGTGCGGAGGCCCTCTCGAATTCTCAAAACGGTGCCTGCGCCCTCGCGGGTAGGGAGGGAGTTGGCGAGCGTTGGATAGGGCATTTGAGCCCCGTCGATGGCAAACAGCGTGTCAAAAATCGCCTGTGAAAAAAGGGCGGCGGCGGGGTCGCGCACATCGTGAGGATCGATCGATGAGAGTTGCCAGGGCACCCTGAAAGACACTTTCCCACCGGTGGGGGTGCGACCGAGTGCAAAGGCATCTCGCGTCTCAAGTGTACACATGGCCGCGGCGGCGAACGCACTTGCTAAAAATCCGCGCCTTGTCAGCGAACGGTCAGCGGCCATGGGGTGAACCTTTCTGAACAACGCCCCATCGGAGTCCGACACCTTTGTGTGACATTCGCTTTGCGCGCGCCCACAAAAAAGTCGAGTTTCATCGAACCACCCAGATCTCGTCGGCCGTTGCCACAACAAACGGCGTGTGCCCCAAACCATCGGGTGTACACACACCCAGCGCGCGTACACCGGCGGCGGCGGGCAACTTGAGTTTGTCCTCGATCTTGTTTGAACTGCGTCGCCACGTTTTCACGATCACCGCGTCTTCTTCAGCGTTGAGCGTGTCGAGGGCGCCGATGATTTCGGGGTCGCCGTCTTGATCCAAATCACCCACCGCGAGTTGAGCGCCCAGATCTGAAATGCGCGCCGCGTGTGAACCGTTGTCACGCAACTCGACCACTCCATTTTCGCGACCGGCCCACACAACGTACGGTTTGCCGTCGGCGCCGGTGAGCGCGGCAGATGCGAAAGCATCGTATTTGCCACCGACAGAGGGCGCGAGCGGTGCACCGTCTTCTTTTTGACAAGGTGTAAATGCTCCCGAGATCACAAGCCCCATGGTGTTTGCACACGCCGTGGCGGCACCGTCGGGAAGGGCCAATCCGGCAAATGTCGAATCGATTGTCATGGCGCGATCGAGTCGCACGCTGAGCGCTCGATCGGTGAGCGAAACATCGAAAGTGGTTTTGGATTGTGTCCCGGCTTTGCGTTCAACGAATGTGGCAAACCCATACGGTTCTCGCAAAGGCGCGCCGTTTACAGGCGAAAGATCGCTCCACGCTTTGCCCTGAAGCGGTTCAACCTTGCCCGCAACAATACGTGACGTGGTAACGCGTCTGCGGCTCACCACCCCCAATTCAAGACTTCCGTCGCGATCCAAATCGCCGCACGCGATTGCAACCACATCACTTTCAAAGTTGCGACCGCGATCAACCTGCGCGGTAACGATTGGGATCGCAGGCAAAAAAGAGCGAATTTCAGCGTCAATAACAGCTTCTGCAAAAGCGTGGGAGATGGGGGCCGGCTCGGGATTGCGAATGATCGACCACATTGTTTGAGGCACAGGGTACACATCGGCGGTTACGCGAACTTTGCCCGAAGCAAGTTCAATAGATGTGTACACAAGTGCCGATGCACCGTTTTTTGAAGCCGATCCACGCGCTGCTGTGAGCGTCATCGGAGCGTCGCCCAACTTTGCGCCCTCTTGGTATTTGCCCGCGATGAGAGCGGTGATTGTGGCGACAAGCCGATCTCCCTTGGCTCCGGCGGGAGCTTGAGCAAGCGGCGCCGACGCTACAAACACAGGTGATTTGAGCGCGCCGAGTGTTTGGGCGATTGACTCGGCAACCGCTGAAACGGAGGGAACCGCGCGTTGAACGGGTTTGAGCGCGGGCGGAGTTGCTGGTGCGGCCGAAGACGTGACCGCTGCGCTCGGGGCGGCGGTGGGCGCTGCGGAGGCTGAGGCAGTGGGCGTTGCCGCGGGAGACGCCGGTTTTGGAGCGCCCTGCCCACTCGCGGCTCGCACACTCAAAAGCCCTACAAAAACAGCCCCGAATACAAAGGTCCAATTGCGCACGAGAGCGCCTCGCCGCGCTTGTGGCCGAAAAACCTTCGGGTGGTGGCTCTGTTCGCAGCCCATGTTTGACCGGTATTAGTGCTACCATGGACGCCGCACTGTCCAATGCGATTCCCCAAGCCGGCGTTTGAAGACCTCGTTGCAAACTACAACACCGATGCTGAAACGGTGCATGACTGCCCGCGTCTGTACGCCAAAAACCCAATTACAATTAACACCTGCGCTATTCGAATTACCGAGGCGCTGGTGATTGCCAATGGCTTGATTGCCAATCGAACTAAGATCTCGGGCCTCACCACCAAAGGTGGCAATGGCAAAGAGTTTCTCTTGGGCAAATACGGTTATCGAGCCAACCTCTGTCCTCACGGAATCGGTCGCGGGGCCACCGACGTGGGGTACTTTCTAACCGAACATTGGGGGAAACCTACCCATACGTGGCTTGCTCCCATGGAGGCCCCCAAAGAAATTGCCGACCTTACAGGGGTCTTGTGCTTTGTAAAAATTCCGGGCTACAGCGGGCAGGGCCACATGGACGTGTGGAATCGGACAGACGCTGTTGGCCACGCTTATTGGAATTCGCAAAAGGTGCTGTTTTGGAGCGTCAAGTAGAGCAAAGTTAACCGGTTTTCCATGGTTAGGTTTGCCGTCAAAACTCTTGCTTTTGCGCTCCACGCCGGTCTACCCACGCCTGAATATACAAAAGCCGATGCCATTATCATTTTGGGTGCGCCTATTCGCGACGCGGAGCAATTGCCGCCGCTGGCTGAAGAACGCGTTCGCGTTGGGGTAGATCTCTTTCGGCGCGGCCTCGCCGATGTGATTTGTATCACCGGAGGACACTGCCCTCGCTCGGCGCGCGGATCGGTTGCCGAGGCCGAAGGAATGGCCCGTTGGGTTCGCCGCGCGGGCGTGCCCGACTCGGCCCTTCGTGTGGATCGAAAAGCTGCTTCCACCCTTGAAAATGCGCAGCGCGCCGCCGAACTTTTGTTTCCAGAAGGCCGGCGCCGCGTGTGGCTTGTCACCCAACCGTTTCACCTCAAACGAGCGATCTACCTCTTTCGGCGTGCCGGGTTTGACCCTCTTGGTCACGTGATCAAAGGGGGTGTTCAAGACCGGTATGATATGGCCAGTTTGCGCTGGATTACGCGGGAATATGGCGCTTGGGCTCTTGCCCTCTCACGACGCTTTACTTAGTCAGGGTCAAACTGTCGAATTTTACGTCGGCCCCGTCGATGTGAAGTTCATACCCGTCAATGGTGAGTGCTGTTTTTGTGGCTGAAAGAATGGAGTAGAAACCGATAAATTCGCCCGATGAAAAGTTGTGACTCACATCGGTAAACGAACTTGTTCCCGATCCATAAGCATCGGCTCCAACCCCGGCGCAAACAAGGTACACCGTTCCTTCATTCAAGTTGACAGGGGTTGGAGAGTCGGCCGGGCCGGTGACGGGTTTGGAACGTTCATAGTTGTGGTCATGCCCGGCCACTGCCAAGTCCACATGGTATTTGTCCCAAATGGGCATAAAATACTCGCGCCCCGCGATCACTTCAGAATCGGTGCCGTGGGTAGATGAAGACAACTCGCCGTGGTGATGCATGGTGATAATCCACGGCACCTCACTTCGATTGGCATTGGCTGCTGTCAGATCGGCGTCAAGCCAGGCCGTGAGCGTGGGTATGTACGCCGGGTCACCGTCGGGAAAACCTACCCAATAATCATCCACCACAACAATGTGCACCGGCCCCACATCAAACGAATAAAAAAGCTCAGCGTAGTTGGGGTAATTGGCAATGTCCTGCGGCAACAGCATGTTGCCGTAAAAGAGCGACGTGTGATTTTCGTGATTGCCGTGGGTATGCACCGTCAAGAGTTGCCCCAGTGTACTCAACTTACCTTCGCTGTCTTTCCACGCCAAATCGAGCCACTTTTCCCACTCCGCCTGGTCGGGCGCAAAGTTGATCATGTCGCCCGAAAAAAGCTGCATTGTTGCGCCGAGTTTGGTGGCTCGGTTTTGCAATACCCGCCACGCTTCGTTGTCCTGCCCGCGTGAATCGCCCGCCAACACAATAGAAACCGGGGTGTTTGGATTGTTGGGTGTCGTTGTGAAGTGATATACATCGCTCCACACTTCAGAGTCTTTTGGACCACCGCCGACTTGATAATAATACGTTGTTTCAGGGGTTAGACCACAAACGTATACTTCATGCATTCTCTGATTGCCGTTGGCGTTGATCGTTCCTTCCGGGGTGAGCCATGTGACACCCGTTGTGCGATTCTCCGCCGGCCACGTGGAGGGGTCCGGCGAACTTCCCCACCGCACTGCAGAAGCCAACGTTCCGTCGTCGGTTTGCCATCCGATGCCGATGGTTGTTGCCGGATCAACTTTGCCGGGTTCGCCGGGTTTTGTATTGCCACCAAGCCCCAAACGAACGCGCCGAATGTTGGGTGTTGCGCTTGTTTCAGGTTTGCTCTCCGACCATTCAAGGTATTCAGGTCGGGCGGCGACCTGAAACATGCAGCCTTGTGGAGCAAACGGTTCGGCCGGGGCGGCCCCGCCGGTGCCACCGGTTCCAGAAGTGGTAGACGTTCCCGAAATAGTGGACGTCCCCGAGGCGTCGGATCCGCCGTCGCAGGCGGCCGCGGAAACCGCCGCGGCGGTTAGAAAAAACACTCCAAACCCTACAAAATAAGTGTTTCCGAGCGGGCGCATCTCATTCTCCGACGGCGCCCAAAACCCGGCACCATGGCCCAGGGCTATCAGAAAATGCAGAGCCGGTCAGTAGGGCCTTCGCAACGGGTTGGGCGCTTTGCATTGCGCTCAGGGCGGCGCCTGGACCATGCTCGCCGCGTGCGCACCCTTTTTGATCCTCCGCCCGGGGAGCGAAAACCTCCCAAACCCGGCGAGCTTGTCTCCGTCGAGGGGGAAGTTGTGCGCGTTACCTACGAAAACGACGACACCGGTTTTCGAGTGTTTCGGGTCACAAGAGATGGAAACCCTACCCCTGAAGTGTGGGTGGGTGTTACGCCGCCCGCTTCACCGGGAACGCGAGTTCGGGCAACCGGAAAGTATGAAGTGGATGCCAAACACGGCACTCAATTTCGTATTGAAACATTGCTTGTGGTGATGCCCGAAACCACGGTGGGAGTTGAAAAATACCTTGGATCGGGGGTTATTCCCGGCGTTGGGCCCGCCTACGCCAAACGCATCGTTGAAGTGTTTGGTGAAAAGACGCTCTCCATTTTAGACCAAGACCCGGAGCGAATTCGCGAGGTGCCCGGGTTTGGTGACAAGCGCGCCGACGCGGTGATTAAAGCGTGGAATAACCAGCGAGCCGTGGGTGCGATTATGATCTTTTTGCAAACGCACGGCGCATCACCGGCATTGGCCACTCGCATTCATAAGCGGTTTGGCACAAGAGCGATTGAGATTGTTTCGCGCGATCCTTATCGGCTTTCATTGGATGTTTGGGGCGTTGGGTTTAAGACAGCCGACAGACTGGCACGTTCTATTGGTATCGGCGCCGATGCTCCCGAGCGCGCTCAAGCGGGTGTTTTGCAAACCCTTCACGATGCGACCGCTCGGGGTCATGTGTACGCACCACGGCCGGCATTGGTTGAACTCTCGGCCAGAATGCTTGAGCAAGACGATTATCGAGTGGATGCTGCCATTGACCAATTGGCACTCTCCGGCCACGTTGTTATTGAAAATGCCGGCGAAGACATAGCGATTTATCCAAAAGGTCTATTTGAGGCGGAGTCGAGCGTTGCAGCACGTTTGCGTGAATTGCTCACCGAAAAAGGTGGGGAAACGGCCGAGTCGGGCCGTGAACGTTTAAGAGCCGCTGTGCCGCCCGCCGTGGAGGCCTTTGAAACGGGATCCAAAGTAAAACTCGCGGCGGCTCAATTAAAGGCTGTTGAAGAGGCGGCTCACCGCAAAGTGCTTGTGATCACGGGTGGTCCCGGCGTTGGCAAAACAACCATTGTGAAAGCGATATTGGCAGTTTTCGACAGAGCAAAACTGTCATGCAAACTCGCGGCGCCCACAGGCCGAGCTGCCAAACGAATGAGTGAGGCCACAAAGCGCGAGGCAACAACACTCCATCGACTATTGGAGTTTGACCCGAAAGAGCGCTCTTTTTCGCGCAATCGAAAACGTCCACTCGATACGCAGGTGCTCATTGTCGACGAAGCATCGATGTTGGATATCGAGCTTGCCAATGCTGTTGTTCAGGCATTACCTGACCACGCACGGCTCGTATTCGTGGGAGATGTCGATCAGCTTCCGTCTGTCGGGCCGGGGGCTGTGCTTCGAGACCTCATTTATTCGGACGTTGTGCCCACGGTGCGCCTTTCGCAGATCTTTCGGCAGGCTGAAGGCAGTTTAATTGTTGAAAACGCGCACCGTATTCACGAAGGGAAAGCGCCTATTTCGTCGGATCAACCGGGTGGGCAGTTTCACATTATTGTTCGAAAAGACGGCGAAAGCGCCGCCGATACCATTCAAAAGATCGTTACCAAAAACATTCCAGATCGATTTGGGCTTGATCCAAAGCGTGACGTGCAGGTGCTTGTCCCCATGCACCGCGGTGAAACTGGCACCATGGCGCTCAATCAACGGCTTCAAGCGGCGCTCAACCCCACGGGGCCGAGTGTGAGTCGGGGCGGGCGGGTCATGCGTGTCGGCGACAAAGTGATGCAGCTCAAAAACGACGCCGAACGTGATGTGTACAACGGCGATGTGGGGTTCATTCAAGCGATCGATCTCGAAGCGCGCGAGGTGCTTGTTCGTTTCGATGACGATCGCGAGGTGTCCTACGACGAAGGTGATCTCGACGAATTGTCGCTTGCGTACGCAACGAGCATTCATAAAAGCCAGGGAAGCGAATATCCGGCTGTTGTCATTCCCCTTCTGACCGAGCACTTTGTAATGCTCTCGCGCAATCTGTTTTACACGGCGGTAACGCGCGGAAAAAAACTGGTTGTGCTCGTTGCAAACCCCCGCGCAATTCACCTCGCGCTCGCAGAAACTCGAAAAGAAGAGCGCAAGACGTTTCTCTCCGAGCGACTCCGAATGCGACGTTGACCCGGCGGGTGCCCGTTGCTAAGTACCGCCCCCTTCTTTCCAGGGGTCGTGCTATGGCCCAGCGTCCAATTGTGCGTGCTTTGCCGCGGCAACAAGCGCGCGTTCAACGCGGTTTCGCGACAGTCAAGATTCGGAGTTTTTCCATGGCAGAGGCAGAAAACGGGCAGAACCCGACGGGTCTTCAAATCTCCGGCGGCGCCGCGATCATGGCGCCCGTCAGCGCGTTTCCCAACGGCGTGCCCGGCAATGCGATTATTGTGCTCCCGCTTTCAAAGCCTTCCGATGAGCTGAAAGAGCAGCTCAACGCGGGTCCAACGGCGCTCACCGTGGAGCAAATGTGGAAGCTCCTCGGCTTCAACGGTCCCGCTGTGCAGGTGCAAGACGATCAGGGTCGTCCCATCGCCATCGGTCTTGAAGATCTGCTCGCGGGCCTCGACAAACATTGGCAAGAAGCTCAAGACGATCTCGGCCGCGGCCGAATTTACGCTCAAGAGCTGATGAAATACGGCCGCCTGCAACGCGCCGAACAGGTGCTTTCCAAGATCGTTGCAAAGGGCGGCACGGGTGATGACTGGCTTGCCCTCGGCGTTACCCAACTTCAGCAAAAGAAACTCGACAAGGCTGAAGGGACGCTCAAAGGCGCTCAAAACTTGTTGAAGCAAAATCCCTATCCGTCGCTTCACCTCGCCAAGCTCTTCGCAGAAAAAGAAGACAAAGCGAAAGAGCGTGAGTTTATCGACAAAGCCCTTGAGATCGAGGCAAACAGCGTTGATGCGTGGGCGCTTCTTTTTCAAACAGTGCGCCGCGACAACGACGGCGATACCGAAAAGGCCGTGAGCGAGTTGGAATCGCTCTCTGAAAAGAAAAAGGCCGCCGCTGCGTACGTTGCGATCCAAGGCTTTTTTGCCGGGGACGAATCAACGCTCGACAAGGCAATCCAATACGCGAAAAAAGGCGCCGAGAAATATCCCGACGACACATTGATGTTGCTCTGTCTGTCGGCGCTCTACGGCCAAAAGGGAGATCTCGAAGCGGTGGTGCGATTGCTCGCGCCGCACGAAGCCAAGATGACGCGCGACGTGCGACTCGCGAACAACTACTTCGAAGCGCTCTTCCAATCGCGCCAAATCGAAAAAGTCACCAAGCTGCTCAACGCTCTCGCCGGTTCACCGAGCAAAGAGGTCAAGCAGTTTGCCATTGAGCGGTCGCGGATCGTTGCCCAGTTCCTCCAGCAGCAGCAGCAGCAGCTCGCCGGCGCGGCTCAACGAAAAGCCTAAACGTTGCCGCTTTACCGCGGGGATCGAGCACCTTTTGGGGTTTCGGTCCCCGTTCCGGTTTTGTGCCCGCGCGAAGGGTTAACCGTACAATTTGACCTGGGCGTATGGTTGGCAGAACCTTTCCTTTAAGGTTTGAGTTTTTAGCGTGAACCCCGGTGATCTCATTTCCGGCAAATACAGGCTCCTGCGCCTTCTCGGCTCAGGCGGAATGGGATCCGTGTGGGCTGCGCGCAACGAACTCACCGATCGCGACTTCGCGATCAAGTTTCTGCTGCAACGCCTCGCGTCCAACAACGAAGCGCTAAATCGCTTTTTTCACGAGGCGCGCGCGTGCGGCCAACTCAAACATCCCGCCGTTGTGGATGTGTACGACATGGGCCAGGCCGAAGACGGCACGCCCTACATCGTGATGGAAATGCTCGAAGGCGAAGGCATGGATCAACGCCTCGCGCGCGAGGGGCGTTTCGATCCGGCCGAGGCCGCGGCATGGATTGCATTCGTTGCGCGCGGCCTTGATGAAGCGCACATGCGCGGCATCGTTCATCGAGATCTAAAGCCTGGAAACATCTTTTTTGCGCTCGACGATCGCGGCGACGTTCTGCCCAAAGTGCTCGACTTTGGCATCTCCAAAGCCACGGGACCGCAACGGGCAGAACTGGTGATGACCATGCAAGGCACGGTGCTCGGGTCGCCTGCGTACATGAGCCCCGAGCAGGCGCGCGGCGATCTTGATGTTGATGCGCGCAGCGATGTGTGGGCGCTCGGCCTCATTTTGTACGAAGCGATCACAGGCAAAGTGCCGTTCGATGCGCCCAACTACAACGCGCTCATGGTCGAGATCATCACGAAGCCTCACCGGCCTGCGAATGAGCTGTCGCCCACGTGTCCCGCGGCGCTTTCACAGGTGATCGACCAAGCGCTTGAAAAAGAACGCGACAAGCGGATCCCATCGGCGCGCGAGTTGGCCGATCGCTTGGAATCGGTGCTCATGCACATCACCGGCACGCCGCTCACACAGTTTCAACCTCGCGTGTCGATGCTCAGTGTGCGTCCGCCATCAATGTCGGCTCCCAACATTGGCACCACGCAGGGCCCCTGGTCCGACGCGGCGCCCACGTTGGTTCGGCCCCGCCGTTCCAAAACCCCTTACGTTGCGGGCGCAATGGGAGTGCTTGCCATGTTGATTGCGGGCGCCGTTGTGGCCATTCGCACAGCGCCTCCTGTTGTTGCGGTGGCAAGCCGCGCGAACATCGCGCTCACAACGGCGCTGGCTCGCGCGCACGACCGCGTTGAAAGCGCCAAGGCCGAAGCCGTTGCCGAACAGAAGCGCAAAGAGGCGGAGTCAAAACCCCCTCAAGTTGAACCTTCGGCCCAACCTGCGCCGTCTTCCACTCCGTCAGACAAAACAAAAAAGCCTGGAAAAAACGGCAAAAAAGACGACCCGCATGGGGGAGTCAACGGGCCCGGCTTTTAGCGCCGCGTGGTGCCCGGCGATCGAATACTAACAGTATTCAAATGCCGGCTGGAATGTGTACGCTTCACTTGGCGGCGTTGGCAACGGCGGCGGACCACGCGCGCGCCTGCTTACAAACGCCTTTGGACTGAGCGCTCTTACCGCCGCGCGCAAACGGCCCCATTGTCAGCGCCACGTATCGCTTGTTTTGCGCCCACGCAAACGGACCGAGATCCGGCCTGTCCACGCAATTGCCATGGGCCTGCGCTTTGAGTACACGCGCGGCTTCGTTTGCATCGGCCTCTGTATCAAACGCAATGAGCCAGGCCAGCGCCGTTTCTCCGGCCGCCGCACCTTCCCCCCGCGCGAGCACATAGCGGTCGCCGCCCCATCCGGCCGCCGCGTTCACCGCGGTTTTTTGATCGGTCCATGCACCGAACACAATTCGAAGGCCCTGCTCCCCAACCACCTGCGAGTAGCCAGCCTTCCACGAGCGTTTTTCTTTTTCACTCGTGATCGCCGAAAACGAAGGCTCCATCACGGCCACCATCGGTTCTTTCGCGTCGAACTTGTCGAGGTGGAGCACCTGCTCCGTCGTTGTCGGCGGCGCTTTCCAAGCCGCGTTTACGGCCGCAAACCCGCCGCGTTTTCGAAGCGCCTGCACGAATGTGTACCCATCTGTGTACGCAGCGATCAACGACTCGCGGTACACAACGGGAACATCGGGAGCAACGGACTCCATCGTCTCGCGTGCCTTTTCTGCAAAGGCGGTTTCATCAACCATCGCTCGATTGCCGCGCACCACTTCAAACGCGGCCGCGGTTGCGTCGCCCTCCGCCAAGCAATGCTCCGCGGATGTGCGCTCCTCTTCGCCGGCCTTGTATTTCAGCCGATCGCCGAGTTCAAAATGTTGATCTTGAAGCGCGTGAACCAACTCATGCGCCAATGTTTCACCGCGTTCGGCAGGCGAGAGATCGGTGATGAGGTACATCGCTTTCTCAGCCGGCTCGTAGAGGCCCGTAAGGCTTGCACCGAGCAGCTCGTAAACGCCGTTTTCTGCGTCGTATGCCGGCGAAACAAGCCCCAACGCGACGAGCACCTCCGCTTCGTTTGCGAGCACGTTGCGAGGCAACTCGCGCTCCACGTGTTTCCGAGCCATCTCCGCAACCTCGTTGCGATCGAGCGTTCGAAAGGCCACATCCGAAAGAATTGGAAGCTCTCTTGCCGCCGCCACTCTCTCAAACACGGCGCGCAGTCGAACGGCTTCGTTTGAAGGGGGCGGCGTGTTTGGCACCGTTTCCGAAGCCGTTGCCGAACTAATTGAGTGCGGCTCGGCGGGGCGATTCGCCGCGGTCATCGGCGCCGGCTCTTGTGTACACGCACCGAGTGTGCCGGCGCAGAGAATCAAACAGCCTTGGATCCAAGCTCCGACGCGCACGTCACTCGCCTCGACGAACGGCGTCGATCGCGCTTCGGTACATCACCACGCGCTCTTCATACGACTTGCCGCGATTGTCGGTCACGCCCCCAAACACGGCGGACCCGGCCACCAACATGGTTGCGCCCGCCTCAATTACCTGTCGTGCGGTGCCTCTCGCCACGCCTCCGTCCACTTCAAGCTCCACGTTGAGGTTTTTTTCGTCGATTGCTTTTCGAAGTGAGCGCAGCTTTGGAAGCGCTGCCGGAATAAAACTCTGCCCGCCAAACCCCGGATTGACGCTCATGACCAACACCAGGTCTACGTCGCCGAGCACGTGATCAATCGATTGTTCGTGCGTATGGGGGTTGAGCACCACTCCCGCCTTTTTGCCCAATCCGCGAATTTGCTGAATGGTGCGATGCAAGTGCGGCGATGCTTCAATGTGTACACTGATTATGTCAGCGCCCGCTTTTGCAAAGTCGGCCACATAACGTTCCGGCTCCACAATCATCAGGTGTACATCCAGCGGGAGTTTCGTCGCCGCCCGAACCGCTTCCACAATGATCGGTCCAATAGTGATGTTGGGCACAAAGCGTCCATCCATCACGTCCACATGAATCCAATCGGCGCCCGCCTCTTCGGCCGCTCGAACTTCTTCAGCGATGCGCCCAAAGTCCGCCGATAAAATGGATGGTGCGATACGAATAGGCCGGTGTGTACTCATCAATGTAGAAGCCTCGGTTGTCACGTCTCGCTCCCGGGGTGCGGCGTTCCGGCTGTGGGCTCCGCCGTTCACGCAATCACCTCGTGAATAGTCCGGGCTAGCACGAGACCGGTCGGTGAAACAGCGTGTTTGAAAGGCGGCCTATCGTGCTATGAGGCCGGAAGCGCGGAATGTACCCATGAACACGAGGCCCCTCACCAAAGCCGACTACGACGAGATCGTCCGCGAAATCGACCATTGGTGGGGTGGTCCCACCACCGCTCTCGCACATCCGATGTTCTTTTATGAACTCGGAAACCTCGCCCGCGTTGTTGAAAACGAAGGGCAACTCGTGGGCTTCCTGTTTGGATTTTTGTGCCCGGATAAGAGCACGGGATATGTACACCTGGTTGGTATCCACCCGGATTATCGGCGTCGCGGCGTCGCCCGCATGCTCTACACGGCGTTTGAAGAAGACTGTCGCCGTGAAGGGATGAACCTCCTAAAGGCAATCACCACGCTCGGCAATGAGGCTTCGGTATCGTTCCACCGCGCTTTGGGCTGGAATGCGGCGGAAATTGAGGACTACGCGGGCCCCGGCAGAATGCGAATCGTCTTCACCAAGTCGCTCACGCCCGGCTAAATAACAAACCACTTGTTTTATTGACCGCTGAATTGATCGGCGTACGCTCGAAATCTCTGGATGCTCGCTCGCAGGGCAACTGACAGTTGCGGAGGGCGCCCATTTTCCAACCGAGGGTAAGGTCGTGCGGCTCCACATCCTTCTTGCTTTTACCTGCCTTTCCGCTCTCGCCTGCGCGAAAGGAAACACCTTCCAAGGTACCGGCGGCAATGGCACCGGGGGCTCCGGTGACACGGGCGGCGGTGGCCAAACAACCGGTTCAACAACCACCATTATATCCACCGGCGGGAGCACCACCTCCTCCACCCTTCCCCCGTGTGATGAGCAACCCTGCAAACTTGTCTCGCCTCAATGCGGTTGCGCCGACGGTGAGATGTGCGCCATCGGCGACACAGGTGATCGGGAGTGCCATGCCGAAGGCGACAAACAAATTGACCAAGAGTGCGTAGGCCTATTTTCGTGTGCGGCCGGGTCACTCTGTGTTCAGGTTTCCACCCAAAAGTCGGTATGCAGTCCCTACTGCGACAACGACAATCAATGCAACGGTGGAATTTGCCTTATCCAGTTGAATGATCCTTCCAGCCCCGGCCAAGCTCTGCAGGACGTTACCCTGTGTTCTGACGACTGCGATCCTACCACCGCGGCCGGGTGTCCACCCGGGTTAAACCTGGGTTGTCAACTTGGTCAAGAATCTACCGGTCAAATGCGCGTGTTTACCATTTGTGGGGGCACCGGGCCCGGGGGTCAGGCGGCCACCTGCACAGACAGTGAAGACTGTGCCGCAGGATATGGCTGTTTCACCCTCAGCGATATGTCGCAAAAGTGCCTCAAATATTGTAAGCCCGCGAGCCCTTCTTGCCCGGGCGCCGCCACCTGCTACTCATTCGACCCGCAGCTCCTCTACAAGGGTGTTGAATTCGGCGCCTGCCTCTAACGTGCTTATGACCGCTCCCGATGTTGAGCGCCTCCGCGAAGTAGGCCTTTTTGGCGGCCTAAACGACGAAGCGCTTGAAAGTCTGGGTCACGCGCACGAAGTCGTTTCGGCTCCGGTTGGGTCCGACGTGTTTCGCGAAGGTGAGCCGGGCCGTGAAATGTTTGTAGTGCTTGAAGGTCAGGTTGAACTCTACCGGGTAATCAACGGCTATGAGACAATCATTGCATCCGTTGCGAAAAATGACTGGTTTGGTGAAATGAGCATGCTTGACATCTTACCCCGTCAAGCCACGGCCCGCGTTATTCTACCCACCACTCTACTTCGGCTGACAGCCCACGATCTGGATGTACTCTACCGTCGCGATCTGAAAGCTTACTCCCTATTGGTGCTCAACATGGCGCGTGAAATGTCGCGTCGGCTGCGATTGGCAGATGCCATTGTCGCGGACATGCGTGCGCTTCATCGCCCACCCCCCGGCGATCCTTCCCATTCAGACTAAAATCACCACCTAGGTAGAAAACCACCAGCCACCTACCCATTTCCGCCGAAGCCGGAGGCAGCTCCCGTTCCACCGGTTCCACCGGCACCAGTTCCACCGGTTCCACCGGCACCAGTTCCACCGGTACCGCCGACTCCACCGGCACCCCCACCACCCGTTTGAAGTGTACCCCCAGCGCCGCCTTCTCCACCCCCGGTTCCAGTTGAACCGGAGCTGGTTCCGTTCGTCACGTCCTCGCCGCCTCCACCCCCACCCGCGCCTGTTGCTGCCGCGGTCCCGCCCGTGCCCGCAGCACCATCCATCGACGTTCCACCCGTGGATGTTGTGTCATTTCCAGGCGGTTCAGGCTGCGGATTAAAGCACCCGATCAAGGTCGTAACGAGCACCAAGGGGAGGGTGAGGGCGAGGCGAAAGCGCTCCATGACCCTATGGTACTGCAATGCCTGCGCCAGCGCTGCCAGAATGGTTTGCGCGGGTTTTCCCTTAAACGTCGGCCCGCGTTCCGGCACAAGATGGCACGCTTGCCGGACGGACGGATCCCTACAGGTCGTCTTCGTCTTGGAGGAGCGCTTCCTGTTCAAAGCGAGCGCGGGCTTCTAAAATATCCTGCTCGCTCAGCCAGGTTTGCAAACACTCCCCATTGGGAGACACTTGATACACGTCGCGTCGATTCTCACCATGCCCGTCTTCGAGGACGCGCACCACTTCATGGTGAAATCCGCACTTTGGGCAGAGCGCTTTCATAAAACATTCATATCAGCAATTCATCATTATCCTGCGAATCCGTTCGCGCTTTGCCGCACGCACACCCGACACGGTAGTTCTACCCTTGTTCTTCCGCGCGAACCTGGTCTTCCTCTTTGAGATGTTTGTCGCCGTCGGGGTCGGGATCGCGAACAACAACCACCGGAACATTTGCCCTGCGAAGTACCCGTTCGGCAACACTGCCGAGCAGCAATCGCCGAACGCCGCTTCTACCATGTGTACCCATAACAATCACGTCGGCTTTTTGATTTACCGCCTGCGCCAAGATCGTATCGGCCACGTCCCCCGTCGTAACCACCGCCGCCACCGACTCTGTGGCCGTGCGACCTTCCATGGCAGTTTCAAGCCTGCGTTTGGCCGCCGTTTGAAGATAGTCTTCAATCCGAACAGCCGAGTCTGACCCATCGGGTACAAGTTTTTGACCTGCGTCGAGCCCGTGGGGAATTGGGGAAACGTGCAGTAGAACCACGCGCCCTCCACACATGGCAGCCAGGTCACATGCAAGGCTGTGCGCTCGTTCTGCCGCAGTTGAAAAGTCGTGTGGTACCAGCAGCGTTTTCCAGTTCATCATGGTAAAACTTCCCAACCTCTATAGGCCCTTTTCGCCCGGTTTTTTACCGAGAAGCGTTGCGGGCAATACCAATCTACCCGTCAGGTAAAAATTACCTGCGCACCTTCGCTCAACTCGTAAAAGTCACCCGCCGTGATCACGTCTTTGACCTGCGGCAACAAATCTTCCTTCTTGCGTTTGAACATGTTCATCGCAAGTTCACAGGCGTAGAGTTCTGCGCCCGATTCTTCGAGAATTTGTAGCATTTCACGCACCGTGGGTAACTCCAGTTCTTCCATTTGCTTCTTCATCATTCGAGCGGCCAGGCTCTCCATTCCGGGCAACCCGGCTACAATGGTGGGCATTCCACTCGACGGGTTACCCGCCAGGTTCACGTGCAAATGATCAACCTTGGACTCGGTCACCACATCAAGGCCCCAGAACGTGAAGAAGATAAACGCGTCAATACCCGACTGCCGTGCCGCGTTTGCCAGAATCAGGGCCGGATATGCCTCATCGAGCCCGCCGTGTGAACAGATGAGAGCGATCTTGCGCTTGGGTTTTGCAATGGTAGCCATGGTAACCTCTTCAGTCTTTATCAAATGCAGCCGGCGGGCTTGGGAATACCGGCAATTTTAGCAATAGTGCGTGCCGGCGCCTTGGGGAACATGGTGTATAGATCGCGCGTGGCGAGGCCGGTTCCCAATGTCAAGCGCCGCACATTCGGTGAAACACCGTGCTCTTCAAAATCGGCGCGGGCAAATTCAACCACCTTCCATCGCGCGTCATCCAGTTCTACCCCCTGCGCATGGGCGATGTTGAGTGCCAAATCCCGCGTCCACGCCTTTGGATTGGCCAGGTGCCCGTCGGCGGTAAAGCCCACCCCGTCGAGCATTGTGGCAGCCGCTTCAGGTTCTTCTTTCACAGCCGGATCAGCACACAACACAGGCGGCCCAAGATCACGCGCTTCTTGGCGAGCATCCTCAATCACTTGAGGTCGCTCCACCCCGAGAACTTTCTTTTTCTTAGGCCCGAGTCGCTTTGCCAAATCGGCTTTTCGTTTATCGGCCCCGGTAGGTTCACGTCGCTGTTCGGCCATGGCTTTTGCAGCGTGCCCAACGTGTTTGAGCAGCTCCATCATCACCGCCATGCCTTTTTGAACATCCTCGTTTCGAGAAGCGCGCACCATGCCCATAATGCCAATCGGCTCGGCTTGATCGGCGTTTTGAAGCACCGTTGACGCTTGACCCGCAATGGCGAGCACTTCAGGTTGGGTGAGCGCTCTTACCGTATCCAAAATGGTCACAACGGCGTTGCCAAACTGGCGTACGTCCTCAGGCCCATAGTGTTGAACCACTTTGCGAGTGACCGCCAAAAGCTCCTGCGCAAAGCTGATGGCACCCTCTTTTTCAAGCTCGCTAAAGCGCTCTGTCACCACATTGAGCAGGTCTTTTCCAATGGGAGTCAGGTCGGCAAACAACTCTTCTTGGGCGCGCTGGCGCTTTACCAAATACGCCAGTTGCTCCTCCATGACCTCCATACGTTTGGCCATAAGCGCCGCCGCATCGTTGGGTAGAGTCGACCCGTTCGTGGGAGCGCGGGGTTCCGTTTTTTGAGCGGAGGTTTGCGTCGTTTCCATGGTCAGCTCCACTTCCCAGCGGTGAGCATGCGGTGGTCCATCGGTAACTCTTTACCTTCAAGCAGCACATTCCAATAAAGCCACTTGAATGCCAGCTTTCCCCAGTGGTTCACTTGGCTCTCCTCAAGAAGCGTGAAGGGCCCCACTCCGGGAATGGGGAAGCGGCCGGGCAGCGGCTCCGTTTCGTAGTTAAAGTCAATGAGCATTGCTTTACCGTTGCCGGTTTCAATGAAGCAGTTTGCATGCCCATCAAACGAAGCCGAAGGTTCGCGCCCTTCAATAAAGTTCATTACATTTTCAAAAAGCACTTCTGATTGAAAATGTGCCACCGCTCCGGCTTTTGACGACGGAAGATTGGTGCCGTCGCCAATCGCAAAAACGTTATGGTGCTGTGTTGCGCGCAATGAATGTTTGTCGGTGGGTACCCACCCGCCCGCATCACCCATCTGCGACTTGGTAATCACCTCCGCACCTGAATGGAGCGGAATGCTTACCAGCACGTCATAAGGCACTTCTCGGCCGTCAAACGACTTTAGAATGCGCTTTTCGCCGTTTACTTCAGCCACGTTAAAGTCACCCAACACGCTAATGCCTCGGCGGCTCATCAGGTCGCCCAATGCGGCGGAAGCTTTTGGTTTGGTAAACGCCCCTTCAAGCGGGGTTGCGTACACAAGCTCCACTTTGTTTCGCAGGCCTTTTTGCGCGAAAAAGGCTTCCGCCAAAAATACAAACTCCAGCGGTGCCACGGGGCACTTAATGGGCATTTCAACAATGTTCACCACCACGCGCCCGCCCTCAAACTGAGCCAGCTTATTGCGCAGAGCCATTGCCCCTTCGAGCGTATAAAAGTCAAACGCCGACTCCATCCATCCCGGCCCCGTGAGCCCCTGAGTCTGTTCGGGAACAATGCGGCTTCCGGTGGCCAGAATCAAAACATCGTACACAACTGACTCGCCGTTTCCCAAAACCACTTTGCGAGCGTCGGGAACAATGCGCTCCACACCATTCAACTGAACGTCGACCCGCCTGTCAAAAAGCTGTTTGCGCGGCCGAACAATTTCGTCTTCGCGATAACTGCCAAAGGGCAAAAACAACAGACCCGGCTGATAAACGTGTTTCTCGTCGCGATCGACCACCGTAATGCGCCACTCCTTTTCATTGAGAGCGCGCACAAGCTTGTTGGCCATCATGGTTCCGGCGGTTCCGGCGCCGACAATGACGATGTTTTTCATTGGAACAGACCTCAATTCTCCCCAAAACCAAGTTCAAGCCGGCGGCTCAATGCCCGGCGGTGCACTACGCGGCGGTGTTTTCCGGCGTCACGTGAACATCCACTTCAATGCCTTGCCGAATACTTGCTGTGACTGTGCAAAAGTCTTCAAACATTGGCAGGCACTTCACCATCGCTTCGGCATCTTTCGCGACCTTCGGATGCAGGGTCACATCCACTTTGCCAATGCGCAGCCGCTTGTTTTCGTTGCGGACGATCTGAACCTTTACTTCGCTGGTCATTCCCTGCGTTTTCACGCCCGAACGTTGAAGGCAAAAAACAAGGCTTGCCGATAAACAATTGCCAATGGCGGCGGCCAATACCCGAGCCGCATTGGGTGCCGAGTCTTTCCCAAGCGGATAAGGCTCATCGAGGTGCAGATCTTTGTACTGCTCTTTATCGAACTGAACCTTGAAGTCGAATCCGTCGACCTGCTCGATCTTGATCGAGAATTCACTCATCACCTGACTCATGCCTTCCGAGGGTGCAAAACCGGCGCCGTTTCAGATCGTGTTTAACATCGCTGAAACACCCGACGTTCATGGGCTGCGATCCGCGGCCGTTTGCGCACTGTTAAAGGTCGTGAAACAGGTGTTTCAATCGACGTTGCGGCGTGTCGCGCCGCCCGTGCGCGCCGTGCGCAGCTCTGTCGCCCTATCCCCCCATCACGCCGCCGGCTTGTACCGGCGCCATCATGTGTACGCATTTCTACCCGCCGGTTTTGCCGCGTCCGCGTTTGACAGGGTATTGTGCGCCCGTGGACGAAGGACAACTGACGATCGCCTTGCGGATAGCAAAGGTCCGAACCCAGATCGCCGCCGCGTGCGAACGGACCCTGCGACCCATTTCCAGCGTTCAACTTCTTGCGGTTTCAAAAACCAAAAGTGAAGCTGCAATTCGCGAAGCGTACGCCGCGGGCCAGCGCGATTTCGGCGAAAACTATGTCCAAGAAATGGTCGCAAAAGCCGCCGCGCTGGCAGATTTGCCCGACCTCCGACTTCACCTCATCGGCCCGCTCCAACGAAATAAGGTGAAACAGGTTCTCCCCATCGCCGCGCTCATCCATACGGTCGACCGTGAAACGCTCGCCGACGAAATTCAAAAACGAGCCGAAGCGCTGGGCCGGGTCGTGCCCGTACTCATTGAAGTGAACGTCGGGGGTGAATTGTCCAAAGCCGGGTGTACACCCGATGATGCCGAGCGCCTCGCCGATCATGTGCGCGCGTGCAAAAACCTCTCGCTGCGCGGCCTCATGACCATTCCACCCGACACCGACGATCGGGATCGGACAAGAGGCTATTTCGCCGCGCTTCGAGATCTGCGGGACAAGATTGGCAACCTGCCCGATCTCAGCATGGGCATGTCGCACGACTTTGAAATTGCGATTGAAGAAGGGGCCACGATCGTTCGCGTCGGCACTGCCATTTTTGGATCGCGATCGTGATTCGCAAATGTGTACACCTAGGTTGGAAGCTTGCCGGTGTACGCGTTTTGTTACTTGCGGGTGATTGAACCCACTTCGTCCGTCGGCTTAAAAAGGTTCAGCGGCATGTTCAGATAACGCCGACCATTTTTGTGTACACCCGGAAGCCGGCCGGCGTCGACGTTGACCTGCACACTCTGAAAAAGAAGCCGCGGAGCTTCGAGCTTGGCGTCGCGCTCGGTGCGCATTTTCACAAACTCATCGCGATTCGTTTCGGCCTTGAGCTGAATGTTTCGCCGCTTCGATGCGCCGATGGTTGTTTCGGCTCGCAAAGCGCGTCCGTTTGGCTGGTAGTCGTGGCCCACGAACACCCGCGTTGCATCGGGCAGGTTGTACAAAGTCTCGTGCACCGAAGTGTAGAGCGCGTCCGCGCTGCCCTTGGGAAAGTCACACCGACCTGTTCCGTAATCTTCAATAAACAGAGCGTCACCCGTGAACACTGCATCGTTCATGAGGTAGCTCACGCATGCGGGCGTGTGACCCGGCGTCGGAAGAACCTTCAACTCCAGTGAACCGGCGCGCAACACTTCGTTGTCCGCCAGAAGCTTGTCGAACTGCGTGCCCTCGGTGGAGAAATCGGCCGGCAAATCGAGCAAGTCTTTGAACACCTTTTGAACATCGGTAATGTGTACACCAATGCCGATCTTTGCTCCGAACCGATGTTTTAGGTACTGCGACGCCGACAAGTGATCCGCATGCGCGTGCGTTTCGAGCGTGTAGTGAAGCTTGAGTTTCTCGGCTTCGATAAACGCAGCCACCAGTTCCACCGACTCCGTGGAAGTTTGCGAACCGAGCGGGTTGTAGTCGAGCACGGGATCGATCACGACCGCATCCCGCGTGTTTTCGTCGAACACCACGTACGTGAGGGTGAACGTTGCGGGGTGATAAAACTCTTTGATCCTCATGGGAAACTCCATCACATCCGGGCCGAGGGGCGGGTGTTTCAACAACGTTTCGATGATGTGACCTCTTCGCAATGCGTGTGCCAGTTACATTTTCGTTCCTAGTCCTTCTATTTGGCTGATCTCAAGCACCATCGAATGTCTTTCGAAACGTGCTGAATCATGTGAAACACGTGTTCGATGTGTTTCAGCGGAGCGAACCACCCGCATTTTAACGCCCTTATTCGAAGGCGAAGCACTAAACCCTGTTTGTTTCATGTCGTGAAACGTTCGGTCACTCAACGTTTCTCCGTGAATGCGTGTTCGCTCAATTACGCGTGATCGACCGCGCCGCGAGCGTGGCACGTCGCGTGCGATGGGCAGTGGCATGTTGTACCTCGCAGCAGCGCTCGCTCTTCTGATCGGAGCGCTCCTTGGATTGCTCGGCGGCGGCGGCTCCATCCTCACCGTGCCGATGCTTGTGTACCTTTTGGGTGTACCCGCATCATCGGCGATCCCCACGTCGCTTGTGGTTGTTGGAGCAACGAGCTTCGCCGCCATGATCCCCGCTGCGCGCGCAGGAAACGTTCGTTTTCGCGCGGGTGCTCTCATCGCAGCCGGCGCTGTTGTCGGCGCATTCGGAGGCGGAAAAATCGCTCACTTTCTCCCCGGCACTGTCCTTCTCGCGGCCTTCGGCGCCCTCATGCTCGGCGCTGCGTTTGCGATGATGCGCAGGCGCGCCGCCGACAACACATCCGAAGCCCGTCCCCTCGGTGCGCCGTTCGCTCTCGCCGTGGGTCTCGCAATCGGCATTGTTTCCGGCCTTGTCGGAGCCGGCGGCGGCTTTCTCATTGTGCCCGCTCTCGTCCTCGTGGCCGGCGTATCCATACGCGACGCCGTCGGCACGTCGCTCTTCGTGATCGCGCTTCAATCTGCCGCAGGCTTCGCGGGACAGATTGCGCACGCAAAACTCGACACCAAGTTGGCGCTCATCGTCACCGTCGCGTCGATCATCGGCGCGCAGGTGGGTGTTCGACTTGGACGCCGCCTCTCCGCAGCCGCTCTTCGCAGCGGATTTGCATGGCTCGTCCTCATCCTCGGCACCCTGATTCTCGGTCGTGAAGCGCATCCAATCGCGGGCGCAATCGGCGCCGTGCTGGTGATTGCCATCTCGATCGTCTCGCGTCGCCGCGCCGCGCGCTTGGTCGCTTCAAGCGAAGGTTCAACAACCGTTTCAACCAACCTCCCTCAAACCGCTTCTTCCAAGGCCTAAGCACATGTCGCAGTTCACTCCTATCTCCGCTCTTGCCGGTGGCGCCTTGATCGGTCTGGCCGTTTCGCTGTTCCTGCTTGCGTACGGACGCATTGCTGGAATCAGCGGGGTTTTCGGCGGCCTTTTTGATTCAAGCGCCGACGACAAAGGGCTTCGTCTCACCTTTCTCGCCGGCTTGGTCATCGCCGGTCTCGTTGCCCGCGTTGTGTACCCTTCAGCCGTTGCCGCCGGTGATCGCAGCCTCATCGTTGCAGCCGTCGCCGGCCTCATTGTCGGCGTGGGTACACAACTTGGAAACGGCTGCACCAGTGGTCACGGCGTTTGCGGCGTCAGCCGAATGTCACGCCGGTCCATCATTGCAACACTGACCTTTATTGCGACGGGCATGCTCACCGTGGCAGCGGTGCGCATGTTCGGTGGAGGTGCCTCGTGAAACAGCTCCTAGCGCTCTTGTCGGGTCTCTTGTTCGGCGCCGGCCTCGTGGTTTCTCAAATGACAAGTCCGGCCAAAGTGCAGGGCTTTCTCGACATCACAGGCAATTGGGATCCGAGCCTCATGCTCGTGATGGCCGGTGCCGTAGGTGTACACTTCATCCTGTTTCGAAAAATCTCCAAAACACGCCGGCCCATTTTTGCCGAAACGTTTCAAATCCCCAAACGCACCGATCTCGACTGGCGCCTCATCACCGGAGCCGCTTTATTCGGCATCGGCTGGGGCCTCGGCGGAGTGTGCCCCGGACCCGGCATCGTCGACGCCGCCTCGGGCTCGGTCTACGCTCTCGTGTTCATGGCGGCCATGGCACTCGGGGTGTTTGCCGAACGTCGCTTCCTCAGGAAAAAGGCGTGAAGCCCGAAAAACTCGACCCATCCCTCGCTCTCACAGGTGACGCGCTTGCCGAAGTGGCAGGCGCTTCCATCCTGCTCGACGCCGATCTGCGCATCGTTGTTGCGTCGCCGCACGTTCGTGCCCTCCTCGGTTTTGATGTGCCGCCGGGAGAACTCGCACCCAAAGTCTTGTGCGGAACTGCCCCCAAACGGCCCGTTGCTGAAGCCCTGGTGGCCGGCAAACCCGTTCTCGCAACCATTGATGTGCCGCGCGCCGTTGGGCCCGATCGCCGCATCACCGTGCGTTCCCTTCCGCTCGGAACGGCCGATCATCGAAGCGGGTTTTTGCTGCTTCTCTCCGACGCCGGCATCGCCGACGAAGAAGGCCCCGTTCTGTTTCACGGCATGTGGACACAAGACGCCGGTATGAAACGCATGTTTCGCATTGTTGAACGCGTCGCCGAAGACGATGTCACAGTGCTTGTGCGAGGTGAAACCGGTGCGGGCAAAGAACTGGTTGCGCGCGCATTGCACGAACTTTCGCCCAGGCATCAAGGCCCGTTTGTCGCCATCAACTGCGCAGCCCTGCCTGAAACACTCCTTGAGAGTGAACTGTTTGGCCACGCGCGCGGCTCGTTTACAGGCGCCGTCAAAGACACTCTCGGCCTCGTTCAAAAAGCCCACAAGGGAACATTGTTTCTCGATGAAGTGGCCGAAATGCCGCTGCCACTTCAGGCAAAGCTGCTCCGCGTCATTGAAACGCGCACGGTCATCCCCGTCGGCGCGCGCGACCCCATTCCGGTCGATGTACGCTTTGTTTCCGCCACCCATCGCGCGCTTCGAAAAGAAGTAGAAGCAGGCCGATTTCGCGCGGATCTCATGTATCGATTGCGCGTCATCCCCATTTTCCTGCCCCCTCTTCGTGAACGACCCGGCGACATTCGACTCTTATGCGACAAGCTCATTGAAGAGTTTAATGCCACCCGCCGCCGCCGCATTGAACATGTCTCCCCCGCGGCGCTTGAAGTGCTTCTTCGTTATGACTTTCCCGGCAATGTTCGTGAATTAAAAAATGTTCTCCAATACGCGTACGCTATTGGTGACGGCCCCATTTTATTGCACTCCGATCTTCCCCCAGAATTGTTTGAAACTCCCGCTGAAACAGTGGTGTTAAACACCCCAACAACGGCATCGCCGCCCGGCGATCTCGATCCAGATACAGCCCGTATTCTTAGAGCGCTTGAACGCACCGGCGGAAGCCGAGAGCGAGCCGCTCAACTGCTTGGGATGAGCCGCGTCACCTTATGGCGTCGCATGCGAGAGCTGGGAATTCAACGCTGACTATCGCTAACGGCTTGGCGAAAACCCGCCCGGCTGACCGTTTTATAAAAAATCTGGTAGGCTCCCGCCATGCTCACGAGGCGCCGCTTCGTTCTTTTGCCACCCACCCTCACCCTTTCGGCCATGGCGGGTGGACTATCTTCCTCGGCTTGCGGCGGCAGCACCGGTCAAATGCCGGTGTCCCTCAGGCACCCTTTGGCCGGTGATGTTGCGCCCGACTTTCGAGCCAAAAACGCCCTCACCTCGGAGATAATTAACGTCCCCGGATCGCCCGACACAACCCTCGTTACAGTGGTCGACTTTTGGGCTTCATGGTGTGAAGCGTGCGTTGTCGCCATGCCCCATCTCGAACATCTTTATCGCAAATACCGCGACCGCGGCGTTCTTGTCGTTGGTATCAGCGTTGATGAAGATAGTCACGCGGCTATGGGCACCGTCATGGAGGTTCAAACCACATTCCCCATTATACTCGATCCTCACTCCCGCCTTCAGGGAGCATTTGCAGTATCAAAAATTCCAACCACCTTTGTCATTGACCGAAACGGCTTGGTTCGATGGGTAGGTCGCGACCCATCTACCCTTGAGCGCGCCGTTGACCGTTTAGTCGCCATTACCAAATGGTAGAGTTTTCCAGATTTTCTTACCGTCGCATCACCCTTACTTGAACGACAGTTGGCCGGCGCATTGGAACGCCGCTGGTTGATCGAAACGCCCACCGTGCTCCATTCGACGCGTCGACCGCCGCGTTGCGAACAACGCGGGTTGCGTTTTCAACCCCGTTGCGAGGCTCTACCTGCCCGGGCTGATTCGCCTCAAATCGCATGATCTCTAAGCCTTTTTCGGCCGCGTTCTACGTTCCGCGCTCACGTTCACGCGCGTTGGATCGACATTTGCTCCCGGCCCGACCGACCCTTTGTAAGGTTAAGACGGCGGAGGACAACGTGGCAGATCCTTTTTCTGGACTCAAAATCGACTTTACCAACCCAGCACTAAAGGCGCTGATCTCCCTCCTGGCGGAGAACATCTACCTGCCCGCGCCTATTCAAGCAATTGTCTCGGACGCCGGTATCAACGGTGGGGCCATCGGTTATCAACAAGGGCCGGCACTCATTTGGCGCGACGCGCTCAAAAGCGCTCACCAACAAATGAAGGTTGATCCCCTTTTTGACGAGGTGTTTTCGAGGTTGCCTCACCTGACCGAGTTCGTCAAAGACCTCCGTTCTTCCAAACCGCACTTCGCCGTGTCGCTCAAACCCGCCCCGGCCACCGCATGGAAGGGTGGGAGCGAGGCTCTTACAGGAGAGACAAGCACCCTTCTCCCCGTCAACTTCTTGCAAAAAGGCCTTAACGCCGCCGAAAGTGTCTGCCTGCTAACTGCCTATAATGACCACAAAACGGCATCGTGGAGCGGCACCGGATTTCTAATTGCCGCCGACCTGATTCTTACCAACCAGCACGTTCTTTGGTCCGATGATGGCGAAGGCGCCAAAGCCGGTCATGTGACAGCAACCTTCAACTACGAACACGGCAAACAGTCGCATGATGTGGAAGGGATAACTTCCACAATTGTGGGGAGCAAAGAGTTTGACTGCGCGGTGATTCAGCTTGAAAAGCCTCTTCACAATCTACCCATTCTAAAATGGGGCGCGTGCGAAACCGTTCGCGTGGGAGATCCGGCATTCATTATTCAACACCCCGCTGGAAAAGAAAAACAAGTGGCGCTCTACCACAATGAAATTCGCGACACCGGCCCCAAATATCTTCAATACCTGACCGATACGCGCGGCGGTTCCTCCGGCTCGCCTGTCATGAACAAAGACTGGGAAGTGATTGCGCTTCACCACCAATGGGTAGAGTCCGATGATCCCAAAGCCACCCGCGGCGTCCGAAATCAAGGCGTACGCATTCGCGAAGTGATCGCCGCCCTCACCAAACTCGGCGTTCAACTCCCGGCGAAATAATCCTAAGCCCCAAGGATCTACCCATGCCCCTCGATCGCGAAACCATCTCCAGACTCCACGCAGCCGCCATCAGCGCCGGACTTGACCGCGACTCCCTCCTTCGAGGGCTCGACAAGCGCTACGTTGCTTCTATTCCCAATGTGGGATCTCGTTCAGCCCAACTGCTCCAAGACCTCCATGACGTCAACACGGTAGGTAAACTTGAAAACGACGTGGACCCGATGCGGGCCTGGTTGACTGAAGCGGTGGATCTGTCAGCGGGTAGACCCGAGCAAGCGCTTTTTAAAACGGTGCTGCGCATGGTCGATCCGGCAACGCAACGCGACGATCTCCCGTCGGCGTCTTCCGCCCCGAGTACCGCTTCCACGGAAGCTCCACCCAATGTTCGGGCGTACATCTCACTCGCACAGGTGACCCAAGACATCGATGTTGCCCGCCGCCTGCGGGTACACCTCGCGCCCGCCGCCAAAAGGCAGGGCATTCGATTTTGGAGTCGACCTGACCTTCGCGCGGGTCAACCCACCACCGACGCCGAAAAAGAACTTCAATCAGCGGACCTGGTGATCCTCATTCTGACGGCTAACTATTTGGCCGACCCAATTGCTCAAACAGAGCAAGACTATGCCCTCGCCAAACGTGACAAGGGCCTGCGAGTCATTCCCATTTTGGCGCGGCCTTGCGCGTGGGAATCCACAAATCTAAAGGGGGCCACACTTCTGCCGAGAGGTCCCAAAGCCCTCACCAGCCATTCTGATTTGGACTCGGCACTCACCGCCATTGCCGTTGAGATTGCCGCGATGGCCGAGGATCTTGTTCGAACAAAAGGCCCTTCGGCACCCCAGTCAGCACCCAGTCAAACATCTACCCAGTCCCATACCGGCACCCCGACCGCACCTTCCTCACCCATTCAGGCGTCTCCATTCGAACCCGCGAAGCCCGGCACACCCTTGTCTGAAATTTTCGTACGCAACGGCTTTCCAAAGCTGCTCTACATTGAGCCGGCGCAGGCGAAGCGAATTCGGTCTTACCTTCTGACCCTCGGTCGAGGATTGGTGGTAGAAGGGCCCAGCAAAATTGGTAAAACCACCGTCCTTGAAAGTTGCCTGACCAAGTATCCCAACGAGTGGCTTGATTCGTACACGCAAGGAAGTCAGATTGGTCAGGTGCTTTCCGGTGGGGAAATTTCAAGCGGATCGTGATTGATAACGCTCATGCTCTCCCACGAGAGACCTTTGTCCAACTGGCGAAAAAGCTCCGCGTCGAAGCTGACAATCGCACCCCCAAAGGCAAGCTTATTGTGGTGGGTCTTCCAGGAACGGCTCGAAGGCTCGCTGCCACTCAACGTGACTTGATGGGTAGACTCGATGAAATTCGCATGGGCAGCCAACCCAACGAAAAAATCAGAGAACTCATTGAAGCAGGCGAACAGGTGGCGCAGCTTCGATTTGCAAATAGGTCTGAAATTGAGGTGAATTGCGCGGGGAGCTTTCAATTGGCGCACACATTCTGTTTTGAAAGTGCGTTGGACACCACCGACGTGGTTCCGAGTGCCCCGTGTGAAATTACAAACCCTGTTTCCGATGTGACGAGCGCGGTGCATGCCTCGTTGGGTGGTCTCTTCGCAAACTCCGTTCACCAATTCATCTCCCTGGGCCCCGATCATCTTCAACGCTGCGCCGCCCTTGCATTGCTTTGGATGGTCAATCAGGCCGGCAACGGGAAAGTACCGGCGGTAGCTCTTCGCAAGCAATTTCCAGAATTGGCGGACGGCTCAGCGTTTTGGGAAAAGTTAGACTACAACGCCGAGCGAAAAGCCGACGACTTTGACCCAAGAGAAGTGCTTCAATTCGAAAACGGAGCATTCGTCACAGAAGATCCGCTTCTCCAGTTTTACCTGAAGCACCTTAACTGGGGTGAACTCGCCGCCACATTTGATATCGCCATCGGTTGGGATCCAGACACGAGTGCCCTTCAAATTTTACTACCAACCGAAGCAAACGCCCCACCTTCCCTTGATGAATCGCGAACCTTGTACGAAGAACTCGACTATCCTTTCCATCGGCCGGCTGCGAAAAAGATTCTAGACTACCTCGTTGGCGCCTACCCCGCCGTGGCTCAGGCAGAAGCGGTTGCACAAAACGCGGGGGTCAACCTGAGTCAATGGACAACCCATGGCGGAGCCATTGAACTCGCGTGGCGAGATCTGCTCAGAATCGCTTTGAAACAGCAGAAGCTGCCCAAGCTGCTTTCGGAGGTTTTGACAGACGAAAATTCAAAAACCTACCACCAGTTCATTCGTGACGCCCTCAAAGAATTGGGGGAGGATCCGCCTGATTCTAAGAAATAGGCCTACCCCCGTTTACCCACCAGCCAATACGTCTTCATCAATCCCTTCCCCTTCACATCCACCATCCCTCGCTCTTCCAGTACAAACCCTTCCCCCAGGGCCGCCGCCACCGTTTCACTCACGTGCACTTTGTTGGGTTCACTGTGCGACTCCATGCGAGCGGCCGTGTTGACCGTATCTCCCCACAGGTCAAACGCGAACTTTCGTTTTCCGATCACACCTGCCACCACCGGCCCTGTATGAATGCCGATGCGCATGGTCAACCCGTTGCCGTGTTTCTCCAGGTAGGTCAACATCTCAAGCGCCAGTTGAGCGGTCGCAATCACATGGTCAGAACGCGTTCCGGGAAGCCCGCCCGCCACCATGTACGCGTCGCCGATAGTCTTGATTTTTTCGAGCCCCAAACGCTCGGCCATTTCATCAAACGCACCAAAAATTGTGTCGAGTTTCTTAACCAATACCTCGGGTGAGGTGCGTTCTGCCCAATGGGTAAACCCCACCAAGTCGGCAAAAAGCACAGTGGCCGGGTCTACCCCTTCCGATGTGGTGCGCCCGTCCTTCAGGCGTTCGGCAATGCTCATGGGTAAGATTGCATGGAGCAGGTTTTCACTGCGCCGGTGCTCCACTTCCAACCGCCCTTCCACATCGTTGGATACTCGCGCCAACATGTACACAATCAGGCAGGTGAGTAGAGCCGCGCCGACGTGATTGATAATAATCAACGTCCACCCAATGGCGCCGGGTTTTACAAGTTGACCTGTTTGACTATAAAATGCGAACAGCACAGCGTAGGTGGTTAATGCAATCAGCATTGCTATCAACCCTTGGCGGAGCCTTGTTCCAGGCGTGACAAACGCGGTCGCCGCTGCGGGAATGAGCCAATACTGAAAGCCATAACCCCACCCCGTGGCCGTGACTGCCAGCGATTGATGCAATACCACTTCTGCCAATACCAGGGCGCTCGGCAGTACAACGCCCCCGCGCCCCACGAGTATAAAGCTGACAATAAACACAACCACACTGAAGATGTTAAACGCAGCCAGCCATCTTACCCCCATCAAGAGGAACGAAACTCCCATAGCCGTGTGCACAAGCGCGCCCGATGTACACACCATTCGCAGGACGCGGAGCGCCCGCTCTTGCTCGCGACGCACAACGGCTACCGAACGTGACACCGGACCCTGCGAGATCATCCCGAGGGCAGCGTACCAGACTACACCCCACACCGCGTTCTTTTCGGCGAAAGACCCGCGCAAACTCAAAGCGACGCACAAAACACGCTCCACCGCGAGCGCTTCTTGAGCGAAGATGGTGGAGATGTTTTCCACCGCATGTACACAATGTGGCCGGCCCGCTGCGCTGTCGCTCCAAACGCCCGACAGGTTGGACTGCGCAGCGTGCGGCTTCAGTGGGCCCGCCTCGGCCGAGGTTGCTCAAGCACTCCATGTTGCCTCGGGGGTATTAAAAACGCTCAACGAAAAAGAGCGCCAGTTAACCGACCAACAACGCCGTACGCTTTCATCTTCCAAGGGCATTACAAGTGGCTATTGGCTCGCGTCTTTGGCGGTGGGTATACCTCTTTTGGCATGTGGAGCCGTTGGGTCTGTCATGGCCTTCGGCGGTAAACAAATAAGCTTTTGGGGAGCGGCGGTTTCACTCACTCCCCTTGCTCTCTACATCACTACAGTCATTGCGGGCGGCCAATGGGTCAAGAAGAGGTACACCGCGTTGGCCGCAGCCTGCGCCGCGCTCCCGCCGGTATCTCCCGGAGCGCCGTTTGCCTGTCACGTTTGCGGAGCCTCGTTATCGCCGGCAACATCGGCGGTTGTCAGGTGCGGATTTTGTCAGGCAGACAATGTTGTTTCATCCGACGTTGTCAAAGTCGCGGCTGAGCGTCGCGGGGCGGTCACTTCCAACTTTCAAGAACAGGTGCGCCTTCAGGCAACCGCGGCGCGATCGGTTGCCAATCAAGCCACGTTTGCGCTCGTCGCTTCCGCCATTGGAGCCCCTATTTTTACAGTCGTTTTGCTCTTCGTTGCGGTGATCGTTCTCTCCAAGGTAGAAGGTCCGGTGGACCTGACATACCGCTACGGGGTCATTTCTACCGACAACGGCAACTGCATCGCCCATGTGTACCCTCGGGTAGACGGGAAATGGCTCTTAGGGTTTGGTCAAACTCCACCCAAGGGTAGAAAGTCAATTGAAGAGCGCGACACCGTGGACGATCTACCCGCTATGACAGCAAACGACTTCACCGGTAAAAAAGTAAAAGCGGGCGACTCGGGAAAACCGCCCGCTGGAACAATTGAGCGCGTTCATGGCAACCAAATTGCCGGGAATGAAGCCGTGATTGGCGGCAAAAGTTATCCGGTGGAAGGGCTCTGTTTCGACGAACCTTAAACCACGCGGCTGGGTAGATCGCGCTCGTCGAAAAGATACAGTCTTGGACTGTTAGAGTTTCCAAAACGCCAGGTGACCGTTGCCAAGCGTCAACACGGTGTTGCTATCTTTTGCAAATCCAACCCCGTCTTCAACACTCCACTTAGAATGAACAACCCATTTCAACTGGCCCGTTGTCACGTTCCAGACGCGGATCGTTCGGTCTTTCGAAGCAGTGGCAAGCAGAGTATTGTCAGGTGAAAAGGCCAACGCCGTGACTTTATCCTGGCCCTCAAAAATATGGGCAACCGCACCCTTTTCAATATTCAAGATCACACCCCCTCCCTCACCCGACGCAGCGAGCCACTTTTTGTCAGGAGAAAACGCAAGTTGAGAAGGTGTACCCAAGAGCCCTGACAACGCCTTCCCTTCTCGAATTCCGAAAGAGTCGACCAGCAGCAACTTTGCACCATTTTCTGTGCCGTACGCTGCCAACCCGCCGTCTGCCGAGGCGGCAAACACCTGACTATACCTATATGGAAGGTCGGCCCCGACTTTCGACCCTTTTCTATACAAACGCTTGTTGCTCCCCAGGCACAAAATGTCGTCTTTGGGCGCAAGCGCTCCAAATTTGCATGGGTCTGGCAAAGCAACGGTAGAGTCTTGTTTCTGAGTTGCGCCGATTATAATCGCCTCTGCGTGATCGCGGGAAGACGGTTCGGCGATAATCAATAACCTTCCAGACGCATGAAAACGCACCGATTCAATGTTGGACGAAACGACAGAAGTGCGTTTAATGCTGCCATTTAAAGTATCAAGAATTTGGGCCTTTTGTTCAAAGCCTTGCCCTACCACGGCCGCCTGCGCGCCGTCGGCGGACACTGTCATGCGAGTGTATGGATCCAGTCGAATGTGCCGCTCGGCGACGTCAATTTTGATAACGCTGTTTTCTAAAAACACCTCCGGATCAATCGTACTCAGATCGGCCAACCCTTTCAGATCGACTACCTTCGTGCCAAACAATTCTCCCGTTGTTGATGCCGGTCGCGGCGCGGCGAACATCCTGGCGACGCCGCTTGAATAACCCACGCCCACTTTGGAACCGTCGGCTGAAAATTGGATATCCAACACTTTGTCGAATTTGTCGTCACGCGCCCAAAAAGGCACCTTTGGAGTGAGAAACCCGGATATCTTTGCGACCTGTGCGCCGCTCGACAGCGATCGGACGGCAATGTGGTCACCCCGATCGGTGAGAAACGTTCCACCCGTTGGGCTGAAAGAAGACGGCCAACCCACGGTGTCAATTCGTTTTGGGTCCGCGCCAAAAACCCACGCCCGCGGTTGCCCAAAACCGTCCAATCCGAGCAACCAATTTTGATAAATTCCAATCCGCATTCCACCCTCGCCGACATAACGCTTTGAGCCGCGAAGCAGCGTTCCGGTGGGTAGATGAATGAGCTGCACAGGATCGGGCCCCATTGCCACAACGTCACGACTTGGGTAAAACGAAGCTGTGTCCCAGTCCACTTCTGGATAACGGTGTTGCACCTCCCATGTCGCTGTGTTGATGAGCAGCGCTTCGTTTGAATAACGCCCGTCTCTGCCCGAGGGTGAAATCATGAGGTATTTACCATCGGGTGAAAAAGCAACACGCGCCGCGTTTTCTCCAACGGTATAATGAGCGCGAACCGTTTTTAAATCGGGGTCAACCACGTAGGCATCTCCCCAATTGCCTCCAAACGCAACATGACCATGAGGTGAACCTGAAACGCTTGTGACAGAATCAACGAAGCCGAATAAACGCGCCAAAGGTGTGCGCGTGGTGAGGTTCCAGATAACCGTTGTGCCATCTCTACTACCCGTGATCAATCGGTCACCGGAGAGGGCAACGGCTTGCACATCCCCCAAATGGCCGGCCGCGGATACCACGGATGTCAAACTGGGTAGGTGGTAAAGCACGCTGTTTTGACCGCCAAACCCCAGCAGCTTCGTCCCGTCGGCTGAAATGGCCTGTTCTGTAAAGTTACCCTCCAACCGAGCCATTTCGACCTTTTTGGAGGTGTCCAAAACAGAAAGGTAGGGCCCCCTGTGGTTGACGACCAAAAGCGGCGATTTCCCCACCGACTCAACATCGTGAACATCCCATGCGCCCGGCAGTGTCAGACGGGACTGACTACCCGCCTCAATGTCGCGAAGCACAATGGTTCCATGCGCTTCACCGGAAGCAATTAATGAGTCAGAACCTTGCAAAAAAGCGCATCCGCGGGCGCCTGACGTTTCATCGGTAAAGAGGGTATAACCCGAGGAGACATCCCAAAGGCGGAGCTTTCCACTCGAAGCTGCACAAACGCGATTTCCCGATGGGGAGAAAACAACCGTTGCCGCAAACCCGAAGGAGCCAACCGTTTGGAGTTTGCGCCCCGAAGCAACGTCGAGAACAACAACACTTCCCATGTTGCTTTCAGCATACGCAACTCGTTTGCCGTCGGTGCTGATCGCTACGTTTTCTATACTCAAGTGAGCATCGGATGCCAACGTCCGAACAATGGATCCATCGGCAGACTTGCACAACAAAAGGTCTTTGTCTGTAACGAGTATAAACGAGGCTCCGTCGGGTGAAACGGCCAACGCTCGAACTTCATCCTGCTCTTTTTCCCAAACCAACTTTCCAGTGGTTGGATTAATTCTACCAATCTTAGAATAGCTTGCCACAATCGCAAACGTTGCATCTGAAGACAAAGCGGCATGCCGATGAACACCCAGCGGAGCCGGTGTTCCGTACGTGTCAGGTTCGGTAGAGGGGCTATTGCCAAACGCTGGAACATACACAGCGCTGGAGCTGAGAAACGCGGGTAGACCCGCCGTCGCAACATCCAATTTCACGGCTTGCGGTCCGGGGACGGCGACGGGTATCGACGAAGTGGCCCCGCCTTTGTCTCCATGGGTAGGTTGACTGACCTCCGCGTTTTCACCGGCGGCGCCACATCCGGCGAGAAACGCGAGAAACCAAAGGGTTTGGCTCTTCACGGTGCACCTCGCAAGAGCTGCCGCACGTTCCACACTTCAACAAAGCCGTTGCGCGCTACCGCCAGTTGATCGCCATTTGGACTTGCGGCGAGCGCTCGAACGAAGGAGCCCGGCCGCAGGATGGAGTGCTCTTTGCCGGTGGTGAGATCTGTGAGCGTGATCTTTCCAGTATAGAAGTGATACCCAGCCACCCAACTTCCACCCGGCTCCACCGCAAACTTCTCACCCATTGGAAGGTCAGCCTTTTTTTTACCCGTTGCTAAGTCAAAAAGGAGCGCGGTTTTGTTTTGGTACAGGTACCCAACGCCGAGCGTTTGGTTGGATGTTTCAACCTGAAGGTTTTGGAGCGGGAGCGTGGCAACGCGGGCACCGCTAGTCAGATCGTGGAAAACAAGTTCTTTGTCATTTCTGCACCCAACGGCGTTGCCCTTTAGCAACAAATGGTAGATCTCGTTGCACTTGGTTTCCCAGTTGTGTTGGGTGCGGCCTGTTTTTCCGTCAAGAACATGAAGCGTTCGGTCATACCCTCCGTGTACCACTTTGGACAAATCGGGCGTTATAACAAACGTGTTGGTAAATGTGTACGACGGTTTTCCACCCACTTCCCAAATGATCTTTCCTGTGGTGAGGTCGGCTCTAAAAAGTGTCTCACCCAAACCAATGAGAGACTTTCCATCGGCCGAAAAAACAATTTTTCGGCTGGCGTTAATCCCCCATTGAAACAGGGTAGACTTTTTGGAAAGTGAAGTGACAACAAGTTTTTTTCCGTCGCTGTATGCAAGCAAACCGTCAGGTCCAAAAGCGACAGATTGCACCGCTAAAAGCGGATTGGGAGTGGGTGCGTGATGAAGTGCGCCGGTGGTAAGGTCCACCGTGTTCACTCCGAGTGTCCCTGTGACCAAGGCCTGCCGCCCATTGGGCGAAATCACCAATTTTCGTACGTCAGAATCGGACCCGACAAAAGGTTGGACAGACAAGCGCTCTTTCCCATCATTGGCGTTGAAAACAAGCACCTTGTTCCCCTGAGCAACGGCAACGCCGCTCCCGTCCGGCAGCAGTTGATACGCGTTGATTCTACCCGGTCGAAGTGTCACCGATGCGAGGAGACGGCCGGCCGAGTCAAGTTTGAAAAGGCGAAGTACGCACGTGGGTTTGTCGGTATGTTTGGCGTTTAGGGCCAAAAAACCGGACTCAACAATCGCCACTTGGTGAAAAACGCCGAGCTGACCGGATACTTCGTCCGAACGGTATACCACTTTGCCCGTGGCCGAGTTGTACACCGTGAGCCCGTCATTCCAACCATAGCCCACCACTTGCGTTCCATTGGGAAGGTATTTAAAGGCGGCGGGCACTTCCGATTGGGGTGTTTTAGAATCGAAAGCGCTGACCGATGTTTTTGCCTTGGTATCCCAAATCAATATTTCATTGGGGCGCCCGCCGGCCCACAGTTGATCTCCTGTGGGGCTTATTGCATGGACAACAAGATCTCCCCCGTCACCCACATCCATATTGAGCACGGTAGAATCGGCGACACTCATACCGCTTGTGCCGAAACGGCGGAGAGTGAGTTGACCCGTTTTTGAAGTAGACAAAAAACCATTTAAAAACGGCGTAATTTGATCAACTTCATCATTCGACCCAGCGGTCTTGGTTTGGTCTGAGCTTACCAATGCTCGAAGGGTGGTGCCGCTTGTCGGATCGACTACCGTGATCCGCGGAGAGCGATCGCCCACCAAAATGGCCGACTCGAATGTGTACACAATGCTTTCGGCGTCGGCTACCGCCTCAAACGCCGGGTTTCCAATCACCAAGTCAGGTTGGGGCCCGTCCGCCTCGTGCATCGCGCCGACGGAGGCGGACACGTTGGAAGGGGTTTGAATGTTCGCCAACGGGACAGTTGACGCGGATGCCGTTGGGTGGGGCTGAGCCTGAAGTTTGTTGGGAGACGACGGCGCGTGAGCAGCCGGCGATGGTGTACACCCGGCGGTCAACGTCACACCAATCGCCAATGCGGCGGGGAACAGGAAGTGGCGCACGAGCCGCGTATATCATTGCCAAATGGCAAAAGACAGGGTGAGATGGGTTTCCTCTTGTTCTCTACCAAGAAGCCGGGCGTGATGGTTTCTCAATCTCTTATTGATAAAGTCTCTTTTCTACCACTGAATGTGCCCCTCAAAACCGCATTTGGAATTGCGGGCGGCGTGCAAGCTTCAGCCGAAAATGTTCTTGTCAAAGTGGAGCTGGCCGATGGAACGGTTGGGCTTGGGGAAGCGGCGCCGCTGCCTGCCTACAATGGCGAAACGCAGGCGAGCACTCTCCATGCGCTCGAACGTGGGGCGGGTAAGCTTGTGGGGCTTGAAGCGTCCGGTCTGAGGCCCATTGCCAAGAGGCTCACCCAGCTCTTCCCCCACGCGGCAGCAGCTCAATGCGCTCTTGAAACAGCCGTGTTTGATGCGTTTTGCCGCCAAAAGCGAATGAGCATGTGGTCGGTTTTCGGCGGGTCTGAAAAAAATTTAGAATCGGACATTACCATTGTGACAGGCACGGTGGATGACGCGTATGCCTTTACAAGTCGGTATGCCGAGCAAGGTTTTCAAACGTTTAAAATAAAGGTGGGTGGGGGAGATCGTTCTCAGGATCTTGAACGGGTAAAAGCCGTTCGCGACGCCGCTCCAAAAGGGAAGGTGTTTTTGGACGCCAACGCCTCCCTCTCTGCGCGCGATGCCATTTGGCTTGTGAAGGAGTTGGAAAAGGTAAATATCTTACCACTCTTTTTTGAGCAACCTACCCATAAAGGTGATTGGGAGGCTTTGTTTGAAGTGGCCAATGTGATTGCCGTTGCTGTGGATGAAAATGTGACAACTCCGGCCGATGCTCTTCATGCGGCGCGGCTGGGCCCACCCCATTTGATCAACCTAAAAATCATGAAGTCGGGGATAGTCAACTCGCTCGACATTGCGGCTGTGGCGCGCGCGGCTGGAATGGGCCTCATGGTGGGTGGAAATGTGGAGTCGATACTGGCAATGAGTGTATCGGCGGCGCTTGCGGGCGGGCTTGGAGGGGTAGCACAGGTAGATTTGGACACGCCGCTTTTCTTTGCGGAAAATCCGTTTGAAGGTGGGTTTACAATGAGCGGGCCTCACATCACCATTGGAGACTCGCCCGGTCACGGAGTGTCGCCGCGCCGTTGAGTTTATGGTGCCACGTCAAACAGGGGAAGATCGCTCACTGTGGATGGCAGTTGACCGTCAAACACCACCGACCCGCCGGTTGTCAATTTAAGCGTTCCACCAGGAGAATCGGCCGAAAAAGCCACTTCAG
Organism: Polyangiaceae bacterium; assembly: GCA_016712345.1. Taxonomy (GTDB): domain Bacteria; phylum Myxococcota_A; class Polyangia; order Polyangiales; family Polyangiaceae; genus JADJRH01. Next base: position 2,510,833 of record JADJRH010000001.1, read on the forward strand.
CCACGGTGCCGTCGGCGAAATTGACAGTGCCACCAATGGTGCCTCCGGCCGCGGACGGTGCCGTCGACGTGATATTGTTTCCGGGAGCAAGCACCATTAAGAAACGCGCTTTCCCGTTGGCGTTGGGGTGGGTCACATCCAGTCGAAACCCACCTTCCATGTCACTGTCGAGTGACATCCAGTTAAGCACCTGAGATCCCGGGTTGGATGGGTAGAGCGTGCGCACTGCAAGGGTGTTTTGACCACCGACAATGTTCCATCCAGATGTGGCGTTGGACGCGGCTATGGGCGAGTTGAGTTGCCAGACCGCTTCTGCCGATGGGGAGGTATCTACCCTGTCCATGACGATGTGCGCACCGGGGCCTTTGAGGAAAAGAACTTCTCTCCCAACCGCTGAGATGGCAGGATGGTTATTATAGATTGGCGTAATGTTGGCCCGAATGTAGAGGAAATCAGCAGTATCGTGAAGGGCTGCCAGGGTAGACCCGCCGTTTATTTGAGTAACGGTTGTACCGCCGTCCTCTATGCGAACAAGGTTGTGCGCCTCTTCGTTTTGGTAGATTCCTGAATGGGAGAAAATGTTTTGATCGTCCCCAAGCCACTCGTTTTGATACACAAGCAGCGAGCCTTGGTCGCGGTGCGCATGGCTTTCTGTGAATGGTCCGGCAATAAAGGCTCCCCACGAGGCCGACGTTTCCCAGCTGTTGCGAAAGAAAATGCTCCCGGTGCCCGAGGCGTAGTAACTGGGGTGGAGATCTGACAAGGGCCGTTTGGCGTGGCTTTCATCGTAGTATAAAAAGTCGTGAATATACATAAACGGTTGACCCATTTCTGGGACCGAACAACTGTCGAGCCAGGTTTGGGCAACGTCTGAAAGTGCATCGTTTTTACCGAGCAGATGGGCCAAAACGAGCACGTACATGCGATGGTAGTCAAAAAGGGCCGCGGTACTGTCGCGGGCGTGGTCGCCGATGGGAGCAATTCTGTCCAGGGTGGGGACAGTGAAGTGGAGGATGTTGGGTAGAGACGCCCGGGTATGACCAGTCAGATCCCAAATGCGCTCACCCGTGCTCGACTCCCATAGGTCATACAGGTGAAACAAGCTCATCATCGCCACGCCGTACCCGGTGCCTTCACGTGAGCCGCCCCCTTTTAAGTCAGACTCAAATGTCGGCACGAGTTGACCTTCTATCTTGTCTTTTCGAAAACGGTCAACCCAGGTTTGCGCCTGATCGTTTTCACCGGAAGTAGCAAGGCCGAGGAGCATTGTGGCGCGCAAAAACGAGTAATAGTAGTTATTGGATGGATTATCGATAGACCATCCACTCCATGGGTAAGAAACGCCTCCCCACACGGCGTCGTCGGGGTTCCACACATTCCACACCGCTTGGTTTGCGTAGGTCACCCACCTCGTTTTTTGGTCGGCCGTGAGCGTGTCGTAACACCAGTCATATACAAGCGACAGGTCGCCGATCACGTCGCCGACGTAGAGGTAACTGTCAAAGGCCACTTCGGCACGTTCACCCATGTTGATAAGCGCTTCTTCAGAAGCAACGTGCACGTCCACCTCGTCAACCGCATAGGTGCAATACGCAGCGTCCCCGGTGAGAGCGCCGAGCAAAGCGGCAAAATAAGGTTCGAATGCGTACACATTACCATTCATCATGTGGCCGTCTACCATGTCGCGAAAACGCGAAGCCGCTTGGGTAGACGACGAGAGTGCAGCGCTGAGGCGCGTTTTGTTGGCGTCGTTGAGGTAGATTCGCGGATGTTCGGTGGGGATTACAGCACCGCCCTGACCTCCGCCCGAACCTCCCTGGCCCCCATGTCCGGCCGCGCCCGCAGTGGAGGCGCCTGTACCGCCGGACCCTCCACCCCCGTTGCCGGTGGAGTTGTCGCCGTCGCAGGCATTGAGAGTGAGAAGAAGAAACGTACCCAAAAATGCGGAACCAAACGGTCGCTTAAGCATGTTTCCATCATGCCGCAAAATCGGGTCCGGCGGGGCAAAATGTATGGTAGCCTCACCGTCGTGGCGCCGCTCAATGAGTTCAGTTCCAAAGATCTGTTGGCCGCCGTGCGTCGGCTCCCGGCAAAGGCGCAGGCTGAGCTGGCCGGCGCGTTGCTTTGCGGCGACAGGGGAGTGCCGCCGGCCGGGGTTGAACCGTTGCTGGGTATGACAGAAGGGGAGCTTCGGGTTCTCGCAGAAGCTGTCGTTTCGCATGGCCACCAACGGAGATTGAAAGTCCTGTTGCGTAAGAACCGAGAGGGTTCACTGAACGCAGGCGGCGTACTGGAACTTGATAACTTACTCGCGGAATGTGACCGAGTAGCGTTGCTAAAAGCCCGCGCAGAATACACCCTGAGCGTTATCCGCGCCAACTCCACAAAAGCTGCTTGAAGCGGCCCGTTATTTCCGCAGCTTTACGTCGCAAGGTGGTTGCCGTCAGCGGTGGGCTTTGCGCTTATTGCCGAAGTCCACAAGTTTTGATGGGGGTAACTTTTGAGATCGATCACATTCATCCATTTGCCGCGGGCGGAAAAACGACATTTGACAATCTTTGCTTGAGCTGCCCAACATGCAATCGACATAAAGGCTCGCGCTTACTTTCTGGTCGCTCCGAAGCTCAGCTCTATCATCCTCGGCGTGACAATTGGGAAGAGCATTTTGAGTGGAGCAATGATGGAGGAATGCTCATCCCCAAAACTGGAGTTGGAGTGCACACGATTGAGGCGCTTCGCATAAACCGACCGGAGATGGTTTTGCTGCGGCGATATTGGAAAGAAACGGCGACGTTTCGCCGGTAGATCGGGCGACCCTCGGCCCCTCGCTCTTGTGAATTGCGTGCGTGGGTTTTGTCGCGTGGGGAAAAAGAAGGTTAGCCTTCGCCGCCGGCGGCTTTTTTCTCGCGTGGAGCTGGCGCTTTTCGAGGGGTAGAGGCCTTTTTGAGAGGCTTTGCAGACTCAATGTCAGTCACTGCGGCATTGGACTCTACCGCCGCAGGTTCGGGGCTGTCATTGGCAATGTCGGTTGCCGTCGGCAAACTGCCTTTTTCTTGAAGGCTGCGTTTGAGCGCCTCAAACAAGTCGATAATTTGAGCCTGCGGCTGTTCTGCCGGAACTGTCACTTCAATACCGGCTGCCTTTTGTTCAACAGCGGCACGAACGCGTTCACGGTATTCATCCCTGTATTTGTCGGCGCTGAACTTGTCGGTGGACAGCTGTTCAATGAGTTTATCGGCCAACTCCTGCTCGACCGGCTTAAAAGGCACATTGGTGGAATACTCCACATCGTCCATGGAGCGAACTTCATCGGCGTAATACACCTGATGCATTACAATGCCGCCTTTGTAAGGCCGAAGCATTACCAACTGCTCTTTACCGCGAGCCCCATAGCGGCCAATTGCAACGCGACCGGTGCGCGTCATTGCGTCTGATAACAATGCGTATGCTCGATCACCCCCTTTTCCGGGGCCGAGAAACACAGTGTTTTCGATATAGATAAAGTCGACCGAACCTTCAGGAACGAACTCGACGATATCGAGACGATCGCTGCGTTCACCGTCGAGCGCTTTAAGCTCATCTTCAGTGAATGTAACGAACTTGTCTTTAGCAATTTCGTACCCCTTAATGAGGTCTTTGCGCTCCACCACCTCATTATCAATGGGGCAATGGTATTGCATCTTCACGCGGCCGCCGCACTTGGGGTGTATAAAATTAAACCCAATGCTTTGTGGCGAAGTTGCCGTGTAAAGCTTGATGGGAATGGATACCAAACCAAACGAAATAGTGCCTGAACCAACGCTGCGCGCAGCCATGCGTTAACCATAGCCGAGGTTTGGCCGGCGGGCCGAATGGAATGCAATTTCACAGCGTGCGTAGTCCCCACCATGCGGATTCCCGCTTGATTTCAGGCCAAAACGGATCGGCACCCAAACCGCATTTGCCACCTACTTCCGCGGCGAGAAGTGATGCTACCCTCGCCGCCCACCATGGCCGAAAAAGAAGGCACCATCCACCTCGACAGGTACACCACAGATGCCAAGCAGGTGGTTGCCGGAGCCCAACAAATTGCCGATGAACGGCAACATTCTGAAGTGACGCCTCTGCATCTGCTCGTGCGCCTTTTGGAGCGCGATCGCGGCGTTTGTGAAGTGTTTCGGCGTGCCGGGGCCGACCCGAATGAAGTGATGCAGCTCGCTGAAGCACAAATGAAAAAAATGCCAAAGGCGAACGGCGGCGTTGCGTACGTGAGCCCTCGGTTGATGGATTTGATGAGTCGCGCCGAGCGTGAATCGAGCCGAGAAAAAGCGGCAAATGTTGGAATTGAACATTTGCTTCACGCGCTCGCTCAAGAAATTCGAGGCCCCGCGGGTGAAATCTTGTCCTCGTTTGGAATTGGCCCCGGTGCGTTTCGCCCACATTTAGAAGCGCTGGATCAAGCCAACAAAGAGGCGGCCTCCACAATCAGCGCAGGCGTTGCAACCGACGGCTCATCCCAAGGCGGGTACGTGCGTGACCTCGTTGCCGAGGCGAAAGAAGGCAAGTTTGATCCGGTGATCGGGCGGGACACCGAAGCGCGTCGATTGATCCAGATTTTGGAGCGTCGGTTTAAAAATCATCCGCTCGTGATCGGCGATCCGGGTGTTGGCAAAACAGCTTTAATTCGCGGCCTCGCAGAACGAATGGCGCGCGGTGATGTACCTTCCAACCTTGCGACAGCAAAGCTCTTGGAGCTTGACACAGGAGCGATCGTTGCCGGAGCAAAACTCCGCGGAGAGATCGAAAGTCGCCTAAAAAGCCTTGTCGACAAGCTTCGCAAAGGCGACGGCGATGTGATCTTGGTGGTTGAAGATCTCGATTCGCTGTTTGGTCAAGGTGTACAGGGATCGGGGGTGGGCGATCTCTTAAAACCGCTGCTCGCCCGCGGCGAAATTCGTATTTTGGCAACCACCACACCTGAAGGTGTACGCAAGATCAACGAGCGCGACGGCGCAATCATGCGTCGATTCTCAACCGTAACGCTCGATGCACCCACCATCGATCAGGCGGTTGAAGTGTTGCGCGGCATCGCGACGAAGTACGAAAAACATCACCACGTGCGCATCGGCGAAGGTGCCATTGTGGCCGCGGTGAACCTTGCAAAAAGGTACGTTTCAGATCGAGCGCTGCCCGACACGGCGGTTGACTTGCTCGATGAAACAGGGGCTCGAAAACGTGTTGAGGTGGACGGCCTGCCCATTGAAGTCGATCAGATGAATCGGCGCGTTGAGGCTCTCCGCGCTCAAATTGCAACGCTTGCCGACGATGAGGACAAACTCTCCATTAAGACGCGCGAGCGCCTTCAAAAAGAGCTTGGTGAGCTTGAAGGCAAGTCGAGCGATATGAAGTCGAAAGTGGCTGCGCGCATGGGAGTCGCCGCCGCTGTTCAATCCATTCGAAAAGAACTGACTCAATCGCAGGCGGCACTCGAAACGGCAAAGAAAGAAAATAACTTTGCAAAGATCGGTGAAATTGAACACGTCACGTTGCCCGACATTAAGCGCCGATTAACAGCCGCAGAAGAAGCCGCGGCCCGTGAAGGGGTTTCCACAGAAGCGTCCAATCTTGTGGGTGAAAACGATGTCGCCACCACACTCAATGATTGGACAGGCATTCCCGTTTCAAAAATGCTCGAAGGGGAAGCCGAGAAGTTATTAAAAATGGAAGAACGGCTGGGCCACCGCGTTGTGGGCCAAGAAGAAGCTGTTCGAGCCATTGCACGCGCTGTTCGGCGCGGTCGCATTGGATTGCGTGACCCCGGAAAGCCTATTGGAAGTTTCTTGTTTTTAGGCCCGAGCGGTGTTGGCAAAACCGAACTTGGCAAAGCGCTCGCAGAGTTTTTATTCGATGACGAACAGGCCCTCACGCGCCTCGATATGAGCGAGTTTATGGAGCGCCACATGGCGCAGCGATTGATTGGTGCGCCACCCGGTTATGTCGATAGCGAACAAGGCGGCTTTTTAACAGAAGCCGCGCGCCGTCGGCCGTACAGCGTGCTTCTTTTCGACGAAGTAGAAAAGGCGCATTCTGACGTATTCAATCTTCTTTTACAGGTGCTCGACGATGGGCGCCTAACCGACGGTCGCGGCCGATTGGCAGACTTTTCAAACACGGTTGTCATTATGACTTCCAATATCGGCAGCAAACGCATTCTCGAAACAGACTCCAAGTTGTGGTCTACCGACGACGGGCGTGAAGCTATTCGAGATGTGTTAATGGAAGAGCTGCGAGGCTTTTTCAGGCCTGAATTTTTAAACCGCATTGACGATATCGTGGTGTTTAAAGCGCTCACGAAAGACGATCTCCGCGGTATTGTGGATATTCAGCTTCGCCGGTTGGAAAAGCTACTCGCCGATCGGGAGATTAAAATTCGCCTCACGGAAGCGGCCAAAAATCGCTTGGTTGACCTGGGTTATGAACCGCAGCTTGGTGCGCGTCCTCTGCGCCGCGCCATTGTTCGCGAGCTGCAAAACCCGCTGGCAGAAGCCTTGTTGGCAGGTGGTTATCAGGGCGGCGCCACACTTGAAGTGGGCATCACCGACGAGAAGTTCACCTTCACAAAGGTCTGATTTCTTCGCCGCATAGCATTAAGCGCGCGCACGATCGACCCATATGTTCTTCACGCAACGCGACTGAAACTGCTGTATAAGGGCAATCATAATGGTCACCACGGAGCCAAAAGAAAGCGCCGCCAAAAAGCCGGCAAACGAACTTGCTATCCAGTTCGGAAGCGCGTGGGAATATGCGCCCGCTCCCGAAACACCGGATCACGTCAAGATCGAACCACGGTATGAATTGTTTATCGGCGGCAAATGGCAGGCGCCGCATTCTAAAAAGTACTTTGATACAATCAGCCCCTCCACTGAAGAAAAGCTTTCTGAAGTGGCCGAGGCCGACGCAACCGACATTGACAATGCCGTAAAAGCGGCGCGCGTTGCGTACGAAAAATATTGGTCAAAACTTCGCCCCATTGACCGCGGCAAATATGTTTATCGAATCTCGCGCGCATTGCAAGAAAAGGCACGCGAGCTTGCCATTGTAGAATCAATGGATGGTGGCAAACCCATTAAAGAGTCGCGCGACTTTGACGTGGTACAGGCCGCCGCGCACTTCTTTTATTATGCCGGTTGGGCCGATAAACTGGCTTATGCATTTCCGGGTCGCAATCCGCGCGCACTCGGCGTTGCCGGTCAAGTGATTCCATGGAACTTTCCTTTGTTAATGGCCGCGTGGAAGCTCGCTCCCGCATTGGCAACCGGCAATACATGCGTATTAAAACCGGCTGAAACAACGCCTCTCACTGCCCTGCTATTGGCAAAGATCATTGAAGAGTGTGACTTGCCGCCGGGTGTTGTAAACATTGTCACCGGCGCGGGTGCCACCGGTGCGGCGCTCGTTGGCCACCCCGACGTGGATAAAGTGGCATTCACCGGCTCCACCGATGTTGGCAAACGCATTCAAAAAGCCATTGCCGGCAGCAAGAAAAAAATCACATTGGAGTTGGGTGGCAAAGCCGCAAACATTGTGTTTGCCGATGCACCGCTCGATCAAGCAATTGAAGGCATTATCGGCGGCATTTTCTTTAATCAAGGCCACGTTTGCTGCGCCGGTTCACGCCTCTTGGTTGAAGAGAGCGCCGCACCCGCCGTCATTCGCAAACTCAAAGACAGAATGGCCACGTTGCGCCTCGGTGACCCGCTCGATAAAAACACCGATGTTGGGGCCATTAACTCAAAAATGCAGCTCGAAAAAATTAGAGAGCTATGCGCAAGTGGTGAAAAAGAAGGCGCCGAGCGTTTTTCAGCCCCGTGCGCAATGCCCAAACGTGGGTATTGGTTTGCTCCCACTATCTTCACCGGTGTTTCGCAATCGCACCGCATTGCACGTGAAGAGATCTTTGGGCCCGTGCTCGCTGTTCAAACCTTTAGAACGCCCGAAGAAGCCATTGAAAAAGCCAATAACACCATGTACGGCCTCTCCGCCGGTATTTGGACTGATAAAGGCAGCAAGAGTTTTTGGGTAGCCCAGCGCCTCAAGGCAGGCGTTGTATGGGCCAATACCTACAACAAGTTTGACCCGAGTTCTCCCTTTGGAGGTTTCAAGGAGAGCGGGTTTGGTCGTGAAGGCGGTCGCCAAGGGTTGCTCGCCTACCTGGAGGTTGATTGATCATGGCCAAAAAGAAGGAAGAAAACGGTCAACCTACCATGAGTACACAAGACGCTCAAAAGAGTGCGGACCAAAACGGTCAAACCGATCTACCCGCGGTAGACCGCGTCCCCGTTCGGAAAGCGTACAAAATGTATGTGGGCGGCGCGTTTATTCGCTCCGAGTCCGGGAGGTACACTCAAGTGGCAGAAGCACCGGGCCTTTCTACCAAAGAAAACGTGTGTCGCGCGTCGCGTAAAGACGGTCGCGACGCTGTAAAAGCGGCACTTGGTGCATGGGAAGGTTGGGCGGCTCGCACAGCGTTTAATCGAGGTCAAATTCTCTACCGCCTCGGTGAAATGATGGAAGCCCGCAAGAGTGAGCTGGTTGGTTCTCTCGTAAACGGCGGTCTGTCACGCGATGAAGCCGAGCGTGAAACGCTGGCTTCTATTGACCGAGCCATTGCGTACGCCGGATGGTGCGACAAGTATCAAAGCCTGTTTTCAAGCCTCAATCCGGTGGGTGGCCCTCACTTCAACTTTACCTCGCCTGAGTCAATGGGTGTGGTGACCATCGCCGCTCCCACTCGGCCGGCGTTGCTTGGATTGGTAGGCTCTATCCTGCCGGTCATCGCGTCGGGCAACACGTGTGTTGTGCTGGCCAGTGAGGCCGATCCGCGCACCGCGGTTGTATTTTCAGAAACGCTCGCTACAAGCGATCTACCCGGTGGGGTGGTAAACATTCTTACCGGTCAGGTCAAAGAAGTGTTGCCTCACCTTGCCAAACACATGGAGGTGGCCGCGCTTGACCTTCATGGGGTAGATGGGTCGGTGGCCAAAGGCGCTGAAGAGTCGGCTGTGATCAACGTGAAACGCGTTCGAAACCGCAATCTGACGGCCGCCGAGTGGTACAATGCGGAAGCTGCTGAGTCTCCGCGGTGGATTGAGCGGTTTGTAGAGATGAAGACAGTGTGGCACCCCGCCGGGCAGTAGCGTGTTTGTCAAACGACTGTGGCTCCCGCTGAAGCGCCACGCAACGACCGGACACGTCGCGCCATCAGGAACGTCTCTTCACCACGGAATCACGGAGAACACAGAGGGACACGGAGTTTTTTGTTTCTTTGGCTGCTATGGGTACACCTCAGCCGCGATCCCGGCCTAACGGGTGATCGGTCAGGCTGTGCAAGCCGATAGCAGTCCGAAATACAAAAATCTCCGTGGCTCTCCGTGATCTCCGTGCCTCCGTGTTGCATACGACGTGTCAGGTGGCAGGGCATTTCAGGTCGTTGCGAGGCGGTTGGCGTTGCATGCTACCCGAAGACGGCTCCTACCTGAACCGCGCGACCTGATATCAACTCGGTGGCGCTGAGGGCTTTTTTGCCTTCAAGTTGACCTCGCAGCACAGCAAGAGTGCCGTCGCCACAGACAACTTCAATCCCGCGTTTGTCAGCCATCACAACAGTGCCTGGAGCGCCGGAAAGGCCGCTTTTCCCAGGAGAAGAGGCGAGCACTTTAAACAGTTTGCCTCCCAGATGGGTAAAGGCACCGGGCCACGAAGTCATTGCCCGAATATGGTTATGGACCGCGGGGGCGGGCCGCGACCAGTCGATCTTCCCATCTTCTTTTTGTAAAATGCGCGCCGTTGTCGCGAGCGAGCTGTCTTGAGGCTGGGCGGTGAGTTCACCGCTTACCACGCGCAACATATCGGCCAAAACAACGTCCGCCGCGAGTTTTCCAAGCTCAACTGTCAAATCGTCGGCCGTGGTGTTGGGGCCGATGGGTAGGGTATGCTTTGTGTACACCGGACCGGTGTCCATCCCTTCATCCATCAGCATGAGGCTGATGCCGGTTTCAGTTTCACCATGGTAGATAGACCAGGTGATTGGCGCCGCGCCGCGGTATTTGGGCAATAACGATGCGTGCAAGTTTAAACAACCTACCCGCGGAGCTTGTAAAATAGCCTTGGGTAGAATGCGGCCGTAGGCGATCACCAGAGCGACGTCGGCCTGTTGGGAGCGCGCCCACTCCGCAAACTCGGGCGTGCGCACTTTTTCGGGTTGGATAACCGGTATTCCCAGAGCCAAAGCGCGCTCTTTTACGGGAGGCGGCGTGAGGGTTAAACCGCGCCCGGATGGCCTGTCGGGTTGACAAACAACCGCCGCCACTTCGGCAATGGTGGTGAGAGCGTTTAACGCCGGAACGGCAATTGCGGGTGTACCAAAAAAGATGGCTCGCGGAGAAGGCATGTTGCCGTTGCTTTACTTCGCAAAGGCGGTGCCGTTCCACTTGTATTTTACAGATTTTGCGCCGCTCCAAGGAATAATGAGCGGTTCGTACCCGCCGACGGCGCTGATGTCTTGATTAAATGGGTAGGTTTTTTCTGTCCAGCCGGTGAACTTTCCCGGCCCAAGTTCAATACTGTTGGAGGTAAACGCCACAACGCCGGCGACTTTATTGCTGCTGATTCCGCGCCCAACTTCGGCCGCAAAAATGCGTTTTAATGCATCACCCTGAACTTGGAAGATGAGCATGACTTCACGGTCAACGGTGCCACCGCCGGCTTCTTTGGGTGCATTGGAATGAATGACCCCGCGCACAATAATTTCAGCTTTTCCGTCACCCGTCACGTCACGCGCTGTGACATCTGTAATGTCATTGCCCGATGAAAATTGCTGAAGGGTTAAATACGAATAACCGGTGCCGCCTTTAAACCCTTTGCCAAAAACAACAATGTCTTTGTCGTGCAATAACACGCGCTCGGTTTGTTTATCGGCGCCCACGTCAATGGCCATGTCAAACTTGGCTTTGCCCGACGCCGTTCGATCCTTTTTATAAAGTGCGTACACTTGATCGAGCAACTCGGCTGCGCTGGGTTTGGGAGGCGCTGTCACCGGAGTGGCTGTGGTACCGGCCGATGCGTTGGTTGACGCGGGAGCGGGCGTGGCTTCCTGCTTTTCTTCAAACGACTTTGTAAACTTGGAACCGTCGTATTTATAGGTTTGGCTTTTAATGGTTCCCCACGGCAAAAGCGCCGGGTCATACCCACCTTCTGTGAGTTCTTTGTAATTGCCTGCGTGAAAGCTTTTGGCCGTACCAGGTTCAAACTTGAATGCTGTTTTTGATCCGTCGGCCGAGGTGGTGACCGTGTTTTCAATGGAACCGTCGGGTGTAACAATACCCACTTCATGCATTAAGATAGAGTTGGGGACATCGGCTTTGCCAAACCACAATACCTGTAATGCCTCACGATATTTTGCAGCGGTTCCAAACCGTTTGCGAATAACAATTTCTTGTTGGCCGTCACCCGTAACGTCTTTTAGTTCACACGAGGGGACCATGCCGCTGTTTGCGTCAATCCCCATATCGCTAAAGTAATACTCCGACCCTTTTCGAAAGTTTGACCCCAATACAATGAGGTAACGTTCATAAACAAGAACGCGTTCTTTCATTGAGTCGCCGGCCACGTCACCCAACAGGTTGTATTTGGGAGCGCCTTTAAGGCCCTTTTCTTTAATGAGCCCGTCGGCCAATGCCTGCTCTGTTTCGGTGGAGAGCTGCGGCAATGAAGTGTACGCAGTGGAGGCCGCGCTGCCCGCAACCATATCAATGGCTGCGCCGTCTGCATCGTGAACAAACAGGCCGGCGCGCAGGCCTACGCGAACGCTGGATGCCATTGCGAACGCCGACCACGGAATAGAAGCTTCAATGGAGTATCCCCCCGCCTTCGTTGCTTCAATGACTTTGGCGCCCGTGATTTCTTTACCCCCGAGCTTGGCAGTTGCAGCGGTTTTTCCAGGATCACCGGGATAAAGATCCACTTCGTAACTGGTGCCGCCGGGGAAACCCAATACCAACGTCACATGGTCGAGGCCGGGTTTATACGTGTCGTCGGTAACGTCGGCGGCAATAAACAAACTTGTGTTGTCGTATGCGATGCCGGCTTTTGCTTCTAGATCAGGCTTTTGGGGTTTACCTTTAACCGCCACTCCGAGGGAACTGAGCGCTGTCCACTCTTTGGGAACGCCGTCGAGCTTAATGGTTTTTGCTTCTATCAAGTCAGCCCGGAGAGCTGTTTGGGCGAGCGAGGTGGAGGGGAGGGCGAGGAGCGCGAGGCCCGCGGCGACAGGGAAGGCGCGGCGGAGGGAGCAGAATTTCGTCAGCGCTGACATCGGTTCGGATTTGGACGGCACGGTTTGGAAATTGTTCGGGCAAAATTCAGTTTGCGAGATTTAGAATGATCCACCCGCGGAAAACCCCGTGATCTGAGGGCCTGCGGCCGGCGCGATCCAAAGCGATCGAGCCGCAGTTTTTTCTTTGGACGGTTGGCCCGCCGACGGAGCGGTGAGCCAAAGGACAACTCCGCCGGCCAAGAGTACACCACCGGCAATAAAGCCGACGGTGGAGATGGTGGATAACCCTTTTGCGTCGTCACGCGCCTGCGCACCGGCTGCGTCGCATTGATAAACGCCATTCACTTGTGTACACGTTTTATTGGCATCGCCCACTTTGCCCAGGGTCAGACCTCCGAACACCCCTCCGAGTGCCAAGCCGAGAACACCGCCCGCTCCGGCGCCGATAGCGATTTTGCGTTGCATTGGCATGCCGGTTTCTACCGGTGTTTCAGGGGCTTTTTCTTCTGTTTCAAGAACCGGAACATTCACGCTCACGGTGGCGCCGCCCGCTCCCACCTCGGCTTCCCACTTCCATGATTTTTTCCCGGGTGCCGATACCAAAACAACGTGTTTGCCCGGATCGACCGGCAGGCCTGTACCCCATTGCGTTTCATCCACTGGGTCGCCGTCACGTGTAATGGTTAATCCCTGCACTTTGGCATTGGCAGGCACGGTAATGTTAATGCGAGACAGCTTTGGATACAGCGCTTCGGCCCGCTGTTTTGCAATGTCGGCCCGCGCGTCGGGAGGATTGCGATTGCGAAAATGAGGTTCTGCCTCAAGGTATTTGGCCCACGCACTCGCAAGTCGGCCGGTCTTTTCATAACAATCGGCCAAGTTAATGGTGGTGCCCGGCGCCCAAGAGACTTTATTGGACGCTTCAAGTTTGGGGCATGCCTCGGCGAATTTGCCGGCTTGCATTAACTCAATGGCCTGGCGAAACAGATCTTCAGCCGCGGCGCTCTTATCTGTTTTTGCGGTATCGCTGGGTGTCGTGGTGGATGCGGGCTTGGCCGGCGGATCTGCCGCCAAGGTTGTTGCAGACACACAGACGGACAAAAGAGCGATTGGGGCGAATACCTGAATACGGCGCATTGGGGAAGCCTCCAGAGTGTGCGCAACATAGCCGGTTTGGACGCCGAATAGAACGAGTTTCTTTATCAAGCCCGGCACGTTGCGCATTTGTGTACACAACGGAAACGCGCTTAGGTGGCGTCGGTCTGGGTAGGTTTGGGCCGGCGCCGAAGCGGCACAAGCACATCTCCCTGGGGAGCCTCGGGCTGCACCGTGGAATGGTCAATTCCAAGGGTTTCTTTTACATGACGACTCACCGCGGCGGCCACATCGGTGCCATGAAATCCGCGGGCGATCACCACGTGCACCGTGAGCAGGTCAAACCCCTCTGAAATGGACCACACGTGCAGGTCGTGTACATCGGTCACTCCTGGAACACCGCGGATGGATGCTTCCACCCGTGCAATGTCCAAATGTGGAGGTGTACCTTCCATGAGTACACGTGCTGTGTCGCGCACGAGTCGAACTCCACTCCACGCCACGAGAAGGCCAATTGCGACGCCGATCACAGGGTCGGCTCGCCACATGTTCAAGGTGAGAACGAGTACACCTGCGACAATGGCACCCACCGATCCGAGCGCGTCTGAAAGCACATGGGCGAGTGCCGCGCGCGTGTTGGGGTTGTGTTTGCCGGTATGCAAAATCGCCGCTGAAACAAGGTTTACTCCGAGCCCCAGCGCCGCCGTGATCATCATCGGCGTGCCGTGCACAATGGGTGGGTTTTGCCAGCGGTGCACCGCTTCAACAACGATCCAAATGGCGGTGAGCGCCAGAAGTGTACCGTTTGCAAATGCCGCCAAAACCTCGGCCCGGCGATACCCATACGTGCTTTGACGCGTGCGTTGTCTGCGCGCAATTCGCTGCGCAACAAGCGCCAACGCGAGCGCCGCCGCGTCGGCCAACATGTGACCTGCATCGGCCACCAAAGCGAGGCTGTGCGAGATGAAACCTACCACTGCCTCCACAACCATGAACGAGGCTGTTAGACCAAAAGCCCACGCCAAACGGCGCGTAGGTGTGGCGCGCAGTTCTGCCGCGTGATCGTGCGAATGGTGGTCATGATCGTGGTCGTGATCATGCCTCGCGTTGTGTACATCTGAATGGGACTTGGCATGATGATCATGCGCATGATCGTGGTGACCATGCGCATGATCGTGATCGTGAGTGGGCTCGTGATCGTGAGTATGAGCAGATTTGGGGCCGTGATCGTGGGATATTTGATCGCGGCCGCCCATGGCAATTACACGCGCTCGATGATTGTCGCGATGCCCATACCGCCGCCGATGCAAAGCGTAATGAGCGCGGTGGACTTGTTGGTGCGCTCCAATTCGTCGAGCGCCGTGCCGATTAAACAAGCGCCTGTGGCACCGAGCGGATGACCGAGCGCAATGGCACCGCCGTTGACGTTGACCCGGTCGAGATCGATCGACAGCTTGCGCGCCGTTTGGAGCGGAATGGCGGCAAACGCTTCATTGATCTCCCAAAGGTCAATGTCTTTGGCCACCATTCCAGCCTTTTTCAAGGCTTTTTCTGACGCCGGAGCCGGCGCTGTGAGCATGATCACAGGCTCGGCACCCCAAGTTGCCACCGCGCGAACGCGAGCGCGCGCTTTGAGGCCGTGAGCCTTTGCGTACTCACTTGAAGCCACCAAAACCACCGCCGCACCGTCGACAATGCCGCTCGAATTGCCGGCGGTATGAACGTGCTGAATCGCCTTTGCTTCAGGGTATTTTGCGAGCGCCAACTCATCAAGCGACTCGCCATTTAAACCGAGTTTTGCGGCGCCCATTCCGGCGAAGGCCGGCTCCAGCTTGGTGAGCGCTTCAATGGTTGTTCCGGCGCGCGGATGTTCGTCCTTATCAAGCAGGGGCTTTCCATCAAGGCTTGTTACTGTGAACAAGCTCTTTGCAAATCGCCCTTCCTTCTGCGCGATTTCGGCCTTGTGTTGGCTTGCGAGTGCAAACCTGTCCACGTCGTCGCGAGTGAACCCTTCAAGAGTTGCAATTAAGTCTGCCGAGATGCCTTGAGGCACCATTTGAAGCTTTTTTCGAAGGGCCATGTTGTCGGCGTCAATCCACTCCACGTCGGACCCCATGGGTACACGCGACATGCTCTCGACACCGCCGGCCACCACCAGATCTTGTTGACCGCTGAGTACACCCATAACGGCGAAGTTGACCGCTTGAGCACCGGAGCCGCAAAAGCGATTGAGCGTAACGCCCGTGGCGCTGAGCGGCCAATCTGCATAAAGCACTGCGTTGCGTGCGACGTTGGCGCCTTGTTCTTTGGCCTGCGTGACGCAGCCGATCACCACGTCTTCAACATCGTCCTTGTTCACCCCCGACCTGTTTGCGAGATGGTTCAGCGCCTGCGCCAAGATCACCTGGGGGTGCAAGCTGCTGAGCCCGCCCTTGCCGGCTTTTCCGCGGCCTCGCGGCGTGCGAACGGCATCAATAATCAGGGCTTCTTTGGCTGAGCTAGCGGACATGGAACCTCCAAGGGCCGGGCTTTAGCACAAGGACCGCGGGGGCGAAGGGCGTTTGTTTTCGCGCTCGTCTGAGGCGGCCCGCAAAAAAAAATAATTTTTTTGAGGGAGGCGGGGAGGTGCTCCGACCGGGGGGCAATCAACGCATCAACTTCTCGGCGGCGCACCGCGGACGCTCGAACGGGAGGTTTTCGACAACAAAAGGAACGAACTATGCGTATTCGAAAATGGCATAAGTTTCGACGTGCAGCTTTGCCCACAATGTTGGTCACAGCGGCGGCGATCACATGCAATCTATTGCCCCACAGTCAAACGGCCCTTGCGGACTCCAATCCGCCCGGAGCGCCGGCTCCTTCGCCTCTGTCTTGGCCTTCGGAAAACCCGATAGTAGAAACCCAAGGTGTTGGTTATCTACCCGGCGGAGGCTCTGTCAGCCCGGCGGGTGATTACCGATACAACCTACCCATTGACGCGCCCGACGGTCGCGCCGGAAAAGCACCAAACCTCGCACTCGGATATTCAAGCCGAGGAGGCAACGGCCTGCTCGGCGTGGGATGGTCGGTAGCGTATGGTGGCTCTACAATCAGTCGCTGCCACAAGACCTTCAATATCGACGGTCTCGCGGACGCGCCCAATTACGGAGCCGATGACGCCATTTGTTTGGATGGTCAGCGACTCATCAAGGTGAACGCGGCCCCACCGATGGCGGAAGGTGCAGAGTACCGCACCTACCGTGACAGCTTTACAAAAGTGGTTGCCCACGCGGGTCAAAACGAGGCCGCCGCCTGGTTTGAGGTATTCGGCAAAGATGGTAGCGTTCGTGTGTACACGCCGCTGTACGCAAAACGCCTCACCGCGGTGCTGGATGATACTGAACCGGGTGTGCCCAACACCGTCGCCGCAGTGTGGGTATTAACAGAGGAGCGAGATCGAGACGGCAACGCGATCTTGTACAACTACGAACAAGAACCGGACGCCGCCGCACCGTACTCGTTTGAATATCGAATTGCGTCGATTGAGTACACAGCAAAAAGAGACAGTTCTGGCAACCTAGAAAAGCTGCCGCAACGCAAAGTTCTTTTCGAGTACTCACAAACCCGTCCAGACCCCTCGTTTGGCTATGAAAGTGGGGTTCGCAGCGCGGTCACAAAACGACTTGACCGCATCAAGCTCCTCGCCCCCAACCCTTTCACCCAAGAAGTGATTGGACGTTACGAGCTGGTGTACGAACAAGGTCAAGACCGAACGTACCTTGAAGCCGTTCACCGGTACGATGCATCAGGTCAGGTTCGTTTGTGGGAACGCTCGTTTGAGTGGGCCCACGTTGGCGAGCCGCAGTTTCAGGTTTCTGAACCTGCCCAGCTGACGGGGGCATTTCACGAAGGGTTGCCCGTCTTGTTTGACGCCGACAACGACGGCAAACAAGACCTCCTTTTGGATGGTAAGTTCTGCCGGAGCACCGCAGGATCTTCCACACCGTTTAACACCTGCATCTCGGGTGCTGCGACGGTAGGCATGTCGGGCAGACCCATTGACGTGGACGTCAACGGCAAAACCGACATCCTCGGAAACAAAGGCAGCGGCTTGTTCTATCACACCTGGAACAGTGCCACTGACACGTTTGAACCTACCTTCTACGGTGTTGCTCCAACCACCAACTTGATTGACGCGAACGGTGATGGGTTGCCCGACGCGTTTGTGGTGGTTCCCATCCCCAACCCCATCGACGACAACGACGGTCAGTGGGCACTCCGCCTCAATACCGGCACCGGTCTCGGACTGCCCATGACACCCGCTACGCCCGTGCCCGTTCGCCTCTACCAGCGCAAGCAGGTAGCAGCCGACCTGAACGGGGATGGACGAGGTGAACTCCACTCGGGATTTCACCCGAGTGACGAGCCACCCAACGAGTGCGCAAACCATCCCACTCCCCCGTGGGAATACGCTGCGGTGGGGTTGACCGATGGAAACACAATGTTCCACCGCGTGTACACACCGCAGGGATCGCCGTGCACAAAGATGTTCATCGACATCAATCACGATGGGTTGGAAGATCAACTCATTATTACCGGGCAGAATTCATCGGTCCGATACAACACCGGAACACGATTTCTTCCCATTGAACCGTTTGACTTGGGAGAAGTAATCTACCCTCGTCTTGGTAAACACGATCTGGAGCCCGTGGACGTGAACGGCGACGGCCGCACGGACATGATCTCCACAAAAGAAGCGTCGGTATTGCAGGGTCAGGATCACCTGCCCAACACGTACCTCCACCTGCGTCAACAAAACGGATTTGTTCGTTTTGACCTGGGTGCCGCGCCGTACAACATCCCCGCCTACGATCCCCAAGATTTTCCTCCCCACCAGGAGAATCAAAGCCCGATTGTCAAGCCCGCGGATGTGAACGGCGACGGCCTTATCGACCTGGTTGTCGTCATTCGGGATCGCGCAGCCAACACGTCCAAGGTGCGCGTTCTTACCCAAGAATGGCAACCTCGGGATGTGATCGTGGGAGTTTGGGACGAACCCGGAACCTCACCTCGTGAGTCCGTTTTCTATAGTCCCTTCCCATCCGACTCGCCTACCCTTTCAGACTGCGCCTACCCAGTGCGCTGTCTTCGCGGTGGGATGACCGTTGCCCGTGAACACTGGATGTATCGTCAAGATGTACCCAGTGCTGTGCGGCGCACCGCTTACCAATTTGACGACGCCCGAACAGAAGTCCGCGGACGCGGCATGCTCGGGTTTGGCACCATGCGGACAATGGACCTCGACTCGTTCGCGGAAACCATTGTCCAATTCCACAACGACGAAAGCGTCGGAGGCCTCTACCCATTCGCGGGAATGCCCCACGACACATGGCGCATCACCCCCATTCTGCGAACCGATACCGAGCCTACCGGTGGGGTGCTTCTACCCGCGGCAGGTGCTCGAATTACCGCGCGCGTCGTTCATACCCATCACGAGTATGAACTGCGTTATACAAACATGGGCCTTACCCACGCGGTGTTTCCCGGCGAGGAAGAGGCCCAAGAATGGGAACAACACGTAGCCATCTCTACCGTTGGCAACACTCTTCTGAACGACGGAAGCGCCACGTTGCCGCGGGTAACCCACCGCGCGTGGAACTTTGACGACTTTGGCAATACCCTCTTTTCGTCAGAATGGGCCGATGACGGGGACATTTGCCAAACGTTTTCTACCGTTCAAAACGACACAGCAAACTGGCTTTTGGGGTTGGTGCAGTCTACCGCGGTCACCTGCAACAAATTGGGCAACCCATTGCCCGAGCCACGCCTCCAAACCTTTACATACAATGCCAAGGGTCAACTTGAAACAACGGTTGTAGAGCCCAATCACCCGGCGCTTTCTACCACCACCACAGTTGACCGAAACAGCGACGGTCTGGTGATTAAAACCACTGTTTCGGCTGCGGGTGAACAGCCGCGTATTGTCCACATCGCCTACGACGACGAGGGGGTTTACGCCCGCGCCACCTGGAACACCCTCGGGCATTACAACCGTCAACTCATCCATCCCGCGCTCGGCGTTCCGGTGGTTGCCCAGGCACCCAACGGAACTCAAATTCGCTACCGCTACGACGGGTTTGGTCGCATTCGCGAAACCATTCCCGACGACGGGCCCAGCCGCACTATTTCTTACCAACAGGCGCCCATGGAGCCTTGGGCGATTGAAACGGTAGAAGTACGCCAAGAAGGCGGCGAAACGCACACGATCAGTGACGAATTTGGCCGTGTGATGACCACCGCCACCACGGGGTTTGACGGGCAGATGGTGAACAGCAAAGTCACCTACAACCTGTTTGGCCAAACCACAAAGGCCTTCCGCCCCGCGATTGGTCAAGCCCCCACGGTGTACACATCCACCGTGTTTGACACGTTGGGCCGCACCGTCACCGTCACTGAGCCCAACGGCGCGGTGACAGAAAATGCGTACACAATGTTTGAAACGGTCACCACCGATGCGGAGGGCAATCAAACAAAGAATGTGCGCGACATGAACAATCGCCCCGTGTTTTCTGCCAATATGGTAAACGGCCAATGGGTAGGTATCACCTACCTGTACGGCGAGTTTAGTCAACTTGTTGACGCCGTGGATCCGGTTGGAAACATTGTTCACACCGAATATGACAAACTCGGTCGCCGCATTGCCCTTTCAGACCCCGACCGCGGTCTGACAACCTGGGAGCACAACCCCTTTGGGGAAGTGGTTGTTGAAACCGACGCCCTCGGTGACAGCCTGACACTCGTCCGCGACGTGCTCGGCCGAGTGATCGCTTCTACCCATGACCTGAACGGTGTTACCACGTTTGCCTACGACGGTGCGGGCGCGCCTGAACAACTGGGCAAACTCACCTCCGCCACAAGCCCCGACGGCGTGACAATGGCGTACGAATACGACGCATTTGGCCGCAACACGCGCACCATCTGGACAGTCCTCGGAACGCAAACCTACGACATCGCGCGCGAGTACGATTTGTACAGCCGCCTTTCGATGCTTCGCTACCCTGAAGTGCCGGGCCGACAGCCGTTTACAGCTCAATACGAGTACAACGCCTTTGGCTATGGCCACCGCGTCAACGATGCGACTGACCGCGAGAACCCGCTGCCTTTGTGGGAACTCACCGGTCGAAACGCCGATGGCATGATGACCACAAGCAACGTGGCCAACGGCGTTGGCGAAAGCCGCATGTATGACCCTGCCACCGGCCGCCTCTACCATGTGGAAGCCGTGAAAAACGGCTCCGCACTCTACTCGATGGACTATACCCGCGACCTGACGGGCAACATTGTCACCCGGGTAGACAACGCCCTGAGTGTACCTCGCACCGAATCTTTCGCTTACGACGAACTTGACCGTCTCACCCATTGGGGACTGACGTTTGAGGGCGAACCGCGCGAAGTTTCGTACACCTACGACGTGATTGGCAACCTCACGACCATTGACCATGCCGGTCTTTTGGAAACCCATACCCACGGCATTGTGCAAGGCAGTCAAGTAGGCATGCCCCACGCTCTCGCCTCACGCGCCAAGGGCAGTCAGGTATTCACCTATACCTACGACGCCCGCGGCCGCCAACTCACCGGCGACGGACGCGAAATCGCCTGGAAACCGTTTGACCTACCCGCGCACATCTTCCAAGCCGGAAGCGTACACACCTTCCGCTACGACGCGTTTGGCAAACGCATTCGCAAACAAACAATCACCGGTGGAGTTGCCACCTCCACCACCGACACCATCGGCGGAATTTACGAACGCCGAGCCGTAGCGGGCGCGCCCATTGAACACGTGTTTTACGTGAACGGAAGTGATGGACCCGTCGCCCAAATTGTGTACAATGAGGCCACCGGCGTAGACGAAACGCTTTACCTCCACGGTGAAGCGCTCGGCTCTGTCGGCCTGGTCACTGACAACCAGGGGGTAGAAACCGAACGCACCTTCTTCGACCCATTCGGCGAAAAAGTCAAAGACTCAGGCGATGCCATGTCGCCCCTGCTGGGTGACGTAAAACTCGGCTTTACAGGTCATCGCCACGACGACGACCTCGGCCTCATCAACATGATAGGCCGCATCTACAGTCCTGTCCAAAAGCGGTTTTTGTCCACCGATCCCCTGATCAGCGACCCGTTTTTTGGTCAGAGTTACAACCGGTATAGCTATGTGGTGAATAACCCGCTGCGCTATACTGACCCTACTGGGTATCAACAGGCGCCTCCTTCCGCCGGTGGAAACCACACATGTGACAAAGGCAGGGGCATGCAGGTCTGTCCTATTACGGTCGGGCCTGATCAGCCGGCTGCTGGTCCAGAGCCGGCGTCTGAACCCAAACCTGTAACGGAACCCAAGGTAGACGACACGGGGTCAACTCCCGTAGTTGTTCCTCCGAGTCCCGTAGTCACTCCACCCGGACCGCCCGGTCCGCCTCCACCCCCTCCTCCGCCTCCACCCCCGCCGGGGCCTGAAGCGAAAAAGACGTGGTTTGACATCTTCGGTCGAATGGCATGGGGAGCGGGTAAACAACTGGTGTCAACTTCTGCGCCGGTGGTGATGTACAAGACGGTTCGGCGCAGTGCGGAGTTGGTCACGCTGTCGACCCGGAACGTGGTGGCCGGTGAGTTCAGTTTAGCCGCCTACCAGATTCTCGAAATACCGCACGAGGCCGCGAAGAACGCGGCGGGTATCGTTACGGGGCCTGTGAAGGCTGTGTTATCGCTGCCTGCGACAATTCAGACGGTGTCAGATCCCAAGGCCGACCCTGAAGACCGCGGCGCGGCAGCGGTACAGGCGGTACAAGCCATTGCGACGGTGGCACTTGCCGTGGCGGGCGCTGCCGGTGGGAAAGGAAGTGGCTCACCGAAAGCCGGCGGCGGTGGAGGCAGGGCCGGCCGAGTATCAAATCCACTCAAACCAGACCCAACCGCCGGTGGTGCTCACTCGACGTTTAAGAGCGACCCCAATAGCGGCAAGGTGACCGGTTATGCTGAGTGGTCGCCCAATTCGAGAAATCCGACGGGATTCGATCTGGTGAAAAGGGTAGATACGCAGTATGCCTCCCCGCATGTGCACCATGGAGTGCCGACGCCTCATGTACATGAGAAGTCCGCGCCAGACGGTATCCGCCCAGCCACTCCCGATGAACTGCCCAAATAGACAGATAGGTGAAGCGATGTACAGAATCACATTGGTCGTTGATGAGCATTACGGGGAAAAGGTGTTGACTCTTGCTCGTGGCACTTATGTGTGGCTTGTTGAGTCAATCGAAAATGACCTATGGGCCAAGCGATATTGGGATCGAACGACTGCCAACGAAGATCCGCTCCTACATGGAGTCACGACGTTCAGACGCTTGGAAGGGGAGAGCATTGATGCGTTGATAGTCAGGCTGATTGAGTTAATCGATGAGCATCACGGAGAGGTAGCCCATGAACCTGAATGGTCCGAGATTGACGTGATTGGTGCGCCTGCCTCTCCAGGCGTTATCGAAGCAGCCGGCAATTACGGCGTCGATAGGTGCGAGGAGTTTGCCGGCGGATTTCGTTTGTCTCGCAACTGATCACATCACTCGCCCGATCCGCGCTCGGCTTCGCGTCACGCGCGGATGCGGCGAACTTGCAACAGAACAAAGGGTGCGGTGTGCAACGCACTGCGCCCCGCGTGATGGGTAGGTTCCCATCGTCCGCTTTATCAACCTACCCATCCGCCGCTTTTGACTCTACCCGCCTCAGCAGCGTCTCAAAAACGCTCTACTCACCACCTACCCACTACCCAACTGCCACCTACCCATTCGGTGGCTCCCTCCGGCCACGCGCAGAAGCGAGCGTGCGAGCGCCGAGCATGGCCCACTGGTGGAAAGCGAGGAGGGGGTGACTGCTCGCACCGAGGCGGTAAGGCGAAACGACGTGCAGCGCCCCTGGACGTTTTTGCAAGGAAAGGCGAGGCGGCGGTCCGACAGATCTACCCGCCCCAGACACCCAGTACAGATTCCACCTGACTGGCATCCACCATGCTGCTGGTCGGACCGTATAAAGCCGAGCCCCAGATGGCGCGCGGCGCGTCGGCTTGAGCCGGACCGCCGCAGGGCGAGCAGTCCACCCCCGATGAGCCCTTGGAGGGAGCGGGGCGCGCGAAAGCGCGACCGTGGGAGGCAGCCCTGCCCAAGTTGTGTATAATGAAGCCACCGGCGTAGACGAAACGCTTTACCTCCACAGTGAAGCGCTCGGTTCTGTCGGCCTGGTCACTGACAACCAGGGGTAGAAACCGAACGCACCTTCTTCGACCCATTCGGCGAAAAAGTCAAAGACTCAGGCGATGCCATGTCGCCCCTGCTGGGTGACGTAAAACTCGGCTTTACAGGTCATCGCCACGACGACGACCTCGGCCTCATCAACATGATAGGCCGCATCTACAGTCCAGTCCAAAAGCGGTTTTTGTCCACCGATCCCATGATCAGCGACCCGTTTTTTGGTCAGAGTTACAACCGGTATAGCTATGTGGTGAATAACCCACTGCGCTATACTGACCCTACGGGGTATAAACCGGGCGATCCGCAAACGCCTTACGGTCCCGGCAACCAGGAACAAGAGAATGCAACGGCGCCAATGTGGCCGTTCACGAAGAACCATCCACTAATAACGGTTGTCGCAAAGGCGGATGACACGGGGTCAAAACCGGGCATTGTGACGCCGCCGACCGTCGTGACTCCGCCTGGTCCGCCCGGTCCGCCTGAGCCACCTGAACCGCCTCCTCCGCCGCCCCCGCCGCCTGGACCGGAAGCGAAAAAAACCTGGTTTGACATTTTTGGTCGAATGGTGTGGGGAGCCGGCAAACACCTGGTGGCGAGCACACCGCCGGTGGCCATGTACAAAGCGCTCAGACGCAACGTAGAACTCGTCACGCTTGCGGCGAAAAATGCGGCGGCCGGTGAATTTGGCACCGCAGCCTACCAAATTCTAGAAATACCGCACGAGAGCGCCAAACACGCGGCGAGCATCGTCACCGGGCCGATAAAGGCGGTTTTGACGCTGCCGGCCACCATTCAGACGGTCGTCGATTCCAACGCCGATCCTGAAGACCGCGGGGTCGCCGCTGTACAAGCGGTCCAGGCAATTGCAACAATCGTGGCTACCGCCGCGGCTGTGGGTGGTGGCAAGAGCACAGCTTCTTCAAAAGGTGTAAAAACCTATCAAACATATACAAAAACCAATCCAACAACAGGCGAAGTGTACACGGGGAGGACCAGCGGCTACGGCACGCCGGGCGAAAACGTTCAAGCCCGGGATGCATCCCATCACATGAATCCGAAGGGTTTTGGCCAGGCGAAATTGGATAAGTCGTCCACCAATGCTGCTGCCATCCGGGGCCGTGAGCAACAGATGATTGATGCGAATGGCGGCGCCAAAGTCAGCGGGGGAACTTCCGGCAATTGGCTGAACGGAATATCCTCGCTTAATCCGAGAAGATTGCACTATATCGCGGAGTCGATAAAGGAGTTTGGGCTATGAATGCGAAAAAGACACGTCGGGGCCGGTGGCGGGTAGGTGATGTGGTTGCCATACCGCTCGGTGAAAGCGGTCAAGTCGGCTTTGGCCTTGTGTTGAAGGCTCCATTGATGGCATTTTTCGACGCATCAGTGCCCACGGGTCGAGAGCCGTCAGCTGAGCAAATCCTTCGGTATCCAGTGGCTTTCAAAATTTGGGTCATGCGCAAGCCGCTCGTATCGGGCGAATGGCCCAGACTCGGTAGCGTTGAGGTGCCGGACGCGCTGATGGAAGAGCCTTGGTTTTTCATGCAAGATGCGCTCAACGGTAAGATAACGATCACAAAAACGGGTGCGGAACAGTTTCCACCTGAACCCGGTCAGGTTGACAATCTGGAATGTGCGGCTGTTTGGAGTGCGTGTCATGTGGTGGACCGGCTGCAAGATCACTTCGCGGGCAGACCCAACAAATGGGTAGAGTCCGCGCGGCCCAAACCGATACCGGTCGCGTCGCCCAAGTCAACCTAACGGCAATCACTCATCTACCCACCCAAACTTCACCCATTCACAACCCATCGCGCCATCTTCCTACCCGTGCCCACTACGCGGACCAAGGAAGGGAAGAAGGGCGCGGTGTGCAACGCATGCCGCTCGGCATCATGGGTAGGTTTTCATAGATCCCTTTAATCAACCCACCATCTCGCTCTCGCTTCTACCACTCCAGTTGCGCCCTCAATCCTACCCATCGCAACCGCCGGCAACAACACTCCGCTATACTATACTCACCACCTACCCACTACCCAACGGGGCGGCTCCCTCCGGCCACGCGCAGAAGCGAGCGTGCGAGCGTCGACCACGCCCAACACATACTCCACCTACCCATCACAAATGGAAAGCGAGGAGGGGGTGACTCCTCGCACCGAGGCGGAAAGGCGAAACGACGCGCAGCGCCTCCAGGCGGTATAAGCTAGGAAAGGCGAAGCCGCGGTCCGACGGATCTACCTATCAGATCATCCAGTACAGATGCAAACCTGACAGACACCCACCACGCGCCGGGTCGGACCGCATAAGGCTGAGCCCCAAATGGCGCGTCGCGCATCGGCTTGAACCGCCCCGCCGCAGCGCGACCTGACACCCATTCCCGACGAGCCCCGCGACCTGACACCCATTCCCGACGAGCCCCGGCTTGAGCCGCACCGTCGCAGGGCGAGCAGTCCTCTACCAATCTACCGATCTACCGACCTACCGATCTACCCATCTACCGATCTAGCCATCTTACCATCCACCCCATCTACCCATTCGGTGGCTCCCTCCGGCCACGCGCAGAAGCGAGCGTGCGAGCGCCGAGCATGGCCTTGGAGGGAGCGGGGCGCGCGAAAGCGCGACCGTGGGAGGCAGCCCTGCCCAAATTGTGTATAATGAAGCCACCGGCGTAGACGAAACGCTTTACCTCCACAGTGAAGCGCTCGGTTCTGTCGGCTTGGTCACTGACAACCAGGGGGTAGAAACCGAACGGACCTTCTTCGACCCATTTGGCGAAAAAGTCAAAGCATCGGGTGACGCCACGTACGCCCCATGGGGTGACGTAAAACTCGGCTTTACAGGTCATCGCCACGACGACGACCTCGGCCTCATCAACATGGTAGGCCGCATCTACAGTCCTGTCCAAAAGCGGTTTTTGTCCACCGATCCCATGATCAGCGACCCGTTTTTTGGTCAGAGTTACAACCGGTATAGCTATGTGGTCAACAATCCCCTGCGCTATACTGACCCTACGGGGTATCAACAGGCCCCGCCGAAAACCCAGGCCGGCGCAACCAATGGTGAGCAGCCGACGGAGAGGGTGATTGAGATCAATAGCGAAAATTCGCCCGCCAAATGGGAACTCTTGGGGGAATGGACGTTGGTAGTTGCCAAACTGATCGACGATACAGGTCAAACCGTCGAACGTCACGCACCCAAAGCCGGCGATTCACACCTTCCCAATGACTGGAAAGAATACGGGAGATTTTTGGGAGCCTTCGGTGCGGGCATTGCCAAACACGTGCTCCAGTCGGTAAGCCCCGTGCCAAGCATTGTTTCTGCCGTGCAGGCGGTCGGACGCGTGGCAAAGGGTGAAGTTCGACCGCAGGTACTCGACAACCCGCAGCAACTTTTGTCCGCATGGACAAGTCTCAACGTGGGAGCGGTGGTTGCCCCAATAAAAGGGGTGTTGTCAGTACCCGCAAACATTCAGACGGCGGCCGATCCTGACCAGTCGCCCGAGGACCGCGGGGCAGCCGCCGCCGACGTGGCTGAGACGATTGTGAACGTGGTGGCCACCGTGGTCAGCGCGGGCGGCGGGAAGGGTGGATCATCGCCTGACACGAAAGCTGGCAACTCCGCGGCAAAAGCGATTGGCGATGATGCGAACGTTGTTCGAGGAGGGATTGCCACCCCTGATCAAATCGCGAAGGGCACTGGTCCTCATCGAAACGTACCCGATCTGAGTGGGTTTTCCGCGCAGTCTCGAAACGGGGCGACCGTAACCGAACTCGCAGCAAACGGTGGGGTTGGTGGCGGGCCATTCCCACATGGAAAAGTAAGCGTAACAACCGCTGGAAAGTTGCGCGGCATCGGGTGCGAGGTTGTTCCGAGTCCCGGTGCCGGCGCAAATCATGTTACGGTGGTGCCTGGTGGCGCGTCACCTGCGGAGATTAGTCAACAATTTGTTGTCATTTCGAATCCGGGAAAATGAATCATGCGACAGCTATATGCTGACTTTAATGACATAGGACAAGATGGAATTCTATCTCTGACTTGTATGGGCAGTATGCAATCCATCCTTGAATTGCAACCTCCGTTGCAAGATGGAGAACGAGTTTTGTTGTCAGATGGAGAATTGGAGGTAATAGCCGAGGTGCGCGCGCGACGAGAGGGCGTTTGGGAAGCCCGCTCAACGTGGGATTTCATTTCTATAGAATCCAAGGACACATAACTTGTTAACACTATTCTGCTCAATCAAGCACGATGAGCGCCTCGCATCGTATAAACTTTGTTCACTGGACTGAGTATCTGCCACAGACTTCTGCCACGCTAGCCTTTTATGCATTACTGGCTATTGAAACGCGCTTAGGTGCACAGTTGTGACATAGGAGGGGCGCGGCGTGCAATACGCCGCGCCCGGCGTGAGGGGTCGAATTTCCAAAGCAATTCCTACCAGATCTACCCATTTCGTCGGTGAATCTACGTCAAACATAGTATTGAGCTTCCCTGGAGAACGGATCGGCAATCAGGGGATCCGTGGACAAAAACCGCCTTTGGACGGGGCTGTAGATGCGGCCTACCATGTTGATCGCTACGTGTTGAATAACCCGCTGCGGCATACTAACCCGACGGGGTCTGAACCGGGAAACGATCGCACTATGTTGCAGAGTCGGTAAAGGAGTTTGGACTATGAATGCGAAAAAGACACGTCGGGGCCGGTGGCGGGTAGGTGATGTGGTCGCCATACCGCTCGGTGAAAGCGGTGTGGTGGGCTTTGGCCTTGTGCTGAAGGCTCCATTGATGGCATTTTTCGACGCATCAGTGCCCACGGGTCGAGAGCCGTCAGCTGAGCAAATCCTTCGGTATCCAGTGGCTTTTAAAATTTGTGTCATGCGAAAGCCGCTGGTATCGGGCGAATGGCCCAGACTCGGTACCGTTGACGTGCCGGAAAAGCTACTGGAGGAACCGTGGTTTTTCATGCAAGATGCGCTCAACGGTAAGATAACGATCACAAAAACGGGGGCGGAACAGTTACCGGCTGAACCCGGTCAGGTTGACAATCTGGAACGCGCCGCAGTGTGGAGTGCGTGCCATGTGGTGAACCGCCTGCAGGAACACTTCGCGGGTCGGCCCAACCGATGGATCGGGTCAGCTCTCGTGAAACCACGACCGGGCGCGTCGCCCAAGTCAACCTAACGGCAATTACCCATCTACCCACCCAAACTTTACCCATTCACAACCCATCGCGCCATCTTCCTACCCGTGCCCGCTACGCGGACCAAGGAAGGGAAGAAGGGCGCGGTGTGCAACGCATGCCGCTCGGCACGGTGGGAAGTTTTTCTACCGTCACGTTATGAACCTACCCATTTGTTCTTTCTGACTTTACCTAACCCACTCCCGTTTCAGCTCAATCAACCGCGGCGGCATATCAAGCCGCTCTACTCACCACCTACCCACGGGGTGGCTCCCTCCGGCCACGCGCAGAAGTGAGCGTGCGAGCGCCGAGCATGGCCTTGGAGGGAGCGGGGCGCGCGAAAGCGCGACCGTGGGAGGCAACCCTGCCCAAGTTGTGTATAATGAAGCCACCGGCGTAGACGAAACGCTTTACCTCCACAGTGAAGCGCTCGGTTCTGTCGGCCTGGTCACTGACAACCAGGGGGTAGAAACCGAACGCACCTTCTTCGACCCATTTGGCGAAAAAGTCAAAGACTCAGGCGAGGTCATGTCGCCTTTGCTGGGTGACGTAAAACTCGGCTTTACAGGTCATCGCCACGACGACGACCTCGGCCTCATCAACATGATAGGCCGCATTTACAGTCCTGTCCAAAAGCGGTTTTTGTCGACCGATCCCCTGATCAGCGACCCGTTTTTTGGTCAGAGTTATAACCGGTATAGCTATGTGGTCAATAATCCCCTGCGCTATACTGACCCTACTGGGTATGAACCGGGCGATCCGCAAACGCCGGCCGGCGCGACCAATGGTGAGCAGCCAACGGAGACGGTCATCGAGATCAATAGCGAAAATTCGCCTCCTGTAGGGGATCTGTGGGCGAAAGTGACAGAGGTGATTGCGTCGAGAATTGACGATACTGATCAAACGGTCAAACGCAATCCTCGCAAAGCCGGTGATTCACACCTCCCCAATGACTGGAAGGAATACGCCAAGTTCTGGGGACTTTTCAATGCGGGTATTGCAAAGCACGTGCTCCACTCGGTGAGCCCGGTGCCGGCCATTGTTTCCGCAGTACGAGCGGTCGGACGCGTAGCCACTGGGGAAGTTCGACCGAAGGTGCTGGACGATCCGCAACAACTCTTGTTCGCGTGGACAAGTCTCAGCGTCGGAGCGGTGGTTGCCCCAATTCAAGCTGTGCTGTCCGTGCCAGCGAAGATTCAGACCGCCGCCGATCCTGACCAGTCTCCCGAAGACCGCGGGGCAGCCGCCGCCGACGTGGCTGAGCAGATTGTGAACGTGGTGGTCACCGTGGTCGGCGCGGGCGGCGGGAAGTCGCCCGCGCGAGGGTCACCGGAAAACGGTGGATTTGCGAAGGGCATCACGGCCGATGAAATTACCAACATCAATAGGTCATTGGGGGGAACCGCGACCTACGGTCACCCTTCTTCTGCACTGGCTCAAGCGGCTCGACAAACGGGGTTTTTCAATAAGAGCGCGGCTGTTATTCGCGAAATTGTCGGTGGACACATGTTCGACGATGCTAACAAGAGAACGGCTCAGGCAGTTTATGAATCACTTAGAGAGAGGAATGGCATAACGTCCGGTGTTGGTGCCGACGCGGTGAAGGGGATTATTCGTCAAGTTGCTAAAGGGGAATTACGCAATGTCGATACGATTGCAGAAAGGCTAAGAGGTTTTTGAAATGAGCCAGCAGCTTAGGCGCCTAGTGCCAATTGTCATGGGTAAGATCGGTAGTCCGGCGATTTCTGATTCTTGGTCTGGAATCGACGCGTTGTTACCACTTCTGGAGCGCATACGGAGCGAAGGAGGAGTTGTCATTATCAAGTTCGATGGCGAGCGCAATAACGATGAAGGCGATTTTTATACTGCCGCAATCGTAGGTCAGCAGATGAACGGTGAAAGTATTCGAATCGACGCACCAACATTGGAAGACGCGTTGGCTTTCGTTATAGTGGCGTACGCTCGTCGATTTTGGAACTTCGACGACGCTCCAAGCGATTAGCCCAATAAATAGTACAGGGGAGTCTTTCCCTCCCCTCGTGCGTCACGATAAAAAAACGCGAGGAACATGCGCCGCGCCCGGCGTGATGGGTAGGTTTTCATAGATCGCTTTGTTAACCTACCCATTCCTTGGTTTAATTCTATCCGATTTGGCCTTCGCTTGGCCTATCTACCGAAGTCGTTCAAAAGCGCTCTACTCGCCACCTACCATTCGGCAGCGTCTTCCGGCCACGCGCAGAAGCGAGCGTGTGAGGGCCTACTATGGCTCAACGACACGTCTCATCTACCCATCGCAGGGTGGAAAGCGAGGAGGGGTGAATGCTCGCACCGAGACGGTAAGGCGAAACGACGCGCAGCGCCCCCAGACGCCAGTGCAGGGAAAGGTGAGGCCGCGGTCCGACGAATCTACCCGTTAGATCACCCGGTACAAATACAAACCTGACTGACACCCACCACGCACCGGAGTCGGACCGTATGAGGCTGAACCCCAGCCGGCGCGTTGGGCCGCGGCTTGAGCCGGACCGCCGCAGGGCGAGCAGTCCACCCCCGATGAGCCCTTGGAGGGAGCGGGGCGCGCGAAAGCGCGACCGTGGGAGGCAGCCCTGCCCAAGTTGTGTATAATGAAGCCACCGGCGTAGACGAAACGCTTTACCTCCACAGTGAAGCGCTCGGTTCTGTCGGCTTGGTCACTGACAACCAGGGGGTAGAAACCGAACGGACCTTCTTCGACCCATTTGGCGAAAAAGTCAAAGACTCAGGCGAGGTCATGTCGCCTTTGCTGGGTGACGTAAAACTCGGCTTTACAGGTCATCGCCACGACGACGACCTCGGCCTCATCAACATGATAGGCCGCATCTACAGTCCTGTCCAAAAGCGGTTTTTGTCGACCGATCCCCTGATCAGCGACCCGTTTTTTGGTCAGAGTTATAACCGGTATAGCTATGTGGTGAATAACCCACTGCGCTATACTGACCCGACGGGGTACGTAGGGGAGACGCCACAAACTCCTTATGGCCCGGGCAACCAGGAACAAGAGAATGCAACGGTGCCAACGTGGCCGGTCGTACTTGATGCGGCCGTCACTGAAGTGCGCCCCGAGAAAGTGGATGATACGGGGTCAACACCAACCGTTGTCGCGCCGGTGACCGTCGTGGTGGGTCCCCCTGAACCACCTGAACCGCCTCCTCCTCCTCCGCCCCCGCCGCCTGGACCGGAGGCGAAAAAAACCTGGTTTGACGTGTTTGGTCGAATGGTATGGGGAGCGGGCAAACACCTGGTGGCGAGCACCCCGCCTGTTGCGATCTACAAAGCGATCAGACGCAATGTGCAGCTTGTCACGCTTGCGGCGAAAAATGCAGCGGCCGGTGAATTTGGTTTGGCTGCCTACCAAATTCTAGAAATACCTCACGAGGGCGCCAAACACGCTGCGAGTATCGTCACGGGGCCAATAAAGGCGGTTTTGACGCTGCCGGCAACCATTCAGACGGCCGTCGATTCCAACACCGATCCTGAAGACCGCGGGGTCGCCGTTGTACAAACGGTCCAGGCCATTGCAACAATTGTGGCTACCGCCGCGGCTGTGGGTGGTGGCAAGGGCGGAGGCGGACCGGCGTCCGGTGCCCGGGGAGGTGGAAAAACCACCATTCCGCTCGAACTACTGGAGTCCCCAAAAACCAATGTTCCGAATAATGCGCGGTATCAAAGCGCCGCCGAAGGAGTAAGGTCTGGCAATGCACCCCCAATTGAAGTTGAGCCCACCGGGCGGGGAACATTTAGGATTCAGGACGGGGTTCGTCGCTCGGTTGCTGCGCGCGAACAGGGAAAAGGGAGCATCGAAGCGGTGGTGCGGCAGCCGACGCCCGGCGCGCCGAAGACAGTGCCGTTGAAAGACGTTCAATTGGAGTAACACATCATGAAGAGTGACATCAGTGATGGATATTTGCGCTTGTTGCATCGTGGGCTTGTTCATATTCGCTACGCTTGTCAAAGCGGTGATATCAAACGGGCGGAGGCCATTGCGGATGCGTTGCATAATCTGCCGTTGAGCCTAAAGCGACCGGATGAACTGTCAGGTTTTGTCGCAATGTACTTGGAACCACTGGTTTGCGATTATCCTGACTTGGCAGAACTCCGCGGATACGTTGCGTCCCCGGACGCTTCGCTGGAGTGACGCAATTCGCGCAGAAGTGAACGATGGGAGGCAGAGCAAGGGCGTGGCGTGCAATGCTCCGCGCCCGGCGTGATGGGTAGATTCTCAAGGATCCTTGTCGATCTACCCAATTCGCTTTCGATTCTAGCACTCCTGTCCCGCTCTCGATCCTACCGACCGCTTCGGCCACCAAGGCACTCTACTTTACTCTACGCCACTCAACCTACCCATTACCCACCGGGTGGGCTCCCTCCGGCCACGCGCAGAAGCGAGCGTGCGAGCGCCGAGCATGGCCCACTGGTGGAAAGCGAGGAGGGGGTGACTGCTCGCACCGAGGCGGTAAGGCGAAACGACGTGCAGCGCCCCTGGACGTTTTTGCAAGGAAAGGCGAGGCGGCGGTCCGACAGATCTACCCGCCCCAGACACCCAGTACAGATTCCACCTGACTGGCATCCACCATGCTGCTGGTCGGACCGTATAAAGCCGAGCCCCAGATGGCGCGCGGCGCGTCGGCTTGAGCCGCAACGCCGCAGGGCGAGCAGTCCACCCCCGATGAGCCCTTGGAGGGAGCGGGGCGCGCGAAAGCGCGACCGTGGGAGGCAACCCTGCCCAAGTTGTGTATAATGAAGCCACCGGCGTAGACGAAACGCTTTACCTCCACGGTGAAGCGCTCGGTTCTGTCGGCTTGGTCACTGACAACCAGGGGGTAGAAACCGAACGGACCTTCTTCGACCCGTTTGGCGAAAAAGTCAAAGACTCAGGCGAGGTCATGTCGCCTTTGCTGGGTGACGTAAAACTCGGCTTTACAGGTCATCGCCACGACGACGACCTCGGCCTCATCAACATGATAGGCCGCATTTACAGTCCTGTCCAAAAGCGGTTTTTGTCGACGGATCCCCTGATCAGTGACCCGTTTTTTGGTCAGAGTTATAACCGGTATAGCTACGTGGTGAATAACCCACTGCGCTATACTGACCCCACGGGGTACCAACAGGCCCCGCCGAAAACCCAGGCCGGCGCAACCAATGGTGAGCAGCCGACGGAGAGGGTGATTGAGATCAATAGCGAAAATTCGCCCCCTGTCGGGGATCTGTGGGCGAAAGTGACAGAGGTGATTGCGTCGAGAATTGACGATACCGATCAGTCTGTCAAACGCAATCCTCGCAAAGCCGGTGATTCACACCTTCCCAATGACTGGAAAGAATACGGCAAATTCTGGGGACTTTTCAATGCGGGTGTAGCAAAGCACCTGTTTCACTCGGTGAGCCCCGTGCCGCGCATTGTTTCTGCGGTGCAAGCGGTCAAACGCGTGGCAACTGGGGAAGTTCGACCGCAGGTACTCGACAACCCGCAGCAACTTTTGTCCGCATGGACAAGTCTCAACGTGGGAGCGGTGGTTGCCCCAATAAAAGGGGGTGTTGTCAGTACCCGCAAACATTCAGACCGCGGCCGATCCTGACCAGTCGCCCGAGGACCGCGGGGCAGCCGCCGCCGACGTGGCTGAGACGATTGTGAACGTGGTGGCCACCGTGGTCAGCGCGGGCGGTGGATCAAAGGCGTCTGGGGCTAGAACACCTGAAGGAGCAGGCATCTCGCCATCGAATGCCCGTCAAATACAAAACGTTGCTACGCGCACAAAGCAGCGAGTGACTGTGATTGGGAGTCGTGCGAAAGGTACCGCCGGGCCCGCCTCAGATTGGGACTACATTCTCTCAGGGAACTCAGCGCAGAGGCATTCTGCGGCCGGTCTCTTGCCACGTGGAAAATCTGGAGGTCCACAACTTATGATGGGTGGAGAGACAGGAATTGACATCTGGCAGGACCGCACTCCTGGCGCGCAGTCGTATACCACGTTGATCACCGAATTACCTCACGCCATTTTCGATCCGTAGGCGAGGTTGTATGTCAAGCATTGAACTGGATATCTTGATCAATCAGGTAGCCCAGGGGCACGTCGGTGCGCTGAACGCTTGGAGTGAGATTTCAACGTTGTCTATGGAAGAGATTCGTGGTGCTCTTCGACGCGTGAACGCTCTTGCCCAACAAGCTGGCATAGTTGAGTCAGATATTCCTGAAGCTCTAATGAAATCCGGCGTGAAGCCGACTAGAACGGCGGCGGTGTTGGTGCAGAAGGGGTCTCTTGGCGTTCAACTTGCCCGGATAACAACCTTACCCAATGCCGATCTTCGTGACGGTTGGCTCATTTCACTCGCACTTCTATCTATTGCGGACGCTCGGAGACGGGCGACGAAGTGCAAAGAGAGTTGTCTACACTGGTGGCATCGCGATTTGGGCAATCCCGATGTTGTAAGGGTCATACGAGAGGCCGAGCGCAGATAGATCTCGTCGTATCGTCCGATGACGTGTTCCGGTATCGATCTCGTTTTTGACTTTACCCGCCGATCCTCGCTTCGATTCTACCTACCTCACCAACACCCCAAAAAGCACTCAACTCACCTGACCATCTATCCACAGGGCGACTCCCTCCGGCCAGGCGCAGAAGCGGCGCCGAGCATGTCCCAACGCGCAGCGCCCCTGGACCTTCTGGCAAGGTACGCGAAGCCGCGGTCCAACCCAACTACCCGTCACAGTCTCCCACCACAGCACCAACCTGACAGCCATCCACTCCGCGCCAAGCCGGACCGCATAAGGCTGAGCGCGCTTGTGGCGCGTCGCGCGGCGGCTTGCGCCGCACCGCCGCAGGGCGAGCAGTGAAAGGGGTGGGTTCTCCGAAGCCGCGAGATCTGCACGCTGAAGCAGTGGCGGCGCGTGATTCTTTGGCACTGATACAGGAGGAAAATAATGGTAAGCGTAACAAAAAAGTCTCGCATGAGCATCCAAGGCTTTGAATTTGACTGGTTGGGCGTCGATGAAGTTGGCTGCGTTGCCCTGTTTAGTACCGCAGGTGCCGGCTATGTACCTGAGCCCGTGTTCACTGATACACAGGCTCTCGAAGGTGCGATCGACGCCGTGCTAGCTCTTCCGAAGTCGACCGAGGCGACGTTTGCTCCGATCATCCGGGCCGACCTGATAAACACGTGGCAACTTGTTGCTGAGCGTGGATTGTACGCGTACGATTGTGACCCAAACGGTGGACCTTATGAACTGGTCGCGGCGCCGACCGTACCCTCTCGTATCGAGCAGCTTCCTCCAGCTGTCGCATCCGTCGCGGGTAGCGTACGATGCGGGTTTCGTTTCGAAGCGAATCCGATTGTGAAGTCTGGCATGTTACCCCCGTAGGAGCAGAAGCCCCTGACACTTCAGAGTTCGCGCCGTGCAGTCGTTTACAAGTCGGCGCGGTGTGCGACGCATCCTGCTCGGCATCATGGGTAGGTTTCTATCAGTTGCATTATAACCCTACCCATTTGTTCCTTCTGACTTTACCTGACCCACTCCCCTTTCAGCTCAATCGACCGCGCCGGCGTATCAATCCGCTCTACTGCTCGAACCGAGGCGGTAGGGCGCCACCTTTGAAATCCACCTGACATCCAATTTACAGTGGCGATTCGGCCTCGGGGAGGTAAACAGACCCGCAATGAGCGTTACAAGCGAAAAAAAACCGAGAGGAGCATTATTCGAACGACAGGCGAAGACATTGAACCTACCGGAGCGACGGAGGCAGACTTTGACTTTATCGCGAGCGCGCGATCAGATATGCCGCAACTCGTTGACGAAGTCCGACGTTTGCGAGGCGGTTTGGCGGCAACGTTATCGGAGGATGATTTGGAACGAATTCAGGTGCGGTGCGACCAAGTTTCTTTGATTTTGGGGCGGCTCGAATTGGGGCCGTGAACTTTTCAGAATTCCCGGGTAGGTAGGCACGCTCTTGAAGGCACAGACTTTCCGTTGCTGATGAAGCTGATGGAGTGTCTTGCCGAGAGATTCGGAGAAGAGGGAGTGCGGTTGACTGTATGGTTTGACTAGCTCTACTCGTGGGGCGACCCAGGATGAACCTTGTCGTGGGCCTATGGTTGTGTTCCAAGCCCTCGTCCATCTGTGGCGCGATATGTAACATCTTTGGCGTGATGGGGAACTGCGTTCCGCAACTGGATCCGTACAATGCGTATCCAGATGAACGACGCAGGGGCAAACGCGCCGGCCGCTCCAGAGGAGCGCGCGGGCAGCAACAAGAGCGCCACGGAGCAAACGCGAAACGCACGTGAGAACCGGGCATTTCGGCCCGAGGCGCTGCGACGACGGTGGCTTTTGCAGGGGGAGAAAGATGGGCCGAAGCCGCCCTCAACCTTGGGTATGAGCCTGGGGTGGACTATGGCGTTGGCATTGCTCACTGCCGGGGCCGTGCTGGTGGGTAGATTCGCGGACCTTTGGCGACTTGTAAAAACGGCGACCGTGGGGGAGTAGAGAATGAGAACCAAGGTTCCGCTGCTGCTCCAAATGAGCACCACTGAGTGTGGGGCCGCTTGTTTGGCAATGGTGCTTTCGGCACTGGGTAGATCGACCACCGTTTCAGAATGCCATGAACTCTGCGGCGCTGGACGAGATGGGGCGACTGCCAAAAGTATTGTGACAGCGGCGCGGAATTTGGGCCTGAAAGCGCGAGCGTTTCGCGCTGAGCCGGAAGCGCTCTTGAGTCTCCCCGCGCCGATGATTTTGCATGTTTCGTTTAATCACTTTGTGGTGATCGAAAGGGTCACTCGCACCAGAGTCTGGGTGGTTGATCCCACGGGAGGTCGGTATACGGCACTTTTGTCAGACTTTGAAAAGGACATGACGGGGGTGGTGTTGACGTTTGAAAAAACACCGGCCTTTGTCCCTCGAAAAGAAGCCCGTTCCACTTCGCTCGGCAAACGCGCTGTTGCCGCCATGAAGGGCGACGGGGTGTGGAAGTGGCTTGGTCAGGTGCTTTTGGTTTCTACCCTCCAGCATGGCGCCGGGCTCGTGATCCCCGGCTTTTCGATGGTGCTTTTTGACAAGATCATCCCACGGGGCGATTTGTTTTCACTCCACATTGCCGTTTTGGGGCTTGGATTGGTGTTGGCAGGTCAGGCGGTGCTGAATGGCATGCGAGCGGTGACCGTTTCGTATGTGCAGAGTCGGTTGGACGTGAACCTGATGACCGGCTTTTTCAGGCACCTGATGTCTCTGCCGCTGCGGTACTTTGAGGAGCGGTCGAGCGGCGACTTGCTCATGCGAATTGCGGGCAACACAGCCGTTCGCGACATATTGGGGCAACACATTTCAACTGCCGTTTTGGATGCCCTTTTGGTGGTGTTTTACTTTGGATTGTTAACCGCGCTTTCACCTGCGCTCGGCGGTGTGGCGCTTGTCGCCGCGTCCCTTCAGGTTGCGCTCTTATGGGTAGCTCACTGGACAAACACGTCGCTTGTGTACCATGAACTTGCGGCGCAGGCCTCTTCGCAAGGTTATTTGATTGAAGCTCTCAAGGGGATTCGAACGTTGAAGGCGTCCGGGACTGAAGCGCGGGCAGTGGACCATTGGGAAGGTTGGTTTTTGCGGTCGGTCGGTATAACTCAGCGCCGAAACGTCCGAACAGCTTGGGTAGATTCGGCACTGTTCTTTGTTCGACTTGCGGCACCGCTCGCTCTGCTCTGGATAGGTTCAATTCAGGTGATGCAGGGTCGATTGAGCGTGGGATCGGTGTGGGCACTTCTGGCGATTGGAACGTCTGCGCTGTTGCCACTCGGGTCGCTTGTGACATCAGCCCAGAGATTATCGCTTGCGAAGGGTGAATTGGCTCGCATTGCGGAGGCGTTGTCTTCGGAGCCGGAGCAGCACGGTCGGACGGTGAGGGCGGCGCCCATGCTGAAAGGAGGGGTGGACGTTTCGCACCTGACATTCAGGTACGGACCGCAAAGCCCGGATGTCTTGTTCGACGTGAGTTTAACCGTAGCGCCGGGATCCAAGGTTGCACTGGTGGGTAGAACCGGCTCGGGGAAGAGCACGCTGCTGTCACTCTTGTTGGGTTTGTACGAACCTACCCATGGTCAGGTTTGTTATGACGGCCAGCCGCTTGGGTCACTCAGGTATAGTTCGGTGCGGCGTCAGATAGGCGTGGTCACGCAGGAAGTGTTTCTTTTTGCGGGGTCGATTCGCGACAATATCACGTTTGGCAGCCCCGACGTGACGCAGGTGGATGTGGAACGTGCGGCCCGCGCGGCGGCGCTTCACGACGACATTCTTCAGATGCCCATGGGGTATGAAACGCTCGTGGGTGAGGGTGGAATTGCGCTGTCGGGTGGGCAACGCCAACGCCTCGCCTTCGCTCGGGCCATTGTGGGTAACCCCAAGATTGTCATTCTGGACGAAGCCACAAGTCAACTGGACGCGGCCACCGAAGCACAAATCACCCATGCGCTGAAACAGCTGGCCGTCACGCGAATTGTGGTGGCCCATCGTTTGAGCACGGTCGTTGACTCCGACCTGATTGTGGTGCTCGACGGTGGAAGGGTAGTTGAAACGGGCAGGCACGCCGAGCTTATAGAAAAAGGCGGTGTGTACACCCAACTGGCAGCCCATCAGGGATTTTTGCCGGAGCAAAAGACTTTGTTCGCAGTACATCGTTTTCTCAACAAACCAGTAACCATATCAGGAGAACAACATGACGCCGAATGACATTATCAAAGCCTGGAAAAATTCAACCTTTCGCGCTTCGTTGAGCGCCGAAGAGCGAGCAGGTTTGCCGCAGAATCCCGCAGGTTTGATTGAACTGATCGACGACGAACTGGAAGTTGTCGGCGGTGGCACCAAGAACAGCTGCACCACAGCCTGTCCGTCATACAAGGGCATGTGCTGCTCCATCATTGTCTGCGGCGGCGATTGACACTGTCAGGCCGCACCTCTTTGGACGAGGTGCGGCCTTTTCTCATTTGGGGTGATTCCAGACGAAGCTGCCGAGGTTTGTCCCGCATCCTGTGGAGTGAGTGCCATGTCGGTATCGATTCTACCGCTTCCAAAAAGTTTTGTGCGCGCCTTCACCCTCGCGGAGCGGGTTGCGTTCAAGGGTACACCTGAATCGGACGACGAGTCACGCGATCTTGGTCGTGTGCGAGTGGACCAACACCGCGCACTTTCGGGTTTGAAGGAGAGCGCTGCCCGAATGTTGCGCTGGCGGGCGCTTGGCATCACCGAACAGGATGGGCACCTTCTTTTTTCGGAGGCTACCGAGTCGTTGCACAAGCGGGCAGAACATCTACCCATTTGGGCGATGATTATTCAGAGCGTTTACGGGGTGGACGAGCCACTTCCATTGAACGGGAAAGGCTTTGCCGGCGTAGCGGCGCCCCTCGTGGCATGGGCGGAAAAGGAAATCGCCCAGCGGCTCAAGGTGGTGGTCTTGCGGTACTCAAATCTACCCAGTTGGGGGGATCTGCCGCGGGTGTTGACGGCGGGGTTGGAAAGTGAACTCGCGCGCATGTTGCAGCGCACGTTGGTGCTCGAAATGCACGTGGCGCGGCTCGAAGGGCGTCTGACAGGGGAAACATCGCAAGAGCGATTTGAAGCCTTTCTAAAGCTCCTTGGTGAGCCCGGCGCGATGTGGAAGCTGTTTGACGAATACCCGGTTCTTGCACGCGTGTTGGCTGAGCGAGCCGAACAAGCGGTGAATGTTCAGGTGGAGTTGGTGGATAGACTGTGCGCCTCGTGGTCCGCGCTGGTAGAAACGTTTGGACTACCTGACAATCCCGGACCTTTGGTGAGTGCGAAATCGGCCGGGGATCGGCACGACGGTGGTCGAGCTGTGACAATGCTGCGTTGGGCATCGGGAGCGGAGCTGGTTTACAAGCCAAAACCGCTCAGTGTGGACGTGCATTTTCAAGAATTGATCACATGGGTAAATCGCAGAGGTGCGGAACCGGCGTTACCGATCTTGCAGGTGCTTGATCGCGGCGATCACGGTTATACGGCGGTTGTCCGCCCGACGGGGTGTGATCTTGACGAAGAGGTGGGTAAGTTTTTTGAGCGTCAGGGTCAACTGTTGGCCATCTTTTATGGACTTTTGGCCACCGACTTTGACTGTGAAAATGTGATCGCTTGCGGTGAATATCCATATCCGATTGATTTAGAAAGCCTCTTTCACGGGGAGATTGGTCCGCTTGAAAACGGATTGAGTGACGGCGCGCTGGAGTCTGAAATTGTCTACTCGGTTCTTCGCGTGGGTCTGTTACCGGAGCGAGCGCGTGAGGGAGCGGCGGGTTTGGGGGTGGATTTGAGTGGTTTGGGAGGAGAAGAAGGTCAACTGTCAGCCCTGCCGCAGCCCTACTGGGAAAACCCCGGTACAGATGAAATGGTGTTGGGGAGAAAGCTGCTACCCGTGGTTGGGGGTGAGAACCTTCCAACCCTCCGCGGTAGAACGGCGGCTGCCTTCTTGTACACGGATCGGCTGGTTTCAGGGTTAAACCGCATGTACAGGTTGCTTGTAGAGCACCGCGGGGAGCTGTTGGAAAGTGGAGGTCCGTTCGCCAAATTTGAAAACGATGTGGTACGGATCATCGCGCGACCGACCCGTGTGTACGCATCGCTTCTCGGTGAAAGTTACCATCCCGATCTGATGCGTGACGCCTTGGATCGCGACATCTACTTTGACAGACTGTGGTCATTCTCACCCGAGCGAGCCCATTTGAGCGTGTTGGTCGGTTTTGAGCAGGCCGACCTGTGGAGAGGGGATATTCCCAAGTGGATAACGTTGCCCGGCAGTCGCGACTTGATTCACTCGCATGGGAAGGTGGAGCGCTTTTTCAAGACACCGGGACTTGACCTGGCGCGCGATCACGTGAGTCGGTTTTGTTCTGATGACTTGACGAAACAGCGTTGGATTGTCCGAGCTGCCATGACAACCCTCGCCACCGACGCGCGGCGGGCAAAGTGGTCACAATATGTTCCTGAACAAGATCTTCCATCATTGTCATCGGAAGAGCTTGTGCAGTCGGCCGAGCGAATTGGCAATTGGTTGATTGGTAGAGCCATTTGCGGCGGAAATGAGGTCAACTGGCTTGGACTTGCCTTCGTCGGCGATCACTGGGTATTGGCTCCACTGGGGACCGATTTGTACGGCGGGCTGCTCGGCGTGGCCTTATTTTTAGCCCAATTGGCTGAAGTGACTGGTAAAGAAAAGTACCGCGACTTTGCTGAGCGGGCGATGCGCACGTGGGTAAGAAAAGAACGGGATGGTGTACACAAGGCGGACTCAGTGGGTGGGTATGGAGGGCTCGGCGCCGCGGTTTACGGCTTGGGTAGATTGGCGGTGATGTTGAACCGGGCTGAGTATCTTGAACTTGCGCATCAGCGTTTGCCGATCATCCAATCGCTCATTGCCAAAGACTCACTGTATGACGTGCTTTCAGGGTCGGCGGGGGCAATTGGTGCCCTGGTAGCATTTCACGATATGACTCAACACTCGTCCGCCTTGGAAGTAGCCCATCGCGCCGCGGAGCATTTGATATCCAATGGTCAACAAATGCTCGCGGGGAAAGGGTGGCCGATTTCAGAAGCCGAAGGTCGGGCGCTTGCAGGCTTTTCGCACGGTGCAGGGGGTATTGCCTGGGCCCTCTTGAGGCTATTTGAAAAGACAGGTGAAGAAACCTACCGTCGCGAGGCAATGGAGGCGATCTCCTACGAGCGGTCGCAATTTGTGGAGGCGGAGGGAAACTACTATGACCTTCGCCCCGCGATGATGGCCGCACGCGATGCGCCCTTCACGTATGCGTGGTGTCATGGGGCGCCGGGAATAGGGCTCGCCCGACTGGCGCATGTACACCTCTTGGATGAAAAAGCTCAAGACGAGGTAAAAGTGACAGTGAACACAACGCTTCGGGCATTGGGTAGAGGGCATTGTGCCTGTCATGGGGACTTGGGAAATTTAGAATTGCCGCTGTCCGCCGCGCGGGAGTGGAACGACGATCAGACTGGTAAGGTTGCCCGGGCAGGTTTGGCCGCGGCGGTAAGAAATGGTGAGAAGGTGGGGTGGCTCTCCGGTGTTCCTTTGTCGGTTGAAACGCCGGGGCTCATGGTCGGTCTTTCTGGAATGGGCTATCAATTGCTCCGCTTCGCCCACCCTGAACGGGTACCTTCCATTCTGCGGATGGAGCCTCAGTCGATGCGATAGCGTGCGACACTACACGGGCGCGCCGGCTTGAGAAAATAATGAGAGCAACGCACCGCTTGCGGCACGGCGAATGCTCCTTCGTTGGTTCGTGGCTACTAGAATCCTCCTCGCAACCGACTTTTCCGACGCTTCTGAGCATGCGATTGAGCAGGCGCACGCAATCGCTGCACGTGATCATGCAGTTTTGGGGCTATGTCACGTGGTGCCCGAGGTGAACGGTCATCCATCGCGCATTCCCACGTGGTTGGGCACTCAACTCCCAGATCCGGTGACAATCTCAAAGGCCGCCGCAGAGGCACTGGATGGTAGAGCGAAGTTGCTCGCCACGGGCAATCTCAAGGTGCACACATTTCTAGAAGAGGGAGAATCACACGCCGCCATTGTCAGGTGTGCGGAGAAGTTTGCGGCCGATCTTGTGGTGGTAGGCAGTCACGGTCGCACGGGTATCTCGCGCATTCTCCTTGGCAGTGTGGCAGAGAAGGTGGTCAGGACGGCGCATTGTCCAGTGCTTGTGGCGCGCCAAGGGCCTTCAGGCGGGCCGGTGATCACGGCGACAGACTTTTCGGACGCGTCTCTACCGGGTGTTCGAGCGGCGGCTTCTGAAGCGGCGCGCACGGGCAGTCCGTTGGTCGTGCTCAACGTGTTTGACCTGGCATGGCCGGGTGCCACACCTTACGCGGTGGACGCATCGGGCTTGTCGGCCGTGTTGAGTGATACGGAAGCACTTCGCCGGACGAATGAAGAACTATCCAAGGTGATTGAAGAGTGCACCAAGGGCTTGCTAGTAAACGCCAAAGGTGAAGTGCTTGTGGGTGAGCCCGCGAGCATGATTGTGCGCCGAGCTGAAGAGTTGGGCGCCC
Organism: Polyangiaceae bacterium; assembly: GCA_016712345.1. Classification (GTDB taxonomy): domain Bacteria; phylum Myxococcota_A; class Polyangia; order Polyangiales; family Polyangiaceae; genus JADJRH01. The sequence continues at coordinate 2,554,779 of JADJRH010000001.1, forward strand.
GCCTGGTGGTGGTGTCTACCCATGGTCGCACGGGTCTGACGCGCGTTTTGTTGGGCAGTGTGGCCGAGCGAATTGTTCGACTGTCGCACACGTCGGTGTTGGCGGTTCACACGCCGAAAGTTCCTCAAGCAGCTTGATAAAAGCGGGCCTGACAAAGCGGCCTGTAAAAACCTACCCACTATCTATTTGCCAGCATTTCTTTGGCCTCGGGGGCTCCCGTTGGGTCAAAGTGCGGGTTGAGTGCCAAGGCGTCGCGCACCCATTTTTCACCGGCGGAGCGCTCTCCCTGCGCTATCCGAACGGCGCCGGCATGGTAGAGGAGTTGAGCGTCTTTGGTGCCGAGCGCGGTTGCTTTGTCAATGGCTGTGCGCGCTTCAGTATAGTTGCCTTGTCGGTATAACACCCAAGCCAGAGCATCGAGAGTATAAATGCCGGGCCGCTCTTTCATTTCCTGTTGGATCAGTGTGTACGCTTCTTCAGTGTCGCGGTTTTTGACAGCATAAAACTGCGCGAGAGTTCGAGGGTCGCTCTTTCTGCCGTCGCGCACCACTGTTGTGTACGCTTCTGCAGCTCCTGCATTGTCGCCCGCGGCCGCGCGCGCATCACCCAAGCGCCACGCCGTTTCGACAAGGGGGCTTTGACGGTGCGCGCGCTCCAGCAAGTCAACGGCGCGTTTATACTCCCCTTTGGCCATGGCGACTTTGGACATTCCAACCAAGGCGGGAGGGTATTCTGTCAGCTCTTTGAGGGCGAGGGCATACCCTGCTTCGGCTCCGTCGATATCACCCTTGTGCCAAAAGATGTGGGCGGCCTGAACGAGCACCCAGACGCGGGGCTCGACAAAGTTGGGGTCGCGGCCCGATTCTGCCGCAAATTGAGCACTTTTAAGCGCCGTTTTTACGTCACCTGACAGCCATGCGAGGTAACTCGACCGGGCGTATGAGGGTAGACTCGGCTTTAGTTCTACCATTTTGTCGGCGGCGGCGATCGCTTCGGTGTACCTTCCCAATTCTAACTGGGCGTCGCTCAGGGTTCCAAGCGCTGTCACATCTTCGCTGTCTTTGGCGAGAACCTGTTCAGCGATGTCGCGCGCTTCAACAAACTTGTGGTCGTTTAATAAAACCTGACCATGGAGATTTTTGGCGAGAAGGTTGCCCGGCGCAAAGTCGAGAACAATGTCGGCGCACGCTTTGGCATTCAGGTAATATCCTGGGTCGGCACTTTCACGGGCTTTTCGAATCCAGGCGCGGCCGAGCAAGATCCATGTGTCCACATGGGCTCGTTTCTCGGCGGCCAATTTTAGACTCCGCACTTCGTTGTCGGCAATGGTATTGCCGCCCGGATCGGAGAGCGCCAACGTGCGTGCCGAGTGGAGAGGGGAAGGGCGAGAAGGGATGGCCGCGGCGGTGGGTTGAGGAGTGGTTTGAATTTCAGCGGAAGGCGGTGACGGGGTGGGGGATGTTTGACTGCACGCAGTCAGCACGCCGGAGAGGGCGAATGTACAGACCGCCTGAAGAGTGCCGAGTCGCATCAAGATCGGTTACGCGCGAGTGAAAGGCTTGGATGCACGCGTTTGAAAAAACACTGCGTTCGGCCGGAAAAGAAGCGATTTTAGAGAACGAACGAACCAACATACGCCCTCGCGCGTAGGCCGCCCATGGGTGTGCGCGTTCGCCGTGAATGGGCCGTTCGATGGATAGCGCTGGGGTGTTTGGGTCTGACCGGTGGGGTTACCATGGGGGCCTGTTCCTCGCCGGAGGGCAGCGGCCAAACGGTTGCCGCACAGGCGGAAACGGCGCAAAGCTCCACGGCGAAGCCTCAGGGTGAAGATCTTCCCACTCGGCAAAAAGAAGAGGAGCTGAAGCCTCTCTACCCTATGGATACGTCGCCGCCAAACCCGACGGCGTTGGCATTTTGTGAAGCGTTGCACGATTTGGAATCGCAGCGAAGAGCGCAGTGTTGCAGCGCGCCGGTGAGTTCGGGAGCATTTACCAAAGAGTGTGCCCGTACGCTGAGCGCCGCCGTCAAGTTGGGGGCCATTGAGCTGGATACGGCGCAGGTCAACCTCTGCGTCTCGGCAATGCAGAAAAAAATGGAAGGGTGTGGATGGGTAGGGCCGCGATCGGTGGATCTACCCAGCGAGTGTTTGGCGGTGACCAAGGGCCTTGTAGGTGAAAGGAAGGTGTGCCGATCTTCGCTTGAATGCGCCGATGGGTACACATGTCAGGGCCTCTCCACAACGCAGGTGGGAAAGTGCCTCAAGCCCAAGCCCGACGGGGCGATTTGCGGCGGTTCGGTGGATACATTGGCCGCTTTGACAAGGCAAAATGTGGCGGCGGAAGAGCGGCATCCTGAATGCGCGGGTCATTGTCTGAGGCCGGTGTGTATGGGCGACGTGGGGGTGGGCGGCGAGTGTAAAACCGGCGGCGAATGTGCCGCGGGGTTAACCTGTCAGAAGGGAAAGTGTACACAAGAGGCGCTGCCGGGGGAGGGGAAGGCGTGCGCTGCCGGGGAATGCTCCGATGGGCTGCGGTGTGTAAAAGAACGCTGCATTCAGCCCAAAGAAGATGGTCAGGTGTGTGACCACGATGCCGAGTGTCGAAGCGCGTGTGTCAAGAGCGAAGGTCAGGTCAAAGGTGCCTGCGGTCAGCGTTGTGCAGCGACGACCATTCCCAAACACGCGGCCTTTACGCCAAAGGGTAAACCGGTCGCGCGGTAGGCGGTAGACATCCCCGTTCCAGCCTCACCTCGACGTGGTAGACATCAAGGCCGGTGCCTCAAGGAAACACGAAAAGCGTGGCGCTTCAGGTTTAGCATGGTGTAGTTCAAGCCTATTGCAGCCCACCACGAAAACGAGACAAAAGCCGGCGAGCCCGGTGGAATAACGTCATGTACATCGCGAGCCGCCGAACGCTCTGGTACCGTTCCAAAAAAAGCCGGGAGTGTTTTCGCACTCCCGGCCCTTTTCGTTTTGCTAACCTGTCAGATTATTGAACGGGAGCGCCGTAGGTGTTGCCGGCGAATGATTCCCAAGGCGTGGCTTGATAGGGGAAGGTGGCTTTGTTATTGGTTTCTGCCTGGGCAACGCCGTCGGGTACAAGGGCCTGAAGGCGGCAGAGGAGCAAACCAAGTTCGATATCGACAACGTCGGGCTCGGTGGGAGCATTTTCATTCAGGCGGCGACCATTGGGGAAGTCGCTGTTTTGAACGCCGAGGTCAACGCGAAGAACGTCGCCGATGGAGTTGATTTTGTTGGCACCGTCATGTGCTCCCGCGGTGGGGAAGTCTTTGATGTTGATGACATCGATAATGTCGGTGCGGTTGTATTTGAGTTGGTCGAGTGTAAAACCTCCACCACCTGCGGTGATGCATCCGTAAAGTGGGCCGCCCTGTGCGTAGAACCCGGCAAACTCGGCGTCGCGAACGACAACGGGGTTGAGGAAATACGCGGCGAACATGCCAAGGTCGTCTTTGGGACGGCGGGCATTCCACTTGTCTTTGTCTTGAAGGCCGATGACGGCTTCGTTGATGAGGGGTAGACCGAGGCGCGAAACCTGACGGTAAGGTCCGATGGCTTCCATCTTACCATTGTTGTGGAGAATGGAGATCTGACGACGGCTCGCCGATGCCCATACGCCGACGGTGGACGCGGCGGACGGGTTGTTGGGAGGTGCGGTTCCACCGTTGGCGACGGTGAGCGGGATTTCTAGCGCGATTTGCATCACGTTGGTGTAGTTGGTGCTGTTGCGCGGGGTGCCGCCGATGACGGTGCGAAGACCGGCAAGGTCAAACACGGCACCGAGGTCGACGAAGAACGGGTCGTCGCGCGGACCCGCAAACACGCGGCCTTCACCTGCGCCGAGGCTTTTGACAAGGCTGGTGGCAGCGTCTTCCACGAAGAACTGTTCGTAGGTTTTTGCGGCGGGTATACCGTAGGCGATCGCGTTGGTTCGCGGGCCCACGTTGGGGGGTGCGACCTTACCTGCGTTTGCGCCGAACGAAACGAGCTTTTTGGACCCGTTTTTTTCGACCTTTGTGACTTGGTAGGTTTGTGCGAATGCGCCGCCGCCGGAGATCTGAGCGAAGAACTCTTTACCACCTCCCACCGGGGCAGCTTGGTCGGCCGGATCTACCTTGGGGTAGTTGGCTGTATTAAACTCAATGCGGTAGGTGAGAGCGTCATCCAAACTGTCAGGTCCGCGCGCAATATGGATTTCGTAAATGGCTCCTTCGTCGGCGAACTTTTTCCAGTTTGGAGCCGCAAATGCGGGCTGCAAACCGTTATACGTTGCCAGGACAACCAGGTTGGAACCTTTCACCCAGGCCCAGACGTCGGCGTTGTCGGTATCGGGATCGCTCGCGGTACCGGGCGCTTCAGAATGGCTGGAAGCAAAGGCGACACTGCTCATACACGTGACTGCGGCGGCAACAGCGGCCGCACTTGTCCACGAAAAACGCTTCAACATGTTCTTTCCTCGTCTTTCTTTTCGGCGGCTCACTTGAGAACAACTTTGTACACAAGACCGGTGTCGCCGGTTGTCAGGTCGCACCATGAGTACACATCAGCCTTGCGAGCACGGTGCAAACCACCCGCATCGAGATTCTTTTCAAGAACCGCGTTGGTGAACGAACTGACCTCTTTGGTGGCGACGTTGATTGTATGAATCACGTCGGTTCCCGTAAGAGGATCAATCCCCGAAACGAGCAGGAGCTTTTCGTCGGAAGTGACGCTGATGCCGGCCGGGTAGCCCACACCAAGCGACTTGACAAATTCGCTCGCAACGCCGTTTTCGACCACGATCACGCTGGCAAAACGCGTGTCGGTGGCCAAAACGTCGGTGACGAACGTTTTGTCTTTGGTGACAACCACACCGCTCGGGTCAACAAATGGGCTGCCTGTTGCGATTTTGGTGACACCGCCGCCGGATGCGAGGACGGAGTATAAACCGGGTTGACCGTTTGACGGATCCACACCGGTGAAGGTGATGACGTCGCCCTCGGTGGTTTCGGTCACATCCAAACCTCGGGGGCGATAGCCCGCGGTGGACGCGATGGGAGACGGGGTGCTGTCAACCGTGGTGCCCATTTTCATGAGTACACCTCGGGGACTGTCAGGATCGTCGGCGGTGTTGTCGTAAGAAACATCGGCGACATACAGGCTTGAATCGTCGGTGGCGATCGAAATTCCAACGGGACCGGCAAGCGGATCTCCGATGAAAATGTCGCTCACCGCGCCGCCGTTGGCCCCTACTTTGAAGACGCCTGGAATGCCGGCTTTGTGGCCAACAAAGTAGAAATTGGTTCCAGTGGAATCCGGGGTGGAATCCAGAGGGCTTTGGGTGGTTCCGGCGGGGGTCAGTTCAGGCGTGAGGGCTTGACCTCCGCCGCCGGTAGATCCGCCGGTGGCGCCCGTACCGCCCGTACCGCCGGTGGTGGATGTGGTGGTACTGGATGTGCCCGTACCGCCTCCACCGGTGGTGCCGGTTCCGTTGCCGTCGTCGCAGCCGGGAGCGGCCAATACAGCGAGTGCAACGCTCGTTGTAATGGCCGTCCACGGACCTGCTCTGTGCCAGATTTGATGCCTGGCGTTTGCCATGCTTCCTCCTGAGTCAAAGTGAAAAAGGACGAGTGTGTACACATCTCCCTGATGGGAGTTGAGCACACTCTAGGAAGCCGCTCCGAACGCCGCACACGTCACATTTGGGTAGATGCCTGTGCCCCGTAAGCGAGAGGACAAAACCTTCCCGCAGTGGAGCCTTGGACATCTCCACGAAAGTCCGGAGCGCGGCGCAAAGGCGGCGACCGAGGGCCCTACGCCTGTGGAGGTCGAGAGGTTGCGCCCGTTCAGAAAATTTTCGCGAAGGGCTGAATTGACGCTGGATTGGAAGGAACCGGGTTGGCGAGGCTCGGCGACTTGCGCCGCCGCGAAGCGAGATTTGCAGTTGACGGCACGACCGGCGTCAAGCAATGGTGGACGCGCTGCTGAAGACGGCTTTCCAATGAGTGGTAGTAAGAAAAATGTGGGGCCGCTTCCGCGAGCGGTGATTGTGCTGGGTTGGGTGTCGTTTTTTACCGATGCTTCGGCCGACATGATCTACCCATTGGTGCCGGCGTTTCTTGTATCGCTGGGTGGTGGGGCAACGGCGCTCGGTTGGCTGGAGGGTGTCGCCGAGGCGGTGAGTGCAGGCATTAAGTTGTGGGCGGGTAGAGCGATTGATAAAGCGCAACATCCCAAGCGGTTTGTGGTGCTTGGGTATGGTATATCGGCGCTTTCAAGGCCGCTTTATGCGCTTGCGAGCGCGCCTGTTCACGCGGTGATTGTGCGGGTGGCCGACCGGGTAGGAAAGGGGTTGCGGGGGCCTCCGCGAGATGCATTGCTCGCCGCTGCGGTGAGCCCGGAGCAGCGGGGACATGCATTTGGATACCACCGAATGATGGATAACTTTGGTGGGGTGGCGGGGCCGATTTTGGCCTTTTTAGCGCTGAAAATTGCAGAGCTGCCACTGCGTCAGGTGTTTTTGTGGAGTGTTGTTCCGGGGCTTGTCAGCGTGCTGATTGCTCAGGTGTTTTTGAAGGGTGGGGCCATTGAAGAGAGGGTGAATGAAACTGCGCCGGGTAAGGGAGAGCTTGGAAAGGACGGTAAGGTAGAAGGTAAGGTAGATGGTAAGGTTGAGGGTGCCGGTGAACCCTCGCAGGATAAAAAGGTGGACGAAAGTGTGAATGGGAAGGTGAGTGAAAAAGGTGCCATTCAGGTGTTGCCGTGGCGGTTTTTGGTGGTCACCGGGGTGTTTACGCTGTCGGCGTCGGGTGACTTGTTTTTAATGCGTCGCTTGACAGACTTGGGCATGCACGTGGCCTACGTGCCAATGGCATGGGTAAGTTTGCAACTCGCCAAGGGGCTTTTTAATGTGCCCGGAGGTCGAGCGTCCGACCGGTATGGTCGGCGAAAAGTATTGGCGGCGGCGTGGGCGCTCTACGCGTTGACGTATGTGGCGTTTGGACTTGTGAATGTGTGGTGGGCGGCGTGGGCGTTGTTGTTGCCTTACGCGCTCCACTACGGTTTGGCGGAGGGTGGACAACGAGCGCTGTTAACTGACTTGACTCCCAAAGAAGTGAGGGGGCGCGCGTTTGGGGTGATGTTGGCAATGGAAGGGGTGTTGATCTTACCTGCCAACGTTGGCTTTGGGATGATCACCGACAAAATCGGCTCAAAAGAAGCCTTTTTTGCGGCGGGTGGGTTTGCGGCGCTGGCGGCACTGCTGCTGGGGATGTTGGTGAGGGAGAAACAGCCGGCGCCTACCTGACGGGCTCAAAACCGACCATTTCCCAAAGTTTGGCGGACCACCTGGGAGGATCTCGCTCGCTGTGCATGTATTGTGACAAAAAGTGCGAGTGGTAGCAGCCGTGAGTGGAGGGCGTGTCTTCACGCGGCATGGGTGACATGCACCGGCTGGAGTCGCTTGGGAGGGATTGGGGTGGTTGGGTATCAACCACTCGAAAACGCCTATTTTCTGCGTCGAAACATAAGCCCGCCGCTACCCAACGTTTTCCAGTGAGGCCGCCGAGGAGACATATTCCATTGTGGAACCTGACGATGTGGGGTTGAACCCAATCTTTGAGTTGTGCCAGAGCGTCAGGTGGGGCGGGGATGGTGGCGATGGGGTCTTGTTTTCCTATTTCAAAAATTCTACCCACGAGTTGACCATCATCAAGGGTAGAAACAACAATTGCCTGCTCGCCGTAAGCGCTCCATTCGTAAACGCTTAGGCCGCTTTTCCAAGGGGAAAAATGGGTTTGAGAGAGCTTTTGAATGGTGAGGGTTTGGAGGTTGACGAGGTAACTTTGTGGGGTGTCGGCGGTGGCAATATCACGGATGTACAAGAGGGATGGCGACAGTTGTTGGGCGTCGGCGAGGTTGCCGATGGATATGGGAATGGAGGAGGCGCCCTTGTGGTCAACGCGCCAAAGGGCGGCGATGCTTCGTGTTCCGCGTTTGGGTGGATTGGCGCTGCCAAACACGAAGGGGCTGGTGGAGATGGTTTGGATTTGTTGTGTGAAGGGCGTTGGCGCTTCTACCCATTGGCTCCACGAGCTGGTGTCTTTGTTGAATTGGTTGGTGTAAGTGGCCCCGATCTCAGGGTAAGAAATTTGCCGAATCTGAACAATGGGCGTGTTTGCGACCAGGTGCACCGAGTTGGGGGCGACAATCACTTCTGGAACGGGCGGCGCAGGAAGAACCGCGCTTTTTGCCTGAACCCAGGTTCCGGTTTCAAGGTCAATTTCACCCTGTCCACCGATGGAAGGTTTGTTGGGGGTGTTGGCGCTTAGCCAGGCGACCACGGCGCGGGTGCCTTGAAGTTGAACGGCGGCCTGAATGTCAGGATTGAGTGACTCGGACGAGGGTAGGTGGAGCGTTGTGAGGTGTGAGGTTTGCCGATTGAGCACCAAAACAAGCGGCTCTTTTTGGGAGGTTTTTGCCCAAAGGTCAACCAGTGGACCGTACGCGCGATCTCCATAACGTCGATTGGGGTTGGGTTTGATAACGGGTGGCTGCGGCGCGCAAATCACCGACACAACATAGGTGGAGTTCAAGGCGTGGCCGGCAACGTCGAGTGGGGGCGTATCACCGCTGTAGTCCACGCCGGCAATCATTTGTTGTTCAAGCTGACTGAAGGGTTTGAAAGTGATTTTGGGGCCGCCAAACTCGATGGGATCATCCGCGACGGGGATAAGCGGCGGAGCGGGCGGTTGTGTACACCCCACGAGAAGGGTTAGCCCGAGGGGAAGGAAGGTAAAAAAACGGGCGACGCGCATAGGGTGAACTTGGGTTGGGTTTAGGGGTTGACTAAACCGGCACAATTCGAACGCGATCGTCGTAAATGGCGGCCCCCTCACCAAAGTCGGTGAGGCGGGCGGTGATGAGGGCATTGGCGGCGCGGCCGGCGTCATAGTGGCCACCTTTGGGGGCGAGCGCGATGTCGCGGCGCTGTTTTGGGTCGTGTTTAAGGCGGACTGTCAGCGACGCGCTGGGTGATTCAACCCGGGCGAGCGCTCCGTCGGCGACGCCGTTGGCCGCGCTGGGGTGGACGGTGACGACGAGTGGGCCTTCTTGGGGTTTTGCCCACTGGGAAGATTGCGAGCGTTCTGTGGAGATGCTTGTCCAGTAGAGTGGATAGTCAGGTGAGGAGGAAGGTTCGCCCGGGGGGGCTTGGGTAAGAAGGTTAACCTTGCCCGAAGGTGTTTTGAAGGTTCGATCTGCAAACAAGACAGGTTGTGAAAGGGGGTTTTTGACGGCGCCTTGTTCAAGCGTTTCGAGCGTGATGCCGTGGGGGGCGAGGCGCGGCTCGATGATGCGGCGTTTCCAGTCGCGCGCGGATCCGGCCAGGGCGGGGCCCAGACCTACCCTTTCTGCGAGGCCCTGCATGATTTGGAGGTCACTTCGGACGCCGGGTGGGGGAGCAACAACGGGCGTTGCGACACCGAGGTAATGGTGGCCGTAAGCGCCGAGGAGATCATCGGCTTCTAACAGAGTGGTAACGGGCAATACAAGGGAAGCGCGGCGCGCGGTATCGGTTAAAAAAAGGTCGGCAACGACGGAAAACTCGCGAGTTTCTACGGCGCGGGCGACGGCATCGGAATCGGGTAACATGACAACGGGATTGCCGGCTGTAATCCACATTGCTTTGATTTCAGGGTCGCGGGCATTAAAAATGTCGGCGGCAAACAACGGTTCACGAATGGTTCGCGGGGGGATTGCCGCATCTTTGAAGGAGGTGTCATACGCGCCGCGGCGTTTGAAATAAAACGATGCGCCGCCGCCGAGTATTCCGATATTGCCGCTGACGGCGCTGAGTGCGTCGAGCGCGCGGACAATGGATGCGCCGTTATAGCGCCTGCCCATTCCCCACCCGACAAGGATGGCAGTGGGTTTGCCTGGGCCAAGGCGATCTGCGAGATCTTCGGCTTCAGAAGGGGAAACGTCGGCTTCGGCGCAATGTTGGGCAACGGTTTTGGATACGGCTAGTGATTGAAAGTCGGCGAGGTGATCGCAATAAGAGTGAGCATTGGGATCGATATGGCCGCGTTCGAATAACAAGCGGGCAACGGCCATTGCCAATGCAAAGTCGCCGCCGGGTTTGGGTTGAATAAAGCGATCACAAATGGATGCTGTTTTATGAAAAACAGGGTCAATTAATACAAGCGAGGCTCCGCGGGATTTGGCCTCTTTTAGAACAGGGATTGTATGGGGGCTGGAGGTGAAAACGTTTTTGCCCCATAAAAGGATGTTTTTTGAGTGATAAAGATCAAAGATGTCGTGACTGTCTTCTTCACCGAAATCTGTCATTTGCGCGTAATCACCGGCGCCCGAACAGATATCGCCCGTTTTGGTGGTGACGGGGCCAAAGAGCCCAAAAAAGTGGTCGGTTAAGGCGCCTAGAATACCAAGTGTGCCGCCGCTTCGATAATGAAAAATAGCAGCGGGGCCGTATTGTTTTTTAATGGAAACAAGGCGGTCCGCGGCAATATCAAGCGCTTGATCCCAGGTTATAGGTTCAAAGTCGCGGCCTTTGCGAATGAGGGGAGAAGTGAGGCGCTCGGGCGAATATTGGGTGGATAAAAAGTGAGAAGTGCGGTGGCACAAAAAGCCCTGCGTAATGGGGTGATCGGGATCACCGGCAATGCGGGTGACGCGATCGTTTTCAATGGTGGCAACAATGCTGCACGCGTCGGGGCAATCGCGATTGCAGATGGTTTTTTTTGTAATGGGGGAAGCGCTCACGCGCGGACTATATCAGGTAATCGAGACTTCGCGGGTTGTTGGGAGGCTGCCCATAGGTTGGGCTTTAACGCGCCTGGGACACCACGGAGGGAGTGGTGTTGGAAGGCATGACGGGCGGTGGGAGGAGGCGGACTTTGCGCTCGGTTTTGGCGCCGTCTTCGGCGGCGGCCACAAGTTCGTTCACTTGGCGAGTGACGAGTTTGGCGAGCTTTTGCGCGGCTTCGGAAGCGGCTTGAGCTTGGTGTTCTTTGTGGGCGCGGGCGGCGCCGATCATTTGTTCTTCTTGGCTGACACTGACAGGTTGAACGACGGAAAAGAGGATGGTGCCGGTGCGTACATCGAAGAGATCGGCCTGGAGCAAGCCGTGGCTTTTTACGGTGACACCGGGCGCGGCGAACATGCCGACGATGGTGGGGTAGAGCCACGCCCAGTTGTTGAGGTGCGTGTCGTCTTGAAAACGCTCGGTGTAGAGGAGCAGGTAACGCATGCGGTAACGCGCGGCGATGATGCGCAGTCCTTCGAGCCCGCCGTTATTGGGCAGTTCAGTGGACACGTCGCTCACCTGGGAAAAATAAGGGTTTCCATTGAGGCTGCGGGCGAGATCGCGCGATGCGGTGGCGCGAAGTGAAAGGGTGACTTTGCCCTGAGCGTCAAACGGATTGGCGAGGGGAACAACGCCGACGCGCGCGGGAAGTTCGAGATCCAAAGGGGCTTCGAGAATTTTCTGAAGGTCGTTTTCAGAGAGGGAGCCGGTTGAATCTTTGGAGAACATGGAGCTTGCGATGGGCGCAGGCATGGGCGCTGTTGCAACGGCGGCGGGGGCGTCCATGGGGGTCATGGCAGCGGGAGGAGCAGCACCACAACCGGAAAGGGCGGCGGCGACAGCGGCAAATGTGAATGTGGTGCGGAAGTTCATGACGGTTCCCTCGGGCGGTTCGTTGGTTAAAGTACGCAAAAGCGCGACCCGTTGTGTACGCATAATGTGTACGCATAGTTGGGCGGCAAATTGCGTGTGCGTACACAAATCGTGTGTACGCATGAAGATTGATGCGGCGATCGAAGGGTTTGAAACGCCGTACGCCGCAAAGAACGACGGGACGGGTGGAACCTTACGGTCGTTTTGTTTGTCTGTGAGCGGCTCGTGAATGGAGGGGCGTCGTGTGGGCTCGGGGCGCCTGGGCCGTGTGGTTATTCGCGGAACGCGGGCCGTGGTAGAGCGCGCGCACCATGACACGATCGGCCAGTTTGCCCGCACCGGGAGCTTCGGACGTTTTGTATTTGGTGGACCTGTCGGGGTACGTGTTTCGCGCGTATCACGCGGTGGCGCCGCTCACGTCGCCGAGTGGGGAGCCGACGCATGCAACGTACGGCACGGTGAACATGCTTTCGAAGTTGGTGGACGATCGAAAGCCCGCGTACCTGGGGATCGCCATGGATTCGGCGGGGCGAACGTTTCGCGACGATATCGACCCCAATTACAAGGCGCATCGGCCGCCGCCGCCTGAAGACCTGAAGGTGCAGATGGTGCGGTGCAAACAGATCGTGGAGGCGTATCGCATTCCGATCTTCGCGTCGGAGGGGCTTGAAGCCGATGACTTGATCGCGGTGGCTGTGGAGCGGGCAAAGGCCAAGGGGCTTCGGGTGGTGATCGCTTCGAGCGACAAAGACTTGATGCAATTGGTCGACGACGATCGCGTGATGTTGTGGGACGCGATGCGCGACAAGGTGTACGGGCCGGCGGAGGTGATCGAAAAGTTTGGGGTGCCTCCGTCGCAGGTGCGCGATCTGCTGGCGCTTGTGGGCGACACATCGGACAACATTCCAGGTGTGCCGGGGGTTGGGATGAAAACGGCGGCGGAGCTTTTGAAGGAGTTTGGTTCGCTCGACAATGTGTACGCAAACTTGGACAAGGTGAAGAAAGAGCGAACGCGCAACAGTTTGCGGGATAACAGAGCCGATGCGCTTCTTTCACAGCGGCTTGTGAGTTTGCACACAAGTTCAGAAGTGAACTTGGATTTGGAGGCGCTGAAATATGGGGGCGCGGATGTGGCGGCGCTTCGATCGATTTTTACGGAGCTTGGTTTTACGCGGCTTTTGAAGGCTTTGAAGGTGCCGGAAGCGGCGGTGAAGCAAGCTTTTTACAAAACGATATTGAGTACACAAGCGTTGGAAGAGTTTGTGGAGCGCGCCAAACACGTTGGGAAGATGGCGATTGTTGCGCACGGAACGAGCACCGAGCCGATGGTCGCTCATTTGACGGGCGTGGCACTTTCGTGTGAAGCGGGGCACGCTGTGTACACACCAATTGAGCATCGGTATTTGGGGGCGCCCGCGCAGATGTCGGCGAAGCAGGTGATTGAAACGTTGATGCCGGTGCTTACGGATAAGCGCGTGGCGAAGGTGGGGCACGATCTGAAGTACACCGAGGTGCTGTTGCGACGGCACGGTGCGCCCGCGCTGGAGATGACGCACGACACGATGCTTGCGAGTTACTTGCTCGATGCCGAAGCGGACAATGCGCTTCCGGCGCTCGCGGAGCGTGAGTTGTCGGTGAGGCTTCCGGTGCTCGAAACGGATCAGCCTAAGAAAAAAGGGAAGCGAACGCTCGATGAGATCGAGGTGGAGCACGCAACGCCGTTTGCCGCGGCGTGGGCGGATGCAGCGCTGTCGCTGAGTGAAAAGTACACATCACGGCTCGTTGCGGAAAAGCTGGATGGGCTGCTGACGACGTTGGAGTTGCCGCTCGCAGCGGTGCTTGCGGACATGGAGCTTGCGGGGGTGCTTGTGGACACAAGCGCGCTTGGGCAGCTCGGCGCGCAGATGACGAAAGAGCTTTCTGAGCTTGAAAAGAAGGCGTTTGAAGCGGCGGGGCAAGAGTTTAATGTGGCGTCGCCCAAGCAACTTGAAGCGATCTTGTTTGATACGTTGGGGCTTAAATCGTCGCGCAAAACGAAAACGGGGCGGTCGACCGACGCCGAGGTGCTCGAAGCGCTGAGCGATGAGCACGCGCTGCCGGGGATCATTTTGGAGCATCGGGCGATTGCGAAGTTGAAAGGCACGTATGTGGATGCGTTGCCGAAGTTGCTTCATCCGGCAACGGGGCGCATTCACACGCGGTGGAGCCAAGCGGTGGCGGCAACGGGGCGGATCAGTTCGCAAGATCCAAACTTGCAAAACATTCCGATTCGAACGGCGCTTGGAAAGATGATTCGCCGGGCGTTTGTGGCTCCGAAGGGACGGGTGCTTCTGTCGGCGGACTATTCGCAAATTGAGCTGCGGGTGCTTGCGCATTTGTCGCAGGATGAAGTGTTGGTGGATGCCTTTGTGCGCGGGCAAGATGTACACACGCGCACAGCGATGGAAGTGTTTGGGGTGGCCGAGAAAGATGTGACGCAGGAGATGCGACGTCAGTCGAAGACGGTGAACTTTGGGGTGATCTACGGAATGGGTGAAACGGCGCTGGCAAAGCGATTGGGCATACCGCGGTCCGAAGCGGCGGCATTCATCGATCGGTATTTTGCGCGCTATCACGGCGTGCGCGCGTTTTTAGACAAGACGATGGAAGATGCGCGCAAGAGCGAAAGTGTACACACGCTGCTTGGGCGGCGGCGGCTGTTGCCGGATTTGCGATCGAGTGATCGGCAGCGGCGAGCGCAGGCGGAGCGGATCGCTCAAAACACGCCGATTCAAGGGACTGCGGCCGATATTTTGAAGTTGGCGATGGTGAAGTTGCGCGAGCCGGTGGCGGAGGGCGCTCGAATGGTGCTGACGGTGCACGATGAGTTGGTGTGGGAAGTGCCGGAGGATGCGGTGGATCTTGCGGGGAAGAAGCTCAAGAGTGTGATGGAGAATGTGGTGAAGCTGGACGTGCCGTTGGTGGTGGATGTTGGGCACGGGCACACGTGGGCCGACGCGCACTAGGTGGCCGTACAGGCGCCTGTATGGTTCGTACAGGCGCCTGTATGGTTCATACAGGCGCCTGTATGGTCCAGCCTCAAAAGAGCAATCGCGGCCATGCACGATCCGTAAGCCTCACGGTGCGTTGCGAGCGCCGCGAAGCTAGGGAGGAGGACGCAGGAATACGAATGCTATTTTGAGGACGACGACCGACGATTCGCGGCGCGGAGCAGCACCGTGAGGCTTACGGGCGGATGGTGACGGGGACGGTGAAGGAAGGCTTTGCGAACGGTGCGACGTGGGCGCCTTGAAGAGCGCTTTTGACGCAGCCGGATTTGCCGTTGGCTGCGGCCCAACCGCCGACGGAAACGCTTTGAACAGAGCCCGATGAGCTGAACGTGATGCTCGCCGACGAAGGTTCGGGCGCGCCGGCGACACACGCTTTTGCACCGCCCATGACCGCTCGAACGGCGGCTTGCGCGTTGCCCTGCGAGGGCTGTTCGGGGAGATTTCCACCGCCGCCGGCCGCGGGTTTGGAGCCGTCGTCTTGAGGCGCCGTGGGCAAGTCGGTGGCACCGACGCGCTTTTTCATTTCTTCTTCGAGCGTGCCAACCGGCTCCCCTTTGGGTTTGGCGCTTGCGGAAGGCTTGAGATCTGCGCTGGCAACGGCTGTGGAGGAGGGCGACGGGGCACCGCCGGCACCTTTTGAATCGTCCGCTTTGGGCGCGTCGGTGGACGCAGGAGCGGGATCGGCCTGCGCTACGCCGGTGGGCTGCGCTGTGACAATCGCCGCGGTGGGCGCCTGCGTTTGAGTGGGTTTGACCTCGGCCACGGTGTCGCTCTTGGGCGGGTCGGCTTGGCGGGTCTTGAAGAGCGCGAAGGCTGCGGCGATTCCCAACACAGCGATGGCTGCGCCGGCCCACATGCCGGTGCGATTGGAAGGAGGCGCGGCGGCTGGTTTGGCCGCGACAGGCTTGGGCGCGCCGGCGGCCACCACCTGGGCGGCTTCTTTGTCTGCGGGCTCATGACCGGGTGTGGAAGCCCGTGATTCGTTTGCGGACTCTTTGGGTTGAACGTCGGCGAGGCGCAAAATGCCGGAGTCTTCACGGCCTGCGTTGGAAGTGCGACCCGCGCCGCTGGCCGAAGCGCGGGCTTTGGCAATGGGCGTGACGGTGGCCGAACCGGGCGGGGGCGGTGTGGAAGTGGCTCCGGGCGGAATGGATCCGCGGGTTTGGTTGGCGCGCGCGGCAAGCTCTTTGAGGCTTGGGCGTTTGCCTTGATCCGACGCTTTTGCTCCGGGTTGCGCCGGAAGTTCGACCACGGGGGCAGGGGCAACCACTTCAAAGCCTTGGCTTTGAGCTTCACCCGGTTCTGCTTCGAGCGCGGGGGCCGCCGTGAGCGCATCGAGTACGCTCGGGGAGCCTTGATCTTTTAGCGCTTGGGCTGCGGAGACGATTTTTTCGGCTCGTTCTTCCCACGCAAGACCCCCTTGTTCCTGCGGATCCGGCGCAGGCCAGCGCCCCAGCAGGGCATCCAGACCAAACTGATCACGCGGTTTCATGTTGCATCGCCTCCAAACCCGCGCTCCGTGAGGTATTCACGGAGCTTTCGCCGAGCCTCGTGCACACGCCAAGCGACCGTTCCTTCAGGACATCCGAGGATTTTGGCTGCTTCGTCGTGACCTACGCCGTCGATGCACACGAGGATCAAAGTGGTTCGCAATGTGTCTGAGAGTTTGTCGATGCCGTCGCAAAGGGCCGCAGCGAGCCGCTTTTGATGAGAGATGGCGGCTGGGTCGTTGCCGTGGCTGGGCCGCGTTTCTAAGAGCAGCGCCTCGATCCGAGGGTCATCGGAGGGGGTGCTGTCGCGCGTGGCTTTGCGGGCTCGAATGGTGTTGAGGGATAGGTTTACCGCAATGCGGTAAAGCCAGGTGAACGGCTCGCTGCGGCCGTCGAAACGGTCGAGAGCCTGGTACGCGCGGACGAACGTTTCTTGCGTCACGTCTTCCGCCTCCGCGCCGGTGCGCACCAAATGGAACGCCAGTCTGAAAATGCGCCGCTGGTGACGCCGAACGAGGGCTCCAAAAGCGGCTTGGTCGCCGGCTTTTGCTTGGGCCACAAGGTCTCGATCGGTGGGGTTCGCCATCCTAGCTCCCCGCGGTTTCCGCGGTGACCCTGCGCAGCGATCGGATGGGGCAGGCGGGCGTCCGTTGTTTTTGCGGGGCCGCGCGCGCTTGCCGCGAAGCAAGTTTGCCGAAAGTCACGCCGGGGAAGGTGGGCACGATAGCCGAACACTTTCCCTTGGACAAAAGAGTCATCTTTAGCTTGGGCCCTACGCTAGCTGAAAATGCACGCAAAACGATCGCAAAGAAATAAGGAGCGATCGCCTGGATCTGAGGTTGCGGCGTGAACACCGCACGATCGAGGCGCCGGCCGGCGGTTGGGTTTGGGTTGGCGGAGTGTTGCGACGCTGGAACGCACCGCGCGCGAATCGGTTAGCTTGAAGGCGTGAAGCGATCTCTCAAGACTCCCTTGCTCGTCCTGGCGGCTTTTTTGGGTGGTGCGGCTGCGGCTCACGTGGCCGATGCAAATACGCCGGCGGGCAATCCGTACGCGGCGTTTGATCAAATGTCGCGCGTGCTGGTGCTGGTGGAGAACAACTACGTAGACCCGACGCAGCGGGCGAAGATCGTGGACGGTTCGATCAAAGGGATGGTGGCCGAGCTTGATCCGCATTCGGCGTATATGCCGGCTGCTGAATATGCGCTGTTTCGAGGCGATACGCAGGGCAAGTTCGGCGGTGTGGGGGTGGAGGTGGATTTTCGAGGCGAATACGTGACGGTGATCGCTCCGTTCGACGGATCACCCGCGGCGCGCGCGGGAATTAAGAGCGGCGATCAGATTGTGGCGATCGACGGAAAGGGTGTGCGCGGTGAGCGCGTGGACAGGCTGGTTTCAATGATGCGCGGGCCGGCGGGCACAAAAGTGAAGATCTCCATTCGTCGAAAAGATGCGGCGGATCTGCTGCAATTTGAGCTGGTTCGTGAAGTGATTCACGTGGACAGCGTGACGGGAAAGCGGCTTGAAGGCGAGGTTGTGTACATTCGCATCAAGCAATTTCAAGAGGGCACGCGCGATGAGTTATTGAGTGTTGCGGGGAAATTGCGAAGTGAAAAAAACGCTAAGATCAAAGGCGTTTTGGTGGATCTTCGCAACAATCCCGGCGGGCTTGTGGACGAGGCTGAGGGTGTGGCCGATGAGTTTTTGCCGGGCGGGACGATCTACACAACGAGGCACCGCGGGCGCGTGATCGATGAGTCGCGCGCGACGCCGGGCGGGAGTTTTTCGGACGTACCGATTGTGGTGATTGTGAATGCGTACTCCGCGTCGTCGGCGGAACTGCTTGCCGGGTGTTTGCAGGACAACAAGCGCGCGAAGGTGGTGGGTGCGCAGACGTTTGGAAAAGGCTCGGTGCAAACGATCTTTGATTTGCCGGGAGGCGCGGGGCTGCGGCTCACGACGATGCGCTATTACACGCCGAGCGGGCGGTCGATTCAGGCGGAAGGGATTCACCCGGACATTGAAGTGCAGAGCCCGCAGATAGATGACAAGGGCGCCGTGCGTGAGCGCGACTTGGACGGGCATCTTCCAGCGGAAGGGCCCATTGCGAACGGTCCTGAAAAAGTGGTGACCGACGCTTCAAAGGGTGAAGCCGAGCGAGATGCGCCTCGCGCCGAGGTGCCCGACAATCCCCGAGTTGGGACGGATTTCGTGCTCGCAACGGGCTACGAAGAGTTGCTCAAGTTGGTTGCGGAGAAGAAGTGAGCGTGCCCGGTCGTTGCGTGGTGGTGTCAGTTACCCACGAGTCCTGTTGGCTCAGTTCAAGCACGCTTCGAAGGCTTTTAGATCCTTCGAATTGAAGGCGCACTTGAGCGCCTTTGGGTCGACCGATTTGCCGACGAGCGACTTGATGCAGCCGTCGGCCCACGACTCCTCTTTTTTGGAGGCGCCGTCTTGAATGTTTTCTTCGGCCTTTTCGCGCTGCTTTTCGGTGAGTTTGGGGCTGAGCGAAGCGCGCAGCTCAACGCGCCACAGCTCGCCGAGTTTTTTCCCGAGTTGAACGCAGTCGTTGGTGACGAGCTGGTAGTCGTCGGGAATGCCTTGATCGCCGTCCATTCCGGTGGTTTTGACAACGCCGCCGGGGGCCAGGGTGCTTGTTTCGGGGCCGGGATCGCTTGTAGGCGAAGGTTCGGGCTCCGAAGTTTCGGTGGTGGTGGCGCCGCTCTGGGGCTCTTCAGGTTTGGGGTTGGACGAGCACGCTGCGGCGAAGAGTACACCGGCGAGCCACGCGGCACCGACGATGAAATGTGTACGCATTAGAACTCCCACGTTGCTTCAACCGAACCGAGGCCGACGCGCACTTCAGGAATGGGCGACACCGGAACAAAGGGCAGCGACGCTTTGGCCGGCTCTTCGACCGGAACTTTTTTGCCGCCGATCACGATCATGGCGATGCCGCCGCCGGTGAGCAGCAATCCACCCGCCAGCAGCCCGGCGCCCGTACCTGCTTCTTCGGCGATGGCCAACCAACCGATCCCCGTCAAGGTCACGATTGGACCCACAACCACCATGGCGATGCCGCCGCCGAACATGCCCGACGAACGGCGTTTCATACGCGGCACCTGAGGCGGTGGGGGCTGACCTTGGCCGTAATACGTTGCCGTGGGATTGGGGCCCGGTTGTGTACCCTGCCCATAACCCACGGGCGTTTTCCCCTTTTCAAGCTCGGGAACTTTGACCGTTTGGTCGCCGGGCTTTTCTTTGTCGACCACGATGGCGGTTTCCCAAAGCTTTTTGTTGGGTGCCATGGCTGTGATCTTGATGTCGCCCGGATCGACGGGAATGGGCGTTCCCCACGTGGCCTGTCCCACGAGCTGACCGTTGCGACGAACCTCAAGACCGTCGACGGGAACAGCGACTTCAATGGTTAGCTTGGAGAGCTTGGGTTCGAGCGCTTTTGCCGCGTCGCGAGCCTTTTTTTCGCGGTCGGCCTGACCCGCCGATTTCGCCTGCGATGCAACGTCGAGATAGAGCGACCAAGCCGTCGCGTACTTGCCAAGTTCGGCGTAACACGACGCCAGATTGATTTGTGTACCCAGCCCCGGATCGAGCCGCTGGCTCTCTTCAAACTTGGGACATGCTTCAGCGTACTTCTTTTCGCCCATGAGCTTTTTGCCCTGATCGAAAAGAGCTTGCGCTGTCGCAGTGTCGGCGCGGGCGCTCTGTGCGAACGAGCCCACGCATGCCAGCGCGAACAGAAAGACGAAGTACCGCAGGTGTCGCAACATGGTTTCGCCTTATATCGCAGAGCCGACCGGAATTGGGCCTGCGGAGCACGGTGCGGCCCCGCCCGCATGAACTCACGCTCGATTATTTTCGATCATCGTCCATGACCGGTCCGCCCGGCTTTTTGGTGACCGTGGTGGTGGGAGCCGTTGTGGCGGAGGTGGTGGCTGTTGCCGTTGCTGTTGCGGTGGGCTTGGGTTTTACACCCGGCTTGTTTTGTGTACTCACCGCAGGAGGGGGCTCGGCCGTTGCAACGGTTGTGGGAGTGGTGGTTGCGGTGGGTTGCGGTGCATCACCTCCCAGCGCGACCGTGGGCACCAAACCCGTGCCCGGTGTGGACTCGGGTGAAGTGGTCACCGTGGGGCCCGCCTGCGCATTGCCGCCGCCGGATCCACCGCCGATCAAGATCACCGCGATGGCGACGCCGGCGAGAACGGCGATGCCCGCCACAATGCCAACCACAAGCCCCGCGGAGCTTTTCTTTTTTGGAGCGAGGCTCCCTTCCCACGAGGAAGCAGTGCTTGCACCCATGGGCGGGCCCGCGTGCATGGTGCCGCCGCCCATGGGCTGCATTCCGGGGCCGGCCATGACAGTGGCGCCCGCGCCCATGCCATGAGCCGGGTTGCTCTGCGAAAAGTTGCCGCTTGTTTGAGCCTGCGCGACGTAACCCTGTTGTGTGTACCCCGGCTGCATGTGCGGATTGCTGCCGGAAAGATGCGGGCTTGAAACGCCGTACGGCGTTTGCGGCACCGTGGGAGCGGGCCCGTACGAACCCGCAACCGGCGCGGGCGTGGGCGTGGACACCAAACTTCCACGCCCTGCCGCACCGCGAAGAACGTCTGCAATGCGTTCCGCCGAAAGGCGCGCGCGACCTTGAACAAAAGGCGTAAGGGCCGCTGCCAGTTCAGCCACGTTTTGAAAACGGTGGTGCGGCTCTTTGGCTTGGCAGCGCTGAATCACCTGCTCCAGTTGCGCGGGAACATCGTGACGCACCTGACCAATCGGCGGCAGCGGCTCCTGCAAAATCATCAAGCAGAGCTGCGGCATTGTGTCGGCGATAAACGGCGGATTGCCCGACAAAAGCTCGTACAAAATCGCGCCGAGCGACCAGATGTCGGTGCGATGATCGACATCTTTTGAACTCTTCATTTGCTCGGGCGACATGTAGAGCGGCGAGCCCATCACCGCGGTGGTTTTGGTCATCCCCGGCGACGACATTGAACTCACCATTTTTGAAATGCCGAAATCGAGCACCTTGATGCACGGCGATCCGTCGGCTCGATGCGTAAGGAACAGATTTGCGGGCTTTAGATCGCGGTGAACAATGCCAAGCGCGTGCGCTTCGGCCAGGGCCTCGCACGCCTGCAAAACGTACTCAACCGACGCAGCCACCGGCAGAGCGCCCCGCTCTTCAACCATCTGCGCGAGATCTTGCCCGTGCAAGAACTCCATCACCATGAACGGCGAGCCGTTGTCGAGTTCACCCACGTCACTCACGCGCGCAACGTGCTCGCTCTTGATCTTGACGGCGGCTTTGCCTTCTCGCTTAAACCGCTCGACCACGTCTTTGCTTTTGGCCGCGTCGGGCAGCAAAAACTTAATGGCGACTTTTTCTTCGAGGTGGAGATGCGTGGCTGCCACCACCACGCCCATGCCGCCCGCCCCCAAGACCTTATCGACCCGGTATTTGCCGTGCAGGATATCGCCGGGTTTTGCGCCCGGAACACCCTCTGTTTCCGCGGAACTCATGGTCGTCCTCTTTTAGTCACTCGTCTTTGGGCGTCGCGGCGCCGAGGCCCTGCCGCGTTCAGCGAAGGCCATGCAAATCTGAAACCCAAGCATAGACGCCGCGCGGCGACCTTTCAATCAAACGGCCGAAATGAGGCGCATGGTTGCGTCGCCGTTCCCTCGCTGTTGCGTTTTTGCCTTCAAAAAAAGCAGTTTTTCAGCGTCCGCGTCAAACGGTCGCGCGGTTCTTCAAGCCGGTGCGAGATCCAAAGCGTCGGGCGCGGGTGAAGCGACGTGCGGGCGCGGAGAGCCGATGGTGTGAACGCGGCTCCACGCTGGGTGTGCCATGGCTTGTACGAGCATTCGCTTCAACGATGACGTCGGATAATCGTTTGATGTGGAATATTCGTGGGAGGGTATAATTTGCACAGACAGTATTCCGAATCCGCGACCCGTGGTATTGCGACAATGTCACCAGGCCGACGAGAAACACCCGCTCTGACTATCCGGCGATTCAGGTTCATGACCTGAATCACCGGACACGCCTGAATTGTAGCGGGCAACTCTACCCGTCAGCCAAAACAGCCGCACGCCTCAAGCTTGGCAAGCACCTTTCGAATTCTTGCCACAATGCCCGCTTTTTGGTTTGGCGGCGCACTATGCAGTTGTTCCTGCAAGTCTTGAAGCCATGAAAACAATGCCTCGCAATCGCAGCTTCCGCTGAGTCTTCCGGCAGCGGCCGACGATTCAAAAAATACGTCTGCCAGTCTGACATGAGCATCGCGCGGAATGCGAACTCGTGCCGGACGAAGTTGCTTTCCACAACAGGAAACCGTCTTGTCGAGCGGCTCCACATCCAAAATGGCGTCCTGCGCCAACTCAAACGCTCGATCGCATGAACACCCGCCGGACTCAGAATACGGCGTCAATCGAACTCGCCCCGCGTCCGTTACACTCCTTTCGACAACGGCCAAAAACTCAAGAGGTGCCTCGTCTTGGTGTTTGAGAAAATCATCCACTTTCATAACCGGCTCCTAACTGTTCAAACCCCACCTCGGCGCCGCAACGACGCCCTGCGAGCCGGTTTTGCAATCACACTGCCAATCAAAAAAGCCGAAAAAACCCGAATAAAGCGGCCATCTCGGACTGCTCGTGTCCACTTTTGTGGAATGGCCGTCAACCCTGCTGGACGCGACAGCGCACGTTGGCAAGCAGTTGGAGCCTCGAAAGCAACCCATTCAAGATGGGTGGTTTACTCGCGTGAACGAACAGCCTTATTGGAATGGCGCCGCAACGGCTGGAAACAACGCGGCTGGCAACCAGTGTTTGGGCATACCTTTCTCGCGTCCACCAAAGGAAGATTTGGTTTCTTTATCGATTAGATTGGGTGACGGCTTGGGTAGAAAGGTCAAATCGTACGCGTACGATTGTGTGGTGCTGCCGGTGATGGCGTCGTATTGATACCCCCAAGCTCGCGCGCTGGTGCCAGCCGTTCAAGCAACGGGCCGTAAGTTCGCTCTTCTACAACGCCGTTGGGTTGAGGTGGGATCGATACTCCGTTGGGCGAGGGGCCCCGTGCGGCGCGAGCGAAGCGATGCGAGGGCGCGCGCGGAGCCTGCGGAGAGCGCGCCCGGCCGCACTTGGGGCCCGAGCGCGCACGGGTAAGCGCCTATTGTTATAAAGAGGGTGCCTGTGGAAAACGGTGGGCGAACCTCAACGACGTGTTGGGTAGGTGCGCGCGCGGTGGGGGCATTGTAACAGTCTGTTCGTAGGGAAGGGATGGTAGATCAGTCAACCGTGACGGTGACTTTGGCGGCGTAGCTGCCGGGGGAGGCGAACTTGACTGACTGGAGGGTAGAAACGATGCAGGAGGCTGCTTGTTCGGCTTTTGCGTCGGTTCCACTCACGCCGATGCCGAGGGCTTTGCCGTCGGTTTCAACGTACAGGGTTACTTTGAGAGGGCCGGCGCCGGCGTCGGCTTTGCACTTAGAAAGGGTAGGTTTGGCTTTTTTATACCCGTCGCCCATGCGGGCTTCTGACCATTCTACCGGAGGGCGTTCTTCGTCACCTGGGTCAAACGAAAAGCTTGTTTCGGCATTGCCCTCTTTACCACCCACAGGTTTGGGCCAGCTTTTTCCTTTGAGGACGCTCACCATGCAGCTTTCTGTGGAGCGGTCGCCGAGGGTGGAGTCTTTGACGTAGACGTATTTGGCGGAGCCGTCCTCAGAAACGCGAACTGCCAGTTTGATGTCGCCCGCGAGAAAGCCGATTTTGCCAACGCCGCGAGCATAACACTCTTTGAGCGATTCAGACGCGGATTGGAATACGGCCTGTACCTTGTTGGCGTCGAGAGCGCCGATTTCACTCTCGATCATGGGAACGGCCTTTTTGGTTGTGGGAGCAGGACCGTCGTTTTGGGGGTTGTCGGGTGGTGGGGGAGGTGGGCCGCATGCAATGGTAGAGAGCGCCGTGGTAAGGGCGATGGGTAGAAACGCCGCCGACGGTAGGTTGAGCGCTCGCATGGGTAGAAAGCGTGACATGCGTCTAACCTCGGAGGGCGTTGGCGGCGATCACGATGCGTTGAATTTCACTGGTGCCTTCGTAGAGTTCTGTAATGCGGGCATCGCGGTAATGGCGCTCTACCGCGTATTCTGAAATGTAGCCGTAACCGCCGTGGATTTGAATGGCTTTGTGGCAAATGCGGGTGCAGGCCTCGGAAGCGAGGAGTTTGGCCATGGCGCTTTCGGAGGTGTGTTTTACGCCTTTGTCTTTCATAGAGGCGGCGCGGAGGGTTAAGAGGCGCGCGGCTTCATATTCAACAATCATGTCGGCGATCATGAATTGAATGGCTTGGAGGCCCGCAATAACGCCGCCGAAGGCTTTGCGTTCTTTTGAATATGCAATGGAGCGGTCAATGGCGGCTTTTGCAATGCCAAGGGCCTGCGCGGCAATACCAATGCGGCCGCCGTCGAGGGTGATCATTGCGATTTTGAAGGCATTGCCTTCTTCACCCAATACATATTCTTTGGGGACTTTAACGTTATCAAAAAAGATTGTGGAGGAGTGGGCTGCGCGAATGCCCATTTTTTCATCGTGATTGGCAACCTGAAAACCGGGCATGTCTTTTTTAACGATGAGCGCCGTGTGTTTTGGCTTTTCAGGGTGAGGCGCTGAGATGGCGAATACAATAATGTGTTCAGCGTGTGGGCCCACTGTAATGAAGTTTTTGGAGCCATTGAGTAGGAAAGATCCGTCGCCTTGGCGCTCACAAACGGTTTTCATGGTGCGCGCGTCGGAACCGGAGGCGGGCTCCGTGAGGCCGAATGCGCCTAGTATGCGGCCCTGGGCGGTGGGAGTTAATATCTCTTTCTTTTGCCATTCAGTGCCGAATTTATAGAGGGGATCGCAAAAGAGGGAGTTATTGACACTCATGATCACGCCGCTGGAGGCGCAGGCGCGGCTGATCTCCTCCATGACGAGGGCGTACGTGACATTGTCGAGCCCGGCGCCGCCGTATTCTGTGGGGATGGCAAGGCCCATGAACCCGAGTTCGGCCATGCGTTCTACAATTTCGGTGGGCCACCGGGCAGTGCGGTCGAGTTCGGCCGCTTTGGGCTCAATTTCACGAGCGGCAAAGTCTCGCGCTGTTTGCAACACCAGGGCTTGGTCTTCGGTGAGATCGAACTGCATGGCGGGCTACCTTCCACAGCGTTCTCCATGAGAGAACGTTCGGCGCGGCGATTTATCACGGAGAGGGGTCTTGGGGGATCGCGTTTCGTGCGCGGGTTGAATGGAGCGTGAACGGGCTGGCCCCTCACGCCGGAGCCTTGTACGCTGCGCGACCCATGCCGCGGACCAAAGAGGACGTCGAGACTTATCTCTACCAGCTCGACAGACGCTTCGAAGAGCAGCACGGCACTCTGCTCGTTTCAACGGGTGCGCACGCGCCGCCGATCGCCGTTCAAGTTGCGCCGCCGGTGGTGGTGTTTCGGGTGACGATCGGGCCGGTTCCAAAAGATGAAGCTCACCGGATCCGGCTGTTTGAAAGGCTTTTGCGCTTTAACGCGTCGGACCTGATGCACAGCTCCTACGGCATCGAAGGTGACACGGTGATTCTCTCGGGCGCGCTTGCCCTTGAGAATCTCGACGTGAACGAAGTGGACGCAACGTTGAGCGACATGGACTTGGCGCTCATGCGGCATGTGCCCAATTTGTTTGAAGCAGCACGATCTTGATGAAATTTGGGACAAGCGCGCTCGACTTATTGGTTGAAGCGCGTTTCAACGTGAAACTGATTTCGAGAGCCTGATCGCGGAAAGCCGACACATGGGAATCTTCGCGCGCCTCGCCACCCTCATTAAGTCGAACCTCAACGATCTGATCAGCAAGTCGGAAGACCCCGAGAAGATGCTGAATCAGGTCGTCATCGACATGTCCAACCAGCTGATCGAGGCGAAAAAGCAGGTTGCCGTGGCGATCGCCGACGAGAAGAAGTTGGCGAAAAACGCGGAGCAGGAAGCGGCCAACGCGGCCGAATGGGAGCGAAAGGCAATGCTCGCAATCCGCGCGGGCGACGATGCCTTGGCGAAAGAAGCGCTCGCTCGAAAGAAGGAACACGATCAGCTTGCGGCCACGCTCAAAGAGCAGTGGCAAAAGCAAAAGCAGGCGGTGGATCAGCTGAAAACCGCGCTGCGGATGCTGAACAACAAGATTGAAGAAGCGAAGCGGAAGAAGAACGTTCTCATCGCTCGCAAGAAGAGGGCGGAAGCTCAAAAGGCCATTCAAGAGACGATGAGCGGCCTGCAGAACGCGTCGGCGTTTGAAACGTTCGAGCGGATGTCGGACAAGATCGACAAGCTCGAAGCAGAGGCCGAAGCGACGGGTGAACTGGCCGAGCAATACACGGGCGACACGCTCGCGCATAAGTTTGCGCAGATGGAAGTGAACCAAGGCGCTGAAGACGATTTGGCGGCGCTGAAGCGAAAAATGGGTGTGCTTCCGCCCGAGCCGCCGAAAGAGGTTCAAGCGCCGGGTCGCGTTGCGGAGGCGCCGGCCACCCCTGCGCGCATCCAGGCGGAGCAGGACGAGTTGGCGAACGCAATCGCCGAACTCGAAGCTGAAGAACAACGTGAGCAAGCTCGGATGAAGCGCTGATGGCCGAAGGAAAAACGGGTTCGCAAAAGTCGAAAGGCGAATCGAAGACGCGTTCGGGGCCCGCTGTTCACGCCGAGGACGTAAAGGCGTTTCTCTCGCGCGTCGCAGTGAGTTCCACAGACGGTCTTCTCGACAGCGAGGCTGCGGAGAGGCTCGAAAAACACGGAAAAAATAGGCTGCCCGAACCCGCAAAACGCAGCGCGCTCTTGCGGATTTTGGATCAGTTTACAAATCCGTTGGTGCTGACGTTGCTCGCCGCCGCGGTGATCGCTGTGGCGGTGGCGTTCACCGGAGAGGCCGCAAAGCTTGGGTTTTTGGCGCGTTTCGGCGACGCCATTGCCATTTTGTTGATCGTCGTTTTGAACGCGTTTCTCGGCTACTACCAAGAGCGGCGCGCTGAGGCGGCGCTCGATGCGTTGCAAAAGTTGTCGGCTCCGTCGGCGCGTGTGCGGCGCGGCGGCAAGGTGGTGGTGATCTCGGCCGAAGATGTGGTGCCGGGAGATCTGCTGGAGATTGAGGCGGGCGATGCGGTCGCGGCCGATGCGCGACTTGTTCAAACGATCGACATTGCAACCGAAGAAGCGGCGCTCACGGGCGAAAGCGCGGCCATTCAAAAAGATGCGCTCGCGCCGGTGGCTGAAGATGCGCCGCTCGCGGATCGCGTGACGATGATTTTTACGGGCACGACAATTGTTCGCGGCAAGGGTCGCGCGATTGTCACGTCCACAGGTG
The DNA here is from genome assembly GCA_016712345.1 of Polyangiaceae bacterium. Taxonomy (GTDB): domain Bacteria; phylum Myxococcota_A; class Polyangia; order Polyangiales; family Polyangiaceae; genus JADJRH01. The sequence goes on from JADJRH010000001.1 coordinate 2,582,415, forward strand.
TACACACTGAGCTTGGTCGCATCGGCGAGATGATCAAGTCGGTCGGCGATCAAAAAACGCCGCTCGAAGAGCGTTTGGAGTCGTTCGGAAAGATCATTCTCTGGGTGTGTTTGGGCCTGTCTGCGGTGCTGCTCGCATGGGGATTTATTCGCGGCGGGCGGGCATGGCACGAGTTGCTGCTTGAAGCCGTGAGCCTTGCAGTGGCGGCAATTCCTGAAGGGCTGCCCGCGATCACGACGATCACGCTCGCACTTGGAATGCAGCGTATGGCCAAGCGCGGCGCGATTGTTCGCAAGCTGACGGCTGTTGAAACGTTGGGTGCGGCGACGATCATCGCGAGCGACAAGACCGGCACGCTCACGCAAAACGAGATGACGGTGCGCGCTGTGTACACAGGCGGGCACCACTACAAAGTGACGGGTGAAGGGTACGACCCGAAGGGCGACATTTTGACGAACGACGGAAAGCGGGTTGAAAAGCTTCCCGCTCCGCTTTCGTACACACTCGCAACGGCCGCGCTTTGCAACAACGCGCAGCTCGATGTGGACCCTGAAACGAAGCGTTATCGCATTGTGGGTGACCCGACCGAAGGCGCCCTCTTAACGCTGGCTGCAAAGGGGAACATGAGCCGCGAGAGCATGTTGCCCGCGCATGAACTGATCGCGGAATTGCCCTTTGACAGCGATCGCAAACGCATGACGGTTGTGACGCGCGATCGAACGGGGCGCGACATTGTTCACGTGAAGGGCAGCGTTGACGTGCTCTTGCCTCGTTGCGTAAAAGTCGCTGAAAACGAGGGTGTTCGCGGGCTCTCAGAAGCGGACCGCGAGACGATTTTGGCGCAGGCCGACAAGATGAGCGAAAAGGCGCTGCGCGTGCTCGCGATCTGTCGGCGAGTTCGAAAGGGTGAGCCGTTGCCGCCCGCGGAAGAAGGTGGAGCGGCCCCGAGATCGCGTGCGCCTCAATCAAAAGCATCGGAAGAAGTGGAGCGCGAACTCACTTTCTTGGGCTTGGTTGGGATGATGGATCCGCCGCGCGTGGGCGTAAAAGAGGCGGTGGACACGTGTCGTCGCGCGGGCATTCGCGCGGTGATGATCACGGGCGATCACAAGATCACAGCCACCGCGATCGCGCACGAAATTGGGCTTTGGCAAGATGGCGATGAAGCGATCACGGGGAGTGAACTCGCCGAAACAGGCGATGATGAACTGAAAGATCGCATCATGAAGCTGCGCGTGTTTGCGCGCACAACGGCCGAGCAGAAGCTTCGCATTGTGAGGGCTTTTAAGGCCAAGGGGCACGTGGTTGCGATGACCGGCGACGGCGTGAACGACGCGCCCGCGTTGCGTGAAGCTCACATCGGCGTGGCCATGGGCTTGGGCGGCACCGATGTGGCGCGTCAGGCGGCGGATCTCGTGCTTGCCGATGACAACTTTGCCACCATCGTGGAGGCCGTGCGTGAGGGGCGCGCGATCTACCGCAACATCCAGAAGTTTATTTTCTTCTTGTTGTCGTCGAACATGGGGCTGCTTTTTGCGGTCTTTATCGTGAGCTTTTTCGGCAAGTGGCCTCCGCTCACGCCGCTTCAGATCTTGTGGATCAACCTCGTAACCAACGGCGCCCCGGCGCTCGCGTTGGGTGTCGATCCGCCCGATCCGCAATTGATGAGTGAGCCGCCTCGGTCAACCGCTGAGGGGCTCCTCATTCGTCGTGACTACCTCGGGATGTTGTTCGTCGGCGCGATCATGGGCGCTGCCGCCGTGTTTTTGTACGCGCGTTCGCCGCAGGACGAGTCGTCGCTCAATGTGACGCGTGCTCTCGCGTTTTCGCTCTTGGCGCTGGCTCCCCTGTTCCATGCGTTTAACTGCCGCAGTCCGTCGCACTCGGCGCTCGCGGCAAAGCCGCTCATTTCACCGCCGCTTGTGATCGCGGTGATGGTGAGCGCGGCCATTCATCTTGTGGCCGTGCTCGTTCAGCCGCTCCAGCCGGTGTTTAAAACGTTCAGCCTTTCAAACAACGATTGGCTCATTTTGCTCGGCCTGTCGTTTCTCGTGATTCCGTGTGTAGAAATTGCGAAAGCGGTTTACCGCGGCATGTATCCTAAAAAACGCTTGGAAAAGGCTGCGTAATGGCGGACTCAGCGTCGAAGCTTGTGTGGGTCGACCTGGAGATGACAGGGCTTGATCCCAACAAGTGTCTAATTCTCGAAATCGCCACCGTGGTCACCTCATCGGATCTCGCCACGGTGACGGAGGGGCCGACGCTCACGATTCATCAGCCTGAAAGTGTACTCAACGGTATGGACCCGGTGGTGCGGGACATGCACCAAAAGAGTGGGCTTTGGCAGCGTGTTTTGCAGTCGAAAACAACGCTCGAAGAAGCCGAACGAGAGAGTTTGGCGTTTATCGTTTCCCACGTTGAAAAAGGGCAAAGTCCGCTCTGCGGCAACAGCGTGTGGAAGGACAAAACGTTTTTAGAAAAGTACATGCCGGCGTTTGTGGCGCACTTGCACTACCGGCTGATTGATGTGTCCACACTCAAAGAGTTGGTTCGACGCTGGTACCCCGCCCAATATCACGCGCCCAAAAAGCGCGAGATCCATCGCGCGCTCGACGACATTCGCGAGTCGATTGAAGAACTCAAGTGGTATCGGGAGCGCGTGCTCGTTCGACCCGACTAAAAAAATCACTCCGCGAACAACGCCGAAGGGAGCGCGGTTTCGATCCGCTCCGAAAGCAGATCATTCCCGCCGCCGTTTGGGTGCGACGTGTCGTCGATGAGGTGCTCACTTCCGAGTCGAACAGGCGCCAAATAGGTGGCACCCCGCACCGCCTCAACAGCTTGTTGAACGCGCGGGTCGGTTGAGCCGAGCGCCACAACGTAAATGGGTACACTTCGCTCCGTGCGGGCCGCCGCGAAGCGCGCCAACTCTGTTTGTAAAAACACCACGTTTTCGGCTGAAACGTCGCGCGCGATGTTGCGCTCGCGAAAGAGCAGTGCTGCCGTTTTGTACCCGAACATGAAGCTCACGAAGCTGAAGCCGCTCACAGTGGCGTGTTCGCGCCGCTCCACCGACAAGTCCCAGAGCGACAAATCGGCCGGAAAAGAAAGGCAAACAACGATGACATTGGCGCCCAGTTTCCGCTCGGCGATCTCAATCATGGCGAGGTGAGATGCGAGGTGGGCGCGGGGTACACCTAGGTTGAGCACGCGGACAGGTTTTGAAAAACCGCGTTTTTGAAGGCGATCCGTGAGTTTCACGGCGAGCGTTTCAGACTCCGAAACGCCCGTTCCAAACACTGGGCCCCCGCCGATGAGCGCCACGCGATGTTCATTCGGGGGCTTACTTTCAGGGAAGTCGTCGCCTCGCAGGCCCCACCGACTCAGACGAATCAATGCAGCCCGACCGGGCACGTCGTCGAAAAAAGGGTTTTCACGCGACACGGTGGCCACGCCGAAAAACGACTCGGTGTGCTCCCGCCGCATTTCCAATGTGTACCCAACGGCGAAGAACGAAGTCGCAACTCCCGCGGCCACGAGGCGCTGCCAAAGTTTTCGACCCTTGCGATGGAAGAAAAGCAGCGACGCAACAACCAGGGTGACGCCCAGAAGAAGCAACAACCCCGGAGCGAGCATGTCGTTTGAAGCGGCGGATCCGCGGTCCAAAACGACAATGTGGCCGGCTTGGTGTGTCGCCAGGTAAATCCCGCCGGCGAGGCTCAGCCCAAACATCGCAGGCTCAAAGGCCTGCATGATCTTGCCGCCCCGAGTGAGCCAGATCGCGCGGCGGCCCGGCAACGCTTTCACAGGGGCTTACCTGAGTGAAATGGCAAACGGGGTTACGGTGAGTACACGTTCACCGGAAACGAGCGGGCCCAACGCGGCGGCAAACGTTTGCAGTTCGGGCACACGTTCAATCCACGGTGCGCTGACGAGATCCGCCGCCGCTTTGTTGGCTGCCACCATCACCGCGGCCTGCGATTCTTGAGCGGATTCATCGGCGGCGAGCGCGTCAAAAAACGACGGTGGTGTACCCACGAGATCCACCGGCGTGTCTTCAGGCAGTTTGGCAAGCTCCATGGCGAGCTTCACCGCGGCCTCAATTCCGCCCAGTTCGTCGACCATTCCAAGCTCTTTGGCTTGCGTGCCGGCGAACAGTTTTCCCTCGGCGAAACTTGCCACTTTTTCTTTTGGCAAACCCCGACCTTCACTCACGCGTGCAAGAAAGAGGTCGTAGATCCCCTGCATTGAAGCGCGAACGCGATCGCGTGTCTTGTCGTCCCACGCCGAGAAAATAGACATGTACGCCGATCGAGCGGCCTTGTCGGCGTCGGGTGTTGCCGAAACGGTCTCCGCGTGAATGCCGTATTCTTCGAGCGCGCGACCAAAGCTCAGTTTGCCACCCACGACGCCGATGGAGCCGACAATGCTTGTGGATTCGGCAACGATCTTCGTGCCCGCGCACGACAGGTAATAGCCGCCGCTTGCCGCCATTCCGCCGACCGAGATCACAAGGGGTTTCTCGGCGCGAAGCTTCATCAACTTGCTCCACAAAAGATCCGACGCGAGCGCCGATCCGCCGGGTGAATCGATGCGAAGCACAACGGCCTTCGTTGATTCATCCGTGGTGAGTTTTGCGATCTCGCGACTGAGTGCTCGTTCGGTGATGCCACTTTCACCACCGAGTGGAAGGCCGCCGCCGCCCGACATGCTGATCGCTCCGGCGGCCGGCAAAATCGCAACGTGAGGTGTACCTCCCGAGCCCGACATGCCTCGAAACACATCGGCCAAGCCGCGCCCGAGCGACGGTGGTTCGTCGCGTCCGCCGAAGCGTTTTCGAACGCGCTTCGCGTCGGCCGCTTTTTTGGCGGCCTCGCGCGCATCGTCTGTGTACCCAATTTCGTCGATAAGCCCTTTGGCCTTTGACTCTTCGGGCGAATAAGGGCCGTCTTCGACCACATCGCGGCCGACCTTTTCGCCGCGGCCTTTGGTGATCGCATCGAGCCACGCCGTTCGAATGCCGCCGAGCGCCGTTTCGAGGGATTGTTTCGCCTCGGGGCTTGGCGCGTCGCGCGTGAACGGCTCTTCAGCGCCTTTGTATTTGCCGATTTGCAGGTAGTCGACGTCGACCTTGTATTTGGCCAAAAAGCTCTTTGCGAAAAGCAGCTGTGCGGCCACACCGACCGTGTCCACGCCGCCGGCGGGGCTCACCCATACGCTCGAACAACCGAGCGACGCGGCCAGGTACGTGGCGTTGTCGTAGTCGTCTGCATGGCAGATGACAGGCTTATTTTTGGCGCGCACTTCACCCAAAATGCGCCCGATCTCGTGCGCGCGCGCAAACCCCAAACGCCCGCCGAACCGAACGAACAAGCCCTGGGTGTCTTCCGCCGATCGAATGTCGGTGAGCGTGTCCACCAACTCGGTGAACGTGGAACGCCTCCCGCCGCCGAAGAAGCCGCTCTGCGGCACTTCTCCGAGGCCGGATCGCAGGTCGATTTCAACAACCGCCGGACCGGCGAAACTCGGCGGCTCGTCGACGTTGGCCTTGGCCTCTGCCGCGGCATTTGGCGGATTGCGACCGTCACATGCGCATGTGTACACAGCGAGCAGAAGAGCGCCCGCGCCCCACGCGACGTTTTTTTTGGAAGTGCAAATCATGGCTTAAAACCGGGCAAATCCGATGTGTCGACGCCCGGCGGTGCGGGCGCCTGCGGAGCCGGTGTCGGCGCTGGAGCCGACGATTGTGTGGGCGTAGGCGTGGGCGCCGGGTGATGACCCATATCTGAAATATCCACGGTGCCCGCGCCCGGCGCGACATAATCGTCGGGCACGCGACCGTTCACGAGCTTGGAGCCGCCTCCGGTGCTCGCTCCCGCCGCGGCCTGCGCCGATGTTGCGGGTAACGTGGTTGGGGCCGCCGACGTTGTTGGCTTTGCCGAACCCTGCGGCGACGAAGCCGGCGTTGCCGGACGCTCCATGTCGATTCGCATCATGAACGCGAGCAACACCGCTGTGAGCGGATGAGGCCGAGGCAGGGCCGCCAATCGATCGTGTTCGGCTTTGGCGCTGCCCACATCTCCCGAAGCTGCCAATGCGTACACAAGCATGGAGCGTGCGCGCCCGAGATTTCCGTCAGCCGCCGTTGCCGATCGCAGTCGTTCAATGATCGTGGGCCAAGGCGGCTTTTCTTCGGCGAGATCCAACGCCGCGAGGGACAGTTCATCCTGGACGGTTTTTCCGCTCGCCGGCATTTCGCCAACGAGGCCTCGCGCCGCAGAACGCTCCCCCAAGATTCGAAGCGCATCAACGCGGTATCGCCGCACCGACGGATCGTTTGGCAGAAGCTTCGCCGCTGCGTCGACGGTGCTTTTGAGCTTTGAAACAGCGTCCGCAAGCTCAGCCTTTGCGAGCGTTGTTTCGGCCCCTTCGACAGGCAGCGCTCGCACTTTCAGCCATCGAAAGTCGGCGCGCACAACAGCGAGATGTGCGAGGTGTGAAGCTACCTGCGGATCGTTTTCGGCAAGTGCGCTGGCCTTGTCAAACTGCTCTTTTGCGCCGTCGAGATCACCGTCAAAAAGCTTCTTTTCGCCGTCTTCAAGAAACTTCGCTACGCGCTCATCGGCAACTGCCGGAGCCGATGAAACGGGAGCAGGCGTGGCCAAATATTTTCGACCCATGGTTGCAGCAACAAGGGCTGTGGCGCCCACGAGCACGACACCCACGATCCACCTGACCGAGCTATTTCGCTTTGAGGGCGAAGCCATTGAAAAGCGCGGCGACACGCTCGGCTCAGGCTCGGGCACGAACGACACCCGAATTTCACCCGGCGTCGGCGTGATCGGAGGAAGCGTTGATCCGGGTTTTTTGCGTTCTTCAATGTCGCGCGACGGCTTTGTCGGCTCCGTTGCAGGCTGCAAACTCGCCGACTTTTCGACGACGCCCGATTCGTCGGGTTTGCGCGCCCGGGCGGCCGTGTCGATCACCGCGGCAACGTCGCGTGCGGCCGATCCGTTGCCGCGTGCGGGAGGTTCATGGATCTGCGCCAAAGTTTCTGCGTACGCAGCGGGCCCGTGCGCTCCCGCATCGCCGTGTTGCGCGCGCGCCACAGCCCCGGTTGCAGGCGGCGGATGCAACGGAGGCAGCGGTCCAATTGGCACCGGCGGTGTACGCTCGTGCGCGATTGACTGGGCCGCCGCAGCTTCCGAGCGAGGCATCGTGATCGGTTCTGCGAGATCGGCCGCAACAAGGTTTTGCAGACGCGCCGCACTTCCCACCGCTGCAACCGACGTGGGCTGCATTGATCCGCCGAGCGCCGTGGACATAGCGGAACCCTGCGGAGGCGGCGGAGCGGGCTGTGTGTACACATGGCCGCCTCCGTTTTGAGCGCGTGCCCGCACCTCCGATCGATCACCGGCGGCCGAAAAATCAAGCACGGGAGGTGGTGGCGGCAACGTTCCCGATCGCTTCGGCGGCTCCTCGGGAGCGCGCGGAAGGGGAATGGCCACAGAACCTTCTTGTCGCGGGGGCAATCGCGGTGACGGCAGACCCAACCCCGGAGCCGTTGATGTGGCCGCTACGTGCACGGCCTGTTTAAAAAACGGCTCCAATTCTGCGATGGATCCAAGCCTTCGCGGCCGACCGCCCCCGCGTGAAAGCACATCTTCGCGGCCGACAACACCTGTGGAGATCGCCGCCTGAAGTTCACGCAGTGCCGAAAAAATCAGCTCGCGCCCATCGACCGTTCGTACCACCCAACGCTCCGGTCCCGCCGCCGGAACCGGTCTGTACACCCGAAACTGCGCGCCGCAGTTGGTGCATTTCACGGTGGTTCCGCGCTCCGACACGAGAGCGTCGTCAAAATCGTATTCGGTGCCGCAGCGTTCGCAGGTGACGTCCATTGAGTACGATTGGAAAGGGCCGCTTCGAGTAGGAAACAGATTTCGCGGCGGGGCTAAGGATAGCGGAAGATATGCCTCCGGGGCCAAAGTCCGAGCGAAAGAGCACCGCACCAACGCAATTCGTGGCACGAAAACGCTGTGAACTCGCCTTCACGTGATCGTGCCCAAACTCCTCGACCGGGCACGTTTTTCGACGGGGCGTTCGGCTTGTCCGAGGCATGTCGCTTGCTAACCTCAAACGCGTCTTCTTCTGGAGATCGAAAATGAACCGACTTTCACTCTTGGGCTTGCTCGCACTCACCGTTGGTTTTTTGAGCGGATGCCCGGTGTGGAACGACAACGAAACGCAAACCTGTTCCGACTGCACCGGAACGACGTCCTCCACCACAACGCCGCCTCCAGGCTCGTGTACACAACAGAGTGAATGTGTGGGCCCCAGCGAAACATGCGGGTCCGACGGTTTCTGTCATATCGGAGACTGCACGATCTGGGGTTGCGTCGGCAAAGACGTCTGCCGCGTCGATGAAGCCACGATGACGGCCAAGTGTTTCGTACCGGGCGGCACCGGCTCCGGCGGCGCAGGAGGTACACCTGGGACCGGAGGCGCAGGAGGTACCGCCGGAACCGGCGGAGTGGGAGGTACACCTGGGACCGGCGGCGCAGGAGGTACAGCTGGAACCGGCGGAGTGGGAGGTACACCTGGGACCGGCGGCGCAGGAGGTACAGCCGGAGCCGGCGGCGCGGGCGCCGGTGGAGCCGCAACGGGCGGAGCCGCAATGGGCGGCGCCGCCCCATCGCCCTAGAGCACTGCCCCCTCGGCGAGCAGATACGCCATCAACGCCAGCGCGGCCGCGTTTTTTCGCAGATTTCCGGGATCGATCTTGTCGATCGTATCGGCGTGGCTGTGGTGCAAATCAAAGTAGTGACTGCCATCCGGCACGAGTCCCACGCATGGCACGCCTGCTTTTTCGAGCGGTGAAATGTCCGCACCCGTGTGCCCTTCCTGAATGTCGACGGCACCCCACTCCTGAAATAGCGGCGTCCACGACTTAACGGCGGCAACGAAAGGCGCGGGCCCATGAACTTGAAATCCCCGCGGCGCACCGGCCCCGAAGTCCGACTCGATCGCGCCGATGTGTACTTCTTTGCCGTGCGCTTCAAAATAGCCTTTTCCGCCGCGCAGCCCGTTTTCTTCGTTGGTGAAGAGCACCACGCGCAACGTCCGTTTTGGCACCAATTGAAGCTCTTTTAGGAGCGTCACCGCATCGAGAGCCATGGCGCATCCGGCACCGTCGTCGTTTGCCCCGTCGCCCACATCCCACGAATCGATGTGCCCTCCGACAACCACCACTTCATTCGGCAGGCTTGATCCAGCGAGTTCTGCGACAGCGTTGGCGCTCTCCGCATCGGGAAACGTTTTTGCTCCCATCGACAGTTCAATAGTCACCGCTCCTTTTTTCGACGCGCGTGCGATGTAATCCGCGTCTTCAGGTGCGATCGCGGCGGCCGGAATTTTCGGCCCGTCTTTTTCGTAAGGCGCCATTGAACCGGTGTGAGGCATCCGAAAATTTTTGGCCGTTACCGATCGAATGAGCGCGGCCACCGCTCCTTTTTTTCCAGCCTCCGATGCAGCCCACCAACGAATGGTTGCGGTCGTCCCGTACCCGGTTTCGTTCGTTTTCGGATCGAAAGGGGGCATGGGCTGATTTACCAAAACAACCTTATTTTTAAGCGGATCTTTAGAGTTTTTCAGATCGTCAAGCGTGTCAAAAACGATCACCTCACCCTTGATCGGTTTGTTGCCTGTGCCCACCGACCCGCCCAACCCAAGCATTGCGATCTCGCGCTCAATCGGTGTCACCACGCGCGCGCTCTCTTTTCCGCGTACCCAGTGGGGCACCATCACTTTTTCGCGTCGCGCGTTTGAAAGACCCGCTTTTTTCATCGATTCAACAGCGAAGTCGATCGCGCCTTCGAGGGCCTTCGATCCGCTCAATCGGTGCCCAAACGAGTCGGTCAATGTTGAAAGCCATGTGTACGCATTGGTCCTGGCCTTCGATGCCGCGGCAATTTTGTCCGCCGCATCGACCCAGTTTTTTGGCAAGGACGCTCGCGGATCTGGAGGCGGCGCCGTCGACGCAACAGGAGCCGCGGTCGCCGTCGAAAGCGTCGGACTCACTGAAGGGCACGGCGGCGGAGCCACCTGCGCCGGCTGGCAACTCAAAACCGCGCACGCGACGGTCAACACGGCTGAACGTTTCACCCGAGGGGTCGTAGCGATCCTTGCCGCGCGAACCAAGCCCCGCTTCTCGAAACCAACGCGAAGCGCCTTTCGCATGTTGCAGCGTAGAGCGACCAATCGATGGCAAAGCGCGCGCCCGATGCTTCTTCGCTTGACGACGCAGCGCCCATTCGGAAAAAGGGCCGCTTCAAATGGCGGCGAGCTACTTCGACGTCGATGGGACGCTTGTATCGACGAACCTCGTCCACCCGACGCTCTTTTACCTACTCAACCAAACAACGCCTTTTCACAGCGCTTTTAAGCTTGGAAAGGCTCTAGCGAGAGCGCCTTGGATGGCGCTCGCCGAACTTCAGGATCGGCGTCTCTTCAACGAAATGCTGTTTTCGGCGTACGACGGCGTGTCGCAAGATCGCCTGCTTTCGCTGGCTCAAGAAGCGTTTGACACGGTGATCAAGCCGCGCATTTACCCCGCGGCCAAAGACTTCGTGAAGGCGAGTCTCGACAAAGGTCACGACGTCGTTCTCGTCTCCGGCGCCCTCGATTTCTTAATGCACATCTTGGCTGAATACCTCGGTGCCACCGACGTGATCGCCAATCGCCTTGAGATCAAAGATCGATACGCCACCGGCAAATTGCTTCGGCCCGTTGTTGCCGGTCCTGAAAAGGCCCGAATTGTTCGCGATCATGCTCGCTCAAAAGGCCACAACCTCGACGAGTGTTTTGCGTACTCCGACAGCTACTCCGACGTTCCGATGCTTTCGATCGTGGGGTATCCGGCGGCCATTAATCCCGATCGCAAACTGAGCCTGCTTGCTCAGGCCTACCACTGGCCGATCATTCGACTTTCGAGTTAACCCGCGGACCTGAAAAAACACTCATGAGCCATCCCTGTCTCGTTACAATCGACAGCCGCAGCGCACCCCGCGCCCTTTTTTCAGGCGACAAACTCGTCGAAGTCGATCTGCCGACGGGCACGCGCGTTGTGTACCCAAAGCCTCCGCTTGCTGCCCTCAAAGACGTGGATGCAGCCATTCGGTACGCAATCAACCATCCGTACAACAGCGAGCCGCTCTACGCGAAGCTTCGCCCGGGGATGAAAGTCACGATTGCGATCGATGACATTTCGCTTCCACTCCCGCCCATGAAACGGCCCGACATTCGAGAACGTGTACTCACCGTCGTTCTCGATCTTCTCGCCGACTACAGCGTCGACGACGTGGAGATCATCATTGCAACAAGTGTACACCGCCGCATGAAAGACTGGGAGGTGCGACACATTGTCGGCGACAAGATCTTCAACGCTTATTGGCCGAAAAAGCTCTACAACCACGACGCGGAAAACGCCGCCAACATGAAATATCTCGGCACCACCGAAGAAGGTGAAGAAGTCGAGATCAACCAACAGCGCCGCCGAGAGCGACCTCATCATCTACGTGAACCTGAACCTCGTTCCGATGGATGGCGGTCACAAATCTGTGGCCGTCGGCCTCTGCGGGTATCGAAGCCTCCGCGCGCATCACAACCCCAAAACAATGCGCAATTGCCACTCGTACATGGATCCTTCCACGTCGGCGCTCAACACGAGCGTTGAGCGAATGGGTCGCCTCCTAAACAGCAAACTCAACGTGTTCACGATCGAAACCACCGTGAACAACCGCATGTACGACCGGCCGCTTGAGTTTCTCGCAAAGAACGAAGACGACCTTACGGCCGCCGAGCGAGCCGCCCTCCGCGCGCTCATGTTCACGCTCGAAAAAACGCCGCAACCGGCGCGCCAGGCAATCTTTCAGCGAGTGCCGTCGCCGTTCGGCGTCACCGGCGTTTTTGCCGGCGAAACCGAAAGTGTACACAAGCACACGCTCAAAAAGTGTTACGAGCAATACATCGTGCCCGTGCAGGGTCAGGCCGACATTCTCATCACCGGCATTCCGTACATCAGCCCGTACAACGTCAACTCGTTTTTAAATCCCCTGCTCGTTCAGGTCATGGCGAACGGGTATTTGTTCAACCTCTACAAAGGGCTGCCCATGGTGAAAAAGGGCGGCACCATGATCGTTTTGCACCCCTGCACCGATCTTTTCGATAACGAACATCACGCCCCGTACATCGAGTTTGTTCATCGCCTGCTGCCCGAAACACGCGACGCGATGGAACTTCACATGAAGTACGAAAAGAAGTTCGCAAACAACCCCGCGTACATCGAGATGTATCGCTTCGGTCACGCGTACCATCCCACCCACCCATTTTTCATGTGGTACTGGGGCGAAGCCGGCCGCCAGCACGTTGGCCGCATGATCGTTGTCGGCCCCGACAATGAGTACATTCCCAAACTCCTCGGTTGGGAAACGGCGCGCACCATGGAAGAGGCGCTTCGCATGGCCAAACTCACCGCGCCGCCGCAACCTGAGATCTTGTGTTTGCACCCGCCGCCCATCCTCATGTGCCACATGACAGAACGCGGTCACCAAGGCGGGATTTCGCTTCCCCCAGAGTCGCGCAGCGGCGCCTGAGCGCGCAGCGTCCGACTTTTACGCAACTTCATGCTTCTTTATTGAAAGCTGCGAGCAGCCCGCCCGACCGTGAGCTACCCTCCGCTCGTGGCAAAGATCATTTGGCAAATCGTCAAGCTGCTCTGGAAAGTCTTCCGCAACGTCATCTGGAAGTGGCTCAAACCCATCCTCAGCAAGTTTGGGTTTTTCGCCATCATCCTGATCGGCATTATCGTCGCCGTCGTATTGCTCTCCGGCGGTTGTTAAGTACCCCCATCCAACGACCTTCGCCGGAACGCTCCCACTTGAAGTACACCACTTGAGTACGCAATTGTGTACTCAAATTGGGTACTCAATATCTTACTTCAAGGCGGAGCGCGCGATCACGGTCCTTTGGATCTCGCTCGTACCCTCGTAGATCGTTGTCACGCGCACGTCGCGTAGGTGCCGCTCCGCCGGAAAGTCGCGCACGTACCCGTAGCCGCCGTGAATTTGCACAACCCGATTGCAGATTCGGTTGGCCGCCTCACTCGCGTAGAGCTTTGCCATCGCGGCCTCGCTCGAAAACGGTTTGCCGCTTTCTTTCAGGCTTGCCGCTCGCAGCGCCAACATTCTCGACGCATCCAGCTCGGTCTTGCTGTCGGCGATCATCCACTGAATTGCCTGAAACTCACCAATCGACTTTCCAAATTGTTTGCGCTGCCGCGCATATTCGGTGGCTTCTTCAAGCGCCGCCGTTGCGATCCCAATTGCCTGCGAAGCAATGCCGATGCGTCCTCCGTCGAGCGCCATCATCGCAATCTTAAATCCCTCGTTTTCCCCACCGAAAAGCGCGCTGTGAGGCACTTTGCAATCGTCAAACGTGAGCGGCACCGTGTTTGAAGCCCGCAGTCCCAGCTTGTCTTCGTGTTTGCCCGCCTTCATCCCCGGAGTGCCAGCTTCCACTAGGAAACACGAAATTCCCTTGGTCCCGGTGCCCCCTGTGCGCGCCCAAACAACGAGTACACCTGCGTGCGCGCCGCTCGTGATCCACTGCTTTTGACCACGCAGAATCCAGCCGTCCGAGGTGCGCTCCGCGGTTGTACGCATCGACCCCGGATCGCTCCCCGCTTCCGGCTCGCTCAGTGCAAAAGCCCCTGCTGCGTACTCTCCCGACGTGAGCCTCGGCACGTACGTTTCACGCTGTTCGGTGGTGCCAAATCGCGCGATCACCTCAGCGACCATGTTCGTCACGGCCATCGTCACAGCCGTTGACGCGCACGCCCTTGCGATCTCGCTCATCGCCAGCGAATACGAAACCACACCCGCCTCGGCCCCTCCGAGCGACGCTGGGATGTTTACGCCCATCAACCCGAGATCTGCGAGCCCCTTTAAGATCTCAAACGGAAACGTTTCATCACGGTCCAGCGCCGCGGCTTGCGGCTTGATCACGCGCTCCGCGTAATCACGTGCGGTTCGTTGAATGAGCGTCTGCGTTTCGTTCGGCTCAAAATCCATGTGCGGCCCTTTACCATCGCTCACACGTAATGCTCAATGTGCTGCTTTTTCGCTCGGCAGCCTGCGCTCGCCGCGCCTGCGATGCTCAGTCGCGCCGCGACATCACTGGCACTGATTTGTGAAGTCACACGGGTCGCCGCCTTTTGCCGAAATCTGAACTTTGTACGGCAAACATAGGCTGGGCGTGCCCGCCTTGCGGCGCACTCGAATGAAGTATTTCGCCGAGTTGTTATTGCAATGAACCGGACCGTCCGCGGAGCACGGCGCTTCTCCCGCGGTGCCGTCGGCGCTCTTTCCGTCGACGCACCAATCGTACGCAACAATCCCCGAAGCCGGACCCATTGGATCGTCGGAACACACGTCGCCGCGCATCACGTCCAAGATCACATTTTCGCTGCCTTCACCGCCCACAACATCAATCGACACATGGTACGAGTTGGTTGTCACTTCATCCACGTCAACCGCGTCGAACGTCCACACATCCACGTCGTCGTCGCTCGATAAAGTGCCCGCGATCTGCGCCGGAGCACCCGTGTCCGTGATCATTCCCGCGCTCGCCGCCTGAGCGCACGTCCCATTTGGCTCGCTCGCATCAAGTGTACACTTGCATCCATCGGCCGGTGCACCGGGCGGATATTGCGTCCACCCCGGATCGCACGCGCCGAGTGTACACATGCCCGCGCTGCACCCATAGGTACCGTTCGGCGGAGCGGTTCCACCGCACATCGCATTGGGATCCGACTCGTCGGTCTGACCGTTGCAATCGTCGTCTTCCGCGTTGCATGCTTCAGCTGCCGGCGTTTTTGCCGTGCAGCCCACAAATGATCCGGCTTTGCCGTCGCACGTTTCGGTGCCGCCGCACTTGCCAAATTCGTTTTTTTGCTCGCAGCTTTTTGAAACGCCGTCCCGCCGATCATTGCAGGGGCACGAGTTTCCATCGGGTGGAACGCAAAACTTAAACGGCGTCCCCGAGGGAGGTTTGGTCCCCGCGTCGGGCAAGGTTGGACCGCCGCCGGCCCCGCCCGCACCGCCGCCTGTTCCGCCCGTCCCCGGCATTGAAAGCGCCTCGTAGTCGGCTTTCGCCATACACGTGAAGCCGCTCGGACAGTCGTCGATGGCGGTGCAGTCACGCGCGCAAAACTTGTCGCCGTCGGGTGCGGTTAAACATGCGTCGGTGATGCCTTTGCACTGCGCCGCGCCCTGGCATTGCCCGCATTGCCCGTCGGGATCGGGAACGCACACCGGATCTCCCTCAATCAGCGTGCAATACGATCCTTCAGGACACTCAGGCGGGCAGCCTTGTGTACACATCTTCGACCCGGCAACCACCACGCAGTCGGCGCCTTCAGGGCATTCTTCGGCGGTTTCGCAAGGCTGACCCACCCATGTGCCCGAGCCGCCGCTTCCACCCGTTGTTCCACTCGACGTGGTTCCGCCGCCGGTTCCCGAGGTGGTGAGCGTGTTGCCCTGGGCGCACCCCCCAAACGCGGAAACCGCACCAAGGGTGATCGCAAAAAGCCCGCCCGCGACCCAGAAGGACGCGCGCGTAACCCGCTGGGCATGAAGGATAGTGGAACGCACGCTCATTCCAGAATAAATGGCGCAACTCTTCTACGTCAAATTCACGCTCCACATTCGGGCCACTCGTGTTTCGCCTCTCATCCTTCACCAACCCCGCTCGCTCCATGCTCGCTCGATGCGCGGGTTTCGCTCTTGCGCTCGCCGCATGCACTGAAGCATCACCCCCCGCACCTGTTCCTCAAGCGGCCACGTCGACGCCTGCAAAGCCGCCCGCATCCGCCAATTCTCAATCGCTCAATTCAGAAGCATCGGCCACGGCGGCGCAGGTCGAGCCGGCTCCGTCGGCCACCGCCGTCGCATCCGCTGCCCCATCGGCTCTTCCACAAGGGCCCCACATCTGGGGCAAATCACGCTTTACGTGGATTCACCCTTCTCCGTTCGCGACGGGCGGTTGGATTGGCTATGTGGGCCTCGGCGGCGCTGTTGCTCTCAAACCCGGCGTCAGCGCACAGCCCGCATCCGGCGCAGGCTGCAATACGTGGTATGCCATTGAGCCCCAGGGCTACGTATGTGCCGGCGACATTGCTTCGGTCGACCCCAATGAAACCGTCACAGCCGCTCTCATTCGCGACGCGGGCGATCCCACCTCTCCGTGGCCTTTTGAATACGCCGAGTCCCTCGGTACTCCTCGCTACACAACCATTCCCACCGTTGCCGATATGCTCAAAAACGAGTGGGATTTGGCAAAACATTTTGAAAAAGTGGCCCGCGCCCGCGGTGTAAAAACCGACGATGAGCTTGCCGCGATAGACAAAACCTTCATAGGGGTAGACTTTTCGTATTCAAACACAAAAGCCCCCGATCTTCCGCCCGTGTCGCCCTTTGTCCGCGAAAGCCGTCGTTACGTTGTCAACGGCTCCACCATTTCTTGGGTACGCGCTTTTGATGTGGAGTTTCCCCCTAATGAATTGGGCATTGAAAAGCGCACATTTTTATTAACGTCCGACTTTGCCCTTGTGCCCAAAGACAGAGTGCGCCCTTATCCAAAGTCACCGTTTAAAGGCATTGTCTTAAACGATGATTTAAAACTCCCCATTGCTTTTTTTCGAAAAACGCCCCGCCCCAAGTATAAAAAACAGGACGACGGTACCATGGCAACCACCGGCGAGTTTTGGCCCGCCAAAGGGTACACCATGGTCACAGGTGAAGAGGTGACAGTGGGTAAGGACCGGTACCTCGTCACGCGTGAACCTGGAATTTACGCCAAGGCAGATGACGCTGTCATCGCTACAGAATCAAAACCGCCCTCCCGAAAAATACTTGAAGCGGTAGGCCGCGGCACCTGGCTTGATATCAGTGTCTTGGGCGGTTTTCTCATCGCTTACGAAAAAACAAAGCCTGTTTTTGCAACCCTAATTTCACCGGGACGTGGAGGCATTCCATTCCCCGGGAAAGACCCTGTTTCCACCGCCTCCACACCCATTGGCAACTTCAGGGTAGATGGGAAGTTTCTGTGGGCCACCATGGTCAGCAGCTCCAACAGCGACATCGTTCACACCGATGTCCAATACGTTCAAAACTTCCACGGTCCCCACGCTCTCCACGGAGCGTATTGGCACAACGTATTTGGTGAACCCAAAAGCGGCGGTTGTATCAACCTCTCCCCGCATGATTCTAAATGGGTATTCGAGTTTACAGAACCGTCTCTACCCAAGGGATGGCATGGGATGCGTTCCGCCAACGAAGTGTACGCAACAATTGTCAGCGTCCGCCGATAAGATTCTAACCGCCTTGTTTTTGCCGGCGTTAAAACACCGCCCCGAAGGCGAACCCAAAACGATGGAGGGTGAGAACGGGAGGAACTCGGGAGGTTGTCACGAGGCCCAGGTTCTGTTCGGCAACCGCCACTGCGTCAAGAATGAAATCCCTCAAACGGGCTTGGAATGGAAGTGGTAGGTTTGGGTGGATGATGGTCAAATAGCTCACGGCTCAAGACCTTACCAAAAACCGCCAGCGTCACACCGGCGCCCAAACAGCCCACCACGCTTATTCCAATAGCCAAACGCGGCGACTCATTAAGCGCAACGCTTGACAGCCAAGTGACCGCGCCCGTGACAACAAGCCAAACAGCAATGGTAATACCGGTGTACCTATGCGATGAAACCGAAATCGCGCGCGCAATGCCCAGTGGAAACAACAACCCTTCGCCCAATGCGGCCACCGCAGTTCCCAATGCGGCCACGGGTATAGAAAGGGGGTTTCCGCCCACCGCCAAAATAATGCCACCCAATGCGTACACAACTAAGCCGCCGGCAAGCACGTAGTGCTGAGGCAACTTCACCCTATCACCCATTGCAACTGCCAACATCACGGCGGCGGCGGCCACGGCAGTCAGCCCAATCACCACCGGATTCACATTAAAGAGCCACGAGGTTGCCCTTGAAGAAAAGCCGTCAGGCGATGCCTTTATCGCATCAAACATGACATCACCCATGGCACCAAGCCCAAACGATGCGGGTAGAATCAATGCCAGCGTCAGCCCAATACCCATTTCTGCTCGGAGCGATGTTGCCGCCGGTTCAGGCTTTTTATCTACCCATTGCAGCACCGCCGACAGGCCAATCGCCGCAACGAGAACCACGATCATCAGTGTGCCTGAAGCCCCAAATGCCGCTTTGAGTCCAGCCGCCTTTGCCACTGAGCCGCTCCCCAGATTGGCAAGCGACGCCCCCAAGTTAATGGCTCCATAGAGTAAGAAACAAAGAGCGGCACGGGCGTTATCCAGTCTCAGCCCCATTTCTTGACCGGCAACGGCAAAAAGACCCGGCTTGAGTAAACCTTGACCCAATGCGATTACCAAGAGGGCAGTGGATAAAGACCCGGCCGTGGATCCTGCTATTAAAAAATATCCAATGGCCGTGACCAGCGCCCCAATCATCACAATCACTCTGGGGCCGGTTGCAATGCTGATAAGCCCGCCGAGGAGCGGAGCAAGAAGCACCCAAAGGGTAAAACTTTTATACAAATCGCGCGCGCTTTCGCGGGTCATTGCGAGCCCACCGTCGGGTGAACTCATAAACACCATGAGTGTGCTACGCGTGCCGTAGTAGGCTATTCGCTCCAAAAGCAGCATGGCCGGCAACGCCAGAAACACCAATATTCGACGAAGCATCATTAAACCTTACCCTCTTGCGGACTTGGTCTGAGCCGCCTCCGCTTCAGCGGCTTCGGTGATTGCAGCTTCAGACTCGGGTAAAAATTCTTCAGCAATGCGCTTTTCCTGCTGCGAGTACGCTCCCGAGTCTACCCGCATGGGGCGCGCTCTCAACTCACCCGCGGGGGCTTCTACAGCGTTTCGAACCGCCGCTGTGGTTTGCTCCATCAGGTTCCAGAGCAGGGTTTCCCGCTTGTGTACATTGCGTCGAGCAAGCGCTGACATTGCCAGCATGGTTAGTAAAAACGCCGCAAGTCCAAAGAGCCAGGCCATTGGTGCCGAATGGGCCAGATCCATGGTAAGGCCGCCTGTTACAAGGCCGGGGAATATGGCGAGTGATGACAGACCCGCAAGCAGCGCTCCGCCGTTTAACTTTTCTTCTACCCGAACGACGGTTGAATTGCCTCGAACCTTCATGGAGACAATCACGGGATGAGCGGGGCCCATTGCCCATGAAATAGACTTACCCACCGATTCTACCCGTCCCTGAACACCCGCTGTTTTTCGAATTGCGTCGAGCACTTCTTCGTACCTGTCTTCAGGCACGTGCCCCAGAATTTCTTCTTCGTGCACCACGAGACGCGACCGAACCCATGGCCCGTTTTTTTCAGGTGGGGAGGCTGCCGGCTTTGCAATGGCCCGGCGCACAACTTCAGGAGAAAGCCCGAGTTGAGCAGCTGCTGCCACAAGCTCTTCTTCAGAAAGCGCTCGCTCAACACCCACGTTGTTGGGATCGGTTTCGGCGAGCGTCGCAGCGGTTCGCAATACTCGCCTGACTTCTGCCGGAGGCAGTTGACGTTCTCGAAAAGTGGACCCCATAGGGTCTCATAGCGCAATCACATAGCGGTGCTCAAGACAATTAGCCTTGATGATTGAACAGCGCTCGACAACCCATCCCCTTTTTTCTTATTCTGAACCGGCTATGAAAAAGTCCGCTTGGCGCGCAGCCACACTTGCAGCTCTTGCAGCCCTATTTTCCGCGGCTGAGGCGAGCGCCGACGGATCGGGTCTTCCCAATCTCTCGTATGACCCGGCTGAAGTGTTCACCGTAATCGGGCATCTCGGGGCTGAAAATGGATCCCCGCGCGGACATGGCACTTTGTCCTTCCATCGCGGATACCTTACCGTCATTTTTTCAAAAGACAGTGGGGAGGGTGACGGCGGGTTTGCCTTCTACGATATTGCAGATCCTAAAAATCCTCAGCTTGTTTTTGCCAAGGATGACGCCGATACCGAGGACATACGTGAAGCGCATGGGTATGGCTATTGGGGAGATTACGTTGTTTTGCAGGCGAGCCTCGGCATTCAGATTTGGAACTGGGCCGACGTTACAAATCCTCAAATGGTCAGTTACCTAAAGCTGCCCGGAGTCAGCGCGTCAGACTATATTGCGGGAGCATGGTGGGCTTTTTGGCAGGCTCCCTATATTTATGTGGGAGGCTCCCAAAACGGGCTTTTTATCGTCGACGCTACCGACGTATCCAACCCAGTGGTAGTAAAGCGCGACGACGATCGGCCCAACCCCATCCCCACAACCACATTGGGCGGGTTTCGAACAGGGCCGGTTTTTGCGGCCGGAAATATCCTTGTAGCCAGCGGAATGGACGATCCCGGTTACGCGGTGCTCGACATTGCCGACCCGAAAAATCCAATTCTACTCTCGGCGAAACGTTTGGGTATGCCCAAGGTGTATAGTGCACTTTTTAACGGTGGGTATATTTACGGAGCCGGAGACGACAAGCGCGTTCATGTTCACAACATTACAGACCCGTTCAAGATTGTTGACGGCGGGTCAAGCGACTTAATAGGTGACAAGGGCGGTTACCTGTCCATTCAAGATGGGTATGCTCACGTGGGTGCCTCAAAAAACTACGCCAAAGTGAATGTCAGTGTTGCCGGACCTTTTCCCGTGGTTGCCACCGCCACAAGTGGAGTGGATGGTCGGGATGAAGACTTTGGGACGGTCCTCGGCAACTTGGTTGCGATAAGTGACGATCACGGCAACGGGAGCTTTCTGGTGCCACACCAAGCCGCGCCCGACACCGAGCCTCCGGTAGTCAACTTTGTGAGCCCGCCGAGCGGCGCTACAGGTGTGGCTTCCACCGCGCGAGTGGGGTTAACCTTTTCAGATCAAATAGACCACCGATTGGTAAATTCGGTAACCTTTGTGGTTCGCCCCGTGGGTGGTGAAGCGCTGTCAGGTAGGTACAGTTATCAAACAAACATTCTTAACTTTGCCCCGGACGAACCGCTTCTACCCAACACAACGTATGAAGTGGTTGTGCCCGACGGTGGGCTCACCGATCTCGCAGGAAACCCGCTGGCAGAGCCGTTTGTGAGCTATTTTTCTACCGGCGCGCTCGTTGATAATCCGGGTTGTAAGGTAGGTTCGCTCGGACCTTCTGAATTTGGGAAAGAGGCGTCGTTTTCTGCGGTTGCCCAGGTTACAGAAAACGCCGCCTTTTCTTGGGATTTTGGCGATGGATCGCCGGTAGTTGACACGGGCGCCGCGCCTTCTGCCAAACATGTTTATTCTACCCCCGGGCATTACACTGTGAACGTGGTTGTGCGTGAATCGGGCACGCTCGTGACAACGTGCTCTCTCTCCCAGACAGTTCACCGGCCTTTAACCCCCAATCGACCAACGCGCTCGTCCACCGTGTTGCTCGATGAAGAGTTGCATCGGGTTTGGGTGGTAAACCCGGATCACAACTCGGTCAGCGTATTTGACGCCGATGACCTCACGCCAAAAGGTGAGTTTAACGTGGGCAGTCATCCACACGCAATTGCAAAAGCAAACGACAACACTGTATGGGTGAGTTTCAACGACGGTATTGCCATTTTCGATTCTGAAACAGGCGCCGATATTGGTAAGATTGAGTTACCCCGTGGAAGCCGACCTTACGGATTGGCAATGTCGGCGGAAGGTGACAAGGCGTTTGTCGCGCTTCAAGAATTAAACGTTGTTCGCGTGCTCAACGTGAAAAGCCGCACGTGGGATGGGGTGGAGATAACCGGAGTTACAAACCCGAGGGCACTGGCACTCACTGGTGAAAATCTGCTTGTTTCGCGGTTTATTTCGTCCGATGCCCGCGCAGCGGTGTTTGCCGCAAACACAGCGGGTGGAGCGGCGAACACAATTGATCTGGAGATTGATGAAAGCCCCGACAATGAGTCAAACGGGTCTGGGTTGTTAAACTACCTGCGTGGCATGGCCATTTCTCCCGATGGAAAGAATGCCTGGGTGGTGGCCAAAAAAGACAACTACCAGCGGGGTGAATGGAACAACGGCGCCGCCCTGACTTTTGAAAACACTGTGCGAGCCGTTTTGGCTACAATTGACCTTGAAACGGCAACCGAAGTCACCGGGGGTAGAATTGACTTTAACGACCGAAGTTTGCCCTCTGTGGTGGAGCCAAGCCCCTTTGGCGATTACCTCTTTGTTGCGATGGAAGGGTCAAACGCAATTGAAGTTGTGGACGCCTACAATCCTCATATCGTAGCCGGGTTGGATAATGTTGGAAACGCTCCCGATGGGATGGCTCTGAACTCTGCCGGCGATAAATTGTACGTCCACTCTTTCTTATCAAGGTCACTGCACGTGATTGATGTGTCCAACCTGCTTTCAGGTCGAAGTTCAGTATTGGTAGAGTCGGCCAGTACAAAGACCGTTCAGAGTGAAGTATTAACTCCCGAAGTATTGCTCGGAAAACAGATCTTTTATAACGCGCGTGACAAGCGAATGAGCCGGGACGGATATTTGTCGTGTGCGGTTTGCCACTTGGAGGGAGAACACGATGGTAGAACGTGGGACTTTACCGATCGGGGTGAAGGACTGCGTAACACAACCACTCTCGCGGGAAAACGCGGCACAGGGAACGGCCCTTTGCATTGGACTGCCAACTTTGATGAAGTGCAGGACTTTGAACATGACATTCGCAATGCGTTTAAGGGAAAAGGGTTTTTGCCGGACGAAACCTTTCATTCTGACGCACGCGATGAACCTCTCGGCGGAAAAAAAGCCGGTTTGTCGCCCGAGTTGGACGCTATAAGTGCCTATCTTGAGTCGCTCGAACAGGTGCCGCTCAGCCCCTTTAAAAATGAGGATGGTTCGTTTACCGAAGAGGCTGAGTTGGGCAAAATGGTGTTTATGGCCCTCCAGTGCCAAGAGTGCCATTTGGGCAATGACATGACCGATAGTGGTAATGGCAAGTTGCACGACGTCGGCACTATCTGGGCCGGTTCGGGACAACGTTTAGGGGGTGAACTGTCCGGCTTTGACACGCCGACGCTTATTGGAAGTTGGGCAACAGCACCTTATTTGCACGACGGTTCGGCGACCACGTTAATGGATGTGTTTAACAAGGCGGAAGAGGCGGGTGATCTTCACGGCGAAATAGGGCTTCTCACAGACGATCAAAAGCGCCAATTGGAAGCGTACCTTTTGCAGCTCGATAACTCCACACCCTTGGCGGTGGAGCCGAAGCCCGCCGACGGATGCACATGTTCGCAAGTTGATCAATCCTCCAATAGGATCACCGGAGCCACTGGGAGTACGTTATTGCTTTTGGCGGCATTGCTCGGTATTCGGCGGCGTCAAAAGGTTTGGTTTCGCAAAGATTCCCGAGCAAGGGCTCCCATAAGATCTGTATTCGATTGAATTCATTTCAATCTATTGGGGGCACAGACGTTCCCGCTTGCGCGGCGCTCCTATCTCTGAAGTATTATCGCCGACTTCGTGGAAACCCGCCCGAGATTGGCAGGGATGTGCTCCCAACGAACCAGTGAATCAATCACGCTCCCTGCCACCGCCGCCCGCCCGCAACACGCCTGTTCCTCTTTCGGGTAATAACCCGATGAAAAAAGTGCTTGTGGCCGACGGAAATACAACCACTGCCAGCCTCACGCGCACGCTTGCCCGCGTCACGTTTGGACGTGAGGCAGAATATGTATCTGCCGCGTCCGGCCCCGAGGCGCTGCAAGCCGCTGGGCGCAATAAGCTCGATCTCATCATCAGCGAATTTCGATTGGCAGGGACCGACGGGGTTGAAACGCTCAAACAAATTCGTGCTCGACTGGGCACCAACGTTCCCGCGGTGTTCACCGTTACTAAGATTGAGCAGGATTACGTGCGCAAACGATTGCCGGATCGCGCCGCAATGATTGTGCGCCCGTTTGATCGCATTTCATTGGAAGCAGCTATTCGCTCAGTGTTTGAAGCTGCTTAGTCGCTTTTCATAATCAAAAATTGTCGCGTTCATCGTTTTACGGAGGATTGGATGAACCACATTACGAACGCCGCGTCGGCAATGGCTCAATTGGAGCAGGCTCTATTGCAAATTAAAGAGGGGACCATTGCCGACAGTGCGCTGAGTCGTCACGTTGAAGCCGCCCAATCCGCCGCGCGTCACCTTTATGAAATCGCAGAATCCGCGGTGCGCGAGCGGGCCGATTCAATTGAAAGGCTGACTCAAAATCACGCGGCCATTATGCAGCTTGCCCGGAGTGAAAGTCTCAGTCGGGGTGCGCTTGATGAGGCGTTGAGGGAGATTACTGAAACGGCCGCCAAAGTGCTCGGTGTTGAGCGAAGCAGCGTGTGGGTTTATAACGGTGATCAAACTGCCATTTTGTGTTTGGAGCTTTTTCAGCAATCAAAGCGCTCCCACGAAAGTGGTATTGAGTTGGGCAGTGCAAGCTTTCCTGCCTATTTTGATGCGCTCAAAGCCGAGCGGACAATTGCTGCGCACAATGCGCATACAGATCCGCGGACGGGTGAATTTTCAGCTTCATATTTAACTCCTCTTGGCATTAACTCTATGTTGGATGCACCCATTCGCGTCGGGGGGCGAATGATTGGAGTCATTTGCAACGAACACGTGGGCCCGGCGCGCACGTGGACCATTGAAGAAGAGCAATTCAGCGCCTCGCTCGCCGATTTTATTGCATTGGCTATGGAGAGCAATGAACGGCGCGAAACGGAAATTCAATTGCGGACGATGTTGCAAGAGTACGAGTCTGCTGAATAGACCGGTGGGGTTTGGCGAACGCGAGGTCGCGACAAGACCTGACCGCTTCGCAAAAACCTCTTGGCTGTGATTGATTGATTAACAACTGGGCGGGTAAGTAATAATCCAGTATAAGCGCCCCGTGAAACACTGCTTGTGCGCGCTGTTTTCGGCGTTTGTATTGGTTTCGTGCGGGCCTACGCCCCAGGCTGTTACGTCCACTACTCCTACTGCCGGCAGCGGAACGGCTTTTCCCAGCGTGGCCCCATCGCAGCCAACGTCTGCACCCATAGCGTCTACAACAGCTGTGGCAATCGTTCCAACGGCGCCGCCCGCGCGCTTTCAGGCGATGGAGGTTTCATCCCAATGGGCCGAGGCTCTACCCTCTGCAGCCGTTGCCGGACCGCCGGCGGGAAAGCTCGTTTGTGCGGCATGGGAGCGTTTTGGACCGGCGCAGGGTAAAGACGAATATGATGCTCGCTGGGACGTTCAAGACGGCGAGTTGGGGTTGCATGTTGCCATTTGGGCGCACCGTTACGGCACTTTTCACATGGGCACAGTGGGTAAACATTCTAAGTCGGCCGCTGAAGTCGAAGCGAGCATCCATGCGCTCAAAACCTATTTGGACAACGCGCCGCCTCGAAACTGCGAAGTCACATTTGCCATGGACGCTGAAGCGCGAACGGTGGGGGTGAGGGAAGGTACACCGTTTAGCGAGGATGCGAGTTTTGAAAAAGGGTTGGTTGCTCAACTGCGCCGTGTTTCGTGGGCCGGATCGGTACCGGATAAAGACTACGGCGGGCCTGTTTTTGAAGCGGATGATCGCGCTTTATACTTTTGGAAAGAGGCAGATCCAAACAACCGAAAAGCTCACCCTGAAGCGTTGCCTGCTCTCGAAAAAGCGTTGCTCCGCTGGTTGGGTAGAACCAATACAACCATGAACCCGGCCTGGTTGTCTCCCATTGGTAAACAGGCGAGCTGCAAGTTTATCAAAGCCATTCGATTGCTCGTTCCAATTACCAATAAAGAAGACAAAGCGTTTGCGGACAAGACGCAGTTGAGTTTTTGCAGATGATCTCTGTGACCGTGGTTCTATTGGGCGTCGGCCAAGATGATTGACTTCATTGTATCAAACGAGTCATAACCGGTGGCAAACTCAATGACTTTGAGGTTTTTATCAACGACTGCCCACGAGGGGTAACCAATTTGATCGGCCCCAATTGCCGGCTCAAAAATGGAGATACCCCAACCTCGATCGCCCAAAACCGGGGAGGTCAGGTCGTAGTTTTGACTCCACACTTTGAGCATTGAAGTGGTGGTGTTACCGAGCACGTTGGAAAGCGACGGGCATAGCAGAGTGACCATGTTCACTTTAATGCCCATAGCGTCCATATCGGCAATAAACGCTTCTTCTTCAGAAGCCATTGCTTGGCAAGGTGGGCAGTCAATGGCAGACATGTCCACAATCAAATAATCGCCTTTAAAGTCGTGCAGGCGAACCGTTTCTTGGCACTTGTCTTTAAATAAGCCGTCGGGCACCGTTGCGCCTTTTTTGAGGAGATAGTCGCCTGTATACGGCTCGGGATTGGCTTTGGGCCAGCCGCAGGCGTATTGAGCAGGCGGTACCCACCCGTTCATTGGGTCACCCTCTTCTTCGCCGACGGTGAGCGTGCCGGCAACGTCAAACTTGAGCGTCCCGCCGACCGACGCTTCTACCCCTTCTACCAAGTTGACCACGCCGATGCTTGTATCCGTCACGGTAGCGGTGCCTTGTTCGGTCATGGGGCCGCCCGCGCCGCGGCGATAGATGCCATTGGCATAACCAATCCACTCTTTGGGGTTGGGAGTGGCGCTGCTCACTTGAGCAAAACAATCATCCAAACCGGAGACAACCTGAACGTCTACGGAGAACATGATTTCACAATCGGGGCATAGCCATTTGGCGGACCGATCTTCAATGCCTTGGTAATGGCGGGTATACGTACAATCGGTTGCGCCGGCCGCTTTTGCAGTATCGTCAAACGTGACAGTCCACGTTACATCGCCTGTGACCGTTTTTCTGTATACGGGCTGTGGCTCAATCATGCCTCCCGACCCGCCTCCGGCGGTGTTGGCACCCCCCGACCCGCCTGTACCACCCGACCCGCCCGACCCGGCGGTACCCTGACCGGTGGTGGTGGTGGTGTCCGTAGGACCGGTTGTGCCCGTTTCTTCTCCACCGCAGGCGGCGAGGATCAAGGGCAGGGTGAAAAAGGCACTGCGAACGGCGATGGAGGACGGGAGGCGTTGGCGCATGAAAAAGCACCGTACATGATTTGGGCCCGGTTTCGTGGACAAACGCTCACGGTTTGCAGGTGGATCTCGTAAAGCTTTCACGATCTGGTTGACAGAGAAACCTGCTTGAATAGGATGCGCGCCCCCATGGTCTCCTCAACGCAGCAATTTGAGCGCATCCGCAAGCGCAAGCACCGTCGCGCGGGTTCCCGCCGTAAGCGCGAGATGCGCGCGAACGGGACGCCGGCATTCCCCATCCAACCCGAAGGCTACGATCCGAAGGCGCCCGACGCCCGCCCGCAGCCCGCTACCCAGAAGTAACAGGATCACGTTATGGCCAATCATGCCTCCGCAGAAAAGCGCAACCGCCAGCGCATTACCCGAACCGAACGCAATCGCGCTGCGAAGAGCGCGCTTCGCACCGAGCTGAAAAAAGCGCGGGCTGCCGTCACCAAAGGTGATGGTGCCGCGGCCGTGAAAGCGGCGATCAGCATGGCTGACAAAACCGCTTCAAAAGGCGTTGTTCCCAAGAAGCGCGCCGCGCGTCTGAAGGCTCGTTTGGCCAGAGCGCTGAGCAAAGCGGCCAAGGCAAAGTCCGCTTAATAACACGGGCTGCCCGCACATCAGGGGTCGCTTCGCGATGCTTGTGTACACAACGCATCGGTGACTGAGCGATTTACAAAGACTCCGCGACGGTCCTCGAAATTCGAGGCCTCGCGGAGTTTTGCTTTGTGTACGCATCAAGAAGCGATGCAGAATGGCGGGCCGTAAAGCGAGGCTTGGAGCATGCGCATCGCACAGGTTTTGTATTCGCTCGACATGGGCGGCCAAGAAATGATGGCGCTCCATTTAACGCGAGAACTGATGGCGCGTGGTCACGACGTGACGGTTGTGACAATGACGCCCGGGGGTTCGCTTCGAGCCGATTTTGCGCCGGCAAAGGTGGTCGATGCACCACGCAAAGGATCCGCGGGGATCGATCCCAAAGCGTGGCCGACGCTCTTTCGAACATTTCTAAAAATCAAACCCGATGTTGTACACACGCACGCGCCTGGGCCCTTGTTGTACGCCGTTCCGGCGGCGCGCCTTGCAGGTGTACACCGGATTGTGCACACATCGCACGGCGCGAATGTGACGCAGCTGGGTCCGCGATCGATCGCTCTCGGCAGGGCGGTGGCGCTGCTTCTCACGCGCTTCGTTCCCGTGTCCGACGAAACGGCTGAAACGGCGCGCTCACGCGAGAAAATCCCTGCGGCGCTCATTCAAGTGATCCCCAACGGAATCCCTCTCGACAAGTTTGGTCCAAACGTTGAGGCGCGTGCGCGCGTGCGCGAAGCGCTGGGGATCGACGAAGATGCGTTTGTTGTGGGGACCGTGGGGCGTGTGGAAGCTGTGAAGAACCACAAGCTCTTTGTGGCCGCCATGTCGAAGATTGTCGGCGTGGGTACACACGCGGTGATCGTGGGCGGCGGGTCGCTTTTGGAAGAGGTGCGCGCGGCCGTTCCCGAACACGCGAGGAGCTTTATTCACCTCACGGGACCGCGGCGCGATATCCCTGAATTGCTTGCGGCGTTTGATGTGTTCACACTCACGTCCACCACGGAGGGACTGCCACTCTCGGTGCCGGAAGCAATGG
The DNA here is from genome assembly GCA_016712345.1 of Polyangiaceae bacterium. Lineage (GTDB taxonomy): Bacteria > Myxococcota_A > Polyangia > Polyangiales > Polyangiaceae > JADJRH01. The sequence continues at coordinate 2,611,194 of JADJRH010000001.1, forward strand.
CCACGGAGCTGCCGGTGGTGGCAACGTCGGTGGGGAGTTTGCCAACAATCGTTCCGCGCGACACGGGGATTTTGGTGGCTTCGGAAGATGAGGCGGCGCTTGTCGCTGCGTACACAAGACTTCGTGACAATCCGCGCGCTCGCCGGGAAATGGCCAAAGCGGCGCGCGCTTTTGCGCAGAGTCGGTTTTCGCTCGCGAAAATGGTGGATGCTTATGAGGCCATTTATCGAGATGGGTAAAGGGCCTGTGGGCAAGGCCTGGAGCAAAGGAAGGTGCGGACGGGGTTATGAACGCCGCTTTGATGAGAAACTCACGTTCAAGAGGGTATGTGAAGTGGCTTGCCAGCCTGAAGGAGCGTATTCGAGGGGCAAGACAGCGGGCGTTGCTCTCGGCCAACGCTGAGCAAATTCAACTTTACCACGATATTGGGCGTGAGATTTTAGAGCGCCAAAGCAGGAGGGGGTGGGGCAGCAAAGTGATTGAACAGCTGGCATCTGACCTCCAAGCCGCATTTCCCGGAATGAAAGGATTGTCAGCACGAAACCTCAAGTACATGAAGGTGTTTGCCGAGCTGTGCCCCGATCGCCGATTTGTGCAGCAGACTGCTGCCCAAATGGAGGGGCGCAAAAAGGCTTTAAAAAGCGGTGGAATGAAGAAGGAACAAATTGGGCAGCAGACTGCTGCCCAAATGGAGGGGCGCAAAAAGGCTTTAAAAAGCGGTGGAATGAAGAAGGAACAAATTGGGCAGCAGACTGCTGCCCAAATGGAGGGGCGCAAAAAGGCTTTAAAAAGCGGTGGAATGAAGAAGGAACAAATTGGGCAGCAGACTGCTGCCCAAATGACGGAACAGCCAATTGCCGATCAATTACCGTGGTTTCACATTGTGATTTTGCTTACCAAGGTGAAGGAGCCGGCGCTGCGGGATTGGTATGCGCGGCGAGCGATCGAACAGTCGTGGCCACGTGATACGTTGAGTGTTCAGATCTCAAATCGGCTGCATTTGCGTCGAGGGCTCGCGATAACGAACTTTGCGCAAAGACTTTCGCCAGCGCAGGCGGGGCTTGCAGATGAAATTCTAAAAGACCCTTACCATTTTGATTTTTTGGGCCTGGGGGATGAAGCTCAAGAGCGGGATATTCAGAATGCGCTCGTTCGGCACATTACCCGGTTCTTACTTGAGCTGGGGGCGGGTTTTGCTTTTGTGGGGCGGCAATTTCAATTGATTGTGGGAGGTGAAGAGTTTTTTATCGATTTGCTTTTCTACCACATACGACTCAAGTGTTATGTGGTTGTGGAACTAAAGGCACAGGCGTTTCGACCAGCGCATGCGGGGCAACTCAATTTTTACTTGAGTGCGGTAGACGCTCAAGTCAAAGCTCCAGACGATAAACCGACAATTGGTCTGCTGCTTTGTAAAACGAAAAATCGGTATGTGGCGGAGTACGCCCTTTCTGGGATTGATAAGCCGATTGGGGTTGCAGAGTATCAATTGGTGCGAGCGCTGCCGGAGCCGCTGGATACGAGTTTGCCGAGTATTGAGGAGATTGAGGCGGAGTTGTCGCGGGAGTTGGAAATAGACGGCGGCGGCTGATAACCGCGTGGCAAACGAATCGTAAAAGACGATTACAGTCCGGCGAAGATGCTCAATGGCACGTTGACGCGGGAGGCCCACTCCGCTTCGTTGTGTTGCGCGCCGGGCGCCCATACGTATGCGAGATCGATATTGTCTTGATAACCGGCCGAAACGAGCACGTTATAGAGTTGCTCGTTTTCACAGTAGTTATCACCTTGATCAATGTCGTCGTTAATACCGTCTGCGTCGGTATCACCGCAATTGCCTCCGTCACCGCCCGAATCGATATAAAGCACGGTGGATTGGTGACCGTGGGCGGCATATCGCTCAATGATGGTTTCGTTATGAATGTTATTGCCAATGCTGCCCCAGCCCATGGTACCGGATAGGCTGGCTGCAAAGGCGTATTTGCCCGGATAACGGTCGGCGATGTGGAGGCTGATGAGCCCGCCGAGCGATGAGCCCATGGTGCCAATGACGGGGGGTTCACCGTAGTGTTCGGCAACGAGAGGGCGAATGGTGCCTTCTATGAAGTCGGCATACGCGTCGCCCAATCCACCCACGGAGCCGCCGCCAATAACATCGGGAACGTGGGTGTACTCATCCATTCGAGCCGGGGTGTTGTCGATGCCGACAACGAGCATTGCGGGGGGTACGGAGTCTTGGATTTTCCAGCCTCCGAAGAACGCATTGGGGTCGAACAGGTTTTGGCCGTCATGGGTATAAAGGACGTGAGTGGGGGCTTCCGCTGGAACAAGAATGCGAATTGTGCGCGGCTCCATCTCGGCGTCGCCGATTTTGAAGAAGCGGTCGAAATGTTGCGTTTCAGGCGAGACAAGGCTCATTTCGCCGAAGTCATCGTAGGTATAGCTGCGAGCCCACGGATCGGCCTCCCAATCGGTTAGATTGGTGAACTTGTAACGACTGCCATTGGGCACTTGTATAACGATCCAGAGAAATCCCTGGTCGCTAGTCAGGTTGGTTCCAGCCCAGTTATCGTGGTCACCGGCGACTTTGGTGAGGGAGAGATTGGTGGTGACGAAAAGGTATCCACCTTCCACTTTTGCGGGCCAACCACCTTCGTTTGCCTGATCTAAAAGGGCTTTGGAGGTGTCAGCGCGGAGAGCGTTGAGCAGTGTGTCGAGAGCAGATTGAGTGGAAGAGGTGGTGGACGATCCGGCGTTTCCAGCGTTTCCAGCGCTGCCCGCGTTTCCAGCGCTGCCCGCGTTTCCACCCGTTCCACCGGTGGATAGGGTGGATGTGGATCCGGCGTCTCCACCGCTTGATGTGGTGGAGGAGCTGAGTTGATCGCCGTCACAGGCTGCCAGAATCAGCGCCGCGAGCCCAATAATAGCTGTCAGGTGTTTCACGCGCCGTGCATTGGATCGCACACCGAGCGAAGGCAAGTATAATCGGACCCGCTGGTCAGCTTTGGTCGATGTGTTCGCCGACGAGCCAATCATCCACGCGGACACCGGGGAGATTTTTGGCTTTCATAACGTTGATAATGGTGGGCAGCGCGGCAATGGAGGCAGGGTCGCGATCTTCGCGTTCGGAAGCGTCGTGCATTAAGATGACGGCGCCGTCTTTGAGGCCGCGTTTCACGCGGAGAGCCACTTTTTTGGGGTTGGCAATGGATACTCCGTCGAGCGCGCGAACGTTCCATCCAATAACTTGAAGGCCGAGTTCTTTCACAATGCGCGCAATGGTCGGGTTGGTATGGCCAATGGGTGGACGAAAGAGTATCGGCCGCTCACCTGTGATGTCGGTTAATACCTGAATGGCTTTTTTAAGGTCTTCGCGAACGTAGCGCGCGCTTTTTAATGAAAAGAGGCGGTGATGGGCATAGCTGTGCATGGCAACGGCGTGGCCCTGGTCGAGAATGTCTTTAATGATTTCAGGGTGCGCCTCGGCCTTTTTGCCGATCACGAAAAACGTGGCTTTGATGTTTGCCTCTTTGAGAAGCTTTAATACTTTGGGTGTGGATTTGGGGCTTGGTCCGTCGTCAAACGTGAGTGCCACGCCGCGTGCGCCGGGGGGGCCGCTTGATAACGTGTCGACGAACATGCCGAGTCGCAAAAAGAAGACGCCGCATAAGATGATTGCCAGATAAGCGGTGAACGTGATTGCGGCGAGCCAAATGGGGATCGGGCCAATGGCAATGGAGCGAACAACGAGGCCAACGGCGGCCAATGAACTGACGTAGAGTAGAATGCGGCCAGTGGGCATTGGCCCGTTAACCTTGGTTATTTGGCCTGTTTTTTCTCGTCGTCGGATTCACCGCTTTCGAGGTCTTCGAGCGATTCGTCCGATTCTTCAGGTTCGGCGATGCGAGCTTTGCCTGCGGGAGCTTTGTCACCTTTGGCATCGGGCTTGTCGGCTTCAGGGGTGTTGTCGGCGTCGTAGAAGCCGCCGAGAACCGCTGCCACCGCCGCGAGCGCCGTCATTCCGTAGGTGCCCAGGGTGGCGGTGGTGCCGGACGCAACCGTGGACTTGGTGATGTCGAGAAGCGGTTGCGGAACGGGGGTGGTGAGCCAGCGGCGCGCGGCGTACGTGAGGCCGAGCGCGAGAAGCGCGCCGACGCCGGCTTTCATCCCCGCTTCAATGCGGGCGTCTTTGGCCCAGATCGGTTTTCCGGCGATGAGGCCGATGAGTACACCTGTTAGAGCCGCGGCGAGGTACGCAACGACGGCGCCGGGGACAGCCCAGCCCACCTGGATCATGCCGAAGCCGAGTGCGGCTCCCAGGATCACTCCCTTCAACATTCCGATGAGGAGGCGGCCGACCATTGCTTATACCTTTGGCATGCCCGCGCGTTTCATTCAACTCCGTCGGGCGACGTTTCACGCGTATCACACGCAACTTCGCAATGGTCGCATGAGCGAGCACCGTGGTAGAGGGGCGCCGAGAAAGCGTGCTTTTTAACACGATCAACTACGCCATCTTCTTCGCGATCGCCTTCACGGGATCGTGGGCGCTTTCGCGCGTTGCCAAGGGGTGGGCGCGGATCGTGTTTTTGCTCGTGCTCTCGTACGGGTTTTATGCGGCGGGTTTCGACAAAAACCTAAATTGGAACTTTAAGTATCTGCCGCTCATCTTCGCGTCTTCCACGGTGGACTTTTTTTTGGCGCGCGCGATCGACCGCATGGACGATCCAAAGCGTCGTAAAGCGCTGCTTGCGATCACCGTGATCTTGAACCTCGGTTTCTTGGGGTTTTTTAAGTACTGGAACTTTGCGATTGAGAACGTGAACGTGATGCGCGCTTGGTGGACCGGCGCGCCCGTGTCCGGCAACGAAGCGCTGAAGGTGCTGCTGCCGCCGGTGGGGATTTCGTTCTTTACGTTTGAGTCGATGAGTTACGTGATCGATGTTTATCGACGCGAACTAAAGCCTCACAAGAGTTACATCCGGTACCTGCTCTTCGTGAGTTTTTTTCCGCATCTTGTAGCGGGTCCAATTGTTCGGCCGCGCGATCTTTTGCCGCAATTTGAAGCGGAGCCAAAGCTCACGAGGGAAGACGGCGGCGAGGGTTTGTTTTTGATCGCGGTGGGGTTGATCAAAAAAATTGTGATTTCGGATCAGCTCTCGCTCCAGCTCGTGGACAGGGTGTTTGAGCTTCCACAGAACTATTCATCGCTTGAAGTATTGGCCGGTGTGTACGGCTACGCGGTGCAGATTTACTGCGACTTTTCTGGGTACACCGACATTGCGATTGGGTCGGCGTTACTGCTTGGTGTGCGCTTTCCGCTGAACTTTGATTCGCCGTACAAAGCCCACAATCTGCAAGACTTCTGGCGGCGCTGGCACATTTCGCTGTCAACGTGGCTGCGCGACTATTTGTACATTCCGCTCGGTGGAAATAGGGGCAGTTCGCTGCGCACCTACTTCAATCTCATGGCGACAATGGTGCTCGGCGGGTTGTGGCACGGAGCGAGTTGGAACTTCGTTTTGTGGGGATTTTTGCACGGCGGTGGGCTTGCTGTAACCCGGGCTTTTCAGCGTGAAAGTGAAACGCCGATCGCAAAGAAGGCCGAGAAAAATGCTGCGAGCGGTGAATCGGAGAATGACGCGGTGCGGGTTCGCGTGGCGCGTGAACCGACGTTTGCGCGTCGGGCGATCGGGGTGTTTTTTACATTCCACTACGTGTGCATCGCGTGGATTTTTTTCCGTGCGACAACGTTTAAAAAGGCGAAAGCGATCTTTCAGCAGCTTTGGCTGCGCACCACCAATCACGCCAATTTGCCGCCCATTTTGCTGACGGTGTTGGGTGTTGGCCTTGTCTTTCACTTTTGGCCCGAGAAGTGGTTTCAGTCGATGAAGCGGGAGTTCACAGCGCTCCCCGCGGTTGTGCAGGGGATCTTTCTTTTTGGCGTGTGCGTGGTGCTTCACGAGGCGGCGAGCGCGCAGGCCGTGCCGTTTATCTACTTCCAGTTTTGAGGTCGATTGCGGGATGCGCCCCGGCGACGTGGATTACGGCGAAGTTCTTCCAAGCTGTTACAACGCTTTTGTGTACACAAAAAATCCTCCGTGGATCTCAGCAAAACTCATTGCCTCAGTGGTGAGTCTTGGCTACGGAGTTGGTGTACGCAGAGTTGTGTACGCAATGCCCGCGAGGTAGCGGCGTAACGGCTAGCGTCCCGCGTCGGCCACGGCGGCGGCGGCAGTGGCCACATCTGGAAAGCGATCGTCGGGTTTTTTGGCCATCATGCGAACAATGGCTGCTTCGAGTGCGACGGGGGTGGAGGGCGCCAGCTCTCGCAGGCTCGGCGGCGCTTCTCGAATTTGCTTTTGGAGCATTTCGAGCGGGCTTTTTGCTTTGAAAGGCCGCGTGCCGGCGACCAATTCAAACAGCATGACGCCGTAGGCATATTGATCGGCGCGCGCATCGACGGGTTGGCCCATGGCTTGTTCAGGCGGCATGTACTCGGGCGTTCCGAACACGGCACCTTTGCGCGTGAGCGGTGTTCCCGGGCCGCCGACGAGGAGGCGCGCCATTCCAAAGTCGAGCACTTTGATCCACGGGCGCCCTTCACCTCTCCACTGCACCATGACGTTTTCGGGCTTGAGATCGCGGTGAACAACACCGAGCCCGTGCGCGCGAACGAGCGCCGCGGCGAGCTGGCGTGCGATCTCCAGCGTGCCCCAGAGCGGTGGTTGTTTGACGCGTTTGAGCATGGTTCGAAGGGTTTCGCCGTCGACGTGCTCCATGACGAGGCACATGTCGCCTTCAGGCGACTGGCCGTATCCGAGCGGCGCCACGATGTGATCGTGAGCGAGCGCTTGCATGGCCACGGCTTCGCGTTCGAAACGCGCGAGGACGATGGGGTCGTTGGCGACATCGCGCTTGAGAAGTTTTACGGCGACTCGGGCGTGTGTTTGCAGATCTTCGGCGAGAAACACGGCGCCGATGCCACCTTCACCGAGAACACGTTCCACCTTGTAGCGCTGGCCGATAACGGTGCCGATGCGATCAGCCGGGGTTGGCTCGCGCGTTTCATCCGCGGGGGAGGTCATACGGTGGAGTGTACATCAGCACGCGACCTCGGTGATGCTTTGACGCGGGCGACGACGAACCCCGCCGCACAGGCGCTCGCGCGGAGCAATGAAGCATTGAAGCGGCCCCACAAAAAGGCTTGAAAACAAGGGAGAACGCGCCAATCGGCTAGTCCTACTTTTTCTTGTCTTTGCCCTTTTTTCCCTTGCCGCCGCCGATTCCAATTCCGGGGCCTTTGCCGCCTCCCCGGCATTGCTCGCAGAGTTCTTTTTTGCGCAGCAAACGTTTGCAGTCGTCGCGCTCCAGACGTTCGAGATCGCGTTGGGTGCCGGGCGTGTTTACGTCGGCTTCTTCTTTTTTCGCGTCGGAGAGTTCTTCGCAGTCTTCGGCATCTCGGAGGCGCACGCGCGAGGCGTTTTCCTGGGTGAGAAGATCTTGGCGATCGCGGAGAAGTTCAAGCGCGTTGTCGCGAGGTTTGGATTCGTCCCGGACGGCGACATCGGCGAGCGCGGCGGCCATCACTGTGGATCGACCGAGTGCGGTGGTTTGCAAAAGGTCGTCGAGGGCTGCGCGCGCACCTTCTTCGCCGATACTTTCTGCGAGCGTGCGGGCGATCACGACGTCGTTTGCGAGAGCTGAGTCGGCGGCGACGGCGCTGCGAATGACAGGTGCGGCGGCGGCGGTGTTGCCGTTTTTCCAATCACCGAGTGCAGTGACCACTTCACTCGAAAGGCCGCCGCCGGAGGTGAGGGCGCGGACGATGAGAGCGAGGACGACAAATGAAATGAGTACACCACCGGCGATGAGCGCGAGCACTTTGGGGCCGGCCTTTTGGGCGGCGATAAAGAGCTTTTCAACGGGATTGGGTGCGGGCGGATGTGCTGTTCTCGCGAGGGAGGGAGCGTTGTGTGCCGCTGTTGGAGGCGCGGGTGAAGCATGCACAGCGCCGATGGGTGAAGCCGATGCATGCACGCTGTTCATGCTTGGGACGGGCATGCGCGCGGTTCCACTTGCGGGGCCGGTTGTGTACGCAGCGTCGAATGCGAACGATTGAAGGGTTTTTGCGGTGGCGTCGGCCTCGTTGGCAGAGGAGGGGCCGAGACGGACTGTTGGATTTCCAATGGGCGAAAGCTGCGAAGTGGGCTTGCTTTGGGGCGGCGAAGCAACGGAGTTTGGCGCGGGTGAAAGCGAGTTTTTGAGGGCGAGGATCGCCTCGTCAACCGTTGCGAATCGCTCGTCGGGAAGTTTGGAGAGCATTCGCATGACGACCGCGTCGGTGGCCGGTAGCAGCGCGGGTGTGGAGGTGCGCGCGCTGGGCACGGGTGCGCCGACGTGTTTCATCATGAGTTGGCCAATGTCGTCGGCGGAAAACGGCGGTTTGCCGGTGAGCAACTCAAACGCGAGTACACCGAGCGCGTATTGATCGCAGCGCGCGTCGACGGCTTGACCCATGACCTGTTCGGGCGCCATGTACTCGGGCGTTCCGAACACGGTGCCCGCTTTTGTGAGGCCTGTGGCGCCGCCGCCGAATGTGGCGTTGCGAATGCGGGCGATGCCGAAGTCGATGACTTTGACGTAATCGGAGCGGCCCTGCGCTTGTGTGATGATGATGTTTTCAGGCTTTAGATCTCGATGAACCACGTCACGCGCGTGGGCGGTTGAAAGCGCCGCGCCGACCTGTTCGAGAATGGCAAATGCGCGATCGGGAGCGAGGCGTCCGTCGTTGCGGAGTACACGTCGAAGCGTGGTGCCCTCGACGTACTCCATGACGAGGTAAAGCGCGCCGTCGGGCAGACGTCCAAAGTCGGTGGCTTCGGCGATGTTGGGATGACGAAGGTTGGCGGCGGCGATGGCTTCGCGTTCAAAGCGGGCGACGGCTTCACGATCGATGCGCCCGCTGGATGTGAGGAGCTTCAGCGCGACGGGCTTTCGAAGCGCTTCGTGGAGCGCTTCGTACACAACGCCCATTCCACCTTCGCCGAGTTTGCGTACCACTCGGTAGCGATCGGCGATGAGCGTTCCGATGAGGGCGTCGGCCTCACTCATGCGAAGTCTCGGGCGCGGCTCCAATCAACCACGGTGCAACTATAGGCCGAAGACGAGGGCGGTGAGGTAGAGTCGGCGCGCCGATGGAGCAGTCGCGACTGAAAGCGGCGGGGTTTGTGGTGCTCGCGAGTTGTGCGTTTGCCACTTCGGGTCCGCTTGCGAGAGCCGCTCGGCCCGCCGATCCGCTGTTTATTGCGGCGATTCGTGTGTTTGTGGCGGCCGTTTTTTTGTTCTTGTTGAGCCCGGCAACGTTGGTGCGCGATGTGCGTACACTTGCGCCCAAGACGGCGCTGAAAATTTTCTTTGTTGGAGCGTTGCTCGGTGCGCACTTTGCCTTGTTTTTGTGCGGCTTGGATCGAACGAGTTTGCCCGCGGGGATCTCGCTGGTTTCGCTCGAACCGCTGAGCGTTGTTTTGTGGTCGTGGGTTTTGTTTCGTGAAAAGCCGTCGCGCGCCGAGCAGGTGGGTGTGTTGCTCGCCACGCTGGGTGCGGTGGTGGTGGCCCAGGCAGCAGGGCAGGGTGAACACCGCTTGTTCGGCGATGGGCTGGTGCTCGGGGCGGTGGTTTTGTTTGGTGTGTACGTTGCGTCGGCGCGTTTGCTCAAAGACAGCTTGCCGCCCCGATCGTACGCGACCGTTGTGTACGCATGCGCCGCGCTGACGCTGGCATGTGTACTCTTGATTTTGCCGGCCCCTCTTGGAACGACTCGATGGCCGTCGGGGTCTTCTTGGATTGCGATTTTGGGGGTGGCGTTTATTCCAACGGTGATTGGACATACGGCGGTGCAAACCGCGGCGCGAACGCTTCCACCCGCAACGGTGGGGCTTGTTTCACCGGGTGAAACATTGGGCGGAATTGCCATTGGTTTGGCTTTGATGGGTGTTTCGCCGCGTCCGCTTGAGTGGGCCGGTGCGACGATCATCTTGGTGGGAACGTTGATTGCGATCGTGGCAATGAAGCCGGTGCCTGCGGGATCGAACTAGCCCGCGCGATTTTCGCGAACTTTTGGGGGCGCGCTGTATTAAAGCCCGGTCGCGATGTTTACGGGCCTTGTTGAAACCACGGGTGAGCTGCGAAGTCGCAGCGGAAGTCCTGTGGCGCGCGCGTTGATTGAAGCGCGTTTCAACGGTGCGCTTGTGCTGGGTGAATCGATCAGCGTGAACGGCGTTTGCCTCACGGTGGATGCGATTTTGCCAAATGGTTTTGTGGCCGATATCTCAGCTGAAACGTTGGCGCGGACAACGCTCGGCGAGTTGCTGCTTGGATCCAAGGTGCATTTAGAACGGGCAACTCCCGCGGGCGGGCGCCTTGGTGGACACATTGTGTCGGGGCACGTGGACGGCGTTGGCAAGGTGGTGGAGCGCAAACCGAGTGGCAGTGCAATTGCGTTGTCGGTGAGCGCACCCGTGGATCTGGCGCCGTTTATTGCAACCAAAGGCTCGGTGGCAGTGGATGGTGTGAGCCTCACTGTCAATCGCGCAACCGGGCCCGAGCGAACGAGCGATGTGGTGTTTGATCTGATGCTTGTGCCGCACACGCTCGGCGTGACGTTTTTGGCGGACCTTCGACCGGGTGATCGCGTGAACGTCGAAGTGGATTTGCTCGCGCGTTACGTCGCTCGCAGGCTCGAATTTCAGGACCATCCGGCGAAAAACGCGCTGCACGGAGAACCCCACGATGATGAACGTATCCTCCAAAAGCTCCGAACGAGCGGATACCTTTGAGGCAAAACCGGTGGCCACCACATCCAACCGACTGACAATTGATCCCGCCGTTTTGGACCGCGTAAACCGCGCACTCGAAGAAATTCGCGCCGGCAAAATGGTGGTTTTGGTGGATGACGAAGATCGCGAAAACGAGGGCGATCTGTGCATGGCGGCCGATCTTGTGACCGCCGAGTCAATTAACTTTATGGCCAAATACGGCCGCGGTTTGATCTGCCTCGCGCTCGATGAAGAGCAGGTGGCTCGATTGGAGTTGCCGATGATGGCGCCTCCGGGTCGATCGGGGCCACCGCTTGGAACGGCGTTCACCGTGAGCATTGAGGCGCGTCACGGAGTCACAACGGGGATCAGCGCGGCGGATCGCGCTCACACCATTCGCGTGGCCACGTCGCGCGATGCTCACCCGAGCGACATTGTGATGCCGGGGCATGTGTTTCCGCTCAAAGCGCGTCGCGGAGGTGTACTCGTTCGCACGGGCCAAACCGAAGGGTCGGTTGATCTCGCGCGGCTCTCCGGGCGGCTTCCCGCGGGCGTGATCTGCGAGATCATGAACGACGATGGGACGATGGCGCGCATGCCGGATCTGGAGCTGTTTGCGAAGACGCACGGCATCTTGATCCTGACGGTTGCCGACCTGATTCAGTACCGACTTCAAACAGAACGCCTCGTTAAAAAAACGTCTGAAAAGCCGATGCGCCTCGATACAACGGGCACGGTGTGGACGGCCGCGGTGTACGAAATTATCGGTGAACAAAGGCAATTTTTTGCGCTGACAAAAGGAAATGTACGCACCGATGAGCCGGTGCTTTGTCGTGTACATTCCGGCTCGGTGTTGGCCGATCTGTTTTCGTCCACACCGTTTGACGGCGGATCCAACCTGCGTGAAGCGATCGCGGCGATCGAAAAAGCCGGTGCGGGTGTGGTGCTCTACATTCCGCCGAAGGGTGACTTGGTGGCTGAGATCGAGGCTCTTTCAAAGGCTCAGGGCGCCGCAAAAGAAAGGGTTTCGGGCGATGACGTGGGGCAGCGGTGGACGCTCCGCGAATTTGGTTTGGGAGCGCAGGTGCTCGCCGATTTAGGTGTACACAAGCTTCGGCTTCTCACCAATAACCAGCCCAAGATCGCGGGGCTCACAGGCTTCGGGCTTGAAGTGGTGGAGCGCGTGCCGCTTGTTTCAATGAAAGGCGCCGAATAAAGGCCCCGCGGATCGTCCGCGTCGTTAGTGGAGGTTTACGAACATGACCGACAAGCCGTCAGTGCGAACCGTGGAAGGCAATCTTGTCGTGCCGGCGGGCTCGAAGATCGCCATTGTCGCTGCGCGTTTTAATCACTTCATCGTGGACCGATTGGTCGAGGGCGCGCTTGATGCGATCGCTCGACACGGTGGTGATCGATCGGAAGTGACGATCGTTCGGGTGCCCGGCGCGTGGGAAATTCCGCCGATTGTGGCGCGTCTCGCCCGCGCCGGAAAAGTGAACGCGGTGATTGCGCTCGGCGCTGTGATCCGCGGCTCCACGCCGCATTTTGATTACGTCGCCGCGGAGGTGACCAAGGGCATTGCCCATGTGCAGCTCGACACAACTATTCCGGTAACGTTTGGTGTACTCACCACAGACTCAATTGAGCAGGCCATTGAGCGCGCGGGTACCAAAGCTGGAAACAAAGGTTGGGAAGCGGCGGTGAGCGCGATTGAAATGTTGAGCCTGCAAGATGTTATGACGCGCGCCGGATTGTGACGGATTTATGGGTGCTCGAACGAGTGGGCGCGAAGCCGCGCTTCAAATGTTATTCGCGCTTGAAACGTCGGGTGATCCGGCCGATCGAGTGATCGCGGGTTTTTGGCGTGAAACACCGGGTGATCCCGAAGGGCGTGACTACGCCGATTCGGTGGTGCGCGGCGTTGCCGGAGAACTTTCCGACGTGGATGAAGCCATTCGAAAAGCGAGCACCAACTGGCGGCTCGAACGGATGGCGCGCGTGGACCGCAATGTGCTCCGCCTCGGTGCGTGGGAACTCCTGCGCAGTCATGCGGTGCCACGGGCGGTTATTCTCGATGAGGCGGTTGAGCTGGCGAAACGTTTCGGCAGCGAAGACTCAAGCGCGTTTGTGAACGGTGTACTCGATCGAGTCGCTGCCAATCTCGGGCGCATCGACAAAGATCGCTGAACACTGCGCCGAAACTTATTTGCGGCGCCTCTTTTGGAGGGATTGTCATGATGAGGCACAAGACGGTTTTCTCCCTCGCGGCGTTGATCGCGGCGCTCTGCGCCTCGTGTTCGAGCGGCACTTCGGAGGTGCCGCCGCCCGCTCAAGCGCCGACGCAGGTGGCAGCGTGCCTCACCTTTGTTCTCGAAGATGCGCCGCCGCCGCCGAACATGAACACGTACGATCTGCAGACGATCGGCGCTGTAAAAAAGGCGATTGTTGCGGAGCTTGTGGCTGCGGGCTTTGCAATTGTTGAATCGCGCGACAAGCCGTTTGACGTGATGTTGAAGCTTGAAGCGCTTCCGGGTTCACGCATTGAAACCAACGCGCAGATCAAGGCGAAATTTTCAATCGAAGGAACGAGCGGTCCCATCGATTCTGTGGATGCGGCAGCCCCGGCCGATGCGCCGGGCGCCATTGAGGCCGTGGCCGCATCGCTGGTGGACGGTCTCTTTCGATCCGCAAACTTGGGTGGGTACATCAAACAATTGAGGCGGCCCGGATCCACGGGGCTCGCGCGGACTTCGCTTCGCAACATGGCCCCGACCTGTGAGGGCTTTGTTGTGCCGGCAACGTCGGCTTCTGCGAGCGCGCCCGTTCCAACAGCGTCGGCGGTGGCAACGCAGGAGCCTGCTCCGCCTCCGGTGCCGGCGCTGCTAGCCGGAAGTCCACAGCCCGATTCGTTCGCGATCGTGTTCGGCGTGGAGCAGTACAAAAGCGGTGCATCGGCCCCGGGGGCAAAGTCGGACGCCGAGAAAATGGCGCAGGTTGTAACGCGCACGTTGGGTGTACCCGACGCTCACGTGAAAACCGCTTTTGACACCAAGGCCGATCGGCTTGCGATCGATCTCAACGTCGAGTGGCTCAAGCTCAACGTGCCGAAAGGCGGACGTGTGTACTTTTATTTTGCGGGCCTTGGTACAGGTGGAAAAGCGCCGGGATCCGCGGCCCTTTTGCCCTACGACGGTGACGCAAAAACAGGCGCAAAAACAATCGGCGTAACGGCGCTCATGCAGCAGCTCAGTGAAACAAAGGCGGCGGACTCGTTCTTGATCGTCGATGCGAGTTTCGGCGGCGGCGGCGGTCGATCGGTGCCGTCGGGCGAAGGCCCGCTCTTCAGCGTAAAAAACCCGTTGGCAATTGTGCGTACAGTGTACCTCGGGGCGGCTTCGAGCGCTGAAGGGGCGCGCGTTTCGGCCGACGGGGGTGTGTACACAAAGTACCTGATCGAAGGGCTTGCGCGCGGTCACGCCGATGCCAACGCCGACGGGCGAGTGACGTTGCTTGAGCTTTCACAATGGGTGACGCCCCGTGTTGCGCGCGCCGGCAAGGCTGAAAATAAGCCTCAAAATCCAAGCTTGATTGTGGGGCCGGCGGTGCTTCCGGTTGAAAAGCTGGCGATCGCTGCCGGGCTCGAAACGCCGTAGCGGTGCGCGGTTACGGGGGAGGAGAGCGGCGGCGTTATGGGAGGTGCGTACACATTAGAATGTGTACGCACGCAGCGTGTACGAATTTACAGATGTGTACGCATTACTGGTGTGTACACGGCGGGTCGGCGCACTCAAGCTCTTCAGACTGCCAGCGGAAGTTGTCGACGAGCGCGTGCGAGTCGTAGAAGTTGTCTTGAACGTCGAACACCATCAGTTCAAGTGTGATGGTTTCACCCTTGACGATGGCGGTGTCGGTGGTGAGCCAGGTGGTGGACCCACCTTTGCCGTTTTCAAGGCCGGTGCAGTCAAGCTCGCCGGTGCCGCTCGGGCAGGTGAAGCAGCCGGCGGGCTGGCACACGCTGAAGAAGCCGTTGTTCACGGAGAGCGGGTTTCCAAGGCCGTCGAACGAAACGTTTTTGTCGGGGGGTAGGCCCTGCACCGAAGAGGTGAGGAGCGCGAGGAAGAAGTCGTTGAAGTTTTGGCAAACCCACTCGGGGAACTCGGCGGACAAGAACTTAAAGTCGTACGAGAAACCCTTGGCGTTGGTGGGAACGCGAATGGTGAGGCGCAGCGCAATGCTGTCGTTGCAGCTTGTGCCGGTGGGGCACATACCGTTGCAACCCGAGGACGACGGGAGCTTGTTGTTGTTGGCCGCGATGTACGCAGGCGGGCAGGCGTTGCCGGAGTTGAGGTTGGTGGAAGCGCCGCCTTGTGTACCCACGAAACCGGATTGGCCGACGTAGCGCATGAGGCCCGTGGAAATGCCCATCATGGTGGAGCCTTTCTTGGGCGCGTTGTTGGGCTCCTGCGGCGCTTGGCAGAAGTTGATGGCGGGCGGTGCCGGGGCCTTCCACCCGAATTGTTTGAGCACGGCAGCCTGCTTATTTTGCATGTTTTGCAGCTGCGTGCCGGAAGGGTTCATGCCGTTGGAGAGCTTGAGTTCCGACGACAGAACGCCCCACTTGAGCTGCGCTTTGGGCGGGTTGGGCACCGTTGTTTGGCAGAGATCGATGGCTTTGCGGAGGTCATCGGCGCCGACAGCGGTGAGCTTTTCGGTAGTGGAGCACAACACTTCAACGTCGTCCGGCGTGTTGGGATCGCAGTCGTCGTCGAGGCCGTTTCCGCCGGGCACAACAATGGGCGGCGTCATTGGATCGTTGTCGTCGTCGACGAGCGACGTGGTCACTTCAAACGCGCCGGGATTAACGTTTTCGTTGAAGTCGTTGCAGTCGCCTTCACACGTTGTCCAGCCGTCGCCGTCGTTGTCGGTGGCGTTGTCGACGCTGCCGTCGCAGTTGTCGTCGAGCTGGTTGCCACATGTTTCAGGTGCGGGCAGAACTTGGCCGAGACACGGCCCCCATCCCTGTCCGCTGTCTTTGCACATTTGTGTGCCGGCTTTGCAAACGCCGACGCCCTGCGTGCCAGGCGCACCGAGATAACAAGACTGCTTCTCGTTGTCTTTGGCGCAGGCCGGGCTGCCGGGGTTTGTGTAACAAATGCAAAGCGGGTTGTTTGGCTGCACTTTGCAGATGCAGTTTGCGCCGTTGAGATTTTCATCGCAGCCGGCGGGCAGATCGGGAACGCCTGGATTGCAGGCGCAATCACCGTCGGTGAGCGTGTTGGTTTCACACCCGTCTGCGCTCAGACCGTTGCAGTCTTTAAAGCCGGGTAGGCACTGACCAACGATGCATCCGCCGTTGATGCAGGATGCAACGCCGTTGGGAACCGTGGGGCACGGGCTGTTGCACGCACCGCAGTTATTTTCATCTACAGCGAGATCGAAGCAGGAGTTGCCGCAACACGAAAAGCCTGGCGAACAAGGCTTTTGCTCGTTGCAGCCTGCAATGCAGTTGCCGCCGATGCAGATCGAACCCGCGGGGCACGTGGAGTCTTCGAGGCAACCCACGCACGCGTGCGTTTGTTCGTCACAGAGAAGACCGGGGCAATCGATGTCACCGGTGCAGCCCGTTTCACATTGGCCTTTGAAGGTGTTGCACCACTGCCCAATGCCGCAGTCGACCGACGGATCGGGCGAATAGAGGCAAGCGACGCACTTGTTTGTTTTGGGGTCGCAAATGGGGCCGTTGGGATTGGTCACGCAATCGGCGTTGGTGAGACACTCCACCATTTCGGTGGGGGTGCTCGTTGTGGTGCCGCCGGCTGTCCCGCCGGAACCACCGGTGCCGCCCACTCCGCCGGTGGCGCCTGTGGAGGTGGTTGTGCCGGCGCCACCGGTAGTTGTGGAGTTGTTTCCGACACAAGCCGAAGACCAGAGCGCAGCGGCCATGGCGGCCGCTGCAAGCACAGAAGCTCGCAAGCTCATCGTTTTACTCAGCCTCACGAAAGGAACGTGGTCACAGGGGATGACGCCGAACAATCGCACCGATCACTGGTGCGTGCTGAGTTCGGAGGACTGGAGATTCCAGCGGAATCGGTCGAGCAGAATGATCGAATCGACGTTGTGATCGCCGGCATCCCAAATGATGAACTGGAGATCGAATGTTTCAACAACGGGGATGCAATCAGGCTGCGGATCGTTGGGATTGGGCGGCGGATCGCAGTTGGCGGGCGGGTTGGGATTGTTGGGATTGGGCTTGAGGAGCATGGGCACGTCGTTCTGCAGCCAGCCGGTGCCGCCGCCGTCGGTGATGCTGCCGTTCCATCCGCCCATGCCGTTGCCGATCAACTCAAGTGTACCACCGGAGCACGATCCGGGAGGCGCGCCCACCGCTGGGAAGCAAACTTGGAAGAATGCGTTGTTCACGCTGATCGGGCTGAAGTTGCTGTCGAACGCGATGTTTTTGTCGGCGGGGATTTGATCGTTGGAGTTGCCGTTGATGAGCGCAACGAAGAAGTCGTTGTAGTCGTCGCACAAGAACTCGGGGTACTCCGACGAGAAGAAGTTGAATCGGTACGAGAACGACTTTGCGTTTGTCGGTGGACGAATGCGAACGCGCAGCGCAACAGAGTCAAACGATTGTGTACACGTTGGGCCCATGCAGTTGCCGCAGGGGCTTGGGAGCTGCCCGCCGTTCGCCGCGAGGTACTCAGCGGGCGCGGAACATTGCGTTTGAGCGTTGTAGTTGCCGGTTTGGCCGGGCATAGCGCCGTTTTGCGGATGCACGTAGCCGGGCTGACCTTCTTTGCGCGCGGTGCCGGTGGAGAGCGCCGCCATTGTTTCACCGTATTGCGGCTGAACGTTGGGGCCGAAGTCGGGAAGCACGCCGAGCTGAATGTTCTTCGGCGCGACAACATCGGTGCCGTCTGCGAGTGTGATTTTTGACGAGATCACACCCCATGTTTTGTCTTTGGGCGTGGGCGGCACTTCAAGCGTTGTGGCGCACAAATCCATGGCCTTGACGAGCTTGAGGCTCGACAGCGCAGCTTGGTTTTGAATGTCGAGGTCGGCCTGTGTTTTGGTGCTGCACGTGGGGAACGCCGCCGTGTCGAGCGTGGTGGGGTTGCAGTCGTCATCGACGTTGTTTCCAGGCACTTCAAGCGCGCCCGGATTCACCAGCTCAGGCTTGTCGGAGCAGTTGGCAAACGGCGAATCGCAGCAGTCACCGTCGGCGATTGTCCAGCCGTCTTTATCGGCGTCCATCACCGGCGTTGTGCTGCTTGTGGTCATGCCGGACGAGGTGGACGTTGTTGTGCTTGATGTGCTGGAAGTGGTGGAGCCGCCGGTGCCGCCTGTGGAGCCACCCGAGCCGCCGGTAGAACCGCCCGAACCTCCGGTGGATGAAGTGGAGCCCGTGGTTGCGCCGGCCGTTCCGCTGGAGGTTGTGCCTCCACCGGTTCCGCCCGATCCGCCGCCGCCGGCGCTGGTTGTTCCCTGGCCACCGGTTCCCGTGGAGCCGTCATCACATGCGGTGATCACCGTGCCGAGAGCTACGAGCACCAAACTCGTCGAAAGGAGCGAGCGCGTCATTGTTAAGACCTCCAAAAAACCTGAATCGCCGAAAACGCGCATCGACCGGTTGTCGCGTGGTGCGCGAACATCGAGCGCAGGTTGAAAAAGATGCAAAAAAGGACAGACCAATTGGAATATCTCAAATCACCGGCGTAACCTCAACTTGATCGCCGAGATTGCGGTTTAACTTTTGTGCTCGCGAGCGCGTTTCAAGCCCGCAGGCGCTTCCTGTCCCGCGCAACGATCAAATCACCAAACATTGAACGGCAAGCCACATCGCTCTTCGGCTGCCCGCTCCGCATTGGCGCGCCATCGCTCATCGACTGGTTCGCCGACCGAGCGAAATCACACAAGCGCCATTTTGCCGGGCCTCGCCGCACATTTTTTTGCCGGGCTTCGCGGCATAATTTACAATGTGTACACAACACTTGAAGCCCGGTGTGAAGCGGCGTGTACGAACGGCGGCTGCGATCTACAAAGAAAGAGTTGACGAACAGGGCTGTTGCGATCGACAGTGATCGCGCGCCGAAAAGCCCCCAGCGACCTTTCAACGAGATCGCGTGCAAAAAAAAAGATTGCTCACTTTGCAATCTCCACTTGCGCAAAAGAAATGGGGCTGCTAGAAGGCGCCCTCCCTTGAATTGGTGAAACTCGTTTTCCCCAATTCACTTTGGATCGAGGCTCTCAGTCCAAAGTGCGAAGTGAAACACTTCGCGGGATCCGTAACGGCTCTTTCGCGTTCGTTCGCACCACCGGCCGCCGTGGGCCCCACCCCGGCGATTGAGGTGGTGGCTCTCGCCGGACCAGCGGCGTCGGGCGAAACTCGAAAAAGTACGACGGAACTGGAAGAACTGGGTTTCGCTCAGTTCTTGGATTTGGTTTCGGAAAGCCGCTCCGGAAACGAGGCGGGCTACTACACGAGGTTTCGGATGCTCGCACAAGCCAGCGCGCGGTTCGCGAAGATCGCTCCGCGGAAAGCGCGCATGATCGCCAATCTGGTTCGAGGCCGGGATGCGGCGGAGGCAATCCAGCTTCTCAACTTCACTCTGAAGAGCGGCGCCCCCGTTGTCTGCAAAGTGATCGAGAGCGCGGTCGCGAATGCGAAAGAGGCCGGCGCCGACGTCGACAACCTCTTCATTAGCAAGGCCACCGTCGACAAGGGGCCAAACAAGTTCTTTCGCAGGTGGAGGCCCCGTGCCATGGGGCGCGCCACTCGGGTTACCAAAGGCGTGTCGCACATCGTGATCGAACTCGCCGAGCGCACGGCTAAGTAGAGGAACGGCTCTCATGGGACAAAAAACCCACCCGTATGGTTTTCGCCTCGGCGTCATTAAGACGTGGAGCAGCAAATGGTACGAAGCCGGCGGCTCGTACACCAAGTGGCTGCACGAGGACATTCGCATCAAGCGCGCGATCAAGCAGTACCTTTACAACGCCAACATCGCCGGCGTTGAAATCGAGCGTGCTGCCAACCGCGCCAAGGTGATTGTGTTCACGGCACGTCCGGGCATGGTCATTGGCAAAGGCGGCAAGGGGATCGAAACGCTCAAGAGCGGAAACGTTGGCAGCGCCGCAAAGGGCGAAGCCATCTTCCCGGGCGTTGCGTCGTTCACCAACAACGAGGTCTTCATCGACGTTCAAGAAGTCCGCAAGGCGGAAACGAACGCGCAGCTCGTTGCGGAGAACATTGCCACCCAGCTGGAGCGCCGCATTGCGTTCCGCCGCGCCATGAAAAAGGCGGTCTCCACCGCCATGAAGTTCGGCGCAAAAGGTATTCGCGTTCGTTGCGCCGGTCGCCTCGGCGGCAGCGAAATGAGCCGCGTTGAAACGTATCGCGAAGGTCGCGTTCCGCTTCACACGCTCCGTGCCGACATCGAGTTTGGCCTCGCCGAAGCGCGCACCAAGGTGGGCATCATCGGCGTGAAGGTCTGGATGTTTAAGGGCGAGGTTCTCCAGCGCAAAGCGCGCAGGATCCAGTAGGTCCCGAGGTTAGCGAGCCATGCTCTCCCCCAAGCGTACCAAGTTTCGCAAAATGCAGAAGGGCTCGAACCGCGGCGTCGCGTACGCCGGGTCCGATGTCTCCTTCGGCGACTTCGCGTTGCAAGCAGCGGAGCCCGCGCGTGTGACAGCTCGTCAAATCGAGGCGGCACGTATGGCGATCCAAAGGCACGTGAAGCGCGCCGGTAAGCTCTGGATTCGCATCTTCCCCGATCGCCCCGTAACCAAGAAACCTCTCGAGGTTCGTATGGGTGGCGGAAAAGGCGCACCGGAAGAATGGGCCGCGGCCGTGAAGCCCGGCAAGGTGATGTACGAGATCTCGGGCGTGACCGAGGAGGTCGCGCGTGAAGCGTTCCGCCTCGCGTCGCACAAGCTGCCCATGCAGTGCAAATTCCTCGCCCGCGGGCTCCTGTAATCGAAGGCGATTTGAGGAAGACATGAAGGCCAAAGAACTTCGAGAGCGGACCACGGAGCATCTTCGCGAGATGGAAAAAAATCTCGCGAAAGAGGCATTCGATGCCCGCTTCAAGAACTTCACCAACCGGCTCAACGACACCGCGTTGATCCGTCGCACGCGTCGCGATCTCGCGCGCGTGAAAACAATTCTGACGCAGCGCGCGGCCGCGGCCGCAGCCGCCGACAAGGCGGAGACCACCGGAGAAGGAAAGGCCTAGCCGATGTCCTCGCCGAAGAAACCCAGCAAAAAAGGTGACGCTCCCGCAAAGGGCGGCGCCAAAGCCCCCGCGAAAGCCGCGGTAAAAGAGGCGGAAAAGGCACCGGCAAAAGCCGCAGCGCCGGCTCCGGCTCCTGCCCCGGCCCCCAAGGTTGAGGCTCCTCCGCCCGCTCCCGTTGCCGCTCCCGCGGCCGCGGCGCCGGTTGCCGATACACGCGCCTTCCGTCGCAAGCTCGTCGGTCGCGTTACCAGCAACAAAATGGCGAAAACCGTTGTGGTGGAGGTTGTTCGCTCAACCCTCAACCCAATGTACAAAAAGTACGTTCGAAGCCGTCAGCGCTACAAGGCGCACGACGAAAAGAACCAGTACAAAATCGGTGATCGCGTTGAGATTCAGGAGCACCGCCCGATCTCGCGCGAAAAGCGTTGGATTGTAACCCGCCTCGTGGCGCGTCCGGTCGAGGAGTGAGCCATGATCCAGGTAACAACTCACCTCGAAGTGGCCGACAACTCCGGCGCCCGCATCGTGAAGTGCATCAAGGTTCTTGGTGGCTCGCGGCGCAAATATGCCGGCCTGGGTGACGTGATTGTCGTCTCCATCAAAGAGGCGCTTCCGGGCACCAAGGTCAAAAAAGGTGACACCGCACGAGCTGTGGTGGTGCGCACGGCGCGCGAATATCAGCGCTCCGACGGCAGCTACATCAAGTTCGACACCAACAGCGCGGTGTTGATCAACAAAGAAAAAGAGCCGATCGGCACCCGCATCTTTGGGCCGGTCGCTCGCGAACTGCGCGCGAAGAAGTTCATGAAGATCATTTCGCTCGCACCGGAGGTGCTCTGATGGAACGCCTCAAGGTGGGTGACCTGGTTCAGGTCATCAGCGGCAAAGACAAGGGCAAGCAGGGCAAGATCACCAAGATCCTCAAAGACGAAGATCGCGTGGTGGTTGAAGGCATTCGCGTCCAGACCCGGCACATGAAGCCGACGCAGCGGAGCCAGGGCGGCAAAGTTACCAAAGAGGCGGCAATTCATGCCTCCAAGGTGATGCCGATCGATCCGCAAACGGGGAAACCCACGCGCGTCAAGATCAAGGTCGAGGGCGAGAAAAAGGTCCGCGTCGCGAAGAGCGGCGCCGAGTTGGGACAGAGCTGAGCCATGGCCGACAAGAAGGAAGACAAGGCCGATAAAGGCAAAGAGAAGAAGGGCGGCGCCAAAGAGGCGCCGAAAGGCCCGCCTTCTCCCGCGGCCGCAGCCGGCGCCAAAGGTGGCGGCAAAGGCGATAAAGGCGGCAAAAAAGGCAAAGGCGAATCAAAGGCCGAGAGCGCTGCTGCAGCGTCCGGTCCGGCGATTGAACTTGCCGCCGACTACAAGCCGCGTCTGCGCTCGCACTACGACAACAAAGTGGTGGCCGCGCTGACCAAACGCTTTTCGTACAAGAACCCCATGATGGTTCCCCGCCTTCAAAAAGTGGTGATCAACATGGGTCTCGGTGCGGCGGTTCAAAATCCCAAGATCATCGACTCAGCGGTGGATGATCTGCGTGCTCTCTCCGGCCAAAAGCCGGTTGTGACGCGCGCTCGCAAGTCGATCGCCACGTTCAAGCTTCGCGAGAACCTGCCGATCGGCGCGATGGTCACTTTGCGTTCCGAACGCATGTGGGAGTTCGTCGATCGCCTGATCACCTTCAGCTTGCCGCGCGTGCGCGACTTCAAAGGTGTTTCAAACAAGGGCTTCGACGGCAAGGGCAACTTCACCATGGGCCTGCGCGAGCAGATCATCTTCCCCGAGATCGACTACGACAAAGTCGACGCGATCAAAGGGATGAACATCTCGTTCGTAACAACGGCTCGTACGGACGAAGAGGGTCGCGCGCTTCTTACTGAGCTCGGCATCCCCTTCAGGCATTGAGATCGAGGAAGCGACAATGGCCCGCGCAAAAGAATTCGCCAAACTTAACCGCCCGCAGAAATTTGCGGTGCGGCATCGCAATCGCTGCAAGGTCTGCGGCCGTTCGCGCGCGTATTACCGCGACTTCGAACTCTGCAGGATTTGCCTTCGTTTGTTTGCGCTCCGGGGCGAGCTTCCCGGAGTGATCAAGGCCAGTTGGTGAGCCCATGATGACCGATCCGATCGCCGACCTGCTCACCCGGATCCGCAACGCGGCTCTCGCGCGGCATGACCGCACCGAGATCCCCGCAAGTCGCCTCAAGGCGAACGTTGCGAAGATCCTCAAGAACGAAGGCTACATTGCCGACGTTCGTGAGAGTGACAACGACGGCAAGAAAACCCTGACTATCGTGCTCAAATACGGGCGTGATCGCGCGAGCGCCATCGACGGCGTGCGTCGCGTTTCACGTCCCGGGCGTCGCGTTTACGTGCGTCACGATCACATTCCGAGTCCGTTCTCCGGTCTCGGGATTTCGATCCTCAGCACATCGCGCGGCGTCATGTCGGACCGTGATGCCCGTCGCCTGAAGTTGGGCGGCGAACTTCTGTGTGAGGTGTGGTGATGGAACCCGCAGCCACCAATCCGCTCGCGCCGAAGACGTCTCGCGTTGGTAAGCGCGCGGTTGATATTCCCAAGGGCGTGACGGTCAGCGTCAACGCTCGCAAGGTGCAGGTCAAAGGCCCCAAGGGTGACCTGGTTCGGGATCTCAGCCCGAGCACCGAGATCAAGATCGAGGGCGGCAAAGTGCACGTTTCGTCCGATGCACCCGGCCGCGACGGCTCGCGCCTTCAAGGCCTCATGCGTGCACTCATCGCCGGAATGGTGAAGGGTGCCGCCGAAGGTTATGAGCGCATCCTCGAACTGAAGGGCACCGGTTATCGCGTTGAAGCAAAGGGCACCACCCTCAACTTCGCGCTCGGGTATTCACACCCGATCAACTACCCGCTGCCCAAGGGCATTGCCGCCACGATCCCGGCTGATTCTAAAGGCACCGTGCTTGTGCTCAACGGCGCCGACAAAGAACTCATCGGGCAAACCGCGGCCAAAATTCGCGGTTTCCGTCCGCCGGAGCCCTACGGTGGCAAAGGCGTTCGCTATCGCGGTGAGCGCGTTCGCGAAAAAGCGGGCAAAGCCGGCAAGGGCGGCAAGAAGTAGAGGCAGCGATGGGCATGAGAATCGTCGGCCGGGAGCGCCGCAAGCTCCGCATTCGCAACAAAGTGAACGGGAGCGCAGAGCGTCCGCGGCTCAGCGTGTTTCGATCAGCGCGCCACATCTATGCGCAGGTGATCGACGACGCGACGGGCAAAACGCTCGCCGCCGCTTCCACCTTGTCAAAAGACCTCGACGGCAAGCTCGAAGAGGCCAACAAGGTGGATGCCGCCAAACAGGTTGGTCAACTCATCGCCAAGGTCTGCAAAGACAAGGGCATCACCAAAGTCGTCTTCGATCGCAATGGCTACCTCTACCACGGGCGCGTGAGCGCTCTGGCCCAGGCGGCGCGCGAAGCGGGACTCGAGCTCTAAGAGGAACGTCATGGCGTTCGATCAGATCGACGAAGAAAAGCTCAAAGAGCGGGTCATTCATATCAACCGTGTTGCGAAGGTCGTTAAAGGCGGCCGTCGCTTCAGCTTCTCCGCGCTCGTTGTCGTGGGCGATGAAGCGGGTCACGTGGGTGTTGGTCTTGGCAAGGCGAACGAAGTCCCCGAAGCAATTCGGAAGGGCCACGATCAAGCGCGCAAGAACCTCTTCTACGTGCCGCTCGACGGCGTGACGATTCCTCACGAATCGTTCGGCCACGTCGGCGCGGGCAAAGTGCTGCTCAAGCCAGCGAGCCCCGGCACCGGCGTTATCGCCGGCGGCGCGGTTCGCGCGGTCGTCGAGTCGGCGGGTATTCACGACGTGCTTTCAAAGTCGCTCGGAACCAGCAATGCGCACAACGTTGTGCATGCCACCGTTGCGGCCCTCAAAGCTCTCAAGAGCCCCGACGGCTACGCGAACAAGCGCAGCATGCAAACCGACGCTCTCGGGTGGCAACGCAAGGGCGGCGGGATCACCGCCACTCGCAAGCGTGCGAGCATGGCTCCCCCCAAGCCGTCGGCCAGCGAGAAGCCCGCCGCACCGCAAGGTGAAGGAGGCCAGTCGTGAAAACGAAGCTTCTTGTCCGCCAGACAGGCAGCGTTATCGGCCAGACTGAGCATCAACGCAAAGTCATCAAAGGTCTTGGTCTGCGCGGCCCCGGCTCGCACGTGATCGTGGCCAACACGCCGTCTTTCCGCGGCATGGTGAAAAAAGTTCTCCACCTCGTTGCCGTTGAAGAAACCGACGGCGCCGCGCCCAAGGCGTGAGGTAGCTGACGATGGATATCCTTTCTAAACTTCAAGCGCCCGAAGGCTCGGTGAAAGAGCGCACCCGCGTCGGGCGTGGTCCGGGCTCGGGCTTGGGCAAAACAGCGGGCCGCGGCCAAAAAGGCCAAAAGGCTCGCTCAAAAGGCAACATTAACAAGTTGCACTTTCAAGGCGGTCAAACGCCCATTCAACGTCGCCTCCCCAAGCGCGGGTTTCGCAATCCGCTCGCTCCGGTGGTTGCCAACGTCAACGTGGGTGATCTCGACCGTTTTGATGCCGGAGCCGAGGTCAATGCTGAAACGCTGCGCGCGCAGCGGCTCGTGCAGGGTCGTTTCGACATCCTCAAGATCTTGGGCAGCGGTGAACTCACCAAGGCAGTGACCGTCACGGCCCACCGCTTCTCAAAGAGCGCCTCCGAGAAAATCACCAAAGCGGGTGGAAAGGCGATCACGCTTGCACCGCCCGCTCCTCGTGCCAAACCTGCGGCCGCCCCCACCAAGACCAAAGCCTCGAAAAAGGGCTGAGGTCCACAACCCCCCAAGTAAGAGCGTATGGCGAGCCTCGCGGGTATCACGAATTTCCACAAGGTCCCGGAGCTTCGGAAGCGCGTGCTCTACACGCTCTTCATGCTCGCCGTTTACCGCATCGGTGTGTTCGTCACGACCCCGGGCGTTGACCGAAACGTGATGCGCAAGTTCGTGGCCGGCCAGGGAGGCATGGTTGGATTCTTCAACCTGTTCTCCGGCGGCGCGCTGGAGAACATGTCGCTCTTCGCGCTCGGGATCATGCCGTACATCTCAGCGTCGATCATCCTCCAGCTCATGGGCATGGTGTACAAGCCCGTCGATGAGCTTCGAAAAGAGGGTGAGCAGGGTCGGCGCAAGCTCGATCAATACACGCGGTACGGCACGGTGGCGCTCTCGCTGTTTCAAGCGTACGGCATCGCCAATTTTCTTCAGGGCCGTTCCGGGTCGGAAGATGCCGCCGGCATCGTCACACACCCCGGCATCGGCTTCATCCTGATGACAATGATCACGCTCACCACCGGCACCGCATTTTTAATGTGGGTCGGCGAGCAGATCACCGAGCGCGGCATTTCAAACGGCATCTCGCTGCTCATCTTCGCGAGCATCGTCACTCGTATACCTGAGTCGGTGGGCGGCTATCTCGCCGCGAAAAAGGGAGACATCCAGCCCCTCAACATCGCGCTCATCCTTGGTCTTCTGGTGCTCACAATTGCGACCATCGCGTTCTTCGAAAATGGTCGGCGCCAAATTCCGATTGTGTACTCACGGCGTCAAGTTGGCCGCCGCGTGTACGGCGGGCAAACGGCTCACCTTCCTCTGAAGGTCAACACGTCGGGAACCATCCCGCCGATCTTCGCGTCGTCCCTGCTCATGTTCCCCGCAACACTCGCGAACATGAACCTGCCCGGCGCGGACTATTTGCAGGGCGTGATTAATCGGGGCGACTGGGTGTTCAACACGCTCTACGCCGCGCTGATCATCTTCTTCTGTTACTTCTACACAAACATCACGTTTCAGCCTGTGGACGTTGCTGAAAACCTGAAGAAGCAACAGGCAAACATTCCGGGCATTCGCCCCGGCAAACAAACCGCCGACTACATTCAGCGCGTCATCCAACGAATCACGTTCGGCGGCGCCATGTACGTTGTAGCGGTCTGCGTTCTACCGTCGTTGATGGAGAGCTTCTTCGGCGTCTCCATGCGCTTCGGTGGCACCTCGCTCATGATTGTTGTGGGTGTTGCGCTCGATACAGTGAACCAGATCGAAGCGCACCTCATCACCCGAAGCTACGACGGCCTCTCTGGCCCCGGCGCAGGACGCATTCGCGCGCGCCGGCTTACCGAGGGATGAAGCCATGATTTTGATCCTGCTCGGAGCGCCCGGCTCAGGAAAAGGTACACAAGCCCAGGTTCTCTGCAAAAAGTACACAATCCCGCAGATCTCCACCGGTGACATGCTTCGCGCGGCCAAAAAGGCCGGCACGCTCGATCCGAAGTATCTCGCGATTATGGACGCAGGCGGTCTCGTCCCAGATGAGGCCGTCATCGGCTTGATCGATCGGCGCATCGACGAATCCGACGCTGCGCCGGGATTTCTCCTCGACGGATTTCCGCGAACCGTCCCGCAGGCGGAAGCGCTTGGTCAACTCCTCGCAAACCGAAATCGCAAGATCGACCGAGTGATCCAGCTCGACGTGCCGCGTGCCATGATCGAAGAGCGCACGATCTACAGGCGAACCGACAAACGCTCTGGACAGATTTATCACCTTAAATATAATCCGCCGCCCTCCGACGCGGAGTTGGATCATCGCGCGGATGATCAGCCGGAAGCCGTGAACAAGCGTCTCGATGCGTACGAGGCGATGACAGCGGCGCTCCTGCCCTACTACGAAAAAATGGGCTTGCTCAGGCGCGTCGAAGGCGTCGGTAAACCTGAGGAAGTAACCCAACGAGTCTTCGCGGCCCTCGATATCCAGGCCGCAAAGTAATGAACCCGCGACCACAGAAAGAGTTCACGAGAAGCGAGACATCCCAGAATGGCAAAGAGTAAGTCCAGCACCGCCAAGGCCCCCAAAGAGCCGAAGGGCGACAAGCTCGAGTTCGACGGCGTCGTTCAAGAGGCGCTGCCGAACGCTATGTTCCGCGTCAAAGCGGACAACGGGCTCGGTGTGCTCGCGACAATCAGCGGTCGCATGCGCCAGTACTACATCAAGATCTTGCCGGGTGATCGCGTCACCGTCGAGGTATCCCCCTACGATCCGTCGCGGGGTCGAATTACCTACCGGCACAAATAGTTTTTCGCTAGATCGGGCCTCGCAAAACGCGGCTGCGATCTTGAGTGAGTTTTGGAGAGAGCGATGAAGGTCCGTCCGAGCGTCAAGAAGATTTGCGACAAATGCAAGGTTGTTCTGCGTCGTGGAGTGGTGCGGGTGATCTGCACCAATCCGCGCCACAAGCAGCGTCAGGGAAACTGATGGACGTGAGCGCTGTGCGCGCGTCGACTTTGATCGACCGTGCCCGCCAAAACCGAAACATGGATTTTTCGGTGAGCCCGCTCACCGACGAAAAAGATTCGACGGGGCAAAGCCCCTCTTTGGAGTGATTGAACGATGGCTCGTATTGCTGGTGTTGACCTCCCGCGTCGCAAGCATCTCGCTTACGCGTTGCCCTACCTCTACGGCATTGGCCGCACGCTCGCGAAGCAGATTTGCAAAAAGGCGAACATCTCCGAAACCAAGCGGGTTGAAGAGCTTACAGACGCCGATATCAAGGCGATCCGCGACATCCTTGACGCCGACTACAAAGTCGAGGGTGATCTCCGCCGCGAGGTGCAGCTCAATATCAAGCGCCTCATGGATCTCGGCTGCTACCGAGGTTTGCGTCACCGCAAAGGTCTGCCCGTCAACGGTCAGCGTACGCACACCAACTCGCGCACCCGCAAGGGGCCGCGCAAAGGCATGCTGCAACGGCGCCCCGCGCCCACGCAGAAGTAAAACGAAACTTTAAGCGTAGGACAAAAGGGCAAAGATCATGGCTCAGGCAAAGACCAGCAAGGTCAAGCAGAAGAAGAAGGTCAAGAAGAATGTCGCGGCCGGGATCGCGCACATTCAGTCGACCTTCAACAACACCATCGTCACCATCACCGACGTAAACGGCAACGCCGTCGGCTGGTCGAGCGCGGGTGCACGCGGCTTCAAGGGCTCCCGCAAGTCAACTCCGTTTGCCGCTCAGCTCGCCGCCGAAGAAGCCGCGCGCAAGGCTCAAGAGCACGGCATGCGATCCGTTGCGGTCTTCGTGAAGGGCCCCGGAGCCGGCCGCGAAAGCGCACTTCGCGCCCTTCAAACAGCGGGTTTCAAAGTCACGCTTATTCGCGACGTGACGCCGATTCCGCACAACGGGTGCCGCCCCCCCAAGCGTCGCCGCGTGTAATTAAGCAACTGTCGCGGTGAGAACCGCGCGGGTTTGGTTTTGTTCGTTTTGCGTTTTGAGTGGGCATCCGTCCCACCGTGTTTGTTGGTCTAAGGAAGCGACAATGGCTCGTTACATCGGTCCCGTTTGCAAGCTCTGCCGCCGTGAAGGATTGAAGCTCTATCTCAAGGGCGAGCGCTGCTACTCCGAAAAGTGCGCTCAAACCCGCCGTCCGTATCCGCCGGGGCAACACGGTCAGGGTCGCATCAAGCTCAGCGAGTATGCGGTTCGCCTTCGCGAGAAACAAAAGGTGCGTCGCGTGTACGGCGTGCTCGAACGGCAGTTCCGCGGCTACTTCCAAGAAGCGTCGCGTCGCAAAGGCCGAACGGGTGAAGAGATGCTCGCGCTTCTCGAACGTCGCCTCGACAGCGCTGTGTACCGTTTGGGCTTCGCCGCCTCGCGGTCAGAATCGCGCCAGCTGGTGATGCACGGCCACGTCAAGGTCAACGGCAAACGCCTCGACATTCCGAGCTACGTTGTGCGCCTCGGCGACAAGATCGAACTCACCGAGAACGCTCGCAAGTTCAAGTTCGTGCAAGCGGCGGTTGCCGGCGCCGACAAGCGGCCCACCGCTTCGTGGCTTGATGCCGACCGCGCGAACTTCATGGGCACCGTAAAAACCGGTCCCGTTCGTGAGGATCTCAACGAGCCCGAAATCAAGGAGCAGCTCATCGTCGAGTATTACTCACGCTGATCCAAATACGCCGGCGGCTTCGGACTACGCGCCACCGGATTCGCCCTCCTCGCCTTGCAGCTTGGAGGGCGATCGTATCTTCAATCGGCGACAAAACTTCCCGGCGGATCTGCCGCCGGTTTCATGTAGCAAGCGGGCAGAAGACGGTGATGTACACCGAGTGCGGTATGCATCACGGGATCTTCGCGCTGAACCCCTGAAGGAGAAAACGCAGTGGACATCGAAAACGAATCATTGGGTCAAGGCAGCAGCCTCTCCATGGCAGCGCGCAACTGGCGTGACTTAATTCGCCCCAAGGGCATTCAGGTCGATACCGAGTCGTCAACTCAGTACTACGCCAAGTTCACATGTGAGCCGCTTGAGCGCGGCTTCGGCATCACCATTGGCAACTCGCTTCGACGCGTCCTGCTTTCGTCACTTCAAGGGGCGGCGATCACGGCTGTTCGCATTGAGGGCGCGCTCCACGAGTTCACCACCGTCCCCGACGTTGTTGAAGACGTGAGCGACATCATCCTCAATCTCAAAGAGGTTGTTTTCCGCGCCGAAACCGCACGCACGTACACCGCTCGCATCGACAAAGAGGGCCCCGGCCCTGTGTACGCACGCGACATCCAAACAACCGAGGGGCTTCAAGTGCTGAACAGCGATCACCTCATCGCCGTTCTCGACAAGAAAGGCCCGCTCTCAATGGAACTCACGGTGAACGTGGGTCGCGGCTACGTTCCCGCCGAGCGCAACAAAACGCCCACCATGGCCATCGGAACCATTCCGATCGACGCGCTCTTTTCGCCCATTCGCAAGGTCAACTACACCGTTCAAAACGCTCGCGTCGGTCAAGTAACCGACTACGACAAGCTCACGCTTGAAGTGTGGACCAACGGTTCGGTTGCTCCTTCAGATGCGGTTGCGTTCGCCGCGAAGATCCTCAAAGAGCAGCTCTCCATCTGGATCAACTTCGAAGAAACCGAAGAGACGAGCTACCAGCCGTCCTTCAACGAAGAAGAGCCGCTCAACGAAAACCTCTTCCGCTCGGTCGAGGAGCTTGAGCTGTCGGTTCGCTCGGCGAACTGCCTCCAAAACGCAAACATCACGCTCATCGGCGAGCTGGTGCAGCGCACCGAGCAGGACATGCTCAAGACGAAGAATTTCGGCCGGAAGAGCCTCAAGGAAATCAAGGAAATCCTTGCGAACATGGGGCTCAGCCTCGGCATGAAGATCAACAATTGGCCCCAGCTCCTTGAGCGCTGGAAGGCGCAGCAAGCGCAGGCGTGAAACAAAGTGCATGGGGTGACACTGCGTGTGTACACACTCAGTGCCGCCGTAGCGCGCTCCGGTAACTAGAAGAAGGATTTGAAGTCATGCGTCACAAGAAAGCAGGCAGGCAGTTCGGGCGCGACACGTCGAGCCGGCGCGCCATGCTCCGGAACCTGGCAGCAAACTTGATCACGCACGAGCGGATCGAGACAACCGATGCCAAGGCCAAAGAGCTGCGCCGTGTTGCGGAGCGCCTTATTTCAAAGGCAAAGCGGCTCGGAAAAGTAGCCTACACACCCCAGGGCGAACTGTCCGCGGGTGACAAGGCCAAGCGCCTCCACGCGGAGCGCCTGGTCGCGGCGTTCATTCCCCGCTTCGGCGTCGATTCATCGGGCGACAAGGTCGACATCGTCGACAAGGTGATGACGAACCTCACCAAGCGGTTCGAGAGCCGCCCCGGTGGGTACACTCGCATCATCAAGTTGGGCCCGCGCCGCGGTGACGGCGCTCCCCTCGCGATGATCGAGTTCGTCGACGCACCCGCCGTCGTTGACAAGGTTCGCGCCGCTCCCCCGGCCGAGCCGGCTGCTGAAGCCGCTCCGGCTGCAGAAGCGTCCGCCGCAGAAGCGCCCGCCGCAGAAACCGCACCCGCGGCTGACGCTCCGGCCGAAGAGCAAAAGTAAGCCAAACGCTTTTGCTTCGGTGGCCCCGCGCCGCTCAAAGCAAACCGTTTTGGCCAGCACAAGCCCAACGCTTCACGGCGTTGGGCTTTGTTTTGTGTGCCGCCCTTGTGTACGCATCGGTCAGCGTTCGCTCAACCGACGCGAGGCGAACTCGACGGTGTGTACGCGTTTCGAGGGGCAGTGAGCCTCCAACTCCGACCGCCGCTTGTTGCACGCAGGGGTGCGCTCGCCGGTATGTACACATGCCAACAAAAAACGTTGGGTACACAAAACCATGTGTACGCATGCGAGCATGAGCGCTTGGGCCCACAAAAAAGGACAGGGCCGCAGATGCGGCCCCGTTGCCCTTCGATCTCGTTCAATCGGATGCGTGTGACGAATCAGCCGGCTTTGTTGCCGCCGACCATCGCGAGGCGCTTGTTGAGCACGTCCCAATTGAGGCCGGAGAGAACGTTCGCCACGTAGTCCGCTTTCTTCGTTTGATAGTCGAAGAAGTAGGCGTGCTCCCAGGCGTCGACCGCGATCATCGTGTGTACATTTGCGAAGACGCCCGCGTGGTGCTCCGAGTGAACGAGGTTGTTGTGGAGCTTGCCGTCTTCGTAATCGAACACGGTGAGAACCCAGCCGTGAGCGCTCATGAGCGCCGCTTTCGTGTCGGCAATCCACGCGTCAACGCTGCCAAAGCTCGCTGTAATGAGCTTTTTGGCGTGCTCATCGGGCGATGTGGAGCCGTTGCCGATGTTTTCAAAATACATCTCGTGGAGCACCGTGCCGTTGTACGCAACCGGCTCGCGGCGGCGCAGCTCGCTGTACTCGTTGAACGAGTAGTTCGGCGCGCTGCGATCTGCGGTGCCAAGCTTTTCGCGGATCTCGTTGAGCTTCTTCACGTAGCCTTGGTAAAGCGTGAAGTGCGCTTTCAGCTGCGCGTCGCTCAGGCCTTTGGCGTTGCCGCCAAGCAGATGGTCGAAGTTCTTCGGTTCACGAGCCATGGCTCACCTTCCTTGATAGCCCGCGCTCTTACCGCGGCGCCCCGGCGTTCGCAACCAACGACGCGAACCTTTCGCCACTCACGCAAAACATGCAACGCCCGACAGAACATGATTGGTGATGCGACTCGGAAAATGCCGCGAATTTCGCTCAACGAAACTCGGCCATGCGCATGTATTGCACTTCCCTCCGTGTCGGGGCGATTTCTGTGGACCGCCTCCGCCGTCGCAAAATGTGTACACAAATCGAACGATCGTTATCTACTGTTTTTTCCGGGGGCGGGGGCTCCGCCCCCGCAACGCCCCCGCGTTACTGCGTTTGAAGACATGATTCTGTGGTGTACACCCACGTCAACCAAGGCTGAGTTGGGCGCGCCGAAGCGCTGATGCGGCCGTGTTTCGCGTGCCGCGCGTGAACCGTCACAGAGTCTTGGGCGTGGGAGACGCCGCCGGCTCCAGCGACAGCTCGGCAACACCGTCTTGAAGTTTGATGCGCGTCACCATGAGTTTTTCCTGCAAACCAACGAGATCCACCGTGGTTTTTTGCAGCCGATTGCTCACCTCATCGAGCTTTTGCTCCAAGCTTTTCATGAGCGGCCCAGCGGTTTTCACCACTTTGAGAGTGAGCAACTGAGCGTGCAGCTCATCCATACGACGGCGATATTCGGCGATGGTTTCTTTGGTCGTGGCGATCTTTTGTTCGAGATTGCCAATGTCTTGTTGCAGCTTCACCAGTTCGTCGAAACGCGCGCGAAGCGGTCCCGATTCTGCCGCGCCCGATGAAAGGTACGCACGCACCATCTCCATCCCAACGCCGCTTCGAATGTCGGTCGACCGGAAGATCGGTGTTGCCACTTCAAGCAGCAACTCCACCGAGCCGTTCGCCGGAACCTCCACTTTAAAAAGCGGTGCACCCGCGAGCCGCTCTTCGGTTTTGGGGCCTTTGGTGAGTTTGTAACCCTCGGGGACCACGTGTCGAAGGTACACAACGGCGGGGTCACTCATGCGGCTCCTCAGCGTGAGTTTGGTTTGCCGAATGTGCTGCACCTCGGTGGAAAACACGCCGCGTTGAACAGCCAAGATGCGCGAGATCTCATCCCGTTCAGCGCTTGCCCGTTCGATCATGATCTGGCGATCGAGCGCGAATGGAACGAACGCCATGCTCTTTGCGGGAATTGGTTCGCACATGCCTTCACCAATGAACCGCCCTTCTCCAAACACGGTGACGGGCCCGCTCTCCAACACCGAGTCGGTTGGGTTTTGAAGGCGCACAGCCTTGAAGGGAAACTGCGTGTTTCCCCGCGGACTGTCCGGGTCAAAGTAATAAACAACCTCGCCGTCGGTTTGCGTTTTGAGCACGCTCACCATGGCCGATCCGCCGCGCGGAACCGTCATTGGCAAACCAGAATCAAAGTGCGACGCGCCGATCGGTTGCAGCGTTTCGGGAGCGGCTCCGCCACCCAGGTCGCCGGGCTTTTTTTGGTTCTCGCGCTGATCGGCTTCCACAACGCGTACACCTGCGCCGCGACCGGGCTTTAGTCCGTTGCCCACGGCAACAACGCGATTGGCCGCGATCCCTCGTTGAATGAGCGCATCGCGCATTTTGTTGGCGCGATCGAGCGAAGCCGCGAACTTGTCGCCGTCGGCGTCGCCCGCAAAGCCCTCGATCACGACAGGTGTACTCACATTGCGCAGGCGTGCGGCGAGAGCGTCGAGCTGCATCGCCGCTTGATCGGGCTGTTGTTGGCCCTGCACAGGTGTGTTTTGCGCTTGCCCAATGCTGCCCAAACTCATTGCCCCTTTGGGAGCCTGCACAGGCGGCGGAGGTGGAGGCGCAGGCGCGGGCCCAGTCGGAGCGCGTTTTGCAGCCGGCTTGGCATCTTTCGTAGCGGTTGCGGGCGTGGGTGCATTTCGAGTTGCCGTGGCACCGCGGCCAGTTCCACCGGCCACGCCAGGGACAGTTGCCGCCGCAGATTGAAAACTTCGACCCGACGACACCTGCACTTCGGCCACCGAATCGACGGTGGGCACCGGCTGCTTCGAAACATCTTCTTTCGTGATGAGGGCTTTGTTGCTCTGCGCTTGTTGAAGCGTTGAATCGGAAACTTCACCCAGCACGCGCTGCCCGCTTTCGGTTCCGTAAGTGGCTCCACCCGTCGGCGGCGCCATTGCAAACATGCTGTCGGCTTGGAGCGTGTCGCGCTGAACCATGCGCACCGACTGAAGGTCAAACCGGAACGAAAGCGCCGACGAAGACCCCACGCCGAGCTTCACGTTTTCCCAATCTTCGCCCGACGTATTGTCGATGATCGCCCACGCCTGGAGCGTGACTTTGCCTTTGTCACCAAGCACAATCCGGTAGCTCGACTTCCACGACGGTGCCTCGGTTACATACGTGAGCTTCACATCGTGAGGTGCGGGTCCGCCCAGCTTGATCTCCATCTGCGCGAGCTGATCGCCGTACACGCGATTGGTTGGATACGACACCGGTGTGGGCTCACCCGTCTTCGCATCGACCACGGTCAGCGACTTTAGAAAATCGTCGATTTTGTCGCCCGGCACCGCGATGTGCAGCGTGTCTTCCATCACGTGCGCCGTGCGTTCGAAGTACGCAACGCCGTTTCGGTACACAACCACGCGGCCGAGCGCCGTATCGCTTTTTACGAACGTGGTTGTTGAGCTGCACCCAAACGAAGCCACAATGCCAATAAAACCAAGGGGAACTGTTAACCAACGCATGGGGCACCCTGTTTTTTTCGGCAGGCTCGCGGCCCACCGTTCACAACTCGCGCGTGTGGTTCGACCGCAACGTTCGAGCCTTGTTGGGTCTTACACCTCCCGCAAAAAACTTTGTGCGCCAAACGGTGACCGGACGGCGTTTGCGACCGTGCTTATGGCCCTCCGACGGCGGCGCTCACGCTTTCTTTCACAATCGCAAGCAGCCGATCGAGCTGAACATCTGGAATGTTGAGCGGCGGTGCCACGTAAACAACGTCGCCGAGCGGTCGCAGATAAGCCCCGCGCTTCCGCGCTTCGTCGTACACACGCCAGCCCGTTTGGCCGAGATAACTCGCGCTCTCCGCAAGATCCAACGCGCCGATCATTCCAAGCGACCGCACCGATCGAACGCCCGGCATGAGCGCCAGATCGTCAAACGCCTTTTGGATCATGAGCGCCTTTGCCCGCACACCCTCCACAATTTGTTCATCCCGAAACACGGCCAACACTTCACGCGCCACCGCCGATCCGAGCGGATTGCCGCAGTACGAATGCCCGTAAAAAAAGGCCCGATCCGGCGCTCCTCGAAACGCGTCAAACACCTGCTCTGTCACAAGCGTGGCCGCCATGGGCAACATCCCGCCTGAAAACCCCTTCGCCACGCATAAAATGTCCGGGCAAATACCCGCTTGATCGCAGGCCCACATGGTCCCGGTCCGCCCGTACCCGGTGAACACTTCGTCCACGATCAATAGTACGTTGTGGTGTGTACACAATTCGCGCATTCGCTTGAGGTGGTGCGCCGGGTACATCCGCATCCCCACCGCACCCTGCACAAGCGGCTCAAGCACCACCGCGGCGATCTCGTCCGCCCGCTCCACAATCATCCGCTCAATCGCGTTAAACACCGATGTGTACGCATCAGCCTCGCTCGGCTCCGGCGCTCGCAGGCAATCAAAGAGTACACCAGCGTACGGCCGCCGAAACACCTCAATCCCCCCGAGGCTTGCCGCGCCGATCGTTTCACCGTGAAACGCCCCGTCGAGCGCCACGAACTTCTTCTTCGAAAATCGCCCCTCATTAAACCAAAACTGCGCCGCCATTTTTACGGCGCTCTCCACCGCTGTGGAGCCGTCATCGCTGTAAAACACCCGCGACAAACCCTGCGGCGCAACGCTCACAAGCTCCTCCGCCAAACGCGCCGCCGCTTCATGCGTCGCCCCCGCGAGCGACGAATGACAGAGCCGCTGCGCCTGTTCCGTAAGCGCCCGAACAAGCCGCGGATGATTGTGCCCCAACGTCGCCACCCACCAGCTCGACATCGCGTCGATGTAGCTCCGCCCGTCCACATCGAACAAAAGACACCCCTCCGCGCGATCGACAACCAGCGGATCCGTCACGTCGATGTACCGATCCATCGGCGTGTACGGATGCCACACGTACTTCTTATCGGCGGCCACGATCGATGCGCGACGATCTGCACTCATACTCCGCCTTTTGCACCGAACCTGCCCCCAACTCAACGCCTCGTTTACCCGTCGGCGCGCTCCTCAAACACCGGCAGCACCACGTGTACACTTGTACCTTTGCCGGCCGCGCTCCGAATGTTCAAACTCCCGCCGTGCGCCTGAACAAACCGAGCCACAATCGCCAAGCCCAACCCTGTTCCCGTGGGCCGCGTTGTAAAAAAAGGAAGCAGCGCGCGATCGCGAACCGACGTGTCCATCCCTTCGCCGGTGTCTTCCACCACCACGTCCACACACGGCTCGCCCCGTCGCTCCGCCTTTAAAATGCGAACCGTTAAAATCCCACCTTCACGCCCCATTGCCTGCGTGGCGTTCGTCAGCAAATTCTCAAAAATCTGCCGCAGAAGCTTGGCATCGGCAAACACCCGACCCACCGGTTCCGGCTCAAACAACTCCTTTTCAATGGATGCGTGCGGCGGCAACACCGAAAGGCTTCGCTCCATCACCTCCCGCACATTCACCGCCGAAAGCTGCAACGAAACCGGCCGCGCATAGCTCAAGAGATCGTTCATCAGCCGATTCAGCCGACGCGATTCATCCTCCAAAATTCCAAACAACACACTCCGATCTTCAGCGCTCGTCAGCGGCTTTCGAAGCGTCGCCACCGCGTTGCCGATGATCGTCAGCGGATTGCGGATCTCGTGTGCAATCATCGCCGAAAGCTCGCCGATTGCCGCAAGCTGCTCTTTGGCGCTCGCCGCACTCTCCGCGTGATGGCGCGCTTTTTCAGCTGCGGCGAGTTTCGCTTCCAGCTCAACGATTTCTCGCCGCGCCTTGGCCAGTGCCCCCTCTGCATTGTCGGGTGAAGCCGCCGAATGGTCGCGCCCGTGGTCCATGATCACCTTGCGAAAGCGGCCTGAAGCCTCGCATCAAATGGGGTGGCCAAACACCCCGCCCCATCTTTTTTTGTCGGCGCCGTCGTGCTCATGCGCCCCGTTTCGCGGTTGCCCTCTGCACATTTTTGTTCACCCACGCTTGACCCCTTCGTCCCGGTGAGCAAAACGCCCAGCCCGCATGAAAATCAAAAACGCCTGGTTCCTCGCTGTTATCGCCGCTTCCGCGGTTGCCGCGCTCGGCGCCGGTTGTGATGAGCCTCAAGGCTCAGCAAAGCCGGCCGCCTCCGCGTCTGCGACGGCCACCGCATCCGCATCTGCATCGGCGGCCAAACCGCTGCCGCCCATGCCCACGCCGGACCCCGTTCCCGCAGCTCCGGCGTACGCGGGTGAAATGAAAATCCCCGCCGACAATCCCATGACACCCGCCAAAATCATGTTGGGGAAGCAGCTCTTCTTTGACAAGCGCCTCTCCAAAGACGGCAGCGCCGCGTGCCTCACATGCCACCTGCCCGAAAAAGGTTGGACCGACGGCGAAAAGCTCTCCAAAAAAGTCGGCGGCGCCATGAACACGCGCCATTCGCCCACGCTCCTCAACGTTGGCTACAACGACCTTTGGTATTGGGACGGCCGCTCCGAAACGCTCGAAAAACAAATTTTGGCCGCATGGAAAGGCCAAATGGGCGCCGAGCCTGAAAAGATCGCCGACGCGATCGGCAAAATCCCCGGCTACGAAGTTCAGTTCAAAACCGTCTTCGGCGCCAACGCCACCGGCGACACCATCGTCAAAGCCCTCGCCGCGTTCGTTCGCACCATTCGCGCCGGCGACGCGCCCTGGGACAAGTACACAAAAGACGCGTCCGACAAGAGCAAAGAGGCCGAGGCATCCCGTCGCGGCTTTGCACTTTTCCGCGGCAAAGCCGGCTGCGCCGCATGCCACGCGCCCCCCATGTTCACCAACAACGACTTTCACAACGTCGGCATCGGCTTCGACAAAGACGTGAAAGAGCCCGACCTCGGACGCGGAAAAATCACCAACAAAAAAGAGGACAACGGCAAGTTCAAAGTGCCCACCCTTCGCAACGTCGGCACCCATCCTCCCTATTTCCACGACGGTCGCGCCGCCACTCTCGACGAAGCGATCGACTACATGCTCAGCGGCGGCCTCCCCAACGAAAACCTCGACAAGCAGCTCAAAAAGATCACGCTCACCAAAGCCGAACGCGAAGACCTTGTTGCCTTCATTCGCTCGCTTGAAAGCCCCGCCGAGCCCTTCAAGGCGCCCACACTGCCGCAATAATCCCGCGGCGTAGAAGCCGTTTTTCAGCCGTCTTTGCCCCACCACTTTTTTTGTAACTGCCCACCCCCGCCGCATGTACACATGCGGCGCCCCTCCCCAGCTTCCGTGCTCGCTCACTTCGTTCGCTCCGCGCGGCAGCGGGTGGGGCGATGGATCGGCACAGCAGCCACGACACGCACGTCGCACTCGACACGCGATCGCGTGCGTTTCATCGGCCGCTTGTTTCACTCCGCGCAACGGCCCGCATTATGCTTTGACAACTTCCCAGCATGCGCCTCTCCGTTCACCCCCTCAGCGCCTTCGTCGCCCTCGCCATTCTTGGTTGCGTCGCGCAATCCGAGGGAGGACCGAGCGGCGGTGGCGCCGGTGGTTCAGCAAACGCGGGAGGCGGCGGTGGAAGCGGCGCCACCGGAGGCGGCGGCGGCGCCGAAACAGGAACCACCGGAACGGGCGGAAGCGGTGGCGCCATTGCAGACGGCGGCTCCGCCGGTGCCGGCGGTGCTCTCGCGTGTGATTCCGTCGGAGCCTGCGGCAACATGGGTGAAGGCTGCGTTGGCTGCGCCGTCGCCGGAGCGTGCGCGCAACAGTTCTCTGCCTGCTTCGAGGTCGATGATTGCGCGGCGTACGGTACGTGCGTCACCTCCTGTGCCGAAGACCTCACCTGCATTGCCGACTGCAATTCGGCCCACCCCGACGGCAAACCCCTCTACGAAGCGTTTTTCACCTGCGTCATCTGCCAAGAATGCCCGGTGTCGTGCGCCGCGCCGGCCACCTGCACCCCCGAGTAAACCGCTCCCAAGGGCGCAAAATGGCGCGAGCGCGCGCTTTTTACGGGTTCCTCGTCCTCTCCGGCTTCCCTTCGTGATAACCCTTGCAACTGGTCCCGACCTGGGCCCTCGGTGAAGCCGAGCGAGGCTCAGGTCAGCTCGGCGAAGATTGCTCTTCGCCAAGCACCACGGCCGCGCTCTTTTGTTCGGGCCCGGTCCACCACCAACGACTCTTCGGGGCCCGCGCAAAGCTCGCGCCCCTTGCCTAAGCCGCACAGACGAGCGGCACGTTTGACATGGGAAGGAACATCTTGGTGATCAACGTCGACATCCGCGAAACGCGGGTCGCGTTGATCGAAAACGGAATCATCGCCGAGCTGCACCTGGAGCGCGAAAGCTCCAAGGGCACCCTCGGAAACATCTACCTCGGGAAAGTGAGCCGCGTGCTCCCAGGCATGCAGGCCGCGTTTATCGACGTGGGCCTCGAACGTGCCGCTTTTTTGCACGTTGAAGATCTCATTCGCCCCGACGATTTCGAGGCGTATCTGCAAGGGCACCGCCGCGGTTCTGAAGAAGAACGCGAAACGCGCTCAAGCGACGACCACGAACACACATCCCAACAACGCTCACTCATCGACGCCGACGATGTGCCGCTTCTTGGCCATCCCGGCGACGACGACGACGCCCTCGGCGACTCCGCGGCGGCCGATCACGAGCCGCTCCCGGACGACCCGGTGGCCGATGAAGTTGCCGAAGAAGTCGGGGCCGACGCCGACAGCGTTTACTCCGCCGCGAGTGAAGTGCTCGCGCACGAAGCCGCCCTTGAAGACGCCGAAGCCGCCGCCGCGGAAGCTGGTGACTTCGACGGTCCGCTCGACGGTGACAGCGGTGAAAGCCGCAATCACGACATCGACGACGACGCGTACACCGACGTGCCCGACGCACCCATCATGGGTGAAGCGCGCCCGAGCGACACCGACGCCGACGCCGAGATGTCCGACGCCGAGATGTCCGACGCCAACGGTGACGTCGATCGCGATATCGATCGCGACATCGATGGCGACGCAACTCGCGACATCGATGGCGACGGACCCGACGCCGATGCCGGACCCGCCGATTTCGACAACGCCCCGGCCGAAGACGTCCCCCCGCCGCTTGAGAGCGGTGTGGGCCTCACGGCCGACGCAATGCCCAACGTCTTCGTCGATTCGTTTGCCGAAGCCGACGCGGAGGCCGACGCTGAAGGCATCTCTCTCGACGCGCTGAGCGCACCCAACGACGAGGGCCCCGTGCCCCCCGCCGCAGATGCGCCCGAGCAACCCGCTGACGGAGACACAGCCATCACCGTGGCGCAGGACCAACGCCGCCGCCGAGGCAACCGGCGTGACCGCGTACGTCGCTCCCGAAGCACACGTGATCGCCTCCCCGAAGGTGCCGCCGCCGCGCCCGAAGAAGCACCTCGCCCCGAGCCGGCCCCCCGCGCCGCGCCCCCGCGTGGTGAATCGTTTGGTCGCCCCGAGCCGCGCGGCGAAGGCCGCGGTGACTCACGCGGCCGCCAATCCGGTGGACGCAACGATGGAGATCGAGGCCGCCGCGGCGATCGTCGCGACGGTCGCGATTCTCGCGACCGCCGCGACGATCGCCGCCCCCAACCCGGCGGCGGCCCATTCACTGCTCCGCAACAACAACGCGGCCAGCATCCCGGAGCGCCGCGTCGCGACAATCGCCGAGGCGATCGTCGCGACACGCGCTTCGACGCCCGCCCCGACAACCGCGATCGCGGCGACAACCGCGGTGAAAATCGCGACCGCGCGCACGGCCACATTCACGACCGCCCCACGCAACGCGGCCGCAACTACGAACCGCCGCGCATCTCAAAAGCCACACCCATTCGTGAAGTCGTTCGCGAAGGCCAAGAGGTGCTCGTTCAAATCTCCAAAGAGCCCATTGGAACCAAGGGCGCGCGCGTCACAAGCCACATCTCGCTCCCCGGTCGCTACGTTGTGTACCTTCCAACCGTCGACCACATCGGCATCTCCAAGCGCATCGGCTCTGAAAAAGAGCGCCAGCGCCTGCGTGAA
This sequence comes from Polyangiaceae bacterium, assembly GCA_016712345.1. Taxonomy (GTDB): domain Bacteria; phylum Myxococcota_A; class Polyangia; order Polyangiales; family Polyangiaceae; genus JADJRH01. The sequence continues at coordinate 2,653,377 of JADJRH010000001.1, forward strand.
GCCATCGAATCAATGAAGCCCCCGCAGGGTGGCCTCATCGTTCGAACCGTTGCCGAAGGGCTCACCAAAAAGCAGCTCAAAGCCGACGTCGGCTACCTCGTTCGCCTCTGGGGCGAAGTTGTCAAAAAACGTGAAACCGACGTGCGCGCCCCCGCCTGCCTCTACAGCGAGGTCGATCTCGTTCTCAAAACCGCACGCGACCTTTTCACCGACGACATCGAAAAAATCGTCATCGATAACCGAGACGAATATTTCAGGCTCAAGCGCTTCATCGAAATGTTCATGCCTGAGCGCATCGATGCGATCGAACTCTACGAAGGTGAAGAACCCATCTTCGACGCGTACGGCATCGAAGACGAAATCCAGCGCGCCCTCGCCCGCAAAGTTCCGCTCCCGTCAGGCGGCTACTTGATCATCGACCAGGCCGAAGCGCTCACAGCGATCGACGTCAACACCGGTCGCTTCGTTGGCAAAGGATCCAAAGATCTCGAAGAGACAATCCTCGCCACCAACCTCGAAGCGGTCGAAGAAATCGCCTACCAACTTCGCTTCCGCAACATCGGCGGCCTCATCATCCTCGACCTCATCGACATGGAGAGGCCCCAAAACCGCGAAAAAGTTCGCCGCCGCATGGAAGAACTGCTCGCCAAAGACAAGGCCAAAACCACCCTCAACCGCATCAGCGAACTCGGCCTCATCGAGATGACACGCAAGCGCACCCGTGAAAGCTTGGGGCGCACCGTTCTCGAACCGTGCTTCTACTGCGACGGCACCGGCCAGCTTCAGTCAAAACAAACGATCGCGTACGAGATTCTTCGCCAGATCCGACGCGAGCGAGAAAACCTCCCCGGCTACGTCATCATCCTCAACGCCCACCCGGCGATCATCGACCTCCTCAAAAACGAGGAGCGCGCCAGCGTCACCGAAGCCGAGCGCCTCTTTCAGCGCCGCATCGAGCTTGTGCCGCGCAAAGAGTACCACCTTGAACAGTTTGATCTTCAGGGCAAGTGATCATGAGCGACGCGAGATCAGACTCGTCAGACCGCCGCGGGGAGCGCGTCACCATCAACAAAGAGTTCGAGTCGTTCGACGCCTTCATTTCTGAATACGTCACCAACATCTCGCGCTCCGGAGTCTTCATCCGCTCCAAAAACCCGCTCGCTGTCGGCACCGTCGTCAATCTTCACTTCACCGTCATCATGGACGACATCGAAACCATCGAAGGTGTCGGCCAAGTGGTGCGCGTCGACGACGAAGGAATGGGCGTTATTTTCACCGAAATCTCCGCCGATTCCAAAGAACTGATCGACGCGCTCCTCACCAAAAAGCTCCAAAAAAAGTAAACGCCGCCGCGTCCTCCATCGAGCCTTCGGCACCGCCGAGAGCGCGGAGCATCGCATACGCCCAAACAGCGCTCGGAGCGATTGCGTCGAGTCGTTCTGAATGATCCCGGTTCGGCGCACCCGAGGGAAAAACAGTGGCGATGCAAGTGCCCCCGCGATATGACCCCGAAAGGCATGGCCGAAGGACCGCGGAATCTCCCGTCTAAAAAAGACGTCGTCCTCGCGCTTCTCAAAGGGCCGAGTGTGTTTGTTCATCTCGACCCTCGGAAGAAGGGCGTCATCGTCCCTCAAAACTTCCGAAAGCAGCCTCAGCTCGTGCTGCAAATCGGCCTCAACATGGCCGTGCAAATCCCAGATCTCCGCGTGGACGACACCGGCGTCACCTGCACGCTTTCATTCAGCCGCTCCCCGTTTTGGTGCGTCCTTCCGTGGACCGCCATTTACGCCCTCGTCAGTGAAGACGGCCCCGGCATGGTTTGGCCCGACGACGTGCCGCCTGAAGTCGCAAGCCAAATGCAAGCGGCCGTTGCAAAACAACAACCCAAACGCCCCCGCCCCAAACTTGCAGCGGTGGGGTCACGCCCCGCGAGCGAACCGCCGCCCGATGAAACCGATGCGGCGCCGCCCCGCCCAGCTCGCCCGCCGGCGCCGCGCCCGCAAGCAGCGGTGGAGCCGACGTTGTTCCAATTCGGCCACACGTCAAAAAAGACCCCGACCCGCCCGCGGACGAAACGCCTGAAGACACCCCCCGCCCCCCCCCCCCCCGCGGCGCCCCAGGCAAAAAGCCGCGCCGCGAACTGCCGCCGTACCTCAAAGTCATCAAATAATCGGCCTCGGCAACCGCACGTGAGCAATTGGCGCAACACGCAGCAGAGCCGCTGAAACGCCACACCAAACACGCCTTCATCTCATCCGAGCGCGCACCGGTCTTGACGTTGACCACCCAAACAGGCTCCCTTGCGCCATGCCTCGCATCGTCCGCGGCGTCCTCATCACCGCTCTCGTCGTGGTTGTTCTCATCTGGCTCGAGAGCGGCTTCGGAGCCTCCCCCGGATTTCAAACCGTCCTGCCCGACGCTGCGTGGCGCCAGCTCGTCCTCTTCGCGATGGTCAACGTCGTCATCGCGCTCTCCCTCAACGTCATCAACGGCATGGCCGGCCAATTCTCCATCGGCCACGCCGGCTTCGTTGGAATCGGTGCGTACACAGGCGCTCTCGTCGCCGGCCACCTTCACGTCCGCCTCGGATCCGGCGATCCCCAGTTCGCCAACTCCTTCATCGTCATGCCCCTCGTCCTGCTCGCGTCGGGCACCATCGCCGCCTTGTTCGGCCTCCTCGTCGGCCTCCCCAGCCTTCGACTCCGCGGTGACTACCTCGCCATCGTCACGCTCGGATTCGCCGAGATCTTCCGCCTCGTCATCGCCACCGCCCAAACCGGCGGCACCGCAGAAGGCTCCGTCGCCAAGTTCCTCGCGTCCCTCGGCGGACAAAACGGATACGCCGGCCCCGAAGGCAACGGTGTTCCCCAATACGCCGGCCCATTTTGGATCTTCGGCTCCGTTATTGTTGCAACCCTGATCGCCTGGCGAATCAAGTTCAGCGGATGGGGTCGCGCCCTTCGCGCCCTTCGCGAAGATGAAATTGCAGCCAGCGCCGTCGGCGTAGACCCAACCCGCTACAAAGTTGTTTCCTTCGTTATCGCAGCCGCCGGAGCCGGCGTTGCCGGAGGCCTCTTTGCAAGCATGCACGATGGAAGCCCCACTGTGCAGCCCGACAGCTTTACCTTCGTTCAATCGTTTGACGCCATCACCATGGTCATTCTCGGCGGCTCCGGCAGCGTCAGCGGAGCCATCGTCGGCGGCGTATTCGTCACCGTCACCGTCAAACTCATAGAACAGCTCCAGGGCCTTGAAAGCATCCAAGCCTTTCGAGCCGACCACCCCAGCATCGACCTCAATGCCCTCCGCATGGTTGTGTACGCAGCCGTCCTTATCGGCCTCATGATCCTTCGCCCTGAAGGCCTCTTTGGGGAGCGCGAGATCTTCCGCCGCAAACGCCCCAAAAAAGGCGGCGGTGACCCCGACAACAACGCCGCGCAAAAGTCCCAATCTACCCAAGAGTCCACCCAAGACTCTGAAAACTCCACACCGGCCGACAAAGAATCAACCGAGAGTGCCAGTTCCAAACAAGCCACTTCCGAAACGCTCACCACCGCCGAGGGCACCGCGTCATGAGCGAACTCGTCCTCAAAAACGTCACCAAACGCTTCGGCGGATTGCGCGCCGTCGGCGACGTTTCATTCACCGTCCCCGAGCAATCCATCTTTGGACTCATCGGCCCAAACGGTGCCGGCAAAACAACCGTATTCAACCTAATCACGGGCGTATACAAGCCAGATGCAGGTTCGGCCATTCGCTTTGGCGAAACAGACCTATTGCCCCTCAAACCCCCCATGATTGCGCGCCTCGGCATTGCGCGCACATTCCAAAACATTCGCCTCTTCGGCCAACTCAGCGTCATTGAAAACGTCCTCGTCGCCAGCGAAAAAAACCGCAAAGCCCACCTCGGAGCAGCCTTATTACGCCTCCCCATCTTTTATCGCGACGAATCTGAAACCTACGACAAGGCCCTAGAACTGCTCCGCATCTTCGACCTCCACAAAATGGCCGATGAAACCTCCACAAGCCTTTCCTACGGCAACCAGCGCCGGCTTGAAATTGCCCGCGCGATGATGCTCAAACCCAAAATGCTCCTTCTCGACGAGCCCGCCGCCGGCATGAACTACGGCGAAGCTGAAGGCCTCAAAAAACAAATCCACTGGCTCCGGGACGAATTCAAACTCACCGTCGTCTTGGTTGAACACAACATGCAAGTTGTCATGGGCGTCTGCGAAGAACTCCATGTTCTCGACCACGGTGAAACCATCGCCCACGGCACCCCTGAACACGTTAAAAAAGACCCCAAAGTCCTCGCCGCCTACCTGGGTGAAGAAGCGTCAGAATCAACCACCGAGGCAGCGCCGTGAAAATAGAACATCCCAATCGCCCCGCCCCCAAAGCTGAAGCCGGCACTCCACTCCTCACGGTCGACAACCTCGCAGTTTCGTACGGCGGCATTAAAGCCCTCAAAGGCATTAGCCTCAATGTCAATCGCGGTGAAATTGTCGCCATGATCGGAGCCAACGGCGCCGGCAAAACAACCACCCTCAAAACCATTGCTCGCCTACTCCCCATCAGCTCCGGCAAAATCAATTACGACGGCAGAGACCTCGGCCCTGTCTCCGCCGAGTCCCTTGTAGAATACGGAGTGTCTCTCGTCCCTGAAGGCCGCGGCATTTTCCCAAACCTTACCGTCCGCGAAAACCTTGAACTCGGCGCCTGGAACCACAAATCCAAGTCCGTCATTGTTGAAACGGAAATGGAAGTGGTACGCCTCTTCCCCCGCATTGGTGAACGCGTCAAACAAGTGGCAGGCACCCTCTCCGGTGGTGAACAACAAATGCTCGCCATTGCCCGCGCGCTCATGGCCCGCCCCGCCATGTTGTTATTGGACGAACCTTCCCTCGGTATAGCTCCCCGCCTCGTTGCCGACATTTTTGAAGCCGTAGCCCGCATTGCAGAGGCCGGCACAACCATCTTACTTGTCGAACAAAACACCCGCCTTGCATTAAAATATTCGCGCCGCGCCTACGTCCTCCGCACTGGTGAAATTGCAATGAGCGGCAATTCAAAAGACCTCGCCGACAACGAAGAAATCAAAGCCGCCTACCTCGGCGGCTAACCGCGCCTCCCTTCGCAATCAAGAACAACGCCCCTCGCTCACTTAAACAACTCCTGCTGAGCGCGTGGCCGCTCAAACGTCGCCGCCGCTTCTACCGCACTGTCACTACCCGCCCCCCTCGTTTCAAACCCAAGCCTCTTCACCGTCAAGTCAAACAGGTTTGAAATCACCTCCCACCGCGGACCTTTCCCCTCCATTCGACTGCCAAACTCCCCTTCATTCATCTTCCCACCCCGCATTTCCAAGATCGCCTTTTTCACCTTCCCCGCCCGCTCAGGAAAAGCCACATCCAACCGCTCCACAAATACCGGCAACACCTCTTTAGGCAACCGCAACAAAATCATCCCCGCACGGTGCGCCCCCGCTTCTTTGGCGCGCTCCAACACTTCTACCATTTGAGTATCATTCAACCCCGGTATCATCGGCGCAACGTTCACCCCCGTGGGTATACCAGCATCCACCAACCGCCGAATTGTCTCAAACCGATTGGAACACGCCGACGCCAACGGCTCAATTGCCCTACCCATCCCATCATCCGCAAACGGAATGCTCAGAGTGACGCCCACCCGCGCCCGCTTGTGGAGCGCCGCCAAAAGCTCAATATCCCGCCGAATCAAAGCACTTTTGGTAATAACCCCCACCGGATTTTGATACTCAAAACACACCTTTAAACACGCCCGCGTCAACTCATACGACGCCTCCAGCGGTTGATAACAATCAGTATTGCCCGAAAACGAAATAGCCTGACCTTGCCAACTCTTCTTCTCAAACGTCTCCCGCAACAACGCCGCCGCATTCACCTTCACCACAATGTTTCTGTCAAAGTCAGTGCCCGCCCCAAACCCCCAATACTGATGGGTAGGCCGAGCATAACAATATGCACACGCATGCTGACAACCCCGGTAAGGATTGAGACTCCACATCATCCCCACATCGGGACTTTCAACCTCATTCACAATCGACTTTGCATGCTCCTCAAACACACAAAGCGGCGCATTCGGCGGCTCACCCAACCACTCCACAGTGGCCTTGGCCCACGGATTCGGCGGATTCGAAACAGGTATCGGACGCACTGAACATCTGTATCATATCAGATCTCGGCTGACAAGATCGAATTTTGCTGCCCACCCCCGAACGCGCGTCGCTCGTGACCTGTGCGCGTCTCGCGCCGAATGGGCCCCACCCGACTCGCGGGTCGTGGGCCCACGCCGCCGCTCAAACAGGGCGGTCCCCCCATTCATCGCTCGTTCGCGCCCAGGTCACTCGCTCCTTTGCCCCGGGCACGCCACCGCTCAAACAGGGCGGTCCCCCCATTCATCGCTCGTTCGCGCCCAGGTCACTCGCTCCCTTGCCCCGGGCACGCCACCGCTCAAACAGGGCGGTCCCCCCATTCATCGCTCGTTCGCGCCCAGGTCACTCGCTCCCTGGCCCCAAGCCGCACCGCTCGAATGCGCACGGGTCACTCGCTCCTTTGCCCGACACCCTCGCTCCCAGCGCCACTCGCTGCCCTCGCGGCACCGTTCGTTCGTGCACGAGCCCACTCGCCTGGTAGAGCGGCGCGCTTCGCTCCCTCGTTTCGCTTTCATTCAGAGATCGAAGTGATGAGCGATCTACCCATCAACTCAACTCACCGTGTGAACGCGATCTGGTGTGCGTAGTTGTTCAGTCAGACCGCCGCCCAACCTTACCGTCTACCCACCAGAAAAATGGAAAGACGAAGGAGGGCTGACTGCTCGCATGGAGCGACTCAACTTGTCTCCAAAAAAGTCCTTGCAGCCTGAACAAAAACTCCGTAGAGTCAAATCACCGAGGGCGGCTACCTCACAGTTAACAATTGCTCCTACAAACCAACCGCCGTCACCAACACATCAGCACACGAAGCAAGGCCATCCAACCGGCCTGACAACGTCCCAATGCGTGGCATTTGCCGGGCAGTTTGCAACCGGCAGGCTTTGTTCAAAACCTGCCTTTCAGGTGGAGGTATGTCAAATCAGCCCCATGATGGATTGGTGCGTGCCGTGTTTAGTCACCCCGAACACGCCCGCGGTGAGCTGGAATTGTTGCTACCCAAGGAGGTGTCTACTCATGTTGACTGGTCAACTCTGACACTCGTGCCCGGCGCTTTTGTAGATGAAGCGCTCCAGGCCAACTATTCAGATTTGTTATACTCAGTAAAATTTCAGGGAAAGGAGAGTTTTATCTACGTGCTCTGGGAGCACCAATCTTCCCCCGATCGATTTTTGATATTCCGTGAACTCAAGTACGTCGTTCGATTCTTGGATAACTGGTTGGTAGATCACCCTAACGCTACCCACCTACCCATTGTGATCCCCGTTGTGCTGTCCCACGGCCGCAAACCGTGGACATGCCCTTTATCGTTTGAAGACCTGCTTGACATTCCCCCGGAATTGAAGCCGGCAATCATCGACTATGTGCCCCGTTTTCGAGTGCTTCTCGACGACTTGTATCACGAAACGGATGAAGGCTTGCGCGCCCGCAGCTTATCTACCCTTGCAGCCGTCACCCTCTGGTGCCTCAAAAATGCATTCAACACCCCTGAACTACTTCGTACGGTAGTGCATTGGCGCATGCTGCTTCGGGCGCTGCACGCCTCAAACGGCGGTGCCGATTGGCTGCAACAGATCTTTTTGTACATCACCGCCGTGCACGAAGAGCCAACAGAAACCGTGCTACCGGCTCTTGCAAAGTCACTTGAAGTGGAGGAGAATCAGAGTATGGCGACCATCCAAGAGCAACTCATTGAAAAGGGCGTCAAAAAAGGCCTGGAGCAAGGGCTCGCTCAGGGCGTCAAAAAAGGCCTGGAGCAAGGGCTCGCTCAGGGCGTCAAAAAAGGCCTGGAGCAAGGGCTTGCGCAGGGTCAACGCACCACGCTGTATCAGCAGCTTCAGCGCAAATTCGGAAATGCTGCGGACCAGGTAAAAGCACGCGTGGACTCCGCCACACCGGCCGAAATAACCACCTGGCTCGATCGCATCCTATTCGCTACAACGCTTGAAGAAGTGTTCACCGAGTAGAGTAAGCGTACACATTCTTAAACGGCGCCCCGCACCGCAGTGACGCGTTTCGATTCGGGTGCGCCCGAAAGAATGTCCACGCCAACACCCCATTGGTCGTTATAACCCACCCCATGTCGAACCAAAGAGCTGAGTCAGCGCTGCCGCCCCAGGGAGCGTTCCTTCACGCGATTCTGGTATTTCTCGCCGACCACCCCGAAGGAGCGGCCCGCGCCGTCATTCATGACACTGTACCAATCCTTCTCCAGCTCAGCGAGGCACAGCGCACAGAGCGACTCCCCAACATGCCACAACTACGGTATAGACACCGGACTGGCTGGGGTTTGAGCATGCTTAAAGCCGCCGGCTATGTCGAATCGCCGGCGCGCAGCATCTGGAAGATTACAGATCGCGGCCGAGACTTGCTAGGCCGGCACCCTACTGGATTTGATAACGAAACGGGCCGTCAATTGGCGCGGGAAACTCACTCTTTGGCCCTCCGTGGCGGGGGCGCCGAGCCGCGCATCGTGGCGGCAGATCTGGACGAGGCTCGCGACTCTACCCAAATCCAACAATCCCCCGAGGAGCGCATCGACGCAGCGATACGAGAAATGCGCACAACCGTAGCGGCTGAGTTGCTCGAACGCATCTCCCAGGCACCCCCGGCGTTCTTTGAGGTGCTCGTTCTCGACCTGCTGCGTGCCCTTGGATATGGCAGTCACTCAGAGGATTTTCAACACGTCGGTGCTTCAGGTGACGGTGGGATTGATGGCATTATCTCACTCGACAAACTCGGTTTCGAGAAAGTGTTTGTACAAGCGAAACGCTGGAAAGGCTCGGTTGGGCGCCCCGACATTCAAGCGTTTTTCGGTGCACTTGCAGGTCGTCGAGCAAAAAAGGGGGTGTTCATTACAACATCCACCTTTACAAAAGATGCCTTGTCGTTTGGAGAGCAGGTTTCAGAAGCCGTCGTACTCATTGATGGTAGTCGCCTGACTCAACTCATGATCGACCACGGAGTGGCCGTGTCCCACTATCGAGTGGTTCACCTACCCAGGGTAGATGGTGACTACTTTGAATCAACCTGAATGGGCTTGCCGAGTAGCCGTGCACTAAAGGGCAACCACGCGCTGCAAACGGGGGCGGCCTCCATTGTGAACTACCTGTTAAACAATCTTCGCCGCGGGTAGGCGACTCGCCTTCAATCGCCTTCCTGCGTAAAAAATAACGTTGGATCTGGGCCTCCTGCGCCGTGTATTCTAGCTCCGTCGCGCGAAGCTTTGTTTCTTCTGCGCAAGTGTACACTGCCGTTGTCGTAGCGCGGGGGAGATGTACCGTTTGGGAGGCCGCAAGTGATGTTGATCGGCGGAAAATATCGCCTTCTGAAAAAACTCGGCGAAGGCGCCATGGGTACCGTTTGGTCTGCCGTCAGCACGGCAACCGGCGGTCAATTCGCTATCAAACTCATTGTCCGCTCCGAGCCTGAATTGCGCGCTCGTCTGTTGCGTGAAGCGCAGGCGTGTGGAGCCATTCGGCACAAGAATGTGGTTCAAGTGTACGACGTCGGTACCACCGACACGGGTGACCCATTTTTGGTGATGGAGCTTCTGTCAGGTCAAACCCTGGCGTCGCTGCTCGCTGCCCGCCGGCGCCTTCCACCTGAAGAGGCATGTGGCATTGCGCGTGATGTTGCACGCGCGTTGGCGGCTGCCCATGCGGTGCCGATTGTTCATCGCGACCTGAAACCGGCCAACATTTTTTTGCACGAAGAGCCGGGGGAAGAAAAGCCGATTGTCAAAGTGGTTGACTTTGGGGTGAGCAAAAACCTCCAGGCGTCGGATGGTCTGCGCACAGTGGCTGGCGGCGCGGTGGGTTCGCCCATGTACATGAGTCCTGAACAGGCCCGTGCCGACAGGAACTTAGACCACCGGGCAGACATGTGGTCGCTCGGAGTTGTCTTGTATGAAATGTTAACCGGCGAGCGCCCCTTTGGAGGCGACGCGTTGGATGTTGTACAGAAGATAATCAACGACCCTATTCCCCGCGTGGCGCGCCGCGTTCGCAAGATCGATCCTGAAATTGATAAAATCGTCGCAAGCCTGCTCACGCGCGATCTTGACCAACGGGCCAGCGACGCGGCTGAAGTTGCCCGTCAGCTTGACAGACTTACCCTTCCCGCGGCTCGCGACCCCTTACCGTCCCTCATGGATACCGGAGGGTATGATGCGCCAGTGGGCCTTGGTTCACCGGGCCTCGGTTCACCCCGGCTCAGCGCTGCTTCACCCGGTATTGGACCATCCAACCTTACCCCTGCCTCCCCAGGGGTAGGTTCCACGGACTTGCGGGCCTCGTCTAACCATCCCGCCCTCACCCCAAAAAGTGGAGGCAAAGGCGCCACCAACCTCAGCTCTGCGGCCTCGGCGGCTGAAGCGCTTCACCGATCAGGCTCATGGGGAGAACCTGCCGATGATGACGGGGCCACTATTCCTATCGAGCCCCACGTTTTAGAAAGTCGGCTTGCCCGCGCTGCCGCGGCTGCGCGCGGTTCGCGACCTTCCCATCCAAACGCAGTCCCACCTTCCATCGGGCAACCTACCCCCGGTCCACCTTCCATCGGCCAGCCTTCCCCAAGTCGACCCTCGACCGCTCAACCGCCTCTCCCGTCACCTTCCGTCGGGGCCGATTTAGACTGGGGGCCCGCACCCGCCGGGGGTGGAACCATCCCGCTCAGCGCTCTTGGCAAGCCACCCGTACCGGTTGTCCACCCTCACCCCGTCCTTCAAACAAGCCCGCTGCCCGCCGAGCCTCAGCCCAGTCTTCCCAGGGGTACCACCATGCGCATGGAGGCCGGTCACCTGCCGATTCAGGCGAGTGACACCAACCTGCCTGTTTCCCTATCTACCCATGCGCCCATTCAACCCGCTCCACAAAAGTCTAAAAAGATCGTGGTGGGCGCGGTGGCGGTGATCCTGGTGAGTGTCGCAGCAACCGCGGCTATTTTGTTGTTTGGTCCAAAACGGGTAGAGTCGGCATCGGGTGAAAATCTACCCAACGCCCTTCCTACCACCACCGCCACAGCTCCGCCCGCTCCGACCACAACCGCGCCGGCAACCGCAGAACCTACCGCAGAGCCTCAACCTACCGCCTCCCCTTCCACAACTGCTCCAGTGGCCAAACCTGCCGCAACAGTCAAACCCGCCGCCACCGCAACACCTCCCAAACCCACTGCGTCAGGTAAGACGGCTTCAACCGCTCAGAAAAAACCGGTGGACCCCATTCCCGCCCCAACGCCAAAAACAACCGCCACCGCTAAAAGTACCAAATGCAAGAGCAGCTTCGGCTTGCCTTGCAAGTGAGTACACATTTGAATTTGAACGTGTCACTCCGTCACTCGCATAGTGCCGAGATCGCGCATCGAAGCCGCTTTGCAAGACCCTTGTAGTTGCTGTCGTCTAACCCTATACCGAGGGGTATCGTTGCTTTATAAAGTGCAACGTCCTGCGATTCTCCACTTGCTACATCTAGGCCGAGAACGGCGTAGCCAGCGTACCAACCGTTGTAACCAATCAGCACGCCAGCGATGGCATGCTGATGTTGGTTGTATGCACCCTGAAGTTCGGGCCTGAAACCCTCGGAACCCTCAACTCCACCCATGTAGTGTTTTCCGCTATACCTCCCCGTGAAACCCAGATAACCGTCACCGACGATGACGGCCTTCAGATCTCCCATCATGGTGTGGGCTGGGGAAGACTCGGTTTCGACGAGTTCAGCAGCCTTCGCGACCACATTGCAAAGAGCCTCGGCGCGGTCCGCGTTCTTGAATTGTTCAATCGCAAAATTTCTGAGGGTTACTCTTCGGACGTTGGTACGTATGTCCTCCTCTGATGGACCGGTCGCTGACAAGTCGGGGAGAAACATGATCGGGATCAATGTCATGGTTGACTCTTTGCTGATAATGGACTCAGAACGACCGATGGTCTGACCACATCCACAACCCGACCGTGCACCTACTTCTTGGCGGGTGCCCCCAGTGGCCCAAAAATATCACTATCGTTTGACTTCATCTTGGTAGAAGGCAAGGTTCCAGTCAGCTTGGGGGGCGGAGTTGACCCGGTGCCTGATGGGGAGGTCGGCGCCGAAGTTGAGGCCGCCGATGCTTCAGGGTTGGCAGTGGATTGGGTAGAACCCGATGGTTGACCGGTAGGCTCGCCTGATGCTCCGCCGCCCGGTGTTGGGTAGATTTCTGACCCGGTGGGTGCAGCCGACGGCGTGGGTAGATTTGTGGGTGAAACCGTGGGGGGTAAAACGTTCAGCATCGGGTCGGCGGTGAGGGGGAGCGCGGTTCCCGTGGGGAAAAGAACGGGCTCGTCCTGCGTTGTTTCTGACGCAGAAGTCGCCGCGGAGAACACGACCACACCCACCACACCTACCGCCAGCAATGCCACCAGCAGGGTCACCCAGACCATGGGCGAGGTGCGCGATTTCTTTCGCACCGGAAGTTCACCCGTGGCGCTCGTGATGGTGCCCTCGCTCGCCACGCCGGTCGTTGCTGACACGATCTCTGTCTCGGGTGGGGCGACCACGTTGACGAGCACCTTGGCCTCGGCCACGAGCTGTGCCGCGTCGGGGAGAGGCATGGTCCGAAGCGCGGCCCGTCGAGCGTTGCGCGCATCCTCCCCTTGGGGCGTGGTTGCGTGAGGTGAGGCGGGTGGAGCAAACCCCGGCGTGGCTGCGCCCGCAGCCGCGTTTGCCGATGCTCCGGCGCTCGCCGTTGAAACGGACTGAGCGAGGATGGCCTGACCCGCCGCGGAGCGTTGGATGGGCACCGTAACCGCCCCATCCAACGGGTCGGCCAGGGGAACGGTTTGCGCACCCGCTCTTGGAGCCGTGTGTACACTTGGTTGAGGCGCAATATTGGAAGGTACACTTGCAACCGGCGGCGGCGCGGGTGTGAATGCGTTGGGCAACGCATTGGATGAAAGGGCAGGGTGCGCGCCGCTGCCCCACCCCGCACCTCGGGGATGTTGACCTGCTGTGGCCGTTGCCAAAACGAACGCTTCTGCAAACTCGCGCGCGGACTGAAAGCGCCGATTGGGATCACGCGCGAGCGCCCGCGAAAAAAAGCTGTCGACCTTAGATGGAAGGTCGGGCGCAATACTTGTTGCGGTGGGCGCGTCGGTCGTGACAACGCGCACCAGCACATCAATCGCGTCTTCCCCAGCGAACGGTAACTTTCCCGTCACGGCTCGAAAGGCAATCACCCCGAGCGACCACAAATCTGACCGGTGGTCCACTTGGTGTTGTGTACGCCTCGCCTGCTCGGGGCTCATATAATTGGGTGTACCCATGAGCGCCCCTGTTTTGGTGGCGTCACCCTGAGTGCCGTGAGTGATTTTGGCAATGCCAAAATCAAGCACTTTGATCACTTCATCATCCCCACTGCGCGCCAAAAAAATGTTTCCCGGTTTCAGATCGCGGTGAACAATTTTCAGCTCTTCTGCCCGGCGCAACGCTTTACAAACATCGGTGACAATACGGCCCGTTTCATCAAGCGAAAGACGCCCCCGCATCTTGAGCCGCTTGCTCAGATCTTCACCGTCCAAAAGCTCCATCACCATAAAAGGTACACCGCTGTGTACACCGTGTTCATAGATCTGAACCACGTGTGGACTTCGCAGTTGAGCGGCACTTTTGGCTTCACGCTCAAACCGGGCCACCAATTCTGCCGAACCCAGCGCTTCTGCCGCCATAAACTTGACGGCCACCGGAACTTCCAACTGTTCGTTCCAGGCTGTCCAAACCGCACCCATCCCACCCCGCGCAAGCGGTTTTTGGAGACGGTACTTTCCAGCGACAACTTCTCCGGCTTCAAACGAGCGCACGGGTACCCCTGTGGTTGAGTGGGAAGGTTAAACGGCAAGCGCACCGCCGCCAAGATGGATCTTGATGCAATCTCAATGCTACCCATCTAACCGGGGGCATTTTGAGTAGAGTCAAACGCGAATGCACTTTGTTCTTGACGGATGCTCGTGAACCGGATGCGATCTGTGCGCCAACGGTTGAGTGGTGGGGTGTTCCGTTTTAAACGGCGGTCAGGGGTTACCATGGGGATTGCTTATCAATGGCCCACAAAAGCGGCCTTTTTGGCGGTATCAACACTTGTGTTCAGCGCGGGTGCACCGGGTAAGGTTTACGGCCAGAGCGCGCCCAGTTCTACGCCTACAGCTTCGCCCTCAACTACGCCTTCGGTTAACCATAAGGCTTCTGCGCGCGGGCACTTCACCAAGGGCCAGGACTATGAGTCTCAACAAAAGTGGGCCGAAGCCTACCAAGAGTATGAAACGGCGCTCACGTTTTACGTCCACTGGCAGATTGAAGGGGCGCTTGCCGGGGTCGCCGCGCGCGTTGGAAAACACGCAGAAGCCGCCACGCTGTACCGCAAAGTCCTGGCCGACCCCGAGGCTCAAAAAGAGCTGTCCGCCAAAGAGGGAGCGTTGGAGGCGGCAAACAAAGCCTACCAAGAAGCTGTGGACAAAGTGGGAAGGTTGACCATTCAGGGTCCGGCCGGGGCCGAGTGTTGGGTAGATGGGAAAAAGGTGGGGGTGTTCCCGTTGGCGGAAGAGGTGTTTGTGGAGCCTGGTGAATGGCGGGTAGAAGCAAAGCGTGATGGGAAGGTGGTGGATGGGAAGAAAGTGGTTGTTGGGACTGGAAAAGCGGAAGGTGTGAAGTTAGAGCAACCTGCCGCTCTACCCAAAGATCCCGTGAAACCGCCGGTGGAGGTTTCTCTACCGGGGATATTGGGTAGCAAAAGTGTACCCATTGGGATTGCGCTGGGCGCCGTGGGCTTGGTGGGCATTGGGGTGGGCGTCGGGTTGTGGGTTGAACACTTCGCCCAACTCGACAAGGCGGCCACCTCCTTTTCTAACGTGATGAATCACCCGGACAAGGGGAGAGGCTATTGCCCCAATCACCTCGACGACGACGACGACTGTGCTGCCAATGATGCCGCAACAAAGGCCAGCGATGCAAGCAAAACAGGGGCGGTTTCTATGTGGGTGGTAGGTGGCGTGTTTGCGGCCGCGGGTGGAGCGCTCATTGGATCTGCCCTTTTCGGCAAGCCCAATTCACCTCCAAAAGTGGGCATGGCTCCGGCAATCACACCAACACAAACCGGATGGGTGATGTATGGATCGTTTTAATCTTACCCAGGTGGGATCGTGGGCAGTTGTATTGGGGGTGTTGGCAGGCGTCACATTTGGAGTAGGGATGGTGGCCTCCGCCTGCACCGATGCTCAAAATGACTGCAATGTGAGCCTTTTTGCCGAGTGCCCCACCAGTGGAACGGGCGGCGGTGGAGCCACGGTGCTGACCTCAACGACCAGTTCCTCGGGCAACAACGGTGGAATGGGTGGGATGGGCGGTTCGTCGACTAGCACTGGGAGCGGAACAACTTCGACTGTCATGTGCTCAACCGCAGAAGACTGCAAGACGTTAGACCCCCCGTCGCCTTGCAATGTGTACACATGTGAAGACGGCATGTGCAACCATCAGTCTGTGGACACTGACGAACAAGGCTGTCCGTCGAACAACGGCCAATGTGTTGATGGTACGTGCAAGCTCTATTTGGGGAATGGATGCACCGACGGGATGGAGTGTCAAAGCGGCTTTTGCGTGGATGGCTTCTGTTGTGAGAGCGAGTGTGCGGGGAAGTGCATGGCATGTGCAGAATCCCTCACCGACTTAGGCAACGGCCTCTGCAGTGCGGTGTCGTCCAGTGGAGCGAGCAACGAAGATCAAATGGCGTGCATCGACAAAGGTGGCTGCGGAGCTGTCGCCGGCTGGTGCGCGTGCGAAGATGGCGTGAACAACTCTGGTGAAACGGATATCGATTGCGGAGGTCTTTGCGGTGACACGTGTGCTGTAGGACAGTTTTGCAATGCCAACGATGATTGCAAAAGTGGATTCTGCGTGAATGGCATTTGCTGCAACGAGGACTGTCCTGGGCCATGCAGGACGTGTTCTGCGATCAAAGGCATCTGTACACTTGTAACGGGTCAGCCCAGTGGATGTGACACGGATAATGCGTGCGCGCCAGACGGAACCTGCAAGTTGGCCAACACGCAATCGTGCGACGACGCTTCGGAGTGCGCATCGGGCTACTGCGCCGGGTTTATGATGTTTAAGGCATGCTACGGATGCAGCGAGCCTATCCCATGTGGGTCCAACGACGCGTGCATCACCAATATCTGCTATCCGGCTAAGCTAGACAAGGGCGATGCCTGTGTCGATAAAAGTCAATGCAAATCCGAGAACTGCGTGGATGGCGTTTGCTGCGATGCCGAATGCAACGGCCTCTGCATGGCCTGCCACAACAACTATACCGATAAACCCAACGGCGAATGCGCGCCAATGTTGATTGGGTACGATCCCCAAGGTGATTGCAATGGCCCCGGCAAAGCCGGCACATGCAACGGCTCCGGCGCATGCGGCGTCAACTGACAATCACCATGAATTCACCCTTATTTTACCGCCTCCTTGCCGCATCTACCCTAACCCTCTTAACCCTTTTTCTACCCTCCACCGCTGCCGCTCAACCCACGCCTTCCGCCTCACCTTCCGTCGCCCCGTCTGCCCCTTCCGCCGATACCACTCGCGGCATGGCAAGCTACGCCAAAGGGGCAGAGCTTGCCACTCAACAAAAATGGGCAGAAGCGTACCCCCACCTCAAAGACGCTTGGGACCACCTACAACATTGGCGCATTGCTTTGGCCTTGGGGAAGGTAGAACTGGAGTTGGGCAAATATTACGACGCCGAAAAACATCTCACGTTTGCCCGCGGCCATATTGACCTTCCTGAAAGTCTCCAACCCAAGGCCGACAAGATGTTGGCAGAAGCGAAAAAGCACCTTTTTTCGCTGGAGATTGTGGCAACCTCTCCCATCCGCGCTCGCCTGTTGGTAGATGGTGAGGCCATTGGGTGGACGCCGTATTCAAACACCATCCACCATCAGGCGGGTGAACACCGGGTAGAATTGCGAATTGGCCGTGTACGCAAAGCTGTATCGACAGTGATAAAACAGGGCCAAAAAACCAGCGTCAAGTTGACCCTTACCGTGAACGAAGTGCCTGACGTTCCGATTGAACAAGACGACCCCTCCACCTCATCCTCCAACTCCACCGACACATCGGCCCAACAAAATAGCGATGTATCGCCGGACGCCCAACATCAACCCTCTCACCTCTACCGCAACCTTGCCATTGCCGCGGGTGGTTTGGCTGCCGTTGCACTTGGCACCGGAATAGGATGTTGGGCCTGGTCTGACCATGCCGCGTCGTTTTGGAGCATGCGAAAAACCGAATTTAACCAATATTACGGCGCAACAAGCTCGTATTGCAAAACGGATAACAATGACCCTTTGTGCCGTGAAATTCAGCACCTTTTGGCAGTACAAGATTTGTATCAAACCCTCGCGGTTGTGTCATGGGTAGCTTCAGGCGTGTTTGCCACCGGGGCAATCACCTTGGGCGCGGTAGACTTACGGGCCAAAGAAAAGGCGCAATCCGCTTTTTCATGGACCGTCACTCCCACAGTGAGTCAAACCCAATTGGGCGTGGTTGTGCAAGGGGCGTTTTAGGATGTTTGGGCAACCCCCCATCACCCTTTGGCTCTTGTTGACCATCCCGCTTGTATGGGTGGGTTGCACAGCCAACCAGTCTGACTGCGAGCGAAACCCCAATCTCGGTTGTTATACAGGCTCGGGCGCCACCGGCGGCTCAAACGCTTCGTCGAGTGGAATGGGTGGAACATCGGGCACCGGAGGCACGACAACAACTCTGTCCACCACCACCCTTACCGGCTTGCTGGGGGTTCCGTGTTCGTCCTCCCAAGAGTGTGAAACTGGGTATTGTGTGGACGGCGTTTGCTGCAGCAGCGAATGCTCGGCAAGATGTCTGGCTTGTGTTCAGGAACTTACCGGTGTGAAAAATGGCATCTGCGCACCCATGCTGGAGGGCGCCGATGAACCCGCTTGCGTTGAAAGTAAGTGTGGCGTGGATGGCTGGTGCAGTTGCGAAGACGGCAAGAAGAATGGCGATGAAACAGACATCGACTGTGGCGGCTCGTGCGCCGCCACGTGCACTACCGGGATGAATTGCAGCGCCAATAGCGACTGCGCCAACGGTCTTCCCTGTGTGAACGGCGTTTGCTGCACCAGCGCATGCACCCAAGAATGCAAGGCTTGCAATCGTCCGGGTTTGGAGGGAGTGTGTCAACTCAAGCTGGGGTCCGAACCCGGTTGTTCCGGACCAACGACGTGTGGACCACTCGCCACGTGTTCTCTCGCCTCCGGCGAACCGTGTGTCGACTCAACTGAATGTGCGTCCGGCGTGTGCCAAAGCGGCGTGTGCTCGCCTTGCGCCACCAGTTCTCAGTGCTCGCCGCCAAACGCATACGCTTGCATAAATGGTATGTGTACGCCGCACAATCTCCAGGACGGCGTTATTTGCTACAATGAAGATCAGTGTAATTCTGGTAGTTGCGTGGACGGGGTTTGCTGCAACACACCTTGCGACGGCCTCTGCATGGCCTGCCATATCAGCTATACCGGTCAACCCAACGGCACCTGCGCACCCATTTTGATAGGGTATGATCCCCAAGGTGAATGCAACGGCCCCGGCGCCGCCGGCACATGCAGCGGCGCTCTTGCCATGATCGTCGACGGTAAACTCCAAAGCTCGTGCGGAGTCAACTGACATGCGTACACTCCTCACCGTGGCAGGTTTAACCCTGATTCCAACAACAGCCTTCGCTCAAATACCCCCCGACGACGATCCATACTCCAATACACCTCCCGCGCCCGCCCCCGATGTGTACGACACGGTTGAAAAAGAAGAGGCGATGAAACGCCACGACGATGGGTTGGCCTTTGTTCGCGAGGGTAAGTGGGAACACGCCCTGTTAGAATTGCGTGCCGCGTGGGAAGGGTATAAATTCTGGAAAATTGCCCTCAACCTCGGTTTTGTAGAATTACAACTCCGCAAATACCGCGCCGCGGTGGAGCACCTTACCTTTGCCAAAACCTCAGGCAAAATTAAACCGGGTGACCTCCCCAGAATTGAAGCGGCCATTGAACAGGCCACCGCCGTCATGGGCAAAGTCACTGTGCGGGCCACAGCCAACCTGCGCGCCAAGGTGCTTCTTGACGGGGAAGAACTGGGGTGGACCCCGTTTGAACAAGTGGTCATGGTTGACCCAGGCACCCGCCGCTTAACGGTTGAATCGCAGGGGTTTCTGGTGCAACGTATGGTAGACGTTCGCTCGGGTCAACCGTCCGCCGTCGAGATGAAACTGCACGTGCCTCTTCCATCTACCCAGGCCGCACCGCCCGCCGCGCCGCCACCCCCACCCGCCCCCAATTACAAGTTACCCATCGCCGTCACATTGAGCGCCCTCACCGCGACTGGGTTGGGGGCCGGGATTACACTCTCCGCGGTACAGCCGGAAGACACCCCCGCGATGGTGGGAGTATTTAGTCTTACCGGCGCCGGTGCTCTCAGTGCCGCAATATTGTGGTACGTTATTGCCACCGCAAACCCGCCATCGCCGTCCAAAAGTGCTTGGACATTTGCCCCCACGGTTGGACCTACCCACGCCGGACTTACCCTTCACACGCTGTTCTAATCTACCATGGACGTTGTTTCAAGATGTGCGCTCCGCGCTTCAGGGTTTGAATGGCAACCTCGGCCGGGCACCCACGCCTTCACCGTGGTGTGCAAAGGCACGTTTCTGCTTCGGCCCGAGACCGCTGTTCTCGCGCCTCAACAAGACCCTCCCAACGACGAGGATGAACACTGGAACGACGACACCACCCGCAGCGTTCGCGTCCCGTCCGACCGTGTACCGTACAAACCCGCCGTCGACGTGGTGCTTGTTGGCAGCGCATTTTCACCGCAATTGCGGCCCGTCCGCTCGTTTCATGTCCGCCTGTCAGTAGGCCCACTCGACAAGCGGATTGAAGTGTGGTGTGAGCGCTCGCTTCGGGTGCACGACGATCAGCTCAAAGAGGGGCCCAGAATTACCAAAATGCACCTCCGGTGGGAACGGGCGGCCGGAGGCCCTGATACTCAAAATCCTACCGGTATGCGGTTTGACGCACCGCCCGACAGGTACGGTGTGGTGCCCATACCCAACCTCCAGCCACCGGGTGTACACTTTGCCGGTGGGAGAGATCTGTTTCCACCCGTTGGATATGGCCCCATTGCGCCGAACTGGCCTTCACGCGTGATGCGCCTGCACCGTCACGCCGCGGCGTTTTACAAGTCACCGTGGGAAGGTAGACCGTTACCCGACGACTTTGATTATTCGTTCTTCAACTCCGCACCGCCGGATCAACAAATTGCCGAAATCGCGCCCGGCGAGCGCATTCTTCTTGAAAATCTCCACGCCGAACATTCTCATTTGGTCACCAGCCTACCCAACGTTTTTCCAAACATGGTTGCCACCCGTGCCACCGGTGAGCGGGAGGTCATCGCCATCGGCGCCGACACCCTCTACTTTGACACCGACAGGGGGATTTGTTGCGTTGTATGGCGTGGTCGAATTGGGCTGCGCCATCCCGGTGAAGCGGGTAGAATTGATGTGACCATGGACAGCCTCGCTTCGACGGGTGAAACCATCGACGAAGCGGTAGTCCATACCATTGCGCCCGGAATGATCACCGACGACATCTTACCCTTCGGCGGCCGGGTTGAATCGGCGCGACCTACCCATGGGAGCGCACAAGAAGGTGGCCTGCCGTTTGGCCGAGATTCGCGAGAAAAAGTTTCTGACAGGTTGCCCCCCACCGAAATCTTACCTGACAATTCACGCGAGGCCACTTCCGAACTGCCCGCCATGGGTAGGTCAAACCCGGTGGCAACCCCGCCGCTTCCAGCTTTCGTGCGCGGGCCGGAACCTGTGGCTCCACCGCTCATCGGAGCCATCCCACCTCAAGGCGCGCCGATCGCCCCCATCGCTCCCCCATTGGCCGTTCCGCTTGTTTCGCTGGCTACCCCCCCTCCGCCGGCCCAATCCATTGGCCAGCGCGCGGTGGAGGGGTTGGGTGCCGATGGTAAGTTGGGTACACCTGCCATTCGGGTTGAACCGTCCAAACCCGTCGCTGTTGAACCGGTGGAAAAGCCTCTCCCCGTAAAAGACGCTGCCGTCGGCGGTTTGGTCGCCGCTTCCAATGCCGCGGCGGCTGGCGCACGGCCCGCAGGACGTTGGTATTCTGGCAAAGCGCCGGTAGAGCTACTGTGGCTCAACGCGGCCGCCATGGGTAGAATTCGAAAGCACGGCGCCTGGAAAGAACTGCTCAGTGGGTTAAAACCGCGCCCTGAAGATGAAGACTTGGATGACGATCTACCCCCCGCGCGCCGGTTTCCAGCCCGCGATCGCCGTGAAATTCTCACCATTCTCTCACGGGGTGAACCGAGCGACGTGACCGTGTTAGAAGACATTTTGGCGCAATCAATGGACGACGAAGACGGATTTACTCCACCGTTGGTCCTTGCTGCCGGTGAGTTGGAAATGCGGTTTGATGAATTGGAGCTGCTCAAAGCCACGCTCGCCGCAATCTACCCACTCGCCGCCGGTGAAAAAAGCTTGAAGATGCGGTGGCAAAGGCGCAAGAAATGCTCAAAATGCCTTGGATCCAAGGCGCAAGCAGCGTATTGAGTGAAACCGCGGACCAGCTCCGCAAACTCTTGGGTGAAGTGAAAAAAGGTGTCCAGGTGGACATGGTAGATGCCCATGTGGAGCGCACCCTTGTTGAAGGAAGGCATGTTCAAAAACGCACCGCCCTCGGCCAACCGCGCCTCGTGGCGACCCTCTCCTCCCCGGGGTTAAAACCGCGCCTCCCAGTCTACCTACCTGACACGCTTGCCAAAGACCTACCCGCCATTCGGCGCTTTCCTGTGCGATTGATTGGTGAACTGCGCCCCCGCGCAGATCAGGGTGAAACAAGCCCCGCAGCTGTGCGAGCAATTGCATTGGGTAGGGTGGTGGGCTGACAAGTTGTACTGATTTAAGCCGGCGATTTCCAAAATTCAACTTGTTCTGCCCGGCCGAACAATCTCCTAAAGTTGTGGCCCATCATCATTTCGAGATCGTCCCAGAAATACAGCCAAGTTGTGTAATAGCCAACATCAATGTGGCCGCCAGCGTATTCTGAGTCGCGCTCATCAGCGGCGAGTTTGCCAAATGAAATGATCCCGCCGCCTTTTCCGATCTTCTCTTTAAGCACCTCAAAGTCCTTGTTTGCTGAAACTACCGAAATGGTGGGGGCGCCGAATATCTCTTTCACCCTCTTTGCCAAATTTTTTCGACTCAACCAAATGTGCTTATCTTTGTGTGGTCCCTGCCGAATCAGCGTTTCAGTGCCGCGACCGGTCTCTTTTCCGAGCTTGATATCACATCGCAGCAGACAGTAGCTCATCCGCAACGCGCACGTGTTTTCCCATTGCGGTCCTTCAGGCATTGTCAATCCGATCTCGTCATAGATGGCTTTTCGGCTATACCGATCCGGGTGTGGATACTTGGCCTTCAATGCGGACAACGGAGGCACTACGTCTTTTGCCATGGCTACACTCCCCATTCAAAACCTGACTGGGTATTAGACATAAACCGTTACAAGATCCTGCCCCGCAACGCGTGCGTCAGTAAGCAAATCGCGAAGGTCTTCTAGCCACTCACCAATCGCATCTTCCCGCGTCTCTTCAGGAGGATTCAGACGCAGGCGGCGCAGCTCCTCGTGTGACAACCAGCCCCACGCGGGGATATCGTCGCACGCAAGGTTGCAAAGTGGACGACCTATCAACTTGGCGCCCAAATCTTCGTCACCGAACTGTTCCCGCGTCATCTTTCTACCCAAGAAACTCCGGTGAAACGCCTGGGCCGAAGCACTTGCATGGTCTAAACTGCCAATGGTCGTTCCGTGGGCTTGAATGAGCGCAATTGTACAGATGCGGCCATTTTCGTCAGCGGGCACGTCTGTTCGACCGGCTGACGATTGTATAAGGCCCGCAAGGCGTTCACGCTTTTCGACCCAATCTTCCCAAGTGCATTGAAGTGCAGCGCATCAGTCGAGTTCACGTGGATCGACCATGGATGGTTGGCGCGCCATGGTGTCACAAAGGGTTGTCAAGTTGACTGTCCGAAGTTCGAGTACGTATCCCACGGTGTCAACTCCTACTTGAGCAGGTCAAGGGGAAGGTATGGACTTTGGATATCCACATTCAACCCAACCCTCCGCGCCACAGCTATCAATCCCAAAGCCACAACATCCAGGAGTCCCTCTGGATCGTGTCTAGTGTCGCGCTTTTTGTGGTCGGCCGCGAAACTTGTACAACGCGCGGCAACTGCGCGCTGGAGGCCGTTTTGATCACCGTTTGCGATGGCTGCTTGAATTGCTAAAATCGGCATCAATGCGGCGACAGCGTATCTGTTTACCTGGCCGCTTTGCAGGCGCACCAGGGCACTCTGGATCAAAGGTTGAGCGTCGTGGGTATGGTTCGCCGACAAATGT
Source organism: Polyangiaceae bacterium (assembly GCA_016712345.1). Lineage (GTDB taxonomy): Bacteria > Myxococcota_A > Polyangia > Polyangiales > Polyangiaceae > JADJRH01. The sequence goes on from JADJRH010000001.1 coordinate 2,677,076, forward strand.
GCGCTCGTCTTGCAAACATCGTAGGCTGAAACGTCCGCATGAATCGCGGGATCTGTAAAACGCTCCCGCGGGGCGTTTTCCAAAAACGATCGCAGCTCAGCATGATTGGCAATGTTCGCAACCGCGAGGTAGATGCGGTATTGCCCCGGCCCCATTGCAATGTCCTCGCGCAGCGCCTGAAGAGTGTACGCAGCGCTGTCGTTGAAATGAGCCTGTACATCGTTGAGCGCATGGCTGAATCCATGTTTCAGCGCAGCGATGTGCAGGTGCATGTCCGCGAGGTAGATGGGTAACCTTCCATTGAGCGGCCTATTCGCGTTGTTCAATCCGGGTGTTGTTTCGCGAACGTCTGCGAGTGAACGTGAAAGGCGTTCTGCAAGAATGCCTTGCTCGGGTGCGTGTGGGTATTTTCGGAGCGGTTGCATATCGTGCTCTACACTGCCGGACGGTGGGTAGGTTATTTGGGCGGTGGTGGTACGTCTATTTTGACAGGGTCAAATACATCGACCCCGTTATGTTGAGTCCAAACGGCGGTATACTCAACCTTCCCTTCACCCATGGCTTTAAGAATGTCCTGCCCAACTTCGTTCCGCCCATCTTTTATCCCTGAATTGGCCATCGTTTTTGCAACGTCTTTCAGGTAGGCGTCCGTGCCCTGCTTTACCTGACTGCCCTTGTTGGTCCCATATTTGGCTGTGCGATCTCCCAGTTTAGGAGCATTTTTGCCGCCTTTCGCCTCCAAAACGTGCACAATGCCGGTGGCAGGATCTTTGTAAACCACATTCACCACGTGGGGACCATTGAAGGTCTTGAATGCGTCGTCGGCAATGTCCTTGCCTAACTTGTTTCGGAGTTGTTGTTTTGCACCCTCGTTGCCCAGCTCTTCGGCGAGCTTTCGGAGTTCTTGGGTATGTTTGCCGGCGCCGTCTTTCGAGAGAGCGGCTATCTGGTCGATCAGCTTTTGGGCCTTCGGTGATGGCCAGGCCGGTATTTTGCTGGCTTTTTTTGAAACCTGAATGCCGTTCTCCAGGAGTGAGGGCAACTTCTTCTCCGCGAGTTCTTTCCCGCCCCGTTCGGCACCCTCCTTAAGCCCTTGTTCCAGCCCCTCTTTGGCGAGCTTTTTCAAGAAGTTCGTGGGCGTGATGAGTGACGCGGCAAAGTCCACGTAGGGTCCGGCCAACTGTTCCGTGTACGTTGGTTGAAACTCACCTGTCCAAAGCTGTTTCGCGTTGGCGACAACCGTGTCAACCCCGTAGGCGGCAACGGGTACACCTGCCGCCGCGCCCAAGAGAGTACCCGACGCAAGCACTCCGGCAACGACGTTTTTCGCACCGTCAACAATCCCCAACACAGCGAAGCCGCGTTCTATGATGCGGTACTTCATTTGGACTTCAACAGCCGCATTCCACACAGCGCCCGCGGTGGCCGATGCCTGATCCCACAAATCAGCGGCTAGGTTTTGAGCTGACGTGCCAATGTCAGACGCGAACTGCCACGCACCGTCAGCGATTTGCCCTCCCACCTGCCATGCCTGATTCGCAAGTTGAGTGGAGGCGTCGGCGACCGCCTCGGCACCCGAAGTGATATCGTCCCAAAGACTTTCATACCACTCTTTTTCTTCGGGTGTTTCGGGGGAAATCTCCGGGTTCGTTGCGCCGCAAATTTCTCCCAGCGGTCCAATATAGACTTGTCGAAAGTCTTTTACAAATCTGGCTATCCCAATTGTATTGCCGGGGCCGTCGGGGCCGGCGCAGTTCATCCAGTAGAGGGATGTATGAAAAACAATTGGTTTGCCATTTGACTTGACGGTAGAAGAGTAGGTGATGGGTCGGCACCATCCCTTGTTGACACCGCTGATAATGCCGCCGCCGGTCCCGGCTTCGTCCCCATATACGGTGGGTAGCCGGCCGTCGGTGTTCATCACTTTCATGCCGGTCATGGACACAGTGTCAGAAAACCGCACCCCGTCGTTGAATCGTCCGATGATTTGATACGGCACCGGAAACATGGAAGGTGGCGTTTTACAGAAGTCGGGGATGAGACTCATGACAATGGCCTCTCCCGTCACCCGTAGGCCTTCGTTTTCAGCCATGTCAGTTACCTCCCTTGGGGTAGGTCATCCGTGGTTCTAAGACGCGAATGTTGTCGGTGTGGGGCATTTGAGAGCGCCACACCAAGTGGGCAGTCATTGCGGGTATGTCGAGCATCAGCGTGTCGAGAAACACCGGGGCGATCCCCATTGCGCCGGACTTGTAGCGAATCAACACGCCGAGTTTATACACCGGTAGCCAAAATCGCAGCGTTCCACTCTCAGTCAGATTTTCCAACTCCACCTCTTCGTCCCCTTTGAGGAACGATGGGTAGATTAGGTCGGGGTGAGCGGCATTATAAAATGCGTACTCAAAATCGGCCGGCAAACGGGGTTGTTCTGCGCGAAGCAGCGCATCGTCAATGGTCCCCGCTCGTTTCAGACGAGGTTGCCAAGAACGGGCAATCGGGCCAAAACCCTGCGGCGCGTAGACTTTTCCCCATTCATTCACAGGTTCATCCGCGGCTTCAATTTGTGGGGCAGGGAGTTCGTCAACTCCCCAGGGCACTTCACCTTCGACATATCCAACGCCGACCGGGTTTTGTTCAAACACTCGCTCGTTGCCCCAAGCATCTTTCCAAATGCCCCCAAAGGCATGTTCATACCTAACGGGCACCTGAGCGGCGGGTTCAGGTTCGCTGAGCTGCCATTCACCGTTTTGCCTCACCCACGATCGGGGCCCGGTGACATGCAATGTCTTGGAGACTGTACCCACCGAGAGGCGCACATTCCAATCGGCGAGTGCCCGTCCGCCCGGTGCATGGGCGACCGCGTTGACAAGCACATCGGCGCGCGGCTTAAACGGCGAAAGGTCGCTCTCCAAGCGAACGCTCGAATAGTTGGGTTCGCCATGCCAAAAGTCGGTTTCAACAATGGGGTGTTGCAACGGATTGGGGCGCAGTGCGGCACCGGGTAAAATGTCAAACGTGCCGCGCAACACCAAAACACCAAAGTTTCGATTTTGCGCGTCCCGAGTTTCGAACAAAATCTGTGGAAAGGGCGTGAAGTTGCGGACAATCACAACGGCCTCTTTTCGCTCAGTTTAGGTCAATGGTGCTGCCGTTGATGTGTACAGGTCCGATCGCCGTGAACTTAAATTCTACACCAATCAACTCTACTTTGCCGCTCTTATCAATCACGAGCGATGCTTCACCAATGGTGAGTTCCAAGCGCTCTTTGACTTCAACTTTGACAACTCCCTCCGGGATGTCTTCCGGCGGCGGCTCAGGGTCAGACCCTTCAGGTGGTGGGTTGGGGCCAACGGTCAGCGCCATGCCTTTTCCAACCTGTTGGGTGTGGCTGCCACCCACGTTTGATACAGCGTTGTTGCCCACTGTTTGCCGAAGATTTTCACCCACGGTCATGGTGCGGTCACTGCCGGTGGTTTCGGTTTCATCGGACATGACCATTTTGGTAAGGTTGCCGCCGACGGTTACCCGCCTGTCCTGTTCGATAATTTCTGTCTCGTCGTTTTTGACGATCTTTTTCAGGTTTTTTTCGGCCTGAATAAAGAGCATTTCTTTGCCCTTCATGTCTTCAAACAAGATCTCGTTAAACCCGCCCCCGCCGGGAGAGGAGTTACCACGCCACGCCGATACGGTTTTGTTGTCGGGGAGTTTGTGGGGCGTCGGCGAGGTGGTGTTGTACACCTGACCTACCACCAACGGATTGTCAGGGTCGCCTTCTAAAAAGGCAACGACCACTTCGCTCCCTACCCGCGGTATAGAAATAATTCCAAATCCGGGGCCGCCCCAACCCTGGCTCACTCGCATCCAACGGGAGCTGTCGTCGTTAAACCCGCCTTCACGGTCCCAGTGAAATTGCACGCGAATGCGGCCAAATTCATCGGTATGAATTTCTTGACCCTGCGGACCTACCACCACGGCGCTTTGCAGACCTTCCACTTTAGGTTTGGGGGTTTTTTGCGGTGGACGGTAAGGTTGATCGGCAAACACAGCGGCGCTGCTCATGGACCATTCACCGTCGGGTGTACCATCCACCGAAAACGATGTGATGAGCAGTTTAGAATTGGCACCCACTTTTGACCCGGGGTGATCGGCAATCGAGAAGATCGATCCGGGCTTTAAGTCGAGCGCGTTCGTGTCAAAGGTGAGGCTTGTTTTTCCGGTTCGAATGGCTTCAGACGCGCGTTTTGCCAGTGCCTTACCCGCTTTTTCGTCATGGCGAGAAGCACCTTTGTCGTCGCCCGCGAGTGAATTTGCCGCGCTGAGGAGTTTTTGCGCTTTGGACGTGGCTTCTTCGGCGGCTTGTTTGGCGTCGCCGAAGAGAGAATCGATAATTTTACCTCCCACCGCTTTGGTGGCCTCTTTGGCCAAGTCGCCCGCGGCGTTGGCAGCCATTCCACCCAGTTTGCTCTTGGCAAACTTACCCATTTTTTTGGTGACAAACTTGGTGACGGTATCGTCTACCTTACCGGCAAGCCGGTTATTGACCACACCTGACATTTTGTCGCGGAGCAACTTTTCAAAGTCAATGTCAAACGACTCGCGGTCACCGCCGAGCAGGTCACTTGCCAGTTTACCCGCCACGTTTCCGGCGATATCACCGGCCATTCCCCCCAAAATGTCCGTCACAACCCCCGTGGTGAGTGAGCCCGCCACGTTGCGCAGCGACTTGTTGAGCAGTTGAGTCACCTCGTCGTTGACAAATTGAGTGACCTTGTCGTCGGCGGCGTCAACCACCTTGTCTCGCATTCCATCGAGCCAACCGGCGGCTTTGTCGGGCAGCGATGTGGCTTTGCTGAGCGCGGGTTGGAGCATTTTAAAGGCTCCAGGTGAATAAACGTATTGTTCCAGTTGGTCTTCTTCGTTGCCGGGGCCGGTTGTGTCGCCGAGCAATTTATACTGAGCCGGCTTTCGAAAGTCGTGGTCGCGAAGGGTGACTTTGCCAGGCCTTACCGCCTCAGACATGCGGACGTTGCTGACAAATTCTTTCTCGGCCGATTGGTTGGGTTGGTCGACAAATGGGATGGGTAGACCAAGCCGCGGTTCATTGTGTTGGGGTGCGTCCCACAAGACCACTTTTGACTCTTTCGGGTCGTCGGCAAAGCCGAAACAGATGCCGGCCTCTTCAAGCATGCGACTGATAAAGGCGTAGTCGCTTTCACCGTATTGTACCCGGTATTCAAACTGCGGGTAGGAGGCCCTGTCGATCTGCCATTGCGGTTCGATCTTCCATTCTTTTAAAATGGTATCTACCATGTCAGGTGTGTTGGTGCGCTGAAAGATGCGGTGATTGCGCTTTTGTGTGGCCATCCACAGGCGCGGCACAATCCGAATGTAATAGGTAGACAAGCCCGTAGATTCGGCCTGAATGAGTTCCATGTGTGCGCACACACCTCCCCATCGGCGGCCCGACGCGAACGTGGCAAAGTTCATCCCGCTCGCCACTTCAAGCGCAGCGGGTTTTCCAACAATGGAACCGAGATCGATGTCATCGTTGGTTGACCGCGCCCAAACCGATACCGAAAATAGGCTGGACATCTCTTCGTGCACCGAAAACCGGCGAACGCTGAGAGAACTCTCACCCGACTGAAACCACAAATCTAAAACGGGCATGTGTCACCCCACGTGTTGAGTACGCTTTGGACTGCCGAAAAAAGGTCAAGTGGACTCTGAAACCAATACAAAACGAAATTGGAGTTACCCCGTGACTCCGTCTTGCAAAAGAGCCGATTCAAGTTCACGCTTGCAGGAGGCAATGTCGCGATGCCGCCAGTTGGGTTGTTTGGCGAGCATGCGTTTGATCACCGAGTTGACTCCCGATAAGGGCCACGCTCGCAGCTCGGGAATGCGGAGCGGACGGTACGCGCCGTGGGTATGGGCGCGTTCATAGCCCTGGGTATAGTCAAGGGGCGCCTGACCGAGACTTAATATCTCGTACATGGTTACGGCGGCTGCGTATTGATCGGCGGGTTGCCAATCGGCGTCGGCTTCATGTTCCCAGCGTTCCGGCGCTAGGTAGGCGGGGCTGCCATACACCATTCCACCCACGGCGTTTGGAGCGCGTCGAGCAACAGTGGCTATTCCAAAATCGCCGATTTTGACGGATAAACCCTTTTCATCGCTCATCATGAGAAACAGGTTTTCAGGCTTGATATCGCGGTGGGCGATATTTTTGGCATGCAGTAGAGCGAGGCCGTCGAGCATTTGTAAAACAACGGTCAGGCGATCTGCCAATCCCAGGTTTTTAAATGTTTGCCGGAGGCTGGCATCACACCTTTCCATGGAGTACCAAAAATGCGGAATGGCTTGTCCATTGCGAAAAATACCGCGTCTACCGTGGTCAAAAACGCGCACAAGTCTTTCAGAACGGGCGACGGCGAGAATGTGATATTCACTCTCGAAGCGCTGAGCCTGTTCTGGACTGCCTGAGTCGAGCGAAATTTTGAGGGCGAGGTCCACTTTTTTAATGCGATCCCACACAGCCAAAACCGCCCCTTCGCCGCCTTTTCCAAGCAGCCGAAAACCGGAAAAACGGTCGCCGAACGCACTGTCCAGATCGTCTTTGCCGTATTGGAACGAAGGTGTGTGTTGCATCATGGGTAAGCGGTTAGAATTTGGTTTCGCCGCCAAACGGATTTGTGGTTGAAGAAGTTTTTGAACCCTGTTTACCGGACTTACCACTTCCCTTTTTTGTGGAAGAGTTGGACGCGCCGGCGGATGAACTTTGCGCGGGTGCAGCCGTATCGGCGGCGGACCCCGCGGGCGGGCTGACAGTGGAGGTGGATGTCAACTGGGCCGGTGGGGGCGCCGGATTTGTGGTGCCCCCGGGCTGAGCTGCGCCCGTAACGTTGGTGCTGGGTAGAGAGGTTGTGCCCTCCGTACCCGGACCTTCTTGAATGCTCATTCCAGCGCCCACGGACACAACGACGATCACCACTAAGGCGGCGATTGCCACCAACGCGACAATCCACTTGCCCTTCTTTTCGCGAACGGGGGGCTCGCGTTCGAGATGGGTTTCAGCTTGGGGCGCCGAAAGGGGAGGTGGATGGGTAGATGGGATGGGCGCTCTCGGGGGTGGGGTTGACTGGATGACGGGCCGATCCTCCACAGCCGAAGGGGTGATCGTCGGAACCGCCGCCGCCCGGACACCGTTGACCGGGGAGGATCGCCGCGCGTCAAAGTTGGACGAGCCGCTGGTCGCCCCATGGAGCACGGCGGCCGAAATCCCGCCTACGGGGGACGATCTCCGGGCGTCGAAGCTGAGGCCCGTTGGGGTTGGAATACGACCCGCGGACATCCCTTTTGAGGGGGATGATTTGCGCGGGTCAAACGCGGGGCTTTGTGTACTCTTGGGCGGTGAGCCCCCGACGGGTGGAGGTGACGCGTTTGGATCGGCCTCAAAGCCTGCAACGAGGGTTGCCGCGGCGTCGTCGATTTCAACATCGACGGCATCTCCTGAATCGCCTGAGTCGGTGGAGGAGGGATGGAGGCCGGGAGGTGGGTCGGAGCGGAGGGCGGGTCGCTGCGCTGCGCGCTTTTCTCGCCAACCTTGGCGGGGGGCGGGCGCGTGTTCTACCCTTTGTTTGGCGTGGAAAAGAAGTTTTACAAGTTCATCTTCTTTGCTGGGTAGGCTGTCGAGGTCGTGCACAATCGCTCGACCGAGGTTGGATGCCTCGCTTCTCGCGATAAATCGCACGGTGGAACCCCCAACAATATCAATTTCTCGACCGGTGGTAATGCTTGTCCACTTGAGGTTAGACCGGTAGAGCGCCGCGGCAAGGGTGGCGGCACAGTCGGCCAGTTTGCCAAACTGTTCGTCATCGTCGTGAACGATTGCAATTTGGGTAGGTGCGGGATGGTCTGGATCCGCTTCGTAGTCGAATGGTAGGTTGCTGCGTCGTGGCTTGGGGAGGTCGGTGATCTCATCAATGGCGTTTGCCAAGAAACTCTCTACCCGTTCGGGCTCCTCGCTGAACGTTCGAACGTACGCACGGTAGAAATCACCCCGGCGGTCTTCAGCACCTTCGCGTTCTAGAAAACGCAGATAAAGAACGGTGATGGACTCAAGGATCTGGACATATTCCAAGGATCTGTCCACGGCGACGATGCCGTGGGCGTAGGGCGGCATGTCACGCCCGGCATGGTCGGTGACTCCGGGAACGCGAAGCGCAAACAGAATGGCGAGCCCGCCGTGGCCCGGCTCGTGTTGAACGTCGTCGCGCGACAAGTTTCCAATCGCAAATGCGTACGCACTGCTGCCCCGCGGTTCGATGTATTTGATGAGTCGGGACAGGTGGCCGAAGTGCGTTTGGCGCAGTGGTCCCTGCGGCACTTCCGGGCAGTACATGAAGTCGATCTGGTGGCCCGGAACGGTGCCGTGCAGAAAGTGGAAAAACGCTGTGTCCGGTCCCGCGCGATATCGCGGGATGACGTAGCCGGAACTGTCAGACGCGTCCATGCGGCATTCTCCCGAGCGGCGGCGGTGGTGGCGCAATCGGAGGTGCCGCCGGCAGAGGTGCTGCGGGAATCGGCGGCAATCCAGGCGGTTTTCCGGGCCCTCGAATTTGTTGAGTTGTCGCCTCGGGTGTGTCGCCCTTCATTCGCTGAAGCAACTGATTGTCGTACGCGTTGCGTGGAAGAATGCGCTCGACAAAGTGGGCGAACAGGTGGTGGGTAGAATGTCCGTACGTTGCCGAGCCGACGAGCACGCGCACGTCGAGTTGAGACTTAAATCGTTCGAGGTCGTCGATGAGCCGCTGGTAGCAACGTCGCGCTTCACGCTCCACTTCAACGGGCGTTCCACTCAAGACGTCACTCTTGTTGATAAAGAGCACAACGGTTTTGCACGACGCGATGGTTTTGGGGCCGAAGAAAAACTTGAGCGACTCGGGTTGAAACTCACGAAGCTGCATTTGAATGCGCGCAGGATCAACCGCTTTGGCTTCTCGGCCCGCGAGGTCAACCACCATGAGGAGGCCATGGATCTCGTCGACAATCAGCTCTTGTTGCGCGTCGACAATGTGTTCACCACCCCAATCTCCAACTTCAAACACGTGTTCGATGAGTACATCTTTGCCCGTCACGTGGCTGACGGTGCGTTCATACCTTTCGATCTTGGTGCCCTGAAGTGTACCCAAGTCCATGAGCGGATTTGCCCACTTGAGGGTGAGCGCCGTTTTGCCAGTTCCGCTCACTCCGAGGGTGAGAATTTTGTAAGTTTTACGGGTGATTTTGGGGCGCTTTTCAAGCTCTTCTCGGTACCACTTCAGCTCTTGTTCCTGGTGATCGAGAAACTCTTCTTTCTCCTGCCGTTCGTTGTCGAGTGCTGACTTGGCAGACTCTTGCAGGCGGGCCAATTGCATTTGGGCCGTGCGTTGCTCTTCTTCCAACGCCAGTTGAAAGCGGCGCCGTTCATTTTCAACAGCGGCGAGTTGAGAGCGCAACGCATCACTCTGTTGGCGGTTGTCACGCGCGGCGGTTTGAGCATCGTCGAGTTGAGTTTTGAGTTTTGAGTTTTGAAGCGCGAGAACGATCGCACCGATCGCCAGTCCCACTGCGAGCAATCCAACGATAATCAGCGGCCCCATGCGCAGTTTCCTCCCATCACCTTTGAGCTGAACGAGTTTGACAATGTTCAGCTCATCCCCCCGGGATGTTTGAGCTACCCTAACAGTTTGTATTCGGAATTTCCAGGGCCAACGTTGACAGAACGTGTGCGCCGATTACGGCTGACCACACGGGCAGTAGGAGGTGTGATTGGGCTTGTTGAGGCGGGCGCTTTGCGTGAAACGTCACGCGTTCTTGATGACGATAAGTGCCATGTGGCGCGCGGTGGGTGGCAGTGGAGTTACAAAGCGCCGGGGGCGTTGCGGTTGTGGAGTGCGGTTGGCCGTTTAAGTGAATTTGTGGAGAAGTTGAAAGACGTTGGGGGCGTTCACGGGGCGCTGATTGAGTTGGGGCCACGATATTTGACCGGCTAGGTGGGTGAGTAGAGTTTGGGCGGTGGGTAGGTGCGAATGGGTAGAAGGATCTACCCATGGGGATATGTCAACACCGTAGGCGCCGGCAATGGCGAGGAGGAGTTTTGACGGGTGTACACCGCTTGCGCGTTGGTCGGCGAGGGGGACGCCTTTGGCCCTTTTTGCAAGGCGTTCACCGTTGTCACCGTAGAGGAGGGGAATATGGGCAAACGTTGGGGAGGTGCCGCCGAGGAGTTGAGCCAGTAAGGTTTGTCGAGGGGCGGAGGCGGCGAGGTCGGCGCCGCGTACCACTTCTGTAATACCCATGGTAAGGTCGTCGACAACAACGGCGAGTTGGTAGGCGAACACGCCGTCGCCGCGGCGCAGTACAAAATCGCCGGTTGTTTGAAAGACGTTTTCTGTAAAGTCCCCGAGGATGCGGTCGCGGATTGTAATGAGGCTGTGGGAGTTATTGGGGACGGCGAGGCGGACGGCGGGCGGGCGTTTGAATGCGCGTTGTGTCATTCCAAAAGGGCGGCACGTTCCGGGGTAGCGCGGCCCTTCTTCACCGGCGTGGGGAGCGCTTGCTGCGCGGGCAATTTCAGCGCGGGAGCAGTCACAATAAAAGGTAAGGTTTTGGGCAGCCAAGAGATCGAGGGCCGCTTGGTAGAGTGGCAGTCGTTGGGACTGGGTATAGGGGGCAAAGGGGCCTGTGGTGTCGGGGCCTTCTTGCCAGTGAATTCCAAGCCAGCGAAGGTCGTTTAGAATGGCGTCTGCACAGCCTGGAACAACTCGATCAGTGTCGAGATCTTCCATTCGCAAAACGAGGGTTCCGTGGGCTTGCAACGCGGCTGCCGCGCAGAAAATGGCTGCGGCGGCGCTTCCCAAGTGGAGTTGACCTGTCGGGGAGGGGGCGAACCGGCCTCGATAACCGATGGGCATTTGGAATGGCGACAAACGTGGTGGGGTTAGCAACCGGAGCCGGCACCGTCGCAGTCGTTGTAACAAGCGCCGCAGACAATGCAAAAGGCGTAGTCGTAATACTCTTGTGCGCCGAATGGGTAGAGGGCGGCGCAGTTATCGAAACAAGCTTGGTCATTGGCGCCGCATAAGCTGATGCAATCGGCGTAGTCGAGGCACTCAAAGTCAGAGGTGCAAATCAGGTATTCAAGATAGCAGGTATCGAGTGAGGCGCAGTCTGCACACGTATTGCAGTCACCGGTGTTATCGCAGGCGCCGCCTCCACCGGTGGTGGTTGCGGTGGTGACCGTTGTGCTGTTGCTTGTGGTGGTTGAGTTGGTGGTTGTGGTTGTAGTTGTAGTGGTAGTTGTTGTTGTGGTGGTCGTGGTGTTGGAAGTGGTGTTTGACGAGGTGCTGCCACCTTGATGGCCGATGCCGCCGCCCGATCCACCGTCGCCTCCGTCACCGCCGGGTCCGGTGCCCAATACGGCGCCTTTTGCACATCCGATAAAAGCGGAAATGCCCATGAGACCGGCCATTACAAGCGTTTGAAGCGAAGACTGCGAACGCATACTTACTCCTGCCATTTTCATCATTGCACAGGTTCGCGCGAAAAGGATCTGTGGAACGCACTGCCCCGAAACAGACTTGTGGGTGTGGCTCTGGTAGAGGAACGGGGCGCCTTCGTGGCAGAATGGGCGCGTCGTCTTTGAGGGTGATTGTTGAGTGCGCTGATGTTGTCTTTTCCCGACGTTTTAACGATTTTGCCAATTGCCATTGAGCTGCTCGGGCTTTTGCTGGTGCCGTTTGTGTTGCTTCAGCGAAAAGAGCCGCCGTCGACCGTGGCGTGGATTTTGGCGTTGGTGTTTTTGCCCGGGGTGGGTTTGGTTCTTTATTTAATGTTTGGGCGGGAACGAGTGCGGGTGCCGCTCCGAAATAAGGTGGTTTTAGATCGAGATCTGCTTGAAAAGCGCGGGCCTGCGTCGCTTCGAAAAGTGGCTCTTATAAGTCCGCCGGTGGTTGAAGAAAGCAATGAACCGCTGATTGTGCGGGAGTTGTTTCATGTCAGTGCCGCTCTCGCGGGGGCGGAGGCAACACATGGCAATCGGGTGGATTTATTGGTGAGTGGCAATGCCACTTATGAAGCATTAAAAGAGGCGATTATTGCGGCAAAACATTACATTTTTGCGGAATATTATTTATTGCGTCCCGACGCCACGACAGATTGGTTTTTAGATCTTTTAACGCAGGCGGCGCGGCGCGGGGTGCGCGTGATTCTGCTGATGGATGGTTATGGTTCGTTTTGGATTTCACGGCGCAGATTGAGGGCATTGCGCGAGGCCGGGGGTGAGGCTGTGTTTTTTCTACCCGCGCGGTTGATATTGTTTCAACCAATGAATTTGCGAAATCACCGCAAAATTGTGGTGGTTGATGGGGAGGTGGCATTTACGGGTGGCATTAATATTGGTGACGAATACAAGGGCGAAAAAGCGCCTTGGCGCGATACTCATTTGGCATTGCGTGGGCCGTGTGTATTGCCGCTCCTCTTAGTGTTTGCGCAGGATTATCAGTTTGCCGCGCGTGCCGATATTCCGGCGCGTTTTATTGAAATGGCGCAGTCGGCGCGGGTGAGTGGTAAAGCAACGGTGGCAATTATTAGGAGCGGGCCGGACATTGCGGGGCCGCAACGTGAAACCATTCATCGGGTGTTGTTTTCGGCGATTGTTGCCGCACAAAAGAGTGTGTTTATTACCACGCCTTATTTCATTCCCGATCGATCCATTATTGTTGCATTGCAAACAGCGGCCTATCGTGGAGTGGATGTTCGCATTCTTTTTCCGGGGAAAAGCAATCATCCATTTGTTTTTCAGGCGGGTAGATCGTTTTATGAAGAGCTGCTGGCCGCAGGGGTGGCGATTTATGAATATGGGCCGGGGATGATTCACGCCAAAACAATGGTTGTGGATGAAATGGTGGCGCTTGTTGGCAGCGCGAATATGGATATTCGGAGTTTTCGATTGAACTTTGAAGTGCACACTGTGATTGATTCGGCAGAGTCTCAAACGCTTGTGCAGGCATTTCACAACGACTTGGCGGTTTCAAAGCGAGTAAATGCCGAAGCGTTTAAGGCGCGTCCAATCACTCAAAAGGTGGTTGAATCGGCGGCGAGGCTAATGAGTCCGCTAATGTGAGGCCGGAAAAGGCTTGCTACAGCCCTTCAATGCGCACTTTTTGACCGGGCATTACGCCGTGAGCGCGGGACCAACCCGCATTGACTTCAATCACGTATAAAGCGGGGCAGCCCGATGTATACGTGTTGTCGTTCATTGTGGGGACGTTTTCTTCAATGCCGGTGATAAAGCCGTCTTTGTCGACAAACATCATGTCGAGCGGAATACACGTATTGTGCATCCAAAACTCGTGTACACGTCGCTGCTCAAAGACGAAGATCATGCCGCGGTTTTCAGGCATGCTTTTGCGCATCATCAAGCCGCGTTGACGCGTTGTTTCGGTTTCGGCCACTTCTACAGTGATCGACGGCGCGGACCCGCCGGACTTGGCGTCTTCAAAAATAGCCGTGGCTGTGCGCAGCGGATCTTTGGGCGGCGGCGGCGTGATTTTGTCGCCTTTTTCGGGGCAGTCCGGCGCAACAAAACCGGCCACAAAAGGCTCGCGTTGCGGTTTGGTTCCCCAAGCTTTAATGCAGCGCGCGGCGGAGGATTGTGTTGCTGAAGGCGTGGTTGTGAGCGGGTGGGGATCGGCTGCAATGGGCTCGGGAACGCGATCGCATGCGGCGATGGAGAACCCGACGACACCTGCCAATACGATCCATGCAGCCAATTGCATGGCGCTTCCCTTATCACGAAGAAAGCCGTGCTGCGCAGATGCAAACGCGTCCGTGGCGTAATGCCCGCATCGCGTGATGCTTGACCCAAAAGCCCGAGCATCGCATGTACGCAGGCGTGAAATCTTCGATCGACTTTGCAAAAGCCTCCTGCGCTCTTTTTGGATGTGCCCTTTTCATCGGCGCCTGCAATGCGCCGCCTGAGCCGCAACCCGATCCTTCGGCATCGCAAAAGCCTGCGAGCACGGCAACCGCCAAACCATCGGCCACGCCGCGACCTCCGCCGCCTCCGCCGAAGCCGCGCGTTGTGCACGCAAAGCCGGTGAAAGAAGTGAAGCCGTCGCCCGACGATCCGGTGAAGGGGAAGTGGACACTTGAAGATGCGACACAAGGCCTGCCCAAAGGGGATGTGCTTGTCGCTTCGATGGAAACAGACATGGGTACACTTGAGTGTACACTTTTCGCCGACAAGGCTCCGATCACGGTGGCAAACTTTGTCGGTTTGGCGCGCGGTCTGCGCCCTTGGAAAACTCCTGAAGGCAAGTGGGAAAAGAAACCCGCGTACGACGGCACGGTGTTTCACCGCATTATCAAGGGTTTTATGATTCAGGGAGGCGACGCCAAAAAGAACGGCACGGGTGAAGCCGGTTATGTGATTCCCGACGAGATTTGGGAAGGTGCCACCCACGATCGGGCGGGTCTTTTGTGCATGGCAAACCGAGGGCCCGACACAAACAGCGCTCAATTTTTTATCACCGACGCCGGGCCGACACATCTCGACGGTGGGTACACAATCTTCGGCGACTGCGGTCCTGTGTCGCTCATTCACGAGATCGCGAATGTGAAAATGGGGCGCGGCGACAGGCCCGACTCACCGCCCGTGATCAAAAAAGTGACGGTGACTCGAAAGGCCGCTCCGGCGGCTGCTGCATCGGCATCGGCATCGGCAAGTGCCGGGGCATCGGCTTCCGCAGGTCCAACGGCCGCTGCGACCGCGGCGCCAACGGCGGCGCCCAGTGTGGCGCCAACGGCGGCTCCGTCTGGAAAATAGGCGCAGTCGCCCTTTGGATGAACGGTTGAACCGGTCGCCCAAACGATCTTCTTTGTTGTGGCGACCGGTTGTTGCAAGGCTAGGATGAGAAACCTATGCGTCGCTTATTCTTGATCTTGGGGTTTGCCCTTGGGCTGAACGCCGCGGTCTTTACCGCGGTGAGCGGCTGCGGCAACACAGTGATTGAAATTAAACCGGGTGAAGGGGGTGGAGGTGCGGGTGGCAATAACACCTCATCGTCGAGCACCGGCGCCGCGGGTGATGCCGGGATTGATGCCAAAGACGCACTGCCCGATTACAGCGATCCGGGTTGTCCCGACGCATCCCCCCCCGAACCTCAAGAAGAGTGTGACGCGTTTAATCAAGGCAATGGCGACTGTCCGCCCGGCGACGGTTGTTATATTTTCGTTCAATACCCTGATGAGCCTTGTGAACAGGAGTTGTACGGAACGTATTGTTCTCCGGCGGGATCTCAAGGCCAGGGCGATGCGTGTGGTGGTGCGGGGCAATGCGCTGCCGGGCTCGTTTGCGTGATTACCGGGTTTGGCACTCAATGTGTTCAGCTTTGCCCATTGAGCGGTGAAAGTGGCTGTCCCGATGGGCTCACTTGTGAAGCAATTGACGTAGAGGGGTACGGCGGATGTTTCTGAAAACAAACAAGCTTGTTCGCGGAGCGGCGCTGTTGGCGGCTCTTTGCGGTTTCACTTCAATGCCGGCGTGCGGCGCCAAAAGTGGGCTCAACTCCGGTCCTCCAGCGCCCACGGAGCCTGAATGTTATCGCGACGAAGACTGCGCGGGTTCGGGTGATGCCTGTATACCGGTGATATGCGATCTGGACATACCGCCCGTAAAGGAGGGCGCAGATCCGGGGGGTCATTGCGTAGAGCTTGACCCGATTGATTGCGACGACAACGATCCTTGCACCAAAGATGCCTGTGATTCATTCACGGGGATCTGTTCTTATGAACTGGCCACGTACGACTTGGACGGCGACGGTTATCGCGGTCCGTTGCTCGGCAAAAAGGCTGGAACAGAAGGGTCGTGCGGGGACGATTGCGACGACACAAACGAAGCGGCGCACCCCGGCGGCATTGAAGTGTGCGACGGCGTTGATAACGACTGCAATGACATTATCGACGACAATGCCACGTTTGTTGCGCAGGGGCTTGAGCCGGTGCGTGTTTCAACAACCGAGTTTGACTATGCCGATCCGGCGGGGCTCGCCTGGAGCGGTGAGTCGTACGTGGCAGAATACACCTCGGGCCAAGGCAAACGCATTTTCACCGCACCGCTTACGGCGGCCGGCAACAAACTCCCGCCCGGCGATACAATGCTCACAGAGTTGGATGCCGACTCGTATGGTGGACAGCTTATCTGGATCGGCGATCGATACGGTGCTGTCTGGCAAGATAGACGTTTTGAAAACTACGAGATCTTTTTTACCCTGCTGAATGACAAGGGTGAAAAGGCCATTCCCGATGTTCGCCTGACATCGGCTTTTGGATTTTCACTCTACCCATCCATTGGGTGGAACGGCACCGAGTTTATTGTGGCTTGGCAAGACGAGCGGGATGAACCGGGCTTTTACAATGTGTACGCACAGCGGGTTGACGTAAACGGTGTTCCAATTGGCGACAACGTTGCTCTCACTCAGGACATTCAGGGGTTTGGAAACGAAGCGCCTTGGATTGCCGTGGGTGAAACAAGTGTTGGTTTAACGTGGGGCATCGGCGATACCAACTATCGCTGGATTCAGTTTCAAACATTCACCCCCGATTTGCAGCCGATTATGCCCGAGCCGATATCGCTCACCGACGGCAATACCAATGCGCGTGGGCAATACGTTGTGTGGAATCAAACCAATTACGTGGTTGCCTGGCATGATGAATCGGCCGATCCAAAGGCGATCTATGCGGCGGTTGTCGAAGAAAACGGCGCTGTGTCGGTGACGCCGAAAGCCATCAGTTCACCCGGAACCGCTCGGTCGCGTTTTCCAAACCTTCGCGGTTACGGAAATCGCGTGCTGGCGGTGTATCAAGACAATCGCGATGGCAATGACGGATACGAGTTGTATGCGCGCATGGTAGATGCGTTGCTCAACCCAATGACGGGAGAACAACGCATTACGTTTAAGTCCAAAGACTCCACAGGCCCCATTGCCGCGTTTGGTCCCGAGGGTGAAGTTGGGGTGTTGTTCCAAGATTATGATCTGCAAACAACTCCCGCGCAGCAGCAGGTGTTTTTCACGCGGCTCGGCTGCGTTGCCGGAAATTAGCGGCGCGTGCCCAATACTGTAAAAACGCGTTATTCACCCGCGGTTCTTGAGGGGATTGCCGCGGGTGAACGCGTTGTGTTGCGATTAACTCTTGCGCGCGGTGACCTGTCGGCGGTGTCAGATGCGGCGGCAACGGCGCTCGCGCGCGCCGAGGAGTTAATGGCAGTGGCGCGTGAGCGCGAGCCGCCGATTAGGCCAATTGCCTGCAAAAAAGGGTGTTCGGCGTGTTGTGTGGCAAAGGTGCTTGTTTCACCGGCCGAAGCCGTTCGTATTGCGGAGTACATCAAAAAGAAGCTGAGCGCCGCCGAGTTGAATGCGCTTATAAAAAGCGTGGAGGATGCCCGTGCGCGGTCGCACGGGTTAACGCGGAAGGAGCGTATTCAAAAAGCAATTGCCTGTCCGCTTCTCGACTCAGACGGCGGCTGTCTTGTTCACGAGGTGCGGCCGATTATCTGCGCGGGATGGAACTCCATTGATAAAGCGGGGTGCGACGCTCACTTTATTGAACACACAGCCGACATGCCGCCTGAAATGCACCCGCAAAGCAATGAAGTGGCGCTCGCCGTGTTGGGTGGGTTAATTGGCGCCGCGATTGATCGCAAGCTTGATACGCGTCCATTGGAGTTGCACGCGGCATTGCAAATAGCGCTCGGCGATGAGCATTGTGGTGAGCGCTGGCGCCGCGGAGAGTCGGTGTTTGAAGCCGCGATTGATCGCGAAGTGTCGCCGTATTAAAATTCCCGCGCAGCGTGAGGGACACGGAGGTTTCTGTTTCTTCGGCTGCTATGGGTACACATCAACCGTGAGACGTCGCAAGTCATTGCGAGGCGCTGAAGTTTACCCTCAGGTTGAATGGCCTTTGTTATAATCTTGGCCGTCGAGCAGGATCACGTTGGTTTTGGAGCGGCTTTCTCCGATATTTGTAACGTATACAGCGGGCTTGTCTTGAACGGGACACACCTTTTCGCAAGCGCCGCAGCCGATACAAAGGGAAGGATCAACGTGGGGGCGCTGCACTGTGAGGTGTACGCGTTTTGGTGGCGCGCCGCTTGGATCGGCTTCCGGGGAGCGTTTTTCGACAGTGACTTCTTCTACCCAAATGGCTTTGGGCGAGGTTGGACAAAACTCTTCACATACAACACACGGCGTGGCCATTGCCCACGGCAAACAGCGGCCTTGATCATAAGCGGCGGTGCCAATTGAAATGGGCTTTTGGCCAATACCAAGCTTTTGCTCTTCGGTTATTTTTTGAATGGCGCCGGTTGGGCAGACATCACCGCAGAGTACACATGAAGGCTCACAATATCCAATGCGGGGAATGAGTATGGGAGTCCACATCCCTTCAATCCCGGCTTCAAAAAAAGCGGGATGAAGAGCGTTGTTGGGGCACACTTTCATGCATTCTGCACATCGAATGCACTTTTCTAAAAACTCTTTTTCAACAACGGCGCCTGGGGGCCTTATCACAAACGGGTTATAGTTTGTATCAATGACATCGGCGACGCGGGCCGCGGGAATGAGCGCTGCGCCGGCCGCAGCCGAGGCAATGGCAGTGCGACGGCCAACATCTGGAACGGTGACGGCGCTTTTGCGATTGGGTAGAAATCGAAACTTGATAACGTCTTCAGGGCAGGCGTTTTCACAATTAAGGCATACGTGACATTCATCCTGGCGCCACTTCACTCCGCCCTGCGGTGAGTCGGCCCCTTGGCAATGCACAAGGCACAAGTTGCAATCGGTGCATTTGGCGTGGTCTTTTTCCATGCCGAACAATGCAAACCTTGAGAACGTGCCCAAAAACGCGCCGAGTGGGCATAACACGCGGCACCAAAACCGTGGAATAACGCGGTTCATGAACAATACGGCAATGAAGAGAATGCCGATGAACCACGTATGATGATAATAAAAAGGCTTGTTTTGAAGAAGTGCGCTTTGCACCGCGGCCTGTGCGGCATCGGCTCCGGCATTGACTGTTGCGTTATTGGTGAGCGCGGCCGCATCACCCGCGGCGCGCGTCATATAATGGGCTACGGGCAATACAGAAAGACCAATGGAACGAACGGCAATGCAGATTGGATCAAACATTCCGCCGATTGCACTTCCGGCAAGCGAAGCGGCCAAAAACGCATAGAGAAGATAATATTTAACGCGTTGGCGGGCGGGGTGGGTTTTATTGGAATTGACACGCTTTTCACCTTTTCCATAACGCGATGGGAAAAGCCAAGCGGTAAAGTGGTGAAGCGTTCCAAAAGGGCATATCCAGCCGCAAAACACGCGACCGAAGACCATGGTGACGGCGAGGGTTGCCAACGACCACAAAAGTCCGCGGTAGACGGTGCGCGTGGATAACAATGTCATGGCCGCCACAAATGGGTCGGCCATTAAAAATCCCTCGACCGGCAGACCTACCCGAACACGCTCGGTGTCGGCGGTGAATGTGCCTGAAAAGCCGGTTCGCAATAAAAACCAAATGAAGAGGATAAGGCTCCCGGCTTGAACAAGGCGCCTTATCCACACAAGCACTTGTATTGAAACGCGCGGTTCTATGCCCGAGCCCGCTCGTTTTGGAAAAAGGCGCACGCGCACTTCGTGAAAAAGGCGTTTGGATACCTGCGAGGCAAGCGCCGTCACGCTTATACCTCTTTATGGCGAAGGTTTTTCCAATGCACAGTGCCGAGGCCGCGCGATTCGCCCAAGGCGAGATAAGGCACTTCCGTCGGCGATTGACCAATGAGTTCACAAGCGAATGCGTCGGCCGCAACTTGGTCAATGGAAGCGACAATTGTGTGTTTGTCGGCCGCGTCGTCGACGTTGCCACCCTGCGGCCCATTGCGCAATAAAACGCGTGTGGCATCAATCACTGTGAGGGTGGGTTGTAGAAACGTTGCGAGATCGGCAATGGATAAATCAATCTTTTGATGCAATCGATTGCGCCGGCCGCCGAGGGAGCCATACCAATTTTTCATGGCACCGGTGTAGCGCGACAAATTGTGATGTTTGGCAATGGGCACGTTAATGAGTTTGTCGGCTTCAACAAGGGTGCGCAAAACCGGCCATTCGTCCAATAACTCGCCCTTTAGACGCATGTTTCGAAAGAGCTGCGGTGCGGGCAATACCACCTCAGCGCCGGCGTCGTGTGCGGCCTTCCATATACCGGAGCGCGTAAAACAACGATTGGGCTCATTGCATGAAGCGTCGGTGACAATGACGCGTTTGGCGCCCGCATCCAACACAAGCCGCACCACTTCAGCCACAACAATGGGATTTGTATTGGCGGCTTGAAGGGGTGTTCGATCCCATCCGATATTGGGCTTTATGACTACAACGTCGTTTTTTGCAATGAAGCGAGACATTCCGCCGAGAGCAAGAATGGCATTTTGAACCAGTGTCGCTTGATTGGGAGTGTTTGACGCCACCGCGAAGTCAACCCGATCGGCAGCGGTTGTGTCGGCTACACGATAATCGCGTGAAACTCGCTCCGAACGCGGGCCTTGAACTTCTTGTGTACCCTTGTCCCAACGCGAAATTCCAAGGAGCGTTGCGCCGCCGAGCGCGCCGGCCGTGAGGCCTATGCGCTTTAAAAAATCGCGGCGAGAAGGGCGTTCCACGGTGTTGAAGCGTACGCCGTGGGGAGCCATTGCTCAAGGCGCTGCGGTTGTAACGGTGTCACGTTGGCGCGGGAGCAGGGGTTGGATTGGGCTGAGGGGTGGGAGCCGGCGTGGGCGTCGGGGTGGGCGCTTGAGTTGGAGTTGGCGCCGGAGCGGTATTTCCCGTGGCTGAAGTGGTTGCCGTGCTCGGTGCGGTTGCCGTGGAAGGTGTTGTGGGCGCCGGACCGGTAGCGGGTTTTGCGGTGGCGCCCGAGCACGCGATCAAGATTTGGGCTTTTTGATCAATGCATTGATTTTTGGCGTCGTTGCAGGCCGTTCGATCGGTATTGCAACTGTCGCGCTCGGCTTTGAGCGCCGCTATTTCTTTTTCACGCGCTTCTGCAAGGGCCTTTTGCTCGTCTCGGGCCGCGGCCAATTCGTTTTTTTCTTTTTCGGCCATGGCTAGAATACGAGCTGTGTCTTCTGTGCATTTTTGCTGTGCCGCGGTGGATGCGTCTTCGCAGGCTTTGAGTTTGCCGGAGAAGGTTCCCACCATCACTTGAAGGTCGCGGAGCTTGTCGTTGCCCACGCTCTTCTTGGAGATGTCGTCAATGGCCTGTTCAAACTCGGCCTGCGCTTTATCGCGCTGCGCTTTGCAGGCGAGTGCCTCGGCCTTTGCCACTTTGTGGGAGGCAACACACGTGTCGAGCTTGTCGAACGAAGCGGCGCCCTCACTCTTTGCCTGCTCAAGTTCGTTTGCGAGGCGCAACGTTTCGCGTTTGTTAAACACATAAATGGCCGCTGCCGCCGCGATTAAGAGCAGCGCGCCCACCGCAATTCGAAACCGAAGAAGGGCCGTTTTTTGGCGCTCTTTTGCGAGGTTTTCGAGGCGTTTTTCTTCGCGCTCTTTTTCAAGCAACACGTCAAGCTGCTCGGCCATTTCACGCATGGACGGGCGATCTTTCGGCTCAAGCGCGAGCCACTTCATGAACATGTCGCCGAGCGCGCGTCGCGCTTCACCGCGGAGATCGGGGAGCGCGGCTTTGGCGAGCGGGTTGGTTGCGCGCGTTGCGTGCGCTACCGCAAGTTCAGCAGGTTGCGTTGCCGATTCACCGGGAAAATGTTCGGGCCCCACAAGGGAGATGAGCAGCGTTGTCCCGAGACTGTACGTGTCCATTTTCTCGGTGAGCGGCGGCTTGTTTGGGCTCGCGTCGAGCGCAAAAATCTGTTCGGGCGAAGCGTAGAGTGCGGTGCCCGCTACGAACGTTGCGTCTTTTTCGGCCGCGACACCGAGGTCAAGCAACACGGGGTGAATGCGCCGACCAAAAACCGCGAGGTAAATGTTGTCAGGTTTGATGTCTTGGTGCCGCAGGCCGGCATCGTGAAGCGCTTCAAGTCCGTACGCGATCGGGCGAAAAATGTCGTACGCCTCTCGCAGTGAAAGCGGTCCGCGCTGGAGCCTGTCGAAGAGCGTTTCGCCCTCGTAAACAGGCATGGTGAGCCACACGTATTCTTCGGTTGTGCCGTGATCTTTGAGCTGCACAACGTGCGGGTGACCCACGGTGGCGAGCATCACCAGCTCGCGCTCGACGTTGCGACCCACGTAGAGCGATCGCGGCATGATCTTGAGCGCAACTTGGTGCTCTGGAACGTCTACGCGACGCGCGACGTACACACGGCCAAATGTACCTTCACCGAGTTTGCGAATGAGTTCGTAAAGGCCGCCGACGATGTCGCCTTCTTCGGGCAACAGCGCGGCTGGAGGCGGCGGGATGGACGCGAACGTTCGCGAGACCTCGTTCGGTCCGTCGCCGATCGGCGTCATGCTGAGGCGCTCTTCAACCTCAATGTCAGGGGCGCTCTCTTGGCGGCTCTGCGGTGTGTCCCGCGGGGGCGCGGGAGTGGTGGCCGCGAATGCGTACACAATCGTGGAGCGGAGCTTGTTTTCGCCTGCCACGGGAATGATTGGCAGCCTACCGGAAGTGGGCGCTCAGGGACAAACGCCGCGACGGCGAATGTGCTGCGCGTTTGGGCGCAGCCTTCGGGCACGATGGATCACGTTGGAAAAGCATGAGAGCGGCATGTAAGTTGCGCCATAACGAAAGCGTTTGACCGGCACGCAAAGCACTTGGCACGTCGGCCGCGTGGAGGCGTTTTTATGTCGCGATGGATCTTGTGGGTCACGTGGGCGGTTTGGACGCTCGCCGTGTTGGGGTGCGCATCCGCAAAAATGCCCGAGGCGCCGCCAATGGCAGATGGGCGCTACGCGGCGACTGAAGCAATGCCGGGCTCGGGACTGGCCGAGGAGTACATGACCGACGGTCTCGCCATGGGAATGGCGGTCCCCACTTCGACGGCTGCGGCAAGCGGTTCACCCATGTCTCCCCCCGCCCCCAATGCTCAAGCCGGCACGGGGAGTACACAAGCGTCGACGGACACTCAGCGACCCCCGATGCTTGTGTACACAGCGTCGATGAATTTGGCCGTGTTTCAAGTGGCTGAAGCGTCGAAACAGGTGGAGACAATGACACGCGAGGCGGGCGGTTTTTTGGCTCGCCGCGATGATCATCAAATTGTTGTGCGCGTTCCGGCGGCCAAGTTCGACGACATGATGAAGCGAATTGAAAAGCTCGGCGATGTACTCCATCGCAATGTCAGTGCCGAAGACGTGACCGAGCAATACATGGACATGGAAGTGCGCTTGAAAAACGCGCGCGCCGTTCGTGACCGATTGCAGCAGCTCCTTGAAAAAGCGACAAAAGTGGAAGAGTCGCTCGCCATTGAAAAAGAGCTGACGCGCGTTGGCACCGAGATCGAAACGCTCGAAGGAAAGCTCAAGTACCTGAGAGATCGCGTTTCGTTTTCAACGATCACGGTGACCTTTCAAGCGAAGCAAAGCGACACCGTGAAACCGTCGGTGCGCATTCCGGTCGACTGGCTCAATCAGCTCGGATTGGGTCGCCTTTTGAGTCTGTGAGCGAACGGAGAAAGTGATGAAAACGAGCCTTTTCGCCGCAGTTTTAATGGTCTTCGCTCTCGCCGGGTGTGGGCGCCCATTCAAGGCGGCTACGCCCACCGGCTTTGTGGATCTCGGCGACAAATACGCAGACGACGAATATCGCGCGACAACCGCCGACGGGATGGTGTTGGGCGTCCGTGCGTTCAAAAACGAGCCGAAAGGTGAACTCGATTTTTGGGTAAAAGTGATCGAGAACAGAATGCGCGACACGTCTGGGTACGCATTGCTCGGAACCAAAGAGGCCAAAGATCGCGCCGGAAATGTGGGCAAAACGTTACGTTTTGGTCACGATGAAAGCGGCGTCCCGCACCTTTATTACCTGACCGTGTTCGTGAACGACGATCACGTCTTTTTGCTCGAAGCCGGCGGCAGCAAAGACCTCGTTGAAAAACACGAGGAGCAAATCGCCTGGTCGATCAGCAACTTCCTCCCCAACTGATAGGGTGTACACATTCCGCGGGTGACATTCCCGCGCTCCTCTGCCGCTGGAATGTGTACTCACAAGTTGCGTGTACACATTGTTCAGGCGTCGGCCTTTTCGGGCAGCGCCACCGGTTTGGGAGGCATCGGCGGGCCGCCGAGCGGCAGCCAAATCTCAAACACCGCTCCTCCTTTGGTGGGCTTTCGGTACGAAATGTCGCCGCCGTGCTCAAACACAATTCGCTGCACGATCGCGAGGCCGAGCCCGGTGCCTTTCGCTTTCGTGGTTGCGTACGGCGTAAAAAGACGCGGCAACATGTCATCGGAAACGCCGGGCCCGTTGTCGCGCACGACAATGCGAATGCGCTCCTTTTCAAGCGGACCGATCGTTACAACAACGCGCGGATCGGGACGTGCCGCCGAGGCCGCATCGAGCCCGTTTTGAACGAGATTGGTGAGCACCTGCACAATCTGATCTTTGTCCGCGACAACGAGCGGTAGGCCCGGCTCACTCACCAATTCAACGCGTGTGGCATTGGAAGGTCCGGTTGCATCCGCACTCCGCGCGTGAAGTGTGACAACACCCTTGGCCACGTTCACCAGATCGACAGGCTCGGGATTGGGCGCGGGCAAGCGAGCGAACTTGGTGAACTCGGTCACGATGTTTGAGATGCGGTGCACCTCTTCGAGAACCGTGCCGGTCGCTTCTTCAAAATATTCGTCAAACGCCGGATCGTCGCGCGCTCGCAAACGGCGCAAGGTCTCCATCGCGGCGCGAATAGGAGCGAGAGGATTTTTGATTTCGTGCGCGATCTGCCGCGCCACTTCGCGCTGAGCGGCAATACGTTCCGAAACAGAAAGCCGCTGACGCATGAGCACCAGCTCTTCGATCGAACGATTGAACGCATCGGCGAGCTGCGCGATCTCACGCCCGCCGCGCCCCTCCACGCGACGAGGTGCACCGGCCACGATCTCGCGCGTTTCCTTTGCGAGAGCGGCAAGCGGTTGCGAAAGGCTCCGCGCGAGCAACACCGCAACAACGAGCGCCAACACAACCGCCACGGCGCCCGTAACCCAAATCGCGCGATCGAGCCGCATCAGCGCATTTTTCAGCCGATCGCGAGGCACCTCTGCGTACACATTGAGCCCGTCAACGTCGCGCATTTCGATGGTGCGAACCACGTATTCAGGGTCCGCCCGAGGGGCCTCCGAGCCGGCCTTCGCCGCAGAAAGCGACACACCGTACGCAGCGCCCACGCGCTCCAACATCGTTGCGATCTTTCGTGCACCGACGAGCCCTATCGTGACGCCGTTGCTGGATCGCGAACAATGCACTTCGAGCGAAGCGATCCCCGCGGCATCGGTTTTGAAACGCGGTGAGCCCGGCTTGTTCTTGATGAGCGCCGCCAGTCGACCGTCTTTCGTTCCAATGCGCACCACGTCTTCGGCACCGAGGATCACTCCGCCGCCCGTCACGAGCGAAAGCTCATCGAGCCGCAAAGCGCGCGCTTGATCGGGCACGAAGTGACGGATCGCAATTTTGCTCGACGGCTCCAGTGCGTTTGCATCGCCGTGCGCGCGATCGAGATCCAGATGAGCTTTGTCGACGAATGTGTCGTGTTCGCAAAGAGGCGCGAGCAGATCGCGAAGTGACGACGCTTCCCACGACAGTTCTTTTTGTACACCGCTCGCCGCGGCATCAATTCGATCGCCGAAGTCGCGCTCGATAATGTCGCGCGACGCTTCACGCAGCGAGATACCAACGAGCGCCGTGGCCAGCACAGCGACAATGCCAAACGCGACAATAAGACGGGCGGCGAGAGTCACGAAGCGACCAGCCTACATTCCGTGGTGAAAACGTTCACGTGGCAGATTGGGCTGGTAACATTCAATGCGCAATGAAAAGCGCTCTCACGATAGCCGCTGTGTACGCACACCCCGACGACGGTGAGTTTTTCGCCGCGGGTTCGCTTATTAAGTGGGCACAGGCGGGCCACAAGATCTACGCGATCTGCGCGACCAACGGCGACTTGGGCTCCAAAGACGCGGGTGCCGACAGCGCGGCGCTTGGCAGGCAACGCACGCAAGAACTCGCCCGCGCGCTTGAAGTGATCGGCGGTGAGCCTCCAATCTGCCTGGGTCTGCCCGACGGTTTTGTTCGTGAAAACGCCCAGAAGTTGAAGGAGCGGCTTGTGTACCACTTTCGAAAGTTGAAGGTCGATCGCGTCCTCACTTTCGATCCGTGGAAGCGCTACGAGATTCATCCCGACCACATTGAAGTTGGAAAAATGGCCGCGGAAGCCGCGTGTTTTTCATGTTTTCCGCTTCTCTATCCCGAACACGGGGCCCAAGGTTTGAGCGCCGTTCAACCGTCGGAGGTGTGGTTCATGATGCCCACGGAGCACAAGCCAAACCGCGTTGTCGATATCGAAAAAACCTTTGATACCAAGGTCAAATCGCTCCTGTGTCACTCGTCGCAAATGGAAATGCTTGCCGATTGGTTTGTGCCCGGTGCCGATCCGAGAAACCTGACGCCTGACCAACGCACCATGATTGAAGGAGGCGCCCGCATGTTTCTCGAAGGAATGGCGCAAGGTCTCGCGGCGCTCGCACCCCCGCTCAAACTTGCCGAAGCATTTTTCGCCCAGCGCGTTGGGCCCGGACATTTTCAAAACTATCAGCAAATGTTTATGGAAATGGCCGGCGCCCCACCCGAATCGCCCGAGGTTTTGTAATGCCCGACGGCGCGTTCGACGACGCGAGCTTCGCGCCGTCGGTGATGGGCGCATCGAGTTTTTGCCCTCGCCGAACGTGGATCGCCCCGCGTTTGACCCGCTCGATCCGTAGCCGACCTCGTGTCTCGTCGGGGCGTTGCTCGCGATCATTTCGTTGCTCGTTGCATGATCTTCGGCGGGCCGCCGTCCATGGCTATATGCGCTTGTTCGGACTTGTTGCCCTCGCTCTCGGCCTCCTCTCCAGCGCCTGCACGTACCGAACTCAAGCCCCAGCGCAATCCGCTCAACTCGACTACTCCGAAGCGCTCGCATACGACCAACCCTTCGGGGTTTCGCCGACTCGGGCCGCCACCCAATCGCCAACCAACCAAGATTTTGCGGCCGTTCGTGAAGAGTCTGAA
Source organism: Polyangiaceae bacterium (assembly GCA_016712345.1). GTDB lineage: Bacteria > Myxococcota_A > Polyangia > Polyangiales > Polyangiaceae > JADJRH01. Next base: position 2,704,382 of record JADJRH010000001.1, read on the forward strand.
GGTCACGCGAGCCGCGGCAACGCTCTCGGATTTGCCGAAACGCCCCGCGCCGACCGCGAACAAGTTGCCGAAAAAGTCTCCGAGTCTGCGTACACCGAGGTTGAAGCCACGCCCGGAACGGCTTGTTACGAGGCGGCTCTCAAGTCGGGCATCTCCAAAGGAACGTGTACACTTGTCACCGAGCGCACGTACCTCCTCGTGGGCGAAAAAGGCGAATAACCCGCGTTTCGCCCTTCCTTCCGCAAATCCTTCATTCAAAACATTTATTGGGCGCGCATTGAAGCGTTGTGTACGCATTCACTTTGTGGCGCGCGTGGCTCGTCGGTGCCCGGTCGAAGCTTATTTGGCGGCAGTGGCGTCCTTCAAAACTTCATCGGCGTGAATTCCCGGATCGACGTTGGGGTACACCTTTGCGATTTTGCCCGAAGCGTCGATGAGAAAGCTGACGCGCGACGCCATTCCAAGCCGCTCGGGGACGCCGAACGCCTGAAGCCACTTTTTGTCGGGATCGGCCAGAATGGGGAAGGGCAGCTTTTGCTCCTTGGCAAATGCTTCGTGCGATTTTTCGTCGTCGGTGGAGACACCGAAAACCTGCACATTGGCCGCCGTGAATTTGTCCCACGCGTCACGAAAGGCACACGCCTCTTTGGTGCAGCCCGGCGTGTTGTCTTTTGGATAAAAGTACACAATCACCGGGTGACCTTTTTCGTCGGCGAGCGCGTGGGTTTTGCCATGTTGGTCCACCGCGCTCAGGGCCGGCGCGGCGGCGCCCACAGCGAGGAGCCCTTCGCCTCCGTCGGGCCGCCTTGTGGCACCGCAGGCGGAAAGGCCGGCCACAAGAAGAGCTGGAATCAACAGCGAGACGGTACGGCGGTGAATGAGGTTCGCGATCGAAAAGGTCATGAACGTGGGATGTAGCGAACGAGCCGCGCGTCGTCACCCCCCCGAACGAACCTCATTTGAGCGATCGCCGCCGCCCAATCGCATCCATCAGCCCACGAAACGGCTTTTGCGGCAGCAACGTCAGCATCGCAAAAAAGAGGAGAACGCGGCCTATCCACGAGCCAATGGAGCCTCCGAAAATGATGATCACGGTGGGCACCAAAAAAACAAGCGCCCCCACAATCCATTGACCCTGCTCACCGGGCACCAGCCGAACAATCGGCAGGAGGAGAGGCCCGGTGGTGTTCGGTGCGTCGACCAGTTCAGGCGGAAGCGACGATTCGCTTTGATAAAGAGATCTGGCCGCCTCCGCCTGAACGCGTCGCGCTTCAGCCAATTGCGCGAGCGCCTCGCGCTCCGTGCGTCGTTCTTCCTGCCGTTTGGCCCACACAAGTTCGTTGTGTCGGCGTTGTGCGGGCGTATCGAGTTCTTGCGCGCAGTGTACACATGTGACGGCGCTTGGAGCGCTGTCGGCGCCGCAGTGTACGCATTGAACAAACGGCTGCCCTTCCGAAGAGTCGAGTTCGATCGGTGCTTCTTTGAGATTCACCTCGCTGTCGGGCATGCCGAGCGTCTGAACGCGATCGGGCCACGCAACCGGCTCTCCACTGCCTGCGGGTTGCTCCGGCGCCAATTCAAGCGAGTCTTGTGGGGGCGGGGCGGCGTTAAGAACCGCCGCGATCCGACCGCGATCGGCATGATCTTTGGAACTGGGCCCATGCGTTTCGCCCGATTCAATCTGGAGAAACCGCGCGTGCTTTGTCACGGCGCTTCACCGATTTCTTCGGGCATTGCCACGTTTTCGTAAAGCACCGGAACGCTCGCGGGCCTCGTTCGTGTCGCGGCCCACGATCGCAGTCGTTCGATCTCGTCGGGCATGGTTCGCGACAAGGGCACCGCGCTCTGCACCGCAGACTCGATATGTGCCTGCGCGACGTCGACCCCGTCGTTGAAAGCGTCGTAGAGCGCCGCGACAATCACCTGCTCAATTTCGGCTCCGCTGAAGCCTTTTGTGAGCATTGCCAAAGCGTCGATATCGAAGTTTTCGGGATCGCGTTTCTTCCCTTGCAGGTGAATACGAAAGATCTCCGCGCGCTCCGGTTCTGAAGGCAGATCCACAAAAAAGATCTCATCGAAACGCCCTTTGCGGATCATCTCGGGCGGCAACAGATCGATGCGATTGGCCGTGGCGACCACGAACACGGGCGCCGTTTTTTCTTGAAGCCACGTGAGCAAATTCCCGAATACGCGAGCCGTAACGCCGGCGTCGGAAGCGCCCGAGGACGCGATCCCCGACAAGCCTTTTTCAACCTCGTCAATCCACAAAACCGCGGGCGCAAGGCTTTCTGCAACGGCAATGGCGCGTCTCAAGTTTTGTTCTGACGAGCCCATGAAGCTCGAAAAAATGCGCCCCACATCAAGCCGCAACAACGGAAGCTGCCATTCTGCGGCAACACATTTGGCTGTGAGGCTCTTGCCGCAACCCTGCACGCCGAGCAGCAATATGCCCTTTGGCTCTGGAAGCCCAAAAGCCCTTGCCGCATCGCTGAATGCAGCTTTTCTGCGCACGAGCCATTCTTTAAGCAGCTCCAAGCCGCCCATGTGATCGAGCCCGGTCGACGGCGGAAAGTACTCAAGCAAGCCGCTCTTTCGCACGATCTGCTGCTTTTCTTCGAGCACCATGGCGATGTCCGAAGCGTCGAGTCGCCCGTCGTCGGCGATCGCGCGGGCGAACACATTTTCGGCCTCGTTGAGCGTGAGGCCTTGCGCGGCGCGGATCAGCTCTTCGGCGCGTGTTCGTTCGAGATCCACCGTGGCTCGCCCGCTCTGTTGAACCAAGGTAACGATGTCGCGCAGGAGTACACGTAGGTCATCGAAACCGGGCAACGGAACGTCGACAACGGTGACTTCTTTTTCGAGATCCGGCGGCAAACGAAGCTGCGGCGAGAGCAAAATGACGGTTGTTTGTGTTTGTTTGAGCGTGTGCGAAAGCTCGCGAAGCCAGCGAACAACTTCAGCGTCGTCCAGAAATGCGTGCAGATCTTTGAGCACAACGAGCGACGGATTTGCGAGGGCGGCCACCGCGGCGAGGGCGGCTTTAGGCGCTTGTGTACCTTCGATGAGAACGGGCGCCCGCCCGCCGCTCACCTTTCGTAAACCCCGAGTGATCGACCACGTCAGAAGCTCTTTCGACCTGCCGCGAGCGAGGTTTTGGAGCATTTCTTCGGCACGCTGCTCTTCACACGAAACGAGGTAAAGCAGCGGATAGCGAGCGCGAACCAGCAGGTCGAGCTTGCGAAGAAAGCTCGAAGTGGTGGCCGTTTCAGCGTCCGACGCCATGCCAAAAGCCTAACTCGGATTCGAGCCCGGGCTGCTCGGTACGATCTGCGGCGACATTCACGGCGGCGACGATGGCGCGTGTGAACCGGGGAATTCGCCCGCGAAGCGTGCTCCGTGCGGAAAATGGATTTTGTGGGGAAGGACTGAGCCTCGAAACGCGTTGGCGACGTGCCTCAATGCTGGACCACGCGCCGCCACAACTTGCTGAGCGGCCGCCGCACACTCGTCGGCGGGACCGGATCGTCGCAAAAAAGAATGGCGCACGACGTTTGATCGGCCGCGCGCATTCTGCTGCACAAGGCAGCGAGATCTTCATCGGCATCAATCACCTCCGCTTCTGCGGGCGCAGAACTGCCGGCCGCATAGCGAACGTTGTCGAGTGCCACCCATCGGCCCCGGAAACGATCGGAACAACAAACTTCCGACCAGGTCATCCGCGGGCTCACCGAAACCTTTCTACCCATTCGAGGAAAACACCTCCCCCCCCTCGGTCCATAAAGGAAGCAGGCCGCCAAAAGAGGTTTGGCGACACTTTCGCGGGGTAGACCCGACGAAAGATGCAAAGGGCGATGCCCCCGGCAAATGCCGCCTCCACAGCGCGAGGCGCGTTTGGGCCGCACGTGACAAAACACGCGCGTTTTCGTGCCTGGAGCGCGATCGCGATGGAGGTTGCGCTGCGTCCTGCGCTGCGCTTGCAGTGGATGCGGCCCCGGCAGATCCGGTATTGGGCTCAAAAACGGGCGCGCACATCCTTCGCAGCTAGAGGTAGTAGCACCGGTTTCGAAACCTCGTCAAGCGGGCTGCGACGGACCTGAGCGCAGTGCGTCAATTTGACCGAGGCTGCGCCCCACCCTGAGCGAGCGAGCCGACGTGTACGCATGAAAGGGTTTGCGCCGTTTTGAATGTGTACGCTTTTGTGTACACGCGGCGAAGCGAGCGATTTGGGAGGGGCGGGGCGGCGCGAGTTCGCGAAGCGCGAGCGCCGACCGGGGAGGGCATTTTTGGGGGCAGGGGCTCCGCCCCCGCAACGCCCCCGCGCTGTGGTGTACGCATGCTCATCACAGTTTGTGATTGGCGTAAGGCGCCTAATGTGTACGCAACAGCGGCTGATGTGTACGCAACTGTTCGGCGCGACGGTGTGTGAAACGCGTGTGGCCGCTGTTGCGTCTACGCAGGTCTAGATGCCTTTGCACTTTTTGTCGCGCAACTTGGCCGCGGCGCCGCCTTGTCCAATGGACGCGGCGGCTTTGGCATCGGGAACGGCGGCACATCCACGCTGACTTGCGGACTGCATGGCCGCAGATCCGATGCGTGCGGCGGCGGTTGACTTTTTTGGGCCGTCGCAGTTGCGAAACGCCTTTACGGCGAGGGGAACGTTGCCTGGTTGAGCGAGGCCTATTGCCGTGGTGCACGCCGCGTCTTTTTGAGGATCGACAGCGCCTGTGGATGTACCCGTGCCCGTGCCCGTTCCGGTTCCGGTTGCAGCGGTGCTGGGCGGCTTGGTGGTGGGAGCGGTGGATCCGGTGGTGGGTACATCCGGCGTTGTTGTTGTGCTCGACGACGCCGGATCGGTTTGGGCGGCGGTGGTGGATCCGGTGGGGACGGGGATGATTTCACCGCTGTCACCGCTGCCGTTTCCAGACTTCATGAGCACAACGCCGATGATTGCACCCAGCGCAACGAGGCCGCCGACAACACCGATGATCAAGCCGGTATTGCTTTTACCGCCGGCTTGTGCGCCCTGCGAGCCCTGCATCATGGGCATGGGTTGCGGCGTTGGGTACGCTTGCATTCCGCCGGTGTTGGGCGCTTGAGCAGGTGTACCCATGGGTGCGTCCATCATGGTGCGACCGGCCGGAGCGTTGGGCGGCGCAAACATGGGCTCGCCCACTTGCGTTTGACCGGATCGCGGCGCCCCCATTGCTTGCATGGGCTGTGGCGTTGCGTGGATGGCGACGGTGCCGCCGTGCGATGGAACTTCTGGGTAAGAGACGCCTGTGGGTCGACCGCCGCCGAGCACGGACATTCGCGGGCCCGCTGTGCCGAGCGTGAGTTCTTCAAAAAATTCTTTGACCGAACGTTGACGCTGATTGCGATCTTTGGAGAGCGCTCGCATCACGGCCATTTTCATGTTCGGAGGAACCTGCGCGCCGGCTTGCGTGGACTCAAACGGTGAGGGCGCGGCCGTCATGTGTTGCGTGGCCCACTCCCACGGAGTTTCAGCTTGGAAGGGGAGGCGACCACACAAACTCTCGTACGTGATCACGCCGAGCGAATAGATGTCGCTGCGCGCATCGAGATCGCCGCCTTTGAATTGTTCGGGGCTCATGTACGGCGGCGTTCCGAGAACCATGCCGGCCTGCGTGAGTTTCTGCTCTTTCGCAGCGGCTTTTTCGTCACTTTTGGCGATGCCGAAATCGAGAACTTTTACGACGTCTTCTTCAGCGCCGCGTTTGGTAAGGAAGATGTTTGCGGGCTTGAGATCGCGATGAACAACGCCCTTGTCGTGCGCTTCTTGGAGCGAGCCGCACACCTGGCCCATGATGCGATCGACTCGTTCAGGCGAGAGCACGCGTACCTTTTCCAGGAGGCTTTCAAGCGTGCTTCCGTCGAGAAATTCCATGGCGACGTAAAGGTCGCCGGCGTCGGTTTTTCCGAAGTCGTAAAACTTGATTGTGTTGGGGTGCTCAAGTTCGCTGACGACGCCGCCCTCACGCATGAAGCGCGCAACCACCTGCGGATCTTTTGCGTACTCAGCAACGATCGTTTTGACGGCGACCTTGCGCTTCTTGGTGCCCATCTGCTGATCGGCGACGTACACACGGCCCATGCCGCCTTCGCCGATGATGCTGAGAATGTGGAAGCGCCCACCGACAAGCGTTCCGAGCAACGGATCTTTTTCTTCCTTTTGAGGAAGCGGTGCGCCGCATTTGCGACAGAACCGGGCGCCGTCTTCGTTTTCGTGATGGCAGGCTACGCACTCCATGCTGGCTCGGCGCAGCATCGCAGTGAGTACGCCCAAAGCGCAAGCTTGCGACTCAAGTACGCAACCGTGCGCCGCGGCGATGCGTGATGAAACGCGCTAAACGCGGGGGAGCCTTGATCCAATGGAAAAGGCTGTTTTTGGGCCGAACGGCGCGGGTCCATATCTTGCGTGCATGAGCGCTTGACATACCTCTTGCTAGCGGCTACAAGGCTCGTCCCGTTTGCGACCCCCGCTCGTCCTTTGTCGCGGTTTCGGCCTCGATCCAGGCAGCACGGTTGTGCCGGGTACTTGAACTGCTGGCGTAGCTCAATCGGTAGAGCACCTGCCTTGTAAGCAGGGGGTTAGGGGTTCAAGTCCCCTCGTCAGCTCGATCGTTTGAACCGGTGGAGAAAACCGACTCCAAAGGTGCCGGCGAGAAAATCTTTACCAGAGAGAACAATTAGGAAGAGAAATCGCACTCACACGTTACATCGTTTTTTGCGGACAACTTTGGAGGGTTGCCCGAGCGGCCAAAGGGAGCAGACTGTAAATCTGCCGGCACTGCCTTCGATGGTTCGAATCCATCACCCTCCACCGAGAAACAACGTTTCTCGATTGACAATCAACTTCAACGGCGGCTGAGAGTCTTCCGCTCTTTTGCTGCCCGAGAAACGCGGGCGTAGCTCAGTTGGTAGAGCGTCAGCCTTCCAAGCTGAACGTCGCCGGTTCGAACCCGGTCGCCCGCTCAGCGAAACCTCCGTGTGCTTCGGCACCGGCGGCAATCGCAAAAAAAACGAAGCGGCTCCACAGGCCGGTTCGCGCCCACCTAGCTCAGTTGGTAGAGCACGTCCTTGGTAAGGACGAGGTCGTCGGTTCAATCCCGATGGTGGGCTCAAAAAACAGTAGTTTTGCGCCGTTTAGGCGCGATTTTTGTTGGACGAATCAGAAGAGAACACCCTCTTCCGTTACTGCGAGTTCACCTTCAGGAGACACCGATGGCCAAGGAGAAATTCAACCGAACCAAGCCCCACGTAAACGTTGGGACGATTGGGCACATCGATCACGGCAAGACGACGCTTACGGCGGCGATCGTGAAGGTGCAGTCGAAGAAGAAGCTCGCCAAGGTGATCACGTACGCTGATATCGCCAAAGGCGGCACGGTGCGCGACGAGACGAAGACCGTCACGATTGCGGCTGCCCACGTGGAGTACGAATCGGAAAAGCGCCACTACGCGCACGTCGATTGCCCCGGCCACGCCGACTACATCAAAAACATGATCACCGGCGCCGCGCAGATGGACGGCGCGATCCTGGTGGTCAGCTCGCTCGACTCCGTGATGCCGCAAACGCGTGAACACGTGCTGCTCGCTCGCCAGGTCGGTTTGAACTACCTCGTCGTGTTCCTCAACAAGTGCGACGCGGTTGACGATCCCGAGATGCTCGATCTCGTGGAAATGGAAGTTCGCGAGCTTCTCAACAAGTACAAGTTCAACGGCGACAACGCCCCGGTCATTCGCGGTGCTTCACTGCCTGCTCTTCAGGGCGACGCAAAGTGGGAAGCCTCCATCGGCGAATTGCTGAACGCGCTCGACAGCTACATCCCCGAGCCTGTTCGCGACATCGACAAGCCGTTCCTCATGGCGGTTGAAGACGTGTTCTCGATCAAAGGCCGCGGCACGGTGGCCACCGGTCGTATCGAACGCGGCATCGTGAAGGTCGGCGATGAAGTTCAGGTCATCGGCTTCAAAGAAACGCAAAAAGACGGTCGTGACCGGCGTTGAAATGTTCCGCAAACTGCTCGACTCGGGCCAAGCGGGTGACAACGTCGGCTGCCTGCTCCGCGGTATTGAAAAAGACCAGATCGAACGCGGTCAGGTTCTCGCCAAGCCCGGCAGCATCACGCCGCACACCAACTTCCTCGGTGAAGTGTACGTTCTCAAGAAGGAAGAAGGCGGCCGTCACACGCCGTTCTTCACCAACTATCGCCCGCAGTTTTACATGCGCACCACCGACGTGACGGGCACGGTCAAACTGCCCGAAGGCGTGAAGATGGTGATGCCGGGTGACAACATCACGATGGACATCGAACTCATCGTGCCGGTCGCTCTCGAAGAGCAAATGCGCTTCGCGATCCGCGAAGGTGGCAAAACTGTCGGCGCCGGCGTCGTCACCAAGATTACAAAGTAAAACCCTATGGATCGGACGCGGCGCACGCCGATTGTCCTAGTTTGCTCGGAGTGCAAGGCACGTAACTACAAAACGACGAGGAAAGCCGGCGCAGATCAACCAACAGAAGTAGCGCCGGTTGAACTCAAAAAGTTCTGCAAGCACTGCCAAAAGCACACGATGCACAAGGAGACGAAGTAAGAAAAAAGCTCTCCGCGCGAGCGAAGAGCTTCTAAAGGGGTATAGCTCAGTTGGTAGAGCAGCGGATTCCAAATCCGCAGGTCGGGAGTTCGAGCCTCTCTGCCCCTGCCCGAAACACAACGCCCAAAAAAGGGCTTCACGCAACTGTTTCATCACCCACCTGGCCAACTTCGCACTAGAAGGCGGCGGGTACAGCGACCATGGCGAAGCCGGACACCGACGAAAAAGACGCGGATCGCGACGAAGCCGACGAACCCGAAGCTGAAACGGGATCGGACGAGGGTGACGAGCGTGCGTCGGCCGAAGAAGGCGCCGATGAGTCTTCGTCGGAAAAAGCCGCCGACGGTGACGACGGCGAATCAAAGTCGCTCGCGCGCGCGAGTGACGACGAAGAGGCCGCCGAAGACGATGAAGAGCAGGCCGCTGCTCAGCTCGGTATCCAGCGTTATGTGCTCGCGGCGTTTTTTGCAGCGGGCATCATCGGCGCCTACATCCTCGGCAAGTTCGTCCACGGCGTATGGGCGTGGGCTGCCAACAAAGAGTGGTTTCACACTTCGCTTCCCGCGCTCGCCGCGGTGAGTGATGAAGACAAATCGAATTTCGGAACCGCATTGGGAGCCGTGATCGCGCTCATCGTTGTGGTTCGCACATATCGAAAGGCCAGCGTGCGAGCGTGGGCCGATGAGGTGGCGAACGAGCTTACGAAAGTAAAATGGCCTACTCGCAAAGAGGTTTCCAGCTCAACGGTGGTTGTTATTGCCGCGAGCGCGGTTGCCACACTTTATCTGGCGCTGCTCGATCGACTCTGGTCCTTCGTGACTGACTTGTTCTACGGGACCGGGAGTTGAGCGCCCCAACATCGCGCGGGCAAACGGACACGCATATGGCCAAGAAGTGGTACGTCATCCACACCTACTCCGGATACGAGGCGAAGGTGCGCGACGCGCTCACGCAGCGCGCGAAGCAGTACAGCCTCGAAGACAAGTTCGGTGAGATCCTGATTCCGAGTGAAACCGTGACGGAGCAACGTCCGGGTGGCAAAACCCGCGTGCGCCAAAAGCTCAGTCTCCCAGGCTACATTTTCGTAGAAATGGAGATGAGTGAAACGGTGTGGCACTTGGTAAAGGACACACCCAAAGTCACCGGCTTCATCGGCAACCAAACTCCGCAGGAGGTGCCGATCTCGCAGATCGACAATCTCCGCCGCGGCATTGTCGAGAACACCGGCAAGCCGAAGCCTCGGCTCACGTTTGAAGTGGGTGAAGAAGTGCGCGTGCTCGACGGCGCGTTTGCAAACTTCACCGGCACTGTCGACGACGTAAAAGCCGACAAGCAAAAGCTCAAAGTTAAAGTTTCAATTTTCGGCCGGCCAACGAGCGTTGAACTCGATTTTTCGGCGGTTGAAAAACGCTAATCAGGTTTTGCAATTTCACTGAGTTTGACCGCCCGAGCGGCGCGGTACAGCGGACGAGAAACAAGTCATGAAAAAGGTCACTGGGTACGTAAAGCTTCAGCTCCCCGCCGGAAAGGCGAGCCCTTCTCCGCCTGTCGGTCCCGCGCTCGGTCAGCACGGCATCAACATCATGGCCTTCTGCAAAGACTTCAACGGTCGCACGGCCGCGCAGGAAGGCATGATCATCCCCGTGGTGATCACGGTGTACAGCGACCGTTCGTTCACCTTCATCTTGAAGACGCCGCCGGCCAGCGTGCTCCTCAAGAAAGCCGCGGGACTTCCCACGGTGAAGAAGCCCGGCGCCGGATCAAAAGAGCCGAACAAGATCAAGGTCGGCAAGGTGACGAAAAAGCAGCTTCAAGAACTCGCCCAACAAAAAATGGGCGACATGAACACCACCAATGTTGAGTCGGCGATGCGCAATCTCGCAGGCACCGCGCGCTCAATGGGTATCGATATCGTCGATTGAGACGAACGCTTTCCGCGGCGTTTCGCGGGTGCGTGAGCATGGTCTGCTCGCGCAGCAATCAGGATTTAACCACGGTGAAATGGGCGCCGTGGGAGGCCGAAAAGCGCTGGTCGCAATAGGCCGCTAGAAAGGAAGGCACATGCCGAAAGTCCCGAAAAAGAAAGCAGCGGCACGATCGCTCGTGGACCGCAGCAAGAAATACACGCTGGAGGAGGCGTGCGCGCTTGTGAAAAAAGCCGCGTCCGCCAAGTTCAACGAAACGGTCGATCTGGCCGTTCGCTTGGGCGTCAATCCGCGCCATGCGGACCAAATGGTCCGCGGCGCAGTCGTTCTGCCGCACGGAACAGGCCAGGCCCTCAAGGTTCTTGTTTTCGCTAAAGGCGACAAGGCCAAAGAGGCTGAAGCAGCCGGTGCCGACATCGTTGGAGCCGAAGACCTCGTTGCCAAAGTGCAAGAGGGCTTCATGGATTTCGAACGCGTTATCGCCACGCCCGACATGATGGGTTTGGTTGGTAAACTCGGTCGTATCCTCGGCCCCCGCGGCCTCATGCCCAACCCCAAGGTCGGCACGGTCACGTTTGACCTGAAGACCGCCGTGGGTGAAGCAAAGGCCGGTAAAGTCGAGTACCGCGTTGAGAAGGCCGGCATTGTTCACGCGCGCATCGGTAAAGCGAATTTCACCGAGCAGGCTCTGCTCGGAAACGCAAACGCGTTAATCCAGGCGCTCGTTCGGGCGAAGCCGTCAACAGCGAAAGGCACCTATCTGAAGAGCATTACGCTCTCTTCCACGATGGGCCCCGGCGTTCGCATTGACACGCTCGTCTTCGGCCGCGAGGAGGCATAACCGATGGACCGCACGACGAAAGACTCCGAAATCGTTCGCATCAAGGAGAAGTTCTCCAAGATGAGTTCGGCGGTATTTCTCGACTACAAAGGTCTCAACGTTGCTCAGGTAACCAAACTCCGCGACGAATTTCGCAAGAGCGGCGTGGAGTATCGGGTTGTCAAAAACACGCTCGTCAAGCACGCTTTGAAGGAGTACGCGTGGTCGAAGAACCTCGCGAAAACCCTTACAGGCATGACCGGCGTGGCCTGGAGCTACGAGGAGCCGGGCGCTGCGGCCAAGGTTGTTAAGGCCTTCCGCAAAGAAAAAGAAAACGAGAAGCTCGGCGTGAAGGCCGGTCTTGTGGACGGCGCTCTCATCCCCGGTGAGCGCGTTGAAACAGACCTTGCCTCAATGCCTGGCAAAAACGAGCTTCGCGCAACGTTGCTCGCAACGTTGCAAGCGCCGATGCAGAAGCTTCTGCAACAGCTCAACGCGCCCGCGCAGAACTTCGTTTACGTGCTTAAGGCGAAGGAGGACAAGGCCGAGAAGGCCGGGTGAGGCCACCCTCCGCTTCGCGAGTGCTGCTTCCCGGATGGTCCGGGGGTTGTGCTTAGCGAGGCTCTCAAATGGGCCGAAATTCGCGGCCCCGCGCTAGAGAGTTTGCGCGTTTGCGTTTTGAAGCTATTAAGCCGCCCCCGGTGAACCGCGGCGCGGCAAAGGACTCGAAGGAGCATCATCATGGCTGATTTGACCCAGGAGCAGCTCGTCGATCACCTCTCCAACCTCACCGTCCTCCAGGTGTCCGAGCTGATCAAAAAGCTCGAAGACAAATGGGGCGTGAAGGCCGCGCCGGCTGCCGTTGCAATTGCCGGCGGCGGCGGACCTGCGCCCGTCGTTGAGGAGAAGAAAGAGGAGCAAACCGAGTTCAACGTTGAACTCAGCAATGCCGGCGCGAACAAGATCGCCGTCATCAAGGCGATCCGCGAGATCACCGGCCTCGGTCTCAAAGAGGCGAAGGATCTCGTTGAGGCCGCGCCCAAGGTTGTGAAAGAGGCCGTTTCCAAAGCCGACGCTGAGGACATGAAGAAGAAGTTGACCGAAGCCGGCGCAACGGTCGCGTTGAAGTAGAGAGAGGGCGGGATCTGTCGCGCTCAGCGTACACCCGCCAAAACAGACGGCGGTAAGGGTGAAGACCCTTATCGCTTGTCTGTGTTTTGTCCGACAACCCTCTACCCGCTCCTCCCCAACTGTGTGCCCCGGGGGAGCGGGCCTGAGGGCGAGCTGCCGAAAAAAGCGGCTCTAGGGCCAGAGTTCTGGGGGATTTGTCCCGTGTGGATTGCCGAGTGGTGATCACACCCGGGTTGTTTAGGGCGCTCGGATTTCGTCTGGAGGAGTCGAATGCCTTCTGCCGTTCAAACGAACTTCCGCGTACGTAAGAATCTCGGCCGCGTCCGCCGAATCATCGATGTCCCCAATCTCATCGATATCCAGAAGTCGAGTTACGACAAATTTCTCCAGATGAATGTGCCTCCGAGCGAGCGCCAGGAGGTTGGTCTCCAGGCGGTCTTTCGGTCGGTATTTCCCATCAAGGATTTTAACGGAACGAGCGAGCTGGTCTTCGTTTCGTACAACCTCGAACCACCCAAGTATGACGTTGAAGAATGCCGCCAGCGCGGCATGACATACGCCGCGCCGATCAAGGTCACCAACCAATTGATGATCTACGACACGCGCGACGGCGGCGAGCGCATCGTGCGCGACATCAAGGAGCAAGAAGTTTACTTCGGTGAGCTGCCGCTCATGACCGACACCGGTACGTTCATTATCAACGGTACCGAGCGCGTCGTCGTCAGCCAGCTCCATCGTTCGCCCGGCGTGTTCTTCGATCACGACAAGGGCAAAACCCACTCTTCGGGCAAGTTGCTCTACTCCGCGCGCGTCATTCCGTATCGCGGCTCGTGGCTCGACTTTGAGTTCGATCCCAAAGACATTATCTACGTCCGCATTGACCGCCGTCGAAAGATGCACGCCACCGTGCTCCTTCGCGCGCTCGGTTACTCAACGCAGGATCTGCTCAACTACTTCTACTCCACCGAGACTGTGTACCTTGAGAAAGGCGGCAAGTACTCAAAGGGGATTGAGTACGATCTTCTCGCGGGTCAACGCGCAACGAAAGACATCAAAATCCGCGAAGACGTCATCGTCAAGAAGAACACCAAGTTCACCAAAGCGGCCATTCGCAAGATGAAAGACGCCAAGCTCGAGCGCCTCACGCTGGAGCCTGAAGAGCTTTTTGGCAAAGTCGCCGCGCACGACATCATCGATCCCGAAACGGGTGAAGTTGTGGTGGAGGTCAACGAAGAGTTGACCGATGCGAAGCTTCAGCGCGTTGCTGAAGCAAACATCGAAAACTTCCGCATCCTCTTCATCGACGGCCTCAACGTCGGCAGTTATCTGCGCGACACGTTGCTCGCCGACAAAGTGAAGACGCAGGAAGACGCGATCATCGAGATCTACCGCCGCCTGCGTCCGGGTGATCCGCCCACGCTTGAAACGGCGAAGACGCTCTTCAACAACCTATTTTTCAACCCAGAGCGCTACGACTTGTCCAAAGTCGGTCGCCTCAAGTTGAACTACAAGTTCTATCGCGATCTGCTTGAGGCCGAGCGTCCGAGCCTTGATCTCGCGGTTCTCACGCCGCAGGACATTTTGGAAACGGTTCGCCACCTGATTGAACTCAAGAACGGTCGCGGATCCGTCGACGACATCGACCACCTCGGTAACCGCCGCGTGCGCGCCGTCGGTGAGTTGATGGAGAACCAATATCGTATCGGCCTTGTTCGCATGGAACGCGCGATCAAGGAGCGCATGAGCATGTCGCAAGAGATCGACACGCTCATGCCGCATGACCTCATCAACGCGAAACCGGTGAGCGCCGTCGTCAAAGAGTACTTCGGCTCATCGCAGCTCTCGCAGTTCATGGACCAGACCAATCCGCTCTCCGAAGTGACGCACAAGCGTCGCCTCTCCGCGCTTGGTCCCGGCGGTCTCACGCGCGAACGCGCAGGCTTTGAAGTGCGCGACGTTCACGCCACGCACTACGGCCGCATCTGTCCCATTGAAACGCCTGAAGGTCCGAACATCGGTCTTATCGCGTCGCTCTCCACGTTCGCCCGCGTGAACGAATTCGGCTTCGTTGAAACGCCTTACCGCAAGATCGGCGACGGCAAAGTCACCGACGAAACGGTGTGGTTTAGCGCTCTCGAAGAAGAGGGCAAATACATCGCACAAGCCACCGCTTCGCTCGACGACAGAGGCCGCTTCAAAGAGGCCACCGTCAGCGCGCGTTACAACGGCGACTTCAAGATCGTTGCGGCCGATCAAATCCAACTCATGGACATCGCGCCCAACCAAATGGTGAGCGTCGCCGCGGCCCTCGTGCCCTTCTTGGAGCACGACGACGCCAACCGCGCGCTCATGGGCGCCAACATGCAACGCCAGGCGGTTCCGCTTCTCACGTCGCGCGCACCGCTCGTCGGCACCGGCATGGAGAATCGTCTCGCACGCGACTCAGGCGTGTGCGTTGTGGCTCGTCGACCCGGCATTGTGGAGAGCGTCGATGCGACACGCATCGTTGTTCGCGCTGCCGGCGAAGGCGCCGAGGTGCCCGACATCTATCACCTGATGAAGTACCAGCGCTCCAACCAGTCCACCTGCTACACGCAGAAGCCGATCGTCAGCACCGGCGATGTTGTGCAAGCCGGTGACGTGTTGGCCGACGGTCCGTCGTGCGACATGGGTGAACTCGCGCTCGGTCAAAACGTGCTCGTCGCGTTTATGCCGTGGCAGGGCTACAACTTCGAAGACTCAATCCTCGTTTCCGAGCGCATCGCCAAAGACGACGTGTTCACCTCAATTCACATTGAGGAGTTTGAATGCGTCGCCCGCGACACCAAGCTCGGCAAAGAAGAAATCACGCGCGACATCCCCAACGTCGGTGAAGAAGCGCTCAAAGATCTCGACGACTCCGGCATCGTTCGCATCGGCGCCGAGGTGAAGTCGGGCGACATCCTTGTCGGCAAAATCACCCCCAAAGGTGAAACGCAGCTCTCGCCTGAAGAAAAGCTCCTCCGAGCGATCTTCGGTGAAAAGGCGGGCGACGTTCGCGACTCGTCGCTCAAGGTTCCGCCCGGCGTCGGCGGCATCGTCATCAATGCCCGCGTGTTCTCGCGCAAGGGCACTGAAAAAGACGATCGCGCACGCGACATTGAAGACCAAGAGCGCGCCCGCATCGAACGCACCCGCGACGAGGAAATCAAAATCCTCCGCGACTCGTTCTACCGCCGCGTCAAAGAGCTTCTGCTCAACCAAACGACCACCGGCAAACTCGTCGATGACAAAGGCAAAGTCCTTCTTCAAAAGGGCCAGGTCATTGCCGACGACGCGCTCGCCGAGATCCCGCGCAAATACTGGCCCGAGATCCCGGTCGACGTGGCCGATCAAGTGCAGCAGATCCTCCGCGATCTCGAAGACCTCGTCCGCGCGCGTGAAGAGCACTTCCGCGACAAGATCGAGCGCCTTTCCAAAGGCGACGAACTTCCGCCCGGCGTCATCAAGATGGTGAAGGTGTACATCGCCATCAAGCGCAAGCTCCAGGTCGGCGACAAAATGGCCGGTCGTCACGGCAACAAAGGCGTCATCAGCCGGATCCTCCCGGAAGAAGACATGCCCTACCTGCAAGACGGTTCGCCGGTGGACATCGTTCTCAACCCGCTCGGCGTTCCGAGCCGCATGAACGTCGGCCAAATTCTCGAAATTCACCTCGGTTGGGGTGCGTACGAGTTGGGCCGCCAAGTTCAGCGCATGGTTGAAGAAAAGCGCGCCGCCAACGAGCTTCGCGAGCGCCTCAAGGGCATCTACCGCGGCGATCAATCGGCGCTTGAAATCATCGATCGTGCAAACGACGACGACCTCAAGCGTTGGGTCGGCAAGGTCGGTCGCGGCGTCTTTATGGCTACCCCTGTTTTCGACGGCGCCACCGAAGAAGACATCAAGGGCGCGCTCATCCTCGCGAACCTTCCGCACTCCGGTCAGACCATCCTGTTTGATGGCCGCACCGGCGACGCGTTCGATCAAAATGTCACCGTCGGCGTGATGTACATGCTCAAGCTGCATCACCTCGTCGACGACAAGATCCACGCGCGCTCAATCGGTCCGTACTCGCTCGTCACGCAACAGCCCCTCGGCGGCAAAGCCCAGTTCGGCGGTCAGCGTCTCGGCGAAATGGAAGTGTGGGCCATGGAAGCTTACGGCGCCGCCTACGCACTCCAAGAGTTCCTCACCGTGAAGAGCGACGACGTGATGGGCCGTACCCGCATGTACGAAGCAATCGTCAAAGGCGAATACACGCTCGAAGCGGGTTTGCCTGAGAGCTTCAACGTGCTCATCAAAGAGCTTCAATCGCTTTGCCTCAACGTGGAGCTGGTCGAAACCCCGGGTGGTCTCGACATGGCCGCAGAGGAGGAGGAGTGATCGAAGTGCAGCGGCGCGATCTCAAGCGCTCGACTGAGACGAAGTGTACACATTTCGTCCCCGCGTTGAGCGCTTTCACAGCTCGCTCCAATCGCACTTTGCGCTCAGGCACTTTGAGTTGTTCTCACGCCCTCATGAGCCGCGCAAAAACGCAGGGCGCCGATGTATCGGCGCCCCGTTCAGCGCAAAACAAAGTTTCGTTGGTTTTGGTCAACGCCGTGTTTCGGAGGCCCCTCCATGCGTGACATTTTCAGCTTCTTCGAGAAGCCCAAAGACCCGCTTTCGTTCAGCGCGATCCGAATCTCGCTCGCAAGCCCCGAGAAGATTCGCGAGTGGTCGCACGGCGAGGTCAAGAAGCCCGAGACAATCAACTACCGCACGTTCAAGCCCGAACGTGATGGGCTCTTCTGCGCCAAGATCTTCGGCCCGGTGAAGGACTACGAGTGCAACTGCGGCAAGTACAAGCGCATGAAGCACCGCGGCATCGTCTGCGAAAAGTGCGGTGTTGAAGTCATTCAGTCCAAGGTTCGCCGCGAGCGTCTCGGCCACATTTCGCTCGCCACGCCCGTTGCGCACATCTGGTTCTTAAAGAGCCTTCCTTCGCGCATCGGCAACATCCTCGACATCACCCTCAAAGATCTCGAGAAGGTTCTCTATTGCGAGGCGTACATCGTCGTCGATCCCAAAGAAACCGCGCTCCAACGCGGCGACTTGCTCTCCGAAGACCGCTACATGCAGCTCCTCGAAGAGTACGGCGACGACAAGTTCCACGCGGCAATGGGTGGTGAAGCCATTCTCGAAATGCTGAAGCAGGTCGACGTGCACGCGCTCGCCGAACTGCTCCGCAAAGAAATGCGTGAAGCCACAAGTGAAGCGAAACGCAAGAAGCTCGCAAAGCGACTCAAAGTGGTTGAAGCGTTCCGTGAAAGCGGCAACCGCCCCGAGTGGATGATGCTCTCCGTCATCCCTGTTTTGCCGCCCGATCTGCGTCCCCTCGTTCCCCTCGACGGCGGCCGTTTCGCCACGAGCGATCTCAACGATCTCTACCGTCGCGTCATCAACCGCAACAACCGCCTCAAGCGGCTCCTTGAGCTGAACGCGCCCGAGATCATCATCCGCAACGAGCGCCGCATGCTCCAAGAAGCTGTCGATGCGCTCTTCGACAACGGCCGTCGCGGCAAAACAATCACCGGCCCCAACAAGCGCCCCCTCAAGTCGCTCTCCGACATGCTCAAGGGCAAGCAGGGCCGTTTCCGCCAAAACCTTCTCGGCAAGCGCGTCGACTATTCAGGTCGCTCCGTCATCGTCGTGGGCCCCACGCTGCGTCTTCATCAGTGCGGTTTGCCCAAGAAAATGGCGCTCGAACTCTTCAAGCCGTTTATCTACAACAAGCTCGAAGAGCGCGGGTACGTCAACACCATCAAGAGCGCCAAAAAGATGGTCGAAAAGGAGCGTCCTGAAGTTTGGGACATCCTCGAAGAAGTCATCAGCGAGCACCCCGTTCTGCTGAACCGCGCTCCCACACTCCACCGCCTCGGCATTCAGGCGTTCGAGCCCGTGCTCATCGAGGGCAAAGCCATTCAGCTTCACCCCCTTGTTTGCGCCGCCTTCAACGCCGACTTCGACGGCGACCAAATGGCCGTGCACGTGCCCCTCTCGGTCGAAGCGCAAATGGAAGCGCGCGTGCTCATGATGAGCACCAACAACATCCTTTCGCCCGCGAACGGCCGCCCGATCATCAACCCCACGCAGGACATCGTTCTCGGTCTCTACTACGCCACCCGTGAGCGCAAATACGCCAAGGGCAGCTTCCGCGCCGAGTCGCTCACAGCCGAAGACGGCGCCGTCAAGGGCTACCTCCGCGGTGTGTACGCATCACCTGAAGAAGTACGCATGGCGTACGACAACGGTGAAGTTGCGCTCCACGCAGGTGTACGCGTTCGCGTGCCCGTCATCGACGACGACGGCAACCCCGTCAAAGACGAAAAGGGCCACCCCAAGCGCCGCAGCGTCGACACCACCGTCGGACGTGTACTCATCAGTGAAGTGCTGCCGCGCGGCGTCCCGTTTGAATACGCCAACAAAACGCTCGATAAAAAGGCCCTCTCCGGCCTCATCGACGTTTGTTACCGCATTCACCGCAACAAAGAGACGGTCCTCCTCGCGGACCGTTTGCGTACGCTTGGTTTCGAGCACGCCACGCGTGCCGGCATCTCGCTCTGCATGGACCACATGGTCATCCCGCCGAAGAAAAAGGTACTCATCGGCGACGCGCAGAAAGAGGTCGAACAGGTGATCGAGCAGTACCAAGAAGGGCTCATCACCGACGGCGAGCGCTACAACAAGATCGTCGACATTTGGGCCGGCGTCGCCGACTCCGTGACCGAAGAAATGATGAAAGGCATCGGCTTTGAAGTCGTGCCCGATCACGAAACCGGCAAGAGTTCAATCGAGCCGAGCTTCAACCCGATCTACATCATGGCCGACTCCGGCGCCCGCGGTTCAAAACAGCAGATCCGCCAGCTTGCGGCTATGCGCGGTCTTATGGCTCGCCCCTCGGGTGAAATCATCGAGACGCCCATCACCGCAAACTTCCGCGAAGGCCTCACGGTGCTCCAGTACTTCATCTCCACGCACGGCGCCCGCAAGGGTCTCGCCGACACCGCGCTCAAGACGGCCAACTCCGGCTACCTCACGCGTCGCCTCGTCGACGTCGCGCAGGACGCCGTCATCAGCGAGTTTGACTGCGGCACGCTCGACGGCATCCGCGTCACCAAACTCGAAGAAGCGGGTGAAGTGATCGCGCCCCTCGGCGAGCGTATTCTCGGCCGCGTCGCTCTCGAAGACGTGATCGACCCGCTCACCGGTGAAGTGCTCATCAGCGCCAACACAGAACTCGACGAAGCCGCCGTCAGCAAAATCGAAGAAGCCGGCATCGAAGAAGTTCTCATTCGCTCCGTCCTCACGTGCCAAACGCGTCGCGGCGTTTGCGCCCTCTGCTACGGCCGCGATCTCGCGCGTGGCTACCGCGTCAACATCGGTGAATCCGTCGGCATCATCGCCGCGCAATCCATCGGTGAACCCGGCACGCAGCTCACCATGCGTACCTTCCACGTCGGCGGTGCCGCCGCCCGCGGCAAGATCGAGGCAAACACACTCGAATCACGCACAGAAGGCACCGTGCGCCTCCGCAACGCCGTCGTTCACACCAAAAAAGACGGCACCATGGTCGTGATGAATCGCCACGGCGAACTCATCATCGTCGACGAAACCGGCCGCGAGCGCGAACACAACCGCCTCGTCTACGGCGCCGTGATCAAAGTCAGAAGCGGCGATCACGTCAAGCCCGCAACGCTCCTCGCCGAGTGGGATCAGTTCATGACCCCGATCCTCGCGGAGAGCACCGGCACCGTAAAATTCGGCGACTTGGTTGAAGGCGTCACCGTTCAAGAACGCGTCGACGAAGTCACCGGCCTCTCACGCAAAGTCGTTATCGAATCCAAGGCGGCCGACCTTCGCCCGCGCATCACGCTCAAAGATACGCAGAGCGGCAAAACCCTCAAGCTGCCCAACAGCGAACTCGACGCGCGGTATCTCCTCCCCGTCGGCATCCACATCGTCGCCACCGAAGGTGACCTTGTTGAAGCCGGTGAAGTTATCGCCAAGATGCCGCGTGAAACCACCAAGGTTCAAGACATCACCGGTGGTCTGCCCCGCGTCGCCGAACTCTTTGAAGCTCGCAAGCCCAAAGATCACGCCATCATCAGCGAGATCGACGGTGAAGTTTCGTTCGGCAAAGACACCAAGGGCAAACACAAGGTCATCGTCACGCCCTTCGGCACAAGCGGTGAACTCGTCGCCGAACAGGCGCGTGAATACCTCATTCCCAAGGGCAAACGCATCCAGGTTCAACCCGGTGATCGCGTGCGCGCCGGTGAGCCGCTCATGGACGGCCCGCCCAACCCGCACGACATCCTTCGCGTCAAAGGCGAAAAAGAACTCGCCGCGTGGCTCGTCAACGAAATCCAGCAGGTTTACCGCCTGCAGGGCGTAGGCATCAACGACAAGCACATTGAAGCGATCGTTCGTCAAATGCTCCGCCGCGTTCGCGTCAAAGACGTCGGCGACACCAACTTCCTCGTCGACGAGCAAGTGGAGAAACACGTGTTCGAGTCCGAAAACGAACGCGTTCTCGCCCGAGCGGGCCGCCCCGCCGTGGCCGAACCGCTCCTTCTCGGCATCACCAAAGCGAGCCTCTCCACCGACTCGTTCATCAGCGCCTCGTCGTTCCAAGAAACAACCAAGGTGCTCACCGAGGCTGCGATCTGCGGCAAAACCGACGATCTGCGCGGCCTCAAAGAAAACGTCATCATGGGCCGCCTCATCCCCGCAGGCACCGGCCTCCCAGCGTATCGCCGCCTCCAGGTGATCGTTGAAGGTGAAGGCAGCCCCGCCAACAACATGGTTCCGATTCGCCGCCACGAGCGCATCGAAGAACTCTCCGCCGTCAACGAAGAGTAGCTGGTGTACACATCACAGTGTGTACACTAGCCCTCTGACCAAATCTTCCGCACCACCTCCAATGTGTACGCACGACCGTCCGGTTCGTGTACGCAACAAGCAACCAATCCTGCTGCCCTCCCCGCCGCGCGGGGCCCTACCCACGCGGCCGCCCCTCCCAAATCGCTCGCACGCTCGCTCAGGGCGGGGCACCTTATTGCGCATCGAGCCTCCATTCGTGCGTACACATGCCACGTTTGGTGGTGCGGGGGCGCGACTGCGCTACCTTCGGTCGCCATGGTAGACGCCGCCGCCCGCGCCCCTTCCCACGCCGAACGCTGCCGAACCCTCGCCGCGCGCGCCGCGTTCGGAACGTTGTGTACCGTTCTCAGCGATCCGCCGGGCTACCCATTCGGTTCGCTCACAGCTACCTGCGTCGACGAGCAGGGCCGCCCCCTGTTTCTGCTTTCAGAACTCGCGGAGCACACGCGCAACCTCCACACAAATCCAAACGCATCGCTCCTGCTCACCGAAGCCGATGCTCCCGGCGGCGCGGCCGATCCCCTCGCGCGTGCGCGCGTCACGCTCGTTGGTCATTGTGAGCGGGTGGGCGAGGAAGGCGGCGCGCGCGAAGCGCGCGCCGCCTTCCTCGCCCACCACCCTTCCGCAGGCACCTACGCCGCGTTCAAAGACTTCGCGATCTACCGGCTTACGCCGCTCAAAATTCGCTACGTCGGCGGCTTCGGTCGAATGTCCTGGGTCACCGCCGAGCAATATCTCGCGGCCCAGGCCGATCCGCTCGCGCCGTCCGCCGCGTCGATCATCGAACACATGAACGGCGATCACCCCGACGCGCTGCTCGCGTACGCCCGCGCCTTTGCAGGCGTGGCCGACCCTTCGCGCGCCCTCATGGTTTCGATCGATCGTTACGGCTTTGAACTTTGCATCGTTTCCCCCGAGGGCGACACCCGCTCGCGCATTTCTTTTCGCGAGGACATCACCTCTCCCGACGCGGCGCGCCGCGCGCTTGTCGCTCTTGTAAAAGAAGCCCGCTCCCAATCGTAAACCGCACTATTGTGTACACATTTTGCCGCGCGCGGCGCGCCCCCGCTCAACACCATGTGTACGCATTGAAGGCGCGCGCAGCGCGCCCGAGATCGCCGCGAATACAAACCACGGAGCTGCGATGAGCGGCGGCGCTTCAATGCGCTCGGGAGAATGTGTACGCAACAGCGCTCGCCGTTATAAAGAAACGCACACGCAACTCAACGGCGCGTTCGTTCCAGTTCAAGCAGCTCACCGAACGCATCCCCTTCACGCGTTCCGATCTCGCAAAATCCGCATTTTTCAAGCACGCGGCGCGATGGCACATGCCACGGAGGTGTTGTTGCCCGCACCGCCGTTACGCCCGGATGCTCAAGCGCCCAGCGAACGGATGCGTTCACCGCTTCGGTCGCATAGCCACGCCCCTGCGACTCTTCCTCAACGCCGTACGCCACTTCCACAACGCCCTCATCGTGGGGTGCGCCGTGAAACACAACGCTCCCGACAATGCGATAAGGCGCCTCGATCGTGATCATCACGCGATCGCCCCAGAGCCGCACCTCAGGATTGGCGCGCACATTGTCGAGCGATGCCCAAAACGCACGTTCGATGAGTGCACGTCCCGGCCACGCGTTGGGAAGGCGCGCTTCAAGCAACGCCTCCACCACTTCTCGCCGATTGGTGAGCACCGCTTCAACAATCGCCACCGTTACGGGGACGAGCTTCAGCCGATCTGTGATCAACGGCGCGTGCGGCACCTCTCCGTTTTATCACCTCACGGGGCGGGTTTTCCGGTCACGCGTTTGTCATCTTTAATCGCTGCCAGCCCTATATTTAAAGCGTTTTTCGAAGTAACACGCTTGGCACCAAACCGTGCTACGGTGCGCCCGCCATGGTGAACCTGCTGCCCGCGTTGGGCCTTGGATTTGTCGTCGGCCTGCGTCATGCGCTCGAAGCGGATCACGTGGCCGCGGTGGGCGCGATCGTGGCTCGGGAGCGCAACGTCCGTGGCGCCGCACTGATCGGTGCAACCTGGGGTGTGGGTCACGCCGCGGCGCTGATGATTCTGGGCGGCGCCATTGTCGCGGCGGGGCTTGTGGTTCCCAAACGCATCGCGCTCACGCTTGAACTCGGCGTGGGCGTGATGTTGGTTGCGCTCGGCGTATGGAACTTCTTTTCGCGTGAAAAGCAGGTCCACAAAACGCATCGGCATGATCTCGAAAACGGTGAGAGGTCGCTGCGCAATGTGTACACATTAGTCGAGCGCGGCGGTGAGCCGGCAATGCTCAAAGCGTCAAGGAAGTACACAAGCCCCGCTCCCGGCAATGAGTACACACCGAGCGCGTCTTCCGACGTGCGAGCGCCCGTTCCCGAGAAATCCCCGCTGCGCCGCCTTCTTCGACCGTTTTTGGTGGGCAGCATGCACGGTCTCGCCGGATCGGCGGCGGCTGCGTTGCTCGTGGTTGCCGTTGCGCAAACAGCGCTCTCAGCGTTTGTCTACCTGGCCTGCTTCGGGGTCGGCACCACGATGGGAATGGTTGTTGTCACGGGTGCGCTTGCCGTGCCCATGGCCCGCGCGTTTCGGCGTTTCCACGCCGCCGAAACCTGGGTTCGCCTCGGTGCCGGCGCTCTTTCGTTCGTTGTGGGCGCCGTTGTTGTGTACCAAATCGGCTTTCGCGACGGGCTTTTCTTTCAGTAACCGCCGGTGGGGCCCATTCTGTGACCCCCCGTTTGCCGGCTCCATTGCTATGCTTAGCCACTCCGGCGGCCACTCCGCCGCCCGCGCGAACGGCCCGACATGACCCGCACCTCCGGGATCAACCAACGCATAGCCGACCGTCTGCTGTCGGAAGGTCGCATTTCACCCGATCAGCATCGGCTCGCAGTCGCTCACGCAACGCGGCATCGCGTGCGTATTGAGGACGCCTTCGTTGAACTCGACATGCTCAAAGAAGGCGATCTGCTCAAGTACATCGCCACGGTGTACGGCACGCGTTTCGTCTCCACCGAAAAGCTCAGCAAAGCGGTGATCGACTCGCGGGTGCTCGGCAAAGTCGCCAAGCGCACCGCAGAACTCTACGGGGTGTTTCCCGTTCTTCTCGACGACGTGCAAAACGTTCTTTCCGTGGTCACGGCCGACCCTGACAACGACGCCGCGCTTCACGAAATAAAACTCGCGGCGCGCGTTCGTGAAGTGCGCGCTCTCGTCGCGCGACCCGCTGCTGTTCGCGCCGCCATCCAGCAATATTATTACGGCGATTTGCAGGCATTTTCGGCGCTTCTCAGGCCCACAATTCCGCTCGATTATTACCAAGGCGGGTTTGAACGGCAGCTCGGCGCCGACGCAGCACAGCCCGCGCCGCGCGTTGCGACGTATCAACAACCGCCGCCGCCGCCGGCACCGCAACAGGGATATCCGCCGCCGCCTAGGGGCATGCAACCCGTGCAGCCTGCGTACACACAGCAGCCGATGGGCCCGCCGATGCAACCGGAAATGCCCATCGGTCAGCCCGGTGCATTCGGTCCCATGGCCGCACCGTTCGGCCAGCCCCAGGCGTTTTCGCAGCCGCAACAGCCCATGCAATATGTTCAGCAGGCCGCGTTTCCAACGCCCATGCCGCAGCAGGCTCCGGCGGCATTTCCAACAGCAATGCCTCAGCCGGTGATCGCAACGCCTGCGCCGCCTTCGCCGCCGCCCGCACCCCCCGCACCCCCGGCGGGCGCCGCGCCGGCCACGCTCACGTCGGCTTCTGAAGCGCCAAATCGCGCGGGGCGTGTCACGGCGATCCCTGAAAGCACTGCCGATCGCCCGCTCACTTCACCCAACGTTTCCATTCAGCCCACGTCCACGCATGAGTACACAGAAACGCTCAACGTGCTTGTGAGCCTGCTTGAAAACGCGCGCCAAGAACTTCGCGGCCACTCGGCAACCGTCGCGCGCCTCATGAAAAAAACGTGTGAGCGCATCGGCCTGCCGCAGTCGAGCGTGAACGCGTTCGTGCTTGCTGCGTACCTTCACGATCTCGGCAAAATGGGCACGTATCACCTCACGCCTTTCAACGTTGCAGAGTACGAAGGCCACCGCATCGCCGCTCTCAAAGTGGTCGACCTGCCGGCGCAGTTGCTCGCATCGGTAGGCCTCCCTGCCGAAACGTTGTCGGCCATCGGTGCGATGTATGAGCGTTACGACGGGCAGGGTTTTCCCAACGGGCAGTCGGGCAAAGAAATTCCGCTCGGTGCGCGTATTCTCGCAGTCGCCGATACCTACGCCGATCTCACGCAAAACCCCCGCAACCCGTTTCGCAAAATCCTCCGCCCGGTTGAAGCGTGCGAAGCGCTCGATCAGTTTCGCGGCAAGATCTTCGATCCAAACATTGTCGATCTCTTCCGCCAAGCAATGACCGGCGACGACATGCGCGCGCGCCTCCTCGCCGATCGGCACCACGTGCTCATTGTCGATCCCGATCCCGAGGAGACAACCGTTCTGGAGCTGCGTCTCATCGAGCAAGGGTTTGAGGTACGCATCGCTCGAAACGCCGCGCAGGCCAAACACGAACTTAAAGAGCGTGAGGGCGTAACCGCCGTCGTCAGCGAAATCGATCTCGAAGAGCCGGGCACTGGCTTGCAACTTCGCTCCGAAGCGCTGCGCGAATCGTGGGGCAAAGAACCGGTGTGGGTCATTCTCACCGCCAAAACAGACCGCCAAACAGCTCAGCAGGCGTTTGATCTCAAGGTGGACGACTTCGTTTCAAAGCCGGCCTCGGGTGACATTCTCGCGGCGAAACTTCGGCAGCTCATTGAGCGTCGCACCGCTCAACAAGGTGCGCGCGGTGTGTCGGGCTCGCTCGCGGAAATGGGCTTGCCCGACATGGTGCAAATCCTCTGGCACGGTCGCAAAACATGTGCGCTCAAGATCAACGCCAAGGGCCTCAACGGCGAAATCGTTTTTGCCGACGGCCAAATCGTCCATGCCACGTGGGGCTCGCTCAAAGGGGAAGACGCGTTTTACAAAATGCTCGCGCTGCGCGAAGGCGACTTCAGACTCGATCCGTCGTACACGCCCACAGTTCGCTCCATTCAGGCCTCGCCTGAAGGGCTCCTGCTTGAAGGCATGCGCCGCCTTGATGAAGGCACCGTTGTTCCCGACTGACAATCTCAGAGATCTGTTGTCGCCGTATCTGAATACAGTCTGTGTTAACCATTAAAATGGTACAGGTTTACGTCTGAGCATAACTATCGTTGCGGAGGCACGTTGTGGGCAGTGACAAACAAGCCGATTCACACGGATCGCCTGGTTCTGTTCCCGTCCTCCGCACTGAAAGGTTGCTCCTCACGTTGCCGGTAATTGAAGCGGCCGATATTCACCTTCGATTTGCCGAAGAAAACCGCACGCACCTCGCCCCGTGGGAGCCACCTTACCCAGCGGACTACTTTACTCTCGGGTTTTGGCGCGAGCGCCTTCGCAAAAATCTAATTGAACACGACCGCGAAGTTTCCACGCGCTTTTCAATTTTTTGGAAAAACAACCCCCACGGCCCCGTATTGGGCAATTGCAACTTCAATAACTTTGTGTGGGGATGTTTTCATTGCGCAACGCTCGGTTATCGCATTGATCACCGTGTTCAAGGCCAAGGCGTTATGACAGAAGCGCTTCGAGCCGCCATTAAGTACATGTTTGAAGAACGCGGCTTTCATCGCATTCAAGCTAACTATCGCCCCACCAATGAACGCAGCGCAGAAGTGCTTCGCCGCCTCGGATTCACCGTTGAAGGTTATGCCCGCGATTACTTGTTTATCGACGGCGCGTGGCGCGACCACATTCTTACTTCGCTAACCAATACCAAAATGTCAGGGCGGCCGCCTCGACTTGGGTAGATTCAATCATTTGAAATAGTATAGGGCACCTTCCGCTCGGTGTTAGCCTCGCCGAATGCCGACCCTCGTTTTGGATGAACCCGGGAAAAAAATCGATCTCTCGGACGTGGACACCGACCCTCCCAACAACATCACCAAAGAAGAGGCCCAAGAGCGTCTGCGCGCGCTCTCCGACGAGCTGTTTGAACTGCAAGATCTGCTTTGGGGCGCGCGTACACACAGCATGCTGATTGTGCTTCAAGGTCGCGACGCCGCCGGCAAAGACGGAGCCATTAAACACGTAGCCGGCGCCTTCAATCCGCGCGGCATTAACGTTGTTTCATTCGGCGTTCCAACCCCTGAAGAGCGCGAACACGATTTCTTGTGGCGTGTACACCGTCACGCGCCCCGCAAAGGCGAAATAGCGATTTTCAACCGCTCCCATTACGAAGACGTGATTGTTGTTCGCGTTCACGATCTTGTGCCCAAATCGCTTTGGAAAGAGCGTTTTGATCACATTAACGACTTTGAAGAACTGCTCACAGAGCACAACACAATCATTGTCAAGTTTTTCCTCCATATCTCCAAAGCTGAACAAGAAAAGCGCCTCCTCGAACGCGAAAAAGACCCAAAAACAGCGTGGAAACTCAACGCGAATGATTGGAAAGAGCGCGAAAAGTGGGGCGACTTTTCAGACGCGTACGAAGAAGTTTTGGAACGCTGCTCCACCAAAAACGGCCCGTGGCACATCGTTCCGGCCGACTCCAAGTGGTACCGCAACCTTGTTGTTGCAGAAGCCGTGCGCGACGCCCTCAAACCTCACAGAAAAACGTGGCAAGAAAAGCTCGAACGGGATGGTCGCGCCCGTGAAGCTGAACTTGCTCAGTTCCGTGCACAGAAAGCTTGACCTTCCCCCTCAAAGCCGGCAGTCCACCCAAGGCGTTCGCACTTCTACCGCATTTGTGTACACAAATTGTTCCGGTTGAATTTCAATCGAGGTGCCTGATCGCTGCAAACAATTGCCTTAAATAATAGGCAAAACGCGATCACTATCCTTCTGCTAGAGAACGCGGCGCTCCCTCGGATAGCATGCCGCGCATGATGCTCGTCGACGCCAAGTCCATTCTCAAGCGCCTCACACGTAATTGCACTGCCGCGCTCGAAGCCGCCGCCGCTCACTGCGTCACCGCTCGACACTATGAAGTGACAGTCGAGCACATGATGCTCAAGCTTCTCGACGACGCCGACAGTGACATGGCTTTTTTGGCCATGCATTACGACCTCAACCCCGCCCAACTTCGCCAAACGCTCCAACGCAGTTTGGATGATTTGCGCACCGGCAACGCCGGCAAACCGGTGTTTTCGCCCACGGTGTTTGAGTGGATGCAAGACGCTTGGAGCGTTGGTTCGCTCATTTACGGCCACAACAAAATCCGCAGTGGCATGTTGTTTCAGCGCCTTGTGGAGCAGCCCTCGCGCTTCACCATGAGCGGCGTGGGCATGTACCTCGAAGGCATTTCCCGCGACGACCTCAAAAACAACTTCGCCAAGATTGTTTCAGGCTCCAAAGAAGACGCAGAAGCCATGGGAGGCTCGCTCGGCGGTGGAGCCGCAGGCCCCGGTGGCAAACTCCCCGGTGGAGCCGGGAGCGTTTCGCCCGACTCGGCACTTGCCAAGTTCACAGTGGACTATACAGGTCGCGCCCGCGCCGGTGAAATTGACCCTATTTTCAGCCGTGAACGCGAGATTCGTCAGATTATTGATATTCTCGCTCGCCGCCGAAAAAACAACCCCATTATCGTCGGCGACTCAGGTGTTGGTAAAACAGCACTTGTTGAGGGATTGGCCCTCATGATCGTGAAGAATGAAGTTCCGCCCCTTCTTCAAGGAACGGAGATTATGGGCCTCGATCTCGGCCTTTTGCAAGCCGGTGCCGGCGTAAAAGGTGAGTTTGAAAACCGCATGAAGCAGGTAATTGCCGACGTAAAAGGCTCGGCCAAACCCATTATCCTTTTCATTGATGAAGCGCACACAATTATCGGCGCCGGCGGCCAACAAGGCGGTGGTGATGCCGCAAACCTGTTAAAGCCCGCTCTCGCCCGCGGTGAACTTCGCACAATCGCTGCCACCACCTGGAAAGAGTATAAAAAATACTTTGAAAAAGACGCCGCGCTTGAACGACGCTTTCAACCCGTCAAGGTCGACGAGCCCAGTGTTGAAGCCGCAACAGTCATGCTCCGCGGCCTCCGCAACAAGTTTGAAGACGCGCACAAGGTCATTGTGACAGATGAAGCTGTCAGTGCCGCTGTTCGCCTCTCGGCCCGTTACATCTCGGGTCGCCAGCTCCCTGACAAGGCGGTAGACTTGCTGGATACGTGCTGTGCGCGCGTTAAGGTGGCATTGCAACAAAAGCCCGCCGCCATTGACGATATTGAAATCTCTATTGCCAACCTTACCCGTGAGGTCGAGTCGCTTGAACGCGATCGCGATAAAGGCGTTAAAATCGACGAAGAACACCTCACTGAAATCAAAGAAAAGATCGTTAAACACCAGGACGAACTGACAACGACAAAAGCCCTTTACGAAAAAGAAACTGAGGGTGCCAAAAAGGTCGTTGAAATGCGCAAGGTCATGGACGCATCCAAGACCGATGAAGAGCGCGACGCCGCCCGCAAAGAAGTTATTGCGGCCCTCAATGACCTGCACTCGGTGCAGGGTGAAGTTCCGCTCGTTCGCCCCGACGTCGATGAAGCAATGGTCGCCGGCGTGGTCGCTGCGTGGACCGGTATTCCCGTTGGCAAAATGGTCCAAGACGACGTTCGCGCCATGCTTGAAATGGAGCACCGTCTCACCCGCCGCATTAAAGGCCAAGACTGGGCCATTAACGTCATTGCCAAAGAACTCCGCGCCGCCCGCGCAGGCCTCAAACCCCAGAACACACCACAGGGCGTATTCCTTCTCGTCGGGCCCTCCGGTGTTGGTAAAACTGAAACGGCGCTCTCGTTGGCAGACCTGCTCTACGGTGGTGAACGCATGATGGTCACCATCAATATGAGCGAGTTCCAAGAGAAACACACAGTCGCTCGCCTCATCGGCTCACCGCCCGGTTATGTCGGTTACGGTGAAGGCGGTATGCTCACCGAGGCCGTTCGTCAGCGCCCGTATACAGTCGTCCTTCTCGACGAGTGTGAAAAGGCCGACCCCGACGTTCTCAACCTGTTTTATCAAGTGTTTGATAAAGGCATGTTGGCCGACGGTGAAGGCCGCGTTGTCGACTTCAAAAACACCGTCATCATCATGACGAGCAACCTCGCCACCGACAAAATCACCAATATGGCTCTTGAAATGCGCGAAGAAGGCAAAGAGCCCAACGTGCCTGAAATTATCGACGCCATCAAGCCCACCCTTGTTGCGCACTTTAAGCCCGCGCTCCTTGCGCGTATGACAATGGTGCCGTTTATGCCAATTTCCCCGTCGGCCCTCGGCGAGATCACTCGACTCAAACTCAATGCCTTAATTGACCGCCTGCAAAAGAATCAACGCGTTGAAGGCAGCTATTCAGACGCCCTTGTAGAATTAATTGCCAAGCGCTGCACTGAAGTCGACACCGGCGCCCGCAATATCGATCATATTCTTCGCGCGTCACTTCTACCCATGCTCTCCAATAAACTGCTCGAAAGAATGGCCGAAGGACCGCTTCCCAAAAAGCTCCATATCGACCTCGACGCGGAAAACAACTTCACCGCCGTCTTCTCCGACTAGCCTTACTCCGCCAGTTCAGGCTCCATTTCCGTGAGCGTTCGCAGCAAAACCCCCTGTTTTGCAGCCTCAGCCTTTAACGCGCTTGTAAAGCCGTCACGTGCAAAAAGCACGTAAGACACCCGCATTTGTTTTCCTCTTGGAAAAACGCGCGACGCCTTTGCCTTTAATTCGTCCAATACGTCCATACCAACTTTCCCAGCACCCCACTTGCATTCCCCCAACAATGCCCGTTTCCCCCTAAAGTCTACTGCCGCCACATCCACCTGGCAGTCGCGTGACCAGTGGGCCCCAATTGTTTCAACGTTTACCGGTAACAGGCTTTTTCGCGCCATGGCAAGAACCCATGAGCGACACAGTTCTTCAAACGTTTCTGCAACGAAAGCGCGAAATTGTTCTTCAATGCGTTCCCACAAAACATCGGCCAATCCCTGCTCAATCAAGTGCAAATTCGAGTCTACAAATCGATAATAAAATCGAAGGTACGAGTCTTTCAGTACATAACGGCTTTCTCGCGACTGACGGTGTCGTGAGGGTGGCACAGTGGCCGGAAGACGCCTTTCAATGAGCCGCATTTCAGCCAATCGCGGCAGATAATGACTCAATGCTGAACTGGGGATATCTGCGGCGCGAGCAATTCGATCACGTGTATGATTGCCGGCTGCAATCGCTCTCAAAACCCCCTCGTAGCCGTCGGTTTCGCGCCTGGTTAGGTCGCTAATCAGCACCGTCGGTTCATTGCGAAACCAACCCGTTCGTTGAAAAAACAGATCTTGAATGTTTTGGGCGAGCGACTCTTTGCTATTCCACCGCTCAAGGTAGGCCGGCACGCCGCCGAGCACTGCAAACACAGCGAGTCTTTTGTGTACATTGTAATGGGGTAAAAACGGCGCAATATCGGTAAACCGCAAACTCTCCACCGGCAATTGACTGGTAAACCGACCATACAAAGGCGCATTGTGCGAGAGCAATTCGGTCATCATTCCAATATGTGACCCGCTCACCAAAAGCCGCATTTCCGTCTGTTTGAAGCGGTGATCCCATGCCGCTTGCAGGTATGTCAAAAACGACGGATCCGATTCAATCAGGTACGGCAGCTCATCCAAGATCACAATACATCTTCGTTTGCCGGCAACTCGCGCGACCTCGCCCAATACCGCATCCCAATCTTGTGGTTTAAGTTGAATGGTCGAACGGGTACCACCTCGTTCCCAAGTAATGAGCTGTTCTACCAAGTTGCTCATGAGCGCCGAACGCGTCTCACGTTTGGCAACCCAATAAAACACGGGCAAACCGGTGCGTTTTGCCCACTTCGTTAAGAGTGTTGTTTTGCCGACGCGGCGTCTTCCAAACGCCATAACAAACTGTGCGCCGCGTCGTGCAGCGATCCGGTCCAAGTCGGCCATCTCGCTTTTTCTATCCACAAAATCACTCACATCAATCAATATACATCAGACTATCATAGTCTGCTATGCATTATCTCAAAACCTCCATTTATCCTTTTATTTATGGCAACTTGTGGGGCCTATCCGTGTGGAATTTTTGGGTCGCGCGTGGGTCTGGCGTAGGGTTGCGGGGGGTCTTCTTCTCGTGCCGAACGCGCGTTTCGGGCGATCCGAGCGGCGCGAGTGTCGATCGCGTCGAGCGTCGATCGCGTCGAGCGTCGATCGCGTCGAGTGTCGATCGCGTCGAGCGGCGCGAGTCTGGGGCGATTCGAATGGGAAAATGTAAAGAGGCCCGCGTCGCAGTAGAGGTTGCAACGCGGGCCCAACGTTCATCAGCAGCTCAGCAAAGCTGCGATGACTGTCTATTGAACTGGCTTAAAACTGCTGCGCTTCGGTCGACTCGGCGAGCGCCAGGGTAGAAGCGAGGCCGCCCGAGATCACCTGAGTCACTGTATCAAAGTAGCCGGTACCCACTTCGCGCTGGTGCTTGGTGGCCGTATACCCTTCTTTTTCAGACGCAAACTCGTGCGTCTGAAGCTCGGTGTACGCAGCCATGCCCTCGTCACGATAGCGCCGAGCCAAGTCAAACATACCCATGTTGAGCGAGTGGAAACCGGCGAGCGTTACGAACTGGAATTTGTAACCCATCGCCCCCAACTCACGCTGGAACTTGGCAATTGTGGCGTCGTCGAGGTGTTTCTTCCAGTTGAACGACGGCGAGCAATTGTACGCAAGCATTTTGCCCGGGAACTTCTTATGAATGCCTTCCGCAAAAAGCTTGGCTTCGCGCAGGTCGGGAGTTGACGTTTCACACCAAACAAGGTCGGCATAAGGCGCATACGCGAGCCCGCGGGCAATGGCCGCCTCAAGTCCACCCTTGAAAACGAAAAACCCTTCCGGTGTGCGTTCACCCGTGAGAAACGGCTTGTCGCGAGCGTCCACGTCGCTCGTGATGAGCTTGGCGCTGTCCGCGTCGGTTCGGGCCACAAGAACGGTTGGCACGCCGCACACGTCGGACGCCAAACGCGCCGCAATCAGGGTGCGAATAAACTGGCTCGTGGGCAAAAGCACTTTGCCACCCATGTGGCCGCATTTCTTTTCAGAGGCGAGTTGGTCTTCAAAGTGTACACCCGAAGCGCCGGCCTCAATCATGGCCTTCATTAATTCGTACGCATTGAGCGGTCCGCCGAAGCCGGCTTCTGCGTCGGCCATAATCGGCGCAAGCCAATAACGCGATGTCTTGCCTTCCGCGCTTTCAATTTGATCGGCGCGGAGCAGGGCTTGGTTAATGCGCTTCACCACCGCGGGAACGCTGTTTGCCGGATAAAGGCTCTGGTCGGGATACATTGCACCGGCCAGGTTTGCATCGGCTGCCACCTGCCAACCTGACAGGTAGATCGCCTTCAGACCGGCTCGAACCTGCTGCATTGCCTGATTGCCGGTGAGCGCACCGAGTGAATGCACATACGGCTCGGTCTTTAATAGGTGCCACAACCTGCGGGCACCCATATCGGCCAGTGTGTACTCAATCTTAAACGACCCACGCAGCTTGCGAACATCCGCCTCCGAATAGGGGCGAAGAATTCCGTTCCACCGATCTGCCATATCGGTTTTTGCGGTTTCTTGGCCGTTGCCGCCGTGGGCGATGGTTCCGTTCTTTGAGGTCACGTTGACGACGTTGGCTTCCATTGGGACGTACTCCACCATCGTCCGCCGGTGTAACGGCGGAGCAAAAAGGTACAGCGATATCAACCACCCACGTTATAAACGCGGCGGATGCAGTTTCATTAAAAGCACCTGGGTTTCACGGCGAAACCCGGTAAAATCAAAACACACTAAGACACGCGAGTAACAATGTGCTCATAAGCGGGCACAGTGAGAAAATCTTCAAAGTCGGGCGCGCAGGCAACCTGTTCAAACAGCGCGCGCGCCTCGGCAAACCGGCCTTTTTCAAACTTA
Organism: Polyangiaceae bacterium; assembly: GCA_016712345.1. Taxonomy (GTDB): domain Bacteria; phylum Myxococcota_A; class Polyangia; order Polyangiales; family Polyangiaceae; genus JADJRH01. The sequence goes on from JADJRH010000001.1 coordinate 2,738,837, forward strand.
TCGCCCAACACTTTGTGAATGGCGGCCATCTCTTCATTCACAATCACATTCAATCGGCTGCGTGTGAGCGGTTCACCTTCAATCAATGCTTCGTGCCGCACCTGCTGCCAAATCTGGGCGCGCGAGATCTCGGCCGTTGCAGCGTCTTCCATTAAGCCATACAGCGGCACGCAACCCGAGCCTCGAAGCCACGCCTCAAGGTATTGAATACCCACCTTGATATTGTGGCGAAGGCCCGCAAGCGTCGTTGTACCTTCAGGCACATCCAATAAGTCCGATTGGGTCACATGCACGTCGGGCTGTTTATCAATCTGATTTTTACCCGGCATGAGTGAGTCAAAAATCTCTTTGGCCACCGGTACAAGTCCGGGATGAGCCACCCATGTTCCATCATGGCCCGACGTCACTTCGCGAAGCTTGTCGGCGCGCACCTTTTCAAACGCAATGCGATTGGCTTCAGGATCGCTCTTGTTGGGAATTTGAGCTGCCATTCCACCCATTGCGTGTACACCGCGGCGGTGGCACGTTTTAATGAGCAGTGTTGAATACGCACGCAAAAACCCTTTGTCCATGGTGATCTGCGCGCGATCGGGCAGCAAAAATGCGAGGTCATTGCGAAGCTTTTTAATGAAGCTGAAAATGTAATCCCAACGACCGCAGTTAAGCCCCGATGAATGTTCGCGCAGCTCGTACAAAATCTCATCCATCTCAAAAGCGGCCGGCAACGTTTCAATCAGCACCGTTGCTTTAATGGTCCCCGTGGGGACGCCGAGTACCTGCTGCGCGTGAACAAACACATCATTCCAGAGCCGGGCTTCAAGATGGCTTTCCATCTTGGGAAGATAAAAATACGGCCCCGTTCCCTTTGAAATCAGCGTTTTTGCGTTGTGGAAAAAGTAGAGTCCAAAGTCAAACAGGCTGCCTGACAGGGGCTCACCGTTCAACTCCACATGTTTTTCAACTAAGTGCCAACCCCGCGGCCGAACCAGCAACGTCGCAGTTTTGTCGTTGAGGCGATAGGCCTTGCCTGTGGTCGTGTCGGTGTACTCAATGGTTCGAAGAATCGCATCGGTCAGATTTTTCTGACCCTCAATCACGTTTTCCCATGTGGGGCTCGTTGCATCTTCAAAGTCGGCCATGAAGACGTTTGCGCCGGAGTTAAGCGCATTGATCACCATCTTCCGATCAACGGGTCCGGTGATCTCCACGCGTCGATCCAACAGATCGTCCGGGAGAGGCGCCACTTTCCAATCGCCTGCTCGAACACCGGCCGTCTCGGCGAGAAAGTCAAACCGATCACCCGCGTCGAGCCGAGCCTGCACCTCTTTGCGCCGCGCAAGCAGCTCTCGACGCCTACCTTCAAACCGTTGCGCCAAGCCAGCCACAAATGCCAGCGCGCCCGGTGTCAGCACCGCGTTGAGAGATTGAGTTTGCGGACCCATAACGCGAAGCGGCAATTCAGGCTTTGCGTTTTGTGCTGCGCTCTCCTGCCGACCCTCGTTCGTTTGCATCTCAACGCTCCGCGTCGTGAACCAGACAAGCTTTTCAACGAATTCTTGTGAAGGCAACAAATAAGTTAAAATGGCTCGGAAAAGGCTGTAAAGGAAATTCTGTTTAATGCCTTTACTGGCTGTAAACGTGTAAATCTTGTAAATGTACCCACCGGCTTCCGCCGTTTATGACGCGGCCCGCCGTTCGCTTTGGAGCACCTCGGAATCATGGCAGAAACCAACCTCCTCGGAGCCAAAGTCAAAGCCCTTCGCCGACGCGAGGGGATGACCCAGATCGACCTCGCCAAGCGCCTCGGCGTCTCTGCCGCCTATCTCAATCTCATTGAGAACAATCGGCGGCCCCTCACAGCGCAGCTCCTCTTGGAGCTTGCAAAAGTGTTCCAGCTCGATCTCGCCGCATTTGCTGCCAGCGACGACGACGCTCGAAACGCCGCCGACCTTCTCGAAGTGTTCGGCGACGCCATGTTTGAAAATCACGGCATCACCAACGCCGACGTTCGTGAGCTGTGCGCGTCGTCACCCAATCTCGCGCGCGCGTTTCTCACGCTCTACCGATCGTATGTCGACGCGCGTTCATCGGCCGAAGCGCTCGCCGAGCGGCTCACCGACGGACAAGAAGCCGCGGGCGTGAGCGCCGTTCGCCTCCCTTCCGAAGAAGTGGGCGACATGATCCAGCACCGAATGAACTACTTCTCCGAGATCGAAGAAGCAGCCGAGTCGCTTGTTCGATCCGCGCGAATTGATCCCGACGATGCGTACCGCGGCCTCGCGCGTTATCTGGCCGAGGTACACGGCATTGATGTACGCATCGTTCGCGTCGCCGATGAACGCAAAGCCATGCGGCGCTTCGATTCCGAGCGACGCGTTCTTCAGCTCTCAGAAGTGCTCCCGCCGCGCAGTCGTCGTTTTCAACTCGCCCACCAAGCCGGCCTCATCACAAGCTCCGCAATCTTCGATCGCATCACCAAAGATGAAAACCTCACCACGGGTGAAAGTCGGGCACTCGCTCGCGTGGCGCTCGCCAACTACTTCGCCGCGGCGGTACTCATGCCGTACAAACCGTTTCTCGAAGCCGCAAAAGCCGAGCGCTACGACGTTGAACTGCTCGCGCATCGCTTTGGAACAAGCTTCGAACAAGTCTGCCATCGCCTCACAACGCTTCGAAGACCCGGGGCCGAAGGCATTCCATTTCATCTGCTCCGCATTGATGTCGCCGGCAACATCTCCAAACGCTTCAGCGGCTCCGGCATCAAGATCGCGCGCTTCTCGGGAGCGTGCCCGCGATGGAATGTACACTCCGCATTTCTCACTCCCGGCATGATCCGCGTTCAGATCTCGCGCATGCCCGACAACGTTGTGTACTTTTGCATCGCGCGCACAATCCGCAGCGATCGCGGCGGTTACAATGTGCCGCACAACGTGCAGGCGATCGGCATGGGCTGTGACGTGAAACACGCCAAGAACATGGTGTACGCAGACGGCATGGACCTTCAAAACGAAGACGCCATCATCAAAGTGGGCGTCACGTGCCGGCTCTGCGATCACCTCGATTGTGAACAGCGCGCGTTCCCATCGCTCAAAAACCCCCTTCGAATTGAAGAAAACGTGCGCGGCGTGAGTTTCTACGCCCCCGTCAATCCAAAGTAACAGCACGCATTCCAACGCTCTCGCAAACTCGCGTCGAGGGTTGTCGCGCATCGCGTTCGTTCGGTGTACGCTTCACTCCTTCTTGCCTTCGGGAGCCACCATGAAACGAACTTTTCAGCGCGCCCTTGCCGCACTCTTCTGCACCGCAGCGATCGCCTCGTGCGGCGCAAAAACCGGCCTTCCCGTGCCCGATCCGCCCGAGGTTCCAGAACCCGTTCCGTGCGTGTCGCTGCAAACGTCGGCGGGCCTGGCCGATCTCGACGTGTTCAACATGGTCGATGTTTCGGGCTCCATGGAGTACCAAACGGCCGACGGCACCACCAAATGGGACGCGATGCGCGCCGCGTTTCAAGCGTTTCTCACCGATGCAGACTCCGCGGGCATCGGCGTGGCACTCACGTTTTTCCCCGTGGTCGACCCAAACGTGCCTGAAGTGTGCACCACTGAAAACGCCTGCGGAAACCCGATCTCGTGCAAAAAGTACTCAATGTGTTTTCCCGACGGCGGCGAGCTGTGTGACACGCAGGCCGACTGCGCCGACGCCGGCTTTCCAAACGACACGTGTGAACCGCTCGGCTTCTGTGAAAACAACACTGAGCAGGTGTGCCTCGTCAATCAAAGCGGCATTGGGTGTGAAGCCGCCGATGGAGCGTGTTTAAATGCCGGCCTCTGCGACAACCACTTTGATTGCAGCATTAACACCTATCAAAACCCCGTTGTTGACGTAACGGTATTGCCCGAAGGCGCAACAGCGGTTCTCAGCGCAATGAACAACACCGTTCCCGACGGTGGAACAACCACCTTGCCCGCGCTCGCAGGTGCCATTCAAAAAGCCATTTCGTGGACCAACGCCAATCCAACCCACAAAGCCATTGTCGTTCTGGCCACCGACGGTCTCCCCACCAATTGTGATCCAGCCCTCGACAGTGACACTCCCGAACTTGGAATACAGCATCTTGTGGACGTTGCCGCCGAGGGTGCCAAAGCCGGTGTGCAAACATTCGTCATCGGCGTATTCAACCCTGAAGAAGCAGCAGAAGCCGCACCCAACCTCGACGCCATTGCAAAAGGCGGCGGCACCGACAACGCGTTTTTAATCAGTACAGAATCAAACGTCACCAAGGCCCTTGTAGAAGCCCTCAACGAGGTGCGCCTCACTTCCACTTCGTGTGAGCTTGCCATTCCCTTGGTAAATGGGCAGTTGCCCGATCTCACACACCTGACTGTAGAAATCACCCCTCCCAACAGCGCCCCGGTTGAAATCCCCTACCGCGAGTCGGGAGACAACTGCCATCCAACCGAAGGTGGCTATTACTTCAATACGCCCCTCGGCGACCCCACCCCCCCAAGCCGCATTATCCTTTGCCCCACCAGTTGTGCCTTGTTTGGAACTACCGCCAATCGCATTGCCGACCTCAAAGTCGCCTGTGACGAATAGCCCAATCCCGCCTCGCTCCTCCTTATCAATTTCAATCGATTTCGGCCTGGATCAATCAATGTGCATGGACAAGTTACCAACCAGGTGATGAATAAAAGTTTGTCCAAATTCCCCGTTAAAATTAGATATCATTACTCCACAAAGTGCTCTTATCCTCTCGTTAGGAGGCAAGGGCGCCATGGCCATTTTAGAACTCTCCTTTTCGTCGGGAGAAAACACGCTGTCCGTTCGCAAGTTCTCCGTCCAGGAGTCACTGGCGGGTATGTTCAACGCAACGATCGAAGCGAGGTCACCCAACGAGGATATTGACCTTGAAGCGATCGTTGGCAAACCGGCCCTCTTTCGAATTGTGAGCGGCGTCGCCTGGGCCCACCTCGATACTCGATTGTGGACCGGCGTCGTCAGCGAGATGGAACTCATTCGCGTCGAAGCGTCGGGCCTCTCCACTTACGAGATCAAAATCGTTCCTCAAATGTGGCTGCTCACGCAGCGCACCAATTACCGCATGTTCCAGCACCAGAGTGTGCCCGAGATCGTCTGCAAAATGCTCGACGAGTGGCGCATTCGATATGAAAAGCGCATTGACGACGAGCGATACCCCAAGCTTGAATTGCGCACCCAATACGGCGAGAGCGATTACGCATTTGTATCGCGTCTGCTCGAAGAAGCCGGCATCACCTTTTATTACGAAGACGATGTTCTCGACGGCTCCAAACTCATCTTAAATGACACTCCCCACAAGAATGAGCCGCGCCAGTCCGGCCCTGTTCGCTTTGTGGATGATGCGTCCGCCGCAAAAGCCGCAGAACACGACTACGTCACCGACATTCGCATTGGCAATCGCGTTCGCCCCGCCAAACTCACCATTCGTGACTTTGACTTTAGGCGTCCCGGCTTTGCCCTCTTCGGTGAATCGCAGGTAGAAAACGCCACCGACGCCAAGCTCGAAGAATACCATTACCAGCCCGGCGCGTTTCTCCACGAAACGCAACGCTCCGGTGAAACTCCCTCCGCCGATGATCGCGGAGCGCTTCGCCACCACGGCCCGTCCGGGACACTCCTCGCTCACAAGCGACTTGAAGGTCATCGCGCCAGCAAACGCCTCCTTCGCTTTAAAACCAACGCCATGGACCTTTCGCCCGGCACCGTTTTCGCCGTCGGCGGCCACGCTCGCAAAGACCTAACTGCCACTCACAATCTGCTCGTCAACTCCCTCACCATTGAAGGTGAAGTTGGCCAAGAGTGGAATATGTACGGCTCGGCCACCTTTGCCGACTCGCCGTTTCGCCCGGCACTCGCCACCAAGAAACCCAAAATTTGGGGTGTACAAAGTGCCATTGTCACCGGCCCCAAAGATGAAGTTGTTCACACGGATGAATACGGCCGAGTCCGCGTGCAATTCCACTGGGACCGTGAAGGCCGTTTTGACGAAAAATCATCCGTCTGGATCCGCGTCAGCCAACCTTGGGCCGGCGCCGGATACGGCATGATCAACCTACCTCGCATCGGAAACGAAGTGCTTGTTTCATTCATTGAAGGTGACCCCGATAACCCCATTATCGTCGGTCGCGTATTCAACGGATCTCAACAAGTTCCCTACAAGCTCCCAGAAGCCAATCTGATGAGCGCGTGGAAGAGCGATTCAAACTCCAACATCATTCTGTACATCGACATTCCCGGGTTTGAATATTTCATGGAACAGGCCGAAAAAGACCGCCTCGGCGTTGTCAAAAACGACCTGACAGACATCATCGGCAACACCCGATCCGCCGCCATTCGCAAAGACGACGGCGCGGTCATCGGGGGCAATTTCGCCCGCGGTGTCATGGGTGAATATTCAGTGATCTCCCAAAAAGAACTGTCACTCTCTTCGCAGAAAGCTGTCAGCCTCGCCGCTGGAATGGAGATCTCCCAAACCTCCGGTTACAAGTGGCAAGCGGGAGTCACCCCTGTGATCCCCATGATTTTGGCTGCCCTCGGCGTCAAAATCGTCAAAGCCAAACTCGACGCAGCGTTCCCGGCCGGCCCGCCCGACCTCTTTGCCATTATTCAGGCTCAGGCCGCCGCCATGGGCATTAACCTCAATGGCCAACTCCCACCTGGAATCAGCGTGGTTGCCGCCATTCCGGCTGAAGTAAAAGACATTCTCGACAAGCTCTTTGAGGACATGAAAGGCCTCTTTGGCAATGTCATTCAACCGCTTTTGGACATCTTGTCTCAACTGAGCTGGTCTGACCTTCAACAGATCTTTGCCCTCATTGCGTCGGCTCCCGATCTTGAAACGGTCATGGCGCTCTTTGAGCAACTCATGCCTTCGCAACCCGGACAACCCGGCCTCAAAGACATTATCGACGACCTGAAAAAGCTCTTCGACGCCTTCATGAGCGCCATCCCCGACACAACCCCGGCCCCCGGCGCATCGGCCTCCACAACCACCGACGACAAAGCCGAAAAAACGCTCAAGAAGATACTCATTGTCCTCAAGTTCTTCTCCATGATCACCGATGAAATTGCCCCAGGCACCGGCATCAAAATCGAACCGAACAAAATTCGGCTCACCACCGGCAAAGCCACCATCGAAATGAAGGGTGAAGACATCGAGATCAAAGCCAAAGGCAATATCAAGATCGAAGGGGCTTGCGTTAGCATCTCGCCTCCTATCAAATAGTCTTCCCACCCCACCATGGACGTTCTTTCGCTCTGCCCCCTCCCGGCAGCACCCCTCGTTTGGGAACTCCTCCCCGGACGGTGGGTGCTGACCGTGGTATGCAAGGCCACCTACCGCATTGAACCCGGTTTGAGCCCCCTCGCCCAAGAGCACGAACCTCTGTGGGACACCGATAAATATTGGGACGACGACGCCTCTCGCAGCATCCGCGTTCCGAGTGACCTCATCCCGTTTAAACCCCGCGCCGACGTCGTTCTTGTGGGCAGCGCCTTCGCCAAGGGAAGCAGCTCAGTCAGATCGCTTGTGGCCCGCGTCGCCGTTGGCAGTGTTGACAAATCAATTGAAGTGATGTGTGCCCGCGTTCGCACCCGTGATGGTGAACTAAGGGAGGGAAAACGCTGGACCAAAATGCCAATCTCCTACGAACGGGCGGCCCGCAGCGCCGACAACCCCGTTGGAATTGGGGCGGGATCTCCCCGCGACCCTTACGGTCAACTTCCCTTACCCTGCGTCTACCCGGTAGGCGCATCTTCTATTATTGACAAACCTGTACCTTCCATCGGCCTCGGCCCCATCTCGCCTGACTGGCCGCTCCGCAAACGCGCCCGTGGCCAACTCCCGCCTGACCATCCCGTCGAGCTTGCCCCGTTTGGTGAAGGGTTTGACGCAGCGTTTTTTCAGGCTGCCCCACCTGACCAACAAACAGACACCATCAAACCCAACGAACGAATCACGCTTGAACACCTCCACGCTCGCCATGCCTCGCTTGTCACCTCCCTTCCCGGGGTCGCGCCCCGCGCCCGGGTAGAAATACCAGGGACAGCCCCGCGTGAAATGACCCTTGCCGGGGATACGCTGTGGATTGATACCGACGCCGGCATCTGTACAGTCACCTTCCGCGCCAAGGTTGACCTTACCCGTCCCGACCAAGACGGCCGCGTGCTTGTCGCCCTTGCAAAACCCACAGAGAGTATTCCATGGGCCAAGCTCGCGCCCGCACCCCCGCCGCCCAAATCGCTTCCACCTGTTCAGACGCCCACCAAAGTTCCACCTCCGCCGCCGGTAGGTTCATCCACGGCTGTTGGAACCGTCTCGCTCCATACAAACTTCAGAAAACCTTCCCAACCCCCCGCGCCGCCTCCACCTCCCGCGCCCGCCATGGCCCCGCTGCCAATGGCCCCGCCGCCTCCTCCCATTGTCGACGAAATTTCAGATAGCGACTTGGATGTTGAAATCACTCTGAGTGAAGAACCCGCTCGCCTGTTAGAACAAACAAGCGCCTTCCGAGCGGTCACAAAACCCTTTCCAAAAGCCTCGGCAGAAGTGGCGGCCTTACCTTTTCAACCCGCCCCGCCCGGCTATCAACCCCCCGCGGCCTTCCCATCCAAACCACCCGTGCCGGCTCCACCCGCCATGGTAGAAAACCTTGCCGCGTTTGCAGCGCCTTCGCGTCGCCACACCATCCCTGACTGGGCCGAAGTTGGAAGTCCGCCGCCGCCTGACTATCTACCGCCCATTGAACCTTCCAAAACGCCGGCCCCACCGCCGCTCCTCACGGCGACCGCACCATGGGCTCCCCTCGCTTCACCTCCCGCGCCCATTCCACCCCTGTTGCCCGCCCCGCCAGACGGTCCTTTTGGCGTGCTGGAGGCTTCCAACGCGGCTGTTCGCGGTGCCGACATTCCACCCCCGCGCACCTCCGAGTCTGAAGTCAAATCGGTAGAACCGCGGCCCCAACCTACCCCCATTCAAATCACCCCGGTAGAACTCATTTGGTTTGACCCAATGGTAGGTGCCCTGTTGCCCCCGGTAGAAAATGGCGGTACCCCCAATTCTACCTCCCCACAAGCCGCCAACCCCGCCGACGACAAAGGTGCCAACGCAAAACCCGGTGAAACCCCGGCCCAGAGTGAAAAGGCCAAAGAAGACCTCCTCGCAGAACTCCTCAAAACCCGCGTCTACGAGGCCCTCACCCGCGGTGTACCCATTGCCGCCTCCGCGGTCGAATCCGCGCTAGAATCGGCAGAAGAAGAAAGCCCGCCTCGCCCCGCATTTGTACTCCTCAGCGGCACGCTTGAAATGTCCCTCGACGATGTCGAAGCCCTCAAAGCCACCGTCGCCGCGGCCTCACCCCTTGCCCCGTCTGACAAAAAGCTCAAAGAGGCCATCGACGTCGCCAACGAAATGCTCAAAACCCCCATGTTGGGCATGCCTGACTTTGCCCAAGGCCTCGCCCAACGCATTCGCGACGCCTGGACAAAAGTCAACCGCGCCCTCCCCGCCGACCACCTTACCACCTGTACAGAACGCCTCCTCCTCGAACAACGTAGTTATCAAAAGCGCGATCTTCTCGACGACACATGGATTCGCGCCCAATTCTACGGCACCCCCACAGACCCATTTATACCCCTTTACCTACCCATCAAAATCGCCAAACGCCTGCCCCTCTTTCGGCGCTTTTCAGCCCGCATCTTGGTAGAAGTTGTGTGGCAACAAGACCAGTATGAATCGTGTCCTGTTGCCCTCCGCGCCTGGGCCCTCGGCCGTCTACCCAATCGTTCTAGGCCGCGCGTTATTCGAAAAGCCACCTGACTCGTCCCGCAATGACCTGAGGCGTCTCGATTCCTGACACGTCGCATTCAACACGGAGTTCCCCAGCGGCGCATGCGCCTCATTCGAACGGCGAGTAACTCGTTGCGGTTGAGTTGTCGATGCAGCAGAAAAGAGCCCGTTCTGGGAGGTCCGGCGACTTGAGATGTCCATCACGTCGCCATCCACCGGTCTCGCCGGTCTCTCGTTTTCGTCGTGGCTGCGCTCGCCACAGAACTCCATCTGGAGAACCCGACGCGCCACGCTGTTCGCTTTTCCGCTTGGCGACGGGCAAGGGTGTCCCAAACGTCTCGACAAGACTGGATCCGTGCCTTGCAGAACGTTCCGCTAAAGGGAAGTTACCTAGGAGGCACGGAGATCACGGAGATCCACGGAGTTTCGGCCTCCGTGTCCCCTCAGTGTCCTCTGTGAGTCCGTGGTGAAGAGACGTTCCTGATGGCGCGACGTGTCAGGTCGTTGCGTGACGTTTCATTTCGGGGGTGCACATTTCTTTTTCTCATGGTATCGTCTCCGCCATGGATCCGCCATCCCGTCGTGAAGCGTTGCGTGCTTCCGGTTTTTCGGGTCACTCGGTGCAAGCGTATGCGCCGGGTGCAGGTTCGCCACGGTCGTCGGAAAGATATCCAGAGCTTGATGCGCATTTGGTCAAGCCCGAGGTTACCCGTGACGAGGTGGTTCGTGGTCGGCGTGTGGTCGCGTTGCCGTCGGCCCCTGAACATGGTGATCCACATTTTCGGCTCGACTACGTGATCGCCGCACATCTCAAGCAGGGTTATACCGGCTCCACCGACATGATCACGCGCTTTTCAGAGCGCAGTGACTTTGCCACTGATACAAGCATTCGGCGCTCCGGTATCGATCCCGCCACGGGTAAGCGCTATCTCGAAGAGGTTGCGTTTGAGGTTGTACATACCCAATCGCTCAAAGACATGCGTGAGCGGGCCGAAGATCTCACGGCGCGCGGGGTGCGGCGCATGTTTGCTATTTTTGTAAAGCGTCAGGTCGTGGCAGAATGGGCTTCGGCTGACGGTAAGTTTTTAGACCTGGCGGCCGATGCCTCAATCACGGATGAAACGCTGAGCGCTCCCTTTCCGGTGCGAGCCTTGCTCAACGCGGCAGAAAGTGACAATGGCGTGGCCATGGCGCTCTTGGCAAAAAACAACCCTGTGTTGGCCGCAAACATTCAGGCTCAACGTGAAAAAGCGCTGCAAGAAGGCCGTGAAGAGGGCATTGACAAGGGCATTGAAAAAGGCGTTGTAGCAGGGCAGCAGAATGCCCTTCTCACCATCCTCAAAGCCCGAAATCTACCCATCAGCTCCGCCGCACAACAAGCCATCCGAGCCTGCAACAACCTGCAAACCTTGGAGCGATGGGTTCAAAAAGCCCTCACCGTCAAGTCGGCAGAAGAGTTGGTTCTCCCCAAGCGCAAGCCCCGCGCTTAAACTTTATTCCAGTCACACTGTTCGTTCCCGCGCGTGAACGACTGCGACTTTGAACCAGCTTACGGCCCATTCACATGCCACGGTGGAAGTGGGTAACACGTTGCGCTCGCCGCCGCACAGGCGAGCGGCCATCCATGCTCCGCCATTTCCGTCGGCCCGCGCGCGCCCGCGCAATCTTCATCCCTTTTACACGTGAGTAAACAACGCCCACCCTGACAGCGGTAAGGGTAACAACTCACCTCACCCTTTGCGGTTTGCAAGGTGCTCCTCCCCGAACATGTACCCACCGCAAATTCAGGTGTCAGCTCCCGCGGCAGCCCTGTGCTCACCGGCTCCGTCGCGCTTCCCGCCGACGTTGCCGTTGAGGAAACCGCAGCTTTGCTCGCCGAGGCCGACGCGGGGGCCAATCCCGACGTTGCCGATGGCGACCCTACCGGCTCCGCGTCAGATGCCGCAGAAGAGGTAAGGGTAGACCCCTGCGCCGCGGTTGAACCAGGCGTTGCGGTTGGCGTGGAAGGAGGAGAGACCCGCTCAACGGCCGGCGCGGCGCACGCCGGGCCAAACAAAACACCGCTCACAAGGAGAGCGCGCACCAAGCCAAGCCGACAATCCACACGACCCATTCCCCATAGCTATCACCCTCCGCCGCCCCATTGCAAAGTCATCAGCGTTGCAACATTTTTCTGCCCGCCTTCACTTTTTGAAATAAAAATTCCCCGAAACACCCAGTTACATCCGAGGCTCGGCGCACCAAGGTGCCACCCTCGGAGTCAGGCATGTCCAAGTCGTCTTCCCATCCCCATGATGCGTGTCAGGTGGCTGGTGGTTTTCGTAACGAGCAGCCCCGATCACGCGTCCGAGCGAGAACCGGAGCGGAACATACGCTGCGTATTTGAGCACCGGAAGCGCAGCGAGGACGCGTTAGCGGGGCGCGCAGTAGAAAAACACCAGCCACCTGGTGCGTCATGTCTTCGGCGATCCTGAACGCCAAAGGCGAATTGCAACATCTCTTGCCCCCAGAACTGAGCGCCCAACTCAACTGGTCCACTCTCAAACTTGAGCCAGGCGCCTTTCGTGGATGAAGAGCTGCGCGCAAGCCCGGATTATTTACGAGGCGATTGCGCGAAGGGCCCAACCCGCAGCGAAAAGGCCGCACGCCGGCGCGCAGGGCCGGAAACGTACTCTTGTACGTTGGAGTGCCTGAGCACCGCCGTACGGCCTTTGCAGCGCGGGTTCGGACCCTTTCGCGCGGAGTCCTCGTGAATAGTCCGGGCTACCTATTCAGATCTTCTCTTCTCCATCGACTACCAAGGCCAACTCGCCTATCTCTACTTCCTCCTCGAACATCAAACGTTGCCGGAGCGTTTTTTTATCTTTCGTCTACTCAAATATCTGGTTCGCGTTTTTGACAAATGGCTGCGTGAAAATCCTACGGCTACCCATCTCCCCATTGTTATTCCCATGTTGCTTTGCCACGGCCGCAAACCGTGGATCTACCCACTGCGGTTTGAAGAATTGGTCAACATTCCCCAAGACATCGCCCCCTTCGTTCTCGACTTCATCCCCAAATTCCGCGCCGCAGTGGACGACTTGTCTACCCAATCGCATGAAGCATTGCGCGAGCGCGCCATGACGGAGTTTGCCCGCGTCACCCTGTGGAGCCTCAAAACGGCCACCAACACAGAAGAAATGCTCCGCACCGTGGAACTATGGGCAACCCACCTGCACGCATTGCGCAATGCCCATAACGGCGCCGCTGCACTTGCCACAGTCATTCGCTACGTGTTTGCCGTGCACGAACGGCCTGAAGAAGTTGTTTTAACGACCCTTGCAAAAGTGATGGAAATGGAGGAAAAAGAAGTTATGGCCACCGTGGAAGAGCAATTGATCGCCAAAGGTCGTCAACGCGGCATTGAAGAAGGCCTGATGCAAGGCTTGATGCAAGGCCGCGAACAAGGTCTGACGCAAGGCCAGCGCGCCGTGCTTCTGCGCCTGTTGGAGCGCAAGTTCGGAAAAGTGCCCGCCGAGTTCACCGCCCGGGTTGAAGCCGCCCCCCTCAGCGAGCTTGAAACCTGGCTTGACCGAGTGCTCGTCGCGCAGTCTTTCTCCAACGTGTTTGACGGGTAGATGTTTACTACCCGCGGCCGCGCAAAAACCTGACTACTGCCCCATTTCAAACGAGGCAGGAAATTTCGCCAACTCAATCCCAATGTCCTGCGCCACCGCCATGTCCAATGCGGCCACCGTGGCCGACACATTCAGGTTGGGGACGATTGTCGCCGGCATCTGGTGAAACGTCACCATCTCCACCTCAACCGGCCCAACGTCAAACGCCCCCATCACAATCAACCCATCGCGACCTACCCATACCAAATGCCCATGGTAAGGTCCAATCGCCACGTCGGCCGACCGCGCCACCACCGACACCACGGTTGAACGGTCAAACCAAATATCCGCCGTCAACCCGCGCAGTGTGATTTGCAGGAGAGTATAACCCGCATCGGAGGCGCGACTGCCCAATTCCAACGCGTGACCCACAGAGGGAGCGACGCCGTAAAGACACGCGCGAGCAACAGCATCAATGGGAGCTTGAATAGTAGTCAGGTTGTTCATGCGCATCACATACGGCGCGTCGTGGCACTCACAACGGAGTGTCCGCGGACACCTTCAGAGTTGACCCGATGGACACGTTGTTTGGCCCTCCCCGCGTGATTGGACACGTTCTGGTCGCGGGACATGTCCAACCCTCAGAACGTGTCCGAGCAAAGAGGCTGACAAATCGAAACGGCTGTGTTTATCCTTTGAAACCCCAAACCCGGTCACGAGGGCCCTGTATGACGAAGGTGCGCACAGACACAGTGGACAACTCGGATGGTCACGTGTGGGCCTGCCTCAAAGAACGTATCAGTTTGTTTTGTCGAAGCGCCGAAGACCGCAAGTGCAGGGACTGGCTCGAAAAGCGGGCTGGAGCGGCCGGCAAAACATACAGGCGTTGGGCAAATGAGGAGAATCCGTCGCTCGAGCTGCTCCAAGAAGTGTGCGAGGCCCTCAACAATGAGGCTGAAAACGGAACGTCCCCGCTTGATCCTCCGCTTGAACCGCTCACGATCGAGGGTCTACTGCGGTGTGTCGAGGCGCGCCGCAACGCGTTGAACAATCACTCCCCCGATCCACGCTTGGCAGCCAAGCTAAAAGCGGAAATGGAGGCGCTATTGGAGCATTGCCCCGACTTGCTGAGGGCAATGATCGCTCAACGTTACACGCATGGTCAATCCAACCCCACCGCAAGCAATGTGGCCGATGCGCTTCTTGCCTCTCAGGTTGATAAGGCCATTTCCGATGTGGCGGGCCTTATGAGTCCGCGCGTTGAACACTCGTTGAAGATCGCCGAACCTTGCCGCAGGCTTCTTGGGTGCCTTCTTGCGGTGGGGGTCGATTGGGTAGATTTCCACAAGCGGGACTTGGGGAACTCATCAAACGGAGCCTTAGAACTGACGCTGCTCACCAAGACCGTGGCTGAAGTGGCCGTTGCTCGGCACGAAATGGTTCCATGTGAATTCGCGCCCGTGTTTTACGAGGCTGAAGAAGCGGAAGGTTTGTTTCGCCTTCCAGATCCTGCTGGCCGTTTCGCCCCCATGTTTGGAAACATGGACGTGAATACTCCAGAACTCCTTAAACACACTGCGCTTGGTCTCGCGCACGAGCATGCCTTTGACACGCTGGGGCCCCTTGAACGATATCCTTTTTGGAAAAGGATTCGTCAAAGCCATCCCAATCTGGAGGTGTTTCAGAAAATAGCTGCACGCCACATAAAAGCGCAGATTGGTCGAGGGCGGCGTTTCTACTTGTTGTTTATCGACGAGCAAGTTGAGCAGTACGCTAAGCGCAACGACTTGGATCATCACTGGGCATCGCTTGTGACTGTGCTTACCACTGCTCTCCCGGAGGCGCGGGCGGTTCGCCTCAAGCTATTGCGCGACGAATCCCACGACGAGAAAGAACTTGACCTCGCCGATCTCATTTCAGCAGCCAACAAAGTCCCTTGATGGATCCCGAAGAAGACCATGTACCAAACGAAACTCAAAACCCTTCCCGGCACCGTGGTTCACCTTCCCAACACCGACGACATGGAAGAGAGCCACCATGTGATGGACTTAGACTCCATTCGCGCGGTGAACGCCGCGCTTGTGAGCGGTCGGCCCCTTTTGGTGCGGGGTGAACCGGGCATGGGCAAGAGCCAACTCGCCCGCGCCGCCGCCAGGGAGCTGGGACGAGTTCTCATTCGCCACACCGTGGATGCCCGCACGGAAACGCGCGACCTCTTGTGGACAGTGGATGGTGTGGCTCGCTTGGCTGAAGCGCAGGTGTTGGGCGCATTTTGTCAAGGAAAGTTAGAAGAAGTTCAGGAGCGCATTGCGATTGATAACTTCGTTCACCCAGGCCCTCTCTGGTGGGCATTTGAGTGGAACACCGCACTTGTTCAAGCGAAGCGCGTGCATATCGATCCCCCACCTCAACCAAGCGATTGGGACGAGGCAGACGGGTCCGTGGTGTTGATCGATGAAATTGATAAGGCCGACCCTTCCATCCCCAATGGCTTGCTTGACGCCTTGGGTCACCGCCGGTTTGATATTCCAGGTGGAAAGCGCGTCCGAATGAAAGAAGGGCAGCCGCCGCTTGTTGTGATCACCACCAACGAAGAGCGAGCGCTGCCAGACGCCTTTTTGCGCCGCTGCTGGGTGCTCCACCTCACCCTTCCCAAAGAGCGAACCAAGCTCATGAGCGAGTTAAAACTGCGCGGCAACGCCCACTTTGGTGGGTGCAATGACGCGCTGTTGACCCAAGCGGCCGATTTGGTGGTCACCTACCGCGACAAAGCCGAAAAGCAACATCGCGCACCGCCGGGCGTTGCTGAGTATATTGACCTCTTGCACGTGGTGACCGAGTTGAGCGACGATCCTGACCGTCAGGTTACCCTCCTCGACGAGTTTGCCAAGTTTGCCCTCCAAAAACACCCAACCGACGTGTAACAGAACATGGAAGGTCAAGCTCGCCCTTCATCTCCGCGAACACGGCCGCCGCGCGCGTCGGTTGGCTTGGCCGACCATTTGTTGGAGTTTTACCACTTCCACCACGAAGAGACCGCGCCCGGCTCATCAAGTCAAGTGTCTGCGCCGGCTGGTTCAACCCCCAACGCGGACCCACCCGACATCCCGTCCAACCAACAAACAGAACGTCCACAACAGCCACCTGTCCCCTCGCCCGATCTGACCGGTTCAGTGCCTCCGTTTCAACTTCGCCCGCGTCCAGATTTCTCCTCGGGTGAAGATATAGCCGACGAAGATCCCAACATGGATCTACCCATCCACCCAATGGCTCCGTTGCCTTTGTGGCAGCTCGATACCCTTGAATTTACGGACCCGGATGAAGCGGCCTCAAAAGAGACAATCGACGGCCTGCTGGTCAACAAACCCGTCGCTCAAGAAGAGCCGCTCCCCTTCAAACCGGCCTCCTTTGCGTACAAATCCGGCCCTCCGTTGCGCCCGTGGTCGCGCTTGTGGCCGCAACTTCGGCAAACGTTGGGAGCTACTCTCCCCGGGCGAGAAGTAAACCTTCCAGCGCTGTTGGAGCAAGTCTGCCGCGGGGCTGTGGTGCGCTCGTTCCCCAAAGTCAAACGCGACGTGTGGGCGCCGCGCGTGGCCATCTGGGTGGACGATTCCAAGCGCCTTTTCCCTGTGTGGAATGACCAGATCGACGTGTGTACACGCGTGTCTGATGCATGTGGTTATGACGCCGTGCACGTGACCGTTGTGCGAGCCGCCCGCGGTCAGATTTGTGAGTTGACTGCCGGTCACCCTTCCCACGCCGTTCAGGTGGAGGAGCAGGTGCCCCTGCTTGTATTAAGCGATTTGGGAATGTTCGGGACGGCTTCTGACCGCGCCGCTTGGCTTGAAACGGGCCGCACCCTCCAGCACCTCGGGGTACAGGTTCTTGCATTGGTGCCGGTTCCACACCGCTCTTGGGATGTTGACCTCGCCAAAGTGTGGAATGCTGTACGGTGGGAACCGGGAGGCACTTCAACCCCATCCGCCCATCCCGTGGTCAGTTTGTTGCGCCTCATCGCGCCCGCCGCCCTGGTCGAGCCCGGATTGCTTCGCGCACTTCGCAAACTCTTACCTACCCATCAAGTGGATGTCGGCGCCGAGATAGAATTGGCGCAGCACCCCGACGTGGCGGCGGCGGACGGCAGTGGCGTTGTCTTGCGGTCAGAAGCCTCTATTCGATGGCGTCGCGCATTTGCCGATGCCAATGAAGAAGCGCTCCCGCAAGAAGTGAAACAAAAAGTCAGTGACCTCATTGGCAGCTACCACAGCGATCTCGGTGGTGGCCTTGTGGAAGTAGAAACTTTGGCGTGGGCAGCTACCCAGGTGAACGAACTGGCCCCGCCGGGTGACGTGAACCAAGCCAATCAAGTCGCCCAATGGATGGCGAGTCAAATACAAGCGCGGGAAGGTGAGCGCTCGTCTTTGGCCGCCCAAGTTCGAACATTTGCCAACACCTTTGTCGCAGCGCTCCCGAGTGAAGCGGAACATCAGGTTCCCGTGGTGCGCTCCATTCGCACAGCTCTGACACGCTCGTGGGAACCACACTGGTGGGGAATTCGCCAAGTGGGACGCCGCTGGTTGGTCTTTCGCTTGCCGAACGTGGACTACCCTGTGGAGAGTACCTCTTCAGGTGGTCAACCCAAGCCCATTCACAAACATCGCGGCACCGCCTGGGTCGTGGATGAAACACGGCCCGGCAGTCCCGTCGCTTGGTTTATGGCGGCATTGCCCCAGGTCACAATGTCCACCCCTGATAACCCTCGCGGTGAAGTGTACGCATTACGGGAGGGCCTTGTGTTGCCCTTACCCTCCTCAACCTATGAAACATGCACCCTTCACACCGACCTTTCTACCCTAACGCTCACCGCGTGGAAGCGTGAATCATGGGCAAAAGCCGCAGGGCGTGACCAATACGGCCTTTGGGCCGAGGCCGGCGTAAAAGGGGTAAAAGTCAAGTTCCGGTGGATCCCTCCGGGTAAAAGTGTGTTGGGTTCGCCGGAGGGCGAAGAGGGTAGATTCGACGACGAAGGACCGGTCACATCAGTGACTTGGACGAGGGGTTGGTGGATGATGGAAACGCCGGTCACGCAGGCATTGTGGCAAGCCGTGATGGGGAACAACCGGAGTCGATTTCGATCGCCAAATCGCCCGGTGGAGAAGGTGAGTTGGGATGATTGCAAAGAGTTTACCGAGCAGTTGAACGACCTTGTTCCAGGATTGAACGTTCGCCTCCCCACCGAGGTGGAGTGGGAAACGGCGTGCCGTGCCGGCATCTCCACCGCCACCTGGAAAGGGGATCTGAAGATTCTGGGCGCGAACAATGCCCCTTTGTTGGATGACATCGCTTGGTACGGAGGCAACTGCGGTGTGGCATTTGACTTGAAGGACGGTCATCCAACAACAGAGAGCTGGTGGAAAGAAAAACAACACGAGTTTAGCCACGGCAGTACGCGTGAGGTGAAGCTTAAACAACCCAATCCCTGGGGCTTGTATGACATGTTGGGCAATGTTTGGGAGTGGTGTTTGGACGAGAGTGACTGGCCGCTGAAGACACATCCAGGCGGGAATGTCAAAAATCCTGCGCCCAATTCCGCGGGCGCGATACGGGTTCTGCGCGGTGGCTCGTGGTACAACCTCGCGCGGTACGTCCGCGCGGCGTACCGCCTCGCGCTCGTTCCGGCGTACGAGTACGACTACGTCGGCTTTCGTCTTGTCCGAGGTCCAATCCCAGGGGTCGCGGAGCGACGCCGATCATGACCGGCCGGTGGCATCCGCTCGCGTCCGGCTCCGCCCACGACAGCGCTGTTGAATGGGGGCAAGACGAGTTTGGCGTGTTTCAAACCTTTCAGGTCCGCCGAGTCAAATTCCGCATGCGGTGGATTCCCGCGGGTAAGTTTCTCATGGGTTCACCCGTGGCCGAAGTGGGTAGGTATGACGAGGAAGGTCCACAACGGGAGGTCACGCTGACCCGTGGGTTTTGGATGGGTGAAACCCCGTGTACACAAGAATTGTGGCAGGCGGTGATGGGCAACAATCCAAGTCGGTTCAAAAACCCCACCCATCCAGTTGAAACGGTCCGTTGGGAAGATTGTCAGGACTTCTGCGCGCGGCTGAATGAACAAATCCCGGCGTTTGGTGCGCGTCTTCCCACAGAGGCCGAGTGGGAATACGCATGTCGCGCCGGCACCACCACAGCCACCTGGGCGGGAGATCTGAAAAAAGGCGAGGAAGGAACAGCTCCAATGTTGGACCCAATAGCCTGGTATTGGGGCAACTCCAACCTGGGAGGCAAACGGTCTACCCAACCGGTGGGACTAAAGCTGCCCAACCCACTCGGGCTCTTCGACATGTTGGGCAACGTGTTGGAGTGGTGCTCGGATAGGTACGGCCCGTACGATCCACGTGCACTACGCGATCCAACGGGCGCTCCTGCGGGCACGAGACGGGTTCTGCGCGGTGGCTCGTGGTACGGCGGCGCGCGGTTCGTCCGCGCGGCGTACCGCAACGCGTACGATCCGGCGCTCGAGTTCGAGAGCGTCGGCTTTCGTCTTGTCCGAGGTCAACCCAGTAGGCCGCGGAGCAGCACGGAGTAAAGTCTCTGCCGCGGAGCGGCGCATGTCAGGTTTCTGCCGCGGAGCGGCCCCATCACGTTTCTGCCGCGGAGCGGCCCCGGGCGTGGGGAAAGTGCGGAGCACCCCACGCCCTCCTCCCGGCCAACTTTTTTCTGCCCGCCGTCACTTTTTGAAATAAAAATTCCCCGAAACACCCAGTTACATCCGAGACTCGGCGCACCGAAGCGCTGGGCTCTCGGAGTCAGGCATGTCCAAGTCGTCTTCCCATCCCCATCCCCATGATGCGTGTCAGGTGGCTGGTGGTTTTCGTAACGAGCAGCCCCGATCACGCGTCCGAGCGAGACCCGGAGCGGAACATACGCTGCGTATTTGAGCACCGGAAGCGCAGCGAGGACGCGTTAGCGGGGCGCGCAGTAGAAAAACACCAGCCACCTGGTGCGTCATGTTTTTAGCGATCCTGAATGCCAAAGGTGAATTGCAACATCTCTTGCCACCGGAGCTGAGCGCTCAACTCAACTGGTCTACCCTCAAGCTTGAACCAGGCGCCTTCGTCGATGAAGAGCTGCGCGCAAGTTATTCAGACCTTCTCTTCTCCATCGACTACCAAGGTCAACTCGCCTATCTCTACTTCCTCCTCGAACATCAAACGTTGCCGGAGCGCTTTTTCATCTTTCGTCAGCTCAAATATGTGGTCCGCATCTGGGACAAATGGCTGCGTGAAAATCCTACGGCTACCCATCTCCCCATCATCATTCCCATGTTGCTTTGCCACGGTCGCAAACCGTGGATCTACCCATTGCGGTTTGAAGAATTGGTCAACATTCCCCAAGACATCGCCCCCGTCGTCCTCGACTTCATCCCCAAATTCCGCGTCGCGGTGGACGACTTATCTACCCAATCGCACGAAGCGCTGCGCGAACGCGCCATGACGGAGTTTGCCCGCGTCACCCTATGGAGCCTAAAAACGGCGACCAACACAGAAGAAATGCTCCGCACCGTCGAATTATGGGCAACCCACCTGCACGCCTTGCGGAACGCTCGAAACGGCGCCGCGGCACTCGCCACCGTCATTCGCTACGTGTTCGCTGTGCACGAACGGCCTGAAGAAGTTGTCTTAACCACCCTTGCAAAAGCCATGAAAATGGAGGACAATGAAGTTATGGCCACTGTAGAAGAGCAATTGATTGCCAAAGGTCGCCAACGCGGTATCGAAGAGGGCCTCATGCAAGGTCTCACACAAGGCCGCGAACAAGGCCTGTTGCAAGGCCGCGAACAAGGTCTGACGCAAGGCCAGCGCGCCGTGCTTCTGCGGCAATTGGAACGCAAATTCGGCAAAATACCGGCCGAGTTCACCTCCCGGGTTGAAGCGGCGCCCCTCCATGAGCTTGAAACCTGGCTCGACCGAGTCCTCGTCGCGCAATCTCTCTCCCAGGTGTTTAACGGGTAGATACCCTACCCACGTCCCGCGTAGCGCCAAATCTACCATCCCGCCCCAAATCTACCCATCTCGCTCTCAACACCCCAAGACAAGCGCACTTAACCCGCGAGCCGCCAAGCGAGCGTACCTATGTGCGATGTGCAGCCGCGCCATTGGGTGAATCACCAGCGTTGCCAACTTTTTTCTGTCCGCCTTCACTTTTTGAAATAAAAATTCTTTCAAACACCCAGTTACATCCGAGGCTCGGCGCACCAAGGCGCCACCTTCGGAGTCAGGCATGTCCAAGTCGTCTTCCCATCCACACCCTCATGATACGTTGGTCCGTCATGTCTTCAGCGATCCTGAAAACGCCAAAGGTGAGTTGCAGCATCTCTTGCCACCCGAGCTGAGTGCTCAACTCAACTGGTCCACTCTCAAACTTGAGCCAGGCGCTTTCGTCGATGAAGAGCTGCGCGCCACCTACTCAGACCTGCTTTTTTCGATCGACTACCAAGGCCAACTTGCCTATCTCTACTTCCTCCTCGAACATCAAACATTGCCGGAGCGTTTTTTCATCTTTCGTCAGCTCAAATATGTGGTCCGCATTTGGGACAAATGGCTGCGCGAACACCCCACGGCTACCCATCTCCCCATCATCATTCCCATGTTGCTTTGCCACGGCCGCAAACCGTGGATCTACCCATTGCGGTTTGAAGAATTGGTCGACATTCCCAAAAACGTCGCCCCCGTCGTCCTCGACTTCATCCCCAAATTCCGAGTTGCGGTGGACGACTTATCTACCCAATCGCACGACGAGTTGCGAATGCGCGCCATGACGGAGTTTGCCCGCGTCACCCTGTGGAGCCTCAAAACGGCCACCAACACAGAAGAAATGCTCCGCACCGTGGAACTATGGGCAACCCACCTGCACGCATTGCGGAATGCCCACAACGGTGCCGCCGCACTCGCAACCGTCATTCGCTACGTGTTCGCCGTGCACGAACGGCCTGAAGAAGTTGTCTTAACGACCCTTGCAAAAGCCATGAAAATGGAGGACAATGAAGTTATGGCCACTGTAGAAGAGCAATTGATTGCCAAAGGTCGCCAACGCGGTATCGAAGAGGGCCTCATGCAAGGTCTCACACAAGGCCGCGAACAAGGCCTGTTGCAAGGCCGCGAACAAGGCCTCATGCAAGGCCGCGAACAAGGCCTAACGCAAGGCCAGCGAGCGGTGCTTCTGCGCCAATTAGAGCGCAAATTCGGCAAAGTACCCGCCGAGTTCACCTCCCGGGTTGAAGCGGCGCCCCTCCATGAGCTTGAAACCTGGCTCGACCGAGTCCTCGTCGCGCAATCTCTCTCCCAGGTGTTTAACGGGTAGATACCCTACCCACGTCCCGCGTAGCGCCAAATCTACCATCCCGCCCCAAATCTACCCTCCTCGTTCTCAACACCCCAAGACAAGCGCATTCAGCCCGCGCGCCACACGTGTGTACTCACGCTTGCTCGGCGGCGCCCGGTTCAGGTTCAACCCCGCGATGTTGAGAAGAAAACCGGTCGGCACCCGGCATTTTTTTGCCGCCGATGAACGTTTCGGCCCGTGGGCGAAACTAATCTCCCCTAAGCTTGACATGCGTTTTCGGCGCACGTCTGTGATCTTGGCTTGTGGTAACTACGGAGGAGATTGACCGTTATGCGCCCTCGCGGACAGTCCGATAGAACTGCGCACACCGACGGCCACGATACTGCCCAATTGCCCATGGCCAGGGTCGGCAACGCCTCCATGGTCCTGGTCGTGCACGACGTCCAGGGCGTTCGCCGTTTCCCGCTGACGGCGTCGAGCAGCGCCGTGGTGGGTCGCAGCGCCGAGGCCGATATCTGCCTCACGCACCCGTCGATCTCGCGCCACCACGCCCGCATTTGTTTGGGAGGCGATCTGACTGTCGAAGACTTGGGGAGCCTCAACGGCGTTTGGGTAGACGGTGAACGGTTGCCTCCAAAGGTGCCGGAAAAGGTCGTTGAAGGAAGCTCGTTGAAGTTGGGCGGGGTGGTTGCGGTCGTGGAGCGCGCGTCGCTGTCCAAGTCAGATGAAGCGGAAGACGGATTTGTTTTCCAAAGCGGCGCCATGCGGCGGGTGATGAGTCAGGTTGAAGTGTACGCAAAGAGCCACTGCGCGGTGCTCTTGCTGGGTGAAACAGGCGTTGGCAAAGAAGTGTTGGCCGCGCGCATTCACGCTCTTTCGCCCCGCGCAAACGCCCCGTTTGTCAGGTTAAACTGCGCCGCCTTGCCGGGTGAAATGGTGGAAGCCGAGTTGTTTGGGCATGAACGTGGGGCGTTTACCTCGGCGGTCGCCTCCAAACCCGGCCTGCTTGAAGCTGCCAACGGCGGCACGGTTCTTCTCGACGAAATCGGCGATCTACCCTTGTCGGCGCAGGCCAAGTTGCTCCGCGCCGTTGAGACAATGGAGGTTACCCGTCTGGGTTCTGTCCGGCCCAAAAAACTCAACTTCCGCCTCATTTCGGCCACCAATCGTGACTTAATGCAGGCGTCGCGTCAGGGGCAGTTTCGGTTGGATTTGTATTATAGACTAAGCGGAGTAGAGGTGATGATCCCTCCGCTTCGCGAGCGGCCTGAAGACATACCTACCCTTTCTGATCTGTTCCTGCGCCGGGCATGCTCCACCGCGGCGTGCCCTCCCCAAACGTTTGCACCCGACGCAAGAGCGCTGCTCAACAGCCACGTTTGGCCGGGGAATGTTCGGGAGTTGAAAAGCACCGTCGAGCGCGCGGCGTTACTTGCGGAGGGGCCGCGCGTGACAGCCGAGCACATCATCTTCGCGGGTGAAGCATTTGGCGGTCGATCGGCCACAGCCACAGCCCCGCTGGGATTGGTTCTAAAAGGTGCTCCCTTTGGGAAGGTTCTCTCCCATGAAGGCGACTTTTACCAGCAAAAGCGCATGAAAGAGAAAGAAGCGATTTTAACCGCTCTCGCCGTTTGTAACGGAAACCAAACCAAAGCGGCCGAGCAGTTGGGTATGCCCCGCCGCACGTTAACCAAACGCCTCACAGAATATGGAATTCGCGCGCCCAGGCGGGGTAGGGGAGGCAGGGATGGCGCTCCCATTCAGGGTGCGCCCCCCGCCTATTGATTGTGGGTTTCTCCTGGGTGACCGACGCCACCCCCCCCTTGAATGGAGTGCCGCTCCCGGATTACGGTGAGCCGCCCGCGCCGCCCATTCCAGGCGGGGGAGGAGGCGGCGGATCGCCCGACGAGCCACCACCCGCACCTGACATCGGATCGGGAGGAGGAGGCGGCGGATCGCCCGACGAACCACCACCCGCACCTGACATCGGATCGGGAGGAGGAGGCGGCGGATCGCCCGACGAACCACTACCCGCACCTGACATCGGGTCCGGCGGAGGTGGCATGTCAGGGGGAGGCACGTCACCCGTGGCGACCACGTCGGTGTTGCCTTCCGCGTCCACCTGAATGGATAGAAGCGGCTCGGGCGCCTCCGCCGCGAGGTCGGCAAACGCCGTTTCTCCCGTCATCCACACGTCGTGTACACACCCCTGAAGCGCCACCGGATCCAAAATGCCCGCCGCATCACAAACAGCCTGTGCCGCGGCAAGATCGGCCTGCTCGTTCATGTCCATGGGAAGCTGCGAAACATCCGACGGGGGCACCACAAGCGGAAAACCTGACACGGTAAATGTCGCTGTCGACTGGCCTTCGGCGTAGTCAAAAAGCGACGTTTCGGATGTGACTCGCCAGCTGTCGCCAAACGAGTTGTACAGATCTTCAACCGAGATATTCTGGTCGAATGTCTGGCCGCCCGCCGTTCGAAATTCGTTGGTCGGATCGGCATCGCCGTTACCCAAAAGACCTGAAACGGCACCCGTGCGATTGGGCATGATCTGAACATCAATACCCAACATGCTCCCACCGTCGTTGACCTTGAGAATATCGCCGTTTGCCCAGCGAATCTCGTAGCCCGAGCCGGTAGAAATCACCGACCCACCGTCGGGAAGGGTGAGTGGCTCTGTCAAGCTCACGGGTTCACCGTCAACCTTTAAGGAAGGAGATTGCCCTGCGTACACAGCGACCCGACTTGAATCAACCTTGGCAGAAACCGCTTCAGCCACCGATACCGCACCACCCCACGGGACGAACCGGGCCTGCACTTCAAAGTTGTTGACACCCTTGGCAAGGACATATTCTCCGCCGCCTTGGAAGTCATACGACAAACCGTCAAACGTGGTGAGATGCGGATCACCCCACGCACCGCCCTGCGCGAGAGGCATACCACCGGCCTGACAGTTCTGAATGGTCTGTTGAACACACTGGTTCACCTGAGCGTTGCAATTGGCAAGCTCTTGGTTCCACAGGGTAGAACTGCCACTTGAAGCCCACATTTCACCGCAGGTCCAATAGCTGCCGCCAAACCACGAGTAATACCCGGTGATCACGTTTGAAAGCGCGGTGCGGCATTGGCTTTGAAGGCTGCCGGCCGCCGGATTACAACTGACAGTGACCCACGTTGGATTGGGTGCTGCTGCGGGGCTCGGCGCCCATCCCATGACAACACCCCAACCACCTGCCTCGGCCACGGGTTCCCAGAAAAAGTCGCCATGGATGGCGTAGTCAATAGCGATGGTACCTACCACCGCCACCGCCACAATAATCACCGCGGTGCCGGCCAAACCAAGGCCGCCCGCAGTACCACCTCCCGCCGCACCCGCACCCGCCGGAGGTGTGGCACCTCCCAACGGAATCACGTTGCCCGCACCCCAACCCGCACCCGCCTCCACTCCAATTCCGTTGGCTGCAAAAAGAGCATCGAGTGCAGCCGGATTGGCAGCGATCGGCGCCGCTTCGTTGACAAACACCAAATACCAACCGTTTGTCGCGGCATCAAAGACCATAAAGCCAAGCCATGTCGGCTCGGCGTGAGCCGTGCTCGGCTCCGCTATTTGTGTACCCGCCACAATCGCCGCGGTGAGAGCCATCTTCCCAAGAAAAGATTTCGTCCGTTTCCACCAAGATCGCATGATGTTGTTCTCCTCAGTTCTACCCATTCACGTTGCGTTTATTACCCCGAAACAAAGTTGACCTTACCCGCTTAATATCCTCCCATTCCCCCTGCGCCCGCGGGAGGCGCGCCGGCCGTTCCACTCGATGAAGGGCCGCCGGCGCCGGCGCCTCCACCTCCCGTACCGCCCCCTCCCGTACCTCCCCCTGGGGCGGTACAAATTCCACCCAAACAAACATCCCCCAATGCACAAGCCGCGGCACAGGCGCCGCAGTTGGTAGAGTCGGATGTCAGGTCCACACAAACACCACCGCAGTCCGTCAGGCCAAATGCGCACCCTCCGGGCGGAGCAACCGGCGGCGGCGCGTTTGCCGCACGCGGGTCACATCCATTCGGAGCTGCGTCCGACCAGCCATCCCCCGTGGCCGGGCACACGCCCGCGATCAGGAAGGGTAGATCGCCGACGCAGGCCCCTTCTTCCGCGGCGGCCTCCACCATTCCACCGTCCACCGCCACAGCGGCCTTACACAAGGGAGCCTGACCGGCAACGCAGTGTACACACTGCAACGGTGCAGCGACCGGTGCGGGCGGTGCAGCCAGCGGTGCCGCCGCAGCACAGGCTGCCTGCGTGTTTTGAATGCACGTTCGCACCAGGGCCTGACAACTCTGAAAGCCCGGACTTGATGGGTCTGCCGATGCCCACTCATCCGCGCAGGTTGTACTGCCAAAAAGCCCCGACGAAGTGACATGGTTGGCGTAGCGATCGCGGCATCTCTGCCAAATGTTGTGGGGAAGGTCACCCGCAAAACACCCCACCGTGACAAGGGTAGGATTGGGGTAGGAAGGTGGGTTGGTTGTTGTAAAACAGATGCCGGGAACATTCGGAGAAATGGCTTGGGGAGGAGAGCATCCATTCACCCAAACTCCCGCGCATTGCATGGTTGCACAGGTACCTCCTCCGAGCGGCGTGGGTTGAACTCCCATGGGAGAAACAGGTCCGGTGCAGGCGATCACATCCTGACATGGAACTCCCTGCTGAACACCAAGCACTTGAGCCACGCCCTGCTCGCCGGAAAGGGTGGTAGGTGTGCCGGCATAACAGACCGAGCAAACAAGCTGATTTGCGCCGCTTCCAGCAAAAACACCGGGCGGCGGCATGCACTGAATTTCACCCACACCGCCGTGCGTTCCAATCACACACACCTGACCGCCGCCGGCCGTCGCAACAGCCGTTTCACCAGCCACACACCGTTGATCTACCCATGACCCGTCGGTGGTGCTCCACTGCCCCGGGCGCACCACGAAGGTAAGACCGGCGCCCGTTGGGTTTTCTACGTCAATTGCTTGTTGTGCCTCTTCCACATCCAACTCGTCGCCGCCGCGAGAGCCGTTGGGAAGTGTACACGCCGCCACCGCGCAGGCGGTAAAAACCAGGCCTGCCGATGCTCGCAAATACATTTGCGGAGCAGGCACCAACCCGGAAAGCCATTGAATCAAACGCATTGTCTCCCTCGCTGTTCGTGGTAGATCTCTGTTTGCGCAAAACGCGTGAATGCCCACCCGGGCAAACGCGAATGCGGGCTGTTACGCAAGCCCAATGCCGCGGCCGCGTTCAGCGAGGTCTGCCTTTATTTGCCGAGGTAATGAGCGTCGCTTACAACAAAGTGCGAGGCCGGGTTGAGCACGGTTGGGCACAAGCGCGCTGGCTCGGGTAGCTTAGGCTGTTGCGGCTTTGCAGAACGTTTCTTGCGAGCTGCTTTTTTGAGAGTGTAAGGCCGGCTTCGCGCCGTCGTTTCTTTGCCATGCGCCGCTCAACTGTCCTCCTCGCCGCTTCGTCCCTTCTCCTCGCCGCCTGTGGCGGTTCCCCCAAATCGGCCGAAGCACCTCCCAATGCCGACGGGCTTGCTTCCGCGGGCGGCGCTGCGTATGCCCCACCTCAACCGACCCCGCAGGCCTACCCAGGTGCTCCCCCCGCAGACGAAGCTGTTCGGGGCCCCGCGCCCGTGGCTGTTGCCGGCACCCCTGTTCTACCCACCGCGGCGGCAACCGGCGTGGCGCCTTCCGCCGTAGCCACTGCTTCTCCTTCAGAAGCGTTTCGCCCCGCACCGTCGGGTGTACGCGCGGGTGAGTGGGATGATAACGCCAATTACCGCGACTTTTTGGGGTATATCAAAAATTCAAGTCAACTGGGTATTGAAGCGATTGACGTATCTACCCGCCGCTTCGTGATTGTCAAAGACAAAGACGGTAACGGTGTACCCAACTGCAGAATCACCGTTTCTGACAGCACCCAAAAGTCTGCCAGTCTCACCACCGCTGCCTCCGGTCGGGCCGTGCTTTTCCCCGGTATGATGGGCCTCGGTACCCAACTCACCGCCAAAACCTCCTGTCAGGGTCAAAGCGTTGTGACAAAGAGTTTTGATACAAGCGCCGGCGGTGACGGCCTTGTTGAACTAAACCTGAATGTCGCCCGTGCCGATGTCAGCAAGCCCACCGTTGACGTGGTGTTTATCCTCGATACGACCGGCTCAATGTCGGAAGAGATTGAAGGCGTGAAAACCACCCTCAAAACCGTTCTTGCCAACCTTGACCAAAACGTAAAAATCCGAGTTGGCCTTGTGGAGTATAAAGACCGTGAAGACTCGTTCGTGACCAAAACCTACGCCCTCACGAATGATGTCAAATCGCTTTCCGCTTCAATCGCCGGCATCAGCGCCCAGGGCGGCGGCGACACACCTGAAGACGTTCAGAGTGGCTTGTCGGTTGCCATCAACCAAATGTTGTGGAATGACAAGGCCGTTGCCCGCCTCGCGTTTTTAATTGCCGACGCACCTCCCCACCTCGACTATCAAGATGGGACGCCGTATTCAACAAGCTCCAAAAAGGCTATTGAAAAGGGCATCAAGGTCTTCACCGTTGCCGCCTCCGGTATGGACAACTTTGGTCAAGCCGTTTTTCGTCAGATCGCCCAGGTGACCGGCGGAACCAACATGTTTGTGCTTCGCGGTGGAGCCGGCTCGCAATCGACAGGCGGTGGTGACCCCACGTCAAGTTGCGGCGCCACTCACCAAAACTACTCCAGCGGCAAGCTTGACCAACTCATTGTGGGTAAGATCAACCTGGAGCTGACAAGCCTCAAGGCCGACCCGACACGCATCCCCGGCCTCAACAAAGATGAAAACGCCAAAGCCTGCGCCGACCGCGTGTTGATTGTCGCCAAGTAAAATCTACCCACGTCGGCAGAAGCAATACACAAACTTCTGAGCGCCTCCCGCCGGCGTTGTATGCGTTTCACGCTCGTGGCCCATCAGCTCAAACGTATTTCCAAACTCACTGTGCAGCTCATTGGGTTCATATCGCTGGACGGGTAGACCGCTGCACTTTTCAGGTCCGTCGCCGGCAAACGTTGCGACAATCACAAACCCTCCCGGCTTGACCGCCGCCAACACCTTTTGCACATAGGCGGTCCTGTCTTGCGCCGATGTGAGAAAATGGAAGACCGCTCGGTCATGCCACACATCAAACTCGCCCACCTCAAAGGGTGCCTCCAACACATTGGCCTCTACCCACTTGACCTTGGACGCCGATTCACCCAGGCGCGCCTGGGCCGCTTGCAACGCCGGGCCTGAAATATCAAGCACCGTCAAGCGTGTGTACCCATTGGCCAACAGGTCATCAACAAGGGTGGAGGCACCGCCTCCCACATCCACAATCGAGGCTGTTTTTACCACCCCTGTTTTTTGGATGATCTCAAGCGATCGCGCCGCGTGGGGTTGAAACCAGCTCACCTGAGTTGGGAGTTTGGTTGTGTACACATTGTCCCAATGCGTTTTGATATCCATGACAACTGCCTTTGTGAAACCGTTTTGAATTCTACCCCCCCTTTGCGCCGACGACCATCACGAATTGCGCCCCCGCGGTGTCCCTTCCAAAAAAATGCGCCGCTCGGTCACACTCCGGTGGGCTCGCCCGATGACCTATCAGCGCCATGAAAACGCACAATCTTTCCAAGGCACATGGGGCATACCGTGTTCTCGCTTCTACAAAGTCCGCTCTTTTTCTAAATGCCCACCCCCGCCCGGCCCGCGCGGTTTCCAGTATGCGTACACAGCGACTGTCCAGCTCCAAACGGATCGATGCTGCCATGCGTTTGTTCTGCGCGCGCATTGGCCGGGCTGCCCGCCCAAATGGGGTGCTCGCTTCGCTCCGCGCCCCATGGGCGGGCCCCTCGTGGATAAGGGTTTTGGCCTTGGGTTTGGCTCTCGTCGCGTTGTCAGGGTGCGCTGCGCAGTCAGAGTCAACAAGGGTAGAAACGCCGCTTCTTTGGATGAAGCCGGTGGTGTCGTTTGAAAATTCTCCCCGTGTGGCCCTCACGCTCAATCCGGTGTCAACGGACATGGCGCCTACCCTCGCCAAGAGGGAAGATCCCATTCGCGCCTGGACCGAGTGGGAAGGGGAGTGGCTGCCGGGCGTGTTTCGCTCAAGGGCAGCGCACGAGCGGCGTCTACCCATTGTGACGCAGCTGTTTGCGGCCAAAGGGTTGACCTTTCCACCCGCTGAAATGGCCTTTGTTGCTTTTAAAGACGAAAAGGAACTGGAGGTATGGGGCGCGGCCGAAAAGGGTGGTGAAGCCGTGAAGGTGGCGACGTATACAATGTGCGCCGCATCAGGCATTCTCGGCCCCAAGCGGTATGAAGGGGACCATCAGGTGCCTGAAGGTTTTTACGTGATTCAATACGGGTGGGCAGAGAGCAACTACCACTTAGAAATGAAAGTGAGTTATCCCAACCTGGTTGACAAAGTGTTGGGGCCCAAAAATAGGCCGCTCGGCGGGGAGATCATGATTCATGGTAAATGCGCCTCGATCGGTTGTATGTCGATGGGTGATGAAAGGGCCGAAGAGTTGTGGGTGATGATGAAGGCAATGGGGGATGCGCAGGTGAAGGTGCACATCTACCCTGCGCGCGACATGGATGCTCTATTGAAAAACCCGGAATGGTCCCACCACCACGGTTTTTGGTCGAACCTAAAAGAAGGGTACGACTTGTTCAAATCTACCCATCAAATTCCCAAAGTCAGGTCTGACTGGCACGGCGTGTACATGTTTAACGAAACGCAATAAGCCGCAAACGTTGACGGGTGATTGCTGACGCTGTGCGAGTCCATTGCGGCGTAAGTACAAAAAACACCGTGGCCCTCCGTGCGTCCGTGGTGAAGAGACGTCGCGGGTGGGCGGGACGTGACAGGTCATTTGCGTGGTGGTGGCGGGTCGAGGAGTCCGTATTCGACACGACGTGTCAGGTTGTTCGAAGGGGGCGACTACTTTTCTTTGCAGGCGTCGTCGGGGGCCCACACCGAGTCTTCGGGGGGTTGGGGGGAGAGTGGAACCACTTTGAGGCTCGTTCTGCAGACGCGAAAATTGGAGAGTTTACCCGCCAGAGAAAAAATGGATTGTCTGTTGGTTTTGGGGCTTTGGTAGAGGAGGATGGTGCCGTCTTGCGCGGCGGTGAGCACTTGATTTGAGCCGATGGTGAGGAGGGCGTTGGCGCCGCGGAGGGTGCCGTCGGTTCGGTAGGGAATCCATGTATCTATCAGGGCGCCGGTGGCCACATCCCATACTCGAACGGTGTTGTCTCCCGCGGAGTAGAGTTGTTCACCGTCCGAGGAGAAGGCTACGTCCATGACACCTTCGGTGTGGCCTGTATAGGTTTTAATGGGTTGACCTGTGGAGGCTTGCCAGGTGCGAACGGTTCCGTCGAGGGAAGCGGTGGCGATGAGTTGACCGTTGGGTGAGTACACAACGGCGTTGATCTGTTGTTCGTGCCCTTCAAGGCGGCGGACAAGGGCGCCTGTGCCGGTGTCAAACACGCGGGCTTGTTGGTCGGCGGCGATTGTCAGGGTGGAGTCATCGGGGGAGAAAACGGCGGCGGTGACCCAACCTTCGGCCCCTGTGAGAACTTTGGGTTCACTGGCACCTTCCATTTCCCAAATGCGGGCGGTTCCATCCCACGAGGCGGAGGCGAGGAGGTGTCCTTTTTGAGAAAAGGTGAGGCGGGCGACTTTTTTGTTGTGGCCGCTGAGGGCTTTTTTCTGCGCGCCGGTGGTGCTGTCCCATACTGTGACGGGGCCTTCAATGGCGGCGGTGGCAACAAGCTTCCCATCGGGAGAAAAGGCGGCGGCGCTGGCCCCACTGCCTTCGGTGGTGAGGGTAAACTTGACAGTTCCCGACGTAGCATCCCAAATGCGAGATGGGGTGTCCATGGAGCCTGTGACGGCGACCTTCCCATTTGGGGATAGAGCCATAGCGGAGACGGGGCCTTTGTGATCTCCCAACACGGCGAGGGCGGCGCCGGTTTGGACATTCCACACGCGGGCCGTTTTGTCGCCGGATGCGGAGAGGAAAATGGTGCCGTCGGCGGAGGCGGCGAGGCGTTCTACACTCTTTGTGTGACCGTCAAAAATCCGAACATACGGTCCGTCGGCGATATCCCATATTCGAGCTGTGCGGTCGTCTGAAGCGGTGATGACTGTGCGGTCGTCGGCAAAGGTGAGGTCTAACAAGCCTTCTTTGTGGCCTTTTAATACCTCAATGGAAGCGCCTGTTTGACTGTCCCATACCGATGCTGTGTGGTCGAGTGCGGCGGCGGCAACGCGCGACCCGTTGGGGGAGAAAGCGACGGTTTCAATTTGGGAAGAGTGGGCCGAGCACGAGTGAAGGACGGCAGCGGTTTGACTATTGACAATGCGGACAACGCCGTCTTTGGAACCCACGGCAAACGTGGAGCCGTCGGGAGAAAAAGCGATGGCGTGGAAGCTTGTGACCTTACCATACCCCAGCGATTCAGGTGCGAGTTTGGCCAACTCTTTGCCCGATTGCGCTTCCCAAATGCGGGCGGTTCCGTCGGTGGAGGCCGTGGCAATGTGGTCGCCCGATTTGGAAAACACGGCTTCTAGAACGTTGCGTTCGTGGCCTTCAAGCGTTGCGACGAGGGCGGCTTTGGTGGTGTCAAACACGCGAACGGTTTTTCCAGATCGCACCAAGACAAGTTTGCCATTGGTAGAAAACGAGCCTTCTTGAACATCGGAAGGGTCGCCGAGGCCGGCGATTTTGGCACCCGTTTGAACATTCCACAACGTGGCGCCTGTTTTGTCGGCGCAGGTGAGGAGGAGTTGACCGTCGGGCGAAAAGGTGGCGGAGTTGACTGTGGAGTCGAATTTGAGGGCGTGGACTTCTTTGCCACCTTCCACATTCCAGATTCGAGCAAAGCCGGCATCTGCTTTGATGGTGCCGTTGGTTGTGGAGAGCATTTTCCCATCAGGGGAGTAGGCAACGGAGAGGATAGGTTCGGTTCCTTCGAGCGTTTTTAGAAGGGCGCCCGTGGCGATGTTCCAGATTTTGACTGTTCCATCCCGAGAGGCGGTGGCGACGTTTTGTTTGTCAGGTGAGACAACGACGCGCATGAGGCCCCAGGCGTGACCTGACAAAACGCGAGCGGCGGCACCCGCTCGGGCGAGCCTTTCCATGTCGAGGGAAACAAGGGTATTGCCCGTTTCTTTTTCTGCGGTTTCAAGGGCCGATGCGGCGCGGAGGAGAGCGAGCGCTTCACCCACTTTACCGGCGGGTTCTTGGTTGCGCGCTTCGGAGACGAGGCCGCGCACTTCAGCTCTCGCTTTTTGATGTTCGGTTTCTACCCTGGCGTCTTCGGCGGCGCGCCATTGGAAAAACATGAATGTGGCAAAAGCGCCGGTCGCGACAAACGCACCGGCTGTCAGACCGCGGCGGAGGCGCGTACCCTTTCGTTCGTCGGCTTCACTCGCTTCAACGAAGGCGGATTCTTCAGCTGTCAGGCGGTCAGTCGCGCGCTTTCTGAATCGGCGGAGGTCGTCGAGCGCATCACCCCTCCACAATAGGCCGCGGGGGCGTTTGCGGGTTTCCCACTCTTTTGCGGCTTGACGAAGGGCGTGGGTTAACCGTTGACCTTCCACATCTTCGTCGAGCCAACCGGAGAGGGTAGACCAGTGGCGAATGAGGGCTTCGTGAACAATTTCTACCCGCGTTTCACCGCCTGAATCGGCTTCACCCACGGTGAGAAGGCGAGCTTCTGTCAGGCGGTCGACAACGAACGTTGCATCTTCGGGTTGAGCGGATGTTTCAAGCAGTTCACGTTTGCCGAGGACGGCGCGGGTGCGTTCAGCCGTGACGAGGCGAAGAAGGAGGCCGCGGCAGGCTTTTTGTTGGGCAGGGGAGAGCCCGGTGTACACATTGTCGGCATGGGCGGCGAGGGCTCCTTCCACCCCGCCGAGGGCGCGGTAAGCATCCCATGTGAGGCGTTTCCAGGTTCGGTCGCGAACTTCCCACAGTCGGTCGGCACAAAACTGGAGTAGAGCGAGGGCTGCGGGTTCTGTGGCCACCGTATCTACCATGGTGGTGATGAGTTGTTCGTCTTCAAACGAGTAGCCAAATTGTTTGGCGGGTAGATACAAAGTTCTGGCGAGGGCATCTCTGTCAGGTGTGGTGACAACTTCAACCACTTGACTGTATAAACCTCGGAGGGGAGGTACGGTGGCAATGCGGCCGAAAAAGTCTTCTCGAACGCTCAATACAACGCGGCTTGGTGCGTCGGGTGAAGCGGCTGCCGAAGCCAATGCTTTTGCGAATGCCAGGCGCTCTTTGTCGTCGTGGCATAGGGTTAACATTTCTTCGGCTTGGTCGATAATAATGGCCATTTTGGGGGTGGTCAGTTCACCCGCAATGCGAAACACTTTTCCAATGGAGGGAGATTGCGAAGATGCGGGGGCGGCGTTTTGTGACCAATCGGCAATGAGTGCGCCCAAAGAGGCGGGGTTTTCATTAAGTTTTGCAAGGAGGTCATTGCTTGAATGGTAATGGCTCATGCTTTCGGCGAGCTTTGTGGCCAATGCCTCCAATGGTTTTGTTCCGGGGCGAATGAGCGCCACCGCGTAATCGGCGAGTGTGGGTAATGCGCCCGCGCGCAATAACGACGTTTTGCCACTTCCACTGGGGCCGGTCACCGTAACGAATGGATGGCGGCGAATGCGATTGGCCAATGCCTCGGTGAGTTCTTCGCGCCCGAAAAACAGGGCTGCGTGTTCAGGGCCAAAACTGGAAAGTCCACGAAAGGGCCGTTCTACCCCGCCGATTTCGGGATTTTCAGGCGGCGCTTCTTGGTCGTCGAGGGCTTTTGAGAGAGCACTCCACGCTTCGGTTTCGCGGTGTTCTGCCATGGATGGCAATGCGACGAACACGGCGCCTTTTTTGGAGCCGCCGTCGAGGACAAACACTTCTTCGACCGCTTCAGGGCTTGGGCGGCGGACCAATACCAACGGGTGCAATGCGAGGAGCGGTTTGTCTTCAGCATCGACGATCAGCGCTTCACCCGGTGCAACGTGTACACCTGCGGGAAGTTCGATACGGCGCCATTTTCCGCGCGCGGGCGTATCACCCATGAGGAGCCACGCGCCTTGGAGTTCATCGTCGGAGGGCGGTTTTGCCAGGGGAACAACGAGGCGCGCTTTGGCCCATATAGGTTCGAGCAATGCGAGCACTTTGGCAAGTTGAGGAACGCGCCGATCTAAGATTTCAACGATCGCGGCTTTGGTTCCCGATGCGCCGTGCGCGACCGTTTCGGATTTGCGCATGGCAAGCAGCTCATCAATGAGCTTTGGAAATTCAGATTTTTTGGCGTGAATGAGCGTGACGAGATCGGCCAGCGGATACGAACCGGGGGCTTGTGCCCAGGGTCGCAACATCTCGCGAATGATGGCAAACCATTGACCATCGGTGAGGCCGCGGCTGCGCAGGCTGCGGATGAGTTCTGGAATTTGTGCGGACTCGGTGCCCGGGCCTTTGCCGAATTGAATGCGCGCGGCAAGAACGAGTGCGGATACCGTTCGAAGCGCGGCGCGAAATACTTCAACGACGCGATCGCGTTGTTCAAACGCGCTGTCGGCTGAAACCAAGGCCGATGTTGCGTCGGCAATGGGAAGCGGATGGCTGGACAAAACGCGTTCTGCAAGATCGGCGGGGAGTTGGCCGGGCACGTGCGGAGCATAAGCGCGGTTTGGGTTTGCGGCGCAAGTGACAAACGATGAACGGAACGTGCGCGATTGGCGAAACTCCGTGTTGGTGCAAATGTGTACACAATGATGCGGGATGGAGCGGTCGGTGAGTGGAATACGAGCGTAAACGTTGGGAAGTGAAAGCGTTGCCCCGATCGCCAGGCGATCGTTGACGAGCCCGGCAAAAGGTCGATACCATTTCACATTGGCCTTTGGTTTGCGCCTTAACCGTTGGCTCGGAAGGAACACGAGCATGAGATCTCGCGCTCTTCGACTTCTCACCGCAGCACTCGTTGCCGGCTCGTTCACTGTGTTGGCGGAGTCGGCCATGGCGGCTGTTCCGCACACGATCACGAATCAGGGACGCTTGTTCGACGCCGAGAATGAACCTGTCGAGGGGCAGCTCGATGTGGTGTTTGCCATCTACGATGCGCCGGATGCGACCACTCCGATTTGGACGGAGACTCACTCTGTTATTTTCGATGCGGGTTATTATTCGGTATCGCTTGGGAGTGTGACGCCGTTTGGTGAAGGCGTGTTCGACGGTTCGCTGCGTTATTTTGGCATTACCATTGGCGATGAGCCGGAGTTATTGCCGAGGTCGGTTGTTCAAAGCGTGCCTTATGCGATCTTGGCTGAAGATGTGAATGGCGATATCCATCCCAACAGCGTTACGATTAATGGGACAGAGGTCATTAACGAAAATGGGGAATGGGTAGGTCCAACAACGGGGTTAATCGGGCCAACGGGTCCGGGTGGTATCGTCGGGCCCACCGGGCCTGCGGGTGCTCAGGGCGATCCGGGCATGCCTGGTCAAATGGGTCCAACAGGGCCAATGGGTCCACCTGGAACGGTGGGGTTGATAGGGCCTACCGGTCCGACCGGATCTGACGGTCCAATGGGAGCGCTGGGGCCAACGGGTCCGGCGGGTCCGCAGGGTCCAATGGGAGCGCTGGGGCCAACGGGTCCGGCAGGTCCGCAGGGTCCAATGGGTATCGTCGGCCCAACTGGGGCGACGGGTGCGACCGGAGCGCTAGGCCCGACGGGTCCGATGGGTGCGACCGGAGCGTTAGGTCCGACGGGTCCGCAAGGTCCGCAAGGGGTGATGGGTCCAACGGGAGCTGACGGAGCAGTAGGTCCGACAGGTCCAACGGGTGCAACCGGAGCGTTAGGCCCGACGGGTCCGCAAGGTCCGCAAGGGGTGATGGGGCCGACAGGAGCCGACGGAGCAGTAGGTCCAACGGGTCCGATGGGTGCGACCGGAGCGTTAGGCCCGACGGGTCCGATGGGTGCAACCGGAGCGGTAGGTCCGACGGGTCCGATGGGTGCGACCGGAGCGTTGGGTCCGACGGGTCCGATGGGTGCGACCGGAGCGTTAGGTCCGACGGGTCCGCAAGGTCCGCAAGGGGTGATGGGTCCAACAGGAGCTGACGGAGCAGTAGGTCCAACGGGTCCGATGGGTGCGACCGGAGCGTTAGGCCCGACGGGTCCGATGGGTGCAACCGGAGCGGTAGGTCCGACGGGTCCGATGGGTGCGACCGGAGCGTTAGGTCCGACGGGTCCGCAAGGTCCGCAAGGGGTGATGGGTCCAACAGGAGCTGACGGAGCAGTAGGTCCAACGGGTCCGATGGGTGCGACCGGAGCGTTAGGCCCGACGGGTCCGCAAGGTCCGCAAGGGGTGATGGGTCCGACAGGAGCTGACGGAGCAGTAGGCCCGACGGGTCCGATGGGTGCGACCGGAGCGTTGGGTCCGACGGGTCCGCAAGGTCCGCAAGGAGTGATGGGGCCGACAGGAGCTGACGGAGCAGTAGGTCCGACAGGTCCGATGGGTGCGACCGGAGCGTTAGGCCCGACGGGTCCGATGGGTGCGACCGGAGCGTTAGGTCCGACGGGTCCGCAAGGTCCGCAAGGGGTGATGGGTCCAACGGGAGCTGACGGAGCAGTAGGTCCGACGGGTCCGATGGGTGCGACCGGAGCGTTAGGTCCGACGGGTCCGCAAGGTCCGCAAGGGGTGATGGGGCCGACAGGAGCTGACGGAGCAGTAGGTCCGACAGGTCCAATGGGTGCAACCGGAGCGTTAGGTCCGACGGGTCCGCAAGGTCTGCAAGGGGTGATGGGGCCGACAGGAGCTGACGGAGCAGTAGGTCCGACAGGTCCGATGGGTGCAACCGGAGCGTTAGGTCCAACAGGTCCAACCGGCGCAACGGGAGCAACCGGAGCGGTAGGTCCGACGGGTCCAACCGGTGCAACGGGAGCGACAGGAGCGACAGGAGCGGTAGGCCCGACAGGTCCAACCGGTGCAACGGGTGCAACCGGAGCGGTAGGTCCAACAGGTCCAACCGGCGCAACGGGTGCAACCGGAGCGGTAGGTCCAACAGGTCCAACTGGCGCAACGGGAGCAACCGGAGCGGTAGGTCCAACAGGTCCAACCGGCGCAACCGGCGCAACGGGTGCAACCGGCGCTGCGGGTGCGGTAGGTCCAACAGGGCCTCAGGGTCCGGCGGGGTCGGCCAATATCAACGGCACCACGAACACCGTTATCAAGTTTACGTCGGCCACTACAGGCGGAAACTCGTCGATTACCGACGACGGCACAACAGTCACCACCACCGGCCAACTCGATGTATCCGGGGGCGCTGGGACTGTATACAATACCGCTCCGATTGAAGTTAGAACGACCAATACGCCGCGCATATCCTTCCATTGGCCTGGAGTCGTGGCCTCGCAGCTTGGTATGGATTCGGCCGGTGTGGTTCGCACATACAATAACCCGGGTACCGGTTATGAGCAGTTTGCGGCATCGAACATGTACGCAAACGGTTTTGTGTCCATTAACTCGGCGTCGGACGCCGCAGGTAATCTGCGTTTCCAGGCGGCCAATCCGTATATCGTTTCATCGTCGTATGCGGTTATCCCGGGCGGCGCGTACTTTAATTCGGGCACCGTTTATTTTGAAGCGCAGGCCCAATTCCGCGGCGGTATTCATAACGATTCCGGCGCCGCATTAACAATTGCGGGTGGCACCTCCGGCATTAACTACTTCCCGGGGGTCATTGGCGTGGGCACGGCCAGCCCGGCCGAGCAAGTGCACGCCACCGGGAACATTCGCGCCGACGGCATTGTGTATTGGGGTAATGGACTAACCCGCACCGAAACGAAAAACGACGCCAATGCCCCGGGTTCACGGAGCGGCTTTTTTGAGACGTCCGGGCCGGTTAACTTCTATCCCGGATCGTCGAGTTGGCAACATTTGATTGATGTTCGCCATAGCAATGGCGGTAATAACTATGCTTTCCAGATTGCCGGCGGGTTTTTTGACCAAGACTTTTGGTATCGAAAAACCAATAACAGCGGCACCACCACGTGGCTTCAATTGATTGGTGCCGGCCCGCGCAATTGCACGGCGCCGTTTAACAGCATTGGGGCCACAACCACGGCCACGGCGGGTGGCATTACGAGGTCAAACACCGTTTGCGGAACAGTGTTCTTTGCGGGTCAGAATTTTAACAACGCCCAGAACGTGTGTATGGCACTCGGCGGTCACATTCCCACGTACAATGAAGTGTATCGCTTGGCGCAGGGAAACGGGCTCATTCCAAACGTGTTATTAAACGGCGATTGGATTGGCA
Source organism: Polyangiaceae bacterium (assembly GCA_016712345.1). Classification (GTDB taxonomy): domain Bacteria; phylum Myxococcota_A; class Polyangia; order Polyangiales; family Polyangiaceae; genus JADJRH01. Next base: position 2,778,985 of record JADJRH010000001.1, read on the forward strand.
ATCGCGCCAACGATGACCTCGCTTATTGTGTTAACAACCAGGGCGACATCAACAACTTTGAAGGGCATTGCAATAAGAACGACGTGCGCGCGTTCCGGTGTGTCCAGTCGTCGGGATACAATGAGTAAACAACTCGACCCAAAACAGCGCCGTGCCATTTGGGCGGCGTTGGCTGTTGTGCCGATCGTGGCAATTGGGGTCGTTTATTTCGCGCGTCGCGACACAGTTTCGGCTGAAAAGCCCGCCGAGATTGCGGCGGCCGACTCTCCACAACGGATGTTGCAATTGCCGGTTCAACCATCTGGCGCCGCGCCGAAACCCCAGAGTCGCGCTGTGGGGCAGCCGGCCCCGGAAAGCGATTCCGCCGAAGAAGGCGAGTTGAACGAACCAGCGGAGTTGAGTGAAGCAGCGGAGTTGGCAGCGCCGGATCAAATGCCATTGCCGGCAACTCCGCTGTTGGAAGTTGCGCTTGCCCCACGCGCTCCGGTGACTTCAGAACCGCTTGTTCCCCCGGTGATTGAGTTAAAAGCGGAGTTTGCAACTCGAACATCGACGACGAATGCCCCGCTTGTTCCGCCTCTGGTGGAGATCAAAAGCGAAGTGAAACCACGCCGGTGAAGCATTATTGGGGGCGAGATATTGAGTGAGCGAGCTTCTCTTATCGGCCGAAGTGCTTTTCAACAGCGTCGACGAGACCGGGCAATGTGCTCTCCGTTGCTGTGACTCCCACGGTCAACCCTCGTTTTTGAGCGGTTTGCGTGGTGACGGGGCCAATGCTCGCAATCAGTGTTTGGGCGAGCAGGTCTGGCGCTTTTTCACCGAGGAGATCACATAAGTGAGTGGCAGTGCTGGATGAGGTTAGCAGCACAACATCGGGGGGGCGTGTGGTGAGAGTTTTAACCAACTCCGCGCGCGTATTTTCCTCAGGAGCGGTGGTTTCATAAACAGGCACAACATCCACGTGACAGCCGGCTTTGCGCAGCGTTTCAGGAACCACTTCACGCGCAACAAGCGCTCTCGGAATAAGAATACGAGGCTGCCCAGAAGGCGCTTGATCTGTCAGAGGGATTGTTTGGTTTTGTCCATATCCGCTGCGCAAAGCGTCGAGAATGGCTGTTGCGAGCGCTTCACCGACGAAGTCTTTGGGAACAATATCGGCCACGACTCCATACTTTGAGAGAGCCAGTGCTGTTCCGCTGCCAATGGCGGCAATGCGAGCTTGACCAAAGGCTCTAGGATCTAAGCCCATTTCATAAAGTTGTGAAAAAAATCGGTCTACCCCGTTGGAGCTTGTGAAAGCCACCAAGTTGTACGTGTGAAGCTGTTGAATGGCGGATGTAATGAGTTCAGGGTGGGGCGGATCGCGAAACGCAATGACTGGAATAAGAATGGGTTCGGCCCCACGGCGAATGAGAATGCGAGCTGTGTCTTCTGCCTGCGATTCTGCCCGAGTGACGGCGACGCGCTTTCCAAAGAGGGGTTTTTTATCAAACCAGGCAATGGTGTTGCGCAGTTCTGTGACGCGGCCAACGACAATCAACGCGGGATTTGTGAGGCCTTGTTCGCGCGCGAGATTGGCAATTTGGTGGAGTGGTCCGGTAACCGTCTTCTGCTCTGCGCGAGTGCCTTTGTAGATCACCGCGCTAGGAGTGAGCGGATCGCGATTGGCTTTTTCGATCACGGCGCGGGTGACATCTTCAATGTTGCGCATGCCCATGAGTACACACAGCGTGCCTGTGGTGCCCGCGATCTCGCCAAAGTCGAAAGGTACACCTGCGCGTGTGGTGCCGCTCACAATGGTCACGTTGGAGGCGAAGTCGCGATGGGTGAGTGAAATGCCGGCGTAGGCGGGAGCCGCGAGTGCTGCCGACACACCGGGCACCACTTCAAAGGTACACCTGCGGCCGCGAGCGCTTCGGCTTCTTCGGAACCGCGCCCGAACAGAAAGGGGTCACCGCCTTTGAGGCGCACAACGCGTCGTCCCTGTTTTGCCAGGTCAACGAGAGCCTGATCAATCACTTGTTGAGATGCTTGTTTGTGGGCGCGATCCCCACCGCGTTTTCCCACAAACCGAATTTCGCACGCAGGCGACGTGAGATTGAGCAACACGGGATGAACGAGTTCGTCGTGAAGAACAACGTCCGCCGATTTCAGCAATGCGGCGCCGCGCACGGTAATCAGGTCGGGATCGCCGGGGCCCGCACCTACGAGGTACACCCAGCCGGGTTGGGCCGAGGTGGGGTCGGACTTTGTTTGACTCAGGTTTTCGTCGGAACGTTGACGCATTGCGCTGCCGTCTCTAGTACAAGTGCCGAAACATGGTGGGAAACACGTTGAAGCGGCAATACGGCTCCGCGTCGCGGGATCTGGAGATCGCGCGAAAGTGGGCCGGTGCAACAACGAGTTCTACGCTGTGATGAGGCGCATTCAATGAGCATCGTCCGGTTGCGATCAGACATTTTGAGGGCAGATCGCCAAAGTGCGGATCGTTGGTATGTCACCAACGGCGCAACGGCGGTAGGGCCGGTGGGGCTTGAATTGGTGGAGCGCGGTTTGGAGGCGGGAAAAATCCCCGTCGACAGTTACATCCGACACGAGGCGTGGAAGATCTGGCGGCCCCTTTCGGAGTTGTGTGTCGTCCAAGCGCAGGCACCTATCGATCCCACGCAAACGCCGCTTGTTCCGCTTCAGCTTTCGTTCACTTCTCCTTCAGATGCCGGCGATTTTGATCCGCGTGAAACCACAATGAAGCCGGCAATGACACCCCCGCCGCCGCCGGTTGTGGAGTACGCGCCGTTGAGTACACCTGTACCTGCGCCGGTCTCTTCGGAAGAAACGTTGGAAGTGGATCCCGAAGATGTGCACGAGGTGTTCGCGGGGATTGCGCCGGTGCCGCGGCCGAGTCCGTCGGTGGAAGACATCACGCTTCCGGCGCGGCCGCCCAAGGCGAATGAAAAGATCACCACCGATCCGCTAAGCGGTGCGGCGCAGCTGAAAGATGCGCTCTTAACGTTGAGCAGCGTGATTTTGCGCGAGGTGGGTTGTGAAGGGGTAATGGTGCACCGCGTGGACGACGAGGGCGCGCTCGCTGTGGTGGCGCATGGGCCTCGCATGTTTGATGTGGTGGGTCTGCGTACGCGGCTTTTGGATCCGGCAATTGTGGCTGCTGCGGCGGGAATTTTGGTTGTGGCAGAACCTACGCCGGGGCCAGCGGGTCAATCTATTTTGGCGCGGCTTGAAAAGCTGGGCGTTTCAGGATCGGGCGCGGTGATGTTGCCTATTCGTCCCAAGGGGCGCTTGTTTGGAACGGTGGAAATGGGGCAGGCAAACGCGTTTGACGGCGCGGCAATTGGCAAAGCTGAAAGTTATGTGCGCGTTGTGCAGGCTAAAATGGAAGCCGCTGATTGGAAGCTCGACTGAGCGGACGACGGGTCATTGTGTACGCATGTGAGTACACATCCGAGGGTGCGTACTCAAGGTAGCCCTATCGTCGGAGAACGCGCCCGATAGCGAACGCCGGTCAATGTGTACTCAACACTGATGTGTACTTTGACGAACGCGTACGCATTCGCGATGTGTACGCCGATGAATGTGTACGCAATTGTTACGGCGTCAACGAATGTGGGTTGCGTGCGAAGCGGGCCGCGTTCGGCCGCATGAAGAGCAGCTTTTTGCGCGGCGCGGGGCCACGTAACAACCGCTGATCAGTACAGCGAGGAGAGCAACAAGAAGGGCACGCCCGCTGCTCGAGCACCGATTCCGTAGAACGGATGAGTTCAGATGAATCACAGGCAACGCTTCTCAGCGGCAATCAATCGGGTTGATTGAATGGCCGTACTAGAGGAGCGCGATTTGTTGCGAGTGGCAACAAACAAGCAGTTCTCAGCGCTTCTTCATGCCCGGGAGCAGCGCCGCTTCAGGTGCGGGCTCGACCTGCTCAATCTTTTCAGAAGTCATGATGCCGTATTTGGGATTGGTGGCCGCGCCGCTTGTGGCTTTGGTGAACGTTTCACCGTAGATGCCGGTGACTTTCACTTTGGCGCCGATGGCGGGAAGCGGGTTGGGAAGGTCACCGCCCCAAAATTCGTCGGCGAGCTTCACTTCTGTTTCTTTGCCTTTGGGCGCGCGCTGAATCCCCTCAATGAGCGAGAACATCTGCGCAAAGTTGGAGGACCAACCCATGACGGCAATCATGTCTTTTTGCTCGTCTTTGGAGTCGGCGATGAAGAACGTGGGGACCGGTGACTTGCACTCAGCCGGGTCGGCCTTGCCGGTTTTGTGGACGGCGCACTCAGGTGTGCAATCGTCTTTGTTCGCCGTGTTGTTTTTGTCGGCGCACTTTTGTTGGTAGTTGGTTTTGACGATGTAGCCGATGAGGCTGATCTTCTTGCCGTTCACGTCTTCGCGGTGAACGCGGCTTCGAAGTTCGTGCGTGACGCCCCAGACTGTGTACGCATCGCCCTCTTTCTTTTTCTTTGCGGGGAGCGTGGGTACGGCCGGCAAACTGGCCTTTTTGCCGCTCATCTGCGGCTTGGGCTGGTACTGCACTTCGTCACCGCCACACCCGATGGTGGAAGCGGCCAACGCAATAAAGAGAGAGGCTGTGAGGAGCTTCATGGACTGTGAAGGGGGCCCCGATCGGCCGCCAATGGGCTATCACGGCGCATGTCCGGGCGTAAAGGGCTAGCGTTCGCACAAGGCGTCGAACGCTGGCCGGGGCCGACATTTGCAGCGCCGCCGCTTCTTCGGTCTCCGTACAAAAGCCGAATCGTTAACCCTTGCCGCGACAAAGGCTAAGCTCGGCGCCATGGCAATCACGGGCGAGCAAGTCCGCGAACGGTCGAGAGGGATTGGGTACGAAACGTCCCGTGTTCTCGTGATGATCTTGGCCGGCGGCGAAGGACGGAGGCTGGGTCCGCTCACGCACGATCGAGCGAAACCGGCGGTTCCGTTCGGTGGGCGTTACCGGATCATCGACATGGTTCTTTCCAACTTCGTCAACTCCGGTCTCAGCCGGATCAAGATATTGACGCAGTACAAAAGCGCTTCGCTCGAAGAACATATTTCTCGCGCGTGGCATCTGTCGCCGATGCTCGACAACTTCATCGAGCCGATCCCCGCTCAGCAACGTACGGGCAAAAGCTGGTTTAAAGGTTCGGCCGATGCTGTGTACCAATGCCAGCACGTGATCACCGACGAATCACCCGACTACGTGTGCATTTTCGGCGGCGACCATGTGTACAAGATGGACGTGAGGCAGATGCTTGATCAACATCTGCAAACCAACGCCGAAGTGACGGTGGCCGCCATTCCGGTGTCTCGGCCCGAAGCGCGTGCGTTTGGCGTGATTGAGGCGGAGGCTGACGGAGCCATTAAAGCATTTCACGAAAAAGTGCCCGATCCGCCGCCGATGCCGGGCCGACCGGACATGGCTCTCGCCTCCATGGGCAACTACATTTTCACAACGAGCGCGCTGCTCGATGCTCTTGAACGCGACGCCTCGCTTGAAACGAGCAAACACGACTTTGGTCGAGACATCATTCCCACAATGGTCGCGCGCGGCCACAAAGTGTGCGTGTACGACTTTCAACAGAATCAGGTTCCGGGCGAAGAAGAGGGCTACGCGTATTGGCGCGATATCGGAACCATTGATGCTTATTGGGCAGCGCAGATGGACTTGGTTGCAACGCAGCCGGCCTTCAATTTGTACAATGGGCGCTGGCCGCTTCGCACAGGGTACAGCCACGATCCGCCGGCAAAATTCGTGTTCCGCGACGAGGCAAACGCGCGCGTTGGTACTGCAACTGAAAGCCTCGTCTCACTCGGCTGCATCATCTCCGGTGGGCGCATTCACAGAAGTGTTTTGTCAAACCGAGTACGCGTGAACTCGTTTAGCCACATTGAGGAAAGTGTACTCTTTGAAAATGTGGTCATTGGGCGTCATGCGCGCATTCGTAGGGCAATTGTCGACAAAGATGTGGAGATACCGCCCGGCACTCAAATTGGTTTCAACCTTGAAGAAGACCGAAAACGTTGGTTTGTGAGTGAAGGCGGCATCGTCGTCATTCCCAAACGCGCCAAGGTTCCGGGCCCGCCCGAGCGGTGACAGCGCGCACGATTTTTATCGGCGACCTTCACGCCTGCCACGACGAACTAAGCGATTTACTCGAAAAAGTGGCTTATTGCCGCGGGGATCGCGTTGTAAGCGTGGGAGATGTGATTGTTCGCGGCCCCGAGCCGCACAAGACGGTGGCGCTGTTGCGTTCCATCGGCGCCGTGGCGGTTCGAGGCAATCACGAAGACCGGGTGCTTCGGTATCTCGATTCGCTTGCGGGCATCGTGCGTACACAAGCGTCGGAACAGACAAAGGCCGCGGCGCATGCGCTCACTGAAGAAGATGTGGCGTGGCTGCGCTCGCTACCTTTGTGGCTGGATTTTCCAGATCATCGCGTGCGAGTTGTACACGCGGGCGTGTTGCCGGATGTGCCGATCGAGAAGCAGGCCCCTGAGGTGCTGATGACCATTCGGTGCATTGGAAAAAATGGTCGCCCGGTGGCGAAACGCGAGGGGCCTGTGTGGGGAAGGCTCTACAACGGCCCACCGCATGTTGTTTTTGGGCACAATGCGCGCCCCGAGCCTCAGATTTGGGCATCGGCAACCGGCATTGATACGGGTTGCGTGTACGGCGGTCATCTCACCGCAATGGTGCTGCCAAATGGGCAAATTCCACCGCCGAAGAGCGAGCGGCTAAACGTGCTTGTCGGGGTGCGCGCTCGAAAGGTGTACATGCCGGTCCGCTCACCGTAGCGATTTCGGCCTATCATCCGGCGCATGACGGAGGCGCGCAAAGCTGTGTGGTTTGCCGTTTTCGATACGGCCATTGGACCGTGCGGCATTGCATGGAGTCGAAAAGGCATTGTTCGGTTTCTTTTGCCGGCGCGTACACGCGAAGAAACCGAAGCGAATTTGCGCGCGGTTCTGCCCGATGCTGAGAAAGGTACACCTCGCGGAACGATTGCGAATGTGATCGCCCGGGTGAAGCGGCATCTGGAAGGGGCGAGCGACGACTTTTTGGATGTGGCGCTTGATACCCGTGACCTGCCGCCTTTTTTCGCAGCCGTTTATGAAGCGCTTCGAAAAGTGCCGGCGGGCACCACCACCACGTACGGTGCGCTCGGTCGAAAGATCGGAGGCTCCACGGGAGCCGCACGCGCGGTGGGCACGGCAATGGCAAAAAACCCATTTGCGCTGCTTGTCCCGTGTCATCGCGTGGTTGGGTCCGACGGCAAGCTGCATGGATTTTCAGCGCCGGGCGGCCTGATAACCAAAGCCAAGTTGCTCGCTATTGAAGGGCGAAAAGTGCCGGAGCAGCGTTCACTTTTCGATGCGCCGCCCCGCAGTCGTTGATTTGGCAGCAAACGTTGATCAACGTAAGCGCTAGGCGTGCACGACCGGCTGCACCGCGCCCACGTAGCGCGACGCCGGGCGAATGAGCTTGCCCACCGCGCGTTGTTCGGCGACGTGCGCACACCAGCCGGCCGACCTTGAAACGCCGAACGTCGGTGAAAAGAGGGTGCGCGGCAGCCCCACAGAATCGAGAAGAACCGCCGTGTAAAACTCCACGTTCGCTCGGAGCGGTCGATCGGGATACTTCGCCGCGAGGGCGCTTTCGGCCACGCGTTCGACGGCGCGCGCAAGGGCGAGTCGAGACGACGAAAGCCCCGCTTGTTCGAGTGATGAAACAGCGCGCTCCAGCACGGCCGCGCGCGGATCGCGAACGCGGTAAATGCGGTGTCCCATTCCCATGATTCGGCGGCCGGAGCGCAGCTCATTTTCGATCCACGCGGCCGCGTTTTCGGGCGTTCCAATGGCGTCGAGCATGTCGAGCACCGGTCCGGGCGCCCCGCCGTGAAGTGGACCTTTGAGCGTGCAGATGGCGGCGACAATGCTCGAAACGAGATCGGAACCTGTGGAGGTGGTGACGCGCGCTGCAAATGTGGAAGCGTTGAGCCCGTGATCGCTCACCGTCACGAGGTACGCATTCATCCCGCGCGTTTGCGACTCGGTCGGCGACACGCCGGTGATCATCCGCAGGTAGTCCGCCGCAAACGGAAGCGAAGGATCGGGCGGAACGGCGGCCAACCCTTGTTGACGGCGTTGCCACGCCGCAGCGAACACACCGGCCGCACCGACAACGGCAGCGTTGTTGACGTCACCCAGCAGCGGAAGGTGCGCAACCGCGGTGCGAAGCGCGTCCATTCCATCGGGGAGGCTCACCGCGGCCGAAATGTTGGGAAGGAGCGATGCGGCGGCGACACGCGCTTTTCCGAGTTGATCTTGAAGCTCGGCACGCGCGGCGTCACTCGGCAGCGCCCCGTTCCAAAGGAGCGCGCACACATCTTCAAACGACACATGGCCGGTGAGATCTTCAATGGAGTGATCGCCGATGATGAGGCGGCCGGCTTCCCCATCGACCTCTGAAAGATCGGTTTGAGCGACAACAACGCCTTCGAGCCCGCTGGCAGTGCAGTTTTTGTGGGTGCGCACGACTGTCTCCTCGTTGAAAGTTTCGCTGCTATGTTTAGGTCGTGCGTAACGTTGATCAACGTAGATTGAACAATCAACTATCCACTTCTCCTGAAGTGCCGTCATCGACCGAAGGGTTTGTGTCCGGTCAAGAAGCGGCCGCGATCTTAGGGGTGAAGCGGCAAACCTTGTACGCGTACGTGAGCCGCGGAACGCTCCGCAGCATTGCCGGTGAAAAGGGGCGTGGGCACCTGTACGCGCGTGCGGATCTGCTGCGTTTAAAGGCGCGCCACGACGCCCGATCGGGACATGGGCCGGTTGCCGCGAGCGCGCTCAGGTGGGGCGAGCCGGTTCTTGAAACCAAGATCAGCACGATCGACGCACGGGGCCCGATCTACCGCGGCGTAAGCGCCGTCGCCCTCGCCGAAAGAAACGTGTCCTTTGAGCGCGCCGCAGAACTCCTGTGGGGAGATTTCGATGCCGCAAAAGACGGAGCGACCGAGCCTCCATGGCAAGCTGCGTCACTCGGCGTTCCCGCGGCGGGGTTCGCCAAGTTATTGCCCGACCATGCCCGACCGATTTCCGCGCTGATGGTCGGCGTGCCGGCGATCGGCGCGCGTGACGTGGACCGGTTTCTGGTGTCGGCCGCAAGCGAAACGAGGCTTGCGCGCTCGCTGGTTCGACAAATGGCGGCGCTTGTCGCGCTGCCCGAACACCCGGAGCGCGTCGCCGCATCGCTTCATGAGTCAAGCGTTGCGCGAGCGATTCTTGCGGCGTTTGGAGCGAAAATCACCACCGCTGCCGTGAGGCTCGTCAACCTTGCGTTGGTGGTGAGCGCGGATCACGAACTCAATCCGTCCACGTTTGGGGTGCGTGTTGCGGCCTCTTCCGGCGCTGATTTGTACGCATGCGTGAGCGCCGGGTTGTGCGTTCTTTCAGGGCCCGAGCACGGCGGAGTCACGGAGCGTGTGGAAGTGATGGTGGCCGAAGCTGAACGAGCCGCGCGGCCGGGCGATGTGGTGGCGGATCGAGCGCGCCGAGGTGAACCCATCCCGGGTTTTGGTCATCCGTTTTATGTGCAGGGTGATCCGCGTGGCGCGGTGCTTCTCAAAGCGGCGGGTGAATTTCCGTCGCGAAACGAAACATTGCCGATCGTCAATGAATTGATCAACGTGATGGCCGCGGCGGGACACGAGCCGCCGACGATCGACATGGGGCTTGTTTCCGTGGCGTCGGCACTCTCATTGCCCCAGGGCGCACCCGCGGCGTTGTTTGCGATCGGTCGGTCGGCGGGCTGGATTGCGCATGCCATGGAGCAGCGAAAAGCGGGGTTCATTGTTCGGCCGCGCGCCCGTTACACCGGTCCGTAGGGCCGCGTATCAAACGTCCCGTCGGGCTTTTTGGCGCCGGGGCACGTCGGCACACACGCCCACATTTGACTTCCTTCATTGCCCTTTCGGCGCATCCCCTTTTGCTCACCGACTGCGGGGTTGTACCTTCGGGCCATGGAAAGCCGTCTCGTCCTCATCATCGAGGGCGACGACAAAACCGCAAACCGCCTTGCCGCTGCGATTCGCGACGTGGGGCACGAGGTCGTTGTCAGTGCAACCGCCGCTGCGGGGCTTGCGGCCGCGGTTGAGATCCGTCCCGACTGCGTTGTCTGCGATGTGGACCTGCCCGACTCCGACGGCCACTCGGTGGCGCGGAGCATTCGTACACATCCTTCTGCGGTGGCGGTGACACCGTTTTTGTTCTTGTCGTCGCGCGATGACGTGGAAGCTCATTTGGAAGGCTTTCATGTCGGCGCTGATGTGTACCTCACGAAGCCGCTCGACCCCAAACAGGTGGTCGCCCAAGTTCAGGCGCTCGTGCAAATGGCCGCGCGTCTTCGAAAACGGCGCGATTCAATTCTGTCGCTGCCACCCGATGCAGATTACGGATCCACGGCGATCGAAGGTGATGTGCGGCAGATGTCTGTGGCCACTGTGCTGAGCGTGCTCGGCATGGAGCGTCGCACCGGGATGTTTGAAGTGGTGAGCAAAAAGCGGCGCGCGCAGGTCGAGATCGCCGCGGGCTACGTGGTGCACGGGACGATCGGCGGAACGCGCGTGGCTGCGATTTCAGCGCTGCGCTTGATGCTCACATGGAAAGTGGGACGGTTTGCGTTTTCGCCGCTTCCGCCGTGCGAACCGCCGGCGAGCCTGCGTACCGTGCAGGCATTGTTGCTCGACGCAGCCAAAGCGGAAGACGAGTTTGCGGCTGGCATGCCGGGGTCGGTGCGCATACAGGACGGCTCACTGCTCGGCAGTTTCGGCGGGCCCGCTTCGCGACCGGACGACACGGCCCCGCCTTCTTCTCGCGCGATGCGCGAGGGGGCAAACGCTCCGGTGTCGCTGACGTTCGATCTCATTCCCAGCAAGCGTGCGGAGTCGGCGAAAGCGAAACCGCCTTCGAGCATCGAAGAGCGCGCGTTGCTCAGCGCGTTGGATCGGGAGTGGGGTTCACCGTCGTCGGTCCCACCGCCGCGAGCACTTCCCACTGCGAGGCCGCAGGACGTCCCCGAAACACGTCGCGCCGGTCAAGGCCCCATCTTGGCGATCGAAACCTCCGAAGACGGAACCATCTCGGTGGACCTGGCCGACATGTCCGAAGAAGATTTTGAGGAAGAACGCGACGCCGAGCGAATGTTGATCAACGAATTGACGGCCGACAGGATTGCCCGAAGCGCGGCGCCCACGCCTCCCGCGGGCATGCCGATCACGCGCCGAAACCCGGCGATCGTTCCCCCGCCCGCCAGCGCCGCGGAGAAGGTGTTGCCTCTCCCCGCTCCGCCGCAGGCGCCGCGATCGGTTTCAAAAGGTGGGGGAGCAAAGGGCCGACCGCACGCGCGCGCGGGGAAGAAGTAACGTTGATTCGTTGATCAATGTGCCGGTGAGGCCGTTTCGTCGTCGGCCGGCTCATGATCGCGAAGGTACGCGAGGTTCACCGCGTTCATCACAGCGTGGGCAAGCAGCGGTCCGAGAAGGGAACCGGTTGTTGCGAAAATGGCTCCAAAGCCCACGCCCATCACCGATGCCCACGTGACCCACACCCAGCGGCTCGGACCGGCAATTTGATGCGCCAGTCCAAAAAGCACGGCGCTCATAGGCACGCCGATGGCGGGTGTGAGAAGGCCGCGAAAAAGCAGCTCCTCACCGAGACTGGAGAAGCCCGCGAGCAAAAGGATGTGCGTGAGCGAAAGGTGCCGAGCCATGGGCCGGAGATCGCGATGCAGCCGCCGGCCCCATGCGAATCGCGAAGTGACAATGCGAGTTGCAGCGATCGCCGCCGCGGCGAGCGTGAGCCCCAGTGCGGCCGACAAGCCGAGCGCCGTGGGCATGCGCAACACGAGCCACGGTGCGGGATGCTCCCAGGCGGGACCGTCGCGCAGAGCAAGGGCGATTCCGACCGCCACCGCCGACATGGTTCCGTACAGCAGCGCCGCTCGCAACGCGGCCCAGTTGTATCGAGGCTTTGACCACCGCGGTCCGTCCGGCAGTTTGAGCTTGGGCGGCGCGAGTCGCCGTTTGGTGCCCATCGTTGCCGGAGCCTTGCACGGTGCGCCGCGTTCGCCAATGGCAACCTGCCCTGCGGGATTCGGCGCAATGGGCTCAAATTGCCTGCTATAGAGCGCGCATGCACGCCACGGTTGTTGTTTTTCCGGGGTCAAACGCCGACGCGGAAATGATCCATACCCTGCGCGACGTGGTGCAGGTGCGCACGGAGGTTGCGTGGCATCGCGACGCGGAACTTCCGGCCGGAACCGACTTGGTGGCAATTCCGGGTGGGTTCTCATACGGCGATTACCTGCGCTGCGGTGCGATTGCGAAAGTGAGTCCCATTGTTGCGGCCATTCGTCGTCACGTGGATCGGGGCGGCGCGGTGCTCGGTGTCTGCAACGGATTTCAGATTTTGACGGAGGCCGGTCTTTTGCCCGGTGCGCTGACACGCAATCTGCACCTTCGATTTGAGTGTCGCGACATCTTCGTAAAGCCGGTTTCGGAAGGGCCGTTCACATCGGGTTTGCCGCGCGTGTTGAGGCTGCCCATTGCTCACGCTGAGGGGCGTTATCAAGCCGCGCCGGACGTGCTCGCCTCGCTTGAAAAGGACGGCCTCGTGGCGCTTCGGTATTGCGATTCGGCAGGTGCGATCACGGAAGACGCCAACCCAAACGGCTCACTTTCGAGCATTGCGGGCATTTACGGCGGCCCAAAGAAAAACGTTCTCGGATTGATGCCACACCCGGAGCGCATGAGTGAACCTCTCGTTGGGTACTCCGACGGTCGCGCGATTTTTGATGCGATTGTTCGATCGATGGCCCGTTCGTCGCGACCCGCTGCGCAGTTGAGTGCCGCATCATGATGGTTTCACCGGGCGCCTTTTCGTCGCGATGTAGAAGCTGCGGACGCGAGATCACTGCCGAGGCGCCGAACTGCCCGCATTGCGGAGCGGCGAACCTCGAAGAGCGTTGTCCTCATTGCAACGCAGTTACAACTGCATCCCAAGATAAAGAGATGCGTTGGCACTGCGACTTGTGCGGCGGTCCGCGCCTGCCACGCGCCGACCCAGCATTTCGAAGGTCAAAGCGTGAGGTGATGCACCTCAAGCGCGCTGAAGGCGCACGCCGTGCACGCGCGAAAAGTCGAGCGTTCATTTTTGGGGCCTCAATGATGGGGTTTGGGTCCACGGCGCTGCTCGGATTGTGGGGTTTGATTTTTTCGTTTTCCTTTCCGCTGGTGCTCACGTGGGCCTTGTTTGCAGGTGCCGCCGCGCTTGTGATTGTTTGGGCGCTGGGGCGTTCATCCAATGCGACCAAAGAGCTGAAGGCAGCCATCGACCAAGCGTGGATGGCAGCCGCAGGTGATGTCGCAAATCGCATGAAAGGCGCGTTTTCGGCTCAAAAGCTCGCTCAAGCAATGGGCATTGATGAGGTTCAGGCCGAGGAGATGTTGGCTCTGCTTGAAGCGAATGACGTGATTCGATCCGACGTGACCGAAGCGGGCGAGCTTGCGTACCAAACCAAGTTTCGTGTGGGCGCGGTGGACACCGGCGCGGGTGAAGTTGATCTCGAAGCCCTCGCTGAAGCGGAGGCGATCGCCGAAGAGCAGCGCCTCAAGGCGCAGAAGTGAACGGCGACGCACCGAAGAGACGGCGTTCGCTCTCGCACGTCGGCGGTGAAGTTCAAACGCGAGGTGATCGCGAGGCCGCGCGGGCGCTCGCAGATGCACTCCACGTGGCGCCGTCCGTGGTGGACGAAAGCGAAACGCAGGCGCACGTGCACGGCTTTCATCCCTATCCAGCGCGCATGCATCCTCGAACCGCACGGCGTTTCGTGGAGGCGTTTTCAAAGCCGCGCGACGCTGTGCTCGATCCGTTTTGCGGAAGTGGAACCGTGCTTGTTGAAGCGCGCCTCGCGGGCCGTTTTGCAGCGGGTGTCGACGCAAACCCATTGGCTGTGCGTCTCGCGCGCCTCAAAGCGACAACCACCAACGAAGATGAACGAAAGACCTTAATTGAGTGGGCCCACAAAATCGCGCAAACCGCCGACGTTCGAAGGACTTCGCGCGCGGGTGCGAGCCGCCTCTTTCCCAACGCGGACACGTCGCTTTTCGATGCGCATGTGCTTTTGGAACTTGATGGATTGCGCGTGGGGCTTGAAGGGTTTCGCCCCCGATCGGCACGCGAAGAATGGGCCAAAGAAGCCTTGTGGTTGGTGCTCTCAGCGATTCTCACCAAAGTGAGTCGACGGGCATCTGAAACCTCCGCTCAAGAAGCGCCGCGACGATTATTTGCCGGATATGTGGCGAAGCTCTTCGTAAAAAAAGCCGAAGAATTGGCTCGAAAACTCGCTGAAATTGAACCGATGTTAAAAGGTGCACCGGGTCTTTGGGTCAGTGAGGGCGACGCGCGCGTTCTCGCCGGCATTGATTCAGGCGCGGTGAATCTAACGGTCACGTCTCCTCCCTACGCCGGTGTGTACGACTACGCCGCGCACCACGAAGCTCGGCTCCGTTGGTTAGGCCATGACGATCGGCCCTTTCGCGCACGGGAGATCGGTGCGCGCGAACGCTTTTCAAGTGCCGATCCGCGGGCCGGTCGTGCGGCTTGGGATGAGGAGCTGTTGGCAGTATTACGCTCGCTCCGGCGTGTGAGCAGCGATACTGCACTGGCAGTATTCTTAATCGCGGACAGCACTGTTGGGAGATCGGCGGTGTACGCAGATGATCGAATGGCCGAGCTTGCCGGCCTTGCGGGATTTGAGCCCGTTGCGGTTGCATCGCAGGAGCGGCCCAATTTTCACGCTCAGAGTTCGGCGGCGTTTGCGCGCAGGCCGCGGCGCGAACACGCAGTGCTGCTTTCCGCCGTGGTTGCGCCGACGAGCCATTCGTGAGCACATTCCGCTTCAGAGGCCGCCCGTTCTTGCTCAGGCGGGGGCTTTGGAGGTTCGTCGGTTATGCGGTGGTCGATCGCACTGTGTTTAGCGAGTTTGGCCGCAATTGGCTGCGGCGGTGAAAAAAGCGGCGCCGGGTCGGGTGTTGCTGAAACAATCGGCGTGGCGCCCTGCGATGAGTACATCGCGAAGATGAACGCGTGCCTCGGCAAGATGACCGCGTCTGAAAAAACGGCGATGGAGTCGGGTTACAAAGACACGCGCGCGGCGTGGAAACTCGCGGCCGAAAAAGGTGGAGCTGAAAAAGATCAGCTTAAACCCGCATGTGAAGCGGCCCTCACCTCCATGCCGCCAACCTGCAAATAGCCTAGGTGGCAAACACCGGCCACCTACGCGAATGAGGGCAGTTCGGCCGGGTATTGCTTCACCAAGAAGCTTGCCCAATGCGGTTGCGGGCCGACCCCTTCGTGGAACACATCGCCCGAAAGTACACTTGTGATGATGCGGCGAAGCGTTTGCCGCTGATTTGCTTCAAACAGGGTTTCGCGAAATTCGCCCTTATAAAAAGCCTGAACAACGCCGAGAAACAGATCGACTGCGTATCTCACGCTCTTTTCGTAGTTGGCAAACGCAGCTCGCGAGGTGTCGCCGCGAGCGAGCGCTTCGGCAATAGCGTTGGCTGCGAGATCAGCACTCTTCACAGCGAGATGGGCACCCGTGGAAAACAGCGGATCTAAAAACCCGGCGGCGTCCCCGACAAAGAGCCAACTGTCTCCCGCCAATTGATCGATGCGGTACGAGAAGTCGGCAATGGATCCGACATTTCGTTGTCGCTCGGCGTTTTGCAAAAACTCGGTGGCCCAGCAACTGTCGGCCACGGCGCGATCGAAGAAGTCGCCCGGCTCTTTTGCTCCGGTTCGCCGCTGTTCGCGAATCCACTCAGCGCTCGCAACGGCACCGACGCTGGTGACGTCGCCGCGGAAGGGGATGAACCAAAACCAGCCGTGTTGCCACACAACGATCTGAATGTTGCCCTCGCGTGTGCCCTCTTCACGGAACGTGTTTTTGTAGTGCGTAAAAAAGGCTGTTTTGTCGAGGCGCGCAATCTTGGCTTTGCGACGGCTGCGCGAGGCAAGCAGCGTGTCGCGCCCGGTGGCGTCCACAACAACGCGGGATCGAAGCTCCACAACCTTTTCAGGTTCATCGAGATTTCGAGCGCGCACACCGACTGCGCGCTCCCCTTCGAACATCACTTCGATCGCTTCCCAGCGTTCGCGAACGTCTGCACCGAGGCCTGCGGCATGCTTCAAAAGGATGTGATCAAAGTCCGCGCGCGGAACCTGATACGCGTGATCAAACCTTGTATTGAAGGCTTCTGCGAATGTGTACGAAGCGGTTCGGCGCGTTGTAGAGCACAAAAAACGGGCGCCGTATTTTCTCAAGAAACGGTCTTCTAAAACGTCCTGCACACCGATTTTGTGAAACACCTCACACGAACATGGGAGGAGTGATTCACCAATGTGAAATCGCGGAAACGTTTCCCGTTCGAGCACGATCGCGCTCAGATTTTTCATCGCGAGGCAGCTCGCCAATGTGGAGCCGCCCGGTCCCCCTCCGAGCACGAGAACATCGCAATCCTGCCGCATGAATAAGGCTATAGTGCGAGCTTTTTTTGATCGCAAAGGTGACTTTGACGGCGCACGGAAGTTGCACATCCTTCGCACTTTTGAGAAACAGCTGCGCTTTAGGATGCGGTTTTTTGCGCCAAAATTGCCGAGAAAAAGGCTGGATTTGATCCTCGCATGGTGCGCCCAACGTTTTCCTCACCCGGTGCGCACGCGACGGCGACCAAACAAGAACACTCCGGCGAGAGCCATGAACCCAAGAGTTCGGAAGAGTACGTCGAGCGCGCCGTTTCCTCGGTAATTGTAGTCTTGCGCGCGCATTTGATACGGCTCGCGGCGGAGCGCGTCCATGAGAGCGGCGTTGCCGTATGCGTTCCCGTTTGCGTCGAAGACGACCGTTCGCCTCTCGCGAAGCGCTTCTAGAATGTGCTCTTCGCCGTCACTCTCAGCAAACACAAGTGTACGCACCACGCCGAGCGGACTGAAAAAGTGATAGTCCGAAGCTGCGACGGCACCGAGGTTGTGACCTTCAGCGCGCGCGTCTTCGTAATAGGTTCGCATCTCTTCCCAACTCCAACCGCCGCCCCGCCGATCACCGAAAGCGATCGGATGCATCACCTCCGCCGCGTCGAACTTGTGTCTCGCAGGCACAAGGAGGGGCCAAAATCGCTTCACCGGATGTGCCGCGATCATCACGGCTCCCTGCGCGTGAGCCTCATCAATCACGCGATCCAAAGGCAAACTCGCATCAATTCGTGAGGTCAGTCCGATGGCGTGAACGTGGTAGTCGCGCGTTGTGACCTCTTCGCCGACCAAGATCGTCGGCCCACCGACGGCGCGCGAAAACGCTCGTCCCATGAGCGCCGGAAACAAGATGTTGTGATCCGTGATCGCAAGAGCATCGAGACTTTTGCGGCGCGCGTGCAGCACCAAATCAAACGGCGACAAAAACCCATCCGCGAACCGCGTGTGTGAATGCAGATCCACTTCAAGCACGCGGTATCCGGCGCGCATCGTGATCGGAATCTGCGGGGCTTCGTCGACCGCGGTGCCAACGACAGCGCTCAGCGCCAGCACGGCTGCGCAGCCCAGTTTCAGTCGCATACCGATCACGAAGAAGTCCCCACGATCTGCGGCTGAATCTCGTTCATTGCTAAGTACCAACCTACGATCGTCCCCACGAAAATACTGTAGAAGACGCCACATCCAAGTGCAGCGCGCCCGCGCGAAAGCCCAAGAGCTTCTCGCCAAAATGCCCACGTGACTACCATTCCCCAGAGCACCGTTCCGAGCAGATAGAGCGGCAATGCACCGACACGAAGCAGCGCGGTGAATGTTGTGTACACATGCGGCGAAAACAAGCAAATCGCCGACAAAACGAGGTAAAAAACGTAATACGGGCCGAGCCCTTCAAAGTAGAGCGACGCGGTTGCGATCGGTTTTTCGTTGGGAGCGACAACGCGCGCCGCAGCGACCACAGCGCCGATTTGAAGCAACGGCAGAAACCCCCAGAACACCGCCGTCAGCACAACGTGCGTGATCACCAGCCGTCCCGCTGTTGTGAACGACACCATGGCTCCGAGGAAAACGCCTTCGAGCACAAGGGCTCGACCGAGATCCGCCCATGTGCGCTCATTTCGGTGCGCGGCGAGAGCGCGGTACGTTTTAAACGGCCGCACAGCAACGGCCGCCTCCGCCGACAAAATCGAGGCTTTTTCTCCAGCGTTTTTCAATCCGCTGGCAGGAGCCTCCGGTGCCTTTTCAAAAGCGCCCACGACGTGGGAGCAAGATGCCACGCTTCGCGGTAAGCTCGCCTCAAATGTTGTCCTTAATGCGATCCAAGGGCTTTCAAAGCTTGGTTACCGCCGCTCTCGTTGTGAGCGCCGCGGCCTTTACAACCGGTTGCGGACGCACCGCGAGTTTCGACGACATCACCGGAGTGGGTGGATCGGGCGGCGGAGTGGGCGGTTCCGGTGGAAATACGGGTGGCGGCGGCGCCTCGCCGTGCGGTGACGGCTCGTGCAACAACGGCGAAACGTGCACCTCATGCCCCAATGACTGCGGCTTCTGCGAGACCTGCGGCAACGGCTCGTGCAACAGCGGAGAGACCTGCGGAAGCTGCCCGCAAGACTGCGGCGTTTGCCAAACGTGCGGCGACGGGTCGTGCAATAACGGCGAGTCGTGCGCTACGTGCGTTCAAGACTGCGGCAATTGCCAAACGTGCGGCGACAAAACATGCAGCGCGAACGAAAACTGCTCTTCGTGTCCGGTGGATTGTGGGCTCTGCATCACCTGCGGAGACAACGCCTGCAACGGAACCGAAACATGTTCCTCCTGCGCGCAGGACTGCGGCAATTGTGAACTCTGCGGTGACGGCTTTTGCACAGCGAGTGAAGACTGCCTGTCATGTGCGCCCGACTGCGGAGCTTGCAAAACCTGTGGTGACGGGCAGTGCAGTTCGGATATCGAAAACTGCTTTACCTGTCCCGGTGACTGCGGAAAGTGTCCGGGCTGCGGCGACGGTATTTGCGACGGCAGTGAACAGTGTGCATCCTGCGCAACCGACTGCGGCGTTTGCTCCGTTTGCGGCAATAACAAATGCGAAGAGTACGAAACATGCACCAACTGCCCCGGTGATTGTGGCGAGTGTGAGACCATTGGCTGTTTCGAAATCGTTCTTTGCGCCATTGGAAATTGCATTGATTTGGGCGGTGGATTCCCGCCCGACTTCAGCCTGACATGCGTGGCAAACTGCGTGGCTCAGGGTTGTTCAGACGTGCAATTCTTCGTCGACCAATTCATTAACTGCGCCATTACAAAGTTGCCCGAGTGCGGTGGTGACTTCATGTGTCTCCAGGCCGAGTGTCAGGCGGAGTTTAATGCTTGTCTAAATGCCGAATGTCCCCCCTAGAGGGTCGCTCGTGACCTGTGCGCGTCTCGCGGTGGCGGTTTTTCCCAAGCGCCCGCGGACGGGGCCCCTTCCCCGCCGCAGTGGCGCATGGGGCCCAAACCGCACCGCTCGAACGCGCACAGGTCACTCGCTCCCTGGTCCCCCAAGGGGTCGCTCGTGACCTGTGCGCGTCTCGCGCTGAATGGGGCCCACCCGACTCGCGGGTCGTGGGGCCCCTACCCCACGCCACCGCTCAAACAGGGCGGTCCCCCCATTCAGCACTCGAACGCGCACTGGTCACTCGCTCCCTGGCCCCTCCAAACCGCGCCGCTCGAACGCGCACAGGTCACTCGCTTTTCACTAGCTTTGCGGCGCTAGAGCACCCCGCGATTGTTGGAGATTTCCGATATTCACAAATTGCTGAACTCATTCGCGATTCAAGGTATTCGGTGCTCTAGCAAGGCGCCTTGACCATTGCTAATGAGATGGTCAAGGCGCTGCTCCATGCCGCAAATCGTCGTTCGGCCTTTTTTGCTCTTGCGCGGGTCCCAGTGTCGAAGTAGTTTTTAAGGGTGGCTGCCGCGTTTTTGCTCGATCCCAACGATTTTGCGCGCGCCGTAACAAGGTCTGACTGGGCAGGCGACTATGCCCGTCATCTTGAACATTCCTGTCCACAGCATCTCCAGGCAGTGGGCCTTACGGCGTCAGAATACGCTGAGATTTTGGCTGCTCCGAGCCGGTCCATTGAAGAATGTGTTCGGTCGGGCGCCATGTCTGCGGCGGAAGGTCGTTTCATTGAGGGCAATGCCACAGAGGCCGACCTGGTAGAATTGGGTTATTCGGCAGATGAAATCCTTCTGATTATACAAGATCAAAAGGCTTTCCGTTGCGCGTCGTCCGGCTAAGAGACGCGTTTTTTTGTCACAAGGCGCGTCTATTCAGTGATGAGTCTTGTTCCGTCCATTTTGCTGCGGGAAGATTTTCTACCCAACCACGCCCAGCTCTTTGCTGTCCTGGTGTCTTCCGTCCAATGGGATGAGCGGATCCACGTGCGCAAAACGGCGAGTTTTGGCGTTTCGTACAACTATTCGGGGTTTACCTACCCAGAGGTGCCCATGCTGCCGGCGCTTCTACCCATTTGTCAGGCGCTTCAATTGCAACTTGGGTTTCTACCCAATAACTGCCTGCTCAACTATTACCCAGATGGCAACGCGGCCATGGGTTACCACTCCGATTCAAGCACCGAACTTGTCGCGGGTACGGGCGTGGCTGTGATTTCGCTCGGCGCGGAGCGAATGATTTCTTACCGGTATAAAGCTGACAGAACCGTTGTTGTGACCTACCCACTCAAACCGGGCGCTCTTTTATACATGTCCAAAGAGGTGCAAGACACATGGCAACACGCCATTCCAAAAATGCCGGGCGCAGGTTCTCGCATTAGCCTCACCTTCCGGCAAATTGCCTGAGTGGCCGGTTTTTACAACGCCCTTGGCAACGTCCTCGCTAACACACCTGACCTGCAATGGCACCGAGCAAACTCTTGTTTCTCATCACCGCGTCTTTTACATCTTGCTCGGTTAAACTGCCTGTCTCCTTATACTTCTTCCACAGCTCGGAGCCGATCTTTATGGCCTCCTGGTCTTCAGGGTGGTCATATTGAGCGGTATTGCCCCCTAAAAATTCTGCGTATTTGCCCGCTTTATCAAGCGCCGAAGCTCCGGGATTGTCATTGAGCCATTGCGCCAATCCCGCGCCGTCAAGCAGTGTTTTCCCGTCAAACCCAGCCGCTTCACCCACAAAGCCATAATGGATGTTTGACCACGTATCGAATGGCAGCGACGTATTGGTGCCGGCGTCGTAGCTATACTCGCCGAAGTTTTGGCTGATATAAGACTTGTGGTCCCACGGTTTGCCGTACCCCACCATATCTTTCCACTGGTCCATAGCCCTATAAAACGACCCCCAGTCGGGAAAGCTCGGCCCGAATGGATTGGGCTGCATCGACGCTTTGAACATCTCGTTGTTCATTCGAATGCGAGCTGTGCGCGGATCGTCTTTGTTGCGCATCATCTCGTCGTAAATGTACTTGATCACGGCATCGAGAGTGGACTGATTGGGCAACTGGCCCGCACCGCCGGCAACGACATTGGGGCTTCCGTCGATCATGACCCCCATTCCACAGGCGAAGTGCTGAGTCATGTCGGTGACGCGCACAAGCGGTTTGCCGTTCACCTCCACGGTGGAACTGCCCATGATCGGCTCCCACCGATTGCCCGTGCATGGCCCGGTTTCACCCACCCCCTTGTCACAAACGCGCAGCGCGGCTTTGCCGTTGATGTCGACGTTGGGCGAGCCATTTGTCGCAATGCCGCGACTTGTTGGGCTCAAACCGTGGTCGCCCACTCTGCATGCCGCTTCTGCCATTTTTTTAGAATGCAGGGAATCGAGCGCGTTTTCAATCCTATTCAGGGCTCATTGGCAGGCTCTTCGCTCGCACTTTTTAAAACGCTCAATGCTTCTTTGGGGGCGAGATCAAACTGCCACTTTCCGCGCCGCGTTTGAACCTGCAGACACACCTCCAGCGCATCGAGGAACAGATTGCGCGGCCATTCTTCGGCGCCGAATCGGTCTAAGTGGTCTGTATACACCTGACAGTCCACCATTCCAAATCCCCACTCGGCCAAGTTGCCGAGCAGCGTCGCAAAAGCGATTTTGGATGCGTCGGGAGCTTTGGCAAACATCGACTCTCCAAAAAACACGGCGCCCAGCGACACTCCGTATAACCCGCCCACAAGCTCGTTATTGCGCCACGCCTCAATGCTGTGAGCAAACCCCGCGGCGTGCAGTTCTTCGTAACCGCGCACCAGTTCTGGAACCACCCAAGTGCCATCTTGACCGGGGCGCGGCACTTCTCCACACGCGGCGATCACCTCTGAAAAAGCGGTGTCGCAGC
This sequence comes from Polyangiaceae bacterium, assembly GCA_016712345.1. Lineage (GTDB taxonomy): Bacteria > Myxococcota_A > Polyangia > Polyangiales > Polyangiaceae > JADJRH01. The sequence continues at coordinate 2,801,409 of JADJRH010000001.1, forward strand.
GAATTTCGTAGGGACTCTTTTTCATGCGCTTTGCGAGCGATTTGGGCACATGGGCGCATGACGGAAGCAGCACAAAGCGCGGATTGGGTGAAAACCAGAGGAGCGGAAGGCCCTTGTGTGGCCAAGGAAAAATCCCCGATTGATAAGCGAGCAGCAGTCGCTCCACCCGAAAATCACCCCCGTACGCCACAATCCCTTCAGGCGATGCCTGATTTGCCGGCGGAAACGATAGGTGATTTCCCAGGCGAGGTATCTTCATCGGGTCGGGACCACCACTTCTTCGGTATATAGGCGCAGACCGTGGCCGCGCAGCAAAGCTTCCACCAACGCGATGGGATGTGCAAACGCAGGCTCGTTTATTCCAGAATACAGTGAGTCTGCGGCAAGGGGAAACACCCGCGCAATCCATATTGCGAGGGCGCGGTCGCGCAGACTGACAACCAGCGGATACCCCACGAGTTGATGGCCAAAGAACGCCGCGTGGAGATAAAAGTGCTCGTCCTGCGCGACCGCGCCCGCTCCGTAGGCCACAGCCGCGAGCACTTCATCATCGTTTAACAGCGTGGCCGCGCCTGCCACAACGTTCACCCCGCGGCGACACAAATCACGCTCGCTGCGCCATGTATTTTGGGCTTTTGCGCGCCTCGCGGCTTTGCGTCCGAGGGCTTTTACAAGCGCGGGCGCAAGCCACAAATCAAGAGGAGTGGAGTCGCTCGCCGCCTGCGCGATCAGGCTCGGATCCAAGCCAAACGTCTCTACCAAGCCGGCCAGGTTCCAGGCGAAACGCGCAGCATCGGGCGCGCTTTCGAGTGCTTTTATCGCGGCGTCGCTCCAAGCGAGATAGTCGCGGAGAGGCGCGCGCACGCCCGGTCGAACTTCAACTTCGTTCGGCAACTCGTCCACGATCACCGCCGGATCGAGGTCTTTTCGTGCGTACACATTGTCGGCGAGAATTGGTGCGCCGCCCGGTTTGTTAACGCTTTCGAGCACGCATGCACATTCGACAGCGACAGAAGCCCTCACAGTGGTTCCGTCGTCCACCAATAAGAGTGGAAAAAGATTGCACCCGAGAGGCTTTGAATCGGGCCCGGCGGCTTTGTGAATTGCGCACAAATTCCCATCTAAATAGGCGCATTTCCCATTCACAAGCGCCACGGCGGATCCGGGACACGGACCACTTCCGCGCTCGGGCATAAACACGTGTTCGTGTCGTTCTCCGCCGTCCAAAATGATGGGAAGCGTGGCTCGCGCCCGAGCGGCTTCGAGCGGTGAAAACACGATGGTTGCGTAGAGCTGACAACAGCTGCCGTGGCCGTTGCAATGAAACGAGTAGTTTGCAATTCGCTGGATTTTTCGGTCTTCCGGCGCGCTCTTTTGCTGATTGTGTACACCGGCTTCGGTGGTTGACGACGATCCCCCGCGCCCGGAGGCACCGGTATGCGAGGTGTTTTCCTGCGCGCCTGAAATAAGAGAATCACCACTGTTTGGGCTGCGTTTTGCTTTGCGTTCAGGCAACCCGGAACTCAACAGGCCCACGCCTGAAAGCGCTGTGAAAAGCGCCACAACTTCATCTTTGGGAACGTGTACACCTTCACGCGCGCCCGCGAGCACGAGGCCGTCCATATCGCGCGTTCCGTCGGCCGCTGAAACAAGCACCCATTCACGCGGGCCAATTTCAATGACGTCGCCCGATTCAACGTCGTGAACAAGCACTCGGCATCGCCCATCCACAAAATGCAGCCTTGCGAGCGCGCGTTCGTTGAGGCGGGGCCTTTGAATCGCGTTCATGTTTGTGCCTTCACCACGCGCCGGCGCCCCTTCGTCTCCCGCCGTTTGCCGATGTTCCTGTTTCACGGGGTGCGCACACTACCGCTGAATGTTGGGGTCGTGAACCGCGAGCGCGCCGAGTCTTTGTTTGTTATAATGATCCCCTTGTGCCGAGTGCTTTCGAGCGCTAGGTGCCGTTACGCCCTTGGGGCGATCCTCGGTGAGTCCGTGGGTTGAATTTTTACGGAGACGAAGATGAGCGAGAAGCTGAATTACAAGGTCGCGGACATCAAACTCGCGGAGTGGGGCCGAAAAGAAATTCGGATTGCCGAGGGCGAAATGCCCGGCCTCATGGCTGTTCGTGAAGAGTACGGCCCCAAAAAACCCCTCGCGGGAGCGCGCATTGCAGGCTGCCTGCACATGACCATTCAAACCGCGGTGCTCATTGAAACCCTGGTTGAACTCGGTGCAGAAGTAACGTGGACGAGCTGCAACATCTTCTCCACGCAGGACCACGCCGCGTCGGCGATTGCGGCTGCGGGCATCCCGGTTTTCGCATGGAAGGGTGAAACGCTTGAAGAGTACGACTGGTGCCTGGAGCAGCAGATCTACGCTTTCAAAGGTGGCAAAGGCCCGAACATGATCTTGGACGACGGTGGTGATCTCACCATTTGGATCCACGAAAAACACCCCGAGCTTTTCAGCGGAAGTGACCCGATCCGCGGCCTTTCTGAAGAAACCACAACCGGTGTACACCGCCTCTACGAAATGCACAAAGCCGGCAAACTCAAGGTGCCGGCAATGAACGTCAACGACTCGGTGACCAAGAGCAAGTTCGACAACCTTTACGGTTGCCGCGAGTCGCTCGGCGACGGCATCAAGCGCGCCACGGGCGTGATGTTCGCCGGCAAAGTGGGCGTTGTGTGCGGCTACGGCGACGTGGGCAAAGGCTGCGCGCAGGCGCTCCGCGGCCTCGGCGCTCGCGTGATCGTGACCGAGATCGACCCGATCTGCGCGCTCCAGGCCGCGATGGAAGGGTACGAAGTGAAAACAATGGAGCAGGCGGCTCCCATTGCCGACATCGTTGTCACCGCGACGGGCAACAAAGACATTGTTCGCGGCGAGCACATGACCGCGATGAAAAACGGCGCGATCCTCTGCAACATCGGCCATTTTGACTGTGAAATTCAAATGGCGTGGCTTGAAAATCACCCGGAGATCAAAGAGGAAAACGTTAAGCCGCAGGTGGATGAATTTGTTTTCCCCGATGGCAAGCGCCTCATTGTTCTCGCGCGTGGTCGCCTCGTAAACCTCGGCTGTGCCAACGGTCACCCGTCGTTCGTGATGAGCTGTTCGTTCACCAATCAGGTGCTCGCGCAACTCGCACTCTTCAACGAAAAGTTCCCGCTTGGTGTACACATCCTCCCCAAGAAGCTCGACGAAAAAGTGGCGAGCCTGCACCTCAAGAAGCTCGGTGTCGAACTCACCAAGCTCACCAAAGACCAGGCCGACTATCTCAACGTTTCGGTCGACGGTCCCTTCAAGCCCGATCACTACCGTTACTAGACCTGCCCACCCCCGCGCGCCGTTCCGTCGCGCTGCCCGCCCAAGCGTTTCGCTTCGCCTGCGCTCGCGAATCCGCGGGCGGGCCCACGTTTTTGCAGCATAAAAGTGCCGAATGTGAAACGAGGCGTACACATTCGGCGCGCGCATGATGGTAAAGTCGGCGCGATGTTTTCCCGTTACAAACCCGAAGAAGCCCAGCGCGTGGTGGATGAGTACGGCGACAAATACGGCGCCGACCTCGCGTTGCTTGTGTACACATCAAGACTCCTTGGGAGTGACAGCCGTCTGGTGCTTCACGGCGGGGGAAACACGAGCGTCAAAGCGCGCATTGAAGAGATCACCGGCGAGAGCGCCCATGTTCTTTTCGTAAAAGGAAGCGGCGGGAATTTGGCCACCATTGGGCCCGAGAGTTTTCCGGCCGTGCGGCTTGAAAAGCTTCGCAAGCTGATGGCGCTTTCAAGTTTGAGCGACGAGCAAATGGTCAACGAGTTTCGAGCGGCGATGTTTGACCAATCGCATCCGTCGCCGTCGGTGGAGTCGCTGCTTCACGCGCTGATGCCCGGCAAATTCGTTCATCACACGCACTCCGATGCGCTGCTTGCCGTGCTTAATCAAGAAGACGGCGCCGCGCGCGTGGCCAACCTTTTTGGTGATGCGGTGCTTGTTGTGCCGTACGCAATGCCGGGTTTTGCGCTCGCAAAACAGTTTGCCCATTGTTACGAAGAACGGCTCAAAAAAGGCCCAATGCCGCAGTTTGTTGTGCTCGACAAACACGGCATTTTTACGTGGGGCATCACCGCCGAGCAGGCGTACGAACAAATGATTGCCGCGGTGTCGAAGGTGGAAGAACTGCTCGCGCGCGGTCACGCGAGGGCGCCTCGAACGGTTCGAACCTACGAGCGTACACCCGCGACCGACGGCGACGATGAAAAGCTCTCCGCGCGCGCCGCAATCGCCCTCGCATTGCGCGGTGAACTGAAAAAGCGCGGGCACGGGCCGTGGACGTTGAGCTTTCGATCGAGCGATGTGCTGCTTGAAGCCGCCGGGCGCCCCGAGATCACAAGCCTTTTAAACAAGGGATGCGCCACGCCCGATCACGTGATTCGCGTGAAGCCGTGGCCTCTCGTTGTGGAGGAACTTTCAACGAACGACCAGGCTGCGTTGCGGCACGAAATTGCGGCGGCGCTCGATCACTACGCGGCGCGGTATCGCGCTTATTTTGAACGCGGCATTGCGGCTCGAACAACATCTAAAAAGGCGCTCGATCCGTGGCCTCGCGTGGTGTTGATTCCAGGCTTCGGCGCCGTTGGAATTGGCAAGAGTCGCAAAGACGCCGATATCGCGGCCGACATTGCCGAACACAGCGCGGCAATCGCGCTCGATGCGGCTGCGCTTGGTGTGTACACCCCGCCGTCGGAGCTTGACTTGTTCGACATGGAGTATTGGTCGCTCGAACAGGCGAAGCTCACCAAAAAAGACGACGCCACAAGCGAAGTCGCGGCCACTCATTTGCCTTTCGGCGGTTCGCTCCACGGAACGGTGGCTCTGGTGACGGGTGCGGCGTCGGGCATTGGATTCGCCACGGGTGCGATGTTGCTGCGGGCGGGAGCGCACGTGTGTTTCACCGATCGCGATGCGGCGGTGCTTGCCAACGTGTGTACACCTCTTGAAAAAGAATTTCCCGGCCGTGTGCTCGCTGTTGAACTCGATGTGACGTCGTTTGACGACGCCGAGCGCGCGGTGCGAAAAACGGTGATCCGGTTCGGCGGTTTGGATCTCGTTGTTTCAAACGCGGGCTCCGCTTCTGAAGGAAAGCTTCACACCGAAGCGGGTGACAAAGCGCTTCGATTTTCGATTGAGCTAAACCTGATGGGTCATCAAAACGTGGCGCGCGCCGCCACAGCCGCGATGATCACCCAAGGCACAGGAGGCGCCCTTTTGTTTAACGCCTCAAAGAGTGCGTTCAATCAAGGCCCTGACTTTGGTCCGTACGCTGTGCCCAAAACGGCGTTGCTCGCTCTCATGCGTCAATACGCGGTGGATCTCGCGGGGTACGGCATTCGAACGGGAGCGGTAAACGCCGATCGCATTCGAACAGCGCTATTTACGCCCGCATTTGTTGAAGCGCGCGCCAAAGCTCGAAACGTGGGCGTCGATGAATATTTTAAAGCCAACTTGCTGCGGCGTGAAACCACCGCCGACGATGTGGCGGGAGCGTTTGTGTACCTTGCGCTCGCTGAAGCAACAACGGGCTGCGTGATCACCGTTGACGGCGGAAACGCGGCTGCGTTTCCGAGATGAAAGCGGCTCTTGTGTACGCTTAATTGTGTACGCATAATTTGTGTACGCAAAGAGCGCGCGGCGTTGCTATTTTTATTCGCGCTTGACGCCCCGAAAAGGAGGGGCAATGCCTCCCCAATTGGCCGCGAAGAAGCGGCTCGGCTCACGAGGAGAGAGACATGGATTTCGGAATGAAAAACCGCATGGCCGGCATCTTGTCGCCCAAAGACGGCCGTTGCGTGATGTTGGCGGTGGATCACGGCTATTTCCAGGGTCCGACAACGGGTCTTGAGAAGCCTCGCGAGGTGGTTGCGCCGCTTCTTCCGTACGCCGATTCACTCATGCTGACGCGCGGCGTGCTTCGAACATGTGTCGAGGCGGATATGCGCATCCCGATTGTTCTTCGAATGTCGGGTGGAACAAGCGTTTTGAAAGAAGACCTTTCCAACGAAGACATCACCGTCAGCACGGAAGATGCCATTCGATGCAACGCATCGGCGCTCGCGATCAGCGTGTTTGTCGGCTCGGAAAACGAAAAGGCAACGCTGAGCAACCTCGCCAAGCTTTGCGACGACGGTCAGAAATACGGCATTCCAGTGCTCGCGGTAACGGCGGTTGGCAAAGACATGGTGCGTGACGCGCGCTACCTCGGCCTCGCCACACGCATCTGCGCCGAGTTGGGAGCGCAGGTGGTGAAAACCTATTACTGCGACAAGTTTGAAAAGGTGGTTGCGGGCTGCCCCGTTCCGGTGGTGATCGCCGGCGGCAAAAAGATCGAAGAGCGCGACGCTTTGAAACTCGCTTATTCGGCGGTGCGCGACGGTGCCGCGGGCGTGGATATGGGTCGCAACATCTTCCAATCGCGCTGGCCCGTTCAAATGATTCGCGCGGTGCGGATGATCGTTCACGAAGGGCTCACCGACGATCAGGCGTGGACCGAATTGCAAAAAATGGTCGGTTGAAATGGCCCTTTTTGTAGTGATTGGGCACGACGGGCCCACCGGCACCGAGCGACGTAATCAACATCGCGAAGCTCACGTGGCGTTTATTGAGGCGCTCGACAAAGCGGGGCGCATTCAATTTGCCGGGCCCATCAAAAGCGACGACGGCTCCGCCTCGGTGGGTGTTGTCATTCTTCTAGAGGCCGAAAGCCTTGAAGAGGCGCGAAAAACAGCCCACGAAGATCCCTATGTAATGGGCGGTGTTTACGACATTCTCACCGTGTCACCCATTCGAAAAGTCTTCCCCAAAAGCTAACGAAAGCGGCGCTCGCCGCCGAATGCGACCACTACCCAAAAGCCAAGTAGGGTAGTAAAACGCGAACATGACAATGTTGGCGGGTATCGTTCGCACGCTCCTTGTGGGCGCGTTGGCCGTGGGTTCCACCGGCTGCATCAAACAAATGCTGCTCGACGGCCAGATCGAGAGCACGCGCAAGGCCTCCGCCGCCGTGGATACGGTGGGTGATTACGAAGTGGCCAACAACGCGGCGTTTGCCGGTTTGGCCCAGTTCGAGGGCATGCATTACCTCGCCCCTGAAAACGAAAACGCGCTCTTTATGCTCACCAAAGGCTGGGCCGGCGCCACATTCGGTTTTATTGAAGATCGAATGGAGGAGGCTGAAGATACCGACGGCCTTGACAGCCCGTTATACGTTTATCACCAGGAGCGCACAAAGCAGGGTTATAGCCGCGCCATTCATTACGGGATTGAATTGGTTGAAAAGAAAAATCCCGGTTTTGAAGCGGCAAAACGCAATGACGAAACAATGAAGAATTGGCTTCAGGGTTTCGGCGTTGAAGATGTACCCAATTTGTTTTGGCTTGGTTATTCGTGGATTGCCCGCGTAAACGCAGGCAAAGACGACCCTGCAATGGTGGCTGAGCTATACGTGGGTGTTGCCATTATGGAGCGAGTTGCCGAGCTTGACGGCACGTATATGTATGGCAGCCCGCATACGATTTTGGGCGCTTATCACGCGCGATCGGCCGCAGCGGAGCTTGAAGACGCCAAAAAGCACTTTGATGAAGCCATTAAAATCGGCGAAGGCAAGGTAATGCTTCCCAAGGTGCAAATGGCGGCCAAGTATTATTGCCTGAAAGGCGATAAAGAAGCGTACGTAAAAACGCTGACGGAAGTTGTCGAGGCCGGCGACACCATGCCTGAGCAACGTTTGCAGAACGCTATCGCAAAGCGCCGCGCTCGCCGTTATCTCGGCAAAGAGCGATTAAAAGCCTGCGGGTTTTAATACAATTCAATACGCATAGCGATATCGGCTGAAGGCTAACTTCAGCCGCCTCGCAATGACCTGTGACGTCTCGACTCCTGACACGTCGTATTCAACACGGAGGCACGGAGAGCACGGAGGGCCACGGAATTTTTGTATTTTTGGCTGCAATAGGCTCGAACGGCGTGGTCCATCACCTGTCAGGTTTGGGATTGGGGTGATGTGTACCCATTGCAGCCAAGAAACAAAGAAACGCCGTGTTTCTCCGTGTCCTCTGTGAGTCTGTGGTGATTACGACCTTGCAGTCATCCTAACGCTTCAGGTCTTGGCATGACGCGTCAGCGGTCGCTCTGGGGGCTGCTTACGGTGTTGTGGAGGTAGTGGCGGGGGGAGCGGAGCCTGTGTCGCCCGAGCCTGTGGAGCCCGAGCCGGTGGAGCCGGTGGAGCCGGCGCCCATCATTTGTTTAAAGAGGTCGTCCATGTCGTCTTTGGGTGCGCCCGCATTGGGATCACCCGACGTTGTGCCGCCCGACCCAGTGGAGCCGGCGCCCATCATTTGTTTGAAGAGGTCGTCGTCGGTATCACCGCCGGTGGAGCCCGATGTATCTCCGGGGCCCATTCCAGGCTCGTCCTTTTGAACCACAACGTCTTTGGATCCGCCCGTTGGGTCATAAGGATTAAGCGATCCGTCGGCGCCCCACTTTTTCTTATCGGCGTCGGTGCACGGTATTGGATTGGATCGGTCTTCTTGCACGCATTGCAATAACCAGGCTTCGCGCGGGGCTTCTTTGTTCTTTTCGGCCAATGCGTAGGCCTTTGCAATATCCCCATCAACGGCAATGGTGCTGACTTTGGGAATGTACATAACGATTAACAAGCCAACGACCAATATGCCGGTGAATGGCAATACAATTCGATAAAGCGATACAAGCGGCTTTTCAAACCGGAAGCTCGCAATAAACAGATTGAGGCCAAGGGGCGGCGCGCAATAGGCAATCTCCAAGTTCAATAGAAACATCACTGCCAGGTGGAACGGCTGGAGATTAAACCGCGCGGCGAACGGCAGGATGAGCGGGACAGCCACCAAGATCGCGCTGAACCCTTCCATCAGCATGCCAAGCACGAGCAGGAAGATGTTGAGCACAATCAAAAACTGCCATGTTTCGGTGAGGCCCAAACCGAGCATTGCATCGAGAACGCGGCTTGGAACGCGCTGATCAATCACGAAGTTGATGAGCGCATTGGCCATTGAAAGGATGAGGATGATCGCGCCCGCCAAGCCCATGGAGGCTTTAGCCACGCGCGGAACGTCTTTTTTGAGGTCGAGATCTTTGTAGACAAAAACCTCAATGCAGAGTGTGTACACAGCGGTCAAAGCGGCGCTCTCATCGATCGAAGTGAGGCCGGTGCCGAGGCCGCCCAAGATCACAAGCGGTACGCCTAGTTCCCATTTGAGAAGCCAGATCGCGTCGAGCATTTCGCGGAAATTGGGCTTTGCGCGCGGAACGTTGTACTTGCGGCCTGTGTACACAGCATGAATCGCAAGCATCACCATGATCATGATGCCGGGGCCGGCCGCGGCCTTAAACGCCACGTTGAAGTCGATGCCGGCGACCAATGCGTACACAAGGATCGGCAATGACGGTGGCAGCAAAAGCCCCAGCGATCCGCCCGTCGTAACAAGGCCGAGCGCATATTCATGCGGGTAGCCCTGCTTGCGAAGCGCGGGATAAAGCAGGCCGCCGATCGCAACGATGGTGACGCCGCTGCCGCCGGTGAGCGTTGTGAAAAATGCGCTCGCGACAATGCAAACGATTGCGAGGCCGCCCGGCATCCATCCAAAAAATGCCGAACTCGCCCGCACAATGCGGTCGGGCGTTTTCGACTCGGCCATCAGATAACCGACGAACGTAAAAAGCGGGATGGTGACGAGAATGGGTGAGCCGGCGAATCGATCGTCGAGAACGTTGGGAGCAATAAACCGCAGATGCCGCAACGTTTCTTGATCATGCGTGAGCCACAGGGCTTCGCTCGAACCGCCCATGACTGCAAAGAGCGGCATACCGATGAGCGCAAGCACCGCCAAAAGGATGGCGACAATGATTCCCATCACACGCCCCCTTTCGGTTCTGCAACGGTCTCGCTGTGGTGCGCACCGATCTCTTCTTTGTGAGCCGCGTCGGGATCCACTTCAATGTGACCCGACAGCGCGAGCAACACGCGCAGCAAAAATCGAAGAGCGATCACGAGCATTCCGAACGGAAATACGAGCGACAAATCGTGCACCAAAATGCCGCGCGTTGACTCACCGTCGGGCGCGAGCACGAGGGGTGTGTGGGGCGGTGCATCAGGTGGCACGAGAATGGTTTCAACCAACTCGGGTGGGTACTTTTCAGAGAAGCCCGCGCCTTTCACCCAACCGTTCCACTCTTCGGCGCTCATCCAACGATCAAATCGATCGCCCGTCACGATGTGCGGAAACGTCTTTAGATCAAGGACAAGCTGTTTGCGCAGCAAGAAGAAATGGTCGCCCATTCGCTCGCCGGCAATGCTGATCTTTGCGCTTGCTGTGTCTTCGGCCTTGGCGCCGTAGCTCTCGATCGCGATGTGATCAAAAAAGCCCCACACCGCGCCGAGGCACACAAGAGCCGCCGCGCAGTAGTTGACGATCGCGATCGGTTTGCGAAGGCGCGCCGGCACGAAGCGGAAGATCACATCGATGTTGATGTGTTTGCCAGACGCCGTTGCGAGTGAGCCGCCGAGCAATGCGAGCCACAACGTGAGGCGTGTGGCAACGCCGCGCAGGCCGCCCATCAACGTGAGGGTGGAGCCTTCTTGCAGCCACGCTTTGATGTTGTCGAAGTACTCCACGCCGCTGCTTCGCCACAACTTGGCGACCGCGGCGCCCAACAAAATGCCGCCGATTGTTGCGAGGCTTCGACGCGTGTTGTCGAGTTTGCGTGTGGCGTAATAAGCGCCCAACCCGAAACCGACAGCGCCCAAGATCGCGCGCATGACGAGCCCGGCCGCGTTGCCCGATTGGAGCGGCGACGAAAGGCCCGACAAGAGTACCCACGCAACCATCGAGAGGAGCTGCGCGATGAGTACCCATGTGATGAGTCGGGTTTCGAGACGCGTCCAACCCGCTTCAAAGCGCGCGATCGGATCGCCCCATGCGGCGCCTTTCGACGGCGTTTTTGGTGATTCTGCTTCCGCTTTTTTCTCGCCCTCTGCGGTGGTTTCGCTGCTTTCGGAAGCCGAGCGTTCTGCCACGCTCTCTTCTTTTGCAGCGTCGTCGGCGGTTGCTTTGTCCGAAGGTGTTTCACCTTCGGCTTCGGCGCCGTCTGCGACGTTTTCCTTTTCGAGATCGTCTGCGTTTTCCGCACCGCTCGGCGGCGGTTCCGATCCCTTGCCCGATGCCCCGTGGCGTTTCGTGCGCTTTTTCGCCATCGCACGAGACGATAGAGCGACCCCGACCCTCACGTCACTCGCAGCGAGAACTCGTCGGGCGTTCGGCCCCTCGTCTAGCCAATCGGGGGCCCCGCCCCGACGGGTGGACGGGCTTGGCGTGCCCACCTCCTTATACATACATGTGACATTCGCCCCACTCGCTGAAAAGATCGTGCGACCGGGGCTTGACTCTTGTTTGTCCAAGAACTAAACAACCTTTGTCCAGATTTGATGGAGGTCAAAACCAATGTCGTCTCTTCGCAACAAAATTGCCGCCGCCGCCGTAGTGGCCGGCATGTCGGGAACCTCCCTCTCCGCATTGGCATTGCCCAAAATCGGTGATGACGCACCCCTCGGCAAGGTGGAAGACGCCGACGGAAAAACCCTTGAAACGAAGTCTCTCAAGGGCAAGCCGGTACTGATTGTTTATGAAGATCGCGACAGCGCGACTCAAAACGAAAAGCTCAAAAAAGAGCTGAGTGTTTTGGCCAAAGGTGACAAATACAAATCAAAGGTCGCTTTGGCTGCCGTGGCAGACGTTTCTTCTTATGACTTTTGGCCCGCCAAAGGCTTTGTGAAAGACGCCATTCGCGAAGAGTCAAAGAAGCAGGGAACGACCATTTATTGCGATTGGAACGCTTCTTTTCGCAAGGCCTTTAAGCTGACCAAGGGTAAGAGCAGCATTGTCCTTATCGGCAAAGACAATAAAGTGTTATTCGCCGGTGAGGGATCGCTGTCAGACGCAGACCGCAAAAAGCTTGTCGATCTATTAAAATCCGAGGTTGAAGGTTAATCAATCAACAACGCTTTAAGCCTGCGGAGGAGCAGATTGCGCGTGTTTGTCTTTTCGGACCGCCTTATCAATACTCTTCCGAAGCTCGGAGAAATTGGCGGGCGCAATGGTGCCGCCGCGCGCTTCAACAAAGCGGCGCAGCGACTCGGCTCCTTGGCCTCCAACCGTCCACGGCGTGTCTCGGCACGCATCGGCATAAGCATCTACGAGCGCACGAGCCTTATGAGCCGCGGGCGGCATTGTGACCGACAATGCAACTGCGTCGACGTGAAGCGCGTCGACAATGCGAGCGACGGCATCGGGCGGGGTGCGCGCCCCCAGAAACACTGTTTTATAACCCCACACCGCGAAATGAAGGCCGGTGCCGTAGAGGGCGATCACGTGTTCTTCTTCTTCGAAACACGCGAGGGCCACTTGTCGCGACGAATCGACAGGTTGAGCCAGTTCCAAAAGCTGCGCTGCGCGGCCGACAAGCAAGTTCGACAGGAGGTGTTCCTGAGCAACGGTGATTTGGCCCGAATGCCAAAGCTCACCTACGCGAACCAATGCGGGCGACAGGGTTCGCTCAAAGATCGCAATGGCCGGACCGAGCGAAAGCGCGCGAACAAGCTCTTCGCGAATAGCATCGAGATCAAAGTTCGCGGCCGCGTCCACAATGTGATCACAGGCCAATTGATACGCGTCGGAGTCCACCGTTGTGGGCCCGTTTCCGGCGGCGTGATCCCGCAGCGAACGAGCGGCCTCCGCGGGGGCGACGCCGGATTCTACGAGGTCGCGCATTTGCGAAATGAGAGCCACGTCGTCGTCCCCGTAAAGCCGATAGGCCGACGCGGTTCGCGAGGGCGTGGGCACACCATAACGGCGCTCCCAAGCGCGCAATGTTGCGGTGGATACACCGGTTAGTTCAGCAACGGCACGAATGCGATAGCGGCTCACGGGATCTTCTTTTTGAACTGCGGTTTACAACTGGAAACCAGCGCGGAGAAACGATTATGTCGGGTAATAAGAAACTGCTCAAGACTCCTCACGCAATTGTGATCGGAAGTGGATTCGGTGGGTTGGCTGCGGCGATTCGCCTCGGTGCCCGCGGATATCGCGTGACCGTGCTCGACAAGCTCGATCAACCCGGTGGGCGCGCTTATGTGCATCGCATCGACGGGCACGTTTTTGACGCCGGTCCAACGGTGATTACCGCGCCGTTCCTCTTTGAAGAGTTGTGGACGTTATGCGGCAAACGTTTGGAAGACGATATCGACCTGCGTCCCGTGAGCCCGTTTTATCGCATTCGATTCGATAATGGGCAATCGTTTGATTACACGGGCGACCCCGAACACATGCGCTCTGAAGTGGCTCGTTTTTCGCCCGACGACGTTGCCGGATATGAACGTTTTATTGCCGCGAGTGAGAAGATCTTCAAGGTGGGTTTTGAAGAGCTTGCGCATGTGCCGTTTAACAGCTGGACCGATATGGCCCGCATTCTTCCAAGCATGGTGAAGCTTGAAAGTTATCGAACGGTATATGGTCTTGTTTCAAAATACGTAAAAGATGAGCGGATTCGTCAGGTATTGAGTTTTCACCCATTGCTTGTGGGTGGCAATCCGTTTTCAACCACTTCAATCTATACGTTAATTGCATTCCTGGAGCGAAAGTGGGGAGTTCACTTTGCAATGGGAGGCACCGGTTCGCTCGTGAAAGGGTTATGCAACCTGATTGAAGGGCAGGGCGGTACTGTTAAGCAAAACACCGAGGTTCGACAAATCGTTGTGGAGGGTGGTCGCGCGACGGGTGTTTTATTGGCCAACGGTGAGCGCCTCAATGCCGACGTGGTTGTGTCCAATGCCGACTCGGCGTGGACGTATCGATATCTTGTTCCGCCGGATGCTCGCAAACGTTGGACAGACCGCAAAATTGAGCGCGCCGACTACTCAATGAGTCTTTTCGTTTGGTACTTCGGCACGAAGAAAAAATATGAAGACGTGGCGCATCACACGATTTTGCTCGGGCCGCGTTACAAGGGGCTTCTCGACGACATCTTTGTGAGACACGTTTTGGCCGACGATTTCAGCCTGTATTTGCATCGGCCCACAGCGACAGACCCGTCACTCGCACCCGCGGGCCGTGACACGTTTTATGTGCTGTCACCGGTTCCCAACCTGAAAAGCGGGACTGATTGGAGTGTTGAAAGCGAGAAATACAGGCAGATGGTGGAGCAATACCTCGATAAAACGGTGCTGCCCGGCCTGAAGGACAATCTCACGTGCAGCCTGACAATGAACCCGCAGCACTTTCAAGACAGGCTGCTTTCGTTCCGCGGCGCTGCGTTTGGAATTGAGCCGGTGCTCACGCAAAGTGCTTTTTTCAGGCCTCACAACGAAAGTGAAGACATTGGCCACCTGTATCTTGTCGGCGCCGGAACTCATCCGGGCGCCGGGTTACCGGGTGTACTCTCGTCCGCAAAAGTGCTTGATCGCGTGGTGCCTCATGGGAGTGAAATAACGTGACGAGCGCCGTGGTTTCCACCGCGCCTCGCATTGGGGCTCGCACGACCTTTGGTCAACCGGGCGACTTGGAAGCTTGTTACGACCTCTTGGCGAGGGGGTCGAAGAGTTTCGCCACCGCGTCCAAGTTGCTGCCGGTGCACGTGCGCGACGCTTCGGCGGTGCTTTACGCGTTCTGTCGAGTTGCAGATGACGCGGTGGATCTCGATACCGACGAGCACCGCGTGGACAGGCTGAGTGCTCGGCTGGAGAATGTGTACGCAGGAAAAAGCCTCGACGGTGCGGTGGATCGGGCGTTTTTCGATCTTGTAACAAAGTACACATTGCCCAAGGTGATCTTCTCGGCCCTGATTGAAGGCTTTGAGTGGGATCGCACCGGAAAAGTGTACACAACGCTTTCGGACACGCTTGCCTACTCCGCACGCGTGGCATCAACCGTGGGCGTTGCGATGACAGCCATCATGACGGACCGCCGCGCCCACGTGCTTGCGCGCGCCTGTGATCTGGGCCTCGCCATGCAACTGACAAACATTGCCCGCGACGTGGGTGAAGACGCTCGAAATGGGCGAGTGTATTTGCCGGGTGATTGGCTTGAAGAAGAAAAGGTCGATCTCAAGGCTTTTCTGCGAGATGTGAAAACCGAGCCGGGGATTGAAAGGGTCACGCTCCGACTTTTGGATGAAGCCGATCGCTATTACCTTCGCGCGGAAGCGGGCATTTCGGCGCTCCCGCGCGGCGTGCGACCGGCCATTTTCGCCGCGCGTTTCATTTATTCGGACATCGGTCGCGTCATTCGAAAGCGCGGTGGGGACGGTGTTTCGAGCCGTGCGGTCACTTCAAAGTGGCGTAAGCTGATGAACCTCGGGCGGGCGCTTTTCGCGTCGTTTTCGGCGCCGCCGCCCGCGCTTTATGAGCCGAGCGCGAATGAAACCGCCTTTTTGGTCAATGCGCTTTGTACTCCCGCAGAACGTGGAATCGCCGCGTGATCGAGCCTCGAAAGAGCCGCTTGTTCAATGCGTGGTTTGCCTCTCACGCTCGCGGTCGCATTCATCGAACATTTGGAAAAGTGCTTGTTCGCGGCCTCGCTGAAACGCTTGAGGCCGCCCAAAAAGCGCCGCTGCTTGTGATTTCAAACCACGCATCGTGGTGGGATCCGCTGGTGATCCTGCACGCGTCCACCCATCTGCTTCGAACCGATGGGTACGCTTTGATGGATGCAAAAAACCTCCGACGGCTGCCGTTTTTTGGGCTTGTCGGTGCGTTTGGTGTGGACCTCGATCGGCCTGCGGACGGGGCTTCGGCCATTCGATTTGCAGCAAAGCTCCTGGATCAGCCGGGCAAACTTGTGTGGATCTTTCCGCAGGGCGAGGAGCGACCGATCACGGAGCCGCTTCGTTTTCGCGAGGGCGCGGCGCAGGTGGCGCGCGTTGCAAAACGGGCGCAGCTGATCCCCGCGGCGGTGCGTTACGAATTTGCCGGAGAAGAAAAGCCGCACCTTTACCTTTCGTTTGGGGCACCGATCCAGGCTGAAAAAGACACCGACAAAGGTAGGCAGCTTCAAGAGGCGGCGGTGGCCGCCGAGCTGAACACGATTGATTCAGCCATTGGCAAAGCGCATGTGTCGGGACCACCGTTTGTGGAGATTTACAGCGCAAACCAAGGGATTCTTGGAAAATGGGCAGAGCGCCTGCTGTCGGTTATGACGCGCCCATTTGCTCAGCGTTGACTATTAAGTGTACACATTTTCATGCTTGGGTAAGCATGCCTTTTTCGTCAAAGCGAAGGGTCTTGCCGCGCCAAACAACGCCGCGTTTCGTGAGCGCCAACCAAAACGCATGAGCTAAAAGGGCGTCTGAGAGCGCCGCATCGATCACCGAATTGCGCGGTGAGAAAGGCAGCCCGGCGAGCGCACGTGCGGCAATGGAGGCAACAATGCGGCCGATGAGCGCCGCAGCCGCGGTGAACACCGCTTCTACGGGGGCGACGAAAAATACTGGAATTTGAGCCAAAAGTAGAATGGGTGTCGCAAGAAACAACAGCGGGTAGCTCGCGAGCAGATGAGGGCGCTGGGCGCGAATCACCGTGATCCACCGAGCGTATCGTTCGGCGGCGGCTCGCCACGATCGGCCCGTTTTTAGGCTTTTTGCGGCTTCAAGTGCACACGTAACGCGTTGGCCCTTTTCGGCGAGGAGGCGCGCGATCTCCATGTCTTCCCCGAGGGTGCGTTCCGCAGCCGAAAACCCGCCGATCGAGCGCAGCGTGTCGCGGCGAATAGCGAAGAGCTTTCCCACGAGAGCGCCGGAGTCGAGCGCGCCGAGCAACGTGAAAGCGTGGAGCGATCCCGCCAAAATGGCCTGCGAAGCGCGATCGCCCGACGCCGCGATGTCGCCCACTTCCACCGGCGGAGCCCACACAGCTCCAACAGGTGTTCGCAGCGAGTTGTCGAAAAGTGGAGCAACAAACGCTTCGAGATCCACCGCTGAAAAGTCCACATCGCTGTCTGCCACAATGACGGCGTCGTAGTTTGTTTTTTCGGCGTTTAGAGTGGCCTGTAATTGAGACGCCTTGTGGTTTAGCCCCTGGGCATGTGTGTACACAACAGACGTTTCAATGCTCGCATCGCGGAGCGTCGAGGCGGCTCGCGCGCAGGAGACGGCGGCTGAATCGGAGGCGTTTTGCACAGCCAACCGGCATGTGACCCGCATTGAAAACCGCGCTTTCGACAGCGAAACAAGCGCGTTTTCAAGGTTTGGTTCTGCCCCGGCACAGGGTCTCACAACGAGCAGATGTAATGGTTGGGTGATATTTTTTGGAGCCTTCCTTCGAGAAAGCGCAGCTTTTGTGGCCGCATAAAGTGTTGTGCAACCAACCAAATATGCCCAAAGAAAAAGGGCCGCGCCGCCCGGATGCAACATCATGCGCGATGCCTCCGCATGCGATAGGGAAGCATGGCCTGCACAACCGGAGACTCAAACCGGTCCATGTCAACGCTCTCGTGTACACCGTCGGCTGCATGACCGTCGAGCGTGCCGGTGAGATGGCTGCGAGAATAAAAAGGCGTGTCTTCGAGCGTGTGAGCCACTTTTAAATCGCCGTCGCCGAGCACGCGCACCGACCGATCCATTTGCCAGCGCGTTTTGGGCAATTGAACTGTGCGCGGTGTTCCATGGCGATTTTCGCGCGCGCCGCCCGCAAAAAAGGACCGCGCAATCTGATGTGTACCCCCGTCGCGGTGGACGACGTCGTACACAACCGTTGTGTGCTCGCGCGTTGTCACGCGCGACCAATTCCACCCTTTAAAGCCCCGGGCGAGGGGTTCATCCCCGGCGTTGTGATCGAGATAGGCCGGTCCAGACCATGCCAGTCTGGGGTCTTGAAAGGTCACATCAATGCGTCCAAACGGCGCGAGGGGCGACCAAATGTGTCTGCCCGCCGGGTCGAGGGTAAACACTTCGTTTTGAATGTTGGACGGCCGGACAATGAGTTTGCCGCGCAATCGTGATGCAAAAGGGGCCGTCGTTTCATTGATGTCAATAACGAGATTTCCGGCGAGCCATTGAGCAGTTGTTTCTCCAATAGTGAGTTTGTCGCGATTGCGAGCCACCCGCGCACCCTCTGTTAATGCCCACAAATCGCCGTTGCGTTTGCCAAATGCCGGACCGAGCCAACTTCCCCCTGGGTTTTTAAGGTTGTAAAGAGCCAAGTTGACGGCGGCGTGCGCCTCGGGATCGGCACTGCTGCGGTCATTGGCCTTTTTATAAAACGGCGAAAACACGCTCCCAATCATTAAAATGAGAGTGAGCCCATATTGGCCGTTGTCGCTTATCGCATCGACATACCACCAGCCATAACCCCCACGCGCGATCTCGATATCGAAACAAGGTCTTGAAAGAGCGCCTGTGCCGCGAGTCTCCCGCTCTGTGCGACCATTGGAACTCCCGCTCCCGGGTGTACGCTCCCCCCCGTGAGGTATAGTCCGGGCATCTCCGAGCGCGCCGCCGGACGGGAAAACGGCGATGTCATTCCGTGAGAAACCGCCCCATAAAGCGCTCCCCCGGTTGCCGGAAACATCCTCGCGAAGTCCGTCGGTGTGGTAACGACCGGTTCCGCCGTGGGAGTTATCGAAAGGCCACATCGCATTAGAACTTCTTTCATCGCGGCTTCGCATTGACGGATCTCCGAAGTAGAAAAAGTGTGTTCGTCACCCTTGGCGGGAGCATTGATAAGCAATAAGAGTCGTTCGGACGAAGAGTCTGCCTGCGCCCCATTTTCATTGCGATGCAATGATGTTTCAGGGGCGAATCCTGAATCGTTTCTATCCTGTGCACAGATGTATACCGTTGGGCTCGACGGCGGCGTTCGCTTGTCGAAAAGCTCCTTGAACTCAAGTGGGTAGTTGTTTGAAAAACAGACGTTGTGGCGCACGAGGGGCAGTCCTTTTGTGGTGGCGAGACACGACCACGTGATTGCCGAAAGAGACCTCGGCCCGGGAGTTTTGACGGCGCGTTTAACGCTTTTGCCAAAAAGACCCGCCGGCAATGCACCTGAATCGGCATTGAGTACCACGGCGCCCGCGTGAATGACCTCGCCCGTTGCGAGTTTAATGCCGCTGGCTCGGCCTTGATGGACCAATACCTCGCTCACATGGGTATTGGTTTTAATGGTTGCGCCCATTTTAATAGCCAATTTTGAAAGGGCGATTGCAAGCTGAGCCATGCCGCCGCGAACCGTCCACACCCCTTCACGCTCCACGTGGGCAATGACGTTTAATGTGGCCGGCGCCGCAAACGGCGATGAGCCGCAATACGTTGCATAACGACCAAAAAGCTGCAAAAGCCGTGGATCTTGAAAAAAATCTCCGAGCGACGCCCATAACGTTCGAACGCCGTCCATTTTCATGAGCGCGCCGACACCGATGGTGCTGAATGCTTTTACAACACTCAGCATGTTGGGTTTTTCACCCATTAAAAAGGGGCCCTCCACCATTTCATGAATGGTGCGCGCGTATTGGCAAAAGCGCCGATAACCATAAGCCTCGCGAGATCCGGCAAACTTGCCAATGGCGTCGGCGGAACGGTCGATATCGCTATAAAGGTCCAGAACCGAGCCGTCGGTCCATGCATGCCGGGCGAGCAGGTCCATTCTGTCCAGTGTCAAATGTTCGTTTAACTTCTCCCCCGCGGCCTGAAACACCTCGTCAAACACATTCCGAAGGGTCAACACGGTGGGACCCGAGTCGATCGCGCGCCCCTGAATGGGGACTTGACGCATTTTGCCGCCAACGTGCGCCGCCCTTTCGATCACGGTCACGTCAACACCGCGGCGAGCCAGCTCCACGGCTGCGGTCAGTCCGCCGATTCCCGCCCCCACTACAACCACTCGCGACGCCTCGAACATGGTATGCATCCTACGGTCCGACAAATCTTTGTCCAGTCTTGAGGCAAAAAATTCCAACGAAGCCTTGACGAATGTTGGACAGTGACTCTTTATTACACCCAATGGACCTGCACTTGCCCGAGGCGCTCCAACATTTTCGACCCCCGTCGGCTTCCGCCGAATATCTCCCCTCGCTTTATGTGTCGGCGCGTATCGAACGTGCGCTGTTAAAGGCGCTAGCGCCGGCTGATGCCGAAGGGCCTCCTCGCTTGTCCGCTGCTGTAAGGCACGCGTTGTTTCCGGGCGGAGGACGACTACGCCCCAAATTGTGTCTCGCGGTGGCTCAAGCGTGCGGCGATCCGCACCCGGACCTCGCTGAAGCCGTGGCCGCCTCGCTGGAGATGATGCACTGCGCGTCGCTCGTTCATGATGATTTGCCGTGTTTCGATGCGGCGGACACCCGTCGCGGGCAACCGACTGTGCATCGAGCCTTCGGTGAAAACATCGCCGTTCTCGCGGGAGATCATTTGATCGTGCTCGCGTTTGAAAACCTCGCGCGAAACGCCGCAAAGAGCCCGCGACTCGCTTCGATGGTTGGGCTCCTCGCGCGCGGCGTTGGGTCGCCGTTTGGGATCATCGCGGGCCAAGCGTGGGAGAGCGAAAACAAGATCGATGCGGCTCGCTACCGTCGCGCAAAAACAGGCGCGCTGTTTGAAGCCGCGAGCGCTCTCGGCGCAGTTGCCGCCGGTGAAGATCCTCAACGCTGGGGTGTTGTCGGCGCCAAAGTCGGTGAAGCGTACCAAGTGGCCGACGACATTTTGGATGTGCTCGGCGACGCTGATCGGCTTGGAAAACCGGTGGGACAAGACGCGGCGCTCGGTCGGCCAAATGCCGTTAACGAGCTTGGATTGGCGGGTGCCCGCAAATTGTTCGATGAGCTTTTTGAAGAAGCCAACCGAGCCGTTCCACCGTGCGCAAATCCGGGTGTTGTGCGCGCGTGGATGGGTGAAGCGGAGCGTCGCGCCAAAGGCCTTTTCTAGGCGCGCACGGGGCTACCTTTTCGGCGGCCTTTTGGCTAATCTGATCGTTTCGAGGTGAAGCGATGTGGAGCGGTCCGAAGGCACGAAAAGTACTTCTTTTAGAGTTTAACGAGATCACTTGGAAAGTCGCCGAACGCTTCATGGGCGAAGGCAAAATGCCAACGCTCGCTCGGCTCCGTGCTGAAGGTACGGCCGCAGCACCTGAAGCGCTTGAACGCCCGCCGCATCTCGATCCCTGGATTTCGTGGGTCACGCTGCACACCGGCGTCGACATGAGTGAGCACGGCGCCATGGTGCTCGAACAAGATGTGTCCACCATTCGCGCAAAGCGAACGTGGGACTATGCGCTCGAAGCCGGCAAAAGCATCGGCATTTACGGCAGCATCAGCGCGTATCCGCCGCGCCCCGTGCCCGGTTTTATGGTGCCGGGACCGTTTGCTCCGGGGCCTGAAACGTATCCGAGGTTTGTGGGTCCGGCGCAGGCCCTCAACCGAAAGTACACCCAGGTACACCACAAAAATGCCGAGGCCGATTCGCTCCTCACCATGGCGAAAATGGGCGTCGATCTCTTGAAACTCGGCCTTACCCCTGAGACTTGTGTACGCATCGCGGCGCAGCTCGCAACCGAACGCGTGAAGCCCTACATGCACTGGAAGCGCGTCGCGCTTCAGCCGTACGTCAACTTTGATTTCTTCTCAAAGCTCTACGGCATGTTCAAACCCGACTTTGCCACATGGCATTCAAACCACGCCGCCCACTACCAACATCATTATTGGCGCGCGTGGGACGACACCGGTTTTGCCGTGCCTTCCACGCCTGAAGAGAAAAAGAAATTCGGCGGAGCCATGCCGCACGGTTACCAAGTCATCGACGATCTGCTCAACCGATTCCTCCGCATCATCGACGACGACACGGTGCTCGTTGTGACGTCGGCGCTCGGTCAAAAGCCGTACACACACGACCTTTATCCCGAAGGAAAGGTCTGCGTGAAATTCAAAAATGTGCGCCAGATCTTGGAGATCGTGGGAGCCACAGGCGTCGGCGACGTTGTGCCCGTAATGGACCCGCAATGGAACGTACGCATCTCCGACGCGACGGAACGCAGTCGTGTTCGCGACGCGTTGCTCGCTGTTCGCCGCGACAACGCACCCACGCCCGATGGCATCACCGTGGATGAAGTGGGCGAGATCTTGACAATCACACCGCGCGGCCTCGCCAAAATGGACGGCCAGGCGAAGTATCACTTCCCGCTTCGCCACGGCTCCACAAAGTCGTTCACGTTCGATGAGCTGTTCCGCGGTTACGGCGACACGCCCAAAGAAGGCATGCACGATCCCACGGGCATGATGCTCATGTACGGACCGGGCATTGAGCGCGGCCTCTTCATTGAGCACACAACCGATCTCGACGTGGCGCCCACGCTTCTCGCCCTCATGGGAATTGGAGCGCCTGAAAACATGCAGGGCCGTGCGCTTTCAGAAGCGTGGGGAGATCGCCCTTCCACGGCGCCGCGTGCTTCGGCGGGTCGATCTTCGTCCGTTATCTCCGCCTAATCTCGGTCGTCACCATCTGCCGGCCGCATGTTGGCCGGCAGCCATGATTAAATGCGCGGCACGGCATGTACGCCATTCCCGGTCTGATCGGCCTCATCATCTTCACCTACGTTCGGCCGCAAGAATTTGTGCCGGGAATGGGCGGCTTGCCGTGGATCAACATGTGGCTCGCGTTGATCCTCGGCGGGTTCATTTACGACATGACCTCGGGGCAACTTCGCAAAGAGAAGACCCCGCTCCTCAAGTGGTCGCTGATTTTCTACGTGTGGTGCTTCTTCACGCTGGCGCTCAAAGTGCCCGGTGAAATGGCCGGAAAGTTCACGTACCTCACCACCGGCATCGGGCTTTCACTGATCATTCAACACGCGATCCAGTCGGCAAAAACGTTTTTGCGTATCGCGCTCGTTGTGTTTGCAACCTCCATGTTCTGCGTGTCGGTCGCGTTCCATCAGGGCTTTCAAGATTTCCAATGTGTCGTTGTCACACTCGATCCTGAAAACCCAGATGCGCCTCCGGATCTCGCTCCCGACGGCCGCCCCTGTGAACGCCAAGACAATTGTCGTGAAGGCCCCGGCGGCGACGAAGAGCTGGATTATTATTGTGAACACGTGGGTCTCTTTGGAACCACGTCGATCTCCACCGGTCGCGTTCGTTGGCGTGGTGTACTCATGGACCCCAACGAAACAACTCTCGCGGCGGGACAATCCATCCCGTTTGCGCTCGCTGTCTACGAAATGCGGCGAACGTTGTTGCGCCTGCTGCTCGTGCTCGCAACCGTTGTTGTCGTTGTCATCACCGACGTGTTCTCACAGTCTCGCGGCGCGATCTTGATCTTCATGACGGTGATGGGCGTTTACTTCGTTCGAAAATACGGCATTCGCGGCGCGCTCGTGGGAGGCGGCATGGCGGCTCCGCTCATGATGCTCGGCGGGCGAAGTGGCGAAGAAGCCGCACAAAGCGCCGAAGAGCGCATGGAGGTTATGCACGACGGCCTCAACATGTTTTTCGGCAATCCCATTTTTGGAGTGGGGTACGCGCAGTTTACGAAACACTGCTTTTTGACCGCTCACAATGCGTACGTTCTGGCAGCGTCGGAGCTTGGCCTTTTCGGTTTCTTCGTGTGGATGGTCATCGTCTACACGGTGATGAAAATGATGATTTTGGCGCTTCAGCGTTACAAAAACGTTCCCGGCGGTGAAATGATTCGCGCCTGGGCGCTGGCGCTCTTCGCTTCGTTCTGCGGCACGCTCGTAGGCATCTTCTTCCTGTCGTGGACCTACCACTACGTGCTCTGGATCTACTTTGGGATCGCGGGCGGCTTTTACACAATGATCCGCACGACCGATCGGAACTTTGAGGTGAAAATCTCCAGGGGCGAGTACGGCTTGATCATTGGCATTTGTATTGGATTGATGGTGGGGCTGCGCTTGTGGCTGCGCCTCAAAGGCCACTGACAAACAGCGCCATGTGTACACAATAAAATGTGTACGCAATTGTCGTCGTGCCTGCGGAGCTTCTCGGCGGGCGGCGCGGATTCGGATTTTTGGCGCGGAGTCCTCGCGGACAATCCGGGCTAACGTCCGAGGCCCATCACCATCACGAGCGGCGTCTTCACAATGATCCCCAGCTCCATGCGCAAAAACGCTGGGAAGCTCTCAAGCGCCGCGGCGTACGCAAGATCGAAAAGGAGCTTCATACGCATGCCGTCGGCCTCGGCGCCTTCGGCTTCTTCGAGCTTGAACGGATTAACGATTGCGGCTTCAAACGCGGCAATTTCACTCTGCTCCATGGCTCGACCGGAGTACCCGAGCGACACCTGCGCGAGCCCGGTGATGCCCGGCTTTACGTCGCGCATCCGCTCTTCAAAATACGGAATGGCCATGGCCAGGTGGTCAAGCAGCTCCGGGCGCTCGGGTCGCGGCCCCACAAGGCTCATTTCACCGAGAAGCACGTTGAGAAGCTGCGGTAGCTCATCCAAGCGCGACTTGCGCAGGAACTTGCCAACTTTGAGAACGCGCGGATCATTTTCCTGCGCGAGTACAGCACCCGTGAGTTTCTCGGCGTCCATCCGCATGGTGCGGAACTTGATCATCTCGAACTCGACGAAGACGGGCTTGGCTATGCCGTCTTTCACTTCAGTTCCGGTGAGCATGCCGGCCCGGCGTTGCCTATAAAAAACCGGTCCAGGCGACTCTAAATAGATCGCGGCCGCAATGGCCGGATAAAGGGGTGCTGTGACTGCGAGTCCGACCGCGGAGGCCGCAAAGTCGATAGCGCGTTTTGTTAAGCGAACGAGGGGCGTCACCAGCGTCCTTTCTTATCCGCGTTCGTGATACTCTACAAGAACGGTCGACGTGGTGCGCTTAACCCTCCCTGCTCAATTGGCGTTTCGTGATCTGGCGGTGACCGCTGTGCTCACCGCTGTGGGCGCAGACGGTCGCGAACCTCCGCCGCACCTGCGTGATGCGCTTATCTCCGCGATCTCTGAAGCGTGGAACAACATTGTGCTTCATGCCTATCGCGGCATCACCGGCGGACACGTTGATGTGGCCGTATTCGTCGGAACCGACCAAATCGAAATTGAACTTGCAGACCGCGGCCGCGGATTTGATCCCAGCGCGGTTGCCGAGTACACGCCTCCGGATTTGAGCGCTCCCGAGAACGAAGCCGTGAGCAGTCTTCGCGAAGGTGGAATGGGCCTTTTTATTATTCGTTCGTGCATGGACGACGTTGTGTACACACGCGGTGCCCATGGGAGCCCCAACGTTCTCGTGCTGAAGAAGCGTCACGTTGCGGCGCCGGGCGATCACAACTTGCCTTCCGCCGGCTACACGGCGAAGAAAGAAACTGCCCAGAGTGGCTGGAGGATGCGGAGCGTTGGGTACGCCGATGAGGCGGCGCCGCAACGTGTTCGAGGAGGCGTGGGGAGTCTTAAGCGCAAATGACCAACTATTCGCGAACGGACAGCGGGGATGAAACCATTCTGCGCATTGAGGGAACCCTCGATGCGGCCACTGCACCCGACCTGCGGGGTGTTGTTGACACCATCGTGGATGAAGGGCGGCTGCTCATTACGCTGGAGCTTTCGAGTCTGCGCCTGATCGACAGCTCGGGCGTGGGCGTGATCGTGTCGCTCTTCAAGCGCGTGCGCGCCAACGGCGGACAAGTGCGAATCGTGGGGCTGCGTGATCAGCCGCGGGCGATTTTTCGCCTACTCCGGCTCGATCGCGTTTTTCCAACCTAAAACATCGGTTCAGCCGGCCGGCTGAAAGTCTGAGCACTGGGCGCGCTTTTCCGAGCGCTGTGCGCGCTTGGGACTGCTCAGGCATTCCTATTCGCAAGCGAAAAAACATCCCGGCCCTGACATTCTTTGACCACGGGTCGGCATCACCGCTTTTTCGGCCATTGCCTGCACGGCCGCGCACCCTTGAGACACGAAACGCGTTCTTCTCGGCTGCAAGGTTGTGCCGATGACTACCGCCGGGACCACGGCGGGGCTAACCTACTTCGCCGTTCGACAAACACCCGGCCGCGTCGACGTGCGTTGCGTCCACGCGGTCGCTTCATCCGTTGAAAAACTTTCAGCAGGCGCCGGTCGAACTTTCATTTTCGGAACTCGTCATGCCGCAACCCAACGAAATCCCGCCTCCCGGTTTACCCGGTGCAGTTGCTGCACAACCGGCAGCCGGTCCTCCGCCGGCGGCCGGACCCAATCCCGCCGCGATCGTCAAGCGCATGTTGGCGCATCTGCCCGTGGCGTTTGTGGTGATGGCGCTGGGTATCGCGATCACGATGGTGCTCGCGCGCCAGCGAAAACCAGCCTGGGGTTCTGAAACGGTGATCCTTTATCGCGAAGGCATCAACCGCGAGTTTGTAGGCGTTGAAGGCGGCGGCATCGACATGAAAACGCTGCCCGGTCGCCTGAAAGAAACGCTTCTCGCGCGCCAGAATCTGGAGCGCGTGGTGAAAGACTTTAACCTCTACCCGCAGATCTACGCAGCGGAGGGAATGATCGCAGCCGTCGATCGCCTCCGCACAAAGATCACGTTTAAGGGCCGTTCGGCTGAAACATTTTTGATCGCATTTGAAGGCTCCACTCCAGAAGAAACGCAGCAGGTTACAGCGCGCTTGGCTGAGATTCTCATTAACGATTGGACCGAAAAAAACCGGGCAAAAGCCACCAAAGACATTCAATACATTGAAGAACAAAAAAAGCGCGCCGACGACAACCTCGACCAGCGTGAGTCCGACCTCATTCGCTTCATCGCGGTCCATCCCGAGTTTGCCGCAGAAAACAACGCCGAGCAGGCCGGTGCCGGTATCCGCACTGAAAAGGCAAAGGCAATCGCCGATCCTGAAACAATGGCGTTGGAGCGACAGGTGCAGCGCCTAAAGGCCGCAAATGCGGCTCAGGCAGGCGGTGGCGCGGCGGCTGCGCCTGCGCCCGGCGGTGGAGGCGCGGTTGCAGCACCGGGGCCTGCGGCGGCCGTTTTGGCGCAAAAACAGGCAGCCGATGCGGAGCTTGCGGCCGCACAAAAAGACCTTGCTGACAAGTCTGAAAAACTCCAAGACGCGCACCCCGACGTGCGAATGGCCAAAGCGCGTTTGCAAGCGGCTCAGGACAAATCGCGGGAAGCGACGGCCGCTTTGATCGCTGCAACACCCGCCCCGGCCGATCCGCTCGCCGCGCCCGTTCAAAAGCCCTCGGATGAAGACATTTACGAAACCAAAAGTGCCGACCCGCGCAAGCGGCTTGAGATGCAGCTCGCGAAGAACGAGCGCGAACTTCAGGCTCGAAAACGCGGCCTCAAGACCGACGTAAAGACCTCGGCCTTTGCAAATCAGATCATTGACCTTGAGACAGAATGGCGGCGCCTCAATCGCGAACGCGAAAAAGCAAAAAGCCTTCAAAACGACGTGGACGCGCGCCTCAACAAAGCGAGGCAGAACGCGGAAAGCGAGAGGGGAGGATACGGCGCGCAGGTGATGGTGCTCGATCCGGCTTATTTGCCAACAACGTCAGGCACAATGGCCAAGAGCAAGTTCATCGCCATAGGCGTTGTAGTAAGCCTCTTGGTGGGTCTTGTCGGCGCAGCGGCGTTTGGGATGTTCTTCGATGATCGAGTGTTTATGGCGGATGAGCTGGCGGGTGTCGCACCGGTGCTCGCCGCTGTTCCGCGTCCGCCGGCACCCCCAAAACCGCCTCGCGAAAAAGCCGCACGCAACAAGGCCAACGCCCAAGGCCCGCCCAAGGTCGCCGCGGTGCTGACCCCCAACGAAAAGGAATCCAGTGGCTGACGTCTCGGCCGATCTGGAAAGTACGCTCGATCGCATCGTTCAACGCCTGGGCAAGCCCGGTGCACCACGCGATGCGCGGGCGCTGCTTGTCGATGCGCGACGGCTGCAACAGGTCGTCCGCCATTGGCGCACGGTTGCTCCAACCGATGCGGCGCGTCTCGAAATGGAGGAGCGCGTTGCGACGTTGCAACAAGGTGCCGAACGCGTGCTCGGTCCCGACGTGGAGGTTACTGCGCAACCGTCGCCGCTTCCTGAAAAGCTGCGACCGTCATCAAGTCCGACGAACGCCAGGCCGCCAACAGCGGAGCGCGCGCGCGTCAGTCCCGCACCCATCGATCCGTCGCCGCCGCCCGCTCGTCCGCGACCGGCTTCAGAGCCGCTGCGCACGCCGTCGGCGCTTCGAGTTGAGCGACCAAAGGCAGTTGTTGAAGAGGTGAAGCCGGGCGCAATCACCGATCCGTTTGTTCGCCGGAGCGCGGCGCGCGCGCGCGATCGCGTTTCGACTCCGCCGAGTTTGGATCCCGAGTTGGAAGCTCCGCGTCAGGCTCCGCAGCGGTCGATCGCGTCTCCAACGCCGCAGCGCTCGGCGGCGACGCCGACGCCGCCGGTGCAACGCTCCGTGGCAATGCCCACACCCGTTGCGAAAAGTCCCTCGGTTGCTCCGGCGCTTTTTTCCGATGCTGTTGTTCGTGAATCGCCTCCCGAATTGGACGAGCACACGCGGGCGGCGCCTCTCGATGTCGAAGCGCAGGTGAATTTGGAGAGGGCTGCGGCGCGGCCGAACGGACCGCTCGGTGGTCCGGTTCGGCCGCGCACGCTGCCCGATCTCGACATCAGCGGAATCGCCGAGTTGGTGGAGGAGCCGCTCGGATCACCTCTGCGCGATCCGTTGGATCTCGGTGCACGCAATCGAACCAATCGCCCCGCCTACGAGGCGCGTCGCGTGCCGTCGGAGCCTCCGCCGCGAGGTCGCCCGCTGTCGGAGCCTCCGCCGCGTGCGCGCCCGTCTCCCACGCCGGCGAACGGAAGGCGGCGTGCTGAGCAAGTGGCCGAAGAACGAGCCACCGTCGAGGCGGGCGCGCGGCCAAGTCGCTACTCAGAACTGTTCGACGATCCTGAAACGCACGACGGTGTGATCTATCCCTCGGCCGACGACGGCGCGCGCGGAAGTCATCCACCGCACCGCCCCACGCCGCGGCCCGCTGCTCCGTCACCTCCGCCGCCCGCGCTTCGAGGCGAAAAAACAGCCATCGCGGTGAGACCGCTTCCCGCGCCTGAAAAGCTCGATCCGCGGCTCATTATGTTGACCGAGCCTTATTCGCCGCGCGCGGAAGCGTTTCGAGCATTGCGGCGCAAGCTTTCCGGACCGGGGGCGCCGCGAACGATCGCCGTGACAAGCGCCGAACCTGAAGAAGGAAAGAGCACGTGCGCTGCCAATCTCGCGCTCTCCTTCCGCGAAACGTCCAACGAAAAGGTACTCTTGGTGGAGGCCAATTTGCGCTCGCCGGGCCTCGCAAAGCTTTTTGCGTTTGAGCCGCCGCAGTGCTTCGCAAAACAAATGGCCAAAAACCGCGACATGGATCGCGCGTCGTGGACGGTGGCCGAGCAGTTTGAACCGCTTCACGTGCTCGCTGTGGCGCCCTCGTCACGCACGTCGCCGATGATCGATCCGGTGGCGTTTGCGAACGCGCTCGAACAGCTCGTCGATGCGGGTTACGACCACATCATCATCGACACGCCGCATGCGCTCGGCGGCTCCGACGTGAACCTCGTGGCCGATATTGTCGACGGTGTGGTGGTGGTGGCTTGGATCAAAAAGAGCAAGCGGAGCCTCATCAAAAAGGCTGTTGAGCAGCTCAAGCCGGCGACCATTCTCGGCGTTGTGACGCTTGACGGCTGATCGCCGAACGGTTGCACAATGTGTACACAATGCGTTTCTTTTGGGGCTTTGTGTACACCAGCGGTGTGACCTGCATCTGGGCCGCCGCTTTCAACGTTGTTGCTTGAACCCCCCGCGGCAGGAGGAGCGCGCCAGCGCGACGGTGTGACGCTTGGGGGGTTGGGCGCGGCCTGCGCGCGCCCCAGGGGGGCAGCTCTAGAGCACCGAATAGGTTGATTCCGTAACCAAACAGATAGTTTATTTGTGTACTCAAACAGGCAAAAGCGAGGCAGAAACGTCAGGCCCGAAGCTCCCACCGCATGACAGACACCCAGTTCGGATCGCGGAGTGAGGGGCCCCGCGGCCGACTTGCTCGGCGCGGGGAGCGAGGGCGCGAGCCCTCGCTCCCTGGGTAAAAAAAGCTAGAGCACCCCGAGATTGTTAAAGATTTTCAATATTCACAAATTGCTGAGTTCATTCGCGATTCAAGATGATCGGTGCTCTAGCGCGCGGCGGGAGGTTTGGGGAGCACGTAGTCGCGATACTCGCCGGGGTTGCCGCTTTTGCCGTCCATTGCGGCCATGGCGATGTTGAACATTTCGCGCGCGGTCACGTAGTGCAATTTGAAGTGTGTACCGTCGTTGTATTGGGTTGTGAGCGTGCGATGAAACGTGCGCGCCGCTTCACCGAGGTACACATCGGCCTGGGGTTCGGGCGCGCCGTGAGTGTACGTTTTGACGAACACCCATTCGGGCCGGCCGTGAACGTGGATGTTTTGGTTGACCCACGTTTTCATGCGAAACGCTGTGGGCGGGCGCTTTTGAGTGATGCCGGCGGCGTCGATCCAAATCGGGATTTTTTCGGCGCGGGCGGCAATGGCGAGTGGCCCGGTGATCATGAGCAGGCGGTCTTGATAGGCGTGGCCGACGCGCGCCTCTTCGCCGTGTTCGTACGCGCGCTTTTGGGAGAGATCTCCGGTGGGCCAGTAGATCTCGTTCACAATGCGCGGCTGCGATTCGTCCGGGGCGGCGGCGAAGGTGAAATCGGCGTAACAACCCGAGTCAAAAAGCACCTGCAGTTCGTTGTCGACGCCGCAGTTTCGGCCGTCGCGCCGCGCGTTGGCGAGGCACCAATTGCCGTGGATAAACGCGTAACGAAGGCTGCCGTGAGCGTCGCGCGAGAAGAGGCCGTGCTCCGAAAAGCGCTTTTTATAAAGCTCGATCTTGGCGCGCGTTGTTTCGGCTGTGTCGCGATCGTGGTGCATGTGAAGCTCCACTTCGCCGAACCCATCGCGCGTGAGTTTGGCGAGCGAATCCATCCATTCAGGGATGTATTGCTCGCCGGGAAAAAGAACGAATGGCGCGGGTGATGGCCGTCGCTGTCTCGAAACTCCCGCGTGAGCGCGGGGTACCCTTCAAGCCAGGCTTGAACGCGTCGGCTCCCCACTTCGCGCGTGCTGGTGTTCCACAGCGGTTCGTAGTGATCGCACGTTGCAAAAAGGATGTGGCGAGGCCCAACTACTTTGGGCCGAATCGCGTTTCGAAAAGCGTGTTTCGCGTAGCCACCGAGCCACGCATCGAGATTTTTTTCGGCGATGTAATTGAGCATAGTGCCGTGACGGGCCCACATTCGGCGGAGCAGGTTGAAAGCGCGCGTGCCGCGTGCCCGGAGCCTCATCCTAATGTACGTTGCCAGGCGTGCGTCTTGTTGTCGCTCTCGCGTGTTTTGCCGCCGGCGTGTGTGTTGCGCCGCGCCTTGCAAATGCGCAGGCGACCGAACTTCGAGGCGCGTTTAACGCGGGCATTCAAGGCACCGACAACGTGCAGTTTGTGCCGTCAAATGCGGTGGACGGTGTAGCCAAACCTCGCCCGGGTGCGGTGCTCGACCTCGTGCCGGCGGTGATCTTCACGTACGAAACGCCGCGCTGGCAGCACATTGTTCAATACACGCTGAACTTCGCCACGGCGTTCGGCGTGGGTACACAAGTCAATTACAATAATCGGCTTGAACTGCGGTCCAGATATGAGGTTTCGGAGCTTACGGAGTCAAACTTTGCTCTGCGCGTAAACCAGGGCGGCGTGACGTTTTTTCCCGAGCCTGAAGCCGGCAAACCGGTGGCGGCATTTGCTCCCGGAACGTTCACGTTCATGAACTTTGAAATCGCGGAAGCGCTCAATCGTCGGTTGAGCGACAGGCTCGCGGTGAACGGGCAAATCCAAGGAAATGTGTTTCGTCCGGTGGCCGCCGATCCGCCTCGTCCCGCTGTGTTCGGAGCCAATTTTCAGGGCGCGGTGAACTACAACGATGACCCTGAAACGTTTGCCGTAAACCTGGGTGTACAGGTTGCCGCCACCGAAGAGATTGAGTGCATCAACGACGCGCAGTGTGGTGCGGGCCGTGTTTGTGCGGTGGCCACGCGTCGATGTGAAATCCCGAGCACCACGGCGAAGCCGCTCGCCGACGAGATCCGAGCGCAGGCGAACGCGCCGATCATGGCCAATCGACTCGGCGTGGGGTACCGGCACGATTTCAAAAACGGGTTTTCCGCCGAAGCGGATCTCGGCGTGCAACAAGCGATGCGGCTCACCGACGGCGGCGGGCAAAACTGGCAGCCGGTAGGCCGATTGGCGCTTCGCTACCAGCAGGAAGAGCTTGCTCTCGGCATCACCGGCAACCACGGAGCGCAGCTCAACGTGGATGTGGGCGGTCTGGTGATGGCTACCAACGCCGAGATCGTGGCCGCGAGCGCGATCGATCGGCAGACGCGTTATTTTAATCTTCAGCTTCAGGCGGGGTATCAGCGCGGCAGCCCGTTTGATGCATTTGGGGCGCTCTTGCCGGGGTTTCATGTGGCCGCTTTTGATGCGGCGCTCACGTATCGGCCTGAAAATTTTCTTCCGAATTTTACAGCCGCGCTTCGCTACCAATATCGAATTCAAATCACCGAAGCGCAGCCCGGGCTCGCGGTGCCGTTTGATCTGATCACCACGCGGCATGGGGTAACCCTCAACGTGGCGTTTGAGTTTCCAGAGAGAAAACCCGGACAATAGGCCCATCTTGGAAAATGTACACATTTGTGTACGCAACGGCGGCTCGTCCGGGTGTTCACAATGTGTACGCAACGGGCGGCGCCTCGGAATGCGAGCATGTGTACGCAACGGGCGGCGCCTCGGAACGTGAGCATGTGTACGCAACGGGCGGCGCCTCGGAACGTGAGCATGTGTACGCAACGGATCGGCATCCCTTTTTTCGTCGCGTACCCCAAAAATTAGCCGCGAACTGATTTGCCTCTCCCCGTGCCGTGGTAGCCTGGCAATCATGTGTGGAATTGTTGGCTACGTTGGGCCGAAGTCCTGTGGTGACCTCTTGGTCGACGGACTTCGTCGGCTTGAATACCGCGGTTATGACTCCGCCGGTTTGGCCGTTCACGATGGCAAAGAGATTCGCGTTGTCCGCAGTGTGGGCAAGCTCGGCAATCTCGTGTCGGCCTTGAAGGAGCGCCCTCTCGCCGGAGCACCCGGCATCGGCCATACGCGTTGGGCGACGCATGGTCGTCCGTCTGAAACCAACGCCCACCCACACGTTGCCGGCGGCATCGCTCTTGTACACAACGGCATTATCGAAAATCACCTTCATTTAAAGCGTCAATTGATGGAGCAGGGCGTGAAGTTCAGCTCCGATACCGACACCGAAATTGTGGCGCACCTCGTGGAGCGTGAAGTGCGCGCCGGCCACAAACTGCTTGAAGCGGTTCGTCGCGCGCTGGCTGTTGTCGAAGGTGCATACGCCGTGGCGGTGCTTCACAAAGACGAGCCGGACCGCATTGTCATCGCCAAAAATGCATCGCCGCTCGTGATCGGTCTCGGTGAAGGCGAAACGTATTGTGCGAGCGATATCCCGGCGATCTTGCCGTACACGCGCACAATGGTGCTGCTTGAAGAAGGGGAGATTGCGCTCCTCACAGCGGGCGGCGTGGAGATCACAACGCTTAAAGGTGAGCGCGTTGATCGCAAGCCGAAGACGATCACGTGGAACGCCGCGCAGGCCGAAAAGAGCGGTTACAAGCACTTCATGCTCAAGGAGATCCATGAGCAGCCGCGCGCGATTGAAGACACGATGCGCGGGCGGATCGATCTTGAAAAATGGGACATCATCGACAGCGAAATCGGCATTGATGCCGCGGCCGCCGCCGACGTGAAGCGTGTGTACTTTATTGCGTGCGGCACGAGCTTTCACGCGTCGCTGTTTGGTCGCTACTTGGTCGAGAGCCTTTCGGGGCTGCCCGCCACGTGTGAACTTGCGAGTGAACTTGTGGTGCGCGATCCGGTGGTGGGGCCGGGTGATCTCGTTGTTGCAGTTTCACAATCGGGTGAAACGATCGATACGCTCGCCGCGCTCAAGGCCGCCAAAGATCGAGGCGCGAGGATCTTGGCGCTCGCAAACGTTCTCGATTCAGCCATTCCGCGCGCCGCTCACGGATCGCTTTACACGCACGCCGGGCCTGAAATCGGTGTTGCTTCCACCAAGTGTTTTACGGCGCAGCTCGCGGCCATGGTGCTTCTCGCTGTGTACCTCGGCCGCCGCCGCAATGTGCTTTCCACCGATCGCGCGCGTGAAGTGCTGCAAGGCATGCTTGAAGTGCCGCATCGCATGCGCGACGTGCTTTCACAGGACGACAGCCTTCGCGATTTGGCGCGCAAGTTTCAGCACGCGAAGAGCTTCTTATTTCTGGGGCGCGGCGTGAGCTTTCCCATTGCTGTTGAAGGGGCGCTCAAGCTCAAAGAGATCTCGTACATCCACGCGGAAGGGTACGCAGCCGGTGAAATGAAACACGGCCCGATCGCGCTCATCGACGAGAACATGCCCGTGGTGGTGGTGATGCCGCGTGATCGCACGTACGAAAAAACGCTGAGCAACTTGCAAGAAGTGAAAGCGCGTGAAGGGCGCACGCTTGCGCTCGCAACACGTGGCGATGCTGAAGTCGGAG
Source organism: Polyangiaceae bacterium (assembly GCA_016712345.1). GTDB lineage: Bacteria > Myxococcota_A > Polyangia > Polyangiales > Polyangiaceae > JADJRH01. The sequence goes on from JADJRH010000001.1 coordinate 2,836,123, forward strand.
CCATCGCCGATCACGTGTTTTATCTGCCCAAAGTCGACGCGATGCTCACGCCGTTCATCACCAGCCTGCCGCTTCAACTGCTCGCGTATTACGTGGCCGACTTTAAAGGCACCGACGTGGACCAGCCCCGCAACCTGGCGAAGACCGTAACGGTTGAATAGACGCGGGGGGATGTGTACGCGTTGTGATGTGTACGCTTAGTAGTGTGTACGCGTTGTAATGTGTACGCTTAGCCGATTTTGGTTCCGCCCACGGTGATGCGGTCGATCTTGATCGTGGGGCAGCCGACGCCGACGGGAACGCTTTGGCCGTCTTTTCCACACGTCCAAATGCCGTCGCTCACTTCAACGTCGTTCCCGAGCATGGTGACTCTGCGAAGCACGTCGGGGCCGTTGCCAATGAGGTTTACGCCTTTGAGCGGCGCGGTGATTTTGCCGTCTTCAATCAAGTAGCTCTCGGTGAGCGAAAACACGAAGTCGCCGTTGGAAATGTCGACCTGACCGCCGCCGAATTTTTTGGCAAAAACGCCTTTTTTACGCTCCTGACGATTTCTTCTGGGTCGTGCGGGCCGGCGAGGAGCACGGTGTTGGTCATGCGGGGCAGGGGAGCGGAGGCAAAGCTCTCGCGGCGGCCGTTGCCTGTGGGCGTGAGCTTGTAATGTTTGGCCGACAGGCGATCGTGCATGTACCCAACGAGCTTGCCGTTTTCAATGAGTACACTTCGCGCGGGCAGGTTGCCTTCGTCGTCCACGTTGATCGTGCCGCGCGATTGAAGAAGGGTGGCATCGTCGACAACGGAGCAGAGTTCGCTCGCTACTTCGTTGCCGATTTGGCCAGAATAATTGCTTGTTCCCTTGCGATTGAAATCGGCCTCAAGGCCGTGACCGACCGCTTCGTGAAGCAGGATGCCGCTGTCGCCCGGCGCCAACACCACGTTCATTTCACCCGCCGGAGCTTCAAGAGCGTCGAGCATGGTGACCGCTTGGCGAGCGGCTTCGCGCGCGTGATCTTCGGGCGATCGATCGTCGAAATACGCGAGCGACATGCGTCCGCCGCCGCCCGATGAACCTTCTTGGCGCTTGCCGTTGCGCTCGGCGATGGCGCGTACACCAAAGCGAAAAAGAGGCTGCACGTCGAAGGCCCATGTGCCCGTGCTGGTGGCAATGAGTACCTCACGGATCTCTTCTGCGAAGCTTGCTTCGGCCTTGATAATGGCTGGATCGTAGGCGTGGGCGGCTTGGCTTGCGCGTTCAAGAAGGGCGCGCTTTTCAGTGCCGGGCACGTCGATCGATACCGATTGAAGCTCGTAGCGGTGCGCCAAAGGCCGAGGCGTGAGGTTTATTTTCTCGGTTCCGCCTGTGCCCGTTGCAATTTGAGCTGCGGTTTCAGCGGCGCGGCGCATGGCGTCCCACGTGAGGTCTTCTGTGTACGCATAGCCGGTGGCGTCGCCGCGTTGGACGCGTACACCAAGGCCCATGGAAACGCCTCTCGACGCGGCTTTGAGAATGCCCTCGTCGTATGAAAAGCCGCCGCCGGCTCGGTATTCAAAAAACAGATCGGCGTAGTCGCCCCCTTTGGAGAGGGCCACCGAAAGGAGGCGTTCACAAATGGCGGCGTCGATGCCGCCGTCCCCTCCCGGGCCGAACGGCGCTCGGTAGGCTTGGCTTCGGGTCATGGCGGCGACTCTATCGCGGTTTATCGGTGCGCGCAGGCAGTGGCAGAAGGTTTGTGAAACGTGGCCGTGAGTTTGGTGAAGGGCGACCAGGTTGTGTAGGCTGCGCGACCCATGGCGTCTCTGTTCTCCGCGCTCACCCACTTTTTATTGGCCGCCGACGTGCCCGTCGATCCCCTTCCGGCTGCGGCAAAAAGGTCGGCCATTTCACCGGAGCTTCTTCTTGTTTGGCTTCACGTTGCCGGAAATCTCGTGTGGATCGGCGCCTGCGTGGCCATGGGATTTGTGCTCACAGCAAAAGAGGGCGACGCCAAAATCCGCGGAGCGCTGGCCCGCCGCATTCATCTCAAAGTGGCAATGCCGGCATTTGCCGTGTCGTTTGTTGCGGCGCTCATCCGCACAGGCATGGACATCAAAGGGTACTTTGTTCAGCACCACTGGATGCATGGCAAGCTGCTGTTTGTCCTCGCAGTCATCGCCCTGCACCACATTCTCGGGGCACGCGCGCGGAAGATGGAGGCCGGAAGTATGCAGGAGGCCGGCCCTTCAGGTATGCTGACCCTGGTTCTGGCCGGATGCGCAATCGTCGCAGCTTTCTTCGTTGTTTTGCGCTTTCCCAATTAGCTTTGCGCCCTTGGGACCGCGAGTCGATGAAGCTCGAACACGTCTTGCCTAGCGATTTCTCGGAACCCGAAACCCCCGGGTGCGGCCGACGCTCGCCGGAAGGAGGCCCCGAGCGCTGTGGCGGTTGATCGCGAAAAGGTGGCTCAAACGGCCCAGAAGTTCGTCGAGAAGAAGCGCTTCGACAAGGCCGTCGAGGAGTACCAAAAGATCCTCGCCGAGGATCCGCGCGACGTCCGCACGTTGCTCAAAGTGGGCGACCTTCGGCTGAAGGCCGAGCAATACCCCGACGCCATCACCACGTACGAAACCGTCGGTCAGTTTTATCTCCAGCAAAAGGCGCTGCCCAAAGCGCTGGCTGTGTACAAACAGATCCGCGAGATCATCCGAAAACACGTACCGCACCTTGAAGATCGGTTCGGTCACGTTGTTCCAAAACTCGCCGAGATCTACGCGCAGCTCGGGTACATGGGCGACGCGCTCGCCACGTACGATGAACTCGCGGCGCGGCTCGCATCGGCCGGGCGCGAACGCGACGTCATCGACGTGTTTCGCAAGGTGACGGATCTCGATCCGTCCAATCCCATTCCGCTGCTTCGTCTCGCCGATGCGTACATGCGCGTGCGCGACATCGACAGCGCGATCGAAAAGCTCGGTGAAGCGGCGCAGAGCCTTCTCAAACTCGGCCGGCGAGAAGAAGCGCTCAAAGTGGTGGAGCGCCTGCTGCAACATCGGCAGGAGCCTCGGTTCTGCCGGTTGGCTGCTGAAATTTACCTCGATCGCGCGGGCCCCAACGACGGCTTGTCGGCCCTCACGCGGCTTCAAGTTGCGTTTAAAGACAATCCCCGCGACCTTGAAACGCTGGCGTTGTTGGCGCGTGCGTTTGATGTGGCGGCCCAGCCCACGCGCGCTGTTGAAGTGCTCAAAGAGGCGGCCCGCATCGCCAAAGAAGCGGGCAAAATCGACGTATTTAGCAGCCTGGTTGATACGCTCCAGCAGCGCGCACCCAAAGACGACGGTGTACGCGCGCTCGTTGCACTTCGATCCGCAGGCAGCAAAGCATCTCACCCGCCGAGCCAAGCATCGATCGCACCGCCGCCTTCGTCGGTATTGCCGCCTCCCGCTGCGCCGCCGCCCCCGGTGGTGACAGAAAAACCGCGGCTCACAGCGGCTCAAGAAGCGCGCATCAACGCGGCCGATCCGCGCGCATCGATCGATGTTGAGCTGGATGAATACGACTCCGAGCCGATTTCCATCAGCGTTGAGAGCAAGCCGTTTGCACTGAAAAACACGCCGACGGCCGCGCTCAGCGATCCTGCGCTGCGCACGAGAATGTTGCTTTCACAGGCCGAGCAGCTTCGGCGCGATCGCAACTACGAAGAGGCCGTTGCCGTTCTCGAAGGTGGAATCGACTCGCTACCCGATGCGCGCGAGCTTCGTGAAAAGCTCTGCGATCTGCTTCTCGAAGCGGGTGACCAAACGCGCGCGATCGTGGAAATGCTCGCGTTTGCGCGCCGGCTCGCTGAAACGGAAGACGTTGAGGGTGCGGCACGCGTGCTCGATGAAGTGCTGCTTCTCGAACCCACGCATGCCGAAGCAATGGCCCTTCTCGGGGAGCTTGGGTACGCAGTGCCCGGCATTGAAGCTGCTCCGGCCGAACCTTCGTACGATCCCAACGCGCCGCTGCCTTCGTACGATCTCGACGATCTCTCACAGCCCGGTCGCGAGCAATCTCCCGCGTTTGACGGCCTCGACGATCCGTTCGGCGGCGACATGCCGCTGCCGAGCTTCCCAATCGACGACGAGTCCGCAGCGCCGTATCCGCCCGCATCGGTGCGGCCCTCGTACGAGCCGCCGCAATATCCAAACTTCGGCACCGGCGGTTACGCAGCGGCTCCGCCGATCGCTTCGGGTGCGTACCCTCCTGTCGATTTTGAACAAGAAGCGTTCACTGTCGAAGCGCGCACCGTTGAACAACCGCCGCAGGTACACATTCCGCGTCCGCCTGCGTACACACCGTCGCAGTCGTGGAGTGATCAACCGCCGCCGCCCGTTTCAACGGGTCAGTTTGATGAAGCCGCGCTCGAAGAAGTCGACTTCTTCGTTTCGCAGGGCATGTTGGACGACGCGCGCACGCTTCTCGATGAGCAGCTTTCGCGTTTGCCAAACCACCCGCTCTTGCTCGATCGCAAACGCGAACTCGACACTCTCGTCGGCGGCGCGCCCAACGAAAGCGGCGCACGCATCGCGCCTCGCAGCATCATTCCCGCCCCGCAGCTTGAAGACCGCGCGTTTGACATTGCCGCATCGCTCGACGCGCTCGACGCTCTCGACACCCACAAAGAAGGGTTTGACCAACAACAGGTCAGCGTTGAAAGCGTTTTTGAGCAGTTCAAAGAAGGCGTCAAAGCGCAGGTATCCGAGTCCGACGCCGCCACGCACTACGACCTCGGCGTTGCCTACCGTGAAATGGGATTGTTCACCGACGCGATCTCCGAGTTTGAAATCGCATCGCGCGATCCGGTTCGCGAGTGCGTCTGCCAATCAATGATCGGCATGCTGCATTTGCAGCTCGGCAACATGGACGCCGGCATCGACGCCCTCATTCGCGCGCTCCACGCCGCTCAAAAAACGCGCGAACAAGAAACGGCGCTCTATTACGAAATCGCCACTTCGTACGAACACGCCGGCAACAAAGATCAGGCCCTCCAATATTTTCACCGGCTCCAGCGCGTGGACAAAAACTACTTCGACCCGCGCGGCACCGTGCAAGAACGCATTCGCTTGCTCGAAGGGCCCAAGCCCAAGCCCGCGGTTGCCGTTGGCCAAGACATCGTCACCGACGACTTCGACGCCGCGTTCGACGAGCTGCTCGGCGGCAAGCTCCCGTAACACCGGCTACGCGACCCGGGCGCCAACCCTGCCAGGGAAGCTCCTTCGTGCACTAGCTGCATGCTGCTCAGGGCGTTGTTGTGGGTGGATAAGCCTTCTTTCACATTGCCAGTGTCTCTATTTGGCATTTGGTGAGCGGCGGGCTGTATACAAGCTCCTTACGGGGTGGATCTTCCCTATTGCTGTTGGGGATCGAGCCCCGCGATCGGCAGCACCGGCGCGTCCGAGAGCTGCGGGAGCCCGCCGTCCCGGAAAGTCTCTCTACGTCGGTGAGGCCGTATACGACCATCGCGGAGCCCATGCACGCCCGGCCGAGCGCCCCTGCTCAGACGAAACCCACCACTTTACCCCGGTCGCGCCGCGTTGCAATCGGAATTTCTCCCAATAGCGAAACCTGCGCGCTCGCCGCAAAGTGGCCCCTGTCAACACGCCGCTGCACGCCGCATCATCGCACGATGGCGAGTGTGCGCCCCACGCCCAGGTGTGCCTGGCCCCTCGATGTGTCTTGTTAAGGAGTAGCACCATGAAGAAGCTCGTCGCCTCCGTCTTTTGCGCACTGACCGTTCTCTCGATCCACGGCGTTGCCGCGGCGGACCCCACCTGTGTCACCATTCAACGCGGCACGAACGGGTCGGTCCAGGACTCCGACCTCTCACCCGGCAACGGGAACTGGGCGGCGGGGGCGTATCCCTACCTCTGGACCGGCGGGTCGGATCACCATGCGCTCATCCAGTTCGACCTCTCCAGCATCCCCGAGGGCGCGACCGTTGTCTCCGCCAAGCTCACGGTGTACCAGCAGTGGACCTCGCAGTCTGGCACCGTGAACGGGCACCAGGTTCTGCAGCCGTGGAGTGAGGCCTCCGTGAGCTGGAGCAACTTCGGCAACCCGGCCAACTGGTCCGCAGCCGTCGCCGGCTCGTTCACCACGACGGACGTTGGGTACCGTGACATGATCTTGACCGACCTGGTCGCCGACTGGGTCTCCGGCGCCGCGCCGAACTACGGCATCGCCCTCGACGAGGCCGGCGGAGCCCAACACGCCTACTGGGCGAGCGAGCGCTCGAACGTCGCGCAGCGCCCTAGCCTGACGGTCTGTTACGAGGAGGAGGCCGCCCCTCCGCCCTGCCCCTGCATGGACTCCGCGGTGTGGGCCAGTATCATCAACAATCCAATCGATGCCGGCATGCAGAACGGGTGGGGCGTCGGGTACGCCTGTTCCAGCACTCCGACCCTGGTGAGCGCCGGGCTTCTCCTCGCCGTCGATGGTGGTGCGGTGGATTTTGGCGCCCTGGCCGCCTACACTTCTGCGGAAGGCGGGGCAGCCCAATGTTACGCGGGCGTGAACCTCCTTTCGGGACCGGAGGAGATCACGCTCGACATCACCGATGAAGAGGCCCTCGCGTGCATGGCGCAGGTGCAAGCCTTCATCGACGCGGCGGATCCCCTCAGCCTCTGCCAGTGAGCCCATCGCGCGGGCCCGCCTCGCCGTGGGGCGGGCCTCTCAACCCTCTTTGCCGCCGGCCGGCAGCACGCAGCGGAAGATCGCGCCCCCTTCCGGGCTCGGCGCGGCCGTCAGCGTGCCTCCGTGCGCCTCGGCGAGCGACCGGCTGATCGCCAGTCCAATCCCCATCCCCTCGGCCTTCGTGCTGTAGAACGCCTCGAAGACGCGCTCTGGATCGCCGCCCTCGAACCCCTTGCCGGCGTCCTCCACGCAGAACTCCACGCCCTCCACGCACAGCCCCGCTCGAACCACGATGCGGCGCCGAGAGAGGGGCAGTCCGTCCACCGCGTCCAGTGCGTTGGTGACCAAGTTGAGGGCGATCTGCTGGAGCTGGACCCCGTCTCCCAGAACCAAGAGCGGCTCTTCTGGCAGCTCAAGCACGAGGGCCACGCTCCGCAGCGCGGCATCGCCCGCGACGATCCGGGCCACCTCCCGCACGATGGTGACCAGATCCTGGGTCGATCGCCGCACCTCTCCCTTCTTCAACAAAGCGCGGATACGGCGGATCACCTCGCCCGCGTGCTCGTCGTCGACGAGGATGTCGTCGAGGGCGAGGAGCGCCTCCGCGATGTCGGGCTCGCTGCGCGAGAGCAGCCTCCGCGCCGCCTCGGCGTTGTTGCGGATGGCGGCGAGCGGCTGGTTGATCTCGTGCGCGATCGACGACGTGAGCGCGCCCATGCCGGCCACGCGGTTGACGTGCGCGAGGTTGGCGAGGGAGCGCTGCGCCTCCAGCTCCGCGCGCTTGCGGCTCGAAATGTCCAGGTGGGCGACCAGGACGGCCGGCTCGTCCCACGACAGCTTGCGCGCACGCACTTCGAACCACTTCCCCAACGCGGGATCGCGCACCTCCACGACCCCCTCGGACACTTCGCCGGAGAGCACCTCTCGGAGGAGCTGCACCACCAGCCCGGCCTGGACGTCGCCGGCCTCCGCGGCCTTTCGGAACGTCTCGAGGTAGTCGGCCTGCTCCCCCGAGTTCTTCAGGAGCCCAGGGATCGCCGCGGCGCGCTCGCTGTCGGGCGCCGCCCCGTTCTCCCGGGCGATCTTGCCCTCCGCGTCCAGGATCGCGACGTACCCCGGCAGGGAGCTGAGCACCGCGCGATTGAGCGCTTCGCTCCGTCGGACAAGCCCCTCCGTCTCCAGGCGAAACAGGGCGCGTCCGAGGATCTCACCGAGCCCGCGCAGGCTGTGGAGGATGTCGTCCGACCAGATCCGCGGCTCGGAGTGCATGAAGCAGAGCATGACGGTCCCGTTGGGACCGGGACGAATAGGGATACTGATCCTCTCGGCCTTCGCGATGGCGGGCAGCGGCCCGTCGGTCGCGCGCGCGGCCGTGGATCCGTCCTCTGACCGACGGAGCCGCACCGCTTCGCCTTTCATGAGGAGCGGGAAGCCGACGGGGAACTCGCTGGCGGAATAGTGGGCGGGTGGAGGATCGGCTCCGCGCGAGTGCCACCCGTGCGTGAGTCTGGCCCCCGTGTCGTCGAGTCTCCACAGGCCCGCCCGAGCCGCTCCGAGGGCCTCGCCGAAGCGACCGAGCGCGGCCTTGATCTCCGCGTGGATGTCCTCGGGCGCGAGATCGGTGAAGCCGGCGGAGACCTTCCCGAGCAGCTCTTCGAGGCGCAGCCGCTCCGCCAGCGCAGCCTGGGCGACGCGCCTCCGCCGCCGCTCGGCGAGCAAGACCGCGATGAGGAACGCCTGCAAGACCAGCGCGCCGCCCACCGCGAGGAAGTAGACTCGATACTGCTCCCACAACGTCGGCGTGCGAAAGAGGATCTTCGCCCCCTCGGGCGCCCGCGACTCCGGGATGCCGAACCGTTCGAGCTGGCGGGCGTCGAGGATGTAGGGTTGGGGGCGAAAGGGACCGATCGGAATGGTCGAGGCCGGTTCGCTCTGGAGCACGCGGAGGGCCAGCTCGGCAAGCTCATCGCCGCAGGCGCCGTAGTCCACGAGGACGCCGCCGAGGATCCCGTGATCGAGGGACGTCTTGTGCATGCTGAAGATGGGCGCCTTCGCCGTCTTTTGCAGGATCTCCACCACGTCCGCGCCGACGTACTTCCGGCCAGCGGCGTCGCCGCGGTACATGAGAAAGAACAGGATCGTGTCCGCGGGCAGCGCTCCCACACGAGGCTCCAGTTCGTCGAACGGGAGCCCCTCGAGGCGGACGACCTCCATGTCCTTGCGCCGGGCCCGGATGGCTCCTTCGAGACCTGTGTCCACCGCCTTGTCGAGCGCGGTCGAGCCCGCGATGAGCGCGACCCGGCGAGCGCCCGGGAGCAGCTTGAACGCGCCTTCGAGCGTGCGCTCGGCCTCGTACTTCACGAACCGCCCGGTCACTTCGCCCCTGGGGGAGATCGCGGTGAGCCCCTTTTCGCCCTCCACGCCGAAGACGATGGGGACCTCTGGCCACAGGTGCTCGCGGAGATCGAGCGCGAAGCGGAGCTGTCCGAGGGTGATCGCCACAAGGACGTCCGGCGCTCTCCGGGTGAACTTGGCCGCGAGCAGGGTGTGCAGCTTCTCGCGAAAATCGGGGACCTCGAGCCACTTCGGATCCAGCGTTTGGACGTCCACCGACACCTGGGCGGGCGCCAGCGCTCGGAGGGTCGACCTGAAGCGCGACGACACCTCGACGATCGAGGGCTGAAACTCCTCGTCGGTCAGATAGAGGACCGTGCGCCCCGCACCTGCGGGCGCCTCCGCAGGTGCCGCGACCGCCGCCGAAGCGGACGCCGGGGGGCCACCGGGATCCGCGCCGGCCCGCGGCCCGAGGAGAGATGTGCCGAGCACGACGAGGAGCGCCGCGGCCCGCCGGGCTGCGCGGGTCATCGCGGCGGGCTCTCCTCGAGGCGAGCGAACAGCCGAACAAGCTCCGCGACCGAGTCCACGTTGAGCTTCTCCATCACGCGACTGCGATGCACCGCCACCGTCTTTTCGGACAGTCCGAGTTCCGCCGCGATCTGCTTGCTGAGCATCCCCGCAGCGACCCTCCGCGCGACCTCCTGCTCGCGGGGCGAGAGCGTCGCCACGGCCTCCCTCACCTCGGTCACCTCGGCCCGTGCGGCCCGAGCCGCCGCGTCTTTCTCCAGGGCCCGTGCGATCGCGGCGAACAGGTCATCGGCGGAGAAGGGCTTCTGCAGGAAGTCGACCGCCCCCGCCTTCATCGCCTGCACGGACGCCGGCACGTCTCCATGGCCGGTGATGAAGACGATGGGCAACGGATCCCCCCGGCGTCTGAGCGCGTCCTGCAATTCGAGCCCGGTCATGCCCGGCATTCGCAGATCGAGGATCACGCAGCCGTGCCGATCGCGCGGCGCATCCGCCAGGAAATCGACCGGCGACGCGAACGTGCGCACCTCGTGTCCCGCCGACCGGAGAAGGCGCGACAGGCTTTGGAGCACCCTGGAATCGTCATCGACGACGAAGACGACCGGCGGAGTCTTGATGGGAAGCGCCATTTCTGCCCGCCAGCATACGCCCGTAGACCGCGTGGTGGAACAGCGAAACACACCCATGATGCGCAACATCGAGCGATGTCGCACGGCCGAACCCGCACGCGAGTTTGCCGCGAGCCGACCACTACCCCCACGGCGTCTCCGGCAACGTCGGCTGGTTCTGCGCGATCTCGGTTACCGCATCAAGGTAAGCGTCGTCAGGTCGCGGGGCCTCTTGGAGCAGTCGGACGAGATCTCTGGCCGTTCGTCGCGCGGCGCCGGCGCCGACCACGCCTGCGACTGCACCATAGGTTGCACACTGTCGGCGCCCATTGAGCAGATCGGCGACGCCCTGCCCGGCGTAGGCGCGGGCCCACTCCACAAAGGTGTGCTGCGCCTCAATGGTTACGCGCAGCTCAAGCGGGGTACCTTGAGTCAGCCACTCGGGAAGGTCTGCCGCCGGCAACCGATGCCGAGCATTTTCGAACTCGACGTCGAGGTTGCCCCGGATCCTGACCACCAGCGGCCATGATCTTTGGAAGATCGTCATCCGGTAACTGCCTCCGACTTCGTAATGTCGACCGTGCTCGGCGTGAAGATCTGTACGTCGTCGAGGCTCCAGCCCTCGGGCAGGGAAAGAACGCCCGCAGCGACCAGCTTCAGCTCCCGTTCGGTGACGAGAGCCACCTCCGAGGCATAAGGGAAGTCGTGGGCCGCATCGAAAACAAAGACTTCGATCCCATGCTCCGCCCCCGCCCGACCGGGGATGATCTCGAGGAAACGCAGTGGATCAGGATCCTGCCCGTTCGGCCCGATCCAGAAGATCTTCTTCAGCTCAGGTTCCGCCTGGAAGTGCCAGTAGGCCAGCTCTTTCGCCGCTCGTTCTCGTTCCGCGTTCGCCATTGCTTCCTCACGATCGCGTCTTGTGGTGGCAGCCTAGCACGCGGAAGGGCGCTCTTGTACACGAAAGAGCGGCGCCTACCACTCGGTCCATCACGCATTTCGCATTTCTTCAAGGTCACCTACCGTGCGAGCTGGTGCGCTTTTATGGCCTGAACGCAACATTTCCCCGGTTTGCACTTGCAACACTTCCATGCTCGCGTTGGCTACAGCCGGACGAGCCCCCCTTTGGCGAGCACCCACGGTGACGAAGGTGCGTACGCCTCGATCCCCCCGATTGGCAGTGCCGGGGCGTCCGAGAGCTGCGGGAGCCCGCTGTCCCGGAACCGTTTCCCTACGTCGGTGAGGCCGTATACAGAAGACACCATTTCGCGGTCAGGTCTCTGGCCCGCTGCCCGCGCCACTGCGCCCGAGCCATGCCGCGCCCATTGAGCCAGCCGATCCTCCAAGAATAGATCCCCCGTGCAGGAGAGCCACTGACGAAGCTCCACGCCGGCCTCTGACTTGTGGGCCAGCACGGCCACCGGCGTCAGCCATTGATCTGACAGGATGGTGAACAGGAGTTCGTCCAGCCGGCTGAGCCGAAGCGTTCCTTCGTCGGTCTTTATCGGGAACAGGCTTGAAAGGAACCTCCACAGAGGGCCCAGCTCGGAAAACCCTTCGACCCCCTGCACACAACTCTGGATAAAACGCGAAGGATCCGGGTCGACGTACTCGTCCCAGAGGCTCACGGCGCGGTCGTACCTCGCGCTCGGCCACGGCTCAGCCGCCGCGAGACGCTCCAGGAGGATCTCATCGGGATGATCCGACACGGACGACGTGCAGTCGAACGGCGGCAGCGGCTCTTTAGGAGTTCCCCTTGGACGAATACGCTCAAAATCGAGGACGAAGACATCCTGGTGCGCAAGTCCGATCCGCCGCAACCAATCGCAAACTCTCCACAAGTTGACCCGTTCGACGATGCTCGCAGACACCCATACCACCACGGGCGGCTCCCAGCGGATGTCCGGCGAGTAGAGCTGGTCCCATCCTTCGGTCGAGTGCCACCACGAAAGGCGTACTCGTGCATGCTCGGCAGGATCTGGGCGGCACGGCCCGATGACGAGGCGGTCTAACGCCTGCACAACCGTTGTGCTGCCGAGTCGCAGTAGAGTGTCCGGCGTGAAGGGGTCAAAAGCGATGTGGGTCGCAGACCGCATGGTGCGAACGGTGTTCATGGTCATCGGAACCCACACTCCGTGCATTGCTTGAATTTGTAAGGTTCGTCTGCGAGGCAGTTATCCTGGCAATAGGCACACATCGTTTTCCCTCCCAACTTGCGATCGCAAGGCGGCCCTTTTTCCCTGCAATCTACGTACATATCCGTGCAAGATTTTCCCACTGGCGTGGGGATCACAGTCGGCACAGCAGTGACGATCGGGACCGCGGTCGCTGTCGGCACAACAGTCGCGGCGGGGAGCGGCTGGAGCGGCTCGTCGGTTTCCGCCGTTACGGGGCGCGGCCGTGGTTTCGCGCGGGGTTTGTCTACGAGAACATGCACAATCACGGTGTACACCGCATAGCCGACGACGATGAGCGCCATGACCTCGAGGAGCTGGACGGCTTGCGCCTGGCCGAGGAGCGCGCGCGTCTCCGGCGCAACGGGCGATCCGGGCGAAAGGTTGCGCCGCCGCAGCGCCAGCGCCTCCAGAGGCGTCCGCATTCCGTACAGTGCATCGGCCATGCAAGTCTCGACCTCGCTGATGTGCAACGTCGAACTCATCAGCGTCACCTCGTCGACGCGAGCCTCTCGCTCGTCTTCTGCCACATGCACCATGAAGGCGAGGTCGTAGCTCACGGACGTGAGCGGCGTGGGGCCCTTCTTGCCGCACTCCGTGAGCTTGTCCACCATGCGGTCGGGCAGCTTCCCATCCGAAGGCCAGGAAGCGCCTGCGCAGCCCCCGAGTGTGAGCACCCCGGACGTGTACCCCGTGGCCATTGTGAGTCCCACGGCCAAGAGACGCCTGGCCAGCTTGCTCCTCCCGTGCTGGCCGAGACGACTGGTCATCTGCGCGCTCTCCCTGAGGTGTTTCGGTCGCTACTTATCACCGCATCTGCTCTTCTGTGTGGCCAAGGTGAAAATTCGGCTGCGAGCACCGAGACCGTAGGGCGGCCTGTGCAGCGTGGGCGCTTGGCTGCATCATTTGCTTGTTAGACGACACTCTTCCTTGCCAACGCATCGAACACCCAGAAACACGACCGGTTGCGATACAGTCTACCCGCTGCAATGGAAGCGACGCTGGCCCTCCAAATGTCGATGCCCTCGGGGCTGGCGATCGAGGTCTGAATTGAGTCGAAGTCGCGCAGCATCTGCGCCGCGCTCAGCTCTGCCCGCCGAACCCAACTCCTAACATCACAGTCATCCATTCGAGAGGTGAATTGCGCCCTAAAGGTGCGTGGCACATACAAATAGTAGTTGCCCATCGTCTCTTGAGAGGCAAGATGACCGATGATGGAGTTCACCTCCAAATCACTGCCGCAAACGCGTGAGAGGACGAACATCAGCGCAGCGGGCGCTTCGTCAGCCGGGCGCAGAGTCTCGGTGTCTCGTCGCGTCAGCGAGTACTTGTTGGCGAGCTCCGTGCCAAGCACTTGCGCGTCAGCGCTCGCGGGAATCGGCAGGTTGCCGGCGACTGCTTCAGCAACGTAGGCGCGAATTAGCTGCTGCACTATTTCATTGCAAAGACCGAGATCCTTGGATGCGACAAGACCGAGTGCAGACATAATGTCGGGATACTGCCCCGCCCACTCGATCCTCCACAGTCGACGGTTCGCGCGGAGCACATCGAGCACCGCACCCAATAGCTCGCCATGCTCCTCTGGGCGCCCCATGGCCCCTTTTGCCGCAGCAATCAATGAAGCGCTGCCAACGACGTTCCAGAATCGAATGGGGGCCAGAGCTATGGCGGCCGGGCCGTCCTCCAATAGCAGGCTCGCACGGTCTCGTAACCACAACTGAAGTTCAGCGGCCAATCTGGTTGCGTGCTCAGCGACTCTGAAGATAACCGAACTTCCGTCAGCCGTGTCAAGAGCGCCCCGGAGCGCTAAGGCGACGACCGCAGCTTCGAGTACGCCGAGGAACTGAACTCGATCCTGCTCATCGCCATAGACCTCGACGCGTTCATGTGCTGACTCGATTAAGCGCGCGACAAGCGTTGACGCGGAGTCATCGGCTATTCCAGTCGCGGCGGCCAAAAGGATCGACCTCGATGCGGATTCCATCCAAGTTGCGCCGGAACCTACATGACCCATGGCTAGGGCGAAGGCGCGCGCGTAGGGAGCTGACATCTTACGATCCGAGTCAGGCAGTTCACGCAGAGAAGCAGCGGTTGCTGGTCGCGGTGCCTCTGAATCGAAATGCGGGTTGCGAGAAAGCCAGACGTGGCTCGATATTGAAATTCCCGTCCACATTGGTTTCTGACTCAAGACACCTGCAGAGGCGGTCACCACAGCGGCGGCGAGCGTCGCCATTGAAATGTGTTCGTCAAATGGCCGTTCTCCGCCTATGCGGTCAATCTGATTCAGGAGAATTTGTGTGAATGTGCCACCTCCTAGGTTTTCAACGGATTCTTCACTAGGGCCTGAGGACGCTAGTATGAAGTGCCCAATGGAAGCCTGTTCTTCGCGTTGGTACAAGCGGCGAAGGGCCAGTTCCGAAGCTGCCTTGGCGTGCGCACCGGAGTAGCACAGATCGAGAATGAGTATACTCCCACTAATGGAGTTCTCGGCGAGCAGCTCAATAACGCTGGTTAGTGGGAGAGCCGTGAGCACCTTCTGCGGTTCTGTGTCGGAAAACGCAAGGAGCACACTCCCTTGCTTGCTCAGTAAACCGTGACCTGAAACGTATACTATCAAGATACCGTCTGATGTAACTGTTTCGCATGCGACCTCCAGCGCAGCCTTGACGTCTGAGAGTTGAGGCGATCGGAGCAATACGACGTCTTCGTGAGGAACGCTTCGGCCATCCTGCGCAACCAAGAACTTGAAGAACCGCTCCGCATCGTACTCGGCGTTCTTCAGGGGCCTACAGTACTGATATCGGTTGCACCCGATCACAAGCGCGCGCCGACTGCTCATGTCGACCTGAGCGAGTAGCGTGAAACCCACTTCTCCTGCAAGATCATGTAAAGCCGAAACTTCACCTCCGGTAATTCAAGCAGTCGTCTTGCCTGTTCCATGACTTCCGGCGGAAGCATGAGTGAGGGCATCTTCGGGCAGCCGTCCTTATCGAACTCTATGTGGATGCGCTCGAACATGCCGCAAAGTGCGTCAGCTGTCAGCGGACGGCCACCGAGGTTTACCGTGTTTCCTGCTTCACTGGCCGCCGTACTAATGGTACGAAGCATTTGGCTCGTCATTTGGTGACGAAACTCCGCCGTAACTTTGGCGATGGCCTTTCGAAACTGCGATGCATCACCCGACTCGAGGATCGCCGTTTCTATTCGCATCTGTGAATCGATGATGTTCCAGTCGCTGCTCCGTAAAGTCCCCTGAACGTCGGCAAATTTTGTGCTGCCACCGTGCTCATACTGAACTTTTTGCACGTCTTTAAGAACGCCCTCGGCGCAAGCCTCCCTTTTTAGGTTTTCACCAACACGCTCAAGGAAGGCGTTTCTAGCATTCTTGAGGAAGGAAGGAGTCATGGGGCCTCTTTCCCTGCTTGTCTAACGCACGGATGAGCCGCGGCGCGAAGCGCCGTCGGATCCATCCGGGAGTTGGACATGCGCTCTTCGTCGTATGCACGATACTTACTGCAAGTCATGCGGTTCACCTGATTATCCAAAAATCGCGCGCTTCAGCTCGTCATACGCGACCATTCCGGGGCGCAGAAGCGGGGCAAGCGTTTCTCGCTGGAACGCCCGCGTGTCGTTCCCGACACCGACCAAACCGAGGCGCCTCTTTATATCGCCATAAATCGTTCCTGCCGCAGACTTCACATCGTCCGGCGCGTTTCCTCTTGCCACGCTAGCAGCGATCGCAGCCTGCTTGTCGGCAATGACACTCGGCGCTTCGGCGGGTTTGCTCACGCTCAAGCACAGTGCCGTCAAGACTTCGTCGTCAAAGAGGTAGCACTCCAAGTGCCGTCTTGAAAGAACGGTGATGCCTTGACCGGCGAACGAGGTTATGTCGTTGGGTGCATGATCGTCGCGATCAATGAGACGACGGACCTTGATTCCTTTGGCAATCGCCGGAAGCACGATAGTGAAGCTCAGTCGATCCTTGGCTACATCCTGCGAGTTTCCACCGGACATAAATCGAACGTCCGGCATCTCTTGCGAAAAGATTGTGTTGTAGCACGTGGCATCGTGGTCCGCGTTCTTGCCCGCAACCGCACCTGCGGGGCTGCCTTCACAAACGACAACGGTGCCGGGCGCCACGAGCAGTGCGAGGTCGTCGAGGGCAACGCTAAGCACGCTTTCCCAGAATACTCTCGTGGGGCGCACCGGCGTGAGGGTAACAGGCTTGTCGAAGTCGTGGCCTCCAAAGTCGAGAAAAGCAACGGTGCCAGGGGATGCTTCGCTCAAGTCCCGCGCCTTGCGCATCATGCCGATTGAGTGTGTTGCGATCCAGAGCTGTGAGGGGTCGGGCACCAAACCGACAAGTTCTTCGAGCAACTGGCCCTGTGTTCTGGTGCTCATGTGCGCTTCTGGTTCATCAATGCAGAACACGGTATCGTCGTAAACGCGACGCTTCACCACCAGATCCAATATCAGGTCAAAGGCGGCTTTTTCACCGCCGGACAAGTTCTTGTAGCTAAAGTGTTTGGTCTCTCCCTTGTCGAAGCGGAACGTTCCGTCCTCGAGCGGGTTTCCGAGGCTGTTCAACACCAAGCCGGGGAACAACCTCCGGGTGCAATCGCGGATTTCACCGAGCACCTTCTCGCGGAACTCGGCCATCGTTGTTCCCCCATCTTCAAGCGCAAACACGTCCTGGAGTGCTTGAGAGGTGAGTCGTTGGTAGTTGACGGAGACAGTGACATCAGTGTCGATCATCCGCGTGAACCGAGGCTCTTCGGTTGCGCTCCCGATGCGAGTAAGCGTATTGAGCCTGAAGTCCGGGTCATTCCGGTATGCAGAGCGAAAGTAGAGCATCCTCTTTCGCGCCGCCAAATCGTCTTTCGGTGGCATGTTGTCCATGGTCACGGCGATGCACTGACTCCATCCGAGTCGATCGTCAGGTGCACGTTGATGGTAGGAGACATCCCAGTTTACACCAACTTGTGACATCGCCTTTGAGTAGGAGTAGAGGGCATCGAATAGCGAGGACTTGCCGCAGCCGTTCGGACCCGCGAGAACAACAAGCTTAGCCGTCGGCGGAATGTCGGTTATGGTGAGATCAGCGAATCGCTTGAACTGTGTCAGCTTGATGGACCGGATCTTCATCAGCTATGGCTCGCTCGTTGAGGATGGTTCTGCGGTGAGAGGTGTCCTTTACGACGGGGCCGCGCCGAAAGAGTGCTTTCCTCCGACTGTCCAACGCCGATTATACCGAACAGTCCATCCCGCCCACCCTGGCCAACACCCGGCCACCGCTCATCAACCGCCTCCATCCCGCCCTGTATACAACCCTTTACCACACCTCACAAGCCGCAAAACGCACCCGCCCGAAAAATGCCATCAGCAATCCGTGCAAACCCAACCGCCCTTGCGTTTCAGCGAACGCGCGCCGTTCACTGCACAACGCGCCACTCCAGACGTTCTACCCACCCAAGACTGTGGGCCTCCCGCCCGCGTTCGCGAGCACGCGAAGCGCGCGCAGCGAGCCGGGCTTGGGAGGCCAGGAGGCGCGCAGGCGCGAAGCGCCGAGCACACGGCCGGTGGTGGGCAACCCTACCCCATGACCAATGTGCCCTGTGCTGATTTGGGCGAGGCTGCGATCCCGTTCATCTACCCGTCAGAGTCTATCCACCGCGACCACACCCCCGAAGACATCCTCCACCTGCTCGAGGACCGTATAAAGCGTCGCCCTAATTGGCGCGTTGCACAAGCGCGCGATCGACCCGAAGAATGCGCGCGCTTCCCGCTTTGTCCCCGACGCAACAGCGAAACTGAAAACGGGCCCTCGCGCTTTCGCTCTCTGCGGCCTGACAGCGCAGTGTCAGAGAGCCTGTGCGGGCAACGCCGCACTCCGCGCCGCCCTCACGCCGCGCAACACCTCAGCCGCGCGAGTGCTCTTGGCGGTGTCGGTGCCGTCGTGCACGTAGACGAGCCCATTGGTGTCGATGAGGTAACGCTGGCTCATGCGCGTTTTCCGCGCGCCACCCGCCGCGGCGGAGCGAAGCGTTGCATCAGTCGGTCCTCCCGCTCGGCATAACATTCTTCCCGCCGGTAACCGCTCGCCGGCAGCCTGTGCCCGCCCTGCGCATCTTCCGCCGCGAGCGCGAGTACGATCTCCAGCGGATTGTCCGGGGCAAGGAGCGGCGCGGGGTCCAGAGGTGTCTGCTTTCCGCTCATGGGTGATTTTGCTCGTTTGTTGCTTGTTGTCCGATCGAGCCAGCCGGCACGCCGGAGGTGAGTGGAGAAAACCACTTTGCGGCGGTAGGCGCAAGTCTCCGACCGCGCGCTCGACCCGAAGAACGCCCGCGCTTCCCGCCTTGTTTCCGACGCAACTGGAGCGAAACTGAAAACGGGCCCTCGCGCTTTCGCTCTCTGTGGCCTGACAGCGCAGCGTCAGTGAACCTGCGTGGGCAACGCCGCACTCCGCAAGTCCCCGATGCGCGCTCGACCCGAAGAACGCACGCTCTTTCCGCCTTGTCTCCGATCGCGCAGTCGCCGGCCCTGGGTGCCTGCCGCCATCGGCGCCAGCCCCCGATCGAGCCAGCCGGCACGCCGGAGGTGAGTGGAGAAAACCACTTTGCCGCTGGCAGAGATCGCTTGACGATTGCCGGCTTGCCTTGATTACATTCCGTCATGCCGAGTTCCAAATCCACCAAGACAAAACCCAACCACTCCACCGGCGCCACCAAGAAATCCGACCCGGCCGCACCCGCGTTGCCCGCGGATGTGGGCACCTATGATCGGGCCTATGGTGAGGGCGCGTTCAACGCCTGGCAAGACCGGATTGACGCCGTTCCAGAGGCCGCGCTTGTGTCGGCTCGCACCGATGTTCAGCGGGCCGGAATGCGCGCCCTGGCGCTGGCGGCAAACGTGCTGGCGCCCGCGGCTCATGCCCGTCTGGCGGCCCTCCCCGCGACGGAGTTCGATATGTCCCATGTTCACAACCTCGCGCCGCTTGCCTCCGCACTGATCTATGTGCACGAGCAGGCCGGCGCAGCGGGCGCATATACCACTGAGGCCAAGCTCCCGGCCGAGTTGGCCAAAGCCTCTGCCGAGTGCGAAAAACGCATGCAAACGCTTTGCGAGTATCACTTTGGGGACGATCCGGTCATCGGCTCACTGCTCGCGGAGCTGGCCCCGGGCACCGACTATCGCGATCGCGCGGCCGATCTATTGGGGTATGCGCGCATCTATGAGATGCGACCCGAGGCCGTCAAGGCCGATGCCAAGCACTATCGCCCGACAGACGTGGCCGATGCACGCAAATACGCCGGCCAAATCCTTGCGGCGCTGCGCGATGCGGATTCTCCCAAGGCGAGGTTATGGGGTGATAGGCTTGTGAAGGTGTTCACCTTGCTCTATGCGGCGCATGCCGAGGTGCGGGCCACATGGCTATGGCTTGAACGCAAAGATGCAGGCGCCGCCGAGCGTTTCCCCTCCCTCTATGCGCCCCCGCCGGGCTCCCGACCTCGCAAAACAGCCGCCAAGGCTCCTGAGCCGGGTCCGGCCCCAACCTGACCTTGGGAACCTTGAGGCATAGGTCCGGCCCTTCGCGCAATCGCCTCATGAATCATCCGGGCTGGCCTTCCGGGGCGTGATCACAATTCCCGGAAGGCTCCGAGCCTTGTGGGGCATGCCCTTGCAGGCGGCCGGAAGGCTTCGAGCCATGTGGGGCACGTGTTTGGACCTGCTCCCTGCTCCAACCCGACAGAGCCCCAAGTGGACGCACCTCGCCGACTCCTGCCCCATCCGCCTGCCCATTGCAACCCCTGAATTTGCATTTGGGCCGCTTCGACGCGCGATCCTGCCACCATCCGTCTGCCATTGCGCCCCTGAATTTGTATTTGGGCCGCTTCAACGCGCGATCCTGCCCCATCCGTCTGCCCATTGGGCCCCTGAATTTGCATTTGGGCCGCTTCGACGCGCCCGGGTTGAACCCTACCTCATGGCGGCGGGGTTCGTCATCCCCTATCGTAGCTATTGGGGTGATGGGCGTTGTTGAGAGGTCCAGTCTTTGGGGCTGAGCGGCGAGGCCGGGATGCGCGTTGTGCCGAACGCGAGCGCGAGGCCGCCTGCGTTGCGTTTCACGCAGCCGAAAACGCCAATTTCGGGCTTGATTGCCTCGAACAAGCCGGCGAAGATGCGGTGATGATCGGCGACGGCGGGATTGAATCGGATCCGCGGAACCGTTCATTTACGTGTTAGGCACTCAGATTCCCGCCGCAGGTACCTGCCCCGCTCCGCGAAGCTCCGTCGACTCACAACAAAATGCTGCAACCGACTATGACCACTGAAATAGGACACAACCGACCGTCCACCACGAACCACGCCACCGTCGCACTATTTTGCGGCTACGCCGAGGCCGATGCCTCTCATGCCCGTCGCTTGGAAACCGCTCTTGCGACCCTTAAGCGACAGGGCCTCCTTCATACGTGGTCTGAGCGATCGCTGGCCCCAGGAGAAAACGTCGCCCAGTCAACCATGCGAGCACTCGACTCGGCGAATCTAACCTTGCTTCTACTGAGTCCAGACTTTCTTGCTTCCGACCATTGTTACAATGCGCTTCTTGAGAAAGCACTCTCGAATCATTCTGCAGGTACCCAGACCGTCGTTCCCCTCCTTGTTCGCCCATGCGATTGGTCACACACTCCGATAGGGACATTGTCTCCGCTGCCAAAAACCAACGATGCAACGGTACTACCGATTAGCCAGTGGCCAGACCCAGACTCCGCGTGGCAAAGTGTGACCGAAGGTGTGAGAGAGATCATCGTCGGTCTTATACCCTCCCAGCTGGCGAGCGCTAATCCCTCACCCCTCTCCAGCTCGTCTTCATACGAGGTTGCCCCGGGCGATCCGCGTTCAGCGCCCGAAGGTCAGTGGACCTTCGTAGTAACCGGATCCATCTCTGACTACGATAGGCGGACACTGGAGGCGCTCATCGAACACCTTCGGAAGCTTTCTGGTGATGCCCGGCTGACGTTGATCCGAGTCGAAGAAGGTTCCGTGCGCATCGTGCTCCGCGGAACCAGGGTTGGATTCGAAAAGCTGACGCGTCTCCATCAGGAGGGACGCTTGGCGCCGTCGCTAAATGTCACGGTGCAAGAACTCGAGTGGAATGCGATTGAGGATATCGACTCATCGCCCGCCCCCACAACGGATAACCTGTCGCCTCACAATGCAGCTTCACCGAGCGCGACCGACGCGCAACCTCAGCACAAACTTGCCACCACGGAGACCGAGCAAATTCTCGCGCATTTAGCCGCTGGTAAACCAGCAGAAGCGCTCAAGCTCTTGTACGTCAACTATTCACGTACCCTTTTGGCTTATCTTTTGCGTGTAACAAAGTCGCGAGAGGCAGCGGAAGATGTTCTGCAGGACGTTTTTATTGATGCCTACCGGCGATTGAATCACGAGCAGTTCGGCGGGTCCGTAGAGCTCCCTGGGGGATACTTTCGGGGTCTGTTGCTTCGCATTGCGCGGAACAGAGCTCTTGATCTACGGCGGGCTCCTAGGACCGAAGTTCCTCCTAGCGAAGACACTCCCGAGCGTGTTGTTCCTGACAGCACTAGCTCACAACCCGAGCTAATTGCACGCCAACTGCTAAGCAGCGCCTTCGGTGGGACCACAATCGGAGTAAAGAACATTCACACTGGCAGAAGGGGAGGAGCTGAGCAGAATTGACACGTATGGTGCCGAACGAGCGCATGGATCTGACGGTCGCCGGCGCAGCGTGCGGCGTCCTTCGGCCGCCGCACTCGCTCCCGGCGCCCGCAGCTCATGCGCTCGTTCGGCAACTACATCGACTCAATTACTAGCATTATGTGTGTTGCGGAGGACTCCGGGTCCGTCAACTTGTGCCGCTGACGACGACGCTGCAACCGCCTCGCGCCGTCCGATCGTGAGGTGACATCGGCCGCCCGTTGTGCGTGCAGCCAGAGCGGAACTGTGATACACGGAGAAGCGGATGGACCGTTTTATGTTTCGCGCGATGAAGAAAGCAGCAGATCGCCTGCCGGTGCTGGGCCGAACCGCCCGAACCCTGGGCGTGAGGGTTTCTGTCCTCGGTGCAGTTCCCGAGGAGCCGCCGCGGTTCGATGTTTACCCCGACGCTTCCGGCCACGTCGCTCCCGGCCAGGGCCTTTCCGTTGCGCTGGACGATCCCCGCGGGCTTCCGAAGCATCGGAAACCCCAAGCGCTGGGAGGAGAGGGACGAGATCCGGTATTCTCGCTTCCTGTGAACGCGGTCGATAAGGTTCTGAGTCTGAACGAGGATCGCCCGCCGCACGCGCTCATCGAACCGGCGATACGTTGCTCCCTCGAAGAATACGAGGCCGCTCTTGCGGGAACGCGGTCATCATGGAGGGTGTACGATGTCTGAGGCGCTCGATACGTATAGATGCCTTGAAAACGAACTCGTGCGCATTCGATGGATCCATCGCGGAGCAGAATCGCCTGAAGAGGACGAACACTTGGAGAAGATGGATGCTGTATGGTCACGGCTGTCCCCGGAGGATCAGGCCTTAGCGAGTGCCGAGCCCGTTCGGTCACTTGTTCGTGAGAGCCCCATCCCCACTCGAACGGTGGTGGATGAGGATGTGTGGGTCTTCCGGGAACTGCCGCCTCGCAGGAAGGAGGCCGCCCAATGTATCTGACGGCGCAGCGCGTATACTCGATCGCGAAGAAGAAGACGGGCATCAATGTATTCCTGTACCGGCATGGCCCGGATGCCGTGCCGGGCATGTCGTGGGATCAACCCGTCGTCGAACCGGTTGCGGACGAGCACGTTGGGATCCGGGGTCCGGAACACGTGGAGATTGCGCCTGGTGGCAATAGGGTTCTCAGTTTCATTGATGTCGTGGCCGCCGACGGAACACGCATTGAGCAGATCCAGGAAGCCATCCGGACCTTCAGCGCCACCCTCTCCCCGGAGCGCCTGCCAGCGTCGAAAACCATTGGCGCTGTTGCGATCCGTTTCGGCGCGCAGTCCGGCCTCGACAAGGTTCACACTCGAGCAGAATTCGAACAGATTGCCGAGCAGGCGCTGGACCTTCTCCGGAATCCGCGCGAACCGGAATGGCGCACTCACGAACCTTTGGAGGTCGACGTCGAACAGACCGAGGAGGGGCTTCGCTTCACTCTCCGACGGGAGGCCAAGCGGCGGTTGGCAGCAATCCATGGTGGCGGGTGGGCAGCACCTCGACTCAGCATTTCGCACGACACGCGTGAAGCCTTCGAACTCACTCACGGCGACGTGTTCAAGAACTTCGTCCCGATTCTCGCTGATCTCGACCTCGAGCGTGTGGCGGACCTTGGAGGTATGCGCTTCTACAGGGTGAACAGCAACGACGTGCTCGCGGAGTGGCCGCAGCGATAGCTGGGCCGCGCTGTAGAGTGCGATCTTGCAGCCGGTTCAATGTGCAGCCCCATAATTGGCATTTCATCGCCGACCACTGAAGCACCTTCCCATCTTCGCCGCGGCGATTCAGGTCGGCGTGAAAGCGTGGGTTGAACAAGCCCGGTCGGCGCGGGGGGCGTCTTGGGTTTTTCGATGCTAACGCTGAGCGGCGGGGGCGTGGCAGGAGAGACTGCGGCCAGGCGGAAGAAGAAAAGAGTCGGTGACGCGCGCAGACGAAGGCGCGTCCGTGGGCACGAGTGGGTAGATCTGAGTGTTTGAAAAACGCATCGACTGCCTCTTTTTCAACACGAGGGTAGACTGCGTCCTTGACCTGTTCACCTGTTCCAGGCGGGTTCACGGAGTGGACTGTACTTCCCTGTCAGGTGGGTGACGGAGGGGCTCGGGCAAGAGGCAGGCTGTCAAACATACCGCCGCAATGGGTACACAGGCGGACATCGCGCGCAGTCAGGCGGCGAAGTTGTTCTACCCAGTCAGGTGGCGTTTCTTTTTTCTTTGACCGGTTCGGCCGGAGCTTGGAGTTCCCCCGGCTTCCTCCGTGTTCCTCCGTGGTGCGGGATCCGTCGCTATTCGCTCGCGAACGACGCCGATCGACTCCACGAGCAGTCGCTCAGGTTACGGGTGTCCCGATGGGCGGCGTCCTATCGCGCGAGGACCAACCTTCCCGATGCTATCCGGGCCGCTTGGGCGTCGAATTTGCCAGATCTTCGCCGCCTCAGCGCGCCTGTGAGTGCTTGCGCTTCGCTCATCCTCATGCGACCATCAAGTTATAGCTGAGGAACGGCTGGAACTCCTCGACACTCTTTGGGCGAGTCTCGGTCGTGATCCTACCGCGTTTCCCCTTGATGAAGCGCAAAAGTCCGAACTCGAACAACGTCTGCGCGACCTGCGTGTGGAGGGACCGACGGGCTTCAGCTGGGATGAAGTCGTTGCCCAAGCGCGGAAGCAAGGCCGGTGAGGCCGTAGGTCAAGAAATTCTATATGGACACTTGCATTCCATCAATTGCATTTGGCTCATTCGCGCCGAAACGTTAGGAACCCGCACCTGAAGCAGTGCGCAGCGCGCGGTGGCGAGCGGCCGGCGGAGCGCACCACCCTGAATGGTAGATTCAGGAAGTAGAAAATAATGGTGGTGGGTAGATGGAAGACGGCGCTCGGGGGGAGTTAGATGAATTTGTCGAAGCGCTGCGAGATGGCGTCGCGGCCGTACGCTCGACGAATATCAATGCGGGCTTGGCGGGAGCGTGTGTACGCCGTGCCGATGGGAATGTGCTCGGCGTCGGCAATGGTAGACATGGGTAGCTTCAGGATGAAATGCGCGTAGAAAACGCGCATTCTCCTCGGTTCTGTCCATTCTGACAATTCATCGAGTAGAGCGCTCAACCGCTCTTCTTGCTCCAATTCGAGCAATTCTTGTAAGGGTGTTGGGCGTGGGTCAATGCCCGACTCGCGAAGGCAGTTGTCAAACCATTCTGCCTCTTCAAGCGTTTCGCGCCGTTCTTTGCGTTTGCGGTGCGCCATGGCCACTCGACTCACGATGGCGTGCACAAAGCCGCCAAATTGAGGATGGTCGGCGTCGAGCGCCATGTTCAAGCGTTGGCGACGTTTCCAAACCGCCAGCACCTGAATCAGCGCGATCTGACTGACATCCTCCACATCGGCGTCGAGCACTCCACTCTTGCGCACGATGTTGCGAATAAACGGCCTCCGCTTTTCCAACTCGCGAGCCTGCCTGTCAGGTACATTGAGCAGTCGCTCGGGGATGGATTTCACGGTCATGCCCTGACAATGGTCAGCGGTGGTGAAACACGAATTGAAGTCGTTCACCGGGTATTTTGAACGGTTGCAACGAGCAACGACGCCGAAAATTCCGGCTTCGGACAAAGTGAGATTATCCTCTTCCATGGGCTTGCGCTCCGCTGTCACGGGGTGCAGGTCAAGGAGCCGTTCGGTGGTTCGAAGCACCGGGCGGCTCCGCTTTTTTTTATAAATTCAGATTGACACGACATCCGCGGTCGTGGTGGGCCTCCTTGGGTAGATCGAGACAACACCAAGTTGTCGGATACTTGTTGTATCAAATCGAAAACCCCGATTCAACGCGAAAATCAACGCGCGTCGCCCAACCTGACCACATCCGCACGGGCAGGAGCTTCGACGGGTGACGACGAACCCCGCCGCCAGGAGGTAGGATTCAACCCAAGCGCGCCGAAGCGGCCCAACTGCAAATTCAGGGGCGCGGTGCGCAACGCTGAATGGAAGGAGTCGTGCCGCCGATCGGATCGGCCCGCCGGGATGCGCGTTGTGCCAAAAGCGAGCGCGAGGCCGGCTGCGTTGCGTTTCACGCGGGCGAAAACGCGAATTTCGGGCTTGATTGCCTCGAACAAGCCGGCGAAGATGCGGTGATGATCGGCGACGGCGGGATTGAATCGGATCCGCGGAACCGTCCATTGCGTGTCGGGCAGACATAGATCAGGTGGACCCACAATGCTGGTTCGACTCTTTATAGTGTGCGCTCCTGGAGACAACCACTTGTCCGCTGAGGTTGACGAGCAGCTCGGAAGGATGAAGACAGAGGGGTTGCTATATGTTCGCAGCAGCGTCGAATACGACAGCGCTGCTTCTCTCGTCTCGGAAATCAAACGCTCGGATATCATCCTGGTGGTCATTACGCCTCGACTAATCAACTCGTACTCGCACGGGATCGCCCTGGAGGAGATGCGGATCGCTGCAGAGACTGGGACCGCACGGGTCGTGCCACTTCTGTTCGAGTCTTGTGATCTAACCGGTAGCTGGCTTGATAGTCGGACCTCACTGCCCCGAGGGGGTCGACCGCTCTCATCGGTACGCGATCGGAGCGAAGTATGGACGCAGATAACACGGGAGTTGCGCGACCTTGTCAATGTGCTCCCGCCGCGTCCCACGCACGATGATGTCGTCTCCGATAATGTCGTTCCCAACGATATTCCCCATCCTCCCCAAGCTCAAGCCGCACAGGAACCTTTGTATGTGCGAGCTGCTTACCGATTACTACACTCCTATCACGCTCGAATCCTTCGTCTCATCGACCGCGCGCGCATTTCCGTTGGGGCGGTTCTCGGGCCGTTCGAGCATGCGTCCCAGGCGCCATACCTCCTGCGACACCCGTACGCGCCATCGAACTCCGATGTGGGTCAGATGCCGCTCATGCGAATCTCGTTTGCGTGGGAGTCTTCGCCGATGATCGGCACGCGAGGCTACCGTCTAATCGTCGTGCACGACGGCGACACCAGTTTCGATCTCTTGTCCCCCGTTGCGCAACAGCTTGCTACCGCGGCGGCCAGCAACTCTACGTTATCGGTTTACATTACGTCGGTCATTCGCGATCTTGCCAACAATTCGCCCAGTCGCCTCGTCGTGGGTGGCATCGACGGGCAGCGTGTCTCATGGCAAGATCTCGACCGTCGGCTCGCGGGGGCGACCAATCAGCAACGTACCAACTGGACGGACGGGTTCATCCATGAGCTTCGCGTCGATGAAGCGACATTTCGCTTCGGCGGGCTCGTGAGGAACGTGGCAGAGCTGCTCTCCGAAGGTTCGGACGAAAACTGGGTGACTCCTGTGTTCGAGCTGGCCTCAAAGGGGAAATTCGCCTAATGTTGAGCGCCCGACAGCCCAACTCCGCGCTGCAGATGACAAGCGCGTGCGGGCGCCCTTCGGGCTTCGTTACATCGCTTGCAGCAGACCGCAACGTTGGATTGGCGGAGAAACCGAGCGCGACATGTCGGCGTCCGTCGCTTGGTAGTGAGCTGGTGGCGCGGCGTGCCGACTTTGCAGGTCTATTCAATGGTGGTGGAGAGAAAGAATGAATCAACCGCCTATGGTGATCGGAAGTGCTCGGGTGCTCCGTTGGTCAGTTCTCGATGAAGGCCAACGCCCAACAGGAGGTTGGGGGCACATCGTTGGAGGTAACCTTCAGGGACCAGTTGCCGGGCTTGCAATCTGTGAGTGTGGCGGTGAGACGGTCTACCTCTTCGGTTGCGATGCAGAATGGAACGTCGTGACGGACACGTGGCATGAGACGCTGGAGAAGGCACTTCGACAGGCGGAATTCGAATACGAAGGGGTCACCGCAACGTGGAAGATGACCTGATATGCTGATGCCCAACACGATGCAGCCAGCCTCTCGCGATGCGCGGGCGGGATGAGGTGATTGTGGTTGTGGTGCGTTTGGATGACGCAGATGCGGTGAGAACAGCCGAGTGCGAAAAGTGATGTTTGTGCTTGCATGCGGCGTGTGTACGAGCGAGCATGGCGCGCGGATTAGCGGATCTGTGCAACACAAGTTGGCCAGCCGCAGCAGAGAGGCAACTATTTACGAGGTCGAGACACGTGAGGAATCGGGTCTGAGAACGGACCTTGAATGCTTGCAGTTTGCGATTCGGGTTCTCGGAGAGGCCGAAGCCGAGCCGGAGATCAGAGGAGCAATATGAGCGCATCGGTGGAAACGATGAAATCCGTCGGCGTTGGCCGCTTCGTCCTTGAATGTCCCGTCGGCGCCGGCGGCATGGGGACGGTCTACCGTGCCCTCGATCGGGAGACGGGCGCTCCGGTGGCCGTCAAGCTCCTCACGGGTCGCTCGACCGCCGATGTGGCGCGCTTCTTCCGCGAAGCGCGCGTGCTCTCGGAGATCGAGAACCCGGCGGTCGTGCGCTACATTGCCCACGGCCACGACCCGCGCCCATATCTCGTTATGGAGTGGCTCGACGGGTGCGACCTCGCCCAGCACCTCGCCCATGAGCGACTGAGCATCGCCGACAGCGTGGCGTTGATCCGACGAGTCGCTCGCACCCTCGCGAGCGTCCACGCGCGGGGCATCGTCCACCGCGATTTGAAACCGAGCAACCTGTTCCTGGTCCGGGAGCGCCTGGAGGAGATCAAGATCATCGACTTCGGCATCGCCTTGGCGAGCCACCCGACGCGCGCGATCACGGCCTCCAACGCAATCCTTGGGACGCCTGAATACATGGCTCCCGAGCAGGTGCGAGAAGGGCGGCAGGTCGATGTGCGGGCGGATGTCTTCTCTCTCGGTTGCGTCCTGTTCCATTGCCTTGCAGGCAAGCCGCCGTTCACCGGCATCCACCCCATGGCCGTCCTCGCCAAGCTCCTGCTCGAAGAGGTCCCCGACGTCGCGGAGTTACGGGACGACATGCCGGAGGCCCTCGCCGGCCTCGTCAAGCGCATGCTCTGCAAGGATCCCGCGGGCCGTCCCGTGGGTGCGGGCGCCCTCGCCGCCGAACTCGACGCCCTTGATCTCCGTGGCCGCCGCCGACCCAGTGAGTTCTCTCTCACAGGAGAGGAAGATCGGCTGGTCTCCGTGCTGGTCGTAGGCTCGATCGAGGCTCCGCCAGTGGATGCGCCCGCCTTGGAGGCGAAGGACATCAAAGACGGTGAGGGCCCGGAGGACAGCCTTGAGGAGACGTTGACCCTGGGTCCCAGCCAGAAGGTGCGCCTCGCCGTGGCAGGCGCGGCGCTCCGGTACGGCGGGCATATGAACTGGCTGGTGGACGGCACGCTGGTGGTTGTCTTCCCGGACGCCGAAGTGGCCACGGACGCCGCCAACCGTGCGGCACGCTGCGCTCTCGAGCTGATTGCCCTGGTCCCGGAGCACCCGGCCTCGCTCGTGATGGGCTGGCGGCGCGAGGGCTTCGGCTCGCCGATCGGGGATCTGCTCGAGCGGGGCGCCGGCCTGCTCGAAGCCTCGCGCGGCAGGGTGCGCATCGACAGCTTGACCGCCGGCCTCCTGGACGCGCGCTTCGAGGTGGAGCCGAATGAACAGGGCTTCTCGCTCAAGGGAGAGCGCGCGGTGGCCGGGACGGCCCGCAAAGTGCTCGGCAAGGCCGTGCCATTCGTGGGGCGCGGGCGCGAGATGATGATGCTCCAGGGGTTCGTGGAGGAGGCCGAGTCGAGCGCGCAGGCGGTGCTCCTCACGGGAGAGCCGGGCGTGGGCAAGTCGAGGCTTCGCCATGAACTGCTTCAATGGGCGCGCGGGCGCAGCGAGCCGGTGACGATCTGGATCGCGCGCGGCGACCCGATGCGTGCCGGCGCGCCGCTCGGCATGCTCGGAGATCTGGTGCGGCAAGCCGCGCAGATCCAGATCGGCGAGGAGATCGCCGTGCGGCGGAAGAAGCTCGTGGACCGCGCGGCACGACACGTCGGCGCGGCAGTCGTCGCGCGCGTCGCCGAGTTCCTGGGCGAGATCATCGGCACGCGCTTTCAGGCGGAACAACCGCCGTCCACACCGGAGTGGATCGAGCTGCGCGCCGCGCGCCAGGACAAGATGCTGATGGCCGATCAGATGCGCCGGGCCTGGCTGGACTTTCTCGAAGCCGAGTGCCGGGCACAGCCTGTCATTCTCGTCCTGGAGGATCTGCAATGGGGCGACCGCGCCACGGTCGATTACATCGATGCTTCGTTGCGCGTCCTGAAACAGCTCCGGCTGTTCGTGCTCGCGCTGGCGCGGCCCGAGGTCAAGACCCTGTTCCCCGATCTGTGGGCGGCGAGGGGATTGAGCCAGATGCGGCTGAGCGGGTTGTCCCGCAAGGCGTGCGAGCGGCTGAGCGCGCAGCTCCTCGGGGCGTCGGGGACGCCTGAGGTCGCCGAGGGGATATGGACGCGCTCTGCCGGCAATCCCTTCTTGCTCGAAGAGCTGGTGCGCGCCCGCGGCGCCGGGCTCGAAGGAGATTTGCCCGAGACGGCGCTGGCCATGGTCCAGTCGCGGCTCGCCGGCTTCGACGCCGAGGCGCGCCGCTTGGTCCGCGCCGCGAGCGTGTTTGGGCGAGCGTTCTGGCCTGGAGGGCTCCGCGCGCTGCTCGGCAAGGACACGACCGCGGCGGAGATCGACGCCCGGCTCTCCGAGCTGGTAGAGCGGGAGTGGATCGTCGAGCGCGCCGAGACGAGTCGCAAAGGGGAGCAGGAGTATGCCTTCATGCACGATCTCATGCGGGAGGCGGCCTATGCCATGCTCACCGGGGACAACCGGAAGCTGGGCCACGCGCTCGCGGCCCGATGGTTGGAGCAGAATGGGGAGACGGATCCGCTGGTCCTGGCCCAGCACTTCGAACTCGGCGGCGGGAAGGAGCGCGCCGTGCGCTGGTATCGCGAGGCCGCGGAGCGGGCACTGGCAGGCAACGACTTCACCGGGGCGATCGAGCGGGCCGAGCGGGCGATCCAGCTCGGGGCCGCGGAGGAGGTGCTCGGGGAGGTCTCCGCGATCTGCGCCGACGCACATCGCTGGCGCGGGGAGATCGACCCTGCCGAGCGTTGGGCTCTGGCCGCCTTGGACAGCCTGCCCGCCGGGAGCGAGCGGTGGTACACCGTGGTGGCCCTGCTGAGCGATGTATCCCAGCAGCTCGGCCACCATGAGCGCCTGGGCACGCTTTGTGACACGCTCGAGATGCGGTGGTTGGCCGAGATCGCCACGGGGCCCCAGGTGGCGGCCATGGCCGGCACTGCAAGACGGCTGCTGTTCATCGGCGCTTACGATCGGGCCCTATCCCTCGTGGCCAAGGTCGAGATGGTCGCGGACCGTTTCGAAGACAATCCTGGGGTCATCGGCCAGATCTGGGCCGTGCGCGGCCTGCTGGCGACGTTCACCGGAGACACCGCCGCCGCCGTCGAGAAGCAGACCAGGGCGGCACAATGCTTCGAGCGCGCGGGGAACTTGCGGATGGCCTGCCTTCAGCGATCCAACCTGGCATCGGATGAAAATGAGCTGGGCGCTTGCGCGGACGCCGTCGAGCACCTGCGCCGGGCGCTGGTTGAGAGCGAGCGCATGGGGCTCGTCCAGATCGCCGGGGTCGCAAAACAGAACCTCGGATTGAGCCTGCTTTGCCTCGGGGCCATGGACGAAGCAAAAAGCCTGCTCGAACAATCCATCACCTCGTTCGCTGCTATGGGCGACCGCCGGATGGAGGGGTGCGCCCATCTGTACCTCGCCCGAGCCCTGCTCCGCACAGGCGATCTTGCCAGGGCGGAGGCCGAGGCACGCCGCGGCGTGGACTTTTCGCAGGTGGCCCCGGTGCTCGAGCCGCAGGCGCGCGCCGTGCTGGCACAGGTGCTCCTGCGGGCCGGCCAACCCGAGAAGGCCCTTGATGAAGCACGGCGGGCCATGGAGCGGCTTGATGCGCTCGGGACGATCGAGGAGGGGGAGTCGCTGGTACGCCTGGTGTATGTCAAGGGCCTCGAGGCCACGGGCGACGCCGAGGGTGCGATCGCGGCGCTCAGGGCGGCGTACACGCGCCTGAACGAGCGGGCGGCGAGCATCTCCAAATCCCGGCACCGCACCAGCTTCTTGCAGAACGTGGCCGAGAACGCGCAGACGATCGAGCTGTTCGGGGCCTGGGCCTCAGGTCGCTGGCCCGCGCGGCGTCTGTCCATGGAGTGATGAGCACCGCTTTTCGAGGACCACAGGACAGCGTCATGTTCGGCTTGTATCCCTTGCCAGTCAGGTGGCGTTTCTTTTTCTTTGGCCTGTTCGGACAGAGTTTCGGTGGGTAGTGGGTAGAGTGGTTGTTGGCTGGAGGAGGGCTTTGGCCACCTTCCAATTGCCTTTTGGGTGGAGGTGCACAAGCCGTATGATGGACATCATTTCGCGGAGGAATAAAAAGGTGCGCTGGCAGACCCACGGTGAATGATTCAGGGAGAGATATTGATGTGGCGGTCCTTTTCCGGTCGGTGGCCAAAGAAACAGACAAGGCCGACAGCGACGTTGACCTTCTCGTCGTCTCCAATATGTTGATGCTGGAGGATCTTTTTCGTACACTCGGCCCGGTGGAAGAACGCCTCGGGCGGCGCATTAATCCGACTCTGTACACCACTGTGGAGTTCGACGCGCGGAGAAAAAGCAGGAATCCTTTCCTAACGAAAGTACTGACCGGCAAGCATCACGTTCTCTTGGGAGAGTTGAATGACCATCACGGCACTGAAAAATCTCGCGAGGTCAGGTCAACTCCGGCGCGAAGATCCGGCCCAGGAGGAGATCGATGGCCTGTTGAGATCCGGTGCGCCATGACAGACCGTGGCGCGGACGAGCCACCCGATGCGGCCGAGGATCTTCCTCATGAACTCTGCGACGAGCTTTGGGGTGCAGAGTGCAACGCGCTCACGAAGGTTGAGGCCTTCTGGTTGATCTACGATGATCTGCCCGGCTACGGGTGGCTGATGTACGGGGGCCATGAGTACCCCCACTGGTCCGCCGACGTGCGAGATAGGTTTTGGAGCCTACTGCGCGATCGCCTGGGGTCCTCGGATGAAGCGCTCGGCCGCCCGGTCGCCTATTGGCTGTGGTGCGACTGGTTCGAGGACGGGACGAGGGTGGACGAGGCATGGCGCGAAGTCACGCGTCGACTCACAGACCGGCACATCACCCGTGCTGTCCTTAGGGCCTCCGGTCCGGTTCCCTGGGAGCTGAAGGTCGAGCTGTACGGACGCTTGATCCACGACGCCGAGTCGCATCCTGACATCTTCGCCAGCATTCTGCGGAGCGCC
The DNA here is from genome assembly GCA_016712345.1 of Polyangiaceae bacterium. Lineage (GTDB taxonomy): Bacteria > Myxococcota_A > Polyangia > Polyangiales > Polyangiaceae > JADJRH01. The sequence continues at coordinate 2,869,393 of JADJRH010000001.1, forward strand.
TTCGATCTGTACGGCCAAATCGATCCCCTTGATGCGCAGGGCTGGCTTGCCCGCCTCAGGCTGTCGCCGCAGCCTTCCGAGTGGGGCCCGTTGATGAAGCGGCTCGGGGCTGCTGCCTAACAATGAGCATTTCATCGCTGACGCCTGCAAAACCTACCCATCTTCACCATCGCGATTCAGGTCGGCGTGAAAGCGCGGGTTGAACAAGCCCGGTCGGCGCGGGGGCGTGTTGGGTTTTCGACGTTACTGATGTGCATGAAGAGAAGAGTCGGTGACGCGTTGACCGCAGGCGGAGAATGTAGAATACAGTTATGGTTGATGATGTGTACACAGAAGGCAGCAGAGGAACACCATGAGTGCGGTCATTTCGCTGAAGAGTGTGGTTGAGGCGCTACAGTCCCTGTGGGATGAATCGCAGGCGCACGTCAATCGCGCGACGGGCGAAGTGCGAGTCCTTGGCCCTGATGAGCTGGCGTTTATCGAATCAGAGGAAGCTCCTGAGGGCCTGCCCCCGTGGCAGATTGAACTCGTCCAACAGGCTCGTGAAGTCTACAATTCCGAGGATTGGCTTCGACTGCCTTCGAAGTTTGATATCCATGAGTGGAACATCATGGAAGCGTTCGCTTCTACCATCCGTGGCGAATCCGGTGCGATGCTTGGCAATAGCCTGAGAGGCAGCGGCGCATTCGGTCGCTTCCAAGGGGCAATCAGGATACTCGGGATCGAACAAGCTTGGTACCGCTTCCGAGACGACGCGTTCGCCGAGATCGCCCGCACATGGCTGCGGGAGCATGACCTCCCTTACAAGTGATCCTTCGCTTGCTGACCCGGTTCTCGTTCTCAGCGAGGATGTCTTCAATGACCGCTCGGGAACGGTCGTCGCAATGGCGCTCACGAGTCAAGAGCCTCGCGCGGGCTTTCCTCTCACGTTGGAAAGCTCGGCCGCCGGTTTGCCGAAGCTAGGCGCTATTGCGTACGAAAAGCGCTTGTGATAACGTTACACTCCGCATCTGGACTTGGAGACACGTAATGACCGCCCGCGATCTCATGGCGCCTGATACAGAACCTACCGACGAGGAACTTGCCGTTGTGATGCGTGAGGCGTGCGATCTCGCGCCGTCAGCGCAAGGTTCTTTCCGACGCTTGGATTGCCGCGCGTCTTCAGGAAGCCGAGCGATTTGCACGTGAGCACCAATTGAACCTCGAACCTCAGGAAAGTACCCATTCGTGACCCTGAAGGGACTGGCCCGGCCTCGTCTTCTAATCGTCGCCGGGCCAAATGGTGCCGGAAAAACAACCGTCACCGACAGCCCAGAGATTAACGCAGCACGAGTTGCGCGACGTATGCTTCAGGGCGGTCATGAAGTGCCTATTCGGAAGATTCTTGACCGATGGGCCCGCTCGATAGCCAACTGCGCGGCTGTCGCGAAACGGGTCGACCGACTTTACCTCTACGATAACTCCGTTGAGGATCGTCCTGCTGAGCTTGTTCTTCGCGCAACGTCGGGGGTGATGGCGCGCCAGTATGCGCAGGAGCGCCCGTGGATGGCTCCCATTGTTGCTCAGCTACAGCCCGAAAGCCATTGATTCTAATTGTCGCCACGGCGTGGGCTGGACCTCGGGTTGACGAAGGCAGAAATCCTTTCTTTTGATGGTGTAGAAGGGAACACGGTTGACATCAAACTCGCTGGCGGGTAAGCTGACCATATGGCTGACCAGATTGAGTCTGCACCACCGAACGCCTGGCAGGTGCAGGAAGCAAAAGCTCGCTTCAGTGAGTTGTTGCGTGCCAGCATTGAGGACGGTCCGCAGACGGTAACACGCCGCGGTGTTCCCCTTGCCGTCCTGGTATCCGTTGAGGAGTGGAATGCTCGACAGAAAGCGGCTTCACCTACGCTCAAGGATCTGCTGCTCTCGGCAACCGGGCGAAGCAATGAGCTGGTGCCTCCCAGGGAGCGCATGAACCAACGACCCAGCATTCGTTTGCGCTGACGACGATGTTTCTGCTCGATACAAACGTGGTTTCTGAACTCCGACGCTCGAAGCCTCACGGTGCCGTTGTTGCGTGGCTCGAATCGGTTCCGGCCGAGGCGCTCTTTCTCTCGGCGGTGACGCTCGCGGAGATTCAGCGCGGCATCGAACTGACGCGAGAGACGGACGCGTCCAAGGCCAACGAGATCGAAACCTGGCTCGACTCGGTTGGCTCCACATTGTCGGTCCTCCCACTGACGGGCGCGATCTGCCGTCGCTGGGCGCGCCTCCAGCACCACAAACCTCGTGAGGTCATTGAGGATCTACTTATTGCCGCCACCGCGATCGAACACGATTTGTTGGTCGTTACTCGGAATGTCAAAGACTACCAGGGGCTCGGCGTTCGGTGGTTCAATCCCTTCGAGAGCAGGAAGAAGTGATACACATGCTCGTATCGAAGGAGTCGTCATTTGGCAGGCTCGTTCACGCGGATCATCGTCGGCGCCGCTGCTTCTTGTAATCGTAGGTCGGGTCAATATCGATCGTGCCGAAAATCTCGACGATCTTCGCCTGCTCTCGACGCGCGATGTACTCGCGCAGAGCCCGTGTCACCGGAGTGCCTCCTCAAGCAAGCCGTCATCAATGGCGAGGTTGGACGGCATGTGGGGTTACCCATTCCAACCGCCGGAGCACGCGTATTCATGCTGGTGTTTAGCGACCTCGCACAGTCGCCTGCCACGGTCGGAGCACCGAACGGTGGCACCCCAACACCAAGCCATTTTTTTCCGCGGTTCGCATGCGAGAAGGTCAAGTTGTGGCTTCGGGCAAGAATACGGTGAGTGTCTCACGGGATGTGACAGAGACTGTTTAGTAGGCGGCTCCCCCCGCACAAGCCGTACACCGCGGGCGCCGGCTCCCGTTATGAGCCGAGGCGCCGGCGAGTGATCGCTGCCGCGTAATCACGCATCGCGCAGTCGACGAAATCATTGAGGAGGACCACGAGCGCGGTCTTCGGGACCCGGGGGGCGTTCTGGAGGACGTAGGGGTACGTCTCCCTATCGAACCTCGCCTTGGTCGAGAGCAGCGGATTGGAGGCGTTGCTGAAGCTCAGGGCGCTGCGCACCTGAGCTGCCGTCGTGGCCGTCCGCGTGCCTTGCAGCTCGAACACGGCCACGCGGTCGGTGGCGCTGACCGCGCCGATGAGATTCCCGAGGGCGCCCACGATCTTCGCTGAATCGACGGTGGCGTAGGCGTCGTCGGAGTAAGAGCCGGCGATATTGGTCGAGTCCCACAGCACGATGAGCCGCTTGTTCTGCTTGAGCAAGTCACCGATAGGCGTGTGGAGATCGTCGATACCGCCCCTGACGATTCCCACGTGTGCGAGTTCGCGGTTGACGATCGAGTCGACCATCCCGTCGACCTCGGAGTGCGGCGGCTTCATGTCATTGTCGAGAAAGCCGGAATACTTGAAGTTGACGACGACGATCTCTTTGGGGCAACGGTTGAGAAAATCCACAACCGCGTAGATGAACTGATAGAGTTCGTAGCCCGGAACGAAGCCGTGCTGGTGCCGAAGCTGTTGGTCCCATCGAAAACCGGAGACGGTGTAGCCGGGGCGGAAGTCGAAGAAGCGCACACCGAGACGGAGCTGCCGATAGATGTCATCCTTCTGGGTGTAGGCGAGGTTCAGGAGGGCACGACGCGCCAGGCTGGTGCCTCTGAGGGCGAAGATCGCGCCGGCGAGGAGCCCGGCGAGCGCCGTGGCCGCGGGGGTGACCGGGCCGAGCGCCCAGGCGGCGACCAGCGCCATCTCCAGCGCGTTCTTCGTAGCAAAGCGACTGATCAAGCTATCCACCAGATTCCGGGCCGCTTCGTCGCTGTCGATCCCCGTGAACATGCCTGCGTCGTGTGATCCGGGCAGCGCCATGATCGAGAGCGGCTCTTTGAGGAGCTTCGGCTCGGCGTCGAAGAGGCGCTCCATCCATTGCTCCTCCTTGTTGTTGATATAGAGCCAAAGCTGGTGGGTCTCGTCGACGCTGCCGTTATAGAAGCCCCAGCTGATATGGGCGTCATTGCGGGACCCGTGATCCAGCGAAGCCTCAAGGAAGTTATCGACGTTATTGTCCCCAAGATTTCCCGTCGAAGGCGCCACCTCCGCGAAGCGGGCGAAGAGGGGCACCGTGCCGCGCCAAGCGCCCAGGGAGACGCGCCCTGTGTGCTCGTACCAGCTAATATCGCTCATGTGGAGTTCCCGGCGCACATGCTCGATGGGATTCGGGGTCAACGGGTCTGGATCCTTGCCGTCGATTCGGCGTTTGAAGTCGAGCGAATCCACTTGCACGTTCAGATCCTTGTTACCGACGTAGATGAAGATCTCTGTGCCCTTGCTGGTATCGATGCCCATAGGTTCCTCCGTGACCGAGATGATCGCAAACGCTTCAGGAGACGCCCTGTTTCCTTGAATGTCAAGCGGCTTCCCACGGACACGCGCCGCGGCATTTCGCCCCGTAACCGTCCGACGACGGACACCTGGAAGCCAGTCGAAAAAAGCCGCATCGTGCGACTCGCACGATGCGGTCGATGCCAAGCGGAGGATCGGGGCTGAGCCTGCGGAGCGGAGGTGCCGGCGAACGCGCCGAGGCGCGGAGCCGAGCGCGTACGACCGATAGGGGTGAATTTGGGTCACATGCACAACCGGTAGAGGGACGTTGTTGGAAGTGAGAGAATGCGCGTGCGTTGGCACGGCATATCACCGGTCATGCGGTCCAGGATTGCGTTGGATCTCACGCGGAGTGCTTGCCGTGCAACGCGCACGTGCACCCGGTCCTACGAGACGATCGCGGCCGTCGTGAGGTGCGCCCACGCGACGTCCGCCCGGCGGAAGTCGTTGTGCCCCGAGATCCGACCGTTGAAGTTGAAGCTGCCGAACCGGTCCCGCAGCCCGGTGTAGCGGACGCCCGGATCGACGGCGTCCACCTCCGTCTGCAAGTGCTGGAACTTCCCCTCCATGAGGCCGACGAGGCCGAGCGGGATGGCCTCCGCCTTCGTCGAGATCGGCGGAGCGATGATGCCGAGCAGCTCCTCCGCCTTCGGGATCGACTGTGCGCTCAGGGGCAGGCCGAGGGCGTTCGAGAGCAGGTCGATCACCACACCGGGGCCGACGGCGGCCGCGGCATACCCCCAGAGATCTCCATCCGACCGGCTCTCGGTCGCGCCGATGAACTCCGCCCGATCCCGGACCGCGGCGAGCGCGCCTCGGAGGTCGTTCTTGAGGCCGACTAACTTGCCGACGAACGTGACGCCCGAGTTGACCGGGTTTACCTCGACGACGTCGAAAGCGAACGACCAGGCGGAGAGGGCTCCCTGGATCAGGAACAGCGAGCGGACCGGCGCGTCCAGGCCCAGGAGCGCGTACGACGACAGGCGGGCGCCGAGGCTGTGCCCCGAGAGGTGGATCTTCAGAGCAGAGTCCGCGGCGAGGCGTCGGACCTCGTTCACGACGCGCGCGAGCCCCCTGGACCCGACGGTTTCCGCCCGCACGGCGATCTGTCCGAACTGGACCACCAAGGCCTCGGATGGCCAGATGACCGCGCAGTAGCCGACGCCGGTCTTGTGCGGTGCGTGGGCGGTGAGCACGCCCTTCATCGCGCCGAAGTAGTCGCCCGCGATGCGCAGCGCGCCGTCCCTGCTGTTGTTGAAGCCGTGCGTGTGGAAGATCAGCTCCGTGAGGCCGTTCTGCTTGACGAAGCCGGCGATCGCCGCCGCGCTGCCGTGGACGACGTCGCCGTTCGCGTCGAACTCGATGCTCGTGGAAGGAAGGGTCGATTCCATGTTGTCTTCTCGCTCCGAAATGAATCCCCGAGTGTGCCAGCATCGTTCGTGTAGAGCGAGGGAGTCAAGCTTCTTGTGGCCCGCCCTCGCGAGTTGACATCATCCATTTCATGCACGTTTCGTGGCGTGCCGATAAGTATCTGAGATCATGGAGCGGGGCGCGTCGCCGGCGCAGGTGCGCCCCATGACGACAGGTGCGCACGGCAAAGTCTCGCGGCAGCGGCGGCGCGCTGTACGGGCGCCGGCCATACATGGTGGGGTGGGAACGCAATTCTTTCCGCGGCCTTGCTCGTGGGGAGGTGTCCCGGCGGCGAGGAGCTTCCTGTGCGGCATGTGGTCACGCGACGCCTTGTCACAGTCCAATGGTCTGTCGCGGACACTATTGTGCCCCCTATGCGAATTACAGACAGATCGGCTCCAAACCGCAGAGACTTCCTCCGCGCGGCCGCTGCGGCGGCCGGCGGCTACACCCTCACGCGCATCTTTGCCCCTCGTACGGCGTGGGCCGCGTACCGAGAAAAGGAGGTGAAGTTCGCGGCGAAGCTCACCGGACGGCTTACGTTCGATGGCACCGTCCCCAAGCCCGTGATGAAGGACGTTACGAGCGACCACAATGTCGCGGGCAAAGATCCGCGGATCTGGGAGGGGCTCAACATCGGAAAGAACAAAGGGCTCAAGGACTCGTTGATCGTCGTGAACGGCGTCCTTGAGGGCAAGAAGCTGGAGCCGAAGCCGGCGCTCACGTATGCCCAGGGCGCGTTCATCCTGCCGCGCATCGAGATCTTCGGCTGGAAAGAGGGGACCAAGCTGGAACTGGAGAACAAAGACCCGATCCTCCACAGCTGGCAGGTGTACTTCAAGTCCGAGGTGAAGGACAATAGGGCTCACCCCTCCCGGATGCCGAACCTCCTTTTCGACATCGGCGACCCCGGCCTCTACGAGTTCCGGTGCGCGCCGCACGCTTGGGAGCGCGCGTTCCGCTGGGCCGTCCCGCACCCCTATTTCGCCCGCACGGACGAAGATGGGCATTTCGAGATCGATGGCCTGCCGGAGGGAGACTACACCGTGGACATCTGGTCCGAGGGCCTGCGCGTCAAGCGCCTCTGGATGCCTGTCCACGACGACAAGCTGACGATCGAGCGCGCCTTCGGGGGTGACGACCTCAGCGCGGCTCTGAAAGGAAAGTGACATGAGTACATATCTCCTCGGGTTGGCCGCGCTCCTCTTTTTCCTCGCCGGGTGCGGCAGCTCCGGCTCCGGCGAAGCCCCCAAGCCGACCAGCAGCGCCAAGGCTGTGGCCGAGCCCGGCAAGAACGGGGACAAGCCCGCCGCCGTCCCTCAGAACCCCGAAGACAACTATGTGGCTGCGGCGACCAAGCTTGGCTGCCTCGGACTCGGGGCCGAAGATCCCGACCGCCTCGCAACAGACAAGGCGGCCGTCCTCAAGGAGCATGGCTATACCGACGACACGTGGAAGGAAGCGTCGAAGAAGCTCGGCACCTCCAAGGGCGATGCCATCGTCAAGGCGATGGAGTCCAAGTGCCCTGAATGATCCACGTCGAGAGTCGTCGAGGCTGCAATCGGGTGAATTGCTGCTTCCTGCAATCGTAGGTCGGGTCAATCTCGATCGTGCCGAACAGCTCGACGATCTCCGCCTGCTCTCGACGGGCGATGTACTCGCGCAGAGCCTGTGTCACCTTTGCTTTTTTCTCTCCGCCGATCCGGAGTTGTCTTGCCCGATCGCGTTGGAGCGCGCCGGTATACCCTCCATCTCCCCGTTGCTTCAGTGAGGTGAATGCCAGTCAGCAACAATGGCAGGCACCAATAAGCCGAGATTGGCTACCGCGGTGACGCAGGGTCGATCTTCGCCAGCTCCGCCAGCTCTTTGCAGGTGCGTTCGGCGCGCGTCGGCCCAAACAACGGAAACATGATCGTTGTCGGCGCGTCGCCGGTTCCCGGAGCAAACGTTCCGCCCGCGTCACGCACCGCCGATTCAATCTTCGCTTTGTCGAACTTGGCCGCCGCTGCGACCGCCGCCGTCAGATCCGCCGATGTGACGGGCGACGACACATCGCGGTTCGTTAACCGTCGCTCCGAGAAGAAACCTGTTGAATACAGCAGCGCACTCGCGGCGAGTTGCGGCGACGCCCCTCGAAACCACGCGCTCACGTCGTGATAACGCAGATGCGCGCATCGACCGTAAAGCGCACCCACTTCTGCGCCGGTCACGTCGGCGATCTTGGCCGCCACGCGCAGCATTTTTTCGCGCCCCGCTGCGTCGAAAAATGCGCTTGTGTACCCACCGCGAAAGCGCACGTGCATGGCTTTCCATGCACCACCCGGGGCGCTTTCTTCGCCCACGATTTCAACCTTTGCCGTTGCGATCGCCGCGAGATCCGCGTCCGCCGCAGCCGTGAGCCGCCCTTCGGCAATTAGATCTGCGAGGCCTTTGGCGCGCGCCGGATCGTCTTTCGCCTTGGACGTCGCGAGCCACAACTCCGTCAGCCACACTTCCGCGTCGAGCTGCGTCAGCGTTCCCGTTTCAAGAACGCGTTTTCGCGCCACTTCACACACGCGCGCTCGCCGCTCATCGTCGGTTTCACCTTTGGGAGCGATCGCCGGCGTTGTTGCATTGGTGTTTACGGGCGGCGGCGGCGACTTGTCGGGCTTCACGTAAAGCCACACCACGAGCGCGCACAAAACAACCACCGCCGCGCCGCCGATGGGCAATGCAATCGGCTTTCGCCCTCCCGGCGCAGGTGTACCCATGGGCCTTACCGAAGGTCGCATTGCCCCCGGAGCGGGCGGAGCCACCGAAGCCTGCGTTGGTGGAGCCTGACCCGCTTCCGCTCTTCGCAACGCTTCGGTGAGCCGCGTTGCCAGATCCGACGCTTTTCGTTGACGCAGATCTTCAGGCAACAGCGGCCACTGATCGATCAAATACAGAACATCCACTTCCACCGGCGCGCTCGTTCCCACGCGCAGCGACATCGTTCGGCCAACAAGCGACACCTTTCCCCCAACACCCGATGCCGCGAGCGCGGTGTGCACCGCCTGTTCAATTTCCTGGCTTAGATTGCCGTCCACGCGCGCATCCTAACCCCGCGATGCGATATGCGGTGGTTGTTCTACACTCCGCCGCGTGCCGCCCACCCGCATTTATCTATCGCCCGGAATGTTCGGTTTCGCCGAACTCGCATCGCTCGACTATTTCGGCCACATGCGGCGCGGATTGATCGAACGGTTTGCGTCCCGCGGCCGCGAAGCCCTTGTGTTCGTCTGCGAGGTTCATCCCACCGCGTCCATTCGGCGCCGCGGCGCAAAACTCGCCACGCTCATTCGCGCTTCGTGTACACAAGACGGCGGCCCCATTCACATCGTCGGGCATTCCACAGGCGGGCTTGACGCGCGCATCGTTGCATCGCCTTCCACGCATCTCTCCGACGACCCCGATCTCCTCCGTTTTATTCCGCGCCTCTGTTCCGTCACCACCCTCAACACGCCTCACTTTGGCACTCCGCTCGCCGCGTTTTTCGCCACGGTCAGCGGTCAACGCGTTCTCTACGCGCTCTCGGCACTCACCGTTGCCGTCCTCAAACTCGGCGCTTTGCCCATGGCCACCGCATCCGCGCTCGTTGCCGCATTTGGTCGCGTCACGTTCGGCGACATGGAGCTTCGATTTTTAGAAAGCACCATCGACAAACTCATTCGCGTTCTCGACGAAGCTGCGAGCCGCGATCTACGCGCGTGGCTCAAAGAACTTCGCGACGATCAAGGCGCCATGGTGCAACTCAGCCCCGAAGCGATGGACCTTTTTCAAGCTGGCGTCCGCGACCGCGATCACGTGCGCTACCAGTCCGTTGCCACGTACGCACCCGCGCCCACGCCGCGCAGTTGGCTCGCGATCCGCAGCCCGTGGGCCGCAGCCTCCACCGCCATCTTTGCCGCGTTGTGTACACTCACTGCCCGCCTCGACGAACGGTACCCATGCGCACCCAGCGACGGCTCCTCCGAGCGCCAAATCAAAGGCCTCCTCGGTGAACTCCCGCCCCCCGGATCCAGCGACGGCGTGGTTCCCCTTGTTTCGCAGGTCTGGGGCGATCTCATTTGGTGCGGCAAAGCCGATCACCTCGACGCTGTCGGTCACTTCACCGGCCCCGACGGTCATCACGATTGGCTCGCGAGCGGCGCCGGATTCAACAAAACCCGCTTCGACGTGATCCTCGATCAAATCGTCTCCGGCATGATCGTTTCCGAAGATCGCGGCTTCACATCCCAGGGTTGGAACGGGTGAAAAAGCTGGCCCTGCTGCGCACCGAGATCACCGAGTGTACACAATGTGATCGCCTCGTTGCTTGGTGTACACAAGTCGCCCGCGAAAAGCGCCGCGCCTACCGCGACCAAACGTATTGGGGCAAACCCGTGCCTGGATTCGGCGATCCCAACGCGTCGCTCATCATCGTCGGCCTCGCCCCCGGAGCGCACGGCGCCAATCGAACAGGCCGCGTTTTCACGGGCGATCGCTCCGGCGACTTCCTCTACGCAGCCCTCCACCGCGCCAAACTCGCATCGCAGCCAAACAGCGATCACGCCAACGACGGCCTCACTCTGCGCGGCGTTTTCATCACGCTCGCATGCCGCTGCGCTCCGCCCGACAACCACCCCACGCGCGACGAGCTTGCGGCGTGTACACATTTTCTATCGCGCGAAATAGCCCTTTTCCCAAAGGCGTCCACGTTTCTCGCCCTCGGTAAAATCGCTTACGACGCCGTCGCCGCCCTCTCGGGTGTACGCATTCCAGACTTCGGTCACGGTGTGTACGCAACGCTCCCCCATCCCACGCGCCCCAAAACCACCGCGCACCTCTTTGCGAGCTACCACGTCAGCCAACAAAACACGCAAACCGGCCGCTTAACCCCCGCGATGTTCGACCAAGTTGTCACCCTCGCGGCGCGCGCGGCCGGGTTGTGCTAACAGCGGACGCTTATTCGGCGATGGGTTCCCCGCGGGGCCCACCCGTCCCCACTGAACGAGAAAACACCATGGCTGACATCGCACAAACCATCCGCGAAACCGTCGAGCAAAACAAAGTGGTCCTCTTCATGAAGGGGTCCAAAAACTTCCCTCAATGCGGCTTTTCGGCGCGCGCCGTCGACATCCTCAAAAAATGCGGCGTCACGTTCAAAGACGTAAACGTCCTCGCCGACGCAGCGCTCCGCGAAGGCATTAAAGAATACTCACAATGGCCAACCATTCCGCAGGTTTACGTCGGCGGAAAATTCATCGGCGGGAGCGACATCCTCGCCGAAATGTTTGAATCGGGAGAGCTTCAAAAACTCCTCGCCGACACAACCGCCTCGCCCTCCGCCTAAATTCGCCCCAATCCCTCTGTTTTCGCTTTTCTGGGCGCATCTGTCTCACGGCCATCCGGCCCAAGTCATGGCGCCCAACAGTCGGCCTCGTTCCGGCATCCACGCCGAGGCTTGGGGCTTGAGTGCGGCGGACCGGCCGCGGTAGCGGCCGGTCCGCCGCACTCAAGCCCCCTCCACTTCGGCCACCTGCCCCCACTTTTAGCGTCCCTGCCCCGGGTACGTTTCGTGTAAGAACGCATCCGCGAAGCCGTTCGACGGTTCGACAGTGAGCCGCCCGCGATGCGGCGATCGTCCAGAAGAACGACTTTCCCACTTCAAGGAGCCTTCCCATGCGCGTGTCCGTCCTTGTCCCCGCGGCCCTGTTGAGCCTGCTGCCGCTCGCCTGCGGCGACTCGAACCCGCCGCCCCAAGATCCGTCGCAGCAAAATCAATACGGCAACCCCGGCCAATACCCGCCCGGTCAATATCCGCCCGGTGGCAACACCGCGGGTCAATATCCGCCCGGCCAATATCCGCCCGGCCAATACCCGACGGCAACGAACACCGTGCCGCCGGCTCAAACCGCGCCGCCCGCAGGCACCACGCCCGCGGCAACCGGTGGCCAAGCCACTCCAATGGCTCCCGCGGCGGCCATGGGTGCCGACTTAATTCTCACCGGGCTTGCTCAACAAGAGGCGCCCGGAGCGCAGGCCGAAGGCACCGCGTTTGCCGGCCAGTTCCAGCAGGGTCAGGTGCTTGAGCAGCCGATCAACCTGCAACCCGGCAAGTGCTACACCATTGTCGGCGCGAGCCTCGGCGGCGTGACTGAACTCGACATCATGATTCAGGGTCAAATCCCGCCCATGCCGCCCAGCACGCTTGCGCAAGATCAAGGAACCGGTCCCACCGCCACGCTCGGTGGCAAGGCCGCCGGCTGCTGGAAATATCCGCTCCCGCTCGCCGCACCCGCCAAGATCGTGTTGCGCGTCACCGGCGGGGCCGGCATCGCCGCCGCCAAAGTGTACATGAAGTAAATCAACGTCTCGCCCCGCCAATCCCCCCGAGCAACGCAAAAGAGCTTCGTTTCTGCAACGTGTCGCGCTTGCCGTGACGGCGGGGCGGTTACAAAGCGCCCGTGCGCCAATCCGAGCACAGTCCCGTTTGCCGGAAAGATCTGCCTAAACCTCGCCTCCCACTCAGAGCAGCGCTAGCATCCACGCATCTATTATGCGCTTTGCTTTTTTATGGGCGGGGGCCCTTCTGGGCTCGCTCGCCTGGTTCGGTTGCTCCGCAGCCGAACTTGAGTACACATCCGGGGGCGGCGGTGAGGCCGACAACGTCGATCCCGAAACGATCGACGCGGTCATCAAGTTTGACGGTGCTTCCACAATCGATCTCGCACCGGGTGAATTTCGCGAGCTGACGGTTCTCACTTCGCCGGCGAAACCGTACGAAATGTACTTTGCGTTGCTCAACGCTCCCGGCGACGCATCGCTCGACGCATCTCACCTTTTTGCCGACAACGACGGGCGAGCGGTGGTGAACCTGCACGCGCCCAACGCGCCGTCGATGTTCTCCGTTCGCGCTTGGATCAAAAACGGCCCGTTGGCCGAAATCACTGTGAACGTGAGCAAACAAGGCATCGGCGTGGTGGAAGTGGTTCCTTCGTACGGAGGATCGCGCCCCGTGACGGAATGGGTAGGAAGCGTGATCGCCGGCGCTTCGTGCGCTGAGCTTGCAGATCAGCTTCCCGGTGAGCCGAACGGTGCGTTGGTGGCCGTGGCCCCCGCGCCTGAAAATCCCGTTGTTCAAAGCGTTCCGGTGGGCCCCAAATTGGCGGTTGCGGTGCGCGCCGGTCACTACGCGTGGGGTTGCGCCGATGCGTACAACATCAACGCGGGCACCAGCACCAAGATCAAAGTGCACGTGGTGGATGTTCCGGCCGCGCTCGATCAAACAAATCTCAACATCAGCCTCATCACGTCGTCGCAGTGGCAAAAGTCGAGCGGCGTGGTTGAAAACGCTGTCGCCGAGTTCAGCGACGGGTTCACTCCGCCCATGCAAAGTGAGGCCGCGGCGCTCCTCGGCGTCATGGAGCTTTTCGCTCCCGATCCGCAGGCGTTTGCAACCGCGCGTTACGACCTTGCGTGGGATGAAGTCGCCGACGCTCACTTCGCGGCGCTCTCAAAACCGCTCGCCGAACAAATGTACACTTGGATCAATGCCGGTCTCGCCGCCGACACGCCCGCGCTCCAAGGCCGTTTGCAGGCGATCGATGATGCGCCCGGCAAAGCCCTCTTTTTAATGGACTCCATCGGCGGCTTAAACGCCGACGCGGCCGGAGCGCCTGACGCGCACATTGTTTCGTGGAAAAGCGCGCCAAACGACAACGTTTTTCTGAGCGGTACACTTTTTTGGCTGCCGAGCCGCTTTGTTGCCGCGGCGTGCCGCACCGGGGCCGAGCTTGAAATCGGCGCTCCTGTGGCCATGGCAGACCTTTTGTCAACGCACGCGGCGTGCGCCGAGCTGAGTGTTTCAATGGTCGGCTACGAAGGGTGTGATGCCGACTGCTTAAAGGCCATGTGTACATCGGCGCTTGGATTCATGTGGGAATCCGCCGCGAATGCGTCGGCGTACAGCGGCACGATCGGCACCATCGACATCGGCGCCAGCGGCAAGCTCACCGTGGACGATGTGGCCGCGCCCGTGACTCTTGAGGGCTCCTGGATTGGCACCGTTTCCGACGGTTTTGTCGACGTTTCGATCGAAGGGGCCGTGAGCGGAGAGGTGGTTGAAACCGATCCGGGCGGCGGCGATCCCCCGGCCGACGATCCGCCCCAATAGTCTCGTGAATCGTCCGCTCAGCGGATACATTCGCGGGATGTTTTACCGTCGCAACTTAGCCACCCTCGCTTCTCTTCTCTGTTTCGCGCCGCTTCTTTCGGCGTGTGACTCCAACGAAACCGGCACCGGCGGTTCGGGCGGCAGCGGTGGCGGCGGTACCGGCGGCGTTGAACAACTCGGCCCCGGCGAACTCTGCGACACGCCCTCATCCAACGTGATGAAGCTTCGGTTTGAGCCGAATGCGATCGCGCTCGCCCAATGTGACGGGGCCGGTTGCGTGGCTCGCCAGGCCCAAGTCATTCTCGATCCCGACGTGTGTGTACCCACGAAAGTGACGTTTAAAACGTCCGACGGCGAGGTGGTGAGCGCACCCGCCGATGGTTCGTTCGGGCTGCACAAAGCGGCGGTGGATCTGGTGCTCACAGGTGGATCCAAAGTGGGCACGTCGACGGTCACCGCCACTGTCACCGCGGACGACGGCACGGCCATTACGGCCGACCTTGCTATCGAAACGCTGCCGGCGGAGCCCATTGTTTGCTCGGGAAACGCGAGCGCATCGGGGCTTGCTCAGGGTGAAACGTTGACCGGAAAAGACGGCCTCGCGGGAGCGTCCATTCACATTCCCGAGCGTGCGAACGAGCCGAACAAAAACAGTTTTTTGTGGAGCATTCCGCCGCTTGATGTGTCGCTCGCGTGCGGCGCGGACATGACGCCGAGCGGCTACGTTGCGCTTGGTCCCGCGGTCACGTTTGGTCCGACAACCCTCAAACTTTCGCGCGAGCTTCCGGTGTCGATTCCGATCAATCCGGTGCTCTTGCCCGAGAAGGCGCGGTGGCGTCATCTGGAAGTTGTGTACACAGGCCCGGCGTTCGCTGCGCCCCGCACGGTGCCCGTGGCCGATCCGCGCGTTGAAAAAGTGGGCGATCAGTGGGCCGTCACGTTCAAAGTTCCGCGCTTTGGAACGTACCAGGCGGTGGTGCGCACCGACGCGGGTACACAATCGTTTGATCGCAAGCTCACGCACCGCGCTGTCATCGGCGTCTCGATGGGCGGCGGCGGCTCCGCCATGTTCGGCATGCGCCATCACAACCGATTCGACGTTCTCGCTCCGCTCGGCGGCCCTGTCGATTGGACGTGGCTCCTGCACCACATCGAAAACAATCACCTCGCGGGGTTCAGGCCCATCGCTCCCGGAACAACGCTCGCTGACATTCAACTGACGGCAACGCCGTGCACCACATCGGCGGCCTGCAAAGCCGATGAAACGTGTCTCGGCGCGGTGAACGGCGCCGACGGTCGATGTGTACTCTTGCCAACACCCGTCAACACGTACGAGCACGCGTCCACGTTTAATTCGTGGTGGTACGAATATCCAAAAGCCGGCAACGGAGGCAGCTTCTCGCGTCGCGATTACGTGCAGATCTTCCGCGATCTCGCGCTCATGTTCGGCAACCCCAACAGCGACAATCTCACTCCCGGCGCGGAGAATCTTCCCGCAGGTGTACGCCCCGACGACAAGAGCGTTGTGGGTGATCATCCCAACGGCGAATGCGCGGTCACCGTTGATCCGCTCGATGGGCCCGACAAAGAAAAGCAAGAGCAGCTTGCAAACGAGTGCCCGATTGAACGGTGCGCCAACACGCTCACGCTCACGAACTACTTCGACGACGAGTACAACCCGGACGGCACGTTCCCCGTGATCACGGTGTGCGACGGCTCGCCCCAAAACAAAGAACTGACGCCGTGGGCCAACACGTGGATCCCGGACGGCAACAACTACCCGCTCGAATTGGGGCTTGCCGTTGACTACAACGGCAACGGCGTTCGCGACGAAATGGAGCCCATTTTGCGGGCCGGGCACGAACACTGGGATGACTTCGGCGCCGACGGAATCCCGAGTACACAAGAGCCGGGGTACATGGTCGGCGTCAACGAAGACCCGGCCGGCGACGATTACGATCCGCAATACAACCCCACCGGCACCGAAAACGATCACCGCTACACGCCCGGTGAACCTTTCGCCGACGACGGCATCGACGGTGTACCCAACACGGCTCAGCAACCTGCCGGTGGATGGCAACAACCCGGCGACGGCTACGACGTGGGGGAGGGCGACGGCGAGTTCACCGCAACGCGCGGCCTCAAAAACTTTTGGAACCGCGATGCGCACTCGATTGTTCGGCAATGGGCAGACAACGTGCCGGGCGGCGATCTCAACGACGAAGCGCTCCGTCGCGTGGACGTGTGGACCGACGGCGGCACGCGCGATCTTTTCAACTTTGCGGTTGATGCGCAGCACCTCGCGGGCACGTTTAGAGCGCGCGGCCGTCATGTTTCGTACCTGACAGACTTCGTTACGGCGCCTGGGCTTGACCCTTCAAAACCGCTTGAATTTGTGCCGTCGCGCATTGTGTACCAAGATCTTCAAGGCATTATTTTTCAGCGCTACGGCCACACAGAACCCACGGAAGCCGACTTTGAAAATGGCAGCGGTCAACACGTCGGAAGCGTTCCCGAGATCGCTTCGCGTTTGCAGACGGCGCTCTACTTCATCGGCTCACGTTGGCCCGACCCGGAGCTTCGGCAATACGTTGAAGAGTCCAACAGCGATCCCGATCCCGATGCTCCCGAGTGCGAGATCGGCGGCAATTGTGAATTTGTATTTGAGTCAAGTTTTGGTCGGCGCGGTCCGGTTGGCATCACGCTGCCGCCCGGTTACGCAAACGCCAAACAAAAGAGCCGCCGTTACCCAGTCATCTACATGCTGCACGGATACGGCCAAACGCCTGAAGATCTCGGCGCGGCGATCGTGTTTTTGCGCAACTGGATGAATAACCCGATCGACGGCGCTGAGAGCCGCTTGCCCAAGGCGATTCTTGTGTACGTCGACGGTCGATGCCGCGTCGATCAAAACGGCAAAGCCGAGTGCATCCGCGGCACATTCTTCACCGACAGCGCTCGCGCCGACGGTGCTCAGGATGAGAGCTGGTGGCTCGAACTCATGGAGTACGTCGAGCAAAACTATCGAACGATGGGCGAGGCCACCGTCCCGTGGACTGAATAGTCCCAAATCAAGCGATTACACCCAGGCGGTTTTGCGAAGGACGGTTTCAGGTCTTGTCGTGACGTCGCGGCGGTCGTTGCCCGCTGCCAAGCGGAATTGCGAACAGCGTGGCGTTTCAGGTTCCTCCACATGGAGTTCTGTGGCCACCGCAGCCCGGACGAAAACGTGAGACCGGCGAGACCGGTGTCAGGCCCGTTCCAATCACCCACGGCCGCCAAACGCTCAAACGAGGAATGCTCTGAAACGCTACGTTTTCCAGGCTCTCCCGAGCTTCACAGCGTTTCGATTTTCGTACGCTTGATTTGGAAATAGTCAGTCTTGAAAGGAAAACGGGCTGCTGTTTGCGCCCGTGGGCACGCGCGGCCCCGCGTAGATGTGCCCGTGCACGTGGTGCTCCTGATGGTGGGCGCACCACAGTTCTTTGCCGCCGGTCGCTTGTCGACGCTCCGCACACGCGGGGCACATGGGCTCCACCTCGGGTGCGTGCGCCGCAGGGTCGTGCTTTTTGGAGCGATCCACGAACACCGGGCAGCCGGCCGTGCGAACCACGCGCTCTGCGACCGAGCCGAGAAGCGCCCGCCGCACGCCGGTTCGACCGTGTGTTCCGAGCACAATCAAATCGGCTTCAACGTGGGCGGCAAGCCACACAATCTCGCGGGCCGGAGCACCCGTGAGCAAGTGCGCCGTGATCTTTCCGATTTGAAGCGTACCGATTCGCTCGGCCAACGCTTTGGCTTCACCGTTTACGAAATCAGTGAGCTGCGGCAACGAGTCGGACGATGTTTCCACCGTGAGAACTGCCTCGGGGGCCAAACCCACCGCAGGCGGATCGACCACGAGCGCCACGTGTACATCGGAGCCGGGCGTGGCGTTCGCAATCAGCATCGCGCGTCGAAGAACGCGCGAACTGGCTTCAGACATGTCGATCGCGGCCACCACACAGAACGGACGGCGGAGTGGTTGCGCGTCGGCAGGCGGAATAGAAGGGCTGGTGGGGTCCATGCTCAAAAAGGGAGCATCGGCTGTGCCGCAAAGTGTTCGCCGCGATCGCGGGCGAGATCGCACGGCCTTTCGTCCACTCGTTTACTTTCGAGCGCGTTCTGCCCGGCAAAGCGTGCGATCGCCGCGCGGATTCTTCGGCGCCGGTTTCAGTCGGGATCGTCTTCGCTCACGAGGCGCCCAACCGCCGCCGGCGGAACAGCGCCTTTGGCCTGCGATTCGACCTCGTTGCCGCATTGCAGCACCCATCGCGTTCCCGTGCTTCGCTCCGTTGCGGCAAGCGGCACCTTGTTGGACAACACCTCTTTCGGCCGCCCAACCAATTTCTTTTGCGACACCACAACGCCCTCCACGCGCGCCGCAATGCCCTCCACGCAAACCGAGCCCGGATCCATGCGCAGGCGCCACTCAATGCCGTCGAGCGCTGCGTACGCAGAGTCAATGCTCACCGCAGGCGTCACTTCAAGCGCGGTTTCCACCAGCCAACCGTTTTGACCTGATTGGCATCGCTCCGGCATTTTCCCTTCGAGATCGCGCCGACCCAAATACACAGGGTCTTCGATGGCTCCGGTGGTCGGGTCCACCGGCAACACGAACCAGGTGCTCGACGCTTCGCCGGGTCCGCGCGGTTGCGTTACCAACAATCCAAGGCCCGTCCCGGTGGCGCGACGCACAAGACGGGGCACTTCCGGTGCTGAATACCGTCGCACCGGTCTGAAGTACGTCCCCAATTGCCGCACCACTCCCAAGTCGGCACGCCACAAGGCAATGGCGTCGTAGCTGTTCCCCTGCGTTAGGAAAAACCAACTTTCTCCCACGCGCACCGCGGCCCCCGACGTGCCGCCGGGCGGCGTGATGAGCCGCGTGAAGTTTCCCGGTTTGCCCGACGCATCGCGCAGCGCGAGCGGCGATTGCCCTTCAACAAGCGAATAGAGCGCACACGGCCCATTGCACGCCTGACCCAACGTTGCGCGGCCCGACGGATCGGTGAACGAAGTCCAGCCGAGCATTCCGTACGTCATTCCCCCCACGCCGCTCATCGCGCTGGTTTCATCGCCCCAAGGTGACGTGGTCACGGCGCTCGCCCGCACGCCGCCGCCCGCATCGTAGCGATCGTCGAACCGCACGAGCCACTTGCCCACCTTCGTCCAATCCGAGCCTTTTTTCCCCCACGCGTAGCTCCGAAGTTGCGCCGCATAGTCGCCGTACGTGCCTGTATCCACGCCCACTTCGTCTTTGCCGAGCGCCGGCGCCGCGGTGTTTCGAAAGTTCGCCCACTGAGGCTGGGCCCGGTAATAGCCGTAGCCGTGCCCGTACCCGTAGCCGTACGGATATCGCGGCGGTGTCGGCTGCGTCGCGGCTGTTGTCTTGGGCGCCGGCTTGGGCGGAAGCGGCGGCGTCACCGAGCCGAGCAGCTCACAGGCCACCGTCACCGTGGATGCTGTTCGCATGGGCACGTGCGACAAACTCGGCGACTTCGCGATCGCAAAGTCGTCTTCGAGCAGCGTTTTCCCCCACCCAACGCGAAGCCAATTGGCGATCGCACAACCGGCCGGCCCGCACGCCCGCGTTCGCGAAGGGCTTTCGATCTCGTGGTCCGGCAACTCAAACGCATTCCACGTCATCCCGCCGTCGCTCGACTCCGCGGCCTCACCGTCGTCGGCGATCGAAATGCCAAACCGGCCCGACACCACCACGCCGTTTGAATCGGCGCGCATTTCGCCGACCGTCACGTCACCGTTGAGCGCAATGCGTACACCTACGGTCGCGCCGCCCGATTCAACCCAGCCGCCCACAACACCCGGCTCACGCTCTTCAAACCCGTCGAGCCACATGCCGCGTTTTGCGACTCGCGCGCCATCGGCCGGTTTTGCCGGCAGTTTCAACGCCGCGTTTGACTCCACGGCCGTGCCTCGAAGCACCGTGATCTGACCTCCCGACTCACGCCGCGGAGGCACAAGCACCACCACGCGGCCATCGGCCAGCGCGATCACCCGTTCAACACCCAAGTCACCCGTGACCCGCACCTGCTTTGTCGAGCCATCCACCCCGCGAATGCAATAAGCGCGACCGCCGGGCTGAGCCGCGCCCGGTTCATCCGAGCACGCGCCGCGCGCGACAAGCGCTCCGTTTCCACTCGCTGCCACGTAACGCGGCTTGTCGAATTGCCACACCTCTTTCACCGAAAATGGAGGCACGAACGCGAGCACGCTTGTTCGGCCTTCGTGTTCACCGCAGATGAACCCCCAGCCTTTTTCGAGCCTCACCGCGTGGCAACTTGCTTCTCGATCGCGGTACGCATCGGTCACCACGCGCATCACCGACCCATCGCGCAGCGACACGCGCGCGAGTGCACCCCCGCGCGCCACGATCGCCGAGCGCCCTTCTTCGGGGAATCCGTCCTCCAAGGCGGCGCGAAGCGGCTTTTTTCCAAGCGGTCCCGGTGGGGCGGCGAGCTTTACATCGTTGTCTTTGTCTCGGTCTGTCGTGTGTACACGCGGCGCGTTTGGCGTAAACCGCACAATCCCCGACGCATCGACCACGTACCTTCCACTTGGAACAAACACCGTTGGATCGCCCGTAATGGCGGTGATCGTTGTCGCACGCTCCAAAAGGTTGAGCGGTCGCCACGTGGTTCCCGCGTCAAACGTCACAAGCGGTCCGCGCAAATCGGTGTCCACCACCGCGCGCCATCCATCGGCAAATGCGAGCGACCCGTAGCTCACCGCGGGAGGCAGAGGCCCGAGTGCCAATATCTCTCCGGTGTTTGGATCGATCGCGCTCAGCCGATTGGACGGCAATCGCAGATACAACCGGTCAAACCCCACAACGATCTCTTCGGCTCCAGGGCTGATTTGCGCCAGCGGCTCCATGTGCCCGAGCCAACTCGATGCGCGCCACAGGTGCGTCGACCCACCGTTCGAAGAGTGAAAAAGAAATCCCCCACCGAGCCGCGAGGGAAGCGCCATTCCCGATGCGTACGCCGTGGGCATCAATTCCTGGGCGCGCTCGATCGAACCGTCTTCGTAAGCAATCACCCGCATCCGATCGACGAGCATTTTTTTGTGCCCGTCTTCGCGCAAAAACACGCCTTTTTCGGGCATTAGCTCCGGCACCAACCACGAGCCGGCCACCATGGAAGCGACGCCCGGCGGATCCATCGATTTGGCTTTTTTCGCGTCGGCCTTGCCGCTTGCCGACGCCGCCGGCTTGGTGCTCGCCGACGCCGCTGGAGCCGCCGCCGGAGCGGGCGCACCACCGCAGCTCGCCACCCCCAGCGCAAGCAGCGCGGTGTACGCAACGCGGCTCGTTGTTGCGTACACAACGCGGCCCGTTGCTGCGCACGCAGTGTGGCCTGCTGACTTTTGTGTACACATAGCCGGCGCGCGCGGCGCACCCAGGTCCGAAGGTTCGTTTGATCGCGTCTGCACTTTTGCGAAGGTTCGCGTCACGTCTTCACCGCGTTTCAACGAGCGATTGGCGAGCTTAGCACCGCGGGGCGGCCCACTTTCGGAAACGCACGAAGCGGCCGGAAGTTGGCTCACCTTTGAAAAAAAAGAGGACTACCGCCTGATTTCGGTCTATTTTTTATCCCATGGGTCGCTTGGCAACAGTTCCGGGTTCAGGTGCGGCAGGCGGAGATCACCGCGATGAGCACGGCGACGCGTGGGAGCGGGAGATTGCGCGGCGGGTTGCCGAGGTGGAGTCGGGGGCCGTAAAAACAATTCCGGCGGCAGAAGTGTTCGCGAAAGCGGGGCGTGCTCTGGCTCAGCGTCGCAGCAAGCGCGCTCAAAAAACAAAGCGATAACAACTCGCCGCGCATGCGCGTTGAATTTCACCCCGAAGCGGACGACGAATATGTCGCCGCCGTCATGTACTATGAGGACGACTATCCAGGTCGCGGGCAACGATTTCAGACTGCCGTAGAAGCAGAAATTGCCTGCATTCTCAGCGCACCAAACTCTTATCCATTGTGGCGTCGGTCGTCGAAGGTCCGGTATGCCATCGTTTCCCGCTTCCCGTACACCATCTTGTTTTCTGTCTACGGCGAAGCTCTGACGGTGTACGCAGTTGCCCACGATAAACGTCGCCCCGGTTATTGGAGAACACGTTTGTAATCACGCCGTTCATGCCCGTTCCAAGTTCGCGCTAAGGTTCGCGCATGACCGCCTCGCGCCCCGCCGGTGCCGTTCGCTCACCCCTTGCCGAACTCGGGACCGGTGCTGCGTGGCTCGTCGGTCTTTCTGCGGTCGCGCAGATGATCGCGCTCTTGTTTCAGTCCAATCCCCTGGCGATCGTGGTGCTTCAAGCGGTTGTCATTGACCTGGCCCTCGGTCGAGCCGGCGTTCGCTGGGATCCGGAGGCGGATGCCTCGGAAATGGAGCGCCAAAAAGCCGCGAAACGCGCCGACGGGGCCAGTTCACCAGCTTCCAAAACCGACACCGCCCGTGCGGTTCGCGGCGTTGCGATTGGAATGGGGGCCGCCGCGGGGGTCATCGCCGCCGTCATGCTCGCCAGCACCGCCTTCGGTTGGGCTCGCGTGAGCGTTCACATTCCCGGCACATCGCTCGCCATTGGCTTGTTGCGCGCCATTGCCGTTGCCGTGCGAGACGGCCTTCTTTACGCCGGTCTACCCATCACCTTCGTCGCCCGTGCCAAGGGTACACCAGCGGCCGTTGCCGTTGTGTTTGGTGCCGCCGCCGCCGGCTCCGTCTTGGTGTTGGAGCCCGCTGCGTCCCCTGCCAACGTGACCCTGACAGCCGCGGTAATCGCCGCTGCCGCCGCCCTCTGGCATCGCGAGCGCAATGGATGGATGTCCGCCGGCCTACTCTTTGGGTGGAGCTTTTTTGCAGGCACGGTGATGCGCGGTGCCCTGATGGATGTGGACTGGAAGTCAGGTTCGCTGACTCCCGGTGTGACCGGTGCCGGCGCCCCGGCGTGGATAGCGACAGTGGCATTTATTGGACTGGCAGTTTGGGCGTTTCGCGGAGCGGGAAAACCTACCCAATAGCGATAGTCAGGTTTTCGATAGCGTTTGGCGGGTGCAACACTCAAAGGCTACGTGCCGGGGAAGACAGACACTGTCTGTGTGCAGCGTCCCAACGCTACGCCCCCAGCTCACATTGTTTTCTTGTGCTCACCTGTCAGACTTTCGAAATTCTGAATGACAGTCGCATTTGTTGAATCGGCATATTCCACATGGGTTTCGCGCGTGATTGTATGCGTTTCAACTCCGTTCGGGTAGGTGATCACCTTGGTTATCGTGTGGTGACCCTCAATGAGGTTGTCTTTGGTCAGCCCTTCCACCAAGGCAAGATCGTACATCGAGAGAGAGGTTTGATACTCAAAGTGGTTTGGCTCTACCTCCACAAGGAGGGTCACCACCCCATCTTGCTCGACAAATTGGTTTCCAAACGTTCCGTCGGGATGAAGGAGCACGCCCTCCAGCCAGTTTTGTTTTTGCGTCCCCATGAATCCAAACGTGAAGGTGAGAGTGTCCTCCACATGAAGGTAGGCCCGGGTAGATTCAACGGTGGGTTGGTTTGCCAAGGCGATGTCGGTCCATTGGTAAACAAGGGCGGTTTGACCATCGGCATCCAGACCGGACAAACTCCAAGACCCTTCGTACGTGCCCGCTTTTGCGTTGAGGTATGCAAGCGGGTCAGGCTCCGTCTGACCGCCTGCACCCCCTGACCCACCTTGGGCAGTGGAGCCCGCGGAACCACCCGTTTCGCCAACCGGTGACGAGCCGTCGCAACCGCAAAGTGACAGCCCCGCAATCAGCGCGACCCCGGACCAGAAATAAGTTTGGTAAACCATCCCATTGCCTCCTAAACGGCGATGTCTCTGCGTGGGGTGGATAACATGGCCCATGCTGATATAGCCTGGAGCGCCGCAAGAACGGTCAAGTGCATCCGACCTCGCGGTCGGTTTCGCAAGAGCGGTCAAGTGCGCGGAGGTTTCAGCGCCGATGGTGAAGTCTCAGGCCAAGTTTGAAGACCGAACACAGACCGACCTTACCGTCGCTCCCCTCGCGTGGCGAACGATTGCGGAGGTACAGCAACGTCTGGTGGAAGATCTCGATCGCGACTGGGATCTCGGCGCAATTGCCACCTTGGCCGGCTACGATAGCTTTCATTTTGCCCACATGTTTGCAGAGGTCGTGGGTGAGCCGCCGCTGCGCTATATCCGAAGGCTGCGAATGGAGCGGGCTGCACATGAGTTGGCCCGAGATCCAAAGTCGATTGTTTCGCAGATTGCCAGTCGCGCAGGCTACCGCTCACTGGAGGCGTTTTCACGCTCGTTTTCTCGCCTGTTTGGTCGCTCCCCTCGGGCTTTTCGGCGCGACCCGAGCGATCGAATGGGAAGTGGCAATGAATGCCCGGCGTGGAAAGCGATTGTCGATCCACGCGTGTTCCCCGAAGGTCTTGATCCGCGGCCGCAGATCGCCCGTTTGGGACCGATGTGGGGGTGGGCGCTCAGGACGAAGTCGTTTGACGACTTGCACGAGATTGGCCAGGTGATGGCGCAACTCCTGGCGGCGGCGCCTCCCAGTGGGCCTTGGCAGTTTGGCGGCATCGCCCAACCGTGGGGTTGGCGGGGCGCCGCACCGCGCGATCTCCGGGTTTTCCGGCAGGTACCGGAGGGGTGCAAGCCCCCGGCGCCGCTGCTGCCGTGGCGTTTTCCGAGGGGGTTCTTTGCGTGTTTCGAGTTCAACGGGCCGGCATCGCACATCGCGACATGCTGCGGCTTCTTGGTGGATCGTTGGATCCCCAGCGCCGGGTTGCGGGCGGCCTTTGCTTCGCTATTTACCCTGGTCGAAAACCCTTTTGCGCTCGAACACACGCGAGCCAGGATCCACGTACCAATTGAGTCGATGTCACAGGCTCAAAACTAGTTTCTTGTTTCCGTGGGGATTCGCCCCATACCCCGGCCGCGCAGGGTAGGTAGGTGGGGGATCGCTCACTGACAAACGCTATAACAAACACCCAGCCGCGGCCGATTACCCAGCGACGCTTCGCTGCTGTACACAAGGTGCCTTGTGGGCAGCCCGTCGCGCAGTTGAATGCCGTAGTTGGTCGCCGGGAAGTTGACCCAGGTAGAAACCAACTCCGTCAGATCGACGCTTCTCAGGCCAAACCCCGCGGGAAGGTTGGCCGCTGCGAGCGGGTCTACCGGCGCTGTGAAGTTTGACAAGCGTGTGCTCGCCTCGCTCCAGGGACCAAGCACTTCATGAATGGCCGAACCGGTGGCCGCTTCATTCCACGCCACTGCCAGTGTCAACTGAGCGGAGGTGACTGTTGCGGTTTCAGGAATGGATGTCAGGTCAAACCGGAACAACGCCCGATTTTCGTTTCCGCCGCCTGAGAGACCTACCCATAGAGACATCTCTGTTCCGGGCGCCCAATTGGGAGAATCACCCGAAAGGAATGTGTCTTCAACAGCGCCCAATTCTCCCCGGCGAATGGTCACACACTGGTTGACAGTCACACAATCGCAGGCGTCTCCAAGACCGTTATTGTTGCTGTCAGACTGGTTAGAATTGGCCACCTCGGGACAGTTGTCCACGTCACCGCAAACCCCATCGCCGTCCACGTCATTGTCAGGGTCGTCCGGGCAGGCGTCGCAATCATCGGGTGCCCCGTCACCATCCAGATCCACAGTATCATCCCCACCCGGACAAACATCCGCGTTGTCGGGAATACCGTCACCGTCGCTGTCCGCTTCTTGGAGCAGCAGTTGAGTGGTTAGAATTTGACCCTGACCGGCCTGACGAAAATCGCCCGCCGTTGAAAGAACAGTCACCTGAACAACGTACCCACCCCCGATATCCACCGTGCCCGAGGCCGGCGTTCCAAAGAGATTTTGAGGTCCACAACCACTTCCGCACTGGTGAATGCGCAGTTGAGGATCGGTATTGCACGTCGCCGAAAGCCAATTTTGTGTTACCTGCAAGGGTAGATCGAGCGTTGTGCCGTTGATAATAACCGTGTGCTCAACCGACTGGCTCTCTGCCGGAACATTGGCGCACGTTCCAATCGCAGTGAGCGACAACAGTCGAGTCTGAACATTCTTGGGTACACCTACCGTCAACGTCACTGTTGTTGGAAGGGTAGGGCTAAACCACGACCCGAGTTGAACCGTGGACTGTTGCGGTGTGGCCGCAAAAAACGTGTGAGGGGTAGAACCCGTGGCGTTGAGCGTCACGGTCGCCGTTTGGGCCGATGCCGTTCCCTCCAACGCGAAAACACCCGCCGCAAGAGCCATGCAACCTGTGAGGAGCCGGCGAACCGAGGGAAGCTTGGACACAGCATCAAACAGCATGACCGTTTCGTCCTTTCGAGCGCTGGGCAAAAAAAGCCCAACATCACAGAATAGGCGGAAACTTTGAGAAAATTCAACAGAATTAGGCACCCCCAAATTCACGGAATCACGAAGCCCCGCTCGCCTCGCAACGACCGGGAGGTAACTTCAGCCGCCCCCCGCAACGACCTGAATGCCCACTCACCTGACACGTCGTATTCAACGCGGAGTTCCCCAGCGGCGCATGCGCCTCATTCGAACGGCGAGTAACTCGTTGCGGTTGAGTTGTCGATGCAGCAGAAAAGAGCCCGTTCTGGGAGGTCCGGCGACTTGAGATGTCCATCACGTCGCCATCCACCGGTCTCGCCGGTCTCTCGTTTTCGTCGTGGCTGCGCTCGCCACAGAACTCCATCTGGAGAACCCGACGCGCCACGCTGTTCGCTTTTCCGCTTGGCGACGGGCAAGGGTGTCCCAAACGTCTCGACAAGACTGGATCCGTGCCTTGCAGAACGTTCCGCTAAAGGGAAGTTACCTAGGAGGCACGGAGATCACGGAGATCCAAGGAGTTTTTTGTATTTCAGACTGCAATCGTCTCGCACCACCTAACCGATCCGCTGTCAGGTTGGGATCGCGGATGATGTGTACCCATAGCAGCCCGACAAACCGAAATCCTCCGTGTCCCTCCGTG
Source organism: Polyangiaceae bacterium (assembly GCA_016712345.1). Classification (GTDB taxonomy): domain Bacteria; phylum Myxococcota_A; class Polyangia; order Polyangiales; family Polyangiaceae; genus JADJRH01. The sequence goes on from JADJRH010000001.1 coordinate 2,896,445, forward strand.
TCCTCCCGGTGGTGAAGAGACGTCACAGGCATCCAGGCTCCAGGTCTTGGCGTGACGCGTCAGCCGTCGCTCTGGGGGAAGTTACCCAGGAGGCCGCCGTGAATGTTTCGGCGTGGCTCGCATTTGACGGGGGTTCGCGAGCTTCGTACCGTCAGCAAGTGGTGATTCGTCGGACCACTTCGATTGCTTTGCTCACGATTGCCGCTGTTTTCAGCGCCGCGAGCCCTTCTTTTGCCGATGAGCCCGCCCCCGCGACCCCCACCGCGCCGGCCGCCGCTTCAAGCGCCCCTGCGCCGAGCGCTTCGCCGTCCACGCCCACGCCCACACCTACGCCGTCGGTTCCGCCGGCTTCCAGCGCAACACCGCCCGGTGCGCCCGCAGCTTCCTCCACCGCGCCGGCTGCCGCATCCACGGCACCGGCCGCCGCATCCACGGCACCGGCCGCCGCCCCGCAAGGCTCGCTTGTCGTGGCCACTTCGCCCGATTCCGCCGCAGCCGCGCGCGCCCTCGCTCGCGAAGTGTACACCGACGAAGCCCACAGACCGCGCATCGACGACGCCACCGCTCGCGTGCTCGCCGGCGACGCACCCGCTCCCAACGCCCCGCCCAAGCTCACCGAAATCGCCGACCTTCGCGCCGCGATCGCCGCATCCGCCAACGAAACCGCGTCGCGCCGCCTCCTTCAATCGCTCGGCGCCGACTTGGGGGCGGCGTTCGTCATTGCCGTTTCCACCCGCGACAACAAGCCCGTTGCACGTGTACTCAACGTTGCGACAGGCGCATTTTTGCCCATTGAACTCACCGCGTCACTCGAACCTCAGCCGAACGCCGCCCCCCGCCCCAAGTGGACCGAAGTGCCCGTATTGCTTGCGGCAATCGCTTCCAAGTCGCCCGCAAAATCGCCCACCAAATCAGGTCCAGTCGGCCCCGTTGCGCCGAAAAAAGACGAGCCCAAGTCGTTTTGGACATCACCTTGGACGTGGGCCGGCGTGGGCGTTGTTGTGGCCGCCGGCGTGATTGTTTTTGCGGTTTCGCAAACCCAAAACGACGGCGGCGGGCTCCGCTTGCAAGGTCGAGTGAGCCCATGAAACAGCGCGATGTGTACGCCGCAGCCGGGGAGCGCGCGCCTACTTCGTACGGCGCGCGGCGCGGCTACTTCGTACGCCGCGCTGGGCGGTACATCCTTGCGGGAGTCGTAGCCGCCTTGCAGCAACTCAACCCCCAGCAAGCGGCTTTCGCTCAATCGGCCGCCGGCTCGGTTCCGCCGGACGGCGCGCGCCCAACCGATGCACCTCACGCTTCGGCCAAAGCGGCGCTTCCACCCGTTCCGCCCGAGTACATCGAAGTGGAACACGACGGGATCGCCTTTTCGTACCACCCGTCGGCGCGCGAGCGCATCGGCGAACTGTTCGACACAGCTCAAAGTGTACGCACGGAGTTGGAGCGCCGCTTGGGCGCGCCCGTACTTCGAAACGTGCTTGTTCGCGTCACGGCGGTGCCGGCCGAGATGGCCCATCTTTCGCCCGGAGACGTATCCGCCGGCACCGCCTGCGCCGCGTTTTCAGAACACGGTTTGGTCGTGCTCAGCGCGGTACCGCCGCCGGGCGCACCCCCTGCAACGCTGTCTCAATCGCTTGCCCACGCGCTCGCGCACCTGGCGCTCGACGAAGCCACAGGGCAGCGCGCGCCGGCTTGGTTTCACGAGGGATTTGCCACATTCACAGCGAGCGGAGCCGCCACGCGAACGCGCGCGATGATCGAAATCGGCCTTTTGGGGCGCGCATCGTCGCTCGCCGAGATCGTGAGTACACAAGCCGAGTACGGCCCGCATCGCCACGAAGCCGCGGATCTCGTGCGTTTCGTCGCGTCGTCGCACACGCGCGCGGGCGAAGCGTCGCTCCCGATGTTGGCGCGCCGCCTGAAAGAAGGTGTACCGTTTGAATCGGCACTTGCGCGCGCCGTGGATGAGTCATCGCTCGCCGCGCTCGAAGCGAAATGGCGCGAGAGCCGCGCTCGCCGGTACGCTTTTTTGCCGGTGTTGATCACGCTCGCGGCGCTGGTGCTTGCGATCGTCGGCGCGGTGAAAGCGGTGGTGCGTTTGCGGCGCGGTCGGGCGGCGGCGGCAGCCGCCGCCCGACCGCGCCGCAAACGCGCTGAATCGGCTCCCAAAGTGGTGCGTGGTTCGCCCGTCGTTGCCGCGGCCGGCCGCGCAGCGGCCGGCCGCGGCAACGACGCCGCGATCCACGTCCCACGCGACCCCGAAGTGCCCAAGGTCGAACACAACGGAACGTGGCACACGCTTCATTAGCGACCGCGCGCCAGGTCTTGGCGCGGCGCTTCAGCGAGGGGATCCGGGGACGTGTGGGGTCGTTGCGGGGCGTTGCCTGTTGCCCGGCAAGACCCGCGGCAGCCCAAAAAGAAACGAAACAGTTTTGCCCGGGAGGCCGCCGGTGCACCCGGTGCAGCCCGCTGACGCGAATGCATTTGTTGCCTACCCCGCCGCCCTCGCGCTAACGAAAGCATCATGAGCTGCGTTGTTGCCGTTGTGGGAGCCACCGGGGTTGTCGGGCGGGAAATGCTGCGGACCCTGGAGCAGAGGAACTTTCCGGCCACCGAGGTGAGGGCGTTGGCGTCGCCGCGCTCGGCGGGAAGGCGCATTCCGTTTCGAGGTGGGGAGATTGAAGTTCAGCCGGTGAGCCCCGAGGCGTTTGAGGGCGTGCGGTTTGCGCTGTTCAGCGCGGGCGCGGCGGCGTCGCGGGAGATCGGTCCGGTGGCCGCGTCGAAAGGCGCGGTGGTGATCGACAATTCAAGCGCGTGGCGGATGGACCCGGAGGTGCCGCTGGTGGTGCCCGAGGTGAACATGGCAGCGGCGAAACACAGGCCGCGCGGCATCATTGCCAACCCCAATTGCTCGACGATCCAGATGGTGGTGGCGCTGAAGCCGCTGCACGACGCGGCGAAAATCACGCACGTTGTGGTGTCGACGTACCAGGCGACAAGCGGAAAAGGGCACGCCGCAATGGAGGAATTGATCGCGCAAACGACGGAAGTGGGCGCGGGCAAAGGCGCAACGGTGAAGGTGTTTCCGGGGCAAATTGTGGGGAATTTGCTGATGGACTGGAAGCCGGGGCCCGACGACTATTCCGAAGAAGAACTGAAAATGGTGAACGAAACGCGCAAGATCATGGGCGATGCGAACATGGGTGTGTCGCCGACAACGGTGCGCGTGCCGGTGATCACGAGCCACAGCGAGTCGGTTCACGTGCAGTTCGCGAGGCCGATGTTTGCCGAAGAAGCAAAGCGTTTGTTGGAGCACGCGCCGGGGGTGGTGCTTGTGAGTTCTGCGTACGCACCGGGCAATCATCCGCAGCCGATTCACGTGGCGGGCACCGACGCTGTGTACGTTGGGCGTGTACGCAACGACTTGGCTGTGAAGGGCGCGATCAATATGTGGATCGTGGCGGACAACCTTCGAAAAGGTGCGGCGCTCAACGCGGTGCAGATCGCGGAAGAGCTGTTGAAAACCGAGCCCGCCGCCTAGTGCCGCGTGTCAAAAGTCCTGCCGGACTTTTGGCGCCGCTGACGCGGCGCGCTTCGCACACGCCGGCACTATCTTTTGTCTCGTGGGGCTCCGCCCCACACCCCCCGCGCTTGCGCGCGGCTAGTTCCGCACGAAGAAGTGGAACCCGGGCCAAACTTCTGAATGGCGGAACTAGTTCATGTCGATCGCGTGGCGCTTGAGATCTTCGAGTTTGATGATCTCGAGCGCGCGTTCGTGTGTGGCGGTGAGCACGACAAGGGGGGCGCGGCCGGCGTCGAGGGCTTCTTTCCAGCGAGCGGCGCATAAGCACCAGCGGTCGCCGGGTTTGAGGCCGACGAAGTTGAACTCGGGGACGGGGGTGGAAAGGTCGTTGCCGCGGGCTTTGGAGAACATCAAAAACTCAGCGGTCATCACCGTGCAAACGGTGTGAGAGCCGCGATCGTCGTCGCTTGTGTTGCAACAACCGTCGCGGAAAAAACCGGTCATGGGGCGTTTGCTGCAATCGGCCAAAGGACCGCCGAGCACGTTGCGCGAGGGGTGTTTCATGGCTTCGCGATATCACGGGTGAACAAGGCCGTTCAAACCCCTAGGTGATTGGTGTTTTTCTACTGCGCGTCCGCTGAGGAGCGGCCATCGTCACCCGAGGCGCTTTTGACGATGGGTTGCGACCCAAGGGGACAAGCCGGACGCAGCCTGAGCGTCGGTGCCTTCATTTTTGGCGGCGTGGCGCTCAAGACGCGATGCGGCGATGGCAACAGCGGCTGCCAGCACGGCCTGATCTTCTTCGGCAACGTCGTGGTAGCCGAGCAGCGCGGCCGAGTGCTCTTGGATAAATCCGGTGTGGTAATGGCCGGCCGCAAACTCGGGGTGGGCGAAGAGTTTTTCGTGGAAGGTGAGGTTGCTTTTGATGCCGGTGACGACGTACTCGCGGAGGGCGCGGCGCATTTTGGCGATGGCGCTGGGGCGGTCTGGAGCCCACACGCTGAGCTTGGAGATGAGCGGGTCGTAATTGGGCGGCACGACGGCGCCTTGGTAAAAGCCGTTGTCGTCGCGAACCCAAGGCCCCGAGGGGACGCGCAGGTGTTGGATCGTTCCGGGGCTCGGCAAAAAGCCAGTGGGGTCTTCGGCGTAAATGCGGCACTCAATGGAGGCGCCGCGCCGCGCGACTTTGGATTGGTCGTATCCGAGGGGCTGTCCGGCGGCGATGCGCACCATTTCACGCACGAGATCGAAGCCGGTTGTCCACTCGGTGATGGGGTGTTCGACCTGGAGGCGGGTGTTCATTTCGAGGAAGTTGAAGCTGCCGTCTTCGCCCACCAAAAACTCGAACGTGCCGGCGGAAAAGTACCCCACGCTGAGCGCGCCTTTTACGGCGATTTCGCCAATTTTTTGCACGGTTTCGGGGCTGACGGCGGGGGAAGGTGTTTCTTCGACCACTTTTTGGTGACGGCGCTGAATGGAGCAGTCGCGCTCAAAGAGGTGGACCATGTTGCCTTGGCGATCGCCGAGCACTTGGATCTCCACGTGGCGGGGGCGAACGATGGCTTTTTCGATGTACACAGTGGCGTTGCCGAATGCGCGGAGCGATTCACTGCGGGCGCGTTCGAGCGCGGGGATTAAGTCTTCTTCTTTGTGAACGAGGCGCATGCCTTTGCCGCCGCCGCCGTGAGCGGCTTTGAGCATGACGGGGTAGCCGATGCGATTGGCGGTGGCGCGCGCTTCGTCGTTGGTGTCGGCCGCGCCGCCGGGAGTGATGGGTACACCTGCGGCAGCCATTTTGGCGCGGGCGGCGGTTTTGGAGCCCATGGCGTCCATGGCGCTTGCCGGCGGGCCGATAAAGGTGATGCCGGCGGCTTCACAAGCGGCGGGCAGCTCACGGTTTTCAGACAAAAAGCCGTAACCGGGATGAATGGCTTCAGCGCCGGCTTTTTTGGCGGCATCAATGATCTTGTCGATGCGGAGATAGCTCTCGGCGGCGGGCGCGGGCCCGATGGGGTACGCCTCATCGGCGGTTCGAACGTGCAGGCTCGCTCGGTCTACGTCGCTGTACACGGCAACGGAGCGAATGCCCATTTCGTGCAGGGTGCGCGTGATTCGAACGGCGATTTCTCCGCGATTGGCGATGAGGACTTTGCGAAACACGTCGGCGCGTTACCACGTCGGCGGCGCGGCCTCATCAAGTGTCACGTGCCGGCGGAGTGGGCCTGTGTTGAGCGGTGCGTGACACGCGAAGGGCTTTGCGTGCGCGCATTCGGCTTCGATCTCGCTGGATCCGGCGTTGCTTTTCTGCGGCTGGGCGCCGAAGGTGCGACACGTGGGGCGCTTACACGTCGCAAAACGCTTGTCAATAAAGCGGCGTACGGCGCATTCGTTCGGGTTGACGCTGCGATGCGCCTGGGCTAGTTCCGGTTCGTTTTGAGGAGCAATGGCAGACGGGTTCCACAGTAGACGGAGAGGGCAAGCGGCCAAAGCCGGCGCCGTTCTCTGTTCCATTGCTGTGTGCACTGCATGCAGTTCCGTTGCACAAAACCCTGCCCAAAATCCTGAAGCTCAATCCCACGCAGAATACGACCTCGCGCGCGACTCGTATAAAAACGGAAAGCTCCGCGAAGTGCTGGCGCACGTTCAAAAAGCGCTGGAGCACGATGAAACCAACGCCGACGCCGCGTTTTTGGGCGCGAGCGTTCACCTTCAGTTCTGCGCGGCCGATGAAACAAGCGCTGATTGCCGCTGGGAAGATGCCGAGAAATACGCGCGCCACGCCATTGAGGCCAATCCCGAGCTGCGCGACGCAAAAAACATGTTGGGCGTGATCTTGGTGCACCGCGGCCGCTACGAAGAAGCCGTGACGGTGCTCAAGCCGCTCGCAAACGACATTCTTTACAACTACCCAGAAAACGCCTGGGGCAATCTCGGTTGGGCTTATCTTCTCCAGGGCAATTCGGATGAAGCGATTGATGCGCTGAGGCGCTCGATCGCGGCTCAACCGCTCTTTTGCGTTGGGGCTTATCGCTTAGGTCTGGCTTACGAAAAAAAGGGTGACTTCGGCGCTGCGCGTGAGGCGTTCACGAAAGCTGTTGAAACGCAGGCTCCCGATTGCGGGCGCCTGCAAGATGCGTTTGACGCGCGCGCAAGAGTGGGTTCAAAGCTCGGCCTTCGGGACGAGGTGCGGGCCGACTTAACCAAATGCATCGACATCGGCAAACAAACACCGGTAGGGAAGAAATGTGCGGAGCAACTCCGAGCGATGCAGTGAGGCTTAGCGGAGATTAAGGGCAAACGGCCGCTCGCTTGTCGATCGGCACGGAACAACGAAAACGGGCACCACGTGAGCAAAAACGGGTGAAAATGGACTCGGTTGGCCGCTACCTAAAGCGCACCCGCGAAGTGCGGGCGATGAGCCTGGAAGAAGTATCCCGGGCAACTCGCATCCCCGTCGCTTCAGTCGAGCGACTCGAAGGCGATCATTTTGATGATCTGCCCGGTGAAGTATTCGTTCGCGGGTTCCTTCGAGCATACGCACGCGCCTTGTCGCTTCCTCCAGAAGATGTGCTCGCCCGGTATACGGCGAGTCGACGCGTGGCCCACGTGACGCCGCTTCCGATTTCGGCCCCTGAAAAGCGTCCTCAAGGCAAACGCTTCGGCGTGGCGATCGCTTTCGTGTTGCTGCTCATTCTTTTCACGCTGGCGTTGAGCTTCGTTTTGCGTCCGCGCGGCCACGACTTGCCGCCGGAGCTTTCACAGTCGAATTCGCCCGCGTCTGTCCTTCGCGTCTAGCCCGGCCGCGCCGGTGAACCACTCCACAGAGAAACGCCGACCCCCTCGGACATCGCTCCCGAGAGCCGCGTCGTTTCGCACCGCGGGCGAGCGCATCACAACCGAAGCGCTGCTCCTCCGCAAAGTGGCGTACGGCGAGGCGGACGCGATTGTGGCGCTGTTTACCGAGACGCGTGGCCTCGTGAGCGCGATCGCTCGGGGCGCGCGCAAATCGACGAAGCGCTTCGGTGCGCTGGAGCCGCTCCATTTGCTGCGGGTGACTTTCGAAGAGAAGGGGGGCGCGGAGTTGTGTACACTTGTTGAAGCGACGCTTGCCGCGCCCCGCCTCGGCTTGCTTTCGAGCTTGGAGCACATGGAGATCGCCAGCGCCGCGTTGCAATGGGTTCGGCGCGCAACTCCACCGCAGGTGGCCGAACCGGCTTTGTGGGCCGACATGAATGCGCTTCTCGATTCGCTCGATGGCCTGCCGGAGAGCACCACGGCGCGCGCCAATCTCGCAACGGTGGGGCTGCGGCTTTTGCAAGGCGCGGGGTGGGGGCTTGAACTGTCGGCGTGCGTGCGTTGCGGGCGTGAGTGTGGACCCGACGCAACCGCCTGCGCCGATGGAGCGCAGGGGGGGCTTGTGTGTCGCGCGTGCGGGGGCGCTCGTTGGCTTTTGCGGCCGGCTCGTCGGCGCGCTCTTCAGGCGGCGATGGAGGGGGATTGTACGCTGCTGACGAATGACGACGCGGTGTGCGCGATTGAGCTTGTGACGGCGACGCTTGAAGCGCACGCCGCTCATTGAACGGCATCCGTTCGCTGCGGGATGCGTCTGCGAAGCCCGGATCGCCGGACGTTCTTAGCGAGCGAGTTTTTTCTAAGAGACTCTCATGACGGTCCGGCTCAAGCCGACACGCGCTCAGCCCAAAGCGTGCATTCAAAGTTGCCCCCCACCGTCGGGCCGCATGCGCGTCCCGACGGCGCCCCCCAAACGCGGACGGCGGCAAGCCGCCTCGCTCGCTTCGCTCGCGCCCGCGTGGGGGGCGCAATGCGCTGTGTACACTCATTGTGTACTCTGCCGCGGAAGCGCACGCGCCGCGAACCAACGTGGCGCCCATGAGTACACCCGCTCCGACAGTTGGAACGTATCACAACAATGCGTACACAATCCGTCAACGCCGCAAGCGATCGAAGGCGAACGGAGCAACCGACGTACACAGCCCGCCCATGCTCCCGGTCGGTGTACGCTCGTCGGTGTACGCTCGACGCTTGGTTCAATCACACCGCAGGCAAGACTGGCCCCAATCGCCGGCGGACGTGGGGCGCGCTGTTTCACCCGTTGCGCATCAAAAAAACTTAACGGCCACCACGCCCGGCTGCCCGGCTCTCAGTGTGATCGAAACGGTCTTCCGGCCCTGCTGTGGATGCTCAAACGCGACGGCGTGTTTTCCACACGACGTTGGCACATGCAATCGCGGCGTGTTGCCCAATAGCGTCCCATCCAACCTCACCGTCGAAACAGGAATCGAGTTGAGTGAAACCGAACATCCGCCGCTCGGTGTTGCGCCCGACGACGCCGTCGGTGGAGTTGTCGGCTGAGCGGTAACGGTTTGGACCGGTGTGAACGCCGTCTGAATCGGTGGGGTGGTGCCGGTTGTCGTGGGAGGTATCGTGGCGACTGTTGCAGCGGTTGGATTGGTAGGTTCAGGGGTAAGGGTCGAGGTTGTCGTCGCGGGAGGATCAGGTGCGTGAGAAGGGGCGGGAGCTGCCGTGGGGTCAAGACTGGGCTGTGGAACCGGTGGCTCTTCCACGGGGGTGCTGGATGATCCAACAGCCGCGACGTTGGTGGAGGTTCCGTTTGAGTTGGAGGCCGCTTCAACGTGAACGCGAGGTCGAATCCACATCACAACGGCAACAACGAGCGCGATTACAAGCGCTACAAAAACGAACAGGCATCCCACCACACCGATCACAACGGGGTCTGTTTTCTTTTTCATACTGCTCACCACACCCCCGCGACCTGCAGCCCAACCGCCACGGCAGCCACCAACACAACACCTACCACCAACACAACCACTCCCGCACTGCCGCTTTTTTTCGTCTGCGGCGCTGCCTTCTGACTCCCCTGCGTCCCCGCCGCCCAAGGTAACACCGCTCTTCCCGCTGCGTCGTTAACGACATCCATCGTACCGCCGGCAATGGCATCTACCCGCGCACTTCCGACGCTTGGAAGGGTAGGGAGCCGATGGGGATGGGTAGACCAAATTGAGCCGTGCCAATCACCGTATCATCGCGGCGCACCTCCAAACCGGGAGTTTTTATAAGATCGTCCGACACAATCAGGATGATCTTGCTGAGGCGGCCCTTGAGCAAATCAGCTCGTTTTTGATGCGATACCGGGTATCGATGATTTTTTCGGATGCGGATTGAGGAGGGTTGGTCATGGTCGTGCGGTGGGCGAGGTGAGTGCGCGAAATTGTTCTCCGAAAATTCTATCCCAGGCACAGGGGAAAAAATCCGGCGGGTGATGAAAAATTTATTTTTTTCTTTCGAAACGCCGCAATGCTGTAGGCTTCGGGTGTGCACCCGTTGCTGAAAGACCCCTGGTTCGCGGCGCAGATCGATGCCGTGATCGAAAAGCAAAAGCAGGGGCTCACGCCGGAACAGATTGAGGTCTTTCGCGAGAAGATCGCGTGGACCTTTGCAAATCACCCCGCGGCGCAGCGGATTTTGGAGCGCGAGCGAGCCGCGCATGTGGACACAAGCGGCACGCGGATCAAAGCGGGGGTTGACCTGCCGGAGCCCGCCGACAAGGCAGGAGGCGACAATGGCCACGAATAAACACCGCGCTCCTACGCCGATGTCGATTGGTAATCGACTCGCAACGGGTCTTGCACACAGCTATTTCGGCGCATTTGGAGGCACCATCCCGCTCTCGGATTTGCAAAGTTTTGCCAATGAGGGGTTGGCTCACGCTCTTCGCGTGTGGAATGGAAAGGGCCGATTTGAACCGTTTTGTGCGCAGCGTATTCGTTGGGCAATTCTCCGTTTGGTCAAACGGCAAATCCTCCGGCACCTGAAAGACGAGCGGCAGCGAGCCGGCGCTTGTGCGTTGCTGGCAACAGAACGTGTGGCCGAGGCGTACGAAGACAGTTTTGATGGGGGTGAGGCTGCGACCTTACCGAACATCCAAGAGATGACGGAACAGAGCCTCTCGGCCTACCGGCTTGAATTGGCGTCGGTCGCGGAGTTGGACGCCGTGGCTGATCCTTCGGCGGATGTGGAAGAAGCGGCACAACGCGGCGAGTTGCGCCGAGCCGTTGCGCGTTTGCCGGCGCCTGAAGATGTGGTGGTGGCCTTGTTCACGTATGAAGGGCTCACGTTTCAGGAGATTGGCGAGCAGCTCTCAATGGGTAGATCCACCGTGCACGAAGCCTATTGGCGAGGCCGTGACCGGTTGGAACAATGGCTGTCACCCAAGCCCAGGACCACGGTCTTCCCGGCTGAAGTGGTTGCTACGTTGTGAACAACCTCGCTTGCGGCATGTCGAAAAAGCCTTTGAAATAAGCGCATCCGCACTTTTTTAAGAAAATAATTGGGGCGGCCGGATTTTCTCCCGGCTCGCGGGGATAGAATTTTTGCAAGTGCGAAGACTCCTGTCGGCCAGCCGGTCGGGCGGTGCTCTGCGTGCGCGCATCCCGACGCTACAGGATGTATCCCATGAGTACCTTGCTTTCTGATAAGTGGTTTCTGGCGTGTGTGGACAGAGCCATTGAACGCTGCGGAAAAGGGCTTTCTCCGCGGCAAATAGGGGCCTTTAAGCGAGCGCTTGCGCACACGTTTGAAACACACCCCATGGCTCGAAAACTCTTGCAACAGAGTCGGCCCGACCTGATGGCGGCCGTGGACAAGAACAAGAACTGACCGAGGGCGACGCAATGAACAAGCGATTGGATCACGATCGAGGCAACGAGGCCGACTACCTCTTGGGCACTCCCGAAGGGTGGGATGCGTTTGATGTGGTGCGCTGGCATGGGAAGGAAGAAGTTTCAGCGCCGTACGAGTTTGACATTACCCTGCGCCGCGCGATTGAAAAGGGCCCGGTTGACTTAGACAACCTGATGGGTGCTCCCGCGACGTTTCGCGTCGCAACGGCTCACCGCTGGCGCACCATTCACGGTATTTTAGCCGAGACAGAAGAGGTTGATCGCACGCGGACATTTTTCTACTACCGCGTTTTGCTCGTGCCTCCTATGTGGCAAATGCGCTTTCGCCGCCGGTGCCGCACGTTTGTGTACCGTTCGATGAAAGACATTTTGACTTGCCTGTTGGAAGGTCGGGCGCACCCGGGGGCACCTCCTGCGGGAGGCTTGTTGGCATTGTCAGGTCGGGGTGAACAAGCCCCTGAACATCCCGACTGGGAAGCGTTTCATGCGCCGCATGGTCGGTTTGTGTGGCGGGTGACGGACGAAAAGCGACTCACAAATACGGAACTTCACCCGTTCGTGGCCCAGTATAACGAATCGGACTTTGACTTTTTGACCCGTTGGTTGGCTCACGAGGGGGTCAGTTATTACTTTGAACACCACAAAGACAGCGTGGTGATGATTCTCACCGATGCCCCTGGGCAGGAAGCGCCTTTCGAAACCGATCGGGTTGCCAAGCTCATGGGAGGGGCGATTGCAGGAGCTACCCAAGACCAAGAAGTGGTGCGCTTTCTCCGCGACGCGCGTCGTATGCGAGCGCGCGGTGTGACCATGCGGGAGTATGACTTTCACCGATCCAATCAGGTGTTTGACGCTCAGATGACAGCGGACGACCCTGCCGTTCAAGCATTGAGTCACTTTGAGTTTCCTGCAAAAGATAGACACCTCAGCGACAAGTTGGCCTCGTTCCCCGCGCAGCGCCGATTGGAGCGGTTTGAAGTGGAGCGTCGATTGCGGCAAGGTCATTCTACCCTGCGCACCCTGACACCCGGCCACGCGTTGAGGGTCACGGACCATGACAACCTTCGCGACGATGATGACTTGTTGATTGTCAGGTCGGAGACGTTTGCCACGCAACATGGGATGGATGGGAGTCTCATTGCAAACGACGCGTTCGGCTTTTCAGCCGCCACGCAGAAGCCCGGTGACTTTGAAAACCGGTTTGATGCATTGCCCACAAGCGTCTCGTTTCGGCCCGCGGCACCCCGCGATAAAGAAAAAATCTGGGGCATTCAAACGGCCCGGGTTTGGGGGCCCGACACCGAGACGAATGTGGAGGATGGGGACGGAAACAAGGTGACTCTGTTCCCCGTCGACATCCATTGTGACGAGCACAACCGTGTGCGCGTACGTTTCCCGTGGGATACGCGCCAAGATGGTCAACCCTCGTCGGACTGGTGCCGGGTGGCCCAATCATGGGCGGGCAATGGGTATGGAGCCATGCACATTCCACGGGTGGGTCATGAAGTATTGGTGGCCTTTGAAAATGGCGATCCTGACAAACCTGTCATTGTTGGGTCGGTGTACACAAGGCCCGACACGCCGCCGCCGTACGACACAACCGACGCAAAAAACAAGACTCGGACGGGTATCAAGAGCTGCTCTACCAACGTGACCGAACCTGCCGAGGGGTATAACGAATTTCGCTTCACCGACTACAAGGGGCAGGAGGAAGTGTACCTCCAGGCCGAACGCGACCTGAACGAGTTGGTAAAAGCCAGCCACTCCACCACAGTGGGAGGTGACCAGTCCAACTCGGTGGGGGGCAACCAAACCAACACAGTGAAAGGGTATCGCATTCACGACATTACGGGGGATGAAGTGGTGCACGTGCACGGCAACCGCAACACGGACTTTGACGCGAATGAAAACCACAACGTGGCAGTCAACCGAACCACCAACATAGGCGCGGTAGAAAAGCTAGAAGTGGGGAGCAGCCGTCTGGTGGTGGTGCATGGGCCTGACATGGCCATTGTGGACAGCGACGACGTGACCGAAGTACACGGCGCGCGCACCGTGCAGGTGGACGGCGATCACACCGCGGAAACCAAGGCGAACTACCATTCCAGCGCAAACGCCAACCACACATTCAAGTCGACCAATATGTACATCACTCAAGCGGGTGAATTTCAGGTGAATGCCACGTCGCTTTGGCTCAACGTGGGTGGGTGTTCGATCAAGATGTCGGCCGGGTGCGTGTCCATTTCGGATGGTCAGGGCGCAAGTGTACTCTTGACCGGTGGGAACATTGTCCTTGCTGCGGCCGGCACTGTGCTCTCGACAAGTGCGGGGAGTACCAATTTGATGGCCTCCACCTTGAACGGTGCGGCGGGCACAATCCACTGGAATGGGTAGGCGGCCATGTTTGTAAGGAATAGAACTTCGCACAAGGTCTGTCTCGCGCGGGCCGAGGTCACCGAGGATCTTCTGGTTGCTGCCGTTACACTCACTGTCGCATTCCGGCTAACGCAAAGCGGCTTGGTGTCGTGGGATGGTCCGCGCGAGAGCCTTTCTACCGATGCGCCCTCTACCGCAGCTTACGCCATCTGGCAGGGTACAGGGTTGACAGTGAGCGGGGCCGTGCTTGCCGCGAACGGTCGGACAACGGTGGAGCGAGTGCAGGTGCGCGCAGCGGATCAGCAATACAACCTTACCGTCTTTGGCGATCGTACCTGGATCCGTAATGGCGGCAAGCTTGTCATCAGCGTACCCAGTCGATTTGAGGAAATTTCGCTCTCCTGGCGGGCTGCATTCGGCGGCGGGTATGACATGCCGCCGGGCTTGGATCCCATCCGCAAGTTGCCCCATCCGGGCGGCCGAGTTGACTATCATCTGAATCCGACTGGCGTTGGATTCTACGCCGATGACCGGTCGGCCGAGGGTAAACCCCTACCAAATATTGAACGATCGGACATGCTAATACAATCGGTGGCAGATAGACCGCGACCTGGGGGTTTGAGCCCATGTATCGACCTTTCAGCTCTCCGAGTTATCGAGATGTCCAAGGACGAATTGGCGGGGTCTGAATGGCAGCTTCCGGTCGCATTGCGACTTCTTCACCATACACACTCAGATTTAATATTTGCCGATCTGGAACCCGGCACACCCATCTATATCGGTGGAATTGGGCAACAAACGATCCGATTTAGCCTTCCACCCTCACCGGTGAAAGTCAGCCAAAGGATATCGAAAAAAGAAGAAAGGGTCGGATTTCGTATTCGTGCAATTCACGTAAGCGCAGCGGATGGGGCTGTGCTGGTTGAGTATACCCACGCATTCGGATGTCATCCGAAGAGGTCGCCGCAGTGGATTCATGTGGACACCATCTAGACTAGAATAGGGAGAAAAACTATGTCTGTTCGTTTTTATAATACCACCGGCGTCATGGTAGGCGTGGATTTGCATTCATACCATGCGTGTGTTCCGCCCGATCCATTTCCGGTGTTCATACCCTTCCATCCCCACGTGGTGGGGGAGACGTTCCGGTCGCCGATTTGCGATGGGAAAAGCAAACTCAATAACATCACCGCGGACGCAGCGCCGATGTTGCAGAAGGACCACAAATTTTATGTGTTTCCGCACATTCCTATCCCGGTGCCCCCACCGTATCCAACTGAAGTCACCCAGGTGGCGCTGGCCATTGCAGGTTCGAAGACAACCTGCGTGATGGGCGTTGCCAGCGTCACGGGGGCGGGCCAACCGCTGGCCACATGTCTGGCCGGGTGGTGGGGACTGAACTTGGATTGTAGTAGTCCGCTTGACATTCCATCGGGCGCCGTTTTCAACGGCAATACGGTGCGGACACAACCTGCCATATCGGACTACGCGAATGCAATTTTGGACATAGCGCTGGGTAGCGTCCTGAAGGGTTTGGAGTTGCTGCTGCCAGCAGGAAAAGCCAAAAAAATTGTCAAATCGATTATCAAATATAAAAAGAAGGTCAAGATCGTGGAACAAGTCTTCAAGGAGATCATGAAACAGGTGGGCGAAGTAGTGCCGACACCGAGCGACTTTGAGAAGAAATTCGACAAAAAACGCGAAGAATTTGTGCGCAAGTTATTGGGTGGGCACTGATGGAAACACCTGTTTGGCCAATGGTTCGACCTGATGGTCTACCCATACTTGCGATGGTCACCAAGCGGGTCTACCAGCGCCTTGGCACCAGCTTCAAACCGTCCACAAACGGTTCGCTGGTGGAAGAACCTGATTACCAACCGTCGTCAAACGGAAATGAACTTGAGTACCTGGTGGCTGACTCGGATTTTTTCGCACCGCTTAAAGCGTCGACCGATGTGATCGTTCGAGGCAACGCGTACTCTCGACAGGGGGCACGATATGTGGACACCTCGGTAGAGATTGGCCCCTATCGGAAGGCGATTCGAGCGTGGGGGCGCCGGAGGGTAGAGGTTGATCATCTTGGGCGGCCGTGTTTTTCTGCACCTGAAACATTCAACTCCGTGCCAATCACTTGGGACAATGCTTTTGGCGGGCGCGATCGTTTTGCAGAACGCGGGTTGCCATCAAAGCGCTGGGGTGCTCGCGATGAAGCGATCGAGCGAGTCGTTGCTTACCCAAGAAATCCGTATGGGAAAGGCTTTCTTGTGGGCCCTGACAGTGCTCGCATCTCAGGCACCGAAGGCCCGGCGGTGGAGGATCCGTACGATCCCGTTACTGCAGCGAACATGGTCGCCCGTTCGATGGACGACTGGACCGGTCGACCGGCGGCCGCCACCTATGAAGTTTGTGATTGGTTTCAGTTCCCACGGGTGGGCTTTTGGTTGGGGATTGATATCGGGCGCGATTCGCGCGCGTTGGGCGAGGCAACCGCACGGAATCTGACGACGGAGCAGTTGAGTCGTCGAAAGGTAGGCGCACCGATTGATATTCGCGCGTACAATTGCGCCAGCCCGGGTCTTTTCGGCGTGCGTCTTAGCGGCGGTGAGGCAGTGCGTCTGATTAACCTGCATCCTCGCGAAGGACGCATCGAGTGTAGTCTTCCTGCTGAACGGCCGACGTTTGTTCTTCAGCCACCGGGTTGCCCAATTTATGAACTACCCGCCCTGCTGGCGACAGTGTTGTTGGAGCCCGACCACGATCGACTAACCATGACGTGGGCAGGCTCGTTGCAAGTGGCCGAACCGTACGCAAGCGATGCTTGCAACATTATGCGGAGAACCGTCAAATGGTAGAGCTACACGGTACAGGCCGCTTTCATCCCAGTTTTTCGGAGATTCCGTTGACAATCCAAACTCAGCGCCCAGCGACTTCTCAAGCGACGAACGAAACGCTCACGCACGCCCAGCACGAGCGCGCGCTGCTGCGACAGTTGTGGGCTGTATGGCGCAGCGAAGGCTGGTGGAGCCGCAACTGGTACCGATTGGGCTACGCAATCCTGGTGGCGGCCACCATCGCGGTAGGCGTTTGGTACGGCTGGTGGGTTTGGGTCGTAGCGGGCTTTTTGGCAGGCTACGGCGCATTTCATCAAATTCGGTTACACGTGTTGCGCGCAAGGACAGACAGAACCGCGGGTAAGCTCGCCCAAATGGTAGGCGGCCGATCGGAGGTTAGCGATGCTGAGGGCATCTTGATGTGGCTTGAGCGTCATTGGCCCGACGCTACACCCCACAGTCTATACAACGGATCGGCGACAATTTCACGATGTGTACACGTAGAAGGGTGCTGGGGTGAGCATCCCATTTTGATTGTGGATTGGGAGCGTACGCGTCTTGAACCGAAAAAAAGGAATTGGACAGACTTGATCCCAGACAGCCACCGAACGCCCGATACGGTTGTGTATAACTCAATCGTCGAAAACGGAATCTTGATCTTATTGAGCGGCGTGGCGGTTGGTTCTGGGACAGCAGACGGACCAACGAGCGCAATGAAGCTAACGTGGATGCGGCGTGCCTGCGGGACGGAAGGCGTCTGGCAGGGCCAATCGTTAGGGAAGGTTGACCCGACGCGATTGGCGCAGATGATTGAGAATGTGGTGCCTCGATCTGAATTTGAAAAGGTAGGTCCGTCATGAGTCCGCTCACCAAACACAACCAAGTTGACCTTCCAACCGCGGAACCGATTTCGTCGCCGCGTCCAAATCTGACCCTGGCCGATCTACCCGCGCACGATGCCCAAGTGACGCTCACGTCGGGTCGGCGGGTTGAACTTTCAGCCCGCGAAGAGGGTGACCACCTGACAGTGCGCAGCCCTCAAGGCAACGTGGTGCTCCACGTCGTCATGACGGATCGCGGCCCCGTCCTTTCGTTTGAAGCGGCGGACATAGCGTTGTCGGCTACACGGCAGTTGACCCTTACCGCTGAGTCAATCGCGGTGAACGCGCAGCGCGATCTGACCATGACGGTCGAGGGCAACATGACTCAAACCGTGACGGGCACACGCCATACTCGCGTGACTGGGGCCGAACGGCTTGAGGCCGCGGCGGTAGAAATTCAGGCCAACGAGGCCAACGTGGCTGTTCGGGCGGCAGGACACATTGCCTTGGACGGCGCCCACATCGGTCTGAATGACGATCCATGCCCAACGCCGTTTGAATGGAGCGCCATTGCTGAGGACCGCAGTGAACAAGAAACGGAAGGCTGAGCCATGGAGATCTTACAAGCTGAGTTAGAAAAGCTGAGCGATGATGGCAAACCTCCCATGGCGTGGGCGCGATTTCTTGAAGTGGCGCCACCCCTTTCTAAATTGCCGTTGGACGAACGGTTGGACCGGTTGGAAAAGCTCGGCATCGAACACGAACAGTGGAGCCGGGCAGAAAAGTATTGGATCGTGACGTTTGCCCTCGACTTGGCCCAGGGCAAAACCGCTCGGGCAGAAGAGTATGGTCGCCGGTGCGCAGAACAAAAGTCAAACGAGCCCGGCCTTCCAAGCGAGTTGACTCCTGACACCGCGCCGCAAGTCGACCGTGAACCTACCGATCCCGAGCCGTTTCCCGCGGGCCTCACGGCGCCCGCGTCAGGTGTTCAACCACCCATTTCTGACGTGCGTCCAGCCGCACCCGCGCCTGTCGCAGTGCCCAGCTTTCTTCGAGAAAGCCCCCGACAGCAAGCCCCCGCACGCGCCTGGGCTCCACCGCCAACGGCTACGGTCATTGCCGAAAAGACGCAGCAGAGCATGCCAGCCAATCGAGCGCCGGTGGTGCCGTTCGGTGCGCAGCAGTCTCCTGAATTTGCCGCGCGGCTGGCCGGCCCGGCGATTCGACATCAACCGGCGCCGCCCAAGCCGATGGCAGACATGACGCAGCTCCCCATCGCCGATGCCGCAAAACCCGCTCTACCTTTTGCCGGCACCGACATGACAATGGAGCAGCACGCCGAGTTGAGTGCCGAGTTGAGCGCAGGGGTAGACGCTACCCAGCGGGCCGCTTTGTTTGCTCAATATGGCATTACCTCTCCCATGGCACTGGCCACGTTGAGTGCGCAATGGCAGGCGCGGTTGAATGCTGATCCTGACCTGACAAAGCGTTGGCAGGCGCACTACAAGCAACACCGCGACAAAATGCGCGAACGTGCCACGCGAAAATAATGTTTAGAAAAAGAACAGAGCTGGCCGGATTTTTTCGGAGGCGGCGGGGATAGTAGAAAAGCGGGGATAAATCTCGCCGGTAGAGAGCGCGCGCGGCGCTCGTACGCCGGAGGTTTGTCTTCATCAGATCTTACCCGCTTGGCTTTGGAACTTGTTCGTGGGGAGCGCTTATGAACAACGGCGGCTCGATATGCCGCCGAAAAGCGGTTGGATGGGTAGCCCATGCGGCTTTCCAAAACCAACTTGTTGAAATGGGTAGACCGGTGAGGGAACAATGAACGAAGTGACACCCACCGAGCCTCAACGGGCTCATAGTTCCGCCGAATCAAGGCCGGGATTTTTCGCCGCAGGAGTCACGCACCGTGGAAGCGTGCGCGGTTCCAACGAGGACGCATTCAAGATTCATCGTGACACGCAATTTGCAGCCGTCGCCGACGGGGTATCGGGCAACCAGGGTGGAGCCATTGCCGCACGCACCGCACTCGACGCGTTATGTCAGGCACTCGCCGACGAGGTGAGACGGACTGGAGAACCGGCGGAGTTTGATCTGTTTCGAGCCGAACGAATGTTTCGTGCGGCCATTGAGTTTGCGCGAAACCGAGTACAAGAAACCGGAAGTCGGTTTGGAATGTTGCAAATGGCTTGCACGCTTGCAGCGGTCTGGTTTGTTGCGGATCATGCCATCATTGCACATGTGGGCGACTCACGCGTGTATCGGTTGCGCAACTCCATTCTTGAACAACTTACCCGCGACCATACCGTGCCTGAAGATTTTCTGCGTCGCATGGGGAGCATCCCCGAGGGGATGGAAGGTCAACGCCACGTGATCACCCGGGCGATTTCCGCCGGGCGCGAGGTAGTCAACCCTGAATTTCGCATTGAACCGCTCGAAGCGAACGATGTCTTTATCCTGTGCACTGATGGGTTGACCGGTGCCCTCGCCGATGACGCTCTGCTGCATCATGACTCACGGGTTCCGGATCGCGAGTAGGCCCGACAGGGTTGCTAGAGCACCGAATAGGTTGATTCCGTAACCAAACAGATAGTTTGGTTGTGTACTCAAACAGGCAAAAGCGAGGCAGAAACGTCAGGCCCGAAGCTCCCACCGCGTGACAGACACCCAGTTCGGATCGCTACGTTCTGGGCCCCGCGGCGTTCGCTCCTGATCTGTGCACGTCTCGCGGGTTCGGTTTCTCCCAAGCGCCCGCGGACGGGGCCCCTTCCCCGCCGCAGTGGCGCGTGGGGCCCAAACCGTACCCGCTCGTTCGCGCACAGAACACTCGCTCTCTTCACCCCAAAGGGGGATTGGGGAGTGAGTGACCATTGCGTGATCGAGTGTTGCGGCGAGGGCCCCATTGCGCCCTGCGGCAGGGTAGGGCCCCGGCCGCGGCGCATTGGGTGGGAAGCCGCAACACGAGACATGCAATGGTCAGGAGCGACCAGTGCGGGGAGCGAGGGCGCGAGCCCTCGCTCCCTGGGTAAAGAAAGCTAGAGCACCGCGAGATTGTTAAAGATTTCCAATATTCACAAATTGCTGAGTTCATTCGCGATTCAAGATGATCGGTGCTCTAGGATGAGCACTGCATCATCTCTCGTCCACTTGTCGGCCGGAGTATGAGCCGCTTCGTGTGCACACTGAAGCAAGTCCCAGCGGAGATTGTCCAATCGTTGTTGCCTCGTGCGAGTCGCGCGATCTGCCGATGAAGGCGCAGACCAGCCCGGTCCGTGGTCCTCGCGTTCCAGCTTCTGCCAGAGTTCAAGAGCGTGACGACATTCAACGATCGCTGCCTTCCACGCCGTTTCTCCACCGTACTTGAGCCCGTCGCGCTTTCGCAATTATCCCAGTTCGGATAGCGAGGTTCTGGGAGGGCGCTACAAAAAGCGCCAAGGCGCCGAAGGAGGCGCCTTGACGGTGAGTGTTTTGTTTGCGACGCGGAAGCGCCGGATGGGGTGGAGCTATTGGCACATGTTGTCGACACAGCTGGTGCCGAAGCAGCACCAATCGTCTTCAACGTTGGAGTCGCAAGCGGTGCCGGGGAGTTTGCAGGTAGTGCCGATAAAGCAGGAGCCGTAGAGGCAGGCGCCGTCGCAGCAGTCCATGCTGCTGGTGCATGCGGGTTGGCCGGCTTCAGGGCCGTAGGTGCAGGCTGAGGTGCAAACTCCACTGCCGCCGCAGAGGCCGCTGCAACACTCGGCGTTGGCTGAACAGGGTGTTGTGTCGGCGCCACACGCCGAGCCGCCCGCGCCGCCTTCACCCGTGCCGCCGCCCTGACCACCTGCGCCGACGCTACCACCGGTGCTCGTTCCGCCGCCGACGCCGCCGCCGTTGGTGCCGCCCGCGCCGCCCGCTCCAGTGGTGCTGCCGCCGGTGCCGACGCTGCCGCCGCCGCCGGAGGTGCTGCCGCCCTCATTTGAACCGCCGCTGCCGCCGCCGCTGCCGCCGCCGGAGTCACAGGCGCCGACGGTGTCGCCGTGGGCAAGGTGAGCGGGCACAGCGGAGAGCGCGATGTGGATGGTGTGCGCGTTGCCGGGATTGCCCGGCGGGTAGTGACAAACATCGACCTTGGAGCCGTTGCCGCCGGCCTGAAGCACCTCTCCCACGTCTTCGTTGTCGGAGACGGACGGGGTACACGCTACAGACGCAACGGATACAAGCGCGATGCCGATCCAGCTAAAAGAACGTGCCATACGAAGACCTCCTGGCGAGTTGCTACCGACCGAGTGGCGCGAACGCTCACGAGAAGGGCTGCGTACGAATGAATCTACCGGGCTTGAGAAAAGGTACGCAAGCGGCGCAAACGCAAAAATTCAAAAAAAGTCGGGAGCATGCGAGCGCAGGTTGGGGGGCGGACCACCACGATGAGCGCTTTCGTGTGGTGGTTGTATCCGTTGTGCGCCATTCGGATAACATGCTGAAATTGAACGATTTTTTGTGAACGGGGCAACGCGGATGAGCCGCGTGAAAAAGAACGAGCAAAAGAGTGAACCGTCAAGATCGAGTCACGGCACTCATTCAGATTCACCTCGAAGTTCGTCTTTTACGCCGAGCAATTGGTACAAGCGGCGCAGCGCTTCGAGGTCGGGGATTTCAAGGCGCTCATCGGTGACGCGCACGTATTGGCCTTCACGAAGTTGCTGAACGGCTCGTTTTACCGTGTCTACGTCGAGTCCGACGCGTGTTGAAAGCTCCATCGGCGAGATGGTGAACGCGGTGACGGCGCCGGCTCCGCTCTGATCGCGCGCTTGTTGAGCAAGTTTGAGAAGTGCGCTCACGACTTTGGATTGAGTGTCGGTGAGCATCATGATTTCGATTTGATCTTCGGCATCGCGCAGGCGCCGCACGAGTTGTTGAACAATGCGCGCGGCGATGTCGGGATTTTTTTGAAGCAGATTGCTGAGCGTTGTGGCGTCGAGCGCAAGCGCGTGTCCCGCGGAAATGGCGATCGCCGTGGAGGATCGCGTGGCGCCGACCATCAGGGCGGACTCGCCGAAAAAGTCGCCCGGCTTGAGGACCATCAAGCTTCGTTCAACACCGCGAACGCGTTTGATGAGGCGCACGCGGCCTTCTTCGAGAAGGTACGCCTGCGTGCCGAGATCACCCTCGCGGAACAGCACGTCGCCGGCCTCGAACCGGAAGCCGAAGCGCGCTCGGAGACGTTCGTCGGGGGCCACAACATCTTCGGTGCTCGAGGGCTCCGCCTGGTCTGTCATGCTGGCGCGAGCATACTCTCAAGCCCGTGATGGATGCACATTTACGGGGCAAAAGCTGGCAACGGAACGGCGTCGGGAGGGCGCACGTAGAGAGGTACAACATTGCCGGGATCGAGCGCGGCGCGGTCGGCGTTGTTGAGCGATAAGAACTGGGCGGCGCCGAGTTTGGCGATCCATGAAGGGCTCGGCGGTTCAACAAGCGCTGTGGATGCGAACGGGGCGGCGAATGCGCGGTGTTCGGCGGTATCGACGATGGAAACGCACGATGTGTTGCCGATCACCGGGGTGATGTGTTCCGCGATGGATGTGTACGCAATGTGGCACGGAGGCGTTCGGACCGCGCCTTCTTGGTCTTCGATCGAGAGGTAGAGTTCGTTTTTTCGAGCATCGATCGCGGCGGCGAAAAACGGCTGGCTCGGAAATTCACTGCGAAGGCGCGCGGCCATTGCTGCGAGCGAGACGACGCCGATCATGTGTACACCAAGGCCGAGTGCGATCCCTTTTGCTGCGGCAACTCCTATGCGTGCGCCGGTGAATGACCCGGGACCGATGTCGACGGCGATGAGTTGAACATCGCCGCGCGTGACGTTTGCTTTGGTGAATGCCCGGTCGATGAGGTCGAACAAATGTTCGGCGTGGCCCCGAGGATCCACGTGTGCGATTTCGGCGAGGACGGTGTCGTTTTGAACGAGCGCCACGCCGCCTGAAGCCGCCGATGTGGTGATCGATAAAACAATCACGGCTCGCCTTCGTCCGTGGTGGGAGCGGGCACCATGCGCAGTCGAAGTTCGCGGAGCATGGCGTCGACGGCGGGCTTGTAACCGAAGGTTGGTTGCGTTGCTTCGACAACGACTTCGGCGCAAACGGAGCCGGCCACACCTTGTGAACCGAGGTCGCGTACGACGCGCAGCTCCCGCACGCCGGGAAGCCCTTTTGAGTACCGTTGGATGTTTGTGTACGAGCCGTCGGGCCCCTGGCAAAGCGGGTTGGTATCAAAGTCGGCGTTTTTGCATTCACAATCCGGTGTGCTGTTGTTGCATGCCTTGAATGTGGGGCGTTTGAAGATGCAGGCGTATTGCAGGTCGTCGGCGCTTTTAATGTCGCGCTCGTGACCGTTGATGGCGTTTGCGAGAGGAGGTGAACCGGGTGGAGCGAGGGCCGCGCCGGTGGCGGGGTTTTCACCTTCGCGCGGGGTGATCGATTCGATCATCAGGGGATCTGTCGGCGGTGTGAGCGTTGCGGGATCGCCTAAGATCACAGGCCAATCGATCTTGTGCCAGGGTTTATAGCCCTTGGAGAGATCTTTGGGATCGAATGCGATGTCTTGCCAGGGCACGCCGACGACCGCGGTGAAGAGCACAAAGTCGGTGGGTCTTCCGCCTTCAAAAAGAGGGTTTTTTACGACATCGCCGGCGCGATTTGTGACTGTCGTTTCTGATAACGCCTGCGTGTACCGATCAACTGGGTAGAGGAAATCCACGCCAAAACGCCGTTTTTGATCGAAGCATCTCAGGTTGATTGGGTCGGACAGGTTGTCGTGTACACCCTGCTGACAGACGGGATCGTTTTCTGTGGGCGGGCAGTTGGCCGGTGTGGGCTGGCCACAGGAGGCGCAGCACGCATCGTCGGGATTGGTTGCACATTCGCTGCGCGCTCGGGGCAAATGAAAGGGCCCGTTGGATCCGGTGCCTTGGCCCGCCAAGTAATACTGGCCACCTTCGCGCGTGGAGCAGTCGTTTTCGTCGGTGGCGAGCAGCACCACAACGGCTGAATCAGGGCGCAAAAAATCACCGCGCTGTTGCAACACGACTTGATCGAGGCCGGTGGGAGTGGCTTTCCCGTCTACAAGCGGGATGGTTTCGTACGGTTCTGGGTCAACGAGAAAGCGGTAGATGCTCTCAAGAGGTGCTTCAAACCCGCAGCCGCCGAGGCCCACGCCGTGCACCATTTGGTCCAGTTTGCCGAGCACAACGGCTTCGTCGGCTTCACCGGGAGGCACAAGGGCCTGCGACGGATCCCACGCGAGAAAGCCTTTGCCTTGGTAGGTTTCAACGTTTCCGCCGGTTAAAATGCGCGAAATAAGGCGGCCTTTGTCGTCTTGGATAGCGTCGTACGAGGGGCTTTTGGGGCTGCAAATATCGGCTCCGTGGCCTCCAAGGCTTGTGGAGAGTACACCAATGTGTACATCGGTGACCGGCGCCATTTCACGCTTTCCAACGGGACAGGGCTCATCGGGGGTGTCGGTGACCGCCACAATGTTTCCAAGGCCGTTGACGCATGCGGGGCGAATGAAGCGGCCCATGAGGTACGGCAGAGTTTGGGCGAGCAAATCCTGCACAACCTCCACGTTTCGTGAGTTGTCGACCACCAGGAGCAGGTCAATCTTGGAGGCTTTGAGATCTTCAGGCTTGCTGCTGTCAACGTCGGTGGACGCGTCGATTTCAGCGTCGGCGCCGGCATCTGCAACGAGCGGCACTTCTGAACGTGTACACCCGAACAGAAGAGTACACGCGGCCAAAGCAAAGGAGAGTCGCATGCCGAAGAGGTTACTCGAACCTCGGTCCATCGGCCCTAGCCCCGATGCTGATCACTTGGCGGCGCGGGCGTCCGCGAGAGCAAGTTTTTCTCTGAGAAAATCTCAGCCGCCGTGCTCACTCTGCTAGGTTTCTCCCGTGACGGCTCGAAAATGCCCTGTCTGCGGAAAGGCGATCCTCCGCGCCCCAGACGACGTGCGACCGTTTTGTTCGCCGTCGTGCAAACTCGCCGATTTGGGCCGGTGGCTCGACGGCTCGTATCGAATTGCGGGGCCGCCGCTGGAGATTGAAAACGAGTCGTTCGCGGTGATGCCATCCAAGGAGGACTCGTGAATCACGCGGCTCGGGACAAAACCGCGCACTGTCGGCGGATAAGTGTACACAACGCTCAAAACGTCGCCGCGCTTTTTGTTTCAGCGGTGTGCACGTTTGGCCTTGTTTCAGAGGCTTTTGCTCAAGTGCCGCCGCCGGGTACGCCGGGGGTGCCGGGGCCTGCGCCCACCGCGCCGACCTATCCAACGGACATGCAAGCGGGCGGACTTGCGCCCCCTTCGGGCCCCACGGCCGCGCCCACACAACCCGTTCAGCCGCCGCCCACGCAAACCGTAAAAGACCTCGAAGACGCCAAGAAGAAAGACTCGAAACGCGGCCTAACGTGGTTTTGGCTCAACGCGGAGGGCGGTTTTTCACACGTCGACATGCGTACCTTTCAAGGGAACGAAGACTTCACCTTCGGGTTCGTTCCCACGCAGGCCACAGGTGGAATGGCCGGCGTCGGACTCGGCGCGCGCCTCGTTTTCATTACGCTCGGTGCGCGCGGTCGCGTGGGCTTTTTCAATCCCTGGCAAATGTTCACTGTCGGCGGCGAAATAGGCTTTCACATTCCGCTCGGCCGCATTGAGCCTCATTTTGAATTGGGCGGTGGGTACGCGGCGCTCGGCAGCGTGCAAGGCCTCGTTCAAGGTGCAACCAACGCGATCTCGATCTCCGGCGGTTACGGTCGCGTGAGCGGCGGCCTGGATATTTTTCTCGCGCCTTGGTTCTCCGTGGGCATTTTGGCTTCGGGTGATTTTTTGGCGCTCATTCGACCGGGGCTTTCGCTCGATCAAATCAGCGCGATCAAGGCCGATCCGTCGCTCTCCGACGCGCAACGTTTGGCCGCCGATGGGCTCGGGCTTGAAGGTTCGAGCTACGGCACCGCGATCGGCGTATCGGGCGTGCTCGGCCTTCATTTTTGAGCGCGGCGCAACCTCGTGGCTATAGGCACTCTGTTCGCGCTGATCGCCACGGTCACCCTGCCATTGGCCGCGTTTGTCGCGATCGTTTCACGCTGGGATCATGCTCGGTACAAGCGTCGATTGATTCTGGTGACGGCGCTTCTCGGCGCGGGCGCGTTCATCCCGATGCGCCTTGCAATGACGGTGATCGAGCGGTGGACGGGGCTCTTGCCGTTTGGAGAAGGCGGCGGAGCTGCGGCGTACATCTACGCCATCTTGGTGGCGGCGCCGCTTGCTCAGGGCCTCAAAGTGGCTGCGATGGCGCCCATGGTTCGGCGTCGAAAAGTGGAAGCGCCTATTGACGGAGTTGTGTACGCAGGCGCCGCGGCGATGGGCTTCGTTTCCGCGCAAAACGCGAGTTTCTTGGCCGGGCACAACCCCCTTTCGCTCGACGCTTTGCGCGCCATTCTGGCGGTTCCGGCGCATTTGTTTTTCGCCGCGGCATGGGGGCATGCACTCGGGCGCGAAGGTGGAAAAACAATCGCGGGCACGCGGTTCAACATGGCTTGGCTCGCGGCCGCGCTTTTTAACGGCGTTTACGATCACATTGTGTTTGCGCAGCCCGCTGCGGCGCTCGTTGCAGCGGTGCCCATGCTCGGGACAATCGGCGTGCTCGCATTGTGGGCCGCGCGCGATCTGCTTCGTCGCGGCGAGCTTGCGAAAGGTGCTCGGCGCAGACGGATTTTGCCGCCGATTCCACCGCCGACGCTTCGAAACATGCGCGATGCGTTGCGGCGCGCGGAACGGCCTCTCGTGCTTTCGTGGATTTTGTTCGGCGGGCTCGTCACGCTCGGCGTGATGATCGCGGCGGTGGTGATTGCGGTGCTCATCGGCCACCGCATTGGGCTTGATTTTGCGGCGGTGGATCGGCGCGACGCCGACGCCGCGGCAACGGGGCCTCTCGTGCTCCTGGGCGGGGCCACACTCACAGCGTTTCCAGTGGCGGGGTGGCTCTTGGCGAGGGCGTCGCGCGCGCAGAGCGTGATGGAAGTGGCGCTTTCGGCGCTGATCGCGATCTTGGGTACACTTGTGCTCCTGGGGTTGGCGGCGCCCGTGGCGGTTGTGTTCGCCATCGCCTTTGCCCCAATCGCGTTTGGTTTGGCGTGCGTGGGCGCTTGGCTGGGCATTGGGAAGTGAGCTGGAAAGCCTTAAAAACAAGCAAAATAAAATAGTCCGCCCCTTTGTAACCTTTTGACGGCGCGCGTCGTGCTCTTCGCAAAAGGAGCAAACGATCATGGAACGCGCCTTGGATCTGGTGGTTGTGGGTGGTGGTCTTTCGGGCCTTGCGAGCGCCGCGTTCGCCGCGCGCAGCGGATTGTCGGTTCTTGTGATTGAAAAGGCGGGTGAGCTTGGCGGGCGGGCCCGAACAACAATGGTGCACAACTTTGCACTGAATTTAGGGGCGCACGCCGTTTATCGGGGCGGCGAAGCCGAGCGGGTGCTCAGCGCATTGGGTGTACACATTGACGGAGGTGTACCCAACGCTTCGGGTGCGGTTGCGCTCACGGCTCGCGGGGCGCAGGCGCTTCCCGTGGGGCTTGTGTCGATGCTCACGACGGGCGCACTTTCTTTTGCGGGCAAAATCGAGGTTTCGCGCTTGTTAACGAGCCTCCACAAAATCGACGCGGATGCGCTCGCCGGCGAAACAGCGGCCGGCTGGATCGACAAAAGTGTACACACGGAAGGCGCGCGCGGGATTGTTCGAGCGCTTGCGCGGGTGTCCACTTATTCGGGCGCGCTCGATCGGTTGTCGGCCGGAGCCGCCGTTTCGCAGATGGGGTTGGCGATGAAAAACAACGTGACGTACGTGCACGGCGGGTGGCAAACGCTTGTTTCTTCGGTGCTTGAGATCGTCCAAAAAGCCGGAGCACAGCTCGTCACCGGGGACGGCGTTTCGAGTGTACGCAGGGCCGCAAACGGCGTGGTGGTGACGCTTGCCGACGGTCGCTCGTTCGAAGCAAACGCAGCGATCATCGCGGGAACACCGCGGACGGCGGCTTCGATCGCTTCGGAGAGCCGCTATCTCGCCCAAGCTGCGGATCGCGCCGAGCCTGTGAAAGTGGCGACTCTCGACGTGGCGCTTTCCACATTGCCGCGGCCGGGGTGCCGGTTTGCGCTCGGCACCGAGCGTCCGCTTTATTATTCGGTGCATTCGGCGGCGGCGCGGCTCGCTCCCGAGGGCGGTGCCGTGGTGCACGTCATGGCATACGAGGCCGACACCGCGGGGCGGATTGAGGCTGAATTGGAAGGTGTGCTCGACACGTTGCAACCGGGGTGGCGCGATCGCGTTGTGCATCGTCGATTTTTGCCGAGCATGACCGCCGCAAACGCACTTGTGAGCGCGGCGGAAGGTGGCTTTGCCGGGCGCTCGCAGGTCACTGTGGCCGACATGCCCGGGGTGTTTGTGGCGGGTGATTGGGTTGGACCCAAGGGCATGTTGCTCGACGCCGCGCTCGCGAGCGCCGAGAGCGCGGCGGGCGCGGCCAAAGTGTACATTGAGCAAAAGCGTGTGCCCGCGCCGCGCCGCGACGTTTCGAGGAGTGAAAGCGCTGGAGCGTTTGCCCTGTGAAACAGGCTGTTTTGCAAAAAAGTGTACACAAAAAAACGGGCGCGCCGACGCACCGAAAAACACCTTCGCGCGCCGAGTTGAACGAGCTTGTTGCGCCGCTTGTGGCGAAACATGCGCGGCGATTGTGGGGCGTTTGTTTTCGAATGACGGGAAACGGCGCCGATGCCGACGACCTCGTTCAGGAGACCTTTTTGCGGGCGGTGGAGCGCCCGCCTGAAAAAAAGGATGAACCTTGGGAGCCGTGGCTGCTCACCGTGGCGATGAATTTGAGTCGCGACGCGCTGCGAAAACGCAAGCGCCGATCGTACGTGGGGCCGTGGCTTCCAACGCCTGTCGACGACGCGGAGTGGATCGCCCCCGAAGTGGAAGGCGAGGCCGGAACAGAAGGCAAATACGACATCTTTGAGAGCGTGACGCTGGCGTTTTTGCTCGCGTTGGAGGTGCTCAGCGTGAACGAACGCGCCGTGGTGGTGCTCCGCGATGTGTTTGATCGTTCGGTGCGTGAAACGGCCGACGCGCTCCAGATGTCTGAAGCGAATGTGAAAGTGATTCATCACCGCGCGCGGGCAAAGCTTGCTCCGTACGATCAAGCGCGCGACGCAGAATCAACGCATGCGCAAAAAACAAAGTGTACACAAGAAGCGCTTCAGCGGTTTTTGGCGGCGCTTTCAAGCGGGAATGAAGCCGACTTGGTGAAGCTCTTCGCGTTGGACGTGGAGTCTTTGTCCGATGGCGGCGGCCACTATTTTGCGGCGAAAATCGTGGTGATCGGCGCCGAGCGCGTGGCGAAAATGCTGGCCACCATTTTGCGAAAGAGTACACCTGTAACGCGCGCCGATATTCGATCGGTGAACGCAACACCTACGCTAGTGGGCGAGCGAGGGAACGCACATCGCGGTGAAGCGCCGTTTTTCACAATGAGCTGCGACGTGGATCGCGCTGGCAAAATCACCCGTGTGTACACTGTGCTGGCGCCGGCAAAACTAGCCAAGGTGGCTACGTTCGCGACGTGAAAACGCCTGGAAGACAGAAGCGCCGGTCGCTTATTTGAGCGGCAACGTTCAATGTGGGCGCCACGCGATCGGGCGCGGGCGCTGCGAAACAGAAGCGCTAAATGTACACTTGAATAGCGCTCCGCAATGACCTGAAACGCCCTGCCCACTGTCACGTCAACTTCAACACGGAGTTCCCCAGCGGCGCATGCGCCTCATTCGAACGGCGAGTAACTCGTTGCGGTTGAGTTGTCGATGCAGCAGAAAAGAGCCCGTTCTGGGAGGTCCGGCGACTTGAGATGTCCATCACGTCGCCATCCACCGGTCTCGCCGGTCTCTCGTTTTCGCCGTGGCTGCGCTCGCCACAGAACTCCATCTGGAGAACCCGACGCGCCACGCTGTTCGCTTTTCCGCTTGGCGACGGGCAAGGGTGTCCCAAACGTCTCGACAAGACTGGATCCGTGCCTTGCAGAACGTTCCGCTAAAGGGAAGTTACCTAGGAGGCACGGAGATCCACGGAATTTTGATTACTTTAGGCTGCTATCGGCTTGCACGGCGTCCGGAATTACATCACCGGTGAATTGCGCGTTACGCGTTGGCTGCGGCGGCTTTTTCGACGACGGGCTCGCCCAACTCATCTTTGAGCTGGCGAAGGAGTTCACGAGCGCGACGGGGTTTGGGGCGCAGGGCCGCGAAGCGGATCCGAAGCCCCAAGTGTGGGGCGGAGAGGCTCGCGCGCTATGCGTTTGCGGCGGCTTTTTTCGACGACGGGCTCGCCCAACTCATCTTTGAGCTGGCGAAGGAGTTCACGAGCGCGACGGGGTTTGGGGCGCAGGGCCGCGAAGCGGATCCGAAGCCCCAAGTGTGGGGCGGAGAGGCTCGCGCGCTATGCGTTTGCGGCGGCTTTTTCGACGACGGGTTCGCCCAACTCATCTTTGAGCTGGCGAAGGAGTTCGCGAGCGCGACGGGGTTTGGGGCGCAGGGCCGCGAAGCGGATCCGAAGCCCCAAGTGTGGGGCGGAGAGGCTCGCGCGCTATGCGTTTGCGGCGGCTTTTTCGACGACGGGCTCGCCCAACTCATCTTTGAGCTGGCGAAGGAGTTCACGAGCGCGAGCCGTTAGGGCGGTGGGCACTTCAACCTGAACTTCAATGTGGAGGGTGCCGCGACCGCGACCGTCGACGCGCGGTACGCCTTTGCCTTTGATGGTCAGCACGTCACCCGGTTGTGTACCCGGCGGCACGTCGACCGAAACTTGTGTGTCGTCGGGAAGCGCAACCGAGGTTTGCACGCCGAGCGCTGCGTCTGCGAAAGTGATTTTGGCGCGCGTGAGAAGGTCAGCCCCTTCACGCTGGAAGCGCTCATCGGGCACCAGCTCAACGTCCACGTAAAGGTCACCGGCGGGGCCGCCCTGCGAGCCTGGCAAGCCTTGACCGGGCACGCGCAGGCGCTGCCCACCGTCGATGCCGGCGGGGAACGAAACGACGACCTTGCGATGTTTTTGAACGGAGCCCGCGCCGCGGCAGGTGTCGCACGGGGTTTTGACAACGGAGCCCTGGCCCGAACACTCGGGGCAGGTTTGCGTGAACATCACGAATCCGCGGTGGCTGGAGACTTGGCCGGAGCCGCTGCACACCGAACACTGCTTGCGTTTGGTGCCGGGCTTGGCGCCTTCGCCGTCACACGTTTCACACGTGGCGGGCGTTTGGAGCGACACTTCGCGTTTTACGCCGAGGAAAGCTTCTTTGAGAGTGAGTCGCTGTTGAACGCGGAGGTCTTGTCCGCGTGCGGGGCCACGGCGTTTTTGCCTGCCGCCGCCGGGTGCGCCGCCCATTCCGAAGAACTCGGAAAACACGTCTTGGAAGTGGGAGAAAATGTCGGCGCCGCCGAAGTCGGGCATGCCTGAACCGTCGATGCCCGCGTGCCCGAACCTGTCGTACCGGGCGCGTTTGTCGTCATCGGAGAGGACTTGATACGCTTCACTCACTTCTTTGAAGCGTCGTTCGGCCTCGGCGTTTCCCGGGTTTCGGTCGGGATGGCTATCAAGCGCCGCCCGGCGATACGCCTTTCGGATGTCGTCGTTGGAGGCCTCTTTTGCAAGCCCCAGCACTTCATAGAAGCAGCGTTTTTCGCTCATAGCGCGCAAGCGTCATGCCAGCCTGCGGACCATAAATCGACATGTCCCGCTGTCAACACGTGGACGGCGCCTCTTTTAAAAGGTTTTTCACGTGACTCGGTTCGCTCGCCGAAGCAGCAAACGGCGTTGCGCATTGTTTGAAGATGTGCTCACGCGCAACGCGATCTCGCAAGAGCCGCACAGGTGTGTACACATGGCGTTGTGGGTCTGACAATTGGGTGCGAGATCCGCCATTGATATTTGGTTTGAGATCTCGATTAGAATTTGCGTTTCACGGTGCCCACCCCCGGCCGCGCACGCGCGGCCTTTGCAAAAAAGGCGAGACCGGTGGATGGCGACGGTGGAGTCATCGCAAGCCGCCGGGCCTGACAGAGGAGAGGCTTTTTCTGGGGTCTGTGCTTGTGTACGCAGCCGCGACACAAACGAGACACCGGCGAGTTCAGATAATTGCGATTGGCGCGTCGCGAGCGCCGCGAAGCTAGGGAGATCCCCGCAGGAATACAAAGTGGTATTTCGAGGAGATCGACCGACGATTCGCGGCGCGGAGCAGCGCCAATCGCAATTATTGGCCGCGGCGTTGGAAGGCGGGCGTATCCCAATCGGCATCGAGCGGCGGAACGAAGCTCGAACGCTCGCGAGGCGTGGCAGGCCCTCCGATGGCGGCCTGTGCCGAAGCGGGAACCGACGGCCGGCGCGCTGCGTACGCATGCTCTTCACGTTGGCCGCGCGATGCGGGTGCGGGCGCCGGTTTTTCACGCTGCGGAACGCTCTGCGGAATTTGCGAAACGAGCGTTTGCGGGCGCGCTGCCTGCGCAGGCATGGTGGCATCGACGGTGGGACGATCAAAGCCGGTGGCGATGACGGTGACTTTGATCATTTCACCCATGTGCTCGTCGATGGTGGCCCCGAAGATGATGTTGGCATCTTCGTGCGCCTGCTCTTGAACGAGCGACGCGGCCTCTTCGATTTCTTTCATGCGCATGTCGGGGCCGCCGACGATGTTGATGAGTACACCCGTGGCGCCTTCGACAGAGATGTCGTCGAGGAGCGGCGAGCTGATCGCCTGCTCGGCGGCGAGGCGCGCGCGGCCCTGGCCCTTGGCGCAGCCGGTGCCCATGAGCGCGCGGCCCATGTTGCTCATGACCGTCTTCACGTCGGCGAAGTCGACGTTGACAATGCCGCTCTGGGTGATGAGGTCGCTGATGCCTTTGATCGCTTGGTAAAGAACCTCGTCGGCTTTGCGGAAAGCATCGACGAACGAGAGGTCTTCATCACCGAGCGTGAGAAGCTTTTGGTTGGGGATCGTGATGAGCGTGTCGACATGCTCGGCGAGCATTGACAAGCCGATCTCGGCGCGTCGCGCGCGTTGCTTTCCTTCAAAGAAGAAGGGCTTGGTGACAACACCGACGGTGAGGCAGCCCTCTTCGCGAGCGAGCTGCGCAATCACGGGCGCGGCGCCTGTGCCGGTGCCACCACCCATGCCGGCGGTGACGAACACCATGTCGGCACCGGCGAGCATCTCTTTGATACGCGTGACGTCTTCAAGCGCTGCTTTGCGACCTTTTTCGGGGTCCGCACCGGCACCCAGGCCGCGCGTAACGCTTGCACCGATATGGAGCTTCGCCGGAGCGAGATTGGCTCCGAGGGCCTGCGCATCGGTGTTGACCACGATGAACTCGACCCCTTCAAGGCCGAAGTTGATCATGGTGTTCACGGCGTTTCCGCCCGAGCCACCACATCCGATGACTTTGATTCGAGCGTCGTAACCGCTGTGTTCCTCAGCGAATTCAATGGAGAAACTCATCGATAGCCTCCCGGGTGCTACGAGGGCGGATTTCTCCGCCGCGCCGTGTCCCGTTGGGTTCTCTCGAACCCGTGCCCTGGAGCTCGCTGCGTGTGCCGGTTACGCGCCGTCCCGCACGGCGACGCCCAACACTCGGCAATGACGGGCGCCTCTTCCCATCATGGCCGCGCGGAGAGCCTCAGTTGCCAACAACTGCCACTAATCGTCAATCGCAAATTACAAAGCCAATTCTCTGCAACGATTTCCTAAGCGAGTTTTCCTCCTAGAAAGCCGCCCTAAGCCAATTCCAAAAACCGCCCGATCTTTTGGCGGTCACAATCTCTTCAACGACCTCGCGCTTGGGTTCGCGCACGAGGCGGCGAATTTCACTGCGCTCGGGTGCGGCACTGCGTTCGCGTGCCTGCGTGAGCGCGTTGGCGCCGTAAAGCACCAGGCCGACGCCGGTGGCGTATTGCGGACCGGAGACGAGCTGCGTGATGCCTTTGACGCCGATGGGTACACCCATTCGAACCGGCATTCCGAGGATTTCCTCGGCAAATTCAGTCATGCCTTCCATGAGGACGGCGCCGCCGGTGAGCACCACGCCGGCCGAAAGTTGTTCAAGCATGCCGGTGTCTTCGATGCGTTTTCGAAGCACGGCGAAGATCTCTTCAACGCGCGGCTCGATGATGTCGGAGAGCACGCGGCGAGCGGTTTTGCGGGGCAGGTGACCACCCACTCCGGGCACTTCGATCTCTTCGTCGTCGCTCACCATGCGGCCGAGCGCGCACCCGCTGTTTCGCTTGAGGCGTTCGGCTTCTCCCATGGGAGTTCGAAGGCCCGCAGCGATGTCGGCGGTGACGTTGTTTCCACCCACGGGGATGACGCTCGCGTGTGCGATGCCGCCGTCGACGTAGAGAAGCATGTCGGTTGTGCCGCCGCCGATGTCGATGACGGCGACGCCGATTTCTTTTTCGTCTTCGCTGAGAACGGCCTCCGCGCTGGCGAGGGGCTCAAGTACCACGTCGGCAACGGTTAAACCGCAGCGTTCAGCGCACCGAACGACGTTTTGTACACAACTCGTTGCAGCGGTGATGAGGTTGACTTTGGTGCCCAGGCGTACACCGCTCATCCCCACCGGATCGCGGATGCCGTCTTGGTTATCGACTACAAATTCACGCGGTAAAACATGCAAAATTTGGCGATCTGCGTCGACGGGGATGGCGCGCGCGCCTTCAAGCACGCGATCGACGTCGGTGCGAGTGACTTCACCGCCGCCGATGGCCGCAACGCCGTCGGACGACATGCATCGAATGTGGCTTCCGGCGACGCCTGCGTACACCGTGCGGATCTCCACGCCGGCCATGGTTTGGGCGGCTTCGATCGCTTCGGCGATGGAGCGCATTGTCCATTCGATGTTGGAGACAACCCCTTTGCGGAGGCCGCGGCACGGCACGTTGCCCACGCCGAGGATGGTGATCCCGTCTGAGTCGACTTCGCCGACCACCGCGAGCACTTTGGTGGTCCCGATGTCCAACCCGACTACGATCTCGGTCTGATCCGTGCGGCTCTTCATGGTGCTTTCTTCAGGCTCGTTCGGTGCCGCAAAACCTTTTGAGGAGGCGTTTCGGCAGCTTCGGGCCGGACGTTTTCATAAGCGCGGACGTCTGGCCAAATTTGGGGCGCAAGATTGCGGTCATTTCATCCTCACAACGACGCGTTCGGGGTGAGCGTCGTTGTCAAGAAACACGACCGAAGCGCTCGCTTTTCGGCGAAGAACTTCATTGAGGACGCGCGACGCCTGTTCGATTTTTTTCGCGGTACGGCGGCTGACCGAAGTGGAGCAAAATGGCTTCTTTGCCAATTGTCACAACCAGCGAGCCGTCGCTTTTGAGGTGCATCTCCTGAATGGGGTAGCGCTTGGCGATGCCGATTTTGGTGAGGTCGTCGGCAACATCGAGAAGGCGTTTGTTGGCGAGCACCACGCCTGCGCGGTCTTTGGCAACGCGCTCGGGCAAGATGCCGGTCACAACGGGTAGGTCTGTCGGGTCGTCCCCTTCGGCTTTTTTGAAGAGATCGCCGTCGCGTGTGACCAAATAGAGTTCTTGGCCAATCATGCAGAGCGCGTGCGCTTCGCGTTCAATGATCGCGATCTCGACGGTGCCGGGGAGGTTGCGTACCACTTTGGCTTTTTCGATCCACGGATCGGCCAAAATGCCGGCCTCGGCCACGGCGGGGGCAACGCTGAAAATGTTTTTGCCGATCGCAACGCCCGCGAGCGTGGCGACCTGCTCCGCGGTTCGACGCTGCGTTCCGGCAACGGTGATTGAACGCACCGAAAAGCGAGGGCTGCTGGTGACGTAACGCCGGGCTCCCCACGCAACGGCGATCGATGCCGACAGCACAATGAGTACACCTGCGAGGAGTTGAATTGTGGACCAGACGCGGCTCTTTTTGGGTTTCGACGCGTTGCCCGACGGCGGGCGGATCGATTGCGAGATCGCGCCGGGCGGCGGCGATTCACTCTCGTCGGTGATCGGATCTTCGGGCGCTGTCACAATGCGGCGCGGCGCTCGTTTGCCGTTTGAGTCGGCGTCATTTCGGCGCAAATTCGCCCGATTTTTCGGAACGCCGGCGCTCTCGTCCGCGTCGCGTTTCATGGAGTACCTCCTCGCGGCGGAATGTCGATCGAGCCTTCTTCGCTCGGGCGCGGAGGCGGAATGGGGTGGCCTTTGGCTTCAAGGCGCGCCTTGAGTACACGTACCGCTTGGTTGATGTCGCCCGCGCCCTGCGCGATGACAACGTCGCCGGGGCGAACGAGCTTTTCGAGAACGCCGGGCAATTCAAGCTTGTCGGGCACGTAGCGCGCGTCGTGATGGCCGTGCTCGCGGATCGCTTGAACGAGGCGCTCGGAGGTGGCTCCGGCGATCGGCGCTTCACCCGCTGCGTACACATCGGTGACGAGCAGAACATCAGCCTGGTTGAAGCACTTGGTGAACTCTTGAAAGAGGTCGCGCGTGCGTGTGTACCTGTGCGGCTGAAATGCGACGACAATGCGGCTTTCGTCGCTCGGGAATGCGCGGCGCGCGGCTTCAAGCGTGGCGGCGATCTCCGCGGGGTGATGGCCGTAGTCGTCGACCATGGTGATTTGGTCAACAACGCCGATCACGGTGAATCGCCGCGCAACGCCGTCGAATGTGGCGAGCGCCTGCTTGGTGACATCGAGCGGCACTTCGAGTTCGTCGGCGACCGCAATTGTCGCGAGGCAGTTTAAGACGTTGTGAGCGCCCGGCATTCGAACGGTGAAACCGCCGAGAGGTTCACCGCGGCGATACGCGTTGAAGCTTGTTTCCAAGCCTCGAAAGTGAATGCCGCGCGCGCAGTAGTCGGCCTGCGGTGACACGCCGTACGTCACATGGCGGCGCGGAATGTGCGGCAAAATGTCTTGAACCTGCGGGTGATCGAGGCAGAGAACGGCGAGCCCGTAAAACGGAACGCCGGCCGCAAACTCGATGAACGCGTGTTTGAGTTTGTCGAGCGTGCCGTAGTGATCGAGGTGTTCGGGGTCGATGTTGGTGACGACGCCGATGGTGGGCGTGAGCCGCAGAAATGAGCCGTCGCTTTCGTCGGCCTCGGCAACGAGCAAGTCACCGGCACCGAGGCGAGCGTTGGATCCGAGGGCGGCCATTTTTCCGCCGACAACCACTGTTGGATCGAGCCCCGCGGCGCGCAACACGGTGGCGACGAGGGAGGTGGTGGTGGTTTTGCCGTGGGATCCGGCGATCGCGACGCCGTATTTCACGCGCATGAGTTCGGCGAGCATTTCGGCCCGACCGATGACGGGGATGCCGAGGGCGCGTGCTTCGAGCAGCTCGGGGTTTGTCGGCTTGATGGCGCTTGAGTACACAACGACATCGACGCCTCGAACGTTCTCCGAGCGGTGACCGATGTCGATGCGTACACCAAGGCTTTCAAGCCGGCGCGTTGTCGAGCCCTCTTTCAGGTCGGAACCCGAAACTTCAAACTCCAGCGAGCGAAGGATCTCGGCGAGGCCGCTCATGCCGACGCCGCCGACGCCCACGAAGTGTACATGTCTAACGCGACCGCGAAACATTCAGCCTGCCTCCGCGATTCGCAAAACGCCGCCTTCGCGCTTTGTGCGCTCAAAGTGCGGGTCATTGTGTACGCTTTGCTCGCTTCGAACGAGCGTGAGCAGATCGGCCGCGATCTCGGCCGCCGCGTGCGGTTTTCCGAGCGATGCGGCAGCGTCGGCCATTTTTGCGCGGCGCGACGGATCCGCGGCTAGCTCGGCGATTTTCGACGCGAGCGTTTCGGGCGTTGCGTCGGCTTGTGCGAGCGCAACCACCGCGCCCACGTTTTCAAGGCTTTTGGCGTTGCGCCATTGATGATTGTCGGCGGCGAACGGAAACGGAATGAAAATTCCGGGGCGGCCGACGGCGCACAACTCGGCGCACGACGATGCTCCGCAGCGCGCGATCACGAGGTCGGCTTCAGCGAGGGCGGTGGCTACGTCGGCGATAAACGGTGTGACAGTGGCGCGGGCCTCGGCTCCGGCGTCTCGGTAACGCTGCTCCACGGCGGGCACAGAATCTTTGCCAGTTTGATGGAGTACACGAACATCGACGTTGGGCGTTTTTTCGGCTGCGAGGGCAACCGCCTGCGGAACCGTTTCGTTGAAAAAGCGAGCGCCTTGGCTTCCACCGATCACCAAGATCGAGAGCTTGTCGGCGCTTGTTTTGTAGGGCGCCGCGGCGAACGCCCGACGCAGGGGTACACCCATGCGACGGATGACACTCGGTCGGAGAAAACGTTCTGTTTCGGGAAACGCTGTGTACGCACGCACAGCCATGGGTGAAAGAAGCTTGTTTGTCAGGCCGAGAACGCTGTTCGGCTCCAAGATCGCTACGGGTACACCCAGCGTTCGGGCGGCGAGGGCAACAGGACCGCCCGCGTATCCACCGACCGAAAGGCACACCGAAGGGCCGAGCTTTTTCACGAGAGCGCGCGCTTCGGGCAACACGGCAAACGCGCGACCAACGCCGCGCGCAAAACCTTTGATGCCACCGCCGCGAAGCGGGGCCACATTGAGCAACTCCAGGTGATCGCCGCGTTCGCCGCAGATCTTTGATTCAAGCCCGCGGGCGGTTCCAACGTACACAACGCGGACATCGGAACGCGCCGCGAGGAGCGCGTCGCCCACTGCGACCATGGGGAAGACGTGTCCACCCGTGCCGCCGCCGGCGATGAGAACTGTGGTCACCATTGTCCCTCCTCCGCGCTCGTTGCCACCACGGCGGACGCGCTGGGAAGTTTCGCTTTCACATTTTTTTCAGGCAGCTCGCGCGGCAGACGCGGGCGGCTGATGTTTAAGAGAATGCCAACGGCGGCCGCGTTAACGACAAGCGACGATCCGCCGTACGAAAGAAACGGGAGCGTGAGGCCCTTGGTGGGCAGGATCGCCATTGCAACGCACAGGTTCGTGAGGGCCTGCACGCCGAACAGCGTGGAGATGCCAAATGCGAGGAAGCTGCCGTAATCGTCGGGCGCGTTCCACGCGATTTTCACGCCGCGTGCAACGATCACAAGGTACACACCGCACAGGCACAAGATCCCGATGAAGCCGAGTTCTTCACCGATGATCGCCGAGATAAAATCGGTGTGCGCTTCAGGGAGGTACAAAACCTGAAGACCGCGCCCAACGCCGAGCCCGTCGATCCCGCCGGATCCAAAGCTCATGACCGATTGAAAAGGCTGGTACGCGAGGTCGTTTCGATTGGCCTCCATGTTTTCCCAAGCGAGGTAGCGGTCGTACCGATACTTGGAGAAACGAACGAGGCCGACGGCCGCCACGCCCATGAGCATGGTGAACGCGGCGATGTATGGAACGCGCGCGCCGGCCACAAAAAGAAGCGTGAACGTGAGAAACAGAAGCACGACGGCGCTTCCGAAATCGGGCTGCTTCAAGCAGAGAAGCATGAGTACACCGACAACCAAAAGGTGCGGCAAAAACCCGATAGAAAAGCTTTTGATTTGGTCGGCTTTTTTCGACAATGAGTACGCAAGCCAAACCACAACGCCGAGTTTGGCGACTTCGGCGGGTTGCACGTTGATCGGCCCCAAATTGAGCCAGCGGTACGCGTTGCCGGCCTTGTGACCGAGGCCCACAACCGTGAGCAGGAGCATGACGGCCACGCCGATCAAGATCGGGTAGGTGAACGGACGCAGGCGCCGGTAGTCGATGCGGCTTGAGATCCACATCACGAAGAGCGCCGCAGCCGCGTAAATCG
This sequence comes from Polyangiaceae bacterium, assembly GCA_016712345.1. Taxonomy (GTDB): domain Bacteria; phylum Myxococcota_A; class Polyangia; order Polyangiales; family Polyangiaceae; genus JADJRH01. The sequence continues at coordinate 2,936,575 of JADJRH010000001.1, forward strand.
ACTGCTTTTTAAGGAAAAACTGCGCGTCTTTGTAGCGCACAGTCGCCTCAATGGCGCTCGCGCTGTACACCATCACCACGCCAAATCCGATGAGCGCGATGATGATCGCCGCAAGCACCGGATCGACCGGGCCCGCGACACTTTCTTTGAGCAGCGCGGTGAGGCTCTGGACAGGTTTCGCCACTTCGTCGCGAGGGGCTTCCTCGGGCGCGGCGTGCCGGTTTCTCGGCAAACTGTCGGCAATGGTGGCCATGGCACCTAGGAGCATGGCGGTGCGCGCCGGGCCAACTCTTGAACAGCTTGGACGAAAATATCCCCGCGTTCCTTGTAGTCGCGAAACATGTCAAACGAGGAGCAGGCGGGCGAAAGGAGCACCGCGTCCCCCTGTTGGGCGAGGTTGGACGACTTCTCAACGGCCTCCGCCATGGTGCCGGCGCGCTCGATCGTGAGTACGCCTGCGGCGGCTTCGGCGATGCGATCAGCGGCTTCGCCGATCAGCACGAGCGCGCGCCCTTTTTCGCGAAGCGCATCGACGAGCGGCGCGTAGTCGCCGAGCTTGTCGCGGCCTCCCGCGATGAGCACTGCTTTGGGCTCCAAAAGGCCGCGAAGCGCGGCAACAGACGCGCCGACGTTGGTGCCTTTCGAGTCGTCGTAATACGTCACGCCGTTGATGGAGGCGACGCGAACCGTGCGGTGTCCGAGCCCTTCAAACGCCGCGAGGGCGCGCGCAATGGCTTCGCTCGAAACACCCAGCGACGAAGCCAAACCAATGGCCGCACACGCGTTTTCAAGATTGTGGCGGCCGGCAATGCGAAGCGTTGAAACCGGGTAATTGGCGCCCGAAATGTGGTCAACCAAGTGTACACCATCAAACGCGACGTCGGCCGATGGGTCGGTGGCGCTGAACGTGATCACACGGGCGTTTCCGCGTTGCGCCTGTTTTAAAACGATGGAGTCACTCTTGGGGATCACCGCAAAATCGTGCTCGTTCATGCGCACAAAGGGGTTTCCTTTGGCGTGTGCGTACGCATTGAAATTTGTGTACCTGTCGAGGTGATCGTCGGTGATGTTTAAGAGCGCGTGCGCCCGCGCGTGCATTGTGGGAACGCGCTCGGCTTGAAAGCTCGAGATCTCAAGCACCAACACATCCCACTGATCACTCACCACTTCGCACAGCGGTGTGCCGAAGTTGCCGCCCAAAAATGTCTTTTTGCCCGCCTCTTCAAACATTTTGGCGGTCAGGGCGGTGGTGGTGCTTTTTCCGTTGGTCCCGCCGATAAGAACAATCGGCGCGTTGTTGAAACGCGACCCGAGTTCCATTTCGCCGATCACTTCACGTCCTATGGCTTCAAACGCATCGAGCGCTGCAAAACTCGGCACTCCCGGTGAAATCACAACAAAGTCGGCGTTGGCAAAGTCGGCGTGGTGATGGCCGCCCGGCGCGAGCGTGACTCCAATGTCGGCGAGCGCGCGCGCCTGCTCCGACCACTTTTCAAGCGGGGCCGAGTCATTGGCGGTGACGTTGGCGCCGCGCGCCGCGAGAAGTGTTGCAGCGGCAACTCCGCTCCTTCCGAGGCCGATCACAATGGCGTTTTTGCCGCGAACTTCCATACGTTCCTTCGCTTCAGCGGAGCTTCATCGACACAAGCGAAACGAGCGCGAGCAGGATCGAAATGATCCAAAAGCGCACAATGATCTTTGGCTCGGCCCACCCCTTTTTTTCGTAATGGTGGTGGATTGGCGCCATTAAAAACACGCGTTTTCCCGTGAGTTTAAAGCTCACTACCTGCGTGATGACGCTCGCCGTCTCAACGAAGAAGATGCCGCCCAAGAGTACACTCAAGAGTTCGTTCTTCGTGAAGATCGCGAGCATGCCCAAGCCGCCCCCGAGCGCGAGCGCGCCGAGATCTCCCATGAACACTTGGGCTGGGTACGTGTTGTACCAAAGGAACCCTATGCCGGCCCCGATCACCGCGCCGCAATACACGGCCAACTCACCGGCCGACGCGATCTTGGGAATGTCGAGGTACGCAGCGAGCGAGAAGTTCGCGATCGTGGCGCCGGCCACATACGCGAGGATCAAATACGTGCCCGCGTTGATCATGACGGGGCCGATCGCGAGGCCATCCAAACCGTCGGTGAGGTTCACCGCGTTGGAGGTGGCGACCACCACGAAGATCGCAAACGGGAAGTAAAACCACAGCGGCAGATCGGGCGAAAACTTTGAAAACGCAACGAACGGAATGGCGAGCCGCGTTCGAATTTGAATCCAGTCGGCGGGCATTCCTTCTTTGGAGAGGAATGTGTACGCAACCGCCGCGCCGCCGATCAGCGTTTGGCCGATGAGCTTGTATCGACCCGGTAAACCACCCGTATTCTTCCGTTTAATCTTGAGATAATCGTCGAGGTACCCAATCACGCCGTATCCCGCCGTCACGGCGGTTGTCGACAATACGAACGGGTTTCTCAGATCGGCCCAGAGCGCCGTTGGCAGCAGCAAACTCAGCAGAATCAGCGCGCCGCCCATGGTGGGTGTACCCGCTTTCACGTGGTGCGTGGCGGGCCCTTCGCTGCGGACGACTTGGCCGATTTGTTTGCGTTTCAGCTCACGGATGAACCACGGCGCGAGCACGAAGCTCAGCACCATGGCCGTGATCGTGGCCATGATCGTGCGAAACGGAATGTACCGGAGCACGTTGAGCCACGAGAGCCACGAGTAGTGCGATTTCAGCGGGTAGAACAGTTCGTAAATCAAGCGTGGCCCTCCGCGCGGCGCGTGTTTTCGCCGCTTCCGAGGTGGGCGGTGAGCGCGCGAACCACAACATCGGTTCCAATTCCGCGCGAGCCTTTGATGAGCACGAGATCTCCGGGGAGCACCCACTCACATGCGAGCGGAGCGGCTTCGGCCGCGGTGTTGCGATGTGTGTACACAATTGAGCTTTCGGCGAGCGCTTGTGTGTACTTTTCGGCGAGCTTGCCAACGGCGATCACCACGCCTGCGGCGCTTTCCCGCGCTGCGCGCCCCACCTCTTCGTGACTCGCCTCGGCGACCACACCGAGTTCGCGCATTTCACCGAGAACGAGAACAAGGCGCCGCCCATCTGCCGCCGCGAGTTCCGACGCAGCGCGGATGGATGCGCGCATGGACGCGGGGTTGGCGTTGTAACTGTCGTCCATCAAAATCACGTTTTTGCCGAGGTTTATGGGCAAAAGTCGGCCGGCGCCGCCGCCCACTTCGGCATTCGCAAACGCTTCTCCGGCAACGGCGCTGCTCAATGTGTCGCCCATTCCGCTCGCGGCGATGGATACGGCGGCGGCGCACGCGTAGGCGCCGGCTTCGCCGAGGAGCGGCGTATCAAACTCCAGGGCGCTTTCGCCGCGCCTTTCGATGCGCAGATGACCGAGCGACGTTCCTTTGGGTGCGCGCGCGGCGATGTGTACATCCACGTCGGTGCGCGTTCCGTAGGTCACTTTTGTTTGTGCGGGTGAAGCGCTCATCTGCGCGCGCACCCAATCGTTGTCGGCGTTTCCAATTGCAACGGCCTGCGGCGAAAGCGCCCGGTATAAAGCGCCTTTTTCGTGCGCAACACCTTCGATCGATCCGCACGCTTCAACGTGCGCCGCCGCGACCAACGTGACGAGGCCCACGTCCGGTAGAACCATGCGCGCGAGCTTTTCGATCTCGCCGGGAATGCTCATCCCGATCTCAACAACGGCGTAGCGATGTGTACTCTCCAGGCCGAAGAGCACCATGGGCGCTCCCACCAAGTTGTTGAGGTTGCCTTTTGTGGCGTGCACCTGACCCGGGTGGAGGCGCTCCAAAAGTGCCTGCGTTGCCACGCGCGTTGTGGTTTTTCCGGCCGACCCGGTGATGGCGACGGTTTTTCGAACGCCTCCGAGGGATCGCCAGCGCTGCGCGTGGGCGCGCGCCAAATCTCCGAGCGCGGCGAGGGTGGAGGGGACGCGAATCACCGCGGCGCCTCGGGCAACAACGTTGTCCTGCTCCACGAGGATCACCCGCGCCCCGCGCTTCACGGCAAGATCAAGGTGGCGATGCGCGTCAAATGTCTCGCCTGAAAGCGCAACAAAGAGCGCTCCGGGATCGAGCGATCGCGTGTCGGTGGACACTTCTGTCGTGCGATCGTTTTCACCGAGATCGCCGCTTGAAGTAAGCGTTCCGCCGGTTGTGTACACAATCTCGGCAAGTGAAAACGAGGCGCGGTTTTTGGGGATTGGCGTGGCCATTTACGCCTCCCCCTTTTCACCGCGCCGCATGGCAAGAGCGCGCCGCGCTTCGTCGCGATCGTCAAACGCGATCGTTTTGTCGCGGAGGATTTGATAGGGCTCGTGGCCTTTTCCAGCGAGAAGAATCACGTCGCCCGGGCGGGCTTGAAGAACCGCGTGTTCAATTGCGGCGCGTCGATCTGCGATGACCTCTGCGGTGGCGTTGGCCTGTTCCACGCCTGGCAAGATCGCGTTGATGATGTCCTGCGGATCTTCGCTTCGCGGATTGTCGTTGGTGACGATCGCGACGTTGGCGAGGCGGCCCACGGTTTCGCCCATGATTGGGCGCTTTTTCGGGTCGCGATCACCGCCGCAGCCAAACAGGCACACAACGCGCGTGGGTGATCCGTCTGCGCGCCTTGCAAACGCTCGCACCGAATGGAGTACACGTTCGAGAGCGTCGGGCGTGTGGGCGTAGTCAACGAGCACCACCACGTCGTCCACGGCCGGATCGTCGCAACGTTCGAGGCGTCCCGGCACCGCCACGCGCTCACTCAAAGCGTGCGCCGCAGCCTCCAGATCGAGATCTAAAAGGAAAACACACGACAGCGCGCAAAGCAGGTTTGATGCGTTGTGCGCTCCGATCAAAGGCGATTTAATGTGTACACGTCCCTTGGGTGTACGCACGCGCATACCAATGCCGGAGACGTCGAGCGTCAGCGATTCCGGCGCGATCTCCACAGATGTCGGAGCGTCGAGCTTGGCCGAATACCGCGCGAGGATGGATGAATGCGGAAACTTTTGGTGAGCCACGCGCTCAGCCAACGTTGCGCCGAAAGCGTCGTCGACATTGATGGCTGAAGCACCGGGCGAAAGATCAAAAAAGAGGCGCGCTTTGGCGGCCGCGTACGCCTCCATTGTGCCGTGATAATCGAGGTGATCCTGCGTGAGATTGGTGAACGCGGCGATGCGAAATCGAACTGCATCGGCGCGGGCCGCGGCGAGCGCAATCGACGACACTTCCATGACGAGATGGGTGGCGCCGCGTTCGCGCATTTGGGCCGCGATCCGAGCCAATTCATCAGCTTCGGGGCTTGTGTGCGTCGAGGGAAGATCGAGTTCTTCAAACTTGCAACCAAGTGTACCCACCACACCGGGACGTGCTCCGGCGCCGCGGATCGCAGCAGCGGTGAGATAGCTCGTTGTGGTTTTTCCGTTGGTGCCGGTGATGCCCACCGCTTCCACCGAAAACGTGGGATGGCCGTAAACAGCGGCCGAAGCGAACGCGATCGCTCGCGGAACATTGTCGGCTTCAATGCGCGCCGCACCGCTGAACAACGCCTGACTGCCGCGTTTCACAAGCACGGCCACCGCTCCACGCGAAATTGCATCGGCGATAAAACGCTCGCCGTCGGCTTTTTCTCCCGCGCGCGCAATGAAGAGGTCGCCCGCTTGAACGCGCCGTGAATCTTGATGTGCGCCCGAAACAAATGTGTCGGGTGAGCCGCTCACAAGAACAGCTCCCGGCACCTCGTGAACGAGATCGCCGAGCCGCGCGCCGATCGTTCCAACCGGTGTGGCTTCTTTGGCTTTGTCGGTCATGCGGGCGGCTCAAAAATGAGCTTCACCGTGGCGCCTTTGGGAAGCACCGCTCCGGCCGGCGGCTCTTGGCGCGTCACGCGTCCTGTGCCCTCCAATTGCGGCAGCAAACCAAGGGCTTTTGCGCTCTTGATCGCTTCGCGAATGGGGAACCCTTGAAAGTCGGGCAGGCGAACTTCGCCGCCTTTGAGTGGAGCCGACGGTGTGACAACCGCTTGCGTCAGCGCTTTTTGTTCCGCCATTACCTGATACGCGTTCGTGGCTTGATCCGCGCCGGTTCGAGCGATTTGACTCAACTCGGAAAGCTTCACGGGCTCCGTGCCTTTGGGCATGACGCCGAGGTAACGAAGCGCCATTTCACCCACGCGTCGAAACACGGGACCGGCAACCGAACCACCTGCGTACGTGCCGCCCATTGGTTCGTCGAGCACAACGGCGATCACGATCCGAGGCTTTTCCGCCGGTACAAACCCCACGAACGACGCAACGTAGTGCGTGTCTGTGTACTTTCCGGTGGCGGGATCGATCTTCTGCGCAGTGGCTGTTTTGCCGGCTACGCGAAAGCCCGGAATCGCCGCCTCAACACCGGTGCCTTCACCTTCGGTGACCGACACCAACATTTCTGAAACAAGCTTGGCCGTGTGCGCTCCCACCGCATCGCGACGCACGCGCGGTGAAGATTCCACAAGCGGCTGACCCGTTGCATCTGTGGTGCGCTTCACAAGCACCGGCTCAAGCAATCGACCGTTGTTGGCGACCGCGCTCATCGCCATGACGAGCTGAAGCGCGCTCACGCTGATGCCTTGACCGAACGCTGCGGCCGCCGTTTCAACCTGCACCCACGGGCGTTTTGCGGGCCGCAACACACCGATGGTTTCGCCGGGGAAAGGTACACCTGTCGCGTCGCCGAAACCGAACCTACGAAATGTTTCGTAGAGCTTTTCTTCACCCATCGAGAGGGCAATTTTGGCGGCGCCGATGTTCGACGAAACCGTCAAAATCTGCGTTGGACTAAGCCATTTTGAAATGTGCGTGTCGTGGATGACGATGTTGTCGATCGCCATGTTTCCCTCTTCGCAGTAGATGGGCTGCGTGGGGGAAATCGCGCGGTTTGCGAGCGCGCCCGCCATGGTGAACACCTTCATCGTCGAGCCCGGTTCAAACCGGTCGACGATTGCGCGATTGCGCCTGTTTCCAGGGTCTGCCGCGCCGTAATCATTGGGGTTATAACCGGGGCCGCTCGCCATTGCGAGGATCTCGCCGTTCGACGGATCGACAACAATCACCGAGCCGCCGACCGCCTCGTAGGTTTTCAGCGCCGCGTCGAGTTCACGCTCTGCGGTGAACTGAATGGCCTTGTCGATCGTGAGGTACACATTGTGTCCGGCGAGCGCCTGCTCATCGTCCACGCCGTCGGAGAAGATCAAACGACCCGAGCGATCGCGCAGACCGCGAAGCTCCGACGCGTGACCTTTCAACTCGTGTTCGAGCGACAGTTCAAGCCCTTCGCGCCCTTCACCGTCGGGTGAAACGAAACCGAGCACAGGCCCCGCGAGTTCACGATTTGGATAAAAGCGATGCCCTTCACCTTCGATGGTGATCCCGCGAATTGGATAACGCTGCGCCTTGTCACCGAGCGCGCGGATCGCGGTCACCTCTTGATCGGAAACGCGCCGCTTGAGCCACACGAAACGCCGCCTGCGGCTGAGCTTTTCGTGCACCTCTTCCATCGAAAGATGCAGCGCCTCCGCGATGCGTTCCGAGTTTCGAAGGAGCGCCGCCGCAACGTATTTTTCTTCCACGCCGCGCAGCATCTCCACCGCATCGGCGGACACGCTCGGCACCTCCACGCTTTCAGCAAGCGGAGCGCCGTTGCGGTCGTAAATCGTTCCGCGTTTCGGCTGCACGTGCAGGCGGCGTTGACGCTGTCTCTCCGCGAGATCCAGCCATTGATCGCCGTCTTCTACTTGAATGTTGTACGCGCCGCTGACAACGGTTCCGAGCCCCGTGGCCATCAGACCGCACAAGATCCCCATTCGGATCTTGATCCATTTGGCGCGATTCGGGTCGAGGTTCTTCACTGTACACTTCCCTGATTCGCGGGCTCATTCACAGCCGCGGGCACATCGTTCGGCGGCTGCACAACGCCGTTTGCGTAAGGCACTTCGGGTGCGTCTCCCGGTGCGCTGTCCGATGCGGTTGTCGACGCGCTCGGCGCTGGTGCGGTTTCACTCGCTGTGGCGCTCGCCGAAGGTTTCGCCGCCGGTTGCTCGGTATCGCCTTCACCCGCGTCGTCTTCCGGCGGAAGAATTGCCGCCATCGGTTTGAGCGGAATCACCCGCTCGGGCGGCGGCGGATTCATCCCGAGAAGCGTGCGCGCCACCATTTCCACGCGCTGCGGCGTTTCGTAGCTCGCCGCTTCAAGCGAAAGCACGCGCTTCTGTTCACGCAGCCGCGCCTGTTCCGCGCGCGCACGCCCGAGTTTGTAACCGAGATCCACCGTGCGACCGCGCAAACCGAGGTGCAGCACAAACGCCGCCACCGTTGCGATCACAGCCAGCGTCCACAATGCGAGAAACGGCCGTTGCTTTTTCACGCAACCGACTCCTCGTCGTCGACAGCCGATTCACCGCCGCCGAACGTGTCGGGATCGTCCATGTCAAACCCCAGGTTTTCCGACTCATCAATGCGGCGCGCCGCACGCAATTTGGCGCTTCGAGCGCGCGGGTTTTCAGCCGTTTCCGCGTCGCTCGGCACCACCGGTTTTTTGGTGAGCGCGCTCCAACCGACCGAACGAAACGCGCGCTTCATCAACCGATCTTCAAGCGAATGAAACGAGATCACCGCAAACACAGAGCCCACCGAAAGCACCTGTTTTGCCGCTTCGATCAGCGCATTCAGCTCACCGAGTTCATCGTTTACCGCGATCCGAAGCGCTTGAAACGTTTTCGTCGCCGGATCCACTCCACCAATGCGCGCCGGCCCCACAGCACGAATCACCGCGCGCCTTAGATCCAGCGTTGTGTGAAGTTCACCCGCAGCGTGCGCCTGCTTGATGCACCGAGCCACGCGCCGCGATCGCTTCTCGTCTCCAAACCGAAACAGCACATCCGCAAGTTCATCGTCCGAAAGCGCTTCAATCAGATCCAACGCCGTGGAGCCGTCGCTCGCATCCATGCGCATGTCGATCGGCCCACCCAACCGAAAGCTCATCCCGCGCTCGGCCTCGTTGAGCTGCATCGAACTCACACCGATGTCGGCACAAATTCCGTGTACACAAGAAATGCCAAGCGCTTCCAAATGGCCGGCAATTTCCGAGAATTTTCCGTGCACAGGCACAAACCGGTCACCGAAATGACCAAGCCGCCCGCGCGCAATTGCAAGCGCCGACAGATCTCGATCGATCCCGATCACCCGCGTTCCGGCAACGCTCAAAATCGCTTCAGCGTGACCGCCCGCACCGAGCGTTGCGTCCACATACGTGCCGCCCTCGTAAGGAGCGAGCGCCGCCAACATTTCGTGCAAAAGCACCGTTTTGTGCGGCACTTCCATATCAACGGGTTCGCGCGGAGGGGCCATGGGAACAACGTTCTCAACGTTCATAAGCGGAGCTGCTCGCTCAATGCGGCTTTGAATTGTTGAAGGTCGGCCTCGCTCATCTGCTGAGCGTTCTTCCACCGCGCGCGCGACCAAAGTTCGGCGGTTTTGCCCATTCCCGCCCACAAAACCTCTTTTTCGAGGTCTGCGTACTCACGCAGGTTCGGCGGGATCAGAATGCGCCCAGCCTTGTCGATCTCGGCATCCACCGCCGCCGACAAGTACTTGCGCCGAAAGGCCACCACGTTCGCGTCAAACTGCGAAAGCGCCCCGATCTTCGTCTCCAGCTCTTCCCACGCCTTCATTGGGTACACGTGCAAACACGGGTCGAAGAGGGCGGGCGTCACAACAAGCCGAAAATCGTTTTCCGCCGCGAGCACGTCGCGAAAACGCGCGGGGATGCTGGTGCGTCCCTTCGCGTCAATCGCATGTTCGTAGTGCCCGCGAAACATCATGGCCTAACCGAATTTCTCTTCGCGGCATGACAGTTTTTGCCACTGTCTCCCACGAAGCTCGGCCACGCTACGGACCGCCCTCCAAAGTGTCAACAATTTGGCCGGATCCAACGGATTGGCGGGTGGTTCACCACCTGCACAAGCGTCCATAAGCCAGTCCTGAACACCTGTGGATAACCTGTGGATCCGGGCCTGTGGAAAACCAAAAGTGGGAAGGAATGGAAAGCTTTTTTGCTTGTGGAGAGCGCCGGTGGATAACTCGTGGGGGAAACCGGCCCGAGATCCGCCGGGCAGAGGGTCGAGGTGGGGTGGGGGGCCGGACCGAAGTGGGGTCGGACGACCAGTCGAAGTGAAGTGGGGCAACCGGAGGCCGGAGATCGGGTGCCCCACCCTCGGTCCGCGTTCCGCGGCCCGTCCCCCCCAAGCGTCGTGCTCGCGTTGCTGCGCGCGACGCGGGGGGGGAAAAGCCGCCGTAAAGCCGAAATCGCCGGCCCCTCAAAGAGTGCGAGTGACCTTCCTGCAATTGCGCAGGTGTCGTTTACTCACAAGCTCAGTAATATACCAAACCTGTGAGTAACGATCAGATCGGACGCGGAGCACGCGGTGGTGAGAAGTTCTTTAATCGCGAGCGTGAACTCGCCTTCCTTCGGGAGATCCATGATCGAAAGGGGGCGCAGCTCGTTGCGATCTACGGTCGTCGGAGAATCGGAAAAACCTCACTCCTCCTGCACTGGATCGAAACCGAGCCCCGGGTCCGTGGGGTCTATTTCGTTGCCCACCGCACGACCTCGGCGGCGCTGCTCGCCAAGTTTTCACAGGCGCTCCAGCCAATGCTCGGCACGGCCGATCCCGCGTTTTCGTTCTCAAGCTGGGAGGCCGCGCTGCGCGAGTTCGCCCGCCTCGCACGAACGGATCGGGTCGTGGTTGTCATTGATGAGCTGCCCTACCTTCTTGAGTGCGAGCCCGCATTTGCGACGATCCTTCAAGCCGCATGGGATCGCGATCTACGTCGTTCCCGTGTGCGTCTGCTCCTCGCCGGCTCGCACTACCACATGATGGCGGACACTCTCGCGTCGCCGAAAGGGCCGCTCTTCGGCCGCACGACCGCCGACCTGCTGCTCGACGAAATCGGTCTCCGAGAGATGTCTCTCTTCCTTCCGGATTACTCACCCGAGCAGCTCGTGGAGACGTACAGCGTCATCGGCGGCGTGCCCCGCTACTTGGAAGCGTGGAGTGATCGCCGTCCGGTGCTCGCCAACATTCGCGAAACCGTCCTCTCGCCCGTGAGCATCTTTCGCAACGAGCCGGCCTTCCTCATCCAAGACGAAATCGCCGAGCCGCGCACATACCTGGCGATTCTTGAAGCGATCGGCGGCGGAATGAAGCGTCCGGTCGATATCGCAAAGCGCGCCGGGATCCACCTCGCCCACGTGGGGAAATACCTCCACACGCTTGAACTGCTCCGTTTCGTCCGCCGCGTTGTTTCCGTTGATTTACCGAGCCCCGCCACCGCACGGACATCGCAGTACGAGATCCGCGATCCCTACCTTCGCTTTCACTTCACCTTCGTGCAACCAAACCTCAGCCTCATCGAGCAGGGTCGGCTCGATCGTCTGCTCGAAATCATCCGCGATGGGTTTGATGCGTACATTGGAAAGACCGGCTACGAAGAGATCTGTCGTCGTTACGTTGCCGCGCTCGCCGACGGAGGCGATCTCCCCTTCGAGGCGCTCGACGTGGGTCGCATTTGGGACCGGCGCATCGAGATCGATATAGTGGCGCTCGACCGTCGATCGCGAATTGCGCTCATCGGCGAGTGCCGTTATCGCCGCGGCAAGATGCGCCTTGAAGTTCTCGACGACCTTATCGCTCGATCAAAGGCTTTGAAGAAGCTCCGGGGATACAAGCTCCACTACATCCTATTTTCGCGCTCGGGCTTCACAGGCGCGCTCCAGCAGCGCGCGAAGCGCGAGCGGGTTCGGCTTGTGGAAGGCGTGCCCGGCGTGGGGCGCGTTGCCTGATCTTTCGATTCAGGTCGCGTTTTGCTCTCAGAGTCGCGGCGTGTCGCCCCAATTCACCGCGTCGCAACTCCGCCCAACCGGTGGTAAACGGGCCCGATGGGCCGAAGGCCGTTCATTGCCATTGTCGGGCACGGCCCCGAATTGGCGCGCGACGAAGGCGCTGCGAGTGTGCTGCGAGGCCTCGGTGCCGAAGTACGCACCGCCGACCTCTGGGACGACCCATCGTCGCTTTTCGAGGCCGACGACGACGTGGCTCGCGCGCTCGTGATCGAAGCACTCGACCGCCCCGACCTCGCTGCGGCCGCACTCCGCGCAATGCGTTGCGAACCTCGATTTGCGGCGACCGGAGCCCTTGTGGCCGTGAGCGCATCGCAGGTTGCGCGCGTCGAGCCTTCGAGCGGTTTCGACGACTTTGTTCTCGTTCCGTACGTTCCCGCCGAACTTTACGCGCGCATTCGCACCGTCGAGTGGAAGCGCAGTGAGTTTTCAAACGAAGAGCGGATCAAAGTGGGAGACATCGTTGTCGACCGCGCCGCTCGCGACGTTGTTGTCTCGGGGCTCAACGTGAAACTCACAGCCAAAGAATTTGCGCTCCTTGCGTACCTCGCCGAGCGGCGCGGTCGGCTCGTTTCAAGGGAAGAACTGCTCTCCCGTGTGTGGGGTGTTCGCTACGAAGGCGGTGAGCGCACCGTCGACATTCATGTGCGCCGGCTCCGCGCCAAACTTGGTGAAGCGCTGCCGCTCCACACGCTGCGCGGTTCCGGTTACAAGCTCGTTGCCCCCGACGGGCCCCGCGTGGATCGCGCGCCCCGTTCGGAGCGGCCGCTCAAACCGTCGAGCGCCGCGGCCCCATCTTCGTCAAAATCCAATCGCCTCCGAGGAGCGTGATGGACCAAGTTGTTGCGATCAGCGTTGGGTGCCCCGCGGGCGTTGGTCCCGAGGTGGCGGTGGTGGGGTCGGCGACGAGCACGCGTTGCGTGCTCGTCGCCGACCCCACCGTCGTTGAACGCGCTATGGCCGTGCGCGAGCTTCTCGGCGTCGCGCGCATCGTGCCTGTGCACGATGCGTGCGACGCCGAAAAGCTCGCCCCCGGCGATATCGGTTGGTGGGCGCACAGCACCCGGCTCGCCGAAATTCCAGAGTTTGGAAGGCCCAACGCTGAAAGCGGCGCCGCGCAGCTCGCTTGGATCAACGAAGCCACCGATCTCGTGCGTTCGGGGGTGGCCGGCGCGCTCGTCACCGGACCCGTCTCCAAATCGGTCATCGCTTCGAGCGGTGCGCCGGGCGCCGCCGTGTTTCGCGGTCACACCGAACACCTTGCCGAGCGGCTCGGCGCGCGTGAAGTGATCATGGCGTTTGCCGGCCCCGAGCTGGTTACCGCGCTTGTCACAACCCATTTGGCGATCGCGGACGTGCCCAAAGCGATCACCAAAGAAAGCGTTGCCACCGCCGCCTATTTTCTCGTGCAGCTGGTGAGCGCCCTCGGCAAATCCAATCCGACAATCGCGATCGCGTCGCTCAATCCACATGCCGGTGAAGACGGGCTTTTGGGTCGCGAAGAGATTGATGTGATTGAGCCCGGGGTGGTGCTCGCGCGCGAGAGACTCGCGCGCGAGCACCACCCCGCCACGCTCATTGGCCCGATCGGCGCCGAAACGGCCATTCGATACGCCGTGGCTCACAAATACGACGGCGTGGTCACCATGTTTCACGATCAGGCCACGATCCCCAGCAAATTGCTCGGATTCGGCGAGGCCGTGAACGTGACATTGGGGCTGCCGATCGTTCGAACGAGCGTTGACCACGGCACCGGGTACGACGTTGCCGGCACTGGAAAGGCCGACGCGCGCGGTATGATCGAGGCAATTCGGCTCGCGCGCGCGCTTGCACCAAGTTCTCCCTTGTCCGATCGAAGCGGGCGCTAAAGTTCATTCGTCGATGGTTCGGCCTTCCACATCCCCGGGTACGTCGGTTCCGTTTGACGACGATGCTCGACAGACCGCGCGCAACGCCGCCGACAAACATCGAAGGCCGGCACTTGCGCGCACCATCGCCGATCGACGTTTGGGCGCGTATCGCGGCTATTCGGAGCTGCTCGACGCGATCGAAAGGCTCGGTGAGCGAGGCGCGCGCCTCAAACAAATCGGCAACTCAGTAAAGGGTGAACCGCTCTTTTGTGTATACATTGGAAGCGAAGCGCCCAAAGCTCGAACGAGCGTTGTTCTCGCAGGTGTACACCCGATCGAGTGGATAGGGATTGAGACGTGTGTACACCTGTTGGAGCGCCTGGCCGGTGAAGATCTCGGCGATCGAGCCGTGATCGCTTTTCCAATGGTCAACCCCGACGGCCTCATGCGCGTTGAAGAAAACCTCCGTGCGGGTGGGCGAAGGTTCATTCGTCACAACGCGCACGGCGTGGATCTCAACCGAAACTTTGATGCGCATTGGGGTGAGCGCGGTTGGTTTCAGCGGCTTTTGCCGTGGATTTTTGCGCCCGGAAAAGCCGCTGCAAGCGAGCCTGAAGTGGCATCCATTGGGTTTGAGCTTTCAGAGCGCCGCATCGATCGCGCAATTTCACTCCACTCATTCGGCGGCGCCGTGCTTTATCCGCCGGCCCATACCGTGTGGCCCATTCCCGACTATGCCGAGCATCGCGCATGGGCAAAAGTGATCGCGCGCGGCGCTTGTAAAAATGCGTACACAGCGTTGCCTTGTTCGTGGTGGTCTTGGGGCACCACGCAATCCGGGCTTGAGCTGGACTGGTTTCACGTTCGACACGGCGCTGTGTCGCTGCTTATTGAGTGTGAAGGTGGGCCGAGTTTTTCGTTTTCGCGGCTCACAACGCCGTTTGCATGGTTTAACCCGCTGGAGCTTTCACGCGTGTCGGCGCAGGTCGCTTCGGCGGCGCTCCCATTCATCCGCGGCGATTCGCTTGAACATGCCGCCACGTAGACGGCTGACGCGTCACGCCAAGACCTGAAGCGCCTGGATGCTGTGACGTCTCTTCACCACGGAATCACGGAGGACACAGAGGAACACGGAGTTTTTTGTTTCTTTGGCTGCAATGGGTACACATCATCCGTGATCCCAACCTGGCAGGTGATGGCTAACGCAGTGCAAGCCGATTGCAGCCTCAAGCACAAAAAAACTCCGTGGATCTCCGTGATCTCCGTGCCTCCGTGTTGGATACGACGTGTCAGGTGAGTGGGCATTTCAGGTCGTCGCGTGGCGCTTCAGGCACGTCACGCAACGTGTCGATGTACACCACCGTTCCAAAGCGGAGCGACGCATCGGGGTGACGGGCGGCTCGCCGTTATAAAAAAAAGAATGGGAATGGGTACGCGTTCATTGTGTACGCAATGAGCATGCGCCCAGATGAGTACGCAAAAGTGTACACTCACGGCGCCGATATGAAAGCGCTCACGATGTGTACTCTTAATGCAAAATACCTGTGATTTGAGCGCCCATTCCGTTTTGAATGGGCATTAAACTGCCGCCCAAAACGGTTGCGAACTTGCCGCGCTTGGGACTTTCATAATTTTCAAACGTGCCCGCCGGATCGGGCCGGCCAAAAAGAAGCGCGCCGCCGACAATGCCAAGTGTACCCATGATGCTTTGAGCGATGAGGCCGCGGCGAGGATCGCCACCGTCGATGTACGCAAAATAAATGGGCGTGCTGATCACAGTCCCGAGGCCAAAACCGGCCCACATACCGCCGATTTGGCTCCACGACGGCTTCCACAAAATGCTCGCACCCGCGGCGCCTGCCAAAAACAAATTGAAGCCCACGAGCCCACCGGTGGACACCGCGTCGTTGGTGTCTTCCCACGGCGAGTTTTCTTCACTTGCGCCGCCGCCCATAAAACTGCCTGCGGTAGCGCCCCAAGCGGCCGCCGAAAGAATAAAAAAGTTGGTTTTTGGAGCCGGTTTTAAAAAGTAATACCCAACGCCGCCCGCAATGCCGCCAAGCGTGGATCCAATAAAAACCGAGCGGCCAAAATCGCGGAAACCGGGGGCGCCCGAACAGTTGGTGGGCGCGCTCGAACTGTCGCACGTGTGCGTCACAACCGTTTGGCCCCAGGTGCCAATGCCTTCACCCGCGCCGATGATCATGCCGCCCGCGATCGCCGACGGAAGTCCGGCCGGCATAGGTGATCGCGGAAGGCGGTCGGCCGCAAAAACACCCACCGGCGCAGCCACGCCGAGGATGGCCGGAGCGATAAAAGCGATCGCCGGATCGAGGTCTTTGTCGTCGTTCGGGTCGTCGATTTCAGAGTCGATCCAAATGCCGGTGCCCACGCCCCACGACGCGGCGGCCACATACAAAAGGCCGATTTCAAGCGGGCTTGAAACAGGGCGAGTGGGCGCTTGATACGGCTGGTACGAACCGTATTGGCCATACCCCTGTTGACCGTAAGGCTGACCGTACCCCGGTTGTCCGTACGGCTGCCCATAAGGCTGTTGTTGCGGATACGGTTGTTGGGGATAGGGCTGCGGGTATTGCGCCGCTGATGTGGACGCGATCGCAACGGTTGCAACTGCCGCAGCCAAACCAAAGAGACGGGAAGCGCGCATCGGGGTGGAGTCTAACTGAGGTGGTTCGTGTTCACACTGCACGAAGCACGAACCAACCGGCGCAGGCTTTCGGCGCGAGCAATGCAGGCGTTTTTGCGACAATTGGTGGCCTTGTGTACTCAAAATCGGGCACAGGGGGCGCGCATCGCAGCCTTGTGTACACCGTTTGCCTCGCGGCGCGGGTGGTCCATTGTGTACACACGAGGCCGCGTTGTTTCGAGGCCGCCGAGCGTGCCGTTTCACTCGTGGGTGAGTGGGCGCGTCATGATGTCGGTGACCGCCTGTTTGGGCGATTTGCCCTCGTAGAGAACTTGGTAAACCTCGTTGGTGATGGGCATTTCAACCCCGAGCTTTTTGCCGAGATCGTAGGTGCTTTTTGTGGTTTTCACGCCCTCGGCAACGTGACCGAGAGTGGCCAAAATGTCGTCGAGCGTGCGGCCTTTGCCCAGTTCAAACCCAACGGTTCGATTGCGCGAAAGGTCGCCGGTGCACGTGAGAATGAGGTCGCCCAAGCCCGAAAGGCCTGCGAGCGTGAGGGGATTTGCGCCCATGTTCGACGCGACGCGACCCATTTCAACGAGGCCGCGCGTGATCATGCCGGCGCGCGCATTGTGGCCAAAACCAAGCCCGTCAACAGCGCCCGCGGCAATGGCCATAACGTTTTTAAGCGCGCCGCCGAGTTCAACCCCTGTCACGTCGTTGGATGAGTACACACGCAGGCGCTCGGTGGCGAACGCGTGTTGAACCGCCAACGTTTCGCGGCGACTTGCGCCCGCGACGACAACGGCCGTGGGCATTCCAAGCGCCACCTCTTTGGCGAAACTGGGCCCCGAAAGGTAGGTGAGTCGCGGCAGGGTCGGTGCGCCGAGTTCATCGAGAAGCACATCGCTCATGAGCATGAGCGAGTCGTTTTCGATGCCTTTTGTCGCGCTGCAAAGAAGTGCTGTTTCGGGCACGTGGCGCCGCGCTTTGCGCATGACTTCTCGAAGCGCGTGCGATGGAACCACAACAACGATCAGCTCGGCGCCGGTGAGCGCTTCTTCGAGATCCGAAGTGGCTGTGAGCGTGTTCGGCAACCGCGCCACGGGCAGGTAACGGTGGTTGATTCGCTCTTCGTTGATGGCGCGGGCGTGATCGTCGCGCTGCGACCACAGGAGAGTTGGATTGTCCTTGTCGGCGAGCACTTTTGCGAGCGCCGTGCCCCACGCGCCCGCACCCAGAACGGCAACCTTCATGCGCGCACGGTACCATCCGCGACGAGAGGGCCGAAAGCGGGTACGCTCGCGCCGTGTTTCGTTCGGCCCTTCGCGCGTTGCGTCATCTGTTTCTGCTTGTTTTTGCCTTGTCGTTCACAGGCGCAAACTGCGGTCAAACCGCGCTGGCGATCATGCCCGGCGTGTTCAACGATCCCGGCAATCTCACCCTGCGACGGGCGCTCCTTTCTTTTGGCACCGGAACGATGTGCTCGGAGATGCTGCGGCGAAGTGTACCTTTGCGCATGCACGAAGATCACCCGTCAATGGGGCGGTTTTTTCCGGTGTCGTGTTTTGCGCAGCAAACCGCGGCCGGCACCATTCTCGTGCAATTCAGCGGCACGGGATACGCATGGACAAACGCCACAAAAAAACTCACTTTTGAGGCAGGAGGGACGGTTGAATACGAAACAGACTTTTTGATGGAAGGCTCCACGCTTTATGTGTACTTCCGCAGCAAAGCCACAAGTCAGGCCACGTTCAACATGAAGGTTGTCGAAGCGCCCGCGTCGTCGTCGATGTTGGGTTTGCCGATCAACGTAAACGCTCAATCGCTTGTTGCTCAGTTTGGCCCTCAGCTTGTGCGCGCTGAGTTGAGCCGCGGATTTACCGTCATTCGAAAAAACGATGGATCGGCGTCGTTCGGCGTGGGCGTTGTTGAAAAAGGAAAACAGCCATTTCAGCCGTTTAAACCCAATGACAACGGCCGCACGCTCCTCGCCAACGATCGCAGTGAGGTACACCAAGGGCAGCGCGATTTTGCCGGGCCGTTTGAAGTCACGGGTGACGGTCGCGCGCTTTATCTCACCGTGAGCATCGACGGCGCGTCGGGAGCCGACGTAATGCTCGTCCCTGTTTCAAGCGGGCAGGCGTGGCGCGATTCGTACATTCAACAAGCGGCGGCTGTGGCTCCTCCGGTGCCCGCACGCATTGATGAACCGGTGGTTCAAGGCGTGATCTGGCGGCGAACCGTGGCGCTCCCCAAAGGTGCTTATTACTTGGTGCTCGATAACACGCCGAGTGCCGGTCGAACGTCGTTGCCCGTCAATCCCAACGATGATCGCGCGGCAACGTTCAGCTACGCGGTTGAAGAAGCCGGCGCGCCGTAAAACAGCCCAGAAAGAGGCTCTCGCAGTCGAGGTCTGAACGCCGCGCTTTTCGCTTTTCCACTCGGCGACGGGCGAGGGTGTGCCAAACGTCTCGACGAGACTGGATCCGGCTTCCTAGTTCCGCTCGTCAGAAGTTTGGCCCTGATTGACCCCTTCGTGCGGAACTAGCCGCGCGCAAGCGCGGGGGGTGTGGGGCGGAGCCCCACGAGACAAAAGATAGTGTCGCGTGGGCGAAGCGCGACGCGCAGCGGCGCCAAAAGTCCGGCAGGACTTTTGACACGCGGCACTAGAACGTATTGCTTGCCGCAACTACCTGTGGCGTATACATCACCGAGGCTTGCCGACCGCCCCTGAACAACGCGCAAAACCGAGCCGCCCCGACGCCAAAGCCGAGCCCACGGCCGCGTCCGACGGAACGCCGCCCACGCGTGAAAACTCTACGATCCACGAGGGTCGCGCGTTTCGATTCGTCTTCTATTTGGTGCTTTTCGGAATCGCGTTCGGCCTGGCTGTTGCGTCGGTTTGGCTGCTCGCGCCCCCTCCGAATGATCACACGGCGGCGGGTCTGCGCGTTTGGATCGGCGAGCAACAGGTGCCCGCAGGCATCATACTTTTCACGATTTTTTGCCATGGTTTTGTGGCGTTTTCGCCACGACATGCCCTTTGCGGCGGCCATCAACGTGGGTGGACGCCGTGACGTTCCGCAAAATGCCCGCGAGCGGTTTGAAGACGCCGCCGTGCTGTTTGAAGAAGCCCAGCGCATTCTCAAAGCAAAAAAGCGCGACATTGAGCGCGAACTCACGACGAGTGAGCGCGCCAATGTGACCGATTCGCTCGCCGCGCTCGAAAAAACGATGACGGCGGAGCACTTTGAACTGGAGCAGTTTGACGCTGCCCACGCCAAAGCCGACAAAGCCGTTGCCGAACATCTCGGCCGCTGGCGCAAAGGTGAAATGCGCGAATATGCCGAGTCAATTGGCATTGCCGTAGCCGTTGCACTGCTTCTCCGCGCTTTCGTTGTTGAAGCGTTCAAGATCCCAAGCGGATCGATGATCCCCACGCTCATGATCGGGGATCACATTTTCGTCAACAAACTGAGCTACGGGCCGCTTGTACCGTGGACCAACAGCCGACTGTGGAACCATCTGCCGCCGAGCCGCGGTGACGTGATGGTTTTCAAATTCCCTGAAAAGCTCGAACAAGACTTCATCAAGCGCACCATTGCCATCCCCGGTGACACGCTCGAAGCCGTGGACGGAAGGCCGATCATCAACGGTTGGCTTGTGCCCCACTGCTATGTGGGCGCCTACAAGGTTGAAGGGCACACAGCCGATCTGTACGTCGAATACCTCGAAGAAAAGTCTTATTTCACGCTGTTTGAAACGAAGCCCGACGATCGCCCGTGCACGAGCGCTGAAGACTGCGGAGCCGGCACAATGTGCAAAGCCGGTGTCGGCGGCGGCATGATCCAAGGCCCGTTTTACGTTCGCGAAGGTGAAGCGTGGGTCATGGGGGACAACCGCAACAACAGCCACGACTCGCGCAGTTGGCGAAGCGGTATGGGCGCAGGTGTACCTTTCGAAAACATAAAAGGCCGGGCGATGTTCGTGTGGATGAGCCTCGGTCAGAGTGGCCTTGCGTGGGATCGATTGTTTGTGAACGTGATGGGCCGCCCAACCCTTCCGGGCCTCAAAGATCCGGTGCTCCAGACAGCGCTCGACAAGTGCCTTTCCAATCGCCCGCCCGCTCAGCAAACAACACCGCCGCCCGCAAAAAAGCCCGCCGTGCCCCGCTGAACTCTCGCAGGCTATGGGTACACATCGTCCGCGATGCCTACCTGCAGTTGATCGGTCACCGTCTTGTTGAACGGGGCCACGAGTCCGGCGCTTCGCTTTCTGGTAACGTGCGCCCATGTCGAAGCCCGTCGCGCTCATCACGGGGGCCAACGGTGAAATCGGTCGAGCCTTGATCAAGCGCCTCGCCGAAGAAGGTCGTTACGACGTCGTCACCCTCGATCTCGTGCCCCTCGCGGAGCCTCTGCGGCCGTTTGTTCTTGCGAGCTATGCAGGCAACATCATGGATAAATACCTGCTCGACGAGATCGTCGCGCACCATGATGCAATCGTTGTGTTTCACCTCGCCGCGCTCCTTTCGTCACGCGGCGAACGCGATCCCGAACTCGCTCATCAGGTGAACGTCGAAGGTACACTTCACGTGCTCCGCATGGCTCAAAACCAATCGGTGCGACTCGGCCAGCCGGTGCGGTTTTTGTTTCCGAGCACCATTGCCGTGTATGGCCTGCCGTCTCTCGCCGAAAAAGCAAAAGTGGGCAAAATCCGCGAGGAACAATGGAATTTGCCGATCACAATGTACGGGTGCAACAAACTCTACTGCGAGCACCTCGGTCGCTATTTCGCTCACCACTACAGGCGTCAGCAGAGCGGTGGGCGCGTTGACTTTCGAGCCATTCGGTTTCCGGGTTTGATCTCGGCCGACACAATGCCCACCGGCGGCACGAGCGACTACGGCCCCGAAATGTTGCACGCCGCCGCGCAGAAAAAGCCCTATTCGTGTTTTGTTGGGCCCGATGCGCGCATCCCCTTCATGGCCATGCCCGATGCTATTTCGGCCATTTTGGCTTTGATTGAAGCCAATCCCGAAAAGCTGCGCGCCACGGTGTACAACATCGGCGGCTTTTCGATCTCGGCGAACGAAATCGCCGAACGAGCGCGCCGCGCATTTCCAGGCGCCGACATTTCGTACAATCCCGACGCCGTACGCGCGTCGATTGTCGACTCCTGGCCCGAGGACGTGGACGACTTCCGCGCCCGCCGCGACTTCGGGTGGCGTCATGAATACGACGCAGATCGCGCTTTCGATGAATATTTGCTGCCCCGAATTACCGGCCAGAAGAGTGGATGATTCTTTGTTTCGCGGGGCACCCAACGATACGATCCTGTCGTTCTTTGTGACTGTCTTTCACTGAGAGGAGGCATTCATGCGCCGTTCGCTTCACGTTGCCGCCGCGATTGTTGCCAGCGGTGCGCTTGCATCCGCGTGTCTTCTCGACGCCGGTCCGCTCCCCACGTCCGGCTCCGGTGGATCGGGCGCCACCGGAGGATCGGGGGGCACAGGCGCCAGCACGCTGGCCTGCGGCAACGGAATCCTCGAAGAAGGGGAAGGTTGCGACGACGGCGACAGCGACAGTGAGAACGGCTGCAACCTCAACTGCGCCATTAGCCCGGGTTGGGCGTGCGTGAACGAGCTTGGCAAAAAGAGCGTTTGCCAAAAAACATGCGGCGACGCCGACATGGATCCGGGCGAAAAATGCGACGACGGAAACTTGGCCGAGGACGATGGTTGCAGTCCGAGTTGCACCGTTGAAATCGGCTACAAATGCGACGACTCAAAGCCACCCGCTGAGCAATGTTACCTCGCCTGCGGCGACGGCATTTTCGACAGCGCAGAGCCGTTTGTTGAAGAGTGCGATCTCGGCGACAACGACCCGTTGAAGGGCTGTTCAACCGATTGCAAAGTCATTGAGGGTTGGGTTTGCGGCGGCGGCACCATGTGCGACCCGTTTTGCGGCGACGGCAAAGTTGTGGGCAACGAGCCCTGCGACGACCAAAACTCCAACGGCGGCGACGGCTGCACCATTGGTTGTGATGTGGAACCCGGATGGGAGTGTGCCAATAACAATTGCAAGCCGATTTGCGGCGATGGCATTGCGATTGACACGAACGTCGCGACGGAAATCTGTGACGACGGCAATCAAGATCCCGGTGACGGTTGTGATGGGGCGTGCGCGCTTGAAGCCGATTGCGGCAATAACAAAGTTGAGCCGGGCGAAGAATGTGATGAGGGCGCGGCCGGCAATAACGATTGCGATTCAAACTGCAAGATCGTTCCTACAGGCGCCTGTTCAGGACTGCTCGATATCGATGCCGACGGCATGTCAATGGTCAATGCCGGCGCCACAATCACCACGTTTACAGGTGACACAACGACCAACCCATTAAGTTCGTTCGGCGATCCACGTGGTTATGGCCTGCCGGAGTGCACGTCCGCAATTAGCAATAAGATCAAAGCGCACAAATATACGACCGGACCAAAACCGTCGCTCGTTACCATTGAAACAGAGAACAAATCCGTTGATGGAAAGCAAACGTTTGACCAAACGGTTGTTTGGGTATTGCGCGATTGTCTAACGCCCACGGTTATCGATTCGTGCAAAGACGACGGACCCAATGCTCCATTTTCGCAGCTTGTGGCCGGATATTTCCCGGCCCGAACAACGCTCTACATAGCGGTTGGTGATAACGGGGATGCCACTGAGGCCGGCAAATACGCATTAAAAATTACCGAGCAGCCGGTGCGGCTTTTTTATCAGGAGCGATTTAATGGGTCGCTCGGAAAGTTCACGGCCAATGACCCCGACGGTGATGGCGCCAAGTGGAAGTTGTGTAATGGCTGCAACAAAAACAACCTGACAATTTCCGCCTCCGGCGGCGATTTTGCGGTGGTCGACGATCCGCCCAATAAAAACACAATGAATGAAACGCTGCGCACCACATTATTAGATGTAACCGCGCCGTCAAAGTTGTACTTCCAATACAACTATTACTTCAAAGACAAAGGCGGCATTTCCGACAAGCTTGAATCGGCGGTTTCCGGCGACGGCAGCACCTGGACTCCGCTGTTTGGCGCTACTGCCGCCGACTTCGCCGGCAGGGCGGTTTCCGACGTCACGGCGAACATGTCGAGTTCCCAAATCGCGGTTGGATTCCTTTACACCGACGGCAACGGAAACCCCGACGATGCCGATTATGCCGAAGTCGACGATATCTTCGTCTTTGGTTATTGAGGCATTAAAAAATGCGCCGTTTCATAGCACTTTGCCTTGCGACAGCGGTCACACTTGCGGCGCTTCCGGTTTATCCTCAAAGCGGCACAGCCACCCTCAGCGCGGCCGAAGAAGAAAAACGAGCCAAACTCTTTAAAGAAGGAAAAGCTCTCGCCGACGCCGAGCTTTGGGCCGAGGCCGCCAAAAAGTTTCGCCAAGTTGTGGCAATGCGCTCGGCCCCAAAAGCGCTGATCGCGCTCGGCGTGGCCGAAGAAAAGCAAGGCCATCTGCTCGCCGCACTGTCCGTATTCAAACAGGCGCGAGAAGACGCCGCCGACAAAACACTCACCGACGAGTTAAAGCTCGTCAATACAGCGTTGGAATCGCTCAAACAGCGCATTCCCCGTTTGATATTTTTGCCCGCCGCAGCGCTTTCAGACGCATCGGTGACCATTGACGGCGAGTCTGCCAAACCCGACGGCGACTCGTATCTTGTCGATCCCGGCAAACACACAGTCGTTATCACTTCAACATCGAGCGGCGTTTTTGAAACCGCCGTCACACTCGCCGAAGGTGACAAACGCACGCTTGAGGTGGTTTACGGATCCGCAACGCCAACGGCCACATCCATCACGCCCCCGCCTGACAAGCCCTCCATCGCTCCACCCACGGGCGCGGTGGTCGTGGGCGCCGCGGGCGTTGTTCTCGTCGGCGTTGGAGCGGCTCTCTATGGAACCGGAACGAGCGACTACAACGACGCCATTGTCGCCTGCAAAGACTCGTTTTGTCCCATCGACAATCGAGATCGCGGCAACGCCGCTCGCACCAGAATCATTGTCGGCGATGTGTTCATGATCGCCGGCGGTGCGGCGCTCGCGGGCGGAGTTCTGTGGTGGATCGTGAACGCCGCCGGAAAAAAGAAAGAGCCGCCCGCGTCTGTGTACATCGCGCCCACGTTCGGTGGCTTGTCCGTCGGCGGCCGTTTCTGAGGTGCGCAGCAGAAAAACACCGTTCACCTACCCCGGATCGTCGGGAACACCCACGCCCTTAGTGGGCGGCTTACCCGCCTTGCTGCTCGCGGTCGGCTTTGCCGAAGTGGTTGGGCGCGGTGCCACATCCGACCGCTGAGTTGTCGGCGCCGCCGTTGCCGCAACCGAAGCGCTTGCTGAAGCGGTAGGCACCGCGGTTGTCACCTGCGGCGCTTCCGTCGTTGAGGCTGTGGCTGTTTGAGTTGCCGCTGTTGCCGTGGGCGTTGCCGCTTTTGTGTTTGGCTCGGCGCTCGTCGGCGAAGTTGCGGGACCGCCGTCCGACTTTGCCGACAAACCGATCGCGACACCGCCGAGAACAGCCAACCCAAAAAATGCGGCTCCGCCCACGATCCAAAGCGGTTTTTGAAACCCCGGTTTACTGTTTGAGAGCTGCGCGACCGCCGGCTGCGAGCCCGACGCCGGATGCACCATGGCAATTGAAGCGGTTGTGGAGCCTGAAAATGGCTCCGCAGTGTTGCTCGGCGGCGTGTGTACACCACTCGGGTACGAACCGCTTTGTGACACTCCGTTTTGCGAAATGCCGCTTTGCGAAACGCCGCTGATGGAAGCCGAACTTGTTCCGATTCCAGGAATGGACACCATCGGTGCGCGGGGTGGAGCGGGCAACGGAGGCGGCGCTTCAATGGCCGGTGCCGAAGGTTGCTGCACCCGCATCGCGTTCATTGCCGCGTGTGCGTCGTGCGCCTGCGCGTGCGGAGCAAAATGAACGGGCGGCATAGATGCCGAATCGGAAACCACTTGAGGCGACGTTGGCATTTGCGAAATCGACGCCGCGGGGTGGTAGCCGCTCGTCGCAAAAGACGAGAGATCCGCGGGCAAATATCCAGCTGCGTGCGGCCTCAGATAGTGAACAATCTCATCGGCCGATTGGATTCGCGCCCCGAGATCGCGCTCCATGCAACGTGCGATCACCTCGGCCAAATGAGGATCGACATGCGGCGCGTAATCGCGCACTCGGGGAATGGGCCCGTTTAATACGGCCGCCACAACAGTGAACATTGATTCGCCTTGAAATGGCCTAAATCCGGCGAGCATTTCAAACAGCGTTACCCCCACCGACCACAGATCCGATCGACTGTCGACGTACCGCTCGCCCTTTGCCTGCTCCGGGCTCATGTACGCGGGCGAACCCAAGATCGTGCCCGTTGTGGTGGTGGTTGAGTCGCTCGCGACACCTTTGCTGATGCCGAAGTCGAGCACCTTCACAACAATGAGATCCGAGCCCGATTCACGATGCAAAAACACGTTTGCGGGCTTTAGATCGCGATGGACAATCCCCGCTGCGTGCGCCGCAGAAAGCGCGCGCGCAATGTCCGAAGCGATCTGCGCCGCAATAGGCGGAAGCATGGGCCCCTGCCGTTTTAGTCGCCTCGAAAGCGGCTCACCGTGAAGCAGCGGCATCACCAAAAACGGCGCGCCCGATGTGGTTTCACCAACATCGTAGATCTCGATCACGTTTCGATGCGTGATGCGACCGCACGCCCGTGCTTCACGCAGCAAACGCGATCTGTAGTCCGCGTTTTCGTCGGTGATCAGCTTCAGGGCAACTTCGCGATCGGTGCGAATGTTGCGCGCAGCCCACACCGCTCCCATGCCACCGCGCCCGATCTGACGGACGAGTTGGTACTTCTCCGCGACGAGGGTACCGGCCTCCATCGCCTCCATAGGCAACGACGAGGCTATCACGGCGCTATGAAAGCGTTGCGGTCTGAAGAAAAAATTGCCCGACGCGCCCCGATCATGCTCTTTGCCTTCGGCCCCAAGTGGTGCAACCCTGCCCTGATTTCGCGGTATAAGATTTGCTGAACTTTGTCCGCTCCAATCTCGGGGCACAGGCTTCAAAAGACACCTGTCACCCATAGATCCAGGCCTCAACAATATCGAGTCGCTCGCCTCTGGAGGACCCCGGCACATGGCGCAAGCCCCGAACGAACACGGTTCCCACGGCTCTCGAAGGTTGAATCTTGCAGCATCCCTGCGGCAGACTCTTCAATCCTTCGCGATCGCCGCATCGCTCGCCGCAGCTTTCGTGGGCTGCATCCCAGGCGACGACACAGGTCCCGGAAAACCCCCTGTTGGCATCACCGGTGGAACAGGCGGTACTGCCGGCGAGGCCGGTTCCGGGGGTAATGGAGGAACCGCCGGATCAGGCGGTGCGGAGTGTGCCGACGGTGACGTGCGTCACTGCAAAGTGAGCTTGGGCCAGCACGGCAACATCACCTCGTGTTTTGAAGGTGAACAGGTCTGCGCAAACGGTGAATGGGGCCCCTGCGCCGATCCAAAACCAGCTGAAGAGCCCAAACCTCCGCCCGGTGACTCTGCCAATGGCAGCCCCGAACAAGTGTGGATGAGCCTTTCAATGGCCACCGCGTGCGGAACCGACCCGTGCGATCCCACGTGCCAAACGTTCGATGAACAGCCCGCCTCGCCGGTGGGGGCACCGCCTGAAGTGCTTATTGCTCCGTGGAAAACAGGCAACTACGGCGATCTGCCTTCCGCCATTGCAAGTGCAGGCACCATCGAACCATGTGGCACCGGGGCAGACTGCCAGTTTGATCAATACTGTTATAACCCCAAAAGCGGCGGCGCTGGAAATCCCGCTTGTTCGCACTCAAAGTGCGCTGTCGGCGGCGGTCTTATCGCGAGTTGTGACTCGTGCGTTCAACAGATTTGCACCGCCGAACCCGGGTGTTGCAATACGCCGTTGGGCGTCACCGGAACATCCACCTGCGCCCATGATTTGTGTGTTGTCGGTGGCCCGCTGAAGGGTGGCGCCACGCCGTGCGACCCATGCGTTCAAACCATCTGCGCCATGGGTCAATACACGTCTTGTTGCAACACCGGCCCCACCGGCGGTTGGACATCGGAGTGTGTACAGGCTGTCACCAACGTCTGCGGAAAATCATGCAACACCGGAACGTGGTCGCAGGACTGTGTGGATCGCGTAAAAACCGATTGCGGCGCTTATTGCATTGAAGACACCACGGCACCCGTGTGTACACACGACAAATGTTATCTCGGCGGCCCGCTCACGTCGGGTTGTGACACGTGTGTGGCTCAGGTTTGCGCCGTCGATTCGTATTGCTGCACCGTGGGTTGGGACGGCTTATGCCTCCAAGAAGTCTCCACGATATGCGGCGAACAATGCCCCGCTCAAGGGCAATGCCTCCCCTGGCTGCCCACGCAAACCGATCCCGCGTGCGGCGCGCTTGACCTCACCGTCGGCGTTGGTTGCCTCAATGCAGGTGTACCCCAGGTTCCCGTTTGCAATCACGGCGGTTCAACAGCGCCCGCCGGCATTCCATTGGTGATTTATCCCCCCACACCAAAGGTAATGCCCAACTATTATGTTCCGTACAGCGGCGAGACTGTTATCAATACCACGGCGCCAATTCCCGGCGGTGATTGCATTAACGTTACATTACCCGTGGGTACACTCGACGGGTCGCAAATTGCAATCAATCCGTTTAATGCACCGGCCTCCAACAATACAGAATGCCACGGTTCCAATAACTGGTCGGTGTGGAGTTCCGCGGGCGGCAGTTGTGCAACACCGTCGTGCGCCGGTGTCAATGCCGATACCAAACTCAAAAAAGTAAAACTCTTTATGACGGTCGATAAATCGGCCTCCACGTGCACGCCCCAACCTACCAACGTTTCGTGTTTTGGTATTGCCGGGACACGCTGGGCAAATCTCGCAACCTCTCTCAAAACGTTTATTCAAGATCCATCATCCGATGACCTCGCATTGTGGATGCGCTTTTGGCCTTCCAACGTCGGCGGCGCGTGTCCCAGCCCCTGGCCGGCCGGTTGCGGCCCCCTGGCTGGGTGCAAAACAGCCAACGCCGAGGTGGCCGACTTGGCGAGCGCCGCCAACGAAAACACGCTGATCACTGCCATTGATGCCGTTTCGCCGAGCGGGACAACCCCAATGTATCCCGCGCTCGACGGTGCACTCATTGCCGCGCGTGACTTTCAAATTGCCAATCCCGATTACGTCAGCACCGTCATTCTTGTCACCGACGGTGAACCCACAACACCGTGCAATACCAATGTCAACAACATTGCCGCCATCGCGGCCAATGCGTACAACGGTTATGGTATTCGCACCTATGTGATCGGCATTGCAGAAGTCAGCCAAACAACCATTGAGATCATTGCCGGCGCCGGCGGCGGAAAAGCCTTTATCATCGGCTCCTCCGCAAACGTTCAAACCGAAATGGCAACAGCCCTCAATTCCATTAAAAAAGACTTCGTTTCGTGCCGGTTGACGTTGCCCAATCAAGACATCTTTGACTCAACCAAAGCCACATTGGTGTTCACTCCGAGCATGGGTGCGCCTCAAAGTTTAATGAACGTGGGCAACTCGGGTGCTTGTGGCGCGGGTGACGGCTGGTATTACGATGACCCAGCAAATCCAACAGAAATCATTCTGTGCCCAACCACCTGCACCAGCGTAAAGGCCGACGTCAACGCCAAACTTCAGCTATCGATTGATTGCATCAGTCAATACCTCCCGTCCACGTACACTCAAACCTACGAAGCCGTGTGTCCTCCCGGAACCACGCCGCAATGGGGCTTTTTCGCTTACGACACAACAACGCCGGGTGACTCTCGCGTGGAGTTCCGATTCAGAACTTCCACAGACAACCTGATGTACAGTGCCCTGCCGCCCCTGCCCGACAAAACCGCATCCACCGCATTGGGCAGCTCCGTGTGTGGTTTGGGAGGCCCGGCTCCCTGCCCTGTGAGCTTGTATACAACGCTTAACGGCTTGCCGCTTGCGCGTCAAAAGTACCTCGAAGTTGTCATGGATATCTTCCCCACTTCCGATGCCAACTTCACGCCTACAATCAACGATTGGGATGTGACCTATTCATGCCCCGACGCGGAGTAGATCGAACGCGCACAGGTCACTCGCTCCCTCGCCCCAAGAGCCGCACTGCTCGAACGCGTATAGGTCAGTCGCAACATCCATCTTGTTGGTTTAATGCGGGTTAGGTTATTCGATATGCTCCGTCACTACGCATCACCTTTTGTCATTGGGTTGTTTCTCGTGATTGGGTGTGACGGCACCGATACAAATCCGCCCCCCGCAGGCTCAACAACCACCGGCACAACCACCGGCACGTCCATGGGCGGCAGCGGCGGAAGCGGCGGAACGGGGGCCGCGGGCGCCACATCTTCCTCAGGTGGAAGCGGTGGAACCGGCGGCGCCGACTTGTGCGGCAATAACAAACTCGACGCGGGCGAGTTGTGCGACGGTAATGAACTCGGCGGCGTCACCTGTGAAAGCTTAAATTTTTCGGGTGGCACTCTTTCGTGCAAAAGTGATTGCACGTTTAACATCGGCAACTGCATCGGCGCTGAAACATGCGACGACGGCATTGATAACGACGGC
The DNA here is from genome assembly GCA_016712345.1 of Polyangiaceae bacterium. Classification (GTDB taxonomy): domain Bacteria; phylum Myxococcota_A; class Polyangia; order Polyangiales; family Polyangiaceae; genus JADJRH01. Next base: position 2,966,701 of record JADJRH010000001.1, read on the forward strand.
GACGGGCTCATTGATTGTGAAGAGGATGAATGTGGGCCATCGTGCAATGATTCATGCCTAATGCCCGTTGTTTTGGGCGATCCCGATGACAGCCCGGGGTCCACAATCGGACACGCTTCCGTCCTCAAGTCGAGTTGCGTTCAAGGATCGGGGCCTGAAATCACGTATTCAATCACTGCTTCCACAACCGGAATGCTCGATGTTGTATTGGTTGAAGACGGATCCGCCGCGTTTTCGTTATCGCTCAGAACCGACTGTGCCAATGATGCGTCCGAACTTGCGTGCACCGTCGCTTATTCTGCCGGCAGCGGTTTTGATAAGAAATTGAGCGTTCCTGTCACCGCCGGAGACAAACTCATTGTGGTTGTCGACGGCGACGGTGCCGACGCCGCAGGGTCGTTCACTCTCGGCGTTCAGAGCCGCCCCATCCAATGCGGTGACGCTATTCAAGACCCCACTGAAACCTGCGACGACGGCAATACCATCGGCAGCGACGGATGTTCAAGCACCTGCATTCTTGAAGCCGATGAGACCGAACCCAATAACACCATTGCCACCGCCAACGCTTATCAAATGCCTTTTATCGGCGCCATCAATCCTGAAAGCGATGTTGACTACATTCAATACACCATCGCCGCATCCGCGGGATTGTTAATCGCGGTAGACGGCCTCGGTGACGCGGCGTGCACCGACGGTTCAATTGACAGCTACGTAACCCTTTATTATTCCGCAGGCACAAAACTCGCCGAAAATGACGACGGATCCGCCGGAAGTTTGTGCTCTCTCACTTCCAAACCCGCCCTCCCGCCGGGCAGCTACTTCATTAAGATCGAGGCTTCGCCCACCGCGCCGCCCAATGCCGCAACCTTCCCCTATTCGTTATCCGTCACGCCGTTTCAATGCGGAGACGGCACCGTTTAGCTCGGCGAAGAATGCGACGATGCGGGCACAACAAACGGCGACGGATGCAGCTCCACATGCACATTTGAAGTCACCGAATCCGAGCCCAACGACACATTGATGACCGCAGATGTGTACACAATGCCCTGGGTTGGGCGCATCGACCCCGACAACGAAGTGGATATCGTGTCCGTGAACGTTCCCGGTCCGGCGTCAAAAATCACCGCCAAAACAGCGAGTCCAGACGGTGGACTGTGCTTTCCCGGGGCCGACTCATTCATTCAAATCTTAAAAAGCGACGGCACAACCCTCGCCGAAAACGACGACAACGGCACGTATTGCTCCACCGCCGTTGCCACCGGCCTGCCCGCCGGAAAAGTGTACATCCGCGTTCGCGCCCAACCCACTCTCGACATCTCAAACATCTACATTTTCCCGTATTCGCTTATTGTCACGATTGAATAGTGGCATCCAAGCGGTTTATGGGGCCAGCGAGCGAGTGACCATCGCGTTGAGGGATGAGCGGGGGTACCGCTGTGTTCGAGCGGAGACGTGGAATGGGCAAGCGAGCGAGTGACCTGTGCGCGAACGAGCGGTGCGGTTCTTGGGGCAAGCGAGCGAGTGACCTGTGCGCGATCGAGCGGTGCGGTTCTTGGGGCGAGCGAGCGAGTGACCTGTGCGCGATCGAGCGGTGCGGTTCTTGGGGCGAGGGAGCGAGTGACCTGTGCGCGAACGAGCGGTGCGGTTCTTGGGGCAAGCGAGCGAGTGACCTGTGCGCGATCGAGCGGTGCGGTTCTTGGGGCAAGCGAGCGAGTGACCTGTGCGGTTCTTGGGGCAAGCGAGCGAGTGACCTGTGCGCGATCGAGCGGTGCGGTTCTTGGGGCAAGCGAGCGAGTGACCTGTGCGCGAACGAGCGGTGCGGTTCTTGGGGCGAGGGAGCGAGTGACCTGTGCGCGATCGAGCGGTGCGGTTTGGGCCCCATGCGCCACTGCGGCGGGGAAGGGGCCCCGTCCGCGGGCGCTTGGGAAAAACCGCCACCGCGAGATGCGCACAGGTCAGGAGCGACCCCTTTGGGCCCCATGCGCCACTGCGGCGGGGAAGGGGCCCCGTCCGCGGGCGCTTGGGAAAAACCGCCACCGCGAGATGCGCACAGGTCAGGAGCGACCCCTTTGGGCCCCATGCGCCACTGCGGCGGGGAAGGGGCCCCGTCCGCGGGCGCTTGGGAGAAACCGACACCGCGAGATGCGCACAGGTCACGAGCGAGCCCTTTGGGCCCCATGCGCCACTGCGGCGGGGAAGGGGCCCCGTCCGCGGGCGCTTGGGAAAAACCGCCACCGCGAGATGCGCACAGGTCAGGAGCGACCCCTTTGGGCCCCATGCGCCACTGCGGCGGGGAAGGGGCCCCGCCGCGGGCGCTTGGGAGAAACCGACACCGCGAGACGCGCACAGGTCACGAGCGAGCCCTTGGGAGAAACCGACACCGCGAGATGCGCACAGGTCACGAGCGAGCCCCTTGACCCCGGCGCGGCGTCGGCTCACGTTCCCTGCGTGCCCCAGCGTGAACGTTATGTGTTCGTGTGTACCAATCGCCGCCCCGACGGTTCGCCAAAAGGCAGTTGTGCGGCGCACGGTTCGGTAGAAATCCACGCCGCACTCAAAAACCTCATGGGTGAGCGCGGTCTCAATAAAGTAAAAGTGCGCGCCTGCACGTCGGGTTGTTTGGATGTTTGTTGGGCCGGTCCTGTTATTGCCGTGGAGCCCGACAATTACTTTTATGGTCGCGTTACCCTGGCCGACGTGCCTGAAATTGCAGACGCGCTTGCCGCCGGAACCCGCGTGGAGAGGCTTATTCTGCCCCCCAACGACTTTGACGAAAAAACCGCCGACCCACCGCTCAAATCCGCAGCAAAGGAACCGCAAACGTGATTGCGCTCACGTTCCGTGAAACCATGTCAGGTGGTTATCACCTAACTACCAATCCCACCGCCGATAAGCCCATTTCATTCACTATCGGTGTCACCCTTCCCAGCATTGCCGCATTTTTATCAAATATCTTATGCAGCATTGAGGGTATGGTCACTGCTGAAGGCCTCGCCGACCATAAACATCTCAAAGGCACCCTTCATATCGATCCTTTTCGCGCCCGGTTGCTCGTTTATCAATTTGAGTTTACCGACAACAGCGGCCGCAGGTTGTTATTGCAAGGCCGCAAAACGCTCGACCGCGGAGGCATTGTGCACGCAATGACGGTTTTACCCGCGGGCATCTACGACGACCGCGGCAATCACATTGCACAAGCCCTGTTGCGATTCGATCTCAGAAGCGATCTCATTAAGTTTCTAAAGAGCTTCAAGCTCACGAGGGCCTAATCATGTCCGCACTTCGACTTGACCCAAAAGAGTGCGCCGTATTGGTGATTGACGCCCAAGAACGGCTTTTTTCCGTCATGCCCGAACTCGCGGGAAGTGACCTTTTGCGCGCCGGCAACGCACTTTTAGAAGGGGCTTATCTGCTCGGCGCGGTTGCCATTGCAACAGAGCAATACCCCGAAAAGCTCGGCGGTACACTCACCCCTATTGCTGAAAAGCTCGACAGTCTCAATGCGCCGCGCATTCCCAAGCTCGACTTTTCGGCCTGTCGTGAAGGCGCATTTATCAATGCCCTCGCCAAAACAGAAAGGCGCTCTGTTATTGTCCTCGGTATGGAAACGCATATCTGCGTTTTTCAAACCGTGCGTGACCTGTGCATTCGCGGTTATAACGTTCACGTTCCCATCGACGGAGTTGCGTCGCGGCGCGACGATCACCGCCAAACGGGTTTGGAGCTTTGCCGTGCGGCCGGCGCCGTGATCACCACCGCGGAAACCATATTGTTTGATTGGACAGTTCGCGCCGGCTCAGAAACGTTTAAGCGCGTTTCCAAACTCATTAAGTAGGTTTTTTTCTAAAGCGGCTTTTGGGGGCGGGGGCTCCGCCCCCGCAACGCCCCCGCTCCATTCACGTGATCACTCCGGCGCCAAATCGATACGCCCAACATACGTTGCGTTGGTGTATTGACTGTCGAGCTTTTTGCCCGAAAATTCAACCTTACCGTCAAATTGGCCAATGATAAGCATGTTGCCGTCGGCGTCGCTTGCGATGTCCATAACAGTCTCATTGCGATCGCCTTTCAGCTCCATGCTTTTTATATGATTTCCTTCCGGTGAAAAACGCGCCAGAAGTACGTTGCTGTCAATACCCGTTCCAATAAGTCCACCCCCGAGATCCGCTGACAAATAGGCATTGAAAGCCATTAACATTTCACCATCGGGCGTGAGCGCAAACGAAGGTGGACCGCCGTAGAGCGGCACGTCAAACATTTGCATCCCCACCGGTTTGCCCGTTGCTGACAAGCGAATTACAAAAGGTTGCGAGTCATCAATGAAGGGCGACTTAATATCACCCATGTTACATTGGCCGTAATAATAATACCCCAAAATCAATACATCACCGTTCGGCGCAACCTGAACGTCTCTAAAATACGGCAGCACGTAATAGTCGGGACTTTCGGTTGCAACAATCCACAACGGCAGTCCGGTAGAACTGATCTTTCCAACAAACGCCCCCGCATCAACTGTCATGTTTCCAAATTGAATGGTTGAATACGTCCCACCTGTCACAATCACGTTGCCAACGTTGTCGGACGTAACCTTCAGTTCAACCGTGTCCGCGTACGGCATGCGAATCTCCCAAAGATGTTCGCCGCTCCGTGTGTACGCAGCTATGACTCCCTGTTTGGTGAGCGTTCCGGTATCCTGTGGGCCGGCTCCAAAGTCCGCATCGGATCCGGCGCGCCCCGCAATCACAATGTTGCCATTGGGAGTTACCGTCACGCTGTCAATTGAATCTTGCGTGTCAGTGCCCACTGCAAATGAAAAGTCCGACGCGCCGCCCTTGTCAAACGCGGCAAAATAGCCGTTTTGATAACCCGTTAATTTGCCACCGCCGAAGTTAATGGCTCCGTCATACGAGCCGGCAATATAAAAAGCGCCGCTGTCGGCAACGGCGGTGGCCTTCACTTGGTCATTGGAGCCGGTGCTCCCGCTCATTAAGTGCTCGCCTGCGGCATCTAAATGCGCGAGAAAAACAGCCCTTCCCTCATCACCGGCCAACATCCCTCCACCAAAATCCGCCGTCTCATCAAACGTGCCCCCAATGACAACATCCCCTTCGGGCCCCGCGGCAATGGAGTTTCCGTACACTCCAAAGTTATAAGACTTTGCCCACGGATCGAGCGCAGTCTGTTCAGACTCCCCTTCTGAATCATTGGGAGGTTGTGTACAACCAACCGTTAGAGCACAACCAAAAAGAACCGAAGCGTAAAGAACAACAGCCCGCATCGCGCGCGAAGAAGCAGCGTACGTGCCATTCATAAACCAGCCAAATCAAAGGCTGCGCAATAAAGAGTGTGTCAGATCTTGTGCCACCATTCATCGAGTTGGATCAGGCGCGCGCACGGCCCCGGATGGTGTCTGCAAGGAAAGGTGAGGTCGCGGTCCGACCGTCTACCCATTCCCCAAACGGGCAAAACTCAACGACGCACCCAACCCCATTTACTACGATAGGAGGGTGGGTGACGGGTCGCCGCGAGGCGTTTCGACTGACCACCGCACCTCATCATCAATTACTACGATAGGAGGGTGGGTGACGGGTCGCCGCGAGGCGTTTCGACTGACCACCGCACCTCATCATCAATTACTACGATTAGGAGGGTGGGTGACGGGTCGCCGCGAGGCGTTTCGGCGAAACGATGCGCAGCGCCCCTAAACGCTGCGATTCAACATTCGCCTCATCACCCCTATACTACGATAGGAGGGTGGGTGACTGCTCGCCGCGAGGCGTTTCGGCGAAACGATGCGCAGCGCCTCCAGGATGCCCCGGCAAGGAAGGCGAGGCCGCGGTCCGACGGATCTACCCGTCAAGTTATCCAGTACAGGAACAAACCTGAAAGCCATCTACCATGCGCCGGTCGGACCGTATAAGGCTGAGCCCCAAATGGCGCGTCGCGCATCGGCTTGAGCCGAACCGCCGTTGCGGCGAGCAGTCAACCACCCGACGAACGAGCGAGGCCGCGGTCCGACGGATCTACCCGTCAAGTCTTCCATTGCTACCCAGACCTGACTGACACCCGCCACCTATCCCGTCGGACCGTATAAGGCTGAGCCCCAAATGGCGCGTCGCGCGTCGGCTTGAGCCGAACCGCCGTTGCGGCGACCCGTCACCCACCCGACGCACGAACGAGCTACCATCCGAGGCGTTCGCCCACGTAATGCGGCAACATGCGGCGCCACCAGGGCCAATCGTGATTGACATCGTGGCCCCACAAGTCGAGGTTGTGTGGGATACCCTTTGAATTCAACACGTCGGAAAGTTGAACCGACTTATGCGGTGCTTCATAAGCGCCGCGCCCGGTAATAATATGAATCTGACAACGCTCCCTCAGCAAAAAGAGAGTTTCGTCATCGTTCATGTTGGAGAGGTAAGAAACCGGGTTATTGAAATAAATGTTATCGTCTGAATAGCCGCCGGTATAGCCCGGATGCAGGTCATAAAAACCGCTCATGGCAATGAGCGTGTCAAACAGGTCGGGCCGCCTGAAAAATTGATTTGCCGCGTGAAACGCGCCGAAACTTGCTCCCGTTACCGCAATACGCGCCTGCGGGTTTTGCATGGCAGTGCGAATGTACGGGACAACCTCTTTTTCAACATAGGCTGAATACAGGGCTTGGCGACGCGCCTGTTCGGGGACGGGAACGGTGTCACTCATCCACGAATACTTGTTGATGCTGTCGATTGAAAACACTTGAACGCGCCCCTCGAAGATGTGGCGCTCAATCGACTTGATGAGATAAAAGCGCTCGTTTTCGAGGAAGTCTGCGGCCGCGGTGGGGAACACGAGCAGCGGGTGGCCGTGCTCGCCGTAACGCACGATGGGCATGTCCATGCCGAGGCGCGGGCTTTTCCAGCCGAAAATGTGGCGGGGAAGATGCGGGTCGACGTACAAGGGTGGGCTCCTTTGAGTTACAGGCAGCGGAAGGTACAACAGTCGGACCGGATCGCGAAAGTCCGGTGACAAAGATCAATCGTCATCGCGTTCGGCGGCCTCTTTTGCCGCCCTGGAGCGAACAATTTCGGCGAGCCGCGTGACGACGGCGTTGGCGACCATGGTGAGCACCTGCTTTTCGAGCTTGGCTTTTTCGGCCGGGTTGCCACCAAAAGAGATTCGACTCTTGGCGCTCGGTCCACCCGGAATGCGGCCGATCATGGTGCACGTAACGCGGTGTACATCGCCCTTTTGCTCCGAGATAAAGTCGGCGACTTTGATCTGAAAGCTGACTTTTTTGGCTTTGCCAAAACTTGCTTTGCGCGCGGCCTGATCGAGCAGCTTTTTGAGGGTTTTTTCAAACGTGGTTTTGCCGTCCCCGTCGGGCACGTCAATCCGCGTCCACGTCACCTGTGTTTTGCTGTCGGCGTGCGCAAACGTTGAGGGAAAGGTCACTGCCAGCGCAAAAGCCAATGCCGCCACAAACCGGAGTCGGCTCATGCGCGAGAGGGTATAGGCCCACGTTTTTGTGGGCCAACTAACCGACCGGACTACGCTTGAATATTCGCTGAAGCGACGAGGGAGATTTTTACGTTTTCTTCGTCCATTTCAACGAAGAGGGGCTTTTCACCGGCGTTGCCGAACACCACCTGAAGAGCCAATGTTTCGCGCTTCAACATGTCCATGTTTGCTTCAATGGCGGCACGCAGCACCGGCGTTGAATCGAGCGTGAGCGTGATGCGGTCGGCCACGTGCAAACCCGATGTTTTGCGCAGATCTTGAATAGCGCGAATGGCTTCGCGAACAAGACCTTCATACTTTAACTCTGTTGTGACTTCGGTGCTGATGAGCACTTGCACCTTGGGTGAATCGCCGAGCGACCAGCCTTTCACAGCCGCTTTTCGAACATTCACTTCATCGGGCCCCAATGTGACGGTGCCTGTATCAATGGTGAGATCGAGCGGCGATCCTTCGCGGTAATGGCTCAGATCGCCGGCGGTGAGTTTTTTGAGTGCCGCAAATACTTTTTGAGCATCTTTGCCGAAGCGCGGGCCGATTTTTTTGGAGTTGGCGCTCACCCCAAGTTCGAGAAGAGTGGCAACGTCGTCTCTGTATTCAATGGCTTTGACGTTTAGCTCTTCAAAGATTTGAGGCTCCAAATCGGCCAGATCTTTGGGCGATGTACCCTCCGGCAATTTGATAACGAGTGTTTGGAGCGGTTGGCGAATTTTGATTTTCGCCTCTTCGCGCGCCTGCCGCCCGCGTTCAACAACCTCCAATAGAATGTCCATTCGCTTGGCGAGCGCTTCGTCGATGTAGTCACCTTTTGCCGTGGGGAACGCGCGATGGTGTACACTTTCTTCAGAACCCGGCACCGCGTTGCGAACCAGGTTTTGGTACATTTCTTCGGTCACGAATGGCAATACAGGGGCGAGGATTTCACACAGCGTTACCAATACTTCATAGAGTGTTTGATAAGCGGCTGTTTTATCGGATCCGGCTTCACTCTTCCAGAAACGGCGGCGACTGCGGCGAACATACCAGTTGGACAGGTCTTCTAAAAACCTGTCCGTATGCCGCATAAACGTGTGAACGTGGTAGTTTTGATAACCGTCGTGGGCGGCTGCAACAAGCCTTTGCAAACTGCCCAAGATCCAACGATCGAGCACGTTGCGCTCTGAAAGGGGAACGGGCGCCGATGAAGGATCGAAGTTGTCGACGTTGGCGTAGGTAACAAAGAAGCTGTAAACGTTCCAAAGCGTAATGAGCTTTTTGCGGGCTTCCGCAATGGATTTGTAACCGAACAACAGGTTTTGATCGGGAATGTGGCTCGCATAAAGCCAGCGCATTGCGTCGACGCCTTCTTTATTAGCGGCTTCATTAAACTCAATGGCATTGCCCCAACTCTTATGCATTTCGCGGCCGTCTTCGGCCTTCATTAAGGCGTAACCAAAAAGCGTTTTAAACGGTGCGCGGCCGGCGAGCACTGTGCTCATGGCCAAGATCGAATAAAACCAGTTGCGGAATTGGCCGGGGAAACTCTCAGTCACAAGTTCGGCCGGAAACCACTTGGCCCAATAATCGCGGTCGGTGGAGTAATTCATTGTCGAGAACCCGACAATGCCGGCATCGAGCCAGGGATTGCCCACATCTTTAATGCGATTGGCAATGCCATTGCACTTGCTGCATTTGATTTTTACGCCGTCGATCCAAGGGCGATGAGGCGAGTTGCCTTCAAACTCGGCCCAACCCGCCACGGCGCGTTCTTTGAGTTCTTCACGCCCGCCGACAACATCGAATTGTCCGCAACCCTCACAGATGAAGATGGGCAATGCGAGGCCCCAATAGCGCTTTTTGGAGATCATCCAATGCTCCATGTTGTGGAGCCAATCGAGTTCACGATCGAGGCCGTACCCCGGAATCCAACGTGCCTGTTTGGCGGAGTCGATGATTTGATAACGGAGGTTTTGGGCTTTTTCTTCGGGCGTTACTTCATCATCGGGCTTGTCGAGTTTTTCACCCATCGAGATGAACCACTCGTCAACGAGGCGAAACACCACTTCACTGCTGCAACGCCAGCAAACAGGGTAGGAGTGTTTGTAATCTTCGCGTTTATAAAGCATGCCGCGCTCTTTGAGCATGGCAACAACGTCCTGAGCCACTTCACCCGCTGCTCGGCCTGTGAACGGCCCAAAACCGGGCAAAAACTGGCCCAATTCATCAAGCGGGGCAACAACGGCGAGGCCGCGTTCTTTACCCAGTTGAAAGTCTTCTTTGCCGCAGCCGGGCGCAATGTGCACAACGCCGGTGCCGTCGGACTCCAATACTTCTGTCCAGGCAACTACTTTATGAACAACGTCTTTTTGGGCCGGGAGATCGGCAAACGGTGATTCATAAGTGAGGCCCTCAAGCGCGGCGCCTTTGATACGATCGATAATTTCATAAGCGCCTTTTTCTTTGAGGATTTGCTCACGCGCTTCCATTACGTACACAATTTCATTGCCCTGTTTCACCTTGAGATAGGTTTTGTCGGGGTGAACTGCGGCGGCGACGTTGGATGTGAGTGTCCAGGGAGTGGTTGTCCATGCGAGGAGCGACTCACCGGGCCGGTCTTTTAGGCGGAATCGAACATAAGGTGAGAGGTGTGTGATCTCTCTGTATCCTTCGGTCGCAATTTCATGCTGCGACAGGCCTGTTCCACAACGGCCGCACCAGGGCATGACGTCGGTGCCTTTATAAACCCACCCTCTTTCGTGGCATTTCTTTAAAAATGCCCAGATGGTGTAGTTGTTTTCATCGCTCATTGTGTAATACGAATTGGACCAATCCATCCAATAGCCGAGGCGAATGGATTGTTGGGTTTGCACGGCGGCAAACCGGCGGGCGCGCTCTTTACATTTTTCTACGAACTCGGCGATTCCGAATTGTTCGATATCGCGCTTTGACTTGAACTTGAGTTCTTTCTCAACTTCAACTTCTACCCAGAGTCCCTGGCAGTCAAAGCCGTTTTGATAACGCAGCTCGCGGCCGAGCATTGCGTTGTATCGATTAAACATGTCTTTGTAACTGCGGCCCCAGGCGTGGTGTACACCCATGGGGTTATTGGCGGTAATGGGTCCGTCCAAAAAAGACCACGGGGGTTTGCCTCGGTTTTTCTCGCGCAACTTCTCAAAGGAGCGTTCTTCTTCCCAGAACTTGAGGGTGCGTTGCTCCAGAGCGGGCAGATCGAGCTTGGCGGGGACTTCGCGATAGCGCATGGCGGTTCCTCAATAGGACAAACCCTTGAAAGATGTCACGGACCATTCGCCCACAAGGCGCTTAACGGGTGGCCGACTGTGAGAGCGAGGTTTCGACCAGCAGCTCGAACGAGGCTCACTTTGGGGGAAAGCGCTTATTTTTGTGGGGGATTTGCGCGCTTGTGAACTGGGCACGTTCTTGATCGGAACGATCTTTGAAGTTGGTGTACTAGCATGCCGGCACAATGAAAATCCGGCATGGTCTAAGGCCAGTCCTCGCCATGGGCTTGTTTGCCTATGCGCTCATTCCAGGGAACGTGGGCGCCCAAGCGCAGGGTGTACACACGGGGGCGTTGCGTTGGACGGCTGAAACGCCGGACTTAATGGTGGATGCGGCCATTCTGCGCGCAAAAGGCGGCGGGGACGACGCGCTTGCTGGGCTTGTAATGGCGTCGTTTTTGGATGATCGGGCGGCGTTTGGACGGGCGCGAAACGGGCTTGATGCGATCGCGGCGTCGGCTTCGCCGTTGGCCGATGATGCGCGCTGGCTTTCGGCGCGTTTAAAGCCCGATCCGAAGAGTGAAGCGTGGCCCGGGGCGCGGGTGTTTTCGTACGACGCGGCGCCGCAGCCAAGTGGGCTTGTGACGGGTTTGGCCGTGCTCGGCCCGTTTCGAGACACCGGCGGAGGGCTCGACAGGCTCGAAGGACCGGAGGCTCCCGGGCAGAGTTTTGCAGACATGAACGCGCGCTTTTCGTGGGGTGTTTACGAGGTGGCGTGGCGCAAAGTGCTGCCGGCCTCGGTGACTGCGCGCGGTGTACCTTTGGATTTGTACATCCATCCGCGGAGTGAAACGTGTTCGTACGTTGCGTCGAAGGTCACGTTTCCGGCGGGCACCAAGAAGGCTCTTTTGTTCGGTGCGGCGTCGGGCACTGTGAGAATCATTTGGGACGGTCGTACGGCGGTAAAAAGCGATGATGTACACACGAAGTCGGTGTTGGATCGCATCGGCGCTGAGATCGATGTGACGCCGGGGCCGCATCTTTTAGCGGCAAAAGTGTGCAGCACGGCCGTGAGCGACGATGGGCGCGTTCGGCTGCGTTTTACGGATGAAAACAAGAAGCCGATCACGATCACGTCGTCGGCGGATCTGCGCGGGCTTGCTCTTCCGCCAAACGAAGCTCCAAAAAAAGAGGAGCCGGATGCGAGCAAAACACCGGCAAAAACGCCGGCAAAAGGTGGCGCCGCGGGTGGTGGAAAAGCGGACAAATCCAAGGGCGGCGCAACGGGTGGCAAACCGGGTGACAAGCCAAGTGTACACTTTGCGGGCGGGGGCAAACCGGTTTCAAAAGCGCCGATCACGCCTCCCGCGGGCAAAGGAAAAAAGCCCGATAAACCTGTGGCGCCCGAGCCGCCGAAAACACCGGCGCCGCCCCCCGCGGCTCGGCCGTATGAAACGTCGCTCGAAAAAGCCTTAAAATTGCCTGAAAACGCAACGGTTTTGCAAACGCTTGCGGCTGCGACGGTGCGTGTACTCGGGTTTGCGGACAACGCGACGTCACCGAGGGCGCCGGGCCTACTCGATCGCGTGACGCGCGATCCGGCGCTCACAGCGGATCAGCTTGCAATGGCCGGGTGGATCGCAACGAGCGGTGCCAACAAGAGCGGTTGGTTAAACCTTGCCTACGGCCGCGGCGTGATGGAAAAAGATCGCGCGACAGCGGCGTTTGCTCAGCGACGTTTGGCGGCCGGGCACATCGGTGGAGCATTTCCCGATTGGGGGCTCACGTCGGCGGAAGATGAACCGCTGAAAACTGCAACCGATCCTGAAGCGCGTCTGTTGCGATCGCTCGCTCGGCGGCGCATGGGCGGCGGCGGCGTTGCCAAAGTGTCGCAGGAAGAAATGGTCGCACTGGCGGGCGAACTGGGCGACAAAGCGCCGATCGCTCTCTGGCAGGAGATTGCCGACATTTCGTACGCGCAGCCCGATCTGCGAAGAGCGGCGGTGGTGCGGCTTGCCGATATGCGCGGTGACGCGAGAGGGCCGATGTTTGTTCGGTCGTTCAAGCCGCTCGGCGGTGCGGCGCTTGAAACGGTTGCCGCAGAATCGCTGGTCCGTCTCACGCACGCGGCCGACTTGGTGACGGTGGCGCGTGAACTGTTTGATGCCGGAAGGTACGCATGGGCGCGCGAATTTTATTACATGGCAACGGCTCTCGGGCCGAACAGGTCGCCCGGTTTTATCGGCCTTGCTGAAACGCGTCGCGCCATGATCGCGCTCGATCCAAAGGCGAAGGACGCAGAAGCCGAACGCGCGAAAGCCGACGACGCACTTCTGCGAGCGCGAGATTTGGATCCGGGCGATCCGATGGTGAAAGCCGAATTGGGGCTGCGTGCGGGCAACAGCAAAGAAGCAGTGAGTCAGCGCGAAAAAATGCGCGACGAAGAGTACCTTCCGAAGCCCGAAGAGTTCTTGGCGCGCGCGCGCAAAATGCCGGTGAAAAAGGGCGAAATCTTTGATCGCCAACTGCACTGGGTGCGCGTGGTGACCTATCACCCCGACAAGCGCATTTCACAGCTCATGCACTACGCACGCGAGATTGTGATTGAGCCGCGCACGGAGAATGATTTGTACGAAGGGAACATTCCCACCGAGGGGCCGGACACCGAGCTTCTGTACGCACGGCTCCATCGCAAAGACGGCACGGTGGCGCAGCCTGAAGAGCAGTCGTCGGGTGGGCGGCCGTTTGTGCGTTGGCCGGAGTTGCACACCGGCGATGTTGTGGAAGTGGCGGTGCGATCGTGGACCGATGGGCCCGTTGGGCGTCGCGGTGATGCGCCGTTTTATTTCATCGACTACGTGGGTTCCACCGACACGCACCCGATTCTCTACAACGAGGTTGTGATCGATTCGGCCGAAGGCGCGCGCCTCGCGATCGATGTACTCAACGGCAAGCCCGACAAGTTCGACACGCGATCAAAAGATGGGCGTGTCATCGAGCGCTACATTTGGGAAAACCCACCGACGGTGCCCGAAGAGCCGCTTTCGCCGCGCCTTTCTGAAGTGTTGCCGGTGGTTGTTGGGTCAACGTACGCCGGGTGGGGTGAGTTTCGAGAGTGGTACCGCGGCGCGGTAAAAGGGTTTACCGAGCCCGATGAGCAAACACGTCGCCTTGCGGCAGAACTCACGAAAGACAAAAAGACGCGCGAAGAGAAGATCCGCACGCTGTTCAACTTTGTGGCCGATGACATTCGCTACGTGAACTACGTCTCGGGTGAGTGGTGGCTGCCCAATCGACCGCAGGAGCTTCTCGCGCGCAGGCAGGGTGACTGCGACGACAAAGCGATGCTGCTCATCACGCTGCTCAAGTCGATTGGAATTGAAGCAACCGAAGTGCTTGTGCAAACGCGCTACACGGCGGAACCCACTCTTCTTCGGAGTCAAAAAGTAGCTATTCCGGCGTTTGACCACGGCATTGCGTACCTGCCGGGTGAAAAAGGAAAGCCCGGCCTGTGGCTTGATGCGACGAGCCCCGAGAGTCGTCTCGGTCCGCTTCCGTCCATGGATGCGCGCGCGGTGGCTCTTTTCGTGGATGAAGGAGAGGCGAAGATCATCGATACGCCCGCGTCGGCACCTGAAGATCACGGCATTGATGCCACGTGGGCGATCAAACTTTCGCCCTCGGGAGCCGGTGAATTGATCGCCACCGAAAACCACTCGGGCGATACCGCGTTTGAATTGCGAACGGCGCTGAAACAGCCCGATGCGCGGCAACAATGGGTGGAAGGGTACCTTTCAAACGGCTTCTTCCCCACGGTGGTTGTCGATCCTGAGGTGGGCTTTAAGAGCGACCTTCCCAACGGTGTTGTGACGCTCAAATATTCGGCAAAATCCGATGGATTTGCGCGGCGTGAAGGGGGCGAGCTTGCGGTGCCTCTCTCTGAAACGCAGACGCTCACATCGCAGCTCGCGGCGCTTCCAAAACGCAAGCTGCCGGTGGCGCTTTCTTCGTATCTCGCACCGGGGCATCAAACGCGCGAGATCACCATCACCGCACCGGCCGGATTTGTCTTCGCGGAGTTGCCGCCGGGTGGCGAGGAAAACGGCGGCGAGTTTGGCAAAGCAAAGCTGACGTTCAAAAAGGGCAAAACCAAAGACAGCGTGATCGTCACGCGCAGCGTGGCTTTCGACATGTCGATTGTGCCGGTGGACAAATACGAAAAGTGGCGCGCGTGGCTTCAGCGCGTTGACCGGTTGATGCATCAAACAGTGCGGCTTTTGCCAACTCCCCAAACCGACGCGAAAAAGGGGGCGAAATGAGATCGCTCAACGTTTTGAAATTGGCGGCCGTCGCGCTCTTCATCGGTGCGTGTTCGGGAACAACTCCGCCGGCGGTGACGCCTCGTTCGGGGGAGCCGATTTCTCCGCTGTTCGTGAAAGCGCTGACAGCTGAAGCGGAGAAGAGCACTGCGGCAGACGCTTATCTCAATGCGATCGACGCGGCCGCGGCCGACCCAGCTCATCCCGAAGCGCTCGCGGTGGTGCTCGCATCGCTCGATGCGCTCGTGTGGGGAGCTACTCCAGAGTTGGAAGTCGCAGGTTCCAACGCGATTGTTTTTCGATCGGCCGACGCAGCAAAAACCACGGTGACGCGGCTTGAGGCGGCGTGGGCAAAAATGGGTGAGCTACTCGCGGATCGCGCCTCGGATCAAGGGGTGATCGCGCGGGCAATGCTTGCGCGCGCCCTGCACTTCATGTCGATGGAATCGGGGGATGAACGTGCCGCCGCGCTGTGGATGGGTCGGCGCGCGTGCGCCCTCACAGCGAGCGCAATTGGGCCCTTTGATTTTCGATCGCTCGCGAGCCTTGAAGGTCCGTCGCCCATCCCGACGCAGGGTCCGCTCCCCGCGTCGATGAATGGGATCGCGCCGTTTTCGGCGACGCTGACACCGGTGCTTTCGGAGGCCGATGCGTGTTCGCTCGATGTGAAGGCCGGCAGCTATTTGCAAGGCGCGCGCGCCGTTATTGTCGACGTGGAGAGCCCGTCGGCGCAGCGCGCGAGTCTGATTTTTCAATCCTCGTCGGCCGCTGTTGTGGAAGTGGGCGGCGTCCCCGTTGTGAAACGCGCGTTTGATGCAGGCGGTGGAAACGTTGTGCGTTTGGGTTCGGTGGAGCTGGCCGAAGGGTGGACTCGCGTGGTTGTTCGTCTCGCGCGCCGAAGCGACGGTGATCGGATTGAACTGAACATGCTCGGCCAAGACGGCGAGCGCCTGAAAATGCGCGCGCCCAAACCGGGGGATGTGGCTCCCGGTCGAGCGACAAATCCAAAAGCGATCGAGATCCAAGCTCAAAATAGCGATGCGAGTCGCGTGACAACCGCGTCCGCGTTGCTCGCTCTCGGTGAGGCGCGAGTTGCAGAACACTTGGTTGAACCCATCGCCAATTCAAGCGCGGCAACCGGCGGCGCCGCCGTTTCAACCCGATCGGCGGAGCTGGATCTTGTGTACGCACGCGCCCTGCTTCTCGCGGGAGATGTACCTTTCACAAAAGCGTCCACGCGCCTTCGCGAAAGCGCCGAACACGTCACCAAAGAGTGGAAAGGATCGTGGGAGGGCAAACTCCTTGGAGCGCGCCTCGCCGAGCGTCGCAAAGGTTGGGGCGACGGGGCGATGGATGCGCTCACAGAGCTGGGCGTTGTTGTGGCCGGCCCAGGTGAATCTGCGGTTGTTCCGAGCGCCAAAGAAACTGACCCGCTCGTGCTTGCCACAATAGCGATGATCGCAAAGCGAAGCCGTTTATCCGACGTCGCCGAGGCTGCGTACACAGAGCTTGGCAAGGCGGCTCCGGGTTCAACGTTGCTCACCCACATTGACATGGCGCTGCACGGAAGAGCCGGCGCAGAACAGGTTCGCGTCGCGTGTGAAAGCGGCGTCGATCGAGCCACCACCCTGTGTTTTGAAGCCCTCGCCGCGATCGGTGACACCAACAAAGCGATCGCTGAATTGGAGCGCCTGCGAAGGTTGCGAACCGCGCCCCACATTCTTCGAGAACAGGAAATTCATCGACGGATCATTGCGGGTGATCGCAAAGGAGCGCTCGCGCTCTACGACGCGCTTCCGCCCGATGAGCGGGGTATGCTCGATGTGCTTGGTTTTGTGGGCATCGGTGACAAACGTTTGCCCGATGCAAAAGATCGTTTCGCCCGCGATCGCATGACGGCGCGCGACGCTCCGTGGTCGTTTGCGCCTCTCGGCCGCTTGTTGGGTGTCTCACCCGACCCCGCGCCCGCGCTTGAACAAATGGCCAAAGCGCTCGTTGCCGCCGACAAATCCGCCGCGTTTTTGCCCGGCGCCGGCACCGCGATTTTGGAGCACTCGGAGAACTACGAGATCGATGAGCGCGGCCTCGTGCACTACGTTCTCCATGATCTGCGCCGCGTCTCGGGCACCACCGACGTTGCTTACGGCGCTCACAGCTACGGCCCGATCATTGAAGGGCGCATGACATCGCGGCTCCTTCGCCGACGTATCCACAAGCCCGATGGTCGCGTTCTTGAACCCGACGCCGCCGCGTTTGCAGCGCAGGGCGGAAGCGATCTGTCGCAACTCGAAACCGGCGACTACGTGGAGCAGATCACCGAAGGGTGGAGTTTGCCCAACGAACAAGGCCAACTCACGCTCGACACGCCCGATCTGCTGCCTGAAAGAACGAGTGTAAAAAACGCAACGATCACATTGCGTTATCCATCAAAAATTAAAGCGGCGCTTTGGGCACACCCAACGCTTGGAAAGCCGGTCACCAAAACGGAGGGCAACTCTGTTGTGTACACATACCGTCTCGCCGACGCCAAACCTCGTCGCATTGAAGACGGTGTACCCCCGCTCGAACGCAGCGTTGCGATCAGTTTTGGAACGCAGTCGTGGGAAAACATCGGCAAGAGCCTCGAAGAACAAATCCGTTCGCTTCAAGACTCAGACCCGTTTGTTGCGCGTTGGATTGATGAAGCCGCAGGCTCCGACAAAACCCCTTCACGCGCGCTTGTGGAGCGGATTGTTTCGGCCGCCGGCAAGAAGATCAAACAAGCGTACGGCGGCGAGCTGACCGACACATCGGCCCTCTATTCCGACGGTGCCCAACGCACGACGGCGCGCGCCATGCTCATGATGGGGCAGGGGAGCCGCACGTGGCTTATCTACCGGGCGCTTCGTTCGTTGGGGGTTTCGGCGGACATCGCTATCTCTGAAACCGAACCGTACACAACCGCTCAAAACTTTCCGGTGCACGCCGGCCGATTCCGCCATCCGCTCGTGGTCGCCCATCTCGGCGGTCAAGACGGCGACGTATGGATCGACGCCGATGTGGACGGTCCGCCCCTTCCTCCGGGTCGCATCAGCCCTGAGTTGCGCGGCCGCACGGCGATGCTTCCGGGGGGCAAATTCGTCAACGTGGAGGGCACCGCAACCGACAGCGTTGACGAAGTGGATGTGCGGCTCGTCCTCGACGACAAAGGCGATGCGAAAGGTACATTCACCATTCTTTTGCACGGTCGCCCGGCCCAAATTCTTTCCGACGCGTTTGAAGTGGTCGTCGGAACCGAGCGCCGTGAAATTCTCCGCACCATCGTCCTCGGCTGGCTTCCGTGGGCCGACGTTGAAGATGTTGCTCTCTCGTCCAAAGAAGGCTCGTGGGAAGTGGCGCTTCGCGCGTCGATCAAAATCAACGGTTTTGGAAGGCCTGAAGGCAAAGACGGCAAAGTCTGGGTGTTGCCCGGATTGGAGCCGGTTCACATCCTCGGCGGGCGCAACACCGTGAGTACACTCGGTGCAACGTACGCTTCGCGTGCCGATCGCCGGGATGCGCTGTCGATCGATTCACCCATGCAGTACCACTTTCGCAGGCGAATAGAATTGCCCGCCGGCGCCGTGATCTCTCGCGAACCCGCGGTGATCGACGTGCAAGACCCCCATTTGTCGGCCACACGCAAAGGCGTTTACAAGGGCAACGTAATTGAGGAGGACTACCACCTCAATCTGCCAACGGGCACCGTTGATGCGGCTGAATACCAGGCGTTCGTTGAACGTGTACACGTTGTCGACGACGGGTTTATGGCAGGCATTCGCGTCAAAAAGTGAGGCCATGCTCCCCTCATGACCCACCCGGCTGAAACCGATCTCGCCATCTTGGAAAACGTGCCGCTCGGTTCGCGCACAACGCTCCACGTGGGGGGCCCCGCGCGTTTTTATGCCGAGCCGCGCGCTGTTTCAGCCGTTCAATATGGGCTCCTTTGGGCCCGTGAACGTGGCATCCCGATCATGGTGCTCGGCGGCGGATCCAACCTTCTAATCGCCGATCGAGGCGTGTCCGCGCTCGTCCTCCGGCTGCGCATCACGGGGATTGATGTGTACACATCGCCGAACGCTGTTCACGTCACGGCCGGCGCCGGTGAGCGATGGGAGCCGTTTGTTGCGCACGCCACGTCCGAGGGTTGGGCCGGTGTTGAATGTCTCTCGGGCATTCCCGGTGACGTGGGCGCCACTCCCATTCAAAACGTCGGCGCGTACGGGCAGGAAGTGGCCGACACAATTGAAAGCGTTTCAGCGGTCGATCGCGAAACGGGAGAAGTTGTGGAGCTTTCGGCCGAAAAATGCGCGTTTTCTTATCGGGACAGCGCATTCAAAGGTGTACTCAAAGACCGTCACATTCTCACGCACGTTCGCTTTCGGCTCACGCCCAACGGTGCACCCAAGATTGTGTACACAGAATTGGCAAAAGCGCTTGCCGACAACAAGGCGCCGTCCATTGCCGATGTTCGCAACACGGTCTTGGCGCTGAGGCGATCCAAGTCCATGGTGTACGATCCGGCCGACCCCAACCACTGTAGCGCCGGGTCGTTTTTCACCAATCCGATCGTGAATGACACAACGCTCGCTGAGGTTGAAAAAGTGGCCGGTCCAATGCTCGGCGCGGGCCAAAAATTCCCGAAATACCCCGCGGGAGAAGGGCGAACGAAGCTCGCGGCTGCGTGGCTCATTGAGCACGCGGGGTTCACCAAAGGCACGAGTGACGGCGCCGTCGGACTATCCACAAATCACGCGCTTGCGATCATCAATCGCGGCGGAGCCACGGCCTCCCAGATCGTCGCCTTCGCGATTCGAATTAAACGCGCGGTGTACAACACGTTTGGTGTGAGCCTCGCTGTGGAGCCCATGCTCGTCGGCTTCGACGCGGACGAAATAGCCGAGCTTGCGGCCCCGATCTTGTAGTGTGTACACACTTCGGATGGCGTACACACCACTCGGTGCTCTTTTTTGGGGCCGCTTCGAAGCCCTTGTTCACCGAGGCAGCCTCTTGGCGGCGGGGCTACTCGCGGCCCGCGTTGGGCGTTTGCCCCTGCACGTAATAATAACGGCCAACCTTGAGTACACATTCTTTCCCCAAGGCTTTCGAAAGGTCCGGCCACGTGTCGCACGTGGACTTGGCCATGTTCGCCACCGCGGTTTGAACCTTTTCCACATCCGCGGAAATGGTCTTCCAGTCGGCGACCGCCATTCCGTCCTCTTCTTTGGGCGGCGCAAGAACGAACGCATCTGCCGTCGATCGCAGCGCTTTCATTTCGTTTTCAACAGCGAGCCCGTCGGCATCCACTTCGCCGATCCGTTTCACCAGCGGATCGAGCTTTCCCGACGCGAGCGACTGCGCGAGCAAAATGCGCTCGGTGTACGCTTTGTCGATACAACCCATATACGGGTAGCTGCGCATCGTTCCGTCGTCGCGAAGGCCGGTTTTCAGGTCGACCCAAAACCGTTCTTCTTCAAGACGACAAGCCACCTCCACGTTGCGGTTCCACTCGGCCTGCTCCTTCATGAGCGCCTTGAACTTTGTTTCGTCCTTTTTCTTGAGCGGCAAGAGCACCGCATCGAGGTCCGCAATCATCTTCTTTCGAAGACACTCAAGCGCCTTTGCTGCCGCTTCTTTTTGCTCCACGTTCGTGTCTTTTGCTTCAATCGGGCACTTTTTTTCGAGGTCGGCTCGAAGCGCTGTGTACCCTTTCGGGGGCTTTCGATCGGCCTTGGGTTTGGCCGTGGGCTTGGCTGTGGGTGTCGCTGTGGCCGACGCGCTGCTCTTCGCCGAAGCCGTTGCCGCGGCGGTGGCCGACGACGTTGCGCTGAGTCCCGAAGCCGTAGCCTGGTCTCCGCCTGAACAACCGGCGAGCGACAAGAGCGCGATGGGGAACACTGCAAACAAGGGAGATTTGTTCATTGTCGTTTCACCGGAGAAAACGCCGAACGCGCCGGGACCGTTCCAAGCCGTGATTAAGCGGCGCGTTTTTGGTGGGCTTCGAAAAATCCGAGTCGATATCGACGGGGCGCAAACCAGCTACCGCGAACGGCTGCCTTCTTCAATGAGTTCAACCTTGTAGCCGTCGGGATCAACCACGAAAGCGATCACGGTTGTGCCGTGTTTCATCGGCCCCGGTTCCCGCGTGATGGTGCCGCCCGCGGCGCGAATGCGATCGCACACTTCGTAGATGTTGTGTACACCGAGCGCAATGTGACCGTAGCCGGTGCCGATCTCGTATTTTTCAACGCCCCAGTTGTGCGTCAGCTCGATCTCGGCCTGCTCGGGGTTCCTACCGTACCCGAGGAACGCGAGCGTAAACTTTCCGTCGGGATAGTCTTTGCGCGAGATCAGGCTCATTCCGAGCACGTTTGTATAAAACGCAATGGAGCGATCAAGATCGCCCACGCGAAGCATCGTGTGAAGAATGCGCATGCCGCGGCATAGCGACGTGACGTTTGCGAGGCAACCCCGCCCGCTCGCGCGCAGGGCGAAGCCCGAGCACGACGCTTGGGCGGGGCGCGCGAGCATGAGAGCGCGGGGGTGGGCACGTTACTTTGCGCGGGATTTTTTGGAGCCGCCGCCGCGCGAAACGCGTTTGCCTTTGGCGTCGAGCGTTCCAGGGTCGGCGCAGCAGCGAAAGCCGGTTTCGTAAAAGGCGAACGTGGCTTCATGAGCGTCGTTTGTGCCGCGGCAACCTGTCCACGGTTTGGCCCAAAATCCGCCCATGAGAGCGCCGGGGTGTTTGCGGGTTTTACGTGACGCGACCCACTCTTCAACGTTGCCCATCATGTCGAACACGCCGAACGGCGAGACGCACGTGAGAAACTTTCCGCTCGTTGTGCCTTGCCAGAGGCGCTCGACTTCGGCCTTCACAACGTCCTTGTCGGGGTCGTTGAGTTTTTTTGCGTCAAACGGGGTCCACAGTTTGTCGCTGTTGCAGAGTTTGCGATCGACCGACCAGCCGTACGCGAGGGGGCGCTTGTCCCAACCTTCACAGGCGGTTTCCCACTCTTCTTCAGAGCAGAGCCTGCGGTTGCGTTTTTCGCACCAACTTTTGGCGTCGTGAAAGCTCTTCATCACGTAGGGCTTGGAGCCTTTTTTGTTGGGAGCTTCATACTGATCGACGCACACATTGATGTTTTTTGATTCACCCTCTTCGGCAGAAAAGCCTGGAAAATAAGCGTAACAGTGAGGGTCTTTTTTGTCGGTGCCCGGCAGGCAGTAGTGCTGCATCACGTCGAAGTGCGTGCCCGTCACGAGGCGCATGTCGTTGGGACACAACTCGGACGGACCGGGGTCGAGCGACGGCGCTACCGGCACCGAAAGAAGCACCGATGCGAAGGTGAAAAGGCCCGCGAGCGCCTCGATCATGACAACAGGGCGCGCGTGGAAACGTTGTGTACACTCACGAAGTGTGTACACGTGGCCGGGGCGGTGTGGGCGAGGGCGCGCGTGGAAACGTTGTGTACACTCACGAAGTGAGTACACTCGTTCGGGGTGGCGCGGTTGGGCAATTGCCCCCCTTTGATCATGTACGTTTTGGCAACGTACGCTGCGATCGCTCCACCCAAAACGAACGCGACCAAAATGAGAACCACCACCATGACAGGTGAAAGCCCCTTTGCGGCGGCCTGCGGTTCGGGCGCGCTTTCAGCCTGTTTTCGCAAGTCCCAGCCGGTGCTTCGCGTTTCTTCCGTTCTGGATTTTTCAGGTTCTTTGGCAGGAGGCGGTGCGCTCTTGAGGGCTTTGCGATCCACAGGCGGATCGTCGCTGCGCATTGTCGCTCCGAGAGCGAGGTCTTCGGTGGGGGGCATGTACACCCGCGGGCCGAATGACGCTGCGCGACTCCACATCGCGAATGGGCCGATCTGACAGCTCGGGCATGCGAATGGTCGCTTGGAGATCGCTCGATGAATCACTCTCAATGCGCGGATCGGGAAGTTTCATCCCCTTGAGGGGCGAAACCTCCATGAACTCCGTGCCGCCGAGGCTCTTTTTTATGCCCGTTGCCGGCCCAAACTGGCCGCCTTGAGCGAGGTCGCCAACTTCAAGATCCGACTCACTCAGAGCGATGGTTGCGTTGAGTTGGCTCGGCGCCTGCGATGCGCGCGTGGGCACCTGCGATGCGCGTGTGATGGTGTCCACCGGGGGCGGCGTTGCGCTTTGGCCCAGGCGTTGAGCTTGTCGCGACGCTTCACTGAGTGAAGGCATTGTCGATCCGGCGCGCTGCACGGTGGCGATGGGCGCGCCCGTCACACTCCCGATGGCAGACTTGGGTGTGGGCTCGGCGCCGCTCGCCGGCCTTGGCGTGTTGGCACCCGTGATCGTGGGCTGCGCGCGACTCGGCGTGATTTGATCAAACACCGATCGGCCGCTCGACGTTGGCGCGATCGACATCGGCGCTTCACCCGAGCGTTTGCGCGCTTCGTCGATGGCCTCTTCAAGTTCTTTAAACGTTTGAGCGTTGCCCTTTGCAAACTCACCCGAGCGCGCTCGACGAAACCATTCAATTTGGGCCTGCGAGCACTTGAGAACAAACTCGCGAAGCACCTCAACGTCGGTCTTGGTGAAGTTCTGTTCTTTGCGCCACGCAATAAGCCGGTCGCGAATTTCGGCGGCGCTCGCCCATCGATCCGAAGCTTTTTTGGCGAGGCATTTGTCGATGATCTCGCCCCACACAGAGCTGATCCCGGGCCGCAATTGGTTGATGTCCGGGTGCGGTTTGAGCGCGGCGGCCATGATCACGTCGAAAGCGCTCTTTTCAATCCATGGGCGGCGGCCGGCGAGAAACTCAAAAATCATGACGCCGAACGAGAAAATGTCGGCGCGAAGATCGATGTTTTTGCTGCCCTTGGCCTGCTCGGGAGCCATGTAAGCAGGCTTGCCTTTCATGGTGCCGGTGCGCGTGTGAGTGATGCGCTCTTCGGCTTTGGCAATGCCAAAATCCACGATTTTCACGAGGCCGTCGAACGACACGAGAACGTTGCCGGGCGTGAGATCGCGATGAACGAGGCCGAGGACTTTGCCGTCGGTCCCTTGCAGGCCGTGCGCTTCGATCAAGCCTTCGCAGATTTGCGTGGCGATGCACGAAACAACCTGTTCGGAAAATATCTCTCTTTTAACGCGTGCTTCTTTAAGCAAACGCGACAGCGGCACACCTTCAATGAGTTCGACAGCGAGGAACATGCCGCGGTCGTCGGTGCCGTGCGCGACAACGCCCATCACGTGCGGGCTCTTCATTGCCGCGGTGAGCCACGCTTCATCGAGGAACATGTCGACGAATGTGGGATCGTTCGCAATGCTCGAATGAAGGCGTTTAATCGCCAACGTTTCACCGGCAAGGCGCCCCGATTCAACCCTCGCCATTTCAACGGACCCCATCCCGCCGCTGGCGATCTCCGCGAGAGTCGTCAGCTTCATCGTTTCTGCCGGGGGTAACGGCACGCGCGCCATCGCACGCATGCTACTCGCGGACCACTGCCTTTCCCAAGCTTCGCTTGCCTACCCCCTAAAATCTCGCTTTCCGGCCGGCCTCCCTCACTTTCGCAGTGAGACAGGTTGCTTTCTCCCCGCGGTGCGTCCAAAAACGGTTTTGATCCTCTCCAAACCCGAGGAAAGAATCTCCCATGTCCGAGAAGAAAACCCCACAGGCCGCACCCGAAGAAGTCGCCTTCGGCGACGAGTTGCCGGTGCTCCCCATCCGCAATGCGGTGCTGTTTCCCGGCGCTGTGGCGCCGTTTGATGTTGGCCGCGAAAAATCGGTGGCTCTCGTCGAGGACATCGACAATCTCCCCGGCCCCGTGATCGCGATCTTTGCTCAACGCGATCCTTCCACCGACGATCCCGGTCAAGAAGACCTTTATCCGGTGGGCTGCGCCGCACGTGTACTCAAGGCGCTCAAACATTCATCGGGCAACTACTCGCTCGTGTTGCAAGGCCTCACGCGCATCAAGCTCGACTCTGTGACGGGCAATTCGCCCTATCTCAAAGCCAAGATCAAACGGCTTGATGAGCCCACCACAGAAGATGTTGAAGCCGAAGCGCTCGCCATGAGCCTCCGCGACATCGCCAAACAGGTAATTCAGCTCATGCCTGAATTGCCGCGTGAAGCCGGCTCGCTCATCGACTCCATTCAAGCGCCGGGCTCCCTCGCCGACTTGGTGGCGGCCAACCTCGACGCGCCGGTTGAAGAAAAGGCGCAGCTCATTGAAACGTTCGACACCAAAGAGCGCATTCGCAAAGTGCTGCGCCTTCTCACGCGCCAGCTTGAAATCCTCAAAATGCGCGAGCGCATCAACTCGCAAATCAAAGAGGAAATGGGCAAAAACCAGCGCGAATACGTGCTGCGTCAACAGCTCAAAGCCATCAAAGAAGAACTCGGCGAAGACGACGGCGACCAAGGCGATCTCGACGGATTTGAAGATCGCATTGCCAAAGCCAACCTCCCGACTGAAGCCGAACAGGTTGCCAAAAAGCAACTCAAGCGCCTTCGAACAATGCAGGTCGGCTCGGCAGAATACACCGTTGTCCGCACATACCTCGATTGGATTTTGGACATCCCGTGGACCCAATCGACCACTGACAATCTCGACATCGCGGCGGTGCGCAAAGTGCTCGACGAGGACCACTACGGCCTCGAAAAAGTCAAAAAGCGCATTTTGGAATACCTCGCCGTTCGCAAGCTCAAGCAAGACAAAAAGGGCCCGATATTGTGCCTTCTCGGGCCGCCCGGCGTTGGAAAAACCTCGCTCGGTCGATCGATCGCTCGCGCGCTCGGTCGCAAGTTCCACCGCATCTCACTCGGTGGTGTACACGACGAAGCCGCCATTCGCGGTCACCGTCGAACGTACGTCGGCGCTCTCCCCGGCCAGGTCATTCAAGGGATGAAAAAGGCCGGCACGGTAAACCCCGTGTTCATGCTCGATGAGGTCGACAAAATCGGCCACGACTTCCGCGGTGACCCATCTGCGGCGCTCCTTGAAGTGCTCGATCCCGAACAAAACAACACGTTCGCCGATCACTACCTCGAGATCCCGTACGACCTCTCGCACGTGATGTTCGTCGCGACGGCGAACATCGCGGACCCGATCCCACCGCCCCTCAAGGACCGCATGGAGATCCTGGAGATCCCTGGGTACACAAGGCGTGAAAAGCTCGCGATCGCGAAGCAACATCTGCTCCCCAAGCAGCTCAGCGAACACGGTCTCACCACCGAGCAGCTTGAAGTGACCGATGGAGCGATCGAACAGATCATCGACCACTACACGCGTGAAGCCGGCGTTCGCTCGCTCGAACGTCAGATCGCGAGCGTCATCCGCGGCGTTGCTGTGAAAGTGGCCGAGGGTGACACCGCCAAACGCAAAGTCGACAACGAAGACGACATTCACGAGTTTTTGGGCGCGCCCAAATACATCAGTGAAGTGGCCGAGCGCACGAGCGAAACGGGCGTTGCCACCGGCCTCGCGTGGACAAGCGTCGGCGGTGAAATTCTCTTCATTGAAGTCACGCGCATGTTCGGCGCCGGCAAGCTCCAGCTCACCGGTCAGCTCGGCGACGTAATGAAAGAAAGCGCGCAGGCCGCTCTCAGCTTTGTGCGCTCCAACGCCGCTCGTTTTGGAGTCCAAAAAGACTTCATGGAAAAGAGCGATCTGCACATTCACATCCCCGCCGGCGCCATGCCCAAAGACGGCCCGTCTGCGGGTGTCACCATGTTCACCGCGCTCGTGTCGCTCTTGAGCGGCATCAAAGTGCGCCACGACGTGGCGATGACAGGCGAGATCTCGCTCCGCGGCCGCGTGCTTCCCATCGGCGGCCTCAAAGAAAAAGTGCTCGCCGCTCACCGCGCCGGCATCAAACGCATCATCGCGCCCGAACGAAATCGCGCCGACCTCGAAGAAGTTCCCAAAGAGGTCATTGACGAACTGCAATTCTTCTTCGTCAACCGCATGGACCAAGTTCTCGAAGCCGCGCTCGAACACATGCCCGAGCCGCTGCCCCCCGAGGCTGAAACCAAGCCTGAAGAAAAGAAAGACGAGAAGAAGGAAGAAGCGCCCGCCGCCCCCGCCAACTGAGCCATGCGCATCACGGGCACCTGGACGATCGCAAAACCGTTCGGAGTGCCCGTTCGCATTCACTGGTCCGTCCCGCTTTTCGCGTTCCTTGCCGGCGGTGTACACTTTGCGCCCGGCGCCTGGATTGCCGCGCTCCTCCTCGTACTGATCCACGAAGCCGGCCACGCGTTCGTCGTGAAACGCGTCGGCGCCCGCCCCATCGCCCTCGACGTTCTCGGTTTCGGCGGCCTCTGCTGGTGGGAAGGCTCCGTCACTCCCATCGGTCGCGCGTGCATCGCGTGGGGCGGCGTGTGGGCGCAGATGATCGTTCTCGCCCTCACACTCATCGGCGTTGCCATTTGGGGCCGCCCCGAACAGCCGTTTTATAACCAGATGATCGATGTCGCGATCACGAGCAACCTCTGGCTCATCGGCATCAACCTCCTGCCAATCGCACCGCTCGACGGCAAAGAAGCGTGGTCCCTCTTCCCCCTCCTAAAACGCCGTTTTTCGCGCAGGGCTGCACCCGCAAAAACAGAAAGTGTACTCATTCGAGCGGCTCTCCCACCGCCCGAAATGCGTACACAAACAAAAAACAGCAAAACGCCCGCTCCGGCCCCGATGCCCTCCAAAAAACCAACAAAAAACGCGTTTCCTCCCCTCGACGCCTACGAGCCCGCAGAAGACGACTTCACCGCTGAAGCCCGCGCCGTGATCGAACGCGCCCGCGCGATCGCGCGCGAAGCGTCCACACAGAGCCCACCTCCGAGCGACGTAAATCCCGATGCGGACCGCCGAGGACGCAGGTAAGCTACCCGTCCCTCATGGCGCTCAAGCCCTGTCCCAATTGCGGGTGGATGTGCAACGACGCCGATGCCGCTTGCAACATGTGCGGCAAGCCCACCGGTTTCGCCGGTGGCCGTCCGGCTGCTGCACCGGCTCCCCCACCTCCTGTGGCTTCCGGTGGTGCGTACGCACCGCCCGGCCCGCCCGGTGGTGGCTATGGCCAACCCGCCCCGCCCCCGCCCGTATCTCCCGGCGGAATGGGCAACTACCAACCGCCTCCACCCGTCAACGCTCCCGGCGGCGCATTCACCGGCGGCGCATTTGCGAGCGCGGCTCCCGTTCAAGAATCGGTTTCGCCGTGGGCCTCCGCGCCCGCCGCCGCCCCAGCCGCACCGGCAGCACCACCCGCGCCTTCGCCTCAATTCGGCGGCGCCCCATCCGGTCAATTCGGTGCGGCCCCCGCGTACGCACAACCCGCTGCATCCGCGGCCCCCGCATACGCCCAGCCCAACGCGGCTCCTGCGTACGCTCAAGCTCCTGCGGCGTCCCCGTATGCTCAAGCTCCAGGTGCTCCTCCCGCATACCATCCCGGCGGCGGTGTCGCTCCGCCCCCCGTTGTGAGCCCCGGCGGCGTCATTGCGCCCCCGCCCGTTGTCGGCCCCGGCGGCGTCATCGCCCCACCGCCCGCTCCACCACCCATTCTCGGCGGTGGCGTGGCTCCGCCGCCCGTTGTTCGGCCCGGCGGCCCGCCCGGCATGCCGCCCATGGTTTCCGGCGTACCGGCCATGGTCGGCATCCCCAACATCGCCCAGCCCGCGGCCATGCCCGCCGCCGGCAGCCGCGTTCTCGTCGGCTTTTTGGTCACCTTTCAAAACGACCCCAACGGCGCGTTCTGGCCCATTCACAGCGGACGACTGCAACTCGGACGCGCCGCCGCGAGCGGAGCCAACGACGGCACCGACGTAGCCCTTCCCGATCCCAGCGCATCGTCTCGCCACGCTTCCATTTACGCCGATCCCGCAACCGGCCAGGCCTACGTAGAAGACGACGGTTCGCGCAACGGCACCTTCCTCAACGAACAACGCCTCGCCCAAGGTGAACGGCGCCAACTGCGCGACAGCGATCGCCTTCGCATCGGCAGCACCACCTTCGTTGTGAAACTTCTCGTCTCGTAAAAAATCGCCCGCCACCTGCGTACACATCAAGGCCCGCGGGACCGGCGCCGGCATTGGTGCTTTGTGTACCGAAGCGCTGTGTACACACGTCAAGGCACACGCCTTGAGCGCCTCCCGGGTGACTGCCAAACCCAGAGTGACCGCTGAAACGTCACGCCAAGACCTGAACCGCCACGATGGCGGCAACCTCGTAATCAACACGGAATCACGGAGTTCCCCAGCGGCGCATGCGCCTCATTCGAACGGCGAGTAACTCGTTGCGGTTGAGTTGTCGATGCAGCAGAAAAGAGCCCGTTCTGGGAGGTCCGGCGACTTGAGATGTCCATCACGTCGCCATCCACCGGTCTCGCCGGTCTCTCGTTTTCGTCGTGGCTGCGCTCGCCACAGAACTCCATCTGGAGAACCCGACGCGCCACGCTGTTCGCTTTTCCGCTTGGCGACGGGCAAGGGTGTCCCAAACGTCTCGACAAGACTGGATCCGTGCCTTGCAGAACGTTCCGCTAAAGGGAAGTTACCTAGGAGGACACGGAGGTTCATCAGCGCTGATGAAGCTGCCCCCCTCAATCAATCACATGCACATGCCGCCGATGCACATCGGCGTTGCCATCGGACAAACGTTGCCGCACGTGCCGCAGTTGTTGGCATCGGTTTGCGTGTTGACGCAGGCCGCACCGCAGGCGGTGTTCGGCGGGTTGCAGCACATGCCCATCAAACACGTTCCGCCCACCGCGCAGGTGGTGCCGCACATGCCGCAGTTCGCCTCGTCAGTCATTGTATCGGTGCACGCACCGCAGAATGCGTTGGCCGGCGCTTGGCAGCAGTTGCCTTTGAAACAACCCTGATTCGGCAAACAAACGCTGTCGCAGCCGCCGCAGTTAAACACATCCGACTGCGTATCAATGCACACCGGGGGGTCTCCGCAAACCGCTGCGATGGCCAGGTTGCACGTGCACGTGAACGAACCGATCTCGTTCATGCACGTTTCGGTTGGCAAACACGCTCCCATGCCGGCGCACTCGTTGATGTCCACACACGACCCGGGCCCTTCGCCCATGCAGAAATAACCGGGCTCCTTGGTGCAGTTCGGCGTGCAGCCGTCGCCGCCTGCAATGTTGCCATCGTCGCAGCCCTCCGGTGGCTTGAGATCGCCGTCACCGCAATTGCCCACGCACTTCATCCCGTCCCAAGCGAAGCCGGGATCACACTCACACGTGAACGAACCGGGGGTGTTCACGCAATCGGTCCCCGTGGGACAGTTGTCGGTACCCGTTGCGCATTCGTCAATATCCACACACGGCCCAGGGCCCGCGCATGTGTACCCAGGCTCTTCCTGGCAAGTGTCGGAGCACCCGTCACCCGGCATGACGTTTCCGTCGTCGCACGTCTCGTTGCCCGTCACGTCGAGATCGCCGCACGGCGGCGAAACGCACTTGAGAAAGCCCATCGCGTCTTTTTCGCAGACCTTCGACTTGCAGTCGGCGCCCACCAAACAATCTTTTCCGTCGTCGCAGTCTTGTGGACACAAGCCACCGCAGTCGACGTCGGTCTCACCGTCCGAGAGCGCGTCGTCGAAGCAAGGTGCCGAAGCGCCCGGAATCAAGCAGTGGAAGTACTCCACCGCGTGTGGCTTCTGCCCGCTCAAATCGGTCGGATCGCCCGTCGTTGATTTGTCGGTCGGCGGCCAAAACACGCGAAACTGAATAAACCCGTCCACGTTTGCCGCGCCCGGATCCGCTTCGATCTCCGCTGTCGGCAGAAGGGCCTTAAAGTTTTTCTCGTTCAGCTCATTCCCGTCGCACTTGTTGAGTTGGTAGAGATTAAACCGGTGCACTTCGCCGTCGGCGCACACCGTCTCCACAATCTGCGAAGCATCGCCCGGCTTCATTTCAAACGTGCCTGAAGCGATCGGAGCCGCCGCCGGGTCATGCGCTTCGCGACAAATGTCCTCCGGCGTATTTCCACCCGTTCCGCCGGTGCCACCCGTGCCCGCACCGCCGGTGCCACCCGTGCCGCTCGCCGTGGCGGGCGCCGGAAACCCAATCGAAAAATTGGTGATGCTCGCGTAGCTGCCGGTCGCGCAAACGTCGCCCGAGCCGTCCACGATCTTGAAGGCGAACGCCGGATTTGGAAACGCTGCCACATCGAGCGGCGGATCAAACACAATTTGCCCACCCTCCGGACGAAGCAACAAACACACATCGAGTTTGTCGCGCGCGCTGAACGCTCCAAACGTTTGTTTGGATGCGTCGTCTACGCCGTCCACCGGGTTGTTGTTTGCGTCGAGCGCGATGCCGCACTTCGGGGCCGAAGCAACGCCCGCCGAACCTGGAGCAACCCCCGCCGCAAACCGCCGGTAGCAATTGCACTCGTCGGCGATCCAACCGCACAGATCCTGCACGTCGAACGCCTCGTTGTTGCACCCCGGTGCGGCAAGCGACGCGATCGACCCCAAAGACAAGAGAGCGAGCGAGACAGCGAAAGAACGACGCATAGAAAGTACCTCGCCAAATCAAAGTGAAAGAGGTGGCCGCCAGATTACGGCTCCGAGTACGGCCCCGGCACCACATACGCATCGTCGCGGCCCGCGTACGTGAAAATTCCCCAGCACTGAAGCTTGTATTTCAGCGTGAAGGCCAGCGCTTCACTCAGGCTCGCCTTCGGCATGAGCAGCGCGAGATTCGCCCGTCGCACGCCCCACCAACCCGGACCGTGATCGAGCACCGAGTCGTGAAGATCTTTCGCCGCGAGCGCCGCGCTCGGCAAAATCGCCAACCGCATGCGTACCTTTCCGTTTTCCTGCCCGTTGGGAATGTCGTACCAATAAAGGTCCGGCCTCGCGCGCGCAGGAGACACTTTGGCTCCCTGCTTCTCCAAAAACACCGAAAAGTCGTCGGCCGTCAGCGGGGCCGTTTGCGTGTGTACGTCAATGCCCTGGCACGTTGCCGGAGCAAACTTAAACCCGCCCAACGTGATCGAAGGGCTGTTGTCCCCCTCCGGCGTCAAGAGCTGGTTGTCGAGCGAGGGCAGGTCGTCCGGGTAGTCCACATCGGCGTCAATGCCTCGGCACCCGAGCGAAGTGCCCGCGAGGCCCGCGAGCGCCGCGGCTGTCAAAAAGGTAGGCGCCAATCGCGCGTGTTTCATGGCTCCGATCATCTATAACTTCAGAGCCTCCTGCAAACTCCTCGGCGAAGATTTGCCGCCCGTTGTTCTTTCGCTCTACAGTTTCCGCCGATGAACGCGCGCCTTTACCAGCCTGCCGGATCGAGCGCCTCGCTCCCCGGCGCCCCGTCATCCCCGGGCTCCCGCCATAACCGGCCCTTGGCCACGCGGGTTTTGCCCATGGCCCTGGTTCTCGGTGCAGCCCTCGCCTTAATGGGGTGTGGAGGCTCGCCGACCGCTCCCAGGTTCGACGACGTCTTCTACCTGCACGGCGGCGGCCTCATCGACAAAAACGCCAGCTACGAAACCTACTTCGAAAAGCTCAACATCGACGCCACCGCGCAGGCCCCGCGGTACGTCGGCGTCGGCATCCTCGAAGGAGATGTGCGCCTCTCAAGGCCGATCGATTGGTACGTTCGCGGTGCCGACTACAACCCCGAAACGCGCTTTATTTCGTACCAGTCGCCGCGCCAATTCCTCTTCTCCATCTACGAGCGCATCGACCACCCGGAAGACTCCTGGGCCGATGTTCTCCGCCGTTTTGAAGGAGATCTTCGCGACCAAGGCGCTCAAATTCTCGCCGGCCGCGTTCCCGTGGCTTCAGCCAATGCGCAGGGCCGCAGCTACCTCCTCAAAACCAAAGTGGCCGCCAAACCCGCCTACCAGAGCTACTCGCACGAAATTCTCCTCCGCAGCGAACGGCGACTTCTCCTCGTGCAGGTGGTCCACGGTGAAAACACCGACACCATCTCCGACGAAATCACCACCGCGCTGAAAAGCATCCTCGTTTACTGAGTACACATCGCCCGCCGTCGAGACCGGTGGAATAACATTGTGTACATCCCGAGCCGTCCAACCTGCCGGGTAACTGATGCCACCGCGCAACGACCTGGAACGCCGCGCCACTTGGGACGTCTCTTCACCACGGACTCACGGAGGACACGGAGGGTCACGGAGTCCGTGGATCTCCGTGATCTCCGTGCCTCCTAGGTAACTTCCCTTTAGCGGAACGTTCTGCAAGGCACGGATCCAGTCTTGTCGAGACGTTTGGGACACCCTTGCCCGTCGCCAAGCGGAAAAGCGAACAGCGTGGCGCGTCGGGTTCTCCAGATGGAGTTCTGTGGCGAGCGCAGCCACGACGAAAACGAGAGACCGGCGAGACCGGTGGATGGCGACGTGATGGACATCTCAAGTCGCCGGACCTCCCAGAACGGGCTCTTTTCTGCTGCATCGACAACTCAACCGCAACGAGTTACTCGCCGTTCGAATGAGGCGCATGCGCCGCTGGGGAACTCCTAGGTAACTTCCCTTTAGCGGAACGTTCTGCAAGGCACGGATCCAGTCTTGTCGAGACGTTTGGGACACCCTTGCCCGTCGCCAAGCGGAAAAGCGAACAGCGTGGCGCGTCGGGTTCTCCAGATGGAGTTCTGTGGCGAGCGCAGCCACGACGAAAACGAGAGACCGGCGAGACCGGTGGATGGCGACGTGATGGACATTTCAAGTCGCCGGACCTCCCAGAACGGGCTCTCTTCTGCTGCATCGACAACTCAACCGCAACGAGTTACTCGCCGTTCGAATGAGGCGCATGCGCCGCTGGGGAACTCCGTGTTGATTACGACGTGTCAGGAATCGAGACGTCTCAAGTCATTGCGGGGTGGCTGAAGTCACCCTTTGGTGAGTTGAGCCTCGGCGCTCGCTTTATCTGTGTGTACACAATGCAGCGAGTGCGTCGCGGGGCGCTCCGCTCTCGTGAGCGCTTACGGTTGGGCGCCTTGACGTGGGTGCGCGCGCCTTGAGACAGAAGCACCCAAAGAAGCGCTCAGTATCGAGGCGGCAGATCCGGCGGCTCGCCGCGATCTTCGTCGTCCGGCTCGGTGCTTGTGGGCTGCGGCTTGTCTTCGAGCGGAACGTTCACCACAAATTTTTGGCCCTGCGAACCGCCGAGCCACGCTGTTCGACCAATGGTCGACGACCGCGGCGAACCGAGTTGAAAACGCGGCGCGGCCTCGGTCTGAACGTGAATCTCCATCATCACGTCGTACATGCCGCGCGTGAACATATCGACGAGCCCTTTGAGAACCGGGCGATTGTGTCCACCGGGCAAAAACGACAAGTAATCGTCGTACCCGAGCGGCCCGAGAACAATATTGAAGCGCCCCGAGCCGTCGTACACATACCGGCCGATAGTGAGGTCTTGGCCGAGCACGCAGTTCATCACGCCGAGCTTGTTTCGAAGCGGTTTTTCAATGAGCGTCCAATGCCCAACGAACTGCTCAATACGAATGCCGAGTTCACCGAAAACGTCGCCGAGCACCACTTCAAGGCTTCGCGCGGCCCGCGACTTTGACGCGAGAATCGGCGCGTAGCGGAGCAACATAAACCGATCAATCGGCGTTGCGATTTCACGAAACCCATCGAGCCCGATGGTGCAAAACATTCGACGGGTGAAAGGATCGGTGCCCTTCGTGCGGTACATCACGCTGAAGCGGTATTTGCTCCACGTGCGGTACAAAAGGCTCAAAACGCGGTGGTGCAATACGTCGAAGAGTTCACGCGCGGGCTGCGGACCACCTTGATATTCGTTAACGGCAACGCGCTCCGAAAAGTGTGTGGGGAGCGGCGAAGTGGAGCCGTAAAGTCCCATGAACGTTGTGGACACCCGAACGCGCTCGCGGTCGTCGGGGTATTTCACAACCGCCATTTCGGCGATGTCGCTCGAATGGAAAACAAGGGACGGATCGGCCCGAAGGCGAACCTTTTCGTCGTTCGCAGGACCGAGTTGACCAACGGCCGGCGCCTTGGGATGCAGCCGCTCCAAAAGGTACACAAGTCGGTAGAACGCGAAACGCCGCGCGTTTTTTTCCAACTCGCTGAGCGATTGGCTCAAATCAGGTTGAGGTTGCCGCTCTTCGGCTCCCATTTGTACACCACGCGCGTGTTGGTTCCGGTGATTGTGAGCTGCGTGAACGAGTTTAGAGAAACGTACGATGCCAGCATTTCGTTCAGGATGCTTGCAAACAAGTACATTTCACCTTCGCCTGTGAATCCGCCTTCATCGATTTCCATGTCGGCGGCGACGCCGCGAACGGGAGCACCTCGATAGAGGCGATCGGTGGGGCGAACTTTGATGGACTTGAGCGCTTGCAATCGGAGCTGATTTGCGCGGGCCGCCTGGCGATCGATGACGGCTTGGAAGTTGTAAAGGTCAACGGTGGCGCGCAGCACGTCAAGGTCGGCGATGGAGCGGTAGCTCATGGCCATGTGAGCGATAACGCGCCACTGAAGTTCACGCCCCGTGGGCGGTGGAAGCGCTGCCGTGACACCGGTGAGATTGGTGAAGCTCGCAACCGCGGGAGATGTGGCGGTGGGAACGCGGAGGTCGCCGACTTTGAGCGAGCCGGGCAACCTTCGATTGGTACACGTTGATTCAACGCTGATGACGTCAAAGTCGGGCAGCACGCCGGAGTCTTGAGGTGTACCAAACGAAAGGTACACATCGATCCCGTCGCCCACAACGGCGGGCCGAAGGTGCTGTTGGAAGAACACGCCCCGTTGAGCTGCGTCGGCGTCAATTTCGTGTTCAAACTCGTAAAACGAAGGGATTTCGACGCGCTGACTTGTGCGGCGTGCGATGCCGATCACTTTGTCGACGGAGTAAATTTCATACGCCTGCGGGTTGCCGCCCGACGGCCGGCCCAAATACTCAAACTTGGTGGTTTCGGGTTTGATTGGGTCGGTGGGGTGCTCAAACAAATTGACGACGGGCGTGCAGAACAACCGAAAGTTGTCTTTCGTGACGCGCACCGCGGCGGGCATGCTGTCTTTAAACTGAAAGATGATCGCGAACCGATCGGTGACCTTGTCGGCGGGGAGAGCTTCAAGGCCTGTCACGTCGAAAAACGCAAACTTCTGCGGAAGCGTGAAGAACTCTTGGAGGAGCCGAAACCCGGGGTACACCGTTTTGGGGTACGGAATCAGCGCTTCTTCTTCGGCGAAACCCACGAGCTTTACCGACTTGGCCGGAAGCGTTGCGACGATGTTGTCGCCGCGCGTGGGATCGACCGATGCGAGCGCAACGCTCTCAACGTGGCCGCCCACCCAGAGGCGAACATCGTCTTGCAGACGCTTTTCACCGTGGATGTAGAAGCGAATTTGCGACAGCGCGAGGGCTGCGAGTGCGGCACCGCCAGTGACTTTCAGCTCGATGCGAAGCGACTGAGTGAGCTGTGAGCCCGTGTCGACGCGCGCGTCTTCAACCGAGAGCGGAAGCAGCTCCACGTCTTGCGTTGTGCGAAAGCGGCACGACACGCCGTCGACCGGAACGCTGCCCACTTCGGCGTTGCGCGCGACCGTGAGCTTTTCACGAACAACGTTGGGAAGCGGCGTGAACTCAACGATCGATGTGGAGGGAATTTGGCGCAGATAATGGGGAAAGAGGAGCGCCGCGACCGAGTGGATAACCTCGGGCAGCTCGTCATCGATTTTTTGCCGGATACGCCCCGTGAGGAACGCGACGCCTTCAAGCAGGCGCTCCACGTCCGGGTCGGCACCCTTTTCTGCGAGGAGCGGAGCAATGGCCGGATAAGCGGCCGCAAACTCTCGCCCGAGTTCGCGCAGGTATGTCAGTTCGTCTTGGTAGTACTTGTTGAACATTCCCGCCGCCCGACAGTCGACCGTCGCAGCGCACTGCTGTCAACGCCTCGTTGTTACCCACCGACCCGAACATTGCCGGAACCGTCTAACGTGGCCCCAACTCGAAGCGACTGTCGCCGCCCGTCGGGGAGCTGAAACTGCCCCGTGATCTCAAACTCGAGCACCATCTGCGTGAAGGCCTCGCCTTTGAGGTGTCTCACTTGCACGTTTTTAAGGCGCGGTTCGTATTGCTGAATGCACGCCTTGAGCGAGCGCTGGATCATCGCAATGGCGTCTGGAAAGTCGTGGATCACCTCCGACACTTCCATGAGGCCGTAATCGGGGATGGTGCGTGCGCTGCCCATGCGCGTGTTGAGGATTTCGGTGAGGTGGTCGGTGATGTCGTTCTCGAAGTCGGAACCGCCCCGCGACGTGTAGTTCCACGACGATGCGGGTTGCCCGAGGTTTTCGAGCTTTTTCAGCAGCGACGCCATAGCTCCGCAGAATAACTCCATCACCGGTTTTGGTGGCGGGTGTTTGCCCGGCAGGTGAATTGGAGGGCGCACCCGGAAGGCCGACGAGCGCGCGGCAACGCTCACGATTTTCCTTGCGCGCAATTGCGGCATAAGCGTGAGCGCCGCCAAAGTGTACACAACGACCGGCCGCTTTGGCGAAGCCGCCCCCTTGGGCGCAAGGCGTACACAGCGCGCAAAGCGTGAGCGCCGCTAAAGTGTACACAAATTACAAGGTGTACGCAAAGCGCAAGGCGTACACAGCGCGCGCCGACGTTTAGTGCACGCAGCGCATTAGGTGTACCCAAAGCGCAAGGTGTACACAACGCGCGAGGCCGTTTCTAAGAGCGCTCAGCAACGACCACGGCCGCACGTTATTGCCGTGCGATTTCCCAGTCGTCTTCGGCCGTGATGTTGCCTTCAGTCCACGTCCACTCAATGCGCTGGTATGTGAAACCCAGCTCTTCAAGCTCGGGCATTTTGGCGTACTTGGGGCTGCGCGTGTTGAGCTGCCGCAGCTGAATTGAAGAGATGGTGGCGTTTACCAAACGCACCGTAAACGCGTGCCGTTCTTGTCCGGTGGGCGTTGGCCGGAAAAGTTTCAACACCACTTCTGTGAGATTTTCGTTGGTGGTGAGAACAGCGTTGAGGAGCGGCGAAGCTTTATCGATGGCCTTGGTGATGTTGAAAGGCTTGTGCATTCGCTTCCCGGTTGGGCGTCCACTCACCGGGTCACGAGGCCCCACGATCTCGTGAAAAAACGACACAACCTCAATGGTGCCCTCGCGGCCCTTCTGGGTGACGGAGCCGGCAATTGGGCCGTGCTTCGTTCCAGTGAGAGTGAGGTAGCCGGCGAGTGCCATGAAGTTTGTCTCCGCCTTCTATCCCGCGCTCGCGGTGGTGGGAGACTTTGAAGAGCTTAGCAGGAACCGTCTCGGGAATAGGACTTCTCCGCGACATTCCACCGTGTTCGTTTGCTTGCGGCTGAGCGAATGAATGCACCGCCGCGCGAACGCAAAATCCAAAGCATAGAAACGACCGAGGCTCCGACGCGCGCGCGCCAGGTCAGCGTCAGGATGTGCCGACTTTTTTGGCCTCATCTCCGGCGTCTCCGCATTCGTTCCCGCTGAGCCGAACCCAAACCAGTCGAGTTCGTTGGCCTGCCGTCGCAAGAAACGAACGACGTGCCTTCAGCAAACAAAAACGAAACGGGGCGCCGTCGAGTTTCCCTCGATGTCGCCCCGTCCTCGTGTTGCGTCAGTGCTCAGATCAGGCGAGTGGCGTCTCCCAGTCGTCTTCCGAAGTGATGCCGCCGTCCATCCAGGTCCAGATGATCTTCTGGTAGGTGAACGCGACCTCTTCGTACTCGGCGTAGCGCATCAACTCGGGGTTCTTGTTGTTGAGCATACGGAAGCTGATGTTCGCGACGTTCGCGTTCACGAGCTTCACTGTGTAGTGTTGCTTCTCGGTGCCAACACCTTGCGACGCCGCAATTTGGGGTGTCCAGAATTGAAGTTCCCACTCGGGAATGTTCTCGTTGTTAACGAGCACGGTGTAGAGCAGCGGGCTCGACTTATCGAGCTCCTTGGTGATCACGAACGGCTTGTGCATGCGCTTGCCGGTGGGAAGACCGCTTGCCGCGTCACGCGGGCTCACGACTTCGTGAGAAACCGCAATGACCATGATCTTGCCTTCGCGGCCCTTTTGGGTCACGGAGCCCTTGATTTCGCCTTGCTTCTGACCCTTGAGCTTGAGGTACGCGTTGAGAGCCATTGTCGTGTTGCCTTCTTTTTGATTGACCGCGATCTTCTGGACTCAGTCGGCGCCCCATTGCGCGCTGGCAGCTGATCGTTGTTTCTCAAAAACTGGATGCACCCGATGAATATTCCACCCGGAGCATCAAGGTCGACCCACGCTAACCACAGCTCGGTTTGGGGTCAAGATGATCTTTGAGGTTAAGTTGCTTTTTTTAAATTTTATGTGTTGCCGCGTTTTATAGGACTTGGAATTGCTAGCGTTGATAGCAGTCCTTTGCAACGCACCGCGTCTTTGGCCGGTGAAATCGCTGAAAAAACATGCGCGCACGTCTGGTCGGTCGCGCGATCCACCATGGTTTTCGTCACGAATTCGCGCTCCGTAGGGTGCACATGTTACAAGGGAGAAGTGATGCGTACCTCGTTGGGGAGCACGTTCTTTGGGTCGGTTCGGCGCTCGCTGGGCCTCATGGCCACAGTCTTGGCGTGGGCGGGCTGCGGGGCGTCGCCGGAGCAACCTCACATGGAGGTTCCTACCCGAAGCCAGGCGCCGATTGCCGTTTGCACAACGCCGCTCGGCGCGCCGAAACGGGCTGGATCCAGGGCCATTGTTCGCAACCTCGATCCTGAAGATTGGGCGCGGATCCTGATGCCTTCTTATGTGGAGGAAAAAGGGCTTACCGCGACGGAAGTGGATTGCACGGGCAACTACGTCTTCGCCAATGAGTCTCTCCGCGGCGGAATTTCAGCAAAAGGCTGGCCGCGAATCCTCGATCCCGAAGAGATTGAAACGCGAGCCGGTCCTGAAGGGATGCGCGTTGTTTGGCTGCGCGTCCTCAAGTTTGAAAACGGTGACGAAGGCGGGCCGATCGCGCTGGTTCGCGCGGTGGATGATCGCGCCGAAATCTACGGCATCGGAAGCTTCCGAGGGCCGGCAAAATCAAAAATCGAACCCGTTCGCATGGGCAACGAAAATCTTGTTGTTGCAGAATCAAAGGTCTGCCCCGACCCGGATGACTGTCGCAAGCGCGCTCAGTTTTATTTGGTTCGCCGGGGTCGCCTGATTGAGGGCGCCGCCGTTGATCTGGAGCGCACGGCCGTGGTTCCGTCGGTTCTCGAACGTGGGCTTTACGCGCGCTACCAGCTTCAAACCGACATTCAGTACAAGCCCAACGGCATTCAGCTGCTTGAACAGGTCACGGTGAAAATCATTCACTACGAAGAAGAAACGCGTGACAGCGATCGCGAACTTCGACGCGTGGAGTTCTCCCGCTTTCTGCGCGTTGAGCGCGACACATTGTTCTCGTCAAACGATCCTCTTTGGGAGCGGGTTGTCGGGCAAGACTGACAAGCAACTCACCGCGGTGTGAAAAAAGGGCATCCACTTTTCGTGGGTGCCCTTTTCGTTTTTGTGCTTGTCGAAGCTTTTGTACTGTCGAAAATGTTCGGCTCGATCAGCCGCTGAAATGCAAAAACGCCCGGCCGCGAAAGGGCAGGGCGTTTTCGACTGTGAAGAGCCTGCGGACGACTACCAGCAGATGATCGCGTCGCCGTATCCGCAGCTCGGTCGCTGGAGGAGCGCGTACGTTACGCCGACCGCTGCGCCGGTGAGCAGACCGCTGATGGCGCCGGCTGCCACTTGTCCGGGATCTTCGAACGCGCGAACTTCGGCTGAATTTTCAAACGAGCGGCCGGGCGTGCCGAGCACCGAAGCGACCAGCGGGATGCCCACATTTCCGATGAACGCGGGCGCATTGAAACGACCGTCGGAGTACTTGAACGTGTCGACCAAAAAGATGGCCGTTCCAGTTCCGAGCGATCCGTAGGTTGCAAACATGTGCGTCGACGGGCCGCCGAACGTTTCACATCCCGATCCGGGGAATCCAACTTGGGTGTTGGATGCATCACACCCAGGCCGCGCACCCTTCGCTGCGTCTTTGACCACAATGTCCACGAGCATTGTGGCTCCGAACATTGTCATCGCCGGCGCCAGCATCGAAACGTGCCAGCGACCTTTCCACCCAACGGTTGAAGTGGGATCGCTGTAGTAGACACGCGGCATTAAGAAGGGGCTCAGAACGCCGATTGTGAGAGCGACGTCGGACACCGCCCCCCATCCTTGGTCGCGCGCAACCAACGGTTGCACCGGTACCGGATCTCCGGCGGGCTGCGCCGCAGCCGGCTGCTCAAAGGCGAGCACCGACACCAAGGCTGTTACACTTGCCGCTACGATTGTTTGGCCGATTCGCATGCGCGAGCCTCGTTGCTGTGGCGACGCGCGATTGGACAACTTTCCTTCGGGAAATCCAACCGCTATCGCTTCATCTGATTCGCAGAAATCGTGAAGCGGGGCTTTTGCCCCGACTCGCCGGAAGTACCCTTGTAATCCTCGCCGGCGCTTGCAGCATACGCGCGAGCGAACTGTGGGCCAAAAATAGCTTCGAATGTTTGTTTATCTTCGCCCGCGTAGTCGCCGTGCCGGCTCTCGTAGAGCTTCCAAAGTTCTTCATATTTGCTTGAGAAAAGACCACCCTTTTTACCTTTTCGCTCAAGCTCGTCCTCCATCGTTTTGGGTGAGAGGCGACCGAGCAGAGTCTTCACGCCCTCCATCACGCCGTTTAACAATTTCACCTCGTGCGCCATCACCTCAATGAAGTTTTCGTTCAATTGACGTGCGGCGTCGGGACCGCCGGCGGGTGTGAGGAGGACCAGGCCCAGCTCCTTGGCGTCCTTCGCCACCGCGACGCGATCGTTTTGATCTTTGCCGTCGGTGCCGAGCATTTGTTCTGTGAAGGCCTGATAGCCGTCGCGAAGGCTGATGAAGCACTTGAGGAACACCTCCATCGAGTCACGGAGGCGCCTCGCGAACTGCAAAATCGAAGACACGTCGTCGAGAGGTTTCGTGTCCGGAGCGAGCGTGCGGTGCAGTTCTGCGAGTGCTGTCTGCGCGGCTTTGGGCGGCGTCATTTCGCCGATCGCGCCTGCGTCGACGCCGTAATATTGCGCGAGCTTTTGGAAGTCGGGCTCGGCGGAAACCGCGGCTTGCTCGGAAGCGAGCCTGCGAAGGTACGCTTGACGCACCTCGGGTTGGAGGCGCGCGAGGTGATCGTAAAGGATGCGGTACACCGTTCCCCATGCCGCTCGGTACGCTTCGAGGTAGGGCATGAGCTGGCGCAGATACGGATCTTCTTGACCGGGCGCGATCGCCTGCTTGCGAGCGCCGGCTCCCTGCGCCGCCCACGCTTCGCCGCTCATGTCGAGGAAACCTTCGCGGCGCTCTTCGCGCTTTGCGGCCTCCGAAAGGCTGAAGCGCATAGTCACAGGGCCGATGGTGATCTCCGGCGTCTGTGTCACGTCCACAGGAACGTCTCGTTGCAGGCGTTGCCCCGCGAACACAGTTCCATTTGTGGAGCCGAGGTCGCGAACAATGATCTGCCGATCGCGGAGATCGATCGCGGCGTGGAATTGCGAAACGTAGGGGCGGTCGATGTGGAGGTCGTTTAGCTGGTTGCGTCCGATGCGCACAGGAAAGCGCTCGAACGTGACCTCGAAGCTCTGATTCGTTTGGGTGTCGACCACCCGGGCGACAAGCGCCACCGGCATGGGCCGGTAGCCTAGCAGACGAACGCCCGATCTTGGCCAACCCTACGCTCATCCCACTCGTCACCGTTTTCTTGGCCGTCGCACCTACATGGTGTGATGCTGTCCGACAGCATGAGCGTCCTGCACAAGATCCCGCCGTTGGTTTCTGCTTTGGCGTTCGGTTACGGGGTAGGCATGTCGGCCCCCGAGTCGACGATCACCTCGATGAACGCGGCGGTTGTTGCATATCAGGGCAAAGTGCCGGATCGCACGATCGTTGCGGCTGCGGCCTCGCCGTCATCGGCGCCGATGCGTACACAGTACGGCGGCGGCGAGTCACAAGAGCTTGCTCTCATGAGGCGCGCGGCGGAAAGCGATCGCGAGGGCTCGTCGTGCGATCTCAACCGCCCGAGCTACTCGAAGTCGCCTCGTTTTGAGTCGCGTCCCGATGGATTTGCGGACGACGCGGACGAGCTGGATGGACCGGGTGTCGACGCGCTCTCGCGATTGCAGATGCCCGATTTGAAGGTGTCGATCTCGCGACGCACGCTCAAATACGTGCGCTTCTTCGCGAAGACGGATCGCGGTCGCGGGATGTTTGAAACGTGGCTTCGTCGGAGCGGCCGTTATCAGGATCTCATTCAATCGGAGCTTCGCAAGCGCCACCTGCCCGAAGATCTCATCTGGGTTTCGATGATCGAAAGCGGATTTGATGCGCGCGCCAAGTCGCCGGCCGGCGCTGTGGGCTTGTGGCAGTTCATGCCCGCCACCGGCAAGGTGTACGGATTGGACCAAAACAAATACATCGATCAGCGCAAAAATCCGCGACTTGCGACGCAGGCGGCGGCGCACCATCTCCGCGATTTGTTCCTGCGCTTTCAGAATTGGGATCTCGCGCTGGCGGCGTACAACATGGGCTACGAGCAGCTGCTCGATCGCATCGATCGGTACGGGACGACCGACTTCAACGAGCTGGTTCGACAAGACGCGCTTCCTTCCGAAACGGCAACGTACGTTCCCAAGATTGCGGCGGCGGCGATCGTTGCGAACAACCTCGATCGCTTCGGGTTTGACAACGTGGAGATGATGCGTCCGGCCGACACAGCCGAAGTTGCGGTTCCACCCGGTACGCCGCTCAAGTTGATCGCCAAGGCGGCGGGCGTTTCAACGTCGGTCATTCGCAACCTCAATCCCGACGTTCTCAGCGAAAAAATGCCTCCCGGTCGCGGTGATTTCCTCG
Source organism: Polyangiaceae bacterium (assembly GCA_016712345.1). GTDB lineage: Bacteria > Myxococcota_A > Polyangia > Polyangiales > Polyangiaceae > JADJRH01. Next base: position 3,010,649 of record JADJRH010000001.1, read on the forward strand.
TGCTTATTCCTTCCGATTCGCTCTCGCGCGCTCGGGTCACGCTTCCCGCTTTGATCGACAACGAGCCGATCGAGTCGGACGCAACGGTGCTCGATCCGGTGGATCTGCTCGGCGGGCGCGCGTTCAGGCCTCGCAACTCCGACGGCGATGAAAGCCTTCTTTCGCTTTTGCCCAAGCCGAAGCGACGTCACTCCATGCGCGACGATCTCGAATCGCTGTCGGATGGTGACGACGACCCGTCGGATTCACCGCGCGCGCGCAAAGGTCGCGAAACGGTGATGTATCGCGTTGGACCCGGCGAAACGCTCCTGGGCATTGCAAAACAATTCGCCGTGGACGTGGAAGATGTGGCCCGCGAAAATCACATCGATGTGGGCGACGCGTTGAAGGTGGGCCAGCTCATTCGGCTCAACGTGTCGAAAGAGGCGGTAAACAAGGCCGCTTCGGAGAAGGCCGCAGCCGGCGCGTCCGATTCGAGCGACGGCGAGAAGCTTCGAACGCGCGACCGCAAGGGCGAGCCGAAAGAAAAGTCTGACGAGCATTCGAAGGGCGACTCTTCAACGAAGAGTACACATCATCCCAAAGCGACTCGTCACGAAAAACTCGAACGAACCAGCGGCGACGACGCTGACACGCAGTCTCAAAAACGCGTCGGCGAAAAGAAAAAGACGCGCGCCAAAAAACACTGACGAGCCGAACCGGTACAGTGTGTCAAAAGTCCAGAGGACTTTCGGCGCTGCCAACGTGTCGTGCTCAGCGCGCTTCAACGCGCGTGTGAATCGTCCGTGGCTTCAGCCGCCCATTGCGCCCAAGTGAACGCGCAGCGTGGGCTGGTTCGTTGTGTACCCCCGGAACAAAACGCCGCGTCGTAGGGCGGCCCCATCACGAGTACACCTGTCTTGCTTGCGAGCGGGTACGCGGTTCGCCAGATTTCATCGAACTGATCTTGGCGCTTTCGAAATGCGGCGAACGCTCGGCGTTGTTCCGCTTGATCGAACGCGTCTTCGTTTTGCGCCATTTTGTCCATGAGGGCTTTGATGTGGGCGCGCAGCTCTTCATCGTCGGTGCCCGCGAGCGCGTTTTGCAAAAATGTGATCGCCTGCCGGTTTTTGCCCGCTTTGCGAAGAAGTCCGAAACCGCTCAACGCCTGCCAACCAAACTGATTTTTGTCGCCGCCGAGTTCGGCTGCGCGCGCGAGGTACTCCGCGCCGTCGAGCTTCCATCGGGCCTTCTCTTCGGGATCGCTGAGGTACGACGACGGCGCCATGAGGCCGATAAACGAGCCGGCCGCGATTAAGATCTCGGGGTCGTTTGGCAGATTGTGTACACCTCGCTCAAGCACAACGCGGGCCTGGCGGATGTCGTCTTCGGTGGCGCCTTTGGCGAGAAAAACGGTGAGAGCTTCGACAACCAGGTATGGCTCACGAAACGTTGGGTCGAGTTCGTTGATCGCCTCAATCTGTTTGAAAAGATTTTCGTAGCGACGCTTGCTCACCGAGTGGAGCCCCTGCTCAACGAGGACGCCGGCCCACAAATAATCGGCCATTGCAGCGCGATGTCCGAGCGACAGCCGAACGACCGCGGCGGGCGGGGGCAAAACGTACACATCGGACGTTTCTTTTACGAGGCGGTGCGTTTCGGCCGCGGGGTGTCGAACCAAGGTGATCAGCGGAATGGCCACCGCCCACGCGGCGGCCAACGCGGCAAGGTCGCTCCGCAGCGTTCGCGTTTTGCCGCTCATCACTCCACCTCGTGATCAACGAACATGCCCGGGAGCACTTTGGGTGACTGTCCAGGCAGTCGTTCGCCTTTCACTTCAAACGTGGACAACATGCCGTCGCCGTCGAGATCACCGTGCGAGGTTGCTGTGAAACGAAACACTTGAGTGTTCGGGTCGAAGTCGGTGGTGAATTGAAACGCAAACGCGTGTGCTTCAGTAAAGCCGAATTGAAGGCTTTTCCAGGTGAGGTGTTCCCAAACTTCAGGCGGATCGGTGGCGCGCACGCCGCGCGGAACTTGGGCCGGCGTGAGGGGTGCCGACGGCGGAAAACTGATTTCGTGCGGATGTGTTTCTGCGTAGCCGATCGCGTTGGTGACCATGCGATCGAGTCCGTCGATGGGCTCGGAGAGTTTGGAGGCGCTGAGGTTTCGAACAAAACCGGGAATTGCCACCGCAAGAACGCTGCCGACAACGCCGAAAATGGCTGCGGCCTGCACTGCGGTGAGCGCTCTCATACGATATTTCGGTTTTTATCGATGTGCACGCGTCTGGCAAGGGAAACACGGTTTTGAATCGGGCGGCGCGAATGAAGCCGTGGAGTTTATGAAAGGCCCCGCCCATGGCGCGGGAACCGCGACATTTGGGAGGGGCGGGCGCGCGGAACGCGCGCCGGGGAGGGCATTGGATGGGTAGGTGGCTGGCGTTTTTCTACTGCGCGCCCCGCTGACGCGTTCTCGCTGCGGCCTATTCGGCCTCTTTGTCGATAAACACCTGGGTGGAAACGTGGAGGTGTTTGCCAATGATGATTCCGGTGCGCGCGAAGGTGCTATTTGCGCTGTCGCCGTCGAGGTTGCCTTGTGCGGCGGCTTCAAAACCGTCGGCGCCCGGATCGGGGCCGCCGAGGGGGGGCGAGACGTAGCCGGCGCCTTTTAGGTATGAATACTGATAGTAAATGGGGCTTGTGAGCGAAAATCCCAGGCAGGTCCAGCCGTCGACGGTGGACCCTGTTTGGAAGTCTTGCCCGGCCCCGGTGAGCGGTTGGTATTTGACTCCCGAGGGCACAAAGTTGAGAGGCACTTTGTTGGCCGACCCACACAGGTTGTTGACTGCCGGTTTTGACGCCGCGCCGCCTGCGATTAACTCGGACTCCGCCAATTCACGTTCGAAGACGAGCGCCGACAACTTTGAGATTTCACCGACGGATTCTTTAGCTTCTGCTGTTTTTGCAGCCGCCAGATAAGAGCGCACTCCATAGATGGCGAGTGCGGCGAGCACACCGATGATCGCTATGACGATCATCAGTTCTACCAAGGTGAAGCCGGATGCTCTATTGGCTATTGGACGATGGAGGCGACGAGAAGCCAAGGAGTTGAGAGCGGCTGCGCGCGCTGAACGCGTGCCGAGGGCGCGCTTTGAATACGCGTTGTGATTAAAGCCTGAACGTAACTGATCGGGCGCGCGCAACTGACCCATTGTTAAACTCCCGCAACACCCAGATCATTCGTATTCGTCGTTGATGAAGACCTGAGTGGCAACCCTCATTTCACCGTTTTCTTGGGCACCGACGAGCGCGAAGACCGAAAATGCCACGTCGCCGTCGAGATTGCCTTTTGCGGCGGCCTCAAAGCTTTCACCCGCGGGCACGACGGGCGCGCCGGTTAGACCGGCGGAGAACGGCGCCGAGCCTTTGGTGTAGTTGTATTGGTAATAAACCGCTTGGGTGAGCGAGAAACGCAGGCACTTCCAGCCTGAGACGGCATCACCCGCGTCAAAGTCTTCACCCGGGCCGGTTTTGGGTTGGTATTTTACGCCGGCGGGAACAGCGGCCGGTGTGGCAGCTGCCGAACCGCAGAGCGCGTGGTTGGCGCCGGTGGACGATGCGCCGCCCGCAAGAAGGTCGCTCTGGGCGGTTTCACGCTCAAACGATTGTTTTGCACCACGCGCAATGGCGCCGACCGTGTTTTTGGCTTCACTGGTTTTGGCGCTGGCGAGATAACGGCGAACACCGTAGATGGCGAGTGCCGCAAGAACGCCGATGATCGCGATAACGATCATAAGCTCAACCAGAGTGAAGCCTCGTTTGCCATACCGTTTGTAGGCGCGCATTGTCGTGACCCTTTCTTTTGTTACTCTCAATCAAACGAAAATGTGAATGGCCGTTATGAAAAGAGGATTGATCGATTGGTAAAGAAAACCACTAATCACACGGCAAATTCTATAACCTTTTAATGCCGACCAATACGCTACTCCATATCGTTTTCGATATAGGTTTCATTGGTCCATGACACGGCTGCCAGCAGTGCTTTTTGCGCATCGTTATCACGATTGCCGGCCGCCTGAATAACGTACCATTGCTCGGTTGGCTGCGGCAGCGCGCCGAGTTGCGTAAAGCCCTGCGGCTGAACAACGGCATCACTCGGCCCGCCGGCGACGACCGCATATCCAAAGCGAACACCGGCGTCGGTTTGAGCCAAAAGGCGCTGCCAACAAGCGAAGTCGGGGTGGCCTGTTTGCACCCAGGAGTATTTGGCGCTCGTGGGATTGGCCATTGGATAATACGCCGTGAGGCTGCCGCCGCCCGGCGCACAACCGGCTGCACCACAACCCGAACATCCAAGGTAAACGTAGGAGTCAACCTTGTGTTGGGTTTCACCCTGGCGAATGAGTTGAACCATTGCCATGGCTTCTGAGGTGCCGGCGGTGGCAACCCACTTGCGGTAACCGACGATTGCAAGCGCCGCCAAAATGCCGACCATCGCAACCACGACAAGAAGTTCCACCAAGGTGAAACCGCGCGTCGAGGGTACGCGTTTGCCAAGCATCGGCAGTTTGCTTAACAGGGATCGTGCCATTGATCGGATCGTGTCAGAACCGGGGACGAATAGGCGAGATCTCGGCGGTTTTTTTTACTGGGCGGTTTTGGAGTGACCAAAAACGTCACTGGGTGGGGTGGGGGTGTGACGAATTTGGTCGCGTAGGTTTGCTGGGCTGACAAGCGCTCAAGGGCGCTTTTGTGTGCTGCGCTCTTCGTCATCTGCATCGGGTTCGTCGGACCCGAGGCCCTGTTTTGCGAGCCGATACCTGAGAGATCGGAATGTGACGCCCAACAGTTTGGCGGCTGCGGTGCGAACGCCGCCCGTTCTTTCGAGGGCTTGAAGCAGCAGACGCCTTTCGACCTCACTCAGGACATCATCCAGCAAACATCCTTCAGGCGGTAGATCGGCCAAGCGCGGTGCCGGACTGGCCGGGAGCCCAACAACGCTTTTGGGGAGATCGCCGAGGCCGATGGTTGGGCCCGACGCGAGCGCCACAGCGCGTTCAATCATGTTTTCGAGTTCACGGACGTTGCCGGGGAATGTGTACGCATCGAGAGCGCGCACGGCGTCGGCGGTGAGGGCGCGCACGTCTTTGCCGGTTTCGTTTGCAAATCGGCGAATGAAGCGATCTGCGAGGCGAACAATGTCTTCACGGCGATCGCGCAGCGGCGGCAATTCAATGCGGATCACGTTGAGGCGATAATAAAGGTCTTGTCGAAATTTGCCGGATTGCACATCGGCTTCAACTTCGCGGTTTGTGGCGGCCAACACGCGAACGTCGACCGGCACTTCTGCGGATGCGCCCACGGGCCGCACTTTTCGTTCTTGTAAGACGCGCAGCAGTTTTACCTGCAAAGGCAGCGGTAACTCGCCCACTTCATCGAGCAACACCGTGCCGCCGTCGGCTTCTCGAAAGAGCCCGAGTGCGCGCGTTGCGGCTCCGGTGAAGGCTCCTTTTTCGTGGCCAAACAGCTCGCTTTCCATGAGCTGCTCGGGAAGAGCACCGCAGTTTACCACCAGGAACGGCGCACTCGCGCGATCGCTCTGTTCGTGAAGGGCGCGCGCAACACGCTCTTTGCCAGTGCCGCTTTCACCGGTGATGAGTACGGTGGTGCGCATGGGGGCCACTTTGGCGATGAGTTCGACAACGCGCAGCATGGCGGGGCTTGTGCCGAGCACCTGACCGCTGTCTTGGGCGAGCCGTTCAATTTGGGCTCGGAGGCGCTGATTTTCGGCGACGAGCGTGCTTTTTTCGAGCGCCTTGGAGGCAAGCGCCGTCATCTCCGCGGGTGAAAATGGCTTGGTGACGAAGTCGTACGCGCCTTTGCGCATAGCTTCGATCGCCGTTTCAACCGTGGAATGCGCGGTGATGACAATCACCTCAGTGGCGGGATTGCGCTGTTTGGCAGCCGACAGCACGTCAAGCCCGGAGCCGTCGGGCATCATCAGATCGGTTAAAACAAGGGGGAAGGGCTGCGGGTTTTGGCGGAGCGCCTCCGTTCCCGAACGCGCTCCCGGAGCGACAACTACGTCGTATCCCTGGCGCTTGAACGCGATTTCAAGCATCTGTCGCAGGCCGGGTTCATCGTCGACGATGAGTACACGTGTACCCGTTGGAGCCGGGACGCTGCGTCGGTCGGTGGGTGCCGGGAGCGAGGACACGTGCTCCACGGTACCACGGGTTTGACCGTTAATTGCAGGCGCCCGAGCCGCTTGGTTGATCGATGTTTATTTCGTCGATGACGAAGTTGGTTCGGCTGCTCTCATCGTTTCCGAACTCTTGAGAGACCCACGCGGCGTCGCAAAGGTCGCCGGGGAGTTGAACAACCCATTGGCCGATTTGCTCCCGGTCTTCAAACACCACACCGGTGCCGGTTTCGTCGTTGAGGACCGTGACCATTGCACCGGGTTTGCACGTTCCGGCCACTTGCCAAAGCCCGTCGTCGGTTTGAGTGACCGAATCGATGTCCGGCGGCGGCAAAGGCAACGTGGGGCTCAAACACGAGGAGCCCATTGTGCCGAGAAGCGCAATCCATCCAAGCCGGGCGAGAAAGCGGCGCATCAAATGACCCATTGAGCATACCCTGTGCCCAGACGGCGCGCTTTCGATTTGCCTAAAAAGAGCGCGGATCGAGGTGATTTGGGCGAGGGGCTAGGCCAACCGGGTTGGCGCGGTGCGTCCATCGGTTTGCAGTACCTGCAATCGCACGCGCTTGGCGGCGGGGGGCAACGCGGGCGCATCTTCGTCGAGCAATTCACCCACGAGGTCGTAGTCGGCGGCTTGGGAGATGCGTACACGTCGCATTTCACCGGGCAACGCCTCGCCTCCCGAAAGGTACACTTGGCCGTCGATATCAGGCGCCTGCCCGGGGTGACGTCCCATCATCACGTATTCGTGCTCATCGCTCGGGCCGTCGACCAATACCGTGAGTTCACGCCCGATCATTTCTTGGCTCTTTTTGTGGGCGATTTTGCGTTGGAGGGTCATCAGCCTGCGATGCCTTGAAGCGGCCACGCGCGCGGGCACCTTGTTTTCAAAGGTGAATGAGCGCGACGACTCTTCATCGGAGTAGCGAAAGACGCCCACGCGATCGAGTTCGGCCCACTTTACGAAGTCGTACAGCTCCTGAAACTCCGCGTCTGTTTCGCCCGGGTGGCCCACAATAAACGCGCTTCGAAAGGTGAGGTTGGGTACGCGTGCGCGCAGATCCGTCACGATCTTTCGCATTCGCGCGCCGCCGTGACCGCGCCTCATGCGACGCAACATGGCGTCTGCCGCATGTTGAAGGGGCATGTCCACGTACGGGACAACGCGCGGATGGCCGGCGAGCAGTTCGATCAGCGGTTCGGTGAGCGTTTCGGGGTAGAGATAAAACAGGCGTACCCACACAACGCCGGGCACCTCGGCAACGGCGCGCACAAGCGTGGGGAGATCAACTCTCTCGCCGGCGGGAAGATCTCGGCCGTACGCGATTGTGTCCTGCGAAACGAGGTTGATCTCTTTCACCCCTGAATCAACGAGCCGCATCACTTCGGCCACCACGTCGGTCACGCGGCGCGATCGCTGAACGCCTCGCAGATCGGGGATGACACAAAACGAGCATGTGCGATTGCAGCCTTCGGCGATTTTCACGTACGCGCTTCCGCGAGGCGTGGAGAGCGTTCGCGGATCTTGGGCGCCGACAAGCCAATCGGCAGGTGTACCCACCAGCATTCGCTCGGCCTTTCCACCGAGCACTTGGCCGAGTTTGAGCATGTCGCTCGAACCCAGAAAGTGGTCCACCTCGGGCATTTCTTCGGCCAGTTCTTTGGGGTGGCGTTGCGAAAGGCAGCCCGACACAACGAGCTTTTTGCAGCGCCCCGACTCTTTGAGCTGCGCCATTTCAAAAATGGTGTCGATCGACTCTTTTTTGGCGTCACCGATGAAGCCGCAGGTGTTGACCACAATGACGTCGGCCTCGGCGGCGTCGTCCACGTGTTCAAAGCCCGATGTTCGGGCAACTCCCAACATCACTTCAGAATCGACCCGATTTTTAGGGCATCCCAAGCTGACAAAGTGGACGGTTTTTTGATCGCGGCTCATTGGGGCAGGTTCTGGTCGAAAACGATTTTTCCGGCGGCCATTGTGAGTACACAAGTGCCGGTGAACGTTTGATTGAGAAAGGGGGTGTTGAGGCTTTTTGAGCGAATGTTGGCCCGATTGATTGTGATCGATCGAGTGGTGTCGATCACGCAGATCTCAGCGCGTTTTCCCTCGCGAAGTGCGGGCGCTTCAAGTCCAGCGATTTTTGAAGGGCGAGCCGTCAGGGCGTCGACAAGTCGAGCGAGAGGCAGTTCACCATTTTTGGCCATTCCAAAGAGCAGCGGGACCACCAGCTCAAGCCCGATCATTCCGGGCGACGCTTCAGCGAGTTCGCAGTCTTTTTCAAGGCTCGAATGAGGGGCGTGATCGGTTGCGATTGCGTCGATGGTTCCATCGGCAAGAGCGGCGCGCAGCGCATCAACGTCCGCCTGTTCGCGCAGCGGCGGATTCACTTTGCAGGCCGTGTCATACCCAATCAGGCTCGCGTCGGTGAGCGTCAGATGGTGCGGGGTTACCTCGGCTGTCACCGCGATCCCTCTCGATTTGGCTTCACGAATGATGCGTACACTTCCCAGCGTTGAGACGTGTGCCACGTGATAGCGAGCGCCCGTTGCTTCAGCCAAAAGGACATCTCGCGCAACAATGATGTCTTCGGCGACTCGGGGCCACCCCCGCAGTCCGAGGCGCGTTGAAATCGCACCTTCGTGCATTTGGGCGCCTTCGGTGAGGGCGTGATCTTCAGCGTGTTGAATGACTGTCAGGTCAAACGTGCGTGCGTACTCAAGGGCGCGGCGCATCACTGCGCTTGAAGTGACGCATCGCCCATCGTCGGAAACGCCCACGGCGCCGGCTTCTTTGAGGTCCGCCATTTCGGTTAATTCAGAGCCTTTTTGGCCCACGGTAATGGCTCCAATCGGGTGAAGCGCCGGCCCTTCAAGTGAACGTGCCCGTTCGACCATGGCCTCGGTGACGGCGCGCGTGTCGTTGACCGGTCGAGTGTTTGGCATGACGCACACGTGCGCAAATCCGCCGTGTGCCGCGGCCCGCAAACCCGACAGAATGTCTTCTTTGTACTCTTGGCCGGGTTCACGCAGATGCGCGTGCAGATCGACAAATGCGGGCGTTACCCAGAGGTGATTGCCGCTGAAAATCCGGGCGCCCTCGGCGCGCAGGAGTTCTGAGGTGGCTGCGCCTTTACCGACGCGTGTGATGACGCCCGCCTCGATCACAAGGTCAATCTCGCCGTCGAGCCCGCAGTTGGGGTCGATCGCGCGCACGCCGGTGAAGATCAGAAGCGGCGGCGCGTTTTTTCCGATGGTCATGACACGGCGCCGCTTAGCATAAGAGCGCTCGTGCGCGGAGTTCTTGTGTGTCGGGCAGTAAAGTGTACACAGACTGAGGGTGGTTGAGACTTGGGCCCTGTGGATTGCGGGCCCGTTTGTGTACACAGTTAGGTCTGGATATTTCGCGCGATCAGGCTTCTTTGGCTTCACGCAGGGGCAGCGGAGCCACCACATCGGGAGCGCTGTCGCGCGCGTCCGCATCAATACGCTTATCGACAAGCACGTGAGGCGGTGGAGTGTGCAAGTCCCAAACAAGTCCCACTTTGGACATGGCCCAAAGGATGTAATAGGTCAGGTCAAACTCCCACCAATAAAACCCCTGGTTAACGGACCGTTGATAATGGTGGTGATTGTTATGCCAGCCTTCACCCATGGTGATGATTGCGAGAAGCCAATTATTGCGGCTTTCATCGGTGGTTTGATAACGCCGCTTTCCGAACAAATGGGACAGCGAGTTAATGGTAAAGGTGCCGTGCCAAAGAAGCACTGTCGAAACGAAAAAGCCCCACATCAGCGCGGGAGCGCCGCCGATTAAAAACATTGCCACTGCCAATACCGTGGGGGGCACGAGAAAGTGTTTATTGAGCCATCGCAGCTCGGGGTATTTGGCCAAATCGTTCACCCGATTCATATCGGTGTCTTCAAACTCGGTGGAGAGGATCCATCCCACGTGTGCCCAGAGGAAACCATCGAGTTTCACCGAGTGTACATCTCCCGGCAAGTCTGACTTTTTATGGTGCAATCGGTGATGAGACGCCCACCACAGGGCACCTTTTTGTGCCGACGATTGAGCCAATAGAGCCAGTAGAAACTGAAAGACTCGACTTGTTCGGAAGGTGCGGTGCGAAAAATAGCGATGGTATCCCGCCGTTACACCGAACATGCGGATGTAATAAAAAGCCACCGCGAGGAGCAGCATTTGCCAAGAAAAGCCCACCCAAATCGCGCCCACCAGTGCCACAACGTGGATTAGCAGGAACGGGATCGATGTGACCCAACGGTAGGTGTATTTTCGGGCAGGGGCCGGATCGGACATGTTGTGTACGCTACCGCCGTGATGTCAGAAATCGGTCATGGCGCCGCCACAACTCGGTCATGGATTGTCAGGAATTGGTTTGGATCGGCGGTGTTAGGCGCCGATATTGTGCATTCTGCGCAATGGTTTCCGGTTGCCGCACGTCGTCAATTGTCGCGACGCGTTGGCGCGGGGTGTCTAGCTTCTGCCGCCTCGCGATGACCTGAAACGTCTCGATTCCTGACATGCCGTATCCAAGACGGACTCACCCAGCGCTGATCGCCCCGCAATGACCTGAAACGTCTCGATTCCTGACACGTCGTATTCAACACGGAGTTCCCCAGCGGCGCATGCGCCTCATTCGAACGGCGAGTAACTCGTTGCGGTTGAGTTGTCGATGCAGCAGAAAAGAGCCCGTTCTGGGAGGTCCGGCGACTTGAGATGTCCATCACGTCGCCATCCACCGGTCTCGCCGGTCTCTCGTTTTCGTCGTGGCTGCGCTCGCCACAGAACTCCATCTGGAGAACCCGACGCGCCACGCTGTTCGCTTTTCCGCTTGGCGACGGGCAAGGGTGTCCCAAACGTCTCGACAAGACTGGATCCGTGCCTTGCAGAACGTTCCGCTAAAGGGAAGTTACCTAGGAGGCACGGAGATCACGGAGATCCACGGAATTTTTTTGTCTCAGACTGCAATAGAGATGCTGGGCGGCAGGGTTGGAGTGGTGGGTGATGTGTACCATAGCAGCCCGACAAACAGAAATCCTCCGTGACCCTCTGTGTCCTCTGTGAGTCCGTGTTGATTACGACGTTGCAGCTATCGCGGCGGTTCAGGTCTTGGCATAACGCGTCAGTTGCCATTCAGGCCGGAACGCGGGTGATGTGTGCGTGGCGTTTCAGTGGCCACTCTGACGTTGGCTTTAATGAAAATTGCGGGCAACAGGCTCAATATGTTCACCAGATGGCAATGAAATTCGCTCAAATTGCCGAGCAAGAACGTGAATAACATCACCCGCGCGTTCAATTTTGCCGCTCACCATGACCATTGATGAATGTCGGGCCACTTGGAATTGAGCATCAAACACTTTTTTATGAACAATGAGATTGATCATTCCCGTTTCGTCTTCAAGCGTCATGAACGTTACGCCGCTGGCTGTTTCAGGGCGCTGCCTGCCAATTACCAATCCCGCCACTCGAACACGTGTGCCGGCCGACATCGACTTTAAATCTTCGGCTCGTTTAACGCGCTGTTTATTGAGTGCGGCGCGCATGTGTTTCATTGGATGGTCGGCCACGCTGAGACCGGTTTTTTCGTAATCGAGTGTTAATTGCTCTGTGGCCGAAAGATCAGGCAAGCCCACCAATGTTTCTTTTTCAAGAGCCAGATGTTGAAATAACCCATCACCTTTTGGTCCTTGAGCCCGCCACATTGCTTCACGTCGCTGGGGCGAAATAGCGTCAAACGCGCCGGCTTCCGCCAATGCGTTGACTTCATCGCGGGGCAGGTTGGTTCGAATAACAAAGTCTTGCACGCTGGTAAACGGACCCTGTTCACGCGCCGACTCAATAGCTCGTCCGGCGTTTTCACTCACCCCTTTCACTTGACGGAAACCCAGCCGAAACGCGCTCTCGCCCATTAACTTGACGTTGTCCCAACGGCTTTCAAGAACGCAAACGGGATAGATTGTTACACCGTGTCGTTGAGCGTCTTGAATAATGGATGACGCGCTGTAAAAGCCCATTGGTTGTGAATTGAGGAGCGCGCACGCAAACTCGGCCGGATAATATACTTTGAGCCACGCCGACACATAAACGAGCAATGCAAAACTTGCCGCGTGCGATTCTGGGAAGCCATATTCACCGAAACCTTGTACCTGTTTATAAAGCGCTTCTGCAAACTCTTGCGAAATGCCGTTTTTTCGAAACCCCGATAACAACTTTTCTCGATGCCTTTCAAGCCGGCCGTGCCTCCGCCATGCGGCCATATCGCGCCGAAGTTGGTCTGCCTCACCGGGGGTGTAATTGGCGCCCACCATAGCAATTTGCATAACCTGCTCTTGGAATAAAGGCACACCCAGCGTTCTATCGAGAATGGGTGCGAGTGAAGGATGAGGAGGATTGCGGTTTTCTTTTCCTTCACGACGTCGCAGATAAGGGTGCACCATGCCGCCCTGAATTGGCCCCGGTCTGACAATGGCCACTTCAACAACGAGGTCATAAAACTCCCGCGGCTTGAGGCGTGGCAACATGGACATTTGGGCGCGACTTTCGATTTGAAAAACACCAATGGTGTCGGCTGCACAAATGGCGTCATACACTTTGGTGTCTTCAGAAGGAATTTGAGCCATTGCCTCAATAGGATCAAACGTATTGAGGTCGCCGTGTTTTTCGAGGTGAACAAATTCAAGCGACTTGCGAATGGCGGTTAGCATTCCAAGCCCCAAAACATCCACTTTGAAAAACCCGAGTTCATCAAGATCGTCTTTGTCCCACGGGATAACAGTGCGAGCCTCCATGCGCGCCGGTTCAATAGGAGCAATGCGATCGAGCGAACCCGCCGATAAAACAAATCCACCCACGTGAATGGATAAATGGCGCGGGAACCCCTGAATTTCGTCGGCAAGCTCCAATACAAGTTGCAATCGCCGATCGTTTGGATCGAGGCCAACATCGGCCAAATGGTGAGGATTTTTTGGGTCAACTCCGCCGTAACCGGCGAGCCCGCTCAATCGATCGAGTTGATCGAGCGAGAGCCCCATGACTTTGCCAACTTCACGCAATGCGCTGCGGCCTCGATAACTGATAACCTCCGAAACCATGGCCGCCCTGTCGCGACCATAAGTGTCATAGATGGCTTGAATAACCTCTTCACGGCGCTCGTGTTCAAAATCAACGTCAATGTCCGGCGGTTCATTGCGTTCTTCAGACAAAAAACGTTCAAACAAAAGGTTGGAGCGCGCGGGGTCAACCGAGGTGACACCCAATACGAAGCAAACAGCGCTGTTGGCCGCGCTGCCTCTCCCCTGACACAATATTTTACGGGAGCGCGCCATTTCTACAACTTGGTGTGCGCTCAAAAAGTATTCTGCTTTTTGAAGCTTTTCAATCAGCGCCAACTCTTTTTCAATTAAGTGTTGCACATGTTCAGGAGTTTTATTGGCTCCATAACGGCGTTTGCACCCTTCTTCAACGAGGCGGCGCAATGCCATAATGGCTGTTTCGCCGGGGCGCTTTAAGTCGTCGCTGGGAAATTGATAAGAGAGATCCGACGGCGAAAAGAGGCACTCTTGGGCAATTTCAACGGTTCGCTCCACCCAGGATAATTGATCACGAAAGATGGCGGCCATTTCAGCCGGTGATCGCAATATCGCTTCAGCGTTGGGGAGCAGGCGTGTCCCAGCTTCTGCGAGGGTGGTTTTATGCCGAATGCACGCAAGAACATCGGCCAAACGTTTGCGCCCGCTCGCGTGCATGATGGGCCTGTTGGTGGCGATAATGCGTGTTCCAAAACGCTCTTCTGCGTCTTTGGCAATTTGTGTTCGATCACCGTCGCGCGTATCGGCATGACGCCATGTGTACACAAGTGCCCGCTCGCCGAAAGCGTCGGTAATGGGGCCTAAAATGGCATCTTGAGTGACGTGCTCTTCGCTTGGAATAAGTGCAAAAAGCCCTTGAGGAATGGACGCTATTTCATTGACGGTAATGCCCGCAATCCCTTTTTCGTGGTGGGCGTGGGCCGCGGTGAGCAGCCGGCAGAGATTGCTATAACCGTCGAGATCGACGGCAAGCAATGTAATGCGACGGTCTGTGGCGGAGATATCAGTTAATAAAATCCCCGGCTCTTCAATTGAAAGTTCGGCACCGGTAATGATTTTATGGCCAATGCGTTTGGCCTCGCCGTGGGCGCGCGCAATACCGTAGAGCCCGTCGCGATCACAAATGCCAATGGCTTCAAGCCCTCGTTCTTTGGAGGCGCGCACAAGCTCATCGGGTTTGGAAGCACCTTCTAAAAACGAAAAAGATGTCCTGCCGAGAAGCTCGGCGAACCGCACATTGCTTTTCATTCAAACCACCCTTGGAGGAAAGTTTCTTCAGTGCGTGGATCGATAAAAATCAATGCATCTGACACCACACTTCGAGGTGGAGTGCCGCTGTTTCCGCGTACACCCTGCGGAACTGTTCCAGACGATAACGTGGCTCGAAAATAATCGCGCGAACAGGGCTTATCACTCCACCACTCAACATCGTCGAGGCGGGCGAGAAAGCGGCGACGTTCAATGACGTACAATTGACCGGTGACCGCAACCACGGCGGAGCCGGCTCTGCCGAGTGAAATAGGGGTGTGGAGAAGGCGTGAAGGACACATTGGATCCCGCGCGACGGTTGGGATTTCACCCGCGGGAGATTCAACATTTTTGACGGGGATCAATGTTGACTTTCCCTCCGGTCGGAGCGAGTCGCAGCGGGCAAGTGTACCCAAACAATCGGGACCGATTTCTGCCGAAAGTTCGGCGAGAAGGGAGGGCAGGCTGTTGGGATCGGCGTGAGCATCACGGGCAAAATCAAGCTGAGTTTTGCGGGCGCGCGCGATTTCGGAGATGGAGATTTTAATGCTGTGAACGGGCGCGATTAAACTTGTTCGCTCAAGCCGCGTGCGCACCACTCGAAACAGATCGGCCGCAGAATAAAGGGGAGCCGGCAGATCGACATGAAAGTGTTCACGCAGATTTTCTTGGGTAATGGGCTCTCCGCGCTCGGCAAGCGCTCGTCGCGCAATGGAAGCGTCGTACGGAAGCTCCACATCGAGACGTGTACACGCTTCACCCCGAGCTTCAAGCCGAGCGGAGAGGCGCGAAGAAGCGCCGCGAAGCACAAAAAGAAGCGGTTCTACGGTGTGTACGCTGTCTTCAAAAAGCACCTCTTCTTCAAGCACCGGAGGGGGCGCAAATGGAACAAGCGGTGTTGGATCGATCCCTGAAGCAACGGCCAGCGCCGTGGCTCCACGTGTTCCGAGCCGCGCATTCACCTCGGCTTTGGGAAGCTTTACGAGATCGCCGATGGTGAGAACCCCAACGCGAAGCAAAAACGCAATGCGGTCAGGAGGAAGAGGCATGGCGCGAATGGGCAAAGGAGCGAGCGCAAGAGCCCCGCGACCTTCTGCCGCAATGAGATGCCCTTTTTCAGAAACGCCCCAACGCGCAAGCGATTGCGCAATGCGCGGCCCATCGGCAATGGCAAGGTGCACTGTGTGGCCGAGGGCACTCACGCGTTCGCCCAAGGCATCGAGCAGCGATTCTTCATCGCCGTGCAGGTGCGCGGCGCCCGTGATGTCGAGCCAAACCGTATCGAACGGCCCATCACCTGTGGGACTTCTTTCTTCGAGCATAAGGGTGCGCGAAAGGTCGCGTGCGGGGGCGTCGGCCGATGAAGGCAACGCCTTTCCACCGCGCGCGACCCCACCTTTGCTGAGTTGAATGGCCGCCGTTGTTCCAAAGGCCATGGCAACTTCAGCCACTCGACCGAGAGCGCGATCGATCTCGGCGAATGTGACAGTGAGTACATTGAGCCTTGCAACGAGGGCCGTTGCTTCTGTCACGCGCTGCCCGGGACGCACTCCGTAGCGCCTCGCTTCATCACTTACGGCGCCGATAATCGCGCTTTCTTTCACGGTTGGTCGTGATGCAAATTCTGGCTCAAAAAGAGCCATTTGGTGATGAGATCGCTCGCGCGAAGGTGCCCCGATAGGATCGAACAAGATGGCAATCGGCCCTTTAACTTCTGCGCGGCTTTTGGCGATTTCACACGCGAGTTTGGGTAAAACAATTGCAACAATCCTGCGGGGCGGCATAACGATAATCCTTTAAATTAAGCGCTTTCAGCAATTGAAACGGCTGTTTTAGATGTCACCCGGCCAAACCTGTCTTTGCCAACGCGCACGTACAATCGATCCACATTGGGGCGCTCGATCTCGATGCGCATGGCCACCGGCAACACCATGGGTCTGTGGGCCCAAAGATCGGTGATGAGTACAATTGTGCGATCGCTCCCTTCGATCGCGAGCGACAAGCGCCGCACGGTGGTTGCGTAACGGCCCACTTCATCACTGCGGAGGCGATTGTGATCGCCGAGGGCCCCCACTGTGTCGATAACGAGCACCGAAAACGCGCGGCTCTCGGCCATGCGAACAGCCACTTTGGCGAATTTGTCGACAGGGGGCCGAACGATAAGCAAACGCGCCAAATCAACCCCCTGCGACTCGACAAAGGGAGCGTGAAGCGAACCCGTTGAGTCGACCCAGCCGCACCAGGCTCCCTGCGTTGCAACTCCGCCGCCACGCTGTCGAGCCTCAGCTTGGGCGGATGCACATGCGGCGAGAGCAAGGCTTGTGGCTTTGCCCAAACCGCGGGCGGTTGCAATTTCAACAACGCCGCCGCGGAGCAGACCTCCGTCGGGAAGCAGCGCGCTCACAGCGGCGGGAAGTGCCGCATCACCGGTAAGAAAGTTTCCCCGATCACGTGAAAGAGAAAGAGGTTTGGCCCGAGGCGCAAGTTCAGCCGAGATCGAGGCCGTTTTCGAAGCGAGAAGGGACTCCAAGGCGGCGTTTCGCATACTGAACAAGATATCAGCGGTTACCGCCGCGTGCCACAGATCAATTGTGAGGCTGTGACATTTAATGTCCGACCCCTCTGCTTTGGCCAAAATTCGCGGGAAACGCGATCTGAGCCTTGGATCGAACGCGTTTCGGATAGCGCGGTCCGCCGAAGATAACCAGGTCAAAAACGTGATGGTGTGACGATCAATGTCATATCTCCCCGCTTCACAAGAAGTCTGGGCAAACCCGCGCTGCCACGGCTAGGATGCCAACCACCCGTGCTCCCGCGCCCACTCAAAACACAACCGGTTCCGCACGCCGAACCCTCGCTCCGGGTAGCACCGCACCTTTTCGGTTTGGTTCTCGGTGTGCTCATAACAGGCTGTTTGCCGGCCACTCCCACCCCTTCCAATACCGCCGACTGGAAGCGTCCGCAGCGAACGAACGGTCTGCGGGACACGTCGCTCGGCGCGGTGAGCGAGCAACGCGGTGAACGATTTTCAGACCCGTTTTGGACTTCTTGTTATCGCGATTTTTCCCCCGAGGGCGGCGCGACAAATGCGGTTGAGCGGCTCGCATTTTTGTGTGCGGCGCCCAAAGGTCTGAGCAGTGTTTCTCCTTTGCATACCGGCTTTCAAAAGGCTGAAGATTCTGCCGAACGCCTGTTTTTAAAGGTCCGCACCGATCGGTGTTATCGGCTCTTTGCCACGGCCGACTCCACCGTTCGCGACTTGGATGTTTCTATTATTGCCCCCGACGGGCGGCTTGTTGCCGCGGATATCTCAAAAGATCCTTGGTCGGTTGTGCCGCCCCGCGGTCTTTGGTGCCCAGATGAAGAAGGGCCCTACGCCATTGATATATCGGTGGGCGACGGCGAAGGCGGTTATGTATTGGGTGTTTGGGGTTTATAAAACCCACGTTTGCGGCGCCCAATTCCAACCATAAAAGCAATCCATCCAAACCAAAACCCCTCTGCATAAGGGGCCGATCCGGCGCGACACGCGCAGCCTCCGCCGTTGCTTGAACCATTACCACCTTCGTTTTGCGAGCCGGCCGTCCCACCGGTTAATTGTCCACCATTGCCTCCTGTTCCGGTGTTGCCCCCCGCGCCGGCTCCGCCGCCGCCTCCGTTGGACGCACAATTCAATGGGGCGGGCTTTATTTCAGCCGCGACTTGAAACCCGGGATTGTCCCCTTGCCCGGCGTAGGCGCCCCTGAATATGCCTTCTCCTTTGGGTGCACCGTTAAAATCACACATCACGGCGGTATCGCTTTGAACATCTGCGAAGTTGAGCGAGGTTCCGGTCACTTTATCGGGCAATGGATAAAAGTCTATTTGACCGAGGGTGGTACCTGGGGCCGACACGTATTGAGCCGCATCGGCAATGGCCCCAACGATATTGTTTTCTTGACTTCCCGGCGACCCTTCAATGGGAGAATCGGCGAATACCAAGTTGCCAAACACAAGGCCTTTTTCTGAAGCGGCGCTCCCGAACACAATGCCTCGTTTGGCGCCGTAAATGGTGTTGTTGTAAACGGTCGCATAAACGAGAGGAAACCCGTCGTGCGTTTGCAATAGCAATGCTTCGTCGCTTGCGTCGATAAACAGGTTGTCGTGAATAGACACGCGCCCTGTGGCTTGAACTAAACCTTCATCGTGGCTGTTGTGATAAAACACGTTGCCATAAACTTCAGTGATCGAGCCGGACCCAACGCCGCTTTGGGGGGGACTGCCGATAAATAAATTGGGGCGCACACCGTCCGGGCTCGGTTGGTCATTCTTAATAAAAACATTGTGTCGAATGATCGTTTTTGAGTCTGCCGCGGGCAATGCGGGGTGATTGGGCCACGGGTTTTGATTTTTGATCTGCATCCCATAACCGATCGTGTCTTTAATGAGGTTGTGCTCAATGAGCCCGCCCACAAACGGCTCGTCGTAGTTGGAGTTTCCAAGGTAAAGACCTGTGCCGGCGCCCTCAATAACATTTCGGCGAATGATCCAACCGAAAGTCGGCGTTTTGGTGGAGATGCCCACCGTTTGTTGCGACGCGTTTTGGCCGACAAACAGGCAATCTTCAACGGTGATGTGGTGAACATTGTTATTGGATGAATTTTTGGCGCTCACTCCAAAAACGCCGTCGATGTTTTTGCCATCCACTTTAATGCTGCGAACAGCAACATAGCTTGAATTGACAATCTCCACGGTATTACAACAGCCGTTGCCTTCAAACACCGCTGAATGGTCGCTCGGGCCCACAATCACAATCGGAGCTTCCTCCGTGCCGTTTAAGGCATTGATGTTCAATCCGCCTGTGTACGTTCCTGGAGCGAGGTTGAGAGTGTCGCCCGGCTTCAGGGTTGGAAGAAGCGATTCATAGTTGGAGGGGTTCCCGTCGAGGGCCAAGGCAGGACTTGCATTGAAGGCCACGCCCATTACCAGCGAAGCACTCAATGGGGAGCGTGCGACGTTATTCATTGCCGCAGCATATCGATCTCTGTCTGAAGCCGCCAGACACCAACGCGCCGCTCTGCTCCTCACCGCACCCATACAAAGGCATCAATTGGGGCGGCCAACAACTTCGTGTCAGACGAGCGGGTGATGGATAAAATGACCCCCACCTTGTGGATCGGGGCACTGGCGATCCAAGGTTATTGGGGAACGAAAGGCCACAAATCGGCCGATATTAGCCCAAGGATCCACTATCCTACATTTGGCGCGGTGTGTGCAAGTTCTCGGCGACATGCTGCTTCGCTCGCTCCTCCGCTCTCTGGTTATCCCCGCTGTATTGGCTCTTGCGCCGTCGCTCGTGGGCTGTGTCGATGGCACAGGCTCTCAATCCGACGATATCACCGATGTTCAGCACACCGACGTTGAACGCCAATCCATTGGCAATTGCTGGCTCTATGCGGAGGCGAGCTGGGTTGAATCAATGCATTTGCAGGCGACCGGCGAAAAGTTCGATATCTCGCAATCGTATTGGACCTATTGGCACTGGTTTAAGCAAATCACCGAAGAGCAGCCCGACCAAATTGAAACGGGCGGTTTCTTCAGCATCGCAGGTGAAATCATTCTGGAGCGCGGTCTGATTACCGAGTCGAAGTTCGTTAAAGAAGACGCCACAAGTGAAATGTCGGGTCGTCAATCGGTGGCACTCGCGAAAATGAATCAGGAGCTGCAAACCGGTCGATTGAAAGATTACGCCTCGCGTTCCGATCGCGCGTTGGTTCGCAAAGTCATGGATGAGGCCTGGCAACTCACCAGCACGGTGAAAGGCCAAATGACCAAGGTGTTTGGCAAAGACTATTCAAAGACCTTTGATAATTCATCGACAATCACCACCAAAGGCACCTCGGTAATTGCTCCCCGCGACTTTAAAGTTCGTTATACCGAGAGGCTCACCAATCCCAATCAACCCACCATGAAAGACACCACATTGGATGTTGCCATTGATGAGTGGGTAGAAGCCAATTATCCCTCGTACGGCGGCGATTCGAGCAAACGCAACTTCCAAATTCGCGTTCAAAAAGCCCTTCACGACGCTCAGCCCGTTGTGATTACCTGGGATGTCGACTTTAATGCAATGGAGGGTTACGACCCGGTTCTCCAGGGTTCGTTTAACCTCACCACGCTCAAGAACGCGGGCAAACCCGGCCGTCAAGGCGGGCACATGACAGTGCTTGAAGACTATGAGGCCGACACGGTTGAATATGGCACGTTGAAGGCCGGCGTTACGCTCGACCCAACAAATGCCACCGACAAGAAAAAGCTTGATGCGGCCCTGTTGCCCTCCACCAAGGTAAAGTTTTTCCGCATTAAAAACTCGTGGGGTGCATTGCGCGACGACCGCGCGTCCGCCCCCGGTTTCCCCGGATACCACGACCTGTATATGGATTACCTCAATGGTCCAATTGCTTGGTGCCCCGATGCCGCCGACCCCAAGAGCAATGCGTCGTGCACCGGCAAGAGCACTCCGTTTGAGGCAGTTGTTCTGCCGCCCGGCTATTGATTAAGAGTAGTGGCCGGCTTTGAGGCTGCACTCCGGCCACCCTAGCTTCGCGGCGTTCGCCGTCAAATCCGGCCACTACTGACTAAAAAGCTTGAAATAAGGACGCCGCGAGATCTCTCCGATTTCGCGGCGTTCTTTTTTTATCAGCGTCCGCGGCCCCACGCCGATAACGGCGTTTCAGACGCTGGAGCGGCCGGAATGTCTTCGCCCACATGTTTGCGAGCATGCGCAATGCCTGCTCTAAGTGTGTCGGCAAAAACGATCTCACCCTCTTTGGGCTCGATCTTGGCCTTTACGAGCACCTTTTTGGGCTGCGCCTGAACACCGGCCAAAATCACCAAGCTTTCATTCTTTTTTAATCGCTCAATCGCCGTTTCAAGCGCAACAAGGCCTGTTGCATCCATCACCGGGACGTTTGAAAGGTCGAGAATAATGGCACGCACGTGCCCACCGACCAACTCAACCTCGTCCATGGCTTTGGCTGCCGCACCGAAAAACAGCGCGCCCTCAATGCGATAAAGAACTACCCCTTTGGGCAATACCTCCCGAAAGGCGGGGTGCTCTTCGTCCGCAACGCGGGCGCCCGAAATTTCGGCCATACGCCGCATAAAGAGCAACGAAGCGAGCATAACGCCGGCCGACACACTGACCACCATGTCAAAGATGACGGTTAATGAAAGGCAGGTTAAAAGAACAAACACGTCGCTTTTCGGCGCTACTTTGAGGATATGAATAACGTGTTTAATGTCGCTCATGTTCCAGGCGACGAGCAATAAGAGCGCAGCCAATGCCGGCATTGGCAGGTACGAAACGAGAGGTGCGAGAGCCAATACAGCGAGCAATACAAACGCAGCGTGCACAATGCTTGAAATGGGGCTTTGCGCTCCGGCGCGAATGTTCGTTGCAGTGCGGGCAATGGCGCCGGTTGCGGCAAATCCGCCGAAAAATGGGGCCAATATGTTGCCAATACCCTGGCCAAACAACTCGGCGTCAGGGTCGTGTTTGGTATTGGCGAGGCCGTCGGCCACTACGGCTGAGAGCAATGATTCAATAGCTCCCAGCATAGCAATCGCCGAAGCCGAAGGTGCCAATTGCTCCAATAGATCATACGACAAAACGAGGGGTTTTCCGTCGGCGCCCGGGAGATGCCAAGGCAAAACGGGAAGCGGCGGGAGCTGGGGAATGCCGGGTTTGGTAACGCCGTCAACCACGTATGAAAACCGACTTCCAATGGTGTCCACGGCGAGCGACGGATCCAACTTGGCAAGCAATGCGGCGAACCCTGCGCCAATACCCAATGCGACAAGCGGAGCCGGGAGCTTTTTGGTTACCTTGGGCCACAATAACAAAACGGCGAGGGTGACAGCGCCGACGAGAACCGATCCAACTTTAAACGTGGGGGCCGCAAGCGCGAGCGCCTTTACGCGATCGGGGTAATGCTCACTTTGAAAAACCACCTTTAGGCCAAAAAAGTCTTTTAGCTGCAAAGTGGCAATAACGATTGCAATGCCGGCCGTAAAACCCGCTGTTACCGGATACGGAATGTATTGAATGAGTTTGCCGAGACGGGCTATTGCAAGACTGACGAGAATGAGGCCCGCCATGAGCGATGCGACCAGCAACCCACCTATGCCGAACTTGGCCGATACGGGTGCCAAGATGACAACAAATGCGGCCGTAGGCCCTGAAATTTGAGTGCGTGAGCCACCCAGCGCCGCAATGACAAAGCCCGCGACAATGGCTGTATACAGGCCATGTTGCGGCGGCACTCCGCTGGCGATAGCGAGGGCCATGGAAAGCGGCAATGCAACAATGCCTACTACCAGGCCTGCGAGGATGTCGTCTCGGAGCTTTTTCTTGTTATACCCTTCTTTGAAAACATCTCGAAGGGCTGCGGCGGGGCGGAGTTTAGGTCGTTTAGACTCTTCGCCGGATTCGTGGCGTGAACTTGGCTGGTCAGACATGGCTTATTCGAGGGGTGAAACTCGCGCCATTGTGGCTGAATGGGGCAAAATACACAAGCAATCAATAGATGATCTTTGATGCCGGAAATGGCGGACAACTTGGTGGATGCAATAGCGAGATCGCGGGGGCCAAGCTCAGCAGAGGATAAACTTTAGACGCCTCGCAATGACCTGTGACGTCTCGATACCTGACACGTCGTAATCAACACGGAGTTCCCCAGCGGCGCATGCGCCTCATTCGAACGGCGAGTAACTCGTTGCGGGTGAGTTGTCGATGCAGCAGAAAAGAGCCCGTTCTGGGAGGTCCGGCGACTTGAGATGTCCATCACGTCGCCATCCACCGGTCTCGCCGGTCTCTCGTTTTCGTCGTGGCTGCGCTCGCCACAGAACTCCATCTGGAGAACCCGACGCGCCACGCTGTTCGCTTTTCCGCTTGGCGACGGGCAAGGGTGTCCCAAACGTCTCGACAAGACTGGATCCGTGCCTTGCAGAACGTTCCGCTAAAGGGAAGTTACCTAGGAGGCACGGAGATCACGGAGATCCACGGAGTTTTTTTGTATTTGGGGCTGCAATAGGCTTGCATCAGCTAGACAAAAACTTGTCAGGTTTGGGATCGCGGATGATGTGTACCCATTGCAGCGAAAGAAACAAAAAACTCCGTGTCCCGCCGTGTCCTCCGTGAGTCCGTGGTGAAGGGACGTCACAGATGTCGAAACGTGTTCGGTCGTTGCGTGACGGCGTCGGTTACCCGGGAGTTCAGACGTATCCAGGTTTAATGATCGCTGTCGTCGTCTTCAGACGGATCGGTTTTGGAAGGTGTTTTGGGGGCCGGGGAGGGTGCGGGAGCGGCTCCGGGAGCGCCGAGCATGGCGCCTGGAATAGCTTCGCCCCCTTCGTCGTCGTCACCGTCGTCTTCGATAAAACCAGACGGGTGAATGGTAGGTTGCAATGGGGCCGCGATGCCCGTGGGCATTGCGGAGGCAGGCAATAGCGATGGGCCCGACGTTGCCGCATTGGCTGCAACCACAGGCGCGGGCGGCGGAGGCGGAGGCGGCAATTCAATTGCGTCGAGGCGTTTATCGATTTCCGCTTTGAACGCCATAAACGCTTGACGCTCTTCGGGCGGCAAAACGCGCTCTTTATCAATAGCAAGCAGCGTTTCTGCATCAAAGAATTGGCCGTTTTTCTTGGCCGAAAAGTGAAGGTGCGGCCCGGTGGAGCGCCCGGTGGAGCCCACATACCCCACAAGTTGTTTGGTGCCGACTTTGTCGCCGATTTTAATACCGGGCGCAAACCGCGAGAGGTGGGCATAACCTGTTTCAACGCCATTGGCATGCAATACAGTTACGAGATTGCCAGCCGGGCCGCCGTTGCCCACGAATTGAATAGTCCCCTTATACGATGAGTACACAGGAGTTCCGGTGGGTGCGCCGAAGTCGGTGCCTTGGTGCGGCATAATGCGGTGAAGCACCGGGTGCATGCGCTTGGGATTGAACTTGGAGGTAATGGGTGCACCGGGAACCGGCTTTTGAAAGCCGCCGCCGTACATTTGGCGCCCCTTGTCGTCCCAATAACCTTTTGAATCGGTGCCGTTGTAATAATAGATGCGAAGCGGTTTTGCCCCGGGATCGGCCGGTTTGTATTCAAGCGCGAGCACGCGCTTATACCTTGCGAAAAGCCCGAGCGCCGTTTCTTCGAGCGCAATCACACGCACGGTGCCGCCCTCATCAAACGAATCACATGACATGCGGCCGACGAGTGCTTCATCAATGGTGGCCAAAATACCCGGCTCAAACCCGCCTTCTTCAAAGCTCTTTGTGATATCTTTTTGAACGTAAAATGCGCCGGCAAATTCGTTTTCGGCGATTTTCATATCGAGCTTTTGCCCGACGAGGAGCCCCTGAGCATCTTCTTTGGCTTGATAAACTTCTGTGGGGTTTACCTCATATTCAAAGGCTTTTATTCGTTGTGAGCCTTTTTCAAGAGCAACGGTAAACCTGTCTTTTTTGCCCGTTCGGTCAAACTTGCGAACAGACTCAAACGCTTTGAGAATGCGATATGCTTGAGCTTTGGGGATTTTCTTTTCATCCAATGCGTCAATAAAACTCTTTTTCTCCATTAGACCCGTGACCATTGCAATGTGCGGGTCTTTCTCCATTTCTTTAATGCGCCACGGGCCGGGCAATGCTTCACGCTTGGGTTTGCGTGATTTCACCGGAGGTGCCGCCGCGGGTGCCGATGTTGCCGACGCCGCAGCGGTTTGCGCCATTGCAGCGCGATCATCTTTGGGCGGCGCGGCCTGAATGAGTACGGCGACCACCGAGGTAATGGCGGCAAGGCCGAAAAGACCTCCAAAAATGGCCGTCATGCGCGGTGAAATCGCAGGCCCCGGGGGGCGCGGAACCGGAAGCGCGCCTTCAAGCGCAGGGCGCGACGGGGGACGCGGCTGGCGATCGGTGGTGTCTTCGGCTCGGACGGGGCGAACAGCCGTTTCACCCGCGGCTCGCGGCTCAACACTGCGCCGAGCGACGCTGAGCGGTAGATCGCGCGCTCGAAGCGAATAAGCCGAACGCCGACTCTCCGCGTCGTCGTCGTCGTCCGGAAGTGTACGCGCGCTTTGGGCAGCGGCGCCGCTGATCGGCGGTGGCCTGCCCGTTGAATCGAGCCTCGAAACGGATCGCGGCGCGGAGGGCCCACCCCGCGAGATCGGCGGCGTGGGCGTTCGACCGAGGCGTGATCGTTCGGGCGATGAAGGAGCGCGCGCAACACGAGGCGAAGGCGGCGGCGGCTCCGGCAAGTCGAGGAATGGCTCGTTTTCGGGCGCGGGAATGTCTCGCCGAATTCGAGGTAGCCGGTTGGGGGTCGTCACTGCCATGCGATCTCGGGCGTACCGCGAAAGCGGTCCGCTTTCAACCCGCGGGCACTCTAGAGCACCAATCGGTTTGAATCGTGAGTAAAATCAGAAGATTACTGATTTGAGAAAGCCGAAAATATCGGCTGGGTGCTCTAGTCTTTTCCCAGTGGAGGAGGCTCGCGCCTCCTCCCCCGCGCCGAGCAAGTCGGCCGCGGGCCCCCCTCCACGCGATCCGAACTGGGTGTCTGTCACGTGGTGGGAGCTTCGGGCCTGGCCTTCTTGCCTTGCTTTTGCCTGTTTGTGTACACATGCAAACTATCCATTAATTCCGCGGATCGGTGCACTATCCGTGCAACGGGACCGAAACGTTGGTAGGGAATAGCCATGGACGAGCGCGTCAAAGAGCTGATTGTGCTGGGCCGAGAACACTACGAAAAAGGCGAATATGACCGGGCGGAACACGTTCTCGGTCAGGTTCTCGAAAAAACGGACCAGTTTGCCGATGTACACAACATGCTCGGCTTCATTCGGCATTCACGCGGCGATTTTGTTGCAGCTCAGCGCCACTTTGAGCGGGCGGTGGAGTTGAATCCCAACTACACCGAGGCGCTTCTCAACCTGGCGGTGACGTACAACGATCTGCACAAATACGACGCCGCGAAGAAAGTGTACACACGCATTAAACGAGCGGAGGGAGCGAGCATTTCAGACTCATTTGCTCGCGGAAAAATTGCAAATATGCACGCGGATCTCGCTCACGCGTACATGGACGTTGGTTGCCGCGAAGAAGCGATTGTGGAGCTGAAAAAGGCTGTCAGCCTGTGCCCGACGTTCCCCGATTTGTGGACGCGTCTCGGGTCGATCTACCGGGATATGGGCAACTTTGCCTTCGCCCGTGAAGCGTTTGAAAACGCATGTAAAGCAGCGCCCCGCTACGTGCAGGCTCGTGTACTTTTGGGGGTCACGTTGCTGTCGCTTGGACATCACGACGACGCCATGGCCGCCTGGAACGAAGCGCTCGCGATCGAGCCTCAAAACAAGAGCGCGCGCATGTACCTTCGGTCGGCGGAGTCCATGCGCGCTCGACAAAAAGAGGTGGGTTTGCCAAGTCCGGCCGAGGCCGAAACCAAGGACGGCGAAATTGAAATCACACGCGCCGCTGAGGACAAAGACACGGAGCGTGCGGATTGAGCGATCAAGATGTGGGGGAGGAGAAACAGAAAACAGAAAAGAAGTTTTCGCTTTTTCGCGAGGAATTAAAGCGCGTTTGGAAGGATCTGCGCGGCGGCGCGCTCACGCCAAGACGAGCGGCATTGTCGGTGGCCCTCGGGCTTTTTATTGGATCGCAGCCGATTTTTGGGTGCCACACGCCGCTCGTCATTGGCATTTGTTTATGGTTTCAGCTCGACGCCGCGCTCGCGTGGGTGGCATCCAATGTGTCCAATCCGTTTTTTGCGCCGTTTTTAATGACGGGTGAAGTGCAAGTCGGCGCGTACGTTCGCGAAGGCCAATTCATTTACCTTGATAAAGAGGTGATGCGCGACGGCTTTCAAGTGATATCGAAGTTTACCGGATATCTATTCATTGGATCGCCGTTTGTCGGGCTTGGGCTTGCGCTTATCGGTGCGCTGGTAACATACGGCGGCGTGGCCGCAAAAAGAGCCATTTGGCCCTCGGACGGAAAGCGCGAGCCATATCGATTGCCAAACAATGCGCCGGCGTGGATTCAAGCGACAGAACGCACGGCCGGGCGATACGTTCCACCCGAAGATTCTACCCCTCAACAGCGAACGCGGTTTCATTACGTTCGCATTAAGTTATTAACCGATCCCATTGCGCAAATGGTTGCTGAATATGCCCGCGGTATCAAGGGTGGATTGGGTGAACTTTGCGATATTGGAACGGGTGCAGGTCAATTGCCCATTTTATTGCACGAGCTTGGTTTGGCGGGCAATGTGCACGGTGTTGATTGGGATGACGCAAAAATCAACGATGCCAATGCGGCGGCCCGCGGGCGCGATAACGACCCTCCGCCGATAACCGCCGACTTTTTTAAGGGCGACGCACGCGACGCAACGTTGCCGCCGTCGGACACCGTTTTATTGATTGATCTATTGCATTATTTTAAGCCCGAAGAGCAGGAGCAAATCCTTAGAAACGCGGCAGGCGCGGTGAGGCCGGGTGGGCGCATATTAATTCGAGAAGCGGACACAGAGCGCGGGTTTCGAAGTTTTATGACCCTCGCCGAAGAGCGGTTTTTTACCCTTGTTCGTTTTAATCGCGGCGAACGTGTACACTTTCTGCCGGCCAAAACCCGCACCAAAATTCTCGAAGAAATGGGTTTTACCTGTGAAGTGCGGCCGGCGTGGGGCAAAACCCCATTTTCAAACGTGCTCATCTTGGGCACGCGTTAATGGCCTTTGCCTTGGCATTGACCACATACGGCAGTGCCACCCGAGCATAGTGTACACGTGAAATGCCCTGTTTCGCAAAGACAGGGGACACTGTTCATTTCACCGTTTTGTTTAATGACGCGGGTGCCGGTGCCATTGCAGATATCGCATACGATGCGGCCGAGCCCACCACATTGATCGCACGAGACTTTGCCGGAACCATTGCAAACCGGACAAACAGCTCCGCGGTAAATGCTCATTGTTTCTTTTGTGGTTGGTGGTGTGTTGCTTTGCTCAGGGTGGAGTAATGAGAGCGGCGGCCAGGTCTTTGGCGCCTTTTGCGTCCACTTTGGGGTGAAACTTGGCGTCAACTTCAAGCACTTTGAGCCGCTCGCCGCCGTTTGCAAGTTGGCCAGCCACGCGGCCGTGTTCACCGGCAATAAAAGAATCAATCGACATGTCAAAAGGCACAATGGCCACGTCGGCTTCACCCCGGCTTGCGAGCAATACCGCCTGCGGTCCGTCGACCAATAAAATGCGAACGCTGCGCCCGGTTTTTTTTTCAAACACTTTGGCGCGCGCATCCACCGCTCGGTTATGAACAGTGCCTGTTCCGTCGGCCAAAATGAGAGATCGAGGCTTGTCGGACCCACAACCCAAGAGTGACCAAACCGAAAGAGCTGCGGCGGAACTGATTAAAAAAGTGCGACGCTTCATTAGAAGACCAATGGTTTTGAATGGTGCGTAAGAGTAGACTACTGACGCGCCACTCGGTACTTTTTGAGGAGTTCTGTTTGGCGACTCACCAGGGGCACTTTTTTGCCCCGGATAAACAGCGTGGTGACCTTTGTTGAGAGTTCCAACGGATCACCCGACCAAATGACCAGATTGGCCCATTTCCCATCTTTGAGAGTGCCATATTTTTCGCCCATCCCAAACGCTTCTGCCGGCGTTTTTGTAATGGATGTGATGGCCGCTGAATGGGGCAGTCCGGCGCGGACAGCGTTGCCGGCCAATTGGCGCAGTTTGCGCGAATTATGGGTTTCACCGGTGCTGATAATGACTGGCACTCCGGCTTCGTGCAATAACGCGGCGTTGTTATCGCGCGTGCCCAACGTATCGAATGAGTCGGGCCCGGGTTGTATAGGATTAACGATCACAGGCACCTTGGCTTTGGCGAGGGTGGTTCGCACTTTCCAGGCTTCAGCCCCGCCCGCAATAATGGGGGTGAGATTAAACTCCTGTGCCACCGAAAGCGCCGAAAGAATAGTGGATGCTTTATCGGCATGAAACACAACAGGCACTTTGGGTTGCGTCTTTTTGGCACCCGCTCCGCTCGCACCAAAAGTGAGACTCAATGTTTCGAGATCGAGCCTACCCGCTGAAAATGGGCGCGATTGATTGCGTTCCCAAGCACTTTTATTCTTTTGAAAAAACCGGGCATCGTCAAATGCCTCGCGCACCGCTCGAACAATGGCACCGCGACTGCCACCCTGCGGATCGGACCCGGCGCTGAGGTACACATGAACGGCGAGCGACGTATTTGTGAGCGCATCGGAAGCGCCTTTTCCAGTGAGATCTGCCCATGCCGAAAGGCCCGCAATCACCCCGCCGGAGGGTACAACACCCACCGATGTAATGCCTCCAAGGCGTGTTACCGCAATGACGGTTGACTCTGGATTAAATGCATCCACGGCTCGATAAGCGGCGCGAATGCGATCGTCCCCTTTGGAGTCGCTCTCGTCGTTTGCCGATTTTTCAAGGTCGATCTCCGCAAGACCAACGTGGGTAATGGCGTCCACAAATCCGGGAGTGACAACCGCACCTTTGGCTTGAATAACTTCAGCCCCGGCGGGAACGGCAATGTCTTTGCCAACCGCTTTTATTTTGTCGTCAATGACAATGACTGTGCCATTTTCAATGGGATCGCCCTCGCCTGAATAGATTTTGGCGCCGACAACCGCAATTGTTTTTTGGGTAACCGGAGTATTGGTACTTTGAACCGCAATTGGTTTATTATTCGCCGGTTGACCCACTTGGGCTTGTGTATTGCCAACGGCGAACGTCATTGCGGCCGCCACCGCGAAGCAGCGCATAGGAGCCTTATTGCCGTGCCGCACCCACCTTGTTTGGCTCATTGCTTTTGCCCCCGTTGCGGAGTTTCAACCGCGTCGATTTCGCCGTTTTCCTGGCCCACTTCAAAGTCACTCCAGGGTGGTTTGGCCACCGTTTTATCGTGAACCAATACGCCGTCTACCCACACCTTTTCTGCTGATGCGTACACACTGAAAGGGTTTTTATCCCAAAGCACAACGTCCGCGTCTTTGCCCACTTCAAGCGTGCCTGTTTTTGAATCAACGCCGAGCGCCCACGCGGGTTGAACGGTGATCCATCGAATAGCGTCGTCTTCGGTGATTGAAACGCCCGCGGCAATACCCGCGGCGAGCGCTTTTGCGGCTTCTTGATTGAGGCGCTGAATACCCTCTGAAGAGTCTGAATGAATGATTGCGCGCGCCCCCGCCTCGTGTACGAGCGCCGCGTTTTCAGGGATGCCATCGTAGCTTTCGAGCTTAAAACCCCACCAGTCGGCCCAGGTTGAAACTCCAATGCCGCCGCGTGACGCCAATTCATTGCGAATTTTATAAGCCTCAAGGGCGTGGTGAAAGCTCTTTACTCTAAAGCCCATTTCATCGGAAAGGGCGAGCATATTGAGCATGTCGTCGGCGCGATAACAATGTACATGAACAAGCACTTTGCCGTGCATTGCTGCAATCAACGTTTCAAGACCCGGATCGCGCGGGGGCTTTTCAATAGGATCGCTCGATTCAGGCTCGTCGAGAGGCTTTTCCCACTCTTTGGCCCATTGCTCACAACTCTCGGGGGGAACCGAAGAGTTGCAAAGATTTTTTTGACGCTCGCGGTGGGCACGTTTCGCTTCAAAGTCTTGGCGTTTTTTCCCCTCTTTTTGAAGGCGCCTTGTTTCGTTTTCAGCCCATTTTTCCCATTCACGCTCCAGTTTTTTGGCCGATAAAAAAGCATTTCGTTGGAGGGCGAGATTGCCCATGCGGGTCATTGGGGCTTGTTTCTTTTCTCCATAAACGCGTTTTGGATTTTCACCGCAGGCCATTTTTAATCCGTCGGGCGCATCGCGAAAATGCATTGCGCGCGACGATAATCCTGGGCGAAGTTTAACAGTCACGGCGCGCCCTCCAATAAGATTGCCTGAACCGGGCAATACCTGCATGGCGGTGACTCCCCCCGCAACCGCTCGTTCAATGCCGGGGTCTTGAGGCCAAAATGCGTCGGCGGCCTGCGCATGTGCTGTTACCGGCGCCACCATTTCATTCACGTCTTGGTGCGCCGCGGCTCCCGGCATTGGGTACACACCGAGATGACTGTGAGTGTCAATTAAGCCGGGCGTGACGTATTTTCCGGTGGCGTCAATCACCACCGCTCCGGCGGGCGCGGGCACATCGCCGTCAAGCACGGCGGCGATTTTTCCTTTATCCAATACCAGCGTACCGCGGGTGATGCGCCGCCCCGTGGCGAGCAATAATGTCCCATTGCGGATAACAACCAATGGACCGAGGGGAACCGGCAATTCAAGCCCTTGTGCAATGCTCGGGCGGTCCCACGGGGGCGGTGGCAACACCGGCGTTGGCTGCGGCATTTGCGGCGTTTGAATAGGCGGAGGCGTGGAAGCACAAGCGGTGAACAATGCGCCGATTGCCAAAAGGAGCGTTCTTTTCATTGCCTTTTTCTGCAAAACTAAACCTTCGGGTTTTGTGCTGACAGAGCGCGTATCAAGTCGGGCTTAACCACTTTGCCGAGAGCATTTTTGGGGAGGTTCTCAAGCAATACAACTTGTCGGGGCACTTTGTAGGGCGCAATTAGTTCTTTTGCCCATTGGCGAACAGCGTCAATGGTGAGTTCATTTTCGCGGCCGACAAAAGGCACAATGGCGGCCACCACGCGCTCGCCCCATGTGTCGTCTGGCAATCCAATCACTGCCACTTCACGCACAGCGGGGTGTTCGCGCAGCGTTTCTTCTATTTCCAATGCGGAGAGTTTATAGCCTCCGCTTTTGAGAATATCGACGCTTGTTCTGCCAAGCAGGCGAACCCAGCCTTTTTCGTCGCGTTCCGCTCGATCGCCCGTTAAGAACCATCCGTCTCGAAAAGCCGATTCTGTGGCGTCGGGCCTGTCCCAATACCCCTTGAAGATGCTCGGCCCGCGAACAACAAGTTCTCCCTGGCCAATGGAAACATCGGAGCCGTCTTCGTGGATAATGCGAATTTCAACGGTGGGCGGTGGAAGGCCCACCCATCCGGGACGGCGCTCGTTGCGTTCAAGCGGATTTGTGAGCCCAACGCCGATTTCGGTCATTCCAAAACGCTCTAGTGGAATACAGCCAGTGATTAAACGCCACCGTTCAGCGAGGCGAACGGGTAAAGCGGCCGAGCCACTTGTTGCCAATCGAAGCTGCGCGGCATTTTTCTGCCAGGTTTCGGCCTGTTTTGGACTGGCTGAATCGAGCGTTTCAAAGAGCTTTTGATACATTGTTGGAACGGCCATCCAAACCGTTGCATTGGCCATTTCATCCCAAATGCGATGTGCATCAAACTTGGGCAATAAACGTGAATGGGCGCCCGCCAGGACCGATGTGAAAAGCGATATGCCGAGCCCGTGCAAATGGTGAAGCGGCAATGCGTGAAGCAATGTATCGCTCGGCGAAAAGGCCCAAACCTTTTGCAATAGCTCCGCCTGAATGGCCACATTTGAGTGGGTGATCATCGCTCCTTTGGGCTTGCCGGTGGTGCCGCTTGTGTACAGGAGCAATGCTGTTGAATGAGCGTCAAACTCTGGCGGAACATGGGGCAACGGGGCCGGAGCAACATTTTCTGTAATGTGTTCAAGCCGCAATGAAATGCGCCCGTGAGTCATTAAAGCTGCGCGATCTGTCTCACTTTGAGCAAAAATAACGGCTTTGGCCCCGGCGTTGTTTGCAAACCATAAAAGCTCCACCGGGGGGTACGAAGGCGCGAGTGGAACAGCAACGGCGCCGGCGATCACAATTCCGAGAAAGGTTTCTACCCAGTGAACCGACGAAGGCCCGAGTAGCACAACGCGATCACCTGATTGAATACCGTGGCTGTGAAGAGTGTTGGCTACTGCGTTTGCACGCTCCAAAAGAACCGCAAAAGAAACGGTTTGTGAATCATCTGAAAG
Source organism: Polyangiaceae bacterium (assembly GCA_016712345.1). GTDB lineage: Bacteria > Myxococcota_A > Polyangia > Polyangiales > Polyangiaceae > JADJRH01. Next base: position 3,044,162 of record JADJRH010000001.1, read on the forward strand.
CGCTGTTTGCGGGGAGTAGAGCGACCACAATCGCAAGAGAAGCGGTGACGACATGGGTTATTCGACATGCCACGTCGGCGGGCGGGGGAGAAGGGAGCGTTGTTTATTTATTCAGGTCCGAGACCATTCCAAAATTCTTGGAGGTCGGCCGGCAGGTTGGCCCGAATTGTCAGGCGTTCACCGGTGATGGGGTGGTTGAGCCCCAATTGTTCGGCATGTAACGCGTGACGCGGCAATTCAAGCAACGCGTGATCTTCAGGGGTGAGCTGATCATCAACGCCTCTTGCAAATAGGTTATCGTCGGGGCCGTAAAGTTTATCACCGACAATGGGCAGGTTGATTGACGCTAAATGAAGGCGAATTTGATGTTGCCGGCCGGTGAGCAGATTGCAGCGAATCATTGAATACGGGCGACCTGTTTTGATATCGCGGCGAATCCCGACAAGTTCACACTCCGTGGCTGCTGTTAATCCTTTTCCCGGCTCCGCGATGTGCATTTTCACTTTGTATTTGGCGTCGGGGTCGAGCGTCATTGGTTTATCAATTAAGAAGCGTTGCGCGGTGGCTTGTCCCCAACAAATAGCAATGTATTGCTTTGATACGGAATGGCGCGATTCAAACTGGACTTTAACGTTTCTGTCCGCCTCGGGCGTTCGCGACAAAAGAAGCACTCCGCTTGTTTCGCGATCCAGCCTGTGCGCAGGGAAAATGCGTTCGCCGGGGCGGCGCGCTTCAAGCCTTTTGACAACGGTGGATGCGTAATAACGCGCTGTGGGATGCACCACAATTCCAGCCGGTTTTCCAACCGCTGTGAGGTAATCGTCCTCGTAGAGAATGGGCATGTCGGTGGGTTCGGCGGCCTCATCCCACGGGGGACGCCATAACAGAATGGCTTGTTCAGCTTGAACGCGGTCATTGGCTTTGAGAGGCCGAGCGTCGGGTGAAAACGCACCGCGCTTGAGGATTGCTTGTGTACGCGTGCGGCTCGTGCGCCGGAGTTGCGATTGAACAAACCTGTCGAGGCGCATGCCGGCGCACTCGGGAGGAACGCGCATCACGCTCACAACCGATCCTTCGGGCACACCCGCGGGCCGAACGATGGTGGTGCCGCGGCCAAACGGGCCTTCGGTACCCGAAAGTTCGCGCGCGCTGATGCGAGTCATGCGGGGGACACAGTAGCCCTAGGGCGGCAGCTCTGCTATGCGCGCGAACCGCATGGATATCCTTTTCGTCGCGTCCGAGCTGTCACCCACGGCGAAAACGGCCGGACCTTCTGATGTGGTGACGCAGCTGTCAAAAGCGCTGCGATTGCTCGGCCACAAGGTGACCATTTGTCTGCCGCGACTGCCGGCTATTGAGCAAAGCGGCATTTTGGTGGCGAGAAGGCTCACGCCTCTGGTGTTGCGCGATGTGGACGGCGCGCCCGGCGGCAAAGTGGAAGTGACCATTTTCGATGGGCGGCTCAACTCCGGTGTGGAGCTGTTGCTGCTTGAATTTCCGGGGTTGGTGAACACCACGCGTCCGGCTGAAAGCGCCGGGCTTGATGAGCCTCGCGCCGCCGCGCTTTTCTCGCGCGCAGTGGTTGAAGTGATCCGTCAGCGAGCGGAAGCGTCGCTGCCTTTTGAAGTGGTGCACGTTCACGATTGGGCCGGCGCGATGGTGCCGTATCTCCTAAGGCGTGCGCCTGAACCGCTGCTCGCAAAAATGCCGGCGGTTTTGTCCATTCACGATCTGTCGAACCAGCGCCTTTTTCCGCGAACCGTTCTGCGCCCTCTCGGTTTAACGGATGATCATTTCACCCCTGAAAAAGTGGAGTTTTACGGACACGCTTCGTTTTTGAAAGCCGGCGTGATCGCTGCAAACGCCCTCACGACTGTGTCGCCCACGTACGCTGCAGAAATGCTCACTCCCGAAGGGGGCGAACGTTACGAAGGGTTGCTGCGCACGCGTGAAAGCAGGCTCACCGGCATTGTGAACGGCATTGATTACGCGGTGTACAATCCAATGACCGACCCGGCGATCATCGCGCGCTACGACGCAGATGACTCGGGAAATAAAGGCCGCTGCAAGAGTGCTGTGGTCCGCGAGCTGGGGCTGGATGTATCGCTTGATCGGCCGCTCTTGTTTTTCGCGGGACCGATGACGACGAGCGCCGGGGCCGACCTTCTCGCTTCGACGTTGCCCAAGATCCTTCGTTCGGACGCTGCGATCGTGATGGTGGGTCGAGGGGATGCCGACAGCACGGCGAAGATCTCGGCGGCGATCGAAAAACATCAAGATCGCGCGGCGCTGATCACATCGGCGAACGATGCGCTTGTGCACCGGCTCTACGCGGGCGCCGATTTCGTGGTGGTTCCTGCGCGGCGTGAACCGTGTGGTTTCGCGCAGCTGATCGGTCAACGCTACGGTGCCATTCCGATCGCGCGGCGCACGGGCGGTCTTGCGGATACGATTGTGGACTGCGACGAAGCGCTTGAAACGGGAACAGGCTTTCTGTTCGACAAATTCAACGCTCAGTCGCTTCTCGCCGCAGTGCAGCGAGCGCTGGCCGCCGCCGTGTCGCCGCGATTTCACGCGCTGCGGAGGCGCGTGATGAGGCTGGATCTGGGCTGGGATCGGCCTGCGCGCCGCTATGTTCAAGTGTACCGGGCGGCGGTTGCCGACGCGATCGCTCCGAGCACATAAGGCGGCATTGCACTCCGCTGATTGAAGCTCCGAAATCACCGGAGAGTGGTCTATTCTGCGAAGCGGCTGATGTTCTTCGCTGCGCCGACCCCGCGTGGGGTTTGAGCGCAACGAGAAACGTGGCCCCTAAAGTTGCTGCTGTTTCTCGGCTCGGGAGCTTGTCATGACCGTCCGCAAGGCTTCTTTCTTTGGACTTGCAACCCTTGTGTTTGCGGCATGGGCGGCCGCCGTCGGCTGCAACTTGGATGCGACGGCCATTGTTCCGCCGCCCGACAAGTTGTGCTCGGTGGACATTCACTGCGATGACGGAAACCCGTGCACGGTGGACGTTTGCAGCGACGGCGTGTGCGGCTCCAGCGCCGCACTCGACGGTGAAATTCCCGATGGGGTGCAAGGCAATTGCAAAATCTTAGAGTGTGAGGGCGGCGTTTCGACCGAGGTCTTTTCTCCAGAAGACATCGACGACGGCAACGCGTGCACCGACGACGAATGCAGCCCAACATTGGGTGCCAGTCACACTGTGAAACCAGGAAAACAGTGCGATTTTCAGGGCGGATTTGGCAAATGTGACTCCGACGGTGTCTGCGTTGCCGCGTGCGGTTACCTCGATGCCAACGGAAACGAAGTGGGGTGCGACCCATCGGACAACGTTTGCGCGCCGTCGTATTGCGACAAAGGCCAAGGCATTTGCGTTGAAGAAATTCTCGACGGAATTCCCGTTCCAGGCTCTCCCGCTCCCAACGACTGCGGCGGTTCGTACTGCGTGGACGGCGCGGCGGAAAACCAATTTGCGCCGCCGAAAACGTCCTGCGTTGGCCCGACAAACGCCGAGAAATTCTGCGACGGAGCCGGCACGTGTGTGGAGTGCGTCGACGCCGTTGACTGCAACCCCAATGGTTATCCGGTTGGGTTTTGCTTCACGCCAAAATGCGAAAACAACAAGTGCGTGATCGACGCGCAACCGGACGGCACGGTGCTGCCCGGCAATCAGCAAAACCCCAAAGACTGCCAAATCCTCAAGTGTCAGGGCAACGTGCCTGCGTCGGAGCCCGACAACACCGACACTCCCGACGATTCGATTGAATGTACCGATGACATCTGCGTGAGCGGCGTGCCCACGCATCCGCCGCTTTTGGCCGGTACGAAGTGCGGTGTTAACCAAGATCTGTTCTGCAACGGTGCCGGACAGTGTTCCAACTGCGTTCAGGCGAGCCAATGTGGAACCAACACAGACTGCCTATTTTGGTCGTGTACAAACAACGACTGCATTGTGACCTACATCCCGGACGGGACGCCGGTTCCATTGGGCTCCCAAACGCCGGCAGATTGCCTTGTGACGGTGTGCAACGGCGCCGGGATGACTAAGAACGTTGCTCAAGATACCGACACTCCCGACGACGCCAACGAGTGTACACAAAACACATGTTCGGGCGGCGTGAAGACGTTCCCGCCGGTGCCCGCGGGGTCGCCGTGCCCGACAAATCGCATTTGCGACAACGCCGGCAACTGCCTCGGAGGCACATGCACCGGAGCCGGTGACTGTCCAAACATGGCTCCGTGCGTGGACGGGGTTTGCTGCAACTCCACGTGCACCACCGCGTGCACGGCGTGCAGCAATGCGTTGACCAACGGCCCAAACGGTCAGTGTGGCGTTGCCCTCGTTGGAACCGGAGCGGGAACCGACTGCCCCGCGCCCAAAGTGTGTGACGGAACGAGCGGCGCAGCTGCCTGCAAATCGCCGAACGGCATTTCGTGTTCTATCCCGGGCGAGTGTCTGTCCACGTTTTGCGTTGACGGTTTTTGTTGCGGCACCGCATGCAACGGCGTGTGTCAGGTGTGCAACTCCAATCCCGGCACGTGTACACCTATCCCGGTGGGTACAGACCCCGCGAACGAGTGCCCCGGTGCTGTCAATTGCAGCGGCGCTTCCACGTGCGGCAGCCTGCTTCCGCTGGGTACGGCGTGTACACTTGCGAGCGAGTGCCAAAGCAACAACTGCGTCGACGGCGTTTGCTGCAACTCGACGTGCACGGCCACCTGTCAGGCGTGCAACAACGCGGGATCGATGGGCACGTGCTCCAACATCCCTTCCAACGGCGATCCGGCCAACGAGTGCGCCGGAGGTGATTGCAACGGTTCCGGCGCCTGCGAAGTTGCGAACGGTGCGGCGTGCACAGTGAATACGCAGTGCCAAAGCGGCTTCTGCGCCGACGGCGTTTGCTGCGACACGGCGTGCCCGGGCACTTGCAAAGCGTGCAACGTGGCGGGCAGCGTGGGCACGTGTTCCAACGTTCCCGGCAACACGGATCCCGCGACGGAATGCGCCGGCGGTGATTGCAACGGCGCCGGCGCATGTGAAGTGGCAAACGGACAGAGCTGTACACTTGGGAGTCAATGCATCAGCGGCAACTGCATCGACGGTTATTGCTGCAACACCACGTGCGGCGGAACTTGTCAGGCGTGCAACGTGACAGGTTCGTTTGGAACGTGCACAAGCGTTCCCTCCAACGCCGATCCGGCCAACGAATGTGCAGGCGGTGATTGCAACGGTGCCGGAGCGTGTGAAGCGGCCGACGGTGCCACGTGTACACTCGCCACCCAATGCATCAGCGGCTTCTGCACCGACGGCGTGTGTTGCGAATCAACGTGCACGGGGCCGTGCAAGGCATGCAACGTGGCGGGCAACGGGGGAACGTGTTCCAACGTTCCAACCAACACAGACCCAGCCAATGAGTGCGCCGGGGGTGAGTGCAACGGAACCGGCGCGTGTGAAGTCGGCAACGGAACAACGTGTACACTTGGATCGCAATGCATCAGCGGCAACTGCGTCGACGGTGTGTGTTGCAATGCCGTCTGCGGTGGAACCTGTCAGGCGTGCAACCTGACCGGTTCCGTTGGAACGTGCACCAATGTCGCCGCCAACGCCGACCCCGACATGGAATGCGCCACCGAGTGCAACGGTGCCGGAGCTTGTGAAGCGGCAAACGGCGCAACGTGTAGTGCCGGAAGTCAGTGCCAAAGCGGCAACTGCGTCGATGGCGTGTGCTGCAACACCACCTGCACCGGCACATGCATGGCGTGCGATGTGACAGGCAACGTTGGAACGTGCACCAACGTTCCAAACGCGCAGGACATCGATAACGAATGCCCCGGCAACTCCAGCTGCAACGGCTCGGCCGCATGCGCACCGCTCGCAAACGGAGCCGCCTGCATGAACATCCTCGGCGAATGTTCGAGCACGAACTGTGTGGACGGCGTTTGCTGTAACTCGGCGTGCGGTAGCACTTGCCTGGCCTGCAACGTCGCCGGAAGTGTTGGAACGTGTTCCAACGTTCCGGTCAACACCGATCCAGCGGCCGAATGCGCGGGCGGTGAGTGCAACGGTGCGGGCGCTTGCGAAGCGGCAAACGGAGCCACGTGTACGCTCAATTCGGAGTGCATCAGCGGCAACTGCGTGGACGGCGTGTGCTGCAACACCACGTGCACGGGCAACTGCATGGCGTGTGACCTATCGGGCAGCATCGGTACGTGCACCAACGTTCCAAACGACCAAGACCCCGACGACAACTGTCCCGGCAACTCCGCGTGCAACGGGAGCGGCATGTGTACGCCACTGGCGGACGGCGAGGTTTGTATGGGCATCCTCGGCGAGTGTTCGAGCACGCACTGTGTCGACAACGTTTGCTGCAATACGTCGTGCACCGCGACGTGCGGTTCGTGCGCAATTCCGGGTTCCGAAGGCATCTGTTCGCCCTACGCCGCGGGTTTGGATCCCGACAATCAGTGCAGCGCATCCACTCCCGACTGCAACGGTAACTTCGGCTGTGGGGAAGGGCCCGGCGGAGCGCCTTGCGGCACCGGACTGCTGAACGTCTGCGCGCCCGGAACTGCCGATTGTCCAGCGAACAACATCTGCCTTGTTGGAACCGGGGAACCCTGCATCCCCAACGCATTGCACGCATGCACCGGCGACGTTACCTGCCCCGCGGGTGGGACTTGCCCCTGATGGCAACCTCCGGCGCATGTGTACGCATTTGTGTACGCATGCGCCGCGCGCTGTAATCCGATCTACCGCCCCGCAATTATCGCAATCACCGCCAGCGACGCCGGAGCGGCCACGCACAATCCCAACGCCAGCAACGTTGGCCCGTGGAGTTTTTGGGCCACCAACAAGCGACTGCGCGTTCGAGCTTCAGCTTCAGTCAAAGGCATTTCAGAGAGCGGCTCACCTTCTGCAATTCGCTTGCGGCGCCTCGACGCCCACCACACCGGCGCCGCCTGAAAAGCCATACTCATCAGCGGAAACCACAGGGTCAAAACCAACAAAATCGGCCGCGAAAACCATGCGTACACAGTCGGCGCCCAACCGAGAGCCACCGTCGCCCGCTCAAAACTGAACGTGAAACCGTCCCCCGCGGGCGTGGCAACCACTCGCGCCGCATCCACGCGACCATTGGCAATACGCCGCACAATAAACAGCGCTGTTGAACCCTCGCGTGAAGGCTCATTGCTGAACTTCCCCAACTGTTGCAGCGCCCATGTGTCGCTGATTCGCTCGTTGAATTTGGCCGACGAGCCCATTGAACTCCCCGCCATTGCAAGCGCTCCGTCCGACGAACGAAGCCCTTCCACGTGGTGAAGCATCAAGCCCGTTTCGACGTCGTAGGCGAGCGCGCGCGCCGACATTTCGCGGCTCCACAGAAACTCACTCCCCGACGACGCAGGTGCCGGTGCTGGCCAGTCTTTTGGCCACGCGCGGCACTCCTCCGCTTCGACGTGACAGATGCGCGGCTCACCGGGCATCGCAGGGATATTTTGCGCATCGGTGTACCCCGACAACGGCGCCCCGCTGAAAAGGCCAAACAACCGAATACGGCCTCCGGCCTCCACACCCGCCAGTCCAACTTCGGGCGCCCCGTCGGCAAGCACCGCCGTGGAAGGCGCGCGCAACGTTCGCCACGAAGTGCCGCTCGCTTGTGCAAACGCAGGTGGATCGACACGCCGCCAAGTGATCCGCGGAAATCGCAGCGCCGTTGCAGCCAAAAGCCCCGCGATCGACAGCACGCTCACCGCCGCAGCCATCACAAGCACGCGAAACGCCGACGCGCGTTCACGTCGCAGCGCTGTCACCGCCACCGCGACAACAAAAACCGCCACCAAAAACGCCGCCCACGCCGTGAGGCGCCCGCGAAGAAACGCATCGACGACGCTTTGACCCATGGGCGGTGCAGCCTAGTACGACTGCCCCTTATTTTTAAGCCGCCGGACCGCACTCGATGAATCCGTCGTCTTTTCGAAAGTAGTGCTAATCGTTCGGCGCCGTGGGCCAGGCGTCCCGCACATCGCTTCTCATCTTGGGCTTCGCAGCCTTTGCGGTGGGTTGCGGTGCGGCCGAAGATCCGCCCGGCCGAGCGATCGATCAAGCCGTTTCGCTTGGGTTGAAGCTCCCCGACGATGCGCCGCCGCCTCCCACGGAGCCCACTTCCGACGACGCTCACGAACCCGGCCACGGCGCCAAGATCGCGAGCATTGCGATGCGCACGTGGATCTATGTTGGGCCCGACGATCGCACCGCCAAACTCGGCTATCTGAGAGCCGGAGCGATTGTTGACCGCGCTCACGCATCGGCCGGCACAACCAATTGCGCGGGCGGTTGGTATCGAATTGTTCCGCGCGGCTACGTGTGCGTTGGCAAAGGCGCATCCCTCTCGCTCGATCACCAAGTGGCGCTGGCAGCTGTGCGCGGACCCAATCGAAAAGGCCCGGTGCCCTACCAATATGTTTTTGCGGGCGCACCTCCGCCGCATTTGTACTTTCGTCTTCCGTCGCGAAAAGAGCAGGACCACGCCGAAGGCGGCGGCGTTGCAGCGCACGCGAAGATGCACGAACGCCGGCTGCTAAGTGTACCCTTGGACGAAGTGCCCGAGTTTTTGGCCCAAGGACGCGAGCTGCCAAAACCCTACGGCGCCGATGAAAAACTCCACTTCGGTTCGGGCCATGCAGGCCGCGCCAAAGAGTCGTCGGCGTTTGGACTCATCACATCGTTTGAATGGACCGGTCGCCGATTTGGCCTCACAACCGAGTTGGATCTGCTTCCCCTCGATCGCACAAAAGTTGCAAAACCGTCGGCGTTTGTAGGCGTTGTTGTGCCCCGAGCCACCGACGAAATGCTCGCGCCCAACGGTGAAAAAACTTCGCGCCCGAACTCGCATATGTACCCGCGCTCGTCCCCAGAAGCGGCGCCGCCAAAATGAAACGCGTAAACGGCCAATTTGTGGACGACGGCGTGGCCGCACCGCGCAGCGGATTTGTTCTCACCGGGCGTCACAACGGACACACAGGCGGCCTTCTCGAAACCACAGAAGGCTCTTGGATTGCCGCAGATACGCTTGTTTTTGCCGAACGTCGCGACGACCCAGCGGGTTACGCCGCATCTGGAAAAAAATGGATCGACGTGTCGATCAAAAAACAACTTCTCGTCGCTTGGGAAGGCAAACGCGCCGCGTTTGGAACACTCATTTCATCGGGCCGCGGCGGCATGGCCGATCCTGAATCAACCACGGCCACCGTGCGCGGCACCTTTTATATTCGCGCCAAACACGTTTCCGGCACCATGGATGGTACACAAGGCGAAGACTCGTACGAGCTGCACGACGTGCCTTTCATTCAGTACTTTCACGAAGGGTACGCATTGCACGGAGCCTTCTGGCACGACGAATTTGGCAAACCCCGCAGCCACGGCTGCGTCAACCTCGCGCCCGCCGATGCCGCATGGATCTTCGAGTGGACCGACCCGGTGGTCCCCCCTGAATGGCACGGAGCGGTAAACGCCGAGGGCGGTACGTTGGTTTGGGTACACGGCTGAGAGCGGTGATCGGTTGATTCGACAATCAAACAGATCGTTTCTATTGTGTACACAATGGGCCGAACAGGGAGCGCATCGTCCGCTTTTCAGCTTGCTTGCATGTGTACATTTCGGCGAGCCACCCTGACCCGACGCCTCCAGCCCGGCGCACAATCAACCGCTCTGCCGAGTTTTCCCCCTCGTCGCGGGCTCTCTTCGCCGCGAAGTGACAACCCGCGCCCAACTGCGTTTCGGGCGCATGTTTTGCCGTGCCGTTCCTTGACCTCTCAAAATTCACGTGCTAGCGCCAAGTACGATAAAGAGCGCCTGCGGCTGAGTGGGAGCGATGAGCGCTTCCCGGCTGCGGCGGGGTAAATGGGCCCCGGCCTGTGACTTCCGCTTTTCAGAGCGAAAGCCCGGCGCGAGAGGGACGCGTGACGACTCGGTCGGCGCGCGAAGGAATAGACAGACATCATGACGTTTACGGACGCTGCGGCAGAGGTCTTGCGCCTCGTTGGCCGACCGCTTCACTATAAAGAGATCACCGACATCGCGATTGAGAAGAACCTTCTGTCGCACGTTGGAAAAAGCCCCGAGGTGACAATGGGGGCGCGCCTCGCGGCGATGTTAAAGAAAGACACCCCCGAAAACCCGCTTGTGCGGGTGAAGCCCGGGGTTTTTGCACTTCGTGAGTGGGACGAAAAAACCCTTCGCGCGGGGGCCGAGGGCAAACGAAAGCGCGGCAAAGCCGACGATGATCGGCCCGCAGCTGAGGAGGACGAAGCGGCACCCCCCGAGGCCGAGGCGGCGGATGTCGACGCCGCACCCGAGGTCGAAGCCGACGAACCCGTTGTTGAAGAAACCGCGGCCGACGAAGCCGACGATGCGCCGGTGCTCGCCGAAGCTGCCCCGGCCGTGCAACCTGCGTCCGAACCGCCGCCTTCCGAGCCCGAAGCACAGGCCATTCCGGCCGCAACCCCTTCGGCGCCGCGGCCCTCGCGCCCAATTCTCGAAGAAGAAGAGGACGAAAGCGCCGAACCCGCCGGTCCCGACGACATCATGCGCGCCGAAGCCGCTGCCGGCGCCGCCGAAATGTTCGACGAAGAAGAGGACGACGATCAGCCGATCTTGGGGGCGACCGACGATCGCACGCTGCCCGGAATGGGTGACCTCGGGGACGGTCGTCGCCGTCGCCGCCGCCGTCGCCGCGGACGCACAGCGGAAGGCCCCGCGACGCCGCAGGGAAGCTTGCCTTCGTACACCGCAACCCCTGTGTTTGAGCGAAACGGCGCTCGCGAACCAAGCCGCGACATGGGTCGTGACATGGGCCGCGATATGGGTCGCGACCGCGACATGGGTCGTGACATGGGCCGCGATATGGGTCGCGACCGCGACATGGGTCGTGACATGGGCCGCGACATGGGCCGCGATCGCGATATGGGTCGCGATCGCGACATGGGTCGCGACATGGGCCGCGATCGCGACATGGGTCGCGACATGTCGATGGGCGATGCCGGCTACCGGGGTCCGCAGATCATTGACCTCACCGGCGGCGATGTTCACGCGCTCGACGATCTCGCCGGAAAAGATCTGGCCGACGCGGTCGCCGCGTTGCTCGCCACGTTCGATCGAAACGCGGGCGCCGTCTCGCTTCGGCAAATTGCAGAAGCCGCCCAACGCCGCGGTCGTCTTCAAGGTGATGTGCAGCTCGTTCAGTCGCAGATCGCCGCCGCCATTCGCGCCGACAACGCGCGCCGAGCCGCCGCCGGTCAACGCCAGCGATTCCGCTTTGCGGGCGGTCGCGTAGCCCTCACCGATTGGCTCCTGTCATCGGATCTCGCTCGTTACGAGCAAGATGCACTCGCAGCTGTCGAGCGGTACCGCGACGCGGCTCGCCGCGCGTTTGCACGCAAGCTCGGTGAACTGCCCGGCCACGCGTTTATTGAGATCTGCGTTTTGGCTCTGGAGCGCGCGGGCATCACACAGCTCCGTGCCGTTCGACGCGCGGGCGCACCCGGCGGTGAATCGCACTTTGCCGGATCGCTCCGCACGCTCGGCGACGACATTCGCGTTGCCGTCGTGATTCGACGCGACGGGCGCGAGATCGGACGCGAGCGCGTCACCGAGTTGCGCGGCGCTCTGCATCATTACGGCCCCGCCACTGCCGGGTGGATCTTGAGCGCCGGACAGGCTCTCTCCGGTGCGCGCGAAGAAGCGTCGGTTACCGGCGCCGCACCCATCCAGATCTTCGACGGCATGGGCGTTGCGCGCCTCTGCGAAGAGCACGACGTTGCGGTGCTGCGCGCGCGTTTGCCCATCGCTATTCCCGACGTGGATTTGCTCGAAGCGCTTCGCGCATCTTGATCCACCCTGCGTTGGGCGCGTCGCGACAGTGCGATGCGCCCTTGCTTCCCCACAGTCCGCCCGAAACAACGTAGCGCCGCCGCGCTCTCTACGTTAAGCGACCATCAACATGATCGCCGGTCGCTCTCGTCTTGCCGCGTTGTTGGTTGCCGCTGCCGGATTTGGCAACGTCGGCTGTCCGTCCACCGCACCCAAATCGCAGTTTCCCACCGCCGACGATGCGCTCGCTCGCATGAAGGCAACCTATGCGTGCGTCAACGGCGTGCAGGGCCAAGCGAAAATCGACCACTTGTCCAAGCAGGGGCGCATTCGCGGCGACCTATTTCTTCTCGCTCAAAACCCCGATCGCGTGCGTTTTGAAGTGGTGAGCCCCTTTGGTCCCACGCTGTTTCTGCTCACCAGCGACGGCAAAGAATTTCGCCTGCTCGATATCAAAAATAAGCAATTTTTGTTCGGCCCCCCCAAGGCATGCAACCTGGCTCGAATGACGCAGGTGCCGGTGCCGGGCCACGCGCTTGTGTCCCTTCTGCGAGGTGAAGCGCCCGTTCTAACGCACACAGCCGATCAAGCGAATATCGCGTGGGACGAGGGAGGTTTTTACAAACTCCTCATCAACAGCAAACACAGCGCACTCGAAGAGGTACACATTAAAGTGTTGCCTTCGGACATCGATAAACCGTGGTCCGAGCAGCGCGTGCTCGTCACGGACGTGCGCGTCGCCCAAATGGGCGTCGATCTCTATCACGCTGAACTTTCAAACCACGAAGCGGCCAAAACCGCGCCCCCGCGCGTTGACGAGGACGGTATCGAACCCGACGTGCCGCCCACCGGAGGGCCCTGTGATTCACCTCTTCCCCGCTCCATTCACATGAAAGTGCCGGGCTCTGAAGACGATGTGATCTTCCAATACAAAGACGGCGTGTGGAACCCGCCGGTGCTCGGTGAAGCCTTCACCCAGCAGGAGGCCGCGGGCGTAACAAAAGGGTTTGTTGACTGCAACGACGCCAAATAGAGCGTTTTGCCCGATTGGGCACGTTGCGATTGTCGAAAATCTTCCACATCTACCGAATCGGCGCCCAGCGGCTCAATGTGTACTCATTTGTGTACACGATCGAGTGCGAGCATTGGGCCGCCCGGAATTTTGTGTACTCATTTGTGTACGCTTATTTGCCGGCCGCCGCGTCGGTCGTTTTGATTGCCACAATGGTCACGCGTTGCCTCGCGTTCTGAAAGTACGCATCCAACGCCTGTGAAAGCCTGCCCGACACATACCAACGTTTGAGTTTGTCTCGCACCTTCTCAAAATCGCGATCGTCTCCCGCAAACGGCGTCATGCCGCTGCGATACAGCGAAAGCAGATCCACATCATTGGGTTCGAGCATCGGCGCGATCATCCGATCCAAATAAATGCTCGCTCTGGCCTGCCGACGCAGCAGCGCGTCGAGTTCATCCGAGCTGATTCCTTCGGCAAGCGCCGCGGCGAGCAGCTTGTCCCGTCCTCCAACCCGCTGCTCCAACATCGCGCGTGCGCTTTCGGCTCGCGTTGCCACTTCACCCGGCTCCCTCTTTGGAAACGTCTCCAAGCCGGCGAGCAGCGTCTCGGCAATGTGCCGATCCAACGCTGCCCGCACGTGTCGATCTCGGTACACAGCGCGGTCGGGATCGGGGTCGGCCAGCGCTTCAAGCCGAGCCTCAAACGCCAGTTCGCGCGCAAGCACAAACTGCGGTTTGCCCGCGCCACCCGTCTCGGGCGAATACCAACGAACCACGACGCGGTCGATCGTGATTGAACCCGGCGGATCCGCCGCTGTTGTCGAGTTGGGAGCGGCATTCGGCACGGCGCTTCCCGTGCCGGAAGAGGCTTGAAAAATCGAGCAGCCGAACCCCGACAAACTCACCGCAATCACGAAACCCGCGCGCCGCACTCGTTGAGTGTACACTCGTTTTGCAACGGTTCTCAGGCGCGTTGCGAAACAACTCATGGCCCGTGCATCCAAGCTCACCATTTTTGCGGTCGCCACCTCGGCAGTCGCCGCACTGACAGCGCTTTTGCCAGCCCGAAGCCACGAGGTCGTCCCTCACGGCCCACATCAAAATGTCCGCGTTGGGCTGGTTTTCGATGTTGGGGGTCGCGGCGACAAAAGCTTTAACGACGCGGCCTATGAAGGAGTTGCCCGCGCCGCCGCCGAGTTGGGCGTGCAAGTGGAGCTGCTTGAACCAACGGGTGCCGAAGATCGAGAAGCTGCAATGCGCCTATTTGCCGCGCGCGGTTTCGATCTTGTGATCGGCGTGGGATTCATTTTCTCCACCGACGTAAACGTGGTTGCCCGCGCTTTTCCACAAACGCGTTTTGCGTGTATCGACTACGCGCCCCCCATGGACGGGGCTATTCCGCCCAACGTTTCGGGCCTCACATTTCGCGAAGAAGAAGGCAGTTTCTTGGTGGGCGCCGTCGCGGGCCTCACAACAAAGAAAAACCATGTGGGCTTCGTCGGCGGCATGGACATTCCGCTCATCCACAAGTTTGAAGCGGGATACCGCGCCGGAGTTCTGGCGGTCTGCCCAACGTGTGAGGTGCACTCGGCGTATGCGGGCACAACGCCTGAAGCGTTTCGAGACCCTGTAAAGGGGAAAGCCCTCGCTGTTTCGCAGATTTCGCAAGGGGCAGACGTGCTCTATCACGCGTCGGGCACCACCGGTCACGGCGTTTTTGAAGCCTCGCGTGACATGGGAGCCAAAGCGATCGGCGTCGATTCTGACCAATACGAAGAAATGCCCGGCACCGTGATCACAAGCATGATCAAGCGAGGCGACGTGGCGGTTTTTGAAACGGTAAAAGCCGTTGGAGAAGGCCGTTTTCAAGGTGGACTGAGATCGTTCGGCCTCGCCGATGACGGCGTTGGATATGTGAGCCAAGGCCCCCACGCCGACGCGATCAGCGACGACGTTCGCGCGCAAGTTTCGGCCCTGGCCGATCGAATCAAACGCGGTGAACTCAAAGTCCCGTCAAAGTGAACCTTGCAATGAGGACACATTTTTGACGAGTGAACAATGTGTACACAATTGTGTACGCATCGGTTGCCGAGCTACCACTGCACGTACACTTTTTCAGGGACGATCTCCACGCTCGTCACCTTCGGCAAATCTACCAACACCTGCAAATAAGCGTTGCCGGGCTTGGTAATGTCGAGGCCC
This sequence comes from Polyangiaceae bacterium, assembly GCA_016712345.1. Taxonomy (GTDB): domain Bacteria; phylum Myxococcota_A; class Polyangia; order Polyangiales; family Polyangiaceae; genus JADJRH01. The sequence goes on from JADJRH010000001.1 coordinate 3,059,250, forward strand.
GCGGCCTTCGGTTCAACGCGAACTACCAGCGCCTCGGGGTCCACCGCCTGCAAGTCTTCGGCGGTGCCCTTGAGTTTCACCGTGACCGTGGCCGGCCGCACCGTTGCGCGAAGAACACCCACCACCTGAACCGGCAGCTTTGACAGCTCACGGCTCACAAGCGCCCGCGCGATTTCCACCGTGGCAACAGCCGTATCCGACTCGTACGAAACGAGCGACGGCGGTCGATCTAAAGCGAGTTGCCGCTTGTGTACACCTTCGGCCAAGCCGCTCACATCAAACGGTACAGTGCGAACGAGCTGCATCACGTTCAACATCGATCGCGGTCCACGCGCGGTCACTTGCACCGGCTCCACCAACACAACGCCCTTCACCATGAGGCCGGGCGCGGGTTCACCCGTGCGAGAAACCTGGATTTGAACCTCTTTTTGAACAATATCGTCCCAGCGTGTTTCCACCGAAGATGGGTACATCTCGGAAACGCGCACACCCGTTGGCAGCGTCAACGTGCCCGCATCCAAATTGATTTGGCTTCCGCGTCCACTCCGAAGATCAATCTGAAGCGAGCCGATGGCGTCACGCCTCAACGCGTCGAGCTGTGTACGCGGACCCTGCAAAATCACCGCAACCTGCGTGGGCAGTTGCGACAAAAGTTGGCGGTCCGGCGGCGCCGGCAACACCACAACATCCACTTCAACCGTGCGCTGCGCGCTCTCCGCTCCGTGAATAAATGCGTAAAGTCCGAGCGAGCAGACCAGCGAAAAAAGCTTTAACCAAAAGTTGTCGACGATGAGGCCTTTGAGCCGATCGCGCACTCTGCCGCCGACGCTCATGGCTCGTCTCCCGTGGGACTGTCGTCTATTTCAGTGTTCACCGACAAAAAGGTTGAACGCGCGGGCGGCATCAACCGGCTTTCACTCCGCAGCACGACACTTTCGCTCATTGGCAAAGGTGTACTCGTTGCGGACGGTGGCACCGAATCGAGCCTCGTTCGCGGTTCCGCCGGTGAAGGAGGCGGCCTGTCAGAGTCGGCGGCGCGCGGTTCGGGCGCTCGGATTGTGCCCGGCAGAGCTTTGGGAGCGATCGAACGACCGTCACTTTTCGGCTCGACGGGCGGTGGAGTGGGCCGCGGTGTCGACGGAGTACCCCGCGGCGCTACGACAGACGCAAGAGAATCAATTTTGCCTTGTTTTGCAGGCGTTTTTGCTTTGCGATTGGGTCTGCCCAAAAGCCCCAAAAGCGCGCTGCGAAGCGATTCAGCATCGAGATTTTGCACGATATTGCCCGAAAAGCAGAAGCTGATCGTGCCGCGCTCTTCGCTCACAACCACCACAACCGCGTCGGTTTCTTCTGTGATCCCAAGGGCGGCGCGATGCCTCGAACCGAGCGCGTGATCCAAAATCTTTGTTTCAGGCATGGGAAAAAAAACGCCGGCCCGCGCAGCCTTCAGATCGCGAATGAGAACTGCCCCGTCGTGCAACTTGTTCACCGACTCCGGCACGAAAAGGCTCACCAGCAGTTCTCGCGTGACCGCTGCATCGAGAACAATCCCTTCGCTCTTCGTAAATTCAAGAATGTTTGCGTCCTGCTCAAACGCGATGAGAGCGCCCATGCGGTGGCGAGCAAGCTCCGTTGCAGCGGCGACAACCTCATCGATCACACGCGTTTCGCGCTCGCGGGCCGAGGAAAAAAACGCCCGCCCACCCATGCGAATGAGTGCGCGTCGAATGTCGTTCTGAAAAATCACCACCACCAAAAGCACCACCGACGAGAGCAGCCACGACAGAAGGTTGTGCAATGTGGCAAGGCCAAAAACCTTGGATCCAAGGTAAATTAAAAAAACGATCGCGAGCCCCGCGGCCATTTGCATGGCACGCGTTCCGCGCACAACAAGAAGCGCGCGGTAGATCACGAACGCCACAAGTGCGACATCAAAGGCGTCGCGCAACATCACCGTCGGCTGTCGCCACGACACCAGTCGGAGCAGGCCTTCAAGCATTCGGCACCTGCTCTTTCAGTGGGAGCCGACCCACCGATGCTCGTTGTCCCGTGCGGGCGCTCTCGATCGCGGTCCACACATCAAGCGCCTGCCTGGCCTCTCGCACGTCGTGAACCCGAACCAATTTCACTCCCGCCGCGACGCTCGCAATCAGCGCGGCGATCGTTCCGCCGAGGCGTTCTGTTGCCGGCGCAAGCACGGAAGTTACTGCCTGCGGCCCCGCTCCCAATCGAGCCGCATGCGCAATAAAAGACTTTCTACTTGGGCCGGATAGCACCGGAAAATCAAGTGTACACAATTTGCCAAGCCCGCCGAGAAGCTCCAGGGAGTGGGTTGCGTTTTTGGCAAACCCAAAGCCCGGATCGAGCACGATATTCTCCCGCGCAAGTCCCGATGCCATGGCTCGTTGCGCGGCGCCCTGCAGTTCGGCGATTACTTCTTCAACGACATTTGTGTACGCATCGTCGGGGGTGCTCGAAAACCCACGCATTTTCGACATCGACCCGCGGCAGTGCATCAAGATGAGGGCCGCTCCGTAGCGCTTGCAAAGAGCACCGAGCACCGATGCCTGAGTCGGGTCGACGCAGTTCACGATCGTTGCGCCCTGCATCAGCGCGTGTTCCGCAACGGCCGGCGAGGTCGTGTCGATGGACACCAACGTGTTCAGCGTCGCGACCGACGCGACGACCGTTCCCAATCGAGCGATTTGCTCACCATCTGAAACGGTTTGCGAACCCGGTCGCGTCGATTCGGCACCGATGTCGATGATGTCGGCACCTTCACCGATCATCTGCTTGGCGCGTTCAATCGCGGCCTCATCCGTTGTGTACGCACCGCCGTCGGAGAATGAATCGGGTGTGCGATTGAGCACCCCCATCACAAGCACGCGCGCACCGGAATCATTGATGAGTGCGCGCAGAGCCGACATCCCTCGGAGCTAGCAAAATCTAAGCCGCAAAACAACAAATCCCCGGAACGTAACGATTTTCATTCAATTTTGTCGCCATCTTCTGCCCATCGCCAACGTCGGCGCGGGATTCGCATCAAGTCGCAGCGGATTCGGGGGATTTTCATCCGCTCCGCGGATCCTGATACGGTGCGCTCGAAGCCCACGATGCTGCGCACCCGGATACGAGCAGGTGCGGTGGCAGGCCTGGTGATGAGCATCATTGCCGGCGTCCTGTTCACCGCGGTGGCGGTGGGCGACCTGTACATTGGTTGGCTCGCGCCGCACCTCGGCGCGCCCGCGCCCGTCACAATCCTCGTTCCCTACGGTCCCCGCATCATTCGAGATCGCGGTGACACGTCCCGCGTGATCTACGACCACATCCGCATTGTTGTGCCGCGGGGCACAGTGCTTCGCGAGTCGAGCGACGATCACCGAGCCGTCATTGCTTTTGAATCGCTGCGTCGGCCGCCGAGTATTGGTCGGCTCCTCAGCACGTTCACGATCAACGTTTTCGTCTGTCTGATGCTCACCGCTTATCTGCGGCGCTTTGGTCAGAGTCGCGCGCGCCTCTTTCGAACGCAGGCGGGCATTCTGGCGCTCGTTTTTTTCTCGTTGGTGTTTGCAAAACTGCTCCTGCTCTTCACGGCACTCCCAGAATTTTGGGTGCCCATGGCGGCATTGCCTCTGTGGGTTGCGCTCGTATTTGATCGACGCACGGCGTTTCTGATCGAAGTAGCAGTGGCGTTCGTTGCCGCGTCGCTCCTTCGCTTTGACCTGATGCTGCTTTGTGTACTCTTGGCACGCGGGATCGCAGCGACGCTCCTCTTTTTCAATCGACGTCATCCTCGCCAGCAAATGATCATGGCGGGCGGACTTGCCGGACTTGCCGGCGCCGCGGCGTTCATCGCACTCACGACAATGTTTGAAGGCCGCTTTGATCTCGCGGGAGATTTCTCAAAAGGCCTTGGATCGTATGTGCTCGCGTGCATCGGCGGTGGCCTCGGTGCCGGCGTGTTGGCGCGCGTGTTTCGCGATCCGGCGGAACGCGTGATGGGTCATGTGTCGCGCGAAAAGCTCCTCGACCTCACCGATCTCGAACAACCGCTTCTCAAAAAAATGGCAGCCGAAGCACCCGGCAGTTGGGAGCACGCCCGCGCAATGGCAAACCTCGCCGAGGCATCCGCCGCCGCGATCCACGCCGATGCGTTGTTGACGCGGGTGGGCGCCTATTATCACGACCTCGGAAAAACCGTTCAGCCCAAGTATTTCATCGAAAATCTAACTGCCGGCGAGCGCTCTCCCCACGAAGAACTGGAGCCCGACGTTTCGGCCGACGCGATCATGGCGCACGTGGTGATGGGCACCAAGATCCTGCGTGAAGGCAAGATCCCCGAGCCGATTGTTGAGTTTGCGTACACACACCACGGCACGCAGCTCGTTGAGTACTTCTGGCATAAGTGCAAAGAACAAGGAAATCCCAAAGAGTTGGGAGAGGACCACTTCCGTTATCCGGGGATGAAGCCGCAGACCAAAGAGACGGCGATCCTCATGCTCGTCGATTCAATCGAAGCTGCCAGCCGCACCATCAATCCGCCTGAACAAAAGAAGTTTGAAGAAATGATCCAGCGCGTCATTTTCACCAAGCTTCAGGCCGGTCAACTCGATGAGTCCGGGCTCACCATTGAAGACCTGCGCGTGATGACAAGTCGCATGGCCTCAACCCTCGTGAACATGTACCACGGGCGCGTGAAGTACCCATGGCAGCGAGAAGCCACCGCAACGCCGCCTCCGTCTGCAGTGGCGCCCACGCAGCGCGGTCGAAACGGAACAACATCTCCCATTCCCGCGGCGAAGGGCGACACCTCGTCGAGCCGGCCAACCCTTCCAGCTCAAGAGCAACCCACCAAGACCAGAACGCGCGCCTCCAAAAACGTGCTTGGAACAACGCTCAAAGAAGGCGAGTCGCAGGTTGAAACCGCACCTCCGCGTGAAGCTGAACTTGCCACCGTCCGTGAAGGTGAACTTGTGACGCGCGATCTCGGCGATCTCAAAACGATCGACATCGCGGGAAGCGCGCCGCCTGATGATGACTCGCCGGCTCGCCCCAAATAGGCATTTCAGCGCGCACGCGGACCCGGTTGTTGATAGGTAGAAAACATGCCCGCGACCCTTGAGCAGAGCTTCATGAAAGCGTTGTTCCACGGCGTGATCGCCGAGGACATGATCTTTCCGTTTCCTGAAACACCCAAGGAAGAGCGCGAAAACGTGGGCGTAATGCTCGACACGGTGCGCCGCTTTTTCAACACCAACGTCGATTCAAAAAAGATCGATCAAGAACATCGGATCGACGAAAGTGTACTCACGGGGCTAAAAGAACTTGGGCTGTTCGGCCTACAAATCCCGCAGGAACACGGCGGCGTAGGGCTCTCCACCCATTCGTACCTACGCGTCATGCAGGAGGTTGCCGGTCGCGATACGTCGGTTGCAGTAACGCTCGGCGCGCATCAATCCATCGGCCTCAAAGCGCTTCTTCTGTTCGGCACGGCCGACCAAAAAAAGCGTTATTTACCCGCTCTCGCAACCGGTGAAAAAGTCGCGGCGTTTGCCCTCACAGAGCCCGGCGCCGGCTCCGACGCCGCGGGGATCAAGACCCACGCCGAGCTTTCACCCGATGGGCAATCGTTCATCCTGAATGGCTCCAAGATCTGGATCACCAACGGCGGGTTTGCCGACATCTTCACGGTTTTTGCGCGCACGTCTCCTGCCGAAGAAGGCAAAAAACCTAAGATCACAGCCTTTTTTGTGGAGCGTGGCAAAGGAGTTACCTCCGGTCCGAGTGAACACAAACTCGGAATTCGAGGCACTTCCACCACCGAGATTTTTTTTGAGGACGTGGTCGTTCCCCGCGAAAACGTCATCGGTGAAGTGGGCAAAGGCTTCAAGGTCGCAATGGAGGTGCTCAACAACGGGCGATTGGGCCTCGCCGCCGGGTGTGTCGGACTGTCCCAAACGCTCGTCAAAATGGCCATTGAACGCGTTCAAGAGCGACGCGCGTTCGGCCGCAGCATCGGCGACTACGGAATGATCAAAGACAAGATCGCCGGCATGCTCGCGAGCCTCTACGCGCTTGAATCAATGACGTACCTCACTGCGAGCATGGTCGACACAAAGGCCGACTACTCAATTGAAAGCGCCATCTGCAAAGTGATGGGCTCCGAAACGCTCTGGAGCATCGTCAACGAAACGCTCCAGATCGCGGCCGGTATTGGCTACATGCAGGACTACCCATACGAGCGCATGTTGCGCGACGCGCGCATCAACCTGATTTTTGAAGGTACGAACGAGATCCTTCGCGCGTTCATCGCCCTTTCGGGCATGGCCGGCCCCGGAAAAGCGCTGGTTGAAGTTGCGCGCGCCATGCGCGAGCCGATCAAGGGATTTGGCCTGCTGAGCGACTTCGCCGTGCGAAAAGCTCGATCGATGTTGGGGCGCGAGCGAGCGACGCGTGCGCACCCGCTCCTCTCGCGTGAAGCCGTGATCTTTGAAGAGTACGCAGGCGAGTTGGCTTCTCAGACTGAAGCGCTCCTTCGCAAACACGGTCGCGACATCGCTGAAATGCAGTTTGCGCAACGCCGCATCGCCGACGAAGCCATTGACCTCTTCGGTATTGCGGCGTGCCTCGCGCGCACCAGTCGCGCCATTGAAAAGCGCGGCGAAGAGGGCGCGCGTCGCGAAATTGACCTCACCACGGTGTTCACCGCCATGGCTCACAAGCGCCTTCGGCAAAACGCGTCGGACTACCAAAAAAACGACGATGAGCTTCGAAAAGCGGTTGCCGTGCGCGCTTATCAAGACGGCGCCTACCCGTTTGATTTGCTTTAGTGCCGCGTGTCAAAAGTCCTGCCGGACTTTTGGCGCCGTCGACAAGAATTTGAAATCGGTTTCGGCATACCGATTGCGGCGTTGACCGGAGGGGTTGCGCGCTTGAGATTCCGCGCACCGCGAAATCTGCTGCGCGCCGAGATCCACAGCGCAGTGACTTGAGCGGCGGAGCCGAAGCAGGGTGACGTTCCTTTCCTCACTGCTGACCTGGGCGAACGTTCCGTTCGTCGTCGCGCTGGGCGTAGCCGTCAGCTTCGTCCTCCTCCAGGTTTCCGGGCTCCTCGGTCTTCTTGCCGGTGACCACGGCGGCGACGGCGATCACGAAGCCGATGCCGACGCCAACGCCGATGCGGACGCCAGCGCTGACGCCGACGCGGATGCAGACGCCGACGGTGACGCTGATGCGGATGCGGACGCCGACGGAAATGGACACCCCGCGCCGCACCCGGCCGCCGCCGCAGGCAAAGAAATTCTCACAGGCATGGGCTTTGGCACCATGCCCCTTTCCATCGTTTGGCAGGCCTTTGCGGTGTGTTTCGCGCTCGGCGGTATCACTGCAAACACGGTGTACCTTTCGGTAACCCGAGCCCTGCCAACATCGGCGCTCGCGATCTCGTTTCCGATCGCCGCCGTGTTTGCCTACGTTGCCACGCGCCTCGTTTCAAAGGTGTTTGGTCGCCTTGCTCCCGCGGCCGGCAAAACTTCGGTTTCCCGACGCGATCTGATCGGCAAAAGCGCAGTCGTGATCTCGTCAAAGGTGAGCGATGAATTCGGTGAAGTTCGCCTCACCGATTCAAGCGGGATCGTCCATCGGGTGATTTGCAGGGTGATGCCCGGTGAAAGCAGCGTTTCCGAGGGGCGAGAAGTGGTCTTCGTGGACTACGATCGCGAGCGCGACCACCTATTTGTTGCGCCGCTCGACGTGGACGCGCCGCCCAACAAACGCCGCGTCGGGACAACCGCGCGCGTACGCGTGAAAACGCCGGCGGATCCCGACGAAAGCGGTGCGGAGGACGGCGTCGGCACCCCAAAGGTGGGCGACGCGAACAGATCGGCATAGAAGCGCCGCCTCTCTCAAACCAAGTGGCCGGCCGAGTTGCTGATGCGGCCAAGCAGTGGGGGAACACAGAGACTTTGCGGGGGATGCTTAGCAATTGGGGCTTTTCTTAAAGGACATTTTCCTAACGGGAGAAGGGTCGATGGGTTTTTTCAATGACAATCCGCAAGCCGCCGTCATCGCTTTGGCGATCTTCGTCGGCGTCTTTCTGATCGCAGTTGTTGCGATCGCCTTTGCCCGGTTTTATCGGCGCCCCGGCGCTGATGAGGCACTCGTCAGAACCGGTTCCGGCGGCAATCAGGTGGCGATTGGAGAAGGCATTTTCGTCTACCCGATCCTGCACCAGCTCATGCGTGTTTCACTGCGCTCCAGCAAACTCAGTGTGGAACGAAGCGCCAAAAATGCCCTTGTTACCAAGGACAAAATCAAGGCGAACGTCACCACAGAACTGTACGTCAAAGTCGCACCCGTCAAAGAAGACGTGCTCGCGGCGGCTCGTTCGTTCGGCGATCGAAGCCTCGATGAACACGCCATCGGCGATCTGATTGAAGGCAAACTCACCGATGCACTTCGCTCGGTTGCAGCCAATCAAACGTTCATGGAGCTGCACTCGCAACGCAAACAGTTTGCCGAGCACATTCAGGCTGCGCTCGCCGAAGAACTCGCAAAAAACGGCCTCACGCTCGAGAACGTTTCGATCACCGCGCTTGCCATGGTTCCGGTGAAAGACCTCGATCCGCACGATGTATTCGATGCTGAAGGTCTACGCGCGATCACCGACAGCGTTCAATCAAACGCGGAGAAAACCAACCAGATCCAGCGCGAAAAAGAATTGGCGATTCACCTCCAAAACGTCGAGGCGCGCAAACGCTCGCTCACCATGGAGCAAGATCAGGCGCAGGCCGAAGCCGATCAGACGCGTCGCGTTCAAGAGTACAAAGCCACTCAGAGCGCCGAGACAGCAAAGGCGATCTACATCCAAGAACAGGCGCGCGAACTTGCCGCGTTTGAAAAACAACAGGCTGTAGAAAAGGCGCGCATCTCGCAGGAGCAGGCCATTGCGGTGGCGCAGGCCCAGCGCATCAAGGCAGAACGCGAAGCGCAAATTGCCACTGAAAAAGCGCAGCAAGCCGCTGAAATCGCCAAACAGCGCGAGATCGAAGCCGCGATGATTGAAAAAGAAAAAACGGTGCAGGCCGCAGAAATCGACCGCCAAAAAGCGCTCGAAGCCGCCACCATCGAAAAACAAAAAGTCGTTGAGGCTTCCGAGATCGTGAAGCAACAAGCGATTGAAACGGCTCGCGTCGGCAAGCACATCGCCATTACGCAAAGTGAAGAGCAGGCGGCTCGCGCCGGTGCACTCAAAGCTCAGGCCGAAGCCGAACAGCAACAGGCCATGCAGGCGATCATCACGGTGGAAGAAACGGCCAAAGCCAACCGTGAAAAAGGCATTGCGATCATCAAGAGCGAAGAAGCCGCTCAACAGTCGCGCATTGCCGCCGAACGCGAGGCTTTCAAAAAGAAGCTTGAAGCTGAAACCGCCGCCGCGGCGGTCAAAGCCCAGGCCGAAGGTGAAGCGTCCGCGAAAAAGGCCCAAGCAGAAGGTGAAATTGCGCGCGCGCAGGGTGTCGCCCGCTCGCAAGAACTCCAGGCTCAGGCAACCGCAAAGGTGGTGCAGATCCAAGCTCAAGCAGAAGCCGATCGTGTACGCATCTCCGCTGAAGCACGTGCCAAGGCGGCCCAGCAGGAGGCTGAAGCCACCATTGCTCTCGCCGAAGCTCTTCGAAAGAAAGGCGCCGCGGAAGCCGAGGCCAAACAGAAGATGGTTGAAGCTGAAAACGCCGTTTCCACTAAGTTCTTAATGCGCGACATCGCCGTCAAAGCGCTCGAAGTGCTGCCCTCGGTCACGCATGAACTCATGCAACCCGCCAAGGCCATCAGCGAGATCAAAGTGCTTCAACTCCAGGGTGGAATGAACGGCGCTTCCAACGGCGACGGCTCGTCGAACGGCGGCTCCATGTTCGGCGCCTCGTCACCCATTCTCAAAACCATCATGGAAGCCGGCGCCGCGTACCCACTTCTCCGTGAAATGCTGAGCTTCGCGCAGGTCGACACGGGTAAGGTTGCTGACAAGGTTCGCGCCTTCGTTGGATCTTTGCCGGCCGAGGTAAAAGCCGTCGTTGACGCCGATCCCGAGCTGCAAACCAAACTCGCCGAGATCACGCGGCGCGTTCAAGACACAACGCTTGAACCGATCCCCAATGATCCCGAAGTTCGCGTTGAAGGTGTACCGATCGGCGGAGAGTGATCATGGCCCGCGATCTCGACAAGGCGGCAATTCACGCGATGTTTGATTTGCTGCTCCGCAACTTGGCCAACGCTCCCAGCAGGGATGCGTACACATCCCGCAAAGGTGCGTACGCATCTCCGAGCGCCGGCCAGTCGTCGCAACCCGGTGAACCGGCGCCCGACGCGCTGATCGCCGCGTTTCAAAACGCGAAGAGTACACTTCGCGACTTCGGCACGCGCGACCCGATGGACGCTGTCGCAACGATTGTAGGTGCCGGTACCGTGTTGTTTTATGCGGCTGAAAAAGGAAAAAACCCAAAGGTACAAAGCATGTGGGATGCGCTCGCGTTCATCACCACGTGCCTGTCCGTCGGGTACGATCAAGTGTTCGCAAAAACACCGGCGGGCAAAGCCATCGCCTCGTTCGTCATGACTGTCGGCCCGTCGCTCGCCGCCCGCGCGTTTGACCCGCCGCGTGCTGAAACGGAACGCGACGCAGCAAATCAAGTGGCCGCACAACAAGCCGTCGTTGAAAGGCTTGATGCCATCTTGCGTACTCTTCAGGCCCAACACGCCGCATCCTGAAGCGCCCTTTCCTCCCCAAACAGCCGACTTTGAGGCGCCCCGCCCCGCCTTGAGCATTCTCAATAAACGCGCGTTCGATCGTGCTACAGGTGGTGTTCGCGAGGGCGCGCAGTGCAAATCGTCGTCAGCGAACGCGTGGTCGAGTGTCAAAGCGATCTAGCTTCGATCTGGACGTTCCTCTCCGACACCGACCGCACCAACCGCGCCATCGGACTGGCCAAGCTCGATCTTGTGCCTCACTCCGACAAGTCCGCCGCGCGCTTTCTGGTCACCACCGAACTCGGCGGCTTTCGAGTTGAGTACGAAGAACGCCCGTTTGAGTGGGTGTACCTCAAACACTTCAAGATCCTTCGCCGCATGCGATCGGGCCCCATTTCGTGGATCGAAATGGCCTTTTTTCTCGACACAACCCCGCAGCGAAAAACAAGGGTTTCGCTGCGGCTCTCGCTCCTTCCCAAAATGAGCATCCTCTCCCCGTTTCTTCGTGTACGCGCGTCGCAAAGCCTCAAGCGCATGGAAAAAGAAATCATCGCGTTTGATGCCCAACTCGCTTCGGGCATAACACCGCGCGCGCGCACCAAAACAGCAGCCCACGAAGATGCGCTTGTTCGAGCGCGCCATTCGCTCGAAACATCGATCGAGCCGGCGCTTGCCCGTCGCATCGCAGACTTCGTTCGCAACGCCGACGATACGCAGGTCTCGCAAATTCGCCCTTTCGATCTCGCCGACGAATGGAGCCTTGCGCGGCGCGATGTTCTCGCCGCGTGCCTCGCCGCCGTTGCCGCCGGCATGCTCGAACTCCGTTGGGAGGTGGTTTGCCCAAGCTGCCGCAATGCAGCCAGCCAATTGCCCACCCTTGCGGATCTCGGTGAACACGCATCCTGCCAGCTCTGCGACATCGCTTTTGATGTCGACCTCGATCAATCGGTGGAGGCCACGTTTGCACCCACGCGCGCCGTTCGTGAAGTGGATGCCGGCCCGTATTGCATCGGCGGTCCCGCGCGCACGCCGCATGTTGTCGCGCAGGTGATCCTGCCCGCCAAAGGTACATCTTCTGTCATCGCGCCCGCCGAACCCGGCCCGTATCGCCTATTCGTTCGCGGCGGCGCCGCACAACGCGTTGAAGTGCGCGCAGGAGCGCCCCTTCGCATCGAACTGAAAGACACCGATTTTGGCGCAGAAACGCTTGCGATCGCGCCCTCGGGAGCGATCGCCGTCACCAGCACTCACGCCGATGAGCGTCACGCCAAACTCGAACGAACAACCTTTTCACGCGGCGCGGCCACAGCCCGTGAAGTCACCGCCATGCCCGGGTTTCGAAGGCAATTTTCATCCGATGTCCTTCGCCCCGGACTCGCCCTCAAAGTCTCCCGCGTCGGGCTTTTCTTCAGCGACCTCACCGGTTCCACGGCTCTGTATTCAGCCGCCGGAGACGCCGCCGCATTCAAGCTTGTTCAAGACCACTTTGAAGTGCTTCTCAGCATCATCGAAAAAAACCGCGGCGCACTTGTCAAAACCATCGGCGACGCCGTGATGGCTGCTTTTTCCGACGATCTTGACGGTCTTGCCGCCGCAATTGCCACTCTTCACGCGTTTGAAGCGTTTCGCGCGCACGACTCTTTACGAAGTCGCACGCACATAAAACTAGGTGTATTCGGTGGCCCTTGCTTTGCCGTCACAGCCAACGGAGTCCTCGATTATTTCGGCCAAACAGCCAACATCGCCGCCCGTTTACAAGGTGAAGCGCGCGCCGGTGAAATCGTCTGTGAAGCTTCCCTCGCCGACCACGCGATTGCTTCCGGCGTTCTCGATCCGGCGCTCATTGTCGAACGGAGCCAGGCCCGCCTTCGCGGCGTCGATCACCCCATTGCCGTTGCGAAAATCTCTTTGCGGTCCCGCTCCTCCGCGCCCGAATGATTTGCAACCCGGCGGGCTTGACGCGCGGTGCATAGCGCGCCTACACAGCGCGCAAATAAGGGAGAACCACCATGGCCGTCGACATCCAAAAGCTCTTCAACGAAACGCTTCCCGCCGGCATTGCCAAACATGCCGACAAGGCGAAAGAGATCGGTGCCAAGTTCCAAATGAACATCACCGGTGACGGCGGCGGCGAGTGGTTCATCGACCTCTCCGCATCCGGCCCCAGCGCCGTAGCCGGCAACCCCGGCGGTGCCGACTGCACCATCACCATCAGCGCCGAAGACTTTCAAAAGCTCCAAGAGAATCCGCAAGCCAACGGCATGCAGCTCTTCTTTGCCGGCAAGCTCAAAGTCCAGGGCAACCAAATGCTCGCCATGAAGCTCCAAAAGCTCTTCGAACTCAGTGCCTGATAGCTGCGGTTTGCCGCTTTTTCCAGGTTAACGCAAGGCCCCCGAAAGGGGGTTTTGCTTTTTGTCCAAAGCGTACACATCGCGCGTTGAACCTTCCCAAACGCTCTTCCGTCCTGTTTTTAGCCGCGGTACGTCCTCTCCATGCGGCCCCTCCACGATATCCGCGTTCTCGACCTCACCCGCTTGTTGCCAGGCCCCTTCGCGTCGCTTGTCCTCGCCGATCTCGGGGCCACCGTCGACAAGATCGAAGACGCGTCCGGCGGCGACTACCTGCGCCACATGCCTCCCGCGGTTGCGGGACAATCGGTTGGTTTTCACCTGCTCAACCGCAACAAACGCTCCGCGGTGATCGATCTCAAAAAGCCCAACGCCAAAGCGGCTTTTCTCCGTCTCGTTCAAAGCTACGACGTTCTGTTCGAACAGTTTCGCCCCGGCGTTCTCGATCGTCTCGGGTTGAGCCACGCCGCTCTCACGCGTGAAAATCCCAAACTCATCATCTGCGCGCTCACCGGTTACGGCCAAACAGGCACGCTGTCGCAACGCGCCGGGCACGACCTCAACTATCTCGCTCGTTCGGGCATTCTCGGCGCGCAGGGCCCAGCCAACGCGCCGCCTCAAGTTCCGGCCACTCAGCTTGCCGACATCAGCGGCGGGCTTTGGAGCGTCATCTCGATTTTGGCCGCTGTCCGCGAGCGCGATCGCTCGGGAAAAGGAGCCATTTTAGACATCGCCATGACCGACGGCATTCTCCCGTTTGCCACCATGGCCATCGCCTCCGCCCTTGCCGGTGAGCCCGTTCGTCGCGGGGATGAGCCGCTCGCCGGCGGCATTGCCCCTTACCAAACGTACACATCCAAAGACGGCCACAGCATCACGCTCGCCGCGCTTGAGCCCAAGTTTTGGATGACGTTTTGCGCCGCCGTTGGTCTTGAAGCCGGGATGGAAGCCCTTATGCCCGGCCCTCATCAAGCCGAACTCAAGACCAAAGTGGCGGCTGTGATCGCCTCCAAAACCCGCGCCGAGTGGGAAGCGTTCGGCGCTCAATACGATTGTTGTCTCGAACCTGTCCTCGACCCATCCGAGATCACGACCGACTCTCACCTCAGCTCGCGCAATCTCTTTTTCACGCTTCAAACGCCGCGCGGTCCGGTTCCTCAAATTCGTCTGCCTATCACGGACTCTCAGGGTGTACACACGGCTCCGCCCGAAAAGGGTGAGCACACGCGTGCGATTCTTCGCGACGCCCACTTCACCGACGCTGAAATCGACGAGCTTTTGCGCACGGGCGCTGCAAAAGAAGAGTAGGGGTTGGGGGTTTCGGCTCCGACAATTTGCCTTTGTATCTACGCCATATAGACTTCCATCATGGTAGTTCACTCAGCAAAGCTTTTTCAGAACGGTGGGAGTCAAGCTGTTCGGCTTCCGCGAGAGTGTCGTTTTCCAGCGGGGCAGCGTGAGGTGTCGGTTCGGCGTGAGGGGAATCGTGTGATTCTCGAGTCTGCGGACGAGTGGCCGGCTGACTTTAAAAAGTGTCTTGGGGCTTATCGGTCAGAGATCCCTCGTCCGCCGCAGGTTCGAGTTAAAAAATTGCGAGATCCGTTTAAATGAGTCGGAGTTTCATGCTCGACACTGACTCGGTGAGTTTTGCATTGCGCGGTCAGGGAGACGTTGCTGAGCGTCTGCTGCAGCACGCTCCTTCAGAACTGTGCATCAGTGCGGTGACGATGGCCGAGCTTCATTACGGGGCTGAAACGCGTCGTTCAAAAAAGCTCGCAACGCTCCTCAACACGTTTGTTCGTTCGGTTGCCGTCATGCCATTCGACGCTTCAGCGGCCGCAGCGTTCGGATCTCTCGCGGCTCAATTAACGCGAAGCGGAACGCCTATTGGTCATCTCGACGCGATGATTGCCGCTCACGCGCTTTCAATGAATCTGACGCTCGTCACAAACAACACCAAACACTTCTCCAAGATCCCGCATCTTCGCATCGAAAACTGGGCGTGAGCGCAGCCCGGAGCATTTGGCGCAGCATGCGTACACTAATGTGTGCGCATTCTCGGTGCATCCATTCGTTGCCGGCTTCGTCCATTGCGTACACATTCACAATGCCCCTCCAGGTCGCGCTCCGCGCGCCCCGGTGCCCCCAAGCGCGTCGCTCGCTCCGCGCGGGGGCACCCACATCGCCGTGATGTCAGCTTTCGCTTCGACGCTTTTCAAAGCGCAAATGGTCCGGTTCGCGCCCGGCGCCCACTTCTTCGAAACCGCAACGCAGGAGCGCTCTCGTTGAACCAACGTTGGACCGATCGGCTTCGGCCACCACGCGGGCAACGTTCGCAAACGTAAACGCGCGTTCTGTCAGCGCGCGCACCACCTCTGTTGCGTACCCTTTTCGGCGCGCTTCATCCGCAATCGAATACCCGATTTCAACAGTGCCTTCATCGCTCGGCGGGCCGAAATAACCCGCCGCCGCAACCAACAACGGCCGCTCATTGTGTACACTCCGAACAATCCCGTAATAACTGAGCCAGCCGGCAGCGCTCTCGCCGCCTTTCAGCGTTTCGCCGAGCAAAAAGACCATCGCGTCGCGGTCGTAAACGCCGGGCGGCCAGCTCGCCGGCACCTCGGCGCCCAGCAACTCACCGAGCTTTTCGGGCGCTTCCAACTCGGAGCGCAGGTGCTCCGCGGTGGCCGCAATCAACGTCAACCGTTCTGTCTGCAATGAGCGAGAGTTGTTCATCTGTATCCGGTCGTTTCGGCCCGGCGCGTGAGCATCATGACTCGCGTGAGGGCGTGCCCACAAGACGGCCTTCGCTTCACGGCGATCGCTCAAACGTGTAGGGTTTTGCCGTGGAAAAAAGGCCGGCGCAGTTCACCCTTCCGCTCTTCGGTGACAGCGGTTGGGACGCTTCGGGGGGCGCGCGCCCGGCTGCCTCGTCCCCCACCAACAAACGCACGGGGCGCGCGCGCACCCAAACCCCCGAGAGTACACAGCTCACCCCGCCGCCCGCCGCGGCCAAGCCCGCCCCATCGCCCGAACGGCCCAATTCACCTCTCGAAAAGGTGGTTTCGCCCCTCGATCAAGACTTTGAAACGCCGGTTGTTGCGTACGTTCCACCCGACGAAGACGAGCCGTCCGAGTCGATCGACGAAGAAGAGTACGCATCGTACCTGCGAGAAACCGACGATCCGCCTCAACCCGCGGTGAGTACACCCGCAAGTGTACCCAAAGAGCGCAATGCGTACACATCTCGAACGCCCAAGCCCATCGGCGATTCGGGCCCAGAGTACACACCGCCCGCCCGCCGCCCTTCATTGGAGGGCGCTTTTGCGCCTCGTTTCACCAAACGCGCGCCGGTCGAACGCGCGCCCGTCGACGACGGCGAGCTGTTCACACCGCCGCCCCGCAGCGCCCCACGTTCGCAGCCTGCAAAAGCCGACGATGCCGAACGCGTCATCAGCGTTGCCGACCTCGATCGGCGCCTCAAACGCGTTGTGGAAGGGGCGACTGAAAACGTTCGCGTCTCGGGTGAAGTCTCCAACCTCAAGGCGCACGCGAGCGGTCACACCTACTTCACCCTCAAAGATGAAAACGAAGACGCGTCGATCGACTGCGTCATGTACCGCACCGCGCCCGCCAAATCGCGCCGCATTCTGGAAGACGGCGCCCGCGTTGTGTTGCGCGGCAAAGCAACGTTGTTTGCTCCACGCGGCAGACTTCAATTGGTGGCTGATGAAGCCCGGCTTGAAGGGCGCGGCGCCCTGCTTGAAGCGCTGGAGCGACTCAAAGAAAAACTCGCCGCCGAAGGACTGTTTGATCCTTCTCGAAAACGCCCGCTGCCCCGAGATCCAAAGGTGATCGGTGTTGTCACAAGCGCCTCGGGCGCCGCCATTCACGACATTCTCAAAGTGGCTTTTGCCCGCGGCGCCGCGCGTTTCGTGTTGGCGCGCGCCCCGGTGCAAGGCCGTGACGCCGCGCCTCGAATGGCACGCGCTCTCGCCGCGCTCTCAAAAATGCGCGACGTGGAAGTGATCATTGTTGGCCGCGGCGGCGGTTCGGCCGATGACCTTCTCGCGTTCAACGAAGAAGTGCTGATTCGTGAAGCCGCACGTTGCCGCGTGCCCGTTGTGAGCGCCGTCGGCCACGAAATCGACATTTCCATCTTGGATCTCGTTGCCGATGCGCGCGCCGCAACACCCTCGCAGGCGGCCGAAATGCTCGTTCCCGACGCAAACGCCCGCCGCGCGGATCTATCGCATTTGGCGCTTCGAATGAGACGCGCGGTGGTGCACGCCATCCACAACGATCGAACGCTGCTCGAAAAACGCGAACGCCGCCTGGCTGGATTCAGACACATTATTTCGGCTGAACGGCAAGTCATTGATGAACTTCTCCTGCGCGCCGAACGCGAGATCGGCCGAGTGATCGGGCATCGTCGGGTGGATTTGCAAACGGTCGATCGAGCGCTGTGGGCGCGGCATCCACGCACCGTCGTCGTCTCGGCGCGAAGCGCGATCGTGCCGCTCGCCCGGCGCCTTCTTCCCGCAAAACAGGCTCGCATTGCCGACGAAAAACGCCGGATTGAAGGGCTTTCCACGAGGCTCGCCCGCGCGTTTGAAAAGGTACTCACCACGCGACACACAACCCTCGGTGAAGCCGCCACGCGCCTCCATGCCATGTCACCGTTGGCCGTGCTCGGCCGTGGGTACGCCATCGTCACCAAAGACGGCCGTGCCCTGCATTCAAGCGCCGATGTTTCGGCCGGAGACAGCGTGTCGGTTCGGCTCCACAAAGGCTCCATCACCGCCCAAGTGACCGGCGTTAAACCCGACACGTCGGGCTAATTGTGTACACGTTTATGTGTACATTTTCGGTCATTGGTGAACGTTATCGATGTACACAAGCCTTGCGACCGTGAGATGAGCGCCTCTCCGTATCGATCCCCAACAAAGAAGTTTGGCCTCATTGGGCACCCTGTGAGCCACTCGGTTTCGCCGGCCATGATGCGCGCCGCATTCGAAGCGCTGGGGCTGCCGCACACGTACGACGCGGTCGACGTTCCCACCCAAGAGGGGGTTCGGCGTTGCGCAGCGGAGCTGCGCAACGCCGAACGCGCCGGCTGGAACGTGACGATCCCTCACAAGGGGGCGGCGTGCGCCGTCGCCGACGAAGTCGGCGACGGCGCACGCCGCGCCCTCGCCGCCAACGTCCTTTTGAGGCGCCCCGACGGTCGCGTTGTGGCCGAGAACACCGACACCGACGCGATTGTTCACGCCGTCGATCCGATGTTGGGCGCGCGCCGGTGGGCGCTCATTCTGGGAAGCGGCGGGGCGGCGCGCGCCGCCCTTGTTGCTTGCGAAAAGCTTGGTTTTAAGGGCGTTGAGATCAGCAGCCGATCGTGGACAACACCCGAGGCAGCCTGGGACTTGGGAGCCGATCTTCCCGAGGTTCGCTGCAAAGTTGAACTCTCGCCGTGGATCCGAGAATGGGGCGAACCCAACGTGCTGCCGGGGCGAGAAGCCGATTTGGTGATTCAAGCGACAAGCGCCGGCATGGCTGGAAAAGACTCGGGGCTTGAGGTGACACAGCACATCCCGTGGGAGATGTTGCCCCGAAGGGCGGTGCTGTTTGATGTTGTGTACACACCGCGCGTCACGCCGTTTTTGGCCGCCGCACACCAACATGGGCTCATCGCTGTGGACGGGCTTGTCATGCTTGTGGAGCAGGCCGCGTTGGCACTCAAGTTGTGGCT
This sequence comes from Polyangiaceae bacterium, assembly GCA_016712345.1. Lineage (GTDB taxonomy): Bacteria > Myxococcota_A > Polyangia > Polyangiales > Polyangiaceae > JADJRH01. Next base: position 3,078,090 of record JADJRH010000001.1, read on the forward strand.
CGGAATTGAAGCGCCCCGCGATGTGATGCGGCGCGCGGCGGAAGACGCTTTGTCGAGCCGAGGCTCAGCTTGGCAACGATGACGAAAATCCTCACCACCGAAGCCGATCGAAGACTCTCCGTATTCTGTTTTTCTGCAAGGCTCGTGGCACCGCGTTGAGCGCGCCGCCGCCGAACGGGTGGTCGCTTCGATGATGGCATCGACGAGCGGCTTTGGGGCGCCCCCCGCGCGGAGCGAGCGACGCGCTTGGGGGGCGCGGGCGCGCGGAGCGCGACCATGGGGGGCAGCTATGTGTACACGTTCCGCTGCTTAACTGTGTACACTTTGGGTTGTCGAATCGGCGTGGGTTAGGCGCCGGGCTGCTCGCCTTGTGAATTGTGCGAAGGGGAGGGCGAGGGATCGGTTTTGTTGGGCTCGTAAAGCTCGCCGCCGCGGTATTCGATCACGTCGCCGCGCGGGAACATGTCGTCGATGTTGTCGACGAGCAGGGCTTCACGCAGCACGTCGTCCACCCGATCGACAAGCACGAGGCGGAGGGATTTGAGTACACGTCGCGGAACTTCACGCAGGTCTTTGCGGTTGTCTTTGGGGAGAACAACGGTTGTGACGCCGCCGCGATGGGCCGCGAGGAGTTTTTCTTTGACGCCGCCGATCGCGAGAACGCGGCCGCGCAGCGTGATTTCACCGGTCATTGCGAGGTCGCGGCGCACTTTGACTTTGAGGAGCGCGCTGACAATGGCGGTGACCATGGTGACACCCGCGCTTGGCCCGTCTTTGGGCACGAACTCGGGGAAGTGCACGTGTACATCAACCTTTTGGTACACATCGGTCGAGAGCTTCATTTTTTCGAGGCGCGACCGAACGAAGCTCATGGCGGCCATGCCGCTTTCTTCCATGCCTTTTTCGAGCAAACCGGTGAGCTGAAGTTTGCCTTTGCCGGGAACGATGGACGCTTCGGTTGGGAGGAGATCGCCGCCTGTTTGAGTGACTGCGAGGCCGTTGACGAGGCCAATTTCGTTGGCTTCTTCGGCTTTGCCCATTTTGAACTTGGGTACACCGAGGTACTTGGGAACGGCTTTTGCGGTGATCTCGATATGCTGGCTTTTGCCTTCTTTCACCACGTGGCGAGCGACTTTGCGGCACACGCCGGCGATCTCGCGTTCGAGCGAGCGAACGCCGCTTTCTTTTGTGTAGTGGTGAATGATCGTGCGAACCGCGCCCTCGGTGATCTCCATTGAAATGTCGTCGAGGCCACATTCTTTGCGCTGACGGGGGATGAGATAGCGCTCGGCAATGTGGAGTTTTTCAAACTCTGTGTACCCAGAGAGTTGGATGATCTCCATGCGGTCTTGAAGCGGAACGGGGATGCCGCGCAGCGTGTTGGCCGTTGTGAGAAACATCACATCGGTCAGGTCGTAATCGAGGTCGATGTAGTGATCGTTGAAAGAATGATTTTGCTCGGGATCGAGCACTTCGAGGAGCGCAGCGGCCGGATCACCTCGAAAGTCGGAGGACATTTTGTCGACTTCATCAAGGAGGAAAACGGGGTTGTTGGAGCCCGCTTTTTTGAGACTCTGAATGATCTTGCCGGGAAGCGCGCCGATATACGTTCTGCGATGACCGCGAATTTCAGCCTCGTCGCGTACACCGCCGAGCGAGAGGCGTACGAACTTGCGACCGGTGGCGCGCGCAATGCTCTTTGCGAGGCTTGTTTTGCCGACGCCGGGAGGCCCGACAAAGCAGAGCACAGGGCCTTTCAGCTTCTTGGTGAGCGCCTGAACCGCGAGGTACTCAATGATGCGTTCTTTGATTTTTTCGAGGCCGTAGTGGTCTTCGTTGAGGATCTTTTCGGCGAGTTCGAGATCAAACTGTTCTTCGGTTTTTTCGCCCCACGGAAGATCCATCACCCAATCGATGTAGTTGCGAACAACGGTCGCTTCGGCGCTCGTTGGGTGCATCATTTTGAGCTTTTTCAGCTCTTTTTTAACTTTGGCGAGGGCCTCTTTTGAGAGCGCTTTTGTTTTGAGCTGCTCTTCAATTTCACTGAGTTCGTTTTTCCATTCGTCGCGCTCGCCGCCACCCAGTTCTTTCTGAATGGCCTGCATTTGCTCGTTTAGGTAGTACTCCTTCTGCGTCTTCTCCATTTGCTTCTTCACGCGCGAGCGGATCTTCTTTTCGACCTGAAGAATTTCCACTTCGGACTGGAGCAGCTCGATGAGGCGCTCCAAACGGCGATGCGCGTCGTCGGTCTCAAGCATTTCCTGCCGATCGGTGAGCTTTACCGTGGGCAGGTTGGCAATGATGGTGTCGGAGAGGCGTGAGGCGTCGTCGATGGCCTGAACGCTCATGAGCACTTCAGGTTGGATCTTTTTGTTGAGCTTTACATATTGCTCAAAGGTGCTCTGCACGCTGCGCATGAGCGCAAGCGACTCAACGCCGGTGGCGGGCTTTTCGTCGATTTCTGTGTACTCAACGACGAAAAAACTTTCTTCCGCGATGTACTTTTTAATGCGCGCGCGGCGTTTGCCCTCAATGAGCACTTTAACGGTGCCGTCGGGCAGCCGGAGAAGCTGCATGATGACGCCCACCGAGCCGACGCTGAAAATGTCTTCTTCGGTTGGCTCGTTGGTTTTTGCGTTTTTCTGCGCGGCTAAAAAGATCTCTTTGTTTTTGCTCATCGCTTCGTCGAGAGCGGCAATGCTGCGCTCACGCCCAACGAAGAGCTGGCTCACCATGTGAGGGAAAACGATGATGTCGCGAAGGGGTAGAAGCGGCAGCATTCCTCGATCGTTTCCGGCTTTGGGGGCGCCATCGCCTTTGAAGAACATGCCGTGACTCCGGCTCACGCAAGCTCGGCTTCTTTGGTGTACACAATGAGCGGGGGTTCGTGTTTGACGATGACGTCCTCGCTCACGACCACTTCTTTAACGCCCTGCCGAGAGGGGATTTCGTACATGATGTCGAGCATTGCGGCTTCTAAGATGGCGCGAAGGCCGCGTGCGCCGCTCGCTCGTTCAAGCGCCTGTTTGGCCACGGCTGTGAGGGCGCCGCGGGTGAATTTGACCTTCACCCCGTCCATGTCGAAGAGCTTTTGATATTGGCGAACCAAGCTGTTTTTGGGCTTGGTGAGAATGTCGATGAGCGCCTCTTCGTTGAGTTCGTGCAAGGTCGCGATCACTGGGAGGCGGCCGATAAACTCGGGGATGAGGCCGAACTTGAGGAGATCTTCGGGCTGCACCTGCGCGAGCAAATCGCCCATTTTGAAGTCTTTTTTCGACCGTACGTCGGCGCCGAAGCCGAGTGTGTTTTGGCCGATGCGGCGCTGAATGATTTGGTCGAGACCTACGAACGCGCCGCCGCAGATGAAGAGAATGTTGGTGGTGTCGATCTGCAAAAAGTCTTGTTGAGGGTGTTTGCGACCACCTTTGGGCGGCACGTTGGCAATGGTTCCCTCAATAATTTTGAGGAGCGCCTGTTGCACGCCTTCACCCGAAACGTCGCGCGTGATGCTCGGATTGTCGCTTTTGCGGCTGATTTTGTCGATTTCGTCGATGTACACAATGCCGCGCTGGGCGCGCTCCACATCGTGATCGGCGTTTTGAAGAAGTTGAACGATGATGTTTTCAACGTCTTCACCGACGTAACCGGCTTCGGTAAGCGTTGTCGCGTCGGCGATGGCAAACGGTACGTTGATGATCTTTGCGAGCGTTTGCGCGAGGAGTGTTTTGCCGCACCCGGTGGGACCGAGGAGCAAAATGTTGGACTTTTGAAGCTCCACGTCGTCGCCGTTCGTGCGACTGTCGATGCGCTTGTAGTGGTTGTGTACAGCAACGCTCAGTACCTTTTTGGCGCGATGCTGACCAACGACGTATTGGTCCAAGATCGACTTGATATCGCTCGGTTTGGGAATGGGTGTGGAGCCGGCGTACGGCTCGTCTTTCTCCACTTCCTCCGCGATGATGTCGTTGCAGAGGCCGATGCACTCGTCACAGATGTAAACGGTGGGGCCTGCAATGAGCTTTTTCACCTCCTTCTGCGATTTTCCGCAGAAGGAGCAGCTCAAGTTCCCGTTCTGGTGGTCGTCACGCCTTCGATCCACGTGTCACGTGCCTTCGTGAGCGCGCCCGCGGCGCCGAGCACATTCAGCCAGCCCAAATGTGCCCTGAACGCCGATGATTTGCGGGCGAATGTTAGTCGGATGAACGATTTGTCGCAAGCCTAGGGAGTTTGCGAGAGACGTTACTCTTTGCCTTTCACGACATGCTTTACGAGCACTTCGTCGATAAGGCCGTACTCCTTGGCTTGACCCGCGGACAAATAAAAGTCGCGCTCCACGTCTTTTGCGAGTTCTTCACGGGCGCGGCCGGTGTGATTGACAAGGATGTCAATCAACGTGTCTTTCATTTTCTTGATTTCGCGGGCCTGAATTTCAATGTCGGTGGCCTGGCCGCGAGCGCCGCCGAGCGGCTGGTGAATCATCATGCGCGCATGGGGTAGGGCGAAGCGTTTGCCCTTTTCACCGGCTGCAAGAAGCACCGCGCCCATGGAGGCGGCTTGGCCGAGGCACATGGTGGAGATGGAGCAGCGGACGTATTGCATCGTGTCGTAGATGGCCAAGCCGCTCGTGACAACGCCGCCCGGGCTGTTCACGTACATCTGAATGTCTTTGTCGGGATCTTCGCTGTAAAGAAAGAGGATTTGCGCGATTACAGCGTTTGAAACGAAGTCGTCGATCTCCGTGCCGAGAAAGATGATTCGGTCTTTGAGCAGGCGGCTGAAGATGTTCCATTCGCGTTCGCCGCGATGGGTCACCTCTGTGACAGTGGGCAAAATGTAGGCTTTTTCGCGTTCGGCGACGATGCGATCGCCTTCACGCTCGAGGAAGGTCATCGCCTGCGTGCGGTTCTCGATGTAGCGGGGCATGTCTCGCTACTACCGCAATGAGCGCGTTACGCAAACGCGAAATAGGGCGAGAGGGCCAACGAGATGCACTTTGCTCGCTGCCCGAATTTGGGCAGCGGTCGAGGTGCCGCCGCGCACCCGATTTGGGGAGCGGCCGATCGCCCGTATTGGGGCGACCGATCAGGCTTGTTCGATTTTCGCGGCGGCCTCGATGACGTCGAGGATTTTGTCTTCGAGGATCATGCCGCGAAGCATTTCTTGTTTCTTGGCGTCGCGATATTCGGCCTTGACCTTTGCCACGTTCTTGCCGGTTTGCTCCGCAAGTTCTTGGTAGCCCTTTTCAATGTCGGCTTCGGTCAAAGTGATCGCCTTTTGTTTGGCGATCTCCGCCATGAGCAGGCCGGCTCGCACTTTCATTTCTGCATCGGCGCGAACGCGGGCGCGAAGCTCGGCGTTCGGATCAATGCGTTGGCCTTGGCGGCGCGCGGTTTGGATGAGTTCACGCTCGGTGAGCTGCGCTTGTTGATCCACGAGCGAAGGCGGCACGGGGATCGCGTTTTTCTTGCAAAGCTCAATGACGAGCTGCTCCGCAACCGAGTCGCTGGCCTTTTGAATAAGCTCTTTTCCGATTTTGTTCTTTAGGCTTTCGCGCAACCCGTCGAGGCTTTCGGCTCCAGCGTCCTTCGCCAATTCGTCGTCGACCTCGGGATAGACGCGAACTTTTACGGATTTGGCGGTGAGGTGAAAAACGCCTGTTTTGCCGCGCAAATCGGCATTTTGGTGACGCTCCGAAAAGCTCACCTCAACGTCTTTTTTGTCGCCCTCATTGAGGCCGATGAGACCCTCTTCGATCTCTTTCATGACCTCGCCCGAGCCAACCTCGGTTTCGATCTCTTGCCCTTCGGGGCCCATCTTTTTGCCGTCGACTTCAAGCGTGAAGACGACGCTCACGATGTCGCCGCGTTCAACGGGGCGGGCCGGATCGGGCGCCTGCACGGTGGAGTGCTCGCGCCGCAACCGCTGGATCTCCGCATCAATCATGTCGTCGGAGGGAGCGATGCTCGGACGTTTCGCCAGGAGACCTTCCCATTCAACCGACTCAATTTCGGGGCGAACCTCGAAACGCGCCTTGTAAAGAAAGGCGTCGGTTGGGACCAGCTCGGCCGGCGCGATCGACGGCTGCGAAAGCGGCTGAACGTTGTTGTTCGCAAGCGCCATGTCCAGCGTCGAGTCGACGAGGCGCTGCGCAACGTCCTGATGCACGCGGCCCGAAAACAGGTGCGCGAGGACGTGACGCGGCGCTTTGCCGGGTCGGAAGCCTTTGATGTGCGCCGTCTTTGCCAGAGCTGAATACGCCTTTTCCACCTCCGAGCGGACTCGCTCGGCGGGAACTTCGACCTTCAGCTCCAAAAGAACGGGGGAGAGTTTCTCGACGGTGACTTGCATGACAGTGGGAGAGCCGCCTTATCGCCCCAGCTCTCGAAGGTCAAGCAGTGGCGCGATCGAGGCCGCAAAATGAACAAAAAAGTGCACCCCAACGGAGAGGCGTCCGTTGGGGTGCGGTTCCCCGGGAGGCGGGGATAAATCCAAAAATTGCAGCGCTTTACGGGCCTTACAGGAGCGCCGCTGCCCGCTTTAAAGCGGGCTCTGCGCGTCAATAGTCTTCGTCGTCGTCCGAACTCATTTCGAAGTCGAGGTCAGCGTCGAACGCCGGCTCTTCAACAAGGTCTTCGACGGTGAGGCCCAAACGAGTGCCCTCGCGCAGGTAGTCACGATCAAACTCGGCGAACGTGCGGAAGCTCTTCGGCAGCGGCATGACTCCTCCAAAAGCGGCTCGCGCGTGGCGAGCGAAAAAAAGACCTACGGACGACCGGGAATTTTCAGCGCAACGACAGAGGCGCGATGACCGCTCGGTACCGGACCGGTCCAGAACGAACACGCGAGGATTCGCTCTCGCGAGTTGTCTCGAACCGGTTCCAGCGCCTGCGCAAGCCGATTGGAGGTCCGCTGCTTTGGCCCGCGAGTGCGCAGTGTTGCGCGCTCCCGTCCAGTTGTTTCGTGACCACCTGCACCTACATCAAGCGACATGTCGGGACATTAATTACCCGACGCCGATGGGCCAAGAAATCACTTGCACTTTGTGAACGGCGTCGGCATTGCCAGGCCCCCTATGTCGCAGCCCCTCGTTCTCGCCGTGGCCAACCAAAAGGGCGGCGTGGGCAAGACCACCACGAGCGTCAACCTAGCTGCGAGCCTCGCCACAGCCGAACGACGCACGCTTTTGATCGACTGCGATCCGCAGGGAAACGCGTCGAGCGGCGTTGGCATCGCTCCACGCACGGCTGAAACAACCCTCTACGACGTGCTTATCGGCAGCGTCCCGCTTTCGCGCGCAATCACCAAAACCGCGGTGCCCAGGCTCGATGTGGTGCCTTCCACGCAGGATCTCGTGGCAGCGGAGATCGAATTGATCGATCGCGAAGATCGCGCGCTTGTCCTTCGCAACGCTCTCAAAGGCCAGATCGACGATTACGCGTGCGTGGTGCTCGACTGTCCTCCGTCGCTCGGTCTTCTCACGCTCAACGCGCTGAGCGCGGCGGATCGAGTGGTGGTGCCGCTTCAGTGCGAGTACTACGCCCTTGAAGGGTTGACGCACTTGATGGCGACGATCGACCGCGTTCGAGCCGCCTACAATCCAAACTTGTCGGTCGAGGGCATCGTCTTAACGATGTACGACGGCAGAACGTCGCTGACGCACCAGGTGGCGAGTGAAGTTCAAGGACACTTCAAGGTGTTTGACACGATCATTCCTCGCAACGTGAAGCTGAGCGAGGCGCCGTCCCACGGAATGCCGGCGGTGCTTTACGACATCCAGTCAAAAGGCGCCCAGGGGTATTTGAGCCTCGCGCGTGAGATCATTGAGGCGAACGAAAAGCTGCGATCGGTGAAGCCCGCCCGCGGAAAAGGCAGGTCGGCCGCTCAATCGAAGGAAGCAAAAGCCCGATGAACGGTGATTCAAGAGGCACGCGTCGCGCATTGGGTCGAGGGCTCGATGCGCTGCTCCCGGCGGCCACTCCGCCGGCGGGTTTCGCTGACAAGAGCGTGTTTCTGTGCCCTGTTGAAAAGATCGCGCCGCAGGCGGGACAGCCGAGGCAGCACTTTGACGAAGCCGAGCTAAACGAACTTACGGCGAGCATTCGCGAGCACGGGATCATTGAACCGCTCGTTGTGCGGCGGGTCGCGAAGGACACCGACTCGTATGAGCTGATTGCGGGTGAGCGACGGTGGCGGGCGGCGCAGCGCGCGGGACTGAAAGATGTTCTGGTCGTTGTAAAAGATGTTTCGCCCAAAGAAGCGTTTGAGCTGGCGCTTGTTGAAAATGTTCAACGCGCCGACCTCAACCCCATTGAAGTGGCCGAAGCGTTCGATCGGCTGATTCGCGAACATGCGTACACACACGAAACGCTCGCAACGAAAGTTGGAAAAGATCGAACCACGGTCGTCAATGCGCTGCGTTTGCTGAAGTTGCCGGCGCAGGTGCGTTCCCTCGTGATCGCTCGTGAACTCACGGAAGGGCACGCTCGGGCGATTTTGGGCGCACCGAACGACAAGGTGATGAACGATGTCGCCGAGAAAACGGTGCGCGGCAAACTTCCTGTGCGGAAGGTTGAGGCGCTCATTCGAGCGGCACGCGCAAAAGAACGCGGCGAAAAGCCCGAAAAAGAGGGCGAAGCCAAAAAGAAAAAGTCGCCGAGCGTGCTCGATCTCGAAGCGCGTTTGGAGCGCCGCCTCGGAACGAAAGTGGAAGTGTTGGATCAGAACGGCGCGGGCCAAATCGTTGTCGCCTACGGATCGCTCGACGAACTCGATCGCATCCTTCGCGCGATCGGTGCCTGACCGGTGCGGGCAGACGGGCCGGCTAGTACCGCGATTCAATCAACCCGATGGGTTGATTGCCGCTGCTTCGCAGCGCTCGAAATCGCGGTACTAGTTTTGTTTCCGTGGGGCATTCGCCCCACACCCCGGCCGCGCAGGCGCGGCCCTAGTGCACCGAGTTGATAAAGCAACGAACCCTTGCTGCAATTCATCTGAACCCATCAGTTCTACGGAATCGGTGCACTAGTTCCGCTCGTCAGAAGTTTGGCCCTGATTGACCCCTTCGTGCGGAACTAGCCGCGCGCAAGCGCGGGGGGTGTGGGGCGGAGCCCCACGAGACAAAAGATAGTGTCGCGTGGGCGAAGCGCGACGCGCAGCGGCGACAAAAGTCCGGCAGGACGTTTGACACGCGGCACTAGTGTGTACACTTGATCGGTCACACCGTATGTGAGTCAGCGCGTGATCGCGGCGACGACGGCCGCGGCCACAACCAGCAGCGTGACAATAATCAAAACGAGCGGAGGTCCGCCCTTTCGCTTTGCAACCGCTTTCGTTGGAGCTGCGTCGACAGCGGGCGCCGCGGACTCCGTTTGGGTTGCGGTTGTCTCGGCTTCCGTTTTTGCGGGTTCGTTGGAGTGCGCGCCGTCCGGACTGTTTTCGTCCGACGCTGATTTCGAATTGGGGCCGGCGGGCGCCTCGGCAGCGTTGCTGTTCTTGGGAGCATCGGCGTTCGGCGCTTGACCTTCAATGTTTGCGGCCGGGCGCACCGTCGAAGCCGACACGGGTGCATCACTCGGCGCTTCGCGATCGGCCTCAATGCCGGAGCGGCGAACGGGCTGACTCGGCAACCCCACGCGGCGAGGTTGCTGGCTATTGGGCCCGTCCCCGGTGTCGGAAGATTGGGCTGTCCAATTGCGAACAACGTCTCGGCGCAGGGAGATATCCGCGCCGAATGCATCTCGCATAAACGCGGCAACGTCGCGCGACGAACCCACGTAGCACTCGGGGTCGCCCGTTTCGCGCACCGCCGCTTCAATGGCGTCGGCCATATCGGCCGCGGATGAGTACCTTTCGCGCATGTCGCGTTGAAGGGCGCGCGCGACGGCCCGAGCGAGCAACTCAGGAACGTCGCTCGCCAACTCACTTGCGAGCGGAATTGGGTCCACAAGAATCCTAGAGAGAGTGGCGCCGTCGGTGTCCGCTCGAAAGAGGCGTCGGCCCACGAGCACTTCCCACAGAATGACGCCCATTCCAAACAGATCGGACCTGCGATCGAGCGGCTGGCCCGTTGCCTGTTCGGGCGAAAGGTACGCAAGCTTGCCCTTTACGGTGGCGCTGCGGGTGGTTGAAAGCCGCGACGACGCTCGAGCCACGCCGAAATCAGTGATGCGTGAAGAGCCGTCCACGCCGACGAGGATGTTTTGCGGCGAACAGTCGCGATGAACCAAGTCGACGTGCTCCCCCGACGAATCGGTAAGTTCATGGGCAGCGTGAAGCCCATGAAGCGCATCGATCATGATGCGCAGGCCCACGTGGCGCGGAAGCATTCCCGTCGCCGTCGCCCGCGCCATCACGCCTGAAAGCGTGTCGCCCTCAATGTAATCCATCACCAGGTAATACCCGGCCTCGCTTGTCCCCACTTCGAGGATGGGCACCACGTTTGGGTGGTGAATTCCCGCGGCCAACCTCGCTTCGTCGAGGAACATGTCGATGAACTCCTGCTCGTCGGCGAGGTGCGGATGCAGGCGTTTGATTGCGTAAAAGCGCTGAAATCCCGCGACACCGGCCAAACGCGCAAGGTACACAGTGGCCATCCCGCCGGACGCGATTTCGCCGATCAACTCATAGCGGTCGAGATGCCGACGCGAATCGGTCGGGTCGAGAAGCTTGAGATTGCCCGTCGCGGCGCGACCGCTTCGAATGGCTGCGTCGAACGATGCCCTCGTGGCTCCCGCCGCACCGGCGTCGCGCGTTGCAGATCGCGTTGATGGTGCCCGCAGGCTTCGCGGTTCTTCGCCTGAAGCCGACGGAAAGCGAACGCTTCGGGGAGTGTCGGAGATGGGGCTCTCCCGATCCGGCCGGGAGTCGAGCGTTTCGCGGCCCCAGCGAGGGCGCTCCGGCGCTGCGCTCACGCGGTTCATGCGAACGGTGGGGCGGAGAGGTTGAGCCCCGACAGAACGCGGCGTTGCAGGCGGACTTGTGTCCGGCGGCGGTGTTCGAGGAGCTTCTTGAACAGTGACGTGAGGAGCGCGCGTGACCGCCGACGCAGCTTCGCCGGATGATCGCGACAGCGGCGTGCGAGCGCTTTCGGGGCCCGCTTCCCAACGATCGTTTCGTCTCATCGGCGCCGATTCGCGCAACCCCGCCGACCTTCGCGAACTGGAGGCGGGCACGGGCGCCGGCGCGGGATCATGGCGAGCCGCGACGGTGGAGCGGCTGGGAGTCTCAAGCTTGAGATCGCTTGCGAGTTGAATCAGCCGGTGATCGCTTGGAAATAGTCGGATCGCCCGCGTGACGACGGCCCTTGCTTCGTTCGCGTCGGCGGCCACGATCTGCAACTTGGCGACAGCCACCAGCACTTCGGCGTTTTCACCGTGCGCTTGCAGCGCATGTTCAGCTGCTTGTTGGAGCGTATGTCGTTGTACTGCGCCCGCTTCGGCGTATTGCGTGAGCGAAGCCAATAGCTCGAGCGTCGTGGTCAAATCCACGCTGTCTGCAGCATTGGCTGGCAGGCGTTCCCGCACCGACATTCAGCCCAAACTTATACAGCATCGCCGGACAGAAACGCGCGCTTCGGTCGCTCGTCACCAGAAGGTTGCACTCCTGCAACAGTTCGCGGGTGTGCACCACGTGGAAGTGTTCGGAATACGGGTGCATTCGATCGTTTGGCCGAGGACTACGGCTTCTGCTTTTTGATCTCTTTGAGCTTGTCTTTCGCGTTCTTGCCGATTTCGGTGCCCTCCCCGAGTTTTGCGGCCTGCTCCAATGCGTTGACGGCGTTGAGCTTGTACTTTTTGAGGTCGAGCGAATAGCTCATGCCGAGGTAGTAAAAAGCGGCTGCAAACTTTGGATCTGCCTTGGTTGCCGCCTCAAAGTCTTGGCGCGCCCCGGGTTCATCCGAAAGTTCGTGTTTGCAGGTTCCGCGACGCACGAGCCACTCCGGTTCGGTTTTGCTCTTCAGCGCGATATCAAACGCGCGTACACAATCGGCGTACGCACCGGCTTTGCCGAGCATCCGGCCAATGGTCACCACCATTGGGACGTTTTCTTTTGCGCCGTCGAGCGCCTTCTTTAGTTGCTCCGCAGCTTTGGCCATGTCGTTTGCTTCAAAAAGCAACGCCCCGTAGGCGAACCTGAGGTCGGCGCTGTCACCCTTTGCAACCGCCGCGTCGTACGCTTTTGCCGCGTTTGCGTAGTCTTTTTTGAGCCCGTAGGCGAAGCCCAGGTTTTGGTTTAGCCCCGGGTCATCGGGGGCTTTTTCCAAAGCTTTTTTAACAACTGCAATGGCTTGATCGGGCCGCGACGGCTCATCGAGATAAAGCGCCGCCAGGTTGGTGGCCGCGTCGATGAGGGTTGCGTCAAGTTCAATTGCTTTTGCGTAGAACGTCTCGGCGGCCTTTTTATCGCCGAGCATTTCGTTCGTTACGCCCATGTAATAGTTGGCTTCCGCGTGATCGGACTTTTCGGAGAGCGCCAGTTCGAGGTGTTTTTTCGCCTCGTCGAACTTTTCGTTTTTGATGTACGCGATGGCGCGCTGAAGCTCGGTGTTGGCCGCGCTCGCTGAAAGTCCGGTGGCGCCGCCGGCCGGCGGATCTGCAATGAGCACCGGGTCTTCGGGCGGCGGCGTGGATGAGCATGCCGCCGAAAGCGAAACAATCCCCAGCGCGATCAACGTTTTTATCGAACAGCCCATGGCGCCTCGTTATCTCCCGACAACCCTTGAAGTACGGCAAGGATGCGACTTCTTACCTCAGCGGTGCGCGGACCGGGGGCGACCTTTTGCCCATCGCTGCCCTCGCCAACGTAGAACACGTCGGCCACGCGCGTCCCTTCGGTGTTGATTTTCGCCAGGGCAATTGAGAGCCCAAGCGCATAAAGCGTTTCGGCAATTGCGAAGAGCAACCCCGGCCGGTCCTCCGCGAAGACCTCGATCACCGTGTGAGTTTTTGATGCTCTGTCATCGATCGTGACCTGCGTTCGAACTTTGGGGGTCGCGCGCCGCAGGCCACCTTGGTACCGCTTATGCGCCATTTCGACGGCGTCTTTGGCGCCTGTGAGCAAAGACACGATGTCGGCCGCAAGCTTGGGCACGGAACGCGCCACTCCTGAAACACCGTCGCCTCGATCGCGCACCCAAAAGATGTCTACCGCCTGCGTTGTCCGGCTTTCACCTGCCGTTGGCTTGCGCGAGTAAATCTGCGCCGCGTGAACTTCTAGGCGTGACGCCGCAAACGCCGCGGTGATCTTTGCAAGCAGACCGGGCTGGTCGGGCGCGACAACACACACTTCGGCGGCCCCCGGATGACGCGACGGTACGAGCGACACGCTCACCAAGTCCGACTCGTGCGCTCGCACCGCTTCAGCGTGATGGGCGATTGCCACGGGCGCGTTTGAAAGCAGGTACCGATCACCCATGGAGGCAAGGTAGCTCTGAACAAAACTCCTTCGGATCTCGCGCTCGCGAGCCTCCCGTGACGGCAACGCGTCGATCGCTTCCATCACTTCAACCGCGGCTCTGGCCACGCGGGCGTCCTTCGTAACCTCACCCCCCAGAGACGAATCGGTGGCGAGATAAAGCTCATCGAGCATTCGTGCTTTCCACGACGTCATCGACGTCGGGCTCGTTGTGGATAGATCCGCCACGGTGAGCAGATAAAGGTCGCGAAGGGTTTCACGGCTTGCCGAAACTTCACGCGAGAACTCCTCGACGGTGAGGGGATCATCCACGTCGCGACGCGTGGCCACGTGGTACATCACAAGGTGTTTTCGAATGAGGTGGCACGCTTCGGCCACGTCTTCGGGGGCAAGCCGCAACCTTTCGAGAATGGGTTTGGCCATGTCCGCGCCTCGATTGGCGTGGTCCGTTCCCCCAATGGCCTTGCCAACGTCGTGGAGCAGCGTTGCGAAAAACAGCATGGCCGGCCGCGTGACCTCAACGGCGAGCCGACACGCGAGCGGATGTTCCTGAGCAAGTTCACCTCGCGTGAGGGCACCGAGCCGTGCAACTGCCGCCACCGAGTGTACATCTACTGTGTACACATGGTACATGTCGTGGTGCGTACGCCCCACCACCGGAGAAAACTCCGGGATCATCGCCAAGAGCAGCCCGAGGTCGTAAAGCTCGCGAACCACCGAACCGGCTCGCAACTTGGTTTCTTTTGGTGTTGCAACCAGCGAAACGAACAGCGCGGCGGCCTCCGCATCGGCGCGCAGATCGGCGCACCACGCTGATTCTGTGCAGGCTCCGGCAATTGCATCACGCGTGTGCGGAAGAAGCGGAACGCCTCGATCCACCGCAGCGGCAACAAGTCGAAGTGCGAGCGCCGGATCGGAGCGCAACAGTTCTTTGTCGCGCATCGCCACGTGCTCGTCGAAGAGCATCACCCCTCTACCGAGATCTTCCTCGCGGGGTTTTTTTCGGTGCAGCACTGGTGTTACGAGCGACAGGATCATGTCGAGAGCGCGCGAGATCGTCCGCGCGTTTCGGTAGTAGTCGCTCATCATCCGCTCGATCGATTCTGGCCCGCTTCCGTATCCGAGCAGTGCTGCCACCGCTTCCTGCTCATCGAAAGTCAATCGATCGGCGCGTCGTCCGGCACGCGCGTGAAGAATGTTTCGAACGCACCAATGCGCTTCGGTTGCGGCTTCAATTTGTTCGGCTTCGCGCTGCACAACGATCCCCACGCGCCGCACAAGTTCACGCAGATCACCAAAGCCGAATCGTGCCTTGAGAGCCCAATAGACAACGTCGAAGTCGCGCAGACCGCCGGCTCCGTTTTTCACGTCCGGCTCCAAAAGGTACACACTGCCGCCGAACCGTTCGTGCCGATGTGTCACCTCGGCGGTGAGCCGCTCCGCGAAACGCGGCGTTTCAGAATGCGCGAAAAGCCCCGATGAACATCGTCGCCGGATCTCATCAAACGCCTCCACGGAACCCGCGATCGGCCTTAGATCCAAGAGTGACGTCGCCGTTGGCAAATCGGTGCGCGCCGTTTCGAGCAGCTCATCGATCGCCGCAACTTGGTGGCCCACGCTGATACCCATGTCCCAAAGCGGGTAGAGCAACGCGTCGGCCACCGCCGTCGCCCGCTCCGGTCGCGACGCAATTAGCCGGACATCAATGTCGCTTTTGAGCGCGAGCGCGCCGCGACCGTAGCTGCCGACAGCCGCAAAAAGTACACCTTCCCATGCCGCCTTGTCGGTTGCGCGGGTGTACATTTCAGTCCACAGCCGCGACAGGAGTGCGTCGTACGCAGCGGCGTTTTGTTTGCCGAGCCGGGCGCCGATTTCAGGCACGTCCACCTTTGAAAGCGCGGGCACCGCCTTGGTGAGTTCGCCCAGAAATCCCGACGATATTTCAGCGCGCGACGCTTCAAAATCGCACCGCAAAGATTCAAAAAAAGGGTCGGCGTTGCGCGCCGATTCAGCTGTTTGAGGGTTCATTGGGCGGGCGGTTGTGAAATGCGACAACACCCGGCGCGAGCCGGATCGGTTCGAGAACAGAAGAGAGTCGCACCGCTTCACTTGCGGCGGAAACCAAGATCCCCCCGCGATCGAGTGAATTGGCGAGCCTCACGGCCACGCGCGTTCCGGAGCGTTCGGCGAAGTAAAGGAGCACGTTCTTAAAGAGCACGAGATGAAACGGACCACGCGGGATCCACTGCATGAGGTCGCGCACTTCAAACGAAACATTGGTGCGCAGCGGATGAGTCACGCTCACGCCGCCCGCTTCCATTGAAAAATATCTTCGAACAAAAGCACGCGGCAGCTCGCGCACTTGGTCTGTGCTGTATCGCCCGGCGCGCGCGGTTTCGATCGCCTCCGCAGAACGGTCAACGCCGAGCACGTGGTATCGGCGCCCCTTTTCTGAAAGCAACATAGCCAGTGTGTACGCTTCTTCGCCGGTGCTGCACCCCGCCGAGAGCGCGAAAATCGGCATGGTTGGGCGCACGTTGTTGCAAAGATGTTCCACGACGGCGTCCCACTGCTGCGGGTCGCGCAGAAAGCGGGTTTCGCCCACCCGCAGCGACGTCATCAAATCATTCATCGCCGGCACATCTTCGGTGAGCCGGCCCGCGACCAAGTCCCAATCGCAGGCGGCGCGCACGATGTACACATCGAGAAATGTACCCACGCGATCGCGAATCCACGACGGCGCGCGCGCCGTGCCCAAACCGAAGCGCTTTTGCGCTGCGATCAGAACACGGTCGATGGCTTTGTCGCGGGTCGTCACTCGTTCTCCACGCATCGGCGGAACGGGATTGAACCCATTCCCCGGCGCTCAAACCCCAAACAGCAGGTGTGCCGAGAGTATCGCGGTGGGCCGCCCATCCCAAGCGAACCGAAGCCATCCTCTGCCGCACCCCCCGTAACCCATCGTTCACAACGCGGGTCGGTCGACCCGCTGTCGCTCCTTGGATCCCGATGAAACGCGCGATTGGCGAGGTGGTGAGCGCTGGCAAAAAGCTTGCAAAGAATTTCAAACGCCATGCTTCGATCCGCGTCTCGCTGGGCCACCATCACCTCCCTCGCTCTCGCGTCGACCTTCGCCACCTCCGCCGCGTTGGCCGACGATCCGCCCGCGCCCCCGACCGATCCGTCGTGGACTTCGGACGAGCTGCCGAGCCTGCCGCCGTCGCAGGTGCCTCCCAATGTGAAGGTGCAACCCAACGGCGGTGTTGTGGTTACGCAAACCCCCGATCAAAAGGTGGATGTACACGCGCGAACGCCGTCGGGCACTATTCACGCTTACGGCTGCGATCGCGTCGTGTTCGACCCAAACGATAAGTCGGGTCCGCTGCCTCCCGGGGTTGCTGCTCCGCCGTGCGCCGCGCCGCCTCCGCCCCCGCCCCCACCGCCGGCATACGGTTATCAACCCAGGTATTACCCGGCGTATACTCCCGTTGTCGGACGCCGAGAAAAACCGCGTTACGCTCCCGATCCGGGCCGAAAAGCGGCTCTGATCGCATCCAGCCTTGTCTTCGGTCTTGGAACTGTTGCTTCGGGAACAACCTATATCGTCAACATCGCCGATCGCGGGGTGGGTGATTGTTCGCTCATTGAGAGCTGTGGAAATCGAGACGCCCGGACATCCCTTTTGGCAATGGGCGCCATCATGACGTTTACACCAAGTATTCCAAGATTCGTCGTCGGCGACTGGAAGCTTGGTTTGCTTTGGACCGGTCTTCGCGGAGGCTCATTTGCGCTCGGCAGCGCCATTAACTGGGGAGCCGACGGCGCGATCATGCCGGTGACCTTCTCGTTCCTCGCCCCCCTCACGCTGGGCATTATCGACCTCGCGACAACACCTCATCGTGAAAACCTCGAACCCAAAGTGAAGGTAGAAACCGCGTCGCTCAAGCTCGACGGTTTTGGCCCCACAGCCATGGTCGACCAGCGTGGAAATACAGTGCCCGCGCTCGGAGCCATGGGCCGCTGGTAAACCCGCTATCCCAAAAACCCTGCTTTTCGAGCCGTTTTTGACTCTGATCCGGCATCAAAAGCCGCCGCAAAAAGATCTTCAAGCGCGATCAAAAACGTTTCACCTTTGGTGTTTCGTGCGTACACAACGGTGTGCGCCACGCGCACCGCTTCAATTTTTTGCACCGTGAGAGAAACGCCGTCGTGCGCGGCGTAGAGCGACAGAAGTCGCCCGCTCTCAAGAACAGACCATCCGTCCTGCTCTTTGGATTGCGCTTCCGAAAGCACGGCCTTCAGCATGTCGTGAGTCATGCGTGGGTTTTTGCCGGCCCGCGCTTCTGAGTCAAGGACGGCGAGCTTCATTTCAATGGTAGCCTCGCAACGTGGGTTTGTTTTCGCGCGGCTCAAAAGCGCCACCCCAGCCTTCAATGCCGATCCCGCCCGAGGATCACATTTTCGTCGACGACGTTAAGAAGTCGTTCGGCCAAACCCACGTCATCCACGGGATCACGATGCATCTGCGCCGCCAGGAAACAGCGGTGATCATCGGCGGATCGGGCGCGGGGAAAACAACGTTGCTCCGCATGTTGATCGGTCTTGAGCGCCCATCGTCGGGACACATCTGGGTCGACGGTGAAGACATGTCCGCGCTCGACGACTACGAGATGAATCGCATGCGCCAGAAGTTCGGCATGATGTTTCAGTACGCCGCGCTTTTGGACTCGCTCACTGTGTTTGACAACGTGGCGTTTCCGCTGCGCGAACACAAAAAAAACATGACCGAAAAAGAGATCCGCGATCGCGTTGTGCGAATGCTCAACGGTCTCGGGATCATGAACAAAGAAGAGCGCATGCCCTCCGAACTGTCGGGTGGTCAGCGCAAACGCGTGGGTCTCGCGCGCGCTCTCATGCTCGATCCAGAAATCTTGATTTACGACGAACCCACGTCCGGCCTCGATCCGCTTACGAGCCGCATGGTCGATGACCTGATTGAAGAGACGCGCGCCAAATTCAACATCACAAGCGTTGTGATCTCCCACGACATGGCGAGCACATTTCGCATCGCTCATCAGGCTTTTTTGGTGGTTCACGGCAAAGTGATTGCCCACGGCAAACCCGATGAGTTGGCGTTTGGTGAAAACGAAGAAGCGCGCAACTTCATCAAAGCCTCGGGCATTGCGGCCGATCGCATCCGGCGCGTCGATTCATCAAAAGGTGGCACCGCCATTTAGATTTTGATGTGTACCCACTCCCTGGGTAGCCCGCCCCCGCCACGCAACGACCGGACCCCGTTTCGACACCAAGATCCCAGCCCGGCGCTCCGAGAAAACGGAGTGTTCTTATCAGGCGGCGTTTTGATATCGTTCTCACCAATGGAGAAAGCCAAAACCTGGGCAACGCGCTTGTCGGTGGTTGTTGTGGCCGCCGGCGCTCTTCTTTCCCGCGATGCGTGTTTGGGCGGAGCGCGCCCGCCGCCTCCCATCGAGCCCACCGCAACTGCGGTTGCCACGGCCAATCCGGCGCCCAAACCTCCCCAAGCGGTGGCCACCGACGCACCGGCCACAACCGCCGCCCCGCAGTGACTCGTCGTTCGCGCAAACGTTGAATCCGCAGGTTCCGCTGGCGATCGGCGATCACGGAGCCGCATGGTTTCTGATCGCGTTTTCGATCACCCAATTGGTCGAAGTGCCGATCTACCTTTTCGGTCTTCGATCACCCGATAAATCCCGCTCCTTTGTGCATCGTCTCGCCATCGCTTTCGGCGCGAGCGCAATCACGCATCCGGTTGTGTGGTTTGTTGCAGCCGCAATCACGGTGTTTCTTCTCTCCACGTTGATGCGCGCCGGGCTCCCGCCCTTGGGTGTACACAAAAATACTCTCGTCTACGGTGCCCTTTCAGAAGGGTTTGCCTTCTTCGTTGAGGGCCTTTATTTGCGGCATTTCAAAGCGAAAAGGCCCTTTGTCTTGTCGCTTGTCGCCAATGTTTCAAGTGTACTCATTGGGTCGGCGCTTGTGTGGGCGGTGAGCGGCTCATGAGCGCTTCGCAACCCAAGCTGCTTTCTGTCTCCGTTGATCTCGACGGCATAAACGACCACGCCCAAATTCACGGTTTGCCGCTTTTTCAAGCTGAAGATGAGCGTGTACACATCGCTTACGATCGAGCGGTCCCCCGAATCACGGCGTGGGCTGCCGACCTTGGTTTGCCCCTTTCGCTCTTTGTGATTGGTCGCGATCTCACCCGACAGCGCAATGTGAACCACCTGCGTGAAGCTCACCGCCGCGGGCATGCGATTGAGTGCCACTCCCTTTCGCACCGCTACAACCTCGTTCGCCTTGAAAAGCCGCTCTTAGAACGAGAAGTGTTCGGTGGGATGGACGCTATTTTTGGGGCTGTCGGTGAGCGCCCTCAAGGATTTAGGGCCCCGGGATACATAGTGAGCGATGCTCTGTTCGACACCCTCGAAGAAGCGCGCGTGGCATTCGATTCTTCGGTGTTTTCGTCACCTTTTTATTACGGAGCCAAAGCCCTTGTTCTCGCAACAATGCCCTTTCGATCGCGAACGTCCGTGAGCATTGTTGACCATCCAAGCGTGCTTCTTGCGCCCCGCGATCCGTACAGGCCCGCGCGCAATTACCGTGTGAAGGCGGGGCGCGGCGCCGGCCGCTCGTTGATTGAACTGCCCATCATGGTGTCGCCGATTCTCGGTCTACCCATCATTGGAACAGCGGTCGGCGCCGCGCCCCTTGCGATCGTCCGGCTTCTCGCGAGAATGTGTACACAAAGATCGTTCATGAACCTTGAACTGCACGCCATGGACTTTCTCGACGCAGACGACGTTGCGCCGCATCCCCTCACGCGCGCTCAACCCGAGTTACATACCCCGCTCGCCGTGCGTCTCGACAGGCTCACCGAGTTTGTGAAAATCGCTCAAAAAGCAGGCTTTGCGAGCGTGACGTTGGCCGAAGCCGCCAAGCGATACGCCTCGTTTTTGTAGCTGCGCAGTCCACCAGGGAGCCGTCGCGCAACGACCTGAGACGTCTCGACTCCTGACACGTCGTAATCAACACGGAGTTGCTCCTGGGGCGGCTGCGCCGCCCCGTTCGACCGGGAGGTAACTAGGTTTGGCGGCTCGGATGTACACAACGTTATTCCACCGGTCTCGCCGGCGTTTGTCTCGTTTTCGTGGTGGGTAGCATTGGACTTGAACCACACCATGCCGAGCCTGCATCGCCACGCTTTTCGCTTTCTCGCTAGGCACCGGCCTCGATGTCTTGCACGTTTTGCCGAGCCTGTGGCCGGGCTTCGCATCAGCGTTTGGCCGAAGGACCGTCAGTTACCCAGGAGGCACGGAGATTACGGGGATCCACGGACTCCGTGCCCCTCCGTGTCCCTTTGGCCACTTACCCAAGCGGGGTGAAGGCCTTTTCGGGCACTTCATACGCGGCGGCTTCTTCTTCTGCCTGCGCCTCGCGAAGATGTTCCGCGGGCACAAGCGGTTCAATTCGCATCTGAACATCCGCCGTCGTTGCCTTCTCAAACTCGTGCAGTAGCCGCGGCGCCGCTTTTTGGATCCATGTTCGCAATTCGGGCGCGCGCAGCTCGTCGCGAAGGCGCGCCACTTCCCCGGCGCCCGCTTTTTCGGGCTCCGTTGTGGCGCAGATCAAGTCGGCGAGAAGCTCTTCGCGAACGCTGAGCGGCAGATCGGCTTCACTTTGAGCCACCCACTGGGCCGCCGTGCCGTGGGCGCCGCTGCGCGCGAGCATCATCAAACGCGCTCTGAATACGGCTCGCCCGAAGTGAGGGTACGCATTGCCCAACCCCGAAAGCTCCGCGTTTGCCTCTTCAAAACGGCCAACCGCCGACAACGCAAACGCTCGCAGCGAAAGCAGGTCGGGGTACACAATGTCCGCCGCCGTTCTGTCTTTTGGATCTTGAAGCCGTCCAAGCGCGCGCGTTGTGTACTCAAGCGTTGCCTCAAAGTTCGACGCTCTTTCGGCGCGATCCGCGAGCATCAACAGGGCTTGGGCGGCCACCACGGGCGACGGGCTTTGGGCCATTCGACCCAGGTGTTCTTCTGTCATGACGCGCGGACCGGTGGCCGCCGCATTGCTTTTGCGCACCGCTTTTTCAGCCGAACGACGCATAAGCGCGCGCCGAATGCCCATCACTCCAAAGCCCGCGGGAATTGAAAGCGCAAACATGCCCAAGATCCACGCGACGGTTTGCGGCACTTCGTAGCGTGACGGATCAACCTGCGCGCCGACGCTTTGCACCGCCGCGCTTGAAATGCCCATTACAAGCGCAACAAAACCCGCCACGACGGCCACCGCCACCGCGCCGGCGGTTTTCCACGGAAAGGTGTAGCCCGCCTTTTTGGCCGCGGCATTGGCTCGCAACGCGTGCTCCGTTGGCCGCGCGAGCACTTCACCCGGTGCTACGGTGGCCGCCTGATCCGCGGCGCGGGGCGAGCGAACAAAGTCTGCCAGCGTGGGCGCAACGCGCGCGACCCAATCGGCCAAAGTAGGCTCATCGCGCTCGCTCGCTTTGGGTCGAGCTTCAGCGCGCCTGTACACCGACGACGAACCCGACCGCACCAATCGTTGAAAGGCGCGCACAATCGCTCGCTCGCGCGGATGGGTGTGTTCCAGCAACAAGGTGCTTTTTTCGAGCAGCAATTGCCGAAGCTCCTCGCGTTTGCCCTGCTGCTCCAAAATCATCGCCTGCGCGAGTTCTACTCTGGCAAGCGCGTCGTCCGACGGATTGCCCTGTTTCACAAAGTCGATATCAAACTGCGCCTCGGCATGTTTGCCGAGGGAGGCGTTTACGAATGCGCGCAGTGCGCGAGCGCCCTCCATTTGATACTGCACGTTTTCTTGCAGATAACCGTCGGTGGGCCGTTCAATCGCGGACGTGAGGCGCGCGAGCGCGGGTTCCATTTCTCCCATGCGAATGGCAATGATCGCGCGCTGAATGTCCACAAGGCGCAGCGCCCAGGGCTCCGCAATATGCTGCTCCAGCACATCGAGCACTTGGGATGCTTCACGCAGCCGACCGAGGCCGATCAAGTTGAACGCCGCGTTTAAAACACTCGATGCGGCACCTCGCATCAGCCTTCGTCGCCGCCGAAAGGAGTAGGCCACAATGGCCGCGAGAAGGCCGCAGAACACGCCAGCCGCAACGGCCGGCCAAAAGACAAAGAGCATCGCGATGTACACCGACGCAAAGGCGCCGATCACGATGGGTTGCCAAAACTGTGATCGCGGCCGCTTCAGCTCAATGGCCGCTTGTTCATGCGGCGGTCGCGGGGCCGGCTGCGCCGCTTGCGGCATCCACGGGCCTTGTGCGGAAACCCTTTGTGCTGGGATAAACGGGTTTGGCTGCGGCGGTTGTGCCACGCGCGAACCTTAGCAGACCCGACAGCGACAGCTGAAACGTCACGCAACGAGCGGACGCGTTTGGATGACCTGCGACGTCCTTCACCACGGAATCACAGAGGGGTCACGGAGTCCGTTTCAAGTCGTTGCGAATCGCTGCTCGTGGGAATGAACAAGGCCTAAGGCGTGTGCCTTGACGTTGGGAAACAACGTGTTGAGACACAAAGCCCAAAAGGGGCTCGTGGAGCGAAATAATGGCTGTGC
Source organism: Polyangiaceae bacterium (assembly GCA_016712345.1). Taxonomy (GTDB): domain Bacteria; phylum Myxococcota_A; class Polyangia; order Polyangiales; family Polyangiaceae; genus JADJRH01. The sequence continues at coordinate 3,101,148 of JADJRH010000001.1, forward strand.
GATGGAGTTGCCGCTTTAGCGGTCAATTTCAGGGGCGACGACGTCGAGACTGGCAATGAGAGCTACCAAGTCTGCCAAAAACAGGCCGGGGCTTTTTGCTTCAATAATGCCCATGGCGGTGAAGCTGCCTGTTCTAAAGCGAACGCGATAAGGCTCTTCAGCGCCTTTGCCGATTACGTAACAGCCCATGTCGCCTCGGGCGCTTTCCACGCGACTGTACGCTTCACAGTCGGGTTTGAGCTTTTTGGGGAGTTTGCCCAAAATGTCGTCTTCAGGGTGTTCGTCGATTTTGTCGAGCGCTTGGCGGAGAATCTTGCTCGACTCGCGGCATTCGCGAACGCGCACGTCAAACCGATCCCACGAGTCACCCACGGTGCCGTAGCGGCCGGTTCCAACGGGAATGTCAAAGTCGAGTTCAGGATACACGGAGTACGCATCGTCTTTGCGCAGATCCCATTTGACGCCGGAGGCGCGCAGATTGGGCCCGACAAGGCCCCAGTCAACCGCTTCTTCAGCGGTGATGACTGCCACGTTGGCAAGGCGCTTTACGAAGATGTCGTTCAGCGTAATGAGCCTGTCAAACTCGACCATTGCAGGGTCAAACAGGTCGAGAAACTTGAGGCACTTGTCTCGCCAGCCCGTGGGCATATCAAACGAAACGCCGCCGATGCGGTGATAGTTATAGGTGAGCCGCGCGCCGCACAACTCTTCAATGATGTCGTTAATGCGTTCACGCTCGCGGAGCGCCCAGGGGAAAGGCGTTGTTGCGCCGATATCCATTGCCATGGCGCCGAGCGCAATCATGTGGCTGGCAATGCGATTAAGTTCACACGAAATGACGCGGAGATACGAGGCGCGTTTGGGCACGGTAATGCCCATTAACTTTTCACACGCCATAGCCCAACATTCATTGGCGAACATGGCGGCCACGTAATCAACGCGGTCTGTATACGGCATGTATCCCGGATAGGTATTGCGCTCGCCGATCTTTTCAATCGATCGATGCAAATACCCCACGTCCGGCACGGCTTTGCGGATGATCTCGCCGTCGGAGGAGATGATGAAGCGGAGAACGCCGTGCGTGGACGGATGGTGAGGCCCCATATTGAGGGTCATCTCTTCGTCCATTTCGTTCGTGAAGATGACTTCGCTCACGACGCCTTTGCCTCCTTGCCGGGAATTTGAATTTTGAAGAGTTCAATGGGGTTGGGCCGCACGGTGGGAATGCCGTGGTATTCTTCTTTTTCCTCAAAGTCTTTGCGGAGAGGATGCCCTTCCCAATCATCGGGCATTAAGAGGCGCCGCAGGTCTGGGTGGCCTTCAAAAAGCACACCCAAAAGGTCATAACACTCGCGTTCTTGCCAGTTGGCGGTGGACCACACATTCACAACGCTGGGCATTGCAGGGTCATCGCGATCGAGGAACGCTTTGAGGACAATGCGGTGGCGTTGGGTGTATGAGTACACATGGTAGACAACAACGATCTTTTTGAGATCGGGGTAGTCAACACCGGTAATGCATTCGAGATAGTCGAATGAAAGGCCACCTGTGGTCTTTAAGTATTCTGAGATGCGTTCAATTTCAAAAGGCGCCACCGCAATCCACGCGTCGCGATTTTTGTCGCTCACGGGGTGGAATTCAGGCACGGCTTCTTCGCCGAATTCGGCCTTTAGTTTTTCGTAGATCGCTTCAGGAGTCATGGCACTCTGAGGGCTTATTGGGGAAGAGCGTTGTTGCAAACTGGCACTTTGGAACCGGGTGAACAATCGAGTGAGAGCGACTAAAAGCGGCGGCTCACGCTGCGTTCACACGGCTCGCGAGGCGTTCAAGGAGCACTGGATGCGCCGTAACGCATCTGCAAAAACTTTTCGCTTTTGATCTTTTCTTGGATTTTGAGAAGGCCTTCAAGAAGCGCTTCTGGGCGGGGCGGACAACCCGGAACATAGATGTCTACCGGGATGATTTGATCGACGCCTTTGCAGACCGAATACGCATATTGAAAGAGGCCGCCGCAGTTGGAACAACTGCCCATAGAGATGACGTATCGCGGCTCGGACATTTGGTCGTAGAGGCGCTTTACGCGGAGGGCCATTTTGTAGGTGAGCGTGCCGGCGATAATGAACAAATCGCTGGATCGCGGGCTCGGGCGCGGCGCGGAGCCGAAGCGGTCCATATCGGAGCGGGGACCGCCGGTTTGCATAAGTTCGATCGCGCAACAGGCGAGGCCGAAAAGCATGAACCATACGCTGTTGACGCGGCCCCAATTGAGGAGCGAGTTGACGACGGTGTCGACGTTGGTGGTGATCACACTGCCGCCGTCATCGGCATATTTGGGCGAACCCCAGCCTTTGGGTGGGGCCATGAGGTTGAGCAGCGAGGTGCTCGAAGACATCACTCAGCTCCTTGTGCGAGGGCGCCTTTGGCAGCTTCAGGCACGAGCGCCGAAACAATGGGAACAGCGGGTTTTGTGCGGCTTTGCGTATTTTGAACGCCTCGCGGATCACCCTTGATGGAGCGAATCCACTCAAGGTCGCCTTTGGCCCAAACGTACACAAGGCCGAGCATTAAGATGCCCACGAAAAGCAGCACTTCAACGAGCGCGAAGATGCCGCTTCCTTGATCTACCCAGCGCTTGAAGACCGCCGCAACGGGGTAGATAAAGGCAATTTCAACGTCGAAGATGATGTAGATGAGCGCGACGATGTAAAAACGCGGGTTGAAGTTAAACCACGCGGGACCGACGGGCGCCTCACCACACTCGTAGGTTTCAAGCTTTTCGGGGTACATGTTGTTGGGGCGCAAAAGCTTGCCGAACACCATGGATCCGACGATGAAACCGATCGCGACCAAGAAAAAAGCGGCCACGCTCGCGTAGGCCATCAACATGTGACAATCACCTCGGCGACGGCCGAATCTGAGCTGTCGCGCGAGGGAACCCTAGGGGAAACCGTTTCGCGCAGCAACCACCAAGGCCCAGGCCCGAAAACCCTTCGCGCAGGGCGGCGGAGTGGCGCAGCGCCTCCCTTGTAGAATCGCGGCCGCATGGGGCTTGCGCACCTGGTCATTGTCACAGCTGTCAGGGCTTTCGCCGATGTGCTGGGCATTTCGGGCCAAGCTCACGGTGAAGCTTTGGCTCTGTGGTTTGGGGCTTCGGATCCCGAGCCGATTCGGGCGGCGGCGGGGCTTGCTGCGGCAACCGGTGTGGCCGGTGTCACTCGGGCGCGGCTTTTTCCAGCGTTGTCTGAAGCGGTGCGATCGCTCGGTCGGCCGGCTTCGCTTTTGTCGTCGCCCCGGGCGCGTGAGGGGTTTGTGTACGCATGGATGGCGGCGCTTTCTCTCGTTGGATCGGCGGCGCTCACGCGGGCGGGCGCTGCGCCTTCACCTTCGCCGGATGCTGTTGCAGGTGGTTTTGCGGTGACATGTGCGGCGCTTTTGCTGGGTGCCGGGGCATCGCTTTTTATGGAGCGGCGTGTGCCGGGACGTTCGCGCGTGACCCCTGTGTTTCGCGATGTTCCGTCGCTTTCGGCGGCCACATTGGCGGCAGCGGCGCACGCGCTCGGCGTGTGGCCGGGCGCATCGCGGGTGGGTCTGTCGGCGGCGGTGCTGTTGGCGCTCGGGGTGCGGCCTGAACGCGCGTTGGAGCATGCCCTTGTGGCAACGCTTCCGTTTTGGATCTCGGATTTTGTTGTGTACGCAATGTCCGACGGAGCGCAGAGCGGTCGGCTTTTGGCGGCGGCCGTGCCTGCGTTTGTCTGTGTGTGGATCGCGGCGGCATTGATCAAAAATCTGTGCGCCAAACGTCGGGTGATCGCGCTCGGACTGTGGATGGTGCCAATGTCCGGGGCGCTGATGGCTTACGCGCGGGCGATTTGACGTGCTGATTCGCAACCGCGGCGCAATTGATTATTGTGACGGGCGATGAGTACACATACGTCCGACGTTTATGCCCTTGTTCTGGCGGGTGGAGCTGGAACGCGTTTTTGGCCGGCGTCGAGGTCGCTTCGGCCCAAACAACTCCTTCCGTTAACGGGCACTTCGGCGCTGCTCAGACAAACGGTGGAGCGCGTTTTACCGCTGTGCGCGGGGCAGGGTGATCCGCTGAAAAATGTGTACATCGCTACAGGTGTACACTTAAAAAAGGCAACGACTGAAGTGCTGCCCGAACTGGGCGATCACCAGTTTTTGCTGGAGCCTGTGCCTCGAAACACGGCGCCGTGTATTGCGTGGGGCGCGTGGGTGATCGCTCAAAAAGATCCCAATGCGGTTGTGATGGTGTTGCCGAGCGATCAACACATTGAAAATGTGGAGGCGTTTCGACAAACGATTTTGGCCGCAATTGAGTCTGCGCGAGGCGGAACAATTACAACGATTGGAATTAAGCCGACGCGGGCTGAAACCGGGTTTGGGTACATTCAAGTCGTCGATACCGCGCTGTACGGCGTGGCGCAGCCGGCGCTTCGGTTCGTTGAAAAACCCGATGCGCTTCGCGCTCAAGAATATGTGAGCGGCGGTAAACATCTGTGGAATGCGGGGATGTTTTTCTTCCGCGCCGGAGACATGTTGCGGGCTGTCGAAAAGCATCAGCCCAAGATCATGGAAGGGCTTCGAGTGCTCGAACAGGCCGCCGGGCGCGGTGAAGAAGAACAGGCTCTCGCAACGGTGTTTCCGGCAATGCCGAGCATCAGCATTGATCACGGCGTGATGGACCACCTCACGGACCTGGCGGTGGTGCCCGGCGACTTTGGTTGGAGCGACGTGGGGAGCTTTCAAGCCACGTGGGAACTTGCCACCAAAGACGCGGGTGGAAACGCCGCGCCTGACACATCGGTGTTGATTGACGCCGAGCGGTGTTACGCGCTCGACCTGCGAACCGCGCCCGCCGATGGTCGAAAACGAACGATCGCTCTGGTAGGTGTACACGACTTGGTGGTTGTTGAAACCGACGATGCGACTCTCGTGGTGCCGCGCGATCGCGCTCAAGACGTGAAGCTCATTGTGGATGAACTCAAGCGGCGCGGTCGAACGGATCTTGTTTAGCGGAAGATGTCTGGAAGCGTACACAAAGATTGTGTACACAACGATTGTGTACACAACGCTGCGGATGCAGCTCGGCAACAATGTGTACGTATTGCGTCTATGAACGGCGGAGCGCGAGCCAGGCGTCGCGCAGATCGTCGAGTGCGTCGATGCGCCGCGCGGGGGGCAAACTTTCGAGAAGCGAGCGGCCGTAACTTTTGGTGCGCGCCCTTCGATCTAAAAGCGCAACAATGCCTTGGTCCTTTTGCGAGCGAATCAAGCGGCCAAAACCCTGCTTGAGTGTGATGGCGGCCTGGGGGACGAAATAATCAACGAAAGGATTTTTGCCTGCGTGCTCGAGGCTTTTTGCGCGCGCTGCGACAACGGGATCACTCGGAACGGCGAAAGGTACTTTGTCGATCACCACGAGGCGAAGCGCGTCACCGGGCACGTCAACGCCTTCCCAAAAGCTCATTGTTGCCACGAGAACGCCGTCGTTTTGAGAGCGGAACTTGGAGAGCAGCGCGCCCTTGGGGCCGTCGCCCTGCATCAAGATCGGTTTCTTGATGAGAGTGCTCACGCGGCGGGCGAGCGCGCGCATGGAGCGGACGCTGGTGCACAAAATGAACGCCCCGCCGGAGGTGAGGTGCACGAGTTCGGCGGCGCGCTCGGCGGCGAGGTCCACGAAATCGGGATCGTTCGGTTCAGGCAGATCGCGCGGTACGTAAAACAGAGCCGACTTTTGGTAGTCGAACGGCGACGAAACGATCGCTTCGTGCACCGGCGATTGGATCGCTTCGTTTAAGCCGAGGCGCGACCTCACGAACGAAAAAGACGATTCTGTTTCAGCGCGGACAATGCGCGGCGCCGTTGCGAGCGTTGCGCTCGTCAGCACCACCGAATACGCGCGATCGAAAAGGAATTGGCGCAGCGTTGACCCGAGATCGATCGGCGATGCTCCAAGCGAAACATTGCGCGATGTGATCTCGGACCAAGCCACTTGATCGGCCGCCGGATCCAGAATTTTAGATGCCGATGTTCGAAGCGCGGCGGCGCGCGCCGCGACGAGGCGCATGGGTTCATCGCGCGCGTTGGCTTTTGCGTACCCGGCGAGCGCTTCAAGCGTTTCATCAAAGCGGCCCCAACTCGCGGCGACGTCTTCGGTCCATGCGTCGCTTCCGAGGAGCGCTCGCCCGCCCATGTCGCCTCCCGCGGCGCGCGCCACCGCGGCGATCGCCTCGAAAAAAAGGGTGGAAGCTTCGCGAACAATGGCGGTGAGCGCGAACCCTTCGCCGCCGTGAAACACCGGATCACCGAGGCCCGCGGCCATGAAGGCGCGTTCGGCGTCGCGCAACATCGACTCAACGCGCGCTTTGGAAAGGCTGACGCCGAAAAATTGGGTGGCGACGTCTTCGATCTGGTGCGCCTCGTCGAGAATCACGGCGTCGTACGGAGGCAATGCGCCTCCCGCAAAGCCTCGATCACCCGATGCGGCGCGCAGCGCGAGGTCGGCGAAAAAGAGGTGGTGATTCACGATGAGCAGGCGCGCTTCTTCGGCCTCTTTGCGCATTTTCGTGACGAAACATTCACCGTGATACGCGCAGTTGGATCCGATGCGCGTTTCGCTCGATGAGCAGATCTCGCGCCACAGCGGATCACCTTCGGGCAGGCTCGCGAGTTCAGCCATGTCGCCCGTTTCGGTTTCCGCGGCCCACGCTTCAACGAGGGGAAGCGATCGAAACATCGAGCCCGCAGCGAGGCCGCTCCCTCGCAGTTCGTTGAAGCGGCGTTTGCAAAGGTAGTTTCCGAGGCCTTTGACGAGCGCGACTTCGGGCTCAAAACCAAGGTGTTCGGCAACGAGCGGAAGGTCTTTGGTGAAGATCTGATCTTGAAGCGTTTTGGTGGCCGTGGAGACAACCACTTTGAGGCCCGACAGAAGCGCCGGGATCAAATACGCGAGGGTTTTGCCGGTGCCGGTGCCGGCTTCACACAAGAGTACACGTCCGTTGGCGAGCGCATCTTCCACGGCCTGCGCCATTTGCACTTGGCCGGGGCGATCTTCGTAGGCGTCCATGGCGCGCGCGAACGGTCCGTTGGGACCGAGGAGATCGGCTGCGCGTACACGTGCCATTCAGGCTTGTCGCGTAGTGCAAATGGGCGCTGAGGGTAAGAAAAAGGTTTCCTTGGGCCGCCTTCGACGCGCCCTGGCCAAGTGTACGCATTAGGCGGGGGGTCGCTCGTGACCTGTGCGCATCTCGCGGTGCGGTTTCTCCCGAGCGCCCGCGGCGGGGCCCCCTAACCCCCACCGCAGTGGCGCACGGGGCCCAAACCGCACCGCTCGAACGCGCACAGGTCACTCGCTCCTTTTCCCTTCGCGCGGCGGGGCCCCCTAACCCCCACCGCAGTGGCGCACGGGGCCCAAACCGCACCGCTCGAACGCGCACAGGTCACTCGCTCCTTTTCCCTTCGCGCGGCGGGGCCCCCTAACCCCCACCGCAGTGGCGCACGGGGCCCAAACCGCACCGCTCGAACGCGCGGCGGGGGCCGGGATATGTTTGCGCGAAGGGGGCAGGACGCATCTCGACAGTGTCACGATGTCGCGGAAGTATCTGAAAAGACACAGTGCCTACTCGCGCCGGCCCACCACACGCACTGGCGGGTGTATGGAAGTGCTTGAAAAATACGAGGAAGCCAAGTTCCGTTCGGCACCGGCACTGTTAAGATGACACTTGTTCCAGAAGCCCAAAAGAAGCCCGCCGGTCCTGCGTTTTCGTCCCAACGCGCGCGAGCGCTGCTGTTTGAACCACAGCCGTCTGCGGGTGGAGGCGCATACGTCTGCGGGTGGCGGCGCATACGTCTGCGGGTGGAGGCGCATACGTCTGCGGGTGGCGGCGGGTGGCGGCGCAGACGCATGCGCTTTGAGGCGCGTACGTCTGCGGGTGGGTTCGGCCACTGTTTGCTGATGAACGGAAGCAGACGACGCTGAGCGACGCGGCTTTGAGGAGCCCAACGGTCCGCCGCCGCGACACGCAACGGCGCACAAAGCGGGGGCCCTGATGTACACAAGGCGGCCTGGGTACACAAAGCCCCAAACCCTGCTTGTGAGATGAAACGTGGCTCAGAAAAGCCGAAAGGCGAGGGAACGAGCGAGTTGTGAATGATGGTTGGGGCGCGTAGCGAGCGCCTCGGCTCTAGGGAAGCCCCCGGAGGAATACTCAGATGTATTTTGAGGAGGCTGACCGACGAGGCGAGGCGCGTAGCAGCGCCACAGCCGAGCCGCGAAGGATCTCGCCCGATGTCGAGGCGCGCGCGAGGAGCGCACGGAGCGTACTTAGAGGTACGTGAGTACGCACCGGAGCGCGTAACGATGAGATCGGGCGAGAGAACGAGCGAGTTGTGAATGATGGTTGGGGCGCGTAGCGAGCGCCTCGGCTCTAGGGAAGCCCCCGGAGGAATACTCAGATGTATTTTGAGGAGGCTGACCGACGAGGCGAGGCGCGTAGCAGCGCCACAGCCGAGCCGCGAAGGGATCTCGCCCGATGTCGAGGCGCGCGCGAGGAGCGCACGGAGCGTACTTAGAGGTACGTGAGTACGCACCGGAGCGCGTAACGATGAGATCGGGCGAGAGAACGAGCGGCGATCATTCTTTGTCGAGTTTGCCGACGAGGCTCAACTGGAAGAACGCGCCCATGTACTTGAAGTGCGGGCGCACCTTCATGTCGACCTTGTACCAACCGGCGTTGCCTTCAACGTCGGTCACGGTGATCTGCGCCTGACGGAGCGGGCGGCGACCACGGATCGCGGCGGACACAACGTCTTGGTCGGCAACGTATTGACCGATCCACTCGTTGAGTTCGCGCTCGAGATCGGCGCGCTCTTTCCACGTACCGATCTGCTCGCGTTGCAGAACCTTGAGGTAGTGGGAGAGGCGGCACATGATCATCATGTACGGGAGCTGCGTGCCGAGGCGGTAGTTGGTTTCCGCAGCGCGGCCTTCTGCGCTCTGACCAAAGTACTTGGGCTTTTGGCAGGAGTTGGCGGAGAAGAAACACGCGTTGTCGGAGTCTTTGCGGTAGGAAAGACCGATGAAGCCCTCTTCTGAAAGCTCAAACTCGCGGCGCTCCGTGAGCTGAATTTCAGTGGGGATCTTGGTCTGGATTTCACCCATCGCTTCGTACTGATGAAGCGGCAGGTTCTCGACCGCACCACCGGCCTGCGGGCCGATGATGTTTGGGCACCAGCGATACTTGGCAAAGCTGTCGGCAATGCGGGTGGCCATGGCGAACGCGGCGTTGCCCCAGCAATACGCGTCGTGTTTGCCAATGACGTCTTCTTCGTAGTTGAACGCTTTGACCGGAACGGTGTTGGCGCCGAACGGAAGACGGAGAAGGAACCGCGGCAACATGAGGCCCACGTAACGCGCGTCCTCGGACTCGCGGAACGATTGCCACTTGGTGTACTGCGGGCCTTCGAACAGGCTCTTGAGGTCTTTGAGGTTGGGGAGGTTCAAGTAGTCTTTGAGACCAAAGAACCCGGGGCCTGCCGCCGCCATGAACGGCGCGTGCGACATGGTGGCGACGGACGCGCACTTTTGCAAAAGCGCGATGTCCTGCGGGCCGGGGCCAAACTCGTAGTTGGCGATGATGGAGCCGAAGGGACGACCACCGAAGGTGCCGTACTCTGCTGAGTACACAATCTTGTAAAGGCCGCTCTTGGGAACTTCGGGAGCGTCTTCAAAGTCTGCGAGCAGATCTTCTTTGGAGCAGTTGAGCAGCTCGATCTTGATGTTCTCGCGGAAGTCGGTGCGATCGATAACGAACTTGAGGCTTCGCCACGCGCTCTCCAACTTTTGGAAAGTGGGGTGGTGAATGATCTCGTCCATCTGCGACGACAGCTTGCTGTCGATCTCGGCGATCAATGCGTCGACGAGAGCCTTGTCGATTTTTTCGCCTTCACGCTTGGGCGTGATGAGTTCTGCGATGAACGCTTGAACGCCGCGCTTCGCAATTTCATAACCCTCGTCGCCGGGGGTCATTTTTGTTTCCGCAAGGATCTCCTCGAGCAGCGAGCCACCTTCAAGGGTTTGCGTGCCGCCGCTGGCCTGGGCTTCCGTGGACATTGGTCTACTCCTCCTTCTTCAGGCCGAGCTCGTTGACGAGTCGGTTGCGCTGCGCCGGGTCATTGAGAATGTTTTGGATCTTGGTTCGGAACGCCTTCTCGTTCCCGAGCGGACCCTTGAGCGCGGTGAGGGCGGCACGGAGTTCGAGAAGCTTCTTGAGTTCGGGAACTTGGTTCGCGATCGCTTCGGGCTCCATGTCGGAGAGGCGACGGAACTTGAGGTTGACGTTGATCTCGTTGTCGTCGGAATCGGAAAGGCGATCTTTTACAGCGAACGACAAAGCGAGTTTTTGCTCGCTCATAACTTTTTGGAAGTTGTCTTTGTCGACGCTAATCGGCTTGCGATCCTCGAGCGGCCGCGGATCAGGGCGCTGGGTGTAGTCGCCGAGCATGAGGAGCTTCAGCGGCAGCTCAACCTCTTCCTTGGCGTTTCCTGTCGCAGGCTTGTACGTGATGTTCACGCGTTCTTTCGGCGCGACTGATCCTTCTTTCGACATCGCTGAGGCTCCTTTCCCCGATGGGGTTGGGGCGCAAGACGCCGAGCGGCGATCTGAAGCCCCAAAAAGCGACTTGATGAGACATTTAACGGCTTGGCTGGCCCCCTAACAGAAGGAACCAACGGACACGTCACGAGGTGATTGTGTCCGCACCCGCCGAGTGGCCGCGGAGCATAACCCAAACACTCTTTGAAAAGATCCATGTTTCGTGACGAACAGAAGCGACTTTCGGAGCGGGGAGGGTGGTTGCGATGGAAAGTGAGAAAAGGCCGAAAATACGGCCGGATCAGGCGCCGCGTGACTCGTTTGCCGCGCTGCGACAAGCTGCGCCGTGGGGCGGTTTGAACGATTTTTCTTGACTTTTGAAGGCTACATTGGCGGCGCTTCAAGCATTAACTTGAGCGCGGCCGATGAGTCGAGTTCGCACAGTTTCTCGAACGCGGCTGTTTCTTTTGCGCGCAGGTCCGGCGGCACTTCCATTCCAAACGCGGCGTTTTGATTGCGAAGCACTTGGTAGAGCGCGGAGTAGAGTTCAGCGCAGAGATCGGGCTGCCATTCGGTGAGGTTGTGTTTTTGCGCGAGGCGTTCGAGCCCTTCGAGCTGCGCTTTGGCGATGTTCGTTTGGCCGATCTGCAAGCTCATTTTGGCGAGCGCGAGCCGGCCTTTGAATTTGTCGGCGGGCGCCGGTGCCATGCGAACAGCTTTGTGAAGCAACGCAAACGCACCGGGGACATCGGGCGCATCGCCGCCGAGTTTCGCGTTGGCTTCTTGAATGGCTTTGTCGAGCGGGTTCGATGCGCGCGGGCCGCCGCCGCCTCCTCCACCGCCGGCACCGAATGCGCCTTTCACTGCGCTCTCGATCCACGCGACAGTGTCGGGATCGGCGAGCGGTGTGTTGTCGTTAAATTGAAGCGTTGGCAGCTCCGGCGCGCGACTGATGAGCGACGCAAGTTGAACAAGCACGGCTTGGCGCGCGCCGTCGTATTGCTCGCCGAGCATCTCCATGGCTTGAACCGCGTGACGCTGCGGATCGAGCCAGAGCGGGCTTTCGGCACCGAGCGCTTCTGCAACGTTGAGAAGCGTTTGAGGATCGCCCGCACCGGCGGCGTCGTTGAGTTGTCCGCGTTGATATTCCTGCGGACCGGGGATGTACGTCACGCCGTTTTCGTTGGGCGGCAGTGCCGAAAGTTGCAGCCACAATCCCGTGCGACCGATGCGAAATCCGGCGGCGGATCCTGGATCGGCGATGCGAAGCGCGTCGCCCGCACGTTGAAGAAGAAGGCTCACTTTTTCGAGCGTGGCAAAAGCTGTGTCGGGATCGCCGATCTGCGCCGGATCAAGTTCAGGCGGTAACGCTTCACCCGTGGGGGCCGATGTGTACGTTTCGGCGGGCGCCGAATATTGCACCGGCTCCGGTTCCGATCCGGGAGGAGGAGGCGGCGGCGGAGGTGGAGGCGGAGGAGGCGGCGGCGGAGGTGGAGGCGGAGGAGGCGGCGGCGGAGCCTCTTTGGGGATGCTGCGCTCGATGTTTTGGATGATGTTCCGCAGCTCGCGCATGCCGCCGTACGCGTCGCCGAGTTTGTCGGCGAGATCGCCGTCCACGGAGCGGCTTACTTTTTCGAGCGCCTTTGCGAGGTCGGCATCTTTGGAGGTGGGAACGAACGTGTTGAGCTTCTCGATCGTCTTGCAGTGATCGCTGAGCCAACCGGCGAGGTTGCCGCGCGCCTTCGGCCTGCGAAGCGGCGGGTACATCGTGTCCCAAAAGGTTTCGATCAAGCACGAAAGGAGAACGAACCCTTCGAGCAGACCTCGAACGCCGTCGACGGTGGCGCGCGCCGCGGCCCAATAAAGCCCGATGCGAAAGTCTTTTGTTTTTTCGACGAGCGCTGTGTCCGCCATGCTGAGCACGGCGTTCCAGTCGGTTTTGGCGCCGCCCATGGACGCGCTTTTGTCGATCTCGTTTTTGATCGCATCGACGTCTTCGAACGAGAGATCCGTGCCGACGCCGCCGTTGATCGGCGCAATGTGTTCGGAAAGCTTCTCTTTGATTTCGTTGATGAGGTCGTCCGCCGCCATAGAGGCGAGCGAGGATATCGCCGGTACCTTCAGACAACCAAATCGGATTGAATGTGTACACAGCTCCCGCGGAGAGTCCCGCCCCCACACGCGGGCTTCGCCCGGCTCGTTTTTGCTACTTACACGTTGCCGAGGCCTTCAAGGAATTGGGCGAGCGACAAGTCTGTGCGCGCAACGAGGGCGTCGAGTTGGGGGCCGAGTGCGCGGCGTGTCATCCCTTCATCGAGCGTTGCGGGGCCGCAGAGATCGGCAACGTGATCCGCCTGTCCGGTGGGCGAGATCAATTCACGGAACGAGGCAACGTGCGGTGAGCCGAGGTGGATGAGGAGCGATTGCTGCGGTGACCAAAACGCGTTGAGGAGTGTGCTTTTCCACTTGGCCAAACGAAGCGTCATGTCGAGCCAAACGGCGGCTGCGTACGCATCACCCGCACCGAGAGGGAGGCGCATGGCAAGGCCGGTGCGCGGCAGTTCTTGACCGCGAAATGGTTGAACGCTGGCGAGGACGTTTTGCACCACCCAAAATCGGTTTGCTTCGGTGCCGAAACCCGTTTCCCAAAGGGCCTTCATGGGCTGCGTTGCAAGCCACGATCGATAGCCTTGGGTGACGAGATCGGGGTCTTCAAGCGACGGCGTTTGAATGCGCGAAACGCGATCGAGAAACGCATCGACGGGAAGGGAGCGACCGGTGCGCACAAGTTCGTATGCGGCGGCGAGGAGCGGAAACAATGCGATGGGTACACCGCCGCCAGCCGACACAAGCTGCGCGTAGTCGTACGACGCAAAGACGGTCATGGGGTAAAGGCGGCCCGCGTTGTCACCGCTCGGAGCCCACGCTCCAACAAGCGCGCGATTCGGCGGTTCACCGTTTTGGCCGTCACCGTGGAAGATGAACAGGCCGACCGAGCCCTGGTAGGCGGGCTCAAACGTTTGCGCCATGGAACGCCGCGCGAAATCGATCCCGTCGCCGAGCCAACGATCGAATGCGGCCAGCTCCTCGCCGCCCGCGTTCAGACGAATGAAGTCACCGGTTGCCGGCAATTTGCCGAAGCAACCGATCTGCGGAGGCCCCGAGGGTGCGCGCTTTTTGCGCCAAAACATGCTGCGTTCTCATTACACGAACGCGCGGCCGACGGGGAGAGTTCGAAAGCGGTTTTTCGCGGACAAAATGAGAAATGCGCGCCCCGGGTAGGGCGCGCATTCATTGATAGCAGGTGATTGGACGGTCGCTCGGAATCGGAGGCGATCAGCCCTTCTTGCCGCCGCCGCCCCCTCCGCCACCCCCGCCGCCGCCGAAGCTGTCGCCGATGCTGGGCGGGCAATTCGTCGCGCGGAAGAAACTCGGAACGAAGGGGTGATTGGAGCGCGAGGGGCGAACTTCCATCACGACGGTGACAGGAGGCGCCGTCATTTGCCAAGTGACGTTGAACACGTCGTCGCTGTCTTTCTCGGCCGTGACGGTTCCGGTTTCGAACAGGCGGAAGATGCCCCACGGGCCTTCACGCTTGATCTCTTCGTCGAGCCCACCGGCGCCGCGCACGCGAATGCTGGCTCCGGGCGGGCCCTTGCTCGGCCACGTGAATGAGTACCAATACTCTTTCTCGTTGCGGTACCGACGTGACTGCCCGTCGATCTCGAAGATCACTTCGCTCACGATCGGGCTTACGGTCTTGAGGTTTACGTTGAAGACGACCTTGGGCTTTTCTTCACCCGGCAAGAAGATCGACTCGGTGATCTCGTGCGCCCGCTTGAGGCAGTTGTAGAGGTTGGGCAAAAACGGTGTGTACGGCCTTGCACCGGGTGCACCCGACTGCATCTGCGCGAGCGGATAGAAGTCGTGTTTTACCTGGTAGTGGAAGCTGTGCAGGTACTTCTCGTAGAAGCCCCAGAGTACACCGTCTTTCGGCTTGAAGAAGGCCGCCGCGTCGTCGAACGAAGCGTCACGCGTGGACGCGAGGTTGAACGGGTAGCGGTCTTTGATCTTCTTTTCGTACTCCGGCCACACTTCGATTTCCCACAGGCCGCTCGCCGCACCACCCGCGCTGCGAACCACCGCGCGGTACGCTTGGCGAAGCGGATTCATGAGAAGAGGCCGCATGAGTTCTTGCCCGGGCTTGTCGAGCTGAAGCAGGAGCACTTCGGTTTCACGCACCGCATTCAAGAAAAGCTCGGTGGCCTTCTTTGTGTCGGGGTTGGGCGGACCGCTGTCCACGTTGCTCATTTCGGCGGAGAGCTGTTCAAGCAAACCAACGTACTTTGAGAGCGACGTGGGCGCGGGGGGCTTGGGAGCTTCACCCTCTTTCGGCGGCGCTTCCTCGGGCGGAACGCCGAATCGAACCATTTGGTAGAAGTACTCAGGCACGGGATCCGGGCGCTCACCGGAGGGGGCTCCGATGAAGTCGTCGAGGCCGATGCCGCTCGCGCCGGTCTTTTGACGAACGCGTTGGTTGGCCTTCCAGCGAAGCTGCGCAAGGAGCCCCGCATCGCCGCCGGCCGCGTCTTTGGCGAGGTTCTTTTCGCTCCTAAACTGCGTGTTTTCGTCGAGCGCCTTCAACAGTCGGAGGTACGGCCAATCACGCGTGGCGAGGATGTTGAACTCTTCGATCGCCTCTTTGTTGTTGTCCGGAACTTCAACGTCGATATCGCGGAAGAAGGCCTCCCACTGACGGATGTACTCCGAGTCGTACGACTGACGAACGCGATCGAGAGCCTGTTGGATCTTGGCCGCTTGGTTTTTCTCTTCGTCCGTGAGCGGAATAACCCAATTTTCACGCTCGATCTGCTTGTAGCCCTCTTTGAGCGACTCGATGACTTTCTTGTGTCCGTCGAGTGTGTACGCACCGGGAACTTGGAAGTACACACCGGGCCGACCCTGTTGGCGATTGCGCGCCTCGGTGCGGCTGTGGATCTTTGAAAGCGCCTCTTGTCGATCGGGGAAGAGGTCTTGAAGAGTGACGGGCGGGTATTGGAGATTTTCAACGTTGTCGCCGCCGCTCTCGTCTTTCTTCTTGGTGTTGATGGGCTCAATGAGCTGCTTGTAATAGCGCTCGGCCGCTTCAACCTTGCTGAGCGTTTGGCGCACTTTGTTGATGAGATCTTGATTGAGGGTTTCACCCTCGATCTCGCCGCGCCACAGAAGCTCCACGTAGTAGCCCACGTGGGGGAGCAGCTTGTCTTTCAGTTCTGGGCGACCGATTTCGTTGGTGCCGAGTTTCTCCGCCCACAGATTTTCGAGCCGCGACATTTCCCACTGCGCGTTTTCTTTTAAACGAGCTTGGGCTTGTTGGCGCGTTGCGGGATCGGCGTCTTTCTGCTTGTTATCGAGCAGCAAGTACGCACGAAGGAGATTGTAATACTCCCAATATTTGTCGGCGCTGGCGCCCGCGAGCTTCTCTTCGAGCTTTTCTTTGGTGGGGCGAACAAAGCCTTGTTGCAAGCTTGCGATGTATTGCCCGCGGGCCGCCGGATAGAGCGTGGGACGCTGGTCCATGAACCAGTCGAACGACGGGCGGCTGCGATCGAGCAGCTCGACGTGATCTTTGAGCGCGCGAAGCTTGTCGACGTTGTCGAGCGGTTTTTGGCTGGCCCAGTCGATCTCCTGCGCGCTCTTTGAAACCGTGTCGGTGCGTTCGACAAGTTCTTTATTTTCGGAGAACGCCAAAATCGTGGGGATCAAGAACATGATCGCAACGGCCGCCGCGACGCCCGCGACGATCATTTGGCGAATGCGCTTTTTTCGAATTTCGGCTTCGCTCAACGCGGCGACGTCGGCGTCGGGGAAGACGATGCCGGTGAAGACATCGCGGAGGAAGTAGCTCTTTGCTTCAGCGTTGGCGGTGGGCTCTTCGTACGTGGCCGGACGAAGACCGAAGTTGCGAGCCATTGCGCCGAGCACGCGGTCCATCGGGCGGCCTTCTTGTGTACCGCTCGTGAAGTAGAAGCCGCGGAGGATCGGGTTGGGCTTTTTGCCCGCGCCCGGGGCAAACGCGGCGGCCATCAGCTCGCCGAGGTTGCGTTTGATCTCGTTTAGCTCGCGCGGGAAAAAGAAGATCTTTTCTTTGGCTTCACGATTGCGCTCCGCCGCAACGCGCTTGACGCTGCGGAGGTACACACGCTCCGCCATCTCTTCAAACTCGGTGGTGAAGAGCTTCTTCGGATCGGCCTTGTCGGAGTTGAGAGCGAAGGTGGCGCCCCAGGGCTGGGCGCGTTCGCTCTTTTTCAGGTCGCCGAAGAACTCAACGAAGCCGGCCACCAAGTCCATCTTGGTGAAGAGCATGTACACAGGCAGCGTCATCTGAAGCACGTCTTGCATCTCGTCGATGCGCGCGCGCACTTTGCGGCCCGTCTCTTGAATTTGTTCGTCGGTTTGATCGACGAGGTCGTTGGCGCTCACCGCGACGAGCACGCCGTTGACCGGTTTTTCAGGGCGATACTTTTTGAGCTGATCGAGGAACGCGAGCCACTCGTCGCGGTCGTCGTCTTCTGTCGTGTAGCGACCCGCCGTGTCGAGAAGGATCGCGTCGTTGGTGAACCACCAATCGCAGTTGCGTGTGCCGCCCACGCCGCGAACGCCACCGCCCGCCGGATCGAGGTACGGGAACACGAGGCCCGAGTGACGAAGCGCGGTTGTTTTGCCCGCGCCGGGCGGGCCGACGATCACGTACCAAGGCAGCGCGTAGAGAGCGTCTGCACCGCGTTTTCCGCCGCCGAGTTTGGACGCCTTGAGGGCGTTGATGCCCTCTTGGATTTGGCGGTGCAGCTCTTGAATTTCGGCGCGGCGCTCGGGCTTTGCTGCAAGCGCTTGTTCCTGCGCCTGTTCAGCGATTGCCTTTTCGAGAGCGCGCGCAGCACGCGCGGCTCGAATGCGCCGGTACACAACCAGCCCAATCAGGCCAAGCACCACCGCGATCGAAATCGCGATTGGTACCCACATTGGGAGCGATGGCTCGTCGGCCAAGCCGTTGAAGACGACGAACCACACGCCCCATACGAGCAAGATAAAAAGGGCGCTCAGGATCCAGAGCCACATCGAACGTCTCCTCGGAAACCGCTACGGAATTGGGGCCGCTGCCCGGACCTTCACTTCACCGCCGCCACCAACTTATTGATGGCATCGGCAACGTCGTCGGCTTTGAGACCGATGACGAGCTTGAGGATGATCACGACGAGCACCGCGAGAACCAAAAAGCCCAAAGCAATGGCGAGGAAGGGCAACTCCTTGCGGACGGTGCCGGTGGCTCCGTCTTTGCGCTCAGCGTTCGGCGCGAGAAGATCTCCCCCGCCGAGGCTCAGCGCTACGTAGTTACCCAAACCCTCAATCACCGCCGTCAGTCCTTCCTGGTTTCGCAAACGATATTTCCCTTGGAAGCCGAGGGCCAAACACAGGTAGTAGATTTGTGCAACGTGCTCCCGGTTTCGTTGACCGTGAAGCTGGTCTAAGTTGTTGAAAAAACCGTCACCTGCGGTGTTTATCCCGAAGAACTGAAGTTGCAGTGGGTTTTGAAGCCACTGCGTCTTCCCGGGCCAGGTGGAGTGGTAAACGATCTCGTCCGCGAAGGCGGCGAGAGCGAACTTGGCGTCGATCATGTCCTGCTCGGGAATGCGGCGCTCTTTTCCGTTCTGCATCATCGTTTCGAAGAGCTGCAGAACCCGGCGCTGCAAAATGTCCGAAGCCGGCAGATCGCGCGAGCTACGGAGCTGCAGGATCAGCGACAAAACATCGGAGCAGACCCAGTACATCTCTTGCGACATGCTCGCCATGCGTGTGGCTCCTCGTCAGTCGAACCGGCCTTTCTTAATGGAAAGTCCGGGATGCCCGAGGATAGGCCTTCGGCCTGGCCCTCGGGCGAAAGGGCAAAAGGATTACTTGCTGCCCGCAGCTTTCACCCCAATGAGCCGAAGGTCCACTTTTTGGGGTTCGATCGGCTGGTAGATGGCGATCGTGCCAGAGCCGAGGATGTCGTTCCAGTAATCGCCGCTCTGGTCTACGCGCAGGTAAACGACACCCGGGCGAATGGGAATTGCGCCCGGCGGCCTGTATTCGATTTGAACGCGAACGCCGGGCATAGCTGCGTTGAGAATGTGCCCGATGTGCGTCCAGCTTCCGATCTTGAGAAGCCTCGGCAACCGCTCGCGAAGCGTGCCTTCGTCGATGCCTTTGGCTTCGAGGAAAAGTTCGTGGTTGCGGGGAATCTTGGGATCTTCGAAACGACCGAGGTACATCCCGTCCTCGCGCTTTTCCATGGGCACGACGATGTAATCGTCGGCGAGCGAACCCGCGATGAGTGCCATGGCGCGTGCAAAAATCGGCTCGAAGCAGTCGGTCAGCTCCAGGTAGTTGAACTTGGGAATGCCCGTGGGATCACCGTCGGCCGAAAATGTACACAACTGACCGATGAGCGACCCGAGCATCATGTACAAATCTTCGGGCGACGCGTCGCCGTGATCGACGAAGTGCGACGTGACCGGGATAAACGAGTTGCACGTGTGCAAGAGCCAGAACTTGGCCGTGTCGGAAGCTTGAAAGTCAACGTTGGCCGATGACCGAAGGCGCCGACCTTCTGCGAGTGATTTTTGTTTGCCGACGAGCGCCGACAGAAGTCGCCGCAGGCTCGCCATCAAATGTTCGGAGGCGCCGATGTGGAAGATGGACGGAATAAATTCTTTGCGAAGGACAATGGCGCCCGTTCGATCACGCACGAGCTGAGCGAGCCGAATGGCTTGGTAGGCATCGCGCGGCTCGGTGCCAAACATGATGCGAAGGTTGCCGCGCGCCCACGTGACCGCCGTTTCGTTTCGTCCGGTGTTTTGATCTTGCACCGTGGATGACGTGGCCATGAAGCGCACTGCGGGCCCCGCCTTCGCCGGATCGAGGCCGATGTTCGCCGCGTTGTCGCGACTGTTCGGAATTGCGATGTAGATGTCGAGCGATTCGAGTGCGGCCGGAAACGCGCCTTCGAGCGGTCGCGCTTCAACGACGTCTTCGCCTCGATCACCCACGAAGAACGTGGTGCCGTCGGCGAACACGCCGTGGCACTTCACTAGTTTCAGCTGCCCGGCCGCGAGCGCACGTTCGTCGAACTGAACGCCGCTGATTCCCCAGTCGTACGCTGAGACGGCGTGCACGCGCGCGTGCACAAGCGACTCATGGTAGAGGTCGGACTGCTGCAAATGCTGAGGGGTCATGAAGAGCCCCTCGGTCCAGACAGGCTTGCGCGGGTGGATCATGTCGCCCGCCAACCTCTTTATCAGAACTGGCTCGCGGGGGTGACCTAGTTCACACGGGTTGTGCGCGCGAGGGAGGTTGGGCGGCGGCGCACCCCTGAAGACGCGGCGAAAGCGGGGTTACTTGGCCGCCGGGCCGCCTTCGGGCGACGCAGCTTTCTTCGGCAGGTTGACTTTTCGAACCGGGTTCGCGTTCGGGAACATGGATTCGTCAAACTGACTGCCGTTGTCGATTTTCGAGCCGTCGATAAAAAACGCGGTGCGAGGATCGGCTTCGGGTGCGCCGCCGTCTTTTCCACGGCCGCCGCACGACACTTCTCCAGGCATCAGCGGAAATTCGTAAAACGTTTTCCAGCTCGATCCTTTGGGGCCGTGAAAGAGCGCCACGCCGGCGAGCGTGCTCGCTTCTTTAATGCGCTCGAACTTCACCTCAACGAGGTCGTTCGGAAACACGGACAGCTCGTCGACCTTTAAGACGTCGTCTTCGAGCGTACCTTTCGCATCTTTGTAGATTTGGTCGTACGTGGCGTTCTCCATCCGAACTTCATTTTTGAGCTGGTAGAGCTGCACCACAACAGGCCTTGGATTTCCGTTTTCGTTCGGGTTGATGTTGTCGGACGCATAAATGTTCAGCGTCACGATTTGAACATCGCAGGGCTTGGGCGGCTCCACCGGGGCTTGTGGACCACACGTGGCCCCCAACGAACCGAAGGCGGTAATCGCCAGGGCGAGCGCAGCAAGCCGAGGGGGCAAAGAGTGAAGAGTGCGCGGTGCGACCATGGGGCCGCTATGTTCTACGCCGCTTTACCCCCGGAGGGGCAAGTTCCCAATGCGTCGCCCGGTCGTTTTCGCATACGATTGTGGTGTTGCAACCTCGGGATAACAGCGATCTCGATGGGCCCGGCAGCCAACCGGAGTCATCGGAGCGGGCAGCGATCACACCGCCGGCCCCGGCCCCACCCACCCCGCGCAGGGTCGAAATCGACAATTCGACTCTGAGGAAGCTCGACATTCCGGCCGCCGCAAAGGCATCGGCCGTGAGCATCGACGACATCGATCTCGACGGCCTCCTCTCCGAAACGCCGCCGGCCCGTGACAGTTCGCCGCCCAAGCGCCGCGACAGCTCGCCGTCCATCCGACGAGAGTCATCACCCGGTTCGCCGCGCAATTGGACGCCAACGCCTCCCTCGGGAACGGTGCTTCGTATTCCGCCGGCCGGCTCCAATCCCGTTGTCACGGTGAAAGGTGTGCCGCCCGCGAGTGAACGCGCTGAGCCGCTCGGCATGCACGAAAGCCTCGCGCGCCTCGGCGTTGGAGTAATTGAAACCGACGGCAGCGGCGCCATCGTTTCGATGAACGGCGCGGCACAAAAGTTACTTCAACGCTCGCCCGCTGACGGCCGCGTGAGCATCGAAGAAGTGCTTCACACCGGGGCTCCGGCGTCGCGTTCGCCAACGAGTGACGACGCGAGCGCGCTCGCGGGAGACACCGGCACCGCGTGGCTCGTTCGCCCCAATGGTGAACCGATCAGCGTGCGGCACGTTGCCTCGCCGCGCCTCGGTGAACAGGGTTCGCTCATCGTGCTTCGTGAATCGGGTGCATCGGCGGTGTACACACCGACCATCGCCCGCCGCGCGCGCTACGATCCGCTCACCGGTTTGTTCAGTCGACGCGGCATTTCGGAGCGCATCGACCAAGCGATCTCAGACAGCCGCGAGAGCCTTCGCGAAGTGAAGGACGAGCGCCGCCATGCGCTCTGTTACATCGACCTCGATCGCTTTCGATTGGTGAACGCCACCTGCGGACACGATGCGGGTGATGACCTTCTCCAGTGGGTTGCCACTCGCCTCAACGAAGCGATCGACGAAGGCGACTTTGCAGCGCGCATCGCCGGGGACGAATTTGCGATTTTGTTTGTCGATCACGATCCGCGCGAGGCCGAACGCAAGGCCCGTGAAATTCAGCGTCGCCTCGGAGAGTTTCGTTTTGCGTGGGGGCACAAGACATTTTTAATTGAAACAAGCCTCGGCCTCTTTCCGTTCGGCGGTGATTCTGAAGACGGTGAGGGCGTGCTTTCGGCCGCGGCGCACGCGTGTCGCATCGCCAAGAAAAACGGCGGCAGTCGTCTTCAGGTGTACCTCAAAGACGACGATCAAATGGTGCAGAGCCGTCGCTCCATGGAGTGGGTTGCCGGCATTCAGCACCACCTTGCAGAGGGCAAACTCATTCTGTACGCGCAGCCGATTTTCCCCATCAGTGCGCGCAAAGAAGTGGGCGGCCACTTTGAAGTGCTCATGCGCGTCGTCGACGACAACGGGCGACCGCAGTCACCCGTGGGGATTATTCACGCCGCTGAAAACGGCCGCGTGATGGATGCGATTGATCGCTTCGTTCTCCGCAAAGCGTTTCAAACAATCGGTGCGCTTCCGCGTCGCGCGCTTCGCCGGTTAGAACTTTTCTCGGTGAATCTGTCGGCGATTTCGCTCGCGCGTGAGGGCCTGCTCGACTTCATCGTGGAGCACTTGGAGCGCTCCGGTGTCCCGCCCGGCAAGGTGTGTTTCGAGATCACCGAAACCGCCGCGCTCAACAACCTCGATGAGGTTCGTTGGCTCATTCAAGAGCTGGGAGCCATGGGCTGCCGCTTTGCGATCGACGACTTTGGAAGCGGCCACGCTTCTTATGGGTACATCGAGAAGCTGCCGGTTGATTACGTAAAAACCGACGGAATGTTCGTGCGCGACATGATGACCAACGCGCTCCATCGCGCCATTGTTGAGTCCGTCAATCGCATCGCGACAACGCTCGGCATAAAGACAGTTGCCGAATGCGTTGAGACTGCCGACGCGGCCGAAGTGCTCGCCGGGATGGGTGTACACTACGGTCAAGGTTGGTATTACGCGCGCCCATCGCCCATCGGCGACGTGTGCAAAGCACTCGACGCTGACTAGTCCGAAAAGAAGCGATAACAAAAATTCGGGCGTTCGCGGCCGGGGGTGGGCAACAAAAACAAAGCTCGAAAAGTGGGACGGCGTTGCGAGATGCGTACGCAATGCTCGCGAGTGGCCGTTTGAAATTTAGAGGAAGGGAAGGGCGGTGCGCGTTGTGTACACCGCCCGTTTGGGCAGGATGGAGCGGGAAAAATCAGCCGCCGGCCATTTTGGCAACTTCAGCGGCGAAGTCGCCCTGCGGTGCTTTTTCAATGCCTTCGCCGCGCTCGAAGCGGACGAACCTGCCGATGGCGACTGTGGTGCCGAGCGCCTTGCCGCACTTCTCGATGATGGCGCTGACTTTTTCGGCCGGGAGCGGCTCGCCCTTGTCGTTGGTTTTGGTGACCACCGACTCTTGTTCGAGAAGGACGCTCTCGGAGAACCACTTGTTGAACTTGCCTTCGATGATTTTGCCCCAACGCTCGGGGTGATCCTTTTGCTTGGGATCTTCGGCAAGCTGCGCCTCAAAAATGGTCTTCTGCTGCGCCTTTTTCTCGTCGGAGATCTCTTCGCGACTGAGCGAAACGGGCCCGGTTGCCGCGATGTGCATGGCGAGATCTTCACCAACCTCGGCGAGAGCCGCGCTCTTGGCAGCCTCCTCGGTGCCGGTTTCGAGCGAGAGAATCACGCCGATCTTGCCGCCGAGGTGAACGTACGCAATCGCCAATCCGTGTTTGCCGGCCGGGATTTCCACGCGGCTCCAGCGGCGCACGTGTACCTTTTCACCGATCTTGCCGGTGAGTTCGGTGGCGATTTCCGCAACCGTTTTTCCGCTGAGCGGAAGGGCCAGGTGATCGGCGCCGGCGGGCGCAACTTCAATCGCTGCAAGAACGTCTTTCACGAACGCGCGGAACTGATCGCTGCGCGCGGCGAAGTCGGTTTGGATGTTGACTTCAACGATGTTCGCAGCGCGTTTCCCTTCAGTAACCGCGGCACGGATTTCACCTTCGGTGGCCACCGCACCGGCGCGTTTTGCGCTCTTTGCAAGACCCTTCTTGAGGATGATTTCGACGGCTTTTTCCATGTCGCCGCTCGACTCGACGAGGACGCTCTTGCAGTCGCTCATCCCGGCCTGGGTGCGCTCACGAAGCTCTTTGATGGCCTGGGGGGTAACAGACATGACAATTCTCCTGACAGACAATGAGTGAAATGAGTACGTCCGGAAACTCCGGGCGTGCCCAGAAGAGCGAGAGTTTTACGCGACTCAATACACTGGGGCGCGTTTGCGGCACGGTCACTCGATCACGCGTCGGACAGGGTGTGTACCCATGCCCGACGCGTTTCAGATGTGTACACCCGAAGCTACGATCGGGCGGGGCGGCGCGAGCCTTGGTAAACGTTCACTTCATCGCGACCGCCGCGACCACCGCCGTCTTGCTGCGAGTGATCTTTGCGGCGTTGGCTGCCTTCAATGGCGGCGTCGGCAATGCGGCTTGTGACGAGGCGAATGGATCGAATCGCGTCGTCGTTGCCGGGGATCACAAAGTCGATGAGATCGGGATCGCAGTTGGTGTCGGTGATCGCAATCACGGGGACGCCGAGCTTGCGAGCTTCACTCACGGCGATTTGTTCCTGATGCGGATCGATCACGAAGATTGCCGCGGGAACAGCGCTCATTCCTTTGAGACCGCCGAGATATTTTTCAAGGCGATCGCGCTCTTTTTCGAGACGAACAACCTCTTTCTTGAGGAGCTGTTCGTGTGTGCCGTCTTCTTTCCAGCGCTCAAGTGTACGCAGGCGCTCAAGGCCCTGTTTGATCGTGCGGAAGTTGGTGAGCGTTCCACCGAGCCAGCGGTTTGTCACAAAGTACATTCCGCTGCGGCGAGCCTCTTCTTGCACAATGTCCTGCGCCTGGCGCTTGGTGCCCACGAAGAGGATGCTGCCGCCGCGGCCCACGCCGTCGACAACAAAGTCGTACGCGCGCTTGAAAAGGCGGACGCTCTGGTCAAGGTCGATGATGTGGATGCCGTTGCGTGCGCCGTAAATGAACGGACGCATTTTCGGGTTCCACCGCTTGGTCTGGTGACCAAAGTGTACACCCGCATCGAGCATGGAGCGGAGCGGAAGGGGGAAATCACCGGGGGCGACGGCTGCTGCAACGCCCGCCGTTTCCATTGTCTCAGTCATGGTTTCTCGTTCCTTTCGGTTATGCCTCCGTCGTACCGCCCTGCTCCAAATCTCGCCGGTTCAGTGTGCCCGCGGGCCGAAAGGTTCGGCTTGGCAGGCCATCGTTCGGACAATGTGTACACATTACCGAACGACCACTCCGAAAGGCGAAGCACCGAGGAGAGGGTTGCAGCCAAAATCACGCACTAAAGTGCGATGTTTTGGTGCCGATGCGACGTGTGGAGTTTCGCGATTTGGAGCTTGAGAGCTTTGCATCGCGCCCTTTTGAGCATTGGAGTGAGGCAAAAGCGCCAAACGGCCGCTGCACAAATGGGGAGCCGCATCTAGCCGAGCGTCGCAAAACTGTCAAGGAACGCTACCCGGCTTGGAGCTTGGATCCGCGGGGTTTCACGTTGGCAGAAGTGTTTCAAATTCGGCCTTTTTTAAGGGCGCGCAACGCAGCGCCGTGGATCGCGGCGCCTCTTGGCGCGGGGGATCCGCCTCGGTGCGCGCGACGTTGTGTACGCATGGATCAAAATGAACCCGACAGCGAGATTGAACCGAACCCGGCTTTGACGACCCATTGAGGCCCCGGACTCTGAAGCGGATTTTGCACACCGATTTTTGGAACGAAGGGACCGCGCATCGCAAGCTGAGCAGCCGACGCCGGCTCGACAGTTGTGCGTGACTGCGGCCTCACCGCGAGAAGCGTGATCCCCGCGGCAAGGGCAACGCCGCTCGCAATGCCGGTGACGATTGCGGCGTCGCGAAGTTGGGAGGCATCGCTGATTTTCTTGAAGTCGGCCGCGGAACAACCGCCCGCCTCGGCGCAGTCGGCGCTCTGTCGCATATCGAAGCTGAGTACACCCATCACCACCGATGCCGCACCGGCGCCCCCGCCGACAACGAGAGCTGTGATTGGAAACACCGGTGACACGGCGCGCGCTAGATCAAAGTGGACCACCACTTCACCGCCGGC
Source organism: Polyangiaceae bacterium (assembly GCA_016712345.1). Taxonomy (GTDB): domain Bacteria; phylum Myxococcota_A; class Polyangia; order Polyangiales; family Polyangiaceae; genus JADJRH01. Next base: position 3,127,150 of record JADJRH010000001.1, read on the forward strand.
TTCTTCGAGTTTGACGCGACTCTCCACCGTGCGAACACCGGTTGCCGCGGCCTGCACGACGTACGCTCCCGGGTCGAAAAAAACGGAAGCGCCCGGTGCAACCGACTTTCCTTCAACGGTGACGGTAACGGCTTTTGGATCTGCCCCGGTGATTTCAACGCGCAGTTTGGGCGTTCGATGAAGCAGTGCCGCCAGATCGTTCGCCGCCTGCTTTTGCGCTTCACGAAACGGTTCGGGCGCATCGCGCGGCAGCGCTTCTGCAACCACCGAGCGGTACGTTTCGGCCGCGGCGAGGAGCTTGCTTTGACGAGCCTGCGCCTTCGCGATGTACACAAGGTGCGTGGGCGCGTGAACTCGATCTTCAGCCTGGTGAAACAGCGAGATCGCCTCGTCGAACCGACCCTGCTGAAGCGCCTCAAATCCCTGTTCGGCGAGGGCGCGCGCCGCGTCGCGATCGGCGGCGGAGATCTTTTTCGATGGGGCCCCGGTGGGCGCTTTTGAGCCGTTGTCGCCAAACGCCATGCGCGGAATGACGAGCGCGGCACTCACACAAGCCGCGATCGCTCCGCGAAACAAAGCGGCGCGAACGAAGCGGCGCGCGAACGAACAATGGTCATGCGGCGAACATGCCGCTTGTGTACACAATGGTCGAAACTCCCTCGGGAGTGTCACGGCGTGATCTAATACCCGAAGTTGGGTTTCTTCCCCTTTTTCTTCTGCGAACCGGTGGGCGCGGGAGCCGTTTTTCCGCTTCCTGTGCCGATGGTTTTGGTGCCGGTTGCAGAAGATGTCGGCTTGGGCGCCACTGTTTTTGCAGTGGACGGCGGTGCACTTGTTGGCAACTCAATCTCCACCGGTTCGTCGGTGGGGGCGGCCGTTGCGGTAGTTGGAGCCGCCGACGCGCTGGGTGTTTCTGTTGGAACCGGTGGCTCGACCGATGCGGATGGCGTTGGTTCAATTGTCGGCGTGGGCGCGGCAGACTGCACAGTGGGCTCGACCGATGCGGTGGGCTCGGGCTCATCGGGCCGCGTGGATGTGGCGTGGCGACGCCGCAGGCCCGCGATCGCGAGCGAAAAGAACACAGCCAACACCGCAAGCCCGGCGAGCGCCAGCCCGAGCACTTTGAGGTCAACCTGAGGAGTGCCGGGTTTGGCGGCGTGCGGCGATCCGTTCGAGGGCACAGTTGGCTGCGACGGCACAAACGAAACGCGCGGAGCTTGGTCTGTTACATGTGTACTCATGCCCGTTGGTTGAGGGCGAAGCGCCGCTTCCGGCAGAGGTTGAACCTGAGACCCCGCGCTCGGCGGCGCGCTCGCGGCTTCACTCGCCGAGGGTGAAAAGCCGACAAAGGAAGCCGGCGTGGGCGTGGGCTCGCGATGAGCGCCGGACATCGACAGAACAACGGTGTGCGGTGACTCCGCCGTGCCTGCCAAACTGCCGCGCGCGTTGAACTGCTGCGCGGTGCCGACGGGCGCCGGGTTTGAAACCGACGACACCGATTCAACCGGGGCCGCGGGTGGAACCACACCGCTGCTCGACTGTGTGATGCGCGGTGGCAATCGCGGCGCCGGAAGCGCTGCTGCTTGACCGCTCGGAGGGGTTGGAATCGGCGGAGGAACATTGGGAAGCGACGGCGCGCTCGCCCTCGGCGGAGCATCAAGCCAGGCGCGTGAAACTCCCGCGAACGGATTGGGGCCCGCGTACGACGTTTCGAGCGACGGCCCGCCTGTGAGCTGCGCAAACGCGGCAGCCATTTCCAACGCGCTTTGAAAGCGCTGCTCGGGCGACGCGGCGAACGCCTTTTCAAAAAAGCGATCCACCCCCGCGGGCAGATCGGGAGCAATTTTGCTGGGAACAGGCCGCGGATCGATGCAGAGCTTGATCACAAGTTCGGCGATCGAATCGCCGGCAAAGGGCTTCGTCCCTGTGACAGCTCGAAAAACAATCACCGCCAGCGCCCAGAGATCGCTTCGAAAATCAACATCTTTGCCGCGCGCCTGCTCGGGGCTCATGTACCCGGGCGAGCCGAGGAGCGTTCCCGTGCGAGTGAGTTGATCGTCCGAGATCGCCCCGCTTTGAAGCAGTTTTGCAACTCCGAAGTCGAGCACCTTCACCACTTCTTCGTCGTCGATGTGCGCGAGAAATACGTTGCTCGGCTTCAGATCGCGGTGAACGATCCCCGCCTCGTGGGCGCGTCGAAGCGCGCGCGCAACCTGCGAAAGAATGCGGCTTACTTCGGCGAGCGGAAGGCGTTTTCGTTCTGCGAGCCGCGTGGAAAGATCTTCCCCTTCAAGCATCTCCATCACGAAATACGGCGTGTCGTCGTCAATTCCGTGGTCGAGCACTTGCACAATGTGCGGTGTGCGAAGCGACGCGAGCGCCCGCGCTTCTCGGTCGAAACGCTGCCTCGATTCAGGATCGGCGAGCGCCTGCGGAGCCATGAATTTTACGGCCACCGGCATTTGCAACGTGAGATGTTGCGCGCGCCAAACCGAGCCCATACCGCCGTGACCAAGGAGCGATTCGAGCCGGTATTTTCCGGCGATAATCTGGCTCTCGGCGGGTTCACGCATAGGGGTGCAGACGAAGTCGCCCAACGCGAACACACCCGGTTCGCGCCGCCGCGACACAAAACCGCGGCTTCGGAATCGTAACACGATCGGGCGGAGGTCCACCTCGGCGTTCAAGCGCCTAACCCCGGCGACCCGGACTGGCTTATTCTTCGAAGATCATGAAGCAGACCGCCCGCCAACTTTGTCTTGCCGCGCTCTTTGTCGCGGTGCCGCTCCCCCTCTTTTTTGTGCCTGGCTGCGGCGATGCCGTCACACCCGGTGAAACGGGCGGATCGGGGGGTGACAGCACATCGTCGACCACAACCGCAACGTCCACAAGCACGGGCACGAGCAACCCGCAGTGCGATTCACTTTGTTTTCACCTCCAAGAGATCGATTGCAATGTCCTTCAAAACTGCACCGAGGACTGCGTAAACCACCTCAACGCCCCAACCGAGTGTGTCGACGAAGCAGACGCACTCATCGCCTGTTGGGTTGAACATCTCGATGAGTTTACGTGTACACAAATGCAGGTTCTCCCGCCGGCGAGCTGCAAAGCCGCCGAAGAGGCGTTTAACAAGTGCGTGAACGGCGGAATGATCGACGCGAGCTGCATTTGCAGCGCGGGTGTCGGCGTGGGTGACGGCGTTAACAACTGCTCGCGCAAAACGTCGTGCGATCTCCTTGAGTACACACAAACCTGTCAAAAGCTCGCCGACGGTGAGCCGTGGACGTGTTCGTGTTTCGCGAACGGCGGCTTGCTCGGCACCTGTTCAGAAGCGGCCGAGTTTGAGCATTGCAGCAACATGTACGGGTGCTGCGTGCCCCTTTTCTGCGCAGCCGCGAGCGAGTGAGCGTGGCGGCCCGCAAGCTTCCAATGCTCTTTTCGTTGGGTGCGACCAAATCGCCCACGGTGGATCACGTCCGAAAAAAACTCGGCGGAAGAGCCTCCACCGACAAGGGCGCCGGGGCGGTCGTCACGCTGGACGTCGGGTCGGGCCTTTCACACACCGGCGTTGTGATCTTCATCAACGCCGACAACGTCGACGTGTGGATCGGCGACGGGGTTGTGCGACGCGCGACGCCTTCCGCCGTCAGACCTTTTCTGGACTCAACGCCGCCGCCGCTCGTTCAAGTGGCTGCCGACGCAACGGTGTTCGGCGGCATTGTTGAAGGGCAACGCGTCCGCTTTCGGCACGACACCGGCACCGCCGAAGGCACCGTTGTAGAAAAATGCAAATTCGGAGTGCTCGTTGAACGCGACGATCGCAGCCTGGTCGGCGTGAGCTTTCGTCGCGTTTGGCCAATGGAACAAAACTGAAACCTGTCGTAAAAGAGGGAAGTCCGGGCGGTGCCGTGTCAGCTGAGCCCGGTCCTTGTGAGCGGGGTTTCGTTGCCTACCGTTTTGCGCCCAGATGCCGAAGTTCTCCGCAAGAGTGTGATCTTTCGATCCCTCCGTGACGCCGATCTGCGCGCACTGTCGGTATGCCTTCGCGTGCGAACCATCGCCGCCGGCCAAACGCTGTTTCGTGAAGGCGATCCCGGCGATTCAATGATGATCGTAGGGGCGGGCACACTCTCGGCGTATGTGCATCGCAAAGCGGGCGTTCACGATGAAATCAATCGCATGGGCCCCGGCGAATTGATTGGGGAAATGGCCTTCTTAGACCCCGCACCACGTTCGGCAACCGTGCGCGCTGTCACCGATGTCACCTACTTCGAACTCGACGCCGACGGCCTCGACATTTTGCGAAAGCAGGCGCCGAGCGCCGCGGGCGCCCTCGTTTGGGCCACCCTGCGCGACGTAACGCGGCGGCTTCGGCGCATGGACCGACTCATCGTGCACGAGCTTTCTCGAAAGCCGGGCTCCCTTCCCACGCAGGTATCGCGTTCAGATCGACCGGGGAAAGACCGATGAGCGACATTCCCGCCGCCGCAAACGGTGATGTTCTGGCTCCCGGCACGCAGCTCGATGCGTACACAATTGACGGCGTGATCGGATCCGGCGGCATGGCCACTGTGTACCTCGCGAGGCGCGACGACAGCGGCGAGGCCGTTGCCGTAAAAGTCCTCCACTCACGCTTCGCATCGGTACCGCAGTTTGTGCAGCGTTTTGAGCACGAGGCGCGAGCCGCTTCAGCGTTGTCTCATCGCAACGTCATTCGCGTGTTCGACGTGTCCACTGACACAACACACCCGTACATCGTCATGGAGTACCTTCGCGGTGAAACCCTCGCCGATCGAAGTCGACGACTTGGGCGCATGTCCACCGAAGCCATCGCGCGCATCCTGTTGCCGCTGGTTTCGGCGGTCGCCGCGGCGCACTCGGCCGGCATCGTTCATCGCGATCTCAAGCCCGACAACATCATCTTGGCAAAGAGTGAAGAGGGCGAGCGCCCGGTGCTTTTGGACTTTGGCATTTCCAAAGTGCTTCGCGCGCCCAAAGGGACGGGCGTCACACAGGCAGGCCAAGTGGTTGGCACGCCGTATTACATGTCGCCCGAACAAATTCGGAGTGAAGACCTCGACGGTCGCGCCGATCAATACGCGCTCGGCGTCATCATGTACGAGCTGGCAACCGGCGTTCGCCCATTCCGCGCCGAGCAGTCGGTGTTCGTTTTAATGGCAGAAATTCTGCTCGGGCAACCGCTTGTGCCCTCGCACATTGAGCCGAGCATCCTTCCCGCATTTGAAGCCCTTGTCCTTCGCTCCATGTCCGTACGCCGCGAAGAGCGTTTTCCAACGACCGAAGAGTTGGGCCGCGCTCTGCTTCCATTTGCGAGCGCCGACACCTGCCGCTTATGGGCTCCGGTCTTTGGGGTCGACCCAAACGAAGTGGAACCGTACGCACCGAGTGCACCCGCATCGGTTGATCGAACGAGCATTGCCCTCTCCCCCGGCGGCGGCACCGTCAACTCATGGCTCGACACGCAACCCGCAAACGCGGCTTCGGCCGTGTTGAACCGAGCGCTCACCGTCGCCGATCTGCGCGCTCACCCCGGCCTGTCCGACGTGAGCACCATTGAGCTTGAAGCGTTTTGCAAAAGCGCCGCCGGTCGCGAAGTGCCCACCGACGCCACGATCTTTTTGCAAGGCCAGGTGGGAGACACATGTTTTGCGCTCATTCGAGGCGCCCTCGAAATTTCAAAAGACGTGTTTGGCACCAAAATGGTCCTCGACGTGCTCGAACCCGGAGCATTCGCCGGACAAGACGCGCTTGTCGAAAAGGCGGCGCGCTCCGTCACTGCGCGAGCCATTGAAGACTCACTTGTGATTGAGCTGAGCCGCGACAGCATCGATCGACAGCTTGCCGCCGGTGATCAAGTGGCCCTTCGCCTCCTCGAACTGTTGGCCATCGGTGGCATTCGTCGCCTCCGAGTCGGCACGCGTCGTCTCGCAAAGCTCATCGAAGAGCGCACCGTCGGCCGACAAGACGACGGCCGAGCCATCACCGCATCGCGACCTCTCGAACAACTCCGAGCCGCGGTTCGCGAGTGGAGTGTACGCATCGACGAACGGTGATTGTGTACGCATTGGCGCCGTCGCCCAATGCGCGTTACTTGTGTACGCATTGACACCGTCGCCCAATGCGCTTCACCTGTGTACGCAACCGGTGCCGCCGATTGTGTACTCATAGATCCGGTGAGCCTGCCCGGTGCCGCGTCGATTGTGTACGCATCGACCGCAGCGCGCCTTCACCGGCCGTTTTGTGTACGCACGCTCGGCCGTCCGCGCACCGGCGCATTCTCTGCGCAAAACCGGCCAATCTCTCCCGCCTCACTTTTTTAAAATTTCCGTGATCGAACCCCCCCACCTCGGGCATCTCACCTAATTGAAGCCCTCGTAGCCCGGCGCGCTGCCCGTGTGGATCCTCCGTCTCCGCATGGGCAGTGCCGCCGGGCTTTTTTTATTTATCCAAGCAACCGGGCAACCTTTTCGAGCTTCGTCACGTCCGAGTCTTTGAGCAGCCCCACCGCCGTGATGCTCATGTTCTCCGGCCGAAAAATGCGTTGCGCCGCGTCGCGAACGTTGGCCTGCGTCACACTGCACAACGCCTCGTGCCGCTCCATCGGACAGCGCGTGACCTCCGCCAAACGCGCCAGCCCATGAAATGCCGCGGTCTCCTCAGGGTCATCGCGCATGGCTTCCACCGACCACAAATGCCTGTCGCGAGCTTTCTCAAGCTCCTCGATTGTCGGCCCATGTGTACACAATTCTGAAAGCAGCGAGAGAACCTCTTTGGCCACCTGCGGCGTTCGATGGTGCCGCGCGCCCGCCGCGATATCGATCACACCGTCGTCTTCATACGCTTCGTACGAACCTGAAACGTCGTAACAGAGCCCGAGCCTGTCGCAGATGCGCTCATAAAGCCGCGTCGACATCCCGTCGTCGAGCACCCTCAGCAGCATTTGCACCGCCGGCTCCATTGGATCGCGCTCGCTTGTGGCTCGAAACGCAATTCGCAGCTCCGTTTGGCTCGAATGGTTTTCAACAAACTTCACGCGCGCCTTTTTTGGTCGCGCCGCGGAGCCATCACCTCCAACTTTTTCCCGCGCGGAAGCCCGCCGAACGCGTCTTCCACAACGCGAAGCAGCTCCCGCGTATCGCCGAGGTTTCCCGCCACGCACAACACCGCATTTTCCCCCGTGTAGTGCCGTCCGTGGTGCTCCCGTAGCATCGCCTCATCAAACCGATCGAGCGAATTGATGTGCCCGGTGATGGTGTACCCAAGCGGGTGATCTTCAAACATCAACGCGCGCACCAAATTGTCAGCGTCGATCTCCCGCCCATCGTCGTCGAGATCTTCCAAGATCTCTTCGCGAACAATCCCGCGCTCCACTTCCAGCTCGCCGAAAATCGGCTCCTTTGCCACCTCACCGAGCAGCCTCAAAATCGCGCGCAGGTTTTTGGGCGGAACCGTCACACTCATCTCACCGTGATCCACGTGCGTTGCCGCGTACAGCGTGCCGCCCAGCCTTTCAAACGCGAGCGCCTGCGCGTGAGCCGTTGGAAATCGCGGCGTCCCCCGAAAGAGCATGTGCTCCAAAAAATGTGAAAGCCCGTTCGTCGCCTTGGTTTCAAAACGCGATCCGGCGCGCAGAAACAAAGCCGCCACCGCCCTGTGTACACTCGGCTGCGGCACCATCACCACGCGAAGCCCCTGCGGCAGCACGTGATCGATCGCTTCGTCCGCCGCGTCGCTCGCGTGACGCATCGGAAAGAAGAGATCTTTGTCGCGCGTGTGACGCATCGCGCTCAGGGTTCGGGGCTCTCGTCCTCGGGAGCGGGCTCGCCGCCTTTTTCTTCCGGCGGTTCGTTCGTGATCGCATCGTTGCGCTTGATCGGAGTTTCACGCTCCGCACGCTGCCTCAGCCGTTGGAGATAGAGCACCAACGCCTCAATCTGCTTGGTTTTGCGAATGGCCGAGAGCGTCTCTTCGCGGTCTTTTTCCCACTCTTCTTTTTTGACGGGCGTCTTTTCTTTCAACGTCACGATCGCGTAGCCGCCTCGCAGCGCCACCAGATTCGCCGTTGTATCTCCCGCTTTTTGAAGCTTGAACGCTTCCTTCACAAGCTCCACGCCCTCCATCGCATCGGGCATGGGATTTCCGCTCATATTAAACGGCGCCGTTGTTTGAGCGAGCGGCCTGTCGGGATGATTTTCAGCCGTAAAGGGCTTGTTTTCCACCACGTCGTCGGCACTCGGCTCGTCCTTTTTCGCGTCGTCCTTTTTCTCTTCTTTCTTTTCTTCGGGCTTGGCGGCGTCTTTTTTGTCGCCCTTCGCCGCACTCGCGGCGAGTTCATCCAAGTGCGTTTTCAGCGCCTCTTCGAGACTCTTTCCGCCCTTCACAGCCGCGTGAATCGCCTTGCCACCTTCAGCGGCTTTCGCCTCCGCCGCAAACTTCAAATAAAGGTCCCGGCCGATCTGCGCTTTAACCACTTTTTCAAGCGCGTCTCCCTTCGCGATCTTTTCGAGCTTGATCAGGTGGTAACCGTATTCGGTCGTCACAACATCGCTCGCTTTGCCTTCTTCCATTGCAAAGAGCGCATCTTCAAACGGCTTCACAGTCATCTTGCGGGGTACACATCCAAGCTCCCCGTCTTTCGTCGCGCTGCCGTCCTCTGAAAAACGCCTCGCCACGGCGCCGAAGTCATCGCCCTTCTTCAAAGCCTCTGCCGCTTTGTCGATGCGCTTCTTCGCTTTTGCTTTTTGCTCGTCGTCGGCTCCTTCGGGAAACTTCGCCAAAATGTGACGAGCAACGCGGCACTCACCGCCTTCGTATTGCGCCTTTCGCGACTCCCACGCCTTGTTGATTTCTTCGGTGTTTTTCGCGATCCACTCGTCGATCACCTTCGCGTCTTTGTCCACGTAAAGGTCCGCATAAAAATTGCGATCGAGCTTTATGTAGTTGAGCGTCACCGTCGATTTGCGGCGCGCATAGTCGTCAAACCCCTCGGCTTCCGCCACGTGTACACGTGACTTGATCAAGTCGCGCATGCGAGCGGCCACCATCTCTTCACGCTGAAAATCACGAAAATCCGTGGGCGACATCTTCGTCACGTTGCGGATCGTTTTTTCGTACGTCTTCGTTTCAAACGCCTTCGTCTTGCTGTTTTTCACCTGAAGCACGCGAAACGGTGTTTCCCAAACAACGCGACGTTGACCGGCGGGCGCCAAAAGGCCCAGGTAGTAGCCGACTTCACGCTCTTTCTCGGCCGGCAGTGAAACGTACGCACGGCCCTTCACAAGCTCGCTCGTCACCTCTTCTTCACTCACCCCAACGCCGAGACGTTTTGCATCTTCGGTGAGCAAATACCTTTCGATCAAGCCGTCGGTGACCAAGCGCCGCACGCCCATTGACCGCAGATAACTTTGCTCAAACCCGCCGCCCACCAGCCTGTACGCCGCCCAGTAGTGGGTTGTTTGAATGCAGCCGCCTTGGATTTCCACCGCGCACGTTGGGCCCGATGACCCCGCCGATGCCCCGCCGGATCCAGGCCGAAACTGCACGATGAACACGACCGCCACCAAGATGACGAAGAGACCGCCGATTGCCGAAACTGTCTTGTTCACCGTGCCGCTCGCTGCGAAGTTTTGCCGCGCGATCTTTTGCGCGGGTGTGTGGGAAGCCGAATGCTCCCGGGGTCCAAATGAGGCCGCGGGCATAGCACGGAGCGCCCGTTTGCTCACGCCCCACGTTTCATTCGCCGAGATCCGCGCAAAATCCGCTCATAATGACGCGGTCCGCACCGGCAGGCTACAGAGATTGGCTCCCCCGGGGCCGAAACGCCTGCTGCCGAGCTTGACGTGGCCCACGCCTTCCTGCGAAAAAAAAACAGCGGCTTCAGTCAAGACGTTCGAATGCCGACCCCTCAAGAGATCAAAAAAGCGCTTCTCGCAGCCGGATTCGAGCTTTATCGAACCCGCGGCGAAGTGGTCCACGTGGCCGAACGCGTCCGCGAAAATCTCCTCATGGACTCGGGGATTTTCGTTCACGCCGGCCGCGGCGCCGTCGGTTTCGTCGTGCGCGCACAGCACACAGACTTTCCGCACGAGACAGAAGACCAACTCTTCGGCCGCGCTCGCTCCCTCGCTGCCTCCGCGCTCGAACGCGGCTACCACGAAGTGGAGGCAACCACGCGCCCCATCTACGACCCGGGCGACGGCGACCGCAAAATCGACTTGTGGTGTGAAGTGCTATTTGAGCGCGTCGCGCCCGACCTATCCGCCGCCCTCGATGAAGTGCGGTTTGCTCTCAGCTTTCCAAAAAGCGCCGGCCACGCCGACTAGTACCGCGATTCAATCAACCCGATGGGTTGATTGCCGCTGCTTCGCAGCGCTCGAAATCGCGGTACTAGTTTTGTTTCCGTGGGGCATTCGCCCCACACCCCGGCCGCGCGGCCCTAGAGCACCGATCAGGTTGATTCCGTAATCAAATGGATAGTTTGCTTGTGTACTCAAACGGGCAAAAGCACGGCAAAAAGCTTAGGCCCGAGGCTCCCACCGCGTGACAGACACCCAGTTCGGATCGCGGAGTGAGGGGCCCCGCGGCCGACTTGCTCGGCGCGGGGAGCGAGGGCGCGAGCCTCGCTCCTGGGTAAAGAAAGCTAGAGCACCCCGCGATTGTTGAAGATTTCCGATATTCGCAAATTGCTGAACTCATTCGCGATTCAAGGTGTTCGGTGCTCTAGTGCACCGAGTTGATAAAGCAACGAACCCTTGCTGCAATTCATCTGAACCCATCAGTTCTACGGAATCGGTGCACTAGAGCACCGATCCCACTTGACCACGGGCAAGCGTGTGCCGAATGCCACGTGCAAGGGTGTCCCGAATCCCCCCCAAACATGCTCGCTCGCTTCGCACGCTGCGCGTGCGGGGGAAAACTACGAAGCCGCGTTTTGGTCTTTTGTCTTTTTATTGAGTTCGGTGAGATTTTCGGCAATGCGGAAGAGAACGATTAACACTTCCATATAAACGCGGCCTAAAATCAAATAAAGAGCCGCAATTACCGGCGTTAAGATGAGCATTAAAAGGCCCTCAAGAGGGCGCGTGTAATAAGCCAAAAACATTGTGTTAATGGCCCCGTAAAATCCAAACAAGATAATGCCCACAACGCCGAGCAACCAAATGCCGTAAAGCACCTTGATGACCTTGGTGGTCACAAAGTTTGTAAACGTGAAGTCAAACAAACCCGACACAAACGCCGGCATTTTTTGAGCGGCCGGGCTCCCTGCAATCGGCGGTGTGTACATCGGCCCACCCGCCGGAGCCATACCCTGTTGACCATAACCGGGTTGAGGTTGAGGCGGAGCCCCGTAACCCTGAGGTTGGGGAGGAGCCCCATAACCCTGTTGAGGTTGCTGCCCATACTGCGGCGCGCCGGGCGCACCTCCCTGCGGATTCCATCCCTGTTGCATGTGTCAACCCTTCTTCATCCGCGGTGTGTACATTACCGAGGTGCGCTAAAGGGTATCTTCAAAGCTGCCTACGCCCCAAGTTTCTGCCAATTTTTTCGTTGCCGCCCCCGCAATGACCTGAAACGCTCTCGATTCCTGACACGTCGTATTCAACACGGAGTTCCCCGGGGGCGCATGCGCCTCATTCGAACGGCGAGTAACTCGTTGCGGTTGAGTTGTCGATGCAGCAGAAAAGAGCCCGTTCTGGGAGGTCCGGCGACTTGAGATGTCCATCAGGTCGCCATCCACCGGTCTCGCCGGTCTCTCGTTTTCGTCGTGGCTGCGCTCGCCACAGAACTCCATCTGGAGAACCCGACGCGCCACGCTGTTCGCTTTTCCGCTTGGCGACGGGCAAGGGTGTCCCAAACGTCTCGACAAGACTGGATCCGTGCCTTGCAGAACGTTCCGCTAAAGGGAAGTTACCTAGGAGTTCCCCAGCGGCGCATGCGCCTCATTCGAACGGCGAGTAACTCGTTGCGGTTGAGTTGTCGATGCAGCAGAAACGAGCCCGTTCTGGGAGGTCCGGCGACTTGAGATGTCCATCACGTCGCCATCCACCGGTCTCGCCGGTCTCTCGTTTTCGTCGTGGCTGCGCTCGCCACAGAACTCCATCTGGAGAACCCGACGCGCCACGCTGTTCGCTTTTCCGCTTGGCGACGGGCAAGGGTGTCCCAAACGTCTCGACAAGACTGGATCCGTGCCTTGCAGAACGTTCCGCTAAAGGGAAGTTACCCAGGAGGCACGGAGATCACGGAGGGTCATGGGGTGACAGTCATCCAAAACGCGTCAGCTCTCGGCGCCTAAGGGCTCCCAATAACAACGTCTTGCATGGATCGGATATAGATCTCTTCGTACTTAATGAGCGGGGTAGCATCGGGCGCGAACAAACCAAACACGCCGTCCACCGTTGTGAAGTTATAAATCACCGCAGAATTGAGCCCGGTGAATGCGCTTCCCGTTAAAAAGAACGGGCTCAAACTCGTTACCTCTTCAATGGGTTGCATGCCGGGCATAAACGATTCCCACAACGCAAACGTTTGGTCAGGCAGCTTGGTTTTGCCGCTCACTGTATCGAGCCGAATAAAGAGCGGCCCCATGACATCTTCATAGAGAGGCACCGTGAGATCGGCCAATACCAATCCCGATACCGGTGCGGGCGCTCCGCTCCCCACTTTCATTGCGCAACCGGGCAATGCCGAACTCACATGAAAAAACAGCTCATTTTGGCCATTTTGCGTGTGCCTATAAGCGTACGCCTGCAAGTTGATTTGATCGCCGACATTGAGGTTGACAAAGTACTCCGAAGCCACCGGAAACACATTCACGCGGAGGGCCTGTTTTGAGCCGTCTGCAATAGATGCGAATGTTTCTTTTTGCTGAACGAATAGCTGACAACCCACGCCTGCAACACATCCACCGCCCGAAACTCCGGTAATGTACACACCGGGCACCCAATACTCTTTGGCCATTGTGGGGTTTTCAAGCCAAATAGAATTGATTGTTGCCAAAGGCACGTTATCGGGCTGCGATTGACACGTGGGCCAGGTAACCATTGTGCCGCCGGTTCCACCGGTGCCACCGCCGCCTGTGGCAACACCACCGGAACCACCGGTTCCTCCTCCGCCCGCTCCTCCGGTGTTTCCGCCGCCGCCGGTTTCACCCGTTGAAGTGGAGCCTCCCGACGATGCCGTTGTGGAGCCCGCTTGGCCTGCGTTTCCCCCAGATCCGCCGCTGTTTCCACCAGCCCCCCCGGTTACCCCGGTAGACGATGTGCTTGACCCGGCATCACCGCAGGCAATACCGCTCATCAATAACAGGCCGCCCAAACACCAGCCAATGCGCCTCATAAAGCGATTATATCGCCTTGGCCATTGCGATCACAAGCGGCGCCTGGAGTCACTCAGCGCCCCGCAATGACCTGTAACGTCTCGATTCCTGACACGTCGTATTCAACACGGAGTTCCCCAGCGGCGCATGCGCCTCATTCGAACGGCGAGTAACTCGTTGCGGTTGAGTTGTCGATGCAGCAGAAAAGAGCCCGTTCTGGGAGGTCCGGCGACTTGAGATGTCCATCAGGTCGCCATCCACCGGTCTCGCCGGTCTCTCGTTTTCGTCGTGGCTGCGCTCGCCACAGAACTCCATCTGGAGAACCCGACGCGCCACGCTGTTCGCTTTTCCGCTTGGCGACGGGCAAGGGTGTCCCAAACGTCTCGACAAGACTGGATCCGTGCCTTGCAGAACGTTCCGCTAAAGGGAAGTTACCTAGGAGGCACGGAGATCAGGTCTTGGCATGACGCGTCAGCGGTCGCTCTGAGGTTATTCGGCCGTTCCCAAGTCCACAAAGCCTCTGTCGACCATGACTACGAACGGCCGCTCTTCGAACTTGAGGCCACCTTTCCCGTCGTGATCAATGATCTGCACTTTGCCCATTCCATAACCCATAGGCCCGCGTGAATAATAGTTTGCCAATAAAATATACGGACCTTTGCGCTCATTGGGCTTATTGCGAATGGTAAAACACTCAGGCCCATATCCGTTGGTTACGTCGGCATAAAGAACGCCGCCCGAACCAAGTTCGCGCGCGCCGTAAAACGCATGGCCTCCGTCGCGATCATAGATATGAAAGTCCACGTCGTTGGCGTCGGTTTCCCAATTGAGTACAAATCGAATGGAGGGCTGATCTTCAATGAGTCCACCCTCATCGCGCACGCGTTGTTCAATCTCCGCTTTGCGCTTTGGGTCCGCCTTCATCCAAGCCGCGGCGATAATGCCCATGTCCTCGGCCAAAATTCTCCGCACACCGTCAAACCGACCGGCGGGGTAGTTATGAGTAAACCCATTGAGAATGGCTTCAAATGCCTTTTCGTGCCGGCCTTTCTTTAATAAAGCGTACGCATAGAGCCTATGGCTCGAAGGGTGGTCCGGCCTTTCCTCAACGGCTTTTTCATACGTATCAAGCGCCATATCCTGCGCCATGGCGTTGGCAATTCGCTCAAGCCTTTCACCCGCAAAACGCCTTGTGTCGGCCCGCGATGGGAACAAGTCAATCAATGACCCATAAGCCCGCGCCGCCTGGGCAAGCTCACCGGCCGCTTCAAACCCTTCACCGAGAGCCACAAGCGCCAGCACGTCACCCGGGCTTTGCTTACGCCATTCAAAAGCCGTTTTTACAGCATCGTTCAGGCGTTTCTCTTCAATCATTTGCATGACTGTTTTAAACTGCCCTGTATACGGTTCAGTTTTCTCAATGTATTCAGGTCGAACGTTGGAGTCTGCGCGCGCCCGATCGTTGGAAGCCACTGTTGGACTTGCCGGCGCCAACTCCAGCTCTTCCGCCGCCACGCGACGCCGCTCGGTCTGCGGCTGTCCCGGCGTTTGTCGCCCGCTTTCAATGCGCGGCGCGGTGCTTGCGGGTTCCGGCCCCGCTCCCACCGCCGCGCCGCTCGACGTTCCGGCCCCGTGACCGATGGTGCCAATTGAACCCAGTCCAATCCCTTCTCCCCGGCCGCTGCCGCCCTCGCCGATGCCGGTCAAACCCAACCCACCGGCGCCGAACGAATCGCCGATTTCATCGCCCCACATATTGCCTCTTGCCGACATCGGATCGTTGCCCACTGCCGTGCTCGCTGCGCGTCCCGAGGAGCCTCCCGAGGTGGCCACTCCACCCATGCGAACCTGCGGAGGCTTGTTCTTAGGAGCCGGTTTGGCCGTTGGCGGGGGAGGAGGCGACGGAGGCTGTTTCGGCGGCGCCGGAGTTGCCCGCGTTTTCAAAATCACTCGGCCACCGTCGGTGATCAGAATGTCGGCCAGCGCAGTGCGATCAATTCCAAATCGCGAATATTGCCAGTTGTTTTCTAAAACAAGCAGCGATGTTTTGGGCGACAAGACTCGATATTTGGTGCTCAGTCCAACAATCTCTTTTGACAGCTCGGCACTTGACCCCTGTTGTCTCTCGCGCTCCACCAAACTGGCAATTTTGGCACCTACCCAAGCTCGTTCGAGAAGGGGTCTTTCGGCTTTTGCGAGCGTGGGAGATTGAGGGGCTTGATTGCCCACCGTCACTCGAACAGGGGTATTTTCAGGCACGTTCGCAAACACAAGTCGTTCGTCGCCGGCCTGCACGCCGTCGAGTTTATTTGGAAACACAAAGTCCGCACCTTCCACGCGAACTTCCACGTTTGACCGCGTTGCTTCAGACAATCGTCGAGAGATCTCTTCCCCAGAAGAAGCCCCATCAATCACGCTTCCACCCCGCGGAAGGCCCGCTGTTGCAAGGCTGCGCAACAAGTCGTCGTCGCGAATGCCACCCATTGCAATGGCATCCAATCGAACCACTCCGGCATTTTTCAGCCGCAACACTTCACCCCTCAAGTGCTCGCCCGAAGTATTGCCCGCCGTCGGAATACCGTCTGTAATAAGAATAACCCGCGAGAGCCGTTTTTCAGCCGCTTTTTCTCCCGCCCAACTCAGCGCGGCGGAAAGGTTGGACGCCCCGAGCGCGAGGCGTTGTCGCATTCGAACAATGACGTCCTCGCCGAATTGATTGGCCGGCCCTTCAAAAACCGTGTCGACCGATTGATCGAATGTGCCCACAACAAGCTGGCCTCTGTCGGGGACATTTTTGGCAATGAGCGCCGCAATTCGTTTTGCGGTGCGCTGCGCATCCACCATGCCGAGGGCCCGCGACGCGCTTGTGTCAATCAACACCAATGCGTCGGTGAGCGGCTCCGGTTGCGACGCAATCACCGGCTTAATGCGCATTGCAACAAGGTTTCCATTACGCAGTCCGCCCTGCGTTGGAAACAGCCCCGATTCTAATAAAAAGTCGGCCGCCGGAGTGACAGATGTCTTATGCAGTGTTTGAACGGGTGCCGCCCGCCCTGCGAGATATGCCTCCACATGAAGCGTGGCAATTTCAGGCAATCCTTTAAGCGGCAATGCGTAGGGCGCCGCATTGGTAATGGCCTGTGAATAACTTACAATGAGTTCTTTTTTGGATTTGCCGGGGATTGGAAATACCCTCGCCGAAAATTCATTCCCGGCGTTTTGTTCGAGCAACGCGGGGTCTTGTCGCCGGTGTAAAAAGTCTTCGTAGGCTTCTCGGGCGCGCTTTTTCTCGACCACTTCGCCTTCTTGCAAGCCGTCGGGGTTCATCATTGCAAAGCGACTGATCGATGCGCCTTGAGGCAATACAATATTAAATGTGCCTTCACGAACGCGATCTTCAGTATTTTCAAACGTTAAATGCAATTCTGTGAATGCAAGCGGATCGTCCACTACAGCGTGGGCTGTTAATGCGACGAGAGCCAATCCGCGACCGTCCGACGCTGTTAATGAAATGGGTACAGCGGGTTTCGTCTCGGCCGAGATGTCGTCAAAAGCGACACGCAACAGCGAGCCGGCCGCAATTGCAACGTTCGGAGTATTCGAATCTGAGTGGGGTTGGGTGGTGCATCCCAACGTTGCGGCAACACAAAATACCGCCATTCGCGCGAGAGAGCGCATGGAGCCTCCGGCCGGAGCGAGTGTAAAAAACCGGCAAAAAGAGCCGACAACCGATCGAGTGTGAAAGTTTCCCACGAGCTATAACCGGCCTCAAGAGAAACGATGAGCGGTGGTCGCCCAACGAGGATCGCATGATAAGGTCTCATCCACATGCGAAGAACTGCGTTCATAACGCTCGTGGGGCTCTTGGCGATGGCCTGTTCAAGCGCGGTTCCGCCCGAAAAAAATCCTGAACGCCCAACAATGGCCGCATCCACAACGGCGCCGGTGGCTGCGATTCGGGCCGTTCACCTGTTTACCGCGGCCGATTGGTTGGCAGCGGCGGATCAAGCCGAAAAAGAGGGCAATATCGATGTGGCCAATGCGTGTCGCGGCAAAGCTTATCAACTCTCCCCCTCGCTCGACCTATTAAAAAAATGGATGGACGGGCTTTTATCAACGGGTGCATGGAGCATTGCCAAGGCGCAGTTGGCGCAATTGGCACCGCCCGACAATACAGCGGCGGCCCGCGACTACATTGCTTCCATTCAAGCGCGTATTGATGCCCACCCGACTCAATCAATTTCCCTGAATTTGGAGCCCATTCCCGCGCAATGGTCCCCCGCTTTGGAAGCGCAAAAGGCGGGTCGTTGGGCCGACGCACTGCCGATGTTTGATAAAGCATTCACACCCGAAAGTGCGCCCTCTCTCCATGAATATGTGGCTCAACTGGCGTGGCAATCGGGCAACCATAAGACTGCCGCACAACATTGGACGAAAGCCCGTGTTTTGATCTGTGAAGCCGGCGCAACGCTCGATTTGTTTTCAATTGAAGAGGCACCGAAAGCGTCGTTTGAGCCGACAACCGACGGACTTGTGGTTTTCAGCTCCATCAGAACAAGTTTCGGTCCGTACATTCCGTTATGGCGTGTGCAATGGACAAGTTCATTGGATGTCAATGATGTTCGTTTTCGCGTGAATGTGGCCGACAACCTTTCCGGTGCAATGGTTATTGAAAACGGCCGCTACTACATTCACCCGTCTGAACGCGGTATTGTTGTGCGCGAAACCGCCACTTCGGCTGTGATTGAAACCATTGATATCGGTTTGAAACAACCCACTCTTGAATGGGTATCAGGACCGCTTCAAAACCTGCAATTCATTGCGGCTCAGGCCGGTGATGTCACGGTATGGGATCGCGTAACGAAAAAGGTGGAGAAGTTTACCCTTGAAGGGACAACGCCGACCATTACACGAGTGTATCGCGCCGGTCGCGGGGTTTATCACGATAACATTTTAAAAGACACGCCGTCCTGGGCGGTTCGCGCCGCGCTTTCGCCCGATGGCCGGCTTTTGGCTGTCGGTGGCTCAGACTCAAAAGTGCGGGTGTTTCATCGCAACGGCTCAAAACCGCAAGTGTTTGAACACAAGTGGGATTACGAAGAAAGGCGCGGCATGGGTGGCAATCCAGATCTCAATGAGCCGCTCGATCTCCGATTTAATGAAAGCGGAACAGAATTATGGGCGGCTTTTTCCCACGGTGAAACATTGGTGTGGAATCCAATTAAAGGCACATTAATACGCAATATCAACGGCCAGTGCTCCGATGAAGAAGCCTCTCAATACGTTAATCGTTATCAGCAGCCCGGTGTGCCGCTTGCCGTGCCGAGCGCCCGCGACAAAGAAGAGTGTGGACATCGCGCGCGGGCTTCTTTTTCACCCGATCTCAAACATGTGGCCATTTTAGCCGGCAATTGGGCGGTTCGCGATACAGCCACGTTTCGCGTTCAAACAACGTTGTCGTCCGACGCGGTGCCCGATGTTCGTTGGGCTTCCAATGGCAACTTGGTTGGATTGGGCGAAAATGGTGCGGTGTTGCATTGGGTGCCGTCCACCGGAAAAACGGAGGGCAAAACCCCCGAGTCATTAAAAGAACATCGCTATTCTGTATACGATACGTTCATTAATGACGCAGGCTCGATCTTTTCGTTTGAATCGGGAAAAACCTGGCACGTTTGGAATTTGAGCACGGGGCAAAAAGAATTGCTCCAGCCGGACGCGAAACTGCACGCTGTTTCGAGCGATGGAAACACTTGGATTGTCCGGCTCCCAAAGGTTGTTCACGTCATAGATGGCAATACCAAAAAGGTGATTGCCGCTTATCCGTTATCGCAGGGTGAAGAAACCACCGGCCATATCTCAGCCGATGGGAAAACAGCGATTCTCGACGTGAGTGTTTACCCTCATTCAAAGCTCGTATTGTGCGACCTAAAGAATGGTGAATGTAAACCGCTCCCCCAAGGCGATGATAAAGATGTGTTTTCGATTTCAGAAAACGGTAAATGGGCGGTTATTGGAAAGCGTAATGAACCGCCCTCCGTTGTTGATTTGCCGGCTCAAAAAGAGGTCTTTTCACTCAGCCCGGCTACCAGGAGTGCGGCGATTTCAGCCGACGGAAAATGGGTCGCTTGGATAGAACATCCAGATCGCGACATGCGGAAAGTTGTTATTCACCGGCGGCTCCTCTCATCGCAAAAAACGGAGAGCATTGACCAGGTGGCTTGGCCGACCGAAATAGCCATTGCGCGAGATGGCAGTGTTGTATGGGCCCTATTTGAGCATGGCCTTTTTCGATGGTCGGGTGGGGACGATCGCGGCACTCTGTTTGAAAATAACGCCTTTCGATTGGCGAGGCATATTCAGCTCTCGCCCGATAACAAGCTCATGCTCCTATCTGGCTATGGTCAAGTGAACGCGTTTGCCCTGGGCGCCGGACCGGCACCGCTTGCCACATTGAGAGCTTTGCGGAGCGGCGGATATTTTATCAAGAGCGAGGCGGGTGCCGTTGAAGGGTCGGCCGATGCGCCTGATCATCTGCTGACATCGGCGTCCCGCGGCCAGGAGCAATTGATTTTGTCGGGGCGTGCAGGCTGGGATGCGGCTCACATTCAAGGCGTTTGGGCGTCGGCCTTAATGGGAAAGATAGCGTCGCCGCCCATTGCAAACGTCGGCGCGCAAACCGGCCCCGGTAACCCTCCAATTGGAGCGTCCGCGGACGTCGTCGGAGCGTCCGCCGTTGTCAGGTTCTACCCGCCGCCAAACTTAAACCCAACCCCAAACGAAAGCCCTGTCAAAAGCCATTGAATATCATCGGTGGCAAGCACGGCGGTGCCCAGCTCCGGTGTTAAAAAAAGCCCTTTTGCCTGGGGAAAGTTAACCTCCACTCCAATCGAATGTGTACTCCAAAAAGTGGACTCCATTCCTTTCACATACGACGGCTGAAACCGATTGACCAAATACACCGCCCACCGTTCGGATCCTCGATAACCCACGTCAAATTCGCCGATGGGCACAAACGCCGCGCGGCCCAATTGACATAAACTCACGCTCTCGTAAGCGCCCCCGCAACCCACGCCAAATCCTGCGCCGAGAGCCACAGAAACCGGCCCTTTTAATGGATATGCGCGGAGCGTTGCGGAGCCCATCCACGTTTCATTGATCTCGGCGGGACTGCCCAACTTGGAGCCGCCAATCTTCGCAATTGCGAGGCCTGCTCCAATGTCCAGATCGAGCCAATGGGCCACTCCCGTGGCAGCGCGTATTTCACCGGAAACGCCTGTTTTCCCGCCCAATGTCCACGCACCACCGGCCGAACCGTGAACCGACGCTTTAAGCGCTCCCACGCCCACGGCTTCAGGCATTCCTCCCGATACCAAGCGGCCCGGCGGCCCAAACGTCGGCGCAACGCAGCCAAAGTTGGCAGCAATGAGTACACCCAGCCCGCAAAGGCCAACGACTGGTTTCATAAACACGCATCGGCACTGTGCAGTTTTAGGGCCGACCCGCGTCGGGTTACGTCGGCTCCTCTGCGGCGCCCGTGAACACGAGCTGTGCGTTTTCGGCCGCCGGCGGGTTTGCGGCCTGCGCGGCGGCTTCGGCTTGAGCGCGTTCGGCTTCAATGCGGGCCGACTCAGCGGCTTCATCTTCTTGGGCAAGGAGCCTGTCTGTCTCGGCGAGCATTTTGTTGTGCTGGTCAATGATCTGGGCACTTCGCCTACCGGCGGCAATTAAGCTGATAAAGCCCAAAATCAGGTATGCGAAAGAACACAACACCGACGCAAAAGGCGCAAATCCGGGTGTGGAGTCGTCCACTTTATCAATCGCGTAAAAAACGAAAAACGGCGACGGTGCGGCCACTGACAAGAGATCATCGTTCCAACCGCCGGAAGAGCCCAATACGCCGACAATGGCAGCAATCACCCACGGAGTGATGAGCAAGGCAACCACGGTTCCGGCGAGGATTAAACGCGCGGTGGTGGCGGTGCTCGATCGCGCCCGAGCGTAGGTGCCAAGTCCCAACTGGAAAACGAAGAAACCCACACAATAGAGGGCAAACAGAACCACTTGTTCGGGCCCTTCCCAAGCGTACGACTGGCGTGTTGCCGATAGGACGGCGCCGAGAGCTGCCAAAAGGCCCAATCCCAAAACGCCGATTACCAGTTGCAAAAGCGCTGTTCGCGTAACGCTGGGGCCCAAAAATCGGCTGAAACTGCCGGTGCGAACCCGATCCCAATGCGCTGTTACGCGGCGCGAAGGGCCAATTGCATCACCTTGAAAAAGGAAAACACAAAACGTGAGTATTAGAAAGAATACGCCCAGTGATAACATCGAGAGCGCCATTGTTTCCTGGGGCCGAATCGCACCGATAATGGGGGCGGTTCCAACAAGGGCCAGGATGGGTACACACACCAAAAACCAGCGCTTGAGTCCCGTGGATCGATCATCTGTGGGGCTAGTGAGATTGGCAATTGTCACTTCGTACATGAACCAGGCGGGCACAACCACGGCAACCACCGGTCCCACGAAGAGGGACATCACATAAACAATGTCAAACGGAGCGCGCGAATACGCGGTTGGCAGCCAGATCGGCGGCCCTTCGGGAACTCCGGGCCACGCTTTGTGAGCGGCAATGGAGAGCACCGGGCCAAACAAGATGAACGTGATGATCGAAAACGGCAGCGCGAGGAGCAGCGTGACCGCGATCGCGCCGCGCATGCTCGTCATTTTCGAACTCAGCGCGAGCCCAAACGCAACGCTCATGAGAGCGATTAAAAACAAGAACAAGAAGGCCACAATCGTTTCAGTGGCCGTGACCCCGCCGAACAAAAACGGCAGCGCTCCCACAGGCGCAAGCATCACGATGTAGAGCGAGATCGTTGTGTACGCAGCGAGGAATTTTCCGCGCGCGATCATGCCCGGTGGAAGACCCGCCAGAAGCACGGCTTCCCAAGTTCTGCCTTCACGCTCGGCGGCAATTCCGTTGGCTGCGACCGTTGGCCCAACAAGGGTCACCACAAAGTACGCGAGCGAAAAGAACACGTGAAAGAGCGTAATTCCCGTTGTGGAAGGGCTCGCATCCGCCGCGGCCAACCCACCGATGCCCGCGATGAGCATTGTCATCAGCATGGTGAGTACACACAAAATCACGGGTGTACGCGCGAGGCGCACGGCCTGTTTCAGCTCGCGAATCCAAATGGGGTTTGGATCGGCGCGAAACAGATCAAATCGATAACGCGCTCGATCTTTGAAGCGCCGCGAAACCGGTCCACTCGGAACAGCCTGTCCGGTCTGAACGCTCATTGCACTCCTCCGCGCGTCACTTCGAGGAAGATTCGCTCAAGCTCGTTGCGCTCAGGTTCAACGCCGATCACCGGTGCGCCGTTCATTACCAAGTAGCGGACGATCTCGGCGATCTGCGCGTCACCGCCCACAAACCCCACTTGAACGAATGTGCCAATCACATCGGCTTCGGGAACACCCAAACCGGTTTTTAAGATGTGCGCGGCGCGTTCCGGGTCTGACAAGAGCCTTATTTTGAGGCGTCGCCGCGGCGGCGCGGCCATTGGCGGCGGATGAGGATGCGCGTAGTGCGGTGCCTGCGGATGGGGGTGTGTCGCCGGGTAGGTCATGGGTGGACCGGCGGGACGTTGGCCGTAGGGAGGGGCCTGCATGGGCCTGTAACCGGGGCTGTACGAGACGGGCGCCGGAGCCGTGTGGCCCACCGCCTGCGCAGACCGAATGGCTTCAAGCCGCGACGAGATCTCGCCGATGGGGCCCGCCACAACAAGGCGGCCCTTTTCGAGAATGGCGATGGATGTACACACGTCGCTCAACTCCGTGAGGATGTGCGACGACAGAAAGATCGTTTTTCCGAGCGATCGAAGCTCCAGCAGCAGATCGCGAATTTCAATGCGGGCGCGCGGATCGAGGTCGCTCGCGGGCTCATCGAGAATGAGTACCTTTGGATCGTGAAGCAAAATGCGCCCGAGTTGGAGGCGCTGCTTCATTCCTTTGGACATTGTTGCAACGACGCGATCTTGAATTTTGCCGAGATCCGTAAGCTCCAGCACAGCATCGACAACGCTGAGCGAAGGCACTCGAAACGCGTCCGCAAAAAACTCAAGGTACTCACGCACGGTGATGCGCTCGT
The DNA here is from genome assembly GCA_016712345.1 of Polyangiaceae bacterium. GTDB lineage: Bacteria > Myxococcota_A > Polyangia > Polyangiales > Polyangiaceae > JADJRH01. Next base: position 3,150,633 of record JADJRH010000001.1, read on the forward strand.
AAACACCCGCGTGATCGGGCATGTACCCAATGAGGCGGCGCACTTCATTGGGGTCGATTGTCACATCGATCCCATCGACTTCGACGCGACCCGCCATGGGCTCCAAAAGCGTGGCCATCACGCGAATGGTGGTTGTTTTGCCGGCACCGTTTGGGCCGATAAACCCGAAGATTTCTCCCTGAGCGACATCAAAAGTGACATCGCGCAACACGTCGAGATTGCCGAATCGGTGCCATAAATGGCGCACGCGAATGGCCGGCGTTACGCGGGGTGCCGCACGGGGTGAAGGTGCGGTTCCACCTTCGATCCGAGTCCTTTCGGGAGCGGCTGTTGTGTCCACAACGTCGGTCACAAGGCACCTCCCCATCCAACAACGCGCACCAAAAGGCGGTCGCTCTCAAGCCTCAATCCCGCGTCGGAAGTGCGACCTTCGCCGCCGTCCATTTGGGCCAGCAGCACGGGAACATCATCGACAAACCAAGAAGAGTCTCGATGGGAGGCGTCTTCCATGGCCCACCACGCATCGGCAAGACCGGGGGCATCGCCGTCCGTGATCGAGCCCAGTGCGTACGCATTGAGATTGCGAATTTGTGTGGCGCCGACGGAGTGTGTTGCGGCAAGCGCGGACACCCAGGGGCGATCGCGCGACTCGGTACCAAGTTCACGCCCTTGTGTACTCTCGACGGTGGCGCCGTCTTCGATCTTTGCGAAGTAGCGAAGATCAAAGGTTCCGGGCAAACGCAGAATCGCGGAACGAAGCGGGTGACCGGTGAGATTTTTAATTTTCGCCTGTGCGCCTTCACCCTTCACGATGGCAATGCCTTCGCCGATATCGACGAGGCCGTCTTCGCGCATGACGATGGTTTGCCACGGGAGCGCGTTCACGTTTTCAAGGCGAGCGCCTTCGCGATCGATCACGAGCTTGTCGTCGATTTCGCCCGGCTCAGACACGATGACGGTGCGCACCAAACTCGTTGTGTCGGTGGTTCGCACGGTGAGTTCGCGAGCGCGCGACGCGTAAAATGACCGGTAGCGTCGAATGGCGGCTTTGCTCATTCCGGCGCCGGCTTCAACAAGCGAAAGGTGCCGCGCCCTGCCCGATACACCTTTGGCAAAAATGCCAACGCCGACGATGATGAAAAACGTGACGGCACTGAAGATCGGCAACACTTTCAACGCCGAAAGAGGCTTATTTCGCTTGGCAGCAACCGCGTAGTTGGCGGGCGCGGCGAGCACTGCGTATACAAGCAGCAACAAAGCGGCAATAGCAATGGCCCAGCGCGAGTTTTCGTTGGGATCGAGCTGCTTTCGAACCCTCGATAGGTCCACATTCGGGTCGCCGCCGCCCTGTCTGAATACAACCTGTGCTCTGCGGTCATACGCTCGCCGAACAAGATCGATCATGCGAACGCGCACCCACGGATCGTCGAGCGCGGGTTTGCGTGTGGGATCAAAAGCGAGCAGGTGTACTTCCCCAAGGCCGTACGCGGCGGAGTTGCCGTACGCCGAACCTCGCAGATTGCCGCCGCGAAAGCCGCCGAGCGACTCGCGAATGGCGTCGCTCGGCGCGGTGGCCACGGGGACTCCGCTGCCCAAGCGATCGAGCACGAGGGGCCGAAGAGCTTCAGACGAGATCGAAGTTTGAGCTACCTCGCCGCCGACAAGCGCGGCGATCGTAGGGTTTCGAATGTCTTCGGGGCGCGTGACGGCTACCGCCAACGTACCGCCTGCGAGCACGTAGCCGGCGAGCGCCGACAGCTCCGAGCCGCTCAATCGAGCGAGCATGTCTGACCGAAACAAAACGGCTTCAGCCATGCTGTAGAGCGATGCGCGATCGGGAAGCAGCGGATCGCCCGTGGCGGGATCCACCTGCGGGTTTACCACGCCGATGGTGAGTGTGGAGCCCGACGCGCGATGGGTCGGGTCGTCGTACGTTGTGGCGATCGGCGTATCAATGATCGCGCCTTTGAGCTGCGATCCCGATGTGTCCACAAGGACGGCGGACGAAGGATCAACAACGCCCAAAGCAAACGCGGGAGGCGAGATCCGACCGCGCTTTTCATCGATCACTTGAACGGTGATTTGAGAGTATTGCGGAACATCCACCGGCAGGCGCACCATCACTTTTCCGCCGGCCGGCACCGCGTAGGGCGCCTTCACTTCAAGCAGGCCTCGCCCACTGAACTGCCCGAGTTTGGCGATCACTTCACCGCGCGTTGGGGCCGAACTGTTGTTCGTGACGCCCACGACAATTGCTCCCCAGCCCCACGGCATTTGAGTGGGGTTGGCGCTGAGAAGCGGCGCGATGTACACATTCATGTCGCTCGGCGGCGCTTCGGGCGGTTCGGCCGGAGCGTCTGCCGGCGCGCCCAAGAGCACTGCGATCAACGTGAAAAACAATACGGCGACCGAAAGGGGCGCACGCCGCGAGCGCTTCGGTAAGCGGGGCGTCCTTGTCATTTGGCGACGGCCTTTTCCACATTTTCAGGGCGCGTAGGCACCTGCTCCACAAGCGCGGCAACCACTTGATCGGTGGTGATGCCGTCGGCCTCGCCCTCAAACGAGCGAATGAGTCTGTGTCGCAACACAGGCTTGGCGACACGTTGAATGTCGGCGAACGCCACGTGTGCGCGACCGTCGAGCATGGCCACGGCTTTGGCGGCGAGAACGAGCGACTGACCACCGCGCACGCCTGCGCCGTAACGCAGGCCGCGACGCACGAGATCCGGCGCGCCCTGCGAAGCAGGATCACTCGCGCGAACAAGTCTTGATGCGTACCTCACGATCGGTTCCGCAATGGACACGTCGCGACACAAGGCGCGCATCTCAAGCACTTCATCGCGACTGAGTACACGCGGCGCATCCCCGCGATCGCGCCCCGTTGTGCGATTTAAGATCTCGGTCATTTCATCTTCAGAAGGGCTTGGAACAATGACTTTGAGAAGAAACCTGTCGAGCTGCGCTTCAGGCAATGGGTAGGTGCCTTCCATCTCAATAGGGTTTTCTGTGGCGAGCACGAAAAACGGCTCCTCCATCGCATGGCGTTTGCCCGCAATGGTGCACGCATGCTCCTGCATGGCTTCGAGCAGCGCGCTCTGCGTTTTGGGCGTGGCGCGATTGATCTCGTCCGCCAAGATCACCTGGCCAAAAATGGGCCCTTTGTGCAGTTGAAAATGCCTCGATCCGTCGGCGGCGGTGACGAGGATGTTGGTGCCCGTCACGTCGCTCGGCATGAGATCGGGCGTGAATTGAATGCGCGAAAACTGCAAGTCCAAACAGCTCGCGATCGTGCGCACAAGAAGCGTTTTGCCGAGGCCCGGCGCACCTTCGAGAAGCACGTGGCCACCCGCCAAGATGCCCCACAACGTTTGCTCAACAACGTCGTTTTGCCCCACGATCACGTGGCCGATCGCATCTTTGAGTTTGGCTGTTGTTTCACGCGCCAAACTCAGCTTGTGCTCAAACTTGTCCATGATCTGCTCGCGACCTCGAATCACTCTTATCTAGGTGGCTGGTGTTTTTCTACTGCGCGCCCCGCTGACGCGTCCTCGCTGAGCTTCCTGATTGTGTACACATATCGCGGCTGTTCATTTGGGCTGGAAATAGCGACCCAACTGCTCTCGGTACTCTTCAGGGACAACGCTTCGATCGACCCCGCCGATTTCTGAAGGAGCCGCGTCGCCCAGCGCTCCCGTCCCGCGAATGTTGGCTGTTTCACCGGGGCGTCCACGCGTTCTACCCATTGTGATGCCGGGCATTGGTTTGCCCGCGTTCACTTTGCCATCTGCCCGAGCTTTCATGCCGGGACCGTCGACAACACCGGTTTGACCCTTGTGATCGCCGGGTCCGCCGCCGTCGGAGTGACCCGGCGAGGCGTTTTTCGCATCACCTTTTCCACCGCTGTCACCGGGGCCTTTGCCGTCGCCCTTGCCGTCTTTTCCGGCGCCGTCTTTGCCGCCTTTGCCGTCGGGTTTGCCCCCGTTCATTGGAACCGGCATGGGTACACCCAACTGCTGTTCCGCTTCACCGAGGCCTTTTTCGGCGTCTTCGAGGCCTTGTTCGCGCTGACCGTCGCCGGTTCCGGGGTCTTCTTTGGCCATGTCTTTGAGCTGTTCTTCCAGCTCTTTCATGCCCTCGGCCGTTTCGAGTTTTTTCGCCAGATCTTCAAGATCTTCTTTGGAGGGCCCCTCGCCCATTTGATCCGGCGACATTTGCCCGGCCTGTTTTTTCATTTTGTCGGCCAGGCGTTTTCGCTCATCGGGTGTGAGCTTTTTAAGCGCATCGTCGAGTTTTTCAGCGAGCTTTTGCTGCGCTTTGGGCGACCCGGATTTCTCCATGTCGCGCAGCGCTTCTTTCGCATCATCGGGCAATGAATCACCCAATTCTTTGGCGAGTTCTTTGAGCGCGTCACCTTCGGCGCCCTTTTTATCAAGCCTCTTTTTTTGCTCTTCGAGGGCTTTTGCCACGTTTTGCGCGCCGGCTTTTTTCGCCGCTTCCGCTGCTTCTTCGAGCGTTTTTTTCGCGCGCTCTCGATCTTGCCGTTCGAGTTTGTTGGCGAGCTTTTGCATCTCTTCATCAAAGCTCGTCAGATCGCGATCGCCGAGGGCTTTGGCGGCATCTTTCAGATCTGAGTTTTCTGCCATTTTACCGAGCGCATTTTCCAATCCTTGGCGCTCTTCACCCTCGCCGAGACTCAACCGCTCGGCCATTAAACCGTCTTTGATTTTTGCGAGTTCGGCCTGAGCCTCGCGCTTTTCAACACCCTCTTTGAGTTTTTGCTGAAGCTTGCGAGCGTCTTCGGCGAGCTTTTTCAAGCGTTCGCGCTGTGCGTCGTCACGCGCATTGAGTTCGGCAAGCGCGATCACTTTTTCAAGACCTTTGACCTCCGCGAGCTTCACTTCTTCGGCACCGGGAGGGGGCGGCGGCAACGCGGGAGCCGGCGGAAGCGGAATCCACGATAAGAACCCAATGGCACCTATCGCGAGCGGCAGAGTTGCGTGAACGGGCCGAAGCACCCTTGTTTTAACGCGTTTGGCTGTGGCCTTTTCAAGCGCCTCCGTCGCTTGATTGAGCACCACAAAGTACCCGGGATTCTGCGCCGGATCAGAGTCGCGCCGCCGATCGGCTTTGGACTTTTGATCAGAATACGGCTTATCCTTTTTTGATTTTGAACTGCCACTTTCGGGATCTTTGCCGAGATCCACAGCGGTGGAGATGGCTTCATTTGCGCCGAGTTTGGCGTCGAGAAAAAGAGCCACTTCAGCGTCGTTCCAGCGGCGACGTTGCGCCACCACAGCGCCGACCAAAGCCCCAACGATCCCCGCGCCCGCGGCCCAAGGTCGAAGTGTACCCTGCCTGAGTTTCCACAACGCGGCGGCCCCACCTGCGCCCGCAATTAAGCCGACGGTCACTCCTGTGAGAACCACGCCGAGCGAAAGCCGCATTCGCACCCTTCGCGCCCACCTTGAAAATGCCTCACGAAACTTGGTTTCTTTCGCACTTTCGGGGTTTGCCATCGCTCGCCTTTTCTACTTTGGGATCGGCCGAAGGGCCAGTCATCTCACACCGCGGGGACAACAACTATTCCCACGCGGAGCTAAGCCGACGTTGCTTGAACGCCCGATGATGCAAAAAATGGAAATCTTTTTTCTGCCCAGAGAACGCAAAGCGCCACGATCTCCAGATGCCCATGAAAAAAAGCGAATGAGAGATACCCATTGCGCGCTTTACCAATGCTGAACACCGCCCACACCAAAAACGCCACGGCCGTGAGCAGCGCGGCCCACGTGACAACTCCGCCCACGTCGGCAACGAGCGCTTTGTACGTTTGACGATACGAACGCGGCGCGGCGCTCGGCCGGTCGTCTTCCGGGACGAGCCGGAGCCACACAACGTAGTGCGCGGCCTGCGCAAACGCGAAGAGCACGAGCAATCGCGCCGACCATGTTTTGTCGGGTGTCGGGCTTACGGTGTACACAAGCTCCCGAAACGACAAATCGGTCCACGGCGCGGAAAGACCACCTGTGTGCGCCAAGATCGGCTCGTGTACACCGAGCGTGATGGCCGCGCAGGTGAGCAAAAACAGGCCGGCAAAAGCCCAATGCAAATGCGTTGTGCGCTTTCGCCAAAGAAGCCAGGCACCCACCGCAACGAAGTTGTGCAAGTGTACAAATGCGAGATCTGCCCAAAAACCCGCCCAATGACACAATGCGTACATCGCCGCGGCAAACGAAACACCGACGGCTTTTTTCCAAGCGGGCGCGCGCGATGAAACAAGCGCCAGAGCCGCACCCAAAAACGCGCCGCGAATGCCGAGCCCCAAAAACGCGGCGGAGCAGCCGATCACGAGTGAAGCCAAAAACAAGGGTCGTTGCGACAAACCCGGCCGCGCAATGAGGTAGCGAATGTCCGACAAAACGTGCGGAACGCCGTACACAAGCGGGCCCAACGCAACGAGCGCAACGGGGTACGAGATCGCAAGCGAGAGCGCGATGAGCAGCATCGTCACGCCGAGAAACGCCGCTCGCTTTTCACGCCCAACCCACATTCCAGCGGCGGATCGAGGGAGAAGTCGAAGGCCCCACATGCGTAGGACGTCGGCTCTATCCATGGCAAAGTCCAGGTTGGGCGCGCGCACCGCACCTAGAGCCTGGACCATCCGCGACAAGGGTCTGCGCATCGGCGAGGGAGTATAGCCTTGTTCGCCGCGCACCCCAAAACCGGCAAATTTTCCGGCGCAAGTAACATTGACGCGTCGCGCCGACGTGCTTCACTGTGTAGTCGCACTACATGCCGGCGCAGGTGACCCCAATTTGGTTGGAGCACCGAGCGACCATGCCGGCAGATTGAGGAGGCTCCCCGTGTCGACCCAAGCCCAGAATCGTTACAAGGCCGACCTTCGCGAGATCCGGTTCTTGCTGTTTGAACAGTTCAAATTGGGGAGCTTGCTCGGACAGGCTCCGTTCGATTCATGGGGCACCGATGAAGTCAATATGGTGCTCGATCAAGCCTACAAGTTCGTTTGCGACGTTCTCGGTCCGCTCAACCAAAGCGGTGATCGTGAAGGTTGCCGCCTGGAAAATGGCCAGGTGCACGAGCCGAGCGGCTTCAAAGGCGCGTGGGATGCGCTGTACGAAGCGCAATACAAAACCATCGCCACCGATCCTGCGCACGGCGGACAAGGCGCTCCGCACATGTTGCAAGTGATCACCGAGGAGATGATCACCGGCGCCAACACGGCGTTTAGCATGTACCCAGGGCTTGCGTACGGCGCGGCTGAAGTGATTCAGCAGTTTGGAACTGCGGCTCAAAAAGACCGTTATCTGCACGCAATGATGTTCGGCAAATACGGTGGCACCATGTGCCTCACCGAGCCGCACGCAGGTTCCGACGTTGGGTCGTCGCGCTCGGTCGCAAAAAAGATCGGTGACGGCAAATACAAGATCACCGGCACCAAGATCTTTATCTCGGCGGGCGATCACACAATGGCCGAAAACATTGTGCACCTCGTGCTCGCACGCGTTGAAGGTGCGCCCGCCGGAACCAAAGGGCTCAGCCTGTTTATCGTTCCCAAGTTCCGCGTAAACGACGACGGAACAGTGGGCGCGCGCAACGACGTGAACGTTGGATCCATCGAGCACAAGATGGGCATCAACGGCTCGGCCACATGTGTACTCAACTTTGGTGAAAACGACGACTGCATCGGTGAACTCGTTGGAACGACCGAAAACATGGGCATGAGCCAAATGTTTTTGCTCATGAACGGCGCGCGCATCTCCGTGGGTGTTCAGGGCGTTGCAGTGGCGTCATTCGCCTACTTGAACGCGCTTGAATACGCAAAAGACCGCAAGCAGGGTGCTCCCATGACATCGTGGAAAGACCCCACGGTGCCCCGCGTTGCGATCATCGAACATGCCGACGTTCGCCGCATGCTTCTTGAAATGAAGTCCAAGGTTGAAGGCATTCGCGCTTTGGTCATGAAGCTCGCCTGTCACCAGGACAATGTTCGATTCTACCGTGGTAAAGACGACGAAAAAGTCGCCTACCATCAGGGTCAGGTAGACTTGCTCGTGCCGCTTGTAAAAGCGTACGGTTCAGACCAGGCCTTCCGGGTTTGTGAACTCGCCATTCAAACGTACGGCGGTGCCGGTTACATTAAAGATTACCCGGTGGAACAAGCTGCGCGCGACGCCAAGGTGTTCTCGATTTATGAGGGCACCAATCACATTCAGGCCATGGACCTTGTGGGTAGAAAACTGGGTCAACACGGCGGCAAAAACCTTCAGGCCTTCGTGAGCGACGTGGCCACTTTCGTTGCGCAAAACGACAAACACCCTGTGCTCGGCGCTGCCATTAAAGAGCTTGGCGGGGCTCAAGAAGCGCTGGCCGGTATGGCCATGCGTCTCCTCATGTGGTTCCAAACCGGCCGCATTGCCCTCGTTCCGCTGGCTGCCAATCGCTTCTTGGAAATGATGAGTGAAACGGCCGTGGCATGGCTTCTCCTCGACGGTGCGCGCATTGCCGTCGACGCGCTCGCCGCCCTCCCGGCGGGTGAAGAAAGCGCTCGCGAACGCGCCTTCTACGAAGGGAAGAAACACGCGGCGCTCTTCTTTGCTCGCAACGTTCTCCCCAACGTGAAAAAGTCGGCCGAAATCCTCGCGCTTGAAGACCAGTCGCCGCTCGATATGCCCACCGACGGCTTCGCCACAGTCTGACGAATCTACCCGTCAAGTTTCACCGACTCACCCATCTACCCATCGCCAAACGCCCGTCCCGCGGGAATGGGCTCGGCGCCTGACCGGTTTTCACCGAATGAACCGGCGCCTTTCGCTGGCGTTTCTCGCCCTTGGCATCTCAAGTCTTGTTTTGGGCGCGTTGGCAGTCGCCTCCACCTCATGGCAGGCAGCGTGGCTCGGTTGGCCCGCATTGAGTTTCACTTCCCTCGGTGTGGCGTACTTGGGTTACCCATCGTTTGGACCCTCCAAAAATGTGACCACCGGGAAGGTGACATTCAGGTCAAAAATCTTTTTTGCGCCCTACCTGCTGCTAACCGTTTTTCTGTGGCACGTTCTGCGTTCTATTTCCCGCCAAACACCGTATGTGGAGTTAATTCCGGGCTTGTGGATTGGCCGCCGGTTGTTGAAAAAAGAATACCCACAGGGGTTGAAATCAATCGCCGATCTTACCGTCGAATGGGATGAGCAAAGGCCGGACGGGGATGTTGTGTACACAAATGCTCCCCTATTGGACGGCGCGACGTTGCCATCGGCAGAATTGCTGGCGCTCGGAAGTACGATCGCTCAACTGCCGCGACCCACGTATTTGCATTGCGCGCAAGGACACGGCAGAACGGCCATGGTTGCCGCTGCGGTTCTTGTTGCGACAAAGCACTGCGCCTCGCCGCAGAAAGCGTTGGAACTAATTGAGGAGAGCAGGCCGGGGGCTCGGCCGAGCCGCATTCAAAGAGCGGCGGTGTTGGGAATGAGGGTGTCCTGACTTTCTGAATGGATGGGTAAGTCAGATCTTTTTCGGTTCAGGTTTTTCTTCTTTTTTCGGCTCAAGACTCAACTCGGCAACACCGTCTTGAAACTTGATTTTGGCGACCATCAGCTTTTCTTGTTCACCCACCAAGTCAACAGTTGCTTTTGACAGTTTCTCACTCACCTCGTCGAGCTTTTTTTCAAGGCTTTGCATGAGCGGACCCGCCGTTTTTACAGCCTTCAAACTCACGAGTTGAGCATGCAACTCATCCATCCTTGCGCGGTACTCTTCCATCTGTTCGCGCATGGTGGTGATCTTTTGCTCAATATTGCCAATTTCGCGCTGAATTTTGAGCAAATCGTCCACTTTGCTCTTGAGCGGACCTTCTGTGGCACTTTGCGAAAGGTACGCAACAACCATGTCCATACCCACGTTGGACCGAATGTCCTGGGACTTGAAGAGCGGTGTTACCTCTTCAATCGTGAGTTCTTTTTTGGACCGGGCGTCGATTTCAACTTTGATAAGGTAGGCCGAACCGAGTTTTTCTTTGGCGTCGGCCGGCTTGGACAAAGTGTACCCTTCAGGCACCGTGTGTCTCACGTAGACGGTTGTTTTGTCGGCTGTGCGATTGTGAAGCGTGAGAGTTGTGCGCCGGGTATGTTGCACTTCGCTCGAAAAAATTCCCCGTTGAACCGTGATGATTTTGGCGATTTTATCAACCGAGTCTTCTTTGGTTTCTACCAAAACCTGACGGTCAAGTGCGAACGGTATAAACGCAATGCTTCGGGCGGGAATGGGTTCACTCAACCCTTCACCGATAAACTTACCCTGTCCAAAAACGGTCACCGGCCCACTTTCGAGGGCTGAATCGGTGGGGTTTTTAATGCGCACCGCATTAAACGGAAAGTTCTTGTTTCCGCGCGCACTTTCAGGATCGTAGTAATAAACCACTTCCCCGTCGGTTTGCGTTTTGAGGATAGACACCATGGCCGACGTTCCGCGCGCCACGGTCATGGCAGTGGTAGACTCAAAATGTGACGTGCCAATAGGCTCGGTTCCAGCACCTTTGGTGACCGGTTGAACCACTTGAGTGGACGGAGCGGCCGGAGCTTCCACAACGCGTACACCGGCAGATTGGCCTTGTTTAAAGCCGTTTCCAACAGCAACCACCTTGTTTGGATCCAACCCCGCGCGAACAAGCTGTTCGCGAGCGCGATTGGCGCGTTCAAGCGAAGCGCTCACTTTGTCGGAGTCGTTTGCGTCGGCCCAACCTTCCACAACGATTTGGTTGCTGGAGGCCTTGAGTTGACGAGCCATGTTTTCAAGCGGATTGGGCGGAGGCGGCGGCGCTACTGGCATTGAAGTGGCAGCCCCCTTTCCACCGGTGCGCGTTGCTCCTGTGGTGGGTACTTTCTTGGCAACATCAAAGTTGCCCGCAGAGGGCTTGTCGGCATAAGCCACTTTTTCCTCGCGCTTTAGCGCCTCATCGCCCAGTTCCATAACGAAGCGCGGAGCCTGACTGGGCCCCTGACTGGCTCCGTAGGTGGCTCCTCCCGTGGGTGGCGCGAGAGCAAATTGATCGTTGGTTTGCAGGGTTTCGCGCTGCACAAGACGCACACTTCGCAGATCAAACCTGAACGAGAGTGCCGAAGACGATCCAACACCGAGTTTGACGTTTTTCCAGTCTTCACCCGACGTATTGTCCACAATGGCCCACGCCTGGAGGCTCACTTTGCCCTTGTCTTCAAGCGAAATACGGTAGCTCGGCTTCCACGACGGGCTCTCTGTAACATATGTAAGAATCACCCCATTTACCGCCGTGGGGGGCAGTTTGATCTTCATATCAATCAACCCCGTTTCAGGGTTGCTCTGCCTTGTTGGATATGAAATTGGGGCGGGCTCGCCGGTTTTAGCGTCGGTCACAGTGAGCGATTTGAGAAAGTCGTCGACCTTGTCGGCGGGGACCGAGAGATTGAGCGTTTCACCCGGAACCGAGGCAGTGCGTTCAAAATACGCAATGCCATTTCGATAAACGACAACGCGGCCCAGCGTTGTATCGGTGTGTACATAACTGGATTCAGCCGCACAGCCGCTTAAAAGCAGGAGGGCGGTTGAAGAAAACAGGGCGGTTGCAAAGAGCGGGTTGCGCATAATGGGCCCGTTGGTGTTGAGGGGGCGGTGGCCCCGAAATAGCAGTCGGCACGCGATTACGCACCGGCGAGGCGAAACTTACACCGAATGGCACGAAAGCGGCGAATGATCTCACCCACTCTCGCTTCTCGACCTTGAGAGCGCTTCCAAATAACACGTTTGTCGAAGCGCTTTCGGCAGCGATCTTTGTTTCTCGTTCGGCGCTGCCAAGGGGCCAATAGGCATTGGCGGCGGCGCGCTGTATGCTCGCATCTTCGCATGCGCAGCGAGCGGGTATTTACCAATATGACGTGCAGTCAAAACTGTACGTATTGCACGAGCCGGGCAACTGCCGAGGTGCGGTCGTTCGTAACGCCGGCCGCGGTGCACGCCCGCATTGACGACGCGTTGTCAAAGGGCGCCACTGAAATTGTTTTAACTGGGGGTGAGCCCACACTGCGGCGCGACTTGGGCGCATTGATTCAATACGCACGCAGCAAGGGCGCCGGAAGCGTCGTTATTGAAACTAATGCTACCGGGGTTGAAGCCGAAACAGCGCGAAAATGGGCTCTTGCGGGCCTTTCCACAGCGCGGGTAAACCTCGCCGGCCCCGACGCCAGACTGGATGTCATTACGCGGGATCCGGGTGGATTTGAGCGTGCCGAAAGAGGCATTGTTCACCTGCTCAACGCCGGTATCCCTGTTGAATTTCTGTGCGTGGCAGTTCAAAGCACCTTGCCTTTTCTTGCTGAAATTCCCGCGGCAATTGGGCGCATTTTGCAAAATGGGGCCATCACGCGCGCTCCGACACAACCCACCACCTGTTGGTTGTCGGTCCCAGTTCAAAGCCCCAATGTCAATGAACTCTGCCGCTATGAAGATGTGGTGTCACCGTTGCTCGCCTTTGAAAAAGCGGCACGAGCAATGGGATTTCCTGTAAAACTTGTGCCTTCGGCCAGTCCACCTCCGTGCGTGTTTCCCGAACGTGGGCGGCCGACACATTTGTTTTCGCTCACGGCAGGCGGGCGCAAGAGAGAAGAATACACAGAGTTTTCGGCGTGTGCAAACTGCCATGTTCGTGACCGATGTCCGGGTATTTCACGCGAGTATTTAGCCCGATTTGGTCCGCCCGACGCCCATCCGGTAAAAGACGATCGCACGCGCAGGAGACTCTCACTCATCTCCACCGTTGAAGAACAGGTTCGGCGTGAACTTGTCACTCCCAATCGCTATCGCGATTCAATGGAACGCGATCTGGATGAAGCAATCATTCGAGTGAATTTTCATTGCAATCAATCGTGCCGCTTTTGTTTTGTGAGCACGCATTTGCCTGAAGCGGGCGACATTGCGGTTCGCACGGCTATTGTTGAAGCCGCCGAACGAGGTGAAAAGATCACACTTTCAGGGGGCGAACCCACGCTCAATTCAAGCCTTGTCGACTACGTGCGCCTCGCAAAAACACATTCCAAATTGCCTGTTTTGCTTCAAACAAATGCCATTAAGCTCGACGATGAACAGTTGACAAATAGGCTCGTAGAAGCCGGCTTGGACGAGGCCTTTATCTCATTGCATGGAACAACCGCGGAGATCTCTGACAAGGTAACCAATGCGCCGGGAACATTTGTTCGAACGGTGGTGGGAATTGATAACCTTTACAGGACAGGCAAAGTTCGCATTGTATTAAACTTTGTTATCTGCCAATCCAATGCTTCAAACCTTCCCGAATATGTGCGCTTTGTTGCCCGCAGGTGGCCAAAAACGTTTTTAAACGTCTCGTTTGTGGCCCCGTCCACAGATGTTGTACCGCGCGAAGAAGAGTTTATTCCGCGCTACAGAGACGTAATCCCGTTTATTGAGGAGGGATTGCACGAAGCAAGGCGGCTTGGCATTGAAATGGGCGGGTTTGAATCAATGTGTGGCATCCCTTTGTGTTTGGTGCCGACATCGCTCGACTCGTACTTTCGACTAACATCCATCCCACCCGGATTTGATAAAGGTGAATTCGTCAAAACCGAAACATGCAATGCCTGTGACCTGGCCGCCGGTTGTTATGGATTGCGGCGCGGATATTATGAAATGCACGGCGATAATGAATTAAAAGCTGTTAAGCGTAATGGCAAATCTCATTGAGCATATTGCAATTGATTGATTGCGAACCTGTTGGCAAGTCAAAAAAACTCGACAGGATGCGCTCGGTCAGCTAGTTTTCTCAGAATGAGTCGCACAAGCGTCGCTCGAAAGCTCGATGAAGCTCCGGTGGCCAAGCCCACAGCTTTCGAGTTTCTAGAACGGGGCATGCAGCGAGTCGACGTGGAAGCTCTGCTCAAAGCCGGCGAACACTACGGCGACAATACGGATCGTGAGTTGGCCGATCTGGACAGTGGCAAACACCCGCTGCAAGTGCGTACACAACGCCCGTGATCGATTTCGAGGCCGACGAGCTGCTTCTGGCGCTCGCGGCCCACGCGAGAACCCTTCGCACCAAAGCGCGGCTTAATCGCGAGGCCATGTTATCCGGTCTGGCGGAAGCACGGGCGCTGTCCCACGGCCAACCGCTGGATGAGCCGGCGGCGTTGTTTTTTGCATTCGCACCGCGCAGCTCAAAGTTCGGCCCGATTGGGCGCGTGTTTGTGTTCAGCTTCGCGCACGCCCAAGCGCTGGCCCTTGGATATTCGCTCGACATGAGCGATGTCGAATTGACCATTCACGAGATTCGTATCTTGCGCGGCGAGATCGACTTTGCCGAACTGCGCGCATGGTTCGCATCGCGACTACGGCCGATCGGCGAAAAGCGCCCCCCAATGAAGCGACCGCGCGACACCACGGGATGATCGGGGGAGCGCGGTACTAGGTGGCTGGTGTTTTCGTCACGAGCAGCCCCGATCACGCGTCCGAGCGAGTCCCGGAGCGGAACATAGAAAAACACAAGCCAGCTAAGCTGTGGCTTCTTCCTCGTCGGGGACACCGTGGCATTGCGAAAAGGGCTTTCCACTGCCACACGGACAATCGGCCTCGGCAACGACAACAGGCGCTTCGGGCTTTTCTGTAGCGGCCGGCGGAATGTCTTCGTTGTGCTTGGGAACGGCCTTTTGCAATTCAGCCACGTGACGCGCCAAATCCGCCGCTTCAATCTCTTCTTCTTCTTCTTGGCGGCGCACCTCCATGCCAAACAGTTTGGTGACCACGTTTGAGGAAACGCGGGCCATCATGTTGACAAAGAGGTTATACCCCTCTTTTTTATACTCCTGACGCGGGTCTTTTTGGCCATATCCGCGCAGACCAATACCGTCGCGCAGGTGTTCCATTTCGGTCAGGTGTTCAACCCACGCCTTGTCAGCTTCTTCGAGGTAGAAGTGTCTGAATACGCGTAGTACAAGTTCGGTACCCACCTCTTTTTCGCGCTCATTGAAGATTTTTTCGGCGCGTTCAAAGAGGTTGTGAGCCAGATCTTGGGCGTCGTTTTGGTGGGCGACGTCATCGGGCAACTCGGCTCCGAAGTGTTCTTTAAAGCCCTGAAAGATACCACCCCAGTCCCAATCCTCCGGGGGTTTGCGGGGCGGACACGACTCTTCAATCATGGCGCCCAGAATCCTGTCAATCAGGTCGAGCGCGCGCTCCCGTTGCTCGGTGAGTGCCTGTGGAATTAGCTTGGCGAGTTCGTCATACGCTTCAACGGGAACGTCGGTGAGTTCAAACCGCATGGCGTGCTGCGGAGCATTTGAAGCGTCTTTATCGTCCTTTTTGCTCTTGCCGTTTTTGGCAGACGCTTTTGCCTTTTTCTCGGCATCTGCGTCGGGGTTTTTGGATTTGAAATCAACCCGAACACCCCATCGCGTATAGATCTCGCGCTGGAGATTCTCGGTTTCAACGAGCTTGCCAATCCCTTTAAAGTCGTCGCGACCAATCTTCCGAGGATTGCCGTCTTTGTCGCGCGGCATAATTGGATCTTCGGCAAACATGCCGAGCAACGACCCAACGTCTGCCAATACCGACTCTTGAATTCGCGCGAGGGGCTTAATTTCACGCTTTTCGCCCGTGGGTTTGCCCTCGTCGTCGACGACATCGGGATAATAGCGACCGGCCAAAAGTTGCTGGCGCAGCTCGTACACCGTTTTGCGCTGCGCATTCATAACGTCGTCGTATTCAAGCAGGTTTTTGCGAATATCGAAGTTTCGCTCTTCAACCTTCTTTTGGGCGTTTTCAACGCTCTTTGTAACCCACGGATGTTCAATGGGCTCGTCGTCGGGCATGCCCATGCGCTCCATTAGGTTTTTCACCTTGTCGCCCGCGAAAATGCGCATCAGGTCATCTTCGAGCGAAAGGAAAAACCGGCTCGCACCGGGGTCACCCTGACGGCCGGCGCGCCCGCGAAGCTGGTTATCAATGCGGCGCGACTCGTGCCGTTCGGTGCCGAGAATGTAGAGGCCGCCGAGCTTTCGAATTTCGTCACCCTCTTTTTTAAACTCAACAGCCAGCTCTTCAACAAGCTTTTCAAATGCCTCGGGTTCGGCTTCAGGAACGCGGTTTTGCTCCTTGAAGCGGAGTTTGGCGACCATTTCAGGGTTGCCGCCGAGGAGAATGTCAGTACCGCGACCGGCCATATTGGTAGAAACGGTGATGGCCGATTTGCGGCCCGCCTGGGCGACCACGTATGCTTCGTTTTCGTGGTGTTTGGCATTGAGTACGGCGTGTTTGATTTTTTTCTTCTCTAAAAAGCGCGCAATGGCCGCGCTCTTTTCAACGCTCGTGGTACCCACCAATACCGGCTGCCCTTTTTCGTGCTTTTCGAGAATTTCATTAATGAGCGCGGTAAACTTTTCTTTTTCGGTTTTATAAACAACGTCTTCAAAGTCTTCGCGGATCTGCGATTTGTTGGTGGGAATGCAGATAACGTCGAGTTTGTACGTTGAGTGAAACTCCGCCGCTTCGGTATCGGCGGTACCTGTCATACCCGCCAGTTTCTTATAAATGCGGAACAGGTTTTGGAACGTAATGGTGGCCATTGTTCGGCTCTCTTCTTGGATCCGAACGTTTTCTTTGGCCTCCACCGCTTGATGCAAACCGTCGGACCAGCGGCGACCCGCCAATACGCGACCCGTAAACTCGTCGATAATCAGCACTTCAGGCCCGCGGCGCGGCTCACGCACCGCAACCATGTAATTGACATCGCGCTTGTAGAGTGTGTGAGCGCGCAGGCATTGATTGAGGATGTGCAGCGTTTCGAGATTTTCTGTAGCGTAAAGGTTTTTGCCTTTTAAAACGCTCATTCTCGAAAGGAGCTTTTCGGCAACTTCAACACCTTCGTCGGTGAGAGTGACTGAATGGCCCTTTTCATCAACCGTGTAGTGCTGTTCGTTTTTGAGCTTTGGAATGATCTCGTTAATGGCGCGGTATTTGTCGCTCGAACGTTCACCTTGACCGCTGATAATGAGCGGCGTGCGAGCTTCATCAATGAGAATGGAGTCAACTTCATCGACAATGGCGTAGTTGAGTGGGCGCTGCATGTACTCAAGCGCCGAGAACTTCATGTTGTCGCGCAGGTAATCAAAGCCAAACTCATTGTTTTGGCCGTACGTGATATCGGCCAAATACGCGGCCTTTTTTTCTGCGTCGGATTGTTGAGGAACCACAACTCCGGTTTTGAGGCCCAAGAAGTTATAGATTTTGCCCATCCATTCGGAGTCGCGTTTGGCGAGGTAATCGTTCACCGTGACGATGTGAACGCCTTTGCCTTCAAGCGCATTGAGATACGCGGGCAGTGTGGCGACGAGCGTTTTGCCTTCACCGGTGCGCATTTCTGCGATGGATCCCTGGTGAAGAACCATGCCGCCGATGAGCTGTACGTCGTAATGACGCATTTTGAGAACGCGGCGCGATGCTTCGCGGCAGACGGCGAACGCGGGGATCAGAATGTCTTCTACCGTGGCGCCGTTGTCGAGCTTGGTCCTAAGCTCACCGGTTTTGCCGCGCAGTTCGGCGTCGGACAGTTTTTCGATTTCTTTTTCAAGCTTGTTAATCGCTTCAACCTTTGGCTTGAGGCGCCGCACAGCGCGATCGTGCGAGGTGCCAAAGATCTTTCTCATCGCCCAAGTGAACATCGGATCCGTCGCCTTCTTCGGGCCAAAAGGGTGCCGTCGCTTTTGGAGCGGCGAAACCTAGTCGCTAGGTGGAATCGGCGCAAGGGACGGGAGCGAAGACGCGCGTTTCACTTAGATCCCAGGGATTTGCGCGGGTGAACAACGCCGTCCGACATGGACGGGGCCTATCCCGCGCGGAGGGGGCCGGGGCGTTGCGGGGGCGACAGCGTGCCGTTGGCCACGACCAACACAGCGCACGGATCACTCCGGCCTATTCGCAAAAACCGTCGGTGGTGTACACAATCGCGGCGCAAAGGTGTGTGCGTGACTCAATGGTTGATTAATGAGTTGCGTCCACCGCATTCGGCCCGAGGAGCGTGCCGCACATTGTTTTGCAGAGGATGTCTTTGGGAGGGCAGGTGCAGTTGTTTTGTTCTTTTTTCTTCAGAAAGTCCTGCATTTTTGCCATTGTGAACTGCGCCCGCTGTTCCACCTTTGAAAACTTCCAACCCTCTTTGATTTGACGAGGCGTGCGCGGATCGGTGGTTTTTCCGTCGGCTTCGGCACAGCACCGAAACGATAAGTAATAGTAATAAAAATCTTCGTTATGAGTATAGATTTTGGGGCGGCATTGATTGCGAACTCCCTTATACCAGGGGCCGCCCGTTGTGGCGCTGTCGTATTTGGCTTTCGGACTTTCAGTTGAAGCGATTTCGTCGGCATTTGCAGGCATGTCTGCAACGCCGAATGCGCTCACGCAATCGGGCTGTGAGCCGCTGCGAACACCTTTCCATAACCGTGCAAGCTCAGCCGGATCGCGCGCGCCGACCTTTGTCATATTGGGGCCGTCCCATGGATGGTCGCCGTTGCACTTTTTGGCGTCGCGCACAAAACCATAAGGAAACGGCGTCATATTAGGGCCTTCACAGGCAAACGTCCATTCACTCTCCGTGCATAGTCGTTTACCGACGGCGGCGCACTTTACTTGGGCTTGATAAAAATGATTCATTACCTCGGGGCGCTCGCCTTTTTTATTGGGCCACTCGTAGGTATCAATACAAAATCGTTTCTTTGTTTTTTTGCCCACACACTTGGCAGTGGGTGCGAATTCTT
This sequence comes from Polyangiaceae bacterium, assembly GCA_016712345.1. Lineage (GTDB taxonomy): Bacteria > Myxococcota_A > Polyangia > Polyangiales > Polyangiaceae > JADJRH01. The sequence goes on from JADJRH010000001.1 coordinate 3,169,433, forward strand.
CGCAGATCTTCTTTTTATTGGACTTGTCGTACCAACTCTTTAGGCAGTTGTGCTCAACCTCGGAGCAATATTCACCGTCCACAAGCTGCATTCCGGCCGGGCACGCAGACGGCTTTTTGGCGTCGGCGCCGGCCGTCTCCTCCACAACGGTGACGTTGGTGAGTACACCCGCGTCGCCCCCGTCGTCGAACATGGCGTCGGCGTCGGGCCCACCGGCGTCGAGGTCGGCGGTGGGCACAACGGTGGGCGGAGGCGGAACATACCGAGGCGGTGGATTTTCAACCGGCTGCGGATTTGAGGACGTGCACGCGGCAAACAGAGCAATTGCCGAGGCAACGGATGCAAAAAACAGGGACAAGGGCGGCGTGCGCATGGGACGGCCATTCAAAAATGCTCGGGGCGAACCGCGCATTCCAATGTTGCTGGGATTGGTTCACCGCCTGCGGCGCCGAACCGAATTGCGACATGGCACACCGATGGACGTGCGGTCAACCACAGCAATGATTCGGCGCACCGTCCGCGCGCCGAGCGAGCGGCGCCAATGTGTACTTATCGCGATGCGAGAGCGCACGCCCGCGACAGTTCGGCGACTTGGTCGGGGCTCAAAACAATGTGTACACTTTCACCCGACGCTTTGTGGAACGTGATCGAAAGGACGCGAATGTCGAGGGCCTCCGCGTGTCTTGACGCGGTGATTTTTGAAACCTGGTAGTCGACGGAGCTTGCGCGGTCGCGAAGTTCCGAGATCGTTTTGTTGCGCATCTCGCCGCGTAGAAGCGACACGGCCGCGTCGAACCCAACCATCAATATCGACGACACGGCCGCGCCGTCTGCCTCTCCGAGCAGGGTGAAAATGTCGGACGTGAATGCCGATTTTTCGAGTGCGTACATCGCGGCGCCGCGGCAGAGGTGGCGGCTTGCTTTTACGGCCCGAGCCAAAACCGACTCAGGTGCACCGAAACGCTCACAAAACTGAGTGAGTCGTGACTCGACAGAAGCGGGAATTGGCTCGGGGAGCGACGGCCCCAGCGCTTCCCAAAAATGATGTTGCGCCGGCTCGGGCAGATTGAGCAAACTCCGAAGATCCGAGGCCATCTCGGTCGGCGCTCCGGCGTTGCCCAAGGAGCGGAGCTTGAACGGAGCCTCGGCGCTGGTCGAATTCATGTTCTTCGACTTAAGCGCGAGCGCCGCGCGCGGAGCAAGCTTCGCATTGGAGCGCTCTCGAAAGGCCTATTCTAAAGGCGATCGCGATGCACCGACGCTAATTTCAAATTTGCAATGCCGCGCGTGAACGGCGCGTAACCCGAGATCCGCACAATTTGTCCTTGCGCGAACTCGGCCCGGAAACTATACGGCGCGCGCCTTTTTACCCTGCCCGGCAATTCCAGTTTTCCGGGTGAACCGGTGAGTTTCGCGGCGCGATTCTGGCCTCGCGACACTCACCGGCGTTTCGAGGAGCTTTCCGTGATCACCGAACTGTCCCGCCTGCGGAACATCGGCATCAGCGCCCATATCGACTCCGGCAAGACGACGCTGACCGAACGCGTGTTGTTCTACACCAAACGGATCCACGCCATTCACGACGTGAAAGGCAAGGACGGCGTGGGCGCAAAGATGGACTCCATGGATCTCGAGCGAGAGCGCGGGATCACCATCCAGTCCGCGGCCACGCACTGCATGTGGGCCAACTACCACATCAACATCATCGACACCCCCGGCCACGTTGACTTCACCATTGAAGTGGAGCGCGCCCTCCGCGTTCTCGACGGCGCCATCCTCGTTCTCTGTGCGGTGGCCGGCGTTCAATCGCAGTCGCTCACGGTCGACAGGCAAATGCGCCGTTACGGCGTTCCCCGCATCTGCTTCGTGAATAAATGCGATCGCGCCGGTGCAAACCCGCTGCGCGCGCGCGACCAGCTCCGCGAAAAGCTCAACTTGAACCCGGTCCTCCTCCAACTGCCCATTGGTCTTGAAGACAAGTTTGAAGGCGTGGTGGACCTGGTGACGATGAAGTCGTTCCGCTTTGAAGGCGCAAACGGCGAAAAGATCATTGCCGGTGCGATCCCCGCTGACATGGAGGCCGAAGCGAAGAAGTGCCGCGACGAACTGCTCGACGCGGTGTCGATGTACTCGGACGAACTGACTGAGGCGATGCTCGAAGAACGCGTGACCGAAGATCTTCTTCACGCGGCAATTCGCAAGGCGGTCGTCAACCTTCAGATCGTGCCTGTGATGATGGGCTCAGCCTACAAAAACAAGGCTGTGCAACTCCTTCTCGATGCGGTCACCCGGTACCTTCCCGCGCCGAACGACGTCACGAACCAAGCGGTGGACATCGACAAAGACGAGGCGAAAGTCACGCTTGAGTCCGACCCCGAGAAGCCGCTCGTGATGCTCGCGTTCAAGCTCGAAGACGGGCGTTTCGGTCAGCTCACCTATCTCCGCGTGTACCAAGGCACGCTGAGCAAGGGCAAAGAGATTGTGAATACTCGCACCGGCAAAAAGGCCAAAGTGGGCCGCCTGGTGCGCATGCACTCCGACGAAATGGAAGACATCGATTCATCGTGCGCCGGTGACATCGTTGCGATCTTCGGCATCGACTGCAACTCGGGCGACACGTTCACCGATGGTACACACAGCTACGCAATGACCTCGATGCACGTGCCCGATCCGGTCATTTCGCTGACGGTGACGCCGAAGGACAACAAGGCGCAGGTCAACATGTCGAAGGCGCTGAGGCGCTTCACAAAGGAAGACCCCACCTTCCGCGTGAGCGCCGATCCGGAGACGAATGAAACGATCATCGCCGGCATGGGCGAGCTTCATCTCGATGTGTACATCGAGCGTATGAAGCGCGAATATTCGGCAGAAGTTATTACGAGCCCGCCGCGCGTCGCGTACCGCGAAACCATCACCAAGCGCGTTGATTTCAACTACACCCACAAGAAGCAAACCGGTGGTTCCGGTCAATACGGCAAGGTTGCCGGCTACTTGGAGCCCGGAGCCGATGCCTTCCTGTTCAACGACATGATCACAGGCGGCGCCATCCCGCGTGAGTTCATTCCGTCGTGCGAAAAAGGTTTCCGGTCGATGTTGGCCAAAGGCATGGTGATCGGCGCGCCTGTTACGGGCGTGGCGGTTACTATCAACGACGGTGCATCGCACTCCGTCGACTCCTCGGACATCGCCTTCCAGGAAGCCGCACGCGGCGCTTGGCGTGAGGCCTATCCCAAGTCCGGTCCACAAATCCTGGAGCCCGTCATGAAGGTGGCGGTTGAAGGGCCCTCGGAGTTCCAAGGCGGCATCGTGGGTGTACTCATGCAACGCCGCGGCATCATCGTCGGCACCACGGAAGCCGACGGCTTCTCCCGCGTTGAGGCGGAAGTACCGCTCTCAGAGATGTTCGGCTTCTCCACGGTGTTGCGCTCCGCAACGCAGGGCAAGGCCGAATTCACAATGGAGTTCTCGCGCTACCTGCCGCTGCCGCAGGCGCTCGCGGATGAACTCATCAAGAAGCATCGCGAAGAACAGCTCAAAAAAGAAAAAGGGAAGTGAGGAGTCCGCATGTACCGTAGCGAAATCAATGAGCGGAGCCCCATGCGGGTCTTCGAGCGCTCGATGCACGGTGGGCTCGGGCGCGGTAACGTCGGCGTTATCGCCGCGCGACCCGGTGTCGGCAAAACGCCGATGCTTGTGCAGATCGGCCTCGACGATCTTCTTCGCGAGCGAAAGGTACTGCACCTTTCGCACGAACACGCCGTGGACCACGTGCGCGCTTATTACGACGAGATTTTTCATGATCTCGCGATGTGGAAGCGCCTTGAAGATCCGGAGCGCGTGCGTCTCGACATCGAGCGCAGCCGCCTGATCTTCTCGCATTTGGGTCACACAAAAACCGCCCCCCCGTCACTGCGCGGCGGTGCCACAAGCGTGAGCCGCATCCTTGAAACCGTTACGTTCGCCAAGGACACGGCACACTTCAACCCCGACGTGATCATCATCGACGGCTTTGATCTGAGCGGTCCCGGCATGCACGAAGCGTTCAAAGCGCTTCACAAGGTTGCGCGCGATCTCTCCGCCGAGGTGTGGATCAGCGTGCAAACTACAGAGGGCCCCACGGCCGAAGGTTTGCTCCCCACGCTTGAAAAGGTGTACCCCGACGTGGCGTGTGTTGTGTACCTTGAGGCCAATCGCGACAGCGTGAGCCTGCGGCTCTTGAAGGATCACGACAACCAAGATCTCGCCGATTTTCACCTTCGGCTCGATCCCCACTCCATGCGCATTCTCGACACCGACGTGCGTTCGGCTTCCGAGCGTCCCAAAGACGCGCGTCGCTTCCGAATGCACTCGGGCGGCACGCGCGGCGCTGAAGCGGAGTTCGGCGCCTGCGCCGAAAAGTGGGGCATGCAAGAGGTCAACTACTCGTTCGCCGGACACAAGTTCCGCGAGCGCACCCGCCGTTTTGTCGAACTCACCGAAGAAGAACTTCGCCAGGGCGACTTCAGCCTTGTGTACGTTTCAAAGCGCCTCGGCCGCGTCCTCAGCGAAATTCCCTTGGTGCGCAACATCCTTCAAACGATTTGGTACCAAATCAACGCTGCAAGCCAGGTGTTCGTGATCGGTGCCATCCAAGAAGACGGCCACGTTCGCGGTGGCACAGGCTGGGGCGCCGAACTCGCGCGCCTCTGGAAAAAGCCGGTGTTCGTCTTCGATCAAGACCGCAAAGCGTGGTTTGCGTGGAACGGCACCAAGTGGGAACTCTGCGTCAGCCCGCCCTCGGTGAATCGCGAGAACTTCGCCGGGATTGGCACGCAAAACCTCACCGAAGACGGCAAAAAAGCCATCTTTGAGCTGTTCGCACGCTCCTTCGGCGCCCCTGCCGCATAAGGCCCACTCGGGCTCACCCTGAGAACACAGTTCGTATTCCAACCCATCAACTCAATGCCGGTTGACGACACGCGGCACTCCCGTTAGCCGTGCCTGCGTGTCGGCCGACAAATCCACGTCGCACATTTTCCAATCGCTTGCCGTGAACACGGCCATCGCCGTGTTTAAGGGCGGCGCCGCTGTGTACACAGGATCCGGCGCAATGCTCGCCGAAACGATCCACTCGTTCGCCGACTGCGGTAACCAGCTGCTGCTCCTCCTCGGCGTAAAAAGCTCTGCAAAAGAGCCGGATCGGGCGCACCCACTGGGTTACGGTCGCTCGCTCTACTTCTGGTCGTTTATGGTCGCGCTGCTCCTGTTCGTGGGCGGCGGAGTGTTTTCAATCTACGAGGGCATTCACAAATTGCTCGTGCCCGAGCCGGTTGAAAACGTATGGGTCGGCGTCGCCATATTGGCGTTTTCGCTCGCGCTCGAAGGTTGGTCCACCCTCTCCAACGTGTTCGAACTCAACAAACGCCGCGGCAAAGTCCCGTTTTTTTCATACCTGCGTGCAACCAAAGACAGCGACCTCATCGTTGTGTTTGGTGAAAACAGCGCTGCGTCGCTCGGGCTTTTCTTTGCGCTTGCAGCCATTCTCCTGGCTCATTTCACCCACGATGCGCGCTGGGATGCGGCCGGCAGCTTGGTCATCGGCATTGTGCTTGTCGGCGTTGCGATCTTCCTCGCCGTTGAAGTGAAGAGCCTTTTGCTCGGCGAAGCGGCCGATCCAAAAATTGAAGCCGAAGCCCTCAAAGTCATCGAAAAGAGTGAACGGTTGAACGAACTGCTTCGCTTCATCACCATTCAGCAAGGCCCCGGTGAAGTGCTTGTTGCGTGCAAAATCCGCCTCGAAAGCAGCATGAGCGCCGACGACGTTTGTCACGCCATCAACGCGTTTGAACGGGATCTGCGTTCGGCCTGCCCCGAAGTGCGATGGTGTTTTGTGGAGCCTGATCTCGAAGCGTGACGCACGATCAATCCTCCAGACTTCCACCTTCGGTTCGCACGCTCATCACGCTTGCGTTGCCTATGATTGTGTCGCGCTCCACGCAGGTTGTCGTGGGCGTGAGCGACGCGGTGATGGTGGCGGATCTCGGTGAAGGCGCTCTCGCCGCAACCACCGCGGGAGCACTCAACACGTTCGCCGTTCTCATTTTGCCGATGGGCACAACGTTCATCGTGTCGAGTTTTGCATCGCAGCTCTTTGGAAAAGGGGATCTCAAAGGTGCGCGTCGTTTTGGCATTTACGGCCTCTTTTTGGGCCTCTTTACAGAGCTTTTGTGCCTCGTCTCCATTCCGTTTATTCCGTGGGTGCTCGGCCAATTGCCATACGCGCCCGACGTTCGGCAGCTGATGACAACCTACTTGCAGGTTCGTTTGGCCGCGGGCGGAGCTGCGATCGGAATTGAAGCGCTGAGCAATTATTACGGTGGCCTCGGCAAAACCTCGTACGCGATGTACGCAAACATCGCCGCGATGGTGCTCAACGTTGCCGGCAATTACCTCTTGATCAAAGGCCATTTTGGGTTTCCGGCCATGGGTGTGAAGGGCGCCGCACTCGCCAGCGCTGTGTCCACAACAATCGCATTTGCAGGCTTTTTCGTGTGGTTTTTGCGCGGCGGAGTAGCCACCCGCGCCGCCGGTTTGTCGTGGCGTGAAATGGGGCGAATGTTGCGTTTCGGCATTCCGTCGGGGCTCAATTGGTTTTTTGAATTCTCCGCGTTCAACGTCTTCGTCAACGTTGTTGTCGCCGGGCTTGGCACCACATCGCTCGCAGCGCTCATGGCCGTGATGCAGATCAACAGCGTGTCGTTTATGCCCGCGTTTGGCATCGCGAGCGCCGGTGCGATTTTGGTTGGTCAGGCCATTGGCGCCGAAGCAAAACAAGATGTCGGCCGCATTGTTCGAATGACCTTTTTTACAACGGCCGCGTGGCAAGGCTTGGTGAGCATTTCTTACCTCGCCGTGCCGGAACTTCTGTTTCGCCCCTTTGCAACCGACCCTGTCAATTCGCAAAAACTCATTCAGATTGGTGTACACATGCTCATGTTGTCCACCATCTGGCAACTCTGCGATTCGGCTGCGAGTACGCTTGCCGAAGCGTTGCGTGCCGCCGGAGATACGGCGTTTACCCTTTGGGCACGCACGATCATCGCGTGGGTGATCTTTGTGCCCGGCAGTTACATAAGTGTTCGCTATTTCAAACTGGGCGAAGCCGCCGCAACCTTGTGGCTCGCCGCTTATTTGGGGCTTTTGGCGGCCGTCTTGTTTTTTCGCTTCCGCAGCGACGCCTGGAAAGAACTCAAGTTGGTTGAACCCGACGCGTTGGCGTAACACGGAGCCACCGGCGCCCAGCCGAGGAACCGTGCATCCCGCCCTTGTGTACTCACATCCCAGAACGCTTTTTCTCGATGTATCGCCGCTTATTTTCGGCTCCGCGCTTTTCCAGAATCGGCCTCAGTTTGCGGGCGAGCGGCGGAAGCAAATACCCAATTGTAGCCAATTTGCCTGAAAAATAAGGCATTGCGATCTCACCCGTGCCTTCATCAATGCATTTGATCACCGCGTCGGCCACTTCATCGGCGGTGCTCATCGGCTGCGAAAACACCAAATCGGGAACCCTCTCGATCTCGCCGAAAAACGGCGTATCCACAGGGCCGGGGCACACCGTTGCCACCGTGATATCGCGTTCGCGAAGCTCTTCCGCAATCACGCGGGAAAACGCTCGAAGCCCAGCTTTTGAAGCGGAATACGATGCCTCATGAAACACCGGAACCATCCCCGCCAAACTCGCCACATTCACGATCGCACCCCCGGATCGAATGTGCTCCGCGCATACTCTGGTTAGAAAAATCGGTGCCGACAAGTTCACCGTAATGACCTCCACGGCTTGTTCCGCCGTGAGATCGAGCAGCGCGCCGCGGTGATTGAGCCCCGCGTTGTTCACCAAAATATCGAGACCGCCAAATCGCTCGATCACCGTTTTTGGCAGGTTTGCGAGCGCCGAAAAATCAGCCACATCCGCCGGGAAAGCAGCCGCTTTGTCCGCGCCGATGAGCGACGCGGCTTCTTCGAGTTTGTTTTTTGTCCGCGCCACGAGTGCCACTTTGCAGCCGCGCGCCGCGAGCTTTTGCGCCGCCGAAAGCCCAATGCCCGACGACGCACCCGTCACGATTGCCACTTTCCCGTGAAGGCTTTTTCCCATGCCGCCTCGTAACATTTCCGCGCGTTGTCGGCGCGCCAAACGATGAGTGCTAAAGTCGCGCCGGTGACCGCTTCGGCCGAGGGCTCCAAACTGCTCGATCCCGCGTTTGTGCGGGAGCTTGAAGCTCTTCGGCGCCGCCTCGAAATCCGCGCCAGATCCGGCCAAGGGGGTGAACATCTCGCTCGCCGCAAAGGCTCTTCCGCCGAGTTTCAAGAGCACCGTGCGTACGCACCCGGCGACGACATGCGGCGTATCGATTGGGCAGCGTATGCACGCACAGGTGACCCGGTTCTCAAGTTGTTTCGAGCCGAAGAAGACGTGATCGCACGCCTCGTTTGCGACGGATCGGCATCCCTCGATTTCGGTGAACCCAAAAAGATCCATGTCGCACGCCAAATGGCCGCCGCCGTTGGGTACATGACGCTTGCCCGTTCGGAACGCGCGCAGCTCTATGTCGCCGGCGAGGGAATTGCCGCCGAAGCTTCGCCGTTTCGTGGTCGTGGCGGCCTCCCCCAACTGCTTCGATCGCTTGACGCCCTCAAACCCAAAGGCGGCACCAACTTGACCCGCGCGATCGACTCCATCGTTCAACGCAGCGCTCGCCCCGGCATGCTTGTGGTCCTCTCTGACTTTTTCGATCCCGGTGCGGTCACATCGGCTCTCAGTCGCGCCGTCAGCGCCGGGCACGATGTGGCCCTGGTTCACGTGGTCGCAACAGAAGAAATTCAGCCTAATTTTGAAGGTGATTTTGAACTTGAAGACATTGAAACAGGGGCCCTTGTCGAAGTGACAATGGATGCCTCCGCCGTTGAAGCGTACACATTGCGCTTCGCCGGCCTTTGTGAAGAACTCCGCGCCTGGTCCAAAAAAATGGGCGCCACCTACGTTCGCGTTGTCACGGGCGAGCCGCTCGACGAAGCGGTTCGGCGCTTCGTGGCAAGGAGCGTCGATTGATCTCTGAGCCCGTCATTTTCGCGAAAACTTCGAGTGTGTGTACACATTCGTTTTTTCTCGCCGGCTCGTTTCCCGTGGAGGTGCTTTCGCCCTGGGGGCTCACAGCGCTCGCGCTGCTCATTCCCCTGGTGGTGCTCTACATCCTTCGGATCAAGCGCCAACGAAAGCGAGTTGCCACCACATGGCTTTGGGCCGCCGCGCAACGCGATCTCCTGGCGCGTCATCCGTTCAAAAAACTCATCGCTCAAATTCCCCTTCTTTTGCAGGCGCTCGTGCTCCTTTTTCTGGGTCTCGCCCTCGCGCGACCCGCCACGCGTGGACGCGCGATCACCGGCGATCACCTCGCGATCGTTATCGACACAAGCGCTTCGATGTCCGCCGCCGCCACCGAACACAACGTGGCCGGCAACGTTACAACCCGCCTCGATCTCGCAAAACAGGTTGCAAAAGACCTTGTTTCAGCGCTTCAACCCGGCAGTGACGTCCTCGTTTTAGAAGCCGCTCTCGATGCGCGTCTCGCTTCACCGCTTGACCGCGACGCCGTGCGCGTAAAAGCCGCCATTGACCGATTGCAGCCCCGCGACGTGGAGGGAGACCTCGGGGCCGCCGTTGCCCTCGCCGTCGATCGTCTTCGCCAACTCGGCGGTTCACGCCGCATCTTGGTTCTCACCGACGGAAATCTCGCGCGCCCCACAACCTTCAGCGGAACATCCATTGCTGTTGAAGTGATCACTGTTGGGTCCGCCGCAGACAACGCGGCTATCATTCGAACCGACGTTCGCTCCGGCACCGATCCCGTCACCAAACGCGAGCAAGTGCAGGCGTTTTTGGTGGTTGCCAACTTCGGCACAAAACCTCGCGAACTATTCGTCACAATGCGTGAGGACAACGCCTCCGACACGCTCGCTTCGCGCAAAGTGCTTGTTCAACCGGGCGAGCGACTGCCGGTTGTACTCACGTTCTTCCCAACGCGCGGTGATTACCGACGTGGACTCGCATTCGAAATCTCACCTCACGACGCCATGCCCGTGGACGACATGGCCTACGGGCGAGTTCCAGCCGGTGATAAACTACCCGTATTCTTAGCCGCTCCGGGTGACCCCTCTCCCTGGCTTTACCGCGCTATCGCAGCCGATCCGGCGGTCGATCTCAAAACCGGATCCACCTCTTCACTCAGCGCCGCCGGTGGAGTTGAAGTTGACTCCTTTGTTGTTGTTGATGGTGCCTGTCCCGATAACCCGCCCGGCGCCGACCTATTCATTGTTCATCCCCCTGCTGGAACCTGTTTTGGCGCTCTCGTCGGCCAAACGTTGGAAAATCCCACCATCACTTCGTGGGAAAGTCGCGACAGCCGTCTTCGATTTTTAACCCTCGACGGTGTGTACATTTCGCGTGCCAACCTCATCCGCCCGCAAAGCACCACTCAAGAACTCATTCGCACCCAAAGCGGCCCAATCGCTGTGGACATCTCCACCCCCGCTCGAACTGCCACTTTGCTCGGATTCGACGTGGGCGAGAGTGATTGGCCGCTGAAAGCATCGTTCGTCCTCTTCACGCGAAACCTCTTGGAACAGGCCCGCGCGCACCGCGCACAGGGTGTTACCGGACCTGCCCGCGCCGGTGAACCTCTTCGCGCAACCATTCCCGCTACAGCCACCGATGTGACAGCAACCGGCCCCAACGGCGAAAAAGCGGAAGTATCCATGCGAGCCGGATTGGCCGTTGTTCCCGACGTCACAAAAACCGGCTTTTACAACCTCGCTTGGCAGGGCCCCCAGGCTGGAACACTTGTTGTGCCCGTCAACCTGACAAGTGCCGCAGAAAGCGATCTATCCGCAAAGCCCCTCACGGCCACAAGTGGTGATGTCACTGTCACTCAAGCGGGGTCAGAACCCGACTCGCACAATGAATGGACTTGGGTATTGGCCCTCATTGCACTCGCGTTCATCGTATTCGACGTTTGGTATTTCACACGAGCACCTAAAGCGGTTTCTTTAGGAAGTTTGGCATTGGCCCCCAAGCTCCCGGAGCGCCCCCGTGGCTAATGCCCAATCTTTGCAACTTTCCCGCTCCCTCCTGCGGTTTTATCGCTTAGGGCTCGTCGGCCACTCGATATTGATTACAGCAATTTCGGTGAGCGCCTACAGCGGCCTGCTCCCCACAAAGAGCATTCTATTTCCGCATTACGACTTGGTAATGCACTTTTTATTGGTGGGCATGTTCGGCTTTTTTCTCGACGGCTCTTTCGCCCATAAGAAGCTCACGAACGCTCCGTTTTTCCCGCGCCTCGGCCCATCCATTGCGCTTCTGCTCGCCGCGACAGAAGAAACACTTCAACGGTTCTCACCGCGCAGATCAAGCAGCTGGAGCGACTTTATTGCCAATGCAACAGGTATTCTCATCTGCTCGTGGCTCGCATTAAAACTTTCTGAATCGCGCGCTCAACGTGCCAAAGGAGTCGCGTGATCCCTCCCTCCTGGCTCCGTTATCTGCCTTTTGCAGCGCTCGGAATCGGCGCATTAATTGCGATTTTCCTTATTCGTTACGCAATCGTTCGCGCTGCTTTGCATAAGCGCCGCGTCCTTTTCATTGCAGTTCTCATATCATTGCTCGGCCCCCTTTACGTTGGATTGGTGTGGGCCGGCATCATCCCCGACCATTACCTGCGTCTCGCCCGCCCGTGGGCCACCCTGCTCGGTTTTATTTCTGTTTTTTATATTACTTTGCGCCTCGTTCGCATTACCGCGCGCCAAACGAAAGTCCGCGCTTATCTATCCGATGCGCTCGCCACGTTTACGGCATTGGCTGCCTCATTCGCCGCGGCAGGCCCGGAAATTGGTCGGCCTCTCGACAGACTCACCATTCTCATAGCCCTTGACCGAAGCCGCTCCGTTGACCTCGTTCCCAATGCCGAGCAACGCATTACACAAGAACTCGGCGTTGCCGAACTCGGCATGAAAGAAGACGACCGCATTGGCACCATTGTTTTTGCAGCCGACGCGGCCACCGAAGATCCCCCGCGCCCCAAATCTCAATTGCCATCACCACAGCGTGTATCCTTAGGTCGTGACGGTACTGATTTGGCTTCCGCAATGCGAAGGGCGCTCGCCGAGGTACCATCGGACTCCGCGGCCAGAATTGTGTTGATCACCGACGGCGTCGCCACGCGTGGTGACACAATGTCCGCCGCCGCCGCCGCGGTTGCCGCACAAATTCCAGTGGACGTATTGCCATTGGAGCAGCGGCTTGTTCCCGACGTTCGCGTTGTGTCGGTGCGCGCGCCTGCCCGAGCCGACCGCGGTGAAGCCTTTGATTTGCGGCTTGTCACATCATCGCCCGGCCCCGCCGATATTGAAGTTCGCATTAAACGCGATGGCCAACTCATTGCCAAAGCCCCCGCCCATATCGCCGCCGGTGAAGACGTACTTCGCATTCGCGAAATTGCAGCCGACCCGGGACTCCATCGTTATGACGTGGAGATCACCGCCAATGACCCAAAGCAGGATGAAGCTCCCGAAGACAACAGCGGCGCCGCGTTTATGCGCGTTCGCGGGCCGTCGGCCGCCCTCATTCTCGAAGGTGACGCGGGCAAAGGTGCCTTTATTGCCAAGACCCTTGAAAATGCCCAATTCCGAGTAGATCAAGGCACCACAACCGACGTGCCCACCGATATCGGAGGCCTCGCCGCCTACGATTTGGTGGTTCTTTCCGATATCCGCGCTTCCGATATCTCCCCCACCCAAATCGACGCGCTCGCAAGTTATGTTCGCGACCTGGGCGGCGGGCTTTGGTTAATGGGGGGTGATAAAAGCATGGGCCCCGGCGGTTATGCCCGCACCCCGCTCGAAGAAGTATCTCCTGTATCATTTGATTTAAAACAGGAGCAGCGCCGCGCGAGTTTGGCCGAAGTGATCGGCATTGACATTTCAGGCTCCATGGCCGCAATGGCCGGCGCCCACACCAAGCTTGAATTGGCCAATGAAGCGGCCGCCCGATCCGCGGCGCTCCTCGGCCCCGGTGATATGCTTGGTGTTGAACATGTTGATACCGCGGTTCATTGGAGTGTGCCTCTTCAGGCCGTCACCGACAAACTCGCTATTGATAAAGCTATTCGATCTGTAGGCCCCGGCGGCGGCGGCATTATCGTTCCCATAACACTCGAAGCCGGCTACAAAGCGCTCGAAGGTCAAAAAGTCAATCTGAAACACATGCTCCTTTTGGCCGACGGATCCGACGCCGAAGATATGGGTCCACCCACGCGCGCCATGGTGGCCGATGCTCTTCGAAAAGGCATTACAACAAGCATTGTGGCCATTGGCAACGGCGGCGACGTTCCCGAGCTTGAAGTGTTATCGCGCCTCGGCAATGGTCGCTTTTATCTCATTGAGGACGCGCAGCGCCTCCCGGCCGTCTTTACGCAGGAAACGATATTGGCCGCGCGCTCCGCGGTAGTTGAAAAGCCGTTCACACCCACGCGCGGTGCCCCCTCGGCGGTGTTACAAAACGTGGCCATTCAAAATGCGCCGCCGCTCAAGGGATACGTTGTGACAATTCCCAAAGGCCGAGCCACCGTGCATTTGCGCGGCATTGACGGTGACCCCGTTCTTGCCACGTGGTCGGCCGGCGTGGGCCGCAGTGCCGCATTCACCAGCGACCTAAAAGACAGGTGGGGAGTCAACTGGACAACGTGGCCCGACGCCGCTCGAATGGTCGTCCAAGTTGCCCGCGACATCGCTCGAAAAGAAGAAGATGTGCGGGTGCGGCTTGAGGCGGATGCGGCCGGCGGACAACTGCATATTGGAGCCACGGTCGTCGGTGACGACGGACGCGCTCAATCGTTTAAGCGCCTTCTTGTTCATGTTGCCGGCCCAGATGGTTTTTCCCGCGAAATGGCGCTCGAAGCCGTGGGAGCCGGTTCGTATTCAGCAAGTATCCCGTTGTCGCGCCCCGGCACGTACATCGCTGTTGCCCGCGATGAACTCTCAGGCGAGGCGCTCGGCACAACCGGCGCCGTGCTGACGGCGGGGGAAGAACTGCGCCCGACAGGCACCGACAACGCCCTATTGGGTCGAATTGCGGATCTCACCGGTGGAAAAAAACGCGATACGCTGGCGGGCATTTTTGGAGATCGGGCGACCAAACGTTTTTCGTACAAAGACGCCACTCCAACATTTATTCTACTCGCCGCAATTGGCCTGCTGCTCGCCGTGGCGGCGCGAAAACTGGCACTTCCAGAAGGCCTTTTGACGGCGGTCCTCAAACCCTTTAAGGCCAAGCCCCGAGAGGCTCCTCAAACCGGCCCCGAGCGCAATCCCGATGCAATGCTGGGCGCCCTTCTCGACGCAAAAAACAGGGGGCAAACTGCTCCCAGTCAGCAAGGCCCGAGCGTACACAATGCTCCAAGCGTTTGGCAAGGTTCGCCGGGTGCACCTCAGCGGCCAATAGGGCCGTATACAACACCCCAGGCAGGACCGCGCCAACAAGCACCTTGGCAATCGCCGCAAACTCCCCACCTGCCTTCGGCAACCAGTCCGCCCGCACAATCCCAAGGTGAACCACCGGCAGAAGGTCCAAAGTCTCACCGACCGCTTACCGCGGCCGAAATTCTATTGGCGCGCCGCAAGGGCAAACCCATGGGGTAAAGACTTGAACCCGGCCGCGGAGCTACTTGACCCAATAAGGCTGGGTCCATGCTTTGCGCCCGTCGCTGCCTAATACTTTGGCCCGAACGTACACTTCACCGCCGCGCAATTCATAACGTGCCTCTTTGCCGGCGGGCACTTCGTTATCGGCCAATATGGCCCCTTCCAATCCAATAAATAAAACCCGCGCTTTTTCAGCGGCGGTGACCGCCAATTCTTTTTCAGTCACTTGAATATGAGTGAGCTTTACGCCGGAGGATGAATAAAAGCGCCCCCCTCGAAGCCCATTACAAATGACATCTTGATACGCCGTATCTCCAAAAACGTTTACCCAACCTTTAAACGGCCGCGAAGCAGGCTCTTTTGCGCTGGATTTCAAATGATGCATATCATCCACTGCGGCTCCGAAATAGCCCAATTCCATATCGACCATCTTGGTCCACAGGAGTTCGTGCGACGGCCGCAACAGGTCACCGTCGGTGTTCACGTAGGGGTGCCCACTGAATACCTCAATTAATTCTGCCCCGACCCCCGCAGGCAAGTCGTCCTCGTTTAGAGTCCAATCAAAATTGGGGTGATTAATTAAAGCAATGGCTTTTTGGGCGTGAATTTTCTCAATCGCCCACTTTAATGCCTCGGCTTTGGTGCCAAAATCGCCGCCGCCGATGGTTGATTGCGTACACAACGCATTCACATGAACGGGTTTTCCCCCAGAAGTCATAGTGACTTCTTCGCCGGCAATCAGTGCGAATGTTGGCCGGACTTCAGATGCCAGTTCATTTGGGTCTGTGCGGCTATTGTGATCGGTAATGATTAAAAACGCATAACCATTGTCCCGATAGCGCCGAACAACGTCCCTTGGTTCAGAATCACCGTCACTTCGAAGCGTGTGTGTGTGAATATTGCCCTTTAAGAAGCGCCGTACCGACAGTGTTTCGATAAAACGAGTCCCCCCTTTGGGTCGCGCTTTTTTGGGTGCTGCGTTATTGGCATTGAAAGCGGATGAATTCGAACTCGCCGTCACCGATGCTGAAGCGGCGGCGGAAGGGCGGTGTTGAGCTTCCGATTCAGCACCGCCCGCGGCGCTGCATCCCCAAGAGGCGGCCAAAGCGACACACCCCGTCATTGATATTGAAACAGCACCCAATACGCGACGATCACAAAGCCACCGATGCGAAAAATCGCGTCGATTAAAAATGTTAATCATTTGCCGCGAAAAATGAGTGGTTCAAAAACAATTTACTCCACCTTAATGCGCACTCGAACATCTACCCAGTACCCCTCAGGCGGAATTTCAACGGCGGGATTGCGCTGACCGGTCCATTCAATACGAATGGTTCGACCGTCGGGGAAAAACTCGCGCAGGTCGCCTTCATAAAGAAGGTCGAGCGGAACAACCACTTCTTCAGGTGGGAATTGGTCTTTTTTGGCCACTGAAACTCGCTGATCGGGAACGACAACTTCGGCCAAAATGTTTTGCAAAAACGTGAGATCGGGCGCCTTTGAATCTTCAGGCAACTCCAATCGAGCAAACTGGAGAGTTGCTCCATCCACAGAATCGGCGTCCTGCGGAATGGTGATCTCGCTCCAACCCCAATAAGACCCATTGGCCTGTGGCGATACCAAGAAGGTGGTTGTTGCGTCGTGTTCACCGGCGAGAAAACTGCAACCGGTGACTGTGAGGCTGAGTGCTCCCACTGCGATGAGAAAAGCGCGTCGCGCGCCCACCGTTAAGTCATGTCCCATAGGGCACGAGAGTAGCAGCGTTGTCGGGAAGATGCCCGCCGCGACAGGCCGAGATGGATCGTTTCGCAATCGGCGCTCGCGTCCTCAGCACGAAGATCGACCCAAGGAATCCATTCCGATGCCGTTCTAAAAAGATGCCCCTGCTCGAACGGCCCGAGGCACGCGTCCCATCACGGAGCGCGAGGTCAACGGCCATCGTGTGAGCGCGTTGGGCGTTTGGAAGGTGCTGCCGGTATGGGCGAAAAGCGCGACAGTTCGGTTCTGTTCTCTCTCAAAGAGTTGATGAGCCTCGAAGAGCAGCGCGTCCTCGAAGAGGAAGCCGTTCGCGACCGAGCGCGTGCGGCCGAGGCCGAGGCACGGGCGCTCAGTGCTCGAAAAGCCCGCGAAGAAGAAGAAGCGCGGCTTCGAATTGAAGAAGAGCGAAGGCGCGTCGAAGAGTCGCGTCGACGCGAAGAAGAAGCCAAACTGCACGCGATCCGAGCCGCCGAGATCGAACGCGCACGCATTGAGGCCGAGACAAAAGCGCGCGTCGAAATTCTCGCGAAGCAGCAGGAACAGGAGCGATTGCTCGCGGCGATCACGCAGAACAAATCAGGCGCGCGCCGCGCTGTGGCCATGGGCGCGGGGTTGGCCCTCGCTGTGTTGGGAGCGGGGCTTGGGCTTTATTACGGCAAGATCAAACCCGACGCGGATCGCGCCGAGGTTGCAGCTCAAGCGGCCATTTCCGAGCAGGAAGAGCGCAATCGCAAACTGAAAGAAGAACAGGAGCGCTTGCAGAAGAAAATCGCCGATGCCGAGCAGCAGATGTACCAAGAGAAACTCAAGAAGGCGACGGCCATGGCCACCGCCCAGCCGAGCGGCAATCCGAGTTCTCGCGGCACCGCAACGGGCACTTCGATCCCCAAGAAAACCTCGTGCAAACCGTGTGCAGATCCCAATTCACCGCTGTGCGACGGCAACGGCTGCGAGCTGAATCGCTAGCAAGGCTGCGTACACATTCTATCGACGATGCGTACACAATCCGTCCAGGATGAGTACGCACGCCGAGCGTACCGCCCTCAGATCGCGTAGTCCTGCACGAAGATCTTCGTTTCGCGAAGGTTCACAAACACCCAGTCGCCCTCCACCACATTCAGTTCCGCGGCGCGCTCTTTGGTAAGTTCCACAGTGAGCGACTGCCCATCTTCGAGTTTGAGTCGAACTTTCACGGTTGGACCCACGCGACTCAAACGCTCGATTTTGGCCGCCGCCAAGTTTGGCCCATTGGAGTTTGAGTCGGCCTCCGTCGGCTGCGGATCGGGGTGTTTTGAAACTTCAATGTCGTGCGGACGAACAATGGCCGTCACAGCGCGACCTTCGTGATCACCGGGCGGAGCATCCACCTGTAGCGTGCCAATTTCGGTGCGACCGCCGCGCACCTCCCCTCGAAGCACGTTGGTTGCGCCGACAAAACTCGCAACGAATTCAGTCGCCGGATGGTCGTAGATCTCGTGCGGAGTGCCTGCCTGCTCAACGCGTCCGCGGTGGAGAACGATCACGCGATCCGCAAGATCCATGGCCTCTTCTTGATCGTGAGTGACCAAGATCACTGTCATGTTGCGTTCGCGCGTCAGCCGTCGAAGTTGCTCGCGCAACGAAAGCCGCACCTTTGCGTCGAGCGCGCCGAACGGTTCGTCGAGGAGCAACACGCGCGGATCCGGCGCAATCGCGCGGGCCAATGCAACGCGCTGCCGCTGGCCTCCCGACAATTCGGACGGGTACCGCGCCCCAAAGCCCGACAGTTCTACGAGAGCCAACAGCTCGCCGACTTTTCGATCGATCTCCGCTTTGGGTACCTTTCGAACTTCAAGGCCAAACGCGATATTTTGCGCAATACTCTGGTGTTTAAACAGCGCGTATCCTTGAAAAACAAAGCCGATGCCGCGCTCTTGCACGGGAAGATCCGTGGCGCGTTTACCGCACAAATAAATCTCGCCTTCGTCGGGCTCCTCAAGCCCGGCGATCATTCGCAAAACGGTGCTTTTTCCGCCGCCGCTCGGCCCAAGCAAACCAACAAGTTCGCCCGCTCGCGCCTCAAATGACACGTCGGTCACAATCGCGTTTTTGCCGATGCGCTTAAAAAGCCGCTCTGCAACAACGCTCACGGTTCCACCTTTTGCGGCGCGCCCAATGCCATCGTTGGAGACGTCGCCGACACATCTGTTTGCGTTGTGTACGCATCACCGGTGCGCCGATGTTTCAGCTTCTCCATCGCTAAAAGAAGGGCCACCGAAGCGATACTCAGCACGAGCGCCATGGAGTACGCACCCACGTCGTTGCGATCTTCAAGCGCTCGGTAAACGAAGCTTGTCGCCGTTTCAGTGCGGCCCGCAACACCGCCCGAAACCACAAGCACGGCACCAAACTCGCCGATGGCGCGGGCGGCCGTGAGAGTGACCCCGTACGTGAGTCCCCATTTGATCGAAGGAAGTGTCACGCGCCAAAACGCTGTGAGCGGCGACGCGCCGAGTGTGAATGCGGCCTGTTCTTGCTCCACACCAATCTCGGCAAGAACGGGCATCACCTCGCGAACCACAAATGGCAGCGACACAAACACCGTCGCAAGCACCATTCCGGGAATGGCAAAAGCGACCTGGATCCCGAGAGCATCCGTTATGGATCGCAACAGACCGCCTTTGCCGAACAGCTCAATTAGAACGAAACCGGCAATGACGGGCGACACGGCAAACGGCACATCGATCAGCGCCGAGAGAACCTTTTTGCCGGGGAAAACGTCGCGAACAAGCACCCACGCGGTGACCGTTCCAAACACCGAATTTAGAAACACTGCCCACACAACCATCCACAGCGTGATGCGCATGGCGTGCAATGCGTCGGGATGAAATAGCGACCGAAAAAACGCTGCGACCCCGTTTGAAAAGGCGCCCGCCACAAGCGTTGTGAGCGGCACAAACACGAGCGACACAACGTAGATCGCCGCGAGCGCAATCAAAAAAACACGGCCCCAACTTCGTTTTTTGCCGCGTTTTTTAGGCATGTTTCGCCTGCATTTTCTTTTCGTAGGCGGCGGCAACAAGGAGAAGGAAAAACGAGATCGCAACGAGAACAAGCGACATGGCGCTCGCACGTTCGTTGTTTCCAGATTCTACCTCTCCAAAAATGTACACACTCGCCACAAGCGACTTTCGCGGGAGGTTGCCACCCACAACAATGATCGATCCAAGCTCGCCCAAAGCCCTCGCAAACCCGAGCAGCGTGCCGGTCACAATCGCAGGAAAAATGGCGGGCAAAATCACTTTTCGAAATGTGTACACATCGCTTGCGCCGAGAGTCTGCGCCGCTTCTTCTTCTGCAACATCCACCTCGGCGAGCACCGGCTCTACCGCGCGCACAACAATGGGCAATGTCACAAACAGAAGCGCCAAAACAATTGCCGGCGGCGCGTAAAGCACTTCAATCCCAGCAGACGAAAAGGCGCGTCCGAGCGGCGCTGCCGGGCCAAACAGCACCACAATCATCAACCCCGCAACCAACGTCGGAATCGAAAACGGCAGGTCGATCAACAAATTGAGAATGTTGCGACCTGGAAACCGGTACCGCACGAGCACATACGCAATGAGTGTACCCATCGTTGCGTTGATCACGGCCATGATCGCGGCACATTCAAGCGTGAGCAGCAGCGCCGACTGAGCCACGGGATGCATCAGCGCGTGCGCGAGTTCGCGCGCTCCGCCCGCAAACCCGCGCCGCGCAATCACAGCGATCGGCACCGCAATGAACAGCCCGAGATAGATGATCGCTGTCGCGCGCAACCCGTAACGACCCCACGGCGGGCGACGACCGCTGAAAAGTTTGGGGCGAGGGCGCGCGTTCAATCGGCCATTGACAATGGCCGATTGAACGCGCGCCCGCAACCAGAATCATAAAAGTCGCATCGGATAGATGCGACAATTCGATCGCCCTATAAACTGAGGCTAAAAGGCCTTCAACCCGGTCATCAGGCGCTTTGAAATGACAACGCGCTGGATATTTCCGGTGCCTTCGAAGATGTCGTACACCTTGATGTCCCGAAACCACTTTTCCAAAAGTGCGTGCTCGGTGGCGAGCGAGCCGTGGGCGCCGCAGATCTCGATCGCTTCGATGCAGGCGAATGTCGCGGCCTGACCGGCGGCGGCTTTGGACATGCTCGCTTCTTTGGCGTTGGGAATGCCGGCATCGGCCATATACGTGGCGCGGTACACAAGCGAACGCGCGGCTTCGAGCCGACGCCCAACGCGCGCGAGGCGCTCCGCAATGGCGGCGTAGCGAGGCACCGGCCGCGAAAGCACGTAGTTGTCTTTCACGAAATCGCGTGCGTACTCATACGCGGCGCGACCGATTCCAACAGCCATTGCCGCCACCAGCGGGCGCGTGTTGTCGAAGGTTTTCATGGCTGTCATAAAGCCTTCTTTGCTCACGTAAGCCGCTTCACCACCGAGAAGGTTTTCTTCTGGAACGCGGCAGTCCTCAAAAACAAGCTCGGCCGTTTCGTTTGCACGGAGGCCCATCTTGTCTTCGATCTTTCCGATCTCGAAGCCGGGTGTACCTTTCTCAACAACGAAAGCGCGGTGACCGGCGCGACCGAGCGACGGATCCACCGTTGCAAACACCACATTCCACGATGCGCGCGCGCCGTTGGTGATGTAACACTTGCGACCGTTCAGCACCCATTCGTTGCCCTCTTTGCGGCAACTCGTGCGAATGCCCGCAACGTCGGATCCGGCTCCGGGCTCGGTGAGCGCGTATGCGCCCCACTTGAGCGGCCCTTTGTCCATGTCCTTAAAGACGCCGAAAAAGCGGGCTTTTTGCTCAGGTGTACCCGTCGCTCGAATGGGCGGACCACCGAGACCTGGGCCGGGAACGCTGAGCAACATCGCGGCATCGGCCCATGCGAGTTCTTCGGCAGCGATCGCGCTCGTTCTGTTGGTTTCGCTCGGTTTGTTCGGATCGCGCTCGCGCGGCGCGGCGCCTTCTTCAGACGGATCCACCACGTCGTCGGATCGAAACCCTTTCGCAAGCCGCATGAAGTTGCGGAGAAATTGCTCCGGCACTTCTTTGTTGCGGTCCATTGAAAGGCTCATGGGCCGAATGACGTATTTGCCCAATGAGCGAATGCCGTCTTGCACGTCTTTTTGCTTTTTCGACAGCGTAAAGTCGATCATCTTTTTTCTCCGCAAGAAGGCTTCAGGTGAAGATCGCCTGCACGTCGGGCGTGGGCAAAACAAGCGCCGGATCGAGCGCAATTCCCAAATCGAGAGCCGCCGAAACCTGATCGAGCTGCTCCGCTGTTGGTGTACACAACGCAAGTTGTTTCGCGTCGCGCATCAACTTCTCGGCAATAAGATCGCGGATAAAGCCCGATCCGCCGTGCAACCCCACACATTCATCGGCACACCGCATGCTCGCTTCAAGAGCGTGCGCCGTTGCCTGTGCGGTGGCGATTAACGCTTCTTTTTCAGGCAATTTTGCATCCCAAGCATGCGCCGCTTTCCAGACGAGCCAGCGCGCGCTCTCCACATCCATGTGCCGATCCGCGAGCGCAAACGCCACCGCTTGAAAGTGCCCAATGGGCTTTCCAAACGCTTTTCGCGTGTCGCAATGCTCGCGTGCGATCTCAAACGCGAAGCGCGCAACACCCACAGCGCGCGCCGCAACAACGAGCGATTGTTTCGCAAAAAAACGAAGCGTCGCTTTGGTGAAATCGGCGCCGCCGAGAAGCCTGTCCGCTTCGGTCACCGCCACGTTGTCAAACGACACTTCACCAAAATCCGCGGCATCAAGGCCAAGCGTGTCGTGACGAGCACCCACGACAACGCCCGGCGCGCTTTTCTTCACCAAAAATGCGCCGATTCCACCCCAGCCTTTTTCTGCTTCCACCTGCGCAAAGACCAAAAATCGATCTGCGGAATGTGCGTTTGTGACGAACGATTTTTTGCCGTTGATCACGTAGCCGGCATCGGATCTCAAAGCCGTTGTCACAAACCCGGCGCGATCGCGACACGGTGAAGATTCACTCCACGCCACCGCTCCAAAACGAGTTTCGCCGCCTTCCGCCGCAAAATCGGCCAACCAATCACGAGCTTGCTCCTCTGTACCGAGTTCAAGCACCGCGCGTCCAAACGCTCCCGGCCCGGGCAAACCAAACGATGCGGCCGCGTCGGCGGCCCCAAGCTCTTCTTCAACAAGCACCGACGTCACAAGCCCAAGGCCTTGTCCACCGCACGCTTCAGGGAGGCCCATCAAGCCGATTCCCATTTCGTGCGCGCCGGCCTTCACATCCGCTGCCACAACTCGGTCCGCTTCAAATTGCCTGACGCGGGGGGCGAGCGTGCTCTTCGCAAAGTCGGCCACGCTTTGCTGAATGAGCGTTTGCTCTTCATTCGCCTCGAAAGAAATCATTGCGAACTCCTTCTCGGCTGGAAATTGTGTAGTGCTACTACATAGAGGTCAAGCGCCTGGATCCGCCAACGCTTGACAAGACGCGGCAAGGTCGCCATAACGCGCGTCCCCGCTTCGTAACGTGGCTTAAAACTGCGGCTCGATGGTCGAGCGCGGCCTCTGCGAGCGGAGCCTCAGGGTACTCACCATGCCGAAGATGAAGACAAACCGGTGCGCCGCGAAGCGATTCCGCTTCACTGGAACCGGCAAAGTCCGCCGAAGCAAGTCGGGCTTAAACCACATGATGCAGGAGAAGAGCCGCAAGCGTCTGCGCCGTCTCCGCAAGAACGACACCGTCGACAAAGCAATGGCCAAGAGGGTGAAAATCCTCTTGCCGTACGGCTGACCCGAGGAGGACACGAAAAATGCCGCGCGTAAAAAGAGGTTTTAAGGCTCGCCGCCGCCGCAATCGCATCCTCAACCAAGCTGAAGGCTTCTTCGGCGGTCGCAAAAACCGTCATCGCCAAGCCGTTGAGGTCGTTCGTCACGCCTGGGAGTACGCGTACATCAGCCGCAAGCTCCGCAAGCGTGATTTTCGTCGTCTTTGGATCACGCGCATCAACGCCGCTGCCCGCATTGTCGGCACCAGCTACTCGCGTTTGGTCGCCGCGCTGAAAAAGGCCAACGTCGCGCTCGATCGCAAGATCTTGTCGGAAATGGCCATTCACGATCCGTCGGCGTTCGGCGCAGTCGCCAAGCTCGTGGGCGTTGCCAAAGCTTCCTAATCCGGCGACCCCATTTTCAGTAGACGCTCGTTGAGCGAGCGTCGCCGCGATTCAAAAAATTATCCCCCAAAGGTCCGTTTTTATGGCGGAAACCGAAAGCGCCCTCCAGGCAATTGAAAACGGCCTCGCCGCTCTCGGAACTCGCTTTCGCGACGCGTTCGCCAAGGCTGAAAACGAGCAGGCCCTTCGCGTCGAGCAAGCCAAAGTGCTCGGCAAAAAGGGCGAGCTGACGGCCGTTCTTGGCCTCTTAAAAGGCGTTCTGCCGGCAGACCGTCCGGCTGCGGGTGCGCGCATCAACGTCTTCAAAGAGCAGGTGGAGCAGGCCTTCAGTCAGCGCCTCAAAGAGATCCACAGGCAAGCGCGCGACGCAGAACTGAGCGCACTTCCTTTCGATCTCTCGCTCCCCGGTCGCACAGAACTTGGGCGCGGACATCTGCACCCAGTTGCGCAAACGCGAGATGCGCTCTTGGCCATTTTCCGTGACCTTGGTTTTGCGGTCGGAGCTGGGCCTGAGGTGGAGCTTGAAGCCAACAACTTCACCAAGTTGGCCTTCCCGCCTGACCACCCCGCAACCGACATGCAAGACAGCTTTTGGGTCGATGTCGCGGGTGCGCAGCCGGGCGCGCGCACGTTGCTGCGAACGCACACGAGCGCCGTTCAAATTCGCGAGATGTCGTCGCACAGGCCGCCGATGGCGGTCGTCAGTGCGGGCTCGGTTTTCAGGCGCGACGACGACCTCACCCACTCGCCCATGTTCCACCAAATCGAGGGGTTCATGGTCGACGAAGGCGTGAGCTTCGCGCACCTCAAAGCCGTTGTCGGCGCGTTCGCCGAGCGGCTTTACGGCCCCGGCACACCGGTTCGCTTTCGACCGAGCTACTTTCCATTCGTTGAACCCGGCGCCGAGGTCGACGCAGGCTGCGCGTTCTGCGTTCGCCCCGACGGCTCACATGCGGGTTGTCGCGTGTGCAAGCAATCGGGATGGCTCGAACTTCTCGGCTGCGGAATGATCCACCCCGACGTCTTGCGCCACTGCGGGATCGACAGCGAAAAGTACACAGGCTTCGCTTTCGGCCTCGGCATTGATCGCGTGGCAATGCTTCGCTACGGCATCCCCAACATTCGCCTTCTTTTTGAAAACGATCCCCGGTTTCTCTCGCAGTTTTAGGCTTTCTCAGAGATTTTGGGGCTTCACCGTCCAGACCTTGTTGCCGGCATGGTGGCCCCCGCTTTGTGCGTTACCGCCGACCGTCGGCCAACCGACACGCCGCTCCACTCGTTACGTCAAAAAATTCGGTCCCGAGTGCAACCTTCGGTGCGGATCCCGCCGCACAGCTCTCGGCGCGCTGATTTTTTTCTGGACAGCGCCAAATCGAGAGTCGCCCCAAAAACAGGCAGAACTTTCTTTCTTGACACGTCCGCGGCAACTTGTCTTGCGCTCTCGCCCTCGACAATCCAAAAAACGGCCCCACGTTCTGGCAACCTCGACGGTTTTTGCGCCTCGGAGCACAACCTCGCCGAGGCACTCACACGCGCAGTCGTCATCAAGTTTTTCAGCGCGCGTGAGCCTTTCCCCACCGGTCACACGTAGCAGGCAAAACCGCCTGCCTGATTTCAAACAGCTCGGCGGATCGTAGATCCGCGCGGATTCGTGCTTCTTCAAATCGACTGAACGTTTCGGGCATCTGAACAATGCAACCGAATCACGCGCATCGGTTTCTTCCGATGTTCGCGTGATCGGAAACCTATTCGTTGGGCATCCGTAACGTTCGTAGAGCTGTCAGGAATCAAACGGCTGCGTGATCGGTTGACGGTCGACGAAACGCCCTAAAAGAGAGCAAGCGCCTCGCGATCAACCGAACCAAGTGAAGCTTTCAGTTTTGCAACGAACCATCGACCAAACGCCTCACACACGGACAACGCCATGAGGATCTCCAAAGCCCGTAAGCCGCAAGTTTCCACTTCTGCAACACGCCATGACGTGCGTGTCCGCTCACGTGTGCCGCAACACGGTCGTCGCCCAACAGCCGCCAAAGGAAGGCGCACAGTTCAGGTGGAAGCTTCCGTCGGCGTGTCCGTTGCATCTCTCAAACACGCTCCGTCGGAGCAACACGTTGCCACCCCCCAGATTGAGAACAACCCCAAAAGCGGTGGGAATTCCCCGTCGGAGGAAGCCATGAAGTCGATGAAAAACGCTGTGCTTCGAGTGGAACCGGTTGAACCTGTAGCCAACAACCCGCAAAACGACATCAGCGCTCTCGGCCTCCTCGAAGACGACGTCGCCGAAGAAACCGCCATTCGCGTTCGCCCCGCCGAACCTCTTGATGAGCCGGCGGTGGAGTTTATCGACCTTCAACTTTCGGCCTTGCAGCGACCGGCACCTGCCAATCGCGAAACCGAAATGAAAGAGGTCGACGAAGGCGGCGGCGACTCCATGCTCGCGCGCTACTTCCGCGACATGGCCCTTCACCCTGTCATGGGCCAGGACGAAGAAGTGTCCACAGCGCGCGAGGTGGAGCAAACCGAGATTGCGCTTTGGGTTGCAATCCTCGCCAACGTTGCGGCGGCCGAACACATTCTTGAAGCCGTCCAGCAAGACATCATCAAGTCGGGTGAAGAGGTCGACACCAAGGAGCTTGTGGAGCTTCTGAAAATGGCCCGCGCGGCCAAGAAAAAGAAGCTGACGAACGAGCAGGAAGCGCGCTGGCACAAGCTCTCCGCTGAAATGGCGGCGGCGGTTCGCCTTCCCGACTCAGACCGCATCTGGATGCTTCACGCTCGCCAGATCGCGCACGACTTGGTGAAGGAGCCCGATTTCGAAAACGACGTGAGCGATGCAGAAGTTCACGTGCATCCCACGCTGCAAATGACGCCGGGCTACCAGCGTTATCTGTCGAAGATCGAACGTTGCTTTGAGATTCAGCACTTTGCGAAAAACAAGTTCGTGAAGGCCAATCTCCGGCTCGTTGTGTCGATCGCGCGTCGTTACAACCGCGGTCGCCTCCCGCTGATCGACCTCATTCAAGAGGGCAACATCGGCTTGATGAAAGCCGTGGAGCGCTTCGATCATCGACGTGGCTACCGCTTCTCAACGTACGCTTCGTGGTGGATTCGCCACGCGATCAGCCGCGCGCTTGCCGACAAGGGTCGCGCTGTTCGTATTCCGGTCCACATGCTCGACACCTACAACCGCGTGGCGCGCGCCACTCAGGCGATCATCGCGCGCACAGGTGACGAGCCCACGGTGGAACAGCTTGAGAAAGAAACGGGTGTTCCGCGCGACAAGCTCGACAAGGTGAAAAACTTCTACGCCGAAACGCCGTTCTCGCTCGATCGGCCGGTTGGTGATGAAGACGGGCGCAAGTTCATCGACTTCTTGCAAGAAGAGAACACGCCTTCACCGTACGACGCGCTCGCAAATCAAAAGTGGTCTGAAGAGGTGCGCCGCCTCCTCGGAACGCTCACGCCGATCGAATCGAGCATCATTCGGTGGCGCTTCGGCCTCGACGACGAGGACGAACTGACGCTCAAAGAGATCGGCGACAAATACAAGCTGTCGCGCGAGCGCATTCGCCAATTGCAGGAGCAGGCGCTCGGCAAAATTCGAAAGCACATGCGCGACACCTGGTCCTGATCGCAAGCGCGCACCCGCGTTGATTCAAAAGGGCGCGAGGCCCAACCCCGGAGGGGTTGGGCCTCGCACCCTTTTGTCACGCCTCACCCGCCAAAAACGCGAACCACAAACCAAACCAACCCGGCTGCGACGATCAGCGCGGAAGCGCCTCGAACGCCGAATTTTTCAAACCAGGGTTTTGGTCGCAAAAATCCAAGCAGGGGGAGCAACACCACCAAGACGGCCAATTGGCCGGCCTCGACGCCCGCGTTGAAAAGAAAGAGCGCGCGGACCGTGTCTTGTCGCTGAACAGCCAGCTCGCGAAGGGCGCCCGCAAACCCAAAGCCGTGAATGAGCCCGAACGGAAACGTGATGCGCCATCGCTTTTCAGCGTTTTTGACGAAGAAGTTTTCAACGCCCACGTACGCGATCGACAGCGCAATGGCGGGCTCCACAATCGACGCGCGCGGCGCCCACACGCCGAGCGCCGCGAGCGCCAGCGTGATCGAATGGGCCAGCGTAAACGCCGTGACAACCCAGAGGAGCGACCGCGCGCGGCCTCCGACAAGCACAAGGCCGATTAAAAAAACGAGGTGGTCGTAGCCGGTGAGGATGTGCTCAACGCCGAAAAGGAACATGGCGCCGGACGACGTTTTTGGCTTTTCAACCGCGGCGCCGGGCGCGACGGGAACATCGAACGAGCGGAGCGCGCGCGAAATGACGATTTCGTTGACGATAGGTCCGGCGGCGACGCGCGCGATGTGGCGATGACCAAACGCAAGGTCGTCGAGGAGCGCAAACTCCACGCGCGCCGTGGAAACGGCGGTGGGGCATGTGTACACAACAGTCAGCTCCACGCCGTCGGCGTCGGTGTCTTTCACTTCTTTCAACTCGCCTGTGCAGCGCGCGTCGCCCGACGAAACATTGATTTTTTTGGCGATGAGTTGACCCATCGAAACGCGCGCGGCCGATAGTTCTGCTTCCGAAACATTCTCGTCGCGATCGGCATCAAGGGTTGGAACGAGTGAGCCGAGTTCACGGCCTGCAAACACCAAGTCCGCGGTAATGGAGGCGGCGGCGCCTGTGTACGTTCTGCGCGAAAGGCCCACCTCGTGAGAGGTGGCCTTTCGCGCGGTGAGTACGCAGGCGCAAAACATCAACAACGCGGCGAAGATCTTTGGGACGTTTTGAAAAGAGCTGCGTTTGTAGGGTGGATGAGCGTTGTGTACACCAGCGGGGGCCCCCCGCGTCGCGCGCAGGGCGAAGCCCGAGCACGACGCTTGGGGGGCCCGTGCGACGGAGCGAAGCGAACGGAGCGCGAAGGGGGGCAGCAGATTGGAGCCTCGCATGTTTGCAGTTCGGCGTTTTGTGAGATGGGGTTTGCGCCGCGCGGCCGGACGAATCGATGCGGGACGGGCTTTGGCGTTCATCGTTGTCGGGCTTTACGCGCGAGGCGTCTTGGCAGTTTCGGCTTGGTTCTCAGCGACAAAAGCGCGGGGAGGGACCAGGCGAATGTGGGCCGGCGCGCGCGGTCTGAGAGCACGATCTTGAGATGGACGAAGAAAGCGTGAGACACTGAAGAGGGCGATTTATCGCCTTTTACCTTGTTTCGGTTTCCACCGCGCCGCTTGCAAGCACCGCGCGTCCATGGAGCGAACATGAATAGTAGCCGCTGGAACGGTCTTTCAACGTTCGTCGCAGTTGTCGGCGCTGCGCTCACAACTTTTGCGGCGATGGGCGGTGTGTACGCACAGGAGCCCGCATCGTGCCTCAGCTCCGATCCGGCGGTTTGGCCAAAACCATCGCGTCCGTACTTTATGATGGCGATGGACACGTCGGGGTCGATGACAACGAGCGTGCCCGGCGCGGCGACAACGTGCGGGTTTGGATCTAACCGTTTGGCGCACGCGCGATGTGCGTACCGAAACACGGTGCTGGCATACAGCGGTCAGGTGAACTTTGGCTTGGCGACGTTTGCGTCGTACCAAGATTCGTGTTCGGCCACTTGTTACAATAACTGCGCGTATTACTGCACGGTCGCCGAGATCAATACGACGGGGTTTTGCGCGGGGTGTGGCCCGAGAACCGGCGGACCTGAAACGCGGGCGGGCGCGATTATTCGCGTGCCGATGCAGCAGGATAACTTTTGGACTGCACCACCCGCCGCGTCGAACGTGGCGGCGCTGCTTCAGTGGGCGGACAACGACTGTTCGGGCAATGTCAACGGCGACAATCCCGAACTTTACGCGGTGGGAAACACGCCGTTAAACGGCATTTTGCGGGATATGAAGCGGTATCTCCAGTCAAGCTGGAGCGATCCCGACACGCCGGCGATTACGTACACAACGCCGCTGGCGTCGCAGGATCTAACGGGCACGGGCGTGAACGGGAGCACGGGTTGCCGATCGGTGAACGTGGTTTTGGTGACGGACGGCGACGAGACGTGTGACACGCAGGCCGATGCGGTGAACGCGGCGGCAGACCTGTACGCAAACGGGGTCACCGTCGGCGGCAAGACGTTCAAGGTGCGTGTACACGTGATCAATTTTGCGGGCGGCACGGCGGCAAACACCGACGCGATCGCCAACGCGGGTGGGACCGGCACTTCGTATTTTGCTCAGAACGAAGTGCAGCTCGCGCAGGCGCTTTCGTCGATTATCTCGTCGAGCGTTTCACCCGAGACGTGTGACAACAAAGACAACAACTGCAACGGGTGCACCGATGAAGGGTTCACCCACTATTGCAACGTGGGGCAAACGTGTTGCGCGTGGGGAACAACGGCGCAGCGCGATACGTGTTTGGCGCAATACACGGCCACGATTACGCCCGCGAATCCGAGCGGCGATTTGACGAAGCTGCCGTGCACAACGGCGGTGCAGCAGACGCAGCCGGCGAACTGGCTTTGTTTCAATCCAAAAGAGACGTGCGACAACGTCGACAACAACTGTCAGGCGGGGGTGGATGAAGGTGTACTCAAGTGCGGAAGTCCGGCGCACTGCCCGCTCACGGAGACTTGCAACGGGCAAGACGACGACTGCGACGGGTTGACGGACGAAAACGTTTGTTCGGGATGTGTACCTTCCACGGAAGTCTGCGACGGTTGCGACAACGACTGCGACGGGTTGATCGACGAGAACATTCCGTCGGTGGCGTGCGGGCAACCGACACCCGCCAACTGCGCGGGCACGCTGGCGTGTCCGCAAAAGACAAATCCGGGTGGAACAATCGGCGCCTGCGTGGGCGGCAATCCGTACAGTCCGTGCACGAGTTCGCCGCAAACAGAGGTGTGCGACAACCTCGACAACGACTGCGACGGCACCGCGGACGATGGGATCGCTCCAACAGCATGTGTACCCACGGGAACGCCGCCGGGGTTGGTGTACGGCGGTACGAGCCAATGCGTTCAAGGCACGAAAGCCTGCGGATCCAACCTGTGCATCGGGTTTATCGGGCCGAGCACCGAGGTGTGCGACGGGATCGACAACGACTGCGACGGACAGGTGGATGAAGGCGCGTTCGGCGTTGGCTTAACGTGCGGAACGAACACGGGAGAGTGCACGGCCGGCGTGACGGCGTGCGTGAACGGTACACTTGTCTGCCAAGGCTCGGTGGGTCCGCAGGCCGAGGTTTGCAACGCACTCGACGACGACTGCGATGGGCAGACCGATGAAGCGCCGCTCTCGAACGGGCCGCCGGCGGGGCAAAACGGCTGTTGGAACAATCCGGGGAACTGCTGCTCGTTCGGCGGGCTGACGTGGTGTCCACCGGCGGGGGCCACCTGCAACGACAACGGGACGCTGAGCCCTCCGTGCAACAAGGGAACGCTCGCGTGCGTGTCGGGCGCGTGGGTTTGCCAAAATCCAAAAGGGCCTGCCGCGGAAGCGTGCGACAGCGTCGACAACGATTGCGACGGGCAAACCGATGAAGGGCTTTCTGGAACGCCGTGCGGAACCGATACAGGCGAGTGCGTTGCGGGAACGATCCAATGCTCGGGCGGCGTGTCGTCGTGCGTGGGTTCTGTTGGGCCAACCACGGAGGTGTGCAACGGCAAAGACGATGACTGCGACGGGCAAACCGATGAAGGCGTGAGCGGGCTCGGTGTGGCGTGCGGCAACTCCACGCCGCCGTGTACACCCGGCGTAACGGCTTGTGTCGGCGGTCAGATCATTTGCCAAGGCGCGATGCTTCCGCAAAACGAAGTGTGCGACGGCATCGACAACGACTGCGATGGGCAAACCGATGAAGCGCCGCTGACCGATGGGCCCGCCGCGGGTCAAAACGGTTGTTGGAACAATCCGGGCAACTGTTGCACGTTTGAAAATCTGTCGTGGTGTCCGCCCGCGGGCGCCAACTGCAACGACAACGGCACGCTTGTTTCCCCGTGCAACAAGGGCACGCTCACGTGTTCGGGCGCGGCGGGGTGGACGTGTGCGGGGCCAACGGGTCCGGGCGCGGAGGTGTGCGACGGCGCAGACAACAACTGCGATGGAAGCATCGACAACGTTACGCCGACGGCGTGTGTTCCGGCGGGTACACCGGGCAACTTGGTGTACGGCGGAACAAGTCAGTGCAAACAGGGCACGCAGACCTGCGGAGCCTGCATGGGCTTTGTGGGGCCGAGCACCGAGATTTGCGACGGCATCGACAACGACTGCGACGGGCAAACCGACGAGCAGGCGTTTGGTGCGGGTCAACCGTGCGGCGTCAATCAACCGCCGTGTTCACCCGGCACGACGGCGTGCGTGAACGGCGCGCTGGTCTGCCAAGGTGGAACAGCACCGCAGCCTGAAGTTTGCGACGGCGTCGACAACGATTGCGACGGAACGGCGGACGATGCTCCGTTCGCAGATGGGCCCGCGGCCGGTCAAAACGGTTGCTGGAACAACGCGGGCAACTGCTGCTCGTTTGCAAATCTCACGTGGTGTCCACCTCCGGGCGCCACATGCAACGACGCCGGAACGTTGAGCGCGCCGTGCATTCAAGGCGCCATCACGTGCGCGGGCGCGGCCGGTTGGGTCTGTCAGGGTCCAAAGGTGCCGGCACCCGAGTCGTGCGACGGCCTCGACAACGACTGCAACGGTTCGGTCGACGACGGCACACTGCCGGGCGTGGGCGGTGAATGCGGGAGCGACACCGGCGAATGTTCAAAGGGTACACTTCTGTGCACCGTCGGCGTGCTCGACTGTGTGGGTGATGTACCTCCCGCACCGGAACAATGCGATGGTCTCGACAACGATTGCGACGGCACCATCGACAACGGAATCCCGCTCGGCGGCGCGTGTACACCTGTGTACGACACGACGCAGTTCCCGGGGGACCGATCAAATCCGCCGTGTCAGCCGGGCGTTTTGCAATGCGACGGCGCGGGCGGATTGCAATGTGTGGGCGGCGTTGGGCCCAAAGCCGAGGTGTGCGACGGTATCGACAACGATTGCGACGGCGACGTTGACGAGGTCGGCGCGGCACCGGACGGCATTGACGGCACCGACAACCCGCTGCCGCCGCCGGACGGCAAGATCGGCGAGCCTTGCGGCGTGAACGCGGGTATCTGCGTTGAGGGACAGTGGGCCTGCAACAACGGCCTGTTCGTGTGCCTCGGCGGCCAGGGCCCGGGCCTTGAAGAGTGCGACTGCCAAGACAACGACTGCAACGGTGTTGTCGACAACGGCGCGAGCGGCACGTGTACACAAGGAAAAGAATGTGTGAAGGGTGCCGACGGTTGCCAATGCGCTGAGGAGTGCGGCAACGGCGAGATCAAGTGTCCGCCCGGCCAAAAGTGCGAGCAGGTTGTTTCGAGTGAAACGGGCGAGCCGCTCGGCGCGTTCTGCACCGTTGATTACGAGGCGATCTGCGGCGACTGCACCAAGAAGACCGTGATCGACGGCGCCGGCAACGTGGAGTGCGCGCCCGCCGGTACCGAGCTTGAAGGCTGCATTAAGCCTCCGGTGTGCGCCTGCAAAGGCCCCGCGGGTTGCAAAGATCCGTGCACCGGGGTCACGTGTGATGCGGGCTTCGCGTGTGCGCCCTCGGGCCCCAAAGCCGGCACGTGCGTGATCGACAATTGCTACAACATTCCATGCCAAGGCTGCGACAAGGCGTGCAACCTCGGTGCGTGCGTGGAAAACCCGTGTGTCGACGGAGCATGCCCGCCGGATCAGGTGTGCAAGCCGAGCGACGACTTCACGTCGTTCACGTGCGTTGGTTCGTGCGCAAACGTGAACTGTCCGAGCGGCGAAAAATGCAAAGACGGCAAATGCGCGCCAACCTGCCCAATGTGCGATCCGGGCCAGGTTTGCGACGAATCGACGTCGCCGCCCACATGCGTTGGCAACAAGTGCGATCCCAATCCGTGCACCGACGGCGCGTGTTGTGATCCGGTCACCGGGAGCTGCGGAAATTGTCCGTGTGAAGGTGTTGTTTGCCCATCGGGTCAAGCCTGCGAAAGCGGTGAATGTGTCGAGGGCTCGGGCGGCACCGGCGGTACAGGCGGCTCCACTTCGAGCACCGGCGGCAACGGTGGATCCACCACCGGCGCCGGCGGCGGTTCAACGGGCAACGGCGGCGCGGGTGGCACGCCTCCAAAGGGCATTTGGGGTCTCGCCACAGGCGGCGGCGGATGTTCATGCGATCTCGGCGCCCGTAACGATCACAGCGAGCGCATTGGGCTCTTCGTTGTGGCGGCGGCGATCGCGGCTCTCAGGCGCAGAAAGCGGCGCGACGACCGCAGTGCAAAGAACAACAACGAGGAGGTGCGCTCATGATCACGCAGCTCTTCCTCCGAGTGGCTCACGCGCTGCGTGATCCAAAGAAGCTGGGCCAAAGCGCTGCCGTAACAGCAGCTCTTTTCGCGTCGCTCTCGGCGGCGGCTTCGGGCTGCAACACCGATGCGTATTGCTTCGCCGACTGCGGTGAAACCTCAACGGGAACCGGCGGCACCGGCACCGGTGGCACCGGCATGGGCGACTTTCCCAACACAACCGGCGGCGACGGCGGCTGCGTGATCGACTGCACGGGCACCGAGACAAGCGCGTGTGTACCCAGCAACGGCGGAATCGAAATCTGCGACGGGATCGACAACGACTGCAACGGCAGCATCGACGACGGTCCCGACATTGATTTCGAATCCATCAAAACGTGCGGAACCTGCGACAACAATTGTTTCGCAAAGCTCCTCAACTGCGACCCAGCCACCATCTCATGTGTACCCAGCGCCGACCCTGGCAACGAGCCGGGCACATGTGAATGTGGAAGCTGCGCGCAGGACTACTTTGATCTCGATGGGGACGAGATCTGTGAATATTACTGCGTAAAAGGCAGCGACGACGACACGCTGTGCAACAAGAAAGACGACGACTGCGACGGCGTAAAAGACGAAGACGTGGACCTTTGCACGAGCACAACCGATTGCGGAAAGTGCGGCAATCAGTGCGTCACGTTGCACGGCACGTCACAATGTGTACACACCGGTGCAATGCCCTGCAACACGGCCAACACAGGCTGCCAAATTGAGCAGTGTGATTGCACCGGCCCCGGAAACTGTTTCTGGGATCTCGACAACTCCTACGCCACCGGTTGTGAGTACCAATGCGATCTCACCAACGGCGGCGTGGAGGTTTGCGACGGACTCGACAACGACTGCGACGGCAAGATCGACGCGGCCGACGACCTTTCAACCGACGTTTCGATCGGTGCGGTCTGTTACGGCGATCCCGACGGTGAGTGCGCGTTGCCCGTCCACGCCGGAACCACCGAGTGCCAAGGTGGTCAGGTCATTTGCGTCGGGCCCAATCTGCTCGTCGAAAATCAAACGCTCGAAGTATGCGACGGCGCCGACAACGACTGCGACGGCGCCGTTGACGATGCGCCCACCGACGTTGGTTCGGCCTGCGGCGCGAGCAACATCGCTCCGTGTGCCTTCGGCGTAACGCAATGCCAAATGGGCTCGATTGTGTGCGTCGGCAACGTCGATCCCAAAATGGAAACATGCGACGGCATCGACAACGACTGCGACGGCACCATCGACGATGCAACCATGGGCGCTGGCGTTCAATGTGGCGTCACCGACACCGGGCCCTGTCAAAAAGGCACGATCACGTGCGTCGGCGGCTCGCTGCAATGCGTGGGCGCCGTCGATCCCCAAACCGAAACATGTGACGGAATCGACAACGACTGCGACGGCATGGTCGACAACAACATCTCCGGCGTGGGCGCACAGTGCGGTCAGAGCAACACGGCTCCGTGCAGCTTCGGATCGATGCAGTGCCAAAACGGACAAATGGTGTGCGTCGGCGCTGTGAACCCGCAGTCCGAAACGTGCAACAACGTCGACGACGACTGCGACGGCACTGTCGACGATCAAGCGCAGGGCAGCGGCGTTTCGTGCGGCACGAACAACACCTTCCCGTGTTCGTTTGGCACCGTTCAATGCCAAGGCGGCGCGCTCATTTGCGTCGGCGCCAAAAACCCGCAAACCGAATCGTGCGACGGCATCGACAACGACTGCGACGGGGCCATCGACGACATGCCGAGCGGCGCCGGAACATCGTGCGGCCAAACCGACACGGGCGCCTGCCAACTCGGAACATTCCAATGTCAGGCCGGCAACCTCGTTTGCGTGGGCGCTATCAACCCCGTCCCCGAAACATGCAACGGCGTCGACGACGACTGCAACGGGGTGATCGACAATGCGCCTGCCGGCGTCGGCGGTCAGTGCGGTCAAACCAACGTCGGCCCCTGCGAGTTCGGCACCACGCAGTGCCAAAACGGCGCGCTCGTCTGCGTCGGAGCCATCAATCCAACGCCCGAGCTGTGCAACAACCTCGATGACAACTGCAACGGCGTCGTCGACGACAACCCCACCAACGCGGGCGGCACCTGCGGCCAATCCAACGTGTTTCCGTGTTCGTTTGGTACACAACAGTGCCAAAACGGCGCGCTCGTCTGCGTCGGTGCAATCAACCCGAGCACAGAGGTTTGCGACGGCGTCGACAACAACTGCGACGGGGTGATCGACAAGACGGGCGCTCAGCCTCCGAGCGACTCTGTTGGTCCCTGCAACATCCCGACACCGCCGCCGCCGGGCGCCACGTCGCCGTGCATGGCCGGCACAAAGGCCTGCACCGCGGGCGTCATCCAATGCGTCGGCTCGGTCGGCCCCACAAGCACCGTCGACACATGCGGGGTCGATGCAAACTGCGATGGTGTACTCACGAACCAGCCCAATCTTCAAACCGACGTGAACAACTGCGGCACGTGCGGCAATAACTGCTACGCGGGCGCCCTCCACGCGATTTGGGGCAGCGTCGCCGGTGGCTGCCAATTCCAAGGCTGCCTGCCGGGTTATTACGACCTCAACGGCGACAACAAGTGTGAGTACGCATGCACGTTTATCTCGGCCACCGAGGCGTGCAACGGCGTGGATGACAACTGCAACGGTCAAATCGACGAAAACGCACCGAAGCCGTCTCCCGTTTCGGTTTGCGGTGTGAGCCCCTCCGCCGTTACGGCCGAGTGTACAACCGGCGTTCAGGTCAACTGCACCTCGGGCGCGTGGACATGCTCATTCCCCGCGGGCGTGTGTCCCGGCGGTTGCTCTGCCAACGACGAAATCTGCGACGCGCTCGACAACGACTGCGACGGCGTTGTGAACGAAAACGTCGCCAACTGGAACAAACCGTGCGCCAGCGACGACGGCCTTCCCGCTCCGGGTCACGGCGCTTGCAAAACCACCGGCACGTTCGTGTGCAACGGACCGAGTGCCACCACGTGCAGCGCCGTCAAGGCCGACTGCGCGACCCTCCCCGGCGGGTGCACCGAAAACTGCGACGGGGTCGACAACGACTGCGACGGCCTTGTCGATGAAGTGTACACAGCGAAAGGCTCCAACGCTGCAAACTTCGTGAAACCCGTGGTCACCAAGTTGGCCGCCTCGCTGTGGACGTACTCGTACGAAGCGAGCCGTCCAACATCCACAAATCAAGTGCCCGGCGTGGGCAACGGCTTCTGGACCACCGCCCCGTCGGGTCAAACCATCGACAAAACCGCCGCGTGTTCGGTGCCCACCAAAATTCCGTGGTTTAACGTCACGCCCGACGAGGTCGAACAAACATGCACAGCCATGGGCGGCTTCGTTTGCAGCACTGCCCAATGGCAAACCGCGTGTCAGGCCACCATCCCGTGCACGTGGGGCTTCAATCCACGCGGAGCCGCGTGCACCTCGGCGGCCACGAGCACCAAAAAGTGCAACGTCGGTCCCACGTATGACTTCGACACCGGTACGGCAGGCGATCAAGACGGCTTGTTGCCCACCGCATCAAGCGTCCTCTTGCCCAACTGCTGGGCCGACTGGTCGAACCTTCAGGGCAACGTAGCCGCCACCAACAAGGTGTTCGACATCACGGGCAATCTCCGTGAAATCACCAAACAGGCAGCCAACGACTATCGCCTCATGGGCGGTGCGTTCAACACAGGCTCCGAGTCCGGCGCCACGTGCGGCTTCACGTTCTACAGCGTGACCCAAACGTTCAAGTTCTTTGACACCGGCTTCCGTTGCTGTTTCTCCTCAGATCCCACGCTCTGACACAATCCGATGTCCCACTCCGGCGGCCCGCTCGATCTCGAAGCGTTTCGACAGCAAATCGCGCTTGAGGTTCGTGCTGAACTCCGCCGCGAGTGGGAACAGGCGCATCAGCAAAAACGCCAAGCCTTGTTGTCGCTGACGCGCAGCGCGCAGCACCTTCACACCACCGACGCATTTCGTCGCATGACTGAAGTGGCGAGCAAAACGCTCAACGTCGCGCGCGTTGGAATTTGGTTTTACGACGAGGCGCGCACCGGCATCCGGTGTGAAGACCTTTTCGACGCAACCCACAGTACGCACGCATCCGGTGCCGTCGTAATGCGCACCGACTTCCCACAATATTTTTCGGCGCTCGAAGAAAACCGCGCCCTTGTGGCGCACGACGCTCGCACCGATCCCACCACGCGTGAACTCGCCGATGCGTACCTCGATCCGCTTGGCATCACTTCCATGCTCGACGCTCCGATCCTCATCGACGGCACTGTCGTCGGCGTTGTCTGCAACGAGCACATCGGACCGCAACGCAACTGGGGCACCGAAGACATCTCGTTCGCCGGCTCCGTGGCCGACCTCGTCGCGTTCGTGATCGAGCAGCGCGACCTTCGCGACACCCAAATTGCCCTCCGTGAAAGTGAAGAGCGCTATGCCCTTGCCGCACGCGGCGCAAACGACGGCCTCTGGGATTACAACCTGCGAACCGGCGACGTTTTCTACTCATCGCGCTTTCGCGAAATGATGGGACTATCCGGTGAAAATAGTGAAAGTGGCACCATCGACGCGTGGCTCGCACGTGTACACATAGATGATCGCCTTCGATTGGAGCGAGATCTCGCTTCCGTGCGCTCCGGTGAGTCGGCGCAACTGATGAACGAACACCGCGTCATGGCCGCCGACGGCACATATCTGTGGGTGCTTGCCCGCGCGGCTTCCGCAGCCGCCGGAGACGGTCCTCCGTATCGCATCGCCGGCTCCGTCAGCGACATCACCGTCCGCAAAGCGTACGAAGATCAACTGCTGCGCGATGCATTTCACGACGCGCTCACAGGACTGCCCAACCGAGCCTTGTTTCTCGATCGCGTCGGCCGCGTTTTAGAGCGCGCAAAACGCCACAAAGACAGCCACTGTGCCGTATTGGCCGTTGACGCCGATCGCTTCAAAGTCATCAACGAAAGCCTCGGCTCCCACGTTGGAGACCGCATGTTGGTCGCTCTCGCCCGCGTCCTTTCAAAACAGGTCGGCGAGGGGGACACAGTCGCTCGCCTCGGCGGCGACGAGTTCGGCATTTTGCTTGAAGATGTTCGCTCCACGGCCGACGCAATCGCCGCGGCCGAACGCATTTTTGCAGCCCTCGGCGAACCGCTGCGTGAAAGCGGCCATGAAGTGTTCGCCGCCGTCAGCATCGGCATCGCGCTCGCTTCCGATCACACCGATCCGGAGGTTCTCCTTCGCAACGCCGACACCGCCATGTACCGCGCCAAATCACGCGGACGTGATCGGTACGAGTTGTTCGACGCCGCGATGATCAACGCGTCAAAACAAACGCTGCATCTTTACACCGAACTGCGGCACGCCATTAACCGCCGCCAATTTATTCTCCACTACCAGCCCATTGTTTCGCTCGACACAGGCACCATCACCGGTCTTGAAGCGCTTGTTCGTTGGCGCCATCCGCAGCGCGGCATGGTCCCTCCCGGCGAGTTCATCTCCATCGCCGAAGAAACAGGCCTCATTCACGCCCTCGGTGCATTCGTTCTCGAAGAAGCGTGCGCGCACGCAAAGTGGCTCGAAAGCCGCTTTCCATCGCTCCG
The DNA here is from genome assembly GCA_016712345.1 of Polyangiaceae bacterium. Classification (GTDB taxonomy): domain Bacteria; phylum Myxococcota_A; class Polyangia; order Polyangiales; family Polyangiaceae; genus JADJRH01. The sequence goes on from JADJRH010000001.1 coordinate 3,209,108, forward strand.
ACTCGACATGAGCATCAACCTCAGCCCGCGCCAGCTCGCGCGCAGTGAACTCGTGGGTGAAGTGCAACGCGCCCTCCATCAAACCGGCCTTCGAGGCGGCGCGCTCCACCTTGAAATCACCGAAAGCACGCTCATGGAAAACATCCACAGCGCCAAAGACCGCCTTCGCCAACTGCGCGGCCTCGGCGTCGGCCTGCTCATGGATGACTTTGGAACAGGCTATTCGTCGCTCTCCGCGCTTCACACGTTCCCCATCGACACGCTCAAGATCGACCAATCGTTCGTGGGTCGCCTCGAAGACGAAGAAAAGTACGCAGCCGCCATTGTGGAAGCGATCGTCACCGTCGCGCGCCGCCTTGGAATACGCGTTATCGCCGAAGGAATTGAGACAGCGCGCCAACTCTCAGCGGTTCGAGAACACGGTTGCCACTTGGCGCAGGGCTTTTTCTTTTCGCGCCCCGCCCCGCTGGATGAAGTCACCGCCCTCCTTGAACGTGCGCCGAGCTGGTAACACGCACGCACGAATTCCGTAGCAAACTGCTATCATCCGCCCGCATGCCCACGCTCAAGCTTTTCACCGCCGCGGGCGCGCCGCGAGCGCACTTGGTCCACAAACCCGTTACAACCATGGGCAAGGGCCTGGGAAATGACATCGCGCTCGCCGGCCCCGGCGTTGCGGAGCATCACGCGCAAATCGTCTTCGACGGCCGCGATTTCATGCTCGAAGAAGTGGATCGCGACGCCGACATTGCCATCAACGGCAAAAAGAAACGCCGCGCCCGTTTGGTGCACGCCGACCGCATTGCTCTCGGGTCCGTAGAAGTCAGCTTCTCCATGTTTGCCGAGCCGATGGCGGCCCCCAAACCCGCCGACGATGACGACGACGACGACGACCCGCGTTCGTCCGCCGGAGGCCCAAAAAGCATCAGCGCCGAACTCGCAGGTGTACGCAAGCTGTTCTCATTCAGCGAAAAGCTCATTGGCCGCCGCGATCTCGACCAATTGCTTGAAACAATGCTCGACGACGTGATTGACCTCACGCACGCCGACAAGGGCTTTTTGTTATTGCTTGAAGGCGCCGAAGCTCAAGCCGCAGAACCCGACGACGGCACACACAAACCCCGCATTGAAACCGATAAACGCCTCGCCGTTCGCGCCGCACGCAATGTTCGCAAAGAAGCCATTACCGATATGCACGGCGGCATTTCCGACAGCATTGTTCGCCAAGTTATTGAGTCGGGCCGCCCCGTCATCGTTTCAGACGCATTGGCCGACACAACGTTTGGCCGCTCCGACAGCGTCATTGCAATGAAACTCTCCAGCGTTATGTGCGCGCCCCTTCTTTCGCAGGGTCAAGTGATAGGCGCGCTCTACGTTGGCAATGACAAAATCAAACACCTATTCGAACGTACTCAATTGGAGCTGCTCAGCATCTTTGCTTCGCAGGCGTCGCTGTTATTGCAAAACGCAATGCTCCTCAACGCGCTCCGAGCCGACAAGGCCAAACTCGTTGCCGAACTTCACGATAAACGTTTTGGTGAAATCATCGGCGCCTGCCCCTCCATGTTGGAAGTGTTTCGCAAACTCCAAAAAGTCGCCTCCACCGATATCAGCGTTTTAATCACCGGTGAAACGGGCACCGGCAAAGAACTCATTGCAAAAGAAATTCACCGCCGCAGCCCACGTCACAACGGCCCATTCGTTACAATCAACTGCGGCGCCATCCCTGAAAACCTCATTGAAAGTGAACTTTTCGGCCACGTCCGTGGAGCATTCACAGGCGCCGTTGCAAGCCGCCCCGGCAAATTCCAAACGGCCGACAAGGGCACGCTGTTTCTCGACGAAATCGGCGAATTGCCATTAAACCTTCAAGTAAAACTTCTACGCGCATTGCAAGAACGCGTTGTGTTTCGCGTCGGCGACTCCAAGCCTGAAAAAGTGGATATTCGCATTGTCGCCGCCACAAATCGCAATCTCGAAGAAGAAATCCGCGCCAATAACTTTCGCGAAGACCTCTATTACCGCCTCAATGTCGTTAACATTTGGCTCCCGCCCCTTCGCGACCGCGGCGACGACGTACTCATTATCGCCAAAGTTCTCTTATCCAAATACGCCGACGAACTTGCCAGCGCCGTAAAAGGCTTTTCACCCGCCGCCCTTGCCGCCATTAAAAAGTACACATGGCCGGGCAACATTCGCCAGCTTGAAAATCGCATTAAAAAGGCTCTCGTCCTTTGCGAAAAAACCCTCCTCTCGGCCGAAGATCTCGACCTCGGCCCCCAGGCAGAAACTCCCATTATGCCGCTTGAAAAAGCCAAAGAAGAGTTTCAACGCCGCTACGTATTGGAGGCATTGGAGCGCAACAACGGCAATCGAACTCAAACGGCGCGCGACCTCGGGGTCGACCCGCGCACCATCTTCCGCTACCTCGAAAAAGAACAAAACCCCATGCCCTCCGGGGCGGGTGGCACCAAGGACTTCGGTGATTCATAGTAGCGGCCACTTTTGGGGCCCCGTGCCGGCAAACACCGGTCGGTCCCTGGCAGCCACCCATTAACGTTCAATCAATGCCCCCCACGCGGGCGCTTTTCAATCCATAACCAATTCGCTCGGGTCGCGCTAAAGCGCGCCCCGCGCCCCCCAAGCGTTGCGCAAGCGCACCGCGGGGGGCGCCACAGCGCGTATTCATACATTGAGAACAACCATGTTAGAGGCTTCTTCTTGCCCTTCTGAACCCAGCGCAAAAACCCGTTCCGACCTTGAGTGGGATCGACTGCTCGAAGCGCTCGCCGATCGAACGCAAACGTCGCTCGGCCACGCCGCCGCCCTGAATTTGCAGCTCCACGGAAGCCGCAATGCCGTGCTCACCGCGTTGGCGGAGGCGCGCGAGGCGGTGGATCTCGACAACAACGCCGAGCCGATCACGTTGGGTACACTTCCCGATGCCGAAGACGCCGCCGAGCGCGCCCGCATCGGATCGGCCCTGGGCGCCGAAGATCTCCGCGCTGTGCTCGCGATTCTCACGGCCGCCCGGTCGCTTCGAACGTTTCTCGCCGCTCGAAAAACAAGGGTTCCGCTGCTCGCCGCGGCGTGCTCCACGTCGCCCGATCTCGATCCGCTCGAACGCGCTCTCGATCAAACATTTGAACCCGACGGATCGATCGCCGACAAAGCGTCGCCGGCCCTCGCATCGCTTCGGCGCGAGCGAAAAGCCGTTCGCGACAGGCTTGTTCGCAAGCTCGAAGACCTCATTGGCAAACACACAGAGGCGCTTCAAGACAGCTATTACACCGAACGTGAAGGCCGCTTCGTTCTCCCCGTTCGCGCCGATTCACATGAAAAAGTGCCTGGAATTGTGTGCGGAGCGAGCGCCAGCGGCGCCACCGTTTTCGTTGAACCGCAGGCCCTCGTTGAGCAAACAAATCGCCTCAAAATCATCGACAGCGGCATCGATCGCGAAGAGCGCGCGATCGTCGCCGAGCTTTCAAAAAAAGTATCCGCCCACGCCGACCTGATTATCGAAGCGCTCGGAGCGCTCGGTCACGCCGATCTCCGCGCCGCCGTGGCGCGCCTTGCCCGTGATCTTTCGCTGACTATCCCCGACATCTGTTCGGAAACAGAAGCGCTGACGATTTCCCTAAGAAAAGCTCGGCACCCGCTGCTTGTTCTCGAAGGGGTCGATTGTGTACCCAGCGACATTGAAGTTGGGCAGGGTCAAGTGATTGTGATTTCCGGCCCCAATGCCGGTGGAAAAACCGTGGCGCTCAAAACGCTTGGTCTTGCGTGCTTAATGTTGCGCGCCGGCCTGCCCATTCCAGCGCGCGACGGCTCGCAAATGGGCCTTGTAACGCACGTCCTCACCGACGTGGGCGACGATCAAAACCTTCATAAAAACCTCTCCACCTTCAGCGCACACATTCAAAATTTGGCTTCGATCTTAGGCGAATCTGCACCGGGTGCGCTCGTCTTGCTCGACGAAGTCTGCGGCGGCACCGACCCGCGCGAGGGAGAAGCGCTCGCTTCGGCGATTTTGCAATCGCTCGCGCAACGCGGCGCCGCAGTGGCGTGCACAACGCATTACGAAGGGTTGAAAGCTCTCGCGCTCAAAGACACGCGCTTTAAAAACGCTTCTGTCGGCTTCGACCTCGCAACAATGAGCCCCACGTTTCGACTTGTGATCGGCATTCCTGGCCCGTCGAGCGCGCTCGCGGTGGCGAAACGGTTTGGCATACCCAACCTGCTTATTGAACGCGCAGAATCGTTTCTAACGCGCGACGCCATCGCGTTTGAAGAGGTCGCGGCCCAGCTCGATCGCGAACGGCGCGAGCTTGAAGAAGTGCGACGCAAAGCCGAAAACGACGCGCAAATCGTTCGAGAAAAAAAGGCCGAAGTGGAAGAGGAGCTGGTGCGCCTCAAGGCCAAAGAAAAAAGCGCACTCACCGAAGAGAGCCGAGAACTGTTTGCCGCAGTGAAACGCGCCCGCGATGAATTGCAAAAAGCGCAGGTGAAATTGCGGCAAAATCCCACCGAAGCCGATCTGCGGGCGCTGACGAAAACCGTGGATCAGGTGGCTCACCAAGTGGCCATCGGCGGTCCGCTCGCAGCGCCGGTTGAAGCTTCTGAACACCGGGCGCCGGTGAGTACACATGCTCTCAAGCCCGGCTCGCGTGTGTACGTTCCCAAACTTCAGGCCGAGGCAAATGTGCTCGAAGTGCTTGGGGACAAGGTAAAAGTGGCAGCGGGTGCCCTCACTCTCACGTTGAAGATCGAAGAAACGCGGGCCGCTCAACCAAACGGCGGAACCTCCAAGTCGGGTGGCAAAACCGCGGGCGGCGGGAAGATGCGTACACATTCTTCCGGTGGTGTACACAAAGGTTCGTCGTTTGTTCTCGATGCCGCTTCCGACCCCGACGTACCCGTGCAGACCTCAGAAAACACCGTTGATCTGCGTGGTTTGCGCGCTCACGAAGCATCGAGCATGGCTGAACAATTTCTCGATCGCATGCTCGGTTCGGGCAGGCGCGTGGCCTTTCTCATTCACGGTCACGGCACCGGCGCCCTTCGCGAAGCGGTGCGCGATTCGGTGCGTCAAAGCTCGCTTGTCGCTCGGTCACGCGCCGGTGAACAGCGCGAGGGCGGTGACGGCGTGACTGTTGTTTGGCTCAAATAAAAGCAAAACGCAGCATGTTGAGACATCGCCGGTCCGAGCCTTATTGCGCCCGCCGCGCTGTAGCGGCATAGCGGCGCGATGCAATTCCGCGGCGGAATGAACGAACTCATGCGCCAAGCAGCGCGCATGCAGCGCAAAATCGAAGAAACGAAACAGCGCATTAAAGACAACGAAGTGGAAGGCGCTGCCGGCGGCGACAAAGTGAAAGTCACCGTCACTTGTGAAGGCAAACTCAAGCGCATTTCAATCGATCCCGAACTGCTCAAGTCTGAAGAAATCGATATGACGCTCGATATGGTGGTGGCCGCCGCCAATAACGCGCTTGAAGCCGCCGACAAGCAGGTTGAGGCCGAAATCAACAAGATCACCGGCGGCGTTAAAATCCCCGGCCTCGGCTGACGCGCGCTCGGTTTGGTTGTGGCCTATCGATTTCGAACAGGCGGCGCCGATCTCCCCTCGCGCCTGACACGCGTCGCTCAATTGCTCGGGCGTTTGCCGGGCGTCGGCGAGAAAACAGCCATGCGTTTTGCGCTGTTTCTCGCAACGGTTGATGAATCCACGGCGCGCGACATGGGTGCCGAGGTGGGCGCGCTTCGCGACTATGTTCGGCCGTGCCATCTGTGCGGCAACATCGCAGAATCCGAGGCTCCGGGTGAGCCGGCGATGTGTACCGTTTGCAGTGACACGCGCCGCGACAGCTCGCTTCTGTGCGTTGTTGCCCGCGTTCAAGATCTGCTTGCCATTGAGCGGAGCGGCGCGATGCGAGGTCGCTATTTTGTTCTCGGAAAGCTTCTTTCACCGCTCGAAGGCATCTCCGCGGACGATCTTCCGCTCGGCCAGCTTCGAGCCAAAATTCGCGATCCTGAAGCGCCGGTGAAAGAGATTTTGGTGGCCACTCCGCCGTCGGTGGACGGTGAAGCAACTGCCCTTCTCCTCGCGCGCGAACTGACACCGTTGGGTGTTCGAGTCACGCGCATTGCGAGCGGCATTCCCCACGGCGGCGACCTTGAATACGCCGACCAGGTCACTCTCGGTCGAGCCATTGAAGGTCGCAAAAATCTATAATAGCGTTTCAAACACAGAGCGTATTCAATACAAGATCACTCCGCTCATCAATGCCACTTGCACGTCGGGGGCGAGCGGTTTTTCGGACCAAATTCCCGCTGTTTTAGCGGTAATTCGGGTGCCAAGAGTTACGTACCGCAAGCGCGCGGCGGCTTCCACATAACCGCCTATGCCCAATACGGTTTGCGGAGGGGGTTTTGCGGGGATCGGTGGACCAAAGTCAATCAAAACGCCGTGCTTTGTATCGCGCCCCACGTAGTGTAATGCCCATAATCCGGGTTGCGCCCAACCGGCAAGCCCAACATTTAATTGAAGCGGGCCCAATACATTGATTTTTCCAATACCCACTTCCGCCAAAATGGACGCCGCATTGGGGCCCAGTCCGGGCCGCAATGCGACGCTCAATACCGCTTTTGGCAACGCCGCAAAAAGCTCCACATTGGGTGATATCCCCCAAGGCACAACGTTTACCCGAGATGTTGCAAAAAGCCTTGTATCGCCGACTCGAAGCGACGGAAAAGCCACATCTGTTTCTCCGCGAACAAGGTAGCGATAAGCGCTCGCATAAAGGGAAAACCAGAGGAGCGGATCAATGAGTTCAAACGCAATGGATGCTTTCATCCAATCGCGCACTCCATCGGCGTTCCACTTTCGGGGTGCTGCCATTGAATGGGCAGCATTGTCCAAGTCTCTCGCGCCAATCAGTTGGGCCATTTTTGTGAGCGCATTGCCCGCGTATAAAAACGCATCACCGCGCGCCAACTGTCCGCGAGAAAAGCCTTCAAATGCGAGATTTCGCTGCGCCGTTGATTGAACGTCCTGCCCGCCGAGGTGCACAATTGTCAGCTCGTCCCAATAAAGGGGCCGTGTTTGATTTGCCGGAAACACTTTATGGTCGGGCGACAAATCAAAAGGCAGCGGCGCCCCTATTTCAGCGCGAAATTGGCCGCCAAACTCTCGATAGCGAGCACCGTGCCCCAAAAGCTCGTGAGCAAGCACCAATTGATAGCTCGCAATGGGCAGGTCAATCGCAATCATTGCCAATAACCGCGTTGCAATGGACCAAAAACCGCTGCGGTCTTTTAATGGGAGGCCACTCAATACTTCGTCCTCGCCCCTCAATGCCAATCGAGCCGCGTTGGTAATGCTCAACGTGCCCGCTTCACCTCGAAACTTGGGATCAAAGTAAAAGCGGTATTCGGCCGGCGCTTTGACAGTTGGTTCGGCCCGCAACTCCCGGGCGAAAGCCAAAAGCGTGAATGCGATTGCAACGCAGGCCGTTGAAAATTGTGCCACTTTGGCGCCTCAACAGCGAATGTCGTTGTCTATTGTGCATTTTTCAATTGTTTTTGCGCGAAGGTGCACCGACATTGAACAGGGTGAAATTCGGCCGCCGCACGTTTGGCCAACAGGTGCTCGCAACCGCGGCGTTTGGAGCTGTTTTCACCCCCGACAAAAGCGCTTGGGGCGGTGAACTCACTGCCGAGGAAAAAGCCACTCTCCATTCTGGCCAGTCGGTTACGCGAAACCTTGATTTTGATATCAACGGCGGCGTTTACCAGGGCGGCCTTGCGTATCACCTGGCCAACGTACCCGCGGCGATAATTACAAAAATGCTCACCGACGTGAGCGTATACAGCCGCATTTTAGCCCTGACACTTGAAGCCCGCGATGATGGCAAAAAGGGTACACATCAGCTTGTGTACCTTAAACACGGCGGCCGGTGGGGCACCGCTGCGTACACATTGCGCGTTGCTCCAATAGATAACGAAGGTGTCATTCGCTTTTGGATGGATCCGGCTTTTGCCCACGAGGTTGAAGACCTGTGGGGCTTCGTTCGGGTGGAGTCGCTCGGGGCCGAAAAAAGCCTCGTGACGTACGCGGTGTTGTGTGACCTCGGCAGCGTTATTCGGCTGTTATTCGGCGAGCGCGTGCGCCGTTATGCATTGCAAACGGCGGGAAATATCTGCCGCGTTGCCGCTGAAAAGGTTGGAGCGGCGGGCGGTTTGATTCCGTAACCAAATGGATAGTTCACATGTGTACACAAACAGGCAAAAGCAAGGCAAGAAGGCCAGGCCCGAAGCTGCTACCCGGTGACAGACACCCAGTTCGGATCGCGTGGAGGGGGGCCCGCGACGTTCGCTCCTGATCTGTGCACGTCTCGCGGGTTCGGTTTCTCCCAAGCGCCCGCGGACGGGGCCCCTTCCCCGCCGCAGTGGCGCGTGGGGCCCAAACCGTACCCGCTCGTTCGCGCACAGATCACTCGCTCTCGTCACCCCAAAGGGGGATTGGGGAGTGAGTGACCATTGCGTGATCGAGAGTTGCGGCGAGGGCCCCATTGCGCCCTGCGGCAGGGTAGGGCCCCGGCCGCGGCGCATTGGGTGGGAAGCCGCAACACGAGACATGCAATGGTCAGGAGCGACCCGTGCGCGGGGGAGGAGGCGCGAGCCTCCTCCACTGGGAAAAGACTGGAGCACCCAGCCGATATTTCTCGGCTTTCTCAAATCACTAATCTTCTGATTTTACTCACGATTCAAACCAATTGGTGCTCTAGGTGGGGTCGATCCATAAAAGACACAACACTGCTCGCGACGACGCGGGCGAGGGTTAATGGGCGGACGCGTGTTTTCGCGCGCAGCGAGGCACAATGCCTTTTTTGATTTGCCCCGGATTCATTGCTTCCATTCTAAAAAATGAATGGAACATGTATTGACATACCTGGCAAACGTCCACGAGATCACCTTCATTAAAGTAGCGTGACGCGCTCGCGCGAACGGCAATGCCACCTTCCCCAATTTCACCGAGCGCTTCTTTGAGTTGCTCGGTGTCGTTTATCTCTTCAATCCCATGGCTTTGCTGCCAAGAGTTTAAGTAGTTTGAAAGGGCATTTTGCGGTGCGCAGCGGCCGCCGGGGACCACCGTTTTTACGTCGGTGTTTTCAGCCAATGCGTGCACCCAATCACTGTACCACTCGGTAAACGTGTTATGCGTTGGGATAAGACCCAATCCGGCGCTGCGAACGTCGGCCCAAACGCTGCCGGCCCTCGGCCCGCGAATCACCAGAATGCTAAAATAACCGCAGCCCATGTGCGCGAGTGCAATGGTACCTGCAACGGTTTCATCCCCTTCAAACGCGGCCAACTCGGCCTCGTTCATTGCGTCGGTATCGGGGTTGTAACGGCGGGTATGTTTAAACTCACCCTTTAAACTTTGGAGCTGCTCGGGCGCGTCAAACGGCAATAATCCGTAATAGGGCCCCGCGCCCGACTCTGCCACATGGATTAAAAACGCCTTGTAATCGGCTGGAACTTCAATTCCGTATTCTTCTTCAATATCGTCGATTTTCTCTTCGGCGAGCGCTTTACCCCAACGGTATTGGTGAACCGACGCTCCAAAACGCGTTAAGTCGGGGTCATGGGTTGCCAAGTGATCCACGCCGATCGCGATATGATCAATAAACGAATGGTTTACAGCGGGCTCCACGCGCGGGTGGAGCCAAGCCGCCTGCGCACGCCGTAACCATGTTCGAGCCTCGGAGTTTTCACCCTCCAATTCCGACAGCGTGAAGAGGTCTGTATACGCCTCCCCACCCCCATTTTCGAGGGCTTTGTAAAAGAGAGACGCCGGCCGCGCCGTGGGGTGGTCGGGTTGTTTTTGCAATACTGCGCCGAACAGGCCGAGACCCTCGGTCCATTGTCCAATATCGCAGAGCATGATTGCGAGATCGGTTTTGGCGTCTTGGTTATTGGGATCGCGCGAAATCGCCGATTCAAAAGCGGCGCGTGCTCCATCAAAGTCTTCGTTTTCGCGCAGCGCATAAGCGAGCGCCAATGCCGTAACAAACGTGGGTTGCAATCGCTCGGCGGCCCGCGCGGCGCCGATGGCGTCGTGGAGCCTGCGGGCTTTTCGCATTAGCAGCGATTTCACCCAGCACAGCGCCGCGGATTTCTCGCCGAAAACGTCGAGCACGTTGGCCACTTCTCCCACCTCGGCCTGGGCATCTTCATTGAGGTGATCTCCCGCATAACCGCGCACGAAAAGCACGGCCGCCGCGGTTAATGCATCGACATCCACCTTATCGATTGCGCCCGGTTCTGATAAAAATCCGCGGGCCCAGCGAATAAACAGAGCGCGCGGCTCGGCACCAAACGTTCGAATTAACAGCACCAATGCCGAAGTGAAATCGCCCGAGCGAGCGCACGCCGCAGCGCGAACCGCCACCGTTGCAAAAAACGGCCGTTCGCCGAGCGGGGCGATCTTATCGGGATCGTTATTGCCCGCGCTCAATACGGCATCGAGAACCGACAGCCATTCAGGCCGGAGCGGATCATGCGCCAGAGCCAACCCCACGTGGGCCGCCGCGGCCTGCACGTCGCCCATTGTCAGAGCGCGTTTGGCGGCCTCGATTTCCTGTTCGGGGGTACGCTCCGCGGCTTCGTCGTGGGTGGTCATAACCTCCCCTAAGCATACGCCGCCAATTCGGCCAAGAAACCGGCGCCAACCTCGTGGTAAGGTCCGCGCCAATGCTGCGCCGGGTGTTCGCCGTCGCGATGAACACGTATCGCGAATCTGTCCGCGCCCGCATTTTGATCGGGCTTGCGGCCGCGGCATTTGCCGTTTCTTTTTACTCGCTGATCATCGGTGCGTACACATTGAAGTACGCACCCCGCGTCGTGTCCAACATCGGAACCGCGTCGCTCTCGTTTTACAGCATTGTCGTGGCGGTGCTTATCGGAGCCACGTCGCTCCATCGCGAACTCGAACAGAAAACAATCTTTCCGATATTGGCCCGCCCCATTCGCCGAACTGAATATTTGGCCGGCAAATACCTGGGAACGTTGCTCACGCTGGGCACGTTCGTTATGGCCGACGCGGGGCTGATTCTCTTTCTCGGCGGCGCGCTCGGCGGCCGACCCATTGAATTGGTGTTTGGACTCGGCGGCCTTCTCGTTCTCGGTCTGGCCCTTGCCATGATCAAATGGCCCGCGGCGCGAACATACGGGCCCATTCCATGGGCGTTTTTGGTGATGGTCGCGGGCGCGTGGCTTTGCGGAAGCGCACCCGATGAACGCCGCGTCATTTTGGGATCGGCGCTTTTATCGATCATTGAAGTGAGCGTTGTGGTGTCGCTCACATTGTTGTTCTCGTCGTTTTCCACGCCGTTTTTGTCGGCGATTTTAACGCTCGGGCTCGTTGTGGCGTTTCGCAATGCAGATCTGCTCGCCAAAATGCCTGTGAAACAAGTGGGGCCGTTGCTGCACAGCTTCTTTTTCTACATGTCCAAAGTGGTGCCCAACCTTCAGATCTACGTGCCGCCGAGACCGTTGCTCACCGGTGAAGCGCTCGACGCAAATGTACCTTTGTACTTTGCTCGGGCGGCCGTTCATGGAGTCGCCTGGTCGGCGGGTCTTTTTGCAAGTGCCTCTTTTATCTTTAAACGCCGCGATTTCTTGTGATCACAACCCTCCTCCGCACCGCCAAAATCCTTTTGGTGATCGGTGTGATCACGGCGGCGCTCACAGCTCGTGTACTCATTTCAGGTGAACGGGAAATTGCGCTCAGCACCGCGGCGCTGAGGTCCGGCGATCCACATGCTGCGGCCCTTCATGCTCGGCGAGCGGCGGGGTTTTATGCGCCTGGAGCGCCGCACGTTCGTGTTGCTTATGAACGTTTGATTGCGCTCGCCCAAAAAGCCGAGAGTGCGGGCGACAGAAAAACAGCCATGTTCGCATGGGAAGGTGTACGCACCGCCGCAATTGAAACCAAATGGCTTATTATTCCCCACGCGGAAGATCTGGCTCGCGCCAATGCAGAATTGGCTCGATTACAAGCCTCAGAACCTCGCCCACCCGGAACTCGAACCGACCCTGTGGCCTCCATTGAACGTGATGCGCTCGCAGCGTTGGCGCGCGATGAAAGCCCTCACACCGCGTGGGTGGTTGCTTTGCTTATCGGATTTTGGCGTGGGTTGTGGGGGCCGCTTTGGTCGTTTTTCGCGGCGTCACGCGCACCGGACAACCTGTTTGGTCGCAGGCCCGCGGGCCGACGGCGATCACAATCGCCGGGATCGCTATTTGGCTTATCGCGATCTGGCGCGCGTAGCGCATCGGGTTTTGTGTACACTTAATCGGCGAGCACACGTTTGGCGAGATCGGTTGCCTGGCGAACGCAGTCGGGAATGCCCACGCCGTCCATGGCAGCGCCCACAACAAACAGGCCCGGATGGGCTTTTTCTTTGGCGCGAACGCGTGCCACCCGCGCGTCGTGTCCGAGCACCGGTTGAGCGCTTGCCCGCTCATGACGGTACACACGCGCAAGCGTTGGCTCGCCGCTTGTCCCAACGAGTTTTTGAAGCTCGCTCGCCGCAATGCGAATCAGCTCCGCATCGGGCACGGAGAGCATGTCTTCGCGGCCCGCACCGCCCATAAAAACGCGGAACAACGCCGCGTCGTCGGGGGCTCTTCCTGCCCATTTGCTCGACAAAAAAGTCACCGCCATAATGGGCTGATCGCTCTTGTCGGTGGTGATGATGCCGGTGGCGTTGAGCGCGTGATTCACGCTGCTCCGAGTGTACGCAAGGCCCACAACAGCGCTCGAAACATAGGGCACTTCGCCCAGATCGCGCGCCATTTCATCATCCACCTCACGAATCACGTCGGCGATTGCGTACCCTTGCATGCCCAATATCGCCGCGTCGCACTCCAGCGTTTCGAGCCCGCTCGGGCCGGCGATGTGTACTTTGTATCGCGCCGAATTGCCTTGTTTTGCAGCATCGGTCGCGATTTTTTCAACGCGGACAATTCGCGTTTCGGTGCGAACGTCGGCGCCCAGATCGCGCACCGCTTTTACAAGCGCGTCCACAAATTCACCCAAGCCGTTGGGGAATGAATGAAACACCGACGGCGGCGGACCCCCTTTGCTCTTCGCCGCGCGCTGCTTCATCTCTGTTCGTGCGCCTATGACGAGGCTGCCGTATTTTTTTCAAGCTCCACAAGCTGCGGAAATGTGGCTCGCATGCTGAGCTTTTCAACATCACCCGCGAACACACCACCGAGAAGCGGCGCCCCTATTTTTTGAAGCACTTCGCTTCCGAAACGCCGGCGAACGAACGACGCGATCGACTCGTCGTCGGGCGTTGATTTTCGCGGCAATATCAGGTCAAACCCGGCGCGCGCTTTGCCAACGGGAGAGAGCAAACGCGTTTTTAGAAACGGCCACACCTGGGTTGGAACCGTGAGAAGCATTCCTTCGGGGAACGGGTGTACACGTCCTCGATCGAGCACCAAAACCCGCCGATTTTCAGGCGTCGTGCCGATCAGGCGATCACCCAAACCAAGTTCTTTTGCGAGCGCCGAAGCGTGCGGTTTTGCGGTGACCCACGCATCGGGGCCGCCGTCGATCACAAATCCGCCCGTGCGTTCTGTGCGAACGTTTCCGCCCAGGCGATTGCGCGTTTCAATCAGCGTCACTTTAACGGGGCGGCCATTTGCATTTTTACCCGCTTTTAACAGCCGATACGCCGCTGTTAAGCCGCTCACTCCCCCGCCGCCGATCACCACGGAAAACGCGTTTTCGCTCATGCGACCTCGAACGGAAGCGCCGTTTCGTGAACGGCGTCGATCACCGCTTTCACCGTGTCCACAGGCACCTCGGGAACAATGCCGTGACCGAGATTGAAGATGTGCCCCGGCCTGCCGCCCGCTTCGCGCACAATCTGTTTCGCGCGGCGTACAGCAACGTCGACCGGCGCCAAAAGAAGCATTGGATCGAGGTTTCCTTGAATGGCACGGTCGTGCCCGATGCGCTTCCACGCCTCGGCCAATCGCACGCGATGGTCCACGCCGATCACGGTGCCACCCGCGTCGCGTTGCAGCTCCAAAAGAGCGCTCGTTCCCGTTCCAAAGTGAATAACGGGCACACCCGTTGTTTCGAGATCTTTGAGAATGTGAGCCACATGCGGCATCACGTATTGCTCGTAATCTGAAGGCGAAAGTGCGCCGATCCACGAGTCAAAAAGTTGAACCGCCTGCGCGCCCGCTTCCACCTGCGCTCGCAGATAACGCCTAACAACCTCGGCGATTTTGCTCATGAGCAAATTCCACGCGTCGGGGTCGCTCCACATCAAACACTTTGAAATGCGGTAGTCGTTCGACTTGCCACCTTCGATCAAGTAGCTCGCGATGGTGAACGGAGCGCCGGCAAAGCCGATGAGCGGCACTTTGAGTTCTTTGCGAAGCAGGCGAATGGCTTGGAGCACATACCCGAGGCCTTCTTCAGCTTCGAATACGCGCAATTTCTCGATGGCCGCGCGATCACGAACCGGCGAGTGGATGATCGGTCCCTCTCCTTTTGCAAACTCAAAAGGAGCGCCCATGGGCTCTAAAGGAAGCAAAATGTCGGCGAACAAGATCGCCGCGTCCATCCCCAATCGAAGCGGTTGGAGCGTTACTTCCACCGCAAGCTCGGGCGTTTTACAAATCTCCAAAAGCGTGTGTTTCGCGCGCAGAGCCCTGTATTCTGACATGTAGCGTCCGGCCTGACGCATCATCCAAACGGGCGTCACGTCCACGGGTTCGCGGCGACATGCTCGGAGGAATCGATCCAACATGGCGCCGTGTTTCGCCGCACCGACAGGCGAGTGCAATGATAAATGCTGCGCGCATTTTCGCTTCGCAATAATCAGCCTTGAGATCTAGGCAAATCTCTCACTGTTTTTGGCGAGCCTCCCACCTTTCCAATCGAAAGATCAACTCGGTGGCACCCGCGGCGCCCACGGGAAGCGCCAAGAAAAGTCCACACGGGATCAGCATCAACAACACCAGTCCGAGACCAAAACCCATGACGGCGCCCAGGTGACGTCGCAGCAGCGCAAACCGCTCACGAACAGGCATTCCGCGAATGGAAAGGGGATAGTCACACAGATCCCACGAGAGCATGAGCGCCGCGACGAGCACCTTGAGCGGCGTTGCCACGATCGCGGCGGGCGGAAAGATCACTTCAATCAAGAAGAGAAGCGCAAGGATTGGAACGCTGAGTACACTTGTGAGAAGCAGCCCTTCAATCGAGCGCCAAATGTCAGCCAAAAGGCTTGTTTCAGGCCACTTCGGCGCGCCAAGTGTACCTTCCACCTTGCGAACAATTTTTTCGAGCGCGGGACCGGAGAGAGGTTGAGCGAGCAAAAAACCCACTAAAATGCCTACGATCACAGAAAAAATGGCCACCAGCACGCGCACGACAATCCCCAGCACACCGTGACCTTTGTGAGCCCACTGCCCCAATAGCGGCGTCACCAATTTGGGCAAAAATCCCGCTCCCAAACCGCCGACAACAAGTGTTATACCCACAAAAAACACAACCGGGACTAGCGCGTAGGGCCACGCCGCCGGGTTTGCTGTGAGAAAGCGCAACCCCGAAAATAGCGACACAACGCCGGCGCCAAACCCCGGTTCGGTCCGATCTTCGGCGAGGGTTTTGGTGGGCGCAGTCTGCAATGCTGATGGGTTCATTCGCGTTTCATTCTATGCCCGACATTTCCGCCGATTGAAGGCTCGCTCATTGCGTCCGCTAAAAAGCTTCGATAAGGCACATTCATGGGTTCTTCCGCGCGCACCGCTTTTTCGTTGTGTACACTCACCGCGCTCACCCTTTTCGGGGCTTTCGCCTGCGGCGGTGGCAAACCTAAACAAGCTGAAGAGCCCGACCCGCTCAAAGACACGGGCCAAGACATGGCCGCTCCCGACACCGCGGCCGCAGAAGGCGCCAAAAATGACCCCGCGGGTGAAGAGGCAATGCACGCCAAGTGCTGCGCGCAATGCAAAGAAGCGGCAGAAAAAGACAGGTCGGGCCAAAACCCCGACACCATTCCCTGCGCCGACTACTCAGACCTTCAGCCGTGGTGCACCGAACATTTTCGCGTAAAGCCCACCATGGCGTCGGCCTGCAAGTAGAGGCTTTATGGCCCAACCGTCGAATGCAGCCAAAGTGGGAATCATGGCCGCCGTATTGGCGGGGGCGCTGATTTTCGCTTATCGCTTCATTTCGAGGGAAACGGGCACCGGTGGAGGTTATTTCGTTTGGGCCTACGTGCCCGATGCCACCGGCATTGCACCTCATTCACGCGTTTTAATCGGCGGCATTCAAGTCGGCGTGATCGATCGCATTTGGCTTGATAAGGGCCAACCGCGCATTGACATAAAAATGAACCCCGAGGTTCTGCTTTATGAAGATGCGGCTATTGGCAAACGCGCAACAAGCCTGATCGGTGAATATTTCGTTGTGCTCATTCCAGGCATTGAGGGCAAAAAAAAGCTTGGTTGCCCCAAGATCGACCCGTGCCCGCCTGAAGACGGCCAAATAAAAAACTATATCGACGAGCCGTCTATTCAATCACTTCAGGGCCAAATCTCAGACATTCTCAAAGACATTAAAAAAGTAACAGAAACGCTCAGCCAAGACACAAGTCGTCAGGACATCAAAGAGATCCTCGACAACTTGGCCAGCGTTACAAAAGAACTCAACGAAACGGTAAAAGAAAACCGTCAGGCCATTACACAGACCATTAACAACGTCAATAACATCACCGGCAACCCCGACATCCCCAAAATCTTAGAAAACGTGCGGGTTGCCACCGATGACGTAAAACGTCTGCTGGCTGAAAATCAGGCAGGAAACGGCAAACCCGGCGAACTGCGCGAAGCCATTCAGCGCGTTAATCGCGCGAGCGGAACCCTTGAAGACGCATTAAAACACGCCGACAACGTGGCCGCCCGCATTGATCGCGGTGAAGGTACCATCGGCCGCCTCACAAAAGACGAAACGCTCATTAACGAGGTAGAGTCCACCGTTGAAACCGTGGGCGATCTCGTGGGTGGCATTGGGCGCGTTCAAACGGTTGTCAGCCTCCGAAGTGATTACAACTTCCTCGCCAATTCATTAAAGAGCTACGTGGAGCTGAGGCTCCAACCGTCGGAAGACAAATATTACTCCATTGAGGTCATCAGCGATCCGCGCGGTAAAACAAGCTTTGAGCAAATCGACGTTTCAACAACCAATCTCAATCAGCCCGCGACCTACCGCGAAATTCGCACACGAACCACCGACGATTTGCGCTTTTCATTTCAATTCGCCAAACGCGTGGGCCCGCTCACCGGCCGTTTCGGCATTAAAGAATCCACCGGCGGGATCGGGCTCGATTTGCACCTTCTCGACGACCGGTTGGAATTGCGTCAAGATCTCTTTGGTTTCGGTGAAACGCTCACGCCTCGGTGGCGCATTGCCCTCGGTTATGAGTTTATTCGCAAATTGTGGCTCCTCGGCGGTGTCGACGACATCTTGAATGAAGATAGGCGCGACTACTTCGTGGGCCTTCAATTGCGATTCACCGACAACGATCTGAAGACAATTCTTCCGTTCGCTCCCTCGCTCCCATGAAGTTTTTCTCTTCGGTTCCCCTCAAAGCTCTCGCGGTTTCGTTCACTCTGTTGTTCTCGGCCGGCGGCGCCGCCTGCCAAGGATGCCAGCCCGGTCCTCCCGCTTCAGCCGGAGATTTGGGTGCCACACCCGACAAACCCACGCTGCGTTTATACGCAATCAGCAGTGTGGCCGGGGCATTGGAGCCCTGCGGGTGTTCTAAAGATCAATTGGGTGGCATTCATTACGCAGCGGCCTTTATTGCGGCTGAAAAAGCGGCCGCACCCAATGCGTGGGTATTGGGCGCGGGCCCGCTGTTTTTTATGGATCCCGACCTGCGAACAGACGATCGGCAACAAACGTTATGGAAGGCCGAGGCCATTGCGCAGGCTTCCAAACACATGGGCCTAACGGCGTTTGTTCCGGGATTAAATGATTGGGCGGGGGGCGCCGACACGCTTACCCAACTCGGAACCGCAACAGGCGGAGCACTTCTCGCAGGCAACCTTGAAGGGGTGGCCGGGGCTGTACCCACGCTGTTGAAAGAAATCTCAGGCGTAAAAGTGGGTCTTTTCGGCCTGGCCGACCCAAAAGATAAAACGGGTAGAACACCTCCCGGCGTAAAAGCATTACCCATTAACGACGGCGCCAAAAAAGCCATTGCAGATCTCAAAGCCCGGGGCGCATCGATCCTTATTGGAATGGTTGCCGCCCCGCGTGGTGAAGCATTGAGACTCGCCGACAACTTCCCAGAACTCAATGTGCTTATTCTGGGTAAACCGGTGGAGGTCGGCGATATCAACGACGCCCCAAAGCCGCCTATTTTGGCAGGTTCAACACTCGTTGTTGAAACATCAAATCACCTGCAAACCGTGGGCGTGGTTGACCTTTACCTCGCCAAAGGTGATGAAAAAGCGGCGGCTGTAACGTTTCAAGACGCGGGCGGCGTTGCCAAAGCGGAAGAGCTGTTGGCACTAACAGCCCGTATTCGAGATCTTGAACAGAAACTCAATGGGTGGGAAGGCAACAAAGACATCAAGCCTGAAGACTTGGCTGCACGCCGCATGGATCTTGAAAAAATGCGCGGCGAAAAGGCCAAGTTGGAGGGTGAACAAACTCCCACAAAAGGCAGCTTTTTTAAATACAAGCTCGTTGAAGTTCGCGACAGGTTGGGCGCCGAAAAAACGGTGTTTGACCAAATGGCAACGTTTTATAAACGCGTCAATGAGCATAACAAAACCGCTTTTGCAGATCGAAAACCCACGCCGCCTGAAAAGGGCCAGGCAGGGTTTATCGGTATCGACGCGTGCACCGACTGCCACGATGAAGAACGCAAAGTGTGGGACGGGACGCAGCACGCAAAAGCATACGCCACGCTGCAAAAAGACTTTAAAGAATACAACTTGGATTGCGTGAGTTGCCACGTCACGGGCTATGGAAAACCCGGTGGCAGCACGGTAACATTCAATGACAAGTTACAAAACATCCAATGTGAAACGTGCCATGGTCCCGGCTCGTTGCACGCCAAAGACCCCAACAAAAAGGGACTCATTACATTAAAACCGGCCCCGGAAACGTGCACCTCCGAGTGCCATCACCCGCCGCACGTTGAAGGGTTTGATCCCGCGGCCAAAATGAAGCTTATTCTCGGGCCCGGCCACGGGCAGTAAACTGGCAATTAAGAACCGCAGACCGGAACGACGAGTGAGGCGGCGGTTACTAGGAGAACACAATGCTGGCGAACGGATATAAAAGGCGCATCGCTCTTGGTCGAAACCAGGACGGCAGGCTTGAACTGTTCTGGATCGGCGAAGACGGCGGCATTCGTCACAATTGGCAAAAGCGGGCAAACACGCCGCTATGGCAAAGTGGCAATGCGCGTCTCGGTGGGCCCGCGGCCGAAATCAATGTGATCTCCAATCAAGACGGCCGGCTGGAGGTGTTTTATACAACGCCCACGGGCATGTTTATGCACGATTGGCAAATGACGCCCAACGGTCGATGGAACGGGCCTGAAAAGCTCGCCGACTACGCCGGCGCGTTTGCATTGGGTCGCAATGAAGACGGCCGGCTTGAAGTTATTTATGCCGATAAAAACGGCGATTTGTATAACGATTGGCAAAAGACAGCCAGTGGTGAATGGAACGGGGCAGAACGTTTGGCCAATGGCCCGGTGGAGCAAATCGTTTGTGGTTCCAATCAAGACGGTCGACTGGAAATTTTTTGGATCGCCAAAGACGGTGTTGTTCACCACAAGTGGCAATTGGTGCCCAACGGCGATTGGTCCGAAAACGAGAGTTTGCACGGCAAAGCCAAACAAATTGCGCTTGGAAACAATGCCGACGGTCGCCTTGAAATCTTTTATGTCGCGGCCGATGAAACCATTCGTCACAATTGGCAATTGGTGCCCAACGGTGATTGGGCCGGTGAAGAAACCCTTCCCGTTCGCGGCAAACAAGTGAATGTGGCCCGCAATGAAGACGGTCGGTTGGAACTCTTCTACATTACCCCCGACGATAAAGTAAAAAGCCTCTGGCAAGTTCGCCCCAACGGCGACTGGGCCGGAGACGAGCCCCCGCTGGGCGGTTTCGCCTTTGAAATGACAGCCGGCGCCAACAGCGACGGTCGATTGGAGATCTTCTATTTCGGCGCCGACGGCGAGATTTGGCATAACTGGCAGCCTGTTCCCAACGGCGGCCCGTGGCAGACCTACGCAACGTACGAGTGATTCCGTATTGGCCGCCGCCGTCTTTGTCGATATTCGGCATTGAAGTTTCGGCGTTTGGAATTTGCCTCTTTTCGGCGGTGTTGCTGAGTTATGTGGCAATATTGATTGAAGGGCGGCGGGTTCTTCATATCATTGGCAAAGTCGGCGCCCAATCACCGTTCAATCACAAATTTATTGAAAGCCTCGCGCACATTGCGCTCATAGCGGGCATTATCGGGGCTCATTTGGGCGGCATTTTTATTGAAAAAGGTCGCGCTGCGTTTTTGGATTCCGGCGTTTTTTTATCCACCAAACAAACGTTTTCATCCACCGCCGGATTGATTTGTTCGTCGGCCGCTGTGAGCATTTTTATTGCCACAAAGCGAGCGCCTTTTTGGGCCTGCGGCGACGTGCTTGCAAAAGCCTTTTGGGTGGGCCTGATTGCGGCGCGAATTGGATGTGCGCTGGCGCACGATCACCTTGGAAAACGCTCCCATTCGTTATTGGCGGTGAACTTTCCGGCCGGCCCGCGATTTGACTGCGGCTTATTGGAGTTGATTGGGAGCATCTGCCTCTTTGCGTTATGGATGGCAATTCATAAGCGCAGATATGCGGTGGGTACGTTCTTTGTGTACACAATTGTCGGCTATGCACTTTTGCGCTTTGGCATTGATTTTTTGAGAGCCGACGACATTTTCAATGCCGACCCTCGTTATGCGAGCCTGACCTTTTCTCAATGGGTAGGTTTGGTGTTGATACCGGTGGGTATAATCGCCGCCGTTCGGCGAGGACGAAAGGCCGCACCTGCGACGATTTAGCTGCAATATGCGCTGCGAAAAAAAGCGGGTTGCGCAAAAGAAGCCCGCGATCCGAGGCTAATCCTTCGGCTTGGCACGGTCATGGCAGTCTGCCGCGCACCATTGAGGGTTCATCATGCGTTGGGATCAAAATCATCGGAGCCAAAACGTTGAAGATCGTCGCGGCGGCCCCGGCGGTGGCCGCGGCGGTATGAAAATCGGGCTCGGAGGTGCCGTCTTATTGTTGGTCCTCAGTCTGATTTTTAAGAAAAACATGTTTGCCGCATTGGGGGTTACGGGCGGCGGAGTGCAGGGGGACAGTCCCACACAACCCGTTGGCAATGATGAACTCGGTCGGTTTGCGGCATTTGTTTTCGACGATGCACAGGCCTTTTGGCAAAAAGAATTGTCGAGTGGCAATGCGCGTTATCGCACCGCGAAACTCGTTCTTTTCTCAGAAGAAACCAATTCCGCGTGTGGGCCGGCCAACTCGGCCATTGGGCCTTTTTATTGTCCCGGTGATGAAAAGGTTTATATCGACCTTGGTTTTTATTATGAATTAAAAACCAAATTCGGCGCTCCGGGCGACTTTGCGCAGGCCTATGTTATGGCGCACGAAGTTGGCCACCACATTCAAACCGTATTGGGCATTGAAGACAGAGTGCGTGCCGATCAACGCCGCAATCCGGGCAATAAAAACGCCCTTTCCATTAAAATGGAGCTTCAGGCCGATTGTTTTGCAGGAATGTGGGCGCACTCCACCGCTCGCCGAGACTTGTTGGAAAAAGGCGACATTGAAGAAGGGCTTGCCGCCGCGGCTTCGGTCGGCGACGACCGCATTCAATCCGCCGCAACAGGCCGCATTCAGCCCGAAAAGTGGACACACGGCTCCGCGAAAGAAAGGTCCACATGGTTTCGCAAAGGGTACACAACGGGCAATCTCGCTGAATGTGACACGTTTGCTTCACCGTAAGACCACCGGTACCTGACACGTCGTATTCACCACGGAGTTCCCCAGCGGCGCATGCGCCTCATTCGAACGGCGAGTAACTCGTTGCGGTTGAGTTGTCGATGCAGCAGAAAAGAGCCCGTTCTGGGAGGTCCGGCGACTTGAGATGTCCATCACGTCGCCATCCACCGGTCTCGCCGGTCTCTCGTTTTCGTCGTGGCTGCGCTCGCCACAGAACTCCATCTGGAGAACCCGACGCGCCACGCTGTTCGCTTTTCCGCTTGGCGACGGGCAAGGGTGTCCCAAACGTCTCGACAAGACTGGATCCGTGCCTTGCAGAACGTTCCGCTAAAGGGAAGTTACCCAGGAGGCACGGAGAGCACGGAGATCCACGGACTCCGTGTCCCTCTGTGTCCTCAGCGATTCTGTGTTGTGTCAGTTCTTGGCGCGGCGTCCAAAAGGGCTATTTGGAGGCGGGCTTGAGTTGGTAGATGACTGTCACGCCCACGGGATCGGCACTCGGAACGCCCACCGTGCGGTTTTTGAGAAAGTTGCGTACACACTTGGCGCCGGCTTCTGGAACGCCGGTTGGCGTAACCTCCACCCCTTCCGCTTTGCCACGCACTCTCACCAGCAGTTCTACTTTGAGAGTGCCTGTTTTGGCAGTGAGGCCTCCCGCGTCTGAAACGCACTTGGCAATGCCATCAAGAACTTTTTTGCCCGACAAGTTTTTCTCGGCGTTGGGTACATCGCCGTTTTCAAACTTGGGGGCTTTCATTTCAACAACGGGGACCGGGCCGGGTCTGACAGGTTCTGGCCCGGCGTCAGAACTGCCACTGTCTGGAGTGCCACTGTCTGGAGTGCCACTGTCTGGAGTGCCACTGTCTGGAGTGCCACTGTCGGAACTGCCACTGTCAGAACTGCCACTGTCAGAACTGCCACTGTCCGCTGGTGCCGAATCGGCCCCGGCATCACTTTCTACCGGCGCAAAAGGCGATTTTTCACCCGGAGCCAAACACCTGATAAACCCGCGATGGGGATCTTCAAGAGCGCCGTGAGGGCAGGCGGGGTATTTGTTGCCGTCGGGAGCAGCGTCCGGCGGACCGCCGTCATCGGTGAGCGGATGAACATCCGCTGTCTCAATGCTGGAAACCGCGGCGGCACCGCAGGCAAACGTGGTTGAAAGGCCGAGCAATGCGGCTGAAACAACCCGTCCGCCAACGCTCCGTCCCCCAAAGAGCCTATTTGGGGTGCCACCATGGGCACCACACCGCTTTGATTCACAAAGCCCCAATGGATGGGCTGTATTTGAACACGAATGTTTCGAGATCACGGTGCGTACACAGAGGTTTGCATTTGATTTACATGCGAATTTGGGTGAGCGGCTGGCCCGGTTCGTCCCACAATTCTTTGGCTCGCGCAAGAACCGCTGCTTCTTCAATGAGGCTGTTGTGGTTGTCGGTGACACGAATTTGAACGTCGCCGCCGTTGTTTTTTTCGAGCGAAACGCGCTCAATCCCGGCACTCGGCAATTCACTCTTGAGGTCGCGCGTGAGACGCACACTGGCGCGCTTTAAGATCTGCTCCACGGTGCCGTCTTTGAGGTCTTTGAGCATGACCACGTGGGGCAGGGACAACTCCGACAATACGCGCCGCCGATTGGAAAGGCCGGGTGCGCCGAGGACGTTTTCAACAACGGTTGCAAAGACGCTTGAATACGCCTTGTCCAGTTCTTCTTTTCGGAAGTTTTCGTCGAGAACGGGGCCGAGCTTTTCTTGGAACTGGACAACTCCGTTGAGTCCGTTGGCCCAATGACCTTGGTTCTGGGCGAAATAGCGGCCTTCTTTGCGCAACGTTTCACCCCATTTGGCGAACATGTCGGCAATGGCGCCCTGCGCCCGAAGGACGAAGTCGCCAAACTTTAACTCTTCACGGAGCCAGTCACAGTTGGTGAGTTTATCGGCCATAAAAGGCCAAACAACGAGGTTATAATAATTGTTAAAGTCGAGAAGGTATTTTACCCGGTAAATCTCGTACGAACCGAAGATGGGGTAAAGTTTTGAGTAGAGGCGCAGTGTGGCTTCATACTTGAGTTTGTAAAAGGCGTTATAAAGCGCTTCTCTCTCGGGCAATTCATTCGATTTGCCCTCAAAGTCGGTGATAATGAGCGATGTTAAAAACTCATTTGCCGTGGCAATAAAGTCTGACCCGGGGCTGTAAAATGGGTCGACAAATGCGCCGGCTTCACCGGTGAGTCCCCACCTGTTTGCCGAAAAAAACGTTTCTACGTGGTAGGGGAGGTGGGCATAACCCTGATAATCTTCAAACACCGCACCTTCCATAAGATCGCGGCTGCTTCTGTGGCTTTTAATAAACGCTTCAAACGCGTCGCGACCGCGCGGCCCGGGGCCAATGCGATCTTTGTCGTACACAACTCCCACGCTCATTAAGTCGCCGGCCAGCGGGATAAACCATATCCAATAGCCGTCGTACATCATGTGATTTGTAGAAAGGTGCCTGGATGTGTATCGAACGCGCGAGCGCCACGCGTGATCGCGAACGGCGTCGAGGCCCGCGACATTCCAATAACGAGCCCAACCGGCCGCCGTAT
The DNA here is from genome assembly GCA_016712345.1 of Polyangiaceae bacterium. Classification (GTDB taxonomy): domain Bacteria; phylum Myxococcota_A; class Polyangia; order Polyangiales; family Polyangiaceae; genus JADJRH01. The sequence goes on from JADJRH010000001.1 coordinate 3,233,816, forward strand.
TCAGGCGAGTTTCTTTTTGGATCTTTTGGCCGAGTTTGCGAGCGACCAATTGGCGCCGGCCTGAAGCGTCGCAGAGCCAGCGAGCCCGAACTTCTACTTTTTCACCTTGGTATTCGTACCAAACGGTGTGCGGGCCCGCCTCGTTGATGCTCACGTCGGTGACTTTGGCTCCGGTGAGTACAAGCGCTCCGCTCTCGCGGTTCATCGTAATTAAGTCGCGTTCAAGCCGAGCGCGTTCGAGCTGAAAACTCGGGTGATACGGCATGTGATCACTGCCGATCTCACTCATTTCGGTGAGCGGGAGATCTTCTGACTCATTGTCGAAAAAGAACCGCAGACCGTTTTTGGGGAGCTGATGTTGATAGAGGTATGTGCCGAGGTTGAGCTTGCGAATCATGTAATGCGCAGCGACCTCGACCGTGCTTTCACCAACTTTGTAGTCGTCGATTTTTTCGGCCGATTCGAGCACCAGAATCGACAGGTCGGGGCGTGCGAGTTTGAGTTGCCGCGTGAGAAAGCCTCCCGCGATCCCGCTGCCCAAAATCACAACGTCGTACGTGCGCACGGAGAACCTCCGGCGACGCTTTTACAACGACTTGTGCGGCGCGCGACAGATCCGCAAAACGCCGACAAACGATGATCAAAACGCGAGCAGTTCTTCGCGCAATCGGTGCGCCGCCGATTGCTCTTCGGCGGGCCAGAGAGTGCCTTCAACAAAGCCGATAAAGGCGGAGAGTTTGCCCGCGTAGCGCGAGAAAATGACCTGGAAACCGGGCGGGGTTGCCACCGACGGAAACGCAAAAGCATCGCGTACGGGGAGGCCCAGGAATGAAGCGATACTCACCGCGCCGGGGTTTGAAAAAACGAACGACGACACTTCACCGCCGAAAGGTCGGGTTAGAAACCAGTGGTAGAGGCCCGACGGAACCGCCTTCGCAAAGTCGAGCGAGGCCAGCATGCCCGTGTCGAGTTTTTCTTTCACGATCGCGCGCTGTTGATCCGCGAGTGTTTGCACCGCGCGCGCCGTGTCGGCGAGATCGTCTCGAACGAGCGCAAAGGTCATCATCGTGAGGTTGTTTCCAAACATGCGAACGGCGCCGGCCTTTGGATCGAGCGACAAAGGAACCGGCACGAGGTGTTGCGCCGGCGCCAGCCCTCGACCGCGCGCAATTCCGTCAAACACGCGGGTGGAAGCAAGCACCATCGCGCTCGTTTCGGCGAGCTTGGCGCGTTCGCGAACGCGTTTATCAAAGGCTTTTGTTTCATCTTGGGTGAGCACCACCCGCAGAGCGCGCGTGTGACCAAGCCGGCCTGAGAGTGTTGCGAGCGACACGATCGGCGTGCGCGCGTGTTTGAGCATGTGATTGCCGTACGTGCGCGTGAGTTGGAGCTGCGCTTTGCGATCGAGCTTGGAAAGCGGCCGGCTTGCCGAATCAAAACGCACTTCGGCCGCGGGGGGTGGGGCCGGCACTTCACCGTCGCCCGAACCGAGCCACGTAACAAAGCGCTCCGCTCCTTTGGCGTCGGCGAGGGGGTGAAACCAATGCCAAACAAACACGTCACCCGATTGTGTACGCAGCAGTGTGGCCGACCAAGGGCGATGGCCATCCACCCTTTGATCCACCAGGTTTTCAAGCGTTTGATCGAGATCCGCCTCATCCACCGAGCGCACCCGCAGGTCGACGTTAAACGGCGATCCCGCTTCCCACGCGGGGCCGACCGGGGTGCGGACCAAGCGCGAACGCAGCTCAGGCAACACCTCGGCGGCGTGTTCGAGGCGGCGCGTGAGGCTGCGAACGGGAATGTGCCCTTCGGCGGCAACCGCAAACAAACAGTGGTTTCCCGCAACGCCTCGCGCGCGCATCACGCGATCGTTCACGAGGTGAAAAACATCCACACCGCCGAGAGGGGTTCGCATGGCGGCGCGACGCTAGCACCACTTGGATCAAAAGAAGCGACATCGCCGCGCGCGTTTTGCGAAGCCCGCCTGAGGATGAAAACGGGGCGAACCGCCGGGGGCGACGCTCGGGATGTTGTGTACACAATGCTCGCCGCGGGCGCGAGATCGAACGGACAAAACGCTTGCCGCAGGTAACCACGTGGCGCGGAGTCGATTGAAGCGCTTCTACGAGCGGCCAACCGGTCCAGGGCCGTACGCTACCTGCGGCTTTTGTTTCGACGTACCGACATCAAAAATCGGCTCACGAAAAATGGTGCACAGCGTCAGAAGTGTGCGCAGCGCCGCCGCGTTGAAGACAGATGAGCAGTGATCAGCCGTGTGTCAGGTCGCAAGGGGAGATACGTTGTGAGATCTGATCGCGAAATGAGCCGCGGTTGGCTTATCGAGCGTCCAGTTTCCCGGTAACCCTTGGCACGTCCTATGGCAGCTCCCCGAGCCCAACGCGGGCATCTTCGGCTCGTCGAAACCGACGGCAAAGAGCGCGACAGTGCTGTTCCCGAACGTTCGCCTTCCAAGCCCGATCTCGAAGATGTCGCGCACGTCGCCCCCGCGAGTGACGGGCACGAGGGTGAAACGCCGCCTCCCCCGTCGGTCACTGTGCCTGTGCGCTCGGCGCTTCGCGGGCCTCTCGCCAACCTGCCCGATGCGCAGCTTGTGGCGCTCGGCTGCAAGGGTGACTCCGCCGCGTTTGAGCTTCTGTATCGCCGCCATGCCGCCTTTGCTCTTCACCTCGCCACCCGGATTGAAGGGTCGTCCCGCGACGTTGAAGACATTGTGCACGACGCGTTTTTAAGAGCGTTTGAACGCATCAACGACCTTTCCGATCGCAACGCCTTCAAAAGCTGGCTCGGTTCAATTGTGGTTCACGCGGTGCGCAGCCGCATGCGCCGCCATCGGCTGATGAACCTTCTCGGCATCGGCCGAAAGAGCGAGCCGGTTGACCTCGACGCGCTCACAAGCCCCGAGGCATCACCCCACACCCGAGCGCAAATCGCTCAAATTTACGCCCTTTTGCGAACGCTTCCGGCCGACGACCGCATCTCGTGGACGCTCCGATGTGTCGAGGGGCACGACCTCGATTCTGTGGCGAAACTCACGCGCTGCTCGCTTGCCACTGTCAAACGCCGCATCTCGCGCGCGCAACAATTCTTGGACGATCACTTTATTGATTCGGCGAAGGAGGAGCTGTCATGAGTCGGCAGTCGGTCCCCCGCATCCAGCCCGAAGATCTGCGCGATGTCGCTTCAGAAGAGCGCGTCGATCGCATTTGGACGCGCTTGGAGCAGGACCTTGTCGCGGTTCGCGCCGCACCCCCCGCACGCGCGTCGCGCGTTGTGGTGTGGGCGGTTGCCGCCACGTTTGCGGCGTTTGGTGGTGGGCTCCTTGCCGGTCGGGCCGTGTGGACCCCTGCGCCGACAAGCCCGTCGGCCGTTGTTGCCGCGAGTGATCGCACCACGCTCGACGTATTCGCCGCCGGTTCGCAGGAGCGAACGTACACATTGCCCGGCGGCGGTCGCATCACGCTCGCCCCCGGCTCCATGATCGAGCTGGAGCACTCGGGCACAAACAACATGCAGCTGCGCCTTTTGTCGGGTGAAGCGTCGTTTAACGCCGCGCAGGGATCGCTCGCCATCGTTTCGGGTGAAGCGCTTGTCGCCACCGCGCCCGGCAGCCTCGTTCGCGTTCAAATGCGCGACGACAACCTCGACGTGCGCGTCGCAACCGGATCGGCGCAGGTCACGTCGCCGGCCGGCATGCGCGCCCTTCAAATGGGTGAACAGCTCGACGGTGTACCCACGCGCACCACAACCGCCGCCGTCAATCCGCACGTGGTTCGCGTTTCGCCCACCACCACAGCGCAGCGCGCTTCGCGCGACGACGCTCCCACCGCTCAGGTCGCCACCGCTCCCACGTGGCGCGATCACTACGATGCCGGCCGTTTTGCCGAGGCGCTTTCGCTTCTCAACACGCAGTCGGGCGGCGTGAGCGCTGCCGTAACAAACGCCAAAACAGCGGCCGAACTCATGGCCATCAGCGACGTGGCGCGTTACCGCGGCGGCGATCCTCAAGCGGCTGTTCGCGCGCTTCAACGCGTGGCCGATGAGTTTGGCGGTTCGCCCAACGCACCCATCGCGGCGCTCGGCCTCGCAAAATATTACGAGACAACCGGCCAAGCCGATCTCGCAAAAAAGTACCGAGATCAAGCCACCAAAGGTGTTCTCGGTGAAGACGCAATCTGCGATCAGATGCGCGCCGAGCACAGGGCAGGCAACAAGACTGAGGCATCCGAGCGCGCATCGGAGTATTTGCGCAAGTACCCGAATGGCCGGTGCAAAGACGACGCAAACCGCATTCTCTCCAGCGGCGAGGCCGATGGAGACGGTGAGTCGTCCGATCCGGCTGAAAATCCCGCGCCGCCCGCAACTTCTGGAGCCTCGGCAAACGCGTCCTCAAGCGCCGCTCCTCCGCCCGCCGCCTCGGCATCCGCGGCAAAGCCCAATCCATAAATTCAGCGTTTGTTTTTGTCCGGCGGGCGGCGCGGTGTCTCGTTCGCCCGTTCCGCACATGAGCGGATCTCGTCACGATACGAAAGTTTGTAATGTGTACTCAATGCCGGAGCATGCGTACACGTGTTCAAGGCGTGCGTACACACCGTTGCGATTTGTGTACGCATTTCGGCATACGCTGGCGGGGGCCGCTGTCGCGGCGTTGCTCCTTGCCGCACCCAACGCAAACGCCCAAGCACCCAACGGCGACGCCGCGACAGCGGCCCCCGCCAAACTTGTCGAAGTGCGCTTCGCTCTTTCGCAAACCGCTTCGAAACAGCTTTCCGAACCGCGCCTGCGCCGCCTCATTGAAATTGAATTGGGCGACGACGCGCTCTTGTCGCCCACCGCCACCGGCCCGCTCGGCGATCACGTCGCTTATGTGTGGGTCGACCTTGTTGAGCCCGCGACGATCATCATTGAAGTGCGCGTCGGCAGCCGATCCGTCGACCGCCGTGAAATCGCCGATGCCGAACTCACTGGCGACATTGTGCCGCGCGTCATCGCGATCGCGGCGGCCGACATGGTTCGAAAGCAAATGCGCCCCGTTCGGCCGCCCAAAAAACCGCCGCCGCCCAAGCTGCCCACGCCTGAAGAAATCGAGGGCGAATCGAGGCGTGTCGATGCGTTGATGACATCGCCGCAAGTCGGCGGCTTTTTCGTTCCTTCGGCCGGCGCTGCGCTTTTCGGCCCCGCGCTCGACGTTGGGTTTCGGCGCTTCGGCGTGGGTGTACACGCGCTCGCGGGTTTTTACACCGGCCCAACGAACTTTAGTTCGGCGCGCTTGTTTGAGGTGGGCCTCGCTGCCAGCTACAGGCTTTGGATCGCACCGAACATTCGGTTTGCTGCGCAGATCTCGGCCGCACCGTCGGCACTTCATGTGAGCGGCGCAACGATCTTGGGTCAGCGCGCCGCGGATCTTGAAACGTGGTCGGCTCGGGCCGGCGCTCAACTCGCTTTCGAATGGCGCTTTCACGAGCCCATGTGGCTCACGCTCCAGGCGGGTGGCTCGGCGCTGCTCCGCGGTGTGGACATTGTTTCGCCCGGCGGCCAAAAAAGCGCGTTTGAAGGCGGCGTGATCACCGCGGCCATTGGCCTCATGTTTGAGCAGCGAGCCCCGGTGCAGATAAAAGCTTTGCAAAGCAGCGGAAGCCCATGAGCGACGAAGAAAACAAATCCGACGCAAACGCAGCCGGCGGGGAGCCGTCAAACACCGCGGAGGCGGAAGGTGCCGACCCATCGTCCGCCGCTGAAGATCCTCCCAAAGAACGCGTCGACGCCGACGGGCTGCCTCTCGATCGCGAACCCACCATCGACGACGTGCGCAGTCAAGAAGGGAAACACGGCCGCATCGCCGCCGGCTGTGCCCTTTCGATCATCCTTGTGATCGCGCTGTTTTGGCTCATCCGAGCCGGCTTCATCGGTTAGGCAAATGCGTACACAAGATCCGTTGCGTGCTTCCATTGCGTACACTATTGGGGGCCCCTGTTAAAGAACGAGGCCCGGACGCACAAAGCCCCCCAAAAAAAGGGTGGAAGAGCCCGCGCGCGCTGCGTTGTTGTTACGGCTTGTAGGGGTGTGAATATCCCGGCCGCTTGATCTCGTGCTCGGCGAAAAACGCTCGAAGCGCCGCAAGACCCGCGTCGGCGCGCGGATCGCGATCATCAAACAGATTGCGAAGCTCCTTTGGATCGCGGCTGAGATCGTAGGCTTCAACCACTTTGCGCCGAAGGTCTTCAATCACTTTCACCTCGCCCGAGTAGAGCGCGCGCCTCAGGCGTCCCTCGGCGAGGACCGGTCGAGCGAGTACACCTCCGTCTCCGCGCAAAATGGGCACAAGGCTCAGCCCCATAAATCCGGGAGGCGTGGCGATGCCGAACAAATCGAGAATGGTGGGGCCGAGGTCCACAAGGCTTACGCGTGTGCGAACGTGGCGCGCCTTGACGCCCGCGCCTCGAACGAAAAGCGGCACGCGCAGCAGCTCTTCGTAAAGGGTTTTTGTGTGCTGATACGTGCCGTGTTCACCAAACGCCTCACCGTGGTCCGACGAGATAATGAGTACACCTCGGGTTGGAAAGCGCTGCGCCAAGGCCCGCGCCACGCGCGCCACGTGCGAGTCGGCAACGCCCACTTCGGAAGTGTACTTTTCAAACTCGGAGCCCTTCTTTTTGCCGCGATCGTAGGGCGCGTGAGGTTCCATGATGTGCGCGTACAAAAAAGCCGGCTCGTTGCCGATCTTCGAACGCCGCGCGATCAGCGGGTCAAGCACTTCACTCGCCATGGAGTGTCTGCGCGACGTGGGCACCTTGGTTTCGGTAAACCCGCGCGCAACTCCGTATTCGTTGGCGAGAAAGTTCGTGCCTCCAAAAAGTGCGGTGAGCACCCCGGCTTTTTGCAAAATTTCTGGAAACCGCGGCGCGCTATCTTCCGCCGGATAGAGGTATCGCGACGACCCTTTGCCGTACCGCGACCAGTAGAGTTGCGAAAAATAACGCCCGGAAAAAAGGGTTGTGAGCGACACCGATGTTTGGCTTCCCGGTGTGACGGCGTTCACAAATGTGGCGGCGGTCTTTGAAAGATCCGTGAAAAACGGCAGCGTTTTGGCGTTGTCCTTGTCAAAAACAACATCGGCGCGTGTTGCGTCGATGGTGATCATCACCACCACCGGAGCCTGCTCGGTGAGTTTGGGAAGCGACGGAGCCACCTCAAAATCGCCGACTGTGGCGCGTGTTGGAGGAGCGACAGTGACCGCGGGTGGACCCGACCACACCGTGCGCGCCATCGCCCATGCTCCAAGCGCTCCGGGCGCTCGAAACAGCTCCAACCGAGTTCGATTGGAAGGTGGCAGTGCAATCGCGATCGCGCCCGCCGCAGCAAGTGCCGCAAACGCAAGCCTCCCCACGCGTCGCGTTTGAATGCGAGCGAGCGGCAGCTTCGCTGTGGCAAACAGAAACGTGGCAGCCGTCCATTCGATCGCCGCGTGCAATCCGGCGTAGTCGTCGCGAACAATCAGGTGGCTTGTGGTGATTCCGCCCAGCGCAATCAGGCGGATTACCCATTTCAAAATGCGCCGCCGGCCACACCAAAGCCCGATCGCATGCGCCAGCGGCAAAGCGACGCCCGAGAGAGCCACGAACACGGCGAACAAAATCTGCCCAAAAATCCCGCTTAAAACGTATTCGGCCTGGTGCCGGAGATCTTGGCCCAACACGAAATACGCAAGCGCCGTTGCGCCCACAAAGTACACAACGCGGGCGCGCTGTGGAAAATGCCGAAGCCACGATCCGAGCGTGCCAATGAGTACACCTGCAACAAATCCGACCCCCAGTGTTTCGAGCACATCAAACGCGTGGTGCGCCGCGCGCACGGGGGTGCCGGCGGGGGGCCAACGAACAGTAACGGCAATGTCGATTGCGTTTGCGACTGCGACGAACAACGCTCCCGCAACAGGTCCGGGATGAACTCGAATTTGAAAAGGGAGGAGGCGCTTCAACGGTGTTCACTGCCGCGTGCGATCGACCCCGGAGGCCGACGCACCTGGGATCAGGGGCAGCCCTGCGATGCAACAAGAACGTCGTCCACGTTCCATGAGCTGTACGAACCAAACAAAAACTCGCCCACGTCAAATCCGAAGCGAACACGCATTTGCGAGTTTTTGTAGTTGGTCACGTCGTGTTCCATGTAGGTCCAGTTGGTTTCAAACATGAACATGCCACTCGACCAAATCGTGATCCACTGACTGCCGTTGTACACCTGTACGCGGTTGTGCATGTACGGATGGCCTTCACTGTTGAGCCACCGTTGGTAGCCGAAAATCACCGGTCCCGCCGCGTTTGACGTGTCGAACGGCGGACTCTCCAAATACGTGTAGTCGTGTGGATTGGGCGATGCGTCGCCGCCGATCACCACGCCCGCAACGCCGTCGTCGCCGGTGCTCGTGTGATCGGTGTCGGGGTCTGGAAACGCAAAGCCGTTGTTCGGACCCGCTTTGGCGGGCGCGATTTGCCACTCCATTCCCAAAGTCCAGCCTGCACCGTTATCGGAGAAATCGTCTGAAAAGTAGATTGTGGGGCCCATGCCACCGCCGCAAACGCCGGCCGAGCAGATCTCACCCGTTGTGCACGAAGCGCCGTCGTCGCAGACCAGTCCGTCGTTCGTGGGTGCTCCTCCCGAACACACGCCCGCGACACAAACGGTGCCCGATGTACACATGTTGCCGTCGTCGCAGGCCAGTCCATCGTTGCCCGGCATGGGTTTGCACGAATTCGAAAATTCGTCACAAACCGCTACAAAACAGCCTCCGGGAGGATTGCAGGGCAGCGGAATGCCGCCGCCGCAAGCGCCTCCCTGACACACTTCTTGGATGGTGCAGAAAAGGCCGTCGTCGCAGGCGAAACCGTCAAACGCCGGCGTTGATTTGCAGCCCACGCCGGGCTCGCAAACGCCCTTTGTGCAGTCGGTGTTGAACAGGCTGCAATCAATCTGCGGGCCTTTGTTGCAGATGCCGTTTTTGCAAAGGCCCGAGGTTGTACATGGGTCGCCGTCGTCACATTGCGAGTTGTCGGAGCCGGCCTTTTCCTCACACTGCCCAGTGTCTGGATTGCACAAATTCACTTTGCAGGGCGGCGCCACTCCGCAGCTCTTTTGCAGCCCCACACATGTGCCTTCGCTGCACTGGTCGTTGGTCGTGCAGGCGTTGCCGTCGTCGCACGGCTCAAAGTCGCCGGCGGGCTTCGAAACACACTTCCCCTCTTCGCAAACTCCAACGATGCACCCCATGTTGAGTGCAGAGCACTCGCTCGATTGTGTACACATTTCGGGCACCGAACCGCCCGTCCCGCCGGTTCCGCCGCTTCCACCCGAACCGCCTGATGCCCCGGTTCCCGATGTGGTTGTGGTGGTGTTGCCCGTTGTGGAAGCGTTTTGAGCGCATCCAAATAGGGTGAAACTCAGCGCCAGAACAACCGGAACGCCGGCGGCCAATCGAAGCGCCGCGCACTTTCGGGTGAACGTTTTCATCGAACCCTCGTTGTCGAAAAGCCTAAGAAAAAGGGCGTTCGGTGCCACATGACCTGAATCGCGTGGCCCGACTGCGCGCAACACCGCAACGAACTCATTAAATACTGCGTGGAATGTCGACGCGCACGCGTGCCCCTTTGCCCATGTGCGGTTCGATCGAGAGCCGAACCCGCAAATGAGTTGCAATGGCGTGCGCCGAAACCAGCTCGATTGTTGCGCGACGCCCGGGAGCGAGCGATTCAAAATCGCGACTGTAGATCGCGCTCAATGCACCCGGAGCAAGTGTGCTCCCGCCGTCGTGAAACGTCACCGCAATGTCGGGCGAAGAGTCGCCGAGCGCACCAACCGCGGGAGGAGCATCGATCGAAATCGTGATGGTTTCGCCGGGCGGTGTTGCGTCAAGCGCGTGTGCGAAAAGCGCATGCAGCAGCACTCCAAGCGCACCCGCCGGCACGACGTCCTGCGCCGACTCGGCCCCCGACAAATTCACTTTCACGTCGTGTCGAGCGATGCGCGCGGTTTCGTCGCGAATGATCTCGCGCAACATGTCAACAACGTCGACCACACGCGGCAACTCGCCGATAGGACACGTGCCGAGGCGCGCGAGATCCGAAAGCACTTCAGACGCCGCGGTCACGTGACGCGCAACGCTTCCAGCCGCCTCACCCACCTCACCCAAGTGACCCCGCAGAGGCGCAACCTCGCGACCAATCGCCGACAAAATGCCTCTCAACTCCGCGCCGATCGAGCGCGTTGCCGCAATTAGCACCGGCAACGAATCATCACTTGGAGCGCGCTGCGATGAACGCGGTGCAACACTCGGCGGCGTGACAACTCCCTCCGCGCGTGAAAACAGCGCAGCGAGTTCACGTGCGTACGCTTCACCCTGCGCCTGCGCGGCGGCCAACTCCTTTTTTAAACTATCGAGTTCGCGCTGCGTTTCATCCACATCCGCGGCGAGGCTCAACACTTGAACGCCGCCTTCGAGATCTAAACGCCCACCGTACCGAACAGCCATGCGCGAGAGCCACGCGCGCTCCGTTTCGTGTGTGGCCGACGTATCGGGCCCGAGCGCACACTCGACACGAACCACGTCGTCCCGCCTCCGAACAGCGATCTCCTGCGTGCCAGTTCCGCCCGAAGGATCACCGCTTTGCGCGAGCAACACCTGGAGCATGCGACGCAGCTCACTCTCGTCGCCGAACACCGCGGTGCCTTGACCCATTTCGATTTGCACCTTGGCTTCAGGCGCAATTTCCCAGAGCAACGCGGCCACATCGATTTTGCCGCGCCGCCCTCGTCCGATGGGGTGCCCGTGCAACGATGCGAGCGCCGAAACCGCTTCATCCAAGCGGTTTAACGCGCCTTCAACACCGGCCGTACTTTCTTCCGCGGGCAAAGGCGGACCGGCGTCGGGAGGCGGAATTGTAACTCCCGCTCGAAGTTTCACCGCCGCGCTTCGCGCTTCCTGCGCAAACAGCCACGACAGCTCGTTCTTTGTCAGTCGGTCGCTGCCCATGAATCTGGCCGCGATGATAGCCTGATCTTTTCAATATGCGCCTGCGCTTTTTGACTCTTGCGCTTCTTGGAATCTCCGCGACCTTCCCGCTTTCGCTCTTTGCGTCGTCGTGTGTTCCAAGCACAAAAAATCCTTACCCACCCGATGCCGCGGGTGGATCCGGCGGAGCCGCTGCAAACGGTGGAACCTCGGACGGTGGCAACGGTGGGGGCACGCAGAGCGATCCAACGCTTGGCGGCCCCTGCAAAACCGACGACGACTGCAACGACATGATCGCGTGCACGTTCGACGCGTGTGATCTCACCATTGAAAAGTGCCGATTTACGCCGGACGACAGCGTTTGTTCCAATTCAAAGTACTGCGACGGCATTGAGCGCTGCGATAACAAACTCGGCTGCACATTCGGTGAACCGGTGGGCTGCGGCGACGGCGATTCATGCACTCTCGATAAGTGCGTTGAAGAAACCCAAACCTGTGTGTACACAAAGCGCGATGCCGACTACGACGGCGATCCCGACAATCACTGCGGCGGGAAAGACTGTGACGACGCCGACCCGCTCGTAAACTCGCTTGTTGCCGAAGTGTGCCTCAACTTCAAAGACGACAACTGCGACGGCACAATCGACGAAGCGTCGTGCACCACTCCCGTCAATGACGTGTGCATTGAAGCGTTGGAGATCAGCGAGCCCGGCTCCTACGCAATGAACACCCTTGCAGCCACGTACGATTATCCCGGTGTTTGCACGGCGTCGCTTGTGGGCGCCGCCGACGTTGTTGCCGCGTTGGTATTGCCCCCGGGCCCGCCCATAGATGTCGAATTAACCGCCCGAACTCAATATCAAGAAGTGGCACTCACCCTTGCGGGCCAATGTGGTGACCCCGCGAGTGAAATCGTGTGCAGCGGCCCGTATTCACCCCCGCCAATCGTGGGCGGACGTATCGCCAAAATTCTCGGCCGCAGTTTGGGTGACCCCAATAAGACAACCGCACTGCCTGTATACGTAACAACCGCCCCAACCGGTCCCGTCACGTTGGAGGTAGCCTTTTTTCCGGCCTCTCAAGAACCTACCCATGAAACGTGTGGCACCGCGATGGTTGCCCCGTTTGACATTCCATTCCCCGTCACCGTTGTCGACGCGGCCAAAGATCTCGCTTCGGGCTGCTCGCCGGCCACCGGTGAACTTGTGTACTCATTCACGTTGGACCAACCCCAAAACGTCGACATTTACGCCACAAGCACCGACGGCGACGGCTTCCCTGTATTGTCTCTTCGCAACCCCAACTGCGCCTTACCTGAAGACGAAATCGCCTGCCATTTTGGGCAAAACGCGCACTTGGTCGCCAAGAGTCTACCCGCCGGAACGTATTACCTCGCCACAGCGGCAACCGCCCCAACTTCCATGCTAGTGACTATTGAGTTGTCGCCGGCAACACCCGCCCCACTCGACGACGTGTGCCCCGGTGCTCCGCCGCTCGCCGCCAATCAAACTATTTCTATACCGCTTGAAGATCATCAAGACAACGTTCAACTCGGCTGTTTGCCCGGCGCCGTGGACGCCGTTTATACTCTCAACCTGACAGAACCTTCCGACGTTCTCTTGGTAGAACGCATCTCCCTCGCCGACACAGGCGCTGTCAGCTTGGTGAAACCCCAATGCGACTCTGTGGATGATCAACTCGCCTGCGGCGCCGGCGCACCTTCCCCCGTGCGCGCCTCCGCTCACAACGTTCCTGCCGGTGAGTACCGCGTTGTGGCCGAAAGCATGCAAGGCAGCCCTGTTGAACTATCCGCTTTCGTTCGAAAGGCCATTCCACCTACCCTTGTTCCTTTTGCCGACAGTTGCGCCGACGTTTTAACCATTCCAAGCACAGGCGGTTTTTTTCAAGGCACAACAGCCAATGCCGCCGCCGACTTTGACGCCGGGTGTGACCAGGCCGGCGTACCTGAAAACGGCGCCCCCGAACAGCTCCTCAAACTTGTTCTACCCGCATCCAAACGAGTCATTTTGGACATGATGGGATCTTCGTATTCAACCCTTCTCGACGTGCGAAAAGGCCCTGATTGCCCCGGTACAGAAGTGCCCCTCGCCTGCGCCGCGGGATATTACCCAAGCCGCAGTTATCTCGACCTTACCCTCGCCGCCGGCACGTACTTTATTCAGGTTGATGGGTATAACGCCGCCGCCGGACCCTGGTTTCTCGACGTGCGCGTCGTCGAGCCGTAAGGGCCATTTTAAGACTCAGTTAAGAAGCGCCTTGCCGAGATCGCGTTACACATAACGCATGCGCTTCTACGCCAGTCTATTTCTAGGGATTTCTGTAGCACTTTCTTCGTTGGCACTTGCAGGTTGCGTCGTCCAAGTCACCGGCCCTGACAGCGGTGGCGGCAACCCCGGCGGCAATGGTGGAACCGCGGGAGCAACCGCTCAGGGTGGTTCAGGCGGTTCCGGCGGCATGGGGGGTGAAGGCGGTGCCCCCTTCTGTGAGGCCGGAGTTGTAGAGCCCTGTTATTCAGGTGCGCCCGGCACCGCTGAAATTGGAACATGTCGCTCCGGCACACGCACATGCCTCCCCGACGGCTCCGCATACAGTGAGTGCCAAGGGGAGATTTTTGCCACGTTTGAGCCTTGCTCGCCGCAGAATTGCCAGGGTGCTCCCGCTTGTTTTGTCGAAGGCATTTGGACCAAAGCGTATGAGTCGCTCACCGGTCAAATGGGCGCCGTCGCGTCGGTGGTTGCCGCGAATGGTGATATTTTCTCCGCCGGTTATTTGAGTGGAGAAACCGACTTTGGCACAGGCCCCATGGAGGTCAACTCGGCCCTTGGAGTGTTCGTCACCCAACACTCGTCCGATGGTCAGATCATTGCCACTCACCGCTACGGCGACGATACCGTGTCGTGGGGGGTGGACGACATGGTGATTGACAGCGCCGGTGACCTCATTTTACTCGGTTATCTGCGCAGCGGCCAAACGCTTGAACTTGCGGGCCAAACCATCCAAGCAGCGAGTGAGATGGACGCCGTTCTACTAAAGCTCCACCCGAACGGTGACGTTGTATGGGTAGAAACATTTGCCCCGGGTATTGAAACAGTTGGCACCCGCGTGGCTGTTGGCCCGCAGGATCAAATTGCATGGGTAGGTCAGGTATTTGGCCTACCCAATGACCCAACGGCCGAGGCCATCCACGTGGCTGAGCTAAACAGCGACGGCACCGTGATTTGGGAGCGCACTCAGGCGGTTCGTATTCTCGACTACGCACTGTCCGTAGCCATTCTCCCCTTCGAAGACGTGGTTGTGGCTGGTACATTCGCCGGCGAGGCAGACTTGGGAGGTCAACCCCTCAATGGGTATACCCGCAGCGGATTCTTGGCCCGATATGATGACTACTCAGGCAATCACGCGTGGAGCAAAAGCTTCGGCTCCGCCGACAATTCACTCTCCATCAACGATATTCATCTCGACCAAGTGCGCATGATCATCTCCGGTGACTTTACCGGAACCTTCCCATTCGATGATGAGCCGCTCACCGCCATAGAACCCCAACCCTTCGTGGCTCATTTCCACCCCCTCGGTGGCATTTTATGGGCGCGCGCGCTGTGGAGCACAGACATTCGCGGCGCGGCTTACCGAGCCACCGGCGACGGTGATACCGGCTTTTATGTCGGCGGCAGCCTTGAACACAATGCCGATGTTCAAAACGGCATCGCCGGCCACGACATTTTTATCACCCACCTCACCCTCGCGGGCGAACCTGACTGGACACGCGTCTATTCAGCTCCAAACACCCAATACCTTCACGACCTCAACATGTCCGGCACCGACGTCGTGATCACCGGCGCGTTCAGCCATTCAATCGATCTCGGCTCAGGTGTACACACCGCGTCCGACAATCAGCTCGACATGTTTTTGGCCAAAATCCAACCGTAGTCACCTACCCATCGCCCATTGCGGAGTTGACAGAACCGGCGGTGTGTGCGTTTGTCCGCGCCGAAATAGCGCTCTGAGCGCGCCGTTTTCCTGTTCTTCGCAATGCTCCCCTACGTCACCATCGACACCCTTTATCTCGGCCCTATTCCCCTCCATTCGTGGGGAGTCGTCGCTGCAATCGGCTTTTTTTTGTGGGACTGGGCGGTGGTTCGTCGCGCCAAAAACCTCGGTTACAACCTGCGTGAACTCCGCAACCTTCAGATCTGGGGTTCCGTCTCGGCCGCGATTTTTGCCCATGTTCTCGACCAACTTTTTTACGCGCCTGAAGAATTGCTCGTCCGCCCCTGGGCCATCTTCATGCTGTTTGAGCGCCTGTCTTCCATGGGTGGGTATATCGGCTGCGTGATCGGTGGACTTCTTTGGCAACGTTACCGCTGGGAGCGCAAAGGCTTTCGAATTCGACCCGTCAAACGCGACAAAATCTTACCCCTTCTACCCTTTGCCGACGTGATCATCTCGGCCCTTCCCCTTGGGATGACGTTTGGCCGAGCCGCCTGCGCCATTATCCACGATCATCCCGGTATAAACGCGCCCCCCACCGAGCTATTCGCCGTGGCTTTTCCAACCGGCCCTACCGACGGTTTAACCGCCATTTACGGCCCCGTTCGCGTATATTACGGCAGCGACCCCAGGTATGATCTCGGCCTTCTAGAATGCCTTTACCTCGCCCTTGTCGCCATTGTCATCGGCTTTATTTGGCTCCGAAAGAAGCCTGTTGTGATTGGTAAATACGCCGCCGGAGTGGCCATTGCCTACTCCGCCGTGCGTTTCGGGCTAGACTTTCTGCGCGCCCCGGTAGAACACGCCGGCGGCGATCGCCGCATCTTTCTCATCACATTTGCCCAATGGGCCTGCATTGGCATGGTTGCCGTAGGTGTGTACACATGGCGCCTCGCCGACCGCCTCGCCCAAACCGGGGTAGACATCGCCGCCCCCCTCCGCGCCAAACCTACCCAAGAGAACGGTAACTGACGCCGCCCCGCGCGGGCCTGACGCGTCACCCCACCTGAAACGCCTATTTCAACACGGAGTTCCCCAGCGGCGCATGCGCCTCATTCGAACGGCGAGTAACTCGTTGCGGTTGAGTTGTCGATGCAGCAGAAGAGAGCCCGTTCTGGGAGGTCCGGCGACTTGAGATGTCCATCACGTCGCCATCCACCGGTCTCGCCGGTCTCTCGTTTTCGTCGTGGCTGCGCTCGCCACAGAACTCCATCTGGAGTTCCCCAGCGGCGCATGCGCCTCATTCGAACGGCGAGTAACTCGTTGCGGTTGAGTTGTCGATGCAGCAGAAAAGAGCCCGTTCTGGGAGGTCCGGCGACTTGAGATGTCCATCACGTCGCCATCCACCGGTCTCGCCGGTCTCTCGTTTTCGTCGTGGCTGCGCTCGCCACAGAACTCCATCTGGAGAACCCGACGCGCCACGCTGTTCGCTTTTCCGCTTGGCGACGGGCAAGGGTGTCCCAAACGTCTCGACAAGACTGGATCCGTGCCTTGCAGAACGTTCCGCTAAAGGGAAGTTACCTAGGAGTTCATTGGGGCGCGCGCGCCCGTTCAAATGTCTGGTAACTAAGTTGACGTGACAGTAGGCAAGGCATTTCGGGTGGCTTCCCCAGGCAGAATCGAGTACGCAGGCGTCATGCGACGGCGCCTTTCGTTGATACCCATCGCCCTCTTCGCCGCGTGTCTCGCCCCGCTCGCCTGCGTGTCGATGCCGCCTGAAGTTCGCGAGGTGTTTGCCCCTCCCACGCCCACTGAAAACAGCCATTTTCGGTTGGTAGCGTCCGGCCCGCCCCCCTCGGTCAACCCCACCTGTGAGGTGCCCGCACCAAACACCGCTGCGCCGTCCGCTCCAAACACCCAGGACACATCTCCAACAACTCTACCCACGGCGGCCCCGGCAACACCCCCCACTGTGTCGGCCACAAGTTCGCCCGCGGCTCCTTCCACTGCTCTTTCCATGCCTTCGCCCAAAGCCGCCGCTCCCGAGGCAAGCACTACCCCCACCGCCGCGCCCACCTCAACCGTCGCATCCCCCTCGTTAGGTGCCCCGTGAACCGCTTCACAAAAACCCTTCAAACCTCGGTGATCGCCGCATCTCTCGCCCTCACAGGCGCCCTCGGGTGCGCCGGCACCTCCGGCCGCGTCAACTTTCTCGATGTGCGAACCGACGCCAATCACCCGCCCACATACCTCGGTTTACCCCTCAAAACGGGCCAAATTGTCATCACCGAGGCCCCCGGTTCGTACAGCTTCATGTTTCTCCTCATCCCCAAAAAATTCTACCCATTTACCCATGCCGCTATCATCAGCGTCGAAAATGGGGAGCCTTTCGCCTATGACATTTCCGGCGAGTATAGAATCGGCTTTCACGAAAAAGTCATGGACGGGGTAGAAGGTGGAATGCGCCGTCAACCTTTCCTCCAATACGTCGGCGCCAACCTCTACGCTGAAGTTCTCGACCCTCCCGCCGGTGTGGACGGTGAAAAAGTCGCCCAATATGCCCGCGACCAAATGACAAAAGGCATTAAGTTTGACGCCTATTTCCGCTATGATGAACACGAAAAACTCTACTGTACTGAACTTGTACAACTGGCTCTTGAAGCCGGCGGCGACAAACCCCGCCCCCTCGCTGAAGTCAACGAAAACGCATCCATTCTCGCTGGAATGAAGTGGATCGGCGTTCCACTCGACTCCGCGGCCATCCCTCCGTACACATTCCACGACGAGTCACGTGTGGTTGCCGCCTTGGGACGATTCCGCACCCGCGTTGCGGCCTACGCTTATTTTGAAGCAAAGCGTGAACTATACCGCCGCTTCCGCAAAGACCAGCGCCTCGGCTTCCTCTTCAATCTGGAATGGACGGGCGACATCACCGTCCACCCCGAAATTGAAGAATTCGCCTACGCCGCCGCCGAACATTTCGCCGGCGAAAACACCGCCACCTCCATCACCGACCCGTGTATCGCCACCACCGTTCGCAAAATGGCCAACGAACGTTTCGGCCCGTTTGAATCCGCCGAGTAACATGGGTAGATCGCTCGTGGGTAGATCGCTCGTGGGTAGATCGCCTGTGTACCCCCACCGGTAGATGCCCACCCCGGCCGCGCTTCGCAGGCTCGCGCGTCCCGCCCCTCCCAAATCGCTCGCTTCGCTCGCTCAGGGCGGGGCAGTCTCTCACAAAGGCTCAGTATCCGCCGTGCCTCCTGGGTAACAAAGACCGCCACGCACCCCAATGAACTCCTAGGTAACTTCCCTTTAGCGGAACGTTCTGCAAGGCACGGATCCAGTCTTGTCGAGACGTTTGGGACACCCTTGCCCGTCGCCAAGCGGAAAAGCGAACAGCGTGGCGCGTCGGGTTCTCCAGATGGAGTTCTGTGGCGAGCGCAGCCACGACGAAAACGAGAGACCGGCGAGACCGGTGGATGGCGACGTGATGGACATCTCAAGTCGCCGGACCTCCCAGAACGGGCTCTTTTCTGCTGCATCGACAACTCAACCGCAACGAGTTACTCGCCGTTCGAATGAGGCGCATGCGCCGCTGGGGAACTCCGTGTTGAAGCTGAGGTGAAAGCGGGCGGTGCGCTGCAGGTCGCTGAAGAGCGCAACAAAAAATAAAACGCCGGCCTTTCGACCGGCGTTTCTGTTCACCCAAACAGGTTTACTTATTCGGGCTGGTAGATCACTTGCCGTGAACGACGGTGCAGCCGGTGGAGTACACAACGCCGAGGATGCTGAAGCTGCGGAGTTCAACCGAGTGCACGTCGGTGATCTGACCCGCCTTCTTCGCCGCATCAACGCTCGCGTCACCCCAGGCGATAGCGCCCAAGATGCCCGTGGCGCACGATTCGCCCTCTTTGTCGCCCGACTTGGCGGAACCTGCCATTTCGAGCCGATCGACGCCGTGGGGCGTCTTCGTGCCCTGATAAAGCGAGCCGCTGGGATAACCACCACCGAGCGCTCCGCATCCGCAGCCAAAGATGGCAATCGCCGCCGCACCCGTGAGTCGCTGCCGAAGGTCCATGTGTGTTTCTCTCTTGTTGTTATAAACCGTAGTGGCCTAACTAGACCAAGCCGTCTATCACCCCCTTTATCGGCATGTCAAGGAACCAAGATGCCCGGCGATTCTCCGCTGCAAGCTTGATGCACCACAGCATTTTTGGATCGGCAAGCCTGTTTCCAAAGCCTGCGATTGCAGTCGTCCTCACTTTTATAAGTGTGCCCGCTTGTGCAGCGTCTCCCGGACACGTCTCGGACCCATCGGTACCTCAGCGTGCAATGCAGCCCGAGCCTGCGGTGACTGGCTCCACTGCCGGATGGGTGCACCTGCACATTCAGACCGACCATCCCGGCGTTGCTCTCGTGGGAGCAAAAACGTGCATTTCGCCTTGTGATCGCGAGATCGACGCGCGGTCGCCCGCGCGCTTCTTTTTTCGAGCGCCGAACATGCCCGACTCAGAGCGGTTTGAAATGTCCAACCTTGCCGGCGCGGTCACGGCGCGCGTGCGCCCCGGAAGTCCTTGGTTGACCCCTTTCGGTTTTGCTGTTTTGGGGCTGGGTTTGTATGGGATTGCGAGCGCGATCGAGTCGTTTGTGGTGGGCGCCGTTTTATCAAACGTTCCCCAAACGCGAAGCGAAGCTGACACTTGGTATATGAGCGGCGGCGTTTCTCTTGCTGTGGGCGCTACACTAATCGGACTCGGCGCTTGGTTCGCCAAACGAGGCCAAACAACGTTTGAGTTGATTCCGTCAGCTGCTCGTTGACGGAGCTGTGGGCGTGCTTTTGCTCGCCGGCGCGGGCATATTGAGCGCGCGCAATGTGACTGCGAATGGGAGCGCGGCAAAGAGCACGATCGAGAAAATCGGCTGCGCAATGATGCCCGCGAGCGACAATATTCCAAGGGGAAGAATGACGCCGAGCCGCGCGATCAAGTACCTTCGGAGGTGTTTGAGGGGCAGATATTTGAGCGCGAAATCGGTGGGCCACAAAACACCGAGCACCCAGTTGTGACTCAACTCGGGGTACACAAATGCGATCGCCGCAAACCAAATAAAAAATCCGAGCAGCCCTAAAATAAAGCCCAAAGTGCCAAGTTCGCGCGTTCTCTTTTCTGAAACGCCGCGCGCCCGCCAGGCCAAGATCGCGAGCAATCCACCTACGGCAACCCAAAACAGCCGGCCGCCCAGTGTGCCCACTTGGACACTCGCCTGCGGCCATGTGTACACCATTTCAGGCTTTACACCAAAGCGCTCTTCTACTGCGTCGCGCAGCCGCGGGGGGTGGAACAAATGCTCCCAGGCATTGGGTGGGCGCTCGATGGTTGTGCCCGAAAACAGCGCCACAACGGCCAATTCTGGAACGCGCCCGCGAAGCCCGTCTTCGAGGATTTCGCGGTATCGCGGTACACTTGGGGGCGACTTGACGTCGTGCAGTTTGCCGTTGGTAGCGGTGTCGATGGCGTCGCGGATCTTGGTGGTGCAGTTGGCTGTGGAAGGGTGATACGCGTAGCGTTCTTTGTTTTTCACCGCATCGTCTAAAATGGCCAAAATGCGTTGCGCTTCATCTTGTGAAAGCGGCAGTTGTTGCTTTTGAATTTGGCGTTCCTGCGACGCGAACGCATTGACAAGCGTGCGCTGATCAACCCCGACAACAACAAACAACGCTTCACCCCGAAGTGTACCCCAGAGCATGGTGATCTCGCCCTGCACGTCGGGGACGCCGTAGTCGTAACATCGGCCTTCTGGGTAAGGTCCGCCTGTAACGCAGAGCGCGCTGTGGCCGTGGCGCGCGTAGAGGTAGTTTCCGGGGCCGATTGTGTACAGGTCAACAGTCAACTCGCGGGGAGTTTGGGGAGCTTCTTGGGCATGGGATGGGGAGGGGTGGAAGAGGCAAACCCAGAGCGCGGCGACGAGGAACAGCGCGCGGCGGAGGAGGGTGGGTTTGGGTTGCGGGGCAAACATGTTGTCCCCCTATATTCTATTTTGCTGGATCACCGCATTTTCGTCCTCGCGAAGAGCGCAGCGCTTCAGGTTCTCTGCATGGAGTTCTGTGGCACCCGGCGCCGGCCCATTTTCTGGGTGGCCCAACGCATCACTCGCCGGGGGCATTTGTCCTCGTTTCGGGTAGTGTCTGCCCATGGGCGCACCGGCTCGTTCGTTTGGGGGCGTCGGTGGTTGGGTGGGATCCGCAGGTGACTGAAGCGGGTGTTGACACTGGGTATGACCTTGAGCTTTAAAATGCCTGAATTTCTGCGGCAATGCCCTTGGCGCCTTTGGTAGAATCGTTCACGCCGTCACCGGTTCCACCTTCACCCGCGGTGGCTACAAACAGGAGCGCACCTGACATGTCAGGTGCCGCGCCTGTATGAGCAATGGCAATGGAGTGTCCACCCATTCCACCGCCGCCGTGTCCACCATTGCCACCGTTTCCACCGGATTGACCCACGCAGCCCGGATTCATGACGGCGCCCATGGGAATTTTACCTCCCGATCCGCCTGAACCTCCCAAGCCTCCAAACTGACCCGATCCGCCGTCTCCACCGGTTCCACCGGCTTTGGCTGTGATGGTCACATCGTTCCAAATAAGCGCGGCTCCGAGGGTAAGTACGGCGATGGAAGATCCGCCCGCGGCGCCGCCGTTTCCACCCTGACCTCCACACCCTCCACTGCCACCGCTTCCACCGCTGGCGCCCGCCGATTTGGCTGCGTCCGGGCACTTGTTGATACCCGATCCACCTTTGGAACCTCCGCCTCCGCCGCCGCCCTGACCGGTGGTGCCGGGTGTTCCATTTTCTCCGGGTACACCTGTATAACCGGTGGAATTGATACTACCCATTCCAGCGGCGCCGGCACCCGAGCCTCCGTCGAGCCCGGTTTGGCCTGCGCTGCCGGGTTTGCAGGCCGTGGTGCCTGTGTCGCCCGTTCCGCCGTTGGTCATACCAAGCGGGCTTCCACTGCTGCCGTCTCCACCGCTCGCGGGTAGACCGTTTCCACCCGCTCCACCCACCGATTCAACATCTGTACATGCATTGATGGGTGGGGCGGCTGTCACTGTTTGAGCGGCTGTACAAGCGTCGGTTCCAATGGAGCCTTTCATCCCATCGGCGGCAAAGTCACCGAACGACTGACCCGGTGATCCGGCGGCTCCAACGCCGGCCACCACTTCGCTTCGCGCGAGGGTTAAAGTGGCTTGTTGCTCGGCAATAATGGCAATGGAAGATCCGCCGGGAGCGGCGGCGTCGGCGGCGGCAATATCAAAGTCTTCGGCCGACAGACTGGTACCTTGAGCAATGCGAAGAGGGAGATTGTCGGGGTCCGCGGTAAGCAGTGTTCGAGTGGAGGCGTTGTACGACCAATCAGATGTGCAGTTGAGCGCGCCGAAGATGGTCACATTGCTGTCGACAACCAGCGGCTCATTAAATGTTTCGCCGCATGCGTACACACGTTTGCTATCGGCTTTGGCCTTTTCAATGGCGGCTTTTAGCGTTTTGAGCGGGTTTGTTTTGGTGCCTTGATTGGCATCATTGCCACTCAGCGCTACGAAAATGCCGCAACCGTCCGCAACGGGGCCTGTGGCATCTTTCGGAACGCACCCCTCGGGGGTGGATGCTCCTGTTCCACCCGAGCCCGCGGTGCCGGCGGTTGCGGTGGAGCCGGCGCCGCCGCCGGTTGCGCAATTGAAGAGGTTGCAATCGTTACCGACGTTGTAACAACCCGCGGAACCGGCGGCGGCGCCGACCGTTCCGAACACAAGAGATGCCGAAAGAAAAAGCTGAAAGCGCACGGTGAACTCCGATTTATACAGAGTGTATTCAATTAAAAAGTGTCATTGGCCGGCGGGCGCCTCAAAACGAACCTTGCCAAATAAGCCCACCGCCGTTTGGCCCCACAACGGGAACGAGTTGGCCGGTGGCGGCGGGGGGATTTGGCTTTTGGGGCGGGGGAGCCGGCTGTAAGAACAGGATGTATACGCCGCCGGCTGCGATGAGTGCT
This sequence comes from Polyangiaceae bacterium, assembly GCA_016712345.1. Taxonomy (GTDB): domain Bacteria; phylum Myxococcota_A; class Polyangia; order Polyangiales; family Polyangiaceae; genus JADJRH01. The sequence goes on from JADJRH010000001.1 coordinate 3,256,836, forward strand.
CCCGACGCGATGAGAAAGCCAAAACCGGTGTTGCCAAACACATCGGCGTTGGCTGCGGCGCTGCGAACTTTGTCACATTGTTCGGTGGGGCCGGGGCCTTTGAGGGGGCAGGTTGGATTGCCCTCGGCAGTGAGAGTCTTGCGCGCGAGGTCGTAGGCGCTGTTTTTCTCGGTTTCAGCGGCGGCGTATAGCCCTGCGCTGGCGATGAGCGCGGCGGCGCCGGCGGCGCCCAGAAGGGCACCGGGCCACGGTGTCACTTCAGGGGGCGGCTCGGTGGGAACGGCGCCCGTTTTTGGGGTGGTGGTTCGCGTGAGTGTGAGGGTGACAACAAGCACTTCACCCGCTTTGGCGTCGACGCTTTGTTTGGCCGTTGTGTACCCATTGGCGGAGGCCGACAGTTCACGCTTGCCCGGGTCGATGTACACTTCGGGACCGAGGAAAATAGGGTCGATCGAGGCGCCGTCGATGGCAACGGAGGCTTCGGCAAGGCTCACGGTGAGCTTGATTGTGGCGAGGTGTTCACGCGCTTTGTCGAGGTCGCGTTTGATGCGATCGCGTGTGGTGGGCTTGGTGGATGGCAGCGCGTTTCGAAGCGCGTACGAAAGGTATTGGGCGGCGTCGCGGTATTTGCCAAGTTCGAGTTTTGCGGTGCCGAGCGCGCCGGCAATGTCAAACGACTTGGAGATGGACCACGCTTTGGCGAAGTGTTTTTCGGCGTCGGCAAACGCACCTTGTTTGAGTGCGGCGTCGCCTTCCATGTAGAGGCGCTGCACTTCATCGTTGCCTTCAATGGCGTCGGGCGGCGCGGCACCGGGGGATGCCGACGATGTGGCTTTGGGCGCGGCGGGCTTGGATGTGGCTGCGGGTTTTGTCTGCGCCGTTGAACTTGTTGCCTGCGAAAGCGAAAGTGTACACACGATCGCGGCGGCGAAAAACCGAGGTGCCGTGTTTCGAAAGTGGCCGAAAGGCATGGGGCTCTATCCTAAACGGGCCCGTTCAAACGAGTGGCAACTTCGGTGAGCACCACGCAACGACCGCGTGTCCGGTGGCCGGGCAGTTCGCTCAGCGAATGCCCCACACTTCGCGAATGGCTTCTGCGATGCCGCCGCCGGAGTGGAGATCGGCAAGCAGTCGATCGGACGCTGTGCGTTTTACAGATTCAGGCGCTTGTCCCATTACGAACGAGCGGCCCGCGCGCTGAAACATGGGCACATCGTTCACCCAGTCGCCCACGACAACCACTTCATCGGGGGTGATTTCGTGGTGCTGGGCAAGCCATTCAACAGCGGTGCCTTTGGTGGCGCCGGCCGCGCGGGCAACGAGCGCATGTGTACCCGCGAGGCGCGCGACGGGGAAGTCTACGACGAAGGTTGTCTCTGCGAGGTCGGTGCGAAGACGCTCGCAAATGGCTTGAATTTGAGCGGTGGGGCCGAGGGCAACCACCGCCATGACGCCCGCTTCGTCTTCCCAATGGGGATGTTCGATAACTCGGTCGACCACTTGGATGCGCGGTGACCATGTTCGAACGTAGTGGGCAAACGGCTCGCCCGCGTTGTCGTGCACAATGAGATCCTGCGCAAACAGAAAGCTTGTGGCTCCGTGCGTTGCGAGGAGATCTCGAACCACGAGCGCCGTTTCAACTTGGATGGCGCGTGTGTACACTTGTTGGTCGCTTCGGGTATCGACGATTTGGCTGCCGTCAACGCAGCCGATGGGGCCGAGTACACCGATGCTGCGAGCGATGTCGGCCGAGCCTGAATAGAGGCGGCCGGTAATGACGGTGGTGTGTACACCGGAGGCTCGCAGGCGCTCAATGGCGCCGCGATCCACTTCGTGGACTTTGCCTTCGCGGGAAAGAAGGGTGCCGTCGAGATCGACGGCGAGGAGTTTGAAAGGGGAGGGCACGTGCCTGAATGACCTGGTTCCGCTTTTCAGATTCGTGCGGAACTGGCCGCGCTGCGCGCTCTCGCAACTCGCTCGGACGCGTGATCGGGGCCTCGCCGCGCGCGAACCACCTAGGCGGGATAAACGGAAACTTGCTTACGAGTGTTTGACTTCCACTCGTATTTCACAATGCCGTCGACCAGGGCGAACAGCGTGAAGTCGCGGCCGGTGCCAACGTTTTTGCCCGCGTGGATGGACGAACCCACTTGGCGAACAAGGATGTTGCCGGTGGTAACCGTTTGGCCGGCGTAGATTTTGACGCCGCGCTTTTGACAGCTGGAGTCACGACCGTTGCGAGATGAGCCGCCGCCTTTTTTATGAGCCATTGTTCTTCTCCGTAAAAAGTTTTGTGCGCGCCCGACGATGCTCTTTGTTAGGCGCGGCAAACGTTGCTCAGACCGAAATGCCCGTGATCTTCAGCTCGGTGTAGGGCTGACGATGGCCGGTCTTGCGGCGGTAGTTCTTGCGGCGGCGAAACTTGAAGACGATTAACTTTTTGCCGCGCAGCTGCGTGACGATTTCTGCGGAAACCGAAGCGCCCTTTACGGTGGGTTGACCGATCTTGGGGCTGTCGCCGCCCACGAAAAGAACTTCATCGAGAGTGACTTTGTCACCGGCGGCGCCGGCAAGCTTTTCAACACAAAGCCGTTGGCCTTCTGTCACTCGGTACTGTTTTCCACCCGTCTTGATGACCGCGTACATCGAACGTTCCTTGGGGTGTGAACCGCCGGGGCGGGCCGCTCGAAACTGCTTCGAGCTGTTGGTGCCAGCCGACGTGCGGCGAACGGCTGCGTTTCTGGTGAAACGAGGCCGTCACGGAAAAAGGGAGGCGCAGTATACGGAGACAGAGTTCGTTTTCAAGAACGTTGATTGGGATTTTGAAGCCGCGATCGCGGACAAGGCCGTTTTGGGCGCCTAGCGCGACGAGTGAGGCTTGGACCGGCGGCCCTTATGGAGCGAAAGCGCCCGGAGACACAAAGCCCCATTGCTGGGACAGGGGGTGTGTACGCAACGAAGTGTACACACATAAAAATGTGTACTCAATGTGATGTGTACGCATTCACAAGGAATGGGCGCTCCGCGGCGAAAGGTCGCTCTCAGCAGGCGCCGGCGCAATCTTCGGGTGTGTGAAACCAAAAACCGCCTTTGGCTTCACATTCATCGACCTCAAACTTGGCGTTGCAGCATCGCGTTGCGCCGCTGCATTGATCGGCCGCCTCGTTGTGGCGAAAGCAGCAGTTGCCCGTGTTGTCGATGGGGATTGGGCTTTGAAGTTTGGGCACCTCGGGCGGCTTGGCATCCGGGGGCTTGGGCGGTTCGGGTGGGGCGGGAATGTCCGGCATTTGCGGCATGGGAGGCGGAGCGAAGAGTCCGCAACCGATGGGCCCGGCAAACGCGGCACCGGCAGCAACGAAAACCAGGGCGAGGGAGCGTCTTAGGTGGGTCACTTCCACGCGGATATTACGGCGGAGTTGAGGGCGGGAGGCCAAATAAGTTGTGGGCGATTGCAGGAGCGGCGCCCAAAAAGACGGCGGAAGGCGACGACGAGTGCCGGGCGCCGAAACGCCCGTTGGTGGTGAGGTCACCGTTTACCAGCTGCCGTGTGAGCCGTGCGAGCCGTGGCTGCCGTGCGAGCCGTGGCTGCCATGCGAGCCGTGGCTGCCGTGCGAGCCGTGAGAACCGTGGCTGCCGTGCGAGCCGTGAGAACCGTGCGAGCAGTGTTGCGCTGGGATCACTCCACCGTCTGCCGAAAGCGCCGGGGCTTGATCTGCGGCTTGAAGGGCCTTGGAACTCATTTCCGATTCAAGGCCGGACAACATGCCGCCGGGCTTTCGCTCAAACGTGGGGAGTTTGTGACCGCCGTTACTCGCCATACGCAAAGGCTCCGCTAGAAGGGTGGGGGCAGCGGTGCGCCGGAATCAAACACCGGGGCACCCCCACACAATCATCTCACGATGCGGCCGAAGCGTGAACGAAATGCGTTCTTTCGCGAACGGTTGTCCACCGGCGCAGGATCTCGACGGTTTTTGGGTCGTTTTCGCGGAGCTTTTCAAAAAGGAAGTCTTGAATGCCCTTGTGAACGGAGCAGAGGGTGCTCTCGCGCATGCGGCCAAACAAGGTTCCTTGCGTGCGGTGATTGTGTTCGGGTTGGACGCCGCAATACGGCGCGTACGTGCACGAAACGCAGTCGGGTTGCACTTCGCGAATGGAAGCGAGAATGAGGGCGCGCACGGTCTCGTGTTTCATGAGGCCGCGATACGTGGCGGTGCGCACGTCGCCGATGACGAAGCTGTCGTCGCCGGTTTCATGCATCATTCGGCCTTCATCGCTCGTGAAGATCTTGCCGTCGTAGTTGTACGCAAGCGCGCCGATGGCGGAGCCGCCGGGTGAGCGAATGTCGAGGAAGTTGGGATCTTCACCTTGCAAGATTTTGGTGAGGAAGATGGCGGCGTACCGTTCGAGAACCTGCTCACCGCGGCGGTTGTAATCGAGGATGTGTTCGACCGCGGTGCGGTAAAACTCGCGATATTCAGCTCGGTCGTACTCAATTTTGGCGCGCGTTTTTTCGGCGAAACCAAATGGATCGACAGGGCGAAGGAAGATCGCTCGGCAGCCGAGGTTGATGTACGTGTCAACGATCTCGCGCGGCTTTTTGAGGGCGTCGCGCGTTGTCGTGAGGAGCGCTTCGACATGGTAGAGCGTGGGGTCGAGGCCGAGATCGATGTACGCTTTGTTGATGCGCTCGATCCATTTGACGCTCTCAAAATAAGAGGATCCGCCCACTAAAACGCGCTGTTTTGTGTGGATTGGCTCAGGGCCGTCAATGCTCGTGCACATTTGAACTTTGTGCTCGACGAGAAACTTGAGCTTTTCGTCGTCCATGAGCGACAGGTTGCTGACCATGGTAAATCCAAGGTCTTTGCCGTATGCGCGGTTGCGCTGGAGCGCGTATTTGACAACGTGTTTTACGGTGTCGAATGCAACGAGCGGTTCGCCGCCTTGAAACTCAATGGTGATCGCGGGCGATGTTGTTTGGAGCGCCAGGTCGACACATTTTTCAGCCAGTTCAGGCGTCATGTCGGTGTGAACGGCGTCCATTTCAGCGCGGCTCGCGTGGCAATAAACGCACGTTTCGTTGCAGCGAAGCGTGACGACGAACATGTGGAGGTTGGGGCCGTAATCGAGGAAGCGCTTTTTGTTGCGCATCGCCGCGGCGACCTTTTCAACATCGACTTTGGATCGAAGGAAATTGCGCTCGGCGAGCCGTGTGTACACATCAGAGCCGGCAGCAAGGTGACCGCGCGCGAGGTCGGCAAACTCGGCCTGCGAAACGAACACCCAGTCGCCCCATGGATTTGTGAGGAGCACGTCACCCGCCACGTCGCGAAAGCGAATGGGCACAAGATCGGGCGGCGCGGCGGGCTTTTGTCCGAGCGAAATGAGCTGGGTCATGCGGCTTCTCCGGGCGACGCGGACGCGGTTTCGGGGGCTGCGGAAGCGGTTTCGGAGGCTGCGCTTTCAGCGGCGCGGCTGCGCTCGATGGTTTTGCCGAGCGCGTAGTTCATGAGTTCAGCCGCAACGAGCGAAGGGTCGGCGCCGCCTTGATCTTCAGGCTTGCCTTCAACTTGAACGATGAAGCCGCCCGCTTCGCGTTTGAGGGTGAAGTTCGCGTAGGGCGCGTAGAGCTTAACGGCTTCGTCGATGGCGAACCCGTCGTAAAACTCTTCGTGAAAGCGCACTTCGATCACGACGATTTCTCCCCGGCGGCGTTTGGTTCGGCCGCGTCGGACGAGGCCGAGGCGTCGGCTTTGGGGGCGTCGGCACCTTCATCGGCGGCGCCTTTTTTCTTGTATTTTTCTTCCCAACTCATGGCAATGCCGAGCGGGTCGTCAAACGCTGTCGCTTCGTCGATGTCCATGGCGAGCAGCTCATCAAGCCCGGGCGGACCGGCGGCACCGCCGAGCGCGCGCGATGTGATCGACTCAATGAGCTGGCGATTTTCGGCCGCGATCGAAAGGCGCCACGCTTGCCCGAGCAGTTCGTTTTGAAGTTCACCCGCAAGCGCTTCACCGTCGGCGGGTTTTCCGCTTTTGGCGCGCAGCGTGACGCGAACGCGTTTATCGCCCGCGCGATCGAGATGAACGTAGCAGCGGTCGATGAACACGTAGGCCGCGCCGTAGATCGCGTCCTTCGGGTAGAAACTCTCGTCAAACTCAACAGTGACGGTGCCTTCACCCAAAACGGTGGTGATGTCGCTCATCGAAACTTCCTCATCGGCGGTGTGTACCGCCAGGGTGCCTGATACACCGTAATCCACGCGGACTCATCCAGTTCCGCGGCGGGATGACTCACAAAAATCACGGAGTCTTGCAGCCCAACAAACGAGAAAACGCCGTGCTGCCTGTGGTCTTTGTGATTTACCGAAGGCCGTTACGGATTGGTGGCTTTGACCTGATACGTGGAGCACGTGGGCTGGTCGGCGAACTTGCGGTACACCCGCACGGTGACGCTTGAGACGCGCGGGGTGTTGTCGGAGCAACAACCGGGACCGGGAACGTACGCGTTGTAGTTTTGCTCCCAAACGTTCACTTGAATGCCGGTTTCGTTGTTGACGGTGCCGGTGGTTGAGCAACCCGCCGCATTGGCGCAGTCTTTGAGCACATCCATCGCGTATTGGCCGCCCTGCGAATCAACCAATTCGATCTTGGGATGGTACGCCTGGCCCGCCGCGCCGGGCGCTGAGAAGTTGAACGTTAAGAAGTCGCTGCCGTTTGCCTGTTCGATTTTGCCGGCCATGGTGGCCTCGCCACCCTTGGGTACACTGAGCGTGGCCGCCAGGTTGCACATGTTTTGGTACGCGTCGGTGACGCATTCACAGCCGTTGCCAGGCGCCGTGTCGATATCTGCGTAACCCGAATTGCACGTGGTGATTCCGCAAGAGCCGCCGGTGCAACCCCAGTTCTGCACGTTTTGAGCGTTGGGGTTTTGTGTTGTGCAGGCCGGATTGGGGTTCATCTCATCGGTTTGACCGTTGCAGTTGTCGTCGGTGTTGTTGCAAAGCTCCTGTTGCTGGCCCGGTTGCACGTTGGCAATGCAGCTTGTTGACCCACCGACGCAGAGTGTTTTGCCGGCCGCGCAAACGCCGGGAAACGCGGTGCTGCATGGCAGGTTGTTGAGCAACATCGGATCGTCGATGGTGCCGTTGCAGTCGTCGTCTTGGCTGTTGCACGTTTCTTGAACCGTGCCGGGCGCGGGGTGATCGCACTGCAATTGGAACGGCGCGACAGTGGGGCATGAGTACGTTCCGAATTGGCAGATGCCAACGAAACCCATGGCCGTGCACGCTTGACCGACCTGCGGAATGCCTTCATCGCTGAAGCCGTCGCAATCGTCGTCGAGGCCGTTGCACGACTCGGTGAGAAGTCCGGGCGTGATGGCCGGCTCGCACGTGACGCCTTGCATGCCTTGGCACGAGGTAATGCCCGACCCGCAGATGCCGAGGAGGCCTGTCATGCACTGCATGCCGCCGCCGGGATTGCCTTCATCGGTGTTGCCGTCGCAGTTGTTGTCGAGGCCGTCGCAGGTCTCGGGCGTGGGCATGCCGGGCTTGCATTTGATCGCGCCGTTTTCGCACTTGTTAAAGCCGTTTTTGCACTCGCCGAACGCCGCGGCCATACACGCGGTGCCGCCGCCCGGATCGCCCTCGTCGACCACGCCGTCGCAGTTGTTGTCGAGTCCGTCGCACTCTTCGACGTTGTCGTTGGGCTTGGTGATCGCCTCACACGCGATCGCGCCTGCGTCGCATTTGGTCACGCCGATGGCGCACACACCCGGGAACGTGGTTGTGCAGCTGTTGCCACCGCCGGGATCGCCGTTGTCGATGGCGCCGTCGCAGTCGTTGTCGAGGCCGTCGCACGTTTCGGGAACGCAGGGTTCGCCGCCGGTTCCACCGCTGCCCGCGGTGCCCGCGGTGCCGCCGCTGCTTGTGCCGCCGGTGCTTGTGGTGCTTCCGCCCGAGGCTCCGGTGCCGGTGGTGTTTGTGGTTCCTGCGCCGCCGGTGATGTCCACTCCGCCGGTGCCGCCTTTGCCTGCGGTTCCCGACGATGTGGTGTTCGATGTGCCGCTCGACGTAGTGACCTGATCACCCTCCGCGCACGACGCGAGTGAAAACCCCGCACTCGCCAAGGTCACGCCCGCAATGAGAAACCCTCGCCATGCTCCAGATCGCTGACCCAAGTGCTTCGGCTTGCCGTGATTCATGTTTCGAGGCTCCCTTACGCGTCGCCGAGAAGAATGCGGTGGATGATGGGTTCTTTTGAAACAAAGACCGGTGAAAGCTCGGCCAGGTCATACCAATCGCCGAGTTCAAAAAGGCCGCCGCAGATCTCGTTGAGCGAGCACTGCTTGCACGCTTCGGCCTTGGGGTGACGAAAGTCGGTTTGGCGGACGGTGCCTTTTTCATCGAGGAAATGCACCATTCGCTCTTCGCCCTTCACGATCTTGCGGGTTTCGGTGGAGGCCCACGCAAACTCGGTCATGAAGCACAAAGGTACACGTTCAACGCGGAACGTTCGGCCCGACTGCGCCAAAAACCGCATTGCGCGATGAAGCGAAACTTCAAAGTCGCGGAGCCTGTGCGCCGTGTCGCGATTGGTTTCGGCGCGGCCCATGGACGGGTCGAGATTGTTCCAGACGAAGTGCCGCAAAAACGGGAATTGCTCGGTGAACACGCGAACATTTTCGTCGAGGTGATCCGCGTTGAACGAGTTGATCACCGTGTTGATGTTCACGGTCACGCTTCCTAGATTTTGTGTACGCAACTCGGCGTCCAGCGTTTGCAGGTTTTCGAGCGCCGCCATTGCCAGCGCATGTGATCCCTTCACGCCGGTTAAAAAGTCTTCCACGTCGGCGCGGCACGAATGGATTGACACGTGATAATGCCGAAGCCCCGCTTCAACAAATCGCCGCGCCGTAGGCAAATCGGCCACTTTTGAGCCGTTCGTGATCATTCGAACGTGCAGGCCGCGGTCCACCGCGTAGCGCGTGACGTCTTCCACAATCGGCGAGAGCGACGGTTCACCGCCCGTGAGAATCACGCCGAAATAGCCGCGCGCCGCAAAGTCGTCGATCTCGCGCTTGGCGGTTTCAAGATCGAGCACGTACGGCGTTTCAGGGTTGGAGCAGAAACGGCAATACTGATTGCAGTGCCGAACAAGCTGCATGTAACCGATGTTGGCCATCAGCCCGCTCCTTTGTTTGAAGCGGCCACAACCTCGGCGACATCGCGCGGCGCCGAGCCGTCGAACAACGCCGGAAGGATCTCGCGCAAATCGTCTCCCGTGCGGCGTGCTCGCCCGCGTTCTTCGCGAACGGCCGGTGCCGGGCGACCAAAAATCGCCAGCGATCGGCGCGGTTTTTGAGCGTCGTTAAACGTTTCTTCCAGCTCCAGCTCCCGCCCGATGCCTGCGTACACAACGCCGCTTTGTTCGTGCGAGGTGCCGGTTGCATCTGTGAGCACCGTCAGGCCAAGCTTTTGTCCTTCCGCGAGCGCCAACGCCAAATACGGCGCCACGAGCGGCATGGAGGGAACCACACGATCCACGGCGCGCCTCGCGTTGCCAATGGTCTGCGCCGGCACAAATCGAAGCGCGGTGGCCCCGAGCGCGTGCGCAAGACGCACCATTTCGCTCATGTGCCGAAAATTGGAACGCGTAACGACGACCGATGTGTACACAACGATTCGCTCGGCGCGCGCGTTTCGAATGCCGACAATCGTCTGTTTGAAGCTCCCGGCGGTGCCCGTGTGGTAGTCGTGCATCGGCTCGGTGGAGCCGGCGATCGACACCTCAAGAACAAGGCGGCTCGACGCTTCTCGAAGCGCTCGAACGAACGATCGGTACGCAAGCCGCCGTCCGTTCGTTTGCACAACAATGCGCCCGGCGCCTGCCGCATCAAAGGCTCGAACGAAGTTTGGGAGCGCGTCGTAAAGCGTGGGCTCACCGCCGACGAGCGCCACCGTTTCTCCGGCAACGAGCGCGCCGACCGCGTCGGCCACAATTTGTTCGGGAGTTTGGCGCGCCGGTTGTTCACGCAGCTTTCCCTGTGCGCAGAAAACGCACGCGTTGTTACACGCCGGGGAAAGCGTAACGATCCGCATCAGGCTCGTGAGCGAGAAGCGGCGTGCGGAACAAGTTGTGCGGCAACTTCAGCGTCGAGTTTGGGAGAACGCTGCGCGAGCTGCGCGAGCGTGTGTGCGTCGATCGGGCCTTCTAGATCCGAGCCGTCGACGTGGTCGAGGAACGCCATGGGGAACGCGTCGATCCGTTCGGCGTGGGTAAGGAAGCCCTCGGTTTGCACATGCGCTTCGTTTCGCTGAACGATCTGAGCGAGCGCCATTGCCGCCAAACCCTGCTCTTCAGCGGTGGGCAGGCGTCCGTTGCCGCCGTTGCTCACGAACAGCGCGAAGCGGCTTGTTTCGGCCGGTGGACGCGCGGCGAGCGGCGAGCTGTCGCGAGCGAGAATTTCGATCGCGAAGGCGATGTTGTCCTCTCCCTTGAGTTGTACTCGCACGGTGCCGAGTGTCTGCGGTTCGATCGCGACAACGGTCCAACCGAGCAACCGACTTCCCTGCGCAAGCGGCGACAAAAGTGCGCGCGTTTCGCCGCTCGCGTTTTCTCCCGTCGACGGGTGTTCTTCTGCCGCCCCAGATGCATCGAGCGAAGCGAGTGGAGCGAGAAGAGCGCCGCCGGCCATAGCCATGGCAACGGTGCGACGCGAGACGGAATGGTCCGGCATACCAAGAGCCTCCTAGCCTCAAAGGATCGGCGAGTCGCGCGCATCGGTCAACATCTGGTAATGTTTGCGCATGGCTTTGGCGGTGCGCCGCACTGCGGCAGCGGCACTTTTGGGGCTTGGAACAGCCGTCGCCGCCGTTGCTGCATGCCAGTCAAATGAGCCGTTTGGGCCGCCCGTGTCCGGTTTTGCGGGGTCCGGCGGCGGCGCAGGAGACAATTTTGTCGGCGGCGGTGCAGGCGGTCCTCCGGCCCTCGATGCCGGCGGACTGTGTGGCAACCAAATCCACGAAGTGATCTCCAACGCGCCCAATGTGTACTTTGTGCTCGACGCGTCCGGCAGCATGGGCGCGCCGGTCAATGCGTACACACGCTACGAACTGCTTCGAAAAGCCGCTGTAGGTCTGGTGAAAGATCTCGGTCCCCTGATCAACGTGGGTGCGGCCGTGTTTCCGCTCGATGCCTCCGACGATGAACTGTGCGCTGTCGGCGGTGAGGTAATGCCCGTTTTGCCCGGCGATCCAGATGGAAATGGCCCGATCACAAACAAGTTTCGACACGCGATCGATGTCCCGCCTTTCGGCGGCACGCCCACGTCGCCCACGCTTGCCGAGCTGTTTCCCGCGATCGCCACATTGCCGGGCCAAACGGTCGTGATCCTCGTCACCGACGGCGGGCCCAATTGCAACATTGGCGCGGCTTGCGACGGCGACATGTGTTTGCCAAACCTCGAAGGGTGCAGCGGAGCTTCGTGCTGCTCCGCGGGCGGCAATTGTTGTGAACCCGGTGAAGCGGCCGGCCCCGAAAGCTGCCTCGATGCGGTGGCCACAAATGCCGCGCTCGCGGACTACGCCGCCGCCCAAATTCCAGTGCACGTGGTGGGCATTCCGGGCAGCGAGATCTACGAAGATGTGCTCTCGCAAATGGCGCTCGCCGCCGGCACGGCAAGCGCGGAGCCGCCGTTTTACACAGCCGTCAATGACATGGGTGAGCTGAGCGAAGCCCTCTCAACAATCGCAGCCGTTGCGATCTCGTGCATTTTTGAACTCAACGATCCGCCTCTTGAAGCGGGCAGCACCAATGTGTACCTCGACGGCGCTGTTGTGCCCGCCGACCCGCAGAATGGATGGCGATTCATGAATCCCGAGCTGTCACGCATTGAGCTTCTCGGCGACGCCTGTTCAAGCCTGAAAGCCGGCAAAGTAAAGACCGTGCAGATCGTTACCGGGTGTCCGACAGAGCCGGCGAAATGACCGTTACGCTTGTTCGCGACCCCGACGAAGCGGCGCTCGTTGAGCTTTGTGCGCTCTCGGAAGAAGCGTTTCCCGGCCAGCCATTTTCAATGCGTGAAGAGGTCGGTCGACCGTGGACGCGTCTCTGGGTCGCGTCTGAAAACAGCGCGCCGCGGGCTTTTCTCATCGGGTGGCACGTCGCCGATGAACTTCACATCCTCAACGTTGCCACGGCGCCGAGCGCGCGCCGACGCGGCATGGCCGATCACTTATTGAAGTGCGCGGTGGAGTACGCCCGCGAGAATCATCTGCGTCTCCTTCTTCTTGAAGTTCGGCGGTCGAACGGCGCGGCCATTGCGCTTTATCGAAAGCACCAATTTTCGGTGCTTGGCGTTCGCAAAGCCTATTACTCCGACAACGATGAAGACGCCGTGGAGATGGTTTTGTCCCTCGATCCGGTGACTGGACAGGTGCTCCCGAGGGCCGACGAACCGTTTTAGTCATTTTGCAAACCGCCCACAGTTGTCCCTCCGTGCCGCTCGTCTGTTATCGTCCCGGGCGTGTGGTGGATTCTTGCTGCCCTGGTTTCGCTGATCGCGTGGGCTCTCTACTGGCCTGTCAAATGGCTTGAGGGCCCGCTCGTCCCGATCATTGTCACGTCCGTTGCGGTCGTGGGCGTGGTCGTTCTTTACGTCGTTCGCCGTTTTGCCGCGAAAAAGGCTGCGAGCGCGCTCGAACAGGCGATTCTGCAACAGGGATCGCAACAAGCGCTCAGCGCCAAACCCGAGCGTCGCGCCGAGATCCAAGCGTTGCAGCAGCAAATGACGCAGGGGATCGGCACGCTGAAACAATCAAAACTGGGCGGGAAAAAAGGGGCTGCGGCCCTCTATTCGCTGCCTTGGTACATGATCATCGGGCCGCCCGGCGCGGGCAAAACCACGGCGCTCAAAGCATCGGGAATGCAGTTTCCGTTTTCCGGTGCCGACGGCGGCGGCGTTCGAGGCGTCGGCGGTACACGCAACTGCGATTGGTGGTTTACGAACGAAGCCATTCTGCTCGACACCGCCGGTAGGTACACCACTGAATCCGACGATCGCGATGAGTGGCTCGCGTTTCTCGGAATGCTCAAAAGGTACCGCACGCGGCGCCCGATCAACGGCGTGCTCGTGGCTATCAGCGTCGCCGATCTGATCGACGCCAATGAGCAGCAAATCGAGAGCTACGGAAAGAAGATCCGCGGCCGCATCGACGAGGTGATGACGCAGCTCCAGATGGTTGTGCCCGTGTACGTTCTGTTCACGAAGGTCGACCTGATCGCCGGCTTTAACGAGTTTTACGGCGATATGAAAAAGAGCGATCGCCAGCAACCCTGGGGCGCAACGCTGCGGCTCAACGCCGACAAAACCAATCCGGCTCAAATTTTTGAAACCGAATTTGACGAAATCATCAAACGTGTACACGCGCGTGCGATGAAGCGCATCACCACGGAGCGCATGCGCGAGCCGCGCGAAAAGATCTACCAATTCCCCCTTGAATTTGCGGGCATTCGTAAAAACCTTGCCGACTTCATCGGCACCACATTCGCCGCAAACTCCTTTCAAGGAACGCCGATCTTCCGCGGTTTCTACTTCACGAGTGGTACACAAGAAGGTCGGCCTCTCGACCGCGTGCTGCAACGCATGGGTCAGGTCATGGGTGTTAGGCCGCCCGAGCAGCAGCAGCAGCAGGTGCTCGAATCGAAGAGCTACTTCCTTCACGACGTGTTCATGAACATCGTGTTTCGCGACGCCGACGTGGCGGCCCGAAGCGCCTCTGAAGTTCGTCGTCAGTGGCTCATGCGCATGGCAATTGCCGGTGCCGCCGCGGCTCTCGCGGTGATCGTTTGCATTCCCGGTGTGGTGAGTTTTTTCAAGAACCGAAGTTTCCTGAACGAAACGCAGGAGCGCGTTGAAGCCACGCAGGCCATTCAGTGGAACCAGCCGCCCTCCAAAAACCTCGCCCTGCTCGATCCGGTGTTGCAGCGCCTTCTTGAACTCGACAAGTACCACGAAGAAGGCGAACCGGTCGGCATGGGGTGGATGATGTACCAGGGCGACCGCGTTACACGGCCGACGGTTATCAGCTACGTGGCGCAGTTACAGGCGGGCTTCGTTGTTCCGTGCAAACAGAAGCTCGAAGAACGCCTCAAGGTTGTCAAAGGCGACAAATACCTATCCGAACGCCTCGATCTAAAAACGTATCTGATGCTCAACGACAGCGAGGCGCAGTTTGAAAACCTCGACGTTGAGTGGGCCACCGGGCAATACACGGCGCTTTGGTTTGAGCTTGTAAAACCCATCGCCGATAAGCCCGAGGCCGATCTCAAAAAACAAATGACCGACCACGTTCGGTACTACTTCACGCTGGTCAAACTCGGCCGCGTGACACCGGTGCCGCTCAACAAAGAGCTTGTTGCGTACGTGCGCAAAGTCTTGATGAACGTGCCGATCGCCAAGCGCTACTACGACCTATACGTCACGTCGGTCGCTGAAGAAAAAGTTGTCGACGCGGGTGATAACAGCAAGGCGAACAGGCTCTATCCGTCGGTCACGCTGCCTGAAATGTTCGCGACGCGTCGCGATTTTCAAAAGTACATCACCAGCGCCATGTACGAAAAAGACAAGAAGTGGCGCGAGATCGAAGGTCCGTACACGGAGCGTGGCCACTACGCGGTGCTTCGAAATATCGCGAGCGGCTTGGGGCTTCTCGAACAGGATGCCTGGGTTGTGCCGCTCGGGCCCGACGAAACCAAAGAAAAGATCGCGGCCAACATCAACACTCTCGCGAACGAATACGAGAAAAAATACATCGACGCTTGGCAGGAATTTTTGGCGGACATCACCGTCAAGTCGCCGGCCACGCTTCAAGAAGCGGTGGATCTCTACAAGTTCCTCGCCGATCCGCCACGCCCCTTTTTCGTCCTCCTCACGCAGGTTCACGACCACACGCAATGGCCCACGGCAAAGAGTACACTTGATGCCGAGTGGGAGAAAAAAGGCCTGAAGCAGGTCAATCGCGTGCTCAAAGACCGGTTTCGTCAAAAGACCGGTTTGGTCTACGAGTTTGACATTCAGCGCATGGGCGATCGCCAGGCCGAGTTGCCAACGCTCTTCTCAAAGACGGTCGCGTTTGGTGTACCCATTAACCAAAAAGGCGGAGGGCAGCAGGGGTCGCTCACAACAACCCCGCTCGCCAAGTACATCTCGCGGCTCGATGCGCTGCGCGACGAAATGCAGCGTCTTCTGGACGCAAACGACAAACAAACGCCCAACGTGATGCAGTCGCGCTTGGTCGACGCGGCCAAAGAGGTTGAGTCGCTTGTGACGGCTCAGCTCATGCCGGTGCCCAACCCCAAACACAAAGATCCCGCGCCGCTCCTTTTGCCGTGGCTCCAAAACCCGCTCAAGGTCGGTACGGTGCGCCTGCCTGTTCCCCGCCTCGTCCCCGCCGGTGTGGCTCCCGTCACCGGGCCGCGCAAGCCGCCGGGCCGATAATGTGTACACAAGCGTCCGCGGTTAAGCCTCTTCAGCGTTTGCGCAGGTAACGAGGCTCAAACGGTGGCATGAGTGCGAGACTGATCAGGGTCACCTGCTCGGCGATCTCGCTCGCGCCCGCCTGGGCGTCGGGCGGAATGGTCACCACAAACCCGCGCTGCAGCGCATCGTGCGCGGTTGCGGAAACGCCGATCTCGGTAAGGCAGCCCGTTAAGATGATCTCGTCTGCCGAAAGGTCGTCGAGCAGACTGCCCAAGTCTGAACCGGTGAAGGCGCTGTACGTGCGCTTGCGGATCAAGTGGTCGCGTTTGTGGGGAGCCAGTTCGGGCCATGGATCGGCGCCCGCGGTCCCTTCAACTGCGTGCACGGGCCAATCGTGAAAATCGGGGTCGTCGAGGCTGTGCGTGTCGCACACGTAGATCACAGGAATGTCCTTCGACCTTGCCGCATCGAGCCGATGTTGAAGCGCCGGCACAATTGCGCGCGCCCGGGGAACCTCCATCGGTTTGCCGGGCGTCAGGTGGTCTTGGATCATGTCGAGCACGAGCATCACCGGTCGAACCGGCCGCCGAACCCTCGGTTTTGAAGCCAACAGCCGCTCGCGCAATGTTGCGCGGGGCACCACCGGCGCGACTTCACCAAGCGTCACATCGGTCAGCCCGTCTCGAAGTTCAACGAGATCTTGAGCATCGGCCGGGGACAGGCCCGCAACGGTGTCGATGATCCGCGGCGACGTGCCGTGGAGGATCATCTGCAGAAGTTGCTCCTTACCAAACCTGTCCATCGCGGATCTCGACCGCCGTGCTACGCGCGATCTCTTGTGAGGGATTTGCGACTGGACGTCAAATTCTACCCGGCACACGTTGGTTGAACGCGGGCGCCGCGATTGAGCCGCTTTTGCGGGATTGTCTTCAACGTTTGGGCGGAGCGGCTGCGGGCACTGAACCCGGCGCTTCGGCCGAGGGACTCTCCGATACCCCAATTTCAGGCGCTTCGGCGGTTTCTTCGGCGCAGAATTCCCCGTCTCCCGCGTGGTGGAACTTGCAGAGGGCGGCGAGCCGTTCGGCCGGATCACCGACAATCACAACGCCGCCACCCTGGATCGGCTCAAAACATCCCCCGGTGGCAAACCCGAAAACGGCGAACAAAAGGAACGAGCGCATAGGCGTTTTCCTGCGTCAAACAAGGGCCTCGGCGCGCTGAACGGCGCCGCTTGATCGGTTGTTATTGAGCCCCCGCCCGTGCTCATGAAACCCAGCCCCAGCAGAATTCTTGGGCAGCACCCTGGTACTACTTGCTCACTTGGTTGCGCCGGGGGCTCAGGTGTTGCGGGCAAGCAGTGCGAGAGGATTGTGCTTGAGAGGAAAAAACTCTCGGGACACCCTGCGCGGTTGTGGAGCGTTCGGACGTTCTGATTGTGGGGGGCGGGCCGGCCGGCCTTTCAACGGCCTTGTTCCTTTTGCATGAACGCCCCGATCTCAAAGGCCACATTCGGGTGCTCGAAAAGGCCCGCTATCCGCGCGAGAAATTTTGCGCCGGAGCCATTGGAGCGCGCGCCGATCGGCTCCTCGCAACCATCGGCGTCGACGTGGATGTTCCATCGGTAAGTGTACACAGCATGTCGGTGGTGACATCGCAGGGCCGGGCGTCTCATTCCGTCCCGTCGATTGGTCGCGTGGTGCGCCGCATTGAATTTGATCACCGGCTCGCAGAACGCGCCCGCGAACGAGGCGTGGAGATCGTGGAGGGGGCGCGCGTTGAAAGTGTACACATCGAAAGCGACGGCGTTTCGGTGGCCACGTCGCAGGGGCCGTTCACCGGACGGGTATTGGTCGGCGCCGACGGCGTCGGCTCGGTGGTGCGTCGCTCGCTCGGTCTTTCGTTTGGCCGATATCGCGCGCAGGTGATCGAGATCGACACCGAAGAAGCGGAGGGCGACCCCGATAGGCGAACGCTGCACTTTGATCTCTCCGACCCAACGCTCACCGGTTATTTCTGGGACTTCCCCACGCTTGTGGACGGCAAGGCGCTTTACTGTCGCGGCGTTTACGAGGTGGGCGGTGTTGTCGAAAATGCGGGCGACGCGGCCGATGTGCCGCTTGAAGAGCGCTTCGAAAAAAGGCTCAAAGCCCAAGGGCTGAACCTCGGCGATTACAAACAAAAACGCTTCGGGGAGCGAGGTTTTGAGCTTCACATTCCGTTCGCTTCACCGCGCGTACTGCTCGTGGGCGAGGCGGCGGGGATCGACCCGATCACAGGGGAGGGGATTGCTCAGGCCATTGAGTACGCGCACGCGGCGGCGCCCTATTTGGCTCGCAAGCTTGCCGTGGACGATACGCAGTTCAGCGATTGGAACGAGCACGTTCGAAAGTCGCGCATCGGTTTTGATTTGGGGGTGCGAACGCGCATTGTGTCCCTCTGCTTTGGCAAACGTCGCACCATGATGGAGCGATATCTTCTTCAAACGCCGAGCCTGCTCGACGCGGCGCTCAAAGGTTGGGGTGGTCAGAAAATCCCGCTCACAACGCTTGCGAGGCTCGGGTTTGCGAGCGCGCTATTGGCTGCAAAAATGCCGTTTCAGTAGTGGTGTACACATGCTGACGGGCGTACGCGAAGGCTGGGGTGTGTGCAGGGTTGTGTACGCAAACGGGCGGCTCTCAACGTCACGTTGCCCTTTACTACGGTTCCAACTGATTTCGCTCTTGGAGAACCCGCTTGTACGCCCAGTTAAACATGAGCGGGATCAAAACCGCCCCGGTGATTGCCGTGAGAATCGGCGGAATGAACAGCGCGATCGCCCCTGGAAAAATCGAAGCGAGCCACACCCAGCCGAAAACGGACCAAGGACTCGTGGGGATCTTTTCACTCAAGATCACAAGCGGAAGCTGCGACAACCGGTCTGCAAATCGATAGCTCTTCCAAGCCAACACTCCGTGGGCAATGCCCACAAGAACCAAGCTCAGGCAGATCCACACGTCGAAGCCTTTCACCACTTCACCCAAGTTGCTCACGCGCGGCAGGCCCAAGATCGGGATGTACACAAGCATGTGCATGCTCAACGGACCCAAGAGCGATGCACCCACGAGCGGCAGCGCAATGCTCCGGCGCTCTTCTTTTTGAGCCATCTCGTGCGCCAGATCCAAAATGCCGCCCGGCTCAAGCCGCGCTGCGAGTGAAAGAGCATCGGTAGCGCGCGCGCTTTTCTCTGCGATGCGCTCGGCGAACCGTCGACGTGCCGACGACACCGCTGCTAGGTACACAAGCGGCAACGCCGCCAAGGTTCCGGCGAGGACAAGCGTGGGCGGCAGGAATTCCCCGCCTAACACGCCGTAGACAATCGCCACCGCCACCATCGAGCAAAACCCGCCAATCGCGAACGTGCCGGCGGTGGCTCGGCCAATTCTCTTTGAGTACACATTCAGCACGTCAACGGGGACGTCTCTGATGACTCGGGGTGACAGCTCACGAAGCTTGTTGATTCTGAGCGTCGCGGCGTAATTGGCATCTCTGTACGAAGCGATCATGGGTCAGCCTCTTGGCCTCATCCCTCAGCATTGAGCATGCCGTGGTGTAAGTAGCGGTGAAGCACCAACGACCACCGCCGCCACGGGGTTCCGTTACGCGACGCCCCATCCACGCGGCCCCAAAAAAGAAGCGACAAATGGCGGGTGCGAATCGCCGAACTCCCGCGCGACGCGTTTGACTGTCCACGCCGTGGACAGCGCTTCAGTCAATGGTGTCCAGCACGTTTCGAAGGGTTTTGCAGAACGGTTCGAGCAGTTCTTCGCCGATGGTGAGCGGCGGCGTCATTGTCAGGGTTTCGCCGCGGATACCGCCGCCGAGCACGATGTAGCCCCGTTCAAGCAAAGCGCGTGACGCTCGCATCGCGCGTGCACCGCTTTCGAGTTCAACGCCGATCATCAGGCCCGCACCGCGCGCTTCAACAAATCCGTTTGCACCTTCAAGATGTGTACACAAAAGTTCCAGAAACGTGAGGCCGATGTCTCGCGAGCGCGTCACGAGCTGTTTAAATCGAATGGAGTCGAGCGTTGCGATGGCGCTTGCGCATGCGAGCGGATGCCCCGCGTGCGTGGACGTGTGCACCACTTCGGTTGTGCGTGCCCACGCGTCCATCACGTCGGACTCGCCCACGCATGCGGAAATAGGCATTCCGCCGCCCAGGCCTTTTCCAAAACAAAGGATGTCCGGCGCGGCGCCCACGGCCGACGATCGCACCAAACTTCCAGAACGCCCGAGCCCCGTCCAGATCTCGTCGGCGATCACCACCGCGTCGTACCGATGTGCGAGATCGCAGAGCTGCGCGACAAACTTTGTCGGCGGCACGACACATCCGCCCCGCCCCAAGATCGGTTCGACAAGCACCGCGCCCACCGATCCGCGTGCGAGTTGAGCATCTACCGTTGAAAGTGTTCGATCGAGATCCGCGTCGCCTTTGGGATACGGCGCAAACGTCACATCGGCGTTGAGTTGTGGACCAAACGGCGCGCGCAGACTTTCACGCAGGCCACACGCCGGAAGCGCTGCGTACCCCATGCCGTGGTACGCGCCTTCAAACGCGATCAGCCCCGGCTTTTTCGTGGCGAGCATGGCGGTTTTAATGGCCGCCGTCACCGCGTCACTGCCGCTTTGCGTGAGCAATGCTTTTGCTCCGCCGCTGGGATGCAGCGACGCCAATCGTTCGAGAAGGGAGATCTTGCAATCGGCTGAGTACACATCACCGAGAGCCTGCATCAGCCGCTCGGCTTGGCCCTCGATCGCCCGCACCGACGACGTTGCGTTGTGGCCGAGCAACACCGAACCAAACCCCGCGGCGAAGTCGACGTAGCGATTGCCGTCCACGTCGTACACGTTGGAGCCGCGGCCCGACGCGAGAACGATCGGTCCGAGATCCACGCCGATTTTTTCGGCGCGATCCGAGCGCCGTTGACCAAATGCGGGGCACTCCACGTGCGCGAGCCGTTCGCTCATGGCGATGGACATGGGGCCCGGCGGCGCAACGCGAATCTCGGGAGCGTCATGCCCGGTGGCCGTGTCGAGCGGTCGCGGAAATTCGCTGAGAGGCATGCGTGGAGAGTAGCGCCAAGCGCGATGTCCGCGTGTGCGATCACGCACGGAGCGGGCGACTCAAAACACCCGGCGCGCGATCAGGAACAGACGCGGTTTCGGCCGGAGTTTTTCGCTTGGTAAAGCCGCTCGTCGGCGCGCTTGATGAGTTCGTTCGCCGTGCGGTCGTTGTCGGAGAGAACCGCCGCGCCCACGCTGATGGTGACCTTGATGCGATCGGCTTGGAAAACGAACTGATTCTCCTGCACCTTTTGTCGCAGCGTTTCAGCGAGGCTCAGGGCGCCGTCGATGCTTGTTTCAGGGAGGATGATGCAAAACTCTTCACCACCGTAGCGAGCGAAGACTTCATCGCGACGGATGCGTGACTGCACAACGCGGGCGAGTTCTTTGAGAACGAAGTCACCCGCAAGATGACCGTGCACGTCGTTGATCCGTTTGAAGTGATCAATGTCGAACATCAAGATCGCGAGGTTTCGATCGTGCCGTCGCCCTCGGATCATCTCGCGCTCAAGCGCTTCGTAGAGGTAGCGCTTGTTATGGATCTGCGTGAGACCATCAATGATGGTCATTCGATAAATTTCTTCGTGGTACTGCGCTTCCACGTCGGCGCCCGACAAAAACTTAAAGATCGTTGGGCCGATTTTTACGCGATCGCCGTTTTTTAAAGGGATTTCTCGAACGATCTGCTCGTCGTTGCAATACGTGCCGTTGGTGCTTCCGTCGTCGACGATGAGCCACTGCGTGCTGCGGTGTTCAAAATGCGCGTGGCGCCTCGATACCGAGTCCCCGTCGAGAACAATTTCGTTGTCGACGCCGCGACCCACCCGCGTTGGGTTGCGATCGAGCACAAACCTCTTCCCGAGAAGCGTAGGCTCCTTCGTGTAGATCACGACCAAACAGTCCGTGCCGCCGGTGGACATGCTGCTCAGGCCGGGAGGCGCCTGCACCACTTGGGTGACGCGGGTTTTTTCGTCGAAGTCGCTCACAAACCTGGGCCTGAAAATCCAACGATAAAGTGTGGACGAAGGCACAGAGAGACGGCTCTCCGTGCGTCCCTCCAATGCACGAATCTGTTTGGAAATAGCATTTTCTTTGCGTCGTCGATAGCGAAGCGCAGATCAACCGCCGTTCATGACGGTGTGAGAATGTAGGCTTCGAGATCGAGTTCGCTCTGCAACAGGCGATGTTCGGCTCACAGCCAACGCGGCCGTTCGTTGTGTGCGCACCGATGGAAGCGTCGCCCGAAGCGTTCCTCCATCAAACACCCAAAGCTCGCCGGGTGTGCCGTGGGTCCACACTTCGTTGTTCGTGAGGGGGGCTGTGCACACCACCGCCACGCGATCGCGAGGCGTTGTCACCGTTGAAAAATCGATGCGAACGTCGTCGTCGGTGAGCACCGCGGCGCCGAACGGTGCTTTGCGAATGATGTAACAAAGCCTCGTTCCGCACCTTGCGTAGAGATGCCGGCCGTCCCCCATTAAAAAATTGAACGAGCCGCTGCCGCCCAGCTCGGCGCCCAGATCCGCAACCGCTTCCCAAAGCTCCGACACGCGGCGCGGATAGTCGGTGAAGCTGTTGGCGATGCCGTCCATCATGGCGCAAAACGCGTGTTCGCTGTCGGTTTCACCGATCGGTCGAAACTTTCCGAGCCTGCGTTTTCGAACGCCGCGCAAGGTTCCGTTGTGCGCAAACACCCAATGCCGCCCCCACAATTCGCGAACAAACGGATGGGTGTTGGCGAGCGTTGTGCGGCCGCGTGTACGCTTTCGAATGTGCCCTATGGCGAGGAGCGTTTTGATCGGGTTGTCCGCTAAAAACCGCGCAAGTGGACTCTCCGCCGCCGGAGCCGGCTCCAAGAAGACGCGCGCTGCGTACTCTTCGTAAAACGCGAGCCCCCATCCATCGCGATGAGGCCCCGTTGCACCGCCGCGGCGCCGGAGGCCCGAAAACGAGAACACAATGTCTGTGGGGACGTTGCACTCCATTCCAAGCAATTCACACACGCGGCCTACCTTATCAAAAACAAATGTGTACACAACCCGATCGCCTCGCAATGACCTGAGACGTCTCGATTCCTGACACGTCGTAATCCACACGGAGGCACGGAGATCAGGGAGATCCACGGAGTCTCGCACCACCTAACCGATCCCCTGTCAGGTTGGGATCACGGATGATGTGTACTCACTTCAGCCATGCTGTGGAGCGGCGCAGTTTGATCACGGTGATCTCGGGTGCGCTCCCGAATCGAACGGGAGGCCCGGTGGTTCCGAGTCCGGCGCTCACGTAAAGCATGGACTTGTTTTCGCGATAAACGCCGGCCGAAAAGCGAAACACCTTGGTTGCGGCGTTGATGCGTTTCGATAAAAAAGGAACGCCCACCTGGCCCCAATGCGTATGGCCTGAAAGCACCAATGCCGCGCCGTGCCTAGCAAAATCGGGAAAAAGGGAAGGGTCGTGCGCCAGCACAATCAGCGGCGTTTTCCCATCAAAGTCGCGCATCGTCTTTTCCACGTCGGCGTGCCGAGTCCACGTGTCGTCCACCCCGGCGATCTCAATCGACGCGTTGCCGCGCGTGATCGTGGTGCGCGCGTTTCGAAGCACCGTCACCCCGCGGTCGCGGAGCATTGTGACAAGCGGCTCCCCTTCGCCGAAATAGTCGTGATTGCCGAGCACCGCTATCGATCCGTCGGCGCCCTTCATTTGGCCCATCACCTCCGCAATGCGCGCATGGTGGGCCACGCCGCTTGTCACATAGTCGCCGGTGTACACAACGAGGTTCGGCCGCGTGGCTTCCACTTTTTGAACCCACCGCGCAACCAGCCCCGCCGACGTGAATGCGCCGATGTGCAGATCCGAGAGCTGCACCAATGTGTACCCATCAAACTCCGGGCTGAGCCCCTCAATCGGCACTGTCAGCATGGCGACCCGCGGCCGGCGCGCTCGGTAGAGAACACCGTAACTCGCGAGCAACGTTGCAAGGGCGTAACACCCAAACGCCAAAAGACCCCACGGAACCTGAACTGTCACACCCGCGATTGCGCCAATGGTGTACACAATGGCCGCGCCGATCACCGTTGCAAGAAACAGCGGCAACGTTCCCAAAGCGGCGCACCAGGCCACGAAATACCCAAGCTCAAACACCCGCCTTGCGCTTGAAATCGGCCGATCGTTGGCCACCAAGTCCACGCGGTACCAAAAAAGCAGTGTGAGTACACAAGCCCACGCGGCACCGATCCACCGCGCAAAAGGCACGGCCGCCGTTTCAAATGCGGCCGAAACGCCGAAGCCCACCGGCACGTGCAACAGGGCGGTGATCACCCAGAGCCTTATAAAAAAGCGTCGCACAGGGGATTAACCCAAACCCTTTGTCGGGGGTACACGTTCACGCGTCCACCGTTTTGCGGCACCGTTCATTGAGTGCTACGGCCGGCATAGTTGCCGCGGGCGCGGCGCTTCAATAAAGAATCGCTTGCTCGCCTCTGCCTTTCGCCTCGCGTGCCCGAATCCAATTCGCCAGCAGGTTTTCGCATGAACGACCTTAAATTTGTCCCCACCGGCGTGAAAGCTCCCCACGGCGCGCGCGTCATGGAGATCACCTGGGCCGACGGACACAAGAGTTCACTCTCGCACGAGATTCTCCGTGGATTTTGCCCGTGTGCCCATTGCCAAGGCCACGGAGGCACCCTCAAGTTTGTGCCCGGCGGCAATCTCGATGTTCGCGAGATCGAGCAAGTTGGCAACTATGCCCTCAAGTTTGTGTGGGGTGATCGCCACGATTCGGGCATTTATACGTTTCGGTACCTGCGTACACTTGAAGACGCAACGCCTGAAAACCCGCCGGTTGGAACGTGACAACTCCCAAAACAGCCGCGGCCGACCCGTGGGAAATCGTTTTTGCCGATTTCACCGCTGCGGCGGGCATCGGCTCCACCCTCCCTGAAAACGGGCCCGAAGTGGCATTTGCCGGGCGGTCCAACGTGGGCAAATCCAGCCTCATCAACATGCTCACCGGTCGCAGAAACCTCGTGCGCACCGGGGCCACGCCGGGAGTGACGCGCACCCTCACTCAATTCGCCGCTCGTACGCGCGCCGGTTTTTCCTTCGCGTTTGTGGACCTGCCCGGATACGGCTTTGCCCAGCGATCCAAGGCCGAACGCGATCAATGGGCCAAACTCATCGAAGGGTACCTTCGCAAACGCCCCCAGCTCGGAGCGGTGGTGCTCCTTGTCGATGTGCGCCGCGGCCTCGAAGAAGACGACCGCGCGTTAATCGACTTTGTTGCCGCCGCGGCAACGTCCGATCGGCCGCAACCTGAAGTGATCCTGGTTGCCACAAAGATCGACAAAATCTCCAAAAGCGAGCAACTCAAGGCCCTTTCCGCCATCGGCGCGCTCACATCGGTTCGCCCCATCGCCGCGAGCAGCGTTTCAGGGCAAGGCAAAAGTGAACTCGGCCGCCGGATCGCAACCGCCCTTGAGCGAATTGGAAGTGGCTCGGCTGCCAACGCTTGAGCGCGGCGCCGCTCACCGCTAGGGTACTCGGGGCTTTATGGCGTTCGACGTGCAAAGCCGCGCGAAGCGGGACGCGGACGACATTGATGCGATCCGCCGCATCTGCGACGGAGACGACTCGGCCGTTGCGGAGCTATACGACCGTCACGCGTCGGTGGCGCTCGGTTTGGCTCTCAAAATCGTGCGCGACGCTCAAGAAGCCGAAGATTGTGTGCACGATGCATTCGTGGCGATTGTGGAGCGAGCCGATCAGTACAAGCCCGAAAGGGGTACCGTTGTCGCGTGGCTCATCACCACGGTTCGCAACTTGTCGCTCGATCGCACCCGCCGCCGCACGCGCCGCGCTCAAATCACCGACGAAGAACTTCGACACGAACCGGCAGAACCTGTTCTCGATCCTGAATCGATCGCGTGGCTCTCGCGTGAACGCCAGGCGGTTCGAGCCGCGCTCGACAAGCTCTCCGCATCCCAGCGCGAAACGCTGCATCTCGCGTTTTTTGAAGGGCTCAGCTACCCCGAAATCGCCGAGCGCGAAAGCATTCCTCTCGGCACCGTCAAGTCGCGTGCGGCGCGCGCGCTCGGCGCACTTCGAGCTGCTCTTGAAGGCGTGGATCTGCCGCCGGAGGATCCATGACCGCCGAGCGTGCGCCCCTTTCACCTGAAGAACACGCTCGAATTGCGGCGCGAATCGCCTTGTTTTCAGACAAACCGCGCTCCCAAGTGCTCGCGCCTTTCGATCTTTCAGAACACGAGTGGGACAAACTCTCCGCTGAATGGGCGCGCACGCTCGCACGTGAAATTCGCGAGCAGGCGGGAAAGCCAATCCCGATCGAAAATCGGTACCCCCTCGCCGGTGCGTACGCAAAAGCCTACGCCGACGCCGTGCGTGAAATGCGAGCCGAACAAGGCCGCTCCGAGCGCGACGAGGACGCCACCGTTCGCATCCCGCCCGACAGCAACAAGACCGATTCGTTCAGCGTCTTCAACGCGTCAAACCGCGCGGCCACAGAAAAAATTTAGCCTGCCCCCCTGGGTTTGGGCGTGACGCGGAAAGCCGTCGCCCTGCTTTTTTGGCAAGTCCCAAGCGAGGGTTCCCCTTTTTTGGGCCGCCTTCGATGCGCTATGTCCAAAGTGTACACATTGGGCGGGGGGTTCCATCTCAATCATCGAAAGCACCTTAGAGAGCGCGTGTGTACGCATTCGCCCAAGTCGCTCAACACGGAGGTTTTTGTTTCTTCGGCCGCAATGGGTACACATTACCGTGCCCCCAAACCTGACAGGTGATCGGCCACGCTGTGCGAACCTATTGCAGCCTGAAGTACAAAAAACTCCGTGGAACTCCGTGTTCTCCGTGAGTCCGTGGTGAAGAGACGTCACGGGCGGCGCGGCGTGCCCGGTCGTTGCGTGGTGGATGAAGTCCGCTGAAGAGAGCTGCGTATGATTTGAGAAGAAGGTCAGGGCGCGTGGCGAGCGCCGCAAAGCTAGGGAGATCCCCGGAGGAATATGCGAAATATTTTGAGGAGATCGACCGACGATTTGCGGCGCGCAGCAGCGCAATGACCTTCTTCTAAGAGCAGCCCATGGAGTTGCCGCAATTCAGACATTTGTAACAAGCGCCGTTGCGCACGGTGATGTGGCCACACACATCGCAGACGGGTGCGTCGCCCATCATGTCTTCGAGCTGTGCGTCGAGCGATGAAAGCGTTTTTTCGGCGAGTGCCGCGGGCGGCGGCGTGGAAGCGCGGGTTTCGGCGAAACCGCCGGCCGCCTCTTGCGCGCTCGATTCAATCGGGCCCTGCGTGGCAGGGTCGGCCGGAGGAACGTGCGCGAGGTCGTAACGGCCGAGATATTCGATCCCCAACATGCGGAAGATGTAGTCGACGATCGATGTGGCCATGCGGATGTTGTCGTGCCCTTCAACAACACCCTGCGGCTCAAACCGCGTGAAAACGAACTGCTCCACGAACGATTGGAGAGGCACGCCGTATTGCAGGCCGAGCGACACGGCCATGGCAAAACAGTTCATCAGGGAGCGGAACGCTGCGCCTTCTTTGTGAAGGTCGATGAAGATTTCACCGAGCATTCCATCAACGTATTCACCGGTGCGAACGTAGATCTTGTGTCCACCGACGCGCGCTTCTTGGGTGAAGCCGTCGCGGCGTTTGGGAAGGCGAACGCGTTGACCTGTGGGATGCACCACCGGGCGCGGCGCCGCGTGTTGCACGACCATGGTTTGCGAGCGCTCTTCTTCAGCGCGTGTTTCTTCTTTGCTTTCTTTGCTCGACGAAGAAAGCGGTTGCGACGCTTTGCATCCGTCGCGGTAGAGGGCAACGGCTTTGAGGCCGAGGCGCCAACCCTCCTCGTACACTTTGGCGACGTCGTCGACCGTGGCGTCGTTGGGGAGGTTGACGGTTTTGCTGATCGCACCCGACAAAAACGGCTGCACAGCGGCCATCATGCGCACGTGCGACATGGGGGCGAGGAAGCGTTTGCCGTGTTTGCCGCAGCGGTTGGCGCAGTCAAAAACGGGGTAGTGCTCGTCGCGAAGGTGGGGCGCGCCTTCGATCGTCATGCGGCCGACGATGGTGTCGTTGGCTTCTTCGATGTCGCGCGCGGCAAAGCCGAGGTGTTTGAGAAGCGAGAAGCCGGGCTTGCGAACCGACGAAGGTGCACCGAGGCGCTCGTAGGTGTGCTCCCCCAAGACCCACGGTGAGAAAGCGAGTTCGAGATCAAAAACGCCGGGAATGGCGGCTTCAACCTTGGAAAGGTCGTCGTCGTTGAGGCCCTTTTTCTTGAGGCTCGCGCGGTTGACGTGCGGCGCGGCGAGCAGCGTGTTTGTGCCCGAAACGTACGCAACGATCTCCTGCACCTCGGCCTCAACGTAACCGAGGCGGCGAAGCGCTTCAGGCACCGATTGGTTGACGATCTTGAAGTACCCGCCGCCGGCGAGCTTCTTAAACTTCACGAGCGAGAAGTCGGGCTCGATGCCGGTGGTATCGCAATCCATCAGGAGGCCGATGGTGCCGGTGGGCGCGAGCACGGTGGCCTGCGCGTTTCGGTAGCCGTGTTCGGTGCCGATTTTGACGGCCTGATCCCAGTCTTCACACGCGGCACGCCAGAGCGTTTCAGGGCAACGATCGCGATCGATCGCGTAGGCCGCGTCGCGGTGCATGCCCATCACGCGGAGCATGGGCTCGCGGTTGCGCGCAAAGCCGGCGAACGGGCCTTTGGAAGCCGCGATTTCAGCCGACACTTTGTACGCATGGCCGCACATGATCGCCGTGATGGCGGCGGCAATGGCGCGCCCCTCGGATGAGTCGTACGGGATGCCCTGCAACATGAGCATGGTGCCGAGGTTGGCGTAGCCGAGGCCGAGAGGCCGATATTGATGCGAGTTTTGGGCGATCGCCTTGGTGGGATACGCCGAAAAGTCGACCAAAATTTCTTGCGCCGTGAAGAAGACACGAACGGCGTGGCGGAAGCCTTCAATGTCGAACGTGCCGTCTTCGCGCAGGAACTTGGTGAGGTTGAGGCTCGCCAGGTTGCAGGCCGAATCGTCGAGGAACATGTACTCCGAACACGGGTTGGAAGCGTTGATGCGCGCGGTGTTCGGGCAGGTGTGCCACTTGTTGATGGTGGTGTCGTATTGAACGCCGGGGTCGGCGCAGGCCCACGCGGCCTCGGCCACCGTGCGCCACAGCTCTTTGGCGTTGTGCGTTTCAACCACTTCACCCGTGGTGCGCGCGCGGGTGTCCCACGTTCCGCCGGTCATGGCGGCGCGCATGAAGCTGTCGGTGACGCGGACCGAGTTGTTGGAGTTTTGGCCGCTGACGGTGTGGTACGCCTCGCCGTTGAAATCGGCCGGATAACCCTGCGCAATGAGGGCCTGCGCTTTGCGCTCTTCACGCGCTTTCCACTCGATGAAATCGACGATTTCAGGGTGGTCCATGTCGAGGCAGACCATTTTGGCGGCGCGGCGTGTGGTGCCGCCCGACTTGGTCGCGCCGGCCGCTCGGTCAAACACTTCTAAGAAGCTCATGAGGCCGCTGGAGGTGCCGCCGCCCGAGAGCTTTTCTTGGCGAGCGCGAAGGGTGCTGAAGTTGGTGCCGGTGCCCGAACCGTATTTGAAGAGGCGCGCTTCGCTCTTCACGAGTTCGTAAATGCCCATGAGATCGTCGGAGATGGCTTGGATGAAACACGCCGAGCATTGCGGGCGCTCGTAGGCGTTGGTGGTTTCAACAACGTCTTCATCGGAGCCATGTTCGTTCCACGCCCAGTTGCCGCCGGAGCCGGTGATGCCGTAGCGCTGGAAAAGCCCGCAGTTGAACCACACGGGCGAGTTGAAAGCGCCGTACTGGTTGACGAGCAAAAACGCGAGTTCGGCCTCGAAGGTGTCGGCCTCTTTGGTGTTGCTGAAGTAGTTGCCAAATCGCTCGCCCGCTTCACGGATGGTGGTTGCGAGGCGGCTCACCACTTGGCCAACGCTGGTTTCCCCCAGCTCTTTTTTGCCGTGCAAACCGGCTTTGCGGAAGTACTTGGACACAACAATGTCGGTCGCGAGCTGCGACCACGTGTTGGGTACTTCGGCGCCTTCCATTTTGAAAACGACCGAACCGTCGGGGTTGGTAATGACGCTTGAGCGCCGTTCCCAAGTCACCTGCGTGAGCGGATCTTTGCCGCGCTCGGTGAAGCGCCTTTCGAAGCTCAGGCCGCCGCGCGCTCGCGCTGCGCGAGGTTTGGCTGCGGCGGTGGTTGCGCCGCTCATTGTGGACGACGAGGCACCGCGCTTGGCCGATGCGCCTTTGCCCGCTCCCTTTTTCGACTCAACTCGTGCCGTCCGTTTGCCGGCTCCCGCAGCCGACGTTTCGTGATCGTTTTCGACGAGCGCCATGTTTGATCAGCCTCCAGAACACGCAGCACAAAAGACGGGCGCAACCCCACCATCCCTCCCAGCGGGATGGGGGCCTGTAAGCCCTGCCTCCTCGGTTTCGCCTGCAAACACTTCCACCTCAGAACCGCCGATTTTGAACAAAACAAAACCCTCTTTCGGCCCTCGCTTGCGAAGGTCGAGATGGGTTACGTGGTCAGCCTGAGCAAAAGAACACCTGTGAACAACACCTCACCGCAACTTTTGAACTGCCCCTGAAGGCCGCCTCTCGAAGATCGCAACATTTTCGGGAGATGGGCATTTTGGGGCGGACAAACGACGCGTGAGGGCACCCACAGAGCTAAGAGAGAGCTGAAGAAGCGTTCACCGGCATGTCGCCGTTGGACCGAGGAAGTACCCCGGACCCGGCCGCCCGGTCAACTGTTTTCCAAGTCGGGAGACACGACGGGTGGTGTCGCGTCCGGCCCAAGGCCACAAGATGTTGCGATCCTCGGGGATTTTCTGTGCGTTTGGACAGCCCTGCGATGAGGTAACCCGAGCAACTGCTCAGGTTGCTCACAAGGCCTCCACGTCTTTTCCACAGCGGCAGACTTTTTTTGCGAAAAATCAGCGTAGCCCACCCTCGATCCAGCCTGCGGATCGAGGGTTCGGCGCGCTGCGTTGGAGCCGGGTCTTGACGCTTGGCACCATCTCGGCATTGTCCGCGCCCAAGTAAAGAAATGACGGAAACGCAGCTGAGTCAGGGGGATTTCGCGCGGGGCGATGTCGCAGTGCATCCGGCCCACGGATTGGGCGAAATCGTCGACATCGAAACCAAGCAGGCGGGCGGGCAAAATGTGGCGTTTTATGTGCTCAAAATCCGCGAGAGCGGCGCCAAAATCATGGTTGCCGTGGGCGCCGCAAACGCGGTGCTTCGCCCTGTGATGAGCGAAACGGCGGCGGCTCATGTGCTCGATGTGCTCCGCGCGTCCGAGGTCGCCACAACGGCTCAGCCGTGGACGCGCCGACACCGCATTTACACGGAGATGCTGAAAAGCGGCGCTCCCGATGCCATCGCCAAAGTGCTTCGCGATATGTGGCGCCTGCGCCGCGACAAAGATCTCTCCTTCGCGGAGCGCAAGCTGCTCGACCAGGCCAAGGGGCTTTTAATTGGCGAGTTGTCGGCGGCCACCGGAAAGCCTCGCGGCGTCATGGAGAAAGATATTGAAGCGATTTTCACGAAGAGCGCGTAGGTGCCTTCGCGGACAATTGCATGTCTGCAAGGGGGCCCGAGGCGCGTGTGTACACAAAAACCGCGCTCGCAAAAATCTCTGCTGAGGGGTTTGCGCTCTCGTTTTCGTCGTCGCTGTGTACGCAAGAACAGACGCAGAAAAAACCTCTTCGCTAAGAGGTCTGGCGGCTCGTGATGGACTTCACCGTCGCCACCCACCGGTCTCGCCGGTCTCACATTTTCGTCTCGGCTGCCTGCGCCACAGAACACCTCAGGGAGAAGCCTGTTGCGCCGCGCTTTTCGCTTTTCCGCTTGGCAACGGGCAAGGGTGCCCCACACGTCTGGACAAGACTGTTACCGCGCTTCGCATAACGCGCATCTGACGGCTGGGCTACCCTGGCGACCATGAGCGCAGAGGCCCCAAAGGCAGCGGATCCATCGCGATTCCAGTTCACGGGCGGGCTTCTCGAACGCTCGATCTACGTGGAACGCGAGGCCGATCGGGCGCTCGTCGCAGCGCTTCTCGACGGCGACTACTGCCACATCCTCGCGCCGCGTCAGATCGGCAAAACCAGCTTGTGTTTTCGAGCCGCGCGCGAGCTTGCGAAACGCGGCGTGCGCTGTGCGCTCGTCGACGTGACAGCGGCCGGCACGCCCTCCACTTCAGAGGAGTGGTACTTCGGCCTCGTTGACGAGATCGCGCGGCGCCTTCGTTTGCCCGATCCGCTCGATGCCTGGCAGGCCCGCGCGGGCGTGGCACCGGCGCAGCGTTTTCGAGACTTCATCCGCTCGCTCGTTGAAAACGACACCTCGGGTTCGCGCCTCGTCATCTTTCTCGACGAGATCGAAATGGTGCGCCTCTCGCCCATCGACGTGGACGACTTTCTTCTCATCCTCCGCAGTTTTCATGAAGAACGTGGCCAAAGCGCCGCGCTCGGAAGGCTGTCGTTTTGTCTCATCGGCGTCACCACCCCCAACGACCTCATCAAGAACAAAAGCGTCACGCCGTTCAACGTGTCGAAGGCCATTCGCGTGGGCGACTTCACGCGCGCCGAAATCGACGCGCTCGCGCCCGGGCTTGCGGGCATCACCGGCGACACATCCAAAATCTTGGACCATGTGTACTCTTGGACCGACGGCCACCCCTACATGACGATGCGTGCCTGTTTCGAAGTGGCCCGGCGCGCGCCGATTGAACGCGATCGCGAAGCGTCGGTTGTCGACGACGTTGTCACGTCGCTGTTTCTCGAACGACCTCTCGAAGACGCCAACATCAACTACGCGGCGCGCCGTTTTGAAGACGCCAAGTTTGATCGCGACGGAGCGCGCCTCGCCGACAAAGTGCAGCTCTACAGGCGCGTGCTCTCGCATCAAGACCCGCCGGCTCACAACGAGAGCGCCGTGCAAATGGAGCTGCGCATTTGCGGCATGGTGAAAGACGTTGAGATTTCGCCTCAAAACAGAGTGCTTCGGCCTCGCAATCGCATCTACGAAACCGCTCTCAACCTCGACTGGCTGCGCAGCAAAGGTGACCGGCGGCACCTCTCCGACGCTGTGTGGCGCTGGCTCGATTCGGGCAAAAACGACGCGGCGCTTCTGCGCGGTGTGGTGCTCGAAAAAGCGCTCGCGTGGGCAAAAACAAACATTTTGTCCGAAGACGAGCAGGCGTTCGTTGATGCGTCCCAGCGCTACGAAACGCAGAGCCTTGAAGCCGAGCGGTCGCGCGTTACGGCGGAAGTGGCGGTGGCGCACACCGCTCAAAAAGAGGCCATGGGTGAGCTTTCAAAAACGCGCCACGCCCTCCAAAAAGCGATCACCGAGAAGCAGGAAATCGAAAACGAGCGGGCCAACCTTGCCGAGCGCCAGGCGCAGCTTCGAGCCTCGGTGCGCACCACACGCATCTGGTTTTACACGGCGCTCATGGGTGTACTCATCACGGTGGTGATCGCCGCGGTTGTACTCCAGCAAACAAAGAGCAAGCTCAACCAGATCAGCGCCGAGTCGAGCGACCGCCTTTCAGAAATGCGGCGCACGCAGGACCAGGTGAACGATCTCAACAAGCAGATCGAAAGCCTTCGACCGCAGGCGGAGCTGCTGCGCGAAAAAGACGAGCAGATCAAAAAGAAGACCGACGAGCTGGCGGCGAAACAAGCCGAACTCGATCAAAAAACGCAGGAGCTGCAAAAGCGAAGCGACGAGGTCAGCGCCAAAGACGACGAGCTTCGGGTGAAAAACCAGGCCGTGCTCGAAGCCAATCGCAACCTCGCGCGCAACAAAGACCTGGCCGACACGTTGAGCCGTCGCGAAAAAGATCTGGCCGAGTGCCGCACCGAAAACACGCGTCTGTCGCAACAGCTCAAACGGGTGATGAGCACGTTGCCGATGAAAGACGACCCGTACCCGTAGCCTTGGTGGGCTGTCGCGTTCTCACAAACGTTTCAGCGAATCAGCGAAGCCCGGTGCGGGTGCCCCCACACGCGGGGTTCCCCCGCTTCTCCCCCAAGCTTGTGCTCGCGCGCTGTCGCGCGACTGCGCGCAAGCGGGGGAGATCCGTTACGAGCGTTAGGCTCTGTTGGGCGCCGTCACGCACTGACCGCATGCTATTGGGAGCGTTGTTGTGAGTTGATGAGCGTTCTTTCACGTTGTCAGTGTCACGTCGGGAACGGGTGTCAGGTTCGCGGGGCTCGTTGGGAATGGGTGTCAGGTTCGCGGGGCTCGGCGGGAATGGGTGTCAGGTCGCGCTGCGGCGGGGCGGTTCAAGCCGATGCGCGACGCGCCACCGGCGGGCTCGGCCTTATACGGTCCGACCCGGCGCGTGGTGGGTGTCTGTCAGGTTTGGATCTGCACTGGGTGATCTGATGGGTAGATCCGTCGGACCGCAGCCTCGCCTTCCTTGGTTATACCGCCTGGGGGCGCTGCGCATCGTTGAACCTTCCCGCCTCGCTGCGCCCTGTCACCCATCCCTCCTCGCTTGCCAGAATTACGGCGCGTGGGACGTGACGTTTGTGGTTGCATGCGCCGTGTGAACGGGTGAGCATGGCGAGCGGAATATGCGGATCTGTGTAACGCAAGTTAGAATGTCGCAGAGAGTCTGCCAGTAGTGACCAGAGGTTATCAATTTCACCATGAATAGGACCCGAGAGCAGCACCTCATGCTTCAGCATCACCACTCCCGCGCGCGGGTTATTGCCCAGCAAGCAACCATGAGCTGTTGGAGCATAATCGTCTTGTCGTCTGGCGCTGCAGCATGCGTTGTGCAGTCTGAGCCGGTTTCGGGCTTGGCTTGTTGGGACAAGAACGGGGACGGCAGCCAAGAACCCGCTGAGGATGTCAACGGCGATGGCAAGTGGGATTCACTCGACTGTGCAGGTGCCCCAGGGCCGATCGGCGCACAAGGAGTTGCGGGCCCTGTCGGTCCAACCGGTCCATCTGGTCCAATTGGCTCAGCCGGTGCCCCTGGGCAAAGCGGATCCGAAGGCCCCCCAGGGCCAACTGGCCCCCAGGGCGCGCTCGGCGCAACTGGGCCAGCCGGGCCCGTTGGTCCGACGGGACCAAGCGGCGCCAATGGTCTGCTGGGCGCGACGGGCCCCGCCGGTCCGGTCGGTCCTACAGGGCCGGCGGGCACCGTCACACCACCCACCTCGAAAGCAGGGTACGGACTCGTAATAAACGGTGGGCCCAACACAGCGGGAAACGTTGACATCGACATTTCCCCCTTCGATGATTCTGATATCCTACAACTCAGCATCAACATCTTTGCCTCGATCACGAATGACGACTCCGCTGATCAGTCGAAGGCTGGCCTGTACACGCTGACCGGGGTATTGGGTCACTCGTTCGCTGGCCTTGAGACCGTGACTTCGAGCGCAAACACCACCGTTCCAAATGTTTTTGGTGCCAATCCCAGCATTGCAGTAGTCGACCCACCAAGCGATATTGTTTCACTGGGCGCGTTGTCGGGATTGGGGTCGAATCTCCTTTCAATCGAGATGCCCTACATGGTCGGAAGCACTCTTAGATTCCCTTATGCCGGCGTGAAAACCGGCGGCACGGGGACCGGGCTGTCGCTTTACAACATCAGGATCAGCGTAAGTGTGATCCGCCTACAGTGACGCTCTGGGGTGAGGAGAACGATGCTTCGAGTCGACACGAGCACGGCGCATTCTAACAAGAAACTGCTGCTGACGGACAGGGTGCGGCGCGGGGCGCCCTGCGGTCGTCCCGCTTGCGTCGCCAGCCCGCAGCAGAGTTTCACGTTGGGTGGGTATTACGCACCATGGGAGGATGACGATGCCGTTCCCGGATCCCGTTCGCACTGATGCACTCGTACGTTCGCGTCGAGTCTGCTGCGTCTGCCACAACTTTGCAGGTCGCGACGCGGTGGTGCATCACATCGTGCAGGAAGCCGACGGCGGCAGTAACACCCTCGACAATGCCATCCTTCTGTGCTCGAGGTGCCATGGAGAAGCCGGTCACTACAATCCGCGTCATCCGCTAGGGACCAAGTATTCCCCAGAAGAGTTGCGGCGCCATCGGGACGACTGGTGGGCCTACTGCGAGGACTACGAACCAAATCAGCGACCGGCTGACTTTGGCGCGCCGACCGGGCTCCACGTGCGCCTTCACAGCCGCAAAGTCGGGATCCTGTGGTCCCAACAGGCTGACGTTGCTTCCAGCGTTGAAGTTGTCGAATTTGAAGCTCGCTATGTGACGGCCGATCGCCTTGAAGACTTGTCGATCGTGCGTTCTCGTGAGCTTTTCCAGCGAGAAGACGACACCTTTCTTGTCTACGACGTGCGAATTCACCGTGGGAATTGGTCTGACGCGTATCTTCATGGGGCGGAAAGGAACGAGCCACTCACGCTGGCGCGTCTTCAAGATGAGTTTGCGGAACTCGCGTCGCGGGCCGGCCTGCCTCGTGTCCGCAGACTCTAATGCGAGAAGTTGCCAACCAACCACGAAGGACCACCAATGCCTGGTAAAATCAAATCTGGCCTCGGGGCTCTAATCGGAAACGCCGGTGAATACTACGTAGTGGCTGAGCTGTTGAAGCGCGAAGTGGTCGCGGCCCTTGCCCCGCGTAACGCGCCCGGTTTTGATGTGTTGGCTACCAAGGGCGGACGTACTGCTCGCATTCGCGTCAAGACCAAGTCCGCCGAGCAAAAAATCTGGCAGTGGAACGCCCGCAAGGACGGGCTCATCTTTCGGGAATTGTCCCCCACCCACGACGACGACTTCACAGTGCTCGTGACACTCGCGGAAAAGCGCGACGAGATGTCTTTCTATGTAGTGCCGACAATCGTCCTAGAGTCCTGGCTTGATGAAGATTTTACAACATGGCTGTCCACACCAGGCAAACGAAAACCCCGTGACGCGAAGAATAACAAGAAACGGCACCTCTCGTTTCCCCGGTGGGCTGCAGCTCTTGAGCAGTATAGGGAAGCTTGGGGTTTGCCCTGGAAGGTGCAAAATGCCGCGACACCACCAACGGGCGGGGACGACCTCCCTCTTGGAGTTCCAGCATGATGCGCGCGGACCAGAAACCGCCCAACTTTGGCTTGGATCTGACAAGCATCGACGCTGCGCACAGCGTCGTCCCGCCGCTCTGCTTGCTCAACCGCCCGCAGCTCAGCGCAACGTTAGGTGCACAAAAGCCGCGTTGTATAAACGCGGCGCCTACCCATTTGAATAGGTACACAGCAGACCATTTTTCTGCCAAAAACGGACCACCCTGAATGGTAGATTCAGGATGCAGAAAATAATGGCGGTGGGTAGATGGAAAGAGTCCGCGAGGCAGGTCAGATGAATTTGTCGAAGCGCTGCGAGATGGCGTCGCGGCCGTACGCTCGACGAATATCAATGCGGGCTTGGCGGGAGCGTGTGTACGCCGTGCCGATGGGAATGTGCTCGGCGTCGGCAATGGTAGACATGGGTAGATTCAGGATAAAATGGGCGTAGAAAACGCGCATCCTCCGCGGCTCTGTCCATTCTGACAATTCATCGAGTAGAGCGCTCAACCGCTCTTCTTGCTCCAATTCGAGCAATTCTTGTAAGGGTGTTGGGCGTGGGTCAATGCCGGACTCGCGAAGGCAGTTATCAAACCATTCTGCCTCTTCAAGCGTTTCGCGCCGTTCTTTGCGTTTGCGGTGCGCCATGGCCACTCGACTCACGATGGCGTGCACAAAGCCGCCAAATTGAGGATGGTCGGCGTCGAGCGCCATGTTCAAGCGTTGGCGACGTTTCCAAACCGCCAGCACCTGAATCAGCGCGATCTGACTGACATCCTCCACATCGGCGTCGAGCACTCCACTCTTGCGCACGTGTTGCGAATAAACGGCCTCCGCTTTTCCAACTCGCGAGCCTGCCTGTCAGGTACATTGAGCAGCCGCTCGGGGATGGATTTCACGGTCATGCCCTGACAATGGTCAGCGGTGGTGAAACACGAATTGAAGTCATTCACCGGGTATTTTGAACGGTTGCAACGAGCAACGACGCCGAAAATTCCGGCTTCGGACAAAGTGAGATTATCCTCTTCCATGGGCTTGCGCTCCGCGTTGACGGGGTGCACGTCAAGGAGCCGTTCGGTGTTCCACCACCGGGCGGCTCCGCTTTCTTTTGGGAGTGTCTTCAAAACCTGCTGCGCGCCCCGCTGACGCATCCTCGCTGCGCTTCCGGTGCTCAAATACCAAAGCGTATGTTCCGCTCCGGGTCTCGCTCGGATGCGTGATCGGGGCTGCTCGCGACGGTTTGAAGACACTCCCTTATTCAACTTGACCACGACTCCGCGGTCGTGATGCGCCTCCTTGGGTAGATCGAGACAACACCAAGTTGTCGGATACATACTGTATCAAATCGAAGCCCCCGATTCAAAGCGAAAAATGAACGCGCCGGTGCTGCTGCCAAAGCAAGCAGAAAGCCAAGTGTCGGCAAGCCGTCGAAGAACATCGTGTGACGTGCTACAAAGACTGCGAAGACAAGCACAAGTAAGGTGACGACATGCAAGAACTCAATGTCAAGTTCACACCTACTGAAGGTGACGCACGAACGATTACGCTGCGCATAGGTGACCCAGTGAGGGGGCCCAGTTCGTGGGGTGTTCGCATTGAGATCGTGGGCTACGGCAGGCGCTATGCGACCGTGGTTCAAGGAGAGGATTGGGCGCAATGCCTGCAACTTGCCGCAATGGTCCTGCCTGTCGCACTCCAAACAATGGGGTTGAAGGGTACACTGGACCCTCCATTCTACGAGCGTGAGGCGAACAGGCCGAACCTTTGACCTGTAAAGCCGCGCGCGGAAAACGCAGCATCGTCCAACCCGCGCCGAAGGAGCACCCTCTACATTCGGTTCCCCATCGCGCCTGGGTAGACGATAGGGTCGGACCGCAGCCTCGCCTTTCTTGCACCAGCGCCTGGGGGCGCTGCGCGTCGTTTCGCCGAACCGCCTTGGCGGCGAGCAGTCACCCATCCCGTCTATCGTATTTTACATGGGTAGAGGCGTTGGAGGTTGGAGGGTAGAGCGGCGAGATGTTTTGCTGTTGTGTATTGTGTACGCGTGCATGACACGGGTTGGGACGAGATCGCCGCCCCGTTTGGAGATGTGGAGTTGGCCGGGGGTGTTTGTGGATTAGGCCATTGTCGTGGCCGGGCGAAAGGTGATTGTGGTTGTGGCGCGTGTGGGATGACGCGGCAGCGTTGAGAATGACGGAGTGTGGGAGGTGAGGTTTGTGGTTGCATGCGCCGTGTGAACGGGCGAGCATGGCGAGCGGAATATGCAGATCCGTGTAACGCAAGTTGGGCGGAGCAGAAACCACTCACAGACGAGCCACTGATCGACATGCCTCCCATGCGAAGCCAACTACCCCACGTCCCGGCGCCGCTGGTCGGCGTCTTCGTTCCGAGTAGTGAGATTTTTCCGGGCATCCATACGGATTTCTCCTCATTTCGCAGCCTAGTGGGTCAGCTCAGTCGCACTGATACCCTTTTTTGGTGTTCGCGGCTCAATCTCATTCTCTCAAACTCATTCAACACCGACGAACTCGGCAAGCAAGAATACCTCCTTCACCTGTTCCTCGACGGCGCCGAGATCGAACGTATCAACCGTTTCACGGTTGGGCATGGCGGTACCTCTCAAGTCCGAGTCTTCATGCGCGCGCAATTGCTTGAGCTCATGCGCTGGACAGCACTGCTTGCGACCGACTCTGCTGACGATGGCACGACATTCGAAGATCCCGTGGTGCGTCACGTGTTCGCACAAGCGCTGTTCTTGGCGGGTGAAATTTGGAGCAAGCGGACGTATTCAAACCGCATATCGACCACGGGGAATCTCCGTGCCGATCGACGTCGCGCAACCCCGGCGTTTCGGCAGAGCATCTCCCAAAACGAAGTCTCAATTGATCTCGCTGCCGCCCTTGCGCGCGGGTTCAGCATTTATCGAGACTTCAATCGACATGGCTACCGGACTGCTGAGGAGGATTTCGTTGCCGCCGCGGGAATGACGATCGACGAGTACCTCGCATGCGTCTGTGGCTTGCTCGCTCAAGCCATCCACATTACACCGGATACCGCCGCTGCAGATCCAGGCATTTTTCACCTGCAGCGGCTCGGCAAGAACCTCGCTCCGGGTATGAGCACCGTACTTGACCAGTATCTCACGCTCGAGTCCCAGACGGCGGATGAACTCCGGACAGCTCTCTGGGGCAGCAACGTCGACATGAATAAGGTCTCCGAGTTCGATCACTTCGACGTCACTCCACTACGTGAGCGCCCAATCCTCCGAGCTCATGATGGGAGAGCAGTCATTGCTGATCCGGTCTACTTCAGCGAGAAATCGTCCGTCGGACCGCTCTTTATGCTCGCAAAGTCCTTGAGAGGGGACAAGCGGGCCAATACGCTTTTCGGTGCATTCGGGCGTGCATTCGAATCGTACGTCGTCGACCTTCTTCGGTCCATGTACCCGGCTTCTGCGCCACCGTTGGCCGATCGGCTCATCACGAACGTGTTGGCCGTGGGGCCGCAGGGCGATATCGAATTGGCCGACGCCTGCCTATTAGATGTCAACACAGTCATCCTATTTGAGGTCAAGGGCGCCTTTGTTCGCGAGGACGCACTATCGGACGGAACCTTGGACGCCTATTTCACTGCCCTTTGTAAAAAGTACGGTACGACACCTGGGAATAAGAGCGATCGCGGGGTCAAAGGAGCTGCACAACTAGCACGCTCAATTCGCCTCCTCGCAACAGATCATCTGCGCCGAGTGGACCAGAGCATTCGACTGGCACAGTGCGTCTATCCGGTGCTGGTCGTCCACGACTGTCTACTTGGAACCCCCGGACATGCTGACTTCTTCGCCGAGGAATTCGCTCAGGCGCTGGAGCCCGAGTCCTCTCTTCGAAGTGGCTACATGCAGAAGGGTCGGCTCTTGGTGGCCCCGCTCACCGTTATGACCGTCGAGGACCTTGAGATCCTGCAATCCTCCGTTGAGAATTTCGCGCTGGTGCCCCTGCTGTGTGACTACTGCAATACCTATTCCAACGGGGTTCGGTCCGGCCTTCATGACTTCATGGGAGCGCACCAGGAGAAGTACCGCATCATTCATAGTAAGGAGCTTGCCGACCGTGCCATGCTTTCTCTGCAGCAGGCGCAACGCATGATGTTTCCTGATGAAGCCCCACTGACATGAGTGCGCCGAACGGACAGAGCCCGCCCAACTCCCGCCTGGTGCAGACGGTCGCGCTACGCGCGCCCGCAGCACACCCGAGCGTTGCGTTTCGGTTTTGCGGAGATAGACGTCGCGGACAGCCGTGCCCACTGTCATGTAGACACCGGTTCTCTCGCAGGCTATTCGCGCACTGATCGCATTCTAAAAGAGGCGTTGTAGTGAGTTGATGAACGTTCTTTCACGTTGTCAGTGTCTCTATTTGGCATTTGGTGAGCGGTGCACTGTATACAAGCTCCTTACGGGGTGGATCTTCCCTTTTGCTGGTAGGTACACGGGTGGGTTTTGGGGCTCGTGGGGGTAGGTCAACCCTTCGAGATCTTTTTCTCGACGAAGACGACGTGCTTGCGTGCGATCGGGTCGTACTTTTTGATCTCGAGCTTGCCTTGCATCGTTCGCTTGTTCTTCGTGGTGACGTAGGCGAATCCAGTTCCGGCGGTAGAAACGAGTTGGATGACGTCGCGCATGGGAGTTCCTCCGAGGACGCACGTTACTCGATCGCGAATCTTGTTGCAACCGAGTTGCAAATATGGGATGGATGCGCCATCGAATTCGGATGGAGGCTTCATGCAGCGACTGCCCGTGACTGTGCTCAGCGGCTTTCTCGGCGCCGGAAAAACGACCCTCTTGAACCACGTGCTCGCCAACCGCGAGGGGCGACGCGTCGCGGTCATCGTCAACGACATGAGCGAGGTCAA
This sequence comes from Polyangiaceae bacterium, assembly GCA_016712345.1. Classification (GTDB taxonomy): domain Bacteria; phylum Myxococcota_A; class Polyangia; order Polyangiales; family Polyangiaceae; genus JADJRH01. Next base: position 3,298,443 of record JADJRH010000001.1, read on the forward strand.
CATCGACGCCCAGCTCGTGAAAATGGGCGGGGCCGCGCTTGGTCGGACCGAGGAGAAGCTGGTCGAGATGTCGAACGGCTGCATCTGCTGCACGCTGCGCGAGGATCTCCTGGTGGAGGTCAAGCGACTCGCAGCAGAGGGGCGGTTCGACAGCCTGCTCATCGAGTCGACGGGGATCGGCGAGCCCATGCCGGTCGCCGCGACGTTCTCCTTCCGTGACGAGCACGGCTTCAGCCTCGCCGACGTGGCCAAGCTCGACACGATGGTCACGGTGGTCGACGCGGCGAACTTCCTTCGAGAGTACGGCTCCTCGGATGACCTGCGAGCGCGTGGCATTGCGCTTGGCCCCGACGACGAACGCACCATCGTCGACTTGCTCGTCGACCAGGTCGAGTTCGCGAACGTACTGGTCATCTCGAAGGCCGACCTCGTCGAGCCCTCCGACCTTGAGCGCCTGGAGGGCATCCTCCATCACTTGAACCCCGAGGCGCGTCTCGTGCGCGCGCAGCATGGTCGCGTCCCGATCGATGCGGTCCTCGGCACCGGGCTCTTCGACGACGACAAGGCCGCGACCTATGCGGGCTGGGCCAAAGAACTCGCGGGCATTCACACGCCGGAAACCGAGGAGTACGGCATTGGCAGCTTCGTGTACCGCGCGCGCCGCCCATTCCATCCCGGGCGACTCCAGGCATTCTTCGCCAGCGAGTGGGTGGGCGTCCTTCGCTCGAAGGGTTTCTTCTGGCTGGCGACTCGCATGAGCGAGGTGGGCGCGTGGTCTCAGGCAGGGCCGGCTTGTCGTACGAGCCGCGCAGGCTTCTGGTGGGCGGCTGCGCCGGCCGCGGCCTGGCCGGCTGCGCCAGAGGCTCAAGCGGAGATCCGGCGCGACTTCCAGGAGCCGTACGGGGACCGCCGCCAGGAGTTCGTGCTGATCGGGATCGGGATGAACGAAGCGGCGCTCCGAGCGGGCTTCGACCGCTGCCTCCTTACCGATGCCGAGCTGCGCCTCGGCGCCGAGGGCTGGCGAGCGTTTGGGGATCCGTTCCCTGCCTGGGGCGAAGTGTCCGGCGAGGCGGCGTAGGAGTCATCATGGATTCGATCGAACAAAGAACCGTCACGCACGCGTCCACTCTCGGGGAGCCACCCACCGAGGGCAGCGCTCGGGTGGTCGATGATGTTGCCGAGCTGAGCGCGCTCTTCGAAGAAGGCGTCAACGTCGTTGTACTGTCGAGGAGGCTCGACCCGGTGATGATCGGCGAGGCGCAGTATGCGCTCTCGGACCCGTCCTTTGGGCTCCTTACGTCTGTCACGCCAAGTGAGGGCCCCGGCGCCCTCATGGCCCAGATGACTGGGCTCCCGCGCCTCGCCGAGGAGGTTCACTTTTGGACCGAGGTTCTCGCCGAGCTGACCGGATGCGAACTCGTGGGCGTTCGGCTGGCGCGCCTCGAAGCGGCGATGTGTCCTCGCTTTCACGTCGACAAGGTGACGGTGCGGGTCGTCAGTACGTTCGCTGGCAATGGCACGGAGTACCTCGCCGACGAGGACGTGGACCGAAGCTGGCTCGGACACGCGGCGCGCGGGGTCAGCGACGAAGCGTCGGGCCTCTTGCGCCCGGGCGCACGTGTTCGACGGGCCAAGGTCTCTGACGTGGTGCTGCTCAAGGGCGAAGCCTGGCCGAAGAATACCGGCCGTGGCGCGGTGCACCGTTCACCGTCGGCAAGCGCCGCGTCGCCTCGCCTCATCATGACGCTGGATCCGCTTTGAACCAGTCGAAGGCGTGGGATCCTGCCGCTCGAAATAGTCATTAATTTCCGAATATTTGCGGCGATTCGCGCGATGTACTCACGTGCGAAACGCGTCGCGTGCCGCGGCATATCGCCGCGCGACATGCTGTCGCACGCCGCCGCGCCGTCTCTGTGGCAATCCTTGCCAGCTTCGGCGCCGCTCGCCGACGCCACCGCCTTCCGTGGGCGGGTGCGCTGCGTCCCTTCCTCTCTCGGAGAGAAACCGATGTTCCTGACTTCTCGCAAAGCCCTCCTCACCCTCCCTTGCCTCTGTGGCGCCGTGCTCCTCGCGGGGTGTGACGGCGGCGACACCGACGCGCCGGAGCCTACCGCGTTCTCGCTCTCGTTCGCGGCCACGGCCGACGGCAAGGAGGTCGGCTGCACCGACACGATCACAGGCGTGGGGCCCGACGGCAAGCACAGCGTCGGCGTGAGCGATCTGCGCTTCTATGTCAGCAACCTCCGCTTCATCGACGCGGACGGCGGAGCGATCGAGCTGACACTCGACGAGAATGACTTCCAGTACACCAGCGCCGCCGGCTCCGTGGCGCTCATCGATCTCACCAGCAACACCGAGGGGAGCTGCTCGGACTCCTCGGTCGCCTTCGCCGAGGGCACCGCGCGGACGAACGCGGCGATCACGGGCAAGACGCTCGTCGCCAACGTGGCCTCCGTGTCCTTCGACGTGGGCGTGCCGCAGGCGGTCATGAAAGATGTGCTGGCGAACAACACGCCGGAGGGTGCGCCTTCTCCGCTCAACGAGATGTACTGGTCATGGGCCACCGGCTACCGTCACTTCGTGATGAACTTCACTGTTAAGACGGACGCCGCGGAGGAGGGAGACGGCTATATGCACATCGGGAGCCGGAACTGCGGCCCGGCGGATGGTCTGGCACTGGAAGACCGTGACACGTGCGAATTCGTGAACACACCCTCCGTCTCGTTGCCGGACTTCGATCTCGCGAAGGGCGCCGTGGTCGTGGATGTGAAGAAGGTGGTTGCCGGGCTCGACTTCGTGGCGCCTATCTACGACACGGAGACGTTCGAGGTAATCGGCGAGGGGCCGGGCGTGGAGTGCCACTCTTCGCCCATGCAGCCGGACTGCGAGCCTATCTTCGCGAGCTTCGGGATCAATGCGTCCACCGGGGCAGCGGACGCTTCGGCCAACCTCGCCTTCTTGGCGAGATAACCATGTCGCGCGCGCGTTCTCGCCCATCCTACCGCCGGCTGCCGGGCCCGCCACGGTCCGTCGCTGCCGCCGCGCTCTCCGCGTTCGCTCTCCTCGGAGGCTGCGACACGCCGGAGACCACCGGCCTCAGCCCGGCGGACGAGGCCGCCACACGCGCTGTGCTCGGCATCCCTGAATTCCTTGAGGTGCCGGCGATCCCCGAATACAACCCGCCGACGAAGGAGAAGATCGAACTCGGGCGGCACCTCTTCTATGACAAGCGACTGTCCGGCAACCAGACACAGTCGTGCGAGAGCTGCCACTTCCAGAACAAAGCCTTTGCCGACGGGGAGAAGACTCCAACAGGCTCGAGCGGCGATGTCCTTGTGCGCAACAGCCCCGGGCTCGCCAACGCGTTCTACCACTCGACGCTGACGTGGGCGAACAATGGTCTGCTGCAGCTCGAGGACCAGCTCCCCGTGCCCATTCGCGGCGACAACCCCGTGGAGCTGGGAGTGTCCGACGGGCTGCACGACGAGGTGCTGGCGCGCTTCGATGCTGATCCCGACTACCAGCGTATGTTCGCCGAAGCGTTCCCGGAGAGCGGGAGCGGCGCCACGATCAACAAGATCGTCTTCGCGCTGGCGACCTTCTGCCGCACGCTCGTGAGCGCCGACAGCCCCTATGATCGTTACGTGCAGGGCGACAAGACCGCGCTCACGGACCAGCAGCGGCGGGGGCTCGCCCTCTTCAACGGGGAGCGGTTCGAATGCTTCCACTGCCACAGCGGGACGAACCTCACGGTTTCGTACCACGACGCAAACACGACGGCGGGGACCATCAAATATCCGTTCTTCAACAACGGGCTCTACAACATCGACGGGGAAGGGAGCTATCCTCCGTACGATCAGGGCCTATACGACCTCACGCTCGATCCGGACGACCGCGGCTTGTTCCGGCCCCAGAGCCTACGCAACGTTGCGCTGACTGCTCCGTACATGCACGACGGGAGCATCGAAACGCTGCGCGACGTGGTCAAGCACTACGCAGCCGGCGGCCGTGTCATTGAGTCGGGCCCCTACGCGGGCGATGGCCGCAAGAGCCCTCTCAAGTCGGGCCTCGTGCGAGGCTTCATGGCCACCGAGGAAGAGATCGACGACGTAGTGGCATTCCTCGAATCGCTCACCGACGAGGCGTTCGTGAGCAACCCCGCGTTCGCCAACCCGTTCGTTGATGCTCCGCCGTAGCGATCCGAGCATGTTGCGCCAGGCTCCTGGACACTCGCCGACGCCTCCAAAACCTTCCCATCGCCACATCACAATTCAGGTCGGCGCGAAAGCGTGGGTAGAATAAGCCCGATCGGCGCGCTTGCAGCGACATTCTGCCAAAAACCGGCCGCAGCAACCAGATCCTTGCCTCGCCCAAGCCCCCGATCTGGATTCATCCAGTCTGCTGACCTTCCAGGAGGTTCGTGAGCTGGATGAAGCCAATCATGCCAAGCTCCCGGAAGCTCCCGAAGCTGGTTTCGTCCAGTTCGATCGGCTCCTGGAAGGTCGACCTACGTGGTTTCATGCTGAATTTCACCTGGAACAAGGTCTACGTGGGGGGCGCAGCGGGTTGCCCATCGGCAACCGGTAACAGGCTCGGTGGCAACATGGAGAAGCCTTGAAGGTCTGCCTCAAACCCGGTAATCACCGGCGCACGAAGGTAGACTGTCTGGCCTCTTGCGCTCCCGTTCTGAATTGTATACGCAGTCAGCGGTGGTTTTGCGCGGGTGGAATCGGGTGCGCGGCCTAGACCGCGGGCCCCGTCTGGCGTCCAATTCAGCGTTGTCTTGCGTGTGTGCAGCCGTGTCGTGCGCTCGCCTCGGCTGGACGACGCAAGAACGTGAGGGACCGTTGGCCGGTCGTGATGGGAAACCAGGGCGGCGCCGCTGGGGCTTGCTCGGCCTTTTGTGCGGGTGCTTGCTCCTCTTGGCGTCGAAGCCGGCGGAGGCGTTCGAGGTAGCGGGCGGGGTGAGCGTCGGCGGAATCCAGATCGGTGCGAAACCGCAGCTTGCGGTGACCCCGCATGGGGCGATCGCGTGGCGCATTGGAGACGCGTTCTTGTTCGCGGTGCACGACCTACTCAGCATTCTACCCGTGACACACGAGCGCGGTATCGGGGTCCACAACCAGACCTCGATTGTGCTGGGATACGCGACCGAGAGCGCTCGTTTCAGCGTGGGGCCCTCGCTCTCGGTCTACTCCATCATTGCGTGTAACAGCGCAGCGCTTTGTGGGCGCGTCGTCGGGCTTTCCCCAGGGGGCCATGTGCACGCAAGTTGGTATTTGGCCGGGCCTTTTGGCATCTCGGTGAGTGGTAGTGTGAGTTGGGTCGGAGGTAGGAGTCTGGTCCTCCGCGACGGTGTGGCGGCGATGGTCGTTGCTGGACCGGTGCTCCGATGGGCGACGAGGTGAGGCGATGAGAACGATCGTGCGGATCGCGGGGATTGCACTGTGCGTGTTGAGCGCGTGCAACTATACCGAAGGGGAATGCTGGATCGATGGGGAAGGCGTCGGCACCGTGGGGGCGGGCGGCGGTCCCATTGTGCCGGGCGCGGGCGGCTTTGGGGAGGTGCCACCGGAGCCGCAAGGCGCAGGGGACATTCCGCCACCCGACTGCAACATCGAGAAGGATAACCCGTGCAACGAAAAGTGCCTTTCGGACTACATTGCCGCAGCCGAACAATGCACGGAGATCAAAGACGCCGCGCAAAAAGCGGCGTGCGATGACAACGCGCATACGCGCTATGTGAGCTGCCGGGAAAACTGCCAGAAGTCCTTCAATGAATGCTATGACAAGTGCGATGCAATAGCCGAGAAAGAGCGGCAGAAATGCGATAAGATGGCGCCCGGTCCCGGACAAGCGAAATGCAATCAAGCGGTTCAAGAGCAGTGGGCCGCGTGCTACGAAGAGTGCAGAAAGAAGAAGTAGAGGCAGCGTATGGAACAGCTCGATATCATCTTCACACCCGCGAACGGCGCCCCTCCCAGGACGATTACGGTTCGGATCGGTACCCCGGTGAGAGGCGAGCGCTCCTGGACGGCGCGCGTCGAGGTCTTGGCGGGCGACGAATCGCATGCCTGGACCTGTCACGGAACGGACTGGGCACAAGTCTTGGAGCTGTCTACCTGGAATATTCCCGTTTACCTCCATGGGATCGTTGACCGAGCCGGCGGCGGCACCCTCGAACCGCCGTTCTATGAGCGTGAGGCGCGCGGCGCGCCCCAAAATCCCTGAATCCGCGCGCTTCTTCACGCGGCCAGTGTTAACAGAACTGCACCCGGCTCTATCTCCTCAATTACGGAATCAAGTGGTATTGTCTCTACGAGGGTGAGAAATGACGTTCGTCAACCGCGAAAATCGGGCAGATCCGCGGCTTATTGCGGAAGCACTCTCCGATGGTTTGAACGTTTGTGATGCTTTGGTCGCCGCAGGCCCCATGACGACGCCGGAGCCGGAATGGCGCGGCGTCCTGGACAGCTTCGTGAATGCCCTCGAAGCCGTGCGGCAAGGCCGCTTGCGCACCGATATGCAGGTTGGCGATGGGGAGGTGGAGCGAGCCAGGCAGCTCGCCGCTCTGGTCAAGCACTGGTACAACACCGGTCAGCACGACGAACAACTTGTGAAGCTCGCCTTCAGTCTCTTTTCCGCGTTCAAGCCTTGAGGGGCAATGACCATCCACATCGCAACCTCTGACGAGTTGGGTAGGTTGGTTCGCCGCGCGCTTCGCGAACCGGTGCTCTTCATTTCTGACAATCTACTTGTGGGGCCCAGCCGGGCGGATGCGCGAGCACACGTCGAAACACGGCCAATTTACTGGGCGCTCAAAGGCCGCGAACAGGCACATTTTCTAAGGACATCGAACGCGATCGTGTCGGCGCTTGAGTCGCGCGAGCGAGTGGTGATCTGGACGCGATCTGACTGGCACAATATGATCACCACGTGGGCTTTTTGCGCTTGGAGTATGCAAGTTGAGAACAATCCGCCTCATGTTGAGCTTATTCACGTGGACGCGCCGGGGTCCAAAAACGAGCACGCAGCGGTAGGTCAGGTTTGCGCGTCCACTCCGGTCGACATTCGAAAAGCACGAACGTCGGCTCGCCCGCTTTCAACCACGCGCATCGGAACGCTGGCCCGCTCATGGCGGCGATTTACGGCCTCCACTCCAATCCTGGGTCGTCGAGGGCGACAGTTGAGCGAACCGTTGATTGGAATTGGAATATACCAGGCCCTTTTTTTTCCGCGGCTCACATCCGAGAAAGTCAAGTTGTCGCTATTTGATGAGTTGCTGTTCAACTGCGTTCGCCGTGGCTCGGTGAGCGCGCTCGACGTGTTCATGTCGCAAGGTCCGGCGGGTGTGCAATTGCGCGAGTGGGTTCAACTCACCGGGGATGTATTTCTTGCGAGGCGTCTTGACCGGTGGGCGCAATGTGGTGCGCTGGTGGCGGAGCCATATCAACCTGACAACGTCATGAAAATGGCTCGCTATAAACTGTCCGACATGGGAGTTGCGCTGCTGCAACGCGGATTGTCAAAGTGGGGTGGCGCTTCGCTTTGGGTTGGGGGTGCTGAAGCCTATCGCTCTTCGCGGCAATGGGTGGTCATTCCATCCAGTAACGGTGAGTTGCCGCAGCTCGTTCTGGCCAACGGTTAGGTCTATTTGGGGGGTGGAGGTTTTCTCGGAATGACTTGTCAGGGCCACCCACGAGAGAAGGAAAACAGGTCAAACCCCCTTTTGGCGCTGGGGTTCACCATTCTCGTGGCGTACACCTTCTTCGCGGCTTTGGGAGGGTGTGGAGGCAGCACCTGGCCCGCCAATGGCAAGTTGCCCGATGGGGTGGTAGAGCGGCTTCACGAATGTGGAAAAAAAGGCCCAACGCCGCTCACCAAAGTCAACTTTGATCTGACTTATACTCTGCATGTGGCCGAAGACAATCGGGAAGCATGGGTAGATGAGGTGATGCTCATCAACTCCACGCTGAATATCCCCGAGGTAGAAGGGTGTATGGCTGACGCGCTCCGCGGGATGCGTACACCGCTCGAAGCTCTGGCCCGGATTATTCACGAGGACTCCGCGCGAGAGGGTCCGAATCCGCGCTGCAAAGGCCGTACCTCCGTACTCAGGCGCTCAGCGTACGATAGTACGCTTCGGCCTTCCGTGCGGGGGTGCGGCCTTTTCGCTGCGGATTGGGCCCTTCGCGCAATCGCCTCATGAATAATCCGGGCCGGCGCTGCGGCAACACAAGGGGTTTGACCGTATCCGTGTCGCGCCCCATTCGAGAGCACTGCTTGGTCAGACGCAAGCCATTCAACTGATGGAAGTGATGGTGCTGATCGGCGTTGGGTATGCGCTTTATAATACCGTGTACGTTCACGTGATTGTGGATAAAGGGCGCGCCAAGCCCAAACCACCCACAGTGATTGATTCACCGGCCGAACCGGTGATAACGGCAATGCCCATGGCCACGGTGGCTCCTACCAGCGTGCCGGTAACGACCGCGATGCCCATCACCACCGCCGTGCCAATTGCACACCGATATCCCAATCAAACCTGCACCGATGACGAATTGGATCGACTCGAGAATATAAAGAAAAACTTGTGCAAAGGTGGGTACGCCGCGGTATGCGGTGACCCAGCCAAACCGAAGTTTGCGAGAATTCCCTGCTCCGCGATTGTGCTCGCCATTCAGCAACGTCAGGCGTGCCGAGACGCGCGAAAGGTCATCCAGGAAAAGTGCTTTGGGGGCAAGCCCGATCCCGGACACGCAACGGCGATTGAACAAGAAGAGAATGGCATTCGCAAATGCGAGGCTCTAAGGCTTGTGAACTGCGCCAAGGGTCATCCCATGGCGGGAAAGTAGCGAACGATGTCGGAACTATCCAACGAGTTGGTCCATGCCATTCAGACGCGCGATGTGGATCGCGCGGCGGCCTTGCTTGTCGCGGGGGCAAATCCAAACGAGCCGGGTAGGTCGCGCTATGGTAACGGTGGGGATCTTCCGCCATTGCATGCGGCCATTGCTGAACTGGAAGCCTTGGATGCCATCGACCCTTACGAAGGCGAGCCGGAAGGCCCCATTGACTTGTTGGTTTTACTTCTGAGGTACGGGGCAAAAGTCAAAGGTTGGGAGGTAGACAAGGAAGGAGATCCACTGCTCGATGCGGTGGGTACCAACCGGGCCGATGTTGTGCGAATGGTCTTGGCGGCAGGCGCCGACCCGAATGTTGAAAACGACGAAGGCGTGTCTCCCCTGCGCGCCTGCGCCGAAAAAGGGTCGGTGGAGATAGCGCGAACACTGCTGCTGTGTGGTGCGGCCAAAACCATCAACCAATGGGGTGGCCCAGGCGCAATGACAGCGTTGGGTTTGGCGGTGCGCGGGCTGCACGTTGAAATGGTGAAGCTTTTGCTTGCCTACGGGGCTGATCCACGCGCGAAGGACGTTGACGGGTTAGACGCGCTGGATTGCCTTCCGTTTGCGGATATTCAAGACAATCCTACCCATGAATCCCGTGTTTTGGAGATCCGCGAAGCGCTTCGTTCGCATGGTTAGCAGTGTTTTTCCGCGGGCGGAGTTCCTCGGCCGGCTTTTTTTGTACAGTTGCGCTGCTGCAACACGGATTATCAAAGTGGGGCGGCGCTTCGCTTTGGGTTGGGGGTGCTGAAGCCTATCGCTCTTCGCGGCAATGGGTGGTCATTCCATCCAGCAACGGTGAGTTGCCGCAGCTCGTTCTGGCCAGCGGTTAGGTCTATTTGGGGGGCGCAGCCGGTTGCCCATCGGCAACAGGCTCGGCGGGAGCGTCCGGGCTTTCGTACGTGGCGCGGGTATTGGCGGCGCGGGCGTTGGCAATGGGGAGGAGGGCAATGCGGACGGCCTCCATGGCTTCAGCGTCATCTTCATCGGCCCAGCCGACCAGTTTGGTGGCGTAATTGACAATCGCCGCCTGGAGGCCGCGGGTCGTGTCGAGGAAGTTTTGGCCGGTGGCCTTGTCACGACGGAGCCGCTCACTGACCATGGCCTCATATCGGGGTTGGATTTCGTTTGCGGCTTGGAGAAAGTCAGGCCCAACGAGGTCGTCAATGTCGGGCTGGAGGTTGTCTTGCTCGATGCGCAGGAGAATGGCACTCATATTGATGCTTTGGGTAGAGAAGTCGGCCTTGAGAAACTCCATCCCTTGACCGAAGAGTTGAGCATCTAATTCGGCAGCGCGCTGGGCTTTTGGATGTCGAGCGAGGGGCAACATGGAGAAGCCTTGAAGAACCATTTTGAAGCCATCCCAAATGCGGTCTGCCTCATTGTCCAAGGCGCGAGTGTCTTCTTTAGAGATCACCGGCGCACGAAGGTAGACGGACTGGTCAAACGGAGCTGTCATGACGGCAGGTCATCGAAAGCTGATTCTGGCTGGTAATGGTTTTTGATAAAAATATTTGTGCGGGCGGAGTTGAAGGAGGGTTTATGATTCGTTGGTACAAGCCCGAATGCAGGCGCGCTCGACCCGTCGACCGAGTGCCGGGCGCACTATCAGGGTCGTTTGGGGTGGTGCGCGAAATGGACGCAATTCGAAAAATGAGCCTGCAAGGCGACTCAACTGTGCGGAATGGAACGTAACTTTTTTTGCAGTTGACGACAGACTCACATTCGGAATACACTCGCTTGGTTGTGGAGAAAACAAGCACCCCGAGGTCTAACTCGGCCTCTTTGACGTGTTCATTTGGAGCCTCAGTGGGTAGAGTGGTTGTTGACTGGAATAGGGCTTTGGCCACCTTCCACTTGGACTTGGCTTTTGGGGCGGAGCCGTACAGGGCGTTTTGGCCGAAACCGGCCGCGATAACCAGGTCGAGATCGATCCGATGATCCTAGGAATCGACCACCTCGAATTTTTCGTGGCCGACGCGAGGCTGACAGCGCACTTCTATGCGGCCACGCTGGGCCTCCGGCCGCTCCGCTACACAGGACCGGAGGTCGCCGTGCGCGACCAGGTCTCGATCGTGATGGGCGCGGGCGCGATTCACCTCGTACTTACGACGGGGCTCGAAGCGGAGCATCCGAGCAAGCGCTTTGTCGACCGGCACGGGGACGGCGTGCGCGACGTCGCCTTTCGCGTGCGGGACGTGGAAGAGAGTTACCAGCGGGCCATCGCGGCCGGTGCCCGGTCCGTGCGCGAGCCCTCTGTGGTCCAGAGAGGCTCCTCGCGGACGATTGAAGCCTGCGTGAGCGCTATGGGAGACGTGGTGCACTCGCTCGTCGAGCGGCCCGACGGTGCCCCGATCGCGGCGCCGGAGGAGACTCACCTCGCCCCCGAGCCCGACGCAAGCCCGCTTCCGCTCAAGGGGATCGATCACATCGCCATCTGCGGCTCAGAAGAGACCCTCCGCGCCACGGTCGCGTCCTATGCCGACGCGTTCGGGCTCGTCCCGCTCTACGATCAGAACCTTCGCACGGAGACGAGTGCGATGAACTCCAGGGTTGTGGGCACGGCGGACGGAGCGGTCAAGCTCGTCCTCATCGAACCGGTGCAGAAGAAGGTGCCGGACCATCTCCGCGAGTTCCTGCACTACAACAGCGGCCCTGGAGTCCAGCACGTTGCGCTCTGCACCACGGACATCGTCCACTGCATACGAGCGTTGCGGCGAGCCGGGGTGCGGTTTCTGCGCGCACCGGACGGCTACCACGACGGCCTGGAGGCGCGCGTGCCGGGGGTTCTGGGCCAACTTCCCACGCTGCGTGAACTCGATATCATGGTCGATCGCGATGCTTTTGGGCTCCTCTATCAGATCTTCACCCGGCCTATTCACGCCCGGCCTACGTTCTTTCTGGAGCTGATCCAGCGCGACGGCGCCGTCGGGTTCGGCAGTGACAATGTGAAGGCCCTGTTTCAGGCGGCCGACAGGGAGATCGCTCGTCGTCGCCCGGAGGCAGGCTGATCGGATGTTCGTGGCGAATATGGATGAGATCGAGCGCCTCGCACGGGCGAAGCTTCCACATGCCGTCGCGGATTACTTCGCCGGCGGGAGCGGAGACGAGACGACGCTGCGCGCCAATCGATCGGCATTCGGCGGCTTCACGCTGCGGCCCCGTGTGCTTCGCGGGGTCGTGGAGCCGAAGACGGAAGCGACGCTGCTGCGCGAGCCTGTCGCCCTGCCGATCCTGCTGGCGCCGATCGGTCACCTGCGCCTCGCGCATCCCGACGGCGAACTGGCGACAGCTCGTGCAGCGCATCAATCGAGGACGGTCTTTGTGGTCAGCACGCTGGCTTCATACCCGATCGAAGAGATCGCCGGGGCTGCGGGCGCGCCGCGGCCGTGGATGCAACTGTATGTATTCCGAGAACGCTCGATCACCAAGAGATGGTCTCCCGCGCGGAGGCGGCTGGTTACGGCGCGCTTGTCCTAACGGTGGACGCCCCGCGGCTCGGGCTGCGCGAGCGCGATCTTCGCAATGCCTTCTCCATCCCTGAAGGATACGAGCCCGCAAACATTCCCAGGGCGGAGACGTTCATGCGCTCCGAGGCTCGATCTTCAGCGATCGCCCGACATGCGGCGACGGCGTTCGATGCTTCGATCACATGGGACGTCGTTGGGTGGCTGCGTTCGATCAGCCGGCTGCCGATCGTGGTCAAGGGCGTGCTCACCCCGGAAGACGCCGAGTGCGCGGTCGCGGCCGGGGCGGATGCCATCATCGTCTCGAACCATGGGGGGCGGCAGCTCGACTCCACGCCCGCGACGATCGATGTGATCGAAGAGGTTGCGGGCACGGTGGCCGGGCGGTGTGAGATCTATCTCGACGGCGGGATCCGGCGAGGGATCGATGTGGTGAAGGCGCTCGCGCTCGGCGCTCGTGCGGTCCTCATCGGTCGCCCACACGTGTGGGGACTCGCGGCTGAAGGCGAGCGCGGAGTGCACGCGGTGATCGAGCAGCTCGCGGAAGAGCTGCGGCTCGCGATGATTCTGCTCGGGTGCGCTTCGATCGCCGAGATCGGGCCTTCGCTCATTCGTCGTGGCTGATCGGGGACAACCCCAGATAGCGCCTCGCGAAGCTCGTGCTCGCTTCACGACAAGTCATGAGGTGTTCGAGTTCCGATAGCCTGGTGCGGTGCTCGAATTCGTCGTTGGGGTCGAATCGATGCAGCATTTGGGTCATCCAGCAGGCGAACTGCTGGACGTTCCACACGCGCCGGAGGCACGTGTCAGAATACAAATCAAGTGCACCGTCGCTCGCCGAAGCATAGTGCTCGGCGATCGCGTCGGCGAGCACTTGCGCGTCGGCGATGGCCATGTTGAGCCCCTTGGCGCCGCTCGGAGGAAAGATGTGGGCGCTGTCGCCGGCGAGGAACAGGCGACGATAGCGCATAGGCTCGGTCACGAACCCGCGCATTGCGGCGAGGCTTTTCTTGAGGATCGGCCCCTCGTTCGGCCTCCACCCGGAGGCAGTGGCGGTGCGCGTCCTCAGTTCGGACCAGACGCGCTCGTCCGGCCAGGCGGAGAGATCGTCGTCCGGCGGACACTGCACGTGGGCCCGGATGAGAGTCGGAGACCTCTGGTTGTGCAGCGCGAAGCCGCGCTCGTGATACGCGTAGATCAGTTCTTCCGAGGCCGGAGTCGCCTCCGCTAGGATGCCGAGCCAGGAGAACGGATAGACGCGCTCGTGAGTGGTCACGGCACCGGGCGGGATCGTTGCGCGGCAGACGCCGTGAAATCCGTCGCAGCCGGCAATGAAGTCACAGACGATCTCGCGCGGTTCGCCGGCTTGGGCTTGGAACCGCAGCTTGGGCGTGCTCGACTCCAGATCCTCGATGCGTACCTCCTCAGCCTCGAACACGAGCGGGCGATCCGTGGCGATTCGAGCGTCGATCAGATCCTTGAGAACTTCGTTCTGTCCGTAGATGGTAATGGGACTGCCCGCGAGAGCGACGAGGTCGATCCGGTGGCGAGCGCCCGCGAAATTGAAGTGGACACCGCCCCGACGCAGGCCCTCAACGGCGAGCCTGTCGCCGACGCCGCTCGCCGTGAGCAAGTCTACCGTCCCCGGCTCGAGCACCCCGGCTCGCACGCGATCGATCACATAGTCTCGGCCGCGCTTCTCCACGATGACGGAGTCGATCCCGCGGAGGTGCAGGAGCTGGCCCAGCATTAGCCCGGCGGGTCCGGCGCCGACGATGCCTACCTGGGTGCGCATGTCGCCACGATCAGGGGAAAACACTCCGCCATGTCGAAGGGCCCGAAATGGACATCCGTGACGCGAAAGCGGCCTCCCAGGGTGTCCAAGATCTGCGCGAGCGGCGGTGCATAGAATACCGCTTGCGACCCTCGCCAGCGCTCGATAGCGAGCAGATCGTTGTCCGGCGTACAAGGGCACGTCTCGAACAACCTAGCGAACTCGGCCCTGTGCTCGTCGAACATCGCGACGGCGCGCGCGGGATGGAGTTCGTATGTCTCCTCGTCGGCCCTTGCGAACAACATCGCCGTGCGAACCGCCGTGTAGTTGATCTCCGTCGCGCCGAGCCACCGTTTGAGGATCTCGTCGATCGTCGGTCTGCGCGCCGGTATGGTAAGGAACCGCGCGACGAGCGGCGCCCCAGGGTGCATTCGGTCGGCGAGTTCGGCGCAGAGCTTTCGCCATCCCTCCGGATAGCGGACAAACGAGAACGAGTTGTCTCCGACCGCAACGGCGATTGGCGCGCGCAGCAGTGGCATTTCGAGCCAGTTGGCTTCGACCAGCTCCAGAGTCCCCTTCGCCTCGTTGCCGTAAGACGAAAGTTCGGCCCGCGCTGTCTCCAGCATGGCGGGGTTGATGTCGATTAAGGTCGCGTGGTCCAGCGCGCTCCGAAGCATTTCACCGATCCACGGTGTGGCGCCGAGCACGAGGCCAACCGAGCGCGCGGGCAACCGTTGGCGCTCGAAGATCGACGCGAACCACGCACGCGAGCGCCCCCTGAGGTTGAGCGGCTCCCCAATTTGCGCGTACTTGTTGGACACGAAATCGAACCTTCGAACACTGGCTTCCATTCTTGTCCGCTCTGGCTGAGGGGCTCCGTCAAGCACCGGCTCGGCCTATCGATCCGCGACTGTATACGAAGCAAAACTGTCTGTCTACGGTTTTCAGTACCTTTCGAGCGCGCGATCTGGTAAGCGCATCCGCTTTTGCCGTGCAGGCCCCTCCCGAATCTTTCCCGCTCACGCCTCTCCAACAAGGCATGGTGTTTCATAGCCTCCGCGCTCCTCGATCAGGCGTTTACGTGCAGCAATTCACGGTCAGGCTGCACGAGACGCTGGATCTCCCGGCATTCCAGGAGGCATTTCGTCGGCTCCAGGTGCGGCATGACACCCTTCGGACGACGTTTCACCTGGACGGCGAGAGCGGCCTCGTCCAGCGGGTCCACGAGACGGCAACCCCCTCCTGGGCCTTGGAGAGCTGGGAAGGGCTGGCTGTGGAGGAGCAAGATGCGCGCTTTCGAGCGCTCCTCGCTGAAGACCGTCGGCGCGGCTTCAATCTGGGCGAGGCGCCGCCGCTGCGCTTCACAATGATCCAGCTCGGTCCCGCGGATCACCTGTTTCTCTGGACCTATCACCACGCACTCCTCGACGGTCGCTCACAGCGTCTCCTGCTCGAAGAGGTGTTTGCGACCTACGACGCCCGGAGGGAGGGCCGGGAGCCCGAGCGACCGCCCGTCGCTCCGTTTCGCGATCTCCTGCGCTGGCTCGAAGGCAGGGACGCGGAGGGCTCGAAGGACTTCTGGCAGGAGCACCTCCGGGGTTTCAGCGCGCCCACGCCCCTACCCGTCGCCCCGCAGACATCGCCTAACGGGGCCGCGGACGGCAACGGACGTCCGACGCACGAGACCCTGCTCTCCGAGGAGGAGACGAGCGCTCTCGTGGCATTTGCGTCGAAGCACGCGCTGACGCTGGGGACGCTGGTGCAGGCCGCCTGGGCTGCGCTGATCGAGCGCTATGGCGGAGGGGAAGACGTGGTGTTCGGGGCCACGAGAGCCTGCCGGTACGCGCCCGTGCCCGGGATCGCCCAGATGATCGGCCTCCTGATCAACACGGTCCCAATGCGGGTACGGGTTGACCCCGATCGTCCAGTGCTGGACTGGTTGCGGGAAGTGCGCGCCACATGGGTGGCGATTCGCCCCCACGAGCACAGCGCGCTCAAGGACATCCAGGGGTGGAGCGAGGTAGAGCGGGGGAGTCCGCTCTTTGAGAGCCTGTTGGTCATCGAAGATCGCTCCCACGGCGATGCCGCGATCACGCCGCCCGGCAGTCGGGCCCGCCGAGAGATTCAGCTCATCGAGCGAGGGGACGAGGTGCTGGTCGGCCTGGCGTACGGGGGAAAGAGGTTACAGCTCCGCGTGTCGGGGGATCGGGCGCGGTTCGATGACGCGATGATCGCGCGGATGGGTTCCCACTGGAAGACGTTGTTGCTCGGTCTCGCAGAGGATCCGGCGCGCCGGGTGGCCGACCTGCCGCTCCTCGGCGAGAGTGAACAGCAGGCATTGCTGCGCGCCGCCGGCCGGGGCGCGGACACCGGCGAGGCCCCCTGTCGCCTTCACGACCTCTTCACGGCCCAGGCTGCGCGCACGCCGGATCGGATTGCCCTGCGAATCGAGGAAGAGAGCCTCTCCTATCGGGAACTCGACGCCCGGGCGAGCCAGCTCGCGCACCACCTCCAGCATCTGGGTGTCGGGCCCGAGGTGCGCGTCGCGATCGGCCTGGATCGAGGTGCTCCGCTGCTCGTCGCCGTCCTCGCCGTCCTCAAGGCAGGTGGAGCCTATGTGCCTCTGGATCCCGACGACCCACCAGCACAGCGCGAATTCAAGCTTGTCGAGTCGGGCGCGGCGGTCCTGATTGGCCGGCACGCTTCGTGGGACGAGGTGACCGGTTCAGAGGTGCTGCGGGTCGACCCGGAGGCCGACGCCGCGACGATCCTCGCGCAGAGCCGGGAAGCCCCGCCCTGCCGCGCCACCCCCGAGAACCTCGCCTATGCGATCTATACGTCGGGCTCAACCGGGCGCCCCAAGCTCGTTGGCGTCGAGCACCGGAGCGCGGTGAACGTGATTCGGTATACCACAGGCTCCCTGCTTGAGCCGCGCGATTTCGCGTATTCTCCGTTCACACTCTCCATCTGCTTCGATCCAAGCGTCCATCAGATCTTCTGTCCTTGGGCCGTCGGCGGCAGCGTTGTCCTCCTCGAGTCCCTCGGCGCGCTCCCGCGCTCGGTGCATGCGAGTGCTCTCACATTCCTTGGAGCCACGCCCTCGGTGCTCGCCGCTTTGCTCGATGACTTCGAACTCCCCGCGTCGGTGCGTGTGGTGAACCTCGGCGCGGAGGCGCCGTCGGAGGCGCTGCTCGATCGGCTCACGCTCTGCCCCTCTCTGGAGAAGGTGCTGAACCTGTACGGGCCCACCGAGGCGACCATCTATTGCAGTCAATCGACACTGCTCGAACGGCGGGCCTCTCGCCTGGTTCGCGTGGCCGGAACTCGAAATATCGGTCGGCCCGTTGCCAACTGCCGCATTCACCTTCTCGACGCGCGGCGACGGCTCGTGCCGGACGGCGTGATCGGCGAACTCTTCGTCGGCGGAGAGTGCCTTTCCCGCGGCTATCTGAATCAGCCCGAGCGGACGCAGGAGAGCTTCGCACCGGACCCGTTTTCAAGCATGTCGGGAGCGCGGCTCTACCGCACAGGAGATCGCGGGCGGAGGCTCGCCGATGGAAGCATCGAACTCGTCGGCCGCATCGATGACCAGATCAAGCTCCACGGGCTCCGAATTGAGCCGGGAAGCATTGAGGCGACACTCGGAGAGCACCCCGATGTGCGCGATTGCGTCGTGCGTCTATTCGAGGGCGCCGGCGGAGCGAAGCAGCTCGTGGCCTGGGTGGTCCCCACGCCCTCCGGCCGTGCGCAGTCGGACCAGGCGATCACGGCCCGTCTTCGGGTCCACCTGGAGACTCGGCTCCCACGCACGCAAGTCCCGCGCACGATCGTGCTCCTCAATGAGCTGCCCCGCACGTCGCGTGGCAAGGTGAACGCCCGCGCCCTGCCCGCACCCGCTGCGGATGCCAGTGAGACTTCGTCCGTCGCGGCGCCCGGAAGCCCGGTCGAAGCCGCGCTGGTCCAGATCTGGGAAGACATCCTGCCAGGAGTGAAGGTCCAAGTCCACGACGACTTCGTCAAACTCGGGGGGAACTCGCTCGGCGCCATGCGTGTCGTCGGGAGGGTCAACCAAACTTTCGGCGTCGATCTGAGTCTGCAGGCCCTGTTCGAGGCGCCGAGACTGGCCGATCTCGCCCGCGTGATTGAAGCCCTTCTGGACCCGAGCGGGCGAGCGAAGTCCACCACGATCCCGAGGGTTCCGCGTGACGGAGCGCTGCCGCTGTCCTTTGCGCAGCAGCGCTTGTGGTTCCTCGACAAGCTCGAACCGAACAGCGCTGTATACAACATCCCGCTGTCCGTACGCGTCTCCGGGCCGCTTTCTGTGAGCGCGCTTGAAAGGAGCCTCTCTGCTCTCACCGACCGCCACGAATCGCTGCGCACCACCTTTCCTGAGAGTGAAGGGGTACCGCGGCAAGAGATCGCCCGTGTGCTCCACGGGTCGCTGCCTGTCATCGACCTCGAATCGCACCCCGCCGCCCTGCGCGAGCTGGAGGTCACGAGGCTCCTGAGAGACGAAGCCTCGCGGCCGTTTGACCTTTCGGCCGGGCCGCTGTCTCGCTCGACGCTGCTGCGGCTCTCTGCCGAAGAGCACGTGCTCTTGTGGACGTTCCACCACATCATTGCAGACGGCTTTTCGCTCGGCGTGCTGACCCGCGAACTATGGGCTCTCTACGAAGCCTTTTCGACTGACCAACCGCCCCCGTCCTTGCCGCCGCTCGACATCCAGGTTGCCGATCACGCGGTGTGGCAGCGGGAGCGGCTCTTGGGTGATGTCCTTCGGGCCCAGCTCGACTACTGGAAAAAGCAGCTCGCGGGGGTGCCCCCGGCTCTGGAGATTCAGACAGACAGACCCCGACCGGCCCAGCAAACGTACCGAGGAG
This sequence comes from Polyangiaceae bacterium, assembly GCA_016712345.1. GTDB lineage: Bacteria > Myxococcota_A > Polyangia > Polyangiales > Polyangiaceae > JADJRH01. The sequence goes on from JADJRH010000001.1 coordinate 3,317,470, forward strand.
CCGTCCTGAAAGTGGCGATCTCGCGCGAGCTGACAGCGGGCCTCAACGCCCTCGGCCGCCGCGAAGGCGTCACCCTCTTCATGACCCTGCTCGCGGCCTTCGGGGTGCTCCTCGCGCGGTACACCGGGCAGGACGACATCGTGGTAGGCTCTCCCATCGCGGGCCGCACCTCTGTGGAGACCGAGGGACTCGTCGGCTTGTTCATCCACACGCTGGTGCTGCGCACCGATCTCTCGGGCGACCCGACATTTCTCGAGGTGCTGCGGCGCGTGCGGGAGGTAACGCTCAGCGCCTATTCCCACCAAGAGGTGCCCTTCGAGAAGCTGGTCGTGGAACTCTCGCCGACGCGAGATCTGAGCCGATCACCCCTGTTTCAGGTGATGCTGGTGCTGCAAAGCCCGGTGCAGTCGGCGCGGTCTGCCGGCGCGCTGACGCTCGGCGCGGCCCACATCGAGCAGGTTGCGGAGAAGTTCGATCTGTCGTTATCGCTGTCCGAGACAGAGGACGGGCTCCGGGGCACACTGGGGTACAGCACGGACCTATTCGACGCGGCGACCATAGCGAGGATGATAGGCCACTTTCAGGTGCTCCTGGAGAGCATCGTAACCGATGCGGGGCGCGTCATCGGGGCGCTCTCGATCCTTTCGCCGGGCGAGCGCGACACGCTCCTCTTTGGGTGGAACACGACCGAGCGAGCCTTTCCTGCGGACCGCGCCGTCCACGAGCTGTTCGAGGCGCAGGTTGAGAAGACGCCCGAGAAGACAGCAGTGGTGTTCGATGGGCAGGAGATCTCCTACCGCGTCCTGAACGAGCAGGCCAATCGGCTCGCGCGCCGCCTGATCGCGCTGGGAGCCGGCCCTGGAGCCCTCGTCGGTCTGTGCGTGGAGCGCTCGCCCCTCATGGTGGTGGGTTTGCTCGGCATCCTGAAGGCGGGCGCCGCCTATGTTCCGCTCGATCCAGGCTACCCCGCGGAGCGACTGGCCTTCATGCTCCGGGATGCGGGGGTGGAGTTGCTCGTCACCGACGAGGTGCTCACGGCGTCCCTGCCCAGGCACGACGCGCGCACAGTCGCGCTTGACGCCGAAGCGGACGCGCTCGCGGACGGCGAGAGTGGCAATCTCCCGAGGCGTGCGGGCGGAGAAGAGCGCGCCTATGTCCTTTACACCTCCGGCTCCACCGGCCGGCCCAAGGGCGTGATTGTGCCCCACCGGGCGCTTGTCAACTTCCTCTCTTCGATGGCCCGAGAGCCCGGACTCGGAGAGACAGACACGCTCGTGGCCGTCACCACGCTGTCCTTCGACATCGCCGGACTGGAGATCTTCCTGCCCCTCACGACCGGTGCGAAGTTGGTGATCGCCTCGGCGGAGACGGCGGCGGACGGCCGCGAGCTGCGAGTCCTCCTGGAGAGTTCCGGCGCGACCGCGCTCCAGGCAACCCCGGCGACATGGCGGCTCCTATTGGGGGCAGAATTTCGCCCGAGCGGCGACTTCAAGGTGCTATGCGGGGGCGAAGCGCTCCCTTCCGAGCTGGTCGCGCCGCTCCTGATGCTCGGCGGCCGCGTCTGGAACATGTACGGGCCGACGGAGACGACCATCTGGTCGACGTGCGCCGAGATCACCACCGAAGATCCGCGGGTGACCATCGGTCGGCCCATCGACAACACGTTCGTCTACGTACTTGATGGCCGTGGCGAACCTGTGCCTGTCGGTGTGCGGGGCGAACTCTTCATCGGAGGTCAAGGCGTGAGCCTCGGTTACCTCGGGCGTACGGATCTGACTGCGGAGCGCTTTATGCCCGATCCTTTTCGCGGGGGCGACGCGCGCATGTACCGGACGGGCGACCTGGTGAGCCTGCGCGCCGATGGATCGCTCCTCTACCACCGGCGGCTGGATGAGCAGCTCAAGATCCGCGGCCACCGCATCGAGCCCGGGGAGATCGAGGCCGTGCTTTCGGAGCACGCCGCCGTAAGCCGGTGCGCGGTGATCGTGCGTGAAGATCGCCCCGGAGACGCGAGACTCGCGGCCTACCTCGTGCCCCGGAGCGGTCAGTCGATCACGGCCAGTGACGTGCGCAAGCACCTGAGGAAGAAGCTCCCTGAATACATGATCCCGCAGCACGTGGTCGAACTCACCGCCCTCCCGCTGACGCCCGCGGGCAAGCTTGCTCGCCGGGAACTCCCAGCGCCCACAGGGGCCGGTCCCTCCCCGAAAGCGCGCCGCCCGGAGACGCCCGGCGAGAAAGCGTTGGCGCGGATCTGGAGCGAGGTGCTCGGCACCGACCTCATCGCGGCCACGGACAACTTCTTCGATCTCGGCGGCCACTCGCTGCTCTCGATGATGGTCGTGGCGCGGATTCATGCACAGACCGGATTCCATGTGACTCCGCGGGATCTTCTCCTGCGATCGCTCGAGCAGATCGCCGCGCAGTTGACCCCGCGGGGCTGAGCTTGTGGCTCACGCGCCTGTTGGCTTCGACGCCGGTGTGGACTCGTCGCGCCGGAGGAGGCTCTTCGCGAGGCCTATCATGTCCCGCGACTCCCGCGGTGCGAACAAGAACGCCCCGCCCACATACCCGAGCGCGCCCGCCATGAGTTCCAGAACGAGCCGGAAACCCGCGCGAAAGACCAGTGTGGAGACTCCGTACCTCACTGCGAGCACGAGCCCCACCATCGGAGCGCAGGCGAGGAGCGGCCGCCACAGTGCGGCGCCCACGGCCGCGAGGCGAATCCCGAAAGGCCCGAGCGCGGCGAGTGTGAGGCACAGCGCAACGAAATAGCCGGCAATGACGCCGCCGGCCGACCACACCGCACCGAAGCGGGCGAGCGCCGCCATGAAGCCGAGTACACAGACGACGCGCGTGAGTTCGACCGCGACGAAGACCCGCGTCCGGCCCAACACCTGCACGAGCGCACCAGCGAGTCTCCCGATCGAACGCGGGATGCTGAGGACCGCGAGGACGATGAGGAGAGGCCCAACCCCGGAGTAGCTTTCGGGGTAAAACGTCTCCACCATCGTCGGCGCAACGGCGCCCATTCCGAGCGCCATGGGAAAGACCACCAGCGCCATGAGCGAGGCGGCACGGAAGAATCCGCGGTGAGTCGAGGCCATGTCCGGAGTGCGCGCGAACGTGGGGACGAGCACATCATTAACGTGGTCGCCGATCGCCGAGGTAGGTAGATCCGCGAGCCGGTAGGCCTGGTTGTAGATCCCAACGGTCGCCTCTCCGAAACGATACCCTATGAAGCTGTTGTCCCAGGTCGCGGCCCCCATGGCGAACAGCCCCGCGATCGTGATCGGCAGTCCGAACTCCAGGATCTTGCGCATTGTCGCGAGCGAGAGGCGGCACGGCAAGAGGTAGTCGCGCCGATCGATCACGACCACCAAAAAGCCGAGACCGACCACGCTCCGCACGATGTTGCCCCCCACGATCGCGTCTCCGCCAAAGCCGGCGTGCGCGAACGCGACGCTGGACACCGCGAAGCTCAGCTCCCCGAGGGCAACGCGCAGCCCCGCGAGCCGGAACCGCATCTCCCGCACGAGCAGCGCCCGGGGCACCCAACCGCAGCGCTCCAGGTAGTGCGCGATGACCATCCCAGGGACGTAGCGCGCCATTCCGGGCACGTTCAGCAACAGGCCGACGGGCTCCGCGCTCAAAATGCATCCCAAACATACCACCCCTCCCACAAGCAGCACGAGGAACGTCCCGTGGAACGCCGTGTCGCGACCCTCTTTCGGGTGAGCGGCGATGAACTGCGCGACCCCGAGCGTGCTCACCGCTCCGCCCGTTGCCACAAGCACGTAGGCCAGGTTCACCTCGCCCTGCACGGCCGGCGCAAGGTACCGCGTCAGCACGAACGTTGAGAGGATGGTGAAAACCCGTGCCCCGATGGTGGCCGCGGAGGCCCAGAGAAACCCTCCTGCAGCCTTGGTTGCGAGCGACACGGGTGGACCTGGGAAGGTAGCACTGCGTGCCCCCGCGCGTCCCGAAAAACTTTCGGTCGCCCCTTCGAGATGTGCCTTGCGATTCCGCAACGAACCCCATAGGAGTCGCTTAGGCGCCATGATTCCCATGTTTTTTGGGCCCTCGGACAGCCCGCTCTTCGGGTCGCTCCACGAGCCTGAGAGCGCGGCGAGGGATCACGGGGTTCTCCTCTGCCCGCCGGTTGGCCAGGAGCATGTCCGGGCACACTGGGCCTTCCGTCAAGTGGCGATCTCCCTGTCCCGCGCCGGCTTCCACTGCTTTCGGTTCGACTGGTTCGGCGTGGGCGACTCGGCGGGCGATCTGGCCTCTGCCACGCTCGCGCGGTGGAAGGAGGACGTGGCTTCTGCGGCGCAGGAGCTTCGCGACGTGACCGGTGTACGCAAGGTATCCCTTTTGGGGCTGCGTTTCGGCGGAACCCTCGCGACGCTTGCGGCTGGGCAGATTCGGCCTTCGTGCCTGGTCCTATGGGATCCGGTACCGGACGGCGCCGGCTACCTCTCGGAACTCAGACACCTCCACGTGGAACTCCTCTCCGATCCGAAGCGCTACTTTCGCGAAGGACAGCGCGCCTCCCGGCCGGCGGAGATCGTCGGCTTCGACTTCGGCGCCGACCTCCCGGCGGAGATCGAAGGGATTCACCTGGACAGTCTGATCCACATCCCCAAGGCGCGCGTTTGCCTGATCCGCTCCTCATCCTCGCCGGAGTTTGCCGAGTTCTCGGAGAGGCTCCGAAACCGCAAGCTCGAAGTGGAAGTGCACACCACCGAATCCGATGGCCGGTGGTCCGCTGCTTCCGAGATCGAGACGCTGCTCCTGCCGGCCGACGCGGTCCGCACCATCACAGACTACCTTGTGCGGAGGGCCTCATGAGCGTCACCGAGCGCGTCCACCTATTCGGCGAGGGAGGCGCTTTGGGCATTGTCACCTTGCCCCCCGGCGACCCCGGGACCGTCGACGCTCCTGCCGCGGGGAACCCCTTCCTCGTGATTCTGAACGCGGGGCTTGTCCACCGGATCGGGCCTTTCCGGTTGAGTGTAGATCTCGCTCGAAGGCTCGCGGCGCGCGGCTCTCGCGTGCTCCGGCTCGACCTCCCGGGCATCGGCGACAGCCCTGCGCGCGGCGGCTCCGCGCCGGTGGAAGGGCAAGCGGTGGACGCCTGTCGAGAGGCCATGAACCACCTCGCCGAGCGGTACGGGGCGCGCACCTTTATGGTGGGCGGCCTGTGCGCGGGCGCCGTCCACGCCCATCGGGTCGGGCTCGCCGACCCTCGCGTCGAGGGCGTGTGCCTCCTGGATGGCTATGTCTATCCCACCCTGATTTCCCAGGCCCGCCGCGTGGCGGTGACCGCCCGACGTCCGCAGGGCCTGCTCTCGCTCGGGCGCCGACTGGCGACGCAGGGAGCCGTAAGACTCGGCTCGATCCTGTCGGGAGACTCGACGCCGCCAAAGGAAGATCGCTCCACCGGGGAGGCTGGCGATTCGCGCGTTGGGCTGTTTTACCAGAGCTGGCCCCCTGTCCAGTCCGCGCGCGCGGACATCGAGCGAATGTTGGATCGCGGTGTCCGCTTCCTGTTCGTGTACACCGGCGGCTGGTCTGGGTTTAACTATCCGGGCCAGTTCGATGACATATTCCCATCGCTCCCCGGCCGCCACCAGATCACGGTGAAGTATTACCCCGACGCAGACCACACGTTCCTGACCCTCAAGGATCGAGAGGCCTTGTTCCAGAGCGTCGAGCAGTTCGTCGCCGGCGCGCAAGCGTCGTGATGGCAAGAACAATGAATTTTTGCGTTTCGAAGAAATTCCAACCGGCGCCGTTTGGTGGCGCCCCCGCGGCGAGCGAAGCGAGCTGCTTGGGGGCGGAGCACCGCAGGTGCGCCGGGTGGCTGGTGTTTTTCTACTGCGCGCCCCGCTGACGCGTCATTGCGTAGCTTCCGGTGCTCAAATACACAGAGTATGTTCCGCTCCGGGTCTCGCTCGGACGCGTGATCGGGGCTGCTCGTGACGAAAAACACCAGCCACCCAGCACCGAGGAGCGCGCAGGGGGCATTTTTATACTTTACAAGTTACGGGTCTGAATTTGGGTTGTGCTCACCTGAATGGGTAGATCGCTTTGGTAAGAATCGAGTCTACCCGTCAGGTTCCGATGGGGTGATCGCGTTGGTGAGAACGGGTCTGTACACTCCACAGTTGAGTCAACGGTGGAGTGGAGTGGAGTGGAGTCTCAACACTGCTCTTTGAAGTAGCTGGCGACGAGTTGGTTGGGCACGAGGTATGCGCCTGATTCTCGGCGGACGAGTCCGGCTTGGTAGAGTCGGTGATATTCGTCGGTGGAGAGTTTTGTGGTGGGGTCACGCAGGAGCAGACAGAGGGGCTTTCGAAGGTCGGGCTGTTCGGCGACTCGAAGCCACACTTGGCGAAGGAGGGTTGCGCAGTGTTCTGTTTTCAAGCGATCGATGTCGAGCAGATCGGTCTTGTATACGCCTGTGCGCTCCAGAAAGAGGATCATGCGGCAGAGGTAGGGTTGGCCTCCGGCGAGTTCGACGATCTTTCGAAGTTCATCGTCGCTCCATCGGCTGCCGTAGAGCGCTGCAAGCCGGCGTACGTCTGGGAGCGAGAAGCTCTCAATGCGAACGTGGGTGGCACTGGCAAACAGTTCGGAGACGGCGTCGGGCGCATAAAAGTAAAGGGCGGACCCGGCGACGGCGAGGGCGAGTCGAAATTGGCTCCACAGTTCGTCACCGAGGGATCCGGTGCGTACCCATTGGCGAAGCATGCGAGCCATTGGATCGCCGCAGGCTTTGCCAACGAAGCGATCGGCGCGATCGACGGCGAGCACCAAGCGATCGCGGTCGCGGCCTAAGATCCGTTTTTCAACGAGGTTGGTGAGGCGCGCCTCGGGGGAGATGGGGCGTTTCCACGCGTACTCGACCCATGTGTCGATGTCGTTGGGAACGGCTTCACCCGCTTCGCGAAGGCCGCGTTCGTAGCCGTCGACGAGCATGTGAGCGAGTTCGAGAAAAAACGCGGGCGGGTCGCCGAGTGTACTCTCACCGACCGAACCGAGATCGATGAGGAGCACGAGGCACTTTTCGCGTCCGCCTGTGTGTTCGGCTCGCAGCTTTGAGACGATGCATTGGAGGACTGTTGTTTTGCCTGAAAAGGGCGGTGCGGTCACAACCACCGGAGCGCCCGCGTGGCGAAGTGTACCCAAGATGAGTTGTTCTTTTGCTTCGTTGGGGACGTACCAGCGCGCGCTGTAGCCGAGGCCGGGCGGTTCGGGATCGTCGTTGTCGTCGGGCGCATCGGTCGCGTTGGGCGTATGTGTACCTTTGTCAACCGCGGGGCTGGGCGACGCGGGCGGTGCTGCACTCGCGGGCGAGGCGGTTTCTTTGTGTACACTTTGTGCTTTGGCGATTTGTTCCCCTCGGAGGGAAGGGAATCGCAGCGACCTTGCGGGTGGAAGGGAGGGCCGCTGGCCGAGGTCAACGGTGAACGCGTTGTCGTCGTCGAGTTCAAACTCGGCGTGATTGGGGATGAGGCGTACGCGCTGCCCCGATGCTTTGTGAACCTGCGTGACGCGCGGCCAAATGCGAAGGGATGTGCGTCGCGATTCGTCGACCGAGAGGCGGCCCGCCCAGTAGCCGTGTGTACGCATGGATTCGGGCGCATGTGTTCCGGTCCATGTTTCAAGCCCGAGGAGCGATGGAATTTGAAAAAGGCGCTGCGGCGTTGAGGGTGACGAAACCTCCGGTTCGTGTTTGTGGCCGGCAAAGTGGGCGGCAAACACATCGGGGCGAAAGAGCGCGCCTTGATAAAGCGGCAGAGCGTCGGGGGTAAACCAATCGGGAGGATGATGCGTGAGCAGGAGACAAGCATCGTGGCGATCGGCCCACGCGTGGGGATCTCCAACGAGGTGGTGAACTTGGTGCGGGTGAACCGCCACGGTGCCGCGCTGCGCTCGACCGACAACTTGGAGGAAGGCGGAGTTGAGCCCGACCAGACCGAGGGTGAGGTCACTCGAACGCGCTGTGAGCGCAAAATCGCCGGGCAAAAGGCCGTTTTCGGTGAGCGTCCAATCGCTCGGGAGCGGAAAGGTTTTGCGAAACTCGGTGAGCCACGCGGTCATGTTTTCAAACGATGTGCGCACCAAATCGCGAAGGGGTTTGCCGTGCGTATCGTGCCAAAACACCGTGGATCGAAGGTCGGCATCGTGGGACCACGCCACGAGGGTGCGGTAACCCGGCGTGCGTTCATCGGCGCGCACCAAGTCGTGGTTGCCGGGAACCACCACAAAACCGGGTTGGGAGCCGAGCGATCGAAGCTCTTTGAAGATCGCCGAGAGTTTGTCTGTCAGCGCTTCAAACTGCGCGGCGGTGCCCCCTTCAACAACGTCGCCGGTGCAAAACACAAGATCAATCGGGCCGACGTGTTTGTGTACACGTTCGAGGTCACGCAAAAATTCGTCTTCGGCCTGTTGCCAGAGCGACGACGGCGCGCCGACATGCAGATCCGAGATCGCAAGCCACCCGATCGAACCCATTCTTGTCTGAGTAACATTTTCAGGGTGTTGGCTGGGGGATTGTCAGATCCACAGCGGTGTTGCCCCCATTGGTCACTGTCACGTCGGAGCTTGTTTCGCCGAAGGTGGGGTGCCACGTTGTGAGGGTGATTTTCTTGCTTGGAATGCCTTCTATTTTGAAGGCGCCGGTGGTGTCTGTTGCGGTGAAATACGGGTGATCGAGTACCACCAAATAGGCAGGTTCTTCAGCGTCGGGGTGCACGGTGCATCGCAGGCGTGAGGGCCTCGCCGGTTCACGAAGAATCACTTCGCTCCAAGCGCCCGAGGACATCATGGGCACGTTGAACGTGGTGCCCGAGGAGCCGCCGGTGGCAACGAGCGTGTGCAAATGCGCGTCGAGCGAGCGGCCCAACAGTTTTTGTCCGGTGCGCACCGTCACCACGTGAGCGGGCCAATGGGGCGGCGGCGCTTGCATGTGTACTTTTCGCCCGTCGTTTTCAATTTTTAAAGGCTCGGTGGGCGGCGCAAAAACAAATGTTTCGAGGCCGGCCGAAATGTACACAAGCGCGCTCGGAACAGCTTCTTTTGAAGGGAATTTTACCATTCCAAAAACGGCGCCCGTGTTCTCTTTGGCGATTGGGGTGGGCGGCGGCAAAGGAGATTCAACCGGTGTGGGCCGCGGGGCTGAGGCTGCCGTTGTCGGTTTGGCCGGCGGCCCTTTTGAAGCCCAAAGAGCGATCGCGATGCTGAAGGTGATGCCGTATTTGAGCAGGGTGATCGCGAGCGATTCGAGAAACAGAAAGCGCCACGAAAAGCGCTTAAAAAAGAGAAGTCCCGCGCCCACAAGCACGGGAATGGGCAGGTAGGACCAAAAAATAGCCGAATCAAAAAGGTCCGCATTCCACGGGTCGCGCCACACGGGGCCGCGGGCCAGTAAGAAAAGGCCCACAACAGCGGCCAAAATCGCAATAAACAAAAGCCGCGGAAGTCCTCGCGGAGCGGTGTCGGAATGGGCCGGCTCGCTCACGTTCGAAGATGGATGGCTCGTATTTGCCATGATTGCCTTTTCCGACGCGTGCTCTACCACCACGAGGCGCGCATTCGGCCACCGCGTCTATGATGCGCAGAAATAGCGGAGTGTAGGTTTGGCCTCGTTTTCGGTTCCCTTTCGTCCGGCATCTTCTCAACCTGCGAAATCGTCGCCTGAAGCCGGTGTTTTGCGCCTCGTTGCGCTGGGCGGGTGGGGCGAAATCGGCATGAATTGCCTGATGATCGAGCAGGCGCAGGGCTCGATCATGATCGACTGCGGGGTGACGTTTCCGCACGGCGATCTCGGAATTGACGTGGTTCATCCGCGCTTCGACCACGTTCTTGCCGATATATCCCGCTTTGCCGGCGTTGTTCTCACGCACGGGCATGAAGATCACATCGGCGCGCTTCCGTACCTGCTTTCCAGGGTCAACGTTCCTGTGTGGGGCCCGCCGTGTACACTTGAACTTGTTCGGCAGCGCTTGAGTGAACACGGTCTCGAAGATGAGGTGGATCTTCGGCAAACAACGGTTGGAGAGCGTTTCGTTGTGGGTCCGTTCGAGATTGAACCGCTCCGCGTGACACATTCGATTGCCGATGCCACCGCGCTTGCCATTCAAACGACCGCGGGGCTTGTTGTACACACGGGCGACTTCAAGCTCGATCCAAACCCGATCGACGGTGAACTCACAAGCACCGAACGGTTTGAAGCGCTCGGTAACGATGGGGTTCGTCTGCTTCTTTCAGACAGCACCAACGTGGACACACCGGGGACGGCCCCCAGCGAAAAAACGGTTTGCGACGCCCTGACAGACTTGGTGATGAGCGCAAAACAGCGCGTGTTTGTGGGCATGTTTGCATCCAACGCCCATCGGCTGATTGCTCTCGGTGAAGCGGCGCAACGCAGCGGTCGGCGCATTGTTCTTTTAGGTCGAAGCGTTGGAAACCATGCGCGCGCCGTTCAAAACGTGGGTCGCGTGAGGTGGCCGAGTGACCTGGTTGTCGCTCCCGAAGTGGCCGCGGCCATGCCTCGCGAGCGCGTGCTTGCGATCTGCGGAGGTACACAGGCCGAGCGCGGATCGAGTCTCGCGCGCCTTGCCGAAGGTGTACACCCGACAATGCGCGTCGACGAAGGGGACCGCGTGTTGCTTTCGTCGCGCGTGATTCCGGGCAACGAACGCGCCGTGAGTGAGCTTGTGAGCGCGTTTCTGCGGCGCGGGGCTGATCTGGTGACGTGGGCGCTCGATCGCCGCATTCACGCGAGTGGCCACGCCCACCGCGAAGAGCAGGAAGCCATGCTCACCATGGTGAGGCCGCGCGCGTTCATCCCCGTTCACGGAACGCTGCACCATCTCATGCGGCACGCGGATGTGGCGCGATCACTCGGTGTTTCAGAGGTGCTCGTTGCTGAAAATGGAGAAGTGGTTGAGCTTACGGCTACGCAACCGCCTTCAAAAGTAGGGCGCACGGTGGTGGGTCGGGTGGCCACGTTCGGCGGGGATGAACTACCCGATGATGCGATTCGCGAGCGGGCCGCGTTGGGTCGAGCCGGGGCCGCGTTTGTCACGGTTCCACTTGATGCGCGAGGCGCGGTTGCTTCTCGGCCTGAAGTGGCGATGCGCGGGCTTCCGCTTTCGCGTGATGAAACCCTCCTTCGTGCCGCTGCGCGCGCCGCGTCTCAGGCGATCACTTCGGCCAGCCCCAACGTGCGCGCCCGTTCGGACGATCTCGCCGATGTTGTGCGCCTCGCCGTGCGAAAAGTCATCGAACAACGCACGCGCCACAGGCCGATCGTGACGGTGCTTTTCACGCGGGTGTAAATGATCGTTATTCGATGGGTCGAAAGCACCAAGCCCACGTTCTCGCGCATGCCCACATCGAGCCGCTTCTAAACGAGCGCTGCAACGACGTGCGCGAGGCGGCCCAACGCGTCATTGTCGCCACTTCGCAACTAACCATCGCGCCGGAAGGTTCCGACGCTGAAGCGGTGCACGACTATCGCGTTGCGCTGCGGCGGCTTCGAACGCTGCTTGTTGCTGCCATGCCGCTTTTTAAAGCGAATATTGTCGCAACGGTTCGTGCCGATCTTCGTCGAGCGGCGCACATTGCGGGGCGCGTTCGCGACGAAGAAGTGTTGTGCGAAACCCTCGCCGCCATCTCTCCGCCGCCGTCGATTCGCGATCACATTGGAACGTGGCTTACACATCGCGCGCAAAAGCTCGCAAAACACAGGCTTCGCGTGCATGACTCCATTGTCGGATCCGCGTTGCATTCCGCTTTGGCGCCCGAGCAAACTGTGTTGAACCCCGACGGCGTTCCGGGCCCGGCGGGTGTTTCTCACGATGTGTACACATTCGCACCGCTCGACGAACTTTTGCACCGCGTTCAAACGCTGCCGTTGAAAAAACGCGCCAAGGCCATTTCAACGAGGGCGCTCGCGTTTTCGGCGCTTCGCAACGGCGCGCGAAAAACGCTTCAATTGGCCGCCCAGCCGGACGCCGACACGCCCACCGCCCGCCACCGACTTCGAATTGCTTGGAAACGCGTGCGTTACACAGCCGAGTTGTTCACGGCTATTTCACCCACAGGCGGCGGATCGCTCGCCGGCAAAACGCTGATCAAGGTCGCCGCGCGCATGCAAAAGCGCCTCGGCGAGCTTCACGATCTCGATGAAGCCATTCGCGTGATCGAGGGCGCGCGACGCCTTTCGGTCGCTGACAAAATGATCACCGTTCGGCATCTTCGAATACAGCGAGAAGGACTCTCGCGCATGATCCGCACCGAGCTTTTGGAGGCTTTGTCGGCGTTGGTTCCATGGTGCGACGAGCCCGCACCCGGCTAGAGCACCGCGTGGCGATCGGGACGAAAACGACACTGCGGCGGACTGCTTGTCGGTGCGTTGCGTTGTTCGCGCGCCGCCGCGCCTCACAGGCAGAAGGCTTTTGCTCTTGCCGGCGGTGATTGCGATAGTCTGTGCGCGTGAGCATCAAACGCTTCATTGCATTTACTTTTGCGCTTGGGTTTGCGTCTCTTTCAGCCGCCGCGTGCACCATGGACTTCGATCCGTTCGTCGCGCAAACCGGCGGCACCGGTGGAACCGGTGGCACGTGTGGTGGGTGCTGCTCACCGGCCGATTGCCCCACGCCGTCAAACCCCTGCATGGGTGCCACGTGTGAAGCCGGCACCTGCGGTGAAGCGCCCGTCGTCGACGGAACGCCCGCTTCTACGCAAACGTCGGGCGACTGCAAAAAAACCGTTTGCCAAAGCGGCGCCGCGCAAGATCAAAACGACGACACAGACACGCCCAACGACAACAACGATTGCACCGCCGACTCGTGTTCAAACGGCTCGCCGCAATCGTCGCCCGAGGCAATGGGTACACAATGCGCCGGAGGCGTTTGCAACGACGCGGGCGTGTGTGTTGAGTGTTTGAGCGACGCCGATTGCCCGGCCAACGAGCCCACGTGTGATGTGGGGGCCAACAACTGCGTTCCGGCCACGTGCACCGACGGTGACAAAAACGGCACTGAAACCGATGTGGACTGCGGCGGCGGCGTGTGCAGCCCGTGTGATGTCGGCGACGATTGCCAACAAGGGTCCGACTGCACGAGCGGGGTTTGCGGCGGTGGAGACACGTGCGCTGCGCCCGAGTGCAACGACAACGTTAAAAACGGTGACGAAACCGACGTCGACTGCGGCGACGTGTGCCCCAACCAATGTGGGCCGGGCCAGGGGTGCAACATCGACAACGACTGTGAAGGCGATGACTGCACCGGTCAGGGCGGCACATGTGTACCCAACTGCAACGACGAAGTAAAAAACAACGCCGAAACCGATGTCGATTGCGGCGGCGGTGCATGCGATGGGTGCGACATCGGGCAAGACTGCGCGGGCGTTGACGCCAACTGCATCTCTGGAAACTGCGGTGCGGGCGACAAGTGCGAAAAGAGCCCGCTTGGCACCATGTGCATGGACTCCGATGAGTGCGCATCGGGCCATTGCGCGAACGGTTACTGTTGCGACACCGTGTGCGGTGAAACGTGCAAGAGCTGTGCGGTGCCCAACATGGAAGGCACGTGCACCAACGTTCCGTCGGGCCAAGACATCGACAACGATTGCCCCGGGAACGACCTATGCGACGGCATGGGCGTTTGCAAAGAGGTGATCGGCGGTAGCTGCGTTTCAAACGGCCAATGCCTCATGGGCCAATGTGTCGACGGCGTTTGCTGCTCCACCGCTTGCGGCGGCGTTTGCGAAGCGTGCGACCTCATGGGCACCGAAGGCGCGTGCACCAAGGTGCCCAACGGCCAAGACCCCGACAACGAGTGCATAGGTGTTTGCAACGGCGCCGGCGCTTGCGTCAAAGCCCCCAACGGCGCCACTTGCGCCATGGCGAATGAGTGCATGAGCAACTTCTGCATCGACGGCGTTTGCTGCGACACCGACTGCATGGGCACGTGCAAGTCGTGCTCACTCGCCAACACCATGGGCACCTGCACCAACATCCCCGCAGGCCAAGACCCCGATAACGAATGCGGCAGTCCGCCCACCAAAAACTGCGCCGGCAACGGCATGTGTGAGCCGTAGCCTCCCAACATAAATGCCCCCCGGGGCCGCATGTGTACACATGCGGCCGGCCCGCCCAAGCGTCGTGCTCGCTTCGCTGCGCGCGACGCGGGGGGCCCTTTCGAAATCGGCGAGGGAGGTTTTACTGACGGAACAGCTCAACGCGCGTCAGGATCACATCTTGATCCGGCCGATCGCGCGTTGTGGGTACGCGCGCAATCTTCGAAACCACGTCTTGTCCGGTGACCACGCGGCCAAACACCGAGTGCCGATTGTTGAGGTGCGGTGTTGGCCCTTCGGTGATGAACCACTGCGAGCCGTTGGTGCCCGGGCCCGAGTTGGCCATTGAGAGTACACCCGGTCCGTCGTGCCTCAACTCAGGGTGAAACTCGTCGGCGAATCGATAACCCGGCCCGCCGGTTCCCCAGCGATCACCGGGATTGCCGTGGCGCGTGAGCACGTCACCGCATTGGATCATGAAGTTTGGAATGACGCGGTGAAACCGCACGCCGTCGTAGGCCGGCGTATTTTGCATGGTTTGCCCCGTTTTAGGGTCTTTCCACGAGATGGTGCCGGCCGCGAGCCCCACAAAGTTTTTCACTGTGTTCGGCGTCAGCGTTTCTTCAAGACGCACCACAATGTCACCGAGCGTGGTGACGAGGCGAGCGTGCAATTGACCGTGGCCGGGAACTTGGATGGGCGGAAAATCCATGACTGTGGTTCCTCCAGAAAAGTCGCGCCTGGTTAGCCCATCCAAATGCCGGTGGGATGGGTAAAGTGCACCCGACTGCGATTGTGCCGTGCCACCGTCGAGATACAGCGACCTATCGGACAACGTGCACACGCAACCACGTCGTTGATTCTCGGGTTCGCCGAACCCCCCGCCTAATGTGTACGCTCGGGCTCAGGCGCTTAGAAGGCGGCCCAAAAAACCGCTGTTAGGGCGCGCGAACGGTGGCTTGGAGATATCCCCAATGCTGCATTTCAACGGCCGAGCGGCCCGCTTTTGCGAGGATATTTTTGCCGCCGTCGCCCAACAGAAACGCGCCGTAACCGGCCTCAAACGAAACGGGATCCCACGGTGATACGCGAATGGTTGCGTCAATCTCCTGGCCCAACATCATTTGATCGTTGTCGGGATCGGCGCCCACCGTGGTGAGCGCGCCCGTGATCCACCTGCCTTTTGGATCGGCCAGCCCGACGAAACGGTACCCCACGCCGAGCCGCAGTTCGTCCATCGGTTGCGCGCCGATATCGCCGCCAAACTCAATTAGGTTTGACCACCCGTAGAGCGACATTCGACTGTGGTTGATGGTTTGATCGGGCAAGATCGGATCAAACCGAGTCATCTTATCGGTCACGGCGCCGGTGCCTTGATCACCTGTTGCGTACGCTCCCTGCGCGCCGAACGTGAGGTGCCACGGAAGCGCCGTTTCCCACTCCACGCGCCCCGCAAATGCCATCGCTTCGATCGCGCGGCTCACCACGGTTGCGTCGTAGGTTGCAACCTCGCCGCCTTGGTAAGCGCCCTCCAGCGAATAGCTGAATCCTCGATAATTTCCGAACAAACGGAGATCGCCGACGTACGTGTTTCCGGGCGCGAGCATGGGATTGAGTTCGCTCCGAACAACGCGCGCGAGGCCCACCGCTTCAGCCTGGAGAAGCGGCAAAAAGTGGCCTGTCACTTTGAGGCCGTAGAGTTGAGCGCCCAAAAAGTCGTACTCGTCACCGAGCGAGCCAAGCCCACCCGCGGCCGTTCCGCTCAGGCCTGAACCTGTGAGCCCGAGCACGGCAACGAGCGCCTCCACGTCAAAGTCGCCCACTTCGACCCCGAAACGCGCGGCATCGAGTGATCGACCCGTGGGCGTAAAATCATTGGTGCCGATCAAGCGACCGTCGCCCCATTTCACCGCTTGGCGCCCGAGGCGAAGAAACATCTGCCGCCCACTTTGAGAGTGCACATCGATGTACACTTCGTACGGCGAAATTCCCGCTGTGGGACCGGTTGCACCAAATTGCAAAAAACCGCCCGTCGCGCTTGTTCCGGCGAGGGCCCGCGCATCTTGCAGTTTGAGCATGGCCGTTACCGGCCCGCGATCTACCGCCAAACCCAGCCGTGTTCGCTCTGCTACGAGCCAACCTTGAGGCACAGGTGTACTCAACACTCGAAACGACGGAGGCAGGTTTGAATTGGGCGCATCCCAGTGCACCGCTTCGCCCCCGAAGATCAACGTTCGATCAAACCCGAACGGATCGGTTCGCGCTTCGCCGCGAATGCGCACTTCAAGCGACGGTCGAAACGTCCAGGCGCCGATGACGATCGATTCGTTAAGAGGCGGCGCCTGCGCAAACGCACCCGTCGAAATCGACAGAGCGCCACACGCAAGAAAGGCCGCAACCAAAGAGCGAGATTGAAAAGAACGGTTCATCGGCGGGCGGGCCGAGGATAGTGCTCCCCGCGGCCGCGCGGTGAATCAAAAAGCAACGCCGGATTTTCTGCGCGATCGCATCATGGTGGAGATTTCGCCGAGGAGCCGCGCCACGCGAACGCGCATTTCAGGCCGCATCCCCAGTTGAATCAGCAGATCGGCGCTCTCGGCCGCGCCTGAAAAGCCCTCGGGGATGTGTACACGTGGGCCCAACTCTGCCCACGATCGCATGCGCGCTCTGTCCATGAAGTTGCTCCAAAACACCCCTCGTTCGGTCAGTACAAATCCGTTGCTCGCCGAGCCGAACACCGTTTCGTCGTACACAACGAGGGGCTTTTCGTCCGCGGCCATGTTCTGCGCGTGAACAATGTGTACCGTTTGCAGAAGTTTGTGCGGGATCGACGGTCCGTAAAAGATCCAATCGAGTTCACCGAGCGCCCGACGCGCAAGCATCACGATTGCGTCGGCGGCCGACCCGCCCACGTCGTTTTTTGCGGCGCTTCGATACACCGCTTCACCGGCACGCATGCGCGACGATGCCGCCGATAAAAACGCCGCCACATGTTCGGCTTCGAGCCGCGACTCGCCCGTCCACGCCACGCCCCCGGCGATCAGCGCGTCGTTGCCGCGCGTCGTCACGTCGAGCAAACTCAACTCTTCCCAAGTGACGGCGCGCGGATGTTGCCAAAAAAGCCGCCAACAGAAGCGCGCCGGCGTAGCCAAAAACCCTTCGCCGGCGTTGCTCCACACGCTCGAATCGCCGAGCACAAGCACCGGCTCTTGGGCGGGGAGATGTTGGGCATGGAGTACACATGCCGTTTTCTTTTTCTTCGGCGGAATGTCAGGCGCCAAATGAACGCGTGCGAGGGCGCTCAAGTGCTCGCGGGCGAGCGCGGCGATCTGCGATTCAGGGATAACGAGGGGGTTTATTGAGGCTCGGTGCAAACGGCGCTCACCGCTTCACTCACGTTGTTGTCGGTGCGGCACTCATGCCACGAATGCATCATGGCGCCGTCGTCGACCACTGCAAACACCGAGTCGACCCCTTGCATGATCGACGCGGGCGGGTTGGGAAGCAGCAGCGTGATCGCTTCCGCTTCGGCGGGATACAAGGTTTTTTTCGTTACGCCTTCGCCGAGCTTCGTCCCGGGCGATGCGCCGTAATAAAACCCAACGGGTACACCCGCGGGCAGCGATGCCGAGCCCAAGTTGCGCACCGTGGCCACCAAACCAAAGTCGCCGAAGCACTTGGGCGCCACGCTCACAACGGCGTCGGGCGCCGAGAACTCGCCTTCCGGTTGCCTGTTTTGGCGGTAGTTGTTGAGCCCGGGTTGAGCCCAGTTGGCCGGCTCGATCATGGGCACCGACCCATCTTCGCCGATGTTGGTGATGTGGTACGTGTGCTGATTCCAAACTCGCCGCGTGCGTACCCACGAGCCGTCTTTGCTGCTGAAGACGCGAATGCCGCTTTGTTTGGATCCGTCGTCGGGACACGTGATCCCGTACGCATTGGACGCCACCACAATGTCGGCCTGGCCGTCGTTGTCCACGTCGGCCACCACTGGGTACTCCCACAACGTTCCGGTGGTGTTGCAGATGGGCGCGAGCAGATTTTCACCCGTCACGCCGTCGTACATGTAGAGGCGATATTCGTCTGAGTACACAGCCTCGGCTTTGCCGTCGCCGTTGAAGTCGAACACAGCGCTTCCGGTCACCGCCGACGAACAATCGTGCGTTGTCTTAAACCACAGAGTGATCTCGTTATCCGGCACGCTTGGATCGATGAGCTTTTTGCCGTCGAACACCACGTAGCCCACGGCTCCCGCTGCGCCGATGTCCGGCACGCCGTCGCCGTTGAAGTCGGCAACCGTGGGCGGTCCACCTCCGTATTCGCTTCCGGCGTTGCAGAACGCCGCGGTGGAGATGCCGTTGTTGATGTCGATTTTGTTGCGAATGATCTTGGCGCCGTACGCGCTCGCCGGGTCGTACCCGATCACGTACATGGCGTGGGGCGCGCCGCTCGAAATCACAACCACTTCGGCAACGCCGTCACCGTCGAAATCTCCGGCGGCGTGGTAGCCGTTCGTGATTGTTGGTTTGTTGGGGTCCATGGCGTTTGGCCGCAGATCCCAAATCACCGATCCATCGGCTCGATACGCGCGCCACCCGTCGATCACATCGAGGAAACCGTCGCCGTCGACGTCGACCAAACCGCTCAGCGTTTGGCCCCAGCTCGTTGCAGGATCGAGTTCTTTTTCGATCATGCCCGTGGCGCCGTCGAGCAATGTGTGACCGATCAAGACCTCGGGTTTTCCGTCTTGATCCACATCGCCGATCGCGGGGTGTTGATATCCGCAGTGCACTTTTGTGGTGTCGGTTTGCGTCCAAAACGTGGACCCATCCGCGCGAAACGCGATCACTCCCGTGTTTTGCGCGATGTCATCGCAACACTTGGTTCCGCTCGGTCCGGGGTTCATGCAGCCCACAATTTCGGGCACGCCGTCGCCGTCGAGATCCGCCGCTGCGAGCCCCGCACCCGGTTGTGTACTGTCGGGCACGGTCCACTTGTCCACCACCGCGCCGTCGATGATCGAGATCGCGTGAAGTGTACCCATCTTGTAATACGCACCGCCCGAGAACGTGGAAAACACAATCTCGGGAATGTCGTCTTGATTCACTTTGCCGTCGCAGTTGTCGTCGTCGAGCTGCACAACGATCGGCGTCATCATCACGTCGGTTGTCGACGGCAAAATCACGTCGCCGCCCCAGGCGTATTTCACCTCGGCGTCAAAGTTGATCGACGGCGGTTTGTACTCACACTTTTCCAAACACGTGATGGGGTCGCCTGGATTTTGGCCGGGTGCACACTCCTCCGGCTTGGGCATGCACTTGCCTTTGGGTGGAACCACACCGCCTTGGCACATTGCGCCCGCGCCGCCTGTTCCTCCGCCTGCTCCGCCTGTTCCGCCGCTGCCTCCCGTGCCGGCGCCGTCGCCCAGCGAATAGTCGCACAGGTAGTCTTCGGGGCAGTCGGTTGCGTCGACGCAGATGTCTCCGGGCGTTACGCACAACTGAAACGAACACACCTGGCCTTCACCGCAACATGCGTTCGCGCAGGCGAGCGCCGCATCGCAACACACGCCGCCCGCACAAACGCCTTTGCCGTCGGGACCACACGGCGTTCCGGGGGCGCCGCATCCCGTGGTGCCGCCCGTTCCAATGAGCCCGCCCGTGCCGCTTGTGGTGGCCGTTCCGCCGGTGCCGCCGGTGGTTCCACCCGAGCCTCCGGTGCCGCCTTTTCCAGCCGTTCCCGTTGTGGATGAATCACCCCCGTCACACGCGGCGGTCAAAAGCCCCGCCGATGTACACAAGAGAAAAGCCTTTATCCAAGCGCCACGCATAAGCAGCCTCCGCCGCTCATTATCCACGAAACGCTGCGTTGCCGCGGGCGCTCACGATTGGGCGCCTTGACGTGGGTGCAAACGCCGCGCGACAGATGCGCCAAAATAGCCCTGGTTCTTTAGCCAAACGCGTATGCGAAGCCCGGCTACAGGCTCAGCAAAACGAGTAAGACATCAAGGCGGGTGCCGCGCGAGACCGGTGGATGCGACGACGCAGTTATCGAGAGCCGCCGGACGTCACAGCAAAGAGCATTTTTTCTGGGAGAGTTTTTAGTGCACGGGCATGTGTACACACGCCCCGAGACATCAGCCCGTTGCGGGCTTGGGGGCACCGAAGATGCTCGCCGCGCGGCGCTTTTCGCGAGCCGCTTTTTCACGATCCGCATACGTCGGGATCACCACGCGCTCTTTTTGCAGAAGATCGCGACCCTTCACGATCGCGTCCACATCTTCGGCGTCGAGCGTTTCACGTTCGAGAAGCGCCACAGCGAGCTTTTCCAACGTTTCGCGATTTTCGGTGAGGAGCAGCTTTGCTTCGTCGTGCGAATCCAAAATGAACTTTCGCACTTCGTCGTCGATCTGCTTGGCCACCGTTTCAGAGTAGTCGCGTGAGCGCGATGCGAAGTCGCGACCCAAAAACACGCTCTCTTCTTCAGCCGCGTACGAGATCGGACCGACCACATCGCTCATGCCAAACTCGGTCACCATGCGGCGCGCGAGATTGGACGCTTGTTTGATGTCGTTGCCCGCGCCCGTGGTGAACTCGCCGAACACAAGCTCCTCGGCAACGCGGCCGCCCATGAGCACCGCAAGGCGCGCTTTTGCGAAATCGCGCGACATGCTCAAGCGATCTTCTTTGGGCAATTGCTGCGTTAAACCAAGCGCCGGCCCGCGCGGAATGATCGTCACCTTGTGTACAGGATCGGTTTTTCCTTCGAGCAGCTTGGCCACAAGCGCGTGACCCGCCTCGTGGTACGCCGTTGTCTTTTTCTCGTGGTCGCTGATCACCATGCTGCGGCGCTCGGTGCCCATGAGCACTTTGTCTTTCGCCATTTCAAAGTCGATCATCGCGACCATGTCTTTGTCTTGGCGCGCGGCGAGAAGCGACGCTTCGTTCACAAGGTTTTCAAGGTCGGCACCCACAAATCCGGGTGTACCTCTCGCGATCACTTCAAGGTCAACATCGGTACCGAGCGGCACCTTTTTGGTGTGTACCTTGAGGATGCCTTCGCGACCGCGCACGTCGGGACGGCTCACCACAATGCGCCGATCAAAACGGCCGGGGCGAAGGATTGCCGGATCGAGAACATCGGGCCGGTTGGTTGCCGCAATGATGATCACGCCCTCGTTTGACTCAAAGCCGTCCATCTCCACGAGGAGCTGATTGAGCGTTTGTTCGCGCTCATCGTGACCGCCGCCGAGGCCCGCTCCGCGATGCCGACCCACAGCGTCGATCTCGTCGATGAAGATGATGCAAGGCGCGTGTTTTTTGCCCTGCTCAAACAGATCGCGCACGCGGCTTGCGCCCACGCCCACGAACATTTCCACGAAGTCTGAACCGGAGATCGAGAAGAAAGGTACACCTGCTTCACCCGCGATCGCCTTTGCCAAAAGCGTTTTGCCGGTGCCGGGCGGACCCATCATGAGTACACCTTTGGGAATGCGACCGCCGAGCTTTTGAAACTTCTTTGGATCCTTCAAAAACGCGATGATCTCTTCGATCTCGTCTTTGGCTTCATCAATGCCGGCAACGTCCGCAAACGTCACTTTGTTTTGCGACTCGCTGAGAAGCTTTGCGCGCGACTTTCCAAAGCTCATCGCTTTGCCGCCGCCCGCCTGAAGCTGCCGCATAAACAGATAAAACATGCCGAGCAGCAGGATCATCGGGAGGATGGTCACCGCGGCGCTCGACCAAAACGGCGTTGAGTCTTCTTTTTCAAAGGTCCACGTGGTGCCGGGCGATGCACGCACAAGCGTTTCGTCGACTTTTTCGGGCCCGTACGTGATCTTTCGAACCTTTTGGCTCGCCTTTGGATCTTTGACCGTGAACGCGTACTCGCGGTCTTTGACCTGCACCGACTCAACCGTGGGACTGTCTTTGTCTTTGGGAGCGGTCAACAACGTGACGAGATCGCTGTACGGAACTTGCGGGGATCCCGGGCGATCTGGCTGAAAGATCTGGTAGATGCCCACGAACATGACGATGAGCAGTACCCAGAGAAGGAGCGTCTTATGCGATTGCTTCACAATCACCCCTGGCAGCAGGAGAACTTGAAAAAGGCCGGTGGATGAGCCTCAACTGAAAAATAGGCGATTGGCATGCTACGCGATCAATCACGCTCATGCCACTTGCCGGCGGTGACTGGTGTTTTTCTACTGCGGGCTGCTCGTCGCGAAAAACAACAGTCACCTAACGGGTTGAGACCTGCGTCGATTGGGTTTCATAAGGACGGCTTCGCCGGCTGAAAAGGCCACTTCCACGTCGTGACCCCCAGAAACACGCAGTTTTATGGGTTGTTTACATTTCTTTGCACGGCGAGCAGCCATTCGCTGAGCGCGCCCCAAGCTCTCAAAAGCCTCATTTTCCGCGGGTAAGTCGCCCAACATTTCGGCCAGGGCGCACAAATGTTCGGTGATTTTAGGCGACATCGACGTAAGCAGTGGCATCACCTCGCGGCGCACGCGCACGCGCAAAAACCGCGGGTCGGCATTCGACGGGTCTTCCGCAAACGACACCTCGTGGCGCGCGAGATGAGCCATCACATCCACACGGCGCGCCAAAAGGAGCGGCCGGACAACATAAATCTCACTGTCGTCAGGTGTACACTTTTCCAACATACTTCGGGGGGGCATAACGGCGAGCCCCCTTGGGCCGGCGCCGCGAAGCAGGCGTAAAATCAACGTTTCTGCTCGATCATCAGACGTGTGTCCTGTGGCGATGAGCGAAGCACCCGCTCCGCGCGCCGCGCTGCGGAGTGCACGGCGCCTCGCTTCGCGCGCTCTCGCCTGGATGTTGCCACCGGGCTCGATGTGTACACGCGTGATCGAAAAGGGTACACCGAGCGATTTACACACGCGCGCCGCGTGTTCCAACTCGCCGAGAGCTTCAGGGCGCAGGCCGTGATCCACGCCGTGCGCCGCCACGCGAAACCGAAATTTGGGAGCGAGTTTCCCGAGCACGTGAACAAGCGCGGTGGAGTCGGGCCCGCCCGAACATGCGCAAAGCACCGTTTCACCCGCGCCGATCAGCTCTTCTTCGCGCAGCAGTCGCTCGCACAAACGAATCAGCGAAGGCGGATGGGTTCGGCCTCCGTGGCGGGCGATGTCACTGCGTTCTGTCATGGCCGATGAGCCCCAAACGTGCCCCGAATCGTGCGGCGCGCGCTACCGCAGTTCAAACGTTTTGCAAAAGACAACGTGTGAACGTTCGGTGATCTGAGCATCTTTGTGGTCTTCCACCGGAAAACCGAGCGAGCACGTTTGCTCTTCTTCGTTGAACGATGCGCAGTCGGGGCACGCAAAACGCAATGCGTACACAAGCGCCTCGCGCCGCAGTTGATCGTCCACTTTGTGGATCATGCGCGATCGCTCACGTTGCGAGCCGCATTGAGCGCTCGGTCGATCCACGCGGCTTCCACCGACGAAACGGCCGGAGATCGATCGAGCGATGTTGCGAGCGGGCGTGGAAGCGTTGTGCGTGGCTGCGCGTGCACCGGCACATGCCGGTGCACGCGCAGCCACGCACTCGTGATCACGCCCACGCGTTCGCGCGCGCCGGCGAAAAGAGCGAACAGATCGGGGCCCACGGCGCGTCTCGGCCCGGGGTGCACCGCAAGCGGTGCACCCGTGCCGAGCCGCGCCCCAAACCCCGCCACCGTGTGATCGGCGGGATCGAGCCAGCCGTCGCGCGCGCCCGGCAAACCGGCGGCGATCCACGCAGCCACAGTCATGTCGAGATCCGCGCCATTTTGAAGGCCCAGCGTGAGCCCCTCGCGTTGCACGGCGTTTTCAATGGTGCGCAGCGTGCTGGTTCCCGCCGCGTTCACAAGCAGCGATGTGCGATCGAGCGTTGGCTCCGACGGCGCGGTTGCCGTGGTGCGCGGCGCGCTTCCTTCGCGCGGAAGAAGGTTCCCCGGGTTGAGTACACCCGACGGATCAAACGCGCGGCGAAGCGCGTGCACCACGTCCACCCCGAGCCCAAGTTCGGCTCCAAGAGCCGGGGCTTTGCTGCGGCCAACGCCGTGATGGTGCGAAAGCGTACCGCCCGAAGCGATGGCCGCGTCGAGCGCGTTTCGCCACGCGGCGTCGTACGCGGTGGATTGCGCCGCGGCGGTGTTTCCTCCGCCCGCAAAGGTGAAATAAATGCTGCAACCGTCGGGATACGCGTGTGACAAATGCGCCATCACGAACACGTGTTTGCCGAGCGCGGCGCGCACATTTTCGTAGAGCGCGCCGAGCTTTGACCACGGTGCGGCCACTTCCATTGTGTCGACGAAAGCGCCCGACATAAACATCGGCGCTTGGCGGTAACTCACCGAATAACGGTGCGCGAGCCAATGTTTGGCGGGGCCTTCCCCCGATGGAGAACCGCCGTATCCGCGGCCCAGCGCTTCCGCGTGAGCGAGGTCGTCGTTCACTTCACCGGCCGCGCCCTCAAAGATCAACACGAGCATGGCGCCGCCGAACGCGCGGCTGCCCATGAGATCTAAAAGGCCGTTTAACGCACCGGGCGCGCGCAAAATGTTTCGAAGCGCAAACGCGCCGCCGCCTCCGGCGCCGCCGCGTTTTTTGGGGTGAGGAGCGGGCGAGGCGTGGTGCGCCGCGTGCTCCGCACGCGCCGCACCACGCCTCGCCATCATCGAATCAAACGGGTCGTAGAGCCGCGCAACAGCGGGGCGCAGGCCCGCTTGAAACATCGCGCGCATGGCCTCCCAGCCCGCTTCAAGCGTGGGAAACGAAAGCGAACCGTACGCGCGGGCCGCGGGCGCCGTGTGAAGGCGAAGGCGCATCGCGGTGATGACGCTGAGTACACCTTCGCTGCCGATGATCAGCGGCGTGAGGTCTACGCCCGAAGCGCGTCGCTGAAACGTGACGACCTCACCGGTGCCGGTGACGCATTCAAGAGACGCCACCATGTCTTCGATCTTGCCGTAGCGCCCAGAACATTGGCCGGCGCTGCGCGCGGCAACCCATCCGCCGGGCGTGGAACACAGGATGGACGACGGGAAGTGCCCGAGCGTGAAGCCCTGGTGTTGAAGATCTTCTTCGAGCCGAATGCCAAGGGCGCCGGCTTCCACATCAAGAAACGGCGTGGATCGATCCAACGTGCGCCAACGCGCCATTTTTTTGAGATCCAAAATGACGGTTTGCGGATTGGGCAACACGCCGCCGCAGACGCCGGAGCCCGCACCGTACGGAACGAGGGGTACACCTTCCGCCGCGCAAAAGCGCACGATGGCCGAAACGTCATCGGTGTTCGTGGGCCAAACGATCACGCCCGGTCGCGTGTCGGGGAGCTTGCCGTCGCGAACGTGGATGTGGTGGCGGGGCCAAAGGTCGCGCGCGTACGCCACTTGATCGACAGGCGAAGACGAATGAAGAACGCTCGGAAGCGCTTTCGCCACGGCTTGAGGCAGGTTCATATTCGTCAGTCGGCGCGTTCGGCGAGCACAATGATTCGAGGTGATTCACAGCCGAAAAACACGCCCGCATGGGCGGGGTGGCCGGTCACCTGCACCACGCGGAAGCCGCAGTCGTGCATCATCTTGCCGAGTTCGTGCAGGTTGTAGAGGCGGATCGAGTAGTCGATTTCGCGCGTGCGACCGTCTTCAAACATCACGGTGCGCTTGACCTTCAAGCGGCTCGTGAAGAAGTCGACGAACATTTCATCCATGCACACGCAGCCTTCGCCCTCAAACCAAACGAGGCTCGGTTGTCGCGGTGCGACGAAGTCGCGATTGATGATGTCGATGAGGAGCATGCCGCCCTGTCGAAGCGCTCGGCGCGCCCGCGACAACACCTCCAGATTTTTTTCTTCATCGAAATAGCCGAAGCTCGTTTGCCAGCAGTAGATGCCGTCAAACATTTCTTCGAAGGCCATTTCGCGCATGTCGCCTTGAAGGAAATTGAGCTTTTGACCGCGCATCTGCGCTTCGTCGGCGGCGCGTGCGAGCATCGCGAGCGAAAGGTCAAACCCAACAACGCTGTAGCCGCGACTCGCGAGTTCCACTGCGTGACCGCCGGTGCCGCAAGCGAGGTCGAGAATCACTGCGCCTTTTTCAACGCCAAGGCTTTCTTCGATGAAGTTCACCTCGCGCTGGATGAAGCCCAGCTTCGGCTCATCCATCGTGCGCAAAAAATCTTCTGAGAAAAGCTCGTCCCACCATGCGCGCTTCTTGGTTTCGGGTCGCGCTGTGGGCGGCGCCGGCTTGGACGCTGGGGCAGGTTTTGACGGAGGAGGCGCTTGCGGTTGCGGTGCCGATGTTGCGGCGGCGGGTGCGGCCGGCGCGGCAGGCGCGGCAGGCGGCAAAGGTGTCACAGGCGCCGTGGCGCGTTTGCTCGGTGGGGGCGGCCGTTTTGGTTGATCCGGCTCCACCTCCATCACCACCGGGATCTCGTCGGTTTGCGCGCGATCAAGTTCGTCGGCGGAAACGCGATCGGCCTCAACTTCGGCAGCCTCAATTTCTTCGAGGCTCTCTTCTTCGATCTTTCGGGTGACCGGCGCTTCATCGAAGGCCGGACTGCTCTCGCGGTCGGGTTCGATCTCTTCGAGCGCTTCCACTTCTTCGGTGGCGCCGTGTTTCGCGGCGGCCGGCGGCGTTTCCGGGAACACCGGCGACATCACCGAAGGCAACGTTGATTCAAGATCGGCGGGGAGTTCGCGGAGATCAATCGTAGCGGGCGACCGCGCTCCAGCGATCGGTGAAGCCGCCGAAGGCTCCGTGGTTTCGCCGCTCTTTGCCGGAGGTTCCGGCGATGGTTCCGGCGCGGGTCGCGTCGATGGAAGCGGCGCCGTCATGGGCCCTTCGCCAATCGCCAAGATGGGGATTGGCCGAATGATCGCGATGCTGTCGTCGGTCACGATCGGGGCACGCTCAGCCGGTTTTGTCGCGGGTGCGTTTGACAAGACGGGCGCGGACGGCGGAGCGAGCACCGCAGGCAACGGCATGGATGCCGGAAGCGTTGCCGCGTCAGGCGTTGCAATTGTTGCAGGGCCGGCCGGCGGAGGCGGCGATGCGATTGTCACCGCCGGAGGTGTGGGTGTTGGCGCAGCGGCGACGGCGGGAGGCGCGGGGGTGGTCGACGGCACCGCGTCGTTCGGAATTTTCAGCGTGCGTCGCGATCGCCTTCTCGAAGCGTTCGTTGAATTCGATGGGTCGTCGGGGTTGGATCCGACCGATGTTTTGTTGTCGGTCGCGGCCCAGTCCGGGATAGCAGGCGGCGCACTGTCGGCGGCGGACGCGGGGGTGCGTGGTCGAGGGGGCGCGGGGGGTGCTGGCAACGGCGCGGTGCCGCGCGGAAGTGTTGCGGGGGCCGGAGGCCCCAACCCAAGCGCCGAATCCAATGCTTCGAGCGAAGGCGGCGCGTCCGCATTCAGCGAAAGCGAAGGTACTTCGTCTGGCGTGTGTACACCTTGCAACGTGGAGCTTCGTTTGCGCAGAGGCCTGTTAGCACCGGCCTCCGTTGCTCCATCGGCCGCGAGTGCGCCGCCGTCTTGTCCCTCGGTTTCGCCTTTCATCGCGCACCATCCGGGCAGAATTGCTGCCCCATTTTCACAGGCCCAAGGGGCCGAGAAAATGTGGGCCAAGCGCCCGGTTCAACGAACACAACCGCCGTTGAACCGAGATGAAACATACCGATCTCGTCGCCTTGTTGGAGCGAGAGTGCAGGTGAAAGCGTGTGCGTACCCATTGGAACGTCGCGGGCATCAATGCCCGTGACCGATACCCGCCCCACGATCATCGCGCTCACCATGACGACCGTAACGCGGCCGTGTCCTTCGGTGTCGATCACGATCGCAACGCGCCGATTCCTTGAGAAAAGACCGGGAATGTGTCGCTCCCCGATCGAGTTCACGGGGAAATAATCGCCCGGCAGTGACCGCACAGTTCGCACCGTGCCCGCCACCGGCGAATGCACGCGGTGGTAGTCGCGCGGCGAAAGGTACACCACGGCAAACTGGCCGCCTTCATATCGTTTCGCGTCAACAGCATCGCCGATGAGATCTGCGCATGTGTACGGTTTGCCTTTCACAAGGACGCGACCGTTTGGTTCGACCGGACCAGCCGCTTCAACTCGCCCATCCGCGGGACTCACGAATGCGTTCGACGCGCCTTCGATCTGCCGCGCCCCTGTTCGAAGGGCGCGCGTGAAAAACGCATCGAAGCTCGGAAATGCTCCGGGTTGCGGTTCGGCTTCTTCCATGTCCACGCGGTATGCGCGCGCGTACAAACCAACAACGGCGGAAGAGACGGCGGAGGGCAGCTCGGCATCAACGAGACGACCGACCGCGCGCGTGATCCTCTCTCGCGGAAGGACTCGCAGCAGCTGCGCGGCAGCGAAGGTAGCGACGTTCATCGGGGAGGGCGCAAAAATAAAGGGATAGAAGGGCAATCGTAGGCTGGCCGATTCACCACGGTCAACCGATGCGGATTTTCTTCTTCAAAGCGGCCAACTCGTCGTCGATCTCGGGGCTCTCGGTCTTGGCTCCCCCGGATCCGCCGCCTTTGCCTTCAAGTGCGGCAAATTTTGATTCCAACTCGTCGGCTTCCATGCGGCCGTCACGCAGAGCGTCGTCAACTTCACGGTGGGCGGCAACTTCGGCAACCTGCCCGTCGATTTTGTCTTCCATTCGCCGAAACTCTGCGAACGCGCCGCCCGGTGATTTGGCGCCGAGCCCTTCCGCTCCGCCTCCGCCGCGGGCCTGCTTCACCTGCGCGGCGATGGTGCCCTTTTTCACTTCAAGCTCTTTTTGTTTGCCCTCCATGCGATCGAGTTCGCTCTTCATGGTGATCACCGTGGAGCGCTGTTCGGCACGAAGCGACTCTGCGCGATCGCGTTCTGTCACGACGCGTTTCTTCTGCACCAGCGCTTCACGTGCGAGCTTCTCGTCGTTGGCTTTGAGAGCGAGTTCGGCGCGTCGGTCCCACTTTTCAACTTCGGCGTCGAGATCCTCCACCTTTTTTCGAAGAACCTTTTCAGCCGCAACCCCTTCCACAAGTTCTTTGCGGGCGGCTTTGATTTGGTCCTTCATCTCCTCGACGATGAGATCGATGTTTTTTTTGGGATCTTCCGCCTTGTCGAGGAGCGCGTTCATGTTGCTCGAAATGACCTTGCCCATGCGGTCGAAGATGCCCATGGGCGTAGGGTGCCTTGCGCCTGCGCCTCTGTAAAGCGCGCACAACTCGAAGTTGCGCAACGAAGGGCGCGCTGCGGCGAGCCGGCAGATTGGAGATTGTGTTGAGAAGGCGGGCGGGACGTTTTTACTGAACGCCGGCGACGAGGTTTGCGCTCATCTCCGCGTCGAGATCGGTCGCGAGCGCGTACCCAACGCCTGAGCGCTCCGTTGCCGCGAACGAATAGCCGCGCACGCTGCCGACGTACACCGGGCGGTGCTTCACAACGCGCGGTTCGAGCTTGGTGCGCTTGAGCTGCATTGCCTGCGGGTCGAAGACGTAGATCGTGGCGCGGTGGCCGTTTTGCATCGAATAAAAGAGCGCTGCTGCCGCGCGACTCGTTCGTGTTCGATGCATGCGCGCTCCGTCGTACCGCACGCCGAGGGGTTGAAACGTCGGCTCAGCCGGGCGGCGAACCGGAACGCCCACGAACGGATCGAATTTAGCCAACTCATCGGGGTTGGTTGTTTCAGGCGGCAGCGGGCTCGCGTGCATTGCAACGAGATCGTCAATCACGTCATCGAAGCTGAGCGACAGAAGAGACTCCGACGAAGCCGACGGACGAGCGCCGCCGTTTTCTACGTTGCTGTCGTTTTTCAGCCGCGACGCGCCGACAAGCGCCACCACGCCTGCTGCCACCGCGAGCGCCGTCACGTGACGCATTGGAACAAACCGACCCGTTTGCTCAGCCCGCGCGAGAGGAACTGGAATGGTCGGCGCAGCGGCACTTGGAGCGCGTTTTGACTCGGCTTCGATCACTTTGGCCATGCGCGCTCGAAGATCACTCGGCGCTTTCACAGCGCTTGTGCGACGCAGGCTGAGCCGAATGGCTCGGTATTGCTCCACCTGATCAAAACACTCGGAGCACTTGGCAACGTGCGCTTCGAGTTCGGTTGTGTGATCCACGGAAAGCTCACCGTCCACGTATGCGTGAATGGCTCGCGCATAGAGAACGCAATCGGTGGGGGCTTTGAGGGCGCTCATGCGACACCTCTCTTGCGGCGGCGATACTCGGCCAAATTCACCGGCTCTTCAGTTTGCTTGTCTGAATCGGGCACCACAATTCCGATGGACTCAGCATGATCCCGAAGCGCTTTTTGGAGCAACTTTCTTCCGCGATGAAGCCGCGACATCACTGTGCCGATGGGGCAATTCATAGCGTCGGCGATCTCCTTGTACGACAGCTCCTCAATGTCGGAGAGCACCACCGCGATCCGAAATTCATCCGGGAGCGCTTCAAGCGCGCGTTGAACTTCTGCTTCAACGAGCGGCGTGAGCGCCTGCGTTTCGGGATCGCGCATGGCGCGCATCGTCGTGGCGCCGATCCAGCCGTCGGTTAACGAGTCGGCATCGGGCCCTTCAAAAATTTCACGTTCGAGTCCGCCCCGGCGGTACCGGTTGATGAACGTGTTGGTCATGATGCGCAGGAGCCAGGCCTTCATGTTGGTGCCCGGCTCGAACTGATCGCGAGCGCGCATCGCTTTCACGATGGTGTCTTGAACGAGATCCTCGGCCTCGGCGGTGCTGCGCGTCATGCGGCAGCTCACGCCGTACATGGTGTCGAGGTGGCCGAGGAGCTGCACCTCGAATGACGCTTCGGGCGCTGCAACCCCCGTCGCTTCCGCGAGGTCTTGCGCCACGCTCGCTGGCTTCTTGCTGAAGAAAAACGGCATATCGGTGCTCGGAACAGAGGCAGTTGCCTTTCTATTCCTTAGCGCCGTCATTCGATTTCGCACCCTCCAAGATCGCCAGGCGAGCCTCCAGCGCTTCGACGCGCTGCGTAAGGGTGTTCACCTCGGCCTGGAGTGCGCTCACGCCCGGCAAAAGAGTGCGCATCCGTTCGTCGATGGCGTGCTGCCATTGATCCAGCGTTTGACGCGACGACTCCAACATCTCTGAAAAGCGGCCCTTCGGTTTTTCGGCCTGCGGATCCACCGCGGCAGGCGGGGGCGGCGGAGGAGGCGGCGGCGGCTCGGGTTCGGGCGGCGGTGCCACTTCGGCGTTTTCTTCGGCGGTGGTGCCCGGCAAAATTCTTCCGAGCGGACTTTCTCGAAGCTGCGTCAAGAGACGGCTCCCGCGTTCTTGGATCACGTCGCGCAACGTTCCAAGCGGAACACTGCGGGGTTGGTTTTTTACGTCTTCGGAGATGATGAGCGCCAGCGTCACCTCCGTTTTGTCTTCCTTCGTGGCGTTGTCGATGATCTGCACATCCTCGCCGGCGCGCACCATCGTGCCGATCTGTTGCAGCGTGACGTAGCGACTGTCCTTGGTGTCGTAGAGCTTGCGGTTTGAGTACCGCTTGATGACGCGCCGCGGCTTGTCTCCCGTTGCGGTTGTTTCTTTCGCTGCTTCCATGACGATGTGGGCCTCGACTGAGCACGGCGTTGCGTGCGAGGAGTGTGCGCAGGCTGCGTTCTCTGCGGGTTGATACGGCCTGGCAATTGGACCACTGTGCTGCCCTCACGCGCAAGAGACGGGCGCACCCAATGCTGGAGCTTCGAGATGTAGCTGCACGATATGCCGATGGAAACGAAGCTCTCAGGGATATTTCACTGAGCGTCAGCCCAGGGGAAATATGTGCGGTTTTGGGTCCCAACGGCGCCGGAAAATCAACGCTCGTGCGGATCTTGTCCGGTGCGCTCAAGCCGGCGAGCGGAACTGTTTCGCTGTTCGGCGATAACATCGCCACGCTCGATCGACGCGCGATTGCGCAGCGCATCGCGGTCGTCCCGCAGACCGTCGAAGTCGCGTTTGGGTTCACCGTGCGTCAAGTCGTTGCGATGGGCCGCGCGCCCCACCAAGGCCCGTGGATGAGCGCGTCCAACGCCGACAACGAAATTGTCGAACACGCCGTGCGCGCGTGTGATCTCGTGACGCTTGCCGATCGGCAGGTGAAACATCTTTCGGGCGGAGAGCAGAAACGAGTCGCGATTGCCCGCGCGCTGGCCCAAAGCGCGCGCGCACTGATTCTCGACGAAGCGGCTTCGCACTTGGACATTCGGCACGCCGTGGAGCTGCACGAAGTTGTTTGCCGCGAAGTTGTGGACCGAGCGCTCGTTTGCGTGGTTGTCCTCCACGATCTCAACGCCGCCGCTCGTTACGCCGATCGCGTGGCGCTCCTCAAGGCGGGCCGACTCATCGCGTTCGGGTCGGTTGAAGAGGTGATGACTTACAGGCGCCTCAAAGAAGTTTTTGAAACCGAACTCTACGTCGGGGTGAACGAACTCGACGGAAAGCGCTATTTTTTGCCGGTTCGGCCATCACATTAGCCCTTGCTTCTCCGGGTCACGCAATTCCTTCGCAGGTCGGCGGGCAACGAAGTTTTCCGGGATCTCGACGGCTTCGGCGACTGGATCTATAAGCGAGCGCCCATGCGCGAGCCTCGTCGCGATCAACACCCCAAAACCCTACCCTCCGGGCGTTTGCACGCTCGACAGCGCTCAAACGGCCGCTCGTTCGGCCTTCTGGTGCTGGCGCTGCTCCTGCTGGTGATCGGATGTAGCCGCCCTGCGGGTGGCCCCGAACTCCTGCAGGTGATCGATGTACAGCCGCGCGACGTCGACGTGGGTGACCGCATCGAGGTGATCGGCATCAATCTTCCGAGCGGCGACGGTCGAGAAGCGCAGGTCGATTTCCACGGCGAACTCCGCCGGCCCGGCCAAACGCCCCTCATCGACCAACGCATCTCCATCGATCACGCCAAGGTGAGCGGTGACAAAGTCACCATGGTTTTCACCGAAGGCTTGCAAACCGTGTTGTGCGGCCGCGGCGATGACGCGATTCACACAACGTTCGTGGGCGACGTCACCGTCACCATCCCATCGAGCGCACCCGACAACGCTCCGGTGACCGGCACGGTGAAAAGCGTCACCGTTGATTTCCGTCCGCCCTCGCCGCGTCGCGCCGTGCTTGAAGCGCGCAACAAGGAAGGCCTCCGAGCTTGAGTACCTCGGCCTTACCGTCTCGGCAGACTCACCCGCGTCGGGCGGTTTGCTCATCGAAAAAGTGCGCCCGTCGAGCCCGGCAGAAAGGCGCGGCGTGCTCCCCGGTGACCTCATTGTTTCGTTTCAGGGCATCAAAGTTCTTTCGGTGGGCGACATGGCATCCACCGGCTTTTCTGAAACGCCCGACCTCGTCGTAAAGCGCGGCACACAAGATCTCCCGGCCGTGCAAGTTGACATGAAAGGCTTTGAGGGCGCGCCGCCGATTGATCTTCTCGCCGCCGGCCTGGTGCTCGGCATCGCCGCCGCCGTCATCGCGCTCTTTATGGCGCCCACGGCGGGCATCATCACGTGGGTTGAGCGTCGCGTCGCGGGACGCATGCAGTCGCGCATCGGACCCAATCGCGCGGGCCCGCAGGGCTTCCTCGTGTGGTTGGCCGACGGCGTGAAGTCGATCCTGAAAGAAGACATCATCCCCACTGAAAGTGATCAGTGGCTCTTTCGGCTCGCGCCCTACCTCGTGTTCATGGGCGTCTCGGCAACGTTCGTTGTCATGCCGTTTGGCCAAAAGCTCATCGCCGCAGACCTCGACATCGGCATCTTGTTCGTCATCGCCGTCACGTCGCTCGTCACCATCGGCCTCATGACCGGCGGATGGGCGTCCAACAACAAGTGGTCGCTCCTCGGTGGTGTACGCTCGGCTGCGCAGATCATCAGCTACGAAATTCCCGGCGCGGTCGCGATCGTCTGCCTCGTGATGATGACCGGTTCGCTCCGCCTGCAAGACATCATCGCCGCGCAGGGTGGCACCGGAAGCACCGTGCTCGATGTCGGCGGTTGGCCTTGGTACTGGTACGTGTTCCGCAACCCGATCACGTTCGGCTTGTTCTTCCTCTACTTCACAACCGCCCTTGCCGAAGGCAACCGCGGTCCGTTCGATCTGCCTGAAGCCGAGAGCGAACTCGTCGCCGGTTACTCCACCGAATATTCCGGCATGCGCTACCTGTTCTTCTTCTTCGCTGAGTGGGCCAACGTGTTCGTCATGGCCGGCATCGCGAGTGCACTCTTCCTCGGCGGCTGGCAGATTCCCGGCGTTTCACCGGCGCAACAAGAAGCAAGCTTGGCCCTTCAACTCGTGGGCGTCGGAATCTTCCTCGCCAAGAGTTGGGTGCTCATCTTCGTTGTCATCTGGGTCAAGTGGACGCTTCCCCGCGTCCGCATCGACCAAATGATGAACCTCTGCTGGAAGTGGTTCGTCCCGCTTTCGTTCGGCGCATTTCTCCTCACCGCGTTGTGGATGGTGGCGGGCGTTCCCAAGAGCGTCGAACTCGTGATCAGCGTGCTCACGTTCGTTGTTTGGGGTGCGATCATGGTGCACTTCATCCGCCGCGTGCAGCACAACCTCCGCGAGTCGCGCATTCCGCTTCATCTAAATCCCTTCATCTGATCCGGTTTATCGCCAGGGGGGCGATCAATCGGACTATCATCGCCACCCCAACGTGGACGCCGTACCCCGGTCGGAACGCATGCACTGCACAACGTGCGGCTGGTTGCTACCCGCCGGACTTCGGGCGTCGTGCGCAGCCTGCGGGGGCGACGACACACCGTTGCCGCTCGTCGACAACCAACGACCGCTTGGGCGAGAAGGCGACGACGAACCGTCCCTTCAAGCCGCACGCGACGCTTGGAGCAACGGAGAGCAGGGCCGCGCCATCGCCGCTGCCATCACGTTCGAAGCCGCGCCCCGCGCGTTCACCTCACCGCACGGCCCGGGTTGGGTAGCGGCCGTCGGATCCGTTCCCGTTTTCGCGGTGCTCGACGTTGTGGGCGCCCTCTTGTTTCTTGAAGTGCCGGTGGTGCGCCTCCCGCAAACCAAACGCGTCGGCGTTCTACGAGCGGCACTCGCCCTCTGTGATGAAACCCTTTCCTGCGCGCGCGCCGTGCTGCGCCTCGATCTCCTTGTGCTCCGATTTTCGGCCCGCGTTGACGCGTTGTCACCCGCGCTCATTCGTTCGCTCGCCCGCGAGATCGCGCAAATCGCATCCAAGTTGCAACAGCAACTAAGTTACATGTTCGATGCGCGTCCCGCGATTCCTGAACAAGGTGTACTCTCCGCGTGGGATCGTTTGGGGCGTGCCCAAGCTCTTCCCGCGCTCGCACCGCCGTCGTTCGGCCCGCCCGTTTCCCAGCCCAACTCAGGTCGGCCTTCGTCGCCTTCGTCCTCAAGAGCGCCCATTTCACAAACGCCCACGCCGCCTTCGGGGCTCAACAGACCCATCACGCTGCGCCTATCCATTCCACCGTCGCTCGCCGCGGCTTCCGTGGAAGACTCCGATTTGCCCGCGATCTTGGCTCCCGATCAAGCCGATGAGCGACCGCTCGCGCCCACCATGCCTCCCCCTCCGTCGCGCCCGCCCATGGAGGTGCCTCCGTCGCGCCCGTCCATGTTGCCTTCCGCGCTCCCCAATGTGCCTGCGTTGGGCCTGCGGCCGCCCTTTCCAAGCACGAGCGCAATGCGAGCCATCTCGCAGTCTGAAGTCGACGCGGTGCCTCCCACGCGCCGTCCGCCGCCCCTCAAACCTTCGCAGGAAACCGCCACTCCCGAAGGCCGCCTTTGTGATCTCCTCCGCCAGGCGCTGTCACTCGCCACGGCGCTCTCGTTTCAGCAAAAGCCTCACACCATGCTTTTGCTTGTGCGCGCCGCTGTGTACCGCGCGGTGCACGACCACCATCAAAACGTTACCAACGCGGTCGACTACCTGTTTCGAGCTACGCGAAGTGTCACCCGCGAGATCTGGACAGCGCGCACCGATGCGGGTCGCCCCGTTCCCGTGGCCGAACCCGCGCTTGCCGTGTTCGAGCAGGTCGTCGCCTCGCGCGCGCAACTGCCCCGTGAAAAACAGGCCCAAATAGAGCCATGGACGTCCGCGGCCCAGGCCAAGGAACACCTCGGCAAATACCTCACCGAAATCGAACTCGCGCCAGCCGACCCGTCACTTCGGTATTACCTCGCTCTCGGCGCCTTGTGTGAACTCGTCACGCGCACGCGCCTGCCCGCGCCCACAGATCAGCGCCTTCGTGAAATCATCGCGTACGCGCAGCGCGACGGCACCAAGCCCGTCGTCATCGAACTCATGATGACCGCCTTGCGAAAGATCGTGTCGGGATGATGTCGAGCCCCTCGTTTTCGCCTGTTCGGCGTGCGGTATGCGCGGTCACTGCCGGCCCTCAGCGCGCCGCCGCGTGGCTCGTTTCGTCCAAGGGTCTATTTGCCACAAGCCACGCGGCCGTTGGCTACCACACAGAAGTTGAAGTTGAAAACGAGTCGGGTGACAGCCGCCCCGCGCGCGTTGTTTGGGTTGACTTGGCGCACGACCTCGCGATCTTACTCGCCGACGGTGCGCTCCCCCGCGCAGCCGAACCCATGGCGCCGCTCACATTGCGTGAGGTTCCATCGGTAAAAACAGGCGATCGCGTGTTCCTTGTTTCGGCTCTCGCCGGGCGCGGTCTGCGCATTGAGCCCGCATCCGTTTGTGCGGCACCCAAAAGTTCCGCCGGTGATCTCATGGATGTCGATGCACCCGCGGTGGGCCCCGCCGGCGGCCCCGTTGTTGACGCCGACAGCCGCGCCGTCGGCATCATTGTTCGCTCGTCCATTTCCCAATCGCGCGCTCCCTCCGGTCGAGCACTCGTTCTTCCCGCGGCCGAAATTCGCAGCGCCCTGCGCGTTCTCGAAGCCGCGCCCGATCTCGCAAAACGCACTCCTGTGTACCGTTGCCCAACGTGCGTGACGCAGTTCATTCCCGATCACGACGTTTGCCTTTCGTGCGGAACGTGGCTTCCACATCCCTTTCCACCCAGCCGCGCGCACCCAATTGCCGAACGCCTTGTCCGCGACGCCCTCGCATCCGCAGGCATGGTCGCCAATCGCGCGCGCACCGGTCCAACCACATGGCACGTCACCGCGCATCCGCCCGGCGGTGAAGCTGTTCCCGTGCGATTGGTGCTCAGCGGAGACCGCACAACATTTGCGTTGCGCGCGCCCGTTGCCATTGCACCCAAAGCCGACCGTGAAGCGCTCTACCGGTTGCTCCTCACCATCAACGATCAAAGCGCAGGACCGTTTCGCCTAAGCATGTCAGACGATCGCGTCATTGCTGTTTTCGCCCAGCCCATCGCCATGCTCACCGGAGCGACCTTTCCCCAAACGCTCCTCGGCATTGGTGAAGTGGCCGAACATTTTCGAAAGATCTTGCACGAAGGGTTTGACGCCGCGCCGCTCAACACCCTCGCCGATCCCCCCGACTGGTAAACCTAGAGCACCGATCATCTTGAATCGCGAATGAACTCAGCAATTTGTGAATGTCGGAAATCTTCAACAATCGCCGGGTGCTCTAGCTTTCTTTACCCAGGGAGCGAGGGCTCGCGCCCTCGCTCCCCGCGCCGAGCAAGTCGGCCGCGGGGCCCCTCACTCCGCGATCCGAACTGGGTGTCTGTCACGCGGCGGGAGCTTCGGGCCTGACGTTTCTGCCTCGCTTTTGCCTGCTTGAGTACACAACTAAACTACCTGTTTGGTTACGGAATCAACCTATTCGGTGCTCTAGAAACTTGTCCGCGCGCGTAAGACGATGCGATCCTCCCCTGCGATGCGCCGCTTTGCCACGTGTTTCGCCGGTGTTTTGATCGCTCTTGCCGGCTGCGGCGGCGAACAGAACTGGACGCGTGATTCCAGTTGGCAGGGTGAAGATCCGTCCGCGCGCCAAACGTCGCGTGCCGACGCCTACGAAGACGAAACGCACACGCTTCCTCCCGGCTCAACAACCTCAAAGCCCGACGCGCTCACGTGGTTCGGCGTTCGACACGACCTGTCGATGAACCCAACCGCACCCCGAACTCCCGCGTGCGGATGTTTGGCAGTTGAAACAGGAATGCCTGGAAAACAAGCCTTTTTGTGGGACGGCCAAATCCCCCAAATCGGCCCCGACGCCCTCGCGTTGGCGGTGAGTGCGCGCGGTTTTCCGTGCCCCGCCGAGCCCGACGAGTCCAAACGCCGCCCCTCCATCTCCGGTGTTGAACGCGACGGCGACAACGTCATCGTCGAGATTGAAGACCTGCCTGAAGGTCGACCGCTCGCTCTCGGGGCGCTCATTCCAAAACCCGGTCCAAACGGCTCGCTCTTCCTCGTTCCGCGTGACCGCAAAATGAAATACCTGCCTCAAGGCACCAACAATCGCTGCAAAGTGAAAACCCCAGGTTCCGCGCCCGATCCCGCCGCACCCTCACCCGCACCCTCACCCGCAGCCGCGCCGTAAGCTCGGTCGCCGTAGCTCCCACAAACCCGATTTCGCCCACGGACGGCGCAACTCTCGCGATCCCCTCACGCAACAGCCTTTCAAAACAGGCTTTTTTGCGCGCCGATTCCGCGCGATCCGGCGCTGAAACTGCGTGTGCGATCGCCGCATGATCGCGCTTGGGTTTTCGCTCAAAGTCAGACTACCGTTCGCCGCAAATGGGCAAGGCAATCTACTTCTTTGGTGCAGGGCACGCCGACGGGGAACATTCGCAAAAAGAGCTTCTCGGCGGCAAAGGCGCAGGCCTCGCGGAGATGACTCGGCTCGGAATTCCGGTGCCTCCCGGGTTCACAATCACCACCGAAGTGTGCAACGAGTTTTACGCATCCGGCGGCAAGCTCACCGACGCTCTCAAGACGGAAGTTGCCGCCACACTCGAACGCGTCTCCGCCATTGTCGGCACCCGCTTCGGCGATGCTCAAAGTCCGCTCCTCGTGTCCGTTCGCTCCGGTGCGCGCGCCTCCATGCCCGGCATGATGGACACCATTCTCAACCTCGGACTCAACGACACCATCGTTGCCGGGCTCGCCGCCAAAACAGGCAATCGCAAGTTTGCCCTCGACGCATTCCGTCGATTTATCATGCTGTATTCAGGCGTTGTCCTAGAAGTGCCCCGCGACAAGTTTGAACACGCGCTTGTTTCGGCCCGCCGCAAAGCCGCAACCGACTTAGGCATTGATCCTTCTCGCTACACCTCCGCCGAGTTGGAACGCAAAGTCCCCGACTCCAAGCTTGACGAGCCCGCGCTCGAACAACTCATTGCCGAAGAAAAAGCCATTGTCCTCAAAGAAACGGGCAAACCGTTTCCCGAAGACCCCATGGAGCAACTCTGGGGTGCCATTGGAGCGGTGTTTCGGAGTTGGCATAACCCGCGCGCCAAAGTGTACCGCGCCATGCACGACATCCCTGAAAACTGGGGCACAGCGTGCAACGTGCAAGCCATGGTGTTTGGCAATCTGGGCGACGATTCCGGCACCGGAGTCGCCTTCACGCGTGACCCTTCCACCGGTGAAAAGCGCTTCTTCGGTGAATGGCTGCCCAACGCGCAGGGTGAAGACGTGGTTGCCGGTGTACGCACGCCACTTCCCGTATCCAAAGGCGGTGGGGATGATGCCAATTCACTCGAAGTGAAAATGCCCGCCTGCTACACGGTGCTCGTCGATATCTACCAAAAACTCGAAAAGCACTTTCGAGACATGCAAGATATCGAGTTTACCATTCAGAGTGGCACTCTCTACATGCTCCAATGCCGCAATGGCAAACGCACAGGAAAAGCCTCTGTGCGCATCGCAGTAGAAATGGCGCGTGAAGGGTTGATCTCCGAAAAAGAAGCCATCTTGAGGGTTGACCCCAGCTCCATTGACCAGCTTCTTCACCCTTCCATCGACCCAAATGCACCCAAAAAGTTTCTCGCCCGCGGTCTACCCGCCAGTCCCGGCGCCGCCAGTGGTCATGTGGTGTTTCACGCCGACGAGGCCGAACGTCTTGCCGGCCGCGGAAAACCCGTGATTTTGGTCCGTGCAGAAACATCCCCTGAAGACATTCACGGTATGAAAGCCGCCCGCGGTATTCTCACAGCGCGCGGCGGTATGACAAGCCACGCCGCCGTTGTTGCCCGCGGCATGGGCAAGAGTTGCGTAGCGGGTTGTTCATCCATCGCCATTCGCTACGAAACGTCTGAAATGCACATCAGTGTGTATGACTCCGCGGGTCACCCGGCTGAAACAGTGGTTGTCAAAGCAGGTGACATGATCACGCTCGACGGCGGAACAGGCAGTGTTTTCCTGGGCGCCGTTCCCACGGTTCCCGCGGCGCTTTCGGGTGAATTTGGTGTACTCATGGAGTGGGCCGACAAGGTTCGCAAACTTCGAGTTCGCGCCAACGCCGACACCCCACTCGACGCTCGAACCGCTCGCAACTTCGGTGCTGAAGGCATTGGTCTTTGCCGCACCGAACACATGTTTTTCGACGACGAGCGCATCTTGGCAGTTCGCGAAATGATCCTGGCCGGTGATCAAGCCGCTCGTAAACAGGCTGTCAACAAATTGCTGCCATTCCAGCGGGCCGACTTTGTGGGTGTATTCCGCGAAATGGCCGGTCTACCTGTCACCATTCGCCTCCTCGATCCGCCGCTTCACGAGTTTTTGCCGCACGAACCTGAAC
Source organism: Polyangiaceae bacterium (assembly GCA_016712345.1). Classification (GTDB taxonomy): domain Bacteria; phylum Myxococcota_A; class Polyangia; order Polyangiales; family Polyangiaceae; genus JADJRH01. Next base: position 3,358,247 of record JADJRH010000001.1, read on the forward strand.
AGGTAGCTCAACTCGCTCAAACCATGGGCGTGAGCCGCGACACTCTCCAACGCAAAGTCGAAGAACTCACCGAGTATAATCCCATGCTCGGACACCGGGGTTGTCGATTGGCAATTACCTACCCCGAAATCTACGAGATGCAGGTGCGCGCCATTCTTGAAGCGGCGTGTGAAGTGGCAAGTCAGGGGGTTGAAGTCAAACCTGAAATCATGATCCCCATTGCCATGACCAAAAAAGAACTCCTCATCACCAAAGAACTCACCGAAAAGGTGGCAAAAGAGGTGTTTGACCAAGCGGGCCGCACGCTTGAATACCACTTTGGCACCATGATTGAGCTGCCGCGCGCGGCGATCATGGCGCATGAATTGGCCGAACCCGCCGAATTTTTCAGCTTTGGCACGAACGATCTCACCCAGACCACACTGGGCATTTCGCGCGACGACGCCGGGCGTTTCTTGGGCGCTTATGTTGAAGCGGGGATTTTCGCAAAAGACCCATTCCAAACGGTTGACGTTCAAGGTGTGGGCGCTCTTGTCGAAATGGCGCGTGAACGCGGTCGAAAAACGCGTCCCAACATCAAACTCGGCATCTGCGGTGAACACGGCGGCGATCCCACATCCATTGACTTCTTCGGCAAAGCTGGGCTCGACTACGTGTCTTGTTCGCCCTTCCGCGTGCCGATTGCCCGTCTCGCCGCAGCGCAGGTGGCACTCAAGCTGACCGGCGCCAAAAACGAATCATCGAGCACCTGACCTACCATTCAGGTCTGACCCGCCCATTCGTGCGTCGGGTGGGCGCCGGCTCGCCACTGCGGCGGGTCGGCTCAAGCCGACGCGCGACGCGCCATTTGGGGCTCGGCCTTATACGGTCCGACCCGGGGCGTGGGGGACGGCTGTCAGGTTGGATCTGTACTGGGTGACTTTGACGGGTAGATGAGTCGGACCGCGGCCTCGCCTTTCCTTGCATTTGCCGTCCAGGGGCGCTGCGCGTCGTTTCGCCGACCCGCCTCGCGGCGAGCGGGCGCCCACCCTCCTTGCGTAGTTGTCGAGTGATGAGCCTCGTTAGATTGTGTGACCGCGGTGTCTGGGGGCGCGTCGTTTCGCCGACCCGCCTAGCGGCGAGCGGGCGTCCACGTCCTTCCATTTTTCTTCCCACACTGCTCGCTCACTACGCGTAACCCGATAGTCAGTAATGCCGTCAGACACCTTTCTTACGGGGAGGTTTTGGGTGGGAGTTTTTCCCAAACAGAGCCACGCGCGGTTCGTTTTCTAACTTCGCGGATGTTGAGGTAGTCGCGATGGTCGCTCAGTCCACCCCCAACAAACGCGTGGTAGTTTCTGTGGCCTGATAGGGTAGGGTGAGCGCGTCGAACAATGTCGGCTTCCGAGATATCCCGTGTAGGAAACTGGTTTTGCGCCGTGTCGACAACTTGCTTAAGCACCTCTCGGAGAATTAGCTTTCGACTCATACTCACCTCCCGCATCGAGCGCATACCGGATGCTACTTGCCATCCTTTTTAGTGGCAGGTTTGGGCTGAAGAACGTCGGGAAGTGTGGACCACTTTTCAGGTTCCACACGAAGCACAACGTAGGTTGCCCGTTCAGACTCGTCGATTTGCTGGGTACCAATCGGTCCCAACGGAACGTCATTCACGTCGAACTCTTTTTTCGACGATCGAAGCAGAATATGAGTTCCACCACGTTTTGCCGCTTCAACACACGCGGCCGTGCCAATTGCCTCGTCGCCCAGGTCTCCTTTCGAAGATATCCAACCGAGAACCTTGGGTGCGCCCTTGGTTAGATATGTCTTGTCGCCGGGCCGAATCTCAATAGCCACATCCGTCACCTGCGGCTGGGGTGCGTCCACAGAATTGAAGGGTGCGAAGCGCACGGACGGTCCGGCACATCCCGGAGTTGCCACACATACAAGAATCGACGCGAATATGTGACGCAGAATGGCCATGAGACTCTCCCAGTGAAGCGTTCGAAATGTTCTCCGAATACAGTCGGCATGTCAATCGGATTGTAGTTCCTTCCCTGGCGCATGGTGGCTGCGGCTCTTATGCGGTCAAGATGGCTCTGCATGCAACATAGTTTTGGCGTTGACGGTGAGAGAGGAGTTTAGAACGAGTCAGGATCACGGAGCGGCCCAGTCTGCGGGAATACGGCCTTCTTCGACGGTGAAGAAACACACCTTTTCGCGCATGCGCTCGTTTCTCGCATCTTGAAGCAGCCAGTCTTCGTGCCGCGTTGCAACTGAATCCCACCCGGGCGGTTTTGTCGGAAAATAAATCCCGGCTCCGGCATCCCCTTTGCCGGGGAAAAAAAACAACTCTCGGGCTTCAGGACAAGCGGCGTTGCCCAGATCTTGAGCAAGATATTCAGCCCACGCCTGCGCTGTTTTGTTGCGCCCCACAGCTTGGTTGTCTTTCCAGGAGACACGCAGAAAATAGCCGTGAATCGCGTCGGCTTTCTGACAATCCGCGTATGTAACTTTTCCAAACGCCCGAACCTTACCATCCCACGGCGATAGCGGGCATTGCGCCACGGTAGGCCGAGTGCGCGTTTCTGACGGTATGGGATGGGGAGTGGGTATTGGCTCCACTCCCGAACTTCCGCTTCCACTTCCGGGCTTTTCGTTGTGGTTGTCATTGTCGGGCCAGAGAAAAATGACAATTGGAATGCTCGCCAGCGTGAGCGCAAGGGCGCCGACAATTGCCCACGACCGACGGGATGTACCGATGGGTAGATTGGGGCGCGCCTCGTGCCGCCGGGTTTCTTCGTGGCGGTCGGCGTTTCCAGGGCCGGTTTTGGCAACCGCAGAATCGTCTTTCACGGTGCCGACTTTGGGTGGACCTTTTTCCCACTTATCCACCGTTACAGGCCGTTTCGGCTCCACAAGAACCTCGGTATCGCCCTTTCCGAGGGGTGACAAAAGGTCAGGTTGTGGAACGCTGTTGGGCGCCGAATGTGGCTGCGTGACAACGGCTTTTCTTACCAAGGGTGGTTTGGGAATGTCGCCTCCGCCGATGGGTAGGTGGGGAGGCGGCGGGGGTAGTGCCGCGCGGGCAATCTCGTCAAGGCGTCGGGCCAGCTCGGTGGCCGATGAGGGCCTTTTTTGTGGGTCTTTTTGCCAAACGGAATAAAAAAAGTCATCCACTTCAATTGGCAAACCCGCTACGGCGGCGGTTGCACGCGGAGCTGTACCCTTGCAGATGAGGTCCATAATATCAAATGCGCTCTCCGCCTGAAAAGGGAAGGTGCCGGTGAGCGCCTGATATGCGATGACCCCAAGCGACCACAAATCTGACCGATGATCAATGGCCTCACGCCGAATCTGCTCGGGGCTCATATAATAGACAGTGCCCACAATCGCCGACGTGGATGTGCGCGCGTCTACCCCTTCTCTCGCTTTTGCAATTCCAAAGTCAACCAGCTTGAGGACTTCTTCACCGCCCTGCTTGGCCAAAAAAATGTTGGCAGGTTTGAGATCGCGGTGCACCACTTTCGCGTGGTGAACCACCTCAAGCGCACGGGCAATTCGAGAAATCAGAGTGGCTGTTTCTGAAAGAGTGAGCCTCCCCTGCCGCGTCAACCACGCATTCAGATCTTCACCATGCAATAGCTCCATCCCAATGTACGGCGTGCCGTCATCCACCCCAAAGTCGTAGATCTGAACGACGTGCGGGCTCGAAATGCGAGCCGCTGCCCTGGCCTCACGTTCGAACCGCGCGCGAGCTTCGGGTGACTCAAGCAGCTCAGGGCTCATCAACTTCAGCGCAATGGCCCTGTCCAATACTTTGTCGTGCGCCTCCCAAACCGAACTTTGACCACCTCTACCGAGTTCGTGTTGCAGAATGTATTTGCCACCAATCGTCTGACCTTCCGAAATCGTTTTCATGGCACTTCTTCCGCTTGAAGTTCGGCCCTGACGACCTCTTCGGCTTGCGTAACCGGTGCTCGTAAGAGCGACCCCAATAACACGTGCCCAAGGTCATCTAACCCCCTTGTGACAATTCTGTCCACGTGCGTCTTTGCATCCCTCACCGCCTGTTCTTTGGCGGCGACGTCGCGCGCGCTTCCCAAAAGAGCGGCGAGTTGCGCTAGAACGCGGCAATATTCTTCCAACCCTTCGTTGTCTTTCTTTCCAAAAGCGGCCATCACCCCAAAGCGCGCCCCCAGACTGCTGGGCAATGTTCCAACCCCGCCCCGCGCCTCAGAACCGGGTTGCGTGTTGACCGTCAGCGCTGTCAGAAGTGCATGATAGGGCGAGTCGGCGGCGGAGAGTTTTTCCAAGTCGGCTTTTAGGCTGCTCGGCCGCACTCTGACCGTTAGACCTCTAAAAAAGGTTTCCCAACTCAACACGTATGCGTCGTCATACCTGCGCAGCAGCTCGCCTCGAATGTTCGACGGGCGCTCCGCCGATGAGCCCACGATCCAACCCTCGCTGTCTACCGCCCGGGCCGCATTGTCAATACCGGCGACCACCGCTGCTCGCGCGGATAAGGTGTACACACCGTCCACCTGACTTGCTCCCTTGATGATTTCAAGCACCCGCGCCCGCCCCGAAAAAAGCGAAACCACCGAAATTGGCGGGTAAGCTTTGCTGCTTCCATCTGTGCCCACCGCGTCGCGAACGCCTTGCAACACCGTTTCCAACCGAAGGACGATCATCCCCTGAACACCCAACTTTTGTTCGGCCCCAGCAATCGCCGCTTTGTTAAGGCGAACCGGTGGCACCGCCCCCGAGGAAACGAGCTTGAGGTAAAGTTCAAGATGTCGCCTGAGCGTTGTAGAACTGGGCCCCTCCGAACCAAGTGATGCGGCTGCGAGCTGATTCAACTTTTCAACCTCCCATGTCAGGTCCGTGCGCAGGCGCGCCGGCTCACCCAGCAGTTTATACGCTTTCAGATTTTCGAGTTCAGCCACCGTTCGCCGCGGATCACCCGTAGTCGCAAGCACTTTTTGCTCCAAAAAGCCCACGAGCGGAACCGTTGCTTTCTGAAAAAGCTGAGTGTACGCCGCTACCAGCGGACCGCGCACCTTCCCACCCGAGTATAGTCCCCACCGCAAGGCAATGGGCGGTCCTTCGAACGCATATTCGTCCAGCTCGGCCACACGTTCTGCCAATTTGTCGAGTGCGGTCCAACGTTCAGTCGAAGCGGATGAGGGTAAAGAGGCCCGCTGTACATCGGGGTCAACCGTCACGTTCATCACTCGGTCCAAAAGGCGCCGATTGTTTAAGAAAGACATACCCACCAAGACGAGACACAAAAACGAAAACCCCCACGATACAGCGGCAAATACGGCCCCCTTCATGCGTTCACGTTTTAGAAACGCAGCCGATCGTTCGGCCAATGCCGCCTCGGGGAAAATGATTTTCTCAAAAACGTCTCGCAAGAAATAGCTCTTTTTCTCGGTCAAACGGTCTTCATGCATTAAACCCGACCCAAGCCCAAAGGCCGTTCGCATGGCGGTTGCCAATCGTTCAAACGGTCTACCCTCCTGCGTTCCGCTGGTAAAATAAAACCCCCGCAAAATAGGCGGTTCACCGTCCAGTCGGCCGCCCCCTTGTCCGAAAGTCTTCCAAAAGTGCATCACGCGGCCGGATATGCCGGCAAACTCGCGCGGGAAATCCAGGACTTTGGCCGCTTCTTGGGCGTTTTTTATATCTTTCAACCGCCGGAGAGTGTGGGTGTAAAGTCGAGTCACCAACAAGTCCAACTCTTTGGACACATCGGCATCCGAAGCCCCGCTCTCGGCAAAAGTCACTCCCCAGGGTTGAGAGCGCTGCGCGCGGGTGAGTGAACCAAACGACTCTACCAATCCTGATATCAAGTCAGACTTGGTAAAAAGGATGTACACAGGCAGCACCATGCCCAACGCGGTGCTCAACTCGTCTACCCTTCGCCGCAGGACGATGGCCATTTTTTCAAGCGGCTCTTCGCTTTCATCCAGCAGCAGGTCAACCGGCACAGCGACAATCACGCCGTTGATCGGCGCGTCGGGCCGATGTTTGCGAAGCAGCCCCAAAAAAGCCATCCACTCCGAATGCGACGTTTCTTCGCTCGCATAACGGCCGGCGGTATCCACCAAAATGCCGTTGTTTGAGAGCCAAAGATCGCAATTTCGCGTTCCACCAACCCCGGCAATTCCACGTTCGTCATGATATGGAAAGGGCAGACCCGACTGCGCAATGGCTGTTGTTTTGCCGGCCCCTGGGGGTCCAACCATTAAATACCACGGAAGAGTATAAAGCGCGGCCCGCCTTCCACCCCTGGCCAAACTGGACCTTTCCAGTTTATCAATCGCCTCGCTCAAACGCGCGTTTAGTGCGGCCACTTCCGCCTGAGTTGCCGCGGGAGTGGACTCAACCTGTTTGGCCGCCAGCGCCGCCATCTCTTTTTTGAGAGATGCTGAGCGAATAGCCCCCACCACTTTCCCCCCAAGGGCAGACCATCCCGCGGCGGCCCCCAGACCCGACGAGAGTAAAATGGGCACCCACATTGGGATCGCGTGCAGGTCAATGATTGGTGGTTCACCGGGCGGACGCAGTGCAATCCACGCCACCCAGATTGCAACCACCAAGATCACTCCAAGTTGCCACGGTTTCATGAAAAACCCCTGTGTGGATCTGCTGCAATCGGCGTACCGCGAGTGCCGACCCTCCAAAGTTTTGTCGTGCACAGGTAGTCACTCACGAAGGACTACCGCTTGCAATCAGAAACGCGTGCAACGTATGCGAGTTCGCCTCCAGTAAATGCAGGGTCGCCGCCGACCCAATTGCCAAGTGAGAGCGCACCTCCGGCTCACCCGAGTTTCAGCCAGGCTGTTCGTTCACGCGGGTGAACGGGTGGGCCCTTGGGGTTAAAAGGAGAATTTGCCGCGGGTCCATACGGTGGAGCCGCCCGCCGCCGGGTCGCCGAACTTTGTATAGTCTTTACCAAGTTGGAAGAGGGCGCCGGCGCCGAGGTCAAGTCCGTTTCCAAAGTTGTAGTTGACTTCAGGGAAGATGACCATGGAGAAGCCTTCTTCGCTGAAGGGGGAGTGGTGAATGCGAACGCGTTTTTCGAGCGTTTCATCCCATTTGTCTTCGATGATTCCAGACACGTCGAGGATGTTGAAAAGGCGCAGTAGAAGGGCGTTGTTCATGAGCTTAAAGTCAAAGCCCAACACAATGTAGTCGCCGATTCTGGGGTGTAATAACTCACGGGAGCAGGTCTCCCCGTTGCGGAGGAGTGCGCATTTGAATACGGTGTCTCCTTCGTCGCTTGTGGCGCCGCTTTGGCGCACTGTCCACCCTTCGTGGAAGAAGTCGCCAGCGCCGTATTCATCGACCAAACCATGCACCCATTGGGCGTTGACATACACGTGTTCACCAAAGGTGTAGTCAAGGCCGACAACCCACTTTAAGAAGGGTTGTCGCTCCACAACAAGGGGTCTGGGTCCACCCTCTTTGCCGTCGTTGTCGTAGTCATATTCACCGGCGGGTTGGGGAATGGCAAGGTCGAGCGCGTCTTGGGTTAACGTGATTTCTACTTCGTCGGGGACGAACAGGCCTGCTTCAAAGCGATAGCCAATGCCGTGCAGGGTGTCTTTAATCCACGAAAGGGGGATTTCACCGGAGGCATTGAGTCCGTACACGTGCATTTTGGGGTAGGCGAGTGTTGCGTCGGTGCGGAGAAGGCCGCTCACGCACTTGGTTTTGTCGTTTGGATCGCAGCGTTCGCCTTTGTCGAGGCGGGTGTGATTGGCAATGGGAACGGGGAAGTCGTTGCGGCCGTAATAATATGAAAGGGCAATGTCCTGTTCGGCGAGGGTACCGGCGATGCGATAGGCCCATTGCATGTTTTCAAAGTTGACTTCTGGCAAAACGGGAGTGGCACTGCCAATGACTGTGGGTGTATTCAGAATGGTTGTTTTGCTGGCAGCGGTTTCAGCCTCAACTCGTTGTCGAATAACGGGGTCGACAAACGGAACGCGGTCAATGGCCGAGGGGGCGAGAGCAGCCGAGCGGGGGAGCAACGCGGGTTGAAAGACTGGCACCATGACACCTGAAATGGACCAATCGTCGTTGAGCCAATAGTCGGCTTTGACCATGAAGTTGCCGGCCTGTTTACCGAACAGGAGCGGGTCACGCAGGTCATCTGGATTGAGGGTGTTTGTGGGGTTGAATTGGTCGCCGACACCCCACGAAACCACTTGTTGTCCAATGCGGAGATCGAGCCCGTCAAAGAAGATGCTTTTGGCGTCGATATAAAGGGATTGGGCCTGAAACCAATAGGGCTCCACCTTTTCAATGCGGTAGAGATCGCTGACACCTTGGATATCGGTAGAAAAGCCGTCGAGGGTAAAGTCGAGTTGAGCAACGGCTTTAAAACGGCCGTAAGATGCGTCGGCTTTTACAGAGAGGGTGTTCCAGTTGCGCTCCGGGCCTTCAGGCAACTCCACGCGATCGTAATAGTCGCCGAAGCCTTTTTTCTCGGTTCGAAAGCGGAGATCCGATTGAACGCGTCCACCGATGTTGATGGAGAGTTCATCATCTGCAAAAGCGGTACTGCTGAATAAGAGCGCGGTTGTGGCGGCCGCTGCTGCGAAGCTGATAACGCAGTTTGCCCGAGATCGAATCACCATCTGCGGGCGATTAACACGCGCAGCATTGTGGCCGCAAGTGCGGAAGTTGTTGTTGTTTGAATGGGAAGTGCGACGCGAAGTGTCAGGTGGGGAGTAAGGTGCCAGGCGCTACTTTTCGAGGTTGCGCTTGGAGAACGTGTCGTCGTTGATCGACTCATTCACCTTCCACTTTTTGCGGGACATGGTGGTGGTAAGGTTTTTGGTATGGTCGACCATTTTGAGCGTGGCGGGTGTACACACATCACTCTCGCAGGAGTAGCCTGAGCGAGTTTCGGTTTTGATGTGTTTGCCTTCGCTGTTGTAATATTTGATTTCGGTGGGGAGGTTTTTGTCTTTGCCGACCGTCATTTCAATTTTTGAATACGGTGTTGTTTGCCCGGCTTTGGGGGTCAGCGTGACTTTTTGTTCTTTGTCGGTGGATGAGCTGACAGTGGCTGTATACATCGATGAGTACTTTTGAGTGGCCAAGTCGTCTTGGGAAAAGGCCATTCCAAAAGCGCTTTGATCGCTTGTGTGGCTGGCAATGCGGCGGACTTTGCCAAATGCCGGGAGGTAAACGTACATTTCTGTGGGGGACAAAATCAGCACCTTTGTGCCCTTGAGATCGGCGGGTGCTGTGAACTCGGTGAGGCGCTTTTCAGCTTTGATCCAGACATTGAGGCCCACCTTTTTTTCGGCTTTGCCGGCTTCTTGGGTGGTGGCCTCGTATTCAAAGTAGTGCGACTTGGCTTTGTTGAGTGCTGTATCAACTTGAGTGAGCACCTTGTCGCCGGCGTCGTCGGCCATGGCAGGTGCGTGCGTGAGACTGAGGGCCAGTGTAGCGCCAAGAATTGAAACAAAGTGAGAGAGCCTCATTTATGACCTCGGGGAGTTGGGGGGCGCGCTCAAAGGGGCCGAGCCACCGTCGTTGATGAGTGAGTCTGTTTCAAAAAGGGCAGATGCTCCTTCGGCCTGCGCCTCAGGTGCGTCGGACGGAAGGACCGGGTCCGGCATTCTCGGCGGACGGCGGTACCTGTGTTTTTGGGCAAAGGCCGGCACAATGAAAAACGTTGCGAAGGCCGACAGAACCATGGCCGCGGCAGTGAGTCCACCCACGTTTTGTAGGGGTTTTGCTTCACCCAGGGTGAGCACTGAAAAGCCGCAGGCGACCATGAGGGCATTTGTCCAGATGCCTTGGCCGGCAACTTCGGCCGAGCGGGCCGCGGCTTCTGAAAGGGGTTTGTCGTCGGCGGCTTCCCACGCGGAAAGGGCGTGAAGCGCGTAATCGGTGCCCGCGCCGACAACCAGGCTGGCGAGGAGGCTGGTGCCGATATCGAGGCGGATCCCGATAAAAGTCATGGATGCGTAGAGAAGCGCAACGGTGAAGATCGCGGGGCCGGCGGCGAGAAGGCCTGTACGCACCGAACGGAACATGACCGACGTGATGATGAGCACCATGGCGAGCGCAAACCCGAGGCTGCGGATCTGGTTGCGCGTGACGCTTTGCGACAAGCCTTCGTTAATGACCGGTTGGCCGGTGATGTGTACATCGAGTGACAGGGCTTCACCGGGGGCGCCGGATGATGCGGGCAGCAGAACGCTTTCGCGGTGGAGGTCGATGAGGGCCGACGCGAGCGAAGCGAGAAAACGTTCACCCTTGGGGCCTTCGGGAATGTTGAGCCCAACCGAGGAGACCAGTGTGCGTGACCACGCCGAGGCTTGTTCTCGGCGCCAAATGTCGGCGAGGGGGCGCGACATGGTGGACGCGAGATCGAGAGCTACGGCGTCGGTGGGCTTGGGTTCAAGCGCTTCTGTGAAGGCTTTTGCAAGCGTTTCGTTGGTTGCGCCGGGGCCGAGTTTTGCGGCTGCGGCAGCCACTTTGGCTTTTGCGTCGGCGGGTTCTGAAGGCATGTCGCCGATGAACTCGTCGGAGCCGAGGAATGCGAAGAGTGCCTTTTCTGCGGCCTCGGTGGGGACGGGGATTTTCTTTTCTGCGAGCGCTCGATCGAGTGCGTCGCGAGCGTTTTCGGGCGGAGACACTTTGTATTTGGCGGCGAGCGCAACAATGCGCGCCACCGTGGCGGCGCGGGCTTTTGCGAGCACGGCGGCTTGAGTCGGCGACGCGAGGCTTGCGATCACGTGCGCGCCGCGATGTTCGTTCACGAGGGATCGAATGGCGGCGAGGGATCGCTCCACATCTTCGGCGCGGCTGGATCGCAGCTTGACTTGCATGACGGTGCGATCGCGCTCTTCGGTCACGAATTGGCGGACGGCCTGTTTTCCAGAGAGAAAGCCGTAGAGGTTTTTGGCTTTGGCCGCCGTGTCGGGAATGGTTCGATCGCCGGACATTGCGTCGTTGGTGATGGCGAGAATGTCGACGATGTTGGAAACGCTCGCCACTTCTGGAAGGGCGGTGATCCGATCGGAGATTTGAGCCACTTCGCGCAACACGGCGGGGTTTGTCATGTCGCCGACAATTTCAACTTGGAGAAATTGACTGCCTCCAAAGCGGCTTTCGAGGAATTTTTCGGCGCGATCGGGCGGGCTTCCTTTTGCAAAAAATGCGGAATTGTCGGTGTGCGTATCAATTCGCAACGCAAACGGAATGGCTGCCACAAGCGTGAGAGCAAGCGCAATTCGAAGGGGCGTGCGGCGCCTTTCTGCGAATTTCATGAGGCCCACGGCAAATCGGTTGGGCTTGTGTTCTTCGGTTTTCTTTTTGCCTTGAAGGCGCGCGAGCACGAGCACCGCTGGAACGAATGTGAGCGCCAATGTGAGCTTTGCAGTGAGGCCGATGGCAGTGAACAGGCCAAATGTACGCATCGGCGCAATGTCCATCACCGCGAACGAAAGGAGCGCGACCGCTGCGATCAAGCCCGACGCGGCAATGGTTGGGCCGAGGCCGGTGAGCGTGCGCTGCACCGCGCCTTCAACCCCGTATTTTTTAACGAGCGAGTAATACCGCGAGAGAAAATGCACGGCGTACGCGCTTCCAAGCGAAAGAAGAATGAGCGGCATGGAGCCGAGGACGATGTTGGATCGCACGCCCAGCGCGCCCATGAGTCCGAGCGACATCAAGATGCCGAGCGCCGTTGAAAGCAGTGCGAGACCGGTGCCGATGAAGTCGCGAAACGACAACACCGTGATGAGCACGAGCACAATCACAGCCCACGGTCCGAGGCGTCGCAGATCTTCCTGCGTGACGTTGAAGATGTACGTGGAGATAAACGGTGCGCCGCCCCAATATTTGGTTTCACTCGGAAACACTTCTTCGATTGTGGTGCGCACGCGGCCGGCCATGGCGCGCATGTCGGTGCCCGGAACGGCGAAGCAGTAGATAAGTGTACCTTTGCCGTTTTCGTCGACGAGGTTTCCAACCACTTCGTCGCGCGACAGAACGCGCTCACGGAGGGCTTTTTCTTCGGCCTCGTTTTGCGGGATCGCGCGGACAAGGTAGTCGGCAACAATGCCGCCTTTTTCAGCGTCGCGTGCGAAGTCTTCAACGTTGGTCAGCGTGAGTGCGTACCCAACGCCTTCGGTGGCGTTGAGTCGCGTTGTCACGGTGCGCAGGCGCGCGAGAAAATCTTTTGAAAAGACGTTGTCTGTTTCAACACCGGCGATGGCGATGTCGAGGCCGCCGAACCGGCGATTTACGTCATAAAAAACCTGAACGTCTTGGTTTCCCTTTGGGAGAAACGCGAGAACGTCATCATCCTGTTCGACTTTGCGGGCCGAAAACACGGCCGCGACCGAAAGGACTGCCACCAAAATCACGATGGCCCAAGCCACCGGACGTTTAACCAACCAACGAGAAAGCGCTTGCAATGGGCCGCTCCAAAGCGGAGCACCTTAAACGAAGAAACGGAGAGTGTGTACACAAACAGGTCAACGCGGCGCGTAAAGCGACGCCGCGCTGCGGCGCCGCGCGAAAAGGGTCACTTTGGTGCCGGAGTATTCGGGGTGTTTTGTAGGGCGCTCGGCGCTTCTGACGCGGGCCCTGTGAGAAGCAAAAATCCGATGCCGTGGCCGCTTGATCCGGGCAGATCTTTGACGGCCGCCCAGCCCACCGTTTCGGCAATGCCTTCGCGGCGCGTGAAACGCCGAATGGCATCGACCACCACAAACGCACGGAGCATGGCGTCGGTCTGGCCGCCCTGTGCCGACGGTCGAACGCCGATTGCAACACTCCACGCGGGTTTGGTTCCAAGCGCGGGGTGTTTCATTAGCTCGGCGGCAACAGCTCGGACGACCGGCATGCTGTCCGGTTCAATGTTGCCGTCTTTGGTAAACCGCACAGCCTTTGTGATGGCGAGCGCCGGTTCACCCTTGTCGGTGATGACACTCACAAAGGGCTTTTTCTTAGGGTCGTCGGGGCAACCGTCGCCGTCGTCTTTTCCGTTCCAATCTTCTTCTTGGAGCGGGCATTTGTCTTCGGCGCCCCAGAAGGTGTCGTTGTCGGCGTCGACCTCGGGGCAGCCGCGCTGTCTTGGATCTTGCGAGTGTACACCTGGTACGTTCGGGCAGGTGTCTTCAGTGTCGGGCACCGTGTCGCCGTCGTTGTCGGTGTCGGGGCAGCCATCCGCGTCTTGGAAATTGTCCCGATCTTCCGGTTCGTTGGGGCATCCGTCGACGTCGTCCAAGATGTCATCGCGGTCGCGATCGAGGCGGGGGCAGCCGCGTTGTTTTGGGTTGTTGTCTTCGCCGCCCGCAGCGTTGGGACACGCATCTTCGAGATCGGGAATTTGATCGCCGTCGTTGTCGATATCGGGACACCCGTCGTTGTCCTGAAATCCGTCGATGTCTTCTTTTTGGGACGGGCAGCGATCGGCTTGATCCGGCACTGTATCGAGATCGTTGTCGCCTTCAGGACACCCGTCGTCGTCGTCGAATCCGTCGCGATCTTCGGCCAATTGGCGGCACTGATCCACGTCGTCGTCGACACCGTCGAGGTCGGCGTCGTGGGCGCGCGGAGACCAGCTCACCGAAAGTGTACCTCGCACGGGTGGGGCGCCCACGCCTGAAACAAGCGCCGTGGAAACGCCCGCGAGCATAGAAAAATCACGCAAAAACGCATACCGCGCGCCGATGGCGGCCTCGACAGTGGTCACGCGATTTTCTTCAAATGGGCTCATGGGGGCGAGCGGAAGCTGGCCGTACACCTCCGTGAACGCCGTCCATTTTCCGGCCGGATCCAAGCCCAAACCACGCGGCGTCACGCGGATCGAAAGGCCAAATGGAAGAGCGTGGCCAATGCGCGTGGGGCAGGGGTCCGGCTCGGATTCATCGGTGCGCGCGGCGCAGGCGAAACGCTCTTCGCGGCCTCGAATTTTGGCGCCGCCCGCGGCAAAAAAGCCGATTGCGCGCGTTGTGTACTCAACGAAAAGGCGCGTTTCACTTGTCACGTCGCCTTCGCCCAAAAAGCTTGATTCATCACCGGTGGGCAACGTGAAGCGCTCATGAAGCGCGAGTGCAAACCCGCCGTGATCCCCCGAAGTGGGAGGGATGAGCGTGACTTTGCCGGTGAGAGCCAAGTCACCCATGGCCTGCGCCGGAACAAGCCAATCACCGAGAACGGCGCGCGACTCGGCGTTGAGTACATCCCCCGATTGATAGATCGCGAACGGCAACACAAGCCCGAGAGACATGCGCCCGAACAGCCCAACCCCCACGGCGAGATCACCGGTCAGGGAATGTTCGAGGGGCGTGCGTACACTTTCACCCGTTGACGGATCACGAAGCACCACCTGCGACGCGGCATACGAAAGCCACAAGGCACCGCTCGATTCGAGGTGTCCGGGCGTGGACGCGGGCTCGTACGAGATGCCGGCCGCCGGATCTGTGGAAGCGCGAAACCCGCGCAAATCAAGCGACGGCGGCACATCGGGCGGAGCCGATTGAGCGCTCGCAATGCTGGGTGCGATCGCGAAAACAAAGAAAGGAACCAAGGCGCGGCGGCGCATCGCCCGGAGTTTAGGTTAGCTTTTTCGCCATCGGCCCGGCTTTGTGCGAAAAAGCGCGCATGGACCGAATTGTCATTCGAGGTGGCAAGAAGCTCTACGGCACCATTCGCGTGAGCGGGGCCAAAAACGCGGCCCTTCCGATCTTGTGTGCCACCCTGCTCTCCGACGGGGCGAGCCTGCTTCGAAATGTACCCAAGCTTCGGGACATCGACACAACGGCGGCTCTGCTTCGATTTTTGGGGCGTCACGTGGAGGTTGATGCGCCGCTTGTTCGGGTGACCGAGGCAAACGGCGACGTTCGGCCCGAGGCCCCGTATGAACTGGTGAAGCAAATGCGCGCGAGCGTGTTGGTGCTCGGGCCGCTTCTCGCGCGGTACGGCCGAGCAAAAGTGTCGTTGCCGGGCGGATGTCAGATCGGTTCACGCCCTGTCGATCAGCACCTCAAAGGGCTTGAAGCGATGGGCGCCAAGATCGAGCTTCGCCGCGGGTACATCGTTGCGGAGTCGGGGCGGCTTCGCGGGGCGGAAGTGGTGTTTGACATTCCCACCGTGACCGGAACGGAGAACTTGATGATGGCCGCGGCGCTCGCAAAAGGCCGCACAACGCTGGTCAACTGCGCGCGCGAGCCCGAAGTAGAAGAGCTTGGACGTGTACTCAACAAAATGGGCGCCCGCGTCGACGGCGCCGGCACCGACGTGATCCACATTCACGGCGCCGACACGCTCGATCCGTTTGATCACGCGATTGTCAGCGACCGCATTGAGGCCGGCACGTACATGGTTGCGGTGGCGGCGGCCGGCGGAGATGTACTCATTGAAGGCGCACCGCTTGAAGACCTTGAGGCCGTTGTTGCGAAAATGCGCAAGGCCGGTGTTGAAATTGGGCGCGAAGGGTCGGCGGTGCGGGTGCGGCGCGAAAATGCGCCTCTCCGTGCGGTGGACGTGACCACCGCGCCGCACCCCGGCTTTCCCACCGACATGCAGGCTCAATTCATGGTGCTCATGTGCCTCGCTGAAGGCCCGTCGCGCATCGTGGAGACCATCTTTGAAAATCGGTTTATGCACGTGCCGGAGTTGCGGCGCATGGGGGCCGATATCGACGTTGACGGTCACACCGCTCACGTGAACGGCGGGTTGCCGCTGTCGGGCGCGCAGGTCATGGCCACGGATCTCCGGGCGAGCGCTTCACTCGTGATCGCGGGCCTTGTGGCCGCCGATGAAACACAGGTGCTCCGTGTGTACCATTTGGATCGCGGCTACGAGCACATGGAGCGCAAGCTCGCAGCCGTGGGCGCCGATACGGTGCGCATGACCGGCTCGGGCGATTGATAAAGGCTTAGGCCTCTGCGGTTTCCACGAGCTTCACATCGATCAGCTCGGCGCCGAGCGTGCGAATTGCGGCCACCACCAAGGGATGTTCGGCCACTTCGCGCTTGGCGGCTTCGTGTTTTGCTTTGCGTTCGCGCGCGTCGAGATCCGAAACGGTGGTGCCAGTGCGGCCGGTGGCGATCTCCAAAACCACCTCGGTTTGTGCGCCAAAATGCGCTCGCACCGTGTTCGTGAGGAGTTCTTTGGCGGCGGCTTCGGTGGCCTGCGCAAACAAAAACGACGTTTGGTCGTACCCGAGCGTCACGCGTTCGGCCGTCATGTCAAAGATCTGAGCGTGCGCAAGAACCGACGCGAGCGCCTGCCGCTTCTTTTTGATGGCTTCCAAGATCGCGCGCCAGGTTGCGATTTCCTGCGATGAAGCCGGGCGAGTTGGAAGCGCCGGTGCCGGTCGCGAAGCCACCGCCGTGTCACTGCGCGATGAAGGCGCGGGGCGGCTCATCGGCGGCATTTCGTGCGAAGCCGGGGGCGGAGAGCTGGGCCTCATGGGAGGTGCCGAAGGAGGTGTACTCATTGGCCGAGCGACGGTGGCTCCGGGCGGAGGCGGCGAAAATCGCGGCATGCTCGCGGGCGCGCTGTCGGTTTTTGCGGTGGCGGGCGATGTGTACCCATTGGTTCGCGGCGCCTCAAACTTGGGCGGTTCGGCCGGTGTGTACCCATTGGTTCGCGGCGCCTCAAACTTGGGCGGTTCGACTCCGGCCGACGTGAGTGTGTCGGCATCGCCGGGATCGTCGGCTTTTGGACGCCATGCGGGTGCGGCCTGCGCCTTTGGGGCCGGCGGAGGTGTGTACACGTCGACTTTGGGCGCCTCGACCTTCACGGGCGACTGCGTGTACGCATCGGCTTTGGGCGCCTCAACCTTCACGGGCGGCTGCGTGTACACATCAGCTTTGGGCGCCTCCGCTCTCGGCGCCTCGACTTTCGCAGCCGGTGATGTGTACGCATCGGCTTTCGGTACATCGGCCGGCGCCGTTTCGGCCCGCGGCGCGTCGGCTTTTACCGGCGGTGATGTGTACGCATCCACCTTGGGCGGCTGAGCGTACGCATCAGGCTTGGGCGCCTCCGCTCTCGGCGCGTCGGCTTTTACCGGCGGTGATGTGTACGCATCACCCTTGGGCGCCTCCGGTCTCGGAGCCTCTGCCCTCGGCGCCTCCGCTCTCGGTGCCTCGGCCCGCGGACCGTCAAACTGAGGCCTCGCAGGGCCGCCCGACCACGATCCGCCGCCTCGCCCCGCAGGCGGCGCGCCCCCACGCGAAGGCCCGCCGCCCGGCCCCGCGGGCGATCCACCGCCGAGCCTTTTTTCGAGATCGCCGAGCCGCCGAAGCAATTCATCCACCGGCACCATCGGCGGCCTCCGCGCCAATCGAATCAGCGTCATCTCCAGCGACGCGCGCGGTTGACCCTCGAACAATATCGTCAAACGCCTTTGAAAAGCCTTGATGCAGCCGCACAAGATCGTCGGCGTCGGCCCGCGAGGCGAGCGCCTTCACATCGGCGATTTCTTCCTGCGCCAGATCCAGAAGCGAGCCCGGCGTGTCACACACTTTGGCCACTGCCAGATCGCGCAACTGAATTAAAATGTTCTTTGCAACGTGGGGAATGTCGTACCCCTCCTGCGACAGCTCACCCACAATTTTCACGCACGCCGAAGCATCGGCGTCGATGAGCGCGGCGGCCAGCCGATGGAGCACCGACCGGTCGGCAACGCCCAGCACTTTTGCTGTGCCTTCGGCCGTGATCTTGTCGCCGGTGGTTCCAACCCACGCGATCACCTGATCCAAAAGGCTCATCGCGTCGCGCATGCTGCCCGCTGCCTCGCGCGAAATGGTTCCAATCGCGCCGTCGTCGGCCGCAATGTTCTCTTCACCGAGCACAAACTTCAGCCGCGCGGCGATTGTCTGCGCACTGATGAGCTTGAAGTCGTAGCGCTGGCAACGCGACAAAATCGTGACCGGAACCTTGTGTACCTCCGTCGTCGCAAAAATAAATTTCACATGCGGCGGCGGCTCTTCGAGCGTCTTCAAAAACGCGTTCCACGCGTTCGGGCTCAGCATGTGTACTTCGTCGACGATCAAGATCTTAAAGCGATCGCGCTGCGGCCTGTACGGCAGCGTTTCTTGCAACTTTCGAACGTCGTCGACGCCGGTGTAGCTCGCGGCGTCGATCTCCTGCACGTCAACAGCGCTGCCGCTTGTGATCTCGGTGCACGCCGCACACGTTTGGCAAGGTGTGGGCGTGGGCCCTTTCACGCAGTTGAGTGCCTTCGCCAAAATGCGCGCGCTCGTGGTTTTGCCCACGCCGCGAACCCCAGTGAACAAAAACGCGTGGGCCACCCGATCACGCAAAATGGCATTGGCGATCGTTGTGGACACATGCTCCTGACCCACCAAATCCTCAAACGATTGAGGACGCCATTTGCGGGCGAGGACGACGTAGCTCATGGCCGACGCGTAGCAGAAACGCCGTTCGGACGAAAACGACAGACCGGCGACAGCCTTGCCTCGTACGTCGTTACGGCCTGACCGCTTTCACAAACCGCACGGCCGGCGCGTATTTCACAACGTCCCCCGTGTGCGGCGCGTGAATGATCTGACCCCCGCCGACGTACAGCGCCACGTGACCCGGCCGCCACAAAATGTCCCCCGGAAGCGCTTGATCCAAAGGTACACCCGGCAACTGTTCCACCTGCGCCTCCGACGTGCGCGGAATGGTTTTGCCACCCGCTTTCCACGATTGACTTGTGAGCCCCGAACAGTCGAAACACGAAGGCCCACTGCCTCCCCAGCAATAAGGCTTTCCCAGTTGCGCCTGCGCAAATGCCACCGCGCGCGGAGCACCGATCGACACCGGGGGCGCTTTTTGCCCGCCGTTTGGTTGAGCCGGCCCAGGCGAAGGAAAGAGCCACGGCAACGAAGGCAGAGACTTTGGCAACGCCAATCCTCCAAACACGTTGGGCAACGACCACCCCGCAGGCGCGGCTTTGGGCTTTCGCTTTTTCGGTTTTATCCCCCATGCCTGCGACGAATCGGCCTCGTCGTCACCGGCCAAGCCCTCCGCCCCCTGCTCGGAATATGTGTACACATTGGCCGCTTGTGTACTCATTGCCCATGGCTTCGCCGATGGCGGAACCGTTCGGCTTGCACATCCGAACAGGCCCACCGCGGCGCCGAAAACCAGCCCTTTTTCGAGCATGTTCATAACAACCTTCGACGGGCACATGAGCGTTGGCGCTCATCGCCGGCACGCTTTCGTCAACCAAGGCCAAGGATTGGGCGCGATGAGTCTCCACGAGGCTCACTTTGGGAATTGGGCGCTTCGATAAGTGCCGAGGTATCGCCCCAAAAAAAATCTGTAAGGGCCGCCGCACAGCCCGCGTTGTTTCTCGCACAAGGCAATTGGAGGCGATCATGAACGGCGTGCGCTCACTCGGTTGGATCTCGGCGGCTTTTGCACTCACCCTCGTCGGCTGCGGAGCGTCGGAAACCTACTCGGCAAAGAGCCCCTCCTACGGGCCCCGCGAAGCAGCCGGTTACGGTCAACCGGGGCAAGCCCAAACCACTTCGGCCGATCGCGACGGTTGGTTTGAACCTTCGGCCCCCGCTCCCGCCGCCAGCGCCGCACCCCAATCCTGGGGCGGCAGCGCCGCGGAAGAATCGGCCCGCGCTCCGCAACCCACGTTGCGCCCCGGCCTCGGAACTGAATGGGGTGAAACGCTTTCGTCGCGCATCACCTCCACACCGTTCCTCCGCGCCGACGCCGGTTCGCCCTTCGCTTCGTCGAGCATGTTTTACAACGACGCCGCCGGCGCCCGCGCCATGGCCAATGCCGCAGGTACACCTCGCGCCACCGCAGGCATGTTCTCCATGGGCGGCGGCATTGTCACAATGGGCCTCAAAGACGAAAACGGAAACGCCCTCAGCGGCTTCGTTTCAGGCGGAAACAACTACGTCGTTGGTGAAGCAGGCAGTCGCTACACCATTATCCTGCGCAACAAATCGCAACTTCGGTTTGAAGTGGTTCTTTCGGTTGACGGGCTCGACGTACTCGACGGCAAAGCGGCCTCGTTCTCCAAACGCGGTTACGTCCTTGACCCGCACGGTGAACTTGAAGTCGACGGTTTCCGCCAGAGTACACAGGCTGTAGCCGCATTCCGCTTTGGCAGCGTCCAAAGCTCGTATTCCAACCAAAAGCACGGTGAAACCCGCAACGTCGGCGTCATTGGTGTTGCCCTCTTCCACGAACGTGGCACCGACCCGTGGAGTTGGAACAGCGATGTGGACACTCGCCACCGCGCCAATCCCTTCCCCGGCCAATTCGCCACTCCTCCGTGATTGTCGCTCTCGCGTATCCGCCACGGACTCCTCACCCGACACCACCAGCGGTCTCAGTGAGCACCGGCTCAATCAGATCGGGTTGAGGGCAGCTTGAAGGGCGCCCGTCCGCTCACTCGGGCGGCACGATCTTCACCTGAAAAGGAATGACCTCCGCAATCGCATTGAAATCCGCGTCCATCGTTACGACCGTGGCGCCGATCGATCGGGCCGACAGGGCCACGAGGACATCGTTTACGAGCGACGCTCGGCGCACCTCGCGGCTCGCATCCCGTAGGCGGCGCAGGACGCGACCGGCTTCATCGAACACCTCGGCTCCTGGCACGAGCATCCGATCCGCTTTGTCGTACGCCCGCACGAGCTGGTCCACGGCCCGTCGAGCCGGGAGCATCTTCGCGCCGACTTGCAGCTCCATGCGCACGACCGCGCTCATGTAGCGCATGAGCCCTCGGCCCAGCATCAGCTCCTCGAAACTGCCCTTGTTCAGCCAGTCCACGTAAATGTTGGTGTCGAGGACGATCTTCGTGAGCGTCACCGAAAGACGTCCTCGACGCCGCCGACCTTCTTTACGCGCTTGTGCACCTGAAGAATGGGCGCTTCGGCGAGGACGAGATCCAGGGCGCGCTCAATGGTCTCGCGCTCAGTGTCCGTTCCGAGCAGGCGCTTCGCACGGTCGATCTTCGACTGATCCAGCTTCAGGTGCTTGTGGCGAACCATGTTCACGAATCAGGGTATCGTGAACATCACCTGTCGGCAACGCTTGAGGCGTTCGCCGGCAGGTTGAGGAGCTAATACGGATTGGAGGGGTCGAGTGTGCCGCCGCTTGCGGAGAGAGGTGTACTCATCGATTGCACCTCGCCCGATGGGAAAGTGATCGTTTCGCCGGCGACGATTTTTGAAACGGTGAGGCCCGCAAACTCAAGCGGTTTGCCGGCTTCGCAGAGCGTTGGCGGTGCGGTTGTTGTGACGACGTAAGCGGCGCCGCTGCCGAGCACTTGGCCTGCGCCTTGAGCGTCGACGACAACGGCTGTTTTTTCATCCACGCCGAGGCCGATGGGCGCTGCGCTCCAGCCGTCTTGAACAATGCGCGCCAAAAATCCGACGAGGCGGCCCATGCGATCGCGCTGCGCAAAGTGTGTGTCGGTGATCCATCCGGCGAGCGGCGGCACGTTGAGGAAGTTGCGCTCCATGGTCATGTACATGTTGTACGGGTCGGTAAGCGCTTCGTCGGAGTACACAGTGTCGTTGTATGCGGCGAACATGTACTCACCGAGCACGGCGCATCCGGCGCTTGTTCCACCGAGGATTGCGCCGCGTTGCCAGGCTTTTTTGAGCGCTTCTTCAACGGGGGAGTCTTTCCACGCGGTGAGGTATTTGGCTTGATCGCCGCCGGCCATGAAGATGCCCTCGGCGTGTTCTAGGGTCCAAACAACGTAGGGATCGGCGGCGAGCGCGGGCGTTGTGACGAGCATTGTCTCGACGGAATCGCAGCCGCCGATGTCGGTGTACAAATACGAGTTGTACCCATCGGCCCCCGAGGCGCGCAGCACGACCACGTCGCCTCCGGCGATGTACCCTTTCCACCATTGAAACGCGGCGTCGACGTCGGTGCCGCCGCCCATTAAAATGAGTCCCGGCCCGGTGGGCGTAACGTCTTTGTCGGCGTCGTTTCCAGTGACGTAGGACACGAGCGCTGCGGGTTTTTCGGGTCGTGCGTCGGCTCCGCCCGCGCCGGTGCCGCCTGTGCCGCCGGTTGTGGAGCCGCCTGAGCCGCCGCCGCCTGAAGTGGAAGCGCCTCCGTTCCCACCGGTTTCGCCGCCGGAACCGCCGTTCCCACCTGTGGTTGTGCCCGTCGACGATGAGTCACAACCGCCCAGAATTGTTGTTCCAAGCGCCGAAATCACCGCGAAAGCGGCGCTCAAAAACGGATTCACCCTCGGATTTGAAGTCATGAGCGCGACCATGCCACGACCGTCGCGCGGCGGATCTGGGAAGCGAATCTTTGACCTTGCCGTTCAAAGGAGCGAAGAAACATTTCCACAGGTTGGTTTCGCCGTGACCGTTCGATCTTTCACGTTTGCTCCGTTGGCCTTTGTTGCGCTTTTCGCGGCGTTTTCGGCGTCGCCCGCGTGGGCTGCGGGTGAGTTGCCCAGCGCTTCGGCGTCGGCGGGTTCGGCGCCGGCCGGGCCGCTTCCCGAGCTTCCGCATCTCGCGCCGATTGCGTACCCCGAGCCGGATGCGGCCTCGCTCAAAGAGTTGGATCGGCTGCTCGATGCGCTGGCGGGCGACGATGATCGATCGCGATCCAACGCGCGCACGATGATCGCCGACGTTTCTCCCAACCTTGTTCCCGCCATTCGGCAGCGCATTCAAGACATTCGAGGAACGCTCGATCGCGACACGGCGCCGCGTGTTCTTGAAGATGCGCGCAAAGCCGGGCGCGATGCGCTCAAGAAAAAAGGCGGCGAAGAGCCTAAGAAAAAGCCGAAAAAAAGCGACAAGGCCGCTGACAAAAAAAATCAGGAAGACGTCGACGACGGTGATTGGCTCGACTTCGTTTTGGCGAAACCCAAGCCGAAAAGCGATTCATGGCGTGACTTGGTGAAGCTGCTCGCGATGGAGCGCATGCTCGGCGCGATTGCGACAACGCCGGCAATTCGCGAGATGATTCAGATGCACGCGTACTTCGGCGATCTGCTGAGAATCGATCTTCAGCGCCAAGTGGGCAAGCTCAAGGACAAGGCGGTTCCGGCGCTGATTGAAGCGCGCCAACACGACGCCAAGATCGTTCAAAAATGGGCGAGTCGGCAGCTTGATTTGCTGGGTCGCGCCATTCCCGGTGAAGCGGTGAGTACCAACGACATGCAGGTGCTCGCCGATGTGCTTCGAGCGTACGGGCGCACCCGTGATGTGGACGCGGCGCGCGTGATCTTGAGCTTTGCGAACAGCGAGCGAATTCAACTTCGCGAGGCCGCGCGTGAAGCGATCGCCGCGATCGGCGAGCCCGGTGTGTGGCAGCTTCGCGATGTGTACCTTAATCTGACCGGTAACAAAGCGCCGCGCGACTGGTCGTGGGATCGCATCGCCCGCGAGATCTTCGCCGCGTACGATCGCGCTCGTTTGGCCGAGGTGGGCAAGCTCATGGAGGACGGTGTTGCGGCGGCGCAGGCCGGCAAGCTTGCCGATGCGGTGGGCCTCTTTGACAAGGTGTTGGCGCGCGCACCGCTCTTTGAGCGGCGCAAAGAAATGGTCAAAACGTACATTGCGCGTGCCAAAGAATTGCCTCGCGACAAAAACGAAGAAGCGCTCGCGATGATGCGCAAAGCGCTGAGGCTCGATCCAAAGTCGCCGGAAGCCCCCAAGCTTGAAGCGGAGATTGCCTACCTCGAAGGAGTCTTGCTGCTCGACCAAGGTACACCGGACAAACTCCTCTTCAAAAAAGCGCTTGAACTCGATCCAACGCACGAGCGCGCGCGCATTGCCCTGGCATCGCTTGAAGATCGCGTTGCGCCCAAAAAAGACTCCTCCCAGCGCTATATCGTCGCGGGATCGATCTTCCTCGCGGCGCTCATCGCGATGATTTTGCTCTTCCGAAAAAAGCCCACTTCGAAGGCGCCCCCCGCGCCCCCGGCTCGAACAGAAAGCCCCGTCGCTAAGAGCTAGTTCATTGTGGAAGCGGGATTGACGGGCGACATTGGGCCCGAGGCCACATCGCCCGGCTTTGCGCGCTCACTGGCTCGCGTGCGCTGTCGCTCCATGGCCGCCTTGACGAACTGAGCAAACAGCGGGTGCGCGTGTTGCGGCCGGCTCTTGAACTCCGGGTGAAACTGGCAACCCAAAAAGTACGGATGATCACGAAGCTCGATCATCTCCACGAGCCTCTGATCCGGCGACGTTCCCGAGAGAACAAGGCCCTTTTGCTGCATCTGCTCGCGGTATTTGTTGGACACTTCATAGCGATGGCGATGCCGCTCGCTGATCACCGCCGACGCGTTTCCGGGCTCGATGGCGCCGCCCGCGATGTACACTTCAGCCGCGAGTGAGCCGGGAAGCAGCGCGCACGGATATGCGCCGAGCCGCATCGTTCCGCCTTTTTCCATAACGCCCTTTTGATCGGGCATCAGATCGGCCACGGGGTAAGGCGTGTTCTTGTCAAACTCCATGGAGCTTGCGCCGCCGAGCCCGCAGACGTGCCGTGCGTACTCAACAACGGCAAGCTGCATGCCGAGGCAAATTCCGAAAAACGGAATTTTGTGTTCACGCGCAACGCGGATCGCCTCAATTTTCCCTTCCGTCCCGCGATCACCGAAGCCGCCGGGCACCAGGATCGCATCGAGCCCCGACAGCAATTCAACAGCGCCGTTGGGCCCGCGCGCTTCAATTTGCTCGGCGTCGATGTACTCAAGGTCCACCTTCACGTCGTTTTGCAAACCGCCGTGAACAAGCGACTCGTGAAGCGACTTGTACGAATCGCGAAGGTGCACGTATTTGCCCACAACGCCGATTTTTACCGTGCCGCGTGAGGGTTTCTTAAACCGCTCCACAATGCGATGCCAGCCGCTCAGATCGGGCTGACGCGCCCAAATATTCAGGCTTTCGGTGATCTTTTCGTCAATGCCTTCTGCGTGCAAAGCGAGCGGCAACTCATAAATGCATGCCACGTCCACCGCCGCGATCACGCGGTCCACGGCGACGTTGGAGAACATCGAGATCTTCTCTTTCATCGAGCGCGACAGCGGCCGATCGCACCTGCACAACAGAATGTCGGGTTGGATGCCGATCTCGCGCATCTCCTTCACTGCGTGTTGCGTGGGCTTGGTCTTCAGCTCGCCGGCGGTGGCAATAAACGGCACCAGCGTCACGTGTACACTGATGGCGTTTTGATTTCCCAGTTCGACCTTGAGTTGCCGAATCGCTTCTAAAAACGGCAGCGACTCAATGTCGCCCACCGTTCCGCCGATCTCCACAATCGCAATGTCGACCCCTTCTGCCGCAGCCCGCACGCGCGATTTGATCTCGTCGGTCACGTGCGGAATCACCTGCACGGTTGCACCGAGGTACTCACCGCGTCGCTCTTTGGAGATCACCGCTTCGTAAACGCGACCCGTTGTGAAGTTATTTTGCCGCGACATTCGAGCCGTTGTGAACCGCTCGTAATGGCCCAAATCGAGATCTGTCTCCGCGCCGTCATCGGTCACGAACACTTCACCGTGTTGGTATGGGCTCATCGTTCCCGGATCGACGTTGATGTACGGATCCAGTTTGATGTGCGTCACCTTCAGACCGCGCGCCTCCATCAACGCGCCGATGGATGCCGCACCGAGGCCTTTGCCGATCGATGAAACGACCCCGCCCGTAACGAACACGAATTTGGTCCGCTTGCTCATGACCTAGCGCTCCGTTCGCGTGGCGCGCGTCCATCGCGGCCGCGCCGGGTAATGAGACCGGCAAAACCACCGGCCACACGCGGGAGAACTGGATAGCCGAACAAGGCCGTTCTGGGAACACACCATTTTTCGCACTCCGCCGCTGCCCGATCCGCGCCCCGATTTTTCCCGTTAGCCGCCGGTGTAGTCCACAATCCGCAACAGGCCATGCGGATCGCCACCGTGCTTCACGATGCGTCCCCCGACCCCGACGGAACACCGCTTTTGCCGGCGCTTGCGCTTGAGCGCGACGGCTCTCTCTATCGCGTGTCCGCCCTCGCCCGCGCGTTTGGCCCTCGTTACAAGGCCCTTTTTGACGAACCACCCTTTCACGAAAACGTTGTCGCCCTTCGCGCCGAACCCCTGCGAGAACTCGACGCGCGCCTCCGAGCCGGTGAACGCCCTTCAGGCGCGCGCCTCGTGCCCGGTTCGTTCACCTGGCTGCCACCGTGCGATGCTGATCGCGCAACGCTGTTTCACGCATCCAGCTACAGCCCGGGCGGCGCTGCTCCCACGTTTACAATCGCCTCGGCGCGCAGCCTTTTAGGCCACGACACAGCTGTCCCCGTTCATCCCGAGGAGCCTCTGCAGGTGTACGGTGAGGTCGCCGCGCTCATCGCCGAAGACCTCGAACGCGCCTCGCCGATAGAAGCTGATCGGGCCGTCGTCGGCGTTACGCTTCTCCTCCGATGGCGTCCGGGTCATCGCGCTCAACTCGGGCCCGTGCTCGTCACGCGCGACGAAGCGCCGCCGCTCGAATCACTCAAAACCCTATTTTCAGTGGGCTCCACGCCTTCTCAACTCAGCCGAGCGCACGCCCCCACGTATTCGCTCGCAGAAACCGTCGCGTGGATCAGCCACCACGTGCCGATTCTTGCAGGCGACATTGTGACGACCGGCCCGCTGCCCCTTTGCTCCGCGTTGGAAAGCCATTCGTTCACGTTCGACACAGTGGTCAGTCACGCCGTCGATCGCATCGGCCGACTCCGTGGTCGCGCCTCCCAAAGCCCACCGATCACCGGTTGGCGCACCCGATGATTGTGTACACTACGATGTGTACTCAACGTCGGCCGTGTGTACGCCTGCACGCGCCAGCAACCCCCGGTACCAAGCCACCGTCTTCGCCGTTCGGTCGCCGAGCGCTTTTGCGCCCCAGACAATCGACAAAGTTCGCCGCGTTTCCCCGTTCGTCTTCGTGCGCTGCGCATCTTTCACAGCGTTTGCGCTCGGGCCGTCGGCGTCGCAAAAACACACAAGCCCGCTCACATCGATCACCTGCCCCGACGCGTTAAACACGTAGTTCGATCCCGCGGGCGCGATCTCCACCGAAAACGGCGCTTTTGCTCGGTCCAAGTCCACAACGCTGATCGGCAGGCCGCTGTGAAAACTCACCGCGTTGCACGCATCCACCGCCACGTTAATGGCTCCGAGAGCGCCTTCTGCCACCGCTCGAAGCAAATATTCCGACGCCGGTTTGCCGCGCCCCGTGGGTTTGTACCCACCGTGCCGCAACACATCTCGAACTGCGGCGCGCACCGCATCGTCCGAAGCGAGCGGCGCCGCAGCGTTTGCCCCGAGCAGCCCGCGAATTTCATCCGTCGCCGAAAGCTCGCCGAGAGGCGCCGAAAACTCCGCCTCAAAAAAGCCTACGTCGAGCAGCGGATGTGTACACACGCGTACGCTTGTCACAACGCTTCCCGCGCCTCAAAACGTTCCGACGAAGCCCACGCCTGTCATTGTCGGCGTCACAATTGGAGTGGGCGTAATGCTGAAGTTCCAAGCCGCGTCTTTTTTGGGCGGCGGCGCCGCGGGCGTGGCCTCGGTCTTCATAAAGATCGCTTCAGCCACAATGGCGAGGCCCGCTGCTTGAAGCAGCCCGTCCACCACCAAAAGGCCCGCACGAAGGTACACAAACGCGTCACACCCCGGATCGTCTTTGGGGCAACCGTTGAGCGCGAGCGCCCACCACGGACCGAGCACCGGTGCCTTCAACTCTTGTGCGCCCGGCCAATTGAGCGCCGCTTCAGACCCTAAAAAAGCAGCGCCGTACGCAACACCTGTGACTAGCAGCCCGCCCGTAATGAGCTTTGGTCGCACCGACGACGGTGGATAACGCACCGGCGGATCTTCCGCTTGTGCTGGCGCGCTTGCCGCACCGAGAGCCAAACAAACCGCCGCTGCGGTCCACCATCGACGCGCTGAAGACACTACTTCTTCCCCGGCTTTTTCGGATCGGCCGGGGCCGCCTTCACGGGGATGTCGAGGTCGTACGGAACTTCAAGCGGGTCGCCGTCGAAAGGCAAAATGATCTCCGCTTGAAACGCCCGCTTAATGCAGGCTTCCATCGCTGTTCCGCCCCACGGCGCCCCGACGGTGACCTCGGTAATGCGGCTCTTTTGACCATCGAGCAGCACCTTGATCTCGCCTTTGCCACCTTTGCCGTCGGGCACGCTTCCGGTGCACGTTTCAGCGTTTCGGGCGGCGCGTTTGAGCACCACTTCAATTTGCTCGCGCTGCGCGGCATTCAAGCCGCCGGCACCGCCGCTGTCACCCGTCGACGCGGGCGGAGGTGTACTCACGCTCGTTTCTTCGGTAGAGGCAGTGGTTTCGCCGCCTGTTGTTTCACCGCCCGTCGGTGTTTCGGGGTTGGATTGTCCGCCCGAACAGGCGGCCATAAAAGGAGCGAGTACCAATACCCATCGCGTCCAGGAAATTGCGCCGCGAACCACGGGAAACCTCCAGCTTTGTGCGAGAACTGGCGCACCCTAGTCCCACCCCCGGCCACTGTCCACGACGTTTCCACGTTCGAGCAAGACCCAGCCGCCGACCTTGGGCGCCCCGTTTCAAAGAGGTCACTTGGGGCACCCAGCAACGACTTGAAATACCCCGACACCTGAAACGTCGTATTCACCACGGAGTTCCCCAGCGGCGCATGCGCCTCATTCGAACGGCGAGTAACTCGTTGCGGTTGAGTTGTCGATGCAGCAGAAAAGAGCCCGTTCTGGGAGGTCCGGCGACTTGAGATGTCCATCAGGTCGCCATCCACCGGTCTCGCCGGTCTCTCGTTTTCGTCGTGGCTGCGCTCGCCACAGAACTCCATCTGGAGAACCCGACGCGCCACGCTGTTCGCTTTTCCGCTTGGCGACGGGCAAGGGTGTCCCAAACGTCTCGACAAGACTGGATCCGTGCCTTGCAGAACGTTCCGCTAAAGGGAAGTTACCTAGGAGGCACGGAGAGCACGGAGATCCACGGAGTTTTTTGTATTTCAGACTGCAATCGTCTCGCACCACACTAACCGATTCCCCTGTCAGGTTGGGATCACGGGTGATGTGTACCCATTGCAGCCAAAGAAACAAAAAACTCCGTGACCCTCTGTGTTCTCCGTGATTCCGTGGTGAAGAGACGTCACAGGCATCCAGGCGTTGGCGTGACGTTTCAGCCGTCGCTCTGCGATGGGGCAGCACGTCACCATGGTTTCTATTTGATCCACGCTTTGGGCACGTTTCATCGCCGGCCAAGCCCCAAAATGGAGCGCAAAATTGGGTAAATCCAACAACCACGGCCGGGATGGAATGGTCTGTGCTCAACTGGCACTCTTGTCCATGCTTCGCGTAAGTTGTTTTGGTACAGGCGTTTTTTTCTGCACATCACTCTTGGTGGGCTGTGAGCCTCCGCACGATCATGAGCCCGACGGCCCCGAGCCGCTCGGCGAAGCCGTTTCGGCCATCAGCGTTCAAGAAGCGATGAATGGCAGTTGTTCAACTGTCAGTGTCAAAGGGCTCAGTTTACAGATTATCGCTC
Organism: Polyangiaceae bacterium; assembly: GCA_016712345.1. GTDB lineage: Bacteria > Myxococcota_A > Polyangia > Polyangiales > Polyangiaceae > JADJRH01. The sequence continues at coordinate 3,387,762 of JADJRH010000001.1, forward strand.
AGTCCGCGTGCATTGCTCCCGGCTCATTCGTTGAAGTTCCGGCCGAGCCAAACATCCACTTTTCAAACACCGTATTGCCGTATTTGGAACAGCCGGCAAAAGACGCTCTTGTTGCAGCACTCCAGGGTTCACCCGGCATGGACTTGCACGTAAACTCCATGCTTCGAACAGTGGCCCAGCAATACCTGCTTTATCAATGGTACCTAAACGGCCTATGTGGCATTCCCCTCGCGGCCACACCTGGAAACTCCAACCATGAAACCGGCCTTGCGCTCGATGTAGATGAGTACACAGCGTGGAAGAGCGCCCTCACAGCCAATGGGTTTAAGTGGTACGGAAGCGCGGATCCTTACCATTACGACTACGTGGGCCCCGGCGCCGTCAATTACAAGGGGACCGACGTATTGGCCTTTCAGATGTTGTGGAATAAAAACCACCCGGAAGACCTCATTGCCGAAGACGGTGACTACGGCCCTCAAACAGAAGCTCGCCTAAAACAATCGCCCGCAGACGGGTTTCCCAAAGGCCCCGATTGCGCCGAAAAGCCGCCCAAACCCGATATTCAACTCACGCTCACCATGCTCGACGCCGACGACACATTCACCGACGGCGCTTCGAAAGATAGAATCGACCTTTTTCAGACGCGCGAGTACACTCTTGAAATAACCGCTTCAAACACCGGAAATGCCCCCGCCGACAACGTGGAACTCGGCATTACCATGCCCGGCCCATACGTTCTCGCCAATGACTATTTGATCGAAACCGACTTTGGACACCCCGGCACGTTTGAAGAAAACGACGCCAACACAGACCCATTAAATCCGGCTCATCAAACTCCTTTGGGCAACGAGATTACTTTTAAACTCAATGCCTTTTCCAAAGGAGAAACAAAACGCATCACCCTTCCTGTCCTTTCAGGTGACCCTTCTCTGGAGTCTGAAATAAGTCCCGATATCCAACTCTGGGTAAAAGACATTCCCGGAGCCTACCATCAAGAAACGTTTGATGGACCGGCCGACAATATTGAAAACTCACAAACATTCAATGGTGGCAGTTTGCAATTGCCGCTCGGAATCGACGTTTATCATCCCACCCGTTGGGAGTGGAATACCAACCGTCGCGAAGGATGGGAGTCCACCAACAGCGGCGTTGTTGTGGCCAAACCCGACTTCGGTGTTCTATCGGTGAGCCTACCCGACAACACCGCCTTTGACGGGCCGCTCGCCGTGGGCCCTGTACTCAACGTATCGGCCGACGAACTCACCGGTTTTGAAATCAGCGGTCGAACCGACGCCGGCACTCTGACAGTAAGGGAGGCTCCGGCGGGGACGACATCAACAATGGCCAGGGTGGTGTGGATATCGATCGCGGAAAACCCATGTGCAGCTGCGATCTACCCGGCGGATCTACCCAGAATGAAACTTCCAATTGGATGTGGGTAGGTTTGACACTCGCCGCGCTTTCACGCCGTCGCAAGCAAATTGCCGGCGGATAACCAGCCTGACATGCCACTATATCCGGGCGGGTGCCCGGTGCTCCCGCAGAGATACAAATTCTCAATAGGTGTACACCCGCCCCGACATCCCGGCATGGACCGCAAAAAAAACGATTGAGACAGGTTGGTTTCTCCCCCGTAGAGTTGCCCCCCGGTCAGTGAAAAACGCTCTTCCAAGTCAACGGGCAAGTTTACTTCCACGTGATCTACCCATTGTTCAATGCCCGGCGCGTGCTCGCCGAGCAGCCGCAAAACCGCTTCTTTTACCCGTGACCTATCTGTCCAACCCGACGGCACATAAAGCACTGTCACAGCGAGAACGTGCGCCCCAGTCGGCGCGCGGCTTGGATCGCCCCGCGACGGGAGCGTGACAAATATGGGTGGATCGGCTGGCAAATTACCGCGTTTTGCCTCGTCCCAAGCTCGCTCAATCGACTCCACGTCATTGGCGATCACAAGTGTACCCAAAAGATCCTCCTCGCCCACCCCCGCAAATTCAGGTTGTTTTCGAAGGGCGATAAACACCCGTGCCACGTTGCCCCGATACCGCACTTGCCTCACGCGCCGCAGACACTCCGGCTCCAAATGGTAAGGTGGGATCAGTTGACCAAACGTCCTTTGCACATCCAAGTCGCTTGCGATTCGTTTGGCCTCCACGGTGCGATCTCCCGCCGACACCCCCCAGGCCGACCCGGCATCCACATCCACCGCAAGGGGCCCCAACCCCATTTCGATCTCACCCCCCAACGACCGAACCTTGTCCGCCAACAGAGCCGTGATTCTACCCAAACCGCCCACCACCTGAGGGCCCGAAAGGCCATCGTTCAGCGCTTCATGAACGAGGTAGTTCCACACATTTGTTCTCGCAAATGGCCCTTCATTTAACCCATAAACTGAACCTATACTGAGAGCCACCCGGTCCGCGAATGGCAAATTCAACTCCAGAGAAAGTTCACGCGCGCTCATAAAACCCAAGCGCAGCACTTCCATCATTTCGCGTTCCCCCAAACCGAGCAGTTGTGCTCCAATCATTGACAGAGCCTCGGCTTCAGAACCCGTCATGTTGGGTAGATCCCCAACCGGACTTGCGTGGAGCGCCTGAAGCAAGGCCGTTCCGTTTCGAAATGCGGCGGGCAACACAGCCTTTTGAAATCTACCCACGCTCACTTCAGAGGCGTTGTGGGCTTTTCCAATGACTGTAACTGTTCTTCGCGGCAACACCGCAATTGAAAGCCCCAATTCCTGTTCGATCATGGGGTGAAGCGGCGCACTTGAAAGCGCCGTATCGGCCCAGAACCCCGGATGAAACTCATGACTTGATACCGGACCACCTAAATGGTCACTGGGCTCCAATACAAGCACACGTTTTTTGGCAGCGAGCAAACGAGCCGCCGCAGCCAGCGCATTGGGGCTTGACCCCACAATGATCACATCATGCATATCAAGCCGACTCCTCTTGAAAGTCGCGAAGGAGCGACATGGCCGCATTGCGTCCGGGAGCACCTGTAATGCACCCGCCCGGATGCGTGGAAGCACCGCACATCCAAAGGTGTTTAATGGGAGATTTATAATGGGCGAACGTGGGTACAGGTTTTAAGAAAAAGAGCTGGTGGAGCGCCAATTCGCCCTGAAAAATGTTGCCACTCGAAAGTGCAAATTGACGTTCCAACTCATCGGGGGTGTTAATGTGTTTAAATAGAATTTTGCTCTTGATGTCGGGGCTGTACTGACTGAGAGTATCAATCACAATATCCAAAAATGTTGCTCGTTTTTCGGCATTCCACCCACCTTCAAGTTCTGAAGATGCGTATTGCACAAAGAGCGACATCACATGTTTTCCGGGTGGTGCCATACCCGGATCAAGCAACGACGGAATTAAGGCATCCATAAACGGCCTTGTTGACCATCCCCCGTATTTGGCGTCGTCGTAGGCTTTTTCAACGTAGTCAATGCTCGGTGCAATCTCAATTGAACCGCGATAGAGCGCTTCTTTGCCCTTTGGAATAGAGGTAAACGTGGGCAGTCCGTCGAGCGCCAAATTCACTTTGCAAGCGGCGCTTGTTGTTCGAAATCGCCGAATGTCGTTAACAAAGTCCGGTGACAGCTCTTTTTTATCTACCAAATTCAAAAACGTTACTTTGGCATCTGCGTTTGAAATAATGCGTCTCGCATAAAACTCATCTCCATTTTCAAGAGCCACCCCTTTGGCAACGCCGTCTTTTATAATCACCTGTTTCACCGCGGCATTGGTGCGCACTTCAACCCCAAACGACCTTGCCGCCGAATAAACGGCCTGTGCAAACGCCCCTGTTCCGCCGCGTGGAAATGCCCACGCCCGAAACACACCGTCTATTTCTCCCAAATAATGATGCAGGAGCACATAGCCCGTTCCCGCCGACCGCGGCCCTAGAAACGTGCCGATAATGCCACTTGTACACTTGGTGCCTTTTAAGGCTTCTCCCTCAAACCACTCATCCAAAAAGTCGGCGGCGCTTGTTGTGAGCAATCGACACAACAGGTCAAAGTCTGACTTGGACATGGCGCGCAGTCGTTCTGCGATCATGGCCATTGCCATTTTATCCCGCGGATCGTTTGAAGCGGGATTGGGTGGAGCGATGTCCAGCAGGGGCTTCACCCATAAAGCAATGCGCTTCATTGTGGCGGCGTATTCAGGATAAATGTCCGCGTCGCGCCGATTGTGACGCGCTATTTCTTCACGCGTCATGTCATGATCTGGCCAGTCGGCAAAATAGTCCCCACTCTGGAGCGGAACCAAGGTGCTTTCGAGTGGCATTAACTCAAGTCCGTGTTTCGCAAGTGACAGTTCGCGAATGACTTCAGGCCGGAGAAGACTGATGAGGTAAGAGCCTGTTAAAAACTTAAACCCCGGAAAAATCTCTTCGGTGATTGTTGCGCCGCCCACAACGGGGCGCCTTTCGAGAACAAGCACTTTTTTGCCCGCACGAGCCAAATAAGCAGCGTGCACAAGCCCATTGTGACCCGCGCCGATCACAATTGCGTCATACCCACTCATGTCACGCCCGCTTTCGCTCAGGATTGAAGAACGGCAACGTTGTTGTGACCGCAGCAAACGGCCGCCGCTCTCGATCAACCATTAAGTCGATTGTCAGTTTGTTGCCCGCCCGCGCAACGCGTGCTGCCACCTGCGCCAGCGCAATATACTTTTTGAGGGTAGGTGACCACGTTCCACTGGTTGCGTACCCCACCTGTTCCCGGTCCAAAAAAAGCGGCGTTACAACGCGCCACGGAATAAACGGGAGCGGCGTTAATAGGCCCAGTTCTTCGTGTGCGGACATAAAAGCGGCATGGTCAATTTCCAACCCCGTCAACTTCAGCCCATCGGTCTTTAACCTGTCTTGCATCAGGGCCTTTTTCCCAACCATGTCCCCTTTATGGAGGTGCACGGCCCACCCCAAACCCAACTCAAATGGTGAGCTGGCCTGGTTTGCCGTAAAAGCCTTTGGCGAAGGCGTATAGTCCACATCGAGCATCACCAGCCCCGCTTCAATTCTCGCCACGTCCATTGCCCAAATGCCACAAGGCATTAGGCCAAAAGACGCACCCTCTGAAACAACAGCGTCCCACACGTCGAGCGCATGTTCCGCCCTAATCCACAATTCGTATCCAAGATCTCCTGTGTACCCGGTTCGCGTGAGCAATACAGGTCTCTGTGCAATTTCAATAGAACGCATCCAATGATATTTCACGTCGGACAACCTCACGCCCGTGAGCTTTTCGAGCAGCGCGCGCGAAGTTGGGCCTTGAAGTGACAATGCCGCTGTTTCATCGGACTCATCGGCAATGAAAACGTCAAACCCGTGGGCATTGTCACCCAACCAGCGCCAACTGCTTTCGGCCGATGTGAGCCGAAACTCATGGTCATCGAGCCGCATGACTGTTCCGTCGTCAACCACCTTGCCCCGCGAATCACACCATGGCCCATAAGCCACTTGGCCCACGGAAAGCTTTGACAAGTCACGGGTGACAAGCCTGTTTAAGAATGCCAGTGAGTCTTTTCCAGAGACTCGATATTTGAAAAGCGGCGACACATCAATTAACGCGCACGCGTTTCGAATGGCGAGGTATTCGCGGTCGGGTGCCATTTCATAACAGCTGGCCACGGTGAAGCCGGCCCACCGCCGCCACGCATTGCCCTGCATGAGTTCGCTTGTTCGAGGGTGAAAGGGCGTGACTTTAAGCGAGAGCATACCCATGCCGTCGCGCATGAAACACCACTCCGCCGCGCCGGGTCAAGCTGCTTGAATTTTGGGTGTTGACAACTTCGCTGAACCGAGTATCTTCATTTTCGGAATGAACGTTCCGTCCGAAAATGAACCCGCGCGGCAGCATGCCAGTGAAACTTCGCGCACCCGAGGTCGGCCTCGGGTCGGTGACAAGCGCGCGCAGGTGCTCGCGGCCGCGTTGGAATTGTTTGCGGAACGCGGATATCACGGCACCGCCGTTCCTGAAGTGGCTCAAAAAGCGGGAGTTGGCACCGGCACTTTGTACCGCTTTTTTCCCACAAAAGAGGCTCTCGTAAACGTTGTTTACCGTGAGGCAAAAGCTCGCTTGGGGGCGGTGCTTCTCACGGGGCTTGACCAAGAGCCTCCCGGTAAAACGTGGTTTATGGCGCTTTGGTCCCGGCTGGCATCGTTTGCCAAGAGTGAGCCTTTGGCATTTCAATTTCTCGAAATGCAAGATCATGTGCCTTATCTCGACGAGCAGAGTCGACAAATTGAGTTACAGATATTGGCCCCTCTTTGGCTCAAGGGTCAAAACTTTACCCGTCAAAACGCCGAGTCTTCACTGCCTGTAGATGTGGCAATCGCCCTTGTGTGGGGGGCTTTTGTGGGCCTCATCAAGGCTGAAAGGCTTGGGTATATCACTATCACCGATGCGTCGCTTGCCGCCGCGGGTGACGCTTGTTTTCGCATTGTCGGTTCAGAATCGGTTTCCAAACCTGCTGTGCGCCCCTCGCGTTCCCGGTCGGGCCGGCCCACAACGGTTTGAAATAGCCTCACGTCACCTCAGGAGAAGTCTCATGCAGCTCAGTTCAGAAAGTCAGGTTCGCCCCGCTGTTAAACCTCAAAAAAGGCTTCTCAGCCTGGACGATCTCGCGGCGCGTTCGTTTGACGATCTCAGTGCCGTGTATCAATCGGCGCCGGCGCCTACCACCGTTAAAGGGGTAGACGGCACGCCGAGGGGTAGAATGTTGGCGGTCAATAAACTGCCGGGTCTACTCGCCAACCCCATCCGCGCTTTTGCCGCCTCAAACAGCTTTGTGTGGGATGGTAAAACGTTTTCGTCCACAACCGACAAACGTGGCAAAGGTCACAACCGGGTATCCTTGCCGGGCGTTCTGGGAAAACAATCACTTTTCCCGTTTGAAACGTTTGTTGGAAAGTCGGCTGTCGACGGTCGAGATGCCATTATTTTAGACTATGACTTGTCGGTAAACCCCACCTATATTCGCCACATTCATGACGAAATTCGTGAGGTGGAAGCCGGCCTCTACATGGGGCCCGCCATGTGGAAAACCGCATCAAGCAAAATCACTGTGTTGTGGTTTGCATTGGATACTCAGGTTCCCGCCACTTTCTAGTCAGGCGGCGCGGGAGAGGGCGAGGGTCATTCGGTCGACGTTTTCGCGGACGAGAGTGAGTGGAAAGCCGCGGAGTCGAGCCACTTCCGCGAGCCTGTCAATCACCCGTTCCAGAACGAAACCGGACGTTCGCGCGTTGCCGCGCCGCTCTTCTTGTACAAGTTTTTGAACCAGCTCCAGAGGGTCTAAACCATCCCACTTGGGGTCGTCTGCGTGCTCCACGGTGGAAGCCAAGTAGCAGGCCGCCAATATGCGCGGAAAGCGCTCCAAACTTTCTACCGCAGGGGTATCCACGGTGAGCGGTTTCTGTAATCCGCACACGGGTAGGCCCGCAGCCGACCAAGCGAGCATTCCTCCCAAAAGCGGCTCCACATGTTTAAACCCGGCTGCCCGCAACAGCGGACACAGTTCGGCCGCGCGCCGGCCTGATTGGCAAATAAGTGCCATGGGTACATCTTTGGGGTAGGCCTCCGCAAGATGCGCCACATCCGCAAGTAGAATGTCCGACGGGAACATTCTTGAACCGGGTATAAAACCCAGTGGTCCCTTTCGTTCAGGTCGGGGGCGTATATCCACAAGCCGAATCTCCGGCGTGCTCGCCAGCTCTTCCGGTCGGTGGCCTTTGTGACTTCCTCTCCCTCGATAGTCTCGTCTACCGTGCAGCATTGCGATCCCTATAGAAAGTAACCTTTTCGGTTCTCAATTGGTATGACCAGGGTGGGTGCTTTAAGCTCGGCTACCAACGCGTGCGGGTGCTCCTGAAGCGGGGGCATTCTGCTGAGCCATGAGCCGCAGGTCGTCGTAATACCGGCGAGCCGCACCGGCGCGCGCTGCCATGCGCTCAATTGCGCTGCTGATGAGGGTCGATGTGGAGGGTAGTTGAATATGATGGTCCAAACCTGAAAAGTTAATGGCAGTATCAAGAAGCTCAGTATTCATGTGAGTTGAAATTAATACGCGTGACACCTCCGGCATTTGTGCGAGCGCCGCCAACAACGGATCTTCCAAGATCACCTGAAGGCCGCCAAACACAACCACCCAAGGAGGCATTTCTTCTTCTGACAAAATGCGTTCTGCGAGCGGAGCCCTATGATCTTGGGCAATTTCTTCAACGCGCATGGTTGTGCGAAGGCTCAAAATCACTTCTGCAACTTCGGCCCTTCGAAGCGCGGGATCCCCTGCTAAAAACCAAACGGTAGGTTGCCCGGTGGATCGAAGTCGCCGTTGAGAAGAGGAAACGCGAGCGTCGCGCTCAAGTTCGTTTGTAAACGAGTCTTGTTGTACGGCGGCTTTCACCGAGTGCAATGCGGAGGCAAACTCGACTGCTGAACTATAACGTTCTCCGGGGTCAAGCGACACACTGCGGCGAATGATATCGGCAAGAGAAGGTGGAATATCGTCGCGGGGAGTTGGGTCGGCGCCCAAACTGGGTGACAGAAACTCGCTTGTGGGCGGTCTACCCAACACCAACTCGTGCAACATCACGGCAACGGCGTATAAGTCAAACCGCTCACTCACTGGCGTACCACGAAGAATTTCAGGTGCCACGTATGTTGGGTCGGGCAGTGAAACAAGGCGCGGCTCGCTTCCGTCCAGCTCCCCTTCGGGAATGCGATATCCGATGATCTTGACCGTTTCACGTCGAGCCCCCGCCGCCGGAACAAGAACATGATCGGGAGTCAGATGCCGGTGCAAAACGCCCATGGCATGGGCTTCTGCCAAACCTTCAAGCACCCCGACAATAATGTCAGTGGCCTGGCGCCAAGGCAAACTACCCTGTTTGGCGATAACGCTTCTGAGGGAAACACCCCGCACGCGTTCCATCACCACAAAGGGCAAACCTTCAGGCCCTCTTGCCGTCATTCCAATATCGTAAATGCGGGCATTTGAAGGGTGACGGAGCAAGGCAATCGAAGGCAATTCACGCTTGAGACGCGCAACTTCGGCCGGCACAATGGCCCTGTATACTTTGACGATCACTTGGCGCCCCAACTCCAAATGCGTGGCTTCGTATACAATCGACCTCGGAGTCTGCGCCAGCTTTCGGCCCGTTTGATAGCGACTCTCTGTGGCGAGGGAGATGCTCTCCACTACCTTTTTCGCGCCGGGAGCCGTACTTTCAGGGATGCCCCGCAGCAATCGGACAAGCTCGTCGGCCGTTTGAATACGATCGGCGGGTCGCTTTGCGAGCAGCTTAAAAATGATCTCCTTGAGTTCTTTGGACGGCGCCGGTTTACCGTCTGGAATACACATCTCGGGAACGCGCTCACGCACATGCGCCGACGCCGTTTTGAACGCGCTCGCGTATCGAAACGGCGGGGCCCCGGTGACGCTTTCGTATAACAAAACGCCGAGCGAGTAGAGATCGGTGCGCGCGTCCACATCAATTGCCTGCACCTGCTCCGGTGCCATGTATTCAGGCGTTCCCATCACGGTACCGGCGTCGGTGAGTGACCTGTCGTGGGGAGTGACAATGTCTTTTGCGAGCCCGAAATCGAGGATGCGCGCGACCTCTTCTTCTTCTTCGCCCGGAGTGAGCATCACATTGTCAGGCTTGAGGTCGCGGTGCACCAACCCGCGCTGGTGAGCCGCTCGGAGACCTCGCGCAATTTGAGCCGCGAGAGTGGCAATTTCTGTCACCGGCAAGCCACCGGGCTGCCGCCGCAATCGCTCCCCAAGAGTTTCACCGGCGAGCAGCTCCATTGCGATATAACAAAAAGAAGCTTCCCCCTCCTGGCCCCGCCCATAGTCGTAAATGGTCACCACGTTTCGATGTGCTATTTGCGCGTTGAGGCTCGCTTCGCGCACAAAGCGCTCTTCGCGGTGGCGTTCTTCGTCGTCAACGGGGCCCTGTTTGTCGGGGCGCACTTGCACCAATTTGAGGGCGACGAGGCGTTTAAGCGATAGATCTTCGGCCTTAAACACCACACCCATCCCACCCTTGCCGAGCACCCCTCGGAGTCGATACCTGCCGCAGAGCACTTGGTCGACGGCGAGATTGCTGAGCATGGTCTGCAGAAAGCACTACACGTGCCATAGCATCTGAATCAAGTGGCATTACGAAACCAACGTGGATCGTGGTTGTTGCGATCTCCTGTGCACTGACCACCTTTCGAAACTGAAGGATGCGAGTCACGAGTATGTGAGGGCGCAACTCCTCAATTTCGTCGACGGGCGCACTTGTTCAGGTGAGCGGTCCGAACACCGAAAAGGAGTGATTTGGGCGCCGTCTCGATAAATCAGCGCACAAACGAGCATCGAAATTCTGTTAGAGTTCACTTTCGACAACGCCTGAGCGATTCACGCCCGGCGCTGGAGGCATTCCTTGGCAGCCCATTCATCCACAACACCTGCCCTCGTTGAACACACGTCGGTTCCCGAACTCGAACTCATCGTTGAAGTGGAAGCCGGCAAAGCCGCTCCACGGCGAATGACGATCAATGGAGAACTGTTGAGAATCGGCTCGCACTCTTCCAATGATCTTGTGCTCGCCGATCCAATGGTGTCGCGTTTTCATTGCCAACTCACGCGCGGTGAGGAGGCTTGGCGAATCATCGACAACGGATCGCTCAACGGGACCCGCGTGGGTAATATTCGAGTTCGCGACGCCGACCTGGTGATGCCTGAATGTCGGATTACACTCGGCGGCTCTACAATTCTACTCCGCGAAGTGGGGCAAAAGCCGGCCGCTCCCATTCCAGGTGCCATGAGCTTTGGGGCACTCAAAGGCGGTTCGCAGGCAATGCGAAAGATGTATCACACGCTCCAACGCGTGGCTCGCACCGATTCAACCGTTCTTATTGAGGGTGAAAGCGGCACGGGCAAAGAGCTGATTACGGCTGAAATTGTTCGCCGCAGCCCACGCGCCGAAAAGCCCTTTATTGTTGTCGATTGCAGTGCCATTTCTCCTACGGTTATTGAAAGTGAACTGTTTGGCCACGCCAAAGGCGCTTTTACCGGGGCAGAAAAACAACGAGCAGGCGTGTTTGAGGCTGCCGACGGTGGCTCTGTATTCCTTGATGAAATCGGTGAGCTACCCCTTGAAATGCAGCCTAAGTTGCTTCGTGTTCTTGAAACCGGTGAGCTTCGGCGAGTGGGTGAAAACCAACTCCGCAAAGTGGATGTTCGAGTGATTGCCGCGACAAATCGCCGGCTCGAACGTGAAGTGAATCAGGGGCGTTTTCGTGAAGATTTGTTTTTCAGATTAAGTGTTGTCATGGTGAGAGTTCCTCCGCTGCGCGAACGAACGGAAGACATCCCCGACTTGATCGATGCTGTCCTCCAATCGCTGGATGCCACGGATAAGCGGCATTTGTTCACGCAAGATGTCATTGAGGCCATGATGAAACACGACTGGCCGGGCAACGTGCGCGAACTCAAAAACTTCGTTGAAAGGCGTGTTGTGTTTGAAGCAGTGGGTTTGGGGCTTGAGGGCGACGACGTGACACCCGGTGCAAAAGTAGCTGAAAAGGCCGCCAAAACTCCCCCGAGTGTGGATATTGAAAAACCTTTCCGCGCTGCAAAAGAAGAAATGATTGACGCGTTTGAAAGAGTATATCTGGGCGCGCTCCTCGCTTGGGCAAATGGCAATGTGAGTGCCGCGTCACGCAAAGCAAAAATCGATCGAATGCATCTTCATCGTTTGCTCCAACAACATGGCCTTCGCAAGAGTGGCAGTCTCATCGACTAACCTACTCGGCGTCGGGGCACGAGCAGTTGCGGCGAAACGCTCAGCGGCCGTGTGTGCCAACGCTCACTTTCAGCGGGAGTAGTGGACGTGAAGAGTGGAGTGATATCGAGTGTACCTATGCGCAGCTTCCTAGAATCCGTCGTTTTCGGGGTTTCTCTTTTCGTTGTTGCCGCCTGCGACGGCGGCGGGAGCGGTGGATCCGGCGGCAATGGTGGTCAAACCGGCGTCGGCGCATCCCCACAAACGGGCGGAACCGGCAATTCAGGTGCGGCCGGATCAACAGGGCAGACAACAGGCACCAATACCGACACTCCCACAACAGTGTCGTGCGATCCCAACCCCGACGTGGCAGGCAAAGTTACCTACTACAACGAAGCCGATGGATCCGGCGCGTGCTCGTTTGACCCAACTCCCAATGACCTCATGGTGGCGGCAATGAACGCCCCTCAATATGCCGACAGCGCCGCTTGTGGAGCCTGCGCCGAACTGGAGACATCCGACGGCAAATCGGTGACGGTTCGCATTGTCGACTTGTGTCCGGGCTGCGAAGAAGGCCATGTTGACTTGAGTCCTCAGGCATTCGAAAAACTCGGCCCGCTGTCGGCCGGGGTGCTCTCGGTTACTTGGCGCTATGTCTCCTGTCCGGTGATAGGTCCCATTCAGTACAAGTTTAAAGAAGGGTCCAATCAATGGTGGAGCGCTGTCCAAGTGCGCAATGCGACCGAACGAATTGCCAAGTTCGAGGTGGAGAAAGATGGGGCGATGATTGAAGTGGGGCGGACGAGCTACAACTACTTTGTGGACGACCAAGGGATGGGGCCGGGGCCGTATCACTTCCGAGTAACGGATGTTCGCGGCAACGTGCTTGAGGATGAGGGAATATCGTTTATCGAGGGCGGGATTGTGGAGGGCAAAGCCCAATTCCCCCTGTGTAACTAACCGTATTCTAAATCTCGAACTACTCTACGGCTTCTTGGTTCCGCCGGAGGCTCCCGCGCTACCGGAGGCTCCACCGGTGCTCGCACCGCCGCTCGGGCTTTGCGTCACTTTCTTGAGGTCAAATGTCGGCGGCGTTTTTGGATCGCAGTCGGGCGGAGGACCAAACCCATCGGCGTTGAACTTGAAGTCGAGCGAGCCCGACGCTTTGGGGTTGGGTCGGGTCGCATCGACAGTGACTTCGTGTTCACTTTTGCGAGCGGGAGTGCAGTACGAAAGAAGATAAAACCGCTTGGTTTGCTGCTCAATCTTGGTCGCAACGCGATCAAACACCTCTTTTACTTTGGTTTGATCCTGCGCCAATTCAGTGCCGTCGCGGCCGATATCGCCGAGGTTGGCTTTTTCGATCTCGGCGCCCACGCCGATGGCGAACATTTGGTAGTCCTCGTATGCGTCTTTGCCGATCTCGTCTTTCATTTCGTCGCGTGTGACGCGAGCGGCGCGATCGGTGCCATCTGAAAACACAACGAGCGTGCCAAATTTGAGGGGACGCTTGTCCTTATCAAGTTCTTCGCGAAGCTCACGCAGCCCTTCAACAACACCGCCGTGGAGGTTTGTGGAAGGGTCTTTCGGCTTGTATTTGCGAAGCCCTTCAAGGCCGCCCTGCACCGAACCCTGCGCTTCAGTGAACGGAACCACGGAGTGAATTTTGGGGTCGCCGTCAAATGCGTACACACCCACTTTTTGCGTTTTTCCAACGCGCTCCGCAAACGCTTTTGCCGCATCGACGAGCTGATCGGCCTGGCCGCTTTCGGTAATGGAGCCGCTCATGTCAACGAGCAGCATTGTGTACATAACGGCGGCAACTTCAGGATTTTGAATGACCTGTTTGCTCTCAAATTTTGAAACAACCTGACCGTCTTCTTTGATGGTGAAGTCGTCGGCGGTGAGCCCGCCTACGGGATCTTTCCCATCCATCACGGTGAAAAAGACCCACACGTTGTTGGGCTTTTTCTGAGCGCCGTTGACAAGTTTTACGTTGAGACCGGCGCAGCCGAACGAGGGAATCACCAAGAGCATTGCAGCGAGTGCAAGCGCTCGCCGCAAACTGGGAATCAGTGTTGTCAGAGTCTTCACGCGCGCAGCATAGAACAGGGGAGCGTCGCGTAGCGACGGGTCAAGCCGGTTTTCTGCCGCTCGCGCAGCCGACATTCAACGTCAGTTCAAAAACACCTTCGGACCAATATTTTTGAATGGCGTCTTCAACGTACCGAAACGCAGCTTGGAGCACTTGTCCGTCAACCGGCAACACAGCCGCCATGTCGGCGAGAACCATGAGCCGCCAAATAGGATCTTCGATGATTTCGCGGCCGCTCGCGAACGAGATGGCAATGAGCGACACGTCCACATCAACGTCTGTGAGCCCCGCGTTTTCAAGCTCTTCGTTGAGCGTTTCGATCGTTGGGCGATTGGCGATCGCAACGTCTACGGCTTTGCCGAGATCGGAGAGATCTTGGCGAAGCGCGAACTCGCGCAACATGTCGTTGACTTCGGGAAACGATCCGCGAACCGGAAGTGAAAGCACCGCCTGTCCACCCGGAAGCAACAAGTCGTGCAGATGATGCAGCAGTGTCGCTCGCCCTTCGGTGCCGCCGATGGGGTGAATGGCGAGTGCGTGTGTGAACGAACCGGCTTCAAATCCGGGGCAAGGCGCATCGGCAACAACGTACGAAAGCTGCGCCCCGGTGAAGCCGTCCGCTTTGGATCGAGCGAGCGCGATTGCAGGTTCACTCAAGTCGGCGCCGACGATTTGGCTCTCGGGAAATCGATCGGCGATTTCCAAGTGCGGAAAGCCGACGCGGCATCCAAGGTGGGCAATTCTGGCCGGTGAAAACGGAAGGAGCATCTGCACAGCGAGCGACGCAAAAAACGAGAGGTAGCGGGGTACCACCGCCGTCTCGAATTGCTGGACGTCCGCTTCGCTGAGAGTTGCTCCGAAGCTCACCGGCCCTCCTCGTCGTCTTCATCTCCGGCGTTGTCGCCGATAATGTCGAGCGCTTCTTGGGCCAATTCACCGATCGAAACTTCGCTCGCTTCGTCGGATTCTTCGTCGGCCATGTCCACGCGGCGCTTGTCGTTTACGAGCGCTGCGAGGTGTTTAGTGAGCGCAGGATCGCTGATGTCTGCCGCCACTTCGATGGCCGCGGCAACCGCGTCGGCATCTTTGTGCTTTAAGAACATTTCGATCAACTTGATGACGCCCGGCTCGGGAACATCCGACAGAATGTACGGGATTTCGGGCAATGCGGGCGAACCCTCGGGCAGACGTTTGAGAGCGCGTTCAACGCCCTGAGCTACCTCTTTGAAGCGCTCAAACGCGATGGACTCAATGGCTTCGCCCGCCGCAACGCGCCCTTCAGGCGAATCTGAAGCGAGGATATCGATGAGCGCGTCTATCGCCTGCGGGCCTTCGATGTAGCTCAGCACATCGGCGAGCCGCACAAGACGCAGCGCCGATTCATCTTCGTCCTGCAGCTGCCGCGCGTCGGCGATGGCCGAATTGACCACCTCGAGCACGGCTCCCGGAGCGGATTGCGTGAGCACATCGTTCAACTCTCGGATCTTGCGTTCCGCGTCGAACAGATTGGTGAGGGTGGCTTTCAAATCGGTGCCGGTCATTTTCTTGTGGGCCTATCAACCCACAGCGCTTTCTGCAAGCGTGAGCTTTGCCGTATTAAAAGTGCCACTTTTGTTGCGAAGCCCCCTTCTCGGGTGAAAGCTCGTACACGTGCCGCAAGCCGATGGCGCCGTTCACATTGCGCAAACGCCCCTCGTTCGCGCGGCGGCATTTTGTTCTGTGCTCGCCGCGGTGGCGGCTTTCGTTCCCGCCCAAAAACCAAAACCCTTAGCGGTTTCGCCGGCTCCCATCGCGGCACCGGGGTTGCGACCGGTGTGCGGTCAACGCGCGATCGTCGAAGTGGAGGTGTGCATTCCGCTGCCGGGAAAAAACGCTCCGCTCGGGCCGGCGGAAGCGCAACGCGCGCCGAGAAGCGCCGCGGACGACGCGCCGGGCGCATTTTTGCCCCGAAGGCCCGATCGGCCGGCTGATTTTAATGTGTACACATTTCCGGTTGAAGCCGACGAAGTGTTGTTGATGCCGCGATCGGTCGACACCAAAGCACCGGGTGAGCGCGAAGGCATCAACATCAAAGTCTCCGTTGGCGACAAGGTCAAAGCCGCCGACGTGGAGGGCGCCGATGACACCGTCAAGGTGGTGTTCGTCGGTCAAGACGTGGGCGTCACTGTTGCCACGCTCCACACCATCCACGGGAGTGATAAAGCCCTGCATGTGTTGGTGATCTACGGGCATCTCGATCGGCCGGGCGGCGGCGTTGTGGCCGGGAGCCGTGTACACAACGGAGATGTGATCGGATTTGCCGGCGACTCAGGCTAGAAAGGTGTGGAGCAGCTCTATCTCGAAGCGCGCATTGTTCGACAGGATGCGCTTTCAAAGCTCACCGCCGACGGCGAAACGACAACCCGCGCGCGGCTTTCAGACGATGCGCTGAGCATGTCCACCGACGTGCGAAACGTTTTTCGCCTTCGCTCGCCGCAGTAGAGTTCAGGTCCGCAGCTTGTGTACGCAAGCTCGTGTACGCAGCTCAATGGTACGTGTACACAACGCTGCGCGTTATTTGCAGCTGACTTTTTGCATGCACTTCTTCGCGCATGCGGCGTTGCCCTGGCAGTCGGCGTTGCACCGGCTTTGGGCTTGTTGAACACATGCGGCCGCCTTCTTGGCGGCTTCGGCCTTTCGCTCATCGGCGTGCGCCGCGTCGTCCTGCGCCTTCGCCGCGGCTTCAAGCATGGCCTGTCGCTCTTTGGCTTCTTTCTCTTTTCGAGCCGCTTCGGCGGCGGCGAGCGCTTCGCGTGCCTTCTTTGTCGACTGCACATGCTCCGCGTATTTCAGGCCGGGATATTTGTTGAGATCGAGCGTGCCGAGCGCCACGCTGGGATCTTCAATCAACACGATCTGAGCCTCGTTCAAGATGACCTGTTTCACCTCGGGCCAGCCGGGATACGTTGATTCAAGGCCGGCAAGCAGGTCTTTTTGAACGTTGCCGTTTTTGTCGGTTTTGCCGACTTCAATGGTCTTCGGTACCCCGTCCAGGTCTTTCACGACAACGGCGATTCCAACGCCGGCATCCGACGACTGCTCACAGCTTTCGGTGCGCGTGATCACCGTTGTGTACTCATCCTCCTTGAGCGTTCCACTCGCAACCTCTTGATCGAGATTTTCGATGCAGGGCCTGCGAAGGCAGCTCAGCACGCAACTGCGATCGTCTTTGCATTTTTTCTGGCATTCGGGCGTGTATTTGGCCACGCATGCCCGCATTTGATCGCTCGCCGATGCGCCGCCGCCGCTTGATTGAGGCATAGCCAGCAGGCTCGGATCACACGAGTCATTGCCCTCGTTTACCACCGCGTCGAACGCGCTCGCCGAGCGAAGCGACTCCACCGGCTCCGCTGTTGCGCGGGCGCGAACCGGCACAAACACCGGAGTGTGAGACTGACCGGCCGGCGCAAATCCAAAATCCAAAACTCCGTAACGAGGTTGTTCTGCACGCGGCAAAAGTGCACCAATGCTCGGGTTTTTCGGGTCGTACCCCTGCGGCGCGCGAACGGCTCCCGGCGGAGGTGTACCCACTTCAACCTCACCCCCTGTCACTTTCTTTCCCGAGACCGCCGCGTGGTAGATGCCGCGCGGAAGAATCACGAGGCCCGAGATGCCCAGGATAATGCCCGTGAGCCCCATGATCCCCCCGCCCGTGAAGTCTTTGGAGTTGGTGCTCGAAGTGGAGTCGACGGCCCACTGTCCGTTGTCGACAATGAAGCTGCCCGCCAAAAGACCGGCCGCCGCTGCGACGAGCACAGCACCGGTGATGATACCGCCCGCGACGTTTTTACCCTCGCGGCCCTCAATGTGTACCTTTTGATAGCGCGGCGTGCTCGTGATGGTGCACTGTCGCGCGCGGTTTACGTGGAAAGCGATCGTGCCGCGCGTATCCACCGCTTTGGTGGTGACCTCGCGCGTGGCGGCCCCCGGTTCAGATTCGGTTTGCGGGCCCAACAAGTAAACCTTGTCGGTGTTCACCACCTCCGCCGAGCTGATAACGCATCCGCTTTGCGCCGTGGCAAATGAGGCGGCGAGGGCGATCGAAACGGTTTTCGAAAAGAGAGGCAGGCGTGATCTCATGGTGGGTAGTCCGCGACGCGGCGCAGCCTACGCGCGATTTGGGTGGCTCGCGATCGCAAACCGCCTCTTACCCTGTGTTCATCGCGAATCAATGCGACAGCAGATAAGCGATGAGCGCATCTTTCGAAGAATCGTCCAGATCACAGCCGTACGTGTGACCCCCGTCGCCCAAAGCAGGTTCTGTAATGGTGCCGCGAGGCCCGTTTTTGCAAAGCAGCGCCTCCACCGAATCAACACTGCCATTGTGTAAAAACCGTTTCATTGCCCAAAACCCAACGAGCCTTGGTGACTTCAACTGATGAGTGGGCTTTTCATCGGGGGGAGCCGGCGCGTTGCAACAAGGCTCTCCGCTCAGGGTGGGATCAAGCCAATATTTCATGGCGCTGTCAGTGCCAATCTCTTCATAGCTGTAAAGATCCAAACCGCTCCCACGTGGTCCGCTGTGACAGGTGATACAGCCTTGTTCGGCAAAGAGCGCTTCTCCCTGTTTGGCGAGGGTAACATTGGGCGCATTGGGGTTTTGAGGTGCTCGAAGTGACTCAATGTATTCAACGAGGGGCCTAACTTTTTCAACTGTCCAAGGCGTGCCATCACCTCCCCCAAAAGTGACAAACTCCTGCGCAAAACGAGTGAGGCTCTTGGTGCCACCTGTGAACCCGAGCATTGCGTGAATCATGCCTGCCTTTTCGGCTTCAGCATCGCTGGGAACGCCCCAAAGAGCACTGATTTTGCTCACCGTGTGAACGGTGTCATTCAGGGGCAAAGGTTCAATTAAGAAGTCCATTGTTCCCGACTTCCAAGTGGCATAGTAGTGTTCTGCCTCTTTAGGGAATTGCGGTGTTTGACCACCGGCGCTCGCCAACGGAAGCAGTTTTGTTGTGAGTGACAGTTTTAGGCCCGGGGTGTTATTGACCTTGTCAATTAACGGTTGAATCACTTTTATGGCTTCAGGGTCGTGATTGGCCTCACCGCCGAGCAGCGCAATCAGGGGAAACACAGCCATCATCAAGTTGTGTTTGCCATATTCGTAGTTGTGGTTGGCCGCACCCACGGCGTACCTTCCGTCGGGCAGTTGACCAAAGTGGCAGCTTGCGCAGGTAAAAGCCACCGACTCCAAGTTGCCAAACGGGGCACCTTTTGCCAGGCCAAGGGGCAATTTCTTCTCTGAATAGGGGTCTTGAATCATCCCCAGCTTGCTAAACCCCGGGCCCACAATGTCTTCAAAGTCGGTGAGCAACATTTCAGGAAGGATGGTTGGTACACCCACCGTTCCATAAGATTCATAAAAGAACATTGACTTGCCACACAACAACATGGCTTTGCGATCGCTCGGATCACCTGCCCAATACGCATCACAGGCTCCGGCGAGAGTGCCTTTTTCGAGCAACTCTTCCAAATTGGCACTGACGTTGACAAGACCTTCACTTGTGTCCGCTTGAGCTTCAAACGGATCGGCGGCAGGGCTTCCCCCCACATCCACTTGCCCTCCCGAGCCGGCGGTACCTGTTCCACCTGAACCACTCGTATCTTGATTTGGATCAGCGCCGGTGCAGGCAGCCAAACAAAGTGCGCCCAATAGCGGCAGTTGCCGCGTCGTTTGATTCCACCACATGGGTCGTGCCTTTTTCCGATTCGGGGTGGCGGGTCAAGTGTTTTGTGTACGAAATATTCGCACGTAAGTTTTTTACCTGTGGAGTTTTTGTGACTTTAAAAAAGGCCGGTGACGCCGGAATTTTCGCCGGGACAAGCGCGCCTGTTCGCGATAACATCCGCCGCGCCGCTGTTCGTTTAGAGATGTACGCGCGGAGCGTTGAAGTTCATGAGTGAAGGTGATGCGTTTGGCCTTGTCGGCTCAGTTCTAAAGGACCACCTGCAAATTCAATCGGTGGTTGGAGCCGGCGGCTTCGGCACCGTCTATCGCGCCTATCACACCAAGTTGGCCTCCCCCGTCGCGGTGAAGTGTCTTCGCATTCCAGATTTTTTGGACGCTGCCGGCCGCAATCGCTTCGTTGAAAAGTTTATTGCCGAAGGACGGCTCATGTACGAGCTGTCGCGCGCCGACGCAGGCATCGTCAAATCCATTGAAGTGGATGTTCTCACCCTGCCCACGGGCGTTCCGGTGCCGTATTTGGTGCTTGAATGGGTAGATGGTCAGCCGCTCGAATCGTTGATTGAAGCGAACATGCGCGAGGGGAAACGCGCCCCTATTGAAGAGGTCATTGAGCGACTCGACCCAGTGGCACGTGCTCTCTCCGCCGCGCACGACGGCAATGTGGCCCACCGCGATATCAAACCTTCCAACATTATGTTGACTCAGGTGTTGGGGCGCCAAACCGCCAAAATCTTAGACTTTGGCATTGCCAAAATCGTTCAAGAAACGGGCGGCGGAGCGCATACTACCCGCGATCAAGGCGAGTCGAGCTTTGGTTTTACTCCATGTTATGCGGCCCCAGAACAGTGGGTAGCTCGTTATGGGGCTACCGGTCCGTGGACCGATGTGTTCGCGTTTGCCCTTGTCTGCGTGGAGTATCTCACTGCGCAAATGGCACTTCCGGGCGATACAATTCCTCATTGGATGGGTGCCTCTATGGACACGAGTCAGAGGCCCACGCCCCGTTCGCGAGGAGTTGACTTGGGTGATGCGGTTGAGTCGGTGTTCTTAAAAGCGCTCGCGGTCAATCCCAATGAGCGTTATCGCCACATGCAGACCTTTTGGGCGGACCTCAAAAATGCGGCTTCGGCGCGCGGTTCGCGGTCAAGCATGCCTGATGTGTCGGGCCACGCGGCCACTCAATATGCAGGTCAGCAAAGTGCCAATGTGGTTGTTCGGCCTCCGAGTGGAGGAGATCAAACATTCGGGGGTGACCGCACTCATCACGGGCCTTCTCAAACACCGCCGCCGCCGGGAACGGTGCCGGGAGCCTACCTTCCACATCCAACACCGCCGCCTCCCCATAACATGTTTACTCCCCCAATGGGGCCTATGCATCCACCCATGGGCGGCTTTGGACCTCAAGCCATAGGGGCCAGTTCGGCCGGGGGCGGAATGGGCATGATGCCCATGGGGCCGGGGGGTTATCCTACCCAACGAGAACCTGAAAAAAGCGGCCTTTCCCCGGTGATATTGGGGTCGATATTGGCCTTCTTGCTATGTGTTTTCGGCCTGATGGTGGCGTTCACAATTCGCATGTTGAATGACCGCGAGGGTGGTCCAACAGCGGTTGCAACAGGCACGTTGCCTTCACTCGGTGCGCCGGGTCGACCCAGGTCCGCAGATGAAATGATCGGTTCGACCGACCCGACAAAACCCGCCGATGCACCTGGGGCACTATCTGTATTCTGTGTCCCCGCGTGTGACCTGGTATTGGTTGATGGCAAACCGGTGGGCGCTTCACCTGTTGTGAGCACTCCGTTGCGACCCGGTCGCCACGTGGTCAATGTCAGTCGCGTCGGTGCGGCCCCTCAACAGTCCGATGTGTTCATCCCGGCAGGCGGCGCCGTTGCCCATCGCTTCTGGTTAGAACCCTAATTCCCTTGATGCCGTCTCGTGCATCACTTATCGGAAGTGACGCGCTCCAGGTAAATGGCCGGCTTCTTTTTGCCCGACTGCACATCCCATGTACCAAAGTAGAGTTTGTCGCCCACAAACGTCATTTCGGCGCGACGACTTCCAATTTTAATGCGGGCCAGTGTGGCTTCACCACCAAACTCGGCGCTCACCGTTGTACGAACGAAGATAAACCCGAGTTCACCGCGCATTTCATCATACCCACCGGTCAACTCGGCGTTTGGCCCTTCTACCACCAGGGTAGATCCGCGCGCCTGATCTGAGAATTTCTGGCGATCCCACACGTTTCCACCCGTCATTGCCTGGGCGCGCCACTTGCCCTGAATTCGCGTTCTGAATGTGGCCGTTTCAGGTGAAACCGGAATCGGGCACTTGTTCATGTCTGCAATTGACTTGGCCGACACCAGACACGTTTTGCTCGCTTCAAGAAGGCGCCTCTCTACGCAGGCTTTTTCGTCGATCTTGATTTCTTCACGTTCGTTTTCAGGAACGGTTCCGCCCCACATTTCTACCATTTCGGTCATGGGTAGAAATTGATCTGTTGGAAAGTCGGGGGCGTTGGAAAGGTCGCTCGCGTGTTTGGCGATTTGTTTGCAATCTGCCACCGTGGCATTGGGAGCGAGCACCCATGATGCCAGGTCTGCCCCCAAAAAGTGACCCAACACTTCAGGCGATGGAGATTTTGCGAGAAGCAGCGAGTCGAGCACCATGCCGGCTTTTTGAACATCTTCGCTGGTGGCAAGTTGCAGCGTTTTCATTTGGGCCTTGTCGTCTTCAAAAAGATCTCGTGAAACCGAAAAGTACACCATGTCGCCGCTTGCTTTTACAGTGGCACGCTTGAGGGCGTCTACCCATGAACGAGCCACCGCTCGAAAACCCGCATCACGTGGATCTTTGCCTGACGCGACCACTTTAAGAATGGCACTTTCGTTTTGTTCAACCGTCTTGCGCCACACTTCGGCGTAGGTATTGAGCTTGGTTTCGGCGCTGCGCGCCACCTCGCTGTCCTTCGCCCACAAAACGTATTCAAACCCGACACTTTTTCCGCTGTCAGGGCGCTGCCGCAACACCGCGGTTGCCTTTACATCGGCGGCTAACAGCGTTCCGTCGTTTTCGTGGCCAGGTGGAAGGCAAAGCTTGAGCATTTCAAGAACAGCGTCGCTCGGTGCGGCGGCGACACATGGCAATGCCAGATCAATTGACTCAGGCCGATATCGAAGCTCCCATGAGTCCGCAGGGTCGAGCCGTTTCGCCAAGTCGGCAAGTGTGGAAGCCGGCTCTGAACTGTCACGTGAACCACCGGATGCTCGATAAGCGGCGGCAAAAAAAGCCACATCGGCGCCCGAACCACCGTAATAAACATTACCGTCGATAAACCCCGCTGCGCTTTTTTCGCCACATGGACCGTCGGGCAGTGGCTTGTCGCCCGCCTTGGGGGGTACACATCGACCCAAGAGTGAACCAAAACTCTTGTCCACAAATCCAACAAAGGGTTGAACTGTGCCCTTGTGTCGAACCGCCGCGACACGCCGTGGATCGCGCCCGTCAAAAGCGCCGAGCTGAATGATCGATCTACCCTCCATTGCTTCTGAAAGGGCTTTTCCACACTTGAGCGGATCGGTCATGCTGAGTGGGTCGCGCAGGCCGGCGAGCGGTGCGACTGCCGAAGCCGCATCGCGATAACGAGCGGCAAACAACTCACCCACAATATCAACCCCGCCGCAAAACCGCGCCGCCAGCGCTGAAATAGTGGCCTCTTTTGTTACAGAATCCGACGGGGCCAAGTCACCGTGAGCAGGCCCACCCATGACTGCCACCGTTACGGGAGGCGCTTTTTCAAGCGGGACTTTGGTGTCAAACTTTTTGCCCGACGTGCAGAGCAGAATGCCTGTGGCAGCTCCGCCGGCAATAACAAACGTCACAATTCCACCCAAAGCGATGCCGGCCGCACGAGACTTGGGACCGCGAGTGGGTGGTGCCGGAATGGCCGGCGCTACGCCCTGGGGTACGCTTGGTAACTGCGTACCCGCCGCGGTGGGCGGGGCGTGCTGGGGACCGGGAGGGCCAAATCCGCCGGGCGGCGAGGGCATTGTCATTGGAACGGGCGACACCCTACAGCAAAAGGTTCACCATCACAAACGAGAGCGAAATTGAAGCTTGCTTTTTGCGCTGCAAAGGCGGATCGATCTGTCATGACAGCGCAATTTCGGCTCGGTGAAGCCGTCTCACGTGACGTTGTGGAGGCCGCGTGCGCCGACCTGGGGCTTCGCCTTTCGAACGTGGTGCCCAAAACAGAAACCCACCCGGCGCAATGGATCTTTGTCACGCGTGACAAGGTCACCATGGTGCACCTCATGGAAGATCCCGGGTTTGGAAAGGCGTTGGTGGTGCGCGGTGAACGTGAAAGCGAGTTGAGTCAAGCTCTGCTTGCTGAGTTGGGTGTACCCACCGCCGGCAATACAGCGAAGTCTGATACTCCTCAACAACACCCCGAAGGGACTGCCAAGTGAGTACCCCGACATTGCCATTTCGGCCTCGTTTGGCCGATCATGCCATGCCGCGCAGACACACGATGGATGGGGTGGAAGTGGTGGTTGTCCACGACGCTCGAACAGGCGATCTGTTGAGAATGCCGCCGCGCGCGTGGGAGTTGATGGAAGCCGCCGACGGTACGCGCGATTTGGATGGGCTCCTTTTGGCGGCTTCTCAAAAGGGTCAACTTTACCAATCTTCAGAGGTGGTCAGTGTTTTAACCGACCTGATGGCGGCGGGGCTCCTTACCGATGGTATTGACCCGTTTGCCCTCGAAGAAGCTGAATCGGTGTGTGACCCTGAAACGGCGCTCGAAGTCTTACCGTTTTTGCTTGTTTGCGACGGCAGCGGGGCGTGCTGCTCTGCGTACAACACCATTCGATTTT
This sequence comes from Polyangiaceae bacterium, assembly GCA_016712345.1. Lineage (GTDB taxonomy): Bacteria > Myxococcota_A > Polyangia > Polyangiales > Polyangiaceae > JADJRH01. The sequence goes on from JADJRH010000001.1 coordinate 3,412,249, forward strand.
CAAACCAGGAGGCGGAGCGGGCGCGTGCTCTTCTACCCATGTTGAGTGATGGGTATGCCAAACGGTTTATGCCACTTGCAGGCAGCGGTGCTCAAAAGTCATGCGCCGCACCCATGGTGAACGGCGGCTGTTCTTACCTTTCTGAAAGCGGAAAGTGCGAGATCCATCGCGTTTTCGGAATGGCGGCCAAGCCCGCCGGTTGTGCAGTCTACCCTGCCACGTTTGTTTATGATGGGGAGGTTGTGCGGGTATCACTCGGTGTTGAATGCGCCTGTGTTGCCAAAAGCATTGCAAGCAAAATCGGTGAGCCCCTTGTGCCGGCGGGCGCCACTCTGCGCGGGGATCTACCCAAGGATGTACAAATCGGCGTTGTCCCCAATACCATTGTCTTGGCCGAAGGACTCACGTGTTCACGGGAAGAGTTTTTGCGCTGGTCCAAAGTGGTCACATCCACTCTGCGGCGTTGGGCTCCGCTAGAAGGCTCCGACCTGCCTGTTTGGAGCATGGCATTCTCCCATGACGTTGTTTCCATTTGTTGGCAGCTCTCCACAACGGTGGCAGACTCAAACTTTGTCGGCGGCGAAAAAGTGCGGGCGATTCAGCCCGACGTTCCACCGAGTCATGCCGAGGTATTGCCGTGGATAGCCGCGCTTGCCAATCGAATGACGGCGAAACATGAAAGTGCGGTTCGGTGGCGGAGTGAACACGACAATGTTCGAGCCACAATAAGTGTCCTTACAAAAGCGGCCAAATCGCTGCTTGATGAAGATGTGCTGGCCCTTGTTTTGGCGGGTGAAGGTGCCAATCGAAAAGTAGAATCTTTCTACCTGACAGCCGCTATCCACGGTCATCAACTTGTGGGAGACGTTCCTGTGAGTTTGGCGCTTCGCGATCGCGCGATACGCATTTTGTTGAGTCGAGCGGTTTGCCTTCTACCCAGGGAAAATGAACTTCCTGAAAGTTTGGCAACCTACCCATTGCCGGCCGTGGAGTCGGTCATGCGCGCTCAGGGTGGAAAAGAGTACCTTCGTGATCTGCAAAAATAGCGCTTGAAGCGGAGTTTTTTCGCGTACGCGCACATTCAGCGCGTGCGTCATTTCGTCTCTGCGGCACCTGGTCGCGCTATACTCGTCAATCGCCGCATCATGATGCGGGCTGGAGGAAGTTTCATGCGAACGATTTTAAACGTGCTTGCTTTGGGCTTGTTTGTGGCTCTACCGCTCGCCGGATGTGACGGCGGTGACTCTTCGAGTGGAACAGCGGGCCACGCCGGGCACGGTGGGCACGGTGGGCACGGCGGAACAGGTGGCAGTGCCGGCTCCACCGGTGGCCAGGGTGGCACAGGCGGCGCCCAAATGAAGGTGGTCAATATTGAGTTTGAAGCCCGCGTGGGCGACATGGCATTTGACTGCGCCAATGAGTACACCGGGTTGGGCAGCACCGCGGTAGATGCAAAGATCACCGATTTCAGAGTGTATGTGCACGACATTGCCCTTTTGGTGGGTGGCAAGAGCGTGCCCGTTGCGCTTGATCAAGACGGCATTTGGCAGCTTGAAAATCTAGCCCTGTTAGACTTTGAAAGCGGGTCCGGCTCCTGCTCCAATGGTACAGCAGAACTGCACACAACCATTGCCGGATCGGTGTCTGAAGCGGATCTCGGAGGCGCCACACCCGACGGAATCACATTTAAAGTGGGTGTTCCCTTTGAACTCAACCACAACGATGTGGCCACAGCGCCGTCTCCCCTGAACCTGACAGCCCTGTTTTGGAACTGGAATGGTGGGTACAAGTTCATGCGGGTAGACTCACTGCCTGCCGGTGCCCCCATGGCGTTTAATCTGCACCTCGGCAGCACCGGCTGCCAAGACGACGGTAACGGCGGAGTATCGTCGTGTTCAAAGCCCAATCGGCCTGAAATTGAATTGACCGGCAAAGACCCCCTCTCCACAAAGATTGTTGTGGACTACGCTGCGATTGTGGCCACAACCGATTTGTCGCAAGACCAAGGTGGGGCTCCGGGTTGTATGTCAGGTCCAACCGATCCTGAATGTACGACCACGTTCGAAAAGCTTGGTTTGGACCTGGCAACTGGAGCGCCCGCGGCCGGTCAAGAGACGTTCCGCTGGGTCGCTCCGTAGGTTCGGCTCGTTGGTGGCAGGTGGTGTATGATACGTTTCGATTGTCTGGGTAGTTTGTTGCTGATGGGTAGCCTGGCCGCGCTGGGAGTGGGCTGCACCGATGAAGAAACGGTAGACCAGCCAACGCCCGATCCGCTGTTGCCGTTGCCCTCGGGGTATCCTATGCCCCAAATTCCAGCTGACAATCCGCTTACTGCCGACAAGGTAGAATTGGGAAGGCGCCTCTTTTACGATAAACGCCTTTCGGGCAACGAAACGTATTCATGTGCCACCTGCCACGAGCAGGCCAAAGCCTTTACCGATGGTAGGGCCACGGCGCTTGGCTCCACCGATGAAGTGCACCCACGTGGGTCCATGAGCATTGTGAATGTTGGGTATTATTCGGTGCTCACGTGGGGCAATCCGCTTGTTTCAAAGCTTGAGGACCAGGCTCTTTTGCCCATGTTTGGTGAAAATCCTGTGGAGCTTGGTTTGGCGGGCAAAGAAGAAGAGTTGCTGAGTCGCTTGGCGGCGCAGTCGATTTATACCGACCTGTTTCCCAAAGCATTTCCCGATGAAGCCAACGCGATTTCACTCGACACAATCACCAAAGCAATTGCCGCCTTTCAAAGAGTGATTGTTTCGTACAGATCCCCATTTGACCGGTATACTTACGAAGGCGACAAAGAGGCAATGTCTGTCTCGGCTTTGCGCGGAAAAGACCTATTTTTCGGCGAAAGGTTGGAGTGCTTTCATTGCCACGGAACATTCAACTTTTCTGACTCCGTTACATACGAGGGTAAAAAGATCACAGAGAAAATGTTCCACAACACGGGGCTATACAACATCGGCGGAACAGGCGCTTATCCCCCCGGCAACGGTGGAGTATATGAGATCACCGGGATCCCTGAAGACATGGGTAGATTCAGGGCGCCGTCACTCCGCAACATCGCTCTCACGGCGCCGTATATGCACGATGGCTCCATTGCCACGTTGGATGAAGTGCTTGACCATTATTCGGCCGGTGGGCGCACCATTGCCGACGGTGAGTTTGCGGGCGTTGGGTCTGAAAACCCATTCAAGAGCGAGTTGATTAACGGCTTTGAGTTAACCGCCGATGAGCGCGCAGACGTGATCGCTTTTTTGGAGTCGCTCACCGACGACGCTCTTCTCACCGACCCGCGCTTTTCAGATCCGTGGGCTGAATAAGATGCGTGTCGGCAGAAACGCCGCGACAAGACCTGAAGCGCGTGGATGCCTGTGACGTCTCTTCACCACGGACTCACGGAGGACACAGAGGAACACGGAGTTTTTTGTTTCTCTGGCTGCAATGAGTACACATCATCCGTGATCCCAACCTGACAGCGGATCGGTTAGGTGGTGCGCGCCGATTGCAGCCCAAATACAAAAAAACTCCGTGGATCTCCGTGATCTCCGTGCCTCCTAGGTAACTTCCCTTTAGCGGAACGTTCTGCAAGGCACGGATCCAGTCTTGTCGAGACGTTTGGGACACCCTTGCCCGTCGCCAAGCGGAAAAGCGAACAGCGTGGCGCGTCGGGTTCTCCAGATGGAGTTCTGTGGCGAGCGCAGCCACGACGAAAACGAGAGACCGGCGAGACCGGTGGATGGCGACGTGATGGACATCTCAAGTCGCCGGACCTCCCAGAACGGGCTCTTTTCTGCTGCATCGACAACTCAACCGCAACGAGTTACTCGCCGTTCGAATGAGGCGCATGCGCCGCTGGGGAACTCCGTGGTGAAGGACGTCATGCACGGCGCGGCGTGTCAGGTCATTGCGAGGCGATCCAGACTTCGTGAGCCTCAGCTTTGCGGCGTGCGTCGGCTGCATCGAGAATTGCCAAACAGCCACTCAACGTATCATCGAAAAGAAGTTGTTTGCGGAGTGCAGCCGCACCTTTGAGCCCGTGCAAATATCCTGACAGATGGCGGCGAATCACGCGTACACCGTGGGGTTCGCCGCGTGCCTCCACGTTTTTGCGAAGGTGTTCACGACAAAGCTCAAGCCGCTCGGCGGCAGTGGGCCCGGCAAGGTGTACGCCTGTGTCGAGTAGAGTTCGCGCCTCTCGAAATACCCACGGATGTTCAATGGCGGCGCGCCCGACCATGACACCGGCGCACCCCGTTTCATCGAATGCGCGCTGTGCGTCATCGGCTGTTTTAATGTCGCCGTTGACCACAACAGGGATGTTGACCACTTCGCGCGCTTTTCTGGCCCACGACCAATCGGCCTTGCCGCTGTGGCCCATTTGAGCTGTGCGGCAATGGATTGTCAGCGCGGAGACGCCCGCACCTTCGAGGCGTTTGGCAAGCTCGATAATGGGCATTTCAGATTCAGGCCCATATCCAATGCGCGTTTTTACCGTGACCGGGAGTTTGACAGTGCCGACAATGAGTTTGGCCATTTCAACCATGGCTGTTGGATTGCGTAGCCAGCCCGCCCCGGCGCCGCGCCCGGCGATTTTGGGCACCCAACAACCGCAGTTGATATCAATAAAAGCCGGATTGGCTTCTTCAGCGACTCGCGCGGCTTCTGCCAGCCTCTCGGGGTTTGAGCCGTAGATTTGAATGGCGGTGGGCGTGTCGTCGGCGTCGAGCTTTAATTTGCGGCGCGCGTTGCGACAGCCGCGCAACAGGCCCTCGGCGTTTACAAACTCGGTGACACAGAGATCGGCGCCGAGGGCGCGGCAAAGCCTGCGAAACACGGCATCACTCACGTCTTCCATAGGGGCGAGAATGACGGGGCGATTTTCAAACAAGGCTCGAAAAGCAGGGGTGGTCACGCGTTTCTCTGCAAGCTGGGTCGGTGCGCCGGTTGGCTCCGGGGGTGTGTACGCAACAAACAAAAGGGGCCGAAAGGCCGATCGCTTAGCTCAGCTTGGGGCACGCGGCCACCGGGACTGTGCAACCGCAGTCGACGCAGCAAGAGCGCATGAGCCTCAGCCGTGTTCACGCGCTCCAAGAGCCAAATCAGTCGCTTCGACCTTCGTCGTTGGCGGCGTCGAATAGGCTTTCACATTCTTCGGCATCCTTGTCCGTCCAGGCGCTCGCAAGCCTTTCAATGAGTGCCCACGGATCTCGCGCCGCAGGCAGCCCTTTCAGCAAGCTCCGCCTTTTTTGTGTACACAATTCACTTTTCTCACAACTTCGCCCACCTGTCACCGGCCCCAAACGTGTACACAATTGAACGCGCGTCTGGCCGCACGAAACGGATTGGTTGACGATCGAGGGAGCGAAGCGCTGGCTCGAACATTGTGTACACACCACCGCCGAACGTGTCGCCTACCGATCGCGGCCGCAGGAGCGAGCGACCAACGCGTGAGCTGACGCTCGCGGTTTGAGCCCCACCACTACGGTGCTGGGGCTGGGGAGCGAGTGACCTGTCCGCGTTCGAGCGGTGCGGTTTGGGCCGCACTACGGTGCTGGGGCTGGGGAGCGAGTGACCTGTGCGCGTTCGAGCGGTGCGGTTTGGGCCCCATGCGCCACTGCGGTGGGGGTTAGGGGGCCCCATCCGCGGGCGCTTGGGAAAAACCGACACCGCGAGATGCGCACAGGCCACGAGCGTTCCCGTCGGGCGCTTAGAACGCAGCGGAGAGGGCGGGATTCGTTGCGAAGGGTGCGTCGCGGAGCGACGTAGCCGAGCACACGCAGCCGGCGGAGCACGGAGTGCGCAGGCGGCGAGTACACCCGCGGATGAGTTTCCCCGTCGGCTTAGAACGCAGCGGAGAGGGCGGGATTCGTTGCGAAGGGTGCGTCGCGGAGCGACGTAGCCGAGCACACGCAGCCGGCGGAGCACGGAGTGCGCAGACGGCGAGTACACCCGCGGATGAGTTTCCCCGTCGGCTTAGAACGCAGCGGAGAGGGCGGGATTCGAACCCGCGGATGAGTTTCCCCATCGCGCGCTTAGCAAGCGCGTGCCTTCAGCCACTCGGCCACCTCTCCAAACGCTTGATTGTCAAAATCCCCGCCGACAACAATTGCGCCGACTCAAAAGGGGTGCGTCACCTAGCATACCGCAACACGGATGGGAAACGGTTTGCATGTCGCCGCGTGAAACAAGCACAGAAGAGCCTGCCGCGGAGGTGGTTTGCACCGGCGTTCGGCGCGTGTTTCTCGGCGGCGTTGTGGCTGTGGGCGGCGCCACAATTCGCATTGAACCGGGTGAATTTGTCGCGTTTTTGGGCCCGTCGGGCTGTGGCAAGTCCACCCTTCTGCGAATGATCGCCGGCCTCGATCGGCCCACATCGGGCCGGGTGGAGGTGGGCGAAACCGATCCGTGCAATCGAAGTGTACCCATCGCGTTCGTGTTTCAAGATTCTCATCTTTTGCCTTGGCGAACCGTGCTCGACAACGCGGCTCTCCCGCTGGAGTTGCTGGGCGTAAACAAGTCCGAAAGGCGTGCGATCGCGCGTGAAGTGCTGCGAGATGTCGAACTTGCCGACGCGGCGGATCGCATTCCCGCCGAGCTTTCGGGCGGGATGAAAATGCGCGTTTCACTTGCGCGCGCACTGGTCACAAAACCGCGATTGTTGCTCCTTGATGAGCCATTTGCCGCGCTTGATGAACTGACGCGCAATCGCCTTGATGATCGCCTGCGTACACTTTGGCGCGAGCGCGGCACAACGATGATCTTTGTAACGCATTCGATCACCGAGGCCGCGTACCTCGCCGGGCGTGCGATCGTGTTTTCGAAACGACCGGCGCGCATTGTTTCAGATCGGGCTTTGGATCTCGGGACTGACAGAACCGCGGATCTACGGGGTACCGCGGAGTTTGCGGCTGCCGTGCGTACACTTCAGAAAGACCTGGAGGCGGCGGATGCGTGACGCGCCTTCGAGCCTTGCAAATAGCCTGTTTTTGCGTACAGCTCGCTCGGCCGCGAGCAAGACATTGCCCCCTTTTGTCGCGCTCGTTGTGTTTCTCCTGACGTGGGAAATCGGTGTGCGCTGGTTGGGTGTTGCGGCTTATTTGCTGCCGCCGCCGTCGGCGATTTTGAGCGCCGCAAAAAGGGATGCGATCAACCTGCTCATGGGCGCGTGGACCACCGCCAAGACGGCTCTTTTCGGCTTCGCTTTGTCGGGTGTCCTCGGGGTATTGGCCGCGGTGATCCTGTCGTCGGCGCGGGTGATCGAGCGCGCTTTTTATCCGTACACGGTGTTTTTGCAGACGGTTCCGATTGTAGCGATCGCCCCTATTTTGGCTGTTTGGTTTGGCCCGGGGTTTTTGGCGGTGAGCGTTTGCGCGTTTATCGTCAGCGTGTTTCCTGTGATCGCAAACACTGTAACCGGGCTGCGATCGGTGGATCCGGCGCTGAAAGACCTGTTTCGCCTCTACGGGGCGTCGCGGTGGGCGTCGCTTGTCAAGCTGACATTGCCGTCGGCGTTGCCCAATATTGTGACGGGCCTGCGCATCGCCGGTGGTCTCTCGGTGATTGGAACGCTCGTAGGAGAGCTGTTTGCGGGCTTCTCAGAAGGTGCACCCGGACTTGGAATTGTTGTGCAAACAGCGGCAAAACAGCTCAAAACAGACTTGTTATTTGCGGCCGTTTTTTCGGCAACGTTTTTGGGACTCTTGCTGTTTGGGGTTGTAAACGCTGTAGGCTCACGGGTGTTGGGGCGCTGGCATCCCTCTGAAAAACTCGACCAATCGGAGATCGAGAGTTGATGAACCGTCGAACATTTGTGTACACAACTGCGGTCTTCGGGCTTGCGGCGCTTGCCGGATGTGGCAACTCTCAGAGTGGCAGTGGCTCGGGGAGCGGCGATGGCAAAGCCAAAGTGAAACTGGCACTCAACTGGGTGCCTGAGCCTGAGTTCGGCGGGTTTTACGCTGCGCGGGAAGATGGCAGTTTTGCAAAACACAACTTGGACGTGGAGATATTGCCGGGCGGCGCCGGAGTGCCGGTGGTGCAAATGGTGGCGGGTGGGCAGGCCGACTTTGGCATTTCAGGCGCGGACGAGATTTTAACCGCCCGAGCGCGCGGTGCCAACGTTGTGGGGGTGTTTGCCATTTATCAAAGAGCCCCTCTGGCGATTATGGCGCGGGGCGATCGCATTCAATCCATGGCAGACGTTTTTGCCTCCGGCACTGTGGCATTGGAGCCGGGTCTTGCATACTCATTGTTCCTCAAGAAAAAATACGGTTTTGATAAGGTGAAAATTGTGCCCTACGACGGTGGCGTGGCGCGATTTTTGGCCGAAAACGACTATGCGCAGCAGTGCTTTGTAACAAGCGAGCCTATTGCCGTCAAAAAGAAGGGTGCCAGTCCAAAGGTGTTTTTGGTCGCCGACGAAGGGTTTAATCCGTACCAGGGTGTTGTGATTGTCAGTCAAGCAACATGGCAGTCAAAGGCCGAGTTGGTGAAGCGATTTGTACTGGCCAGTCGTGAAGGGTGGCAAAAATATTTGGACGATCCGTCCAAAGCCAATGGGGTCATGGCCAAGTTGAACACTGCCATGGATGCGGAGACATTCGCGGAAGCTGCGAAAGCGCAAAAAGACCTAATTTCAACGGCCGAAACGGCTCAAAAAGGTCTGGGCGCAATGACTAAAGACAGGTGGGAAACGATCGCGAAACAGCTTGTTGAGTTGGGCGTGGTGGAAAAGGCACCCAACGTGGATGAGGCCTTTGCAGTTCTCTAAAGGTGACGGGCTGTGTACGCGGCGTGAGGTTGTGTACGCGTTAGGCGTTGCCGCGGATTTCACGCACGACGTTGAGGATTTCTTCGTCGGTGAGAATGTGGTCGGTGCCTTTGGCGCGCGCCAATATGGCGTCGACAACGTCTTTGGAAGGCTCAATTTTGTGCTGCCGAAGCCAATAATTGACGTTGGAAGCGCCCGACATGTACCCAACGCAGATTTCCTGTTTTTTGCCGAACATGCCGGCGGGAACACCTGAGTAGATTCGGTCGGCGAGCCAGGCGTCACCTTTGGCTTCTGCTTTGATAATGGCGGCTGCGTGTACACCTGTTGCGGTGCGGAAGGCGTCGCGCCCCACAAGCGGGTAGTTGATGGGAATTGTCCAACCCACCGCCTGAGCCGCTGTATTCGCGTAATCGAGCATGGCGGACAGATCTTGGTGATCGAGCAAACCAAGGAGTTTGAGGTTGAGAAGAATGAGTTCCATGGCGGCGTTGCCCACGCGTTCTCCGATGCCGAGTGCGGTGCCGTGAACGCGATCTGCCCCAAATTCAAGGGCCCAGAGCGCGTTTTCAAGGGCGAGTCCGCGGTCGTTGTGACCATGCCAGTCAATACCCACTTTGGCGCCGGTGCCGTCGACAATGCTGCGTGTGAAGTGAATAAGGTTGCGTACACCGTCGGGTGTGGCGTGGCCCACCGTGTCGCAAAGGCAGAGGCGCGAGGCCCCATGATCAATGGCCACTTTGAACAGTTTTGCGAGCACTTCAGGGCGTGAGCGCGTGGTGTCTTCGGTCACGTAACAGACGCTCAAACCGGCTTTGACGCCCACGTCGATCGCTTCTGAAGAGCGTTTTGCGATGAGGTCAACGTCCCACTCTTCGGCAAGTTGGCGAATGGGGCTTGAGCCGATGAATGCGTACACTTCAACGGGAATGCCGGCGCGCTGGGAGATTTCGATCATCGGCGTGATGTCGGAAGCGACCGTGCGGCCGGCGCACGCAACACGGATGTTGAGTTTGTGGTCCGTTATTTCACGGCACATGCGCAGGCAATCGTCGAAGGCGCGTTTGGATGAGCCGGGCAGACCGATGTCGGCAACGTGGATGCCGAGCTTGTCCATGAGGTGCAAAAGCTTGAGTTTTGCGTCGATTGTTGGGTCGGCGACACTTGGGTTTTGGAGCCCGTCGCGCAGGGTTTCATCGAAGAAAGTGATGTCTTTGGGGATCAACCGGCCTTTGCGTCCGACTTCGTTCCAGTCGTAGATCAGCTCGGCTTGCCTTGTTTCCTGCGAGTCGCTGCTCATTGCGCGCAAGTATAGTCCGGCGCACGGCGGGGTGGTGCGCATCAAACTCGCAGAATGCACGGCGGGGCCGGGTGTGGACACGAATGACGCCGCTCTCAACTCAAGCGCCCGACGGTGTAGCCTTTTGAGATGACTTCGCGAAACGTTGCACGGTGCCTTGTTGCAACAGGTCTGTTGAGTGCGTTTGGGGCTTATTTTGCAGCCTGCGGTGGCACTGAAACAAATGTTTCGGGGGGCACCGGCGGGACGGGCGGCGAGCTTTTCGGCGGCGGAGGACCGGGAACAGGTGGGTCGGTTTTGGATCCCGATGCATCGTGCGCCAAGGCCAGCACGCAGGCGTTTTTGGTGCCGGTGAACATGTTTTTGCTGTTCGACAAATCGACGTCGATGCTCGCCGACGGAAAGTGGATTGCGGCGACCAACGCGTTGAAGGCGTTTCTGAAGGATCCAAAAGTGGCGGGGTTGCGCATGGCGCTGCGTTTTTTTCCCGACAACACGTGTGATGCGCCGTCGTGCGACATCAACGCGTGCACCGATCCGCTTGTGAAATTGGGAAAACTGACGGCTGAATCGGCACCGGCAGATACGCAGGAAGCTCTTTTGATCGAGGCGATCGACGGCGCGCAGCCGAACGGTGCTACCCCGATGTACGCAGCGCTCGGTGGTGCGGAGCAGGCGGCATCAAAACATTTGGCGGCGAATCCGTCGCAAAAAGGGGTGGTGATTTTGGTGACTGACGGTGAGCCAAACGGGTGCGAAACCGATGTTGGCAAGATCGCGGGGCTTGCTCAGCAGGCGTTTAACACGTTCGCGGTGACGACTTACGTGGTGGGGCTCGACGGCGCAAACAAGGCGCAGCTTGATCAGATCGCGGCGGCGGGGCAAACGGGAGAGAGCTTTTTCGTGGGACTTGGAGGTGTAGAAGAGGCGCGTTGGCAAGTGTTTGAGTCGATTCAATGCAAGGGGCTCGCGTGTCAGTCCAAGCTCCCCGCGGACGAAACTGTGGATCCGAACAAAGTGAACGTTGTGTACACACCGTCGGGTGGGCAAGAGCCGGTGCTGATTGGTCAGGTGGGGAGCGCCGAGGAATGTTCAGCCGAAAAAGACGCGTGGTATTACGACGTGCCAAACGCGCCCACGTCGATTCTGTTGTGTCCGGCGTCGTGCGCCAAAATTGAGGGAAACGCGCAGGCGAAGCTTGAGGTGGTCTTTGGGTGCGCCACCGAGCCTGCCAAGTAATGTGTACACAAACGTCGGAAGTCTCAGAAGGGGATGTCGTCTTCGTTGCCGTAGTTGCCGCCGTCGACGTCATCCATCGGCGGCTCTTGTGCGGGTGCTCCGCGGCCGGCGGGTCGCTCATCGCGTGGAGGTGCGGGGCGACCGCCTCCTCGGGGGGGATAGTCGCCTCCGCCGCCGCTGCCACCGCGTGAATAGCCGCCACCGCCACCACCACCGCCGCCACCTCGTGGTGCGTACTCACGATCGGGCGGCGGTGTATACCCTTCATCCTCACCTGCCGGAGCACCGCGACCTCGGCCGCCTGCGAGAATGACGTTGTTGGCGATCACTTCGGTTTTGTATTTCTTGTTGCCGTCGCGATCGTCGTAGCTCGATGTGCGAAGCGAGCCTTCGACAAAAATCGACGAGCCTTTGCCCAAGATCTTGGCGAGCCCTTCACCGCGCTTGCCCCACACAACAACGTTGTGCCAATCGGTGCGCTCGCGCCTCACTTTGTCTTTGTCGAAATAAGATTCTGTGGTGGCGAGGCGCAGGTGAAGCACCGCCTGGCCTCCTTGAGTGAAACGCAGCTCGGGATCGGCGCCGAGATTTCCGAGCAGCATCACGCGGTTTAAACCATCAGCCATGGGGGTTTCCTTCGCTTTTCGCGCGTTCCTTAGCTCAAATTGCCGTGTGAGCCTAGCGTCCGCCGCGAGATCCGCGCGGTGCACAACGAAAACGTGTTTGAGGCTACTGACAGGTGCCCATGTTTCCGAGGCCAAAGAAGTGGTTGATCGTTTCTTCTTCGGTGCAGGGGCAGTTCACCGCGGAGAGCTGCTCAATCAGGCATTCGATGATGGCGTCGTTCGGCTGATCCATTCCGAGAGCGGAGACACATCCGTCGGCGCCCATGGTGATTTGAACGGTGCCGTTGGTGATGCACCCGGTTTGCACTTGGCAGTCTTGAGCGACGGTGACGGCCCACAACGCGAAGGCGCACGGAAAGTCGTCGGAGCCGAAGCAGTCACCGAGCGGGCGATCTGCGCACGATGGGTACGCATCGTTGCCAAGGTCTGCGTCGAGCGGCGGAACCGATGCGTCTTCGGTGGGGGTTGGATCAAAATCGGTGGTTTGACCGAGATCGTCGCGCACGTCGGCGTGACGTGTACACGTGAAGAAGGCGACGGCGAGGCTGCCCAATGTGGACACAACAAACAGGCGGCGCGCGGTGTTCATTGGGCTCGCTCGCGTTCTTCGTCGGTCAGTGTTCTGTACCAAACAACGCGGTGATCAAACTGGGTGAACGTGTTGAACGAGCCGGGTGTTTCGAGGTAGCGAATGGGCAAATCGGGGAGTTTGGCCATTGCTTCGGCTTCTTCCCAGCTATCGGGGATCACGTTGTATTCAGTGAACACAAGGATGGTGTCGTCGCCATTTTTGAAAGAGTCGAGTGTACGCAGGAGCGACATGGGGCTCGACGGCGTGTCCACCGCCACAAACGCGCCCGGCGTTGCGACGGTGGCTTCAGGCTCTTCGATGGATTCTGTGGCGCAACCGGTGAGCGTTGCCGAGAGAACAAGGCAAAGTGTACTTTTCATAGGCCAAGCTCCGCGCCGATTTGGGGCGTGATAATCAGCGCCGAAAACGGAAAGAGCTGCATCACCGAAAGTTCACCGGTGACAACGAAGCCGCCGCGCAAAGCCCATTGCGCTCCGATTGCGCCGCCGACAAATCCGTCACCCGCGCGTTTGTACACTTCGAGGCGTTGATGGAGGTCGTTTCGACCTTGCAACGCCGGGCGCGACGGGTCTTCGCGAACGTGCGCTTCGGTGTGAACGTCGACCATGCCGCCGCCCGCAAACAGCGCTGCGAACGGCCGGATGCGGCGCTTGCCAAAGGGATCGTCGCCGAAAAAATACGACGCGCGGGCGCTGAGAAGGAGCGGGAAAAAACCTGTTCCGTTGCGAGGTGTGGGCCCGGATCCGGCGAATCCGGCGGCAATGCGTACACCGACGCGAGCGTTGTTGCTCACGAGCTGCTCAAACCCGACACTGATTCGAGTTTGGCCTGTTCCCGCGGCAGGAGGCTCATTGGTGAGCACTTGGTTGCCGTTGTATTGAACGCCGTCGTTTCGATAACAGGCGATGCCGTCGTTTTCTTGGGGATACGTGGAGCAAATCCCCGTTGTGGAAATGACACCAAACTCTTGTGAGAGACCGACGGAGATCCAACTGAGGCGGCGCGTTGTGCGCTCGCAATATCCCGTGAACCCGCACGTCATCCCGTTCACGCAGTCGGTGTCTGTTTCACAGCGGATCGCGATCACTTCTTCACTCGGGCAGCCCGGAAGACCGCGCGGGCAGTCGGCGGGATCGGGACATTTGGCCGCGTGCGAAGCGGTTTTGCCTTCTTCGGCGAGCTGCGTTTCGTGTTTGATCGCAACGACAAAAGGCCGCGCGAGCGAGCCGGCGGTGGCGATCACCCGGCCGCGCTCATCGTGAACGCGCACGTAATAGCGAAGGTCGCCGGTGACGGTGCTCACTTCAAGGCAGGGGATCGCTCCTTCGTGTTTTGCACCGCGGCGCTGAAGCTCAATGGTTGTCCAATCGGGGTTGCCCCACAGCCTGTAGTGAACGAGCACGCGTTTGGCAGCAAAAGACAGTTCCGCGGGCAGCTCCACGCTGAGCGGGACGGGGCGCAAAATGCCTTGTTCCGCTTTGCGCTCAAGGACTGGAATATGAAGGGTCTGCGGTTCAGGCGCGGCGTCGTTTGATGAAGGCGCGACCGGGGTTTGTGCGTACACATGGGCCGCGGACAATTGTGTACACAATGCCGCCGCTGTCCAAAAGCTGCGCTGATTGGCTTTCACTTGGGCCCATCCTTGTTGGGGGCGGCGGTGTTTGGCGGCGCGGTCGGCGCGGTCGGCGCGGTGTTTGCGGAGCCGCCGGGCGTGGACGGCGCAGGCGTGGGCGGTGCGCCCGTGTTCGGCGCGTTGTTCGGTGTTGGTTGTGTACCTTCTTGTGTACGCAACACCCGAAGTTCAACGCGTCGATTTTTGGCCCGCCCCTCATCGGTTGTGTTGTCCGCGATGGGCTTGTCGGACCCGTACCCTTTGGCCACCAGGCGATCTCCCGCAATGCCGTGGACCACGAGCCAAGCCACCACCGACGCGGCTCGATCTTCGCCCAGTTTGCGATTGAGATCGGGAGCGCCGCGTTCATCGGTGTGGCCTTGCACCTCCACGAGAAGCAGCTCGGGGTGCTCTTTGAGAATGCGCGCCACCTCCCCCAAGATCGCATCGCTCTCAGAGCGCAGCGTGGCCGTTCCCGTTTCAAACTGCACCATCTGCGAAAGAACAATCACGTCGGCCACAAGCTCCGCGGTGGTCGGCGGCTTGGGCGGTTCTACCTTGGGGCATCCGCTGCCTTCAGGCGGTTTCAACCCTGCGACGCGCGGACAATCATCTTCGTCATCGATCACGCCGTCTTTGTCGGTGTCGCGCGGGCAGCCGTGTGTTTTTCGCTCCGCCGTTGCTTCACCCGGCACTTTGGGACACGCATCGTATTGATCGGGAATGGCGTCGCCGTCGCGATCGCGCGGCGCTTCGGGGCAGCCGTGCAGCAATGGATCCGGCGAAGGTACACCCGGCAAGTTCAAACACGCATCCACCTTGTCGGGCACCGTATCGGCGTCGGTATCGGGCGGGGGAGCCTCGGTGGTGGGTGCGTACCCAAAAAACGTTGTGATGCGGTAGTCCGCGGCGCCGGGCCCTTGTCCCACCGAAGGTCCAAATGCGGCGCCCACCTCAAAAGGCCCGCCCGCAATTCGATAATGCCCAGTCAAAAGCAGATGGGCCACAGTCGCTCGCGGATCAAAAAGGCGCGCGCCGTCGAGCGTCAGGTCCGCCACCGCTTCCGTTCCGAGTGCCACCGTTCGCGCGGAGTCCACAGCAAATCCAACGGCGGCCCCAATGTGTACACCGGAACCCGATCGATACGGCAGCGCACCTGAAAGCTCCGACAGCGGTCGAATGAGAGCGCCGAGGTTCACGCTCCAAAAGAAGTTGCGTACATTTCCGTCGGCAACCAACCCAACCATGCCGCGGGCCGACTCATTGCCTGAATAGCCGCTTGGAGAAGTGGGAAACCACACGTTTGCCGATGCGGCCACGTTGGCGCGAATGGGATCTTCATCGGTGGAGCCTAAAAAGCGAGCGCGCGCACCGAGCCGCAGATCGCCGAATGCCGCGTTTGGATCGACGCGCGGCACATTGACGCCCGGCACGGTTTCAGAGGATCCGGCCTGGAGTGCTGCAAACGGCGCATCGACATGGATGACTAATCGATGCCAAAGCGCGAGCGATGCAAGCGCGTGAACGAACAACTGATCGGTGACGACCGGATCTTCCTGCGCGGCGTAGTTCACGAGCGTGAGCGGTGCGCGTGCGTAATCGGCCATGATTCGCGCCGAAACGAGCAAGTGCCCTCGGGAGCGGGCGCGCTCGACAAACGTTCCGCTGTCACCCGCCGGAGCCGGCTCGGCATAGAGGGCGGGTGTTGTGTCCGCGTGCGCAACCGTTGGCGTGCCGACAGCGACCCATGTCGCTACGACAGCGGCTTTGATGGAGCGTGAGAGACGGTTGAGCACCGGCGGCGATTATCCGCCTATGTGGTGGGTGCGGACCTTCGCAATGATTTCGGCCGTGAACATTTTGGCAGCTTCGTGGTGCATGCGGTCTGTGCGCATCCACGTTGGGCGGCTTGTTTCTCACCCTGTCCCGACTCGTGCGTCGGGTGGGTGACTGCTCGCCCCTCCGGCGGTTCGGCTCAAGCCGGGGCTCGTCGGGAACGGGTGTCAGGTCGCGCTGCGGCGGGGCGGTTCAAGCCGATGCGCGACGCGCCATTTGGGGCTCGGCTTTATACGGTCCGACCCGGTGCGTGGTGGGTGTCCGTCAGGTTTGTATCTGTACTGGATGACTTCATGGGTAGATCGGTCGGACCGCAGCCTCGCCTTTCCTTGCAATGGCGCCTGGGGGCGCTGCGCATCGTTGAACCTTCCCGCCTCGCTGCGCCCTGTAACCCATCCCTCCTCGCTTTCCATTCTAATCGGAGCGGCCTCGCGCGTCGTTGGGCCGTGCCGCCTTGGCGGCGAGCCGTCACCACCCTCCTATCGTAGCTATGGCGTATGTGTACCTCGTTGGAGCGTTCGACGTAATTGCCTTGTTGAGAGGGCAAGTCTGTGCCTCACGCAACCACCCATCACTCAGGAAAGTGGAAAACAACAGCGACGGGTCCGCGTGCGGGGCCCGCCTTGAGAAGATCGGCGAAGCGTTTTCAGGTCGGTGTGAATGGGTAGAAAACCTGACATACGGTAGAGCCGGTGGAGGCGGGCGATGTTTTCTTGTTGTGCACAGACGGTCTGATGGGCGCGGTAGGCGAAAAAGAGATTGCCGCCGTGTTTGAAGATGCGGAGTTGAGCGTGGTACCGCGGGTGTTTGGTGGATTTGGCGAATGCCGCGGACGGGCAGGACAATGTGACCGCTTTTGCGGCGCGTGCCGGTTGACGCGGTTGCGTTAAGAATAACGCAAGTGCACAGGTAAAATTAGTGCTTGCATGCGTGGTGTGAGCGGGCGACGATTGGCGGGCCAATATGCGGAACCGTGTGGCGCGCGTTAGGGGCAGCAGCGAACGACCGCGCACGTCCAGACACTCATATCTGGACCATCGTCAACTTCTCACAAAAGAGCACTGAGCATCCATGTCTGCCAAGGTAATAGCGACAGCCACCCTTCCGATCTACCTTTTGAAGCCACATTATCGCGATGGTGCCAAAGCCATCCGAAAGTCTGGCTTGTCGGTAGATAGCATCGCAGGCGTCGGCGATCTCTACACAGATGCCAGTGTTCCACGTCCGCCAAAGTGGATGTCGTTCTTCGACGGCCACATACAGCTAAACCAACAGCTCCTAAACTCGAACTCCGCCGGCGTGCTATTTATCAATCGTGGCCAGCGCATTTTTGCGGTAACATTTGGCCACGGGAAGTTCCTCCTCACCCAGGGCTGCTGGGACGAGGGATTCGGCCTGCGTGTGACGCTCAACAGCATCGATCCCAAGAAGATCAAGAGCATGGATCACAAGACCTTCGAGGCGGTTACGCGTCATAGTCGAACGCAAACTAGTCGTGAGGGATCCACGGAGGACTTCGGCTTGGACGTTGAGCGCGACCTCGTTCGCGCCGTGACAGGCGAGCCCCGCGCCCCGAAACTGGGTAAGCGCCTCACTGGAATGGATGCGTTGGTCGCCGTCGCAAAGGTCGATATCACTGGACTACCATCCCTTCTCGACCTCTACCTCACGCAGTATTCTTCCCAAGCATACAAGACCGAGTTCCCTTGGATTGACAACATCTCCGAAGTCCGCGATCCGGCCCAGAGGATGAGGCTTGACTCCAAGTTAGCCGCCCGATTACAGCAGCAGAACCTCACGCGGCTCTGGCTCTCCGTCCCGGACATTGTTGATTGGGGTACAATTGGCGGCTTCAAGTATCTTCGCTCAGACACAGTGCTCCATCCTGATCTTCATGCGCGCGAATTCTTGCGCAGTGTGAAGGATCCCGCGTCCATCACACCGGACTTTCTTCGCGGTCGTCGAATTCTCGTTATGGACCCTTCCGGTGACAACGTTCTCGAGGAGTGGCCTGTTTACCGCTGCGTATACTCCGAAGAAGATGACGGCCCGGACACGTTCCTCCTCTCCACTGGAAAGTGGTACAGGATTGAGACGAACTTTGTGCTCGAAGTCAACAAGGCCATTCAGAATCTCGTATCAACACGCGCGCCTCTTCCTCCTTATGAAAGCACCGACGCAAACGAGGAGGCGTACAACAAGAGGGTTGCGAACGACTCCAATGGCGCATATGCGCTCATGGACCAGAGGTTCATCTATCATGGCGGCGGGAAATCCAAGTTTGAACTCTGTGATCTTTACACAGATGCACACGAGATGATTGCGGTGAAGCGCTACGGCGGATCAAGCGCGCCGTTGAGCCATCTTTGTCAACAGGCGCTTGTCGTCGCACAGATGTGGAAGGGAGACCCTGAGTTCCGAAAGAAGGCGAACAAGGAACTTCCCAGGTCTCACAAGCTGCCCGACTCGACGAAGACGCCGGACACGACCCAGTTCCCGATCGTATTCGGCATCGTTAGTCGCTCGAAACAACCGATTGACCGAAGCCTACCCTTCTTTAGCAGGCTGACGCTTCGGAACGTCGCGCGGCAATTGCAGCTCCTCGGCTATCCGGTTTCTATTCTGAAGATCGAGCAGGTGTGACGAGCGGATAATGCGTGGTCATGAGAAGCCCCCTAACGATGGCTTGCAGCTGGCGAACAGCGGCGCTGCGCACAGCGCCCTTCGGTCGCTGTCCTTGCTCCCGCAGTTCGCAGATGAAGCCAGCGTTGGACCGGCAGAAAGTCCTCGAAACACAGCTCGCCAGTTGTTGCTTTCTTCCGTAAGATCGTGAGGACACATGTCAAAGACGCCCACGCTTGTGCTCAAAGTCAAGAACGTGCGTTGCATCAGGGACGCTACGTTGGAGTTGCCGCTGGGTTCGCGCACGGTTCTCATTGGTACGAATAACTCTGGGAAGTCATCGCTACTAGACATCTTGACCGTCGCGCTGCGATCGGTCTCGCCCAGTGGCCTTCCGGCCATTTCTGCAAGCTACTACCGCCGCGAAGGTACCGCTCTTGCGCGCCCAGAGATCGAAATCTCTATCCCGGTCAGCACGGGACTTCAGAACGACGAACCCCTCGCTAATACCGAGGGAAGCCTTGCTGTTGGGTTGATCGGCTCACAAAAGGCACCTGTGATGAAAGCTGCGCAGTCGACAGCAGCCTTCATGCTGGCACCAATTCTCTTGGAGTTTCGTGGCGGCGATCGGAACCGACGGTTGCTGCTTCCAACCGATGGATACACCAACCGTACCGAACTTACCGGAAACGTCGCCTACTTGCAAACTGCGCCATCAATACACTCCGACAACCAGTGGAAGCTTTTGGACGAGGAGACTCCCCGGCCGGCCGGCGAGGCAACACTCGGACACTATGCCAACTGGAACTCTCCCCTCTCGCGGGCTCTGCGTGCTTTCTCTGAGCGCATCTTTTCCCTGCGAGCCGCGCGAGATCCGCAATTCTCTGGGTCTGAGGTGGAGGCGCGATTGAGCCAGGGCAGTTTGCAGAATGTCACGCCAATATTAAAGTGGCTGTTTTATCGCCAGAGCTACTGGCGTGAAATACAGGCGGCCTTCTCCATGGTATTTGACCAGGTCGACCACATATTTTTTGAGGACTCTCCCGGCGGCAGCGTTCCCTTCGCAGCTCTTCGGGATGGTTTCAAGTTGGCTATTGCCGATATGGGTTTTGGCCTGCGGAACGTCTTGCAAATCCTTACCGTCCTCTTCGCCGCGCCGTTGCGCTCGATTGTATTGATCGACGAGCCAGAGCAGGGCCTCAATCAGCAGAAGCAGCGTGACTTTGCAACGATCTTGGAAGACGTCCGACCGGACATAACACTTCTATGCGCGACACAAGCGGAGGCGTTTTGTCGCGGCCTCTCCGCGACTAGTGTTTGCCTGGCAGATCTAAGCGGAAACGTCACGTCACTAAACAAGGTCGATGTGACCACACGCGATGGTCTACGAAAAATTGCCAGAGGCATGGGAATTAACCCGCTGTACCTGTACGAAGGCGGGAGAATTCTATTTGTTGAGGGTGCTTCCGACCGAATGATTATTGAGCACTGGCTGCGCCACAACTTTGGTGAACTGGGCGATCGTATTGAGGTTCAAGAACTCGGAGGCTGTGGCAAAATCGGCGAGGAATTTGCCCGCCCTATGTTTGTCAATTTCAGTGACAAAGTATTCTTTCTTCTTGACTCGGACGGCGACAGCCCGACCGAGCCATTGGGTCGCGGCATTCAAGAACGCGTTCGCTGGTTCAAAAAGCAGTCGATAGAGCAATATCTCATCCTCGGGCGTCGGGAGATAGAAAACTATGTTGGTTGGGAAGCGTTAGCTTCAGCAGCGAACATCCATCCAGATCGTATCCATCCGCCGGCGGGATTCGAGCTCTTCTTTGACTTCAAACAGGCAATTAAAAAGGAACTCGGCTACTATGACGAGAAGAGAATCTCTGTTGGAGCATACCTTAAGCTTCCATCAGATCGTCAGAAGTACCTCTTTGAAGGTGAAAACGATGCAATTGTTGCTCAGCTTCGGAAGTTCCTGA
Organism: Polyangiaceae bacterium; assembly: GCA_016712345.1. GTDB lineage: Bacteria > Myxococcota_A > Polyangia > Polyangiales > Polyangiaceae > JADJRH01. The sequence goes on from JADJRH010000001.1 coordinate 3,432,828, forward strand.
ATGCCTAAGAACACCATGGTTCCGGAGATGCGATCTAGGACGGACCTGACGACGCATACTTTGTGCGTTCAGCTTCGCAGCTCATCCGATCCGCATGCTCCTGTCTCAATGAACCATATTCCCCTGAGGTTGTAATGTCCGGCTCCTTTGACTACTACGCTCGATGGTCATACGATCAACTCATCGTGCGGCAGCCGCACCTCCGCTATGCAGGACTCTGGAAGCTCAAGGGCTGCTACTACGCCGTGTGCCCCGACCTTCCTGACGCTAAGACGCTTGACGGAAAGTCGTTAGCCGAGTGGTTTGCCCACAGCTGCCGCGTTGTCGGCGCACCCGTGCGAATGGTGCCATCTGCGCCCCCGGATGCAGAACGGATTGCCGACACAACAGCCGTCGAACGAAGTGCCCGACGGAACGCCCCGCGTACAATACGCGAGATATGGGTCGAACTATCAATGCTCCTCCCCACGTCTTTCCCGCCGTTTGTCGTCACTTCAGAGGATTCGCCAATCACCATCGTGACCGCCGTGCAGCTCACGAGCGACCAGGAGCAGCAAGTTACAGACGCCTGTGCGATTCTTGGCGACTACCCTGGTCCCCAGTTTCGCACGCCGAAGGCGGAAAGCCCTGCCTTCGACGTTTCTAAGGGTGCACGAAGCGGCGGTGCACACGACCTTTGCCTGATTCCAAGTCGCCAGTTTGCAAAACATTGCAACCGTGATCTTCGGCTCCTACACGAAGAGGACGAAGACTTCTGGATGTCGCATCGGCAGCGCGTTTTTGCAGAAGCACTCACTGATGCTTCTTCCATTCTTGACCACAACTGGCGCAGCGATCGTGAACTTGGATGCATAGTGGATGCGTCCGTAATACCACCTCACAACTTACGTACGTATCTCTCCTTGTATGATCGCGTTTATTTGGTGGCCCCTCTGGATCTGGCCTTCTCCGGTACCTGCGAAGCAATGGGCGTGTCACAAGAGGAATTTCTGGAGCTCCTCGGCCTTGGTCGACTACGCGTTCTCCTCCCTCAGTCGCTAGATCGCTATGATCGGACCTGGCTTAACCGTGCCGCGGAGGCGGCGCCGAATGCACTTCTCATGTCGCGTCGACTCGCGGCAGCCACGATCGTAGACGCGCGGCAGCGCGTGCCTCTCTTATTTCCACCACTTGGCTCCGCCGAACGGCACATCCTTTTACATGTTCTCGCGACTCAACTACCTCAAGTGGTCGAGGGAATTGATGCTCAGAAGTTCAACAAATTCGTAACAGAGCTTGCAAGTAACTGGGCGAACTTCGAGTCCTTCATCAGCGATCGAGGGGCAATGGGCACGATGCACCTCGGTATCGGCTTCTTGGCTGGTGAACTCTATGAGTACTTCACTGGGAGGGACATGCGGTTCGAGCTTTGGACTGCCGCGCCCAAGATTGAATGGGCTGGTGCACTGAACGCGCACGCGTTCCCCACGGCGATCGATGGGCATGACGAGACAGCTGCATGCGACATGATCGCCGGACTGTACACACCCCATAAGAAGCGGAGTACGACGGTCGCGCCTCCAGCTGCTCTGACAGCGATCGAGAACATCCTATCGATTGACAACAAGGTTCCTATCGTGCCGTTCGCGAAGGAGTTTTGGTCGAAGGATATTGTTCGTTTACGCCATCTGGTTTTGCAAATTGCTTCTCAGAACGTGGACGAAGATCATTTGCGCGTAGCGATTAAGAAGTTCAATGCCGAGGTACGGCACTACGAACGGCGCCCCGATCTCGTGAAACCGCTGAATCTAGTTGGTCTGATATCCGCCACGATGGCCGCCACGGGCGCGATTGACGACTCAATACGACATCTAGTCCCCGTGATGGGTATTCTTCTCGGCTTCCTCGTGAGTCGGATCGTGGACGAAATTCCCGCACGTAGCACGAATGCGGGCAAACTCTTCGATTTGATGAACTCGTTGCTGACCATGCGCGCAAACCCGAACGCGGTCTTGGTTGCTCGTGCGAAGAAGCATCTGAAAGTATTGAAAGGATGACAGCGGCAGTGCAGTCGAACGTCGTTTCGAATGTCGTCCACCGATTAGGGGTAGGGCCCGCCTCGTAGCGTTTCTCCGGCTGCTTCAGAGGCCCGCACCCGGCACGCAGCGCACACGCAACCCCGTGCGCGCACCGCGCCGCCGAAAAAACAACCCCCCCGCTTTTTCCGCTGTTCTTTCAAGTACAACCGTGTAGCCTGCCCATTCTGCCGCATGGGTAACCCGGTATGCTGCCAAGGCCACTCGGGTTGACCACGCGCGAGAACATTCAAACCCATCACTGGAGATCTGGAGTTTATGCCCAAACCGTCCAAGTCACCCAAACCGGCTGCCGCCAAGCCTTCTGTGCCCGAAGAGGCGGCAAAAGCCTACGCTGAGGTAAAGGCGGAGATTGAAAGTCTACCCACGAGTGCGCTGCTACCCATCAATGTGGATATTCCGCGCGCTGTGGCGATCGGCATTGGAGCTGTGCCTCACCTGGCAAAGCTCCGTGATCAGGCGGCCAAGTTACCCGACTTCAATATTCAGAACATTGATAAAATCGGTCCGTATGCGCTGGCTGCGTGGCATGCCCACCTGACAGCTTTGCCGGAGCTTTCTTCCACCTTGCTTGGCAAGTTGTTGGAAGAGGCCAAGCCGCTGCGTGAAGATATGTTGCTTGCGGCCGAGTTAATGGCACACAAGGGGTATTTTGATAAGCGCAGTGTGGAGGCCATTCGGTCGGGTCAGGGCAACCTCGATACGGCCAATGACCTGGTGGCCCTGTCGGCGCTGTATGCCGCCTCTTGGGACCAGGTAGAAAAGCGTAGCCCAGTCACCTGGGAAGAGGTGGAGCGCGCCTCGTTGCTCGGCCCGCAACTGCTCATCGCGTTGGGCGAGCGCCGCCAACCCGTGGGGCCCGATGCGGGCGTTCTGACGGCGGTAGAGCTGCGGCAACGGGCGTTTTCGTTGTTTGCCAATGCGTACGACCAATGCCGCCGCGCGGTCAGCTACCTCCGTTGGAATGACGGCGACGCCGAAGAGGTGGCGCCGTCGCTCCACCCGCACCCGGCGCGACGGTTCCCAAGAGTCCTCCGAGCCCGCTCCCGTCGCCCCTGTAACCCCACAATAAAACGCACCGTTTCGCGACCGACGGCTGATCGGTAGCGGTTTTTGCCTTACCAGAAGCTTGTCGCGAACGTGATTGGTTGGCGCGAAGCTTCCGGGAGCTTTTTTGTGCCCGTGATTGGTGGAATTTGGGCTTACCGAAGCCCAATTTTGACCTGAAACGGGGCCTGAAAGGCTTCTGGAGGCCAAAAAAGCCGACAAAACGGTTGTTTTTTGGCTTGCCGGAAGCGTTGGGCGTCTGAATATGGGCGTTCTGGAGCTTCGGGAAGCTTTTTTGTGACCGCGATCGGTTGAAGGGGAGCTTCGGGAAGCTTTTTTGTGACCGTGATCGGTTGAGCGGGAGCTTCTGGAAGCCCCTCGGCGACCGTGATCGGTGGGGTGGGGAGCTTCTGGAAGCCCCTTGCTGACCGATCTCGGTTGCTTGGGAGCTTCTGGGAGCCCGCTGTTGACCGTTGTCGGTTGGGCCCGCAAAGCTCGTTTGGACCTGTCCACCTCCTTTTGAGGAGGCTCGATGATCCCGTTTTGGCAACCGACCTGGGTAGAATGCGCCACAGCAACGAGGATGCGCTCGGGTTCGACAACCGTTTTGCCATTGCGGCCGTTGCCGACGGTGTTGGCAGTGGAAGTGGCGGAGGTCGCGCCGCCCGCCTTGCCATTCAAACCGTACTCCGCTCCATCCCGGCAGAGTGCGCCGCGTTGGGTACTCCTTCCACCTGGAAAGTAGAAACCTCAAAACAAGTGCTCGCCGGCGCATTGCTCCGTGTGCAGGCCCGCATTTGGTCCGACTCTCGCAGTCTGAACCTACCCAAAATGGCAACCACGCTCACCGTGGTGTGGTGCGTGGGTGGTTTTGCCGTGATTGGGCACATCGGAGACTCGCGTGCGTACCGACTGCGCAATGGAAGGTTAGAACAACTCACCACCGATCATACCCAGTTAGAAGAACTGCGCCGAACGTATGGCGAGGTTACCGCCGACATGAAACGAATGTACGAACACGTGCTTTGTCGTGCATTTTCAGGTCGGCGTGAATGGGTAGAACCCGACATCCGGGTAGAGCCGTTGGAGGCGGGAGATGTTTTCTTGTTGTGCACAGACGGCTTGACGCGCGGGGTAGACGAAAAAGAGATTGCTGCCGTGTTTGGAGATGTGGAGTTGACCGCGGTGCCTGGGCTGTTGGTCGACTTGGCGAATGCCGCGGGCGGGCAGGATAACGTGACCGCCGTTGTGGCGCGTGTCGGGTGACGCGGCTGCGTTTAGAATAACGCAAGTGTGCGGGGTGTTTTTGTGTTGCATGCGCGGTGTGGGTGGGCGAGGATTGGTCGGCCGATATGAGGATCGGTCTAATACGCGTTAGAGGGGAGAATGAAGAACAGATCGGAACAGCGTCCGCTCACAAGCGCAGCAACCACAGCATCTGCACGACCCAAGAGATGATCACATGTCGGTCCTGAGCTTACCATCTCGAAGCCGCCTGACCCCGAACACCACCGTGCGCACGTTCGCTCGACTCCTCCGTTCCATCCGCTTGCCTGCCCTCTTTCTGTTGGTCGTCTTGCTGCTTGCTATTCAGCCGATCGCCCCAGCATCTGCAGAACAGCACACTTGCGATGGATTGCCTTCTGCCCTGTCGAATCAGTATGCCATTTACCGCCTAACGGCCTTAGACGAAGGCGCTAGTGGCTTCACGTTTTCCGACCCCGGCGCTATTGGTGACTCGCTCCGGTCGGGCCTGGAGGAAATCGCCGATCGAGCAATTTGTTGGTGCTCGGTCACCAAGCAACCAGTTCACACACTTCGGTTCGTCGTACTTGCCTCCAATGATGATCGCGATGCACGTGAACGTTGGACCGCAGTGTTGGCCGGCGGGGGCACATCGCGCAACGAGAGACAGCAAGTCGCAAACGTCCTCGTCGACGGTGCCGTGTCCTTTGCAAGAGCCACAGTCGTAGCGTCCAAGCTGCGCAGCATCCTACAGGATCGAATCCGTTCAAATCTTGAAGCCGCGGGCATCGCGACTCCCTCTCCCAAGCAGGAAGAGCTTGAGGCCATAACCAACCTGATTGTGCCGGTGTCCTTCTTTCACTACGTCGGTCTACCAGGGGCCACGGCCAACTTGAAAGCGTCCCAGCCTCAGAAGGCCAGAATGTTCGCCGTCCTTGTCTTCGCATCACACGGTGTTGCTCAGTTGCCCCCATTGGTTCGCGCAACTACATCCGAGAGTCCTCCTGAGTCCTCCTCGGTCCCCGGACCCACAGCGCCTGGCCCTTCACTGGCTCCCGCTGGATCGACCTCGCCGGTTTCATCCGGCTCAGTCATACCACCGTCACCGTTGATCTTAGGGGCCGATTTTGCGTACCAACACACGCTCGGAAATGACCATATTGGTGTGGCTGCAAATCTTGCCTACCGCTTTGGTCGGTATCGCTCCAACCCGACACCCGCGCGCTTCGGTCCGCTCATCATGGGTCGAGCAGCTCTCCTCTTTGCGGACGAAACTTACACACTCTCCGATTCCCTTCGCGCCCCCCTGCTGCCATCCCTTCATGGGGGTGGTGGCCTGTGGATTGGGCTAGGCCGCCGTGCTGAACTTCAACTCGTCGGAGCCGTAGGCCTGGTCGTTCCAGCGGCGGCCTTTGTCGCGACTTTCGAGCCGAGTGTGCTCCTCTCGCTTACCACCAATACTTGGGTTTCCGCGCGCTTCCTGATTGGCGGCTTGCTTGGTGCGCGTTCGGACCTGCTGTTTGGCGGATCCCTCGGTCTCATGTTCGGTCTTTGAACCTTCCGCCCGGAGGTCAGCCATGTGTCGTTCATTTCGCGCAATTCCCCTACTCCTTCTCGCCATTCTACTGCCAGTGCTGGGCTGCACGCCGCTCATCGACGCAGATGAGGATGGGTTTTCCATAGACGACGGCGACTGTGATGACGACGACCCGGCCATTTACCCTGGCGCGCGAGAGGTACCCAATGGGTACGACGATGACTGTGATACGGTTATCGACGAGAACGTACCAAATTTCGACGACGACGGCGATGGCGTCACGGAGCTTGCTGGCGACTGCAATGACGACAACGCGGACATCTATCCTCTCGCCGAAGAAGTCCTAAACGGCTTGGACGACGACTGCGACTCCTTAATTGATGAAGGAACGGTGGCATTCGATGACGACGCGGACGGTTTGTCAGAGCAGGCAGGTGACTGCGATGACAAGAACCCGGCAGTGTTACCCGGTGCTGTCGAACTTCCCAATGCTGTCGATGACGACTGTGACGGAGCAGTCGACGAAGACACGACGGTCTCCGACGACGACTCTGACGGGATGACCGAAGCTGACGGCGACTGCAACGACTTCAACTCAACAGTCTACGCAGGCGCGCCGGAACAGGAGAACTCAATTGATGACGATTGCGACGGTACAGTCGATGAAGGCACTAACGCCTTTGATGACGACGGGGATGCGTTTTCGGAGAACGAGGGCGACTGTGAGGACGCCAATCCTGGGATATTTCCTGGCGCGCCGGAGACTGGCCTCGCCGGTGATCCAAATGGCGACGGATTGGACAACGACTGCGACGGACTTGTCGATGAAGGCACCTTGTCATTCGACGACGACCAAGACGGCTTCTCCGAGAATGGCAAAGTGGGCGGACTTGGTGACTGCAATGATGACGATCCCACGATCTTTCCAAATGCCCCGGAATCATACGTCGATGTGATCGACAGCGACTGCGACGGATTCTTGGAGAAGAGCATTTGGGAAGATCCTCCGCAAGCCGTGCCCGATGTGAAGATGGACCCATCTTCATTCTCAATTGACGATCCGTGGTGCGACAGCATCGCGAACATTTCAAGCCTGCAGCCGTTTTCACCCAAAAGATACTACTATGTTCACTTCTTCGATGTTCGCGACGACAACGGTGAAAATGGTGTTCCGGACCTTTCCGGTGTGATTTCCGAACAGCTGGCGAAGGCGAACGACTACTTCGACGACTTGGGTGTCGGGTTCAAGAAGGCAGACGTGACGGTCATCCATAATACCGACTGGAATGAGCTTGACGTAACTACAGGCTCGCTGCTTGAACTCATGTGCGATCCGTGCCCGAACGCGTGCCCGTGCTCTAACGGAGAACTGCGCGTCTTCTTCGTGAGCGATCTGGCGGCACTGTTCTTGGGGCTTGCCGGTTATGCGTTTTTCCCGGACGAAGCGACGGGACATCACGCGGTCGTTCTGAATTGGTCCGCGGACAACGTCCATGCTGGACAGGTGTTCCCTCATGAACTCGGGCATCTATTCGGTCTATGGCACACGCATCATGGATCATACGGCGAGTCCGGACAAGCCGAACTGGTCGACGGTGGTAATTGCGAGACCGCAGGAGACCTTCTTTGTGACACGCCAGCTGATCCCGGACCGTACGAGGGACGCGGGGATTTGGAGTACTGCACCGCAGTCGCTACACCCGGGGGTACGTGCGCGGCCGAGTGCGTCGGCGGCTACGCCGCTGATGTGACCAACGTCATGTCGTATCATCGCCCCGAGAGCTGCTTCGTTCAAGCGTTCAGCCTCCAGCAGCAACGCCGCATGCTGTGCGCCATGAAGAACTCACCATCTCTTGCGGAGGCCCTATCCTGCGGCGATGGTCAGTGCGACAGCAACGAAGAGTGCGACGTCTGCGACGCTGACTGCGGCAATTGCCCGGCGTGCCCCAACGGAGAATGCGAGTCCACTGAGTCCTGCGACAATTGCCCTGATGACTGCGGGGAGTGTCCGGGAGGATCGGGTGGTGGCGGCTCCGGAGGCGGCGGGAACGGCGGATCAGGTGGCGGGTGTGCCGTCTGTCCAAATGGAACATGCGAAACGCAGCAAGGGGAGTCTTGCAACAGTTGTCCAAGCGACTGTGGTCAGTGCCCCCCACAATGCATCGCAAACGGCGACTTCTGCATCCCGATCCCTAATGTGAATGGCTGTTGTCCTGGAAACTTCTGCTTGCCACTTGGGTTTGGTTACGCGTGCCAACAACTCGCCGTATGTAACGGCGTCAATGTTTCATGTAACGCAGGTGGTGTGAGCTGTTGCGCTGACAACATCTGCATGGGTGGAGTGTGCTGCCGACCAACTGGCGGGAGCTGCATTCTTAACAGCGATTGTTGCTCCGGGTCCTGTGGTGGAGCCGGCTTCACATGCAATTAAAAGAGGGACAGGAATAGGCGTACCGATGCGCTCTGATCATCTGTTGCGTCTAACATCAAATTGGATCTGACGGGCGGGCTTCGCCCGCCCGCAGCTCAATTTGGCGTTGGACGGGCGCCCAGAGAACGACCACAGAGTTCGATAGAGCCTCGGTCAGCGATATTCGGCCTGTTATCCACCGAGCCTCGGTCAGCGATATTCGGCCTGTTATCCACATAGACCTTTTGCTACGGTATACATCGCCGTGACCCAGCCCTCGAAAATGCTCACTTGGATCCATGTCTCAGATGTCCACTTCGGCCACGGCAAGGACGCGACCACGCGATTCGACCAAGAAGCTGTCGTTAGTAAGATCCTTGACGACGTCGAAAAGGTCCGCTCTGTGCTGGGCTCCCCGGACTTCCTCATCTTCACAGGCGACATTGCCTTTTCCGGCGAACCTAAGCAGTACGAGACGGCTAAAGACTGGATCGATAAGCTTCTTTCGGTCGCCGGCGCGGGCGTCCACCAGTGCCTCTTGGTACCGGGAAATCACGATGTTCAACGGCGCAAGACCACTGGCGTCACAGTAGCCGCCCTCCACAAGGCGCTCCGCGCCGAGCCGAACCGGCTAGACGACTTCCTTGCCCAAGGCGAACTTGGGCCAATTTGGCAGAAATTTGAGGCATACTCCACATTTGCCGCTCCCTATGGCTCTGGAACGATAACGGCGGAGCAGCCCTTTTGGTCGAAAAAGATCGACAGCCCGCTTGGTGACGTTCTCGCGATTGGTCTTAATACGTGCCTCAACAGCTACGACAGTGCCGATGCCGCACAAAATTTGGCACTTGGGCTTGGCCAGATCCATCGTACTATAACCGGAGCGCCCAAGAACGCTCTCCTTCTCGTGCTTCAGCACCACCCCCCTTCCTGGCTCTCTGATGGCTCCACGCTCCGCGGCCACCTCCAGCATCAAGCCCATGTTCTCTTTTGTGGCCACGTGCATGACGCCCAAGGTTTTCTTCGCACTCCAATTACGAGCCAAGGGACATTTGAGCTTGTCGCGGGCGCCGGCCATCAAGATGTCAAGGAAGAGGGCAACCATGCGTACTCTTGGGGTCGGCTAACTCCAGATCAATTCGAGTACTATCCCCGCGCATGGTCCAAGGCTCATACGTGCTTTCTAGCACAGCAAACGAATCCGACGAAAGAGTTCAAGCGGCACAGTGAGGAACTTGGCGACTACATTATTGTGCCCCGAGACCGCTTGCCGTCCGCACTAGCCAAATGGCTAAGAACACGAATCCAAGCAATACCGATCGCCCTTCCCCCGCAGGTTTCTGGCAACCCGACCGAGAAGCCACAAGTTCCATCTGTCGGTGGTACGCCTGATGTCACGCGCCCCTTGCCCACTGATCGCTCAAGCCCCACTGCGGCCAATTCACCCCCAGGTACATCCCCCACAACCGATAGGAACGTCGACCAAGGTACGCAACCGCAACCCGGTGGCCCAACTCCTCCACCGGACCCAGTTGCCCGTTCCTGGTCCAAGAGGAGATGGCTGCTAATTGCCTTAGCTGTCATAGCCATATTGGCGGGGACGTTCCTGTTCGTTTATGTGACGGTCCTCTACAAGGACGCACGCGCTTCCTCAACCTCGGCACTTCCACAAACGACCGCGGACCTTGATGCCCCGACCGAAACGCCAGAAACGACAGCGTCAGGCTCGACCACAACTGTAGACCCGGACCCCATTCCTTCGGGAGTCCCTTCGGGAGCCCTTACATCCACAACTGTGCCTACCAACACCAAGACGGATCACCCACCGCCCAAGAAGCCTCCACCGCCGAAGGTAACAGCCACTCCTCCACCAACGTCCACTCCGCAGGACGTTGAGACTGAGCGCCGAACCTTGTGTAATCAGAACCCTAAATTGCCGGTATGCTACAAGTACTATGGCCCTCGCCACGGCCAAGCCGTCGACATTGCTAATAGTGAAGGTCGCAAAAAGGGCACCGACATCGTCAACCGGGGCTGCTCACAAGCAGCCCTCAGTGGTGATTGCGCCGTTACCAAGTAAATCTCGGGGTATTGACATGCGTACTTATCATCGCCATGACAACGAGTCGGTCCCTTGCCACCTTTCGAAGGGGCGCATGGCTACACTGCAAGCAGTGTTAGTGTCGTCCATCTTGGTCATGACGTCCTGCAGCCCCCCCAAGCAACAATCGGCTCGACTTTCACAAAACGAGCTGGAAGAGCCGAAACCGCCGCCTCCTTCTTCCCGACCCATCAACACCATTCAGCCAAAAGACGCACCTCTAGCCGCGGCTGCGCAGCGGCAGGCCGTCGAATTGTTCGACTCTAGGCCTGAATTCCATTGTGTGTGGAACTCCAATGTTCCGAAGAACGTGAAGCCGCCGAGCGTCTGCGGTCCGTCCGTTTCAGTTTGTCAAGAACTCGAGAAACTGCTGACAAGCGCGTATGAAGAAGTACAGGCGAACGATCGCCCCGACTTGCCGAACCCGACGCCATTTAAGTCATCAACATGTCAGCCCGAGCCCGACCCATACTGCTTCCTTCAGCACGTGCGCGTTCCCTGTCACAAGTTGCAGCAACACTCCAGTTGCCGGAACGTGAGCCAGTCGTCCGCATTCTGGAATGCGAAACAGCCGGTTTGGGCCGCATACTACGTGTGCAATCGCACAGAGCTGGAGTGCAAACAGGGACGAGCCAAGTATCGGGCAAGTGAACGAGCGCAAGATCCCGAGGTCTTTACAATCGAAGATGCTTGCGAGCGATATTCGTCCTGGCGAAGGAGAAACATTGATGAGCGATAATAAGCGACCTCTAAGGGGGCCATGTGGTCGGTGATGCGCGCTGCTACCGAGAGCCCTGTCCAACTCTCAGATGGATGCAACAAAGCAAGCTTACTTCGCGCGCTTGCTTTGCGGTCCAAGCCCACGTTGGACGCCCCCAACTCGAACCGACCATCCGACGCGTCGCTGTGAGCCATCCCAAATCCATCACACAGGCTTGCGTGCATGAGTAAGGTTCCGCCGCCCGTTCCGATCCCTCAGCCTCCAGCGCCACCGCACCGACTGGCTGCGGATCTCGTGGCGTCTGGGCCTCCGGTGCATCCCGAGGACCGCGTCAGGCTCCTTAGCCCTGAGCATTGGGAGCGGTTTGTTCAGGAGTGGGTCGACTCACTCCGTGACGAGTACGATCTGGTCGAACGCTGCGGTGGTGCGGGAGACATGGGCCGCGACATCATCGCGACGGTGAAGGGCGGCAATGGCACCTGGGACAACTACCAATGCAAGCACTATGAGAAGGCGCTCACGCCGAGCGATGTCTGGGTTGAGTTGGGCAAGCTCGCATACTACACGCTGAAGGGCGAGTACTCGTACCCCCGACGCTACTACTTCGTGGCGCCCCAGGGCGCCGGTCCGAAGCTCTCGAACCTCTTGAAGCGGCCTCACGAGCTGCGAAACGATCTCCTCGCGAATTGGAACAAGGCGTGTCGCACGGAGATCACGAAGACCGAGGTCGTCGAGTGCGATGCCGTGATGCAGGCGCATATCGCGAGTCTCGACTTCTCCATCTTCCAGACAGTGCCGCTCCTCCGCATCCTTGATGGGCACGCCAAAACCCGCTGGTATGCGGCGCGTTTCGGAGGCGGCCTTCCTCCTCGCCCTGAACCCCTTGCACCTCCGAGCGCTCCAGCCGCCAACGAAGCGGTCTTCGTTGGCGAACTCCGTCGCGCCTACGCGGATCACCTTAAACAGAACGTGAAGGATCTCGACGCGGGACTTGCGACCCACGATGACCTCCGCGAGCACTTTCGTGACGCGCGCGTCGAGTTCTACAGCGCCGAAGGGCTGAGAACTTTCTCGCGCGACACGCTGCCTCAGGGAGAGTTCGAGAAGCTGCAGGACGAGGTCCATTCCGGGATCAAGGACGAAGTGCGTGGCGATCATGCCGACGGCTACCGTCGCGTGCTCGCTGTGGTCAAGACAGCCCGCTCGTTGCAGCTCACGAGCAACCCGCTGACCACGCGCATCCATACCCGTGACCGTGGTGGCATCTGCCACCAGCTCGCGAACGACGGAAAGGTCAGGTGGGTCAAATGACGCCCGAGGCCACCCACTTCGTCTCGCCGTTCAACGGGCCCGTCGAGATCGGCCTGCGCGCGCTCTGCGTGCTGACCACGGCGTTCCCCGCTGCGTACGCGCTGCAGCGGCTCGTCGTCTTCGACTACTTCCTCGTCCACTCGGATGACATCGACGGCGGCCCCGAGGGGCTGCACCCGAGAACCCCGCATCGCGGCGGGGAGATCCTCGTTCGACGCGGCGTGATTCAAGCCGGGCTCAGCCTCTACGAGAGCCGCGGACTCATCGAACGCGTCTACAAGGACGGTGGCATCTTCTTCGCGGCTACCGACAAGTCCGCCGACTTCCTCGACACACTCAGCACCAAGTACCTGGCGGGGCTGCGGGAGCGCGCTGATTGGGTGGTGGACAGCTTCGGTGGCCTCGACGATGCTGAACTCGATGCGATGGTCCGTGATCGTATCGGACTGTGGGGCGCTGAGTTCTCGATGGAGTCCGTTCTCTGGACGGAGGAGACGCCATGAAGTTCGGCTTCGCCCTTCGGCGTCTCGCTCTCACCGGGCCGGGGAAAGCGCCGGCCGAGGTCACGTTCACGCGCGGCCTAAACGTCATCGCGGGCCCCTCGGACTCGGGCAAGAGCTTTATCGCGCAGTGCCTTGACTACGCGCTCGGTGGCGGTGCCGCGCCGAAGGAGATCCCCGAAGCAGAGGGCTACAGCACCATCGTCCTCGAGATCGAGGCCTACAGCGACGGGCGCGTTTACTCGCTGGAGAGGAGCCTGCGTGGCGGCGAGGTGCTCTGCAAGACCGACGGGCACTCCGACCGCGTGCTTGCGGCCAAGCACCAAGGAGGCAAGGAGGACACCGTCTCGCAGTTCCTCCTCGATCTGTCGGGGCTGGGCACGAAGAAGGTACGCACCAACGAGCAGGGCAAGACGCGCCCGCTCAGCTTCCGCGACATCGCCCCGCTCGTCATCATTGATGAAGAGACGGTCATCAAAGAGGACTCGCCGATCCTCAGCGGGCAGTTCACCCACAGGACCGTCGAGAGCGGCGTGTTCCGACTCCTGCTCACGGGGACCGACGACTCCTCGATCGTCGCGAAGGAAGATCCGAAGGTCGCGAAGGGACGGCAGGCGGGGAAGGTTGAGTTGCTCGAAGGCCTGCTGAAGGCAACGCGTGAGCGCCTAGCCGAGATTGGCGACGTGAGCACGCTTGCCGAGGAGCGCGACCGCCTAGCCCGGATCGAGGCATCGATCCAAACGTCGGTCACCGAGCGCAACGCCGCGCAGGCGAACGTGGCGCCGCTGCAAGCGAAGCTCAGCACGGCCTGGACAGCGCTGAAGGCGGTCGAGTCGAAGTTCGCAGTGCTGTCGGAGCTGCAGACGCGGTTCGACCTGCTGGAGCAGCAGTACGAGTCCGACCTACGACGGCTGGTGGCGATCGCCGAGGCCGGCATTCGGCTCGACCAGCTCAAAGAGGAGCGGTGCCCGATGTGCGGCGCACTCGCCGAGCACCAGCACCGCGACCATCGTGGAGCGCAACCGGCACCGGCCGACGTCTCCCAGGCTTGCAAGGCCGAAGCGGCCAAGACCTCGAAGTTGCTCCAGGATCTTCAGACCACGCGAGCTGCCAACGCTTCCGAGGTCGAGCTACACAAAACTGCCCGTGCCGCCCGCCAAGCCGAGTTCGACGCGATCTCGGCGGAGCTGAAGGCACTGATGCAGCAGCACGTTGACGTCGCCTCCAAGAAGATCGATGACCTGCGCGCGCGCGCTGAGACTTGCCGCAAGGTGATCGAGCACCTCGAACGAGTCCGGGAACTCGAAGAGCTGCTGGATGAGGCGGCCAAGCCTAAGAAAAAACAGCGGAAGACCGACGTGGCTGGCGCAGCGGTGAGCACCGCGCAGGCCGACCCTTTCAGTCGGGAGTTCGAGGCGCTCCTGAAGTCGTGGCACTTCCCCAACCTCAATCGAGTCTCGTTCAGCGAGAACGACCAGGACGTCGTGATCTCTGGCCGCGCGCGCAAGAGCCACGGCAAGGGCGTGCGGGCCATCACGCGGGCGGCGTTCAACCTCGCACTCCTTCGCCTTTGCATTGAGGACGAGCGCCCGTTCCCGAACTTCGTCCTTATCGATTCCCCGCTGCTGGTCTACGAGCAGCCTGACGCCGATGAAGTCTCGTTTCCACCGGACATCAAGAAGCACTTCTGGGAGAGCGTGGGCGCATCCTTCACCGGCGCGCAGGTCATTATCATCGAGAACACCAAGCAAGTTCCTGATGACGGAACGCTCAGCAAGGCGCACGTCATTCGATTTACGGGGAACGACCAAGGGCGGCGCGGGTTTATCCCCAAAGTACGAAGCGACAAATGAACCGCCGGATCGTGTCGTGCCGGGCCGTAGCGCACACGCAACCCCGTGCGCGCACCGCGCCGCCAAAAAATCGCCAGCTCACCCTCTTTTCGCTGTTGTTTCAAGCACAACCGTGTAGCCTCCCCATTCTGCCCGCGCGTTGGTAATCCCCAGTGCCACCAGGCCGCAGCGTGTTACTCCGCGTGAGGTTGGCTCTAACCTTTCACTGGAGATCTGGAGTTTATGCCCAAACCGTCCAAGTCACCCAAACCGGCTGCCGCCAAGCCTTCTGTGCCCGAAGAGGCGGCAAAAGCCTACGCTGAGGTAAAGGCGGAGATTGAAAGTCTACCCACGAGTGCGCTGCTACCCATCAATGTGGATATTCCGCGCGCTGTGGCGATCGGCATTGGAGCTGTGCCTCACCTGGCAAAGCTCCGTGATCAGGCGGCCAAGTTACCCGACTTCAATATTCAGAACATTGATAAAATCGGTCCGTATGCGCTGGCTGCGTGGCATGCCCACCTGACAGCTTTGCCGGAGCTTTCTTCCACCTTGCTGGGCAAGTTGTTGGAAGAGGCCAAGCCGCTGCGTGAAGATATGTTGCTTGCGGCCGAGTTAATGGCGCACAAGGGGTATTTTGATAAGCGCAGTGTGGAGGCCATTCGGTCGGGTCAGGGCAACCTCGATACGGCCAATGACCTGGTGGCCCTGTCGGCGCTGTATGCCGCCTCTTGGGACCAGGTAGAAAAGCGTAGCCCAGTCACCTGGGAAGAGGTGGAGCGCGCCTCGTTGCTCGGCCCGCAACTGCTCATCGCGTTGGGCGAGCGCCGCCAACCCGTGGGGCCCGATGCGGGCGTTCTGACGGCGGTAGAGCTGCGGCAACGGGCGTTTTCGTTGTTTGCCAATGCGTACGACCAATGCCGCCGCGCGGTCAGCTACCTCCGTTGGAATGACGGCGACGCCGAAGAGGTGGCGCCGTCGCTCTACACCCGCACCCGGCGCGACGGTTCCCAAGAGTCCCCCGAGCCCGCTCCCGTCGCCCCTGTAACCCCACAATAAAACGCACCGTTTCGCGACCGACGGCTGATCGGTAGCGGTTTTTGCCTTACCAGAAGCTTGTCGCGAACGTGATTGGTTGGCGCGAAGCTTCCGGGAGCTTTTTTGTGCCCGTGATTGGTGGAATTTGGGCTTACCGAAGCCCAATTTTGACCTGAAACGGGGCCTGAAAGGCTTCTGGAGGCCAAAAAAGGCCGACAAAACGGTTGTTTTTTGGCTTGCAGGAAGCGTTGGGCGTCTGAATATGGGCGTTCTGGAGCTTCTGGAAGCTTTTTTGTGCCCGTGATCGGTGGAACGGGAGCTTCGGGAAGCTTTTTTGTGACCGTGATCGGTTGAGCGGGAGCTTCTGGAAGCCCCTCGGCGACCGTGATCGCTGGGGTGGGGAGCTTCCGGGAGCCCCTTGCTGACCGATCTCGGTTGCTTGGGAGCTTCTGGGAGCCCGCTGTTGACCGTTGTCGGTTGGACCCGCAAGGCTCGTTTGGACCTGTCCACCTCCTGTTGAGGAGGCTCGATGATCCCGTTTTGGCAACCGACCTGGGTAGAATGCGCCACAGCAACGAGGATGCGCTCGGGTTCGACAACCGTTTTGCCATTGCCGCCGTTGCCGACGGTGTTGGCAGTGGGAGTGGCGGAGGTCGCGCCGCCCGCCTTGCCATTCAAACGGTACTCCGCTCCATCCCGGCAGAGTGCGCCGCGTTGGGTACTCCTTCCACCTGGAAAGTAGAAACCTCAAAACAAGTGCTCGCCGGCGCACTGCTCCGTGTGCAGGCCCGCATTTGGTGCGACTCTCGCAGTCTGAACCTACCCAAAATGGCAACCACGCTCACCGTGGTGTGGTGCGTGGGTGGTTTTGCCGTGATTGGGCACATCGGAGACTCGCGTGCGTACCGACTGCGCAATGGAAGGTTAGAACAGCTTACCACCGACCATACCCAGTTGGAAGAACTGCGCCGAATGTATGGCGAGGTTACCGCCGACATGAAACGAATGTACGAACACGTGCTTTGTCGTGCGTTTTCAGGTCGGCGTGAATGGGTAGAACCCGACATCCGGGTAGAGCCGTTGGAGGTCGGAGATGTTTTCTTGTTGTGCACCGACGGCTTGACGCGCGGGGTAGACGAAAAAGAGATTGCTGCCGTGTTTGGAGATGTGGAGTTGACCGCGGTGCCTGGGCTGTTGGTCGACTTGGCGAATGCCGCGGGCGGGCAGGATAATGTGACCGCCGTTGTGGCGCGTGTGGGCTGAGGCGCGCGTTTTAGAAAATGTTGAAGGGCGGGGTGAATTGGGGGCTTGCATGCGCGGTGTGGGCGGGCGAGGATTGGTGGGCGAAATATGCGGATCGGTATAATGCGCGTTCGGCAGAGTTGAAACTGTCGTCGAGCCATCCACCGTCCAGTTTGGTAGGTTACGCAGGCGCGTGTTTCATCACGCGTACACCTTCGCTTCATAATTCGTCTTTTATATTCAACGGTTGACACAAAATCACAAATATCCTTGACAAGGATAACTCAAGGGTTATCCTTGTCGCTGCACTGTCAGCACGACTTATGCTCATCGGCGACAGTGCAAATTGCCCTATGACGCCCATTTGTATGTAGGAGGTTTTTGCCATGCTCAGAAAAGAATGAAGAGGTTCCGAATGGTCATCAAGACAAAACCCGAACGTGTTCAGCTGTTGTTTCAGGAACTGACGAATGCCGCCCCGCAATCGAATGAACCGGATGTTCTCCGTCTGATTGAGGAGAAACTGGACATCATTGAGGATGCCTATAGCGGAGTACCGAAGGATCCGAAGCATTTCGAGACTAAAAAGCTCGATGGGCGCCTTTATGCGCCGCATCCCGTCTTCAAGGTCGCTTCGAGGCGTCCTGGATGTACGTGCTATCGCCAAGCGGGCCACAAGACTTATATCGCCGCAAATGGCGCATTCCGGATCGTAGCGGTGACCCCTGGTGGTGGAGAGAGAGTTGTTTTTGACAAGGCTGGTGCCGACGGGAAGGGAGTTCCCGACTAGAAGAGAGGATGACACCATGGATCAGGTAGAGCGGATCATCGCCAGTATCCGCAGGGTGATTCCCAAGGCAGAGATTCACATTGATCGCAGCGAGAACCCTCGCGGCCCCATTTGGGTAGATATCACTGAAGGTAACCAGGGTGTTGCCCTCGAATGGCGCCAAGGGATGGCGCTCGGCCTTACATCTTTACCGTCGGAGAACTACGGTGAAGCAGCCGATGAGGTTTACGAATCCGTTGACGATGCAATCCAGCGCGTAAGGGTGTTGTTCGACACAAATACGCGAACCGCCGCGTCGACGGAAGCGCTCCTTGTGGAGTTGCGAGCCAGGCGCAGAATTTCGCAGGAGGACTTGGCAAGGCTCCTTGGTGTGAGCCAGCCGAATATTTCGAAATTGGAGCGCCGAGCTGATATGTCCATCCAGACGCTTCGGTCTCTAATCGAAGCCATCGGTGGTAGACTTGAGATCAACGCTCGATTTGGCGATGAGACTATTCGCGTATCTCAGTTCGATAGCGTAAGCGCGCAGCACAAATAGATGGATAGCATCCCGCTGCAGGACATAAGACTTGGCGTAGTGGTGTATGGTTGGTTGACTGGAGTGCCGACCCAATAAACGTGTTCAGGTCGGCGCTCGGCAAGGTGCAGCTTAATCTCCGCTACTTGAACCGTTTCCATGTCAGATTCACGTTGACGAGCAATGGTAAGAGCGTGCTCCAGGGTAGACAGCGCCGGACCTGACTGTTTCTGAATTGAAGGCATTCGCCGAGAGCGGCAAGGTCAAGTGCCATGGCCGGATCGTCCTTGTTTCCAAGCTTTGTCACCATTGCGATGGCCTGTTGAATCTCCTTTTCGCCCTTGGCAGTATCCCCCGCGTGGCAACGCGCATCTCCCGCGTCTTATCTGAAGGCTGCCGAGCAGCGCCAGCCTTACAGCCACAATGGGAGTATCGTTGAGTCCATCCGTTTTTTTGGAGCGGCTCTACCAACTCCAATGCTTCGCGCGCGCGCCCCGCTTTTTGGAGCGCCAGTGCACGGCTCAACTCAGATCGCACAATGCGTATCTCATCCACTTTGGCAGGATCTTGAGGAAGCACAGGCCCGCCAAGCAAAGCTTCTGAACTGGCGCACGTGTTCACTCCGGGCAATGTGTACGCGGCCTCGGCGGCTCGATTGAGCACTTCCACATCAGGCCCTTTTGCAAACACCCCGCGCCGACAATAGCAGGAAGCAGATGTTACGCGTACGTGTACACAATTGAATGTGTACGCTTCCGCCTCCCCGCGATAGGTGTCGATTATCCGCCCGCGTGCCCGGCAACGGCCTTCGCAATCATGTCGGCCATAAAGATTTTGGCGATGTTCAAGTAGATAAGAATCCCAAAAACATCGACCAAACTGGCGATAAACGGGGCGCTGCTGGTTGCCGGATCGAGCCCGAGCTTTTTGAGGAGCAACGGAAACATCGATCCAACGGTGCACCCCACAACGCAAATGGCCACGAGTGTGCCGGCGATGGTCCACATAAACGCTTGGCCATGACCAAGCCACGCCACGCGAGCCAAACCGATCGCACCGAGCGCCGTTCCAAGAACGAGCCCCTGCCCGGCTTCACGCAGCGCAATTCTCCAGTAGTGGCTCGGCTTGATGTCACCCGTTGCGAGGCCGCGAATGATCAGCGTGGACGACTGCGAGCCCGAGTTGCCTCCCGTTGAGATGAGCAGCGGCACATAAAAACTCAGCCGCGTGATGCGCTCCAAAATCACATCGTAGTGCTGCATCACCGTGCCCGTGGCGAACTCGCCCACGAACATGATCGCCAGCCACGGAAACCGCTTTTGAACAAACGTCCAAAACCCGGTTTGAAAATAACTCTCCTCAATCGGCGCCATGCCGCCGAGCTTTTGAACGTCTTCGGTTTGCTCCTGCGTGAGGACGTCCATCACGTCGTCGACGGTGATCACGCCGAGCAACTTTCGATCAGCCCCGAGCACCGGCAGCGCGTAAAAGTCGTATTTCGCCATTGTTTTGGCGACTTCTTCTTGGTCGGTTTCAGGCGCCACCGTGACAACGTCTTCGGTCATCACCTGCTGCATTTTTGCGTTGGGCTCGGCGAGCAACAGATCACGCAACGACGCTACGCCGTGCAGGCGATTTTTCTCGGTGACGATGTACACATAATAAACGGTTTCAACTTTGTTCGCCGCGCCGCGAATGCGCTCGATCGCACCTGCAACCGTGAGGTCCGCACCCACGGACACATAATCAGTTGTCATCAAGCCGCCGGCGCTGTCCTCGGGCCACTGCGCGAGTTGCTCCACTTCGGCGGCCGCTTCAGGGTCCACCTTTTCAAGCGTTTCGAGCAGCGTGTCGCCCACTTCTTCGGGCAACCCTTCGATCAAGTCGACGCGATCGTCGGCCGCCATTTCGCCGACGATGGGAGCGATCGACTCCATGCCCATCGACCCAACGAGCGTTTCCTGCGTCTCTTCGTCGAGGCGCTCAAAAATCGGAGCTGCCTCTTCCGCTTTGAGCGCTTTCAGAAGCTTGCCGGCTTCTTCTTCGTTGAGCAGCCCAACGAGGTCGGCGATGTCCTCGTCGTGCATCTCTTCAAGGAGCGCACCGAGTTCCGACGGGTCTTCGGCGAGAAGTTGCCGAACCTCGGGAACGATGGCGACCGCAACGCGCATCATGGCGAGGCGAGGAACGCACATTCGCTCGCGTTGGTCGAGCGAATTGGCCTCCCCACAAAACGGCAAACCGCCCCGAGGGACGGCCCCGCTTATCCGCGC
Source organism: Polyangiaceae bacterium (assembly GCA_016712345.1). Lineage (GTDB taxonomy): Bacteria > Myxococcota_A > Polyangia > Polyangiales > Polyangiaceae > JADJRH01. The sequence continues at coordinate 3,453,467 of JADJRH010000001.1, forward strand.
TGGAGCGCCCCCCCAAACCCGGAGCGCGACGCGAATTGGCGCCAACCTAGTTGACGATGGCAAACTAAGTTGACCAGTTCTCGCTCTGGAAGCTCCCGAAATCTCCAAAGATCGTGTTGGGCTCACGCGTTGCACCTATCGATCCCCGGCCCGGTGTGATGGTAGCATCCACCTCATCAACTTTGGCGGTCTTGTCCGGCGCGACATGAGTCGTCGGTTCGAAAGGGAGACAACGCATGTTTAGAACGAAGCCTCGTGCGTGGATGCGCGCGGGACAGGTTGTCCTGGGGACACTCATCGTCGGCGGCGCGGCAGGCGCTTCCGGTTGCTTGGAGCGTCCGCTCGAGCCCGTCGGTCCGCGCAGTACGGCGGTTATCAGCGAGCGGCTCACTCAAAGTTCGGTCGACAAAATCGACCTTGTGTTGAGCATCGACAATTCGCGATCCATGGCCGACAAACAGGCCATTTTGGCGCTCGCTGTTCCCGACCTCGTAAAGGGTCTGGTGAATCCCGGCTGCGTTGATCCAAACACCGGCACCATCACTTCGGTGCCCGCGGGTCCGCTCGACAAATGCCCCGCCGGAACCGACCGCGAGTTTGAGCCGGTGCTCGACATTCACGTCGGCATCATCACCTCCAGCCTCGGCGGCCACGGCTCCGATGCCTGTTTTGCCGACGCCGCGGGCAAGCAATCTAACAACGACAAAGGCCGCCTGATCGCCCGCAAAGATCCGGCGCTCGCCGAAGAAGTTGAGACCTACCAAAACCAAAAGTTCTTGGCGTGGGATCCCGCTCAAAAGCTCACCCCTCCGGGTGAAGCCGACATCGAGTCCGACAGCGGAGCCGACGGCAACAACACCGCTCTCGCCGTTTCGCTTTCCGACATGGTGAAAGGCGCCGGTCAGGTTGGCTGCGGGTACGAAGCGCAGCTTGAGTCTTGGTACCGCTTCCTTGTCGATCCGTCGCCGCCCGAGGCCGTCAAGCTCGACGACAAAGGCAACGTGTTCCTCGACGGCATCGACAAAGTTGTCCTCGATCAACGCAAAGCTTTTTTGCGTCCCGACTCGCTTCTCGCGGTCATCATGCTCACCGACGAAAACGACTGTTCGATCCGCGAGCAAGGCAAATATTACTACGCCGCTCAGCAAAAGTCGGGCAACGGCACGCCGTTCCACCTCCCCAAAGCGCGCGCGATTTGCGATCAAAATCCCAACGACCAGTGCTGCTTCTCGTGCGGTTCGAGCGGTCCCAAAGACGACAACGGCAACCCCGTCTGCCCCGACGATGCCTCTTGCAAAGACGGCAACGGCAACACGATTTATTACACCGATGCCGATCTCGGCGACGACATCAACCTCCGCTGCTGGAACCAAAAGCGCCGCTTCGGTATCGACTTCCTCTACGGCGTCGATCGCTACGTGGACGCCATTCGCAACTCGTCGGTCACCGATCGCAACGGCTCTGTGGTGCCCAACCCGCTCTTCAGCGATCTCGATCCGAGCGATGACAACTCCAACGTCCGCACGGCCAACCTGATCTTCCTCGCCGGTATCGTCGGCGTTCCCTGGCAAGACATCGCGCGCACCAACTCCTCCGGCGCGCCCGATCTCAAGGCCGGTTTGGATCCCGACGGCGTTGCTCGCGGCGGCTTCAAGACCTTCGACGAGATGCTCACGCAGCTCCCCAACAAGGACTACAACACCTGGGACGTCATCCTCGGCGACCCGGACAATTACCCCGCTCAAGCGGCGCTTCCCAAAGACCCGCTCATGATCGAGAGCGTCGACAAGCGCACAGGTGAAAACCCCATCACGGGCGATCCCGTTGTGGACGCCGGCAACCCGCTTGCGAACAAGATCAACGGCCACGAGTGGTCAATTCCCAAGCGCGACGACTTGCAATACGCCTGCATCTTCCCGCTCCCCGAGTCGCAAAACTGCGCCACCGCGGGTGCGTCGTGCGATTGCAGCAAAACCAACGACAGCCCGCTTTGCGAAGTGGATCCGGGCACCGGCGAGCCCACCATTCAGGTGCGCGCCAAAGCCTACCCCGGCATCCGCGAACTTCACGTTCTCAAAAAGGCCGGTTCACAGGGCATCGTCGGCTCGGTGTGCCCCGCTCAGCTCACCAAGTCGGGTGACGTTGACTTCGGTTACCGTCCGGCCATCGGCGCCATCATTGACCGCTTGAAGCAGGCCCTCCGCGGCCAGTGCCTCTCGCGTACACTCGTGGCGAATCCCGAAAGCGGCCAGGTTCCCTGCCTCATTCTTGAAGCGTCCAAGGTCGAAAACAACGCGTGCGACTGTGAAGCGGCCGGTCGCGATCCGGTTTCCGAAGAACACCAAGCGGCGGTTGCAGCCATCCAGTCGCAAAATCCTGAATCCGACTTCAACTGCTTCTGCGAGATCACCCAGCTCACCAACGAGAAAGGGCCGGTGACGCAGAGTGAGTGCCAAGACAACTTCAACCAGTCCGGCTACGACCTCTGCGCTTGCCAGTACACGCCCGACGGTCAGCCCGTAAACGCCGACGGCTGGTGCTACGTCGACGAAACAAGCGGCATCGGCAACCCCGACGTTGTGAAGAACTGCCCCTCCACCGAGCGTCGCCTCATCCGCTTCGCCGGTGCCGGCGAAGCCAAGCCCGGCGCGACTCTCTTTATCACCTGCACCGGCGACAAAGGCTCCGAGTAGTTGACGAGGCGGGGCGCTGCTGCGCGCCCCAAATCGTCGGTCGTCCTCCTCAAAATACGTCTCTGTATTGTTCGGTCGTCCTCCCTAGCTTTGGGGCGCTCGCGACGCGCCCCGCCTCGTCAACGCCAAATCGCGCTGCTGCGCGCCCCAAATCGTCGGTCGTCCTCCTCAAAATACGTCTCTGTATTGTTCGGTCGTCCTCCCTAGCTTTGGGGCGCTCGCGACGCGCCCCGCCTCGTCAACGCCAAATCGCGCTGCTGCGCGCCCCATCGCGTCGGTCAGTCTCCTCGAAATATCTTTTGTATGTCTGCGGGGACTTTCCTAGCGCTGGGGCGCTCGCGACGCGCGCTTTGGCTTTACGGGTGTGACGGGCGGGGCGCTGCTGCGCGCCCCATCGCGTCGGTTGTCCTCCCTACAAAAGACGTTTTCGTATTCAGCCGTTGACATCCCTAGTCGACAGCGCAGTCAGGATGCGTTTCCATGGACAAATGGCCTGCTCCATCTGCGGTCGCGAGGGGCACAATCGCCGGACGTGCGGAGCCGGAAACTTCACACCAACGCCCGTCTCCTCGTGGTCATCCACGCCTCATCCGCCGAACAGCTACTACGCGGGATCGCCATTCGGCCCGAACTTCCACGCGCAACCGCAGAAGAAAGGCATAAGCGCGGGGGCGATCGCACTCATCGTTCTTGGGGCCATTGCTACAACGACTTTCGGTGGCTGCTTGTTCTGCGTGGCTCTCGTCGGTCAGCAACCGAGCGCGCCACCGCCGAACCGCCCGCTGCCGGCACAGCAGCCTGTTGTTGTGTCGTCGCCACCGCGGCTCTCCGATTCTTCTCCGCCGGCGCCGGTCGCAAATCCCGCCCCAGCGCCTCGCCCCGCTTCCGCAGGTGGCCAAGGTAGTAGTGGCATGCGTGCCCGTTGTTGCGATGGTACCCTTTCGCCATCGTGCGGTTGCGGTGGGGGCAGGGGCTGTTGCTCACGGCACGGTGGTGTCTGCGGTTGTAACTAACCTCGCGAGCGTTCTCGGGTTCGGTTTCGAACGGCGGGGTGCCGTTCGGGCAATCTTGCCGCTCGTGTCGCTGGGGCGCTCGCGACGCGCGCAGTTGCCCCCACCCGCCGGCCATCGGGCGTGCGCCCTCGCCCGGCGTCCGCCCCCAAATCGCTCGCTTCGCCTCGTGTGTACACAATCGCCCAAGAACTGCATCGGCTGCCGAAGTGTACGCGTCGGTTACTGAAGTGTACGCACCATGAATGTGCGTGCGCCGTCGATGTGTACACACTCGGCTCGCTCGCTCAGGGGGCGGCAACCCTGCTTCGCTCGGCGCGCGACCGCCGGGTCGAGCACTCGGTGACGGTGCGAGCGATGCGGTGATAACCTCGGCGTGAAAGGACACGCGGGTTGGCTCAGCTTATTGTTCGCAATCTCAACGACGGGCTCATTCGAAGGCTCAAGTTGCGTGCGGCGCAAAACGGTCGGTCGGCCGAGGCCGAACATCGCGAATTGCTCAAGGCCGCCCTGCTTGCGCCGCGCAATCAAAAGTCGCTCAAAGAGCTGATTTTGGCGATGCCCGACGCCGGTGAAGACGCCGATTTTGAACTTGGGGAGCGCTGAAGTGAGCCTCCTCGTCGACACGCCGGTGCTCGCAGAGTTGCGCAAAGGCAAGCGATGTCATCCGGGGGTGCGCGCGTTTTTTGAATCAACCGAGGAGGATCTTTATTTGAGCGTCCTCACGCTCGGTGAGTTGCAAGCCGCCATCGAGCGCGTGCGTGCGCGAGACATGAAGGCGGGCCGCACGTGGGATCGATGGCTTCATCAACTCGTGAGCGACCACGGTGAGCGCGTGTTGCCAATTGATGAAGCGGTCGTTGAAGAGTGGGGCGTGCTCCTCGCAGCGCATCCGTGCCCGCTTCGCGAGGGCCTGCTCGCCGCGACTGCGCTCGCGTACGACCTCACGTTGCTGGCGCATGGCTCGCCGGTGTTTGATGCGCTGGGCGTGGCGGTGATTGATCCGTTTGCAACGAAGTGATGCGGCGGGCAAACGCACAAAAAAGCCGCGCGGCCGATGCAGCAACAAGTGTGTACTCTTGATGAGTACACACCCGTTTGCCGGCAACGGCCGCGGGATGAGCGAGTCGGCGAAGGCGTGTGCCTTACCGAACAGAAGAGGTCAGAGCGCGATCTTGCCTTGGAGGAAGAACGCGATAACCCAGGACAGAAGAACGAGGGACTCGATCAGCGCCAGACCGAGAATCATCGGGGTCTGGATGCGGGCAGCCGCGCCGGGGTTGCGCGAGATGCCTTCGAGAGCGGCGGCGGCGGCGCGGCTTTGGCCCATGGTGCCGCCGAGTGCCGCGATGCCGATGGCGAAGCCGGCCGCAACAGCAAGCCACGAGTTCGAATCATACTTGTTCGACTCGATCTTCTGCACGCCCTGGGCGAACGCCAGTGTGGGGATGAGAACCAGCGCCGTGGCGACCACAGCGGACAGGGACAGCTTGCTCTTCAGCGACATCTCGAATCTGCTCCTTTCAAACCCGTGCGCGCTTTCGGGATCCTGCGCGCCTCGTGAGTGCGGCCGCCCGAAACATTGCGGGCTGCCACGTAGTCTCATTTTTTTTCGTTTGCAACACACTCAGAGACACCGGTCACTGAGTGCGAAAACCTTTCGTTACGTGGTGGCGATCGCCGGCTCAGATCCAGCCGATCGCGCAACCCGATCTCGGCTCAGTGGTCGTGCGCCTTCTCGGTCGCGAGGCCGATGTAGATGCTCGACAGGAGGCAGAACACCAGCGTTTGAACCAAGATCACAATGAGCGCCAAAAACGAGAGCGGCACCGGCACGAAGAGCGCGATCAGCCCCAGGAAGATGCCGCCGATCAAGTGGTCGACCGCGATGTTGAGCATTAAGCGGATGCTCAACGTGACGGGGCGTACACACGTGGAGATAAGTTCAATGGGCAACATCAGGATGGCGAGGAGAATGCTCGCGATGGGGTTTTTGAAAACGCCCCAGCCTGCAAGGTGCTTGATGTAGTCAATGCCGTTTTCTTTGAGGCCGTAATAATTGAACGCGATAAACACAACGAGCGCGCAGCCCAACGTAACGTTGAGGCTGGACGTGGGCGGGTTGAGCCCGGGGATGAGTGAACTCGCGTTGGAGAAGAAGATGAAGAGAGCCGCGCCGCCGATGAGTGGGAAGTAACGCTTGGCGTTTTTCTTCCCCATGATGTCGGACGCCATGCCGTAGAAGTAGGCAAGGAACGCTTCAAAAAACGTTCGCAGCGTGAGCGTCTCGTCGGGGACAACCGCTTCATCGAGCTTGGTGAACGTTCCGCGCACACGGCTTGCGAGGAAGACCACGAGCAAAATGAGCAACATGCTCATGAAGATCGGTTCGAGCCCGCGATAGGTGACGGACTCGTGGCCCATAATGGTTTTGCCCACGTTGCCGGCGTTTTCTTTTAACGCGGGGAACATCGCGAGCAGGTACGTCAGAAAACCTGTGTGCTTCGGCATGGGTTTTATGCGTTCGCGTGCTGGTCAATGAAACAGCGACCGGGCCCATACCACAGGTCGGCGATTGCACGCCTATCGTTTTCGATCCGCGGCCCTCGATCGCGGTTCTTACGAAAAAGTTGCCGAGATCCGGCGGCGATCATCGGAGCCAAACAGGCACAAATGCGGGTGATACGCACGCGAGTGTGATTGCCGCCGCCGACGCGAGCGTTCCGGCAAACAGAAGTGCCAAGGCCAAGCGTTCCGGCAAAGGTGCCTTTGGATTGGCCGCCGCTGAAAAGCTTGCCATTGCGTACACAATTGGAAACGCCGGAGCGAGCCACAAAAGCGGTGATCCGGTTTCACCGTCGCTCACAGGAACAACAAGCGCGGCAACCAAAAGGTACGCACTGAAAAGTATCACCGTGGGGCTCTGAACACGTTTTACGGCGAGAACAAATGTGCCGCGGATGCGCGCCTTGTACGTTCGGCGCGCCGTCACAAAAACGGCGACTGCGAGCGTGGCAATACATGCAATCCACGCCGCGCGTGACATCAGGGTACACATCCGGGCGGCAGATCGAGCGGTGTTATCGGTTGCGTCCAAAAAAACCAACCGAAGTACGAAACGTCGATGAGCAGGGCGAGCGCCGCAACCTGAGCAATGGAGTACACATTGGCGGGCTTTTGCAAAAAGCGCGCGACCCCGGGACGCGCCGAGAGCATCCATACGAGCACGGCCACCGCGGTGCCGATCACAAAAGAAGTGAGCGTTCTACCAAAGTACTCCATGGCAAAAGCCTGCGGTTTGGGCCCAAACACAAACTCGCGCGACAAAGGCAAATACCAAAGCGTGGGCAGTGATCGCAGAACGCCCGCGAGCATGCTCAGCCCAAACGCCGTGCGCGCCGCCAAAAAGACAACGACAACGCGCGACCCTGCGGGGGCAGGAAGACTCATCCAATCCCCCGAACGCTTGTGACGAGCACGCCGACAACGGCGCTAAACCAAACGGCCGCGCATACAACAAAGCTCATGGCTGCCACAACAGGCGCAAGCTGCGGCTCTTCTTTGGGCCGCCATGTGTACGCAAGTGCGCCGAGCGCCAGGGCGACAAACATGGCGAGCGCTGCGTACACCTCCTTCATGTCAAACAATTTTGCGTACACAGGAGCGAATCGGTCTAAATAATAGCCGCGAATGTGTACGCGATATGTTGGGTACACAAAGAGACCGAGGCCAAAGGTGATAGCGTATGTGTACACAATCACCTTTGCGTACGTTTTTTCGAGGGCGGCGCGTTCAAACCTCCTTCTTAGGTAAAAGCGCATCATGAGCAGGTGATGGGTTGAGGCGCCGAGGAGCACAACGCTCGACGCCGCGTGGAGAAGCACCAGCAGTCGGCGCAGGCCGAACAAGAATATTTCCGGGGACGAAACGCAGTCACCCATCAGACTGCGATCGGCAGGTGTCGCCGAGAGGTATGCGCGGAGCCGTGTTCAATTACGCGGGGGCATTCTGGATCGGGCGTGAAAACGCCGTGACGGTGCAGCGACACCACTTGGCACCCCCCGCGGCAAACGCTCCAAAGTGTACACCCGTTACACGGGGACGGCGGCGCGCTGTGGTAGGCCGACAGCGCCTCGGGGCGTTGATCTTTTAGAAAACTGCATGCCGCAGACACCCCGTTCGCTTGAACCGCACCGAGGTGCCTGCCCGCTTCACACCCAAAAACGCCAAGCGACGTGAGCGCGTGTACGCCTACGTCAACGAGCGCGCTCGAAAGCAACGGCACCATGGCGCAGTCGATCCGAACTCGAAGCCTTTTGTGCGCAGCGATTGAAGCAATTGTGGGCCACAACGCTTCCACCTGATCGCGCGTTGGGCGATGCGTTTCGTAATCGGGTGAAGCGGCGCGACCGGCGGGTTTGTATCGCAGCAATTGAATTTCACCCACGCCGAGATCCGCCGCAAATTGAGCCGTTTTTAAGAGTGAATCAAACGAAGCTCGCGTCACAACGAAGTTTATCCCAACCGGGATTTGCTCAGAAACAAGGTCTTCAATGGCACGCACCGCGCTTCGACCGCCGTCGTAACCTCGCACCGCTTCGTAACCTCCATCGGTGCCGTCGAAGCTCACGTTGATTTGCGCAAACGAGCGCAGACCGCGGGCGCGCTCACGCGTGAGGCCGGCACCGCTCGTTGTGAGCACCGGAACAAGACCGAGCGTGCGGGCTGCGTCGGCGACGGCGGCAAGATCGTCTCGAAGGAGCGGTTCACCGCCGCCGAAAGCAACGGTGCTCGCGCCGCTTTCACGCGCCGATTGAAGGCGGCGCACCAGCTCTTCGAACGGAACGTGTACACCTTCCGGGTGTACATCCAAATAACAACCTCGGCACGGCGCGTAACACCTGGAGGTAACCGCCATGTGTACCTCCAGCGGGCCCGAGACCGCTTGAAGTGTGCTTCCACCTCTCACGCCGAGGCGCGCAGCGAGATCGTGATCCACCGCCAACAGGAGCGAATCGCCGAGCCGAACCCACGCTCCAAAAGGCTCAGGACGCGACCAGCTCACGCGGTTCACAGGCGGCTCCACGGTTTTGTTGTGTACCTTTGCGACGACCCGATGTCATGTGACACGACGCGGAAAACGCAAAACGCTGTTTGGAATGTGCCACGCGGGAATGTGAACGGTGCGGGCACACGTTTGCTTGACGCACGGTGAGCGGATGACACACCTTTTGGCGGTGCGAAGCAGAAGAAGATGGCTCGGCGGGATGTTGGCCTCGGTCATGACGGCCAGCGCGCTCGCCTACGGGTGCATCGCTTCTGAGCCCGCTCCCGCGACGAAAGCGCCTGTTTCCTCGTCTGCGGCGCTGTCCGCGGCGCCGAGTGCATCCACGTCGGCTTCGGCCTCGGCCTCGGCCCTCGCGCCCGCGCCCCCTGTTGAAGTGGGGTTTGACCCCAACACCGTTGTTCTAATCATCGATGACCCGCGCCTTTCGGACGTGAAGGCTGCCGCCCAGCAAGAAGCGTTCGTTCGCGCCGTGGAGCTTTTGCAGGCGAAACTGAGCGCGATAACCCCACTCGCACCGCCGCTTACTCCCGAGGATCGCGCCGCGTGGCTTTACCAACTCGGCAAACTGCGCGTTTCAGCGGGTGATCCGCTCGGCGCCGCAAAAGCGTTTGAAGAGTGCTCCACGACAGAGGGGCCACTTGTCGACTACGCTCGTTATCAAGCGGCCGACCTTTTGCAGCGCGCCGGAAAGCACGAAAAAGCGCTTGAGATCTCGGCAAAAATCGCTCCCAACTTGGGTATCGCCGACGAGCTTGAGTTGGTCACAGCGGCCGCAAAAGCAGGTACACACGACATCGACAGCGCTTCTAAAATTTGGCGGAGCTATCTCGCGCGCTCCCCGCGACCGTCCAATTGGGTCAATGTCACCCTCAAGTTTGCGACTGCGCTCATGGAGCATCCCAGCGAGGCTCGCAACGAAGAAGCGGTGAAGTTGGCGCGCACGATTATCGATGGATCGGGCAGCGCAGGCGTGGGTGAGGCCAAAGAAATTGAAACGAAAGCGCTTGGACTTTTGCCTTCCAAAAAGCGCGCGGCCTTTCAAAAAGCCACGTCGGACGACCTGCTCTCCCGCGCAAAAAGGCTGAGCGCGGTGGGTCAACTCAAAGAAGCGCTCAAGGTGAGCGACTCGATTTCAAAAGGCGGCCTCGTTCCAAAAAAGCCCGACAAGCTGTGTGAGTCAAAACTCGTTCGCGGCGAAATCCTCGGCAAAATGAAGCGAAAGGCCGAAAGCGCCGACGCTTACGAAGAAGCCGTTATTGCGTGCAAAGACCTGCCGCGGCACGTGGATGCGCTCTTCAACGCCGGCAAATGGCTTTCCACAACAGGCCGGTATAACGAAGGAACAAAGCGCTTCGAAGAGCTTGAAAAGAGCTACGCAACCCACCGCCTCGCCGACGATGCGCGATTTAAGCGAGCGCTTGCCGCCAAAGCCAACGCCGATGAAGCGACGTTTATCAAACTGCTCACGTCGCTGCCCGATGACTACCCCAAAGGCGATTTGGTGAGCGACGCGCTCTTTGAGTTGGGTGTACACAACGCGGAAAAGCGCGCGTGGATGGCAGCCATTAAGCCGCTTCAGCGCGCCGCGGAACTCGAAAAAGAAAAACGCGAGAGGCTCTATTACCAAGCGGGCCGATTTGGCTATTTTCTAGGCCGCGCGTATCTCGAAACAGGCGGTGAAGAAAAGGGGAAAGAAGCCCTCGCGGATGTTATTCGCACCTATCCGCTTTCTTATTACATGACGCTTGCGTACGCACGGCTCGCTGAGCGCGATGCAACGTTTGCGAAACAAACACTCACGGGAGCGATAGCGCGCGAAGCTGCGGAGCCTTTTTATGTTCCACCCCATCCGTCGCTGAAAACGCCCACATTTGTTCGAGCGGTGGAGCTTGTTCGCCAAGGTGAACACCGCCTCGCACGCGGCGAACTCGACCTTTTGGGCGTGGGCGATCGAACCGCACCCAAAGAAGTTTTGTGGGCGGCAGCCCTGCTATTTGCGCGAGCCGGTGCCGCCACACAATCGCACGGTGTACTCAGAAGCGCCTCCACAACAAGCGTTTCGTCGCGCGTGGAGTTAACCGAATGGCTGGAGCATTACCCCGCGGGCAAGTGGCGCGCCGCGTGGGAACTTGCGTTTCCGAGGCCATACCCTGAACTCGTTGCCACAGCCGCCAATGACTCCGGCATTCCCGAAGCGCTCGCGTACGCGATCATGCGCGAAGAAAGCGCTTTTGATCCCCGCGTTGTGTCGTCGGCGCAGGCAGTGGGCCTCATGCAGCTCATTGTTCCAACCGCAAAGCGCATGGCAAAACCCCTTCATTTGCCGCACGACGTGGAGAGTCTCAAGAAGCCGCACGTCAACATTCCGCTCGGTTGTCGCTACCTCGGGCAACTTCGCAAACAGTTTCCAGACAACGTGCTTCTCTCCATTCCCGGGTACAACGCGGGCGGCGGAGCGCCCAAAAAGTGGCTCGAAGAGCGCGCCGGTTACGACTTCGACGTGTGGGTGGAGCGGATCCCGTACGACGAAACTCAAAAGTACACAAAGCGCGTGATCGGGAGCATGGCCGCTTATGAGCTTCTTTATTGGGCCGACAAGCCCACCGAGGCTCGCGCAACACCTCGCGCCGCGGGGCCGGCGCCCTCAAGCGTGGCAAGCCTTCCCGCCGCATCGGCACCGGCGCCCGCCGATCCACCGGCCGAAGAGTCCCAATAAGAATGTGTACACACGCTTCGATTTGTCCTTATTGTCCCGCTGATTTTGTGCTTCTATCGGCCTAAGCAAAAATCAATTCGGATTTTGGCCTTCACCCACTAAATTGCCCCCTCGAAATCGTGGTCGACCCGAACAGCCCTTCCAATCAGCTCGTCGGCGCGGTTCTCAATCAGCGTTGGCGGCTTTTGCGATTGCTCGGTGAAGGCGGCATGGGCGCCGTTTTTGAAGCCGAAAGTACACGCGGCGAGGGCCGGCGAGCGGTAAAGCTTTTGCACGCCGAGTTCGCCAAAGAAGAGCAATTGTTGCAACGCTTTTTTGCCGAGGCGCAAACAAGCCAATCGCTCAATCATCCCAACATTGCCCGCACGTTTGAATCGGCGCGAGCCGAAGACGGCACACCGTATTTGGTGATGGAGCTTTTGCAGGGTCAGCCGCTCTCCGCATGGATTGACTCGGGACAACCCATCACCCCGCAGCAGGCCGGGCCTGTTATTCATGCGGTGTTGCAAGCGCTTCACGTGGCCCACCAGCGCCGCATTGTTCATCGCGATCTAAAGCCCGATAACCTCTTTATGACTCGCGATTCGAGCGGCCAATATGTGGTCAAAGTGCTCGACTTCGGCATTGCGAAAGTGATGGATCTCGCGGGCGGAATGGGGAGCAAAACGCGAACAGGCGTCCTTCTCGGAACACCGGGGTACATGAGCCCCGAACAAATCAAAAACTCAAAAGCGGTGGATGCGCGGAGCGATCTCTGGGCCGTTGGAGTCATTTTTTATGAAATGCTCACGTGCCGGCTGCCGTATGACGCTGAAAATGAGTTCGCGCGTTTAACAGCGGTGCTCGCTGAAGAGGCCAAACCTATTGAATTGGTGGCGCCCCAACTCGCCAGTTGGTCGGGCTTTTTTAAGCGCGCATTGGCTTCAGAACCCGCAGATCGCTTTCAAACGGCCGAAGAAATGGCCAATGCCATTACCCTTGTTCTGCGCGGCGGCTCCATGCCCGGTACATCGCCGTCACCGGCCGCAAATTCTCCCAAAGCCACAGTTGCATTAGCGGCTGTGCCAGACTGGAATACGCCTTCTCCCGGAACACGGCCGGGGACAACAACAGTGCCTCAAGCACCTTCTCAAGTGGGCTTTCAAGCGGCTCCACAAGCCACAACACCGGCCACTTATCCCGGTGCGCAGGCAAGACCCGTTACCCCAACACCCGCGCCCGCTCCACAGCGCCAGTCGTATAACACGTTTGAAAGCGCTCAACCCATTGCCATTCCGGCTCCAATGGCCGGCGACGGTCGGCAAAATCCTACCCATGTGAGCGCGCACCGGCCGCCGGGTGTGCCTTTGCCTTCCACCCCACCGCCCAACGTTCAGGTGGTTGACGCGCCTCCGCTGCAAACCGGCATGGTGCCTATTTGGGTGCTCGCCGCCGTGGGGGTTGGTTGTTTAATGGTAGGCTTTTTAATAGGGTTTCTCGTGGGTCGATAAGTGTTGTTGAAGGCGTCTTTGCGCCGTTTGGAACATGGATGTGCGAACACCTATCCTCACCGCAATATTAGCCACCATGACATTGACAATGGTTTCGCACGCCGCGCCCGAAGAACCGGCCTTTGCCGTTGTTGACTTGCACGTGGATGTTCCTTGGCAAGTTCACTTTAAAGGGCGTGACCCCAAGTTATTGGAAGGGCACGCCACAACTGCCAATCTTCGAACAGGGGCCTACGGTGGGCTTGTTTTTCCGATTTATTTGCCCGACTACCTCAATAAAACAGGGCCGCGGATTGAAGACGCAGACGCCATTTTATTGACCATTGAAAACATTATCGGCACCGCGGGAGTGTTTTTACCGCCCGGAAAACCGGCCGAGACCGGCAAGGTCAACAGCTTTATCTCCATTGAAGGTGCGGGCGCATTTGCGTCGGACATCACTCAAATTGACCGGTTTATTGCGCGTGGCGTGCGGCTTATCGGCCCCGTTCATGCGCACAATAACCGCCTTGCCTCGTCGGCTACCGGCGATGACTCAGACTTTGGCTTTACAGAAGTGGGCTTTCAGTTTGTTGAGAGGGTGTATAAGGCCGGTGCGCTGATTGATGTTTCTCACCTTTCAGACAAGGCTTTTTTTGAGCTTGTACCCATTGCCAAAAAGTATAACGCGCCCATTGTTGCCACCCATTCAAACTCCCGAAAAATAGCCAATCACCCGCGCAATCTAACCGACGACGAACTCAAGGTGATCGGTGAAACAGGCGGTGTTGCAGGGCTCAATTTTCATACGCCCTTTGTTGTGACAAAGCGCTCGGCAACAATGGATGATGTGATCAAGCAGGTTGAACACATGGTCAAAGTGGCAGGCATTGACCACGTGGCCATTGGCAGCGACTTTGACGGGGGAATTAAACCGGCTGAGGGGCTTGAAGACGCATCCATGTTGCCGTCCCTCGCGCGGCGCCTTCGCAAACGTGGAATGAGTGAAGAAGACGTTCTCAAGATCTTTTCGCTCAATGCCCTTCGAGTGCTTGGGTATCGAAATCCGGCACAATTGCAGGCTCAGGTGGATGAAGCGTTGTCCACCAAACACCCTTAAAGAAATGATTAATCCTTCGATTCAATCAACCCATCACTTCAACGGAATCACGGGTACCAGACCTAAATCGAGCGATAGCGGCCATTCTCGTTGTGCGAAGCACGGTGTCTGGTCTTGTCGCGAGGGGCGGGACACCCTTGCCCGTCGCCGGATGGAATTGCGAAAAGCGTGGCGGTTCAGGTTCTCTACATGGAGTTCTGTGGCCACGGCGGCCTGGACGAAAACGTGAGACCGGCGAGCCCGGTGTCAGGTTCGCTCCAATCACCTAAAATCGCCAAGCGCAAAAGCGAGGAACTCTCCGAAACGCTACGTTTTCCGGGCTTCCCAAAGACTCATAACGTTCTCGAATTTTCTTGTCGCTTGGTTTAGAACTAGAAATGGCGTTTCGTCGACAGAAGGTGAATCCAAATGAAAACGCGTGCCGCAGTTGCCTGGGAAGCCGACAAGCCCCTGAGTATCGAAGAGGTGGATCTGGAAGGCCCGAAACAGGGCGAAGTGCTTATTCGCATCGCGGCAACGGGCGTTTGCCATACCGATGCGTACACATTGTCGGGGCGCGATCCTGAAGGGCGTTTCCCGGCAATTTTGGGCCATGAAGGCGCCGGTGTTGTTCTCGAAGTGGGGCCCGGGGTCACAAGCCTTTCGCCGGGTGACCACGTGATTCCGCTCTACACGCCTGAATGCAGACAGTGTAAATTTTGCAAAAGTGGCCTGACAAACTTGTGCCAAGCCATTCGCTCAACTCAAGGCCAGGGCCTCATGCCCGATGGAACAAGCCGTTTTTCAAAAAACGGAACGTCCATTTTGCACTACATGGGGACGAGCACCTTCAGTGAACACACGGTGCTTCCTGAAATTGCGGTGGCCAAAATCTCAAAAGAAGCGCCGCTTGAAAAAGTGTGTTTGCTCGGGTGTGGCATTACAACCGGCATTGGCGCTGTATTAAACACTGCCAAAGTGCGGCCCGGCGCCACGGTGGGTGTGTTTGGCTTGGGTGGAATTGGATTGGCCGTTATTCAAGGCGCTGTCATGGCCAAAGCCTCGCGCATTGTCGGCATTGACATTAATCCCGCCAAGTTTGAACTCGCCAAACAAATGGGTGCCACCGACGCTGTCAATCCCAAAGACTACGACAGGCCCATTCAACAAGTGCTTGTGGACATGCTCGACGGTGGGTTTGACTACACGTTTGAGTGTGTTGGCAATGTGGGCTTAATGCGCGCCGCATTGGAGTCGTGTCACAAGGGTTGGGGTGAATCGACAATTATCGGTGTCGCGGGCGCCGGTGAAGAAATTAATACTCGACCGTTTCAACTTGTCACGGGCCGCGTTTGGCGCGGATCGGCGTTTGGCGGCGTTCGAGGTAGAACTGAAATACCGAGTTACGTTGACCGGGCGATGAAGGGTGAAATTAAGATTGACCCGTTTATTACCCACACAATGCCTCTCGACAACATCAATGAAGCATTTCATTTAATGCACGAAGGCAAGAGCATTCGCAGTGTGATTCATTATTGAGTCGCGTGTTTGTTTCTACTTATCAAACTCGGTCTATTCATAGCGTTTTAGGGGCGGCCAATGCGCTTATCCAAAAAGCGCGTTACTCATCCGCCCCTTGTTTCGCCGCGTCTTTGGTGAATGGGCCCGCCGTCATTTTAGGGGCGCATCAACGCGCTTCGAGGGTGCTTTCGCCCAATGCGTTAACGCTTCGCGAGCGTGGGTTGCTCGGTGTGTATCGGCGCGCTTCTGCCGGAACGGCAGTGTACACCCGAGAGAGGATGTTGTGTTTTGCGCTCGCATTACCCGATGTCCGCACCCTGTATACCGATGCTTCGTTTCGTACGATCTTAAATCGCAATGTTCGCCCCTTCTTAAAAGGCCTCTCGATGAAAGCGGGACCGGCCCATTATTTTGGCCGAGAGACAGTGAGTGTTCGCAAAGAGCCGGCCATGGTGTTGGGCTTTGATGTGACGCCCGACGGTTGTGTACTCATTGAGGGGTTTATCGGTTGGGATGCTCCCGTTGCATTGCCGAAGGATCTGGCGTCGGGTGATGAACAGGTGTTGGGGAGGTTTCGTGGACACTCACCCGTTGCCCTGGGAGACGTGGTTTCTGCGGGGGTTACGCCCGATGACGTGGCATACTGTATACAGCAGGCGTTTGTAGCGCGGGGCGGCGGCGACTGGACTCAATTTGAGCCTTTTATAGACGAAAACAACCACTCAAAAGAAGTGGAATTGGCTCCCGAGAAGGCTGGTTACACATGGCTTGCTCCCGTTCAGATTCCTGTTGGATGGCTTGAAAAAGCGGTTTTTCAAGAAGGGAGTCAAACGCGGTTGTGGCTCGGCGGCGATGTGCTTGCGCCGAGGGTTTGGCTCGATGAATTGGCGTTGCGCCTGATAGAAAGTGGCAGTTTCGACAGCGATTCAGATCCGCCGCTCGACGGGGTTTCACTTGCGGAGTTGGTGAACAAGGCGAGAGTCTGAGTGCTCCAGTTCTAAAAAAGGAAGCGACAATAGCTCTGTGTGTATTGCGAGGCACGATGTCAGGTTGGGCCTACTCTTGATCGATATCCCACGCCAATCGGAAGCCCAAGTTTGAAAACTGGGCTGTGGGTGGGTAGGCGTTTCGGCTCACGGCGCAAACACTCCAAGCGAGTGTGTTCCAGGCTCCACCGCGCGTGACGCGAGCGGCGCCTTCATCGTAGTCTTCGGGGTCAACAAAGGGGTTATTGTTACCGGGACTGGCATTGTCGTCGGCCACATCGCGGCACCATTGCCACACACAACCAACCATGTCGAATAAGCCCCATGGAGATTGGCCTTTTGGAAAGGTGCCTATGGGTACGGTTCCGCGAGGGCCGTAGTTGCGCATCTGACAGGCATCTTCAACCGGTGTGTGGCCCCATGGGTAGAGTCTGTCGTCGCCGTTGCGACATGCTTTTTCCCACTCGGCTTCTGTGGGGAGTCTCGCTCCAACGAATGCCGCGTACGCTTCTGCTTCGTAGACATTCACGCCGACGACGGGGTGGTTTGAAACGAGGTAGGCAGCCCATTCAGGCTCGCCCCAAAATCGGGGTTTTGTTGCGGCATTTTCTGTGCACCACGTCCAGCCTGCGTCGCTCCAATAGCGCTTTTTTTTGTACCCGGAGGCGCTAATAAACTGACTGTATTCAAAAACGGAAACAGGATAACGATTGATAAAAAAAGCGTTTGTATAAATGCGGCGAAGGGGGCGTGCCGGTGGGCTGTTTTCAGGGCCGGGGCCGCCGACAACACAGGTGCCCGCTGGGATAAGAACGCGCTCGGGCTTGATCACGCGCGGATCGCCCGTAGCGGCGAGTTCTGCTCCCCACTTGAGTCGATCTTCGAGCGACGCGGTTATATCGGCCACAGTGATTTTGGGGGACATTGTTCTTCAACTCCAACACGGAAATCACCGGCTGAAACGTCACGTCAAGACCTGAAGCGCCTGGATGCCTGTGACGTCTCTTCACCACGAAGGCACGGAGAACACGGAGGGTCACGGAGGATTTCGGTTTGTTGGGCTGCAATGGGTACACATGACCAAGATCCAAGCCTGGCCGGTGATCGGTCAGGCTGTGCAAGCCGATAGCAGTCTGAAATACAAAAAACTCCGTGGATCTCCGTGATCTCCTAGGTAACTTCCCTTTAGCGGAACGTTCTGCAAGGCACGGATCCAGTCTTGTCGAGACGTTTGGGACACCTTGCCCGTCGCCAAGCGGAAAAGCGAACAGCGTGGCGCGTCGGGTTCTCCAGATGGAGTTCTGTGGCGAGCGCAGCCACGACGAAAACGAGAGACCGGCGAGACCGGTGGATGGCGACGTGATGGACATCTCAAGTCGCCGGACCTCCCAGAACGGGCTCTTTTCTGCTGCATCGACAACTCAACCGCAACGAGTTACTCGCCGTTCGAATGAGGCGCATGCGCCGCTGGGGAACTCCGTGTTGAATACGACGTGTCAGGTGTGAGTGGGCATTTCAGGTCTTTGCGAGGCGCTTGAAGTTTACCCTCTTGTGAACGGACCCGCGAAGCATGCTGCGAGGCGCTTCAGCGGGCGCGCGATCTCTAAATCCAGCGTTTTGTGTTATGAAGCTCCGTGGTCAAGATCTGCACCAAGTGCCACAACATTTGGCCGGGCGGTTTTCGCTGCCCCGATGAGACTTGTCGAGGCGCGCTCATTCACACCGACGATGCGCGGGCGCAGGAACTTCCTGAAGCGGTGTGGCGCAATCAGCGCGTTGACTACGGCGCTCGGCGCGGCATGGTGTTTCGGTTTCAGGCGGGAGTGCTGGCGATTGTTCTCGGGCTCTACGGAGTTCGGTCGTCGGTGCCGCTCGAATCGCCGTGGAACATTGTTGGAATTGTTGGTTCGTTGGTGGGTGGTGCGCTGTTTTATTACGTGTTTCACGAGCTTGCGCATCGCGCCGTGCGCGTCTGGGTGCTCCGTCGCGGCCAACTCGATAAGAAAAAGCTGACGCGGGCGCTTCTCAATCAAAAGCGCTGAGTTTGAGCGATTGTCGCGAGTGTACGCTTTGATGTGTACGCAACCCGTGTCGCCGCATTTGTGTACGCAACCCGTGTCGCCGCAATGTGTACGCAACTGCGTTGCCGGGGTGCGGGCGATCAGGCCTCAATGTCGCCGAAGTCGTCACCGGCGGGAGGCCGAACGGACGGGCGCCGCGCGGGGGACTTGGCTTTTTTTCGCTGTGCGCGAACACCCGCGATTTCAGCCTTGGATGGATTGATCACGAGAAAGCCGTGGTCGGCGTCAACGAGTGCCACGTCGCCGGGAGAAGCCCATCGGTACGCGCCGCCCACGTCGACGATTGCGGGCACGTTGAGCAACTTGAGAAGGACGCGCGTTCGCGGACCCAACGCGCGCTCGGTAAGAACAACGGCGACGGGATTGGAACGGGCGGAAACGATGAGATCAAAAACGGTGAGGTCGTTGCCTAAAAGGACTGCTTTTTGAGGCAATTCTGCGCGTGCATCGGGTGAGGCGAGCATGAGAAGCGCGTCGCAGAGATCTTCAATGTCGCGGGCGCGTTCTTGCAGAAACGGATCACCGGTGGTGCCGCTGTTGGCTGTTCGAGCCACTTCGCGGGCGATTTGACCGAGCGCTTCGGCAACACCTTTGCCGTCGGACATGAGTTCGTGAGCGCGATCACGCAGGCGGCCGTCGGACAAAATTTGTTCGTACGTATCGAGAAAACGGGCCTGTTCGCCCAATCCGTGAGCATGAGCGCGGCCGCGCAGGGACAGCATCAATTTTTCGGCGACTTCAAAAGCGGAGCGAAGTGTACGCAAGTCGTCGGGCGATCGCGTTCGCTTTTGTGTGGGCGCGGGCCGTCGAAGCGCTGCAACGGCGCCGAGCGCGCGGCCACCGACAATCGGCATTCCGGGAAGGGTGACTTTGCGGGTGCCGCCGCCCGTTTTTCGATTTTTTTCGCGGAGGTCGTCGAGCAATTGGGCGTGGCGAATGCCGGTGGAAATGGGGGTTGTGAGCGCGAGAGCGAGATGGATGTCATCGCGGCCGAGTTCACGTTCTCCGGCGCGTTGCACAACGAGAGCACCGAGAGGTCGGCCGTGGCCCAAGATCGGGACGGCTAAGAAGACGGGGTAGCGATCTTCGTCGAGTTCGGGAAAGGCGCGAAACGCGCGGTGAGACGACGCGTGAACCACCGAGATGGGTCGACCACATTCAACCGCCAAACCGGTGATGCCTTCACCGACGCGCAGGCGTACACGACCTCGCGCGACGGATGGAAAGCCTACGTTTCCGCGCAAAACAAGCTCGTCCCCGTCGCGTTCGAGCAGGTAGAGAGACGCGACGTCGGCCTCCAAGATCGAAGCGATGCGGCGCGGCCCTTCATCGAGAAGGAGCGTGAGGGGCATGGGTTTGGCGACGAATCGAACGAAATCGACAATGGCGTCGAGTTTGGCGTCACCTGATGCGTGAATGGTGGCACCCAACGGTGCGCGCGACGAGCAGGGCTCGGCCGATTGTGTTTCAAGTTCGTAGGCGGATGTGGAGCGCGGCAAAACGTTGTCCTTCGATCGAGCGCGGTGGCGCGACCCATGAATCTACTTCGGCGGCGATGTGAGCGCGTCGTCTGTTTCGGCGTTGGTAGGTGCGCCCAGGTTGAGCGACAAGTTGAGGAGGCTGCCGAACGACGCCGGTTCGTAGGACTTTGCCGCGGCGATGAATCGAGCTACGTGTGCGCTTTCAAGGGGTTCGCGTCGGATCACTTCGGCCGCAACGCTGACAACGAGGCGCTCCGCTGATGCAAGCGCAGCGGGTGTGGGCGCGGCTTCGGGCGCCGGTTCCGCTGCCAGGCGGAGTTCGGTGCGTTGCGGCGCGGCAGTACTCGGCTCGGATGTTGTGTACACAACCGGCGCGGTAGCTTCAAAGGGTGCGGCGACGATGGGTGCGGCAGGTTCGGTGGTGTCGGGTTGGGCTTCTTTCGGGGGCGGTGTTGAGGCCCGCTTTTGAAGCCGCTGGCTCTCAACGGCACCGGAGATGGGCGGCGGTTCGTCTTCGATCAATTCCGCGTCGGAGACGTCTGCGAATGCCATTTCGGCTTCGTCGGCAGTTGTTTCTTTGCGGCGCGAAGAGGAGATCGGTACTGAATCTTCGGCGTCGGAGGAGGGAACCGATACTTCGGGCGCCAGTTCGTGTTCTTCTGTATTCTGAGCGACGGCGAGCAGGTTTTCGGGCGCGGAGTCGGGTGGCACAACAACGTGTGGAGATTGGGTTGACGTGCCGGCGCTTGGGATCGGTTGAACGTGGGAGGTGGGAACCGGCGTGAGTGTTCGAGCCGGCGGTGCGGGTTCGTCAAAGACGATGCTCGCAAGTTCGTCCGCAAGTTTGTCGGCGTCGAGGCTGATCGGACCGTTGTCCTCTTCGTCGTCTTTGGCTTTTTGAGCGGCTTCGTCTTTGGCTTTTCGTTCTGCCGCAGCTTTCTCGCTCGCTAGCCACTCGGCCATCTCTCGTTCGGCTTTTTCGCGAGCGATGCGCGCGGCTTCTTCTTGTGCTTCGCGTTCGGCTTTTTCGCGAGCGATGCGCTCAGCTTCGATGCGCTCGGCTTCTTCTTTGGCTTCGCGTTCGGCTTTTTCGCGAGCGATGCGCTCGGCTTCGATGCGCTCGGCTTCGATGCGCTCGGCTTCGATGCGCGCGGCTTCGATGCGTTCGGCTTCTTCTTTGGCTTCGCGTTCGGCTTTTTCGCGAGCGATGCGCTCGGCTTCGATGCGCTCGGCTTCAATGCGAGCAGCTTCTTCTTGTGCTTCGCGTTCGGCTTTTTCGCGAGCGATGCGTTCGGCTTCGATGCGCTCGGCTTCGATGCGCGCGGCTTCTTCTTGTGCTTCGCGTTCGGCTTTTTCGCGAGCGATGCGCTCGGCTTCGATGCGTTCGGCTTCTTCTTTGGCTTCGCGTTCGGCTTTTTCGCGAGCGATGCGTTCGGCTTCGATGCGTTCAGCTTCAATGCGCTCGGCTTCTTCTTGTGCTTCGCGTTCGGCTTTTTCGCGAGCGATGCGCTCGGCTTCGATGCGAGCAGCTTCTTCTTGTGCTTCGCGTTCGGCTTTTTCGCGAGCGATGCGTTCGGCTTCGATGCGTTCAGCTTCAATGCGCTCGGCTTCTTCTTGTGCTTCGCGCTCGGCTTTTTCGCGAGCGATGCGTTCGGCTTCAATGCGAGCGGCTTCGATGCGAGCCGCTTCTTCTTGTGCTTCGCGTTCGGCTTTTTCGCGAGCGATGCGTTCGGCTTCGATGCGTTCAGCTTCGATGCGAGCCGCTTCTTCTTGTGCTTCGCGCTCGGCTTTTTCGCGAGCGATGCGCTCGGCTTCGATGCGTTCAGCTTCGATGCGCTCGGCTTCTTCTTTGGCTTCGCGTTCGGCTTTTTCGCGAGCGATGCGTTCGGCTTCTTCTTTGGCCTCGCGTTCGGCTTTTTCGCGAGCGATGCGTTCGGCTTCTTCTTGTGCTTCGCGTTCGGCTTTTTCGCGAGCGATGCGTTCGGCTTCTTCTTTGGCTTTGAGCTTGGCGAGCCGCTCTTCTTCGGCTTGGCGCGCCTGCTCCTCCCACTCGCGCTCGATGTCCTCGTCGGAAAGGTCCGTTTCGTCGACGTCGATCGTAATCTCGTCGGTGGGCCTTCCAATGGGAGTGGGCGGCACGACCGGCCGCTTCGTTTCTACCACCGGTGCCTTTGCCTGCATTGGAAGCGGCGCGGCAGGTGTGTACACATGCGCCGTGATTGCCGGAGCGGGAGGCTGTGTGGGTGGCCGAGCCGGCGGCTGCGTTGGAGGCCGAATCGGCTCGGGGGGCTGCGTCGGCGGTCGCGCTTGGATCGGCGCCGGTTTGGGGTGGGCGGCTGCTCGCTTGTCAGGCATGACAAGCGGCAACGGAATCTCGTCGTCCTCGTCGAACAAGTTCAGCGGGAGCGGCGCAGGCGCCGGCCTCGCTGTTTCGGGACGGCGCTGCACCGGCGGGGCTACAGGTGTTGGGCCGAGCGGCTTCACGCGCGTGAGAGCAATCGGATGGGCTTCCGCTTCGACAAGCGCGGGCCGCTTTCCCGCGGGGACCACGGACGGAAGCGTTTTGGACGCTCCCCGCCGCGGAAGGCGGTCACCCGCATTTTTTTGGATTTTGGCGAGCAGCTGCTCGAGGGCGCTGATTTTTTCGGCGTCGTTCACGAAGTCACCTGCCCAACATCAAGAAGGCTGCGGAGCGTGCAGCCGAGCGAGCGCATCGCCCCAACTGGAGCCTGAAGTAAGCCACGCCCGAACGCGTTCAGCTGCGGCTTCGTTTGTCAGAAGAAACCGCGCGCGAGTCGATTGCCTTTCAAGCAAGACCGCATGCGTTTGGCGTGCGGCGAGGGTTGTCACAGCTTCGCTCAGGATCACCTCAATCAATCCGTCACCGCGCTGCTCCATCGGACAGTGATCGAGCACGATGACCAGCGCATGGCCCCAACGCTCAATTCCGATTGACCCGAGGCCTGCGATTGAAAAGTCGCCGCCGAGTTGATCGACAAGGCTTTCAACGCTCGCGCGGTGCACGGCGGCCCTTACCTCATCGGCGTCCCGACCTTCTGCGAGCCGCGCCGCAACGCGCAGACCCATGGCTCGACCGATCGCTTTTCCAAATGCTGAAGTGGCTTCTTTCCCAGCGGTTTCGCACAAGAGAGACAAGGCATCGGCGGGCACGAGGACGCGAGCGGGTGCTCCCCCGAGGTGCACCAGCCCGTGCTTCAGATCAAATGTGACGTCACCCTCGGGTTCATAGCGCGCGGCGGCCATCGAAAATCTTCAATCATCCTACCGTGCATGTTTCGCAGCACGGTAAAAAAAGCGGTTATGCAATTCTCCGCGGTTCGCCGCTGGAACGCGGCGTATCGTCGCCGGTTTCATTGAGCGCGATGAAGTAGAGTACCCAAAGTTCATGCGCCGCGGTCTCTTCGTATTGCCGGGTTTCGCGTTGGTACTCTGCGCAGCCATGGCGGCGAGCGCACCGAGCGGTGGTCAACGCCGTTTCGGCGGGCAGCAACGCCCCGCGCAAACGCTCACTTCAGCCTGCTCGAACCGAGTACCTGTTTGTGTACACATCGGCGCCGATGTGCCGGACGACGCGGGCGAGCATGTGCTCGCAACGGCTGAAAAAGCTCTCGGTGAATACCTTGCGCTTGGGCTTCCACATCCCGTGAATGACGCGATGCGCGGCGGCTCGTCCGCATGGGATGTGTACATATTGGCGGAAAATGTGTACGCGTCGTCGGCGCCAAACATGTACACAAGCCCCGCGGATGTGTACACAAATTTGTCTGGTGAACCTGTCGAGAAAGCTGACTTCGGTTATGGCGTTACCCTCACCGATCCCGAAACAGAGCCTCGCGCGTTTGATGGGTCTGCGGCGTTTACCTTGATGCCTGCGCCCGCAACGCGCGGCTGTGATCTCGACTTTGCGATTGCAAAACACGCGGCGAAAGCAACACTTCTCGGTTTCGACGGCGGAGCCGAGCGGGTGTTGCTCGATGCGTCGGCGTCGTACCTCGCGTGGATGCTTTTTCCGTGCACCGCCGTCACGCAACCCGCCGTGGATGCGTTTCAAGCCGAGCCGCACAAGGGATTTGTTTTGCCGGCAAAAGGTGGTGCCCATGGGGCGTTCCTTTTCCCCATGTACCTCGAAGAAAATGAAGGTTCGGGCGATCCTGCAAAGCTCACGGCAAGCCTCTTTGCCATTGCATCGCAGCGCTCGGCACCGTCGCCGTTCTGGCAAAACGAACCCGATCTTCTTGATGCGTTGCGCTCGTCGCTCACGTTTCGTCGAGCCTCGCTCGAAGATGTTCTCCTTGATTTTGCGGTCGATCGGGCGTTTGTCGGTGATCGAAGCGACGGCCAACACCTTGCGGCGACAGATGTGTACGCAAAGGCCGGCCGCGTTTTTTTTGAGTGGTCCGTTCCCTACAATTCGCTGCCCCGAAGACTCGCGCCGGCGCACCCGCTGTTACCCACAGGAGCCACGTATTTGTGGCTCGATCTCGCCACGGCCCCCAAAGATTCAGAAGTGACGTTCGTCGCCGATTGGGAGCTTCCGGCCGTGTTTCGCTGGTCTCTCGTGAAGGTGGATAAACAAGGCGCAGAAACCGGGCGGATCGACATCGCCGGTGTGTTCGGCACAAACCACGTGGAGCGCACCGTCGTGCTCCGCGAAGACTTGGCTGGCATGATTGTGGTGGGCACGTTCACCGGCTCGCTCGACAGGTCGCTGCCGTTCGACCCCGACGAAGGACCGTTCATGCCGCACAGCTACGAGGTCACGCTGTATGGCCCGGTGCCCACTGTGGGCGATCCTAAACAATAGCGTTGCACCGCGCCGCCGCTTCTGACAATGGCGCGCCCCATGACAGAGCGCCCCATTAAGAAAGTTGTTCTCGCCTACTCGGGCGGGCTCGACACGAGTGTCATCCTTCGTTGGCTCAAAGAGAAGTATAGCTGTGAGGTTGTGGCCTGGTGCGCCGACCTCGGCCAAGGTGAAGAGCTTGATCCGTTGCGCGAAAAGTCGCTCAAAACCGGCGCTTCGTCATACGTGCAAGCCGACCTGCGCGAACCATTTGTAAAAGACTTCGTGTTTCCCGCGTTGCGCGCCAACGCTCTCTACGAAGGTGAGTACCTTCTCGGAACATCGCTCGCTCGCCCCTGCATCATCGAAGGGATGATGAAAACGGTGAAAGAAACGGGGGCGGACGCGATTGCTCACGGCGCCACAGGCAAAGGCAACGACCAGGTTCGCTTTGAACTCGGCGCGTTTCACTTTGACCCGTCGGTTCGCGTGATTGCGCCCTGGCGTGAGTGGGACATCAAGAGCCGATCCGACTGCATTGCGTACGCAGAGACGCACGGCATCCCCATCACCGCCACGGTTGAAAAGCCTTATTCAACCGATCGCAACTTGTTTCACATCTCGTTTGAAGGCGGCATTCTCGAAGACCCGTGGCTTGAGCCCAACAAAGAGATGTTCCTCCTCACCAAAGATCCCGCGGACACTCCCAACACGCCGCAATACATCGAAGTTGATTTCGAAGCGGGCAATCCCGTCGCTGTCGATGGCAAGCGCATGAGCCCCGTCGAGCTGCTGACGCACCTCAATACGGTGGCGGGTGAACACGGTGTTGGTCGCGTGGACATCGTTGAAAATCGCTACGTCGGCATGAAGTCGCGCGGCGTGTACGAAACTCCCGGCGGTACGGTCCTCCACAAAGCGCACCGCGCGGTGGAGTCCATCACGCTCGATCGCGAAGTCATGCGCCTCAAAGACTCGCTCATTCCTGAGTACGCATCGGCTGTGTACCGCGGATATTGGTTCTCGCCCGAACGCGAAGTGCTTCAGGAGATGATTGACGCTACACAACGCCACGTTACCGGCACCGTCCGCCTCAAGCTTTTTAAGGGCAGCGTGCAGGTTGTCGGTCGCAAGAGTCCGTACTCGCTCTACCGCCACGACTTCGTCACGTTTGAAAAAGACGATGTGTACAACCAGGCCGATGCCACCGGGTTTATCCGGCTAAATGCGTTGCGCCTGCGTCTTCGTGCAATGCGCGAAGCAAAGTGATCCCACACAAAACACGAACGGCGAGGCAGAACCGGATTCGCCTCGCCGTCGCGCGCTGAAGAGCCTCAAGATCAAAGTGGTGTCCACAGACACCGCCGCGATCAGGCCTTCTTCTTCTTCTTGGCCGCCTTCGGAGCCTTCTTCGCGGCCGGCGCGTCGCCGCGGGCCGCTTTGCCTTGCGGCTCATCGTCCGGCACGCTGGAGATCTTCACGTACGCTTTACCGCGTAGCGTAACAATCACCTCTTTGCCGCGTGCCGCGTGCGCGAGCATCTCGCGCAGATGAGCCCTGAGTTCACGTGTTGTTGTTTTGACAGTTGCCGCAGTTGCCATGTGTACACGCCTACATGAGAATGTGTACGCTCGCAATGGGCGATTGTTTCGAAATGAACCGGGAGGCCATTTTTTGGCCTAATTAGCCCCATTTAGGAGTTGTTTTTGGGTGGGTGTGTGTACCAACGCCCGTTTGGGAGCCGAATTTTCAGGTTTCGTCGCCCAAATCAGCCTCAAACAGCTCTAAAACGTGCTTGAACGTCACGACTCGGTGCGTCCACCTTTCCAATCGCGCACTGTCGGGAGGTTACTTTGATGTGTACACAGCATCCAAGATGCTTTTCCCGTCGGGGATGCGTCGCGCCACCCCGTGGCGCGGATTGGCGGCTAGATGCCTCAAAATCGAAAATACCGTGACCAAATCATCCGATTTGGCGCGCTCCGCGATCACCTCGATTGAAAGCTCGTTTCCCACCGCGTCTTTCAACACGCGAACCACGCGAGCCTGAAGATCCAACACCGCCGACGCGGCCTTCTTTCCGGCCTCAACTCCGGGCTGATGATACGCGTTGATGTTCACAAGCGACGCGTACAGACCCACCGCTCTTTCGTAGAGCGCGATCAACATTCCAAGCGAACGCGCATCGAGTTTTTCGATGGTGATCGTGAGCGATTCACGCCGCCTCTCCCAAAGGGCCTGCCGTGTGCCTTGCAAAAAACCGGAGAGGTAATCACCCGCCGTGATTTCCGGTTCAACGTACACATGCGCGCGATCGGGATCGCGGTCTTGCAACACTTCAATGAACGTGACGAAGAAGTTGTCGAGCCCGTCGCGAAGCTGCTGCACGTACGCGTGTTGATCCGTTGATCCTTTGTTGCCGTAAACGGCAATGCCCTGCCCAACTTCGTTGCCGTCGAGGTCGGTCCACTTGCCGAGTGACTCCATGACAAGCTGCTGCAGGTACCTTGAAAAAAGCTCCAAACGATCTTTGTAAGGCAGGATCACCATGTCTTTGCGGCCTACGCCGCTTGTTGCGGAGAACCACGAAAGAGCAAGCAGTGCTGCGGGATTTCGCTTCGTTTCGCGCCTTCGCGTCACCGCATCCATCGCCCGCGCACCCGCAAGGAACGCGCTCACGTCGATGCCTTGCAGAGCGGCCGGCAAAAGGCCCACGTTGCTTGTTTCGCTCGTGCGCCCACCGACCCAGTCCCACATTGGAAAACGTGCCAAAAACCCTTCCGCCAAAGCAGTTTTATCAAGCTCGCTTCCTTCACCTGTGATCGCGGCAACGTGTTTTGAAAATGTCAGACCGGCGCGTTCGTAAGCCGCCTTCGCTTCAACCATTCCGTTTCGCGTTTCTTTGGTTCCACCCGATTTGCTGATCACCAAGGTCAACGTTTCGCTCAGCCTGTCTCCAATTTCGTCGAGCGTTTTGTCAAAACCGTCCGGATCTGTGTTGTCAAGAAACGCCACTTTCATCCGGTCGTTTGGGGTTCCAAGCGCCGCCGAAACCAACATTGGACCAAGCGCCGACCCGCCGATTCCAACCACCAAGAGCTGCGTGAATCGCTCCTTGGTCTCAGGTTTGATGTTTCCGTTGTGTACATCAGAAGCAAAAGACTTCACCTGCGCGATCGCTTTTTCGATCACGTCGCGCAGTTCGGCGCGCGGTGCAATTTCAGGTGTACGCAACCAATAGTGCCCCACCATTCGCTTTTCGTCGGGGTTTGCAATGACCCCGCGTTCAAGGCCCGCCATGTCCGACAGAGCGCGCTGCATTTCCGGCTCCATCTGCGGGAAAAAAATCGGGCTGAAAAGCAATGCGCGACACATCGAGCGACAGCCCCAAGTCGCCCTCATAAAAGTAGTACGCGCGAAACCGATCCAACGCCTCAAGACTCATGCTTCGGTGCTACCGCCATTTTCGTACGTGCTGCAACCGTCGCATGGTTTGCCTCGCGTGCCGGTTGACGGCCGAACCGTTCGGTTGTGTTCTCGCCCCCTCCCATGTCGACCGATTTTCACAGCGCGCTGGAGGGGGCGCTCGCCTCACTTTTTGAAGGCAAAATCGCACTCAAACGAGCAAACCTCATTCCCGGTGGAGCCTCCAAAGAAGCGTGGTCCGTTGACTTGGAAACCGCTGCGGGGCCCCTCGCACTCCTCGTTCGTCGCGCGGGCGGCGGCGTGATCTACAGTGAAACTCTGAGTCTTGAACACGAACACGCGGTTGTAAAAACCGCCCACGAAAACGGTGTTCTCGCGCCCAAAACGTACGGTTATCTCCCCGATGTGGCCGGTCGACCGGCGTTTGTTATGGAGCGCGTATCGGGTGAAGGCATTGGTCGCAAAGTTGTCAGCCGGCCCGATCTCGCAGCGGCACGTGCGGCTCTTCCATCTCAAATGGCGCACCAACTTGCTCGCATCCACGCAATCGATCCCGCAGCACTTCCCTTTCTACCGGGGGGTGGAAACGCGCCGGCTCACGAGCGCGTGATCGAGCGCCTCTATCGCGAAATCGACGCGGCCGCCGAGCCTCATCCGGCCATTGAGTACGGTCTTCGATGGATGCGCGACAACCCTCCGTCGCTCTTCGGCGAAACCGTTATTCACGGTGATTATCGCATCGGCAATCTGCTTGTCGGCGACTTGGGCCTCACGGCGGTTCTCGACTGGGAGTTCTGTCACGTCGGCGACCCCATCGAAGATCTCGCGTGGCCTCTCGTGCGCGCCTGGCGATTTGGCCAAGACAAACTGCACCTCGGCGGCATTGCGCCAAGCGATGAGTACATTCATGTGTACACACGTGAAACCGGGCGCAAGGTTGACCCGAAAACCCTCTTTTTTTGGGAGCTGGCGGGTAACGTTAAATGGGCCATCGGTTGCGTCACGCAGGCCCGCCGCCACCTTTCCGGCAAAGAGCGCAGCGTTGAACTGGCGAGTTTGGGACGCCTCGCCGCCGAGGTGGAGTACGAAATTGTCGACCTCGTGGAGCGCGCTCCCAAGTAGTTTCGGTATTTGTGTACACATTAGAACGGTCACGAAGCCATGCAAGATCGCCCCACAACCCGAGAACTTGTTGAAGCCGCTCGTGAATTTTTCGAGCGTGAACTTCTCCCCACAATCACCGATCCGCGCCTCAAGTTCCGCACGCTCGTCGCCCTCAACGCCCTTGGCATCGGCGAACGTGAAATGTTCGCCGGAGACACCTTCATCAACGAAGAGCTTCGCGGCCTGCGGGCTCTACTAGGCGTCCACGGGCCCCTTTCCGAGTTGCGTGAAGCCAAAGAAAGTGAAGCCTGGGAGCACCGCAAGACCTTGGCAGAACGCCTTCGCAACGGCGAGATACCGCCCGGCACCGGCGCATTTCTCAAAGCGTCAATCGGCTACAAATTGGCGGTGAGCAGCCCTCGCTTCACCGCTCGTTATTAGTAAACAAAACGCCCGCTCACTTCGCAAGTGTACGCACGCCTTCACATGGTCCGTGCGGCGCTGTTCCCACAGCTTTGGCCGCTTCACACGCTGCCAGCGCTTTTGCGATGAGGTCGGGTTTGCCCGAGGCAATCGCCTTCTTCGACGCATCATTCGCGCGCGTTCCAAGCATGCGCTTGAGCTTTGTCGGCAGGTCACCGGCGCCTTTTTCAATTGCTTGCTGCGCGGCAACACTCAGCCTTTCCGCTTTGGGAATGTTCCACGGTTTTGCGAGCACCGCTTTTTGATACGCCGCCGAAATAGCGCCTTCGGCCGGTGTACCTTTGCACGGAAATGCCGGCTCTTCAGGGCCGAGATCACTCGCTTCAAGCGCGTTTTTGGCAATGCGTCCGAGCAGCGGTGCGGTCTCTTTGGCGACCGCCTCCGCCTCGCTTGAGATCGCACCGGTAGACAGATCCGTTGCGAGCTTTGAACACGCCGCTTCCATCGCCGCTTTTTCGGCAAGGGCCTGTTTTTCTTTTTCGGCGCGGAGCCGCTCTTCTTCGGCTCGTTTTTGTGCCTCCGCGCGATCGGTTTCACACTGGGTCTTGTTCGCCAGCGCTTTGGTTCGCAATGGCTCACCCACGCGCGCCAAGTCCGATGCCGTGAGCGGAAGGCTCGCGCACGGATCGGGATTTTCGATCACAGCGACCACTCGTCCCCGCGCCACCAGGAAGAGCGTCAACGTCAGCAACACCCCGATACCGAAACAGGCCCCGCCGATGCCCATCGCCATGCGACGAAACTTCCTTCGTTCGTAGGCTTTTTGAAGCGCCGTTGTGTCGTTGAGAAGCTCCACACATCGAGCCAGCGCATCTTGATAGTCCGCGAGGTCGTCGGCCAAACGTCCCAACGGTTCAGCAAACGGTTTGTCGCGTTGCACCTTTTTCGCGAGTCGCGCAACACACAGCGCCGTGTCGGGAGCGCGACCATCCACGGTGAGATCTGCCACCCCCGACAACATTCCGCCGATCCCTCCGGCGTATGTTTTCCAGACCTCCATCACTTTCGGTTGGCTCGCTCCAATGCGCGTCCACAAGCCCGAAAGCTCCGCCATTGGAAGCAGTTGTTCGATGTCGCTCGGAGTCACACCCACAAGCTGCGCCGCTTGCAGAACCCCGCGCGAAACGCCGCCCGCGAGATTGTCGGGCGTGAGTTCACGCAGGCCGTCTTCCGGCTTGCGCGCAAGGATGAGCTGCCCGGCGTAGTGCACCGGTCCCAGTGCACCGGTCGCAAACGCGCCGCCAAGCCGAGGAGCCATTGGCCGCGCATTATCCACCAGGACTCCACGCGAGAGGGCCAGAACGCTTGCAAAGAAGGCAGTACGCCCGCCGCGTCGCCACCGAACCCCATATACTGCGGTTATGAAGCACAAGATGTTGCTCGTTTTGTCGGTGCTTTCGTCCGCGCCTGTACTTTCGGCGTGCTCCGACGAAACAAGAGCACCCACGGGCGGCGGCGCCGGCACAACACAAACCGGGGGATCCGGTGGAACCGCGGGAACGGGCGGAGTCGGCGAGGGGGGCGAGGCGCTTGTTTGCAATGCGCCTTACATCACAAAAGGGCCTTGGGTGCTTGGTGTGGATGAGGCCAATGCAAAAGTCAGGTGGGAAGCCTGCGATATGACCGCAACGGGCGGAATTACCTTTTCTGAAGAGGTCGGCGGCGGTGACCAAACTGCCAATTCAACCGTTACAACAATCACGTTGGCTGAAACCCACAAAGCGGTTTTAAACGGCAATGCGGCCCCGGATTATGCGGGTACCTATTACATTCATGAAGCGGCCCCCACAGGGCTGAAACCGGGCACCTGTTATGTGTACTCGCTCAACGCCGATTCAAGCAAAAAAGGGCGCTTTTGCACGCAGCGTCCAGCCGGTGAGTCGTTTTCGTTCATGGCAATCGGCGACACCAATCCCGGACTTGGGCACACAACTGGAGTGTTAGAAAACGCTCTTCCAAAAGCGCCTGAATTTACGCTCCACGGCGGCGACATTCAATATTACGACTCAGGGCTTGAAACCTGGGCTTCATGGTTTCCAATCATGCAGCCCATGTTGTCGGCCGGCGCTTTTTTTCCGGCAATTGGCAATCACGAGAGTGAAAAAGAAGAAGAGCTTGCAGAATACGCACTGCGCTTTTTTGGTGATGCCGGCTTTGACGGCGGCGAAACATATTATCGATTCCAAACGGGGGGTGTACACTTCTTCTCGCTCAATACCGAAGACTCTATCGGTCAAGGCTCACCCCAGGGAACTTGGCTTGAGTCCCGGCTTGCCCAGGTGAGCGCACTGCCTGATTACCGATTCTCCATTGTCTTCTTCCACAAGCCGATTCTCACGTGTGGTGACACTGGCGACAATCCGGCTGCGAGGGCCTATCTCGAACCCATTTTCTTAGCCAACAAGGTTGTTCTTGTGTTGCAGGCTCACATGCATGGCTATGAGCGCTTTGACCTGGGCGACATCACCTATCTGACCACCGCGGGCGGCGGCGGACTCATGGGCAACGTTGATGAAAACACTGAACGAGACTATTGCAACATGCGTGTTGCGAGCGCGCCGGCGTATCACTCGATGATCTTCAATATCGACGCGGGCAATCTCACGGGAACTGCCATTGATGAAGACGGCGCCGTCATTGATACGTTCACAACGCCGGTGCCGTAGCTTTCCTCCCGCGGGTGAAGACGGCAGTGTGCAGCTCTTTGAAGGGGTGGCAAACACCATTGCATTTGAGTGGGATCACAATAAGTCCGGCGGAAAAGGGCCATAGCCACAGACTTTCAACGCTGTGCGGCAAAGTCTCAATATGGCAAAACTATGACGGACGGGTGAGCCTCGTCTGGGGGATCGTCCGGCAATGTCAAACGGGCCCCCCACATTGCGAAGGAAAATTCGGCGTTTCATTGGTCAATCGTGGCTTCGCGCTTTTGGTTGGAAAGTGGACGGTGGCCCGCCGGATGTAAAAAAAGCCGTTGTTGTGGCTGCGCCGCACACCTCCAATTGGGACTTTCCGTTTACTGTTGCGGTTGCCTACGCCATGGATCTGGAGATCTCGTGGCTGGGCAAACACACTCTTTTTCAAGGCATTCACGGGCCTTTTTTTAAGTGGATGGGCGGGATTGCCGTTGACCGCAGGAGTCGCAATAACCTCGTTGACCAGGTGGTTGAAATACTCAACTCACACGATGACCTCCTGCTGATTGTGCCGCCTGAAGGCACGCGCTCTGTGACTTCGCGCTGGAAAACGGGCTTTTATTACATCGCCGTTGGCGCAAAAGTGCCTGTCATTCTCGGTTTTTTGGATTTTGAAAAAAAGGCGGGCGGCCTTGGACACGTCTTTTGGCCCACAGGAAACATTGAGTCTGATTGGGAGCAAATTCGTGAGTTTTATCGGGATATCAAGGGAAAACACCCCGAGCGAATGAGCGAAATTCGCCTCCAGGCAGAATAGCTCTTCTCAATTGCACTCGCCGTCACATTGATCGTTGCGGCAGTCGAGCACCTCTTGAAGTTCAGGCCAGCCTTCAGGGTGTTCGCCGATGCAAGCCTGTGCACACATCATATCTCCCGGTGTACACATTTGAAAACACTGAATGAGGGCCAAACATTCACTGTCGGCAACACACGCATTCATTTGAGTGGAGCAGTTTGTATAAAGGCATGTTTGACAGGGGTTGAGTGACTGGCCAAACATGCATGAATCGTTGCACGTTGTTGCGGAGCAATCGGCAACCAAAATAGCGGCCGAAATGCCGTCTTGGTGAACTGCGGCACAATTTTGTGCACATGCCGTATCCCCCATTGTGCACGTGCCGAGGCACTGCAAATAACCAAAACAATGGGGTTCGTCATAACAAGTGCAATAAATGTCTGAACACTCCACTGCCAAACACGCGGTGCACGCATCTCCGCAGTCGGGGCACACCAAACCGCCCCCGGAACCGCCCGATGCTCCGACCCCGCCTGTTCCTCCCGCACCAAATCCACCCGTGCCTCCTCCAGTGCCACCCACGCCGCCGTCCGCCGTGCCGGAGTTGCCCGCCCCCGCGGTGCCCGTTGCCGTGTTGCCAGCGCCGCCGCCGGTTTCATTGACTGTCACGCTGTTACCGCAGCCCAAAAACAGAGCACCAACCAAGAAGGGCACAAGACCGTAGTTGCGAAACATCCTTCGATTGTACTCGCGGGCGCCCGTCGCACACGAGTCGAATTTTGAAGGATCGCCCCCGCGGCGGGGAAAAATGCCCACTTTCTTTGGCGAGGTGACCGTATTGCACGCTCCCCAACGCAGCCATTAATGGCAGCTCTTGTTTCTTGTTATGACTGGCCGCGCTCCATTTGTGAAAGAAGGCAATTATGAAAGCGTTCGTTGCCCCGGAGATCGAAGCCTACCTGTTTGAACACACGCAAAGTCCGGCCCCGATTTTCGAGGAAATGCGACAGCGAACGTATGCCGACATGGCCCGTCCGCACATGCAGGTGGGCCGTGTTGAGGGCGCGTTACTGCGAATATTAACGGCCGCTGCGGGTGCACGCCGCGTGCTTGAAATAGGCACGTTCACCGGATTTTCGGCGCTCTGCATGGCGGAGAGTCTGCCCGACGACGGTGAACTTTTGACATGTGACATTGACCCCCACGCAACCGCTCTGGCGCGACAGTTCTTTGATATGTCGCCCCACGGAAGAAAAATAAAGATCTTATTGGGCGACGCGCTTGAGACAATTGCTCGCCTCTCAGCGCCTTTCGACTTGGTGTTTCTCGACGCGGATAAGAGCCGCTACCCGGCTTATTTTGATGCCGCACTTCCCCTTTTAAGAAAGGGAGGTTTGTTCGTGGCCGACAACACGCTTTGGAGCGGTGAAGTGCTCCATCCTCTAACGGACGACGCGAGGGGAATTGCCGCTTTTAACGCCAAAGTGACCGAGGACTCCCGGGTAGACAACGTGCTTCTTCCGGTGCGCGACGGCATCATGTTGGTGCAAAAGCGTTAGGTGGTATGTTCCCGCGGCCATGCTGCTCGTCATCGACGTGGGAAACACCAACACAAGTTTTGGCGTTTTCGAAGGGACAACGCTGCTGCATCACGTGCGCTCTGAAAGTGCACGAGCCCGAACCGCAGACGAATATGCGGTCTTGGTGCGGCAGATGTTGGCGCTTCGAGGTGTGGATCCCGATAAAATCGACAGCGCGATTCTTGCCAGTGTTGTCCCGTCCCTGACCGACACAATGAGTGAGTTCGTGCGCCGCGCCTTTAAGCGCGAGGCGTTGGTGGTGGGGCCCGGCATTCGAACCGGTATGTCGATCCTTTATGAAAATCCGCGCGAAGTGGGTGCCGATCGCATTGTGAATGCCGTCGCTGCTTATGAATGGGCCAAAGGCGGCGTCATTGTTGTCGACTTTGGAACGGCCACCACGTTCGACTGCGTGACACCCAAAGGTGAATATCTCGGCGGCGTGATCACGCCGGGTGTTCAGATCAGCGCCGAGGCCTTGTTTGCGCGGGCTGCGCGCCTTTCTCGCGTGGAGATCGCGCTGCCACCCAAAGTTGTCGGCCGCAACCCGGTGCACTCAATGCAGTCGGGCATTGTGTACGGTTACGCCGGTCTTGTGGACGGGCTCTGCGCGCGCCTGAAAAAAGAACTCGGATACCCATGCCGCGTTGTCGCAACGGGTGGCTTGGCGCGATTGATCGCCCCGCAAACCGAGGCAATTGAGTACGTTGACAACGATCTGACGCTCACCGGTCTGCGCATTCTCTACGAGCGCAATACGGCCGAAGGGGCAAAGGGTACACAACACGAAGGCAGCGACGTTTCGCGCTGAAAGCCGCGTTTGAGTGACCAAGCGCGCACACCATGGCCGGCCAAACACCGAAATCAAAAACGAGCCTTTTCGCTCCGGTGTCGGTGGCCGCGGGGGTGCTCCTGATTTCGGCGGTTCTTGGGCTGCTTTTTGGCTCTGAAAACGCTTCGATTGTCACCGCACTGGCCGATCCCGCGAGTTTGGATCGCGTGCTCATTTTTGAAATTCGATTGCCGCGCCTTGTGATGGCGGCGGTGGCCGGAGGAGGACTGTCGATTGTCGGCGCTTCGTTTCAAGCCCTTTTGCGAAACCCGCTCGCCGAACCGTACGTCCTGGGCGTCTCGGGTGGGGCCGCGTTGGGAGCGACGACAGCCATTGCCGTCGGTGTGAGCGTCACAACCCTGTTTGGCTCGGCGCTCATTCCAGCGGCCGCATTTGCAGGTGGTTTGGCCGCCACCTTACTTGTGTACGCAATCGCAAAAAACGCCGAACACGGGTCGTCGGGAACGTCGATTTTGCTCGCGGGCGTTATGGTCAACGCTATCGCCGCCGCGCTTGTGACCTTTCTCAAAACGTTTGTTTCTCCGTCGCGCGCGCAGCAACTCATGCGTTGGTTGGTGGGATTTGTCGACTTGCCGACCACGACAACGCTCGTCGCAGTTGGTGGCTATGTCGCGGTTGGAGCGGCCGTGTTGCTTGTGGACGCGGCGCGCATGAACCTGCTTGCGCTGGGCGACGACACGGCCGGAGCGTTGGGCGTCGACGTGCGCGCCCTCACGCGTCGCACTTTTTTTGCGACCTCGTGCATTGTTGGAGCCATTGTCAGCGTCACCGGGCTAATTGGATTTGTCGGCCTTGTGGTGCCGCACGCACTTCGCCGCGTCATCGGGCCCGATCAACGCGCATTGCTGCCGGCATCGCTTTTTGCAGGCGCTGCAATGGTGCTCTTGTGTGACCTCATTTCGAGGCTCTTGTTTCGATGGCTTGGCACCGAACCGCCGGTGGGCGCAGTCACGGCAATGATCGGCGGACCGATTTTTCTCGCGATGCTCGCTCGTCCAAATCGTTGATATTGAGATGGTGTGTACACATTCTTGTGTACACACATCGCAGCATGCACGAGAGCGAGCTTGCCGTGCGTGGGCGTGGATATTCGCTCAGCAGAGCGACGCGGCGGCGGTGACAGCTTTGGCGATGGGCGCGAGGTCGAGCGAAGGTTTGACCGGTAGGGCAGGGGCAAACGCTTCAATATCCAGCAGCAATTCAGGCCCTTCACACGAGGTGAGCACCACCACCGGGAGGCTTGGATATTGGTGGCGCAGCGCTTCAAGTTCCGCGTGACGCTCCGCCTCACCGCTTGGAACAAGCACGAGCACGTGAGGGGTCCAATGGACCAACACGTCGCGCGCGTGAGCGAGGCCGGAGCACGTGAACACTTCAAACCTGCGTCCGACAAGGAACGATGCGATGCGATCCGCAACGGTGTTGTCTTCGGCGATAACGAGCACGTGGTACGAGGGGTAAATGCGCATGGAGATACTCCGGGACTAGCAAACGGCGGACCTTGTGGAGCTTACACAGGGCGCTGAGCCGAACCCCCCTGGATCCGGCCGAAAACCTGAGCGCCCGCTCGCACAGGACTGATTTCGCTTAGCAGATGTACGCTCGTGCTGCGCTATTTCTTGCACACCTTTTTGTGTTTTTTGTGCGGCAAAAAGGCTGCGATCTCGACGCGCAGCGAAAGCGCGTTGCGTCACGATGCCGCGTCGGGAGCCGATCAAGACGCGTCTTTGAAGGAGCGATTGAGGCTTCATTTCTCAGTCTTTTTGGGTTTTTGGTCCGCGGATGGATGCGCTGCGTCGTTTGCTTCGGGGGGCCCCGATGCGTCGGCTCGGTTGCGGTTGGGAGCATCGCGCGATTTGTCGTTCGCAGTTTTCTCAGATGGATTGTTCGCCGCCTCAACGCCTGCGATCGCCTTTGAAAACCAGCCTCCGGTGAGCACGTCGAGCGTGGCTTCGGCAGCTGCGCGGTTTAAAAATGCGCTCATTCTGTCTTTCGGCTTGGCTTGTTCATCCACCGCGAGACTGTGCGCTCGCTGATATTCCGCGAGCTGTTCCAACACCCTGGCCGTGAGTTTTATTCTTTCGGCGCTGCGCGTGATCCGCAGCTTTTCAACGGCAATTTCGTCATCGGCAAACACAAGCCGGTCGAGACGAAACGTGGCGCGTGCCTCCAACCAGGTGCTTGTTCCTCCCGACGCGGTGCGGCGGGAAGGATCGTATTCGGTTGGGGCGAGGCTCTCCGTTTCGTCAATCACGCGCGTCGCTCGGAGCCGCAATTCTGGCAAAAGCGCCGACGTTTTTGCTTTGGAAGCGAGCGCCTGAAGGCGTGCTTCATTTTCATCAAGGCCGGCGGTCTTGCACGCCGCCGCCACCGCTCCCCGTGCGATCGCAGGTGAGATGACGATTGTTTCCAGGACTCGCTCGGGAGGCGGCGGCGGGGGATCGGGCACAGGTGGCGCTGTTTTCGGCGGCTCCGCAATGACCTTTGAAACGCGCATAGGTCGTGCGAAACGCTCCAGCGGCAGGGTCGCGATCACAAGGGCACCGAACGAGGTTTTACCGTCGTCCGTCATACGCGCCGACCACTCGATACCCACTGTGAGTGCAGTGGTTTCAGGGGCCGAAGATGGCAGTAACCCCGCTCGTTGATCCAAAAAAACGTCGAACGGATCCGGGTCGATCGCGGCCTCTTGGATGGGTGGCTTTGCCTCCGCCCGCATTGAAATTGCCCAGCAAACAAGGGCAACAACGACGCCGACGGTTCGCGAAAATAAAAGTCGCTCAAAGCCCCGGCGCAGGCGGTCGGGGGGTGGGAGTACACTTGGAAAAAAACGCTTCATGCCGGGTTATCGGAATGAGCGCTTCCCGAGTTGCGTGGCTTGAGTTCTTTTTTTGAGAATTTAATTCGAGCTTGGAAAATGCCCGATTTTGGACAACCTCTGTCAGCGAGGCATGTGTACACCTTCGCTGGCGCCGCCCCATTGAACCCGCCGTTCACTTGCGCCGCCCCATTGAACGCGACGCTCACTCGCGCCGCCCCAGCGACCGCCCTCGCTGGCGCCGCCCCACGTACCGCCTTCGCTCGTGACCTCCCACCAAGATTGGCCACCTTCACCGGCCCACCACGTGCCGTCTTCGTCCATGCGCCAGGTGTACCCATCGCTGAGCGGTGCCGGAGCACCGCCGGTTGGCTCGGTCCACTCGCCGGCGTCGGGCGCGGCCACCCAAATCCACCCCGTGGTTTGCGCCCCGGGCGCGGGCTCCATCATCACACCGTGCAGATCGCGCGGCACAAAAGCGGGCGGTTTGGGGACAGCCACGTGGCCCGCTTCGTCGCGAAAATGAGAGGCAAGGGCGGCTGTATTGGGAGCCGATGTGTACTTCGCGCCGTGGGGCCCCTCAGAAAGGTCCAGCGGTGATCCCGTTGTCGCGGGGCTCCCGGCCGCCACAAACGCTTTGGGCGCCGACACCTCCGCCCCCACCGCGATCGGTTCAAACCGATCCGCCGTTAGAAAGCCGATGCTCACGCGCACGTCGGCGCGCGGTCTCACGTGATGAATGAAACGATCGCCGTGCAGCGCATCGACCCGAACATCCCGACTCTCCACGATCGGACCGTCCCAACCCGGGGTCACAGCCGTCACGCGGAGCGCCAAAAATCCCGGCACTCCCCCAGCAACAATGTGGGCAAATGTTGTGGGCCGCACCTCCCAATAAACGTAGAAAGTGCTTGGATCCACGGCGATCGCAACCACTTCATCCACGTCGTAGACGGCGGGAGAGGCTTCTTTTTCGGCTTCTCCGTCTGTTGCACCGGCGGCATTTTCGGCCGCAACCTCGTCCGCCGAAGCGGCTTCTTCCCCGGCGATCGGCGCCGCATCGGTGGAGCCTGTGTGTACACTTTCAAGATCGGCGCCGACGGTTTCCGCGCCGCGCGAAGTTTCGTTGAGGTTGTGTACGCTTTGCTCGTCGGCCGGAGGCACATCGCGAACGTCCGCAATATCCTCGGCGACGGTGCGTACACTTTCATTTTGTGCGCCGGAAATCGCCGCCGGACGCGCGCTCGGAGATCGACTCGTGAGCGCGGCCGGCCCACCTTCGTCCGGGTCGCCGGCCTCAAAACGAGGCGGTTCTTCGGTGGGTGCCGCGCCCCGCTCCGGCACGGCCGCACCGGTGGGAACCGTTGACGGAACAGCCGGTGCGTCGCTCGCGACCGTTGACGGAATGGCCTCCGAAGCTTGATTTTCAGGGCTTTCCGCTTCGGCACCACCGTCTTCTTGGGCCGGCGCGGGGGACGATTTGGAACCGCTTCCAGGTTTTGTCCCGCGCGACAATTGAGCCAAAAACCGCTCACGCAGTTCACGTGCCTCGTCGTGATCCGGTTCGCGCCGAAGCACGTCGTCGAGCACAGAGACAGCGCGCTCCAAGTGGCCCTGGGCCGCGTAAATCTCAGCCAATGTGACCGTGGGAAGCGGAGGCGGCGGGGGCGGCCAACCTTTTGGCCCCTGACGGATGGCGGCCGCCGCGTCGGGCAGGTGCAATCCTTTTTCGACAACGTTCGCAAGGAGATCTCGCGCCTTTCCAAGCCAACCGCGAGCCTTTGATCGCTCGCGATCGCTCGACGCTGTGCGTTTCAGGATCTCATCGATCAGTTCGGCCTGAGTGAGCACGCGCGGGCGCGGAACACCGGCGCGCTCCGCTTCTCGGATCAACTCATCACGGGAGAGCTTTTGGAGGTGTTGCCGCTGCATTGTGGCCCCTCCTAACGCCTTGCGCCGCTCGGCTCAATCACAACATGAGCGCGCGTTTGCAAGAGACCGCTGAACTTCGACATTTGTGAACGCGAACGCCCGAGATTTGGGGCCCCGTCATCGCGCGCGCAGCCGCGTCACAAAAAGCGCCAAAGGAGTGCTAGTCTCCGCGCAAAATGGTGCAGAGCCGCCCTGAAGTTCCGTTCCTCGAAAAGCTCAAGAACAACGTCTTGGTGTTCGACGGGGCTATGGGGTCGCTGCTCTACGAACGCGGCGTGTTTGTCACGCAAAACTTCGAGCAGCTCAACATCACGCGCCCCGACGTGGTGAAAAAAATCCACACGGATTACCTCACCGCCGGCGCGCAGGTGCTTCTCACGAACACGTTCGGAGCCAACAAATTCCGGCTCGACCGTCATGGTTTGGGTACAGAGGTACGCAAGTACAACCTGGCAGGTGCCCAAAACGCCCGCGAAGTGGCGGGCAAAGACGCTTATGTTGCGGGCTCGATTGGTCCCACAGGTTTGATCCTCGGCGTCATGACCAAAGACGAACGCGACGCCGCGTTTGCGACATTTGCCGAACAGGCCGCAGCGCTCGTTGAAGGTGGAGTTGACCTCCTCATTCTCGAAACGTTTCGCCACACCGACGAAATTGAAATCGCCATTGCGGCTGCCCAAAAAGCGGCACCGGGCGTTCCCATTCTGGCGTCAATGACATTCGACCCGAGTGAAACCGTGGCCGACGGTTCACCTCCTGAAAAAGTCGCTGAGCACCTCGCGGCAATGGGTGTGGACATGTTGGGAGTTAACTGCGGCGACGGTCCGCAACTGTCACTCTCCATGGCCGAAAGAATGCGCGGGGCCGGACTGCCCCTCTGTGTGCAACCCAACGCGGGTTTGCCGCGCAATGTCGACGGGCGTTTGCTCTACATGGCAACTCCCGAATATTTTGATGTGTTCGCCCGCCGAATGATCCAACTCGGAGCACAGATGATCGGCGGATGTTGCGGGACAACGCCTGAACACGTTCGATGGATGGCCAACTCGGTCCGTATGTTGTCGGGCGCAGCGGTCGAACACACCCGCATTTCGGTCGAGCCGGCCCCACCTTCAGTGCAATCGTTGGAGCCGATTCCGGTTGGAAAACGCAGCCATTTTGCCGAAAAAATCGCTCAGGGAAAGTTCGTTGTTTCGGTTGAAGTAAACCCGGCACCGGGGCTCGATCCTTCAAGTGCGCTCAACGCCGCCAAAATGCTTGTCGACGCCGGAGTTGACATTGTCAACGTTGCCGACGGGCCGCGGGCAACCGCTCGCATGTCCAATCTCGCGTTCTGTTCGTTGCTCCTTCAAAAACACGGGATCGAGCCGCTCCTTCATGTGTGTGGGCGCGACCGAAATCTCATTGGCCAATTGGCTCATTTGCTCGGCGCGCACGCAGTTGGCATTCGTAACCTGGTAGTCATTACAGGCGATCCTCCCAAAGTGGGTGATTATCCCGAGGCGTCCGCGGTGTACGATCTCGACAGTATCGGCCTTTTGCAAATGGCCAATAACCTCAATCGCGGTGTTGATCCATCGGGCAAACCGCTCTCAGGCGGGCAAACAAGCTTCTTGTGCGCCACTGGGGTAGAACCGGGCGCCGCCGACCTCGATCGCGAGTTGCGCAGGCTCGAACTCAAGCGCGCCGCGGGCGCCGACTTGGTTATGACACAACCAGTATTCCAACAAGAGGTTCTTGAAAGAGTCCTCTCGCGAATTGCCCATCTCAACATGCCTGTCATGGTGGGTGTGTTGCCGCTCGTTTCTTATAAAAACGCCGAATTTTTGCACAACGAAGTTCCAGGAATGAGCATCCCTGAACATATTCGCGAACGCATGCGCCGAGTTCCCGGTGGGGCTGAAGCCCGCAAAGAGGGAGTAAAGATCGCGCGCGAAATGCTCTTTTCGGTGCGTGATCGCGTGCAGGGTGCCTATCTTATGCCGCCTCTCGGCAGGTATGAATTGGCGCTTGAAGTGCTGGATGGCTTCAAAAGCAGTTAAATCCTCGGGGGTGAAAAACACGGCATGGCCGAAACGAAAGCGCCCGCAACACCCTTTGAGAAACTCGCCGCGTCCCTCAACTCGGCGGGTCGGGTGGAGAGTCGCGACGGAGGCCAAACCGAAGCGTTTCAAATCCCCCGTGGCCACGCCCTGATTGAGTTTTCGCTTCTCCACGGCTCGCCGACAATGCTTGTTCTGAGAGGCACCGAGGACGAGGCACCCATTTCCGATCGAAAACAAAACGTATTGGCCCGGGTACGAAAGCGGCTTGTATACGCTCCAATAGCCGTTCGTTTGGTAACCGCGCTTGATCGGGTAAACTCAATGTTTGCCCTTCGATTCGACGTTCGGACAAACGACGCGGCGTTTGACAAAGCGGTGGTCATGGAGGCCGACCTTTCGGATGATGTCATTGCCCAAACATTCGGCTCCAAAGAAGCTCGGCAGGCTGCGCTCGAAATTCTGAACAGCGGTCTCACTCTGCGCTTTGAAGACAGGGCCATTTGCGCCGAACTGCCGAGTCCAACCGAAGCGCACTTCAATGCTGTTAATCTGGGTCACGTGGCAGACAACCTCGCTGTGATGGTGGCCAATGTTCCGCGGGTCGATGCGTCGAGTCTCACCAAACGCCCCCAGGCTGGGCGCGTGATCACCGCCGCCATTGTGGTGATTGGCATTCTCGGCACCGCAGCCCTTGCTCCCGGCACGCTTGATGAACCGGGCGCGGTCATTCGGCCTTTGCCTCGACCTCTGTTGCCACTGCCCTTCATGCTGCCCGGCGTTTTGGCGGGTGCGGCGGCATTTGTCCTGTTTTACCTGGGTCTTCGTTGGCAGTTGAAACGTCGCAACATGTCAACAGACTTGCCACTTGTATTGGCTGTATTTGTGGTGCTTGCAACCCTCGGCGTGGGCGGTCTCGATGCGGCAAATCGCCTTCTCGACGACGCCGACTTGGCTGTTCAAAGCGTTAAAATAACAGCCAAAGACACCGGGACGAGTCGCAAGAGTGGCAATACCAATGAGTGGTTTCTTGTTGTCCCTTCCTGGCGAGCCGACGCAAAAGAACTGGAGTTGTCGGTCAACGCCGACTTACACAGGGCTGTTCGCGTGGGTGATGGACTGACAGTTACCGTTCACCCCGGTTTTTTTGGGTGGGAGTGGGGCGCTGTTGTTGAACGCGATTCGCTCGCCGCGCCCAGGTCCGATGAGCCACTCCCGCCTGAAAAGCCGCGCAAAAGGCCCAAAGTGGGGACCGGCGATAAGGCGCCTGCCGGTGACGCGGACAATATCGAATAGTCGCGACACAACTGGAGCATTTGATGCCCTCGCGTCTCTCACCGACGACATGCTTATGCATATCGGGGTTCGTGACGTGGTGTGGGCGCCCGATTTATCAAGGAGTGAAGCGGCGGCGGCCATCACCCGCAAACGCACTCCTCAACTCACGTTTCAAGTATTACCCGCCACCTCTTCAACAACAATCTCGGGCTGATTGGCCACCTCAAAGTTCATGCTTTGAGCGATAAAACACGCCGCATGGGCTTCATGATGAAGCTCATGCGCTTTTGATAGATCCGTCCCCACCTTCACAACCACACGCGGCCGAAGGAGTGCTTTGGTAA
This sequence comes from Polyangiaceae bacterium, assembly GCA_016712345.1. Classification (GTDB taxonomy): domain Bacteria; phylum Myxococcota_A; class Polyangia; order Polyangiales; family Polyangiaceae; genus JADJRH01. Next base: position 3,497,687 of record JADJRH010000001.1, read on the forward strand.
AGCGATACGTTTTACCCACATACTCCATGGTTGCAGTGGCGTTGTCAGAATAGGCAACCACCGATATTCCCGCCCTGGCAGCGAGCGCCAAATACGAAAGGCAATGACACGCCGACAGAGCTGCAATCAGCAAATCTTCAGGATTGTGAGTGGCACTGTCGCCCAAAAATGGAGGTGCCGCGCTCATTGCGAGGGCCGGTTTTCCAACCATTTCCACCTGAAGCGACCGAGAGTAAGAACGGTAGTTGACTGTTGGGCCCGCGGCGGCACCCGTCCAGGTGAGTGAACATGCAAACTCGTGCGGTTTGGGAACGGAAGGCATAACGCTTTATAACCTCCAAAGAGCAGCACCCCAATGAATGCCTGTTCCGAGCGCAAGCACCATTGCAAGTTGGCCTTTTTTCACACGCCCGGCAGACATTTCTTCGTCAATTAGAATGGGAATTGTCGCCCCGCTCGTATTGCCAAATCGCTCAATATTCGACGGCAACTTCGATGTGGGAACACCCAAGTCTTTGCGGATGTATTCGTTAATACGCTGATTGGCTTGATGCGCCAGAAACACATCGATGTTGGCTATTGAAACATGATGTTTGGAGCACAACTCCCGAGCGGTTTTTGGCAGTTTGGTGACGGCAAACTTAAAGAGTTCTTTGCCATCCATCCGTGGAATATGAGCGTCGCCATGATAACACTCAGGCCCCCAATACGGCCTTTTGCGAAAGCCGCCGCCCGGCACATATAAAAGCTCGGCATAACGGCCGTCGGAACAAATTTTAATGCCTTGAAGCCCCGCATCGCGGTTCGTTGCGCGAACAATCAATGCGCCGGCGCCGTCGCCGAACAATACCGCCAAATGCCTGTGTTTATCGGCTCGGGCGCGGGCCTCGGGAGTTGCCAAACGCCCATTTTCAGGGTGCAGCGCGCCCCAATCTTCCCAGGGCATAAACCCCGCATGAGCTTCTGCGCCCACGAAGAGTATTGTTTTTGCTGCCCCGGTTTGAATGAGCCCCGCAATTGTTTGCAATCCAAACAACATCGCCGCGCATTGCTGCCGAATATCCAATGCGGGCACTCCGGGTATTCCAAGCTTTGCGCCGAGCAACGCCCCCGGGCCCGGAAACACATAGTCGGGCGTCATGGTGGCAAAAACAATGTAATCAATCTCGGCCGCGTCGATGTTCGCCGACTCAATCGCTCGTTTGGCCGCTTCACATGCCAAGTCTGAAACGCCCACTCCATCGGGTGCGTAGTGTCGCTGCTTGATACCGGATCGTGGGTATATCCACTCATCCGAGGTGCTCATCACCCGCGCCAGTTGCTCGTTTTTCACCGGCTCCCCCGGAACGAAGTGACCGGAGCCGACAATCTCAAATCCAAGTTTCTCCACGCGCGGCTTCTTACACCGAGCGCACCGGACACGGCACTCGAATGGATGTTGGACCACGGCAAAAACAAGCTTTTTTCGCCACGCAGCGCGTCAAAAACACCCGGTGGTACCCCTTTACCCGCGAGACCGGCGCCGGGTCACCCCTTTTGCGCCATGGACCGTTTCAACCCGGCATTAGTGGTAAGCTGCGCGCCCCCGACCTTTCGATCATGGCGCCTTCTTCGCTTCGACCGCCTTCGCTCCACGACCCTCCTGAACTCCTCGAAGAGGTCGACCTCGATCTGGAACGGAAGCGCCGCATCTTTGATCTCTACGCCCGGCTCGATGACGTGAGTTATTACGAGCTGCTGGGCGTCCCAGAAGTCTCCGAGAAAAAGGTGATCAAAGGCGCGTATTACAAGCTTGCGCCGGAGTTTCACCCCGACAGCTATTTTCGAAAAAACCTCGGCACGTTCAAGCCCAAGATCGAGGCGATTTTCACGCGCCTCACCCTTGCGCACGACGTGCTCACGAGCAGGCAGCGTCGCGCCGAATACGATTCTTACCTCGAACAAACGCTGCAAAATAGGTCCATTGCCGACGCGCTTTCCCATGCCGACGCCGAGGCGCGCGCGGTTGTTGAGCAAATTGAACAAACAGCCCGCGCCATTGCGCCCGCTCCCCTTCAAGCGCCGGTTCCCTCTTCGCGAGCGCCGCTTTCAATTGACGAACGTCGCGCGATCTTGGCTCGCAAACTCGCCGGTGGAAACATCGGAAGGCTCGGTCCAAGGCCGAAAATGGAGTCGACACCCCCGCCGCCGCCCGTTCAAGTGAACGACTCGCCGGAGGCCAAACGCGCCGCAGCTGAAGCGCTTCGCGTGCGATTTGAGGCTGCAAAAGCCGAGGCGCTGCGATCTCGAATTGCAACTTACCGGCGCAACGCTGAAGAAGCGATCGTTCAAAACGACTACGCAAAAGCGGCAAATGCGTACCGTGTTGCTGCGCATCTCGCCCCCGAAGACGTTGAACTTCAAAACCGCTGCGAAGAAGTTCAACGTCTCGCAGCCTCCGCCCTTGCCGCGGGATATCTCAAGCAGGCGGCGTACGAAGAGCGCGAAGGGCGCTGGGCAGAAGCGTCCCTGAGCTACACGCGCGCCGCTGAAGGCCGCCCGGATGATGCGGTTGCGCACGAGCGCGCTGCCAATGCCACAGTGCGCGCCGGCGGAAGTGCTCGCAGAGCAATTGAATACGCTCGTCGCGCCGTTGAATTGGACCCGAAAAATCCAGAGTGCCATATCACGCTGGCCCGCGCCTTCATTGCGGCGGGTTTTGCGGTGAGCGCCATTGCAGAACTCGATCGGGCGCTGGCCGTCGGCCCACTCGATGCGCAACACAAGGCCACCGCGAATGAACTTCGCGAGCAGGCCCACCGCCTACAGAAACTCGGCTAGGATCGCCAATGTTTTTCCCGCCTAACCTGGAGCGAACACATTCATGGAGCGCGTGATTGGAATCGACCTCGGCACCACAAACTCGTGCGTTGCGATCGTAGAGGAAAGTGTACCGACGGTTATTCCCAACAGGGGAGGCTACAAAACAACGCCGTCCATGGTGGCGATCACCGAGGCGGGAAAACGGTTGGTGGGCCACATCGCCAAGCGCCAGGCCATCACCAACGCCGAAAATACGGTGCACGCCGCCAAGCGCCTCATCGGCCGAAAGTGGTCGTCACCGCAGGTAAAAAACGCGATTTTAACGGCCGCATACAAAATTGTAGAAGGGCCTCACGGCGACGTTCGCATTCACCTTCGCGACAAGACGTACAGCGTGCCGGAGATCAGCGCGATGGTGCTTCAAGAGATGAAGCTCTTCGCCGAGGACTACCTCTCCGAACCCATCAGCAAAGCGGTCATCACCGTACCCGCGTACTTCAACGACAACCAACGCCAGGCCACCAAAGACGCAGGTCAGATCGCGGGGCTTGATGTCATTCGAATTATCAACGAACCAACGGCCGCCGCGCTCGCCTATGGCTACGGCAAGACAGAAGAAAAAACGATCGCCGTCTTCGATCTCGGCGGAGGAACGTTTGACATCTCGGTTCTCGAAATCGGTTCAGGCGGCGTGTTTCGCGTCATCGCAACAGCGGGTGACACCTTCTTGGGCGGTGAAGATTTCGATGCCCGCATCATCGATTGGCTCGTGCAGGGGTTTAAAGATCAATACGGCGTTGACCTCCGCCAAGATCGAATGGCGCTCCAACGCCTTAAAGACGCGGCCGAAAAAGCCAAGTGTGAACTGTCGAGCCAAAACGAAACGGAAGTAAACCTTCCCTTCATCATCTCCAGCTCGCGGAACGAAGCTCTCCACCTGCAACGCACAATCTCGCGAACAACGCTTGAAGGTTTGTGTGAAGACCTGGTCGAGCGCTGCATTGATATTTGCAAACAAACCCTCGAAGACGCGCGCCTTGAACGCGATGAAATCGACGACGTGGTGCTCGTCGGCGGCATGACCCGCATGCCCAAAGTTCAAGAGTCGGTGCAAGACTTCTTCGGTCGCCCGCCCAACAAAGGTGTACACCCGGACGAGGTTGTTGCGTTGGGAGCTGCGATCCAGGGCGCCGCGCTCATCGACGATTCAAAACAAATGATCCTGCTCGACGTCACGCCGCACGCGCTCGGCATCATGACGTACGGATCCAACTTTGAAGAACTGATCCCTCAAAACACAACGGTTCCCACGAGCCGCTCCAAGATTTTCACCACGAGCCGCGACAACCAAACAGCCGTGAAAATCCTCGTCATGCAGGGTGAATCACAAAACGCCGCTGAAAATGAACTGCTCGGTGAGTTCATCCTCACGGGGTTGCGCCGCGCTCCCAAAGGTCAGGTTGAAATCGAAGTTACGTTCGAGATCAACAGCGACGGCATTGTGTCGGTCAGCGCCCGCGACCTTGAAACCGGCCAGCAACAGTCCATTCAGGTCACCGCGTCGAGCGGGCTCACCAAAGAAGAAGTCGGCCAGATGATGGAAGCCGCCAAAGAGTATTTGGTCGACCGGCGTGCAAGCGATGCGTTTGAAGGCGCACGTCAAGAAGCCGAGAAGCTCATCACCGAGATCGAGCGCATGTTCCCGCAGGTGGAGCACATTGTTGCGGCCAGCGATTTCGGTCGCGACGCCATCAGCAAGGCGCGCACCATTTTGGATCGCGTTCGGCAGGCGATCGGCAAGAAAGATGCAGCCGCAGTGAAAGAACAAATGGAGAGTCTCGCGAGAACCCATCGCATGTTCAAAGGTGTTGTGGCGCGTCCAAACGGCTGAGGTACGTCAGAGCAATCCATGTCTTCTTCGCCGAAGCGGCCGTCACCACCTGCCCCGGATCCAAACTGGGAGATGGAACTCCATGGTCCGCCCGCCAAGCGAAAGACCACCGGCGATTCGCGCGACGAAATGCTCGCGCATGCCGTGCTGCGCATTGAACAAGATCCGTTCGATCTCACGGACGAGTTCGGCGACACCGATCGCGTGACGTTGCCGCCGCCCACCGGCATGGATGACCACGTTGCCAAAATGATGGCCGAGGCGGCCCTGCTCGAAGATGTCGAGAACGAAGGTGACCGTCCCACGCCGCTGATCGAAGTCGAAGCCGCCGTCTTTACGCGTCCGGTTCGCCAGAGTGAGCCCACCCCGCGTGCACCCATTCCGGCAACGTCGTCCACGCGCGCCGCGTCTCCCGGGCCCGTGCGTACACAACCAACGCAGATGCGTACACAATCTGAAGCGGTGCGTACGCAGCCCGCACCTCAGCCGTCGCGCATCGTTCCAAGATCCATCACTCCCGTGCCGTTTGCGGCGGCCCGCCCATCTGCAACCAATCCTCAGGCTTCCGGGGTTACTCGGTCGCCGGTCCGCGCTCCCACACCGGCTCCATTTGCGGCGCCCCGACCTGCTCCGCGTACACCTCCCCCGGTAGCTCCGGCCCGTTCGCCGGTTCGTGCGTCTACACCCGCTCCGTTTGCGGCGCCCCAACCTGCTCCGCGTACACCTCCGCCCGCGGCACCCGTGATCGCACGCCCGGCGGTTCGCGCACCCACGCCCGCTCCGTTCCCCGCTCCGCGTGCCGCCCCAAAAAACGCCCCCGCGGCTCCGCACGCCGCCGTTCGCGCAACGGCCGCTCTCCCGCCGGAAGGCGCGCGCGACCGCATCCCTTCCTCGCTCGATTTCGACGACCTGCCCGCGGTGTTTGCATTCGGCGATCTCGATGAACCCGCGTCCGTACCGCCTCGATCCGCGCCCATCAGCGACCCGGCGATCTCACCGTCCCTCATGTCGCCGCCCATCAGTGAGCCCGCGATCTCGCCGCCTTTCGGCTCGGTCGACTCCAAACGTTTCGGTGCCGCCGTCGGCGGTGTTGCCGCGCGTTCGGCCACACCCGCGCCGGTTCCTCGGTCGACACCCCCAACCGCAAGCGACGCTGTGAGCGTCCTGATCGCCGGCATTGAGGCTCGTTTCTCTGCAAAAGACTACGGCCGCGCCCTTGTTATGGCCGAGGCCGCGCTCGAAGAACATCCAAACAACCCATCGGTCGTTGCGTACACAAAGCGATGCCGCGAAGAATTGTGTACACGTTATCTTGAACGGCTCGGTGCCGACGATCACGTTCCGCGCCTTGCCATGCATCGCGGAGCGCTCACCGGCCTCTCGCTGGATCACCGCGCGGGCTTTCTGCTTTCGTGCGTCGATGGAATGAGCACCGTTGATGAAATCGTCGACGTCTCCGCCATGCCCAAGCTCGACGCCGTGCGCCTTCTTTACGAACTTGTGCAAGAGGGCGTTCTCGAAATGGTTCCACGACGGTGAAGGTCACCCGTTCCGCCCGCCGAACGTTTGGTTCCGGTTGCGACCCGAAAAAGGTGGAACGGGAGGGCGAGGTGTACTCACCGCGATCGGAGTTGTACTCACCGCAACCGCGATCACCGCCGTCGGCGGCCGTGCGCGCGCCGTGCCCACTCCCGACACTCAACCATCTTCGTCCGCTCCGCCCGATGTCTCCAGCACACCCGCTCCATCGGCCGCCGCCGACGCACCCGCCCCACCAACCGATCCCGCCGCCCCCACCGAACCTGAAATGCGGTCCACCTCCGACCGCGCCGTTGCGTACACATTGTCCGCTGAGCTTTTTCCCGAAACGCACACCGTACGCGGATCGGGCTCGATCTCGTGGCGCAACACCGCACGCGTCGCCACCGATCGACTTTATGTACACCTCTACCTCAACGCCTTTAAAAACGAGCGCACCGCCTTTTGGCGTGTTCCCGTAAGCGGTTTTCGCGGTGACCCACTCAACAGCCCCGGCCGCATCGAAGTCGATCGTTTTTTCGTACGCGAGTTTGACCGCGATCTTTGGCAAAAAGACGCGCACACTCCCGGCGATCCCGACGATGCCACCGACATTGAGATCGTGTTGCCGCGCCCCGTGGAGCCCGGCGAGTCGCTCACGGTCGACATGTCGTGGACGTCGCACCTGCCCACCGTCACCATTCGCACGGGATATTTGGGCAGTTTTCACATGGTCGCGCAGTGGTTTCCAAAACTCGCGCGCCTCGAACCCGACGGCACCTGGGCCCACTTCCCGTTTCACAGAATGAGCGAGTTTTACGCCGACTACGGCACGTACGACGTCACCGTCAGTGCCCCGTCGTCGTTCGTTGTCGGAGCCGTCGGCTCACTCGCTTCACAAATAACAGCGCCGCCTTCTCAAGTTGCTCCCGCACCAACCGCCGCGCCCAGCGCAACAGAATCGGCCTCCGCTCCGCCTGAAACACCAAAGAGTACACAAGAAGCGCCGCTCAACACCGTTCGCCGCTTCACCGCAACCGACGTGCACGACTTTGCGTTTTCCGCGTGGGACAAGTTTCAAACGCTCGAAGACAAAACGGCAAACGGCGTAAAAATCATCTGCCTTTACCCGCCCGGATACGACGAAGCCGCGCGCATCGAGATCGACGCCGTCAAGTTCGGCCTCGGCTACATGGGCGCCGCGTTCGGTGTGTACCCTTACAATACGCTCACCATTGTTCACCCGCCGAACGGAGCGGAAGAAGCGGGCGGCATGGAGTACCCAACGCTCATCACCACCGGCGGATCGTGGCGCACGAGCGGCATCATCCAAACGCGGGAGCGCGTGATCTTAACCTTGCACGAACTCGCCCATCAGTGGTTTTACGGCCTCGTCGGATCCAACGAACACCGCTTTCCCTTCCTCGATGAAGGCCTCACCTCCTACGCCGAAATGGAAGCGTGTGAAGCCAAATGGCCCGACGCATCCGCCGCCGAACTCTTCGGCCTGCGCGTTGGAATGCCCGCAATCTACCGAGCCGGCGCGCTTGAATCTGCGCAGAACGCCCGCGTTTCCGACGGTGCTGCAATTTGTGGCCGGTCGCGACTACGGCTCCCTTGTGTACTCACGTTCCGCCGCCACCATGCGTACTCTCGGCAACGTTTTCGGTCACGATCCCGTGCGCCGCGCTGTTGGAAAATACGCCCGTCGCTACCGATTTTCACACCCCACCGCCGATGACTTTTTCGCCTCCATGCGTGACTCGCTCGGCCCCGAAGCGGGCGACGCCGTTCGCACCGCCTTCAGCGAACCATCGACCATCGACCTCGTTGCCGAAGACATCGACAGCTGGCGCCGGAGCGACGACAAACCCGGCTACATCGGACACGTTCTTGTTCGACGCCGCGGCACACTTCGCTTCCCCACCGACGTTCTTCTCATCGCCGAAGACGGCACCACAACGCTTGTTCGGTGGGACGCACAGAAGGCCGCCGCCCTTCTCCCGTACGAAGGCGAAACCCCACTTGTCGCCGCCGTGATCGACCCGCAACATCGTGTACACCTCGACGAAGATCTCACCAACAACGCCGTTTCTTCCAACGGCCGCACCTTCCCATGGCGCGCGTTTGAAGGCGGCTCATTCGTCTTCGGAGCTTTTCTGCGAGGCATCGTTCCGTGAGTACGCAACGCGAACCACCGACGGTGTTTCAACGCCCGTGGGCGATCGGTGTGTACCTTTCATTCACCGCCCTTTTCAGCTTCGCTTTTTCAGCGCCGCTCGCATCGGCCATTGGCACAACCACCGGCAAATACCCACGCGGCGATGCAGAACTGTTCGATCCCGGCGCACTCATGCTGATTGAGGCCGCGCGCCACCTTCGCGACGCAATGCCCGCTGTTTCCACCGCTTGGATGGTGCTCGCTGTCGCCGCATTTTTTCTCTCATTTCTCGTCATCGGCTTCTGCCTTGCCCTCTTGGGTACACCCGGCCGAGCGCGTCCTTCGTGGGCCGTTGCCCGAGCGTTTCGCACCTTCCCAACCCTCATCTTCATCGCGATTGTTGCCGCCCTCGCCGCGGGTGTTTCGGGCGCCCTCGTGTGGATCCCCGGCATGGCCATCGCACGCGCTTCGGAGCCCACTCCACCCGGCAGCGACATCGCCCGCTACATCGTTTTCGGCGTTCTCCTGCTGGTGATCGCGCTTGTCGGCATCCTTCACGACCTCGCACGTGTTGCAGCCGCCGCCGTTGGCCATCGCACCTACGGAGCACTTCGCGCCGCCCTCCGCACCGCTCAAAAACACTCATTGCGTACACTTGGTGCGTACACATGGCGAACCGTCCTCGCGCTCGGCATTTTCGCCTTTTCCGTTTGGCTCGGCGTTCGCGTCGGCTACCGAACATCCGCCGCCGTTTGGGCCACCGCCCTCATCCACCAAACCGCTCTCGCGCTCATGGGCCTCATGCGCCTTTCGTGGCTTTCGCGCGCAACAAGGCTCGTTCTTTCGGTTGAAAACGGCGTCCGATGAAGACCGCTTGCCTATCAAAACGTGTTGGTATAATTTCCGCGCCCCTCGTTCACAGAGCGAGGGCCGGCTTCGAAGCAAGTCGGGCGCCCAGGTAGCTCAGTTGGTAGAGCAGGGGACTGAAAATCCCCGTGTCGCTGGTTCGATTCCGTCCCTGGGCACTACCCACCGCGGCACAACGCCACCGCGGTTGTGCGCTCCCCATCACCGAGCGCTCACCCCTCAACAAAGTCACCCGTCGATGGTCACCGTCGACGTGTACACATCGCCTCAATACCCTCCTGCGTACACAATCATGCGTACACACTAACCGCCGCGAGCCCAATTCGTTGGCCAAGTGTACGCATCTGCGCCGCGAGCCCAATTCGCCCATCATGCGTACACAATGCCCCCCGGCGCGCGCCCGTTCCGGTCGCGCGGGCCCCCCAAACGCGGCCTCCGGCTCGCGTGGGGGGCCACTTGCAGCGCGCCGCGAACTCGCTCCCGCGTCAGGGCGCCGCGTTCAGGTACCGCTCCCCCGAGTCACACAAGATCGTCACAATCGTCCCCTTGATCCGCTTCGCAACCTCCGCCGCCGCGGCCACATTTGCGCCGGCGCTCGGCCCCACGAGCAGGCCCTCTTCGCGTGCGATCCGCCTCGCCATGCGCTCCGCCGCCGCGTCGCTCACCGTCACCACTTCATCAATCAGCGACCGATCCAAAATCTTCGGAATGAACCCCGCCCCCAACCCTTGAATGCTGTGCGAGCCCGGCTCCCTGCCCGAAAGCACCGCGCTCTTTTCAGGCTCCACAGCGATAAGCCGCACCTCTTTCCCAAGGTGCTCGCGAAGTGTACGCCCACACCCCGAGAGCGTCCCCCCCGTCCCAACCCCTGCCACAAACGCGGCGATTGAACCCCCCGTCTGATCCAAAATCTCCAATGCCGTGCCGATCGCGTGCGCCTCGGGATTCGCAGCGTTTTCGAATTGGCGACTCATCCAGGCGCCGTTCGTCGAGCGAACGAGATCGTTCGCTCGACGAACGGCGCCCGCCATCCCCAGGTTTTGCGGCGTCAGCACAATCTCCGCGCCGAACGCGCGGAGAATGTGCCGTCGCTCCACGCTCATATCCTCGGGCATCACCACAACGCATCGATAGCCGCGCACCGCCGCGATCATCGCCAAACTAATGCCGGTGTTCCCGCTCGTCGCTTCCACAATCGTGGCGCCCGCGCGCAATTCACCCCGAGCTTCGGCGGCCTCCACCATTCGAAGCGCCGCGCGATCTTTCACGCTGCCCCCCGGACTCATCAGCTCCACCTTGGCGTGAATCACCCCGCCGTTTTTGGGTGACAGCCGATGGAGACGCACGAGCGGCGTGCCGCCCACGAGGTCGAGAGCGTTGTCCGCGATCCACCGCCGCCGGGTCGCCGGGCCGCCGGGCGTCACCGCCGGCGCCCCTTCGCCGTCGCCGATGGGTGCCGCAGATTTTGAAAGGGCTTGTTTATTGGAGGACTTGCGCATGAGGGGCCACTTCCTTCGGAAGTGCCCCCTCATGCTACCGCGGATTCGCGGGTGTCAGCGTCGTCGGCGATTGGCCGCGATCAACGCAAGACCGAGGAAGGCGAGTGCCCCGAGGGCGCTGTCGTCGTTTGAGTCGCTGGACACGCGGCACGCGCAACCGCCGCCGGGAACAATCCCGTCGCCGCCTGCGCCGCCGCCGCCGCCCGAGCCGCCGCTGCCGTCGGGTACACATTCGCCGATTGTTTCATCGGTGGATGTACACACCTGACCATCTGGGCACTTGGGATCGGTGCCCCGGCAGCCGCTCACGCATTGCAGATCGTCGCAAACTTCGCCCGTGTCGCACTGGTCATCCGCCATGCACTCGATCGTGATGTCGTCTGCCGGATTCGTCGGATCGGTTTCGCCCGAGTCCACAACACCGTTGTGATTCAGGTCTTCGAGCCCGTCGTTCGTGCCGCCCTTGTCGGAGTCGTCGAGCAACGGGTTCGTCTTGGTTTGGCCGCCGTCGCCGTCGGCGAGGCAATGCGATTGCGTGGCATCGGTGTCCGGTTCCAAGCAATCGAGACCCAACTCCGTGCCGTCGAAGATCCCGTCGCCGTCCGAGTCGAAGTCCATCACATTGATCTGACCGTCGCCGTCGGCGTCGTCGGACGGGTTGGCTTCGTCACCGTCGAGCACGCCGTCGTCGTCGCTGTCTTTGTCGAGCGGGTTCGAACCGAGGAACGCTTCGAGTTCGTCGGCGAGCCCGTCGTTGTCCGAGTCGGCAAGCTGCCCGTCGTCCGACGGATCATTCGGATCCGTATCCTTCGAGCCCACCACGCCGTTCAGATTTGTGTCTTCGGATCCGTCCTTGATTCCGCCGTGATCCGTATCGGCCAAGAGTACACTTGTCGTCGTCGATGGATCGCCGTCGAACTTGCAATGTTTCTTGTCCTGCGTGTCGGGATGATCACAGCCTTGACCCATCTCGGTGCCGTCAAACAGCGCATCGTTGTCGCTGTCCACGTCGACAACGTTCACGAGGCCGTCGCCGTCGGTGTCCGACGACGGATTGCGCTCGTCGCCGTCGAGAAGACCGTCGTCGTCGCTGTCCGCGTCGTTCGGGTTTGATCCGAGCGTGATTTCGAGATCGTTGCTCAGTCCGTCGGAATCCGCGTCCGCGATCTGACCGTCGTCGGTGTTGTTGTCGGGGTTCGTTTCGGTTCCATCGACTTTGCCGTTGAGGTTGCCGTCTTCAGAACCGTCGATCCCACCGCCGTCGTCCGAATCGCCGTCGAGCGGATCCGTCGTCGTTGCGGGATCCGCGTCGGCGATGCAATCGCCCGCGCCCGCATTCGTCCCCGGGCCGTCGCAGCCGAGTCCCAGCTCCGTTCCGTCGAACAGACCGTCGTTGTCGCTGTCCGGATCGAGCGCGTTGATGAGCCCGTCGCCGTCCGAGTCGTCGCTCCAGCTCGGCTCGTCTCCATCGATCACGCCGTCGTCGTCGGAGTCCGCATCGGCCGGGTTGGTACCCGCCGCGAGTTCCTCCTCGTCGTAAAGCCCGTCACTGTCCGAATCGGCGCACGCGTTGTTCACCGCGCCGTCGCAGTCCTCGTCGATGTTGTTGCCACACACCTCGGTGCCAGGCATTGTCGGAACCGCGCTGCACTTCGTGCCGCCGGCCCCGTCGCATTCAATCACGCCCGCCGTCTGGCACGCGCCCACGCCGCTTGTGCACGGCGTTCCGAGCGGGAAGTCTTCGTCGATCGACAAGTCGCAGTCATTGTCTTTGCCGTCGCAAACTTCGCCCGTTGGAGTTGCCGGTTCGGCATCGCAGGTGGTGCCGCCCACGCCGTCGCAGACAACCTTGCCCGCGGCGGTGCATTGACCGTCGCCTTCGATGCACATCATCCCAATACCGAAGCCGTTGTCGATCACGCCGTCGCAGTCCTGATCGACCCCGTCGCACGCTTCTGCAACCGAGCCCGGTGGGATTGTTGGGATGCACTGCAACGTTCCCGAGTTGCACACCGTGCTTCCCGGACCGCAAATGCCCGGCACGCTCGACATGCACGGCAGTCCCGTTTCGGGATTGCCTTCGTCGACAACGCCGTCGCAGTTGTTGTCGATCATGTCGCATTTTTCGGCCTGCGGCTGACCGGCAACAGCGCTGCACGCTTCCATCCCGTTGATGCAGTACTTAAAGCCGTTTGTTTGGCATCCGCCTATGCCCGCCGAGCAGGCCTGCGCAAACCACGGACACTGCGGAACCTTGATGATGAGCGTACAGAAGCCGCTCAAGTTTTGTTGGTTTGCGTACACAATCGTCATGAACTGAACGCCGGCATCACCGATCGACGGAGCGATCGAATACGTCGTTGTGAACGGACTCGCCTGCGTTGTGCCCGGCACCGGATTGATATTTCCGAACGTGCCGATGCTCGTCATCTTCAAGTTCCCGCCGCCGATGTTGGTACCCACCACCGGCTTTGAGAAAAACGTGCCCAGATCCACAGTGTAGAGCCCGCCGCCCGAACAGGTCGGTGGCGGCGCTGCAACAAATTCGACGATGAAGTCGAGCACCGACTCACTCTTCGTCGGCCCGTTCATCGATTCGAGCACCACGCTCAATGCGTACTTTTGGTTTGCCGCGCCTGTCGCCAAGTTCCATTGGATTTGGCACCCCGTCGGCGTGGTCGTGATCGTCGGAAGCACGCCGCCCGGAATGGGTGCCGGCATCGTGGGCGTGCTGGTTTCGCCCGGTGTTCCAAACCGACAAGTCACCGCCTGACCGTCGGGATCCGCGGCCGGAATGTCGATCGTTCGAACGCCGCCCGTTTGAAGCTGGAAGATCGGTGGCACGGCCGACACCGCATTGCCGGTGTTGCCATTCGTGAGATCCACCTTTGCCCAGACTCGAAAGCTCTGATCGTGTTGTCCGACGTCGGTCAGAGACGAAATGCGGCAACAGCTTGTAAAATAGGCCTCGTACACCGCTTTTGACGGGTACGTGTGCGTGACCGAATAGCGCTGGACTTGGTACTGCTCGCCTAAAACGTCCACACCCTCGCCGATCTTGCTGCCGGTGGTGCAAGGGTTTGTCTGACCGTCACCGAACACCAACGACGTGCAGTCGACGTAGGCTTGGCGCCACGCCACCACGACATCGAAACGCACCGTTGTCGGCGCGTTCACCGGGTCGGAAATTGTGTAAGTGATATTTCCGTATCGGAAATGCGTCGCACTCGCTTCTTTCGCAAACGCGAACGTCACGAGGAACGACGCGAGCAGAACAATCAGGGTTCTCAGTTTCGACATGGCTCCTCGCCAGGCAAAGGCACCCAAACCGCCGCGCGGCCTATAGTGTCCAAACGTTCGACGAAAAGCCGCCGAACAATAAGAGTCTCGGATCGTCGCTGTTTGTTGGCCCAACCGCAACTGCCTCCGCCGACATTTGCCACAAAAAGCAACTACGGGACGCGCCGCCCAAACAACGCCTACCGCCTGGCGAACTCCCTAAAAATCGGGGTAGTGTCCCCTTGTGAGCGAATTCGAAGGGCGCTGCGGCAGCTGCGCCGCCTTCACGCGGGCACGAATCGATGTGGCCCGCGGCAAGATCGGCGAGTGTGCGCTCGAGGTGTTTCCGCCTCCGGTTTCAGCCACATCCACCTGTTCGCGCTACCGACCCAAAGGTGCGGCCGCACCCGGCCCACGCCCGCGGGCGGCCGGTGAGCCTCGACGCGGCGGCTCACCCCGACAACCGTCCGAACGTTCGGCATCGTTACCCGCGATTCCAAACAGTGTGCCTTTGCCCCAGGAGATCGACATCGACATGGACATCGAAGAATTTCGCCGAGTCCTCCGCGACGTCCTTGCCGAAGAACTCGGCGTTTCGAACGTTCCCATGGCGTCGCGTTTCGTCGGGGGTGAACTTGTGATCACGCCTGGAAAAGCGGGCACTCAAGAAAAGCGCGTTCCCCTCGACGCCTTCTTTCACAAGATCGTTCTCATCCGCGACAAGCTCCGCGTGCTCGAACAAAAAATCAACGCGCACGAACAACTCAGCGACACCGACAAGGTGCAGCTTCAGCAATACATCACCGGCTGTTACGGCTCTCTCACAACGTTCAACATTCTCTTTGCCGAGCGTGAAGACGGATTTGCCGGCTCCGCAAAAGAGTAAATGCGTACACAAGTTTCAGCATAGCCAAGTGTACACATCGCGCACTCGTTGTCATGTGTACACCACGGCGCTTGTGTACACTAATTCAGCCGCAGGATCCGCCCCACAATTCTAAACAGCCCGCGCGAGGCCGCGCTGATTCGGCTTCCAACAAGCTCCACGTCACCGTCTTCGCGCAGTCGAAGCGCCGCCCGACCCGAGCGGATGAGCACCTCTCGCCCACCTTCCACAACCACCTTTTCGCCGGTCACGTGTACTTCAGAGGGCTTTTTCGTTTGCACGAGGCCCACGACGAAAACCTCGCCCGCTTCGCCGACTTCCACGAGCACGCTCTCTTTTTCAGCGAGTGCGTACTCCACCAAATCCGCGTCCATTTCCGGCGAGAGAGCGGCTTTGATTTCGGTGCGCCCACCGCGAAAAACCACGAGAGCTTCACGTCCGCTGACAGCGGTTACCCGCGCTGTTCGCAGCCCCGGAGCCACTTGCAGCGTTGCCGCGTGTTCAGCGGCGGGCGCGGCGGGGTGTACCCTCGTACCGAGAGCAAGCTCCTCCAGTGAGATCGACGGGCGTTCGGCCTCTTCAGATTCAGCCGACTCCACCGTTTCAATCATCGCCTCGGCATTTGCCGACTCGTCTCGCTGCACCCGATCGACGCTATCACATTCACCTGGATCGGCGGCCGAGCCCCGATCTCAAAGTGCTTCAAACCTCGCTCACCTTCTTCGGGAGCTGAATCTTCGCAGCCAAGATCGTGATGATCGGACTCTTCACGGTAAAGCCCGATCCGTCCACAACCACGGAGCTGCCACCGCACTTGAACGTGATCTTTGTTTTGGCCTCCACCTTGTGGAAAGCCCCAATAAACGTGGCAGGTCCGCCCGCTTCAATGGAGTGTGTACCCTTGAGCTTGTCGTATACAAGGCCGCCCACCATTTGCGTTTTAGACCCGCCGACCGTTTCGCTTTCACCGGCTTTGCTGAGCACAACAAGGCCCAACGCCTTTTCGTCTTTGTTGCCGGTAACGTTTTCACCGCGCTCGCCGATAATAATTTCAGCCTGAGCCAGCCCCACTGTTTGAGTCATATTCGCGGCCACATCGGTGTCGATTTCGAGCACCGTTCCGCGAATTTTCATACTGCCAATCTTCTCTGTGTGGCTCCCCGCAATGGCAGCAATGGAGTGACCCGGACCCTTCGCTCGGTCCGTTTGGTCCACTCCTTCAACGTTGTTTTCAGGCCCGCTCACATTGGCGAGCGACTCACTGCCACCACCGTCTGAATCAAGCCCCAAAGCCGCTCCCAACGCATTTCGAGCAGCTCCAACACCGCGTTGAATTCCAGCCGCAGCTGCACCGCGCGCAGCGGCCGAGCCCTGTTGAATAGCGCTGTTGGCCATGTTTTGCGGTTGCGACAAGGCACCGGCAACGTCCGCCAACGGATTGGGCGCACCGCCTTGACTCTGGCCTCCGCCGCCCATGGCCGCAACCATTTGATTGGCACCTGGAATACCCGACGCATTGGCAGCCATACCTGCCATTGCCGACACATCACCGTTGGCCACTGCCTGCATTGCCTGGCCAATTTGATTGGCCTGAGAGGCCAAGTTGTTTACCGGCCCAAGCGCTTGATCCACAGCGTTTTGAACATGCCCTTCAATTTTATCCAACGCTTGATTGGCTTTGGCCGTTAAAAACTCAACCGCTTTTGCAGCTGCGATATCCAGCAATGCCTCCAGCGGATTGCCGTTCATCTCAAACTGATTGCCACCCACACTGATTGTGGCATTGCCTTTGGCCGTAATGCCGGTCACCGCGTTGACTTCCACATTGCGGTTTCCGCCGACAGTCACTGTTTGGCTCGCGCCAATCTCAGTTTTGGCGCCTTTTGTAACCTTGACTGTTTGATTTGCGCCAACTTCAAGGGAGGAGTTGTTTTTTACAAACGATGTCTCGTTGTTGCCAACATTCACCTTCTTGTTATTGGCAGTCATGAGAACCATGTCGTATTGCGCATGGATCATGATCTCTTCTGAACCCGCCTTGTCCTCAAAGCGAATTTCGTTCATACCGCCGCCGCCGGGGGTTGAGGCGGTTCGAAACGACGTGCGCGTTTTGCCTTCAGGCAGCGCGTAAGGCGGCATGTAAGTGCCATTATAAAGACGGCCTGTCACATAAGGCCTATCGGGATTGCCCTCAAAAAACTCAACAATCACTTCCCACTCAACGCGCGGAATCACCATTGAACCCGACGTTTGCAACTGCTGAACTCGAATCCAGCACGATGCCTTATCGTCATTGGGCCCCACCCGATCCCAGTGAAACTTCACCTTCACCCGGCCGTGTTTATCGGTGTGAATGGTTTCAACAGGCGAGCCGGCAGGCGCCACAACACGCGCCGTTTGAGGCCCCAAAATCACAGGAATCGGTGTTGCGCGAGTTGGTCGAAACTTCGCATCTCCGGGCAGGAGAGTGGCAGTTAAATGAAAGCCGCTGTCAGACCCGCCGCTGTCGCCGCGCGTACCGTCATACTCATGTTCAAGACCGGTAATAAACCACTCGCCGTCCACGTTTCCGCCGAGTGTTTCGCTGTCAAAAATGGTGATCTTTTTGCCCGCGAAAAACCGCATACACTCGGCCTTTACGCGCAACGTGCTCGCGAAACTCTGTTCCGCTTCCAAGCGGGTTTGAGCAAGCCTCTTTCCCTCACCCGGTTCCAGGTAAATTCCAGGGTAGTCATACACCTCCAAGTCGGTGCGTTCTTTCCCCTCGGCTGTGGATGTCAAATCGAGTTGCGGCTTTTCAAAGTTGTAATCCCGCAAAACAAACTTGCCCGATCTCACCCGTCGCGTGTCAGCCACGTAATAAATCGCATCTTGGTCAATTCCCATAGATGCCCGGGGTTTCACAATCAACTCCGGATCACCCGGGATTGGATCGGCCACCGTGCTGTCGTCCATGAAAATAACTTTGTCTTCACCCGAGTCGGTGGCTTCAAAAACGTACCAAATGCCTTCTTCTTCTAAAAGTCTTGAAATAAAGGCCAAACCGCTCTCTTGATACTGCACACAATATTCACGCTTCGGGTAACTGCCGGTGATCTTCCACTCCACCGCTTCACCCGAGATATTGTGGTTTTCCAAGACTTTTGTGACAATCTCTTTCACGTCCATTTCTTGGAAAATGCGGCTGTCCACCGAGCGTTCCAGCAGCGCCATTTTCGGCACAACGCGCGCTACATAACGGTAGAGCCGCCCATCCATGCCCATTTGGCCCGAGCCTTTGAGAGTGGCACTCTCCACAACGCCTGCAAACAGACGCGGCTCTTCTCCTTCGTAACCGTAACTCAGCACCGCCGCCCGACCGATGATGTTGTCGAGTTCTTGGTAGTCGGCCAGCGCGAAATCGACCTCAACCCAAGGCGGAACGCCGAGCTTGTGGCTTTCCTGAAACCGGATCACCTTATGGGCATCGGCACCGTCGATTTGCAAATTCGTAATGATCGTACGGACCACGGCGGTTCTCCCGTCAGTTGTCGATGATAATGCCCAGGTCGGCTGTATTGCCGTCGAGTTTTGCCGAAATGCCCGCAATGAGCACGAGCGCTGGCAACATCACGAGCGTGGAGGCGCCCATCACCACTGCCAGCATTCCAGTCGCCTCAAATGTCACGTTGGTCGCTTTTACAAGCTGTGCGCCCGCCGCCACCTCGGTGAACATTCCACCCGCTTTTTCGGCTCGATCTCCGTTGGCGATATTGACGATCGCGCCGATGACTTTGGTGGTCATGTTGCCGCCGACATCCACACCTCTGCCGGCGCGCGTGGCAATGATTTTCACCGCGCCTGTGTTTTCAGTGCGGTTCCCACCCACGGTCACTTGGTGACTGCCCACCGTGATAAGCAGTTGAGCGCTGCCGACGTCGTGAGTGAATGAGCCCAATGTCTTGTCGGTGATCGACCCAACAACCAGGTCAATCATCATGCCGCCCACTTCAAGCGTGCTGGCGCCACCCACGTCACGCTTGTGATCGCCGCCAATCTTCATGTCGCGATTGCCGCCGATCTTGAGTTCGTAATTGCCGCCGATGTCGTCGACCATAAATGTTTCCACTTTGATCGACTGATTGCCGCTCACCTGAATCTTCTGATTCGAGCCGACGTTGGCGCTTGTGCTGTCGGTGACGTCTTTCTTTTGATTGGACCCGATCTTGCGGGTCATGTCGTTGCCGACGCTTTCGGTGATGTTGTTTTTCACCTCAATCGACATGTCTTTGGATGCGTTGAAGAACATCTCTTCCGCACCCTTTGAGTCACCTGTTCTAATTTCGTTGGAGCTGCCACCGCCGGGGGTTGTGGCAGTTTGAATGGAGCTTTTCGCCGATTCTTTGGGCAACGCGTAGGGAGGCGGCGTTGTACCGTTATAGAGTCTACCCATCACATACGGTCTGTCGGCGTCACCCTCGTTATGCCGAATTGAAACCTCCCACTTCATACGTGGCAAAAACATGGAGCCGCCGGTCGGCAACTGGCTTGTTCGCATCCACCGGCTGCTTTCGTCGTCTTTTTTCCCAAGACGATCCCAGTGGAACTGCGCTTTCACCTGACCTGCCCCGTCCACGTGAATTTCTTGGCCCGATGGACCTGTCGTGAATGCGCTTTGAACACCGGGCATCATCACTTCGCGGCTGAGACGCGGAGGCCTGTATTTTACCGTGCTTGTCGGGACACCCCAAAATTCACAGGTAAACTTCGGAGCTTGATTTTCGGCCCCTTTTTGCTGACCCATACGCGGGGTGGTGCCGTGGAGTCGAACCCGCGTCACCATGTATTCTTCGTTGATTGGGTCGTAGGGATGTTCGTCAATTTCAATTCGCAGGCCCGGCATCAGTGCGAGAGATCCGGTGTCACCCTTCACCATGTCTCGCTCCGCTTGCATTGAATCAAGCATAATTTGAGCGAGGCGTTTGCCGGCACCGGGGTCTTCAAATCGCCCCGGGTACATGTACACTTCCAACGCGTGGGCGCCTTCATCGGTGCCTTCAACGGTGGCTTCAAGTTTCAGTTTGGGCTTTTCAGGATTGTAGTCGCGCAGGGTGACTTTATCGCTCTTCACCTTCACCGAACGCGACACGCGCATGGTTTTATCAACCGCGCCGTGGGCACCCATTTCAACAATAAAGCTCAGCAGCTTTGTGCCCTCAACATCCCCAAAACCGTCGGGTTTGTCGCCGAAAACAACTACGTCTTTTCCACCCTTGTGGTGAACGGCAAAATAAATGCCCTCTTCGGAACACAATCGCCGAACAAAGTCGAAGTCGCTTTCACGGTATTGAACCACATAAACACGCGGTGAATAACTCTCCGTCGTGTTCCATTCTTGTTGGTCTGCCGGGACGCCCGCGCCTTCGAGCACCGCTTTTACAATGTCGACAACACTCTTCTTTTGGAAAATGCGGCAATCGGCACGTTTTTGGAGCTGCCATAACGCAGGCAATACCTCCAGGTGCAGAGTCTTAATATCGTCGCTGTTGGGCGCTCGTTCAACCGACGCTATTTTGCCGTAGAAATACCGCTTTGGAGCACCGTCGGAACGGTGGAGTATAAACTCAACCGCCTTGTCCACAATCGACGCGGGGTCGGGAACATCGCCCTCGTCGTTCATGATTTCGCAATGGAGCCGCGGCAATTCGAACATCTCATCGAGAATGTCGTACCGCAGAACTCGATACGAAGTTCCGTCTACGTCGATGGTCGGCTCAACCAGAATGTTTTCAAGCGGCACAGTGGTGCTCCTTCAAACCGTCCGAAAACCGTAAGTTCAAGGTAGGGCCTCTCAGCCCGACCCCATTTTCATCGACGCGCCGAACTTCACAATCAGGGCGCCAGTCATTGCAATCTTGGAGGCCTTCACAGTGACGGGACCACCTCCAAGCTTAAAGTCGGTGCTGCCGCCTTTGAATACGCCCACCGCTCCGAGCAGGGTAATCATCGGCGCCTTCACCACGTAATCACCGTCGAGTTTGTTGTAGTGCAACCCACCCACAAGGTTGGTCACACTGCCTTTTGCTTCAGCCGTCAGTCCACCTTTTGTCATGTGGAGTTCAGCCGCGAGCGAGGTTTGGTTTTTGTTGCCGGTGATTGTTTCACCGTGACTGCCATTCACAACATGAGCGGTGATCAATCCAACATCGCTCTTGTAATTGCCACCCACTTTTTCACCCACGGAGCCAATTGCACCGGTGATGTCGAATGAGCCGACTTTGCGGGTGAAGTCACCCTGCACTGTCCACTTAATGGTGTTGCAGATTGTGAGTTGCCGCCCACCGACAGAATAAGAGCGGTCACCTCCAATCTTTTCTACATAGTTGGAGATAGCGTTTGATACGTCGTTTCCACTCACCGAAATTGATTGATCGGCAGCGATTTTGTGGGACATCACAGACCCGATATTCACTGTCTGATTGCCACCCACCTTCATTGATTCGTCAACGCCGACAGTGGAGTTTTGATTGCACGAGATGTGCTGTTCCTCGTCCACTCCAACTTCTTCTTTTTTGTCGTGTTCAATAACAATGTTGTAGTCTTTTTGAGCGTGCACATTAAAACCCTGACTACCACCCGAGTCACCGGCGTTAATTTCGTTGTGCCCGCCCGCTCCCGGCGATGAATAACTTTTAAGGGCGCCCGATGTTTTTGCCCCGGGGAGCGCGTACGGAGGCGTTTTTTCAGCGTTGTAGAGCCGACCAAGAACAACGGGCTTGTCAGGATCACCTTCCAAGAAGGCCACCGAAACTTCCCATCCAACGCGAGGCAGAATCATTGTTCCGCCGGCCATAATCTGCGAGACACGAATCCAACAACTCGATGTGTGGTCTTGTTGGTTAATGCGGTCCCAATAAAAGCGGACCTTGATTCGACCGTATTTCTCAGTGTGAATTGTTTGTTCCTGCGTGCTCGAACCCGTCACAATAGCCGTTTGAACACCCCGTATTCTCGGCCGTCGGGCGCGCCTTGCGGGAGCGTACGGAGCGTCTTTCGGGATCGCTCGAAACCGGTTGTCGCACATATTGCTTTTGCCGCTTTCGGTGTGTTGTTCACCGTGCGTCACAAGCTCAGTGACCACAAAGTCGCCGTTACAGGCATCTTCGGCGCCGCCTTCAATGGTGAACGGGCAGCCGCAGCGCAGGCCAATTGCGTGACTGGTTCCTTCGGCAATGTCGGCGTGACGACGCAACTCGCGCATACGAGCATTGGCCAGCATTTGGCCGTGCGCCGACTTTAGAAAACGAGCCGGGTACTCGTAATAGGGCATCATCCATTTTTCTTCACCCGGCTGCTGCGCGTCCGGTTTCACCTGCGGTTTTTCGAAGTCGTAGTCTTGCAGGTGCACAATGTTGGTGCGCAGTGTCCGCGTGCGAATGAAGTTTTCGATATGTTCGGTTCCTTTTTCGCCGCCCTGCGCGAGCGAAAGAACCGCGGGTGCCAGTTCATCTTCCTGCGCAAACACCGTGGGATCGTCGCCGATGATCATTTGGTGACCTTCGGTTGAATGCGCGAAGTAATAAAAGATGCCGTGTTCTTCCATGAGCCGCGAAGCAAAGTTCAACATTGATTCGCGGTACTGAACGATGAACTCGTGCGGCTGATATTCTTTGGTGATGCGCCACGTGCATTTGTCGCCGAAGCCCGCATCTTCAAACATCTGCTGGATGACTTGAATGACCGTCTTTTCTTGGAAAATGCGGCTGTCCTCGCGATGCGCGAGGGCCGAAAGCGCGGGGCGAAGTCGCAGCCTGAAATAATATCGTTGACCGGTGAAATGCACGAACTCCGCGCGTTCAACGATGCCGTCGAAGTACCTAACGCGCGCCTGAGCGTCGGCCACAACGAGGCAAACCTTGGTGCGCATTGTGTCGGCTACTCGGAACGACGCGTCGAGCGTGTAGAACTCGACAGTGATGTCGTAAGGCTCCGAGATTGCCTCATACGCTTCAAAGCGAGTTGCAAATGCGTCGCCCGGAAGCTTGTCACCTACGAGCGTAAAAGAGCCGGTAGTGTCGAGTGCCACGAGCGCGATGCTAACACCCGCAGTCGCACGAAGCTACGATTCAAGCCGCGATCACGCGCGATCTCAGCGGGGTGATATCATCGATATCAGTTCGAGAGTCTCCACTCACATCCATGGTTGTGCGAAGTCGCTCATTTGGCGCGCTTCCCCTTATATTTTCGAGTTTCGCAAAGGGCGCTTTTCAATCGGCCCACGCTCCGACCATAATCGCGCCCGATGTTGCCTGCGGTCGACAACAAGACGAACTTCTTCGTCCACCCGCAGCTTTTGTTAGACAAAGACGGCGAAAAACTCGTCGCGATCGTGAAAGCGACATTTGAGCTTCAGAGCGACGGAAAGTTCGATGAAGCTCCGCCTGAAGGTGTTCGAGGCATGCGCATGGCCGACGTGCCGTGGGGCAAGCCTGAAGTTCCGAGCATTGCGTACCCCGCCGACATTTGCCTTCGAAAACCGGGCACCGACGTCATTGTGGTTGCCAAGGCGTGTCCACCGCTGGGCAAAACAGTCACTTCGTTTGATGTGCTCGTGCAGGTTGGGCCCATCAAAAAAACCCTTCGAATCTTCGGTCCGCGCGTGTGGACACAAGGAGGCGCCGGCCTCACAAAACCCGGCCCCGCCACTGAAACCGAAATGCGTTACGACTACGCGTTCGGCGGCTTCGATGACTCCGATCCCGACAAATTGCTCGAAGAGCCGCGCAATCCCGTGGGCTCTGGAATGGTGCGCGACGGCAGCGCGCTGTCGCTCAAAACGGCGCCCTGCATTGAAGAGGTTGAGTTTCCGATCACGTCGTTTCGCTCGCGGCCCGCGCCCGCCGGAATTTGTGCGATCGGCCGCAGCTACGAACCGCGTCGAAAGTACACAGGTACACATGACAAAACGTGGCTCGAAACGCGCGCTCCTCTTCCGCCCGAAGATTTTGACGACCGCTTCAACAACTGCGCGTCGCCTTCAATGACACTTTCAACTCCGCTTGTCGGCGGTGAAGAAGTGGCGCTCATGGGCCTCATTCCAGGCGGCGGAGCGCTCAAATTCACCCTGCCCAAAATCGCGCTGGAGATCACGTTCGCAGCCAAAGGCAAAGAGCCGGTTGTGACGTTGCCTCACCTCGACACCCTGCTCATCGACCTCCTTGAGCCGAGCGAAAATAAGCCGATCGCATTCGAAATGATGTGGCGCTCCAACGTGCGGCCGCCCCGAAAAATGAAGGACATGAAGGTGTACGTTCGGGAGCGCAAACGATGACTCCCGCGGCCGTCGTTGTGAGCATCGGTGCAAAAACGCCGCTTGGTTTGTCGGCGATTGAAACCGGGTTTGCCTATCGCGCCTCCGCTGTTGGCATGCGTGAAGCGCCTATTGTCGAAGAAGAAGGCGCCGACCCGGTCACAATGTGTTTTTTGCCAACGCTCGATCCGCTCCTCGTCGGTCATCGCCGCGCCTCAAAATTGGCCATTTCCGCGCTTGATGAAGCTCTGTCAGGCGTTATGCCGGCCATTCAACAAATGCGTACACGTCTCGTTTTAATCATGGACGAGCACCTCGGTATGGCCGGCCCCGATTCGCGCCCGCCCGCCGTTGAACTCGGTGCCGATGTCGTGCAGCGCGCGAGCATGAGCACTCCTCAAGTGCAGCTTGAAACAAGCGTTCGCGGCCCGGCCGGCCTTGGATTTGTTTTGCCCGGAACACTCGACGCACTCGCCCGCGGATCCATCGAAGCGGCGATTGTTGGAGGTGTACACACCGATTACGACCCTGCGCGGGTGCGCGCGCTCGCGCAGGCAGGCCGCCTCTTCAAGCCCGACAATCTCGACTCCATGATTCCAGGCGAAATGGCGGCGTTTTTCGTTCTTATGCGCCCCGATGTCGCTCGCACGTACAAGCTTCAGCCGCTGGTTCAGATCTTCACCGTGGCCACCGCGTTCGACAAAATCCGCCCCGACAACGACGAACCGGCGTTTGAAGCGATCGGCCTGACAGTCGCCGTTCGAAAAGCCGGAGCGCAGCTCGCTGAAGAAAAACTCCGCGCCGGTTGGCTTCTCACAGACCTTTCGTTTGAGCGCCACCGCCTCTTTGAGCATCAATCCATGATCATTCGCACGCAGTCGCTCTGGTGGGAGCCTCAGCAGTGGGATCCGCCCGCGCTGCGCATGGGAGCGCTCGGCGCCGCGGCAATGCCCCTTCACGTGGTTCTTGCCGCGGAAGCGTGGCGTCGCGGCTGGGCACCCCATTCTGTGGCGTTCTCGTGCGCCGGAAGCGACGGCGGTGAGCGTGCCGCAATGCTCATCTCCAAACCGTAATCAGGGCGCGTGCAATGTTGAATGTGTACACATTTGTGTGTACGCATTCGAGCGTACACACGTTGTTTCACGAAACACTCACCCAGCGCCCAGCTCCGGGTAAAGCTTGAGCAGCGTCTGCCGCACGTCTTGAAAAAGCTCTCCGCCGTCATCCAAACGTTGCCATTCGCCCGAAGGGCCTTTGTCCGCCGCGAATGTGTACCTTTGCAACTTGGTGGTTGTCGGATCGGCGTCTGCGAAGTTTAAAAAGCCGATTTCGATGATTGAAATCTTCGGCTGAAACTCAATGGTGAGCGCGCCCACTTTGCCTTTGCGTTGCAGCTTGATCTTGTGCGTGTGTTCACGCGACACCAAAATCTCCGGCATCCCCTTCAGATCGCGCACGATCGCAGCCATCGCGCGAACCGCCGCCGGGCCGGCTTTGTCGGGCTCCGCCCCAATTCGAGCCTTCGCCAAATCGCGAAGCTCCGCCAGCGTCGTGGGCGGAAGAGCGTCACCCTCGGGAGTTGTTGCGGTTGGCTTTGTCGTCATCGGCTCTGGAAGTTGAACGAAAGGGCCGCTGCCGCGCAAGCGCGCACTGCCCGCAGAATGACCGTCTTCGCAACTGCGCCATAATGGCAGGTGCCCATAACGGCGTTCAACAGCATCTCCCCCACAACAGTATTTGGTATGACCCCCGTCGATAAGTATGCGCCCAGTGTGCTAGGCCTAAACAAGGAGTATCCTTAAAACAATCGATTGCTTGCTATACGGGCTTCACGCCTGGTTCGTACGCCATTGATCCAAAGCGACTTTGAGACGTTGTTGAAACTCAGCTTCAGCTGTTTGCGGCTCTTTCAGTAATTGTTCCATTGCTTCCGCCGGAATTTGCTCCGGACCCCCTGGAAAGGCGCCGGTCACATTCGGGTCGACGGGAAGAGGAGTTCGCTTTTTCTCTTGATCGCTCATTGGAACACCAAACTCTATAAGAGGCGCGGTCCCTACGCTGGCTATCTTTTGTTGTCAAGCCACGCAGAAACCATCTTAAGTGATTCTACTACCAGCGGTCTGGTCCCCTGGCCAAACGCGCCGCTGTCTTTTTGTGTACCTTCGCATTCCCACAGGGCCTTTTCAAGCGTCCGTATCCCAATCCGACGAGCAAAGTCAGGATGGACCAGTGCGATAACAATAAGTGCACTCGCAGCGGAGGAAGGATCGCCAATTTTTGTGATTTGCACAAGCTCATCAACGTCACACCACGACCATTGCAGTGACGGCGATTCGCCGCCCGTGGCCAGTCCGTGCGATCGCGCTGACCTTGACAGCGCGGACCATAAAGAAAAATCCTTTATGCTATACTCTTCTGCCTTTGACGCCAACCTGTAAGGCAGCTCAGCCGGGGTGTGCAACCAATCGGCATTCAGACGAAACTTGAATCTTACCTCCCTTCGCCAAGACAGCCATGCCTGGTTGCCTTCTGTAATCAAATGGGGCTCGTTTTGTCCGGCAAATTGACTCAAAGCGATAAGTCTCAATATCGACGTGAGTCGTGCTTCTGCGCTGTCAGTGTCTCCAGCACGTTCTCTCCCTTGCCTGTCATGCCAATCACCCCCATCCCACGGCCGGTTTGGAAACTGGTTCAATACAGAAACACTCTTGTGGGTAGATTTTATTAAATCAGCCGCCGTCAGCCTGCCCTCCACAAAAAGATGCAGGTCTACCAACAGCGCGAACACCCTTTCTGCAAGTGCACTGTCGCGTCGCAGTAAGGGCAACATCCCGTCCGGGCCCTCGCCAGCAACCCGAATGTACATCCAGTGAAGAGCGCGCTTAATCTGACGCGGCGTACAAAGCCCTTGGTCCAAGAGCCGTCGTGTTGGGTTTAGTCCGTCGGTGAAGCTCCAAGTGGGATCCAGCCCCAGATCTGTAAAAAATCTCGATGCAAGTTGCGCCATATCGGCGATCCCGGTTTGACCCAACCGATGACGGAGGGTTACAAGTTTTGTCATATACGGCTCATGGCCGCCCTGACTGTGAACGACTACTTGCTCCTGCGCCTGCTTTTCAAGGTAATTCACCATCGATTCATCAATGCACAGCAGTACCAGGACGTCGTCGAGATCGCGCACATATCCCAGAGCATCAAGCACGAAAGGAATCTCTTCCCGACGCACGCGAGCAATATCGTCGACAACAAGGATAGCTCGCCACATCGTGGGGTTTGGGTAGAGCGATCGCAGCAGCGTGTTGAGTTGTACAACAAATTCACGCGTATCAACTCCCCAGGAAGGCCCTTCTATCAGTTGGCTTGGACGAAGTTCCTTTGCGGCATCAACAGCGCCTTCGACGGCCGCAACAGGATCGACCGTTACATAGGCTTTTGTGGCGGCGCTCGCGAGTTTGGTCAACACGGTCAGCCCCTCCGCCCACCCCTTACCACGGCCGGGCACCTTACTCGGCGCATCTGAAAAGAGTTTGAAACAGGGATCCCAGTGCTCGTCTGGGATCAGTGCAGAAATCCGTTTAGCCGCTTCCAGCCAATGCAAGCGTCCGTCGGCAAACCCACCGTGCGAGAGGGGTTTAGTAGCTTCCAAAGGAAGAGGTTCTTCGTGGGCGCCCAGGTTGGGCGGTTGTATGTGTACCTTCCCGTCCTTGATCTGGGACACCAACCACTTGTAAAACGCCTCGCCCAGCCGATATGCGATGGCGGCCCACGGTGATAAATCCAGTCCAGAAGACTGCCAAACATTCAGCCGAATGACCAGAGGTGGCGCCACACCGCAGAGTTCACGAATGTGCCCGCAAAGGAGGTTCGCAAAGGAGGTCTTGCCGCCACCCCAAGGCGCCTCTATCGACACGCAAGGGCCCCGTCTCGGTCCGGGCGACAATCGTTGCGTTTCGACGAGTTTGGCGGCCAGCTGGGAGGCGGCCCGATTGGTTCCCCAAAGGTCAAATTCGACCGTATGTGTTTCAATAGGTCGATCTTCCAACCGCGATGCCAGCGTCACGGGTTGACCTCCACTTTCACCCAACACAGGTCGGCGTGTGCACGCCTAGTCTTAGATTCCGGTCCTCGCTCGGAGTTGGGTGGCGATTCACCGTCGGCAATGATGACTACCCCAAATCTTCCGGGATTATTCTCGGGCGTTCCAACCCATTTGACGCGGCACGCGACAAGGTCGCCCTCTAGAGATGGTACATGGATGATGTCATCTGTCTTGGGTAGATCGTGGGGTTTCGCGCGAAATCCGGCCCCCACTGGTGACGTGTCAACCAACTCCAACATGGAGGGTCTGTTGTTGACTACCACTCGGACGCTGGTACTTACCGATGTGGGCGCAATGCGGTGGAAGGCCCGTCCGCGCCTGAAGTACCTGTTAATTCGACCCGCTCGAACGCGTGAGGCGATCTCTTCCAAGGCGTCCAGCACGGTTGTCTGCATGCGCAGATCCCCGGTACGAACCTCGCGCCCAACTCGGAATAAACCGCCCATAAAGTCCGTGTAGACGCCATTCGCTTTTGCGCGATTTTGAGCGCCGGTG
This sequence comes from Polyangiaceae bacterium, assembly GCA_016712345.1. Lineage (GTDB taxonomy): Bacteria > Myxococcota_A > Polyangia > Polyangiales > Polyangiaceae > JADJRH01. Next base: position 3,526,473 of record JADJRH010000001.1, read on the forward strand.
AATCGGTACCGGACGTCGCGTCGTATGGCCATGTCTCCTTCTCGTGGACCCTTGAGGAAACTGTCTGTGGCAGCAGCGAGCAATTCGCGAATCCACAAGAAAGCCTCGTTGTTGGGGTACCCGCCGTCGTCGAGCACCGTCCAAGGTGGCTTGGGAACGATTCCTTTTTGAACGTCCGTGCGAATGTTTCTATAATCCGAATCAGTGACCCGCAACGACCTGTTCAGATTGTTGAGAACCTCCGCTCGGGCTGATAGTTCTTGAAAGATATCTGCAAGATCTGCCAAAAGAACCGCTGTCTCATCGCCTTCTGACGCTGAAGCGGTCAGCGATGTCAATGTTATGAGCCAGCCGGGGGCGACGATTCCGAGTAGCGCAGTTATGTCAGGTTTGTCGTTTGATACCTCTCTTCTTGCCAGAAAGTTCTCTACTTCAGCGGTACAATACGGCAATGCTTCCTCAATAGCATTTCTAAGTGGACTTCCAGTTTGGGGAGTAAGGGCGTTTTCAGCTCGCAGCAGGGCATCAATTGCGGTACTAATTTCATTGTTGTGGTCGGCCAGGGTTCGCTGGATTACCAGATGGGCGATTGCTTCACCCCAGAGTTCTAATGGACTCGCCTCCGACGCTCCCTCGACCCCTAATTGTGTTCTGAGGCCCATTGCTGCGCCGGTCAAAAATTGCGTCTGAAACAACGTGAAGTCGCCCCCACATCCAAGTTCGCGCCAAACAGCATGCGCCAGAATATCCTCAAAAAAAAGTCGAAATCGCTCGCCTTTGGCCCGACTGTCGTTGTACGCAGTAGTCCTGGGAGGCTGATCAACAAAGCACTTTTGGAAAGTGTCTTCAGCTCTGCGTCCGCACGCATGCAGACGGCGCTGAAATGCTCCGAACTGAGCGCCGTCTTGTGCCCAGTGCCGCAAGAACCAATGTCCCGCTTCATGGAATAGCAAGCAAAGTGCGACCGGATTCATTGCTTGCAGTGCGCCCAGTACAAAGACCCCCACGTTGGACACGCCCTTCATAGCTATCTTACGGTCAGGGCAAAACACTACAATCGGCGCAGGGAGAATGACGTTTTCCGGTTCGACAACTTTTAAAATGGCGCGTGTAACTCCACTCATCGTGCCCACAAGTTGACTCATACCGTAGGGCACTTCACCCAAGATTGGTGGGCTTCCCCCCAACGCTGGTGAAAACTGTAGTCTCTGCTGGTAGGCTTTTTGACCGTTTTCAAGCAATTCTCGGAGCATCCACGAAAATTCCTTGTGCGGCGCATCTGGAGAATAGAAAACATTCATGTACACGGCGCGCAGTGCCGCATTGACGTCAATCATCGCCCCAAAGGTATCGGGGAGCGCAATGGCATGATGCACCGCGGTGATCCACGACTGCATTGCTAGAGCTTCCACTTTCCCCACCCCAAGCATTTGCATGCGTACCCACTCGAACTGGACAACGTCTTCGTTTCGATCGGTTGCAAAAAGATCATATCCACGCGGTCCCGCCGAATCCTCCGACAAATAACCTGACTCTGTTTGATCTGGGATGTTTATTGGACGCGTACTATGCGTATTCTGAACGGAGGTGCATACATCGCGTAAGTCAAAACTCAAATCGGCTTGAGCGCGCATCCAATGGGAAAGCGCATATAAATGGGCATACCCTTCCAGCGAATCTGGAAATTGAACTGTTAGTGAAATCGCGTGGCCATCCCCGGCGGTTCCTTCGCTCACGAGGTGGTGTGTTCCAAATGCTGAGGCGATCCGAGCGACCTCTGCAATAACCGGGTCGGCATGGCCGGCTTTTGGAAACCACTGGACGGTCGCCACCAATGTTCCGTCTTTCTCCAAGCTCGCCAGCTCGGTCGCAAATTGTTTCGCGTCAATGGTGGGCCTATCCTGCCGCCGTTCAGCAAGACCCCAGTTACACACTTGTCGAACGGACTCAGCGTGAACGGATGCGAGTGCGCTCGTGCAACCGCGCCGCATTCCCAACTGATCCCTTTGGGACATAACAACATGTGTTTCCAGCAGCGAAGATCGCACGAGTTCAACTGAGCTGTTGGGCGATGACCACCTGCCTCGAACCCATCGTCTCAGGATATCGTTTGGCAATGTAATGTTGTGCTTTCGTTCAAGCGCACAATCAATTACTCGGCTCAGGTGCGGCTCTTTTTCAGTCAGCGCGCGGACGGTCGTGCTTTGGAGGATTCGCAAATACTTCTGCAAAGGTGTCCCATTATCCGCCATCCCAATGATTGCCATTTCATAGGTAGATCGGCATTGCATGATGAGGCACTCAACACCCACTAAGCTTGCTTCTCGCGCGGCAAACGACGCGAATGCGGCTTTTAATGTGCTGCCGCACGCTGCGAGGAGCGGATCGCAGAGTTTGACCCTGGAAATTGCGAGCAACGGCGATGCACCCGCTTCACCTGGCAGCAGAAGGTTTTGGAGCGGCTTTGCGAGGTCTACCGATTCGAAATCTCCACCTCCTTGAAACAGCGTTCCGAACATGATTTCATGGGCCGTAGCCCCGCTGCCCGCTCCGGCGTGGACCATCGGCACCAGTTCGTCCGCCAAGTAGAACGTGGCGCTGTCGTATACTCCCCAGATGCCCGAGGAAACTGGTTGGAAGTAAGCCACTCGGGGGACGCCTTCAACTGCGTCGAACTGGTTTGCGGGCCCAGCCGCCAAAAGACGGTTACGATAAGCGCCCAAGGCGGCCGAGAAACGATCGGACACATCAGCGTCTCGATCGGGTCGCTGTTGGTGCAGCGCGACAACAAGAACCTTATCCCGGCACCATGGGTCTCCTGCGTTCCTGTAATTGTCTTCCATCTGAAACGTCCGGCGCATCAAAGGCGGAATCCTGGGCGGAATCGCCGAAGTAATTCCAAGGCGCCGAATGCAGCCAGTACCACAAACGTATACGGCAAACAATCACCAGTTAGCTGGATGCTAAATTATCGCAATCACGGCCGCGAGCAGGCCCACCGCAGCTCCCGCCGCCGGCAATGCCCATTTGACCTTTCGCTCACTCACCACCAATGCCGGCGTGATTAAACCCCCGAGTAGAGCGAGTGGTATCACCGCCGCCGGAGGCATGGTAGGTCCGACCATAATCAAGAGCACCCTTACCAGCGGAATCCACAGCAAAGCCGCTGGAAATGCTGCTTGAATCACGGCGATTGTGCGTTGGGTAGATGAAGGCTCGTCCAGTCGAGTCAGGTATAAAAAAGCGCCCGCGAGCCCAAAAAGCGGCCACACAAACAAGTGGCTTGCTCCCGGCGCGCCAAAGCCCAAGAGCAACGCAAATACCGTCCACCAAAACAAGGCACCACCCGCAAGGGCGATTGAGTCGGGCGCTCGATTGTTCGCTTTATCGCGCGGACAAAGCCAAAGAGCAAATGCGAGTGATGCCGCAACTCCCGTGCACACAATGGCAAGCCACGGGGTAAACGCATGAGGATCTCCCATCATCGCCCGCATTGCCAACGGCCCCGTTCCCAAGTTTGGGAACCGCACCTTTGAGCAGTGCGCCAAGCCCAACTCCGGTGATCGCCCCAACCACAAGCGAGCCCAACACAACTGCCATCGCAAGTGCCAATCGCCCTATGGAAGTGCGCTTTTTGCGCAGCGCAGAGCCCATCCCCACAAGTGCCAATATCGCTCCCAAGAGCGCCAGAGCACCCGAGACATTTTCAGGGTAGTGAACAAGCACCAACGAAAATAGGTCAAAATAAGCCGAATCAGACGTGGGCTTGGGTAGACTTTCAGCAGTCAAAAAAGCGCGGGACAGCGCCAACGACTGGTCACCCATGTGTTGCAGACTTCCAAGATTGAGTTCTGTCTCGGTGTCTTTGGCCGTGTGATAGTTATAAACGTGGTCGGCAAAGGCAAAGTTGAGCCCTTGTTTGCCCGCCTGTTTCACAATCGATAAATCGGTGTCATTGGGGAGGCGCTTGTACAGAGTATAAATGACAGAACTTGCAACCGGCCTTTTTACAGACGATGCAAACGTGTCAATCAACGCGCCGTTTCCCGAGCTTGTTTCAAACATGGCCACTTGGCCTGAAGTGCCGCGAGCCTCAAAGTTTAAAAACAGCTCCATCTCATTGAGCCACGGGTGGTCTTTCATCAACACGCGCGCACCGAGCAGCCCCATTTCCTCCCCGTCATCAATGACAATAATCAACGGCCTTTTGGGCGGCGGACCCGCTTTTAGCGCGCGCACTGTTTCAAGCAGTGTCGCAACTCCGGCCCCGTCGTCGGCGGCCCCCGGTCCAAACGGTGTGGAGTCGTAATGCGCCATAAGCACCAATGCAGGCCCGGGACTGCCCACATCCCAACGGGCGACAACGTTTTCCACGTCGGCGCAGGTGAAACGCCCACACGCGTTTCCCTTTTGAATCACCGGTTCAAGCCCCAAGTTGCGCAAACTCGACATCACCCAATCACGGGCGCGATCATGATCGGCAATCTCTTCCGGTGTACGCGCAGATCCATCATAGTGCGCAGCGGGATGTGGCTTGCCTGTGGAGGTTAAGCCGCGAACGTGCGCCATCGCGCGACCGGCCGAAAACACGTCATTGGGCGCATTTTCGCCGAGTGGCTCTGGAGGCGCTGCAAATGCGGCAACGAGGAGCGCTACCAAAACAAATGGGAGCAAACACAACGCCACGTGGCCTGTTTTCATAAATTGGTTCCCCGGTGTGTACACAAGCTGTCAGTTTGAAAAACGTTGCTACTCGCCGCGCAGATAATCGTCCAACACCCTGTGCATATTGGCAATAGCCCCCTCTTCAGAACTCAATAACAAACCGCGAAATCCCCTTGATTCTGTGCCTTTTTGCAAACTTGGCAAAAGCGCCACATCGGCCCCCATCACCGGCCCCATAGATTGTTCGCCGGCTTTAAAACGCACGTGTTTGGGTTTTGCGGGTACCGGTTTTGAGCCGAATCGCTCAAAGGCCTCTTCGTCGAAAAAAGTGACTTTGGGGTCGGCCGCGTGAGGCCGGTGCCTATACACTTCAAGCCTTCGCGGAAAAAAGTTTAATTGAACGTTGGGAAACACATAAAACTGGTGTTTATCAACAAGACTTTGGGCCGAAAGGCCACTCAGATCAATGCCGTCGCGCCGTGCGTTTTCAAACACCGCTTTTTGCAATGCAGCGCGCACTTCGCCCGCACTGCCAACAAAGGTGTTTGGGTCGAGACCCATATAACGCATCGTTTCACGCAATGCCGTTGAAGGCGGAAGGGCTTTTGCCGCGTCTGAAGTGGGTATTCCTACAGGCACAGTGATGTGGCTGTGACTGCCCATAATCTCCAGCGTGGAGGCTTTTTCGTCGAGGATTTGCAACAACTCAGGGTGCAGTGTCGCCACGTGGTACCCCTCGTTTGAAACATCCGCCGACAACTTCCAATTGCAGGGGATCTCACAAGTCGTGTGCGCCACTCGATGAAACTCCCCAGCTTGATAAGGCTCCATCAAGGGTCCAATTTCACCCAAATAGTCACTCAACGAAGGTGGCTTTTCAGACAAAGTGTACCAAACGAAACCGGCCTTCTCTTCGCAGAAAATCGGAGCCAAATCCAAGTCTGTCCGGCGCTGAAAATCCGCAAACCCTTCCGGCCGAAACGCCCGCTTAAAGGCCCCGTTTGTGTGCCACTCCCAATGATGATACCCGCAGCGAAACACTTTTGCACAGCCGGTATTCTCAACGCAGAGCCGATTGCCACGATGTTGGCAAACATTGTAAAACGCGCTCACCCGGCCGTCTTGTTGCCGCACAAACAAGGTCGATTCGGCACCCAACTCGTGCGTTACAAAGTCACCGGGGTTTTGCAGATCGCGACAATGAGGCCCCAAAAGCCACACTCGCGTCCACATTTTTTCCCACTCAAGCCGCAAAAAATCCGGTGAAAAATAGCGCTCTTTTGCGATCCGTTGAGACACTTGCCTGATCAACAACGAGCCTCCCACGGCGCTACGACATTCCCACTCGCGGAAGTGACACACGCCCGTCTCCCGGCCCCACCACAATCCCCCGAATTAACCGCCGCAATCGCGTACTCACCGCATCCAATGTTCGCAGCGTTCGAGTGGAAGGTGGAGTTACCCCAGGCCGATAACTGTAAGCCACGCCGTCCACCAATCGATAGGCTCGAATACCCGCAGTGGCCGGTCGCAGGTCCAGGGTTAAGTTACCCTCCGCTGTTACCACTTCTACCGTCACGCCCTCGGCGCTTTGAGTTGCTTCCACAAGACTCCACGCGCCCGCGGTGGCCTCTCGCAGGCCGATTTCAAGCGCGGTTCGTATTGCCGCTGCAAGTGGCTTGTTCGCAGGTTCAAACCCAAAGGTGCTTTCTCGCTCACGCGCCGGCTCTCGCCGCACCGTTGCCGGCCCCGGAAACGTCCACGCGCTTTCGTAGGGCCAACCGCCCACTTCTTCCATGAGTCGAGTCAGACGTTCGCTTTCTTCGCGCAGATCATCGGCGCTCCACCCCGAACACGACTTCACCATTAAACTCACAGGGTCAAAATCGATAAAAAGCCCCTCCGGCAAACGAGTCATCAGCGCATCGGGCAACGCCAAACAATGAAACACGCGCACCTCGGCGGGGAGCTTTCGCGCCCTGTCAAACGTGCGTTGAAACGACGCGCGTGAATCGCCCGGCAACCCCATAATGATTTCAATCGTCACCGGCGCAATACGCGAAAGATCCGTTACAACCCGCTCAAAACGCGATTCATCAAAAGGCCTTTGCAGCTTTCTCAATACTTCTTTGTCGTACGACTGAAGGCCCACCCCCACGCGGCCAATACGCACTTCCGACAGGAAACGCGCGTGTTCGTCGGTCATGTGCGAGGGATAAAGTTCAAAGTCGAGCGCTGTTTCTCGAAGAAATCCAACTTCCCGCTCCGCCGCCACCAAGTTTCGAAACGCGCGCGGATTTAAGTTGAGTGCGGCATCCACCAAAATCGCGCCGCCCAAGTTTGCCCTGCGATATGCCGTCAACTCGCGCACCAAATAGTCTTTTGAAAAAACGCGAGTTGACTGTTCAGCGTCGCCCCATTGGCAAAAACTGCAAGCGAGAGGGCACCCTCTAAAAGTCTCCAGGTGGGCCTGCACTCCGTCGGGAACAAGGCCCATTTGATACGCCGAGGCGAGGTCGTCGAGATCGGGAACGCGCGGCGAATCGCCCACTTTTTGAAACCCGGAACTTGTGTACACAGCCGTTCCCGACACCGATAGGAGCGTGTTCGCGTCGCGTTGGGGCAGCGCCACAATGTCGCGAAACACGTGTTCTCCCTCACCGAGAACAAGCGCATCCACACTGCCTTTGGCGCTTGTGTACACAGGAAGATCCATCATCTCCGTGCGCGCCGATGGGCCGCCGAAAACAATGGTTCGATCGGGGCGCGTTTTTTTGAGCCGCCGCGCCGCTTCAATAAAGGTTGGAAACGACCAAACGTAGGCCGCGGCGCCCACAATATCGGGGTTCAGCGCCTCCACCCGGTCCACAAGTTCATCCACATCGCGGGACCGCGATTCTACCAAGTGTACATCGGCGTCGAGGCCCGGCGTTGCAAGCAGCGTTGCCTGAATTTTTCGCACCCCGTAATTGAACGGCCGAAGATCGTGCCCGGCTGTCCACGGGTCGATGCAGATCAGAGCAACTCGACGACCCTGCGACATTGGCAAAAGTGTCGCACGCTGCGGCGGGACGAGGCAACGTTGCCAAGCCGCGATACACTGCGCGGGCCATGGGCAGGCCGTTTTTTACAACGTTGCAGATCCCCGCCGATCAAGCCGGCGCGGCGGATCTGTACGGCCGGATTTTTCGCGGTGAAATCAACGGCGTTATTTTGGAGCGCTTTTTGTCGGCTGAACGCGCCGCCGAGCTTGTACGCCGATTGGAAAACGGTGAACTCGCCGTTCCGAAACGGCCATTCGCTCGCGAGTTTGAAGCGTACTCCATTGGCCCCTGCCTCGACCAAACCGAAGATCACGGTGTCCCCTATTTCGATCGAGTGACTGAATTTAACGCCGCCGTTCGCGCACTATTCGAACGCGACATTCACGCGGCGCTGCTTTCGCTTCTCCAATCGATTGTAGAAAACGCAACGCTGTGTGTACCCAAAAACAGCGACGGCCGTTCGTACGGAACAACCACGTTGCGCTGTTTGCCTCCGGGCGGGCTCATTCCACCCCACTGCGAAAATGAGCAAATCGGTCGGTCGCCATACGAACATTTGAGATCGCTTATCGAACCCGCGATTATCAGCTTTTATCTTCAACTTGCTCCGGCGGAACAGGGCGGAGAACTGGCAGTTCACAACATGGGTTTTCACGAACTCCACACAGTTGAAATGCGCAATCGGCACAGTTTTGTGGGCGGCGCGCTCAACTCCCGTGAACGAGTGACTCTGACACCGCAGGCGGGTGACGTCATTGTGTTTGATGCGGGCCGGTATTTCCACCAAGTGCTCCCCGTAAAGGGCACTCGCTCGCGTTGGACAATGGGCGGATTTACCGCCTATTCACACGACCACTCCAACGTATTTGTTTGGGCATAATCGCCGTGACAACCCCCAAAAACAATCCACCCAAATACGTGGACGGCCACCTGGCCGAACTCTCAGAACGTGTACACCTGAGCGGCCAGACTGACCTATTTATGCACCTCGGTCATTGGCACTCTCTCGACGGTGCCGTGTCCCTCGCAGACTTGCGACAGGCCCAAAAACGCACCAACGACCACTTGATTCAATTGGCCGATATAGAAGACGGCCAGGTGATTCTCGATGTCGGCTGCGGCTTTGGAGGCACGATCGCAGCGCTCGATGTGTACGCAAGTCAATTGCAACTTGTCGGCCTCAACATCGATCCGCGCCAACTCGATGTTGCCCGGAGCAATGTTGTTTCGCGCCGTCGAAACTCCATCGAATGGGTGCACGCCGACGCGTGTGAGCTGCCTTTTCCAGACAACGTGTTTGAACGCGTCTTTGCCATTGAGTGCATCTTTCACTTCGCCAGTCGAAAGCGCTTTTTGGCTGAGGCCGCTCGGGTGTTGTTGCCCATGGGCAAACTTATAGTGACCGACCTTGTGGCGAGTGACACTCTCTCTCAACTCCGGCGTGAGCTTCCAACAGGGCTCGAAAAAGCGCTCGAACACGCTCTCTCCCCATGCCCTCATTTTTGGACAGGGGAGGGGAGCTACAGTGAAATGGCCGCGGCAGCGGGCTTATCCATTGTCACAAAACAAGATGCCACACTCGCCACATTGCCAACCTATGCCTGTATTCTACGAGGCAAAACGGTGGACTTCGCGTCTGAAAACGAGCCCATCAACGACCGCGGAGTGGCAGCCCTCGCGTGGCTTCAAATGCGCGGCCTCATTCGGGTTGAATACAATCTGTTTCAAAAAATCAAAGCCTGAAACGCCCCGAAACAACCTGCGACGTCTCACCGGGGTCGAAAGCGCGTCAGGTCGTTGCGTGGTCAGGTCGTCGGCGGCTTCAGCGGTATGGCCGAGTCCATTGCCCCGGCTTTGTCGAAGAACGCTGAGCGATAGGCAGCCACTCTTTCAGCGCTTCTTCTTGAGTGACCACCAGCTCAATAGGGTCAAGCCGAACCCACTGCCCAGTTCGAATAAACAGCTCCCGCCCCAAATTGCGCCTCTCGGGAGGTGTACACGGCCCACTGTCCAATTCTTGAAGCGACACAAGCGGTGTGTACGCATGCCCGCGCCGGTACCTGAAACCCGACTTAAACAAGTTCCCTTTTTCGAGCCACCATGCGCGCCAACGCTCCACATCCGTTGTGGGCTGCGTCACCGTGTCGGGCGACGGTTCGGCCGGCAAATCACGCGGATCGCTCACAATGCGCGCCAACTTGGGCGGCTTCGGCTCGCCCACATCGGGGTCCGGCGGTTCGGGAATATCGATTTCCTCGGCCGGCACTGAAGCCTCCTCCCACAACCCGGCGCCCGTGATCCGCTCAAGCGCGTAGGCCGCGGCGAGGTTGATCACCTTGTCGTCATGCTCCAAAAAATTCAGCAGGCTCACCACATGATCGGCCGCACCCGCCCAACCGAGCGCCGTCACAAAAGGTCGCGCAGGCTTGGCAATGGCCACGTTTAACAGCGCATCCGCATCGCGACTGTCACCCGAGATCGCCAACAAAAGCGCCGCCGTTTCTCCCTCTTCGGAAGTGAGCGCCGCCGTCAACATTTGCGACGTGTGCGGATGACCCGAAAGCGCCATCGCAATCCACGCGGCCTTCAGCGCGGCCGGATCACCCGAGCCAATCGCCTGCGCGATCCCGTCGCTCAACGCACCGCTCTTCGTGAGCGCTGCGTACACAAGCGCCTTTGACATCACCACGGGCGCATCGATCGCGGCACGCGCGATCTCTTCCGGCGTTGCAGCACCTCGAAACGCGAGCACATCGATCGCAAGCGCACGCATTGCCGGATCGCGATCGCCGAGAAGTGTACGCATTGCCAAGAGTACGCAATCGTGCGGAACGATCTTCAACGCGTCGGCGAATTGCCACAAACTATCGGGATCATTTTGCCGCAAATTGTAGGCAACTCGCTCCGCGGCGGCGAGCGCGTCACGCCCGGCCATACACCCCAGAATAATTCCCGCACCAAAGGCGCGCGATGGATCTTTCGCCGGAGAATCGAGCACCAGCGGTTCAATCGCCGCGATCGCACGCTGACCCATCGACGCGATCGCATCGATTGAACAGAGCATGCGCTTTTCGAGAACAAGCGCATTTCGCCATGGATCGCCGAGCAACGGTGCGCGCGCCGATCCGATCATTGTCACTTCTTCAAAGTGCTCGCGCGCCCGCATCGCGACAAACTCGTTGTCGGTGATCGCCGGGGGAATTTCTTTTGCAAAACCCGGCGGCGACACAGGCGGCGGAAGCGGCTTTGGCACTTCACGTTTCGCGCGGAGCTTCTTTTTCGTTTCTTCCGAACGCCGCTCAATCTCTTTGAAGAGAAGATCCATCTCCTCAAACGTTTTCGGTTTGGGCAGCGCCGTCGGCGGATGTTCAATCACCTCGATCGGGTCCGGTTTCTGAACGCGAATCACCGGCGCAATCGATGGACGATCGAGCGCGTGCAGTCGAAATGTGTCGCGGCTCGCAATTAGGTCCGGCGCCTTTTCAGGCACGTTCGGCGGAAGCGCCACCAATCGCTTTTCGGCCGCACCGAGCGCCGCGTGCGCCGCGTGCAGTTCTGTCAGCACCGCACCGATCGCCGGATCCATGTCAAACGCGGGCCGCACAATTCCATCAACCGCGGCAATTCCACCCATCGCGCTTCGAACCGCGGTGAGCCGATCTGTCCGCTCATCCATCGCGTCAAACACGTTTGCGGTGAGCGATGCGAGCGTTTTCGCAGCCTCTGTCAGATCGATCGGCGGCGGCGACATCGCTTCAAATGCGCGCGCTGTTCGCCGAAGGCTGTCGTGCGCTTTTTCGAGATCAAGCAACCAAGCCGGCGCCCGTGCGCCCGCGTCGTCCGCGTTCGCCGATGCTCCAAAAGCCGCTGCCGAATACCCGCGTTCCGACACCAATAGCGGACGCTACTAGTGCCGCATGTCAAAAGTCCAGCCGGACTTTTGTGCCGCCAGCGCGGCGCGCGTTGCTTGTGCGCCACGGTCCCAATTGCAAGTGCTTTTCAGCGCGTCGAGCGTCGCAACCGCTCATTGTCGACCGGCCGTTCTATGATGCGCCCCGTGGATCCGAAAGCGCTCCTCGAAACCGACGTTCGCGCGTACGCGACCTTGTCGGCGCGCCTTTCAGAGCCCGACGCCAATCGCGACGCTCTTCTCGCCGAACACGGCCTCGACGAAGACTCGTGGGATCTCCTCGACGATGTGTGGCAAGCCCGCCTTTCAGAAGCGATGGAAGCGTTTGCCGATGTCGACTCCATGCCCGTGATCGTGAAAGAACACGCCGACGCATTTGCCGCGGCGCAGGCCCAGGCGGCGCAGAAAAACGCCCTGCTTTCACTCGATCGATTTATCGAAATCACCCGTGAAATCCAGCGAACGAACGACGTGCGCCATGTGCTTTCACGCTGCCAAACAACCCTGCACGACTACCTGCGCGCAGAACAATTTTGGCTCAAAAAAATGATGGAAGACCCCGCCCTTCTCGCTCGCTTCGAACGGGCCATGGGTCGCGGCCCCTCGGTATAAAAAAGGACTGTGTACACATTGCGGCGAACCGCCATGTTGTGTACACACGCACGGGCGCTTTGCAACGTTGTGTACTCTTTACCCGCCCGCTCTTTTCAGCGCGCCTGCCCGCGGTAGTGATAAAAAACCTGTGAATAGCGCTCAACGGCGGCGCGATCCTGCTGGAAACGCTTTTGCCAAATTGCGCGCTCGGCTGTGTAGTCGGCCTCCGACAGACCAAGTTGTTCGCGCGCCACACGCCCCTTTTCAGGCGACGTTTCCATTTGCACCTGAAGCCACGCCAACTGCTCAATCGAAAGTTTCGGAGTGCCCGACGCCGCGGGCGGCGACGCCAGTGAGGGCGCGTGCGGCAGCGCCGACGCCTGTTGAGGTTGCTGCGGTGACGGCGCCTGTAGACCCGGTTGTACCGGTTGCGATGCGCGCGTTGGCGGAGCTGGTTGCACCGGTTGCGATGCGTGCGTTTGCGGCGGTGGTTGCGCCGGCCGCGCTTGAAATGGAAGCCCCGTCGCGCTCGACAATCCACCGCGCTGCGGCGATGGCTGCGCCGCCGGTGCCGCCGCCGGAGCACCTTGCTGAAACGGCAGGACGTTGACCGACGGGCTGCTTTGAAGCCAAGCGGGCCCCGCCGGTTTCGCAGCCACCGGATTCGGCGTCACCGTCGGCGGCACCGGCTCCTCGCGTCGCTGCGGTTTGGTGTTTAACCACGCCGGACCCGAAGTCGCGGCAAGCGCGGCCACCGGTGAAGGCTCACCGCCGAGTGTACCTTCGAGCGGATTTACCGGAACCGCCGGCCGCGCCGCGCTCGCCCACGGAGAAACCGCCGACGGCGAAGACGGCGGCGGCGGTGGTGTACTCCCGGCGGGCGCATCACTTCGAGCACTTTGATCGCTTCGCGGAAGCGGCGTTGCGTCGGCGCGGGCAGCAGGTTTTGTGTGGAGCCATGCAGGCCCCGCGGCCCGCGCCGCCGCCGCGATTGGACTCGGCTCACCGCCCTGCGTCGTTTCAAGCGAATGGGCCGGCGCATCTGCACGCGGTGTTCCCGCCGCCGCAAGCCATGCCGGTCCCACGGGAGCCACGGGGGGCGGCGGCGGAGCACTTCCCGGTGTTGCATTGGTCACCGGGCTTTCGATTTCGCTTGTCGGCGCGAGCGGAACCGGAGCGACCGCACTTGTGATCCACGCGGGCCCCGTCATCACCGGAGCCGGCGTCACCACCGCAGCACGCGATCCTCCGCTTTCGCCCACACCTTTTTGAAACGTTGCGCCCGGGCCGTCGTCTTGTCGGCTGCGCGCGAGCGGCGACAGATGAGCCTCCGGCGCGACCGGCATCGGCCCTTTCAACTTTCGCTTCTCGGCGCGCATCTTTCGTTGCGCCGCCTTGCGATGTTTGGCGAGCAGCTCGTTGTAACGATCAAGCAGCGCGAGCTTGCGTTGTTGCCCCTGCTTCGCCATTCGCAGAAGCCACGTTTCCTGCGTCAGCTCCCACTGCTCCGTGGACACAGATGCATCTTCCAGCACCTTCGCACGAGGAAAGCCCGCCTCCATCTCCGCCGTCATGGCGGCAAACTGATCCAGGCTCAGCGGGCGCAGCGCATCCACGGGTGAGAGCACTATAGGCGTGAGGCGTTGCCGTGGTCGAGAGCGATGGTCGCAATCCCAGATCCTTCGCCACCACATCCCCCTCGGAGCGCGGTCGCTAACAACCGCGCTCCGCTGCCGTCCAATAAAGCACTATGTGTATTCTATAAATCAAACGCTTTAGCGAACCCAGGCCGTCTCTTCACCACGGACTCACGGAGGCTGCCTACTCCACGTCAATGGAGTACACAAAGCTCGTCTTCGGAACTCGCAGCCACCTTTCGCGAATGGTTTCTCGCAGATTCTTCCATTCGCCGTCCGCGTCCACATGTTCGGTTCGAAGCTTGATAGCCCCGTCTTTGTCGCCTTTGGCCTTAATCGCCAACACCACCTTTTCAAGCTCCACAACCGCGGGCGCAAACTTCGGCATATCCACAGCAAAACAGCCCTTGTCTGCTCCGTTTGCCGCTTTTTCCTCGGTCATCCACTTCACCGCGCCCGCCTTCATCAGCCACCCCACCTGAATGGCCGCGAGCTGGCTGTAAGGCTTCGGCTTTTTATCGGCGTCGTACATCCCTTGAGCGATGTGCCCAAAGCCCCACGCCAAATCACGCAAATGGCTCTGACCGGCCTGCCTTTTATCGATCAGCCCCTTTTCAGCCAGCCAATCCACAAAAAACAAAGCCGATGTCTGCGCCTTCAACTCTTCGAGCGTGCTCGCGAGCGGCCCTCCAAACACCTCTGTGTCCGTCTTGCCATCCACCTTGTATTCATGCGCCGGCCCCAAGTTGTGCGCCGCTTCGTGAAGCACCGTGCTCATTGTGAGCAGGCCCGCATCCATCGACATCATGTCGAGAGCGCTCGAACAAAACACCGAATTTACCTGCCCCTTCAGCGCATCGAGACTGTCTTTGTCGGTGTACAAATTCGTCATTGCCACAGTGCGTCCGCCCTTTGCGGCCACCGGCCCCCAGTTCGGAAGACTCTGCCCAATCGTCGCGCCCACGGCATCGCGCGAGTCACCCGCGTTGAGCACAATGTCGATGAAGTCCGGCAGGTGAAACTTCACATCACGCGCCTTGTAAGGAGCGCCCGCCATCTTCGCGAGCGTCTCTTCCATCTCTTTTTTCACCGGTTCGAGCTTCTTTTGCCACGTCAGCGAATCTTGATTGATCCGCGCAAAGCTCACATGAAACCCGGCCTTGTGACTGCACGGCTCAAAGTACACTTCGTCGGGACCAATCCGCAGATACCACTTTGAGTTGGTCACGTTCATCTTCGCCCACGCTTCATCGGCCTTGGGCCACGCGTTGTCGGTGAACGCCTTTGAAGCCGCGAGCAGATACTCCTTAAACGGCTTTTCCTCTTTGCTCGTCACAGCATCGGCCGCCTTTTTCAGCTCCGCCGAGATCGCCGTCATCTCCTCCTTGAAGGCCTTTGTGTACGCAAGCGCCTTCAGCTTTCCGCCCTCATCGACCACCGTCGCAAACTGGTAAAATAGGTCTTTTGCGTCTTTTCGCTTTTCGAGCGTTTCGCAAAACTTCGCGTCGCTCTGCACACTCAGCGGATAAAGCCCGCTTATCTTCGGCGGACGCGGCCAAATCGCCGAGCAGTTCGGATCGCTCTCTGTTTTGGGCTGCTCACAAAACGGCGATTGATTCCGGTAAAAAAGCATCGCGCTCGCCGGATCGTCTTTCTGCAGATATTGAGCAAATTCGGCCACGCCAACTTGCTTCGCGTAAATGCGTTCAATCAACTTCGACGCCGCGAGCACGTGTTTCACGACCGCTTTGTCTTCGGCCGACGCTCCTCGAAAATCCGAACGAACCATTGCCGGTCGACCCTGAGAAAGCTCCGCGCGCACCGCTTTTCGCCGCGCCCTCTCCGCGTCGCTCAGCCCACCCTCGTTCGGACCGTTTTCGTAAAGCGCTTTGATGTCTGTGTACACTTTGTCAAATGCGGCCGTCAGCTTTCCACCTTCAGCCCACACCGGCTGTTTTTCGCTCATGCCCCACAAGCCCGCCACCTCATCGGCGTCCGGCGTTCCCGAGTTGTTCTTGTCGTCAATCCAAAACACGGGGACGTTGCTCTCCGCGGCCAGTCGATTGAAATCGCCCCGAGTCATCGCCGGTTTTGCGGGCGGCGTTGCCGATGCGCTTGCGGTCACTGTTGGCTGAGCCGCCACCATCGCCGTTGCCGACGCTGCGGGCACATTCGGATCCGGCCCCGGTTCCGAGCTGCACGCGGCAATTGCACCCAACGAAAAAACACCCGCCACACAAAACGCCGTTTTCGGCGACCAAGAACGCATTCGATTCATGGCCGCCCTTTTGCGACGGCCTCGCCCGAAACACAATCCCGAGCCTTGCGCCTTGACGACCCCCGGTGCATCTGGCCAGGATTCACTGAATGTCTGCGACCTCGGGGAAACCGGAACCATCGTCCCCGCGCGCCGGTCCAAGCGCCGACGCGACGTCGCAACTCGCGCCCATCACCACAGGCGCCCGAACCTTCGGCAAATACCGCCTCCTTGCTGAACTCGGCCGCGGCGGAATGGCCGATGTACACCTGGCCGTTTCAGTCGGCCCCGCCGGTTTCAGCAAACTCCAAGTCATCAAGCGCCTTCGCCCCGGCATGACCGACATCGAAGAAATGCGCTCTATGATGCTCGACGAGGCCCGTCTCGCCGCCCGCCTCAATCACAAAAACATCGTCCAAACCAATGAAGTTGGCATTGTCGACGATGTGTACTTCCTCGCCATGGAGTACCTCGACGGGCAGCCGTATCACCGTATTCTAAAACGCGCGGCCCAACTCGGACGCACCATTCCCCTGCCATTTGCCGTTCGAATCTTGTGTGAAGTGCTCTCCGGCCTCCACTACGCACACGAAGTAAAAGACTACGACGGACACCCCCTCGGCGTTGTCCACCGCGACATCAGTCCACAAAACGTATTCATCACGTACGACGGGCAGGTCAAAGTCGTCGACTTCGGCATCGCCAAAGCCGCTCGCCGCCTCGTTGAAACGCAAACAGGCATCATCCGCGGCAAAATCACCTACATGGCGCCTGAACAGGCCTTCGCCAACGAGATTGACCGCCGCGCCGACATCTTTTCTGTCGGAGTCATGTTGTGGGAAGCCGTTGCGGGTGAACGCTTGTGGGGTCAACTCTCCGATCCTGAAATTGTCGCCCGCCTCATGCACGAAATTCCCCGCGTCACCACCGTTCGAGCCGACGCTCCGGCCGACTTGGTAGACCTATGTGCAAGGGCCCTCTCCCGCAATCCCGAGGGCCGCCCACCCACCGCATCCCAAATGCGGTCAGAACTCGAAGAGTACCTTGCCGTCCACGACATTCAGGTCAACGCAGAAGCTCTCGGCCACCTCATTGCCGACCTATTCGCCGACGAACGGCACGAACTGTCCACCCTTGTTGACCGTGAATTGGCCCTTCTTCGCATCGAAAACGAAGGCGACGGAAATGACATCTCCGCCCCACGCCTTCGCGTCAGTGAACCGAGTGGAGTGCGCCGCAACATCATCCCGGCCGCCTCCCTCCCCAAAACCCCGCGCATTCCAACTCCCACAGGCCGCATTCCAGGCGCGCCCGCGGTCCCCGGTGCCCGCGATTCCGACAAAAACGCCGCCTCCCAAAGCCCACGCCCGCCCGACTCGCTCGGAGGCCCCACCATCCCCCGCGCCCCCGCATTCGATGAAGGGGAAGACGCCTCCACAGCGCGTGAACTCTCCCCACCCGTTGCTGTTCTCTCCAACGCTCCGTCCGCGGCAGGTCCACCTTCCTCGGTGACCTACCCATCCGCCACCGCCGCTTGGCAAACCGGCCCTTCCAAAAGGCGCACCTTCGTTGTGTACGCAGGTGCCGCCCTTACCGCCGCTGTGGTTGCCCTCGTGGTTGGGAAGGTTGGATTTTCAGGTTCCTCCTCCCAGCCCGACGCCCCCTCCGCCACCGCTTTCGGCAGCCCGTCGCCCCAACCTACCCAGTCAACCCAACCTACCCAATCGCCCCAACCTACCCAACCCTCGGGCGCAGCCCAAACGGCGGCCGCAGTTGTTCCCACCGCTCAACCGAACGATGGGTACATCATGGTCCGCGTCACCACCAACCCCGTCCAGTCCCGCCTCCTCTTTGACGGCTCACCCCTCCCCGCCGGCCAAAGCCCCCACGTCCTCAAGTTTCCCAAAGACGGGGCCGTCCACCGCATCACCGTAGAAGCCACCGGCTTTCAACCTCAGGCGCGCATGTTGGTGTTTGACCGCGACCACGAAATCAGCCTCTTCCTCCAGAGAAAAGCCCCGTAACAATGCCCCCACCCGGCCGGCTCGGCGCTTCGCGGCCTGCGCCGCCGCCGCCCCCAAATCGCTCACTTCGTTCGCTCAGGGGGCGGCCCAACCAATCCGGGCGCTTCACTTCTTGACAACTGCAAACGTCACTAGCTGAGCCGGTCTACCCGCCTCCGTACACATATCTGTAATGCGCTCGCCAAAAAACAACTTGTCCCCTTCCACTGCCACAATATCAAACTCCTCAGGGCACTGTTCCACAACATGCGCCACACCGATGCAACCCGTCTTCGTCACGTCCTGCGCCTGACCCACCTCCCAAGTGCCCGTTCCACAACCCGCCTGACCAAACACCTCCGCCATCGACGCGTCGTGGGCAGTCCAATCGTTTTTCACAATTCCAAATTGACCTTCCGTTGCTCCTTCCACTTTTTCGGACACATCCCCCAGCGTGTACGGCCCCTCAATGTGCGCCGAAAAGAGCGGGTAAGAACACGCTTCATCCCCAAACAAGTCCAAATCCAACGTCCACGTTTTGTCTGTCAGGGTAAAGTCGCGCGTCAGATAATTGTAGCCCCCCTGCCCATTCGGGTACGCCTCACATTCTGACGAAACCCAGTTGCCGCTCAACTCCTGACCCGTGAGCGCCACAGGGCCTTCAGGCTCCGGTGAAGACTCCGAGGTGCACCCAAAGAGCGAACCCGACATGCCGAGAATAATGACCGAAAGACCGAGAGTGGACGCGAGTTTCATGACCTGTCTCCTTCAACGTTCGCCGGTTTCTTTCCGGCGACACACGAGACATTGCGTCCGATTGACACATGAATCCAATGAATGGTTATCATAAAATTCATGAACCATGCTCATGATGGGCATCCCGCCGCCGCGCTCGCCAAGTTCGACCTAAACCTGCTGGTCACCCTCGCTGTTTTGCTCGAAGAAAGCAGCGTCACCCAAGCCGCCGCTCGCCTCGGCCGCACGCAGTCGGCCATCAGCCACGCGCTTGTGCGCCTGCGTTCCGCCCTCGGCGATCCCTTGTTTGTCAGGTCGGGCCAAACACTGGTGCCCACCCCCAAGGCTGAAAGCCTGCGCGCCCCTGTGCGCAACCTGACAAACTCTTTTTACGACCTTTGGTTGGGTACAACCCCGTTCAACCCCGCCACTGCCACTCAACACATTTCAATCATGGCTTCCGACTATCTTCAGTGGGTGCTCATTCCACCTCTGATTCGCCGCCTTCGCGCTGTGGCTCCCGGCATCACGCTTGAAGTTCGGAGCCCCAGCCCCCGCGCGCTTGAAAAGCTCTCGCGCGGCGAGGTTGACTTCTCGCTCGCCGTCAAACTTGACCCAAGCCCATCTCTGTTTTCGCAAAAACTGTTTGAAGACCATTTCGTCTGTTTGGTCGGCAGCGACCATCCCACAATCAAGCGCCAAAAAGACCTTGACCGCGCCGCATTTCTCACTCTCCCCCATGCCCTTGTCACCCCTCTCGGTGGCAACGCCGGCCACGTGGATACCGAGCTTGCGCGCACGGGTGAATCGCGCCAAATCAAAGTGCTCCTCCCCCACTTCATGATGGCGCCCCGCCTGCTCCAGGGCACCGATCTGATATTAACCTTGCCTGAACGTGTCGCCCGCCTCTTCGCAAATGACGAAGTGCGCATTCTGAACCCACCCATCCCTCTTCCCAAGCTTACCGGGCACCTCGTTTGGCATGAGCGATTGTCCCGTGACCCCGCCGCCGTCTGGTTTCGAAACCTGGCCGCTCAGGCCGTAAAAGATCTAAAAGCGAGCTGAAAGGCCACGCTTCTCGCTTTTCAGCTTGGCAAAGGTCGTGGGTGGTTCACCGGTAAGGTGAATTGACCGTTGCGCGCATGTCGTACCAGGCCACTTCATAATCGTTTGACACGGTGATGGCTCGCTTATGGTCAAACGACACGTACGCCCCCGGCCACGAAAACGCCCATTCATCTCGAAAAGCGTCCACACCAACATGGGCAACCCCAAACGCAACGCGCCGCTCAAGCCGATATAAAAATCGCCGCTCAAGTCGATTGACGACCCACCCTATACTCGGCACTTTTAATTCAGGTCTACCATCGCGCCGCAGCCATTTGTCAAAGTCCAATTCTCGAAAAGTAGACTGGGCGGCGTTCACCTCCGCCCAATACGAAAGCAACTGATCACCCCCCACAAACGCTGAACCAAACTTCCAAAAAACTTCCCGTGCCGCGGCGGGTGGCAGATCCCTCACAACCACCCCAAACTCACGCAGCCGGGCGATCTGGTTCAAACGAACTTGTCGCAGCTGCGCTACCGCTTCCTCGCCGAACAACTCCGCCATTTGAACACCGGCAACTCAGCTTCTCACCACCACATCTACCCGGTGAGCCTCCGTCAAGTTTGGAATTTCCCACCTCTCCGTCATTCGGCGAATAACCGCTTCCGGCACCCGCGCTGCGCGCGCCCTGTTTTGCGCCAGCAACTTTTCCATAGGCGCTTCACAGTACACAATGCGCGTCCGAACATTGTAATCGGCCGCCAGGCTCAAAATAGGTCCGCGCCGCTGCCGATTGATATTGGTGGCGTTGTACACAAACCGCTCACCCCGCCTCAAATGCTCGCGCACCTTTTCCCGGCCCGCCTGAACAACACTGCCCTGATTGTCGGTGGGGTCCACATCCATTTCTACCCGCAAATCATCGAGCGAAACAACGGGTAGATCGCCCAGGTGATCCCGAACGTACGTGTCTTTCCCCGCGCCGGGAAGGCCACACATCAGAATCATTTCACCCTTCGTGTCATCAAACGCTTCCACATCGGGGTGCCTGCCCTCCGACCGAAAGTACACCACTCGGGTATGGTCCGACGCGAACAAACGCGCCTTTTCATAACAGCCCTCCTCTATACAAAACGCACGAAACAACTCAATGTTGTCGAGCACCCTTTGCAAGTCGGCGCAAATTCGCCCCCGAATATCGGCCTCGGCAACCAAACTCAGCAAATCAGACCGGCAGGCTAGCGATACCTCCGCCGCTACCTTGGCCGCGTCGTTTCGCTCAATCAGGTAGAACGGAATCTGGTGATACCGAATTAGACCGCACACCATTTCACGCAGCGGGTAGGGCGCACCCAACTCCCACAAAATTCGCCTCGCCAACATTTCACCCGCGCGGCTGTGCCCCTTGGCGGTCACCCTTCCGTCGTCTTCCACCTTGGTCGTGGCCGGTTTGGCAATGTCATGCATCAGGCTCGCAAGGTACACAATGGACCGATCCACGTTGGAAAGTGCTCTATACACCGGCATTTCCTCCAGCGTTTCGAGCACCATCTGCGTGTGAATCCACACGTTCCCTTCAGCATGGTGAATGGGATCTTGAGGGCAGTCTTTTAGAGCACGCACCCAGTCAAACGTTTGAAGGGCCTCCCAACGCGATGGCAATTGTTCACGCGAGGGGGCGGCAAGAAGCAGTTCGAGCGACATGGCAACAAATGTGTTATAGCTCGCCCACGCTGCCGTGTCCGCCAAATATCCACGTTCGTTTCATTTGCCCTGGTCCCCGGGAGGTACTTCCGACGACAAACGCCTGCGCGACGTCTCGGCGCTCCTCGGGGTAGAAATCGTCATTACAGAAAAGTGTGACGGGTCCAACCTTACCTATACCCGCACATCGGTTTTTTCACGCTCCCACTCGGGGCCACCTGCCCACCCGAGCTTTGCCTTGGCCAAAGCTACCCACGGCAAAATTGCTCATCTTGTGTCCCCCGGCCTCAGCATCTTCTGCGAGTATTGTTACGCCGTCCACTCCATTGCGTACACATCCCTGCCGGACTATTCGCTCGTCTTCGGCGTTCGTGATGATGAGTCGGGCCTGTGGTGGGATTGGGACATGACCATCATCCAAGCCGCCGATCTCGGTCTACCCACGGTTCCACTTCTCTACCGCGGCACCGTTTCCACCGAGGCAGAACTCATTCAACTCACCGAGTCCCTCGCAAAACAACCCTCCGCCTTCGGCGGACAACGTGAAGGTGTGGTGGTTCGCCGCGCGTCGTCCTTTCAAGACTCAGACTTTTCAAAAAACCTTGGAAAATGGGTTCGAAAAGACCACGTTCAAACCGACGAACACTGGATGCACCAGGCCATCACCCCACAAAAACTCGCCCCCAAAAAAGAGTAGAGCCCCTATCAACGCTCCCGGGTAACTGGCAGACCCAAAGCGACTATAACTGTGGACACCGAGCTGCGGTCTCTTCTGGCTCTCCTTCGCCGCCCGCAAACCGACGTGCGCCTTGCCGTGCGCGTCGGTTCGCGCGTGTATCAAACAGCCGGCCCCCAATCCGACGTTGACTATCTCGTTGTGCTCAACGCGCCCGACCACAAGGCCGACCTACTGTTTGGCCCCAACATCAACGTCACTCTCCATGGCACGCGCAGCTTTGAAAAAGCCCTGAATGAAGGCAGTGTGTACGCATTTGAGGCTCTGTTTGCCCCCGCCCCCCACCGCCTCGTTTTTACCCCTCAACCCTTTTCGTACAAATTCAACCCACCCAACATTGTTGCAAGCGCCGTTGCCCGCAGCAAATCTGACTTTGAAAAAGCCAAAAAAACCTACCCGGACGAGCCCAACGCTGCCCGCAAAAAACTCTTCCACTCGCTCCGCATTCTTCTCTTCGCCCGCGAACTTGTAGAAACGGCCAAGCTCACCCGGTTTGACGCCGCAAAAGACGTGTTTGAAGAGATCATGAGCCACCCGGCCACCACGTTTGAACCGCTCGGGGCCGAGTTTGGCGCGCTCCGGGATAAATGGGTAGACGAGCTACTTTCTGTGGGGAAAAAGTGATGGGAGTAAGAGGGCAGGTTTACACAGCCGCTTGGGCAACCATGCCGCGGCTCGGCGCTGCCAGCTTTTCACGAAGCCAGGCCGCCGTTTTGGGGTACATCACACTCGACGCTTTGCTGCCAATGACCGCACCGACGTGGCCGCCGGGCACGGCGATCACACTTTTGTCGGAGCTGCCGCAGTTCTCGTTGAGAGCGGTGGCCGCCGCCGGAGGGCAAATGGTATCTCGCTCGGCGATAATGGTTAACACCGGGCAGGTGATGTTTTTCAGGTCTACCCGTTTGCCAGCCGCGTAGTGTGTGCCGGCAACAAGCTTGTTGCCTTGGTAGAGTTCGCGAATGTACGTTTCATACGCCGCAGCGGGGAAGGGAACGTTGTCGTTGGACCATTCTTCCATGGCGTCAAACGCTTCACGCGCATCTTTGTCACCGGCGCGCGCCGCCAAACCTACCCATTTGGCCATTTGCAAAGTGGGCCGCATGGCCACAAATCCGCTTTGCATTTGCGACGGGCTGACATTGCCCGCGGCTGCAATGGCGCCCACGTCAAACCAAGCGGGCTGCACCATGTGACCCAGCAAACCGGCCTGCGAAAAGTCAATTGGGCCTGCCAGGTTGATGAGGGCAGCAACCTTGTCAGGGTTCTGCGCTGTCCAAATGGTAGACAACGTTCCACCCATGCAATAGCCCAAAATGCCAACCTTGGGTGCACCGGTATGTTTTTGGACCATGCGCACCGCGCGACCCAGCCGGGCGAGCACATGTTCCCAAGTCAGGTACCGATCTTCGTCTTCAGGAATGCCCCAGTCCAGGCAGTAAGTATCAATGCCGGCGCGCACCATGGCGCCCGCAAAACTGGCTTTTTCCCGAAGGTCGAGCACATACCATCGATTGATAAGCGATGGGATGAGCAATAGGGGAAGCCCCTCTTTCGCCTTCCCCCCTTCAGGGCGAAAGCGGTAAAGTTGGGCCGTCCCCTCGCGAAAGATTGTATCTTTGGCGGTGGGCGAAAGCATCAGCCCACAGCTCCAAACGCACCCATCGTGCGCTTCATGGCGTCCATGGTCAAACGGCGTGATTCACCGGCAAGGTTGGCCCAGTAGGCGAGCGTTTCTTTCGACAAGCGAGCGCTCTCGTCGAGAGCGGTTTTCGTGTGCTCCATGCCCTGGGCAGACAGCTTGGCAAACTCATCCAACATGGCGTTCATTTGGGTGAGGTTTTGTTCCGCCATTTTGACGAAAGGATTCTGGGCCTGGGTTTCAGTCTTGTCGCTCATGACTCTGTTGTCTCCGTTGAATCGGCGGTGTGTCTCACCGACGCGCCGGAGATTATGTTGCGGTGCAACACAAGTCAAGGCCGAAAGTACATTTTCTTGTCGCGCTGCAAAATCACTTCTTCTTTTTATGAATTTCGCGCCGCAATTCTTCCAGCTCGCGCCGCAGATTGGCCACATCGCTGTCGGCGCTTTTGGCCGCTTGTTTTGGCGCATCGGCTGCGGCGCCCTGCGCAGAAGCCGCGTACTGCTGGGTGTACGCTTGAGCGTCTCCCCGGCCAATTCCACCCATGAGAAGGCGCGCCAGCGCGTTGGTTGCGGCGAACGGTAGATTGGCGAGGGGATTAAAAGGAGCAATCACCTGCGCTCCGCGTTTGAGCGCCAGATACGACTCCAGCGCCTGACTCAAGTAGAGCCCCAAAAATTCAGCCAGCGCTTCATCCCCCCAACGAATGAGTTGGTGGAGCAGGCTCACCGGCAAGATACGCGCGGCTCCCCGGCTTTCCATGATGACCTGCGTCAACGTTGCCTGGGTTAAGTCTTCGTTCGTTTTGGCGTCCACCACCGTTGCGTCTTGACCGTCGCGAATTTTTTCGGCCAGCTCTTCAAGCGTGATGTACCGGCTTTCTTCGGTGTCGTAGAGCCTGCGGTTGGTGTATTTTTTGATGAGCATGGCGCGCACTGCGGCGTGGTGTTGAGAACGCCTCAGTTTATGTGCGGTGCAATACACAAGCTTTGGCCCGATTGCACGCCCAATTGCGAAATCTTTTTGTGTCACTGCTCCCACGTTCATGTTGCATAGCAGCAAAATAATGCTTGACGGCCTGTTTTATCGTCGCTAAGACAGCCCGCGCTTCATTGATGCGGCGCAACATAAACCGAGTTCGCCCACAACCCGTAGGCCCTCACTTCATAGCGCTATGACTACCCGCCTCGCTCCTTACCTCGCCTTCGCCGCATCGGTGTTTCTTGCCGCCTGCGCCTCCACAACCGATCTAGAATGTCAGGTGGGCGCCGATTGTGAATCGGGCGTGTGCAATGCCAACGGCACGTGTGCACCCGTTTCTACCACCTCCACAGAAGGTGGGTCGGCGGGTTCCACAACGGGCGGTACAGGTGGAACGGGAGCGGGCTCGGGAACAGGTGCCGGCGGCGGCAGCGGGGGAACAGGCGCGACCGGCGGTTCGGCGGTGTGTTCCCCCAACAACGACGGCACCGTTGAGGCGAGTGAAGTGCCGCTCGGCGCGGGTTTTTCTGCCAAATTCAAAATTGGTAACAACGCCGCGTTTGATACAACGGGTAGCAAAGAGCCCAACGGCACCCGCATTTGGGACTTCACGGTCATGCTGGCAGGTGACCATACCGTTTTGGCAGAAACTCTACCCATTGACGGAACATGGTATGCGGCCGATTTTGCCGGCGCCACGTATGCCACGCGCCTTTCTGACAGCGCAGACTTGTTGGGCGTGTTTGAGGTGAGCAGTTCTGCCCTTCTGCTGCGCGGTGTTGTTTCTCCTGAAGACGGGTTTACCGCCACCAACCTCAAGTATGATCCGCCCGTGGTTGTCCTTCAGTTCCCCATGAAAGTGGGCGATACGTGGGAAACAACGTCTCAAGTGTCAGGTCAGGCGGCGGGGGTATTTTCAATCTACTCTGAAACGTACACTTCCGAGGTCGACGTTGCGGGGAAGGCTCTCACCCCATTTGCTGAGTTTCCGGTCTTACGGGTAGGTACCGATCTCACGCGAGTGGTGGGCGCCCTTGTCACCACAACTCGGTCGTACGCTTTTGTTACCGAGTGTTTTGGAAGCGTTGCCACAGCGGTTTCACAAACCAACGAACTGGGTGTTGAGTTCACCAACGCCGCCGAGGTTCGAAGGCTCTCCCCGTGAGTATGATTCGTCGCCTTTCCACCGTACTTACCGCGTGTACACTCGCGGCTTCACCTGTGCTTGCCGGTTGCCTTTCCTTCCATCAAGGCCCCATGCCCGGTGAACCTCAAAACGCCACCTTTGTGGAGGTGGAAGGCGCTCGTGTTCGGTACCGCGACGAGGGAGAAGGAACGCCTGTTGTACTCATCCACGGTTTTGCTTCGTCGCTTGAAACGTGGGACGCCGTTATCCCGTCCCTTGTCAAAAACCATCGCGTTCTGGCGGTTGACCTAAAAGGGTTTGGTTGGACAGATCGGCCCGAAGGAGACTATTCACCTTGGGCAGAGGCCAAGTTGGTTCGCGCTGTGATGGAAAGGCGCGGCATAAAAAAGGCGGCTATTGTGGCCCACTCGTGGGGGTCGAGTGTGGCTCTGGCTCTCGCGCTGGGAGATCCTGACAGGGTAACCCGCATCGCCTTGTATGATGCCTGGGTATATGAAGATCAAATTCCCACGTTTTTTAGGCTTGCGCGGCGTGAAGCTGTTGGGGAGTTTTTGTTTGGCGTTTATTACAAAGAGCGTCCCGATGACCGGTTCGTCCTCGCCTTCCACGATCCAACTATTCTGAACGAGGCATTGGCAGAAGCGGTAGAAAAGTCGCTTGAACGTCCGGGAACGGTGGCCGCTGCGCTCGCCGCTGTGAGGGGTCAACAGTTTGCAGAAGTAGAAAAGCGGTACAAGACCATTCAAAAACCTGTACTGCTTTTATGGGGTAGGGAAGACGTTGTCACCACGCTCGACTTTGGTGAACGTCTTTCCAAAGAGCTGCCCAACGCCCGCTTGGTTGTGTACCCCAAGTGTGGACACTTTCCCATGATCGAGGCAATTGGCGCCTCCAACACCGAACTTGCCAAGTTTTTGGCCGAGGAGGCGCGGTGAAACGTTTTGCCGCATGGGCCTTCGGTGCCGCGCTTTTGGCGGGGTCTACCCAAGCAGCCGCCACCGGTTTTACCGATATCGGCGACGACCTGCGAAGCCATGTCAGGTCCATGTTTGACCTGCATGGTCAATTCAGGCTGCGCGGGGAGATGTTTTATAATTTAGACTTGGATCGCGGGCCCACCCCGTCGGGTCAACTCCTCTTTCCCGTCCCTCTTTCCGATCCAAAAGGTCAAAGCCTCTACGCAGCCGACTTTCGTTTTCGCGCCGACCTCGCTGTGTACGCTCCCGGCGGTGGTGTCGCCGCCAAAGTGCGTCTCGATGTGCCCGACAATCTCGCGCTGGGTGCCTTTCCCGAGGGTGTACCTTCGGCTTCAACTTCGCAAAAATCGCCTGAATTTGTAGCGAGTCTCAAACGCGCTTACATGGAAGTGCTCACGCCCGTGGGTGTTTTTGCCGGCGGTAGAATGGGTAACACCTGGGGCCTTGGAATGTTGGCCAACGGCGGTGACTGCGCGGACTGCGACAGTGGAGATTCAGCCGACCGCATCGCGTTTATCACCCCGGTGGCAGGTCACGTTTGGGCGGTGGCGTTTGACTTTTCAGGTTCAGGCCCGTTTGTTCCGCGCGGCGTACAAAATCGAGTGATCGAGGTCGATGCTTCGGACGACGTGCGGTCACTCACCTTTGCGGTGCTCAACTTCAAAAACGATTTGGCTCGGGAACGACGTCGCAAAGCCGACAAATCCACCTTTGAATATGGGGCTTATTTTGCCTACAGGTGGCAAGACAAAGATATTCCCATTTCGTACCTACCCGTTACGGTAGATCAGCCTCTCACGGAGGCATCTGTGATGAAACGCGGTTACCGCGCCGCGGCGGGAGATGTGTGGGCACGCCTTTCTCTACCCTTTGGTAGAATTGAAGTCGAAGCAGCCGTGTTATACGGGTATTATGAACAAGTGTCTCTTCTACCCGGTGCGCTCCTTCGTGACCCGTCAGAATCAATTCAGTGGGGTGTTGCTGTAGAAAGCGATTTTGGCCGACCTGAAAGCGCATTCGGCGGAGGGGTAGACTTGGGTGTGGCGAGCGGCGATCCCGCGCCTGGATTTGGAGTGCGTCAAACCAACCCGCTGGCCACGGCCGCGCAGCCCGGTGACTTAGATGGTCCCCAGGTAAACCCACCGCTCGACACGTCCGCAAACAACTTTCGCTTTCATCCCGACTACCGGGTCGACCGCATTCTGTTTCGGGAGATCATCGGCACCGTTACCGACGCCGTTTATATTCGGCCCCACGTTCGCTATACTCTGCTCGACTTGGGCACATCGCAGTTCACCCTTTCTCTCACGGGGATCGCAAGCTTCGCGCTTGAAAGCGCTTCCACACCCGGTGGGCAGGCTCCCCTCGGGGTAGAATTGGATCCCACCCTCGCATACCGCCACAAAGACGGGTTTGGCCTATCGCTGGAGCACGGGGTGTTATTTCCACTCGCGGGGCTCGACAATCCACAACTCAACATGCCGGCAAAACCGGCTCAAATGTTGCGGGCCCGCGCAACCTATACTTTTTAGAGGAAATGGTCATGCGCCCCAATCTACAAGCCTCATGGGTAACCGCCTTACTCTTGCTCTCCGGCTGTGGTGAAAACCTGACGCGCGACCGCGATCCGGTGAAAGAAACCGAGCCGCCCAATTTGAGTTGTGTACCCAACTTAGATGGTCAGATCGATTCCGACGAGCTGCAGGCTGCCATTGGAGTGCCGGCTTCCTACCTTGTGTCGCCGCCCGGTGAAACGCGCGATGTCAACCTGAAAGGTACAGCGAGTGACACCGGCGCGCCCATTTGGGACATGTCGCAAGATTTTGCGTCGGACCAACAGGCGTTTATTGAGGCTTCCAAGGTATCCGACCATTGGTTTAAGAGCGAGTTTCCCGCCGGTGAGTTTGCCGCACCGGCCGACGCCGCCGGGTCACTTTTGGGCGTCTACCAGCACACCGATGAAGCACTCTACCTGCTAGGCATTGCGTCCAAAGAAGAAGATCCAAAAGCTGGCAAAACGCTCCTTGTGTACAACTCGCCCATTGCTCTTTACAAGTTTCCTCTCATTGCCGGAACGTCGTGGATCGCCGTGGGAGAAGTTCAAAACGGCACCGCATACGGTCTACCCTATGCTGGCAAAGACACGTATGAGATTGAGGTTGGCCCAACCGGTCAACTGGAGTTGTTTGACTATACCTTTGAGCAAGTGCACCGCGTAAAGCTCCACGTTGTTCAAGAACCCAGCGTAGGTCAGAGCGTGACCACCCGGCAGTCACAATTTTTGTTTGAGTGTTTCGGCGAGGTCGCGCGTGCCGTGAGCAAGCCGGGTGAAACCAAAGATGACTTTACCCAAGCGACGGAAGTGCGCCGTTTGGGCCAATAGTAGCCATATTTGCTTGATCTATCATTTGGATATTACCGAGGAGAAAAAACCATGTTCCAAGCGATGTTTGACCAGTGGAAAAAAGGATTTGACGCCTGGGAAAATGCCACGGCCGAATATCTTGAAACCGTGCTCAAAAGCCCGATGGTTCTCACCCCCGCGGGGATGATGCTTTCGGCCGCCATGAAGAGCAAAGCAGCCAGTGAAAAAGCGCTCGCCCAATTCTGGGGTGCGTGGGGATTGCCCACCAAACGCGATCAAGAGCGCACGCTGCACGCGCTCAACCAGCTTGAAAGCCGTCTCCTCGATCTTGAAGAAAAACTCTCCCAAAAGGGCTGAGAGGCCACCATGGATATCACGCCGTTTCTCGACATGAAGATCGCTCCGCGGGCCGTGTTTGACAGTCTCGCCGAGCGAAAAGACCGGCCGCGTTTTTATGTTCCCAAAAGTGATGGTGAGTACACCACGGTCACCTGGGGAGCATTTGCCGACTTGATAAAAAATGCCACGCTTTTTCTAGGTCGGGCGGGGCTCACGTCGGGTGATCGCGGCGCGATTTTCAGCACCAACCATGTGGAGTGGATTGCCGCGGCCTTGGCCATTCAGGCGAGCGGCGGCGTTATGGTGCCAATCTACCCTGCGAGCACGGCGGACCAAGCGGCATACATTGCCAAGCATTGTGAAGCGAAGGTGATCTTCGTTGCAGCGCCTCTACTGCCCCGCATTCTAGAAGCGTGGGATGACTACGCGGCCACCAAGCGATTTGTCACATTTGAAGAAAATGTGGACATTGATAAAATGGTAGAAAGCCTCAAAGCAAAGGGTAAAAAAGCACCCGATGCAAGTCAGGTAAAAGAGCGCGTTGTCAACTGGAAAACCGTCTTGTCCACCGGTGCCGCTCGCAACAGCGAAGACCCCTCCGCGTTTGACCGCACCATGAACGGCGTTTCGCTCGATCAACCCGGCATGATGCTTTATACAAGCGGCACCACCGGCAATCCTAAAGGTGTACCTCTCACCCACGCCAATGTCGCGGCCAACGGCCGTGATTGGCTGCTTTGCAACGGTCCTCTCATGGAAGAAAATGCCGTGGACCTTTTGTGGCTCCCCATGAGTCACATTTTCGGTTTCGGTGAAGCTTGTTTGGGTAACACTCTCGGGTTTACAACCTACCTGTGTGACCCGGCGTCGGTCATGGCCAAACTTCCGTTGGTTCAGCCAAGCGTGTTTATGAGCGTTCCCAGCGTTTGGGAAAAGCTTGCCGTGGGTGCCATGGGAGAATCTACCCAAGAGGCTCAAAAAGCAAAGTTGGCCTCCCTCACCGGCGGCAAACTGCGTTTTTGCCTTTCGGGCGGCGCCGGCCTCAAACGTGAAGTGAAAGAATTTTTCCATCAGCACGGCGTGTTGATTATTGAAGGGTATGGTCTGACAGAAACGTCACCTACCCTTACCCTCAACAGACCCGACGCATTCAGGTTTGATACCGTGGGTAAACCGCTCCCATCGGTTGAAATCAAGCTGGCGGAAGATGGGGAGATTCTTGCCAGGGGGCCCAACGTTTTCGGCGGTTATTTTAAAGATGACGACGCCACCAAAAACGCCTTCACCGACGATGGATGGTTTAAAACAGGTGACGTGGGCCAGTGGACCGAAGACGGCTTTTTAAAAATCGTCGATCGTAAAAAAGACATCTTGGTCACTGCCGGTGGCAAAAACGTTCCACCCGTCAATATCGAAATGCGGTTTGCCGACGACCCGGTGTTTGCCAATGTGGTTGTCTACGGAGACGCCAAAAAGTTCTTGGTGCTCGGCGTTTGGCTAAACGATGAAGTGGTTGCTGCGGAGCTTGCAAAACAAGGTATCGCCAAGACACCTGAATCGGTTGAAAAGCTTGTTTGGGAGCGGATTGAAAAGGTGAACGCCGGTTTGGCCCACCATGAAACGATCAAAAAGTTTTCAATCATGCAAAAGCCGCTCACCGTTCAAAATGGGCTGTTAACGGCCACGCTCAAAGTGCGTCGCAAAAAGATTTATGAAGCTTTCCACGGCGAGTTTGAGGCTCTGTATCAATGAAAGGGCTCAAAAACGTTTCTACCCTTTGGGCGCGAAAGCCGCCGCCGGTGGGCAGCACGCCGTGCGACGTTGTGTACCGAGAAAACAAGCTCAGCCTGCTTCGGTATCGCCCGCGCGCAGAAGGGGTAAAGTATAAAACGCCCGTGCTGCTTGTTCCGTCGCTCATCAATCGGCACTACGTGCTCGACCTTTTGCCAGGCAAAAGTTTTATTGAGTACATGGTGAGTGTTGGGCATGATGTCTATTGTATAGAATGGGGCATTCCCACCGATGAAGATCGGTTTCTAACCTTCGACGACGTGTGTGACCGTTACCTCGGGCGCGCTCTTCGAACGGTGAGTAGAGAGGCTCCAAACGACAAGGCCCACGTGCTTGGGTATTGCCTGGGTGGAACGCTCACAAGCATTCATGCGGCTGTCCGACCTGAACATTTCGCGTCGCTCACGGCCCTCGCCGCGCCCATTGGGTTTGACGACAATGGGCTCTTGTCCAAGTGGGCGCGCACGGGTGAATTTGACTTGGGTGCCATCACGAGTGCGTTTGGCAATGCGCCCGCGTGGCTCCTTCAGGGATCCTTTCAACTGTTGCGACCTACCCTGTCTCTCCACAAAGCGGTGAGCCTTCTTGATAAAGGTGACCGTGAAGAGTTTTTAGAAGGGTTTTTGGCGCTTGAAACATGGGGTAGTGACAATATCCCGTTTCCGGGAGCGTGCTTTCGGCAGTATATTGAAGAGCTGTATCGAAAAGACGGCCTCTTAAATGAGAGTTTTTCAATGAGCGGTCATCCTGTAAAACTCTCCTCCATTACCTGTCCAACGCTTGCCGTCACGTTTGAACACGACAACATTGTGCCCCACAAGAGCGCTTCGGTTTTGCTCGAACGCGTTTCTTCCACCGACAAAGAGCACATTCATTTAATCGGCGGCCATGTGGGGTCGGTTGTATCAAGCCATGCCAAAAAAACGCTCTGGCCTCGAATATCAAAGTTCTGGGCAGACCGCGACGCGCCGGCCGGTACCAACGTCCATTAGCCAAGGGCGCGTTGGTATACGCACAATGATTTAATGGGGGATCTGTAAAAGTCATCGGAGAATAACTCGACCATGAAGCTCAGTGATCTGAAAATAATTGTAACCGGCGGCGCTCAAGGAATGGGAGCCTATTTTGCCACCAAACTCCACGAAGCAGGCGCCAAAGTGTGCGCGGGCGACGTGAATGACGCAGGTCTTGCCGCATTGCCTGAAGGCATTTTTCGCCGCAAGCTTGATGTATCAAAAGAGGCCGAGTGTGAGGCCTTTGTGGAGTGGGCGCACGAACACATGGGTGGGCTCAACGGCCTGATCAACAACGCGGGCATCCTGCGTGACGGCTTACTTGTCAAAAAAGACAAGGCGACAGGTTCAATTGTCAAACTCTCCGCCGACCAGTGGAACGCCGTGATCGGAGTCAACCTGACGGGGGCTACCTTCATGGTAAGGGAAGTGGTTGCCAAAATGGCCGCCCAGGGCCACCGTCCGGGCGTGATTGTCAACATGTCCAGCGTGGCCCGCCACGGCAACCGCGGTCAGTCAAACTATGTGGCTGCCAAAGCGTCGCTCGCTGCCAATACCGTCACGTGGGCGCGTGAATTTGCGTCGTTTGGTGTTCGGGTAGGTGCCATTGCCCCCGGAATGATTGAAACGCCCATGACTCAAGGGATGAATCAAAAGGCCCGCGACGCACTCGTTGCAAGCGTTCCTGTGGGTAGAATCGGCGTGCCTGAAGACATTTGGCTGGCCGTCAAGTTTGTACTTGAATGTGACTATTTCAACGGCCGAACCATTGATGTCGACGGCGGCTTGGTCATGTGATTGTCAAGCGTTCGCGGCGTGCGGCAATGGATTGACGACTACCCATTCGCGCGCCTGAACCGACCGCGCACCTACGGGGTTGCGCAGGCGTTGAAAAACACCTTGGTTACCCCGTACCCTGACACCGCAAAATCAACCTTACCATCACCGTTAAAGTCCGCTGCGGTGATTCCTTCGCCACCGTTGTTTGTACTAACCTGAATGGACCATTGAAAAGTTCCATCCCCTGTGTTGAGGAGCAGGTACACAGACTCGTTGAGGGAACTTGTAACGGCAAAGTCGATAAACGAATCGCCGTTAAAGTCCGCCGACGTGACGGCGCGGGGACTCTGACCGGATGGGTAGAATGTTGCGGCTTTAAACGTACCATCGCCCCAATTGTGAAAAATGGACGCATTGTTTGAAAAGCCGTTCACAACGGCGATGTCCGGCGCACCGTCACCGGTGACATCACCATCGGCAAGGGCAAACGGGTTGTTGCCGGCCAGGTACATTCCCGGGCTGGCAAATGCGCCCCCGCCGTTGTTCAGAAACACCGTCAAACTGGTAGACTGCGCTCCGGCGAGATCGGGCTTGCCGTCGCCGTTCAGATCCCCTGCAATGACCGCAATTGTTCCGGTCGATCCGGCTACCCCCACCGGATCGGCCATTTGCCCACTTCCGTCGTTGTAGAGAATTGTCAGGTCGTTTGCGGCGACGGCCAGGTCGTTGTCACCGTCTCCGTCAAGGTCCGCCGCAGTGAGGCCATAGGCTGAATATGGCGCTTTATAATTGTAAGGTCCGTCAAAAATTCCCGCGCCGTCGTTAAAGAGCAGGCTGACATTATACCCGAACGAATTTAATACAGCGATGTCTTTGTACCCATCGCCGTTCAGGTCGGTGAGCGCCAATGAGGTTGGGTTGTTGCTGGCTTCGTAGGGTACGGGCGTATCAAACGTGCCGTCCCCTTTGTTGAAAAAAACATCCACGCTCTGCGACAAGAAGTTGGCAACCACCAGGTCAGGTGCGCCGTCACCGTTCAGGTCTTCAGCGGCCACGTCGTCCGGGGCTTCAAATCCGTCGGGGTTGTCGGTGGGAAGATATGAACCTGCCTCTGTGAAAGTGCAGTTATTTACCGTGGTCGAAGTGCTCGTCGAAGCGGTTGTGTCCGAGGTTGTCGACCCCGATTCAGTGGTGGTGCCTGTAGAGCCGCCTGTGGAGCCGCCCGTTCCTCCCGTTTGTGCGGCACCTGTTCCGCCCGTGGTAGTCGAGCCGCCTTCACCGGCGGTTCCTGTGGAGGTTGTTCCAGATGTTGTATCGGCACCTTCAGCGCAGGCGAGTTGGGTGAGGGCCGTCAGCAAAAAGAGGCAAAAAGGGTAAGCCGTTCGTTTCATGGCACGTCTTTCCAGAGGAGTCAGTTTCTACCCATGGGTCGGATTTAAGAACGCAGATCGGAGCGCGAAAAAGGCTTCATTTTGCGCCTGCGAGCGCTCATGAGTACGCCGATCGCCGAGAGCGCAACCATCCAACCGCTGGAAGTGGAGTTGGTGTGATCTACCCGACAGCCGCAGCCACCAGAATCGCCCGGTTCATCCACCTTGCCCGCGGAACCGCCGTTGGGTGGCGCTCCTGCGGTACCGCCGTTGCCCGCTCCGCCAACGGCGCCGCCCGCTCCGCCGACGGTGGCTTGTCCACCCATTCCACCTTGTCCGGTGGAAGTCATGCTGCCGCCCATTCCACCGGTTCCACCCGCTCCACCCGCTCCGCCTGTGACCGGCACTCCACCCGTTCCGCCCATGCCGGCCATTCCACCGGTGCCCGCCATTCCGCCTGAACCTCCCGTCCCGGAAGGTTGTGTACACACCCCGATCTGACATGTTCCCATTGAACAGGGTGTACCCTGGGCTTCAACAACATCCGCGGGACACGTGGTGTTCATACCATCACATGTTTCAGCAGGGTCACACTCTCCAGTAGAATTGCGACACGGTGCCCCGGCGTTTACAAGGCCACATTCACCATCCACCGATGCTCCCGCTGCCACGCTGCATGCCTGGCAGTCAACTTCCCCATTTCCACATGCGCTGTCGCAACACACGCCGTCGGCACAAAAGCCGCTCACGCAATCCATTCCAGTTCCGCAAGGCTGGCCCAATGCGACCGGATCGTTCGTACGAAAAACGTACGCCGACCCCGACCATTCTCCCTGGTCGTTGTCCCAACCGCAACCTACCCAAAGGGTTTGACCTCTTAATGAGAGCGAGGAAGAAAAATACTCCCACAGTGCGGTGTCAGGTGCGGTTACCTTGGCCGTGGTTTTCCATTGGCCGGCCACGTCTTCTACCATGTGCGCCACGCCTGAAGAAACGGCCGCGCCGTTGCCGAACACGGCCCCCACCGACATCACGTTGGAAGAAATGGTAACGGCACTTCCAAATCGATCATCGGCACTGAGAGCCGGGGGTAGAACAAATTGCTCTTCTACCCAGGTGTTGCCATTTGTGTTTCGAAAAACGTATGCCCCACCGGAATCTTGACCGGCGCTGTCGCGAAACGGTGCACCCATGAGCGCTTTGTCACCTTCCAAAGCGATCGCTTCACCAAACCAGTCGCCGTCCATCCCGTTGCTGGGAACGAGCTTAGCCTGCTCCGTCCACTGTCCGGTCTGTTGGGAGAAGAGATATGCGGCGCCGGTTTCAACTCCATTTTTATACCCTCGAAATGCACCGACCATCACGCGCCCGCCGTCGATTGCGACAGACCGTCCAAACCCAATGCCCGACGCCGCATCGGCGGGTTTTAAGATCGCTCGTTCAGACCACTTTCCAAATGTTCGCCCGAATACATACGCCGCTCCCACGTCGAGTACCATGCCGTCGGCATGGTTGGGAGCGCCTACCACAATGGTGTCACCTTCAATGGCCACAGCTTGTCCAAACCAGTCATAGTCATTACCGCCGGATGCGACGAGTTTTGCCTGTTGTTTCCATTGGCCGTTTTTTCTGACAAAAACGTATGCAGCCCCGGCATCATCGCCGTTTTTGTCTTCGTAGCGCGCGCCGACAACAATTGTGTCTCTGTCAGCGGCAACCGAATACCCAAAAAATTCACCGGATTCACCGTCGCTCGCGAGGAGTTTGGTTTTTTCTACCCACGCGCTGCCATCGTATTCAAACACATAGGCTGACCCGGCGTAGGTGCCTTTGTCGTCGTCCCACGGGGCGCCGAACACCGCGACATTTTCTGCCACGGCCGTTGAAAACCCGAATCTGTCGCCACCTTCACCATCAACCGGCAATACTTTGGCGATCTGACTTACCACCAAGTCTGCCGGCTCCGCCGTAGCGGGTTTTGAATTGTACCCCTGCGTGGCCATGGGTAAAGCCGGCGAGGATTCAGATGATTCACCCCCGGGTGCACACGCCGAGATGGTGAACCCCAACATTGCGGCGAACCATGCGGAGCGATTCAGGTTCGTTGTTTGAATTTGAGTTAAGGTAGAAAAACTGCGTCGGCGCTTCATTGATCGGGCCTCTCGGGTAGGTTGCGTCAGGGAGGCGAAAGAAAGAAGCGACGCTACAACTGCTATGCCAACGCAAGTTATTGCGGGAGAACGGAGCGGGTAGGTTCAACTTGATCGAAGATCTTCTTGTCAGCGGCCGTTTCACCTCGCCGAGGCCGCTTGACGGAGAACGCCAATGTTGGCGTTTCAGTGCCAAAGCCGGCCGTCAATCACCATCACAGGACGATGTGTACGCAGCGTCTTTGGGGTAGACGCTCACGGGGTTGATTACGCCCGACGCGCCGCGGGGTATTAAGTAGAGCGCATTGGCTTCATCGGTCACGGCAATGGTCGTGGACGAGACAGCGAGTGTTTTCAGGTCACCCTGAGCGCCGGGTAGAGTGATGATTTCAGGCAGGAGCACCGGATTTTCAAGCTCTGTCAGATCGTAGGTTCGAATGGTGTCGTCGGCGATCACATACGCCAGCGTGTCGGCAACCGTTAGGAGCGACCGTTTGCTGCCAACGTCAAACGTGTTCCAAGTGAAAGGTACGCCGTTGGACCATTGAGAATCGGAGTGAAGATTCACCACCAAGAACAGGTTTTTGTTCTGAGTGTCAAACACCGCTCGATCCGTACTGATCGCCGCGCGAAGCACGTTGCCGTAGGCGTGTACACCGCTCTGATTGTACCCGTGGTTCATGACCACTTTGGGGACGCCGCCCTCAAAGGTGTACACATCCACCTCTTGGGCTTCTACACCTGTAGGGTGGTTCCATGAGGCGTACACCTCGTTGTTGAGAATGTGCGACTTTTCAGAGTAGTAGAAACAGGCTCCCGTTTCAGCAATGGTAGGGTCCAGCGGTTCTGTTGGGTCGGTTAAGTCCATTTCAAGGGTGAGAGCATCCCAACCCGGTGCCGCACCGACGCAGAAAAATGCCTTGTTGTTTGAGGCCGCGAGCACGAGCGGCCCTTCGACATTTACCCCCATGGGAAAAGAGGATGCGAGCTTGGGCGCCTCGGGGTTTTCCATGTTGAAGACCTCCAATACGATCAGATCGTCTTTGGGGATGAGGCGAGCATAAATGCCATTTGCAACGCGCGCTAAATGAGCGGTTTCTGCGAGGGTAGGTTCGTTGAAAATAAGTCGCCAAAGGCCGTCGTCGCCGCGGCCGACGACGGCGTACGTTGGAGCGTTGTCTACCCGAGCCTGAAGGTGCAATGTATCACCGATAAACGTAGCGCTTTCCATATTGGTGAGCACGAGTGGCTCAGCGCTCACTTGGTCAGGTTCCGGCGTGCACGACGTGCTGGAAGGATCGCTGTCACTTACCAGAACTTCACCGCTGCATCCCGTGAGTACGAGCGCGAGGAGTGAGCCGGTGAAACGGGTGATGGGTAGAAAAGAATGAACAGCGTGGTAGAAGCGAGTCATAGGCGAGCAGCCTGCATCATGCGCGCGGCGCCGGATCTTATTGCCTTCTTAATCCGCGTCGGAGCGAGTGCGAATGGGTATACGCAGCGCCGCATGTCCAAGCACTTTTGGGGTGGGTACACGAAATGCAATTCGCGAAACTTCTGCCGGGCTTTGCTTTGAGGCTGGCAGATCGCGCTGTATCGCGATAACAAACCTGTCTGCCATGTTGGTTGATTTCGGCGTTAACGCGGGTTTCGTAGAAGAGCTGTTCGCTCAATACCTTGAAAATCCTGAAGCGGTAGACCCGGCTTGGAGGGATTTTTTCGACGAGAGAACTCAAAAGCCCGCCCGGACCAAAGGGCCGATCATCCCTGAAAACGGCCATAAAAACGGCAACGGCAATGGGCACGGTGCGCTGCTTTACGCGTCTGAAGTTCCGCACGCCATGCACCTTCCCACGACTGAAGGGGAGGCGCTTGCGCAGGCGGCGTTGCACGCGCGCATCTACCAACTGGTGAACGCGTACCGTGTGCGCGGCCATTTGTTTGCCCATCTCGATCCGCTGGGTGTGCCGCCCAATGCGCCGCCCGAACTTGACCTGGCAAACTTTGGTCTTGGGCCTGAAGATTTGGACACGCTGTTTCCCACGGTTGACCTCGCCGGCGTGCCTCCTCAACTGACCCTGCGCGAAATTATACTCCGGCTTGAAGAAACGTACTGCCGATCCATCGGGGTTGAGTTTACCCATGTTGAAGACCCCGAGCAGCGCACGTGGCTTCAAAAGCAAATGGAGTCTACCAAAAACCGGTTGGTTTTGGGTCGTGAAGATCAGCTCCGCATTCTGACAAAACTCTCGGACGCTGAGATTTTTGAGCAGTTTATCCACCGCAGTTATGAAGCCGGAACCAAGCGGTTTTCGCTGGAAGGCGGAGAGAGCATGATTCCACTCCTCGACCTGATGGTGGAGCATGCCGGCGCACTTGGAGTGTCAGAAATTGTCATGGGTATGGCGCATCGCGGGCGCCTCAATGTGCTGGCCAACATTCTCAACAAGAGCCCGCGAGAGATTTTTGCAGCGTTTGAAGATGCCGACGCGGAGCGATATCTCGGCAGCGGTGACGTGAAATATCACCTCGGCTATTCTACAGACAGGTTGACCGAAACGGGTGCGCGCGTGCACCTGACAATGACGTTTAACCCCAGCCATCTTGAATTTGTAAACCCCGTTGTTGAAGGCCGGGTGCGAGCAAAACAAGACAGGCGAGGCGCCGATGATGCCGCGCGTCGAGCGGTGATGCCGCTCTTAATTCACGGTGATGCGGCGTTTATTGGTCAGGGCATTGTTCCTGAAACGCTGAATTTGTCGGGGCTGCCGGGTTATCAAACCGGTGGAACTGTACACCTCATTGTCAACAATCAGGTTGGGTTTACCACCAACCCTGAAGATTCGCGCTCAACTCGTTACGCGTCTGACATTACCCGCATGTTGAAAGTGCCGGTGATTCACGTCAACGGTGAAGATCCAGAAGCGGTTACCCATGTGGCCCGCCTTGCCATTGAGTGGCGGCAGCGGTTTGGAAAAGACGTGGTGATCGATATGTATTGTTATCGACGCTACGGTCACAATGAGGGTGATGAGCCCCGTTACACTCAGCCGCTCATGTACGCGGCGATTGATAAAAAGCCCACC
The DNA here is from genome assembly GCA_016712345.1 of Polyangiaceae bacterium. Taxonomy (GTDB): domain Bacteria; phylum Myxococcota_A; class Polyangia; order Polyangiales; family Polyangiaceae; genus JADJRH01. The sequence continues at coordinate 3,566,447 of JADJRH010000001.1, forward strand.
GTTCGTCAGATCTATGTGAAGCGGCTCGTGGAGCTGGGTCAAATTTCTGAATCGCAGGCCGATGACATTGTTCGCCGCCGCCGTGAAGCGCTCGCTCAGGCGCTCGATGAGGTTAAACAAAGGGGCTTTGCGCCGGTCACATACGCCATGGGCGGCGTTTGGTCGCCCTATTACGGCGGCCCTGAAAAGATGAATCCGGATGTACCGACCGCGGTACCTGCCGACACGCTGATTGGGCTTGCAAAAAAGCTTTTAGAATACCCTGAAGGGTTTCACGTAAACCCCAAGATTGTGCCGCTTCTAAAAGCGCGGCATGACCGTTTGGCAGCGGGTGATTGGTTTGACTGGGGTACCGGTGAAATTCTGGCATACGCCACACTTTTGAATGAGGGTTCACCCGTTCGAATTTCAGGTCAGGACGTGCAACGTGGCACGTTCAGCCACAGGCACGCGGTGATTTGCGACTCTGCCACCGGTGAATATTTTGCCCCGCTGTCACGCACTTGTCAGAACGGCGCGCGCATTGAAGTGTACAACAGTCCTCTTTCAGAGGCGGGTGTGTTGGGATTTGACTTTGGGTATAGTCTTGACTACCCCGACGCGTTGGTCATTTGGGAAGCGCAGTTTGGCGACTTTCTAAACGGGGCGCAGGTGATTGTAGACCAGTTTATCACCTCGTCTGAAGACAAGTGGCACCGCCTTTCGGGCATTGTGCTGTTTTTGCCCCACGGGTTTGAAGGTCAGGGCCCCGAGCATTCAAGTGCGCGCATTGAGCGTTTTTTGCAGAACAGCGCTGAAGACAACATTCAGGTGTGCAATCTGACAACGCCGGCCCAACTCTTCCATGTGCTGCGCCGTCAGGTCAGGCGTCCGTGGCGAAAGCCGCTCATTATTTCCACTCCAAAAAGTTTACTTCGCGTTCCAACCACATCCAGCGGCCCGCATCGCCCGGTTTCTACCATTAAAGATTTGTCAGAAGGTAGGTTTCACCGCGCAATCGGAGATGTGAGCGGGCTCGACCCGAGCAACGCTCGCAAGATTTTGTTGTGTACGGGGAAACTCTACTACGAGCTTGCGCAGGCCCGTGACGCCCGCGGTATTCGCGATATTGCCATTGTCAGGCTTGAACAACTGTACCCACTCAACGAGGAGGTGCGCGACGTGTTGTCCCAGTACAAAGACGGCACCAAACTCGTGTGGGTACAGGAAGAGCCGCGAAACTACGGGTATTGGTATTATATCTGTGCCAATCTGCCTGAATTTTTGGGTGAACGTTTTCCTGTAACGTGTGTGGCCCGTGCGCCGAGCGCCAGCCCGGCCACAGGGTCAAAAGCGAGTCATTTGCTTGAGCAGCGTCGTTTGATCGACGAAGCGTTGGCCTGAAAATGAAACCTCGACCCCCTGAATCCGGCACAGAGTCACTCCAAGATCTATACGCGCCCAAAAATCAATGTTTCGGCTGTGGTCCGGCAAACGACAAAGGGCTTCGTATAAAGAGTTTCGTTGTGGGTGATGAGGTGATTGCCGACTTTGTTGCCGAACCTCACCATCAGGCTTTTGGCGGGGTGTTAAACGGTGGAATCATCGGCGCCCTGCTCGACTGCCATTCAAACTGGACGGCCGCCTACCACTTGATGAAGGCAAAAGGCCTGGAGACGCCGCCGTGCACAGTCACGTCGGAGTTTCATGTTAAACTTCGAAGACCCACGCCGCTTGCGGGGCCAATTCACATTAAGGCGCATGTGGTGGAGTCTGAGGGTGACAAGGCAATTGTCGACGCAAGTCTGATGGCTGAAGGAAAAGAAACAGCCACCTGTCGAGGTGTGTTTGTGGCTGTCCGAGAAGGGCATCCCGCGTATCATCGATGGTAAAATTCGAGTTGTCGGTTTGTTTTTTTTGCCGCTGAAAGGTTCGTTTTATGAACATTCAGAAGTGGATGGTAGTCGGGGCGTTTCTGACGGTTGTTGGAAGTTTTGGAACGGCGCGCGCCGACGTGCCCGGGCCGCGTGAAGAGTGTGAAGTCGACGGGCTTGGTTGCGAGGCATGTTGGCAGTCATACGGGTCGGGTGAAGACGACCAAAAAGCGTTTAACGAATGCGCCGAAAAGCTCAAGGCAAAGGGGCTTTCAGAAGCCTGTCGCCATAGGCAGGGCGCGGGGGATTCTGTGTTTTTCTGCCCTGCCGGTGTGAATGCGGGAAAAACCGTAAAAGGTGGAGGGTGCGGCGCCTGTTCGGTTGGGAGTGAGGGTGATCTACCCTTGTCGCTCAGCCTCGGCGCGCTGCTCGCGGTGAGCCTTGTGTACGCTCGTCGTCGCCTTAGAAAAAACTAGAACGTTGTCACTTCTTTTGCCGCGGCCGCTTGGAGCGCGCTGCGAGCCCCACCAGACCGAGGGCGAACAACGCGGCGCCCGAGGGTAGACCATTTGACATGGGAGCTGTGCGGCAGGCGCAGGCGCCCGGCTCTTCAATGGTTTCGTGATCGGGCAGCTCTTCCGTTTCTACATTGATGGGCGGCCCGTCTACGCCGGTGCCCTTGAGCACAACTTGTTGGAGAGGTTTGTCAGGATCGTTGGAACTGATGAGGACGGTTGTTGAAAACTCGCCCGCCTGCTGCGGTACAAACCTGAACGCGCTCTGCACCGTTTCTCCCGGCGCAATTTCAAGATTGGTGTCCCACAATTCAAACACTGGGTCATCCCCCGCAAGTACAACGGCGAGCTTGGCTTCACCGTCGTTGATGAGGTCAAACGGTTCGAGATTTTTTTGACCCACTTCAACCTTACCAAAGTCGACTTCAACAACGGGAAGGGTAAGATCGGGTAGAGGCGTGTGTACACGTACCGGGGTGAATGTCCACTTGGTTTGGGTGATTGGGAACGAAATAGGAATATCCGCGATGGGGATGGACCAGCTTTGCCCGAGTAACTCCACGTAAAACGCGGGGATAAGGTGGAGCGTCCCATCGTAGTCAACTGTGCCTTCAGGATGCACGTCAACCAGAGTATTGGGGCCGCCGCTGTAGAGCATGTTCGACACACCGTCTTCGCTCAGAATGGGCCCACCGGCGACCGGCTGCTCGTTTTCAACCAATACAATTTGGGTAGTTGTATAGGTGGCCGTCAGCTCCATGGCCACGTCAAGTTCAAACCCGCCGTCAATGCCGGGAATGGACCCACCGATAATGGAGCCAATGCTGACCTGAGCCAATTTTTGCTGATCGGTTTTACTCGAAACGGCAAACCCGGGTGGGAAACCCCATGCATCAAACTTTTCTTTGGCGTCGACCTGAAAGTCAAATTGGGGAACGTACGGAATGTCACCTACCCAGTCATAGCTCTGACCGAGGATTTGAATGTGAACGGCCGCCTGAGCGCCCAACTCGGCGCCGTAATGGTAGGCGAGCATGCCGCCGTTGGGGTCACCGGGCGTTTGGAGCAGGAGCGTTCCAGGTTTTTCAGACTCCCACGATGTGATGAATGCGCCCTGTAATGAGACGCGGGTGTTTGCGTACACACCGGCCCAGATATGAACTTGAAGCGGGCTATTTGATGGTACCCAGCCGGTGTCGAAATCCCACTCAATGGGCAGCGCGTCGATATGGTCATACGCGATGGGCGCCGTTTGGCAATAGAGCGGGTCGTCTTCACATGAAACGGCGAAGGTGTCGCCCGCCCGCGCTTGGCCCGTTGTTAGAAACGTCGCGAAGAACGCGGACGCCATGAGCGAAGAGAGAGCGGCGAGCTTGGCAATGTTGCGGCGCATGACGGGCCGATTATCGCCCGAATGGGTGCGGTTGGGTTTGTCAAAGCGACTAACCAGTGCCCATGGCCACGCCGATGCCAATTCCAACCGCGGCGGCGATCACCGCAATCGCGATCCAAAGCCAGAGCGGTCCGGTACTTTTTCCCGATGGTGAGAGCAGCAATGGCAGCGTGTCGCTCGGGGCGGGAGGCTCAATATCCTGCTGCGAAAGCGCGGTGGTTGCGGCTTTTGCATCCGATTCAACACCTGGTGAACTCCGTGCGCCGGGTGCGGTTTTGTTGAGCGGCTGGGTAGACGCCGAGGTTGGAGCAACAGGCTTTTTGTCGGCCGACGCTTCCAGTTCCGCGGAGGTTAAAACGTCTGAGAGGCGCATGCTCAAGTCGGTGTCGCTGAGCGCGTCGGCCACCTGCGATGTTGCAACCACTCGCTCGGTCGGTGCCGCCGCGGCAAGGAGCGCCTCCGCGAGAGCGCGTGCGGACGGGTAACGTTCGGCCGGATCTTTGGAAAGCGCTCGCAGCACGACGGCATCGAGCGCGGGACTTATTGCATCGTCGTTGCGGCGTTTCCGCGGCGAAATGACTTCTTTCGTAAGGTGAGCCGTCATGGTCACCATCGCCGAACTCTCGCGAAACGGAGGCTCTCCCGTGAGCAGCTCGTAGAGTACACAACCTAGAGCATAGATGTCCGAACGCGCGTCGACTTCATCACCTCGCGCCTGCTCCGGTGCCATGTACTCGGGCGTTCCGAAGATCATGTCGTGTTCGGTGAGGGCGGTGACACTTTTTGAACCCTGCATCACCTTTGCGAGACCAAAATCGGCCACTTTGACAAAGAAGCGACCGGTTTGATCGTCGCGCGAATAAAGCACGTTGGCGGGCTTTAGATCGCGATGAACAACGTCGCCCGCGTGGGCGGTACCGAGCCCGGCACACACTTGCAATGCGATCTCCACGGCGTCTTTCACGGGCAGCCGTTTTTGCTGCTCAATCACGCGATCGAGAGGAGTGCCGTTAACGTGTTCAATGACAAGAACGAGCGTGTCCTCAGCTTGCAATGCTTCAAAAAGGCGGACGATGTGAGGGCCTTGAAGGCGTTCAAGGATCGAAGCTTCTCGCTGAAAACGGCCTGAAATTTGTGGATCTTGGCAGAGAGTTTTGTGGATGACTTTTAGTGCAACAAGGTCGCTCAAGTCGGCTTCGGTTTCGGTGTCGTCTTCGAGGTCGCTTGTGGGTGTGCGCTTGAGAGCCGCCTCAACCGATTCTTTTCGGCGGGCTGAGTACACAATGCTCGTTGCACCTTCGCCCACGATCGAAAGGACAATGTACTTTCCGGCGACCTCCTGTCCGATCGAAAGGTACTCATCGCCGTAACGCGACAGTCGCGGAGAAGACGTTTGATTCACGGCGTCTTTCCTCGCGAGTTTGTTTTTCCGGCATCGGTACCTCCGTCGGCTCCCGCGTCGGCTGTGGGAGCTGCCGCGGGCGGGGTTGTTAAAATGCCCAACGTGCAGGCCGAAATGATCTTGGGTGAAACTTCTACCGGGTCGAGCACGCTGCTGGGATCGGCTTCACGAAAACCGGCGCACGCAGCCGCAGCGAGACTGTCGGCGTCGAGCGCAACGTACGCTTCCGTGAGCGCTTTAAGGACGGCGGCTGTTTGAGGCTTGGAAAGTTCACCCAGGCCAAGCGTTCGATTGCCGCGCGCAACGGCCTCTGTGTACCTTCCGTGCCGCACGTCCGCGAGCAGAGCCACGATCTCTGTTTCGGCTTTTTTTTGAGCCTCGCGCGCACGTCCGAGGGCTTCCGAACGCGTGACGGCGCCGGCCTGCTGGGCTTCCAGTTTTCCGGCTTCCGAGAGAGATAGATCCCACAGCGGAACGAGGATGACGTCGCCTCTCGAAATGGACTTTCCTTTGAGGCGATTGTACTTGTCGAGCATCCACGCTTTGTCGCGATCGCCCGTGTATTTGTAGGCGATTGCGAGCGTTGACTCGTTGGAACCCGCGATGTGCCTCAGGTTGAATGGCACTCGAATTTCCTGGCCGATCGATGGTTCGATCCATGGCATGGCGTCGTTGGAGATCGCGAGTACATCGCCGCGATCGGGGGCTCCCAAATACTCGGTTGCGAGGCTTGCCCAGGTTTCACCGGCCGACACGCGATGATGGGAGGTTGCCGGAATTTCAATTCGCATCCCTGCGACGATCGGCGAGCCGCCCCCAATGTCGAGACCGTTTGCGGCGACAAGCAGGCGCTCCATTTCAACGCGGCCGTACACACGCTCGGCAATGAAGGCGAGCGTCTCGCCCGGCTTTACAACGTGGGGAAACGCTGCCGCATCGGCGGCGATGCCGAGCAACCCAAACAGACTCAAGGCGAAAGCAAGCGTGCGCTGAATCGGCACGCCGGGCAGGGTATCAAAGCTTCGGGCTGCGTGCGCGCAACGGCCGTAAAAACGGTGCACGAAGGGCCGATGTCGAATGCTTTATGTATGAAGAATGGGGCGGGCCTTGATTCCGTAGCGAGGGCGAAGCGTGATGCTCGGTTGCGGAACAACGGGGTGGCCAGGCACAAGATCGATTCTGAATTTTCGACACAATGTGGCGAGCAACAAGACGGCTTCGATCATCGCAAACCCTTGACCGATGCAGATGCGCGGCCCGGCGCCGAATGGGAAATATGCTGTTCGGTGAATGGTTGCCGCTCGTTCCGGTAAGAATCGATCGGGGTCAAACCCCTCGGGGTTTTGCCAAAATCCGGGGTGGCGATGGGTTACCCACGGACTCGCAAAAACAATGGAGTCGGCCGGTATTTCGTACCCATCCACAACGTCGTCGTTCACAGCTCGGCGTCCGATGATCCACGCGGGCGGGTAGAGCCGCATGGATTCTTTGAGAACGGCAGTTGTGTACACAAGCTTGTTCACATCGCCGACCTCGGGAAGCCTGTTGCCCAGGACATCGACGATTTCTTTTTCAACGCGACGCGCGACACCCGGATGCAGCGACAGGAGGTAAAACGTCCACGCGAGCGCGTTTGCCGTTGTCTCATGGCCCGCCAAGAAGATCGTGAGCACTTCATCGCGGAGCTGTTGATCGGTCATCGACTCGCCGGTTTCTTCGTCGCGCGCCTCCATCAACATGGTGAGTAGATCGTTTGGCCGCTGCCCCGTCATTTTGCGGCGCTCCTCGATCATTTTTCGAACAACGGACTCCAGTGTTGAGAGCGCCGAAAGCACGCGACGGTTGTGCGGAGTTGGGATGTTCAGCGGCACTTCAATGGGGTGGAGAATGCGAACGTTTGCTTCGGTCAGAAGGAGGGAAACCGCTTGACCTACCGAAGCCGCGTCGCCCGTCACATCGGTTGAAAGAAGGGTTTCTCCGGCAATCCGAAGAGTGAGGCGCATCATCTCCGAAGCGATGTCGATGGTTCCCGAACGCTCCGCGATTGGTATCCACGAGCGCACTGTGTCCTCCGCTGCGAGCACCATTCGTTCGCCGAACGCCGCAATTCGCTCGCGATGGAATGCGGGCTGTGCAATTCGCCTCTGACGGCGCCAAAGCTCTCCTTCCGCAGTCAAAAGGCCATTTCCGAGAACAAGTCGGAGAACGTTAAACCCCTTTGTTTGCTTGTCGTAATTGCGATGCTCATCCACGAGCACGCGTCGCACATGTTCCGGGTGCGCAAGCAGGTGTACCGGCAGCAGGATGAATCGAAAACGGGCAACGTCGCCGCATTGCTCGCGCGCGCGTAGGAAAAAACCGAGCTGGTCATTTTGCATTTGGCCGAGATGGCCAAGCGCATTGCTCGGCGGCGCGGGCGCCTTGCCCGATGCGCGGGCATGCCATTGGGCAAAGCGCAATACGCGGTTCTTGTCGATATAAGATCCTGCGTTCATGCGCGGCACACTTTCACGATCATCGGCGGGTGTCACGCGATCGAAGAGCCCTATTCAACACCCCACGCGATCGCCTGGCCGCTCACTTCCACATCGTTCTTTTTGGGCTTGAGAACGCGTGTTGTGATTTCTGAAAGAACGCGCGTTGCCGCGTGTCGAATGCCCGCAACAGCCATGTCTCTTTCGGCGACAAGCGATCGAAGCTCTGTGTCGGCTTGGTTCCATTCGCCGCGCAGTTTCTCAATGCGCGTCATGACTTTGGAGCGCTGACTTTCGGCTTGGCGCACGGTTCCGCGTCCCACCGCCAAACCGATAATCGCCGTTGTGACCGAACCCGGCAAGCTGTTGAGTTCAGCTTCAGCACCGGCAAGTTTGGCCTGCGTTGCCTGAAGTTTGTCGTGCAGCTTGGCCATTTTCGGAGCGTATTTTTGCACCAACGAGTGCTCTTCAGATGTGGTCTGTTTTGCAGCTTCCATGCGGCATCGCTCGGCAAAAGCCTCGCGCGTTTCATTGTCGGCACGCGTCAGGCCCAACCCTTCATGGATGTCGACCTGCACTTCAAGCGTTCGATAAACGTGTTCGCGCAGTGAGCGATTTAGCGCTTCTTGGCCGGCTTTTTTGAACAGGTTTTCCGGGATTGGGCGAAACGCGGCGCCCGCCGCGGGTGTGGACGCGAGAGCCGTGGGATTGATGTTTGCCGCGCGCGACATCTCCGGCAAGCCGTCCACTCCAATCGGCGCGGCGAGCGTGAATGTTCGTGTGACAGCGGCGCCGATCTTTGCGTCGCGCACGTGAGCCGTGATGTTTGCCATGATCCACGGGCCGTATTGCCAGGGTTTTCCATGCGTCGGTGCGTGCGCATAAAAGGCGCGAAACCCTTCAGGCAGCCTTGGAAGCTGCGGGGACTTCGCAGCCGCGGGAGGCGGCGAAGTGTGTACACTTGACGCGGGTGTGGCGTTCGCCGAGGGGGTTGTCTGCGGCTGTGCGGCCGGCGTTGCGGCGGGGTTTACGGGGGCATTGTGTACACTCGGTGCGGTCGCGCTTGGGTTGAGCGATCGCGTCAGTTGAATCAACTCGCGCCGCGTCATTGGGCCGCGCAACCATGAAAGTGCCCACCTTGTTTCGAGCAGCAACGACGGTGGTTTGTTGTGTACATCTCGAACGTAAAATGTTCGAGGCGGAAGCGCTTTGATCGCTGCGGCAAGGGCTTCCGGCGTTTGATCGCCGGCCCCGCCTTCACTTGTCGCCAACCCTTCGACGACACGCTCGCGATCCGCGTCGGTTTGCAAGCGCCCCACGAACCAGGCGCCCGCGTTTGAAAGGGCTTTGTAGTCAATGTCCATTGGATTTTGCGTCGCAAGGACAACGCCCACGCCGAATGCGCGCGCCTGTTTCAAGAGCGCCAAGATCGGTTTTTTGGTGGGTGGATTGGCCGGGTGCGGAGGCAGAAAACCAAACACCTCATCAAAAACAATAAGCGCGCGCAGATCGCTTGTGCCCGGCTGTCCACGCACCCACGCAAGGATTTGATCAAAAATAAGCCCCAAAACGAGGGTGCGTTCTTGATCATCCAAGTGAGCAACACTCACGATCACGGCCGGCGTTTTTCCATTTTTGGGAGCGAGCCACGCGCCCACGTCGAGCGCAGCGCCCTTTTGCCACGCCGAAAAAGTGGGTGATGCGACAAGAGCGTTGAGCTGTTGAGCCAGCTCTTTTCGCTCTTTCGGCGACAGAAAATCATCCACCGCCATGGCTCCGACGGTTGAAATAGGCGGCTCCACCAAATCTGCGAGCAGCTGTGTCAGCCCCGCCGATTGACCATTTGCAAGCCGCCGTTCCGCCAGGTGAGAAAGCATCACATGGTCGCGGCTTTTTGCCGGATCCGCGTCGCGATCAACCAATCTCAACAAGAGCGAGATCGACGCGGAAAGCGCATCTCGCGCGCTTTCTTCATCTTCCTGCCAAAGCGAAGAGGGAGTTTCGAGCGCCGAAAGCACATGCAACGGCTCGCCCGCCGTGGTGCCCGGTGTGATCAATCGAGGAGCAACTTCGTTTCGAAAGGCTGCCAAGTCGGCTTCACCCAAACCCCAACCACCGAGGCCGTCACGCGCTTTTTGAGCAAGTTCTTCTGCCACCTGCGGCGCGGTTTTACCCTGTCTTTCAGCCGCGACAGCGTCGACCCACGGCTCAAAAGAAGCACCTTTCAGCTCCGGGAAAGTGAGCATCAAGTTGGGCAGATCCCCCTTGATGTCAATCATCAAGACAGGGACTTTGGACCGCAGTGCTTCTTCAACAAGCACCATGACAAGGCCTGTTTTTCCACTGCCCGTCATTCCCACAACGGCCGCGTGGGTAACGAAGTGGTGAGCCGGCAAAAGCAGTTGTGTCGCAGTCGGATCGCCGCCGGTTGGACGAGCCCGGCCTAAAAATAGGGGTCGCGCAGGCATGTGAGGCGTTCGTTATCACGTATTTGGCGCGCGGGCGTGTTAGTCTCGCCGCTCCATTCGAATGCCCCGCCCCCTCTCTCGTGCTCAGTCCTTTTTATGGGTCACCGTTGCGTACGCAGCGGCACTCTCAGTTGCATTTGCCGTGGTGCGCGTCATGGGAAGCGACGTGCACCCGTTATGGGTAGTTGCCGCGGCAGACACCGCTGCAACGGTGGCCGTGTTTGTCTTCAGTTTGGCTTTCGACAACACCAGCGTTTATGACCCATATTGGAGTGTTGCACCCATTGTTATAGCGCCGTGGATTGCCCTCCACTCCCACGCGGCAGGTGCTCCGCGTCGCGCGCGATTCTCGTTATTTCACTTGTCTCGCTCTGGGGAGTTCGCCTGACGTACAACTGGGTCGTGGGGTATCCCGGCCTCGGTCATGAAGATTGGCGTTATGCCGATTATCGAAAAAAGACCGGTCGCGCGTATTGGCTGCTCAGTTTTTTTGGACTTCACTACTTCCCAACCATCATGGTCTTTCTCGGTTGTTTGCCTCTATACCCGGCACTCACGGGTAAAGAGCCGCTCGGCGTGCTCGACTTTGTGGCCGCCGCCGTCACCTTGCTCGCGGTTGGGATTGAAGCAACGGCTGATGAGCAACTGCGAGCCTTTCGAAAAAAGCGAAAATCACCGGGTGAAATGCTTGATACAGGCTTGTGGGCATGGTCCCGCCATCCCAACTACTTTGGGGAAGTATTGTTTTGGTGGGGAGTGTTTCTTTTCGCTCTGGCCGCTCGAAACGGCGGATTGTGGACCGTGTGTGGAGCGCTCGTCATCACATGCCTCTTCGTTTTCATCTCCATTCCAATGATGGATAAGCGGTCCGCCGAGCGAAAGCCAGAATACAAAGAGTATATGAGGCGCGTTTCTCCCCTCGTCCCCTGGTTTCCCAAACCGCGCTGATCTACCCATCATGTCCGGCGCAGCAGCAAAAGTGCAGGAGCGAGCATCCAAGCGGCTCGGGAGTCTCCTCGCCGGAAAGTACCACCTCGAAAGGCTCCTCGGCGTGGGTGGAATGGCGGCTGTCTACGCTGCAACCCACCGAAACGGTCGCTCTTTTGCGGTGAAGTTGTTGCACCCTGAACTTGCCATCCATGAAGACATTCGCGCCCGTTTTGTTCGCGAAGGGTATGTGGCAAACACGGTAGACCACCCCGGCGCTGTCCCTGTTTTCGACGACGGGGAGGCCGACGAGGGTATTCCTTTTCTCGTCATGGAGTTGCTTGCCGGTGAAACCCTTGCCGCGCGTGCGGAGCGTTTTTTAGGCAAATTGCCGCCTGAAGAAGTGCTGGCAATGGGACACCAAATGTTGGACGTTCTCGGTGCCGCCCATCGCCGCGGAATCATCCATCGCGATATCAAGCCGGAAAACCTATTTCTAACCACCACCGGCATTGTCAAATGCCTGGACTTCGGTGTTGCCCGCATCATGGATGATTCGAGTGGTCAGATGACCGCGACGGGGGCGCGCATTGGTACACCCGCGTTTATGCCCCCGGAGCAGGCTCTCGGACGTTCCAATGAAATTGGCCCTCAAACAGATGTGTGGGCAGTGGGAGCAACCCTCTTTTCGCTGATCGCGGGTCGCACCGTTCACACCGCGGAAAATGCGGCAGAGTTGATTGTGATCGCCGCAACAACGCCGCCCCTGTCGATTTTAGAATATGCGCCCGATCTACCCAAGCCCATTGCAGAGGTCATTGATAAGGCGGTTTCATTCAAAAAAGCGGATCGGTTTCCAGACGCTTCCGCAATGCAAGAGGCCCTTGAAGTTGCGCACCTTGCCGCATTTCAAACACCACTCAACTCGGCTGCGGTAGGGCCTCTACCCAAGTCACCTTCAAGCTTTCCAGTTCTTCCACCTGAAGCCCGAGAAGCTCCCACACTCCAGGCTGAAAACTCGTCTTCCGATAAAGGCCGCCCCGTGGCGCTGCGTACGACGTTGCCAATGCGACCGTCGGGTTCGGGTGAGAACCCCACTCAACCTTCCGGTCTACCCACCACGCCGGACACACATGAAAGTGAACCACCCCTGCCGCGTGGTTCTTCCAACCATCCCGCGGCTGCCCGAGCCGGGGTTTCCCGTTCGGTTCTCGCGTTTTCGGCACTCGGTGTGGTGGCACTTTTTGTATCAGTCCTGGCCTATTTTCAGTGGAAGAAACAAAATGTGTACGCATCGGGCGTACCCGCGCCGTCCGCATCGTCCGGTGAACTTACCGCCGGAGGTGGAGTTTGTACACGCAACGCCGACTGCCTTTCGAGTTCACCTACCATTTGTAGAAAGCGGGATGGACAATGCGTTTCTCTCGCATTGCCTCATTGCAGAATATTGGCCTCTCCCGCAGACATTTCAAACGACGCCACCGTTTGGGTAGGCGCCATGTTTCCAACAGACGGTGTTGAACCTACCCGGTTTGGACCGCTCTCCGTCAACGTGATCGATTTGGCCCGCCGCGACCTGATGGATATGGCAGGTGGGTTACCTCCAACAAAGGTGGGAGGCCCAAAACGGCCTGTCGGTGTGGTGGCATGTGACGATCTGAATCACGCGGACGCCAGCGTGGAGCATTTGGTGAGCACGCTCGAAGTGTCCACGATCATCGGGTTTGCGCGCAGCGACGAGGTGCTTTCGTTTTCAACATCCCATTTTAACCCGCGCGGCGTCTTTACACTCGCCGCCAACACAGCGGCCATGTTGCGTGACATTCCAACCGGTCCCAACGGAAAGCGCCTTGTGTGGAGGGTTACCATCAGTCCAACAATGACAGCTCCCGTTTTTGCGGAGCTTCTTTCAACCTACGTTGAGCCCGAAATTCGAAAGAAGTACAAGTTGAGCCCCTCTGAAACGCTTCGTTTGGCGCTCACTCGTACAGTCGGGCCCACCGGTCAGAGCTACGCCGATCTGGTGATGTCAAGCCTGAGGTATAACGGCCGCTCTGTCATTGAAAACGGAACCGCATTTCGACAGTTTGAGGCACCCGACACATTTGGCGACGACAGTCCGAGTGACCTGCCCATTGCGCGCGCCCTTGCCGAGTATGCGCCCCACATCATTTTGTTTGCGGCAAGCGCGGGCTTGCCCGACGCAATTGAACACTCTTGGTTAAAATCTACCCGTCATAGGCCGTTCTATGTCGGCCCTTCGGCTTACACAGCTCCGTCGCTTCGAGCGCTCGCGCAACGTGACGCCGACTTTCGAACTAGGTATTTTACCGTGGACACCCCTTCCGGTTCTGGAATTGCGCCGAAAGTGGTGCATCACTACAACGCCTCCAATTCGCCGCCCATGAGCCTTACAGACGCCGTGGTTGCACCGTACGACGCGTTTTACCTGTTTGTGTACGCAGCAACCGCGCTCGGAGACAAGCCCCTCACCGGCGCCAACTTGTCAGAAATGTTACCGCGCCTTCAGTCGGGTGAAAGCCACGTGGAAGTTGGACCGTCGGCTTTGTTTTCTACCCTTCAATCACTGGTTGCTGGGAAGAGTGTAAAACTCAAAGGCGCTCAAACCAACCTTGACTTTAACCCAACGACGGGTGAACCAAGCGCCGATTTTGCTATTTATTGTTTATCTTCCAAAGCGGATCCCACGGGTTCGCCTGCGGCTTTTGCCGGGCTTCTTTACGTGGCATCGGCCCAAAAATTAGAAGGCGCCTTTCGCTGCCCTGACTGATGGGCGAGCCGCCTGCGCTCGGGTAGGTGTAAAAAGACCCATTGCGCGGGGCTGTTTGTGATATACGCCCTCTTCAGAGCACCGCTCGGTTTGATTCCGCAATCAATTGGATAGTTTATATGTGTACACAAACAGGCAAAAGCAAGCCAAACACGTTAGGCCCGAAGCTCGCACCACGTGACAGACACCCAGTTCGGATCGCGTGGAGGGGGGCCCGCGGCCGACTTGCTCGGCGCGGGGGAGGAGGCGCGAGCCTCCTCCACTGGGAAAAGGCTAGAGCACCCAGCCGATAATTCTCGGCTTTCTCAAATCAGTAATCTTCGGATTTTACTGACGATTCAAACCGATTGGTGCTCTAGTGATTCGCCTAGATTCCATTTCCAAACAACACGGCAAACAGATCCTGTTTCTTGAAGCGTCAATGAGCGTTTTCAAGGGCGAAAAAGTGGGCTTGGTGGGTCCAAACGGTGCCGGCAAATCCACCATCTTTCGATTGATCGTTAAAGAAGAACAGCCCGACTCGGGTCAGGTCATGGTAGATCGGGGCGTCACCGTCGGCTATTTTAGTCAGGACGTGGGAGAAATGTCAGGCCGCTCTGTGGTTGAAGAAACCATGGCAGGTGCGGGGCCGGTTTCAGAAGTGGCGCATGAACTTCACGAGTTGGAACACGCCATGGCCGATCCTGAACGCGCCGATGAAATTGAAGCGCTGGTAGAACGGTTTGGCCATGTTCAGGCCCGGTTTGATGAACTCGGCGGCTACGCGCTTGAGGCGCGGGCAAGGGAGATTTTGGCAGGTCTCGGCTTTGCTGTCGATGTGATTGACCGCGATGTGGGCAATCTGTCCGGTGGTTGGAAAATGCGGGTTGCCCTTGCGCGCATTCTCCTAATGCGGCCCGATGCGCTCCTTCTCGACGAACCTACCAACCACTTGGACATTGAGTCGATCATCTGGTTAGAACGATTTTTGCGCGGTTTTGAAGGGGCGCTTGTGATCACATCCCACGATCGAGAATTTCTCAATCGCCTGGTCACAAAGATTGTGGAGATCGATGGGGGTGACTTGGTCACCTATACAGGAAACTACGACTTCTATGAGCAGCAGCGAGAGATCGCCGCCGCACAGCAGGAGGCTCAATATGCGCGTCAGCAGGCAATGCTCGCCAAAGAAATGGCTTTTATTGAGCGCTTCAAAGCCAGGGCAAGCCACGCCGCCCAAGTACAAAGTCGAGTAAAGAAGATCGAAAAAATTGAAAAGGTAGAGCCCCCCAAAAAGCGCCGGGTCATTGAGTTTGACTTTCGGTCGCCTCCCCGTTCAGGTGAAGATGTTGTCAAGTTGACGGGGGTAAAAAAGGCCTACCCAAACAAGGTGATCTACAACGGGTTTGACATGCTCATCCGCCGGCGCGAACGCTGGTGTGTCATGGGTGTCAACGGCGCGGGAAAATCTACCCTGCTCAAGTTGGTGGCCGGCGCAGCGCAACCCGACGCCGGAACAGTCACGCTCGGTGCCAGCGTGAAGCTCGGCTATTTTGCCCAACATGCCATGGAGCTTCTCGACGCTCAAAAAACGGTGATTGAAACGCTTCAGGCCAACTTTCCACTCGCCACTATTGGAACACTGCGTACACTTGGCGGTGCGTTTGGTTTTTCGGGCGACGATGTGGAAAAAAGCTGTCGCATTCTCTCAGGGGGTGAAAAAGCGCGCCTTGTGCTGGCGATCATGCTGTTTGACCCGCCCAACTTTCTTGTGCTCGACGAGCCTACAAACCATCTCGACATGGCCACCAAAGACATGTTGGTAAAGGCGCTTTCCAATTTTGAAGGCACCATGTTGTTTGTTTCGCACGACAGGCGCTTTTTGAGCGCTCTTTCCAACCGAGTGCTTGAACTGTCAGACTCCGGCATTCACATGTACGGAGGCGGGTATACAGAATACGTTTCTGAAAGCGGCCACGAAGCTCCCGGCGTCAGCTAGAGCACCGAATACCTTGAATCGCGAATGAGTTCAGTAATTTGTGAATATCGGAAATCTCCAACAATCGCGGGGTGCTCTAGCTTTCTTTACCCAGGGAGCGAGGGCTCGCGCCCTCGCTCCCCGCGCCGAGCAAGTCGGCCGCGGGGCCCCTCACTCCGCGATCCGAACTGGGTGTCTGTCACGCGGTGGGAGCTTCGGGCCTAGGCTTTATGCCTTGCTTTTGCCTGTTTGAGTACACAAGCAAACTATCCATTTGATTACGGAATCAACCTGATCGGTGCTGTAGGCTAGGGGCACGCATCTGCCCACTGCCAAACAGTGTCGCGTTTGACGGGGTGAGCCGCCCCCATGGCGTATCGATTGTTCGCCTCCACGCAGCCCGGGTATTTTTCAACCGTTGACCAATCACCGCGCGTGAACTTATAAAAAAAGTATTTCCCCCGTGGAACGCTCACAAGCCCGCCGGCTTTGGTGGACGACATCCAGGGCAATGGCTCATGCGTCCACCCATTGGCGGAACTCGCAAAATGGATAGCCGGCGTTGCAGGTGTTCCCGCCGGAACATCCACCTCCAATTGGATGAGCACGTCGGGGGATGGGGCGGAGAGCGCGGGATCGTAGCTGAATTCAAGGTTGAACGCGTTTTCGTTGCCCACGTGAACGAGGATTGAAAGATCGCGCTCGTCGTAGAAATAGCTCCCGGGATTACCGTTTAATCCTTCTACAGTTGAAACCGAGTTGAGCGACATTCCACCCTGAAGAACCGCGGTAGGTACGTGATCCACGCGATGAACACGCACCCATACCTCCCGCGGTGGAACGACCCAGCTTCCTTCTGTTTCGGCCGTTAACGTGGCCCCGGTGGACGATCGCTGAAGGGTAAACGTTGTCTTTTTGTAAGGGCCATCCCCCATCGAATGTTCATCGTCCTCGTAAAGGACAAATGTGGACAGTGTTTCAGAAGGGTACACATCCACTGTCAGGTCGGTGATCGCCTGTTGACCTTGATATTGAACCAACTCACGACGAGGTAAGATCGCGCCCTCCCGCACAAATGTGGGCAGTCCTCCAAGCACCGTTTCGATGTTTACCTGGGTAGGCCCCTCGGTCACGGCGCCGGAATTCACCTCAAACCAGCGACCCGGTGGCAGGTAGAGCGATCGCGTTGTTGCGCCTTCTGTGAGCACGGGCGCAATGAGGAGAAACGAACCGAGCAAAGCCTGGTCGTCGAGCGCATACGTTTGCACATCTCCTTGAAATTCATACACTGTCGGGCGCAGCACCGGTTCACCCGTTTGGGAGGCCTGGTAGAACAAACTGTAGAGATACGGCATGAGGCGATACCGCTCTTCGATGGCTGCACGGCTGACGTCTGTCACCTCAATACCAAATTGCCATGGCTCCTGGTCGTTCACGCCGCTTGTCACGTGTGACCTGAAAAATGGGGAGATTGACCCGAGTTGAATCCACCGCGCATAGAGTTCAGGTGTTGCAAATCCCGAATAGCCACCCACGTCGCTGCCTGAAAAAGTCAGGCCGGAGAGGCCCATTCCAAGCAGCATGGGCAATGTTGTCTGTAATGTTTGCCATGAACTTGGAGCATCACCCGTCCACATGGCGGCATACCGTTGAACACCCGCGTAACCGGCGCGCGTGAGAACAAACGGCCGCTCCGACGGGTTATGTGCGATCATTCCTTCAAACGTGGCTTTTGCTTCATAAGCGGCGTACACATTGTGCATTTCCGCCATGGTTGTTGAAATCCCATCCCCGTGGCATGTCAAACTGTTGGGAACTGTACCGCCTTTTTCACCGGTAAAGTTGGAAGGTTCATTCATATCTATCCACAAACCGGAAACCCCTTCATCCAACGTGCGGGGCAACAGCTCTCCCCAATAGTCCCGAACGGCCGGATTGCTAAAGTCTGGAAAGACAGACGGGCCCGGCCATACCTCGCCCACGTAGGGCTCGCCCGATTCGTCTTTTAGAAAATACCCTTCCGCAACGCCTGTTGTGTACACATCCCAATTGGGGTCCACCTTGATGCCCGGGTCAACAATGGCCACTGTGTGAAACCCCTGCGCGGCGAGCGATGATGTCAGGGCTGAAGGATCCGGGAAGGTGAGCGGATCCCACGTGAATGAGCGAAACCCATCCATGTGTTGGATGTCAAGCCACAATCCGTCGGCGGGGATGTTTCGTGAACGCAGTTCAGCGGCGATTTGCAGGACTTTTGTGTCTGGTGAATAGCCCCATCGCGATTGGTGAAACCCGAGACTCCACGACGGAGGCATGGGTATACGACCGGTAAGGCCGGTATAACGTTTTACAACTTCTGCAATTTGCGGCCCAAACATCAGGTAGTGATCCGCGCCGCCTCCCTGCGCCCGCACCTGCCATTTGTCTGCCGCCGTTTTGGCCATGTCAAATGTCAGGTGGTGGGTATTATCAATAAAAAGTCCGTGAGCCGAGCCATTTCGAAGAACCACAAAGAAAGGAATCGACGCATATAACGGGTCGGCTTCGGGGGGATACCCGCCAAATGCCGCGTCGTAGGCGTCGGTGTTGAACATGACAAGCTCGTTGCCCTTCTTGTCGAGTGAGCCTGTTTTTTCGCCGAAGCCGTAGTAATGTTCGTTAGGGTCGGCGGAGTAAGTGAGGACTACCTCGCTGCCCAATTGCTCAAACGAGCCGCTTTCCGGCGACTCCAAAACAGTTTGACCTTGCGCGTTTTGGGCGCGCAGATGGCAATTGGACTCAGCCACAAAAATGGCCCCCTCCGGTGTACACAATACGCGTTCGCCGTCCACCTTTCCAATGATGGGTAGCAGTGGGGTTTCTTTGCTCGGCAGAACGGCGAACGAGGAACGTTCACTCCCTTGGGCATTCCACGTGAGCCGAACGATGCCGGTTTGTACAAGCTCCAGCGCCAGCGTATGTTCCCCACAGGCGATCACTGTGCGAGCGGCGTTTTCAGGATCGGCATTTCCGATCTGCACGTCTTTTCCCAAGCAGGTGGGCACGGGCGTTGTGGACGTGCTTTGCAAACCGCCCGTTCCATCTCCCCCCATTCCACCGCCCCCCGTGCCCGTTTGACTGTCGCATCCCGCCCAGAGAAGCGCACCCGCGCCAAACAATGCCCATCGCCTGCCCGATCGCATGTGAGCAGTGTACATCAGCTCCGCCCGGGGCGGGGATAAACAATTTGCACTTCCAATTGACGCCGCTTCGCGAGTGGTGCGTGATGTAGCGGTGCAACGGGCGCAATACTTTGGTTGGTTGGCAAGTGCCGCTGCTTTTTTGGCGCTGTCCACTCCCGCATGTGATTGGTTTGGATCCGGTCAGAAACCGACAAACGCGCTTCCGCCGGCCTTTGTGAATATCACCGTGATAGGTACATCGGACCTCCACGGTAGACTCGCAACGTTGCCCCTTCTAGGTGGGTATGTTGACTCAATTCGAGTTAAAAATCCCGACGGCGTTGTTCTTGTGGACGCCGGGGACATGTTTCAAGGCACGTTGGAGTCAAACCTGAATGAAGGCGAGGCCGTTATTGGAGCCTACAAAAAGCTCGGGTATGACGGCGTGGCAATTGGCAATCACGAGTTTGACTACGGGCCCGAGGGTGAAGCTTCGGTACCCCAAAAAGGCGCCCCGGCCGATTCTAAAAATGATCCGCGGGGTGCGCTCAAAGCTCGCGCTGCACAGGCAATGGGAGCATTTCCACTGCTTGCCGCGAACATTCTTGAAGAGGGTAAACCTCTACATTGGCCCAATGTGGCGCCGTCGGTCATTGTTGAAAAGCGTGGGGTGAAGGTAGGGATTATCGGGGTGTCTACCATGAGTACACCCACCACAACCATTTCGGCAAATGTGGTGGGGATTACCATGAAGCCCATTGTGGCCGCCATTGTGGATGAAGCCAAAGCGCTGCGTGAACAGGGGGCAAACACAGTTGTTGTGGCTGCTCACGCGGGCGGGGCCTGCAAAACGTTCAACCCGCCGACCGACCTGTCGTCTTGTGAAACCGACGCCGAGATTTTTGAGGTGGCGCGCAGTTTACCCAAAGGAACTGTTCAGGTGATTGTAGCGGGTCATACCCACAAATCGGTGGCACATGAAGTGGCGGGTATACCCGTGATTCAGTCCGACGCGTACGGCGCCGCCTTCGGGAGAGTTGACTTAACGGTGAACGCGGCCACCGGTGAGGTTACAAAAGCGGCCATTTTTCAGCCTGAGCCGGTAAAAAAAGGCGCCAAATACCAAGGGGTAGAATTGTGGCCCCCCGCTGTTGTGGAAGAGGTGGTGGCTCCCGCTATTGAACGCGCCGAGAGTAAACGAAACGAGCCGCTCCAGGTGAGTTTGACAGAACCGTTTCTGTCAAAGTATCGCGACGAGTGTTCGTTTGGAAACTGGGTTACAAGCCTCCTTTTGGAGGTGGAGCCAAAAGCCCACATCGCCGTTGCAAACGGAGGTGGGCTCCGCGCCGATCTACCCGCGGGTGATCTCACCTACGGCGCATTGTACGATGCCCTTCCGTTTGATAATCGACTGGCGACAATGACCATGAAAGGTTC
Organism: Polyangiaceae bacterium; assembly: GCA_016712345.1. Lineage (GTDB taxonomy): Bacteria > Myxococcota_A > Polyangia > Polyangiales > Polyangiaceae > JADJRH01. The sequence goes on from JADJRH010000001.1 coordinate 3,586,825, forward strand.
GGCGTTTAAGTCAACCGTTATCAAAAATCTAACCGGTAAAAGCGGCATCCTCAGCTTGGGGGGCGTGCGTGTTGTGGGGAAGTGTGAAAGCGGCGCTCTTCAGGTGGATGTGTACCTCACAGGGCACAAAAAGGCCGAACGAAAACTCAAAGACGATGAAGAAGTGACCCTTGTAACAAACGAGTTTTTGGCAACTCAAGGCGACGGGTTTGGCCCGGGTGAACGGGTCACAATCAATGAGGAAGGTGCGCCGTTTCGCGACCTGATAGCCAATTTGCTCAAGAGCAAAAAGGGCACATACCGCCCAGACGATTGGTACTCAAAAGACAAACCGCGCATTGTTCTACCCGGGCCCATTGGTCGGGATATCTGCGGCCGTCGCGAGCCCGAAAAGAAGCCGTAACATTTGGAGGGTTAAAACGGGCATTGTCGGCGCAGCTGCTTGCTCGTTCGACGGAGAGCGGCCTTTCGAAGCTCGGCCACTTCCGGTCCGTTCCAGATTTCTGCCATGGTCGTGGTGAGGAGATTGCCAATCGCCGGTCTGCCATAGTCCACCGGGTGGACTGTGCCGTCGGGGTCAATCGCCGCCTGTTCCCATTCCATTCGGCAGGGTTTCAGGTTTGCCCGATTGGCGAAGTTGTCCGCTTTTCGAAACTCAGCCAAAAGGGCATTGGAACGCCCTTCACATGCGCAGCCCGACGGGGGATCGCGATGATCGACCACCACAAGACCCGACTTGGATACCTCCCGACAAAGGGCGCCCATCATTTCTTCAATGCGCGGATCTCGTCCCGGAATCATGAGCGACCGCGCCGTTTTTGTACAAGGGAAGATCTCTTCTACCTTGAGCCAGTCAAGCCCGAGGTCAACCACCAGACGCCCGAGGGAGGGAAGCTCGGTATAGTTGCCGAGTGTGACAACGGTGGACACTCCCATTCGAAGGTCAACACCCATCTCACGCCGAATTTCTGCAGCGCGCTTTAGGTTGGAAAGGATAACTTCCAGTTTTCCACCTTTTCGGAGGGTATCATTTGTGGCTTGAGAGGCGCCGTCAATGGATACCGAAAGACTTGTCAAGCCGTGGTCGATCAACTTTCGAACGCGCGTTTCGTTGAGTAACATTCCATTTGAAAGAAGATGAATGTCCGCTCTCCCCGGGCGCCTACTTCGCGACGTGGTAACTGCCTTGAGAACATCCCAAAAAATGGGCGCCACAAGCGATTCACCCCCGTGCACGAATGCAATATACTCCAATGCAGAAAACGGCTCCCGAAGCGCGTCAAGCAGCCAGGGTTCAACGGTGCGGGCGCGCCCATCGGCCGTTTTTTCAGGTGCGAAGGTGATGCAGTGTTCACATTGGATATTGCACCGCTCGGTGACCGTCAGATAGAGATGGGTAGGGTAGGGCGCACTTTCGGTATAACCATTTCGAAACGCAGCGCCCACAATTGCCGGGCTGTTTGCGACAAGTGTACGCACCGTTTCAATGCTTGAAGACGTGGGCACCCTCTCCAACACCGCGGCTGAATACGGCGGCAGTCGCACGGTTTGCTCGGGTAGAATCACGTGTACGGCACCGAGTTGAAAAAGGATGTTTGCTCCCGTTGGGCCCCCGGTTGGTAAGGTCACCTCGCGATCTTCACCGCTTCCATTCAGCAGTATGTCAACCATTTGATCGCCGTGGGTGCGCCGCATGACCAACACGTCGTTCGAATTGGACCCGCCGCGCGTCTCAAGGCTGAAGTACACATCATCGCCGAAAGTGAGGGCGGGCGTATTTCGGCGAAGATGGAGCGCTCTTTTGACCATTTCAAGAATATCAATATTCCACTCCGACGCCGTGGCTTGGCCCGCCGTTGGCCAAGACATGGGTAGTCGGTCGGACCACGCACCTTCCATTTCCGCAAAGGCAGGCCCACCTGTTAAGCCCACTTCATCCCCATAAAGCAACATGGGTACGGGGGCGGCGAGCAAGACAAACAGTTGGGCCAGTTGAGCGGAGCGCATGTCGCCCGTGACTGACAGGAAACGATGATGGTCATGGGTGGTTGTAAACTGAATGGCGGACCAAGCGGGGCCGCCGCGGTCAAACCGGCGTTGAGACAACGTTTCGGCCACTTTTTGGGCGGAAATGGTCTTTTTGTGGAGCCACTCAAGCAGCGTTTCAAGCACAGTGAAGTCTGTTGCGGAGTCAAACGCGTCGGCGGTGTAGCGGTGGATGTTGGGAGGGACAACTTCACCGAATAACACCAGATCGGGCTGTGCCGCGCGTGCCGCGGAAGCGATCCGGCGAAGGGTGGAAATCGGAACATCGGCTGCGGCGTCCACTCGAAATCCGTCGATTCCGAGCCTCGCCCACCGAGCGAATGTCTCACCCAGATATTCAACAACTTCAGGATTGTCGGTGCGAAGCAAAGGCTCACGCCATTGGCCTTTTTGATAATGTTCATACCCCGGGTTGATACCGTCTCCAAAAGGGAAACGGTGCAGGGTGAACCAACCGGCGTATCGCGATGTGTACCCATGCCGTCTCACGTCGACGAACGGGGCAAAGTCGCGATCCGTGTGGGTGATTGCGACGTCGAGCAGAACACGAAGGTTGAGGGAATGGGCTTGTTCGATGAGCTTTTGCAAGCCCTCTTCACCTCCCAACTCGGGGTCGACAACTTGCGGGTCGACGGCGTCGTAGCGATGGGAAGATGACGAAGGGGAGAGCGCCACGGGCGACAAGTGCAGAACATTGACTCCGAGGTCACGTAGGTAGGGTAGGGCGGCGATGACGCCCTTCAGGTGGCCTCCCCATCTACCCTGGGGATGATCAGGAGGTGAACCCCATGAGCCGCTTTCATTCCTGCGAAAACGGTCTAAAAGACAGTGTACACAACCGCCGTTCGCCACCAGTCGGGTGCGGCGGGTGTGATGTCTTTTCGTTCGACCGAAAACATTTGCCCGGCCCCTCCTTGTCGCCCAACAAGTTGGTCATTGGGTAGGACGAACGCATAGTGAAATCGTTGGGCGCTGGTGGGAAGGTATGCTTCGAGAAGAAGATGTTCGTCTTCCGACGCGACGATGTGGAGAGGCGTTTGACGATGACCTTCGCCCTCGTCCCAGAGAACGGACAGTGAGTGAAACGAGCCCTTGCGCAGCCCGGCGCGGACGCAGACGCTCCCGCTGTCTTGTACAAATAAGAACGGGCGTGCCGGGGCGTGCAAGACAGGTTCGTCGGTGCCGCCGATCACCAGTATGTTGTTTCGCGCTCCGTTGCGGGAGCGGGTTCGATGGTTGTGCGGGTCAAGCCACCAGTTTTGTCCACCGCCGTAAAACTTGTACGCGAAAACGCCTGTTTCTAGAAAAAGGGTTTGCTCCACTTCTCCCGAACCACGTTGGGTCATGGGATTTATTTGTTGAAAATGGCTCATTTCGCCGCGCAAATCGACGAAAGGACACGGTGACGGTGGTTGGAAACGGAAGACCACGGGCACGTTGCCGGTGCCGGGTGGAGTGCGGCGAGCCATGGTGGGAATGTATCAGCTTACCGTCGAAGACGAGTGTGAAAGCGGCGGCCGGCGCGGCGCATTATTGGCGGAGAACCACCCAGTTGGTGCCGCCGTTGTTGTCCCAAAACTCGTACAAAGCGGCGCCATTCTGAACGCCGTGGCGGTACACAACGGCGTACTGAAACTTGGTAAAGTTGCCGGGGATGTTCACGCTCACAGCCCAGCGTTCGTAGTCGTCGCCGTTGTCTTCTACCCAATGCCATTGGTTGGCAGCGTTGCCCATGTTCATCCACTGCACGGTTTGCCAATCGTCGGTTGTGTACACCATGGCAACCTGCTTGTCGTAGTCGATGTCGGCGAGGCGAACGGAAATGTCTCCCTGGACTCCCGACGCGGTGACGGCGACGTTTGTATAATTCCACATGTGGGTGATGGCAGGGTAAGAGCCGCCGATGGCCACAGCGTGAAGTTCTGTATTGTTGTCGTCAAAGTAGGTGTTGCCCAAACCGTCTTGATACCACGCGTTGAAGGAAACAATGTTCTCCCATGAGCGAACGCTGACTTTGACATGCCACTCTTCGTCGCCGTTGCCCCATGTGGTAAAGTAGTTTCCTGTGACGGTGGTGAGTGCGGATGTGCCGGGTTTTCGGTACACAACGCCGATCTTCTTTTGGTCGAGATTGGCGCCTGCCACGGGCTTCACGCGGATCTTGAGGAAGAGGTCAATCCCCTGGCAACCGAAACGCGAGCCGCAGTCGGTATAGGACCACCAGTTTTCTTTGTAGTAGCTGACCATGGTGGTGTTGCGCTGGCCCTGTTGTTGAGCCCAGTCGGTTTGACCACCACCGATGATGGCGTCTTCGGTCTCACCGAGATCATCGGGGTCTTCACTGTCAATGGGAGTGTTGCAACCCGCAACGAGCGGTCCGGCCGAAGTGGTAAGAAATGACGCAATCGCCCCGGTTCGAACGATGCGCATCACGGGCCCGTTTTGGCCCCCCAAACAACCGTTCTAGCGCGGCAAATAGGCTGGGAGAAGGTGAGGTGAACTGTCGGGGGGTGGTGTTGCTCATGATGAGCACGCTCAGAGCACACCGAATGCCAGGAGTGGTTTTGACGAGATCTCAGGACTTTTGGGGTGCGCGCGCGACAGGACAGGCGCAGTGGAACGTGCCAGATGCGACAGGGAAGGGGCACGTTTGGGAACTATACCGCGGCGGAGGCCGGACGAATCGAACGCCATACTCTTTGCGAGTACGTATCGGTTAGCAACCGGACTTGGCACCATGCCAATTCAGCCTCCAAAAGTGAACGCTGATGTGTACACACTTACACCAGCATTCACGCGAATAGGGTGTCCACAGAAGGATTCGAACCTACAGATTGTCGGGTCTAAGCCGACCGCGTTTGCCAATTTCGCCATGCGGACAATGAGAACTGAGCCTCCCTGCGAGGAATCGAACCTCGAACATCGGATTCGTAGTCCGATGCCCCTATCCATGGGACAAGGAGAAAATGCCGCCGTCTCGACCAGGAAAACGGCGGCGGCAAAGCGGTGAGTGGATCGGGAGTTGAACCCGATGTCGCCATTTCTACCCACCAGTAGAAATGCGACGTCTATCCCAAGACCCGCTCAACTGGACAACATCGGTATGATGTTGCCGGGCGCCCCCGAGGAGGATCGAACTCCCCTCACCTGATCGACAATCAGGCTGCTTCGCCAGATGCATACGAGGGCGGCTGACTGGTCAACACGTTGATAAAACGTGTTGCGCTGCGCTGGTGGAGGAAAGTTATAATCGGTTATTAAAAGTTGTCAATCCATTTTTTATCAACCTCGTTATTAAATGAACAATGGGCTCAATAGTCGGAAGAGCGGTTATCAAGCCCATTGCCCGATGTTCATTGCTGCGCAAATCGCGCTATGATCTAAGGGCCGCAGCATCAAACCCAACAACGTCGAGCATGCCCGCATCATTGGGGTTGGCAATGCTGAAGTCGGTGGATGTCATTGCCACGGTGATAAGCTTTGCATCGCGCCGAGCAAGTCGGCCGCGGGGCCCAGAACGCAGCGACCCCACCGGCGCTGTTTTGAACCTGAATGGGGAGCGCCATTTCGGTTTGAGGGGTAAAGAGTGAAACGAAGTGTTTGATGCAGTTGGTCATGATTTTCCTCCCTTCGGCCCAATGGCTTTGTGTGGTTGCTATGAGCAGGTCACACGGGATGGTAATGGGCAATAACATTGAGAACGGTGGATACACGTCGACCATTACAATGTTTAATGAACATTGCGGATATGGTTATCCCATTACACAATTCGTTATGAACGAACGTGTGAGTGCAAACCCCAAAACGCCGAAGGCCGCCTGGTTTCCCTAGGCGGCCTTCGCTTTTTTCTCATTGGTAATGAGTGAATTGCGATAGACCGCCTATGGGCTTTTATCCAGGTTTCCGGCGAGGTGATACGCGCGGCGACCGGGGCGCTTGCCATTGAGACTTGTGGGCGCCACGCACGAACCGGTACCGAACCGAATGGACCTTAACGGCCATTGGCGCGGCATTGGTTGTGCGAAAGCGGTGACCACGAAGAACATTACAAACCTCAGCGCTGAGACAATTACACCGGCAAAAAAAGAGTCGCAACAAAAAAGTTATTGAGTTTATAAAAAAGACAGCGCCGCAAAAGGACGTGGACGAAGGGTAAGGTGTAAGCCTGGGCTATGTTGAATTGTCGCGCCCGGCGGGGCAACAAATAGAAGATGCGCATGTTCAGGGGTCATTTGGCGCAGAGTTGGGGCTTTTCATGCGGAGCGAGAAGTGTCTTTGGCTAAATGAGGCGTGAAGCGGTGCCGGCCGGCGAGAAGTTGTGGTAGACGGGCACGATGGCGAGTGAGCCGGACGAGACAGGCAAGGTGGAAGAAACGGCGCCCGACGACGTCGGCGTGCTGGAGCCCACCGTGGTGCCGCCGGCAGTTGAGGAGACGGCACCCGATGTTCCGCCGGTGGCACCCACAGAAGAGTTAAAACCTCGTAAAAAAGTTCGCTGGGGATTGCGTATTGGTGGCGCTTTTTTGGGCATTTTGTTGGGAGTTGGGGTTGCGATTGTACTCTTGGCGCCTGGGTATGTGAGGGATCGAGTCACGGAAGAGGCGCGCGCTCGGGGGCTCAACCTGACATTTCAAGATTTGGATTTGGGGCTTTCCAAGTTGGTGATTGAGGGGGCTCAACTGGGCTTTGTCGGCGCTCCAAATGTGGAAGTATCGGCGTTTCGAATTGAAGTGGAGTTGACCGATTTTGAGCCCAAGTCCATTGCTGTTCATGGCCTTTCAATGGGGCTCTCCGGCACGGGCGTGCTTGATGAGTTGACAACGTGGAAGGCGCGTTATCCGGCGGCGCTGGCAATTCCCCTTTCAATTGATCATGCCAATCTTGAGTTTCGACTTGTGAAGAGTGGCCCCTCCATTTTGGTTATGGGCAACTCAAAGATGGTGGTAGATGCCACCAAGGGATCTGTCGAGTCGCAGCAAACGGCATTTCTGGGTCGGCAGGCGGGCGCGTTTGGTATTTCGTGGTTGAGTCCCGACGATGCATTGGTGGTGAATGTGGAGCCGCGGGATGCTCCGCTCTCCGCCGTGAAGGCAACCGTTCGCACAACCAAAGAGCGGCCGGAGGTAAAACTTACCCTTGCCAAAACGCCGTTGGGACCGCTTCAAAAGGCATTGGGTATACCTCGCGGCTCGGAGGGAATTGAGGCGGAGGGAGAATTGACAATGCCACTCCCTTCACTTGAAAAGCCTACTCCCGTGCACGGCGCAATTCACATGATTGTGAAGGGATTTGTGGTGCCGCACCCGCGCGAACTGGATGGGATATTGTTTGGGGAGACTACCAAAGTGAAGGCTGAATTTGACCTTTCGGCCGACTTGTCGACTGCGAAGTTGTCGCAGGTTCAGGTGGAGGCCGGTGCCCTGACATTGCGAGGTCTTGGCAATGTTGAAAGGGAAGGTTTGGATGCTGCGGTTTCTCTGACATTGAAAGGGTCTATCCCCTGTACGTCGCTGGCTACCTCGGCCGCCATGGCTCACCTGGGATCGGCTTGGGGGCGTTTGGCAGGCGGCCTCGCGTCGGGAGCGCTCAAAGGCAATGTGAATGTTGTGATCACGGTTGAAGCGAAAGCGAGTGATATTCAGAACGCAAAAATCGATAAAAGCGCCCGCGTTGGGTGTAAAGTCTCGGTTCCGGGACTACCAACAATCGTTCTCCAATGAGGCGTGTCTCGGCCGATTTCGAGCCGCCGACGGCGGCGGATTTTGACGTAATTCAGGTAGAGTGAACAAGGATAAACGATGAACACCGTTGAGTTGACAGGTACAATTGTCCCGCTTGTAACACCGTTTGCAAAGGACGAGTCGTTTGACAAGGAGGGGATGAATCGGCTGGTAGACTATGTGATGCGCGAAGGGGCGGACGGGCTTATTGCAACGGCGCTCACCGGTGAGGGCCCGCTTCTCACGGCCGATGAAACCAAAGAGGTGTGGGACGCGGTGTTTGAGCGCGCCGCCGGGCGTCTACCCATTGTCACAACGGTGATTACGTCCACTACGCGCGCGGCGATTGACCTGTGCAAAGCGGCGGAGGCTCGGGGAGCGGCGGCGATTATGCTGACGCCGGTGTTGCCCGAGCTTTATGCGGGTAGATCGCACGATGACGTTGTGCGTTTCTACCAGGATGTGACGAGTGAAACGTCGTTGCCCATTTTGTTATTTAACTACCCATCGCTGACCGGTATTGATTTTGTTCCGCCGCTTGTTGAAAGGCTGGCGTCTATTCCAAACGTTTTATACATCAAGGAGAGCACCGGGGATATTCGTCGAGTTCACGGAATACAGCGGCTTTTGGGGGATCGGATTTCGGTTGTTTGCGGCGCGCCCAACGTTGCGTTGGAGTCGCTCGCTTTGGGCTGTCGGGTGTGGATTACGGGGGTGATGAACGTGGCCCCAAAGAGCGCGCGGCAGCTCATGAAGGCCGTGCAGGAGTTGTCGGATCTGACGCTTGCGCGTCGGATTTATTACCGTCAGATCTTACCGCTCGTGGATGTGCTTGCGAAAAACCTGAATCCAACGGGGACTATTAAGTACGGGGTTTGCGCGCGCGGGGTTGACGTGGGTGTACCGCGCCGGCCGGGCCATTCGGTTGGCGAAGGCGACGCCGAGTTGATGGTGCGGCTGGTTCGCGATATCGCGCAGGAGGAGGCTCGTTCGCAGGGGATTCTTGATGCGAAGGTGCTCGCCACAGGGTTTGGACTGCGGCCCTGGTGAGTTGATTAGCCTGGGTCTCTTGCGCGGGGTTAAAGCGCGGCTAGTTCCGCACGAAGAAACTCAACCAGGGCGAAACTTCTGAAAAGCGGAACTAGTGCACCGATTCCGTAGAACTGATGGGTTCAGATGAATTGCAGCAAGGGTTCGTTGCTTTATCAACTCGGTGCACTAGGGCCGCGCCTGCGCGGCCGGGGTGTGGGGCGAATGCCCCACGGAAACAAAACTAGTACCGCGATTTCGAGCGCTGCGAAGCAGCGGCAATCAACCCATCGGGTTGATTGAATCGCGGTACTAGTAACCCTTGCGGGCAATGAGTCGAGCTGAGCGTTCCACTTCAGATGTGGAGGCTGTCACGAGCACCATCGCGGTGTGTTCACGAACGCGAATGACGCGCATTTCGGCGTAGGTTTCGTCGGGTAGTTTGTCGTCGTCGGGGGTTTTGGGTGTGGCTTCGATTTCGGCGGGCCGATCGTCTTCAACAAGAGAGCGCTTGTCGGAGTATACAGCCGAGTTTTTGAGGGTTTTTTGCCAGCCGTCTCCGCGCCGAATGGCAAAAAATCGCATGCCGGCTTTGACCCCTTCTTTTTCACCTTTATCGATAAAGGCGACCATGTTCTGACCGTAGAGTTGGTATGGGTAGACGGAGGCGATGATTTGGGCTTCTAGGTCAACTTCGCTCACAACGGGGGAAACCACGTCAAAACGTCTTCCCACGGGGCCAACTTTGGCGCCGCGCTCGATAACGTCGAGCGATTCTATAATTTTGGCGCGAACCATGCGGCTTTTGGGGTTGACCCGTTCTACTTTGGCGGTGCCGCGGATGGATACCAAAAGGCCTTTTGCGTCACCGCTGCCAACGCGACGAAGGGGTTTCCAGATGGTCAGGAGTTGCCCAACGGCGACTTCGTGATCGTTGTTGATTTGGATGTACACATCGTCGTTTTCGGCGAGGAGCATTTGGTCGTCGGGACTGCCTTGCACCTCACCCCAATCATCGTCTTTTTTATCGTCTACCCAACCCACATCGCGAAGGAAGATGGTGCCCGGTGCGACTAGGGCTTTGCGGGCGGTGAACTTGGCGCCGATGTTGCCGAGTGTGGCTGAACCGGGCTCGCGGAGTTTGAGTCTGTCACCCGGGTAGATCCAGTGAGGGTTGAGAACCTGGGGGTTATACGCCCATACGCGCGGCCAGAAGTAGGGGTTGTTGTAATATTTGGAGGATAGATCCCAGAGGGTGTCGCCGCGTTTGACGCTGTGCGTTTCAGGGACGTATTGACCTTCCATCACGTAGGTGCCGTTGGCGCCGCCGCGAACACTGCCTCCGCCGCCCGGTGTACCCAATAGGTCAAACCCGTCACTTGACTTGCTGATGTCGCTTGTCCCGCGGGATGATTGCCCGAGGTGACCGTTGATATCCACTCCCGGAGCGGGGTAGCCCGGAATGTACACTTGACCGGGGCCGGTACCCGGTCCGGCGGATTGGCCACCGTTGCCCGGGTCGGCACCACCGCTGTCAGGTGGGGCGTCAGGTTCTTGGGCGAAAGCCGACGAGGTGATGAGGGCTGACGTGAGCCCAATGAATACTGCTAGTAAACGATTGGGTTGGCTCATGGCGTGGGCAGCGAAGCTGTCTTTTTGCGATCGGCCTTATCGGCTTTTTTGGTGGATGCCTTTTTGGTGGAGCCTGAGTCGACCGGGCGTGTGGTGCCGTCGGCGGTGGTTTCTTCAACAACAATGCCGTTGGCTCCCGAGCGGAGAACGGTTCGCGGGCCGCCTGAATCGATGTCGCTGTCTGCGTCGTCCGATGTGTCGGCGGATGGTCCGAGCCGAACCACGTCGAGTGCGGGTCGATCGCTGTCGAGCGTTGGTGCCGCTGTTGGGGCGCCGGAGGTGGCGGGGCTCTCCGAAATGGTCGCGGGCAGAGGGCGGGCTTTGGAGCGTTCGAGCGCTTCGAGTCGTTCGCCGAGCGCGGCTTGGTCGGCACGGAGCCTGGAGATTTCGGCGGTGAGCGCCGCAAGTTCTTTGGATGTCGCGTCGCCGGCCGCCCCGCCGCAGCCGGCAAGGAGGCTGAGCGCGGTGACAACGGGCAACAGAAACGAACGGATCGTCCGCATAGCCGCATGGTACCCAGCGCACGCGAGTGGGCCAAATCGGTTGCATCGAGAGTGGGGCGGCTGTGCTAGGGTCGCGCGTCTTTTGGAGGCAATCGTGGGCAACAAATCAGCTTCATTCTTTTTTGGATCTCTTTTGGCGATCGCGTCGGCAAGCATGGTTGCCACGGCCGGTTGCGACGGCGGCAGCGACGGCACGGGCGGAGCCGGCGGTGGAACGGGTGGTTCAGCCGGCAGCGCTTGTTTTGACTACAGCAAATTCGATGGGACGACGCCGGCGGTCAGTTTCCAGGCCGACGTTCTTCCGGTGTTTCAGCGCTCCTGCGGTGTGGCAACAAGCTGTCACGGTGACATCACCAGTCCCAACGAAAACAGGCCTTATTTCGGGCCGAACAAGGACACAACTGCCACGCAGGCGGACATTGACGCGATCTTCGCCGACATTGTGGATGTCGATTCGTTCTACGAGCCGGGCATGAAGATCGTGAAAACGAGCGATCCCGAAAACAGCTTTCTCATGTTCAAACTAGACGACACGCTTGAGTGCAGTGCGCTCACGTGTGCGGATAACAAAGCGTGCGGCGCGCTGATGCCGCAGGGCGTGAGTGAACCGCTTGCGTTGGCTGAGCGCGATGCGATCCGTCGCTGGATTGCTCAAGGAGCGCAAAAGAATTGATTGGGCGACTCTCGGGTCGTGTGGTGGATGACACCGCCGATGGCACCGTCGTTCTTGATGTGAACGGCGTGGGCTACGAGGTGGTGTTGCCCATAGGGACTTTGGGTCGGATGTTGGCTGCATCCGGCTCAAAGTCCGGCGTGGGCACCGAAGTGACGGTGTTTGTTCACACGCACGTTCGCGAAGACGCGCTGTCGCTTTTTGGATTTGCGACGCGTGAAGATCGCGCGGCGTTTCGCGCGTTGATCGGCGTTTCGAGCATCGGTCCAAAAACCGCAATGGCGGTTCTCGGCGCATTGCCCGGGCAAGAACTGGCGACAACGGTGGGGCGCGGCGATGTTGCCAAGCTCACCAAAGTTCCCGGCATCGGCAAGAAGACCGCGGAGCGAATGGTGCTTGAATTGAAAGAAAAACTTCCGCTGGTCGCGGGAGGCGCGGCGTCGATCGGGGTGTCTCAAGCCGCGGTTTCGCCTGGATCCAAAGGTGATCTTGTGCAGCGGGCGCTTGTTGACATGGGCTTCAAGGCGCCCGAAGCGGAGCGCGCCGTTGCCGCGTTGGGAGACAAAGTGGAAAGCCTTCCGCTCGCCGAGCTGGTTCGGCAAGCACTGGCTCAGTTGGTCCGATGAGCGGATGGAGCCGTCGCCTGGTCCTTTTTCGCGCGGCTGTCCGTGAAAAACCCGAGAACAGAAAAACTGAACACAACGAAGTCGACATTCACCCATGGGCCCGCCTATGCTCCTCGCGCGAGCGGCTCGGGCCATGGGCCGACACGGGGCTGACGCGCTGCGTGTTTCGCCGGCGTTGGACCCGCGAGGAGGCGCGGTGATCACCTGTCCCAAGTGCTTCAAGGAAAATCAGGATCATTACAAGTTCTGCCTCGGCTGCGGTGCCGAGCTTCCTCGCGATGCGTCGCCGAAGAAGTTCGCTCCGGGAACGCCGCCGCATGGTGTGAGCGCCAAGAGTGCTTCGGCGGCTCCGCCCGCCGCTGCCGCCCCTGCGCCCGCTCCAGCTGCGCGCTCGCTGGATGACGAGGTTACAAAACTCGGCACCGGGGGGCCCGGGCTTGGGGCGCTCATTGCCGCTGCAACCGCGCCTGAGCCCGCTCCAACGGCACCTGCGCCGGTGGCAGTTGCAGATGCGTCCGTGATGGCGTGCCCGCAATGTGGTCACTCCAATCCGCCTTCAAACAAGTTCTGCGCTTCGTGCGGTTTCAAACTTGGAAAGGCGGCGGTGGCGGCAGCTCCGGCCCCGGCCGCGGCGGCTCCCGTCGTTGCACCCCCCGTGGACGCTCAACCGGTGGCGCTGCTCACCGCGCTGCGCGCCGACGGCTCCGAAGCGGGTTCCCATCCGCTGTTGGCCGGGGTGATCACGATCGGGCGCGACACCGGTTCAATCTTCGCCGGTGACAGTTACCTGTCTCCGCGGCACGCCACGTTTACGGCGCGCACCGGAAAGCTTGCCGTTCGCGACGAAGGATCGCTGAACGGTGTGTACCGCAAGCTTCGCCGAGATGAGCCCACGCCGCTTCGAAGCGGTGATGTGTTTCGCATCGGGCAGGAGATTCTGCGTTACGAAACGCTTCAACCGCTGCCTCCCACGCCCGACGGTGTGGAGCGTCTCGGCAGCCCAGTAAAAGGGTACGTCGGACGCATCGCGCTCATCATCGGGCGTGACACTTCCGGCAATGCGTACCCCGTTCCCGAAACAGGGATTCACATGGGGCGCGAGCGCGGTGACGTTCTCTTCCCCGAAGATGGGTACGTGTCCGGTTTGCACTGCCGCTTGTCAATTCAAAATGGACACGCGTTTTTGACCGACCTCGGAAGCTCAAACGGGAGCTTCGTCCGTTTGAGCGGAGAAGCGGAACTGCACGACGGTGAGATTTTGCTGATGGGACAGCAACTCTTCCGCGTGAACGTTCTCGCGTAAAAAGAGCCTCCACAATGAACAACCCCACGACCATTCGCGTCGTCGCTGCTGTGATCGAACAGGACGGGCGCTACCTGATCACGCAACGCCGCCCCAACGCTGTGCTCCCGCTCATGTGGGAATTTCCGGGTGGAAAAGTCGAAGACGGAGAAACCGACGCGCAGGCTCTCAAGCGCGAAGTGCAACATCGTCTCGGCGTGGAGATCTCGGCGGGCCAACTCATCTCGTTCGTGAGTCACCCGTACGAAAAGTACACTGTCGATCTGTACCTTTACGAGTGTTTGATCACCGGCGGCGATCCGCAGCCCAAAGCGGTTCACGCATTCAAATGGGTGACGAGTGCCGAGTTCGATCAGCACCCGTTTACGCCCGCCGATGAAGCCAGCATGAACAAGCTTCTCGGTTTGCAGTGACCCACCGTTCCACCCGAAAAACAGGCTGAATCACACGCGCTGCGTTGGAGCGTTTGCTCAAAGTCACTGCGAGCGATGTTCTATCGGCGTAGCATCGACAAGGTGACGCGAGCGACGTTGCTTCTTGGACTTATCGGATTGGGCGCTGCGGTGGGCTGCGACATTCCAAACGTGACGTTTGAGTCGCCGACGGGTGGCGGCACCACGGCATCGGCAACAGGCGGCACGGGCGGCGCCGGTACCGGGGGCACGGGCGCGGGGCCCACCCACACCACATCGACCGGTGGCACCGCCGGCACGGGCGGCGGATCGGGTGGAACCACCGCGTCGACCACGACCTCGTCGACAACGAGCACCACCACGACGACCACCACTTCCGGGGGCGGTCCGATTGTTCCGTGCAACTACCCAACCATCTCCGACTGCGAGCCGGGCCAGGTGTGTTGTTACGACAAATCGACGATGAGTCCGGTGGATTTCTGCTCGTCGCCCGGTATGTGCAACCCGTCGTCGAAATACGCTGAGATCCAGTGCAACGACAGTTCGGATTGTCCCGGACAATTGTGCTGCGCCTACGTGGTTCTCGGCGACGTTGAAAACACGTATTGCGCGCCGGCCTGCGACGACGCTCAAGAAGTTCGCGCGTGCGACGACGACGGCGATTGCCTCACGAGCATTCCGTACATCGCATGCACCGAAGTGCTCGGGTACAGCGCCTACAAGTTCTGCCAATTGCCATAAGTAACTCGGTTGTAGTTACAACTGAGTTGCAGCAACGATCGATTCGCGAAGCTTGTGGATTAGCTCGTCGATCTGCGCTTCCGTGATCACGAATGCCGGCGCGACGGTTACCAAGTCACCGTTTTCGCCGTCGGCGTGCCCGATATTCGACCAAAGAACGAGGCCTCGATCTTGGGCTTCACTCACGAGTTTTTCGGCCACCTTTTGAGCGCGCGGAAAGGGCTTTTTGCCGGCCTTGTCGGCCACGATCTCAATGCCCGCCAATAGGCCCATGCCGCGCACGTCACCGACAACCGGCAGCTCTTTCAGAGCTTCAAGTTGCTTGTGCAGGACATTGCCCATCTCGGCGCAGCGCTGAACCAACCCATTTTTTTCGATGTACCGAATGGCAGCCACGCCCGCCGCACATCCCAAAGCAAAGTGCGAAAATGTTTGAGCGTGTTTCAACGCACCGGCGCCTTGGGCAATCACATCAATGATCCGCTTTGGGGCGAGCACGGCCGAAAGCGGTGCATATCCGCCGCTGATCCCTTTGCCCATGGTCACGATGTCGGGCGTCACACCAAAGTGTTCCATGGCCAGCCACGTTCCTGTTCTGCCCGCGCCGCTCAGCACTTCATCGGCCACGTAAAGCACATCGTATTTGTCGCAGATCGATCGAATTTTGGCGTGATAAGAAGGCTTCGGAACGCTCGCGCCTGTGGACGAGCCGCCCACGGGCTCGGCGATAAACGCTGCCACGCGATGAGGGCCGCGTCGCAAAATGGCGCGCTCCAACGCGTCGCCGTCGCACACTTCACAAGGTGTTTTACCGTCGCACGCACATCGATAAGGGTAGGGCGCCGCGATCATTTCAACATCGGCGAGCCACGGTTGATAAAGCTTTTTGTAGTGGCCGCGCGCCGACGCCGCGAGCGCGAGCATGGTGTTTCCGTGGTAGCCGGGAGTTCGCGCGACAATCACGTCTTTTTCGGTTTTGCCGCGGAGCACCCAATATTGGCGGGCGAGCTTGAGCGCCGCTTCAACCGCTTCAGACCCGCTGCACAAAAAGTACGCTTTCCACACGTCTCCGCGAGGCATGCGCGATGTGAGAAGCGTTGCCATTTCTTCAACCGGCTCGGAGGTGAACGCGGTTCCGTTGATGTACGAAACGCGCGCGGCCTGCTCACCTATCGCGTCGGCAATCTCGCGAACTCCGTGCCCAACGTTGGCCACATAGGCGCCTCCACATGCGTCAAGATATTGCCTGCCCGCGGAGTCGTAGAGGTAGATGCCTTCACCTCGAACAACGTTGGGAAAAGAGCGCGTCAGATCGCGGTAGAAAACGTCACTTTCGGGGTATCGATGCGCGGCCGACATGCGAGCTTTCTACCCTTCAACGCGATCGGACGCGACCATCAACTTTCGCGCGCGTTACCGATCCAGGCTGCCAACTCGCGACCTGTCCAAGTGCCTTGTCCGTGATCAGCGATTTTTGGGAAACAGGCGCAACGGCAGGGTGGAGGGTTTGGTTTCCGGTGAAGCGCCCACCGGTGCATCTGCGCCCGCGGGTTGAGGCGTGTCGGTGATCAGTGGGTAATTGCGCCTCTTCCACTCCAAAATGCCCTCATCCAAAATGGCCGTATTCGTAAATCCGCGCTTTCGAAGTTCATCAACGACAACGCCGGATGCATGATGTGGACATGCGCAATAAGCGGTGATCCACGTGCCGTCTTTCGGCAACGCGTCGAGCCTTGAAAACGAATAATACGGCACCGAAATCGACCCCGGAATGTGCATTGAATACCAATCCGACGCGGCGCGTGCGTCGATAATCACAATGCGCCTTTTTTCGGCCAGGGCGCGTTCCACATCGGCAATGGGTACAAATCGATTGTCCCGTAGCTTAAATTCAGCCTGTTTGCCCTCGGGGTTGATCACGGGATCTCCCATCGGCGGCGGCTCGGGTGGGGCGGCTCGCGGTGGAATAACCGGCTTGGCCCAACTCCGCACCAACGCAACGACGTTGTCGATATCCTCACTCGACAGCACACCGCCGAAAGGTGGCATTGGAGTGCCCGGCCTCCCGTGCACAACAGCGTGCCTCAAGAACGCATCGGACGCGCTCGATAGAAACGCGGCATTCGCGAGATGCACCGCGGTTTTTCGCTCATCTTTGGTGCCGTGGCAACCTTTGCAATTGCTCTCGTAAACCACTTCACCGAGGGCGATGTCGCCGCTCACTTTGCCCGGCGGAAGGGGGATTTTTGAGGCGCGATGTTCGCGAAGGAAGGTGATGATCGCCGCCACTTCTTCATCATCGAGCGGGCCGCCGTGCATTTTTCCATACGCGGCCATAGCGGTGCCGGGCCGACCTTCTTTGATCCCGCGCCACAGAAATTCGTTCGACGCGCTTTCCAGAAATGTTTGGCTGACAAGCGAAGGCGCGTTGTCCGCTGCGTACCCATTGGCGTCCTGGCCGTGGCACAGGGCGCAATATTTAAAGTACGCCGAAAGGCCTTTTGAATAAGCCGTTTCTTGCTCGTGAACGGCGCGCGCACGCTCGTTCGTTGGAGCATGTTCCGCGCAACCTACGAGGCTGCCAAACGTTGCCGCAAAAGTGATAAGCGCTGCGCCGCTGCGTAAAGACACGGCGAGAGAGTTGAACAGCCACCCGACGTCGTCAACCTCGTCGCAGTCCCCGTCGCGCTTTCACAGCCCGCATGACGCCCGCGCCGGCCACCGGCGGTTCAGGCTCACGAGGTGGAAGCGCCATCACGAGCCGTTCGATCGTGGGCAACGCGTGAACGACGGTGAGGTACGCACGCACTTCGTCGAAAGGTTTTTCGAACACCACGACGAGCATGTAAATCATCGCAAAACTACGCACCACGTAGTTCATTTCGGGGGCGCGTACACTTTCGTAGAGGTGCTCGCCCTTGTGCAGATTTGCGACATGAGGCAGCGCGCGCACGGCGGAGAGCGCGTTTCGAACAAGCAGCACGCGTCGCCACAACTCGGCCCGCTCCTCGGCTGTCAGGTCTTCGTGGGGTTCACGATCCGCAGAGACGCCGTTGTCTTCTTCGTGCGTTTCTTTCGTGTCGAGCACCGGCTCTGAAATCAACGTTTCAAAGTGAAGACCTGCCCGCGCTGCTTTTCGATAAAGCTTCGTTCCGTCGGTTTCTTCTTCACCGTCGTGAGGGCCTTCCATTTCGCTGGAGCCCCAAATCACAGGGGATCGCGCATCGACAACAATTGCCGCGAGGGCGCCCGCACGACCAATCAACGCTGTCAGTTCACCTGCAAGCGAGCGCGCCGGAGGAGCATGTTTCGGCCTCAAAGGTTCGTGCGACGGCAAGCGAAAAAGGTCTGCAAAACTGGCAACCAACATCTCCATTCGTCGCACGCGTACATCACGATCGGCAGGTGGTTCGTTGAATGTCGCAACCACCGTTGGTCCGTCTTCCAAGGGAACAACGAGCACATTTTCGGAGGCGGCCGGCGCCGCTTCGGGTCGCACAAAGCTCACTTTCGATGCGCCGAGATCGCGCATCAGAATCGCTTCGAGCCGTCCTTCGGCGTCTGAAATCATTGGGGCAAGACTACTTTGCGAACGCTGATGTCCCAACGGATTTGCGTTCGGAGTGATTGCTTTTGCAAGCTTGGGTACTCTCGCTCGCTCAATGAGCGGCGCGACTGAAAAAGGCGCACTTGACGACACTCTTGCATTTTCCGGCGAAAGGGCCGCACCGAACCCCGATGCAACGCAGGCGGCGACGAATGTTCGCGCAACCGACGATACAGCGCCGGCGGCTGATTCATCCGCGTTGGATACGTCGATCGCCGGGCCCAAACCGCCGATTGTCGCGGGCTACGACATTGTAAAAATACTCGGCCAAGGTGGCATGGGCGTTGTGTGGGAAGCCCGCGATCACAAGCTCGGGCGCACCGTTGCGCTCAAGGTTCACTCGGGTGATCCGGCGGAAAAAGAAGCGCTTTGGGTGGAGGCTCGCCTCGCGGCGAAAATCGCACATCCCGGCGTTGTTCCCGTTCACGACGTGGGGTTCACCGCGCACGGCGATCCCTTTTACACGATGGACCTTTTGGAAGGGACATCGCTCAAAACCTTGCTTCGCGACGGGAAAATCCCTCATTTGCGAGCACTTTCGATCATGAACAACGTGGCCGAAGCGGTGGCCGTTGCGCACGAACGAGGGGTTGTTCATTGCGATCTCAAGCCCGGCAACATCTTCATCGACACCGACGGTCGCGCCCGCGTTCTTGATTTTGGGCTCGCATTTACCGCCGCCGGTACCGCCGCTCACGCGCTTGGGCCGGCGCGCGGCTCACCGCCGTACATGTCGCCGGAGCAGATCGCAGGGAGCCCATTGTCAGCCGCAACCGATGTGTACTCATTGGGCGTTGTTCTGTTTGAAATGATCACGGCGACCCTCCCATTTCAAGGGTACTCCACGGTTGAGTTATTCAGCGCGATCACCCTTGATCCCGCACCCAAACCGTCGAGCCGCGCGCCCAACGTTGGAGAGTCCCTCGACGCACTGTGCCTCGCGTGTCTGCAAAAAAAGGCCGAGTTAAGGCCGCAGAATGCCCGCGCGCTGCAACGCGAAATTCGTCGTCTTCTCGAAGGGGATGAAAAGCCCGAGCCCGAGGCCCCGAAAAGTGTACACAAGTCCCCGCAAAGTGTACGCAGCCTCCAACCGCGCGCTCAAACGGGTGATCGCAGAACGTTTCGTTTTGAAGTGTTGGTCGACGCCACTCCCGCGGAGCTTTGGCCGCTCGTTTCAAACACAGATCGATTCAACAGCGCGGTGGGCCTTCCGGCCGTCACGTTTGAACCGCTCGCCGATCCCCGCGGGGCCGCGCGCAAATCGGGGCGATTTCGCGTGCTCGGAATGGACGTTGCCTGGGAGGAACATCCTTTCGAGTGGAGCCGTGAACGCGAACACGCAGTGTTTCGAAAGTACACATCGGGCCCACTCGCCTGGCTTCAAAATCGCGTCACGCTCACCCCCAACGGCGAACAAACAAACCTAGTTCACGAAGTGACAGTCGCGCCCCGATCGCTGCTCGGCACTCTCTCTGCATTTTGGGAAATTCAGTGGAAAATGGGCCGCCGTGCACACGCGGTATATCGCCGCATGGGTGAAGCGGTGCGTCGCAGCGCCCCCCGATTTCGACGCGTACGACGCGCCCCACGAGCCTACGATGCAGCAGATCGCTCACGTTGGACGCGGTGTTGAGCGCTTGGCCGCGGCTTCGGATCCGGTTTTTCCACCGGCACTCATTGACAAACTTCGCGACCATCTCCTGCGCGCACCCGATCGGCGGCTTGAACGCATTCGTCCCTTTGCCCTCGCCGACAATTGGTCGGTCTCCCGCTCGCTGCTCCTTGATTTGCTGCTGTTTGCTGCAAGTCAGTCTCTCGTCGACATCGCCTGGGATCTCGTGTGCCCGGGTTGTTACGTTGCGCACGAAGTGGCCCCATCGCTTCGTCGGATTGCGCAGCAGGGTCAATGTGACGCGTGTGGAGAAGCGTACAGTCGAGATCTGGCCGATTCGGTAGAGTTGATTTTTCGTCCCCACCGTGAAGTTCGTGATCTTGTCACAGGTGTCTACTGCACCGGCTCACCTGCAATGCGGCCACATGTGCTTGTTCAACAGGTGTTGGACCCGCACGAACACCGGAGCGTCACGGTAAACCTACCCATCGGCCAACTCTATTTTCGCGCTGAGAAAAAGCCTGCCACCGGTGAGGTGCTTGTCAGTCGAGCCGCCCTCTCCTCGGAGACAACAGTCAAGTTCAGCGATACCGCAGTGGATGTGGTCCCCGCTGTTTTGCGGCCGGGAAGCGCTTCGATAACTCTGGTCAACAACACGGATCAAGTTCAAGTGGTGCGCCTTATGGTGGCACCCGACAAATCGGACAGCGTCACTGCCGCACTCGCCGTCACCCACCCAACGTTTCGCACATTGTTTTCAGAAGAGCTGCTCGCCGAAGGTGAACACCTCCGAGTGGGCTCTCTCGCATTTGTCGCGTTGTCCGCTGTGGATCGCGCGCGCCTTTTCAGCCAGTTCGGTGATGCTGCCCTGTTTGCTCGATATCGTGATTTGGCCGCCCTCATTGAAAAGCAGGCCACGGTTGAACAGGGCACCGTATTTCGAAACGGGCTTGAAGGAACACTCATCGCGTTTTCTACCCCCGCGGCCGCGGTTCGAACCGCTTTATCTCTCATTCAACAGGTAAAGTCACAATTGCCATTCACCGTCAGAGCGGCAGTTCACTGCGGCCAGTGTATCTTGGTTTCCCGCGGAGCCCAAGTGGAGTATTTTGGTGAAACCATTGAGCAAACGTGGGCTCTTTTGGCCGACGCCGCGCCCAACAACATTGTTGTTTCATCGGCTGTAGACTCCGATTCAGCCGCCCTCAGTGCCACACTGTCGGGTGGATTCGAACGTAGGGTTGCCCATAGTATATCTACTGAATACGCCGGCCGCAGAATCACACGGCTGATCCCCACCACGTGAAGCTACGAACAGTGAGTCTAAAAAAGGCGCGAGCCCTGCACGACTTCTCGGGCCATCTCGATATCGCCTGCGATTTGGCCGAAATCGATCTTTTTTCGCCCTCACAAATATTTTTTTGACGTCGGGGGAATCTTCTTGCCACAGACAACAAAGAAGCAGGCGTCATCTGCTTCCAACATCTACCCAACAAATCCTGTTCGGAGAGTGAGCCTCCCTGAGTAGGGATTTGCCGTCGAACTACACGCTCGGCTTGTTGGGAAAGGGCGGCCCATTCAGGGCCAAACCATTTGGGACTGTCACCGCGCATTTCACCGCGCGCGTGCCGGAGGTGTGTCATGCGGTCTGGTAAGGTTCTCGCACCCTCGATCTTTTTGGGCCTGCTGCTTTCTGCCGCCGGATGTTTGGAACGACCACTTCAAAGCCAAGATCCGCGATCTACCGCCATGATTATTGAACCGCTCAAGTTGAGCGCGGTGGAGCGAATTGACCTTCTGTTTGCCGTTGATAACTCCGCTTCCATGGGTGACAAACAGGAGATCTTGGCGCGCGCCATTCCCGATCTGGTCAAGCGCCTTGCCAATCCAAAATGCCTCGACGGTGCAGGAAATCCGGCAGAAAGTCAGCCTCAGAGCCCCACCGATCCCTGCCCTGTTGGAACAGAACGCGAGTTTCTCGCGGTACCTGACATTCACATTGGTATTGTGTCATCCGCTTTGGGTGGGCCCGACGGCCTCACCTGCGGCGCCGATAAATACAACGACAAGGGTCACCTCCTTTCAAGGCGACTCAATGGTTCCACGGTTCCAACCTATGAGAGCATGGGCTTTTTGGCTTGGGATCCCGATCAGAAATTATCTCCGCCTGGTGAATCTATCCTTGATGCCGGTGATACGGGTCTTGTTCCAAGCCTCCAAGAAATGGTTGTGGGCGTGGGTGAAAACGGCTGTGGGTATGAAGCTCAACTGGAGAGTTGGTACAGATTTCTAATTGACCCCGACCCTTACAAAAAACTTGTACTCGACGGCGACGACCTTGTTCCCGAAGGTGTTGACGACGTGATTATCGATCAGCGAAAAGCCTTTTTGCGGCCCGACTCGCTTGTGGCGATCATCATGCTCAGTGACGAAAACGACTGCTCCATTGCACCGGGAAAAGGCGCCGCAAAACTCTTCCGCGGCGATCGAATGGTAAAACCGCGTTCAGAATGCTCCGAAAACGGCCCGAATGACCCGTGTTGTGCTCCTTGTGACGACGCTCCGCCGGCCTGCGCAGAAGACCCTTCATGCACAACGGACGACGGCGCTCTGGCTCGCCTCGCCAAAGAAGAAGATCACGTGGATTTAAGGTGTTTTAACCAAAAAGAACGGTTTGGAAAAAACTACCTCTACCCAACCTCCCGTTATACAAAAGGCCTCACCGAGCTTCACGTCCCGGACAGGTACGGCAAACTTGTACCCAACCCACTTTTTATGGACCTGAATCTCAACGACGACCTGACGGGTGAACGCAATTCTTCCCTGGTGTTTTTGGCGGGTATCGTGGGTGTACCCTGGCAGGACATTGCGCGCGATCCCACCACGCTGACAAAGGGACTCAAAAGCGCCAAAGAGCTGGCCGAGCGTGACTCAAAGGGCATTACCACATGGGATATCATTTTGGGCGATCCTGAAAGTGGAACGCTTCCACTCGACCCGCACATGATCGAGTCAACAAAACCGCGCGAGGGTACAAACCCGGTGACCGGTACAGACATGGCGCCGCCAACGGCGGGGTATGGGGCCGACCCCATTTCAGGCCATGAGCAGCCTTTCCAAATTGATAATCCACAATATGCGTGCACCTTTCCCCTCTTAACGCCGCTGCCTTGTGAATCGACAAACTGCCAATGCAAAAATCCCGAAGGTGACCCGCTCTGTCAGGATGAGTCGGGCGCCTATACAACCACTCAGGTGGCTGCGAAAGCGTACCCCGGACTTCGTGAACTGTCGGTATTGAAAGGGCTGAATGAGCAGGCGATTGTGGGATCTGTATGCCCGTCAAACATGGACGAAAGCGCAGAAACCGACGCACTCGACTTTGGGTATCGCCCGGCCATCGGCGCCCTGATCGACCAGCTCCGAGGTAAGCTCGGTCATCAATGTCTGCCGCGCAAACTCACCCCCGCCGAAAATGGGCAGGTCAAATGTTTGGTACTTGAAGCGCGCAAGAGTGAAACCTGCTCCTGCAAACCTGAAGACGGGCGCGTTGCGGTTTCGGACGAACACGTGGACGCGGTTCAAAGTGCGCTCGAATCGGGGCTCATTCGCGAAGGTGCGAGTTGCTTCTGTGAAGTTCCTCAACTCGAAGGTGCGGAGTTGACCGCTTGTCAAAACGAAAACGCCGATCCGCTGGTGGTCGACGGTGAACAGGTAAACGGCTTCTGTTACATTGACGCCACGGCTGTTCCACCGGTTGGCTCACCTGAGTTGGTTCCCGACTCGTGTGTTTCCACAGAGCGCCGGGTTGTGCGGCTCGTGGGTAATGCAAAAGCCCGCCCTGGAAGCGACTATTACGTCATGTGTTCCGAAGGGTAGTGTCTAGACCAAAAAAGAAGCGATAAGAAAAATTAGACATTCATCTGCCTCGAAAAAAGCCTGGAAACGGAGCGTTTCGAAGAGATTCCAACCGGCGCCGTCCAACGACTTCAGGTGATCAAAACGTGCCTGACACCGGTCAGGCGCCACAGAACTCCATGTAGAGAACCTGAAGCGCCACGCTTCTCGCTATTCCGCTTGGCGGTGGGCGAGGGTGTCCCGCACCTTACGACAAGACCTGAAACCGTCCTTCGCAGAACGTCATGGATGCTATGTTATCGCTTGATTTAGGTGGTACGACCCGCGTTCGGGCGCTACCATGACTCAATGGCCGAAACCGCGATTCGAACGCTCGACCTGTTCACGCTTGGAAAAAGCGCCTTTGAACACTTCTGCCGCGAGCTGCTTCGATACGGAATTGAGGTTGACCCAAAAATGGAAGTGCGCCGCGGGCGCGGCATTCTCTGCTTCTACAACCTCGACGACGGTCACATCTACCTCTCCCTGCCCGATCTGACAAGCCCCCTTGGTAAACTCCAAACAATGGTACTCGCCTCCACACTCGGCCTTTCGGGTGAAGACGAGCTGCTCGATCTGTTTGAGCTTTTTATACCCCACGTGGTAGCGCACGAAATGGCTCATCACCTTCGCCACAAACATGGCCTTTTCGGCGACAACAAGTGGGAAGAAGAGCAAATTGCCAATCAACTTGCTGTTGCCCTTACCAAACGCCGATTATCCCCTACCGAGCGCGAACATGCCCGCAAGCTGCTCGGTCGCATGTTACAAACGCTTTCAAGCCGGTTAAACCTCAAAGACGCTGCAACCGTCAGCTACCACTCTATACTCATGGCGCTCAACGCCTCGGGTAGATTGGGCGACAGCGCCACAGAACGCGCGCAGGTCACTCAAAAACTCTTCTCTTCAGAAGCGCGCGGTATGATGCGGGCGGCCGGCGATCTGAGCAGCAGCATGGTGCGCGGGTTTGATATTCGCGAACAACTCATTGCCGAAATTAACGAAGAATACGCTGAAGAATTTCAGAAATATGTCTATTACCATGCCGGCTGGCTTCATCTCGATTTGGCAAGCCACGGCGCGGAATACGTCGACGATTTCAGGCGTGAACGATTGGGAATGACAACTCCACTCCTCCCCGCCGTAGCTCCAGTATTGGCACCAACTGAAGCATCGGTCATTGCGTATTATCGAGCCTTCCGTGAGTCGCGCGCTTTTTCAGAAGCGGGATCACGGTACTTTTATAAACGGTATCGCTCCATGTTGTGGGAAAAGTTGAGGAGCGCCGGTCTGACAATTCCGTCCCAAGCAGCCATTTTGGAGCGCGAGAGATCTTTTTTTCTTGAAAGCTGGGATGACAGCGACTCCGATGCTCTCAGGTATGTTGCCCACCTGGCAAAAGAAGAAATTCGCGGCCTCTTCCCAGCGTTCGTCGCCGACAAGGTAGATACAATCGCTTCGGTTGAAGAACACCTTCTGGCCGATACCGACGTTCGACTCTACAGGCACATTGTGTACAACGACGTTGACGAGGCCGCCCAGGCCACATTGTACCGGTTAACCCTGCTCGACCAAACAGATGTGTTTCGCCCGGTTCCGGCCGAAACTGTGTTGGAACTGTCACGCACGTTTTGCAAAGTGCTTGTGGATGCAGGTCAAACGGTTATTTGGGAAGGTGAAGTAAACGACGATGTGTTTTTTCTCGCCCGCGGCGGGCTTGAAGTATTGGTTGGGCAAACCCGCGTGGGAGTAATTGAGCCGGGTGAGGTATTTGGAGAAATGGCTTTTTTCTCGCGCGATATTCGCAATGCAACGGTTCGCGCGCGCAGAGCTTCTGAATGTTTTGTCGTCAAAGACATTGACCTCTTATCCCTTGTATTCAAGCATCCATCGGTCCTCATGCAAATGGCGGGCGTGTTAACCCGTCGCTTGGCCGATCTGAACCAACGTGCGGTGCATGCCGGAAATCTTCTTGTTCCAAGTGTACGCGGCGGTCCCCGATCCATTCCCAAGTAGCGCGTTCAAACTTGCCAACGGTGGGGTCCACCCTTTACGCTCCGCGCGAACGTTTTTCGACGAAAGGTTGGACGCCACCATGGTACTCGACGATCTCGCAGCCCGCGTGATTGCAGCCGTAAAAAACAAGCCTGAAGCGGTGAAAGCGATCTCCGACGCGCTCGCCTCCGGCGATGCCAAAAAAATTCGGGATGCGCTCTCCACCCACGCCGGCATCTCTCTTTCCGATGACGAGGCTCAAGAAGTGGCGTCCCAAATGCTTGCGAATCCACAACAGCCGGCCGCTTATTATACCTGAACGAATGTCATCCGCTGCGTGACACGTTGAAAGGTCGCCCCGCTCAGATTCTTTTCCAGCAGTGGGCCGATATTGCCATCCAACACCTCCATGGTTGGTTTGACAACGTTCCGGCCCCGCTGAAGAGTCGCCTCAGCATTCTACAAAACAGGCTTGCTCCGTTCGGCAACGGCAACCTCGCAAGGGCCTTTTTTTCTCCCCACAAAACGCCGTTTCCCCAGTTGATGTTTGAGCACGCTACCCAGTTGGGGATTGTGTGTACATCACGCGAACAGGCGGCCGTTCAGGGCATCTTCGCTTTGTATTGCACCCTTCGCATTTTGGACGATGTGGTAGACGAGCCGGAGGTGTTCGGGCGTGACCACGTGTATTTGGCCCAACATTTCTCGGTTTTGTCCGATGAATTGTTCGCCCAGGCCGTGGGCGGTTCCACACGCTTTTGGACATTCAAGCGCGCACTCCTGACGGAGATGGCGGCGGTGAGTGCCTGGGAAGTTGATGTGTTGCGCGCTTCGAATTTCGGTAATCTGCCCACGGAAACAACCGATCTGACAGTCAAGTTGGGGGCCAAACTTGCACCGCTCGGCATAGGCTTATTCGCCCTTTCGTGCATTGCCGATCGCGAGCGTGACAGTGATTGGATTGCCCAATTTTCAAAGTCGTTCGGCGCCGGCCTTCAGGTGGCAAACGACCTGCTCAATGCCAGGCCCGACCACATTCGCGGTTTTTATACTCCGGTTCTGATTGCGCTCTACTCGCGTGGTTTGGCCAACCCAAACAACAAGGGTGAACCTATTTGGCCCACGCTTGTGGGCCATCCGGTGTTTGATGAGTTGTTACAAGTTGCGCGTTCTCACTGCCAAGCGGCTGAAAAATGTGCCCAAGATGCGGGTGCCGCGGGTGTTGCTCAAGTGGTGCGCGATCGTCTGGCTGCCATGGACGATTTGAAAATGCGGTTGCTCGCGCTTTCGCTCGGAAGTCGAACTTAGGGGAGTGAGATGGCGATCGGTGCTCACATGCTCGATGTGGAGGTAACCCGCCGCTGCAACCTCCGGTGCGATTATTGTTTTGTGGGATGGTCGCGCGACTGGACAAGCGACTTACCCTTTGAAACCGCATGCGCCGTTGTCGACGACGGCGCCGGTCTGTTTGACACTCTGCATATCACGGGGGGCGAGCCGTTCGTTTATAAGGGCCTTTTTGACCTTATTGATAGGGCTCTTTCACGCGGGTATAAAAGTGTGCTCATCAACACCAACGGCACATTTCTAACCCCGGGGACAGTGCATCGATTGAGCCAATATCAAGGCAACGTTGCCTTGACTGTGAGTCTCGACGGCCCGCCCGCTTTGCACGATCCCATTCGAGGTGAGGGGAGATACGCCGAAGCTGAAGCCGGGATTGCACGTGTTTTGGCCGCCGGTATTCAGGTATCTGTCATGGTGGTGATCACACCTTCGGTACTCAACGTCTTATGGTCTTTCGTACGTGATGTGTACGCAAAGTTCCCCACCCTTTCAGGGGTTACTTTTTTTCCTGTGGGAGTGGGGCCCGAAGGGTCTGCCAAACCCGGCGCGCGCGTGGAAGCCCTTTCGCCCGACCAAGTTCGGGAACTTGTTCTCACCACGGCCCTCTTGTGGCGGTCGGGTATGGTCGCTTCAATTGGGGCCTACCCTATCGTCAACCCGCTTTTAAAGGCCCTCGGCATGCCCGAAAAACACCTTTATCAGTGCACCGCGGGCCGCGGTAGAGTGTGCGTTCACGCCGACGGTTCTGTTTCGAGTTGCCATCCCGTAAAAGATCCTCTGTACGGTACGTTTCACCCGGGGCTTTTTCGGCGGTTGCCCGGCCTCGAAACACACGCACGCCTTGCGGGTAGACTCTTTGAAGGGTGCGCAGAATGCGGGCATCGGGAAGCGTGTGGTCACTGCCGGGCGTTCGTTTCGGCCTCTGGAGAACCCCTGTTTGGCAACGACGGCGCGTGCCAATCGCTTCTTCCCATGGAGGGCAGGCCGGTTGCGGCTCGCATGCGACGAAAATTGCATGTGATTGGCTAATACATGGGCCACCCGAGCGAGGCGTGTTGCCCGCATTCAACCCCGAGGTCAAACTGCAATGGGAACATTGTTTGAAGACCTGCTCTCACCTGAAGCGTATCTGGGCGTCCGCGCCTCCGCGGTCGAATTGCGGCAAACCCACATCTCGGCTGTCTACCTTTTGGATCGGGACGTTTTTAAAGTAAAAAGGCCGGTAGACTTCGGCTTTCTCAACTTCACAACACTCGCCCTCCGAAAGGTCGCCTGCGAGGCTGAAGCGGCGCTCAATAGGCGTCTTTCGCCCGATGTGTACATAGGTGTGGTCCCCATATTTTTGGATTCTTCCGGCCGATACCTCGTGGGCGCGGATGGGAAGATTCCGAGCGATGGAGCGGAGGTGGTTGACTACGCCGTTCACATGCAACGAATTCCCGACAATGAACGCGCCGACGTTCTCCTTGAGAAAGGGCTCCTCGGGCTGAGTGAGGTTGACAGAATAGCAACACGAATTGCCGCTTTTCACGGCGATTGTGAGCCGTCTCCCGGGGGTAGAGAGTTGGAGTTCGTTCGAGAAAACGTCAGGGAGAATTTTGTACAAACCCAACATGTGTTGTCCCGCTATCTTACCCCGACGGAGATGGCTGAACTTCAGGCGTTTCAACTGGGCACGCTTGAATCACAAGCTCCCATTTTTCAGGCGCGAGCGTTACAGGGAGCTTTGCGCGACGGTCACGGCGATCTGCGACTTGAACACGTTTATCTGCGTCCCGATGGTAACCTTACCATTTTAGACTGCATTGAGTTTAACGACCGCTTTCGATTTGGTGATGTCGCGTCGGATCTGGCGTTTCTCACAATGGATCTAGCTCATCACCGTCGGGTGGATTTGGCCGAGCGTCTGCTCTCGGTGTACGCACGCGAAACCAACGACTTTGACCTTTATTCTGTCATTGATTTTTATGAAGGGTATAGGGCGTTTGTACGTGCGAAAATCGCCACGTTTATGGCCCTCGATCCAAACGCGTCTCACGCCCTGAAACAACTCGCCGGTGAAGAGGCGCGCAGTTACTTTTTATTGGCTCTTTCAGCCCCGCGAACTCCTGTTATGCCCAAAGCTGTGATCGCGGTTGGAGGGTTGATTGCGGCGGGCAAAAGCACGTTGGCCGACTGGTTGTCGGGTGAGTTGGGTGGTCCGGTGATTGAGGCTGATCGCACGCGAAAGCACATGTTGGGTGTGGCTGCCACAACTCGCGTCAACGACGGGGCGTTCACAGGCGCTTATGACAAAGGGTTTACCGATCGGGTGTACACAGAGATGAATCGACGGGCAGCCGTTGTGCTTCAAAGCGGTCGACCGGTCATCTTGGACGCGTCTTTTCGTTCGCCGAAAATGCGACAAGCCGCGCGGGAGGTGGCGCGCGCCTGCAACGCTCCGTTCTTATTTATTGAGTGCCGCGCGCCCGCCGCGATCTGTAAAGCTCGCCTCATGGAGCGTGAAGCTCAAAAAAATGCTGTTTCCGACGGTCGCCTTGCCATTTTTGACGACTTCGCCAAAGAGTGGCAACCGGTGACCGAGCTGTCGGAAAACGAGATTCTGGCGGTGGACACATCCTGCCCTCGCTCTGAAACGGAGGCCCGCGTCAAGGCTCATATTGCCACCTGGCCCCCCGGTTTTGTTGGGTAGAATTTACTTGGGCGGCTGCCCTGTGGGTGATGTGGTTAACGCCGGCGCGGCGCTTTCAGTGAAGCGAGGGGTTTCTTCCCAATAAAAGCTCTTACCAAGATCGGCGAGCACACCTTCGAGCGGTTCGGTGGAAGAGACTCCCATGGCTTGAGCCACCGTGGCAACCCGCGCGGCGGCATTGATAATCAACTCCACGGGGGCGGGTAGGTCAATTGTCGGGGAGCGAGTATAACTTACCAGAACCGTAAAATAGGGCTCCTTTTCACCGGGAACACGCGACTCTACAAGCAGCGAAAGAGGCTCGTCTTCGCGCGGTGAAGCCGCCATTGTGACCCCGCCGCTGTAGGTGTTTTTCATGGTCACAAATGGGGTAGGTTGATAATAACTTGTCGCATTGGAAATAGCCGACATGTCTTTTGAAAAGTAGATCATTTTGGCGTCGCCCGTGGCGGTACCCGCTTCAAGCATATAAAATGTGGGGCCTTTGTCGGTTTTCGTTTTGTACCCCAAATACACTGAAATGGCTCCAAATCGCGCTCCGGCCGAGCGAGCAGCGGTAATTAAATCTACCCGTGCCGGGCGAAAGCCGAGGTGAGAAGCGTCGCCGTATTTGTCAAAGATCATGTCAATACTGCCGAGGAGATGGTCTTTGGACAAGTCCACATCACCGACGACTGTTTGAATAACCGTATTTTCAGCCGTGAGCGTGCTCGGTAGAGTTACCCGAACCATGGGTAGGGTTTTTGTAAACTTTGACTCCATGGCTTTGGAAGCCGGTTCCATAGACTTATGGCGGTGATGCATGGCGTGAGCGAGATAAAGGGGGTGTTCCTTTTCTTGAACCTGCCTTGTAATAGGTTCTTTTTCAGGCCCATCGGCGGGCTTGTTTTCAGGCCTTGGGCCGCGCAAAACCCCGTCGACGAGGTCAATCACCTCATCGGTGACATTGGCATTTGGAAAAGCGCGCGTGAGCGCTTTCTTAATACCTTGGTATCGCTCGGTCCCAATTCTTTGCTCCACGGGTGAAGGATTGGCCGACGTGACAAGTGGGGTGGCCGCGGGTGTACTGTTCGGCGGTGGAGCGCATTGATCCGGCGTTTTTGAAAGCGCCAGAGGAGCGGCACAATCACGCCTACCCACCGCGACACACTCACCCTGACTGCCGTCCGAAGGGTTGCCACACCAAACGCATGCACCGCGCGACGCACACTGTCCGCACACGGCGATTTTTGGGCATTCTGCCACCGGGTCAAAAGGTTCTTGAACCTGACAACCGGTGAGGAGCAGTCCAAACAGCAGGGTGGATACTGGTTTGATGCGTTTCATTGATTTGGCCGGTGTTGGAAGGTTGTACGGGTGGGCGACGAAAGAAGCGCGCTACCTTACCACTTTGGTCGCCGAAAGTTCAAACCTTCTCTAGAGCACCGATCATCTTGAATCGTGAATGAACTCAGCAATTTGTGAATGTTGGAAATCTTCTTGGTTACGGAATCAACCTATTCGGTGCTCTAGCGGTGACAACTTTGGCAAGTGACCCTGTGGATGTCGTAGGCGCTTTGGCTCGATAGGTAGGTTGTGTCGAGTAAGCGCACGTCGCCGTGTGGGTCGTTGTCCTGCGGATGGCATTTGACACAGGCGCGTTTCCACGATGGGTCGTCGTGTGTACTCACGCGTGAATGGCATGTTCCACACTTGATATTTTCGTGGATTGCCCCTTTAAAAGCGGGTGGAGCGTGGGGACCATGGCAGTCGAGGCAAACGAGTTCTTCGACATCTGTACCAACAGCGGCGCCGGTTTTGGAGTCGCGGTAAGCGAGGAGTTTGGGGGCAAGAACGTTTACGGCATGGCAACCTTCACACGAAACACCTGGATTTGAAGCGGTTGGGGCGTGCAACTCCAAAGGCCAGCGCTTGTGCTCATCGCCGATATGGCAAGCGGTGCATTCTACCCCTGGGATGTGTCCAAGTGTTGGAGGCTTGTTGTTTGTGGCGGCGACTGTCTTTGTTCCAAAGACGATGGCAAGCCCGCCCAGCATGATCAGCGCCGCTGTTAGAAGCTTGGTTCTGGGCGCAAAAAAGCGCTGATCCGTGAGTAGAATATAGAGACTTGCAATTGCGTGAACCGTTCCAAAGACGATTGTGAATACGATGAGTGCTTTGGCTGCCGCCTGCGAAGGCATAGCCACGTGGGCACCCACGCCGATGGTGAGCAGCAACAGTACGGCGCTCCAGCGTTGTGTACGCACCCAATTCATTGTCTGCCGGGGCCTCCAAAGAAGAGTAGAAAGTGAAACCCGGCTATTAAAAAGGCAATGACAAGGCCTGTGGCGAGGGCCAATCCCCTTTGTTTCTGAAGGTGCCGTTTTTCAACCCACCATTGAAAAAAACCTTCCATCACATGGGCAGAAAGAACGAAGATCAAGAGCAGTTCAAGCGCTTTTGACCACGCGTGTCCGAGCCTTGCGAGGCTCGACCCAAAAGGCAGGAGTGGATGATTGGGAAGGTCTACCAACCAAACGACAAAATACAGAACTAGAAGCACCCCCGAAACACGCCGCACCACAAAAGCGACGCCTCCGGGGTGGCGAATCATGGCTCTTTCTCCGTGTTTTCAGGTGCGTTTCCGAGGAGGGAAGGTTGTCTTTCGCGTCGCTCCTCACCAATGGCTTTGGCGTGAGTCATTGACGCGCGGAGGGCAAATACCGCCTCTGAAACATCAATGCCTTTGGGACAGACCGATGCGCAGGCGAGCACTCCATGACACCGAAAAGCGCCAAAATCGTCGGCGACACCGCGAAGTCGTTCACCCGGTGATTCATCCCGAGGGTCGGTCACGCGCAAATGGGTTTTGAGAAGCGCGTGGGGGCCGTCAAATCGGCCGGCCCGCGTCACGGGGCATGCGGACCAACATGCTGCGCAGAGTACACAAGCGTCGGCGCCTTCAAAAGCGCTCAGCTCATCGGGCCGAACGCGGAATTCGCGCCTCGGCGCACGGTTTTCGTAGCGGATGAGCCACGGTTTTGATTCGCGGTAGGCTTTCCAAAATGGGCTGAGATCGACGATGAGGTCGCGCACAACGGCGACGCCCGCGAGAGGGCCGATAAACACGTTGCCTTTGGCGTTTACTTCGTCGCGCAGGAGGCGTGAGCAGGCGAGACGCGGTCGGCCGTTGATATCCATGGTGCACGAGCCACACGCGCCGTGGCGGCACGATGCTCGAAACACGAGGGTAGAGTCTTGTTCGGCCTGAATTTCAAGCAGCGCCGAGAGGATTGTTTTGTTGGGCGTGATCGAAACGGAGTGTTCTGTTTGCTCCAGAAGATGCGGGCGTTCGCGATCGAATCGCCTAACAACAAGTGTGGCTGTGGAGCGGGGCGGGGTGGACACGGGGGATCCGCCGAGGATAGAGCAAAACCCGTTCCGATGCGACACCACATTGGTCATGTACCCATTGCAGCCCGACAAACAGAAATCCTCCGTGTTCCTCTGTGTCCCCCGTGATTCCGTGTTGATTACGACGTTGCAGACATCACGGCGTTTCAGGTCTTGGCGTGACGTTTCAGCTGTCGTTCTGGTTAATATTTTCGGGCGATGGGAGGATATTTAGCCAAGTCGATGTTTACCTGACGTGAAGTGTACGCGGGGCCATCCGGTGTACGCCTGACGAGCAGGTGTTTCATCCACTCTTTGTCGCTTCGTTCGGGGTAATCTACCCGTGAGTGCGCTCCCCGGCTTTCAGTGCGCGCGCGCGCCGAAACGAGCGTGGCTTCGGCAACAAGGGCCATGTTTTCCGCCTCAAAAGTGCGCACCAATTCAAGGTTGTGAATGCAGCTTGTGTCGAAAACGCGAATATGTGGCAACGCGTTTACCAAGGCTGCCATTTCGGCATTTCCGTGTGCGAGCGATGATTCATTGCGCAAGATGCCACACGTGGTTGTCATGATGTTCTTGAGTTTGGCGATGAGAGCAAAGGCGCTGTGATGGCCGTCCTTTGAATCGGAGTAAAATCGAGACTGGATGCGTTCGCGCGCGGCCCCCAACGTTTGATTGAACAATGTTGTTGAAGGGGCAAAAATGCCTATTTCGGAGGCGCGGCGCGCAGCACTTCGTCCGGCGCGCCTCCCAAACACCGATGCTTCCATTAAGCTGTTGGCGCCCAACCGATTGGCACCATGAACACTGACGCAGGCACATTCACCGGCGGCAAATAGGCCCAACGCCGGTTCACCGCGCTCGTTCAAAACTTGACCATTCACATCGGTTGGAATACCACCCATGGTGTAGTGGGCAGTTGGTTGAATGGGCACCATTTGAGTGAGCGGGTCTACCCCCGCGAGGCGCCGGGAAATCTCGGCAATGTCGGGCAGGCGCGTTTCAATAATGTGCGCCCCGAGATGGGTAAGATCGAGCCAGAGGCCTTGTTTGTCAGGCCCGTGCCCGTGCCCCAAATCCAACTCGGCCTGTTCGGCGCGCGATACGATGTCACGCGGGGCAAGCTCCATGGCGCTTGGAGCGTAGTTGACCATAAAGCGCTCACCCGCGGCGTTGCGCAGATAGCCGCCCTCTGCCCGGCAGGCTTCACTGATAAGAACGCCGTGGCCGTATAAACCGGTTGGGTGAAACTGAACAAACTCCATGTCCATGAGCGGCAATCCGCTCCTGTACACCAGGCCGGGGCCGTCACCGGTGTTAATGAGAGCATTTGAATTGATAGCAAAAATCCCTGCAAACCCGCCGGTTGCGAGCACCACTGTGGGGCTCGCAAGTGCCCTGAGTGTGCCGTCGGCAATGTTGTATACAACCAAGCCGGCCGCAGTGTGATCTTCCCAAATCAGGTCGACCACGTAATGTTCCTCGTAGATGGTTATTCCGCGCCGGAGAAGCTGATCATAGAGAGTGATGAGCAGTGCGTGGCCTGTGCGATCTGCCGCGTAGGCCGCGCGGGGGGCGCTGTGTCCGGCGAATCGGCGTTGCGCGATGCGACCGTCGGGGAGGCGATCAAACGTGGTGCCCATTCGCTCGTAGGCGAAAAGGGTATCTGCGGCTTCAAAAGCCAGTATTTCCACGGCATCTTGGTCACTGAGCCAATCGCCCGACTTGATGGTATCGAGAACCATCTTTTCAGGGCTGTCGGCGCTCCCGTCGGTGGCCGCCGGAACGAGAGGGGTTTGAGCATTTCCACCGGGTGGAACGCGCACATTGCCTATGGGAGCCGCAATTCCGCCTTGGGCAGCGGTGGAATGGGAGCGCAGCGGGTGCACTTTTGAAACGACCGCTACATTTCGTATTCCGGCGTCGTACGCTTCAATTGCAGCCCATGCCCCGGCGACTCCGGCGCCCACAATGACAATGTCGTGATGGAGAGTTTCGGTGATCACTTTTCAAAGCGGCCCGGGGCGATCATGCGACTGATGCGCTCGGGGGATAAAATGCCATGCGACAGAAGACGAGTGCGCCCTTCTTCGATGAGTGATTTGCCCCTTTCACCGCCGACAAGCTGGCCGAGCCGAATGCGCGCAACGGCGATGTGTACTTCCATGTCGGCGGCGCAATAGGCTCTCTCCGCCTCTTCCATGAAGTGTTGAGCGAGAACGCGATCACCTTCAACGGAGGCCACGCCTGAGCGCAACATGGCTGAATACGCCGCGGGGTAGTGATGCGCTTTGTCGGCTTCAATGCGAGTGATGTCTTTTTGCGCGCCTTTGAGCCATGCGGCGCGGTCACGTTGCGAAGCGCCCGGTTCTGCAGCGCATGCGATAAAGGCGCGAGCGCGTGTACACGAGCTTTCAATTCGAACGAGGTAGATCTCCAAAAAGAGCCCGGCGCGAAGTCGGCCCCAGGCCTGTTCTACCGAACGAAGCGCGTTGGTTGGGCGTCCACAATACAGATCGATCGCGGTGCTCCCCGCCATGAAAAGCACATCATGGAGGTCGAACGTTTTGCCTGTTTTTCGCGCATGAGCGCTTGTGAGCAAGGCACGGGCAGCCTCGGGTTCATCGCGCGCGATGTGTACATACCAGCCGAGTTCAAGCTGCGCGTGTTGTTCGGCGTAAAGGTCACCGCGAGCGTGGGCATCGCGAACGAAGTCGTCGTAGCGCTCGGCGAGTTCTTTCCAGCGGCCGAGTTGCATGAGCGCTGTGAAGTAGAAAATGTCGGCGGTGTCGCGCTCCCATGTGACGCCCGTGCATTGCTCTCGCAAAATGCGAGATCCGCGCTCCAAAAGCTCAAGACCGTCGCGCCATCGACCCGACAAATACCGAGCGGCGCCGGCCATTGTTGTGGAAAGTCCAAGGGCGTGCGGATGATGGATGCGTTCGGCGAGTTCCAAACTGCGCTCCACAACATCGGCACTTCGAGCAGCGGCTTTGGGCCCTCCCGCTGCGGAAAATACGGCCTCCAGAGCCAGTGCCCGCGCAACGCGGTAGGGCTCGCCGGCATCGAGAGCGAGGAGCAGATGGCGCGATTGATAGTCGGTGCCACGCACCGAGTCGACGAGCGAAAGACCTATTGAAACAGCCCAAATCGCGTCAATTTTGAGAAGTTCGTCGGGGGGGATTTCATGGGCGGCGCGCTCGGTGAAGTCGAGCCCGCGCAGTTTGAGGCGAGCGCGGCTTGCAACGAAGCTCACAATCGCGGCGTTTTGGCTTTGCGGCAGACGTGTTCCCAGTGAGCCGAGAAGCAGGCGAATGATCTCCATTCCGCGATCGATGTGACCGCTGATGAGGAGTTGTTCGGCCGCTTTTCGCCGCAGTTCAAGCACGCGTGATGACGGCGCTCCACGTGCGGCGGCAAGGTACGCTTCGGCGGCTTCCGCTCCTCGACCGGCATTGGTGAGCGCATCGCCGAGGCGCTGTCGCGTTTCAGAATCGTCGGAGGCGGGGGCGAGCGAAAGCGCCCAGCGGTAGAGTCGCGCCGCGCGATCAAAGGCCAGTGCGGCGGTGGATTGGTCGGCGGCGAGTCGTGCAAAACGTCCGGCGTCGAGGAAACGGCCGGCCGCTTCATAGTGCGAAGCGAGCACTTCAGGATCGCTCTGGCCCGCCGCTTCAAGCACTTGAGCTATGCGCTCGTGTCGCTTTTGAACGGCCGCGGGCAACATGGCGCCGATCACAACGTCGCGCACTCTGTCGTGGTAAGGCTCCAATTCTTCGTGCGATGTGCTCACGTCGGTTGTGGAGCGCACAAGCTTTCGAACGCCGAGAAGCGAGAGCATCGACTGTTCGGGAAGAACGATGTCGGATGCGCGCCACGCGACTCCAACCGCGATTGGATGACCGGCAACAGCGATTGTTTCGAGAAGCGTTCGCGCGGTCTGTGGTAGTTCGGCAATTTTGAATTTGAACATTTCGCCGAGATCCACCGCTGCAAGTGTGTCGAGCGATGAGTCGTCGACGGCGTTCAGGGCGGCGTGATCGGCGAGCGCTTCCACGAAAAATGGATTGCCTCCCGATTCACGCGCAATGGCTTTCACGAGGGCGGGGTTTTCACCCACGCAGTCTTCGGCGAACTGGGCCGCTTCGTCGATGGACATCGGCCCGAGTTCTATCCGCAGCGTCTCAATTCCCTCTGCGGCAAGCGTTTTGAGAAGCGGTGCGGCACTCATCGACTCGGCGCGGTAACTCGCAACGAGGAGCAGCGGCGGCGCGTCCGGCGCTCGTAGAATGGATGCGAGAAGCGCATCACTGTCGGCGTCGCTCCACTGGAGATCATCGAGCATAAGCACCAGCTGGCGTCGCTCGGCAATGCGGCCGAAGAGTTCGCGAAGTGCGCCGAATGCCCGTCGGCGAAGTTCTGTTTCAGAAGTGATTTGGGCACCGCGCAGTGACACGGGGGCCGCACTCTCAATTTGTCGGAGCACCGGAAACATGCGCAGAAGTGCATCGGCACCGCGGGGAAGCAAAACAGCACTGCGCGTATTTGGCATGAGCTGCAAATGAATCGACAGCTCGTCGACAACGTTGTCGACCGCTTTGTACGGCACCGATTCACGCGGGTAGCACCGACCGGTCAAGATCAGCGCTTCTTGATCGGCTTTGCGAATTTGACGGATGAACGCCTGGGTCAGCGCTGTTTTGCCGATCCCCGACGGCCCCGAAAGAACGACAGCGGCGGGGCGACCTTCCTGCGTGACGCGGAGCATTTCATTGAGCGATTTGAGCTGTGTTTCGCGGCCGACGAAACGCCGCGGAACACCCGTGGCTCGGGCGCGCGGAACACCGTCGCGCTGTCCGCCGCCGAGTGTTCGAAGCACCTCCGCCCCGGTGGGCCGGTCTTCGGGCCTGCGTTGGAGAAGGGCGAGACACAGCGATTCGAGATAGGGCGGAACGCCGTCGGCGACGGTGCTCGGGTGCGGCGGATCGAGGCGCTGCTTTGACAGAAGCACCTGAAGGGGCGGGCCGTCGAAAGGGAGTTTCCCGGTGAGCGCCACGTACAGCATGACGCCGACGGAGTACCAATCGGAGGCGGGAGTAAGTGGTCGCCCAAGCGACTGTTCGGGGGACATGAACGCCGGTGTACCTACGACGGCATGTGTTTCGCGGTGTACACCTGTGGGCCAGAGTTCGGTGATAAGGCCAAAGTCGAGAATCACCACGCGACCGTCGGGCGTGACAAGCACGTTGGACGGTTTGATGTCGCGGTGGAGTTTTCCCGCTTCGTGAAGTGCCGAAAGCCCTTCTGCAAGCTGCAAAAGCGCGCTTGGGCCTTTTTCGGCGCTCCACGCTCCGCCCGAATCGACTACGGAAATGCGAACAGGCACCGACGGAGCCGAGTCTCCACCAAGTGTACTCAATTCGAGAGTGGGCTGCTCATACCAGCGGTGCTCGCCAACGTGTACACTTACGCCCGAGGAGAGATCTTCGGGCGTCAGTTCGGAAGGGATGCGCGCGCGATCGACCGGGCCGCTGCGCAGAATGGTGACGGTGTCTGTTCCCGCGGAGCGCCGTCCATCGTTCACCGTGCCTCGCACGTAGTCGACGAAGTCGGAGCCTTCGACGAGTTCCATGGTGAAAAACCACTTTTCGCCGAAGCTCAAGAGTTCATAGAGTGTGACAAGGTTGGGATGAACGATGTCCGCGAGGGCGCGAAACTCCCGCTTGAATAGGTAGAGTGACGCGGGCTCCGTGCGTGTCAGTGCTTTCAGGGCTACGCGCGCGCCGCGCTCGGTGTCGTACGCTTCCCAAACAACGCCGAACGCACCTTCGCCGATACGGCGTCGGAAGAGGAAGCGCCGCGCACGATCGTCCTGCAAGAGCACATCGTGCGGCATTGCCGGTGGATTACGAGGCCATATCCCGGTGGTCAAGGAGGCACCTCGACTCGCGCGGATTTATTGTGCCGGCGGCTCTGGGAACACCTACCGTCGACGTTTGCCGAGGCCCAGCAGCGTGAGACTGTCATCGCTTCGAAAAAGCTCCACCGTGTCGCCGAAGTTGAGGTTGGCCACGGTGTCGGGACCATCAATGTACACTCGCGCGTCGTGCATTTTTGTTCTGACAGACAACACCTGACCCGGCGACACAAGGGTTCTGAGCAGTCGAAACTTGGAGCCTGAAGGCACGTAGGGCTCCCGAACAACGAGCTGAAGTTTCTGCGAAGACAGCGGCAGAATACGGCCTCCAGCCGAACGTTGCGCGGCGGTGGATCCAGCGGCCGGACCCATCCAAAAGCCGCTCGATTTCTGCTCTTCTTCGATGTCGCCGAGCCTCAATATGTACCGCGTTGTCGCTGCCGGCGACGCGTGACAATAGAGCACTTCGTTGAGTACACGCGTGGTAACCACTTTGCCGTTCACGCGAACAGCCATTCGACTGAGCACCATCTTGTGAAGGTCGCCGCGCACCGCTTCGAGAATGGCGGCCTCGGCTTGCCCCTTTTTGGCGCCGCAGAAAAATCCCACCGAGTGAGATGGAGCGCTGTTGATGCCCAACATTGGCACTCTGAAAACAGCATGAGATGCCGAGAGCAACGTGCCGTCGCCGCCGACGGTGATCACGAGATCGAACGCGTCGGGATCAAATCCTTCACCGTGCCGGCCGAGCGGTGTCACTACGGCTTTGGCCTTTTTGAGCGCGGCTTTGACCTCGTCAACGGCTCCAACGTGTTCTTCGTGCGACGAAAGAAGGCGCGCCACCGTGGGGTCGTCCTTCTTAACCAAGTGCCGAATCTGCGGGCGGCGACCTCCCTGAACGTCGAGCTGCCACACCGAGCGCTTCACCACCAAACCGACACGCGGACGCGGCTTCACAGAGCCTCCGGGCTATTGTGCGGTATGTGTACACTTTGCAAAAGCTCTTGAAGTCGCCTCAGCGCGAGTTCTGTTTTTGCGTCTTCGAGCCCGCCGTTTCGAGCAAGTTCGAGAAGATCTTCAAGCGGAGCGTGAACAACTTCGGCAAATCGTTCCAACGGAGAGCCGTCTTCGCTGGGTACACTTCGCGAGGCGGGATCGACGGGAACGTGGAAAAAATTGGCGTTCGGCAACCATACCCGGAGCGGGGAATGTCGCGGGCCCGAGCGGCTTTAGATCGTTTGGATTGACCTTGAAACCAAGCTCTTCTTGCAATTCACGTGCGGCGCATTCACGCACGCCCTCCGTGCTTCGTTCGTCCTCTTCGACAAGACCGGCGGGCAGCTCCCACAGGGCGCCGAGGTCGTCGCGTTCGGGCATTGGACTTGTCTGTACGTCGCGCATGGCCACCGGGGGGCGAACCGCGGAGCGAAGGTACACATGGACGCGCCCGCGCTCATCTCGAAAATGGGCGGCCACGATCACCGCGTCGAGTCGCGAACGCGTGACGGTGTCGTACACAAAGGGCTCGCTGGGCGCGGCGCTTCCGGCGTATCGCAGACGAAATGTCTCGCGACGAACCTCCAGAAATGGCGGGGCGCCGGGGGGATCCGCGTTGTCGCGGAGGAGTTGATGCGGCGGCGGAGAGGGCAACATGCGCGTCGTCGCGGCGCAAGCATACGCTATTTCTCGTAGGCCGTGACATGTGTACGGTCCTGCTTGTCGTGGATTTTCTGAAACCCACTCGCCCTCAATTGGCTCTTCCAGTGGTGGCCGCGCTGCTCGTGTGCACCGGCCAAGCGAGGGCGGATTCCGCGGCGGTGCGCTCATCCAAACCGACTGCGGCAGTGGTCCACCCGGAGGACTTCGGCGACCCCGCAAAGGTGGAAAGTGCCCTTTTGGCGGCAGCCCAACTGGGCAACAAGGCCAAGCCTTTTGCGCCCGCGATCGAGGATCTGCTTTCGGTGGGGCTGCCGGCGCATCTTGCGGTGTCGGCGCTGACCGCCCTTTCGGCGATCGGCTCACCTTCGTCGAGCAAAGTGGCCGCAGTGTACCTTTCGCACCGCCGCTCGGCTGTTCGCGTGGCAGCTGCAAAAACGCTGGGCGCAACCGGAGGTGAAAACGCTGTGCAAGCCCTCGGGCGTGCTCTGCGTTCAAATGATGCCGAGGTTCGGCTCGCCGCGGCGCAAAGTTTGGGCTCCGTTGGGAATGCCCAATCGGTGTCGGATCTCGCAAAGGCCTTTGATAGAGGTGTACACACCGCGGCGCTTTCAATTGCGCGCCTCTGCGACGACACCAACTGCGATGAGATCATCACGCGAACTGCGCGGCTCTCGGTCGAAGCGCAGCGAGAGTGCTTTGTTGCGCTCCTCGCTCGCAAAACGCCGCTCGGCGACCCGAGTTTCAGCCGTGTGGCAACGGCAGCCAAAACGGCGGGGATCACGTTTACGAACAGTGAATTGAAAGCGCTCTTTGGAAAGCTGAAGTTGTCGGATGTCGCCAAAGCGAAAATTCAGCTTTTGGTGAGCGACCAGGTGAAAAAGTGATCTCAAAGGCCCGCCTATTGAGGTCGTTCGGGCTGGGCGCCGTTGTTGTTCTCGGCGCTTGTGGAGGTGGTCAAACGCAGGGAGCGGCTTTTGATCCGGCACAGTCGGACGACGGCCAAGACATGGCTCGTTTGCAGGCGATTTGGGCTGCGCGACCGGTGCCGCGGGGCGCGGATGTGGCGGTGGGAGTGTTCGGCGATCACGCGACAGTGGGTGTACACATCACAAACGGAGAGCGTTGGACATACGAACATGCGGTTGATTGCCGACCGGTGATTGCAGGTTCGGTGGTCGTGGGGTCGGGTCAAAACGAAATGTTTGGTTTGGACGCGCTCACCGGAAAGCAGCTTTGGACCCGAAAAGCAGGCGGATGTATTCGCGGTGCGTCAGACGATGGGAACGTGACAGTTGTTTCGTCGCGGCCGGTGAACGGATTCGGCGGAATTGTTGTGGCGATTGATCGCAACGGCCTTGTGGTGCGCCAGGTGGAAGACGACTCCAACATCGGGGCGCCGGCGATCGTGAGCGGAGTGCTTTTTTTGCCGTGGGAAGGGCGTTTTGTTTCGGCATACGACTTGGCGCTCGGCGAAGAAGTGGCGCGGGTTCGTTTCACCGATCGGATTACCCACGCGCTCACCGTCGGCGGTGCGCTCTTTTTCGGAGAAAGAACGTTTACCCGATTCGATGAAAAAATTGTGTACGCACCGATCGGTCGAGCCTCCACGGTGGCGCTCCCCGATCGAACGATTCCAGACAATCCACCGTGGATGCGTTCGGGGCACGATGTGTACGCACCGCGCTTTTCAGCGAACGACACCATTCGGCTGATTGCGCGCCCCGAAAGTGAAGGGGCTCCCGGCATTGTGGGAGGTCGTTATGTGGCCACTCACGGGCGCGTGGCGATGGCTTTCAGCGCGAAAACAGCGGAGCTTAGTTGGGTACACTCGCATGACTCAACCCTTGTCGCAGGCTCCGCGTACGAAGGTGGATTTGCTCTCTGCGATTCTGAAGGTGTGGTGACATTTCTCGATGCTGAGAGTGGTCGCACCGCGGGATTGTCGGCGATCGGCGTGCCCGTGGATGTGTGCGCTGTACAAACCGACGCGTTCAAAAAGCCGCTTGGTTCTTCCGTTGAATCGGCGCCGCCGCTCCGTGACCAAA
Organism: Polyangiaceae bacterium; assembly: GCA_016712345.1. Classification (GTDB taxonomy): domain Bacteria; phylum Myxococcota_A; class Polyangia; order Polyangiales; family Polyangiaceae; genus JADJRH01. The sequence goes on from JADJRH010000001.1 coordinate 3,629,651, forward strand.
TCGCGTCCGCGCTGGCTCTTCGGTACATTGACGCGCTCGCGGTGCAGCGTTTTTTGGTTCGAGAATTGGCGAGCCTTGAGGACGAGGCTGCCACCGAAACATTGATCGATCTCCTGATGGGGCAGGTGACCGAGGAAGATCTTTTGCCCGACGTGAAAGCCGCGCTTGCATCGCGCAGGCAAGGTTTGCCGTTTATGCGCACCGCGCTCGCTGTACATCGCGATTTTCTGGAGGGTGTCAGCGTGCGTCCGCCGGTGATTCAACTCGCTCAGGCGCTCGCGGGAGCGCGTGATGTGGCGGCGGCGCCATTGCTGGCCGAGTGGCTTCTCGATCCCGACACAACGCCTTTGGAACTGGAGCACGTGGCCGCGGCGCTGGAGCAATTGGCCGGGCCGAATGAAGTGCACGCCCTTCGGACCTTTTTAACGGTCAATCACTCGGAGGCGGCCGAGCCGCCCATTGAAAACGCACTGGTGTCGGTGGCTCGCGCGCTCATTCGACTGGGAGCGCGGCCCGACGTGGCCCGTGTGTCAAGCAATGTGTACACACCCGAGCCGCTTCGAACAAAGCTTGCGATTGTTGTCGCAAACACGCCTGAGCCCGGTGCTTCGGCCCGATGAGTGCGATCTGAGGGCGCATTGCAGAGGGCAACAGCACTCGCTGTATTCAATTCACCTGAATTTGGAATGACACTCTTTGCAGGCGGCTTTCATGCCTGAGAGAGCGGCTTTTGCGGCGGCAGCATCTTTGGCAGCGGCCGCTTTTCCAAGCGCTTCGGCTTGATCGTGGAGCTTTACGGCGAGCGCATCAAATTCTGCGCCTTTGGTGACGTCTTTTGTCTTGAGGCTTGTGGCGGAGATGCGTTCAGCCGCGGTGGTAAATGCCGCGTAATCGGCATCTGTGTAACTTTCGTTGTCGATCTTCTTAAACTCGGGATCGGCTGTGGTGGCCTGGTTGTCCATCACTTCTTCGATCGTTGCGAGTTTGGGAATGTCGGCAACGGGAGTGTTCTTAATGGGCGGGCCACAGGCAACAGAAGCGAGCGTTGCGGTGATTGCGAGGCTCAGAATCAATATTAGGCGCATAACGACTACGATCGCGGACGGGGCGAGGTGATGTCAACCGGTGCCTGAAATCCGAGCGCGACGCGAGCAGCGTTATTTGTCTTTGTCGTCAATCGCAATTCGAAACCCGGGATCGCTCGGTGTTGGCCCTTTGGGTTTTTTCGGGGGAGCGTCTTCCGACGGATCTTTTTGATCGTACGGGGGCTTCATCCGTTCATCGTCGGGGTGGGCGTATTCAGGCTCTTTGGGCCTGATTTTTTCAATTTCTTGACCCACTTTTTCAGCCACGTTTGTGGCGGCACGGGCGATCTCGCGACCCGCGTCTTCGATCGTTTTGGTGACCGCACCTTTCGCCACGTCTTTTTGAACGTCTTTGGCGACCTTTTTTGCAGCCTTCCATAAGAGGCCCAGGCCTTGTTTTGCGTTTTCGGCCGGATCGTCTGTGTCTTTGGCCATGAGGTAGTTTATGCGCCCGAGGCCCGATTTCGGCAAGCTCCGAAATGAGCGCGATCAAGCTGCGCGCTCGTGCGATCCCTTTGCCGACGGGCTCCAAGCAGTGGACCTGTCGCGACCGGAGCGCTTTGAAACATAGAGAGCGTCGTCGGCGGCTTTGAACATTTCATCCCACGATTGCCCCGCGTCTGGGAACGTTGCGACACCGATGGAGCAAGTGACACTCAATGTTTGGTTTTTGCCGGGTACGTGAAAAACCGTCTTTTTAAGCTCTTCGCGCACGCGTTCCGCGAGGAGCATTGCTCCGCGCGCATCTGTTTCTTCGCAGATCACAACAAATTCTTCACCGCCGAATCGCGCCACAGCGTCGGTGTTGCGCTTTGCGCGCCGTAGGATCTCGCCGAGGCCTTTGATCACAATGTCGCCCACGTCGTGGCCGTGCGTGTCGTTCACTTTCTTAAAGTGATCAATGTCGGCCACAAGCACGCTGAGCCGGCGATGAAAGCGTTTTGCGGCCACAATCTTTTGCTCCGCCATTTCAAGCATTGCGCGCTTGTTGAAGAGGCCGGTGAGCCCATCGAGCGTTGCCAACTCTTCGAGCCGTTTCACCATGCGTGCGTTTGCGAGCGAAACAGCCATGTGACTTGCGAGGACTTCGAGCGTGCCGCGAACGCCGTCACCGAATGCTTTGGGACGCTTGGATCCAAGCACAATGGCGCCGAGAGCGCGATCGTGTACACACAGCGGCAACACGACAATGCTCGGCATGCTCGGCGGGCTCAGCCGTTTGGTAAAAACGATCTGGCGCTGTTCGTCGTATTCACCGCGGTACGGAAGCGGGTGGCGATTTTGAACAACCATCGAGACAAGCCCGGCGTTGTGTCGAAACGTTTGACCCACGTGGGCTTCTTCATCTCCGCCGCTCACCGCCCTGATTTCGTGGGCTTTTGTTTTTTCGTCGTAGATGGTGATGGCCGCGTAATCAACGCTTGTGATCTCGCGCGCGGCAGTGACACCCGCGCTGATCACATCGGCTTCTGTGGTTGCAGCGCCCAGCGTTTCGGCCGCTCGATAGAGTTTGCCCTGTTCCACCTTGGCGCGTTCAAGCTGCACAAACACGCGTTCATTTTGAATGGCGCGCAGAGCGTAACGGCCCGCTTCGTCGATGATGTCAATTTCACGTTGCGAAAAGGCCTTGTCGAGAGCGCGATCAACAACCAAGAGGCCCCGCAGTGTTCCGTGCTCATAGAGCGGAAGTGCCAATACAGCGCGGACTGGGCAGGGCCCCGAATAATAAGGCAGTTTGTAATTGGGTTTTAGGTGCGACAGGGCCACCGGGGTTCCCTGTGAGATCGCCGCACCAAAAATGCCGTCTCCCACAAGAAAAGGCCCGTCGGAAATGTTTGGAGCGTCGGTAGAAAGCTCGCTGATTCGAAGATGGGTTCCCGCGTCGGAGCGCCAAAGCAACACGGCTGTATACAGGTCTAGTGACTCGCGGAGCAACTTGAGTGCAAACAGCACCGCTTGATGAATTTCTTCCACTCCAGAGCGCACAAGCCGATCGTCGTCGCGGCCTTTTTTGTCGCCGCGACCCGTGCCAAGCAGTCTGTAGCTGCGGGCGTCGTCGCGAATTTTGGACAGTTCGGTTTCAAGCCTTTCGCGCGAAGTTTTGCGAAGGCGCGCAATCTCAGCCCGCAACACAATTGCGTTTTGCGCGCCGAAAACAACGAGAAAGATCAAGTGTGGAACAAGCGCCTTGGGAGTCAACTCACCGGTGCCGGCGAGACGAACCGCAATCTCCAAACCGGCGGCGAGCATGACAGTTGCAACGGAAGCCGCCGGCCGCCCGAACGCGCCCACAACGCCGACACACGACAAAACAATCGGGTAAAGGCGACCGTCGAGGGAGTGGTCAAACCGCACAACCAATCCGTACGAAAGTGCGGCCAACAAGGCTCCAAGTTCAATGTCGCCCAACACGCCTTGATGGTTTTTTCGCATTCGCCGCAAGAGGCGCTGCGCGAAAAAAACGGCTGCCACTCCGAGCGCTGTGAATGCCCAAACGTCGGGCAAACGCGCCGAAGCGTCGAGCACAACAATGGTACCCAGCGAGATCGCAAGTGCGGCCGGAAATGAAAACCGAGCGGCCCTTCGCACCCACAACATCAAAGTCAAAAGCGGCGACATGCGGAGAGCCGGCCGTATCAAGTCGCGAGCGATCGGGCCCAGTTCTTTGCAAGTCTTGGAGCATTTCCGATGATACTCATGACCACATGCGGCTCGGAATTCGGCTCCAGTTGCTCCTCGCGCTGGGCGCGTTGTTGGTGCTCGCGTTCGTACCCCTTTATTTTGCGGTCGCGCAGCTCACACAGGCCTCCCTACGAGCGGCGAGAACGGACGCGGCTATCTCGCTTGGAAAAGCCGTTGCGGGCCACGTGGCCGAGGCTGCGGTTCACCGAGCGCCGGTAGAACTGCCAACGCTTTTGCAAACGCAGCTCGGGGTAGGCGGCGTTTCGGCAATTGGTATTTACGGGGCAAACGGTGAATTGACGCACTCCGTGAATGAGTCCCCGGGCGACTCGCCCCTTCCAAGGAAGATTTCACAAGGTGTCGAACGTACACTTTCTATGGGGCGGGCCGCTGTATTGGTGCTTGTTCCGCGCGAAAGAGCCACCGTCGGCGTGCTTGTTCGAACCGACTCGCAGCCTTCTCTCGGCGCTCCGCTCCGTCGTATAGTGGCTTTGTATACAGGCATTTTCGGACTGGCACTTTTGGTCTTTGCCTATTTCGCAATCACGCGGCTCGTGGTGCGCCCCGTTGTTGAATTGTCCAGTGCTGCGCGCCTCGTTCGCGAAGGAGGGCGCCGGTTTGAAGTGACAGGTCGCGGCCCGGCCGAAATCGTCGATCTTTCCCATTCGATCTCGCAAATGACCGAGCGACTGCGCGTTGAAGAAGAGCAACTTCGAGCCAAAATCGCCGAGGTTGAAAAGGTCGCACGCAATCTGACAGAAGCTCAGCAGAGCCTCATTCGTTCAGAGCGCCTGGCTTCTGTGGGCCGGCTTGCCGCGGGCTTGGCTCACGAGATTGGCAATCCACTTTCGTCCATCTTGGGCTTTCAAGATCTTCTTGCGATGGGAGGTCTTTCACCCGAGGAAGAGCGTGATTTTCTGCATCGGATGAAACGAGAAACAGAGCGTATTCATAAAGTGCTTCGCGACTTGCTCGACTTTGCGCGCCCCGCATCGCGTTCGGGCGCCGTTAAGAGCGGTGAGAGCGAGTTGCCGTCGAACGTTGTGGATGCCATTGCCGACGCTGTTGCCCTTGTTCGCCCTCAAAAAGACTGGAAGTCAATTGAGCTTGTGACGAAGGTGGATGAGGCCATTCCACTCGCGGCCTTGAGTCATGAACGTATTGTGCAGGTGCTTTTGAATCTGCTCCTCAATGCGGGGGACGCCGTGTCGCCGGTCAATGGGAGAGTGGCAATCAGCGCCTCCAAAAAAAGGATTGGTGAAAAAGAAAACATTGAGTTGGTTGTGGAAGACAACGGCCCGGGCATTCCCAAAGAAATTGAAGGTCATCTGTTTGAGCCGTTTGCGACAACCAAAGAAGTTGGCAAAGGCACCGGTTTGGGACTGGCTGTTTGCCGCGGTTTGGTGGAAGCGGCCGGAGGCGCCATTTTCGTAGAAAGTGGTGAACTTGGGGGCGCGCGCTTTGTTGTACAATTGCCGTCTTCGCTACCCACCTGAACCCTCCTGGGTAACTGACACCTCCCCGCCGCGTCACGCCACCTGAAACGCCTGTTTCAACGCGGAGGACACAGAGGACACGGAGTTTCTTTGTTTGTCGGGCCGCAATGGACAACTGTCAACTTGACAGTCCTGGCACGACGCTGTGCAAGTTGATTGCAGCCCGAAATAGAAAAGATCTCCGTGAGACTCCGTGTCCTCCGCGCCTCCGTGTTTGATACGACGTGTCAGATGCCCTGACGGTACAGGTCGTCGCGAGGCGTTTCAGGTTGGGAACTTGGTCTTCAAGGCGCCGATGACTCTGGCCCAAAACCCTTTGGGCTGCTCCACCATATCCGCGGCGGGTGTACACTCTGAAAGTTTACCAATGGACGCGTATGGCACAAATGCGCCCGCGCACTCACTGCAACGCAGCACTTCCGCCACGTCGCGAAACACTTCCACAATCAACTCCTTATTGCACCGCGGGCAATCACCCAGCCCACCGCGCGCAATGGTTCGGCCCGCTACCGGGGGAATTTGGCGGGCGAGATCGGTAAAGTCACCATCTTCCCAATCGAGCCAAACACCGCCGCATTGTTTGCAAATATCAACAACCGCTTGGGGAGCGTGCGTATCGAGGGACTCCAGCGGTTGGCTGCACGTGGGACAGAGCGGCTGGTTTTGGCGGTAGGCGGTCATAAGGGTTTATCGCATTACTGCCGGGCCCAAGAGAAGCGATAACAAGGGCGCCCGATCGCTGCTCTAGGCCTTAGTCAAGCGATAACAGCCATGACGTTCTGCGAAGGATGGTTTCAGGTCTTGTCGTAAGGCGCGGGACACCCTTGCCCGTTGCCGCATGGAAAAGCGAAAAGGTCGCTTCCTGACCGGTCGCATGTTCGTTCTGAACGGGGCCCACCCGACTCGCGGGTCGCGGGGCCCCAACCCCACGCCTCCGCTCAAACATGGCGGTCCCCCCATTCATCACTCAACGCGATCGGTCACTCGCTCCCTTGCAAAAAAGAGGCGAGACCGCTCTGATTGGTATGTTCCAATCACCTGAAGCCGCCAAACGCTGCCTGATGGATTTCTTCGAAACGCTACGTTTTTCAGACTCTCCCGATGCTTATAAGCGTCTCCATTGTTCTTGTCGTTTGATTTGGGGCTAGGCGACAAGCAAGTGATATGCGGCGCTTGCCTCGGCAAATCGAGCCGCGTATTGATCGCGTACCTCGGTAGGGGAGGTTGCGTACCTGTCGGGGTGAAGTTCAATAGCGAGCTTTTTAAAGGCTCGGCGAATGGTGGCTTCGTCCGCGTCCAATGAAAGTCCCAATGCTCGCAGGGCTTTTCCCCGCGGCCCATCGGCGGGAGCATTGGAGTTGGTGCGCGGCTCTTTGGGGCGACTGCCACTTGGGGGAGGGGGAGTGTCATTGCCTGTTTCGGGAATGCCCCACTCACGGGTTGCCCACCAGGGAGTTCGAGATGCGGTTTTGGGCTGCGAATTTCGAGGCGGGCGATTTGTCAGATCGCGCTTGCGCGGGCGGCCCTGTAGAAAGTCGCGCGGCAACATCGTGCCAACTCGAAGGGTTTCTTTGGGCAACGGGCGCGAGGTTCGAAACACCACGCGTGCGTCGTTGAGTCCACGGTAAATGGCGTCCAAACGGGCCTTTTGCTGAGCGCGCAAACCGGCAATTAACGTGTCTGTTGTGACGGCTCCCATGCTCACCAAAATGGCACCCGCGGGACGTGGATCACCGAGCGCCATACGGTAGAGCATCACTTCAACAGCGCGCCTGTCGATCTTGCCCATGCGGACGAGCATCTCGCCGATGGGCGTGTTTGATAGCTCGGTTTCAACGCCGGCAACCAGACCGGACAAGAGTTGAATACGATGAGTGCGCCCGTGGCGTGTCGCTCCGCCGGAGGCGGCGATCTCCTGGAGTTCTAAAACTCCGGTCGCGCTGCCGCGGTAGAGTGTTCCGAGGAGATCCCCCAAGGTGGTGGCGTCAAGTCGCCCAGGGAGTAACATGCGCCGCCGATATCAGTCGGCGGCGGCACGGGCCAAATTTGTAACGCCTCACTTAACGGTGGAGCCGGGGGGCAACTCACCGTCGAGCGTGGCCACTTTGAGGACGTCGCCGTCACCGCCGGCGAGCAACATACCCTCACTCAGATATCCTTTTACCACTTCACGCGGGGCCAAGTTGCAAAGCACAACCACTTTTTTGCCGGTGATTTGGTCAGGCGCGTAGTTTTTGGCAATGCCCGCCACAATGCGCCTCGGCGCCGCTTCACCCACGTCAACGCGCAGGTCGAGCAACTTGTCCTTTTTCTTCACGCGTTCGGCCGACAAAACAAGGCCAACTCGCAAGTCCATTTTGGCAAAGTCGTCGTATTGAATAACGGCCTTTGCTTCGCGCGGCGCGGCGGGGGCGGCCGGGGCAACATCGGTTGTGGGGGCGTTCGCAGGAGCGGTGGAAGGGGCTTGTTCTTGACTCATGACAGGCTCTTTTGGGGGTGAAAACTTCTCAAGCAATTCAGCTTCTTTTTCTTTTTCAAAGCGCGGGAAAATGGGTGTTCCCCGCATGAGTCGCCCACCCGGTTCTCGGTTGGGCAACACATGAGGCCACTGGTCACTTCCAACAATACCCTGAAGCGGCGAAAGGCCGAGTTGCTCGCGCATGGAGGCGGCCACGTTGGGCATAACGGGCCAAATCATGACACTCACCGCTTCTAACAAAGACACGGCCGTTGCGATGATTGTGCCGAGTCGCACAGGGTCATTTTTCTTGGCTACCCACGGTGCAGCCTTGTCGATGTACTCATTGGCGAGCGCCAGAATAGACCAGATATGCCCGAGCGCCGCGGTTGGATTGACAGCGGTAAATGCGTCGGCAGCGGCTTTTGCTTTGTCGGGATAATTGGCAATCAGGTTTTCTTCAAGCGCTGTGAGCGGGCCTTTTTCAGGTACTGTTTCAGCAAAGGGCAACACGCGATTGAGCAGGTTGCCAAGCTGATTGCCAAGCTCCGACGAATAGCGCTGCATGAGATCGGCAATGGCAAAGTCTCCGTCTTGGCCAAAAGCAATGGCTCGCATTAACGTGTAGCGAACAACATCGGCCCCAATTGTGGGTGAAATGGCCTCGGCAAGCGCGGTGGGGCTGATTGTATTGCGAAGGCTCTTGGACATTTTTTCGCCGCAATACGTTAAGAAACCGTGCGCAAATTCAGCCGGGGGCGGCTCCATGCCCGCCGCCATTAAAAATGCGGGCCAATAACAAGCGTGAAAACGCAGAATGTCTTTGCCCATAATGTGGACAACATTCGGCCAATATCGAGTGTTGTCTTCAGGCGAGGTGAGTGCAGAATAATAGTTTGAAAGCGCGTCAAACCACACGTACATCACGTGTTGTTCATCACCGGGAACGGGGATGCCCCATTGAAACGACGTGCGCGAAACACTCAAGTCTTGGAGCCCACTCTGCACGAAACTCTTGAGTTCGTTAAAACGGCCTTCAGGGCGCACAAAGTCGGGATGAGCCTCATAAAAGGCTAAAAGTTTGTCTTGAAATTGAGAGAGCTTGAAAAAGTAACTCGGCTCTTTCATGACCTCGACGGGTTGATTGTGAATGGGACAAATATTGCCCGGCTGTCTGAGTTCTTTTTCGGTGTAATAACCTTCACATCGCACACAATAAAGACCTTCATAGTGGCCCAAATAAATGTGGCCATTTGAAAAGATCTTTTTCCAAAAGTCTTGAACCCAGGTTTTGTGACGAGGGTCGGTCGTGCGAATAAAGTCGTCCGGGGCACAGGCGAGTTTGGGCCACGCTTCGCTGAAACGGCGGCTCACCTGGTCTGCGTACACATTGGGAGGCAGGTTTTGCTCTTCCGCCGCTCGCTGAACCTTTTGGCCGTGTTCATCGGTGCCCGTTAGAAATCGGCTCTCGTGCCCACGCGTTCGGTGGTACCGGCACATCACGTCGGCGGCGATTGTTGTGTACGCCGTGCCGAGGTGCGGTACATCGTTGATGTAATAGATGGGCGTTGTGACGTAGAACCGAGAGGTCATGGCGAACGCCTCATACCACGGTTCGTCACAGCGCGTCATCGCGGGTGCCTACCCATCGCGATGAAAGAGTGATAGGTCGCGGTGCGCGAGCTATGCGCGGGCCAAAGTAGGCCCAATATCACACGGGCCGAAAGAGGCGTTGGAGGTTTACGACAATGGGTTTGGTCGACCAAAAAGTGGTCATTGTCACCGGGGCAGGCGGCGGAATTGGTCGAGCGGAGGCGCTCTTATTTGCCAAAGAAGGCGCCAAAGTGGTGGTCAACGACATGGGCGGTGCGCGCGACGGCACCGGCGGAAGTGAAGCGGCCGCTGCCAAAGTGGCCCAGGAAATTAAGGCCGCGGGTGGCACGGCGGTGCCAAACTTTGACGACATCAGCACGCATGAGGGCGTTTCAAAGCTGATCTCAACGGCCGTTGAAACATTTGGTCGCGTGGATGTGATGGTGAATAACGCCGGCATTTTGCGCGACAAGAGCCTGTTGAAAATGGATCTTGTGATGTGGGACGCGGTGATCAATGTCCACTTAAAAGGTACATTTTTGTGTACACAAGCTGCCGCCAAACAAATGGTGAGTCAGGGCGGCGGCGGTCGAATTGTGAATACGACCAGTGTTTCAGGGATGATGGGAAACTTTGGCCAAGCCAACTACGCTGCTGCCAAGGCCGGCATTTACGGGCTCACGCGCACGGCTGCCATTGAACTTCAAAAACACCGCATCACCGTCAACGCGATTGCCCCAATTGCAAAAACACGAATGACCGAAGATCTACCCATGTTTCAAAGTGGGATGGATTCGCTCACTCCAGATCATATTGCGCCTGCCGCGCTGTTTTTGGGGTCGGAACTTTGCGCGGATCGAACAGGGCATGTGCTGGCGGTGGCTGGACAACAAATGTACGCGTTCAAAGTTGTTCAAACACCGGGCAAATTCAAAGATGGAACAGCCCCGTGGACAGCCCAAGAAATAGGCGATCATTGGGAGTCGATCATTAAAGTCTGAGAGGCTTTTACAATGAATATCACTGCGCGCCTGTCGGAGATTGAGCGCCTTTCAACCGCGGGTAAGGTGGGCGCCGCAGAAAAAAAGCTCGCCGAGTTCATGGGCGAAGTGATGCGAAAGCCAAAGGCGCAGCGTGAAGCGGCGTTTCAAGCGATTCTGGCGCGCATACCTGCGGTTGATTCACGCTCCGGCGGCTATTTCGCGCTTGCGTGCGGGTCGCTTATTGAGTCGGGGTTGTCAGCGGAGCCCCTCGCCGCCGCGGTGGCAGCGCCTCTTTTGAATGTGATGCGTCACGCCCTTCGATTTGCGGAGGGGCTCCGTGATGTTGAACAGGCTGAAGGCCAAGACATGATCGAAATAGGCGCTCTGGAGTTGCCCCGTTTGTTCGTGGACAACTTTGCCAAAAGGGACGCCGCGGCGGTGATATCGTTTGAAGCTCTCGATACCTGGTATTTGCCTGCGGTTGCGTCTTTGACGCGCGAAACAAGGCACCTCGCAGCGGCCCAGCAAAATGCGGACTTGATTTCTGCGGCGTCCACGCTCTCTCACCTGTGTACCGGCGGATTTTGGCTCAACACGCTGTTTTCGGTTTCACTCAATCAGCCATTTGTGGTGTTGATTCCAGAGATCTCTGAAGCGTATTCAATGACGTTAAACGGCATCTCCGACGTGGGTCAGCTCATGGTTCTTCTGGCTGAATCATTGGCCGATGCGCTGGCGAAAATAGGGGCTTCGGGGGTTTTGCCCAAGTCGGTATTACAAGTGATGTCCGGGGTTGGACCGCAGCGAGTTGAAAACGTTGCGTACACAGCTTCGTTTCATCTCTACCCATGGAGAGCCGTGGATCCCTCCGACATGATGCCCAAAGACGGCCGATTCATGTGGACAGCTCCGGGTGGAACAGGAAATCACAGTTTGCCGCCCGACTTCGCCCCTTCTTCAATTGAGCGTTTGGAGGGTACACATGTGCTGTCTCTCGTTGGGCCAAATGCTCCCAACGGAGTGCGATTTAGTCGTGAAATTGGGGCATCGCGCGCGTTTGAGGCGCTGACAGCGGAGGTCAAAAACGTTTCAAAGCTGACTGCGGCGGAGACTCAACATTGGAATGAGATTCTCCGCCGCAAGCTTTCATCGTGACTGGTACCGCGATTCAATCAACCCGATGGGTTGATTGCCGCTGCTTCGCAGCGCTCGAAATCGCGGTACTAGTTTTGTTTCCGTGGGGCATTCGCCCCACACCCCGGCCGCGCAGGCGCGGCCCTAGTGCACCGAGTTGATAGAGCAACGAACCCTTGCTGCAATTCATCTGAACCCATCAGTTCTACGGAATCGGTGCACTAGTTAATTTGGCCACATTCAATTTTGTTGTCGGCCGAGTCTTTGTTGTTGCCGTCGTTGCATTCTGGGATGGCGTCGTCGGGGTCGACAATGCCGTAGATGAGAATGGACAGGTTATTGGGGAACGCCGCAATGGTGGCCGTGAAAGCGACCATGCCGCCGTTCGGGGCAATGGGGCCCGGAACAACTTGTTCGTGCAAGAATGAGCCGCCCGCGTTGGGATCGCCCGCGTAATAACGGACAAGCACGTTGGATGCTTCCGCGGCGCCGTCGTTGATAAGGGTTGTTTGAACTTCAGGCATTGGACATGCAATGTCGTTTGCGAGTCCGAGTTGAATGCGAAGGTCTGCGAGTGGCATGCTCGGTTCGACCTTTTGAGTGAGCGAGTTGTTGTCCTCTTTGCATTCGCTCTCAATGTCGGCTTCGTCGACAACAACCTTGATTTCGTCGGGCAAAACACCTGCGGTGTTGAACATGGCATTGTAGTCGACGCTGATCAGGATGGAGTCTCCCGGTTCGAGACTTGACTGAATGGTTGCCTGAATGGGAGTCATCATGCCGTCGGCATACAATGGCTCGGTGGTCATGCCCCAAATGCCATAGAATGTGACAACCACGCCGGGGCCAACGCGCAGGTCACCGGCGTTGTCGATCTTGGTGGTAATTGTCAGGAGATTGGAAAGCTCACCACATGCGACGCCCGGTGACGAAACTTGTACTCCGGTAACGGTTAGATCGGGCGCGACGTTGTAGTTGCGAGGATTGGAACGATACGTATTGTATACGCGCCCGTTGTATACCTTCCAACTTTCGGGCTCTTCTTTGGGAATTTGGCCACCTTCGGTAACGTTGGTGACGTGATAGGCATGCTGGTTGTAAATGCGGCGTGCGCTCACCCAACTGTCACTCGAATCGCCCCACACGGCAATGCCATTGGGGAAGTTGATGCCGCTTGAACAGGCCGCCGCTTCATTGTTGGAGGGGAATACAATCTCAGCGTTTCCATCGTTGTCGACGTCGGCAACAATGGGGTTTTCAATGCGAGTGCGGCTGGGAGATGGATGTTTAAACAACACGTCTGCGCTGAGGCCGTCGTAGACGCGGAAGAAACACTCGTCGTTATAAATCACTTCTGCCGCGCCGTCGCCGTTGAAGTCGAAAACGCTCGAAGAAGTGACTTGTGAAGAGTCGTCTTCAGTGACGCGCTGCCACGCGTTGTAGAGACATGTACACTTGCCAAGGATCTTGTTGCAAACGGCGCCTGCCGCACACTCATTATCCATGGTGCATGTGCCGCCCGGATTGCGGGCCGGATTGCCCTGAAGGCCCATTTGAGCGTCGTTGTACGCGTTGGGCCATGCGGGGCACGCGGCCGAGGGGTCTTGAAGGTCAATGAGAACATATCGAGTGCCAAATGCGGTGCCAACTTCAGGGAAGCCGTCGCCGTCAAAGTCGTCGATATTGGGGGCGCCGCCGTTGTTGCCAACTCCCAAGGCGGTAAAACGTCGCACCACTCCTGTTTCACCATTGAGTACAAGCAGGTGTCCTTCATTGATGAGCACCACCTCAGCCTTTCCGTCGAGCGGATTGGCCGGGCTTGGAGCAATGGTTTCATCCATACCCAACACATCGGCAATGGCGCAAAATCCGTCGCGCTGCGCATTGGGAATGGGCGTTGCGGTGCCGGCATTTACCGTTTGACCGTCCCACACAACATCGAGTTTGGCGGTGCAGAAGTTGTCTGTGGCCCCCATGGGACATTCTGCAATTTTGGTAACTCCGGCGGGGGGCACAGGCAGTCGATACACCGTTGTTCCGCCGATGATTTCAGGCCTCACATCACCGGTGATATTGGCAATACAAGGCACCGGGCCTTGACCCTGATTGCCTGCCATGAGCGCTCCGCTGAACTTGTCAACGAAGGTAAGTTTGCCATTGGCGTCGTGTTCGAGGGTAAATGCGTATCGACCGACAACGATCTCGGCAAATCCGGCGTTGTCGAGATTGGCAATTGCCGGGGCCGGATTGACATATCCCGTCCACTGGGCAGTTGCGCTCTTTGTAATGACAGTGCCTTTATTGTCGAGAATGATCAGGCCCGCCTGCTCACTCGGCACCACAATTTCAGGAACACCGTCGTTGTCGAGATCACCCACGGCAATGGCAGCAGTGGAGTTGCCCTCAGCATTGGCGCAGGCGCAGGCCATATTGATGTCGTCGCCTTCGTGCCAAGTGGTGGCGCCGCACGAAGCAAAAAAGTCTTTGCCTTTGTTGGGGCCGCCGCCGTGAATGGCTCGAACAATGCCGTTTGTCGCCACATCCGACGCGCAATACGACATAAAGATGATTTCGGGGAAGTCGCGTTCGTTGATCAGGCCGTCGCCGTTGTCGTCGTCGAGATTGGCCACAACCGGAGTGCCACACGCCTGTGAGGACGAGGGGAACGGTGAGCCCACAGCGTTTTTTTGAGCTGTTCCGGTGCCACCCCACTGAATTTCGTTTACAGGGAGTGCGTTTTTAAAATCAACAGGAGGCAGCGAGCATGTGGGGGCTTTTCCGGTGCCTGAGCAATTGACAACATCGCATGTTGTATACGACGGACAATCCCAATCGTCGGCGCATGTGCAGGTGGCTGAACCCATGCCGTCCCCTGCGCAAATGCTTGTGAAGTAGGCGTCACTTCCGCAGGTGAACTTTACCTCGGTGCCGGAGCCGTTGGGCAAACACACGAGAACGTCGTCACCCAAACACTCGGCCAGTCCTGGATTGCAAACGTCATCAACACAGATTGTGCCATTGCAAAATTGCGAAGGTACACATTCTAAATCGTTGGCGCAGGAGATGTCTTTGCAATAACTGCCACCGTTCGGCCCAACATCACAGGCTTCGGTTGCCGAACACATCAGCATATCGCAGGTGTTGTTTACACATGTCCCCACGCCCCCAACATCTTCGCAATGTTGGTCTACGGCGCAGTCAACACCATCGCACGGATCGGGCTTGGCGGTGCTTGTTGTGGACCCTCCGCCTGAGCCTCCAATGATCACCCCACCGTCGCCGGTGGAGCTGGAAGTGGTTCCACCCGATCCGCCTGTTGTACTTGATCCGGCCGATCCGCCTTGGGGATCGACCGTTTCACCTCCGTCACATGCGGCGGCGGCAAGTGGCAGTAGGGATACCAAAACTCGAAGAATGATTGAGGGGCCGTAGCGCAAGGAGCACCTCCGAGGGCGACAAGAAAACTTGATCTTACACGAGGGAACAATCACGCCGTCATGGTAAGTTTTGGACGGTGAAACATTGTTGCAAAGCGGGGAGAGACGACGGCCTCGGCAATTGCGCGGGTGGGTTTTGCGCGGGCGCGACCGGTGATCCAAATCGGACAAAGCGCCGTTGTCGATCGAGAGCTGCGGCGGTTATCGCAGGTGTTTTTGCGATGTGTACCTTTTGGTCGTCGTCGGCGAATGCGGGCGACTTTGAGATCGGACCTTGGCTCGGTTGGGCGGCTGGGCCGAACTTGGGAAAAGGTGGTCCTTCAGAAGTGACGTTTGTGAATGCCGGGTTTGATGTCACAACGCCCGTTTGGATCTTCGGCGGCGGATATGGCGGTTCGTCTGAACTTCGTTTTGGCCCTTGGATCGCCTATCAAAGTTTGTTGGGAGTGGGTTCAATGGGGGAGGGGGGGTTAACACTTGTGTTAACCAAAACAGAACATGCCCAATGGGGAACTTTCGGCGTGCGCATGGGCGGCGGTTATGGCCTGGATAACCAGGCTCATTTCGTAGCGACGTTCTGGGGCGGTGTTCGATATGTGCCTGTTCGAGCAGGGGAGTCTCCCGACGGCATCGCAAACAAGGTCACAGGAATACGAATTGTGGCGTCTGTTCATCACCAGCTTGATCCCGAAAACATCTCGGCGCTCGTTTTTGGCGTTGAGTTTGAGCCTGAATATCTGCTGCCCCCTTATTCACCGTATAAGTGGGCTGGCAAACACTGAGTCTGACTCGCGTTGAGTACACAATGAGAGCCTTCGATCGGGCCCTCGCGCTCGTTTCCTGCGTTCTCGCCGCGCGGTGAAAATGCGCTGAGAGCGCCATCCTTGTCGCTGAACGGGCCTTTGCCGGTATTCCGAGCCGGTGCTAGCCTCGCCAGACGACCGGCGCGATCGCGCGTCGCCGTACTTACGACCATGCCGCGCGACGCCTCCATACCGATTGTCCTGTGGATCTCCACGGCGACATTGGTCCATGCAATGGGCGGGGGCGGCGCTGTTGAAGCGGCTCGGTTTATTTCAGATCGCGCAAGCGTCCGAGCGATGGTGAGTGAAATTCGTCACGATCTTTCGGGTGACGGAACAATTGAAGTGATCACCGACGGCACGGTTCTCACGCCGCGGTCTGAACCCAATCCGGCTGAAAACCCCACCGCAAAACCCATCGATGCTCCCAAAGAGCCGCCGAAGCCGGATGAGAAAAAACCACCGAAGGTGAAGCCGCCGCCGAAACCGGTGGTGTTGAAGCCGCCGAAGGTGAAGCCGCCGGAGCCTGCAAAAACGGCGAAGCCGCCGGAGCCGCCGAAGGCGAAAAAACCTCCGCCGCCGCCGCTCAAGCCTCTCGCGGACCCTCCGAAAAAACTCGACGAGAAAAAGCCGCCGCCGGTCGCGAAAAAGACGACGCACCCAAAGCGCCGCCGCCGCCGCCGCCTCCCCCTCCGGATCGACGCGTTGCCGTTGTGCAGGACGTTGCGAAAGATCAGCCCGACAATCCCAACGCCAAAAACGTCGCGAACGAAGCCAACACAACGAAGGAAGAAACAATCGCGCGTGTGCGCGCCTTCGATGGAACCGCCACTGCAAAAACAGACGGCGGTCGCGCGGGCGTGGCCGACGAAAAAGGCACCGACGACGAAAACAAGTCGGGCCATGCGGAAGACAAAGCGGGCAATAAAGATCACGCGCCGGGTGAGAGCAAAGCGTCGGCGGTGGCGTCGGTGCACTCCAATCCGGCGCCGCCTGCACCACCGTCACCGGCTTCGGGTTCCACCAAAGCAGGTGCATCGCTGAGCATCCCGGGCAACACGGGCGGCGGTGGCAAAACGGTTTCGCTCACGCCGCCCACGAATGACACGCCGGTTGCGGCGTCACCGGGCGGTGCCGGTCCCGCGTCGCCCGATGTCAAAGCCGGCGCCACCGGATCGTGGTCGCTCGATCCTGCAAATCCGGGCGGCGATGGAACGAGCAAAGTGGCGGGCCCAAAACGAGAGGCTGTGATCGTTCCGCGCACGCCGGTGCAAACAATTGGGTTTGGAGCGCCGGGCCTGCCGGGTGGAATCAATATCAACCTGACAATGGCCGGGCTCGAAACGGCCGTTGGTCAAGACAAACTCAAACAAGAGCGGGCCGCAGACGGTGAAGCGCGTCGAGCAAAACATCGCGGCGCAAACGGTGGCAAAGAGCCTCTCGATTGGCGCGCGGCGGTTGAAAATTATCAACCCGGCGTGAAGGTCGGAAACCAAACGTCGCTGAACGCAGCCAAGAGCGCGTTCGCGACGTACCTCAACACGATGCACAACCGCATCCATCCGATCTTTGCAGAAGAGTTTTTGCAGTCGCTCTCAAAGCTGCCGCCGGGTCACAAGCTCAACGAAAATCTCGTCACGTTTATCGAAATCGTTCTGAGCAAAGACGACGGTAAAATTGTTCGTGCGGGCGTCACGAAAGCGAGCGGCTCAACCGCATTTGATCTCGTTTCGGTGAGTTCGGCGCGCCGAGCCGGTCCGTTTGGGAAACCACCCGACTCCATTGTTTCGCACGACGGTCATGTGTACATCCACTGGGAGTTTCATCGCGACCCGTTCGACGCCTGTTCGTCCCGAAATGCGCGCCCGTATTTGTTGAAGGCGCCTGAGGAGAAAAAAGACGCGGCGACCGACGCGCAGCCCAAACCTGTGGAACCGCCGAAGCCTGTTGAAGAACGCAAGGACGCTCCCGCCGATGAAGGACCGTCGGCGAAACCGCGACAATGACATCCTCCTGATGCCGTGAGCGACGCCGAACAAACCCCGATTTCGAGTGAGGCACACGCGGACGAGCGCGACGAGGCCGAACGCACGCCGAGTGACCGTGCACCTGCGGGCGGTGCGTCTGTCGTTGCCGAGCAGCAGCCCGCGGGCGACTCGCTCCGCTTCTTGTGGTGGCTGTCGCTGCTCGGCGTGGCCGCGCTGGTGCTGGGCAGGTTTATCGGGCCGGCGCTCCCCGGTTCGGGCGTTGGAATGACGAAAGTGGTGGCCACTTTCGACGTGGCGGGCGGCACGCTGTCACTGCTGTTTGCCGCGAGCACAATCGTTGCCGCGGGCGGCACGCTTTTTCAAACGGTACACACCAATCTTCCATTTTGGATCCGCATTGTCGGCATGGCGGTTTCCACTTTTTGTGCGCTCGTTGTTGTTGGAAGCGCCATGACAAACGATCGCGCTCCCGAAACGCCCGCGCTGATGGCGGCGTGTGGAGCGGGTGCGTTTGCGGTTCTCTGTGCGGTTGCGTCATTTCGATCACGCGTTGCGCGACTCACATCCATCGTGATCGGATTCGTCGGCCTGCGCGCTTTGTTTCGCGGATTGCCCGGCCTCTTGCTCGTGCACGGTGAAAAATGGATTTCGGCCGACACCCTTCGCACGCAGGCGCGCGTTGGGTCGACCATTGCGCAGCTTCTTGTGGGAGGCGCTTTGGCTTTGGCAATTGTGTACACAAGTCGAGCGCCCAAAGCCGAGGCACACGGTGAGCCGAACGAAAGGCCTTCGTTTTGGAGTCCGGTCACCGTGTTTGCTCTCGTGCTTGCGGTGGTTGCCGCGCGACAAGCCCAACTCGGAAGCGCTCCAGACGCCGCAGCACTGAACGTGTTTTTAAAACGAGCCGCCGATCGATTTTTGGTGCAGCCCGAACCGTACCTGCGCGTTCAGATTCGTATGTTTTTGGGCTTTCTCACGCCGCTCGTGGCTGTGGGCCTGCTCACGGTTCGGCGGCTCAAAACCCTGACTGCCGCCATGTGTTTGGCGATCGTTGCGGTGGATGTGACCGACTCTCCGATCGGCTCGCTCACACTCGTGGTGGCCGCCTTGTCGGTGACGCTTGTCGCTCGGAGCGGACACTTCTTGTGGTCGGTCTTGGTGAAGCCGGCGCGTTGAACACAATTTCAATGGCTGACCGCAAGCGAACCGTCTCTTGATTTTCGCGAAGGATGTTCGTGCGAAGGCTCGCTTCGCGCTGGATCCCGCGATGTTGCGAAGTCCTTTCGCTCTTCGACGCGTCACGACGCTCGCCGCGTTGAGAAAGTCGGCTGCGTCTTATTGACGCAGGCAAGCCCATTCACTAAGCCACTCCGTGCTGCGCGACATATCGCGCAAAAAGCCGAATTGAGCGGCGCCGGAGCCTCACTCCCAAGACCAGTTGTCCACTAACGAGGAGCGCCCGCCGCGTAACGCCGAGCCCAAGATTGCTCGGCACGGAGGAACTGAACGATGCATCGTCAACTCGCTACCCTCGCTACCATTGCTCTCACCGCCGTTGTTGCGGCTGGTTGCGGCGAGGACAAGCCGTCCGGGTCCGGCGCTTCCGGCAAACCTATGACGTCGGGCAAGCCCACGGCGGCCACCACCACGAGCGCCGCTGCAACGACGACATCGGCCGCGGCCGCCCCCGCGAAAGAGGGCGCATCCACAATCAAGGGTGTCGTTGCCTTCTCGGGCAAAGCCCCCGAGATGAAGGTGCCCGTCAAGCGCAAAGACGCCGACGTCTGCAAGGCCACCGAGGTGAAATACAACGCCGTGCTCGTGAAAGACGGCAAACTCAAGGACGTGCTCGTCCGCATCTCGGCAGGCGGCATTGCCGGTAACTGGAAGGCCCCTGAAAAGCACGCCGAAATCGACCAAAAAGAGTGCATGTATGCTCCCCGCATGCAGGGCGTGGTTGCCGGTCAGCAGATCGACATCAAAAACGGCGACCAAACGCTCCACAACGTGCACGCGTACAAGGGTGCTGAGTCGCTCTTCAACCAAGCGCAACCCAAGGGCGCTGCCGCAATCTCCAAAGAGGCGCCGGAAGAGGCTTCGATCATGAAGTTCTCCTGCGACGTTCACCCCTGGATGCGCGGCTTCGTTGTCGTGACCGATCATCCCTTCTTTGCCGTTTCGGGTGAAGACGGCTCGTTCAAGATCGAAAAAGTGCCCGCCGGTAAGTACACGGTTGAGGCGTGGCACACCAACTACGGCATGCTGAAGAAGGAAGCCGTTGAGGTCAAAGACACAGGCGAAGTCACGGTGGACTTTGAGTACAAAGGCACCGAGAGCGAGCCTGATTGGAACAAGGACGAACTCAAGGGCCTTTGGTGATCATCGCCCGCCTTACCGGCGGCATGATACACTAAGGGTATTCCACCCAACTCCCGCATAACCGCCGGCCAGACAGTCGGCTCCAGAACCGCGACAGCGCAATCGCGCTCCCCCACTCAACTCAACTCCGTAGACGTCGCCCCGCAGCGGCCCATAAACACTGCCGCGCCGTGATTGGGCCGCCGATGTTCAAGGTTACGCTTGGGCACCGGCGCCATGCACGTGACGACAACCCACAAATCCGCTAAGAGAGCGCGCCTTCGGGCGGCTTGCCCGCGTTCAAAAGATGTCCCGTTCCAAGTGGCTCCATCCTTTCGCGATCTTCACCGCCGCGTGCACCTTTGTGCTGCTGATCGTCGGCGGTTTGGTTCACGGCACGGGTTCCAGCCTCGCGTGCCCTGACTGGCCGCTTTGTCATGGGCAGTTTCTGCCCAAAATGGAGCACGGCGTTTTTTACGAACACTCGCATCGCCTCGTTGCCGGCGCCGTAGCAATACTCACGGCCGTCCTCGGCGTTTGGCTTTGGGTACACAAGGATCATCGGCATCTGCGCCCCTTTGCCCTGGCGGCTCCGATCATGGTTCTCGCGCAGGCAGTGTTGGGCGGGCTCACCGTGATCTACAAGCTTCCAAAGCCGATCACGTTGAGCCACCTCGTTCTCTCCATGAGCTTCTTTTCGGTGCTCGTGATCATCGCGGTGCGTACACGTCCGTCCGCCCTCGCCTTTGAATCTGAGCAGGCATCGCGGGCCCGACCCGAGTTTGACATGCGTGTTTCGGTGGGCCTCGTGGCACTGGCGATCCTCGGCCAGATCTTTCTGGGCGGCATGGTTCGCCACTCCATGGCCGGGCTCGCGTGCATCACCATTCCGCTTTGCGACGGCGCTTTTTGGCCTCCCGACAGTGAAAGCGCATACGGTGAACGCCTTCACATGTTGCATCGCTACGGTGCAGTGATCGTGGGTCTTCTGGTCATTGCGCACGGCGTGCTCGTTTATCGCCGATCCGCCAAAGGTACACTTGTGCGCGCGCTCGCCGCCGTCGCTCCAGTGCTCGTTCTTGTGCAAATCACGTTGGGGATCTTGAGCGTCACCTCCTTGTTGCATCTCCACACAGTGACCACCCACCTTGCCGTCGGCGCCCTTGTGCTTGCCACCCAGGTGACGATCTGGGCGATGATGCCCGGCTCGCGTTGGAGGCTTGCGTCCAAGCAACCGGCCGAGCTTTCGTCACACCCCTCCCGGGTGGCCGCATGAGCATGCTTCGCGACGTTGTCGCGCTCACCAAACCGCGCATCACGCTGCTCGTGATCATCACGATGCTCGGCGGAATGGGCCTCGCTCATCGCGTGGAGCCCCTCGCGGATTTGTCGCTGTCAAAAGCTCTTTTCGCACTGCTCGGAACCGCGCTTGTTGTTTCGGGAGCGAGCGCTTTCAACATGTACCTGGAGCGCGACACCGACGCGCTCATGGTTCGCACGCGTCTCCGTCCGCTTCCCGCCGGGCGACTTCCAGCGCGCACAGCGCTCATCGTCGGTTCGGCTCTCGGGTTCGCTTCGGTGCCGCTCCTTCTCTGGCAGGTGAACCTCACAACGGGTCTCATCGCCGGCCTTGCTCTCGTTGCGTACTCATTTGTGTACACACCACTCAAGCGCCGCACCACGTGGGCTCTGCCTATCGGCGCTGTGCCGGGTGCGGTACCGCCGCTCCTCGGGTGGACCACGGTGACGGGTCGCATCGACATCGCCGGCCTCGTTTTGTTTGCGATTCTGTTCCTGTGGCAGCTCCCCCACTCGCTTGCGATCGCCACATTTCGAAGCGACGACTATCGCCGCGCCGGCACCAAAGTCATCCCGGTTGAACACGGTGATCGCGTCACACGTGTACACATTGTCATCGAGAGCATTTTGCTCGTCGGCGTCTCTGTGTTGCTCGTTCCGCTCGGCGTTGCAGGCGCGTTTTATCTCGTGTCGGCGCTGCTTCTCGGCGGCGTTTTCGTGGCGTTTGCAATCGCGGGCCTCCGTCAAGCCGCGGGCCATCGATGGGCGCGAGGGCTTTTTGCCGCGTCGATTGTGTACTTGGTTTTGTTAATGGCAGCCCTATCTGTCGGCGGCATGTAAAACCTCGCGAGCGCCCCGCCCGCGGCGCCTTTTGCAATCTCAATCACACGCCTCGCGGCGCTCTCGCTCCTATGACTTCCGAACAAATTGGCAACGCCCTTGCCCCGCTCAATGCGCTCTTAAACACCACGAGCACCGTGCTCTTGATTGCGGGCTTCATTGCTGTGAAGCGGAAAAACATCGCCGCACACCGCGCGAGCATGTTCGGCGCGTTCGTCACATCGTGCGTGTTTTTGGTGGGCTACCTCACGCGATTTGCGCTCACCGGCTCGCATAAGTTCCCGGACATCGGCGCCGTGCGCGTTGTGTACCTTGTGATCTTGTTCAGCCACATGGTGCTCGCCGTCGTCGCGTTGCCGCTCGTGTTGCGTACACTTTTCTTGGCCTACAAAAAACGGTTCGAAGAGCACAGAAAAATCGCCAAAATCACCTACCCGATCTGGCTCTACGTATCGTTCACCGGCGTGCTTGTGTACCTCATGCTCTACCACCTCGCGCCCGCCATGATGCCGGCCCCGCATTGAACGCGTAGTCTCGCAAATGGCGCTGCTTTTTCGCATGCCAAACGATTGACCCGGCTCCCTCATTTCTCCTAACGTGCCCATCGTGCAAAACGCCCCTGCGGTGAGAACACCTTCGCCGCTCGAAGCGCGCATTCAAGCGTTGGTGACCCGTCCCTTATTTTGGGTCGCGGTCATTGCCGCAATGCTTGTTTTTCCGCTGTTTCGCACATTCACGCGCCCGCTCCCCAAGCCTCCGAGCCTCCGGCTGCCCGTTGCCGCGTTTGAACTTACAAATCAACGCGGCCAAAAATTCGGTTCGGCCGACCTCCGCGGCAAAGTGTACGTTGTCGATTTCATCTACACGAGCTGCGGAGGCCCGTGCCCGCGCATGACCAAGACCATGGAACGCATCCAAAAGCGCACCAAAAACCTTGGAACGGCGTTTCAGCTGCTCACCATCACGGTGGATCCTGAAAACGATACCCCTGAAAAACTCGCTGAATACGCGCGCGGTTACCACGTGAACCCCACCCGGTGGAACTTTCTCACCGGCACCGAGGCCGACATTCAGCGAATTGTCGTCAAGGGCTTCAAGAGCGCCATGACAAAAGAAGAAGCGGCCATGGGACACAGCGAGCGCCTGCTCCTCGTCGACGGCGACGGAGCCATCCGCGGAATCTACGACAGCGACACCGATGACGGCGTCGCTTCCCTTATCCGCGATGCCGACGTTCTTTTAAATTTAAGGGACTGGGGAACGGGATCTCAGCCCGAAAGCCCCACCGTCCTGTTGACGCCACCGCCGGAAACCAGATAAACCCGCCCGATAGTCTGACGACCAGGAAAGACGACGGAATGAGCGCCACCGCAGAGCATGCAGACCATCACGGTCCGATCGCTTGGCCGAAAGATCCGCAATACGGCCTCGCCACCCCAGGGAAGATCGCCATGTGGCTCTTCCTTTGTTCCGACGCGTTTTCGTTTGCCGGCCTTCTTTTGGCCTACGGCATTCTTCGCGGCGGCTCAAAACATTGGCCGCCGGATCCTTCGCTGAAAGAGCCCATTTTGGGCATCAACTTCACCGCGGCCCTCACGTTCCTTCTCATCTGCTCCAGCGTCACCATGGTGCTCGCGCACGCCGCCGCGGTTGAAGGCAATCGCAAAAAGACGGCGCAGTTTCTCGCGCTCACCATCCTCGGCGGCATCCTCTTCCTGTGCGGCCAATATCAAGAATATTGGGGCATTGTCGGCCACGGCCTACTGCACGAAGGTCTGCACTTCGGCGCGTCGCACTACGCAAACACGTTTTACGTCACCACCAGCTTTCACGGCATGCACGTCTTCAGCGGCGTCCTTTACCTAACCGTGATTTTGGTGCGCACGTTGATGGGCAAATACGATCACGGCAAACACGATCACATCGAGATCGTGGGCCTCTTCTGGCACTTTGTCGATCTCGTGTGGATCTTGGTTTTCACCTTTATTTACCTCCTCTGAGGCGGCGAAATGGCGCAGGATAAGAAGGGCAAATCAAAAGCCCAGAAAAAGAGCGACGACGCCGAGGAGAAAAAAACCTCGGCAGCTTCTGAAGAGGCGGAAGAACATGCCGCCGCCAAAGAAGCCCACGATGATCATGCCGATCATGCCCACGCCGCCAAGGCGCACGGTGATGATCACGGCGATCACGAGCACAAGCCCAATCGCAAAGAATATTGGGTGATCTTCGGCCTGTTGTTGCTGCTCACCGTGCTTGAAGTGGGCATTGCGCAACCGAGCCTTGGCATCTCCAAAACGCTCATGCGCTTGGGCCTTGTCAGCATGGCGCTCGCCAAGGCCGTGCTCGTTGCGCTGTTTTACATGCACCTCAAACACGAAACGCGCGTCTTGCGCCTCACCGTGTTTATCCCCCTTGCCACGCCGGCTTTGTACGCAGTCATCCTCATTTCCGAGGCTGCGTGGAGGCTTGTTCGATGATGGGCCCGCAACGCGCATTGAGTACCGCCGCTGCGATCACGGCATTCGCTTGGGGCCTTTTCGTCCCCGCGCTCGCGCAGGCCTGCCCGGTTTGTGCACAGGGTGAATCCGGTGGAACCGGCCGCAAAATCGCGCTCGGCCTATTCATCTTCCTGCCCTTTGTCGTGGTCGGCACAATCCTTTTTATTTTGCGCGGAGCCCTTCGCCGCGAGCAAAAGATGTTCGTAACACGGAGTGAAGTGTGAAGATCTCGCCCCGGAAATGGCTCGGCGCACGTCGAGCGCTTCTCCCCGCATTGGCCGGATTTGCCGTTGCATTAACAACGGCCGGCTTGTCGTTGGCAAAACCTCAACCGGGCACCGGCATATCGCTCCCGGTAGATGCGTCGGCCGACGGTCATCGTATTGACTGGTTAATCGGCGTTACAAACGCCATTACCGCTGTGCTTTTCGTTGCAATGACCGCGTGGATCTTTATTGCGGCGATCAAACACGGTGAAAAGCACACCGCCAAATACGATCACGGAACATCCAAGCGCTCCATGTTTATTGCGCTCGGCATGGCCGGCAGCGTCTTCGTGGTTGTCGACGGAAACTTGTTCGTCAACTCCACAATGGACTTGGAAACGGTCTACCACAACTTCAAAGAGGCCGAGAAAGACCCCAATTCTGTCCTCATTGAAGTGAATGGGCATCAATGGGCGTGGGACTTTCGTTATGCCGGCCCCGACGGAAAGTTTAATACAAAAGACGATATCGTTCGATTAAACGACATGAGGATTCCGGTTGATACGCCCATCGTTATTGAAGTGGCGTCAACCGATGTCATTCATTCATTCAATCTCCCCAACATGCGCACCAAGGTCGACGCTGTGCCCGGCCAAATCAACAAGATCTGGTTTAAGGCCAAAATGACAGGCGAGTTTGACATCGGGTGCGCCCAACATTGTGGAACCAACCATTACAAAATGAAGGCGTTGCTCACCGTCCTCTCCAAAGAAGAATACGCAAAGTGGGCCAAAGAAACTTCGGCCATCTCCGAGCGGGCTTACGACGAAAAAGACGAGTCGGCTCATTGGGGCTGGGACTGGAAGGACATCTGAGATGGAACTTCAACCGATCCATCCCGAACCGACCTCTTTCATTCGAAAGTGGATCTTTTCGATCGATCATAAAGTCATTGCTAAACAGTTTTTGTGGACAGGCCTCCTGTTCCTTCTGTTTGGCGGCACACTCGCCATGCTCATTCGCTGGCAGTGGGCTTTTCCCGGGCAATCCGTGCCTGCGCTCGGTCCTGTGTTCTTCAAAGACACGGGCGGCGCCATCACACCGCCCACGTATACAAGCATCTTCACAATGCACGGCCTGATCATGATCTTCTGGGCAATCACGCCCATCCTGATCGGCGCATTCGGAAATCTCACCATCCCACTCATGATCGGCGCGCGGGACATGGCGTTCCCCAAGCTGAACATGTACTCCTACTGGGCGTTTTTCATCTCCGCTGTGCTCGTGATTCTCTCATTCACGTCGCAGCTCGGTGCGGGCAACGCCGGTTGGACAACCTACCCACCGCTCTCCACCAACGTCGGTTCACCCGGTTGGGGACAAACGTTTGCGGGTTTGGGCATCTTCGTCACGGGCCTCTCATCCATTATGGGTGGCATTAACTACATCGTTACGGTCATTCGCTTCCGAGCGCCCGGAATGACGTGGTTCCGATTGCCCCTCACCGTTTGGGGTTTGTGGCTCACCGCCATTCTCAACGTGCTCTTCGTACCGGTTCTCGGTTCGGGCGCGCTCCTTGTCACCCTCGATCGCCTCGCCGGAACACACTTCTTTATCACCGGCGGCGCGGTTGGCCTCAAAGGCGGTGACCCCATTCTCTTCCAGCACCTGTTCTGGATTTTCGGCCATCCAGAGGTGTACATCCTCATTCTCCCCGCGTGGGGTATCGTCGGCGACGTACTCTCGTTCTTCGCTCGTAAGCCCGCGTTTTGGTACAAAGGTTCCGTCTTCGCAATGATCGGCGTCACCGTCTTGTCGGCGGTTGTATACGGCCATCACATGTACCAAACCGGCATGGCTCCCATGCTCGGCCTCGCGTTTGAAATTCTTACCCTCGCCATCAGCGTGCCCGCCGTTCTCCTCTTCGTGAACTGGCTCAACACCATCTGGCGCGGCTCCGTTCGCAAAACCGTCCCCATGTTGTTTGCGCTTGGAATGGTGTTCGTTTTCGGCGCCGGCGGCCTCACGGGCCTTTTGCTCGGCACCATCTCCACAGACATCTATCTCCACGACACCATGTACGTTGTCGGCCACTTCCACTTGACCATGGCGGCGGCCTCATTCCTCGCGAGTTTCTGCGGACTCTACTTCTGGTTCCCCAAGATGTTTGGCCGTGAAACCAACCCGCTGCTCGGCAAACTCCACTTCTGGGGTTCGGTCATTTTCATTACAACCACGTTTACCGGACAGCTCCTCGCAGGTTATTCAGGCCAACACCGCCGCCTGTATGACCCATTCCAATACGATTACATTACCCATCTGCGTGATATCAATCGCTGGACAAGCTATTCAGCGTTTATGCTTTTCATTGCGCAGATTCCCTTTGTAATCAACTTCTTCTATTCGGTTTTCGCCGGCAAAAAAACCAAAGAAAACCCCTGGGATGTTCCCACGCTCGACTGGGTTGCCTGCTCTTCGCCGCCCGTTTACCACAACTTTGATGTTGTGCCGACGGTGGTTCGCGGCCCCCACGAGCTTGGCAATCCTGAAGTGAAAAAGGCTCTCGGCAAAGACTGGATCAGTCAAACCGAAGAAATGCCCGGCGAAGACCTCGCCCACGCTGCCGCGGCGGAGTGACACATGGCGAGCGTTGCCAAACTCGAACCTCGAATGCGTGAAAACTTCACGCAATCATTGGGGATGATTGTTGCCCTCGGATCGTGGGCAATGATGTTTGGCGCGCTCTTCTTTGTGTACGCAGGCGTTCGAACAAGCGCTCGCGTATGGCCCCCCGCGGGTCTGCCCGCGCTTCCCATTGCATTACCGCTCGTCAATACGCTCGTCCTCGCATTGTCGAGCGTCATGTTGTGGATCGGTACCAATGCGCTCATCCGCGGCAATCGCAAAGTTTTGCCGCGTTACGTAGCTCTTTCCTTCGGATTTGGAACCCTCTTTTTGGTGCTCCAAGTCAAAGTCTGGAAAGACCTTTGGCTATCGGGATTAATGCCCTCCACCGGCATTTATGCATCGGTGTTTTATGGGCTCACCGTGCTTCACGCGGTGCACGTGTTCGCGGGACTTATTGTTCTCGCGGTCATTTTCGCCCGATCCCTCAAAGGCACTTATACCGAACACAATGCGATTCGCGTCCGCGTGGCCGGCATGTTCTGGCATTTCGTAGACGTTGTTTGGATTTTCATGTTTGTGGCGCTCTACCTTCTTTGAGCAACCTTTATTCGATTCGGAACAATCGAGTGACGAAGATGACCTCTCGCCCCCAAGCTCGTTCGTTCTTCTCCCGCGCAGCGGGCGTATTTGCCACCTGTGCTATTGCGGTGAGCGGCCTCGTCGGCGCGTCCTGCAAGCCCGACAAAATGCCCTTTAAGCCCGACGAGTCGCGCACCTTTGCCGGTGATATCACCGTCAGCGGGGCCGAACTTAATAAGGGCTATCAATCGTACATGCGTTATTGCTACGCGTGTCACGGTGAAAAGGGCGACGGCAAAGGCCCGGCTTCATACAGCCTGCGTCCCCCGCCGCGTGACTTTACACGCGGTGTTTTCAAGTTTGCCCGCATGACGTCAAGTGACCATTACCCCAACGACGCCGACCTCGTTCGCATCGTAAAGGGTGGCTTGCACGGCACTGCAATGCTCCCCTGGGATATCTCAGAAGAAGAGCTGCTCCGCGTCCTCCAATTCATTAAGGCCTTTGGCCCACTTAATGAAAACGGCGAGCAGGAGTATAAAAACAGCCGGTGGGAAAAAATCCGCAAAAAGACCGGCAAAGTATACGACGTATTGCCCGAGTGGACGCCCGAGGCCGACCCGTGGGTTGGCAAAGAGGCTGAAGCTGTAATGCGCGGCAAAGAGCTTTATCATCTCCGGGCAGAATGCGTAAACTGTCACCCCGGCTTCGACACCAAAGAAAACCTCTATAAAATGAGCGTTGAAGCCAATAAACGCGACCCGAATACCTTCTCCGTAATGAAGAGCGTTCGCGACGACGTTTATCATTCACAGGCCAAAAAGTCCGATGAATACGGCGTTCTCATTATGCCGCCCGACTTCACAATGGACTTTGTGCGCTCCGCCCACCCTGAAACTCGCGTTGCCGATCTTTATCGCATTCTCTCATTCGGCGTTTACCCCGTCATGCCCGCATGGAAGGGCGCCGGCCTTTCCGACAGCGACATTTACGCTCTCGCCCATTACGTAAACTCCCTTATTGAATTGCGCGGCAAAACAGCGGCATTGGAGCTTAAAGACAAACTCAATAACCAAAAGCCGTTTGAATTCCCCAAAGAGGAAGAAGCCAAACCGGCGGAAACAACGCCTCCGGCCGACGGTGAAAAGAAAGACGGCGAAGCAACGGGCGACAAAAAAGACGAAAAGAAGCCCGAAGACGCCAAAAAAGACGAAAAGAAGCCCGAAGAAAAGAAACCCGAAGAAAAGAAGCCCGAAGAAAAGAAGTAATCGGGCTCGCCGCTCCCTCGGGTTCGCCGCCCTCTCGGGTTTTCCTCCTCAGCAGCCTCCCCAATCAATGCCCACCCCCGGCCGGCCGGCTCGTCCGCAGGCCACATTCCAAATCTCAAACTCGTGTACACAAGAGCGGCCGCGTCGCCGCCCGCGTACACATCTCATTTCCCACCCGCCGCGGTGTACACTCGCCACACCACCTTCCCGTTGCGTACGCCCGCGGCTCCGCGGTTCAACATGTGTACACCGGCCGTCCGCCCCGCCCAAATCGCTCACATCGCTTCGCTCGTTCGCTCAGGGCGGGGCCCCTCAGTTTGGGCTACCGATCTGGAGCCGCTTAATCATTTTCTGTAACCCAAATCGCGACAGCCCCAAAAGCTTTGCCGCCTGGGTTTGGTTGCCTTTCGTTCGCTCCAGCGCCTTGTGCACAAGCTCCAACTCCAACGCGTCAATTCGCTCCCGCACATTGAGTTGATCCGGCGTTTGCACAATCGCCCGCGTTCCCGTCAGCTCCGGCGACAAGTGCACCGCGTCGATTACCCCGTCGCAAAGCACAATCGCGCGCCGCACCTCGTTTTCAAGCTGCCGAACATTGCCCGGCCATGTGTACGCATAGAGCTTCGCCATGGCAGCCTTCGTCACAGTCATGTCCACGCCCTTGTTGTGTACACGCACAAAGTGCTGCACCAAAAGCGGAACATCCATCGCCCGCGCCCGCAGCGGCGGAATATGCAGCGGCACCACGTTTAGCCTGTAATACAAGTCCTCCCGAAACGTCCGCGCCTTCACCATCGCTTCGAGATCGCGATGCGTTGCCGCCAACACGCGCACATCCACCTTGCGCACCCGTTCCGAACCGAGCGGTTTTACAAGCCCGTCCTCCAACACCCGCAGCAACTTTGTCTGCATGGCGAGCGACATTTCGCCGATCTCATCGAGAAACAGCGTGCCGCGATCCGCCACTTCAAAGAGGCCCGCGCGCGGCCGATCCGCCCCTGTGAATGCGCCTCGCACATGACCGAAGAGCGCACTTTCGAGCAGCCCCTCCGGGATCGCACCGCAGTTTTCACTCACAAACGGCCTGGCCGCGCGCGGGCCGTTGTCGTGAATCGCTCGCGCCAGCAGCTCTTTTCCGCTTCCCGACTCGCCGAAAATCAACACCGGAATGTCCGATGCGGTCACCCGATCCGCGAGCGCCAAGAGCTTTTGCATCGGCTCGCTGTCACCGATAATCCGGTCGTAACGGTGCCGCGTTGCGCGCCCCGTACGCTGCCCCGACAACTCGCGCGACAACGTATCCACCTCCGCCTCGCGCTTCGCGAGCGTTTCGGCAAGCTCCGCCGAGGCGCGTTCGGCCCGGCGCGCCGCCCTTCGCAAAAGCACATTCTGCCGCGCATCCAAGATCGCCACCGCCGCAAGCTGCGCGATCGTCTGCGCCCACGAAAGCTCACGCGGCCCGAACGCGCCTCGGCGGAGCCGATCGTCGAGGTACACAACGCCCAGCACCTCACCCCGAGCAATGAGCGGCAACGCCAGCACGCTCCTCAGCTTGAGCGCGTGTACACTTTGCACAACCCCTGCGAGTTCACCCTCCGCGTCCACCGCCACCACCGGCGCCCGCGCCGAAAGCGCCCGCTCCGCCAAGGTATGCGACAGCTGAAGTTGCTCACCGACCAAGTCCGCGCGCGCCAAGTTGCGCGCGGCCCGCGGCAACAACCGGCCATCGGGCGCCCGCATGAGCAGCAGGCCGCGCTCCACACCCGTCCACAAAACAAGCGCATCAAGCGCCCTGTCGAGCAGCAGGCCCAGCCGCTCACGGTCCCCCAAAGATCTTAGAATACGCTCCAGGTCGGCTGCTTGCTCTGGCCGTATTCCATCAGTGCCGCCGCTCATCGCCACCGGCTCCACCCATCGCAGAGCGCGTACCAACGCCATTTGCTCCGGCGGAGTTCGAGTGAGCAGCGCGCGCGCCACTTCCCGATTGGCGGCGAGCAACCGTCCGGCAGTGTCGCTGCGCCCCAGCCGTGCCGCCAATTCATACCCCGCGTGCAATGCCGGCCCACGTTCGGCAACCGCGCGCGCGCGTCGCACAAAGCGACAAGAGCGGTCACCACCGTCGACGCCTCTTCACGAGCCTCGGTGGACGCCGCATCAAAACCCGATCGAACAAGCGCCTCGGCGCGCGCGCCCCACCATGCGAGGCGCGCTGCCACTTTGTTTGCCGGATCCTCCGCCGCCGCGTCCGCCGTGCGTTTTCGATGCGCATCGAGCCGCGCTGAGCCGTGCCGTAACAGCCGGGCGCTCGCTTGCAACGTATCTTCCGCCGGCCCGCCCACAAGAAGCGTTGCCGCTTCTTCCGCCGCGCCGATCGCCTCCGCATCCCCCGGTGGCAACGCATCCGCGATCGCCCACAAAGCGTACGCCCGCGCCCGATCGTCGCCGCCTTCCCGCGCGCGCTCCACCGCGGCGCGCGCCACCGTGCGCGTTTCGTGAACCGACCCCAACATCGCGAGCGCCGCCGCCCCCGCGAGGAGCGCGCGCGCCGCGAGCGCCGGCCGCCCCAACACCTCCCACAAAACGCCCGCACGCTCCGCCGATTTGATCGCGGTTCCCAAATCACCCAGATCCACCGCGCTCGCCGCGAGCCCCGTCAAATAGGTCGCCTCCTCCACAACCGCGCCCGCGCGCAGTGCGTAATCCGCAGCCGCGGAAAACGCCGAAAAGGCACCCTCGGGATCGGTGGGGTGCAACACGTAGCCGCGCGCCGCGGCGAGGCGCGCGCGCTCCTCCGAAGTGCGCGCGAGCGCTTCGCCGCGCGCCACTTCGGAGAGCGCGTGCGCCGTGTCACCGCGCCGCGCGAGCGTCAGCGCCGATGTCTCGGCCAACGCCGCCGATGCACCGCCTTCCGACAACCGCTGCGCTTCATCGGTGTGTCCGCGATCCAGAGCGATGCGCGACAGCGTTGCCCGCGCTCTTCCGCTCGCATCTTTTCCAGCGGCGATCGCGTCCTCCGCGGTTTTGCGCGCCTCATCGAGTTCACCCGCGCGCCGCAGAATCTCCGAAGCGAGCGCCCATGCCCCTTCCACATTTCGAAACCCCGGCCGCAGAACGAGGCTTTTCGCGCGCCCAAACTCACCCAATCGCCGAAGCGCATCCGCCGCGGCCACCACAAGCGGCGCCGGCGCATTTCGATCCGCCTCCACGGCACTCACAGCCGTCGCCTCGGGAGGCACCGCTGCCAACGCCAGCGCGAGCGACGCGGCCCGCGCCGCGTCGAGAGGCTCCACAGCAACATCGGCGCGGGCCGCGCGCACGCGCGCTTCACGTTCATCGATCGCGTGCCCGCGCGCGGCCTCCTCCACGTCGTGAAAGGTCCACATCTCGGGCGGCATTCGCCTCGCGAGCGCCGTCAGCGCTTCGGCCAATGCCGCTTCGCCAACGTCCGCGATCGAATGGACAGGCCACGACGCCGCGTGTGGA
The DNA here is from genome assembly GCA_016712345.1 of Polyangiaceae bacterium. Classification (GTDB taxonomy): domain Bacteria; phylum Myxococcota_A; class Polyangia; order Polyangiales; family Polyangiaceae; genus JADJRH01. The sequence continues at coordinate 3,662,469 of JADJRH010000001.1, forward strand.
CCACACGACAAAACAAGCCACCTCGTGATCTGTTCGATCGGCAGCGCCGTGAGCGGTTTTTCGGCGCCGCGGGCGGCGCTTGCGGCGCCTGTCGGGTGCAAAAGCACCCGACAGCGCGCCGCAAGCGCCACCGCCTCCGAAAGCCACGGCGCCACCGTCGCATCGGCGCTCTCCGCCGCCGCGATCTCGTGCCGGCGCACGCGCAGGTACGTGGCTCGGATTGAACGCACATCTTTTTCAGAGCGATCCGGAAGCCCGAGACCGCGCGCGCGCGCCGCGGTTCGCAGCGCATCGGCAACCCACCGCGCCGACGGGCGCGCCGTGGGGCATCGCGACAAAAGGGCGCCGCACACCTCGTCGAAAGGAGCGGGGATGCGCGCGGCGCGCGACGCGGAAACCGCGTCGCGCGCCGCGCGCACCCCCGCCGAAATAAGCTCCGTGAGCACAACACCCAACGCGAGCAGGTCGCGCGCGCGCGCATCCCCCAAGTCACTGTCGCTCGAAGCCAGATACCGCGGCGTTGCACCCTCAATGGCGGTTGAAAATGCCGGACACGAGAGCCCCAAGTCGATCACGTGGGTTCGGCGATCGCTGCCGAGCACCAGGTTCTGCGGTTTGATGTCGCCGTGAGCGGTTCCAATGCCGTGCAAGTCCGCCAATGCCTCGGCAGCATCGAGCCCAACGAGAAGGATTTGGTCGGTGTCTTCTTCGGTTCGCGTTTCCTCCCGTTGGTCGAGAGGCACCCCCTCCACCCACGAGAGCGCCACAAACGGTCGCGCTCCACGCCCGGCCACAGGAGTTGCCACCACCTCGGCACCGGCCGCCATCTCGGTAGGCAACTCCAGCCACCCAACGTCGACAAGCTCTGGCAACCGAGGTGACAGAGCCAACGAAGCCACCTCCGCTTCATGCGCCAGACTTTCCGCAGCGCTTGGATCGTGAGCCCACTTCAAAGCGACAATTGCCCCATTTTCGCGCTCTGCTCGCCAGACGCGCCCAAAACCTCCCTCGCCTGCCGGCCTCAGCAACCGGAACTTGCGGGGTGCCAACGAAAGTGACGGTTTGTCGGGGTTCACGCCTGCCATGCTCGCCGCCGGTGAAAGGGTTGTCAATTCAGATGGCGGAAGCCTGATTTTCTTGGGTCGCTGATTTTATCCGCCCGTACCACCCGCGCTGCTCGACGACGTGCCGGCACCGGCCGTTCCGCCGGCTCCTCCAGAGCCGCCTCCCGCTCCGTCGGCACCGGCGTCCGTCGGGTCGCAGTTGGGTGCACCGCCGTCGGGATCGCCCACAAGCTTGCCCTGCGCGCACGTCGACTCGGGAGCGTTGTCGTACTGATTTTTTACGAAGTCCGACAAGCTCGGCAGATCGAGACACGTGGCTGTGTACGTTGCCCCCCAGGCCGCCGCTGCGATGGGTACACCAAGCAACGGATCGGGAGTTGTAATGACGCGCTCGGTTGGACCTTCAGGAATTGTTAAACACTTTTCATCGCCGGTGACCGCCTGTTTTGCGTCCTCCAAAAGCGCCAGAACGCCGTCACAATTGGAGCCGCAGTTGTGAAGGAGCAACACCCCTCCGTGCTCCATGTTGTGTACATACATCTCCCGAGGCACGGCCGTTTCGTAGGTTGTGTACGCAGCCCAAACACCCCAATGGTCGCCGCCCGCCGGCGGATTTGTTGAGTACACAACGGGTGTACACAAATCAACGTGTATCGCTTTCACCGCGATATTCGTGGTGATCGTCACCACACATTCGTCGTATCCCGGCAGAGGTTCGGCTTCGGGGTGAAGCACAGTGACCGTCGGTTCCTGCGCGTCGGGCCCGGCATCCGTTCCCGCGTCCACATCGCCCACGGTGGAGCCACATCCGGGCTGCGTTGAAACGATGGCCCACATCGGAACCAAAGCGGGCGTCGCAGCGAACAAGCACCAAAACAAGCCAAAACGCACCCGATACCGCAACATGCGCGCAGCGTAACACGCGTACGCAAACACCTGACCGCGCGCGATTGCGGAGCCCAACGCGCCGGAGGCTCTCCGTTCCAAATATTTTGGTGTACGTTTGCTATGTGTCGTCCGACGACCGCGACCAGCGGGCCACCATCGTTACCGCCCAAGTCGCCCCGTATGTGCCGCCGACTGCCGGGAGTACGCAGGCGTGCCTGGTGGTCATCTACGGAGCCGAACTTGGCAAAAGAGTTCCCCTCGGCTTTGAGCCTGTGGAACTTGGCCGCTCACCCGACGTTGCCGTTTCGTTCGACGACGACGCTGCCAGTCGCAAACACGCCCGTATACGCCGGCACGCCGACACGTTTGTCATTACCGACTTGGGCTCCACAAATGGCACTTACGTGAATGACACTCTCATTCACGAACGGCCCATGGTGGACGGCGACCAAATCAAGGTGGGCCGCACTATCTTCAAGTTCATTCAAGGCAGTGATCTGGAGTTGCTCTACCACGAGCAGATTTACCGAGTCATGACCTACGACGGTCTGACCCAGGTGGTGAATCGCCGCACGTTTGACGCAACACTTGAGCGGGAGATCTCGCGGTCGCGCCGTTACGGGCGTATTCTCACACTCATTGTTTTTGACATTGACCACTTTAAACGCATCAACGATGCGCACGGGCACGTTGCCGGTGACTACATTCTTCGCCAAGTTGCCGGTGTTGTTTCGCAAAACGTCCGGCGTGAAGACACTGTTGCGCGCACAGGTGGTGAAGAGTTTGCCGTGCTGGCGCCCGAGATCGTGCTGTCCAATGCCGCCGGTGTTACCGAGAAACTCCGTATCTTAATTGAGGCTCAGCAGTGCCGCTTTGAGGGAAACATTATTCCAGTTACTGCCAGTTTTGGAGTGGCCTCTTTTTCGGGTGAACCGGAGATGGGGGCGGCTCAACTTTATCAGGTTGCAGATGAGCGGCTGTATACAGCCAAACGAAGCGGCCGCAACCGCGTTATTTGGGCCTGACACGTCGTATTCACCACGGACTCACGAAGCCCGAATCGCCCCGCAACGACCTGTTCACGTCACGCCAAGACCTGAAGCGCCTGGATGCCTGTGACGTCTCTTCACCACGGAGTTCCCCAGCGGCGCATGCGCCTCATTCGAACGGCGAGTAACTCGTTGCGGTTGAGTTGTCGATGCAGCAGAAAAGAGCCCGTTCTGGGAGGTCCGGCGACTTGAGATGTCCATCACGTCGCCATCCACCGGTCTCGCCGGTCTCTCGTTTTCGTCGTGGCTGCGCTCGCCACAGAACTCCATCTGGAGAACCCGACGCGCCACGCTGTTCGCTTTTCCGCTTGGCGACGGGCAAGGGTGTCCCAAACGTCTCGACAAGACTGGGGAACTCCGTGTTGATTACGACGTGTCAGGCGGCGAGACGTCTCAAGTCATTGCGAGGCGACTGAAGTCCGGTTGAATGGGGCCGCGAAGCGCGTGGCGCGCTCACTTCAAACCAATGGGGCACGCCACGCCTGTGCCGCCCAATCCGCAATACCCGTCGGGGTTTTTGGCCAGATATTGCTGATGGTAAGCTTCCGCGTAGTAGAAAGCCGGTGCATCGAGCACTTCAGTTGTAATGGCACCGTAGCCACCTTTTGACAAAGCCTTTTGATACAACTCCAACGAACCGGCGGCCGTGGCTTTTTGCGCATCACCATGCACATAAATCCCCGATCGATATTGAGTGCCCACGTCATTTCCCTGACGCATCCCCTGCGTTGGATCGTGGTTTTCCCAAAACACTTGGAGCAGATCGTCAAACGTTACAATCTTGGGATCAAACACCACCCGCACCACTTCATTGTGGCCTGTCTGCCCGGTGCAAACTTCGTGATACGTGGGATTGGGAGTCAGCCCAGCGGCGTATCCAACGCTTGTTGAATACACACCCTTTTTCTGCCAAAACTTTTTTTCAGCGCCCCAAAAACACCCCATTCCAAACATCGCCAATTCAAGCCCTTGGGGAAACGGCGGGACAAGCGTGGTGCCCAACACGTAGTGTTTTTCCGGCACCGGCATTTGTTCACTTCGTCCCGGCAGCGCTTCAGCGGCCGACGGCATCTTCACTTTTTTGGACCCGAGGAAAGACCACATAGCTAAAAAGCATGCAGCAAAACCCCTCCAAAATCAAAACCCGAGTGCAGCGGCTTGAGCCCGATTGGTATCTTTTCGCCTCCACAAAAATGCATCAAGCGCATAGTGCGTGGCCTGCGGAACGCTCAAAAGCGGTACAATCAAAGTTTGAAACCAAGGCGAATGAAGGGGTGTTTCGCTCCTCTGTCCCCCAAATAGCCAAGGCCGCTCATGCCATATCAGCCTGTCCCACAACGCTTCTTCTGCCAGCGCCAACACAAGCACGGTTGCAAGAAAAGCACCCACCCCGAGCCGCACAACGCCGGTGATCACGGTGCTTTCAGCGTCACGCGCCCGCTCCTTTGTGTACATCCACAGGAGTACACCGTAGGGTACACCGTGGCCCACAACGTTTGTCAGCGTGAATGTGAAATCGTTATTTTGCCCGACAATTCCAACATACCAAAGCAGCGCTGTTGAAAAGACAACCGTGTGTTTGCTCCACGAAGTGAAACGCCGCCGGTGCCACAACCAACTTTCACGGACCGCATAAGCCGCCAAAAGTGATCCGTATACAAACTGTAACCAATAGATCGCGGGCGCCAGTTCAGGCCACGGAATAAAGTCGTCGTCGACAAACCAATGAAACGCCCGCGGGATGTTCGCGTGCCAATAAAGCACTGGGTAGATCGTCACCGCATAAATCACCAGCTCATCAAACAGCCGCCCGGCTCGATCTCTTTCACCCGCGCGAGCCCGACAAATCGCAACCCACCCCACCTGTTGTCTCACGAAATGAAACACCGCCGCATACGCGAGAACGCGCCAAAACAAAATGCGCGACTCGGCATGCAGAAGCACACCCAATGCGTACACACCTACCGGCAAAAGAGCGTAAAAAGCCTTTCTTTTGGCCAGTTCTTCTTTGTCAAAATACGTTCGAAAAAGCGTTGTGTGCACATGGGCCACGTCAATGGCCACCACAAACGCAAGCCACGCCCACGGCGGAAGTTCACCGCGGATACCGAGTTTGGGAGCGATGAGCGAAAGGCCAATCGCAATTGCCGCCGGGAGCCAAAACGCCGCGAGATCAAGCCGCGCGTTCCAAATCCACGGCGACGCTGCTGCCATTTTCGTGCGGTGCAACGCGCGCGAGCTTAATGCCCGCCGCCGCCGCCGCTGCCACCGTGAATGGCGGCCGCAATAATGATCGCGAGTCCGATAAAGATCGAACCGATCACAATGCCGAGCGATGTGTTCTGGTCTTCTTCAATTTCTTTTCGAATTGAAAACGGTGTGACTTTGGTGATGACGAAAAACGCCACCGCAAAGCTTACGATGCCGATCCCAACGAAAACGAGTGATTCTAAAATCTGCCGAACGAGCGCGGGCATATTGCGTCAAGCAGCGTAACGGAAACGCGGTCGCGGCTCAAAGATTGTTCAAAGCGTCTGCGGCCCAACCGTAAATCATCGTGTAAAGTATGCGGCGCGTGTCCATTGTGTACACACCGTTCAATTGCCCCGAGGCTTTTCTTTATGAACGTGGGCTTGAGCTACATTGATGGGATCCTGGGCGCCATGCGTACCGCCGCGCAGTCGCTCGCCCGGATTTCGCACCTCGTTTCCGCGTCTGAAAAAACAAACGCCGTCGCTTGGAAATGGCAGCTTCTCTCGGCGGCAGAAGGAGCGCGGGCCGATTGCGAAAGAGATCTTCGCGGCGCCGAACAACAGCTTGCCTCCCTCGGAGCGCCCGGCCGCTTGCCGCAGCCCCTCGATGCGCTGCCGGACCGCATTCAAGCCATGCGTTCCGAGCTGGAACGCGCGTCGCAGGCGATTGTTGAAAGTCGCGATCGCGCGGCACGTGTGAGTGCCGGTCAAGCGTAGTTTTCACTCCCGACAAAGTCGGCGCCCAACGTATTGCCGCATCGCGCAAAGCATTCAGGTGCCAACATCGCAGTTCGCTGGCAAACTTGCCCTTCGTGCCCCCCGGGTATGTTCCCTTTTTGTTTCTCTTGGCAACTTCGGTTGGGGCCATATTCACGCTCAATGCGTTGCGGCCTGCAAAACGCTGGTGGCCGCTTGTGGGGCCGGGTTTTTTTGCATCGTGGCTCACCGGTGAACTCGCGCCCCACCATCTCTTTTGGCAGCTTATCGCAACCGGTCTGTTCGTTTGGGCCGGAGCACTTCAAGGTTGGGTGGGTTACGCCGCGCTTGGGCTCGTGGCGCTTTCGTGGGTCGGTTTGGCACGACTGATAGTTGAATCGGCCCGCACAAAACAAGTCATGATAAGCGCTCTCCGTGAAGGACTGGGTGTACACTTCAAAGACAAAATCAGCGGCGACCTTCGACTGGAGTTGCGCGATCGGTGGGGAGTGCGTCAGCGGCTTTTGCCTCTGCCTGTGTGGGACTCCCGTGTGGAGGTCATTCGCAACATCATTTATCGCGAAGTCGACGGTGTACGCCTGAGGCTTGATATTTATCGCCCGCGCGCCAAAAAGGGGCCTTTCCCAACAGTCCTCCACGTGCACGGCGGCGCTTGGATGGTGGGCAGCAAAGACGACCAGGGCAAACCGCTCGCCTATCGATTGGCCGCCCACGGATGGCTTGTTGTAAGTGCCAATTACCGATTGAGCCCTCGATTTGCCTGGCCGGCTCACATTATTGACGTGAAAGCCGCTGTTGCCTGGATCAAAACACGGGGTATTGAATATGGAGTTGACCCTTCGTTCGTAGCGATCACCGGCGGATCCGCCGGCGGCCACCTGTCCGCTCTCGCCGCGCTCACTCCCAATGATCCTGAATGGCAACCCGGTTTTGAAAGCGCCGACACAACCCTTCACGCATGTGTACCTTTCTACGGCGTCTACGACTTTTGCGATCGAAAGGGGATTTGGAAAGGCACGTTGCTTCGCCGCATGTTGGAACGCGGCATTGTCAAAAAGCGCCGCGCTGAGGCACCCGACGTTTTCAACAAGGCCTCTCCAATGAGCCGCATCGGCCAACATGCGCCTCCGTTTTTTGTTATTCACGGCACGCGTGACTCATTGGTTCCGGTTGCCGAAGCGAGGCTGTTTGTCGAGCTGATGAGACAAACATCCAAACAGCCTGTGTTATATGCCGAGCTTCCCGGGGCTCAACACGCGTTTGAAGTGTTTCCCTCGCGCCGCACAGAACACGCGCTCGTGGGGGTTGAAACGTTCCTCACGTGGGCACTTTCTGCTAGGGTGCGCGCATGCTCGAAGGTTTAAAGGCCAGACTCACAGGCTCCGAGCCCGATCGCAATTACCTGGGCACTCTTCGAAAAGGCCGCGCAGCATCGCAGGACGGCACCGAGGTGGCTTATGAGGTGCTCGGCCGGGGTGAAAAGGCCGTGGTTTTGGCCAACGGTTTGGGTGGCCGCCTGTACGCGTGGGAAGATCTGATTGTGGATCTGTGGAGCGACTACAAAATCATCACGTGGGATTATCGAGGTCTTTTCGACTCGGTGTGTGACACTCGTAAACTGGCAGTTGCGCACCACGCCGACGACTTAGAATCTATCTTTGCCGCGGAAGGCGTAAAAAAAGCCGTGCTCGTTGGTTGGAGCATGGGAGTTCAAGTGTCACTTCAGTTTGCGGGCAACAATCTCGACAAAGTGGCAGGGTTGGTGCTCATTAACGGCACGTATGGACACGCATTGTCTACGGGTTTTCAACCGCTGTTTTCGGTTCCATTTCTACCCAAAAGACTCCACTCGTTTATCGAGTTTTTTCGCGGCCACCCAGAATTGTTAGATTACGTGGTTCGGCTGGCCCGGGTGGCTTCTCTACCCACCGCGGCCGTGTTTGGTATTACCGCCGGCCCCATGGTTCTCAGGCACGAAAAGCTCTTTCGCCAATATTTTGACGACGTTCTCGGCCCAAGTTTTCCCAACTATCTGCGGCTTTTCCAAGAGCTTGATGCCCACTCCGCATATCACATGTTGCCTGATATTCACGCTCCGGCGCTCATTGTGAGCGGCGCTCTCGACCCGCTCACGCCCGCTTATCAATCGCGTGAAATGGCGCGCCGTCTGCCCAATGTTGAACATCTCAAGCTGCTTCGCGCGGGCCACTTTGCCCTGATGGAACGGCCCGATGTGGTTGTTCCGGCCGTTCGAGCATTTTTGCAAAATCGGGCCATGTATTGAGTTGAGAAGTGGCTGTTGTCACACTTACGACCGCATTGACGATGTGATACCCGCGAGAGGCGCCTTGTTTGCCAAATTCCACCGTCTACCCAAGTCAACGTGGGTCGCCATGCTGTGTGCGGCCTGCTTGGTGTTTTCTTCGGTGTATTCCAAAGCCCAAGACGCCGCCCCGTCAGCCACACAAAATGGTGAGGTCAAACTCCAACTATCAAAGCAAACCCTTCAAAACGGCCTCCGCGTTGTGTTGGCGCCCGATAGAACCTCTCCCACCGTGGCCATTGCCGTTGTGTACGACGTGGGCTCCCGCAACGAAGAGCGCGGTAAAACCGGTTTGGCGCATCTCTTTGAACACCTCATGTTTCAGGGTTCAAAACAGGTAAAAAAGGGCGAACACTCGGCCCTCATCACAAGCCGCGGTGGAACCGCAAATGCCATCACAACGGCCGACAGAACAACCTATTTTCAAGTGCTGCCCTCCAACGAATTGGCACTTGGCCTCTGGCTTGAAGCCGATCGAATGACCTCACTCGATCTGACTCAAGAAAACCTCGACAATCAGCGCAAAGTGATCGCTGAAGAGTACAGATCAAAAGTATCCAATGTGCCTTATGCCCACGGAGCACTTCGGCTGACAGAAATTCTTTATCAAGGGTATGCGCCTTACGACCATTCTGAATATGGCTCCCTTGTGGATCTCGACCAAGCCGATCTCGCGATTGTTAAAGACTTTCAGGCCAAATATTATGGCCCAAACAATGCGGTTTTGTGCATTGCGGGCGATTTTGCAGAGGCGGAAGCGTCGGCACTTGTAAAAAAATATTTTGAGGGGATCTCCAAAATTTCAACTCCCTCGTTTACAGATCCCACGCCGCTCGTCCAAACAAGCCCTCGATCATCCACTGTCAAAGACGAACATGCCGATTCTCCGGCGTTATTGTTTGGATACAAAACGCCCAAATTTGGAGACTCTTCGCTGCCCGCTCTCGACCTGACAGCCATGATTTTAGGCGCGGGTGAATCATCGCGTCTCTACCATTTGCTTGTGCGCGACAAAGGGGTCGCTCAAGACGTTTCTGCGAGGTTGTCGCCTCGCCGCGGCCCTGGTTTTTTTGAGGTGGATATCAAACTCACCTCCAAGGCCGACGCTGCGGTTGTCACGTCGCTTGTGGACACGGCCCTTAAAGATCTGGCAGCAAAAGGCCCCACCGCTGATGAATTGACAAAGGTCAAACGCCGCGCAACGACTCAACGTCTTCTCAGTCTCCAAACCAACTTGGCCCGCGCGCGCGCCTTGGCCGATCGAGAATTGTTTTTGGGTGATCCCACTGTTCTTCTGTCAGAATCGGCGCTCATTGCTGCGGTCACCGCCGATGATATCAAAAGTGTCGTCCTCACCTATCTCACTTCTACCAAACGGACGTCGGTAGAAATCTACCCACCTGCCCCGCCTGAACCTCCCAAACCGGCGGCAGCTAAGTCCCCTCCAAAATCTACCCAATCTACCCCAGTGCAGAACACGGCACCGGTGGACAAGAAAAAGGCACCTTCACCCCCGCCTCTGCCAAAATCGGCCAAAAAACCCACGAAAAAGTTGGGCTCCCCATGATGCCCAAACCCGTTGTCGGTTGTTTGACGGTTGCCGCCCTGCTCGGCGCAATGTTCGGGTGTGACCCTCCGCTGCCGCCGCCTCACCCCCGAGTTCAACCCACGGCCACGGTTTCATCCGTCCCGTCGGCGTCGTTTGCCGTGCCGTCACCTGTTCCAGAGTCCGGCGCAACAAGGTATTTTGGTGTTGGCAACGCCAACTGGCAAACACTCACGAACGGCCTCGCTGTTGGAACCCTAACAAACTCGGTGTTGCCGGTTGTACACCTGCGCTTCGTCGTGATGTCAGGCTCGGGGTCAGACGGCGATCTACCCGGTCTCTCCGCCATGACGGCCCGCCTCTTAAAAGAGGGCGGGGCAGCGGGTTTGTCGGCCCAAAAACTCACGGAACAAATTGAACTCTTGGGTTCTTCACTCTCGGTTTCTACCTTTCCGGATCGCACCGTTTTTTCAATGACTGTTTCGCGCGATCTCCTCGGCGACGCCCTCAAGTGGATGGGAGCGGTCATTCAAACTCCAAGTCTTGCCGCCGCCGAACATTCGGCGCTCAAAAAACGCATGGTGACAGAAGCTCAGAGTAGAGCGCGTGAAAACCCATCGTGGATGGGCTCCATGGCACTTTATCAAAAGCTGTTTCAAGACCCGCAATCGCCCTATTTTCACTTTGACGCAACGACGATAGAACTTGAAAAAGTAACGCTCGGCGACTGCAAGCGCTTTTATAACAAGGCCTATGTTTCAAAAAACATGTTTCTTTTGCTTGCCGGTGACGTAAGCCCAAACGACGCGCTTTCTCTCGCTCAAACCCACCTAAATCAGCTCCAAACGGCAGAACCTCCAACGGCGGTTTCAGCGGTAAACCCGTCGATCAATGGGCTATCCATCACGGTTGTGGACCGACCCAAAAGTACACAGAGTCACGTGTATGTGGGCATGTTTGGGCCCGAGCGCCTTACCGAAGACTGGCCCGCGTGGCTGGTGCTCAACCATATTCTCGGAGGGCCGTCGGGCAGACTCTACTCCGCTGTTCGAGAAAAAGCTGCTCTCGCCTACTCCGTGAGTACGCAAGTCACTGAGTTTACAAATGGCCCGCAAACCGCTCCAAAGTCCAATTCAAAAGCAATTGGAGTTACGTTTGCGGCGACCGAGCCCACAAAAACGGCGCTCACCGTTCAAACAATTCTCCAGGAGATTGATAAACTCCACGCCTTACCACCCACCGAAACAGAGTTATCCAACTCCATTCGTTTCTTAACAGCCAACATAGCCGTTCGGTTTGAAACCGTGGGAGCATTGGCGGATGAATGGGTCAAAAACTATCGCGCGGGTCGGGTGAATGAAACGCCCGATCGGCAGCGGGCCGATATTCAGAGCGTGACTGCTGCCAGAGCCGTTTATGTGACCAATGTGTTTGTTCGTTCTTCCCGTGCCGCGGTGGTCGTGGTGGGTGACGGCGACACTCTGGCCCCGCTTCTTTCAGAACTCGGAACCGTGCTTGTTGTCGATCCCCAGGCGTCATTTGCTGTAAAACGAACAGTGCCATCCAAGGTAAAGCCCGCTCTCACAAATCCCTCGGAGCCCCAAAAATGAGCCGTTTCGCCCCGAGAATATCGCAATTTTTTGCACCCCCCCAAAGACGAGTGTACGCATTTGGGTGGCGCACCGCTCTTGTCACCTGCGCATTGTCGCTCGCGGGGGGAAGTGTGGCCCAGGCCGATTCCACCTCTCCAAAGGTGTCTTCGTCCAAAGGTGATTCTAAAAAGAGCGCCTCGGCCAAAAAGGGCAAAGGGAAAAAACCTACCCCTCCGCCGCCCCTTCAAGGTCAAACAGTTGACTACGCTTACGACGGCAAAGACGTTGGTCACCCCGAGCGCGCGTGGGCAGGCCGGGCTTTTGTACACACCAAAGCCGCGGTTGACCCCAACAAGGCACTGCCTCTTTTCGTGTTTGTTCACGGTATAAACAGCGAACAAATCAAATACCGATGGATGGGTGGGGGCAATGAGGGCGACGTTCGAAGAATTGTTTCCGACCTTATCGACAGTGGTCAGTTGCCCCCTGTGCTCGTGGCGGCACCAAGCAGCGTGAATCCGCAAAATATCATGGTTGCAACCACCAGTTGGATGGGGTTTGACCTAGACCATTTTGTTGAAAAAACCGCAGCCGCGCTCAAAGGAACAGCCACCATTGATAAAACAAAAATCATTGTGGCCGGCCATTCAGGAGGTGGGTGCAACGTGAAAGGTGGCATTGCCACAGCCATCGGCGCCAAAAACGTCCACTCCGCGCTGGTGATTGATACCTGTATGGGTACAGATCTCGCCTCCCATTTGGCCAAGGCAAAAAAGTCGCTCAACGTGGTTGTCACATGGCAGGCCCTCACATGGGGCAAACGCCCTCTCACAGACTTTAAAAAAGTGTTTGAGCGCGACGTAAAGGCCAATCCCGCCGACACAGGCATCTTGCGAACCCTTGAGTTAATGACACCCAAAGAGCCCATGCCACACGATGCCATGGTGCCTCTCACCCTCAAAAAATATCTACCCATGCTCGTGCCGCCTCCCAAAACCGCCGTTGCGGCATCTACCCAATCGACCACCGCAGGGTCTACCCAAGCAGCCGTCCCAACCTCCCCATCCGAAGTTGTACCCACCGGCCACCCAACCTGCGCCGTACTCTCTCCTCCTTCTCCCCAGCCCACTTCCAAGGCCGCACCGTGACCCGCGAACTACTGGATCGCGCGCTTTCCGCCTTTTTAACCTATGCGGAAACCTCAGGAGAACAGGCGATTTTGGTGGCCTACGACACCGAAGCCGCTTGGCTTGTTGTTGAACAGACGGGGGAGAAAGTTGCTCTGTGGTATGGGCCCGATGAGTCGGGGCCGGTTGAACGGGCCGCGGCCTTTAAGGCATTTGTCAAAAAGCACAACAGGGAAGGTAGTCCAATTCACTTTATCCTTGCAGGGGATGAACTCTCTGTTCGGCGCGCCGTTCGAGAAGCCAAACCCACCCTGATGATGACTCCACTTGGCTTCTACCATCTGGATCCGCAAGGCAAGTTGTTTGAGCTTGGTGCGCGTTCAAAATGGGTAGAAGCGGCGGCTCTCCTCATCCCTTCCGCGGCGCCCATTTCTGTAAATCAGGTTCGACGAGCGCTCGCCCATACCCAGGTGGTGGCCGCCAAAGAAGCGCAGGTTGCAGGCAAACTCAAGGGTCGATACGGCGTTACGCTCGCCATTACCATTGCGTGTGTTGCGCTCTTTCTACTGCGATTTGTGTGGGGCGACGGTGGTGAACATGAGCACCTCCAACGCATGGGAGTCAACTACGGTCCATGGGTAAAGGAGGGTCAGATTTGGCGTCTCCTGGCGTCTGCATTTTTGCACGCGGACGTGATGCATCTTGCCATGAACATGGTTGCCCTCTGGGTCTTCGGCACTGTGCTTGAAGGACTGCTGGGGCCTCGTCGCTACCTTACCCTTTATGCGGCCTCGGCACTTGTAGGGTCGCTTGCCAGCGCGCTCATTCCCGATCCGCGTCCGGCGGTGGGCGCCTCCGGCGCTGTTTGGGGGCTCATGACAGCGGGAATTGCCTTCGTTTACAGGCCCCAGGGCCTCATCCCTTCCCACATGGTGGCCGCGGCCCGCGCCCGCGCCTGGGCTCCACTCGCACTCAACTTGATGTACAGCTTTCGCCCGGGGGTTGATTTTTGGGCTCATATCGGTGGCGGAATTATGGGCGCCGGCCTGTTTCTGACCGGGGCGATCACGTCGGGATTACAACCTCTCGACAGCGCTCCGGTGAGCCGCCGCGACGCCCGCGGTGACGGGTTTTTGTGGACAGCTCTCGGCGCCCTTTCGCTGTTTGCCATGGTGGGGTCCATTGGTGTGGCTATTGCCACGGGTAAACCCTGGGCGGCGGGTGAACCTCCCATTTTCGAGCGGAAAAACGTGGGCCAAAGTGGGGTTTATTTCAATCTACCCAAACGCCTCATTGAAAACGAAAAGGTAGAAAAAGAAACCGACTTTACCCGTTATACCTACGGTGTGCCGGGAGATCCGGTGGTGGTTGACATTGCCATTCAACCGCTTGACGGCGACATTCCATCTGACCAACTGGAGCGTGAACTTGAAGAGGTGCGCAAGCAAGTAGAAAGCAGTCGAGAAGAGGGGGTAGAACAAAAAGGCCCCGTTGCGATTGAAACGGTTGCCGGGCGCCGTGCCGTTGTCAAACGAGTGCGCGTCACAAAGAGTGAAGTGGACGTGGTGATCTACCAATTTGTCGTGGGGCCACGCCTTGTCATGCTGCGCACATTTGTACCACCCGGCAGACCCAAGAGTTGGATTGGGGTAGAAACGCAAATAGCAGAGAGCGTCCGCGACAACTGAACGTTGGTGGTCTATGAGTCTTTCGCGCGGGACACGGTTGATCGAGCGGGCCGGCAATGCCACTTGGTCGGTACCGCGTGTGGTGCTGGCCGTGGAGCAGGGCGCCGATGCAGGGTTGGAATGGGTGGTGGGGCCTCACGCTGTGGAGGTGGGCACCCATGAAACGTCTACCATTCGGTTGAGGGATACCGCCGTGTCGGCTCACCACGCTGAAATTCGCGTGGCCGACCAAGGTGTACACATTCGCGATTTAGGTAGTAAAAATGGCACCTTCGTGAACGGCGTTTGCCTTGTGGACGGGTACCTTCCTGAAAACGCCAAGATTCGACTGGGTGAAACCCACCTGACAGTCAAAGTGACAGCGGAGGACGAGCAGGTAGAACTGTCGCGCGCCCTGAGTTTTGGCAGCTTGCTCGGCCATTCACCCGCAATGCGCGCTGTGTTTGCCGTGCTTGAAAAAGCGGCCAAAAGTGACGCGACGGTGCTCATTACAGGTGAGTCGGGCACCGGGAAAGAATTGGCGGCCCGTGCGGTTCATGACAAGTCCAATCGAGCGGGTGGACCATTTGTCATTTTTGACTGCGGGGCTGTGGCACCGAGCCTTGTCGGTGCGCACCTCTTTGGGCACGCCAAAGGAGCTTTTACAGGCGCCACAGATGCTCGCGAAGGTGTGTTTGAAGCGGCAAACGGCGGAACGCTTGTGCTCGATGAGTTGGGCGAGCTGCCGCTTGAAGTTCAACCTCAACTGCTCCGAGCGTTGGAGTCGCGCATGGTGACGCGGCTTGGTGAAACCAAAGCCAGGCCCTTTGATGCCCGATTTATTGCGAGCACCCACCGCAATTTGGAGGGTGAAGTAAAAGCCGGCCGTTTTCGACAAGATCTCTACTACCGAATTGGAGTGGTCATGGTAAAAATGCCATCCCTCCGTGAACGAAAAGAAGAAATAAGCCGCCTCTTCAAGCACTTTTTATACAAGCTTGCCGGTGAAAACGCACCCGACGTAAACTCCACTCTACTCCAAATGTTGGCAGCGCACGATTGGCCGGGCAACGTGCGCGAACTTCGCAATTTTGCCGAGCGTTATGTGGTGCTTGGAGATCTTGCCACGCAAACAATGTCAGGTTCGGACACACCAAAAGGTGTACACAAAACCGCCGCCCCGGCCGCGGCTGTTCCCTTTCACGACGCCAAACGCGACACTCTTGAAGCGTTTGAAAAGTCTTATTTTGAAGACTTGTTTCGCAAACATGGCAATAACTTGAGTGAAGCGGCGCGGGTGGCGGGTCTGTCACGTCAAACCTGCTACCGAATGATGCGTAAACACGGCCTCGACGTTGATGGCGACTGATCGGATAGGCGACTACCGGGTAGAATCGCGCCTGTCTGTGGGCGGCATGAGTGAAGTGTTTCTGGCGCGCGCGCCGTCGGGGGAGCGCGTGGTGGTCAAGGTGCTGCTGCCCCAACATCAAGCGTTGCCGGAGGCTCAAACCGCTTTTGAGCATGAAGCCGGGCTTGGGGAGAAACTAACCCATCCGAACATTGTAAAAACAAAAGGGTATGGTCGGAGTGAACTTGGACCTTACCTTGCACTTGAGTGGGTAGACGGTGCGGACGTAGCCCAACTGCTCGCGTCGAAAGAGCGTTTTTCAACCGAAGAGGTGTTGGCAACAGCGCTCGACAGTTTGAGTGCTTTGCAACACATTCACACAGCGAAAGACGAAAACGGAAAACCGCTCCACATTGTTCACCGCGACATCAGCCCTGACAACATTGTTGTGAATCGCGCCGGGGAGGGCAAACTCCTCGACTTTGGAATTGCGCGTTCTGCTCTTCGTGAAACCCGAACGCGCACCGGGCTTGTTCGAGGTAAGGTGAGGTATTTGTCCCCCGAGCAGGCCACGGGGTCTGAAGTGGATGTTCGGAGTGATCTGTACTCGCTTGCCGCCGTGCTCTACGAAATGGCCACGGGTGAGCCCCATTTGCGAGGCGATTCTGACTTGGAATTGTTGCGGCGCGCCGAAGATCCGGTGTTTGAAAAACCTTCCCAACACGGGGCCAACGCGTGCCTCGACGCGTTTTTGGAGCGCGCCCTTTCAAGGTTTGCTGAAGACCGTTATCCAAGCGCCAAAGCCATGGAAAGGGGCGCGCGCGAGTGCCTTCAAACATTGGGTGAAAACGCCTTGGCGCGCGCCCGCACATCGCTCGCCGAACGGGTAGGTAAGGCCGCAAAAAAGGTGGATGTTGCCGTTGCGCCGCCGGAGGGGGATGGTCGGGGCGGTGGTGCACTTTCCGATCGCGGTACTGTCAAGTTGACAGTGGACCAGGTGACTGAAGGGGCGGTACGACCTGCTTCAACACGGCGCAAAGGTGCATGGGCCCTCGCCGCGCTTTTGGTTCTTGGGGCCGGCGCGCTGTGGATGGCCAAGCGGGGGTTGAATCAAAGCCGCGAAGCGGGCTTGTCTACCGCTGATATCGCTGCGGGTGTTCCCACAACCGGCGAGTTGGCCGGTCCCGGCCTACCCACCGCACCCACGCCGCTTCTCGCCGCGGATCCGTCGGGTAACCTTGGTTCGCCCGCTTCCACAATGCCGATGTCGAGCGTTGGTTTCTCCGCGACTCCAGTGGTGCCAGCCACCGCGACCAGTCGCCCGGTGTCACCTGCAAGTGTACCCATTGCGACTGGTTCCGCGAGCGGCACAACTTCCTCCCCAATAGCGCCGCCCAGTTCGTCCGTGACAAATCTACCCATTGTATCAAGTGTACCCTCGGCGTCTGTGACCGCCGTTTCTACCCTACCCAAAGTAGCCCCAAAAGAAGCCGCCGCCGCCAAAATGGCAGCGGTGAGCGCGCAACTGAAAGCGGCTAAAAGCAAGGGGCACGACGTGTCTCAACTCGAAGCGCGAGCCGCATTGGCCCTGCAAGCCTATTTGGATGGTAGGTACGACGACACCGAGCGCGCTCTGGACAAGATTGCCTATGAAATACCCAGATAGTTTTTTTTCTTGTTGAAAGTATTTGAAACATGAAGGTCGCGGTTGTTGCTTCTTTGCAGGGCTTAATTGCAAAGCCCCGTTTGAGAATTGCACTCGCCCGAGGCGCACGCGCTGATAGAATCGGCGGTTCGACAGTCGGGAACACAGGCGTTTAGAAGGGGAGAGCAGACTTCACCGGGGGTGCAGTCTACCGAGCAGGCAACCGGTGTACACACCCCTTCAACGCAGGCAATGGTGGGTAGGTGCAAACACTCGTGATCGCCGCACAACCATTGGCATGAGTCAATGGTGCACGGCTCGGTAGGGGGTGGTCCACACGGCAATTCAATCTGGGTAGAAAACGGTTGATTGCCTTTTACAGAGCCGGCTTGGTCGAGCGGTGTTCCATCGTCACCGAGCGCGCCTGTTGAAATGGTAAGGTCGAATGTCAGGGTGGTGCCATTGCCCTCAAGGGGAGGCGAAAAAAGCACGTCGGCCACGAGACCGGAGGCGCTTGTAACCACTTTGACAGTGGTGGTTATTGCGGAGCCAACAGTCACACTGCCCGCTTTGAGCGAAGCTTCATCCATGGGGCGGGAAAAAACAACCGACAACGACGCAAGGGCGCAGCCGGGTAGGTTCATTCCAGTGTGTGGCACCGTGTCGCGAACGCGGGGAGGGCGCTCGTCGTCCAAAAAGTTAAAGGGTAGGTTCCAGGGCTCTCCTCCCCGCGCAAACGTCAACCCGCGGGCCAAGCCCTGAGCAATGGTTTGAGTGCCGTTTTTCTTGAGCCCGAGCACCCGAACGTCCACACCCGACTCGTCAATGCCGCCTCTTTCAATGCGTATGGAGGGCAGTTGTGGTTCAGTGAGAGAAAGGGTTGTCACCAATTCAAACCCGGGGTCACTATCGGCGTTTTTAACCTGAGTGTTACCCTGGGAAGTGGCTTGGTCACTCGTATAGAGGCCGTTTGGATGGTCAAGAATGAGTACCAAGCTGCCCACCTGCGAGGCAAGCTCATCTGCTGTGGAGATGGAAGGATCGACGGAAAGCTCCAGGTCAATGGCGTCTGGTGTACACCCTGCGGCAATGGGTAGGAGAGTGACAAGAAGGGTTTTGGGGGCCCAACAAATGTTTTTGATGTTTGTAATAATCCTACGGATCACGGCGGGTTGATGACCACGTCCGGTTTGGGTTGCGAGGCCCATGCGGCACCTCCTGCGGCGGCTGCGCCGCCCACAACAACAAGAGCGATCACTCCCCAAAACCAGGGAGAACGAACCAGCGGAACGGGCGGCTGTGGCTTGGGAGCGTACGGAGCGGCAAGTTCTACCCCCAGCCGGGTTAACATGAAGTTGAGCCCCGCCTGGTGCACGTTGAAGAGGGTTACCTGACGGGTATCTTCTTCTGTTCCGAGCTTACCATTGATCACCGTTGCGCGAAGGAGGACGGTATCTCCCAAGCCGGCGAGGCGCACGCTCACCGCTTTTTGCGCGCCGCTCGCCTGAACGTGTTGTGTTAGACAGGTAGGTTCGGCGGCGCACGATGCGGGTTTATCAGCGCGGGCAACCTGAACGGCGCCGTTTTTCGTGAGGCCCAAGATGAGAGGTTCGCTCTCCGCTTGGGCAGGTGCGGGCGATGTTTCCCACGTGGGGTTAAACACCAGGAAGGTGACAGTTGGCAACTTGGGTGCCGCGGCGGTAGGCCCGTTGGGCGTGCAACCTGACAACGCGACCATCGAAGCGATGAGCGCCGATTGTAGGGTTGAAACAGGCCTCGTCACGTGTACACCTAGAGCACCAATCGGTTTGAATCGTGAGTAAAATTAAAAGATTACTGATCTGAGAAAGTCGAGAAAATATCAGATGGGTGCTTTAGTCTTTTCCCAGTGGAGGAGGCTCGCGCCTCCTCCCCCGCGCACGGGTCGCTCCTGACCTGTGCACATCTCGCGGTGCCGGTTTTTCCCAAGCGCCCGCGGACGGGGCCCCAACCCCGCCGCAGCGGCGCGTGGGGCCCAAACCGCACCCACTCGATCGCGCACAGGTCACTCGCTTCCTGGCCCCCAACTCCGAGCAAGTCGGCCGCGGGCCCCCCTCCACGCGATCCGAACTGGGTGTCTGTCAGGTGGTGGGAGCTTCGGGCCCAACGTGTTTGGCTTGCCTTTGCCTGTTTGTGTACACATACAAACTATCCATCTGATTGCGGAATCAAGCCGATTGGTGCTCTAGTACCGCGATTCAATCAACCCGATGGGTTGATTGCCGCTGCTTCGCAGCGCTCGAAATCGCGGTACTAGTTTTGTTTCCGTGGGGCATTCGCCCCACACCCCGGCCGCGCAGGCGCGGCCCTAGTGCACCGAGTTGATAAAGCAACGAACCCTTGCTGCAATTCATCTGAACCCATCAGTTCTACGGAATCGGCGCACTAGGTGGAGTATAGACGGTGAGGGTCGCAAACCGCAAGGCGGTTTACGGGCAATCGTGAATTTGCCAGCCGCAGGCGCCGTCCACCTGTTCGCAAACGGGGCCACCTACCGAACCGTCTTCACATTGCCAGTTGGGCATACCCGGTGGAGTGCCACACTCTTCTTCGGTGCAACCGGCGGCGGGGCACTCAATGACTTCCCATCCGCAACCCACTTCCAGTTTTAAGCAACGACCTGTAGCGCCGCCTACCGAGCCGTCGTCGCAGAGAATGGTGGGCATTCCAAGTGGAGGTCCACATTCTGACTCGTCGCAGAGTTGGTTCACGGGGCAGTCGCGGAACTCCCAATAACACATACCCTCGTCGCTCTGAATGCAGCGGCCGGTGTTGCCGCCGATCGAGCCGTCTTCACACTCAAACGCCGGGGCGCCGGGCTGTGGACCACACTCGACAGGGTCACACTCCTGGGCGGCGTTGATACAACCCTCAAACGATTGATCGTCGGCGTAGAGCGGGGCGCAATCGGCCCGCACCAAACAAGCCTCTTCGAGAATTTCAGGGCAGGGGTAAGGTGTGGGGCAACCGGCCTCTGCACATTCTACCCAACCGGAGGGAACGTCTTCGGCATTGGCAAAGTCTTTGGACTCACCTGTTTCAAGGTTCATAGCGGTGACGCCTGAATTTTCAGGGGTGGTGTTGCAGGCAAAGAGGGTTGTACCGGAGAGTACACAAGCGAAGAAAAAGAAGAATGAGCGTTTCATGGCGACCTCCAAAGTGTTGCTTCGAAGGAGCGGTATTGCGAGAGGTGTGCCGACTTGAAAAGGCCCCGCAATGACCTGATCGGCCACGCCTTGCGAAGACCTGAAACGCCTTGCCGACTGGCACGTCAACTTCAACACGGAGGCACGGAGGACACGGAGATCCATGGAGATCTTTTGTATTTCGGGCTGCAATAGATGTCCGAAACGCTGCGGGTCGTTGCGAGATGGGAGTGTCACATGGAAGTGACAGGTGCTCCGCGGACGGAACAGTTCATCTTGCGGCCACGCGATTGTGAGGGTTAGTCGCTCTTGTCGTTCTCAGGCAGGGACTCCACGAAGATTGCCAAGCTGTGGTTGTTTTGGGTGGCGGCATGGAGGGTTTTCTTGTTGCGAAAGCCCTTGGAAAGCTGGTCTGCGCGATCAAATTCACGCATTTGGGAAAGACGTGATTTGTCTTTGGCCGTAAAGTCATTTGTCTGTTGCAGCCATCGCAGGAGATAAGCTTTGGGGTCGGGCAAAATGTCGGTGGAGGCGTTGTTGTGAAGGGCCAATAGCCAAGCCTCGGTTTCTTCAACAGCAACGGCAAAACGCGCATGAACCGTAAGATTGGGGCCCAACCATTGGCGAATTTGTTCAGACACCCGTGTGACAACCTCATCTGAATATTGAGCAACCTCGGCGTTGTCATTGGCGCGCTGAGATTTTTTGGCTTGTTTTTGAGGGCGTTTCACGTTGGTAGGTTTGGTAGGACGCTGAACCTGAATGACGGCGTCGGCGCGACCAATTTCTCCGGTGTCGACATGGATGACAAGAATGCGAGGAGCCCCTTCGTCGTCCACGGGGCTATCGAGAAATGCCTGAAGGCGCGTTCCCGTTTGGCATTCATCCCGCACGAGCGCACAATTGCCAAACTGTTCTGAGCGTTGATGGTGAAGGTCGGTTTCGTCGAGGTAATATTCAGGTCGAATGTACTGAATGTCTTCAGACTGAATGGCAAGCGCACCTTTGAGAATGTTGGTGATCACCGCCAAATCTCCCCGCCCTTCCGCGACAATCCCTACCCGCATGGACGACACCCGATGGGTTAAAAGTGTTTGGGGATGCCGCCCAAATGACCTGACATCCACAATTCAGAGAGGGGGGCGGTGGGTTTGTCGGTCTTGGGTTTGAGTTTAATTCGCTTGGTGAGGGTGTGCCCTTCATCATTGCGGTAAACAACGA
Organism: Polyangiaceae bacterium; assembly: GCA_016712345.1. GTDB lineage: Bacteria > Myxococcota_A > Polyangia > Polyangiales > Polyangiaceae > JADJRH01. The sequence continues at coordinate 3,684,093 of JADJRH010000001.1, forward strand.
AGAGGCGTTGATTGTCGTCGTATAGGTCAAGCCCGTCGAGAATAGCAGGGTTGTGCGTGGTAATGAGGGCTTGTTTTTTGTGGGCATTGGCGAGCCTCGCCAACTCTTTTGTCAGAAGGCGGCAGAGGCGAGGGTTCATACCTGTTTCGATATTATCAATCGCAAAAAGGCCGGAGTCTTTTTGCTGAGAAAAAGGGTAAGGTAGAAGAGGACGTGTAAGACGCCTTCATTCGCATTTTCGGCGGAGAGAATGTTGGCGGCGCGGCGCATGAATTTGTCGCGAAAGTATAGGCGCGATGTGCTGCGGCCGAGTTTGTAGCCTTTGAGTTTGAGCGCGTCGTCGGTGTCGAGAAAAAGAGAATCAAACCATCCCATCAGGTTTGCGCCTGTGATGAGTTCTTGCAATTCTGACTTGGGGAGGGAGGCAATCACGACGTCGAGGTTTTCACCGTAGATGCCAAGTGGTTCTCGGCGGCTGTCGGCGACAATGCCACGGAGGGCGGGAGCGGTGATGTTGTAGATGGCGTAGCCGCTGAGGAGCCGGGTGACGACTCCGCGTTGTTCGACCCCTCCGAGCAGCAACTCAGTCAGCTTAGCAAGAGCCTTCTTGTATTCTCGATTGTGCTCTGCTCTCAAACGAGGAGTGTCAGCCGTCTCTGACAATTTTGCGTTGAGTTCTGCAATAGTCTTGTCTCGAGCCTCATCAGTTGGGGAAGAAAGGGGTACAGCCCACTCTGTGGTGATCGATTCCGGGTCAACCGGCATGAATTCGAAGAATACGGGAAGTTTGTTATCCTCATCCGCAAGGGCCAAATCGATGCGAACTTTCTTTTTTGCTTTTTGACCCTGAAACGAACTTAACGTGATGGAAGGTCGAGCGATGCGAACACCTCGCGAGTGAAGCTCTTCTGTGTCCACCTTGCCAATGGATGCAGCGCCGGCCATGGCCACCGCTTCTAACAAGTTGGTTTTGCCACACCCGTTTTCACCAATAAACACATTGAGTCGACCGAGTTCAATAGAATGGTCGACGATCGACTTGTAGTTTTGGATGTGGAGGGTGCGAATCATGCAAACGAGCCCGACGTTGAACGACGCCGCTCACAGACGAGGTGGCTGCATTGGCGCGTGCGGGAGCCTACCGCGGTGTGGCGAGGTTTGACAAGAAGCGTGTGGAGGAAGCGAAGGTTGTATAAAAAATCGCGGGTGACGGCGGGGGCGAGGCGCGGTAAACCGAATGGGCCATGGGCATTCCGATTCCTAAGCGAAAGGTGAGCAAGCTCGCATTTGTGGGGGCAAAGTTGCGGGTAATGCAGCATGAATTGGAAGGTGAGCCCGATGGGGCGTTGCCGTGGTTTACTCTGGATTTGGCCGATTGGGTGGTGGTGGCGGCGGTCACGGACGATGGGCGGTTTGTGCTTGTCCGGCAACATCGGCAGGGGGTAAACGATCTGACCCTTGAAACACCGGGTGGCATTTTGGATGAGGGGGAAGATCCGGGTGAGGCGGCGCTGCGGGAGTTGAGAGAAGAAACAGGGTGGGAAGCGGCGGAGGTGGAGTCGCTTGGGTTTGTTCATCCCAACGTGGCCATTCAGGGCAATCGGTGTCACTTGTTTTTGGCGCGGGGAGCAAAACCGGTAGAGGGGTGGAAAAGTGATGTTGCCGAAATCACGGAGCCTGTGGTTTTGTCTGAAAGTGAAGTGCGACGGGCCCTTGCGGGTGGGGAGATTTCACATGCGCTGGCGGTGGTGACGTTGGAGCGAGCGCTGGTGCGATTGTCAGAAAAGGGCGATTTGGAGAGAGCGTTTGCACTGCTTGATCAAATGGAAGAGGGTCAAAAGCGCAAAGTGCTTGAGTTGGCCCGCAGGTTAATTCCACACCTGACAGCGGAGGATATTCGCAATCCGCATGATTTCCCCGACCTGGACGATCCTGACTGGCATTTTGAAGATGGGCAGTTGTCGGGCATTCAGGCGGTAAGATTTGCTCTGACAGGGCTGAAAAACGAACTCTACGGGAGAGGTGAAAAATGAAAACGAGTCAAAAAAAAGGGGCTCAAAAAGGGGGAAAAAAGGGCGCCGATAAAGGTGAGGCGCCGATTCCTGACAAGCTTTATAGGCCGTTTGAAACGCTTGGAAAAAAGCAAAAAGGGAAGGGGAGCGCCGGGGCTGGATCTACCCAAACGTCGGGCTCCGCAAAAATGGGGGAAGGAAAATCTACCCACGGAGGGAAAGGGTCGGCGACGGGCGGGACGGGCGCTGGAACCGGGCACCCGGCAAAGTCGACTGCGCACAGACCGTCTCCAAAACCTGACATGAAGTCGAGCGCCAAGTCGGCTTCTCCGTCGGGTTCTACGATGTCGGCTGAAGATGCCGAGAGTTTTGCTTTGTACATGGCGGGCGTGCGCGAACTGTCAGATCGGGCAACGCGAATTCCCAGGTCGGCCAATCGAGTGGAAAAGGCGGCCAAGGGCGCTTTGCCTAAATTGGATTTGGACGCTCCGGCGCGCGAGCAGTTGGCGGCGTTGGTGGCCGAGGGGGTTCGGTTTGAAACATCCGACGACGGGGAGCGAATTGAGGGGCGGCGTGTTGAGGTGGAGCCGAAGGAGGTGAGGCGGCTTCGGCGTGGTCAATACACAGTGGACCAGCAACTTGACTTGCATGGGTTGCATGTTCCCGAGGCTCGAAAAGCGATTGAGACGTTTATTGAAAAGCGCCGAAAGGAGGGGGATAGGGTGGTTCGGATTATCCACGGGAAGGGCGGACATTCTCCCCGTGGAACAAGCGCTTTGAGGGGTGAGATCGCGGCCTGGTTGAGTCAGGGTCCGGCGAAAAGGCATGTGGCCGCGTTTGCGACGGCACCCCCGGAGGAAGGTGGGGCAGGGGCCATATTGGTTTTGTTGATGCGTCCGCGCGCTTGACGTCTGGGGCCGGCGCTCCGAGACGGGAATTACAACTTGAACATGGCCATGGCAGTGCCGCCGGCCGTGACGTTGACGCTGCGCGTTTTGGTAGCGCCGTCGGTGGGTTTGCAACTGACGGAGTAGCTACCCGGCTTGAGAGGGACTTTGATGGAGGAGCCGCTGCCCTTGGAAGCGCCGTTGACGCTGAAGGCGCAGGTGCCGCCGACAGCGACGGCGACAAGTGTACCCATGTCCCCGCCGCCGGCCGCCGCCGTGGAGGTGGTTGCCGTGGTGGCTGTGGCAGTTGGCTTTGTGGAAGCGGTTGTGGATGGTGGAGGCGACGCGCTCGTGGAAGTGGGCGCCGCGCTTTTGGTGGTGCCGCCGGAAGTGGCAGCAGGCTGCGTGTTTGAGGGTGTGGCCGCAACTTGAGTGGGCGTGCTCGCTGTTGTGGGCGCCGGTTCGGCCGTTGTGGCGGGTGTTTGCGCAGGTGTTGGCTCGGTGCTCGGCGTGGGAGTTGTGGGAATGGGCACGCTCACGGCGGCGGTTGAGTCGGCGCCTGCACCGCTTTCGGGTGACTTGCCGCTTCCGAAGATGAAAAGGAGCGCGAGGGCCGGCAAGAGTACACATGCCGCGGCGATTGCGGCGATTGCGGCTTTGCGTGCGCCCGCGTTTTTGGGGCTTTCTAGGGCGGTGTGTTGGCCGGTGCCAACAGCCGACGAGGACGGGGGCGGGCCAAACGACGGTGCGGTGGCCGGCACGACGGAGGCCATAGGAGTGGCGGGGCGTGCGGGATCCGGTGCGTTTCCCCAAGCGGCGCGCGGAGCGTCGAGATTGAGCGATGGCCCGAGCACGCCGGGGGGTGATGTCGCGGTGCCGTGGGCGGGTGCGGCCGGAGAAGGAACGTTTCCGGGGATGGAGGGTGGCCGTTGATTGGGCGCGCCCGGCAACGCGCCACCTTTGGCGATTTCCATTCCCTGCGCGGCGCCGGCGAACATGGGTTGTCCCCCGGCCGGTTGAGGTGCGGGCGGTTTGGCCGGGCCCGGCGAGGGCGGAACGAAGTCGTTTCCAATGAAAACCGTTCGCTCAAATGGCGCTTCACCGCCTGCCGCAGCGGCGTTTCCGGCAGCGGGCGACGGCGGTTGGGCGGCCGGTTTGGGCGGAGGCTGCTGACGGGCCGGTGCGGGCGGTGCGGGGCGAGCGCCTTGACCTGCGGCGGGCGGTGGTCGGCCAGGCGGAGCCGGTTTTTGTGCGGCCGCGAGGTCGGCCGGCGAGGTCATGACCTTGGTGGCGATACGTTCGTCTTCGTCGTCGTCGACGAGATCCGCACCTCGGAGTTGCGTCACGCTGTCGGCTTCATCGAGGGGGGATTTGCCCGCGGCGGGGCGCGGCGACGGCGGCTTGGGGCCACCTTTTGACGCGGGCGGTTGTGCGCGTGCGGCGGCGGCGGGACCGGGCGGCGGTGCGGGCGGAACGGAAGCGGGGCGTCTCTCGCGCGCGGCGTTGGCCATTGCTCCGATGCGCGTCACCAGCACTTGGCCTTCTGGCGGGGCGTACGGGAGAAGGGCGTGAGCGAATGCGTGAACGTTGGCGAAGCGGCGATCGAGGTCTTTGGCCAGGCACCAGCCGATGATCTGGTCCAACTCGCGCGGAAGGTCTGGGCGCTGCTGCGTGAGCGGAATGGGATCGTCTTTGGTGATCGCGAGCATGAGCGCGGCCATTTCTCCCGAGAACGGCGGCTTGCCCGCGAGCAGTTCGTAGAGGATGGCGCCGAGCGACCAGATGTCGGTGCGAACGTCGACGTTTTTGGCTTTTCGAACAAGTTCGGGCGACGAGTAAGGCGACAACCCAAACATGGTTGTGGCGGTGAGTTCTCCACCGGCGCCGGGTGGTGCCGCGTCGCGAAGAAGTTTGGCGGTGCCGAAGTCAACCACCTTGATGAGCGATACGCCGAGGCGCTGCGTGAGAAACAAATGTTGGGGCTGCATCTCGCGCAAAATGATTTGATGCGAGTGCGTTTCGGCCATGGCTTCAACCGCTTGCAGCACGTAAAGCACGGCTTCAGGCAGGGGCAGGCGACCGCGCTTTTTTAGGTACGCCGCGAGATCTTGGCCCTCGAGGTATTGGCGGACGAAATAGAACGTGCCGTCCCCTTCGGTCCCGACATCGAAGATGCGGGCCACATGCTCCGATTCAAGCTTGGCCAGGGTGCGGGCTTCGCGCCGAAAACGCTCAATCTCTTTCGCGTCGCACATGGCCGGCGACAGGATGCGAATGACGACGCGCTGATCGAACTCGGTGTGAAATGCTTCAACGAGCATTCCGCGCGAGCGGCTCAGAATGGCGCGAACGCGGTATTTTCCGGCAACAAGGTCGCCAGGTCTGATCTCATCCGAACGCATTCGCCGGGTGCCATGTTCGCACGAACGCACGGCGGGTCAACATTGCGGATGTGGCGCTTGGTTGCATGCGCACAATCAATCGAGCTGATCGACCGCTTCTTGGCAGGCGTCGGTGACATCTTCGCCCTTGAGCCAGCCGCGGAGGCAGCGATCACCCGCGTCGTTTTCGCTGACGACTTTGCCACCTTTGTGTTTTTCGGTGCCGCGAGCTTTGGTGACAAGGAGCAGGTTTTCTGCCTGGTTCCCAAAGTCGTCCACCGATTCGTTCATTTTCTCGGCGTCGACGTTGCAGACCGAGGTGTAGTTGGCCGAAAGTTCGAGCGTGGTCGTGGGCTTGCCGCCCGAAACATTGTCTTCGCCGGCGTGGCGCAGGCCGAGTTGACCGAAGAGGCGCATGGGGCGCGCAATCCCGCCGTGACAATCGAGCGTGCCGCAGCGTCGTTCTAAAAACGGCGAGACGCTCTGCTCAAACACTTCTTGGCTTGGGCACTTGTTGATGACGGTGGCATCAAGGTTGTCGCGGCAGCTTGCTGCGAGGCCACCGCACACGGCGACGAGAAAGACAAGCGCGGCGCGTTGAACAGTCGATGTCATTGGCACGCCCCCTGGTCCGCGGGATCGACGAGCACGTAGCCCGCGGAGTCGTACGCGGCGCCGGTTTCGGGATCGCGCTCGGGGAAATCAACATCGGGAATTTTGTGGCACGAGCCGCACGACCCGTCGCGGCCGATGAGGGAGCGCATGCGGCGCGATCCGGCCTTGACGGTGAGAGGGAAGGCGACGTCTTTCCACTCTTCTTTTTCGAGATAAAAGTTGCCCGCGGCGTTTGTGCAGCGCTTTCGAGAGCCGCCGGCCGAATCAAAAACGATCACTTCAACGCCCTGCGCGGGGATGACGTTGCCGTCTTCGTCGTTGGTGAATGCGGTTCCACCGAAGACCATTTGGGGGCTGACTGCGCCGTACGAGCCGTGACACACGACGCACGGTTGGCCGGGCCGATGGGTGTCACCGGGACTGCCGCTTTCGGGGCCGAGTGAATCGATCACTTCTTGGGGTGTTGGGTCGAGCCGACACGCGCCGAGTGAGATCGAAAGGCCGAAAATGATCGGCAGGGCGATGAGTGGCCGGGCAGGACTTTTGACACGCGGCACTAGTCGATCTCCATGTCGATGTTGGTGGAGGTGAAGATGCCGAGGCGATCGAAGATGTAGAGGTGATCGAGGTATTGGGAGTAGATGCCCTCCACCTGGACCGAGGCCGAGAAAATATCGGACAGCTGATAGCGGGCGAAGAGGCCGAGGGTGCCGGCAAACATGGGCCCATTTTCTTTGTCGCCGGTGCGGTACTTGGGCACCTGAAACCCACCGGGTGTAAACGTTGCTGTGTACGCACGCTGCCAGAAATCAACGCCGCTCTGAAAGTGAAAGCGAAGGTGCGGACCGGCTCTGAAGCGATCGTTCACGTCGTACAAGAAACGCAAGTCGGTGGTGGTGGCTTTGAGCCCCCAATCGTCGGTGTAAAGGCGCTCGTCGATGCGGAGCGTTGAGGTTTCAAAGCGGCGGGCGACGCGGCCGAACACGGCAAATCGGTTTCGGCCATCTTCAGGCACCTGTTCAAACGGCATCATGTCGAGCCGATTGGCCGCGACGAGTGATCGGGAGGCGCCTCGCGGAAGCAGCGGTGCCGTGTTGGAAGCGAACATCGCAACGTGGCGGTAGGGCTTGGAGTAGTCCCCCACGTCGAGTTGAACGGTGCCGCCGACAACAGCGATGGTGCTTCCGTTGAGAACGATGCTCGCACCCGCGTCGATGGTGTGGCGCATGACGTCGCGGGAGAACACTTCCCACGGAGTGCCTGTGCGGCCCATGGTGTCGTAGCCGAAGCTGTAGGAGAGCGCGGGCGTGAGGCGTTTCTCCATGAAATCAGCCGAAACGCTCACGCCGCCGCCGCGGCCGGCGTAGTCACCTTCGTGAGAGAACGCGCCGCTTAGGCCAACTTTTGCCGGACCGATTTTGTAGCTGGCGGCAAGGCTTCCGGCGACGCGAACTTCATCGTAGCGGCGCGAGGCGGTGGCCACGATGTCGGGCGATGCGGAGGACACAACGTCGACCAAAAAGCTTCCACCGAGCTGCCAGCCGGACGTTGGGTTTTCTGCCGAAAGGTACACCGCGGGGGAAACAACGTTGACGATGTCGGTGGCGTTGTACGTTGTGAACTCAACGCCGCCGAGCACGGTTAAGCCGCGTTGTTTTCCGCCCGATTCAATGCAGCGTTTGAGATCGTCGGGTGTGGTGGCGGCGAGCAGGCATTGTTGGACCGCCGCGTTGTTTTTGTTGTCGCCCTGGTCGGCGTTGACGGTGATGCGCTCGCCGCGGTCGATTGTTTCGGTGGTTTTGAAGTTGAACGGGAATTGCCCTTTTTTCCCTTTGATTTCGATTGTCGCTTTGCCCGGATTTCGCGGAATTCCTTTTTCGGCGTCTTCTTTTGAAACAACAACGCCGTCGACTTTAATTTCAACGCCGGTCACGCCTTTGGGCAGAACGAGGATGAGAACGGGTGTGTCGCCTTCAAGCTTTGCGACGAGGGCTTGAGCCTGTTTGAGAACGTCGTTGTTTCGTTCTTCTTCGGCGTACTTGAGGGCCAGCTTCGCGTCGGCGGACGCTTCGATCACAAGGTCGCCCGCGTCTTCGCATTTCGCGAGCATGAGTTTTCCAGCGGCAAACTCGCGATCGACCATGGAGGCGATGACGGTTTGCATGCACCCGCTCCAGTCGCGGCCGTTCAGCTGGCCTTGCGCGGATCCAACCGCTTCGATCTGGTCTTTTGACGGCGGTGGCCGAGTTGCCGGTGGTTGACCGCCGCTCTTTTTGAAATTGGTTTTGGCTGTGGAGAACGCCGACGACACGTTGGGCGTTGAAAATTGTTTGTCGGGCGTGACGGACGAATCTTCGTAGAGGGCGTTTTCGAACGCGATTCGCGCCGCTTCGATATCTTTTTTGCCGGCTGCGTACACAATGCCGATCCCGAGGTACACTTGCGCGCGCGTGCCTTTTTCGCACGCTTTGCCGGAGCACGTGGCAAGAAGCTTTTTGAGCGATTCGAGAGCGGCGTCGCTTTTGCCGGAGAGGTGTTGCCCAAGTGCCTCGGCGATGCCGATGAGCGCTTCTTCATCTTTTTCGCCGGCTCGCGCCGCACTCGGCGAAAGGGCGATGAGAAGCGCCGCACAAATGGCGAAAAGGGCTTGGAACGCGCCGCGAAAATGTCGGGTAAACGCGCCGTCGCCAACATTAGATGAGTGGGTTAGTTGTTTGGTGCGCCGCACGCGATCCAATCCTCAAGGGCCGAGAGATCTGCCAAGGTCGGGCCGTTCTTCGCGAGAATCGGCATGGTGGCACCACATGACCCGTGCGGGTTGTCACCGTCGCTGACCTTGAGATTGCACAACATCTTGGACGCGTCGGGCGCACACGGAACAACGTAGGGGCCGACATCGGGCGCGTTGTCGAGTTCGTATGCGGTGAGCGCGTCGTAGTAGCTGTCGCTGTCACCGGCGACGAGCAGCAGGTTGCCTTTCCCATCGGCGTGACAGCCGGAGTCGGCGCATTTGGCGACGGTGTCGAGCCAGGGAAAGATTTGGGTCTTGAACTTCACGTCGCAGTTTTGATCGACGACACATTCTTCGGAGCCGCCGGTGGTCGGCGACGTGGTGCCACCGCCGACTCCGCCTGCCACCTGGGCAGGGTCGCCGTATTTGGGGATTTCTTCGGAGGCGCAGCTCCATAAGCCAACCGTTGCCACCATGAAGGTTGCAACGAGCCCACCCCAGCGCTGGGAGCTAAACACTCGCATGGATCAGAGCCGACGCATCTTAGTGGATGGTTGGGCGGCGGGTCTATCAATCAACAAAGGGTGGCACAACGACCAAAAAATTGGGTGCCCCAAAAATCACGTCCCAACGAAAAGTTGAGATGAACGTGGCATCCGTGCGACTCTGAAGGCAAGCGCGCGTCATGGCCAAAGAAAGGACTTTTTCGCTCAGCGCCATTCGTACCGACGGGTGGTTTGAGCGCATCGGGGAGGGAATCGGCAGCTTCCAGGCGCTGTGCGACATCGTCGGCGAGTCGTTTTTTGCGTTTTCGATGATCACGGGTGTACGCATCACCGCGCTCACCGTCGACCGTCGCAATCCCGACAACACACTCGTTGATTTCGTGATCGCGACCCCGGGTGAAGAAAAAGCCGAGCCGGAGGTTCAGCGGCTCACGCTCGCCGATTTTCGACATCGATTGGTGGCTGCTCTTCTCACGGAAGATGCGGTGCCCACGCCGCCGGAGCGCGACACCGATCTCGAAGCTCTCCAGCTTCACATCGGTGTGCGGTACCTGCTGCTTGCGCCTCTCTACGGCTACTCGCTGCAAAAATTGGTGACCGACGGGAAGAGTTCGCGGCTCATCGTTCACCACGACGGGGTTGAAGAAACGTACGATTTGCTCGAATTTCGAGCACGCGTCCGCGCTCAGATCCGCGAGGAGTTGGAGCGCGCGACGGAACGCAACCGCTCCGCGATTGATCTCACGAAGGTGGCCGATGCCGAGGTGTTTGCCCAAAAAGGTGAACACGCAAAGGTGATCAGTTTGCTCGGCACGTGGCCGGCGCCGCTCGCTATTTTTCTGCGTACACCTGAAGGCCAAATGCTCACGCCGGATGCGCGTGGGCTCATCGCCAAAGGGCTTGGTCTGCTTGGCACCGCCTGCATCAAGTTGGGCGAGCAGCATCAAGGCGAAGAGGTGCTGCGTCTCGCGGTGCAATACGCCCACGACGGTGCCGCGGCGGGTGACATTTTCAGGCGGCTCGGTGAAGCAATGCTTGAAGACAAGCGTTCCGCCGAGGCGGTGGGTCCGTTGCGTCGGGCGATCGCGCTCGGGGCGCCTCCAAAACAGGCGTGGCCGCTTTTGGCAAAAGCGTTTGTGGAACGAAAGCGCTACGTGGCGGCGCTCGCCTGCGTGCGTGAAGCGCGAAGCGCCGGCGTGCCTGAAGCTCAAATGGTGGAGCAGATCCGCGAGATCGAAGCGAGTTTGGGTCCGGCGCTCACAGCGTGGAAAGCGCTCGTCGTTTCGCGTCAACATTGATCAACGTTGACGGTGGCAACGGCTGCGTTGTTGCGGGCGCCTACTTTTGGGCGCCATGACGTGGGCCACCTCGCAGCGAGACGGACGCGCCCGTGTTACTCACGAATTGACTCCCTAGTCAGCCGCGACTACATGGCCGATCCGCGATTTTTTGGGCCTTTCGAGGTCTGTTTTATCGGGTTTCTTCGGCGCGAGGCGTGATGTCCAGCTATCTGCCCCTGTTCCTATTGTTCTTGATCGCGGCTGTGCTTGCCGTGGTTCTGTTCACGCTCGCCACGGTCTTGGGTCCCAAAAACCCCACGCCTGAAAAGCTCATGCCGTTTGAATGCGGCGGAGATTCAGAAGGCAGCCGCTTTGTTCGGCCCAGCGTGAAGTTTTACCTGACCGCGATCTTGTTCGTCGTTTTCGACATTGAAGTCGTCCTGATGTACCCCTGGGTGGTTTCGTTTAAGAGCCTCGGGTGGATGGGGTTTGTCACGATGGCTTCGTTCGTGTCGCTGCTTGTCGTGGCTCTGGCCTACGTGTGGAAGAAGGGAGCGCTCGAATGGGAGAAGTGAGCAGCGTCCGCGTGCTCGAAGGAGCGGAGCGCGGATTCGCAACAACACGCTTGGATGCCCTGCTTAATTGGGCAAAAAAGTACTCGCTGTTTCAGTACCCGTTCGTGACCGCGTGCTGCGCAATGGAGTTTATGGGGCTTGCGAGTCCGCGTTTCGACGTGGCTCGTTTCGGCGCTGAAGCACCCCGATTTTCGCCGCGCCAGGCCGATCTGTTGTGGGTTGTTGGAACGGTGAGCCAGCGTCAAGCGCCGGTGTTGCGCCGCATTTATGAACAAATGGCGGACCCAAAATACGTGCTCGCGTTTGGAACGTGTGCGTCGTGCGGCGGGTTCTACGACAACTACACAACGCTTCCGGGCATCGACAAAGTGGTGCCGGTAGATGTGTACGTTCCGGGTTGCCCGCCTCGCCCTGAAGGCGTAATTGACGGCCTTTTGTTGCTTCAAGACAAAATTGCCCGCGGGGATCGAACGCCCGGGATCGTGAAGCCTCGCTCCGACGTGGCGCTCGCGGGGGCCGATTCGCTTGTGCAACTCGGCAAGAAGGAACGCGCATGAGCCAAAAAGTGTTGGAGCTGCTGAAAGCGCAGTTCGGCTCAAAGATTCTCGAAACGTCGTCGCAATTCGGCGATGACACCGCCGTTGTTGAGCCTTCGGCCTGGCGTGAGGTTGCGCAGTTTCTCCGCGACGATTCGCGGTGCGCAATGAACATGTTCACCGACATCACCGCGGTCGACTACCCGGATCGCGACCCTCGGTTTGAGGTGGTGTGTCACCTGCGGTCGTTCGACAAAGGCCATCGGATCCGCATGAAAGCGCGCATTGGTGATGAGTACGCAGACGGTCTTGAGATCGCGTCGCTTGTTCCGGTTTGGGAGGGCGCCAATTGGTTTGAGCGCGAGTGTTACGACATGTTCGGCGTGCGTTTCGTGGGCCATCCCGATCTTCGTCGGATCTTGATGTACGAAGAGTTTAAGGGTCACCCGCTTCGCAAAGATTATCCGGCGCAGCAGACGCAACCGCTCGTTCAATATCGCGAGGGAGTTCTCGACAAACTCGCGCCGTTCGGTGCCGATGAGGGCATGCCTTTCGGCCGACAAACGCACGACATTAGCCGCAACGAAGAGGCGAACTGAATGGAACCGTTGGACGAAGAGCTGGAGGAGAGTGCGCTCGAACTGCCGAGCGAGCCCATGCAGCTCAACATGGGTCCGGCGCACCCGGCCATGCACGGCACAGTGCGAATTGTTCTTGAGCTGTCGGGCGAAACAATCACCAAAGCCGACGTGCAAATTGGCTATTTGCACCGCGGTTTTGAAAAAATGTGTGAACGCGGCACGTGGACGCAGTGTTTCCCGTACGTTGACCGGCTCAACTACGTGTCGCCGATGCTCAACAACGTGGGCTTTGCGCTCGCTGTTGAGAAGATGTTGGGCGTCACCGTCCCTGAGCGCTGTCAGTACTACCGCGTGGCCCTCGGTGAACTTGCGCGCATCTGCGATCACCTGGTTTGCAACGGCGCCATGGCCATGGAACTCGGCGCGTTCACGCCGTTTCTTTATTGCGCCCGCGCTCGTGAAATCATTTGGGACATTTTTGAAGAAGAAACCGGCGCGCGCGTAACGCACAGCTTTGGGCGCGTCGGTGGAATGGCTCGGCCGCCCACCGCCATGTTCAAAGACATGGTCCGATCGGGTCTTCCGCGCCTTCTGTTTATGGTGGGTGAAACTGAAAAGTTGCTCCTGAAAAACCGCATCTTCCTCGATCGACTTGAGGGTGTTGGGCGCGTCTCCAAAGAAACGGCGTTCGCGCTCGGTTGGACGGGCCCCACACTTCGATCAACGGGCGCGGCGTACGACGTGCGGCGCGCGCATCCGTACCTTGTGTACGACCGCATGGAGTTTGATGTTCCGGTCGGCTCGGCGGGCGACAACTACGACCGGTTTATGTGCCGCCAAGAAGAAATTCGCCAAAGCGTGCGGATCTTGGAGCAGGTGCTCGATCAAATGCCCGACAGCGGGCCCGTCAACATTGACGATCCGCGCATTGTGCTGCCGCCCAAAGAAGAAGTGTACACAACGATTGAAGGCACAATTCAGCACTTCAAGATCGTGATGGAGGGCGTCAAAGTGCCCGCGGGCGAGTGTTATTCGTACACCGAGGCCGGCAACGGTGAACTCGGGTTTTACCTCGTGTCCGACGGCAGCGGCACGCCCTACCGCGTGCGCATCCGGCCCCCGTGTTTTGCTGCGGTGGCGGGCCTCCAGCAACTCATTGAAGGCGCCATGATCCCCGACGTGATCCCGACTTTCGGGTCGATGAACATGATCGGCGGCGAGTGCGATCACTAGATCGCATGAGGCAATTGGAGATCTCTCAAGCACCCCTCTGACCCACAAAGATCCGATGTCCAACCCCGCGCCGACAGCCCCGCCCAAGATGACCATCAAGCTCGATGGTCGCGAGATCCCGTTCGAAAAGGGCGACACAATCATTCGAGCCGCTCACAAAGCCGGGATCGATATTCCGCACTACTGCTGGCATCCCGGCCTATCGGTGGCCGCCAACTGCCGCATGTGCCTTGTTGAAGTGCTGCCGCCTCCGGGGCGACCGGCAATGCAGCTCGACATTTTGCGCTGGGATCCGGCCAAAAAAGAATACGTGCCCCAAAAGAAGCCCAAGCTTCTGCCGGCGTGCCAGCAAGAGTGTACACCGGGGATGGAGATCCTCTCGGAGTCGAGCGCCCACGTGGATGAAGCGCGCGGCGCGGTGCAGGAGCTTTTGCTTCTCAACCACCCGGTCGATTGCCCTATCTGCGATCAAGCGGGTGAATGCCGCCTTCAAGATTATTGGCTTGAACATTCGCGGAAGAGCAAGCGAATGCACGAGGAGCCCATTCACAAGCCCAAAGGCCAGGTGTTTGGGCCCACCATTGTGTACGACGCCGAGCGATGTATCGTGTGTACACGTTGCGTCCGCGTTTCCGCCGAGATCGCAAAAGACCCTGTTTTGAGCATTCGTGAACGCGGCAACTTGGGCGAGGTGGTGGTCGCCCCCGGTCGCGAGTTGGATCACGACTACACGCTTATGACCGAACACGTGTGCCCTGTGGGCGCGCTCACTTCGGCCGATTTCAGGTTTAAAGCGCGCGTGTGGTTTTTGCGCAGCGCTCGCACGATTTGCCAAGGGTGCGCCACAGGGTGCAACGCGTTCCTCGACTACGATCCGCGCAACAACACGCCCTACAGGCATCGGCCGCGCGACAACCAAGAAGTCAACAAATATTGGATGTGCGACGAGGGCATGCTCTCGTACAAAAACGCCACTGAAAAGCGGCAGACCAGTGCGCTCGTGGGCGGCGACGATGCAACGCTCGCTGAAGCACTTTCGGCCGCCAAAGAACAGCTTCAAGGCCTTCGCGACGACCCTGAGCGCGTTGCAGTCATCCTCTCCGCCGAGCACTCGGTGGAAGACAACTTTGCGATGCTCACGCTCGCGCGCACCTACGTGGGCGCAACCGACTTTTTCGTGTCGGGCAAGCCGCTCGGGCGCGGTGACGCCATCCTGATGGCCGAGGACAAAATCCAAATACGCGCGGCGTGATGGCGCTTGTTTCGAGCGCGTCGGGTGACGGAAAAACCGCCACCATTCGGCCCATCGCAGACCTGCTTTCGGGCATTCAAAGCGGCAAATACGGGTTCGCCATCGGCCTCGGCGCCAACGTCGAGGTCGATCCAAAAGAAGCGAAAAGCGCGCTCTCCAAGCTTCGCGGCTTCGTGATGATCGCGTCGCACGACGGCCCGCTGCCTCAAGCGGCACGCGTGGTGCTCCCAGCGTGCGCGTGGACCGAAGTTGAAGGCACCTACATCAATCAAAAAGGCATCGCTCAGGTGAGCGAAAAGGCACTCAAACCCATGGGTGAAACACGCCCCGGTTGGTCGCTTGTGGCCGACCTGGGGAAAGCCCTTGGGTACGCAACGGGCTGGCGAAAACTCGCCGACCTCCGAGCGTCCATGCCGGCTGAGGTGCTTGGTAAACGCCCAGCCGATGTACACACGGCCGAACCCGTCGCAGCCGCGGCGGCGGCGGCACCGGCAAGCTGACTCAACGTTTTGCGTAGCGCAGGTTCCTCATGAGCTTGGTTGTCGTCGTTGTCGCCCTCGTAAAAATCATCATCATGGTGGGCTTTTTGCTCAACATGGCGGCCATTGCCACGTGGGCAGATCGTCGTCAGGGCGCCATGGTGCAAGACCGCGTGGGTCCCAACCGCGCTGTGGTGACGCTGCCTTCAATTGTGGTGCAGGCCCTCTTCGTGTTGCCGCCCGGCATCTTCGCCACGTTCGCCGGTTTCGCAGCCGTGAAAGGTGTACCCGCCGCCGGTGTGGCCGAGTCAACGCTCCTCGCGCTTCAAGCGTCGGTGTTTGTCACCTGGTTTAGCCTGATGGTTCTCTGCTTCGTGGTTCGGCGAAAGGGCGCCGCCAACGGTCTTGATGAGTTGGTTGCCTCGTGGACACCACGCTCCATTCTCGTCACCGGCCTCGCATTCCACGTGGTCGCGTTTGTGGTTGTGAGCGGCATGCCGGCCGCGCAAATGCCCATGGCTTCGCGCGTTGCAAACGGGCTTCTCGCGCTGATCTTTGCCTGCGTCGGCATTTACTCCGCCGCCAAGGTTCCCGAGGGCAAAGTGGGCATTCGCCTCGCGGGTACACTTCACGCGATCGCCGACACCATCAAGATGATCTGGAAAGAAGATTTTGTTCCGCCCAAGGGCGACAAAATCCTCCACAGCCTCGCGCCGATTCTCTCGGTGTTTCCCGTTCTCGTTACGTGCGCCGTCATTCCGTTTGGTCGCACGCTCTGCTTCCGCGACTTGAACAACAACGGGTTTGACTTTGCCGACATCGGCTCGGTCATGCCCGCCATGGGAAGCACATTTCAATGCCCCAAAGGCACGGCTGTTCCGCTTCAAATCGCAGATCTAAACGTTGGCATTCTGTACATCTTTGCGATGGCGGGCACCGGCGTGATCGGCGCGGCGATCGCGGGTTGGGCAAGTGATAACAAGTGGTCGCTCCTCGGCGGTCTTCGCGCGGCGAGCCAAATGGTCAGCTACGAAGTGGCCATGGGCATTTCGCTCATCAGCCTGCTTCTGATCTACGGATCTGTTCGCCTCGGCCCGATGGTTGAGTGGCAGAGTACACATACATGGGGCATCTTCGTTCAGCCCGGCGCGTTCGTGTTGTTTCTGGTGGCTCTCCTGGCCGAGACAAAGCGCGTTCCGTTCGATCAACCAGAGGGTGAAAGCGAGATCGTTGCCGGTTACTTCGTTGAGTACTCCGGCATGAAGTGGGGCATGTTCATGACGGGTGAATATGTGGAGGTCATCACCTCCAGCATTCTCCTCGTCACGCTGTTTTTCGGCGGATACGCGCTGCCCTTCCTCGATCCCGATGGCATTCGCGTGGCCTTCGGCGACAACGTTCTTTTCACCTACAAGATGAATCACGTGGCCGTGGTTGTGATCAGCGCGATCGCGTTTTTCACCAAGGTCATCGTCATGGCGTGGGCCCAGGTGTTCATTCGCTGGACGCTGCCGCGTTTCCGTTACGACCAACTCATGAAGCTTGGTTGGACGCGCCTCTTGCCGCTCGCTCTCGGCAACATGCTCGTCACCGCAATCGTGGTGCTCGCGGTCAACGGACACGCCGACATAGAAGGGGCGCTCGCACTGGTTGCCGACGTGACGCAGGCGCTCATCGCGCTGGGCATGCTCGCGGCCGTTCTCGCCTTCTTCTTCGGCATTGTTGAACCTGTGAAGCGCCAAAAAGTTCTGCTCTCAACCGCTCAAAAATTTGCCGCCGCCGCGGGCGGTGTACGCATGGCCCCTCGTCAGGCCTAAGTTCATCGGAGCCCAAAGACATGGCTGCAAAAACGCAAAGCACTCCCTGGACGAAACCCGCCGGAAAGCCCACGGCCGGAAAAGTTGTTCCGCGACCGGCTCGCACGGCCCAAGTTCAGGCGTATTTGCCCGAGTTCTTCAAAGGCCTCGGGCTCACAATGCGGCACTTCTTCAAGAACACCAAAGAGATGATGCTCGGCCAAAAAGCCGACCCTGTTCTTGAGTCGCTCAGTGAAGGCATCACCACCATCATGTACCCCGAAGAAAAGCGCCCCTACCCCGAGCGCTTTCGAGGTGTACACAGGCTCACTCTGCGCGACGACGGTTCACCCCGTTGCGTCGCATGCCTCTGTTGCTCCACCGCGTGCCCCGCGCAGTGCATCCATATCGAACCGGCCGAGTACCCTGTGGGCGACGCCCGCCGCGGCTACGAGCGTTTCCCCGGCTCTTTCGTGATCGACGAGCTGCGCTGCGTTTTCTGCGGTTTCTGCGTTGAAGCGTGCCCGTGTGACGCCATTCGCATGGACACCGGGCACCACCCCGTCCCGTACGACTCGCGCGATCAATTCATTTACAAAAAAGAATTGCTCATGACGTTCACCGGACGCGACGGAGAACGCCTCACCGAAAACCCGCGCCATGAGCCGGGCGATCCAAGCCATCCGGGCATTTCCCGCGACCAGCATCATTGAGACATGACTGCGTACAGCGACTACGAGCCGGTGATCGGCCTCGAAGTGCATGTGCAGCTTCTCACGCACACCAAGCTCTTCTGCGGCTGCTCCACAAGCTTCGGTGACCCGCCCAACACCCACACCTGCCCGGTGTGCCTGGGCCTTCCGGGTGCGCTCCCCGTTCTCAACGCTGAAGCGCTTCGAATGGCGGTGCGCGCGTCGCTCGCGCTCGGCTGCACCATTGCCGAAAAGAGCATTTTCGCCCGCAAAAACTACTTTTATCCAGATCTCCCCAAGGGCTACCAAATCAGCCAATACGACGCGCCGCTCGCTGAACACGGCGCTCTCGACGTGGAGATCGATGGGTACACACGGCGCGCCAACATCCGCCGCATCCACATTGAAGAAGACGCCGGCAAAAGTGTACACGGCGCCGCCGGCTCATCCATTGTCGACCTCAATCGCGCCGGCACCCCGCTGATCGAAATTGTGGGCGACCCCGATCTGCGTTCGCCCGCTGAAGCGGCTGAATATCTCAAACGCCTGCGCGAAACCCTCATCTACCTCGGCGCCAACGACGGCAATCTCGAACAGGGCAGCTTTCGCTGCGACGCCAACGTTTCGGTTCGAAAACGCGGCGCAACCGCGCTCGGCACTCGGACCGAACTGAAAAACATCACCTCCTTTAAGTTCGTCGCCGACGCGATCGACGGCGAGATCCACCGCCAAATCCGCGTGATCGAACGCGGTGAACGTGTACGCATGGAAACGCGCGGCTACAACGCCGACAAACGCGAAACGTTCAGCATGCGCGACAAAGAAAACGACGCCGGCTACCGCTACTTCCCCGAGCCGGATTTACCGCCTCTTTTGGTTTCGCAAGAGTACACATCAAACGTCCGCGCCGACCTCCCTGAGTTGCCCGCGCAAAAACGTGCGCGCTACGCGTCAGAATTGGGCCTCACCCCATACGCCGCAGGTGTACTCACCGCCCATCCCGCCGTGGCCGCTTTTTTTGAAGCGACCCTCGCGCTCGCGGGCGACCCCGTCAAAACCTCCAACTTCATCCAGGCAGAAGTGCTGCGCGACGTGCGTACCACCGGCCTCACCGCCGACCTCCCCGTCACCGCCGCTCAAGTTGCCGACCTTTTGCGCCTCGCGGCCGACGGAACCATCAGCGGCAAACAAGCCAAAGAAGTGTACACACTCATGGCCGGCACCCAGCAAATGCCCGCGGATATTGTGCGCGAACGCAACATGGCCGTGCTCCGCGACGAAGCCGCCATCGTTGCCCTTGCCGAAAAAATCCTCGCTGCAAACCCCAAACAAGTGGCGGCGTACCTCGCCGGCAAAACCGCTCTCCTCGGCTTTTTTGTGGGCCAACTCATGAAAGAAACCAAAGGCAGCGCAAGCCCCGACATCGTGAACAGCGTGTTGGTTCGGCTCCTTCAGCACCCTTCCTGACCGCGGCTCAATCCCCTTATTTTCAACGCGTTTCGCTGCGGCGGGCCGCGGTTTCACGCAAGCTCCCTGTCGAACGTGGTTGCCGTGCGGGCACGGGTCAAATAGGACTGCGAACACACACGGTCGGCGCGGCGACCGAGAAGGAGTTTGCGACATGCAAGGTGGCTACGGCGGCGGCTATGGTGGACCTCCCGGTGGTGGCGGTGGAGGCTGGGGGCCCCCTGGCGGCGCACCACCCCCTGGTGGCGGATTCGGCGGCCCGCCTGCAGGAGCACCTCCCGGCGGTGGATTCGGTGGCCCGCCCGGCGGCGCACCTCCCGGCGGCGCACCTCCCGGCGGTGGTTACGGCGCACCTCCCGGCGGTGGATTCGGCGGCCCGCCCGGCGGCGCACCTCCCGGCGGCGGCTACGGAGCACCCCCCGGCGGAGCACCCGGCGGTTGGGCTCCTCCGCCTCAAGGCGGCCCGCCCGGCATGGGCTACGGCGGCCCGCCCGGCGGTGGATTTGGCGCGGGTCCGCAAGGCCCGGCGCCCACCGGTGCCAATCGGTTTTTCAAAACCGCGGCCATCGGCGGCGCCATCGGCGGTGTTCTCTCGTCGATTCCGCTCCTCAACATGCTCAATTGCTGCTTCTGCCTGCTCTGCATGGCCGGCTCGATCATCGGCGTGCAGATGTACCTCAAAGAAAATCCGCAGGAGCAACTCAACAACGGTGACGCGGCCACTTCCGGCGCGATCTCCGGCGTGGTGACCGGGCTCATCGCCGGCATCCTCGGATTGATCATCAACCTCATCACCGGCGGCGCCAACATGGCCGCTCTCAAGTCGCTGCCCCCCGACGTGGCTCGCAACATGGGCCCCCTTCTCGCCGGTGGCATTGTCGGCGGTCTCATCGTGCTCGTCGTCGGAACCATCTTCTACACCGCGTTCGGCGCCCTCGGCGGCGTGCTCGGCATGACCCTCTTCTTCAAGGATCGCGCTCGCAAATAAGCGCTTGCCGCGGCTCAACACATCGCGTTCGCCCAGTCACCGCGTCGCGCATTGTTCGTAAGTTCATCGGCAATGTGTACACACAGGCTCACGGGTTCGTCGGCTTGGGTGTACACATCGTCCGGTGAATTGGGTAACTGGTAAACGCGCCGGGATCGTGCCGCGCTTCACCTTCCCCTCAAGCCACCGCCAAAGTCCACTGTCATGTCCGTGATCGATCCCCTTCGTTTGCCTGCGCGCGCCGCGCTTTTTGCCGGATCCACCGCCGCGATGTACACAGCGTTTGAGGCCCACGCCGCCGTCGCCGGAGCCGCATCGCGCGACGAAATCCTCCGCAAATGGGTCGTTCAATACGGCCGCGTACAACTCAAAATCTTCGGCTTCAACGTGCACGGCCAAGGCCCCCACCTGAGCGAAGGCCATGCGTACCCCGGTCGCAACGCCCAGGGCAAAGGCCGCCTCTTCGTGATGAATCACCGGTCCGCTCTCGACATCCTCGTCGCCCTCGCTTTCCTCGACGCTCGCATTGTCAGCCGCGGCGATCTCGCCAAGTGGCCCGTCGTCGGCTACCTCGCCAAACGCATCGGCACGCTCTTCGTCGATCGCGAAAGCACCGTCAGCGGCGCGCGCGTCGCCGGAGCCATGGTCAAAGCCGTTGAAGCGGGCCGCGGCGTCCTTGTCTTTCCCGAAGGAACCACCTTCTCCGGCGACGAAGTGCGCCCGTTTCGGCCCGGCGCATTTGTCGTTGCCAAACGCACCGGCGCCGAGCTTGTCCCCGTAGGCATTGCGTACGCCGACGAACACGCCACCTTCGGCAACGAAACGTTCGGAGCGCACATGAAACGCGTCGCGGGTGAACCCAAAACGCGCGCCGCTCTCGTTGTGGGTGAACCTATCCCTGTGGCCGATCGCGATGCCCCCGCCCTCCAAGCCGAAGCGCACGCGCAGATTCAGTCGCTTGTGTACACAGCCCGCAAGTCGCTCTAGTGCACCGATTCCGTAGAACTGATGGGTTCAGATGAATTGCAGCAAGGGTTCGTTGCTTTATCAACTCGGTGCACTAGGGCCGCGCCTGCGCGGCCGGGGTGTGGGGCGAATGCCCCACGGAAACAAAACTAGTACCGCGATTTCGAGCGCTGCGAAGCAGCGGCAATCAACCCATCGGGTTGATTGAATCGCGGTACTAGTCCCAAATCTCACGTTTTCGTCTTGGCCGCTGTCGCCACAGCACTCCATGCAGAGAACCTGAAGCGCCAACTCCAGCGCCGCCCAAAAATTCTGCCCAAGCGAACGACGCCCCGCGTGTCGTACGAAATGAGTCCAGCGCGCGTTGCGCTTCGTCGCGAGTAGGCGCCGCAGGTCTCACAGGGTTGACCGACGGAGTTCGGTGCGTGGCTCGTGCCGGGGCATTGGGCCTCGGCACGCGAAGGAGACGACCATGAAGAAGATGCTCACGATCGCGAGCGTATTTGTTTCGTTATTGGTGGCGGCACCGGCTTTGGCCGACGAAACCACCGTGAAAGACGCCAAGTCCGACAAGAACTATGGGTACACATTCGAGGACGACCCGCTTCAATCGGGCGTCGCCGGCACCACCGGCTTCGTTCTCAAAGTGCGCCCCAAAGGCTTCCGAACCGTGCTCCTGAGGCCGCGAACCACGTTCGTTTCCGAAATGCTCAAATCGGTCGAAGCGCTGTAAATCCCGCCTCGTTTAAACGGCGCGCCGTTGTGTACTCATCAGCGCGCAGAGATCTTTCACTCCCCACACTTGCTGCCCACCCCGGCGCGCGGCACGCCGCGCGCCCCCCTCCCAACTGCGGATGCTCGCTGCGCTCGCCCCGCAGGGGCGGGGCGCCCGACGATCACGTGGAAGACCGGCCAGGACTGACGAGGCCTTCGGGTGTACACTCCGGTGGATGAAACACGTCGACTTCTATTTCGACCTGTCGTGCCCGTACGCGTACCTGGCACATCACCGCGTCAACGAGGCGATCACCAAACACGGTGCCACCGTCACGTGGAAGCCGTTTTTGCTCGGCGGCGTGTTTCGGGCCATTGGTACGCCGGATCAGCCGGGTGTACACATGCCGATGAACAAAGCGCGCCACAATCTGCTCGACATGCACAGGTGGGCCGAGTGGTGGGGTGTACCTTTCAAAATGCCGCCGACGCACCCCAATCGAACGGTGCTCGCACTGCGCGCGATCTTGGCCTCGCGCGACATTGAACGCGCGGCCACCGCTTTGTACACAACGTATTGGGCGGAAGGGCTCGACGTTTCCAAGCCCGAGGTGGTGAAAGAGTCGCTCGATCGAGCGGGATTCGACGGTGCGGCGTTGCTCGAAAAAGCCGAAACGCCGGAGATCAAAGAAGCCCTTCGAAAAGCGACGGATGAAGCGATTGCCGCGGGAGTGTTCGGCGCGCCGGCGTTTGTGGCGACGATGCGCGATGAGCCGGGTGTGAGCGATGCGACGGAACTTTATTGGGGCCAGGACAGGCTCGCTCTTGTTGAAGAGATGCTGTCGGGAAAAACGCTGCCCAATGCGGTGAAACCGGCCGAAAAAGACAGTGTGTACACGCTGGAATTTTTCTTCGATTTTTCGTCACCGTTTGCGTACCTCGCGTCGGAGCGCGTTGAAGAGGTGGCAAAACGCGCCCGCGCAAAACTCGTGTGGAGGCCCTTTTTGCTGGGCGGTTTGTTTCAGGCGGTGGGTACACCCAACGTGCCTTTGTTTGAAATGCCCGCGCCGAAGCGAAAGCACTCGGGCGACGACATGTTTCGATGGGCGGCTCGCTTTGGTGCACGGATCAAGTTTCCGTCGCGTTTTCCAATGAACACCGTCAAGCCGCTGCGCATGACATTGGCGCTCGCAGAAGGGGATCGCGCGCCGTTTATTCACGCGGTGATGCGAGCGTATTGGTCCGAGGATCGCGACATTTCAGACAACGGCGTCCTCGCCGAGATCGCTTCGTTGCTCGGTCACGATGGGCAGGCGCTTGTGATGCGTACACAAGATGAAGCGCTCAAAACGGCGCTGCGGGACGCCACTCAAGAAGCGTCGACGCGAGGGGCCTTCGGCGCGCCGACGTTCTTTGTGGGTGACTTGCTGTTTTGGGGCCAAGATCGGCTTGATTTTGTGGAGCGCGCGCTGGGCGGTTGGCGGCCCGCGTGTGGCTGAAGGCTCCAGAAAAAAGCCCCTCCGCTGAGAGGTTTGGCGGCCCGCGCGTTGATAGCTGCATCAGCCACAGACCACGTTGCGATGGGGTGTGTGGGCTAATGTCCTACCTATCGTATTCGGGGCCGACGATTGGCGATGACGGAATAACAAGTCGGGGCGTAGCCTTTTTCTTAGATGCGGTTGTTCGCTCGATCTCGTCGCTCCGTGCGCGCTGCTCTTGTGATGGCGGCGTTTGCCGTGACCGTCGCAGCGGTTCCAACGCTCGCAGCACCTTCGGCCGCGTTTGCCGACGAAGAGGCGCCGATCAAAGCGGGCGCCACGCTCGTTGCCCGCGGCGACTGTGAGCTTTCAAAAGTCACCATCACGCGCGGATCCAAGGTTGAAGTGACAACCGTCGCCGGTGACAAAGCGAACATTGTGTTGCCCGACGGCCACGTGCTCGCGCGCATTCCGATCAAGCGCCTTCGCTACTTCTTTGAAGTTGCGCGCTGACCGAGAGTGTGAGTCGCAGCTTTTTTGACCCGGTGCGCCAGCCCGGATTATTCATGAAGCGATTGCGCGAAGGGCCCAACCCGCAGCGAAAAGGCCGCACGCCGGAGCGCAGGGCCGGAAACGTACTTTTGTACGTTGGAGTGCCTGAGCACCGCCGTACGGCCTTTGCAGCGCGGGTTCGGACCCTCTCGCGCGGAGTCTTCGTGAATAATCCGGGCTAGAGGCGTAAGTTCCGCCCATGTCGAGCAGCAAACTTCGGGTCGCGGTGCTTTTCGGGGGTCGATCGGCGGAGCACGAAATCTCGCTTTTGTCGGCGCGTTTCGTTGTCGAAATGCTCGATCGCAACCGGTTTGAACCAATCCTGATCGGCATCGACAAAGACGGTCGATGGCTGCTCCAACAAGAGGCGCTGCTGCTCGGAGCAACGCGTGATCCGCGCCTTCAAAAATTGAATCAGTCGGCGCCCGACGTGGCGCTCGCCACGCACCCGTCGTCGACAGGGAATGTGTCCCTTGCGATCGGAAGCGGTGAAAAGCGATCGATCGATGTGGTGTTCCCGGTGCTGCACGGGCCGATGGGTGAAGACGGCACGGTGCAAGGTCTGCTCGAACTCGCAGGTGTACCTTACGTGGGTTCGGGGGTTCTCGGTTCCGCGGTGGGCATGGACAAAGACGTGATGAAGCGTTTGCTCAAAGACGCGGGTCTGCCGATGGTGCCGCACGTGGTGATTCGGCGTTCGGCTTGGGATCGCAATCGCGCGGCGGCGATCGCTTCGTGTGCGGATCTCGGTGATGTGGTGTTTGTGAAGCCGGCCAATCTCGGTTCGTCGGTGGGCGTGACGAGGGTGAAGCGCGGCGACGATTTGGGCGCGGCGATCGATCACGCGTTTGAGCTGGATCTCAAGGTGGTTGTGGAAGGTGGGCTCGATCACCCCCGCGAAATCGAGTGTGCGGTGCTCGGCGACGACGACGAAGCCCACGCGAGCATTGCCGGCGAGATCGTTGTCGATCATCAAGACGGCTTCTATTCGTACGCCGCAAAGTACATCGACGAACACGGGGTCACGACGCGCGTTCCGGCTGATCTGAGCGCGGAGCAAATGGCGCACGTGCAGTCGCTGGCGCTCAAAACGTTTGCAGCGCTCGAAGGTTCGGGCCTGGCGCGCGTGGATTTGTTCTTGGACAAAAGTGGTCAATTTTATGTGAACGAGATCAACACGCTGCCGGGGTTCACGGCGATCTCGATGTACCCCAAGCTGTGGGCGGCGAGCGGCGTTCCGGGCGAAAAGCTTGTCGCGAAGTTGATCGACCTGGCACTCAAACGCGCCGCGCAAAAAGCAAAGCTGCGAACCAGCGTGTAGTGTACACACACCCGCACTTTCTTCGCGTCGCCGATGCGCCCAAATGCGCCCACAGGCGTAAACTGGGCCCATGTTCGAGTCGGCAGAACTGGGTCACAAAATCCCCAAAGAACGGTACGCCGAAGAAGCGCCGCGCGTGCGTGAAGCGCTGCTCGACGCTCAATACGATCTCGCCAAAGCGGCGCGTTTTCCCGTTGTGATTTTGATCGGCGGGGTGGACGGCGCCGGCAAAGGTGAAGTCTTAAACCTTCTCAACGCGTGGATGGATCCGCGGCACATTCACACGTTTGCTCTCGATGCGGAGAGTGACGAAGAACGTGAGCGCCCAACCATGTGGAGGTTTTGGCGCGCTCTTCCTCCCAAGGGCAAAGTCGGGATTTTTATGGGCTCGTGGTACACAATGCCGATCGTTCGGCGGGTGTACGGTGAAACCAAAGACGGCGCGCTTTCGCGCAGCATTGAGCAAATTCTCCACTTTGAGCAAATGCTCGCGAATGAAGGCGCGCTGCTCTTAAAGTTTTGGTTTCACCTGTCGAAGGCCACTCAAAAAGAGAGGCTCACAGAGCTTCAAAAGTCGTCGAAAACGCGGTGGCGCGTGAGCGAAACCGACTGGAAGCACTTTGATCTCTACGACAAGTTTCGGCGCGTGAGCGAACACGTGCTCCGCGAAACGAGCACCGGGTTTGCGCCCTGGCATGTGATTGACGGGTCCGACAACCGGTACCGATCGCTCACGGCGGCGCGCACGGTGCTCGATGCGATACGGGCGCGCGTCGACGCAAAGGATGAAGTGGTTGTGGGGGCAAAAGCGCCTCCGTTCGTAAAATCGATGGATGGGCTCAACGTTCTCGGCGCGCTCGATCTCACGAAAAGCGTGGACGATGAAACGTACGAAAAAGAACTCGATGCGATCTCGCGCGAGCTGACGATCCTGACGCGCGATCCGGCGTTTAAGCGCACGGGTGTGGTGCTTGCGTTTGAAGGGGCCGACGCGGCTGGAAAGGAGGCGCCATTCGGCGCATCACAGGGGCGCTCGACGCTCGCCTCTACCGCGTTGTACCGGTGGCGGCGCCCACCGAAGAAGAGCGCGCTCAGCCCTATCTGTGGCGGTTTTGGAGGCACATTCCACGGCGGGGCAAGTTCGCGATCTTTGATCGATCGTGGTACGGGCGCGTGCTCGTAGAACGGGTGGAAGGGTTTTGCTCGGAGAGCGCGTTTATGCGCGCGTACGGCGAGATCAACGACTTTGAAGAAGAACTCGTGGCGCACAACATTGTGGTGCACAAGTTTTGGCTTCAAATCTCAAAGGAAGAGCAGCTCAAACGCTTTCAAGAGCGCGAGGCCACAGGCTTTAAGCGGTTTAAAATCACGGCTGAAGACTGGCGAAACCGCGACAAGTGGGAGGCTTACCAAGACGCTGTTTGCGACATGATCGATCGCACAAGCACGGCGCAGGCACCCTGGACTCTCGTGGAGGCCAACGACAAGCGGCACGCGAGGCTCAAGATCTTGAGGACCGTTGCAGAGCGGCTGCGCGCTGTGATCAAAAAGAGCTGAGTACACAATAGCCACGCAACGACCGGCCACGCCACCCAGGACTGTGTGGCGGAGGGGGGGCCTCGCGTGTGTACATCACCGACGAGGCGATCACGAAATGGCTTAAATGGAAGGGATTTTGGTTCACCAGCGCTGGTAATCGCGTTCACCAGCGCTGGTGAACGGCATGCGGCCAGGTGGCTGGTGTTTTTCGTCACGAGCAGCCCCGATCACGCGTCCGAGCGAGACCCGGAGCGGAACATACTCTGTGTATTTGAGCACCGGAAGCGCAGCGAGGACGCGTCAGCGGGGCGCGCAGTAGAAAAACACCAGCCACCTAGGTGGCTGGTGTCTTTTGAGCGGCTACTCTTTGAGGGCTTCGCTGCCGCCGATGATCTCCATGAGTTCTTTGGTGATCGCGGCTTGACGGGCTCGGTTGTATTGGAGCGTGAGGCGCTCCACCATTTCTTTGGCGTTTTTGGTAGCGGCGTCCATGGCCGTCATACGCGCTCCGAGTTCGCTGGCCATCGATTCATACAGGCCGCGAAGCACCGAAACGTCCACGTACATGGGCATCAGCCGATCGAGGAGAGCTTCTTTGTTGGGCTCAAAAAGAAACTCGTTCGTCCGCGCGATTTCATCGGCCGTGGGTTCGCTCCCGGCCGGCTCGGCCACCGGAAGCAAACGCTCCACAGTGACCCGCTGAGTCATGGCGCTCTTAAACTCGTTGTACACAAAGTAGATCGCATCCGCGTCGCCCGCGGTAAACGGTGCGAGCACCTTTTTGCCTACGTTTTGTGCTGTTTCGAGCGAAAGGTTGTCCCAAACGCCGGGCAAAAATTCGAGCACGGGAGCGTTGCGCCGCGTGAAGTAGTCGCGCCCTTTGCGGCCGATCAGGATCATTTTCACTTCTTGACCCTGCTCGGTGCGTGAGCGCCACTCGCGCTCGGCGCGCTTGTTAATGTTCGTGTTGAACGCACCGCAGAGGCCGCGATCACTTGTGAGCACCACAAGGAGCACACGCTTTTCAGCGCGCCTCACAAGGAGCGGATGCGGCGGCTTTTCACCAAGCAACGCCGACAAATCGGGGGCCGCGCCTTCACCTTCTGCGGCACCCGCCTGCGCGTTTTCGGGCTCTTCCGCAGGCATCGCCGCGAGCGCCGATGCCGTGATCTGCGAAAGAAGCTCCTGCGTTTTTACGGCGTAGGGCCGCAAATCGGTGATGCGCTGCTGCGCGCGGTTCAGGCGCGCACCGGCCACCATCTTCATGGCGCGCGTGATCTTCTGCGTGCTTTTAACGCTGAAGATGCGCTTTCGAATCGCCTTGAGCGAGGGCACGGCTCTTACTCTTCCTTCTCGTCTTCTTCGCTCTCGTCGGCGTCGGCTTCTGCAACGGGCGCCGTGGTCGGAACGAACTTCTTCTTGAAGGCTTCAATCGCCTTGTTCATGCGGGCTTTGAGGTCATCGCTGAGCGTTTTCTTCTCGATGATCTCTTTGAGAATGTCCGCGTGTTTGCTCTCTACGAATTTGTAGAACTCGTCTTCAAACGTCTTGAGCGAACTCACGGGCAGATCGTCGAGGAAGCCGTTGGTGCCCGTGTAGATCATGAGCACCTGCTTTTCGACGGGGAGCGGCACGTATTGGCCCTGCTTCAAGATCTCAACGAGGCGAGCGCCGCGGTCGAGCTGAGCGCGCGTTTTTGAGTCGAGGTCCGAAGCGAACTGCGCGAACGCCGCCATCTCGCGGTACTGAGCGAGAGCGAGGCGCAGCGAGCCGGCGACCTGCTTCATCGCCTTGATCTGCGCGTTGCCACCGACGCGGCTCACGGAGATACCCACGTTGATGGCCGGGCGAACACCGGAGTAGAAGAGGTCCGATTCCAAGAAGATCTGACCGTCGGTGATCGAGATCACGTTCGTGGGGATGTACGCCGACACGTCACCGGCCTGCGTTTCAATGACCGGAAGCGCCGTGAGCGAACCACCCGAGTGCGGCTGCTTCGCAATGGTGTACTCACTCGCCTTGAACTTGTCGGCGAGCTTCTCTTCGAGCTTTTTCGCCTCGGCCTCTTTCTTCTTTTCCTCGCGGATTTCCTTCCACTTGGTGAAAGTGTCTTTGTCGAGGATTTCGTAAACGCTGTCTTTCGCCTCGCTCATGCCGTGCGCGCCCATGTGCTGGTGCCCATCAACGCCCTTGAAGTCAAAGTCACCGGCTTTGATCTCGGTGCCTTTCTTCACGACGTAGAAAATGTCGGCGAGCTTGGCCGCGCGTTCGAGAAGGCGCGAGTGAAGATAAAAAACGTCACCGGGGTACGCTTCACGACCCGGCGGGCGGCGAAGGAGCAGCGACAACTGACGGTACGCAACGGCCTGCTTTGAAAGGTCGTCGTAGATGCAGAGCGCGTGGCGTCCGGTGTCGCGGAAATATTCGCCCATCGTCACGCCCGAATACGGCGCGATGAACTGAAGCGGCGCCGACTCGCTCGCGGTGGACGCAACGACCGTTGTGTACTCCATGGCGCCGAACTGTTCGAGCTTGTCGACAACCTGGCGCACCGTTGACTGCTTTTGGCCGATGGCCACGTACACGCAGAAAACGTTTTTGCCTTTTTGGTTGATGATCGTGTCGATGGCGACCGCGGTTTTGCCCGTTTGACGGTCACCGATGATGAGTTCGCGCTGACCGCGACCGATCGGGATCATGCCGTCGATGGCCTTGATGCCCGTTTGCATGGGCTCGGTGACCGGCTGGCGGCGGATAATGCCCGGCGCCTTGATCTCCACGCGGCGGCGATCTTTGGTTTCGATCGGCCCTTTGCCGTCGATGGGCAAACCGAGCGAGTTGACCACGCGGCCCACGGTGGCTTCACCCACGGGCACGTCCATGATGCGTCCGGTGCGCTTTACCGTGTCGCCTTCTTTGATGGCGCTCGCGTCGCCGAAGATGGCGCAGCCGACGTTGTCTTGTTCAAGGTTGAGCACCAGGCCGTAAAGGCTCTGACCGCCGCCGCCCATCAACTCGACAAGCTCACCGGCCATGGCGCGCGACAGACCGTGCACACGCGCGATGCCGTCGCCGACCTGAAGCACCGTGCCGGTTTCGGTCACCTGCGCGGCCTTGTCGATGTTTTGGATCTGCTTCTTGATGATCTGAGAAATCTCTTCGGCTCGAAGCTGCATGTCCGTGGTCCTTATCGCGCCCGGTGGTCAGGCAAGGCGGAGGCTCTCAAAGCGCCACCGCCGAAATTCGAGATCAATTTTGGGTCAAGCCCTCGCGGAAGCGCTGAAGCTTCGCGCGCGCACTGCCGTCGATAACTCGGTCACCGATCTGCACGACCACACCGGCGATTAAGCCGGCGTCGACGCGCGTGACCATTTCCACTTTTTGCCCCGTCACCTTTTCAAGCTCGGCGCGCAGCTTCGACCGGTAAGAGTCGGACAGCGCCGCCGCGCTCGTGACCGTGGCGCGAAGCGTTCTTGAATCTTCATCCGCAAGGCGCGCAAGCACCCGAGCAATGTCGGGAAGCGCCATCAAGCGTCCGTTTTGAGCCAGCACACGCAGCGCGCGCGTGGCCGTTTCGTTGGAGCCGAGCCGCCCGCTCACCTCGATTAAGATCGCTTCTTTCGAGGCGTCGTCCACGAGTGGATTGCCGAGCACAGCGCGAAGCTCTTCACTCCCCGACAGCACTTCGGCAAGCGCGGTGAGCTGCTTTAAAACCGCGCCGAGCTGCCCGCTCTCTTTGCCGAGTTCAAACACCGCCTGCGCGTAGCGCCGCGCGATCGCTTCGTAGCTCACGCCGCACCTCCGAGATCTCGCGAAGCCGTGGCTTCACCCTTCCAAGAAGCGTCGAGGCCCGAAAGGTAGTCGTCCGCCAAACGATCGTGATCGTTTGCTTGGACCTTCTTCTTCAAGATCTCTTCGGCCGCCGCCACAGCGCGTTCGACAGCCTCTTGCAAAAGCCGCTGTTTTGCAGCTTTTTCTTCCTGCGCGAGCCTGAACTCCACGTCGCGCTTCATGCGTACACGTCGCTCTTCAGCCTCGGCCAAAATGTGTTTGCGCTCGGTTTCGCTCTGCTGAGCGAAATCTTTCTTCATTTGCTCCAGCGCATCGTCGAGATTTTGGAGCTTGTCTTCGTAGTCTTCGAGCCGCGCTTCCGCCTCGGTCTTGATGCGGGTCGCGTTGTCGATCTCCTGCATCAACGTCTTCTTGCGGTTTGCCAACGCTTCGGAGAGCGGCTTTTTCCCGAAGCGGTAGATCACGAACGCGAGCAGCCCGAAGTTGAGTACACTTGCCAAAAAGGGCGGCGGCTGATTCTTCGGATCGCACTCATCTTTGGCGTTTTCGTAGCGCCACAAGAGTTGTGTCAACGCACCGTCGGTTCGGTGAAAGTGCCCGTGATCGTCTTTGGCGAACTGGGCCTTGTCGTTGTTGACGCCGATGATCCCCTGCCACCAGTTGGGCGCGTGCGGGCTGTCCATCGGCCCGTGACCCGGACAGTGACCGCCGGCCCCATGACCGCCGTGATCCGCGGGCGGAGGCGGTTTCACCGGTTGCGGTTGCGGACGCGTTCCCGGGGGCATTCCGGGCGGCATTCCCGGCCGATTGCCCGGCTGCATTCCCGGCCGCGGAACCGGACGAGGCTGCATTCCCGGCTGACCCGGCTGCATTTCACCGAGCGGCAACTTGTGAGGATCTTTGTCGCCCGGCTGCTGCGCAAACGACAGCGCGCTCACCGATGCGAGCCCCACGAGCACGCAAATCGCTGCGAACAGCGACGCGATCTTCGCCTTTGAGGTCACTGCGAAACCTCCCGACCGATCACTCGCGACGCAATTTCAGCCGCGAGCGCGGGCGTTTGTTTATCGAGTTCTTTGCGAAGCGTTTCAACCTCGGCATCAATCCGCGCTTTGCCGGCTTCAAGAATCTTTGCCGCCTCCGCGCGCGCTTCCGCCATGATCTGCGCTTCAACTCGCGCGGTTTCAGCCCGCAACTCTTCCCGCTCACGCGAAGCTTCACGACGGATTTTCTCCATCTCCGCTTCGTATTCGGTCAAGAGATCGGCCGCCTGCTTGTCCATTTCGCGCGCTTCGGCTTTGGCGCCGTCGATGCGCTTTTCGCGCTCTTCGAACACCTTCATCAGGGGATCGAAGAGAAGCGGCTTCAGCAGGATGACGAAAAACGTGAAGAGCACGCATTGCGCCAGGAACGAAAAATCGAAGTCGACAACGATGTCGCCGCCGGACGCAAACAGCTTTGATGAAAGAAGAGCACCTGACATGGGTGGGCCCTGGTTTGGCGGGGGCGTCTACCACGTGCCTGTGCTCTGTGGAAGCGCGATCGGACGCAGAACAGCTCGACGTAAACGTTGCGCGGATCGCTCGTGCCCTGCGCGCGTCTCGCGCAGAATGGGGCCCACCCAACTCGCGGGCTGAGGGGCCCCTACCCCTCATCTCCGCTCGAACACGATGGTCCCCCCATTCTGCGCTCGTCCGCGCGCAGGGCACTCGCTCCCTGTCAAAAAGAGGTGGGGCCCAAACCGCACCGCTCGAACGCGCACACGTCACTCGCTCCCTGTCAAAAAGAGGTGGGGCCCAAACCGCACCGCTCGAACACGATGGTCCCCCCATTCTGCGCTCGTCCGCGCGCAGGGCACTCGCTCCCTGTCAAAAAGAGGTGGGGCCCAAACCGCACCGCTCGAACACGATGGTCCCCCCATTCTGCGCTCGTCCGCGCGCAGGGCACTCGCTCCCTGTCAAAAAGAGGTGGGGCCCAAAACCGCACCGCTCGAACACGATGGTCCCCCCATTCTGCGCTCGTCCGCGCGCAGGGCACTCGCTCCCTGTCAAAAAGAGGTGGGGCCCAAACCACACCGCTCGAACGCGCGCAGGGCACGAGCGACGGCGTGAGAGTTCGGTGCCCCCTTGGGCGCATGTGTACACATGCGCCGCCCCCCCAAGCGTCGTGCTCGGCCTTCGGCACTGCGCGCGCCGCGGGGGGGCCGTCAGAGCGTTTGCTGCCCCGGGGCGCTTTAGTGTCAAGTTAACAGTAGTGCTCCGATCTAGATGGCGCCATCGGAAGCGGTTTGTGCGCGGTGCACTGTCAAGTTAACAGTTCGCTTCCGGGCCCGTGTGCGCACTGCTCGTCCGCGCGCGGGGCACTCGCTCAGTCGCACAAAGGGCGGTGGCGCGTGGGGCCCCGTCGCAACTCTCGATCGCGCACAGGTCACTCGCTCAGTTGCGAGGAGAGCAATGGCGCGCGGCAGCGGTTTGGCGAATCGCCCGCCTAATGTGTACACTTGGTAATGCGCTTTGAAGGCGGCCCAAAAAAACGGACAGAACACTTCTCAGACTGTCCAGTCTTCAAGCCGCAGGTGCGGGTACCGCTGAAACACTTGTGTACGCCGCGTCACCAACGTGAAGTCGTTCGCGAGTGCAATCGCCGCGATCATCACATCGTCCGTGTCGGCATCGGTCGCCACCGTCGCGCGCAACTTTGCAAACGTCTGCGCCGCGATCAGATCAAAAGGCGCGACTTTCACCGCCGAAACCAGCCGCACAACATCTTGCATGAGCTTTGGATTGTGAGCTGCGCGCGCCGCGATCAAGATCTGACTCACCGAGATCACGCTCGTCCAACGCTCGCGCGTGGAGACGGTTGTCAGCCTTCGAACGAGCGATCGCGACGGAACCGAACGCAACACTTCAAGCAGCGTGCTTGTATCGAGCAGGTAGGCCACAAGATCCTCTTATCGACGCGTTGCAGGACGCGGCGGCGAGCCCGCCGGCGCGGTTTTGGGTCCGCGATTGTCGGGAATCGGCGTTCGCCCCGCCGTCCACAACGTGGTCTGGTTCAGATCCGAAATGAACGAATCGACAAGTTCGTCGTGCCGACACGCTCCGCACAAAGCGAGCAGCGGATCGTGCCCCGACGCGCCCGGATCCGGCGGATCGATCTGATCAAAGTCGGCCATGGACACAATTGCCGCGACGGCCTGCGCCCCTCGAACGATCAACGTTCGCGCCCGCGTTCGCTCCGCCGCGTCCACCGCATCCAAACAATGCGACGGCAGGTCCGAAAGCGGAATCCCGTATTTTTGGCTCACACCTCGAAGGTATCCCAGCCGCGCGAGCGCTCACAACGGCTCACTCCAAAGCGCTGGATCTAACCTCGTCTGACCGCGGCCTCGCGTTTCCAAGCCAAATTGGGCACGGCCGCGGGGGGTGCAGGCGTGTGTACACGTATGGCCGCTTCGCTTCCGCATCTGGATCCCTGCGGGGTGATCTTTTTTTACGGGCGGCGGCGCATCGTGACAGTGCTGGTGTCGAGATGCATAGGCCCCGCCGCCGTCGCGTTGACCGAGCTACGAAGCGTTTTCAACAAGGAAACGCCCCAGCGCGGCGGCCCCTCGCTTTAGAAGCTCCTCGGTCACCGGCGCTGTCGGCTCATTTGCGAGCGCGCGCAACGCCTCCGCAGCGCGAGGGTTTTTGTACCAATCTTCGTCGAAGCGCTCGATCAAGCTTTCGCGATCGAGCGCGGCAAGCAAAAGCGCCGCGAAGCGCGGGCCGGGCGCTCGATCGAGGCGCGGCAATACCCGGCCAACGCGCCTGGAAGCGGTTCACCCCAAGCCTGCGTGGTGAATTCGCAAAAGCGATCTTCCAAGTTGTCGCGCGGGGGAAAGAGGGCGGGGTGGGTGCGCGCGGCCGCGGCGAAGCCGCGGCCGTGCGCACCCCACGCCCTCGCAAACGTGCGGGCGTGTTCGCGCGCCGGACCTTGGCCAAGGGCCAAGGTCCGGCGCGCGAACACCTGCTCCCCAACGAGCAACGCAAACACCATCCCGATGCGAAGCGCCCGCAGATCCACAACGGGGCGCGCGATCGCAAACGGCGCCGACCGCGGAAGGT
This sequence comes from Polyangiaceae bacterium, assembly GCA_016712345.1. Lineage (GTDB taxonomy): Bacteria > Myxococcota_A > Polyangia > Polyangiales > Polyangiaceae > JADJRH01. The sequence goes on from JADJRH010000001.1 coordinate 3,718,572, forward strand.
TCGCTTCACCAAACGCCTCACCAAATGCGCCGAGCGCCCGCGCAAACGACATTCCGCCGAGAGCGCTTGGAAGCCGTGCGTACACAATTGCACCGGGACGCCCGAGATCCGTCCCGGCGAACACCTCCATCACCCACCTCGGCGAAAGGTGAGCCGGCCAACCGCCCACAGCCCCGTGCGCCATCGAGCTGAAAAGCGCCTTGTCCCACGGAGCGAAGCGCTCCGCGATCGGAGCCGTCGCCGCCAAAAAGTCCACTGCCGCTGCATCCACCGCTGAAGCGGGCGCCGGCAAATCGATTGAGTCCAAGGCGAGGCCGAGCTGCGCCGCAGCTCGGCCTCGCCGCTCTGCGTACACAAGGGCCGGGTCGCGGAGGTGACCGCGCGCGGCGCGCGCGAACGCCTCGGCAATCTGTCGGCGTCTCACATCCTCTGGATCCACAAGCAACACACACAGCGCCTGCCGCGGCGTGATGATCGAAGCGCGCCTGTCGGCGAGCACCTCTTTGGGCAATGCCGGCAATGTCAGCCCATCGGGAATGTGTACACAAGGCGTTGCCCACGACCGAGCCATCGCCGCTTCGTGATCCCAAAGCACGCGATCCAAGATCAGCCGGCCCAGGTGCGGGGCGAGCGCGGGGCCGAGCAGCGGATCGGGCACCGCCTTGAGTTCGTCGAGCGTGGCTTTGAGAAGCGTCGACCGAAAGCGTGCAAGCGGATTGTCCGGCGGATCGGCCTCGGGGGAAAACGAAGCGACGGCGAGCGTGCGCCTCGCGTTCGCGAGGCGCACGCTCGCCTCCTGCACCACGCGATCCAGATCAAAAAGCGACGTGATCATCTCAACCGTGCACCGCCGGAAGGTGGCCGAGCCGCGCGGCGATCGCGCCTTCAGCCGCGGCCAGCGAGTTGAGCCGCGCGCGCACTCTGGGCTCATCGCCTGAAAGCGCAATCGCGAGATCCACAAACGTTGTGTAGTGCCGCGCTTCGGAAGCGAACAAATCGTCGTAGAACAATGCGAGCGCCGTTTCGCCGCGCGTTGCGAGCGCCTTCGCAATCAAGCTCAGCCGCTCGCAACTCCGCGCCTCAATGAGCGCAGCCACCAAAAATCGATCCGTGAGCGCTTCTTGGAGCGACGGCCGACCTTCGCGCCGCGCCGCGGCGCGAAGGTCGGCCGCATACGAATCCACAGCGGGCGGCGGCAGATGAATCTGCCGCCGCTCCAACTCCGCAAGCACCGCGTCGTAGTGCTCAAGCTCCTCTTTGGCGAGCGCCACCAGCGTTCGGCAGATCGATGGATGTTCCGGCAGCCGCGCGGCGAGCGACAACGCGTTCGAAGCGGCCTTCATCTCGCAGTGCGCGTGATCGGCGAGCAGCAGCGGAAGTTCATCAACGGCTCGCTCAGCCCAGCCGGGATCGGTCGCAGTCACAAGGCACAACACGGCCCGTACTATCCATCCATCGGCCCCAAAATTGAAGCAGCCAGCCCGCGTGGACATCGGCGCCGCAATCTTGGGATCGGCACGCGGCGGATGTTACAAGGCAAGCAATGACATCGGGCGGTTCCAACCTCGCAAGGCCCTACATTTTTCGAGACCCCGTGCACGGGGACATTGCGTTTGCGCGCAACGAAGCTGGCAACATGCACTCTCTCATTCGGGAGATTGTCGACAACGAGACCTTCCAGCGATTGCGCGGCATTCGGCAGAACGGCGTCCTCAACCTTGTGTTCCACGGTGCGGAACACTCCCGTTTCGCGCACTCCCTTGGGGTGGCTCACGTCGCGGGCCAAATGTACGACGCGGCCTGCCTGAACAGCTCCATGGCACCACGCGCGGACGAACGCGCGCTCATTGTCGTTGCGGCGTTGGTGCACGACATCGGTCACGGGCCGTTTTCACACCTGATTGAAGAAGTGCTCGGGAAAAAGCACTTTCACCATGAAACGATGACAGCTCGGTTGCTCGTAGAAGAGGACTCGCCGCTCAGCGCTGTCTTACGAAAACACGATCGCGACTTGCCGGAGAAACTGCTCCCGTTCGTGGACTACAAAAAGCGCACCGAAAACCTGTGGTACCACGCCATCGTGTCGAGCCAGCTCGACGCCGACCGCCTCGACTACACCGCCCGCGACGCGTTGATGGCGGGCATTGTCAGCCACCGCTTCGATCGAAGGCGACTGATCGGCGCACTCTATGTTTGGACAAGAGAAACAGCGCCAACTGGCGGCAAAATCCAAGAATTGGTGGTCGATGACCGCGCGCTCGACGTCATCGAGAACTACCTTTTCAGTCTCCATCACCTGTACCGGTCGGTGTACTTCCACCACACCGCGAGGGCGGTATCGTGGATGTTAAACGCGGTGCTTCGCAGGGCACGACACCTCGCGAATGACGAGAAGATGCGTTCCGAGCTGTTTGCACCGATCGGTGCGGAACGCGATCCACTTTGGGCTCTCATTGAGGATGGCAACAAGGTTCCGTTGTCGGAGTACATTCGCTTGGACGAGTCGCACGTGTGGGGCCTGATTCAGCGTTGGCGGCGGGCCAGCGACACAACGCTCAGCGATCTTTGCAATCGTCTGAAACAGCGCCGTTATCTGAAGGCGATGGATCTCCCCTCGGATTACGAACTCGTCTCAAAGCTCGTCGAGAGTGCGAAGGAGCGAACGCGCGAAATCAACCCGGAACTCGATGTGGACTCATACGTCCACATCGATCAAATCGACCGCCAAACCTACAAACCATATCGGTGGACCAAAGAACGGAGCGGTGACACCGGCGAGAAGCCCATCTTGATCGTGTCCAAGACCGGGGACGTTCGCCCAATCGAACAAGATGCGGAAACCACGCTCGACTTGCTGGACGCACGCTTCAACGCGAAGCGACTGCTGGTCCTTCCCGAAGTGCGACACCACTTGCAGGAAATAACTGCCAAGAGGTAAGGAGAACAAAGGAGCAGGTGGAAAATGACGTTCGAGGAGCAATTCAAGCTCGTATCCGTCCTCGCTGTTCTCGCCACCGAAGGCCGCCAACTTGAAGGACGCCTCCGCGTGCAGAAGGTCATGTATCTCCTTCAACAGAAGGGAGTTCAAGAACTCGCACCCGTGTTCTTCGAGTACCACCACTACGGTCCCTTCTCGACTGAAGTGGTCGACATGCTGAACGACGGTGTGCGCTCAAATGTCGTCACGGAAGAACATCAGCGTGACGGGGACTGGAAAAAGTATGTGTACAGTCCCAGCGACAAAGCGTCGCGATATGCAGAGAAACTTCAAGAGCCGTCTCGCAAGATCATCGGTGAAGTGTGGCGCGCATGTTCTGACTTGCACTGGCGCACGTTGGAATTGGCCGCAACCGCCGACTACTTGAGACGAGCAGACGAGATCAGCCTTGAAGACGCGTTTCGAGCTGCCCTTCAGAGAAAACCGGCCTGCCGTGAGTACGAGACAGACGCTCGCAAACTTCTTGAAACGCTCAATCTAACCTGACGCGTCATCGCGCCCCCGCGCAGCGTACACATCCCCGCTGCCCCCCAAAACCGGGGGCAAGCGAACGAACAATCGCTCGCTCCGACTCACACCGCGGGCACTCAGATCTGGCGCGCCTGCCCGCGCACCGAGCGGTCAAAGGCCGGGCCCCGGCGAGAGCCACCCCCCGCTGCGTACACATCCCCGCTGCCCCCCAAAACCGGGGGCAAGCGAACGAACAATCGCTCGCTCCGACTCACACCGCGGGCACTCAGATCCGGCGCGCCTGCCCCCGTGCCCGCGTGCCGAGCGGTCAAAGGCCGGGCCGAGGCGAGGGGCCATTGCGTGATCGAGCGGGGCGGCGAGGGATCCATTGCGCCCTGCGGCGGGGAAGGGGCCCCGTCCGCGGCGCATTGGGTTGGAAGCCGCCCTGCGCAGCGTACACATCCCCGCTGCCCCCCAAAACCGGGGGCAAGCGAACGAACAATCGCTCGCTCCGACTCACACCGCGGGCACTCAGATCCGGCGCGCCCTGCCCGCGTGCCCGCGTGCCGAGCGGTCAAAGGCCGGGCCGAGGCGAGGGGCCATTGCGTGATCGAGCGGGGCGGCGAGGGACCCATTGCGCCCTGCGGCGGGGAAGGGGCCCCGTCCGCGGCGCATTGGGTTGGAAGCCGCCCCGCGAGACACGCAATGGCCCCGACCCCGGCCCGGCCCCTTCCACACCAACTCCCGCCCCGCGCACCACGCCAACCGCGCGCCAACCCCACCCACCCGCTCACCGCCCCCTGAGCGAGCGATTGTGAGCGAGCGATTTGGGGGCGGCGCGCGAGCGAAGCGAGCGCGGGTGGGGGCAGCTCAAAAACAACCCGCCGAACGACTACTGCGATTGACGCAAGTCGCTCGTGCTGCGGATCAGCCCCGAAGACTCCAGAAAATACGAAAGCCCAATCACAACCGTTGTGGGCCCACGTTCGTCGAGCGCGCGCCGCACGGAGGCCTCCACGGCGAACTCCCGCGCGATGTACCCAAGCCCGCCGCTGATCGCGTGCTGCTCCGCGCCTTGATCGAAGCGGTACCCGAGCCGAATCGGAAAGCGCTCCGCGATCAGATATTCAGCGCCCGCCATCGCCCGAGCCGTCGGTGTACCCCAACTGTTGAAGTCCGCGAGCGCGTCGGCCTCGATGGTGAATCCGGCGATGGTGTACCCAAGGCCGCCGCCCAGCGTTGTCGGCAGGATGCCGTTGTTGGGGTACGTGAGATTTTGGCCGACAGCCGAAAGCGCCAGCCCTTCGGTGGGTCGAAGGGTGAGGCCGACATCAAACGTTGCAGTTTCGAGAAACGGGTGGCGCCCTTCACCGTCGGCGAGCCCGCCGGAGATCACGCTGTTGCCGAGGATGCCGCCGCCGAGCTGCGTCGCTCGGATGTAACGACCGCCGGCGCCGATGAGAAACTTGTCGCTGATGGGGTACGCAAGCGCGAAGCGCACGTCGAGCGAGGTGCGATCGAGCCCGTCGGGATCCGCAAACGAGCCGACAACGCTCACGCCGCCGGCGAGCTTGTTGGTGACCGAGTCCATCACCACGGCGCCGTACGCTTGGCGCGCGGCCTCGGGCATGAGCTGAACGAGCCCTTGAATGTGATAGGCGCGCGTCTCGGCGAGGTTCGCGGGGTTTAAGAAGACAGAGGTGGTGCCGTATCCCCACGCCCGCATGGCACCGCCGAGCGCGGCACTGCGAGCGGTTTCGTTTTCGCCCTCGTTGGTGCGAAGAGGCGTGGGCAGCGCCGACTGCGCTGTGGCGCGCTGCGGCAAGATCAAGGAGGCTGCCAGGGCAAACACCCCGGCGAAGCAGGCGCGACGCGCACCGGCCCGCATGTTGAACCGGGCAACGGCGCGGGATCCTGGTTCGGTAGGCGCGCTCGACATCGACGGGCGCATACCTGAGGGGCTGAACATGGGCCAAGTTCGAGAAGGCGGGATTGTGCTTGGCGGCGTTTCGGCCCCCCCATAACGAGGGGCGGACCGCTCTGGAAAAGGCGAACGAGGGGGCGGACCGAGCTGGAAAGGGCGCTCCCAGCCAAAAATGGGGCAAATAGCCCCGGTCGCCGCGTTCTTGCTCGGTTCGCGGCATCCGCCCAACTTCGGCCGAACCGCTGGATCCTGCGAGTACGAGCACTCTTGACCCGCCCTCAAATGCCGGGGGGTGGGCTTCCGGCTCGCCAAGACCGTCCGCGCGGCCGAACGCCGACGTGTCAAAAAGGTGCCAAAACCAGGTCAAGTGGAAAATTTGTTTAATAAAATCAGGTAAATAAATAATCCCCCCGGTCGGGTATTGTCGCGGGCGCAAGGCCGGTGCTAGCTCCTTTCTCCCGCGGACGAACGCGTTGTGCGTACCTTCCGCGGGTCTGAGTGCCCCCGCTAACAGCATGGCAAAACCCCCCTCGAACCTGGCCACCGGATGCAAGCGAAACCCGACGGGAACGGTGTTTCGCCCAGCCGGTTTATCCCCCTGGCCCTCTCCTCCGCCCAGACGTTGCGGGGGACAAGCTCCAGGGGATCAACCAGATGGTGGACGACCTGTGGAAAGTTCGTGGGACAAATTGGGGCAACTTCTAGAATTGACCTAAAATCCGTAGGTTAGGCGTGGGCCCGCGGTTTTGGGGCCTGTGGAAAACCTGGGGAGGCAACGGGCGCTCTCGCGCTCAACGGCTTTTTTTTGCGTGAAGACGAACGACGAATGAACGACCTGAGAACAGATGGACAGGCTGCGTTTGAAAAGGCGATTGCGGAGACGCGCGTCCTTTCGCCGGCAACGTTCGATCAATGGTTCGGGGGAGTGCAATTTGATGACTTGACAGACGGCGTTCTTTCACTCCGCGCCCGGAACGAATTTGTTCTTGAGTGGGTGCGGGACAATTTTTTGCCGGCCATCTCCGAGAAAATCCGTTTTTACACGGGCTGGAGTGTGCAAACGCGCTGGACGCTCGATCCAAAGCTCGATCGACCGATCTCGGTGGCAGTGGCAGCGGCTCCCATTCGGCCTCGACCTCTTTTGTTGCGTCCTTCGTCGGCACCTCCTCCGCTCGCAACTCCGGCGGCTGCGGCACCGGCAGCCCCGGTTGCACCGCGGCCCACGTTGGTGTTGGTTCCGCCGCACGATCCAAAGGCGAACGTGAGGACGGCCGAAGATCTCAACCCGAAACACACGTTTGGGACGTTTGTTGTGGGCCCGTCAAATCAGCTCGCCCACGCGGCGGCGGTGGCTGCGGCGGGCGGTGCGGGTCGCCGTTACAATCCGCTTTTTATCTGCGGTGGAACAGGCCTCGGCAAAACCCACTTGATGCACGCGATTGCTCATCGGGTGCGTGAAGAGCGGCCGGCCGCGCGGATCATTTACGTGTCGGCTGAGGTGTTCACGAACGATTTTATCGCCGCGATCCAGCACCACAAGATGGATGAGTTTCGCGCGCGGTATCGAACGGCGTGCGATCTGCTGCTTGTCGACGACATTCAATTTTTGGCGGGGCGCGAGCAAACGCAGGAAGAGTTTTTTCATACGTTCAACGCGCTTCATTCATCCGATCGACAGATCGTTGTGACGAGCGACAAATATCCGCAGAACTTGGAGCGAATGGCCGACCGTTTGGTGTCGCGCTTTTCGTGGGGATTGGTCGCCGATATTCAGGTGCCCGAGCTTGAAACGCGCGTGGCGATCGTTCGGCACAAAGCCGCTCAGGAAGCGATCACGTTGGGCGATGAGGTGGCGCTGTTTCTCGCGCAGACGATTTCATCCAACGTGCGCGAGCTTGAAGGAACGCTGATTCGGCTCGCTGCAAAAAGCTCGCTCACGGGTCAGCCGGTGGATCTGGCGTTTGCGCGCGGCGAGGTGAACACGTCGCTGCTTCGAACGGATCTGATGAGCGTTGAAGATATTCAGCGCGCGGTGTGCCATCACTTTCATCTGCGTTCGATCGATCTCACAAGCAAAGACAGGCACAAGAGCATCGCGTTCGCGCGGCACGTGGCGATGTACCTTTGCAAGCAGCGGCTGAAGTGTTCGTTCCCCGAGATCGGGCGCGCGTTCGGCAACCGCGATCACACGACGGTGATGAGCGCGGTGCGAAAGATCGAGGCGCAGCGCGAGAGCGATCCGCAGGTGCGGGCGCACATTGAGGCGCTGGAGCGCAAGTTGGCGGAGTAGACCGCCACGCAACGGGATCTGACATTCATTGCAGCCCGATAAACAAAGAAACTCCGTGTTCCTCTGTGTCCTCCGTGGCTCCTAGGTAACTTCCCTTTAGCGGAACGTTCTGCAAGGCACGGATCCAGTCTTGTCGAGACGTTTGGGACACCCTTGCCCGTCGCCAAGCGGAAAAGCGAACAGCGTGGCGCGTCGGGTTCTCCAGATGGAGTTCTGTGGCGAGCGCAGCCACGACGAAAACGAGAGACCGGCGAGACCGGTGGATGGCGACGTGATGGACATCTCAAGTCGCCGGACCTCCCAGAACGGGCTCTTTTCTGCTGCATCGACAACTCAACCGCAACGAGTTACTCGCCGTTCGAATGAGGCGCATGCGCCGCTGGGGAACTCCGTGTTGAAGTTGACGCGACAGTAGGCAGAGCGTTTCAGACTGGCGCGCACGGAGCGGCGTTGCGCGGCGAAACCCCTCGGCGCGCCGGTTCGTTGTTGTGTGTACACACGCGCTATTGGGGCGCTGTTACGCCTCGAAGCGTGATCGGTTCGGGTGTGCCCGTGCCTTTGTTGGGTACACGCAGCAGCCGATGGTGATTGGTGTCGGCCACAACGAGATCGCCGCCGATAAACGCAATGCCCGCAGGCTCGTCGAGAACCTTGTCGTCGCGCCCACCGAAAAGCGTTTTGGTGGCGCCGGTCGCAGGGTCCACGCGTTTGACCTTGGAGTTGTACGAGTCGGCAACAAAGACGGCGCCGTCGCCGAAGGTGATGCCAATGGGGTGTTGAAGGCGGGCCTTTTCACGATCACCGTCGACATCACCGAACACAAACAGATCTTTGCCGACGACCGTGTGTACACTTTCTTTGGCGATGTCGATCGCGCGCACGCTGGAGGTTTCACTGTCGAGAACGAAGAGGCGGCGCGTGTCTTTGTCAAAAGCGAGTCCGCTCGGTTGGGCGAACGACGCTTCAAAAAGGCCGCCGTCGACGCGCGCTTCGTGGCCGTTGCCGGCGTACAGGCGAAGCGTGCCGTCGCTCGGTTGAAAGAGCGCAATTTGATGCGAACCGGCGAGCGCAACGACGAGTTGGTCATCCACGTTTGCGAGATCCCACGGTGAACGCAGCGCCACATCGGTGCCTTTGACGGCGCGCGACGAGCGAAGATAGCCGCCGAGTTCACCGGTTCCGGCCACGGTTGTGACCGTTTTTGAAGTGAGACTGAGCCTGCGAACGGCGTGGCTGTTGGTGTCGGCGACGTAGAGGTACTCGCGCACTTCTGCGAGGCCCTGCGGCCGGTTGAACGTGGCCGCCTCAAACGCCCCGTCGGTTTTGCCAGGCTCGCCGGTGCCGGCGATCGCATCGATCTTTCCTTCTTTGTCGAGGACGATCACCCGATTGTGGCCGGTGTCGGCAACGGCCATTCCGCCGTTTTTGAGGCCGATCACTTTGCCCGGATAGCGAAGGACGCCCGCGGTTTCTTTTTCGGGTCGAAGCGCGTCGAGCGGCTGGTAGCGAAGTGTACCTTTGTCGGCGCCTTCACGGAGCGCGGCGCGCACCACCGATGCGAGTTCGGCAAAGTCGGGCTCACCGGGGCTGCCCCAAATGGCTTTGCCGTTCACGTCGAGCACGGCAACCGTGGGCCAAGCGCTCACGCCCCACGCTCGCCAAACGCTCATGTCGCCGTCAGAGGCAACAGGGTGCGCAATGCGGTTGTCGAGAACAATGTCGACGAGCCTTTCGGCGTCGGCTTCTTCGTCGAACTTGGGCGAATGGACGCCCACAACAACGAGGGGCAGGCCGCGAAATGTGTCTTCGAGCTTTTGAAGCGTGGGCAACGTTTGGAGGCAGTTGATGCAGCAGCTTGTCCAAAAATCGACGATGACAACGCGACCGCGAAGGTCTTCCAGGGTGAGCGGACGGCTGACGTTGAGCCATTGAGTTGCGCCTTGAAAACCCGGCACATCAATGCGCTCGGAGTCCTCGGGCAGCGACGCAATTTCACCCTCGGGAATGGGCGGCGGCGGTGGGTTTGTGTTCGGCGCGGTGGACGCGGGTTGCGCCTTTGGATCCACGGCGGGACCGGTGGGTACACATGCAGCGAGCGTTGTTGAAAGGAGCAGGGTCGCGAAGTGCTTTCGACGAATTGGGCGGGTCACAAACGTCCCTACGCGCGGCGGCGCGACCGGTTTCCAAAACTCACGCGCCGGCGGGACGTTCGATCTTGGCGAGCGCTTCGCGGGCGTCTTCGAGGATGAGGCGATTGCCTTTGGCCGCAGCCAAACCTTGCACTTCTTGCAGCTCGCGCACGGCGTCTTCTTTGGAGCCGCGATGCAAAAGAAGCATGCCGAGCAGATAGCGGCCCTCGAGCGCATCGGTCCAATAGCCGTGGGCGTTTGAATAACGCACCAGATCGCGGAGGAGATCTTCAGCGCCGGCCACGCCCGAAACGCCGTCGAGAAACGCGAGGTGAATGCGGTTGAGCGAAACAAGGCGCTCGTTGCCGGCTGCGCGCGCCACTTCAAGCGATTCACTCAATGCGGCGTAGGCGCGTGGCAGATCGCCGATGCGGCGCGCAGCTTCACCCAGGTTGTGAAGCGTGGCGGCGATGTCGTAGCGAAGGTTTGCGTTGCGCGCGAGCTGCACGGCATTGAGGCTCGCCTCGATCCCGGCGCGGTTGTCTCGGCAATAAAGGTACACAAGCGCGCGCATTTTTGCGCGGTTGCAGGCGCTTGCGAGATCGTGCGGATCGGCGAGCGCATCGGCGCGATCGAGAACTGTCAGCGCGCGCTCGTATTGCCCCATGACGCCGCGGGTGAACGCAATGGCGAGAAGCACGCGCTCGTGATCCACCGGGCCCATGGCTTCAAGCTTTTCGACGGTGCGCTCCGCCCGCGTGAAATCGCCGCCGCGCAGAGCGCTTTCGCCCTCGATCAGAAGCGCGCGCCGCCGATGCTCCAGCGCGCCGGGGTCGTCACCTGCGAGATCGAACGCTTCGGCCAAGCGCGCGTAACAATCTTCAAACAGGTTGGCGGAACCGAGCGCGCGCGCCACATCAATGCGCGCCGCGAGGCGTTCATCGCGCGAGCCGACGGCATCGATGCGCACGAGCGCGCGACGCGTGAGATCGAGCAGCTCCGGCGCGCGGCGCACGTGGTACACCGCCGCGCCGAGTGTACCCAACCATTGCGCAAGCTCGGCGGCCGAGCGGCGCTCGTAGTCAGCGAGATCGAGAGCGCGGCAAATGAGAGCGATGGTTGGTTCAAGAAGCCCGAGGCGCATTTTGTGGAGCGCCGCGCGCGCATAAAACGACGCCGCGCGATCGCGATCGCCGGCTTCATACAAGTGGTTGGCCGCGCGCTCGGCGTAGTCGCCGGCCTCTTCGCCGAAGACCGTTGTGTACGCAGCCGCCGCGGCGGCGTGCAGCTCGCGGCGCCCCTCGGGCGGCAACAGGTCCAACACGATTTCGCCGTGGGTTGGGGACGCAAAGCCGGCGAGCGCCGGGCCGATGGGGCGCAGGAGATCTTTGCCCGCGAGCGCCGCCACCGAGCGGTCTACCTGGGACACTTTTTGGCCGAGCAATACCGCCAGCACTTCGATAGGCACCGGCTCGCCGAGAACCGCCGCACCCTGAATGACGGGCCGAAGTTCGGCCGGGAGACGCGCCACGCGGCCGGCAATGAGGGCCCGAAGCGATCGAGGCACCGCGAGCGCACCGTCGAGGCGCAGGCGCAGGCCACCCGATTGGGTGCCGATCGCGCCGCTGTCCGACAGTTCCTTGAGCAGCTCTTCCAAGAACAATGGATGCCCGCCGGCGCGCTCTCGGCAGAACGACAGCAGCTCCGAAGGCACGACTTTGGCGCTCACGCGGCTCGCCACAAACTTTGCCGTGTCTTCGTCTCCGAGCTGAGCGAGCGCGATCTCGTGAAGGTGCGGATGATCGGCAAACGCCTCGGCGAGTTGCGCCCGCTTGAGGTGTGCGGCATCCATCGATTCATCGAGCGTTTCCCGCGCGGTGAGAAGAAATACGGCTCGCAGCCCCGGGCCGCGCGACCCCGCCGCGACGATCGCATCGAGCGTGGCGCGATCGATCGCGTGAGCGTCGTCCCAAGCGAACACATGCAATCGATCGTCGCAAAGGCTCTGCACCATGCGCCCGAACGCCGATCGCAGCGCCGCGCTCGTGACAAGCGCCGCGCGATCGGGGCGCCGGCTCACGGCGTCTTCATTCATTGTCGCGCCGAGTTGGTGGAGCACCGCCGAACACTCATCGTCTTGAAGACCGAGAGCGCGGAGGCGCGGAAGCACTTCTCGAATTTTCGCTTCGTCGTCGCCTTCTTGAATGCCGCAAAGCACCTGGAGCATGGTTGTGAGGCCGCTCCACGGAACGTCGGCGCCGGCGCGGGGACACGCGGCTGTGTAAAAGCCCACGTTGTAGCTGCCCTTTTGCAGCCGCCTTTCCATCTCGGCGATGAGGCGCGTTTTGCCGATGCCTTTGTCGCCCGACAAGATCGCTACCTGGGCTTTGCGACGCGTGGCCGCGGCGAGAATGTCGCCGAGCTTTCGAAGCTCCTCTACGCGGCCCACGAAACGGCCGTACATCTGCGAAGGAGGTCGCGCGCTCACAACGAGGCGCCCGCCTTCGGGGATGTTCCGCCCCGAAACCGGCACGTCTTCCGTCGTGAACGCGTGACGCACAATGCGCGCGGCAAGCTGCGAAACGCACACGGAATTATCGGCCACGCGCGCGAGCGATTGAGCGGTGGCCACCAGCGACGCGAGGCGCTGATCGTGAACGGGTTCGCCCTGCGAATCGACAACGATGCGCGCAACGTGTACACCTGCTGAAACGGAAGCGCCCCCGTCGCGCGCGCGCTGAACAAGGAGCGCCGATCGCACCGCCGATTCTGTGTCGCGCCCGTCGGCCTCCGCTACGCCGAAGATCGCGGTGAGCTGCGTGGATTCGGTTTCTAAAATGGTTGCGCCGTACCGAAGGAGCACCGTGCGCGCGCGCGTGAGAAGCGCTCGCGCGCTCGCTTCCGCGTCGCGATCGCTGTCGCGTTCGGTGCCGGCGTAAAGCACAAGCGCTGTCACCTCGCGCCGCTGCCCCAACTCAGCGGGCCGCACCGCCGCGGCGGGAACTACATCTTTTGTGGGTGTACTCCCGCCGATGGGCGCGGCGGTTCGAACTTGGCCTGTTCCGCCGCGGGGAACCTCCACAGGTGTACGCTCGTTGGCGGCCACGTGTTCGTCTTCAAACACCGACGCCGCAAGCTCCTGCGCAGCGCTTGTGTCGCGAAATTCTGTGAGAAACTCTGCGAGGTCGTTTGCGCCGAAACGCGCGCCTGCCGCGTAGAAAAACCCGAGCAGCTCGTCGTGCAGGCGCCCCGCATCCGCGGGCCGATCTTTTGGATCGCGCGCCAACATCTTCTTCAAGATGTCGCAAACCGCTTTGGGGGCATCTGGGCGATAAAGCTCAATGGGCGGGTATTCACTCGCTTGAATGCGGCGCAACGTTTCAAACGAGGTGGGCGCTGTGAACGGGTTTTGCCCCGTGATCATTTCGTAGAGCACTGTGCCGAGCGAGAAGATGTCGCTCCGGCCGTCCACATCTCCCGCCCGACTTTGCTCCGGGCTCATGTACGCAAGCTTGCCGCGCACGCGTCCCGCATCTTGATCGGCCGACTCGTCCACGATGGAATCAATGGCCTTGGCGATGCCAAAGTCTGTGACCTTTACTTCGCCCTCCCACGAAACGAGCACGTTCTGCGGTGAGATGTCGCGGTGCACGATCCCGAGCGGTTTGGCCTGCTCATCGCGGCGCCGATGCGCGTGATCCAGCGCTTTTGCAACTTCAGCCGCCACAAATACAGCCATCCCGAGCGGCACTTCTCGCTTGTGTCTGCGGCAACGACCGAGGAGCGACGCCAGGTCGAGCCCGGGCACGTACTCCATTGCGATAAAGAAACTTGTCGGATCACCCGTGGGGTGATCCACGCGCCCGAGATCGAACACCTGAACGATGTTCGCGTGCGACAAACGCACGGCGAGCTTCGCTTCGTGAACGAACATGTCAACGAACTTGGGGTGTTCGGCGAGCTTCGGCAAAATCCGCTTGATCACGAGGACTTTTTCAAAGCCCTCCACGCCGAAGCTTTTCGCTTTGAACACCTCGGCCATCCCGCCTTCGCCGAGGCGTTCGAGCAGGCGGTAACGACCGAACGATTGCTCCAACGTGCCGATCCCCGAGGTTAAATTGCCGTAGCGTCGGGCGGGGGTGCATCACCCCCGTAAATGGACTCCGCGATGCGAAATGCAGCCCCTTCGAGCCGAGCATACGCCTCTTTGAGGGCGCCGAGATCGGCTCCGGTTTCCAAAAGTTGGCGAAGGGCTGTGCAGTCGCCGCGAACGCTGTCCAAAATCGTCGGATCCAAGAGATCGCCGTAGCCGTCGAGCGCCTGCTCGGTTGTGTACACAAGCGTTTCCGCCTGGTTTCGAAGTTCAGCCAAGTCACGACGAAGCACGTCGGTTTCGCGGTACTTGGCCGCTTCGGAAACGAGCTGCTCCACCTCGTCTTTGGAGAGGCCGCTTGTGGGCGTCACTTTCACGCGCTGCGATCTTCCGGTGCCGAGATCTTTCGCTTCCACATGAACGATCCCGTTTTCGTCGATGCGGAAGGCTACCTGAATCTTGGGTACACCCCGCGGCGCCGGCGGAATGCCCGTCAGCTCAAACCGCGCGAGACTCTTGTTATCGACGGCCATTTCGCGCTCGCCTTGCAGCACGTGAATTGGCACGAAGTTTTGGTTGTCGACGCTGGTGGTGAAGATCTCGCTCTTTTCGGTGGGCACAGTGGTGTTTCGTGAGATGAGGCGCGTCATCACGCCGCCGCCCGTTTCCACACCGAGCGAAAGCGGTGTCACGTCGAGCAGCAGCACTTCATCCACTTGTCCAGTGAGTGCCGCCGCTTGAAGAGCCGCACCCACGGCCACCACTTCATCCGGGTTGACGCCCTTGCTCGGCTCGCGGCCAAAAAACGCTCGAACTGCCTGTTGAACCGCAGGCATCCGGGTCATGCCCCCGACAAGCACCACTGTTTTGATCTGATCCACGCGAACCTTCGCGTCTTCAATGGTCCGCCGACACGCATCAATCGTGCGCTCGATCAGATCCTGCGTGAGCAGCTCCAGCTCGTTGCGCCGAATCGGCCGAGCGAGGTGCAACGGGCCGCCCGTTTTTGCCACCGTGATAAACGGCAGATTCACCTCGGTTTCGAGCGACGAAGACAGCTCGTGTTTCGCCTTTTCCGCCGCCTCTTTAAGCCGCTGAAGCGCCATCCTGTCTTTGCGAAGATCGATCCCGTGCTCCAGCGCAAACTCGTCGGCCATTGTGTCCACAAGGCGCTGATCAAAGTCTTCACCGCCGAGATGTGTGTCACCGCCGGTGGCGCGCACGTTGAAGACGCCGGCGCTGATATCGAGGATTGAAATATCGAACGTGCCGCCGCCCAAGTCGTACACAGCGATCGTTTCAGCCGCCGAGCGATCGAGCCCATACGCGAGCGCCGCGGCCGTGGGTTCGTTGATGATGCGCCGAACCTCAAGCCCCGCGATCCGCCCAGCGTCTTTGGTTGCCTGGCGCTGCGCATCGTCGAAGTACGCAGGCACAGTGATCACCGCTTCAGTCACCGGCTCGCCGAGATGTTTCTCGGCGATCTCTTTCATGTGAGCGAGGATGATCGCCGAGATCTCCGGGGTGATCGCAGCTCGCCGCGAATATTTACCCACGCATCGCCGTTGTCGGCCTGAACGATCTCGTACGCCGCGAGTTGAATCTGCTTTTGGATGTCGGTCGCATCAAACTTGCGACCCATGAGCCGCTTGACTGCGTACACCGTTTGCTGCGGATTGGTCACCGCCTGGCGCCGAGCTACCTGCCCAACGAGGCGTTCACCACTCGGCGGAAAGCCCACAACGCTCGGCGTTGTGCGAGCGCCTTCCGCGTTGGGAATCACCTTCACGTCGTTGGCAGACAACACCCCCGGACGCTCGACAACGGCGACACACGAGTTTGTCGTGCCGAGGTCGATGCCGATTACCTTGCCCATTTTCCGGCAGGATACACGAGTAGTGCAATTATCCAGTCAAAAGCGCTCACGAATCGCACCCATCAACTCGGCAGCACGTCACCCTTGGCCGGGCCTTTCGACACCACCACCATGGCGGCGCGGAGCAGTTGATCGCCCCAAGCGTACCCCGGTTGCACCTCAAAAAGCACCACGCCCGCAGGCTGGTCCGCCGATTCAAGGTGTTGGATCGCCTCGTGAAGAGCGGGGTCAAATGGTGCACCCACGGCCACAATGCGCTTGATCCCAAGCTTTTCGAGCGCGCCCTCAAATTGTTTGATGACCATGCGCACCCCCTCGGCAACCGCCTTTGCGTCGCTCGCCGTTTCGGCCGCCTGGGCCGCGCGTTCGAGGTTGTCGAACACCGGAAGCAGATCTTTGAGTACACCTTGTTGCCCGCGTCGGTGGGCGTCGTCCTGTTCGCGGCGCGAACGCTTACGGAAGTTGTCAAAATCGGCCGCGGTTCGGAGGAGCTGATCTCGAAGCCGAGCCGCTTCCGCAGCGGGATCGGGCTTCTGTTCGTCGGCCTTTGTCTCCGCCGCACTCACTCCTTGAGCTTCTGCGCCCGCAGGATTTTTGTCGGTTTCGCCCGTGGTTTTCGTTTCCTCGCTCATAAAGCGGCGGCACTATAACAAGGCGTTTTTCGCTGGCAATGGCCGCCGCATCCCCGCGCGCTCCGAGCGACCTGAAGCCTGTCATTCTTCGCTTGTTGGCGTTAGCCTCGACGCATGCGTGATGAGGAGGAGCTGCGAACCATTTCCTCGCGGGAGGTTGGGTACAAAATGCGTACACTCCGCGAAAAAAAAGGCCTCACAGCCGCCGCGCTGGCCCAACAAATCGGCGTGGCAGAAGAGCAAATCGTCGCGTGGGAAGCGGGCCAGGGCGTTGCGCCTTTTCCAACCATTCGAGCCATTGCCGAGGCCCTCGGCACGACTGTCGACGCCTTCGTCAGCTAGTTCCGCTCGTCAGAAGTTTGGCCCCGCTCCCGCGGCTTCAGGTGAGGCCTGACAGAGCGCCGGTCACGTACGCTTCTTCACCAAACGTTTCGATCGGGTGACCCAGCGCGTTGGCGATCGCCACCAAAAGGTCGTTGTGCGGACGATCGCCGTCGAACGAAAGGTATTGACCGGTCTTGAAATAACCGCCGCCCGACCCTGCCAAAATAAACGGCATGTCTTTGTGGCTGTGCGTGTTGCCGCGCGAGATCTCGCTCGCGAAAAGCACCACCGTGTTGTCGAGCATGGTCCCTTCACCCTCGGGAACGCTCGCCAGCTTGCTCAAGAGGTAAGCGAATTGCTCGCCGTACCAATGGCGGATCACGTTGAGTTTGCCCCACGCGTGCACGTCGGTATCGGGTTGATGCCCGAGCACATGCTCATCGTCCGTGATCGGTTTCAGCCCCGTTCCATCGTCGTATTGCAACCACGGATACGGCCTGTTGTTGGTGGATGCCGACCATTGCAACGTCACAACGCGCGTGATGTCGCAGGCCAATGCCATTGCCGCCTGGTCCATGAAAAGCTTGCCAACGATCGGGAAATTGTTGGGATCTTTCACGTCAATTGGGCCGCCTCCCAAATCGGGAAGTTGGCACGAACCGCCGAGCACAGCGCCCGGATTGTCGAGCTGCTTTTCGAGATCGCGCACAGCGTCGAGGTGCTGTTCGAGCTTTTTCTGATCGTCGGAGCCCACTTTCGGTGCGAGCGCTTCGTATTGTTTGCCCACAAGATCGAGCACGCTCTTGCGACGATTTTTAAGCTTTGCCACCCCAAACGGATCGGCCCCGAGCGACGCGAACACCTCGTCGTAGAGCACCCACGGACTGATTTCGTTTTCGTTGGGTTGATCGCCGCCTTTGTAGCTGATCACCGTGCGCACTTCCGTCCCGCCGTAGTTGGTGGACTGCACACCGAGATGCAGCGCTTTGCGAGGCGTTGTTGCGCCGATCACTTCGGCAAGTTCGTGATCGAGACTCACGCCGCTGCCCCAACCCGCGAGCGATCCGTCTCCGCCCACCTGATTGCCCGTGTTGAGACGCCGCCCCGTGAGAAACGCCATGCCCGATTGATGCGGCTCCCCCGGAGGGTTGTCGCACACCGACATGTCGAGCCCGTTCAAGAAAATCATCTTGCTCAAATACGGGATCAACGCCTCGTGTTGTGTACCCGCCAGTTCCAGATTTTTTGGAAACTCGAAGTTGCCGTTGGGTGTGTACACAACAATAAAACGCTTTGGAAACCCGTTCTCCGCGAGCTTCGCCTGACCGAGCTGCTCGGCCTCGCGCGTTGATTGTTCGGAGCAACCGAGCGTGTGAAGCAGCGGAAGCGCCACCGCGCCGCCCGCCACGTTGCGCATGAAATTGCGGCGGAGAAGCATCGGCGGTTTGCCACCCAAACGCGACGGCACGGGATCCATGCTCGAAAAAGAGAAAACGCGGCCGAGCGCCTCGCGCGCCGAAAGGATACGGGACTTTTTCACGGCGTACCTCCCACCGGGCGGTAAAGGAAAGCGTCGGTTTGAGTGAGCGATACGAGCAGCTCTTTGATGTCGCCCCCGTTTTCTCTAAACCCTTTCGCCAGCGTGTCGACCGTGCACGCGTCCACCTTGTTTTCACCTCGCCCGTAACCGAAGCGGAACCACTGTTTCACGTAACAGTCTTGAACGTCTTCGCTGTCCGCCATCTTGTTTACAAGGTCGATCGCGTTCGTGAAATCGGGCACGTCGCTGTCGGCAACAGAGCCCGTTGCGTCAATCGCCTGACCTTCGTCCTTCAGGCGGTAACGGCCGATCGAATCGTAGTGCTCAAATCCAAATCCGATCGGATCCATCAAGCGGTGACACCCCTTGCACTGCTTGTCTTCAGAGTGTTGCGCGAACCTTTCTTTTGCGGTGGTTCCATTGCCGGGTTGAGGCGCCACCGGGTTCACCTCAGGCGGAGGCGGCGGCATTTGGAAACACAAAAACTGCTCACGAACGAGCTTTCCGCGATGCACCGGCGACGTTTGATTGGTGTGCGCATTGATTGACATCAGCACGCCCAGCGTGAGCAACCCCGCTCTTTCCGACGGATCAAAATTCACCTGAATGGGTACACCCGGCTCAGCACCCTCCGGTGCTGAAATGCCGTAAAACGAAGCCAATTCAGGCGGCATAAACGAATACGGCGCCGTCATCAGCGTTGCAAAGTCGCCGCCCTGTTCAAACACCGCGTGGTCCACAAACGCGCGCATCTCTTCGCGCATCATTTGGCCGATCGCAGGTGAATAGTCCGGGAACAACATTGTGTCTTTCGTGATGTTCCCAATGCGATCGTAGTCGAGCCACTGCTTGTGAAACTCTTCGATCGCATCGTGCGCTTTCGGGTCGTCGAGCATCCGCCGCGCCTGCGTTTCAATCTCTTCTTTCGTGCCGAGTTTCGCCTCTTCCGCAGCGGCAAAAAGCTCCGCATCCGGCATTGTCCCCCACAGGAAATACGACAGACGCGACGCCATCTCGTGCTGTGAAAGGCGCTGGTAGGTGGCCGTTCCTTCGGGCGGCAAACCCATTTCGACGCGATACAAAAAGTGCGGCGATTGAAGGGCCGCTTGAATGATCAACTCGATCCCGATGCGAAACGGATCGGGCTCATCGGGCTCGGCCAAGCCCGCCTGATACAGCGCAAAAAACGATGCGCGTTCTTCATCCGTGATCGGCCGACGAAACGCGCGCGGCAAAAACGTGTTGATGAACTGCTGCGCACACGCGTCCTGCCCCAACGTCGCCACATCACACGCAAGTGTTGTGGGCATCATCGCAGGATCCGTCGCGCGCTCACTCACGCCCTCAGCCGCGAGCATGTACTTGTTCGCCAGCTGATCCGACACGTTGAGATTCGCAGCGTTGTTATTAAACCCAAGCGCTTCTTCTTCAGCCCCAAACGTGTTTGCCGGGCCCGTTGCGTCGCCTAACAAATCGCGAACCGTGTTGTTGTACTCAAACCGCGTCATCCGCCGAATCGGCGACGGTCCCGGTTGAATCTGACCCGTGCAAACCACCTGCGGCTCGGGGTCGGGGATGTCCGGCAATTCAAAAGGATCGCCGATATTGCCCGAACAGGCCGGAATCAGCGCGGCCGCGATCAGTGCCGCAAAAGCAAAGGATGTACTTCGAGGCATTCCAAACCTCCGGCGCGCATCGTAGCGCACAGTCCTGGCCTCGCGCGAACGGAAAGCCGCTCAAACAGCCGACCAAACTGAATTTCGATATCGAATACAGCCGCCGCGATGAGCAGCCTCGCGCGTGGAGTCGGCCTCTATTTGGGCCGCCTTCTACGCGCCGTTGCATTATGTGTACACATGTGGCGGGGGGGGCGCGTACTAGTTTGCGAGGCTCTTGAGATCGAGCATCTCTTCAACACTCGGAACAACGATCAGATCGCAGCGCCGATTTTTTTGGCGACCCGGCTCATCGTCGTTGGGAGCGATCGGATCGGTATCCGCAAAGCCCGCGGCGCTCCACTTGTCGCGAGGCATCCCGCCCGCGTCGACCAGGTGCAAGAGTACACCTCGCGCTCGCATCAGCGACAGTCCCCAGTTGTCCTTAAACGAACCCGCGCCGCGGAAAGGCTTGTTGTCGGTGTGACCTGCCACCTGGTAGTTGCGCGAGATAAGCGATCCGTCGGCCTTAACGATGCCGGCCACTTGATCGAGAATGTCTTTGCCGTCCTTCTTCAGCGTGTCTTGACCTGAATCAAAGAGCACGTCGCCGGGCAGCGAGATCACCATACGGTTATTGCGAATGTTCACCGCGAGCCCGAGCTTCGTGAGCTGATCGAGCTTCTTCTTCAGCGCTTCAAAGCGCGCCTTGATCGCCTCCAATTGGCGCGCGCGCTCTTTGTATTCGCGAAGCGCTTTTTCTTGCTCTTCGAGCGACGCCGAGAGCTTTGTCACCTTGCCGGTCGTCTCTTCGAGGCTCAGACCCATTGCCTTGAGCTTGGCTTCAAGGTCGGCCACGCGCGACTTGGCGGCCTCCAACTCCTGCGTCGTTTTGCTGAGTTTGTCTTGAGCGGCGCTGTGCTCCTGACTCAATTTTTCGTACTTGGCGAGTTGTGCCTGCCACTCTTCTTCGGAGTGGCCACAGCCGGCAAACAGGGCAAACAACGCTGGGAGAACGAACGCTCGCAATCGCATGGCCGAGCACGTTACTAGAACGTCTCGGCGTTTTGAACGGGTCGAAAAATGGCCGCGCTTGCCTCAGGGCAACATCGCGCACCCGGCCCGCTTTCGGCTATAGCCCGCTTTCGGCTATAGAAGGCGCCCCATGCACCGGATCACCCTCATTCCCGGCGACGGAATTGGCCCCGAAGTGAGCGCGGCCACCCAAAAAGTCCTTCGAGCGTCGGGAGTTTCAATCGATTGGGACGTGCACCACGCGGGCACCGAAGTCGCCAGCCTCACGGGCACACCCATGCCCGCCACCGTGATTGAATCGATTCAAAAAACCAAAGTGGCTCTCAAGGGACCCGTCACCACGCCGATTGGCAAAGGGTACAGATCGGTCAACGTGTTGCTCCGCCAAACGTTGGATCTCTACGCCAACGTGCGGCCCGTTCGCAGCCTGCCCAACGTTGAAAAGCGCTTCGAAGTCGACATGGTCATCGTGCGCGAAAACACAGAAGGCCTGTACGCCGGCCTCGAACTCATGATTTTGCCGGGCGTCGCGCAGAGCATCAAACTCACCACCGAAAAGTCTTCCACGCGCATCGCCACATTTGCGTTTGAATACGCCCGCAAAAACGGCCGCAAACGCGTCACGTTTGTACACA
The DNA here is from genome assembly GCA_016712345.1 of Polyangiaceae bacterium. GTDB lineage: Bacteria > Myxococcota_A > Polyangia > Polyangiales > Polyangiaceae > JADJRH01. The sequence continues at coordinate 3,740,153 of JADJRH010000001.1, forward strand.
AGGCCAACATCATGAAAATCAGCGACGGCCTCGCGCTCGACTGCACGCGTCGCGTCGCAAAAGACTACCCCGACATCGAACTCGCCGAGATGATCGTCGACGCCGCCGCCATGACCATGGTCAAAGATGCCAATCGGCTCGACGTACTCGTCACTGAAAATCTCTACGGCGACATTCTGTCGGATCTCGGCGCCGGCCTCGTCGGCGGTCTCGGCATTGTTCCCGGCGCCAACATCGGCACCGAAGCCGCCGTGTTCGAGGCCGTTCACGGCTCGGCACCCGACATTGCCGGCAAAGGGTACGCAAACCCCACCGCGCTCATTCAGAGCGCTGTCATGATGCTCCGCCACATCGGTGAAGCCGCCGCGGCGCGTCGCATTGAAACCGCCCTCACCAACGTCTATCGCGAAGGCAAAATTCGAACACGCGATCTCGGGGGCACGGCGTCCACCGATGACTTCACGCACGCCCTGTGTGACGCGGTCGCAAACGTGGCAGACTGACAAAGCGCGCGCCGCGCCCGCGGCGTCTCCTCGACGCGCCAACGACCTCTCGTGCCCCACTTTCTTTTCGAAGCACTGGCCGGGATCTTCGGCGTCACACGCAAGCGACGAACCTACAGCCTCCTTGTGTACCTTTTGGGCCTTGTCGGCCTCACCGCCGTTGCGATCGCCCAAACCGGTGCACGCGGTTTTGCCCTCGTTGCGATGGTGCTCTTTTTTGCGGTGGTTGCCACCGAACAGGTCCGCGGCGCTCGAAGCGCTGTGTGGCGCGCCGCGCGCCGAGCCCTTACCGACAAAACCCAATCGCCTTACCGCGACGGACGCGGATTTCCGCCCACCGCAGCCACGCTGTGGAAGCTCGCAAACGCGGTAAACCTCGTCCGCCGCGGCCAATATGTCGAAGCGTCCGAATATGTCGAAGAGGTTGACCGCGACCTGCTCCTCGCCGAAGAAAACCGCCTTTTCGACGCCGTTCGCGCCATGATCTCCATCGGCCTCGGCGACACAAAGGGAGCCGCGATGCAGGCCTCCGGTGCGCTTCCCACCACGTGTGAAGACTTTGACCAAGTTCTTGGGCGGGCGCTCGTTTCGGCTGCGTGGAACAACCCCGATACGTTGCGTACGCTTGAAAACACCTGGGCCGAAAACGGCGTTACCACCGGTCTACGCCTGTCCATGCCGCGCCTTCGAGCCATTGTGCGTGTACGCATCAACGCTTCTCCCATCGACTCGCTCGAAAGCTGGGAGGCAAAAGCCCTCGCCGACGAAGCGCGCGCCGTCGGTGATGAATCGCTCGCAGCAGACCTCGAATCTCACGCGCGCCAAATTCCCTACAGATAAAGACTCCCCGGCGTTTGCAGACGCCTCAACGTGGGGCCCCTGAAGTTCGCAATTCAGGATATTCTGACCCACTATGCGGCTCTCGTTTGCTTCGTCCGTTATGGCGCTCTTCGCCGTTGCAACGTTCCTTCCTGCCTGCGGTGACAGCAACACAAACACCGGTGGATCCGGAGGCAGCACCACCACTTCTTCGTCAACAACAGGCGGTTCCGCAGGTGAAGGGGGTGCAACAACATCGTCGCTCCCGCCCGAACCCACCTATTGCGAAACCGCCATGCTCCCAACCCGCGCGTGGAGCGACGGGCCGTACGGAAAGCTTCGCCATGAGATCGCCGACGACTTCACAATCGATCTCGTGAACGGCGAAACGTTCAACTTCAAAGAAAAGTGGAGCGGCTGCGAGAGCTACGTGTTCCTCCCCGACACGCTGCGCGTTTCCGACCTCGATAAAACGTCGATTTGGACGAAAGACCTCCCCGCGCTCCTCAAGGCATCCCCCAAAAACGCCCACTACATTTTTGTATCGCGGGCCTCCAACGATGACACCGCCGCCGCCGGCACCCAGGCCATGCAAGTGTACATCGATGAAACGCTCGCCGCCCTCGCCGAGCCCGAGGCAAAACATTGGAAAACGCACCTTCATGTCGCTTCGAAACGCGCTGCCAACCTTGGAAATTGGCTCACTGAAACCTTCGCCGGAATTGGGCGCATCGGTTTTGCAATCGACCCGTTCCAGCGCATCCGCGGCATTGGAAATCTCGCCGACGTGAAGCGCTACAAAGATGCGCTCAACACCGCGGGCTATTGGCCGTGGGAACAAAACATTGTGTACGCATCCCACGAGGTTCGTTACTTCAACTTCGAGGTGGACCGCGAAGCGAAACTCGCCGCCGAAAGCCCCACCGTCGTCCCGTTTTACACGGGTGAAACGCTTGCCGAGTTCGACGAAAAAGAGATCGAACTTCCCACAGCCGCCGAGATGGCAGCGTTCGACACGCTTGAGATTGATGTCACTTCAAACTGCCCCGACCCTGAAAAAATCGAGTTTGGAAACTGCGGTGCCTGGGACTACCTCGCGTGGCTCTTCGTAAAAGACGAACAGGGCAACAACGTCGAGATCGGCCGCTTCATCACCAGCTACCACCGTGAAACGCGCTGGATTGTCGACGCGTCGCACGCCCTCCCGCTGCTCAAAGAGGGTGGCAAACGCATGTTCCGCTGGGAGTTTGCACCGCCGTGGAATACCCAACCCACCGCCACACATTTGTCCCTTCGCTTCTCCAACAAGAGCAAAGGGTACACACCGAATGAAACCGTGTTTCTGTTCGGCGGCGGCACGTTCAACTCCATGTACAACGCTGCGTACACACCGCAAGATGTACCCATCCCAGCCGACGCAAAACACGTTGAACTCGTGACAGTCATCACCGGTCACGGCGCAGAAACGGGGCAATGTGCCGAGTTCTGCAATCACCAACACCTTTTCACCGTGAACGGCGTCGAGCACAAAAAAGAACACAAAGAAGCCGGCACGCAGTCCAAATGCATCGACCACATCGAGAGCGGCATGGTCCCCAATCAGGGTGGAACATGGTGGTTCGGACGCGGCGGATGGTGCCCCGGCGAGCAGGTTGATCCGTGGGTTGTCGACGTCACCGCGGACGTAACGCCCGGCCAAAACGCCACCATTACGTACGAAGGCCTCTACAAAAACCTCCCGCCCCCCGACAGCGCCGGAAACATCGCCATGTCGAGCTGGCTCGTCATCTCCAAGTAACGATCAACCGGGTGCGCCGCTCCTCATGGCGTCGCATTGCGTGATCACTGCCCCACAGGCGGTTTTTCGCGCGGCACGGCTTTCACCAAGTCCGTTGTAAATCTCAAATCCAAGAACGACTTCTCCACGAACAGCGCCAGGCGGTCACCCACCGCCTGCTCCGCGCCGGGCCCCGCGGCCCGCGTTGTCAAAGTGTACACAAAGCATTTTTTTGCCCACCCGCCGATCGCGAGCAAAAACCCCTCAATCGGCTGACCGGGATTGGTTGGAGCAAGCCCCACTTCAAGCACCGTGTCGAACCCACTCGGCAGATCCACACGTTGTCGATCCACAACGGTCGCGCCCTCACGCTCCGGCAGCGGCAACAAGTCGCGCGCCCGCTTCTCACATCGCGCACGATTGGCAAGCCCGTCCGTCGCCAACATGCGAGCCGCAATCGTTGTGTTTGAAGCCTCGTGTTTCGCCACAAACCAACCGCTTTCAGGATCGCTTATCGCCCACGTTTCCACCTGCGGAAGCGGCATTACAAATCCGTGAACAAGCGACTCGCGCGGAGCGAATTTCGCTCGCGCCCACTCCGCGCCGATGAGCCGTGTGTCAGGTGTTTTTGCCGAAGCGGTGGGAACCGGCGGAGGCCCCTGCGGCGGTGGCGCCGCCGAACAGCCAAACAGTCCGGCAAACAGCAGCGCCGCCGTGTTCAACCCGATGCGTTTCACTCGACAAGCGTAAGCCACTCGGGATGGGAGGCATCCGACCCCTTCACAACGTCAAAGAAACGCGCTTGCAACCGCTTCGTCAGCGGTCCAACTGTGCCTTCACCAATGGTGCGATTGTCCACTTCGCGAATAGGCGTCATCTCAGCCGCCGTTCCGGTGAAAAACGCTTCATCCGCCAAGTACAACTGATCGCGCGTGATCATCTCCTCCGCCACCGCAATGCCTTCTTCGCGCGCCAGCGTCAGCACCGTATCGCGCGTCACCCCCGCCAAAATCGAAGCTGAAAGCGGCGGCGTGTAAAGCTTTCCTTTTTTCACAACAAACAGGTTTTCCCCCGACCCTTCGCTCACGTACCCGTTCACGTCCATCAAGATCGCCTCATCGTAGCCGGCCATTTTTGCCTCACGTTTGGCGAGCGTACTGTTCGTGTATTGGCCCATGATTTTTCCTTTGGCCAAGCTCACGTGAATGTGGTGCCGCGCCCACGACGAGATCTTTGCCCGCACCCCGTTTTCAACCGAACCTTGACCGAGATACGCGCCCCACTTCCACGCCATCACCACCGTTCGAACGGGGTTGTCCGGTGCGTACACACCCATCGCGCCGTCCCCGAGGTACACCATCGGCCGCAGGTATCCTTCGTTCATTCCGTTCACGAGAAGCGTTTCCACGCATGCTCGGCTTATCTCGGCGTGTGAAAAGCTCGGCTTCATCATCACCAGCTTGCATGTGTCGAGCAGCCGATCGATGTGCTCCTTCAGGCGGAAAATATAGGTTTTCCCGTCGGTCCGAAGGTACGCCCGAATCCCCTCAAAGGCCCCCATTCCGTAATGGAGCGTGTGCGTGAGCACATGGACGCGCGCGTCGTCCCAATCGATTTGCGCCCCCTCAAGCCAGATCTTCTTCTGCTTATCGACCATGTCGCTGCGGCCAGCCGTAACCCGACATCGCTGATGCGCCAAGCGTTTGCGCCCAAACGTTTGAACGCATCGCGCTTTTGATCCCATCCCGCCTCCCAACCGCGGTTTCACGACAATCAGGCCGGTTTCTTGCGACGCGCGGCATTGGCTGTAGGGTGCTTGAATACACACCAGGTGAACAACCGGCGAACCAGCACCAGCGGATCAACTGAGATCCAGGCGTGGGGTCAGCACTTCAAAATCACCGCAACATTTCAGGCTATCTGCTCAAATCATGCTGCGCACACTTTTTGAAACAACTTTTCAAAGGTGCGTTGACACCTGCTCAGGGAACGTGTCCCCTGAGCAATATCGGCCTTTATCGGCCGTTGCATGCCGCGAAACGAGGCGGGCTGCCTTCTTCGCGACAGGCTTTCTTTGGGTCGCCCTTTTGTCGTTGGAGGAAGTGCAGCGATGCTTAAAGGCACAATTGGTTCGTCACTTGGATGGGCTCATCTTGTTTTCGGCGCCGTTTTGGCGTTCATCCCATCATGCGGAGGCACCGGCGAAACCGGTGGCGGCCGCTGCACCCCGAATGAAACCCAGGAGTGCCTTTGCAGCGCGGGAGTTTCCGGTGTTCAAACCTGCCAGTCAGACGGCACGTTCAGCGTGTGTGACTGCGGCAGCAGCACCAGCAACGGCGGCAATGGCGGAACCGGCGGCAGCGGCGGCAAGGGCGGAGCCGGCGCATCCACTCAAATCGGCGCCTGCGGCGACGGTTTTGAAGACAGCGGTGAATGCGATCCGGGCGCCGAAAACTACTGCCCTGAAGACTGCGTTGGGACGGGCGGCACCGGCGGCGCCGGCGGCGATCCCTGCGCGGGTCAGGTTACGTATGCGGGCATGGTACCAAACGTTGGTTCCTCTTGGGGAATGCATCCTCAAGCCAACGGTAAGACCGGTTACGAGGCTGGCATTGAGGTCTGCAAAACTATCGGTGCCGATCATCCCTGCGACTATGAAGAGGTGCTTGTCGCCCAGGCAGCGGGCGAACTGGCCAACATCGCTCAGGGAACAACGGCTTGGATTCACCGAACAACACCGGCAATGGTGGGTGGCAATCCCTCCCAACCCGGTCCCGGTGGGCGTTGCAACAATTGGGACTACATAACCAACCACATCTCCGACGGCGAATACGCCGACTTTATGGCTGTCGGCGTTCCGACCTATATGTTGGACAACGACACGTTCTACGATGGGGTTAGCACCGCACACGTCCAGGCGGGGTTGCCCTGCGGTGGAGCCTCGCGCGCTATTCTCTGCTGCTTCCCTGTTTGCGTCCCGTAATACCCACTGTTTTACCTAATCCGGCAATGCGCCCACGATCGTTTACAGTTCGTATCCCAATCGTGGGCGCATTGCTTTTGTCGGTGGCCGCCGACAGCTCCCCCACTGTTCCCTGGCCGCATGGGGAACCACCCACCACCGATGCTCTCGCCGCCGCAGTCACCGAAGCGCTCGCTATCGGCGATCGCGAGCGGGTGGAAGAATTTCTGGAAGCCGCTGAAAAAGGCGAAGACGGCGAGCACATTCAACTCTCACAAAAGGACATTGACCAAAACAATTACGGGCTGGGCGAGCTTGCTCGCCTCTTCCAGTTCGGTGATTCGTTTTTTGGCCACGAGTTCAGGTCGGAAGATGGATACGGCGCCTCTGTCAACCCTCAACTCCAACGTGTTCACAACGGTGTTTACGGCGGCCTAGACACGTTTTCGTGCGCCGGCTGCCACTCTGTAGGGGGGCCTGACGGTGCCGGGGCAGAAACCCAAAATGCCTTTGTGCTGGGCGATGGAGAACACCTTTCGTCGGCCAACGTTCGCAACGCGCCGGCGGTGTTGGGGCTTGGTTTTATCCAAGCCCTCGGCGCAGAGATGTCGTTTGAACTTCAATACGAACGGGACACGGCCCTTGCAAAAGCGTCGGAGACGGGAAATCCGGTCCCCCTCATTTTAGAATCCAAAGGCGTGACCTTTGGCAAACTCATCGTCTACCCGGACGGATCCATGGATACGGGTCAAGTGGAGGGGATCGATCCTGACCTGACAGTCAAGCCCTTTGGATGGAAAGGCAACGTTGCGCGCCTCCGTCGATTCGCTGAAGATGCTGCTCGCATTCACTTTGGCATTCAGTCCCAAGTGCTCTGCGCCCAACATCAGACCAACCCTCAACCTGAAAAGTTGGGCACCGGCGACAAGTGGTTTGACCCCGACAACGATGGGAAGTTCAACGAAGCATTGGAAGGAATTCTCACGGCATCGGCCGTTTACATGGCCATGTTGGAGTCTCCTGTCATGTTGCCCCCGTTTGACCCCGGCCTCCGAGACAGGTGGGCCTCCGGTAGTGTCTTGTTTGAGCAAGTGGGCTGTTCCAACTGCCATGTTCGCTCGCTCCATGTGGCTTATTCCACATGGAAAGAGTACCCCGATCTGACTGGAGGACCGCCTGTACAACTCAACCTTATGTTGGATGGGGAGCAACCCAAATCCACGTTGGTCGTGCCGTTGTTCAGCGATCTAAAACGCCATGACATGGGGCCCACCCTGGCCGACCCTCACGACGATCCCGACGGTATACCCAGGTCCGTGTTTCTCACTCGCCCTCTGTGGGGACTGGCAGAATCAGCACCTTACCTTCACGATGGACGCGCTGCCACCATTCTAGAAGCGGTATTGGCCCACGGGGGAGAAGCGCAGCAGAGTCGGGATCAATTTGCCGCTCTGTCCAGCGAAGGTCAGCAAAGCCTCCATGTGTTCTTGTTGTCGCTCACGCGTGAGCCCAAACCGAGGGTAACCCGGTGATCAAACACTCCGCGCTTATTTGGCCCGTCCTGCTCGGGATCCTCGCGCTAGCGTGTACACAAGAAGAAGTTTCACCCGCGCCCACGGGGGACCGCCAAGGGAAGGTGCTGGGGGTAGCCACCACGGATCTGCCCGCCGATTCGCGCGACCAAGCCCTGCGCGCCTTGGAACAAGATGCGTTTCGGCGCGAAAGCCGATTTCTAGACGCCGTCAACCCGGGGCATTTGTTTGGTGCAACGCGAGTTGAACAGGCCGAAATCGAAGCCGGGTTTTGGACCCACGATGAACTATTTCAGATCGGCGCCCAGATCTTTCAACTGACCTTTACTTCTGAAGTTGGGTTTGGCGGAGAAGATCTACCCATCATACGCCGCTTTCATACGGGTAGACGAGGCGGACCGGATGCGCGGCGGTGCGCCGCCTGCCACTGGCGCGGGGGCCCTGCGGGTGCCGGTGACGGCGCCGACGATGCCTATCTCGACGGCGATGGAGATAGCCAGTCCAGCACATTGGCCCGCAATCCACCATCGCTCGCGGGCGGCGGTTGGGTAGAAATGGTGGCCGCCGAAATGACGGCCGAGCTTCAGTCGTATCGCGACAACGCCATCATCCACGCCAAGGAAAATAACAAAACAGTCAACCTTCTTCTAACCGCCAAAGGGGTCCACTTTGGTTCTATGGTTATCACGCCAGATGGCAACGTGGATACTTCAGGCGTAGTGGGAGTTGATCTTGACCTCGTGATCCGCCCCTTTGGGTGGAAGGGCAGCTTTTCTACCCTGCGCGACGCAGTCGAAGATGCGCTGCTCATTCACCACGGCATGGAATCTGAATTTCTGGTTGCCCAAGGCGACGTTGCGCGCGTAGGTAGCTTTGGTGGAATGGATCCCGACGGGGATGGTGTGATCGACGAAATATCAGAAGGTCAGGTTTCTGCCCTGACCCTGTTTTTGGCAATGGCTGAAACTCCGCAACAAGTACCTCCGCCGCAGGGTGAGTTTATGCCTTTGCTCGCCGAGGGAATCAGCAAGTTTGAAACGCTTGGATGTGCCACCTGCCACACCCCCCATCTTACCGTCACCTCCCCACTCTTCCGGCTCCCCTCTCGCTCGGGTGGACCTTCCATTCCAGTCGATCTTTCAAAAGAGGCGGCTGAGCCTCGCCTCCTGCCCAATACTCAAACGGGTGAGTTTCAGGTTCCCCTTTACAGTGACCTCAAACGCCACGATATGGGGCCCGAACTGGCTGAGGGTCGACCCGATCGGGGAGTTGCCGGAAATCTGTTTCTCACCCGCCCATTGTGGGGTGTGGCTCGAAGCAGGCCTTATTTGCACGACGGACACGCGCCCACGCTTGAAGATGCCATCTTGCTCCACGGCGGTGAAGGTCAGGCCTCCCGCGACGCCTACGCCGCGTTGGATGATGCCGGCCGCGCCCCCATCCGCGTGCTCCTAACCTCCCTCACCCGAGCCAGGCGCATTACGGTGCCTTGACGCCGAAACCCACTCCGGCGATCATTTCATAAAGCACGTTTTTGACGCCGAACGCGGAGAGGTTTTTCGCGCACCCCAGAAAAACCCACGTTCACGCGCTTTGGTTTGCCATAGCGCACTAACCGTGTTCTGCGACGGATGGAGAAGTTATGAAAAGTGGAATTGGTTCGCCTACCCGTGTTGGCCTTCTGGTGTCGCTCGCCCTCCCCGCGATGATGGGTTGCGACATCATCGTCAACATTGGCGAGTATTGCGTTGTTGGCAAAGATGAGGGGTGTGGAACGGGGGCTTCGGGGGGTGCGGGAGGCACCTCCACAACCGGCTCTACCACAACCAACGGCGGTGGCGGAACAGGTGGAATGCCCACGTCCTCGTCCGGCGGAATCGGGGGAGCGGCTCCCTGTACGCCCGGGATGATGCAAACTTGCTACGGCGGCCCCGCCAATACTGAAGGGGTAGGTGCCTGCAAAGCGGGTCAGCAAACCTGCGATGAAAATGGGGAGTGGGGGGTGTGTGAAGGGGAGGTCCAACCGGTAGCCGAGACGTGCGGGACGATGGCAGATGAAGATTGCGACGCCTACGAATGCGCTCTTTGGGCCGCGGCCTATGGGGACTCAGACTTTCAGTCCCCGTCCGACGTTGTTATTGACGCTGATGGCAACATCATTGTTGTGGGAGTGTTCAAAGGCACCATGACCTTTGGTGCGGTGGAATTGAGCGCGGCGGGTGGTTACGACCTGTTCATCGCCAAACTCCAACCTGATGGCGGGGTTGCATGGGCAAAACAATTCGGAAATAGTGCCGATCAACTACCTGCGTCAGCAGCAGTGGACGGCGACGGTAACATATTCTTGGCCGGCCCTCTCACGGGCGCCGTTAACTTCGACGGGATGTCGCTTAGTTCGAGTGGCGGAACAGACGCTTTTGTAGCGAAACTCAATCCCCAAGGCACAACTGCCTGGGCCAAACGGCTAGGTGACGCCGCCAACCAGACCGCCAATGACCTGGATGTTGATTCAGATGGTAACGTTTTGGTAATTGGTGAGTTCGCGGGTACAATCATGTTGCAGACTACCGTTACCGCGAGCAACGGGACTGATCTTTGGGTAGCTAAATTCAATGGCAGTGACGGATCCATTATCAGTCAATTTGTACTAGACGACAAAACCGCACAACCGTTTGCTCGCGCGCTGCAAATAGCTGCCGGGCCCGCGGGCACATGGCTGATGGCGGGTCGTCATGGCGCGAACACTTCCATTGGGACATCCACCTTCCCCACTGGCGGAGTTTTCTTGGCCAAATTCGACGGTAACAACACGAGCACCTGGCAAAAGTCATTTCCGCTCAATGCGTCCACAGCGGTTTTGGTTGATGACGCGTCAAACGTGTGGGTCGGTGGCGACTTCTACAATACTATCCAGATTGGGACCAACAGTCTCAACTCGGGCGGGGGAGCCGATCTCGCCATTATTCGGGTTGAGGGTGCTACGGGGAACGTGGGTTGGGCCAAGTCGTTTGGTGGAAGCGGGGACGAGTACGAGCCCCGGCTGGCGCTGAGTAGCAGTGGGGGCGCCTACTTTGTCGTCCAGACGAATGGCAGCATGATCGATTTTGGAGGTGAAACCCTTGTTGGTAAGGGTCTAACGGATTTTTGTGTTGTTGCTTTGAACAGCGATGGAAGTCACTCTTGGAGTAGAATAATTGGTGATGCCACCGCTCAAGCAAACCCGTTTATAGCGACGGACTCCACCCTGAAATACTTAGCACTCACAGCAACTTCGAGTGGAACAGTCAAATTCGGGGAAAAGGAGGTGACTTCTCAAGGCAATGACGTCCTCGTTGCTCGCTTGGCGCCCTAGTTCCGCTTTTCAGAAGTTTGGCCCTGGTTGAGTTTCTTCGTGCGGAACTAGCCGCGCGCAAGCGCGGGGGGTGTGGGGCGGAGCCCCACGAGACAAAAGATAGTGCCGGCGTGTGCGAAGCGCGCCGCGTCAGCGGCGCCAAAAGTCCGGCAGGACTTTTGACACGCGGCACTAGAGCACCAATTAGTTTGAATCGTCAGTAAAATCAGAAGATTTGAGAAAGCCGAGAAATATCGGCTGGGTGCTCTAGTCTTTTCCCAGTGGAGGAGGCTCGCGCCTCCTCCCCCGCGCCGAGCAAGTCGGCCGCGGGCCCCCTCCAGGCGATCCGAACTGGGTGTCTGTCACCGGGTAGCAGCTTCGGGCCTGGCCTTCTTGCCTTGCTTTTGCCTGTTTGTGTACACATGTGAACTATCCATTTGGTTACGGAATCAAACCGATCGGTGCTCTAGTTGTCGAGCTGCTCAAATTGGACGCCATTCAATAAACCCGTCTGGTGCGAGCGGCCTGGAGGGACAGCGCGTCCTTCGGCGCGCCAAGGGGAGGCAGCAAATTCGGATTGTGCACCCCAGGCCGCTCGTGGCCCAAAGAGTCAAAGAAAACCCATGGCCCGCCCCTAAATAGCTCCTTGTCGAAATTTTTCGCCACGCGGGGAGTTTCGCAAACGCCTCTCCAATGACCTCCGACATTGGTTGCCGCATCGCACTTGTCTTTCGCGGTGACCCCGGATCTGAGCATTGGAGCAGCGACCATGAATCAAGGATCTTTCCTCTCGGGGAGCATCGGGACATGGACTCTTGTGAGTCTACTCAACGGACTGGGTTGTGGACCAAACGTGGCGGTGGCCAACGATTGCGTGTTGGACCCGTCTGTGGATTGTACCCCTGACGAAACGGGACTGGAAACCGGAGGGGGAGGACAAATGTGTACACCCGATACCAGTCAGATTTGTTATGGCGGTGCGCCTGAAACTTTGAATGTCGGCGCTTGTGTTTCCGGCGTTCAGACGTGTGGTGAAGACCACTTGTGGGGAGATTGCTGGGGGGCCGTTCTACCCGGCACAGAAGACTGTTCTATAGCTGCCAATGAAGACTGCAATTGGGGCGTTGGCTGTTCAGAAACCGATTGGAGTCACGTTTTCGGTGACTCTGACGTGCAGTGCCTGAGCGCCGTTGCGTTTGATTCAGAAGGTGCGATGGTTGCGGTTGGAAGATTCAACGGGAAGGTTAACTTTGGAAGGGACGGCTTGGTAAGTCAGGGTGAAGACGTGTTTGTGGTCAAGTTTGACCGGTGGGGAAAGCACCTTTGGAGCCGGAGAATTGGTGATGGCCACAGTCAGGCGGCAACATCCGTGGCAGTAGACAGTCAAAATAACGTGGTGGTTGCGGGCCGGTTCAAGGGCGAAATTCAAATCGGAAACAAGGTTCTTTCTGCCGCGAGTGAATGCGACGCTTATGTGGCAAAGTTTGCCCCCTCGGGTGAATATGTTTGGGCGCGCCGATTTGGGGGAGCCGGCGTTTATCACACGGTTCAAGGGTTGAGTATAAGCGCCGACAACGAGCTTGTTGTGGCGGGGCAGCTCGACGGCGTGCTCAACGTCGATGGATACCTTGCCTCTTCCGTTGGTGAACAGGACATGTTTCTCGCAACGCCTCATTCAGACGGCAGCGCCAAATGCGCTGATAGTTAGGTTGAATGCGCAGGGTGCGGCGCCTGGTTGCCGACGCGGCCGGCTTGGGTTTAGGGCAAGACTGCCAATCGCACCGTTTCGTTTTCAACTTCACCCTGAGTCCAACCTACCACCGCTACTTCGTCCGGTCCGCCGATGGCCACGTCGGGTTGAGCCGCGCTGCCTCCCTGACCTGAACTCAACACTTCAATGGGGCCCCAATCGACGCCCACCGGGCCTCTGCGTCGCGCCACAATCTCCCAGCCTGAATTGGTTTTCTGAGTCCAAACGGCAATGACCCCGCCGCGTTCACCGACAGCGAGCGATGGGTAGATCGCTTCACTTCCCGGATTGGAGAGCATGGTAGGTTCACGCCCCGGTTCTACCCATGTGCCGTCGGGCGCGCGATGTGCTGCAAAGACCCGATTGCCTGCGCCGGTGTCTTGATACCACACGACAAACAAGTCACCCGTGGGCGCAAAAGCCACCTGGGGGCAACGGGCGTATCCAAATCGCGGCGAGAGGGTGTCATCCACGTTTTCAGGTTTTGTCCAAACGCCTTTGCTGTCTCGAAACGCAGCGTACACAACAACAGAGCCTTTACCGTTTTCTTGCGTCCACACCACCGCTGCCTCGCCGTTTGGCGCCAGGGCGGGTTTGGGATTGGCCACGGGATGGCTGTCAACAGGAGTGTCGGCTACAGATAAAAAGTCGTTTGGACCGGGGTGCGAAAGCGTGCCGTTGTAACCGAACCGCTCACTTTGCCAGGCGAGGAGCGAGCCGCCGCCGGATTGATACCAACTGATGAGCAGATCCCCTTGAGCATTGACGGCGGGATTGGGGGCGTTTGAAAAAAGGTAATGTTGGGAGAGAACGTCATCCGCATCGGTTGGAAACTGCCAGTTTTGCTGGGCGCGCTTTTCTGCAACGGCCACCCCGTACCCCGTGCTCATCCACTGATTCCACACAACGAGCCTGTCGCCGTTGGGAAAAAAGATGGGACGAGGTTCATAAGCTGTGGGTGGAAATGAGATTGTTTCAGAATCGTCTTGGGGAGAAGTCCACTCTCCTGTTGGACCGCGTTCTGACAGGTAGATTTTTGCCTGTTCGGCGGGGGAATTGTTGTTTCCAAGCCACCATTGCCGAACCGTCGGGGCCGGCTGCAATATCGTTTTGAACGGCCGTTCCGGTGAGTTGAGCGCTTGGGGTGAGGGTGGTGAATCCGCTTTCAGAAGGTTCGGCAATCCACACTTGGCCGGCGGTGGGCGTGGACTCGATCCAGCTGACCATGGGTTGATGATTGCCTGAAACGGCGACACTTACCCAGCGCGCTGTCCCGGAGCCCAAACCTCCATTGGCTGTTGGAAAACTCCACGGACGCGTTTGACACTCGCCTTCCTTTTGGATTGTCCAGGCGGGACAACAATCATTCTCAGTTTGTGCAACGCAGTCTGAAGAGAAGGGCTGGAGGGTGCAACCGACGGAGAGCGCGCCGGCGAGGATGGGTAGAAAACAATGGGGGTGGGGAGTCCGAGACACGCCGGGTAGACTACCACGAATCTACCCGGCGAGGTGGCGGCAAGGTTTACCGCGCGTCACCGGGACGCTGGGTAGTGGCCGCGCCTACTTGGGATCGGGGATGGGGATTGTGCCGACGACAACGGTACCGCCGTTGGCAATCCACTGGAAGTTATCAACAAGCGCTGTGGAGTCCCACGCCGAGTCGCCGGTGTCCCAAATAGCAAAGCGAACCGTGATTTCATCACCGCCTTTGATGGGCGCCTGCGTTTGAAGCCAGCTGGTGGCACCGGCGTCGTCCCATACGTCGAAGCCCGTGCCCACAAGCTCGTTGGGATTGGCGTCAAAGAAGGCCACGTTGACGCTGACAGGGTTATTTTGCGTGTCGAAAGATACGTTTCCGTTAATCGACCCCATGGGTGGCGGACTGATTAACGAGATGTATTGATCGTTGAATGATGTGCATACCCACTCCGGGTATTCAAACGAGTAGAATTTGAAGTTGAATTTATACCCGGTGGCGTTTTTGGGAGAACGAATCTTGAGTTCAAGCGCCACGTCGTCGTTGATGGCAGTGGACCCCGGGCACGCCGGGACATCCTGTGGGAAACCGGCAGGCGCGGTACCCGGCGCGTTGCTGTAGCAGGAGAGGCTGCCACAATTGCCCGGTTGATCGGGAGTGCGCGCGTAGCCCGATGAAAGACCCAACATGCGTTGTCCGCGTTGGACGTTCACGTTGGGGCCGAATTTGTCGAGGATGCCATATTGAAGCGCATTGGGCGGGATGGAAGTGGAACCATCTGCGCGAACATAAGCGGCTTGGAGAACCCCCCACTTTTTGTCGCCGGGAGTGGCTGTTTCGCACAAATCAACTGCTTTGGCGCCGTTCATGGGATTGGTGTCATTGAGTGCAATGCCCATGTCGCAGGCTTCAACAACGTTGTCGACCATCCCATCGCAGTTTTCATCCGCCGGCTCAGGGATCATCCCATTCATGTCAGGTTCGGTGACCTGAACTTCAATCGCGCCGGGGCCCACGTTGGGATCGCAGTCGTTGCAGTCACCTTGATTCACCGAGGCGCCGTCTTGGTCTTTATCTTCATCGGGGCCGGAAATGCACTCGTTGGGATTGGCACCTCCCGCGCCCGGGCCGCCTCCCACGTCGAAAATGCCGCCGTCGCTGGCGCCGACTCCATTGCTACCGCCGTTTCCACCGTTTCCACCGTTGCCAGCGGTGGATTGAGATCCGGCCGCTCCACCCGTAAAAACATTGTTGCCGTTCTTCGCGTCACACCCCATGGCCAGCCCAAGCGCAATAAGACCGATCAGCGGTAGCGTTCGTTTCATGGAAGTTCTCTCCTAAGCGGGCGGGCGAACGCACCGCCTCTGCATGGTGGACTTTAGCCGAAAGATTGTAACTGCGAAATCACATCTGCGAGGTTTCTGCGCAGAAATTCGGCTATTCTGACTAGAAAATTCAGGCAATTCTGAAGTGGCTTATGCGTGCCGCAACGAAATCGCCGCGGCGACGACGCGGCGCGTAGTGGATTCAGATTGTCAGTTTGAGAATGGAGTGCGAATTGGGGAGGCGGGAATTGAACGTTTCTTTAAGCTGAGCCAACGTTGGACTCAGCTCCCCCCAAAGACGCTCACTTGGGAATGGTTTGGGTCACCGCCGGGATGGCGTGCCACTTGAACTTGTCGATGAGTACTGTTGAGTCGACGTTATGGTCTTTTTGACCGTTTTGGCCAACACCGGAGTCGAAAACAACGAATCGCAGTTTGAGAACCTGATTGGGTGTGACAGGCGTGGTTGTGACGAGCCACCCGGAAGATCCGTTGGTCCAGCCGGGCAATGACACGTTGGTGTTGCCGTCAAAGTCTGTCCCAAGCAGGTAATTAACACCTGTGCAGTCGAACGTTTTCTGCGGCTGGTTGGGTGCGGGGTTGGGCGGTGCAACACATTGTCCCGGGCCCGCGGGAGGGCAATCACACTGACTCAAAAACGCGGCGTTGACGCTGATGGCGTTCTTGTTTGCGTCGAATGAGATGTTTTCGTTTTTGTTGCCTTGAATGAAGTTCACCCAGAAAAAGTCATTGAATTGGGTGCAGATGAATTGCGGGAACTCATAGGAGAAGAAGTGGAATGAGAACTCCAATGACTCCACGTTTGCCGGGGCCAACACTTCAAGTTCGAGGCCGGCCGCGTCTTGTACGCTGGACTTGGGGACAACAACTCCGGGGCAAGCCGGGCTTTCACCGTTGAATGTGAGCGGCGGATTGCTTGAATACTCTTTGTTAAAGTTGCGGCTGAAAAACCCGGGTTCGTTATTGTTGCGCGCCGTACCTGAAGAAAGCGCCAACATGCGTTTGCCTTCTTCAGGCACATTGTTGTCGCCCAAGTGGTCCACCAAGCCATGACCGAGGTGGAACTTGGCCATGTCAACGCTCGGACCGGGGGGCAGACCATCGGCCAAAACCCAAGATGCCTTTTTGACAAACTTGAGATTTCCGTTTTTGTCTTTATCGCAGAATCCGATCGCATAAAGCGCGTCGGTGGGTGATTCACTGTCGAGTGCGAGGCTGCCGTCACACGGAAGAAGATCCGGGTCATCCATATCAATCAGCCCGTCGCAATCTTCGTCCGCGGGCTCGGGAAGCGGATCGTCCGGCTTGTCTGGATTGGCTTCCGCGACCACTTCAGCAGCGTTGGGGTTGGTATTGGCATCACAGTCGTTGCAATCACCCTGTGCGGGAGTGACTCCGTCTTTGTCGACGTCGTCGTCTTGCCCCGCTGGCTCACAGCCTGTATTCGGATTGTTGCCCTGACCGCCGCCGATTCCGATGTCGGCGCCTTGCCCGGTGGTTGTGGTCTTGGTAGTTCCGCCGGTTGCGGTTGTGCCGCCGGAGCCGCCGCTCCCGCCGGTGTTGACCTGGGGGGGGTTGGCCTCGCAGCCGAGGCCCATGCCCACTGCGCCGAAAGCGAGCGCTACGGCGGCGCAGAGCGCGAGGTTCGTGTACCTGTGAGCGCGCAGTCGAACGTTCTTCATTTAGCTAATCTCCGTCGGCGATGGTGAGCAAAGTGGGAGTTAAACTTGATGTTCAAACAGACTATTTGGGATCGGGAATGGGTTCTGTGACAGTGGGTGTGTCATCCAACCCAAACTGGAAGTTGTCGAGCAGAACAGTGGAGTCCAATATGCCATCACCCGAGTCCCAAATGGCAAAATCGACGGTGATGTTCTGTCCCGGTGTCTCGACGGGTGAGGTGGTTTGAAGCCACGCTGTGGCCGCGCTGTTGTCGGTGGGTGAGCCGAAATATTGGTCAAAGCCGGTGCCCGTCAGCTGATCGGGTCCAAGCGGACAATCGAAGAAAACACCGTTGGAGGCTGTTTGTGGGTGGCAAACTTGGAGGAAGCCCGCATTGACGCTGATGGTGTTTCCTTTGCTGTCGTACGAGATATTCCCATCCACCTGATTGCCGGGTTTCGGGCTCAACATCGCAACGAAGAAGTCGTTGTATTCACTGCAGATGAACCCCGGAAATTCAAACGTGTAGAAGTTCAGGTTAAATGTCAGGCTTTTTGCGTTGGTGGGTGTCTTGATAACAAGGCGCAAACCGGCCGAGTCGTAAGGTTCACCGGTGGTGACACCGGGGCATGCCGGCGACTCTTTGGGATATCCCGGCGGAGAGCCCGTGGAGTAGAACTTGTCGTAACCCTCGGGCGGGAAAAAGCCTGGATCGCTGGGCTGCCGCGCGGCGCCGGACGACAAAACAAGCATCTTGGCGCCTTCCTGCGGCTTTACGTTTGTGCCGAAACTTGGCAAGATCCCGTGTCCAAGGCCTTGAGGATCGTAGTTGGTGAGTGCCTGTCCGTCGGCGGTAATGTACTGTGCCGAAACAACACCCCAGCTGGGGCCTTGGGCAACTTTGCAAAGGCCCAATGCGCGCGCCCCGTCCATTGGATCTGGGCTTGCCAGGCCTAGAGGAGCATCGCAGTTGGCGGGGTTATCGTCTTTGGCCCCGTTGCAATCTTCATCAATGTTGTTGCCCGGGTAGTCTTGGGCGCCGGGGTTCATTTGAGTGGTGCAGTCGTTGCAATCACCGGCAGCGCCTGTGTACCCGTCACCGTCGTTGTCGATATTGGGGTCTACCCCTTCACAGGGAGGTTCGGTTTGCAGCGGACCGCCGCCCGTGCCGGGACTGCCACCGCCGAACAGCTCATCTCCCGCTGTGCCATTGTTTGTGCTGCCTCCGGCGCCGCCGCCGCCCACAGGCGTTGGTTTGTTTGTGGCGTTGCAGCCGCCCGCCGACAACAACGCGGTCAAAACCAACGTGGGACCGCAGAAAGCAAGGAGAGAGGACCGCGAAAACATACGCGCTCACTTTCATCAAAGGGAAGAAGTGTAGGCTACCGGAGGGTTTCCGTTCTGTCACGTACGGCAATTTTCAGCCGAAAAGCAAAGCTTCGACGGACAGACCAACAATTCGAAAGCGGCAACGCGCCGCCCGTGTTGGGCTTCACGCAGGGTTGGCTTTGTTGTGGTGTCCTACGAGCGCGCGGCCGGCGGGCGAGCGGGGATGGGTGGCGCTTGACGTGAATTGACTGCGCGGCTTTTCAGCCTTTTTTGGCCTTTTTCGAACCCGAAGAGGCGCTGACGGCGCTGGGCTTTGAAAGGTCGTCGGCCATTTTCTTCGCGCGATCCGTTTTTTCCCAGCTGAATTCGTCCCGGCCGAAATGCCCGTACGCGGCGGTCTTTTTGTAGATCGGCTTGAGCAGATCGAGCTGGTCGATAATGGCCTTGGGGCGCATATCGAAGTTTTGCATGATGTACTTTTCGAGCGTTTCGTTTCCAACCGCTCCGGTACCAAACGTGTTGATGTGTACACCAACCGGTTGCGCCACGCCGATGGCGTAGGCGATCTGCACTTCACATCGTTTTGCGAGTTTTGCTGCCACCACGTTTTTGGCGACGTAACGGGCATAGTAACAAGCCGAACGGTCGACCTTGGAAGGGTCTTTGCCGCTGAATGCGCCGCCGCCGTGCCGACCCATACCACCGTAGGTGTCGACGATGATCTTGCGGCCGGTGAGGCCTGCGTCGCCGTAGGGACCGCCGACGACAAATCGTCCGGTGGGGTTGACAAAGATCTTGGTGTCTTTGTCGATGAGCTTGGCGGGAATGACCTTTTCGATCACGAGCGAACGCATCGCTTCAATGATGGTCTTGTGCTTGGCATCGGGCCCGTGTTGCGTGGAGATGACGAGCGCGGCGCAGCGCACCGGAAGATCGTCTTCGTACTCCATGGTGACCTGCGTTTTCCCGTCGGGACGCAGCCAATCGACCTTTTTGGTTTTGCGAACTTTGGCAAGCTCGCGCGCCATGCGGTGCGCAAAGCTGATTGGCGCGGGCATCAGTTCGGTTGTTTCGTCGGTTGCGTAACCGAACATGAGGCCTTGGTCGCCGGCACCCTGTTCTTTGTGGAGGCCTTCACCCTCGGTGACGCCTTGAGAGATGTCGGGCGATTGCTTTTCGATCGCGGTGAGGACGGCGCAGGTTTCGTAGTCGAAACCCATTTCGGCGTTGGTGTACCCAATCTCTTTGATTGTGTTGCGTACGACCACGGGCATGTCGACCCACGCGGTGGTGGTGATTTCGCCAGCAACAACGGCCATGCCGGTTTTCACCAAGGTTTCGCAGGCGACACGCGCTTTGGGATCCTGCGCGAGAATCCCGTCGAGAATGGCGTCCGAAATCTGGTCGCAGACCTTGTCGGGATGTCCCTCGGTGACGGATTCGGAAGTGAATTGGTAACGGCCCATGCGGCGCGGCTCCTTGTTTCTGAGCGAAAGGAACGGCCGTTCTACGCAAAGCGGCACTTTCCGTCAACGGCAGGCTTGATCCTTCGCCGACGCAAAAACGGCGGAGAGTACGGCGACGGCGATGCGGAGCGCGAGAACAAAAAAACAAAGGCCGCTTCGCGCGGCCTTTGATGGGAGCATGTGAGGGAACGGAGACTACTTCGCGTAGCCTTCGAGCTTGCTCACGAGGTCGGAGGAGAACGTGCCTTGAGCGAGCTTTTGACGAGCTTGCTTGAAGATCCCTTCCCACTTGGACTTTTGGTCGGCCGTGAGCGTGGTGACGGTCATCTTGGCTTTGATGCGGCCAAACGCGGCGTCGTCCTCGCTGCGGATCTTGGTGGTGAGGGCGCTCGCAGCAACCTTGCCGGTGTCGGTCAAGATCGTTTTGAGATCGGCCGGAAGCGCCTCAATGCGCTTGCTGGAGAACACGAGCGCGCCGATCGCGGTGGCGGACGGCGAGTCGACAATGTTGTCGAGCTTGCCCGCCCATTGGAGTTGCTCGGCCGCGAGGCACGGCGCGTTGATGACGTTGATCGCGCCGGTGTTGAGGTTGGGGAGAACTTCGGGGACGGCGAGCGGAACGCCGGAAACGCCGCCGATCACGGAGTAGATGGCGGGTTGAATGCTGTCGTCGCGGATGTAGTAGGGCTTCTTGCCTTTGAGGTCGTCGGGCGTTGCGATCGCAAAGCCTTTGGACATGGTGCGAACGAGGCCAACGTCACCCCAGCCGGCGATCATGAAGCCGGCGTCTTTGGCGCCCTTTTCGAAGTCGCCTTTGAGCGCGTCGCGGGCTTTGTCGAGTTTGCTCCAGCTCGTGAAGAGCGGCATTTGGAGCGCGAGGATCGGCTTGTAGATTTTGCCGAGGCCTACTGCCGTGACGGCCGCGCCGTCGAGCTGGCCGCTCTTGATCTTGCCAACCATGGCGGCTTCGTCGCCTTGCTGGCCGTTGTAGAAGAACTGGAGTTCCATATTGCCTCCGCTCTTCTCGTTTACCGCCTTTACCCAGGTCTCAAAGACCTTGCCCCACGGGCTCGACTTGGGCGCCAGGGTGCCGATCTTAATCACTTCGGCTGCCTGGGCTTCGCGAGCGAACCCGAAGCCGGCCATAGCGGCCAGGGCACCGAGGAACGCCACTAATTTGTGCAACTTCATTCCGATTGCCTCCAGTTGGACGATGCGACCCCAGGAGCGGGTCGAACGCTCGGAGCCTTTGGTTTGCCAATGCGCGCCTAGGCTCCAAACCCCGGTTCGGTTCGGGGGCCCGCGAGATTGCCTATTACCCTAAAAGTTTAGAAGGGCGATAGGGTCAGCAAGCTACCAACCGACCGCGCTCACATAGCGCCGAGATCGGCGCTGCCAAGCCAGGTGGACGCCGGTCGCGCAATGGTATTCAAAACAGGCTTACAAGCAGCACATTGACGCGTTGCATCTGAAGGCGTGCAGAAGGACGACGGCGCAGCATTGCGTCTGGTAGGCTTCGCTCGATGACGCTTGAGCAGATCCGTGCCTGCCTTGACGCCGACGGTTGGCCTGTGGACGTGATGTCGGGCACCACGATCCAAACGCGCTTTCGCGGAAAATCGAGGATTTTTCCAACGGTGATCCATGTCGACGAGACGTGGGTCAC
Source organism: Polyangiaceae bacterium (assembly GCA_016712345.1). Classification (GTDB taxonomy): domain Bacteria; phylum Myxococcota_A; class Polyangia; order Polyangiales; family Polyangiaceae; genus JADJRH01. Next base: position 3,761,773 of record JADJRH010000001.1, read on the forward strand.
TTTTGCGGTGCTGCCGTACGCGCACTCCCCCCAAGATCCCGACGACGCAGATGACCTGCTGCGCGCGCTGCTTCGTTTCAATCGGCAAATGAACTTGGCGAAGTTCTCCATGGACGAAGACGACGATGTGGTGCTCTCCGTGGAGTACCGGCTTGAAAACCTCGATCCGAGCGAGGTTCGAGACGCGATGGACGTGGTGTCGTTCTACGCCGACAAGTACTACGCCGAAGTGGAGAAGCTGGCTCGTTCTTGAGTGTTCACCTGCGTTGAGTGTACACACAAGCGAGCGATTGAATCGGCGCGGCATTGAGCGTTTAAGATGTGTACACTCAAGAATGGCCGGCGTTCAGCGGACGAAGAGCCGTGAGCCGATGCCGCGAACTCATGGAGCGATGCGCTCTTCTTTCGGCGGCGGAGTTTGAAGCGGCGTATCAAGCGGCGTTCGAACGAGTGTGAGGCGCAGCACGGCTTCGCCTCGGATGACCGTTAAGTCAACCGACGTGCCGGGCGCGCCGCGGAGTTTTTGGCGAACCGCAGCGGCGCCGAGATCTCGTGTGTACACACCATCGATCATCAGGATCTCGTCGCCCGGTTGGAGGCCGGCTTTGTCAGCGGCTCGCCCATCCCGCACTTCACGCACCACGACGGATCCCGTTTCTCCGCTGACGCCGAGAACAGCGCCCACCGAGCCCATTTGCGGTGAGCCGCACGACACAAGCGTTGCGAACAGAAGGGCTTGAATGAAAAAGCGTAGGAGCCCCGGGACATGAGCAACGCTCCTGCGCGATGAAGAGCTTGTGTACTCAAGTGTTGCGGACGGCGGGGCCACCGCGCCTACCATACGCGACCGGCGGGCGGGCATGACGAAGCTCGTTGGGCTTGCAACCTTTCGAACGTTCGCAAAGCATCGGGCCATGCGCAGTGTGTTGTGGATCGTCCTCGGCGGCTGGGCGGCAGTGATTGCCGGGTGCGTGCTGGGCAGCCCCGACGAGCCGGGATGCAGCGAAGATGCGGAGTGCGACGAAGGTTTGGTGTGTCGCGCGGGGGCCTGCGTTTCTGAACTGAAGGCGTCACCGGGTGGGGTTGACGCCGGCTCCGATGGAGACGCTGGGCAAGACGCGAACTGAGCGGTGCGTGATGCAACGCCGTGTGCGCACGGGGCACGACAATGACGAGTTTTTGACGTTGAGCGCCTTTCGACGAAGACGCGATCTCAGGGGGCGGCTTCTACGCGGGGCAGCAAACCGATGGCTTTTTCGATGTCGCTCGGAAAGTCGATCTCGGTCCAAGCGAGATCGTCCACTGCTTCAAAGCCGAACGAGGTTTCGGCAAAGGCCTTGTCCATGGCCGCTTCGTATTCTTGATCAACGCGCCCTGCGGCGGCCTCTTCTTCAAGAATGCGTCGCAACACGCGCATGGCCGATGCGCCGGCTTTTGCGAAGCCGACGGTTTCACCGGCCACTTCCCAGTTGGGGCCGACCCTGCGGGCGATCTTGTTTGCGCGCCCTCTGAAGAATCCAACCATCATTTCTTCGCCGCTCTCTTCGGACGTCGGGTCGATCAAGAGGCAGTTTTCGTGTTTTGAAGCCACCAAGCGGCGGAGAAGTTCTGCGGGGTACAAAACGTCGGCGTCCATCCAAATGCCGCCGCCGTCGAGATGGCCGACCCTGACAGCGGTGAGCAGCGAAAGGATGCTGCCGCGGAGAAAATCGGGGTTTTCAACCAACGCAATGGGGAAGGGTGCGTTGAGCTTGGAGAGAGCTTCACGAATTTGATGTTGCTCAAAGCCGACGACGACCGTGAGCGCTGTGACGCCGGCTCGAAACATGTTGTGGAGGTGCCGTTCGAGCAGCGTTTTGCCGGCGATCTCCACAAGCACTTTGGGTGATGAGCTGCCGAGGCGCTTGCCTCTGCCGGCTGCCAGCAAAACGGCTCTCATCGCTGGGCCTCACGCGCAAAACGCTCGGCGAGTTCAGGCGGTGAGGGCTCCACGCGGGCGATTCCTTTGAGCGTGCCGCCTTCTACCGTGGCGAGCACCATGTTCGGTCCCGATTCAGCAAACGCTTTGTCGAGCGCGGCGCCGAACGATGGAGCATCGTGCGCCCTGTAGGCGGCTTTGTAGCCCACTGCGCGCGCCACTTCTTCGAGGTGAACGTTGCCGGAAATGGTGCGCTGTCCACCTGTGGAGGCGTGCGTTTGGTTGTCGAGCACAACGTGCCAAAGGTTTTTGGGCTGCTCGCTTCCGACGCTCGCGAGCACGTTCATGCCCATGAGTACATTTCCGTCGCCGTCGAGAACGATCACTTTTTTGTTGGGCTGAGCGATCGCCAAACCCAATCCGATCGAGAGACCAAGGCCCATTGAGCCAATCATGTAGAAGTTGGCGGGGCGGTTTTTCGCGGTGAAAAGCTCACGCCCGATCATGCCGTTGCAGCAGACAATGAGCGCATCGTCGGCGACACGCTCCATGAGCGTGCCGATTGCTTCCATCTTGTTCATTCGAGAACGCCTCCCGGCACGATGAGAGCCACGGGGTATCCGTTCGACAACATTTGCACTTTGGCCCACGCGACTTGAGCCTCCATGGGCTCACTCGCCGACAAGACGCGGTGCGGGATCTTCATGAGATCGAGCACCGGCGCCATGATCTCGCCCATCATGATGTGTTCTGGAGCGTCGTTGCCGCCTTCACCGCGCCACGAGATCACGAGCAACACGGGCAGCGCGTACATTGTGGTGAGCGAAGCGAGCGCGTTGACTGAAACGCCGAGCCCCGAGTTTTGCATGAGTACCATGGGCAGCTTCCCGCCGAGCCACGCGCCCGCGGCCATGCCGAGCGCGCTGTCTTCACGCGTGGCGGAGATGTACCCCGCGTCGGGATCGGTATCGAGCTTGGAAACAAGCCCTTTGAGAAGCGAACACGGGACGCCCGCAAAGAAGTTGAAGCCGTTTGCTTTAAGTGCGGCGACAAACTCGGGCGCGTGAGACGGGCCACCTTTACCGTGCGACATCGTTCACTCCTTGAGCAGCGCCCACGCGCGTCGATAGTCCTCGAACGTGTCGATTTCGAGCCAGCCTTTGTACGCGTCGACGGCTTGAACATCGATGTTTCGATCGATGAGTTCTTGAACGAGATCGGTAAACGACGCGTTTCGCAACGAGTCGGCTTCGTGGAACGCACCGCTGGTTCGCGTTTCGCGCAGCTGGCCGTAAACGTCGGTGAGCGCTCGCGCGCCTTTTTGGGAGAACATTGCCATTCCAACGAACTCGCCGTGGGCTCCCGACGGATCCACTCCGCGCCCCACTTTTGCAACCTGATGAGGCTGGTCGGCCCCGAGGAATCGATAGCCCGATTCTTGCGGATCTTTAAGGAGCACGAGGTCGGGCGCGCCTCGCTTTTCCCACTTGGGATCGGCCGTTTTTGACTGGGCGTACGTTTCACTCCAGGCGCGATCGACCAAAAGAGAAATGTCGGCCGGGCTTTTGAGCATTTTTTCGAGGTGTGCGCGCTCAAAAAGGATGTCGCCGTAGAGAAAGAGGAAGGGCCCCTTCATCTCTTTTGCGGCGTGAAACATCGACACAAGCTCGCTCGACGAGGCGAAGTCTTCATTGTCGTAGTAGCGAATATTCGGCAGCGTAATGGCCTCTTTCTTGTAGCCGCGCACGACCGCAATGTCCTTTACGCCACACGCGTTGAGCACCTCGACCTGCCGCTCCAAGATGGTCTTGCCTTTGATGTCGAGCATTGGCTTGGGAAGGTTTTCAGTGAGCGGCAACAGGCCTTGGCTTTGACCGGCGGCGAGGATCACAGCGGTCACACCGGGGCTTCCGGCAGGCAAAAACGCGCTTTCTTCCTTCTTCATTTTGTCGACGCCGACGAGTTCATAAACGCGTTCGAGCGGCACAACCTTGTCGTCGACGCTGCCTGTGTACGCTTCTTTTCGAAGAGTTTGCAGCGTTTCGGTCATGGCTTTGATCGATGACCTGATGGCGTGATTTGCCATGATGATGAGCTTGAAACCGGCTTGGTGCAGCGTTTCAACTTTGGTTGTTCTGTAGATCGTGGGTACACAAACGAGCGGCGTTTGCGGGCGATCCCACAGTTTGGCAAACGTGAGCACTTCATCCGGGTCTTTCGATTTGGAGTGAATGAGCACCATGTCGGCGCCCGCGTCGGCGTACGCACGGCCGCGATGCAGCGCCTCTTCCATGCCCCATCCGGCAATGAGCGCTTCGGTGCGGGCAATCACCATAAAGTCGCGATCGCGCTGCGTGGCTTTGGCGGCGCGCACTTTGGCGGCGTGTTCTTCAACGTCGGACAGCTCGCGTTTTACGCCGGCGTAGAAGCTGCAACGTTTCGGAAAGATGTTGTCTTCGATGCAGATGGCGGCAATCCCCGCGGCTTCGTACTCTTCGACGCAGCGGATCACGTTGATGGCGTTGCCGTAGCCGTTGTCGCAGTCGGCCACGATCGGCAGGCTGCTGGCTGCATTCATCATCTTCGCGACCTGAAGGTTTTCAGCCATCGTGAGGATGTTGGCGTCGGGCACCGCGTAGCTTGCGGAGATCTCAAAGCCCGATGCCCACAAGCCGTCGAATCCGGCTTCTTCGCCGATTCGCGCGGAAAGGCCGTTGTGAGCGCCGATGATGACGATCGGGCCCGGCCGCGCCATCAGTTCCCGGAGTTTTCTAGCTTTCGTCACGGTGCTGCTACCTCTCGCAAAGGGGGCCTGCCTACCACGGCCCGCGCTCGGGCCGCCATTGCGAGCGTCGTGCCGGGGGCACAAGAGCGTTTTTTTCGGTGTGCGTGCGTACTCGGCTTCGCGCGAGCGGTTGGGCGCTTCGTTGTTTTGAGATGGAACCCCCGCGCCGAGGGGCTGCGTTGAGCGGAGAGGCTGACGTGCGCGCCCAAAGAGAAGGATTCAGATCGCGGTGAGCGGTCCGATCCATCGGAGATGAATGAGCGCTTCTGAAGCAGGCACGGTGACCTGACAAGCGAGTCGAATTTTTTCGCCGCTGCCTGTCACTTGGAGAAGTTCAGACTCTTCTTCGTTTGGAGCGTTGAGGGCGGACAGGCCTTGAAGAACTTCGATCCGACAGGTGGTGCAACGGGCGGCGCGACACCCAAACTCCACGGGCGCGCGCACTCGATCGCAAACGTCCACGAGGCATTCGGGCTCGGTGAGCGTCACGGCGACCGCACTCCGATCTGCGCTTTTTTCGAAGAGGATGGTTGCCATGAGGATCGACAGCGGAGCGCGTGTGGTCCTGTGATAAACGCGATGAAACGATGGTCCGCCTTCACATCAACATCGATCACGTGGCGACGTTGCGCAACGCGCGCGGTGAAAAGTACCCCGATCCTGTTTTCGCCGCGGAGCTGTGCGAATTGGCGGGCGCCGACGGAATTACCGCGCATCTGCGCGAGGATCGCAGGCACATTCGCGATGACGATGTGGCGCGGTTGAAGGCGTCTGTTCGAACGCTTCTCAATTTGGAAATGGCTGCGACGGCTGAGATGATCGCCATTGCCGAGCGCGTGCGGCCGGATGTGATCACGCTTGTGCCGGAGCGGCGTGAAGAGCGGACCACCGAAGGTGGGCTCAATGTGCGTGGACAGCGCGCCGCGATCGAAGAAGCGGTGAACATGGCGCGGCGCACCGGGATCAAAGTGAGCCTTTTTATTGCCGCGGATCTCGACGCCGTTGTGGCATCGCATGAAGTGGGTGCGCACCAGATCGAGCTGCACACGGGTGAATATTGTCATGCCGGATCGGAGCGCGTTTCGCACGAATTGGGGCGGCTTCGGAGCGCGGCCGAAAAGGCGAGCACCCTCGGTTTGGAGGTTGCCGCGGGGCACGGACTGACGCGTCACAACGTGGGTCCGGTGGTGCAAATCCCGCAGATAGAAGAAGTGAACATCGGTCACTCGGTGATCGCGGATGCGGTGTTCATGGGTATGGAACGCGCGGTGCGTGATCTTCGAGCCGCGATCGAGCGCGTTCGGCGATGATTGTCGGCATCGGCTTGGATGTGTGTTCGATCGCGCGAATGGAAGAGGCGCTCTCGCGTTACGGCGATCGATTTTGGAAGCGCATTCTCACCGAGCGTGAGCAAACGTTGCTTGCCGAGCGGGTGGAGCGCGCAACCGCGCTTGCGGGGCGTTTTGCTGCGAAAGAGGCGATTGTGAAAGCGATGTCGGGCGCTCCGGGCGTGGGTTGGCACGATCTCGAAGTGCTGGGTGGGTTGAAGGAGCCGCCGGTGATGCATGTGCACGGACCCGCGCGCGATCTGGCTCAAAAAATGGGCGTGGATCACATTTGGGTTTCGATCACGCATGACGCCGGCATCGCAGCGGCTGTTGTGATTCTCGAAAAAAGCGGCTTTGCGCCGCGAGCGAACGCGGAGGGTGTTTCGTGATTCCCGTGCTTACGCGAGCGCAGATGCGCGCCTACGATCGGTACGCGATTGAGACATGTCACGTGCCCGGCATGGTGCTCATGGAGAACGCCGGGCGCGGCGCGGCCGATGTGATTTCAAACCTGATCGATCCGACGTGGGTTCGGTCGCACGTGCCGGGAACGCGTGCGCCTTCGTGGCTTGGGGCGCGTGTTGTGGTGGTGTGCGGTGCCGGCAACAACGGCGGTGATGGATTCGTTGTCGCTCGGCATCTGCTCGCGCGCGGCGCCGACGTAGAAGTGTTTTTGGTGGGCGCTTCCGAAAAGGTGATGGGTGAGAGCCGCATCAATCACGATGCGTACATCGACCTCGGTGGAAAGTTTCACGAGTGCGCCGATCTCGACTCGCTCGAAACATTGCGCCTCTCGCTTGCCGCGGCGGACATTGCGGTGGACGCACTTTTTGGAACCGGGCTCGACAGACCGGTTCGAGGCGCTCTGGCCGAGGCGATCGCGATCATCAACCAAACGCGCGCCGAGCGGGGACCGGAGCGCGTTCGCGTCGTGGCGCTCGATGTACCTTCTGGCCTCGATTCAGACAGTGGTGCGCCCCTCGGCACGGCTGTCTTGGCGGATCACACGGTGACGTTCGGACATCTCAAGGTGGGCCTCCTCACCCCTGCCGGCGCGCGTCTCTCGGGTCACATCCACGTTGTCGACTTGGGTGTGCCTGACCGAATGATCGTGCCGATGGTGGGTCACATCGCCGAGGTGATCGGACGCGAGGTTGTTTCGTCGGAGCTTTTGCCGCGCGACGCAAGTGTACACAAGCACCAGGCCGGAAACGTTCTCGTCGTTGCGGGCTCATCCGGGAAACTCGGGGCTGCGTTTCTCGCTGGAAGCGCGTCGATGCGCGCCGGGGCCGGCCTCGTGACGTTGTGTACATGGCCCGATGCCAAGATGGCCCTTGAGGCGCGCGTTGTTGAACTCATGACAGCGCGCATTGATCCCGAGCGCATCGCGGGCTCGCTCGACGAGGCTCTCGCGGGCAAACGTGCGGTCGCCGTCGGGCCCGGACTCGGCCTGGACGAGCGCGCCAAGATCGCTGTGGACCACTTGGTCTTGGGCTGGGATGGGATCAAAGTGGTCGACGCCGATGCGCTCACCCATTTCGTGGGGCGCACAGAAGTGATGGCCAAGGCGCGCGGGCACCTCATTCTCACGCCGCATCCGGGTGAACTCGGCCGGCTCTTGGGCCGCGACGGCCGCGCCATTGAGGAAGATCGGTTTGGTGCGGTTCTTCGCGCCGTGGAGCTGACGCGCGCCACCGTTGTTTTGAAAGGCGCCCGCACCATCGTCGCAACTCCCGACAAGCGCATGTTCATTTGTATGGCTGGCAATCCTGTTCTCGCGACGGCCGGTGCCGGCGACGTTCTCACCGGAATCATTGCGGCATTCGCCTGTCATCTCCCGCCCGACAAGGCGGCCTGCGCGGGGGTTCTGGTTCATGCTCTCGCGGGCGATCTGTGGCGCGCTCGAACCGGGAGCGATCGAGGCATGTTGGCGAGCGAGATTGCCGCCCTTGTTCCCGAGGTGTTGGCGGCCCTGATGCGAGGCAAAGACCCGCTCATCGTGAACGGCGTGGGCGGATAGACACACCCCCGGCCGCCTGTGGCTATGGAGCCACGCCTTGCGTTCGAACGCCCGCAGGCGAAGAAACATTCCATCGAAAATTTGGGGCGATCCCGGGTGGCATCGGCGCTGCAAAAACGTGGCGGCGGAGGTTACGAACGATGATCAGCGCCACCCTGAGCAGCCAGCCCTCGAACAACAACGCCGCCGCCCCGCAGATGGAACTGCGTCGGGGTCTCGCAGCGCTGGCGCCCGAGCTGTTTGGTCGAGCGCTTCGAATGGCTCGTTCGCCGCACCTCGCGGAAGACCTGGTTCAAGACACTGTGGAGCGCGCAATTCGTTTTGAGTCGCACTACCAGCCGGGCACCAATCTGCGTGCGTGGGTGTACCAAATTCTTTTCAGCGTGTTTGTGACGCGATGCCGTCGTAATCGGCGCGAACGCAACGCGATGGAAGTGCTTTCGACAGATCCGTGCGCGTGGACGGCGCCCGACGCGATGGGTGAAATGGCCGGCCTTTCGCCTTCAATGTTGCGCGCGCTCGACACGCTTCCCAAAGCGTTTCGCGATGCGGTGTTGCTCGTGGATCTCGAAGAGATGGCGTACAAAGACGCCGCGAAAAAGTTGGGCGTTCCGGTGGGCACCGTGATGAGCCGTCTTCATCGCGGGCGCAAAATGCTCGCAGAAACCATTCGCGGCGGAGCATCGGGCGGAGTTGATTTTGCCGAAGCTGCGTGAAGCAGTTGCCTTGCGCCTGACCCCGCGCCGCGGTACGCCCGCGGATCATGAAGAGCCTGACCGCCCCCATTTATATCGTCAGCGCCGCCCGAACTCCCATCGGCGCTTTTCAAGGCGCGCGCTCTCGTCGCTTCCCGCTCCAAAGCTGGGTGCCGCGGCGATCGAAGCTGCCCTCAGCCGCGCCAACGTTGCCGCCGAAAAAGTGGACGAAGTGTTCATGGGCAATGTGCTCTCGGCGGGCATCGGCCAAGCGCCCGCTCGTCAAGCGGCCATCTTCTCCAAAATCCCCACGCATGTTCCCGCCACAACGGTGAGCAAAGTGTGTGGCTCCGGCATGCAGGCGATCATTTTCGGCACCAAGACAATTGCTCTCGGCGACGCGGAGATCGTGGTGGCCGGCGGTATGGAGTCGATGTCGAACGCGCCCTACTACCTTATGCAAGCGCGCAACGGATATCGCATGGGCAACGGCAATCTTGTCGATGGAATGATCCACGATGGTCTGTGGGATCCGTACGGCAACTTCCACATGGGCAACGCCGGTGACAAGTGCGCGCGTGAGTACAAGTTCTCGCGCGAGTCGCAGGACGAGTTTGCCAAAGAGAGTTTCAGGCGCGCTCTTTCCGCTCAAAAAGAAGGCTTGTTTGCGGCTGAAATTGTTCCGGTGAGCGTTCCCCAGAAAAAGGGTGATGCGCTTGTTGTCAAAGACGATGAGGGGCCGCCCGCGGGCAAGCCCGACAAGTTCGCGTCGCTCAAGCCGGCGTTCGCAAAGGATGGAACGATCACCGCGGCGAATGCTTCGTCGATCAACGACGGCGCGAGCGCGCTTGTTTTGGCGAGCGAAAAGGCTGTGAAAGAGCACAACCTGACGCCGATCGCGCGCATCGTTGGGTACGGCGGCGCCGCACAGGAGCCGGAGTGGTTTACGACGGCGCCGGCGGCGGCGATCAAAAACACGCTCGCGCGGGTTGGGCTCAGTACCAACGACATTGATCTGTACGAGATCAACGAGGCGTTTGCCGTGGTCACCATGGCAGTAAACCAACTCTGCGGTTTGGATCCCCAAAAAGTGAACGTTCGCGGCGGCGCCGTTTCGCTTGGTCATCCCATCGGTGCGTCGGGCGCGCGCATCGTCACAACGCTTTTGCACGCGATGAAAGATCAAAACAAAAAGCGCGGCCTCGCCACGCTGTGCATCGGCGGCGGTGAAGCGCTCGCACTTGTTGTCGAGCGGTGATTTCTCCGCAGACGATCCACCCGGGTGTACACATTTTTTCGGCGCGTACACCCACGCTCCCGCCGGCGACGCACACCAACAGTTGCGCTTTGGGAGAGCGCGACGTGCTCCTTGTGGAGCCGGCCACGCCGTACGACGACGAGCGCGCGGCGTGGCTTGCGTGGGCGCGTGAAATGGGGTCGCAGGGGCGTCGCCTCGTCGGCATTTTGGTGACGCATCACCATCCAGATCACGTGGGCGGTGCGGCCTTCTTTGCGCGCGAGCTTCAACTTCCGCTGTGGGCCCATCCGCTCACAATCGACAGGTTGACGGGAGAGGGGGCGACGCTTCGAGTCGATTCAGCGCTTTTTGGGCGCGTGCTTCAAGATGGCCAATCGCTCGATTTGGCCGGTCCCGACGACCAACGCTGGACGGTGTTGCACACGCCCGGGCACGCGCCGGGCCACGTGTGTCTGCACAACGCCGATGCGAACGTGATCGTTGCCGGCGATATGGTGGCGAGCAGCGGAACCATTGTTGTGGAGCCTCGCGACGGCGACATGGCCGAATATCTCGCGCAGCTCGATCGCCTTGCGAACCTCAAGGCGCGCGTTGCAATTCCGGCGCACGGTGACCCAATTGCCGAGCCGACAGCGCTTTTTCGCCATTACATTGCTCACCGTCTCGGGCGAGAGGCAAAGGTTGTGAGCGGTCTTGGTGTACACACCGCCGGGGCCTCGCTCGATGAGCTTTTGCCCGATGTGTACGCAGACACGCCGCCGTTTTTGTGGCCGCTTGCAAAACTCAGTTTGGAAGCGCATCTGATCAAGCTTGAACGTGATGGCAGGGCGCGCCGGACCGATCGCGGCTGGGCGCCTTCGTGAGAGCATAAGGGCTGACTATCGTGGCATTTAGCAGCAAAGAGCCCGGTGAATCGGCGGCCGATCGCGCGCGTCGTGCCCTCGTGACGTTGGCCGTGGGGCCGAGTCGCATCACTGTGCTAACCGTGATCGGCAGCGTGATGCTTTTTGTCGCCGCGTGTCTCATCGGCTATTTCACACGGTAATAACGCCATGAAACTCACGGTCGTTCATCAGATTCTCATCGCTTCGGCCATTGGCTTGTGCGCGATCTTTGGGCTTCGCTCCGTGGTGATCGGCATTCGCGACGGCAACACCGGGACGTTGCTTTTGGGCATTGTGAGCTTTGTCGCGCTCGCCGCGCTGGCGTTCTACCTAAAGCGGTTTCGGCAAAAATTGGCTGAAAAGAAAGGATAGAGCCAACTGTCGGGGATCGCCCTGCGAGCCTCAATGTGTACACATTTGACCAAAATAAAATGTACACAAAGACGTCCGCGTTTATAAAGCGAAGACATCAAGGTTGACCGTAGCGGTCGTTGTACCAAGGCAATGCGGTGTTTGAATAACCGCGAACCTCCCAGAATCCCGGGCGATCGCGCTCGGCAAACGTGATGCGCTTGATCCATTTGGCGCCTTTCCAAGCGTAGAGCTGGGGCGTGATCATGCGCACCGGTCCACCGTGTTCTCGCGCGAGGGGTGCACCTTCCCATGTGTGCACAAGCATCACGTCGGGTTGGACAGCCTCTTCGAGCGAGACATTTGTTGTGTACGCAATGCGTGTACCGGGGGCCACGTCGTAGGCCTCGATCCAAACGTGGCGGGCGTCGGGTGCAACGTTCATCAGGTTGGCGAGGTCCACGAAACGAACGCCTTTCCAGCGGTTGTCCATGCGGCTCCAACCGGTGACGCAGTGAAAGTCGGACACATCTTCGGTTTGGGGCAGAGCGCAGAATTCTTCGAATGAAAATGTGCGCGGCGCCTGCACCAACCCGTCCACGGTGAGCGTCCACGACCGAGTATCGACGCGGGGTACATCGCCCAGGTCGAGCACGGGCCAGTTTTTCACTTCACGCTGATCCACCGGCAATTTGGGCATGCCGTGCGTGTTGGACGGCCCTGAGCCCTGCGGCGCGAGGCCTTGAAATGTGCCTTTTTCGCGCGCGGCCTGTCGCTCGGCAAAAGCTTGGCGTCGTTCGTAGAGCGGACGAATCTTGGCGTTCTTCACAGAGCTGAACAGTGGCGGCGCTCGGCCCCGGAAACAAGGGTGCGCGCGTTATCCGCGGCCCGCGCGGCGCGTTCCCGCGGGGGGTTCGCGTTCACTCTCCGTGGGCACGTTGCGGAGGTACGCAAACTTCTCAGGGAAGCGCACGCTCGACAGTTCTGCGCCGAGCTTTTCGTTAAGTTGAGCAACGAGTGTCCACAACTGTTCGCGATCCCCTTCAGGGATGCCGAGGTGGCGAAATACGCCTTCGACATCGTCGGGGCTGGCCGTTTTTGTCTGAGGGTTAAACCAACTCAACGCGGTTGTGATCCCGCGAACAACGGAGCTGCTGGACACCAAAAATACAGGCGTGACGCGGCCACCCAAGAACTCGTTTAGCTTTTTGCGTTGTGAAGAATTGGGGCCGCCGCCGTCGGTGAACACCACGGTTCGAACCCGGGGCACCACCGAGTCGTACGTGCGAATGGTGGCCATATAGTCGTCCCATTCACGCTCGCTCGGCGGCGATGCCGTGTGCAGCACGACGCAGAGAATGTACGTGTCGGTTTCAAGAAACCCGTACACCATATCCGGCCCTCGAAGGCCGTTTCTGCTTATGCCGTCTGCCACGTTTGTCACTCACGTACGAATAAATCGAAGGTTCACGGTAACACGGGCATTTAAGGGCGCACAAGGTTTCGGGGCGGACTCTCGCATGCCCCAGTTCCGCTCGTCAGAAGTTTGGTCCCGGCCGCGCGCCGCTGCGCTCAGCCGCCCTTGCGAGGAGACGGAGGGCCTTTTTGTTGGGGCAAGCGCAGCGAACGGGGCACGGCGCCGAGAGTGCCACTTACAAATTCACGAAGCGTGTGTACACGACCTCGGAGGGCTTCGGGCATTTCTTCAGGGTCAATGACTGTGTCGATCACGAAGGGCTTTTTTTCGACAAGTGCCCTTTTGAGTGCCTTGTTGAGTTCTTCAGGCGTTTCTACCCGAACTCCCACAGCGCCGAGGGAGCGTGCGATTGTCGCCACATCCAATTCGGATCGGAACGATGAGGAGGGGAGTTTGCGTTTTAACAGCAGTTGATCACCGTGATAGACCATTCCATGACCTCGATTGTTGAGCACAATCCAGATCACGGGCAGATCGTGTTCTACCGCTGTGTGAATTTCTACTCCACACATCGCAAATGCCGCGTCTCCACCAATGGCAACAACGGTTTTGTCGGGGGCGGCCACTTTTCCACCAATGGAGGCAACCAGTCCATGGCCCATGGCGGCGTGACCCATTCCTTGGAAAAACGTGCCTGGTTGTCGAATTTCGTAATAGTGAACCATCCACGAAAAGCAGTTTCCCGCGTCCACGAAAAACAGAGTGTCTTGGGGTAAGACTTTCTGCATCTCGGCAATCACACGCTGGGGTTTCATGGGCAGTGTGTCGGATGTGAGTTGGGCCGCATGATGGTGGCGCTGCACTTCTGTCCGAACGTGTGCGAGCGGATCTGACGGCCTGTTTGTCGGAGGAAACGTTTGCTCTCGAACGAGGTCGAGCAACATGTGCAGAGCGGCTTTTGCGTCCCCGACAACACCCACGTCAGTGGCGTAGTTTTTCCCTATTTGTTCAGGATCAATGTCAATATGAATGAGGGCCTCGTGGGGTTGAAGGCGCCTGTCCCATGCGTGGGATGCAAGTTCATTGAAGCTGGTTCCAACAGCCACAAGCACATCTACCCTGTCGCCGAGCAAATAGGCATCTGCGCGAGGATGGCCCGCAAATCCAAACACCCCCAATGAGAGGGGATGATCTTCAGGAAAAACACCCTTTGCGTTTGGAGTGGAGGCCACCGGAATATTGAGTTGCGTGGCAAGGTCAAATAGCTCCTGATGTGCACCGGACAAAAGCACGCCTGCGCCGGCCAAAATGCAGGGATTTTCTGCGAAGGCCAATAGCCACGCAGCCTCGCGGAGAGATGCGGTATCCACCGAACGCGACAGCATTCGAATTTGATGTTGCGGGATGGGTACATACGGAATGGGTCGCTTGGCGATGTCCGCCGGGATGTTGAGGTGAACGGGGCCGCGTTTTCCTGTCAGCGCGGTTCGAAGTGCGCGCCGCACCATGTCGGGCAGGTGTTCGTGCGAAACCAGCATGGTGGAGAGTTTGGTGACGGGTTTAAACAACTGCACAAGGTCCACACCGAACTGGGTGCTTTCCTGGAGAGCGCCCTTTCCAAAAGCGCGCATGGCGACCTGCGCCGTGAGGAGCATGACTGGAATGCAATCTGTATACGAACAGGCGATTCCTGTAATAGCGTTGGTCGCGCCCGGACCTGTGGTTGTACAGCAGAGGCCAAGTGTACCTTTCACTCGGGCGTAGCCGTCGGCCATGAACGCTGCTCCCTGCTCGTGTTTGGCAAGGATGTGCGTCATCTTCCCGCGGTCGAATAAGGCTTCGTAGAGGGGGCTGATGGGCCCTCCCGGTATCCCAAAAATGGCATCGACCCCCTCGGCCTCCAATATTTCCAAGAGTGCGTGGATTGCAGGGGTTTCGGTGCTTGTTTCCACGTCGTTTGGTGAGCCTTTCTGCGGTTTACTCAGTGTGCGGTTTGGCCTGTGGCCTACCTGCGAATCAACATGGCTGCGAAATGGGCACCCGGGCTCGGGGCCAAAAAGACAACCCAATCGGTGTCGATTTCAGACTGCCGTTCTGAAAGCGTCATTGGAATGGAAGCAACTCCGGGATCGCCGTATCGATCCATTGTGAGAAGATGCGCTCTGGGCCCAATCTCCGACGCCCAGTGCTCCATCAGGCGTTTGCTGCCTTGATGTGAAACCAGCGTTACGTCGCTCGGACGAAGGTGATGTTTCTTCAGCAGCATGGATGCGAGTCTGGGCGGCTCCGGTAAGCCGTATTTCGCAAACGACCGCGCCCCTCGTTCGTCGATTTCAAACGTCGCAATCGGCAAACCACGCTCGTCGGCGTGATACGTCTCGGTGCCCCCTCGCTCAATCATACGCGAGCTGAGCGTCATGCCGTGATAATCGTCGTCGCCGGTGAAAGTGCGCTCCAGATAGTCAATGAATACCCATTGTTCACTTGCTCCAACCACGGCCGCGCCGGCCCCGTCACCCACCACTTGGGCCGCCGGGGAGTTCGGTACAACATGGCGAGACAGGCCGCTTCCACACACAACAAGCACCCGTGAAGCGCGCGCTAAGAGGACGGCTTCAGCGGCCAATTGGCTGTTCTTAATAAAACCTGCAAACCCGGCTTCCACCGGAATCACCTGGCAATCTGCGCTGAGGCCCAGGCTTTGGTGAACACGAAATAGACAATTGGGCAGCACGTACTCACTTGGCATCACGGTGCCGTAGAGCCTGTCGATTTGATCGGCGCTCACGTGGGCGCGCGCCAACGCCTTTTGGGCCGCCGTTACAACGAGGCTCACTACGTCCTCACCGGGGGCAAGCAAACGGCGCTGGGTAAGCCTCTCAAAAATGTCGGAGGGCCCTTTTTCTACTTGAGCCGATGAATGTCCCACGGCGTCTGCAACGCCGGATGGAGCAGCATGGGCAAAGCTGAGATAACCAATCGAAATGGACATACGCCGGGGCGCGCTGCGCCGACTGTTCATCGTTGCGAGCGCCGAATCAGATGGAGGCTCTCGAAAGGCTGGTTAGAAGCGCGCGACCACTTCACACGGGCTTTTGACCGTCGATCTCTCGTGTGACCGTACGCGCGCGGCAGATTCAGCTTTCGAGGCGCTGATGAACCCCATACCATCGCCGGCCAAGTCGTAAGTCAATAGAAATAGCGGGCGCATACCCCGTTTGGAGAGTGCTTATGAAGATGCTCGTGTTGAGCCGAATGCTCCCCGCCGCGTCGCCGGAAGCCGTAAATAGTAAGCTCGCCGACGAAGCGCGAGGTGGGTGGGAACTCTATAAAGCGGGCTTCATTCGCGAGTGGTATTTTCGCACCGATCAGCCCGGCGTTGTCCTCATGATCGAAGCCGCAAACATGGAAGAGGCGCGTGCCACTTTGGCGACGTCGCCGCTCGCGCAGGCCGGTTTCATCGAGTTTGATGTGATCCCGCTCGGCGCTTATCTGCCGCTCGAAACGCTATTTGCGCGCTGAGATTTCCACCGCAAACGCATCCACAGAAGCCGATGTGGGGGGCGCAAACTTCTTCACTTCAATGGTGACGCTCTCCGCGGGCGTCTCACCCAAGATTCTGTCAGCGAGCCTCTGCGCGAGCGTTTCGAGCAGCTTGTACGTTTTCTGAGTGCCTTCACTCACAACGATCGAAGCTATTTTTTCGTAGTCAAACACGCGCGAAAGGCTGTCGGCGCGGGGAAGACTCTGAATGGGAAGTTCAACAGTCACGTCGACGACGAAATCGCGGGGCAGATCCCGTTCGGCGCGGAGCGCTCCATGGCGAGCGCGAAACCGAATGTTGTGAAGTCGAATCTTGTAGGTGGAGATCATTTGAAGCTTCGATTGGGGATCAATGGGCAATTCTGATTGTGTACACAGTCAGACGGGGGCGGACTCGGGTGATTGAATCGCGGCGCTAACGCAGGCTGATGACAACGTCGCGGTGAAGTGCTGTGTCGGCGCCTTTTGCAAACGCTTGAAAGCCTGCGTACGCATCGGGTTGAACACGTCCCGCGGGGATGTCCACCTTTCGAGTGATCCAAAGCGCGCCGGCCTCCACGCGATCGTTGACGGTGACCGTTCGGCCGCCGTTTTCGGCTGCAAACGTGCTGAGATCGCTTGTCACTTTGGCTCCTTCGGGCAGCACCACTTTTAGGTCTACCGCGGTGAGGCTGGCCATTGTTTCGCTGATGTAGATAGGCGTTTCACGCGTTGGCAAGTTGGCGAGCCCCGACAGGCGGAGGGTGAACGGCGGTGAAAGCACCAGTTCACGTCCACCGGAT
The DNA here is from genome assembly GCA_016712345.1 of Polyangiaceae bacterium. Classification (GTDB taxonomy): domain Bacteria; phylum Myxococcota_A; class Polyangia; order Polyangiales; family Polyangiaceae; genus JADJRH01. Next base: position 3,778,754 of record JADJRH010000001.1, read on the forward strand.
CCGGCCCGCAGTCGCGCAAAGTTGGGCATGCGCACTTTCATTTGAAGTGTGAGCGGCGCATCAAGGTCGTAGAGGTCCACGATCTCCAGCGAATCGAGCAACGCGCCGGGCAATGAGCGGGGCAAAAGACGGCTTTCGATTGTTTCTTCGATCTTCGACTCTGGAAGGCTTTCGAGCGCGTTTCGAAGGCCGATGGCGATTTGTCCTGCGTACTTTTGCGTGAGCACAATCGTGGCCGAACCGTCTTCGGCGAGCTTGGCAACACCGGACGAAGTGACGCCGTCGGCCGCGCCGGTGCTCGCCGTGGTTTCACGCGGAGCGCCCGGCTTGAGAACAATTGCAGGCTGGCCGCGGAGCCCGCTCGGAAGGAAGCCGAACGGTGCAAACTTGTCTCGAACGAGCATCCACTTCACACCGGCGGGCGTGGAGAGCCGCACCGCGAGCGCGCCGAACGTTTCAGTTTCGCTCATAGGGCCGAGAGGCGGAGCGGCCAGCCGATCGCGCACAAGGCCAAGCGAGACGTCGATATTCAGCAGCCGACAAAGGTACATGAACGCTTCGGTGCGATTGCCGCTCTTGCCCATAATCGAGCGGCGCGGATCACTTTCGTTGGCGGGCTCCACTTCGGTGACAACCCATCGGTAAATGCGTCGCGCCTTTTCTTCAGCTGAAAGCGTGCTCGCGGCGGCAAGCGCGGCGGCCGAAGGAGCCGATTTTTTAGCGCCGCCCGCGCTTTCTTTGGGTTCATCCGCGTTGTCGGGCGGAGGTTCTTCGTCGCCTTCGGCGGCAGGTTTTTTCGCTTTCTTTTGCGGCTCTTCGTGGGCCATTTCGGCAACGATTTCGAGAGCGCGTTTTGCGAGCCGCGGATCGCGCGGAGTTTCGTCCGACGCGGCGTCCACAAGGCGCGCGATCAAGTCGGGAAGGTTGATGCCCCAGCCGATGCGTACATTTGGCAAAAACTCAGCGACCGGTGCGCTGGCCGGCTCTTCGGGCAACGCGGGGCTTTTATCAACGCGCCATCGTCGCACAACAAGCGCGCCGGTTTCGGTCACCGTGGGCTTCGGAACGGGGCCGCCCACCTCAATGTCGAGCGGCCGCGTCCGCGGTGAAACCACCACGAACTCGCTTCGGAAGTAGGGAACGCTTTCTTCACGAAAGAGCCAGCGCGGGCCTTCAAATGTGCGTCCGTGCGGGCCGTCGCTTCGGGGCGCAAAGATCTGTTCGGTTTCAATGTAGTCGCCGACTTCGAGCATCGGCATGGTGACGGTGGGTTTGCCTGAAACGATCTCGGGCTCAAAAATACGGCCGTCGCGTTTTACTGTGCGGGCTTTGAGAGCAATGCCGCGCAGCCGCTGTTCCGCCAACTCTTGAATGGCCTCGCGCGACTGAATGCAAATGATCTCGTGTTCGAGCATGCGTGCGGTGCCGTCCGGGTGTACCCAAAGCGCCGCATAATCGAGCACTCGCGCAGCGGTTCCCGGCATTGTCACGCCGCTCGCTGCGTACTCTGCAATCACTTTTTTGCCGTCGATTCGGTACGGAGAAAGCTCCGTCATTCCGTCCAGCAACTCCGCTGCGTCTCGCAGCGCCGACGGATCGGCACCGGCCTGAATGCTGTCCACAATGGCCTTGCGAACGGCGTTGCGATCACCCGCGGCAAAACGGGCGTCGGCGAGAGCGAGGCGCGCGGACGTGTCTTCGGGATTTTTTTCGAGCGCCTTTTCGAGCTTGTCCACGCTCTCCGTTTTTTGCCCCGCGCGCACGAGCAAATCGGCAATTCGAAGTGCGACGTCGCGCCGATCTTTGCGCCGCGCGCCGAGCTTTTTCAGCTCCACGATCGCCGCTTGGTAGTCGCGCCGCGCAAGCGCTCGATCGAGTTCAATCTCCGCGTCGGGATCTAATTTTTGAATGTGCGCCGCGACCTCGTCGGCCTTTTTCAAGTCGCCTTCGTCTTCGTAGATGCTCAGGAGATCGGGCAAGATTGCCATATCGTCGGGGAAGCGCTGCGCCGCGGCTTTGATTGTCCGAACGCGTTCGGCGCGCCACCCGAGGTCGGAGTACATCGCGGCAAGGCTCTTCGAAAAGTCGGGAACCTCTGAAAAGCGCTCGGCCAGCGCCGACATGGTTCGCGCGGCCTCGGGAACGCCGCTTTTGTCGGCCTCGTCGAGAACAAGCCACATCTGCGGCCACCACAGATCCGGATCTTTTTTGGCTGCGCGTTGGCGAATTTCTTTCACGAGATCGCGCGCATCGTTCTGAGGGTACACAGGGTCGCGCTCCACGAACGCGGCGAGAACGCTGAGCGCCGGGCCGGTGGCTTTTTCGCGATCGTCTGTGAGCGGCGCAAAGAGCACCGAAGCCACATCGTCTTGATTGTCGACATGCGCCAAATAGGCGGCGAGATAACGCGCGATCGGATCTTGCGTATCGGTGGCCGTGGGCGACTCCGGTGTACCTTTCTGCGCGGGTACACCGAGCGCTGCGAGAAACGGCGCGAGCGGATTGGGATCGGGCAAGATCTCCGGAGGAACGAGCGAATAAGGCGCCGTCGGATCGTCGGACGATGCAACATCGATCGGAACACCGTTGGCCGCCATGACGCGCACGGCGGTTTCGGGGCCGGCGATGCGCGCCACAATGCGATGGCGACCCTGCGCGAGCCGCATGCGCGATCCGAAGCGAGGCCAAATCCCCCACTGTCGCGTGTCGCGCGTGAGCACTTCGGTATCGTCAACGAACACCGCCACGGACGCTTGGACCGCCAAGATCACGTCGCGTTCGGCGGGCATGTCGACAAACGTTTCAACGTAAAAGATTCCACCTTCGACATCTTCGGCGGGCCGAATTGCGCAGCCGCGGCGTTCGGTTTTAATGATGCGAGGCGCCTCGCCGCGGAGCGGATCGGCCTTAAAAACAAGCGGCCACGGCCCGGGTTTTTCCGCATCAAAATGCGCTCGATGATCCGCCGAAGCGTTGTGTCCAAAAGGCCCGGCGAGGCGAGCATTTTTAATGCAGCCGAGAGCGCGCGCGGCGGCTTCGAGCGGCCCCGCTTCTTGAATTTCTTTTGACTCTTTGGCGGGATCAAAACCGTCGATGCTCCACCACTCAACAAGTTCACCGCGAGCGCGGAAGCCTATATTTCCAGGCTCTTTGAGAAGCGGCTCCACGGTGCCTTTCGACATGTCCCACAAGCCGGCAACGCTTCGGCGAAGGTTGTCGAGTTCTGTCACGGCGTACCAAGCCGCGAGCGGTGCGCTTGGATCGTCGCTGTCGTGCGCCGCTTTGAGCGTGTCGAGCGCCGCTCTGGCCGCGCTTTTGAAACGGCCGTGGGCTTCGTCGTCGATCAGGCGCGCGAGCGATGCGTACAAACCTTGCGGCGCCGCAGCCGACGCCCGATCGAGAGCGTTTAAGTGCTCGCGGGCTTTTTTGGCGCGACCCGCGTCTCCACCGGGAAGCAGCAATTCACCCAGGAGCCACTGACCTACGACTTCGGTGTTGGAAGACGAAGGCCCATCGTCGCGAAGCGTTGCGAGCGACGATCGGGGCGACGCGGTGGGGGCCGATGAACACCCGTTTGCGAGGACGATGAGCACGGCCAGCAAAACGAGCCCGAGATTCTTGGTCATAACCTGCGCGCGCATTCGAGATCGCTCTTACCGCGCCTTGGCCAAAACGGCGAGCACAGCGAGCGAACGGCGCTCACGCTCGTATGGATGCCCCCCCACACGCGCACGGCGAGCGGGCGAGCCGGAGCATGTTTGGGGGGGCCGGCCGGGCTCGACCAACTCGACCGTAAACGCCTTGTATGCGAAGCGAACGGACGAGTCATAAAGTGCTTGTATACACCCGGCCGGAAGGGGGCAGGTGAATTGGGTTAGGTTCTGGATACTGTATGTCTACAATCGGCGTTGTTGCTTATTTGAAACTTCCGCAGCTTCTTCTTCGGCGGCGGCGGCGTAGGGATCGGCGGCGTTTTCAACTCGAACGCGCGGGTCGACAATACGTTGTTTGGGGGCGGCCGCGAGGAGATGAGGAAAGGTGTAGTAGATACGGCCGTTGTCATCGACCTCAAGACTGACAGCTTCGGGAGCGGTTTTGGCCAATTCTTCGAGAAGGGCATTGGCGTCGGTGGGTGGAATACCCAAAGAGCGCGACGCGTCGTCCGCCGTGACTTTGCCATTCCTGTTTTGGGCGAGGGCAAACAGCGCTTTTCGGCGCATTTCTTTTTCTTTGTGGGCGCCGCTTTGCCCGAGCTTTTTGCCCGAAACGAGAAGCACTGTGGAGATCACGGCGGTGAGAATGGCGGGGGGTACACCAAAAGCCAAACCGAGCCACGCGCCCGCACCCACAAATGTGCCCACGGCTCCAAACAAAAGGCCCAAAAAGAGCGAAATGCACAGGCCGATTACAAGCACTACCCAGCCTGTGGCTTTGGCAACTGTGCCACCCACTTTGGCGGGTTTGCCGGCGTAAGAAACGCTCGGAGCAATCAGCGCGGGACGCTGTTTTCCGCATGCTGTGCAAAACGCATTCACGCCGCGGTACACAATGGGAGCGTCTTGTCCGCAATAAGGACACATGGATTAAAAAACACCCTCGGTTGTAAAACCCTCACCTGTTGAATCAACCACCCACACTTCGATAGGGGCGGGGCCTTCACCGAGTGTTGGGTCTAAGTCGAGTTCACCGGAGATGCCGAGTACATCCAATTGACCACTGTCGATGAGTGCCTGTTTCGCCATCGGCCATGAAACGGGGCCAATTTCAACTTCAGTACCCGATAAGAGGGACGCAATTCCGGCCGCGACATCCCGCCCGTCGTAATCGGGTTTTTGATTGGCTGCGTACACCGTGCCAAGCGCGCCCAGGTATGCGGCGTCGTACGCGTGTGCGAGAAACGAATAAAGCGTTGGATCGGCGCCGGGAAAGGCAGCGATGAGGCCCGCGCTGAATTGTTTAAACGTGAGTTCGTCGCGGGCGCTGGCGGGGGCCGTTCCTTTTGCGGCGGCGATAACGGCTTTTACTTCCGCCGAAAGATCGGGAGAAAGGAGGTTTGCGGCGTCTTTGCTGCCGTCGGTAAAGAAGAATTTTTTGCCCGCCAGGCCGGCTTTTACAAACGCGTCGACGAGGGTGACTGTGTGTTTGCCCGAGACGGTGACAATTAACACCGCATCGGGATTTGTCTGAGCAACGTTTCCAACAAGGGTGTCGGCGCTGTCGGGCGTGAGTTGACTTGCGTCGAACGGAACGAGCGAAACAGGGTCAACCCCGAACGACTCCAAAAATACCTGCGAGAGCCCCTGACCGTACGCATCGTTTGTGTACACAACAGCGACGGTCAAGATCGCCGGGTCAACCCCGATGACATTTTCGGCAAGCACTTTTCCCTGAAGCGCGTCGCTTGGGCAGGTTCGCCAGAAAAGAGGGTAGGGGTCGGCCGGGTCGAGGCGCGACGTAACGCCGGTCAGCTCGGGACTTGTGGCCGACGGCGAGATCACCACCGTGGGATATTTTTTCTCGACGAGCCGCGCAACGATCTTGAGCGCATCGCTCGACGTGCGGGGGCCGACGACAAAAGGTACACCAAGCGTGCCGGCGAGATAGTCGATCGCTGCTTGATCAAGGGCGGTTCGCTCTTCACCTGTTGCGGAATTTCCGGGCCCGCCGTTGTCGCAGACAACCACGCCGATGCGCTGGCTGTTGAGGAGCGCTGTGCTGTCGTCGATTTCGCGAACAGCGAGGCGAACCGCGTCGGCCGTGGCCTGATTTTTGGGGTCATCGGTGGCAAAAATCGCCCCGATGATCGCTGTGGAACCGTCGCCCACGAGCGGCCTGGATCCGAGGTCGTCAGGGTCAACAAGTGTACACTGATCGTTTTGAGGAAGATACAGTCTGCACGATCCGTCAACGCAGGCGCCGCCGCCGTATTTGTTGCGACAGTCGTAGCCCGTGGAGCACGTTCCGGGTTCAGAGCAATACCCGCTTTCGCAAACACTTCCGACGCCGAAAGCTTGTGTACACTCCGCGTCATTTTCGCACGCGTCGTACGGCGCCGACGTAAGCGAGCAACCGGGCGCGAGCATTGCCGCAAGCGTGCCGAGCGTCGCCGACAAAAGCGCGCCTCTACGAAAAGCCCAACGGCCGCTGCCCGACCATGTCATGGAACCACAATACCAGGAGGGCAGCGGGCTGGCGAAAACGTGGACCAAGCGCGTCGTTCCTGGTGTTAGGCTCTCCGGCATCGTGGCGAGGCTCATTTTGAGCCCACCTGTCCGATCTCCTCAGGCAAGGTAGTTCATGAGCGAAGCCGAGAACCTTTTCACCGTCGAAGTGCTCGGTTTTCCAACCGATGCCGATCCCGACGAAATCGCCGCTGCCGTAGCTTCGCTTTTTGGCATTCCCGTTGAAGAAGGCCGGCGGCTGGTTCGCAAAGTGCCTGTGCGCGTAAAACGCAACGCGTCGGCGGACACTGTGCGTACACTTGTGAAACAGCTGAAATCGGTCGGGGCCGATGTGCTTGTTCGCAACGAAGGCACGGGCGACGAGCGCACGTATCGAGCGGCTTCCACGGGGCCCGTCTCCGAGCCGTCGCCGCACGTTGCTCCGCCTGAAGAAACGCTTGAATCGGACGACGGCGCCGCCCCGGACGAACCCGCGCCTCAGGTGGCTGTGCTCACGGCGCAGGAGGCGGACGCGCGCCGCGTGAGTACACCCGGCGTCGAGGGGCCCATTTCGAGCGATCGAGCCTCCCCGCTCGAACTCACGTCCCCTTCGGCAAGAGAGCCCACCTCGCCGCGCGCTTCCGCACCGTCGCGTCCCGGTGATACCGGGCCCGTAAGTGATGCCGGTATTTCGTCCAATCGAAAAGCCTCGGCGCTCAGCCTGCCGCCGCCGTCTTCGCCTGTTGGAACAGCCAGCATTCCAGCGCCGCCGCGCACCTCGCTGGACTATTGCGGATCGTGCAAAGGCCCCGTTGAAAAAGGGGATACGTGCTCTCGGTGCGGCTTTAACAACGCCTCCAGAATTCGCCACTGCCGCTCGTGCAAAAAGCCGCTTTCGCTTGTTTCAAAGATCACCAAAGAAAAAACGCTCGCTGGGCTCATCGGTGTCGGATCGCTCGCCATGGCCGGCGGTTTCGGTTTTCTGTTCGGGCCGGTGGCGGGCGTTGCCGGTGTACTTTTGGGTGCGGCGATCGGGTTTTTGGGCGACGGGCTCACCCTTCGATACGCGTGCCGAGCGTGCGCCGTTGCTGTGTACACCGAGCGGCTCCTCAAAGAAGAAGAAGCCAAAATCGCGTCGGGCCGGCGCCGATCATTTGCCATTGCGGTTGTGGCGGGCGCCCTGGCGATCGCGGCGTTTGTCGTTCCCGCGGGTGCTTCCAAACAGCTCACTGCCGCCTCGTTTAACGCAACCTTTGTGGTGGATGTGCCGGCGGGATACGGCAAGTTTGACAGCGATGTGGCGAGTGTTGACCTGCCCGCGGGCGGCAAGCGCATGCGCCTTCAGTACGCCGATAAAAGCTTTTTGTCGGGCCCAACGTACGTTCTCGGCAACCTGCAACTCATCTACCCGGCGCTTCCGGCGGAGCCTGACAAGCCGTCTGTTCAAGCGGCGTTGGAACAGACCGTATCCAAAGCCTGGAACGGCACGCTCAACGGTAAAGCGGAGCCGTCGGGTGATGGGTTTCGCGCCCAGTTTTCCGGCTCGTTTCGGGGCAAAGCTGTGAGCGGTGTACTCTTCGTTCGCCAAGACCAACACGACATTGTGCTTACGGCGGTGTTTGCGCCCCAGGGCACGGAGCTGGGTGCCAACGCCGACCGCTTCTTAATGTCCGTGCGCACGGAGCGCGCGCCGACCAAGTAGTCCACATAAAAGCGGTTCGTTCTTATCGCTTCATTGAAGACTCTTCAGCCGCCAAGTTGCTGATGTTTGAGAACCGCGTCTTCAACGGTACCGCGTGTGATGCCTGTGCCTTCGGGCCCTTGGCCGAGTGTACGCCGCAGATTGGCAATTTCCGACTGCGCAACCATCAGCGCGTTTGCCAGTTCCCGCTCCGCGGCGGAGGGATCGCTCACGCGTTTTTTCGCGTCTGAAAGCTCCCGTTCCAGCGCTTGAATGCGCCACGTTGTGGAAAGCAGTTCGGCCTGTTTTTGGGCCGCGTCGGCGGCAAGAGCATCGATCCGATGTTGAAACGCATCGGCCGACAGCACATCCATTGCCGACGTTGTGGCCGGTGCAACGCTCATCTGCGGCGCACCGCTTCCGTTCATCGGCGACGAGCCTCCGGGCGACGACGACGTTCCACCGGAAGAGCCGCCGTGATCTGCCGCGCCGCGAAGCTCTTCGACAACCGAAATCAACTCGCGCCCGATCCGCTCGCTCTCGCGCAGATCGCTTTGGAGCTTGGCGATGTGGCGCCCGCGTTCCACCAAACGCGATTCCAACTCGGTGAGTTCGGGCGCGGCTTCTGCGTCGCGCTCAAGCATGTCGATCCTGCGGCGAAGCGTTGCGGCTTCCACTTCGAGAGCCACTTTTGCGGAGGCCAAGTCGCGTCGCAATGCGCGTTCGTTTTCCAACTCGCGCCGCATTTCTTCTGCGGCGCGCTCTTTCACAGACGCTTCGGCCGACAGTCGCGCGATCTGTGTCGCCACCCTCGCGTCCATTTCTGTCGGCACCACCACAGGCACAGAAGGGGCTTGAGGCCGCCTCAGCGTTTGAACTTGATCCTCTTCGAGATCGGCGAGCTTCGCCTGCGCAATGTGAAGCGCTGCAAGCGTCTCGGCGTTTTTGGTTTCAGCAGCGCGTCGCGCCTGTTCTTCAGCCGCCGTTTGCAGTCGCAACGCGGCAACTTCTTTTTCGGCAGCGTTTGCCTGATCTGTAAGCGCTTTGTGCGCCTGCTCAAGCGTTGTCAGCGCTTCGTTTGCCGCCTCAAGTTCACGCCGGATCTCGGCTGTTTCTTTGCTCTTTGCGAGCAGCTCGTGCGCGAGCGCATCGGCGCGCGAAGCCGTTTCCCGCAACTCGTTCGACAGGGCGTCGCTCTTCGCACTCGGCGCGGGGCTCTCTTCGTTTCGCGTTAAACCGCGCGCCATGCCAAGTTCAATTTCGGCCTTTTGGCGAACCTTTTTTTCATCGTCGAGCGCTTTGCTCAACTTCTGAGCGCGATCGCGCTGGCGCACCAACTCGTCTTCGAGATCGCGAACTTTGTGGGTGAGCCGCTCGGCGCGCACATGTTCATCACCCGCGCGCGCTTCAAGTTCGCGCAGTCGCTCGGCCGCGTTTTGAGCTTCTTCACTTCGCGCCCCTTCGACCGATTGCAGAAGGCTCGTTTTTTGGCTTCGAAGATCTTCAAGCTCGGCCTCCATCAACACCATGCGCGCCTTGGCTTCAGCGAGCTGCACCACCGGTGCGGACCCAAATCGATCTTCGCGCGTGGAGTTGGGATCGGGCGCAATTGAAGGCGTTTCGTGTGATGTGTACACATCGAGAACGTCTTCCGACGGAACCTCGACAACCATGTACGGATCCGTCGAAACGTTTCGCTCGCTCGCGACCGCAACGAACATTTCGGGCTCTTCGGTGCCCGCCAAAAGCGACGCATCGAACGAAACATCCGGCTCGCGATCCGGTGCGAACGCAACGATCGCGTAGCCGAGAAACGGCGCCTGTCCCAACATCCGAACGATTGGAAATTGAAGCGTCAAAAGATCGTAGAGTTCGTAATATCCCGGCGCCTGAGCGGCATTTTTGAGATTGCCCAAGAGTCTGCGTTTTGCGTCGGGATTGGGTGACGCCACCACCACCGCACCGCTCGGCGAACACAATTTTTTGGCGCGCCGCACCGCATCGGTCTTGTCGGTAAAAATGGTCAGATCCGGGATCAGCACCGCATCGAAGGCACCGTCGCGTACACCCAGATCGTCGCCCAACATTGCGTACACAACCCCGCGCGCCGCAGGTCTGCCCGCCGCCGCGCTGCCAAACGCCGGGGCTTTTTTCGCAATGGATTCTGCAACGCGGGTCGGATCCGGGTCGTAGGCGTGCACCAAACGCGCCCCGCGCGACACGAGCGAATCGGCCAAACCCAGCGTTGAATCACCGAGCACCGCCACTCTGCGCCCAACCACAAGCGTTTCAACGTACGGAGCGAGCGCGATCGACGCGTGGAGCCGAGGCGACTCATCCGAACGAAGCGACTCGTCCGCGGCACGCGACATGGATTCCGAGGTCATGGTCGGGCCCATATCACAGCGGCAGTCCCGCGGCGCTTGCAGCGGAGCGTCCCGAACGCTACTGCGCCCCCAGCATGGCTATTTCGCTTCGCGAACTCTCGTCCAACAAGAACGTTCTGCGCGACTTCTTGAACGTCGTCGATCATATCTACGCGGGAGACTCCAACTATGTGCGCCCGCTCGACTTCGATGTTTCGGACCGGCTAAACGCAAAGAAAAATCCGTTCTTTGAACACGCCGAAGGAACCGGTTGGGTCGCTTATCGCGATGGCACGCCGGTGGGCAGAATCACCGCTCAGATCGACCGTGAACACCTCGCCCGCCACAAAGATGACGCGGGTTTTTTTGGTTTTCTCGACACTGTGGACGACCCGGAGGTGGCCAATCTGCTTCTCGCCGAGGCCGAAGCGTGGGTGAAAGCGCGCGGAATGAAAAAAATCCGCGGCCCCTTCAGTCTCAATATCAACGAGGAGACAGGCTGTTTGGTGGAAGGGTTTGACTCACCTCCCAATGCCCTGATGACCTACCACCGGCCCTACCAAAGCGGCCTCATTGAAAAGGCCGGATTCCAAAAAGTAAAAGACCTGTATTCGTGGGGATATGTTGTCGGTGCCGTTCCGCCCCGCGCCCAAAAAGCCCACGATGAAGTGGTGGCCATGCCTGAAATCAGCGCGCGGCCCATCTCCATTAAAAACATCCACTCCGATGTTCAAATCGTTATGGATATCTTTAATGACGCCTGGAGTGAAAACTGGGGGTTTGTGCCGCTCACCCAGAATGAACTTAAAAAAATGGCCGACGACTTTAAGCTGATCTTGGTGCCTGAACTCACAAGCATTGTGAGTATCAACGGTGAGCCCGCGGCCGTTTCACTTGCAATGCCCAACATCAATGAAGCCATTGCCGATCTCAAAGGGCAACTCTTTCCCTTCGGCTTTATGAAACTCCTTTATCGCCTCAAAGTTCGCGGCGTAAAAACAGGCCGTTTGGTGATCTTGGGCATTCGAAAAAAGTACCGTCATATTCGGCGATACGGCGGTCTTTCGGCATATCTCTATGTTGAAATGAACAAGGCCGCTCACCTGATTGGTCTTGAAACGGGTGAACTCGGTTGGACGCTTGAAGACAACGCGGCAATCAACGCCGGTATTCGCCTCATGGGTGGCAAAATCGTCAAGCGCTATCGCATTTATGAAAAGGCTCTTTTTTAGCAGTCAATCGTCGGCGGCGGTCCGGCGGTAAAACGTATTACATACAGTATACACTTCAACTCTCATCTGCCATTGGGTCATTCACATGCGTGTTCTTGTCACCGGAGCCAGCGGGTTTTTGGGCTCGCACGTTGCCGAGCAACTCTCTCAACAAGGCCACACCGTGGTGGCGTTGGTTCGCAAAAGCTCCAACACCAAGTTTCTCAAAACCCTCCGCAATGTTGAATTTGCCAGCGGAGCAGTGGAAGATCGAGCCAGTATCGTGGCCGCCGTGAAAGGTGTTGATGCGGTCATTCACTCCGCCGGTGTTGTCAAAGCCAAGTCCCCTGAAGAGTTTCATGCGGTGAATGCGGGCGGCACAGAAAACGTTCTCGCCGCCGTCAAAGAAGCGGCGCCCGGCGTTAAAAAGGTGGTTTTCGTGTCGAGTCTCACCGTTGCCGGCCCTTCTCCCGATGGAAAAGCGGTGTCGATTGATTCGCGCAACCCTGTCACGCACTACGGTCGATCCAAACTCGCCGCAGAAGACGCGGTGGTTGCCGAAAAAGACAATCTACCCGTTGTCGTGCTCCGGCCGCCCATGATTTACGGCCCGCGCGACCAAGAGAGTTTTGCCTTTTTTCAAAGCGTTTCCAGGCGATTTTTACCCTACCTCGGCACCGGTGAAAACACGATGAGTGTCATCTACGGTTCCGATGCGGCCATCGCTTGTATCAAAGCGATCACAGCCGATGTGCCGAGTGGCAGTCGCTACTTTATCGACGACGGCAAAGTGTATGTTTGGAAAGAAATGCTCGCCGACATTGAAGCCGCGCTCGCCCGAAAAGCCTTTATTCGGTTTTCGGTGCCATTCTCTGTATTAAAAGCGGCGGCGTTTGCCAGCGAAACGGCCGGCAAGTTGTCAGGTAAGGCGGTGATGCTCACCCGCGACAAAGTGAATGAGCTGAGTGCCGCTCACTGGGTATGTGACTCCACAGATGCTCAACGCGACTTGGGGTGGAGTCCTGAAGTGGACTGGAAAAAGGGCACTCAACTGGCCGCTGACTGGTATCGCGAAAACGGCTGGCTCTAGGGCTTTTCGCACCTCCAGCAGTTACCCAGGCGTTCTAGCGATGTTCGGGGGCGCGCTTTTCGGCGGGTACGTAAAAGGCCTTGTAGCCCGACTTATCGAGCCACTCGTCCCGCATGGTTTTTACTTTGCCGTCTTCAAGACCGGTATCGCGAAGACTCATGTCCAAAGCCATGCTCGACACCAATGCACATTGGTGTTCACCCGGCTTCATTTTCACCTTCTCGGTTTCTTCTTTACAGATACGAAACACCGTTTCGTACTTTTCGAGGGTGCTCTTTGCCTTTGATTCAGGCGAGCAGCCGAGGACTGTGAATGCGCTGACTGCAACAACGCCCATGATCAACGATCGAATGTTCATTGCCCCGCCTTTACGCTGAACCGCCGCCTGCCACAATGGCGTCATACGCCGCACGCACGCGATCTGTGATGGTTCGATAACGGGCAATTAACTCTCCGGCCGCCATCGTGCCAGTTCGATCGCGAATGCCCATTCGACGGGCAAGGGGCAACAGGCCTGGAGCGTTTTCTTCGAGATATTGAGATGCCGCGGCGTGCACAATGCGACTTCGCTCCTGAAGGCGTCGCAAAAATGTGTACCCTTCGCGCAGCGCACTTGCATGTTCCACGCTCAGGTATCCGGCTTCAAATAGAGCCTCTATCGCCTCTGAAGTGTCTGTTGTGCGCACGCGGTGATCGTGGCCATTTGTCATTTGAAGCAACTGCGACGTAAGCTCGATTTCAATTAAACCGCCGCGGCCCAACTTCGGGTCATACCGGCCGCGACGCTCATTCGCGAGTTCGCGCAACATCCGCTCTCGCAAACGGCCAATTTCGCGGCGCGTTTCTTCGGGATCCGCCGCAAGTTCATAAGTCGCCGCATGAGCCACTGAAATGGCGCGCTCGCCGAGCGACTGATCCCCGGCTGAAAAACGCGCTCTCAAAAGCGCCAATCGTTCCCATGCCGCTGCCCGCACACTCGGTTGTACAGGTGTACCTTCAGGGTTGTCCGATGTTCGCGCGTGGTGATACCGCGCAAACGAATCAATCGAAGTCACCAGCAACCCCTGATTACCCGACGGCCGGAGCCGCGTATCAAGCTCGTAACCCGCGCCTGCGTGGTGCGACATCGAGACGAAGCGGATCACTTTGCGAGCCGACCTCGTAAAGTACACATCGGCGTCCACCCCTTTCGGCGCCGCGGCCGGATCGAACACAAAAATCACGTCCAAGTCCGAGCCGTAGCCGATTTCGCGACCGCCGAGCTTTCCCATCGCAATCACCGAAAGTCCCTGAATCTGCGCATCGGGGCCGAGATCGAGCGCTTGATGAACCGACACCTCCAAACATGCGTCGGCAAGCGCACTCAGGGCCGCCGTGGCCTCGCGCACCGAGATCTCGCCCGCGAGATCGGCGAGCCCCACTTCGATCACGATGCGAGCTTTCGTGCGGCGCAGCGCGGTCACGAAGCGCTCATCGGAGTCTGAGAGCCCCGAATCTGTTGCACGCGTCTGCGCGCTCTCGTCGCGCCCGGCTCGAATGGCCGAAAACACCTGCTCGCGAATTTCGGTGAGCGTGGGCGCGCCTCGCGAAAACAGAGCGGTGTCGCCCAGCTCAAGGTTTTGAGTGACCGCTTCGCCAACGAAAGCGCTCGCTCCGAGCACTTCCACAAGCCTGCGCGCGGCACGCGGATCGTCGCCCAAGAACTTTGCGTACACACCAGGCACTTTGAGGCGCGAAAAAAACATCCGCAGGTAACGCGCCGCCTGTTCGGGATCCACCGAGTCGAGAACCGCATCGAGAAGTGTGTCCACAAGGTCCGGGTACGCTTCGCGACCGAGTGCGCCGAGCGGTCGATCAGGCCGCTTTGAAAGCTCAAAGAGATCACGCGCCACATCGATCCAACGCTCTCGAAGATCGGTCTGCGACGGATCGGGCACATTCTTCAGCGCGGCGCGCACCAGAGCGTCGGCAAATCCCGCGGCGTCCGAGCGCTCCAGCGCGGCGATCGCATCGAGCCAGCGCGACGGCGGCGGCGCTTCTGAAGGCAAAAGCGATCGAAAAAGCTCCGCAATGCGCCTCGTGTGTACACCAAGCCTCGCTTGAAATGTGGTGCCGTCCAAAAAACCGAGAATGCGCGCCATGACATCCAGCTCATCGGCGGCCTCGGGAAGCACGTGCGTTTGCAACCCCGTGCGCGTTTGAACAAGGTGTTCTGCGCGCCTCAAAAGCAGATAACCGTCGATGATCTCCCGCGCCTCACGGTGTGTCACAAGGCCGAGGGCGCGCAGACGACGAACAGCATCAAGTGTACCCTTGGCGCGCGCCCTCGGCTCCTGCCCGCCCCACACAAGCATCAACGTTTGAACAAAGAATTCAGCTTCTCGAATGCCGCCGGGGCCGAGTTTCAAATCGCGTGCCGGATCGTGTTTCAGCGTCGCGCGAGAGCGCTCCACAAGCCCCACCATTTCCACTGCCACTTTGGGATCGACACGCCTGCGAAAAACGAAAGGCGTCAGCGCCGCAAGCGCCTCTTCGCCAAACGCCCGCGATCCCGCAACCGGCCTCGCACGGAGAAGCGCGGCGCGTTCCCACAATCGGCCAAATGACTCGTAATAACGCTCGGCCGCGGCGAGGGAGTTTACGAGCGGACCGCTTCTTCCCTCGGGGCGCAGGCGCAAATCGACGCGAAAGACAAAGCCGTCCTCGGTGACATCGTCGAGTGTTGCCGTGAGCCGCCGCGCGACCCGCGTCCAGAAATCGAAAAGCGACGTGCCCTCATCGGGGCCGGCCACGCACGCTCCGTCGTCCGAATCGTAAAGGTACACAAGGTCGATGTCGGAGCCGGCGTTCAGCTCTTCGCCGCCCAGTTTGCCCATTCCCAACACAACGAAGCGCGAGGGCGTGCCCGCGCCTGTCATCGGTTTTCCGTAACGGTTCGACATTGTTGAAAGCGCTTCGCCGAGCGCCACTTCAATGGCGGCTTCCGCGAGACACGCATGTTCGTGGGCCGTCACGTCCACGTCCGCGCCGCCCAAACTCAGCGGAAGGGCTTCGCGAAGCGCGATCCGCACCTTTTCCGCTCGAACCGCTTTTCGAAGGTCGCGCGCTACGTGGTCATTTGTCGAAACGTCACCGACCCGCGCAAGCACACGATGCACAAACGCCGCGCGATCGAGCTGGGTGTGAAACCCGTCGTGCACAATTGTGTACACAATATCGGGCTCAGAGAGAATTGTCGTTGCAAGCGATGGGTACACCGTGACGAGCAACGTTGCGATCGCCAGCGCCGTCTCGCGATCCGCCGATTCGTCCGACAATGCGCCCCAGTTTCCTTCACCCGCCGAAAACCGCTCAAATGCGGCCTGTGCCCTCGATTTGTCGAGTGACGTTGCCAAGTCGATAATCGCTTTTTTTCGCGACACGGCCGGCGAGATTACACGATGCGCCGAGCCGCGGTTGCGCCGCGCCCCCAAACCGCGCGTCGCAAAACAAGCGAGGCTCCCGTCGCTTCTTTTAGCGCGGGAGTCGATCGATCCGATCGGGTCAATGCACTATGGTTGGCGCGTGCGTCTTCTCTGCTTGTCCGACATTCACGGGCACGACGGTGCTCTTGCCGCGGTTTTGGCAACCGCCGAAAAACGTGGGTACACACATCTCCTGGTCGCGGGAGATCTCTGCTTTCCCGGGCCCGGCTCGCTCGCTGTTTGGCAACGCCTTGTCGCCGCGCGGGCCGTCTGTGTGCAAGGCCTCTCCGATCGGGCGCTCGCAAAACTCGACCCAACCAACCTTGCGCCTAAAACCGACCACGAAAAGCGCATGTTTGAGCGATTTGTTTCGGTGCGTCGCGACCTGGGCGACGGCGTTGTCCGAGCGCTCGGTCAACTGCCTTCAACGCACCGCATGCCGCTGCCCAACGGGGATGAACTGCTCCTCGTTCACGGTTCACCGGCCGATCCAACGTCGCTCATCTCGCACGACATGAGCGACGACGAAGTGCGACGCCTTCTCGGCGACGACCCGGCTGACATCGTTGTTTGCGGGGGTACCCATGTCCCGTTTGATCGCGTCGTCATGGACGTGCGGATCATCGGCGTTGGTTCGGTGGGTGAAGCACCCGGGGACATTCCCCACGCGCACGCCACATTCATCGACTTTTCCCCGGAGAACACCATGAGTGTTGATCAGATCACGGTGCCTTTGGGCTGAGCGGTGGCCGGCGAGACAACGGTCGGTCCCCAAAAAGCCGTTTATGACGCCTTGACCGCCGTCGCAGTCGTCCTGCATCATCCGTCGGAGCGATGAAGAGCATTCCTCCCGACGCCGACGTGGAGGATACCCGCGTAGCGAATATCAACGAACTCCAGCAGGAGTTACGTGCCCGTTCGCAACGCGACCGTGCCTACCTGATTGTTCTCGCCGGGTCGAACGTCGGTGAAATGTTTCGCATTGAGCCCGGCGAGTGCGTCATCGGCCGCGCTCAAACGGTTCAGGTGCGTCTTCTCGACGACGGCATCTCGCGCAAACACGCGCGCGTCGTTCAGATAGGCGACAAAGTGTACATCGAAGATCTCCAGTCTTCGAACGGCACTTACCTAAACGGCGAACCCATTCAAACGGCTGAACTCAAAGACGGCGACAAAATCCGCATCGGCTCCACAACCGTTCTCAAGTTCAGCTACCACGACCAGCTCGACGAAAGCTTCCAACAACAAATGTACGACGCCGCGCTGCGCGACGCGCTCACGCGGGCGTTCAACAAAAAGTATTTTCTCGATCGGCTGGAAACTGAAATCGCCTACGCGCGCCGGCATCAACAACCCCTCTCGCTCGTGATGTTCGACGTCGACTTTTTTAAGCGCGTTAACGACACATACGGCCACATCGCGGGCGATTACGTGCTCGCGCGACTCGCGCGTTTGGCGGCGACCACCGTTCGAACTGAAGATGTTTTCGCCCGATACGGCGGCGAAGAATTCGGCGTCATTTGCCGCGGAGTGGGCCTCATGAACGCCGGCGTTCTCGCAGAACGCCTCCGAACAACAATTGCCGGAAATACGTTTGAACACGAAGGCCAGCGCCTTCCGGTCACGATCAGCATCGGTGTCGCCGCTTATCCCGAGATCGATGCAAAAACCGCCTTGGAGCTTATCGCCGCCGCCGACGAAGCGCTGTACGAAGCCAAACGCACCGGGCGCAATCGCGTCCTCCTGCGTCAGCCCACAAACCGCGCACCCTGACGGACTGATCGCGCTCGATCATGAGAGAACGAACCGTTACCGAAACGGGAACTGCTCGGCCAACAAGGCCGCCGGCGCCCCCGCGCGCGCCCGGTGTTGTGATCATTTTTCAACGCGAAGCATGCGCTCCCGTTCCGCATCGCATCGATCGACCTCGACGCTTCGGACGCAGCGAAGACGCCGATGTGAGCGTCGGTGACGGCGGTGTTTCGCGGCTGCATGCCCTCATCGAACCTGCGCCCGGCGGTGTGTACGTTACTGATCTCGGCAGCCGCAACGGAACCTTCGTCAATCGTGAACCCGTTGTTACGCCGCGCGTGCTTGCGCCCGTGGGTGCAATCGTCCGCTTTGGATCCACCATTGCGCGAGTCATGAGCGATGTCGCGCGGTACGAACTCGCGGTCGAAAATCCCTACCCCGCGCTCATCGGCGGCCCAAGCCTCGCGGGTGTACGCGCCGGCATCGCGCTCGCCGCCGTTTCCACTGCGCCCGCACTCATTGAGGGCGAAACGGGCACCGGCAAAGAAGTGATTGCCCGCGCCATCCACGATGCCAGTGGTCGATCCGGTCGCTACGTCACCGTCAATTGCGCCGCACTCGCGCCTGAACTTGTGGAGAGCGAATTGTTCGGGCACGTCCGCGGCTCTTTTTCAGGTGCGAGCGGTTCGCGCCCCGGCCTGTTTCGATCGGCGCACAAGGGCACACTGCTTCTTGATGAAGTGGGTGAGTTGCCACTTCCCATTCAAGCCAAGCTCCTGCGCGTTGTGGAAGCCGGTGAAGTGCGAGGCATCGGTGAAGATGAGCCGGCGATGGTCGACGTTCGCATTGTTGCGGCCACCAACCGCGATCTCGACGTGATGGTTGGCAGCGGCACGTTTCGGCGCGACCTCCTTCATCGAATTGCGGCCACGCGCATTCGCCCGCCGCCTCTTCGTGAGCGCCTTGAAGATTTGCCTCTTCTTTTTGGGCATTTTCTAGTCGGTGAAAACATGGCTGTGAGCGTCGGCGCCATGGAGGTGCTGCTCGCGCAATCGTGGGCCGGAAACGTGCGTGAACTTCGAAACGTCGCACTTGCGGGGGCCGCTGCCGCCAAACGTGCCAATCGCGACGAAGTGCTTGAAGAAGACGTGCAGGTTGTATTGCCGGCCGTGATGCCGAGCGAGCCAGACTCCCTCAAAGCGCGCATTGTGACCGCGCTCTCCAACTGCGAGGGAAACGTCAAACGCGCCGCTCAAGAGGTTGGAATGGCCCGTTCCGGCTTCTATGAACACCTCAAGCGCCTGAACTTGGATCCGTCCACATTCCGCAAACGCGGGTAAGTTGACACAAAGTATTCAGAACGCATTGCCCGGGTAGCTTCAGTCGCCCATTCATGCGTTGCCTGTTCCAAATTCAGGCAGGTATACAACTCATCAATATTGGCAGTGTTCTTTAACAACTCCAACGGCCGTCAGTCTCCTCGACTTTTGACATGTCCTACCCGGCCTGCGATGTCATGGTGCCCACCATGACCTCAGTGTTTCCTCATAACGTTTGAGTACACAACCGTCCCCGGATTCGATACCGAAGATGTATTGTATACGACCAGAGTTGGGGCTCGTCACAGCCGTTGGTACTCCGTGGCACCCATGCGGCAACAACATGCACACATCGGTTGTTTTATTCAGACCTTCGCTCGCCACAAGATTGTCGGAAAGATATCTTCATTGTCACGAATCTGATAAGAAAGCCCCAATGATGCGCATTGCCATTTCTCTTCTTATTGCCGGCGCTTTGTCCGTCGGATGCAGCGATTCACCCTCCACCACTCTAGGGGGCAGTGGGGGTTCAACCACTCAAACCGGCGGCAGCGGTGGCAGCGGCGGCGGCACCGGTGGAACAGGCGGCTCTACCACCACAACAAGCTCTTCTTCTTCCACCGGTGGGAGTCCCGTCACAATCGATGTTGTGATTAACGAAGTACAGGCCACACTTGAGGACTATGTCGAGTTGACAAACACCGGAACCGCCGCGTTTGACCTCGGCGGTTATGGCCTTGCCGACAGCGACTCCAACGGTCAACCCAAACTCCTCACGGCGGTACTCTTCCCCGCGGGCACCACTCTCGCTCCGGGCGACCACCTGCTTGTTGTTGCCGAACAAGATCCGGCCGCCGGTGTAGGCCCTCACGACGTTTGCCTCACCATGTCTCCGGTATCCAGTTGCTTTTATGCAACATGGGGTATCAGCGCGGCCAACGGCGAAAAGCTGTTTTTGCTAGCCCCGGACAACTCCATTGTCGGCCAGGCCGAATATCCCATCAACGCTGCCCCGTCCGGCAGCTCGTGGGGCCGCATCCCCGATGGTACGGGGCCATTCCAAGTCACTGCGCAAACGCCCGGTGCCGCAAACTCCCCGTAGCGAAGGTGCGCTGCGTCATTCGGGGGCGATCGGACAATCAACTTCCGATCCCAAAATCTTTTCTTCACCTGTAATGGAAGCGCTATTGTACATAGTTCCGTAACGCGAGCGACGCGTCGGTGTCATCGCGGCGGGCCCGAAGCCGCAACAACTTCAATGCTCGAACTGCAAGATCTTCTTAGTGCCGCCGACCCAGGCGGCACGTTCGACCTACGCAAAGCCGTTGTTGCACTGCTCCTCGCGTTTGGCCTCGGTCAAGCCATCGCCGCTGTATACATGGCCACTTTCAGAGGCCTCTCTTACTCGCGGGCGACTGTGTACACAATGGCCATGGGCGCCGTGATCTCGTGCATGTTGCTCCTCGCGGTCGGCACAAGCATCGCAGCCGGCATCGGCATTGCCGGTGGCCTAACGGCGGTTCGTTTTCGCACTTCTCTCCGCGATCCCCGCGACATCGTGTTCATCTTTGCCGCACTCGGTATCGGTATGGCGTGCGGCGTCGGATCTTACGGCGTGGCGATCACCGCCACCATTGTCTTCGGCGCCGGTTCGCTTTTCCTCCATTATCTCGGCCACGGCGCGCGCCGTCAGCCCGACGGACTCCTCCGCTTCGTGGCGCCTTCGCAGCCTGAAGTGGAAGAAGCTGTCAGTCGCATTTTGAGGGCGTATTGCAGAACCTTCGTGCTTGTCACACTGCGAGAGGCTTCGCAGGGCAAAAGCATGGAACACGCGTATCAAATAAGCGTTCGCTCAACCGAACTTCGCTCACCCCTTGTATCGAGTCTGCAAGCTATTCCGGGTATCCAAGATGTTGCTTTGCTTTTGCAAGAGCCCACGCTCGACCTTTAACCGGGAATATTGAACGTGACGCTCACGCACGGATCCTCCAATCAGCCTTCAACGGGAACGTTGCCCGTCGCCAACCCCAAAGTGAGCGCCGCCCTCAAAGCGCGAGAGTCGCTCAAGGACATGAGCCCCGCGCTTTTCATGATTGCCACTCTCGGTGCCGCGGCAATTGCCTATTTCGGCACCGGCCAAGGTGCCAATCACGTTGTCGGTTTTGCCCGAACAACGTCGCAAACAGTCGCGTCCATGGAAACCGGCCGCCTAGCGTCTGTCCAGGTATCTGTGGGGGACAAAGTCTCCGCCGGTCAAATTGTCGCCCTCCTCGACACAACCACGATCGATGCGGAAATTGCCGTGGCAGAGGCGCAACGAAGTCAACTCTCCGCCGAGCTGCTTGCCGAACAAGCCCTCTTAGAGCAGCGGCTTGATCAAGAAGTGGAAGGTCTTCAGCGCGAGCGAGCCCGTCAGCGTGAAGAACAGGCGCGCGTCGCGGCTGAAGCCAAAGTGCTTGACGGTGAAGTTGCCAGGGTAAAACGCCTTATTGATGAGAAACAGGCTGTATCCGGCGACCTTACCCAACTTGGTATTCGACAGGCGTCCGTCGGGGCGCTCGCCGCAACCAAACCGGGCACGTTGGGACTCCTCGGCAAACAAATAAAAACCGCGCAGGATCGCCTCCAAAAAGCCAAAGATCAAAATTCAGGTCTGCCCGCCAAACTGGCTGCAGCACTCCTCGTTGCCGACCGCAACATTGAACTTCTCAAACGCCGACGTGAGGGCCACATTCTTCGAGCGGGTAGGGCGGGGCGAATCAGCACCATCCTTCGGTGGCCCGGTGACGTTGTCGATCCTGAAAAGCCGGTATTACAAATCGTCAGCGCTGAAGATCGAGTGGTTGCCTGCGTTCCTGAACAACGCGCCCTTGGCATGAGAGGGCGACATTGCCGTTCTGCGGGTTAGAGGCCAGTCAAGTGCACCTCTCCACGGCAAAACGGTAGCCGTCGGCCCCCTTGTGACAGAACTGCCCGCCCGCTGTTGGGTAACCCCCCGCGTGCCTCTTTGGGGCCGTGAAGTCACAGTTGCCCTCGACGAAGCGGTAGAACTTCTACCCGGTCAGGCGTTTGACATTTCGTTCACTCCCGGTCCCAGTCTACCCGCACCGGTCGCCGGCCCCAATCCAACCACTGTCACACCCATCAACGTTCCCGACGCACTCTTTTTGCGCACAAGAATTGAGCCCTCGGGCATTTTGGCTCAAACAACTCAGAGTGGTTTCTCCCGTTATCTGGTTGTGAGCGACGACACCGGTCAAGCCGCCGACGAGGGTGAACCTTGGCTGTTTGCCATGTCCCCGCAGGGAATGATGGAGCCCGACCCTGTTCCCATTTCGGGCCTTCGTCAGATCAACGACATTGAAGCAATCACCGCCGGACAAGCGGGGGATGTGTTTCTCCTCTCCTCCCAAAGCTACTCCAAAAAAGGCAAACGCAAACCTACCCGCACGGCTCTTCTCCGGTTGGCTCCACAAGGCTTGGGCTTTCAGCTCACGGGTGAAACTCACCTCGCAGAAGCGCTCGACTTAGTGCCTGAAGTGGCGCATTCCCTCGGTCTCGTCAAAGGCACCGCCGACCTTGACATGGAAGGGTTGGCCTACAAAGACGGCGCGCTCTACATGGGTATTAAAGCCCCCCTGAATGAACGGGGGGAAGCATTGATTTGGCGGGTTGGCAATCTGAGCGCGTTGTTCTCTTTGGGTAACCTCCCGGCCGAGCCCGACGCGGATCGTGAAACCCTCAAAAAGCGCTTGGAAGCAGCCGAAATAAGCGTTTGGGCGCAGGTCAAGGTTGATGTTGAACTGGGGGGTCAAACCGTTCCCGGCGGCATCTCCGACCTATTGTTTCTACCCAATGGTACACTCGTCCTCTCGGCAACCCCGAGCACACAAGAGGGTGACGCCGGCGCGCTCTACCGAGTCAACTCGCCCACCTCCGGTGTACTCAAACCCACCCTCGTTGAAAAGTTCCCTTCCCTCAAACCTGAAGGCATAGCCCCGTCTTTTACGGCGGGTAGGTTAATGGTGGTGTTTGACACCGGCAATCGCGCCCCCATGTTCCAAGAAATCACTTGGAGTCCCTAAATGCCGCGCTCTGTTGTTTGCGCGGTCCCCTGTGTTTGCGCCCTTTTTTTTACGACCGGGTGTTTTCAATCTACCCATTCAAACGCAGGCGATCGTGCAATCGCCGCCTACCACGCTTATCAAACCGACAAAGCCCGGTCCGCCGAGAACAGCAGCGGCGGTCAACCCGTGCCCGCACCCAATCCCCTCACGGCCGACCTCGCAGTTCAACTGGCCAAGGCCGCAAGTCCGCGCCTGGCAGAACTCAAAGCGCGCCTCAGCGCCGCTTCGGCAAAAGTTCTGGCCGAAGGGGTTCTACCCAACCCAGAACTGCGCGTCTCTCAATTGCGCGCCGATCAAGTTGCGGCCAATCAAGCCCATGAACGAACAGCACTGCGCGTATTCATTCCCCGCCCCGGCGAGATAGACTCAAAAACGGCCGTTGCCCGCGCGGCGGAAGCCGAGGCCGATGCAGCACTTCGGGCCGGACAAGCAGAAATTGAAGCCGAGGTAAGGTGGCTCTTCGACGACGTGCTGCTTCTTGAATCGCAATTGGCCGCCTCCGCGGCTGTGGCAAAAACTCGCTTGGAGCTGTCCACTCGAACACACGCCAAACTCCAGTCGTCCGAGGCAACTCTTCTCGACGACGCTTTGGCAGAACTCTCGGCCGTGCACGCCCACCAAGACGAGCAAGAACTTCAGGCCGATAGAAAAGCCGCCCTTGCCGCCCTCCTCGTCAGAATCGGGGCAGACCCAAACGCCGAGGTAAACCTCCAGGGAGACGCCAAAGAATGGCCTCCACCGGCTCTTCCCAGCGACCAGACGCTTGTGGAAACCGCCCTTCGATACAGACCTGAAGTGCACGTTGCCGCCGCCGGGATTGACGCCGCCTTTGCCCGCGCCGCGGCAGTGCGCGCCAAACGTTACCCCTGGTTTACCTTTCTTGAAGTGGGGTATGAGGTTGGTCCAAACATCCCCGCGGGACAGGGTTGGACATTTCAGGGCGGGATTGATCTACCCATTTTCACCATCGCTTCAAGTGCAGTTGATGCTGCCGATTCCGCTCAAAGCGCCGCTCAACAAAACCTTACCTCGCAGGCCGTTCGCATTGCGGGTGAAGTCAAGTTGGCCGCTCAAAAGGTGCGCGCCGCAGAAGCGCTTGTGACCGACCTGAAAACGCGCGCCCTACCCGTGGTTGACAAGGCCGGACAGGCTGTAAAGCGCGCCCTGGAAACCGGTGAAGTCGACCTATTGCGCGCCCTTACAGTCGACGAACGTCGGGCGGTTATGGAACTGCGCTTGATCGTTGCCACCCGCAATTATCGAGCGCGCCTCGCCGACCTGCGCCGCACTGTTGCCGGCCCAATCCCGCGCTCCTCGGAGGTAAAGCCATGAGCCTCCTTGATGAGATTCCGCCTCGGTATGAGTTGAAATACCTCATCACCGAAGACCTCGTGCCTTCCATTCGACAAACTATTCGCAACACATGCAAAATCGATCGTTACGCCGGCCCCGACGGAACCTACCGCATTCGATCGCTCTACTTTGATACCGCACGTTACGAGTTGTTCATGGCCAATGAACACGAGCAACGCGATAGGTTCAAAGTTCGCGCGCGCGCTTACCCCGGAAAAACAAGCCCCGTTTTCCTCGAAGTGAAGCGCCGCGTTCTCGATGTCATTATCAAGTCGCGCGTCGCCGTTCCCGCCGACAAATGGCTTGATGTTCTCGCCGGCAAGTCTGAAGTTATTGACCAGCTACCCAAAGGTGGGCGCGAAAAAGCCCACGTTTTCTTGTCTCGCTACTTTCGCCACCACCTCGAACCTGTTCTCCTCGTGGAGTATGAACGCGAGGCGTACGAGAGTCAGTATGACGCGTACGCCCGCGCCACGTTCGACCGAAACATCCTAGCTCAAGAGCAACGCACTCTCAGCCTTGAGGCCGACCCACATCGCTGGCGCCCTATCGATCACCGCGCTCAAACTCGCACAAACCAAATTGTCACTGTGTTAGAACTCAAGTTTGAACGGCGGCCGCCCGCATGGATGAGTTCTCTCGTTCGAGGCTATGAGTTGAGTCGCTACTCGTTTTCCAAGTATTGTTACGGCCTTCAGGCCGAACTTACTCTACCCAGCGTGGAGCGTTTTCCAGTCTTTGGGTAGGTTCGATGCAATGTTCCTAGACTTTCTTGGATAAATCCACCGTTCGCACATCATCCGGTGCCGGTTTTGCCGGCTCCGGTGAAGCCATCACCCACCTGACCGTGGCTCCCAGGTGTTCACCCGCGCGCTCGCCCCGCGAGGCTTCAATGGTGTCCAATGCGCTCGACATCTCGCGCGCGGAGGCGAATCGATCGTCGGGATTGCGACAGAGCGCCTTCCCAATCACGCTGTCCCATTCAGGCCCCGCATCCGGTCGAAACGGCGTGACCGACGGCACCGTCCACGACATCAGCGCGAGCAGCGTGGCAGGCTCGTTATCGCGCAAAAAAAGCCTTTCTCCCGTGACAAGTTCCCACAAAATCACCCCCACAGGAAACAGATCGGCCCGCACCGTAATCGCCGCCCCGCGCGCCTGTTCCGGCGCCATATACGCCACATGCCCGGCGGTGCTCGCTGTAAACGCGGCGGCAGACTCACGCATGGCGCGCGCCACACCAAAGTCTGCCAACTTTACCTCCCCATTGCGTGACAATAAAACGTTTTGAGGACAAACATCCCTATGAACAACGCGCAGAGGTAAACCGTCGCCTCCACGCGCCACCTCATGGGCGTGAATCAACCCCTCCAAAATTTCACGAATGATGTACCCAATCGTGCCCAGTGGAAGCCGCTTTTCAGGCCCACCGCGGCTCATCATCAGGGTAGAAAGCGCCACTCCGTCCACAAGTTCCATGGCCAGAAAATAGGCATCTCCTACCCGTCCAAAATCGAGAACAAGCACAATGTTCGGGTGGGCGAGTCGCGCGGAAAGCTCGGCTTCGTGCCGAAACGCATTGATAAACTTTTTTTGACCAGACAGGTGTGCGTGTACTCTTTTAATGGCAACCTTTCGTTCAAAGCCGCCCTCGGGGCAATACACAGCCTCTGAAACCGTGCCCATTCCACCCTGGGCAATTTCACGAATCACCCTATATTTCCCAAACAGATCACGTTCACGAGCCACCCCTTCCGCCCGCAGAATGGCGCGCCTTACCCCCCGCGCAACCAACCCACCGAGCACCCCTGCAAGGGCCATGGACGCAGAACGGGTAAACTGCATTTCAGGTCGGTAGAGAAGGTAACCCACCTCCGTCGTCGACAGCTTTGGTCGGACGATGATCCAGTAGAAAATCTGGTAAATAAGCGCCCCCGATACCCCGGCGATAATGGGTAAGATCGGCCGAAGCCGAGCACCCGCCGCGAGCACAAGCGCACAAAACAACATGGGAGGTACCCACGAACCGAGAGCGTATGTAGGCCCCTGCGTGGCCACCACAATGCCGGCAAACACCCACGGAACAATGCTCTCCAAACAAACAATCACCACGCGGGGCGCGGGTTTTGACGGGTCTTTTTTGATAAACTTACCCGTCACAAAAAAGGCGATGACAAACGCCAGAGCCGCGGCGGCACTCCCAAGACCGAGCGAGCGCGACAGGGTAAAACTGACAACCGACCCGTAGAGTACACCCGCCAGGCCAAAGATCTGCCACACCGTCAGGGTGATGCTTTCCAGGCGAAACAGCTCTTCTCGGAGCGCGCCGTCGAGCGGGCGAAAACCTTCCGTGGGCCCCGCATCGACTGGGGGGCTTTCAAGTTCCTGTTCCGCTATGGAAGGTAAGGTCGCCCGAACGCGGTCGACCTTTTCCTCGCCTTCGGGAACCCTCAGTTGGTTTTGCTCGGCACCCATCCGTTTCGCAGGTAGTTTGCCCGGCCGGTGGGCCACAAAAGACAGTTTGTTTTGGAGCCCGGCATCCGGTAGACCCGCGCAAGTTCCACCTTGTCGTCGGCGTCTTTGAGCGACACCACAATATCGACGGTACCGTCGCCGTCCACGTCTCCCAGCGTGGGCACCGCCATTGAGCCGCGATGGGGCAGGGGTTCTTTGTACAGTTGGTTACCACCCGCATCGAGAATGAAGAGCGACGATTTCAACTCCGCTGTGGAGTAGGTAGCAAACACAATTTCAGGAATGCCGTCAGCTGACAAATCTCCCACCGCAACACCCGCCGAAAACACATCATCGCTTTCAGCATACCCCACTTCCCACAGCCCCTTGTTATCGGCGGTGACCGCATGAATCCGGGCGTCAAACCCCACAAACACCATTTCAAGCCCCGGGCTTTCCGCATTGATGTCGGCCACTGTCACCTGATTTGTAATCCCCACAATGTTGCCTCCGGGATCCCACAAACCGGCCACGTAGTCGGGCGCATGATACGGCACCTCCCACCCGGGCACCCGCCCCGCGTCTGAATGAACAGCCCACAAACCTACCCCTTTAAACCTGTCGGTTTGTGAAGCGTTTTGAACGCTGCCTGTAAAGACAACATCGTATACCCCGTCGTTGTCGATATCGGCAATTGCCGGCGCCGTGTTCGTGAAATGTGCCTGAAGGGCAGACTCTTCATCATCGGCATACCCTTGAATGGCAAGGTCAAGGTCGTGCAGGTAGCGTACGCCCGGTGTTTTGGCGGGCTTAAACATGGGGTTTGCGTCAAACGCTTCACCCGTGCCCTGGTGAATGCTGATGTACGCATTGTCGTGTGGAACCACCAAGTCTTGTTTCCCGTCGCCGTTCAGATCTCCCAAAGCAACGTTTTGATCATAACAGCCGGCGAGATAACACTTTTGGTCAACCTCACAGCCGCTCACCCCTTTTTCAACAGGTGGGAAGGCCGATAGCGGTGAACCGTCGGCGTGCCAGGCGTTCATCACGTCGGTCACGCCGCTGTGCCCCGGTGTACTCACCAAATCAAGCGCGCCGTCTCCGTCGACATCACCGGCCGCGAGCGACCTCATTTCATCTTCCCATGAAACAGGGAAACCCGACGCGCTTTGGCCCGCGGCATTGACCATGTGAATTTCACCCCGCGAGGCGAATGCAACTTCAAGCTTGTTATCCCCTTGAAAATCGGCGACCACCGGGCTTGACCAAACGCGCCCTCCAACGTCGTAACCCCACACCAGCGCGCCGGTAGAATTAAAACAAAGGAGCTTTTCTTCGCGCGCGACAAGCACCTCGTTCTTACCATCCAAGTCAAGATCGACCACCGCGGGCGACGCCAGCCACCCTTCATGCCAGCGGTCTGCGAGTTGATAGAGCAGTTCGGGCTTTTGGACATTCGCGGTGCCCCCATCTGCGGCGCAGCTTGGGGAAGTTGGAATGGGTATGCCACCTCCCGACCCGGCGATGGTGCCCGCCGTTCCACTGCTCGCACCCGACCCGCCCGTTCCGCCGCTTCCGGCATTACCACCGTTGCCGCTTGACGAGCCGTCGCACCCAACAAGGGGAGCCGTGGCAAAAACAGCTGCAAAAAAGACTGGAAGTGGAGTGCTGGAAAAGAAAGTTCGCCGCCTCATGCGGCGATGTTAACCCCAAAACGGGTGGGTACTCCACCAAAAGATCACGGAATAGAATAGAAGGTAGTTGCTCGCTCTCGCATCAGTACAAAGCTGCTGTCGGGGTGAAATGCCGGGTCTGCCTCCCCGTACATCGTGGTAGTCAGCGTCATTGTCACATCACATTCGGCGAGCGAATCGGAAGAGTATAAATCTCCGGGGTAAACAGTGACATCCCCGCCGTCGCGCCCAATATCAAAGGTCAGAGTGGTTACGCATGAGCCGCTGATGGTGACGGATTTGTCCGATTCTGTGGCGGGCAACTCGATAATAATAAAGTCCGATCCCCGCGAGATGACGGCCCCGTCAAACCCGCCCAAATCAAGCGCTTCGGGCATGAATCCAAACGAGTCGGGCGCATCGTCAAACTTGGTGCGGTTAAATGAAATGGTCATGTCCGCGGCGTTGCTCAACCCAAACGAAGTTTGGTATAAGCCGCTTCCCATTTCGGTCAGGTTGCTTGCCTGTTTGCCAAACGTGGCCGTCAACGTGTCGCCGCTTGCGAGCTTCACCCAGTTGTCGTTGTTGGCCGTTCGCGCTTCAAGCCGGGCTTCTGCGTACACAGAGCCGTAACCGTCGTCGGTGACCGTGAACGTTGCAACAATGTCCGACGTGTCGAGAGAGTCTGAACGAGTTGTGCCGCGGCAGCCGGCCATGCCAACGCACAACGCCGAAAATATGATTCCAGAGAGCGCTCGGTGAAAGTTCATACCCGCTTTCCGTTGCACGCTTGATGCCGAACCATCCCGGCGGGATCTCATCGTTCAGGTTTCTCACAAAAGCCGCCAAAACCGGCTCGATTTTGTGAAATCTGCCAAGCGTCGCGCCCCATGGAGTGCCCGCGCGTTCACAGATTTCATTGGCAAACTGTCGCGCGTAGGCGGGCTCGCGGCGACAAAACTGCGCGTGCAAAAAAGCTTTGAATTGCCTCCATTGCCCGCCGTCCCCGTGAGGTTTTAAAGCGGCGTCCAGTGTACACCCGAGTTGTGCTAGCGTAGCAGACCATGTCGCTCACAGGCATTGCGCAGACAAACCTCGCGATGATTCAAAACGGAGGGTATAACGCTCCTTCGGGAGAGTGGGTGCCCCTGCGTCAATTGGTGGATGCGGCCGTTTCCGGTACAGCGCTCTACCGGCCCGCCGAGTTGGATCACCTGCTCGACACTCATCGGCCCGCGGCTTTCGGCGGCTCTACTCGGATAGAACTCACAACTGAATCTACCGGTGAAGCCGCCCGTCGCCTTGTTGAAAAAGAAGGTGAAACAAACGTCGTCGCACTCAACTTCGCCTCCGCTCGCAATCCGGGCGGTGGGTATATTCGCGGCGCCAAAGCGCAGGAAGAAGACTTGGCTCGGTGTTCGGCGCTCTACAATTGCCTCATTACCCAACCTGACTATTACGCCGAAAACAGGGCCAACCCCTCCATGCTCTACACCGAGCATCTCATTTACTCACCCAACGTTCCATTTTTCAGAGACGACAGCTACGAGCTTCTTTCAAAGCCGTTTGTTGTGTCCATGATCACCTCTCCCGCTCCCAACGCCGGTGAGGCCATTGTCCGCGGCGAACGGGCAGGCATCCTACCCACGCTTGTGGGGCGGGCTCGCCGCGTTCTAGCCGTTGCCGCCGAGCGCAAACACCGCGTGCTTGTGCTTGGAGCGTGGGGATGTGGAGTGTTTCGCAACGACCCGCGGGAGGTGGCCCGGGTGTTTGGCAACGCCCTTTCCAGTGCCGAGTTTGCCGGAGTTTTCAGTCGAGTTGTGTTTGGAATTTGGGAGCGCAACAAAGACAGACCGAGCCTTCGCGCTTTTTCTGAAGAATTGGGCGTTGTGCCGCAACCTATCCCCGCGTGAATGGTAAGAGAAAAACCCCGGTGCAAAGGTTCTCCACGTTCAAGTTGGGCATTTTCGCCTGCACTGCCGCGCTCTCTTGGGTAGGTTGTGCACCGGTCGTCGGCGCACCCGTTCGGGTTACAGCTCCTGAAGGGTACACCGTTGTTTTCCCCGACAAGGCCGACTCGCTGCGAGGTCAAGACGGTCCGGTCACCTTTCGTATTGATTCTGCCCGAACACCTGACAAAACCCGGTACGAGGTGGCTTGGTTCAAGTTCCCCGCGGCGATCAACCAGGCAGAACGCACAGAATTGCTTATGCGCGTGGAGCGCGGCCTTTTTAACGGCCCGACTGAACTTGTTAAACGCACGCAACCCGAGGGCGACAAAAATACGGTTGACTTGATACTCGACTTTGCCGATGGCCGCCGCGGCTATTACCACATTTTTTATACTACCGATCAAACCATGCTTCAGGTGAGCGCCGTGGGTCAACGCGGCGGTGAGTGGGAAGGTCGGGTAGATCCATTTTTTAAGTCGGTAGAAGTAAACGTGCGCGGCCCCCTTCCCGATGACCCGGTGAGCGCCGAGTTGTGGCGTGCCTTTCAAGAAAATGGTTTGGCGCAAACCCTAAACCAAAGCCCATAGCAGCCGCTCTCGTTTTACGAAGCACGAGTTCTGCGGCGAAATGGTCTCCCATTCACCGCCCGCAAGAAAACTCGAAACCTCCCTCCGCGATGTGCGTAGCACCCCGACGCGTGGCGTTTTTCGCCCACGTTTGTGCTTGATACGCGCGCTTCTGCGCGCGCGGAAAGGGTGAGTCATGTCCTTTGTTCGTTTGGGCCTTGGGGTCGCAGGCGCGATCTTTCTTTTGTCCGCTTGTGACGGCGGCGGCGATGGGACCGGTGGGACCGGTGGAACGGGCGGTGGAAGTGGAGGCGGCGGAAGCGGGGGCGGCCTTTCCGGTGAGGCGCTCTACTCAGGGCCTGAATCGGCCGCGCTCGGGTCAAGTTCAAACGAGGCGCGTTGCTCCACTTGTCATAGCAACGATGGCACTCAAGACGGTTACTCCGGCAATTCAATGAAGGATATTGCGTACCGCGCAACCTTTAAAGGTGGAATGGCCGACTTGTTGGGCGGAGTAAACGCGTGTGTAACCGGTTGGATGGGGGGTGACGCGCTCACGGCAGACAGCGCTGAGTTTGTGGCGTTTAAAGCCTATTTTGAGAGCATTTCGAGTGAGAGCGTGACCGACGCAAATGCGATTGCGCCGGATGTGTTGGCCGACGTTGCGGCGTATGAGGCCAAATATTCAGGCGGTAATGAAATGGCAGGTGCAGATGTGTACGCAAAGGCCTGCGCGCGTTGTCACGACGATACTCTCACTCTCAACGTCGTTCCTGCGCCGGCCAAAACGACGCTGAGCGCGTACTCCATTGGTCGAATCGCTCAACAGGTGCGCACAGCCGGTCCGCCGCCGTCGGGCACCATGGATGCTTCCGATTCAACCCCCGGTCCTATGCCCTTTTTCGAGCCAAAAGACCTGTCAGACCAAGACGTGAAAGATGTGATTGCGCACTTGCTCGCGCAGTAGAAAAACACGCGCCACCTACGCTTTTCCGAAGAAGCGGCCCAAAGCGGCTCCCCCGATCGCACCCAAAACAAGAACTACCCCGTGGGCAACCGCCACATGAGAAGGGGTGACCACTGGGCAGTGTGAGTGTACACCCACCGCGCCCAAGAGGCCGCAAACCATCCCTACGAGGGCGCCGCGGAGGGTGGGATTCATTAAGAAACCGCGGCGCAAAACCAACGAAAAAGCAATGGAAGGTGGGATTGCAACAATGAGTCCTGTCACCGCACAGCCGACAATGGATGGGATGGTAAGGTTGGCCTCCACGCCGGGAGAGTGCAAAAGGGAGAGACCCCAAAACAGAAGCGCCGTTGCTGACAGAGCGACAAGGATGCCACGTTTTGAAATGGGAAACCCCTCGGCCTTGGCAACCATCCCCACCCAAAGGGCACCCGCGGCAGTCACGGTCCAGACCGCCAGTTGGCCCGCGATCACCGGCTTATTTGCATCGGATCGCAAACCCAACACCAACGAAAACCCAACCAACCATACCCCCGTGAACGCCGCTGCGATCGCTTGCCGACGCTTGCGATTTGTACGGGTAAGAGAACGCTCCTCTTGGTTGGGAACAACGGGGGACGTTGCCGGGCCGCCGAGCGGATCGGGAATGTCGTTGAACAACTCATTTGGCTCGGGTGGCATCATGACTTGTTTGGTTCGCTGCTCGCTCGGGTAGATTCTACGCTTGAGGTAGCACTTGGCTTCAGATTTTTTTTAGATGAGATCGTGCCCGGCGCGTGTGCCCGAGCCAGAGCGTTTCGAAGGATTTCGTAGGCTCGAAATGCCCGGAGCTTTACGGCGGTTTCGGTGGCGCCCAAACTTTGGGCCGCTTCCTTAATACTCAAACCTTCATACCTGACGAGAACAAACGCTTCACGTTGAGCGTCGGGCATGGAGGCGAGCGCCCGTTCAACAATGCGCGCCGTTTCCATCGCGAGCACTTGAGACTCCACATTGGCTGTTTGGTCAACAGGCTCCGCGTTCAAATCGCCCGCGTATTTGGTCCGCACTTTTTGGCGACGAATTTGGTCTGTGAGAACATTGCGCGCGATTGTGTACACCCAGGCCAGGGCGCTTGCGTCCTTTTCAAAAAGCGAGCGGGCGCGGTGAACCCGCAAAAACGTTTCTTGAACAAGGTCGCTCACCTGTGCGGCGTCTCGTCTCCCCACCATTCGACAAAAGTAAGAGACAAAACGAGGGTAGAGAAGCGGATAGAGAACTCGAAACGCGGCTTCATCACCGTTTGCATACCGCTCCATGGCGACGTTTAAGTCGGTTTCAGGTTCGCGCACGAGTCGGGTAGATTGCCCCGCATCGATCGATAGACAAAGCGCAAAACGCTGCGCTGCGTCGATTTACGCTTCGTTGCCTTAGAACTAAATCAAGCGATAACAGCCACGACGTTTTGCGAAGGATGGTTTCAGGTCTTGTCGTAAGGCGCGGGACACCCTTGCCCGTTGCCGAGCGGAATTGCGAAGAGCGTGGCGCTTCAGGCCCTTTGCATGGAGTTCTGTGGCGACAGCAGCCGGGACGAAAACGTGAGACCGGCGAGACCGGTGTCAGGCACGTTTTGATCACCTGAAGTCGCCAAACGGCGCCGGTTTGTATTTCTTCGAAACGCGCTAATTTCAGGCTTTTTCTATGCCGATGAATGTCTAAATTTTCTTGTCGCTTCTTTTAGGACTAGGGTCACGCTAACACTTCTTTACGAAATGATCGCTGCGCTCGGCGGCATACAGTGATAGGTGCCACTTATGTCCTACTACGCCGACGCTGTTTCTCAACTCATCAAAATGCTCGAAAACGTCGATCGCTGGCTCACCGCAGGTGAAGAGCACGCCAAGAAAAAGTCGTTTGATCCAAACGTGCTTTTGACGCAGCGTCTCGCGCCGGACCAGTTTGCGTTGCTCCGTCAGGTGCAAGCCGCCTGTGATGCCGCCAAGTTTTTCGCCGCTCGTCTTTCTGGAAAAACGGCTCCTTCGCACCCGGACACTGAAACCAACATGGCTGAGCTGCACGCGCGCATCGGCGCCGTGACTGAATATCTGAAGGGCTTCTCCGCGGCTGACTTTGCCGGGGCCGACACGTGTATTGTTCCCCTTGGGTTTGCCCCCGGCAAAGGCATGAAAGGCGCCGACTACGCGCGAGAAATGGCTCTGCCCAACTTTTACTTCCATTGCGTAACGGCGTACTCCATTCTTCGCCACAACGGGGTAGAATTGGGCAAGCGCGACTATATCGGGAACATGGCGATTATTGATATCTGACGGGTAGATCGCCGTCACGTGTCTACCCTTGGCATTCACCCATCTGACAGTAAATGAGCGCCCGGGCATGGTGAACCGCTTTGACCATGCCCGGTGTTGGGTAGATCAGTTGCAGCCGTTGCAACCGGCCGGCGCACTTGCACATTCTTTACCCGGGTGGCATGTTCCACCAAATGGGCAAAGCACAGCCTGTTTGCAGCTATTTGTACCCATACAAGTCACATCACAGGCGCATGCCGCCTGACAGGTGACAGCCGCTTGGCACGCGTCCATTCCACCGCACTTGACTGTGCAAAGACCGCCGTCACAGGTGATGTCTTTTTTGCATGACGCGCTGCCGCTGCAATCCACAGTGGTGCTTTCAGGCGGCTTGGTAGATGTGATTGTGCCCTGGCAAGAATCGATACTGTCACAACTCACCTTACACGCCCCCGACCCGCAGCTGATGTTTTTTTTGCAACTCGCGTTGCCCTTACAGCTGATTGTGACGTCGGTGGCGTTTGATCCGTTCAGATCGGCGCCGCACGAGTCGAGTCCAATACAATTGATTGAACAGGGCCCTGTTCCGCAACTGATGGCACCCTTGCAACTCGCATCTTTGTTTCAGTTGACTTTGAGAGCGCTTGCGGTCGCGCCGTCGATGGCACCGGCACAGCTGTCGATTGCGGTGCAGTTTACTTCGCAGGGTAGATTGGTTGGACATGTACTTGTCCCGGCGCAGGGAGCGCTGCCCGGACACTCAAACAAACATACCCCCCCGGTCCACTTACCACCCGCGGAGGTACAGGGTCCACACTCCTCCGACCCTGTTTCACACGGTCCAGGCGCAGTGGTTGACGTTGTGGAGGAGGTAGACACGGTGGAACCACCCGTGCCCCCCGTCGACGACGTTGACTCGCCGGTGGAGGTTGAACCGGCTCCACCGCCACCTCCCCCCGCGGCGCCCGTGCCCGACGTGGCCGCCCCCGTACCCGCAGATGTTTCCGACCCTTGATCAATAGGGCCCGCGTTTAACAAGCAACCGGAGAGCACTAGGCTCGCCGCCGCGACCTCGAAAGCCCACCGTCCATTCATGAGAGGAGGCTAGCACTGTCCTTCGTCAACGGGTAGTTTTCGGACCACTGAAAAAGGGCGATTATTTACTCGTCACGGTGCACCGTACCGGGCGAAAACGCGGGCAAACATACGGCGATATACTCTGCCCCACTTTCTTCAGGTGTGCTGTAACGTACCCATTCCCCGGCGCGGGTGAGCACCCCCTGACCTTCCCGAACGTCGAGCGCTCCGTTTTTTGACTCAACGCGCAACATGCCGCGCAGCACCACGGTATACTCGTCAAACTCAGGCGTTTGACCCGGTTCTACCCAGCCGCCCGGTGAACGCATGTGAGCGACGGAGAGGCGGCTTTCAGCGTTGTTGACCCGACCCACATACTCGTCAATGAGCTTGGGTTTGTTGCCGGCGGCGGTAATACGGGTAGGTTTTTCAATAAGAGTGGGCATGATGTACCTGCTTTGGTGGAATTGTTACTCGTCTACCCAACGTGACCCAGGGCCTTTACCGTTGCGCGGTTGCTTGAGTCAAATGTGATTTCAAAAATGGGTAGACCTTTGGCAAGCGCACCCAGCGTAGAGTTGAGTTGCACCTGAGCAATTTTTTCCATCTCAGTGTGCAAGTCGGCGGCGCTCACAACGGGAACCAGATCTTTTTGTAGAGCGATCATCTCAGCGAGTTGACGGCGAAGGTACGAGGCCACCTGCGGATGGTAAATGAACATTTGTTTGCCAAACGCCGAGGGCGAAACGAGGGGAATGCGCGTGAACGGGTGCACCTCGCCCTCCACTCGAACGATGAGCACCGCACCTTCGTGATGTTCACCGCCCAACACCACCAACTCGGTATCGGCCGAACCCGCCCACCGCGCGTGATGGTAAGATTGGAGGACGGCGCCCACAAGCTCACTGCGGGTTTGGTAGGTATCACTCAACGTGAGCGCACGTTTTAGGTGACCGCAGCCGATATTGTTGGGCGAAAGTGCCAATTGGAGAAGCGGGGTTTTAACCCGTTCGGGCGGGTTGCGCCAAAACGCCCGCCACTCCAGCGCCTCAGATATGCCGGAGATGGCATCATCAAAGCGGTGATCTCCGCGAATGTCTTTAATGGCGTGATTGGCCGCGTGGACATCTGTATGGTAATAAAACCTACCCAACATGTCGAGACGGCGCTGCAAAAGCGCTTCAACCTGAGGTTGGGTAAACTTTTTACCACTCAACTTTTCGAGTGCTGAAAGGGCGAGCACAAGTTCACCCGCGTCGCCTCCCGGTGTACCCAGCACGCTGGAATCATCGCGCCCGTCAACACACGAAAGCCGGCCGTGCAATAGGAGCGCCGCCATTTTTACCCAGCGTACGCTTGACGCCTCACCCACGTGTTCTTCTACGTGAGAACGCGACAACTCCTGCCCTTCTGCAAGAGGGTGAACAACGGTTCTGTGCAACACATCGCGCCGTTCTTTGACCGACGCGTCGCGCGATGTGGAATACCCAAGGTCGCGCCAGGCCATAATGCCACCTGTCATGGCAGCCACAAATCGAAGGCCCTTTTGCTCCAACTCAAAGGCCACTTTTTCTGCCCGCACTCCTTCACTTGAAAGAACAATCACCGGTTCATCCTCATCTACCCGCATGGGTAGACTCATCACTCGACTTTCTGGAACCCAGTCACACCCGGGAATATACCCGAGTGGCCCGAGCAGCTCCTCATCTTCACGAATATCAATGAGACGTACTCGACGGCCTTGTTTTGCCACAAAATGAGGCGAATGTTGTGGTGCCCCGTCGGACCCGCGTGTCAGGTTGGATACCCAGTTGACCCGAAACATTCTATCGGCCTGGGGGATTGTGCCAATGGGCGGAATGAGTGAAGCCGGATCGGGAGGAGCGTGCGCCATATTGTTATAATTCCTGTGGTTGCTGCTTTATAGCGAACGAACTTGCCAATGGGAAGGCGCTTTTTTCACGCCTGTCTTGCAATACGCCGGTCCTTCTGGTAGTCAATGGGTGTTCCGCGCGGCTGAAGCTCAAGTGGTAGAGCAGCTGTAGTTCGAATTGATGCACCCGCTCCACGAAACTTCGGGCAAACCAGTTGCAAGCACCCAGTTTGCTATGTATACAACAATCTGATGGAGCAAGTGCTCTGGTAGAGATGTTTAGTTCTCTTGTTTGGGTGGTATAGCAATGCCGGTCGACACTGAGCTTTTCCCCAAGCTCGAACAAATCGCGCAAGCGAAAACTTACTCCGTCAAGACGCTGATTTTTGATGAGTTGAAACGAGGTAAGATTCGCTTGCCAAACTTCCAGCGGCCGTTGCGGTGGCGTGCCGTTGATAATGCGATGCTATTCGACAGTTTGGTGCGCGGTTATCCTATAGGATCTATTCTGCTGTGGAGGCGACCGGCGGACAAAGGAGCGCTCAAGATCGGCAACGGCACGCTGGATGTGGAGGCGGCGGCAGACGCAAAGTGGGTGGTGGACGGTCAGCAACGAATCGTAGCGCTAGCAGCAGCGATGCTGGAAATTCCGGGTCAGTCCAAGGAATATCTTGTACATTTCGACCCCCACGCTCAAGAGTTCTTCGTGCCACTCCGGGCGGCAGATCGTCGCGAGGATGAAGTTCCGCTGACGGTGCTGGGCGACTTGGCCAAGCTCAACAGATGGTTGCGGGCCCAAGGTCTTTCTGATGAATTACAGGATCGCCTCGATCGAACACACCAGCGAATTGTGGAATATGCGGTACCTGCCTACGAGGTCGATACTCCAAATGAAGCGCCGCTCAGAGCAGTATTCGCTCGGATCAACAGCACCGGGGCGCGAATGCGAGCAGATGAGGTGTTTCATGCTCTTTTAGGCAATAGGTCATCGGAGCGAAAAGCCATTCAGCTGGATGATCTCACGAACGAAGTGAAGGGATCTGGATTTGGTAACTTGGAGCGGAGTGATGCGCTGAAGTGCGTACTTGCCGCGAGCGGCCTCAACCCAACGCACAGCCCTGATACATTTGACTCCGCCCAACTGGACAAGTTGGTTTCAACCGAGGAAGTTGCTCGCGCACTCGGAAAGACGATCGATTTTTTGAGAGAAGATGTGCAAATACCGCATTTGCGATTGTTGCCCTATCCGGTGGTGCTAATTCTTCTGGTACGCTTTTTCCATCTTCACCCTGAGGTTGCAGCCGCTGACCGAGTGCGTTTGACAAGGTGGGTATGGCGCGGCGCTGTTACTGGGCTGCATCAACGAGCGGAAGTGTCTCGCATGCGCGAAGCCCTACGGCAAATGCGCGATGATTCGCCGTCGGCAACAATCGATCGCCTCTTGGAACGTTTTCAGAAGGACCAGGCAATTGGGTGGAAATTAGGGCCGTTCGATCCGCGCAGTGCAGCGGCGCGAATGGTATGCCTAGCGCTTTGGGAAAAGCAGCCGAAACGCCTTCCAACGCTGCCGGGTGAGCCTCACGGCGGCCCGGTGGAAATGGACGAGTTGCTAGGCTCGGACCGCTTTGCGCCGGAAATTTACCGCATGGCGAGCCTGAAGACCGACGAGTTGCGGGCCAAAGGGAAGTCTGCGGCTAATCGAATTCTGCTTGCGGACTGGCGTTCTGTCGCTGACCTGAGGCACCTGAATTTCGATGCGCACAGAGAGTTTCTCGACTCGCACTTGATCGATCAAGCGATGCTGAATGCCGTTCTGGAAAACGACCAGGCACGATTCCTAGGTTTGCGAGAAAGGGCTCTCATTCAGCATGTCGAAATTTTCCTGGCAAAGCGTGCCGGGTATGGTGAACCGCTGATGGCGCCGCTCGATGCGTACGGTGACTGAGTGTTATGGATGATCGTCACCTGAAGGTGGAGTTGTACGGCCAAAAAGTGGGAACTTTGGTTCCGCGCGCGGATGGCGGAGCGCGTTTTACTCCAGATCCACCATGGGTAGAACGGGAATTTGTACCTCGCCTCGGGTTGGGTTGGGACTTGCGACGCGGCAGCGGAACCCGTTCATCTTCGATGGGGTTGCCTGCATGGTTTGAAAATCTGCTCCCCGAGCGGGGCAGTTTAGTACGGGAGCGAATTGCTCGGCAAGTGGGGATATCTGAAACAAGCAGTTTTGCTCTCCTGCAAGCTTTGGGGCACGTCCTACCAGGTGCCGTAATCGTAGGGCCGGACACGGACAATCGCGGGCTCGACTCTACTCCGCCCGACTCGGACAAACAAGACCCCCCGCAGGGTGACCCGGCTGCGTCTGAAGAGAGTCGGCTGTCGTCGCTCGGCGGAATGCAACTCAAGTTTTCTGTATCCATCCGAAATGACAAGGTAGTTTGGCCGCTCAAGGGTCAAGACGGTGATTGGCTTATTAAACTCGCCACTGGAAACTACCCACAACTCGCCGAAGTTGAATTTGCTACCATGGCATGGGCGCGAGCGGTGGGATTTGACGTTCCCAAGAACAAACTTGCGCGCGTAGTCGACCAGGAGGCGTTTGCTCACCTGGCCTCTACCGATGAAGAAAACGCGTTTTTAATTCAGAGGTATGATCGGTCATCGTCCGGGCGCATTCACCAAGAAGACTTTGCTCAAGTGCTTGAAGTCATGCCCGAAGACAAATACGGCGAGCGAGCGCGTGTACCCATCAATCACAACGGCATGGCTCGCATCGTCCTTGACGCGTGTGGGGAGGCAGAGCTGACAAAGTATATTGAGCGATTGGTGTTTGTGATTGTGTCCGGCAACACAGACGCTCACTTTAAGAACTGGTCGCTCTTGCATCCGTACGGGGGCAGACCAATTCTAACTCCTGTCTACGATCAAGTTTGCACCATTTCATGGCCTTCGCTTGGGTGGGAGCCGTCTAAGAAACCGCCAAAGTTGGCCCTGGGGATCGGCAAGACTCGGTCGCTTGTGGAAGTTGATGTTTCCAACTTCTACCCTTTGGCCAGGCGAGTCCGTCAAGCCGAGGCATGGGTAGAGAAGTTGGTACTGGAAACCGTCGAACGGTGCATTGCGGCGTGGACTTTCGTAGAGCAGTTTGCTCCCCCGCGGATGAGGCGCGCGTTACAAGCACATTTTACTCGCGTGCCTTTGTTATGCCGATTTGCTTCCCCAGTGTCCAAAGATGCGTAGCGCAATCAAACTCACAACAACAAGTCAACTGTACCCACGCGGTAAGGTTTGAGCGCCGGGGGGATGTCTTTTTCACCCAGGGCTTGGCGCAGATTGATCTCGATATTGCGGCAAATGGCCGTGAGGGCGAGGGCGTTGGGAGCGGTTGTAAAAGGGTCTTCTAGAAACTTACCAATGGTGCCCAACACCGAAAACATGAACGCGAGCGCCACAACCACCACCGCTGTGGCAATGCCCAGGTGTTCTACAAGACCAATGGGTAGAGCGCAGCAATAAGCGCGGGTGAAACCGAGTGTAAAAAAACCGTAAGCGGGTGGAATGGGTGTACCCTTGATACGTTCACACCCACCTTGGAGAGCCACCAGTTCACTCAATGTCCTGTCAATGGACTCCAACCTACGTTCATCAAGAATGCCTTTGTTTGCCGCCTCGGCGAGGGCCTTTCCATTGATTTGGAGGAGGGCAAAGGGCACATTTTTTTGGTCTGCGAGGGAGGCTTTTTCTTCTGCCGAGATCAAACCGTCAAGCTCTCCCAGCGGGTCTTGACCCCGGAGCTGACACCGCAGAGCGTTGAGCCACGCCACCTGACGGTGCAAGATCTCCGTCTGAAACCCCTTCAGATCGTCGGCCGTCATGTCGCCCGAGGTTTTGGCGTAGGTGGTCACCTGGCGACCGAGCGCTCGGGAAGCATTGACAATGCCGCCCCACAGCTTTCGACCTTCCCACCACCTGTCGTACGC
This sequence comes from Polyangiaceae bacterium, assembly GCA_016712345.1. Lineage (GTDB taxonomy): Bacteria > Myxococcota_A > Polyangia > Polyangiales > Polyangiaceae > JADJRH01. Next base: position 3,820,105 of record JADJRH010000001.1, read on the forward strand.
GGCGCTGTTTCGAAAGCCGAGAAGGATGGCAAGCGCAACGCCGGCAATGGAATAGGGGGTTGCCGAGCTGGGCATTTTTATATCGGCGTAGCGGTCTATTAAAACCACCGCAACGGCAATGGCCCCCACCAAAAGGAGCATGGGAGAGTGAAGTTTGAGAATGGCCTTCCACGGGAGTTTATTGGAGACAACCATGACCTTTCACTTTTTTTTCGTTTCAACGGTGTATGTGTACGCAATTCGGCCAATGCCAAGCGCGATGATTGAAAACAGCCACTCGTTCAGGCTCACGAATGCGAGCAACGCCAACGAGCCCAGAGCCCCCAAAATGGGTAGAATTATCCCACCCGGCACCCGCCACTTGGAGGCTTGCAAAGGCTCTTTTTTGCGCAGCACCGGCACGGCCAAACAAGAAAATACATATTGGAAAACCACTGTCACGTTTGCCACACCCACAAGCATTCGATAATCGAATGGTAAGGCCAGCCCCGCTGCCAAAAGGGCAGTTACCGCAATGGCCACATAGGGGGTGCGAAAGCGCGGGTGAATACGTGAAAGCGCCGCGGGCAAGGTTTTGTGTTCTGCCATGGCCTCGGCATAACGGGGAGAACCGAGAGCGCTGCCGGCGGTAAACCCACCTGTGGAAACAATACTTCCGAGCAACACCACAAGCGCAAGGGTAGGGCCGATATATTTGGCGGCGTCGTAGAGTGGAGTATCGGTTTTGTTGCCAAGTCCAGGGTAGGTGGCCACCAAAACCGCTTGGACTACAACGTACAAAAGAGCCGAAAAGACAAGCGATCCAATGGTGCCAAGGGGGACATTGCGCCGGGGATTTTGGGTTTCACCGGCGGTCACGGGAGCTACTTCAAACCCTTGAAGTGGAAAAAGGGTAAGGTAAACCCCTGTTCCAAATTGTTTAACGCTGGGTAGGTCACCGCCCCAGCGGGTGGTTGTCATTTGAAACATACCCACCCCCACGAATGCGAAAATGGCGGCGAGTTTACCCACGGTCACCAAGTTGACCAACGCCGCCCCGGGTTTGACCCCCACGTAGTTGACAGCGCCGAGAAACAGGATCATTCCAGCGGCGGCGAATTTGGCGGTGGTTCCACGCAGACCTATAATTTCAACAAACAGGGTAGATACGGCCGCCCAACTGACGAGGGTGGCCACCCAACAAAACCATCCCACCACGAAACCGACCTCGCGACCGAATGCACGGCGGGCGTACAAATAAGGGCCGCCCGTTTCATCTGTGCTTGACGCGAGTTCTGCCATGCAGAGCGAAACCGGTAACAAGAGGAGCGCGCACACCGCAAAACCGAGCGGCGAAAACCCGCCCATCTCACGGTACACATCATCGGGAAGCGCAAAAACACCCGAGCCGACGGTGGCGTTTACACCGATGCACACCACGTCAAACAGCGTGAGACTGCGGCGTGCGTGCGGCGTTTGCGTTTCATCGGTGTTCGAGCCCACAGGTTCCTTTTACGCCACACCCGGCGCTTGGTGGAGTATCTTGGCGCGTATGTTGACCGAAGCGATGGTGATCGAGGGGCACGGCGGCCCCGAAGTGCTTGTGAAAAAAGAGATTGAACTTGGGGCGGCCGGGCCGCGTCAAGTGAAAGTGCGCGTGCGGGCAGTGGCGCTCAACCATCTCGACCTGTGGGTGCGCCGTGGGGGTCCGGCGTTTAAGTTGGAATATCCGCATCGGCTCGGTTCAGACATGGCGGGCGAGGTGGAAGAAGTTGGACCGGGAGTTTCCAACGTTGCCGTCGGTGATCGGGTGATGGTGCAGCCCGGCATCAGTTGTCAAACGTGTGGTATGTGCTTGTCGGGGAGAGACAACCTCTGCAAGCAGTACAAACTCATGGGTGAAAACACGCAGGGTGGGTATAGCCGGCATGTAATTGTTCCCGACGTGAACGTTGTCAAAATGGGAAACGATCTACCCTATACAGACGCGGCGGCGGCGCCCTTGTGTACGCTGACTGCGTGGCAAATGGTGGTGGGAAAAGGCCAGGTCCGCGCGGGCCAAACCGTGGTGGTACACGCTGCGGGGAGCGGCGTTTCCACCGTGGCAATTCAGCTTTGCAAACTGCTCGGCGCGCGGGTGATTGCCACCACATCGTCGCCTGAAAAAGTGGGGCGCGCGCGGGAAGTAGGCGCCGATGAAGTGATCTTAACGAGCGAGCAGGATTATACTGCCCAAGTCAAAAAGCTTACCCAGCGCGAAGGGCCGAATGTGATTATCGATCACTTGGGTGGTGAGCTGCTTGAAAAAGCGGTCACTGTGATCGGTCGCGGCGGGCGCATTGTGACATGCGGAGCGACGGCGGGCTTTTTTGCAAAAGTTGACCTGCGGCACGTGTTTTTTCGCCAGGTGGAAATTTTGGGATCTACCATGGGGTCAAAGTCGGTGTTGCTTGAGGCGTTGCCACTTTTACAAACCGGTGCGCTGCGGCCCGTTGTCGACCATGTTTTGCCCTTGTGGGAGGCCAAAAGAGCCCACGAACTGCTTGAAGGGCGCAAGGTGTTTGGGAAGGTTGTCCTGACGGTCGAGTAGCCCGCTTTATGGAAGGGTGAGGCGAATGCGGTAGATCGAGGAGGGCAACCCCTGTCCAACAATCCAACTCACATCTTCACCGTCGAGGGGCGATGTGTAGTTGTAAATATCAAACTCGTTTTCGGACACTTGGAGCGCCGAGGGAAAGCACGTGTCCCCGAATGAGGGTAGGTCGAGGACAAATTGGACAGTTAGATTTTCAGGGTGGACGCGCCAGAGGGAGCAGCGCTTGGGCTTGAATGAATATTCAAACAAGTAGAGTTGTGTTTGTTCTTTGGGGGTAAGGTCGCGCCGTTCAAGGTCGTAATAGCCGCTGTCGGTAACGTTTCGCCGAGCCACAAGGTAAACATCGTCTTTGTGCCGAAAAACAAGGGGTGAATCAAACTTGCGCTTATCGGGAGCACATGTCCACGTGCCAAGGCTTTGAGGTTCGGCACGGCAGATTTTGGAGCCCCATCCCATTTCATCTCCCGCTTCGTTGCGGGTGACGGCGATGACGCCGCCGTTCGGGAGAAAGGTCCAGTCAGTTTCAGACCCGCCGCCTTTTTCAACGGTAGGTTGACCGGGAACCACGGCTTCCCAGTTTACTCCGTCGGAGCTTTTGAGCCATTGGACGGAGATGGGCTCACCGTCAATTTCGTAGATGTTCTCGCCCCCGATGTACCCGATCATATACGCGGTATCCCCCACAACTTTGAGGCGCCAGGGGATGAAACCGGGTTGATCTACCCATTCGAGCGGTTCTGACCAGTCACCCGGCGCCAGGTACTCCGTGAGGTAGGTTCCCTGCGGCTCAAACTTGAGAGGGTCTTTGCCGAGCTTGGCAAAGTAGAGCCTAAGTGCGCCCTTGTACGCGAGAAATCGAGGTTCGCGGACGTCGGTGCCCATTTCAACATGGGTTTCATATTGCCATGTTTGTTGGTCGGTGGACGACACAACATACATGACTGTTTTTTCGCTGGCAAAATGGGTAGGTGCGGTTCGAAAGGCTAAAAAATATCGCCCTTCGAATTGGATGATATCCAAATTGTTGTTCGAGTTTTGAGGGTTCACCCCATCGACAGCGGTATCAAACGGCACGAGAATTTCAGGTTCGTCGAGAGAAGGGTAAAATCGGCCCGAAGCTGTTTCCAGATCGGCGCAGGACGTGAGCAGCAGGCCTCCAAAGAAAAGTGGCAATGCTGCTCTCATATTGGGTAGATGGTGGGTCATGCCGTTATTCCTTTGGCGTTGTTGACCAACCGTGTCACACGGGCGACATCGACAGGATTTTCACACACGCCGTCAACCTTGACAGAGGTTCCGACAATGGCGCCGTCGGCCACCGTCAGAAAGTCGGCGATGTTGTTTTCATCGGCGCCCGAGCCGATGAGAACGGGGCAGTTGCCCGCAAGGCTTTTGGCAATGTGTACCTTTTCAAGGTTGGGAGCGTTGCCTGTCATTTTGCCCGAAATAATCAGGGCATCCCCTCCTGAAAATCGGGTCCACTCAATGTGGGTGGCAAGGTCGATTCCGGGGAAACGGACGCTGTGCTTTTTATCAACGTCGCAAAACAACTTGATATGTTCGGCCCGGAGATCACTCCTGCGGCGCAATAGTTCTGCGGCGCACCCTTCGTCAATCGAACCTGACTCCCACACGCCCGCGCCTGTAAACATGCAAACACGCATGAATGAAGCTCCCGAGGCGATGGCAATGGCCAATGCCGAAACGCCGCCGTTGTGTACAAGGTTGATACCCATGGGAAGGTTGACAGCACGCTTGACTTCGCGGGCAATCACGGCGTGAACGGCAATGCTTTCAGGCGGGAGGTGGGACCCCGCTCGAAACGGTATGTCCCACATGTTTTCAACAATCACCCCATGCGCTCCACCTTTTTCCAAGGCGCGCGCATCGGCGATGGCATGTTCAATAATGGGATCTACCCCGCCGCCCGCGTAATGGGGTGCACCGGGGAGCGGCCAACAATGCACCATACCGATGATGGGTTTTTGCGTTCCAAACAGATCTTTGAGATCTTTGAGCTGGAGCGCGTCTTTGCGGAGTTTCCAAGCGGGTGTCATGAGCGTTGGCCGTTGAGTGGATAGAGCTGTTGAACTTCAGTGAGGGTGGGAAGGTTTGCGCCGGAGCCCTTCGACTGGGCGGTAACCGCCCCGGCGGCGTTGGCAAATCGACCACACGAATACAACTTGTAATTTTGAAGGTGGGCGAACAAAAAAGCGGCTACAAAGGCATCTCCGGCCGCGGTTGTGTCGGCCGCAACAACGGTAAAAGGCTCCACGTCAATGCGCGGGGCGCCGCGTTGAAAGACAGAACAGCCTCGCGCGCCGCGTTTGAGTACAAAGAGCGCCGGGCCCGGCGAAAATACGCTTGGAACAGCTTCAGTGGGCGTTGGGGGTGGGGTGAAAACAACCGGCGGAGAGACGCGGTCTGCGAGCGCCGCACACTCCACTTCGTTGGCAAACACCACCTGAAATTTGGGTAGAAGCGGTAGGAGAGAAGAGGCGTGGGTTTCAATGAGGGGCAAACAGAGATCGAGCGAAACAGTGATATTGGACTTGGCGCAGCGATCAACAAGGCTTAATGCTGTGGTGCGTTGTGTACCTTCGAGCAACGCGTGACCACACACGTGGAGGTGGTTTGGGAAGGGGGAGATCGCCGGGCTGAACGAGTAGTGTTGATTGGCGCCGCGAAAGCTCAAAAACGTGCGCTCGCCCGATGGGGAGACGAGGACCACACATGTGCCTGTGCGGTGAGTTGAGTCACGTTCGACACCGGTGAGGTTGACTCCCGCCGTCTGCGCTGCGCGGAGGGCAAGGGCCGCTTCGGTGTCGGTTCCAACCCGGGAGAGAAGGTGAACCTTCCCTCCAAGTTGAGCGAACATGGTGGCGACGTTGACGCCGGCTCCGCCGCTCGACCAACCAAGCCCTTCTTGGGCAACGTCTTCACCCTCGCGTGGAAAACGCGCCACGCGAACGGCTACATCGGCATTGGCATCCCCAAGAACCCACATGGGTAGATCCGCGTTATTGCCGCGCGCGCATTTCTGCGGCGCGGGCGTGAGCTTCAAGACCTTCGAGACGGGCGAGGGCGGCGGCGTCGCGTGCGACCTCGGCGGGGTTGTCAAGTTCCATCCAGGTTCGAATGCGGAGGAACGTAAAGATGCTCAATCCGGCCCGCGAACGGGCACCTCGACTTGTGGGCAATACATGGTTGGGTCCGGCGCCGTAATCACCGAGCACTTCGGCGCTTTTTGGCCCCAAAAACAAGGCTCCGGCGTGTCGAATGTGGTCGGCGGCAAACCCCGGATCGGGCAGGAGGATCTGAAGGTGTTCCGGCGCGATCTGTTCCACAATGGCGCAGGCCTTGTGGATGTCAGGTTCAACAAGAGCAAAGCCGCGGCTCAAAGACTCGCGGGCGGTGGCGTGGGTAGGTAAGGTTTCAAGCTGGCGGTGGAGTTCTGCCCGGACGCGGTCGGGAAGGGTTGAATCGAGGCTGACAAGCACGGGTAGAGCGTCTGTATCGTGTTCGGCTTGAGCCAGCAAATCCGCGGCGACCAAAGCGGGATCGGCATTGCCGTCGGCGAGAACAACAAGCTCGGAGGGGCCGGCCAACATGTCAATGGTGACGAGCCCGGCGACGTATTGTTTTGCGGCGGTGACCCAACGATTTCCAGGCCCGACAATGGCATCACAAGCGGGAACTTCTCCGGCTCCGAAAGCCAGGGCGGCAATGGCTTGAGCACCACCGACAGCGAGGAGGGCGTCGGCTCCGGCAACGTGCGCGGCGGCGAGTGTGACGGGAGCGGGGCGCGGGGAGGCTACCCACACCTCACGAACGCCCGCGGCGCGCGCTGTCACAGCTGTCATGAGTACACTGGAAGGAAGTGGGAAACGGCCGCCGGGTGCATAACAGCCGGCGCGTTCTACCGGAATGACTTCGTGTCCGGCGCGACCTCCTCCCACTGGAACAGCGATTTCTGAAAGAGCTTTTTTTTGCGACAGGGCAAAATTCTGAATGCGGTCGCGCGTTCGTTCAAGGAGGGCTCTGTCACTTTCAGGGAGCGATAAAAAGGCCTTTTCGAGAGCGTTTTTGTCTAAGATGAGAGGTTCATCACCCGAGGTGTCGCCGAGACGAATAGAATGTTCAACCACGGCGGCGAAGCCCCGTTGTTTCACATCTTCCACAATGCGTGCGGCTGCCTGAAGGGTAGATTCACCGAGGGGTTCGGCGCGATGGGTTTTGAGGTCACCGGGCTGGATAGTGGGTAGAATCACGCGCTCGGTCCTTTGTCGGTGGTAGGTGAGTTGGTTTCTGTCATGGGTTTGGCATTGCCCGGGCGGCGGGATACTTTGAGTGCGCGCCTGTCAAGTTCAGCCTCAACCTCGGCGAGCGAGATGCCGTCGCGCGCGAGGCGAGCCATTGTAAAAAAGAGAACATCGGCGGCTTCTGCCAACGTGTGTTCGCGGCTTTCCGCCGAGTTGAGTTCACCCGCTTCTTCGGCGATTTTGGCGGCGAGCAGCTCCCTGTCTGAAAAAAGACGAGCTGAATAAGAGCCTGCGGGAGCGGTTTGTTTTCGAGAGTGGAGAGTGCGTTCGAGTTGAGTGAGGCCGCGGGCATGTCCAAAACAACTGAAGGTGTCCTTGTGGCAGAACCCGGGGCCGTGTTGACGAACGATGAAGTGGAGCGCGTCTCGGTCACAGTCAAGTTCAATTCGTATGAGATCTTGGGTGGCGTTGGAAGATTCACCTTTGATCCAAAGTCCGCGCCTGCGCGAGTGGTAGACTCCCTTTCGAAGTTCTACCGCTTTGGTGAGGCTTTCTCGGTTAGAATAGGCGAGGCCGAGAGTTTGACCTCGCTCGTCGCTGACGATGGTAGGCCAGAGGCCGTCGGGCCGGTCACTTGTCAGAGGCGCCATGATCGCATCTGCCAATGGAAGGCGGCCGGTGTACAAAGCCATTCCAACCTGGGCAAAAGCGCCGATTTTATCGATGGCGGCAAGGTCTTCAGCGGTGGTGACGCCTCCGGCGACTGTCACTTCGGCACCTTGAGCGGCTTCGACAACGGCCTTGACGCGATCGAGGTTGATCCCTTCCATTCGACCTTCGGTTTCAACGAATGTAACGAGAAAACCTCCGACGTGTTCGCGGAGTTCTACCATGCGTTCTTCAATTCTGCGGCCTGTGTTTGTGCGCCAGCCGTGAATCACCACTTCACCGTTGAGGGCGTCAAGCGCGGCAATGGTGCGTTCACGCGGGAGTTGAGAAAGCACTTCCGGGGTGGCGGCGGTGCCGAGGACAACTTTGGTAGCCCCGACATCGAGCCATTCAAGCGCTTTTTCTACCGTGCGAATGCCGCCGCCGACGCGGCATGGGGCCATGCGACAGAGGTCAACAATGGTGGAGGTGTTGTCTCCTTTGCCAAGCGCGGCATCCAAGTCAACAACGGCGATTTCTCCCGCGATGGAGAACCTTTTTGCAATGGGGCGTGGATCGCCTGCGTCGAGGGCTTTTTCTTTGCCGCCGACGAGTTGTACAGCTTGTCCACCCTGGAGATCGATGGAGGGGATGATCACAGTCGCACCTCAATACCGCGCGCCCGGAGCGCGTGTTTGACATCGTTGGGGGTGAGTTCACCGTCATGGAAGATGGAAGCGGCAAGCACCGCGTCGGCCCCGTGGGAAAGCGCCTCCACCAAATGGTCAGCCCCCGCGGCTCCTCCCGAGGCGATGATAGGAACTCTGACAGCGTTTGAAACAGCTTGAATTAAAGGCAAATCGTAACCTGAACGCGTGCCGTCTTTATCAAAGCTCGTGAGTAGAATTTCACCGGCGCCTCGGTCTACCGCCTGCTTGGCCCACAGAACGGCATCGAGTTGAGTGCGCTCCCGGCCCGACTTGACGACCACTTGGTACGTGCCCGCTTCGGTTTTGGCGGCGTCGAGGGCGAGAACACAACATTGAGCGCCAAAACGTTCGGCGATAAGGGAGATGCGAGTGGGATCTTCGACAGCGGCGGAGTTGATAGCCACTTTGTCGGCTCCGGCGTCGAGGAGATCGCCGGCGTCGGCAATGGTGCGTACACCTCCTCCCACTGTCAGGGGAATGGATAGGCGAGCGCGTACACTTTGGACTGTGGCCGTTCGTGTTTTGCGACTTTCGAGTGTGGCGGAGATATCGAGCACCACAATTTCGTCGGCGCCCGTGGCTTCGTACAAAGCGGCTCGTTCGGCCGGATCGCCCGCGTCGCGCAGGTTTGAAAAACGAACGCCTTTTACAATGCGGCCGTCTTTGACATCGAGGCAGGGGATAATACGAGCGGTTAACATGACACCTGACCTGCGGTGGGTTGGATGTCTGTTGTTGAAATGGCACTGCGGAGCCACCTGCCAAGCAGATCGAGGCCCCAGGCACCTGACAGTTCAGGGTGAAACTGGCAGGCGAGGAGAGGGCCTTTTTCTACCGCGCCGACAAATGATTCCCCATGGTAGGTGGTGGCTGTGGCAAACCCTGTGGGTGACTCTTTGAGGCAATACGAATTGGCGTAGTAGGCGTACCCTTCGCGCAGCAGTGCGCAGCTCGGGCCGGGTGAAACGCGGTTCCACCCAAGTTGAGGAATGCGTACACCGGTTTCAGGGTTGAATCGCGCGGCGTGACCTGGAATAACGCCGAGGCCTGAAACGCCGGGGCCTTCTTCACTCGACTCCAGGAGGAGTTGTAATCCAAGACAGACGGCAAGGAGGGGTAAGCCGCGCTCGACTCGATGGATGACAGCTTTGTCGAGGCCGCGAGCCCTCAGGCTTTCCATTCCAGCGGAGAACGCTCCAACACCGGGGAGCACAACGGCTTCGGCGCTTTCAACAACCCGCGGATCGTCGGTGACAATGGGATGTGTACCCAGTCGGCGAAACGCGGATAAAACCGATGCCAGATTGGCAACCCCCGTGCGAATGATAAACACGCTGTGAGGGTTGTTTTGGGATTGGGTAGGTGAGTGGATGGGTAGATTGTCCGTCACAATACCCCCTTGGTGCTGGGGATGACGCCGCTGCCGTCACGGGCTGTCGCCGCGCGCAGGGCCAGCGCGAGGGCTTTAAACGCGCTTTCAGCGCGATGGTGATCGTTTTCACCCTTGAGTACGTCGACGTGAAAACAGGAGCGCGATGCGACGGCCATTGACGTGAGAACATGGGGGATCATTTCACAGGAGAGATCGCCCAGTTTTTCGCGTTGAAGATGGAGTTCTACCGATGCGTGAGGCCGCCCCGACAGATCGACAACGGCCCGCGAAAGGCTTTCATCGAGAGGGGCGTACGCATATCCAAAACGCGTGATGCCGCGCCGTTCACCCAGGGCCGAGTCGAGCGCTTGGCCAAGAGTGAGAGCGCAGTCTTCGGCGGTGTGATGATCGTCAATGTGGAGATCGCCTTTACAGGTGATCACCGCGTTGAAGCGGGCGTGTTTGATAAGCGCCGTGAAAAGGTGATCGAGAAAACCAATGCCTGTATGAACGTTGGCTTGGCCGGTGCCGTCGAGGTCAAGTTCAACATGGACCTCGGTTTCAAGGGTTTTTCGATCTACCGTGGCGGAGCGCATGGTTTATAGAGCCCCTTCTTGTTTGGCTTGGCGAAGAGCGTCGCAAAGGCGGTTGAAGTCGGCAACGTTACCGGGAACAGTGATCCGAACGGCATCTGTCAGGTGGGGTTTTTGAGGAAATGCTCGAATGCCAATTCCGCGCGCCGCGAGGGCGTCTCGCAGAGAAATGGGGTTTTTGAGGCGCGCAAACACAAAATTTGCCTGGGAAGGCAGAGCGTCACACCCGAGTTCAAGGAGTAGGGAGTAGAGCGCGTTGCGTTCAAAACGAACGCGACTTGTGTACTCATTGAGTTCGGTATTTGAAGAGGTTAACTTTTGGAGCGCAATATGCAGAGAAGGGCCCGCAACTGTGTAAGGTCCGGCGGCGGCGCGCAGCCATTGAATAAGCTTGGGAGCGCCGAGCGCATACCCGATGCGAAGGCCGGCGAGCCCGTAGGCTTTGGACATGGACCTGACAACAAGCACGTTGGGTAGGTTGAGGGCGCGAGGGGTGAGATCTTCATCCGCCAGTTCTGCGTACGCTTGGTCGAGGAGAACGGCGGCATGGGGAGCTGCGCGGGAGATCTGTTCCACATCGCTAAACGAGGCGACCGCACCGGTGGGATTATTGGGAGTTACAGTGCAGATGACCGCCGTGTTTGGGCGAATTTGTGCGAGAACTTTGTCCAGTGGATAAGGGCCTTGGGGCCACGGAACTTCAACGATGGTGCCACCCGCAAGCCGGGCGTACCGGTCAATCATTTCAAAGCTGGGGACTGGGAAGATGATTTCTCGGCCTTCACACAACATGGCGCGCATGAGTCTGTCGAGCGCGTCGTCACCGCCGGCGGTCACAAGGAGTTGATCGGGGCTGACATTCCACTTGGCGGCGAGAGCTTCTGTGAGCGCGGCGCTGCTTGGGTAACGTTGAAGTGTGCTGGGATGGAAGGTGGTGGCGTTGGTGAGAAACGTTTGGGAAGGTGCGGGGCCTTCATTGCCGTCGAGGGGTAGATCAATCGTGCCCTTTGCGCGCGGAATGCCATAAGCCACGGCGTTTGCGACACGGGGTGCCGGCACAATGTGGAACTGGCCGACGGTTGTAGACTCTGCGTATCCTGTCGGGTCTGACATGGTGCCTCTTGTCACGGAACAAGTTGGCTGAGGTTTGTAACAACAATGTCGGTGCCGCCGCGGCGCTTGATTTCAACGATCACGGAGGGGAGGTCTTTTCGAGGAACGGCGGCTCGAACGGCATAACCGCCTTCACCGTGGAGTTGGGCAATGGTGGGCTCGCGCATGCACGGGAGAACGGCAATGACAGCTTCGAGTTTGTCGGCGGCAACATTGACCTCCACCATGACGCGGCGACGCGCTTCAATCACGCTTTTGAGCAGCATGACGAGGTCTTCAATGCGATTGCGGCGCGCGGGATCCTCCATGGTTTTGGGGTGAGCGTAGAGGCGCGTGGAGCTTTTCATCAGGTCGGCGACGATTGCGAGGCCGTTGGCTTTGAGCGTGGAACCGGTGGCGGTGTTGTCGACGATGAAGTCGGCGTCTTCAGGTGGGTACACTTCAGTTGCACCGAACGAGCGGACAACATCGGCAGAAATGCCTTCACGTTCAGCCCACGCTTTGGAAAGGCGCACATATTCGGACGCAATGGTGAGGCGGCGTTTGGGGAGCGATCCGTTTTCGAGAAGCGTTTCGGGCGCGGCGGCGACGAGGCGGACCGGATCGAGCCCTGTGTCGAACAGTTCAACAAGGTTGGCCGAGAGTTCTGCCACCCAATCGGCCCCTGCAAATCCGAGGTCGCGCGAGCCGTGATGCAGCATTTCAACAATGCTTTGCGGCTTGAGAAGTTTCACTTCAAACCCGCTGATGGACAGTTCAGGGCGGTAGTTGCGTGCACCTTCGCGAAGGGCAATGCCCGAGTCTGCGAAAAGGGCAAACACACCGCTTTGCATTCGGCCTTTGGGGAGGGCGAATCGGATGGGGCGCTCGGCTGACATACGGCCGGCGTCATGACCGCGAAGGGCGCTACAGGTCAAGGAGAGAATTTCGGCCGCGCGCGGCGCACGAGAGCTTTTCGAATTTCTTCGGCGAGCACCATGGCGAGGGCGAACGGGACCATAAAAAACAGAGCTTCTTTGCGCACTGGGCCGGTATTGAAAATGGCTTGGCCGGGCGGTGTGTACACAATGAAGATCAGGATCAAAACTTCAACGGCGAGGGCGATCCAGAGGAACCGGTTGCGAAAGGTTGCTGAAAAAGCGGACTTGGTTTCACTCCGGCAGAGGAAGAGATTGACCACTTGGGCGAGAACAATGCCCGTAAAAGTGGCGGCGGTGGCTTCACGGTAGATCGAAGGTGAAACTGTTTCTTGTCCGTAGTGCCAGCCGGAAAGGTGGAGCACGAAGAAGAAACCGGCCAGCGCAACGGCCGATTCGAACAAGCCGAGAAAGAGATAAGCGCGCAGGAGGGTGGCGCGATCGAGGAGATGCTCGGCGCGCGATCTCGGCTTTTGCAACATCACATCGGATGCGGGGGGCTCCACTCCGAGAGCCAGCGCCGGCAACATGTCGGTGCCGAGATCGACCGCGAGAATTTGAAGAATGGTGAGCGGGAGCGGAATGCGAAGCAGCACGAACGCGAGGTACGGAACGAGTTCGGGAACATTCGACGTGAGGATGTACGTGAGGAACTTGCGAATGTTGGCGAAGACGGCGCGACCCTCTTCAATGCCGGCCACAATGCTCGCGAAGTTGTCGTCGGCGAGAACAATGTCGGCCGCCCCGCGCGCAACGTCGGTGCCGCTCTTGCCCATGGCCACACCCACGTCGGCGCATTTGAGCGCGGGAGCGTCGTTCACGCCGTCGCCGGTGACCGCGACCACATGTTTTTTGCGCTGAAGTGCCTGAACAATGCGCATTTTTTGTTCGGGTTTTGTGCGCGCGAAAAGGACGTCTTCGGCGTCGAGGGCAAGGCCGAGTTCGGCGTCGTTCATTTTGGCGAGCGCAGTGCCTGTGACGACCGTTGGAGTTTGTGTACGCACCATGCCGATCGATCGCGCGACGGCCACGGCCGTTGTTGGATGATCGCCGGTGATCATGATCATTCGAATGCCGGCGTCGTGGCACTTGGCGACCGCGTCGGGAACTTCAGGGCGCGGCGGATCGTGGAGGGCGACAAGGCCGAGAAACGTGAGTGCATGCTCGGCGGCCGCGGTACTCGTTGCGCCGTCGGCGCGGCGGGAGGCAAACGCGAGCACGCGAAGGCCGCGCTCGGCCAACGCGTTTTGAGCGGCAGTGATTCGATCGCAGTCTGCAAAACGAATGGGGACAACGGCGCCTTCGGTTTCGATGTGGGCGCAGAGTGGCAACACCGTTTCGAGGGCGCCTTTGGTGAAAAGAAATCGGCCCGCGCGCGTGTCGGCGAGCACGCTGAGGCGCCTGCGATCCGCGTCGAAAGGCATTTCATCAATTCGCTTTTCAGAGGCCGTTTCGGGGATTTTTGCGGCCAGCGTTACGAGCGCGATCTCCATTGGATCGCCGATAAATTCACTTTCGCCGTTGTTGTTTACACGACTCAGCGAGTGACACTCGGCGGCACACTTGAGGAGCGACAAACATTGAGGGGACGTGTGTACATCTTGGACCGGGATCGTGAGGTCGCTTGTGTACACTTCCGAGACGAACATTTTGTTTTGCGTGAGCGTTCCTGTTTTGTCGGTGCAAATCACCGATGCACAGCCGAGGGCCTCAACGCTTGGCAGATGTCGAATAAGCACATTGCGTTTGGCCATTCGCTGAGAAGCCATGGCCAAGGCCAGAGTGACAGTGGGCAACAGACCCTCTGGAACGTTGGCCACGAGAATGCCAATTCCAAATAAAAAGCTTTCCCAAAAAGGGATATGGAGCGCCCGGCCGACCACAAAAAAGCCGACACCGAGAGTTGTGGCGACCACTGCAAGCATTCGCGAAAGGCGCACAATTTCGCGCTGCAATGGGGACAAAGCATCGCCGGCGGTTTGAGTGAGGCGCGCGATCTTGCCGAGTTCAGTGGTCATGGCGGTGGCCGTGACAACCGCTTTGCCGCGCCCGGAGACCACCTGAGTTCCGGCGAGGATCATGTTTTGCGCACTGGCAGTATCCTGTTCATCGCTGACGCCGGTTGTCCTGTCGCGAGGTTCGGACTCACCTGTCATTGCCGCTTCCACAACGCGGAGGTGATGCGCTTCGATCACGCGGGCGTCGGCCGGCACTTCGTCGCCCTCTTCGATCACCACGATGTCGCCGGGCACAAGATCCGCGCGGGGGATCACTTGCGGCGAAGCGTCTCGAACGACCTTTACGTTTTGGGGCAAAAGGCGCTCCAACTCGGCCAAAGCGCGCTCGGCTTTTTGCTCCTGCCAAAACGAAAATGCTCCGTTTATCAGAATCACGCCGAGGATCGCCGCGCCGAGAGTGCCCATTCCTTCGCCGGGATGAGTGCGGTGCGCAAAGAATGAAAGAAACGCGGCGACCCACAAAATGACGGCGAAGAAGTTTGCAAACGCATGCAGTAGTCGAAGCGTGATCGGCTCGCCGCGATGCCTCTCCACTTCGTTTGGTCCGTGCTCTCCGAGGCGCTTTTGAGCCTCCGCGGATGAAAGGCCTTGTTCGCTTGTGCGGAGGTTTTCGAGAACCTGATCGATGGTGAGACGGTGAAGATGCAAAGTCGCCTCGGCGAATCCCACCTACAATAGCGGCCGTTCTAGTTGAAGCTTGCCGCGTCGCCGACTACGGTCGCGCGGCTTTTTCAGGAGGCTCTTTCAATGGCTCGCTCCATTCACCGGCTCGGACTTTTGGTGTCGCTGGCGACGTTCGTCGCGGCGTGTGACGGCGACGGCACAACTGGCACCGGCGGCAGCGGAGGCAGCGGCGCCTCCGGTGGCGGCACCACTTCTTCTTCAACGTCTTCATCCACGTCAACAAGCACATCGGGCACGATGGGCGGCAGCGGCGGAACCGGCGGTACCACCGGTGGAACGGGCGGCACAACCGGCGGAACCGGCGGCACGACGGGTGGTTCGGGTGGCATGACAACCACCACCGGCGGCGCGGGTGGAATGACTACAAGCAGCACCACCAGTGGAACCGGCGGAACCGGCGGCATGGTGATGCCCACCGAAATCTGCGGCAACGGGATGGATGACGACGCCGACATGAAAGCCGACTGCGAAGATTCGGACTGCGTGACCGCGCCGGCGTGCGGTGTACTCAAGATCAACGAGGTTGATTACGACAACCCGATGACCGACACAGCGGAGTTTGTGGAAATCCTCAATGCCGGCACAACCGACGTGGATCTGTCGACGTTGACGCTTGAGATCGTCAACGGCAACGGCGGTGTTGTTTTGCACTCCGTGCCGCTTGCAGGTGTACTCGCGGCCGGTGGCTACCTCCTCGTGGCAACTCCGGGTGTGATGGGGATTGCGCCCGGCACCATGGTGATCCCCATGCCCATGGCCGACTCAAATATGCAAAACGGCGGCGTGCCCGAAGGTGACGGCGTTGCGCTCTACGACACCGTCAACAAGACGGTGATCGACGCGCTGTCGTACGAAGGATCGGTCACCGCGGCGATGATCAATGGAGGCATGTTCAACCTTGTTTCGGGCATGGCCACCACCGCGTACGACGACGGTTATCCGGGCAAATCGCTGATTCGTTTTCCGAACGGACAAGACACAAACGAAGACGCAAACGATTGGACAGGAACGTGGACGATCACACCGGGCGCGGCCAACGTGGCCAGCGAAGTGTGCGACGATCTCCTCGACAACGACAAAGACGGCGCGGCCGACTGCGCGGATCCAAACTGCAACGACACGCCTGAGTGTCCTGAAGATTGTTTGAACGGAATGGACGACGACGGCGACATGCTTGTCGACTGCGCCGATCCGTTCTGCGACACCAAAGCGTGCAACATGTTCGGCTCGGTGTGTGCCGGGATGATGTGTACATGTCCGGGCGGCACCGTTGAAACCACGTGCACCGGCGGCATGGACGACGACTGCGACGGGATGATCGATTGCTCAGACCCCGACTGCTCCATGAGCGTTTCGTGCTTGATGTTGACCGTGAACAGCGTGGACTACCAAGTGATCACCCACGGCGGGAAACTCGTTCTTACGGGCGCCGGCTTCACGGGCGCCACGTCGGTCACTATCGGCGGCATCAGCGTGATGTTCGCTGTCGATTCGAACAATCAGATCACCATCGCGCAGATGCCTGACAACGTTCCTCTCGGCACGCAACCGATCGTTGTGACCGCGGGTGCGGCGATGTCGATGCCCTTCAACGTCACCGTGATCCACATGTTGATCAACGAACTTGATGCCGATACTCCCGCGACCGACGCGGCGGAGTTCGTTGAGATCTCGACCGGCGTCCCGAACGTGAGCCTCGCTGGGTACACACTCGTCTTCTGGAACGGCAGCAACGACACGTCGTACTTGGCGCTCAATCTCAACGGATCCACCGACGCAAACGGCATGCTCCTTGTTGGTAACAGTGGAGTGATGCCGGTGCCGCCCGTGACCTGGGCCAACAACACGCTGCAAAATGGTCAAGACGCGGTTGCGATCTACCAAGCGCCGCTGGCTTCGTTCCCCAACGGAGCCATGGTGACCGGCACGGCCGTGATTGACGCGCTTGTGTACGACACGAACGACGCCGACGACCCGGGTCTGCTCGACGCACTCATTGGGCCAATGGGTACACTTGGTCGCGTTCAGGTTGACGAGGGCGCAAGCCCCACTTCTGAAGCGCAGTCCATTCAACGTTGTGGTGACGGTCGCCTCCGCGGAGACAAGTTTGCCGTCGGCGCTCCCACGCCCGCCATGGCAAACAACGTTGCCGCGTGCCCGTAACACCGGCTGACCCGCGCATGATCCGCGGATCGAATACAACTAGTATTCGCCCCGCGAAACGTCGCTGAATCTCTCCATCCCACAAATCCGCCGCTTGTTTCAGGAGCGCCATTTGCCGCTGCTCAGATTGCTGCGTGCGGACGATCGTCCACTTTTGGCGAGTCGCCGTCAGCACATTAACGACACACTACCGAACGAACTGCTGCCGACGTTTTCCTACACGTTAAAGGATCAACAAATCACTTGAACAGTTCGCGGACCCCACGACACCATACGAGTGGTCCGGCGGCTGCATTCTTGGTGGCCGGTTTTCGTCAGGAGGAAATCACATGCGCGCTCACCTCTTCGTCTCCGCTCTGTTTGCTGTCTCGCTGTTCGGTGGTGCTGCTCTTGCCGATCGGCCGGGTGAAGACGGTGGTCGCACCGGGCGCATGCCGAACATGCGTGAACTTCGTGTTCGCGAAACGCGTGAAGCCGTTGTGCGCGAGCGTCCGCATGAGACTCCCGCCACCAAAGTTCGTGACCCTCAAGTTATGGAACGGCTGCGCAGCCGTGGTGACATGGTTGACCGAACCGGCGGCAGCCGAGCAGCGGGCAGCCAAACAAAAGCATCTGTTGCCGGCGACAGCGCCAAAGCGCAACGCGCGGCGGAAAAGGCTCTTCGCAAGATCGAAGAGAAACGCCACAACGCAGTCAACTGCTCCGTAACCGACGACTCATGCAATGCAAGCGCTCGCAGCGCCGCGGCCGCCGCACGTGCCGGCCAAGAGGCTCAAAGGGCCGAGAACAACCGTCAACGCAAAGAAATTCAAAAGATGGTTGACAAAGTTCGCGCGGAGAAAATGCGTGAAAAACTCTCCAAGATGATGTGCGAGAAACACGCAAACACCTGCGCCGAAAACCTGTAATTGTCCCCCCTCGGGCGGTTTCGCCCCCTTGACTGCCGCCACCACGCGAACACCTGAAGCGTGGGGTACACAGCACCCAATGTTCCCGGCCTGAGCGACCTCCGAAGCGTCACGGCAAGACCTGACGCGTTTGGATGCCTGTGACGTCTCTTCACCACGGAATCACATCAGCCGCGTTCCCAACCTGACAGGTTATTCGGCGCGCTGTGCAAGTCACTTGCAGCCCAAATACAAAAAAATTCCGTGGATCTCCGTGATCTCCGTGCCTCCTAGGTAACTTCCCTTTAGCGGAACGTTCTGCAAGGCACGGATCCAGTCTTGTCGAGACGTTTGGGACACCCTTGCCCGTCGCCAAGCGGAAAAGCGAACAGCGTGGCGCGTCGGGTTCTCCAGATGGAGTTCTGTGGCGAGCGCAGCCACGACGAAAACGAGAGACCGGCGAGACCGGTGGATGGCGACGTGATGGACATCTCAAGTCGCCGGACCTCCCAGAACGGGCTCTTTTCTGCTGCATCGACAACTCAACCGCAACGAGTTACTCGCCGTTCGAATGAGGCGCATGCGCCGCTGGGGAACTCCTAGGTAACTTCCCTTTAGCGGAACGTTCTGCAAGGCACGGATCCAGTCTTGTCGAGACGTTTGGGACACCCTTGCCCGTCGCCAAGCGGAAAAGCGAACAGCGTGGCGCGTCGGGTTCTCCAGATGGAGTTCTGTGGCGAGCGCAGCCACGACGAAAACGAGAGACCGGCGAGACCGGTGGATGGCGACATGATGGACATCTCAAGTCGCCGGACGTCCCAGAACGGGCTCTTTTCTGCTGCATCGACAACTCAACCGCAACGAGTTACTCGCCGTTCGAATGAGGCGCATGCGCCGCTGGGGAACTCCGTGTTGATTACGGCGTGTCAGGAATCGAGGCGGCTGAAGTTACCGCTACTCCGTTTCGCTCACTGCGCGGCGATGGTCGCACTTGCCGGCCACGTTGATACCGCACACAAGTTCGCGCTCTAAACACACCTGACCGTCGGCGCATTGCTCATTGTCAGGTTTGGAAGGATCACACGGTTTGGAACACCACCCCGGGTAGGGAAGGGGAGCGTCATATTTGCCGTTGCCGTCCACGTCGATATAGATCGGATTGGTAATGGCATACCCAAAAATGGGTGACCAGTCGGGCAGCGTGGGCGGTGGAACAAAGAAGTCTTTGAGAATGGGAAGCTGACCAAAGGCGTCGGCCGCCAAACGAGACAGTTGCACTTCACCAAAAGGTACATCCACGCTCACGGGCGCCATCAGGTTTTCGTCTTTCAGACCCATGGCAATCACCACCACCCATGAGTCACGGTCGGGCACAGTGAGCGGCACAATCCCCTTTAGATCGTGGGTTTCTGTGACAGGCACATTGGGTTGATAAAGCCTGACAAGGCGCCCGTTCATGTACACTTCTACCCGGTCGACACCAAACCAACTGGCAGTGCGAACGTCGAGCAACATTTCAAGGTTTTGCCCCGCCTGACTCTTCACCGTTTGACCGTACGTTTTGCCGTCAATTTGCGACCAAACGAACGGCCCGTAGGTAGAAAACGCCTGGCCCGCTTTCAAACTTTGAACCACTTCGTCCTCAGAAAGTCCGAGCGGCGCATCGGTGGAACTCAAGAAGTATGTTCGCGGGTATCCCGGCTCTTTCAGATCGTTATGCCCGTCGCTCGATGAAATCTGAGTGGCGAGCAAACCACGTTCAAGATACCTGAAAAAGTCGTCGACCTGACCGGGGCGGTACGAACAGGGCTCGTCACCCAACCCGGCTGGAACGGCGTCGTCGTCGGCGATCACCGCGGGACTGCAATATTGCTGGCTGTCTTCCATGGTGCCGCCGAAGTCCCAATTGCGATCTTGCTCATCGGCGGTGCGCGCCAAAATGCGCTTCGTCATGAGAGTTGCCAGAGCGGTTCGCGCGCGCCCTTTACAAATCTGAAACCGATCGGTGGGATTACAAACAGCGAATGGGCCCTCTGACACTTCAGGACAACTCACCGCCAGTTCTTCAGGCGTTTGGGATGCGTTCACTCGAGCGAGGCACCGATTCCAGTCGACCACTTCACGCACGGAAGGCGTGCGAATTAGGTCAAACCGTTTGCCGGCGATAATCTCCATCCCGTCAAAGTTGCAATCGGCCGTGCGAAAGACAGGGTTATTTTCGGTGAGGGTAGAGAGCTGACGGTTCATTGTAAAACCGTCAACTCCGAGCTGATCCACGTATCCAAAAAATCCGTCGCGCGGATGGGCGACAAGGAGAAACATATCCTTGTCAGGCGGAGTCTGAGCGCGCACGCCCTGGAAGATTTCGGTTCCACTCTGACATGTCCAATCATGCGCGCCGTGCGTGGGCACCGTCAGATGGTCATACGCCATGGGAAAGCCGATGAAGTGGCCTTGTTCGAGAGTTGTTGTTTCAGCGCTGACAGCGCTTTTAACGTGGTCTTTGAGCGCCAAACTCTCAATTGTGGGACCGTAGTCGGTTTCAGCGTCGTGGTCTGTTGCAAGCGCAAACTCCACACCTTCAGAAGCCACCGTGGCAACCCGCCTGGGCAGCGCCATCCCGCTGTCGAAACTCGGTGTAGCGTGAAGATGCAAGTCGGCGCTCATCCACCCCACGGTGTCCACTTCCCGCGCAATGGGGGCGAGCACATTTCGAATTTCACCCGAGCCGATCACAAAGCCTTTTCCTTCGGGCCCGCGATCTTCATACAAACTGTATTCTGGTCCGCGTGAAACCCTGAGAATGTACCTGCCGGGCTCGGCGTCGATATGGCCCTCACCCGAGGTGGTCAGACTGATGCGGCGTTTACCGTTTCCGAGGCGTCCATCACCGAGATACGGTCGGCGTTTGCCATCACCTTCAAGTGGAGTTCCCAATTCATCCACAGACACAAGTGCCACTTTGGCGGGTGATAAAAGGCCCGACTCGTCAACAACCCGATAGTTAATGATCCCCAGTTCGGGGAGGCGGAGTGACAACTCAACAACCCCGCCGTCGGTGATGATAATTTTCGACGGCGCGGAGAGCACCGTGCCGGATTGGTCGCGCGCCACAATCACGTAGTTTCCAGGGAGCAGCGCGGCTTGAAAGTCACCGTCTTCGAGCAGATCAAGGCCCAAGTCGGCGTCGATTGATGTGTACATTCCAACATCGCCGCGAGCGGCGATATTGGCCTCAATCACTTGATCGATATCCGTCCATTCTTTGGCCGGATCAGGATCCCAAAACACCGATACCTGCGCATTGGGTGAACCTTCACCCGTTGTTTCTGTGATCACGTGCCCGCGAAGAGTGCCTGTTTTGGTGCCTCGAACGCGGTATACCTCGCTGAGTACACTCGACACGTCGCCGTCACCCACGGCCAAATATCGCTCGTACGTAAAGGCGCGGTGTTTGTCGCACGAATCGTCATCGGCAGTATCAAACAGGCAGTTTTTCCCGGCGGCCAAAAAGGCTGTTGCAGCGCTCGCAAAGAGGGGAACGTTCACAACAGGGTTGCCACCCTCGGGGTCGTGGGTGAAATACCCGTAGCTGATGTCACCGCCCGCGGCGGCGGCAAAATCGTAGATGAGCGGCGTTTGAAACTGGTTGCGACCGTTCAAATAAGCGCCTTGAACGGCGTCGTCTTCGTCAAAACCGGGGCCCGGGGCGAACACGTCATTTTGATTTCCAAAAAACACGAAGTCACCCGCGATAACGCCTGTGCGGATGACAGCCGGTGTATCTTGGCCAGTTGGATCGCCCAAGATAGTGCCAAAAACACTCACCGGGGCATCGTAGAGTTCAAGCGGCAATGCGTCTGAACAGGCGCAAATCGGGCACGTATTTTCATCAGCCTGAAGACCAAACTCGCAGTCTTCGGGGCCCAATTCACAGTCGGAGATGGAGGGACACCCCGGCGGCTTCTTGTCTTGAAGAAGCAGCGTTGTGCGCATGGTCAGATGCCTGTCACCCGGCCTCAAAATGTAGTCGGTTTGAAAACGAATGGTGGTTTTTACGAACGGGAAAAACAGGTTTAGAAGGTCGGCCGAATCTCGCAAAAGACTCAAGGCTTCGTATAAAAATTCGCCGTTGCCCTCGACCCGAATAATGGCCTCTTTGCCGTCGGAACCGTCTTTTAGAACGCGAACATCGCTCTTGTCCGGCTCAGGGCTTGGCACAAGTAGATTGGCCACGGGAAACATCTCCGAAAAGCGATCTCGCCCTTCCGCATTGGAGAATTCTTCCCGCGCCCGTCGGCGGTCAATATCCACAACACTTCCACCGAAAACGCCGGGCCCCGGCGAGTCTTTTACACCCAAAATGCCAATGCGAATTTGGTCATTTTCAAGCAAAAAGTCGCCCACGTCGGCCACCGCAACAGGGCCGCCGACAACCTCATTGCGAACTTCAATTTGTTTTGCGCGGAGCAGCCCCTGACCTGAATTACAGGCTGGAATGGCCGGTGCGAGAATGACCGCCGCGAGGAGAGGAGAGAGCTTCTTTATCAACATGGCTCGTACACTTCACGATCGCCGATTGCGATCACTGCAACATAAATTGGGTCTGAATCGCGACGGAGTCATTCTCAAGGGCAGCTCCGTAAAGCTCTTCGCGATGGGTGTACTCAAATTGGGCGCGACAATATTTGCCGAGCACCGGCGGATTAAACGAAAGTCCCACCGTTAAGAGCCAGTTGTCCGATGCGTCTTGAACAGCGGTGTTTGGGTCGATGAGTTCAAATCGAAGGTGGGCCCCCGCCATTTTTCGGAATGTGTACCCAGCTTCAAGCACAACACCGAACGAGTCGATATTGGCTGTTTGTGATGTGGGCTGCGTGGGCACCGATTCTGGAATGGTGCTTGAATACAATACCTCACCCACCGCTCGAAACCCGGAGTGTTGAAAGAAAACATCGCCGTTGATTGAGTGGATGTCGCGGGCCCCACCGTCGCTGTAAAAGTAACTTGCGCCCAAGTTGAGCCGCGGTTTGCGATCACCCACCGTGGGGATTTCTTCACCCGGTGTGAGAAGCGACGAAGCGAGGCGCGCCGCATACGCAAGATTGTCAAAGCGGTTTCCAAAACCGGCCTGGGGTTGGCGGTAGCCCGAATAAAACTGATCGAATCGCTGAAACCCGTTGTATACGCCCAGGTAATATTGCAACAAACCCTTTGCAAAAAGCCCGTGAGCGTAAATGCCCAGTTGTTGATTGGGGGCCAATGCCCGCACAGCAAGCGGCCTGTCGATCAGGGCAGTATCGGCCGCCGGACTTAATGACGAACGCGAAAAAGGCACATCCAACATGCCCATATACGCTCCAAACCAAGACTTGGGAGTGACTCCCACCCACGCTTGATTGAGCAGGAGTGTCACTTGGGCGTTTGTCAAAAGCTCCGCTTGGATTTCAGCTTTGAGCAGAGACTCATAGTTTGCCGCCACACCAAGACGCGCTCGGCGAATGCGAAAACCCGGGTGTTCAGCGATATCGCCCGCCAGAAACGATGAGTTTTTTCCAACGTACGGCGCCGCCTGAGCCTGCACGAGTGCCAGTGGCCAAATCGAAAATCCGTGCGTGTGAGCAACGAAAGGACGCGGCAAATCCGGGTCCACCGGCGGATCGTCACTTGGGGGTGCAATTGGCTTTGGAGCCGCGGCAGGCGCAGAGTTGGTCGGCGTGGCCGTCGGCGCCGGTGATGTCGCCGGTGTACTCGTTGTTGAGCCCGCCGGAGCTGCCTCTTGCGGAGCTGGTGGCGCCGAGGTCGGAGCCGGGGGCGGATCACTTGGAGCGGATGTCGCCGATGCCGAGCCGGATGGTGCCGGTTGCGCGAGCGCGGTAGTTGAAAGGAGGGTTGTGATGAGAAAGGCGAGCGTCTTTGTATTGCGATGACTCATTGGCGTTTTTGGCGCTTTCGTCGCCTGACTCGCGACAGGGAGAACGCTGCCGCGATAAGAAAGCCGATATCCCAAGCCGCGCCGCCTGTCGCGGGGGACGTTGAACAGGAACCCGGAGTCGCGAGAGGCGGATCGGCTCTACCCGCGCCGGAGCTGGGATTTTCGCCGCCTTGACCGCCGCCCGTGGGAGTGCCACCGCCCGCGCCGGCTGTTGTTGTGGGGCCGCCCGAACCGGTGCTTGCCGACGAACTTGTGGTTGTGCCGCCGGTCCCTTCCGGATCGCACGAGGGCGAATCTGGGTCGGCCGACACATCCCCGCTGTCACCTGGATTGGAGATGGCGGTGGTGCGCGGAGGATCCATGCCGATGAGCCAGTCGCCGCACGGATCCCCCAGCTCCTGGCCATTCGTTTGTCCATCCCCGTCTGAGTCGAGGTTTTCAAGCGCGGGCCACCAATCCGCCGCGGGTTTGCCAACTTGATTGCTCGAATCCTGCCCGAAAAGGTTCAACGCCGTTGTGTTGCCGCCCGGATGGCAGTTTTCGCATGTGTTCACGTTTCCATTGGGAAAACGGGCCACGTATTCACTTTTGGCCTGGGCGGTGAGGGTGACGGTTGTGCCGAGCAAAAAAGCCAGGGTCAGCGTTGCCGCAGTTCGCATGGCGGGGGCTCTTGCAAGAATTGCGCATAGTCCCTTCGGCCGCCGCCCCGTCGCGTAACAGCGTTTTCTTTTACCGCTTATTCCACGTTCTCAAATGGGCCCCGTTCCGCATCGGCTCCTCGTTCTGCGTTCGAAACGCTCGATTGCCCCGGCAACCCATTGGTTGTGTACGCATGCAGGCCCGCTTCAGCGTTTCCCTTCGAGGGCGCGCGCGTGAACCGTGGCCATGACGCTGCCGAGAAGCGAAGCGATGGGTGCGTACGCCGGAGGCAAAAGCCCAAACGCAACAGCCACCGAACCGATGAGCGCAGGCACCGCGGCAATCGCAACGCCGACACGCGCTTCGGTTCGAACGCGCCTTGCGAGCGCGAGCGCCAGCGCCGCGTCCCGAACATCGTCTGAAGCAAGCGTCACGGCGAAGTCCCCGGGCGCCGCGAGTTTCGGCGGTGCGGGTGTGGCCGGCGTGGATGTTGGTTTGGCGGACCCCGCCGCCCCGAGAGCCACCGCTACGTCGGCCGTTGCGAGCGAATCGTCGTCGACTCCGCTGTGACCCAACACCGCAACGGTAACGCCCGTGTCCATCACGCGGCGCACTTCGGCCGGGCGCTCCGCCGGCAACACTTCTGGCCGCACGTGTTCGATATCGAGCGAGCGGGCGATTGCATCACACGTTTCGCGAGAATCACCCGACATGATGATCGGTTCGATCTCCGCATCGAGAAGATGTTGAACCGCGGCGCGCGCGCCCGGCCTCAGACCATCGATGAGCGCGATCACGCCGACAAGCCGCCCCGCAACCGCCGCCAGAACCACCGAGCGACCCTGCGACTCCAGCTCGGTCACTGTGCGCTCGATCGACGCGATGCTCACGTGCTCTTCAAGCAGCAGCGCGCGCGATCCAACAACAAGTTCCTGACCTGTGGAGCTAATCGCGGTCACGCCGAGGCCCGGATACGTCTGTGGGTTGCGTACTCCATCGGGCCGAATCTGCCGCAGGCGGGCCGCGCGAACGATCGCGTTTGCAATTGGATCTTCTGCCATGCGCTCCGCGCCCGACGCCAGCGCGAGCACGTCGGTTTCGTCGACCTTGGTGGTGGTCGCGATCACTTCGCTCAGTTCGGGTTCACCTTTGAGGAGTGTGCCGCGGGCGCAAAACACAGCCGTTTGCACGCGGCCCGACAATTCCCAAGCGTCGGATGATTTGTACACAATGCCGCGCCGAAGCGCGAGGAGTACACCGCGCGCAACGTGCACCGCCGCGATCGATGCCGCGATTGGCGTGGAGAGCGCCGCGTGAACTGCGATCGCCGCCATTGCGATCTCCACCGGGATTCGGCCTGCCACGAACGCCGATAACCCCCCGACGAACGCGGCCACAAATGACCATCGCTCAACGAGCGCGCGGCTCGCTTTGGCGACGGGAGCAAATGCATCGGCGCGACGCCTCGGATCGAGCACGACGCGCGCGAACGCCCGATCGGCGCCGGCCCATGTGCACACACCGCGAAGTCGGCCGCTCACAACGGTTGCGCCGGCAACGAGCGGATCGCCCACTTTGCGCCAAACAGGTGTTGTCGCGAATGTCCACGGCAACACTTCAACTTCGCCGTCGACGATCGTGAGATCGACAGGCACAACTTCACCCGGCTCCATCACAACGTGCTCGCCGGGCTTGATGTCGAACACCTTGTCGCGCTTGTGGCCCTCGGCGCGAAGATCCTCGCTGGGAGCGCGCCTTCCGGGAACCGCGAGATGTGATTCAAGCCAGGCGCGTTCACCGGCCACGGTGCGGCGCGCGTGATCGATCAACCATGCGCCGACCGCGCCCGCGGTGACAATGAAGCCCGCGAGCGACGTCGCTTCGCCGGCAAGCGCGGCGTCTTTGCCAAACGATGCCCAAAGCGCAACCGCCACCGAGCCGAGCGGCGCAACCAATACCGGCAGCGGGTTTGCGTCGCTCGCGTCACGCTCCGTTGTGAGCGCGCGCCCGAGCAACATGAGCGCGCCCACACCCGCGAGCACAATGCGCGCAACGATCGTGAGCCTCGCTGTGCCGAGAAGCGAAAGAGAAACGGCGAGCGTGCCCGCAACAATCGCAAGAACCAAGAGCAACGCGCCAACGTCGCGGCCTTCCTGCGGCTCGATGCGCGTCGGTCCGTCGTGCAGAATCATTCGCGACAGCGGCTCAATCGGCCCTTCACCGTCGAGCGCGGGAGGTGCGTTGGCCAATCCCTCGTCGGGCGATCGCGGTTGAAACGCATCTTCGATCGGCGCCGCCGATTCAAGCGCGTCGAACGCGTCTTCGCGCTCCAACTCGGGCGGCGGCGGCTCGGCGATCGGCTCGCCGAGAAAGGACGCGCGGCACACGTCGCGATTGCAAAAGTAATGGAGCTTTTGATCGAAGATCGCCACGTGCCCGGCGCGCAGCGGATCAATCAGCTTGCCGCATGCGGAACACGGAACGGGATCAACAACCGGCCCAGCCGCGCGCAAGTCGATGCTCCTTCAAACTCAGAAGAACTTTGTTCGTCAGCCCGCGGCGAGGCGGCCCGCTTGAACGTCGGAAAGCACGTCGGCCACCATGGCCACCGCTTCATCAATCTCCGCTTCGGTGACAATCAACGGAGGCGTGAATCGAAGCGCGCTCGCGCCCGCGATCGTGAGCAGCAGGCCCCGCCGCTGAAGCGCCGTGAGCACCACCCGCGCGTCAATGCCGTCCGCGAGCGGCAGCGCGCGAAGCAAACCGAGGCCGCGCTCCGCTTTGCAGACCGTTGGAAACTCCGCGGCGAGTTTGGTGAGCTTGTTTGAAAGGTCAACGCCGCGATCGCGCGCACCGTCGATCAGTTTTTCTTCTTTCAGAACGCGCAACACGGTGCGCGCCGCAACCGAAGCGAGCGCGTTGCCGCCGAACGTGGACCCATGTGTACCCGGCGGCAGTGCACCCGCCACCGATTCGCGAACAAGCATGGCGCCGATCGGAAAGCCGCCGCCGAGTCCTTTTGCGAGCGCGATCGCATCGGCTCTAACACCCTCGTGATCGGACCCGAGCCACTTGCCTGTGCGGCCCATCCCCGTTTGCACTTCATCGATCAAAAGAAGCGCGCCGTGCTCATCCGCGAGCGCTCGGAGCGCCGCGAGATAACCCGGCGGTGCGGGCATCACACCGCCCTCACCTTGCACCGGCTCCACGAAGATCCCCGCCACGTCCGCGCCCATCACCGCCTTTGCGGCGCTGAGATCCCCATACGCCACGTGCGTGATCGCACCGACCATCGGCCCAAACCCCTCGTGGTATTTCGGCGTCCCCGTCAGCGCGACAGAACCCATTGTCCGCCCGTGAAATGAGTTGTGAAACGCAATAAACCGCACCCGGTTTTTGTCGCCCTTCGCGTAAAAGTGCCGGCGTGCGAGCTTCATCACCGCTTCGTTGGCTTCCGCGCCCGAGTTGCAAAAGAACGCGCGATCAAAACCCGTGACGGCGCACAGCTCATCGGCGAGCCGGATGTTCTCCGCGTTGTAAAAGTAATTCGACACGTGCATCAGGCGCCCTGCCTGATCGGCGATCGCTTTTGTCAAGACGGGATGTGCATGGCCGAGCGCGTCCACCGCCACGCCCGCTGCGAAATCCAGGTAGCGCTTGCCCTCCACGTCGAACACCTCGCAACCGCGACCCCGATCAAGAACAAACGACGCCTGGCGGTAGTTGCCTAGAAGTCGCTTTTGGGCCGTTGCAACAAGCGATTCAGAGTTGGTCGAAGCCCCGACGGGTGCCGTGGAGCCAGACTGTGCATGCGAGGGCGCGGCGCTCATCCGATGCCTCTTACGACGTGCCGGGCTCGGCGGCAAAGTGTCGCGCGCATCCCCGGGCGCCCCGCCTTTTGGCTCGCATCCGGGCCCCATTTACTCGGACAGATTTTCTCCGTTACGCTGACGCTTCCCTTGGTCCCGCCTCCCGAGGTCGGGAGCGCATAAGGTGATCCGGGGATGCAGGTACACCGAAAGATTATGGCCGCACCCCCGCCTCGTCCGTCCATGCAAGGTGGACCCGGTTCAAGCGGTCCGTCGTCCGCGTCGGGCACACGGCAAAAAGAGCCCGAGAAGCCGGCCGGAACGTTCTTCCTGGGGCGTTACCGAGTGGTCGACGAAATCGGTGTCGGCGGCATGGCGAGCGTACACCTCGCGCGCATGGACGGGCCGGGCGGTTTTCAAAAGTGGGTTGCGATCAAGCGCATTCACCCGCACCTCGTTGAAGACGATCAGTTCGTCGACATGTTTCTCGACGAAGCGCGCATCGCGGCCGGCATCAATCACGCAAACGTCGCGCAGGTGTTCGATCTCGGAAAAGACGACAACACCTACTGGATCGCGATGGAGTACCTCCACGGCGAGCCGCTCCGTGAAGTCATGCGCCGTGTTGAAGAGCGAGGCCAGCGCGTGCCCGTTCAACTCGCGGCTCGCATCTGTGCAGACGCCGCCGACGGTCTGCACGCCGCTCACGAATTGCGCGGAAAAAATGGCCAACTGCTCGGCCTTGTTCACCGCGACGTCACCCCTCACAACCTGTTCGTCACCTACGACGGCTACACCAAGGTTGTCGACTTCGGCATTGCCAAAGTGGCCGATCGTTTGTCGCAAACCAAAGCTGGAACGCTCAAAGGCAAGCTTGCGTACATGTCGCCGGAGCAAGTGCGCGGCGCGGAGGTGGATCGCACAACCGACGTGTTCGCGCTCGGCGTTGTCCTCTGGGAACTCACCACAAACCAGCGCCTTTTCCGCATGGAGACGGATCTCGACACGCTCGAAAAAGTGCAGGCGTGCATCGTGCCGCCGCCCTCCACAATCATTCCCGGCTATCCGCCCGAGCTGGAGAGCGTTGTGCTCCGAGCGCTCGCCAAAAAAAAGCAGGATCGCTACCAAACGGCGCGTGAATTTTCGCGCGCGCTCCAAGGCTTTCTCATGCGCCAGGGAGCCATGGTTGGCCCCGAAGAAGTGTCTCAATACGTGCGCGCCGTCTTCGGCGATCGCATTCAAAAGCGCGAAGCGCACCTCGCGTGGGCAGCGGAAGTTACGTCCACCATCAACGTCGAAAAGCTCCGCGCGATGCAGGGGGGTGATGAACCGAGCGCGGTCAGCCTCTCGCACGCATCCGCGGTGTCGGCCGCGCAACCGCCTCCTCCTCCGGCCTCCCAAATTCGAGGTGCAGCGCCGCCGGGCCCGCCGCCAAAACCGCAGTCCGCAATGGCTGCAACATCACTTCTCGACGACGACGAAGACATTCCAACCACCGTTGCAACGCGCGATCAGCTTGAACCGTCGCGAGCGGGCGCAGCCCTCGCCGAACGAGCCAAGCCCGTTCCCGCTGCCGGCATGCCCGCGCCTCCACCGCCTCGCCAAACCCAACAAAGCCTTGGTGCGCCGCCCCCACCGCCGCGCGGCCCCGGCGGCCCGCCCTCATTCGGTTGTCCATCGCCGCCTCAATACGGTCAAAACCAGCCGTACGCACCGCCGCCGCCGCCCCACGCAATGCCCGCGCAGCAGGACTCCACGTCCGCGTTTCCGGGATTGGCGTCCGGTGGACACGACGACCTCAACGCAACCATCGCGTTGCCACAATCGGTCTCCAACGCCGTTCGCGGTGCTCCCGCACCCGCGGCAGGGCTCAATCCACCTTCGTCGGTGAACATCGGAGGCCCGATGGGCCCGCCTTCGTTCGGCGGTCCGCCGTCCGGGCAGCCCATGAACGGCCCGCCCGGTTACCCCGGCCAAGGTCCAATGCAATACGGCGCGCCGCCGTCGTTTGGTCCACCGGGCGCGCCCATGTACCCGCCGCAGCCGCAGTCTCAAATCGAAACTGCGATCTCGCTGCCGCGGCCCGATCCGGCAGCGATCTGGCTTGCGCAGCAAGAAGCTCAGCGAGGCAAAGAACGCTCTTCGGGCGTCATCATCGCTGTCGTTGCACTCGCAGCCCTCTGCGTGATCGGCGTCACCGCGCTCTTGTATTTCAAGTTCCGAAGCGAATCTGGTTCGGCGCCCGACGTTGCGCCGACATCCACCGCAGTTGCGGCGGTCAGCCAAGCGCCCTCCGCATCCGCACCACCCCCGGGGGCAACACAGCCATCCACCACATCAAGCGGCGCCGCCGCCTCCACGTCGGCCACGGCCGCCGCTTCCGCAACCGCAGGTTCTGCCGCCGGTACCGGAACCTCTTCAACAACGGCTGCCGCTGCTCCGCCTCCCGCTAAAGAAATTGGATTTCTCACGCTCGGGTGCGACCCGCGATGTGACCAAGTTCTCATCGCCGGGCGCTCATTTGTTCCGCCGATCGTGCGTGAACCCTTCGCTCCCGGATCGCTTCGTGTCACGGCGAAACTCGGCGGTATGACCAAAGTCATCAGCGTTGTCATTGTTGCCGGCCAAACCTCCTCGCAAAAAATCTCCATGAAAAAGTGAGAGGGAACCGACCCGCGCCTCTCAGATTTTCTCCCCCGAAATGAAAGCTCAACGTTCCCGATCCGAAACGCACACGCTGCGGATCGAATCGATTGCAAAAGGCGGTGACGGTGTTGCGCACCTCAACGGTCGCGCCGTTTTGATCCCCCACACCGCGCCCGATGACATCGTTGAGGCAACCGTTGAACAACACGGCTCGGTTCGTCGGGGCCGCGTTCTGCGCATTGTTCAACCGTCGCCCGATCGCGTGATTGCACCTTGCCCGCTCGTGGGTACCTGCGGCGGTTGCGACCTCATGCACCTTGCCGTCGCCGCCCAAGAGCGAACGCATCGCGCCATTGCCGAAGACGCACTCCGACGCGTCGGTGGCATTGCCGAGCATCCCCCCGTGATCACGCACGCCCCGCGCGCCGCTTCCGACGCAGCGCTTGAATACAGAACCCGCGCTCGTCTGTTCGCCCGCGTCGATCGAGGTCGCATAACGATCGGCTTTCGCGCCGAAGGTACACACGACCTCGTTTGTGTCGATCGATGCGCCGTGCTCGTTTCGCCTCTGAACAGCCTTCTGACCGAGCTTCCATCCGTGCTTGAAGGCGCCGCCGGATCCGGCGAAATATCCATCGCTCTCGGCGCGACTGCACCCGACGGCGCAAAAAGTGTACACACTAACCCGCACGAACCCGACGCAAGCACCGCCGTCCGTGAGTCAAGTGTACGCACCGCAGAAAATGTACACAACGAAGCCGGCACGCTTGCCTCTTCAAGTGTACGCATTGCCCCCGTCGTCCACATCGCGTGGCGAGGCTCTTTTCCAGTATCGGTGTGGGCTCGCATCAACAAACACATTCAAAACCGCACGTGGGCCGGCGCAGGTGTTCTCTTAGACGGTGCAACAGAGCCGGCCACGTTCGGCGATCCCCGCCCCGTCGTGCCCGGTGCCGACGGTCGCCCTCTTCGCATTGCCGCGGGCGGCTTTGCTCAAGCGTCCGACGCGGCAGCCGTTGTTCTCGCGCGCCGCGTTGCCGATCTCGTGCGCAACGGCTCCAATTCAGTGCCTTCCATCGTTGAACTCTTCGCCGGCAGCGGAACCCTCTCCATCGTTCTCGCCCCGCTCACAACCAAGTTCACCTCGGTCGAGAGCCATGCAGAAAGTGTACGCACCGCTCGCGAAAACTTTGAATTGCGAGGTCTCTCGGGCAAGCTCGTTTGCGCCGACGCCGACAACTACGACATCGGCCGAGCCGAAGTGGTGGTGCTCGATCCACCGCGTGAAGGTGCCCGCGGCGCAGCTCAACGCATCGCCAAATCACGCGCCCGCTCCGTTGTGTACATCGCGTGCGATCCCGTCACAATGGCGCGCGACATCGCCGTACTCTGCGCCGAAGCGTTCCGCATTTCCCACGTGGAAACCGTCGAGCTTTTCCCGCACACAAGTCACGTTGAAACGCTCGTCCGCCTTGTGCGTCGCTGAAGCCTTCCGCTTTGCGGCAAAATCGCCGCTAACATCGCCCAATGTCGAGTCGCGGCGATCGCCTCACCCACGAAAACCCCGAAGAGCACCGCCTTCACGAAGAACGTGAACGCCTTGTTCGTTGGAAACACTGGGGCCCTTATCTCGCAGAACGCGCCTGGGGCACCGTGCGCGAGGACTACAGTCCTTCAGGCGATGCGTGGAATTATTTCCCTCACGAGCAGGCTCGAAGTCGCACCTACAGGTGGAATGAAGACGGCCTTTTGGGCCTGTGCGACCGCAATCAACTCCTCTGCATCGCGCCGGCCTTTTGGAACGGACAAGACCCCATTCTCAAAGAGCGCTTTTTTGGTGTTTCCGGGCCCGAAGGCAACCACGGTGAAGACGTAAAAGAACTCTACTACTACGAAGACGCCACCCCAACAGCCAGCTACCTCAAAGCGTCTTACAAATATCCCCAACGCCCCTATCCCTACGCCGAGATTGTCAATCTCAGTCAAAGTCGCTCCCTCTCCGACCCCGAACCTGAACTCACCGATCTCGGCTTTTTTAAAGACGATCGCTACTTTGAAATCACAATAGAATACGCAAAGTATTCTGCGAACGACATCTTCATGGTGATCACCGCTCAAAACGCCGGTGACAGCCCCGCGCCACTCCACATCTTGCCCCACGTTTGGTTTCGTAACACATGGTCTTGGACCGACCCGCCCGGTACCAAACCCGACCTCGTTCGAACAGCGTCGCAAACTCCATGTTTAAAAGTGCGCCACGACGATCTCGGCACGTTGTGGGCCTATTTTGCATCCATTGATGTTTCATCATCCGGTTCACTCACTTCCCCTCCACAACTCTTATTTACCCACAATGAAACAAACACCAAGGCTCTTTGGGGCACGCCGCTCACTCAACCCTTTGTAAAAGACGCTTTTCATCGCCGCGTCATCCACGGCGATGAAACAGCTGTCAATCCGGCAGAACACGGCACCAAAGCGGCGGCATGGTACTCATTTGTCGTTCCCCCAAAAGGCCAAGTGAGAGTGCTTGTTCGCCTGTGCCCCGAAGAGCACACAAGCCCGTTCGACAAGGCCTTTGAACTGCTCGCCTCCCGCCGTCGCGAGGCCGACGCGTATTATCGCTCAGTTCAAGGGCCCGATCTTTCCGAAGAGCGAAGAGCCATCCACCGCCAAGCGAGCGCAGGCCTTTTTTGGAGCCTGCAATTCTACTCCTACGATGTGTCCAGTTGGCTCGACGGTGATGTTCACCCACCTCCAAAGTCGCGCCTCAAGGGCCGCAATCGTGAGTGGCGACACCTCTCCGTCGCCGACGTGATCTCCATGCCCGACAAATGGGAATATCCTTGGTTTGCCGCCTGGGATTTGGCGTTTCACGCGTTGGCAATGGCCTCAGTCGACATCGATCAAGCCAAAAACCAACTCAAGTTCATGGTCAAAGAGTGGTATCAACACCCGAGTGGACAAATACCCGCCTACGAGTGGGAGCTTTCCGACCTCAATCCTCCTGTCCAGGCGTGGGCCACCTACCAAATCTATAAAATCGAACGACGCCAGCGCGGCGAAGGTGACCGCGTATTTTTGGAACGAATGTTCCACAAATTGCTCATCAACTTTGCGTGGTGGGTCAACAAGCGCGATACCGAAGGAAACAACGTTTTTGAAGGCGGCTTTTTAGGCCTCGACAACATCTCCCTTTTTGACCGCAGTGAAGGCATGCCACCCGGCATTGTCCTCGAACAGGCCGATGCCACCGCATGGATGGCTATGTATTGCCTCGACCTCATGCGCATTGCGCTTGAACTGGCACTCACAAACACCGCGTATGAAGATGTGGCAAGCAAGTTCTTTGAACATTTTGCCCGCATTGTTTTTGCATTAAACCACGGCGAATATGAGGGTGATGTCCCGCTCTGGTCCGAAGACGACGGTTTTTATTTTGACCTTCTCAAAGACCAAAACAAAGGCACAGAAACCCACCTCAAAGTACGGAGTATGGTGGGCTTGATTCCCCTCTGCGCCGTGCATGTCATTACCAAAAACACGTTTGGCAAACTCCATAACTTTCGCCGCCGTTTTCAATGGTTCTTAAACAAAAATCCCCACCTCGCAGAAGCTGTCACCGTCAGGCCCGACGGGCGCCATGTTCTCTCGGCAATACCCCCGTCTCGTTTGCCCAGAGTGCTGCGACATCTCTTTAATGAGGCCGAACTGCTGTCCTCTTATGGCCCCCGATCGCTCTCCAAAGAGCACAAACACAAGCCTGTATCATTGTGGCTTGAAGGAATGCGTCGCCGCGGTGAAGTGTCTTATGAGCCCGGTGAAAGCACCACCCGAATGAAAGGTGGCAATTCCAATTGGCGCGGGCCGGTATGGTTTCCAACCGGATATCTTTTATACAGATCGTTATTGCGTCTCGACCACGGTTTCGGCGACGTTCTTACCATACCCGCGGTGAGCGGCGCGGCGCCTCGAACATTGCGCGACGGCGCCGAAGAAATCGCCCAACGCCTCGTTCGAATCTTTGAGCGAGGCCCCGATGGAAATCGGCCAGTATACGGCCAAAACGACCTGTTCCAACATCACCCCAACTTCGCTGAAAAGCTGCTCTTCTTCGAATATTTTCACGGCGACACAGGTGTTGGGCTCGGCGCCTCCCATCAAACCGGGTGGTCCGCATTGGTCGGCGATCTCGTGCTTCGGTTGCAGCGTCACCACGGCAACACCGGCTCTCACGAAGACTGAGCCAAAAACAAGCGAGAGCAGTCTCCAGGGTAACTGACCCGAAGCCCTCGCGGAAACTATACCAATCGCCCGAGGCCGGCTATTCTCCGCCAATGGCTCGTCGTCGGATCCTTCTTAAACTTTTCTTGTTATCGGTCTTAACCGCCATTCTTGGGGTGATTTTTGCAGCCTGCGGCGCTCGCACAGGCGACCCGGGTGAAGGCGGCGCCGGGGGAACCTCAGGCTGCGCGGCGCTCGGCGAGTCGTGCGTTTCAAACGGCTGTTGCGACGGTTTAAACTGCCAAGCCGATCAAACATGCAAACCTGACCAAATCTGCAAACCCCAGGGTGAAGCCTGCCAAACAAGTACCGAATGTTGTCAGCTCGACTGCATTTCCGGTTTTTGCGGCGGCTTCCAATGCCTTGCCGACGGAAAAGCCTGCTCCAATTCGGATCAATGTTGCACGTTTAATTGCTTCAACGGTTTTTGCGGCGGCTCGCAATGCAAACCTGAAGGCAGCGCATGCGCCGCAGATAACGAATGTTGCAATTTCGACTGCAATAACGGCTTTTGTGGCACCTTCCAATGCAAGCCCCCGGGCGCTGTCTGCATTGAAGACACCGATTGTTGCAATCTCGATTGCACAAACAATCTCTGCGGCGGCAGCACTTGCCAGGCCGACGGCTTCGCATGCACCAACCCCAATCAATGCTGCTCCAACGTTTGCAATGGCGGAGTCTGCGGCGGCGGAATGTGCGGCGTCAATGGCACTCCGTGTTTTTCACCTTTTGAGTGTTGCTCCGGCATCTGCAATCAAAACACTTTTAAATGCGACTTTCAGCAGTGTCTCAATAACGGTGCCGGCTGCAATTCACCCGGTCAATGTTGTTCATTGATTTGTGAAAATGGCATTTGCGGAGGCAATCCTTGCAAGCCCGACGGTGTTTTGTGCGGCGCCTCAGCCGAATGTTGCAACGGATTCTGCGACCCCAATTTTGGCACCTGCCAATCAATGTGTACACCAGACGGGTTTGACTGCTTTAGCAACAGCCAATGTTGCAGCGGATTCTGCGATCCCAACAAGAATATCTGCGGATTCAGCGAGTGTGCACCCGACGGTGTACCGTGCCAGTTCGCCGAGCAGTGTTGTTCATTCTTCTGTGATTTCAACACCGGCCTTTGCGCCGGCGGAAATTGCAACCCAGACGGGTTTTCCTGCCAATTCGACGACGAGTGTTGTTCATTCTTCTGCAATCCTGAGTCGTTCACCTGCGGATTTGGGATGTGCAAGTTTGAAGGTGAGCCCTGCGTTGAAGACTTTGAGTGTTGCAGCTTCTTCTGCAATCCCAACAGCGGAGTCTGCGAATTTTTCCAATGCCTCCCCGACGGCACCGCCTGCATGGATAACTTTGAGTGCTGCACAGGCATCTGTGACGATGGCACCTGCGGAATCAACCAGTGCAAACTCGACGGGTTCAACTGTGCCGCTCCCGATGAGTGTTGTTCCATGGTCTGTGAAAACGGCCTTTGCGGATCCGGCTCGTGTCTACCCCCCGGCTCCACCTGCCAAAATTCACAACAATGCTGTATAGGCCTCACATGCAACGGCGGTCACTGCGGCATGCCACCCATCGATTCAGGCAATTGTTCACTCGACCCGGGCGGCACGCCGTGCAGCCAATGTGTCGTGGGCAACTGCTGCTCTCAAACTGAAACATGCCTCAATGACTTCAACTGCGCTGCCGCAATGGCGTGTTTCCAGCGCTGCGCCATCGGCGGTACACAGCCGTCAGAATGTCAGACTCAGTGCTGCGCGGGCGCCAACAACTGCAACAACTGGACAACCTGCGTCACCAACAACTGCGCCGCTTCGTGCTTCTGACAGCATGAAAACCTACCCATCATGCTTCTCCCCTCATCCGTTCTAAACCGTATCTACCATCCCCTTCTGCGCCGTATTCCACTCGACCCGGCGTGGGTAGATACGGTTCGAGAGGCGGCTTCAAAAGGGTCCGTCATACATATTGTCCGCAACGTATCGTTGCTTGACTTATTGGCACTTTCCCATTTTTCCAATCGGGCCCAACTGCCCCCAATCACGTTTGCGAATGACTTTGCAGATGCGCTTGGGGCTTCACCCGTGGGCCTTTTCAAGTCAAAGAAAAGCCCTGAAGAAGCGCTGCGCGAAACCGTCCTTTCCGGTAAGAGCGCGGTGCTTTTTCTAAAACGAGCCCCCGGCGTTCTCGAACGGGCATCCACTGCCCACCGCGGTAAGACCGAGGGCGACGCACTCTTATCCTGTCTTATCGACCTTGCGGAACACGCTGAAAAAAACATCCTCCTTGTGCCGCAAACCCTCGTATGGACAATGCGCCCAGAACGGCGCGGTTTCTGGGCGCGAGACTTTTTGTTCAGCCCCGCCGAGTTCCCCGGTGAAGTGCGCTCGCTTTTGCAACTCGGAGTCAACCTTGAACACGTGGTTGTCAGGGCAGGTGAGCCGCTCAACCTCCGTGAGTTTCTCACAAATGACCGAGCCGGGGATCCTCACATCCTACGCCGCCTTGTGTACGCTTTATTGCGCAAGGCCGAGCGTGAGCGCAAAAGCGTTGTTGGGCCCGCTCAAAAACCTCCCGATCGCGTGCGCGAAGAAGTCTTAAAAACGCCTCGCCTTGCGTCGGTGTTGCGCGACATGGCCGCCGGCGACGAGGTCAAGTTGCGCGAAGCGGTAGAAAATGCTCGCACCATGCTTCAGAGCCTTCAGGCCGAGCCCGACCCTTCCACTCTTCGAACACTGGAGGTGATGGCCGACACCTTGGCCGAAAGGGTTTTTTCAGGCATTGACGTGGATGAAGCTGGAATTGCTGAGGTTCGTCAGGCCGCTCGAAAAGGCTCCGTGGTATTGTTACCAAGTCACAAGAGTCACATAGACTATCTGCTTCTCCACTACGTTCTTCGAAAACACGCTCTCAACCTACCCCTTGTAGCGGCGGGGGATAACCTGTCTTTTTTCCCGCTCGGCCCCATTCTCCGCCGTTCAGGCGCCTTTTTTATTCGTCGGAGTTTTAGGGGAGACAAACTCTACGCCGTGGTTGTCGATGCGTACATTCGCCGCCTGCTTCGTGACGGACACGCGGTTGAATTTTTTTTGGAAGGTGGGCGCTCCCGCACTGGCAAACTTCTCCCACCCCAAGTGGGCCTGCTCAACATGGTTGTGGAAGCCGCTCTCGGTTTGGGAGACAAACCGGTGGCGTTTGTACCCGTCAGCATTGGGTATGAACGCATCATGGAAGAAACCGAGTTTTTGCGTGAACTCTCGGGTGAAGCCAAAAAAGGGGAAGATCTGACATCCCTCGTTTCGGCCGGCCGCGCTCTACTCCAATCGTATGGTAGACCTAATGTCCAATTTGGAAAAGTGGTCGACCTGACAGAATTTCGCCGGTCGCTCCACATTGCCGACGACCCAACTCCTGCCAAACGCCGCGCACTTGTCAACGCTCTGGCTTCGCACGTCATGGATGAAATCAACCGCGTTGCAGCGGTTACTCCGGGCGCGCTTGTTGCCACGGTTCTATTGTGCCACCCGCGTCGCGGTATGCCCCATGCCGATTTGGTAGAACGCGCGGCGCGCCTCCTCGACCTGGTTCAGGCCATGGGGGCACGCACAACCCCGAAACTTACCTACCCATCTACCCATGAATTGGTGGAAACATCCCTCATTGAAGCCTGTGATGTGTACGTTCGCGGCGGGCTCGTTCGCCGCCACATCCCCGGTGACACACTCACGGGTGTTCGTGAAAAAAAGACCACGTTCAGCCCTGAAAAAGACGTGATTTGGGTGGTCCCCGACGAGCGCAGAATTGCGCTCGATATCTCTAAAAACATGATTGTGCACTTGTTTGTGGATCGGGCGATTCTTGCCATTGCGTTGGGCACCCGGCCTGAAGGGGTGTCCACGCGGGACGGGTTGAAAAGTTCCCCTCAACCTTTTCATTCCACTCAAACGGCCACTCTTGAACGCGCCCAAACGCTCGCCAAGTTGTTCAAAACAGAATTTAACCTTCGCGACGGTCCGGCCCTTACCAATCGTTTCGAGGCCACTCTACGTGCCATGCGCGCCGCGGGTGAAGTGGCCGAATCATCCTCTGGAAACCTCATTCCGGGTGAGGGGCATACCGGGCTTGACGGCCGCGGATGGCTCCTTTTTTATACCGCCATTCTAAAGAACTTTTTGGAAGGATACCGGATAGCAGCCCGCTGTCTGCGGACGCTCGTTTCGGTACGAACCCCCAGGGCAGACCTCATTCAAAAGGCTTTATCCATCGGCGAACAAATGTTTCTCGGAGGGGAGATCGATCGGCCCGAAGCGGTGAGTCGCCCCCTTCTTGACAATGCTCTCACCTCTTTCAGAGATCTGGGTTACCTCGAAAGAGACACAGAAAATCTAACTCTCGCCGCCCCCTACCAATCGTCGGAAGCCGCCGCTGCAATTGAGTCTACCATCGCCGCGTTTTTAACCCGACCGTCGTTTGACCCCGGTTATTAGCCCAAAGAACATTAGCCGCTCCCTGGCAACTCCTTGGGGCCAATTGGCTCCAGGCCCAGAGCGACAGATGAAACGTCACGCAACGACCTGACGCGCTTTCGAGCCCGGTGACGTCTCTTCACCACGGACTCACGGTAGACACAGACCCTGGACACTGCTCTTCTTCAACGGTAGAGTGCATTCATGTACTCCCCGCTGCTTTCAACAGACAGCGCACCCGAGCAAACGATTTCCCTCACCTACTGTCACGTCATAGTTCGAAAGGAGCGATGGGTTCTCACAGAGGAGAACATGCCTGAGGCAACCAACCATCGTGATGCCACAGATTTGTTAAAGTTGATACTGCTCGCGTTTGTGGCTCGCGCGGGCAAAAATGCGCTTGTGGTGGCCAATCTTGGCTGCCGCTGGGATGTTGAAAATCCCTCGTTCGGTGTCGATCCAGATATTGCTCTGATCGAACCTGTGCCCCCCAACGCGCCGCCTCTTTCAAGCCTGCTCACTTGGAAAGAGGGATGTGTTCCGCCGCGTTTTGCGGTTGAAATTGTGAGCGCAACCAACCCCAACAAAGATTACTTGGCGGCTCCGGCCAAATACGCAGCCCTTGGTGTGGGCGAACTTGTCATTTTTGACCCTGAATTATTTGGACCCGCAGGGGCAGACGGGCCACATGTCCTTCAGGTGTGGCGGCGCAAAGGTAAGGGTCACTTTGCGCGTGTGTACGCAGGGGTCGGGCCTGTTTGGTCCGCCGAGTTAAACGCGTGGCTCATCCATTGTGAGGGTAAGTTGCGCATCGCCGACGATTTTGAAGGAAAGGTACTCTGGCCCACCGAGGCAGAAGCTGAAGCCGCGGCACGAAAACGCGAAGCAGCAGGTCGCAAGCGCGAAGCCGAGGCTCGTGCCAATGCGGAAGATGCGCTTCGCCAAAGTATAGAAGACATGTGTGATCTATGCGGGGTTCACTTAACTACCGCGCGGCGCGAGCACATTCAGGCGCTTGACACCCCGGGGCTCAACCAACTGCGCGCCCACATCAAGGCTCACCGCAATTGGCCAGAATGACCGCCGTCAGCTAAAAAGCGCCGTTTAAGCCCAAAAAGAAACCAACCCAACTGGCATGATGGGCAAATCACTCAGCCGGCTTTATGCCATTGTATAAGTCGGCCATGTCGGGCGGTGGAGCTTTCCCCTGAGATGGTAAGGTTCCCAAGAGAGGCCCAAAATCCACGAGCGCGTCTTGAAAACACTCAAAGTCGTCAAGCGCCCTGAGCGCGCTCGCCTCTCCCCAATCGGCCTGTTCATCCACAAACCCGTCCACGTCGTTTCGAAACACGTTGGCAACCATGGGCGCCGGTGAAAGTTCACCCGCCTTCAGTGGTGAAGCGTGAACGCGCGCCAGCAATCTACCCATGGTAGATGCCATTTTTTCAAGGGCATCTTTGGTCCCCAAATCGTCTCGCAGACGCCGTGTTCGAACCGTTTTTTGACTACCACTCACCCAACGAACCTGAGCCGCAAATCCCGCAAACTCGGTGGTTCCCCAATAAGGTGCGGCGAGGGCTGTTCCCCACGCGGCGCGCGACGTGAGCACAATGCGCTCCCGGTTGGAGGTAAACTCCAGGTTGGAAGGTAGATCACTTGGCCCCACGGCGTCCGCAAGCTCTTTCAACTCAAAAATTTCATCGTCGTCGGGACTGTCTGTTGGACCGCTCACGAGGATAAACAACCTGAACCTTGGAAAACTTGCCACTCCACTCCCCATGGCGCGTGCCGCGTCGAGGACTTGTAAATGGGAAGAAGGGACAGGCTCTACCAGCGTGGTTGTGTACTCTTCGAGCGCTTTGGGAAGAGAAGTAAATACCCAGGCGGGTAGGTCTAACAACTCTTCAGACGGATCATCGGGGTCCACACGGCCTCGCTTCAATCGGCGTTGACCACCTTCAAAAATGGTAAGATCCGTCAGCTCCGACTTCGTTTCTGCGCCCAGTTGAGCCCGTTGAAACAGATCTTCCAAAATGGGATGGTCAGACTCCTCCACAATTCGCTCCGGCGCGGCACCGTCCGCCAATTCAACCAACGTCTCGGCGTAGGCGTTCGCAAACGCTTTGGCTACATCCCGCGGCCGCCCATCTTTGTCGTTGCACCCCTCGTTGTCATCGGCCTTGGCCACATGACACCCCAACGCAACCGCTGTGGCCAGCCGTCTGACATCCCATAGGTAGGTGTGCACCGACGCTGCGTCAAAGTCGTTTACTTCGAGCCCCAGCGTCCCATCGGAGGCGCGAAGTGTACCCACGTTTTCTAAATGGGGATCACCCACCGAAAGAACCGGAACGCCCTCAAATGCCGACTCCGCCGCCCCACTCGTGTTGCGTTCCCAATCATACAAGTAGAGCGGAAGAGTACCTCGAAAAAAAGCGTACGGACTGTCGGCCATCAGGCTATATTTGCCCGCCACCAGATCCGGCCGCTCGTGCGCCAAGGGCAGATCGGCGCTTCGCAACACGGACGCGATTTCAGCCTTGCGCACGTCGTCCCAAACGCGCTCGGTTGACTCGGTACAGCCGGCCGTTCCCACGAGCATTGCCGCGGTGGCAGCGCACTTTTTTGTGGTAGAAAAAAGAGCCGTGGTAGCCACGGAGAAAGGCTACCTGAGCTGTGTGGCAATTGTGCAGCGCTCCGATGTCGGTTGAAAAAATCTCGCTCGGACGCGCGCTCGGAACTGCTCGTCGCCAAAAACGCGGCCAACCAGGCTATAGCGCGCGCGTGGCCTTGGGGGGCTTGCCAGGTTCAATCACGCTTGTGCCGAGCCAGGCGCGGAGCGGCTCGGGCACGTTGAGGGAGCCGTCGTCGCGTTGGTGTTGTTCTAAGATTGCCGGGAGGAGGCGGCTTGTGGCGAGGCCCGAGGCGTTGAGCGTGTGGATAAACGCGGTGCCCTTTTTACCTTCCGGGCGGTAGCGAATGTTGGCGCGGCGGGCTTGATACTCCTTTGCCCACGAGGCGCTCGACACCTCTTTATAAATTCCAATGCTGGGAATCCACACTTCCACATCGTACGTCATGGCCATGGATGCGCTTGTGTCGCCGGCTGCGAGTTGGGATGTTCGATAGTGGAGGCCAAGCTTTTCCATGAGGGTTTCAGCCTTGCGAACCAACTCGGCAAGGGCTTTTTCACCATCTTCAGGCGTGGTGAATTGAAACATTTCTACTTTGTTGAATTGGTGACCTCGAATGGTGCCGCGCTCTTCAGTGCGGTAGGTTCCAGCTTCACGCCGGTAACAGGGAGTATAGGCAAAGGCTTTAATGGGTAGAGCCGACTGGTCTAAAATTTCATCCCTGTACACATTGAGAATGGCCGTTTCAGCCGTGGGGAGCAAAAACCGATGGCGTTGGTCTTCATCGGTTTTAATGTGAAACACATCTTCCCTGAATTTGGGGAATTGGCCGGCCGCAAACCCGCACTGATCTAAGAGCATGTGCGGAGGCAAAAGGAATGTGTACCCATCGGCGAAATGTTCGCGGTTGAAAAAGTCGATGAGCGCCCATTCAAGCGCGGCACCCCAGCCTTTATAAATCCAAAAGCCGCTGCCCGAGAGTTTGGCGCCGCGTTCGTGATCTACCAGTCCGAGGCGACTTGACATTTCTACATGGTCAAGCGGCTTGGCCGGCAGTTTGGGCTGCTCACCAAACACTTTGACCACCTGATTGTTTTCTTTACCGCCGGCCACCACCCGGTCATCGGGGATGTTGGGTAGTTCTGCCGCCGCGGCCTGCAACTCACTTTCTGTGGAAGCGAGTTCTGCCTCGGCATTGGCCATGGCATTTTTCAACTCGGTGGACTGGGCCTGAAGCTCGGTTGTGTCCTGTCCTGAAGCGCGCATTTTGCCAATTTGTTTGGCCACGTCGTTGCGCTGATTTCGGCGTTTTTCTACGTCGCCGATTAACTCGCGGCGGCGCTTGTCGAGTTCAACAATGCGATCGAGCGAAATTTTGCTTTCGCGCTTTTCAAGCGCTGTGCGCACCAAATTGGGGTCTTTGCGGATGAGGTCGATATCAATCATGGCAAAACACGCGAGTGGTAATGGCCGTTTCAGTGCGGCGCGCGAGCGTTATCACCGCGGCTCGGCGCGAGCAAGTCAAACGAAAAGCCGGCCGATATAAGGCGTTTCTGGGCAATTTCGAGCGCCTTTGCACTCTTGTCGGCCCCCA
Organism: Polyangiaceae bacterium; assembly: GCA_016712345.1. Taxonomy (GTDB): domain Bacteria; phylum Myxococcota_A; class Polyangia; order Polyangiales; family Polyangiaceae; genus JADJRH01. The sequence goes on from JADJRH010000001.1 coordinate 3,864,050, forward strand.
CAAAAGAGCGCCCCAAGCGCGCAGCGGCAATCAGGGTAGTTCCACTGCCGCACATGAGATCGGCCACCTTACCGTCGGGTAAAGAAAATGCTTTGACAATGCGTTCCATCAACCGTTCAGGTTTTTGGGTTGGGTAACCTGTCCCCTCTTTTCGAAGAGGGGTGTTGGCCACCATGGCTGAAATATCGGTCCAAACGCTGCCCATTCTGCGGCCGCCGTCGGCGTAATAACGGTAAGCCTTCCCATTGATTACCCGTTCTCGATACTTGCGGCCGTTTTCGTCGACGTTTTTAAAGTGCATGGACAAACTTGTATCGGCGTACGGCTCGCGGAGTTCAGGGTCGTCGGCATTATAGGTCAGGTTGGGTTTATCCTTTGCAGAGCGTGAGTACACAAGCAACGTTTGATGGGTGACGGCAAACCCACGGGCGCCGCGGCTTCCATTGCCCGGAGCCCAAATGATCTCCCCGGCAAACGCGCCTTTTCCAAAAACCTTGTCGGCCCCGACTTTGGCCTCGTGGACGGCGCGATGGTCAAGGTGGAGTATAAAAGCGGCACACTCGGTCATTCTATCGCGAATGCCAGCCAATCTGGGTAGGAGCATTTCAACCAAGTCGCCGCCGCCCAACTTGTCATCGTACGCGGCCGCCCCACTGCCAACCGTTTGCCTTCCGCGCCGTTCGCCCTCTTTTTCACGCATGGTCATGGTGGTGCCCACGCCGTATGGAGGGTCAATGTACACAAGGTCGAAACGAACCGACGTGGGTAGATTTTGGCAGGCGTCCAATGCGTCGCCGGCATACAGATAATTGGTCATTCGACAGTGCCTTCAGCATCGGGGACAGGTGCCGAATTTGAGGGCGCTGTCCCTTGGGTAGACGGCGGGGAGGTTGCCGTTCCCGGCGCGGAACTGGAGGTGTTTGCTCCGCCGTCTGCGGCAGTGGAATTGGTGAGCGCCCCGGGGGGTAAGAGGTCACCGATTATGCTCGCGATTAACTCCCTATCCGATTGGGGAGGCAGTTGAGGCATGGGGCTGAGCCACCGCCAACGCGGTCCTCCACCGGCGCAGCCCGCAACAAGCTCGTCGGGTGTACACGCGATGCGCAGGTGCAAGTGATCGGCATGAGGGGTGCTGTCACCGGGTTGAAGGAGCACACTTTCAGCCCGGTGAACAACATCGTCGGTTTCACCCCGGGCGCGGGCATGTTCCACAAGCAGCGCTTCTAACCAGGCAGCCAAAAAAAGCCATTGAACGCCGGCCGTGGGCGACGTGATCAAGTCTTTTACAAAGAGCCATGTGCGCTCAATATCCAATCGGTAAAACTTACCCTGGTGCACCGCCAACCCGTCGGGCCCGTAGTCCACAAAACCGGGCGCGCGAACCGGTCTACCGTCGGGTGTCAGGGCGTATAAAATGATGTCGGCGTCGCGCCCATTGCGGTGTGAACGATGACCGCTCGCCGCTCCACCGTGTTTATGTGAAAGGTCACCGAAGAGGACAGGTGCACCACCCGGGCGAGTTTTGGAAACGTGCGCCGCCGCATGTTTGAGCGCTTGAACGAGACGGGGATTGCCCCAGCGAACCTCGTATTTGCGATATAGCTCATACCCGTCACCCTTGTAGGCAAGCGATTCACCCCCAGTCAGCGAACCTCTGTGGGGCACTCCAATAGAACCCCTGACTCCCGGTGCGAGCGGCGACGGCGCACCGATACAGCCGGTAGCTCCGGTTGCAAGAGTGATCACAACTGCCAACCACGTGCGATGCATGGCAGAAGCGGCGATAGGCGAAAGTGGAGCGGAGCGCAATGGAAAGCGTTCTCGGCAAGCCCGGCGTGTGGGGAATGAGTACACTGCGATGCGAACGCCGACGGGGGGCGGTTGTTATAAAAATGTCGGCGCACTTCTTTTTCGATCGATCCATAAAAACGGTTGGGGCACCCGTGCGGCAATGGTAGAGATGAACAATGTGGTTCAAGCGCGTGTTGGGTGTAACCTGCCTTTTCGTGCTTGCGGCGTGTTCGGCACCCCTTGTGATCGGGGGTGGATCGGGAGGGAGTTATAAACCTGAGGCACAGCTGCAAGTGGCTGGAGGAGCGCCGCTTGTTGTTGTTTCTCAAAGTCCCATTCAGGCCGCCGGACATGCGTGCGTTTTGTTAGATGGGAAGGTTGCCTGTTGGGGCGCCAACAACTTTCGACAGTTGGCGCAGAGCGGTGGAAATTCTTGTAAATCACTCGACTGTTTTTTGTCGCCGTGTTGGGTACAAAATCTACCTCCGGTAAGGTCGGTCGCAGTCGGTGAGTCAACAACGTGCGCCATTACCCCGCAAGGTGAAGTGTGGTGTTGGGGTGAAGCCAATATGGGGCAGCTCGGGGCCGACCCTCAGGAGCGTTGTGGAAACGACTTAAATGTGTGGCCGTGTTCCCATCTGCCTGTCAAGATTCAGGGTCTTCCACCCGTGACAACCATGGCTGTATCAAGCCATATTTGTGCTATTTCAGAAACGGGTGAAGTGTGGTGTTGGGGATCCAACGGGTCGGGTGCGCTCGGCACCAAATCGAGTGAAGCGTGTGTTCCCAACTTGGCCGTCTCGCGGGATGATATGGGGAGGGAAAGGCCCATGGAAGGGCTCGGTTGCAGCCGATCTCCCCTTCGTCTGGAGGGTCTCGGCGGCGTGGTTCAGGTGGTGAGTGGGCGCTCGCACTCCTGCGCTCTTACAAATCGGGGTGAAGTAACTTGTTGGGGTAGCAATCATCGGGGTGAACTTGGAATTGGCTCCAATGCCGAGGAGGCTCCACCAACGCGCGTCAATGGGTTGGCCGACGTCGCGTCTCTTACCGCTGGAATGGTGCACACCTGCGCCGTTACACGAGGAGGGGATCTGTACTGTTGGGGCGCCAATGATGTGGGTCAATTGGGGTTTGAAGCGCGCGACAAGTGTATGTCTCTGGGGTTTCCGTGCAGCCGGGTACCTGGAAAAGTGCTGTCAGGTATCACGGATGCGGGCGCGGGTTTTACGCACAGTTGCGCGCGCCACGCAGATGGATCGGTGTCATGTTGGGGGCTTGATACTGATGGTCAACTCGGCTTTCAGGGGAAAGACAAGTGCAACCGCAACACTCAAGTGTGTTCACTTTTTCCGCAAAAAGTCCCCACTTTGGCCCAGGTTTCAGCGCTTTCTGTGGGGTATGGTTTTTCGTGCGTTGTTCAAGATCGACAGGTGCAATGCTGGGGGCGCAACGTGCTCGGTGCGTTGGGCGACGGTTCAACCCGCAGCCGGTCAGAACCGCGACCGGTAGACAATCCTACCGTTTGTCATTGATAAAATGTGAAGTCAATAACGGGCTGTAACGCCGGCGCCGAACGGGCTCATTTGAAATGAAACTTGGGTAGTAGATCTGGAGGAAATCCCCTTTTCGGCGAACAAAAAGATGGGGATTGTGGCTACGCCCACGGCAGCGGCGGCGACAAACAAACCGTTGGCCATGTTGGCTCGCTCGTGGATATGGGCGAAATCTTCCTGTGTACACAACCCTGCGGGTGGTGTGTTACACTTTTTGACCTGAGCGCTGAACTCCGGTGAAACGGGGGCCACAACAACGATACCGCCGATGGCGAGCCCGGCGGCAACGCCGGCTGTAATCAATGAAAAGCGGTGTTGCGATATGAACTGCCCGAGACTGAACGGTTGGGGTGGTTGGACGGTGGCTGTGGGCTGTTGGGTAGGTTGGGGAGCGGCGGTTGTGAGAGCGGGCGCGACGTTTGGCTGTCCAAGAGCAATATCAACCTGAGTGGTCTCTGTATTGGAAGCTGAAACCGTGGAGGTTTTTGGGGAATATCCCTGGGCTGTGACCACAATTGTATGGTTACCTGAGTCGACGAAGATCGGGGAGGTAAGTTGGTTGGGAAGGTATAATTCGCCGTCGACTGTGATTTGGGCGTTTGGGGGGAAGTTGACAGGGAAGGCAAACGAGAGTTTGGGCGACTTCGCCTGAACCTCGGCAAGGCGTTTTTGGCCGACAGTAGGCAGGTCCGCCGGGGTGGCAACTGGCAATGCCGACGATCCACCGCTTCCAATAGCGAGCCGCGCCCAACGTGTTTAACGTTCCTCGTAACATACGGCAATGTTGAAAAGTGCACCCGCCGCTGGGTCGAGCTCGTGACTCTGCTTGAAAAACTCTCATTGGCGGCTCCCAAGTCGTTTTGCCCATCAAAGTGGCGGCACCTTCCTGAAAAAAGGCGTCGGCCCTAGCCTGTTGGCGGTTGTGGAATGGCGCGGCGCCGCCGTGGGTGACTGGGTTGGGCTGGGACTACCCTGAGCGCCTAGCTCGGGGCGGCAAGATTGTTGCGCACAATGTTCGGCGGCCAACACAGCAATACCGGGCGGACGGTTGGCCCGCGCAGGAACCAGAGTTGAAGGATGGAGGCAAGGGCGCATCGGTCATCTTCCTTTTGCTTTGGCTTTTCAAAGTGGGGCCCGTGTTTTCGAAGGGGCACGGGGTTGGATTTGACGGTGGAGCGGCAGCGATTTTGGGTGTACTCGTCGGCTTGGCTGGGGATTGCAGAGGAAGGGGAGGTGGTTGAACCGGTTTGGGACGGTGGGGTGGCCGGTGCAGAAGCGACGGGCGCCGTAGGTGCGTCGGTGGGTAGAACGCTTGGCGCCACGGACACGACCTAGGTGTTGGGACAGGTGGGTGGCGAGTTGCACTGGGCGCTGGCTGGTTCAGGTTGTACAACCGAGGGCGCGAGCGGCATGGATGTTGGGGGCGGGGGGCGCGCGCAGGCCAAGCCACAATGCCAGCGCAAGTGTACCCATGGAGACCGTTGCGATAGCGATCACCAGCGGCGCGCCTGCGCGCGCCCCCCGCCCACCCGTGCGAGAAGGCACCGGTGGGTAGGGTGGATTTGGGGGGCCCATGGGTAGATCGGCGATGGCGGCACGCGGGTTGGACTCCTCAGCAATTTGGGTAGATCCGGCGGCCGGCGTTGACACGGGCGCGGAGGTTGTGCCGCTTTGCTCAGCCACGCCGACCGAATTCGCCATGGATGGGTAGGCCGGTGAAATGTTGGGAGGCGTGAGCGGTTGGGTGCCCACGGTGGCGGTGGGTAGATTGGGAGCGGCACCGAGGGGCAGCGTGGAACCCGATTCACGGGTTGTGTCGCCCAATTGGAGTATGGCCGCCTGAAAGTCGCGGGCGGAGGAATACCTGTCAACTTGATCGAAGGCGAGCGCTTTATCGATCACCGCACAGATGGCCGAGGGAATATGCGGCGCCACGGAGTGCAATGGCTCGACGGGGCGGGTTGCTGCGGCGATCAGCGTTTCATTCAGGTTGCCTTTTCCGTGGACGAGGCGGCCTGTGAGCAGTGTAAATACGGTGGCCCCAATGGCGTACACATCTGTCCGTGCGTCTACCCGTGACCAATGACCTCGCGCCTGTTCGGGGGCCATGAATGCGGGGCTACCCATGGTCATGCCTGTTTGGGTGGCCGTGGCTTCATCGCCCGGCTCCCGAAACCGTGCAATGCCAAAGTCTAAGATTTTGACCTGACCCGACTTTGTATAGAAGAGGTTTTCAGGTTTGAGGTCGCGGTGGACAATGCCCTTTTCGTGGGCCGCCGAAAGAGCGTCGAGCGTTTGAGTGGCGATCTGAAACGTTGTGGGTATGTCGAGCCGGCCGCCGGAGCGCTTTCGAAAGGTGTCCACCGTTTCACCTTCCAAGAGGTCCATCACCAAAAAAGCGCACCCGTCTTCTGTGATGTCATCGTCGGAAACACCGACAACGCCGGGGTGTTCAACCGCGTTGGCTGCGTACGCTTCTTTGAGAAAGCGGCGGCGCACTTCCGCGGAGGCGCTGAGAGTGGGGTGGAGAACTTTAATGGCCACACGTTTTCCCGCGCGGTGCGTGGCGGCGAAAACAGCGGCAAAACCGCCGGTACCGAGTAACCGGTCAATTCGCCATTTGCCGCGAAGCGTGGTGCCGATGCGCGCCGACGGGTCCACCCGATGACCTCCACGGGGGAGGTTATCAGAAAAAAACGGACCGCAAGAGGTTTGTATACGAGGGTTATTTGGAGGCGGGAATGGGGGTGACGGCGGCGCCGGGCGCGCTGACGCACCGGACGCCCAAAAATCCACACCGGTAGGTAATTTCAAAGCTGCCGGGGCGATCGACCCGGAGAACGTTGGCGAGGCCGTCACGCCAGCTTCCACCGCGGCCGACGCGCTCTTTGACTTTGGCATCCAACGCGCGGGTTGCCCACTCAAACACGTTGCCGCTCATACCGATTAACCCTTGTGGGGTGGCGGTTTTTGGATGCGCATTGACAGGGCAGGTTCCTGTGCGCGGGGTGACTCCCGACCAACATGCCAACTCACCGGGAGTGTCATTGCCCCAGGAGTATTGATTGGCTTTGTCGCCTCCGCGAGCCGCCCATTCCCACTCCGCTTCAGTGGGTAGGCGTTTACCCTGAGCGCTGCAATAGTCGGTGGCCTGGGTGAAGTCGATACATACCATGGGATGATCTTCGCGCCCTGCGATTTTATAGGTGGATGTTTCAGGGCAACCGTTCACCAAGTTGACATTGCACTTTTTGGCGCCGACGCAGTTTTCGTACTCTTTTGCTGTGGCTTCTGTAATGTCAAAACAGAGGTCACCCACCGTTTGGTCGGTTTTCAGGTACCCCATTTTATAACTGCCACCTTTCACGAGCGCCATGCCGGCCGGGCAGGCACTTTTGGGAGGATCGGCGGCTGGGGACGAGGTGGAAGCGGTGGGGGCAGGTTGGTCAGGTTCGCAGACTCCGGGAGCCGCGCCTGCGTGGGTTCCAGGTGGGCAGGCGGCCGGTTTGGGTGCGCAGGCGTTGCCTACTCGTTCTTGACCCTCTGGGCAGGCGGGTAGGGTAGGGCCGGATTGGGCCACGCAGGTTCCACCCTGAAACACTTGACCTTCAGGGCAGGTAACAGTTTGGGGAGGTGACTGAGCTTTGCCCGTGGAAGGTTCAGGCTGGGGGCCACAACCGAATAAAGCGGGGCCTAACAGCGAAAATAGGGGCAAAACCAATCGGCGCATGGGTAGTTCTCCCGGGAGGTTGAGCGTGGGCATGGGTAGATAAGTACAGGTCTTGGGTTGAAGTAAGGCAGATGGTAAGGCGGAATCGATTTGAATGTGTACGCAATTGGCAACGATTTAGGTCACGGGCGCTGGGATGATCCAGTCTTCTCGATCAGACGCTTTGGGGGGGCCCTGTTCTTCCGCGCTTCCAAAAAAAGCCGCGATGTCCGCGCGTTTTGCTTCAGCGTCGGCGCGCCCCAACTCAACAAGTTTGCGGGCGAAGTCGCCATCAAAAAGCAGGTAACTCGCGAGGTCGGCTTCACTTGCCTGGCCCATGTCCACCAGCGATAACAAGCGCCGCACCAGGGAGCGACTGCCTTTGAGTTTGCCACCTCGCACGTACGCTCCGGCGAGGCGACCGATGTCTTCACTCGGGCGAACAACCATTTTTTCGGCGCGCCGGTAGAGCACATCTCTGTCTTTAGCGATCGTGTTGAGTTTGTCCATGAAGCCGTCGCCGAAGGCACGCTCACCGTCGACAAGGAGCTGATTGACGCGCGTGAGAACTTCCAAGTCGTGGGTGACATGGTCGAGGAGCAACGCATTCAGGATTTTGCCTAGAATCAGTGTGGCGCTGGGAGGAGCCGCGTTTTCACCGCCGCTTTCCAAACCTCGAACTTCGCGAGAGAGGCCCACGGCAAACACATGGGTAGCACCGAGTCGAAGAGCAGGCGAAATGGGAGTGTTCTGGCGTATACCACCATCCATAAACAGCTCTGTACCAATGCGAACCGGAGGGAAAAGAAAGGGAATTGCGGCGGATGCGAGCGCGTGGAGGGGGCCGATGAGAGTGCCTCGAATGACGGTGCGCGGCGGAGCTTTTGTGGGGAGTGTTCCGTCGGGGCCGGTCTGCATAAAGATGACTGTTCTGCCCGATGCGACCTCGGTTGCGGATACACTGAGTGCGGATAGGTGGCCATGCCTCAGCGTTCGAGCGATGGCCCGCCACGGAATCTCACGTTCAATGAGACGAGCCATGGGGGTGACATCGAATAATCCCACCGCGTCGCTGCCTCCGCCGAGGAGAACGCGTGGCAATGTCAGGGCTTGTTTCATGCTGAAACCAAGCACGCTGTCGATGTTCAACTCGGTCCAAAGGTTGACAAGGCGGCGAACGCCGAAAGTGGGTTCAGCCAGGTGAGCGGCGAGGTAACAGGCGTTGATCGCGCCGATGGATGTGCCGCAGAGAATGTCGACTTTGGGTGGTTTTTTTCGCAGGCGCGCGAAGTCGTCGAGGACATACGAAAGTACACCCACCTCGTAAGCGCCGCGCGCTCCGCCGCCGCTCAGAATGAGGGCTACTTTGCGCGATGGAGCGCGACCGGGTGAAGGGGTACTGCGGGGGGGTTCGGCGGTGTCGGTCATCGGGTGGGGTTTGGAATCGGCGCTTCGTGCCGGAGGGCAAGTGAAGCGCGTGAAGGATCTTTCTCTTGCGCGGTGCGCTGAATCTCGCGCTCTTCAAACAGAATGCGATCCACAAGGGGACGTTGAAAAAACAGGGCGCGGAGCCTTTCGTTTTTGATGTACACAGCCACGTCGCGCACGTGGGCGGCGGCGCGTTCAACGGCGTCGCGCGATGAAGTGGGTGACGCTTTGCGGAGGCCTTCAACGCAGATGGCGCGCACTTCAATGCCATATTCACTGGCTTCGGCCGCTTCGATCGCGCCGAGGGCGGTGCGCGCAAGGAGCACTCCTGTGTGAAGTTCACCGGCGTCGACGCGGCACGCGCCTTCAATTGCCTGCGCGTAGATGTGATAGCTCATGAGGCCCTGCGATTCTGACAGGCGTCGCGCTTCGGCCGCGTATGTACACCCGGCATCGGCGTCGCCGCGGGCCCGGCAAACAAGGGCGCGAAGAATGTGTTCGTGAACCGAGTCGTACATGCTGCCGGTGACGGCGATGAGCGCGCCCGCATCACCGACAAGCGTTTCAGCGGTATCCACGTCGCCCATTTCAAGAACGATCGCGGCGAAGCTGAGAAGCGTGTCGGCGCGTGAGTCTTGATCGCCGTAGCGTTCATGCGCTTCTCGCGCTTGGCGCATGTACGCAAGTCCGGTTTCAAGATCACCGAGCCGAGCGTACGCCTGACCTATGTTGGATAGGGTTTTTGCGATCTGAAAACGTCCGCCGATGGCAAGATCAATAGCGACCGAGGCGTTTGCCACGGCGATTGTGTCTTCAAAACGCTCCATGACGAACATTGCAAATGCGAGAGAGTTTTTGGCGCGTGCTTCGGCGCGACGGGCACCCACTTTTCTGAAAACGGCAATCGCTTCCGCGTACGTTTCAACGGCTTCACGAACGCGGCCGACGTAGCGCAGCAAAACTCCTTTTGAGCGAAGAACTTCGGCGCGCGATCGAGCGGGCAGGCGACCATTTTCAGCGACGGCGAGCGCTCGTTCTGTGGCCGAGAGTGCGCCCTGAATGTCGCCGAGGGAGCGCAGGATCTCGGAGAGAAGCAGCAGCGACTCCACTTCCAATGTGTACAAACGAGCCGCGCGCGCGAGTTCGGTGGCGCGTTCTGTAATGGGTAGACCGCGTGCAAAATATCCCTCATCAAGGTCGAGGCGCGCTGTTCGAACGAGGGCAAGGCACGCCCAGCGGACGGTGCCATTTTTTTGTGCAAGCCGACGAAGTGCGAGTAGGTGCCTGCGGCGTTCTTTGCGTCTGCCGAGGTGTCGATAAATCGCTTCGAGTCCTTCGTGTGCGGCGAGGCGTCGCTGATCGCCCGAGGGCATGAGGTTGAGAGCGAGGTGGTAATACCGCTGACCGAGCTGGGCATGATGTGCGCTGCGAGCGCTGTCTGCCGCTTCCAGATAAAAATCGGCGGCGGCGCTCGGCGATTGTCCGCGGGCCAAATGGCCGGCAACGATCGCCGCGGCGAGACCGTGTCCGAGCGCCGTTGTGGCAAGGTGTTCACCAAGCAGGCGGTGGCTGCGAGCGCGTGCCTGCGGATCCATTGCGAGGTACGCAACGTCGCGCACGAGCGGATGGCGAAAATCAACGGCGCCGCCTTTTCGATCGACGAGGCCGCGGGCGCATAGGCGCGTGATCGCTTCGTCGCTTTCGAGGCGAACAAGGTGCAACAGATCGGGCTCGCTGAGCGGGCCGGCTGCGACGGCGAGCCAACTGACAATGTCGCGCTCGGCGGAGGGAAGTTCGCGAAGGCGATCGCCGATGAGTTGTTCGAGGGTGGAAGGGAGACCCGCTTCGCCGCCGCGATCGTGACGGATGAGTTCGTGACGACCTCCCTCGCGCTCCACAATTTCGAGAGCACCGCGCTCCAGGAGCGCATCGATCATTTCGAGCAGGAAAAACGGGTTTCCCGCTACTTTTGGAACAAGTTCACCGCAGACAGCGGCAACGCCGTCGCGCACGCCGAGGCGCGCTTCAACGAGGCGCATTTGTTCTTCAGGAGAGAGGCCGCGCAATTCGATTTGCACGAGGCCCGAAACGAATGGTGCAACGCGATCGTCGGGGCGCGCGATCAGCAAAAGCAGAATCGGCGCGGAATCGGTGCGGCGAAGCAGATCTTGAAGCAGCTCCAAACTCGGGCGATCGGCCCACTGCAAACTGTCGATCACAACCACGAGGGGTTGCAGGCGCGCCATGGCGCCGAAGAGCATGCGTACACCTGCGACGACCTGTTCGCGCCGATAGCCGGCGGCTTCATCGTCGAGAGCCTCTTCGTGTTTACCGGTGCAGAGTTCTGCGAGACGCGCCGCAATCTGCACCGATTGAGCGTGACGTCCGGCCGGACCGAGCTGTTGTCGAATGACGTTTTTGGCTTCTGCGAGCGAGTGCTCGGTGCCGAGTCCGGTGGCGGCTCGAAGCATGTCGGCCGTTGTGCCAAATGGGAGTTCACTTTTTACAGGCGAACATTCAAGTGATAGAATACGGAATGTGGGCGGCAGCTCCGATAGGAACGTTGCGACAAGGGCGCTTTTGCCAATGCCCATTTCGCCCGTGATGACGCGCGCAACAAGGTGACCGCGAAAACCACCCAGACCCGCGGGAGCCGAGGGCGCGGGCGAGTCAAATGCCTGTTCCGGCGTGGGTGGTGGAACGGAGCCGCCCACGTCGTCGAGGGCGAGCAGGTTAATGGGCTTGTGACGGAGCGCGCCTTCCGGCGCAGTTGAAAGGCGCGGGCTCGCATGGGTAGGCGGCGCCCGATCCGGGGCCGGAGACTTTCCCGCCACAGCGGGTAGAATACTTGCTGTGCCCTCGGTTGGCGGCTTGTCAGATTTTTGAGCGGGCGGCGGGTCTGAGAGGCGTCTCGGTGGTTCCGACGCGCGGCGAAGGGCGGCTTCCGCGGCGCTTCGAGGTGAAGAGTCTTTTGGGATGAGCGATGCCGCATCGGAGCGGCGCGCCTCGGTTGGATCGGAAGGCCGCCGCGGCTCGGAAGGATCCGACGGGGGTCGCGCACCGGTGTCGGGGGCGCGCGAATCGCGCGGTGCGTTGTCGGACGGGGGGCGCTCCGGTGAAGCCGCGTCGCGCGGCAGATCGGAAAGGCGGGGCGGTATTGAAGACAGCGCAACGGGGCCAAAACTCGGCGAGCCCGAAATGCGACTCGACGACCGCGCCACGGAATGGGGGTCACCGGTGGAAAGAGCGGCGTGCAGTGCTGCGTGCAAGTCGGCCTTTTCGGCGTCGCGACCCACGAGATCGTTGGGAAGCAGCGCCAACTCGGCGGTGCGCTCTTCACGTGAGAGCGGCCTGACGAGTGCGTACACACGCATTTGTGCGGGCACGGCAAGGTCGGCACCTCGCATATCGAGACTCGGTGCCTCGGCCCATCGAAAATCGCGGCGGACAACGCGGTAAACGCCGCCGGCAACATACGTTTTACCAAACGGTGTACGCCAGCCGAGTTCATCCGAAAGGTACCCCGCGGGCGCCTGAAGCACGTGATGTTGGAGATGGCCCTGATCGTCGCGCTCGCCCGATGCGATGCCGCGAACGATGCCGATCGCGGCGCGCAATGTAACGGGAAGATCCTGTGACGCGCCCGCGAGTGCTTCGTGCGAATCGACGGCGAGTGACGCGGCTTCGACAGGCGCGCGCGAGGGGTTGGACAAGAGGCCCACGACGGCGCGTGCGGTGTTGTCACCGTCCCAAGACCAAACGGCGCCGCGTTTGTACGCAATGTCATCGAGAGTGGCTCGAATGGAGTCGAGTGCGCGTTTTGCCGCGGGGGCGCCGATGGCGACCGACAACTCCGGGAGGCCGTCGATGCGCAACGTGACAACCGCCACGTGACGCACTTCGTTTACCACTTTGCGCGGCGGAACAAGGCTTTCAGGCGCTTCATGACCGCCGCGCGGAAGCGGAACCGCGGCAAGCGTCTGCGGTTCATCGGGTTTGCCGGGCTTGACACTCGGTGTTCGGGCGTCGCTTCCGAGCACCGTTTGAAGCGTTTTTTCAACAGCCGTGTGATCGACAAGCTCTTGACGCGCAATGAACGCGCGGGCGATGGCTGCCGAGAGATCTCGTGCGGTGGGGAATCTGTCGGAAATCGATTTGCCGAGCGCCCGCATCACGATCGCTTCAAGGTCCGGCGGCAAATCGGGCACGATCGAGCGCGGTGCCGGAATTTCAGGCGTTCGCACAGCGGCAAGAAGCGCGTCGTCGTCGAGTTTTCCGTAGGGAGAACGCAGCGTGAGAAGCTCGTAGAAAACGACGCCTAATGAGTACACATCGCTGCGTCGATCGATCTTTTCGCCTCGTGCCTGTTCGGGCGACATGTACCCAAACTTGCCTTTGAGTACACCCGGCTCTTCGCGAAAGAGGTTGGCACTCGCAATACCGAAGTCGGCGATTTTCACCACCCCGTCGAACGAAACGAGAATGTTCTGCGGCGACACATCGCGGTGAACGATCGCGAGCGGTGTTTCACTCTCGTCTTTGCGTTCGTGTGCGTAGTGCAAACCCTTTGCGGCTTCGGCGATGATGAACGCGGCAACGTACGGTGGGATTTTGAGATTTTTGGCGCGCGCTGCGCTCATCAAACGGCCGAGATCGCAGCCGTCAACGTGCTCCATCGACAGGAGCAACCCCTCGTCGCCGTGATCTGAAAACTCGTAGACCTGGACGATATTCGGATGATTGAGGCGCGTCGCGAGGTGCGCCTCTTCAACGAACATTTGCCGAAAGCGCCGCGATGAGGAGTGTTGCGGCAGGATGCGCTTAACAACGAGAAGCTTGTACGTTCCCTCCGCGCCGCGTTTTTTGGCGAGAAAAACTTCGGCCATGCCACCCGCACCGAGGCGATGCAGGATCTCGAAACCGGCCAGTTCTGTGGGGTGACTCGCCATTCGAAAAGCGACTCAAGTTACATCAGACAGACGGCCTCACGCGCTGCCAACCGAGCGCATTGTCATTCCGAACGCGGGGGTGAGGCCCAAAAGCGCGTACGCCTTTTCCCAGCGTTCTTCGATTTTTGTGCTGAAGACAATACCTTCATCAAGCGGAACAGGCAGCCATGCGCCCGCGGCAACTTCACCTTCAAGTTGTCCGGGCGCCCACCCGCTGTATCCGAGCAAGACAATGCGCTTGTGTGGGTCGATCGTGCTCGCGCCACGCGTTTTTGCGTCGCGCGCGAGGGCGTCGAACGCTTCGCGCGATGATGTGATGCCAATGCGATCGCCAACGGTGATGAGTTCGCTCGGCGAAGGTACTTCCAGATCCAAGCCTAAGATCCAGCCGGAGGAGCGTTGAACGGGCCCACCCAAAAGAACCGGTGAATCGTCTTCGAGAGCTTCGGTTTCGTAGCCGGCAATTCGAAACAGTTCGCTCATTGAAAGCGAAGCCTTTCGATTGACAACAAATCCAAGCGCTCCGCCGTCGCCGTGAACGGCGAGCAACACAACGGTTCTATCGAAGTTGGGGTCACCCAACGGCGGAGAGGCCAGCAGAAAGCCCGGAGCCAAGCTCGTGGATGTGACGCCCATTCCCGTAGACTAGCCCTAGACCTAGAAGAAGCGGCAAGAACAATCTGGACATTCATCCATATCAAAAAAGCCGGGAAACACTGCGTTTCGAAGAAATTCCAACCGGCGCTGTTTGGCACCCCAAGCGCCGCGCTCCTCACACACACAAGGCTTTTTCTCAGCCGTTTTTTGATACATACGCCCCCGTGACAGGTGAGCGCAAAGATCCCCTCAAAGTGACGTTTGATGCGGGAACGCTGCGTTTGGAGGGAGCGACAAAGGAGAACACACCCAAGCTGCCGCCCGGTGCGCGTTGGGACGAACGCGAGCGTGTTTTTCGGCTGCCGGCGATCGACTACGCGGCGTTGGTGCTCACCCTTCGAGCGCAGGCAGTTGTGTACACAGATGAGGCTCGTGTGTACACAGAGTTGGAACGCGTTCCAAAAGTTGTCAAAGAACCGTTTCCGTACCAAGAGCAGGCGCTGAGAGCCTGGGAAAAAGCGCGTTGTCGCGGGGTGGTTGTGCTGCCCACCGGCACGGGAAAAACGTTTCTCGCGAATCTCGCCATTGCATCGCGCAAGCGCTCAACGCTGGTGGTTGTGCCCACGCTCGATCTTGTAAACCAATGGTACGACGGCCTGCTCGCGGCGTTCGGCGGCCCTATAGGGATCTTGGGCGGCGGCTATCACGAGATCGAAGACATCACGGTCAGCACCTACGATTCGGCCTATTTGCACATGGAGCGAATTGGGGCGCGTTTTGGTCTGCTGGTGTTTGACGAGTGCCACCATCTGCCGAGCGCGTCGTATTCGATGGCCGCGAAAATGAGCCTCGCGCCGTTTCGACTGGGCCTCACCGCAACGCCTGAACGAACCGATGAGCGAAACTACGATGAAACGATCGGGCCCATTGTCTTCCGGCGCGACATCACCGAATTGTCGGGGCAATACCTCGCCGAATATGACGTGCAGCGCCTCGCCGTTCCGCTTTCTCCCGAGGAGCGCGCCGAATATGAAGCCGCGCGCGAAACGTACCGTTCCTTTTTGCGCGCCAACTCCATTCGCATGAGCGAGCCCGACGGCTGGCGCCGATTTTTGCTCCTTTCATCGCAAAGCGACACCGGTCGCAGAGCATTTGCAGCGTACCGAAAACAGCGACAACTTGCGCTTGCGGCGCCCGGCAAGCTCACGCTTTTGGCCCGTCTTCTCCATTTGCACCGTCATGACAAAACGATCGTGTTTACAGAAGACAATGCCACTGTGTACACAATCGCCCGCCAATTTTTGGTGCCCGCGATCACCCATCAAACCAAGGTGAAAGAGCGCAGCTTCATCCTTCAGGCTTTCAACGAAGGAACGCTCGGCGCGGTGGTGACTTCCAAAGTGCTAAACGAAGGAGTCAATGTACCGTCGGCCAACGTGGCCATTGTTCTTTCGGGCAGCGGAAGCGTTCGCGAACACGTGCAACGTCTGGGTCGCATTCTGCGAAAGGCCGATGACAAGTTCGCCACGATGTACGAGATCATCGCGGCGGGAACCGGCGAAGAATATGTAAGCGAGCGCAGGAGAGAGCACGTTGCTTACAAGTGACCTGCTTGCCGCGCGAAAACGCGAAGGTGTTCTGCGCGCCCAATATCTTCAGGGAGACTCGCGACAACGACTGTTGCCGGTCGCCCGCGATTATTTGGATTGTTACAAAAAAATGGTCGGCCGCCCGCGGGAGGAAGTGGATCTTGCCGCGCGCTCGGTGCAGGTGTCCGCCCGTGATCGCGTGGCCGCGCTCGGCCTCCGCAAAGTGCTCGACGATCAATGCGAGTTTGAAACAGCCTTGTCTTCGGAGCCTGAAGAAGTTCGTCGAGAGGTGTTTCTGCTCGCGGCGCAGGCTCATCGACAACTTGATGTGCGAGACACGTTTGACCGCGAGTCTGTGCTCCGATCGGTTGGAGAAAAGATCGGGAAAACGGCGCCCGAGATCGATGCTCTTTTGTTTGCCGATCTGCGCGGCGCGGAGCGTCTCCAAAAAGTGTGGAGCCTCGGCCCGGAAGCTCTCATCGATCGATACAACGTGGCGCTCGCTCAGAGCTTGATCTTAAAAGCCACGCGCATCTCCCTTCTCGTCACAGACGCATCCCCGGATAGGTACCGCCGCCTGTTTCGAGCAATGCGCTTTTTGGGCTTGCTTTATCAAGTCACCCTGCACACTGAAAAAGCCGAAGAGCCCGCGGTAAAAAAAGGCAAAAAAAAGCGAAAATCGGCCGCTCCACCCACAGAACAACCGTCAAATAACAGTGTGTATTCAATTCTGATTGACGGTCCGTTCAGCTTGTTTGGACCGTCGGTGAAATACGGTTTGCGTCTTGCGACATTGCTCCACGCAATCCTCGGTTGTGAACGCTTTTTTCTCACCGCAGATGTGCTTTGGGGTGCCAAGCGCGAGCCGCTCACATTCCGCATCGGGCCCGAAGACGGCCTTGTTCCCGTTGCCTCGGAGCTGCCCACTTCATCGCCGCTGCTTGACACATTTGTTTCGGCGTTTGAGCGAATCGGATCGGATTGGGAAGTAAAAGCGTGTACACAAATTTTTGCCACCCCCGGTGAACCCGCCGTCATTCCAGATCTCGTCTTTTGTAACCGAAAAACGGGCGAAGAAGTGTTTCTCGAAGCGTTCGGTTTTTGGAGCCGTGAAGCGGTATGGCGGCGCGTTGAACAGATTCGTCGAGGGGGTGTCGGTGCTCCGTTGCTTCTCGCGGTTGGCAAAGAGCTTCGCGTGAGCGCGGACGTCCTCGACGAAGAAGATCAAGGTGAAATCTACGTCTACAAGTCCACAATGCTGCCGCGCGCCGTGCTCGAACGGCTTGAAAAATGGGGAAAACGCACGTGACAGCCCCCGCTGATGACCTCCGCCGGAGCCGAAAGGCGACGGGATGCAAAACGAGGGGTTGTTCCTTCGGGGGCGTGCGGCGATCATGCCGGCGTCGTCGGTGATGAAACGAAAGGGTCGCCTCGGGTTGAAGCATCATGTGTACCTTTCGGGGGCGCGATGGCGCTCCTTTTCCCGCGCATGTCTGCCCGCTGTGATCGCGGCCGGTGCGATGTGGGCGGCCGGGTGTAAAACCGACGGCGCGGCAGTGCCCAAAGTGTTGCCTCCCCCGCCGTCGCCCTTCCTCGGGTTTAAGCCGTTTGGCCCCGCTCAATACCTGCAAAGCAGCTACCACTGGGTTGAACGCACTGAAGCGGGGCTCGACCACGTTCTCAACAACGGTCGGCGCACCGAGATCAAGGGCCTTAAAACCGTACGCACGGTGCCAACCGACGATGAGATCAACGGTGCTGAAGCAATGCCGTCCTGGGTGAAGGGGCCGGCCCGTTACGTTTTTTGGAAAGACCGCGATGTCTTCGTTTCCGCGACTTTCATGGGTGATTTGGTCAAAGTCGCCACGTTGCCATCCGATGTGCAGCATAGCTCCTTTGAGTGGCTCACCGGCCTCACTGTGTACACCGATACCGCGCTATTTGTTGTGTCTCCCGGTACCGCGCCCGATTTAAAAGACACCAAGGTGACGCCCCTGGCCATGCCCGGCGTTGTCAACGGCTTGGCCGCCGACGAAAAACGAGCCGTTGTCACCAACGTTTTCGGGCGCTCGCTTCTGACCATCGACGGTGGCAAAACCTATCGCGATCTCTCCGAAGAAATGGGTGAGATCCAAGCGCTCGCGGTCCACGGCAATGACCTTGTGCTGGAGCCTTATTCGGGCAGCGATCGGTTTGTCGGTCCCAACGGTGTACTCAGCGATACCGCCATTTCGCCGGGGCCGCGACGTGGGTCGGAGCCTCCTGAAATCGACGACACATTCGGTGAATCAACCCCTTCGGGTGCCCTCTACGCATTGTCGGTGGCTGCAATTCCGCTCGAAAACAACGTTATCCTGACGTACGACGACGGTGCGTTGGTGAAGGTGGACGCCAACACCAATCAGGTCTTGGCAAGCGCATCGCTCGAAGAACTCAACCCAGGTGATTGCCAGCCGCTTCGCGTTCCAGACGCAGTGCTTTTAGCCTGCAAAAGCGGCGATCGCGCACTCGTGCTCGACGTGACCGGTGTGCCGAAAATCGAACGCACGTTTGAAGCTGAAAACACTGCCGAAGATCCGCTCGACACGTTCTCTGTTGCCGACGGTGTTGGCATTGGGTTTCTCGGGCCATGCTCAGGCTCGCAGCCTCTTCGAGATGAAGTGGATGCTGTTTCAGGGGCATCACAGCGAAACATGTCTACCCAGCGAAGCCCGGTGTTTTGTGCCCGGGCGAGCGCCGATCATTGGATTGAACATCGTCTCAACGTCGACGACGGAGCCAACGTGATTGGTTGGGCCGCGCGCCCCGGAGGTGATGCCGTTGCTCTCGTTGCCAAAACCGACCGTTTAGTGCCTGACCATGAAAGGGTGAGTACACAAGGCGGTCTTCGCATAGTGCGGTTTCCACGGCAGGAGCCCCCGCTCGCGCTCTCTGGGTATTCAACGCGAGGCTTCACCACTGTATCGCGGGAGTTTCGCGCCAATTCAGACGGAACTGTTGAAGCATGGCTGTCGAACAACAACTACGGAAACGGCGTCGTTTCGGTGGTGATCGACACCGAAGGGCATGTTCGTGTGCGCCCCAACCCGCCGCGCATCAGCCAAATCAGCTCCTCCGGTCCCTTTGCGTTCGCCAAAGGTGATGACGGGAGACTGTATGAAACGGTTGACTGGGGCAAAAAGTGGATTGATGCAGAACCGCCGCCCGGAAGTTTGCAATATTCAAACCCCTCTTCTTGCACGGCAGTAGCGTGTGGAATTGGCAGTTTTGTTCGCGTGGGTTGGAACTCGGTTGATCCAAAGTTGCCCGCGGCAGCTGCCGACTATGAGCGATCACGCAACGATGCGCGAATTCTCCGCGAAAAGTATGAGTACAGGAGAGCGCCGCCCAAACCCGGTCTTTCTAAACTCAACTGCTCGTTTGCGTCACCGGCCGAAGGAGCACGCCAGTCCGACTCGTACGGGTTTGGATTTGGGCCTTCCAACTCCATGCGTTCCGGGGGTGCAAACAGGCTTGGAACAATAGGGGCATTTTCACTTCCCTGGTGGCAGGGGACCATGCCTTCCGGGCTCGACATGGATCTCGCGTGGGTAGATCCGTTTGACTTGGATGCCAGAATTCACCGCGCCTCGATCCCGCTGTCGCGCGTAGGGCTAAACCTCAACGCCAGGCCGTACGAAGTTCGATTTGGATCTGTGCTCGACGAGGAGGGTAGAATTGAGTTGGTCAGCACGGGTTATCGCGATCAATGTGTTGCCCCCCTGCTCGAAGAAGCCGGTATTACCCTCAAAATTGGCAGTTGTGTCGCTGAAGCGACCATGGGTGTACGCATAAAAGACCGGTTGTTTTTGGGCAACGCACGGTGGGGATCGTGGGCGCTCAGCGTTCTCGATCTACCCAGTGCATCGGCGTCGGTATCGGTTGGCTCAACCGTTCCGCGCGAACTGAGGTCAATCCACCAGTCGGGGCAATCGCGCTTTTTGCCCGCGCTCGGAATTCGGGCCGGTGCTCCCGTGGCCGTGGCCATCGACGGTTTGGGCAAAGTCGTCGCCTCCCCTGTCGACCCCAACGACGGGTATCTCGGTGCTGTTGAAGAATGGGTGCCGCTCACGGAGCTGCGCATTGGGTCGGACGCAAAATGTCCTACCCAAGACAAGCTTTCCGACGACGAAGCGCGCGTGCTTGTCCCCTATGAAACAACGTTTGGTCTGGCCCGCGGCTCGCTTCCCGGGGTTGTACCGTCAGGCACCGGGGGTGTGGCTATTGTCCGGTGGTCAAAAACCTCTGTTTGCCTGGAGGCCGTGGAAATGGCCATCCGCGATGACCGATTTGACCCCGAGGGTGCCGGGTATGATCCACCCGGCATGCTTCGAAAACTGATCGCCCGATTTGTAAAAGCTCCACCCAAACGGGGAGGAGCCGGTGCTCCACAGTCCAAACAGGGGCCCAAAAAAGCTACCCCGGCGGCATCTGCAAGCGCGAGCGCGAGTGCGGCGGCAAGTGCTTCTCCGGCGTCAATTCCGCCCTGGGCTTCCCCTTATGGAGCCACTCCCACCCCTTCTGCGAGCGCAAGTGCCGCGCCCACTGCCACTGTGGCCCCTATTCCGCCCGCACCTTCCGTTCCCAAAGGCGCGGGTGAAGGAACGTTGTTGGTGGTTCATTACGGCAGCGAAGTGCGCCAGAGGCTTTTTTGCACGGGGATCACGCCGCCATGATGCGTTTTATGAAACTGAGGCATCTGACGCCGGCGGCGGGCCTCGTACTGCTGTCGTCGTGCTCATCGACGCCGCCCAGTCTACCCATCACTGTCAAAGTGGACCCAACGGCCGGCACCAAGTTGGCAAGTCCGGCTCGTTACTTTTTGACAGAAGGGTTTGGCGCCGCGTTCGACGAGGGCGCACCTGCCGCGCCCGTGCCCAAGCCCGAGTATGCGATTGCCGCCGGTCGCCGGATCCAACTCGACGGCGGGGCCATTATCGGTGAGGGTAGATCGCCGGCCGGACTGGTAGGTTTTCGTTCGTTGCCCGCCGACATGGGCGGTGGATATTTGGTGTGGTCCGATCTTCGGTCGTATTACACAAAAGACTTTTTGGGCGATCTGACACCCATTGCCGATATCGCTCCAACCGCGGGCACGCGACGCTGGTTTTCGTCGATTTTGTTTCGAACCCCGCGTGGGATTTTGTCGCTTGACCCAAAAACGCGCGCGCTCTCGCGATGGCGGGGTTCACCCGGCGTGGTGGACATGCTTGCCATGGACGACAAGCGAGGCGTCACTATCGACTTGACGGGTAGAGTGCGCGTCACATTCGACGCCGGAACCACCTGGACCGATTTTACAGCTTCCAAAGGGTTTTTGAGCAATTCAGCCCGGCTTGGAAAAAAGGGTGAGATAGAACTTTTGTCGCTTCTCGGCGCCGCAGAATACCGCATGATGCCGGGCGCGAGCGCGGTGGAACCTATACCCCCGGTATCACCGTTTAATCGGCGGTACAGCGGCTACGGATCGTCCCCCTACCAATACGTTCTGAATCCAACAATGGCCGAAGAAAAGCCGATTGAGGGCTTTTCGCGCAGACTCGCGTCTGAGTCGTTTGGTTGGGCGGTTGCCGTCGGTGTTGGCTTACCCGGTGAACGCGCGCTTGTCGGAGCGGGCTATGGCGGTGAAAACAACCTGAGTATGGTCTCGGTGAAAACGGGAGTAGAGCTTCAGTCTATTGCCGTTTTGGGTGTGGGATCTCCCTATTCCAACTGTCAGCCATTTCGCACCCCAAGTGACCTTTTGCTTGTGTGTGCTCACACCGAGGGGGCCAACGTTCTTCTGATAAAAGACAACGTGGCCACCCCAAAGTTGGAAGCCACTTTTCCCGATGTGGCCTCGTTTTTCGGTGATGATCAAGGGCACATTGCGTACGCGGGGCGGTGTGGCCGAACACCACCTTCCATTGATGACTTCGGCGCTATGCGTTCACCCGATCAACCCTACATGGGAGAAGACTACGGGTACGCACCCTATCCGCCCTATGGGTATGATCAAGACTACGAAGAACCCGTTGGAACATCCGACGCAGAACGGGCCAAGCCGGCCTCGGACGAAAAACATATCTGCGTTCGACTTGACGGTGGACAGTGGATTGAACACCGACTCTCGGGCGATGACGCCAAAGATCTATACCGCTGGGTGCTTGGCAAAGACGGGGCTGTGACTGCTCTACTGGTGGAGGGGGCCAATCCTGAAAGCAAAGAATCCACCGATGAGCCGCCCCCGGAAGAACCCGGTGACGAGGAAGGGGATGAATCGCTGCGACGCAAACGGAGTGAGGCTCGGTCAACTCGGCCAACAGGCCTATTGGCAGCCCCAACAAGTCAACCGAGTGCGCCGCCCAAACCTCCCAAAGCGGGAGCGTCTGCCCAACCAAAAGCGGCGCCGAAACCTCCCAAGAGCGCTCCACCCAAACCCGCTGCAAGTGGAGCGCCGTCGGCCAAACCGTCGGCCGATCCCAAAGCTGTCACCGTTGAAAAACCACGCAAGTTGTTGCGCGCCGTTCGTATTGACCCAAAAGATCGCGGAGCACGTCACGGCAAGTGGATTCAAGTGTTGACCCCGCTCGACCAAGCGCCGTGGCGGTCTGTTGACTCCAATTTTTGGACGGAAGACGACGGAGCCGTTCGCGGTTGGATTCGCCTGCCGGAAGAAACGCAGGGTGGTCACTCCCACGAAGAAGAACCCGCGGGCGACATGTCAGGTGACGGATCTGAAAGTCCTATTTCTACAGAATATTCGGGACGATTTGCAGGTGTACGCATTTCAGCGGAAGGTAAGGTCACCACCTTTTCACTTCCGGCTCACACAAAAAATGTCATTTTCGGCAGCCGTTTTGCCATGGCCCGCGCTGAAAACGATTCAGGCGATCTGGTAACTTACCATGAGACAACCGACGGCGGCGCCACCTGGACCGAGGTGGAAGGTCCGCCGGTTGGGGATATCGACGAACAATACGATGGATCGCGGGCGCCGAGCTGCTCGGCCCTCGGTTGCGCATTGAATTACGGGGTCGTCAGACTTGGTTGGACATCCCCAAAACCCGCTGGAAAAAAGCGCGATCGAGAGTCGACAGACTCAGGACTTGACCTATTTCCAATGCCGCGCCTGCCCAAGCTGGAGTGCAAGTTTGAGGGCGAACCTGAAACGTTTCCTCTGCCTGCTCCAAAGCCGAAAGCGGCGCCCAAACCGCCTCCGTCGAGCAATGCCGACCGACTCGAAGAAATGGAGCGTCGCATTCGAGAAGTGCTGGCTGGAAGCGGCGAAACAATTCCACCCGACATGTTTCCACCGGGGATGATTCCAACCGGTCTACCCATTGCGCCCCCCCCACCTTCAGGTTCACCCAAAGCACCTGTCAAACCGGGCAAACCCATTGCGCCGCCCAAACCCCCGCCGCCTCCGCGTGCCGAAATTGTGAGCATTCGCACCAAACCTCAGAGTGCTTTGGGCCAAATTCAAGACAAAAATTGGGCGGTGGATTTTTTGGTTCCGTTTGATCCGCAGGCTTCTGTCAAGCGCGCCTCCACCGCGGCGAATGGGCTTGAACGTTTGCAAGGCAGTGTCACCCCCGTTGTAGGATTTTCAGGGGCGGAGTTGCTTCTGACCTTTGATAAGCGCCGAACAACAGTGGGTGGAGCGGGGCCCAACATCCTCCAGTTTGAGTATAACGGTCGCTTTGTTTCGGCTGCGAGTTTGGCTCTTTCAGGGTCGGGCAACGGGAAGGGTGCCCCGGTGAACATAGCGGCGCTCGATGAAGAACGCCGCGTGCTTGTGTTGTTTACGGGCGATGCGGCAAGGCCCGTATTGCGAATGGCAAAAATACCCGATCCCGCGCGCGGGCGATTGTCTGTCGCCCGTAGGGTAGACGGGCCCGGTGCGGCGCTCATTTGGTACTCCACAACAACGGGTGAAGTGTTGGCCGCGCCTATTGACTTTGGAAAAGCCGAGGTGGGCGCTTTTGCATCGCTCGCCTCTCTCTCCACCATGGCCGACGGAGGACTACCTGCGTGTTCGGCAAAAACGCCGGTGAAGGGGCCCGTTTTTCAATTGATTATGGAACTTGGGATCCCTGTGTCTGTGAGCGCTCAGAGTGGAAAGAGCCTTTATAACGGAGGTGATGTATCATCGAGCCTACTCGTGACTGCCCACTCAGAACGCATTTGTGTGAGCGCAATTGAAGTGCGTGGTAGCGGTAATTCGCTGGATCTGACCGCTTCGCTCGGCCCAAAGGCCGCTGCGGTTTCGCGGTCAAAAACGTCGGCTGAGGACCCCACTCAACTGGCGGTTCAAAAGCTCTCGTGTTTGCTCAAGGAGCCTGAATCACGATGATGCGTACACAATCCTCCCGGTTAGGTAAACCCCTTCGCTTTGCTCTGAAACGCGTTTCCGCGCTTGTTTTCGGCGGTGTTTTTGCGAGTTTCGTCATGGCAGCGTGCGCCGGAGGAGCCGGAGCCAACTATCCCGATCGCAACAGCGTTGTTGCAGCTCAGGCGGGCTGGTGTGACATGCTCGCGAAACTGCGAAAAGAGCCGGGTCAATGGGGGCGTTTGGGTGAGTGCAAAGGCGCCTACCCATCGGCCTCGGCGCCTTACCTGAAAGGCATGACAGAGTGCTTTTTTGAGCGGGTTCAATCGGAAGGTGAAAACGCGCCCGACAACACCACGATTGTGGACGAGTGCAATGCCAAAGCGGTTGCGTTTATGCACGGCGACGAAAAAATGGGTGCCGAGCTAATTGATGCGCGCTGCAAACGCATGGAGCGTTGTGAAAAAGTGGCAGTTTTAGAGTGCAAAACAGCCATTGAAAAGCTCGAAAGTGGAACGCGCGCCGAGATCACAACCAAGTATAACGGCGCTGCCCTCCACGACGTGGCGAGCTGCCTAATGTCGGCCGATTGCACCGACGACGAAGATTCGGCCCGCGGCGCTTGCTACAAACCTGCCAACGAAAAGCTTCTTTGGTTTCCGTGAATCGGCGCGTTCGGCAATCATTTTAAACCCACCCAACGAACACATCGCATTGCGCCCAAAAAAACGGTAGCGTGCGCGCATGCGACATCGCCTCTCCGCGTTCGCTCGAATTGTTGCAGCGGCCTTGTTTGTGGCCGTATTTTTCGTTCCGGTGCTCGCTCGGGCCGCCGGCCAAGTCACAGTGACCGACACTCAACCCAAAGAAGATGACGGCCGCTGGAAGCTCAAAATGACGATCAACTACGGGGGTGTGCCGGCCACGGCGCACATTCCCATGTTGTTTAGTTTCACCCCCACGGTGCTTTATGAACGGGCCCTCACGGACCAGTCTCCCAAAACACCTGTAATTAACAAAATTCCGCTCTCCAATCAGCAATCGATTAACGAGAGCATGGATGTCGGCTTTTCAGACGCGTCCGGCAAACTCTTTAATATTACCAAATTCGACTTTGTGATTCGGCGTGATCACGGGTTTGAAGCGGGTGAATATTCTCTCAAGATCACTCGCACAAGTGATGGGGCTCAAATGGGTCAAACATTGAAGATTGTTCTTCAAGGAGATAACCCCATTATCGATCGTCGAGCCATTGTTTTTTCGGGTGAAAAGAAAGAGAAAAAACCTGACAATTCGTCCACGGACGAAAAGAAAGACAACCCTCCTTCAGATACACCTCCTCCGCCCGAAGACACGCCTCCTCCGTCGGACACGCCGGTTGAAACGCCACCTCCTGCCGCGCCCAAACAAGGTGGCTGTGGATGCCGCACTGCTTCCACAACCGATCATGCCGGCTTGGGGGTGTTTGGAGTGTTGGGTATATTGATGCTTTATCGGCGCCGAAAAAACGACGTGAAGCCGGACCACCGATCGACAGCAAAGTCTGTCTTGTGATAACACGGCGGGCGTGAACCGCCTTCGATCCCTACCCACCGCCGCCGCCGCATTCGCGCTTTCCCTCACCGCACTGGCGGCCTGCACTGAAATTTCGCAGGTTCCGCCCACGGCTCCCTGCCCCACTGTAACGCCTGATGCTGCGTCTTCCGCGCCGGCATCGGCGACGGCTCAACCCGCTGCCCCCACAGAGGCTGAGGCGCGGGCATTTATGACGGGGGTAGACTCCGACTTGCGAAAGTTGTGGACGCAATCGCAGCGTGCGGCGTGGGTGCAGGCCAACTTTATTACCGATGATACAGACTCCTTGTCCGCCGTCGCTGAAGAAGCAAACATGGAGTATCTCGGGCGGACAATAAAGGCGGCGCAGCGGTTTGAAGGGCTCACACTGCCTGCGGATTTGGCCCGTCAATTCAAGCTTCTGAAAATCGCCGTCTCCCTTCCGCCGCCGTCCGATGCAAAAGATCGAGCCGAGCTTGCCGAAGTGAGTGTTTGGATGCAAGGCGCCTATGGGAAGGGCAAATATTGCCCCGACAGGCTCAAGGGCAAATGCCAAGATTTGGAGCAGCTTTCCGAGATCATGGCAAAAAGTCGCAAATACGACGATCTCTTGGATGCATGGAGTGGGTGGCACCAAACCGGTCGGGCGCTCAAAGACAAATACGTTCGTTATGTGGAGTTGTCGAACAAGGGGGCCAAAGAGATTGGCTTCTCCGATGTGGGCACTTTGTGGCGAAGCGGATATGACATGCCCGCGGAGAAATTTGAGCAGGACACCGACCGATTGTGGACACAGGTAAAGCCGCTCTACGACTCACTGCATTGTTACACTCGCAAGAAGCTTCGCGAGAAATACGGCAAAGAAAAAGTGGCCGAAAAGGCGCCGATTCCGGCGCATTTGCTCGGCAACATGTGGGCCCAAGAATGGGACACTATCTATGATCTGTTGGAGCCGTATTCAGGCGAGCCGTCACTCAATGTGACAAAAGGCATTGAGAAGAAAAAGATCGAAGCTAAAGAAATGGTGCGGATCGCGGAGAAGTTTTTCACTTCTTTAGGGATGGACCCGTTGCCGCAAACGTTTTGGGAAAGGTCGTTGTTGACCAAACCCAAAGACCGCGAAGTGGTGTGTCACGCGAGCGCGTGGGACGTTTCATTCAATGACGACCTGCGCATTAAAATGTGCATTCGCCCCACCGAAGAAGACTTGGTGACTATTCACCATGAGCTTGGGCACAACTATTATTATCACTACTACCACAAACTGCCGATCTTGCTTCAGCAGGGCGCCAATGACGGCTTCCACGAAGGGATTGGCGACACACTGGCCCTTTCGGTAACACCTGAATATCTCAAAAATCTGGGGCTGATTGAAAAAGTACCCAACAGCGACAAGAGCGATATCAACTTTTTAATGAAACGCGCGCTTCAAAGCATTGCGTTTTTGCCGTTTGGCAAGTTGATTGATCAATGGCGCTGGGATGTGTTTTCAGGCAAAACCAAGCCCGCCGATTACAACAAAGCATGGTGGGAGTTGCGGAAAAAGTACCAGGGCATTGCCCCGGCGATAGCGCGGTCCGAACAGGATTTTGACCCGGGCGCGAAATACCATGTTCCGGCCAACGTGCCCTACATTCGGTATTTCTTGGCAAGGATTTATCAATTCCAATTCCACCGCGCGCTTTGCAAAGCCGCGGGCCAAAGCGGGCCGCTCCACAAGTGCTCCATTTACGGGAGCAAAGAGGCCGGAGCGAAAATGAAGGCGCTTTTGCAACTGGGTGCGAGCAAACCGTGGCCTGAAGCGATGCAAGCCATTACCGGCCAGGCCGAAGCCGACGCAACAGCCATTGTGGATTACTTTGCACCGCTCAAAAAGTGGCTCGATGAGCAAAACAAGGGCGAACAATGCGGCTGGTAACAGCCGTATAGAGCTGTTGTGAGGCTCTTTGTTGCGGTTGTTCCCCCCGCCGATGTGCTGGTGCAAATTGGCCAGTTAATTGAAAAACTCCGCCCGTTGGCCCCACGTTCAAAGTGGATATCGGCCAACGGGGCGCACGTCACACTCGCTTTTTTGGGCGAGCGAAACCTGGAGTTTGTTTCACAGTTGTGCGCCGCAGTGGCCAAAACCGCCGAACAGCACTCACCGTTTCATGTGCGTTTTAATCGGCTGGGAGCGTTTGGCAGGGGAAGACGCGCGCGCGTTCTTTGGTTGGGGACCGAACAGGGGAGGGATGCTTTTACAGCACTCTACCACGGGTTGAATCAACACTTGGCAGAACTTGGGTATACGCCGGACAAGCCGTCATTCGAGCCGCACATCACATTGAGTCGGGCGCGTGATCCAAAAGGAGATCGCGATCTGACGAGTGCGTCAGAGTCAACTCAATGTGGGGATCTTGGGGAGTGGACGGTGAGTGAGCTGGTGATTTACGAAAGTGTGCTCACGCCGAAAGGGCCTTTGTATACAGCCGTTGACAGCGCGGCGCTGAGCGGCGGGTGATTAAGCCATTGCCTTTTTGAAGGCCGCGTGACTCTTGAGTTCATAGAGCCAAGAGGCGAGATCCGGGGCGCCTTCAAGCAACTTCATTGACTCGGCCCAACGCATGACACTGCCCACAACAATGTCAACGGCGCTGAGTTTTTCGGCAACAAGGTACATTTTGCCGAGCATGGCGTGTTCAACAACCTTGATGGCCGCGAGTGCGCGCTCTTTGGCTTTGGCGGTGGCTTCAGGGCTGCGCTTTTCGGCGGGAAGACCCTGGGTTTGTTCGTAGTAATCAGCCACGGCGGGTTCCAGCGTGGCGGCTGCGAACAACATCCATTGGTAATACTGCGCGCGTTCGGGAGTACCGAGGGCGGGCGCCAGTTTCTTATCAATGTACTTGTCTGCGAGATACATGCAGATCGCGATGGATTCGAAAACAACGACATCATCGTCGACAAGAGCGGGCACCTTGCCGAGGGGATGAATGCGGAGATACGGCAGTTGCTTTTGTTCGCCCTTCTCCAAATCCACATTGACGAGTTCGTAGGGGACACCGAGCTGTTCGAGCAGCCAGCGTGGACGGGTCGCGCGTGTGCGAGGGGCGAAATACAACTTGATCACGGTCGTCTCCTTGGTGAATTGAGCGGGCCTGCCGTTTCGAAAGCGCGCAGGTTACATTCGATTTGCGTCTGCTGCGGCCAAAATGCGCTCTTCGGCCTGCGCTGCGAGTTTTTCAACTGTCATGGCGGCATCTTCGGCCGACAGGCCTTTGAAGAACTGGAGGAACTGGGGCTCCAGCCCTGGATTGACCGTGGAGAGCACCAACACAATGGGCGTTGTGGGCTTTTCGATCTCGGCAAGTTCTGTGGCGCGAGCACGCCAGCGTGTGGGCCCAATGGCAACGCGAAGCGCCCATTGCACACCCAAGCCGAAGAGCAGGCCGCCCATGACGCACAACACGAATACATCGGCCTCGGCGGGAGCGAGCAGGGCTGTGAGCAATCCGCCCGCGGCTGCTCCGATCACAAGTCCGGGCTCACCACCGTTGTGGGCCGCGGCAATGCGCAAAATGGCGGCGGCCTGCAACCCGGCTTTGCCTTGCCGAGCCGCGTCGCGAAGGGGGATCAATGTGGACGCGCGCTTGGATGAAGCCACGGTGACGCTGATGTA
Organism: Polyangiaceae bacterium; assembly: GCA_016712345.1. Classification (GTDB taxonomy): domain Bacteria; phylum Myxococcota_A; class Polyangia; order Polyangiales; family Polyangiaceae; genus JADJRH01. Next base: position 3,893,225 of record JADJRH010000001.1, read on the forward strand.
CGAAAGCAAAAGCGTGAGTACACAAAGGCCAACGCCGATGCCAACGGACGCCTGACGCGAGAGCACACCTTTGGGAAGCGGCTCGCGGATCATTGCGTTTTCAGACGATGCGCGTTGCGCCGACGCCTTTTCTTTGAGGCTTGTTTCAGCGGCTTTAACGTGTTGCTCCACTTCAGCGAGCGGTGCCCCGCCGAGGAGTTGTTGAAGCGTTTTTGTAGCTTCTGTCTGCGCGGGTTTGTCGTCTTCGCCGGGGGTCTTTACTTCTGCCGCCTTGAGAATGGCGTCCCACGCGGGCGTTGCCCCCGGGCGTTCACCCACCGCGTTGATCGTGCGCTCTTTGCACTGCGCGAGCTTGATCGCGATCTTGTAAGACGGGATCGCCTGGCTCCACGCGACCTCGTTGGCCGTTTCTTTGGCCTTGTCTTTGGCGGTGGGTTTTTTCTTTTTTGAGCCGGGGGTGTCGGCTTCTTCAAGTTTGGCTTGAGCCACGGCCTTGTTGAACAGATCGCGTTCGCGAACCAACTGTTCGGCCTGTTGTACACAAGGCTTCATGGAGGCCGCGAGGTCTTCGGTTGCCTGCGCCTGGGCTTTGGCCGCCACATCCGGCACAAGTTTGCCTTGCACGGTGACAAGGCGAACGACCGCGATCGCGATGAAAAGCACCAAGATGATGGACGCCATAAAGGTCCACCTGACCTCTTCGCGTCGTGTGTATTCGTTCAAGGTGCCGAACTCCTGGAGACGGGATCGCTCAGTGAAGCCACGAACTGTGGTCCCGACTCTCGCACAAATGCCGCCCTGCACGGAAGACCGACAGGAGTTTGGACAGGGCGGCCGGTTCGTGTAGAGCCGGCATGTGGGCTCCGACACGAGCGCAAACCCGGCCCGGCGAGCCTCCGACGTTTCGGAGGTTTACGCGCCCCCGCGTGAGGTTGGCTCGGCAGCGGATCCTTCGGCCGGCGCTCCCGGGGCACAAAACGGTACCGAGGCAGAACCGGGGCAGGACGCTCGACGCGGTTTGCCGTGGACAGTGACCACCTATTTTGCCGAAGGGCTGCCCTTTTCAATTGTTCATCAGGTGGCGGCCGAACTCTTTACCGCCGTCGGCGCGAGTTTGGTGGCTGTTGGGTACACATCGTTTTACGGGCTCGCGTGGAATCTCAAGTTTCTGTGGAGCCCGCTCGTGGATCGCTACGGATCGCTTCGGCGGTGGATCGTGTGGACACAAGCGTTGCTTGCTGTGTGTCTCGCGGTTGCGGCGTTTCGCGCTGGGCAAACGAACATTGCTCCGGTCGCGATTGCTCTTATTTTCGTGTCATTTTTGGGGGCCACGCAGGACGTAGCCGTGGACGGTTATTACCTCGCGGCGCTCAACAAACCGGCGCAGGCGTCCCTGTCGGGTACGCGTGTCACGGCGTATCGCGTTGCTCTTTTGGTGGGGAAAAGCGGCCTTGTTGGGCTCGCGGGGCTCGTTTCTTGGCGCGCGAGTTTTTGGGCCGCCGCGGCCATGTTGGGTGTGCTCGCTGTGCTGCACCGCGTGATGCTCCAGCCTTTGCGCGGCACGTCAAAGTCCGAGGCCACTGGGCCGATTGGTGCGGCACGCGCGTTTGTCGACAGCTTCAAGAGTTTTTTGCAGAAGCCCAACATCGTTGTGACGCTGGCGTTTGTGGTGACTTTCAAGGCGGGAGATGCGCTGCTCTTCAATCAGAGTCCGCCGTTTCTTGCGACCCTTGGCCTCGATCTAAAGCTCCGAGGCGCGCTGAGCGTGCCGAGTTTGATTGCGTCGGTTGTTGGAACAACGCTCGGCGGCATCTGGATCAAGCGCACGAGCGTGTCGCGAACGCTGGTTCCGATCTCGGCTCTGCAAGCTTTTGCGATTCCGCTTTATTCGCTGCTCGCCGTGCTGCGGCCGACGTTTTGGTGGGTGGCGATTTCTGTCTCGGTAGAGCAGTTTATCGCGGGTGTCGGCAACGCCGCGCTGCTCGTGTTTTTGATGCGGCGTTGCGAGGGTGAACACAAGACGGCGCACTTTGCGATTGGAACGGCCCTCATGAGCATTCCCGTCACGCTCGCGGGATCGGTGAGTGGTCGTTTGGTTGAATCGCTCGGGTTTACCAAGTTTTTCTTGCTGGCTTTTGTTGCCGCCGTGCCCGGTGCGTTGCTCGCTCGCCACGCTCCCAAAGATTGAGGGTGCCTTGCATCCGCCGTGGATGCGCGCCATGGGAGGCGAATGACAAGCGCTCCGTTTGCCTGGCCCCAGCGCAAGTTGTGGCTTTCTGCGGTGCTCGGAACCGCGTTGCTCGGTGCTTCGCCCGCCATGGCGGGTGATCCGCCGCCCGCGGCTTCGGCACCCGCCCAGCAAAAGCTCAACATCGCGTTCACAAAGTACACATTGCCAAACGGCCTGACCGTGATCTTGCACGAAGATCACGCGCTGCCGATGGTTGCAGTAAACACGATGGTCCGCGTCGGTTCGCGGTTTGAAGAACCCAAGCGAACCGGTTTTGCCCACTTGTTTGAGCACTTGATGTTTATGGGCACGCGCCGCGTTCCCACAAAAATGTTCGACGCATGGATGGAGGCCGAAGGCGGCTCCAACAACGCTTGGACGAGCGAAGATCGAACGGACTATTACAGCGTCGGCCCCGCGCACATTTTGAAGCTCCTGTTGTGGCTCGATGCCGATCGGTTTGGCTCGCTGGCCGACGACATGACACTCGAAAAGCTCAACGCGCAGCGCGAAGTGGTGCGAAACGAGAGAAGGCAAACGAGCGAGAACGAGCCCTACGGCAAGGTGGAGTTGCGTTTGCCCGAGCTGATGTACCCCGATGGTCATCCGTACCACCACCCGGTGATCGGCTCGCACGAAGATCTTGAAGCGGCCGAGGTGAAGGACGTGGTGTCGTTTTTCAAGCGCCACTACGCGCCGAACAATTGTTCGCTCGTTGTGGCCGGCGACTTCGCCCCCGACGAGGTGAAGAGCTGGATCAACACGTACTTTGCGGGCATCCCCAAAGTGGAGATTGGAAGCGCGCCCGAAGCAAAAGCTGTGAAGCTCAAGGGCGTTGTTCGCGAAACGATCGAAGACAACGTGAAGCTTCCCAAGGTGGTGATGGCGTGGCACTCGCCGCAGCGCTTCGCCAAGGGTGATGCTGAACTTGATCTGCTTTCGGCCATGATGGTGACCGGCAAAGCAAGCAGGCTTTACAAGGCGGTTGTGTACGACAAGCCGCTTGCTCAAGAAGTACACGCCGAGCAACGTTCGGCGGATCTCGGATCGCAATTTGTTGTGGAAGCAATCGCGCGCCCCGGCGTGAAGCTTGCCGATCTCGAAAAAGCGATCGACCGCGAGATCGAGAGAATTCGCAAAGCGGAAGTGACATCCGCCGAACTTATGCGCGCCCAAAATCAGTACGAAATGGGCTTTTTCTCGCAGCTCCAATCGGTGATGCGGCGCGCTTCGCTGCTCAACGCGTACGAAACGTACAAGGGTGATCCGGGCTTTATCGATCAAGATATCGCGCGGTATCGCAACGCAACGCCCGCGGCGGTGCTCGCTGCCGCGAAAGAAACACTCGATCCGAAGGCGCGCGTGATCTTGCACGTTGTGCCGAAAGCCGAGCCAAAGGTCGGAGGGAAAAAGTGAAAAACTTGGTTTCCCTTCAAACAGGTCGGGTCCGCGCTCTCATCGCCGGAGCCTTCGCTGCAGCGCTCACACTCGCGGCTTGTACCGAACCAGTCATGACACCGCCTCCTCCGTTTCCAACGTCAACGCCTCCCACGACAAGCGCGTCTGCGTCGGCCGCTCCCGCGGCGCTGCCCGACAGCATCGACAACAAACCGGTGCTCGCAGCGCCGCGTGCATTTGAGTCGCCCAAGCCTGAGGTGGTGAAACTCCCCAACGGCATGACGCTGTGGCTGCTTGAACGGCACACGCTTCCGTTGGTCGCTGTGTCGTTGACAGTGCCGAGTGGATCGTCGAGCGATCCGCTTGGAAAAGAAGGCCTGGCGTCCATCACGGCCGACATGCTCGACGAGGGCGCGGGTGCGCGCTCGGCGATCGAAGTGTCCACCGCCCTTCAAGATCTCGGGGTGAGTCTGCGAACGGGCGTCACGATGGATGGCTCCGCGTTTTCGCTGACCGTGCTCAAGAAAAACTTCGGAGCGGCGTTCAACATTTTGTCCGACGTGATCGCGCGTCCACGCTTTGAAGAAAAAGAGTGGAAGCGGGTGAGCGATCTGTGGAAAAACGCGCTGCTCAAGCGCGCCGATGATCCCAACACCGTTGCGCGCCTCGTGACGCAAATCGCGGTGTACGGCAGGTCGCATCCCTACGGCCACACAACCGACGGGTTTATGGCTTCGGCTGGTAACGTGGATTTGAACGCTGTGAAAGCGTTTCATGCCGCCCACTACCGGCCCGAGAACATGGTGCTGTCGGTTGTTGGGGACATCACCAAAGATGAAATCACGCGTTTCGTTAGCGACGCGTTCGGCGCATGGAAAGCGTCGGCACCTGCTCCCGAGCCGACGGCGTTTCCCGCGCCGGTTCGTGGACCGTCAATCGTCCTTGTCGATCGTCCCGACGCGCCGCAGTCGGTGATCGCGGTTGTGCGTGACGGCATTCGTTTGCAGGATGCCGACGCCCCGTATTACGAACTCGTGAACACCGCGCTCGGCGGATCGTTCACGTCGCGCCTCAATCAAAATCTCCGCGAAGACCACGGCTGGACGTACGGCGCGGGCTCGTACTTCTCCGAGACGAAGCGGGGTGGCGTCTTCGGCGCGCGCGCCGCCGTCGAAACCAAATTCACCGAACCGGCGCTCACAGAGATGCTCAAAGAGCTGCGGCTCATGGCCTCGAAAGGCCTGACCGAAGACGAACTCGCCAAGGTCAAATCGCAGGACCGCGCGGATCTTGTGCAAGCGTACGAGACGGTGGGCGGTGTCGCCGGCCGCTTCGGCACGCTCTCAATCTTGGGATTGCCCGCGAGCTTTGACGCGGTGTCGAGTGCCACCCGCCAATCTGCGAGCCTTGATGGTCTCAAGAAGATCGCGGCCGCCGTCGATCCCGCGAAGTGCACCATCATCGTCGTCGGGCCTCGAAAAGACGTGCAGGGCGTGCTCCAAAAACTCGGCCCCGTGGAGCACTGGGATCCCGAGGGCAATCCCGTGAAAGTTGGAAACTGACAAGCCGACAAAGTGATCGGCTACCAAGTGACAAAATGACAACGCGGCCGACCCCTTTTGAGGGCTGGCCGCGTTTTTCGATTCACCGCTGAAGGAGCCCGACGCGCTGCTCAAATGAGTCGCGCCGCGATGGGGAGTTACGGAGCCTGCGGAACGAAGCGGGTGGGATTGTCGGGCGTGCCGACATGAATCACGTCGTTGCTCACCCAATACACGTACGGCTGGGCGCTCTGCCCGTCGATGTACACCTCAATATCGAGCGAGGCGCCCGGCTCCGTTTCAAGAACCAATGCATCGGTATCGGAGTCGGTGTCGGCAATCAATTCGACCATGCCTTCACCCAGGTCTTTCACCTCATCAAACCCTTCAGCATCTTCAAGAGCGTAGGCGCGGAGATCCGTTGGGAGACGCGTGGCGGCGAAGATGTCGTACGCGCAAACCTGCTTGGAAGTGAAGGTGTCGCACGTGGTCCAAATCCGCCATTTTCCGCCGGATTGGTACTCCACGAAAATGCCCACGCCTTCACCCGGCTTGGCTTCGAGCACGAGGTCGGGCTGGATCATCACTTCTGACACTTGGGCCGGATCGTTGGGAACGTCGGGGTTGTCAGGGGTATCGGTGGTGTCATCGTCCCAATCATCGTGATGATCGTGATCGACAAAGAAGCATCCGGTGCCAGCCGCCCCGGCCAGACCCACCGTTGCAGCGAGAACAAGCGGTGACAGCGAAAGTGAACGAAGCTTCACGGAACCCTTTGAAAGCAACATAGGAACGCTCCTAACAAGCTCGCTATTGCAATTCGAACGCCAATCCAACCAACGCTGGCGGAGAAGCCCACGGTTGGGTTCTCCGTTGTGAAAGAAACGTTATCGTCGCCCGCCCCGAGGTGCGCTTGATCGCGCGCCGCTCGATCCGCTTGAGCGAGACCCGCCGCTCGGCGTGGACACCCTCGGCGTGCTCGTTGCTCGCGGAGCCGTCGCGCGCGGAGCCGACGACCGTGACGGTGTGGCACTCGGCGTGTGTACACGCGTTGGTGTCGAAGCGGGCCGAACCGTTGTGCTCGACCGACTTGCCTGCGTGGGCACCGCCGTGGTGCCGCGCGACGCGGGAGCTGTCCCGCGCGCGCCTGCGCTCGAACCCGGCGTGCGCAGCACGTGACCGCGGGACGGCGTCGGGGTGCTTGTGTACACAGGCGAAGTTGCCGAGCCGCGCGCCGCTGGTGATGCCTTTGCGGATCCGGTGGCAAACGAACCGGCTCGCGACACAGGCCTACTTCCGGCCGTGGTAGCGAGTGCCGCCCGCTGGGTTTTCACGAGCGCCTTGGCCTTTGCGGTGGTGCTCTTTTTGGAGAAGAGCTGAGCCCGCTGATCCGGCGCCGACCGCTTGCCGGGAACCGCCGAGTCGGGAACGCCCGCTTCTTTCATAGAGGGGCCAACGGGCTTTTTCACGGCTGTTGCGTTTGTGGCGGTGGCACGTACGTCGGCCGCTCCGCCGGCTTTTACTTTGGCTCCGCTTTCGCCCGACTTTTGGCTGCCCGTGGCACTTGCGGTGGGCGTCGCGGGTTTGTAGTTGCGCGAATGAGCCGCGATGCTCTTCACCGTGTCTTTGTCGTGGACTACGTACTTGTGTACATGCGTGTGAAACACGTACGACGTTGGGCAAAATACGTAGGCCGCCGAGGGATACGTTGAGAAGTACACCGCCGACGTGCCCGCCCAATACCAAGACGGCGGCAGCGGCGCCCAACCGATGTACCCGTAGTCGCTCACTCGCCAGGTGACCCAAGCCGGTGCGTACACACGACCCGGAATCCAGCTCCAGCCGCGGCCTGAAATCCAGATCCATCGGCCGTAGTGGAACGGGATATAGCCCCAATCGTAGGTGCTCACCCAGAGCCACTCGCCGTCGTCGGTGAGGCTCCAATAGCCGCCCGTTTGGTAGGGCGCGAAGTCGGCTCCCACAATGTTTGAATCGGGAACCCAAACGGTGCCGTACGTTGGGTCAACCACCCACGTTCCGTACGACTGGAGCGGCTCTTGAAAATCTGTCAGCGCGCTCGGATCGGTGTCGGCGTAGTCGTCGGTGGACGTTGAGATCTGCGCCGTGGCGCTCACCCCCGACTCCTCCGTCACGGCTTGTTTCATTGCCGGTGCCGGTGTTGCAGGCGCCTGCGTTGAAGCGGCGGGCGGGGCGCTCTGCGTTTCGTCCGATGCGTACCCTTTGGGAAGAGATTGCGCGTGGGCAGCAGCGGAACCCATCGCAAGCGCCAGAGCGATCGCACGGGAAAACCAAATTTGCCAGGACGACATCGCACTCATGATGGAACCTTCTTTGGCTATTTGCCAGCCGGGCGACCCGCCGATTTCTGCTGCGTGCCGCTCAGCCGAGGGGTGAGGCGTTTGGATCAACAGGTGCCGTGCAAGCGTCGTTCCGACGGCCTCGATCGGGATGGACGTGCTTGGCCGCCCCGATCTTCGAAGGATTTTTGCGCGAGCCCGCCTGCGAGCACCGCCGTTCACACCCGACGTGTGCTCAATTGCGCAAACGCCGTGCTTTGCGCGTGTGTCGCCCCGCGGTAACGTCGCGGACGTGCGAAGCTTGGCCCAGCCGAAAATCCTGATACCGGCCCTCGTTTTGGCCTGCATGGCTGTCAGCGGTCGGGCTTCGGCAGATTCTCCGCGAACCGGGGTTCGCCTCGACGGTCTCCAACCCGCATCCCCGGACAGCACTTTTTTTCGGGCCGAAGGGCCGCACGAGAAAAAAGTCGGCTCCACCGAGGTCACGTTCTCGCTCGGTGCAGACTACGCCGAGGCGCCGCTGCGTTTCGTGAGCGTCGATGCTGAAGGCCAAGCTTCAGACGTTTCAAACGTGATTGACCGAGCGCTCGTGATGCGCGTCGGCGCCTCGATCTCCCCGGCGTATTGGGTTTGGATGGACTTGCAGGCCCCGTTCACTGTGTTTTCGCAATCGGGCCTCTCCAGCGAAGAACTGCTTTTTGCGGGTCAAACCGTTCGTGCCGCTGCGTCACCGGCGCTTGGAGACCTTCGAGCCGGCCTTCACTTCCGCCCCATCGACACCGAGGCTTTCGATCTGATTATCGGTGCCCGTTACTGGGCCGCCGTTGGATCCATTGATGCGTACCTTTCAGACGGCCGTTTCCGCGCCGAAGCCGACATCGGCGCCGCAGGCAAAATCGGCAAAATCTCCTACGGATGCACCGTAAACATTTCGCCCACATTTTTCGTGCCCCGCGACGGCGATCGGATCGGCGGATCCTGTGGTGTACACGCGCAGCTACTCCCAACGCTGTCGCTCGGAGTTGAACCGTCTTTTGCTGTGTACGCTGATCTTCGCGACACGCTCTCCAGCACCGAACCTGTTCAAGGCATGACTTACCAAGTGGAGCCGCTTGTTTCCGCGCGGTTTTCGTACGGGGGCTTTGCGGCGGCAATCGCGGGTGGGCCCGGCTTTGGAGACGCACCCGGTGCGCCGCTCGCCCGCGCGATGTTGCAACTCAGTTACCAATTCGAAGGGAAGCCCAAGCCGCCGCCGCTTCCACCGCCCAAACCGGTCGACCTCGACATGGATGGCGTCAACAATGACAAAGACGCTTGCCCTGAGCAGGCGGGGCCCGACAACCCCGACGCAAAGCTTCGCGGTTGCCCCATCCAAGACTCCGACGGCGATCTCATTCGCGACGAGGAAGACGCCTGCCCCCTCAAAGCCGGAACGAAGCATCCCGACGTGAAGGCGAACGGCTGCCCCGACACCGACAACGACCTCCAACCCGACCCGGTGGACATGTGCCGCAACGAGCCGGGTGAAGCGAAAAATGCGGGTTGTCCGCAACTCGCGCGCCTCGAAAAGAAGGGGTTTGTGATCACCCCGCCCATCGCGTTCGCAGAAGGCTCCTCGCAGCTTTCGAAACAGGCCAAAGCGGCGCTTGAAGAAGTGGCTTCCACCATGCGCGCCAACCCCAAGTTGGGCCACGTGAGCATTGCACTTGGCACCAAAGGGGCGGCCGCCGCCGTGTCCGACAAGCGCGCGGAGCAAATCTCACTCGTGCTCCTCGCGGCCAACGTCGATTCGCAACGCTTTGAAGTGGTGCTTCAGGACGCGTTGAAGAGCGGTCACGTCGAAATTCAGTTGGTTCGCTGATTTTTAGAAAACAGTCGGCGCGTATTGGAATCCACGCCACCCGGCCGATGGTCGCCTGCTCTCTTGTGTACGCGTTCGGTTGTGTACGCTATTTATGTGTACACTTGACCGTGTGTACTCAGACGGCCGGCGTGAGCCCCTGATGTTACTCGGCCGCCGGCGGTGACGCAGGCTCGGGCATTTCAGGCGCCGCCTCACCGCGTGCCGACGGCCCGTGCACCTGGTATTTTTGGCCGCGCAGTCGATTGGCGAGTTGCGCCCCACGCCATCCGAAATACGCCTTATTGAACTCCACAATTTGATCCGGCGCCAAATACGGATTTTTGAGTTTGCCGAGAGTTACGAGCGTGAGCACCTGTTCGGCGACGCTCACCGGGCAGCCCCCCAAACGAAAGTGCGATTCGTTCCGGGAGGCCGTGAGTTTGGCCGTGACGCTCACCATCTTGGCGAAAATGTCGTCGTGTTTGGCGTGGTACGGGTCTTTCGTCGAGCGGTGTTTGTAAATGCTCTCCACGCTGATGAGTTCGTTGTTGGCGCGGCCGCTAAACTTGGCGCAGTCGCCGATGAAGATCACTTTTTCCCCCGGTTTCGCGTCAATTGGACCGTCATAGGCGCCAAACACAATGTGCATGCGCGGGAGTTTTTCGTCGCACTCTTTGTCGTAGAGGCGAAGGATCTCGATCGCTTCTTCAAGCGCACCCGGGCACCCGCCCCAGCAATAATCGGTTAACTCCGTTTCAGGCGGTGGCCCGGCGTAAGCCGTGATGTGTGACCCTTCAAAATATTTTTCAACGCGGATCAAGCCCACTTTAAAGCCCTTTGCGCGGGCCTTTGCTTCATCGAGCGTTACGTCACCCGACACGTCAATGGCCGCCGGATCGGTTGGACCAAAGCCGCGCTCGTGCGCGAGTTTCACGTGCGGAATTGTGAGCGGATCGAGCCCGATGATGCTTGCGCAAACGCTGTCGAAAGCAACTTGGTTGTTGCCCATGATCACAAGCCCAAGCGGAAACGGAATAGGCGTGAGCATCCGCCCTTCACCGGCTGTGATCGCGTCAATCGCTATAAATTGCGGCTGAATGATGTATTGCAGGTCGGCGAGTTTTTCATCGAGCCGATGATCGTGATCGATGAGGCGATGCCGGTCATCTTGAATCCCGATGTAGTTTTTCATCGAGAAAGTGATGGTCGTCCACGGGTGGCTTTTGAACTTTGGACAGTTGACGAAAAAGTCGGCCTTGGCCACCGGTTCAGGCGTGAAAACATAGTCGCGCAGGCGCTTCGCGTGCGTGTATCGAATCTCCACCTGAGGCACTTCTTCGAAGTGGTAGTGCTTGATGCCCGTGCGTTCGAACACCGGGTAATAGCCGGCCCCTTCAAACGCGAGGCGCGTGGGAATGGTAATTCCGCATCGCTCGCCCACAGCCATTTCACTGACCTTGCCGCGGTCGCGATCTTTGAGCCCCAGAATCACGCCCTCAAGAAACTCCGGCCTTGTGTACGCATTCGAAAACATGTCGCCCGACGCCACGCAGTTGGGCTTAATCAGCGTGCGCCCCGACGGTTCGAGCCCCAGCTCGTCGAGCCCTTCTCGGATAATCTGCCGAATTTTTTGAACGTCGTAGGTTCGGCAATCGCGAATAATGACGCGCGGGCGCTGGGCGATTTTCATGAAGTTGGGAGAATAGTGGCGCTCTCACTGCGCGGCAATGAGGGCCGCCACCTCATCGCGAACGGATCGCGTTGCATCAAGGCGTTTTCCTTCGATTCGAAAGCCTTCGCCCTCCGCTTTGCACCGAGACACTTTGAGGCGAACGGCGGCTCCCGACGGCACCGAGCCTTCAATTCTGGAGCCGGGCGCAGACGGGATTGTGGAAAGCACCGTCACCCGATCATCGACCGCTTCGAGCACGACCGCCGTGCCCGCCTTGTTCCACCGAATGCTCATGGCTAGTCGCCCCGTCGTCCGCGCGCGATCGCTTGTTTCGCCTCACGTTCAGCGTCTTTTTGTTTAATGCTCTCACGCTTGTCAGCGTGTTTTTTGCCTCGCGCCAACGCCACTTCAACCTTCACTCGACCGTTTTTGAAATAGAGCTGCGTTGCCACACACGTCATCCCCTCGCGCTGAATTGAGCGACCGATCGTTTCGATCTCTTTTGCGTGAAGCAACATCTTGCGAGCGCGTTTTTCGGTTGCGTGGCCAAACGCGGCGCCTTCAAGAAGCGGAATTTTCAACCCGTTCAAAAACGCTTCGCCGCGCTCGATTGAAACGTACGTGTCGCTGAGATCCGCCGCGGCGCTTCGAAGCATTTTTACTTCGGTGCCAACCAGCACGAGGCCCGCCTCAAACTTATCGCCTAGGTCGTAGTCGAAACTCGCGCGGCGGTTTCGTGCGACCACGCGATCGCCGTTCGGTTTTGGGCTGGCCGCCATGACGGCGGGTACGTAGCGCGAGCGCGTTGGACTGTAAACCGTGCCGCTCTCGCGATACGACCGAGAAGTGCGTTTCGTTTTGGCGGTTGCCGCGCTTGTCATTGCCGGGTGCACCGGCCCCAGCGCGCCTTCCTCTGAACCGCCCAGCCCCGTTTCGCCGCCATTTCGATCTGCGTCGGCTCCGAAGACAAGCCCACTTCCACCGCCGACTGTGTACGCATCTGCGTCGGATGAACCCGTTCCTCTCGCGGATCCGGCCGCTGAAAAAGCCCGCGTGCTTTCCGAGTACGCAGGCAGAAAACCGCGCGCGTGGGGAATGGACATCGCCGGTGTACACACGACCGTCGCGTCAAAAGAACCTGCGCTGGCCCTCACTTTTGATGCGTGTGGAGGCCCCGGCGGCGACGGATACGACTCGGAGTTGATCGAATTTCTCCGTCGCGAGCGCGTGAACGCCACATTGTTTCTCACCAACAAGTGGATCAAAGCTCACCCCACAATCGCCGCTGCGCTTGCCGCCGAGCCCCTTTTTGAGATCGAAAACCACGGCAGCGCCCATCGACCGTGCTCTGTCACAGGCCGCTCCGCATTTGACATTCGCGGTACGCGCAACGCTTCGGAGGCCGTTGACGAGATAACAAACGGCGCGCTCGCCGTGTTTGCGGTTACAAAACAAAAGCCCCATTTTTACCGACCGGGAACCGCCTATTTCGATGACGTGTGTTTGCAGATTGCCAATGCGCTCGGCTATGAAGCCGCCGGTTTTGCCGTAAACGGTGACGGCGGAACCGGCTTCTCGCGCGCTCAGGTGAAGAACGCCTTACTCAAAGCAACCCCCGGCTCCATTGTGCTTTTGCACATGAATCATCCAAGCGGAGCCACCGCCGAAGGCGTCATAGAGGCGGTGCCGCTTCTGCGTGAGCGCGGCATCAAATTCGTGAGACTCGGTGACCCCAATCCGAAGTAAGGTCCACCCATGTCCACTCCCTCCGCATCTCTTTCGGCTCGAAAAATAGGCTTTATCGGCGGCGGAAACATGGCATCCGCCCTCATCCGTGGAATGCTCTCTTCACACGCGGTAGATGCAGGTGCGGTGCGCGCAAGCGACGTAAACGAGGCTCGCCGTGACGAGTTGCACACGCGCTTCGGCATTGAAGTCACCGAAGACAACGCGGCTGTTGCCGAATGGGCCGACGTGATTGTCATTGCGGTAAAGCCCCAAATTGTGGATCGCATTCTCGCGCCGATCGCATCCGGCATTCGCGACGGCGATCTGGTGATCTCCATTGCCGCCGGCATTCCGATTGAAGCGCTTGAAGCCCGATTGCCTGATGGAACACGCGTTGTGCGCACTATGCCCAACACCGCGGCCATTGCTCTTGCCGGGGCCACAGCCATTGCACCGGGAACCCACGCGCAAAAAACGGATATTGAGGTTGCAAAAGCCTTGTTTTCAGCCGTTGGGCGCTCGGTTGTTCTGGATGAGAGTTTGCTCGACGCCGTAACGGGCCTGTCAGGCAGTGGGCCCGCGTACGTCATGGTCATGATTGAAGCGCTCGCCGACGGTGGTGTGAAAGTGGGCCTCGGTCGCGATGTCGCGCTGCTTCTCGCCGCGCAGACCGTGTACGGCGCGGCCAAACTGCAACTTGAAACAGGTGAACATCCCGGTCGTTTAAAAGACATGGTGACAAGCCCCGGAGGCACGGCGATCGCCGGCCTCCACACGCTCGAATCGGGCGGTCTGCGCCGCACATTGATCGACGCTGTTGAAGCTGCGGCTCAACGCTCCGCCGAGCTTGGCGCGCAAATGGCGCAAAAGCTGAGAAAGTAGCCACACGTTGACGCCGCTGCCCCCGATGTTGGACATTGGCTTAATGCGCGCGCCCAAACAGGCTCTTTCGTTTTCACCGCTTTTCGCTTTTTCATGGTTGTTGGCAATCACCCTGTCGGGGTGCAACGCCGAACTCGAAAGTGTCTGTTACGGCGCGTGCCAAGGTACGGGTGGCGGGCCAACCAGCGCAAACGGCGGATCCGGTGGTGCCGGCGGCACCGGCGGCACCGTGGACATGTGCTCGGACGAGCCGGCATCGGGCGACTTCCCGTGTGATGTGTACACAATTCTCCAGGCCAAATGTCTCAATTGTCACAATGCAGATCACTTAAACGGCGCGCCGATTGACCTTCTCGCGTGCGAACGTTTTCACGAACAAGACTGCAACGGCATCAAAACCCGCTTTCGCATAGCGAAGTCACACATTGAGTCGGGATTCATGCCCATCGGTGACACTCTCACAGACACCGAAAAACAAACATTGCTCGACTGGCTGTCTGGATGCGGTCTGTGTGAAAGTGCCGGATCCACCGGCTGTGGTGAAGCTCCGGGCGCCAAAGCCTGCTACGAAAAGTGATCCGCGCTTCGTCAGAACGTTTCGCCGCCAACTGACCAGCATTGCTTTCGCTTTACGCGTTCGAAGTCCTACCCTATCAGCTCTTAGCCATGACGCAGCTTTCGCCGTCGGCTCCCCAGGTCAGGCGCAAGGGCTTTTTCAGACGCAACCTTTCGCGCATTGTGGTGGTGGCCATTGTTTTGGCGATTGCGGTTCCAATGCTGCTTTCGCGCCTCAAACCTGTTGGTGTTGTCGCCATGCCCGTTGTGCGCGGCTCCGCGATCGATGCGGTGTACGCAACAGGCACCGTCGAGGCCGACGACCGCATTCAGGTAAAGGCCAAAACGTCGGGTAGCATTTCTGAAATTGTCGTCAAAGAAGGGGATCGCGTTAAAAAAGGCGATCTCATTGCCCGCATTGACAACCCTCAACTCGCGCTGGAACTGAAACGAGGCAAGGTCGACCTCAATGCCGCTTCAGCTCAAGGAGGAGTTGCCGCACCTCAACTCGAGGCCCTCAAATCGCAGGCGGCGGCCATTTCGGCCGATCTCGCAATGGCCCGCCAAGATGCAACCCGTCTTGAAAAGCTGCTTGAAAGTGGAGCAGTTGCCACTTCCGAAGTTGATCGCGCCAAAGCCCGAGTGGCTCAACTCCAAGCCACCCTTTCCGCGAATGAGGCCCAACAAAAGGCACTTCGAATTGACTTGTCCGCCAATGCCGCGCGCCAGGCCGCACAGGTAAAAACGCTTGAAAGCCGCGTTGCCGACACAGAGGTTCGGGCGCCTATCGACGGTGTCATTCTCACCAAGCAGGTTGAGATTGGCGAGGTGATCACCGTCAACCAAACACTTTTCAAAGTGGGTGACACTTCACGTCTTGTGCTTGAAGTGGCTATTGATGAGGCCGACGTTGCCAAAGTGAATGAACCCGCCGGTGAAAAGCCCGGTTCAAAAGTGGCAGTCAGTTTATACGCCTTCCCAAGAGAGATTTTTTCAGGTCATGTGTTTGAAATATTGCCGGATGCCAATCGCGAACGAAAAAGCTTCTTGGCAAAAGTGCAGCTCGACAAGCCGCCCTCGGGGTTGCGCAGCGGAATGAGCGGCGAGGTGAACATTGTTGTTGGGCAAAAAGACGGAGTGTTGCTTGCCCCGACAGAGGCCGAAGCCGACGGTTTTGTGTGGCTCGTCAATGGCAATCGCGTTAACAAAGTGCCCATAAAAGTAGGCATTCGTGACTTGCTCCGCGTTGAAGTTGAAAGTGGGTTAAACGACGGAGCACTTGTATTGATTGAAGGGCAAGACAAAGTGCAAGAGGGCAGTCGAGTTTCGGTTACTCAAAAGGAGCCCAATCGACTACAGCCTGTGCCTGAAGCCAACACAAAAACAGCCCCGGCGGTGAAATGAACCGCACCGTTCTTTTTGTGGCGCTGCGCCAGTTATGGGAGCGCAAACTCCTTAACAGCATTGCCGTGCTCGGTGTGCTTTTGGGCGTTTTAACGCTCATTACCATTAACGGCATTATGCAAGGGTTTCAGCAAAAGTTCTTAATCAACATTATTAAAGTGAGCCCCCACGTCACCATTCGCGACAAGCAGCTCAGACCGCTCCCGTCCATCTTGGCGCGGTATAGCAAAGACTTTGTGGTGACGAACGTTTCGCATGAAACACCGAGCGATCGCCAACTGCGAATTAATCGCCCGTTTGAAATTGTGCGCGCTGTTGAACAAATGGACGGTGTTGTTGGGGCCGCAGCGTCTCTCGCCGGGTCGGCTGTGTTGGCTGTTGGTGCAAAGCAATATCCCGTCGATTTGCGCGGAATTGACCCTTTTAAACAGGACAAGGTTACACCCATCTCCCAGTTTGTAAATCAGGGAGCTTCCGCGCACTGGCAGCATCCGCAGACGCCATGATCATTGGCATTGGTGTCGCGAATGAATTGGGGTCAAAGTCGGTGACGTGGTTCGGTGCGGAGCCGCGCTGGGCCCCACAATGAACCTCAAAGTCGTGGGCATTTTCGACGCCGCACTTCCCCCCATTGATAACCGCCGAGTGTACGTGACGGTTAGAACCGCTCAGATTCTTCTCGGCAAGCCCGATATTGTGGGCCAAATTGAAATGAAGCTTCGAGATGAAAACACCGCCTCTGAAGTGCGTGAAGTGGTAGAGCGCTCTTTTGGTTACGACGCTGAGAGTTGGCAGGAAGCCAATGCAAACTTTTTGGCCCTATTTCAGCAGCAAAACATGATCATCTCGTTTGTTGTCGGGGCCATTTTGGCGGTGGGCGGTTTTGGCATTCTCGCCATTCAGATCATGATTGTTTTGCAGAAAACCCGCGACATTGCCATTTTGCGGAGCGTTGGATTTAAGCGAAATGACATCTTGCTCATGTTTCTATTGCAAGGCGCCATTATCGCCGCAATTGGGGCTGTTGTGGGTGACATCGGAGGCCACTACCTCGTTGCATTCTTGGGTACACTCAAGATCAAGCAGGAGGGGTTGGTTCGCAGTGAAACCTTTATGGTATACGACGACCCCAAGTTCTACGTGTACGGTGCTTTGTTCGCGCTCGCCGTGGGTATCCTCGCAAGCTTAATTCCCGCGTTGCGAGCGTCGCGAGTGGAGCCTGTAGACGTGCTTCGCGGTCAGATTGGGTAGCCCGCATGAAACCTCCCGCAATCGAGGATCATACCTCCGGCGGACCGGTATCCGTTGGTACGCCCAATTCAAAGCCCCACTATCACCCTCGGCTGCCATGGCCCGAACCCGGCAATCCGGTGATTGTCGCCCAGGGTTTGGGGCGTGAACTTGGAACACTGGTAAAAACCCCCGTTCTCCTGGGCATTGACCTTACCATTCGATCCGGCGAGTTCGTCAGTCTCACCGGCCTGTCAGGTTCTGGGAAAAGCACACTTCTATACTTGCTCGGCGCGCTCGACAGGCCCACAACCGGCGCGGTTTTTTTTGAAGAGCACGACATTACCACGCTGGATGACGACGAAAGAGCCGAGTTACGGTCCAACGCGTTTGGGTTTGTGTTTCAGTTTCACTTTTTGCTGCCTGAGTTCACCGTTCTTGAAAACGTCATGATCCCCATGCTCCGCCGAGGAAAGCGCTCGCGGGACCGGGCCGAAGATCATGCCATTGCCGTTCTCGACTCCATTGGACTCACCCCTTACTTGGAGCGCCGCCCCTCGGAGCTTTCCGGTGGCCAGCAGCAGCGAGTCAGTATTGCACGGGCCGTGGCCAATGATCCCAAGGTGGTTTTTGCCGACGAGCCCACCGGCAACCTCGATTCTAAAAATGGCATCTTGGTTATGGAAGCGTTCGAAAAGCTCGTGCGCGAACAAGGCATTACCATTGTGATGGTGACGCACGAACACACGTTTGCCGAGCGGGCGTCGCGTCAAATCGTTATGAGCGACGGCCGTATCGTCAACGATATCAATCAACGTTGATTGGGTTACTGGGTAAAGAGCGAAACAGGGATGATCACAACAGCGCTGCCGTTGGCGGGTCGATCAAACTGAGCACTTGCCACACGATTTCGAATGCAGCCAATCACTGTGGCAGAGAGGGTTCCACCGCCCGAAGCTGTGGCGGAAGTAACCTCGCCGTTGGGGCCGATTTTGGCTGTCACGCGCACGGTGCCCTTCATAGTGGGGTCTTCGTTGGTAAGTCCCGCGTTATAACAACGCCTAAACCCTGGGGTCATCCCAGCCACGACCCGCGAGGCACCGGGCAACTCATCGTTGATTACCGTGGGCGGTGAGGTTGCCACTCCGCCTGATGGTGGTCTTACAGGGCCCCCGCTGCCGGCAGTAGCCGGGCCAATTGAACCTTCATTACCAATAATTCCACGCGCAATTTGACCCGGTCTAATGGGAGTCCCGGTGGTTCCACCCAAGTCCAATCCACCCGGACCTCCCATTTTTGTTCCCATGGCAGATGCCGCCGCCTTGTCGAGCAAGCCCATGGGAAGGTCACCGCTTTGACTCAACACCGACGACGTTGCCGAGCCGGGCTGGCTGTTTAACGCCGTCAGCATTGCCACCTCAAGCCCCTGCAGTTGACTTGCGATCTGATGCGCTCGATTGTCGCCCATTTTGCCACCGCCGCCGCCGCCCGCTGCACCCGCGGTTACGGCGCGACCTCCACCGGAGGCCGGTTTTGCCGCCGCTTGTGCCGAGTTGGCCGCCTGTGGGGTGTTGGTTTCTTCTTTCGGTCGCTCAAGCGGAGGCGGGGCGGGTAGATTTCGAACCGACTCGATCAGTTGAGCGGTGTCCACTTCATCGTCCACGACCGGATCCATCCAATCTGAGTAGACAGTCCCAACCGCGCCAAAGTGGAACAAAAATGAAAATGCGGCGATCATACTTGTTCGCCAGTCCACATCGGTTGCGCTCGACTTGACACTCTCAGGGAGGGCCGGTTTTCCAAGCGGCGGCGTTGGTATTACAAGTTGAAAAAGAACAACGTGCTCACCAATTGTCAGTTTGCCGCGTGCGTCCGGTTTCAGGTCGATGGACTGGGTAGAAATGTGAGTAGAACTACCGAACTCAACCGAGCCGCCATCCTGCACCACTTTGCCAACGATCGGGGCGGTTACACACAACCTGAAGGTGCCGTTATGGCTTTCAAACAGCTTGAAATTGGGAGGAAGGGAGCGATCGTTAATCACGAAAGTCGCTTTTTCGTTGGGCCCCACGGTGACCGACTTACCCGGGTCGATCACTCTCTCATCGACAACCTTACCCTTATGGACCAGGCCCACTCTCAGAGCCTTTGTCCTGCTCTGTACACTGCCTGCCGTCGCCATCACCGAAGTCAATGTGCCGGGTTCTACCCGTTCTGAAAGCGAAGACTTCATGGGTACACTTCTCCCAATACCGCGTAAAATAGCGGCGATCTCGGCGCGCAAAAAAGCCTTGAACGCGGACAAAACGCGCCTTTCGGTATTCGAAAAGGACGGTTCGCCTAAGTTCCAAAAAAAAATGGCGGGGGTGAATATTTTTGTGATGCCCGGCAACTCGCTGCCACTTCAGCTTCTTCACCACGGAGTTGTCCGGGAGTGCGCTTCGCGGCCCCATTCAACCTGAAGGTAACTTCAGCCGGCTCGCAATGACCTGAAATGTCTCGATGCCTGACGCGTCGTCATCAACAGGGAGGCACGGCGATCACGGAGTTCCTAAGATGCGCTATTGAAAATGCGATTAAACGCTTGCTCAGCTCGGCGTTGTTCCGGCAGTCGGGCGCCGAGAGAAGTGAGGACAAATGTCTGCCCGGCGATCTCAATGCGAGACGCGTAGAGGTCGTGGTTTTGAACCACCGAGTTGATCAAGTTTTCGTGCTGGGCAAGGGAGGCGGAGTTACCCGTGACAAACAAGGGGCCAATGGCGGCCAATACCTCCAAGTCTACATCGCCGATGCCGCCGACGAGAAGGCCGTCCGCATCTGACAATACAACCGTCCGCACCCCCGCCCGTGCGGCGTTGGCTTCAAGGTAAAGCCGCATGGCTTCTGAACGGTAGGTACTGCGGGATTTGCGTCGTTCGAACTTCACCATAACGGCATGGTGAACGAGCTGCGGGGCGATGCCAAGAAAACGGCGGAACAGCAGCCCCGATCACGCATCTGAGTGAGATCCCGGAGCGGAACATAGCTGGGTATTTGAGCACCGGAAGCTCCGCGAGGACGCGTCGGCGGGGCGCGCAGCAGGTTGAAGATACTCCCTACTTCGGGTCGGGAATTTCACCCGTATTGACGTTGACAGTGCCGCCGTTTGCAATCCACTGGAAGTTGTCGATGACAGCTGTGGAGTCGAGGGCCTGATCGCCCGTGTCCCAAATGGCATATCGAATGGTGATCACGTCGCCGCCCTTCACGGGGGCCTGCGTTTGGAGCCAGCTTGTTCCACCGGCGTACGAGCCCAAATCCCACTCTTTAAAGCCCGTACCAATCAACTCGGCCGTGCCCGAAGGGCAATACGGACTTGGAACAGGCGGGCAGCCACCGCCGCAATATTGGGCCCACATGCTTTGACTGGCGGGATCACACACGTCGAAAAACGCGATGTTGACGCTTACCGGATTGGTGTTTTTATCAAACGAAATATTACCGTTGATTGAACCCATTGGGGCGGGATTGACGAGGGCAATAAACTGGTCGTTAAACGACGTACAGATCCATTCAGGAAACTCGAACGAGTAGAACTTGAAGTTGAATTTATACCCCGTTGCATTTTTGGGGGTTCTGATCTTGAGTTGAAGCGCTACGTCGTCGTTGATCGATGTGCTGCCCGAACAGTTGGGAACATCTTGGGGGAAGCCGGGAGGTGGATTCCCTCCAAAGTTGGCAACGCAGGTGGTAGAGCCGCACGCATCGCCGTCGGCGGTGTCACGCGCATACCCCGCGGAGAGAACCAACATGCGATCTCCACCCTGGGGGTTTACGTTTTGACCAAACTTGGGTTTGATACCCCACTGGAGCGCGTTGGGTGGAATGGCATTTGTACCATCTGCCCGAACATACCCCGCCTCAAGCACGCCCCACTTTTTATCGGCTGTTGAGGCCTGTTGACAAAGCTCAATTGCTTTGGCACCTGACATGGGATTGGAGTCGGCTACAGCGAGGCCCGCATCACATGCGGGCGCGACGTTGTCTACCATACCGTCGCAGTCTTCATCGGCCGGTTCAGGCGTCATACCATTCATGTCAGGTTCGGCAATGGTTTCAACCGCGCCCGGATTGACGTTGGCATCACACTCGTTGCAGTCTTCGCCGTCGAGAAAACCGTCATTGTCGTCGTCCACCCCGTCGACCTGAGGACAAGTGCCCTGCTGCGATCCGCCGCTGCCCACGGTGAAATCACCGCCGATGTCGCCCGCGCCCACATTCGACGTTCCACCTTGACCGCCGTTGCCGCCCTGCGAGCCTGCGGTGCCGGCGGTCTGCCCGCCGCCGCCGACATTGTTACTGCCCGACCCTGCTTCACAAGCGGTTCCAAGGAAGGCTCCCATAAACATCAACGAAAAAAGCGATACGCGGCGCATAGAACATCCGTTGCTAAAGGTTGGCGGCATTGTACAAGAATAGTCGCCGAAGCGGTAGGAGATCATTTGCCGAGGACGTTGGCCTCCGGGCACCTATGCGAATGCCCACGCGATCCACTACTTATTTGCCCGCAGTGTCAAAATGCGTGGCCACGCTCGCTTGGATGAAGCCGGGGGTATCAAACGAGACACCCTCCGAGAATCGCGCGACTCTTCCTCTGGCAATGACTTCGGCCCTGAAGTCTTTTACAAACTCAAAAGACAACCCCAACCCGACAAGCAAATCAGTTCGGAGAGAATTGCCTTCAAGTCCGGGCAAACCGTCCCACATTTCGTTGCTTTCGTGGGCCACATCAAATGTGGCAATGGGTGCAAGTCTACCCTTGAGCAGGGGTACACTCCCACGCAATCCCGCAAAAAAACGCGACGGCGCGCGAAAGCCGTACCCATTTGTTGAGAGGCTGAAAAAACCAATTGCCGACAGTGCCAATTCAACAGATTCAGTATTGTAGCTCAGGCCAAATCCAATAATTGGGATGACTGTTCCAGAGCCGAGTTGAGTGTGTTCATGCCACCTTCCGTCGCGGGCGAGGGTATACGGATTGGGTTCGGTGCTGCCGAGGGGCAGTGAAACACCCACGCGCGCTGCCGTTGTCAACTTGCCAAAAGCGCCCCCAAAACGAGCTGTAATCCACGGATCTCCCGGCCCGGCGAGCGTTCTGTCATGGTGATGAATGTCGTTGGGTACAAGTTTGGGCGACCCATCCAACTCGCTGTACGTTGGTGTCGTGTCCACAATGCGGAGCGCAAGCCGCGCCTCGGCGGCAAACCAGGATGTGACCCCGTACGAAACATCTAAGTTGATATCAGATGCCCAAAGCTCCACCCGATGGTAATATGGGGTAGGGGCAATTGGACCGTAACATTCCGGGCCCAGATCCGGGCACTCCGCCAAATGTTCGGCAATGCCGTAAGCGACTGAGGCGCCGAGGCGCACGTCCACTCTTCCCGGCACAACCGCGCTGGTGATCGACCCGCCGACCGGCAGGTTGGGATTGCTTCAGGCGCCTCAGGCTTCAGCCAAAAGTGTTTTGGGCCAAAGCCACACGCCGGCAATGATCACCGAAGCAAGCAGTCTCACCGCCCCACCCTACCATACGATCGCTTTTGAGCACTCGAAAAGTTCTCGCGGATTCTGAGGTGGAATTGGAAGTTGGAAGAGCCGTCACACAGGTAGTATTGCTCATTGACCATGCCATGGATACCCACCTGACGGTGGCTGCCGGATTGCGTCGAGTGCACGTTCGTGAGTGGCAGTTGAGCCCGGAAAAGGAGGTAGCTAGAGCACCGATCATCTTGAATCGCGAATGAACTCAGCAATTTGTGAATATTGAAAATCTTTAACAATCTCGGGGTGCTCTAGCTTTCTTTACCCAGGGAGCGAGGGCTCGCGCCCTCGCTCCCCGCACGGGTCGCTCGTGACCATTGCATGTCTCGTGTTGCGGCTTCCCACCCAATGCGCCGCGGCCGGGGCCCTACCCTGCCGCAGGGCGCAATGGGGCCCTCGCCGCAACACTCAATCACGCAATGGTCACTCACTCCCCAATCCCCCTTTTGGGGTAAAGAGAGCGAGTGATCTGTGCGCGAACGAGCGATGAATGGGGGGACCGCCATGTTTGAGCGGTGGCGTGGGGTAGGGGCCCCGCGACCCGCGAGTCGGGTGGGCCCCATTCAGCGCGAGACGCGTACAGATCAAGAGCGAACCTCGCGGGCCCAGAACGTAGCGATCCGAACTGGGTGTCTGTCACGCGGTGGGAGCTTCGGGCCTGACGTTTCTGCCTCGCTTTTGCCTGTTTGAGTACACAACTAAACTATCTGTTTGGTTACGGAATCAACCTATTCGGTGCTCTAGTACCGCGATTCAATCAACCCGATGGGTTGATTGCCGCTGCTTCGCAGCGCTCGAAATCGCGGTACTAGTTTTGTTTCCGTGGGGCATTCGCCCCACACCCCGGCCGCGCAGGCGCGGCCCTAGTGCACCGAGTTGATAAAGCAACGAACCCTTGCTGCAATTCATCTGAACCCATCAGTTCTACGGAATCGGTGCACTAGCGCTTAAACCACTTACCAAAAAGACCGTGTCCACCGCCGTCGTCTTTCTCCCCTTTATCGCGTTTGCGCTTTTCCCAGAGGCGCACTTCGCGCGCGGCGTCGATATTTTTCGGGTTGAGTTCCGCAGCCAACCGAAAGTCGCGGATCGCTTTATCCTCGCGCCCCACACGCTTGAGAAGCGTTCCGCGATAAAAGAGCGCCCGTTCATACCGCGGATCCCCTCGCAACACCTCGTCAAGCATACCAATCAGATCGTCGTAATGCTGGCTGTGTCCGGCAGCATTAAAATCTTTGGGTTCACCCCGTTTTAGGGCTGTTACCCATGCCAAAAGTGTTGTGTACTCAGGCTGCCCCGGATCGGCGTCCGCCGCGAGTCGCACGTGTCGCTCGGCACCGTCCAGATCGTTTTTGCGCAGCAACGCCTCGGCCTTTTGAAATTCAAGCGCGGCGTTTACTGCCCTGACAACCTTTTCTTCTTCAGCCGCGCCTCGGGCGCGCGTGGGGTTGGTAAGCGAGGCCACATACGTACCTCGTTTTTCAGCGTCCCCAAGAACAGAGTACGCTTCACCGATCCTCGCAAATACCCTGGCCACAAGTGGTTTCAGATCGGACAGTTCAGGTGGAGTTCGATCGGGGTGCCAACGTTTTGCGAGACCGAAATACGCATTTCTAACTTCTTCGCCTGTCACTTCTTTTTGTATACCCAACACCTCAAAGTAATTTTCATCTTCAATGGTAGAAACCCGCGCCTGAATTTCAGCGCGGCGGGCTGCGTGATCCTGCGGTGCCGGCTTGGCGCCGGCGGGTGAGGGCGCGACTGCCTGTTTCGCGGCAGGTGGAATGGGTGTTGCCGGGGCGCGGGGCGGCTCGGCGGTTCCGTGGGTAGGTGCGGCAGGTGCTCGGCGAACCGCTTCGGCTGCTTCGGTCTTGGGCACCGGTGGGGCGGTGGCAATGGCCACATTGGGAGCCGTTTTAGCCCGCGGCACCTCGTGAAAAATCGGCGTGTGGTCGCTCGGTGGGAACATGGGTAGGTTGCAAGGCAACCGGCGGCTTTTGCGCCACCCCGAGGTCCAGATACCGCGTGATCGCGAGTGCGTACACAACGCGCTTCACAACAATGTCCGTTGCAACTCCCGCGGCGAGCACCTCACTCAACTTGAGGTGTTTGGCGCGCAGGAGGTCACAGACGGCCATTTCTTCCCGCATCAGATCAAACCTTGAAACGTCGGCTTGGGCCACAATTCCAAGTGGAGCACGCGCGATTCGGGCGAGGGTAGATTCGGCCGCTGCATTGCCCGCCGACGCTCGAACAGCCGCCATGATCGTGGCGAGGGGTTCGCTCCTGAGCAGTTCAGGTCCGCCGTAGTTTTCAATTAGGTTCACCCCCGAATAAAAGGCATACCGCGTTTCGGCTGGAAGTTCACACATGCTCACAAGCTTGAGTACAAGCTGCCGGCGAAGCGCGGTCAGAACTATTTCGCGCGAACAGAGGCCCTTCGCCACCAGATGACGGCCAAACAACATCCGCGTTCGCGACACTTCAAGGAGAGCGTCCGCGAGTTTGTACTCGGCAATTGCATTCATTCGCACAAGCACGCGGTCGAGCGGCCAGATCGGTGTGGCGGTTTTGATCTTCGCCGGCACTCCACCTTCAAAGTAGATGTCGTGACTTGTTTCTTCGTCGAGAAAAAAGCTTGCTGTGCCGGTCAAACCCTGATCGAGAATATACACCAAGAGGTGTACAAACGGAGTCTTCGCGAAGGTGCCCTGCGCGGTGGGCTGCGGCCTTGGAGGCGCGGGCGCCGGCTCGGGTGCGGCAAAAGGTATCTGACGGGTAGACTGAGGAGGCGGGGTTTGCTCAGACGGCGCCGCCTGAACATCGCGGGTTGACTCCGCAAGCGCCGCCTCTTCGTGAGTGTACGCGCGCGTCAGATCGTCCGTTTCATCCTTGTTTTCCGCAGGTGGAACGGGGGTTTTGGCGACGGGTGGGTCAATCGCAATAACCCGAACAGGTCGCGCGGACGGGGTTTGT
Source organism: Polyangiaceae bacterium (assembly GCA_016712345.1). Taxonomy (GTDB): domain Bacteria; phylum Myxococcota_A; class Polyangia; order Polyangiales; family Polyangiaceae; genus JADJRH01. The sequence goes on from JADJRH010000001.1 coordinate 3,918,585, forward strand.
GGTGTCAGCTCCGTGGTGCGGGCCGGCGTCACCGCACGCGCTGGTTCAGTTGGTTTTATACCGAGCGGAATGGGCGTGAGTCGAATATCGGAAGGTGCCGACGGGCGGTCCACCTCCATGGCCGGTGCTCCCACTCCCACAACTGGAATGTCTGAAATGGACAGCGGATTAGAATTTCGCTCTGAGGATGGATCCTGCGCCGATTCAAGGGTGGAATCGGGGGGTGGAATGTCGGAGATGACCGGGGGCGGGGGTGGTGCGAGCGCCCGCGAGTCCCACGCGTTGTCGAGGTCTCCGCTCACCGTTTGGCGCTCAACCTTACCCGGTGCCAAGGTGATCGCCGCCGGCAAAACCGGATCGCGCCGAGAGCGGGGAGGCAGCGGCGTAGCAGGGGAGGGAGCGGTCCGTTGAGACGAATGAGTGGGTATCGACGACGAGCGCACAGAGATGGGAGCCCGCACCGAAACCGGCGCCACGTCGGCCGCATTGTTGGTAACCACTCTGCGAATCTGACGGGCAGGCTCGTCCGGGTCGGGGTTGGCTAAATCCACCTCCGTGGGCGGGTCAATTGGGTGACCTGCCATGTCAAGCACAATTCGTATTCTTGGAAGTGAGTAGAGCGCCGGATCCACCGGAGTTTCAACAACCGCCGCCACTTCTCCGGTGGAAAGTTCAACCAGGGTTCCAGAAGGGAAAAAACCCAAAGCGCCGATGAGAAGGCGAAGAGAGGTTTTGCCGAGGTTGTCAGAAAAGCGGGCACTCAACTCGGCTACAGCGTCATCCGCGGTGCGGGCCAAGACTCCGAGCTGGGATGAAATCGCATCTACATACGCGCGGGCAACAGCGATTAAACAAGCCTGTAGAGTTGGGCTGCGAGCGCCTGAATACAACGTTGTTGTTGAGATGCCGGCGCCCACAGAACAAGCCTCATAGGCCATTACCGTGCGCATCACACTCGGTTCATTCACTCGGCCCATTGCGGTCAGCAACATGGCTGTCGCAGCGGGAACAGCCTTTTCCTGCTCCGCGCCCAACTTTGGCACCATGCGTCCGGGGCCGGGAAATGCGCCGGCCACGTGAAAGCGGCCGACATCAAACAGGAGAGCCGCCATGGCAAGTCGCGACAGAAGCACGGGCTCTGAAGTGATTTGGCGAGCCATCGCGAGGGTGATAATGGCCGCATTCACCGCGCGTTGCGCTTCATCGTGCGCTCCGCGTTTTGCGTCTGTCACACCCAAAAAGGCAGGCATTTCACCCGCGGAAAGATCCACAAGCCGTTGCGCGACGCGTTTTACCCGGTGGGGCAATGCGACTTGCCCCTTTCCCAGCGAGTCATACAGGCGGCGCATGACAACGCACGCCGATGCGTACGCATTGGCCGCACTCCGCAACGGGTCGAGTTTGTCGGTGGCGTCCTTTCTCAATGCGAGCGGACTCGCACTCCGCAGGCGCACACGTGGAGTGGGCCGCTCCGCAATGCGTGTTCCGCGTGGCCCTCGCAGCGCTTCGGCGAGAGCCGTGGCGAGTGCATAAAAGTCGGCGGCGCGGGCTTCTTTTGAAATACCCACTTCGGTAACACCGAGTTTGCCGAGCAAGGTGCCCAGTTCTCTCGCACAGTCGTATTGAGAGCGATTGGCCTGCAATAAGAGGCCGCCGATTAACACCGTGTCTTCGAGAAAAAGCACAGAAACGTTTCGACCGGCGCGCGCACCGTAGTTGCGCACCGCTTCGACCATTTCCTCCACTTTTTGCACAACAGCCTGGTTGTCTGTGGTGTGCATTGTGGAGAGTTTGACCAGACGAAACAGCGCGCTGACAACTTCAGTCCCGGCGTCCCGCGCGTCGCGTCTCCTCGGCAAATCACCTTGATTGTTGGCGAGAACATCCAGGCCTGTGCGCGATGCGGGCGGTAGTTCACTCGGTCTCTCGCCCGCAATTGACATGCGCGAACTGCCGGGGATCAGCGTATCGCGCGGCGCGGGGTTGGACGAATCGCTCACGTCGCCTCTCCCGTTTTCGCAAGGGGTTTACCGAGTTTCTGAGCAATTCGCTCCGCCGCCTTTTGGGCGGTGTCGCGAAGCGCGGGCCCATTCCACCAACGTCGCTTTGCCGCTTCGAGAACCGCTGTGAGCGCGTCGTCGGCTTTTGACTCACGCCCGAGCAGTTCGGCGCAGATCTGCCGAGTTACATCCAGCGACTCATCCGGCATGATGCCGTGTTTTTGGACAATCTCGATGGCGAGCGTTTCACCGCGCAGCGGGTGCAATGCGAAAAGCGCTTCGAGAAGCTCACGCTGCTCGGCGGGCGATACCGATTGAAAGGTTGGATCTGAAATTCGCTTTACCAGGAGCGGGCCCGCGGCACGCACTTTGTGAGCCGCAAGTGTACGCAATGCCGCGAAGCGCACTTCTGAGTCTTCCGCTTCGGTGAGTTTCATCAACTCATCGCGAAGTTCATCGGCATTTCGAGCCGCGTGGGCGACCGCTTCACACCGCAACGCCGGATTTTTGGAGCGCGCGATTCTCTGCAAAGCCGCTTTGGCTTCTTCCCGCGGTGATGCGGCGAGCATTTTCAAGATCGGCCGAGCAACATCGGGTTCAAACGTGAGCACAACATCGGCGATGCGATCTTCGTTGCCCGAAAGAGAGCGCTCAATTGCTTCATACGATGCGCGCCGAACGCCGTCGTGCGCGAGCCACGGCAATGCCTGTGCGATCACTTCACACGACGACGGATCGACCACTTGCAAGATGATTGTCAGATGCTCCGCGATCCGAAGGAGTTCGATGTTTGACAGCATGCGCTGATCAAGCGGGTTTCCAGTGCGCCCGCTGGGTGTGAGTTGACTCACAGGAGGCGGAACAAGGCTCGGTGAGGTGGGACCGGGAATTCCCGACGCGGGTGGAAAGTGCGCCGCGTCGTGCCGCTGCGATACTTCTTTCAGCAGATGGCGCAACGCCTCGGTGCCGAACATTGCGCGCGTAAGATCGCGGCCCAAATCACGATCGCTCGGGGCGCGCGTTTCAAGTGTGTGCACAAGCGTGTCCCACATTGAAAGCGCGGTGTCCGCACGTTTTCCAAGCGCAAGGTCGCGCATGGATTCAGCCAGGGGCTCCGAAACGAACGACAGTGTACCCTCACGGCGCGCGGTCAAGATCGCATCGATCAGCGCATCCATGTAGCGCTCCGTCCATCGATCCGAGGCGAGAACGAGTTGTGTACCCAATGCCGCGCGGGCCGCCGGATCCAATGCGAGAGCGTTTGCCGCGCGCTTGGCCGCGAGCACCGCGTTTTCGTCGGTGTCCACGTTCATGGCCATTGCTTCAAGTCGATTGGAGCGTTCTTCCGAGGTTCGCCGAGCTTCGGCTTCAAGCTCGTCGGCCTCGGCAAAAAAGCTCTCCCGCTCAAGAGCATCACCCTCGGCAAAAATCGTTAAAACGTCACACTTGATGTGCCCGAGCTGTTTTTCCCAAAGCGCGGCCGCAACGTCGTCTTCAGGGAGCAGATCGCGGTTTGGATCGAGCAACATCACTTCAGCAAGCGCGCGCAGTTCTTCTTCGGTGGTGCCTGGCTCAAAAGCGATCTTGCGTACACCTGCGGCGAACATGTTGTACGGCACCGCTTCAAAAAGGCCTACCGGCTCCCAGATGTTTTGACTGCGGTGTTCAAACGCATAGGGTGTGAGCTGCACAAATGCGCGCTCCGGGGCCGCTCGCAGCAAATCCACCAAAGCCTGATGCGCCGCGCGCAGCTTCGTTTCGGCTTCAGGGTGATGTTTGCCGTAGTGATGGAGCGCCGGAAGGAGCTTGTCCACGCGACGAAATACTTCGAGCAGCGCGACGACAACAGCATCGTTCGGAAGCGCTTTTCCTTCATCAACGATTGTGTCCGTGCCCCGCGCAACGAGGGCTTGCGGATCGCTTGTCATGCGCGGCGGTCGACCCGGCCGCTGTGTGATCGGCGCCTGCCGCGGCGGCCCACCGTGTTTTTCGAGAAGCGCGAGCACCTGTTTGTGCATCGATTCCGCAGAATCAAAGCGGTTGCGCGGATCCCACGCGAGCGCCTTGTCCACGAGCGCAATCACATCGACAGGAAGAAATGGAGCGACACGCGCGAGCGACGGAGCCGGCGTTGTGGCGGCCAAAATAAAGGCTTCGTTGTCCGAGCGCCCTTGATGAAGGCGCTGACCTGAGAGCAGCGCAAACAGCGTTGCCCCCATAGAAAACACATCGGCGCGGCCGTCGATTGCGTCGGTGAGCCCCATGGCCTGCTCCGGGGCCATGAACGACGGAGTGCCGAGAGCGGTGCCCGCGCGCGTTCGATCGGCGCTTCCCTCGTGCAGTCGCGCGACGCCGTAGTCGAGAATTTTAACGGCGCCGTCGCGCGTGAGAAACACGTTTGCGGGCTTGAGATCTCGATGAACAATCCCCTGCGCGTGAAACGCCGTCAAAACGTCGAGCACTTCACCCGCGATCCACAGTGCTTCATTCACATCGAGTCGCCGACTTTTTCGCTTCCACAACTGCTGAACGGTTTCACCGTCGAGCAGCTCCATCACCAAAAACGGCTCATCGTTTTCGGTGATGTCGTCGTCGAGAATAGCGACGCGCCCTGTGTGATCTACCTTGTTGGCGACGTAACCTTCACGCAGAAATCGATCGCGAATGACGGGATCCGCCGAGAGTTCGCGATGCATGATTTTGAGCGCCGCACGTGAACCGTTGCGATGGGTTGCTGCGTACACAGCAGCCATGCCACCCGTGCCGAGCAAACCGTCGAGTCGCCACTTTTTCTGAATGGTTTGCCCGACACGCGCGCGCGCAAGCTGACGCTCATCCCCGACAGGCTCGGGCGGAATTTCGGTGGAGCGCTCAGACGACGGCTCCGCTTGCGGGTCAAATGCGCGCATTGAAACGGGGTGCGAAGGTTACACCCATCATCTCGCGGAAGGAGATTCGATTTCGATAATGCCGCCATCGGCAGGAGATTGGACAAACGCTTCGAGCTGGGCGCAAAAGCCGTTGTACGATGTCCAACATGCGGTTTGTTTCAACGTTGACTGGTGCTTGTTTTGTAGGCTTTTTATGTTCCTGCGACGGCTCAGAATCAACTTCCCAATCAACCACCACCACCACGGGGACGGGTGCAGCGGCGGGTTCAGGGGGCGCCGCCGGCGGGTCAGGCGGGACGGGTGGAGCCGCGGTTTGCGGAAGTGCCAATTTGCCCCTTCCGAACGGTCTCATTGAGTTGGGTTGGGATGATGGCATCGCGGCAAGCAACGTGCGCGAGCAAAGCTGGCAGATCACGGTAAACGGCAATGACTATGTGCTTGCCGACGGACCACTCCACGAAGCTGTTCGGTTTGAACTGGAACATCCCGCCAAGATCTACGGATTTGCCATTGAGTGGGCCGCGCTCGATCCTTCTGTCACACCCACCACCGAGTTAATCGCGGGGCTTTATCCAGACTTTGGACATAACGGTTTTGACTACTGGGAAAAAGACCCGCTCTTTGTGGGGTCGCGCTGCGCGCAGGACGCACTGCCGGGCGAACTCCTTCAGTATGTGTTGCCCGAGCCTGTCGTCATTGACCATCCCGGTCTTGTGTACGTTGGACACCTCATGACAACCCCCACAGACCCAGTGTTCACGTTTGACGGAACACAAAGCGGCGATGGAACATGCGCTCTGTGGGATGACTGTCACTCTGCAATGAATCTCCCCGAAGCCGAAAAAACAGACTTTTATAACGGCGTTTCTTTCCCGTTTGCGCCCGACTTCAGGGTCCGATTGTATGTTGAATACACCGACAGTCTGCAACCTGAAGATACTCTATTTCAACCACCCAAAACGGTCAGCCCGGGTCCAACTGCTCACGTTTCGTTCGGCGACTATGACAACGACGGTTGGGATGACATGCTCACCGACGGTCCAACGTTGTGGCACAACGAAGGCAACGGCGCTTTTATCAATTCTACCGAGGCTTCCGGAATAACGGCTCTCGGAATTTCAGCCACAGGGGGAGTGTTCGGCGACTACGACAACGACGGTTGCCTTGATGTCTTTTTATACGCCGAGTCTTATCAAACCAAAGACACGTTGTTGCATGCCAAATGCGACGGAACAGGCACGTTTGAAAACGCCACCGAAAGCTCCAAAATCGTCGATATTGTTACCACCGCCTGCGGAGCCGACCCCGCCAATATTCAAGCGCCTGCCGCCGCCGCCGCTTGGGTAGATATCGACGCCGACGGTTTTGTTGACTTGTACATTGCCAACTTTAATTGTTGGGACACGTATACCTATTATACAGATGCCGTTTGGCACAATGAGGGCAACGGAACGTTTGCCGATTGGACTGGGAAAAACGGCTTTCTACTCAAGAAAACACCCAGCCGAGGCGCCGCCCCCGCCGACTTTGATCAAGACGGCGATGTGGACATTTTTATTAACAACTACGTTTTACAAGCCAACCTTTTATACTCCAACAACGGCGATGGCACCGTCATTGAAAAGGCAAAAACCGTAAAGGCGGCGGGTGACGGAACGGTGGGGTACACATGGGGTCATACCATCGGGGCCGCGTGGGGCGACCTCAACAACGACGGCCTTTTTGACTTGATATCCGCCAATCTCGCCCACCCGCGCTTCTACGACTTCTCCGACAAAACGCAGGTGCTCATTCAACAACCCAATCATACCTTTGTTGATATATCGGGCGACTTTTCATACCCCATGAGCGCCGCGGGCCTCCGTTATCAAGAAACACATTCTGTGCCAGCGCTCGCCGACTTTGACCATGACGGCAATCTCGACATGGCCATCACATGTGTCTACGACGGTCGCCCCAGCGACTTTTATTGGGGCAAAGGGGACGGCACATTCACCCTGGACGCCTACCATGCGGGCATCACCACCGAAAACGGCTGGGGAGTAGCAGTGTCCGACGTTGACAACGACGGCGACGAAGACCTTTTTGCTCACACATTGTTTATCAACTCGGGCAACGCTCAAAAAGGCCACTATCTACAAGTTCGCGCGATTGGAAACGTTTCCGCAAATCGAGCTGCTTTGGGCTCCACAGTGCGCGTCACCTACGGCGACCAAACCCGCATTCGTCATGTGCAGGGGGGTACCGGCAAAGGAGGCCAAGACTCAATGTTTCTCCATTTTGGTCTTGGAGCCGCGACCCAGGTGGACAACGTGACAATCGTGTTTCCCGGCGGAAAAGAAGTGTCATTTAACGGTCCCATTGCTGCCGATCAGCGAGTTTGGCTCTATGAAGACGGCACCGTGCACGAGGGTTTTGCCCCACCGCCGTGAGAGCAGACCCGCCCAGTCAGATCTACCCAACACACACGCGCACCCCATGACCTCCACATCTTCCACGGCTCCGCACGCCGAGATCATTCGCCTGCGGGGCACCGTACAAGGCGCCGGCGTGCGCCCCACGGTGGCCCGTATAGCCCGGTCATTGGGCCTCTGTGGATGGGTAAAAAATGACGCCGAAGGTGTGGAAGTGGCACTCGTCGGTCCCCTTGCAGACCGTGATCTCTTCGTGGATCAACTTCAGAAAAACTTCCCACCGTTGGCTCAACTCCACTCAATTGAGCGCCGCCCGGCACCCGATCTCCCCCAATTTTCGTCGTTCGTGATTGCGCCGAGCCGAGCGGGCAAAGCGGCCACAAACGTTGCGGTTGACTCGGCACCCTGCGCCGCTTGTTTGTCCGAAATGTCCGACCCCAATGCCCGTCGATTGGACTATCCGTTTATCAATTGCACCCACTGTGGGCCTCGGTTTTCAATCATTGAGGCCATTCCGTATGACAGGCGCAACACCACCATGGGAGCGTTTGCCCTTTGCTCCGATTGCCGCGCAGAATACGAAAATGAAACCGATCGCCGTTACCACGCCGAGCCGATCGCGTGCCCGAAATGTGGACCTCACCTCTTTTGGCTCGATCCAAATAGCGAAAATGCTCCCCACGATGTGTACGCAGGTTATCCCGAGCACAGTCTTGAGCTGAGCGACGCGACAAAAATCAACCTCGCAGCCGAGCAAATTCGAAATGGAAAAATTGTGGCAGTCAAAGGGGTAGGGGGTGTACACCTTTGTTGCGATGCCACAAGCGAAACAGCGGTTCGTGAGTTGCGGCGGCGCAAGCGCCGGCCATGGAAGCCGTTTGCCCTTCTTGTGCGTGATCTACCCATGGTAGAACACTACTGTCAGGTTTCTGAGCCTGAACGCTTGGCCCTTTTAACGCCGGCGGCTCCCATTGTGCTGCTTTGTCAAAAAGAGGTATCAGAAACCGATAGGTCCATTGCCAAAGGTGTCGCTCCCGGCGCCCGCACTCTCGGGTGTTTCCTCCCCCCGTCTCCCCTCCACCACGCGTTGATGGGTAGGCTAAACCACCCTATCGTTTGTACAAGCGGCAACATCACCGATGAACCGCAGGTGGTGAATGCCCGCGAGTTGAGCGAGCGACTGCGGGGAGTTGCCGATTTCTACCTCGACCACAATCGCCCCATTGCGCAGCGAATAGATGACTCTGTAGGGTGCCTTTCGGCCGGTGATTTTCGCCTCTTTCGAAGGGCGCGCGGGTATGCTCCCGCGCCTCTACCCATCCCCCCCGGCTTTGAAAAAACGCCGCCTTTGACAGCAATGGGCGCCCAATGGAAGAACACCGTTTGTTTGTGGGATCCGCACCGCGCGATATTGTCGCAGCACATGGGCGATCTTGACAATCTGGTCACCTATCAAGAATGGCAAAAAACGCGGGAATTGTTGGCTCAACTGTATGACCATAACCCCGCGCTGATCGCGGTGGACAGCCACCCCGACTACGTTGCAACCCGCGTTGGAATGGACCTGGCTCGTGAGCGCGGCCTACCCATCATCGAGGTGCAGCACCACCATGCCCACATCGCCGCGTGCTTGGCGGAGCACCGTCTCCCCATCAACTCACCCCACGTATTGGGTGTCGCCCTTGACGGTTTGGGGGCCGGGGAGGGGGGCGAATTTTGGGGGTGTGAATTTTTGTGGGCAAACTATCAAAACTTCCAACGCCTCGCGTCCCTGGAGCCCATTGCGCTCGTGGGAGGTGACAAATCAACACGTGAACCATGGCGAAGTTTGCTTGCCCACCTGATTCGAGCGTTTGATCCACACGGCTTGCAACAGGTCATATCCAACCCACCTTTTTGTGACCTGTTCGGCTCCAAACCCATCTCCGCAATAATAAAAGCCGTTCAACAAAACATTTTCCCGAACGCTTCTTCGTGTGGACGATTGTTTGACGCCGTGGCCGCCGCTGTGGGCATTTTTGCCGAACATACAGACGACGAGGGTCAAGCGGCAATGGCGCTTGAACAGGCCATTTTACCAGAAGATGCAGAACGAGCGTCGAAAGAAGGAGGTTACCCTTTTCAGGTTGTTCACGGGGCGAGTGTACCTTTTGTACTGCGCCCGGCGCCGCTTTTTGCCGCACTCAAAAGCGACTTGGAAGCGCACGTGTCTATTTCGCTGCTCGCAGCGCGTTTTCATGTTGGACTATCCAATGCCTTGATCCAAATGGTCTTAGAACTCGCACGCGTTCGTCGCAAAGAAAACCCATTTTCAACTGTGGCATTGTCAGGTGGAGTTTGGCAAAATCGCACGCTCCTGGAGTTGGTTGTCAAAGAGCTGGGGCGGGTGGGCTTCACCGTGTTGGTTCCCGCCCTATTACCCGCCAACGACGGCGGCATTTCGCTCGGTCAGGCCGCGGTTGCGGCTGCCCGTTTTTTGCAGCAGTAGGTGTGTATGTGTTTGGGCATTCCAGGCAAAGTCATTCGCATTGTCGATCGCGAAAAGTCACTTGGAACGGTAGACATGGGAGGTGTCACTCGCACGGTAAATCTACTCTGCGTGGTGGACGATCAGCGCTCGATCGACGCCTGTGTTGGAATTTGGGTGCTCGTGCATGTGGGGTTTGCCATGCAAGTGCTCGACGAAGCAGAAGCGAAGCGCACGATCTCACTATTGAATGAGATGGGTAGAAACAATGAAGTACGTGGATGATTTTCGAAGTCCAGACTTAGCTACCGGCGTGCTTCGTGAAATCAATGTGCTCATGGAGCGCATTGGAACGACGGCTGAGTCACCGATACGCATTATGGAAGTGTGTGGCGGCCATACCCATACCATTTCCAAGTTCGGCCTCGACAGCCTCCTTCCCCCCGGAGTTCAATTCGTTCATGGCCCCGGTTGCCCGGTGTGTGTGTTGCCCACGGGAGCCATTGATACTGCCATCGCCGTCGCCGAACAACCGAACATCATTTTTACAACCTTCGGCGACGTGATGCGAGTGCCAGGATCCGAGAGCAGCTTGGCAGTTGCCAAAGCGCGCGGGGCCGACGTCCGGGTTGTGTACGCACCTTCCGACGCTCTTGCCATTGCCCAACAAAATCCGCAAAAACGAGTTGTATTTTTTGCCATTGGATTTGAAACAACCGCTCCCGCCACAGCGCTTACCGTGCTTCAGGCTGAAAAGGAAAACGTTGCCAACTTTTCTATCCTTTGTCACCACGTGCTTGTCATCCCTCCCCTCAGGGCCCTCCTTGAAGACTCCAAAATGTGCGCAACGGCGGAGGGGTTATCTACCCATTCAATCAATGTGCAAGAATCGCTGAAAATGGGCCGGTTGCACGGCTTTTTGGCGCCCGGTCACGTGAGCATGGTGATTGGAACCAAACCGTATGAACCGCTCGCTCAAACGTATCATAAGCCGTTTGTTGTGGCGGGGTTTGAGCCGGTAGATATTCTTATGTCGCTGGTCATGGTGCTGCGCCAGATCGCCAACGGCCGGGCCGAGGTAGAAAATCAGTACAATCGGGTTGTTCGCCCGGACGGAAATCCAGCCGCCATGCGGGCGGTTCTGCGCGTGTTTACCCCCACCGCCAACCGGGAGTGGCGCGGCATAGGAAATCTCCCCGAGTCGGGTCTTGCGCTGCGGCCTGAATATCAACAATGGGATGTGTTTGCTCACCTGACAGTTCCACAGCGAGAAGCGGCAGACCCAAAAATCTGCCAGTGTGGTCAAGTGTTGCGGGGTGAGGTGGAACCTTGGGAATGCAAGGTGTTTGCTACCGCCTGCACGCCTGAAACTCCCATTGGAGCGTGCATGGTTTCAAGTGAAGGGGCGTGCGCCGCTTATTACAACTACGGAAGACTTGCGCCCAACAAACGCCTTCCACTCGCACCCACCATGGGTAGGTAGAAACCAACATGAACAGGGACAAAGTGATCACGCTCGCGCACGGAAGCGGTGGCAAGAAAATGCGCGACCTGATCGAAGGTGTTATCGGCCCGGCCTTTTCCAACCCCAACCTGAATGTCCACGAAGACCAAGCTCGTTTGCCGCTAAATGAGCTTCTCTCAAAGGGTGATAGGCTCGCTTTTACAACCGACAGTTACGTGATCACCCCACTCTTTTTCCCAGGAGGTGACATCGGCAGTTTGGCGGTGCACGGTACCGTCAACGACCTCGCGGTTTCAGGTGCGATCCCATTATACTTGTCGTGCGGCTTGGTAATTGAAGAAGGGTTTGACTTGATAACCCTCGGTCGCGTGTTGGAAAAAATGGCCGCCGCTGCTCAAAATTGCGGTGTTCAAGTTGTCACAGGTGACACAAAAGTGGTGCCCCGCGGCGCCGCCGACGGCCTTTTTATTAATACAAGCGGCATTGGAGTTTTACCCTCTCACCTTCATCCGTCGGCGTTGGCACTCCGCGAGGGAGACGTGATTATCAGCAGCGGAACCTTGGGGGATCACGGCGCGGCGGTGGTTCTCGCGCGCGGTCAACTTGACCTCTCCGCGGCAGTCGAAAGTGACAGTCAGTCCATAGTTGACTTGGTACAGGCGGTGATTGCTCAAGTTCCCGTTGTTGCCATGCGCGACCCCACCCGAGGTGGGCTGGCCGCTGTGCTGAGCGAGTGGGCCGAGGCGTCAAGGGTAAACATCTCCATTTGCATGCCGGATCTACCCATTTCTCCGAGTGTACGCTCCCTTTGCGAAGTGCTCGGCTTTGATGCCGTGCACCTTGCCAACGAAGGGAAGGTGATCTTGGCCGTGAAACCTGAACATGAAGCGCTCACGCTTGAGATACTGCACGCTCATCCCAAAGGAAAAAGCGCCGCGGCAATAGGTAGGGTACGAGCCGCCCCTTCCGGTTTGGTGACCATGCGCACCGGATTTGGAACAGAAACGGTTTTAACCCTACCCGCCGGTGAACAGCTGCCCCGCATTTGTTAACCCAATGCACGAGCTGGCTCTCACACGAAAAATGGTGCAAACCGCCGTCGAAACCGCGCGCGGAAGGCGAGTTGTACAAGTTGACCTTCAGGTGGGGGAGCTTTCGGGGGTAAGCGCCGAGGCTGTCGAGTTTTGTTTTGCGGCGTGTACGCAGGGGACTGAGTTGGATGGGGCCAAGCTGGTGATCACGCGAATTGCCGGTGAAGGGCGGTGCGGGGCGTGCGGTAAGGTTTTTCCTGTTGGGCCCTTCAACATGGTGGAGGGTTGCTGCCCAGGCGCGTTCGTGCAGATTTTACGTGGCGAAGAGCTTGTCCTTTCGTCACTTGTATTGGAGACTCCGTAGTACCGCGTGTCAAAAGTCCTGCCGGACTTTTGGCGCCGCTAACGCGGCGCGCTTCGCACACGCGGCTAGTTCCGCACGAAGAAGTGGAACCGGGCCAAACTCCTGAAAAGCGGGAACTAGCATGTGCGCCACCTGTGGATGCTCCGGTCATCTCCCCCCCGCCGACGGTCAAACAGAAAACAGCCATTCGCACGATCACGAACATCCCCACGATCACGGGTATCCCCACGATCACGAGCATTCGCACGATCACGAGCATCGTCACCCTCACAACGAAGCGCATTCGCACGAACATTCCAAACCTCCCCAACACTCCCATCCCGCGTTTTCGCACGCCCATTCGCACCAAACAACCCCCACGGTGGAGCGGGTGGCGGTTGAGCAACACCTGCTCCTTGAAAATGACCTCTTGGCTCGTGAAAACCGCGCTCGCCTTTCCGGGCGTGAAGTGTACACAATTAACTTAATGAGCGCCCCGGGGGCGGGCAAAACGTCGCTCCTTGTTCGTATTGTAAAAGAACTAAACCTCCCCACTGCGGTGCTTGAGGGGGACCAAGAGTCAAGTTTGGACGCCGACCGCATTCGTGAGGTACACGTTCCTGTTTTCCAAATCAATACCGGTACAGGATGTCACCTGGACGCGAACATGGTCAAACATGGCATTTTACACCTGGCGCCCGGTTTCGGCTCGGTATTGTTCGTTGAAAACGTGGGTAACCTGGTGTGCCCATCCCTGTTTGATTTGGGGGAGCACCTTCGCGTTGTTTTGTTTTCGGTGACAGAAGGTGCAGACAAACCTCTTAAATATCCCCATATGTTCCGCCGTGCCGACATGGTGGTTTTCACCAAGTTAGACCTGCTCCCCTATGTCGAGTTTGACATGGACAAAGCCAAAACCTGGGTGTCCGCCGCACGTCCGGGCGTTGCCATCCATGAAACTTCTGTTCGTTCCGGTGCCGGTTTGAATGAGCTTTTGTCGGACCTGCGCCGCCGGTTTGACCAATTCAGAACCGAAGCGGCCCGGTTTGTATAGGTATAGGGCGAAACCCACCCACAATTCTCCGCGTGCAGTCTCTGCCCCTGTACCCCTCGGTGCGGGCCCGGCCCCTCAGAAGTGTTCACATCTGAAGGGTGGACCCATCACATGGTCCGGGTCTGCTCTTACCCCTGGAATACGTTTAAACAGCCGTTTTTCTCAGTAGCGCGCGGGTAGCTGTGTCGGGCATGTTCCGTGCTGAACCGGTCACTCGCATGTCCGGCGCCGCCGCGATTGACGAGGATATCATTTGGCGCATGCGGCGGGCGCGGTTAGCGTTTGGCATTGTTTGTTTCGCCTGGCTCGCGGTAACCTGTGTCAACTTGTACGATGGGCTTGTGGGCGCGGCTGAAATTGATATCGCCGTGATTGTCGTCACGTTGCTCTGTTACGTTGTGGGAGTAACCCAGCCCACAACTTACCGGTACGTTACTCACCTTGCCATTTTTGCCTCGGTCGCCGGACTTGTAGTCCTCTCCTATTTTCACGGGCTGAGTCGCTCAAATACCCTTTGGTTCGTGGCACCGGCGCCTCTGGCAGCCGCTTATCTTCTAGACTATCGAGCGAGTCTCAAGTGGGCGGCGTTTTGTTCTCTTTTGATTTTCGGGGTTGAAGTATGGCGCCGTGTTGCACCAATTCCGCCTGGGGTGGCCGAGCAGGGTACCGCGGTGATACTGCGGATTGTGGTGCTCTTATGGTTGGTGCTTGGAATTTTGTTGGCGGTGGGTAGAGCGCAAAGTCGGCAAGTGAAGGAGCTACTCGAAAGAGAACAAACGATTCGAAATCTCGCCGACAATTTGCAAAAGCAGGGATTGGAGCTGGCGGCCACACGGGATGAGGCGCTTCTCGCTGCCAAAGCGAAAAGCGAGTTTCTGGCCGTCATGAGCCACGAAATTCGAACTCCACTCAATGCGGTGATCGGTCTCGCCGACGTTTTGGCGAACGCTGCTTTGGAGCCTCGCGAACGTGACTTTGCTCGCACTATTCGAGCGAGCGGGAACACGCTGTTATCACTGTTCAACAATTGTCTCGACTTTTCACGAATTGAAGCCAAAAAGCTGACGCTCGAATCTGCCCCGTTCGACCTTGTAGCCTGCACGGAAGAAGCGCTCGACATGTTTGCGAGCGCCGCCGCCGAGAAAAAAATCAGAATCGAGTGTGTTGCTGATCCAACTGTTCCAGCGCTGATTTCAGCCGATGCCGCCCGCGTCCGTCAGGTGATAGTCAACCTTGTATCAAATGGGGTAAAGTTTACAGAACGTGGGTCGGTCGTTGTCAAACTCTCGGCGGCTCCAACGGAGGTTGACGGTCAAACTCTCCTGACCGTTTCGGTATCCGACACAGGGATCGGCGTTGCCCCAGAGGAGATGCGCAAGCTCTTTCAGCCTTTTCGTAAGGTGGACAGTTCAACCACTCGCAGGTTTGGCGGGACAGGCTTGGGTTTGGCTATTTCTCGTTGCATTGCCGAGTTGATGGGTGGAAGTCTATCCGTTGAAAGTGAAGTGGATAGGGGCTCGGTTTTTTGTTTTTCGTTTGTGGCCGACGTCGTGGAAGAGGCCGCAGTACCACCGCCCTCCAAGGGGAGCATAGTGGCTGTTTCGTCACCAAACCAACCTACCCATGAGGCCGTGTCAACGCGCTGCGAATCGGCGTCCGGTGAAGTTTCACGCAAGCGCGGTCTGGATGTGCTGGTGGCCGAAGACGATGTTGTAAATCAAAAGGTGTTGCTCTTCTTGTTGGAGCGACTTGGTCACCGGGTGGATCTCGCGATGAATGGTCAGCAGGCAGTAGAGGCCGCTCTTCGGCAATCGTACGATCTGGTGCTGATGGATGTGTGCATGCCGGAAATGGACGGTCTGGAGGCAACTCGCCGTATTCGAGTCGCCCTGCCCGGGGCGAGTGGACCGCGCATTATTGCCGTGACGGCCAACGTGACTGCGTCAGATGAAGTTGCGTGCCGGGAGGCCGGCATGGACGACTTTATGGGCAAGCCGGTTCAACCCAAGATTTTGGAGCGAATGATTCAGAAGTGGTCGCAGCCACCGTCGGCCCTCGCGCCGGCGTTTCGAGAGGGAGCTTGACGGAGTTTTTTTTCAGAAGGTAGAACTTTTTGTTGCATCAGGTTTCGAAGAGCGATATTCGTTAGGCCGTCAGGGATTGAACATGTCTACCAAACGCCTCTCCTTCATAGCCTTCCCACCTCGCGCCGAACGCGCGGTGTCGGCTTTGGGAGCATTGGGTAGCCAGCTCAATCCCCCGCATTGGATCCCTTCGTATGGTATTCGCCATACCAATCAACATACGAAGGGTAGCCAAGTAAGGCAGAGGCGGTAGGTCACAGGTTGTCATTCGACAATTGTAAAGGCCGCCTCGGGAAACCAAGGCGGCCTTCGTCGTTTCAGAGTTTACCGGCTGGCAGGTTTGGCGGCTGGGCCCCATTCTGAGCGAACATGCGTTCGGTCAGGAAGCGACCCTTTCGCTTTTTCGCTCGGCACCCGCCTGGTGTCTAAGACGTTTTGCCGAACCTGTGGCCCTGGCATTTGTCCGTGTGCGGACGTTACTCGTCTGGTTGACGAGGGCAGGCCGTGACCCTGCGGAGATGGGTTCGATCCCCATACGTCCGACCGCCTGATCTCGCTGAAACGGGTGCTTTCATCGTTTGAGTGTCAAGGCGTCTACCCAATACCATTGAAAGGAGTATCAAGTCCGGCCGTCGGGATTCAAGCGTCGCTGCGGTAGCTCAGCAGAAGAGCAGTCAACTTTTTTCCCTTAGTCGAATTTTTGCCTTCCCAACCCGGCGGTGCCGCTTGGGTGGCTGGTGTTTTTCGTGACGAGCAGCTCGGATCACACGTCCGAGCAGTTGCGAGAGTGCGAAGCAGTTACATGGGCCGATGGCTAAGGGTTATCGTTAATTGACAGGTCATAGGTGCAATTCCTATCCGCGGCGCCATTATTAAAAGAACGTGCTTGTTCGAGAAGGAAGAAGGCAAAAACGAGCGCTTCTTCCAGCGGCCGCTACACTTTGATGGCCACTCAATTTGGGTCGGAGATCGTCGTGAAAAAAAAGAAACGTCCGTAACCACTCCGGGTGCCCTTTGCTTCCAGCCGCAATGGGTAGCCGTGAGTTGGGCAATGCCGGAGCCCCTTCATGGAAACATCAACGTTGCTTCTCACCCCCTGGATGGCCCCTCACAGAATCATCTCATGGCAAACGGCCATTTTGATGAACTTCCTTGGCAAGGTAGATGTGCTTGAGGAATACGAGGAGGTCGTTCGGTCACCTTCCATATCGCTGCGAACACCCGCCGTTGTGCGACTCAAGCGCCCGACGGGTGCTCATAAGCGACCCGTTCGATTCTGCCGTACAAACGTTTTCGCCAGGGACGGGTTTTCCTGCCAATACTGCGGCGTCAAAAAAGGGGTGCGCGAACTCAACTACGATCACGTGGTGCCGCGGGTTATGGGTGGAAAGACCATTTGGGAAAACATCGTGACTTCGTGTTACGACTGCAACGGGAAGAAAAAAGGGCGAACCCCCGAGCAAGCTGGAATGAAGCTGCTTAGGGCACCAGTACGGCCCAAAACGGTGCCCGATTGTCCGGTCCAGTTGCGCGCCGGTGATGTGCCCCACGTGTGGGAACCGTACTGGCGACGAACATGAACCCGAGAGCATCTGTTATCTCGGCGTCGGTACTTGTCTGAATACGGCCCCGCCGCGCGCACGCGAAACGCACGCTCGGCGGGGTCGTTTATTGAAGAACGCGGCAAACCGCGCTGTTCGGGGGTTTCTCATACGACGCCACTGTACGAAGGGTGCATGAACGTGTACCGTCCGGCGAACCGATGGATCCCCGGGAAATGGAAACGCTCATTCAGCGTCTCGTGGCAAACCCCCACGATGAGGAGGCGTTGAATTATGCGCATCGGGCCGGCACTCAGGATCCGCGTTCTTACGCGATGCTTCTGGAGCGCGTGGGCACCGCAACACCCGACCCTGCCTATGCAGCCCACTGGCTGAGCGAAGCAGCGAATGTCTGGTCAACCACCATCGGCGATGCGCACCACGCGGCGCGCACGCTGATGATCGCAATCGAAAAAGATCCAACCCAGCGCACGGCCGCTGAGCGATTGGCGCAGCTCTACCGAGAAAAGGGTGATCAAAAAGCCCTTGTCGCTCTTCTGGAGCGCCTCGTGAAAGCGTTGTCGCCGATGCTGCACGATCGGCCTGAAGTTCGGGAGCAGCTCATCGAGCTGCACAAAGAACTGGGCAGGCTGTGGAGTGAACCGCCTCTTTCAAGGCCCGATCGCGCGTTTGAAAATTGGCGGCGGCTCGTTGAGCTTGATCCGCGTGATGCGTACGCTGTGTACGCAGCGCGTGAACATCTGAAGGCGCAGCAGCAATACGCCGAGGCGGTTCCGTACTTCGGTCTTGAACAGGCCCTCGTCGACGATCCGGCGCGCAAAATGGCGCTCTTCAAAGATGAGGCCGAAGTGCGGCGCCGCGCAGGTGATCTTCTCGGCGGCACCAATGCGCTTCGCAGCGCGCGCAACTTTGCTCCCGACGATGTCACGCTCATGCAAGAACTCGGAGCGCTGATCGTCGAGCGCGTTGAATCGGGTGAGCCCGTTCCGCAGAACGAGCGAGACGAAGCGGCAACGCTTTTCGTAAACCTCGCTGAAATGTATCAGGGCGAGTACGGCATCACGTATTCGGTGCATGCGCTGAGAGCTTCACCCGGCCATGACCGCGCGATGCAGCTTGCCGACTACTACGCAACTCAGGCCGGGCGAACGGCCGAGTTGGCTCCGCAATATGCAGCCTATTTGCAGGCAAATCCCGGCGGGTTCATGGCCGCTGAAGCGCGGACAAAAGCCGGCAATGCGCCGCCGCCGCCCCCACCGCCTCCTCAAGCGCGACCCCAGCCGCCTGTTGAGTCTGCGTCGCGCGTTGGTGCCCCAAGCTTCGGCGGGGCGCCCGCGTTCGGTCAGGGTGCGCCGCAGTTTGGTCAGCCGGGTCAACCTTCATCACCTGGATTTGCGCCGCAGGCTCCCGGTTTTGGACAACCTCCGCAAATGGGCAATTTGCCCGGGTTTGGAGCACCACAGGCTCCCGGCTTCGGTCCCCCGCCGGGTCAGGCTCCCGGATTTGGGCCTTCACCTTCGTACCCCGGAGCGCAGGGTTGGGGCGGTCAGTCTCCGCCCGGCGGTCCCGGCGGTGCGCCTCAGCCAGCTCCGAGTTTTGGTGCCGCTCCGGCGGCCGTGCCTTCCGCGCCCGGATGGGGCCAAGGCCAGCAACCCGCGCATTCCCCGTCGTCGCCTGGGGCGGCTGGAGCGCCCGCGCCCGCGCCTTCACCGAGTGGACAGGGTGACCTTCATGCGCTGCTCGAAGAAGCTCAGCAAGAAGCAGCAAAAGGCCGCAAACCGCAGGCTCTCGCAAAATTCCGCGAGGCGCTGAAAATCGATCCGGCAAACTCTGAAGCGCTCTCGTGGGTCGAAGAGCACCTGCGCCAAAAGCGAATGTACGCAGACCTCCGCGACGTGCTTCTCGCGGCCTCGCGTGCACCGTCGGTGTCAAACGACACGCGCAAACAACAACTGCGCGATGTGGCCGGCCTGTGTGAATCGCAGCTTCGCGACATTGAAACAGCCATCAGCGCGTACAAGCAGATCTGCCAAATCGATCGCGGCGACGAGCAGGCCCGGGAGCAGCTGCGACGTCTGTTGGAGCGCGCCGCGCGGTGGGACGATCTCGCAACGCTTCTTGAGCAGGAAGCGATGGGTGCTCCCGATGTGGAGCAGAAGATCGCCCTCGAAAAGAAACTTGCGAGTTTGCACGAGCAGAAACGCAAGGACACGGGTGCCGCCGCCGAGGCGTGGGCGCGCATCGCAGCTCTCTCTCCTGAAGACGAAACGCCCATTCAAACCGCGGTGAAGCTGTTTGAAAAAGCGGAGCGGTTTGATTTGGCCGCGCAGGTCATCAGCGACAACATCATCGGTATTCAAGACAAAACAGCGCGCGGCGGGCTGCTCCAAAAGCTCGGTGAATTGCGCCTTAAAGTGAATGATCCCGCCGCTGCGGGCGACGCATTTTCAGAAGCCGCGTCGGCCACGGGTCAAGCAAAACTGTGGGAGCAAGCCGAGAAGGCGTACATCGCCGCGGGCAATCCCGCCGAGGCAGCGCGCTCCGTCGACGAGCGAGCACAACTCGCCGACGGCAAGACGCAGGCGAGCCTGTTTGCTCAAGCGGCCGATCTGTTTCTCAAGGCCAGCGATTCGCAGAGCGCCGTCATCAAGTTGGAGCAGGCCGCCGAACTCGATCCAACGAACGATACCTACGCGCAGGCGCTCGATGAACAATACCGCCGCGCCAATCGCGAAGCCGACCTCGTTGCGTACCTTCTCGGGCGCGCGCAAAAACTCGGCGACAAGGGCCGCCGCATCGCCGCGCGCCGAACAGCCGCCGAAGTTCAGCGATCGCTCGGTGACAAAGAAGGCGCGCGCGAGTCGCTCATGCTGCTCCTCTCCGACGGTGATGACACCGACGCGCTCCAAATCCTCGTGCAGGACGCCGCGGAGCGCAGAGATCACCAGGAGCACGTTGAGCTGCTTCGAAGGCTTGGGCCGCTCACAAAAAATCCCGCCGAAAAGATCGCCATTGCGATTCAGGAGGCTGAGCTGCTTGCCGGTGACCTCGACGATGTTGAAGGCGCCATTGAGCGGTACGAGGCCATCTACAAAAATCTAGATCCCAAAAATCGCCGCGCGCTTCGAGCGATCGCCGATCTGCAGGAGCGCCGAAACAATCCCGAGGGTTCGGCAGACGCGCTTGAGAGGGAAATTCTTCTCGCCGAAGGCGAAGAGCGCGTTGAGATCGCTCAGCGTCTCGCCACTCTTTACGAGGGCCAGCTCAAAAATCCTCGCGGTGCGATCAAAGCCCTTGAGGTGATCCACACCGCCGACCCTGAAGATCTCGACGCGATTGCGCGCCTGTCGCGCCTCTGTGAAGAGGTTGAAGACTGGCCGCGCGTTGTGACTCTTTACGGCCTTTTGATCGAAACAGAAGGCGATGAAGAAGAAGCGTCGCGCATGACGCGCCGCCAAGCCGACATCTTGGCAAACAAACTCGGCAAAGGGGATGAAGCGCTTGCCGCGCTCGAAAAGCTTGCCGATCAAGGCGACGCGCCCTGTCGAGACGCCTACGTTGAACTCGGCGATCGCCTCGGTTGGAAAGGCATTGTTGCCACCAAAATCGTTGCCTGGAACGAATCGTCGGCGGGTGCGCAACGCAACGAAGCGCTGCGCAGCGCGTTCACGCGTTTCGTTGAGATCGGTCGCGAAGCCGACGCGGCACGCGTCGCCATGGAACTTGCGCGTTCCAAAGGCGCCGACTTGGAAATGGCAACGCGCCTCGAAGAACTCGCAACGCGTTTGAAGAATCTCGACGCGCTTTCCGTAGCGCACGATCTTCTCGCCAAAGATCTCTCGGGCAGTGCGCGCGCCGCAGAACTCGTACGCCAGTCAGAAGCGCAGGTGGCCGCCGGTGTCGATCCCGTTGAAGCAATGCAACACGGTGAATCGGGGCTCGCAAGTGTACCCGCCGCCGAGGTTGAGCCGCTTCTCGCGCGCCTCGCCGCGCTCACGCCCGCGCCGGGTCACGTGATCGATCTCTACGAGCGTCAGGTGAGCCGTTGTCGCGTGCCGCAGGATCGATTGTTCGCGCTTGCCCGCGCGGCACAGGTTGCAGCGGAGCGAGGCGCTCTCGATCGCGCGCGAGGCTTCTTTGAACTTGCGCTCGGCGGTGGCATTCAAGAAGAAACCATCGCGATGATCGAAGACGCAGCGCGCGCCGGTGACGCTCGCGCGGGCGGAGTCACACTGCGATCGATCGTTGCCGAAGCGCTCGCAGCCGGCGGGCAAGGCTCGCGTGACGGTGGACGCACGCGCGCGTCTCTCCTGCGACGCGCCGCCCGTCTCGCGTTCCGCGATCTCAACGACGTGGAGCGCGCTTTCCACTGGCTCGGTGACGCGCTCATCGCGCACGTGGACGACACAACGCTCGACGAGCTTGAATCACTCGGTCGCGAAATCAATCACGTGAATCGCGTGGAGCAAACGATCGGACGCGCGCTCGAAGAAGTGTTCGACGGTCCTCTCGTTCGTCGCCTGTTGCATCGTCGCGCAAAGCTTCGCCGCGATGTTCTCGGCGATCGAAAAGGTGCCGCGATCGATCTCAAAAAGCTTCACGATCTGTCGCCCGCCGATCAAGAGGTCATGAACGACCTCTCCAATCTGCTTCTCGCGCTCGGCGATCATCGCGGCATGATCCAGCTTTACGAAGATCAAATTCTTCGTGGCCGCGATCCCGCTCAGCGCGCCGAACTCGCACGCAAAGTGGCTCGCCTTTGGGAAGAAGAAATCGGCGACGCGCGCGAGGCTGCCGATGCCTGGCGCCGCGTTTTGCGCATGAAGGCCGGTGATCCTGAAGCGACCGCCGGCCTCGAGCGCGCGAAAACCGGCAAACTCAAGCGTGCCGAGCCGCGTGCAGCCGCCGCAGAGCCGCGAGAAGAAGAGCGCGCGGTCGCAGCACCCCCGATCGAATCGCCGGTTGCAGTTGCTCCCCCGCCTCCACAAGCCGCGCCGCCCGCGGTTGTGGCCCCACCCCCGGCGGTTGCACTGTCGCCCCTTTCGGCGGCGCTTGACGCGACACCCCCCGCGCCCGCGGTTGTGTCTCATGAAGGTGATTCGGGTTATCGCGGTGAGGCGGCGCCTTTGCCGACATACCCCGATTCAGACATTCCCGGTCTTTCGCAAACAGGCAGACACACAACGCCTGATGAAGTGCCGGCCGCGGGTCAGCAACACTTTGACCACGCGGTAGATCACTACGCGTATTCACAGCAGCCGGCTTATCCTGAAGCGGCGCCCCCGGCATACCCAACGGCGCCCGCGCAGCCCGCTCCCGCTCACGGCCAAGCTCCCGAGCAACCGGCCCAGGCCCATTACGACACTCAAGATCCGGCCGCCGCATACGCGGCCTACCAGGCTTATTACGCGGAACAGGCTGCCGCGGCGCAGGCCAACCAACAGGCAGGTTACGCCGATCCCAACGCCGCGTATGCACAGCAGGGCTACGCGTACCCGCAGGGGTACCCGCAACAAGCGTATCCCCAGGGCTATCCGCAACAGGGCTACGATCCGCAACAATACGCGCAGGCGTACGGACAGCAGTATGCCCAGCAGCCTTATCCGCACGATGCGCAGGCCCAACAACAGCCTTATCCGCATCCGCACGAGGCTCAGCCTCAACACGAGCAGCCCCCTCCGCCGCCGCCCCCAAATCCCGATGACGTGGCCGACGAAGTGGACGACGCCGAGCTGATTGAAGACGACACAAATCCTTAACCGGCTTATTCAAGAAGACTCGGCTCCACGGATCCGATTCTCTTGAGACGTGTACACCGCATCATGAGTTATCCGGGCCGGTACCCATGATTTTCCCCGCCGCATTGCGTCCGGGCGACACCATCTATGTGGTTGCGCCTTCAAGCCCTTTTGAACACGTTCTCGGTTGGCGCGGCCTCGGTTTTCTCGCCGAGCGATACCGCCTCGTTTTCAACCGAAATGCCCTGTTCGCAAAACGCGGATACCTTGCCGGCAGCGACGAAGGCCGCCGCACAGAACTCCAAGCCGCACTCCACCACCCCACCGCAAAAGCCATTTTGGCGGCTCGCGGCGGCTATGGTGCCAATCGGTTTGTTCACGACATCAACTTCGCTTCTCTCGTGGATCACCCCCGCTGGATCATCGGCTTTTCGGACATCACTGCCATTCATGGCGAATTGGCACGCCACAACGTTGCATCAATTCATGCTTCGCATCTCACGGCTCTCGGTAGAGCCGACCTTCGCGCTCGAAAAAGCATGCTCGACATCCTCGAAAACCCCACGCAAACGCGCTTGTTTGAAGGGTTGACAACGGTTGTGAAAGGGTCGGCATTCGGCCCTCTTTTCGGCGGCAATCTCACCATGCTCCACGCGTGTGCCGCCGCGTCGAAACTGTCTGTTCCGCAGGGCGCGATTGTCCTTCTCGAAGACGTGACTGAACGGCCATATCGAATTGACAGAATGCTCACAACATTAATTGTCGGCGGCCATTTTCGCGGCGTTGCAGGCTTTCTTATCGGCCAGTTCACTCAATGTGATCCGGGGCCGGACCGCATTACAGTTCGCGAGGTCATTGAAGAAAGACTTGCGGGCCTGGGTGTACCCATTGTTTCGAATGCGCCGATTGGCCATGACATGATCAATGAGCCGGTGATTCTCGGCGCCCCAACTCTCGTTGAAGCGTCGGACAGGCACTCTTGTGCCATCCAGTTCCCGGCGCACCAATTCCCCGATCGCTAATTCTGCGCATCGCGAATCAACAGAAACTTTGCGCGCATTGCCACGTATTTTCGCTCCAACATCTCCAATCGACTCCGCACAACATCCACTTCTCCCGCTGTTGCGGCGCGCTCAATGGCGGCGGCCTCCAACATCAATGGATGAGCACCCATTTGTGCACTGGAGCCTTTGAGGGAGTGAGCCGCCTGCTCCACCTCACGCAGCGCCCCGCGTTCAGCGTGGTCCTTAATCGCCGCCACCGCCCGCTCGGCCGATGCCAGATAGTCGTCGATAATCTGATGGAGCAACTCGGGTGCACCTGCCGTCAACCTGCGCAACGTATCCAGTTCTTTTGTCCCAAGCGCGCCGTCGCTCAAATACGATGGGCTTCGGCTTGGCTTTGCGCTTCTCAATGCCCTTTCCAACTCTTTGGCTGTGATTGGCTTGCTCAAGAAATCGTTCATTCCAGCTTCCTCACAGGACTTTCGGTCTTCGGCCATGGCATTGGCGGTGAGAGCGATAATCCGAGGTTGCTGATCTTTTGGCAGCTCGGCTCGAATACGGCGTGTTGCCTCAATGCCGTCCATTTCAGGCATTCGAACATCCATCAACACCACATCATAAGGGCGTTGATGCACGGCCAACGTGGCTTCCGCCCCGTTTGCAACCACGTCGGCTCGATAGCCAAGCCGTTCGAGCAACAACAAGGCCACGCGCTGATTCACCGGATTGTCTTCAGCCACCAAAATGCGAAGTGGCAAGTCAAGCGACAAAGCTGGAACGCCCGAAGAACGCGGCGGCGGCGTGTTATCCACTCCAAGAGCGTGATCAACGGCCTCGCGGAAAGCCGATCTTCGAACTGGGATACTCACAATCACCGGATCGGGGCCCCAATGTTCTCGCAGCGCCCGACGTGCGGCCGAGTCACGCCCCGCGGCAGACAAGAGAATGAACGACGGAGCATGGTGCAATTGCGAAACAGCCAATCGCACGAGCGGATTGGGCACCTGCTCGTCGACAACAATCAGATCGGGTTTGACGGTCACCAAGATCTCATTGAGTTCCGACGGGTGCGCACAGGACGTTACCGAAACCCCGAAAGACTTGAGCTGCGAAGAAATAGTGACTCTCGTTCCTTCGCGCGGTGTGAGCACAATTGCCGCCCGATCGCCGTCGAGCACATGATCTGTGGACGGAATGGAGGCAATTGAACGAGCCACAATGGTAAAGTGAAACGTTGAGCCCAGCCCTTTTTCACTTTCGGCCCACACTTTTCCACCCATCGACTCTGCGAGTGTCCGACAAATGGCCAATCCCAACCCCGTTCCGCCGAAGCGCCGAGTTGTCGAAACATCCACCTGCGAAAACGGCTGAAACAGCCCCGCCAATCGATCCGCCGGAATGCCAATGCCGCTGTCTCGCACCTCAAAGTGAATGCGAGTGTCCGCCCCATCTTCCCGAGCGCTCAGCGGTTCGGCATCTACCAACACTTCCACATGTCCGCGCAGCGTAAACTTCACCGCATTGGACACCAGATTCACCAACACCTGACGCACGCGGCCCGCATCGCCGAAGGCCTGCACAGGCACATCGCTCGTCACATGGCAGGACAGATCAAGCCCTTTTTCCGCCGCCACAGCGCTGAACAAGTCAAGAGCGTCTTCGGCGCAATCCACCACGTCAAACGGCGCATTTTCGAGTTGCAGTCGCCCCGCTTCGATTTTGGAAAAATCCAGAATGTCATTGAGCAGGAGCAACAACGAGTCACCGCTTGCCCGAATGGTGCGCACAATCTCCCTTTGATCCGGCGCAATCGGCGCATCGAGCAATACACCTGTGAGCCCCAACACCGCATTGAGCGGCGTGCGAATTTCGTGGCTCATCATGGCCAAAAATTCGCCTTTGGCGCGCGACGCGGCAATGGCCGCATCCCGTGCCGACACCGCTTCTTCGCTCTTTCGCGAAAGGCCATCCACCAAACTTCGAATTGTTTTTTCGCGATGGGCGAGTTCAGCAAGCTGCTCTTTGTGAGCGCGAACTGTCACAACGGTGATCACCCCCACCACCAGAGTCATCACCAAAAGTCGAACCCAAAGTTCGTCTTCGGGCAAGTTGTATTCAGCCGTTATCGGACTAAGGCGCCGACTGACCTCGATCACGCCGGTTAATGCGGCGGTGATGCCGCCCCAAGTCACTGCCTCTCTCACCCCCATGGCGTAACCGGCAAACACCGGTGTCAGCGCCAAATACCAAACCGTGGGTGACCGCCAATAACCGAGGAGCGGAGTTGCCACCAGAATGGCAACGGACGACAACACCATCGCCGCGTGCACAGACCACACGCCGGTTTGCGGGCGCGATCGACTAAACAAAAAGAGCAGCACCAGGAGGACCGCCGCGCCCGCCATCACGGCAGGCAAGACCCGCGCAACGGGCAGAAATCGAAGCGCTCCCACAAACCACAACGCTGCGAGCATCAATGTCGCCGCGTGCGCGCGCTTGCCCAGGAGGTCGTGCAGGCGAGGAGCCGAACTCGTACTACGTTCGGATTCTGTGCCCGCCGTGCGCTCCTCCTGGGCGCTGTTCGGCTTTTCGTCTTCGGTCACGGGCGCGGGCATCATAAACCAATCGCGCGCCCCGGGTGCCACCGAGCAGACTCATTGCGTACAACCGTTTGAACCTCAAAGACTTGTGGTGCTGTTGGTGCCTTTCCTTTGGTCGGAATTCGCTCTGTGGATTGGCTCCGCCGTTCACGACGCCGATTCTGACGCCGCAATGGCACGGGCGAAATCGAGCCCGGTGAGTACACCCACGACTTTGTGATCTTCAGTGACAAGCACGCGCCGCGCACGCGTTGCGTACGCATGGCCCGCCGCCCGATAAAGCGGCGTTGACTGGTGCAAACACAACATTCCGTAGCTCATCACATCTTCCAATGAAGTATCGGGCGGAGCGTTGCGCGCCATGAGTGCTTCCACCTGCGTGAGTACACCGATGGCGCGTTCGTCGTCGTCCACCACAACAAGCCCGCTCACGTGTGCGCCCCACAATCGGTCCATTGCGCGCGACACCTCGGTATTTGCAGCAATTGTGTACGCAGGCTTGCTCATGTGCTCGCCGATCGGCGTTTCAATCTTCTTGTCGCGAATGGCCACGAGCAGTTCTTTCGTGCTCAAAACTCCCTCAATGTCCTCCGCGTGTTTCACGAACACACGATGGATTCGCTGTTTGACCATGAGGCGTGCGGCGGCGATCACCGTTGATTCCGGCGTTACCGTCATCACACCTTCATGCATTTTTTCACCGGCCGTTGAGGTCGGAAACGAAAGCGCGGTGACTCGCCCGGTTGGACCCATCGACAGCCGGCCCAACCTCAGCAAATCGGTGCGCGAGATGACTCCCATGGCCTGCCCCACCGAGTTCACCACCGGCACGCACGAGATCCCTCGATCCGTCAGCAGTTGGTAAACAACTTCAATCGGTGTGTCGGGCGCCACAGAGAGCACAGGTTTCGTCATGTACGTCGCCACGGGCATAGCAAAGTGCGCCATTGCCGTGAGCTTACGCAAACACCTCGCCATTTACAGGATGAACCAAAAAGCCTCGAAAAAAGCCAAGTCGGGAAATTGGATCGCCCCGCGCACACCGCAACCGGTGCGCTCCAACGCAATGACTGCGACGATCACATCACGGAGCGGCAATCGATCGATCCACAATGGCGAGTGCGTGTCTCAGCGCGTGCTGCAAATCAAAACAGCGGCGTAACTCACTCTCTGACAGGAGCGCCGTTACATCGGGATCTGAAGCCAAATTGGCTTGAAATGTACCATCGCCCGAAAGTGCCCGCATCGCATTGCGCTGCACCAATTCATACGCCGATTGGCGCGGTCTTCCCTTGTCCACAAGAGCCAGCAACACCGCTTCGGAGAAACAAAGCTCACCCGTCAGATCAAAGTTTTTTTGCATTCCCTCGGCGCTCACAACCAGGCCTTCCACCAGCGCTGTTGCGCGATCCAACATGTACGCAAGCGTTGTGGTTGCATCGGGCGCGATCATTCGCTCCACCGACGAGTGTGAAATGTCGCGCTCGTGCCAAAGAGCAATGTTTTCCAACGCGGGTGTCACCGCGCTTCGAACAATCCGCGCAAGCCCACACAAGTTTTCGCTCACAATCGGATTTCGCTTGTGAGGCATTGCGCTCGAACCCTTTTGCCCGCGCGTAAACCTCTCCTCCGCCTCGCGCAGCTCCGTTCGTTGCCAATGCCGAACGTTGGTTGCGAGCCGCTCCATGCCCGCTGCGATGAGCGCCATTGCACTGAAAAACGCCGCATGCCTGTCGCGCGCAACCACCTGCGTTGCCACCGTCTCCGGCAAAAGCCCCAACTTGGCCAGCGCCGCGTTTTCGATCTCGGGATTCAGGTGCGCGTACGTTCCCACTGCGCCCGCAATTTTTCCCACCGCGATCTCCGAGCGCGCTGCGATAAGCCTTGTTCGCCCGCGTTTCGCTTCTGCAAGATGCCCCGCAAGCACCACCCCAAACGTCACGGGCTCCGCGTGCATCCCGTGACTCCGCCCCATCATTGTTGTGTACACATGCTCCCGCGCCCGAGCCGAAAGCGCCGCGATGTATTTGTCGAGCCGCTCAAGCAGCATGTCCGCCGCCCGCGTGAGCAACACCGCAAGGCTTGAATCGAGCACATCGCTCGAAGTCATCCCCCGGTGCAGCCACCGCGCTTCCGCCCCCGCAAGCTCCTCCACATGCGTCAAAAACGCGATCACATCGTGTTTTACAACCGCCTCAATTTCATCCACGCGACTCGGCACAATCACAATGTTCTTTGCTCGAATCGCCGCCGCCGTTCCCTTGGGAACAAGACCGTGATCCTCAAGCGCCTCACACGCGCAAAGCTCCACTTCGAGCCACACGTCAAACCGTGTTTTGCTCGACCACAAATCACCAAAGTCTTTGGGTGTGTACCTCGGAATCATTACGCGCACGCTTTCGCCAAGGTCGCACCCGATTGCAACAAAGAAAGCTCCCGACCCACGCCCGCCGAACCCAACGGCCGGCGTCGACAGTTCCAATCACGCCCGGTTCAATGCAATAAATGCCCCCATCCGGCGGCGCTTCGCAGGCTCGCGCCGCCTGTGCCCCCAAGTGTCGCGCTCCGCGCGCCACGGGGGCACACCGCGCAAGGTGGCTGGTGTTTTTCTACTGCGCGCCCGGCGGACGCGCCCTCGCTGCGCTTCCGGTGCTCAAATACGCAGAGTATGTTCCGCTCCGGTTCTCGCTCGGGCGCGTGATCGGGGCTGCTCGTGACGAAAAACACCAGCCACCTTGGTGGGTGGTGTTTTTCTACTGCGCGCCCCGCGGACGCGCCCTCGCCGGCGCGCCCACCAATCAGTGCGTGGCAGTTGTTGCCGGCGGCAGCACTGCGCCGAAGTCGCGGTCAATTCGCTCCATGTAATGGTCGAGTCGCGACTCCATTGTCGGCACATCATCTGCCGTAAAAATAAGCCCCGCGTGAAACGGATTGCCTTTGAGGTGCCACACCACCTCGGGAGCGTTGTACCCGCTCATATCGGGTGTTTCCTGCCTCGCGAGTGAGATCACAAGCCCCGCATATCCATGTTTTCGCTCGGGCAACTTGTATTCACCCTCACCCTGCAAAAGCTCAATTTTGGCCCATTCACGCCACAGGTTAATGCCCGTCGACGCCTCAGCCAAATCAGCGATGTGTACACCGCCGACACGCGCGGCGGTTTCAAGGAAGTAGATCTTCCCATCCTCTTTTCCGCGAATGTACTCCGTGTGCGTGACGCCTCGCTTCAACCCAAGGTGATGCACCACGCGCCCGTGCGTTTCGAGCAGATCGCGCTCGATTTCACCCCCGCGCGGCAGTGTACGCGTTGCAAAAATGCCACCTTGATTCACCAGATCGAAGAGCGGTTTTTTGTACCCGTGGCACTCCGCAAAAACAACTTCTCCCTCGCTCACAATTGAGTCGACGTGAAACACGTCACCGGGGATCATTTTTTCAATCAAGTAGTTTGACTGAAGGTCACCGAGTTCGTGGATGGTCTTCCAGACATCATCGGCATTCATAAACTTTTTAATGCCCAAACTCGACGCTTCACTCCGCGGTTTGAGAAGCCAAGGCGGCGGCACGGTTCGCAAAAACTCAGCGATGAGATCGTGATTGAGCACGTGCACAAATGACGGCACCAAAATCCCGCGATCGCGACACCGCGCGCGCATTGCGAGCTTGTCGCGGAAGTACCGGGCAGTTGTTTCACCCATGCCGGGAATGCGCAGATGCTCGCGAAGGTGCGCCACCAACTCCACGTCGTAGTCGTCGAGAGGCGCAAGCCGCGTGAAGTTTCGCGTTCGCGAAAGGTAGCTCACAGTGTTGACCACCGCGCGCCGATCGTTAAACGACGGCAATGCGTACACTTCGTCGATTGACTCGCGAACCCAAGGCTTTTGGAGAATGTTCTCAACTGTGAGAAGCACCACGTGAGCGCCTTCACGCTTGCACTGGTCGAGAAAATCGTTCCCCTTAAAAAAGCTGGAGAGGCACAGAATCATAGGTTTGGAGGCCGGTGATCCTCCGCCTTGAACATGGTCGTGCGTTTCCAAAGTGAGCCGACGGTATCTCAGTCGGCCGGGCCGAAACATCAACAAAATGCCGTGCACCTCGCAGTTGCTTGCAGGTCGGTCACAGTGCTCCCGTTTCGTGGGCCGGCGAATCTCGGTATTGTGCGAACGATGGCGAGAACGCCCCCGACCCGGCCCGACGTGAGCGCCGAAGGTGCCACACAGCAGAGCGATGACGCCCTTCGCGAGTTGCTCGGCGCCGAAGTGCCTTCTGAGATTTCGCCCGGCGTAAAATACAGGCTTTTGTCGCGCATCGGGCAAGGAGCGATGAGCGTTGCTTTTTATGCGGTGCGCATCTCGCCCGAAGGCTCGACGCCGGTCGTGATGAAGCTTCTGCGGCCGTGGTTTGTGCACCAGGCCGGCCCCACAGCGGCGCTCATTGTTCAAAAAGAAGCGGTCGCTCTCGGACGACTCAACGAACGTGTACCTCCCACGCCGTTCGTTGTTCGTTTTATCGACACAGGCACCACAGGCATCACACACGGATCCGGACGCATCGACCTCCCATGGGTGGTTGTTGAATACGTTCACGGCGGCGCAGAAGGCACAACGCTGTCGGATCGAGTTGAACACTCGCTTCGCACAACCGGCTTTGCGTTTGACAGTCAGCGCGCCGCCCATTGCACCGAGTGCCTCTGTCAGGGCCTCCTTGCTGTGCACGAAGTGGGCGTTATTCACCGAGATCTAAAGCCCGACAACGTTTTGTGCTGCGGCTTCGGCGACGACGAAATTTTCAAAATTGCAGACTTTGGAGTGGCCCGCCCGGTGGGTGTACAAGCCACTTTCGGCGGAATGATCGTGGGTACACTTGGGTTTGCCGCGCCCGAGCTTGTGACCAACGATGCGCGCGCCATCGGCCCTTGGAGCGATGTTTTCAGCCTCGCCGCCGTGCTTTTTTATGCGCTCACGGGTGAAGAATATTTCGACGTAAAAAACCCCGGTGAACTCATGCAGGCGGCTGTCAGTCCCAAGCGCCGCAGTGTTCGCGACACCAAAGGTTTGTCGCCTGAAATAAGGCAAAACGACGGCGCCTGCCGAGCAATCGACTACGCGTTTTTGTGCGCGACGAGCGCGCGAGTGGATCATCGTCCCCAACGCGCCGATGCGCTCGGCGCCATGATTGAACCTTGGCTCCGCGCCGAACCTCGCCGCCCAAGTCTTGCCGCACGCAGACTCACACGCATTCGCGACGCCGATGAACTCACCCAACGCGTGACATTGAGTTGGACCACCGCCAAAAGCGGTCGGGCGGGCCAGGTCGTTCGAAGCGTTGCGTGGGACGGCGACGGTCGATGTTTGGCTGCCACCAATATGGGACTCGCATTTTGGAACGGCTCCAGTTGGGTGAGCGCCAACGCCGAAGGATTGCCCAATCCCGGCGGCATTCGATTCGTCCGCCGGCTCGGCGCAGGGCGTTGGCTTGTGGGAGGCGACGACGCCACACTCGCCACCGTCACCACGAGCGGTGTTTCA
Source organism: Polyangiaceae bacterium (assembly GCA_016712345.1). Lineage (GTDB taxonomy): Bacteria > Myxococcota_A > Polyangia > Polyangiales > Polyangiaceae > JADJRH01. The sequence continues at coordinate 3,950,766 of JADJRH010000001.1, forward strand.
GAAGTACGCCGCCTGCGCGACGACGGAACCCGCTTTGAGATGGTCAGTGGTGAACTCGACGATCTCGCCGTTTTGGTGCGAATTGCCCATGGTGAGCCGCCCACACTTTGCACCATGATTGGCAGAAGATGGCTGCGCCCATTGCCCCTTGATGAAGTGGCAGTGCTCTCCTCCATGTCGCGAATTGACGATGCCAAGTGGCTAATTGCCGGCCGAGGCACCGATGGTCGCGGGTATGCAGCTGTGTTTCTACCCTTGGAGTGGGAAGTATTGCGGCTTCGAACTCCACAGGTGCGAGCCTTCTTATCCTCCGCCGGAGCGCCCGACTCTCAGGTTGGGCTCGCCACCGGTGCAGAAGGCGGTGTTGTGTGGAGTCACGGAGGCGTGCTTTCCACCGAGACAATTGAGGGTGGACATGACCTATCCGCCGCGAGTCTCGACGCCGTCGGGCGCGGTTTTGCCGCCGGCCCCGGCCGAATATGGATGCACCACACCATTGTTCCGAGCGACGGAGTTCAACCCCCTGTTGGAAGGTGGGAGTTGATCTATGAAGACAAGAGTTGGACAGCCCCCATTGTTTCACTCTTTACCGACCTCGGAACCGTGATTGCTATGACCGCCGACGGTGGGATTATTGAAGGCCGCATTCAACCGAAAGGCGAAGCGGTTGTTTCGCAAAATAAGGGCGATTTGCCGCGATTTGTGCTCCCAACCCTCATTGATGAATAGCTCTTATAAACAAGTAGTATTCAAGGCGCAGCTGGGCGACTCATGGCCAAAGAAAAAACGGTTGGAGGTATTGTCCGCGACCTCCTGTCCATTGGGCGTGTACACATCGTTGCCATCGGCGCCCTCGGCACGTTCACCTTTGGTTATCTGTTCACCGGAAAACAACTCTTTGGATTGGCGCTTATCTCCGGGCTCGACTGGTTTTTGGTTAACTGGCTCAACCGCGTTGTTGACCTAAAGGAAGACACGGTAAATCAAATCCGCGGCACCGACTTGGTGGGTAAAAATCCGCGCGCGTTTGCCATTTTCGGCTTTACCGTGCTCGGAGCGTCGTTTGTGGCGCTCCACATTTTCTTCCCTCAAATAACAACTCTGCGCGCCGCGTATCACGCTCTCGGTCTTTCGTACAATTACCCATTTCTTCCCGGAAAAAAGCGAATAAAAGAACTCTACTTTTGGAAAAACACCGCTTCTGCCACGGGTTTTTTGATCACCGTATTTGGATATCCACTCGCCTCGTCGGGTGGAACATTTCCACCCGGTATCACCTGGGCCACCGTTGTTATCGCGGGCCTTTTTTTCTTTGCTTTTGAACTCTCGTACGAAGTCATTTACGACCTACGCGATGCCCCGGGTGACGCCGCTGCGAACGTTCGAACCTACCCTGTTGTTCACGGCGAGCAAGGCGCGGTAAGGATTATTGACACACTGATCTTCGCATCCATGGCAGTCCTTGCTGTTGGATATGCCCTGAACGCTGTTCCGTGGCGCCTATTTATTATGATCGCCGCGCCGCTTTTGCAGCTTGGTGTGTATAAGCGATCTCTGCGGCGCGGCATCACCTCCGCCACGTGCATTGGCCTCACCTGGCTTGGAGCCGGCCTGTTATTCACCTACCATTTGTGGATCGCTTTTCGCCTACCCGGCGCGGGGCTTTGAGCGATTGCCATGGTGTCTTTGCAGATCGCCTGCGTTTTGATTGTGGCCTTGTTTTTGTGGTTTCGCGCCAAACTTGAGGCGAAGCCACTCCACCTCTTTCGCCGTTTGTTTCTCCTCGCCGCCGCCGCATGGGTAGGTGAAAACACCTGCATTCGACTGTATGGTTTTTATGAGTACAGCGCTTCTTGGTGGCTGTTTCTCGACAAGGTGCCGCTTCTCATCATCCTAATTTGGCCAATTGTCATTCAATCAGCGCGTGACCTTGGAACATGCCTGTGGACTGGACGAGACCGTCCGTCCGTTTCCAAAATGGCACTCACCGCGTTTTTTCTTGTGCTCGCGGACGCGGCCCTGATTGAACCCATTTCGGTGCGAGCTGGACTGTGGCATTGGACAGAGCCGGGGTACTTTTCGGTGCCACCAATTGGCATTTTGGGGTGGGCCTACTTTTCGGCGCTTGCTGTGGCGGTGTTTGAGCGTGCTCAATGGAAGGGTAAACCCTGGTTTGAAGCATGGGTGTTGCTTGTTGCACCGGCAGGCACCCACCTTTTGCTCTTGGCCAGTTGGTGGGGAGCATTTCGATGGGTCAACACCACTCTACCCAATTGGGCGCCCACGATTTTGGTATGGATGGTGACCATCACACTTACCATTGGTGCCATTATCAAAAAGACGCGTCGGCGCGTGCCGCCTATCCTCCTATGGATTCGCCTCCCCGCGGCGCTTTTCTTTTTTGTACTCCTTGCCCTTCACGCCGGTGAAAGCGGTTTTTTGGTGCCGTACGCCATTGGATTTGCGCCGCCCTACCTGGCCATTTTTGCCGTGCGATTCAGGTGAAAGGCTCTGTTCTACTTTTGGGTAGACTTGCGTTTTGATCGCCTTGTTGGCGCGGGGTGTCCGGCCCGACTCAGCGCCGCGGCGAGCTGTTTTTTCAACTCAACAATCTCAGTCTCTGCCCGCGTTCGAAGCGCCATCTCCGCTTCTTTCGCCTGCCGCTCGGCTTCTTTTGCCTGCCGCTCGGCTTCTTTTGCCTGCCGCTCGGCTTCTTTTGCCTGCCGCTCGGCTTCTTTTGCCTGCTGCTCCGCCAGTTCAGCTTCACGGTCGGTGGGAAGCAGCTTCTTCCCCTCGCGATCACGCGCTACTCGCAACATTTTGCCCAAGGTAGGATGCGGAACAACCACCCAGTAGAGCCCAAGCGCCGTGCACTCAAAGCAGCTGTCGCTCGGCACTTCGCGCTCAACCAAGTCGCCATCCAAATGATCCCACACTCGAATGGGACGATCGTCACTGTCAGGATCAAAACGAACGACCTCCCCAACCCCACAAGCGCGATACCTTTCGAGCTTTGCGCCCCAATTCTCTTCGGGCTCGTCGGAGTCGCTCACGACCTCCACCGCAACGTCGGGAGCGCCGTCATGCCACGTCTTCCACACTCGAAATGGAGTGTGAGGAGGGCCCAACTTTACAAACGCGTCGGGTGCAAGCTTTTTCTTGGCCGTGGTTGGGTCGTAATAAACAAATTGATCCGACCCCAGCGTGGCCCTATGTTCAAACTCGCGCTTTAGAATTTGGTACAGAGCTGTGCGCAGCTCCATGTGGCGGTTTGTTTCAGGCATTTCTTCAAAAGCGGGAAAATAGACACGCCTAGGCGCTCGAACATACTTTGAACGCCGCTCAACGTTTGCGTCCTCACGTGGGAAGTCTTCAATCAGCGCCATGCTCGGCGAGCATACCAGAAAGAGGGAATAGAGGCCCGAATATTTTCTCGCACGGTGAGCCCAATCGGCGCACCTTGATAGACACTTCCACCGGCAATTTGTCCGTCCAGAATGCTCGCTGTTGTGATAACGTCGCCCCACCATGCGCGTTTTGCGAGTCATCGGGTATGTTTCCGTTTTGTGCTTGCTGCCGGTGTTTGGACGGGTAGAAACCGCGCGCGCGCAATCCCAGCAAACAGCCGACCAGGCTGCCGCAGAAGCTCTCTTTCAAGAGGGTGTGGCGCTCCTGACCGATAAAAAATACAAAGAAGCGTGCCCCAAACTTGAAGAAAGCGTTCGATTGGAGCGAGCACCGGGAGCGCTTCTCAACCTGGCTTCCTGTTACGAGGCTATTGGTAAAACAGCCAGCGCTTGGGCCCTGTACATTGAGGTACGCGACATCCTCCGGCGCCGGGCGGATAAAGATCCAAGGGTAGAAATGGCCGACAAACGTGCCGCCGATCTTTTTCCAAAACTTGCCAAGTTGACAATTGTCGTTCCCGACAACGTTCGTGTGCCCAATCTGATAGTCAAACGAGACGGTTCAGAATTGCGTGAACCCCAGTGGGGAACAGCTATTCCGGTTGATCCGGGAGAACACGTCATTGAAGTGAGCGCCGTCGGAAAAAAAACGCAACGTCATACCGTTCAGGTAGAAGCCGGAAAGGTCGACTCCTCTGTAACGATTGCCGTGCTTGACACCGATCCTTCTGTTGCAACCGCGCCTACCGGCTCAGCCGGTTCGTCCGCAACGGGGTTAGATCTACCCAAGCCTCCGCCCGATCCGGGTTGGTCTACTCAGCGCAAAGTCGGCGCTGCAGCAGCAGGGGTAGGTGGGTTGGGTTTACTCATAGGCGGCATTATCGGCAGCCTCGCTGCAAGCAAAAACGGGCAGCTGTCAGACTATTGTATCGCCGGCGATCCTCCCCAATGTAACTCGGCCGGGATGGGTATTGCGGCCGATGTCAAAATGCTCGGCGCGGTTTCTACAGCGACGTTGGTAGCCGGTGGTGTCCTGGCCGCGGGTGGCATTGTGTTATGGGTCATCGCGCCGTCCGCCTCAACCGCAGAAAAACCGCAAAAAAGTGCAACCACGCTGCGAGTTGGACCAACAGGACTGACTGTTCAAGGTTCGTGGTGAGGAGAAGCAAACCAATGAAAAACTATACCGTCGCCAGTTGGGTAGGTTGGGTTTGCGTCGCCCTTTCAGCCGGGTGTTTGGACATTTTGGGCTTTCAAGATCCCGTTCAAAACGACTGCGCACCAAAAGGTTGCGGCGGTGCCGGTGGAACCGGCGGAATGAGCGGAACGGGCGCCAATACCATGTCCTCGGCAAGCACCGGCGGCAGTCAGCCTTTTGCGTGTACACCTTTTGGGGAAGTTCTTGACGTTTTTCCTGACTCCACCGACGAGCCGCTAAAAGATGCGCTTCTTTTCGCCCAAAGCCTGGGTGGCCTGCCAACTCGCGCGCATGCATTCCGGGTTTACGACAAAGGCGGCGGGCATGTGCATGCGCGCACCGTCAAGACCTTTGGGATGCTCGGTGAAATATCCACATGGGACATCCCTCCCGGTGGATGGGCATTTCCCCGTGCTTTTTTTGGGAATGGAAGGGCGTCCGCGTTTGGGTATGTGACCAACGCGAATGGTCCTGTACCAGCCGAGTTGCGCTTCGCGCTGGATGGCGAGGATCAGATACCTCCCGACTCTTTGGGTGAACTGGTCTCGTTTGGTCAGCCGGACGATTGCCCCAATCTCGTTGACGCTGCGGTACAGGGAATTGCTGCCGCTGCGCAAACGGATGTTCAAATGTTGATGACACTCGACGACTGCAACGCCAGCAAACGTCGACTCTATCATGTCTCTGAGACTCAGACTACGTTTGTGCGTGAGGCAGATATTGCAGAATCGGCCCTCAAATTGGCCGGATACGCGCGCTTTGACGGCGTTCACGCCATGGTCGCCTGGGGTGACGGCCGCGGTTTCTTCGGATCAGCCCAATCGCCCGAAGCAATTCCGCTACCCCTGCCGGTGGAGGTCGTATCCGCCGATACCGATGTTACGTTGCTCGCCGGCATGACCCCTGTCTCGGCCGCCTCGCTAGGGTTGTGGTGGCTGAGCGCTAACAAAGCAACGCTCGCACCTGTGACGGTGCACGCCGCGGCAATTGAAAAAAGCAACCTTGCCGCAGCTACCAAAAAAGCCACGTATTCAACAATTGCGACGCATGAAAAATACGACGCTGTGCCTCTTTGGTCGCATCCGTCCACCAAGGGAAATCAAACGGTGTTTTCCGGCGTCACAATCAGCGGAGACGCCGTTCGGCTCACTATCTTCGGTTCAGATGCAACACCGCTGGTTTGGGACTACGTGGTTGCCAGTGGCCAACCCGGGCAGTTCTTGAGCACTTCGGTGACTCACTTCGGTTCTGACCAGATCCTGGTGGGATGGGTCGAGAAGTCAGGCACGACGCGTCACTATCGCGCGCGCGCGTTCTCCTGTCAGTAATTCCTTGTTGAATTCTCCACTCTGCGCTGAATAGCGCTTTCCATCCACTGGAGCATTTCTCCAGCAATATCCCACTTGCGCCACGTCACAGCTCGGAGTTCACCCCGACTGTTAAACCAAGTCCCAAACGTCGATGAGCGATTGCCGCGGAGCATTTTCAACATGTGCTCCATGAGTTGGTTTTGGGCAGCAGGCCCGAGCAACTCAAATGGATGAAATGCACATTCCACCTTTGCTTCTGCCAGGAGTCCAGGAGCGATCTTGTGCAGCTCGTGGTAAATTTTCTGCAGAGCTTCAGAATCGTCCATGGCAGCGTGCGTGAGAGCGAGGTTTATCCAAGCCCCCACACGCAACGGGGCTGTACGGCACGCATGAGTCAGATCTGTAACCGCTCCCGCAAGGTTTCCCTGTAATCTATAAGCCTCGCCGCGATAGGCGAATGTGGTAGGCCCCGCTCCGTTGGCCATCTCGGCCCCACGCTCGAACGTCTCAATCGCACCGCTGCAATTGCCCGTGAGCAAATCCACCGCCCCAAGTCCAACGTAGGCCCATCGCGTATCTTGTCGAATGCGAAGTGCTGATTCAAAGTCCACCCGTGCGGCATCATACTGTCCAAGCCAAACGAGAAGTTCGCCGCGGTAGCAAAGCGGGAAGGGCTTGTCCGGGAAGCGCTCCACTACTTGTTGAAAGGTCGCGAGTGCGGCCTCCACTCCGCCTGTCTGAACCAGATCTTGGGCACGTCGACACTCTGAGCGGCAGTTGTCACACTCGTTGAAGTGCAATAAACCATGTTCGGTAGAATACGAAGTGAGCGTCCTAGAACGATTGCCACCAACCAACTTCCGCCATCTCTGAAGCGTTTCCAGCGGAGTTTCGGATTCGGCGTTGAGCTTCAGCCCCAGGCGGCGGAGGGATTCCGTCGCAACAGGTAGCTTTGAGACATAACCGTCCAAGAATGGCTGATACGAAGTACCCCACTCACCCAGCTGCGCGCGGGTAACTCCTGCGACTATATCCAGCGGACTGAAACTTCCAGCGCCCTGTTGAGCCTTTTCAAACCATTGTAGCGCGCTTTGGTAGTCGCCGGAGCACAACGCAAATTCGCCTCTCCAAACCCAAGTCTCAACGGAGTTGTCATGGAGGCTCTCCAGCTCTCTTAGTCCCGCTTCTGCCGCGGTCATGTTACCTAACATCAGCGAGGCGGCGGCTCTCCACCGGATGGCGTCAGTGTGATTGCGGGCGCTGCCGAGAATGCGATCTGCCCATTCAATCGCAAGTGCGTAGTCTCCTTCCCAAAGTGCAAGCCTGCATAGCGCCGCGCGGGCCTCCAGACGTCTCGAAGAGTTTTTTTCCAAATCACTGTAGATGCGCTTTGCTTCATCACAGTTTTCGGTGACTTCATAAGCTGCTGCAGCATGCCAAGCGGCCTCCTCAACGCCGCTTTGTGCTGCCCTCGAAGCGGCATGACGCGCCGCCTGAAGCTGCCCGGTCTCGCTCAAAATCTTTGCGGCGATGCCTGAGTGTTCAGGTTCACAATTTACAAGTTGCTTTGCCAGTTCTGATGCGCGCTCATGATCGCGACACGCGAGGAAGAAGTTGGCCGTTATCGTTAGGGTACGGGCTGTGCGCTCGCGCCGCAGAAGCGCCTCGGCTGCTTGAACGGCCTCTCTACAAAACCCAACCTCGCTCGCGATTCGGAGTTGCTCCAGAAGTAGCGAACTCTGGTCCTCGGGCGGCAACGCTTCCGTTCGCTCTGCCAACCATGGAAGGGCCTTCTGCGGTTGTTGCAGTGCGACGAGAGTTCGGGCTCCTATGAGAGCGGCAGCGGTCGAGTTGGGTTTCGTCGTCAACCACGAAAAGAGCTTCGTCTGAGCGATGTGTACATCGTTGTTGCCCTGCTTTCGCAGGTTCTGTGAAATAGCCGTCAGCCAGGGTTCACAGGTTGTGATGCACGTGTGTACGTCTCGCGCATCCCCCATTTGTTGTTCCGCATCAACAGTCTTTTGCCAGACGAATGACGCCTCCAGATGTCTCACTTGCGTTGCAATCGCCGCGAGCAAAGCGGATGTGTCGGCGCCCGTTGCGTTTTGCTTTATAAAGATGGCAAAGCGAGCTGTGCTTTCCTGTTTGAATGCGGCCTGTGCTTGGTGCGCGAGAATAACAGTTACCAGGTGCCCTGTGGCACGCTGATACGCAGCCACAATTTCTCGATCGCGCATTTTGGCGCCCCGAAAGATCCAACCGGCCGCACGCACAGCACGGCCGTCCAGCATCTGTCGGATAATCGGATCTTGGCCAGGCGGGATAACGAACTGCGAACCGTTGCCCATGGGCGATGCGGTCGGATCTTTAATCAGGTGACCCAACCTTCTCTTTGCACCATACCGGCGCTGAGATTGGTCCGCAAGAAAGGTCGACGGCGGTGGGAGTTTATGCCCGGTGAGATGGGCAACCCCGTTTACGGCACAACAAAGATCGCCCCGGACATTCCCGCCGAGTAGTGGAAGTCACAATAATAGCCAAACTGCCCCACAGTCGGGAACGTGAACGTGGCAGTTGTTCCCGACTGCGTATGTGCAATGGGCCCGCCCACCTGCGGATAAACAACGTTATTGACCACCGGCCCCTGCGTCAGCGGATGCCCCGCGAATGAAGAGTTGATTGTCACCTGAGTGCCCGCTTTGATCTTGAGGCACTTGGGTATGTAGTCGAATCCAGACTGCGTGATTGTTGTCATTGAGACGCCCGTTTGATCAACCGCAGTGGCGTCGGTGCAGCCGTTTAACATCGACTGACAAATAGGCGGGCCGAGGCAAAAGGCACCCACGCAATCATCGGCCACACCGCACGTCTTGCCATCCACACAATCCGGGCACGTGCCACCGCCGCAATCCACATCCGTCTCGGCCCCGTTTTTGGCTCCATCCATACACGTCGGCGCCGCACAAATATTCTGGGCATTACAATAGCCGCTAATACAGTCTGTATTCATGGCGCACCCCTGCCCATTGGGACAATCCGGGCAACTGCTACCGCAGTCCACACCCGTTTCCGTCCCGTTTTTGGTGCCGTCCGAACACGTTGGCACCTGACAGACTTTGGGATTGCCCGAGCAAACGCCGCTCACGCAGTCGCCCCCCACAGAACACAACTTCCCATTCACGCAGTCGGGACATTGCGGACCACCGCAGTCCACGTCGGTTTCATTGCCATTCTTAACAACATCGGTACAGATTGGCTGTTGGCAGGTGAGGGGATTGCCCGAACAAACTCCACTCGTGCAATCTGCCGCACCGGCGCACGCCTTTCCAGGTGCGCAGTCCATACACGCCGGTCCACCGCAATCGACATCCGACTCCTGAGCGTTTTTCACACCGTCATTACACGCCGCGGCTTTGCACGTATTGGTGTTCATGTCACAAACGCCGTCCAAACAGTCACTCCCCGCAGAACAAACTTTACCAACAGCGCATTTGCCACATACAGGCCCGCCGCAATCCACATCTGTTTCAGACCCGTTTTTGGATCCGTCCCCACACGACGCCGGTGCACAGATATTTCCCCCGCCGCAAATGCCAGACTGGCAATGTGCGTTGACCAAACACTCCACACAGTTTTTGGCCCCATCGCAATAAAACGTGCCGTTTTGACCACAACTTGTTCCAGACGGCAGCGGATCATTCGTGGGTACACCATCAAGACACGTGTTCGATGTGCACTCATTCAGATCGTCAAATACGTCGCTGTTGTCCTCTTCGGAAATAACCGCACCGGCACCATCGCAAACATTGAGTTTGCAGTCTGACGCGGCCTGCGCGAGCACCGCAGTTCCCTCGGCTGCAAACGACTCGTTACACATTCCCCCGTCACAGGAGAAAAAGCGACACTCGTCACTTGAGCCGCAGTCGGCTGCAACTGTGCACTCCGGTGTTCCTCCACTGCCGCCTGTCATTCCCCCTGTTGCTCCCGTTCCCCCCGAGCCGCCCGCAGCTCCCGTGCTCATTCCTCCCGTATGCGCGTGTCCGCCCGAGCCGCCTGAAGCCCCCGTGCCCGATGCGCCTGTGCCCCCCGTGGGTGGCTGTTCGTTGTCGCCGCAGCCCAACGTGGCTGCTCCAGCCACAAGCAATATCGAAAAAAGATTTCTGAACGCGCTCATAAATGCCGAGGCTACACAGGTCTTTTCATCACGAAAACAACACACGACCCGTACTCAAAAAGCTCGAAAGCACATCATCGACGTGAATCGAGTGCTGTCACCCGCGTCCGACGCCGTTGCTTTTCGGCGCCCTTTTCATCTAAGTGGGCGCGACAAACTTTGGAGGTCTCATCATGTTGAGCCGTTTGCCCTTGATCGCTCTCGCCGCCACCCTCGCTCTGCCGCTTGCCGGGTGCATCATCGTCAAAAAGGGCGCCAAAGAGCCCAAGGAAGTGCAGATTCTCCCCGCGTCCACCGCCGACGATCGGCCCGCCGGTTTTCAAGAAACATCCGGCCCGGGTTTCTGGGTTTGGCGCGGCCCCAAAGACGGCTGGCACGTGCGCACCACCACCGGTGGCAAACAACACAACTTCATGGGTGAGATCGCGGTGCGCGGCAGCGGTGTCATGACCGACCTTCGTGCCAACAAAACAGAACTCAACGATCGCGTGCGTGGCAATCCTTCCGGCGCCGCTTTTGAGTTTAAAACGGCCGGTTTCCAAGACGGTATCGACTTCAAGGTCGACCCGGGAAGCTGCCTTGAGTTTGACCTGAAAATGGACGGCAAAGGCCAACCCAACCACATCTACATCGGTGGCCGCCAAGTAAACCCCGACTCGCACTGGTTCAAGCTCTGCGACTGATCCCTTCCGTTCTCAAATCGCGCGCTTCGTCCTGCGCGCTCCCCCTCACAACCGTCACCTCATAACTTCCCGCGCGTTGCACGGTCCTCCTGCACAGTGATCTGCTCGCAGTCGATGTGTACACACTGTCCTTGCAAGACCAATTGTGTACACATGATCCGGGCATGACCGGTTGTGTACGCAATGGCCCAAGAGTGACGTGGTGTACGCATAACCCGGACCCAGGGATTGTGTACGCATCCGCGGATCTTCGGCTGCCCTCCCTCGGGCGTGCCGTCCGTCCCATTGTCGGCTCCAAGTCGCCGCCGAGCGCTCCACTGAATTCAAGCGCCGCCGCCGCGCGCCCGCCCGGCCCTCCCAAGCGTCGTGCTCGGCTGCTTCGCGAGCCTGCGCGCGCCGCGGGCGGGCCCCGATCCCAACCTCCCCAACGCGTGATAGACATCCAAACTCTGTTTGCGGTGCAAGGAGCCTCGCGCATGAAGATCTTCATCGACTCTGGGGACATCGGGGAAATTCGCGAAGCGCAATCAATGGGCGTGATCGACGGTGTAACAACCAACCCGTCCCTGCTTGCCAAAGCCGGCAAGCCCACGAAAGTTGCGATTGCCGAAATTTGTGAAGTGGTCGACGGGCCGATCTCCGCGGAGGTTGTGGCCATCGACAAAGACGGGATTTTGCGTGAAGGGCGCGAGCTTGTGAAAATCCACAAGAACGTTGTGGTGAAAGTTCCGCTCATTGACGAAGGGCTAAAAGCCGTTCGCGTGTTCACTCAAGAGGGCATCAAAACAAACGTCACGTTGTGCTTTTCACCGGCCCAAGCGCTCTTGGCTGCGAAAGCGGGTGCAACGTACATTTCACCGTTTGTTGGGCGCATCGACGACACGGCCGGCGACGGGATGGATCTCATTTCGCAGATCGTCACGATCTACAAAAACTACAACTTCACGACTGAAGTGCTCACCGCCAGCGTGCGGCACCCCGTGCACTTCGTGCAGGCCGCAATGATGGGCGCGCACGTGGCCACGCTGCCGCTCAAGGTGATCAAGCAGCTGACAAAACATCCGCTCACCGACATCGGCCTCAAACAGTTCCTTGAGGATGCAAAAAAAATCCCGCAAAGCTGAGCGCTCCCGCGTCGCCAAAGTTGATGTGTACGCAAGCGTTGTAACGGTGTGTACTCGCGGTGGTCCGTTCGCGGGCATTGCAACGGGCACCGTCAAAGCGCGTGCACACAAAATGCTCGCCGAGCTGAAGCTTCACCGAGCCGAATTGTCGGTGGCGCTCGTGAACGATGCGGCAATTCACGAACTCAATCGTGACTACCGCTCCAAAAACAAGCCCACCGATGTGCTGGCGTTTGCGATGGAAGAAGGTGAACCGTCACCGCAAAACCCGGGGCTTCGCCTGCTCGGTGACGTGATCATTTCTGTCGACACAGCGCGACGCCAGGCCAAGGCGCGCAGGCGATCGCTTTTGGCCGAAGTCACAATGCTGCTCGCCCACGGGCTCTTGCACCTCTTGGGTTTTGACCACCAGACCGATGCAGAAGAGCGAGAAATGCTCGCAAAAACCCGCGTTCTTGAGCAGGCTGCAGAAGCCCGCAGGTCGGCCTGAACACAGACCGGACCGAATTTCGCGCACAAAACGCGCACATCCATGTCGCATTCTCGCTTGCGCGGGCGGCCATGCGGCTGTTATAGCCGCGACCCCTGGATTCACCCCAAGCTGGCCGCTCCGCGTGCCCGGGGGTTTTTCGTGTGGTGGTTTCTGCACCACGCATGCCGCGAGGAGACATTCACGATGGCCGCTTCCAACAAGCTCACCAAAAGCCAGTTTATTGCGGCGCTCGCCGAGAGCGCCGGGCTCGACAAGAAGTCGGCCGCGAACGTTCTCGAAGCGCTGCTCGATCTCGTTAAGAAGCAGCTCGGTGATGGTGGACCGGGTGAGGTAACGATCCCCGGAATCGCAAAGTTCAAAGCGAAGAGCACCCCCGCGACTCAAGATCGCGAGGGCATCAACCCGTTCACCAAAGAGAAGACGATCATCAAGGGCAAGCCCGCCTCGCGGAAGATCCGCGCTTCGGCGGTGAAGCCTTTGAAAGAGTAACGTTCGCTGCCACGTCAAAAACAACTGCGCCCACGCTCTCGTTGGAGCACGGGCGCAGTTTTTTTGCTCACGATTGGACGACGATCGAAAAGCGCATCCGCTTATTCAGATAAGCGGATGCGCTTTTTTCTTGTGGCTCACCACCAGAAGTTCAGACCGCCGCGGAAGAGTACACCGGCCGAGGTGTTCGTGCTCTTGCCGGTGGCCACGTCCACGAACTCGGGCTTCGGTCCATCGTCGGTGCGCTTGCGGATGAAGGCCAACGCATCGAAGTGCAACCCAACTCGGCGACCGAGACGGAACTCAAGACCGGCGCCGCCCTGCCCACCAAAGTAGTTGTACTCCGCGCCCCATCGCCCGTCCTCGCGGGGATCGAGCAAGTCGCTGCGCGAGTCGCTTCGAACTTCAGCGTGCGAGAGATGTGCGCCGCCCATCAGATAAAACTGCACGCGGCTGCGTGGGTTCACGAAGATCATCGCGTTCAGCGACACCGGTGTTTCGATGCGCGTGAAGCCGTTCCAATCTTTGCCGCCGAGAACGTCGACACCAATGTCGAAGCCGAACGCAGGAACGGGGCGATAGCGAAGACTCAATCCGAGGCCGCCGATTGCCGCATCACTGGCGCCGTCCTCGCCAAACATCGCGCCTTGCGCGCGAATATTGAGGCCCCACTTGCTGAAGAGCTTGGGTTGCGGGCGACGCGTCTTGGCGGGCGCCATCATCGGCGGAGCCGGCGAATGCCGCACGATGCGGGGTTTGCGTTGCGTAACGATCACCACGTTGGGAGGCGGTGTTGCGTACCCACCCGAATCGTTCACGACAACACGCGGTCGACGCGTGGGCGACCGATCTTCGTCGATATCGGGAGGCTGCGCCGGAAGCGTGGGTTGAGCTTCAGACTCATCCACTTCTTCAGACGGTGGCGCCTGCGGCGGCGTATCCACGTTTGGGTCGGCACAGAACCACGAACCCGGAGGACAATTGTCGTTATTGGGTTCGTCTGCGAGAGCGGCTAGCGGGGAGAGTAGGGCTGCCGCGAAAACAGCAGTCATCAAGGGACGGCGCATGGTCGGCTCCTCGTTTCTGTCAGACATCGTAGCAACCGAGGTGCCACTTTCCACCTCAGTTTGAGGGCCGAAAGGGTGCTTTCTTCTCCCCGCGATTTGGGCGCCATTGGCGCGAGATCCAGAACCGCCATGGCCAAGCGATGTCGGCGGTGCGCCAAATAGTTCCTTTTCCCCTATGAAGCGTCGTTCACACCCCGCGCAGGAAAAGCGGTAACGTCCGCGCAACCTTGGTTCCCGTCGTCACGTTAAAACCCGGCCACGTCCAGCCGGTGTGGTCCGGCCATCCCTGGGTGTTCGCGCAGGCCATCGCCCACGTTCAAGGTGGAGCCTTGCCGGGGGATGAGGTTCGCGTTCTCGATCCCCACGGCGGTTTTCTCGGTCGCGGGCTCTACACGCCTCGGTCGGCGATTCCGGTGCGCATTGTCACGCGGGACGATATTCCGATTGACGGCGCGCTGATTCGACAACGCATCGAAAGGGCCGTCGTCGCGAGGCGTGACGTGGGACTTCCTCATCGAACTCACGGGCACGAAACCACCGGGTACCGTTTGGTTCATGCGGAGGGCGACGGCCTTCCTGGTCTTGTCGTCGATGTTCTCGGCGACGTTGTCGTTGTGCAATTCGCAACAATCGGCATGAAACGCCGCGAGGGCATCGTGCTCGACGCGCTGAATCACTGCCTATCCCCGCGCGCGGTGTTGGATCGCACGTCCACGAATGCTGCAAAACTCGAAGGATTTGAACCCGCGGCGGGGATTGTTCGAGGTGATGCGACGTTGACCGAACTCACTTTTTTTGAGCGAGGCCTTTCGTACGCAATCCCCACGTCGTTGGGACAAAAAACCGGCTTCTACTTCGATCAACGACCGCTTCGAAACCGCGTGGAGCAATTGGCTCACGGCAAACGGGTTCTCGACACGTACGCATTTGTCGGCACCATTGCGATGGCCGCGGCGCGCGGCGGTGCGGTGGAAGTGGTGGCCGTCGACGAGAGCGCCCTCGCGCTCGAGGTCGGTGCCGAACAGGCGCGGCGCAATCGGCTGAGCGAACGCATCAAGATGGTGCGCCAAGATGCTCGCCGCGCTCTCGGCGAAGCCTCGATGCAAGGTGGCTACGACCTCGTGATATGCGATCCACCCAAACTTGCGCCGACGCGAGGGGCGAGAGACGGAGCCGCAGGCGCGTATCGTGCGCTCGCATCGGCGGGGTGTCGGGCAACCGCTTCGGGCGGTGTTCTCGTGTTGTGCTCGTGCTCGGGCGCAATGAGCATGGACGATCTCACGCGGGCGCTCGCCCTCGGCGCACGCGACGCTCGTGTACAGGCGAGCATTTTCGATCGGTGCTTTCAGGGTGCCGATCACCCGGTGCCCGCCGCGTTTCCAGAAGGTTTATACCTAAAGTGTTTGCTCGCTCGCATTGAACCGCTGTGAAAAACCGCGCCCCAACACCGCTCCAATGAAGCCGCTTGATCAACTAAAGCCCAGTGACGTGGCGCCGCTCGTCGGTGTGATCTTCGATCTCGACGACACACTTCTCGACCACGGTCGCCTCACAGAGCCCGCCTACGGAGCGCTTTTTCGCCTCAAAGAAGTGGGTTTTCGCCTGATCGGCGCAACCGGGCGACCGTATGGATGGATTGAGCTTCTTTCGCGTCAGTGGCCTGTCGACGCGATGATTGCCGAAAACGGAAGCGCAGCCGTCCTTCGAAACTCCGACGGCTCTCTTTCACCGCGCCTGCCCGCCGCCGCCGAGCGTCGTGCAGAACTCTTGAGCCTCGCCGCGCGGCTGGTATCGCAATTCCCATCGGCGAAAATCACATCCGACAACGGCGCGCGCGTTGTCGACGTCACCATCGACGTTGGCGAGTCGTGCCGCGTGCCGGCCGACCAAATCCAAGCAATGTGCCGAATTGCGCGCGATGAGGGGGTGGCCACCGTGGTCTCAAGTGTACACTTGCACCTCACCTACGACTTTCCAGATAAAGCCGCCGGTGCGGTTCGAATCATCAGCGAAGCCTTCGGCGAGGATGAAACCGCTGCCCGCAGGCGATACGCCTTCATCGGTGACAGCGGAAACGACGCCGCGGCATTCGCCGCCTTCAAGATGACATTCGGAGTTGCAAATGTTTCGGCGTCCGCAGACACGTTGACCCTTTTGCCTCGCTACGTCGCACCTTTCCCCATGGGCCGCGGTTTCGCGGAGATTGCCGCCGCACTCGTGTCTCAAAAGAGAGCGGTGAATGTTTAGGTGGCATTTGCGGCCTGCTTCTTTCTAAACTGCATTCCGGTTTGATCGAACAGACTGACCCCTGCGCCAGGTTTACCGGCAGTGAGTCTTTGAGGGAGCCGCAAGCCCCTTAAAGGTGTTTTCCGCCGGCCTCCCGAGCGCGATTGCAATGAGCGATCACGCGATTGGCCCAACGCCATCCATGGCAGCGCGCAACCCTGCACCCGGAATCATCGTCGATAACAAATATCGCCTTGCCGAGCGCATTGGCGGCGGCGGCATGGGCGACGTTTACCGGGCGGAGCACGTGACCACCGGCCGACCGCTCGCGATCAAGTTTCTTCACCCGGAACTCACCGACAACGCCGACCTCGCTCATCGGTTCTTTCAAGAGGCGCAGGCGGTCAATCGCATTCGCCACCCGAACATCGTCGACGTGCTCGACGCGGGCGTGGGCGACCTCGGGCCGTACATCGTGATGGAGTACCTGGAGGGCGAGTCGGTGGGTGCCGCCCTGGGTCGTCTGGGTCGGTTCGAGATCGACGCGGCGATAGGCACGGCGGTGCCCGTGCTTGAGGCGCTTGATGCGGCCCATCGCGTGGGAATCATTCACCGCGATCTCAAGCCTGAAAACGTCTTTATAGCGTTCGACATTTCGCGCGCGTGCGCCGTCGTCCGCCTGCTCGACTTCGGCATCGCAAAAATGCTCGACGGCAATGGCACCATGCCGCGAACGCGCACCGGCGTCGTGTTTGGTACACCCGACTATCTCTCACCCGAGCAGGCAACGGGTGAAATGCAACTCGACGGTCGCAGCGATCTCTTTGCGGTGGGTGTACTCATGTATGAATTGCTCACCGGCACGCGACCCTTTCGTGCGCCGACCGCCGTCGCAACCGCGTTTCGAGTGGTTCACGCTGAAGTGCCCAATCTCGCGGCGACCGGCGTCTACGTTGATCCGCGGGTTGAAGCCGTTGTTCAAAAACTCCTTCAAAAAGAGCCTTCGCGCCGCTTTCCAACGGCCGGGGACGTCGTGCGCGAGCTAAACCTTCTCTTGCCTGATCAGCAGCGGCGAACGGTGGCGCTCGGTCGCGTGATCAACATTCAGCGCCGCCTCGCCGCCGCAAGCGCCGCCGACAAGGAGAAGAAAGACGTCGCGGTAAGCAGCAGTCGCCGGCCGGCGCTTTCATCGGAAGGGTCCACTCCGCCGAGCAACCAACCCGTTTCGTCGCTCTCCCGAGCTGCGCCGCAACCGGCCCCGGCCCCACGTCAGGATCCACCTCGCATCGAGTTGCGACCTCCCGAAATTAGGTCCAGTGACATTCGACAGGGCGAACCTACGGTGCCCTCAAAAACCCTCGAACGCAGGCGGCCCACCGCGGAGCCCGCTCGCCCGAGCGCGCCCATCGCCGCCGCGCGACGCATCGGTGTGCGCCCATTTCCCGAAAGGTTCGTAGGTCGCTTTCAAGTTCGCGGGCCCGTGCTTCGCGCTGTCGATCGCTCGGTTGTCGAGATCTACGGCCAGCGTGAACGCGACGAAGTCGTCAAAAATCTCCCGGCGAAATACGCGTCTGATTTTGTTCAGGGCTCCATCAACGCGATGGTGCGCTACGAGCTTGAAGAACTCGATGCGTACATGGAGCTTGCGACCGACCTCCTTCTCCACGATGTCGAACGCTGGCGTGAACTCGGCCGACACGCGGTGGGTGGAGAACTCTACAACGTTGTAAAAAGCCTTCTTCGCCCCTCTCCCGACTATTCGTCGCTCATCCGCCGCGGCGCGATTGTGTGGGCTCAACTCTTCAGCTTTGGCGTTTGGAAAGCCGGTACCTCCGCCGCTGGGCGCACGACGCTTCAGATCGCCGAGTTTGAGCCGGCGGCGTCCACGTTGCGCCAATGGGTTGCGGGCATGCTCGAAGAAACCGCCCGCCGCGCGCTCAGCGCCGACGTGAAAGTGACGATTACCGGCGGCGAAATGGCGTTCATGCCCGAACTCACCTGCGAACTTTCTTGAAGTGTACACTTGTGTGCCGCGCTCTGAATATGTCGGCGCATTGATAGAAACTGCGTGGGCTCCCTATGCCGGGTCGCGGCGGCCTCCGCGGCCTCGCCGAGACATTTTCGGTTTGTGAACGCTTCGCCGTTCAGCGCATCACCTCGCGCGCTAACATCGCCCAATGCGCTTTGGTTCACCCGACGGCGAGCGTTCCCCACTTCCCGCCGCGCTGGGCTTCTTGGTGTACTTCGTGTCTACGGTCACGGCCTGCGCAACGGGCGGCGAGGTCGACGCCACCGGCACCGGCTCTGGAGCCGCGGGCACCGGCGGCACAGGTGGAAGCGCCGGAGCCGAAACCACGGGCAGCTCCACTTCATCGTCTTCGACCGGCGGGTCCACTCAAAGCACCACGTCGTCCACGCTCGCCTTCGTGGCGAGTGAATGTCCAGAAGGCAGCTACGCGGTGGGCCTTAACTTTGAAAATGCCCTCTCCTGCCAACCGTTTCTCCCAGCGGTGCGTGAAGCCATTAACAGCACCTGTTCCGTTTACCTCGGTTGGCGAGACGCGTGCACAGAGTGTGATCTTCCTCCCACGAAGTGGGGTGTTGCCGCCGCCGGCAGTTGCACCAACGGTGTTGGTACAGACAACACATGCACGTTGCCCACGCTTGACGCTCTACCGGTTCAGCTTTTTGGGTTGAACTTTGACGGTGACGTGAACGCCGACGACAAGATTCACATCGGCTTTCATTGTCCCGCCCCGAGCGCAGAAACACACGTTGGCCCCTGTGAATTGAACGAGTTCGCCACATCTATCGGTGAGGTTACAGATTGTATACATGCCGCATCTTCAACCCTCGAACACGTTCGAACCCGCTGCGGCCTGTATTTCGGTTGGCGCGACGCATGTGACGGCTGCACAAGCGCCCCAGACAGGTGGGGTCAAGTTGGTCCCACCGGTTGCACGGTAGGCCTGGGTGACACCAACACCTGCTCCATTGCCATGTTGGGCGATCAAAACGTTCAACTCTTTGGGCTGTCCACCGGGGGGGATGTCGACGGCAATGATAAACTCTATACCGCGCTTCATTGCAATTCACCCCCGGCCCCCGTCACCACAGAAACAAAGGGCTCGTGTCCCAGCGGTCAACTCATTAAAAAGCTCGCAGCAGACGGCACAATCACCTGTGAAACTCCCACGTTGCTTGTTGCCAACTACTTTGATCAACAATGCACCTTTTATTTCGGCTGGAGCGACGGCTGCGATGGTTGTGAAGATCCTCCCGCAAAGTGGGGCCGCATGCGCAACGGCTTTTGCACGAACGACAGTGGAGTCGACAACACGTGCACTCAAACGATACTGGGAGGTAAAACCCTGGCCATGTTTGGCCTTAGTACCGACGGCGATGTGGACGGCAATGACAAACTCTATGTCGGCTTCCGCTGCCAATAAACGCTTCCATACTCGGCTGCTCGATACCCTTTCAACACGCCAAGGACCGCATGAACCAGGTTATTTGCGCAGAATGCAGGGCGACAGTTCCGCAGTCTGAAACAACGTATTCGCCTCAAGGCGCTTTGCTCTGCGGCCGATGTTCACAAGCCCATGCAGCCCACGCTCAAGTGGAGAGGGCCCGCGACGCCGCGGCTCACCAAGCGGCCCTGGGGCGCGGAATCGGCGATATTGTCAACTTAATCTCTGTTGAGGCCAAGGCGGGCAGTCTACATCGCGAAATTGCCGAGGCGAGACACACGGCGGTACAGCCCCAATCCACCACAGTTGCCTGTTTCCGATGCCGAACAGTTGTGCCTCGCGGCGCGACAACCTTATCGCTTGAAGGTGAGCCCATGTGCTCGGCGTGCAATGCGGCGTACGACCCGGTTGCAGAGCGTAAGCGCATTGAAGGCAGCTTGTTTCTGGGCTTTTTATGGGGCTTCTTCTTATCAGTTATCGGCATTGGGCTTGTGTACGCGCTTAATCGAAAACCCGCAGAAAAGAAGGGCGCCGTGGTCGGTGCGGCCATAGCCTTCGGCCTTTTCTACTTTATCGTCGTCCCGATTCTGACCGCTTCCAAACGCTAAAGCACCAAACCGTTACTTTTTTCACCCGGCGCAGATCTTTTGCTCGGGGTGTACGTCCAGCGCCCCATCCAGCGTTTAGCCGGGGGCCCTTCGGCCGACACCAACGGAGTTTTTATGCGCCTTGCCTTCGCGACCGCAATTCTGTCCATTGTGGGTTTCGGATGTGCTGCTCCTCTCGCTGTGGCGGTAAGCAGTACCGACCCCAAACCCGCGCCCATTCAGGTAGCGACAGGCCCCACCCCATTTGACAATATTGAGGAGACCGGAGCCGCCAAGAGTTGGGTAGGCGCCGCGGGCCTCAGTGAACTGGTCATGGAGGGAACGTCCGAAACAATGTTGGGCGTATGGGTAGATGTTCCTACCAAGTCAAATCAAACAGCCCCAAACTCGGCAGTTGCCCTCGTTGTCGACACCTCCGGTTCAATGAAGGGCAACAAGATCCAACACGCCCGTCAAGCAGCGGGTCAGGTCATTCAAAAGCTCAACGTGACCGACATGGCCAGCTTGTACAGCTTTTCCGACGACGTGACCGAACTTGTCGCCCTCACAAGCCTCTCTCTCCCCACGCGAACTCGCTTTTTTGCCGAAATCGACCGCCTCACGCCCACCGGCTCTACCAATCTTTTGAGGGAATTCGCTCCGGTGAGCGCTCGGTTTTCTCCGCTCCCTCAAACTACCCCGTGCGCCGTGTCATTGTCATTTCAGACGGTCAGGCCAACGTTGGCCCCACTTCGCCTGAAGTGCTCGGCGCGCTGGCAACTCGCGGTTCAGAACAGGGCATTCAGGTCACGGCGGTTGGGGTTGGACTTGACTATGACGAACGCACTCTCAACGCGCTTGCCATCAACTCCAGCGGTCGACTCTACCACATGACCGAGTCGAGTGAACTCGCCGGCATTTTAGACCAGGAAATGGGGCTGATCCGTTCCACCGCGGCAACCGACGCTTCAATTGAAATTGTACCCGCCCCCGGGGTAGAAATTCTGGGTATAGAAAAGACCCGTTTCAATCGCGAAAACGGCTCGGTAAAAGTTCCACTCGGGAGCATGTTCTCCGGTCAACACCGAGAAATGCTTGTTCGAGTGCGCGTTTCCACCCCCACCCAAGGTACACATCCCCTTGCCAGTGTTCGGCTGCACTTCAGAGATCCGTCCGATGGGAATATCGACCGCGTGCAAGAAACGGTTGCCCGTTATCAGGTTACAAAAAATCGCGATGAAATTGCCAAAAACGAAAACGCGCGCACCAAAGATATTCTGACCATTGTTGAGGCCGGCAAGTTGGCCGACGCGGCCGCAGTCAAAGCTGAACAGGGTGATATCGAAAGGGCGGCCCAAGAACTTGCCCAAGCCGAACAAAAGCTTTTGGCGCAGGCCGCCGCTATCAAAGACGAAGCTGCCAAAAAGCGCGTTGTGGCCAATGCCGCCAACATCACAAAAGCGCGCAAAGCTGCCGACGCAGCGGTGGCCGCTCCCGCCGCCGCCAAACCCGCCGCCGCCCGCGCCGTAAAGCTTGAAACCAATCAAGCGGGCATGCGAAACGCCGGATTTTAACCGCTTTTCAACCAGGGACCGCGCCTTCTTATCCAATCAATCACCGGTTGAGGCATTGCCACTGCGGCAGCCGTCATTGCGCGCGTCAACACTCCAGGCAAACACTCCGCTTCGTTATTGAAGAGGGCTTCGAGGCCGGCTTGAGCCACACTTTCAGCCGGCATCATGACGCCCAGTTTTTTTGCGAGGTCCACGGGCACAACGTTGGGATCGTATAACCCTGTGGCCGTGGCGCCCGGCGCCAAACAAGTGACGTTGACACCGTAGGGTGCAAGTTCACTGCGCAGGGCATTGGCAAAACCTCGCAGGTATTTTTTTGTGCTTCCGTAATAGGCAATTCCTGGAAAGTCACGCCACGCCGAAATGCTTGAGACGAATAAAATGTGCCCTTTTCCCCGGCTCCGCATCCCTTTTGAAAAGAGTGTTGCCAGCAGAGAAGGTGTTGTCACATGGAGCGCCAACATCCGATTGGCCGCCGTGGGATCGGTGTCGGCAACTTCGCCGAAAAAAAACATTCCCGCGTTGTTAATTAAAATATCCACGGTCAATTGGAGTGACCCAACCCGCTCAAACAGCTCCTCAGCAGCTTTAGAATGCGCCAAATCCATTACAATTGGAAACACCGCGGCGCCGAACCGACAGCGAAGATCGCGGGCGGCCTGATGCAACGGTTCTTCCCGGTGGCTCACCACAATTAGTTGATAGCCCCGAGCCGCCAATAACCGCGCCATTTCAAGCCCGATCCCCGAACAGGCTCCTGTGAGCAGCACCGTTTTATTGCCCGGTGTAGCGCGCGGAATTTTCACAAACTCTCCAGGTGTTTTTGCAACCGATAGCGAACATTTTCGAGCGGCGGCTCGCGAAAGTGGCAAGCCATATGCGTTGTATAGATCCGCGCAGCGCAATAGTTGCAATGATCACATGGGGCAGAAGCCCCTTCTTGAGCGAGCTTTTTAATAAAGTCGGGGTCGATAATCAATGCCCTCGCCATGGCAATGGCCTGAAAGCCCTCTTTTAAAACAGCTTCACAGTCCTCCCGTGACGTGACGCCGCCCACGTAGATAAGCGGCAGTTTTACCTCGCGTTGAATAACTTTTGCGTCTCTCAAAAAGTACGTTTTTTCATAAGGCACTTTGGGCACAAGCATTTTCCCGAAGAGGCGTGCACCCATCTTTAGTACTTTTTCAGTCATTAATTCTGCCATAACATCGGTGGGCATTGCGCCGCGCAGAATGTACATGGGTGAGCGGCTCACAAAACCGCCCGAGAGCACCAATGCATCCACCCCCAACTGTTCGAGTTGTCGCGCTATCAACACACCTTCATCAAGTGTTTGGCCGCCCGCAAAACCGTCGGACAGATTCATCTTCACAACCACCGCGATATCGCTTTCGGCGGCGGCACGCACCTGTTCAATGACCTCGCACATAAAGCGCATGCGACCGTCAATAGAACCGCCGTATTTGTCCTTTCGGCGGTTTGTATAGGGGCTCAAAAATTGACTGATCAGGTAGCCATGACCGGCGTGCACCTCCACGGCGTTAAAACCCGCTTCTCGCGCCAAATGCACCGCGTTTCCAAAGCTCGTCGCAACCCGTTTGATATCATCGCCGGTCATTGCGCGAGGCCATGTGAGCGCATAAAGATTTGGCCGGGCCGACGGCGCAATGGGTCTACCTCCCGCAACAGCGCTCTTTGCCATGTTTCCGCAATGCCCAATTTGGATTGCCGCGGCCGCCCCTTCCTTGTGTACGCATTCTGTCAGTTTTCTAAGATCGGCCACAATTTCGGGGCGAATCCAGAGCTGATGAGGAAACGACAACCCACTTTGTTCAACAGCCGCATAAGCAACGGTTGTCATTCCAATACCACCCGCGGCCACGCTGCGATGGTATTCAATCAATTCGGCAGAGGGGTTGTGCCCATTGCACATTCCCTCAAACGCAGAGGCGCGGACCGTTCGATTGCGAAGTGTTAATGGGCCAATGTTTAACGGCGTAAAAATCACAGCGACGCACTTTCCAAGTTGGTCCGGCTCATCCGAGGTTCGCACGTTGTTTTTGTAGCCCCGCGATCTCGGCCTCGGCCTGCGCTTCTTCTTCAGCGCTTTCCACGGTGCCTTCTTCTCCCGCGTGAACGCGCATTGCACCGAGTGAATGAAGCTCCTCCAATTGCGTTGTTTCGTGAAAGCGACTGAGAAGCGTTGGGGAGACCTGTTCAATCCACTTTCGAGATTCTTCATCATCGCGCAGTTCATCGCGCAGGCGCGCAATTTCAATCGCCGGGGCGCCCTCTTTTGCGAGGGTCGCTCGCACCAAGTCGCGCATTAGCTCGTCGCGCGCGCCGATCGACAAGTCGGGCGGAGTTTGTTCAATCAGCCGATTGGCAGTTTCAAAGTCGCCTTTGGCCACCAACATGACCAATCTCACAGCGAACTGCGTGCGGTCATAAAACACATAGTCTTTTGGAACCTGCGATAATTCCGCAGCGGCAAGGTCGGTCTTTTGGAGAGCAGCCAATGTGTACGCTCGGGCCGCGGTGAGCGCGGGCCCAACAGAACCGCCCGCCGCGGCGCGGGCGCCCACGGTTTTCAGCTTGTCGCGTCCGGCGTCAATCAATTGAATCGCTTCGTTTAGAGCGCCTTTTCGCTCGGCATTAACGGCCAAAAACAAATAGGCCTGGGCGGCGGTGAGGGTCTGTTTGCTTTTTGAAAGCTGCCGAAGTTCATCGTCGACATCTTCGCCTTTGGCGATGGCAACCGACAATCGGTGCAGTGTTTTTGCGTCGGCCTGGGCGCGGCGAAGAACACGCACGAACAGAGCAACCAGCGCAGCGGCTACTCCAACCCCGTAGAGCATTGCCCAGGGTGTCTCCAGCACTGATGTTGTCGGCTGGCCTGGAATGCGTGTTTCAGGCCTCAGAACCTGCCAGATCGCAAATACCATTGCAATTAGAATGACCCACAAAACGGCCACGCGAGTGCCACTGACGGCGCGCGACGGTGGAGCGAGTTTTGTTTGTTCAATCGCCTGCGCCGACGGTGCCAGTTGTGGAACGGGAATGTCGTCGATTTTTGGGGAAATGGAAGCTTGTTTTGGTGCAAACGCTGTGAGTTCAGGCGCGACGCATTCAAACCATTGGCCCAGACTCAACTCTTCATCATTGTCTTTGTGTTTTGTTTCAGCAATCGTTCGATAAACGCTTTTTTTGGGGCTCTTTAATAAACGCTGCATGGCCCGGTAAATCGAGCGCTCGCGCATGTCGAGCCGAGTTGACAACAGCCGTCGTTCACGGAGCAATACCTGCCCGAGAGCGTCTTTTTGGCCTTGTCGCTCCAATACCAATGCTTCTGCCAACGCCGCGTGAGCCAGCGCTTCCGCCGTGGACGCCCTCGCTCGCACTTCATTGACGTCGGTTATTGCCAACTCAAACTCACCCAAGGCCGCGTACGCAAACGCCCGAATGCCGCGTGCCGTTGCCCTTTGCAGATCATCGGTTGACTTAAACAAACTGCGCGGTTTTGATTGAAGTTCATCTGAGCAATGAAGAACAGCCATTTTCAGATCGCCGGTGCGCAATGCTATCATCGCTCGCTGAATGCGAATTGACGATAACACGCCCGGCACCGTTCGGCCTTTTAATGAATCGAGAAGCGCCGAGGCTTCAGCCGTTTTTCCAGCTTGAATAAGGTTTAATGAAGTGGACAAAACCGGCGCAACAGCGCCGACGCTTGAACCCCATAATCCCAATGCGATAAAACAACCACCCGCGGCAATTGCAATGGACGGTAAAAACCATGCGCTAATGCCGCTGCCGATAAATACGAAGGCGATCCCAGTGACCAACAGGGCCCCGCCGGAAAGCA
Organism: Polyangiaceae bacterium; assembly: GCA_016712345.1. Taxonomy (GTDB): domain Bacteria; phylum Myxococcota_A; class Polyangia; order Polyangiales; family Polyangiaceae; genus JADJRH01. Next base: position 3,976,433 of record JADJRH010000001.1, read on the forward strand.
CATATCGTCGATAGATTCTCTGAAGAGCGGCAAATCCACTTAATGTGCTTGTGGGGGCACCCTTGTTTTTTCTCGGGGTAACATTGGCAAGTGTGTTGTTGGCCATGGACCGCTGCACCTTCTTTACACCTTTTGGCAGCTTTGGGCGTCGGTTCCTTGTTGGTCGGGGACGGGGACCGAGACCAAATCTGGGCCCCTCGGCACACTCCGGTGCTAGATGTGGGTTCGACCGATGTCGACACTGAAACAGAAGTGTACTCTTGCCGCCGCCATGCTGCTCTCCGTCTGCGGTGTTTCCGCTTGTTCGAGCTACAAATTGGCCGAGCCGCAGGCGCCGATTGTTCCTTGGGCACCGGCACCGGGAGGCCTCGCTACGGTGTGTGTGGTGAGAACCAGCGTTCTCGCCATGGCTGTTACGTTTCCGATACGCGACAACGGCGCCCTTGTTGGCGCAACTCGTGGCCCAAGCCGATTTTGTTATTATGCCGAGTCCGGCGAACATGAGATCTCGGTTGAAGCCGACTCAACTGAAACGGCCCATTTGTCCGCGGCGCCTGAAGGTCGATATTTCTTAAAACTTGAGGTGGACAATATCGCCGGTTGGGTTCGCCCCAGATCGGTTTGGATTACAGAAGATCTCGCGCGCGAAGACTTTGACGGCTCGGTCTACCAAGTTCTTGTGGGCGTTCCCGGCAGTGAAAAGTTGCCCGGCGAAGTGCCAATTGCTCCAGCCAAACCCGAAAGAGCTATTTCTTCTGTTCAATCGCCCAAAGGCTGACCTAAGCGTTTTTGCGCGCGCAAACGTCTTTGAATACACGGCAGTGTAGCGCTTTGGACCTTTAGTTGGGATCGGGCGGCATACGAACGCTGGAAATCGCCGCAACTATTTACCGTTTGCTCGCGCTGCTTTTTGATATGGATGCGCTCGCCCGCGCTGTATGCCTCAGAATTCCAAGTCAAGAGTCAAGAGGCTTTTTCGTTCTGCCGGAAAAGTCGCTGCCGGCCTGTTCGCGCTTGCGCTGGTGCTTGCAATACTGGCCTACAAAAACGTGATTCCGGGTGGGCCTGAGCTGATGGAAACCATTGAGCACGGAAAAAACATCGTCCGTCGCCGATCGTTTGCGAACGAGGCCGCAGCTATCCCCAAAGGGGCCATTGTATTTGTGGGCTCATCGTCCGCGGCCGCGTTTCCAATAAATGTTTATTTTCCAAATAAGCCCGTTATCAACCGCGGTTTGAATGCTGAACTCGCAGAACACCTCAAGTTTCGAGTTCAATCTTCGCTGCCAGACGCAGAACCCGCGGGCATTGTTTTGTGGACTGGAATGAACGATCTCCGGGCCGATGCTCAGCCGCCCGAAGAAGTGGCATTGCGAGTGGAGCGGGTATTAGACAACATTTACGCCAAATTTCCGCGGGCAAATGTGGTGATTATTGATTTGCCACCCCAGGTGGACAGCGACCCTCAGAGTATTCTGCGCCTGCAAGACACCAATCAGCGACTTAAAGTTTTGGCGGAAAAGCGTGGTGCTGTTTTTCTCAATACAGATCGACCGCCGATTACAAATTCGTCTGGGCAATTATCGGCTGTGATGGCTCGTCCGGATCGCAAACATTATAACTTTGCGGCGTACGGGCTTTTGGCAAAGTGGCTTATTGAAGACGGCGGCGCTGTTGGAAAAGCATTGGCGCCGGCTTCAAGTCAATAAGATGATGTTGCGAAGATGATGTTGCGCGGTTTGACCATTACAAGAAAAGAATAAGTAAGCTAAGAAAGTTTTATTGATTTTCGTGCGAAGCCAACTTTTTTAAAGAGCCAACCACGGCATCACTACTCATCGGCTACGCAACGAAAAAACGGTAATGGTCAGAGTGCTGCTGCGCGCCCCGAATCGTCGGTTGTCGTCCTCAAAATAGCCTATCTCCTTCTAGCTTCGGGGCGCTCGCGACGCACTTTGACCACTGCAAAAAACTGCTCGAATGGCCGCGAATTCTCCCGAATTGGGCCTTTTTTCGATTGCATTTGCGGTTGCAGATCGCGCGGCCGGCATTTCACCCGAGCGAGCCTTTACAGGGCCGGGTTTGGAAGACGGCGGCACGCTGGATCGAACGGATTGAGGAGGCGCCGATCGTCTGGAAAAAGGCGCTTCTTCGATAGCGTCATTCACAATTGAATAACGCCCAGCCGCCTCGCGCCGCTCCGGGTGTTGATAACCCCCGCCGATTGCAGCAGCGAGCATCGCTTCAATTTCTCGGACACTCACATGCGAGTCGACTGTAAAAAGGGCACCTCGACAATCCCTCACGAGAGTGCCCAACTCGGCACCCGCATGATCAAACTCGCTTGTTGGAATGATCACGGCAATTGGACGGCGCCGCGCTATTTCACCCGCAGCGCTTGTTAAGTCGCACATTTTCATGGCGAGTCCGGTTGTTTTACACGCGTGCAAACACCTAAGTAAGAGGGCCTCACCGGCCCCAATAACGAGCAGTGTAGGGATATACAACTGCTCCGAAGTTGTCCTGCCGTCTTTGTTCATGGCGGTTTGGAATTGCTACCATGACGCTGAACAGATGAACAGCAAAATCGACATGGCCAAATAGGCCTCTCATTTGCCGCACTTCGCCAGGATCTACGCCGCTTTGAGCGTCGCTCAAAGAAAAATAAGATGTGGGGATGACATTGTTTGTCCTATCCCCGGGCGCTGCACCACCTACACCACCTGGTAGGGATCGCGGTCTTCGGTGCTCACTGAAACGCGCACATTGGGTGCCATCGTTTTCAGCTTTTCGGCAACGCGTTGCAGCGTGGCGCGTTCACTGTTGGAGTGCAGTGCGCAGATCACTGTCATGCCGGCCGCCGCAGCCCGCAACGCATCGTGATGAGGCAATTCACCGGTGATAAAGAGTTGGGCCTTTTGGGCGAGCGCGTCGTTTAATAAGCCTCTTCCAGCACCGGCGCACATGGCAATGCGAGTGACGGAGTTTTCGATATCGCCGGCAACCAGCAGCGCAGATACCGACAAGCCCTTTTTTAACCGTTCAATGATGTTTGTAATGGCTACAGGCTTGGCGTACTCACCGACTCTGCCAATTCCCACGTGGGAGGCAAGCGGCACCAGGCGTAACAGGTCAAACGCGGGTTCTTCATACGGGTGGGCCGCCAACAGGGCTTTGATAACAGCGTCTTTTCTTTCGTGCAAAACAAGGGTTTCAAATCGCACTTCATTCACTTTTTCGAGTTGTCCCGGCGCTCCAATCACCGGGTTTGATCCTTCTCCACCGCGGAAGGTGCCTGTTCCAACCTGTTGAAATGAACATTCGGTGTAATTGCCTATGTTGCCGCCGCCCGCCTCAAACACGGCTTTTGCAACGTTCTCCACATTGGATTCAGGCACAAATGTCACGAGCTTAAAAGCCGAGTCTTTCCCGTCAATGCGTTTAAGCGGTCTGCGAGCACCCAAACCGGCAACATCGGCGAGCAGATCATTGGTGCCTCCCTCGGCCACATCCAATGCGGTGTGGGGACTATAAAGGGCCATGTTTTGCCGAATGGCTTGATAAACAAGCGAGCCCGCGCGAACGTTTTTAATGCCTTCGAACAGGGGCGGGTGATAGGCAAATATCAAGTTCGCCCCGACACTCGCGGCTTCGTTCAATACGGAGCGTGTGCAGTCGATGGTGAGCAGAATATGATCAATGGCCGATTCAGGGTCACCGGCGATCAAGCCGACATTATCCCAGGACTCCGCGTAACGGAGGGGCGCAATTCGCTCAAAAACGGGGAGGAGGTCGGCCAAACGCATGTGCAAACACGTGTCGCAGTTGCGACGGAATTGCAAGCGTCCAGACGGGATATGCGCGAGGCGCTTTTGCAAACGCCTCAAATTGTGGGGAAGCGACCTCTGGGCGGGACTTTATCCTGTTGTGCCGCCGGCACCTCCGCCGCCGGAGCCTCCGCCCCCACCTCCGTCCTGACCGTCACAGTTTTGGTCAATTCCGTCGCCGAGCGGATCATCTGCAAAGGGATGGATATTGGGATCGTTGTCGTTGCAATCACTCTCACAGTTGGCGTCATTGGTGAGGTAGAAACCGTCACCGTCTTTATCAACGCCGCCGTCGCATGTGTATGCAATGCCGTAACAGGCCATAAGCGTGATCGACATCAGCCCGCCTGTTGCCACGGTGGCCATTGCCCCCAAGAGGCCCTTACGGCTCTGTTTCTGGGGGGCCGGCGCCACAACAGAGTTGCCGCAGTGCGGGCAAGTGTCGGCGTCGTGCGGAACGAAACCCTGGCATGATCCACAATCGAGAAACTGTTCCATCTCTGACCTCGGTTGGTGGGGACAACTCGCGGTAAGCAACGCGCGCGCCCGAACAGTCAGGATACGAGCAAACACCGGCACTCTTCAAGGCCCGCGTTTCGCGGTGCGCGCGCTTTTGCTTGAGCTGCGTGAACGATGCGACGGCGGCTCTGACATGGTTGCCATAGCGCCGCAGAAATTTGAACGTGCACACTCGGTTAACAATGGCTTATTGTGCTCCTGTGGACCGCCGACATCTTCAGGTTGCGCGCGACGACTATTACCCCGCATACGTTGTCTGGGAAATCACACTCAAGTGTGATCAGCCTTGCCGTCATTGCGGATCACGCGCGGGGGCGGCGCGCGAAACCGAACTGACAACCAAGCAGGCTCTCGGCGTTGTTGACCAACTCGCCTCCATGCGTGCCGGGGAAGTGGTGCTCATTGGCGGTGAAGCGTATTTGCACGAAGGCTTTTTGGACATTGTGAGAGCGCTCAAAAAGGCCGGAATTCGCCCGACAATGACAACCGGTGGGCGGGGGATTACACGGGATCTGGCCCGCGCAATGAAAGACGCCGGCATAGCCAGTGTGTCGGTGAGCATTGATGGTCTTGAAGAAGCCCACGACTTAATTCGCAAGGTGCCCGGCGGCTTTAAGAGCGCAATGGCGGCGCTCGATCACCTTCGAAAAGTGGGTATTGTGACCGCCTCAAACATCAATATCAATCGAGCCAACATGGCCGATTTAGAGCCGCTTTATGAGCTGCTCCGTAAAAAGGGTATTCGAGGTTGGCAAGTACAAATCACCTCCGCATTGGGGAGAGCCGCCGACCGACCTGAAATGTTATTGCAACCGTACGATCTGCTCAATGTGTTGCCCCGCATTGCCAAACTGAAAGAGCGCGCTTTCGCCGACAAAATCACCGTGATGCCGGGCAACAACCTCGGTTATTTCGGCCCTGAAGAAGCGCTGTTGCGTTCGGCCGAAAAAGGGGCGCGCGACCATTGGCAAGGTTGTCAAGCGGGCAAATTGGTAATGGGTATTGAGTCGGACGGCGCCGTGAAGGGATGTCCGTCGCTTCAAACATACGCCTATGTGGGTGGCAATCTGCGTGAAAAGTCGCTCAAAGAAATCTGGAATTCGTCGGATAAAATAGGCTTTACGCGCAATCGAACAAAAGACGCTTTGTGGGGCTTTTGTGCAACCTGCCCATTTGCTTCCGTGTGTCTCGGTGGCTGTTCATTCACCGCTCATGCGCTATTTGGCAAACCCGGCAATAACCCTTATTGCCATTATCGAGCGCGCACTTTGGCGGCGCAGGGAAAACGAGAGAGGCTTGTTCCCACGACTCCGGCCGGCGGCGATCCCTTTGACAACGGCTTGTTTGACATTGTGCTTGAAGACCTGAACACGCCTGAACCTGTGGCCAAAAAGCCACCTTCAGAATTGGTAAAGCTCACCCGAAAACCCGTCCGCAGCAACGCAACCTAAAAGAAGCGATAGCAGCCACATGGACAATGAAGAGTATGACTGTCTCAGCTGCGGAGCCTGTTGCCGCGATGTTGCGGACGGAACAGCACTCGTGTCAGAAGACGACCTTGTGCGGTGGAAGCGCGAGAAAGCCGATCACATACTTGCCGCCCTCGTTCCAGGCCATTTCTCGCAAATGGGCTTTGGAACACACGACAATGGTACATGCCTGTTCTTAGGCACTGAAACCAACCCCAACGCGTGTCAGATTTACGAAACGCGAGGATGGGCTTGCCACGCTCTCGTGCCGGGTAGCAGTCAGTGTCAAACGTATCGCAAACTCTACTTTACAAAACTGGAACAAAAGCCGAAGTAGACTCCCCCCTCTTGGATCGCATTTCCATCTCCCTTTTTTTTGATCCGCTGCTCGATCTTTTGATCGTCTTGGCAGTTGCGCTCCTTCTAATTGGCAGGCGGCGACGCGCAATTCCTGTTCGATCCAAGCCGCGATGGGGGCTTCGGTTGGCTTGGCTTGTTTGGATTTTTTTGTGGTTGGCAGCCACGCCGCGCATCACGTTCGGCGTTTTGGGAATCATGGAAACGCCGCCGGCAGACGTGAAATCCGCCCTCGGTGATACGCCTGAAGATCGCTCCGCGATGATCGTTTTAACGGGGGGAACGATGTCGCCGCGCCCTCAGATTTGGCGCGCGGAAATGCTCGCCGGCTCGTCTTTGCCACGCGCCGTTGGGGCCGCGCGTGTGTACCTTGAGCGGCCGGTGGGGCATGTGATTGTGAGCGGTCGCGCGGAGCCGTGGGGTTTTCCCGACGATACGGCGCAGGCAATGGCCGATGTGATGGTGGCGTTTGGTGTACCCAAGGAGCGAATTTTAATTGAGCCCTTGGCTCAGAATACGCGACAAAATGCGGTTTTTTCTACCATGATGGTGCGGGCTCTCGGCGCTGAAAAAACAGTGCTTGTCACGAGCGCACTGCACATGGACCGCGCAGTCTACGAACACGAACGAGCCGGTTTAAAGGTGATCGCCGCCCCGGTTGACCATCGGTATGAACCGCCCGAGGGCATTGCGCCGTACGTGCCGAGCGTGGTTTCGCTCCAGCGAACTCACCAAATTGTGCACGAACTTCTTGGCAGATATCGGCCGTAAAACCGGCTTCACAACAAACGGGTAGAATTGGGCTTGATTCAGCGCGCCGCCGCCAATAAGCCGCCGCCCGTGGTAAACGCAAAAAAGGCATCTTCCATTTTGGTGGGTGACATCGGTGGTACCAACACGCGGCTGCGTTTGGCCGACCCAACGGGGAAACGGGTGCTTGTTGAGGCTGTGTACCCAAGCCGGGAGTTTGACAGCTTTGAAGATGTGGCGCGTCCTTTTCTCGCCAGTGCCGACGCACCTCATCCAAAAGCGGCGGTGGTAGGCATTGCCGGTCCGGTTACCAACGGCGTTGCCAAGGTGACCAATCTACCCTGGGTGCTCGACGAAAAGGCGCTGGCAAAACACCTCAAGATTGACCGGTTCATTCTCAAAAATGACCTGGTTGTCGTGGCCAAAGGATGTCTTGCCTCCAAACCTGAATCGCTGGATCTCCTCACCGAAAAAGGCCCTTCTCCAAAGGGGAAAAACTGCGCGGTGATTGCGGCGGGAACAGGTTTGGGAGAGGCCAAGTTGTTGTGGGACGGTGAAAAACACCTCGCCTTTGCCACGGAAGGCGGTCACGGCGACTTTGCCCCTCAATCACCGCTTGAAATTGAGCTTTGGCACTTCTTGAAAGGCCGTTATCCCGATCACGTGAGTTATGAACGTGTCATTTCGGGCGACGGACTTGGTGCCTTGTACGACTTTTTTGCTTCGCGCGGAGGAAGGGAACCGCAGAGTGTAAAAAAGAAACTTATGGAAGGTGATCGCAATGCCGCTATTGCAGAATTGGGTCTGACGCATGCCCATCGGCCCGCCTCGCGCGCGGTAGACCTGTTTGTGGCACTCTACGGTGCTGAAGCGGGCAACATGGCATTGCGTGAACTGGCGTTGGGTGGTGTGTACCTCGCAGGCAACATAGCAAAGCGCATTGTCATGGCCCGCAAAGAGATCTTTATGGAGGCCTTTCTGCGTAAGGGGCGTTTCGCCTCGCTCCTTCGGCAAGTTCCCGTGGCTGTGGTGAATGACTCGTTTGTGGGAGTGCGCGGCGCGCTCGCTTTTGCCAAAGACTTTATCGTTTCGCGCAAAAAAGCATAAGCTTTCGTTCTTGCGTGTTTCCCTCGTAGAAGTTCTACCGTCCACAGGGTGTACCGGTCAAAAGCATCGGTGCATGAGGAGGTCTTTATGGCCGCGTTTTCAGACAATCCCGCGCTGAAGCTTTATGCATTGGTTGCCGCAATTTCATCGCTTCACTTAATTCTACTCGCGCTCTGGACAGGAACGGTGCGTGTACGCGCCAAGCAGTGGGTTAACCCGGAAGACGCGGCGCTCAACAAAGGTGAGCAAAAGGATCAAGATCATCCCGACGTTCAACGGGTGAAACGAGCGCACCAAAACGCTCTCGAAAACGCGATTCCGTTTTTTGCACTGGGTCTGCTCTACGCTCTTTCGGGAGCGAGCAAAACAGGCGCTCAGGCGTACTTTTTTACATTTCTCGGCGCGCGCCTACTGCACACGGTGTTTTATTTGTGGGGCCGTCAGCCGTTTAGAACGCTCATGTTTGCCGTGGGCGTTTTTGCGATGATTGGTATGGCCGTGCAGGTCATTCGCGTCGCAATCTAACGCGCAACTCGCCGTGGCTCTACTTGGGTATGGCAATGTCTTTCAGATCTGTTCCCGCCGCGTACCCATAACTCACGAACGAATCAAATCCTGTAACGATCACACCGCAGGCTGATGAACACACGAGCCTGTGTACACCGTCGTTTTGTGCACCGGGGGTAAGGTTTTCAGGTGCGCTCTTGAGCGGATCGATTGTGGCAAACCCGAGTTGACATGTATAGGTAACGAAGGGTGGAGTGCTCGACTTGCGTTCTTCGTCGGTGAGGCCGTCTGTTGGGGTGATTGTACAACGTTCGGGCCCGAGGCGCGTTCCATCGAGAAACACCGCAGCATCGGGCGCCGCGACGATGGATACAAAGTCGAAAGCGTATTTGTCAGGTGTCAAAAAAGTATAGTCGGGGCGCTGTTGCTCGGTGGGTGGAATGATCACGAGGCTCGGGTCACCTCCCGGCAACTGCCGTTTGATCCCCGCGGCTTCCTGACTGGACATAACTTGTGAAACGGTAATGGGTCTGTCGGCAACAGCCACGAAATCGCGATAAGCGGTGACCTCGTGAAATTGACCCAAATACGAGAGGGCAATCACGTCGTCGGGGGGTGGCAGCGTTGTCTTAATGAGCGCTCCTTCACTCGTTACGGCAATAAACCGCACGTAGTCGGGCTCTTCGATAATGGCTGTATCGGCCCCGGCATTTACCACCGTTGTGGTTCGACTCGGCGTGTGAGCAACCGCAAACTTTTTGCCCGCCGCGCGAATGGGGTCGAGCTGATCTTCTAAGTGATCGGCGCAACACCGCCGTTCTGCCAATGTTTCAAAGTGGGGAGCATCGGACGCTTCACTGCCCGAAAACACAGCCACAGGTCCGTCACTCTCAATGAGTGAGCCCGTGAAGTCGGCATTAAAGTCGTCGGTTTCAAGGTTGAGAACGTCAAACGCGCCGAGTGTGACCTGAAGAGGTTGGTTGGGTTTGGTTTCAGGAACGGGGCCGCCCGGGATCACGCGTGTCTTGGGCGTAACCCGCACCGTTGTATTCTCGCGTGTTCCGACAACTGTCAAAAATGCTCGCAACGCGATGGGCGACGTGGAGCTGAAGTTGGTGTCGGGATCGTCGGTGATAGCGATTGTTTGAGGCCAGCCTGCAACAACGTATGTGCTTTGCAACGTTGTGTCGTCGAGGGCGTACGCTTCACGCGGTTTTAAGAGCGATGCGTCGTTGGAAAAAACGCTCGCATTCTCGAGTGGGTTGAATTGATAAGCCACCACGGGAAAGTTGGTTTCAACCTTAAAGGCGCGGCGGGTAAGCGCTGTATGGGTGCCCGTATTAAAGGTGCCGTCGGCGCTGCCATCAACCTCCCGCGGGCCCAATTTGAATACCTGCAAGTTGAGCGGCGCAACAATGCTGTTGGCGATTTCTACCGGGGCGGGCACATCACCCGGTTGCCCGTCGTCTTGGAAGATGCGGACTTTTACCGGCACGTCGGGCTGCGGGTTTGAAATAACCACAGCAAACTGCTGCGCCGATGCATTGCTCGATGCGCTGATGCGCGCGTTGTCGAGATCTACAGGCCAATATTCACAGCCGACGTTGCTCTTTTGAGTGGATGCCAAGTCACACAACTCAATGCAACCGCCGCCGCGACAGGCAAAACCGGCGTCGTTGTCACAGGCCTCAAGCACCTCTGCAATGTTGCCTTCAGCGTCGCAACGAACCACTTGATTGCCGTTGCAGGCTGTGCCGCTTGGAGCACATTGAGCACAACGCTCCAGCGATTCAACACAAACGAGGCCTTTTTCAAAACAGTTGGCTTTTACTGTCCAACCGGCCACTCCCCCCGATAGTTCACACACTTCGTATCCAACGGGAGTGCAGCGTTTATCTCCCGCGGTGCAAATGGGCGTGGGCGGCGGGCCGGGTTGAAACTCCCACCGTTCACCGCTGTTGAAACACCCCGCGAACAGGGCCAAGCCTGCGAGCGCCGAGGCGGATCCGCGCTGCAAAAAAAGTGTTTTTCGGTTCATGGCTCAATGTGCGCGGGAAACGTGTCCACAGCATAAGCCGCCATTCCAACGGGGCGCAAATGACGATAACGCAGTTTGGAATAGTCGAGATTGTCGTAACGTGCGCCGGTGAGAGAAATCACGACCGGTCCGGGGGGCAAAGCGCCGTTATCTGCCACGAACGACGACAGATCTGGAACCTCAATGTCGTGGTCGCCGAGGGGCGCCGCAATGAGCCAATGAATGAGCCCATTAGAACTGGTGATATCGTAAACCGACATTTGAACGGCTGTGCCGGGCCCGTATTGGGCGGACAGATGTCTGCCATCCCACACGTCGTTGACGACCGGTGTATTGAGAATGGGAGCGCCGACAAATCCATTGACAGCAATGGGTTCTGCGGTGCTTGTAGCGAGCAGTCTGCTCACCACCGAAAGGGGTGCCGTCGCAGCTTGTCCAGTGGCAGCGCGCGCGGTCACATAAAACGTGGAACCGTAGAGTTGGGCGTCGAGCGAGGGCACGCCGACGAATGGCAATTGTCCTTCAAAGGGCAAAAGCGGTGTTTTTTGACCAAAAGGCAACAAGGCATAACCGTCGTTGCCCAGTTGAACGGACACAGTTGCGCGCAGCCGGTCAGGCCCTTTGGGCCCCGGGGTTGGACCATCGATGTCGAGTGTGAGCACTTGATCGAGGGTTTTGGTCATTGAGATGTACACATTGGCCGTGAGTTCATTGGGCACAACGGGCACGCCCTTTACAACGCCCATGGCGTACGCGGTAAACTTGGGAGGATAAACGGTTCTGTCTTCAATACCCGCGTAGGCGTAAAGAGTGCGATTACCCGCCGCGATGGGAACTCCAAATTCATACCCAACGCCGCCGGGCGACTCTTCGGTGACTCTGAACGACTCGGCAGGCAGTTGGAACAAGCCTGTTGGGTCGGTGTTGGCCGAAAATACGTACGCCGCGGCCACTTCATTGGCGCCGATGGCACTGGGAACATTTGTCCAAGGTGCCTTTTTAAACTCCACCCCTCCTTCCCAAACCAACTCACCGGTAACGTATCCCTGATAAGCCCCTTTGCCACCCACGGGCGGCGGATCACCCTGCGATGCGCACGCCGGAGTTAACACCGGATCTAAATACACAGTCATGGTGTCTACCGGGATGTTGACGAAGGTTGTAGGGCTGTGGCACTCGGCAGTCACAGTGACAGTTTGGGGGGCCACCACACTCGGGTCGTCAAACAGAATAACCCCTGTTTCGTCGGAGTAACTGATGAGAGCCGTGTTGACATCGGTACCGACAATAGCAATGGCGCCGGGAATGGCTTCACCTGTGTAGTTGTCAAACGCCAATACTTTGAGTTTGCCTGCGAGCGGTGAGCCGTCCAAACCGCCTTTAAACCCGTTGTCGCTGTCTTCGTAAGTGTACCCATCAAGAACAATAATGGGATCACTGTCGCCCGTTTTTACCGACAGTGTTTTTGCGCCCGGTGTGCCGCCCGGTACCGTACAAGACACGGTTGTTTCAGACTGAACAACAACGTGGGCACATAGCTTGTTGTCGATCCTGACAATGGTTGTGTCGTCAAACTTGGTGTCTTGTCCAACAATTTGAATTTTGGTTCCGCCGCTTGTGGGGCCTTCAGCCGGAACAGCATAAATGCCGTCATACACATATCCGGCCGGCAAAACCCGTCGAGTGGAGTCATCACTCCCGTTTTGAGTGGCTACCTCGACAGGGCCGGTTTTGCCGGGCGGCGCAGTTACCTGAACCCGAGTTTCATCGACCAGCACAAGGCTCGACGGGTCGACTTCAACATCACCGAACCAGACTCGCACGTCGGCGCCGAATCCTTTGCCGCGCACGAGCACACGCCCGCCGCCTAAAAATGGGCCGTGCGACGGTTCACAGCCGATGGTGGCGTGCGGGTCATCGTTTCCAACATCAAACGTGCTGCTTTGGCCGCCTCCTTGTCCTGGATCGAATGTTGTGGAGCCCCCGCCTCCCACTTCATCGGTTTCACGACGGATCCCTGTGGGCGACGACGCGATACACGCGATCGGCACAAGCCCCGTGACAACTGCGCCCAAAAGCCCCAAGCGCACAATTCGGCCAAGCATGGTCGCCGATCATAGCGTGGAATCAGCCCCAGTCAGCCCCAAAATACCCAAAGAGTTTGTGTACGCAACTCAGCCCGAATTGGGCGCTCCTGCGGGGGCCTGCGCCTGGGGAGGACCGGGCACCGGAGCGGGGCCACTTGCGGCGGGACTTCCTTCGGCATCGGGGGGCGGCGGCAATTCGTTCAAGTCGGTGCCGGGCCCCACTTGATAAATCTCAAACGTTGCGGGGTACACATCGGTTGTGACTTCGGTTCGCGCGGAGCCGTTGGCAAACTTTAGGAGCCGCGTTTTTTAATGGTGTGGCCTGTGATGCCCTTTTGCTTGAGAACAAACTTGCCAGCCGGCAACCACGACGCTTCTTCGATCTTTCGCTTGAATTTTGCCGAAGCCACCGTGTCGGTTGCCAGATCCACATTCACCGGCTTCTCCGAGCCGAGGAGTGAAAACCGGAGTGTACCCTTGTCGATCACAGCGTGCACGATCACGGGGAAGCTGTAGGGGTTTTTGAGTTTCAAATCGGTTGTTGGGTACACAACAGTCGCGTCGAGGCCCATGCGAATGTAGCCGCTCGGCCGCGAGTGCGGACTGCGTTCAACGATCTCAAGGCCGCCGAAAAAGGCCGCTGCGTGCAGCGTTCCGGCGACTTGGCAGGTGCCGCCGCCGATGCCTTCGCGCATTTCACCCTTGTAGATTTCGGGCGCGGGGAAAAACCCGTTGTCTGTGGATCGCGGACCAACATGCGCGTTGAAACTCACCACTTCACCCGGCATGAGCACCACGCCGTCCATTTGCGAAGCCGCGCGTTGAATGTTGCCCGCTCGATTTTGCTGACCGCCCACATAACCAAACTTGGTTTCAAAGTGCGAGATCTCGTGGGTGATATCGATTGACTTCACCACGTCTGCCGATGCGCGCGGTTCGATGGAGAACGTGGGCAGCTCCAGGGTGATGTCGCCGTTTGGTTGCGCCAGAAGAGCGCGATCCAAAGCGTTGAGCGCTGCGTACACATCAATGAATTTGCCGGGCGCGTGCGCGGTTGTGGATCGGTCGCCGAAAACCAGCCGCGCATCGACCGGCGGCAAGTCGTTTTCTTCTTTGAAACGCGCCAAAAGGTCGGCGAGCTTCTCGGCCTCAATGCTCACGGGAACGCGCAGATTCACCTCACCTGAGCGCGCATCCATCGACTCTAGAATGCGCGAGAGCAAATCTCCGTCGCGCCCGATGGCCTCAAGTTGGTGCGCAAGAGCAGACGTGTGTACGCGCGCGCCGAGATCGGTGAGCGATGTTGTGATCGCGGGCTTTCCGGCAAACTGAAACGTGACTTTTCGATCGACGGCACGCGTTGCTCGGTGCTCGGCAACGGCGTCGGGAGTTTGCTGTGGAAGGACCGTCTCGCCGCCCACGATCACGCCGTGGGCCACATATCCCTCTGCCGGCAAAATGGCTTTTGTGGCTGCAAATGCTCCCGCTGCTATCGCGCACACGAAGGTGAACGCGAGGGCAATTCGAGGGGCGGTTGGGCGACCAAACTCAATCATCGAAGATCAAAACGCTCGATTGGCGATGTTACATCCTTGCTCGCTTGGATCGCTAGGATTCGGCTTCGCGCGCTCCCATGAACATCCACAAAGGGTCTCAAGAAAAATTGAAAACGTGTGATCGATAGGCACGCGTGCTGCAACAGATCCCTTTTGAAACGCCATGAAATCGAACATCGGTCGAGTTTTCGTTTGCTGCTCCTTTTTTGCCATTGCGTTTGCGGCCGCCGGCTGTGAACCACAAAAGCCGGCCGCTTCTGCGGTGGCAAAGCCTCGCGAAAGCGAGGGCGTTACACGCCAATCAGCCATTTTGGAGGCTCAACGCGACGCCGCGTTTCGACATGCGGAGTTGCAGGTCGCCCGAGTGGACGCTCGGAGGCAGGGCGGCTTCTGGGTCGTCGAGCTGACGTCGCATTCCGGGTCTGGCCTCCGCTACACGATTTCGGCTCAAGACGGCTCAATTCGCGAGCGAAACCTGTTTCAGTGACAAACTAAAAAGCGTAAAGTGACAAGTGTCGCTTGACACTTTTCGCGGGCTGAGTATTCTGCTGCTCGTGTTGAGCCGAACTCTCGCCCCGGGATCGCGCCCGAGCTTTTCAAAAACCCTTCAAACGCTGCGGCGCGACGTCACAACAGTTGCCCGCGACCTCTTTGGAACACCGCTTCCGCCGGCCTTTTCGCGTGAACCTCTGGCCCGGCATTTGTTGTCACAACCGCTTCAACGGGGGCTGACACCCAAGTCGCTTGTGGTGGAGTCCGTTGTTCACGAAGCAACCGATGTTGTTTCGCTTCACCTTGTGGATCCGTCGGGCGCCGCCGTCACATTTGAACCGGGTCAGTTTTTTACGGTGCTCACCACAATGGCGAACGGTGAAGTACTGAAGAGGGCTTATTCGCTCTCCATGCCTCCACGGGACGGCGAGAGTGCCAGTCGAGCGCGTATCACAGTGAAACGCGTGGCCGACGGCAAAGTCTCCAATCACATTCACAATCAACTTGAGTCGGGCCAAACGCTCACGGTGCTTGGGCCCTCGGGCAACTTTGGTGTTTCGGCGGAAGAAGCCGCAGACAAACATCTATTGCTCATTGCGGGTGGCAGTGGAATTACCCCGATTCGCAGCATTGTTGAAGCGCGCCTCCGGGACAGCAACGCAACTGCCACTCTGATCTTTGGCAATCGGAGCGAAGATCATATTGTGTTTCGCAATGAGTTAGACTCAATTGCGCGTGAATTTCAGGGACGATTCGCCATTAAGCACCTGCTTGAATCTGCGCCTTTAGGGTGGAACGGCGGAGTGGGCAGACTTGATGTTTCAACGGCCGAGAGAGAAATTGCAGCGGCAATAAACTCAAGCCTTGCCGCCGGCAGAAACACCCTTGTTCTCTCGTGCGGTCCCGCCAAAATGATGGAGAATGTGCGCGAGGCTTTGGCTCGTTTGAACTTTGATTCAAGCGGGCTTCGCGAAGAACTTTTTTCATCACCTGAAGATCGAAAAGAAACAGTCAAGACAACCCCTCAGCCTGTCACATTTCTCGTGCGCGGTCGCACAATTGATGCGGTTACAGGTGCCGGTCAAACAGTGCTTGAAGCCGGACTTGCTGCGGGCGCGAACATGTCTTTTTCGTGCACAATGGGGGGCTGTGGCCGGTGCAAAGTCAAACTTAAAAAAGGGCAGGTAACGGCTGAAGAGCCCAATTGCCTGACCGAGTCTGAACGTTCTCAGGGGTATGTGCTCGCATGTGTTTCGCGAGCGAAAGAGCCTTTGGTTGTGGAGGTTTTGTGATGGAGCCGATCGCAACTTCAACCTATGAAATCTCACGGGTAGACTCGCCGCCCGACTCGGCGGTGCCCGGTGATCACCATTATAAAATGAAAGACCTGTGCGAGAAAGCCGGTGTTTCAAGGCAACTCGTGCACTTTTATATTCAACAGGGCCTTTTGCCTGAGGGGAAAAAAACAGGCAAAAACATGGCCTATTACAGTGAAAAACACCTCGAACGATTGCTTCTTGTTCGCAGACTTCAGCATGAGCAGTTTCTACCGCTGAAGGCAATTGCAGCGTTGCTCGAAGAGCGGGATGAAGCGTTTTCTCCCGCGCAGCAAAAACACATGCGTGAAGTGCGCGCCGCCATGCCAGAAACACTGGCAGGGTCTAAAGGGCCGCGCGAAACGGTAAACGGTTTTGCGTACGCTGACAAAGTGGGCCTTCCGCGCGAAGACCTGAAAGAGCTTGTGGACGTGGGGTTAATTGCCGCCGTGTCCGGTGAAAATGGCTCAAAAGACGCCCTATTTATTGCCAAAGATGATGTTTGGCGCCTGGAGCTTTATGCCGAACTGAGGCGCTCGGGGTTTACGAGCGAACGGGGGTTTTCAATGCGCGACGTGGCCATGTTTGATGAAACAATGGAGGCGCTCGTCATGCGGGAAGCGCGTTTAATTGCCATGCGAGCGGGTGAACTTTCGCCGGGTGATTTGGCCGATCTTCTCACACGAGCCATGCCCGTCATTGGCAGTTTGCTTGCAAGACTCCACTCGGAAAAGGCCAAACATCTGCTCGCGTCGCTTTAGTTGGGTTTACATTACAGATAGCCACTTTGAACAAAAGAAAAGGTTGGAACTATGGCAGCCCTGTCTTCCCTTTCGCGGTTTCTCCCCAAAAAAATGCAAAACACCGTGGACGCATATTTGGAAGCGTTGGAGCTACTGGCTGAAGTGAAAGACGCGCGGGTGCTTTCGGCGCTTGCGCCGGCCGGCATTCGAGGTCTGTTGCTTCATCGAGGAAAACAGGGCGTCCCCACGCAAATGCCCGCCACTCACTCGGCGCATTTTGATTGGACCTACCCAAGTGACCAACCTGAAATGGCCGAACTATACCAGCGCGCCAAAACCGGACAGTGGACGAGTGAACAACTGCCTTGGAACACAAATGTGGATCCTGAAAATCCGGAAGTACAAATTCTACCTGAAAAATTTTTGGACTTTACCAAGCTGGAGGCGAGGGGCATTCACCTCAATGACAGGGAAAAACAGCGCCTCTTGGCTGATATGGCCACGTGGATGTTGAGCCAATTTTTGCACGGTGAACAGGGGGCGTTGTTTGCCGCCGCCCAGGTAACCGAAGCCGTACAGTTTTTTGATGGCAAGTTGTACGGCGCAACCCAGGTCATGGACGAAGGGCGCCATGTGGAGGTGTTTAATCGATATCTCGATACGAAGCTCAATAAGCTCTATCAGATTAACGATAACCTCTTTGTGATTATCGACTCTCTTATGAGCGACGGCCGTTGGGACATGAAGTTTTTAGGGATGCAGATTATGGTTGAAGGGCTCGCTCTTGGAGCCTTTTCTACCCTGTATAAACAGACGGAAGAGCCGCTTCTCAAAGAGCTTTTGAAAATGGTCATTCAGGACGAGGCGCGCCACGTGCATTACGGCGTTTGCGCTTTGCGAGAGCACATTACCAAAACCATTTCTCAGCGCGAGCGCGAAGAGCGTGAAGACTGGGCGTTTGAAGTGGCGCTTCTGATGCGTAATCGCTTTATGGCGTACGAAGTGTATGACGAGTGGTTTTCAGGTGGGAAGTTGAGCCGCGCCGAGTGGCGTCAGTTTGCGCAGGAAACACCGGGTATGCAGATGTTTAGGCAGGTCATGTTCAGCCGGCTTGTGCCCAATCTGCGCGAAATTGGCCTTATGACAGATCGCATTTTGCCTCGGTATGAAGAGGTTGGGTTAATGCAATATTTTGACGGCCGCGCGGCCGACAAAATCACCGCCGCCGAGATGTTGTCCGACGCTGCTTAAAGCAGTGATTGGTGCAGTAGTTCTACAGACACCGGCACTCCGTTGAGCGCGGCGTTGCCGCTCACCGGGTCTAGAAACGTTTCATCGGTAATGTCGTTGGCGCTCTCAAATGCGTGTTTTTGAGCAACGGAAAGCTGAACGCCCGACCGATTGTGCCCATACCCATGTGGTAGACTCACAACGCCCGGCATCATGTCGGCGGTTACTTCTACAGGTGCTTCCACCGAACCTACCCGCGACGTGATACGCGCTTTATCACCCGTTTTGAGATGGCGCTTTTGAGCGTCGTTCGGGTGCATTTGGAGTGTAAATCGAGGTTGCCCTTTCATCAGTTTGGCGCTGTTGTGCATCCACGAATTGTTGCTTCGCAATTCACGCCGGCCGACAAGTAGCAGTTCTGAACTCGGTTGTTTGTCGAGCGCTATCGCCGCGCGCGGAACGTGGGCGACAAACAGCTTGGGCGCGAGTTGAATTTTTTTGTCTTTGGATGGAAGCCTTTCGGGCAAACAAGGCTCCAGAGGGCCAAAGTCAACTCCGTGGGGGTTTTTGCGCAAATGGTGGAGAGATGCGCCCCCCACGAAGGGTGAGAGTTTGCCTCCGTGAGGCCCCATTCTCAGCCCCAAGTCTAAAATGCGGGCCGGACCTACCCATTGAAACGCCGCCGCTTCAGCAAAGTTGCGAGCCGCGCGCTTGTTATTGAGTTTGCTCATTCGCCTTGTGAGCGCGGCAAAAATCTCCCAATCGTGTTTTGTATTGGGAGGTTTTGGAAACACCGCCGGTGAAAAGCGAGCTGTGTTGCGGACCGAAAGCGCATGAAACACAGCATCGTAGTGATCTCGTTCAAGCGGGCCGGTGGGCGGCAAAATCACGTGGGCATGGCGTGTTGTTTCGTTTTTATAGATGTCAATCGACACCATGAAGTTGAGCGAACTGAGCGCTTCGTCGAGTTTTTTCCCGTTGGGAGTGGATAAAACGGGGTTTCCCGCGCTTGTAACAAGCGCTCGAATTTGACCTTCACCGGGCGTTAAGATTTCTTCAGCCAATGCGGAAACAGGCAGTTCGCCTCCAAACTCGGGTAATCCGCGCACCCGGCTTTTCCACCTGCCAAAGCTGCCTCGGCTCAAAAGGCCCATTCCCACAATATCAAGTGCGGGCTTGGTGAACATGGCCCCTCCGGGGGCGTCGATTCTGCCGGTGAGCACATTTAAAGCAACAATTAACCATGAAGCCAATGTGCCCATTTGCTGCGTGCAAATACCCACTCTGCCATAAACAACGGCCCGCTCCGCATTGGCAAACTCGCGCGCCAGAGTCTTAATTGTGTCGGCGTCAATTCCTGTTTTTGTGGCCACTTTTTCGGCCGGAAAGGGCGCGGCGGCGGCCTTGAGTTCGTTTACGCCGACGGTGATGGCGTGCAAATGCCGCAGGTTGACAAGGTTTTCAGCAAACAGGGTGTTTACCATGGCAAACAGCAAAAGCGCATCGGTGCCGGGGACAATCGCGTGATATTCAGTTGCGATCTCGGCTGTTTCCGTGCGGCGCGGATCGATCACAATCACTTTTCCGCCGCGCCGAACAATGTTTTTAATTCTGTGCGCCGCCCCCGGAGCCGTCATCAGAGAGCCGTTGGACACCACTGGATTGGCGCCGAGGATAATAAAGTGTTCGGTGCGATCGATGTCGGGGATTGGCAGAAAAAACTGGTGCCCAAACATGTTGTATGCGGCGAGCATTTGGGGCAGCTGATCGACCGATGTTGCCGAGAACTTGTTTTGTGTACGCAACGACCGAACGAACGTGGGCGCAAACAACATGGCCCCGAGGCTGTGTACAGTTGGGTTGCCCTGGTACACCGCAACAGCGCTTTCACCATGACGCTGTTGAATGTCTCTTAAGCGTTCTGCGACCAGGTCAAACGCGTGATCCCAAGATACTTCACGCCACGATTGACCTTCGCGCACAAGGGGGTGGCGCAGCCGATCCGGGTCTTCGTGCAGGTCTTTGAGCGCCGCGGCTTTTGGACAAATGTGCCCGCGACTAAAAGGGTCGTCGGCGTCGCCGCGAATTTTTTCGATGTGGGGGCCGTTGGTTTCAACAACAATGCCGCAGATCGCTTCACACAGATTGCACGTTGCGAATTTGTCAGAAGTCGCTGTCACGGGGTGAAGCGTATCGAATAACTGACCATGGTGGTGCCCCCGCGAGGTTTTTTGAAATCTATCTTTTCAAACGCGGTAACGAGGCACTCTTTAAAGCCCGCGCCCTTAATGCTTGTTCTCGGATGGGAGACTTTGGCCTTGCCGCCGGCTTTATCGATCAAGAGATCAATACCGAAATCGCCGCCTTTTTTGGGATCATCCACATTGGACCAACACCGTTTTAGGTCGTCGAAATAGGGCTCCACACTGGCCTTGATAGGGGCTTTGGTGACGGCATCATTGGGGCCTCCACCGATGTGCATGCCAATGTTGGCAACTTTGATGTTGGGAATGGGAGCTTCGGGTGCAGCGGTGGTTGCCGGCGCAGCGGTGGCCACTGCGGTTGTGGAAGGTGTGGGCTCCGCTGTTGGGGCTGCGGATGCGGATGACACCGCTGTGGTGGGGGCCGCGGCGAGGGAAGATGTGGCGGCCGCGGTGGATGTTGTGAGCGGCGGAGCACTTGTTGCGGTGGGTTCTGTGGGCGGGCCGGCGGGCGTGGAACACGCGGCAAGGCCCATGGTGAGCACGCACAAAAGAGCCCCCATTGGGCCTAAAAAACCGCTCTTGCGTGAACCAAAAGATCGCACAGAACATCTCCGAGACGCTTGTCCACCCGACGAAGCAAAAGTGCACCTACCACTCTCCGCCCTCAGCCGACAGGCTGAAACGTCACGCAATGACGCTAAGGGCTTTCGCGGTTTCGAATAGCATCGTTGTGGGCGCCGAACGTTTCGCTGAACGAGTGGCGTCCACCCCCTTTGGCGACAAAGAAATAAAACCTTGTGGACGCGGGCGATAACGCTGCCTGGAGCGATGCCATTCCCGGATTGGAAATAGGGCCGGGTGGCAGTCCGGGAGCCATATAGGTGCTGTAGCGATTTTTGGCGTCGTGCAATATCGCCGAGGTGGGTTTGCCACTGTATTCAGCGCATGATGGCGCCTCGCGCGGGTGGGCGACACAACCGTACATGGCTGTTGGATCCGACTGCAATCGACGCCTCGGCTTAAAGTTTGGATCTCGCAAACGGTTATAAAAAACGCTGGCGATGATGGGCCGTTCGTCGTCGACCATTGCTTCGCGCTGAATGATGGATGCAAGTGTGACAATTTCACGCCGTCCCCAGCCGAAATCGGCTTTTGCCGCGGCCAATCCCTGACTTTGAGTTTGCATTAACTCCTGCCAGCGCTTGTCCGATTCAATCACCAAGCGTTGCACGACTTCGCGGGCTTCTGTATCGGCCAAAAAGTCGTACGTGGCGGGGAAAAGGTACCCTTCGGCCGATTCAGGCGGGGTGGATGTTCTATCCGCAAAAGCACTATCTGTATTCTTTAGATCGGGAGTTACAACAATGCCAAGTTCGGTGAGCAAGGCGGTGTCTGCGCTGGCGGACAAAAAGGCCTTTTCACCCGTGATGTGGAGTTTGTGGAGCCGAGTTGCGATATCAAATCGGTGAAAACCCTCGGGGATGACAATGCGAACCGTGGGCCGATTGGGCGACCGCGTAAGCATGAGAACGAGATCGTGGGGCGACGCATCGCGCGGAAGGACGTGTTGCCCCGGCACAAACTCCGATGTTTGGCCTGTGGTGCGCAGATAAATGGCCATTGTCGATGCGCTGCGAACAAGGCCGTTTTCTTCGAGCAAAGCCGCGGCTTGCTCGGGATCGAGGCCCGCCGGCCAGTTGATTTCAACCGCGGTGCTTCCCGGTCCGCCGAGCCGCGCAAAGCCGAAAACAAGCAGCAGCGCGGCAGTAATGAGGACAACGACGAGCCCGCCGGCCGCAAAGAGGAGGTGTTTGCGCCCTTCAGCGCGCGGGAGTTTTCGGCCGAGTTTGCGTGGTTTTTTGTGCTTTTTGTGGCGCGCCGCGGGGCGAGCGAGCGCCTGCGTTTTTTTGCGTTTTCGGCGTTTGCGCTGTTCGAGTCGCGAACGCGCGGTGGCCCTTTCGGGAGGAGAAGGGCCGCCTTCTCCACCGTCGTTTTCAGGGGCACCGGATTCGCCGGACACGGGCGAAATGGGTACCGAATTGGACAGAAAGTCAACCGCCTCGCGGTACCGTCGGCTTTTTGTTTTGGGGCTTTGTGTACACAAACGTCGTGTAACTCGTAGGGCCGCCGCTTTGAACGTTGTTCCCGCCCTCGGCCGCGCGCAGCGAGCGAGCACGGACGTTTGGGCGGGACGGGCGCGCGTAAGCGCGACCGAGGGCGGGCAACAAACAGACGCGGATGGGGCGCGGAATGTGTACGCAGTTAGATGTGTACGCAGGTTGGAGCGGCGGTCAGCTTGTGTACGCAGCTGGATGTGTACGCAGGGGATGTGTACGCAGGGGATGTGTACGCTTGTTAGAAAGTGCCTGTGACGCCGGCCATTCCGCCGTTTTGAACGGGAGCCGCCATGGGCTTGAGTTCAAGCTTTGTGTGGGCGGTGGTTTGGAATTGGTACTTGAGGACTTTGTCGGTGGTGGCCATGCCGATGATGAACATGACAACGCCCGCGCCTTGGCCGAGCGCGTCGAAAACGAGGGGCGTGGTGCCGGCGGCGCTTGTGTTTGCGGTGCCGATGGTGATGAGCGGGCCGATGACGGGGATGTACATTGGCCAGCCGTGGTTGCCGTTGTAGCGGCCGCTGTCTTCCATGAAGCCGCCTGCGATGGCCGACGCGATCCACAATCCGCCGAAGACCGATGCGCCCGCGATGGCGAGTTTTGTGCGGCGCTGTTCGCCGAGCACGTAGCCCGCGGGGATGCCTTTGTCGGCGTCGTACGGCATTTCAAGCGGGAGGAGACGCGGACGACCGTCGGGCCCGGTGATTGTGGGGCCCTGCGTTGGATCGGTTCCCCATCCTTGGGCGGGCGGGTACGGTGCTGTTCCGTACGCGGGCGGAGGGTACGCACCGGGCGGATAGGCGCCGGGCGGTGCGGGGTACGCAGGCGGCTTTGCGGGTTGCGCGGTTCCGGTGGGCGGCGGCGCGGGAGGTGGTTGGCCTTGAAGCGGTGCGCCTGTGGCTGGGGGAGGCGGCGCAATTCCGCTGCCCCATGTGGAAGGAGGAGGAACCGTGGGAGCGGGCGGCGGTGCGGTGGGCGCTGGTTGGGCGGCGGCGGAAGTTGCGAGCGATGCGACAACTCCAAACGCGAGAAGGGAACGCAGCTTCATGGAAGACTCTCCGATGGTGAACAGTTCTCGGGGTCGGCCGATGAGAGAACGGCGTTGTGCGGACCGCGCCCGTGCTGTTGAAAAAGGGTAGTAACAGAATCCATGCCGCTCGGTGAAGCGTTGGGCAATGCCGCCTGGGGTGGCGCGATTTCGCTTTGAAACGAGGCTTGGGGCGTTTGGTGCGCGCGAATTGGATGCGCTGAGCATGCGGTGCGTTTCACAGTGAGTGTGGTTCGTTACGCCCATGGGCTGACACGAGCGTCAGGGTGGCGGCGTGATGTGTGGGGCGGAGAGGAGGCGCGGCACTTATTCAAGTGATGAGCCCAATGGATCGACGAAGCACACATCGAGTGCGGCACCGGCGGCGTTTTCGGGGTACACGACGGCGGTGGATCGACGCGCGAGGGTTCGACGTTTTTCCCGTTTTGTCGGGGAGCGTTTTCTCGCGTTTGCAGCGGCGCTGATCTGTCTCGCGTTTGTGAGCGGTTTGTTTGATTCGGCGCTTTCGCCTCCGCTGTTGTCCATGCTGGCGCCTCCGGTTCCGGTGGAACTTTTGGAGAGGGACGCGGCGCTGCACGTTCTTGTGACCGATGCGGATGGTGCGCCGCGAACGAGTGCCGCGGTTCGCGTGTTTGCGATGATCGGGGACAAGGCCCATTTCGCGGGCGAGGCGATGACGGGCGCGGATGGGCGGGCGAGTTTTACGCTGTTGCCGCGCGGTGAAGTGTGGGTGGTGGCGTACGACGCGGGGCGAGCGCGAGCGTCAACGCGGGCCATTTTGGAAAAAGGTCCGCGCGACGTGACGCTTGTGTTGGCGACGGCGCGCGCGCTGGATGTGGTGGTTGTGGACGGCGACGATGCGCCGATTGAAGGTGCGGAGATTGTTGTGGCGGCGGCGGATCCGCTGCCTTTTTTGGGGAGAACGGGTGACGACGGTCGCGCGCGGATGGATCGATTGGGGCCGGGGCCGTTCACGGTGCGGGTTTCGGCCGACGGTTACGACGATGTGGTTCGAACGGGCGTGGTGACTGAAAACGGTCCGCTTCGAATCAAGATGGAGCGGCTTGGGACGCTTGTTGTCTCGGTGATCGGTGTGGACGGTGGGCCCGCGGAGGGCGCCGAAGTGTGGGCCGCAGGCACGGGGCTTTGGCCTGCTCGCAGCGCGGTGACCGATGCGTCGGGTGTGGTGCGGATTGCAGGTCTTTCGGACGGTGCGTTTGATCTGAAGGCGAAAAAAGACGATGCGGTGAGCGCGACGGAGATCGCTGTTCGGCTGAAACGGGGTGAAGAAAAGCAGGTGGAGTTGCGGCTGAATCCGGGGCGCCACGTGCTTGTGAAAGTGACCGACGGGGAGGGTGAAAACGCGCCTGTTGTTGCGGGCGCAAGTGTACTCTTGGTGGAGCACGGGCTTTCGTCGTTTCCGTTGCTGGGAAAAACGAACGAAAAGGGTTTGGTTTCACTTGGACCGATTGCGGATGAGCCCGCGAGCGTTTCGGCGCGCGCGAAGGGGTTCGTTCAAACGAGCGCTGTGCCCGTGGGGATTTTGGACGATGAAGTTCAGGTGCCGCTGCTTCGCGGTGCGGTTGTGATTGGTGAAGTGCGAGACGATCGCGACTTTCCGATCGCGGGAGCGACGATTGAGATCGTCGGTTCGGATCCGTGGGGGATGCCGATTGATGAAGTGGCGGGGTTGACTGAATTTCGCGACGGGCAGTTTTCGCGAATGATGGGTGGGCCGGCGCCGCTGATTCCAATGGGGGAGTTGGGTGTGATGCCGGGGCCGATTCCAGATTTGCCTCGCGAGGGCGCGGCTTTTGCGGCGCTTCCGTCGGTTTCAGAAGATGCGTGGGTCACTCGGAGCGACGGCGCTTTTCGAGCCGAGCCCGTGACACCGGGGCGCATTCAAGTGATCGCGCGGCACCCGGCATACGTAGACGGTGCCAGCGAGATTGTGTCGCTCGCTCCCGGTGGAGAAGTACACATCAAGATCGTTTTGAAACAGGGCGGATCGCTTGAAGGCCGCGTTGTGGAGGAGGATCGAACACCGGTTGCGGGAGCGCGCGTGGAGTTGGTGGCAACGACGGGTTCGCTGGAGCGGGTGACGTTTGCCGCGGATGACGGGACGTTTGCGTTTGCGGCAGTGCCCGAAGAAGTGATCGTGTCGGTGGCGCGGCCTTCAGAACCGGCGGATGTGGTTGCGCGCATCGTTGTGACGGTGAACGAGCGCGGTCGAAACTCGATTGAGATTGTGTTGCCCAAAGCGCGTGATGCGGTGCGCATTCGCGTGACGGATGATCGCGGCTATGCGCTGGATCGCGTGGAGATTCACGCGCTGTCGTTGGACCTTGAAACGCCGCTCCGGCGGACGGCGTTCACCGACGACGACGGACAGACCGAGTTGCCGGGCGCGGTGGGATTGCCGCTGCGACTGACGTTTTCGAGATCTGGAAAGGCACCGAAAGTTCAAACGGTGGACAGCGCGCCGGGCGAAATGACCGTTCAACTGGCGCTCGGGATCACAGCGAAAGGGACGGTGACGGGGCGTGAAGGGCGCGAGCGTTTGGAAAACGCGGACGTTGTTGTGTACACAATGTTGGGGCCAAAGCGTACACAAACAGATGTGGAGGGCGCGTTTGAAGTAAAAGACTTGGCGCCCGGTCCGGTGCGCATTTCGGCTTCGAAAGAAGGCTTTGCCGACTCGGAGATTGTGGCGCAGTTGGGCGACGACCCCGATCGTCCAACCGACGTGGGCGCGATTGATCTGTTGCCGGCGGGTGAAGTGAGCGGCGTTGTTGTGGATGAAAACGACGACCCTGTGGCGGGAGCGCGCGTGGCGAAAGATTCTGTGCCTTCGTACCTGCCGCTCGGCGCGTTGCCCGCGGGCATTGTGGTGACGGATCGCGAAGGCCGATTTGTGTTAACGGGGTTGCCCGAAGGCACGGTAACGCTCGAAGCGTACACAGCGGATCGCGGGCGCGGTCAGGTTGAAAACGTACCGGTGCGCGCCGAGCGAACCACGTCGCGCGTGAAGATCGTGTTGCCGCCGATCGACGAAGAAAAAAAGGATGTCCGAAGTTCGGGAAGCGTGGCTGTGACGCTGGGTGAGCGCGATGGGCGCGGGGCAAAAGAGATCATGGTGGTGATGGTCGCTCCCGGGAGCGAGGCCGAGATCGCGGGGCTTCTTGCGGGCGACCAGATCACCCATGTGAACGGCCGAGCGGCTAAATCGATTGAAGGTGTACGCAAGGGGCTGAGCGGTCCGCTCGCGGAAGATGTTCTTGTGTCGATTGTTCGGAGTCCGCTTGTTCCAACGCGTGGCGCTCCGGTGAAGGGGGAAGCACCCGCGGAGAGCTTGCTCGTTCGGGTGCGGCGAGAAAGGGTCCGTCGGTGACGGCGTGAGCCGCCAAACCTCGCAGGCGGACGGCATTTCTCCCCCACATGAATCTGTTTCGCGTTGCGGGCAACAGGTAGCCTCACTCGTATGAAGACGCGTGAGGCTTTGTCTGGCTTGTGGCTGTTTTCGATGGTTGGAACAGCTCTGTTTGCAATGGGGAGCGTTGTGCCGTCGGCCGGTTGCACCGGTTCCACCGAAACGCAGCCCATGGACGGCGGCACCGATGGTCCGGCGTTTGTGGACGGAGGCGGGACCATTCCCGATCCGCCGAACGGTCCGTCGCTCTGTCCGCAGGGCGCGTGCAACTACCAAACGAATGCGGGGTGCGCGGCCAATCAAACGTGTGTTCCGTTGCCCGACGGAATGGGTAGTGCACCTCCGGGTTGCATCGGCGCCGGAACGGCTGCGAGCGGCGCAACGTGTACCAACTTTGATGAATGTGCGCCGGGCTTCATCTGCGCGTTGGGGCAGTGCCGAAAGTTGTGTTGCGGCGGCGATTGGTCGGGCTGCCCCACCGAAAACGAGCACTGTATTCAGAATTTGAACGTGTCCGACGGGATGGGCGGCGCGATCAAGAGCGGCGCGATGTTGTGCATGCCTGTCAACACGTGTGATCCGCTTCAGCCCAACGTGGGGTGCGCTTCAGGCACGGCGTGTTTGATCGTTGATCCAACCGGCGCGACCGCCTGTTTCCCCGAGGGGAGCGGCGTTTCGGGCGATCCGTGTCCGTGCAAAGGAGGCTTTCTTTGCGTCGATAACGAGTGTCGGCGCCTTTGCAAAGCGGTGGAAGGCGGCGGTGAGCCGACATGCCAAGAGGGTGAAGGCATTTGTGTACACTACGCTCGCGACCCGGACGGCGTCGGCGAGTGTACGCCTGAAGAGTAGCTGCTAAGTTCTCACGCACTTCTGGGTGGCCGAGTCCACGGCGCGTCGGCCACTCTCGCCCCTGTGTACTCAGAGGCCGGGAGCGGCAACGTCAGCTCCACGCGTTTGTGTACACCGTGCGGGCGGAAGTCCAACGCGCGCGCCTCGCTCGGCCATTCGTCGCGATCGTGATGCAGGCTGTCTTCGATGATCGCGACGCGGCCGGCGTCACTCGTTGCGGCTTCGATCTCCGCGCGAATGGAGTCGCTCTTACAAAGCGCAACGGCGCGTTCGATGGAGCGCGGATTCACCGAAATGTCGCGCAGCGATAGGGGCGGCGGATCCCATGCGAGCGGACCGGACGGGCGCGGATCGTTTCGGTGGTGCCACGAAGCCGCGTGCACGTCTTCGTTGTCGCGTAGAAAGGGATCGACCGGCACGCCGAGAACCCACGCCATAAAGTGGATGTGCGGTGGCACCCACGGAAAGCCCATGACCATGTCAAAGCCGCTGTGGCCGGTGAGCCCGATCACGTCACCGCGTTCAAGCGGCTCTCCAATCTCAGCGGTGAGTTTGGCGAGGTGCGTGTATTGAGTGACCACGCCTCCGTGATCCACACAAGCGGTGAGTCCGCCGCGAAGGAAGCGATTTCGCGTGGCAACAAGGATTCCAGGTGCGCTGCATACAGCTCGCATCCCAGGCGGACAAACGAAGTCGGTCCCGTCGTGTTCGTCGTACGTGAGTTTGCCGCCTCGATAGTCGCGGGCGTCGGCGCGCGTGATCTTGGAGGCGAATCCGCGGCCGCCCGCGGTGCGATCGAAGAAGTGATAGATCGGCGAGAGGCCGTCTTTGGGAACGAGTCCCGCGTACGCGGGCCACGACAGATCGGGACGAGCAAAACCGGCGCTGCTCGCTCCCGCGACAAAGCGATCTCCCGAGCGCCGATGCGCAAAAACATGCCGAGCGGTTTGTGCGATGTGGCCGGCGCCGTCGGCTCCAAATCGCTTAAAAAAACTGGGTAGATCTGAAGGCGGCGTGATGCGGCGAAACATGCGCGGATCTTCCTCTGCGGTTACGCGGTGCGCTTCACGAGGTCGCGCAGGCGCGTGACGTTTTGCGACGGCCCGATCACCACGAGAACGGCGCCAACGTCGAGCACTGTGCTCGGATCTGGGTTGTAAACAAACTTGCCGGCCACGCGGAGCGCAACAACGAGCAGATTGGTTTCGGCCCGAATCGGTGCGTCAAAAAGCGGTTTGCCGATAAGCGATGAGCCCCGTGGAATGGGCACTTCTTCGAGTGTCAGATCTTCTTTCTGATCGTGGAGCATTTGGTCGATGAACTGAATCACGGTGGGGCGCACGATCTCACTCGCCATTCGGCGCCCGCCGATCATGTTGGGGCTGACAGTGGCGTTGGCGCCGGCTCGCAACATTTTGGGTACGGCGTCGGATGCGATCACTTTCGCCACAATGCGAGCATTGGGATTGAGGCTGCGCGCCGAGAGCGTGACGAAGAGATTGTCTTTGTCTTCTGTCAATGCGGCAATCACCGCGTTTGCTCGAACAATGCCGGCTGAAACCAACACTGCGTCGGCCGTGGCGTCACCCGCAACGAAGAGCATCTTCCCATCGCAAATCTCGGTGGAGAGGTGCTCCAGCCTTCTGTGATTTGTATCGATCACAACGAAAGGCGTTTTGGTGGCGACCATTTCTTCAATCGCGTGCATGCCTGTGGAGCCTGCGCCCGCAATGACCACGTGATTTGACAGTTCGTCGATTTGTTTTTTCATGCGTCTGTTCCGCCACCGCTCGACGAAAACCCCCTGCACAAGAAAGGCTGTCAGATTCGATTGAAAGTAGGCCGTGGCCCCAAGTCCCATGATGATGAGCAGCCCAGTCACAGCGCGCGACAGATGGGTTTTGATCCATCCCGTCGAGTTCGCGAAACCCGGTTGTGGAGGCGGCATTTTCAGCGAGATAAAGAGCTTCAGCGAACGTCCAGCGACCTTTGCCAATGGCATGCAGAACCACCCCTCCAAGGAGGATCACAAGGCCCAACAGCACGACCGATCCCAACAGGCGGACGGGCTTTTCGTTGGGCAGTGCCATCGCGGCGCGAGACTAGCACCGCTCGACCGGGGACAAGTCAACTCGCTCCCTTACCCCGGTGAAAAAAGCGAACGCTCGAACAGGTGGTGCCCCCCATTCATCGCGGAGCGCGATTGCCACTCGGGCTGGCCTGGTTTTTTGCCATTCACGCGACGTGAAACGTATACGAGCTGTGGCGTGAAAGGGAGCCGCCCGCGTCTTCCCAAGAATAGGCGTAACGGCCAATGTGCCTTAGGTGAATGGTCGTGTCCGCAAGGGCCGGGTGCCCGGCTCGTCGCGCCCTCTCGGCAAAGGCGAAGTCTTCACTCAGGTACCACTTGTGCTCGCCCGCGGTGACGATGGTTGGCATGAAATAGGGTACAAGAGGTCTTTCAAATTGGGTATTGCAAACTGGCAGTTCCAACTTGGTTTGAATGGCTTCGTACACAGACCGTTTGGTGAGAAGAAAACCCGTTGCCGGGTACAGGATCGGCAGGATCCCTCCGCCTTCACCGAAGACGATTTTGCGAGTACCGGGGAGCAAGTGACTCGCGAGCGCGCGCGTTCCCTTTTTTGGGTAAAGGCCCGCAATCATGGTGGCCCCATGGCCCCTTAGCTTTTCAACGTCATCGGCGTTAAAGGCGATGTCGGAATCAATCCATAAGAGTTCGTCAAAACCGTCCCTCAATGCGTCCGTCGCCATTTGGCTTCTGGCGAGATCGATAGCGGCGAACCCGGGGACGCGGCGAACCTGATAACCGCGGCTTTCCAACACGCGGAGCCCTTGTTCACATTCGGGTTCGATGGAGCCATTCGCGGGGACGAGCACGACGCATTTTTTGGTGGAAGGGTTCACGGTGAACGGTGCTTTGCATGCAGCGTGCCTTGAAAAGCTGACAACACCGAAGTCTCGAAGTGGACGGGGAAGTGGCTTGTTCTGATTTGAAACGTTTGCTTCGAGGGAAAAACGTGGGGGCGAGCGGTTTCCGGCTTCGAGGGAGGAGAGATTCGCTAGTTGCGCAGAAACCTGCGCAAGCGATGGTTGCGTGTCATGCGCCGTACTCGGTGCCGCGTGGCGAGGTCAAGGTGGTCAAGGTACGTGGTGGGTGGGCGCGGGCAGTTTGGCGAGCAATGCTCGGGCAGCCATTAAGAGCGAATCGTTCTGCGGCAGGGAGCTTCGCAGGGCGACAAGCCTCCTCAGCGAGCTACGCGAAAGGGCCGTGTCCGAGAGTGCGTTTGCCGCTTCGGCTTGCCACAGAAGGCAATGCCCAACCGCTTTGGGCCACGCCCAGGAAAACACCCGGGGCGAAATGACTTCTTGGCAGGCTTTTTGGACGGTGGCTATATCCCCCGCTTTTCGAGCCGTGCGTGCCAGAAAAAACCGTTCAACGATGCTGAACCTACCGTCTTGCGTGTGTGAAATAGCTTGATTCCAAGCGGAAATGGCCTCTTTGAACCGGCCTTTTCGGTCAAGAACAAATGCTTGTGCAATGGCGGCGGCTTCAGGAAACGGGCTGTCTACGAGTTGCGCCAATTCATTGGATTCTTCTGTTTCAATGGCCCCGTGAAAAAGTGCGCGAATCACGGACATTGCCACCGTGAATTGGGTATCCCTCTTTTCGGCAGCGCTTGTGAGCTTTGACAACAAACTGCGGGCCGCGATGACGTTTGGCTCCGGCAATTCCAAAAGTAGCAATGAAAAGAGGCCGGGAGACTGCTCGCCGGGGTGCTCCCTTTTCTCAATGGCGCGGAGACATGCCTCTTGCAACAACGCGTCATCCCGTCCGCGGGCTGCCTGTATGCCGCGAATGGCAATTGCGGAGCGGACTTCATCCTGCGAGGCGAGGCGAACCGCCCACGCGAGGGCGGGCTCTTCATTGTCGGTGAGAAGGTTTGCGTGAAGAAGGTATTCTACCTTGTGGGGGTCGAGGACCGAGAGATCCGCCGATGACTCACGGGACAACATTGCAATGGTCCCCAAGTAGTCGGTGCGAGCCATAAGGCCGTACGAGATCCAAGGAGAATAAAGCGCTTCGGTCTGAACGCCGGGGCGATGAAGCACCCAGTCCAAGAGCGTTTCATTCCCATTCGCCGCTGCGTATTCAAGCAGGTGCAAGAGCCCCAACTTGAAGTCTGGCACGATGGCTACGATTCGGGGGTAGACGGCCGCGGCTTCGGCCGGGTGGCCCGAATGAAAGGCCGCTTCGAAGAGGCCATAAAGCACATCTCGATCTTCGGGAAACCGCTCCGCGAGCGCCCTAAAGTGAAGAAGCGCACCTTCGTATCGGTGGTCCACCAGAAGCGCAAGTCCATTGAGAAACTCGCGCTTTTCATCGCGAAGTGGACCACTCCGCGCCCGCTCAATATGGGCTTTCGTGATGTCCTTTGGACGCTCCACCCACCAACTGGTGAGAGCCTCGTAATAGGCCACTTCTTTGGAGTTTGGGTCAAATTGGCTTGCTTGCAAAAACCATGTTTCGGCTTGGCCAAAACGGTGTTGCTCCAGAGCCAAGATGCCCCGCTGCAAAGCTTGCTCAGCCAAAAGGGGGCGACGCTCCGAACCGGGATTTGCGATCTTTGCTCCAATGCGGTGGGCCAATACGCGGCCGGACGTTCGAACGCACTCGGGAACGTCTTCAATCGCATTGAGACACTCTTCGGTTCCAACAATGGCACCTTGCAGAGTGGCCGCGACCATACGAACTCGAACAAGGTGTTTCTCTTTGGACATCTCCCCCCAAATGACCCGTTCGGCGCCGAATTTTTCTGCCGCAGACAGCCACTCTGCTCGGGAGGCTTCCGGCCCACCCACGTGAGGCAATAAGCGATAATAGCCAATCACGCGTTGGTCGTGAGTTGTCTCCAGTTCGACACCGAGCAATTGAGGCAAGCCCGAAGTTGCAAAGTCAAGGCGTGGCTCGCCCGAGCGGTCCTCGAAAGGCAATATCGCAATGCTCCCCTTCGTGAACGGCGGCGATTCCGTTTGAGAGACTGCCCCGCGTGTGTCCGCTCGAAGGCCCAAAAGAGAAACGCACATTGCGCCGCCGAGAAGCCAAGTGCCAATGCCGGACTTCCGCGTTTGCGCGAGGGCCCGGGCAAACTCTGAGGTGGAGCGATACCGATCGCGCGGGCTTTCTTTGAGGGCTTTCTCGATGGCGCGCGCCAAAGCGACATCCCCTTTGGCCCGCACGATGCGATCGCGCGGATCGTCGATTGTGTCGGCGGTGCGATGCAATTGTGTTCCCGTGGCGAGTTCAAACAGCGTGACACCGAGAGCGTAGATGTCGGCGCGCGCATCGACGCGCTGGCCGCGCAGTTGTTCGGGCGGCATGTATGAAGGTGTTCCAAGGCTCGCTCCCGCGCGCGTTAGATCGCTCCAAGCAGCTTTCGCAATGCCAAAATCCGCAAGCTTCAGGGCCCCGCGCGAATCGATCAAAATGTTTGCGGGCTTCACGTCACGGTGGATGATCCCCGCGCGATGCGCCGCTCCGAGAGCGCTGCACAAGGTGATTCCGATGCGCCTGACCTCGCTTGGTGTGGCCGGGCCACTGCGCTCGATTTGAGATCGCAGGGACTCGCCGCGCACAAGCTCCATCACAATCGCAAGCTCTTCCGGGAAGACTTCGTACACGCGAACGATCGAAGGGTGATTGAGGGCGCGAAGAGCCGCGCCTTCGCGCAGGAGGCGCGTTCGCAGCTCTTCGTTTTCGCGCATCTCCGGTGGGAGAAGTTTCACGGCGACTTCTCGGCCGGTTTCAATCTCGCGCGCAGCAATGACGAACCCCATTCCGCCGCGTCCCAAGAGCGAGACAAATTCGTAACCGGGGGGTGGCGAAAGGCCATCACTCGCTCGTGTGCTCTTGCGATCGAGCGGCCCCGCAGCGGCCGTGCGAACATCGGTTTTTCGATTTTCGTCCGGTGAAGTTGCCTGTTCCCCGCGTCGCGTCACCGAAGGGTCTGCGAGCATCCATTGGAAGATAACAGTCGACCGCTCGGTCTTGGGATCGGTTGTGTGCGGGGCGTCACGAGTGCGATAGTTTTCCGCGAGAGATGACGTCACGTTCCGCGGACTCCGACCCAACGCAAAAACCAACGGATGGGAACGCGGACCCAACTTCGGTCTTGGAGTTGGCTCTCCTTCAGAACGAAACGGTGGTCACCTACGTTTTGCCGAGAACGGGCGCACTCATCCTCGGGCGGTCGGCGGAGGCGGACATCCAGATTGACGATGGTGCGATTTCGCGGGCCCATGCTCGGGTGTTCGTGGGTTCAGAGATCGAGATCGAAGATCTCGGCAGTGCGAATGGAACGTGGATGCGGGGCCTCCGTTTGGAGCCGCACGCGCGCGTTCGATGGACGACGGGAGAGGTGTTGCGGCTCGGCTCTTGGAGCGTACTTCTGCGTGCGAAAAGGGAGGGATCAAACGTCCCCTCCTCCAAACCGCTTTCGCTCGTGCCCATTGCATCCGAATCTCGCGGCGCCCTGCGTGAGGTTGCGCTCACTCTTCCAAGTGCCGCGATGCGAAGCCTTTCCACGCTCGTTCTGCAAGTCGCAAAAGGCGACATCGCGGTCCTTGTTCTGGGAGAAACCGGCGTCGGCAAGGAGATCACAGCGCGGCTTCTGCATGCCAATTCTCCTAGATCAAAAGGGCCTTTTGTGGTGGTCAATTGCCCGGCCATCTCCGAGAATCTTTTGGAGAGCGAACTCTTCGGTCATGACCGCGGCGCGTTTACGGGCGCGCTTTCAACCAAAGTCGGGCTCTTGGAGAGTGCGCACGAAGGCACTGTGTTTCTCGATGAAGTGGGTGAACTGCCGCTCACGCTTCAAGCAAAACTTCTCCGAGTATTGGAAGACAAGCAAATCACGCGGGTTGGTTCCAAGTCTCCAAAGTCCGTGGACGTGCGGTTCGTTGCAGCGACCAATCGAGACTTGGAATTGGAAGTGGCGGAAGGGCGATTTCGTAGAGACCTGTTTTATCGGCTGGACGGCGCGCGCCTTTGGGTTCCGCCGCTTCGTGAGCGACCCGAAGACATCGAGCCCCTCGCAACGTTTTTTTTGAAACAAACGGATGGGCGGTCGGAGTCAAAAACATCGCTTGCTCTTTCGCGCGACGCCCTCGCGGCGCTTTGTTCGCATTCGTGGCCCGGCAACGTGCGAGAGCTTCGAAACGTTCTCGGGAGGGCTGCGCTCGTCTGCGGTGCGGGGCCGATTCAAGTTTCGCATTTGACGTTGCGAAGCGCGGCGCCTTCGCAGGTGGGTTCGCAGACGCTGCCGCCTCCTTCTTCAATGCGTTCGCCGAGGGACGTGGAACCTGTGGTGTCCAGTCGCCCGACCGAACATCAACCATTAAAAGGAGCCATGCGTGAAATGGAGCGCGAGCGAATCTTGGCGGCTCTCAATGCGTGCGCGGGCAATCAAACGAAGGCCGCCAAGATGCTTGGTATTTCAAGGCGGGCATTGGTGGACAAGCTTTCTCAGCACGACATTCCGCGGCCTCGAAAGACATGAGTGGCCTGGATCCGGGCCCCCGGTATTGAATACGATTTGTTACTCTTATTGAGTGGGGCAAACGTCGAACTTGTCAAAGCAGCAATTGTTGTTGGCGAGACAGGTGCTGTTGCAATAACAAGTTTTGCCATTCACGGTGACACTTGACGCGGCACACGAGCCCGAACCTGACCCAGCGCCTGAACCCGAACCACAACCCAAAATGGGCTCGCTAAAGCCGTACGCCTGCACCCAGCCCATGGCGGTTGTCGGCTCTCCCGAAGGGATTACGTCAAGGCGCGTTGGATCCGGATACACCGGCGGAAGGTTCTCCAAAGGGGGCAGTCCAGAAAGCATGAATTGAGGGCTCTCTTCCAGGATGGCCATGTACTCAAGAACCCTTGTTCGACCGACGCCTTGGTACCAGGATTGCGAGACGTAATCGTTCATGTTGGCAATGCCGAACATCTGTTTGACAAGGTCGGATTCGCTTTGGGTCAGCGAGGGTTGGCTGAAAACGCGATCTTTTACTGCAACGGCGAGATCCTGATATTTGTATTTGTTGGAAACGCCATTGACCCAGGTTGCATTGAGGGCTTGATCCAGTTTCACGGCCCATGTGCCTGTGGACGGGCTTGGCCTATCTGCCCAAGCCAAAAGGGTATTGAGGCCAATCGCCCGATTCGCCGGCTGACCGCCGGAGACGTGAGCCCCCAGCTCTCCCGCGTCGAACAGGGCGGGATACGTTGCCGAAGGGGCTCCCACAAACGAACCGAAGTTTGTGTTTTCTCCATTGGCTTTGCTGGTCGCGAGAAAAAGCGCAACCGCCGATCTGCGATTGACGAGATCCCCCTGACCATTGGAATCCACGCCGGTGGCGGCATTGGGAGAGCCACCATAAAGGGCCCAATGATTCGCGACCATTGGGAGCTTGTATTTGTTTGGGTCCGGCGAATCTGCAGGGGCTTTTCGATTGTAAAGTTTGTTATTGAGAACAATCGCTTTTAGCAAGCCTTTGAGGGACCACCTGTCACTGGTCTCATAGACATTTGGCGTGGATATGTTGTCGCCAAGGAATGCCGCGGTCAGCGTGGTATGAATGAATCTTTGATCCTCCGTTCTTGAAAAGCCGTGCTGCAACGTTAATCGACTGCCCGTAACCTCTTCATAAACGTTGTCGACGACGTTCATTGCGATCAAATAAGCGAATGCCGCGTCCGGGTCGGTCATTGCATTTGCATCCAATACAGGGGTTCTTTGGCCGAGCTTTGTTACGCCCGTCTTGAATGCCGAAATCAGCGCTCTGGTTCCTTTGCCGGTTCCAGTTTGGCCGGCGTACGCAACCGTGGAGGTATTGAGTGAGTTCGGGGCGAGCGATTCAGAACAATAAATGCCCCACGCCCCATTCGGCGTCCCGTAGGTGGGGCCCGGCGGCGACTGCAAAGCACCATTGACGTAATGCGCCGGCGCGTCCTTCGTAAAGAAGCCTCCCAAGTCACCAATGTACGCTTGATTCGCGAAGCCGACACCCATTGTCGACTTTTCAAGTTGAATGGGTCGACCATCGCTCCAAATAGTGGGGTAATGACGATTGGGGTCACCGGGCTGGCTCACCGCGCGGTAGGTGCTGCTGCTGCTGGGGTTGTGGCACCCCAAACACACCCGATCTCGATTAAGAATGGCACCTTCGATGTAATAGCCGATCTGGTTGCCATCAATCCCTTTTGTGGCTGTCAGCATTGCGATCCAACCGGCGTAGATAGGTTGCAAACGGTCATCCAAGATGGCGCCTTTGGCCATGTCTCGCATTGAAAACACCGTTGAAACGCCACCATTTTGGAACAAGGAATCAGGGTCCGCACTACCGCCGACCCACTTGGCTGCGGAAATGCGTGCGGAATTGCTGGTCAAATATTCGTTCGATAAACAACCGGCGTTCAAAAGCTCGTAGGGATTACCGCCCCCAAGAAGCTCCGGCTTTAGATCTTCTAGCAAAACGGACGACCAATACGCCGAGAATTCAGGGCGATTCATAATGGTGTCGACAAGCTTGCCCCGGCCCCAAGCCTTTACGATTTCTCGTAACCCATACACTTCGCGGGAGCTTAATGGTTGCCTCCCAAGGAGAGTCGGAATGACGTTGCGAACAAACGCGTCATCGTAATTCGCATTTGCGTCGGCATCGTCATTGGGGATCGCGTCGAATTTGGCTTTTGGTCCAGCTTGGCACGCCGTGAACGTCGCGAGAGCCGACAAGGCACCGGCACTTCGAAAGATCTTTCCGAACATGATTAAACGCTCCCAAAGATGGTATTGGCCAAACCCTGGCGAATGGCGGTTTTCAGCGTTGCGTCCGAGCCCTGGCCGTTTAGCTGTTCTTGGGTCAATCCAAGTTCGTTCAGCCCATTGTCGGTACGTTGATATGCATTCAGAAAAAGAGGATCTTTGAAGCCGAAAATTGGATTTCCAATGGGAGTGTCAAACGGTTCAATCTGCGCAGCCAAATACAATGCGCATCGCAGATCCAGGGGCGAGATTGCATTGGAGGCAACTTCGGTCGCACCAATGGCGCCCACGGCGCCTGCGACCGTGGGCCCGCCAATCACCAGCCCCGCATATCCATAAGGATTGTGGCTTGAGCGTTCGTGCGTAATCATCCGCCCAAACTCGGTGTGAATGACAATCACCGTGGTTTGCAGTTCTGCCGGCGTAAAACTCTCATTGATTGCGGCCAGAACCCACCAAAGGTTGAGGGCGTGATGCGTGGCATGGGAACCCCAGCTCGTTGAACCGTGCGTGTCCATCGGTCCTCGGGCTCCACCTTCCAAGATTCCGACGTATTGAGTTGTGCCGCTCGTGTTCTTGAGGAGGGACGCAGCGGTCCGAATCATTTTCCGCGTGCGAAGAGGACCGCTCGATGCGCTGTCGCTGAAGCCCGCCGCGCTGCTCAAGATCGTTTCCAACGCCGCGGCCGATTGAACATGATCAAAACCGCTTCGATATCCGGCGAAAGCAGCGGATCGATTGCCGGCGAGTTTGTTCTCGTAAAGGCTCGTGTAATAGTTATCGAGCGCTCCTCGAACGTTATTGCGGTAAGTGGCGTCGTCCAAGCGAAACGCAAAGGTATCGTCCGAAAAATCAATGACAGGCGGCTTGTTGCCAGCTCCGAAATAACCCGTGGCAGCGGCGAAGTCGGCGTAGATGGAGCTTACGCCCGAACCGAATCCTGAATGGAAAATGAACGCCGTGCCCAAAGCCGCAGGGCTTCTTGCAATGAACGCCGACGCCATCCCCGCAAAATTGGCCCGACCGAGGCGTACACCCGTCAATGCATAAGGGACGGCGGCCTCGTGAGGCTGCAATGCACGCCACTCGTGTTTCATTGCGATGACCCGCGTTTTTGGCAGAAGCGATGAACGGCTCGTCCCGCCGCCATTGACGAGGGCATTGAGAACGGGGCCAAACGGCCTGCCCCCAATCGTCACGGGCACTAGCCCATTGGGGCGGACGGAAGCATCGACGGTGCTCCAATCGACTTGTTTCCAAGCGTCGGTAGCGCCGTCACCCCAACGGCAATCGCCCCATTGCGGCGTACCGATCGGCAAACAGTAGTCGGGCGGAGTGGGCGAGTCGTAATCAATCCAAAGAGTGTCGCGGTAGGAGAACCCACCGAGCATGAAGATCTCTAAGACTTTGTGCTGCGTTCCATTAAAAAGACCGTATTCAGCATTGGAATCGGTAGCGTTCCCAATGAGGCCGAGCGCGGCTGCGCCCCCAACCCCCTTCAAGAATGATCGGCGTGTAGAGCCCATTCGAACCTCCAGAAGACTTGAAGGCTCTTGGCAAGGGGCGTTCCACGCGTTACGGCCGTAATTGCGCCTTTACGCCTTCGCCCGCTTCGGCGACGAAGTTCGCCAAAGAGCGCATCGCGAGGGATAAGCGCGCTAGTTGAGAAGGGATCCGCTCAATTGGTTCAGCAGCCGCCGAGGCTGTCGCAATACACGCCGTAGGTAATACAAGCCGTACGTAATACAAGCCGTATTCAATGGGGGCCGACGCAAGAGACACAACTCTCCCGCGACCGTGGGAGGCGGCACTCAGCCGCCCAGGATTGAATCCAACGCCGGGAGCAGGCGTGCGTAGCGAAACTCGTAACCCAACTCAATGGCTCGCTTGGGGAGCACGCGTTGACTCTCCGTGACCACTTCAGCCGCTTCACCCAGCATGGCTTGAACAATG
The DNA here is from genome assembly GCA_016712345.1 of Polyangiaceae bacterium. Lineage (GTDB taxonomy): Bacteria > Myxococcota_A > Polyangia > Polyangiales > Polyangiaceae > JADJRH01. Next base: position 4,015,874 of record JADJRH010000001.1, read on the forward strand.
CCCTTGGGGACTTTGAAAAAGCTTGGCCGATTGAGTGTTGTGCCAATGGCTTTGGCCACTTCACCCGCGCTCGCAGGGTAGGGAGACACCGCATTGATCGGGCCCGTGACGCCCTCTTGGTCAATGGCCATGAGAGCCATTCCAACAACGTCGTCGATGTGTACCCACGAGTAGATCTGCTCGCCGGATCCAATGGGCCCGCCGACAAACATTTTGAACGCCGGCACCATTTTTTCGAGCGCGCCGCCGCCTTTTCCAAACACAACGCCGATGCGCAACATGGCCACGCGCACGCCGTGTTCTTCGGCTTTTTTGGCCGCCGTTTCCCACTGTGCGACCAAATCTGCCAAGAAGCCTTTGCCCTGCTCTGAGTCTTCCGTCAGCTCCTCGGAGCCCGGGCGCGGGCCGTAAAAACCGGTGGCCGACGCGCTCACGAAAACGCCGGGCTTGTGTTTGGCGCGGCCGATCGCATTCACCAACCGCGACGTGGAGCCGACGCGGCTCTCCACAATTTCTTTTTTCTTCGATTCGTTCCATCGCTGCGCAACCACTTCACCCGCGAGGTGAACGACAGCGTCGACCTTTTCAACTTCGTCGCACCACGGCCCGTCGCTGCTTGGATTCCACCCCGCGACCCGCGCGCCCGGCGGCACGTTGCGTCGCGCTTTATCGGGTGATCGCGTGAGAATGGTGACGCGGTCGCCGCGTTTTAAGAGTGCCTGCGCAAGATGGCGACCGATGAAACCCGTACCCCCGGTGATCAAAACTGTTTTCACGGTGGACTCTTCTTAGTGGCGGCTTGCGCAAAAACCCAGCCCCTTAGTGCCGCGTGTCAAAAGTCCTGCCGGACTTTTGGCGCCGCTGACGCGGCGCGCTTCGCACACGCCGGCACTATCTTTGTCTCGTGGGGCTCCGCCCCACACCCCCCGCGCTTGCGCGCGGCTAGTTCCGCACGAAGGGGTCAATCAGGGTCAAACTTCTGAACGGCGGAACTAGCGCCAAGAACAATCGCGGCGCCACGAGAACTTCGCACCGGCACCTCTTGCTCGCCGCTCGCCACAAGGTTACGCCGCCGACGCTTTGAGCCTCGAAACCTTTAAAAAGCTGCCCCTCGGTGGAACAGACCGTCGGGCTTTGGTGAGCACCCTCGCGGAGCACGGTCGCACAACTGCTGAAGCCGTGTTGGCGGAGCAGCGCAAAAGCCTTGTTCCGCAGCAGACGCGCATCGCGCCCGACACCGCCGTTGTCATTCTCGGCGGTTCAAACGGCATCACACGGGCGCTGGCCGTGCAGCTCCTTTTCGCAGAGCGGGCCGCGGTCGTTTGTGTACACCTCGACAGCGAAAAAATGCAGATCGGCCACTTTCACGCGCAGGCGATCCGCGCCGCGGCCGACGCCGAAGGCTTGTTTTGCAGGTACTTCAACGAAGACGCCACCAAACCCGCCACCATTGAAATGGTGATGAATGAACTTCGCGGCAAATACCGTGCGATTCACCTGATCAATGGAATCGCCGCGGGCGCCACCAAACGCTACGTTGAACACGGTCCCACGCTGGTGAAAGACCTTGATGTCGCCTTCCACCCGGTTCTCCAAACTCCCGATTTTTCAAAGCCCCAAAACATCCGAAAAGTTGGAATGGTCGAAGTCGAAGTGGCGAGCGATCTGGACATCGAACGCACAAACAAGTTCATGGGCACGTCGTCGCTCCTGTGGGCTGAACCGCTCGCCGCGGCCGGCCTGCTCGCCAAGGGCGAAAGCGTTGTTTCGTTTTGCGACTACGACTACCCCGCCGACGATCCTGTGTACGCAATGGGCCCTCTCGCGGGTGCGAAAAAGCTCCAGCGTGAAACCATGACTCAGATTCGCGACCGGTTCGGCGTGATCACCTCTCGCCTCTGTTACCCGCCTGTTGCAACAACAGCGCTCGGCGCCATTCCGGGTGGGTTGCTCATGTACGGGCTGTCCGCGCAAATCCTCAAAGAGCACGGACAATACTTGGACGTGATGGAACTCGGCCGGGACTCCATGGCCATGTTCAAACCAGGTTACGCGGGCGAAGACGTGCGGCTGGACGCGCCGTATCAGGCGTGTCTCCCCGAATTTCATCGGCGCAAAGACGCTCTCACCGAGGCAGACGTGCCCGGCGCGTTCAAAGCGCTCTGGGGTTAGCGCCGGCTTCGTTCTCGCACCAGCAAAGTTGCAGCGCGCAACTGTTGCATCGCTCCGGCGAAACGAGGCGTCTCAAGATTCGATAAGTGTTCACAACTTCCGGCGCTATTGACCGCAGTTTCGTTTCTGATTTGCCGCAATCCTTGCGGCTGTGTTATCCATCGGACCTCGTCGAAGGGCCGCGCCGCCGCAGAGGTGGGCCAGCGAGTCTCTGTCGGACGGCGTCCAAACTTGCTGCCCCATCGGGCGTGCAAGGCGCAACTTCTCGCAGCGGCAATGGTGCAGCTGTGGGTCTGAAGATGCGAATCAATCGTGCTCAAGTGGGCTTCCGGTTGGCGCGCTTCTTCAAGCTTTGGTAACCCTTTCGATGTCCTTCTCGAGTTTTCTGCGCTCCCTTGGAGGAACGAGGAATGAACATGAAGTATTTTGCGATTCTTGTGGGTTCTTGTCTTGCTTTGTCTGGCTGCGTCATTGAAACCTCAACCAGTGGCACCGCTGGTTCCGGCGGTACGGCTGGCACCGCCGGCGCGGGCGTTGGTGCTTCCGGCGGCAGCGGTGGCTCCGGCGGCTCCACCGGCGGCACCACCAGCAGCGGCGGCTCCGGCGGTACCGGCGGCTCGGCCTGCGTTGGCTGCGGTGAGTTCGTGACAACCGGTGAGGGCACTCTCTGCGATGCGTCGCAGGCCCTTTACGATGATCTCGTCGCGTGCGTTTGCACCGGCGCCTGCATGGATGTTTGCACGGACAACCTCTGCGCCGGCGGCGACATCACGGCCGACTGCCAGACCTGCGTTGGTGACACCGTTGCGGGCTGCGGCAACGAGTTCAACACCTGCGCGAACGACATCTGATCGCAGCCCCCAGCGGGCCGATTGGACGCGGGCGACCTTCGACGGAGAGGGTCGCCCGTTTTATTTTGTCCGCCGCTTCTAGGGGCAAACAACGCGCTCTGCAACGCCGCGGCGTTCCCATTTCACCTTTTTTTGTTGGGCCGAGTAAGCCGCCTTGCTCGGCGGTTTGCTTATCCGCCTCGGTTCCTCGCCACAAATCGAGACGCTCCATCCGCGGCGCCGTTCGTGAGCGAATCGAGCCCGTGTCGCAACTCGTTCATCAAGGCATCGTGCAGCGGCATCGACGCCTGTTCGTACGCCGACAACCTGTCGTTCTGCATGCACACCTGCGGCAGCTCCGACAGCTCATGCGCCCACTCTTCCGCGGCCACGCGCGCACCGCCTTTGTCCACCACGCGATTGACGAGACCCATCGCGAGCGCTTCGTCCGCGGCAACAGCGCGACCACTCAAGATGAGATCCATCGCGCGGCCCATGCCCACGATCCGCGGCAATCGAACCGTGCCGCCGTCGATGAGCGGCACGCCCCATCGCCTGCAAAACACCCCCAACGTTGCGTCTCGCTCAGCGACGCGGAGATCGCACCACAGAGCCAACTCCAAGCCACCCGCAACGGCGAAACCGCTGATCGCGGCGATCACCGGCTTCGACAACAACATGCGCGTCGGCCCCATCGGACCGTCGCCGTCCGGCAGCACAACGTTCCCCTCGCCGCGCGCGATCGCCTTGAGATCCGCGCCCGCGCAAAACGTTCCGCCTTCGCCGAACAACACCGCCACCCGGGCGTCTCGATCCGCTTCGAATGTGCGAAACGCATCTGCCAACTCGCGCGCCGTTTCGCGATCCACCGCGTTTTTCACGTGCGGCCGTTGCAGCACCACCGTGGTTACGTGCCCGTTCTTTTCAACTCGGACATTCACGGCCGACAAAAGTAGCACTGAGCACGCGCCTGCTGAGACGAATGCTCCGCACGCTGAGGCTCGATTGGCTCATCTGCGTGTTTTCCGCGCGCCACGGCCGCCGACCACTTTTGGAAACCGCGCGCAATCCGCCGATTCAGCGGCCCGCTTACCTTTGGCCCACCTCGTGCTCAATCAACAAACCAAGCGCTTGTGATGGTTTCCCCCCGGCCGTCGGACAGGCGCTTTTTTGTTTTGTCCCGCTTGTGTCCGCGGCGGAAAACGGGCGTAGTGCGCATGTCCCAAATGCCCGAGCGGATTGTTGTGAGCCTTCATCTGCGCGCTGCGAGTGCAGGCTCGACCGGGTTTTTGCGCCGCGCCGTCGCGGCGAAGAAGCGCGCCGAATGTTTCGGGTCGGGCGTTTCGTTTGGAGATATCACGCGCCTCAGCGCCGTTGGTCCCCTCGCCGCGGGAGACGCCGTTGCACGCGCGTGGCGCCTCGCTTCGGCGGCCGGCGCGGGCGAAGTGCTCGTCGATGAAAGATGCCCGCCGCACATCATTGATGAGCTTCGCACCGATGGTCGGCGGCGCTTCGAGTCCGACGAGTCTGCTCTCGTCCTCGACACGAAACATCCGTTTCGCCGCGACACCATGATCGACGGCCTCGCCGACGGAGCCGACTCCAAAGTTCGCGTCACGGTGCCACCCTTGCCGCCCATCATGGGCCTTCCGCGCGAGCTGCTCGATCGAGCCGCTCCGGCTTCGTCGTCCAAGTCGGACAAGCGCCCTTCCGAACCTCCGCCCACCATGCGCAACGAAGCTCGCGCCGTCGGTGCGGAGCCGGCTTCGGAGCGCGCAGTTCAGCCACGCGGCGTCGCTGACATTGTGTCGCCGCAGCTCCCGGCGCCTCGATCGGCGCCCAGCATTCCCCCACCAACGCTCGGCTCGCCGCTCACCGCCGAGGGCGTACCGCGCATTGCGTGGCCCGCGGTTTCAGAGGAGCACCAAGAACTTGCCGCCGCGGCCCGACAAGCGCTTCTCAAGGGCAACGTCGCCGAGCTGGAGCGCCTCTCCGATGAGCTGAAGAGCCGCGGTGAATCAGACCTCGCCGAGCGCATGGCCGGCTTCGTCGCGTGGAATCGGGGCGCCAAAGCCGAAGGGCTGCGCAAGCTGCGAGCCGCCGCCGACGCTGAAACGCGCCCGGCACACCGCGTTCGAGCGCTTCTCGCGTACGGCGTTGCATTGGCGGCGAGCGGGCGCACCGACGCGGCGCTGCTTGCGGCGCTCGGTGCGCTCGCGCGGGCGCGCGAGGTGAACGATCGGCAGGGCGAACATGTTTGTGCGCGTTTCCTCGCGCGGCTCTCATCGGCGGCGGGTTATGAGCGCGCCGCCGCAACGTGGGCGGCCGTGGCCGACGACGTTGCGGCGCACGCCTGAACGGCAAGATTGGCCGGCCGAACGGCAACCTTGCCGTTCGCATCCAAAGGATGGAATGTTGCGAACTCCAACGCGGTCGTGGCGGTGTCGCTTCACATGCGGTATGCGGACGCCGTCAACGTTGGCCGGTGCTTGTAAATGGCCGGTCGCCCGCATCTTTTTTAGGAGGCGTTTGCCATGGTGCTCAAGCGCGGTTCCACCGGTCCCGAGGTCAAGATCCTTCAAGAGCAACTCAACACCGTGGGTGTGAGCTGCGACGCAGATGGCATTTTCGGGCCGAATACCGAGAAGGCTGTAAAAACGTTCCAAACCGCCTACGCCATTGATTCCGACGGCATCGTCGGCGAAAAAACGCGTATCAAGCTGGCTGAAGCGCTCGCCGCTGCCGGCGGCGGATCCGCGGCGTAATCCGCAAAACGGCTCATCGGTTTCAAAACAAAAGAGGCGACGGCAACAAGCCGCCGCCTCGTTGTTTTTGTTGTTCACCCAACGAGCAGATTGAGGCCCGCCGTCAGATAGTCGCGCGCGATGAGCACCTCATGAACCTCATCGGGCCCGTCGGCGATGCGCGCCGAGCGGGCGTGGCGGTACCAAGACGCAAACGGCTTGTCCTCCGAAAAACCCAGCGACCCATGCATTTGAATGGCATCGTCGAGCACTTTGCAAAGCGTCCGCGCCACGTGCGTTTTGGCCATGGATGAATAAGGCCGGGCCTCTTTCGCCTGACCGTTTTCGAGCATCCACGCGCAATGCCATGTCATCAAATTGCCCGCGTGAATGTCCGTCGCCGCATCTGCGATCATCTTTTGGATCAGCTGATGACGCGCCAGCACGTGTCCAAAACTCTCTCGCGTTGTGATGTACGCTTTGCACAGCTCAAGCGTGCGATCCGCCAAACCGAGCCAACGCATGCAATGGGTGAGACGCGCCGGCACCAGCCTTTTTTGAGCCAATCGAAAGCCGTCGCCGATGTTGCCGAGCACGGCGCTCTCAGGCACGCGCACGCTGTGAAAGCGCATTTCGGCCTCGCGATGCGCGAGGAGCGGTTCGGCCATCACGCCCACGTCGCGAACATGTTCAACGCCCGGCGCGTGTCGATCGACAACGAACATCGACGCATCATTGGGGCCTGATTTTCCGCGGCCTGGCTCACCCGCGGTGCGCGCCATCACGATCAAAAACGCCGCGTCACCGCCGCCTGTTGAATACCATTTGTGTCCGTCGATCACCCAATGGTCGCCGTCTTTCACCGCCCGCGTTCGAAGGTTGGAAGGATCGGCGCCCGCACCGGGAGCGGGCTCGGTCATGGAGAAAGCGCTCGTTGTTTCACCCCTCGCGAGCGGCATTAAATATTGCTCTTGGATCTGCGCGCTGCCGGCCGAAAGCAGCAGATCCATGTTGCCTTGGTCCGGCGCATCGCAGTTAAAAACGCGCGCGCCGACGGGCGATCGGCCCATTTCCCGAAAGAGTGTACACATCCCCGTAATGCCCAAACCGCGGCCCCCGAGCCGTTCGGGCAAGTGCGGAGTCCACAAGCCGGCCGCGCGCGCCTGCTCCGACAGCCCGCGCAGCGTGTCGTACTTTTTTTGGCGATCCTCGGCGATGATTTGCGCCTCGACGGGCACAATGCGCTCATCAACGAACGTGCGAACCTGCCTGCGAAGCTCGGCAAGTTCGGGGCGAAGCGTAAACTCCATGCGGTCGAGAACTACTACGCCGGCAGCGCCCGCACGAGTGCGACAATTGCGGCTTTTGCGCTTTCATCAAGGGACGCGGCGTCGGCCACATCAAGAGCCCACCTGCCCTTTCTGACCGTATAAGAAACGCCCGATTTCCAAGGCTTCACCGTGCACAAAATCCGCCGATCACCGCGCGCAAAGGTGATGCGGTGCCCTTCGGAAGTGTGCTCCACCGCCGCGATGACAAACGTGCCCGCGCGGACGCCCGGACGAATGGCCGATGGCAGCACGTTCGCGATCGAAGCCCGCGCCGACTTGGGCGGTACCGAAGTGTGTACACCTCGTTCGAGCAGCAACGCTTCGCGAACCTGCGCGGCGACGGCTTTTCCGGGCTCCAAAAGGAGCGGCGCTCTCGCCCCAACGTTTCGAACGGCGCCGCCGGGCCCGACAAGCGTGATGTGATCCGGCGCGATTTTCACTCGATGCGCCTGCGCGACCTCCTGCTCAAACGCGCGGCAACGACCCACGGCTGCGACTCCCGAAACCACAAATTCGTCTTTTTCCCACGCGCCCGTGAGGCTCGCAAATCGCTCGTAGTCGAGAAACAACGATGGTGTACACATTTGCGCTGTGAGCCTTTCGGCCGCAACAGGATCGATCGCGCGAAGAAGGTCCACAACGCGGTTGGCCTCTTCAACCGACGCGGCGCACGAAGGCGAACACACGTGGTGGGCGACAAGGCGCATGCTCCCCGTGCGATGAAGCCAAGGATGCAGCGGTTCAAGCGGATGCTGTCGAAACGGAAAGCGCTCATTTTCAAGGTTATTTCCGCGATTGGAAAGCTCTGAAAAAGCGGCGGTGCAACACGGCGGATACCCCATCCACTCGCCGAGTTGCCTCACGAGTTGCGCCTGTTCTTCGCGATCGCGCGTGGACCAAAGCGCGCGTTGCAACCGTTTCACCTCGGCGAGTGCGGCTTCGTTTTCGGCAACCGCGATCACCGCGTGATCACCTCCCTCGTTGTGTACACCCGTGTTTTTTTCCATCGCGTGGGTGAGCACAACATCGGCGGCAAATCCCATTGCCCGATAGGCGCGCGCCATTTCCCGCGCGTCGGTGTTGCGTACGGTTTCTTTGAGCGAGGCGCGCTTCTTGGTTTTGCCGATCGCTTCGATCTCAGGGTCAAACGCCGCGGCGGCCGGCCCTACTTCACGCACGATAAATCCGAGCGGACTTCCCCACGCTTCGATCGCGGCGCGCACCGGCAAATGAGCGAGCGCCGGTTCATTCGCAAGGCCGGGCCAACGCGCTACGAAACGCGCCGCCGTTTCGATCACATCGGCGTCGGTGAGAGCGCGATCAACTGTGTGCAATTGATTGGCGAGCGCAAAGATCGCTTCCGTCTTGGGGTCACGAAATCGCCACGGCGTGCTCGCGTCGTAACCTTGTTCGGCCGCGCGATCGCCTCGTTCGGCTGCAAACTCATCAGCGAGAAGGCCGTCTTTTTCTGCGAGCGCATAAAGCGGAACGCGCGGATAAAGGCGGAGCCGCGTTTTGAGCGCTTCGGTCCGCAGTTCGTGAAAGGCGACACGCCGCATCCACCGAGCGTTTTCAATCAGCGCATCGGGCGAGGTCCACGGTGTGAAAAGCACAATGCCGTGCGAGCGATAGCGCCTGTATTCAAACGAGGTTGGAAATCGCTCCGAAAGCTCGCGCATCTTCAGAATGGCAGCTTCGTTCAACTCAGGGCCATGACCTTTGTTGAAAAGGTCCAAATGCCACCTGTCGAAGTTTTCAAACCCAACAAGGTATAGGTGAACAATGCTGCTCGATCGAGCTGCCGACTCACACGCTCGAACAATGGCATCTTCGTATTCAAGCAGCCAGTCAACACGGCTTTTCCACAAGAGGTCCATTTTGTGAAGGGCAGGCTCTTTTTCAATCGCTTCAAAAAGGGCGGGCAAATAAGGGTGTGGCCGCTCATCAACCAACAACACTTCACGCGCGCTCGGCCTTTCTTTTCGAATATGCCGCAGGCCGCGAAGCCATGTTTCAACAAACAACTCAGGTGCAACCGTTGTGTACGCACCGGAGTTGTCGAGACAAAACGTGCACCCCTTTGTTTGTATTGCCTCGGGGTTGAGGTTGAGACTGACAAACACCTCGTTTTTGCGGGCATCGAGCAAAAAAGGACACCCCGAGACAGGGCCTTTGAGTGTGGGGCGGGCGCCCTCCAAAGACACGTTATTTTCGGTTGGAGAAAGTGCCAGTTTGCGCCTCAGGTCGGCGGCGCTCACGCGTTCATATTCGGAGGCTTTTACCTCGGTGGCGCCGCTCGCAAGGGCAAGTACGCCGCTCGGGTCAAGAACATAGTCAAACTCGCTGTCGAGAGCCGCTCGAACTCCCTGCGTCAATCGAACCACAATGGCCTTCGGCAGCCCTTTTCGAACGGCGTGGATGAGATCACCGGACCATGCGCGGGTCATGACCACAATATCGGCGTTGGATGTGTTGGCCGCCTGTTCAATGGCTGTCAAAAAGGCGCTTTCACTTTTTAACTCAGAAAGCGTTACTTCAACCTGAGTCACGTGATGCCCGTCGGCCAACAGCCTCTCTCGGAGAGTGCCAAACGCATTGGGCTCCACAAACCCATCGGCGCGCGCAAACACGTTTAAAAGCAAAATAACGGATACAGCTTACCGTTCCGCGTTTTGAAGGCGAGCGCCCATAACCCGACAAGGCTTCATGCGTGTGCCACCAAAGGGGCAGATACATTTGTGTACACAAAGCCCCAAGCAAAGTGTACACATTATTGTGACCGCTCCATAATGATGGGGAGGCGCTTCACTTCGGGGGGCAATTGGCGGGTTTTTCGATGCGCGGCTTCTTCTAGAACGGCGGCTCGACCGGCCACCACTTCACTCACCCATTCAGGACGGACCTGTTTGCAATACGCCAAAAACCGATCTGTATCGGACAGCACCTTTGCAACAAGGGAGTTGTCTTCGTAAAAGTCGAGCCCCTCGTGATTTTCAGGGTTGAGAGCCATGAGCCTTATACGAAGCCCGCGCGTTCGAGCGATTTCTCCAAACTCAATGAGTGTGTGCGACGCCGCGGGCTGCAAAACAAAGCTCACTGTAATGCCAAAATACCGGTGGTGAGAGCGGCGATGCTCAATGAGTCTGTCGATATTGGCAATTACTTCACGGAGCGCAATGCCCCGTTGCACTCGCTCATACACATCGGGCGTGCCGGCATTGAGACTCACTGTTACGTCACCCAGAGTTACCTTTTTAAGATGTTTCAGGGTTGAATCGGTGAGCAAACTGCCATTTGTTACCAGGTCAACCTGACAATCTGGAAACTTGGCAACATCAAAGTTTCGCAAAAACTTCATTGCGAGAGGGTTTGCGAGCGGCTCTCCACCGAGCAACGTGAGCGAAGAGAGAGTGGGTAGATACCCTTCCAGTTCACCCCAAATAGACTCGGGCAGTTCACGTCGAGGCGACCTACCATGGTCACACATGATGCAGTTGTAATTGCAATAGGTGCTTGGGCATATTGCAATTTTAAGGGGTTTTGCCCGGATAATTTCTTTCTTTTGGGCCATTTCGTCGGCCAAAAGAAGTTGATTTTGAACAAAGGCATTTGAGCCTGACTGAATGCGAAATGCCTTTTCAGAAAACTTGTGATCGTAGAGCCGCGAACAAATGGGTTCACACAAATCACCCACTGTTTTTTGGGCCATCACCCGCCGGGCGAATTGGTAACCTTCCCCATTCCACACTTCAGACAAGAGCGCTTTTTGGGCATTGCCTCGGTCACCTTTTGTCCAGGTGGAGCAACATTGTCGAACGCGCCCGTCGGGGTCAACAATCTCCATGGTTGTCCACGGAGTCACACAAATCACCTCGGGGTCGCGGCGTTTTTTGATAATTGCTTCAGGAACCTGTTGTTCGGTAGAACGCGGTTTTTCCCAGGGCAAATGAGGATCTGTAATGGGAATTGGCGCTTTCAGTTCTTCAGCCTGCGCAAGTGTTTTGTCATTCCATTGACAGAGTGAGGCGATTGCGCACTTGCCGCATTCTTGCAAAGCCGTATTGGGCTTATGTTCTCGAAACGTTGTTCGCCACGCGACCGGGCGGCTTTGCCACAAGTCGGGCATGAGACAGGGTGGTAAATATCCGCGGTCGCTTTGGCGATGAGCGGTAAAGTGCAGATTGGCACTTTTCAACATTACCTTTTGGAGAGCCTGGGCCGAAATGATCGGGGACTGCGTTTCAGGCGACTTGGAGGCAAAGTCGTTGGCTGAAAACTCTACCCAAACTGTTTTAGGAAGCAGCGCTTTTGCCGCGGGTTCAACGATTTTTAAGGTGGAAGGACGAATGCACAGCCGCGCCTGAATCTGTAGGTCAAGACTTTCTGCATTGGCAATCACGCGTGTGGGTTCTCCCACGCCGAGCGCTTTGCAAAAGGCATCTCCCCAACCTTCTATTTGAATGAGAATGCCAGTCACGCCGTGGGTTTTGAGAATTGACAATACCTGCGGGGTAAACGCTTTTGCCGGAGCTTCAAGCCACAATCTGGGCTTGGGGTCACCCATGGATCGGTAGCCCTTGAGAAACTCGGGCAACTTGCGCCACCTTGTTGAGTCGCCGCCGCCGAGGAGGATTTCAGGCGCATCCAAGTGCGCGAGCACATTGTCGAGCGCAAATTCACGCGGTTCTGCGGGGCAGGCAAAACACCCGGGGCACCGTGGAACACAGCCTGTGTTTACCGGGATTCTGAGCATGGTTCACCCGGCAATTGTGAAGGGGGCTTATTTTTGAACGGGACGAACTCGGCATCACCAAACAGCGCAAGGTACGGTTTGGGAATGCCCATACACGCATGTTTTAAGTCACACGACTCACACTTTTCAACGTGGGTGAGCCAGCTTCGCTCCCACTCATGAAACCGGGGTTGTTCTGTCTGGGCGGCAATGCGGCCCAGATATGTTTCATCTGCTCCGAGCACGCAAAGGGCGGGAATGCCGGTGGGATCTTGCAAGTCGTGAGTGGCAATTTGATACGCGCGCGCCCGCTCAATCGCTTTTCGGAGAAGCGGCGCATAATCTGTGTATTTGGCGATATGCCGCATGGCATTGTCACGCGAAGTAAACTCGTTGCGCGGTGAATGAAATTGAATGACAAGTTGAGCGCGGCGGTCACCCCAAAGCTGATTTGCCATTTCCACAAAGTCGAGCAGAAGATGGCAGTTGTCTCGAAAAATTAAGTGATTGAGAAGGCAGGTGACACCCGCGTTTAATAAATTGGTAATGCCTTTTAATGTGCGCGCGTGCGTGCCCGGTGCCGCGGTGAGCCGATCACTGATGGAGGCGTCGGGGCCGTGAAGGGATATTTGAGCGCTTGTGAGACCGGCGTCGGCAAGGCGATTGGCGAAGTCGCGGTTATCGAGCAAAACCGCATTTGTTTGCAATTCAATCAATTGGAAACCGCGCTCTTTGGCATAACGAACGTGGTCCACAAGGTGCCGTGAAAGCGTGGGTTCGCCCCCGGTGACAATGAGTCTTATCGATCCGCGTTCATGCGCTTCGTCAATGGCTTTTTGAACACGTTCGGGCGGAACATCGGTGTCCATGTCGGCGAGTTCACAAAACGTGCACGTTTGATTGCAACGGTACACAATGCCGAGGCGGCTTGTTGGAATGGCCACCTCTTTTCCGTAGTCGTAGTGCACCAAAAAGAAATTTTCGACATCGTATTTGCCGAGCACGCGGAGGCGGGCACCCGGGCTTTTGCCGGGTTTTGAAAACGCTTCAGCATCGGCAATGGGGGTGATTGGATAGGGCTTATCGGCTGTTCCTTCCCCCGTGAGCCTAAGCAATTGGTCTTTTGAAAAGGTGCACGAAGAGCCGAGTCCACACGTAGCGCACGCTGGATGGGCCTTGTTGGCGGGACCGTTTTCATCCCGCAAAACGCTTGAAAATAAGCGCCTCGCGCGAGGCGGCAATGGCACAACGCACGGTGCAATGGGATGTTCGGGATCAAGCGTGAGTGTGACTTTGGCTTTTTCACCGGCATCGTAGGCCGCGGTGATCTCCTCGCTCAGCTCTTTTGTGGAGAGTGTTTGATCGGGGAGGAGTGTTGTTTCACCCGCACCGATCACGGCAAGCCGAAACACATCGAGTTTGGAGAGAGCGTGTTTGAGGCCCAAAAGTCGACCCGCCGCGGAGGGCAGTCCACGGGCAATGGGCAGCCTTATAATAGTATGTATTCCAGCTTCCAGAAAAGCAGAAATACCGCGGAGAATATGGGCAGGATCGGTGGATTCAGAAACGAGTGACCGATGGGTTTCACGCTGGGTGGTAACCACCGAAATGACCACTTGGGTAACGCCGGCCTCTTTGAGTTTGAGCGCACCGGAGTTGGAGATCCGAGTGGCATTTGTGGCCAGCGTTATTTGAGGGACTTGGGCTTGTTTTGCAGCGCGAACAAGCTCCAACAGGTCTTGGCGAAGGGTAGGTTCTCCCCCGGTGATGACAAGTTCACTCGCGCCCTGCGCTTTGGCGCGCGCGATTTCACGGAGGAGAACAGTCGTGGGTAGATCGGTGGATGTGTTGTTTACGCGATCGCAAAAGCCGCAGTGTTGATTGCAGCGGCGGGTGACGAGGAGCGTTTGCGATCGCATGAGGGATTAGGGCGGATTGCAGGCGCCGGCGCCGTTGCAACAGGCCTTACCATTGGCCATGTTGCATGTGCCGCTGCACTCGTCGTCGGGATCGGTATCGGCGTTGATGAAACCACAGACACCGTCGCTTCCGCCGCCCTTCTTGGATGCCAGACACGACCGGCACGGGCCGGTGCAGGAGGTGTCGCAACATACCTCCTGACTGGCTCCTTCGTTTGGGCAGAATCCGGTGAAACACTCGGCACCTGTGGTGCACGCCACGCCGCCGAGTTTTTTGCATTGACCATTGCCGTCGCATGCGGAGTTACCCATGCAGGCCCCGGCGGATTGGCCAACATTGATGTTCACGCAACTGCCGACACTGCCGGCCTGATTGCACACTTTGCAATCACCCGGGCAGTCGGAATTGCAACAAACGCCGTCTTCACACTGACCGTTGATACATTCATCGTCGTTTGCGCACGTGAGCCCATTGGGCTTTTTGCATGCGCCCAAACCGTCACATTTTTCGCCGCCCATACAGGTGTCGGTAGTGTTTACAGGCAGCGGGCTACAGAAGCCCGCGGGAGCGCAGGTGACGCAGGCGCCGCCGCAGTCAACATTGCAGCAGACACCATCGGAGCATTGGCCACTTGCACAGTCAACATCACCGGCGCAAACGGTTCCGAGCCCCGAGAGAGGTTTGCACAGATTTGCCTGGCATGAAGCGCCGGGGGCGCACTGGGTGATATCCGCGCAGGTCACATAGCAGGCACTGGCGTCGCATTTGTAGGCACCGCAAGACGTGGTTATGGGCGGCACGCAAGCGCCGTTATTACAAACTTCAGCGGTTGTTTGAACAAACGTGGTGCCGTTGCTTTCACATGTTGCATCGGCGCCGCACACCATGCCGTTATTGGCGGGCTCGTAAAGAATGGGTGCCATTCCATTGCAGCCTTCATTGGTGCAAATGCTTCCGTCGTCGGGCGGCGCGTCTTCTGCCGCTGCCACATCCACAATGTCGCCCTGCGCATTGCACCCCGGCTTTTTGCAATCTGCCGGGATTGAATCGGCCGGGGCATCCATTGAGTCGGGCATATCCACAACATTGCCCTGACTGTCACATGTTTTGACTTTGCAATCGCCGACAGGCCCGGGACTCGGCACATCATCTGCAACCACCACCGTTGTGGGTTGGCCGTTGTCTGTGCATCCGGGGGCTTTGCAGTCGCCGACTGTTGAGTCAAGCTCGTGGTCGTCCAGGTCGGGTACCGTGATCTTATTGCCTTGTCCGTCGCAAACCTCTTGTTTGCAATCAAACTCGTTGAGTGGACTCACCACAAAGCCATCATCAACCAGAGTTTGTTTGCAAGCTTTATCAACGCAGGCAAACTTTTGGCAATCAGTGTTTTCTCCGCATTGAGAATCTGTTTCACAATTGCATTTGCCGTCTAAACAAGTGAGATCAACGCCACATTCAGCACCGTTGGGAGACGGTTCATGCGTTTCATTGATTCCATCACAACCGTCAATGGTGCAGGGATTGGAATCATCGGGTTTGCCATTTTCATCGGCATCATTGGAGCAAAACCCGTCGGACGCGCATGTATCAATCGTGCAAGGATTTGTATCGGCGCACTCGTTGTCGCTCTTGCACGGGCCTTTGCCGGTGGTGTCGGCGCTGAAAATACAGGCCAGTGGAGACGTGGCCACCAGCGCTGCGCTGAGCCAGAGGTAATAAGGTCGACGTGACAACATAGGTCGAACTCCTAGAGCACCAATCGGTTTGAATCGTGAGTAAAATCAGAAGATTCCTGATGTGAGAAAGCTGAAAAATATCGGCTGGGTGCTCTAGTCTTTTCCCAGTGGAGGAGGCTCGCGCCTCCTCCCCCGCGCCGAGCAAGTCGGCCGCGGGCCCCCCTCCACGCGATCCGAACTGGGTGTCTGTCACGTGGTGGGAGCTTCGGGCCTGGCCTTCTTGCCTTGCTTTCGCCTGTTTGTGTACGCATGCAAACTATCCATTTGGTTACGGAATCAACCGATCGGTGCTCTAGATAAAGAAAGCAACCGCTAGAAATCGCCGCGAATGGTGAGGCCGCCGGGATTTAGAACAAGCGCTGTTGTTGTTTCAGATTTGGGGGAAGTTCTTGTTAAGAAGAACACCGCCGCTGTTCCGGCCAACGCAACACCGGCACCGATAAAGCCCCACAACATCACATTTCGATTAAACGCCTCATCGTTGGCTGCGGATATAAAATCATTGCGCCCATAGAGGTTTTTTTGAGCCTCCTTTTTGGCGGCTTCGCGGTCAAAACTCAGCCCCAAAAACACGCCGCCCACGGCGAGCCCGCCCACTGTGAGGGTTGTTCCGGTAATGAGCACCGGAGTTCGCCATGGGTATTGGGCCTCTTGAACAACCACTTTGGTGGTGGTTTTGGGAGGCTCAAACTTGAGTTCTGAAGTGGCGCCGGCTTTCACTTCAGTGGATTTGCTTTCACCGGCTTCACCGCGTCTCACCTCAACTTCGTGTTTGCCCGGGTCGAGCCGAACGGGCTCCGCGAGAGGTGTTTTGCCAACCGCATTGCGATCGATGTACACATCACCCCCGGGAGGAGCGGTGATGGTTAAGAGCCCGGTTTTGGCCGTGGACTCTTTAATCATCGCTTCAAGCTCTTTGCGCTGTTTGTCTGAAACTTCTTTTGCGGGCGCGTCTTTTAGGTAAAGGGTAAGGCGGGCGACCGCTTCTGCGTTGTGGCCTGTTTTGGCAGCGGATTTGCCCAAACCAAGGGCTGTTTCCCACCCTTGATACATTGTCCACGCAATTGAGTAGTCGGCGTATGCATCTTCCCACTCGCCGGCCGCAGCGGATTTGTCGCCCGACTTGACAAACTGTTTTGCCTTTTCAAGCGGAGTTGGTTCAGCCTTTGCGGCCCCTTTTGCGTCTGCTTTGGGGTCTGACTTGGGTGCACCCGCCGAGCTTTTGGGAGCTGCACCACCCGATTTTGTTTGCGCCGCAAGTGGGGTTGCGAGCGCGAACTGGCCCAAAATGGCCGCCCCGATGATCCACCTCTTCACACTCATGCAGGGGCTATTCTTTCACACTCGCGCGGCGCCGTGTGGCTTTTTGATCACTCTCAAAAACCGCTGGCCTACGCAAATGGCCAGTGCCCGCAAGAAAGCGGTTGACGGCACTAAGCGGTTTCAGTTGCGGCGGCTTTTTCAAGCCCCAGTTCTGAAATGGCGATCTCGCGCATTTTATACTTTTGAATCTTACCGGTGACTGTCATTGGAAACTCGTCGACAATGCGGAAGTAGCGCGGAATTTTATACGACGCGATCTGACCTGTAAAATACGTGATGAGGCCCAGTTCGTCGACGGTCATTCCAGGCCGCAGTCGAATCCACGCCATCACCTCTTCACCATATTTGGCGCTTGGAACACCAATGACCTGAGCTTCACTCACCGCGGGGTGGGTATGCAAAAACTCCTCGATTTCCCGCGGATAAATGTTTTCACCACCTCGAATAATCATGTCTTTGATGCGGCCGACAATGTTGACATACCCGTCGTTGTCCATGGTTCCGAGATCACCCGTGTGCATCCACCCGGCAGGATCAATGGCTTCTGCTGCGGCTTTTTCGTTGTTCCAATAACCGAGCATAACGCTGTAGCCGCGTGTACACACTTCACCTCGTTCGCCACGGGGTACCGTTTGGCCGGTGCTTGGGTTGACTATTTTGACTTCAACATGGGGATGCACTCTTCCCACCGTTGAAACGCGGCGCTGGATTGGATCGTCCACCGCGCTTTGCGTGGAGACAGGTGATGTTTCTGTCATTCCATAACAGATTGTCACCTCACCCATGTGCATGCGACTTTGTACCTGACGCATTACTTCTACAGGGCACGGCGATCCGGCCATAATGCCGGTTCTCAATGAATCAAGCTTAAATTCATTAAACTGAGGGTGATCCAATTCTGCTATGAACATGGTGGGTACACCGTATAGAGCGGTGCACTTTTCTTCTTGAACTGTTGAAAGCGTGACAAATGGGTCAAACGCTTCCGCCGGAACAACAATGGTAGACCCGTGGGTGGTTGCTCCGAGGTTGCCCATGACCATGCCAAAACAATGGTAGAAAGGCACGGGAACACATACCCTGTCGTTTTCGGTTAGTTTTAATGCTTCACCCACGAAAAAGCCGTTATTGAGCACGTTGTGGTGCGACAGCGTGGCTCCTTTTGGAAACCCCGTTGTGCCCGATGTGTATTGAATGTTGATAGGGTCGTCAAACGATAGACTTTGTTCGCGCGCTTCAAGATCGGACAGACGAACGTTTTCACCGGCGTTGAGAAGGGCTTGGTAGTCATCTTCCAAAACGAAACACTTGGTGAGAAGGGGCAGCCCCGCACGCACCGATTGAACTATTGCGCGGTAGTCTGTCTTTTTGAATTGGGCGGCAAAAATGAGTACACTCACACCCGACTGACCAAGCGCGTAAGCCAGTTCCGCCGTTTTGTACGCGGGGTTGATATTCACCAAAATGGCGCCGATGCGGGCTGTGGCATATTGGATAACCACCCATTCATAACGATTGGGCGACCATATTCCCACGCGGTCGCCCTTTTGTACGCCGTGCGCCAAAAGGCCGAGCGCAAGCTTTGTTGTCATGTCCCAAAGCTCGCGGTATGTGGCTCGGAACGTTTGCGATCGCACAACGAGCGCTTCACGATCACCCACGCGCTCCATGGTGCGGCGTAGATTTTCACCGATTGTTTCGCCGAGGAGCGGCGTTTTGCTTGTGCCGTGTGAATAAGACGCGCGCGCAACATTCATTGCGCCATGATGCCATAACAAGTTGTGCCGCGGGTTAAGGTTCTCGCTCGGTTTGCGACGGTAGGGCGATTGTAATGAGTTTTGGCCCAACTCGCCTACCCTCGGTGCTTAACCAGGCAATGTGATCCCAGCCGGGGCGCCGCATATAACGCTGAATATCCATCCCTGAATGAACAACGTAGTCCCAATCGTGGGTGACTTTGCCTCGGCCATTGGGCAATGTGGTGTGCAACATCACGCCGCGCGGGCCAAAAGGCAATGACATGATGCCTTGTCGGTAAGCGTCGTTTAAGGGCCATTGGTCATCGGCGTTTGAAGTGTAATACACGTTGATCGGTGTACTCATTGCCCGAGATGCCGCGCCGATAGACGGAATAGCAACGGTTGTTAAGAGGTTGCCTTTGAGCGCCACAATGCGGCCCTGTTGGTATAAAAGCCGAACATGGGAGTACGCTTCGTCGCTCTTGAGCCAATGATCTGCGTGAGCCAACTTCAGAAAGCGTGTGTACGCATCGGACAATTGGCCGCGCACTGTATGAAACGTCATCAGTGTCAATTCGGCCTCTTCGGCGGTGAGAGCGAGTTGTCCGACAAATGCCTTGTCAGAAAAAGAGGCCTTCACGAGAGCGGTTGTTTCCCGACTTTTGCTCTCATCAAATCGCTCCACAAATTCTCTGCGAGACGCCGACGCGATAATGACGGCTCTCAGAATGTAATGAAGGCGAACTACCGTTGGGTCGTAGTCAAAAAGCCATGCCCATTCACTTTTGGCATGGGCAATAAAAGTATAGTTTTGGTCGGACGCGAGGCCCACATATCCGCCGCCGACATGTTTGATGTACGGTAAGAAGAGGGCTTGTTCAGGCTCGTTGCTCGTTACGTACGACCATGGATCGCGGCATTTTTGCGATGCTTCGCCGGTTTTTTTGCAGAGTGGGATTTTGAAAACATCGGTGTCTTCTTTTACATTGAGAAACGTGGAGAGTGCCTTTTCGGTCGGCGGAGTAGGCGGAGGCGGTTTGGTGGGTGGGTCTGAAATAGCCAGAGGAGGTAAACCTGACAACCACGGTGAGGTGGAAGCGCATCTCACGCGCGCAGCCAACGTGGTGTTTTTGGGCAACTCGCCGCGACGGCGCGCAGCATGGTGAGCGACACCTTCAATGGGGCCTTTTAATACTCGCTTTGAGACAGAACCACATTGAGGGGCTCCCGAACAAATGCCCGGCGGATCGAGCCCCAAACAAGCGTCTTTGCAGGGTGAAGAACAGCCTTCGTAACAATCACTCCATAGGTCTTGTGTCCACTCAAGGCCGGTGTCGGCGGCAAAGTTCGGCGGGTTGTTTGAAGACGAGCGAAACGCTTTTTCCCACTCAGCTTCTGTGGGGAGTCGCTTTCCGGCCCAATTGCAATAGGCATGTGCCATTGACCATGAGAGGGCAGAGGCCGGTTCGTTTGGAGCGGCTTGTGTCTTTTCAGCGGGTGACCGGGCGGGGCATTGATTGGCTTTTTCGCAGGCGTCGTATCGGCTGTTGGAAACAGGCTGTTTATCCAAATAAAACGTTTGAATTTCAGCGGTGTGCTGCGGGGCTGTTTCAGCGGAAGCATTGTCACCGATCAACACTTCACCGCCGCTGACACATCCCATATCGCGCGGTGCCTTTTCACACGCGATCCATTTTGAAGGGGGTGTTTCTTCTGTTGGAACGGCCGCGGGTAGAACCGGGACTTGTACCAATGAAGCACTGGTCTTTGGAGGAGCGCTTGAACTGGAAACCGGGGGTGAATGCGAGGTGGGCGGCGGCGTGCAGGCGCACAACAAGGTGAGCCCGAAAGCGGCGCACGCGGAGCGCGATTTCATTAGGACTGTTCCAACTCGCTCTTTTGAGTGAACTGTTTGCCCGGGTATTTGCGCTCGTAGTGGTCAATGATGGCGTGACCGATACCTTCAATCACGCCGACGGAGATGGCCATTTTAATGGGAATGCCGGCAACCGGCACAAATGTACACAATTGAAGTGCGGCCCATTTGAGCCCCTGTCCGGCGATTGCCAACGTGCCACCCGTTGCCGCTGTTGCGGTGCCACTCATTGGGTCACCGTAGATGGACCCGATGAAACCGATCATGTGCGTTTCAATGGTGGCAAGTCCCGCCGTTGTGACCGGTAGCGGAATCGCTGCGAACACTGCACCTGCGGCGGCATAACGATGCACCCAACGCAGAGCTTCTTGTCGGCATGTGATTGACATGGGTGGAAGATTACACTGTTTCCGGCGATGTGCTCGTTTCTGAACAAGGTGTCACACAGACGCGCATTGTGGGTGTTTTTCGCACTGCCATGTTTCACTTGACACAACGACCGGAGTTTGATTTCGCGCGGGCGCAACGCTCTTTTTGAGCAGTCGTGTCAAGCGATGGAGTTGAAACTGCCAGTTTGCGAATGACGCGCTCGATGGATTGAACTCCACATGTAGGTAACGCATTCAGACGACGCACAATATGAATGCAATTGTTTAATGATAGTCAGTGCACATCCAGGCCTGATTATAAATTGCGTTATTTGTGCATTAAAAATGCGCCAATCGCGGATTATCGTGATTGTGATTTCCAGTTTGGTGCCGTACATCAACCCCACACAACACGCCGCTTCCGTTTGGTGGGCAGTTTTGAAGCGGCGATTGGATTCATTGACGTTCATCCCGAGAGGAGAATTGCCGCCATGGCAAACAGCACCACTTTGTTCGCGGGCGTAAAACTGGGTCGTTTTGCCGGTTTGGCTATGGGCCTCAGTTTGGCCTTCGTTATGGGCGTGGGTTGTGTTTCCGGTCAGACCGACGACCTGGGGGATGAAGACGTTGCCAGTTCAAACATGACATGGGAAGAGTTTCTGAGTGTCATTTATCAAGAGCCTGACACTGGCATTTACATCGTCAACGGCGATACTCCCATTGAGAGCCGACGTGAACTTGAGCAGTTTTATTTGGAGTACGTTGTTCAGGGCGGATTGATTGTCCACCGAGCAAACGGGGTAGATGCCAAGTGGTCAAGCAGTCAACAGACCAACATCACGTATTGTGTCAGCTCCAGCTCCTTTGGTTCGTCCCGTTATTCAACGGTTGTTTCTGCGCTAAACACGGCTACCGGAGCGTGGGAAGGGGCGGCCAACGTGAATTTTGTTCACAGCAGCGGCCAAGACGGTAATTGCACCAAAAACAACAACAACGTTGTTTTCAACGTGCGATTGGTCAATAGCGGCGGGCAATATTTGGCGCGCGCGTTTTTTCCCAATCAGGCGCGCTCCACGCGTGAATTGCTGGTGGACGTGACGGCGTTTAACAACATCAGTCCGTGGACGCTCGCCGGGGTTTTGCGCCACGAACTGGGTCATGCCCTCGGGTTCCGCCACGAACACACGCGGCCTGAAGCGGGCACGTGTTTCGAGGACAACAGTTGGCGCGCACTGACAACCTACGATTCCGCGTCTGTCATGCATTATCCGCAGTGCAATGGCAGCCAAACAGGGGACTTGGTATTGACGCAAAAAGACAAAGACGGGGCGGTGGCGCTTTACGGTGCCCCGGGCGGTTCGGCCCCCACGTGTGCGCATGACAAGTGTGTGACCGGTTCGGCTCTCAATGCCTCGGCTTGCGGAACCGTTGTTCAAGCGGTGTGCAACTCCAATGCGGCGTGTTGCAGCTCGGCGTGGGACAGCTCTTGTGTGTCGGCTGTATACAGCGCTGGAAACAGCGTTGCTTGCAGCACCGGCACGTGTGCGCACAGCCTGTGCACAACTGGCGCCAAACTCACGTCAGGCTGTGACGCCAACGGTGTTGTGGCTGCCATCTGCGCCGCGGATGCTTACTGCTGCACCACCGGTTGGGACAGCATTTGCGTGGGCGAAGTGGCGAGCATCGCGGGCAAAAACTGCAATTGAGAGCACCGTGTCGGAGCGTGGAGCGCGCCTCGCTTCTGCTCACGCCCCGACAATTGTTCCGAGGCGGCGCCTTTCGGCCGCTGCCTCGGGCAGCAGTGCAAATCGGATTAGTTCGCTCGTGACGGGGTGTTTGAGAAGCGAACGTGCGTCGTCGGGCACGCGTGCCGCTTCAATGCGTCGCAGGTGATCGATCGCGGCGATCATGTCGCCCGAAAGGACAAGCGCGGCTCGATATTCGGTGCGCCGAACCGCGAGCGAAAACGGTCGCACATCAAATCCAGGCAAAAGCACGGGCAAGATCAGCTCTTCGATTTTGTTTTTTTGGCGGCGTCCGATGGCTCGTTGGACATGACTCACGAGGCTTTGGGCGGCCATTT
Organism: Polyangiaceae bacterium; assembly: GCA_016712345.1. Classification (GTDB taxonomy): domain Bacteria; phylum Myxococcota_A; class Polyangia; order Polyangiales; family Polyangiaceae; genus JADJRH01. The sequence continues at coordinate 4,038,728 of JADJRH010000001.1, forward strand.
CACGCGGCCGAGCGAGGTCACCCGATCCATAGGCGGGATCGACGGTGCGAAGCGCAGTAAGAAGGAAGCCGTCGAGGGCTTCCGGCGTGAGTTCGTCGAGGAACGTGGGGCCGAGCGCAATGCGCACGAGAAGCCGAGCAAGGACGAACAACTGCTCGGGTTCGGGGAGGTCGGCAAAGGATGTGGCCGCCACAATGGCGGGCGGATCGCCTGGGTACACACGCGGCGGACCTTGCCAAACCGGCGAGAGATAAAGCTCAAACGCCTCCACGCCGAGCGAACGAGCAATGCGATCGGCGAGGTTTCGCGTGGGGTGTCCGTCGCGCGCGCCGATGCGTTCGCGCGAACCAATCCCGAACGTGGAAAGCTCGATACGCAGGGCTTTGCCGGCAATCGGTTGTACACATGCACAGAGGTCGAGCAGCGGTGAACGCGCTTCGGGGAGAAGCAGGCGGCCGAGTTCGGGACCGGCGAGAAGTGTCATGCGCGGTGATGTTTCGGGAAGCCGTCTCGCTTTGAGAGTTGCGAAACGTTCTGCCCCCACGAAACCCAAACACGCGCGTACTTCTTCCACGGCGAGCCGCTCGTCGAGGCGGCCCTCTTTTGCGAGCGCCGCTTCAAGCGACGTGAGCGTTGCGGCGAGATCTTCCACGCGCGCGCCGGTTTCAATGTCCACAGTGAAGAGCGAGCGAAGGACTTGAATCGCGTCCACGTGGCGACACGCGCCTTCAAGCGCTCGACCGAGAAGCGCGCGCGCATCGGGCGGAGCGCCGGGCAGCGCCACAGCGTGCTGCAGGTGACCGATCGCGTCGGCGTACCGATTGAGCGTGGCGATCTCAATCAGGCCCAGCGTTGTGAGCCAACGTGGATCGACAGGGAGTCTGCGCGCGGCCGCGATCTCAAGCAATTGCTTGAGGGCTTCGGTGTACCCAGCCGCTCCGTCGGGTGTATCGATCCGGAACAGGCGGGCGAGCGCCGCCCACGGTCGAGCATCGGCGGGTGAACTCGCAATGCCGTCGCCGAGCGCGCGAATGGCACCTTTGCGATCGTCGGCCTCCATGCACGCGTCGCTCAAACGCATGTCGAAGTCGGTGCGTTCTCCCGGATGTGCGGCTGTCTCAACGAGCCTCCCGAGCGCGTGCATTTGCAGCGCGTGATCCTTTCGAGCCTTCGCGATGTCGGCGAGGCGTAGGAGCGCTCGCTTGTGGCGCGCGTCGGTTGCGAGCACCGCCTGAATCGACTCCTCGGCGAGATCGAGGCGCGCGAGCGGCCCTTCGTAAAGATCGGCCAAGAAGAAGCGGGCGGCGATGCGGCTTTCGGGATCTTTCGCAACCTCGACAACGCGCAGAATCGTGTCGCGCGAGTCGGGAAAAAGGCGCTGCGCTTTTTGCAGCCGCGCCATGAGCAAAAGGGATGCGACGTCGTCGGGCGCACGTTCAAGCGCGCGCTGCATTGCCGCAATTCCAACCCCGGCATCGGGAGCTTTGGCGCCGCTTTCGAGTGAACGAAGAACTGCGTCGCCGATGGATTTTGCGAGTGCCACGATCTGCGGCGCGGCCGATGCCCTTTCGAGTGCGATGCGGAAAGTGTCCACAAGCGACGCCGGCCGCGACGAAAGCAGCTCCGCAAGCGCATCCATGGCCGCCGCGCAGTCGGCGTCGGCCGAAAGCGCCTTTTGGTAGAGGTCGATTGAGCGCTCTACCGATCCTTCGCCGCCCTGCGCTCGAACAAGCTGCGCTGCGATCACGAAGCAACGCGCACGCTCGTCGGCGCGATCGACCAACTCGGCGAGTGCGAGCTGCGCTTCGAGCAGCGCATTGCGATCGTCAAACTGAGACGCCAGCCGCGCGAGGCCGCGAGCCGCCAACATGCTCTGCGACCACGCGGCGAGAGCGGTGCGGTAGCCGGCGAGCGCCGTTGTGAGCGTGGATGGGTCGGCTGTGCCCATGCGCTCCAAGAGAAGGCATCGCTCCACTTCAAATAGCGCGCGGCTCACCGGATCTTGGAGCAACTCTTTTTTCGCTGTGAGCGCCGTGAGGAGCAGGGAAGGGGAGCGCATCACCGGTGCGGCATCGGCCTTTGGATCGCGTGGTCGCGCCGACAAAACCAAAATGCCGTCAATCGCTGCGCCGTCGCCCGGATCGAGCGCCGCAATGCGCGAGAGCGCGTCGAGCGTGTCGTCTTCGCTGAGAAGCGGTCCGAGGCGAACGTATTCCCAAAACGAACCGCAGCGCGATCGCACCGATGTGAACACATCGGCCTGCGAGCGAAGCACGGCGGCCATGGATCGCTCGTCGTGAAGTGAACGGTAGATGTGCTCCAACATTCGAAGCGCCGGAACGTGCGACGGAACGACGCGCAGCAGATCGCTCAGGATCGCGGCGGATTGTTCGGCGTTGCTTGTGGTGAGAATTTCAGCGAGCGCCACGCGAATGGCGTGGTCGATCGCGGGGCCCGGCTGCCGTTCAAGCCACCGGCTGTAGAGCGCGGCCCGCTCAGCGTGGGCACCTCGGCGAACAAGAATTCGCTCGGCGGTCTCAAACGTGCACGGGTCGTAATATGTGGATGAGAAAAACGATTCTGCTTCGCGAAGGGATGCAAGCGCGTCGGCATCGCGCCCCAATGCGAGCAGCTGCACCTCGGCCGCGTCGAAACGCAGATCCGCGGCCCGCTCCGCGTTGGGCGCAGATGCGGCGAGTCCGAGAAGCGCCTCCGCCAGCGCGCCTTTTTCACCGGCGGCGCGCAAGAGCCGAACAATTTCAGCCTGTGGCAGCGGGTGACCCGGTTTGAGAAGCGCCGCGTTTTGAAGCGCCGCGACCGCATCGCGGGGATCTTTGCGGCGCAGTTCATCCACGGTGGCGATCTCCAACCAAATCGAAAAGCGCGCCCGCGCGTCCGGCGTTTGCTGCACGAGCCGAACCAGCGCCGCGCGCGTTTCACTGTGCCGACCGGCGCGCTCCGACAAGCGCGCCAATGCCCGCAGCGCGTCGGGATTTTCTTCGTCGATATCAAGTGCGCGGTGCACCAATCCAAGCGCGCGATCTCGATCGCCGATGCGCGACGAAGTGACATCTGCGGCCCGAAGCAAAAGACGTCGTGCGAGGGCCAGATCGCTTGTGAGCGCCGACTCCGCAACAAGCGCTTGCACCAGGCGCGTTGCTTCGCCGGCCCTTTCGGCGTTGCGCTGCATTCCCAAAATGGCGCTCAGCCGATCGGGCTCCACAGCGAGCACCTGATCGAGCGCCTCGATCGCCCGTGCGTGATCGCCGATCTCTTCTTCCCAAAGCGCCGCGAGCTTTTCGAGCATCGCGAGCCTGCGCGCCTGACTTCCCGCCGCCGATGCGGCCTGCGCATAAAAATCAATGCGCGCCCGCACCGCGGCTTCCAAGCCGGAAGGAGCGTTTGCAACGCGCGCCGAAAGCAACGCCGACAATGCATCGAAGATCTCTTGGCTCGATGGATCGAGCGCCCACGCAGCGCGAAGCAATGCGATCGCCTCGTCGCGCCTGCCGAGGTGCCTTTCGGCGATATCCGCCGCGCGCATGAGTGCCGCCACACGCACCGGGGCCGGCCGCTCCGCGTTTGCCTGTTGAGCCCACGCGTGCAGGCGATCTTCGTGTCGCCCAAGCCGCAACAACGCGCGATCGAGCCGCTCCAACGTGGACGGATCTTCGGGTGCGTACTCAAGCGCGCGCGCCGCATGAAGCGCAGCTCTGTCGGCCCGCCCAACCACATCGAAAATCGCCGACAGGCGCACTTGTTCAAACGAGATCGCGTCCGGTTCGCTGAGCAATGCGAGGCGCCGTTGCCGCACAGCCGCCGCGGGTTCCCAACGACCGGCCGCCTCAAGCAAGCCCACAAGATGGGTGAGTGTTCGCCACGCCGCTTTGGTGTTTGAAGGCGCGCGCGCCGCCGCCCTTTCGAGAAGCACAATCGCTTCTTCAGGGTTTTGGAGCCGCTCCGACAAGATTCGCGCCGCCGCGTAGTCGAGCCTCGAAGCCCGCGCATCATCCGGCTCACGCTCCGCCTCGCTCGCGAGCGCTTGGGCCAACGCCTGCGCCTGATCCCGTCGAACCAAATGCCTCGTGAGCGCATCGCGCACCGGCCCCGGAGCGCTGTCGTACGAAATCGCCCGTTCAAAAGCCGTCTGCGCCAACTCAGGCTGATCCAAACGCAGCTCCAAAATGTGCGCGCGCTCCACCAGAAGCCACGCCGTCAATCGAGCATCGCCGTCGGCCCGCCCCTCGGCCGGTGCGTACTTTTCGGCCAGCACCTCCAAGTGTTTTGCGAGCGCCCCACGCGCATCGGCATCGGGGCTCGATCGCAGCACAGCCTCCAGCCCGCGCAGCGAAGCCGGATGATCGGGCATCAAACCGAGCGCCTCTTCAAACGCCGATCGAGCTTCAGCCGGCCGCCCGAGACTCGCCAAAATGCGCGCTCGCTCTCCAAACAAATCCGCGCGCCCGCGATCGTTTTCAGCGGCAACAATCGCGTCGTCCACCAACGCGAGCAACGTTTCAGGTTCCACCGAAGTGGGAAGCACGCGTCGCAACCGCCCGAGCGCCGGCTCAAACAAACGAACGAGCGATCGCGCTTCTTCGTAGAAATGCCTCGCCGCGGCCGCATCGCCTCGCGACCTTTCGCAGTGAATTCCAAGCTCCACAAAGGCGCGCGCCGCGCCCACCGGATCATGGGGTGCGAGCCTTGTTCCGCGCGCGTGAAGCTCCACCGCGACCGCATCATTTGGGTCCACATGCGGTGATTCCGTTGTCGGCCCGCCCCACTGCGTTGCCTCTTCGCTCTCCGGCAGCGGCGTATCGTCGAGCCGCACAGGGGCCGCGGGAGTCGGCGGATCTTCCGACCCCGACCGCGTTTGCGGTGTGTACGCAAGCGTTCGTTGCGATGCCGCCGGCCGCGCTTTTTGAACCGGAGCACCACTTTGGGGAACCGGAGCTTGAATCCCCGGATGCGTGGCTCGCGCATCCACTTGAGGTTTTGCCGGACTTGGAGGGTTCTGCGCCGTCAACGTGCCGGGCGCGCTCGCTGAAACCCCCAAAAACGTTCTGGTTCGAGCGACAGCGCCGCGCAGCGTTTTTTGGACCGGAGGCGGCGGAACGAAAACGCCCACCTCTTTCGCGACACTTCCCGCCGGTTTGCCCTCACCCGGGGCATCCGTCGCGCCCTCGGGATCCGCATTCGCCTCGGCCTCTCGGTCGCCTTCGTGTGCCACGCGGCTGCATCCTAACGCGAGAGCCGCGCCGCGTGCTATGAGCCCCCGCGCCGTGGCAAGCACCGACAAAAACCCCGCCAAAGAACCGTCGGGATCCAAAAAACCCCCCCCCAAAACCTCCGCAAAAGGCGCCGCGCCCCAAGACTCGCGCGACAAGCTCCTCGCCGAAGCGAGGGCCAAACAGGCCGATCCCCTCGCCTCGTTTCAACCGAAACAGCTCGCACTGCGGCTTGGCCTACCCACCGTCATCGCTTGGATCGTCGCCTTTGTCATTCCCGGATGGATCCCCAAAGCCGTCGTCGGTGTACTCACGCTCGCCCTCATCGGCGTTGTGATCTACGTGCTCCGCCGCGTTCAGCGCGCGCAACGGGTTGTCAACATCGTCAAAACCGCCGGCTCGGCCGAAGAGCGAAAAGAAGCCATTTCAAAGCTCGAATCCGACTTCAAGGCCGACGACGCCGAGGCCGTATTCGCAAAAGCCCAACTGCAAATGCAGGACGACCCGCGCGCCGCATTGCGTACACTTGAAACCATCAAACTCGATCGCGTGATGGCACCTGAAGCCGATCAGGCTCGCGTGCAACGCGCCATGATTCACCTCATGTTCGGTGAAACCGAAAACGCGCGCGAACTCGTCGACAAGGTGAACATTGAAAACCACAAAGACGCCAAAAGCCGTGCGTCGGTCGTAGCCATCATTGCCGAAGCGTGGGCTCGCAGCGGCCAGGCCAAACGAGCCATTGAGCTTCTCGACACGCTCAAAGTCGACGCCGAGATTGAAGACCTCAAGCCTCAACTCCTCCGTTCGCGGGCATTTGCTTTTGCGTGGGCCAACCAAACAAAACAAATGAAACAGGTGCTCAAAGAGCTGCTCGCCGTAAACCCCCAGTTTTTGAGCGGTTTCATTACAAAGAAAAAACACCCAATGGGCGTCGCGCCACGCGGTGTACACCCCGTTCTCGAAAAAGAAGCCTTCGACATGCTCATGCGCTCCGGCTCCATGCAGCGCCGCGTTGAAATGCGCCGTGGTTAGTGCACCGATTCCGTGGAACTGATGGGTTGATTGAATCGCGGTACCAACGACTGTGGTAAACGGGGCCGCATGAAATCGCCCATTCATCTCGAAGAAAAAGTGGTCTTGGTTACGGGCGGCAGCCGCGGAATCGGTGAAGCCATTGCCCGCGCTTGTGGCCAAGCCGGCGCCAAAGTGGCAATTGCATCCCGCAAACTCGAAGGTGTCAGTCAAGCCGCAGAACGCCTTCGCAAAGACGGCATCACAGTGGAGCCTTTTGCGTGCCACACAGGCAAGCTGAGCGATGTTGAACGCCTCATCAAAGAGACAGTTTCAGCGTTTGGCAAAATTGACTGTTTGGTAAACAACGCCGCCACAAACCCCTATTTCGGCCCCATGATGGCAGTCGACGACGGCGCCTTTGATAAAACGTTTGAAGTCAACGTGAAGGGCTATTTCTACGTGGCTCGCGAGGTCGCACGCCACCTCATCAACCGCGACTCTCCCGGTGCCATCATTAACATTGCCAGTATTCAAGGCCTCGGCGGCGCGCCCCTTCAAGGCGTTTATGCAATGACAAAAGCGGCAGTCATCTCCATGACAAAAACCCTCGCTGTAGAACTCGCGCCCTCCAAAATTCGAGTCAACGCCATCGCCCCCGGCCTTGTCGATACACGCTTTTCAGCCGCCCTCCTCACCAACAAAGACATTGTAGAACGCGTTGTCGCCCGCACCCCACAAGCTCGTTATGCCGAACCCCACGAAATCGGCGGAGCCGCTGTGTACCTCGCTTCCGACTCGGCATCATTCGTCACCGGTGAAACACTCGTTGTCGACGGCGGCCTCACCATCAACTCTGTGTAACCAAGCCCAAACATTGCCCCCCCACGGCGCGGCTAGCGCCGCACCTTCCCCCCCAAGTCGCGCTGCCGCGCGCCGGGGGGGACCCAACCTACTTCTTCTTTTTCGGCAACAAGAGGTTTGAATACTCTTTCACCCTGCCGAGCACGCGCTCTTTATCAGCCCCTTCGAGCACCACAGGCCGAAAGTCATTGTGCGACGTCACCGATGAAATTCGCACAGGAATAATCTTGTTTTCTTTGGTCGACACGGCCCCGTTTTCAATAGAAAACACCTCTTGGTAAATCATTGAGTCTTTGTCCGCCGGGTTTGAATGACCGCCGAAAACAAAGTTCCCAAGAGAGTACACAATGTGCCTGCCCTTATAAGACTCAATCCCTTGGAGCACGTGAGGATGGTGCCCAAGCACCAAATCGGCTCCCGCGTCCACCACTGCGTGAGCCATTGTCCGCTGGTCATCGGTGGGCACATTCAGCCCTTCAACACCCCAATGAAAACTCACAATCACAAGGTTTGTGGCCGTTTTGTGCTTCTTAACGTCCTTTACAACCTTGTCGCGTGTGCCGCGCCCGCCGCCCAAATAACCAATGTTGACAACCTCAACACCTTTCACAGTGCGCTTGTCCACTCGACCGTTGCCAAACGCTCCAATCCCCACTTTTTCAACAGCGCTCACCGTTTGTTTCGCGCCCTCGGGGCCAAAGTCGCCCGTGTGATTGTTGGCAAGATTCACCAACTCCACACTTCCGCGAGCCAAAATTTCAGCGTATTCAGGTTTGCCATTAAATACGAATGTATTGGCCACCGCCGGTTTTGAACGTGAAAGCGGCGTTTCCAAATTGGCAATTGTCAAATCGTCGCTGTCCAAGATCGACTTTACCGAGGCGAACGGCACCGAGTAGTCGTTGTTCCACTTGTCCATTGCCAAGTGAAAACTCCCCTCGGCGCCGATCACTCGATAATCGCTGCCAAGTGTACAATCGCCCACCGCGCTTACAGTGATCGTCGGCGCGATATCGTTTTGAGCTTTTGCCGGTCGATCCGCCAAAGTCACAATGGTAGCCGCCGCGTTGGGAGTATCCGGCGCGGGCTCTTCCGCCGACTGTGAAAGCGCAACGGCCGTGAGTTCCGCAGCCTCCGAGTCTTTGCAGCCCGTTGGAGCCAAGACGAAAACCAATGCCGACAAGGCCAACAAACGTTGCATAGCGGTGCTCCCGAGACTCCCCCTCAAACGAGGGTTTTTATCCGTCGCCCACAATCGATGCAGCAACCATCATGATCAACGCTACTGAGCGCTGATGATCACGGGTGTTGACAGGCCGTTTCCGTCGCCCGGTCGAATGCCACCCCAACCTTCAGGAACCGGCGGATCGGTAAAGTGGAACAAGAACTGACCATCGTAGGCCGACACGTTCACGCACTCGGCGCTTTTGGGGTTTGAAAAGTCTTGGTGCCAATAAGCCACGTGCATAGCGAGCGGTGCCTTCAGATATTGAATGTTCGGCACATCGCTAAACCACAACACCTTTGGCTCGCCCTTTTCATTGGACATGGTGTTCACTCGGTCTTTCCACTCAATGGGGAAATAGCCAATCTGCGTGGTGGCGTATTTTGTGTGGTCATGTCCAGGCACCGGAAGCCCACCTTTCCCCGGTGAAAACAACGTTGCGTACACAGGAGTGGTGCCTTCGTAAGCCGTCAGTGTGCCCGGTAGAATTTTGGCTTCAATCCACTTTCCACCCGGTTTCACGCCCTGCGGGAGAGTGGTTTTTGCCCTCGAAACGGTTGTGTGTTTCTCAGCCACGTAAAACCCCGGGTCTTCACGGAGTTCGTAATACACGCTGCCGTCTTTGTCTTTCACTTTGCTATCGGTGATCTCTACATATCCCTTACCCGGGTATGTTCGATCCGACGCTACAAATGCCCCGTCGTCACCCTTCTTATAAAGGGGTTTTGGATCGTGAGACCTATTCCAAGCGAGCGGCAAATCCACCCCGCTGCCGAGTTTCACCCCTTGAAACGTGTGCTTTTTCACCGCGCGCACGCGGTCTGCCGGAACAAGCATTAAGTCGCTTGTGAGCAGCCACACGCGGCCTTCCGCTTCAAACGCCTTATGATAAGCCACCATCGATCCATTGGGAATCACCCGCCACAAAAGCCGCTTTGTGTCGCGATTGCCACCTCCGACATGGCGTTTTCCACCCGCGAAAAACTCAGGAATCGGATCCGTGGCTTTAATAGGCTCCGTCGTGAGCAACTCTTCATGACCTTTCGACCACTCGGCGAGCTGCACATACGACCCACGCGTCCCAAACTTCTTATCTTCTTTGGCCTGCTCTTCTTTCGTTGGAACGCGGCTGTACATCGGCGCTCCGTTTGAAAAGGCGTATTTGTAAGGGTACGCTTCGTCTTTGGGGGCCACGCTCGCGAGCGCCTTGTAATACGGGTCATTCAGATCGAGCGTGGTTCGATAGTTCAGGCACAAATAGCCTCGCGGAGCGACTTTATACCATCCGCGCGCGCAGCCCGGTCCTGCAACGGGCTTGTCATCGAGCAAGGGTACACTTGTTCCCGTTCGCACGTAGCCGAGGGCCAAACCCTTCACCTCGGGCCGTTTGTAAATGTACGCAAAGGGCATGACAGCCCCCATGCGAGGCCGATTGTCCACCACCGCTTCCGGCTCTTTTGCGCCGTCTTCTTGAACGGACTCCGCCTTCGGAGCTTCAGAGTCGGCGGTTAACGCCGGGGCCGGCGGTGCCACAGGCGTTTCTGTGACCGTTGCCTTGGGAGTTTCAGGTCCACGTTCAGCAGCCGGACCGGAGCAAGCCACCAGCAGGAGCGGCGCGATCCAAGCCGCGCGAGGGAGGTGTGCAGATGTGCGCATGACCCGCGTATCGCTCGCCTGAGCGGGGCGGGCCAAGAAAATCGCCGTTCGAATTTGAGCGCTGACCCCGGGGTCACCGAGAGTTGCCCCAAGCCTATTGCCGTGCCGCGCGCGCTGTGCGAACCGGGCTCCGTGAACATCGTATCGATTGGTGGCGGCCCGGCCGGGCTCTATTTCGCAATCCTCATGAAAAAGGCGCGGCCCGACGCGCGCATTGTTGTTCACGAGCGCAATCGCTCCGGCGACACATTCGGCTTTGGAGTGGTCTTTTCAGACGCCACACTCGACAGGCTCAAAAACGCCGACGCCCCCACTTTTGAAGCGATTACATCCCGTTTCTACCATTGGGATGACATTGATATCTATTACGGTGGACAGGTAATTCGGTCCACAGGGCACGGGTTTGCCGGCCTTTCCCGCCAAGCATTGCTCGATGTTCTTGAAAAACGAGCATTGGAGTTGGGGGTTGAAATCAAGTTTGAGAGTGAAGTCAAAACCATCAAAAGCGTCGGTGAAGCCGACCTGATATTGGTTGTCGACGGGGTAAACAGCATTATTCGAGCCGAACTCGCGGCTGAATTTAAGCCTTCTATCGACTTTAGGCCCAATCGATTTGTGTGGCTCGGTACAACCAAACCGTTTGAAGCGTTCACTTTCTATTTTAATGAAAACCAACACGGGCTTTTTCAGGTGCACGCGTATCGGTATGAGCCCGGTCGCTCCACGTTTATTGTTGAATGTTCCGAAAAGGCATTTCTCGCTGCCGGGCTCGATAAAGCCTCTGAAGATGAAACAATTACCTACTTTGAAAAGCTGTTTGAAAAAGAACTCGACGGCCACAAGCTCTTAAAGAACCGCTCAATTTGGCGCGCTTTCCCGGTGATTCGCAATGAAAAATGGCACACCGCCAATGCAGTTTTAATGGGTGATGCAGCCCATACAGCGCACTACTCCATTGGCTCCGGCACCAAACTCGCCATGGAAGATGCCATTGATTTGTGTGAGGCGGTTCTCAAACACCCCAACATCGAAGACGCGCTCGCCGCTTATGAGGCCACCCGCCGCCCCGGGGTAGAATCATTGCAACGTTCCGCGCAGGTCAGTCTGGAGTGGTTTGAGTCCACACCGCGCTACATGAAAATGGACCCGCTCAGTTTTGCAATGAGCCTCCTCACTCGCAGTCTGCGCATCACTCACGAAAACCTCAAACTCCGCGACCCGGCGCTTATCAAACGTGTCGACGAGGCTTATTCGAAAGCCGCATTCGCCGCCGCGGGCCGAACTGAAAAAGAACCTGCTCCGCCGATGTTTACGCCGTATCGCCTACGCGACATGGTGCTTGAAAACAGAGTGGTTGTTTCGCCGATGTGCCAATATTCCGCCGATGAAGGTGCCATTAACGACTGGCACCTTGTACACCTCGGCAGTCGCGCCGTCGGAGGCGCCGGACTCGTGATCACAGAAATGACCGATGTCTCGGCCGACGGGCGAATTACACCGGGCTGCGCCGGTATGTACAACGATGCTCACGTTTCGGGGTGGAAACGCATCACTCGATTTGTGCACCAACATTCGTTTGCAAAAATAGCCCTTCAAATTGCCCACGCCGGCCGCAAAGGGGCCACAAAACGCATGTGGGAAGGGATGGATCAACCGCTTGAAAGCGGCGGATGGCCACTCTTGTCAGCGTCGGCAATTCCGTATTTGCCAAACAGCGCAGTTCCCAAAGCCATGGACCGCGCGGATATGGACCGCGTGAAAGCCGACTTTGTCAAAGCAGCCGGCATGGCCAATGATGCCGAATTTGACATGATCGAGCTGCACTTTGCACACGGTTATCTGCTTGCCAGTTTCCTTTCGCCGCTCACCAATCAACGAAGCGACAATTACGGTGGCAATCTCGCCAATCGGCTTCGTTACCCAATCGAAGTGCTCTCCGCGGTTCGCAACGCATGGCCCACATCAAGGCCTATTTCTGTGCGCATTTCCGCAACCGATTGGGACGCATTGGGCACATCGGCCGACGATGCTGTCATTATCGCAAAGGCGCTTAAAGAAAACGGCGCCGACATCATTGATGTGTCGGCGGGTCAAACCGTGTCGTGGGGTAAACCGGCGTTTGGTAGGTTGTATCAAGTGCCGTTCTCAGACCGTATTCGACACGAGGCCAATGTTCCCACAATGGCTGTCGGCGCCATCTCTTCCTACGCCGACGTAAACTCCATCTTATCCGCCGGCCGCGCCGACTTGTGTGTTCTCGCCCGCGCCCACCTGTTTGATCCGTATTGGACTCAGCACGCCGCGCAAAAACAGGGTGTTCGCCTGCCGTGGCAACCGCAATACGGAGTGCTTGACGGCTACTCCGCTCGTTTTGAATAAGCGCGCAGCCCCAACTCCAGCGTTGCCAGCAGGAGCAGCGCAAGCGCTATTTGCGACGACACATCCACTTGGCCGGCGGAACCGCCGAGTTTGCTGTCGCGCGCGTTTTGAACAAGCGCGCGCGGTCGCAGATCGATCTCGCGTTCGGGCACTGTGGCCACACGCGTTTCGTGCTCACCGTCGAGCACCAAGTCGTAAACGCCCGCCACCGGCGGAGTGGCTCGCAGGCGTTGATCCAACTCCGTGAGCGGAATGGGGATGAGATCGTTAGGGCCTTTTGATCCGACGCGCGCCACCTTCACTTCTTTCACGCCGTCGAATGTCCACGCGTCTCCCGCGTCGACACGCGCCGCGCCGCCCCGCGCCCGTGCGATGCGAACAAACCGATCCAAAAGCGCCAAAAACGCAGGACGCAACGCAATGTCGCTCTCCTGCGTCGTGAGCGGCAACGTCAGCGCAAGCACCGCTCCGCGACCCAACGGACGCCTGATGAGGAACGGAGCGCCGTCTTTCCACTTTGCTAAAACGTCCGCGTTTTGAAGCGTTTCAGGTGCGAGCGTCATGCGACCGCTCGGCGACAGATCCGCAAATGTGATCGCCGAACCGCCGAGCAGTGGAAAGCTCGCTGGATCAATCCCGGGCACCGGTGTTTCACCCCAATGCATCACGCCCGCGAGCAACGGATCAAACCCCGCTCCAAGCGGCGCCGCCGCGGCTTTCGGGCCAAGCGTGAGAAACACAACGCCGCCTTTTTCAACCCACTGTGAAACGGCCCGCCGCATTTCCGGCGTGAGGCCGGGGGCATCGTCAATGAGCAACGCACCGTAGCCGGAGAGTTCTTCGGCATGATCCGGCACCGTGGGAAGCGGCCTCGATTCTGCGTCGAGAGCGAGTGCGGAGAGGGCTTGTTCCACCGGTGGCGCACCACCCGTTTCAACGTGCACAGCCGCCGGATCCACCACCAGCGCCACGCGAAGTTTTGCGCCGAGTGCGCTCACCGGTGCCTGATCATCTTCGGCGATCGCGTCTTTACCTGTCAGCGCCACAGTGAGCGTTTGATTGGCTGTGTCGCCCGGCAGATCGAGCGTCACTTCATCGGTTTGCACAGACGCGGAGAGCTGCGTGGATCGCAACACTCGTCCGGCCGCGCGAACTTCAACAGATCGACCCGCCGACGGTCCCTCCACCGGAGCTACCGTGTGTACACCCGACTCCGACGGTTTGGCCACGCTCAGAACAGGTGTACACACCACACGCACGCGAACGCGATCGCCCGCTCGTTCGGCCCGAACAACCGCACAGTCCGATTCTCCTTTGGCTTCGAGTTCAGGCAACGGAGCCCACAGTGTGACGTCGCCGGAACCGGTGAGCGCCGATTGTGCGGGCGTACCGTCGGCGAGATCGCTCAGCAACACCACGCGCTTGTCGAGCTGCGGCAGGCCCTTGAGCAAGTCGGCCGCCATTCGCATCGCAGCGTCGAGATCCGTGGCGCGATCCGACGGCTCCATCGAATCGATGGACGCATTCACGCTTCCGAAATCGGTGGTCGCCGCCAGCGCAACGCGCGCCGGAGCACCGGCCATGACGATCGCCACAGCATCGCCCGCCGACAGACCCGCCATCAACTCTTTGGCGCCGCGTTTTGCGCGCTCAAATCGAGTTGTGTCACCGTCGGGTGTCACTTTCGCGCGCATGCTCAGCGAGTCGTCCACAATAATCGCCAGAGCCACAGATGCGCCGCTCTGACGCGTGAGCGACAGGCGATTGCACTTCACGAAGGGCGTTGCCCCGAGCAGGGCCAAAGCGAGAATGCTGAGCGCCCGCACGCCGAACAAAAAGCGATCCTCCAGGCTCGAACGTTTTCGCGCGGTCGGCGGTGTTGCCGGAACAAGCGCCGCGGGTGGAAACAACTTCTCGTCCGCGCGCCGCCTTCGAAGCAGGTGAGCCGCAATGGGAGCGGCCACCAAAACCGCCGCGAAAAGTGCGAGCGCCGTGGCAAAACTCATGCGTGCGCCTCCGCGATCGCCCGCACGATCGAACGCGTGATGTGCGTTGCATCATCGGTTGTGACAGCGCGAACCAACCTTCCACCCTGCGCTTCCACATCGCGGGTCCACCGGCGTGTCAGCTCGGCGAGGCGCTCTTTGTACGCTTCACGCACTTCATCCACGTCGGCTTCCACAACCACATCGCCCTCAAGCGATCTCAATCGAACACTGCCCTCAAACGGCAGATCCACTTCTGCCGGATCGAGCACTTGAACCACGATCAGCGTGCGTCCTCCCGTTCCGAGTGGAACCAAATCTCCGCGCGCGACACTCGGCAGATCAAGCAGATCTGAGAAAAAAACGATCACCGATCCACGTCTGGCTTTTCGCGCGATCGGTGCCACAGCGCGCTCCACCGCACCCGCGTCGACGTTTGCATCACCGGTTGCACGAGCGCTCTCAAGCGTTCCGACAACGCGATCAAATGCTTCACGCCCGGCGCTCGCCGACTGAGGTCGAACGCCGTCGCCGCCTACAAATCCAAGGCCGACCGGATCACCCGTTGCGAGAGCCACCCGCGAGAGCGCAGCGGCGAGAAGAGCCGCATACGCGTATTTGGCGCCCGGCGCTTTGTCGCTCTTGTACGCCATGGACGCGGTCGCATCGACGCAGAGCCACAGAGCGCGATCCGTCTCCGTTTCAAATTCTCGCACCATCAATTTGTCGTGCCGCAGCAGCGCACGCCGATCGATAAAACGAAGGTCGTCGCCCGGCACGTACGAGCGCTGCCCTCCGAACTCCACACCGGCGCCTTTGCGTACACTTCGGTGAGGGCCTGCGTACACACCCTCCGCAACGGTTCTTGCGCGCAGTCTGAGCGGCGCCAGCTGGCCCCACTCAATGGGAAACACCGGGGATCGCACGGAGACTGTTTCCAAGGCACGAGATGTGTAGCCTGGTTTCGGCCGAGCGGGTAACTGCTTCGAGCAATGACAAGCCCCGTCTTGCCGCGTGTGGCGGTGGTCACAGCCGATAACCGCTTTCTGCGCTGGGCCGACCGCCGCGAAGTGCACTCCTTTGCCCTGCCGCATCGCAGCGTTCACGTGCTCATTTTCAACGATGCAGGCGACCTTCTGATTCAGCGAAGGCACACGGACAAACTCACCTTCGGCGGCTATTGGGATCTCTCCTGCGCCGGCCATGTCGAGGAGCCCGACTACATTTCAGGCCCCGACGACTTCTTGGACCGTGTGTACCTTTCGGTCGCCGAGCGTGAACTCAAAGAGGAGCTTGGCGTGTCAGCTCAGCTGCAATTTCTGGGCGAATTTGGTCCCGAACCCAACGTCCACTACGAGTGTCTGCGCTTATATTCAGGTGTACACAACGGCCCGTTTGTGATCCAAGAAGACGAAGTTCTCGAAGTGCGCTTCGTTTCGCCCGCCGCTTTTAATGCGCTTTCTGCCGATCCAAATAACCCGCTTGTCCCTGGCCTTGTGTGGTTCGTCGCCTGGATTCGAAAGCACACCGGCTTATTCACCTCGGGCGGCGCTTGAATTGCCGGTTCGTCGTAAGGGCGGCACATTTTGACGAGAACCATTCAAACCGATGCGAACTCCGGTGTAGGCTCCGCGCATGGCCGATGAATCAACGGCGCATAAGAAGTTGTCTTCCAAGCCCGGAGAGAAAAACTCCGACGGCCCTGTTCTGCGCGTTCGCCGCATTCACCGGCGCGACCTCAACCGCGTTTGGGAGTTTCTCAAACTCTGTTTTCGTGACGTAAACCGCGAAACAGTGGAGTATCAGCGCCCACGCTCCAAAAAGCGCTTCCTTGAGGTGTACGAAGAAGAGGGCGTTGAGCAGCTTCTGTTTGAAGTGGAGGGGAAAGACACGGACGCCGCAGAGATCGTTGGATACGCTGAGTGTGCTGTAGAAATCACAGGCACCGATAACTGGATGAATGAGCGTTATTTCGAAAAACGCGAAATGCGCCCGCTGTTCGTTGAAGAACTCGCTGTTCACCCCGGCTATCACGGTATGGGAATCGGCTCGTTTTTATTGGAGCAGCTCGAACATTTGGCCCGCGTGCGCGGCTGCACGCACCTTGTTCTTGAAGTTGCCGAAAACAATAAAAACGCATTGCGCTTTTATCGCGCCCGCAGCTTTCAAAAGCTCGATGCTGCCATTTTTATGGCCAAACGCCTCCAAGTGAGCGACGAGTTATTGCCTCCTCGCAAACTCAAAAAATCCCGCTCCTCAAAGTCGTCCACGACCTCGCAATAAACCGGCTCGCGAACACATTTAATTAGCCGCGCACGGTTGGGATATCGTCGCGAATGGGCCTCACAAGGTCTTCAGGCTTAATGAGCCACGTGGGTTCTGGCACGTTGTCCATTTCATAAAAACCGCCGCAAAACACTTCATGTGGGCAGGTTTCACAAACAGGCTTTTTGGCCCGGCGCTCACGCAGATATTCAAAGAGGTTAACTTCGTCGTTATTCACGAAGAGCATGTGGCGTTCAAGCTTTAACAAGTCACCCATTAAATGCTCTTCGTAACCTGGCATAAAACAGAACGGCAGATTGATAATCTGAATTTTCATTCTGTCTTTAAATGCATCAATGGTTCGCATTGCCTCGGCCGCCGCAACTTCCGTGGGCGGTGTTACCGAGTTTGTGGCCCGCCCAAACGGCGTTAAAAATTGGATATTGAGCCACCGCATACCGAGCGACAATACAAGCTCGGCCACTTCATAAAGCTTTTTATGGTTTGACTTGGTGAGCGTTATATTGGCACCCACCTCCACATTTGCCGGCGCATGAAGCACAATGTTCTTTGCGCCCTCACACGTTTGCTCAAAAGCTTCTGCCACGCCCACGTTTTGGGCATGGGTTTGAGCATCGGGGCCGTGAATGGACACAAGCACCGATGTCACACCGCTGTGAACCAATTGTTTTGCATAACCCCCGTAAGAAGCCATGCGCGCATTGGTTGTAACGTTAATGCGCTCGTACCCAATTTTTTTGGCAAACGCGATTAGCGAAAACAGCTTTTCATTGAGCGTGGGCTCTCCGCCGTCAAAGTCGAGAAGTGTCACTCCCGCCTTGCGATATTTAACGAGCAGCTCGCGCTGTTTTTGATAGTCCCCGTCCATTTGAGTGCGCGTTCCGGTGGCGCAAAATGTACACCGGTTATTGCACCGGTAGGTGACGTTCATAATCACCTTTTTGGGCCCGCTTCCCGCCCGAATTCGCTCATCGAATGTCCACTTGGCGCGCCTCAAAAAATCGGCCGAGAACTGCTCGGTTTCAATGGAAGGCTGTTGTTGAAAAAGAGGCCCGTAGTCTTTCACCACCGGCAATGCCACTTTGCCCACGGCCAAACGTGCCAATCGCGTACCCGGAAGTGGCGTGGCAAACTGCACACTCGGCAGTGCCCCCGTTTCTTCAAACAACTTCAGCGCAAACTCCAGCGTGCCATTGATATCCTGTTTGGTTTCACCGGGCAGCCCGATCATAAAATGCACCAAAATAGGCACTTTGGCCGCCTGGGCACGCTCCGCAACCCTTTGAATGGCGGCGAGGTCAAGTTGCTTGTCAACCACCTTGTCGAGAACGTGTTGCACACCGCTTTCAGCGCTGATGCTCAGTGTGGTGAGGCGACCTCGCATTTTCTCAAGGTGCTTATCAAGCACGTAGTCGGCTCGCACCCCATTGGGGATTTCAAAAGATAACCCCTCCGATTGCAGTGCCGATAACACACCGTCAAAGTGCGCCTCATTCACATTCACAAGTTCATCAAGCAGGTGAATGCGCTCGGCCCCCAACTTTTTCAGCCTGCCAAATAACCGAGACACATATTCAACCGAATGGCGCCTCTGCGTTTTTGCCGAAAGCTGACGACCGTCAACCCGCGTGGCCGGATTGGATGAACAGTGTACACAACGGTATGGGCACCCGCGGCTTGTGACAGCGGGCAACGTGGGCTTTGACAAAGTGATCGGAAATGCCCAACTCGGCCTGCCGAGATTTTCAACAACGCGCTCGTGAAAGCGAAAAAGCGCCGGTAAATTCACCAAATCCCAAGCCGGAAAAGGCAGGTTATCAAGGGGTGAAATGTCAACGCCGTTTTGCGAAAAGGCCTTTTCAGGGCGGCCCGATTGCGCGAGTTTGCCCACAATTTCAGGCAAATCACGCTCGCCCTCAAATCGCAGAAGCACATCGGCTTCAGGGTAGGCGGCCAATATTTCAGCCGACGGCGCGTCTACAACGTGCTGGCCGCTTTGGTACAAATCGCCCAGCAAAATAGGCACATTGTTAAAACGTTTTCGCAGTTCTGAAAGCGCCGCTCCAAGGCTTTTGTCGCGCAAAGGCGGCCTATGAAAAGGTGTGAGCGCCACCACAATCACGTCGGCCGCCGAGGGTACACAACGGAGCGTTTCTTCGAGCGGGGCGCCCAAAATCAAATCACCGTCCGCCGCTTTTTCAAGCGTTGAACCCGCGAGCGCAAACGCGTCCACCAGCGTTACGTCAAACCCTTTTTCGCGAAGAGCAGCCGCGCACGACACGGCGCCGAGGTCGGCAAAATAAGGATAATCAATAAAGTCCGGCGAAACTCGAACCGGACCAAAAAACACAACGACCTTGGCAGCCAAACGCACGCGTTTATCGTATAAGGAACGCGCGACAATGGCGAACGCGATCCTCAGCTTCTCAACGCTTGCGGCTATTTTGGCCGCGTCCTCCACCGCGTTGGCGCTCGATCCACCCAGCTCCACGAGCAAACAGGCCGACGGTGCAGCCTCCAACACAAGTGAAACACCCGCTTGGGAAAAAGCACCCACCGAGCGGCGCGGTGGGTTTTCGGTGGGTGTACTCTTCGGAGGGGCGGTGGGAAATATCGCGGGTTATCCGGCCGACCTTGAGAAGCGAGGCAAAGCGGCATTTCGCACAGACATGGGTGCGGCACTGGGCGGCAGCGGAACATTGTGGCTCGGCGGTGCACTCACCGATTGGTTGGTGTTTGGGGTAGGCGGCGGAGGCGGCTCATTCACCGGCAACGGCGTCACTCTCCAGGGCTTCACCTTCATCTTCCACACAGAAGCGTTTCCCCTTTATTGGCGGGGCGGCGTTTGGCGTGAACTCGGTATTGCTTTTGATACGGGGGCGGGCAGTTTCACCGGCGAGCTTTCTGAAAAACCGCAGGGAGCAAAAGTGGCCCCCGTGATTGAGAGCGGCGCTGCGTCACGCGTAGGATTCAGCCTGTTTTATGACGGTCTTCGACTGTGGAAAGTGTCAGCCGGGCCTTACGTCGGCTTTGACTATACCTGGAGTGCCACACTCAGCCAGCCCCTAGTCACTCTCGGTATTCGAACCGCGCTCTATACAAAAGCCAAAACAAAATAACAAGCCGTATCCAACACAGACTCACGAAGTCTGGCGCGCCCCGCAACGACTTGAGACGTCTCGATTCCTGACACGTCGTAATCAACACGGAGTTCCCCAGCGGCGCATGCGCCTCATTCGAACGGCGAGTAACTCGTTGCGGTTGAGTTGTCGATGCAGCAGAAAAGAGCCCGTTCTGGGAGGTCCGGCGACTTGAGATGTCCATCAGGTCGCCATCCACCGGTCTCGCCGGTCTCTCGTTTTCGTCGTGGCTGCGCTCGCCACAGAACTCCATCTGGAGAACCCGACGCGCCACGCTGTTCGCTTTTCCGCTTGGCGACGGGCAAGGGTGTCCCAAACGTCTCGACAAGACTGGATCCGTGCCTTGCAGAACGTTCCGCTAAAGGGAAGTTACCTAGGAGGCACGAAGATCACGGAGATCCACGGAGTTTTTTTGTATTTTGCGCTGCAATAGGCTCGCACAGCCAAGACAATAACCTGTCAGGCTCAGGATGGTGGGTGATGTGTACCCATTGCAGCCAAAGAAACAAGAAAACTCCGTGTCTTTCCGTGTCCTCCCGGTGGTAAAGAGACGTCACAGATGTCGAAAACGCGTCAGGTCATTGCGTGACGTTTCAGCGCTGCGAAGGCGAATCGATGTTGCTCAACGCCAAAGTTGTCTAACATGGGCCGATGCGCCTTCGAACTCTCTTCGCAGCATGCTCCCTATTCGTCCTTGCATCGTGCGCTCTCGAACCGCTCGCCAATGAAACAAACACCTCATCCACAACCACAACGGTGGATGACGAGACGGCCGCCATTAACGATGGGCCCATGCTCGAAGGTGATTGTGACTCGCTTGTGCCTACAAAGTGCGGTCTGCCTTTCCCGTCCAATGTGTACCTTGTGGATAACGAAAAAACCGCCACAGGCAAACGTGTTGAGTTTGGCAAAGCCACATTGCCTATCGCCAATATCAAAGGCAAGCCTCACCTCGACCCATCGGCCTGGTACGACAGTGACGGCTTCTCCACGGGGCAAGCCCCCTTTACGCATTTGCCCGGGGCCACCGTTGCCGGGTTGCCCACCCAGGACAATATCGACTTTTCAGTAACGGACAACAGCCCAACAATTCTGCTTGATGCAGATTCTGGCGAGCGCATTCCCCACTTTGCCGAACTGGATATGTCCGGCAGCGACGATGACGCTCGAGCATTCATGATTCGGCCTGCCGTTCGGCTCAAAGACGCCACGCGCTACATTGTTGCCATTCGGCGAGTAAAAGACGTGGATGGCAATGTCCTCCCACCGTCGGAAACGTTTTTGGCTCTTCGCGACGGTACACCTTCCAAAGAATATTCAGTGCGGCGCCGTCGCGCTCTCTACGACGACATTTTTGGCAAACTTGAAGCGGCGGGTATAACGCGCAATGACCTTCAAATTGCGTGGGACTACACTACGGCCAGCCGTGAAAACAATACCAAATGGCTTCTTCACATGCGCAATGACGCGCTCCAGACCGTTGGAGAAGAAGGGCCTGAGTACACAATTGATACCGTTGAAGACAACCCCAATCAGTTTATTAAAAAGCGCATTTACGGCCACTTCAAGGTGCCTGTATACCTCGATCAACCAGGCCCGGGTGGGACGCTTGTTTTTGACGAAAACGGCATGCCCAAACAAAACGGCACCGCAGAATACGAGTTTGTTGTTCATCTACCCAACAGCGTCACAGGCGACACTCCAGGTGCCCTGTTGCAAAACGGACATGGCCTTTTGGGCTCAAAAAATGAAGGCCGAAACGGCTATCTTGCCGAGCTTTCAGACAAGCATAAGTTCGTTTCGTTTTCGGTAGACCTAATTGGTATGGCCGATGAAGACACCGAGGTTGTGCAAAAAGCCATTGGCAGCGACATCGGAGCTTTTAAGGCGCTTGTCGGTCGCCAGCATCAAGGCATTTTAAATAGCCTCCTTGCCATGCGGATGATGGCCGGTCGGTTCGCCAAAGACCCGCTCATGACAGACAATGGCAAGAGCATGATTGACTCGTCAAAACGTTACTATCGCGGTGACAGCCAAGGGGGCATTTTTGGCACCACCTATATGGCCCTTACCACCGATGTCACACGCGGTTTGTTGGGCGAGCCCGGCATGCCCTACAATCTGCTTCTCAATCGAAGCGTTGATTTTACCCCGTTTTTCTTCTTGTTGAATCTCATTTATAATGACTCGCTCGACGTTCAAATTGTCTTGGGGCTTGTACAAATGCACTGGGATCGCACAGAACCCAACGGGTATGCTCCGTACATCTCCCAAAACATGTTTCCCGATACGCCCAAACACGATGTTTTGCTGCACGTTGCCATTGGGGACTATCAAGTAACGCCCCTCGGCGCTCACCTGATTGCGCGCGCTGTAGGCGCCAAAAACCTTGCCCCGTTAAACCGTTCTATCTGGGGTATAGAAGAAACAAGCGGTCCGTTTTCAGGCAACGGGATCGTGGAGTATGACTTTAATCTACCCATGGCGCCCGTGACTAACATCCCCCCGAGCGGCCCTGAAGACGATGACCCGCACGACAAGGTGCGCGTACTCAACGCGTCGTACGATCAAACAAATGACTTTTTACGAACGGGCATCATCAAGCCCTATTGTGAAGGCCCCTGCAACCCCGAGTGAGTTGAACCCCGGGGAGCGCGGCGTTTCAGCTGGCGAGGCCCATTAGAAACATCATCAACGCCTTCTGAACGTGGAGCCGGTTTTCAGCTTGGCTCCACACTCGACTGCGCGACCCTTCAATCAGCTCATTATCAATTTCTTCGCCTCTGTGCGCCGGCAAACAATGGAGCACAATGGCACCCGGGGCGGCACCCGCAAAGTGTTTCTCGTTGAGAGTATACCCAGCAAAAGCCTGGAGGCGTTTTTGTTGCTCCGCCTCTTGACCCATGCTCGTCCACACATCTGTATTAACCGCCTGACAGCCGGCAACCGCACCTTCAATGGTGCCATGGATGGAGAGTGAACCGGCTTTCACCGCCGCTTCTCGCTCATGGGTAGGTGGTAGGTAGTCAGGCGGTGCCGCCATTGTCAGGTGAAATCCAAAAATCTGGGCGGCCTCCACAAAGGAGCGCGCCATGTTGCTCGACCCGTCACCTACCCATGCAACCCGCATCCCCTCCACCGAACGACCAAGCGCTTCTTCAATGGTAAACACGTCGCACAAAACCTGAACGGGGTGGCCGTCGTCTGAAAGAGCGTTGATCACCGGAACGCTCGCGTGTGTGGCCATTTCTTGCAGCGTTTCGCTGGCAAACGTGCGGTACACAATCATGTCGCAATAACCTGACAAGACGCGCGCCGTATCTTTCACGGGTTCACCCCGGGCGATCTGACTACCCGCGGTTGTCAGTACAACTGGATGACCTCCCAACTGCGCCACGCCCACTTCAAACGAAACCCGCGTTCTCGTGCTGGGTTTCTCCATCACAACCGCCACACTTCTACCCTTGAGCGTTTCTGTGCGGCGCCCCTTCAGCTCGTCTTTCAGGGTGCGAGCAAGGGTTAAAACCTGACGCAACTCGGTGAGGGTAAGATCGCCGATGCGCAAAAAATCGCGTTTTGAATGTTTCATGACGATGCCTCGGATCAATCAAGCCGAACCATGGTGCCAACGCCTTTATCGGTAAACAGCTCCGCAATCAGCGTGTGCGGTTGGCGCCCGTCGATCATGTGTACGCTTTTTACTCCCCGTTCCAAAGCCGAGAGAATGCTCTTTACCTTGGCCACCATTCCACCCCGAATGGTGCCGTCTTCAATGCGGCGGCGCGCTTCACTTGCGGTGAGTTCACTCACCAACTCACCCTCCACAAGCACGCCGGGAACATCGGTAATATAAATGAGTTTGTCGGCCTTTAACGCAACGGCGATTTCCGCGGCGGCTGTGTCGGCATTGATATTGTACCCTTCACCGTCGTCGCCCAGCCCAATAGGGGAGATCACCGGCACGTATTTCTTCGACAGAAGCACGTCGAGAAAATCAATGTTCACGTGGGTCACTTCACCCACGCGCCCGAGATCCCTGCCGTCGTCGCTCAATAACTTTTTGGCCCGCAAAAGGCCCGCGTCTTTACCCGATATGCCCACCGCGTGGGCTTTTTCGCGATTGAGGAGAGTGACAATTTCGGTGTTCACCTTGCCGGTGAGCACCATTTCCACCACTTTTAGATCATCGGAGTCGGTAACGCGAACACCGTCGATAAACTCGCTTTTTTTACCACCCAGTTTATCAAGCGTTCGCGTGATTTCAGGCCCGCCCCCGTGCACAACCACAGGCAATAACCCGGCGGCCAATAACAAGTTTACATCGCCGGCAAAACCCGCTTTGAGCGAGTCTTTTACCATGGCCGCGCCGCCGTATTTAATGACTGTGCGCTTGTCGCGAAAACGGGAAATGTATGTGAGCGCCTCAACAACAAGCGTGCGTTTGAACGCGGGGCTGTAATTGGTAAGCCGATTGTCTTTGGTGACCACACCTTCGGCCGATTGAGAAGTGAACGATGCGTAATCGGCGTTCACCTTAATGTAATCGTACGACATGTCACAGCCGAACGATTGTGCGGTGTGGTTGCCCTGCCCCAAATGCACTTCAATCAATACTTCAGGTTGGCGCATTTTTGCGCGCAAAGGCAATGGATCGAATGCGGCCGGGCCTCCCGCTTCATAAACAGTTACACCTTGAATTCGAACGGTGGCTCGCAATGGATCCACATGCAAGTGCCGTGAACCCACGCGGCCTCCCAATGCGGCGAGAATGCGCCCCCAATTGGGATCTGCTCCAAAAACAGCGGTTTTTACCAAATTGCTGCCGGCAACTGTTTTTGCGAGTTCACGAGCCGTTAATTCATCAGGGGCACCCGAGAGATGCACAGTGAGAAGTTTGGTGGCGCCCTCTCCGTCTTCGGCAATGGCGCGCGCCATTTCCATACACAGCGACGTGAATGTCTCTTCAAAGGTAGAATAGTCATCCCCCGGCGCGTCAATGAGTGGGTTTTTGGCGAGCCCATTGGCAAGCGCCATAGCGCAGTCATTGGTGCTCATATCATCGTCAATGGTGAGATGATTAAACGTGCCGGCGCTCGCGCGTTTAATGCATTGCGATAACATCTGCGGTGTAATGGCAGCGTCGGTTGCAATAAAAGCGAGCATTGTGGCCAGTTCCGGTGCCACCATGCCGGCGCCTTTGGCAAACGCCGCGAGCGTCACCTCGGCCTCACCAATTCGAATGCGACGGCTCGCCAACTTAATGCGCGTGTCGGTGGTCATAATGGCTTCGGCCGCGGCTTCAATGGCGGGACCGCGAGCCGCTGCCAATGCCGGTGCGGCATCTGCCAGTTTGCTCACCGGCAGGCGCACTCCAATCACACCTGTCGATGCGAGAAGAACCGATTCCGACGATACCCCGAGAGCACTGCCGTACGCTTCACGCAGCGCTTTTACGTCGTCTTCTCCCTGGGTGCCTGTGAGCGAGTTCGCGTTTCCGCTGTTGGCCACAATCGCCCGAATACCCGATGCGGGCAGGCGTGAACGCGCATCGCGAACAGGTGCAGCACAGGCCGCATTCAGAGTAAAAGCTCCCGCCGCGGAGCACGGAACTTCGCTCCACAGGAGAGCCAAATCTTTGCGAGTGGCTTTAATGCCCGCGTGAATACCAGCAAACGAAAAGCCGCGCGGAAGTTTCATGGGTGTAATGGTTCGAGGTGTGAGAGGCCCATTGTTTCGGGCAGTCCAAATAAGAGATTTGCGTTTTGAACAGCTTGGCCGGCGGCGCCCTTAACGAGATTGTCAATGGCACCAATGGCTATCACCACATCTGAATTGACAGCGAAGCCCACCCGCGCGCGGTTGGTGCCGGCCACGCTTTTCAGTGTGACCGCCGCCGGGGCAACCACGTCCACAAAAGCCGATGTTGAATAAGCGTTGGCAAAACACTCTTCTATCTGCTTTGGGGTGACACCCGGTTTTGGCCGCGCATAACAGGTGGACAACAATCCTCGTTTAATGGGGATGAGGTGAGGGGTAAATGTCAGGTCGCCGATTGCCGTGTTTGCTGCTCGCGACAGGTGCCTTTTGATCTCGGGGGTATGTTGGTGAGAAAGCACCTTGTAGGCACGCAGGTCTTCAGCGATTTCAACAAACGAATATTCTTCTTTGGCCTGTACTCCGGCGCCGCTGACTCCGCTCTTCGCGTCCACAATGAGGCCCGTTGTTTCAACAAGACCACTTTTAACGAGGGGGGCCAAAGCGAGGAGCGTGGCTGTTGGATAACAACCCGGATTGGATATGAGGCGTGTGCCCGCGGGTGGTGGGCCAAACAATTCTGGCAAACCGTAATGGGCAGTGTTGAGGAGCGCCGCGGACGGATGGGTAAAGTTGTAATGAGTTGGGTAGTCGGCCTCATTTTCAAGCCGAAACGCCCCCGAAAGGTCAACCACTTTGGCCGATGTGTACTCAAGGATGTGCGGAACAAGCTCGGCCGATGCCTCCGCCGGGGTGGCGAGAAACACCAAGTCACAGTTGCGCGAAAGCTCCGTGGCTTCCCCATTTTTCGAAAAAACAAGGTTGGTTGAAACGCCGGCCCCAAGGCGTTGAGTAGCCGGTTTGCCGGCGAGTTTGTCGCTCGTGACAGCGGCCAACGAAAACGCCGGATGTGCCGCCACAAGCCGCGAGACGATGGCGCCCGAATATCCACTCGCCCCCACGACCAGCGTTCGGTGACCTTGCATGCGCGCGTCCTACGACACTTTGGGCCGCCGCGAAAGCGTGTACGATGTGCCCCATGTTGCTGCCGCGAATTCAGGCGTTTGAAGTGAACGATTTGGAGAGTGCGCCCCCCTTCGTGCGAGAGATGATTGTCGAAACGCTCAGCCGAACGCTCCGGTGGGGGCGCATGTTGCACAACCTGGTGCCACCGTTTCGTCGGTTTTTAAAGGCTTCGGGAGCTTCCGAGGTGCTCGACCTGTGTGCGGGAGCCGCAGGGCCGGCAACGATTTTGGCCTCTGAAATGAGGCGTTCGGGACAAATGCCGCCCCGCTTTTTAATGACGGATCTCTATCCCAGAGTGGATGCTTGGAAAGAGGCGCAGCGGGAACACCCCGAGTCTATCGACTTTGTACATGAGCCGGTGGACGCCACCAACATTCCGCAACACTTGGCAGAGGGCAGGGCGCGCGTGATGATCAATGCGCTCCATCACTTTCCACCTCACCTCGCAAAGGCGATTTTCGCCGATGCTGTGAAAAGCTCCACAGGCATTTTTGTTTCTGAAGCGTTTGAGCGCAATCCCCTGCGTTTTGCGATTCCAATGGCACCCGCGGCGCTCCTTGCATTGGCAGCAAATCCAATTCTGGCCAAACGTGATCGATTGGCCAAAGCGGCGCTCACGTGGTTTTCGCCCGTGGCGTTGGGAATTGGCACGTGGGATGGACTGATTAGCTCTTTGCGGATGTATACAGAGCAGGATCTTCGCGAGATGGTGGAGCCGCTCGGCGACTCGTTTACGTGGGAGTTTGGCTATTATCGGTTTGCGCCTTTTGGCAAAGGCACTTACTTTTTCGGGGTACCCCGCCGTACATCCCACTCAACTCATGGGTAGCGCACCCACGGATAAACAACTCAGCTTATTGATGGACGAGTTTGGTGACAAAGATGTTGTCGCCGGCCGCGGCGTCGAGTTCACCGTCGCCAAAGTCAACCTGACCGCTGTTCCAACCCGCAAACACGATATCTCCGGTGGCTGAATAAGCCACCTGCCCCATTACCTGATTGCCTTCGCCGCCGTAGGCCGCCTGAAACAGGGGTGCTCCGTTGGCCGTGAGTTTGGCAATAAATAGGTCATCGTTATAAGCAATGGCGCTGTTGTGATTGAGCGCTTCATCTTTGCCAAACGTAATGGAACCGCGAAACTCACCGCCAAAAAGCAGTCCTCCATCCATTGTAAATGCAATGGCGCTTCCGTGATCTTCGGCCTGGCTCCCATAACGTCGCGCCCATGAAAGTTTGCCCTCGGCCGTGTAAATCGCCAAAACCGCGTCGGGCCAATTGCCGTCGGAAGTGAGCACTGTGCCGTCACCGAAGTTGGCTTTGCCCCGAATATCCCCCACAAGTGCCACTTTGCCGCTCGAATCAACTGCCAAGTCGGCAGCATAATGGTCAGAATCGGCGGATCCAACAGCGGTTCCCCATACGGGTTCACCCATGGAGTCGAACCGGCCAATGAATAGGTCGTGCATTCCCAATGCACCCAGGTTTTGACCCAATTGCACCGTGCCCGAAAAAGAGCCCGCTGCGTACACAGAGCCGTCGACGGAGCCGGAAACCACACAAGCGGGCTTATCACCCTGCAAATCGGGAGGGTCACCGCCGAGGGATCGGGCCCACTGTACGGTGCCGTCATTGGCTATCAAACTCACATAAAAGTCGTCACCATCGGCGGTATCCCCGCCTGATACAGTGCCCACAGTCAGCGCACCTTGAAAAATGCCAACCGCCGCGATTGAATAACTCTCGGGGCTGTTTCCTACAATGGCTATGGAGTGCACCGACTGCTCGTTTTCACCGGTCACCTGCACAATCCAATCAACCTTCTGGTTTGCACCAATGGCCGCAATAAAGCCTTCGCGTCCCATTGGAGCAATGGCCAAGTCGGTTGCGTCAACAATAAGGTTTTGAAAAAACGAGCCCGCAACAATCACCTTGCCGTCGGGCGCTTGAAGCACACTTTGGATCTTTTGATCGCCCGGCCCCGCAAACGCGAGAGCCCACTGGGCGTCACCTTCGGGGCTTAACAAGGCCACAAAACCATCCCGGTTCACCGTGTTTGGAATGGTGGGCAACGGGTCAAGCGTGAGTGTGCTCTCAAATTCACCCGCAACGAGAATGTTGTTTTCGGCGGTCACCTGCGCCGCAAATGCCCGTTGGTTGTAATCGCCGTCAACGCCGTAAGACTTGGCCCAAGACAGCGTGTATCCCGCTTCTCCCAAGCCGCCTGAATTGGAATTTGTCGACGATGTGCCGCCGGCCCCACCTTCGCCGCCGGGCACAGCATCGGGAGCGAGGCAACTTGCCTGTACGCAGATACTGAATACGCCGCCAAAAAGGGCCGGCAACGTTGGAGACCCTTTCAAAATCTGGCGAGCGCCCCGCCGAAGAGCACTGTTGTTTGGGGCAAAACGCATAGTCACGAGCCCTCGCTCAAAATTGAAATGCGGCCGATACGAATGCGCCTTCGCGCGTGATGGTAAACCCCGCAATCCTGCGCGGCGGGTCACTCGAACTCCGCACAATGCCATAAATGGTGGCGGCGAGTGCGGCGACCCCGGCGGCCCCAAACCCCACAAACAAGCCAAAATCAATGTTCTTGCGCGTGTTGTCGTCGGCCGGATTGTATTGACTCATAGGCGGGCAGCCGCTCGTGACATTGCCCCGGCAAATGGCATCTTGGCGGCCTTCAACAAACGCCTGGTCAATGCGAAATGCCGCCGAAGCGCCCAAAAAAGCGAGGCTCGCGCCCCCCGTAACAAACGCCCAAGTGGGTAGTTTGCCGGTGCCTTCATTTGGGTCGGCCGCGCCTTCGGCGATTAACTCAATGGCTATTTCGCGCACCGAACTCTCTTTGGCTTCAAACCGCATTCGAAAAGGCTTCATCCCAGGGGCGTCGGCGATGATCTCGTGTTCCCCAACGTCGATCGGAACTTCAGTGCCAATGACCGCCGCGGGCAGCACTTCACCGTCTTGTTTGAGCGAAATGCCCGCCACTTCGTTCTTCATTGTGAGTTTGATCTTGGGAAGTCGCGGCGTGAGGCGCGTGATTTCGGCGGCGACCACTTCATCAATGGCCCGCCTTCGTTCGTCGCCCACGGTTTCGCGATTGAGCACTTGAACGCGCTTGTAGGCCGACCAAGCGGTCGCGAGCTTTTGCTTGTGCTCGTGACAACGCGCAATGTTGAGAAGCGTGCTCGCCGCCGGGTAAAGAAGCATGCTCGCTTCAAACTTTGTGCACCCCGCATCCCAGTTGCCTTTGTCGACGAGATCGCGCCCATCTTGAAAAAGAGCTTGGGCGATTGGATCTGGGATGACGCCCGGATTTTCTGCCCGCGCCGAGCTGGGTGTACACACCGCAACACCAATCGTCAGGGCCGCGCCCAGGGCAATTGGTTTCGTTTGAAACGCGCGAAGTGTACCTTTCATGAACGCCGGGCTTTCATAGGTCGCGCGTGGGATCGCCATAAGTGATGGGAGGCTTTGAAGTGCCCTTACCACTGGGGGGCGGGGCCTTTTTGACGGGCCGCTTAACAGTTGGGGCGCTTGCTCCGGCGGCCTGTGCGCCTGCGCTTCCCGAAACGGAAGGCCCCGCCGATGAGGAGGAAACCGCCGCGGCGGAAGGTGCAACATCGGCTGTGTACACACTGTTTGCGGGCACCGTGTTCTGTTGCGAAGCGGTTGTGGGAGCGCTCGCCGCCGTCGGCGCTGCTGCTGAACCATTTGCCGAAGGAGCCGACGGTGCGCTTTCCGAAGGGGGTACCAAACCCGTTTGTGCAGCGGGCTTGGGCCTTCCGAAGAAGATCGCACCGCTGACTCCAACCAGAAAAAAGAGAAGCCCGAGTGCAACGACGAGACGGCCGCGCGACTTGCCCGCCTCGGGTTTTGAAGGCGCCGCGTGCAGCCCGGGGTGCGTTGAAACAGGCGACAACGTTAGAAGCGCCGGCTCTCTGGCTTGAGGCGGCGCGGGTGAAGCTTCTTTTGGCAAACGCGGTGGCCCCGGAACCAGAGGAAACGCCTCTTCGTTCACGGGCGGCTCGTCGGTGGGTGCGTGCGCGGCGGCTTGTTCAAAAAACCACGACGGCAACACAGGTCGCGGAAGTTCAAGCGCCGTGGCGAGGGCCAATATCGATTCGGACGCTGTGCGAAAACGATCCTCGGGTTCGCGCGCGGTGGCTTTCGCAAACCACGCGTCAAACCCTTCAATCAAAGTGACTTTGCGCGTTCGAAGAGCACGCACACTCGCCTTTTCGGTTGCTCCTTCCATGATGCGAAGGAGCAATGGGTACACCGTTTCGTGAGCGAGCGCGTCTTCGAGCCAATACGGTTCACCCACGAGCATTGTGTACGCAAGGTGGCCAACCGCGTAGAGATCCGCGGCCGGTCCCACCGATCCGGCGCCTGTCACCTGCTCCGGCGACATGTACACCGGCGTTCCCATGTTGCGCGTTGTGGTGGCGCTCGGCGCACTCTTCTCAATCACTTTCGCGATACCAAAGTCGAGAATTTTGAGGCGAGGTGCGCCGTCGTCGCGCCGTGAGACAAACAGATTTTCAGGCTTTAGATCGCGATGAATGATGCCGCTCCCGTGCATGCGATCGAGCGCGCTCGCCGCCTGCATGAGAAGCGTTACAACTTCCGCGTGCGGGAGCGGACCTCGCGCGACCATTTTCCCAAGGTCTTCGCCGCGAAGAAGCTCCATCACGAGAAACGGCAAACCCGAAGTCGCATCGACTCCCGCGTCGAACGTTTCAACAACGTGTTCACTCACCACGTCGGCGGTGATTGTGGCTTCGCGACGAAAACGCTCGGTAACCTCGGGATTATCGGCAAACCGAGCCAACATGACCTTGAGGGCGCGACGCCGTTTCGTTCGGCGATCGATGACCTCGTAAACGGTGCCCATTGCCCCGGAATCGATGCGGCGCACGACCTCGTATTGGTCGCGAAACACCGCTCCCTCAGTTAGGGAGAAGGCGTCGGGGGCGGGCACAGAGATATTGTCCACGCCATTTCGATGCGTTTCAAGCGGCGAACCGGCGAAGCATTGTCAGTGCTGCATCCGACATGTCGGCTCGGCTAAAAACGTTTCAAATGTGAAATGCGATCCACCCGCGCACAGTTTATCAACGCTCAACGTTGAGGCTTTTCGTCCTCATCAAAGTTGAAGCTGAGCTGCTTTTCATTGGCTTTTTTGCGAACAGCGATCGGTTGTCGAACGGGTGTTTTGGGCTTGTCCTGCGGAGGCGGCGGTTCTTCCCGATGACCCGTTTCAAGCTGCGCGGCGTAGATCGCCTGGACATTTTCGAGTGTGTCGGCCTGCTCGGCGGTCTTGTCATCGCGAATGCGTGCGATACGCGGAAAACGAAGTGCAAAACCGCTCTTGTGGCGCTTGGATCGCTGTACACCGTCGAAAGCGATTTCGAGCACGATCTCAGGCTTTACCAAGTGCGCGCGACCAAATCGCTCAGTGGTGATTGAGCGAAGACGCCCGGTGAGAAACTCGATCTCTTCGTCGGTGAGCCCGCTGTAGGCCTTGCCGATGTTGACGAGTTCGTCCCCTTTCCAAACAGCAAATGTGTAGTCGCTCCAAACGCCCGCGCGCTTGCCGTGGCCTTCCTCGGCGGCGGTGATAACGCAGTCGATCGTTGTGAGCGCTCGTTTGAGTTTGATCCACGACGTTGTGCGACGACCGGCTTCGTAAAACGCATCCACGCGCTTGAGTACAAGGCCTTCGTGGCCGCGCTCGCGAGCGGCTCGAAACGCTTCGTCGAGAGATGCCGCACTCATCGGCCGCGCGGCGTTCAACACGATCACTTTTGAAGGGCCGAGCCCTGCCAAAAAATGTTCGAGGCGCGTTCGCCTTGTTTCCCAAGGCAAATCCAACGCTTCTCCGTTGTCGTCGGCGAGCAGATCATACGCCGCGAACGTAACGGGGATGGCCGCCATTTGAGCGCGCGTCGGCGCCTTTCGATGAATGCGTTCTGCGAGCACCATAAACGGGCGCGGCCTTCCGTCGGATGTCGTCGCGACGATTTCTCCGTCGAGCGCAACCGAGCCCGGAGCATTTTTCAAAGCGTCCACGATCTCGGGAAACTGCGTTGTAACGGCCGCCATGCCGCGCGCGAAGATCGTCACCTCGGAGCCGCGCTTGTGTACCTGTGCGCGGATCCCGTCGAGCTTGTCTTCAACGACAGTAAGTTCGGTGTTGAGGGGCGTTTTTACATTTTCGTGAGGCGTCGCGAGCATGAAGGCCGCCGGTCTCCCAATCACCATCGCCGCCGATGCCAAGTGGTCATCGCGGGCCAAGAGGGCGACTGTGCCGGTATCCCCTGTGCGCGCAAAAGCCCACCGGACAGACTCGCCGTCGCGTTCAAAAGCGCGCGCAATCGCCGCCAAAATAAGGGTTTGTTGCGCTCCAATCCGAAGCCCGGCACCGAGAGCGCGAAGCAGGTACTTTGCCTCAACAGGTGTACACATTGAAAGCATGCGATACAAGAGCGCCCCTTTTTCAGCTCGCCGCGAAGTGGACGCGAGCTGCTCAAACAAGTCCGCGAGTTGAACCAGCGTGGGGCCTTGTCGATCCGCGGCGCCCGGCATGCGATCCATCAGAAGCGCCACCGCTTCGCCCAGATCTCCCGCGGTGCGGGAACAGGCCGAAACGATCGCGGGTGAAAACCCCGTGAGCGCAGCCGCAACTTCGAGAATGAGCGCCCAGCCGACTCCGACCGATCGCGGATCGCCGGCGGGCAGCAGATCCGCCGCGCAAAAGCGGGCCGCACTTTCGAGCGATTGAGTGTCCGCGGAGATCTCCAAAAAGAACTCGCCCAAGAGGGCCTCTTTGATTTTGGGCGACCGCGTCGCGCGCATGGTTTCAAATGTTTCGGCGAGTGCCGCGAACGAAAGCCCGGCGCTCATGCGTTCGGCTCCATTCGCTCCGATTCGCGCAGATCGCGCGGCACCGCTTCGAGCGGACGAGCATCCATGCCCTGCTCCCTCAGGAGCGCGGCAAACGGCGCCGCCTGCCCGAACGCTGTGTACACACGGCGCGCCCCCGAAGATCGGACGGTGAACATCAGGTCGTCGAAATCGGCGTGATCGGAAAGAACAAACAGCTCATCGGCGTCGAAACGCTCACGGGCGGCGTCGATGCGCGCCCATCCCGAAACGAAGCCGATGCGCGCGTCTTTTCGTTTCTTGATGAACGGCTGATGACGCGCCCAAGGCGGGACGACAAGAACGGCCGGGCCGTCTTCGAGCGCCGCCACCGGCAACACGTTCGGCATGTGTACACCCAATGAACGGTACGCATCACACACTTTGCGAACCGAACCGTGGGCGGCGATTGGAACGTTGGCCGACGCGAGCGCAAAAATAAGCTCTTGTGCTTTGCCAAGCGCGTGACACAGGAGCACTGGAATCAGCCCTTCGGCGAGGCGCGCCGTGCACCAGCCCACAACTGTTGTTTGCACGGAGTCGCGCGGTGGAAAATGAAAGATCGGAAGCCCAAACGTGGCCTCGATCACAAGCACGTCGCACTCGTGTGGGCTCCCTGCGGCGTGGGTCAGCCCCGGCCCCGATTGATAGTCACCGGTGTACACAAAGCGACCGGCCGGCGTTTCGGCAATGAGTTGCGCGGCGCCGAGGACGTGGCCTGCGGGAACCATTCGAAGCACCGTTGGGCCGATGGGAGCGTTCCACGCGATGTCTTCGAGAAACGCGGCGGGGTTGGAAATGATGCCGCCGAAACGCGCCGCAACAAGCGCCGCAGTCTCGGTTGTGGCGAGCGTTGTCGCCGAAGTTTGCGACGCCACATGGTCGCCGTGGGCGTGCGAGATGAAGGCGCGTTTAACGGGTTTTACAGGGTCGAGGTGGAGGTCGAGCGCCGGCACGTAGAGCCCCTCGGGGCTCGCCACCACGGCGAGTGCCTCTGCGGTGCCTCTGTGCATGCGCGCCTTTGGATCGTGGACCTATCGATGTAGGCGTCAAGCGCAACAATATGAGTACACAATCGATTGTGTACCCAATATTCGCCCGCGATCACGGGGCCGGGCAGGCGGGAGAGCCGGCGTCCTGAAAGAGCTTTTGAAGAAGCGATTGATCGTCTTTGCGAAGCGAAGCCTTGTGCGCGAGGCAATGACACAGCGCCTCGGCGGCGGGGCCCGGATCTCCAAGCGCGATCTGGGCTTCGGCGTAGCGCAGGTGGTTTTCAACGGCTTGGGGGTACTTTTTTACAAGGACTTCGAGGATTTCGAGCCCTTTCTCAGAGTCGCCGCCTGAGAGAAGCGACGCGGGTGCGAGGACGTACAAGGTGCCGAGCATGCGCGTGGCGGCTCCGTCGCGAAACGACGCGTCGAGGGCGATGCTCTTCTTGGTCCACTCCTCCATTTCGCGGAGCAAAAAGGCCGCTGTGAGGCCTTTTTTTTGAGCGAGTCGGCCTGTCACCATGGCGCGCGCATACGCGTATTCGGCGGTGGGCAGCTCTTTTTGCCGAACCGTGTCGTACGCGTGCTGGCGGTCTTGCTCGGTGTCGTTTCCATCACCGATGAGCGTTTCGAGAGCGTCCGCGATTTCCAGCGCGTTTCCCTTGTCGAAAGCCAGCTGCAAAGGAGCCGGCGTTGCAACGGCGACCGCGGGCGGACAGCCGGTGAGGAGCACGCATGTCACGCCGACAAGCGCGGCGGCTCGTCGGCGGGCAAGGGGAGCAAAAAACGCTTTAAAAAAAGGCTGAAGAGGAGGGGTCACTTTTTCGCGTAGGCGGTGATGACGGTCTGATAGTCGGCGACCGATGCCGTTTTCATGGCGCTGATGCCAACTTCTTTGCAAACGTCTTTGCCGTCGCCCTCGCACACTTTGCCAAAGGCGCCTTGAAACCCTTTGCGCTCGTCGGCGGAGGCCGTGGGGAAGGCGACGATGACCATGGGAGGCAGCTTGTCGCTCTTCCAAACGCTCTTGATCGCGCTCGCGCCTTCCACGTTGGCGAGTTCGGCAAACTGGGCGTCGTCGATGAGCGCGCATTCGGCCTCATCGGCCACCACTTTTTTGATGGTTTGGATGGGGCGAGTGGTGGCGGTCAGAGTGAAGTCCGCGAGCTTCATTTTGCCGGCGAACACAACGTTATCGATAAACTTCTGATCGTCTGCGTGATCGCTCGCGAGCGCCTTGCCTTTGCAACCGGCGGCGTCCGCCGCGTTTTTGCTCACGAGGTGATACTGCTGCCCGCCCGCACGCGATGACGAAACAGAGCCGATCACGTCAAGCTTGTGTTTGTCTTTGAGACCCAAAAACGCCGCGAGAGAAAGAATCCCGTAGTTGGGTTTGGAATCGGTGATGAACTTTTCGGCGCCGGTTCGAGTGGTTTGATACGAACCTTTGGCGCCGCTCCACCCCGAGTGTTTGGCCGCAAGTGCGACGAGCTTGTCAACGTACGGTTGGGCTTGGGCGGCCGACCCAACGCCATGTTCTTTTAAGACAAGAACGCCGACGTCACCGGCAGCATTGGCGGAATCGGCAACCATGAAAGCGGCGGCTGCAAAACCAAGGGGAGTGAGGAGCGAGCGGAATGACGGACGCACGGAGACCTCCTAAGGCGCTAGGACGTGCGGAGCGGGGAGGATATGCAACTCAGAGCAGGGCGAGTGGCCAAGAAATTCGTGCCCGAGGTGCGTAGACGGGGTGGCACCTGCCAAGATCTCGCGGCGATCGGCTCATTGGGGCGGGGTTGTCGGGGGAGTTGGTGCGGGCGATTTTTTTTCATCCGGCTTGTTTTCGCTGCCACCGGAGTCGCCGGGCTTGTCGTCTTTTGATTTTTCGGCGTCTTCCGCGAGCATTTCTTTGAGCAGTTTCTCTTCATCCGGCGTCAGCGGAGCGATTTTCGAAACATCAAAAGTGAGCAGCGGCAGCGCGCCGCCCCCGTTCATCACCGGGAGTTTGCCATTCCAACGTTCCAGTGCGCGGTATTGCAACACAACCGGCGACGTGGACACGCGCAGGATCAGATTGGCCCTTGCTTCCGCTTTCGCTGTGATGAGGCGAGCATCGGCTTCACCGCGAGCGCGTTCGCGAGCAGCTTCCGCTTGGCCGCGCGCTTGAGTGATCGCCTGCTCGGCTTCGGCCTTCACTTGTCGAACTCGGTTTTCGGCCTGAACAGCCTGCTGTGTGGCTTCAAGCGAGCGATTGATCGAAGCGGCGATGTTTTCAGGCAAACGCAGTTGATTGATTGTGATTTGGTCAATGACGAAGCCGTCTTTGCCGAGCTGATCCTGCAATCGCTTTTGCACCGACGCGACGAGTTTGCCCTTTCCAGAACCGTAAATTTCTTGAACGGGAAGCTGTGAAGCTTCAATGCTGAAGGCCTCGCGCACGGCGTTGCGAACGTAGCCCGCTGCAAGCACCATCAAGTCGTTTTTTTGAAACTTGAGGTAGATGTGCGGCGCCTGTTTCGGCTCGATCTGAAAGGCCAAGCCGATGTCGCAGTTGATGTTGGCACCCTCAAGCGATGCGAACGTGATCGACTCATCGCGCGGTGAGCCCTCGTGCGGATCTTTGGTCCACACAACGTTTTGCACGCTGATCGGAAACTGGATGATCTGTTCGGTGAGCGGGTTGTAAAACACCCAGCCTGTCACCTGCGGAATGTCGTCGACGCCCCGATTGGAGCCCGCGAGCTTCACGCGAATACCAACGTGCGCCGCATCCACGCGTGTCGAGCACGCCGACGCAACGATGCCAAGCAGGATGAGGAGGCCGATCGTTGCGCCCACACGGCGCAGAAAAGATTTTGCGGAATCAGATGCAGCCGGACGAATCGTCGCCATGCCGGGACTCTACTCCCGACGTGCACCTTCGGCCGAACCTTTCGCACGATCGGCTTTGAGGTGTGGCCATAGGTCCGCTACCGTCCCAAAACGAGGCTCCTGGGAGATCGGATGTTCCGACAAGCTCGTTTGGCTTTTGCGCTCACCGCGTGTGCAGCGGCGTGCTCCGCGGCACCGGGTGCACCCCCTTCGGCGCCGCCCGCGGCGGGACAAACCGATACTCCGGTTTTTGCTGGCAAAGCGCGCTTTTTCCAGGTCAGTGCCGACGACACGTTTTGGGTCACTCACGACGCTGAACGCGATCGAGTTGTGTCGACGGGTGCTCGCCTTGAATTGTCACCCGCCGGTGAAGTGCTCGCCGCCGCTGTCGAAACCGAAAAAGCAAACGAGGGCGACGTTTTGCTCGGTGGGTTTGCCGTTCCCGAAGCGAACGGTGGCGGCTACCTCTTTTGGTCGCAGTCGCGCCTCTTCCGAGCCTCCACGTTCACCGGCGCGCTAACGCCGATTCCCCTCGGAACATCCGACGCCGCGGAAACCGGCATTCGGGGAATTCGACATGGCCTTCGCGGTCCCGTGATCATGACCGACTCGGGTCTTCGTGAACTGCTGCCCGGTGCAAACGCTGCAACCCCGTTTCCAGATGCGGGCGTCACAGACATCGCTGCCATCAACAATCAGCGCGCGATTCGAATGGATGTTTTCGGGCGCACGTCGTGGACCATCGACGCCGGAAAAACATGGAACGACGCGATGCAAATCACCGGCGCCGGCGTGCGCGCGATCGGTGCTTCGCTCGAAGAAGTGTGGTTCGAAACAAACCAGGGGCGCGCCATTCTTCGAAAAGAAGGCCCGCTCGGCGAACCAGAAGGGCAGTCGTACCGCTACGTCGACTACGCCCGACCGTTTCAGCTTTCGTTCCGCGGTACGCGTGCCGATCGCGATGACCAATATTTGTGGGGCTACCGGGACGCGCAGCCTCTTCAGGCAGCGATCTTGAGCGGTGTTCTGTTTTCTGAAAACGAAGCGCTCGGAGTCATGCGCGGCACCGTTTCGCGCGTCGATCTAAAGACCGGCCGAGTGATTTCGGTGGCCACCGATTGGCTCCCAAGCGGCATTGAGTGTCAGCCGCTCCGCGTAGGAAAAGACATCCTTTTTGCGTGCTCGTGGGACGACTACCAATCGGGCAGCTACGTGCTTCGAATGAGTGGGGACTCACCTCCGGTTGTGGAAAAGCTCTTCACCGACGAGGGGATGTATGTCGCCGACGACGCCGGTGGGTTTGGGTACACAGGCTCGTGCAAGCCCGAGCAAAAATATGTGGATCCCGAGCGTTATTACAGCGGTCGATACGGCCGCTACTACGAAGGCGACGAAGGTGAATACGGTCGCGTCGAACCGGTTTTTTGTGTACGCCGCGGCGCCGATGATTGGGTGGAGCGCCGCATTTCGCTCGACGCCGACTCATCGCTTTTCGCTTGGATCCCGCAAAAAGACGGCAACGCTGTTGCGCTCGTTCGCGGCCAGGGTCGCGGCGCCATGTTGCCCGACGTAACTCGTGGATCGCAGCGTGAGCAGGAGCAAAACGCTGTTCGCGTCGTGCGTGTTTTCCCTTCAATTCAAGGGTGGACGTGGCAGCAACAACAGACACGCACGTATTACGGTCGCGGCGGTTCGGCGCCGCTCCTGATCGATCGGCGTTACCGCGCGCTCGACGATGGCACCGTTGTGGGGTGGCTCGGCGGCCCCAACGAGGACCGCTATGCACCCACGCAAAAATGGGCCGGCGGAGTGCTGCACGCCGACGGTCGAACGGAGTTGTTTGAACTCCCGAAACAGCCTCGATCGATGGCCGTCACCGGACCTTGGGGTGTACTCACCACAAACGACGGCGAAATGTTCGAAACGCAGGATCGCGGTCGAACATGGCGGAGTGCGGGCTCGGCAGCCCTGCTGCCCGGCACCCTCACCGGCGGCTGCTCGCCCCTGGGATGTGCGTTCTCAACAGGAGCCAAGCTCGGCTGGGGTGCGGCAACTCCGGCGCCCGCGATCAGCAACGAAAAGCGGCAAGAATTTTCGAGCGGGGCGCGCGGCGCTGCGAAGATCGTGTGCGAGGCATCCGGTGTACCCAAGGCAGAACCGAGCATGCTTTCCCCCGCTGCTTCGGCCCTTGGATCACAGGCCAAAATCGTGATCCAAACCACCTTCGGCGCCGCGCTTGAACTCATTCGTGAAACGCCCGATGCGATCTCCGCGGCGAGCCCGTACCCGTATTATCGCCATCGGCCTCCGCCGCCTCCGCCTCCGGTCGCTACCGCAACTCCCACCGCGTCCCCTTCAACGAAACCGTCGGCGAAGCCTGTTGCCAAAGCCGCGCCGACGCGTACACACACGCTCGTATTTCGGCCGCCGCTCGATCCGCTCGCGCCGATCGTGAGGCACAACGCGACCAATGCCGCGGTGGGTGGTTACCGCTCGCGCGGCGTTGCGACGCCGCTTTTGGGGCTGAACGGCGACGTTTCGCTTATGTACTTCGCCGACCAAAACGAGGCAATTGCCGACCGGAACGAACTCATCACAATGCCTCAGTTCGATACGCGTCGTTATTACTACTACGACCAATCAATGGCTTTCCCCGGCCTCAGGATCGCGAACAATCGCGCGCTCATCTTCGGCGATTTTCGAAGACGCGCATCACTCGAAGAGCACGGTCACGCGCCCGCCAAGCCACCTTTTTTCTTTTCGTTTGATCGCGACGGAAACAGGCGTCGCGCGCTCGCGATGGGCATTCGCGACGACGGCGCTACCGGCGTTCTCGTTCTCGACGCCGCCGCGCCGGAAACGGTTGGGCTCGCTGCGTTCGACAGATCCACATCCGTGCTGTCGTCGGTTCGAAAGCTCGCTCCGTGGTCCACGTTGAAGCCCGCCGACTCTCCCGTGTGTCAGCAGGACAAAAAAGCGTACCGCGCGCTGCTCACCATCGATCCCACCGTTTGGTTCAAGCTTGATGAAGGGACGTTGCCCGGCGTTTCGCTCTCCAAACAAGGCCTCATGCTCGTTCGGTGGAGTGAAGAAAATGTCTGCCTTGAAGCGATCGACGTAGCTGTGATGGATCCTCGTCGTCGACCCGATGGCCCCGCGGGTGAAAGCCTTGTCATTCGCTGGTCGGCGCAGACGCGTTCAAAAGTGCCTGCAAAAGAAGCTGTTTCATCAAACGTGAACGCGGCGCTCCGCTCGCTTGAATTGATGCAGCCCCTCACATGCTCCGTTTCGCTGCCACAGCCCTAAAGAAGGCGACAAGAAAATGGCCGCGCTTCTGAGGATCGAAAGAGTCTGAAGACGCAGCGTTTCGGCGCGTCGCACAAAACCGCTTTCATCGGGCCGTCATCGTGACATTGTGCCGCCATGAACGATTCCCCCGGTGGTCCGCCCTCGCCGTTCGCGTCGCCGTCTTCCACTGCATCGAGTGCTCCGGGTGGTGCTGGAGCCTTTTCGTCCGGGCCTGCGCCCACCGGGAGCGCTCCTTCTGCGCCGCCCCCCGCAGGTGGTTTCGGCCCTCCTCCGGGTGGATTTGGTGGGCCTCCGGGTGGATTTGGCGGGCCTCCGGGTGGATTTGGCGGTCCGCCGGGGCCGTTTGGTCCACCTCCGGGCATGGGTGGCCCATTCGGCCCGCCCCCGGGAGCGGGGCCGTTTGGTCCAATGGGCCCGCCGCCGTTTATGGCGCAGCCGCCGCCCAAATCGACCGGAGCCGGTCTGATTGTTGGGTTGGTAATCGCGGCGGTAGTTGTCGTCTTTCTCTTTATCGGGGGCGCGTTTTTCTATGTGCGATCGCGAGCCGCCGCGATCGCGACTGCACCAACGGCCGAGTCGGGAAACAGCGACGGCAGCGCTTGGTCAGACCTCGACGCGTCTGTACCCATCAGTTCGAAAGACCCGTCATGGGGTAGCCGGACGGCACCCGTAACACTGGTTGTATTCGAAGATTTTGAGTGCCCATTCTGCGCCAAATTCGAGGGGACACTCGCATCGATCAAAGAGAAATACGGCCCCACCAAGGTTCGTGTTGTTTGGAAAAACTACCCTCTGCCGTTTCATAAAAATGCTCGACCCGCCGCAATTGCCGGTGAAGCCATCATGCGTTTGGGTGGCTCGCCGGCATTCTGGCGTTTTCACGGCGCCGCGTTTGCCAATCAACGAGAATTGACGGACGCGAATTTTGAGCGTTTTGCCAATGAAGCCGGCCTGGACGTGGTGCAGTTTCGAGCGCTGCTTTCAGACCCGAGTGTGGCGGCAAAAGTGGATGCCGATATAGCGCTCACCAAGACAGTGGGTGTTCAAGGCACTCCAAACACGTTTATCAACGGCTTTTTAGTGACAGGCGCTCAGCCGCTCGAAAAGTTTGTCGGGTTGATTGATGCCGAACTTGCCGCCGCGGATAGGGCCCTCAGCGCCGGAACTCCACCCGACCGCGTTTACGTGAAGCTTTCGCACGAAAACAAGGTCAAGAACGCCGCGCCGAAAACGGAGGCACCCGCCGAAGATGACAACAAAGTGTACACCGTGCCGGTTGGTAACTCGCCTGTGCGCGGCCCGGCCAACGCAAAAGTCACGATTGTGATCTTCAGCGACTTTCAATGCCCATTCTGCTCTCGAGCCGAAAAGACTCTCGATCAGGTTCGCGAGCAATACGGCGACAAAGTTCGATTCGTTTGGAAAAATAACCCCCTTCCGTTTCATAAAGATGCCGGCCCCGCCGCTGAATTGGCTATGGAAGCCCGCGCTCAAAAAGGGGATGCCGGTTTTTGGGCAGCGCACGACATCTTGTTTGCCAACCAAAAGAAACTGACAAACGAAGATCTGCTCGCCTACGCCAAAGATCTCAAACTCGATGTTTCGCGTGCGAAGACGGCAATCGCCACCGAAAAGCATCGCGACTCAATCAACGCCGACAAGCGCCTTGCCGATGAACTCAATGCGAAAGGAACTCCAACGTTCTTTATCAATGGCAAGAAGCTTGTCGGGGCTCAACCCATCGAGAAGTTTCGCGCGAAAATTGACGAGGAATTGGCGCGATAAACCGCGACACCTCGTAATCGACTTAGTCAATGAACACCGCTGCGACGCAATTCTGAAAGAGTAAGGTCCGCAGCGCGAACTGCGCCGCCTGGCGCCAAACGGAGAGACAATCATGAAAGTTGGAATTCTGGGTTCGGGAGTGGTGGCAAAAGCGCTCGGAAATGGCTTCTTGTCGTCGGGACATGAAGTGATGTTGGCGAGCCGCGACGGCTCCAAAGTCAAAGGTTGGTCGGAACATGCAAAAGCCACTTCCGGCACTTTCGCTGAAGCCGCCGCCTACGGTGATGTGGTGGTGCTCGCCGTAAAAGGCACCGTGGCAGTTGATGCGGTAAAACTCACGGGTGAAAAGGCGCTTGCGGGCAAAACAGTCATTGATGCGAGCAATCCAATTGCCGACGCGCCGCCCACAAATGGCATCTTAACGTTTTTCACCGGACCCAATGATTCGTTAATGGAACGGCTTCAGTCCGCGGCTCCTGATGCGAATTTTGTAAAAGCGTTCTCCTGCGTGGGAAATGCGTTTATGTACCGCCCCAACTTCCCCGGTGGGCCGCCCACAATGTTTATCTGCGGCAATAACGACGGCGCCAAAGCGGTTGTTCGCGACATTCTCAAGGAGTTTGGGTGGGACGCAGAAGACATTGGCAAGGTGGAAGGCGCACGTGCCATTGAGCCCCTGTGCCAACTCTGGTGTGCTCCGGGCCTTCAACGAGGCCAGTGGACACACGCCTTTAAGCTCCTCAAACTCTAAGTCTCCCCCGTTAAACTCCACGCCGTTTTGTTCGGCAAGACACAAATACATCATAGCTCCCGCACCTGTTCAAAGCTCCGGCGAATCGTTTACTGAGCGTATTCGCACAAAGCCGGGCGCCATGACGCTCTGAAACATGGCCGCGACCGAGAAGCGCCGAGTTTGTCCGGTGACGCGTTTCTGACCGCAAAATTTAGGCTTTGTGGCGCTCGCGCTCAGACTCTTCAACGTGTTGAGCGATCTTTTCAATGCGCTCTACGAGCCGCCACAATTCAATGGGTTTGGTCACGAAATCGCTGACACCGAGCACCGCAAATCGCCACCTGTCAATGGCTCGAACTCGACCGCTGAGCACGACCACTCGTGCATTGGCGCCGCCCGGCAATGCTCGCAACTTGGACAGCGTTCCCACGCCGTCGAGACCGGGCATATCAAAGTCGAGCAACACCAGATCGGGAGGCTCCACATTGGCAATCTCCACCGCTTCTTCGCCGGAACCCGCCCCTTGCACGAGAGTTGCGCGCGCCAAACGCTTTCGGAATGCGAGCTGTGTGGCCTGCACGGTGAACTTTCGAAAGATGGCTGAATCGTCCACGACAAGCACGTGAAATGGCCGCTGGCTTGAATCGGTTGTGTCCCCCGGAGTGGGCGGAATGGGCGGAGGCGGTGCATCGCTGAGTCGCAGCGCTTGAGGAGGTCGCGGCGGCGTCAGTTCACGAAACGTTGGAGCGCGTTTGGGTTGATTTGGCCGCTCCGGTTGAGGCGGCGCAACGGTGGGCGGTGTGCCCGGCGCGGGAGGAGGCAGCGTTGGCAAAATGCTGTTTACGTATCGCTCGCTGGCCGCTGCGAGCACTTCGGCAAACGCTGTGCAACTCGGGAATCGATCGGCCGGGTCTTTGGCAAGCGCGCGTG
Source organism: Polyangiaceae bacterium (assembly GCA_016712345.1). Taxonomy (GTDB): domain Bacteria; phylum Myxococcota_A; class Polyangia; order Polyangiales; family Polyangiaceae; genus JADJRH01. The sequence continues at coordinate 4,082,832 of JADJRH010000001.1, forward strand.
CGATCGACTTGTCGAAGGGCCCCAGATCGGGATTTTTCGACGAGAGTGCAGGGGGCGTTTTGCGGCCGTGTTGCCGCATGAGCCGCGCGTGATCGGTGGAGTCGAACGGGAGTACACCTGTGAGAATTTCAAACGCCGTTACACCCAGTGCGTACACATCGGTCCGAGGGCTCACGAGCGCTCCCGGCACGCCGACGCCGCCCTGTTCCGGCGCCATGTACTGCGGTGTACCAATGGCCAATGCCGCGGCCGAATCTTCACCCGGGATTGCGAGCCCAAAGTCCACAAGCACAGGGCGGCCGGTGTGCTCCTCGATCACAATATTGCTCGGCTTCACGTCGCGATGAACAATGCCCGCCGTGTGTACAGCATCAATGCCCTGAGCAATTTGGCTTAAAATAGTGAGTGATCGCAGTACGGGTACGGTGTCGCCGTGGGCGCGGTGTTCCGCGAGAATTTGCTTCAGCGATCGGCCCTGAACGTACTCCATCGCAAAAAAATACGACGATGCGTGTACACCGAATGCGTACACTTGCACGACGTATTGGCTGCGGATCGAAGCGAGTGCCTTGGCCTCGCGTTGGAAGCGCGCAGCGATCTCTCCGTCGCCGAGCCAGGTGGGAGCGATGACCTTCAACGCGACGCGGCGATCCAAAAAGGTGTCGCGCGCCAGATACACGATCCCCATGCCGCCGCGGCCGAGTTCATTTTCGACCACGTACCGCCCATCCACCATCGTCCCCGCGTTCATTCCGGGGGTGGTGTCCGCCCTCTTCACTGAAGCGGGCGGCGATCCTTCAAGACCGCGCGGTTCGGACATTCCGGGACTTTCATTCTGAGGCTAGCGAGGTGGATACGCTGCCCGCAAGCCCGATGGGCGGAACGCGAAAAACATACGATAAATGTGGTGTTAGACGATCTGAGGATTGCGCTTGCAACTCATAAGGCCATGACCCACACGTCGTACAGCGCATGTGTCCACACCGCGGGAGCAAACCCGCGCAGTGCGTAGATGGCGGTGAGTACAAAGCCGCACACAGCTCGGAACACGAAACTCTTGAGATCGAATGGATCGCTGAGCGGTCCAACGTAGTGCCAGCCGGAAAAAACGAGGGCGCTCACCAGTGCCCACCCTACGGTAAAAACGAGTGTACGCATCCCTTTGCCGAAGAGCTTTTTCAGGACAAATGCGCCCACCCCAAAAAGGCCAACTCGAAACGCGATCTCCTCATAAAAGCCCGCTCCGAGAGACATGACGATGCTCGTGAACAGGCCGTTTCCGCCAGCTGGCCCGAGCCTCAACGACCCGACGATGTACGCACCCGCAAAGCGCATGAGAAACGCGTAGAGCGCACCTTCTACAGCGATCAAAAAGAACTTCTTTTTTTGGATCGCTTCGCGCTTTCCAAGTGCGGCAAGCACAACAACAAAGGCCACCCCAATGCCGAGTGTGAGCCCGGTGTACAGAAGGATGCTGTGACTCGCGAGAGACCGCAGTTCGGCGGTGACCGGATCGGCGGCGTTGCGCACCGGCAAAAAGGCCACGCCCAAGTGGTACGCAACGAAGATCGGCAGCGTGAGTCCGAGGTCGGTCCACGCGTCGCTTTTCTTGACGATCTCCGACGGGTCTTTGGCTTCAGCAACGGCCATGCGGCTGAACGTACTCCACCGTGGGCGTTGTTCCAGTTTCCAGCAGTGATCTCAGCCGGAAGGGCGGATTTGGTAGAGGATGACGACCACTTCAATCACCCACAAAATCAGATTCACCACAAAGGGCGTGTCACGAAGCATTTCCTGAGTGGGTGATTCAGCGCGCGGTCGACCGGCCACGAGTTGCAAGAAGCGCACAATTCCAAAGAGGGGATGAGCAACGGTGAGCCACAAGTAGTCGTTTTTGAAAAACGCGCGCGTGTGCGAATCGATTGTGTACGCAAGGTACAACCCCACCGTTGCAAACCCCGTGATCGCGAGCGCAACGTTGAGAACATGAGGGCTGTACGCCGACAGCGCGGAGCGTTGCTTCTTGGCATTGGCCGCGGTTGCAAGTTCGTGTCGACGCTTACCAAACCCTAGAAAAAGAGCCAAAAGCGCAGTGCAGCCAACCATGTACCACGATGGCATTGTGTTAATGGCGAAGCCGCCCGCGAGAACGCGCAGAACAAATCCCGCGGCGATCAAACACACGTCAACGTACGCAACCTTCTTGAGCTTGAACGAGTAGAGAACGTTCTGAACAAAGTACGCAACGACCACCGCGGCAAACCAAGGTCCGCCGGGGATCGACCCCACAAGCGAGATCAAAACGAGCGCTACGGCGAGCGCTTTTGCCATGGGGATCGGAACGCGGCCCGAAGCGATGGGTCGGTGGCGTTTCACGGGATGGGCGCGATCGGCCTCCACATCCACGATGTCGTTCATTGTGTACACAGCGCCGGCGAGGAGACAAAAAATGCCAAATGCGCCGAGGCCCCGTTTGATGATCGACGGGTGGGTGAGATGTTTGGCGAACACGATCGGCGCTAAAACGAAGGCGTTTTTCACCCACTGCTGCGGGCGCATGGTGCGAATGACGCCGCGCACGCGCCAGAGCAGGCTCCCTTGGCGAGACTCCGGCAAAATCGGGGGCGACGAAACCTGGCTCGGATCGTCGGGGCGGTCGCTCGTTTTTGGCACCTCCGGTGGGCCGGGCAACGCCGCTGTCGGTCCGGCGTCACCCTCCGCAAAAGGCGCCTCGCCCGACCCGGCTGCCATGTTTTTTTCCGCGGATTCCGCGGTTTTTTCACGATCCTCTGTCACCGCGGCGCGCAGCATACCTTGTTCGCCCCGTTCGGACGAAACTTCGGCCTTCCCGTTTGTCGCGCCGCCCGTGCGTTTGCACCGTGCTAGCATCCGCCCGATGACATCCGCGCTCTCGATTGCCCGCGAGGCTTCGCCGATGGTGCAGAAGCTCCGTGCGGCCGTGGAGCACGCCCTCGAAGGGAAACCCGAAGTGGTGGAGCTGTCGCTGGTGACGTTGCTCGCCCGCGGTCATCTCCTCATCGAAGACGTGCCCGGGGTTGGGAAAACAACGCTCGCTCGCGCGCTTGCGCACGCCGTGGGCGGTGAAATGCGTCGCGTGCAATTCACGAGCGATCTGCTTCCCAGCGACGTTCTGGGTGTCAGCATTTACGACCAGCGAACGGGTGAATTTAACTTTCGACAGGGGCCCGTGTTCGCCAACGTGCTTCTCGCGGATGAAATCAATCGCGCGAGCCCGCGTACACAATCGGCCCTTCTTGAAGCCATGAACGAAGGTCAGGTTTCTGCGGATGGAATCACAACGCCGCTGCCTGAACCGTTCTTCGTTGTGGCCACTCAAAACCCACAAGATTTTGCCGGAACGTTTCCGCTGCCCGAGTCGCAACTCGACCGTTTCATGATGCGAATCCGCATCGGATATCCGCCGCCTCATGTTGAAATGAGCCTTGTTCTCAAGGGCGGAGAGCGCGATCGGGCCCGCGGCGTTCCTCAAGTGATCGACCCGGCGCAGCTCGTGGCGCTTCAACGCGAGGTCGATCGGATCGAGCTTGATTCGTCGCTCGCAACGTATTTGCAGGCGCTTCTCACTTCCACCCGCTCCACTCCTATTCTTTCGCTTGGAGCGTCACCGCGCGCCGGCATGAACCTTGGTCGCGCCGCCCGCGCGCGCGCCGTGTTGCACGGTCGTTCGTATTGCATCGCCGACGACATCCACGACCTTGCGGTGCCCGTTCTCGCGCACCGCGTGAGGCTCGCGGCGCACGCCGAGGGGTACATGCCGAGTCGCGAAGAATGTGAAGCGGCCGTGCGCGACATTGTGGCTCGTGTTCCCGTTCCGCTCTGATCGAGGCCGCTCATGGATCGGCAACCCTCGGGGCGCGTTTCATTGGAGCCGCAAAAGGAGCCGTTTTTAGGCCCCGACGCCCCCAAATCGCGCGCCGCAGCGGTGGAGCCCATTCCCAAAACGGTGCGCCCCGTAACGGTCATTACGCCGCTCGCACAAAACAACGGCAAGACATTTTGGGAGCGCGTTCGAACGCTGTCGCGCCCGCCTCGCCGCCTCAAGTTCACGCGTGAGGGAAAATATTATTTGGGCATCACGCTCGGCGTGGGCCTCGCTGCGATCAACACAGGCAATAACCTTCTCTATTTGCTGCTCGGAATGTTGCTTTCGCTCATCGTTGTTTCGGGTGTGATGAGCGATCTGTCGCTGCGCGCGCTCACCGTCACACGGCGCCTGCCGCCGCGCGCTCAAGTGGGCCGAGCGCACCTCGTTGAGATTGAAGTTTTCAACCACAAAAAGCGCATTCCCTCGTACGCCATCGAGGTTGAAGATCTGCGCGCAGGACAGCCCGCCGACAAGCGTTGTTTCTTTTTAAAAATCAGCCCTTCATCCGCTCAAGTGGCTGCGTACAGGCGTACACCTGCGCGGCGCGGTCGCGATCGCCATGTTGGGTTTCGCATTGCCACGCGCTTTCCGTTCGGCTTGTTCGAAAAGTCGCGCGAGGTCACAGCTGAAGGCGATCTCATCATCTATCCCGCGGTCGATCCGGTTCGGCTTCCGCCCGAACGTGAGGGCCGGCGCGACGGTGGTGCGGCCACGGCTGCCCGCGGCGGCGGTGATGAAACGCTCACGTTGCGCCCCATGCGCGACGGGGACGATCGGCGCGACATCTACTGGAAAAAAAGCACTCTTCGCGATCAGATGGTGCTTCGTGAACGAGCGCGGGAAACGCGCCCCGACGTTGAGTTACCGCTCGATGTCATTCGACCGAGCACCGCATCGGACACGTTTGCGCAGACGTTTGAGCGCCGCGTACGTGAAGCGGCGTCGCGCGCTGTAGCCCATGTCAAACGCGGTGACGGCGCGGTGGTGACCACCCTCCTCGGTGATCGCGTGCGCGGTGATCGCAACGTGGGTGCCGATCCCATTCTGCGTTTCTTGGCGCTTGTTGAGCCCGTGGATGAAGCGCAGGTTGCAACGGCTCGCGCCGAACGCAGCGCTCGCACTCATCCGTTGCGTACACCAGCCCGATCCACCGGCGGTGAACTCATTCCGTTTCAAAAGTCCAAACCCGCCAACGACGACGCGAACGTCAAGCCGGCCGCCGCCGGCAAACGGAGGGACAAAGCGTGAGGTTCGGTCTTGTTCACCGCATCATGACCGACGCGCTCGCGGCGCTGGGCGTGATCGCGCTCGTCCTCTCCGGGCAGTTCAATCGTTGGGTGAGTGGCATTCTCGTGGCCGGGCTCATCATCGCGCTCATTCTCAGTCTCAAAGAAAATTGGCAGCGCCACCCGGCTCTTCGCCACGCCGATACAGTTGCGCTGCTCATTGTGCTCGGCGTGCAGGCCACACGTGTGCTCTTTGACGCCAACGTGCTCGACGTTCTTGTCGAGTTTGCCGCCGCCCTTCAAATCATTCGCCTCGCCACACGCAAAGGCGCCGCACACGATCAACAGGTCATTGTTCTCGCGCTGCTCCACTTAATTGCCGGCACCGTCCTCGGTGGAGGATTGGGATACGGCCTGTGCTTTTTGGGCGTATTGGTGGTTGCGCCAAGTGCCCTGGTGCTCAGTCACCTCCGCCGCGAAGTCGAAGGCAATTATCGACAAGGCGCTCGCGACCGCACCGGCCTACCCGTCGACGTTCCGCGTATTCTGCGGTCGCGCCGGGTTGTAGGTAAAACCTTCCTGGCTGTCACATGTCTCTTGTCTATTCCAATTCTTCTTTTCACAGCCGTCTTGTTCGTTATTTTTCCGCGTGTCGGTCTGTCGCTCCTCTTTTTCAGCCGCGGTCACGCCGGGAGGATGATCGGTTTTTCCAATCGAGTTGACCTCGGTGAAGTGGGTGTTTTGCGCTCCGACCCGGCGCTTGCCATGCGGGTAGAGGTGCCCAATCTCCCCGATCCGCCCCCTTCGAGACTCACTCTCCACCTGCGCGGAACAGCCCTTGACGCCTACGACGGCCGAACATGGATTCAGAGTGAAACAGGCGCCAAACGCCCCGCGGATCTCGAACAAGGTATTGTGCCTTTCGAGAACAATCCCGATCTTCGGGTAGACCCACTCATTCGTATCGATCTGGAGCCCATTGACCCGCCTGTCATCTTTCTACCCCAAAACGCTTCGGGTGTTCGGGTGCGCCCGCGCGGCCAAATAGGCACCGACTTCACTTCGCTTGTGTATAAAGGCTCCGAGGGTGAGTATCGTTATCAACCCCTCGACGAACGTGGCCTCAAGTACGAAGTGTACGTTTCAAACAAGGGCATTGTTTCGTTTCGTGAACTGCCTCCACAAGAGCGGGCGCGCTACCTCGCCGTGCCGGGTGACTTACCCCAACGCGTGCGTGACTTGGCCAAAGAATGGGCTGAAAAACAACCCACGCCGCTCGCCAAAGCTCTGGAAATTGAAAAGCGCCTTCGCACAGGTTTCGTTTACGATCTGGCCTCTCCGTCGGGCAAAGACAAACAACCTCTTGAACACTTCTTGTTTGAGTCAAAGCGCGGCCATTGTGAATTCTACTCCACTGCCATGGCCGTCATGCTTCGAACGCTTGACGTTCCTACCCGTAACGTCACCGGGTTTATCGGTGGAACGTGGAATCGATTTGGGAAATTCTACGCCGTTCGCAACGGCGACGCTCACTCCTGGGTAGAAGTGTACATTGACGGCGACGGGTGGCGCACGTTTGACCCTACCCCTCCCGCAGACGCCGCCCCCAAGAGTGAATTGACGGGTGCTTGGGCCCAAATTCGCGACTTTTTGGAGGCTACAAGCCAACGCTGGGACAGGCACGTGGTGGGGTATGACTTGAGTCAACAAGCCAGTCTGTGGCGTGAAATGTCTCGACGCCGGCAGGCCACCGGTTCGCTTTTCGCCGGCCGCGGCAGCGCTTGGAGGGCAGGTCTTGGGGTGCTCGGCGCCGTGGTAGCGGGCGGCGCTTTCTACTTTTGGTATAAACGCCGCAAACAGCGCGTGACAGAACAGCGCGGTGGTGAACAAGAAGCTCGCTCCGCCAGCGCGGTGATGGCAACCGTATTGTATGAATTGCTGGACACCAACATGGCGGCGGTGGGTATACCCCGTTCACCGGGTGTTCCACCCCTTCGCCACGCGCGGGCCCTGGTTGTAAATGATCACCCCGGCGCCGAAGAAATTCTTGACCTGACTCACATCTACCTGGCGGCTCGTTTCGGTGGGCTCTCGCTCACCGAAGAAGACAAAAAAGACTTTGAACAGCGGGTAAAACTGTTTCGCCAGCTCGAAGAGCGAAGGTTGAAACAGGCGGCCAAAGAAAAACCGTCTTAATGGGTAGATCGGGCCCGCTCCCCGAAGGCGCGATCGCGGCTCAATTTTTCCCAGTGGTGCCTTCCTGCCGCTCATGCTATGGGTGTGTCATGTCTCGCCGCTCTTCGTCGTTTGGGATGGTGTGTCCGCCGGCCGATTCTCGGGGGATGGTGTTGCCATCGCTCGATGGTAATCCACGGGTGGATGATCACTTTGCCCCGGCGGAAACGCGGGTAGAATACATTCAAGGGGTTGAGGTTTTTGCGGCTCCCGCGCATGAACCTCATGCGCGGCTGCATAGTCAGATTAATCGAGTGGTGGGTGCCTATGTGAAGGAGCCCTATACAACCGCGGTAGATATGTTGACGCGGGTAGATGAAGCCACCGATTTTGCGCCGGACGTGGCTGTTTATGAGCCAATTATCGATCCTGAAACGGGTGAAGTAACGGGGCGTCAGCTTGAGGAGATCGCGTTTGAGATTCTCGATAAACAGAAGCAGGCGGTTCCCACCAAAAAGGCGCTGATGCTTGTGGCGCGGGGCGTGCGGCGCGTGTTTTGTTTGGTGGTCAAGGGCAGAAAGCTGAGCGAGTGGTCGCGCGCTCATGGGCGGTGGGAGCCCATACCGCCTGACGCGATGATTGAAGATCCCTGTTTTGTTGCACCCATCAAAGCGGGCGCACTCATGGATTCAGTGTTGGCCGAAGATGCCATTGGCCGCGCCATGTTGGCAAAGGACGCTCCGTCGGTGGTTGCCGCGCTCAATGAAAAACTCGCCAAGGGCCTTGAAAGAGGTGCCGAACAGGGCGCGCTAGAGCAAAAACGCGCCGACATTTTACAGATTTTTCAGCACCGGGGGATTGCCGTTTCAAAGGCGGTGCAAGGTCGCATTGCGTCTGAAACCAACTTCGGTGTGTTGGAAGAATGGGTTAAAAAGGCCATCACCGCAAAACACGAAGAAGAGCTGTTTGAGAAAAAGCGTTCTTGAAAGCACAAGAGTAATCTACCCATGGGTAGATGCTGTTTGCTTCAGGGATGGATAATGATTGCGGTGGGCGGCGGGTCAACCGGAGTGGTAATCACTTCTTTCAGCTCGCCCGTTTTTTTATCAATTTCCAAACTCAGTCGCGCACCCCAATGGTTCAATGGGTAGGTTCCTATCTCCCCAATGGGCTCCACGTCCAGGTCAAAACCAATCGTGTCGACCGAGAATTTGTCGCGCTGTTGTTCCACCACAACCGCCACCGTCTTGCTGTCAGCACTCCACCTCACCCCACCGGTTGGCTTCCCAGAGAGCCAACGCGTTCCTTGCAGGCGCGGTCCCGCCTTGTTGCACTCAAAAAAGTCCGCGGCCGTTGAATGTCCGGGCAAACTACCCTGGGCAAAAATCACCCAATGTTGGCCGTCCGGCGCCAGATGAATTGTTCTAGGGTCAGGTTGTCTCATGGGTAGATCGCCAACCTGCTCAATGGAGTCAGGTCGAATCTCGATCACCCGCAGCCCGTCCCGCCACACCACCAAAGCTCGGTTTTCCGCAAGAAAAAACCAGTCCGAGACGTCTTTTTCGTGCGTCTCCAGTTTTTTTCCGAGGGTCAGATTCCAAACGCTCTGGCGATTTTCTTCCACAACGGCGAGGTATCTCCCCTCGTTGTCAAAACGAACCAGGCCTCGGTTGGCGGTTCCCGGATCGTCGGCGAGTTGAGTGTGAGCGCAGCCTTCCGCTTTCCACACCACCAGCCCTTTCGACCCGTTGAACAACGCCAATCGGCGGCCGGTTGGGTCAAACGCTGCCTCTCGGATGTTCGGCTCACTTTTCAGCTCGCAAACGAGGGTAGGTTCGACGGAATCAAACTTCCACCACTTGCCATCGACGACGCCCTGCGACCCGTCTTTTGAAAATTTGAAAAACCCCCCTTCGTCCGCGGTTTTTAAGGTGCCCACGTTCTTCAACGTCACCATGTTCCACAATTCCAGGGTTCTCGGCTTTGAAAATGGCGAAACAACCTTGTCTGGTGGTGGAGCTGGAACGTCCCCCTTTTTTCGCAGCGCCAACATCGACGTCTCCGCCGAATGATCCACCAACGGCCAATCTGCTCGTGCGCCACCCACTTCCGCGATCCGCGCCCGGCTGCCTGTCTGGAAATCCACCACTTCCATTGCAAATCGCGAGGTCAAGTCGGGATCGTCTGCCCATACGGCGCCGCGCATGGAACCTGGGAAAAATCCAATGTTGTAAGGGCTGGCGCCTTCCAGGGTAAACCCATACCCGCTGGATTTCCCGCGCCGTTTTCTATACTCAACAGTCGTTCCATTTTCCCAAACAGCGTTATGCCACGTCGCCGGCCCGGTGTCGGCGGAGGTGTCGATTACGTTGGTGGCCGGTGCGAGTTTCAGAGGGTTTTCTTTGGAGCTTTGGCGAAGTTGCTCCTGGATATACGAGTCGGGATCGGCGTTCTCATCGGACCGGCAGGCGAGTTCAATTTTGGCCCGCAGCGTCGCGGCGACTTCAATACCGTTGCCAAGGTCGTCAAGCGTCGCTTTCTCCCCATTCCAACGAAAAACTCGAATTTCACTTCCACGCGGCCGGCATGCGATCACTTCCCCCGTTGCGGTCACATGAGCCGGAGTCCAATTATTGGGTAGATCTACCCATTGTGACTTTAGTTGCTTGGCTGAAAAATAAGCCAATTTAGTTTGACCGGGCTGCGTTGCAATGGCGGCCATTGCGTCCCCCGTCGATAACTCACCCGCGGATAACGCCGGACCGAGCGCATCCACATCTGTCAGCTTTTCTTTTGATTGGGTAGGTAAGTGAAACGCCTTGGAGGTTTTGGCCGACGAGACAAACACCCATCGCCTTGTCATCACGGCCCGCGCCACATTGGGTAAGGGCAGCGTGTACACCGTTTTCTTGCTCTGCACATCCCACACGTTCACCCGGTCATCGCCCACCGTTAGAAGCGTTTTTGCGTCATCTGACAATACGGCTTTCCGGGCTCTGGGATCGGCAAACGTGCGCGGTTCCAATTCATCCGGGAACCACACCACTGCCCCTATCCCGTCGTCGATGCCTCTCACCAGGCCGGACGCTCGTTCAATCACGAACCCGCGGCTCCCATTGGAAACGAGGGTTTTTCCCTCTTGGCTTCCCGCACTGTTGAAACGAGCAATGGTGGTGTGTCCGGGCTCACTCACTTCGACAAAAAACCGGTTCTGAAGGCTTGCCACAACAAAGTCAGTTACCCCACCTTTCCAGAAACGCAGCGGCCGTCCACCTTCGTTGGCATCCCATAAATACGCTCCCGCCGAGTCAGAAAACAGGACGGTATTTTCTGTTAGGCCCGGCACCGCGTCGTCAATATTGGAAGTGCCGCGAAGGATCCGGGCGTGTTGCAATTGTTCGTTAGCCAAGTATCTAACTTCGCGGCGAATTTGATCGTCGTCGTGGTATTGCAACGCCTGTAGAAATCGCATGATCGCTCTGTCAGGTTTGCCGTCAACCACCTCGTTTCTACCCAGTCTCACCAGCAGATCTGCAACGGATTTGTCGGCCACGCGGCGGGCTGCTCTCAGGCCTGAGCTTGGGTCGTGTATTTGGTCCAACGTCTGCGTCAACTGTTGATGGAGTGCAATGACATCATCCAGACTTCGACGTTTATTCGTTTGGTCCACAAATCCCAACAACTCTCGTGTCAGGTTGACAGCCTGCGCCTGCTTTTCCTGCTCCGGCCGTCTTACTCCCCATTCATACCCTGCCCCCAGCCCCGCCGCCAAAAGTACACTTACCCCGGCGATGATCCAGTTGCGCCGCTGTTTCTTTTTGGCCTCTTGTGCCAGGCGGATCTCCTTTGCTACGAGTTCTTTTCGAGCGCGCAGCATCTCTTCTTCAACTCGTTTTTGCCAAGCCTTCCCCCGCTGCCAGCGCTCTACCCGTTTCCACCAACGGGCGCGCTCACCATCCCACTGAAGAAACGCCAGGTTTGACTTTACCTCGTCAAAAAAGGTAACTTGTAATCGAATTCCATCCGCCTGCTTTTTTTTCCAAAGCTCCACGCGCAGCCGAATGTTGTCTTCAAGCACGAACAGATTTTCATCCACCTGATACCGTTGTCGAGCGGCCGGATCGCGAAACAACTCAACAATAACGGCCGCCAATTGGTCATGCGGAACACCACATTTGGACTTGAGCAGGTCAGAGTCATGGGTAGATACAACCAGGCGCGCGCTCTCCAGTTTCTGTAAAAGTGCTTCACCTCCTTCTCCCAGTTGCTCAATAAATGTTTCGCGCACAATTCCCGGCCCGCGCCGGCCTTTGTCAGTGCACAACGTTCGCAGGGCCAAGAGCGCTCGCGCTCTGGTTTTGGCGCTGTCGGGGTCGGCCTGAAAAGCGGTTTTGAGCTGGTTTTCAAGGTGACTTTGCAGCGCTTCGCGCAGCAGATCTTCCACGTTGGGTGGAACTGTCAACTCCCTCAACCCGTCAGATCTGGGCTCACCGCGCTTGGCGGTTTCTACCAGTTGGTGGAGGATAACTTGCAATTCAGGCGAAAGCGGGGCCCACGGTTGAGCGATGCGCGCCTTGGCAAAGGCCCTTGCCAATCGTTCATCGGCGCCGGGAGCAAATGCCAACTTGTAAAAGTGCGTGCCGTCGGTGCCTTTCAGGTCAAGGGGCGCCTTGACAATGGACAGAAATGTTTCAAACGCGGCATTTTCAGGGTTTTGGGCATTGGGTAGATCGGCCAAAAGAGGCAGCGCTCGTTCTCGATAAAAAGGCGCCCGCTTTAAATTGCGCGGCAACCCGGCCACGTTGGGTGTACCTTTGGCGCGGGCTTGACGGAGCACATCTTCAAGCCAACCGGTCACCGCGCCGTGAAATTCTTGGCGGTAAACAAGCACCACTTGGCACAAAAAACCTTCGTTCTGGGGCAACGCGTTTTGAGCCAACGTTGCAAATAGCGGCCCGATTCGGCTGAGAGACTCATCGCGCCGTTCCGGTCGAAATGCATCTTCAAACTGGTCAATGACCAACACAGGCGGTTGGCTAGATACATCTCGCAGCTTGTGGAGGAGTTGAACAAATGCCTCCAGATCAAGGTCATTGATGTGTTGATGTTTGGCGAGTTCTGCGAGGTCAACCACCAGGCGAGCCACAAGCCCCGGTTCATCGGGCATTCTGTCCAACGCGACAATTCGACCCTGATCCCACAATGCGGGGATTAACCCGGCGAGCACGAACGAGCTTTTTCCAGTGCCCGACGGTGCGTGTACACAATAAACAAGGTTTTTTTCTGACAGGTCGGAGAGGAGCGCCTGCACATCGGCGTTGCGACCGTGGAACGTTTCACGCCGGGTCCACGGTTCGAGCAATGGGTAGGGATCGCGTGGCCAATGTTTGTCAGGTTTGGGTGCGGCGCGCGGAGTGGCCTGAATTTCATGAGGTGATGTTGCAAGTGTACCCAAGGCGCTTTGAAAAACGGCTTGTTCAGTGCGTTCTGCCGTGAGCGCCACAGCGTTTGACAGCCACAAGCGGGCTGGTTGAGAGCCGTCGGCAAGCGTTCTGTAATTGGCAAGTTTTGCGATGTCGGTGAGCAGTTGCTCGCCGAGCGTAGGTAAGATCGGCAGGGAGGCTTTGAGCGCTTCTGGCACGCCGGCGAGTAAAGCTTCTCGCGTAAGGCCCGCGTCAATGGCCGCCTGGTGCACCACCAACAATTGCTCGTGTGTCAGCATGGCTCTCCGCCCGAAAACGATCGACGAACGCTATCAGCTCTTTTTGAGAACCGCCAGGGTAGAACCCAACCCGTCCGATTTAAACGACTCTACAGCGCTGTGTTTGGACAATATCTTTTGCACGCGTTGGCGTTGAACGCCTTTGCCCTTGCCGTGGATGATCCGTACCTCCCGATACCCGAGGCGCTGCGCTTCAATCAGGTATTCTTCCACAACAGAAGGGATGTCGCGCGGGGAGAAGTGGTGCAAATCGATCGACTCGGTGATGGGCATCACCACCGGTTCATCGGGGTTGGCTACCTCCCCATCAGGTTCTTCGGTGTCCGCGGCAACGGCCTTTGCGGGGCGGCTGACTGTCTGAATTTCACCCCGCGATTCAGCGCTTCTTTGACCTTTAACTTTTTGGGGAGAATCTGAATTGGACCCCACTTCGCTCTCAGGTTGAACAAGGGCGCTCAAGACCCCCAGCCCAAGGTAGCTGCCGAGGACCGGTGAAATTCCAAATCCCAAAAGCGGGACCGGGTAGTTTCCCCGCCAGGCTGCAATGAGGGTACCTGCCCAATAACAACTGAGCACAATTCCAAGCGAGCGGGCCTGTGCGTTTTTTACCTGGGGCCTAACCATCAAGATCGGCGCAATAAGCACCAGAACAAGCGCAAAAATGGCCAACACCGTAACGTGAGTGCCTCTCTCCTGTGCGACAGACAAAATCCCTTCCACGTGTTTAACGGAGGGTAAGTTGTCAGGTCGCTTCCATGTCAGGTAGGCAAGAAGTGTACACAATACGGCCGCTGTCCAAAAACCGGGTAGAGTGAGGCGAACTGTCCGTCGGCTGCGGGACGGATGGGTAGGTTCGTTCGGCCGAGGGGCGGTGATTGCCAGGCCCACAACGCCGGCTGCCAATGCCGTGGCTTGTCCGGCGTCGGGTTGATACAGGTGAAAGGCTTGCGAGAGGCCGCAGAGCAAGGCTGCTCCCGGTTTTTTTTGCCACCAGAGCCATCCCGATCCCAAAAGTACAATGGGGGTGAGGGATGCTGAAACCTGCCAGTTGAAAGGTCCGATATGAAGCCAGCGCTGTGCGCCGCCGTCCACTTCGGCAAAAAAAGTGGTGCCCGTCAGAAGGCATGCGGCGACCGATACCCATGGTAAGAAACGTTTGAACGTTTGAGCGGGAAAGGCCGACAAACCCCTTGCGGCAAGTACTCCAAAGGTGGCTCCTCCCGCGTGCATGGCGAGAATGCGCGTGGGTAGATCTGAACTGGAGTAGAGCCACAGGGCGAGGAGAATCGCCGGCAGAGGTGCCGCCAAACTTACCCAAAGGTAGGTTTGGTGGGTTTGGCGACTTATTTGCAACTTCCGCCCTGACATTGCGCCGAACAAACCGGTGGCAATGCGCTGGACGCAAAAACGGTGGGACACTTTTGTTTGCGGTACGTGTTGGACACGAGGGTGAGACTCTGAGCCGCCGTTTTGTCGATGACAAGGAGCTGACCATCCACCCGCAGATCGGGATAACACCCGCAGTCATCCGCCGTGGCGCACTTGTTGGAAGCCGCTTTTTGAACCGTGTCAAATTGGCGTGCCAACGCGTCACAATCGCCCGTGGGAGGGGGAGATACCGGGGGCGCCGTTACGGCCGAGTTGACAACCGCTGTGGAGGGTTGGGGCGTTGTTCCGGTGCCGCCTGGAGCGGTGAATCGGTGTTCGGGTGAAGGTGCGGTAGACTGAGGTTCGGCCGTGGGGGGTTGGGTAGAACACGCCGATGCGGCAAGCAGCGCCAAAACGACTGTGATAGCGAACCTGACTCGACTTTGTGAAGCGGCGAGCAAGGTGACTACGGCGCGTGCGTGTCTACCCATTGAGCAACTTCGTCCAGTTGTTGAGTGGTAAAATTTTTGTTTCGGAGTACTTGAAATGACCACCTGCCGCCGCCGATGGCAGCAATGAGTACCACCCCCAGATCACACGTTCGAAGGGCCTGGGGCATGTCATCTATACCGTCAACGGCAATACGAACGACGTCGTGTCTGTCGGAGAGAACGCCTTTGAGCGGCTTTAGGAGCCATGGTTGAGAAATGTATTCTGCCAGTTCTAGATAGGGCAGACGAGACACACCAATTGCGCCTGCGAGGGCTTTTTTGAAGGCATCCTGCGCGTCGCGATCACCCATTTTGGACAGCGCCGCCGTGAGCCCCTGTTTTGCGGACCCATCCAGTTCTCCTTCCCACTGTTTCTTCAACTCTGGAAGGTCTGCGGGCGATGCGATGCGTCCGAGAACGAGCGCAATCTGACGGCGAACAAGGCCGTCGGGTTGAGCGCCGAGCGCTTTTTTCAGCGTTGGTGCATCTGCGGGGGTGGCGACGTCCATGAGGCCTTTTGCTGCGGCCATTGCCACCTGAGGGTCGCTGTCGAAAATGGCGGACGACAGGGCCCCGGCGGCGCTTGTGTCGCCGGTGGCAGAGAGGCAGTATACAGCGAGTTGGCGAACCTCTTCATCTGGGTCGCGAAGCAAACCCGAAAGCCCGGCAACAGCGGATCCTCCGGCTTTTTTGGCCTCATTTTGAACCGCGTAATCTTTGTTTCGAACGCGATCCATGATTGTTTGAAGGTTCGCTGTCATGGCCGACTTTCAGCTGTTAATAAGGCCCGGAGACGATTGCGCCCCGAGCGGTGCGCGTTTCATTGTCGGTGGCAATTCCGGTGATGTGTTTGTGAGTAACGAGGCCCCCTCGGCGAGCGTTGCCCCCGACGGAGCCATAGCTGTTGTTGTCTTTCCAGTTTCCGTGGGCACCCTGGAGATTGTGATTGTGCATTAACATGCGCCGCGACCACGTGTCTTCACGTTGGTTGGGCGGTTGTTGGTTATTGGGGTGCCAGAGTTGAAAGAAGTGCCCCGCTTCGTGCGCCAAGTCATTGCCGGCCCACGCTGTATCGTGGATCATTCCACTCGCCGTTTGGTCGCCGAGAATAATACCCGGGTTGGTTCCAAGTCCGGTGGCTGTGGGTCGGCTGAAGCCGAATCCGAGGAAGTTACCGGTGCCAATTTGTCTGACGAAATAAACGTTAATGGTGTTGGCTACCCAGTTGGTCGCGAGCAATGTTTGAAGTTCGCCGGGAAACGGTGTGTGTGAAACGATATCCACCGTTGCCAGATTGAGAGTTTCGTTTTGGGTGGCGCCGATCGTAAACTCCACTCCAGAGTGGCGCCAAATCGCCTGCACATGAGTCATAATGTTGGCGACATTGGCGACGCTGGCTGTTCCGCCCGCGCCCGTGCCGTCGTGAATAGTGACCACGTGCGGGGTAATTGTAACGCGGCGCCGAGTATAACAACGCACAAGAAGCCGGCTGACAATTGGCCCGGTGGTACTGCCAAATCGAATTTCAAGGTGCACTTCAGTGGGGTTGCCACCGGTAAGCGCTTTTAACTTGATAATGGTGTCTGCGCCCGACGGTATTGTTCCGCCCGCCGGTTCAAGCACTTGAAGCTTGGCGGCGTCGCTGCTTACCGCAAAGAGAGGAGCGGCGTTGTCAATGTTTTCGCGCTCCATTTTTACGTACGCTTCGCGGTCTTGCATCATGCCGATGATCGCCGCAAACTCAGGCGTTTTTGTGCCGCGAACATCAACATCGGGATAATGACGGTGGGGATCGCCGGTTCGTGCACGCTTCCATCGAACCATTACCACGCGTCGCTCGTTATAGATCGAAAGCGGAATTGCCACGGTTATTCTCCGAATTCGCTCTTGAGCTTAGACTCAGTGTTTGATCCAAATACACCGTCGGGTTCGAGACTCTGATCGGCTTGAAAGTTGAGTGTTGCCCGATCGGTTTTTTCACCCACGTTACCATCGGGATTGCCCAGTTCATATCCGAGCATGGACAGGCGCCTTTGGGCGCCTTTGGCTGTGTTTTCAGCCTCCATAAAGGGGTGCACCTTCACATCGTATTTGGTGCCAAACACTTCCAACTCAATGGGTACACCCGTCGGCACGATCATTTCAATCGACCCATCGGCCGCGGTTTTTCCTTTGTCGATCACGCGGCCGCCGGCCCGTAGGATGTACTCAACGTCGTTGATTGCGCGGTCGGCGTCGGTTCCACCTTTGCCGGGGAACCGCTGAAAGTACACTTTCAGTTTGCGCAGTACGAGTGTGTTTTTGTGCGGAAGATCTTTTTGAGTTCGCGCGACCCGCATGGCTCAGGCCCCTTCGTGCAACGTGCGGAGTTTGTCGCGTGTTGCATTGTCGAGATTGCCATTGACCGTAATGCTGTTTTTCTTTTGAAAGCCTCGAATGGCGTCTTTGGTGGCGTCGTCGAGAGTGCCACTCGTGCTACCGGTGTCAAATCCGAGGTTGATGAGACGCGCCTGGCAGGCTCGATCTTTTGATTCGTGTTCGAGCGACCCAAGTTCAAGGTCGAACTTAAACCCTTCGATCCCGTCGCCCTCTTTGAGCCACAGTTCGAGCGTGCCGGTTTTTGCGTCGCCCTCAATGGGGTGTTCGATTTTTCCGTCGGCGGGGGTTTTTCCCTCAAACGTGGCCGTGCCCACGGTGAGCTTGTATTTTTTGTCGGCGATGGCCGCCGCGGCATCATCCTGCACAACAATGCGCAGAAGTGTTTCAAGCACCTTGACTTTGAACTTGTGACTTTTGCCCGCATCCGCGTCGACTTCTTTTAGTTCGCGATCGGGCACGGTCACCGAGTCGCCCTCGGCGAGCACGTTGGGATTTTTTCGATTGGTTTTCAGCGTGGCGTTTGCGGGGTCATCGTAGATTTTTTTGTAATCCGCGAAGCCGTTTTGCTTGGCCAAACTTCCGACGCAATCACCAAGGCGGGCTGTCTGCGTGCTGGGCATGACAGAGGCAGTCTACGAGCACGGCGGCTCGGGAGGGAGAGGATCTCGCGTTCTCAACCGGAAAAAAAGTCTGACTTCGCTCGTGATAGCAACGCTATCACACTCTCGAAGAATGCAGCTTGCGTTCAGGTTCATCCTTCTGGCAACCTTGCAGTTGCAATGCGCGTGACGGCGCAATGCTGAGGGACGTTCTCAACAACAAAGAGGTGAATCATGAGCACGCCGACGCCCGGGCAGGTGATTGTTTCGTACCGAGGTTTGGCCTCCCTTCTTGAAAACATCGATCTTCAATCGGCTGCGGAAGCCGGTTTCCTTCGGAACGAGGAAGCGGGCGACAATCCGCTTGTGGCCCGCGCGGGGGACGACCCTATGGGCGTTGCAGGCGCCCCTCCGGCGCAAGTACAGCCTGTATCCGAAGATCTGTCAGACATTGATGAACTCCAGCGAATGGTGATGATGTCGCAGCTCCAAAAGGCAATTGGTGAAATTGCCGTAGCGGACAGAACACCGGGAGTGTTTTTTGTCCCTGACAGTCAGGCAGCGTCACTGCTTTTGGCCTATATGGCTGACAAGGGGCTTGAAACAGGCAAGCTCGAACCGCTCAAAAACAACAACTTTGAGGTGAAGTTTGACGACCACGACATCGGCGGTTGGGTGGGGAGTTTTCTGCGTGATTGGATAAAGAGGCTTCAAAAAAGGCCATTTTTGCCGCCGCCCACGGGTGTAGATGTCATTGGCAATTCTGCGCGCATTGCGATTATGGGTGATTGGGGCAGCGGGCTTTACGGCGCCCCGGTGTGTGCCCAATCCATTGAGAAGGCCAATCCCGCTTACGATGTTGTTGTGCACCTCGGTGACATTTATTATGCGGGCAATCACAAAGAGGTAAAGTCGCGCTTTTTGGCGTATTGGCCCAAGTTGCCAAAAGCGCTTCACCGCGCGGTGAATGCCAATCACGAAATGTACTCAGGCGGTGAAGGCTACTTTGATCATGTGTTGCCCGAATTCAAACAACCTTCGAGCGTTTTCGCCCTTCAAAACGACTACTTTTTGCTCGTTGGACTCGACACCGGTTATTCAGAACACGACCTTCACGGTGGTCAGGTAGAGTGGCTTGCCGGGCTCATTGCTCAAGCGGGCAATCGCAAAGTGGTGCTCTTTTCTCACCATCAGCCGTTTTCGGTGCTCGAATCGCAGGGGCCCAAGCTGATTAAAAAACTCAGGCCGTTCCTTTCGACAGGGCGCATTTTCGCCTGGTATTGGGGGCACGAACACCGTTGTATGGTGTACGAAAAACATCGTGAATGGCAGATGTGGGGGAGGTTAATCGGGCATTCTGGGTATCCTTATTTCCGAAAAGACTTTTCGGGATATCCGCTGGCGCAGGCCAATCGCGACGGGTCCAGTTTCAGAGTGCTTGCCGCAACCGATGTTGCACCGCGGTCGGCTGTATTAGATGGTTCCAATCCGTATGTGACAGATGCGCCGCTCAAATATGGGCCCCACGGGTGGGCCTCCATTGAACTTGTTGACCGGCAGATCGTGGAGCGCATTCATGCCGCCGACGGCACAGTCCTTCACGAAAAAGAGCTGTTATGACCACTCGTGAAGCGGCTCCTGTGGCGCTGCCAAATGTGAACCCGGACATTTGGCTCGCTCAGGTAGAAAGCGCATTTGGCACGCACCATCTGGTAGATGCCATTCAGCATCGCAAAGCGATTGTGTTCACCGATGTCGCCGCGGCCAAACAAGCCAACGCTGAAGTGGATGAAACGGCTGCCCAGCGGGCTGTCGATGCCATTCGCGCCATTCAAGAAATGGCAAGGGAAGGGAGGGTTCCGTCAGCGTCGGATCTACCCAACCCCGAAGACCTGAAAGCGCTTGAAAAGTGCATTCGATTCATGAGGCCGGCGGTTCTTGTTCAAAATGACAAGCTCGACGCCGCCGCTTTTCTGGATTGGCCGGCCGACCTGAAAAAAGCGGTAGAATCGCTTCTGCCGGGAGTGGGTTCTATCGCTTATAAAAGCCCCCCGGGCGCATGGGGAGGTGCACCTTCGCGCATTGGTATGGCCACGTGTTTTTTGGTGGCCGACCGGGTAGTGGCCACCAACATCCACGTGATGGACCAAATTCACGACGCGGGTCGCAAAGTGCACGATATGGTGGTGCGCTTTGACTTGGAACACAACATGACCGAGCGCGCCAAACCCATTGCTGTTAAAGGCGAGTTGGCACGCCATCCCGACAGAACCCGCGATCTGGTGCTTTTGGAACTCGCCGAAAGTGGCCCCATGGGCGCTCTACCCTTGGACTGGACTTCTACCCCAAGCGAGACGTCGGCCATTGTTGCCATTGGACACCCGCTCAAAGACTCGCGCAGCCCTTCGTGGTCACAACTCATGTTTGAAAACAAATTTGGTGTAAAACGTGTTTCACCCGGCATTGTGCTTGGCACCGACAGTGACATGATATTTCACGATGCGAGTACAACCGGCGGAAGTTCGGGCTCGGCGATTGTTGACCTATCCACCCAAAAGGTCATTGCCATTCATTCCTCGGGGGATTTTGCGCTCAGAAACAATGCGGTTTTGTTGAGCACTGCCAAAAATGAGTCCACGTTGCGCAGCCACATTCCGGCTTTTCAGATTGGGTGAGCCGCTGATGTACACAACCTACCCGTCAGAGCGCCGACTTTGGAAGGGCGCGTTTTGGGTAGTTTTTGAATGGCGAGTTTTCAAATGAAAGCCATTGTGATTGGTATTGAAAAATACCCTTCAATCCGCGCCGGGATTGCCTCGGCCGCCGACGTTCCCGGCGCGGTGGCCGACGCAATCGCATTTTATCAATGGTTGATTGATGATGAAGGGCTGCCGCCCAGCGAAATTGCCCTGCATTTGGGGCCCACAACAAGTCATCCCAACGCCCAGCCCGCTCGCAGGGATGAAATTGTCGACTCACTCATGGCAATGCGCCAAAGCGGGCCTACCCAGGGGCGGTTGTTCTTTTTCTTTTCCGGCCACGGCTTTTCATTTCAACAAAATTTCGGCGGCATGCTCGAAGACGTGCTTGTCCTTGAAAACTTTAAGGGGCCTGAAAATCTCGGCCCAACACTGCGCGCGTTCTCGATCGTTGAGTGGCTTCGGCCTATGGGGCCGTGCGAGCAATATTTCTTCTTCGACTGTTGTCGAAACAGTTTGGCAGGCGCTGCTTTGAGCGGTGGGGAGGTTGGTCTGAATGCGCCGTTTGATCCCACCGTCGGTGAGTCTACCCAAATGGCTTTGTTTGCCGCTCGTCCCGGTGAAACAACAGTTGCACCTTCCCCTTTTACCAATCTATTGCTGCACTCGCTGAGAGGGCGGGGTAGCGCTCGGACTTGGCGCAAGGGCAACCTGGTGGTGACGTTTGACTCGCTTGTGCACGCTATGGGCGAAAAGCTGACTCCACCGCCGTTTAAGTGGGGTCGTGGAACTTCGGAGGGGCTTCTAAAAGCGGTCTATCTAAGGGGGCAGGGTGCACCTCCCAAAGAGACATGTGTGCTGCGAGTGGTTGGTATAGAAGCGGGAGATGTGTGCCAGGCCACTGCCAGTTTGGAAGACATGGTGGTGGCGTCGGTGCCACTCAACAATGGTGAGGGTACACTTGAACTGACTCCCCGAACATATACTGTAGAAGTGTTGCCTCCCACTGTGGCCGGTTCGGCTTTGTACAAAGTGGAGCCCACCGCTTTAATGGTAGACTTGTTTGAACCTCGGAAGGTTGACCTGAATGCTGTGGTGCTTTCGTTACCGGGTGGGCGCGTCCGCCCGTCGAACGGCGATACAAACTCCACTTCAGGCATTTCTCCCGATAGTTTTGAAGATGGTTTGGTAACACCGCCGAGGGTAGGTCAACAGGTCTTTATGGTGGGAGTGACCATTCAACTTCCATCGGGCACATCGGCCGATGTGGTAGACGCCGACGGTGAAGTTCGAGAGCGATCGGAGCCTGGGAAAACGAGCTTTTTTGCTAGACTGCTTCCCGGCAGATACACAGCGCGTTTATGGCAGGAAGGGATTGTTGTTGTCACCAGCCGGCTGGATGTATTTCCCGACAAGCCGGAAACAATTCAACTCTCACCGCCCGCGGCCACAGGAATCAGGGCCGCGCTGACAGGAGTCACGGGCGGACGTGCGTTTGTACCCTCTGAACAGCTTGGGCCGATATGGGATCAACGTCTACCATTGTGGCTCGCCATGTTGGCTGTAAAAGCCGCTTCGGGAGATGGAACACGCGTTTTTCCAACAGGTGTTTTTGGTCCAGAAATAGTTGGAACTGCCCAGGTTTTTCTTGTGATCGCCGCGCCTGATCTACCCAATGCTCACTTGTGGACTCCGGCCGGAAAAGTAGCCGTGGATATGGAGCCTTCCACGGGGGTGCCGGGGTTGTATTTTGGAATTGCCAGTATACCCATCGGAACCTTTGCGGCCGCTTGGGAGAGTTCAATGGGTCGCTCCACGGTGATCGCCTGTACATTGGAGCGTCGAGTCACAGTGATCACCGCTGTTCAACTACCCAATGAACAGCCGTCCATTCAGGTTTTTCTACCCTTGTCGCGTGCCTTTTCCACAGCCGAGTCGTCCGAGACGGAACTTATTCAACCTCCGGCAGCACTCGCTCGCGAGTTGGTGAATGCCGAGGAAGCTTATGTTTCGGCTTGGCCGATTCTACCGCTTAGGTCCGCTTCGCTGGACCCGATCTACCATACCCTGACAATGCGAGCGGCAATGCGGGCAGCCGATCTACCCACCGCTCAGCGGGAAGCTGCACGGCTGCACGCGGTTTGGCCCAAGCTTCCCGATATGGTGTTTGTCAACGCCCTCTTGGCCAAATCAACGCCTACGATGGTGCCCACGCTGGCCGAGCATTTTCGGATCGCCGCTGCTCTCGGCACAGACTTTGATTTCAGATCACTGTGGGGTAGTTCTTCAACGTTCAGCACCGAAGAAGTGGCTTCTCGCCTCTCCCTTCACTGTGCGTGGGCAAGTTGGTCTGATTGGATTTTGGGCTAAAAAGTTTGGCTGGCGCGCCCGCCGAGATGAGGTAGGGTCGGCTTATGGTGTTGGAAGACAGAGCGCGCGAGCTGGTGCTCCACTTGGCATCGGACCGGTCCGAAGACGCAACGAGCCGTTTTGACGAAACCATGCGCGCGGCGCTTCCCGCTCCGCGCCTTTCTGAAGTGTGGCGTCAGGTAACAACCGCGTTTGGTGCGTTTGAGTCGATTGAGAAGGTAGATTCGAAGTCAGAAGGGGAGGTGACCGTTGCGGTTGTGTTGGTGCGGCTTGAGCGGAGCAATCTCGCCGTTCGAGTGGTGTGGCGGCCCAAAGGAGAGTTGGTTACGGGGTTGTTTTTCAGCCCGGTTTCGCGCCCGGACGCCTTTACAGAAGCACCTTATGTTGACCGTTTAAAGTTTGAAGAAAAAGAAGTCACGTTTGAAGCTCCCCTTGGTGCTTTACCGGGTACAATTAGTATTCCAAACGGACAAGGGCCTTTTGCCGCGGTGGTATTGGTCCACGGTTCAGGCCCGCATGATCGCGACGGCACGGTCATGGCCAATCGACCTCTGCGCGACATTGCGCTCGGTTTGTCGTCGCGGGGTGTGGCGGTATTGCGGTACGAAAAGCGCACCAAAATCAGCCCCGGCTCCCTCGCATCGTTGGGGATGGATCTGACGGTGGCAGAAGAGACGGTTCAAGATGCGGTTGCCGCTCTCCACTTTTTACAAACTTTCCCTAGGGTAGATCCGGCGCGGCTGTTTGTTGCGGGTCACAGTTTGGGTGGGTATGTTGCTCCCCGCATTGCTCAACAAATGCCCGGCGTCTGTGGGGTGATCGTGCTGGCAGGCAATGCCCGTCCTCTTGAAGAATTGATATTGGAGCAATACCGTTACCTGTTACCCCTTCAAACGTCGCCTGAAGCTGCGGAAGCCGCCATTGCTGACATGGAGAAGCGAGTGGCACGCTTGGCGGCCGCCACCCGAGACACCCCTCCAACCGATCTACCCCTCAACCTACCCGCCCCCTATTGGTTGGACCTGCGTGGGTATGATCCTGCCCAAACGCTGCGCGCCACCGGGAAACGTACGCTGCTCATTCAAGGTGGGCGCGATTACCACGTGAGCCGGGCAGACTTTGACCTTTGGAAAAATGCCTTGTCTGGTAGCCCGGCGTCGGAGTTTTGCTGGATCGAGAGCTTGAACCATCTCTTTGTTGCGGGGGAGGGGAAAAGCCGCCCTGAAGAGTACACAAAGGCTGGGCATGTGGCCGAGGAAGTGGTGTCGTCCGTGTATCAATTCATGGTAAGGTAACCGGCGAGGATGCAATGAAGAATCTTCAGATTGATGTTTGGTCCGATGTGGCCTGTCCGTGGTGCTACGTTGGAAAACGCCGATTGGAAGCAGCGCTCACGGGTTTTGCCCACAAAGACAATGTGACGGTTCGCTGGCATTCGTTTGAGTTGGATCCCGCGGCGCCTCGCAATATCGATCTGACCGTTTCATACGCTGCCCGCCTCGCCAAAAAATACGGGTCGTCGGTGGGTGAGGCCGAAGGGATGATTCGGCGGATGGTGGGAGTTGCCAAAGGCGACGGGCTGAATATGGACTTTGAAAAAATCAGGCCTGGAAATACGTTTGATGCGCATCGCCTGCTGCATTTCGCGGCTGAAAAGGGCTGTCAGAATGAAATGAAAGAACGTTTAATGCGCGCTTATTTTTGTGAGGGTGAGGCCGTGGGCGAGCGAGCAACGCTTGTGCAACTGGCCGCTTCGGTGGGGCTTGACCCGGACCTCGTGGCGGGCGTTCTTGAAAGCGATCAGTTTGCTTCCGACGTGCGGGAGGATGAAGGCACGGCGCGCGAGATTGGAATACGAGGAGTTCCGTTTTTCATCCTGAATGGCAAAGTTGCCGTGTCGGGCGCGCAGCCCGCGGAGCTGTTTGCCCAAGCGCTCAAAAAGGCGTGGGATGAAATGGCGGCCGCGCCCGACGTACTTTCTGAGGGGGCGGCCTGCGGCCCCGAAGGGTGTGCCTGAAAAGCCGCGCTGAGCCCCCAATTCAGCGGAGGAGAAGGGATTCGAACCCCTGGTACCTTTCGGTACGGCGGTTTTCAAAACCGCTGCCTTCGACCACTCGGCCACTCCTCCAAGGTTTGGCGGCGCTTTTTCGACAATGCACCGGTCCAAACCCGCCGCCCGGCCGCGATGGCCGTTTGGCAAAACGTCACGGGCGGCCTCTTAGCAAACTTTTTGGTGAAGTGGTACCAATTCTGTGCGAACGGGTGCCACCTCAGGCGGGCGGTACCGGGTCGAAGGGCGAGGCGGCTCTTTTTTCACGTGGGCAGCGATGGACGAAAATCGATCGCGCGATTGATTACAGTCCGTATTCTATCATGTCGCTGAGTGGTGAATTCAGCTGTGTGCAATTGAGCGCTTGTTGGCACGCGTGATGCTCGAATTTTGGCAGCCAAGTTGACGGCACTTCGCCTGGTGCGAGTGTTTTGAATTTGACCAGGTTGGAAAGGAGGAGTTTATGCTCCGCACAACCCTGGCACTTTTGGCGCTGATTCCCACGCTTGTGATGGGCACTTCAACGTGCGCTTCACCTGTGGAGTCCGAAGATTTTGACGATGTGGCCGAAGAGGCGGCGGAGATTGCAGCCGTCCCAAAGGCGATGATCGGCACCTTCCGCACCGGTCGACCTGAAGTGGGGCAGCCTACCGTGGTAACGTTTATGACGGACGGCACCTATCACCGCGCGGGTGTGGTGGCCTGTTTCGCGGCGCCATGTCCACCTGTGGAGGAGAACGGGAACTATACCGTTTGGTATCGCGATCGAGGGTCGTACGTTTCGTTTTACCCAGACACAGACCGGAGTCTGGAAAACTACCAGTTTTATATTACCGGCAACGTGCTGCGTATGAACAAAGTGGGTACGCCCAATTGGGTAAGTTTGCTGAGGACAGAAAGCGGCGCGTGGTGCGGTGAGACGCCCGATTGTTGGCTGCAGAATCTACCCACAGGGCCCTGCGCTTCGAATTGGTACTGCGCTCAGAATATGTGCAAATATTCGTGTCTGCCGCCCGACCCCGAAGAGTAGAGACTACTTGGGTTGACGGGTAAGACTCATGTTGGCATCGCCCGAGCCTGTAATGGAGCCGCCCTGCGAACTGACATTGATCGGCGACTTCATGTTGACGGCCGTGGGCATGGCATCTTCCATTCGCAGTTCGGCCTGACCTTTGATGGGCATGCGAATAATCATGAGGCCGTTGTCAATGGCAAGGTCAAACGAGTAGTCAAACACGCCGACCTTACCACCCGGGGTGTCTTTGACAGCGGAAAAGGTAACGACAGCTTTTTCTACAGTTGCTTTTTCTTTGCCTGAATCGTCTTCTGAAAAGCGATCTGAAAAGGCCTGCGCAATGGAGTCTACCCGGTCACCCACCCGGATGGGTTTGTCGGGGAGGGCCTTGCTCATGCTGTCGCCCTTGCCAAAGTTTTTGAAGTCTTTCTTAACGGCTTTGGCTTCTTCTTCAGGTGCGGCCGCCCCACCTTGGGTGCTCACTGTGACCGCGCCGTCTTTCGCCTCAAGAATGTAGGTTTTGCCTGTGAGATTTACCTTGGAAGGTTCGGGCTTACCGTCTTTCTTTTTGGCTTTTTCGTAGGATTTGTAGGTGACTTTGATTTTGGTAACAACGTCGTTGGATACGGCCATCACCTCCACAGTGCGCTCGGTGGTGGAGTTTTCGTTGATGGACGTTTTTTCTGTTTTGCCTTTTACAATAGAGATCTGAAGCGCCATGTTCATGAGCTTGACCTCTTTTTCAAGCACTTTGGCGCCCACGGCAGGGGCTTTGCGGCGGAACATATAAGCGCCGTCGGCGGTGGGCCCGGCGGGCAGTTGTGTGGCCACCGCCGGTGCCGCTGTGTCGGCGCCGCCGGGCGGCGGAGGGGGTGCACTGTCGAGCTGAGCTGCACTTGTGGAAGGGGGAGGAGGTAAAGCGGGGGCCGCGCTTGCGGCTGCGGAAACGGTGGGAGCGGGCGTGTCTCCCTGGCCGTCGTTGGCCGCTTTTACCGGCGCCGGATCTCCACCACACGCGGAGGTTAGAAAGACGCTGACCGCTGTTACGAGTGCAACGCGGCGAAAAGAGCGAAAAAGAGCGAGCATGGTCCCTCGATCGTGGTGTGCCAAAAAAGGCTTATCGGCAACGGCGGGACACAACAACGCCTATGCGCGCGTGTCAAGGGGCGCCGTGCATCGGAGCCACCGCTGTGTGGGGAACGCGGTGTTGAGTAATGTGTTTGGGCCTGAGTGATTGTACGAACACATTGATCACGTCTTCGGGATTCATGGTGTCGTTGCAAAGCAGCACTTCAACAATGGCAAAGTGGTGTTCTGGCCAGGTGCTCACGAGGATGTGAGATTCTTCGAGAAAAACCACAAGGGTGACGCCGTGGGGGACATACTCGTGCTGAGCCTGACCTACCACTTTGGCACCGGCGGCGCCGGCACCGAGAAGCGCGAAACTCTCAAGGAGTTCAGCATTGGAGAGGGGTGTTTCACACTCGTAAAAGTCAGCGATGATCTGTTCAATGCGGCCAAATTGGTGGTGTGAAAAAGGGGAAGTCACGGGGCGGTGGGCGTACTCTTGTCAAGCGAGGCAACGCCGTCAAGCGTTTACGGAGTGGTTGGCGCGCGGGCCCCACAAAGAAATGGTATAAGGGACGACTACCATGTGCGGCCGGTATACCCTCGCTGTTGAATACGAAGAGTTAATTGAGGCGTTTGGTGTACCCTTTAACCCGCACTTGGCTGAAGTGTACAGGCCTCGCTACAACATTGCTCCCACCGACGGTGTTTTGATTCTGCGCGAAAAACAGCACTTGCCGGAGTTGATTCCCGCGCGATTTGGGCTTGTGAACCACTGGGCAAAAGACTTGTCGGGGGCGGCCCGACAGCTCAATGCGCGGGCCGAAACAGTGCGCGAAAAACCGGCTTTTCGAGATGCTTTTGTCTCTCGGAGGTGTGTTGTTCCGGCCAACGGTTTTTATGAATGGCAGGGAGAAGGGAAGGCGAAAGTGCCTTTTTGGCTTCATCCTCCCAATGAAAAATTCTGCGATTGGCGGGACTCTATGAAACGTGGCGCGATCAGGTCACGGGCGCTGCGATAAGGACGTTTGCGATCGTTACCACGGCGGCAAACGATGTGGTGGGCCCAATTCACGATCGCATGCCGGCGCTGCTCACGAAAGAAGGAGTGGATATTTGGTTAAACGCTTCTCCGACAGAAGCGTTTTCTCTGCTGACGCCGGCGCCCAACTCAATGCTTGTGGTGCAAAAGGCGTCGCGCAGGGTGGGGAGTGTAAAAAACGATGACCCCGGTCTTTTGCGTGAAGAACCGGTGGGGGTTGATAACGATCTACCACTCTTCTCAAACAAGAAATGACGGGGCGGTATACTTTATATGATAAACGAGTTGACTGCGGGGCGGCTGGCATTTGAAATAAAAAAAGGTGTTTGCCTGCCGGAATAGGGCATTCAGGGGGTTAAAGGCCTTGTTCCAATAACCGGTTGCCGTGTGTTCGGAGGAGGGGGCGGAGGTCACCGTTCCAGCCTTCTTCGCGGGAGTTGAGAGCGTGATTGCACCGGGCAGTATAGGCCATTGCGTACACACAGGCGGCGGAGAGGAGTCTGCGTTCGTCTTTGGTGAACGGGGCGCTCCGCGCGGCTTCAAATTCGGTGACGAAGTTTTCCATTTCTAAAATAGACGGGGCTCGAACAATGTTGTCACGTTGCCAGTCTGCGGTGAAGTGGGGAGCGAGAGTGCCAATGAGGACGGCCGCAGACTCATAATGCAGGCTGTCCCAGTCAAACGACGCGACGATCTTGTTGCCCTCAAAACGCAGGTGTTCAATGCGAAAGTCAAAGTGACCAACCATGCGAGGATGGCTATAGGCGGTGTTTTGTGCACGCGCGCGGGCGGCAAATGTTTCTATCCATTCAGCGCCTTGGGCTGTGGTTTCAAAGTTGAGAAAAGGGGTGTGAGGCTTGGGAAAAACGCGGTCCGGGGGCAAACCTGTAAACCACGCTCTGCCAAAGCGTTCGGGGTTGGGAAATGGGTAGAAAACGTTTCGAGTTGAGCGAGGGCAGAAACGATACTGCGGCGAATGGGGAGATCGTGGGCGTCTGCCGGGGAGCCTCGGGTTAAAAGCTCTTCGCTTGTAAACCACGCACCGTTGAGCTTTTCAGGGGGAGCGAGGGGGGTTGGACATGGAAAGCCTGTTTGGGCGAGCTGCTTTCGATAGTCGATGCAGGCAGCGAGGTAGTCGGCTCGTCGGCCGCCGTTTTGAGCTTTGATAACCGCTTGTCTCCCATCGGCGAGGTGTACACCCGCAACGCAGGCAACACTCACGCGATAAAAGAAGGCGTTGGCGATGGGGGAGCCGAGGACGTTTGCACAATACGAAGAGAAGGCATTGGCGACGAGTTCGGGATCTGAAAAACCGAAGATGGCCTTTTCAACAACCGGGTCATCCCACGTTTGATGTTCGGCGGCGACAAGGTTCTGAAGGGACGGCATTCAGGGGACAGTGGCAGAGGGACTACGCCCAAATCAAGCGATAACAGCCACGACGTTATCGCTCGTGTTAGGACAAGCTGAGGGCGTTGCGGAGAGTGCCGGTTTCGCCAAACAGGCGATCTCGCCAGCTGTGAAGTAGAGAATGGGTATTGCGGCTGTTGGGGTGAAAATTGGGGCGGAAATAGTCGAGGTAGGCCGGGATGAGTTTGCGGAACAGGCCTTTTCGGATCCAGAGATAATCAATGTTTCGCAAATGGCCGCGAACGTCTCCAAGGACTCCGCGCGCTTTGCACATGCGAAGGTGGCTGTAGGTGACGAAGCCCACGAAAAACAGGGTGGTGAGGATCATAACGCGGGCGCGAACAGCGTACGAGCCGCAAACGCGATTGAATACATCGAATGCGACGGCTTTGTGTTCACTCTCTTCGAGAGCGTGCCATACCCATAAGTCACGAACGGAGGGGTGGAGTCGATTGCGATGTTCTTCGTCGGTGAGGAGTTGTTCGGCCATGATGGCAGTGAAGTGTTCAAGGGCACAGGTGACAGCGAGTCGAGCTTCAGGTGGAGCGTCCTTTTTTCGAAAACGAAGGAGGTGTTTTACTTTGCGTTCGAGATCGACGGCCACTTCCAAACCCTGGGCGCGTGCCATAGTATTGAATGCGGTGTGTGCGCGAGCGTGGTAACCTTCTTGTCCGGCAAATCCTTTTACGGCTTCGGACAATTCTGGATCGTTTTCAAAAGCCTCTTTGTAATACATGACAGAGTCGACAAAGAAGCGCTCACCCTCGGGGAAAACGTTGCTGAGGGCGGTCATTACAAGGGTTTGAATGGGGTCGTCCCCATAATAATTGACGGGGACTTTTTGCGGGTCAAAGTCAAAGTCGACTTTGCGTCGAACAATGGAGTTTGATTGAGCGGCGCCGTTTGTGACGGGGGAGTTTGATTCCAATGTTACCACTTGTTCGTTCTCCTCGGTGCGGGGGCTCCACGTTCACAATGGCGCTTTGTGGTTGGGAGCGTTAGGTCACGTGGGGCCTTGTTATTGTCATTTGGGGCCAACTTTAGAACTCTGGCGGAGCAGTGACAACGCAGCTCAACCCTTCAGCATCTCTGCCGGCCGGATATGCGCGCGAGATTGTGGATCTGTGCGGGCGATTTCGTGTGTCGGCGGGGGAGGTGTTGCGCGGGCTCGATCTGACAGTGGCGATGCTTGAAGAGCCGCGTGCGCGGGTGCCGCTCGATACGTTTTTGCAGCTTGTTCAAAGGGCTGAAACGCTCACCGGCGAGCCGGGGCTCTGTTACTACGCGGGGCTGCATACGCGTGTTTCGTGGCACGGTTTTTTGGGGTTTGCGGCGATGACGGCGAGCACGCTTGGTGAAGCGCTTGAACTCGCCGAGAGGTACAGCCGAACGCGCACGGAGGCGATCGCGCTTGTGACGCGGATCGACGGGGATGTGGTGTCGGTGTTTTTGGAAGAGAACGTTCCGCTCGGGCCGCTGCGGGAGTTTTTGGCGACGACGTTGTTTATTGGATTGGCTTTGATCGGCGAGAGTTTGGTGGGCAAACCGATTGGTGGTCGGCTCGATTTGAGTCACCCGGAGCCGGCGTATTTTCAAAAGTTCAAAACGGCCGTGCCGGCGTTGAAAAATGTTCGATTCGATCAGCCGGCCAACCGAGCTGTGTTTCCGCGCGATGCGTTGTCGATGCGGATTGTGAGCGCGGATCCGGCGGCTACGAAACTTGCGCGCGAGCAATGTGAACGCGAGTTGTCGGCGCTTGGTGAAAGCGCAACGGTGCTTGGGAAAGTGCGCGTTGTGTTGCGTGACGATCCAACGCTCTCGCTTGAAGAAGTTGCGAAGTTGCTCCGCGTTTCGGCGCGCACATTGAAGCGGCGGCTTGCCGAGGAAAAAACGACATTTTCGGATTTGTCGGACGGCGCACGCAAACACAAGGCGCTTGTGTTGCTTGAAGATCGGCGGTTGACGATCGACGCCATCGCGACGGCGGTGGGTTATTCGGACACGGCGAATTTCACGCGCGCGTTTAAACGGTGGACGGGCAAAGCACCGGGTGAGGCGCGCGATCGAGCGGGGGCGTGATGGAGCTACCGGGATCTGAATCGGCTGTCTCTACGGTGCGGCCTTCGTTGGCAATTCGGGCGCGGCGTTTTGGGGACATTTTGGTGGCGGCCGGGTCGATTTTTGTTCGGCGAAGTGGGGCGCTGCTGGCGGGGTCGGTGGCGTTTTATTCGCTCTTGTCGGTGTTGCCGGTGTTGTTCATTGCGCTTTCGGTGGCTCGTCTCGGTGCGCGTGAAGAAACGGCGCGCGTGCAAATTGTGGATGAGCTGACGCGTTGGGTGGGGCGCGACGGTGCCGCAACGCTCGGGGAGTTGTTGAAGGGGAGTACACTTGAGGGGTCGATCGGCACGAGAGCGCTGCACGTGTTGGTGCTTGTGTACATGTCGACGCGGCTCTTTTCACTGCTGCGTCGATCGATCAATCACTTGTGGGGTGTGGAGCCGAAAGCGGCGCTCGGGGTGAAAGAAACGATCGTTCAGAAGGCGCGGCGCTTTGTGGTTTCGCTCGCAGTGGTGGTGTTTGTGGAAGTGCTGCTGCTCGCAACGGTGGTGGGCAAAGTGGTCTTGCCAGTGATGATGGGGCGGCTCGCGTTTGTGGCGCAGATTTCGGTGCTCTTGCAGGTCGCCGAGGTGTTGCTTTCGTTTTCGGTGGTGACGGTTTTGTTTGCGGCGATCTTAAAGTTTTTGCCCGATGCAGCGATCGCGTGGCGCGATCTTTGGGTGGGGGCGCTTGTCACGGCGCTTTTGTTTTCGATCGGGACAATGCTTGTGAGCGTTTATCTGAGCCACAAGGCGACCGATGACACGTTCGGCGACGGTGGGGCGCTCGTGATGCTGCTTTTGTGGATGAACTACACGGCGCAGATTTTCTTTTTGGGGGTCGCGTTCACACGCGTTTGGGCGGAGCGTCGCGGCGGCGGCATTCACGCGTTGTCACACGCGACGCGCGCCGCCGTTTTGGAGTGATGTCACCTGGGCCAGCCGCCGAAGCCGCCGGATACGGGGACGAGCTTTGACTCGAAGAAGACGCGGACCGTGCCGATTTCGGTGCGCGCGCCGTTGAGGTTGAAGTGTACCTTTCGTGATCCGCCGCCGGGCATGACGATGGTGACGTCGCCGGAGATGGGAACGTTCACGTCGGTGCCGGCAGCGCGGGACACTTCAATGATGTAGCTGCCCGAACCGAGGCCGAGGAAGCCGAGCGTTTCGGAGCTTGAGCCGGTGGCGTTTGAAGCGCTCACAGTGACTTTGCTGTTGGTTCCGCCGAGCCAGCTCATGCGCTTGCCCTGCGAGTCGATGAGCGCAATGTCGACATCGCCGCCGCCCGTCCAATCGGCCGTGACGCGCACGTCGCCGCGAACCGTCTGCGTTGTGGAAGCGACCGTTGTGGTGATCGCTTTTTCAACCGCGTCGCGCGTTTTTGCGTCGAGATCGCGTCGAACGGTTTCGGCGAGATCGGACATGCCAACCGAGCGAGCGCAGCTGATCGCCGCAGCAACCGCTTTGACATCGGTGGTAGCGAGATCTGCGAGCGCCACGCGATGAGCGCAGGCGCGCACCGGATTTTGAGCGGCGTCGAAGAGGTCGGCGAGGCGCGCTTGAACCGTCTTGTCGCCGGGGCGCACGTCGGCGAGGCCGCCGAGAATGCGGATGGCGCGGTCGCGATCGCCTTGGCGTGCCGCGAGATCGGCGCGAGCGATGAGAGCATCTGGGTCGAGCGCGTCACGGCTCGCCCAGCGCGCGGTGAGTTCTTGAGCTTCACCGAGACGGCCCATGGTTGCGTAGAGCGCGTAGAGAGCCACGGTTTTGTCGCGGCTGTCGGGCTGCGCGCTGAGCGCCGTTTCGGCGGCCGCAAGTTTTGTGGAGCCGTCGGCAACAAGCGCGTTGGTCGCTTCGAAGCCGGCGCGGCGTTCAAACACGCGCTTCATTGGAACGAGCGGGCGGCGCGGAGGTGTCCACGGACGCGGGCGGCTCGACGGCGAGGGCTTGGAGTCGAGGTCGTCGAAGCAGAACGGATCGCCGGGTGAGCACGCGAGGGCGGGTTTCTTTGACGATGCACCTTGTTTTGCGGGCGGAGCCGCGGTGGAAGTTGCCGCCGGCGCGGGCGTGGCCGGCGACGCGGAAGCCGCCGCGCCGGAAGCGCCCAAACCAAATCCGCCGCCACCGGGCCCGTCAAATTCATCAGCCGCGGCGCGTTTGGCTTTGGAAAGCGGATCGGAAGGCGAGTCTTTGGCTTCTCTTTCTTCTTCTGTCGCCTCCCCGTCGGCGTCGGAACTCTCGCTCTGCGCTGCGACTTCACCCGTGAACGAAGGTGCAACGCTTCCGCGATCGAGTCCGAACGCTTTGAACATGGCGGCGCTCTCAAGCACGAGGAGCGATGTGAATTGGCTCGCAACAGCGAAGCGTTTCGACAGCTCGACGATCATGGGTTTGGCTGTGTCGCCGCCCGAACGTTCAAGTTCGGCGATTTTCGCCGCCGCGAAGAGTCGCGGAACAAAGGCGTTTCCTTGGCTCGACGTGGGCGCGATTTTCACGGGGTAGGTCTGCTCAAAACGCTCGCCCGAAACGCGGCCGCGCAGTTTGATTTGACCGGACACATCACCATCGACGGCCATGCGCGCCACAATGATCGATTCGCCTCCGGCGCGAATGGGATCGAGCCTTGAAGGTGTGACTTGCGTGAGGCCGGGCGGCAGTTCGATTTCGGGATCGCGAAGCACAACGCCGTATGCGGCGGAGAGAACTTCGAGCGCGGCGGTGGACACTTTTTGGCCCGGTACATACGGAACGACCACGCCGCCGCCGCCGCGGGCGAGCGCTGTCATGGCGGTCATGTCGGCATCGGAACCGAGTGCGACGGCGACGATCGCTCCGTCGCCCGCGGGCATTGCCGCTTTCGCAGCCGCTTCAAGATGCGACGCGCGGGTGGCGCCGACAGTGGGCGTGCCGTCGCCGAGGTAGATCACGCGCAGTTCTTTGTCGCGAGTGGATCCCGCGGCCGCGCGCGCCGAGCTGATCCATGTGCCGATGTCGCTTCCACCGTCGGGTTCGATGGTGGCGAGGAATTTTTCGACGTCAGCCGCGGCGGAGGCTCCGGGCGCCATGGGTTTGGGAGCCACCGCGCCGTCGATGCCGCGGCACGATGAATCGCACGCGAGCACCACAAACGAATCGCGCCGGTCCATCTCTTTGACGATGGTGGTTGCGAGGCGGCGCGCGCGGGCGAAGCGCTCACCGATCATCGAACGGCTGGAGTCGACGATGAGCACGTGCATGCGCTCCTTCTGTTCTTGCCAGCGCGGCAGCTTGGGTCGCACCGCGATGGCAACGTACGGAGAGGTATCGCCGGCAATGGTGCGCGCCGCTTCGATTGCGGCTTTTTCCTGCGGCGAAGAAGCCTTCACGGGAGGCGAATTTGTGGCCCCCGCGGAACTGGAAGGAGCCGTTCCGGCGGTGGTGGACGCCAGCGCTGCGTCGGTTGCGCTCATGCGATACGCCCACGCGGTGACTTCTTTGTCCCGATCGGGGAGCGCATATTCGATTGTTAGGTCGCCCGAAGGTGTGAACGCGTCGGCGTGGAAGGTGCGCCGTTCGGCGGCCGACTCAACGGACGAAGCCGTGGCCAATGTGTACCCACGCGTGGTGACGCCGATCTCTTTGTCGGCGCCGAGCACCTGCACGTCCATGTCGAACGAATCGATCTTGGTGGTGCCGCTTGTGTCGTGCGCGAGCGGGTAGGTGAAGCGCCGAACACCGCCCGATTGATCGACGGTTTGTGTGTACGCAAGCACCACGCGACGCGAACCGCGCTTGGGAATTGGGAAAATGCGAAGCTCGAATCGCCCGCCGCGTTGCCACTCCAGAAGAGCGGGGTCGCGCCACGGACCTGGAACCCAGATGATCTCTTCGCGTGGCTTGGGTTGCTTCGGCGCTGCGTTTTGAATGACGCCGCGCCAGATCGCCGCGCCCTTGTCGCGATCGACGAACGCGCCTTGAACGAGTTGGCCGTCGACTTCGAGGGCGAGTCCTTCGATTTGCGCACCGGGCGGGAGGGGGAAGCGGAAAATACCTTCCAGCTCTTCGTCGGTGTCGTTGGTGAAGGTTTCGTCGACCTCGGTGCGGGCCACAACATCGACAACGCGCACCTTCACCGAGTGCTTAGAGAGGCGGACGGCTCGATCTTTTTCTTTGGTGTCGCCGGGCTTTTTCGCGCGAAGTTCACCGAGGCCGCGAAGCACCGGAGCATCGACCTCTTCCTGCGATTGGTCGCTCCACTCCATTACGTCGGCGAGCGAGGTGGACGACGCGACGACCGGATCGGCCTTTTCGAGCAGCGTGGCCTCTTCGCCGGCTCGAACGTCGACGCTTTTGCCTGCGTTGGACAACACGCGAACGGTGCCGCGCGCGACTTCAACGCTCGCGCGGTCTTTGCCGGCGGTCACTTGAAGCTTGGTGCCGAGGATCTCAATTGTGCCGAGATCGGTTGCGATGGTTGCGGGCTTTGATTTGTCGGCGCTCGCAACGTCGGCAACGATCGAGCCGCGAATGAGCTTGGCAGCGCGATCATTGGCCGCGGCGATCGTGAGTTCGGTGTCGCGATCGAGGGCGAGCCACGTACCGTCGGCCAGTGCAACGCGGGCACGCGTTCGCGCGTCGGTGCGGAGCGTGGAACCCTGTTCAACAGCTGCGTCGGTGGCTGCCGCAGTGCAATTGCCGGACGCGCTGCACACCTCAAAGCCGCCGACCTTGTCGGCCGATGCGCGCGCAATTTTGCCAACTTTGCCCGACCACGGAGCTTCGGTGACTGCGGTTTCTTGAGGTTGATTTGTTTTGTTCTTGAGCACCACGCCGGCGACGGCTGCGGCAGCCGCCATCGAGATCGCCGCAGCGGCAACGAACGCGGGCTTGCGGAAAAATGGCACCACTTTGCCGCCGCCTTTGCCACCTTTTGCGTCGTTCGCTTTGTGAGATGAACTCTGGTCGGCCACCGTTGCGGAGACCGCTCGTCCGGTGGCGTGGGGCGCGGATTCAGCGATGACCGTTGGTCGCGCGCCGCTCGGCCGATCCGCTCCGGTGCTTTCAGGTTTGTCGAAAGCGGATCGCACCGGCTCTTCAACGCGCGTTGACTTGCCGGCCGCGCGACCGGCGTCGGCGATCTCGTTTGAAGCAGCGGGTGTTTCCGATCGCGCTTCGCTTGTTCGCCGCTTGGCACTTTCGGCCGGTGACTCCGACAAGTCCGCGCGCACGGGCGACGGATCGGTTTTGTGCGCATCGAGCGGCGCAAGCTCGGTGGGGGCACTGGCGATCTCAACTGTCGCCGCCGGCTTTTCGAGGGCCTTGCCGAGATCCGACGGCCGCGCCGGAGTGATCACCTGCGCTGTTTCGGGCGCGGGCGTTGATTGCGGGCGCGCGGTGCCGCCCGCTACTTCACCACTCGAAGCCACCGTGGTCGAAGTTCGTGAGCCGACCGAAGTGACGGGCGCCGCTGTTCCTGTGGGACCATTCGGACGCGCCGCATCGATTTTGGCGAGCAGCGTTTCTGCGAACCCAACAGGCGCGCGAAAGTCGGCCCCCGCGCGCTTTACGACCTCCGCAGTGCGCTCGGCGTCGTAACGCAGATCGCGACACACATCACAATCAGCGATGTGGTCAAACCGCGATGCGCTCGCGGATCCGTCGAGCACCTCGGCCAAGTTGTCTTCGACTTGGAGGCACAATCCGGTTTTTTCACTCATCGTGCTCATCGCTCACTCCTCACCAATCTCGGCCCTGAGCCTGACCAGGGCTCGACTGACGCGTTTGCGCGCCGCCGCCTCATCAATCCCGCATGCCAATGCGACCTCTTTGAAGGAGAGGTCCGCTTCAAACCGCAGCACCACCGCTTCGCGTTCGCTCGGTTTCAACTTTGCGAGTGCTGCGCGCGCTCGCTCGGCGCGTTCTTTGGCGAGCGACAGTTCGCCCGCGTCCACCCCTCGACTCGTGTCGTGCACGAGCCTGAGTTTTGTTTCGCGCCGGGTGCGCATTTCGGTGTGTCGTCCGCAGAGTCGCCGAGCGATCCCGAACAGCCACGCTCGAACCGAGCCGTCGCCTCGATAGGTTGGAAACGCATCAAACGCCGCGAGCAGAGTCTCCTGCACAAGTTCTTCGCTCTCGGCTTGGGAGCCGGTGAACGCCATGCACAGTCGGCCGAGCGGAGAGGTGTACGCCTCCGCGCATCGAGCCAAAGCATCTCGGTAACTGCCCGCGGCGATCAGCGCTTCAATGCCGTGATGGTCTGTGCGGGGGGGTTGTCCCTCCACGCGCGCTAGCCCTGCCGCCATAGGTGCCTCATCGCTCGCCATGTGCCCTCGTGCCTGCGGTTCGTGACCGCGATCGTGTCGTTCCGGGGGTGCAGCCCCGATCCACCCGCCCCGGTGCTGGGAATGGCCGTTCACACTCCGAGGGAGAACGGCAAGCTCAGCCGAGGCCAAAAGAGCAACTTCACGGCGCCCCACGGCTGCCTCGACGCCGCGGGATCGCAGCAATCGTTAGAGAGCAGGACTGCCCCTGTAAGTGAGTGCGCCGGCCAGCGTATCGCTGGAACCTGAATGCGATCGGGTCAAAAAAAATGAGCCGTCCGGCGTCTCTAAAAGACGGTGACCCGCCGGAGTTTGGAATCAGCGTCCGATGACGGCTCGGTCCTTGCACTCAAATCCAATCGCTTTCATCGTAAGATCCCCAAGAGGCGACGTCACAACCAGGAGCTGTTCATGGACACGCGTTTCCAGCCGCTTTCTTCGCGGTCCGAATTGGAGCCCACCGTTAACAAGCGAGGCGTGAAAAAGGCACGACTCGTGAGCGGAGTGCTTGCGCTTCTCGGAGCGCTCGCTCTCTCTTCCACTGCGTTCGCGGATCAACCGCAACTTCCCGTTCCGGGAAAAACAAAGATCGTCATCAAAGTGGATTCGCACAAAGTTGCGATCGACGCGCAGGACGATGACGACGACGACGATCAAGCCGCGCCGCCCGTGAAGGCGGCGAAGCCGATCGCAAAAGATCCAAAGGCTGAAAAAGAAAAAGCCGAAAAAGAAAAGGCCGAGAAGGCTGAGAAAGACAAGGCCGACAAAGCCGAGAAAGAAAAGGCCGACGAAAAAGTTCAGCGTGGCGTTGTCACGATTGAACGCGCCGGCACCGTTCTCGGAATCGGCACCGTTCTCGCCAACGACGGACGCGTTCTCACCGCGCTCTCGCCGCTCGGCACCGGCAACGATCTCGACATCAAATACGCCGACGGCTCCACCGCCAAAGTAAAAGTGGGCCATCACGATCGCACATGGGATCTCGCGCTCCTGGTTCCGCAATCCGGCAAGTGGAAAGAGGGCCTTCAAGCTTCGAGCAAAGCGGCCATTCGTGAAGACGCAACGGCGGCCATTCGCAGCTTCACCATCGGCAAGAGCAGCAAGGTGTCGTTTGCTCCAATGGCGCTTCGCTCCATTCGCAACCTTCTCGGTGCCGACGACAAACAAATCGAAAACGTGATCGAGCTTGGCTCGCGCGTTGTCCCAACCGATCTCGGTTCGCCCATTCTCGATGAGGACGGCAAAGTGCTCGGCATGTTGGGTCGCGGTTGCGCGCCTTCCACCGAGAAAGACAAGCCGTGTACACCCGTCGCGTTCGGCGTTCCGATGAGCGCGATCAAGTCGTTCCTCAAGAACGTTCCGGCAACGGCGGTCATGCCTGCGCCGTGGCTCGGCATTCAGGGCATCCCCGACGCGGGCACCGTGGTCAAGGGCGTGCGCGTTCTCACTGTGCACCCCGACAGCCCCGCGGAAGGCGCCAAGCTCAAGGGTGATCGCGCGGCCGGTGATTTGATCGTTGCCGTCGGTGGTTCACCCGTCACCTCGCCCGACGCTCTCGCAGAAGCCATTCGCGAGTTCTCCATCGGTGACAAGGTTCCGCTCTTGGTTTTCAGCGGCGGAAAGTACAAGCTCGTCAACGTCACGCTCAAAGCGGCGCCTGAAAAAAGCTCAAACAACCCCGCCGAGCTGCCGGCCGCCGACGAAAGTGCCGCAGAAAAGAAAGGCTTCGCCAAGTAAGCACCTGCATTCGGGTCGGTTGCGCCCGGTCCACGTAGCCTCTGAGCGTCGCGTCTCTGTCGGCCCCACACAATTGCTGTGGGGCCGTCATTTTTTGGGCGAGCCGTTGCCGCCGCAGGAGAAACGCTCACCAGCCCGTTGACACGCGGTCGCCCGGCCCGCCACCATCTACGCGCTCGGTGGTGTATCACCACCGCGAAAAACGACAGACTCTCGTTCTGGCGCCGTATCGGCGAACAGCTTTTCGGGTGAGAAACCGTGCCGCAGCCCTTCAGAATCGAAGTTGCCGGTGAGACCAACGTCGGTCGCAAGCGCAACCACAACGAGGACAGCTTCGCGATCATGGCGGAGTTTGGCCTCTTCCTGGTCGCCGACGGCATGGGTGGTCACGCCTCGGGCGAAGTTGCCTCCAAAATGGCAGTCGACGCCATGCACGAGTTCTTCAGCCAAACGCAGGAAGATCCAGAGCGCACGTGGCCGTACAAAATGGATCGCTCCAAAGGCTACGAAGAGAACCGCCTGATCACCGGAATCAAGCTCGCGAACCTTCGCATCTACGACTCCGCGCAACGTGAATCCAAAAAGCGCGGCATGGGCACAACGTTCGTGGGCTTGTTCACAGCCAACGACGGCGTGTACGTCGCGCACGTGGGCGACAGCCGTTGTTATCGATTCCGCGACGGCAAGCTTGAAATGCTCACCGAGGATCATTCGCTTCTCAACGACTACATCAAGATGAAGCGCCTCACGGCCGAAGAGATCGCAAACTTCCCGCACAAGAACGTCATCGTTCGCGCGCTTGGGATGAAGGACACCGTCAAGGTCGACACGCGTTTTGAAGTGCCTGCCGTGAACGACACGTATCTGCTTTGTTCCGACGGTTTGTGCGGCCCCGTAACCGACGACGAAATGCAACAGATTTTGCGCGACAACTCAGACCTCAAGTCGAGTTGCAGCCAGCTCATCGCACGCGCCAACGAACACGGCGGGCCGGACAACATCACGTGCGTACTCGTTCGCTGAATGCAGTAGCTCCACGTTTCGGGTACGAGCGGCGTCCAGATCGTTGTTGTGTACACAACAAGCGCGACGCATTTTGACCACGCGTGCGATGTCGGCGTTGCCCTCACGCTCGGGGCCGTCATTTCGAAATCGACCTTTGGCCTGATCGACCGATGGCGCCGCCGTCCGCGCCATCTTCGCTCTCGCAAATGCTTTCGTCCTGTGATGTCGTCTCGTTCGACGCCAATCGACCGGCGTGAAACACCGCCGGTCACGAACAGAGTACGGCGAATGTTTTGGAGGAAGATGTAATGGGGAACCTGCTAACGCCGAAGGTCTTTTTTCCTCGCGTTGTGGTTGCTGCGGCACTTGCAGCCCTTCCAGTCCTCGCCACCCCAAGCACCGTTTTTGCGGATGGTGCGGCCGACGAGGCGGACCTTCACTTCGAGATCGGTGCCGACGCGTACGTCAAAGGCGATTTTCGAACGGCGCTCGAGCACTTCCTCACGTCGAACCGCCTTGTTGCCAACCGCAACGTCGTTTTCAACATCGCCCGCACGTACGAGCAACTCAAGCGCTACGCCGACGCGTACCGCTATTACGTTGACGCGCTTGAGGGTGAAACCAACCCGCAGACAATGGCGACCATTCAAGATGCGATCAAACGCATCGGTCCAAACGTCGCCGTCTTGCGTGTTGAGTCCAATCCGCCCGGCGCAACGATTTACCTCGAACGCAAAGACCTTGGTTCGCGCGGTCGCGCACCCAAGCCGCTCGCCGTGCCCGAGGGCAAATACAAAGTCATCGTTGAGCTGCCCGGCTACGACCCCGTTGTTCTTGAAGACGTGGCCGCAAAGATCGGCAGTGAAACACGCGTCTCACCCGCTCTCAAACGCATCGTCGGCACGGTGAGCGTTGCGGTTGAAGGTGCTCCCGGTGCCGCGGTTCACGTGGATGATGAACAAGCGCCTCCCACGTGCACGGCGCCGTGCACGTTTGATATTCCGCCCGGCCAACATCTTCTCTACTTCAGCCGCGAGGGATTTCAGGCTGCGCCGCGCCAAGTCATGGTCGTTGCCAAAGAAACCGTGAAAGCGCTCGCAAAGTTGAGCCCTCTCACCGGCACCGTTGTTGTTCAGGCCGACGAGCGTGACGCGATTGTTGAGATTGACGGCAAGGCTTCAGGCTTCACACCGGCCGTTATTCAAAACGTCGCTGTCGGTCAGCGCAAAGTGAGTGTCACTCTTCGCGGTTATGCACCCATTGAAAAAACGGTCGACGTAAAAGCCAATCAGCAATCTCAATTGCTCGACTTGAGGCTTGTTCCGTTGCGCCAAGTTGCCGCGGCCTCGCGTTTCACTGAAAACGTTGAAGACGCACCGTCATCCGTTACTGTTATCGACGCACAAGAAATTCGCGCCTTCGGGTATCCAACTCTTTTGGGAGGCATTGCGCGGAATACGAGGTGTATCGCTGTCCAACGACAGGACGTATGCATCAGCGACAATCCGCGGCTTGGGTGAACCCAACGACTACGGCAACCGCATGCTCGTTCTAAACGACGGCGCCGTATTAAACGACAACCTCCTAAACAGCAGTTATATCGGAACCGACCAGCGCGCCGACCTCGGCGATGTCGACAGAATCGAAGTTGTGCGCGGCCCGGGTTCACTGCTCTACGGCGCAGGCGCTATGAGCGGCGTTATTAACATTGTGCCTCGCGCCAAGGACGAACCGAGTTCGGTCTACGGTGGAATGGGCACCTACGACAACTCCATCTTCCACGGTAGAGCTGGGTTCCACTATAACTTCAGCCCCAAAGTCGGCGCTTGGGCCAGCATCTCGGGTACCCGGTCAGACGGTACTTCGTTGGAAGTGGAGCCTCGCGATACAACGCTCGGCTCAAAAGTCATTGCGGACCAGGTTGATTTTCAGCGCGGATGGGGCACACAAGGCCGCTTCTGGGCCGGCCCGCTTACGGTCCAATGGTATTACAATCAACGCCGCAATCACGTGCCCATTGGCCCCTACGGCACCATCTTCAACGACGCTCGAACGTTCCTTTCAGACGAACGTTTCCTCGGTGAAGTAAGGTTTGAACCGCAACTCACATCTTCGCTCCAACTCATGTTGAGAGCGCACGTCAACCATTACAATTACGATGCGGAGTATATCTACGCTCCGCCTCCCGATGCCCCGTATGTTGATTCCTTCAATGGCACCTGGCTCGGTGGTGAAGCCCGCTTGGTGTGGACTCCGGTGAGAGATCTCCGCCTCACAGCCGGCGGCGAGGTTCAAGGCCACCTTGATGCTTCCATTTACGGGTCGTATCTCGATGAACCTTACGTGAATGAAGACAGGCCGTATTCTATCATTTCGCCCTATGTCGTGGGCGAATGGGGAGCGGCATCGTGGCTTCGCCTCTCGGCAGGTGCTCGTCTCAACGTTTATCCGAGCCCCAATCCGGGTGATCCGTTCCAAGGTGACGAACCGCCGGTTTTCCGTGCTGCCGTCATCGTCAAACCCACCAAAACAACCATTATCAAGTTAATGGGCGGTAACTCATTTCGCGCACCCAGCATTTACGAGCAGTACTTTAACGACGGCGGTGCGTCTTACTTCATTGCAACTGATCCAACTCGCAACTTTGGCTTGAAGGCCGAAGAAATCTTCACCGGCGAGTTGGAGGTTTCGCAGCGCTTTTCAGAAGACTGGGTTGCTCTCGGCTCAGGTTGGGTGAGCCAGATCTCCAATATCGTCAACTCCATCACTGTGGATCCAGTGACCGGTGAAGCCGTGGGGGCGGACAGTGACTCCATCACTCAGCGCTATGTCAACAGCACCGATCCGGTGCTTGTTGCCGGTGTTGACGTGGAGCTACGGCGTGAATGGCGCCAAGGCTGGATGTTTTCTGCCTACTACGGCTATCAACGCGCCCAATACCAACCCGGCGATACGGCGGATGAAGCGCTCAAGCTCAATCCCCGCCTTGTGAATGCGCCTGAACATCTCGCCTCCATTCGCGGTGTTGTTCCCGTTGTGCCTGAACTGGCGTCTATCGGCGCGCGCGTTTCGCTTGAAGCTCCACGTCGTATTGAGTTGGGCAATGACGGAGTAACGCGTCCCGCGGTGATTGCCGATCTAACCCTGTCGGGCAACGTTCGAAAGTTTGGATTGGGATATGTGCTCGGCGTTTATAACCTGATTGACCAGCGTTATGACTACCCCATTACCCAATCTTACTTTGGCCGGTTGAGCCGTCAAAATGGCCGCACTGTGCTCTTCAATCTCAACATCCAATACCCGTAACAACCTCCTTCCACAACCTATCCCAAACATTTGGCCGGCGAGCCAAGTGTACACACAAGCGCATTGGCGCATGGGTTGCGCTTCGGTGTAGAGCAATGCATCCGTTGCGTTTGACCACGCAAATAAGGCACATCTGCGCTGACCTTTTTATGACCGGCCGGCCTTCTCCGGTGTTGACACGCGCCGCCGGATCCGAAGACCATCCAACTGCCGCGTGTCAAAAGTTCTGTCGGGCTTTTGGCGCCGCTGACGCGGCGCGCGTCGCACACGCGGCCCCGCGCTCGCGCGCGGCCAGTTCCGCAGGAAGAAGTGGAACCGCGGCCAAACTTCTGAAAAGCGGAACTATCGTTTGGTGTCGTTTCGGCACGGAGAGGACGGCAGAGATCCATGGCGCGAACTCCCTTATTGCGCTCGCTTCTTCAATTGGCCAAAGCCCAGCGCATTGCCGCCGCAAATGGCATTTCCATCAATGCGCTTCACGAAAAGCGAATGCGAGCCGACGAGGCGCGGGGCTCACTTTCCCGTCGCGCCTTTTTGTTGGGTGGTGCCGCGTCGGCGGCCACATTGACACTCGGCTGTCCAAACACTCAAAACGGTGAAGTCAAGCCGCCCACAGTCAACGGACCCAAGCCCAAAATAGCAATTGTCGGTGCGGG
The DNA here is from genome assembly GCA_016712345.1 of Polyangiaceae bacterium. Lineage (GTDB taxonomy): Bacteria > Myxococcota_A > Polyangia > Polyangiales > Polyangiaceae > JADJRH01. The sequence goes on from JADJRH010000001.1 coordinate 4,127,452, forward strand.
CATTGCCGGGCTCGCCGCAGGGCTTGAGTTAATGGATGCCGGTTATCCATTCACCATCTATGAAGCTTCGGGTCGCACCGGCGGGCGCATGTTTTCAAACAAAGGGTATTTTGACGAAGACCAGGTGTTTGAGTGGTATGGCGAGTTGATTGACACTCCCCATGAAGTGATGTGGCAACTTGCCAAACGCTTCAACCTTGAAATCGACGATCTGGTAGCGGCGCAGCCGGCGGGGGCTTTGGAAACGTATCACTTCTTTGGCAAACATTATTCGCACGAAGAAGCTCAAAAAGACGTACTCGCGGTAAAAGACGTTTTCTTACAAGATGTCAAGTTGACCGGCGGCGATACGCTTTATAACGAAAACAATGATTATGGAAAAATGCTCGATAACATGAGCGTTTATGATTGGATTGAAAAGAAGATACCGGGCGGCCACAAATCGCCCCTCGGAATGCTGCTCGATACCGCCTATTATATTGAACTCAACGTTGATACCCGCGAGCAGAGCGCCCTGAATATCGTTTATGCGTTTGGCAGCCAACCGCATTGGGAAAAATACGATATGTACGGCATTTCCGATGAAAAGTGGAAAACCAAGGGTGGCAATCAAAAGTTTACAGATGCAATGGCCGCGGCGCTGCCTCCCGATTCCATTAAAACAAGCAAACGAATGGAGTCTATCGTTAAGCGGCCGAGCGGCGATTATGAAATGACGTTTACCCGCGCGAGCGGCACGGAAGTGGTTGTCGCCGACTATGTGATTCTCACGTTGCCCTTTGCCGTGCTTCGCGATCTCGACTACAAAAAGGCCGGATTTGACGACCTGAAACACAAAACAATTCAAGAACTGGGGCGGGGCCGGCAGAGCAAACAACACCTGCAATTTAAAAAACGCATCTGGTATGAACCGGGGTCACGCCCCGTGAAAGGCACCGGCACAAGTTATTCAGACACGGGATATCAAGTTTCGTGGGAGTGTACACGTGCTCAAAAGGGCACGAGTGGCATCCTTGTGGCCTATTGCACCGGCGGGTACGCCGATAAAATGTCCACCAAAGTGCCTGTCGCCACTCACAAGAATGAAGACGTTCAGGCCGATGCAAAACGCTTTTTGGAGCAGGCCGAGCCTGTATTTCCCGGTCTGAAAGAAAACTGGAACGGTAAATGTGCTCAAGGGATTCCGCACCTCGATCCCAGTTACAAATGTTCTTATTCAAACTGGCGCGTGGGCCAATATCAAAGCATCCGCGGTTATGAAAGAACCAGCCAAGCCGGCGTTTTGTTTGCCGGCGAACACACCTCCACCGAGTACCAAGGCTTTATGGAAGGTGGTGCGGCAGAAGGACAACGGGCAGCCAAAGATCTGCTCGCTTTGATCCGGGGCAAATCCGGCTGAAAACCTGACTCGCCTCCATACTGTCGCTTGGAAATGACCCGAAACGTCTCGATTCCTGACACATCGTATTCAGTGCGAATTCGCAGGTCGGCCGACACCACCACGCAACGACCTGACACGTCTCGCCGCCTGACACGTCGTAATCAACACGGAGTTCCCCAGCGGCGCATGCGCCTCATTCGAACGGCGAGTAACTCGTTGCGGTTGAGTTGTCGATGCAGCAGAAAAGAGCCCGTTCTGGGAGGTCCGGCGACTTGAGATGTCCATCAGGTCGCCATCCACCGGTCTCGCCGGTCTCTCGTTTTCGTCGTGGCTGCGCTCGCCACAGAACTCCATCTGGAGAACCCGACGCGCCACGCTGTTCGCTTTTCCGCTTGGCGACGGGCAAGGGTGTCCCAAACGTCTCGACAAGACTGGATCCGTGCCTTGCAGAACGTTCCGCTAAAGGGAAGTTACCTAGGAGGCACGGAGATCACGGAGATCCACGGAGTTTTTTGTATTTCGGACTGCAATCGTCTCGCACCACCTAACCGATCTGCTGTCAGGTTTGGGATCACGGCTGATGTGTACCCATTGCAGCGAAAGAAACAAAACCTCCGTGTCCCTCCTTGCCCTCTGTGATTCCGTAGTGAAGAGGCGTCACAGGCATCCAGGCGCTTCAGGTCTTGGCGTGACGTGACTTGCGAGCGGCGCGAGCGGATACTCTGCTCATTAGTTCATGTGCGCTTCTTTTTGAAACAGGCTGTTTCTTTTTGCCCTGGTATTGGAGCCAAATAAGAGGATACGTTCTGTCCGGGTCGCCTGACTAACCCTCCATTTGTCTCGGCTGCGCCAGGAGATCACGGATGAAACGTCGCTCGCATCAGCGCGCTCTTGAACGACGAGTCTCAAAAAAATCTCCCAAACAAGGTGAACCCTCCCAAGCACTCATGGCCGGAGCACTGGCCGGATTGCTCGGAGTTGCGCCCGTCGCCCTCGGTTGTGAAGACGGGCCGCGGGCGCCCGTTCCCGAACCAACCCCCACCGCAACTGAAACTCCGCCGCCCGTGGAGCAGTTCTACGACATTGTTGTTTCAAACACTCTCATTGAGTTTGACGATTTCGTAACGGCGTGTGAAGAGCGCGGCGGATTTGTCCAGCGAACCGCCGCCTGTTCCGGCAATAACGCATGCCGCGGCTTTTCGTATATTGAGCCCACTCTCACCGAGCACTCGTGCAAAGGGCTCAATCAATGTGGCCCCGGTATGAGTTGCGTGGTGTTGCAAGCCGATCAGGGGCGCACCGGCCAAGAAATTTATGAAGGGGCAGATGCGTGCGCGTCCACGTGTCACGCACAATTTGAACCTGTTTACGATCCGAGTGTGTACACACTTTATGTGCGCCCCGCGACCTTGACCGAACAAGAAGCATTGGATCGCTTTGAAAACGGCAGTGACGACAGGCTCTATTCCACTGTCGCTTTCGGTGTACACGGCGTAAATGACGACGGCATTGCCTACGCAAACATGCCACCTCATTACTCAAAGTATTCGCGAGCTGAAATTGAGCGCGTGGTAGCCTATATTCGAACACTCACCAAGCAGGTGCAGATTTATCCGGTAACCGGATCACCACTTGGGCACTGATCGACATCTATGCATCACGGTCAAAGTGCATTGCGATCGATCTTAAACCGGCAAGGCGAGCCAACTCTGCCGCTCCAGCTTCCGAATCGCAAGCACTTGGGCCACTACGACGATTATGCCGAGCGATCTGTCACGTAATGCCATTGGTGTGGGCCTCCGCACCGTGCACTATGCCTATCTATTCGAGCATTGGCCGCAGGTTGATTACTTTGAAGTGATCAGTGAGAACTTTATGGGTGACGCCGAGAGGCCGCGCAAAAATCTAATGCGCGTGAAAGAGCGTTATCCCATTGTATTGCACGGCGTCGGGCTCAATTTGCTCGGCGCGGAGCCGCTGAGCCACGCATATCTCGATCGCTTATGCAAACTCATTGATTGGGTTGATGCGCCCTTTGTCACCGACCACCTGTGTTGGACCGGCGCGCACGGGTTCTCCCATCATGACTTATTGCCCGTACCGTACGCGCTCGACTTAATGGAATGGGCCGCAGAACGCGCCAAATACGTTCAAGAGTATATTGGGCGGCCTTTTGGAATTGAAAACTTGTCGAGCTATTTGGAGCTGAAACAATCCACCATGACAGAGTGGGAATTTTATTCGGGCGTTGTTAACAAGGCCGGTTGTTATTTTATGCTCGATATCAATAACATCTATGTGTCGAGCCAAAATCACGGCTTTTCGCCCAACGACTATTTGAGCGCTATTGATTTTAGCAGGGTACTTCAAGTGCACTTGGCCGGTTATACTCGCGAGCCCCAGGGCAATCTTATTGATACGCACGATCATCCCGTTTCTGACGAAGTGTGGTCTTTGTATCAAGCCGCGTGGAAGTGCGGCGGTCCGTTTCCCACCCTGTTAGAATGGGATGCTGAAATTCCGCCCCTTCCCAACCTCATTGCAGAAGCGCAAAAGGCTCTCACGGTGCGAGCGTGACACCCTCGGAGAAGTCCACTCCCGCGCCCCTTCCCGGCCCGCCGCCCGCGTGGCTCGCCGACTATCAGCTTGAGTTTACCAAAGCCATACGCGCCCCGCTCGACAGGTCCAAAGGCACGCTCCGGTCTGTAGCCGCCGATAAACAGGGCTCGCTCGTGCAACAAATTTCAAGCGGCCCAATGCTCGGCGCCGCCGAACGTCTCGCCGTTTATAACCGCCAATATTGGTGTCGGTTGTTTTCGGTAATGCAGAGCGAATACCCACTTGTGTCTCGGCTTGTGGGCTATTGGTTTTTTAATGAATTGGCGGCCCAATTTTTATTAAAACATCCTCCGTGCACGGCCGATATTCAAGAAGCGGCCGACGGCTTTTTTGCCTTTTTGCAAGATACGCTTCTAAACTCCCTTGTTCAGCCGCAAAGGATGATTGAGCGGCGTCTTGTTGTGCAGGCCGCCGCTGTGGATGAGGCGTTTCGTGAAGCATTTAGGGCTCCCGTTGAGCGCGCTTACGAGCCTTCAGCGGCCGATGCAGCCAAGTTGGGGACTGCCCAGTTGCACATGAGAAGGGGCTTCACGATCATCGAGCAGTCGTATCCGCTCGTGCAGCTTCGAAAAGCGTTGAGCGTCGACACATCTGAATCACCGCCGCCGCTTCCCGAAAAACTCAAAGCTACCGAACACTGGCTCATTGGTCGCGCGCCGAGTGGAGCATTGCAATTACAGCTTGAAGAAACACAGGCAAAACTCTATCACCTATGCATCCACATGCCCGTGGGTGAAGCGTTGGCGCGTTTAGAATCCGCCGTGACAAAGGGTGATCGATCCGGCCTGCCCTCAAGAGTAAGAGTTTGGCTTGCGCAAAGTGTGAAGTTGGGACTGTGGAGTAGCATTGAGTAGTTCACGGCATACCGTGCGCTCCAACGGCGAACGATCGAGTCTTAATGGATCGTTGTTTTGAATGCCGCGTTGTGAAGGAGAGAGCGGATGAGCACAAAAATCCTCGGTGGAACATGGCTTGTGCAAACAGCGGCTCCAATTGCGCTGATCGCGCTCCTTTCCGGGTGTGAAGATGCGCCCTCACCCCCCGACCACACTTCTGTGGTGGGAACTCCGTCGGTTGTTGCCACGCCCTCCAACGATGTCGCCATTATCAACTTGCACTTCGCGTTAGGGGCGGACGGCGCAACAGCGGTTGCCGGTTGGACAGAACTCTACGATCGGGGTCGTATCTATTCGGCTGTCAGTACCGACGGGGCTGTCACATTTGGTACGGCGGCCCCGGTAGACGATCCTGAAGACGCGGAGCTTACCTCCCAACGGCTTTGGGTAGACAATTCAGGTGGTATTTGGGTGGGAGCGCTTGCGTACACAACCGACGATGAAGGCTTGTTTCACAGCGACGCGCGCGTTTACAAGGCGGCGGGCAGTGAACCGGCATTTTCAATGGTTGCCAGTCTAAAAGAACAGGCCGGCGACCGGAGCTTTTCACAAATTGGGTTTGCCGCTTCCGCCGATGGTCAATCAATGGGGCTGAGTTGGATTGACACCACACCTGAAGATTGGCTGACTCCAGAATCTCCGCCGGGCAATTCACTCTTGTCTTCCACAAGCACCGACGGTGGTAAAACGTTCGGCGATCTGACAGTTGTTTCCACAACGCCGTTCACGTTTGCGCCGAGCCTCAGTTCGGTGTTTGTCGGCGGGCAAATGGGTCTTGTGTACGGGGAGCTTCGGGAGGTGCCCGGACAGCCCATTCCGGTGGGAATGCCGGCATTCATATTGGCTAATGAACAGGGTGTATTCGGCGAGCCGGTGTTGGTCGCACCGGATGAATATGGGGCCATTCCGGCGGGCAGTGCGGCGGGGACAGAAGGCGCGGCTCCGGCCGCGGCGATTGGGCCCGATGGCAGCATTCATGTGGCTTGGTGGTCGGCAATGACGGTGGGCCTTTGGTACTCCACAAGCGCCGACGGACTAACGTTCTCCGAGCCCATTCAGGTGATGGAAACGGCGGCTCCAACACCCGCCAATGTTCGCATTGCCGTGGATGGTTTGGGCAACGCATGGGTAGCCGCGCTTGACCAGGGCACTGTTCGTGTTGTTGAAGTTGTGGCCGGAGCGCCCGCTGAAATTGTTGAAGCTTCCCAAATTTTAGCCGGTGACGCCGACCTGTTTGATATTGCCCCACTGCCCGATCACGGCGCGGTTTTGTTGTGGCTTGCGCCCGCGCCTGAAGAAGATCCCGAGGGTCTGCGGGCCATTCAAACCGTCACAATGACTCCGTAGTGCACGCCTGCGACAAGTTGACGCTTTGGCAGACTTTAAGAACTGGCCATTTGTGTGCTACCAAGACCCTTTTGCGCGTGGAGGATTCATGCGGCTCTTGTCTTGGGCAACAACTATTTCGGCGGTGGGGCTATTTGTGGTGATGGGGTGCTCCGACGGCGGCCCTTCGGAGGTCGGCGGGGGTGGAACGGGGGGCTCCGGTGCGGCGGGTGGCACCGGGGGCGGAGCCGGGGGCGATGTCACGTGGACATCCCTCTACAACACCGTGTTTGGCCCCAACGGCACGTCCAACTGCGCTGCCAACGGCGGCTGTCATACAGCCATTCAAAACGGGTTTAAGTGCGGTACAACAAAGACTGCTTGTTACGACGGAATGGTGGCTGCGGGGCTTATCTTGACCGGGGCTGATGCACCCAACTCCCGCCTTGTTGACCCCGACACCTCCCCTTTGTGCGGCACACTTGGTGCCACCATGCCCAACGTGGGAAAGTGCGTGACCGACGCTCAGATAGACAAAATCAAGTCTTGGCTCAATGCAGGCGCCCCCAATAACTAAACGTGTCCGGTCGTTGCGTGACGTTTCCGTTGTCGCTGGGTGAGTGGGGCGATTGTGAATCTGTCAGTGGACAGATTGTATTCTATCGCTAGCGATTGAGTTTGATGTCGAGGGACGTGTTGGGGGGAGGCGGCGTCTGCACGGCAGTTGGAGTGGTTGCCGGCGTTGTGGGGTAGTGTCTCGGGCGACCGCCCGGTGCAACAGTCGGCTCTGTTCCCGGGGGAGGCGCAACTTCACGCTTGGTGAGTGCGGCAACAAACTTCACGTCTTCTGTGGCCGGCTCCTGTCGAAACGTGTAGTCGAGATACCCATCGAGAGACACGGTGAATACGCGCGTGTCTTTGGAGTTTCCGTCGAGGGTGATCGCCATGGGCGTTTTCCCGAGTTCTTGCTCACCCTCTTTAACAGTGGCCCCCGGAGGAGTTGACTCAAGCTTGAGAGAGAACTTGCTCTTTGCCTGAGTGGGTGTCGGCGTTGGCGTTGCGACCGGCTGAGGCGGCGGGGGCTTGTTTCCAAGCGCCACATAGCCAATGCCCGCCGCCGCGATGGCTCCGACAACAATAAGCGGTAAGAGCAGCTTGTTTTTCTTTTGCTCGGGCGGCTTGGGTGTGAGCGCGCTCGACGTAAGTGTACCTTCGGCCGAAACCGATTGTGTGCGATGCGAGCCTGTCGCGACCGCACCCACGAGCGGGGCGGCGTGCTCGGAATGCGAGTCGCCGTCGCCCGTGAGCGGGTCGGCGATAATGGGCAGCTGACCACTCGTCACGCCGAGATTGAACTTGCCGATCGATGATGTCTCGGCCGGAAATTCACCCGAGGTGCGTGGTGTGCCCGAGAGCGTTGCTTCAACAAGGCTCTTGATGCGACTTCGCTCCGCTTCAAATGCGGCCTGAATGAGTTTGCCGGCATCGCGCAGGTTGGATCGATCGCCCGTCGCTTCGAGCGCTTCTTCAATGGCCGCCGCGAAGTCGGCCGCTGTTTCGTAGCGATCCTCGCGATTGTGCGCGAGCGCCTTCATACATACGGCGTCGAGCTTTTCGTTCACGCTGGGATTGGCCGAGCGCGGGCTTTGAAGCTGACCGTTGACGATCTTTTGAATGATCACAACGTCGGTGAGCCCTTTGAACATGCGGCGCCCGGCAAGCGCTTCCCACATGATCACGCCCACCGAAAAGATGTCGGCGCGCCTGTCAACCTTGTCACCGCGGGCCTGCTCGGGCGCCATGTAAGCGACTTTGCCCTTGAGTACACCTGCTTTGGTTTCAGCCGATTGGCTGAGTGCTTTTGCAATACCAAAGTCAACCACTTTTACTTGGCCGGCGTACGTCACGAAGATGTTGTGCGGCGTGACATCGCGGTGCACCACTTGGAGCGCCGTGCCGTCGTAGTCCGCGAGTTCGTGCGCGTGATGAAGGCCCGCGAGCGCGTCGACAAGAATGCGAAGCGTGAGCCCGAGCGGCAGCCCATTTTCACGCCCGAGGCGCTGGATGATCCGGTTGAGCGGCTGCCCCTCCAGATACTCCATGCAGATGAAGTAGCGCTTGCCGTCTTCACCAACCTCGTTTGTCTGAACAACGTTTGGATGATTGAGGCGCGCCGCGAGACGCGCTTCATCCAAAAACATTGTTAGAAACTCGGGATCATCTGCGAGCTGCTCGCGGATTTGTTTGATGACGGCGAGCTTGTTAAAGCCGGCAGGGCCCCTTGCCGTAGCCAAGAACACTTGCGCCATGCCGCCGTGTCCAAGTTCGGCAATGAGTCTGTATTTGCCGAGTGCGCCCGATGCTGCATCGGTCCCCTCCATCCTGCTGACCTCGCTTTTGATACCTGCGATCTGGGGAGCGGTCATTCCCGACCTCGTAGCGTCTTCGCTGGGTGAATGCGACCCGACGTAGATGCTAGCGGGCGCATCGACGTTTCGCAATGCGCGGATCTCCCGCTGGAAGTCGGCAAAGGTAGGTAGGTGTCCACAGCCGATTCGCTCACTGCGTTATGGTACATAGAGAGGCGTGCCACGGCTCAATCTTCGGTTGTTTTGGGCGTTCTCAGCGGTGTTTGGGGTGGCGTCGGGTTGCGACGACGGCCAGTCGGGCACCGGGGGACAAGGTGGTTTTGGGGGCTCCACGGGCACGGGGGCGACGTCTTGGAGCACAACATCAACCGGGCCAACCTCATCCACAGGTTCGGTGCCAACGCTTCCCGAGGTGTTCACCGTCACCGGACTTGTGACCGATGGAAACGCGCCGTTAGAAGGCGCGATCGTGATGCAAGCGGGCGGTGAACCCACATTTGTCACCGGCCCCGACGGAACATTTTCAATTGAACTCACGCAGGCGATCCCCGGAACGCCCACTGTTGTGGCCGCAAAAGAGCGTTTTCGAACACGCGGCGTGGAGTTCTTTTCGCTGCCCACCGAAGACGTTGTGATCGAATTGCTTGAAGCAAAACCGCCCGACAACGGCGGCTATCCCTACGGTGAACCGGGCACCGGCGACGCCGAACACTCAACGCAATATTGCGATCATTGTCACACGCTTTTCGTCGCGCAGTTTGGCACGTCGGCGCACGAAAAGTCGGCCAAAGACCCGCTTGTTCAAGATGTGTACGCAGGCGTTTCCAGGGCCGCTTCGAATGAAGCAATGTGTACACAATTGGGCGGCGTGTGGCAAACGGGTCTCGTGCCGGGTGTACCCACCGACGCCGTGCAAAAGTGTTATGTCGGCGGTGGTGTACTCCCGGATCTCAATCCGCAATGCGGCGCACCCGGCAACGCCGCGTGCGACGACCCGGCGATTTCGAGCGCCGAAACACCCACGTCGTTCGGCGGATGTGCCGATTGTCACGCGCCCGCGCTCCCAGGAAAAACGGGTGGACGCAATCTGCACGACGCCGTGGGGCTCGCATACGACTCGGGCAACCACTGCGATTTTTGCCACCACATCGCCGACGTCGATCTGACCAAACCGGCCGGTGTTGCGGGCGCTCTCATTGTGCAAAGGCCGCACGAAAAACAGTCGGATGAGCCCAACGCAAAAACGATTCAAGTGATGTACGGCCCGCTTCCCGACGTCCCAAACGAATTTATGGGCGGCAGTTATCAGCCCAAATATTTGTCATCGGAGCTTTGCGGCGGTTGTCACGAGCAGCGCCAATCGGCCCTTTTGCCGAGCGCCAATCTCGATCCCGCGCGCTGGCCGAACGGATTGCCCGTGCACGACACGTTCAGCGAATGGCAGGCCTCGGGCTTTAACCAGCCGCAAACACCTTGTCAGTTTTGCCACATGCCACCCGACGACACAGGGCTTCAAAGCTCTGTGGACGTGACCACGGGCGACAACGCATCCATCGCGTGGGGCTTTCTTCGACCGCCGGAACGCATTCGGCAGCACACGTTTCGCGGCCCACTCGCGGGCACGCCGCGCCTCATCGATCAAGCGATCAATCTTGTTCTAACGCCGACCGTAAACACGGGAGCGGGGGAGCCCACCGTCACTGCAACGGTCACCGTTCAAAACCTTCTCGCCGGGCACGCCGTTCCAACGGGAGAGCCCATGCGTACACTCGTGCTTGTTGTGCGCGCCGAAGGCTGCAACCAACAATGGAACGCGATTGATGGGTACACCATTTTTGATCGCGGCGGTTTCAGTGCATCGGGCGTGATTGGCACCGACATCACCGTGAACGGAACCACGCTCACTTGGTCGGCCGCGGGCGTTGCCGCACCGATGATGCGCGTTCGGGTAGTGCGTCCGTCCGCCCAATTCGACGACTACGAAGGTGTTGGTTTCTTCGCAAATCCGGCGCTTTTGCCCGATCAAAAAGGACTGCCGATTTACACGCCCGTCGGCGAGGCCAACGTGGTGAGCGCTTCCAACGGAAGCCTCGTGCTCGATTCAGTGATTGCGTTTGCGCCCGGCGACATTGTGTACATCGGTGACAACATTCCGGCTGCGCCGAGCGACGGCTCACCTTCTCTCGCGCTTGCCGGCGCATCGGGGTACGCCTTTGCCAAGGTGCTCGCGAGCCCGACGGGTGAGCGAAATGTTCACCATTACAAAGCGGTGGACATTGTGAGCGACAACCGAATTCCCCCTCAAAAAAGCGCCGAAACGGTGCACACGTTTGCGGTGCCGGCTGGGTGTACACAAGGAAAAATCACCGCCACGCTCCTCTACCGCCCCGTGCCGGTGGACATGGCTCGCCTGCGCGGATGGGAAGCCGACGATTGGGTTGTTGGAAACGCTTCCGAAAACCTGAACATCAACTGAAGGCAAAACCGCGGGCGTTTGTGTACTCACGTTGGGGCCGCGTCGAAGCCTCGCGCCGGAGCGTCAGCTTTGGGGCGGCGGGGTTCGATCGTCGCTTTTCGAAACGACTTTTTTCGCAGCTTTTTTGGCGCCTGCGGCCTTTTTCTTGGCGCGCTCCTCTTTCTCTTTTCGAAGCTTAAAAAGGTCGCGCCGGACCGAAGCGCTCTCTGAGTAGTGCTGGCTCACGTAGCGAATTGTTCCCGCGACGGTGCCTCGACAGCTCTTGCAAACCTTGGCGTCGGCCGTGAGTTCTGCCCGGCACGCAGGGTCCGAGCATGTGTACGTTTTGGCGCTTCGCCCCCAAAAAAAGCCGATGATCGGAAATAGAAACGGAACAACCACCAGCGGCGCCGGCACATTCCTAACCGATGTGAGCACCATGGTTGTCAGGCCCCAAGCGACAAAGCCGAGCAGCAGGCCCGAACCCGCGCGGTGGCGTTTGAGAAGAAACGTCGGCCGCGGATCGTCCTCGTGCAGCGGTGTACGCGTGCGCGGTCCCGCTTTGGGATCGTCCCAAACGTATTCACACTTGCGGCAGTGCCAGCGTTTGGGAGCGAGCCCCAGCGGGATGGCAAACACCATGGCGAGCGCAACAAACGCCGACGGAAGCTGTTGGATCGTTGGGTTTGAGAAACCGCGCTCGTGGAAGCAATACGTGAGTTCACACTTGGGACACCGCACTTCGTCGTCAGTTTTGTCCTGTTCATCGGTGGCAGCGCGCTCCATTCGGCGAAGCAGTCCGCGCGCACGTTCTTCATCGGCGGCGCGAACCGACAGGCGTACACCTCCGGCGGCGATGTTCACGAGCGGGTTAAAGCGCGCCGACTCGGCAACGTTGGCGTTGATGGTGTGCGACTTTAGAAACTCGGCGGCCATCTCCGCTTCAACGAGAGATGTGTACGTTGCGATGTGTACACCTTGGTCATCGCCTTCGTTGTGTTCGGTTTCAGGCGGCTCTCGATACGGCTCGCTCATAAGACCCTCCGCGCGCGAGCATACTCCGTAATGCTGGAGTGCATGGCCCGCGTTTCATCACATGTGAAGAACGCATTCATCACATGTGAAGAAACGGCCGGGCGGCATGTGTACGCTTTGGCGCCCGGCCCATTTGCAAAGTTATGTGAGGCGCATTGACAAGCGGCGCTGTCGCGCCCAGGCTGTGAAGTGCGCGTGGCATTGGGCCCGCGCTCGTCGCGACTCGCAGCGGTTTTCCAACGCGAGCGCACAACCCCGCTGGGAGCAACGGCGGTGGCGTTCAACAGCAAGGCGTTTTCACGGCGAGTCGTAGGCGCACGTGTACGCACGGTGTTTGATCTCCACGGCCCAAAGCCCCGGCGCGATGGAGTACACAATAATGCATCCTGCAATGTTTGCCTGGTGGAATCACGTTCGGCGCGGTCACGGTGGAGGCTGCGGCCCTCACCAAGGTGGGCCGCACGGCGGGCGCGAAGAGCACGCGTCCGCGTTTCCTGATTGGGACGGTTCTGAAGGTGGAGGCGGTGGTTCGTTCGGTGTTCGAAGGCCGCTTCGTTTTCTCGCGCACAAGCTCGATTTGTCGCAAAAACAAGTCGATGAGCTTGCGAAGGTTTTGAGCGATCTCAAGACCGAGCGCGCTCAAGTGGCGGTGGACCAGCGGCGCACAACCACCGCGTTTGCCGACGCCATCGCCGATGAAACGTTTGACGCCTCGCGCGTTGAGGCGGTCGCAACGGAGCGCGTAAAGAGCCAAGAACGGCTGCGCGACGCGCTTGTTTCGGCGCTGAAGCGCATCCACGCGCTGCTCACCCCCGAGCAGCGAAGCCGCCTTGCGTACCTTTTGCGCACCGGCGCCTTGATGATCTAGTCGCAGCGACGCGACGCCGCTCAGGATCCAGAGCGACGGCTGAAACGGCACGCAACGACCGGACACCTCGCGCCATCAGGAACGTCTCTTCACCACCGGGAGGGCACAGAGGGTCACGGAGGATTTCGGATTGTCGGGCTGCAATGGGTACACATCACCCCCGATCCTGAGCCTGACAGGTGATCGGTCAGGCTGTGCAAGCCGATAGCAAGTCAAAATACAAAAAACTCCGTGGATCTCAGCGATCTCCGTGCCTCCTAGGTAACTTCCCTTTAGCGGAACGTTCTGCAAGGCACGGATCCAGTCTTGTCGAGACGTTTGGGACACCCTTGCCCGTCGCCAAGCGGAAAAGCGAACAGCGTGGCGCGTCGGGTTCTCCAGATGGAGTTCTGTGGCGAGCGCAGCCACGACGAAAACGAGAGACCGGCGAGACCGGTGGATGGCGACGTGATGGACATCTCAAGTCGCCGGACCTCCCAGAACGGGCTCTTTTCTGCTGCATCGACAACTCAACCGCAACGAGTTACTCGCCGTTCGAATGAGGCGCATGCGCCGCTGGGGAACTCCGTGTTGACTACGACGTGTCAGCAATCGAGACGTCTCAAGTCATCGGGGGGCGATCTGGACTTCGCGAGTCCGTGTTGGATGTCGTTTCAAGGCGGATGAGGCATGCGATCCGGCCGTTTCGGGTGTACGCATCCAGCGTGGAAACCGAAAGCGCGGCGCGTGAAGGTTCGCAACGCAACATGGCCCTCGATCCGGTCTGCGGCATGGAGGTGGCCACGGTTGCCGGCGCCGAAAAGGCCGAATTTAACGGCAAACCATATTGGTTTTGCTGCGACGGCTGCCGCGTGATGTTTGAGAAAGAGCCGCAAAAATATTTGGATCGCCTGGCTGCCGGAGCACCGATGGGCATGCCCGGTCACGGCGGACACGACGCCATGAACATGGGAACGTGGGGCGCGTCGGCGGCCATGGAGTCGGCCGGAATGGCCACCGCGATCGATCCCGTTTGCGGGATGAACGTGGACATCGCCAATGCCAAAGCGGGCTGCGACTTTAAAGACGAGTCGTACTTTTTTTGCTCTGAGCGGTGCTTTGAGCGCTTTCAAAAAGACCCCGAGAGCTTTTTGAAAGAGTCACCCGCCGAGCGCGTTGCCAGAGCGAAAGAGAGCGCGTCCAAAGGCGGTATGTACACATGCCCCATGCACCCTGAAGTGGAGAGCCATGGGCCCGACGCGTGTCCCGATTGCGGAATGGCGCTGGAGCCCATGACCGCCGCGGTCGGCGAAGGCGAAAACCCTGAGTACACATCCATGTCGCGGCGCTTTTGGTGGAGTCTGCCCGCTTCCGCGCTCGTGTTCTTAGTCGCCATGGGCGACATGCTTCCGGGCGCTCCATTTTCAACATCCCTCGGCAAAGCGTACCCATGGGTGCAGCTTGTTCTCGCGGCGCCCGTTGTCTTTTGGGCGGGCTGGCCTTTTTTGGAGCGGGCCGCGCAGTCGATCAAACGCCTGCGCGCAAACATGTTCACGCTGATCGGAGCGGGAACCATCACCGCGTTTGGGTTCAGCGTGGTCGCCACGGTAATGCCCGACGTGCTCCCGCACACGTTGAAACACGGGAAAACGCCGCCGCTTTATTTTGAGTCCGCGGCGGTGATCACCACGCTCGTGCTTCTTGGACAGGTGTTGGAGTTGCGAGCGCGTGAGCGCACAGGAGGCGCCATTCGAGCGCTGTTGGACTTGTCGCCCAAAAAGGCAACGCGCGTCACAGTCGCCGGTGACGAAGAAATTCTCGCAGCGCTTGTGAAGCACGGCGACGTGCTGCGCGTTCGACCCGGCGAGCGCATTGCCGTCGACGGTGTACTCATCGAAGGTGCAAGCGCCGTCGACGAGTCGATGGTGTCGGGCGAGCCAATCCCGGTCGACAAATCGCCCGGCGCAAAAGTGATCGGCGGAACCGTCAATGGGCAAGGCGGTTTCACCATGCGGGCCGAGCGCGTGGGAAGCGAAACGGTGCTCGCTCAAATCGTAAAGCTTGTGGGTGAAGCGCAACGCAGCCGAACCTCCGTGCAAGCGCTTGCCGATCGTGTGTCGGCGATATTTGCCCCCGCGGTGATGGTGATCGCACTCGCAACGTTTGTTGTGTGGATGATCGTTGGGCCCGAGCAACGCCTCTCCTACGCGCTTGTGAGTGCCGTAAGTGTACTCATCATCGCGTGTCCGTGCGCATTGGGGCTGGCAACGCCCATGGCGGTGATGGTTGGTGTCGGCCGAGGCGCCGAGATCGGCGTGCTCGTCAAAAACGCCGAAGCGCTGGAGAGGCTCGCCAAAGTCGACGTTCTTGTGATCGATAAAACAGGCACTTTGACCGAGGGAAAGCCCTCGCTCGCCGCATCAGCCGCGCTGTCGTGGATCGAAGAGCGCGAGATGATGAGACTCGCCGCATCGGTGGAACGGGGCAGTGAACATCCCCTGGCGCGCGCCGTCGTCGACGGTGCAAAAGCGCGCGGGATTGAGGCCGAAGCGCCTCATTGTTTTGGAGCCGAAGTGGGTCGCGGTGTGGTGGCCGACATCGGCGGAACCAAAGTGGTTGTGGGCAGCCGGGCGATGCTCTTGGAAATGCGAATGGATGCCGCTCAGGTCGAAGAGCTGACAACCCTCGCCGCGCCGATGGCCGACAAAGGGATGACGGTTTTGTTCGTTGCGGTTGGAGGCCGGCCGGCCGGTGTCCTCGGTGTGTCCGACAAAGTGAAGCCGTCGGCCAAGCAGCTCGTGTACACATTGAAAGAGATGGGTGTACACATTGCAATGCGCACAGGCGACGGTGAAAAGGCGGCGCGCGCGGTTGCTGCGGAGCTGGGCATCGACGACGTTCAGAGTGAAACGAGCCCCGCCGCAAAGCGCGAAAGTGTGAAAGCGCTCAAAGCGAAAGAGCACACCGTGGCCATGGCGGGCGACGGCGTAAACGATGCTCCCGCGCTCGCAGAAGCCCACGTGGGCATTGCCATGGGAACAGGCACCGACGTGGCAATTGAAAGTGCGCTTGTCACGCTTCCGCGCGGCGATCTCTCCGCAATTGTCCGCGCCATTTCACTCGGGCGAGCCACCATGAAAAACGTTCGCCAAAACCTGTGGCTCGCGTTTTTGTACAACGCGCTCAGCGTACCCATTGCCGCGGGTGTACTCTTTCCGCTGATCGGCGTTCTCCTCTCCCCCATGATCGCGAGCGCGGCGATGAGCCTCTCCTCGGTGAGCGTGATTTCCAACGCCCTGCGGCTCCGGCGTGCGGTCGCCTGAATTCGGCGGCGTGTACACACGGCCTTGGCCCCAACCTGGCCGCGATCTCGCCCAAATGGTGCGTAGTTCGGTTTGGCACACAGCGTCAAGAGGATCTTCACCGAGGCTTCCGTGTGTGATATTGGGCGGCCCCTTTTCACTGCCGTGGAAAGGGCGAGGCTGTGCTGAAGCGTCGGCACTCTTTCGAGCGCGATAGGGTTCGCGTTACGCGGAGTGAAGGCGGCCAACCCCTCGGAACTTTAGGCGCCCATGCAAGAAATCGCGTGTGCGCGCCAAGCTCGAAGGAGGCACGCTGTCATGTTCGATTCTAAAGTCCCTCGCGATCGAGGGCGAGCGACAACGTCGCTCTGGTCCGGCCTTGTGACTTTTTTGGTCACGTTGCTCTTCGCGCTCCCCGCGCACGCGAGCGAAGCGGACCTCAAGTTGCCCGATCTTCGCTCCGTGCGATTCATGGGTGTCGATGGGCACACGCTGCTGCTCGGCGGCATGGGCGTTTGCGCGCTCGGCTTCATCTTTGGTCTCGCGATCTACACCCAGCTCAAAAATCTCCCCGTTCACAAGGCGATGTTGGAGATCAGCGAGCTGATCTACGAGACGTGCAAAACGTACCTGATGACCCAGTTCAAGTTCATTTTGCTGCTGGAGGTACTCATCGGCGGCATCATGGCTGTGTACTTCGGCTACTTCGGCCACATGGATGCCGGTCGCGTCATCCTCATTCTTCTTTGCAGCCTGATCGGCATTTTGGGCTCCACCGGCGTTGCCTGGTTCGGCATGCGCATCAACACGTTTGCAAATTCGCGCACCGCGTTTGCGAGCCTCAGGGGCAAGCCGTTTCCCACCTACGCGATCCCGCTCAAGGCCGGCATGAGCATCGGCGCGGTGCTCATCAGCACCGAGCTGCTCGTCATGCTCATCATCCTCCTCTTCGTGCCTCGTGATTACGCCGGAGCTTGTTTCATCGGCTTTGCGATCGGTGAGTCGCTCGGCGCATCCGCGCTTCGTATCGCGGGCGGCATCTTCACAAAGATCGCCGACATCGGTTCGGACCTCATGAAGATCGTCTTCAACATCAAAGAAGACGACGCGCGTAACCCCGGCGTCATCGCCGACTGCACCGGTGACAACGCCGGTGACTCGGTTGGTCCCTCGGCCGACGGTTTTGAAACGTACGGCGTGACCGGCGTTGCGCTCATCACGTTCATTCTCCTCGCCGTCACGCAGGAGACCATTCAGGTTCAGCTCCTCGTTTGGATCTTCGTGATGCGCATCGTGATGGTTCTCGCGAGCATCGTTTCGTACTGGATCAACGACATCATCGCGAAGGCCCGTTACCAAACGGCTGACAAAATGAACTTCGAGCAGCCGCTCACCCAACTCGTGTGGATCACCTCGGTGGTCAGCGTGCTCCTCACCTACGTTGTTTCGTACATGCTGATCCCCACGCTGGGCGACGGCACCTACTGGTGGAAGCTCTCCACGATCATCACGTGCGGCACATTGGCCGGCGCGATCATCCCCGAGCTTGTCAAAATCTTCACCTCCACAGAGTCAAAACACGTTCGCGAAGTTGTCACGTCGTCGCGTGAAGGCGGCGCGTCGCTCAACGTTCTGTCGGGTCTCGTGGCCGGTAACTTCTCGGCCTATTGGCTCGGTGTTGTGATCGCGGGCCTCTGCGGCATCGCGTATTTCATGTCCGGCGGACTCGACGCGATCATGGTCGCACCGGCCGTTTTCGCATTCGGCCTCGTGGCGTTCGGCTTCCTCGGAATGGGCCCTGTCACCATCGCCGTCGACTCGTACGGCCCCGTTACCGATAACGCACAGAGTGTATACGAACTCAGCGTCATCGAGTCGATTGAGGGCATCGGCGACAAGGTCAAAAAAGAGTTTGGGTTTGAACCCAACTTTGAAAAAGCCAAACACTACCTCGAAGAAAACGACGGCGCGGGCAACACGTTTAAGGCGACTGCCAAGCCCGTGCTCATTGGTACCGCGGTTGTCGGCGCCACAACGATGACGTTTTCGATCATCGTAACGCTCGCCAAGGAGCTGCATGCCAACGCCGGAACCATCACGCAACAACTCCGAAGCGTCGCGGCGGATCTCTCAATCCTCAACGCGCCCTTCCTCCTCGGCCTCATCCTCGGCGGCGCCGTGATCTACTGGTTCACCGGTGCATCGACGCAGGCGGTTGTCACCGGCGCGTACCGCGCTGTCGAGTTCATCAAGGCAAACATCAAACTGGAGTCGACTGAAAAGGCCAGCATTGCCGACTCGAAAAAGGTCGTTGAGATCTGCACGCAATACGCCCAAAAAGGCATGCTCAACATCTTCCTTGCGGTGTTCTTCAGCACCATGGCGTTTGCGTTCCTCGATCCGTACCTCTTCATTGGGTACCTGATCTCGATCGCGGTCACGGGCCTTTTCCAAGCGCTCTTTATGGCCAACGCCGGCGGCGCCTGGGACAACGCAAAGAAGGTTGTTGAGGTTGAACTCAAGGCCAAAGGCACCGAACTGCACGCGGCATGTGTTGTCGGTGACACCGTCGGCGATCCATTCAAGGACACGTCGTCGGTGGCCCTAAACCCCGTCATCAAGTTCACAACGCTCTTCGGGTTGCTCGCCGTTGAACTCGCGCTGCAACTCAAGAGCGTCAACCTCAAAGCCGGCCTCGCCGTGGCGTTCTTCCTCGCGTCGGTCGTCTTTGTGTACCGTTCGTTCTACGGCATGCGCATCGAGTCGTCGAACGATGCCAAAGCCTCTGCGAAGGCGTAATTGTCCCTTCGCTCGCAACCAAGGCGCGCCGGTGTGTACACATCGGCGCGCTTTTTCTTTGTCCCGTTTTTTTTCCTATTTTTTTTATCAAAGGGAGCGAAAGCCGATGAAACGGCGCCGTCCCCGACAGTCGGCCCTGTTCCGATCGATCCCTCTCCCAATCCTCCCAATCCTTCCAATCCAATCGATGTGAACGTGACCGGCGACCGAACGCCGCGCGCGTCTCAGGATCCCAACGTCGCTTCGTATTCAATCCGCGGTGAGGCTCTGCGACGCCCCGGAGCGACGGCGATCGACGCCTTGGCCAGATCACCCGGAACGCAGATCAGCCGAACAGGCGCCGGTTCGGATCTCGCAACGCTCTCCATTCGAGGTGCGCCGAGCGCATCGCTCCCTGTGTACATCGCAGGTGTACGCATCAACGACGATGTCACCGGCACTGCTGATTTGTCCACCATTGCGCTCGCAACGATGGAGCGCGTGGATCTCTATCGAGGCAACGCGCCTTCATCTGCCGATCGACTTGGGATCGGCGGAGCCCTTTTTTTCGAGCCCAAATTGCCTCGCGGAACACGCGTGGGCGCCTCCATGGGAGCGGGCGACTTCGGCGAAGTGAATCTGAGCGCGTTTGCATCGGCCGGAAGCGGCGCGGCCGGCGCGCTCTTTTCTGTGTATTGGGGCCGCGCTCAGAACAACTTCACGTTCACCGACACGCGCGAAACGCTCGATGCTCGCGACGACACGTCGGTCACGCGACGAAACGGCGACAGCGACACCGTTGACGCGTGGGCCATTGGCCGCTTGGAGGTACCGCGCGGCGGCCGCGTTGTGCTGCTCGCCAACGCGTTTGAACGTGAGCAGGGGATTGTGGGCCCCTCGGTTTCACCGGCGCTCTTTGCCCGCTCAAAAACCCAGCGCAGAATCGCCGCGGCAACCACTCGCTTTTCGTGCGCCTCAGCGCCGCCCCCCGCTTCGGACACGACCGCAGCCCAATCGCCGAGCCACACCCCTCCCGCCGATCGCTGCTCGCTCAATCTCACGTCGAGCGTGATCGTTTCGCGCCGATCGATCTCCGATCCACTCGGTGAGCTTGGATTTTTCGCGGCGCACACCGACGTTTTCGGCGAAAGGTGGCTTTCATCGGCAACGCTCCGTCTCAGGCCGTTCGACGCGCTGGAGATCTCCGGCGGCTTGTTCGCCGGCGTCGATCGATTGCGCGTGTCGCCGCGCGATCGCGAAGGTACACATGCGGCGCGCGCATCGGTCACCGGCTCCATCGATGCTCGCCTTCACGTGACTCAGCGAGTGAGTGTGTTTGCCCTGGGCGGTGGAGAGTGCCACTCTCCTCTGGGCGGTCAGAATTCAGCGTGTGCGCTGGGTGGCCCCGCAGGGAGGGCCGGTGTACACCTGAATCTGCCACTTGGTATTGAGTTGATTGGCTCCGGCGGTTCGTACGTGCGAGTTCCAACCCTCGGTGAACAATTTGGACTGTCAGGCTCCGTGACAGGCAATCCCGATCTGCTCCCCGAACGGGGTTTCACGGGTGAATTGGAAGCGCGGTACAGCGGCGGAGTTGGCTCGTTGTCATGGTTTTTAGATGTGACGGCGTTTGCCCGTGTTGCCGAGAATCTCATTGCTTATCGCCGCACGTCTGCCGCCACCATTGCCCCATTTAATGTGGCCAATGCTCAAACGCTCGGCGCCGAGGTTCTCGCCGGCATCAATATCGGCGACTACGCTTCTCTGGAGCAGGCAATGACATTGCTCGACCCTCGCGACGTGACCGAAAATCGCAACGAAACAAACGCTCAATTGCCTTATCAAGCGGCCTTTACCTCATCGTCGCGAGTGGAAGTGGGCGTCAATGCCAACTCCGCCAACATGCTTTTTCAGCGAGCGGCTTTGGGTACCACGTTTGCTTATCGAAGCGCGCGCACCGCTGACAGCGCCGGGGCCAATTGGCTGCCAGAACAGCGAGAGTTTAATATCGATGCGACGTTTTGGTTTTTGCAAAAGCACATTGTCGCGCGCTTGGCTCTCACCAATGCCTTTAACGTGGCCAATCAAGACATCCTCGGCTTTCCGTTGCCGTCGCGGGCACTCCATGGTTCTTTGGAGGGAACATGGTGACTCGGGGTTGCGCCGTTGGGTCTTGTTGTTGGCTGATTGGCAGTTTGGGCTGCGGCCCCACAGAAATTCAAAACACCGGTGGCACCAACGTTGAGCCCGGGCTTTTTGGGCGCGGCGTGATCACTGTGAATCAGAATGACAATTACGACGCCACAAATACCTCCCTTGTCGGGGTAAATGGCGCCGTTTTGTCAGAGTCACTTCTATCAAAAGGCCTTTCAGGGGATGTCACGGCCCCCACAATGCCAAGTTTTGGCACTGACATTGTTTTGCTCGACAGGTATCCATCACTCATTCATTGGGTCAATGTCAAAACTGGAGAGCTTCGTTCTCAATTTCACGCTGATAGCGATGGTTTGGCGCAAAACCCGTGGGATTATATTCCCATTTCCAATACCAAAGCGTATGTGGTTCGGTACGACGGTGTTTCCGGAACAAGCACTCACGGTGACGTGATTGTGGTCAATCCGCAAACTGCCAATGTTACCTCCGGCGTAGAAAAGCGGGTGGACGTTGCAACCGCTTCGGCGCCGTCCAATGGCTTTTCAATTCACCCGGCGCGCGGTGTTGTTGTCAATGACACGGCGTATGTGGTGAGCGTTGTGGCGTCGCCGAGTTATGAATATGCGCCTTCCAAACTCATTGTGATCAACACAACCACCGATGAAGTGGAAAAGGTCATTGAACTTTCGGCCACCAATTGCAATGCGCTCGCCCTTTCACC
This sequence comes from Polyangiaceae bacterium, assembly GCA_016712345.1. Classification (GTDB taxonomy): domain Bacteria; phylum Myxococcota_A; class Polyangia; order Polyangiales; family Polyangiaceae; genus JADJRH01. Next base: position 4,149,335 of record JADJRH010000001.1, read on the forward strand.
CAATCGCGACAAACTCGGTATTGCGTGCGCCGGGGACTTGTTGGCCGATGAAGGGGTCAATCAAGGCAACTCTGCGCTCATTGAAATAGCGCTCAACCAAGTGGCAGAAACGTGGCGTTTGCCCGCCAAAAGTGCTGGAAACGGCGTGTTCGGATTTTCAATTACCTACGCCTCTCAAGACCAATTGCTTGCGCTGTTTTTGGGCAACGTGCAAGCGTCGGTATCGGATCAAGCCCTGTCTGTAAACGTAGCAACCAATGAAGTGGCCATTGTTGCTTCCGCGCCGCCCGTTCAACTGGGCGGCGTTTTATGCCCGTTGTCAATGAACGCAACCAGCCCAACACCCCCTGAAACATGCTTTGTTTCCAATGCAAGTAATGCCGAGTTGCTGCGATTCACGGTAGAAACCGGCGCACCAAGCAACGAAGAGGCCATTACAGTCGACACTGTGTTTGGGTTGCCCCCGCGCGGCTTAGGCCAATTTTAGCTAATTCAATAACAGCGCTTTCGCCATTAAGAGCGCCACCAAGTTATTGAGTGCATGCATGACCATGCTCGGCCCAAGCGCTTTTTCATGCACTTTTACAAGCGACAGCATGATCCCCAAAAAAAAGACACCCACCAAACCCAACCCCACCTGCGGGTGAACAATCGCAAACAAAAATGCCGTTGCGAAAGGGGCGAGTTTGGCGGAGTAGGCCGTTGCAATGCCTGTTTGGAGCGCTCCCCGAAACACCACTTCTTCGACGATTGGAGCCATGACCGCGGCGATCACCGCCCAAAGAACAAAGGTGAGAAAGTGGTTATCAGATTGAAGGTTGTCGATCAGCGGATGGGTATGACTCGGCAGTCCGAGCCGCTCAAACAAGGCTGAAAGCGGCATCATCACAATCAACAGCGGCGGCCAAACAAGCAGGTAGCTAAACACTCCCACTTTAATTGAGCGTCTGAGCGGTACACCCGTCAGGCCCAGAGGGAGATTTGCGCGCGTGCAGAATGCGTAGTGTGCGCATCCCACAACAGCGAGAAGGAAAAGCTCCGCAACAAGGGTCACAAGCACTGTTGACTGCGGCGATGAAGGGCTTTTCAACCCAGATACAACAAATGGCAATGCGAGTGACGCGGCGAAAAACACCGCGACAACTGCCAAGTACCGCGAACCCGCGGTGGGCTCGGGCACTTTTGACGAAGGATCGGCTCTCAGCCCGGTGCGCAGCGTTTGGAATATTTTGCCCGGCGAAAACAGGGTGATGAGCCATGCAAGTGCACCGGAAAGAAGCAAAAATCCAAACAAAAACAGGGCGCCCAACACCACCCAACCCGCCTGAATGGCCCGTTCTTCGGCGGCGCGCGCTCCACTCTCGTCGCCGAGGTTTCGGAGCAACACCGCTTTCAGAAGCACATCAAAGTACCCCACGCGAATCTCCGTGAGGCGCTGTTCGAGGTGTGCGCGGCGGTCCTGCAGAACCGGTCCGAGCAGCACTTCTCGCAACACATCGGCTTCGTCCGCAGGCGCGGGCACGCGAACTTCGGGCGGCAACTGCCCCAACGATGTGAGCGCCGATTGTGTACACATTTGCCGACGGTACGCGCACCAGATTGCTTTGCGCCGCAGTGCTCGCGCTTGGTCGGTTTGATTTTCCGAAGCCGCCGCCTTGTCGAGCGCTTCCACGAGCGGAGCTTCGTACGCATCTGCGATTGTTCCGGGAACGCTCGCGCCCACAACGGCCAGTTTGGCGAGCATTGTGAGTTCAACCGTGGAGCGTCCCTTGGGAGCGCTCGCCGCCCTGCGGATTTGCGTGAACGCGGAGAGCGCGGCGAGCAGAACAATGAGCGCCGTCAGTGCGTGAGAGACACCTTTTGACTTCATGAAACCGGGCCGACGTTGGGCGTTGCCGAATTGGCGGTGCGCGCCGTTTTGAAGCGGGCAAATGCATCACGTTTGGCGCTGCGCCGAAGCATTGCAGCGGCTTTTCTTGCGTCGGCCGGCAGGAGGTTTCGCGTTGTCCAAGCCGCTAAAAACGCCTCCTCCTCGGTGCGTTCCAACGTGACTCGGTAGCGCAGGAGCACAAAGCTCGGAAGCAGCACGAGGCCGAGCGACGACATCAAAAGGTACACCTTGAGAGCGGTGGGACGAAACTGAATCATCACAGGCGAGATCACGAGGCGACCGTCTTCAAACGTGTACGAAGACGGAATGAGCCCGAGCGCATCGAGCAAAAACGGCACGCAGATCGTGACAAGGCCCATGAGCACCGCAAACGTTCGGTACTTTCGATGTGTGTACATCATGAACGAAACGGTGTGTACCGCGGCCATGCCCGGCACAACCATCGCCCAACCGGCAACGGTGACGCCGGCTCCAATGGCCACGCAGCCGCAGAGGTACATCGCGATCGGCAGCCACTCCGCGCGGGCGCCGCGGTACGCAAGCCAGGCCAAAAACGCAGCGCATGCGAGAGGAAGAAAGCCAACCCAACCCGCCGCCCAATTGTTTGGGCCGACCCACATCATGAGCGGCGCAAAGAGCATCCATGCCATGTACGCGATCAACATGCCGCGGCGCGCTTCAGCCTCGCAGCGCTCCTGAAACTCGGCGAGTTCACCGCGCGCTTCGGGCGGGATTCTGCGCGGTCGATTCACAAGCAGCGACATGAGCGTTGTCATCGCTCCTTCGTGGCCCGGAAAGATCGCGAGCGCAGCGCTCGCCTCGCGCATCGCATTTTCGCGGCCCGCTTCGTCCTTGGCATCGGCTGCCGCTTCAGCCGCTTTCTGTGCGTGATCATCGGCCAGGTTGCGGCGCAGTTCGGTGTCGCGATCTCCGGCGAGAAACCCCTCAAGCAGCACCAAAAATTCGTTGGCCGAGGGGTACCGATCTTCGGGTTCAAGCGCGGTGGCTTTTACACAAATTGCCGACAGTTCAGGCGGCGCGTTGGCGGTGGGTACACGTTCGTTCGGCCTTGCGTCGGCCCCTTCAATTGTCGAGAGCAGCGTGTCTTCAACGCTTGTTCGTGGATGGAGCGGTTCAAGCGTTAAAAGCTCAAACAAAATTGCGCCGAGTGCGTACACATCGGTGTGAGCATCAATGCGATCCAATTCACCTCGCGCCTGCTCCGGTGACATGTACCCAGGTGTTCCCAACATCTCCCCCGACAAGGTGTGACCCTCGCCGTTCGGTTGATCGGACACGGTGATCGGTTCCTTGTGTACATCTTCGCCTCCCACAATTTTGGCGAGCCCCCAGTCGAGCACCTGCACCTGACCGAAACTGCCGATCATGATGTTGCTCGGCTTGAGATCTCGATGAATCACACCATGCTCGTGGGCAAACGCCACCGCTTGGCACACGCTCTGAAGCACCGTGAGAAGCTTGTGCCTTCCGTACGACGCGTGCGTTTCGGCGTCGCCGTCACGCAGATCGCGGAGCACGCGCTCCAAAGTGCGTCCGCGCACCACTTTCATCGTGAAGTAATAAATGCCCTCGGGCCCAAGCCCCATGTCGTATACAGGCGCGATCGCAGGGTGTTCCAACTGACCCTGCACGCGTGCTTCGCGTAGAAATCGAGCGCGATATTCAGCGCGATCTGAACGATCTTTGCGCAGCAGTTTTGCCGCAACAAATCGGCCGATGCGCTGGTCCTTGCACATCACAACGCGGCCCATTCCACCTTCGCCGAGAAGTTCGCGCTGTTCGTACCGCGCTGAAAACAACGTTGTGTCCGCCGGGCTTGCGGACAGCTCTGAAGAGGACACTTCGGGGCCGATGCGGCGTTGCGTTTCGGTGCCCGGAGTGGGCCATGCGCTCGCGGATGAGCGCTGAACGCGTTCCGTCGGCTCGTGCTGCTCTTCGGTTCGCACCTCCGGCGTGTGCACCGGGGGCGACGGGTCTTTCAGCTTCCCCATGGCCGCTACGGTAACAGGCGCTATCGAGAACGGGTGTGAGCGAGGTTGGAACGTGACGACAAGCGTCGGCCCGACTACGAGGACGCGCATGGCCGTACCGAGAGAAGGATTGGTCCTCACAGCGCAGGATCTTCAAAAAGCGTTTGGACCGCGCCACATCCTTTCCGGCGTTTCCGTTTCAATTCATGCCGGTGAGCGCATCGGACTTGTGGGGCTCAACGGTGCCGGAAAAAGCACGCTTGCCAAAGTGCTCTTGGGTACCGAGCAGGTGGACGCGGGCCAGGTTTCGCGGCGCCGAGGCATCGTTGTTTCGGCGTTGGAACAAGAGCCAAACTTTCCGCCCGGCATCACTGCGCGCGATGCGGTGCTTTCGGGGCTCACTGCCTGGTCTGAAGCAAAAGCTCGATACGACGCGGCGGTTGCGGCCCTTTCGCGCGGCGAAGGTGACGTGGGCGAATTGCTCGCGCAGCAAACAAGCGCTTCAGAAGATGTCGAGCGCCTCGGCGGATGGGACATGAGCCACAAGGCGCTCTCGATCCTGGCTCACCTCAATGTGTACAACGTGGATGGGGCCGTTGCTTCTATGTCGGGAGGTGAAAGGCGGCGCGTTGCGCTCGCGCAGATCCTTGTTTCACAGCCCGATTTTGCGGTGCTCGACGAGCCGAGCAACCACCTTGATGTGGAAACCATTGAATGGCTCGAAGAGTACCTCGCCAATGAGTACACAGGCGCGCTGCTGCTGATCACACACGATCGGTATCTGCTCGATCGCGTTGCCACGCGAACGTGGGAAATCGACGAAGGAAGCGTGTTTTCGTACGACGGCGGTTACGAAGACTACTTGGAGGCCAAAGCCGAACGTTTGGCGCTCGCATCACGCACCGAGCAAAACCGACAAAACTTCCTTCGGCGCGAGTTGGAGTGGCTTCGGCGCCAACCCAAAGCGCGAACGGGCAAACAAAAAGCCCGTATTCAAAGGGCTGAAACAGCAAAGGCCATTGCACCGCCGAAGATTGAAACTCGGGCCGCGCTCTCGGCTGAAACCTCACGGCTCGGCAAGACCGTCCTTGAGTTGAAAGACGTGTCGCTCACAATCGGCGATCGCACCCTCACAAAAGGGCTCAATCTGATCGTTGGACGCGGCGAACGCATTGGAGTGATCGGTCGCAACGGCACCGGAAAAACAACACTTCTGCGAGCGATCTTGGGCGAAATCGCAGTGAGCCGTGGAGAAATTGACGTCGGCCAAAACACCAAAATGGCCTACTTCGATCAGCACCGCGTTGGCCTCGACGATGCACTTTCGATTTTTGACAACGTGGGGGGTGCCAAGGGTCGCGTGGAAATCGGGGGCCGCGTTTTGGACATCTATGCGTACCTCGAACGCTTCTCTTTTGACCGACAAAAGCAGCGTCAACCAGTGGGTTCGCTCTCAGGCGGCGAGCGAGCGCGCGTTGCACTCGCCAAACTTCTCGCGCAGCGCGCCAATCTGTTTTTGTTCGACGAGCCGACAAACGATCTCGACGTAGAAACCCTTTCCGCGCTCGAAGAAATGCTCACCGAAATGGAAGGGTCGGCCATGATCGTGACCCACGATCGGTGGTTTTTAAACCGCGTTGCAACGTCGATTGTGGCGTTTGAGGGTGACGGAAAAGTGGTGCGCTATGCCGGCACCTACGACGACTATCGCGCGCAGAAAAAGGCTTCGGAAGAGGCCACCGTTGTCGATCTCCCTCCCGCAACCTCGGCGAAGTCGGCCCCACCCGCCGCGCAAGATGTGTACACAAATCCGAGCAAGTCCAGTGCGGCCCAGCGCAAACCTTCAAAGGGGCTGACCTATTCGGAGCGCATTGAACTCGAAGGGATTCTCGAAAAAATCGAAGCTGCCGAAGCAGCGGTTTCGGAGCTTGAAAAGCTGCTGGCCGATCCGCAAACCCATGCGAAACGCGGCGCTGAAGTTCCGGGCCTAATGGTGCAGCTGGAGAGCGCCAAAGAAAAAGCGGCAACACTCACGGCGCGCTGGGAAGATCTCGAAACCCGAAAACAGTCATGACGCTTCGATGTGTACGCAGCGCGCGCTGTGTACGCAAGGTGCCTTGTGTACGCAAGGTGCCTTGTGTACGCGCATCGAATTCGTTATTGCGGCAGTTTGGCGCCCAAGAACGACTGAAGCTTGATGATGTTCTTTTCGTCGCGTGAGAACGTGGGCGCCGCGTAGCCGCTCGACCACCCCGACAGTTCCATAAGAAACGCGCCGCGCGTTTCGGCGTTCGTGAGAATTTCATCGACCGAACGACCGCGCGCAGCACCGCGCGTGAGGCCTTGAACGTACCTCTCCAGGCGCCCGTAGTCTTTTCCGAGCAGCTCGGAGATCAGCGCCGCGTCACCCGCGAGTCGCGACAAAACCGAAACTTGGTCGGCACCCGGTGAACGAAGCGCCATTTGCGCTGCCACGCGCAACACGAATGCATCGTCGAGATACCCGAGATCTTCAATGCCGTCGGGAATCAAGTCGAGCGATTTGAACAGGTAATTCAAGCCTCCAGTCACATAACGCCGCGCCTCTTCCGGGAGTTCAGAAGCGAGCAGCGCACCCAATTCTGTGGCGTCCGACGCCAAAGTGCGAAGCCACTCAGGGAAAGTGTCGAGGCAGCGATTGTGAAGGTCGTTCATGGTTCCTCCGTCCGAGCGCGCAACGCCGGAAGCGCCGCCGTCTTTGCCCCATGCACGCGCGCGCGTCCACGCCTGAGTTGTTCGGGCGCACTCCGCTCGAAAGGTTGCCGCCGCCTCAATTCGCTTTCGATCGCGTTATTCTGCACAGGTCGGCGCGCTTTCGTTCGGCCCGTGCCTGCCCTTTGCTCCACAAGATGCCCTCAAAAAAGCACCTTCTGCTCACGTGGTCCGACGCGGGAACGGTGGGCCCAAAACCCGCGCACCACTTGCCGCGTGCGGCGGCGGATCGCGGCCCGATTCGACGACTTCTGGACCACGCCGATGTGGCGTACGACCTCGTTCGCATTCTAACGGTTCCCGCCGGTGAGGGCCCCGCGCGCGAGTTGGCGCATTCGATCGAAACGGCGAATCGACAGGCCGTTGTTGAAGTTGTCGATCTGAACGATCCCTCGAACTACGCCCAACTTTTTACGCATGTGGGTGCCGTCAGCGCCGACGTGAGGCGCCACTTTGATTCGGCCCAATGGAACCTGGATGTGCTTCTTTCGGCAGGCACGCCGCAGGCTCAAACGCTGTGGGTGATCCTCATTCAAGCCGGGGTTTTGCCTGCGCGAATGCTTCAGGTGATCCCGAGCGTGTTTGTCACGCCCGAGCAGCCGCCGGTTCGTGTTGTCACACTCGATATCGACGGCTTTCCCGAAATTCGAGCGCTGCGCCGTGAGGTACACAGACTGCGCGAGCAACTCGGTTCAGGTCGCACGCTCATGATCGGTGACAGCCCTGAAATGCGTGAAGTTGTACAACGCGCCCACCGCATTGCGCCGACCGATGCTCCCGTCCTCATCACGGGTGAAACAGGCACCGGCAAAGAGGTTTTGGCGCGCGAGATTCACGCGTGGAGCAATCGTGCAAAAGGGCCTTTTGTAGCTGAAAACTGCGGCGTATTCGCTGAAGGTGTACTCGCCAGTGAGCTTTTCGGTCACGAACCGGGAGCGTTCACCGGGGCTGTCCGCCGCCGCAAAGGGGTTTTTGAGCAAGCCCACGGAGGTACACTTCTGCTCGACGAAGTGGGCGAGCTTTCGCCGCGCGTTCAAGCCGCGCTTCTTCGTGTACTCCAGGAACACCAAATTCGCCGCGTGGGCGCCGAAACAGCCATTTCAGTGAACGTGCGCATCATCGCCGCCACCCACCGCGATCTGCCCGAGATGGTTCGAGCGGGAACGTTTCGCGAAGACCTCTATTTTCGGCTGCGCGGTGCCGTGATCAACCTTCCACCGCTGCGCCGCAGGCCCGGCGATCTCGACCTGCTTATGGATGCCTTTCTCACCGAAATTGCCAATCGCCGGGCCGAACCGAGGCTTGTGCTTTCAAAAGCGGCGCGCCGCCTGGTGCTTGCGTACTCATGGCCGGGCAACATTCGCGAGTTGCGAGCCGAAGTGGAGCGCTGGGCCGTATTTTGCGAGCGAACTGTTGAAGAGCAAGACCTCAGTCCAGAATTGCGCGGTCCACCGCGTCAAACTCCCGAGTTGCCGCCTGTGTACACAACTGAATCACCCACTTCAAAACTGCCATCGTCGGTTCGGCCATCCCCCCCGTCCACCCTTTCAGAAGCCGTTGAACAGGCCGAACGCGCGGCGATCACGCACGCCATGGAAACCACTTCTGCAAACCTGTTGGCCTGTTCGCGCGTGCTTGGAATTGACAGAAACACATTGAAGCGGAAGTTGGCCTATTACGGGATTGCTCGAAAAAAGGCCGACCCCAAAGAGCCCCAATGAGGCGCAATGAGTACACATCAACCAACGTTCGTCGCGAGGCGCGCCGCAAGGCGGTCGTGGCCATTGGAACAACGCAATTGAGGTGATAAACGCCTTCGAGTGAAACAGTACCTGGACCTGTTGAGAACCATTGTCGAGCAGGGGCGGCCTCGTTTGGATCGCACCGGCACCGGCACAATTGGCATTTTCGGTCATCAGGCGCGATATGACTTGAGCGCGGGCTTTCCGCTCGTCACCACCAAAAAAGTACACTTTCGTTCTATTGTTCACGAGCTTCTCTGGTTTTTGCGCGGCGACACCCATGTCAGTTCGCTTAACAAAGTGGGAGTCACCATTTGGGATGAATGGGCAACCGCCGAGCAAACGGCTCGATTTGGCCGTTCTGAAGGCGATTTGGGCCCGGTTTATGGGCACCAGTGGCGCAATTTCGGGGCAACTGTGCGGCCCGACGGCACTTACAACAACGACGGTGTGGATCAGATTGCCGATCTGATTGACCAGTTGCGCAAAAACCCATTCAGCAGGCGACTGATCATCACAGGGTGGAATCCGAAAGAAGCCAATCAGGTGGCTCTTCCTCCATGCCACACCCTGTTTCAGTTTTATGTGCAAGACGGCTTGTTATCGTGTCAGCTTTATCAACGAAGCGCCGACGTGTTTTTGGGTGTACCCTTTAACATTGCAAGTTATGCCCTTCTCACCGCTCTGCTCGCGCATATAGCAGGCTTAAAAACCGGTGAATTTGTACACACATGCGGTGATGCGCACCTTTATACAAACCATATTGAGCAGGCGCGCCTTCAATTGTCGCGTGGGCCGCGCAAACTGCCCACACTCAAACTCAATGAGTCCATAACCGATCTATTTCAGTTTACGTTCGACGACATCACTCTCGAAGGGTATGACCCTCACCCGGCCATTAAAGCCCCCGTCAGCGTATAGAAAGCGCGCGTTTCAGAGCATGAGCGGAGGCGTGAGCCCTTTCATTACCGTGCGTCCAATGATAGGTTGCGGATTGTGGGCGCTCTACCCTTTATTGTTTTTCTCGTTTTCCTAGCTGTTTTTGCAACCTACTCTTATTGGTTTTCAGAGGCCGCCAAGTTCAGGCGAACCATTCGGGCCGCGCAAAAAATGGCTATTGCCCAAGCGGTTGAAGGGCAGCTTATTCGCGTCTCGGGCACAATTCAGCCTTTGGAAACGGTGCTCACAGCGCCGCTCAGCAAAAAACCGTGCGTGTTTTTTGAAACCACTGTTGAAGAATACAAGTCCAGTGGGAAGAGCGGAAAATGGGTAGAAATTATCCGCGAAACCAACGCGTGTGACTTTTTTATTCGAGACGAAACCGGTCGAGCCCTCGTTAATACATCCAACATGCGTGTATTGCCGGTAAAGGACCACGAGCAAACGTCGGGAACATTAAACGACGCTTCCCCGGAGCTTGAAGGGTTTCTTGCAAAACATGGCCATAAAAGCACGGGTTGGATTTTTAATAAAAACCTCCGCTATCGCGAGGGTGTCTTTTCGCCGGGTGAACGCATTGCAGTGTTGGGGTTTGCGCGGCGCGAACAAGATCCAGACCCAATGGCCGCCGGGTCGGGTTATCGCGATGCTCCCAAGCGAATTGTATTAGAAGCTCCGCCCAACGGCGAGTTATTGGCCAGTGATGAATCGGAGTTGGTATAAAATGTTGCCTTTGGTGTTGGTGCTGGCCGTTGCTCGCAATGGAATTATCGGCAAAAATGGCAAGTTGCCGTGGCATATCCCTGAAGATCTCAAGCACTTTAAAGCAATGACTCTGGGCCACGCCATTATTATGGGCCGCCGCACTTATCAAGAAACGGGGCGCCCGTTGCCCGGCCGTCGCAACATTGTGATCTCAAGAAACGCCGCGTTTACCGCGCCCGGGTGTGAAGTGGTTCAATCTCTTCAACAAGCAATTGAACTGGCTCGAACAACCGACCCCGAGCCGCGTGTGATCGGCGGGGCCGAGATTTATCAATTGGCACTTCCATTCGCCACTCGAATTTACCTGACAGAGGTAAACCGCGACGTGGAAGGGGATACAACCTTTATACTTGACCGGTCAGGATTTAACGAAACATCGCGAAAAAAAGGCGAAACGGCAGATGTTGAATTTGTAACGCTCGACCGAATGAACTGAGCGCCACGCTGACAGGTTCTTCCGCGAGCTGAAGCGCCTCGCCCACTGTCACCTCCGCTTCAACACGGAGGCACGGAGGTTTTTGTTTCTTTCGCCGCTATGGGTACACATCAGCCATGATCCCAACCTGACAGGTGCTCGCTGACGCAGTGCGAGCCGCTTGGAACTCCGTGATCTCCGTGCCTCCTAGGTAACTTCCCTTTAGCGGAACGTTCTGCAAGGCACGGATCCAGTCTTGTCGAGACGTTTGGGACACCCTTGCCCGTCGCCAAGCGGAAAAGCGAACAGCGTGGCGCGTCGGGTTCTCCAGATGGAGTTCTGTGGCGAGCGCAGCCACGACGAAAACGAGAGACCGGCGAGACCGGTGGATGGCGACGTGATGGACATCTCAAGTCGCCGGACCTCCCAGAACGGGCTCTTTTCTGCTGCATCGACAACTCAACCGCAACGAGTTACTCGCCGTTCGAATGAGGCGCATGCGCCGCTGGGGAACTCCGTGTTGGATACGGCGTGTCAGGCGGCGAGACGTCTCAAGTCGTTGCGAGACGATCGGGTGCTACTCGCGCACAACCGCGGGCGGGCGCCACAAGACCCATCCAAGCGTGCCCGGTATATGAATGAGAGTTAATGCAACGAGCACAGGAGTATAACTTCCAGTGGCGGCCACCCACTTTCCAATAAGCGGATTGGCCACAATCAACGCAAGAGACTGACCCGCTGCCATCATTCCACCGGCAGTTGACACCGCCGAGGGCGGCACGCGGCGCAATAGGTCAGCCGTAACAAGCGCGTACAAACCACCTCCGCCCGCCATGGAAACGCCTGCCAATATCACGGTAGACCATGGGTCGCTTGTGTACGCAATAGACACTCCAACCATGGCAACGGCCGCTGCGGCAAGCGCCAAGTTGGTGGGTGGACGATCGTCGTCATTTCGCTTGAGGGCGCGGGTTGCCAGGGTTCCAAAAATCACCGCGCCCAAGTCAAACAACAAAGGTGGCCAGATCAGCAGATTACCCAGTTGGGACTGGGTCACAGCAAAACGTTTTTCGAGCAGCTTTGATAGCCAATTAAAGTGCAGGCCCAAGAGAGGAGCACACGCCAATATGAGAATTGTGGCTCGCCACACCGCCGCGTTTTTTAATAATTGGCCGGTGCCAACGCTCTCTTTTTTAACCTCTTCCCGCCTATCGAGAGCGCTTTTTCCGGGTTCGCGAAATGCCAACAACAGCCAAACAGGAATCCATATCAAACCCACCAAGGCCGACCCTAAAAACGCATATCGAAAGCCCCATTGCTCATTAAAATACGACGCAATTTTGGGGGCCACCATGGCTCCAAACGAGCTGCCGGTAAACAAGATACCAAGGCCCCTTGCCCGTTCTTGAGGTGGCAATGCTCGATGAACCGTTTGCGCAGCACCGGGGAAACTCGGCGATTCTGCCAAGCCCAAAGCAATGCGCAATGCAAACAGTACGGCAAAACTCGGCACAAGCGCGTGAAGTGCAGCCACCGCCGACCACACAACCACCGCGCCCAACATGCCTTTTCGCGCGCCCACAAGGTCAACAAAACGGCCGGCGAGCGGTGAGCCCACCAAATACGCTATTGAAAACGCCGATAGCAAAAAGCCATATTGGGTTTCATTGATATTCAGAGCTTTGGTAACGGTGGGCGCCAAAGCTGACAGCGTTTGCCTGTCGACATAGCTCACCGACATTGTAAACGTTGCCGTGAGCGCCAGGGCCCATGCGTAATGGGGAGGCAATGCCGCGCCTTTGGGTGCGTTCGCGGACGTTAATGGTTGTTGTTCGTTCGCCTGCGCCACTTTTGTCCCCGTGATTACGCTCGATGCCGTTCGTTAATAGGTGTGTGCGCGCCGAATGTTGCTCGGAAGTCCGCCGTTATTCGACCGCGTTCGGCGAGTGCGTTATTCGGCGAGTGCGTTATTCGGCGTGTGCGTTAAAGGATGTTGTATGTTTTGGGGAGAACCATTGGCCGGGCGGTTTTTTTGCCCATTAACTCTTTAATGGCGTCGTCAAGCCCCGAAAGAGTTAATGAAAACATGGGGAAAATACCGCGAATCACGTCGACAGTGCTTTGATAACCAAAAGGTGGAGCACCGGGACCGTCATGGTCGACGGATGTCGTCTGCTCCGGGTTGAGCCACACGCTCCGATCAAAGTGTTCTCTCAACTTTGCGAGCCACGTGACACCCGCCACATTGGCATCATCCCCGCCGTAACTGGCCGACCCTAATAACTCGTAAGGTGCCATTGAAGCGTCGCCGACGAGAACAAGTTTGTAATGTTTTCCGCACTCGTGAATGAGATCGCGCACATTCACCGGATCTTGAAACCCTTCCGTTTTATAAACTTTCCCATAAACGCAGTTATGAAAGTAATACGTTCGCAACTCTTTCCAATGAGTGGAACGTTTCGCCGCAGAAAAAAGCTGCGAAACGAGGTGGGCGTGCGGATCCATTGAACCGCCCACATCCATCATTAGAATCACGCGGGTATTGGGCCTGCGCGGAGGCCGCGTAACCACTTCTAGTTCGCCCGCGTTTTTGGCTGTTTCGTCAATGGTGCCTTCAATATCCAATTCGCGATCGGCGCCTTCCCGCGCGAATGCGCGGAGCTTTCGCAATGCCACTTCAACCTGACGAACATCGAGAACCAGGTCATTGCGATACGGCTTGTATTTGCGGGCGTCGGCGGTTTTCATTGCCCCACCGCGACCACCCCCGGGGGGCCCCACCTGAATGCCCATGGGGTTTTCACCCCCGCGACCAAAGGGCGATGTTCCACCCGTTCCAATCCAACGATTGCCACCGTCGTGCCGGCCTTTTTGGTCTTTTAGTCGCTCTTCAAAGCGGCGCAGCACTTCTTCAATATCCAGTGCCTCAAGCGCCGCGCGTTCTTCGTCGCTGAGCGGCCGCCTCGCAATGGGGTCTTTCAACCATTCTAAAATCTCTTCGGCGATTTTTTTTGCCTCTACCTCCACACCTCGAAAGTGTTTTGCAAACGCCAAGTCGAAGTCATCGAGATGAATTTCAGAATGCACACAGAGCGCTCTTGCGATGTGATAAAAACCTTCAAGCGAAGATTCGTGCAGGCCGGAGCGCAACGCCCTTGCGAGCGCCACCGCTTCTTGGGCACCGACAGGCACTCTTCTGGACCGCAGTTCATATATGAAGTCTACGAACATGGGTGTGATAACTCCTGTTTCGAGGTGTTCCGGCACCGGTAACGCGACGCGCTTGTGGCCTTATTGCCGCGATTAAGACCTGTATTTGCGCCCGCCGGCCAACTGATCTGCCAGGGCTACCATGTCTTGTTCTTTCTTTAAGAGTGCGCCTAAAAAGGGCAGGGTTTTGTCAAGTTTCACTTCACCCACACCGGCCTTTTTGAGCACGGCAATCCAATCAATCAGTTCACTCGTTGAAGGGCGTTTTCGCAAACGGCTCACATTGCGAACTTCGTAAAAGCACTTGAGCGTTTGATCGACAAGAGTCCGATCGAGATCGGGATGATGGACATTGACGATCTGACGCATGAATTCCGGCTCTGGAAAATCGATAAAATGGAAGACACACCGGCGCAAAAACGCGTCCGGCAGTTCTTTTTCATTGTTGCTTGTAATCACAACAATGGGTCGCTCTTTGGCCACCACTTCTTCGTTGGTTTCTTGAATGCGAAATCGCATGCGGTCGAGTTCGTGCAGAAGGTCATTGGGAAACTCCACATCTGCCTTGTCGACTTCATCAATGAGCAACACCACCCGTTTGTCACTCTTGAGCGCGCGCCCGAGCGGCCCGAGCTTGATGTAGCGGCGAATGTCTTTGATGTCCCCGTCGCCGAAGCGCGAATCGTAGAGCCTCTGCACGGTGTCGTAGATGTACAAGCCATCCTGCGCCCGCGTGGTGCTCTTCACGTGCCACGCGACAAGTTCGGCGTTTTCGGCCTCTGCGATGGCCTCGGCAAGCAGGGTTTTTCCGGTGCCCGGTTCGCCCTTGACAAGCAGCGGTCTTTCAAGGGAAAGCGCGCAGTTTACGGCAGCTTCAAGGGAGTCGTTGGTGAGGTAACGTTCGGTACCGCGAAAGCGGCGAAAAGCTGACATGCCGGGAGCCTACCAGCATCACCCCGGCGTAGCTACCGCGGGCATGGTGTGCCACAATCGGCCCACGATGGGTCGACGGATTGGCAATATTGTGGGGAAAGCAGCATGTTTGGCGCTTCTTTTTGCCGTTGGATGCAGCGGGTCGGCGGTTGTTGAACCCGGATCCCAAACGTCAAAGCGGGCAAAACTGGCTATCGAAAAATGTGTACCCCCGGGCGGCGACGATCCGGCGCTCAAAGAAGTGTACGCATGTATCTCGGTTGAAGATGTGTGTCCCGCGCCGAGTGACCCTCTCACCAAAGAAGAGTTGGGATACGTTCTGAACAAGTTTGATGAAACCTGCGGAACAGGCACTCTCGTTTTTGATGTGCTGTGTGGTCCCGACCTGAATGCGCCTGTGGACTGCTGTTATGTGGCGCGTATGGAAACTATTGAAGGCGGCTGCGACTAGTACCGCGATTCAATCAACCCGATGGGTTGATTGCCGCTGCTTCGCAGCGCTCGAAATCGCGGTACTAGTTTTGTTTCCGTGGGGCATTCGCCCCACACCCCGGCCGCGCAGGCGCGGCCCTAGTGCACCGAGTTGATAAAGCAACGAACCCTTGCTGCAATTCATCTGAACCCATCAGTTCTACGGAATCGGTGCACTAGCACTACTCAAGACAAATGGCAGTTAGGTCTTCGGGTGAAGCGGTGCACGTTTCTGTTCCAACACTGTCACATTGAGCTTTTGCCCCGGGGGATCTGTAAAAACGCACGGGCGCAAACACATAGTCATATCCGGCCCCGCAATGTTGTCTTTTGGTTACCCGAGCATTGCAGTCGGCCACCATGTGTCCGCAAAATTTGTTGTTCAGGTCATAACGAGCCGACCCAGCGTTGTCGACCACAGACAGGCAAATATGACCCCGTTCAGCGCAGACTTCGTTGCCTGAGCGATTGAGTGCGAGTGGTACCCTGACGGTTTTGAGCGAGCGAGCCATTTCTTGTTCAAGAATGGCAATGCGCGCATCTGTGGGGAGGTTTGCGGCCGACGGTGCCGACGGGGCGTTGGAAGGGGATGTTGTGGCCACCGCGGAGGGCGGTTGCGCTTTTTCGAGAGCGGCAATGCGCTGCTCAAGCGACGTGAGCTTTTCGTCATCACCGGACGCGCCGCAGCCCACGAGGAATAACAGCGCGGCCAGGCAGCGCCCCAGAATGTGTACGCATGGTCTACTTGGGGGGTGCAATGGAGATTTCGGAAAGGTTGAGCCCTCCGGGATATTGATAGCTTGTATAGGTGCCATAACCGATGACCTGAATTCCAACCGGCTCCGTGGAGGTGAGCACATGCGCTCCGCCATTTCCAGGCCCGAGCTGTATTCGGGCAATGCCGAAACCGGATGAAATTGGAGTGACAGGCCCGCTCGGTGTCGCACCGTCGAGGGTGAGAGAGGCAGTTAGAGGCTGAACGACGTCCACAAAACTCACGTCGTAGTCGGCGGGGGCCAAAAATACATATTTGGTTCTGTACTGCTCAACGGTCGTCATGAGACTGAGCGAAGGATCCCCTTTTTGTTGATTGGTAGGAACTCCTGGGTCAATGGCGTTGGCTCCCACCTGAAACGACGCAACTGCAAAAGGTTGCGAACCTACCACCTCAAAGTCTTCACTCACAACGCCCAAATCCACAACTTCTCCGGCCTGAACTTGCGCTGGGCCACCGGGATTGAGGCCGGGGTAGGTGAGGGAAGTGCCGTCAAAGTTACCGTAAATGCGCACCACATGTTGAACTTTGGTTCCGTGGTGGCTTGTTGGCACTGTTACAAAGTACCTTTTGCCCAGTGTTTCAGCGGGGAAAACGCTTTCTTCAAGGTGGTCACAAGCGTCCACGTCGTTTGGTACGTTGGAACAGGCAATGCCCGAAATGACTTGTACAGGCTGACTGGCAGTAATGAGAGAACCTGACAGGTCGGCATTTTTGCCACCCACCACTTCAATCACTTCACCCGCGTTGATGGGGAAGGTAACTGTTTGACCGGGCCCTGTGGTTGAAATGCCGCCTCCACCCGCAATGTTTCCGGTGTTTGAGAGTTTGAAACTGACCATGGTGTTATCGGCCACACCTGTAATGGCCACATAGGGCGGGTATTCAAACGCGGGGTCGTTTTCTGTATCAAGCCAACGTGGCATTCCGGTAACGCGGTAGTTGCCGGTGAGAGCCGTACTCGGCAGAAGGAGTGAAGCATCATTGGTGAATGAAAAACAACCGGTACTCTGACACCCGAAGGTGTTGCACTCCGACCAATCTTTGCCCGGCGGCCCACCTTTTCCAGCATATTCTATTGCGTTGAATTGATAAACGGTGACCGGTGCATCGGTTGTCAGGTGGTAGGCACCGCCCGGCACGCGCACGGTTTCAAGTTTGATCGATGTGGGTGTACACGCGAGGAAGCTGTCTGTGCCTTTGAGTTCTGACACCCAAGGCAGGTAAAGTGTTTTTAGACTGCTCGGTGGAACGGTGTCTTGAGCCACCATCATGTTGTTGCGTGTGACTGTCACATTGGCATTTTCAGTTCCGGCGTTGGCTACCACCACCGCGTAATCAAATTGCTCCCAAACGATGTTATCAACCACCGTCGGCCAAAAGTCACATCCCACATAACTTTTTGAATCGGCTGCTTCTGCGCAGGTTTTGGGGTCTTCAACAATCGGTTTACCCCCTTGACCGCCTGACCCAATTACCTCCCCACCCGTGTTTCCACCCCCTTGTGAACCACCCGAGCCCGAGGCGCCGGAGCCACCTGTTTGAACATTGGTTTCGTTGGTTGCGGAGCAAGCGGCAAGCGTGGGCGTTAAACTGAGGGCAATGATCGAGGGCAGAATGAGTTGGGGAGTGAATAACCTGGGGCGCATGGGTAGATCACAATACACGCCCGGCGCGGTCTCTACACCCAGATCTTGGGCGGAGTCCCATTTTTATAACCAATCGCGAGCGAGATATGCCGCCCAAGAAGCGCCTCTTTCAAAGATGGACCGCTTTTCCCAGTTATCGAGTGTGATTTCTCGGCACGAAATCAGATCTTCAAAAAACATTGTTTCCATGGCGCTCGCAAACGGCGCATCTTCAACAATCACATTAACCTCCAGATTAAAGCGGAGGCTCTGACGGTCGAGGTTGGAAGAGCCGATGGTGGACCAATGCCTGTCGATGGTGGCTGTTTTGGCGTGCAGCACGCGACCTTCCCACTCGAAGAGGCGGACACCGCTTTTGAGCAACAGCCCATAAATGGCACGAGAAGCGTGCAATACAGCGGCAACATCGGTTGTTCCTGCAACCATGACTCGCACGTCGACCCCGCGTTGGGCCGCATGTCTCAGCGATTGCAAAAGGCGGACGGTGGGTAGAAAGTAGGCATTGGTAATAAAAATATGCGATTTGGCCTGCCTGAACGCGTCGCCGTACGCATGACGAACGGTGCGTCGGCCGCGGCGCAAATGGCTTGCTGCGACTCGCACTTTCGCGTCTGGATCGTGAACGGGTTTGGGCATTGAAATGGCTCGAATAGGAGGCCCGCCCGATGTCTTCCAGGTCGTCAGAAAAAAACTCAACAGCTCTGGAACAGTGGGCCCAATAATCCGAATGTGCGTGTCGCGCCAACCCACGCCGTGATCTTCAACAGCGGCGTAGTCGTCGGAGATATTGAGCCCACCCGTGAATGCCACATACCCATCCACGATAAGAAGTTTGCGGTGATTGCGAAGGGTGAGTTTGGCAACTGTTTTGTCGAATGCTCCCGACAACTCGACCGGATGAAATGCCATTGTGCGGACACCCGCCTTGTTGAGCCAAGCCAGGTATTCAACCGAAACGCTGGAGCCCCAGGCGTCATAAAGCACGTTCACTTCAACGCCTTTGCGCGAACGCTCAATTAAAGCCTCTCCAAAGCGTGCACCCGTATGGTCGTCACGAAGAATGTATGTTTCGAGACAAATGCTGTGTTGCGCCTTTGAAATGGCTTCAATCATTGCGGCAAAGGCTTGGCCGCCGTCGCGCAGAATTGAAAGGTGGTGGTACCCAACGTTCAATTGAGCATACGGATTGTGATCCGGCGGAGCGTCCATTTCACTCGGCATTATTTGTCACCCCTACTTCCAAAACCGGTTTCTCATGCGCTCACCGTACGCAACGAGGTTGGGGTGTTTTTCAATGACTCCCGAAAGCCCCGGCGGTTTGGGTGCCCACAATAGAAGCGCCAAAAACGCGTACGCTGTTGCATCAATACTCGACGGGGTATCGCCCAAGAAAAAAGACTTTTCTCCCAAGAGTACACTGAGCGCGGAGAGATCGTCGGCGACCATTGCGTAAATGTCTTCAGGTGCGTGGCGCCCCGTTCCCTGCGCCTCCGTTTGTTTTTTTACCATGCCGCGCGCGATCGGCGGAACAAGCGCTTTTGCGATGGCGGGCATGGAGCCGAAGAACTCGTTTTTGGCTGCTTCAAAACCCGCGTTGTCAACCCAGCGTGAGTACACAAGGCCAAAATAGGTGCCCTCTTCAAGTGTGCGCCGGATCACGTGTCCAAGGGCTTTGCTTTCCTCCGACAGCCCCCCATCGAGCTTGTCGCCCCGCGTTTTAATGAGATGTTGAATGATGTGGAACGAATCGCTGACGACAATGGTACCGTCTTTAATAAAGGGCAATTTACCTTTTGGCGCGCGACGGGGATTGGCAACCTTGGTTTCATAAGGTTCGCCGATCATGCGCAGGTAAGTCTCAACCTTGAAGCAAAACGGGCTGGGATTGGGGAGCCCAAAAGCGGGGGCAAACTGGTAAAGTGTCACCATCCACTGCGGAATAGCGGAGTTGGTCCCCTCTGCCAAGAGGCGCGACTATTCGCAGGCAGCGAGGCAATCGGCTTCGATCTCGGCGCACTGGTCGTCGGTGGAGCTTTCAGACGTTTCATGGCAGTCGTGCGGCTCCCCCGAACCTGTGTCTTTGTCGTGACAGGCCTCGGCGATACGTTCGCACGAACCTTCGTTGGAGGTGCCGCAGGCCGCGAGAATGAACATACCCAGCGCGAGAAAAAAGGCTCTTTTCATAGGAACCTTGTCGCTCATTTTGGGGGCAATTCGCTATGTGACGAAATGACGCGCGACCCATTGTCGCAGGGTAGGTTTTTTACTTTGATTGAATGGTGGCAATGCCTGTTTGCACGTAGAGCGCCTGTGCTTCCGCGCCGGTGAGGTAGGTGTCGTAACCGGCATTGTTGCGGAGATACCGCTCATAAAAAGCCACCACGTAAGCGCGGGACATGCCATTGACTGTGGCATTGTCCAATGTGGCCATATTGCAGAAGTTGCATGTGAATCCGCAACTTGCCACGTCATCAAGGAAACTCATGTGATTGGCACCTTTAATGGTAACCGTAAAGCTCGGTGAATTGGCGCCCGCATAAAAGGTTGTATAGTTTTCCGCGGCTGGAGCGCAGGGTTGAAATCCACCCATGGCGTCGGTTGTTTCACCCAAGAAACCTGTTGGAATGTTCAATTGAGGCATTAACGCCGAGACATCGACACAGCCCGGAGGGTTGCATCCGCCGCCCGGACCGCCGCCGCCGTCCACCGGGTCAAGAACAATACTCGCCTTTACGCGGGCGTCTTTGGTGGCAGCCAAAAGGGCCACTTTGCCGCCCAAAGAATGGCCTGTCATGCCTGCCAAGTCGGCGTTTGCAATGCCGGGCAACTTGGATTCTGCCCAATCGAGACCGGCACTCATGTCGGCCGCATTGGCCGGGTTGTCGGGGCCGAAAAAGCTTGTTGGAAAGTCTGCCGTGAGTGCCACGTATCCGAACGTGGCCAATCGATCGAGGTATTTGTAATATTGGCTTGGGGGAAGCTGAAAGCCGTGGCCAACAACAACAACAGGGTAGGGGCCACTCGTGGGACCATCCACAGGATACACGCAGTGAATGGGTACCTGATGATCTCCGACTGTCACTGAATCGTCGACCGTCTTGACCTGATAAGGCCCGTCTTTTGACGGGTCGAGAACTGCCACGCTGCCGCCGGTGCCCGTGGTGGTGGTGGTGGACGAGGTTGTTGTGGAGCCACCCGTGCCGGTGGTGGAGCCACCCGTGTTGGTTCCGCCCGATGACGACGTGGAGCCGCCGGATGCCCCGCTACCGCCCGAGCCGCCGTTGGGTGAGCCCGCGCTCCCGCCGTCTGTGGATGATGTGGTGCTGTTTCCCCCGTTGCCTCCGGTGCCGGTCGTTGAGTCACCGCAGGATGTGGTTAGAAGCGCCGGAAAAAGGGTGAAGAAGGGTAAAATGGCCGCGAGCGAAAGTTTCATGTACGAAACATTCATCCATATAGCTCTCTGCTGTCAATGGGTGATCGAAACATTGTGAGGATGCGCTCCGATGCCGGACTATGTTTGCCAAAGACGGTTGGGGTAACCTCACGGCGTGCGAACTCGGCCAGCGGTGGATGCGCAACGCGATGGGTGGCGGCCCGGGGCACCGCTGCGAGTCGAGTTGCGAAGGCCCAAGTGGATCGCGCTCGCCGCGGCAATCTCGTTGAGCCTTTCGTTTCCGAGCTTTGGTCAGCCCACAGATGCCGATCGGGCTGCGGCAAAAGCGGCTTTTGAAGAGGGGCTGGAGCTGGAGAAAAAAGGGGACTACTCGGCCGCGCTGGCAAAGTTTCAGAAGGTGGGCGAGTTCAAAATGACTCCCCATGTACGCTTTCACATCGCCTTGTGCGACGAAAAGCTGGGGCATCTTGTTGCGGCACTGCGGGGCTTTGAGTTGGCCGAAGCCGAAGCCCTCAAAATGGGAAAAGACGCGCAGGTGGTGGCTGAAAAGGCGCCCGAGCGGGTTGAAGCGCTGCGCAAGCGCATTGCTTCGGTTCGCATTGAAGTGAAAGGCCGCGTTCTTTATTCGCGTGTGCTCCTCGACGGGCAGCCGGTGCCCCAAAAAGATTTTGGAAATCTGGTGTCGGTCGATCCGGGTGTACACACAATTGAGGTCGAAACCGACGGCGTGACCTCGCAAAAAAGAGAGCTGAATCTGCCTGAAAAGGGCTACGAAACGATCACGTTGGAGATTGTTGACCCCGACAAGCCCGAACCAACGGCCACGGCAAGTGCAACTGTCACAGCGCCTCCGCCTCCGCCTCCACCACCCCCGCCCTCAAAAGTTCCAGCGTTTGTGATGGGCGCAGGCGGCGTGGCTTCACTCGTTGGTGCCGGCGTTTTTTATGGGCTTCGAGTGAGCGCTCTCGGCGAGGTTGACCGCTTGTGTCCACCTTCGGGCGGGGGCGATCGCGTGTGTCCACCTGAAACGGAGGGACCGCTCGAAAATGCGCGCACGTTTACGATCACAGCAGGTGTACTCACCGGCGTGGGTGTTGCCGCTCTCGCGGGGGCGGGTGCTTATTGGCTCGTGACCCAGCGCAAACCGGCAGTGCAATCTCCCACATCAGGGAGAACCGCGGCGAAACAGATGCCGGTGGTGGCCGTTGGCGTCACGGGTACGGGCATTCGCATTGTTGGGAGTTTTTGACTTCTGCGAAAGACCCCGCGCGGGGCGGACCCTCACATTGTGTACACAACGCTTCGGCGCGACGGCGATCAACCGATCGAGCTGTCATCGTCGGCTGTTTCGCCGTCGCGGCGCTTGACCATGGTGATCTGATTGCCGCGCTCGTTGTGGATGACTTCATCCATGAAAGTGCGAATTAACATGAGGCCGCGACCGCTCGGCTTTTCAAGATTTGCGGGATCGAGAGGGTCGGGCAGATCGTTTGGATTGAAGCCCTGCCCTTCATCGGTGATAGCGTACGTGGCTTCCGTTCGCGTTTCGCGCGCGGTGATGTACACACGGCGATCGCGGTAAGGACTCTTGTTGCGCCGCTCCTCGACGAGCAGATCGTACGCGGCCGGATCGGTTGCCAAGAGGTCGGACGACACTTCAAGGTTGCCGTGAAAAATGGCGTTCACGAGGGCTTCGCGGAGCGCAACGGCCACACGAATCAGGCCTGTTTCATCGCACAAGCGCATGCGGGTTAAGTTGTTTTCAAGGTGGCCCACGAGCGGTGCGATCGCGCTCACGTCATTGGCCAAAACAAAGCGGCTCTCGGTTTGAACGAGACATTCAAGAACACGCTTTTGTTTTTGATGAGCCTGCGCAACTTCGAGAACTTCAATGACGGTTTTGGCGAGTTCACGCGCGAGATTTTTTTTGGGAACGTAGCTCGCCGCGCCTTTTTGCAAGGCTTTTACGGCGATCTCTTCACTCCCGTGAGCCGTCATTAAAATGACCGGCAGCGATGGGTAATGTTTGCGGATTGTCTCGACGAGTTCGAGCCCGTCCATTTCCGGCATTTGCAGATCGGTCACAACGATGTCGGGAACATCCTGCGGAATTGCCGAGAGAGCCTCTCGCCCGTTTTGCGCGTAAATCGGGTGGAGCCCCACGTACTTTTTGAGCAAGCCACCCGAAAGGCGGCGATCCATGGCGGAGTCGTCAACAATGAGGACTTTGGTCATGAACGCACCTCAACCGCGGACAGTTGCGGACGCTGCGCGGATTGCAAGTAGCTCTGCACGCTCTGTGCAAGCTGTTTTAACAAAGTAGCAAGCTCCGAGGCTTTGGTGGCGGCGGCGGCAACGTCGCCCGATGCTGCAAGACGTTCAACAACGGCGGCAGCCTCCGATGTTTCGCGCGCACCGCAGTTGGATGCCGCTCCTTTGATGGTGTGAGCGGCTCGGCGCAGTTGGTCTCCTTCGCCTCGGGCCGCGGCGTCGAAAAGGTCGTGAAGCCATGCGGGGCTTTCATCGACGAAAACCGCGAGCACCTCGGCCAAAAGTTCACGATCACCGCCCGCGTGTTCAAGCGCCGCCGCTTCATCAAACATGGGTGGTGAAGCGGGCGTGGGCACGAGCGGTCCTATTGGATGAATGGACGCGGGAGGCCTGGAAGCAGGGCTCGTTTCAGACGCGGCGCGGTTGCCGGTGAGGAGGCTGTGAATTGTTGCGTAGAGTTCTGTTGCGTTGACGGGTTTCGAAACGTACGCATCAAAACCTGCGGCAACAAAGCGTTCGCGATCACCGGGGAGGGCATGCGCGGTAATTGCCATGATGGGAGTTCTTGCGCCGGGTAACTCGCGTTCTCGCATTTTTCGGACGGCTGCCAATCCATCCATTACGGGCATTTGCACATCTAAGATCACAAGGTCAAAAGGCCTCTTTGTGAACGCTTCAAACGCCTGCGCGCCGTTGTCAACGACAACCGCTTTGTAGCTCTTTTTCTCAAGCAATCGAAGGAGCAGCGTTTGATTGAATACGTTGTCTTCGGCGACTAGAATACTTGGAGTGCGCTCCGGTGTGTCGCTGCGTGATTGGGGCGGCGGAAAAACAAGGTGAGGCGATGTTTCTTCGGCGCGCACGTCGATCCCGACGGCGCGACATACAGCCGGAAACAAGAAACGAGGTGCGACAGGCTTCACCACGTAGCCCGAGACTTTTGCCGCGCGGCACCGCGACGAGTCTTCAAGCTGCGTGGTTGTTGTGAGCATCATTACCGTTCGCTCCGCAACGCGAATGCCTCCTTCGCGCACAAACTTGAAGCCGTCTTCTTCGCCGAGCTGCGCATCAACAATGAAGGCTCCAAACGGCCTGTTTTCGCGGCGCGAACGCGCGAGCCATGTGGCCGCCCCGTTGAGGTCCGCGGCCGTTTCAACATCGACGCCCGCGCCGTGCAACACATCTGCGAGCGTTTCTCGCACGCCCGCATGATCATCGACAATGAGCGCGCGTTCGCCTCGCAACTCATCAGGCAGCGAGTGGCGCGGTAGCGAATCGACGCACTGAAGACGCGCCGTGAACGTGAATGTGCTGCCCTGGCCCGGAGCGCTCGATAAGCGAATTCCGCCGCCCATTCCTTCTGCGAGGCGCGACGAAATCGTTAGGCCGAGGCCCGTTCCACCGTGTTTGCGCGTTGTGGAACCGTCGACCTGGGAAAACGCATCGAAGATATTTGCCTGCTTGTCTATTGGAACGCCGATGCCGGTGTCCTGCACGTGAAAAGCCACGTACGCGTGTTTTCCTGTGAGCTGTTCAGCAAGGCGTACTCGAACGGAGATCTCGCCGACTTCGGTGAATTTGACCGCGTTTGAAAGCAGATTGATGAGCACTTGACGCACACGCAGAGGGTCGCCGAGCACGCGTGGCGGAACGCTTGTATCAATCGAGTAGAAGAGTTCGAGCCCTTTTTCGTGGGCTTTTAGAGCGACGGTTTGAAAGGAGTCTCGAAGCGCATCCGCGAGATCAAACTCCACTTCTTCAAGCACGAGCTTTTGAGCTTCGATCTTGGAGAAATCGAGCAAATCGTTGATGACGGACAAAAGCGCATCGGCGCTTGTTTTGACCATCTCCAGGTAGTCACGTTGTTCACGCGTGAGGTCGGTGCGCAACGCGAGCGAGGTCATTCCCATGATCGCGTTCATGGGCGTTCGGATCTCGTGGCTCACGTTTGCGACGAATTCACTCTTCGCGCGATTGGCAGCCTCCGCTTCGTCTTTTGCGTGCTTGAGTTCAATCTCGGCGCGGCGTCGCTCTTCAAGCAGGCGATAAAGCTCCGACGAGTGTTCTCGCTCTTTTTGAATGGACTCTTCAGCCAGTTGATCAGCTCTTCGTTTGGAGATGCTGGCCATAAGGACCATTGACAAAAGGCCAACGGCCGCAACCAAGATGCGGATCCAACCGTCACCGCTGTCATCGTTTAGGTACGTGATCGTGAGGTACGCCCACGCGATGACTGCGCTCACGAGCCCGCTGCGAACGCGACCGACGAACGCTGAAAACGCGACGATTGTGAAAAGGATCGCGGGCGGATTTGGGAGTTTGTATCCGCGCGCCGACAAGGACCAGGACGCGGCCACGACGAGGATGGACAGAATGGGTCCGGCGAGGGTGATCGGAAGCCCCGGGCGAACCGCCCAGTCATTGGGACGATCGACCTCGGAGGCATTGACTGATACGTGATCGGGCTGCGCCGGATCTCGCTTGCTCGCGGGTGCAGTTGGAAGAGATGGGCGCTCGCCCGCACGCTCGCTCGTCTCCGAGGGGCGTCTCATGGCAGGGCGTCGGGGCTTTGATGGAGCATCGCGTCTGTTCGCGGATGCAGGCACAACATGACAGGATGTGTTTTTGCGAGCGAGACGCAGCCGCCGGCCTTTGAAATGCGGTGTCGCCGCACCTGGACACCGTCGTGGTAGATGCCCTGCGTTGAGCAAAGGTCAAACGCGATTACGTCACCGTCGTCGAGAAGGAGCAGCGCGTGTACACGTGAGATGTTTCCGTCGAGCACGCGTCTCAAGCCAAAATCGGTGCAACGTTCACTTCGGCCAATGAGTACACCTCGCTCCAGATCGGCCGACTGAAGGTCGATCGACGCCGAGTGTCCATCGCGAATCAACGTGAGCCTCGCGAAGATCTCGTCGGCGGACGTGGGCGCCACATCGGTGACAAACGCGGCTTTGGGCACCACCGTGACCCGTGACAGATGAGGCGGCGCCGCGGTGGTGGCGACGGCCGGCTCATCTTCAATATCGGGGGGTTTTGTGCACAGAATATCGTCGTCGGCGGCGCCGATGGTGGACAGCTCCGTGGGGGTCGCGGCGTGTGCCGGAGCGTCGGCTGCGGGCGGCGGCACGGAATGGGTGACGACCGCGCGCGGCATTGTTTCAGGGAGTTCTGGATGCGCGATATTCGGGCCTATCGGCAGGCCGCCGATTAAATACGTTCCGAGGCGCAACACAATGGGTCCACTTGCGACAATGGAGCGCCGCGCTTCGCGATCATCTGTGTAAAACGGAATGGACCCGTGCAGGTCCAACACGCGCAGCGCAACACCCGAGGCAACGCGCGAGGCGGTGATCAAAAGGTGCCGCAGTGAAAGCTCCGAGCCCGACGAAAGCGGCACATCGCACGCCGTGTGGCGACCTACAACGACGTGATCGTCGATCAGGATGTCGTGGTGGCCCACCTCGTTGCCGCGAACCCAAAAGAGCCGGTATCCCTCGGTCTCCGCGGGGCCGAACCCAACTGTTGAAAGGTACGCGCGCGCTCGGGCGTAAGCGGTGGCGGCCGGTTCGTCGTCGAGATCCGGCCGTGGCGCGACAGTGAAGTACACGGTCGCATGATTTCGATTCACCATCGCATTGCGCGGTGTTTCGCCGCCCGACATATTGACCAGAATACCGAAAACATCGGGATTGGACACAGAGAACGGCGTTGACGTTGCCGACCGCCCATCGGGCCGGCAACGCCGTGCGAATGTGGATGTGAGGGGAGACTGGAATCAGCCGTGCGCGCGTCGGCGCCGACGTGCCGCAACGAGCGCCCCAACTGCAATGGAGAGCAGCCAGGGGGAGTCGTTGTTGTCGTTTGACGCAGGGGTTGAACAGAAGCAGCCGCTGCCCTGAGCGACGACCTGTTCATCGTCTTCGATAACCTCGCACGTCCCAACGGTTTCCGTTACAAGTGTACACACCTCACCGTCGGGGCATCCGTTGCCGCCTTCACGGCACCCTTCAACGCAGGTGAACGTAGCTGCGTCGCAGATCTTGCCGCTCGTGTCGTCGCCGCATTGAGCGTCGGTTGTGCACTCCACGCACTGGCCGATCGTCTCGTTGTCAGAAGTACACACCTCGTCGGCGGGGCATCCGTTGCCGGGCGTGTGGCATCCGTCAACGCACTCGCCCTGCTGGATGTCGCACACCTTGCCGCTGTCCGGTTCGCCGCAGTCGGCGTCCGTGGTGCATGGCACAACGGGCACGTCGTCCGCGCCGTTGTTCGGATCGGTTTCTCCTTCGTCCACAACGCCGTTCTTGTTGCCGTCTTCGTCACCGTCGTTGACGGAGCCGTCATCGGTGTCGGCGTCTTGAGGATCTGTTGTTGTCGCGCCGCCGTCCCCGTCCGGTGTACACGACATGGCCGTTGGATCCGTATCGGGATGTGAGCAGTCCAAACCGATCTCGGTCCCATCGAACAGGCCGTCGTTGTCGCTGTCGGCGTCGAGCGCGTTGATCAAGCCGTCGTTGTCGCCGTCGCCCGTTGGGTTGGTTTCTTGACCGTCGATGATGCCGTCGTCATCGCTGTCGGCGTCGAACGGATTTGTGCCGAGCATTCCTTCCACCACGTTGGTCAGCCCGTCGCCGTCGGTGTCGGGATTGACCATGGTGTCGTCCGCCGGGTTGTTCGGATCGGTTTCTCCCGCATCGATCGCGCCGTTTGCGTTTTGATCTTCCACGCCGTCGGTCAACCCGCCGTCATCGGTGTCGGCCAAGAGCGGGCTCGTTGTCGTGGCCGGATCGGTGTCGGCGCTGCACGCCATTTGCAAAGTGTCGGTGTCGGGGTTGGAACAGCCGAAACCCAGCTCCAAGCCGTCAAACAGACCGTCGTTGTCGCTGTCGGCGTCGAGCGCGTTGATGAGCCCGTCGCCGTCGGTGTCTTGGTTGTAGTTTGCCTCAGCGCCGTCGAGCGCTCCGTCGTCGTCGCTGTCGGCATCGTTGGGATTGGTGCCGATGAGGAGTTCAACGGCGTTGGTCAACCCGTCGCCGTCGTCATCCGCGTTGGCATTGTCATCGGCGCCATTACCCACAGTCGGATCGGTTTCACCGACATCGATCGCGCCGTTCTTGTTGGTGTCTTCCGAACCGTCCGTCACGCCGCCGTCGTCGGTGTCCGGATCGATCGGGCTTGTCACAGTGGCGCCGTTGTCTGCGTCGGCAACGCATGTTCCGGCGGTCATGTCGGTATCGGGGTTGGAGCAATCCAAGCCAAGTTCCGTCCCGTCAAACAAACCGTCGTCATCGCTGTCTGTGTCGAGCGCGTTGATGAGGCCGTCGCCGTCGGTGTCGATGGTTGGATTCGGCTCTTGGCCGTCGATCACACCGTCGTTGTCGGTGTCCGCGTCGTTGGGATCGGTGCCGATGAACAGCTCCAAATCGTCGGTGAGCCCGTCACCATCGGTGTCGGTGTTCATCATGTTCAGATCGTCGGCACCGTTGCCCGCGGTTGGATCGGTTTCACCCGGGTCCACAGCGCCGTTGAGATTTTTGTCTTCGGCGCCGTCCTCTACCGTGCCGTCGTCGGTGTCCGCGTCGAGCGGATCCGTCGTCGTTGCCCCGTTATCCCCGTCGGGGATGCATTGATCCGCGGCAGGATTTGTCGCCGGATTGTTGCAGCCGAGACCAAGTTCGGTGCCGTCAAACAAGCCGTCGTTATCGCTGTCGGGGTCCAGTGCGTTGATGAGGCCGTCACCGTCGGTATCGGCGCCGAACGAGGGCTCTTGGCCGTCGATCACGCCGTCGTCGTCGCTGTCCGCGTCGTTCGGATCGGTCCCGAGGTTCTGTTCTTGGGGATCATTCAGCCCGTCGTTGTCCGTGTCCGTGTCGACCGTCCATGTGTACATCGCCGGTGTCGGATCCACATTGCCCGCGGCGTCGATCGCGCGCACCGCGATCGTGTGTACTCCATCGGCCAGATCCGCGGTTGAAAACGCCGCGCCGCACGGAACGAAGGCGCCGCCGTCCACGCTGCATTCAAACGTCACGTTCATCTCGTTCGATGCGAACGTGAAGTCGCCGCTCGGGTCGTTCGTGGGATTGGGCTCCGCGGTTGCAAAGCTCGTGTCCGGCGGAGTTGTATCCACCGTCCATGTGTACATCGCGGGTGTGGGATCCACCTGGCCGATTCCGTCTTTCGCACGCACCGCAATGGTGTGTTGGCCATCGCCGAGCATTGCCGTTGAGAAGTTGGCCGGACAGTCCACAAAGGCTCCCCCGTCGACGCTGCACTCAAACGTTGCGAGCGGATCGTCCGAAGTGAAAGTGAAATCACCCGTGGGATCATTCGTTGGATTGGGTTCCGCCGTTGCAATGGTTGTGTCGGGCGGACCCGAATCCACAACCCATGTGTACGTTGCGGGCGTGGGATCCACGTTACCGGCGGCGTCTTTGGCGCGCACCGCGATCGTGTGCTGGCCGTCCGCCAACGCAAACGTCGAGAGCGTTTGACCGCACGGGATGAACGCCGCGCCGTCGATCGAGCACTCGTACGTCACGTTCATCTCGTTGGACCCGAACGAGAACTCACCGGTCGGATCGTTCGTCGGGTTTGGCTCAAAGGTCAGAATCGACGTGTCGGGCGGCGTTGTGTCCACAACCCATGTGTACGTTGCGGGAGTGGGGTCCACGTTTCCAACCGCGTCTTTCGCACGCACGGAAATTGTGTGCGAGCCATCGGCGAGTGCAGCGGTCGAGAACGTTTGTGTACACACAGCAAACGCCCCACCGTCGACGCTGCACTCGTACGTTACGTTCATCTCGTTGGAGCCGAACGTGAAGTCACCCGTTGGATCGTTGGTGGGGTTCGGCTCGGCCGTCGGAATGGTTGTATCCGGCGCTGTTGTGTCCACAACCCATGTGTACGTTGCGGGCGTCGGATCCACATTGCCCGCCGCGTCTTTGGCGCGCACCGCGATCGTGTGTTGCCCATCGCCCAACGCAAACGTGGAGAGGGTTTGACCGCACGAAATAAACGCCGCTCCGTCGATCGAGCACTCGTACGTCACGTTCATCTCGTTGGAGCCGAACGAGAACTCGCCGGTTGGATCGTTCGTGGGGTTGGGCTCAAATGTTAGAATCGACGTGTCGGGAGGCGTTGTGTCCCCTGCGCAGATCGGCAGGTTCATCGCCGTACCCGTCACCGTTCCAGAGTTGCCGTCGGTTGCACCGTTTGCAGGAAACTCCGTGACAGCGCCCGAATTGGATGTTCCGCCTGTGCCGCCCGCAACTGTCACAGTGGGGAGTGCAGCGCTCGTCACAAGGACATATCCACCGCCGCCGCCTCCGCCGGGGCCTTCGGCTTCGTTTCCGGCGATGTTTTGACTGCCGCCGTTTCCACCTTTGGCTTCCAACGAAACGCCGGTGAGCGTCGGTGTGATCACCAACACCGTTCCACCGCCGCCGCCGCCGCCCGGCGCATCGTTGCCGCCGCCGGTTGTGCCTACGCCGTTGCCGCCGTTTGCGCGAATAGCGGACGTGCCGCTCACGCCGGATGCGGCGAGCAACACAATGCCACCGCCGATCCCGCCGGCGCCGGCTGCGTTGTTGTTGCCGTCACCCGCGCCGCCGCCGCCTCCAAAGAAGATGCGTCCGCTTGGATCGAGATCGAGCGGCCTGCCGCCCAAGCCGCCCACTTCTCGACGATTGTCCCCGCCCCAGTTGGCGTTGCCCGGTCCCTGCGTGAGCGCATTCGCGTTGTTCGCCGAATATGTGTACCCACCGCGCCCGCCGCCCGCGGATGCTGTGAGCGCGTTCATGTTGGCGATAAATCCAGGGTCGAGCGCCCACGCCGCCGCGCCCACGACCATGGCGTTCATCACGCCTTGGCCCGTCCACGGGCTGTTCAAGAGATTTTTCGCGTTGGCGCCGCCGCCGCCGCCCGCGTTGTGCGAATTGCCGCCGCCGCCCGCATTTGCCGGTGCGCCGCGTCCGTACCGGCCGTTTGTGTACGCAGCCTGGTAGCCCGCGATGCCTTCTCCTTTTTCACCGCCGTCGAGCGAATCCGCCGATCGGAACAATGTGATGTTTGCACCGGGGTTCGCAGAGTTGTTGTCGGCCGCACCGCCGCGAAACCCTCGCGCCGACACATCGATCGCGCCGTTCAGCGTGGCTGTGCTTTGCGCGAGAACCGCCACAACGCCGCCGCGTTGCCCGTCCCATGCGGGCGCAGTGATCGAAGCGGCCGCGTTCACCGTGAGCGTTGTCACCTGCGGCACCCGCACCACCTGCGTACGCCCCGCGGCCGTGTAACCGAACTTCAAACCCGCGCACGAGGTGTCGAGGTTGATGGTGTTTCCCTGCACCGATGTGACGCCGACAAGTTCGTAACGCCCCGCGTTTCCGAGTGCCGTCACGTTTCCGTATTGCGCGGTGTTCGTCACGTCGATCGTGGCGCCTTGCATTTGCACCACCATGATCATGTCGCCCGCTCCGAGCGGACCAAAGGTGGCGCTGTTCAGATCCGAAATGTTCGTCACAGACAGGCTGGTGGCGCCCACCGCCGCGTCCGCCGCAAGCACTGCGTATTGATTCAGAATCGTGTTGGCCGCGGTCACCGTCACCGCGCCGTCCTGGCCCGCCACCGCCTGTTGAACAGTGCCTACGGGTGCTTCGTTCGGGGCGCCGTCGCTGTCATCGCGCGCTTCACATCCAACGCCGAGCGGCAGGAGCAAACCCATGGCCGCGAGCGGTTTTCCGCGTTCAAAAATCCATCGAATAAAGGACATAAGAAAACTCCCTGGTGAGATTCGATCCGCGTTCGAGCCATTCCATTTGCGATCCGACCACGTGCCTCCCGATGCCGCAACCTGATCAATGAGTACACAAAGCAAACGCGCCGAGAGAGCCCTCCCGGCGCGTTGCGATTTCGTGGAGCCGCGTCCAGCGTGTGGGGGCGTCAACGCCTCCCACACGCCGGCGCTATCGCATCACTTCTTCTTCGGCGCCGTGGGCTTCGGTGCCGGCTGCTTGGGCGGCGGCGGCGGAGCCTTGGGCGGCGTTTGCTTCGGTTGGGCCTTCGGCGCAACCACCGGACCCGCCGGAGCTTTGTCGGGCGGAGGCGCTTTGTCCTTCGTCGTGCGCTCGATGATCACGAACTGCACGCGACGGTTCTTGGCGCGACCTTCCTCGGTGTTGTTGTCGGCAATCGGCTTGTCTTGTCCGTAGCCCTTCGGCACGAGACGCCCTTCACCAATGCCACGCTTGATGAGCGCTTTCTTCACGCTCTCCGCACGGTTTTGCGAAAGCGTCTTGTTCAGCGCCGGTGAACCCTTCGAATCGGTGTGCCCTTGCACTTCGAGCTTCAACAGCTCGGGGTGCTCGCGCAACACTTCAGCCACCTCATCGAGCAACGGATCGGAAACCTTCTTGATGGTCGCCTTGTTCGTGTCGAACTGAACCTGCTGCAAAATGATCACTTCGGTTTCGGTGACGCGAACCGACGTCGGGCAACCGTTCTTCGACGGGTCGTCGTTCGGCTTGCCCTTCTCATCCGGGCACGCGTCCTTGTCGTCGCGAATGGTGTCACCGTCGCGATCGCCGGGGCACCCGTTCGTTGTCGGATCGCTTGTCTTGATACCCTTGATCTCGGGGCAAGCGTCTTCCGCGTCGAGAACGCCATCGCCGTCTTTGTCGGGCGGACAGCCATGGAGCTTCGGATCGGCGTTGGGTACACCCTTCACCGTCGGGCACGCATCCACGTCGTCGGCAATACCGTCACCGTCGCTGTCAGGCGGACAGCCATGGAGTTTCGGATCGGCGTTGGGTACACCCTTCACCGTCGGGCACGCGTCTTGAGCATCGAAAATGCCGTCGCCGTCGGTGTCCGGGCACCCGTTCACCGCCGGATTGGCGTTGGGCAGGCCCTTCACCGTCGGACACGCGTCTTGAGCGTCGAAGATGCCGTCGCCGTCGGTATCCGGGCAACCGTTGAGCTTCGGATCGGCGTTGGGCAGGCCTTTCACCGTCGGACACGAATCCTGCGGATCCATGATCCCGTCGCCGTCGCTGTCCCTCACCGGCTCCACTTTCTTCACAGCCGGTGTGTACGCAAGCATTCCAACGACGCGAACGTCCGGCGTGCCTGGTCCCGAAGTGAGGCCCGGACCGGCGCCCACGCCCACCTCGAAGTCTTCGAGGAAGCGATAACGCCCACCCGCCAAGACTTCCATGTTCGTTCCGCGTTGAATCGGATCGTTCGTTTGGTTGTCCAGAGTGAACGCCGCGTTTGCCTCAATGCCCACCTGAAGATTGCGCCCTTCGTCGAGCAGGAAGCCCAAGCCGCCGTCGAGTCGAAGCATCGTGGCCTGCGTCACGCCGTTCGTGCCGCCGAACACCTGCGAACCGCGAATGTCAGGGCCCACGTTAAACGCCCAAACAACGCGATCTGCGATGCGGCCACCGGCGATCACCTGCGGGAGACCGCGAACCGTGCCGTCGCCCACAAACGTTCCGTTGGTTCCGTTTCCGGTGGGAAACCAGAAGTAACCGCCGAGCGCCAGTTGGAAGGGATCCCAATAGTCGCCGAGCAATCGCACGCGAGCGCCGATGCGCAGGTCGCCGATGTCAGCCTCTTGAGGCGAGTTAAACGTGATGCCGTTTGCGGTCGGGCTTGACCCGCCCTGGACGAGGGCAACCGGGAACGAGGCGCTCACGAAAAGCCTCTGCTTAAAGGCAAACGCCGCGTTGAAGTGCAAAAAGAGCTGATCGGAAACAATTGCCCCGCGATCCTCGCCGCTGTTCACCGTTCGCAGAACAAGCGGGTTGTGTGCGTAATCCGCGACGATCGAGAAATGCGGCGTGAGATCGCCGGCAACGTAGGGCGACTGCACGCCGAACATCCGGTCACCGGGAGGTGCCGGGTAGAAGCGGTTAAGCGCGAGCGGCGGCGATGCTGCGTTCGGCTGGGTCTGCGCTTCCGCGCCGGCCGACAGCCCTAAAACTGTGAGCGCACAAGCCACTGGGGCGAGGCGTCGAAGCATGGTCCTTCGCATTCGTGTCATACCTTTCGGGGCGGTAGCGCCGGGCTCCGTCCGCCTTTTTTCCAAAGTGGGCGCGGCTTAAAGCAGCGCCCATGCCGAGCTGAGCACGCTCCCAATTTCAGCGTCCCCAAGCCAATTTCCATTTTCTCCGTCGGAGTTCAGCGTGCGGACATTGCTCCTCAAGAGTTAGCCCAGAAATGAGGCCAATCGGCCTCACGCGCCCCCTCGGTATCCTCAACAACGGCCGTCCACAAGCCTTTTCAAAAGAAGCCCTCTCAGGCAGCCGATCCCGCCCCCGCGCCAAGGCTGGTTCACTCAGAATTCAGCCGGATCTGAATGTGTTCCAAAAACCTCTCGCAGCACATCGCAGACTTCCTGCTCCGTTGTGTACACTTTGGCCGCGTCGATAATCGGCGGCATCAGGTTTGAACCTTCTTTTGCCGCTTTCCGAACCCGATCCAGCGCTGTCCGCACCGATGCGCCATCTCGCTCCGCTTTCACGCGTGCCAAATTTTTCATCTGTGTTCGCTGCACTTCTTCGTCGATTCGCAGGAGCGGAATGTTTCGACTCTCACCCTCGCTGACATATTTGTTCACGCCCACCATCACCCGCTCATCCGTTTCCATTTCGCGTTGGAACCGATACGCGGAAGCCGCGATTTCCCGCTGCGGATAACCTTTTTCAACCGACGAAACCATCCCACCCATCTCGTCAATGCGCCGGATGTATTCAAGCGCTTCACTCTCCAACCGATCGGTCAAATGCTCCACGAAGTAACTCCCACCGAGCGGGTCGATCACATTCGCAACACCGCTTTCTTCCGCGATGATCTGTTGTGTACGCAGCGCGATCGTCACGCTCTCTTCCGTGGGCAGCGCGTACGTCTCGTCGAGCGAGTTCGTGTGCAACGACTGTGTACCCCCGAGCACCGCCGCCAACGCTTGGAGCGCCACGCGCACCACGTTGTTGTAAGGCTGCTGAGCCGTCAGCGACACGCCCGCCGTCTGCGCATGTGTACGCAGTTTCAAACTTTCGGCCTTTTGCGCGCCAAAACGCTCCTTCATAAAGCGCGCCCACATCCGCCGCGCCGCTCGAAACTTCGCCACTTCCTCAAAGAAGTCGTTGTGTACATCAAAGAAAAACGAAAGCCGCGGCGCGAACGAATCCACATTTAACCCGCGGGCGAGACAGCTCTCCACGTACGCCAAACCGTCGGCCAAGGTGAATGCCAACTCCTGAGCCGCCGTCGCTCCCGCTTCTCGAATGTGATAGCCGCTGATTGAAACCGAGTTCCATTTCGGCACTTCGCGCGAGCAAAACTCGATCATGTCCGTCACAATTCGCATGGCCGGCCGCGGCGGAACGAGCCACGCGTGCTGTGCGATAAACTCCTTCAAACAATCGTTCTGAACCGTCCCACCGATCTTGCTGCGTAGAATTCCGCGCTTGTCGGCAAGGGCAATGTAAAAGCACAAGAGCACAATCGCCGGACCGTTAATGGTCATCGACGTTGTCACCTTGTCGAGCGGGATCCCGTCAAACAAAACTTCCATGTCGCGCAGCGTGTCCACCGCAACGCCGCACATGCCCACTTCGCCCAGCGATCGAGGCGAATCCGAGTCGTACCCCATTAACGTTGGAAAATCGAAAGCCGTTGAGAGCCCCGTTTGCCCCTGCGACAAAAGGTATTTAAACCGCTCGTTCGTCTGCTCCGGCGTTCCAAACCCGGCGAACATCCGCATTGTCCAAAGCCGACCGCGGTACATGTTCGGCTGCACACCCCGCGTGAAAGGGTACTCACCGGGCAACCCCAAATCGCGCGAGTAGTCGATCTTCTTTTCGGCCGGCGTCACCAGATCCGGCACATCCAGCCCGCTCCACGTGGTGAAGCGCTGCCTCCTCGGCGCAACCTTCTTTTCCGCATCCGCGAGCGTTTGATTTCGCCACCGAGCAATGTCGGCTCGAAGCGCCGCAAGCCCGTCGGTGCTCAATCCCAACCCGTCACCCTCGCCGGTATAAGCAATCACCGGCGACTCAAGCGTGTGCAGATCTTCGTGCGACATCACCGGCTACTTTACAGTAACTTCGCGGCCGTGCGTGCGTGCCCTCAGCTCCCGCGCTCCACTCGAAAGCTCGCTGCAAAATACCCATCGGTCCCATGCTCGTGGGGCAGCAACCGAAACGACGCCACTTCACCGAACGTCGCCCTCACAACGTCCGCATCAAACGGCACCGGTAGCAGCTTCACCGGACGATGAGTGCAGAGCGCCGTCGCCGCTTCCACAACCTCTTCCGCTTCTTCTCGAAGCACGCTGCACACTGCGTACACAAGCCGCGCGCCGTTGTGTACGCACTGCGCCGCATTCACCAACATCGTCCGCTGCAAGTCGGAGAGCCGCGCCACATCCTCCGGTGTTCGTCTCCGCCCAATTTCGGGCCTTCGTCGCAATGTGCCCGAACCGGAACAAGGTGCATCCAAAAGCACCCGATCAAACACAGCGCCGCCGAGGGATCCGTCTTTTGACCAATCCACAACGTGTGTCACCACCGGCTTTTTGCCTGCCGCAGACACAATCTGCTTCAACTTGTGGGCGTACACATCCGCCGCGTGCACCTCGCCCCCGTCCACAGCGTGTTGCAACTGCCACGTTTTGTTTCCGTGGCCCGCGCACGCATCGAGCACCCGCTCCCCATGTTTTGCCCCAAGCGAAAGGCCCACAAACTGAGCCCCTTCCTCCTGGGCAATCATCTCCACACCAAACCCCGCGAGCCTGCGCAAATCGCCCCCACCCCGTACCAAAATCGCGTGTGGACTCATCACACCGGCTGTGACACTGGCCTTGGGCAAAGCCTCTTGAATACGGCTTATCACTTCGGCACGCACCCCCGCTGAGTGTACGCAAAGTCCCAACGCCGGCGGAAAAACCCCGGCCGTCAGGTACGCTCGCACGTGGGCTTCCCCAACCGCTTTTCCAAGCGCTTTTTTCAACCACGGTGGACAGGTGGCCACCACCGCGTCTTCCAACTTGGGCCGCCCCTTTTTCTCAACATCGGTGCACAGCCTCCGCAACACGGCATTTACAAACCCCCCAACCCTTTTGTCCGCAACCCGCCGCGAAGCCTCCACAGCTTCAGAAACCGCCGCAAAAGGCGGAATCCGATCCAAAAAACAAATCGAAAAAGCCGCAATCAGCAAATGCGCTTTCACAAGCCCCGACGGCGCCTTAAACCGATCACTCACCTCTTCAAGCTTTTGAAGAAGCGCTGTCTCCGTCCGCAACACCCCATAACAGAGTTCTGTTGCAAGCCCCGCATCCCGCGCATCAAGGCGTGACTTGGCAAGCTCGGCGTCCAACGCGGCACTGGCAAACGCCTCTTCCTGCCACACTCGAACAAGCACTTTCGCCGCGGCGTTTCGCGCCGGTGTTTGCGCACTCTTGTATTCCAATTCGTCCAAGTCTCGCCCTTTCAATCCTTCAAATCGGTGGGCCCCACACTCTCATGCTGCTTTTTCCCGTTCGCCCTAATCCGTCAACTCCTTCACCTGCGCCTGAATCACGTCCCACCGCCGCTCAATATCATTCTTAAACGCAATACCCATTAACCCCAAGAGCAGAATCATCCCCACCAAACTGGCAATCTCGCGCACCCGGAGCGGCAGCGGCTTTCGCAAAATCGCCTCAAACGTAAAAAACAACAAATGCCCACCGTCAAGAAGCGGAATTGGCAGCAGATTAATCAACCCCAAGTTGATTGAAATCACCCCCATTGCCCACACGAAATAACTCACACCTTTTTGAGCTTCCTCCCCCACAACGTCATAAATCGTTATGGGCCCCCCAAGAGTTGACAAACTCACCCGACCCTCAAAAATCCGCAAAATCCCCACCACAATCAAACGAATCACATCGTACGTTTCAACAACGGCGGACACCATTGCCTGCTTCAAACTCGATGGATTATCAATCAGCGGCTCAGGCACCACAGGCGCCCAATTCGACGCTCTCAATAAGAAGCGCGGCCGGTGCTCCCCATATTCGTCAATCCAATCTTCCCGCCGCAACTCAATCACACCGCTCTTTACCTGACCATTGCGCAGCCAAGACACCTTGTGAGGTTTCTCAGGCGCCAAAAAAAGCTTATCGACAAACATCGACCACGTGCGCACCTCCGCCCTGTCCACCTCAATAATCCTATCTCCCGGCCGCAAATCTGCCCGCCACGGAGCCGAACCTTCCGGCACATCTGCCACATACAACTCCGCTCTTTCCATCCCTGTGCGCGCAAACAAATCTCCCTGACCCTGATCAGGAGTCAGCGCCGCCACGCCCGACTCAAACACCCCCATTTCAGCCATTGTACCCAGGCCTTGATTAAACCGCACAGGCCGCAAATACGTCACCGGAACCGTTTCACCCCGGTTATCCCGCAACACGTTTTCCAAGTCTTCAAAAGTCTTAATCGGCCGCCCCCGCACCTCGGTCACCAAATCAAATGTCCTCAGCCCCGCGCGATACGCCGGTGAATCGGTTTTTCCAACCCCAATCACCGCCGCGGGCCGACTTGGCTTAATGCCAATCTCCCCCACCTTATCCACAATATCCAGCGGTTTTCGAAGCTCGCGCTCTTCCGGCACAATCGCCACATCCACATAAGCGCTCTGTCTGAATACTTTTAGTTTCAACTCCTTGTTTGGACTCGCTTGTACAATCCGATGCACTTCGGCAAACGTCGTCACGCGATCCCCGTCAATCTCCAAAATCCGATCCCCCTCAAACAACTTCCCCTCGGCCGGATGCCCCGGCAAAACCACACCCACAGTGGCCGGCGGCGACTTCGTATTTCCGGCGAACACCGCAAAATAAATGAGCACCGGAAAAAGCACATTCATCAGCGGCCCCGCCAAAACAATGGCAATCCGCTTATAAAGCGCCTGCGACTCAAACGTTCGCCCCTTGTCCTCCGGCAATATCGATTCTTGCCGGTTTTCCTCCAACATCTTCACAAAGCCGCCCAGCGGCAAAAGCCCCAAACAATATTCAGTCTCCCTCCCCCGAATCCTCAAAATCTTGGGACCAAACCCAATTGAAAACGTTAAAACCTTCACCCCAAAAATCTTCGCCAGCACAAAGTGCCCCAGTTCGTGCACAAAAATGAGCACCGAACACAAAACGGCGAAGTACAAAAGATCCACAAAGCCTCTTTACCACGACCGCCGCCGCTTCATCCAACGTTGCCTCTTGTCGCCCCGCGGAACTTGTGGGCGAATGCCGCGCACTCCATCCCCAATCACTTCGCTCAAGGAGCCTTTCCATGGCGACAACCAGAGTCGAATTCGAAACAAAATTCGGCAAAAAAGCTGCGGGCGAACTCGCCCTTCCCTCGGGCACAAACAAGGCGCCCGCTGTCGTCCTCATTCAAGAATGGTGGGGCGTAAACGATCACATCCGCACCATTCTCAATCGCCTCGCCGACGAGGGTTTTATCGCCCTCGCCCCCGATCTCTACCACGGCAAAGTCACCAAAGACCCGGGTGAAGCCGGCTCTCTCATGCAGTCGCTCGACCAGGTGCTCGCCCTCGAAGAAATTGAAGCCGCTGCCACATTCCTCGGCGGTCATCCCCGCGCGGGCGGCCGCGTGGGCATTATGGGCTTTTGCATGGGCGGAATGCTCACCTTCCGCGCCGCAGAGAGCATCAGTGACTTCCATTGCGCCGTCCCGTTCTACGGCGCCCCTTCACCCGACCAATACAACGTTGCCAAAGTCCGCGCCCCCATCCTCGCCCACTTCGCTGAACGCGACCAATGGGCCAAACCTGAAATTGCCCAACAAATCCAAAAAAACCTCACCGCGCGCGGCGGCACAATGACACTTCACGTCTACGACGCCGATCACGCCTTTTTCAACGACACCCGTCCAGAAGTACACAGCCCTGAAAACGCCCAACTCGCCTGGACTCGAAGCGTCCAGTTCCTCCACACCCATCTAGACTGACCAATCTACCCACCGACCAATCTAGTACCGCGATTCAATCAACCCGATGGGTTGATTGCCGCTGCTTCGCAGCGCTCGAAATCGCGGTACTAGTTTTGTTTCCGTGGGGCATTCGCCCCACACCCCGGCCGCGCAGGCGCGGTCCTAGTGCACCGAGTTGATAAAGCAACGAACCCTTGCTGCAATTCATCTGAACCCATCAGTTCTACGGAATCGGTGCACTAGTACCGCGATTCAATCAACCCGATGGGTTGATTGCCGCTGCTTCGCAGCGCTCGAAATCGCGGTACTAGTTTTGTTTCCGTGGGGCATTCGCCCCACACCCCGGCCGCGCAGGCGCGGCCCTAGTGCACCGAGTTGATAAAGCAACGAACCCTTGCTGCAATTCATCTGAACCCATCAGTTCTACGGAATCGGTGCACTAGTCCTTAATCAAGCGATAACAGCCGTGACGTTTTGCGAAGGACGGTGTCAGGTCTTGTCGCGAGGCACGGGACACCCTTGCCCCTCGCCCAGCGGGATCGCGAAAAGCGTGGCGCTTCAGGTTCTCTGCATGGAGTTCTGTTGCGATAGCAGTCGGGACGAAAACGTGAGACCGGCGAGACCGGTGTCAGGCACGTTTTGAGCACCTGAAGTCGCCAAACGGCGCCGGTTGGCATTTCTTC
Organism: Polyangiaceae bacterium; assembly: GCA_016712345.1. Classification (GTDB taxonomy): domain Bacteria; phylum Myxococcota_A; class Polyangia; order Polyangiales; family Polyangiaceae; genus JADJRH01. Next base: position 4,190,218 of record JADJRH010000001.1, read on the forward strand.
GAAACGCTCCGTTTCTGTGCTCGGGCTTCGCCCTGCGCCATCCACGGGGGGCCCGCCCCTACTCCACAATCGGCACGTCGCGAAGTACAGGCACCTTCTTTGAACAGGCTGTATCCAAACACACGGTGAACCTCACCACAGCCTGCACCGCCCCACCGCACGACGCCGCGTCGGTGTACACAGCCTGAGCCTCTTTCGAAACATCCCAATGGTCGGGCTTAAACCCCTGGGCCTCCACATACCCAAGCCGCCGCCCATACGCGTCGTACAAGTCGAGCGCCGGTTCCACAACGCGGGTTACCCTTCCACCCTCAAATAGCGCCGGGTTCAGCACGCCTTCCAGTTCACACCCGTCTTTCTTGCGCTGCTTTCGATAAAACGTGCACCCCTGACAAAGCAACACGCTGTCGAATCCACCCGCAGCCGCCTCCACCGTCAGGTCAAGCGAGCCCGGCCGCACCGGCACAAACGGCTGCGGTTTTGACCCGCGCGCAAAAGCCGGAGGCCGTGAGCAGGACAGCTTTTCGGGACATTCACCCTTTGCCGCGCCTTTGCACGAAGCCGCGAGCGCCCCGCACATGGATACCCGAACAATTGTTTCTTTCCCTGTCAGGTTGAAACCGTAGTCTGGTCTTTCACCAAGAGACATTCCACCCGAAATGATGGCCGCCATCACGTCGTGTCCCGACCACGTTGGATGGGTAGACCAAACCACCGCCGCCGCAGCCGCGGTGACCGCCGCCGCAACCGATGTGCCCGTTCTCACTTCCGTCCGGTCACACACAAACGCGCTCGTTACGTCCTCCCCCCGCGCACACACCCGACTGTACCCAGCGTCGCCGGGATCGTCGGGATATGCCGCCGCAAGCGAGCCCGGCGCAACAAGCCTCGGCACACCTTTCCACCGAGTTCCAACAATGGGATGATCCCGATCATCCACAGCCCCCACCGAGTATAAAAGCGGTTTGTAGGACGACTTCGATTCTACCCATTTCGAGGTGACATCCCCACCGAACCAACTTTTACAAGCGTCCGCACTCGGTGCCTCAATGGCCTCCCAACCCGCCGGCCACATCGGCCCCGTTGGACTGCTCTTGTACCCGGGATCATTCCCCGCTGCGGTCACCACCAAAGCACCATTGCAAGCTGCATAAAGGGCGGCGGCAAACATCGCTCTTCCACCCGGTGAAAGGCCGGAAGCGCCCTCCACATTCACCTTGGAGTAGGGCAGGGCATCCGACGAATCGCCGGCCGCTTTTCTCCAAGGAATCATCCTTTCAAGTGCCGGCTCCCACCCCGCGGCAATCAACACTGCCAAAGGCGCTTTCTGACCATCCCGTTTCCAAGCTCGAACCGTCTTGTACAAACTCGCTGCCAGATCGCTCCGCGCCCCACGCCCGCCCGATCTACCCAATGCCAAGTCCGTCACCACCCGCGCGGCGCACGGTTTTAGCGCACCCCCCGGACACGCCAAATAACGGGTGATCCATGCCATGTCAAACCCGTGGGAAGATGCTTCCAACCCAATCTCCCCACCGCCGTTTGGCGGCTCGGCCGAGGTGTCGAGCACCCGCACAAGCACCGGAGAAATGGTTGCACTCGCCTGGAGCGGAATCAACGCATCACTGGAGCGCACAAGCCGTGTTCTGGCCGCCGTCGCCAATTCCAAACCGGCTTTATCCGCAGGCGCCAGCGCTTCCACAACCGGAGGGTCGTCGGCCGCGTACGTCAGATTTTCAGACGGCAAAGACGAGTAGTTGGGCGTTTTGCAACCTACCCATGTGTACCTGCACAACCTTCGCATCGAAGGTGGCAACGTGTCTTTCTCGTCGGCCGCAAACACCGCCGCCGCTTCCCATCTCCCGCCGTCGGTCGCCGCCGCCCGCGGGCAAACATCGGAGTTGGAGAGTGCAATGACGGGCACCTCAGCTTCGGGCGGGGCAACACACGTGGAGGGCTGAACCGGGCGAGGTGGTTTTTCGCCGCACCCCAAAACAAGGGCGAGCAATCCAAAAGCGCCGCCCAGTTGGGCCGAACGTGCCCAGAGCATATCGGGCCTTGTCACATTGTGTTCCTCTCGCACGTTGACCCAATTGTCAATTGTCTCCTCACGCCAAGCCTCCGCGGTGCTGTCAGCCTTTCACTGCGACAAGACGTCGCGCCCTCCACACTCACCTTTTAACGCCCCAAGTCGTCGCTTATCACTTATGCATGACGTCCTCTTTTCCCCGCCGTTTTTTCATTTTCCTCCCCATTGCCACCGTGGCTCTCTACGGCTGCCCGCAAGAATCATCCACTCCCACAAATGAATATGCCGACGTGATTTTCGGCGGCGCCGCAACAGATGAAGCCATGGTGGCTCTTGGAAGCGCGCTCGAACAGCAGGATCCCGTGGAAGACCCGGCGCGCTCTCCGGTGCTCGACGCTCCAACGGAGACGGTGCTCGCCAAAGGCACTATCGTTGATTTCAAATGGCACTTCGGCGCTTCCGCCGCAGCACCTCGGCCGCGTTCGAACCACCCCAGTCGTCAATGGGCCCTTGTCCCGCCCACCGAGCTTTCCCCAACCCCAGAATGGGTGCCCCAGCCGAAAGCCGCAAACTCCCACCTTGCACTCGCCCCCCTATTGAACTTGATCGGCGCTCCCCGCGCCGCCCACGCTCATGGTGACCCGCTCAATGGCACGGCCACTTTCCTGGTGTTTTCCACCAAAACCAACTCAAAACTGGTGCGCGTTTTCACCGACCAAACATCGTTCACACCCGGCCAAGAAACGTGGGATGCACTCGCCGCCGCCGGTGAAGAAATTACACTGACCCTCATTGCGGCCGACTTCGACGCCAACAGAATTGCCGACGGCGGCGATCCCGTCATCGGCAGTCCGTTCAAGTTTGTGGTGGAGTAAACTGCCTATTGGCAGAGGTAGCCGCAGCCCGTCGACGCGCAGCTATTGCAAAGGCACACGCCGAGCGCCGTTCCAGTTGGAAACATCGCTGAGCAATTGTCGAGACACATTTTATCCTGACATCCTTGAGTGCAATTCAGCCACGACTGGCACTCTTGGAAGTTCCCGAAACACTGCTGCACTTCATTCCCACATTGCTGCTGACCACATTGCTGGCATGCCATCGGATCGCCGTTGCCACCGCCGGCCCCGCCTGTTCCGGCGCCACCCGTTCCCGAGGTGCCATTGCAAATGGCACCACACTCCATTGCACAGTTGGTGCACGCGCAATCTTCAATGACCGCGCCGCCCGGGAACATCATTGTACAACCGTCCACGCAGGCCGCGTCCAAGCAGTTGTCAACGCAGCTGAGCCAGCCCTGACACTCCGCTTGGCCCGAAGTCTGGAAGCATTGGAATGCTGCTTGTGCACACTGGTTTTGACCACATTGTTGGCACTGTGACCCGGGCCCGCCGCCCGCACCGCCCGTCCCGGCGCCGCCTGTCCCACCACCCTGGCAGCCTTGAATGCATGTTGTGAGCGGCCCTGGGTTTCCTTGAAGCGCGGCGAAAATGGCCCCGCAGTCCACACTTGGATCATTGACGCAGTTGGCGAAACACACGCCCTGCATCGTGCCACAATCGACAAACTGGCCACATTGGCCGCCTGGCAATCCGCACATTTCGGCTTTGCCACACGCTTGATCGCAGACGGTGCCACCACCCGTTCCCGAAGTGGTGGTTGACGACGAAGTGCTCGTGGAGCTGCTCGTCGTCGTGGTTGTCACGGTGCTGCTGGTGGTGGATCCGCCCGTGCTCGACGACGACGTCATCGCTCCACCGCTGCCACCCCCACCGCCCGTGTTGTTCGTTGTGACAGTGTTCCCGCAGCCCATCGCCGTGAGCAGAGGCAGAGTCCACATCAAGTCAAGCCAACGCATTCGAAAACCTCCAGTTGAGCGACTCTATTCACACCCACGTCTCAATGAGAAGCGCAACACACGGGGCGGCGAGCCTTTTCGTGCTCCGCCCCTTACTTTTTTTGTCCCACACCCCCCAAACGAAATCACTCTTTCAATGGAGTCGTGATTTCACAGTAGGCCCAACCTTTTTATACTGCCGCGCAGTGCGCACCGGCGATGTCGTGGGCGGACGCTTCCGCATTGAGAGCCTGGCCGGCACGGGCGGGATGGGCTCGGTGTGGAAAGCGTTCGATCAAGACATGCACGTGCCAGTCGCGCTGAAGCTTCTTCACGGCCGTGATCCACGCGACGTTGCGCGGTTTCTCCGCGAGGCCGAACTCATTGCAGGCCTCGCGCACCCCGGCATCGTAAGGTACGTTTCAGACGGAAAAACCCCTGAAAACGAGCGCTATCTCGTCATGGAGTGGCTCGAAGGTGAGAGCCTCGCAGATCGACTCGAACGCGCGCCGCTCTCCCTCGGTGAAGCGCTCACGCTTGTGCAGCGCGCTTCCGAAGCGCTCGGTGCAATGCACGCACACGGGCTTGTGCATCGCGATCTCAAACCGAGCAACTTGTTTCTCGAAGGCAAAGATCCCGAGCGCGTCAAAGTGATCGATCTCGGTATCGCGCGAAGAACTCAAAGTCGCGAAGTTACTCGAACAGGCGTTTTGTTGGGTACACCCGGTTATATCGCGCCCGAACAAGCTCTCGGAGATCCCGGCGTTGATGCGCGCGCCGACGTGTTTGCACTTGGTTGTGTACTCTTCAAATGCACCACCGGTGAAGGCGCATTTGGAACAGAAGACGACCTCACCGTTCTTCTTCGCGTTGTGAAGGGTACAGCGCGCCGCGCGAGAGAAATCGTTCCGCAGATTCCCGCCGAGGTCGATGAAACGCTCGCATGGATGCTCGCGCGCGAACCGGATGATCGCCCGCGCGATGCAGGTGTACTCGCAAACGCTCTCTCTCGCCTCGCCTCGATCTACGGCAGTGCGCGCCCCGGTGACGATCCACTGGATGAACTCGTCACCACGAAAAATCGCGCCATCCTCATCCCGATCGATGAACCTTCACATGCGATCGCCGACGAGCCTTCGCTCGGATCTACAAGCCCATTTCCTCTCACAACACCCCGCGTCGCACCTGTCTCCGATGCAGAACCGCTCTCCGCCGACGACCTCGAAGAAGTGCGCACGGAGCCCGGCAACAGCGATGCGTCGCGCGCATTTGCAGCCGGCGTTGCTCGTGCGATCTCCGCCGCCGAGGCCAAACAACAAGCGGTTCAAAAAGCACCTCCCCCGCCCGCACCTCCGCCGCTTTCAAAAGGTACACCTCCCAATCCATCTCCCAAAGTCGGTCCCTTGCCGGGCGGAGCAACATCGCCCCCACTGCCGCCGCCGCCGGTTCCACCGCCTCCTGTTCCGTCGCCTCCCGTGATCGCTTCGGTCACCACAACCGCGATCGGGCTCGGCGTTGCGCCAAGCGTTGCGGCCATGCAAGCGAGTGAAACGTCCGACCCCGATTCGCGTGCGCTGCCGTTTTTACGAAGCGCAGAAACGTTTCTTCAGCAAAACGACTTTCGAAATGCGCTCGTTCAAGCGCGTCGGGGAATTGAAGTCGGAGCCACCGGCAGCGTTTTCGGCGCACTTCGCGCTCGCCAGGCCGAAGCTCATCGCTGGCGAGGTGAATTGGCCGATGCTGAACGCGCTGCCGACGATGCAATTGCCACTCTCGCACCCGGGAGTGAACTCTGGCTCATTGCTGTTCGAGAGGGAGTTGTCGCCGCGGGCTCGCGCAGCGATGCCCTTAAAATAGGCGCCTTGGCTGAAGCTTTAATGCGCGTATTGCCCGGCGCCGCGCCCTCCCCTGTGAGCGTTGGAACATTGAGCATTACCGCCACGTTCCTTATGCACACGGGTCATGGTGCCTTATTGGGAAGATTTCTCCGATGGGTAGAACCGCTCATTGCCAATATCGAAAAGGAACCCCCCGCGATCGCGGCACGTTTGCACCAAATGCGCGCTCTTCGCGCCACGTATGATGGCAATCCCGCCGCGTATTTATCCGCCAGTGAAAAAGCATCTGAGCAGTTTGCGCTCGCCTCAGACATGCGAAACAGCCTTATTCAACGCGTCAATGCCGCATTTGCAAAAATTGAGTTGGGCGCTTACGCGGGCGCTGAAACAGAGCTTCGCTCCGCGATTGCGGGCGCCGAGCGAATGGGCCTCAACAACGTTGTTCTCGGAGCCCGAGCCAACCTTGGCATTGTGCTCAATCGGATCGACAAAACGGCCGACAGTCGAACGCTCATGCTCGAAGTGTTAAAAGAGAGCGTTTCCGAGGGAGATCGGCGATTGGAGGCCGCGGCGCGCACTCAACTGGCACTCATCTTACTCGACTCAGGCGATCTCACAGGCGCCCTGCGGGAAGCCAAAGGAGCAGTGGAGTTAACCCCTGCAAACGCTCCGTCGAAGGTTCTTGCATACGGCGTGTTAGCACGTGTCCAGCTCGCCAATGACCGCGCCATTGCCGCTCTCGAGGCCGCGGAACATGCATTGGACTTGCTCAATGCAATCGGCGGCATCGAAGAAGGCGAGAGTCTCGTTCGCCTCGTATTTGCACAGGCAAAACACGCTTCGGGTGATTTGGCGGGCGCGCGCGAAGCGATCTATTCCGCAGAGAGACGCCTTTCCGCGCGCGCCACCCTCATTACAGATCCAACACTCCGAAAAACATTTCTGCACAACGTGCCCGAAAACGCCGAAACCGAGCGGCTCGCTCGCGAATGGCAACAAGACGGTTCAGACTGGTCGGTATGAAAGAGTGGCTATTCGCGGGGGCTTGTTTCGCGGTTCTCTCGTGTTCGTCCACCCCACCCGAACCGGTGGTCCCACCGCCTCGACCATCGGCGAGCGTCTCCGCTTCGGCCGCTTCACCTCCACCTTCCGCACTGGCATCTGCCGAGCCCACCGCAGAACCAAGCGCCACGGCGTCCACTCCACCCCCACCACCGCCCGCTTGCCCTGAAGAGATGGTGCTTGTGGATGGAGACTACTGCACCGAGCTGAAAATGACCTGCCTCAAAAGCTGGTATGCCTCCTCCAACCGTAAAGTCATCTGCGAAGTGTTTCAAGAACCCACCGAGTGCGTGGGACAAAAGGTACACAAGCGCTACTGCATGGACAGGTATGAATACCCCAACAAAAAAGGTGTTCGCCCCGAGGTGATGAACAATTTCTACCACGCTCAGGTTTTGTGCGCCAAACAAGGCAAACGCATGTGTACAGAAACCGAGTGGACAATGGCTTGTGAAGGGCCGCAGTATAAACCTTACCCATACGGGTATATTCGCGACTCCAAAAAATGCCTCGGTGATCTACCCTACGGAAATCCAAGCAAAGAAAAACTCTGGAAACGCGACGCCGCCGAGTTGGAAAGATTGTGGCAGGGCGTTGTCAGCGGCTCCCAGCCCGATTGCAAAAGTGACTACGGCGTTTTTGACATGCCCGGAAATGCCGACGAACTGGCCGCTTCAGAACACTTTAACGACAACAAATACGATAACGTGACCACCGGCGGCCCTTGGTATAAAGGCGTTCGCAATCAGTGCAGGCCCAAAATCTACGAGCATGATGAGGGCTTCCAGTATTACTACCTGTCCTTTCGGTGCTGCAAAGAGACAGACAACCTCCCCACCGACCCGCGCGCTCCCAAACAAATTCGCCGCAATCAACCGTGGGAAAAAATCGTTAAACTGGCCGAAAACTCACTCGACCTTCGCCCCAAAAATTGGAACCCCAACCCCGACGCTCCCAAGCCGGCGCCTTAAACGTTTTCGTTCCACGACCTACCATGTCCACCCTCGACATAATTCAAGCAAAGGTGGCCGAGTGGCTGCAAAAGGCGGGGTTGAGCGGCAGCAGTGCGGTTTTGGGCGTGGTCCTTTTTGTGGTTTCGTTTTTTGGCAGCATTGCCCTCACCGGCGCCGTATTGGTTCGCCTTCCACCCACATTTTTGGTCGATGAAAATTCTACCCGTGCGGGTCGCTTGTCTGCCGCCGACCTAGCGTTGCGTGTGGGCCGCACCGTGATAGGGATTTTTCTCATCCTGCTTGGATTGGTGCTCTCCGTGCCGGGCGTTCCAGGGCAGGGTATTCTCACCATCATTGCGGGCCTTTTCATCTCCGAACTGCCGGGTACACAAAGGCTCCTGCGCCGCATTCTCCGATCTCCCAAAGTCCGATCGGCCGTTAACAAACTCCGCGCCCGCTACAAACATCCTCCGCTTGTAGAACCACCTGTACCTGACATAGCCGCCGAAACCTGACAAGCGGCCTAGACCCAAATCAAGCGATAGCAGCCACTCTCGTTTTGCGAAGCACGGCGACCGGTCTTGTCGCGAGGCGCGGGACACCCTTGCCCGTTGCCGCATGGAAAAGCGAAAAGCGTGGCGCTCCAGGTTCTCTACATGGAGTTCTGTGGCGGTCCGCAGCCAAGACGAAAACGTGAGACCGGCGAGACCGGTGATTGGTATGTTCCAATCACCTGAAGCCGCCAAAAGCTGCCTGCTGGATTTCTTCGAAACGCTACGTTTTTCAGACTCTCCCGATGCTTATAAGCGTCTCCATTGTTCTTATCGCTTGATTTTGGCCTAGGTGGCTGGTGTTTTTCTACTGCGCGCCCCGCTGACGCGTCCTCGCTGCGCTTCCGGTGCTCAAATACGCAGCGTATGTTCCGCTCCGGTTCTCGCTCGGACGCGTGATCGGGGCTGCTCGTCACGAAAAACACCAGCCACCTAGAGCACCGATCGGTTTGATTCCGTAACCAAATGGATAGTTCACATGTGTACACAAACAGGCAAAAGCAAGGCAAGAAGGCCAGGCCCGAAGCTGCTACCCATCCCCCAGTCCAACGTTTCGACAAGACTGAATCCGGGGCCACATTCATTCAACCGAAATAGTCGGCGACGGTGACGGGTGCGCCATTGGAAAATAAGCCACTTTTGGCAGTGTTTTGGCAACAAGACGCAGCTCCTTTTGAGCCTTGTCGAGTGCAATCACAAGCGCCGCCAAATATTGCACCGACTCCAACCAGGCCAAGTGGTAACCCAGGCAGAAGTGTACACCTCCGCCGAACTGCGACAATTCGTACGGGGTTGGAGCCTCTTTCTTCCCAAGCCAGCGGTCGGGGTCAAACTGCTCCGGGTTTGGGTAGATTCGCTCATCGCGCGCCCAACGCACCGCCGGCAAAGCCACAATTGTTCCAGCGGGCAGGGTGGCACCATGCACAGTGATGTCTTCTGTCAGCTTCCGTTCAATAAACCACGCGGGTCCGTATAGCCGCACCGATTCACGAAATACCGCTTCACACAGGGCCAGTTTTTTGGCTTCTACCATGGTGAGCGGCGGTGTTCCCCCAGCCGCTTTAACCTCCGCCGTCAGCCGCCGAACAAGGTCGGGCCGCCGTGCCAAATGGATGAGAGCCCACGCCGTTGTTGTGGCTGTTGTTTCGTGCCCCGCCAAAAACAAAAGTCGTAAATTGGCTATCAGATCTTCCCGCGACAAGGGTTCCCCATCTTCATCCTTCGCTCGCACCAAATGATGCAACATGGACTGCCCCTCCTCAGAGCGGGCACGCTCTGCCATTTGGGCCAGTTGACCATCAATCCACCCCACCGCTTTTTTGGCAAAATAACGAGGAGAACCCACCGATTCAACCGGAAAAGGAATTAATCCCCAAAGCGCCTTTCGATACTGCGAACGCCATACTTCCAGTTCAGAAACACTCACCCCCACAATTCGAAAAATCACATCCAGCGTCATGTGTTGGGTATGTTCGTGCGCCTTTCCACCCCCTTTTTGAACAAATCGGCGAACGTGTTCAACCACTGTTTCGCAACAAATCGGCGCCACAGTTGACTGTGACAGCCCACTCGCCGAAAATGTGGGGCTCATGGCCGAGCGCACGTGTCGATGGTGAGCGCCGTCAATGGTCACCAACGCTCCCCCCACAAGATATTGCAGTGACTCCCGCGAACCCGCCAAAATAACCGCTTTGTTCTTGAGCAGGTCAAACGTCTCGGCGCCGAAACAGAAAAGGTACCAATTACCAAATCCAAGATCCACTTGTACAAATGGCCCCAACTCGCGTTCGGCCCGGCCGAGCGCTCCCGCCGCATCAAAGTGAAGCGCCAGGGTGTGCCCAACTCCCGGCACATACCCTTTCATTACCGGAAAACCGTTGCGTTCCACAGGTGCCCATTTTTCCCGCAACGCGCTCGCTCCCAACGCCATATTCCCACCTAAGCATCTCTTACCTCGCATACCCATTTATCTCAAGCAATTCTTTGCGATGCCCTATTTGAATGAGGGGAGTATACTCAGTGCAGGAGGCCCTCCATGAAACTCAAAATTCTCTCCGCGACACTCTCACTCGTAGCGAGCTTCGCTCTCCTTGCGTGCGGCGATGGTACAGGCGGCGGCACAGGGGGATCGGGTGGAAGCGGCGGCGGCGCGCCTGCTCTCAAGTGGTTTACCACCTGTGGTGACCCGGCGTGTGGAATGTCAACCGACGACCCGAATCTGGCCGACTGTACCACCGAGAAAGACGGTGACCCCTGCACAACAGACGGCGCCGGGTGTGAAATTGCCGGCGATGAATGCAACACCAACCTCATTTGCGCGGCGAGTGACCCCAAAGAACAACAGGGAGGCTGCCCGATTTCGCTCGCATCCGCCAAACAAGACATCGCTTACCTTACCGATGCAGATCGTGAACGTATTCGTACCGATCTGACCACCATGCCCCTCGCCACATGGAAATACAAACGCGAGGGTAGGGGAGAAAAGGAGCACCTCGGGTTTATCATTGACGATCAACCCACCTCGTCTCCCGCCGTTCGCCCTTCCGGTGAAAGGGTAGATCTGTATGGGTACACAAGCATGGCGGTTGCGGCCATTCAAGCCCAAGACAAAGAGATCGCCGCACTCAAAGAAGAAATCAAAGCTCTGCGGGCAGAACTGCGGTCAGAAAAAAACGCTCCCGCCGCTTGTATTGACCCATCCTCCCCGTGAGTGTAGCTCATCGTAGAAATCCACAGAACACACTCGCCGAAATCATCTACCCAACGTGCGGCCGATTGTGATAGCGTGCGCCGCCATGCGCGGTTCACTCCTCTCTACCGTACTCGTTGTCGCTGCCAACTCCACTCTTCTCGCTGCCTGCTCCAATGCGGCACCGCCCCCCCAAGAGCCCAAGACTCAAGTTTCCTCGGCCCCCACCACCGCGGCTCCCTCCGCCCCCGCGGTTGAAATGGCGGCAGCGCCGTACACGGCAGCTGAAATTCGAGATAACTGGCCCACAGGCAAAAAGGTGGTTTTTCGCGTTGTCGAAGACGGAAAGCCTGAAACCGTGCGCACCGTTGAATTTGTAAAAAGTGATTCCGCAGGCGCCCAAATTCGCATGACAGAAACCGACACCAAAGGCGCCGTCATCCGCTCCGGTGACAGCACCGCCACTTGGGAAGAACTCCGTTCTCACGGCGAGTTTCCCAAAGACAAAACCACTGTCACCCAACGCACAACCGTGAGCCCCATGGGTACACTTGAGTGCACTGTTTACAAAGTGGAAGAAGGGGAAGGCCAGGTCCACACCTACCATTTCGCCAAAAAATTCCCCGGCCCGCCCGTGCTCCACTTTGTTGAAAAAGGCGACAAGCGCATCATGACCGCCACCATGGAATCGGCAAAGTAACCCACCCCTACTTCGTCAGGGTCAACTCACGTTCCACCTCACCCCACAATCGCACCGCCACGTTCTTGTTCCCTTCCACATTGTAATGTGGGTCATCCGGCAATTTGGGGTACGCATCACCCCCAATTTCCACAGCGGTGATGCCCTTGTTTTTCAGCGTTTCCAACACTTTTGTGCGGCTTGCGTTGGGGATCCCCTCATACGCTACTATCAACTTCACCCCCGCCTTTTCACACGCCTCCACATAGCGTTCAAAAGCGTTTATAAACGCCGCTTCATCTTCCACAAAGTTAAACCTATAAATCATCCACACCCGCGCCCAACCTGAAAATCGAATCAACTTCAAAAAGAAGTCCGACAACGGCATGGGCACCGCGCTGTCATTTCGACTCAACTGAAGAATCACCAAGTCAGGCTTCAACCCCAAAAGCCGCCGCTCCAAGTCCCCCAACAAATCCAACATGGCATAACCCGGCACCCCGGCGTTCCACACCTCCACGTTGGACTGACCTGTTTCCCGGGCCAAATCCTCCAACTTTGCCGGAAAACTCTGCCCATCGTCCACCCCAATTCCAAACGCGATCGAGTCACCCGCGATCACCACCCGCTTCACCCCAACGCCCTTGTTTACCTCATGTTCCTTCCCGCGAAAGCCGAGCGGGTTGACACGAACACTGGACACGTTCCCTTTGCCCCAACTCTCGTAGTGCTCTTCCAGTTGAGGCTTTAACTCGTAGTACGGCGGCGTCTCCCTCCCCGTGACCCGAATAAACCGCCCAATCGCCCCTGCCGGTCTCGTGGCGAGCGTCCAACAAAGCAACTGATCCAACAGCACCAACACCAAAACCGCGCGCAAAACAATGCGACGAATGCGCTTGCTGCGGTCGAGCGGTTGATTCACCCAACGGACCATACTTCAATCGGGCCTGTCCTACCAGCCCGGCAATCGCGGGGTGCCGCCGCATTTGAGGTTACCGTTCAGAAATCTGTGGTAAGACGCCAATCCATGCTCCACGGGCTCAAACTGGCATCTGACGAGCGGCTTTTATGGGCAAGTCAACGTGGCCAACCCACTCGCCTGCCATCGGGCGCATTGGGGTGTCGCATGGCTTATGCGTACGTCATGCTCTTTGCACTCGGCGGTATGGTCGCCCTGCCGCTTCTCATCTTACCCGCCACGCGAATGTACACCGTTCCCGCGACGCTGGTCATTGCGCTCATCGCCTACCTTCTTTATCGCCGCTCGCAAAAACCTGCCATTTTCGTTACCGATAAACGCCTGCTCGACAGAGACCTGTTCGGCACCAAAAGTATTGAGCTGGCCAACATTACCGCTTACCGGCGGCTCATGAACAAATACCGCGACAGGTATGGCACTCAGTATGAAGTCGCCACCAATACCGTCCTTGTCGGCCTGCGGAGCGGCGCCGTTATACCGGTTGGACCGGTTGCCGAGTATGAAGAACTCACAGACTTTCTTGATGGCGTCATTTCGCGCGACATCCACCCAACCACCATGCGCAGTCTCGATGGTAAGCCCGCCGCCGCCGAGCAACGTGAAGACATCTTCCTTGCGGTAGAAAACACCACCGAAGGCGACGTATACGGGCCGCTATTCATCGGCCCCCACGGCCTCGTGCGGTTTACAGAAAAATTCCCCCTCGCTCTACAAGGTCTGCTGCTCACGGCACTCGCTCGCCCAGACTCGGCTGAGACTCTTGAGCACACCGTTCTTGCGTACACAAAGCGCACCGGCACCGGTCACTCAGTGGTTGCCAACCTCGATGAAACCCAAATTGGCATGGACGGCACGTCCCTGCGCATCACCGACGCGCAGCGCACTTTCCACGTTCAACTCGCCGATCACGACGCCATGCGCTGCCGCAAGTTTATCAAAGCCCTACCGCGCGGCTACCGCTGACAAGCGCCTCAACCCTCGCCCCCGCCACCTGTTCGCTAACCAGAGAGCACCGCTCGCGCTTCATCGCCGTTGCCAAGAGCGATCTCATACCGCGGTGCCGGATCGTTTTGCCCGTCCAACCATCGCGCATCCGGGGCCCACGCGCCATTTACCTCTTCCTTGCGGCGCGTCTCCACCACTACTCGATTGGACCCGATGCGAAGCAGATTGTATTGCCAGGGGTAGGCAGTAACAAGCTCTCGCGACGGCGCGCCAAACGTGCCCCCGGCAACAAGGTCCAGGCGCCTACCACCGGCCGTCATGTCATACCGGTAGAGGCTGTTGACGCTCTTGTGAACGTGACCGTGGAGCGCAATGCGAAAACCTGCCACCGCCAACTGCTGCAAAAAGGCGGCGTCCTTAATCCGATCTTCTCCCTCGCCGTGCACCGGATGGTGCCAAACGGCAATGCGCAGAGCCGACCCACTGGGGGGAAGTTTCAACAACGCCTTCGCGAGGGCCTGGCCATGAATGCTCGCCCTACCGCGAAAATGGTGGTCAATCTCCCATGCCGAGTTTAGACCCAAGAACAGCAGCCCACCAAACTCTGGCAAGATCTGAATCTGGGCTTGCTCTTGAGGATCAAGCGGGTATTCATCCCCCGTAATCTCACGGTAGAAATCGGCAAAGTGTTTAAACCGCAAACGGTAGGTAGAGTCATCTCGGACTTCTACAATGTCTGCACCATGCTCAATAAACGCCCCGGCCTCGAGCGGACCCGAATACCGATTGCGCTTAAACAAGGTATATGCGTCCTGAGCCAACGGCCAGTTCAAATCGTGATTGCCTGGCACGATCACCACGCGGCTCGGGGCAAGGCCAAAGCCATCCATCACTTGTTGTACGAACTGCCGCGCAGCAGCATACTCATCTGGAGTGGACAGATTGGCAATATCCCCGGACACGACCAATCCCGCGAGACGCTCGCACTTTTGTTGGCGCAAATCCGCAGAAAGCTGAGCATACCAAATGGTAGACTGCGCCATTGTTGATATGTGCAAGTCCGAAAGGTGAAGCACATCGATCGTTTCTGCCGCGGCGGTAACATTTCTACCCGTATTGGGTATCTTCAAGGGAGGCAACTCCGCTTGGGTAAGGGCGGGTGATGTCATGCTGAAAAGCGGGCCATCTACCGAATGAACCTGAACGCTCACATGCCCACTTGCCCGTGCCAGATTCTCCCAGTCGAGCTTTCTCAGAAAAAACTTGAGCTGCGGGTCTTCGATACTTACCGTGCCGGCCGCGCGATTATAATAGAGCAACTCTTTCGCCGCGGGATGGGTTTGAAAAAAAGTCTGGAGGTTACTTGCACGCAACCATTCGAAAGCGCCTGCGAGCGCCGGATATCTAAAGATGGCTTCCTGAATAGCCACATCCCCATTCTTGCTGCGCGACAAGAGCCACAGCAATGCGAGCACCGCACCTCGCGGCGGCGGGGCGATGTCATGTGCTGCAAAATCTCGAATTTGATCGTGATACCTTCCGTGCAAATCCTCCCGAATGCTGTCAATCACACTCGTCGGGCCCAGACTCACCGTTGTCGGGATTGACTGGGCCTGAGAAATCAACGCCTTCCCAAGAATTCGCTGACACAAGAGTTGAGCGATGTAGAAGCTGCCGTCGGCTTCATTGATAATTTCATCCCGCCGCAAAAAACGTACGTTCGCCGCTGTTTCACCGCGCGCAATCAATTCAGACAACTTGTCATCGGGTTGTCGATTCATACGCACAATTCTAAATCGACCCGCCAGATCGGGCACAAGCTGCGGGAGTGAATATCCAATCGGGTTGATTCCAATCAGTGTCACCTTCCCACTCGGGCGCGGCCGATCTGCGAGCGCTTTCATGCGTCTCGCAATGCGGTTCTTGAGCTTGTCGTCCACGTAGTGAAAGTCATCGATCAACAAATGACCTGAAAAGGTATCTGCCACAATCTGCGCAAGCAATTCTTCGAGCTGAGCAACGCGATCTATATCCAGATCATCGGTTGACAAGAACTTGCCATCAAACCAGTTGATCCGCCTTGCGCCCCGACGAGCCAGGGCCGTTTGAATCGCCGTACTTTTCCCCACTTTCGAGGGCCCTTCAACGATCAACCCCCGCCCCATCACCGCCAATTCAGATTCAATCTCCTCAAACTGAATCGGCGTCACAAACGTTTTCTCAGGCGTTCCGTCGGTCCGAAAAATCTCATGAATGGGTAGACCGCCGTCGGTGCCCGAAACCTCTGCGTTCTCGTTAATGGTCAGATTTTCTTCCAGCGCAAAGGGCTGCCTGTATTCAATTGTTGTTTTAACCCCCTGAATCACGTCAAGCATTGCCTCGTCGCGATTGGACCAAGCCGTGATGGGAATGCGATTGCGCGGAAGAAGCTGGAGCGGCGCGAGCTGGTTTGGCAATAGGCACGGACGCAACAACACCGGCAGCAATCGAGGTCCGCTTTGGGGTATACCGCTCAGAAAGCGATTCAAGTCGTCCGCAGCAAGAAAATCAGCGCTGAGCAGCGGCAAGACCAGATCGGCCTGTGCGATGCGTTCAGCGGTTACTTTTCGCACGTCGTCACCCGCCACTATTCGTTGGGGGCTCCACAGTTCAATTTCTCCTTGTAACTCCAGCACCCGAAACATGCTTTCCAATTGATGCGCCAGAGCGGAGTCGGTTGGAGCCGATAACATGACGACGCGTGTGGCAGGGCGCTTTTGGCTCATTGGCGCCTCCTTGTGGCGGCAGACAATGCCTCGCACCGCCAGATAGGCGGTTTGCTTGCGGTGAGGAAGGAGAGCAGCCTCGGCCTTGCCATGCCTCCACCTTAAACCAAACCGGCCAGCGCAGTGCAAGTGAAACAATGCGATTGCTCCCTTGACGAAGGCCCGCACTTGCGATTGCCTATCGAATTATGAAGTGGATCTACCCGTCGGCCAAAGCAGCCCTTATTGGTATTTTTCTCGTGGCCGGTTGCGACGGCGCTGAGACAGAAACCACGCCTACCCCGGTAGAAGCCCTTCCCAAAGACGGTCTGCCAGAAACGTGCAACCCTCTTCGAACAGCCGGCGCCTGCCTTCTACCCTACCCAAGCGCCGTTTTTACAAAAGACGACGCCAATTCCCCCACCGGCCTTCGGCTCGACCTCGCCGCAGAACTCTTTCCTGTCAACACCGAGGGCGTTGCGTTCAACCCCGAGCGCCTCAACAGGCTTGACGGGTTCTCACCCGGTACAGAAATCATCGCCTATTTTCCAGAACGGCTTGACCCATCCACTCTACCCCCTCTTTCAAACCCCGACGTTTCGCTTTCTTCCACCAGCTCTACCATTCTCATCGATATGACCACCGGTGAGCGCGTGGCCCACTTTGCCGAGGTCGATGCGCAGGCCATCAAAGAAGATGACCGTCAAACCCTGCTTATTCGACCCATGCAGCGCCTCGCGTATGCCCACCGATACGCCGTTGCCATTACCAACCGGGTCAAAACGTTGGATGGTCAGGTTCCTACCCCTCCAGAAGGGTTTGCCCAAGTCATGGACGGGTCTACTCCCACAGAGCGAGGAAAACGCCAAGCCGCCCGCCTACCCGACATTTTCAACAGTCTAACCAATGCCGGCATACCCACAGAAGATATCCTCGTCGCTTGGGACTTTGTCACAGCGAGTGAATCTTCCGCCATCGGCAGCCTCCTCCAAATTCGCGAACAAACCATCGCTGCGTTGGACGCAGAAACGTTTGAGTACACAATCGATTCGCTCGAAGACGACTTCAGCTCCACCGCCCTTCGGCGCATTCGCGGCACATTTCAAGCCCCCAAGTTTATCTCCCAAACAGAACTGAATGTGCCCGATGCTACTCTCACCTTTGATGCCGACGGTAAGCCCGTTCGTGATGGCAACCTAAAAGCCCCATTCACGTTCATCTTACCTCGTTCCGCAGAAAACGGCCCCGTTAACCTTCTTGTGTTTGGCCACGGCTTTCTCGGCACGGGTGAGGGAGAAATGGGCGATGCGGGCGGCTCGTACGTCCAAGAGTTTCTCAACCAAAAAGGGTACGCCGCGTTTGCAACCAACTGGACCGGACTTTCCACTTATGAAGGGGTTGATTCAGCCGGTTCATCGGCGGCTGCACTCGCCGTAAAAGACATTAACCACCTTGGGTGGATTACAGATCGCCTCCACCAAGCGGTGGTCAACAACATTGTTCTCGCTCGCCTTGCCAAAACCATGGCGGCCGACCCGGCGTTTGACATTGCGGCCTCACCTTCCATCAACACCTCACGGGTAGATTATTACGGCATCTCCCTCGGTGGAGTCATGGGCAGCGTTGTGATGGGCACCTCCCCCGACCTTGAACGGGGCGTTTTCAACGTGGGCGCCGCCGGTTGGACAACCCTCCTCCAACGCAGCACCAACTGGCTTTTGTTCAAACTCATTGTCGACGGATCTTACCCTGACAAGGTAGACCAGCAAATGATCATCGCCGTCATGCAATCGTATTTTGACCCCGTTGACGGCCTCAGTTACGGCGATCACTTCTCCGTGGCACCTCTTCCAGAAAATCCTTCAAAACACGTGCTTCTGCAAATCGCTGTGGGAGATTTTCAGGTGTCCAACGTTGCCGCAGAATCGTTTGCTCGCACCGCGCAATTCCCTCTCCTCGACAGTTCACCCAAAACCGTTTGGGGCCTCCCCCCCACGGCCGAACCTCTACCATCCGCCCTCTCGATTTTTGACACCCAAGAAAAAGACCAACCCCCACGGGCAATCTGAGTGGAAGCGTGACCGCTGACAACAACGCTCACGCGGAGTTAAGAGGCGTTCCCGCGGTCAACAACCAAACCGACCACTTTTTAAAGACGGGTGAAGTGATTTCCACTTGTGAAGGCGCCTGCGATCCCGAGTAGGTTTACTTACCTATTCAGCCTTCAACATCAACCTACCCAAATCGTTGATTCCAACGCCCACGAAGAAATAATGCGCGCCGGTATCCACCGTGGTTCCCCACGCGAATGAAAACATCGTGGCCAGGTTGATTCCAGCACCCAATGCCAATTGCGGTGTCCCCACGGCATTGGTTGAATTGGCGGTCGCGCCGCCCACAGCTGTATTGTCCAACGGCAATATCAGCGACAGATGTGGAAAGATACGAACGTAGTTGGCAAGCCGCGGAGCCCACCGCGGATTATACCCAATCATGTACGGCAACATCACCGCACCGTGTTTTCCGTCATTCGCACTCGTGTTAAAAGCCCACGCCACAGGAATTGAGCTTTGGGCCTCCAAGTCGCGCGCATTCACTTTGGACGGATCGCCCGCCAGCGTCCACACCTCGGTAATAACCGGAAAGCTGTGGACAAGCCCAAAGTTTTCAACCTGGGTTTGGTCGGTGCGAATGGTCAACTCCTCTTTGCCCAGTTGAAAATGGGTACGCACCTGAATTTTCTTGTACAAAAAATCGCGCAGCGCCACATCCAGTTTATACCCAGCCCCCTCTTGCACCAGGTTCACCACTTTTTTAACCTGTTTGCCTTTGGTATCTTCCCCCTCCACATACACCTTCAAATGCTTAAAAAGTGCATCGTCGCAGGTGGCCCCAAGCACTTTGCATGCATCTTCGTTGGCCATTGTCAGTTGAACCACGGCGTCTTGGTCCACCTGCATGCCAAGCTTACCCACTCCCTTTTCGTTAAGCTTCAACTTCCCCTTCAAATTGTGAATCACCAGCACCGTGTGCTCATTGCTGAAGTACACGTTTTCGTTATACCCGGCGGCATCGGCGCCATAATGGGCCGTTTCTTTGTGAACCTTCGTCAGATAGGGGAGAAGCGGCACCAAAACAGCTTTTTTGTGAGCTTCGCGTGCCTTCTCGGCATCCACCGCGGGCGACATATTTTTACCCACCTGAACCCAATCAATCAACTCGTTTTCTTCGGTGGAGCAAAAGGAGTATAAAACCGCTCCCAACGTTTTGTCCTTCAACGGGTACGCTACCAGCGTGGTAAGAATGACCAGTTGAGAAGGCGTCATCGCTGTCACGTCCGGTGGCGCGTCCGGCGATTTTTCCGCTGCCGGAGTTTTTGCCGCTGCGCCTTTTGGATTGGCCTTTTTGTCATCCGCGGCAACGGCCTTACTCTCGGCTCGAACGTCGGCCTTTACCAGCGCCCACACCTCCTTTGTCCAATCTTTCAGCTTGGCATCGGCTGCTTTGCGAACCTCCATCTCCTGCCCACATAGGTAAGCCCGCGTTGGTTTTGCTCGAACTTCCATCTTCAGCGCATGAACCGAGCTGTTGAGCAAATCTTCCGCCCCTACCAGCTGCACTCCTTCTTTCCCCTCCGCGCTGACCGCCGGAATGGACTTGAACGCCGGCAGGCCCCCGCTTCCATCGACGAACTTGAAATTATAAACAAAGTTTCGCAGGTTGGCCAAACTTGCCTTGGCGATATCGTCCGACTTGAATCGGAAGAAGATCCCATCAAACGAGTGCGCGTCGGTGGTGCTTGGAATCACATCTACCGTATCCGTTGCGTACACCACCGTTGCGTTCGACGTTTTGTCTTTGGGAGTATAACGCGCCTCAATTTGATAAGGCTCACCCAGCGCCGCGGTTGTGAAAAGCCCCAAACTCAGAGCCACGGGAAAGCCCAAAAGCCATTTACCGAATGACATAAGAACGCCTTTTCTGAGCGGCGATCTCTGCGCAACTCACCCTTCTCAGCGAGGGCTGAGAAGTGCACTTTTTTTGAACCCTCTCGATCGAGCGTTGCTCCTCTACCATGGGTAGATGTGCAAGCACTCAAGGGGCGGAACAGTTCATTGAGCACTCGAAGTTTAGCAATGAACATGCCCGCCTTTTCTACCCATCGCGCAAAAAAAAAGAATCCCGTCTTATCCAACGGTTAGAAGCCGCGTTTCAACGCTCGCGCCCAAGCAGGTGCACATTCTGCATTCGAGCGAGGCAAACGGAGAAAAATTTGAGGAACCTTCCACCCCGAAGGAGGGACGCGCACGTCAGTTCAGCGAAACGTGCACCTGATCGTCAAGATGCTCATCGCCGAGAGCGATTGGAATGGAGTACGCGTTGGCAGGCCTGTAAATAACCGTCACATTGGGGTGTTCTGCTGCCCATTTTTCCACATACTTGAGAGCCTCTCTCCGCTCATCGTCCGCCTTCTTGTCGCCCTTGACCTTCTTGTACGCCGCTTCTTCAAAGGTACACACCAACTTGTAAGGCACGTTGCCTCTCGCCTCCGCGAGGTCGTCCAACGTTTGAGCATCTGGATTTTTGTTTTTCCCGTTTGCAGAAACAACGTAAATCGGAGCAAGCACGCGCTCAAAAAATGGGCGTTTCATGTCGGCATTGCTGCCGTGGTGGGCGAGCTTAATCAGATCCACAGTCAAGGTTGCGTCGGGCGCCAACTTGCCCGCAGCTTTGAGGCCCTCCACAAGTTCATCGCCGTTGGCGTCGCCTGTAAGCAACATCGACAGCGGCCTGTCTGTTATTGGACTTTTCGTTCCTTTCATCTCAGCCAACATCGCGATGCTTGCCAGGTTGAACGGGTTACTTCCGGCCGATGTTGATGCGGTGGTGTTCCCCGTGGCAGACAACGTTTGGTCCCATTTTTTCTGATAGTCCAAAAGCTGTTTTTTATTTGGCCCAATAACCGTAAAAACAAGGTTTTTCCCGCAGTCCACCACAGCTCCCGCATCATCGGGCCGCGCCACCAAACCTTTGAAACCCAGGTTTGTTGGAATGTCCAACAAACGGGAAATGTCCCGCAGCTCCTTTCCTTGCCCAATACTGGCTGTCACTCCGCGTGTTTCCTCGTTTGGGTCTGGAAGAGCATTCAGATAGTCAATTGCCTCCTTAGCCTGGTTTGTTGAGAGCACGTCATCAAAGCTGTTGTGCCACAGCTCCTTAATGTGAACGGGCGCTGCAACGGGTTCCTGCTTTGCCGACCGCAGCAATTGAAAGAGCTTTACAATCCCTTCAACGTGGTCTTCATCCACATGGGTGACCACACAAAGGTCAATGGGTAGAGGCTTGTCGTCTTCATACCCAAGCTGCGTTCGAATTTGGTTCACCCGGGGTAGCAGTGTTTGTTGACAGATCCGTCCGGGGCCACCGTCAATCAATACAAAATGAGGAGCTTCGGCGGTTCCGTAAGTGAGCAACAAGCAATCGCCTTCTCCCGCGTTTAATGCTTCAAGGGTGAACAACATAACTTCCTCCTCCACCCATTAAAGTGACTCAAGCGCGTGCAAAATATCCAGCAGTCCAGCGCCCTGAAAATACCGCTCGCGCCCCAAATCAACGGTTGTCGAACATAAAATGCGTTTTATCTCCGCCGGCCTACCCTTCAGCTCAGGGTGCCTCGCAAGGAGCAACGCCGCCGCCCCACTCACGTGGGGTGCCGCCATGCTCGTGCCATCCATTGCGTCTTCACGGTTACCACAAATGGTAGAAACCACCTTTTCTCCCGGCGCCACCAAATCCGGTTTCAATCGACCATCCCCGGTGGGCCCGCGACTTGAAAAGTAACTCACACCGTAGCCGTGAGGGTCAAGTCGATGGGTAGATCCCACCGTGATCACCGACGGCGCATTTCCGGGATCGGTAATGCTGATGCTTCTATACCCTTCATCCGTTTTACCAGAGGAAGTGATGTACTGTGCGCGTCCCTGATTTCCGGCGGCTGTGACGACCACGACCCCGCTCGCCACCAAACGCTCGCACTCTTCGCACACCGGCGTTCGACCGCAGGCAAAATTGGCCACATCGTGCAAGAGCGACAGACTGATATTCACTCCCGCTATCTCAATGTGGTCGTGCGCGGCGTTGAGTGCGCGAACAAACTGGAGCGCCGCAATCAGAGAAAACTCATCACACTCGCCTTTTGAGTTGATCACGCGAATATCGTAGAGTTCTATCTCCGGGCAGATTCCCAATCGAGTTTCGTTTTTGCCGTCGGGCGGGTTGTCAGGGGGCAAACCGTCTTCGGCGTCATCCTCGGCGCGCCAGTGCGCTCCCAGAATCCCCGCAACGTGCGTACCGTGATTGTCGTCGGGCGTTTTATACTTCTCACCGTTGTGTGGAATCTGAAGCGTCTTACCCCACTCAATCCAATCTACCGTGGGAAGATCCGCCTTGCCTACCCTAACCTTACCAGTTTCGCCTGCGTTCTCTTTAAGCGCGTGTGCGGCACGTTCTGACAGTTTTTCGCGGGCGTCTGAAAAGTCGTACGTTGCCAGAATTCGTGTTGCGCCGGTCCAGTTGTTTTTGGGTAGATCCCGTGGGCTATCGTCCACTCGCCTTCGAAATGCGAGGTGGTGAGCGTCAATCCCGCTGTCGATCACCGCCCAACGCACGCCCGCACCCGTTATACCAAATACCTTTCTGGCGGCGTCGGCCTTTACCGTTGCAGTGGACCTCACCATGGCGACAGCACCCCGTCGATTTCGATTGACGCTCCAAAGCGGTGCGACCGACTCGGGCGGTGAACACCAATTTTTCAGACCTTCTAAAAAGTTGTCGACCAGGGCCTCCGCGTTGTTTGTAACCGCGTTTACAAAAAGCACCGCTTCATGCGCGCTTTTCACGTTTCGGAGTGCGGCGCGGTCAAGCAGGCGGAGCGTTGCGGACAACTGCACGAACCATAACAAATCGCTCGTGATGTACACACCGCTCACGTCCTTCTTATCGCGAACAAGACCCGTGAGGAGGTTGATATCCCAGGCCGGACCAGCTGCTTTCTTGGAAGTAGGATCTACCGGACCGATGGTGGGGTGATGCTGCCCTTCTAAACCCCCCAGCAGAGCTTTGCGAAGGTGCGCTCTCATCACCTGATTGCCCGCGACACTCAGCAGCGTGGGTGGATTGGGCGGCGGCAGCGTCGCACCTTTTGACTCATGCCAGCGAAGTAAATAACGTTGACTCCAGCGCGTCAGCGGCAACACACGCCACAGCAGCTCATCCAATGTCAGGCTCGCGGCCACGACACTCTGGGTGTACGCTATCTTTGTATTGGAAAGCGCAGAACTGGAATGTGGGTCTGAAAGTTGTTGATACAGAGCCGCGGCCAGCTCGGTGGCGCTGCTGTTCCAGTGCGGGGTAAGCAACAAATCCAACCGGTCGGTGGTGGTGCCGAAATCAAGCCACACTTCGGGCAATACCGGTGAATCTTGCGTGAAGCGCGAAGCCACCAGTGACCGGTTAATCAACCCTTCGAGCGCAGACTTTACCCATTGGAGTGGATCGCTCATGACCTATCCCTCCGACCCAAAAACCTGACAGTGACTAGCAATTCATATTCCTGCCATCGACGGAGGCGTCAATGGCTGGAATTCACTCGCGTACCCTGCTCCCTGACAGTTGAGAATACCGCAGATCAAGCGCTTGAATGCCAAATGTGCGCAGGAACTACTGTGCATGGGTGGCTGGTGTTTTTCTACTGCGCGCCCCCACCTAGAGCACCGATCGGTTTGATTCCGTAACCAAATGGATAGTTCACATGTGTACACAAACAGGCAAAAGCAAGGCAAGAAGGCCAGGCCCGAAGCTGCTACCCGGTGACAGACACCCAGTTCGGATCGCGTGGAGGGGGGCCCGCGGCCGACTTGCTCGGCGCGGGGGAGGAGGCGCGAGCCTCCTCCACTGGGAAAAGACTAGAGCACCCAGCCGATATTTCTCGGCTTTCTCAAATCACTAATCTTCTGATTTTACTCACGATTCAAACCAATTGGTGCTCTAGGTGCGCTCGGCCCGCAGCCGCTCAATTTCAGCCAGCGCTTCTTGAAGCCGACGGTCGGCTGATTCTGCGCGAATGTCGGCAGCCTCGGCGCGACTGGCAGCCGCCTCAAACGGTGTGGGGAGCACGTCCACGCCATCGCGATCGTTTGCGAGCCGCAGCTCCGTGCCGTATTGAGATGACTTGACTACCCACCACAACTCAAGCGTTTTGCACCGCCGCAAGTTGGGATCGCGCTTATCACGCTCCACCAAACCGCCCCCAATCCGGTCCCACACCCGAATGGGTTGAACCTCGTCGTCTGTATCAAATCGAACCAACTCCGCCACACCGCTTGCGGCGTAACGCGCCACTTTATCTTTCCAATCCGTCGGCGCTCGGTCTGACGAACTCACCATTTCAACCGCCAGCTCCGGCGCCCCTTTTTCCCAAACCTTCCAACTCGCAAAATTAAACTCTAGACTCCCCAGTTTTACAAACGCGTCGGGCGACAGGCACTTTCGAGGATCCTGCGGATCCCAATACAAGAACTGATCACACCCCACACCCTTATCGCTCAGCAAATGTTTCAGCACCAAATACAGGCAGGTGCGCGCTTCTAAATGCCGCTTCGTTTCAGGCACTTTTTCCTCCCAAGGCTCTTCCGATGGAAAATCAATCGGCGTTGGTTTTTCCACATACAGATGGCCGTTGTGAGCAAAGGGAGCGGACGTTGACAGATCGAGCGTGGCCATTGCGAGTAGGACAATACTAGACAACGCGCTGGTCCGCAAATGGAAAAATGGGTAGCTGGAGGTTGAATCGGGGTGTCAGGTTTCTCTTCGTACAGGCCGTGCCCCGACAGCAATTCTCGGGCAGGCTTGATAGCATGTTTAACCGTCGCTCACGATCGCCGGCTACCCTCGCTTGAGTTCAACAAAAGGCTGCTTTCCTTCGGCGTACGCGCCCGGAAACGTCACTCGAAAATATTGACGCCACAGCACAGACAGATTGGCGTTCAACAGGTGAGGCCTGCCATCCGGCGACGCCGGTGTGTACGCCAGATCACCCGGATCAGGAGGGTAGTTGGGAATGGGTCCGCCACACGTGTGACCAAACGCCAGCACCTGAACGCGACGTCTCACCACATCCAACACCTTGTCAGCATCGTGCAATAGGTCAATTGGATCACCCCCTTTTTTCACCTGATGGTGCAAACACACCACCTTCCAATGGTCCGAATACTTCCCGTCGTTTAGAATCTCGCTCAGCTTTGTTCGTTGGCCCGAGGTGACCCAACCGGTAGCTGCGGCATCCCACCCGCCCAAATCGGTGTCCATCGCGTTGGAGTTGAGCCCCACCACCAACACCTTTTCCTCCCCATCTTCAAACGTGCGCACCTCCGGTTCGCGATAAAAATACGCGTGGGCAATGCCGAGTTCCTTTAACAACGAATTGTCAAATCGGCGCGCCCGTTCGGGCTCGTACTTATTGCCACCCCAGTTATAGTCGTGATTACCCGGCACCACCAACAGGTGACCCCTAAACCGTTCCAAACCCAACACCGCCTGGTGATACTCCTTCTCCTCCCCATTGGCCGTCACATCCCCCGTTACCACCAAGAGCTTTTGCCCCCCGGCATCAAAGTCCTTTTCAACCAAGTCCAATAGTCTATTGGCGTCTTTGTTGGAGTTTACGCTATCCCCAAAGTGTAAATCGCTCACATGGTAGATTCGCATCCATCTGACCTCGCGCCGCCCAGTCAACTTGTCAAGTCAGGCCAAGCCCCCGCGAATTTTGCCCTCGCGCACAATCGTCTCCAATCAAGTTTGCACCTGATCTGCACAATCTGCATTCACTTCGATTGGCGGCCACCGGTTGCGCTGTGTTTTGTGGGTATGTTTCGTGCAGGCACAGCCTGGTCGTCTCCGGTTTTAGATCACCACGGAGGAGTTCACTCTAGGGCGTTTACCGTCGACCTGAACATTGCCCATCTATCCGTCGATCCGAGGGATCCCTGGAGGTGGCTTATGCATCCATTCCCGAGGTTCAGCGGGCGAACAGCGTCCCAATTGCTTCGCCTGTTATGGTTTGTCGCCGTCTCTACCATTACAACGTTCTCGGCGCCCGCCCGAGCCTGGTACGTGGCCGAACACGTCATCATTACCCAAGACGCGCTCGACATGTTACCGATCTCCACGCGGCAGGCGTTGCAGGTGGCATGGTCAGATACCCTCGGTTCAACCCCCGGGGTTGATGCTGAATTGTGTCGTGATTTTTTGGCGGTGGGCACCGACCCTGAAGAGTCTGTACAGTTTTCGGCGCTGCCGGCGCTTGCCGCCGATCACAGCAACTCAATCGAAGATCTTCACACCATTCTCACGTCTGGCAAAGCGCTCAGAATTCTCAAGGTGGGTCGCTCTCACTGGAAAAAGTTTCTTGAGTTAGAGCGAGTTCAACCTTCCCGAACGGCCATTTCGGTTGACATTACCAAACGTGCCATGATCGTTGACAATATCAACGCCGCTTTGGCTCTTGTCGACGACAACTACCTGTCCCTTGCCGTTGATAATTACTCCCACTTCGCAACTGCAGACGAATCGTTGGCCTGGACACTTCAGGCACTTGTTGAGCAGGGGAGAATTGATAATGCCCTGGCCCAGTTTGTTGTGCACCATTTGCGGTCTTTGGAACTGGCCGCCGACGGTCGGGACGACGCTAAAGAAAAGCTAAGTGCGGCCGAACTGAAGCGCAAACGCCGCGATGCGTTTCTGGAGCACGCCTTCGCAGTGCACTTTCTTCAGGACGCATATTCGTCAGGCCATGCAATCATCTCCACCCGTGATCGCACAGATGCGCAATTGCGGAGTCGACGCCACAACTATTTTGATCGGGTGGGGCTCCACATGCAATGGGCTCTTTCAAGATGGTCATGCGCCACGCCTCGCATCCATGCGTGCGCGCCGTTGGCGCCAGAAGCCGACAGCCCAATCTGCCGAGATGAGCTGGCGTTGAGCCCGTGTTGGACGGGGTACGGCGACGGATACCTCGCCAGCGGCGGCGATAACCGTGCGCCCGACAAAGCTGCACCTGACCGTAAACATGTGGCCTTTGCAACAGCCAAAACACAGATGTTGTTTGCTCTCGCGCTCAAAGACATGGATGCGTGTCGGCCGGGACGGAGTGACTTTGATGAGGACGAGACTTGTTCCACGGATTCTACCGAAACCGGCTCAGGCACCCGGCGTCAGCGAGAAGTGGCCAAGAGCCTCTGTGACGAAGCCCGCAATTCAATTGGAGAGAGTGAAATTCCTTACGCGGTTCTTCTCGATGCGGCTCCTCCCTTTTCAACCGCGAGCGGCGGCGAAAGTGCACAAGCCGGAGGCTCAGCATCTCACCCCTCGACCGATCCGGTCGTCACCCCTACCAACATCCGTGAAGGTACACAACTGGCCGCAAAGGAATCTCATGCCACACGGATTGTCCAGTCGGCCCGCAAAGCCATCATTGGGCTGCGTGACTGTACCCACCGAACAAACCCCATTGATGCCAACAACAAGCTCAATGCGCCCACGGCTCACGTGGTGACTGCCAAAGTGGTGGGGCAACCGTTTTCGCGAGTTGAGCCGGCGGACATCTACAAAAAACGAGCAAGCCAACCTCGGCAAAAAACCGACCCGTGCGATCTCGATAGAGTCGCCCTCGGCATGTACCTTCTGCGTCCAGTGCTGGTAGTCTGGCCCATTGCCGCGGCACCTCCCGCCGAGTTACCAGGCCAAGACGCCAACCGTTGGGGGTTCGCCATGCAACTTTGGGCGGGCACAAACGCGTCAATGTTTTGGGAATACCCCTATGGTAAGGTCAACCTCGGTGTGGTGGCCGCCGGTGGATTCAGCTACCGCGCCGAGCGTTTCTTAGCGGGGCGTCCCAACATCGCCGGACTCGAACTCAACGCCGGCCTCGTCGGAACGGTGGCGGTTCCATTTAAGCGTGACCCGTACGACCAATTCTACTGGATGGCAGAGGCGCGAACGGAGGTTTTTTCTGCGCTGCTTTGGGCAGGGTTTGCTGGACTTACCGGTAAGGTTCCTGACATTCAGGGAGAACTCAACCCGCTGCCCATGGGAGTACGCTTTTTGTGGGGTACAGACAGCGCCGGCAAGTTTGACCTTCGGGCCGTCGACTTTGAGGGCCCGTCGATTGTGATGCCGTGGGCGTTCGCGCCACCGGCCGCTTCCGCAATCTCACCCCTTCCATGGTTGCTTCGACTCCGGGGAGGGTGGTTTTACCCTGACGAGAACGTCCCGATTTATCAACCCTACATCGGGCTAGAATTGGCGGGTGGCGTGTCAGTTCCCATCCCGTGGAATCGGTAGGAGGTGAGGCGTATGTTGCGCTCAAACTCAACTCGGTCCGCTGGCCGGACGCTGGGAGTGTTACTCTTTTCGGCGCTTGGGTGTACACCCGTTTCAATTCCTCCCTCCGTACCGACATTTGTTCCACCGTCGTCGCAACTGGGGGTGGCTACCCACCCTCGTTGGACCTTTGACTTACCGCTCGCCAACCGCGTGCTTCCTTCCGGTTGGGTGTTTGAACCGGCGGACGGCAAACAGTCAGATTCATCGTCGCGAGGATCGAGCTTTACGATCTGTTCGTGTGCCCTTCATACACCAAAGGCGCTTTGCAAAAGGGATGTGCGCACGGTTGGAGCGCTCGCACCCGACCAAGAATGTGTCAAGGACACCGATCCTGGCATCGGTGGTATGTACTCAACCGTCGCGTTTGCCAACGAGCCTCAAGGTTGCTGTTGGATTACCACAGGACCTCCCGACCGTCAGGGGAGCCTGCTCAGCCCGGTTTTCAGGCCTTTTGCCGAATTTGTCACCATCTTGGCTGTCCATAACAATGGTTCGTCGGTGAAGACCGGTGAGGTAGAAATGTTGGTGGAGCCCGAACGGGAGTCGTCCGAACACGGAACGCCCACTCCTCCATTGGTATCGTCCATGGAGGAGGTAAAATCCGAGGCCGCATCGCGAATCACATGGCGAGTTCCCCTTGAATTACAGCGTGCGCGCATGCGCCTCCGAATTGTTGATCGCGACGAAACAGCCAGCCTACAGGTCCAAGGTCTAATGGCCACCGACAAGTGTAAGTTGCCAGATAATGGGATCCCAACGTGCAAAGAGAGCGACCTATTACCCGCGCCTGTGTGGGGATGGGCAGATCTCCACGCCCACTTCGTTGCGCAAATTGGTTTCGCATCTGGAATCTTCCATGGCAACGTCCATTCAAGCATTTCTGCCGAGGGCATCGCTGGAATCCCGCAAAAATCCACCCCATCCAAGGCCCTTGGTGAATGTGGCGACTTCCACGGGAGAAACGGTGAAAAAACACTGCTTGTTCCACCCGATTGGAACCATACCCGCCGAGGTTCACCTGACTATACCGGTTGGCCTCGATTTGACGTTGTGCTTGAACAACAAACGTACATTGATTGGATTCGACGTGCCTACGAAGGCGGTTTGCGCGTTGTGAACGTGGACGTGTTGAACAGCAAGCCAATCAATCAGCTGATGTTTGAGCACGAGGCAATGAAAATGGTGCGCTCCAGCACTGGAAAGGGGGTAGAAACCACCACCGACTCCGACGCATGGAACATCGATCGACAGGTGCGCGCCGTCAAAAACCTTGTCAGTCTGCCCGACGTTAGCAACTGGGCAGCCGTTGCCACCACCCCCAAAGAAGCCCGGGAGATCATCCGCAACAACAGGCTCGCAATTGTGCTCGGCGCCGAAGTGGATGACCTGGGTGACCTGACAGACCGTCTGGCCGAACTTCGATACGAAGCGCAGATGCGCGAAGAAATTCGAAGGTACGTCCGGCGTATTCAACAGCTGGGCATTCGACACGTGTTTCCCATCCATTTGGTCAACAACGGCTTCGGAGGCGCCGCCATCTATGACGGCCTATTCGCCGGCGCCACAGCCTTTATGCGCAATGAACATTTTGGTTTGATCGACGGCTCCTCGTCCAAGATCTTTTATCGCCTCGATCAAGATCAAGACCGCACCCTTGCCGCCCTTGTCGCCCCCGTTGCCGATTGGCGAAACTTGTACAGGAAAACAAGCGAAACTGAAAAAGGATGGGTAGGCCACCAAAACAGTGTGGGGCTCACCGCGGCAGGCTGGGTCTTAATGGAAGAATTGGCCCGTGCGGGCATGGTCATTGATTTAGACCACATGTCCGATCGCGCTGTTGAACAGAGTCTCTGCTTTGGTGAAACCGTCGGTTATCCCATGATGGCCTCCCACACGGCCTTTCGAGACCTTGAGTTTGTGCCGCAATACCCGTTCGCCGACAAAAAAGCCCGCAACCTTGAAACTGCAAATCCAAAACACTTTGCTTCGGAACGCTCTCGAACCGCCGATCAAGTGCGCCGCATTCGCGACCTGGGTGGAATCGTCGGCGTTGGAACAGGCATGGCCGTTCGAACGGCTTCAAGATGGAAGCCGAAATTCAATGACCCGTCGCTCCTGAAAACCCTGACAGACGAGGCGTGCGACGGATCCAGCAAGACGTTCGCCCTCGGCTATCTCTACGCCGTTGACGCGATGGAAGGTCGGGGCGTGGCACTCGGCACCGATGCCAATGGTTTTGCACCTCAAATGGCGCCGCGATTCGGACCTTTCGCCTGCGTCGGCGCATTGAGTAGAGACAGGGGCGAAGAAATGGACAAGGAGTTTCGGCGCAATCAGATTTTCGTTCAAAAAAGTTGGGTGCAGTATCAAAAGGAATGTGAAAGCACCTACCCGCTGAAAGCCGACGCGCTCAACTCAAATGCACCGACAATCAAGTGTCCTCTGCCGCGCCCGCCGGGTAGGTTTGAAAACGTGGGTCAACGAAAGTGGGAAAACGAAGTTCTACTTTGGCAGGCTCTTTGGATGAAAGAAACGGGTGAGGCAGCCGCCCTGTGGCTGAACAAAGACGCCGTTGGTTCGCTATCATTTTGTGGTCAAACCGACGGTAAAAAAGCCTGGGAAATCGAAAACGAAGATCTTACCCCACCCAACCTTGCCGCCGGTCTCGCCCTAGTCAACAAGTCGTTTGACTCTGTATGCGCGTACGATCCCCAAGCCAACTGCCGCGCCCGCCTCGCCCACGCCGCCGCTTCTCCGGGCGTTGACTGCACCTCGGCCTGCGCCGCCAACGAGTGTCAAGCGGCGCAAGCCTGCATTGGTGTGTGTGCCCGATGGAAACAAGTGTTCTCTCCGTGGCTCCAGTCTGACAAAAACACCAACCCTCCCCTGAAAAAGAGCGTTTTAGAAAAGGCGGACTTCGACTTCAATGTGGATGGACTTGCCCACTACGGCTTGTTACCTGACATGTTGCAAGACCTCCGCAACATTGGACTCACCGCGGAACACCTGGCGCCCCTCTTTCGCAGTGCGGAAGACTACATTCGGGCTTGGGAAATGGCCGAAGAACGCTCCCGGTCTATGAACACAGATAGCGATGGGTTGGGTAGGCTAACCGCCTTGGCCCTCACAGATACCCACTGGAAAGCCTGCGGCCGATCGGACACCTGGACCGAGGCCAACCAAAATCGTTGACTGTCAAACGCGCGCGGGTAGACCCTCGGACGTGGGCGGGTCTACCTTCGGACGCGCGCGGGTGGCATCCACATTTCTGCTATCAACTCTACTACTACTGGGCGGCTGGAGCATGATCATTGTTCACCACCAACGCTCGTTCGGTGGTAATGTCGACCCGTCCGAGGCTCGCATGCGCATTCCGTACGGTATGTCCAACTTCGCCGCCATCCGGCGCGAAAAGTACTTTTACGCCGACAAAACGCCCTTTATTCCCTATCTCGAAGCTCCAGAAGGCGGCGCCAAACACGTCATCTTCCTACGCCCACGACGGTTTGGCAAATCCACCCTCGTGAGCATGTTGGAGTACTACTACGATCGCGAGCAAGCCAACGCTTGGGATGAATTGTTCGGCGGCTTGTGGGTGCACGAGCATCCCACGCCCGAACGTGGCCAATACCTTGTGCTCACCCTCGACTTTTCACCCGTCAACACCGATGGTGAAGCGGCCGATATTCAGCGCAGTTTTACAACCATCATCAAAGCACAGCTCATGGCGTTTCTCACTCGCCACAGTCGAGATGTTCCAAAGTTTGCACATCTCCGATCCACGCTTGATTCATACTTCGATGCCGCCAGCCTTCTTAGCACCGTGATCGCGATCGTCCATGAGTCGGAACGAAAGCTCTATGTTCTCATCGACGAATACGATCACTTTGCCAATCGCCTTCTGTCCGACGGCAACCAAGCGCTTTATGAGGCCATAGTTCGCGGCACCGGGTTTGTTCGCAGCTTTTATTCGGCTCTCAAGGCGGGTACCCGCACCGGCGCTCTCGCGCGCATGTTTATCACCGGGGTTTCGCCCATTTTGCTCGATGACCTGTCGTCGGGCTTCAACATCATTACCCATGTCTCCCTGCTCGAACAGTATAACTCCATGGCCGGCTTTACCCGCGCCGACGTCGAGCGCGCTGTGGATGAATTTCTACTCGGCAAGCCCCACCTGACGGCTGACCCTCGGTTGGGTGATCGCAGCGCCCTTCTTACTACCATCGAGCGGTATTACAACGGCTATCGCTTTTCAAAACACGCCACCGAGCGCGTGTACAACTCCGACCTGG
Organism: Polyangiaceae bacterium; assembly: GCA_016712345.1. Classification (GTDB taxonomy): domain Bacteria; phylum Myxococcota_A; class Polyangia; order Polyangiales; family Polyangiaceae; genus JADJRH01. Next base: position 4,223,257 of record JADJRH010000001.1, read on the forward strand.
TTTTATACTTCCTCAGTCGCATTGCCATGACGGGTCGCTACCCCGAGCAAATGCTCGACCTGAATGTGCGCACCGACTATGGAAGGTTGCAACGCATTGCGCGTCTCGCCGAGGCGAGTGGAAGTGACACGCGGGTTCTGCTGGAGTCCATTCTCTCCGAGGACAGCGTTTCCAGCCCGCTTGTTGAGCAATTCGGCGCTCGAAATATGGACGGGCGCGCTCAACTCGTGTCGCTCTTTTATTACATGGGTATGCTCACGTTTGGAGCCGGTTCCGAGTGGAGTGCCGACCCCGTGCTCGTGGTGCCAAACCGGGTGATTCGCGAGCTTCAGTGGGAATATCTGGCGTTCGCCATTCAAGACCAAGAACAGATTTTTATCGATACATACGAGCTTTCAAAAGCTCTTGCGGTCATGGCCTCAAAAGGGGAGGTAGAGCCTCTTCTCACCCTATTCCGCGAGCAGGTGGTGGCGCGCATTGGCAACAAAGACCTTCGCCAATTCAACGAAAAAGTGCTCAAGCTCATGTTGCTTGCGTACATCTGTCAGAGTCGATGGTTTCATGTCCTGAGTGAAAAAGAATTTTCGGGCGGTTATGCCGACCTCTTCTTGGGATTAAACCCCGACGTGCCGGCCGGCAAATTTGCGTGGATGTTTGAGGTAAAATACCTCCAAACAAAAGCCAAAAAAGCCGACATTGAACACGCTTTTGAGCAGGCGTTTACTCAACTCCAAAGGTACACATCTGACACCGCACTTGTGTCCTTACTTACCCTGGGGAAAGAACTCAAAGTGGGGGCCCTCGTGTTTGTCGGCTCCAAAGACGTTTTATACAGAGCATGGCCAGCGGTGGAGCCCGCGAAAAAAAAGACGCCCACGCCGGCACAAGCGTCAAAACGCGCAGAAAAGGCCACCCGCCGACGCCGTAGGTAGCAGTTGACGCCCTACAAACCGCTACTGCAAATCCATACCAGTCAAAAGAAATTCCAACCGATCTGCCTCCTCCGCCACCCGTCGCACCACCTGTTGAAACTCTTCAACTGTCAGACCCTCTTTGGGTACCCAACCCCGAGCGCAAATGCGACCCCGTGCATCCAGCCGAAAGCCCACGAGCTGCGCGCTCCGATTCACTTGCCAGATACGCATCGGAAGATTGGGGATATGCTGCACAGCCGCGGCTTTGGCGACCACTGATTGGATTTCGAAAGTACCCGAAGTTTCATCTACCCAGACCGTGTGCTTTCTGCCATGGTCGAAGTACACCGTCACTTCCTCGCCTTGGACGCGCATGTTTGACCCTTTGAGCAGCGCTTTCCAATTAGTTTTCACGACCAACCTCCCCTCGCAGATCCTGTTCAAACGCATTGATTGGGGTATCGCGCTCATCTTGAAAATAACCCAATTCGAGCTGGTCTGCCTCATGGGTCACGCGCACCAGGAGCTGCTCTAATCGGGTAACGTCCGTATCAACGTTACCCAACAGCACATCGTCCTCCACAGTCAGGTCATACTGCCGTTCTTCTTTCGTTTGAATGGCACCCACCCGGCAGAAAAGGCGTGCCACCAGTCCTTGCAACGCGCCGCCTTCATCGGTGCCTACCCGACCAACCGGGCTGATGCATCGCACCACCGGCCGGCCAAGGTCAAACTTCAACAGAAGAGTAAAGGGCTGAATGCGCCCGTTGGGCAGCTTCGCCGTCCCGAGGAGCGACCCGGTGGGCGAATTGGGGCTCCATTCAACGGATAACGCTGTGAACTTTTGATTCAACAACCTACCAAAACGTGCCATCAGTTGGGTACTCTGTTGGTCGTCCACGGCAAGTGAAACCGTTGACCCTCGGACCGCGGTTTCAGGCACCGGAAAGGCACTCTTGAGTGGCTCTCGAATCGCTGGAACGCGCTTTCTGCCCGACACCATCTCACGCCCAACCTCAATGCGTTTGTCCTCCGTTACAGGCACCGTGAGACCCTCGTGCATCAGCCTCAGAAACGTGTTCATTCGGTCAAGCACCCGCTCCACCTGGAGCACTTCGATTGTGTCTTCCAGGTATGGGAAAAACACTTGAAGCCAGTCCTCTCCCGGTACTTCCCCCAATGCGCACGGGAGCTTTCTATCCGTGAGGGATCGAACTCGATCTACCCGTCCAATCCGCTGCTCCATCGACGACGCAGTCCATGAAATGCCGTAGTGATGAACATGGGAGCAAAACGTGTGCAGGTCTTCGCCTTCTTGTAGAAGATCGGTTGTGACCAGCACGAATGGGTAGCCGGGCATTCGAAACTGCTTCACAGCCGTCTGACTCACCTTGCCAAACATGCCCGCCGTTGGCTGTTGTTTTCGCAGCAAATTAGACATCAACCGTGTCGACTCTCCGAGAGTTATCGTGCGCGCGTCGGGAATGTTCACATCCACAATCAGGTTAAACTCGGAGGAGATCGCTTCAAGCTCATGAAATGCACCAAACCCCGCCTTATTGTCCAATCGACTTTGAGCGGTGAGCAACGCCACATACTCGCGGATCAGGTTGACATGTGTCCCATCCGATTCGCGATCCATACTTTCGCCCGCCTCAGCTCCGACCTCTTTTCGCGACTCGAATGTGCTGCGCCCCGACATTGCCACCAGGTAAAGATCAATAAACGCGTGGCCCAGGCGCGCAGCGCTGGAAAGCAGTTCACCCCGCAACTCCTGTTCTCGAAACGCGATCCTGAAACTCTCGGGCGTCGAGTCTGGTAGGGAGGGGACCGGCCAGATCCGACGACGAAGTTCATCGTTTTCAGGTTCTCTTAGCGTGGTAAAAAAGGTGGTCCGCTCCAAAGCATTGGCAATTTCGGGTGGAGCCTCCCGGGCGGGCAGATGAACCGATGATACCGCATATCGCTCCTGGAGTATTACAGCCGCCTTCCATGACAACGAGCCGCAATCGGCGTCTCGAAGCAACTCCAGCGCAGCCGCTTGGGATGCCTCCATTCGTGCCGCACGGGTGATCACTTTGGCTCTTCGACTCAGGTATTTGGCGGCGCGTTCCCGTATTCGCTGACTCGCCTCGTTCGGCGAAATTCCCACAGCCAGCGACAATGAATCGAGAACCTGCCCCGGTTTTGCGCCCAACAAGTCCATCACATGATTGTGGGCGAAAAATGTGGAGTAAGCGCCGCTGCCGGATAAAAATCTACCCTGCAAGTTGGCACCGCTCAAAAGGCCTCTGGGCCCCTCCCCCCTAAAAAACCAAGCAAAAAACGTATCAATCCCACCCGGATCCTGCCCTTCGTCAGCTGAGTTTTGGGTTGTGGACTGAGCGCTGTCGTCCACTGCGGCGCCCGCCGCTTCGCTCTTTTCGCGTTTGTACCGCTCCACAACGGCATCAAAAGGCGTTTTCAATTCAGGCGTGAGCCGCTCTTTCAGATGGCATACAATCCAGTCGTTGTAGCGCTCATCGAGTTTGCGTTTTAGCTCCTTTACAGATCCCACACGCCGAACAAACACGAGGTGTTTGGTTCCGGTAATCCACGTGGATGCCAACCTTTCTACTACGGCATCCATCTTGGGATGGGGCATTTCTTTGCCGAATTTCTTCTTGTACTTTTTGGCGAGCCGGTTGACATCGTGCACGTCAATTCCGTCCCGCTCGGCGGGAACATCCGTTTGTTCCGGGTCGTCGAAAATGGCCGCTTCACCGTCGTCCCGCTTGATTTTGGCCGTCTGCAAAAAACTCTCGAACGAAGCCAACATGCCAATTTGAAACGACCGATTGAACTGCTTTTTGCCCAGCAGTTCACTCACCTTTTTTTGGATTAAGGCAATCACCAGCCGTTGATGAAGATCGGTCACGCGAATGGGATGGTCGTGCTCGTGTACACCACCGGCTCGCCATTCACGCCGGTACATGTTTTTTGTATGCTCTCTGTTGCCAACTGGAATGGAGGTTACCCGTCGAACAAGAAAGCGTCCGGCCACTTCCTTTTTTCGCTCTTCTGAAACCGACTCGTTGCGCAGATCGCTGAAATCGTCGGCTAAGCCGAACATATCCAATTGATTCCAAAGTTGACGGTAGGTTTCTTCGATGGGTGTGGCCGACAGAAAGAGTACACGTCCGGCGCGGGAACCATAGTTGGGAAACAGCTTCGGATCGGGCCTGTCGTCCGCGGGCGCCCTCCCAAAAATCTCTCCCAATACCTGATTTCTCGCGGAACCGGTCGTGCTGAATCCATGTTTCAGGTTGTGCGCCTCGTCTACCACCACCAGGTCAAATCGAGGCAGAGCGCACCCCACCGCACGGGCGAAATTTTTCTTAAAACCTTGTTTACTTTTTAAGTTGAAAACCTCGTCGTCAAACCATGGAAGAAGCTCGCGAAGATCGTCGCGGAACTTCTTCCATCCATCGGAATTTTCACCAAGTGCCAAGCTGAAGCTGGGTAGGCGAACAAAAAAGTCGCGATTGGGGTCAAGTGTCGTTTCATACACAAGACCGAGAAGGTTGTCACAGTGTACAAGTGCGCGAGCTGGGCGGCCCTCCAACCCTCTTACCCGGAAGTCGCTGAATTGGACATTGTGAGCCGTAAAGTTGAGCAGCTCCTTTTGCCATTTGTTTTGGATGTTCTCGCGCGGAGCAATAAAAAGAACGCGAAACTGGGGGTTAAAGTGCCTGAAGAGCGCCACCGCACCAAGTGCCACATAGGTCTTACCCATCCCAACTTCGTCGGCAAGGTAAGCTACCCGATGCGTTTCTAGAATATTGTGAATGGCCACCGCTCCGCGAAGTTGCTCTTCGGCGCGCGGACCTTCACCGATGCGCTTTCCAAAGTTGAGTAGAGCCCGGGCGGCTTCCAGTTCGATGGTCATGTTTCCTCCTCCTCGATCGCCTCGGCCCTTTTAAGAAACCACTTTTCAAACCATTCTAAAAATTCGGGCATGTCGGCCGCGCTTGAAGCGATGGATGCACGCAGCGGTTCTACCCGTTCCAAAATGGAGTTCAGTGCCTTGCGGTCGTCACGGTGTTCCGCAAAATATGGGGGATAGTCTTTTTCCAGTTCGTTCAAAATCTGACGGGCGCAAAGGGTAACCACGTATGGCTCCAATCCGTCGCCCCGTTGGGCTTCCACTTCGTTTAGAACGCGTTCCAACAGGGTGCCGAGTGAGTCGTATTTTTTTCCAAACAGGCGGTAGTCAGCTTCGCCAAACCTTTCCTGTTCAAGAGCCTGTCGAACATGATCTTCCAAGCACGAAAAGGCATGAAAAATGCCCGCAAATCGATCAAACAGAGTATCCATCGTAGCAAGCGGGGCGAGTTTTGCCGTGAACGGATCGTCTTCCAAGGTTATTGAGGTGATCGCCTGACCGGCCAAAAACTCATCCCGTTGTTCGGGGGTCAAAAGAGCCCAGTAGCGCAAAATGTCGGCGGCGCTTAGTTCATTGAGCAGCGAGGGTTTGTGGGACATTCCTTCTTCCTGAACCAATAAAAACGTGGGTTCAGGTTTTTCACCCACCACCTCGAGAATGGAGGTGGAAACAAGCACGCCTTCAAGGGCTTTGGCTTGGGCTGCGTTCAGCGGTGTCCATGAACGCGGAGCAAGAGTTCCAAGTGCGACCATCTCCACCCCACCGTGCAGCAGGTTGAGACTGGGCGATGGTTGAGCATCATCCCACCGAGCTTCGGCCCGATGGGTATTCCAATAATAGCGTACCGCCAACTTTGTACCGCCTTCGGTGGCGGCATCTTCCTTCTCGCTCCGGGGCGTAAAGGTTTTGGGGCGTGTGGTTTCCACCTCCAGCCAAAAGTCAGGCCGTTTCGTTTCTTGAATTTCTACCAAAAAACCTGACTCCCAATTTCCGCCATCGCCGCCCAGTCGGAAGCCCGGAGTAGTCAGGTTGGCAGAACCCACATACAGCACTTCACGCCCTTTGCGCTTGGGTTCAAAAAAACGGTACACCTTGGCGTGCACGGTTCGATGCTTGACTTCCTGTCCTCGCCCCATTTGAAGGAGAGCGTCGGGTACACTTCCCCATGTGGTAGACTTTTGTGACGCTACCCATTCATAAAAGGGTTTTGAACACAGAGCCTCCCCGCCATTGCCGGTGGGTAGAAAAACGCGCACCTCGGTGGGTGAAAAGGCGTCAATCAAAGCCTTCAACGGCTTTGAATCTGCCGCTTGATCGAGGTAGGGCGAAATCACTTCAAGGCACATCCCTTCAAGCGATGCGCCAGCCACACTTTTAATAAAATCGGGCACGCTCGCGTTACCGTCGTGGAAGTGCGGCCACGAAACACGGGCGCCTGAACGTCGAACGCGCTCCTCGGTGTCTTTCAAAAATGAACGAATCAGATTGATCGCGCCGTGCTCGGCGCGCAGTTCGTCGTTGGGGCGTCTGCCTTCCGCCGCTCTCACAAGAGCGTTCAGATAGTCGATCAGCACGTCTTTCAGGGTTGTGGACGAGCGCTCGGCGACTTCTTCCACGTGGGCAACCTCTACGTTTTCCCACCAACCTGCGCGGGTTAGATTGGCCGAAAGGCATGCGCAAAGCAGTGTTTTGGGATGGTTTCCGTCTTTGTCGGGCTCAACCGCCTCAACCAACGCAAAAACATTCTTGGGGTGAAAGATCCCGGTCGGTTGAAAAATGGGAATGCGCTTTACGTCGAGTTTGGCCGCGCCTCCACCCGCCACCAGGCCATGCCGATCGTAGTATACGGCGATTTTACCCGAGAGCGGCCGGATTCTATCTTCGAGCTGAACCAGCTTTACCGCGGCCGCGTGACTGAACGCGGAGGGTAAGAATATGGGTAAGATCTCCGTTTCAAAAAATGCCGGTTCAAACCGAAACGTCGTGAAGACCGCGGCCAAGAGGCGCCGACCGTTCATGCGTTCTTCAAAGTGCTCTGAAAGCACGGCCTGCGGAGGTGTACTCATTGGTCGCCTCGCAACGCTGCTGCGACGGCGCGCAGCGATTGGATAAAATACGCGTGACGCCAAATCGATGGTATTTCCGTGCCCGATGGCAATCTTGTCCGTCCGGCATCCAATACTCGACTGATCAGTTTGCCATCTTGAACCGAGGCCCATGGCGCCCCCGAGCCTCGCGTTTTCATAACGGCCGCGTTTTGCGCCAGGAGCAAATGGACGGCATCTTCGTAGTGCCCATGGCAAAGAGCTTGGGCCAGTTGAACCCAACGTTGCCCTCCGGCCGCATCATCCGACCAAATCCGCAGTTCAGGTTCCATCCTTTCGGTGGCTTCCGGGCTGATCGTGCCTGAAAGACCGGCCCCCCAGTGTCGGCGCACGTCGTCGGCGATCTTGCTGGGCGCCTGCCCATCACACGCCAGAATATAGTCAAAAAGCGCCCCTGAAGGCGCCAATAGGGCCTCGGCCGTGCAGATACGCTCCAGTCGAAATGCCAGCGATTGGCCGACCTCACCTCGGTTGACGGCTCTTTTGCCGATGTCGCGAATTGACATCAGCGATGGGGTCCACTCCGCATACTTCAGGGTAGATCCGAGCAGTTCAGCAAAGAGCCTTTGCCTTCCCTGTGTACCTCGGGTGGGATCTCTATCGTCCGGCCCGCCGTGCAAAAGGTGTTCTGTATAGAGCGCTATTTCAGGGTTTCGCAGCTTTTTTAGAACGTGCGCGACTGCTCGCAGTATACCCTGGTCCTTTGAACCGTCCCGCACATCAATGACAGGCTCGGCGGCGGACAGACGATCGGTAATCAACCCAACCGCGTGAGCCGTGAAAGAGTTGAGGGCGGGCAATAAGCTGCGTTCAACCACCTCGCGCGCTGCGGGGGTTAATCTCGTAGGATTCCCCTCTAGAAGATTCGATGCAGCGCAGGGAACAGTATAGAGACCCCAGAGCCCGTACACTTTTTGATCCGCAAGAATCTGCGCATCTGGGTCGGTTCCAAGACGAATCTTCGTCCCGTTTTCGAGGCGCTTTCTAACCCGCTCCGTACCGCGAAACCCTCCATCGCCCAGAACGCATGTCCGCGCGTAGCCGACAAGCTGCTCCCACTTTAAGAAGGTTGTGAGCGCAGAATGATTGCCGGCTTTTTCTTCGACCCTTTCAGCAAAACACTGACCGAGAAGCCGAACGGTAAAATCTGTGACCGAATCGGTCACCGTTGTCAGGTTTGCAATCACGTGCCGACCGAGGCGCGTCCAAAGAGGTTGTGCGCCCAGCGGATCACGCGAACCTTTGACTTGCGCCCGAGAGTCGAGTTTCGTGAGAAATGGTGTGGTCAACATGCGGCGTAACCAATAGTATACACCGGTTGCGCCTTCTTGGAAGTACTTGTGGTCCTACATCACCTCGTGGGGCCTTTTACGGCCCGCACAAGGCAGGATTGGGCGCCGGAGGCAATGGGTACGCATCTGTAGCGGTTTTGGCAAACTCACACTGAAGGTCGTCTTCTTTGCACCCGCCTTGGGAGATGCAGTTTCCGTTCGCGTCGGTGCCCTGACATTGGCATTCTAGGTCGTCGGGAGCGCAGATCTCCACAAGCTCCATCATCCCTTCATCTTCGTGGTTGAGTTTGTGGCAGTGGAGTACAAATTGTCCTGTGTACGTTTTAAAGTGGGTGAGAATGTCGCGCGCCCCGTCTTCAACCTGAACCCACATGGTGTCGCGAAAATGTGCAAAGTTGGGCTCTTTGTTGGAGTTATTGGGGCATACCAAAAAGGGGTTAATGTGAATGTGAAAGGGGTGACCGTCAAACGCTCTAATTTCCCACCGTTCAGATGTGCCTGCCACAGCGACTCGGTCGCTTCGGTATCCCCGGAGGCGCCGGTCATCAAATCGGCGGCAACTGATGTTGGGGTCGGGGCACAAACATATGGGCGCATCCGGGTCAATTTCGTGGGGATTTTGAGCGGGATCGCAGCTCATGAGCGATACGTCACCTGTCAGATCGGGAGGTTGTGAACCGGGGGTTGGAACAAGCAGCACCAATTTTTGGTGAACAGTTTTTACAGTATCGCAGCTCACTGTTGTTTTCTGACCATCCACAATCGCTTCCCAGCTTGTGGGAGGGGCCAGGGCCGTCACCTCGGCCTCGTTGGGTAGATTCACCTCGGTGGGATCGCCCGCGGCGGGGTCCACATCCACAATCGCGATCACACTTCCTGTCAGGTCGTTGGGGCGTCTACCCACCAGGCAAAGCGTTTGTTTTTCGGCGGGCATTTTTACCATCAGGTCTACCCTGTATCCTGGAGATACCCACACGGTGTCACTCTTAAAAAATTGGGGAAGGGTAATGCCGTCGCGGGCGATTTGAGTTGTCTCAATGGGGGTAAGGTCAAAGTCGTTGCACTGAGCGTCTTTGGCAACGTGCAGTTTCATCCCCATTTCATCGGGACTTCCGGCGTAGATCATTCGCCAGCGTTCTACCTGACTTGGGGGCGTCACAATGTGGGGCGGAGTTTGCCATTGATGAGCGTGGCTCGAAGGGTTTCAATCGCCAAAAAGTCCAAACTGGAAAGGTTGTCTTCTGTACAGGTTTCCCCCTCGGCCAATTCACGCATGTTTTCGTGGTCAATGGGCACTTGGGTCATCACCATAACGCGTTCTTTGGCGTTTTTTATACCTTCCACTTCATCGAGTGGACCTTCCATAATCAGGGCACCGGCCACTCCATCCATCACCTGAATGGCGGTGGAGCCGTGAATATGGGGGTGATACCAATTTGTGCCTTCGTGGTGGGTTTCATCTTCATCAATGTCCCAGCGGTATCGCGCAGACTGGCCGGAAGGTACACTGATGAGAACGTTGTCACCGTAATATCGCTTTCCCTCCGCGCAGCCCGCGCCTTCACACGGGTCGTTCGGGTCGTCGGTGGCAAAGTTGGGTTGGACGTGCGCGCCGTGCGCGTGCAGGTTGGTCACGTTAAAGTCGTGACAACTGTGTTTGCCGTGTCCCATCATACTGGCGATTTCGCGATAATCGCTGTGAGTAAAGTCGTTGTATAAATCAACTTTGATTTTGCGGTTCGTGCCGGCGGGGATGCGTATTGTGGGACCGTTCAGCATTCCATTATAGGTTCGCAGGCAAAATCGCCTTCCATCCACTGTCACTTCAGCGGGCTTATAATGGAGTTCAACAACCCCGTCGGTGTTTGGCACAACTTCCGGTGAATCGACATAGGTTTCTACCGGTCCCTTTTGTCCCTCCGATTCGTCGTTGCAGCCTGTCAGACCGCCGGCCAAAAACATCGCGGCGGTGATGTTCGTCCAAATGGCAAATCTGCTGCCTACCCTAAAGAGATTGGTTGCCTGTCGCATTCGCCTCTCCGTGCATCGAAACATTGTGAGCGGTGTTTCGTGCGCGCAAACCACCCGCCGCACGAACGAAGAGAGATAGGTCGTTTTTGCAGAACGTGATGGCCGAAGACGGTCACCCCTGGGTAGAATCCGGTCACCCATGGACCTCGAAGAGTTGCGGGCCCTCATTGCCGTTGTGGAAGCGCGATCTTACCAAGGTGCCGCGCGTAACCTCGGAACGTCACGCACAACGTTGAGGCGTCAATTGGCCGCGCTTGAAGCGCGGGCGGGTGTACCTTTGCTCCAGGCCGATCGAAGTGGGATGAGTGCCACCCGCGCGGGTCAACTGTTGGCAGAACACGGCCGCACAATGATGGCCGAGGCAAGCGCACTTATCGCTTCCATTCGTCAGATGGGTCAAACCCCTTCAGGCACGCTGCGCTTGGTTTTACCGGTGGGTCTTCCACCTCACCTTCTAACGCCAATGTTTGCATCGTTTCGACAGGTCTACCCACACCTAACCTTCCATTGCCGTTTTAGCAACGACCCGTTGGGTGAAGCGCTTGTGGATGTGGATATCGCTTGTCACCTCGGCGAAGACCCACCCCGTGGACATTGGATATCGTTTGTTGTGGCTCGCGTTCGACAGGTATTGATTGCCGCTCCTTCGTACTTGGCCGAGCGGGGAACGCCGCGGCAGCTGTCGGACCTCGCAAAACACGAACTCTTGGTGTGGCAGGCACCCGGTGAAAATGCGCGGACGTTGCGTACTCTAAAAGGGGGAGAATTATCGGTGGAACCGGCGCTTATTGCCACCGATATCCACTTTTTGAGGTCATGTTGTCAGGCCGGTTTGGGGATCGCGTATGTGCCTGACGCGCTGTTGCCCGAACCTGAACGAAGCGGCCCGGCACCTGTAGCGGTTTTACCCGAGCTGGTAGGTCAAGAACGGTCGGTGCGTTTGAGCGTTCCCGCGGCGCTCGCGGAGATTCCGAAAATCAAGTTGGTGTTGGACCACGTGCGGTCGCTTTTGGGATAGAGCACCGTCCCCACCAGGCCGCGGTTTGGCTATTTTTTGGTGGGCTTTGGGGCCGCCGGTTTGTCAGGTGCCTTGTCGGGTTTGCCACCTCCCAAGGCGCCGATCTGACCCAACAGTTCAAGCGAGTTGGAGTAACTCTCAATGGAGGTGACCTTGTTTTGATTATTAAACGTGATCACATCCAACGAGTGGAGCGTCACGGGTTTGCCACTCGCCTTGAGCGGTCCGAGATTGCCTTTGTGGGTGCCCGTCATGGTGACTTCCGCAATGACTTTTTCACCAAAAGCCCAATGATTGGTGATTGAAATATTCAGGTCTGGAAAGGCCTTGTGGAGCATTTGATAATGCTCGGCGGCCTGTTTTTTCCCTTTTGAATCGACGGGGCTCGCGTACGCGGTTTGCGTTACGTTTTCATCAATCCATTCTAGAAACGCCTTTTCATCGGCTCCGACAAATCCTTGATACATAAGCTTGGCGGCCGAGATGCGCTTGTTTTCTTCAATGCCGCCGACCGGCGTGATCACAACCATTTCAGCCGTTGGCAATGCTGGAATAGCTCGGGGCTTACCTGGCATTTCACCCACTTGTTGGGCTACAGTGGCGCCGTCAAAATAGGTATGATCGGTGGTGATCTGACCATCTTCGTTAAACCAATAAACGCTGATTCCAAAGATGCCTGTTTTCTTACCACTCGCCTTCATCCCGCCAAATTCGCCTGAGTGGGTGGCATTGGATATCCACTCTTGAATCACCACGTTGCCACTCACGTAAGCGCGCGGCGATGCCCATGTCATGTCAGGAAACGCCGCAAAAAGCTTTGTATGGCCAACCTCAATAGCCGTGTTGCCTTTTTCTTCTTCCCATCCCATGGGGCCGGCGGACCCGCTGATCACATCGGCTGAATACAGAGCTGCGACCTTTTTGGCATCACGACTGTTAAACGCCAAAATCATGTTTTTGAGCGCGTTTTTCTGCAACTCTACAAGCGGCGGACGGGAAGGTGGCAATGGTGTCGCGGCGCTTGTCGTAGGCTCCGCCGTTGGCGCGGGAGCGGACGCAGAAGGGGGTGGTGGAGCTTTCGGGCCCGGCACGTCGTCCGGGGTCGGTCCACAGGCGAAACACCCCATCATGGTCAGAACAAGTCCGATCGAACGTTTCAACATGCGAGGCGCATAACATTTTGCGCGGCCGGTTGAAAACCCAATACGCTCGCCGCACACTTGTCCCGACCGCTCTTCGACATGAACCCCAACCGACGATGGTTCGGCCTCCCCGCGCCGAGCGATCTTGGGAAGTGAGCGAGTGACCTGTGCGCGATCGAGCGGTGAATGGGGGGACCGCCGTGTTTGAGCGGCGGCGTGGCCGGGGCAAAGGAGCTAGTGACCAATGCGTGATCGAGTGTTGCGGCGAGGGACCCATTGCGCACTGTCGGCGGGGTAGGGGCCCCGTCCGCGGCGCATGGGGTTGGAAGCCGCAACACGAGACACGCAATGGTCACGAGCGACCTCTTGGGGCCCCGCGACCCGCGAGTCGGGTGGGCCCCATTCGCCGCGAGACGCGCACAGATCACGAGCGAGCCCCGCAATGAATTCGTTTGCGCGCCGGCTCTTCCCGGGGCATGTCCAGTCGTCCTCCACCCCAAGCCACAGGAAATCAAGCATGAACAAGCCTATTCGCCGAGCCTGCGTTATCGGTGCGGGCGTCATGGGGAGCGGAATCGCCGCCCATTTTGCCAATGCGGGCGTGCGTGTCCTCCTCCTCGACATTGTGCCTCCCAATCTGTCCGAGGCTGAAGCAAAGAGTCAATCTGCGCGCAATCGATTTTCGGCGGGCGGTCTTGAAAAGGCCCTCAAAGCGCGACCGGCGGCTTTTTTTCACCCGTCGGCAGCCCGTTTAATTGAAATTGGCAACATTGAAGACGACCTCAAAAAGGTCTCTGATTGCGACTTGGTGATTGAAGCAATCATTGAGCGAATGGCTGACAAACAAGCCCTTTTCGCAAAGCTTGAGCCGGTGATCGGCGCAGAGACAATCATCGCGTCAAACACATCGGGCCTTCAAATTGAAAAAATGGTTGAAGGGCGCAGCGACAGCTTCAAAAAGCGCTTTTTGGTAATGCACTTTTTCAACCCCGTTCGCTACATGAAGCTGTTGGAGCTTGTGGCTGGCAAACAAACCGATGCCGCGGTGCTTGAGCGCGTGCGCCGGTTTGGTGAAGACGCCCTTGGAAAAGGGGTTGTGTTTGCCAATGACACACCCAACTTTATTGGCAATCGCATTGGTGCCCACGCCATGATGGCCACCATTCACTTAATGCTTGAACAGGGCCTCACGCCTGAAGATGTTGACGCAATCACCGGTGTTGCAATGGCACATCCCAAGAGTGCCAGTTTTAGAACCGCCGATGTTGTGGGCCTCGACACCTTCGTTCATGTGGCGGACAACTGTTATGCGTCTCTCGTGAATGACGAAGAACGCAAGGTGTTTGAAGTGCCTGCGTACATTCGCACAATGGTCGAGAAAAAGATCTTGGGCGACAAAACAAAGGGCGGTTTTTATAAACGGAGCAAAGACGGATCGATTGAAACGCTCGATCCTCAAACTCTCACTTACCGCGCCAAGGGCGGAGACGAGGCCATTAAAAAGGCCACCAAAAAAGTTGAAAAAATTGAAGACCCCAAAGCCCGTGTCAAAGCGCTCGCGGCCGACGGTGGAAAAGCGGGAGAGTTTGCCCGCAGGGTGCTTTACGGTTCACTCGCCTATTCGGCGCGCCGCATTGGGGAGATCACCGGCAGCGTTGTGAGCGTCGATCAGGCCATGCGTTGGGGGTATAACTGGGAACTGGGTCCGTTTGAAACGTGGGACGCGCTCGGGTTTGTAGAAACCTATACGAAAATGAAAGAGGCGGGGGTAGCATTGCCCGCGTCTATTGACCGCATGAAAGAAAGCGGCGCAACAGCGTTTTATAGGGCAGACGGCGCCGTTTTTGACCTTACAAAAGGTGAATATGTGGCGCAGCCCAAAGACCCGCGGTATGCCACCCTGGCAGACCTCCGCAAAGGTCAGGCGCTTATCAAAAACGACGGCGCAGAAGCGTGGGACTTGGGTGATGGGGTGCTTGGAATCACCTTTAAAACCAAGGCCAACTCCATTGACGCCGACGTTGTCGACGTGCTCATGCGAGCCATTGACTTGGCAGAAAAAGAATACCGCGCGGTGGTTCTTACCAACCAGGGTGAACACTTCTGCGTGGGCGCCAATCTGTTTATGATTGCCATGGCGGCGGCAAGTCAACAGTTTGACCAAATCCGCACGGTGGTAGGTCAATTCCAAGGGGCAATGCAGCGTATCAAATACGCTTCGGTTCCCGTGGTGGTTGCACCTTACGGTATGGCGCTCGGCGGAGGATTGGAGCTTTGCCTCGCGGCTCCGGCGGTGCAAGCCGCGGCCGAAACCTATTCAGGTTTGGTAGAAGTGGGCGTTGGCATTATTCCAGGTGGAGCCGGAACGCTCAATATGTTGTGGCGCGCGCTTGAGGGAATTCCTGAAGGTGTCAGTGCCAACACGTTTGAATACGTTGCCCAGGTGTTTAAAAACATCGCTCTCGCCAAGGTGGCTACCAGCGCCGTAGAAGCTCAAATGCTCGGCTTCTTCCGCAAAAACGACGGCGTTTCATTCGATAGAGCGCGCCAATTGGCCGACGCCAAAGCTCGCGCGATTGGCATGGCAGAAAGTGGATATCACCCGCCGGCCCCGCGCTCGTACAAACTGCCCGGTGCGAGTGGAATTGCCACGTTGCACATGATGGTTGATACACTTGAAGCGGGTGGCTACGCCTCCGCGCACGACGCAAAGATCGCCAAAAAGCTCGCTGAAGTGCTTTGCGGCGGCCCGGGCGGAGCCGCGCGTGAAGTAACAGAAGACGAGATTTTGGCGTTGGAGCGTGAAGTGTTTGTGAGCCTCTGCGGCGAGCCGAAAACGCTCGAACGCATTCAATACATGCTCATGAACAATAAGCCTCTTCGCAATTAACACCGGCCCACGGAAAGAGAAGGAGAGTATCATGAAGGATATCGTCATTGCAGAGGCGGTCCGCTCCGCCGTGGGTAGGGCGCACAAAGGTTCGCTCGCTCAAATGCGCCCGGATGAATTGGCAGGTCAGGTCATGGCCGGGCTGCTTGCGCGCGTGCCGCAGGTGAAACCGGCAGATGTGGAAGACGTGGTGCTCGGTTGCGCCATGCCTGAAGGTGAACAAGGCCTGAATGTGGCGCGTCCCGCCGGGTTTTTGGCAGGTCTGCCTGACTCAACAAGCGCCATGACCATTAACCGCTTCTGTTCAAGCGGTTTGCAGGCCATTGCACTCGCCGCGGGCGCTATCGCCATTGGCTCCAACGACATTGTTGTTGCCGGCGGTGTTGAGTCTATGACAATGGTGCCCATGACGGGTAACAAGATCAGCGTTTCGCCCGAGGCGATGGCGCGTTTCCCCACCGTTTATACTCCCATGGGTATCACGGCAGAAAACGTTGCCAAAAAATTCAACATCGCACGCGCCGACCAAGACGCGTTTGCGTACTCAAGCCACAAAAAGGCCGCGGAAGCGCGCAATGCCGGCAAATTCAAAGATGAGATTATCGCTGTGAAAGTGACCAACTACCGCGGTGACAACGCGGTGGTGAGTGAGTTTTCCTCCGATGAACTCATTCGTGAAGATACCACCATGGAAGGTTTGGCAACCCTCAAACCGGCCTTTGCCCAGGTGGGCAGTGTCACCGCAGGAAACAGCTCACCGCTCTCCGACGGTGCCGCCGCCGCGCTTGTCATGAGCAAAGCCAAAGCCGACGCGCTGGGTATCAAGCCGCTTGGCTATTTCAGAGCCTTTGTAACGACCGGGGTAGACCCCGCCATCATGGGCATTGGTCCGCTCCCGGCTGTTAAAAAACTCCTTGAAAAAACCGGCCTCAAGGTCTCTGACATTGACCTTTTTGAGATCAACGAGGCGTTTGCGAGCCAAGCTGTCTATGTGCAGCGCGCGCTTGAAATCCCGAGCGAAAAGCTCAACGTCAACGGCGGCGCCATTGCTCTCGGCCATCCCCTCGGCTGCACGGGCGCCAAGTTAACCGCCACCGCATTGTATGAACTTCGCCGTCGCGGCGGGCGCTACGCCATTGTTTCTATGTGCATCGGCGGCGGCATGGGCGCTGCCGGTTTGTTTGAACGCATCCCCTCCTCGGCAGCGTAATCTACCCACCCGCCGGTTTGCTCAAGGCAGAGCTACTTGTACGGCGCTCGTGAAAAAGTCCGGCACGCCGTCACCCAGCACTCCCTCGTGACGTTCCCCCCAACATACAACCGAACCGTCCTTTTTTAGAGCACATGCGTGACGCCTACCCACGGCTGTTTGGGTAGCATCGCTCAGGTTGGGAACTTTTTTTGTCACACCGGGAAACCCGCAGTGCACCATTCCCGCTTCGGTCACCACACACGCCTGCAAGTCACCCGTGGCCACGTGAATCAGATTTCCCAACCCTACCCACGGAACCGGTGTGAGCGCACCATTCCCCCAGCAGGAGACGGACTTGTCGCCGCTCAACGTACAAGCAAACTCGCTCGACAAGGTTAGATCGACAACGCCCGAAAGATTGAGCACCTTTTGCGGGGTGGAGGCACTTTCAACCTTCCCATTGCCCAAAAGTCCTTTGGTGCCGTCGCCGAAGCAGCTCACTTGACCGGATAAGTCTAAGATACAGGTTCGCCGCCTCGCGGCCGCAACTTTCCCAACCTGACTCACACCGGATACCTCTTTCGGTCCTTCAGGCTCCGGGTATTCTTTAGACTGCGGTGTACCCAAAGCTCCGTTGTAGTTTCTGCCCCAACACACAAGCTTTTGAGCGTCGGAAACGGCGCACGCGTGGGTAGACCCCAGCGCGGGGCGACCCATGGACGCAGTAGTTGGAATTTGTACCGGGGCCTTCATGGTCTTGGGTGGGGTATTTGTTGCGGCACCCAACAAAGAAGCATCGATGTATCGGCCGCCGGTACACCACACCTTTCCAGATCCGGCAGCGCACACCATGTCGCCGGAAACGGTCAGATCGGACATGCCGCTGAGCCCGTCCACTTTTTCAGGTTGCGCCGACTCGGCCCTGTTTCCCCAACAAAATACTTCACCCGTCGCCGAGAGCGCACACGTTTTTTCTTCACCGGATCGTATCGCGCGGATATTGGCAAGACCTACCACACCCACAGGCGAGATCACCTCGTCGGGATAATCCACACCGAGGCGACGGCGTTCACCCCAACATGCAACGCTCCCGTCTTTGAATCCGGCGCAACCGCTTTGGCTCCCAACATTCACCGAGACGGCGCCTGAGATCCCCCCGACTTCGCCAAACAAAGTGGTTTCATCTTCTTTGTGGAGAATTAAGCCGCCCATGTACCCCGCACAAAAGATCCGACCCGCTTCTGTGAGTACACAAAGATTTCCGCCCCCCACTGCGATGTCGCGGGCTTTCCCTGGCAAGTCAACCTCGACAACAGTGCTTTCGTCACATGTTTCACTTTTGCTGAACGAACAGGCATCACCGCCGTAGCAGTGAACCTTCCCTTGGGTAGAAAGTGAGCACACAAGATCGTTTTCTGCATCGATCCGTGCGCTGGCCGGGAATTTGACAGCGCGCTTCGTCAGCTTGGAGACGGGTGGATTGTCGGCGTAATAGAGACGGCCCCAACATTCTACCCCTCCGGCTTTGGTGCGTGCGCATGTCATGACCTGACCCAGCGCAACTTCCGCCACGTTTTGAAGATTTTCTACCTTTACAGGGGTTCGTGTGCGATCGGTATTTTTACCGTTCACCGCGCCGTAGGAGTTATCACCCCAACACCAGACCTCGCCCGCGTTTGACACAACGCAACGGTGGTATTGGCCCACAACCACCTGGGAAGATTTGGGTAGGCCTTCAGGAGTTTTGAACCCGTAGGCGATATCCCCTTCAGCCCCGTAGCGGGAACCCCAACATTTGACAGTACCGCTTGTATCAATTCCGCAGGCGTGGGCGTCACCCATGCCGACGGAGCTGAGCCCGGTGACCCCTGTCAGCCGCACCGGACGCGTGGTGGAGTGAACTCCCTCCGGCAACAACTCTCGCGCGAATCCCCAGCAGACCGGCACACCCGCCGATAACACGCACGTCCCCCACGGTGATACATGCGGTTTTGTTGGCGCCGCGGCTTGTGCACCCGCGATCGACGAAAGGGAGAGCCCGAACGCGGCCGTTGCCAGACCAAGTATAAAATGGGTTATTATAGATCCCACGTCCACACCACGTTTTCTGCCCCCGCTGCGAGCACCTTACCGTTTTCAGAAACCGCCAGCGACCCTACTCCTTGATACACATCGGGCAAGTTCAGAGTTTTGAGGGCCGCCCCTTTTTTCTCGTCAACCAGCACCACACCGCCGCGCACGCCGAGGGCCACGCGATCTCCCGGCAGAAACAACGCGGCGGTTACCTCAAATTGCTCCTGAGAAACTTTGTGCTCCCACAGCGTCTTCTTGTCGGCAATAGACATGGCGAATGCCATCCCCGTTGTGCCAATCAACGCAACCTTACCATTGGCGGAGATTGTGAAACTTCGCAGATATTCGTTTTGAAGGTCAAGCGATTGGAGCACCTGACCCTTCTGAAGATCAACCTCCAAAATGGCTTTGTGTACTCCAACCCAGAGGCGGTGGCCATCGGCGCTGAACTGAAGTGCGTCCGTCCGATCGTCTTTTTGGAGTTCAATGCGTTTGGTGAGCGCGAGCGTTTCAACGTTTACAAGTTGGATATGGCTGCCCATATTCAGCGCCGCTGTGTTTCCGTCGGGCGATAGTGCAAACGCTCGAAAGGAGCACCATGACGCCCCGTTGGTGGGCATGACATTTAACCTGCCTCGAATCACGCGAGTGTCCATATTCCAAACCGTCAGGGCGCATGCGGTGCTGACAGTGACAACTTCTCTCGTCCCCACTCTGGGTGATGCGATGGCACTCCCCGAACTCGGCCTTCGCGCAAAGGTGAACAGGGGAGTTGACTTTTCAACATCCCAAACGCGCGTCTCCCCATCGTCGGCGGCGGTGAGCAAACGCGTGTCTTTGTCCACGAAAGCGATTGACCGAATCACCCCGTCGTGGCTGCCCCGGTCATAAGGGCCAAGCCTTTCACCCTGTTTGGAAAAACGCGCAATCACCCTTGGATAACTGGGTAGAGTTAACAGTTCACCTGTGGGCGAGGCCGCGAACCGCGGTGCAAGAAAGGCACCGGCCTGCCATATTTCTCTGCGACTGGCTGTATCAAACGCTTTGACGCCGGGTCGACTCGGGGCAAACAGGGTAGAGTTGTCAGGGGAGATCGCGATGGATTCTACCCAGACATGGGTGTCCAAAAATCCGTACGACGCAACGGCTGTGTGAGTTGTCATATCAAACGCGTTGACCGCCGTTCGCTCTGCTATGTAGATGCGACCACCGTCGGGCGAAAAGGCAACTGCGTGCACCGAATTGCCCGGTAGCGCGGCTTTTTCTTCACCTGTTTTTGCATCAAAAAGGTACACATGGTCTCTGCCCCCCGCGGCAATCCACTTGCCGTCGGCGGATGCGGCAATGCTGTAGGCGCAATGTTCGTCGAGGTCTTTTTTGAACCTACCCATTGTCCGCGATGGGGAACCCGCGTCCTTGTCAAATACAAGGATGGCTTCTTCCGATGAACGACGGCAGGTTGCCACCACAAAGCCGCCGTTTTTGAGCGGGGCGGCGCCCCAGCCGTGTGGGTCACTCCCATAATACGACGACGTGCCGCCGTACGTTGCGAGGCTTGCTTTGCCCGTTTCCAGGTCAAAGACGCGAGCCGCTTCATACGCCGGCGCAATGAGTCTTTTTCCATCGGCCGAAAAGAACAAAGTGCGGCAATCTCGTCCCTGTTTTTCATCGCCCAGTGTTTTTTGGACAGAACCGCGCTTTGCGTCCCACAGTAGAATGATGCCGACGGTATCGCAGGTAGCCCAAAGTGCACCGTCTGGACTCACGGCCACGTGCTCCATGGGTCGACTCGGCGGCAGAGCACCAAACCGTTGTTTGACGGCCGGCGGCAGCGGAGCTGAGTCAGCCACTTTTACCCGCAGCGCGTCAAACGGGTCAAATGGGTAGGTTGCGTCTTCGTTGGGCGGCTGAAACGCCGCGTTTGGTGGAGGAGGGGCGATAACGGCGACGGTTGGTTGAGCTGTGGCTTTGGGATGATTTGGCGCGACGGCGTGAGGCTCCCCGCAGCTCGCGAGGACAGTGAACACCACGCCTGAAAGCGCTCGCTTTCGCATAGCGCGCGACGCTACCAGACTTTAACGGTGATGCGCCAGCGAACATTGAGATAGGGTTTTTTGTCGAGGATCGAAATTCTACCGTGGCTGTTCGTTCGCTCGCGTGAACAAGCGGCTGTCGGTTGTCGTCGGCAAAAAAGGGGAGCGACCGGTGAGGGTCGTGTCTTGAGTTTATCGAAGATCATCGTTGCTACTGCCGACAAATCGGTGCACCATCTTTGTGCCGCGAGGCTTTGACTATGTTTTAAGAGAGCAGAGCGGAGGAAGTATATGAAGTACACACGTGGGTTAACTGCGCTCTTCTTGCTGGGTATCTTCGTTGGATGTGACGGCGGTTCAACAACGGGGACGGGAGGCACAAGCTCGTCCACTTCCGAAACCACCGGCTCCGGGGGATCCACTGCGGGAGCGGGTGGTGTCACGGGAGGAAGCACCGGCACCTCATCCACCACGAGTGGAACCGGCGCTTCGGGAGGAAGTGGCGGTGCGACCACCTCGTCAACCGGGTCGGGCGGAACCACAACTTCGTCTACCCAAATGTGTGATCCAACAATGCCCACCTCGTGCCCGGAAGGTCAGGGTTGCATCTGCGGCGGCCCCGGCGCCATGCTCATTTGTTCTTGCGGAAAGTTGTGTACACAAGATTCTGAGTGTACCGACCCCGAGAAAAATGTCTGCTGCGGCGTGACCGACGGCAAACCCGGCATCTGTACAGATTCGTGCACCTGCTTCTGCGACTAGAGCACCGATCATCTTGAATCACTAATCTTCTGATTTTACTCACGATTCAAACCAATTGGTGCTCTAGTTCCGCACGAAGGGGTCAATCCGGGCCAAACTTCTGACGAGCGGAACTAGAAAACAACGCCTGCGGTGGCTTCGCCGCCCAATCTAACCCACGCCGACTCGGTGGAATATTGACTGACGTTCCAGGAGCGACCGCCGCTGATTTCGGGTGTAAGCTGCAGGACAATACGTTGGTGCGGTTGGTACACAATGCCCAATTGAGCACCGGCAAACACGGCTCGCGTCCAGGAACCTGGCCAGCTATACCCTCCTGAATAATGTGTTTCAGCGTAAGATGCACCCACGGTGACTCGGGGCCAGAGTGATAGTCCACCGCCGAGGGGAACCACATACCCAAGGCGCGGCGCCACAGCGGCCGACACGGTTTCCGCGGAAAAGTCAACGGCGTTTGGTTGACTTATATAGGCTGTTGCGTACACACCCGCCGCGGCCAGCCCAAGCGACCAATTCTTTTTCACAAACACGTCAAACGAAGGGGCAATCCAAAAGCTTTCCCCCTTGGAAACGCTGAGTTCAGCAGTTACAGGGTCGGTATAGGTTGTGGAGTTTTGGGTATAGCCGACCACTCCACCCCAACCCAAGGAAGATTCGGTAAGGGGTGCAGGGCCGGTACCAAACCCACTGCTGAAGTACATGGGTAGACCCGTGCGTACACCTACCAGGTTGGGAATCACCACTTGACCCTGGGTACCAAAGGGAACCATCGTTTGGGTTTCGGCGTAAGTTGACTGTGAGAAGCATGCCAGCGAGGCTGCGGCCGTGGCAAACACCACGCCGCGCCGAACGTTCCGTCGGTTCATAAAACGGCCTTTCTACGCGACCACTCCGCCGCGCCTCCCGTCGGGGATGTGCTGTGTTAACCCGGAGCACGGCCGCGTCTTCCCTTTCGCGGGTGTTTTGACAATTTGTCGGCACCATTCCAAAAATGTGGGATTGATTGCCAACCCGACCACGTGTTATCTGACAGTGATGGACAGGCGAAACTTCCTAAAGGCCGGGGCGGTCGCGGGCGGCGGCATGGGGCTCTCTGCGGTGGGTTGTGGTGCGGTGATGGAAGGGCTGGCCGCGGTGCCCGTGCCGTCAATCGACGAACTCAGCGCCCTCAACATGGATGGTTTTTTAAAATCACTCGACACAAGCCTCGGGTACCTGCGGTCGTCCAGTTCACTCGACGCGCTGGTTTCAAAAGACGTTCAAGATCTCGCGCGCAAAGATCCGCGCTTTTCAAAGTCTGAAGAAGTGGTGCGCAGCACCATGCGTCAGCTGCTCCTAACAGGCTCTTTCGGTGACTTGCCGGAAGTGGGGCGCCTACACCCCGGCATGCAGGCCCGCATGTGGAGTTCGGTTCAAGAAATGGATGATGCCGTGGGCGGCATGAACAAAATGCTCACGTCGCTCACCCCCACCGAGCGTGCCGACATCAGTCGCCTCCTGCGTGAAGATCCAACGGTCACCGAGCGGGTTCTTCAAACGCTTGATGAAGAAGGCGCCAAAGCCGGGGTGAATGAAAAGCGTCGCAATCACATGCGTGAGGTGGGCAAACATGCCTGTTTCCGACTGCGCCAGTCCACCGGGCTTTTTATTGACGAGTATGATGACAAGGTAAAAAAGGTCACCGCGCGCGACGGTTCTGTCGAGGCATTTCAGCGCCGTTTTATGGCCCAAATGGGTGAAACGGCGTTTTGGGATTATCACCGCCGTCAAATGGCACTCGCGCAGGCCTGGCAACAGGTGCCGGGTATCGCTCAACAAGGTGTTCCTCAAGGAGTTCCTCCCACGGGCACAATGGCGCCGTTGCCACCTCCGCCGCCCCCGGGCGATCCTGGATATGCACCTCCCATGACCACCGGAACAACAACGGTCTACCCATATCTACAACCCACTGCGCCGGCTGGGTATGCGCCTGTCCAACCCGGCGTTTACGGCGATCCTGAAGTGGATGAAAATGGTAGAAACCTGAAAAAGTTGAGAACAGGTACCATTCTCCTCGGTGTGGGTGGAGGCCTGCTCGGGCTCGGCTTAATTGCGGGTGTCACTTCGGCCTTTTTGGTGTCCAATCCAGACACTGCCATTGGTGGATACTTTGTCATCACCGCCGCGGCCCTCCTCGGATTGGGTGGTATTGCATGTCTCATCGCGGGCGGTGTGATTCGCTCCAGAGCATGAGTCAACATGATGTCCGCCGCCCGCGAAACTTCCGCTCTACCGGCTCCTCCTCGACCGGTAGAGGCCGTTTTGCGGGCACCGGTGGCAATCACCGCCATGGGCGCCGTGAGCGCTGTTGGGTATGGTGTTGAAGCGCTGTGGTCGGCTCTTTCAAGCGGTAAAGACGGCATTCGGCCGGTGGAGCGCTTCTCGACCGAAGTGTTTTCGGTGCACACTGCCGCTCTTGTGCCCTCAACGCAGTTTACCCAAGGTAAAAAAACAGCCGAGTTGGCGCTTGAATTTGCCATTTTCGCCGCGCGCGGAGCGGCCGATGCGGCCGAACTTTCCCATCGCATTCAAACAGGACACGTGCGACCTGACAGAGTAGCGATGGTGTTTGGTACAAGTCTCGCAACCCACCCAGAGGGAATTTTCCGGCTGGCGGAGTTAACCGCCGATGTGATTTCGGCGCATGGTCCTCGCCTTACCATTTCAACGGCGTGTTCTTCTTCTGCAAACGCTGTCGGGCTCGGTCGTGACCTTTTGTTGTCAGGTGTCGCAGACGTGGTGATCGCCGGCGGAGCCGACGCACTCACCGAAGAGATCTTTGCTGGGTTTCACAACCTCGGTTTACTCAACCCCCAAAAGTGCGCTCCTTTCAGTTCTCCGCCCGGCACAACGCTTGGTGAAGGTGCCGGGTTTCTTGTATTGGAGCGAGCTGAAAACGCGCAAAAACAAGGCAAAACCATCTGGGGATGGGTTTCAGGCATGGGCCTTTCATGTGATGCTTACCATGCCACGTCACCCGACGCGTCAGGTTCGGGTGTGGCCCGCGCCGCGCGCGCCGCGGTTCGCGATGCCGGCCTGACTCCATTGGATATCAACTACGTCAATGCTCACGGTACGGGCACTGAAGCGAACGATCCCGCTGAGTGGAGAGGGATTGTTTCTGTGTTTGGTGCCGCGTCTGACAAGCTCACTGTCAGCGCTTCCAAGAGCATTTTCGGCCATGGTCAGGGTGCCGCGGGCGTGCTTGAAATGATCGCCACGCTGCTCGCCATCCAACACAACTCCGTACCCCAAACGCTCCACCATGTTGGAGCGCGTCCACGGTGTCCTGTCGACCCTGTGGCTCAGTCTACTCCTCGTCCCTTTCAGGTTACCCACGCATTGTGCAATTCGTCCGCGTTTGGCGGCGCCAATGCACTTGTGGTTCTTGACAGTCCACATTTTCGATCCCCCGATAGGGCTGTTGTCAAGCGCGATGTGTACATCTGCGGTGTCGGTGCGATCTTGCCCGGTGTGGGTGATGCAAAAACATTTTCCAGTTTACCCACGGGAGCAAAACTGTCCGGCCCAATAGGCGATCAAAATCTACCCAAAACGCTGAGCGGCATTGACATGCGCGGGTTTGACCCATTGTCGAGGTACCTGACTATTGCCGCGAGTGAAGCATTGCGCGATTCAGGTCTCAACATGCGAGGCCCGCTTCGCGATCGAACCGGGCTTTTTGGAGCGCTTGTGCGCATCTCACCCGCGAGTGCCCACGAGCTTCAAGACAGCGTAAACGAACGGGGTCTGTTACGCCTCTCTGCGCCCGCGTTTACCAAGGTGGTGTTAAACGCTTCTATCGGAGCATGCGCCCGAGCCTTTTCCCTTCGCGGACCTACCACTACGGTGACAACGGGAAACGGTTCGGGGCTCACAGCGCTCGCGCTCGCGTGTGACCATCTTGCCCTGCGCGACGACGCGGATGTTCTGTGTGTTGCCGCGGCCGATGAACTCGACAGGGATGAGTTGCCCGACCAAATGTGTGAAGCGGGGGTGTGCATTGTTCTTGCCACGCCGGAGGCGCTGCCCAAAAGCGAGAAATATCCGGTGCGCCTCGCAGGAGTTGGCCTGGCGGGTCCGGGTCAACTCGCATTGGCAGTAGAGCGGGCGTTCTGCGGCTCGGGCTTCACTATAGAAGAAGTGGCTCATCTCCCCGCGCTCAACTCTACCGTTATCGCACCTTCTTCTCACCCGCTGCTAAACGTTTTGTCGGCCGCGGTGCAAATTCAACAAGGTAAAGTAAAAGCGGCTCTAATCTCCAATGACAGTGGCAGTTGCTCCATCGCCGTTCTGTTGTCGAATACGTAAGGTGAAGCGTTCATGACCCCCGAACTATCTCAATACATTTCTCGACGCGAAGAAGTGCTGAATCGCGTTCGAACGCTGCTTGTGGAGCGTCTTCATGTGGAACGTGACCCCGACTCCATTGACCCCGATACTCCGCTTTTTGGTACAGGCCTCGGGCTTGACTCGGTGGACGCAGTAGAAATGGTTGTGAGCCTTGAAGACACCTTTGGATTGAAGCTACCCGACGACGCTTTGGGTCGCCGCGTTATGCGCACTGTTGGAAAATTGGTAGATCTCGTTTTAGCCTACGAAAAAGCCGCGGCCGGTGAAGGCAATACCAACGTACCCCTCGTTTTGGAGGTGGGGTCGTGATGGACACAGCCATGAACGCCCTGCGCATGGGGGTGGCTTGGACAACCGATCCGCCCACTGTTTGCCTGCGAATTGCCGGGCAAGACGCTTTTTCTACCCTCGACCGCGTTTGCCCGGCAGACCTGTTTGTTCGAGACGGTCAGGTTCGGCCCACGGTTTTGCTTAATGAACAGGGTCAGGTATTTGCCGATGTGTATATTGGCCAAGACGATGACGGCTACCTCCTGATTTCAGAAGGACCGTCTGCCGAAACGCTTGTGGAGCACGTGCGTTCGCACGCCGCGTCCGGCAGCGATCTGACAATTGAAGACCTGACGGCTTCTCACAGTTTGATATCCATTCAGGGACCGTACGCCTGGGAGTTGATTGGGGAGGTGTTGGGCCCGGATCTGATAGGGTTACCTTACCTGTACTTTTACCGGACCCAGGACATCTTATGTTTGCGCGGGGGTAAAACCGGTGAATATGGGTATGACCTGTTTGTTCCTCAGGCGTCCGTGGCCGACTTTCAGGCGCGACTGGTAGACCGGGGTGCGGCGTTTGACTTGGAAAGGGTTGGTCTGCCAACACTCGAACAGGCCGCCCTGGAAAATGGCTTTTTTAACATTCGGCGTGAAGGGAAACACAACTTGACGCCCATGGAGTTGGGTATCTTGTGGCGTGTCTCCTATCGCAAAGAGTACGTTGGTTCGCAGGCATTGCTTGAGGAGCGAGCGCGTGGTCCGATACGTAGGGCTACCACCATGATGAGTGAGTTTGAGGTGTCGGAAGGTGACCCCGTTTTTTGGGCGGATGTGGTGATAGGATCCGTTCTGTCCGCCGGGTATTCGCCCATGGCGAACGCCCACGTGTCTATTGCCATTCTGGATAAACCTTATTACCACGCAGGTGTTGAAGAGTACACTGCCGGTGTGGAGCGGGTGAATGTGACAACCGTTTCGCCCCCGGTGCTCGTCAATCGCAGCTTGTACATCAACCCTCAGCGCCACACCTACGCAACGCGCGGGCGCGATAACTTTCCAGCCATTTACGAGTAACACGTGACTCAATTGCGCCCCGCCCGATTTGAAGACCGCACGGTGGTTGTGACAGGTGCATCGCGTGGGTTGGGTAGAGCGATTGCCGTGGCATTTGCCGCGGAAGGCGCATTTGTTGTGGTGGGGTACTCTACCCATCTCAAAGAAGCTGAAGAAACGCTTGCCCAAATTGCTGAAAAGGGGGGCAAAGGAGCGCTGTCCGGCTTTGACGTGAAGCAAAAGGCCCAGGTTGACCAGGCATTTGAGGCCATTTACAAAGAGCGGGGTCGCGTGGATGTATTGGTCAACAACGCCGGTGTGGCCCGCGACGAAATGTTTGCTCTCATGAGTTCTGACAGTTGGGAAGAAGTGATCGCAGCCAATTTGTCAGGTTTGTTTTATTGCTCGCGCGCCGTTGTCAGACCCATGATCGCCGCACAAAAAGGCGCGATCGTGAATGTTGGGGCGATCAGTGCGGTGAAGGGGAGTCCAGGGCAAGTGAACTATGCCGCCTCCAAAGGGGGGCTTGTCGCGTTTACCCGATCGCTCGCGGCGGAACTGGCCCCCAAAGGCATTCGAGTCAACGCGGTATTGCCCGGTGCGATTTCGGCCGGACTTTTCGTGAGGCTCGACAGGCGTATTACCGACCGGGTGAAAACCGCTATACCGCTCGGGCGATTTGGCAAAGCGGAAGAGGTTGCCCACGCGGTAACGTTTCTCGCGTCGGAAGACGCATCGTATATTGTGGGTCAATCCCTCATTGTGGATGGGGGGCTCACGGCATGACGGCGCCCCGCGGCGGTGTGCAGGCGAACACCGGCGGGCCGCTTGCGTTTGTGTGTCCCGGGCAGGGATCAAAACGTGTGGATGGGGTGCTGCGCTCCCTTGTCCGTGCGGGGCTTGGGGTAGACAGGCTGGAAAAGACGGCGGCGCTCTGCGGCACATCGATTTCTACCTTGATGTCGAGACCGTCTACCCTTGACAAAACAGATGTTCTGCAACCGGTTCTCACCGCTATAAGCCTTGTGATTGCCGATTTTCTAAAAGCGAAGGGCATCACTCCAACGCTCGCTTTTGGTCACTCCGCCGGGGAGATTGCGGCGTGGAGCATTGCGGGTGGAATTTCAGGTGACGATGCCGTTCAACTTTCATGGGAACGCGGAAAGCTCATGGCGCGTGAAGCGCTGAAACGGCCGGGTGGCATGGTGGCAGTCAAAACAGGGGATGCCTCCACAATTGAAGAGTGTTTGGCGCATGGTAGAAAGTTTGGGATGCTTGTTTTGTCCGCTGAAAATGCCTCGGATGAAGTGGTTTTGTCGGGCGAGTTGAGTGCTGTTCAAGCGGTGTGTACTCATTTTGCGGTATTTGCAACCCGCGTTCCAACATCGGGGGCGTGGCACAGCCCGCTGATGGAAGGTGCACTTGCAGAGTGGGAGAGAGTTTTGAACGCTGTCTCCCCGAAACCGGTGGAGTGTACCCTCATCGCCAATTGTACCGGGGAGGTTGTATTGGATTGTCACCTCTGGGTGCGTTTTCTGAAGGAACAACTGGTGTCAAAGGTGGAGTGGGTGCGGACCATGGAAGCCGCCGCAGAGCGGGTACAAGGGGTGATCACCCTCGGCCCGAGCGCCGTCCTCCGAGCGCTGTGGCACCGGCATTTTGCAGATCGAGACGTGCGTGTGTACGCAACTGAGGACGAGCGATCGCTCTCCGAAACGGCGCGGGTTGTGGGAGATTGTTCGAGAGAGATGGAAGGTTTTGTATGAAAAAGTTACCCGCTCTCCATTTGGGTCCAGATGTGGTGGCTCGCCTGCTTCCGCACCGCCGGCCTTTCTTAATGGTAGATACCATTGAGGGGTATACCCGCGGCCCGCGCCCGTCGCTCTGCGCGTCGAGATTGATCAGTGCGAACGAACCGGTTTTTGAAGGTCACTTTCCCGGTCTTTCGCTCTGGCCGGGTGTGTACACTATTGAGGGGATGGGGCAGTCGTGCAATCTGCTCCGCATTCTTTTGGAAATTCAGGGAGCGTGGGAAAAAGAAGGACGCGACCCCGAAAGCGTGCTCGCGGCGCTCCGCAACCTGCATTTGGGGTTACAGTTTCAACCTGGATACCGGGCGGATGTTGGAAAAGACCTTGTGGATCTCCTGTCAAAAGACCTTGCCAATCCAACCTCGCGCATGGGGGTGAGTGCGGCGGTGGATATCAAGTTTTTACAACCTGTATTTGCCGGCCAAAAACTTGTGTACACGGTAACCCAAACCCACGCTGTGGAGAATATTCTTCGCTTTGAAGTGATGGCTGAGGTGGAGTCGAGGATTGTTGCCCGGGGAATTATGAACGGCGCCATGGGAACGTCGCTGCCGGGCTTGTTTCATTCAACAGAAGGGTAAGTGATGAGCGAAAGGTGTGCGCCGCACCGGTCTGATACGGGAAGGTTGCAAGCGGTTCAAGCCCGGTTTGCCGCCTTTATCGGCGCATGTTTTCTCGCGCTCGCGGGGTGTGGTCCCCGCGTTGTATGGTATGGGAAAACGCCGAGTCGCGAGCACGATGTGGCAGTGTTGTCCAATGGGGATGGGCAATGGGTGAAGGTGGATGCGCGCGAGGGGAACAAATCGCGTGGGGTTGGGGTGGACGCCCTGAAGTTCAGCCCGTCGGGAGAATACCTGGCATATCCATCCCAGCAAGCCGATGGATGGAAGGTGGAAGTTTTTTCGGTTTCCAATCTTCCCCTTCCGGGGTGGAATTTTAAGGCCTACGACGGAGTGGGCGCCCTTGTGTGGAGTGAAGACAGCCGCCATCTCGCCTGCGCGGTGGAAGAAAAGGGACGCTGGAGGGTAGTGCTCGACGGAAAGGAACAGCCGTCGGTAGAGTCGATACGAGCACGTTCTCTGATTCTGTCGGCGGAGGGCGACCACCTTGTGTACGCAGCCGATGAAGACGGGGCGGTGGTGGTGATTGTGGATGGCGTCAAATCGCTGCGGTACCAATCGGTGGCACGTTTGACACTTTCAAAACAGGGGAAAGTGGCTTTATCGCCCGCGAAAAAAATGGGAAGGCGCGCGTTGTGGTGGACGGTTTAGAAAGTGAACCTTACCAGGATGTGGCCGATTTGGCATTTTCACCGAGTGGTAAAAACATTGCGTGGACGGCCCGAAAAAATGACAAATGGAAGGTGATTAAAAACGGCGCCGAAAGTGAGCCGTGGGATCGGGTGGGTCCACTTTTTTGGTCGGCCAAAAGGGAGGCGCTTGCGTACGCATCGGGGCTCGGCAAAGAAGAGTGGGCGGTGGTAGATGCCACCGCGATTGGACCGTATGACGGGGTGATGCCCGAAAGTCTGACATTCAACTCCCAAGGGGCGGCCGTTGCGTTTGCGGCGAGGCGCGGGGACGCGTTTTGGGTGGTTGACCCGGAGGGTGAAAAAGGCCCTTTTGAAAGCGTTGAACCACCTCAATTTTTAGGCGATTCAAACGCCACAATATTTGTTGCCAGGCGGGCGGCGGCCACGTTCTGGGTGGTGGATGGTCACCATGGGCCGGTGCTTGCCGATGCAACCGGTCTGGTGCTGTCCGCCACGGGGCGCAAACTGATGATCCTCGCCCGGTGGGGTTCTAAAACAGAATTGGTGGTGGCCAACATTACCGGGAAGGAGTGCGGTGAGGGCCGGTGTTCGGCCGCGGTAGAACGTTCGGTTCGGCACGATGTCATTCTCGGTGGTACGCCTGCGTGGAGCCGCGCGGGGGAACACTTTGGGTATATCGCTGGAAACGCATCGTCGCGGCTTTTAATGTTAATGATTGATGGGCGTTGGAAAGCCGACATTGATGTGCGAGAGTTGATGGCGATGTTGACGATTGCTCCTGACCTTGCCGGATCTTTTTTGGGGGATTCAGTGGTATTGGCGCAATGGGTGAAGGCGGAGTTGGCACTCGTGACCGGGAGGTAACACCATGGAAGGGTCAAAGCCCGAGGGCATCACCTACTCTGTACTCACGGAGCGCTGTTTTCGGTGCGGCGCCTGTTCGTCTTTGGCGCCGCACACATTTGGGATGGACGCTGTTACTGCCTACATTCGAGCGCAGCCAGAATCGCCGGAGAGCCTAACCTACGCGGAAGCCGCCAAGGTGAACTGTCCGGCGAGGGCCATTGGCAGAGCCGGCGGTGAGCCACCCCCCAATGCGCTTTGCGGTGTTGTGGAGGGCCCATTTCACAAGCTTTTTGAAGAGGCAGAGCGGGTGAGATGGAAGATGTCAGACATACCCTGGCATGCCATTGACAAGGAGGTTGTGAATAAGCCCTTGCTTCGGTTTGTTCGGGAAATGGCCTTGAGTGAATTGACAACGTTTTCCGCCACGAAACGCTTTATGAGTGAAATGGCGGATGATCCAGACTTTACAAATTGGCTCGCGATTTGGTTTTATGAAGAAACCAAACACCCTGACGCGCTCTTTCGGTGGTTGCGGGTATTTGGGGTTGAACCTACCCGTGATGAGGTGCTGCGCGGGCGGGTGACGGCGCCTTTTATGCGATCAAAAACAGGCACTCTGGCTATGAACATTCTGTCAGAGTTGTTTGCTTCGGCCGGGTATCAAGATTTGGCAAGGTACACAAAAGAACCTGTGTTGGCCGGCATTTTTGAGCATCTTGCCGGGGATGAAGCGCGGCACGGGTCATCGTTTTATGTGTACACAGCAAGAGCCATTGGGCTTTCTAAAACGCCCGAGATAGAAAGGCAGCAGGTGCTCAAGGTGCTTTATTATTGGGTTCAAGCGGCGGGAAACGTGGAGCACCCGGTAAACCAATTTCATGAAAAAGTGGCGGCCGATCCCGAGTTATTGGCGGTGTTGCGCGATGTGGGTACCGATTATCAACCCGTGCTCCAGCGAGCTTGTCGACTGATTGGAACACTCGTGGGTTTGCCGCTGCGCGAACCGGAAGATGTGCTCCCTGCGCTGCGCCTCGCACAGACCTGAAGCGCCTGGATGCGTGTGACGTCTCTTCACCAAGTCATTGCGAGGTGGCTGAAGTCCGGTTGAACGGTGGGCGCGGGACGGCTTTATGCGCTTTGGGGGACTGGAACGTTGCCCCGAATGGGTCGGGTTTGGAGGGCCCACTGAGCGGCGCGTTTGCCGGCTTGCATGCCCGAAATGGCGGCGGGAACAACGCCTCCACCGTGGACGGCGGCACCGCAGAAGAACAGGCCGTCGAAAGCGCCTTTGATACCAAACCTGAACGGGCCGATTTGGTCGGGGGTAACTTCAGGCCCGTAAATGGCTCCTCGTGGAGCCGTGGCATAGGTAATATTGGTGACGGGAGTAGAAACTTCACTCACCTTGACGTGCTCGCGCAGCTTTGGAATGAAGCGCTCCGCAGCTTTGGTGTACCTGTCAAACAAAGACTGCTTAAACGTTTCATATTCGTCGCCGCGTTTCATTGACTTACCACCTTCCCACTTGGCGAACGGTTCAAACGGGGCGAGGGTTACCAGTTCTACCGTGTCACAACCGGGGAGTGCGTGGCCCGGATCTTTGAGGGAAGGGGAGGAAAGGAAGAAAAAGTCGAGATCGGGGATTTGCCCTTTGTAGATCGGCTCATAAAACCGATCTAGGTCGGTGGTTGGATATACCCAGATGTTGGCGTCTGTCATTCCACATTGGGTAAGGTCTAAGTTGGTGCCGAGGAACACGCAGATTGACGCGACGGAAAGGCGGTTTTTGACAACCCGGCGCTTGAGAAGAAATGGAAGATGTTGTTCACCGACGAGCGTTCTGTAGGTGTGCGCGGCGTCGGCGTTGGAGATGACAGTGCGGGTTTGTACTTCTTCTCCCGCGGCCGTTCGAACGCCTTTGACACTTCCGTTGTCGAGTAGAATTTTCTCAACGGGTGTGTTGCGGAGCATGAGTCCGCCGTGTTTGGTGATGGCTTGGACGAGCGCATCGCGCATGGCGCCGGAGCCTCCGACGGGGAAGTACGCACCGCGAATGTAATGGTCGATGAGGCCGAGGCCAATGAGCGCCGATGCGCGCCGGGGAGGTAGACCGTAGTCGCCGCTTTGAGCTGACAACACGGCGCGGAGAAGCGGATCTTTGATAATAGGGTTGAGCAGATCGGCGTACGTTGCGCGGCCGTATTTGAGTAGAAACGGCACGTGGGGAACGGCGTCAATAGCGGCGGGTAGACCGTCTACCTTTTGGATGACTTTCATCGCTGCTCGGAATTGGCGGAGCAGCTCAAAAAATTCATCAATGCCCTGCTTTTCGTGCGGGAAGTCTTTTATCAATTTGTCGCGGTAGTTTTCTGCGCCGCGGGGCATTGTGATTTCATACCCCGGGAAAACGATGCGCTCAAAACCTTCGGGGTTGAGTTCTCGAAAGCGGATGGTGTCGGCCAGGTCTACACTTTGTAAAACGCGGGTGAGGAGTTGACCGGGACCACATTCACCAATGTAGTGAAGCCCGGGGTCAAACCGGTATTTGCCGCGACGAAACGGGTTGATATACCCGCCGAACTGTTTGGCAGCTTCAAGCACCGCCACGCTTTGACCGGCTCGCGCGGCGGTGAGCGCGGCAACCAATCCGCCGATTCCGCTGCCAATGACCACTACGTCAAACCATTTGCCGGCCAACTGCGACGCCATGAAATGGAGATAAACACCCGGTGTGCGGCGCCGTCAATACCGTTGAAAAGGGAGTGAGAATACGGTCCGTTTTTGGGGAATTATGGGCTAATTGGCGGGAAGGTGATTTTCAGGAACAAGAGCCGACGGCGGCACGGAGCACACCGATTTCTGGAATTTCAATTTCTAGAAGGTCACCGGCAATGAGCGGCCCAACTCCTTCGGGAGTGCCCGTGGCAAATACGTCTCCAGGTTCAAGGGTGATACACTGACTGGCGTACGAAACGAGGGTGGCGGCGTCAAATACCATATCCCCAGTGAACCCGTGTTGTCGAACCTCCCCACCGACGCGACAGGTGATGTGGAGGTGTTGGGCGTTGAGTCCGGCGACAACAATGGGGCCGATTGGACAGAACGTGTCCATGCCTTTGGCGCGAGTCCACTGTCCGTCCTTTTTCTGAAGGTCGCGCGCGGTGACGTCACACAAAAGAGTAACTCCGAAAATGTGAGACCAGGCGTCTGCAACGCTCACTTTGCGAGCGCGTTTGCCTATGATCAAAGCCAGTTCGGCTTCGTGCTCTATTCGCGCCGAAAGGGTAGGATCGGGCAGTTCGATGGTGCCTCCGGGGTCAAGCACGGAGGACGGCGGTTTCATAAAAAGAAGCGGTTCGGCGGGAACGTCGTTGCCCAATTCTTTTGCGTGCGCGCGATAATTTCGACCAACGCAGAGAATTTTGGAAGGAACCGTTGGGGCTACGCGACGCGCGTGCGCGGTTCGACCTTGTTCGTCCACTTCGGGGATGGTTTCACCAGTGGGTAGACCGCCGTTCCACGGCGCATCGGACAGCATGGCCGCCCGCCCGTCGATCAGCTCGGCGTAACGCCTCCTGCCGGATGGCAGCTCAAGACGAGCGTACCTTCGGACAGCGGGCTGAGTGCGAACGGACGGGGGTTTCTGCGTTTCTTCTTCGTCGAACTGCATGACTCCGCTTTTACCACTGTTCGTGGTAGAGTTCGACGGATCACGCGGAGTTGATAGGAATGCGGCGCGGTTCGCGGGCGCTCTGCTTGGGCAGGTGCACGGTGAGCACGCCGTTGGAGAGGTCGGCGCTGATACGGTCGCCGTCAATGCCCTGCGGAACCAGGAACGTGCGACGATAATCGGGGAGTACCGCGTCGGGAGTTCGTTCGGCGAATTTTGGTTGGGCGCGCTTTCCCTCAATTGTCAGCCGATTTTTGTCAAAGTGAATGTGCATGTTGTCTTTTGCAACGCCCGGCAAGTCGGCAATCACAACAAGCTCCGAGGCGCTTTCGAGCACGTCCACGAGCGGCGCCGCGGTGGGCTTTCGGTCGAGTTTTTCGGCCTTGTCGGCAGGGGTTTCAGAACGGGGTGAAAGTTTGGTTTCGGCGTTCATGTTCAGAGTCTCCAGTCGAAAGAAAAAAGTTTCTTGGCTTCTGTACCCAAATAGCCTTGTTTTTAAGGGTGAATTGATGTTTTACAGAAGCGGTCAGTTGCCCGTGCGAACCGCGATCTGACGCGGCTTGGCTTCGGGTGTTTTTTCGAGTTCGAGTGTCAAGACGCCGTCTTTGAGGGTGGCGGCGACACGTTCAGGATCCACCTTGACGGGTAGGTTAAACGAGCGCGTGAAGGACACGCTGTTTCGCTCGCGCCGGTGAGCCTTGAAACCTTCGGGGATTTGAGTCTTCCGCTCGCCCGAAATGGTTAGAACATCGTTTTCGAGCTGGATTTGCAGGTCGTTTGCGTTCATCCCGGACACTTCGGCGGTTAGAACAAGGCGGGCGCCGGCATCGAAGAGTTGAACGCGGGGCCACGTTGCATCTGAGAGGCTTGCGGGTTCGTCGAATGCGCCGTCTTGGACGAAGGGTAGATCGAAAAACGATCGATCCATGCGACGACGCCATTCATCCATGAGAGCAAACGTTCGATCAAAAGGGGTAATGCGGCTGAACATGACAATCTCCTCAACGTTCGTTGGAAAATGTGCGTCGGGCTCTGCGGCTTGGGAAAACAAGCCGCCGCCGCTGCGCTGGGTTGTTTCGGAAAACGTCGCAGAATACTGGCTGTGCTGTGTCCGCGGTTTGATGTGCGGGCAGAGCTTCGCCCGTCGGCGCTCAACCGCCGGTCAGGTGGTGAGCGCACGAGTAGGCCGCGAAAACAAGCCTATCTGCGATTTTGAGGCCGGCGACATTGCCGAGCCACTTGGCCTCAATAGCCATGCCAATGAAGGCGTCAACGGGTGGACAGAAAAGTTGCCGACGGGGACGTTCGGGCCCACTGGACCCGAATGGAGGGCACGCATTGGCCGAGGCGCGCCGGGGGGTGTCGCGCGGGCGAACTGCCGGTGGCAGGGAGTGAGGCCGAACTTTAAAGAAGATTCAAGAATCGCTTGGCGCGATTTTCTGCCAGCTCGATGAGGGAGTGGGACTCATCGTCGGGGATGCCAAACTTTTTTGCCATGTCGTGGATGAGTGTTTTTTCGCTCTCGTGCTGGGTACCGTCGACATACGAGAGCAACACGGCGTGTTGGAGGAGGACGCGACAATCGTCGTCGGACAGATCGTCGACGGGCACGTCGTTGATTGTTCGCTTGGTAGAAGCGTACTCGCGAATCTCCTTTGCCTGCTCCTCGCTCGCCTCAAACGCTGAAATGAGCGCTTCGACCATTTCTTTTTCCGCGTCGTCGTACGTGCCGTCGGCCCAGGCCACACTGACGAGGGATTTCACGATCGCCATGTTCTGTGCGTGCATAAAAACGGCTATCGCCGCTCGGGCGCCGAGCGTCAATCGGGAGTGATGGAAGCGGTCAATCTCGGCGGCGATGCGCGCCGTCACCGGACTCGGATTTGGATTCACGCGCGCGGGGTGAAACGGCGGGGATGGATTCCGCTTCGGCGTGAGTGGCCACGGCCGGGGCGGCCGGGGTGCTCGACTGCGGCGAGGTGGCCGCGTTGGTTTCCGGCAAGTGTACCCATTTGCGCAGTCCAAAAAGGTCGTGCGCGAGCGACGGCCGGTAGAGCCATGCGGCGAACAGTGCGAGGACTCCAAGAGCAAAAATGGCAAGGGGCCAGCGTGAACGTTGGGGCTGCGCCGTTCGAGGC
This sequence comes from Polyangiaceae bacterium, assembly GCA_016712345.1. Classification (GTDB taxonomy): domain Bacteria; phylum Myxococcota_A; class Polyangia; order Polyangiales; family Polyangiaceae; genus JADJRH01. Next base: position 4,260,089 of record JADJRH010000001.1, read on the forward strand.
TGCGGAAGGATCTCGTCCTTGTCCTCGTCGTCGTCGAATCGTCGGAGCGAGCGCTGCTCCGCCGCGCGGCGAGCGTAGGTGGGAAGTTGACGCTCATCGGGGCGTGCGCGATCCGAACGCGGAGCGGGAGTTGCCTCGATTCCGGCGAATGCTCGGAGGCCGCGAGCTGCGGCGAGCACGGCCGGTTCGCCGTGGTTTTCCGCACCGAAATTTTCGAGAAGCTCATCGGCACGCGAGCCGGCGGGTTCCGAAAACAGGCCCGTTTCGGGAGGAATCGCCGTGGGGGGATCCAGCTGCGCGAGATCGACGCGCTGTGGAGCCGCGGGCTGTGGAGCTGCGGCGTGCACAACCACCGATTGTGCGGGCGCGGCGATCGGCGCCACTTCGGCATGCCAGGGGCGGGTCAGCGCATCTTCGTCTTCGTCGGTTAATGACCCGGCCGTGGGTTCGGCAGTGAAAGAGATTTCGAAAGGAGGCGGCGACAGACCGAGATCTTTGGGAGCCACGAGGCTGCCCGCCGCCGTTGCCGAGTCATCGTGGGCTTCGAAGACGGCAAAAGCATCTGGATCGGCGACGGTTGCGTCCGCGTTTTGCCAGATCAATTCGTCGTTGGATGAAGTGTACGCTTCGTCGTTGGGTACACTTGCGACCGATGAAGTGTACGCTTCGTCGTCGGATTCGGCCTGAGGGAAAAATGTGTACACAGAATCGTTCGGCGCGTTGGGTGCCTCGGATGTGTACACGGGTTCAGGCGGGATGTGTGCAGCGGTGGATGTGTACACCGATTCGGGCGGCGCTGCTGCGACCGGGGATGTGTACACCGATTCGGATGCCCGTGGCGCTGCGGGCTCGCTGTCCGCTGTCACGGAGGACGAAAAAGAAGTGTCGAAGGCGGCCACGTATGCCGGCGGCGCAACCACCATCGGCGGCGGTGCGATCTCGTTTCGGCTGGCAATCGGTGCCGCCGACGCGCTTTGCAGCGTGACCGGCGGTTGCGGCGGGATCGGAGCGGCGATTGTCGGTTGAATGGCCGCCGCCATCGGAGGAACCGACGGATGTGCGGGCTCGGCCCTGACCACAGGCGGTGCCGCTTGAGGTGCAGCCGGTTGCAACGGCGGCTGTTTCGGCGCGTCGTTTTGCGGTTTTGCAACGCTCGCTTTTTTTCGAAGTTTGCCGGCCTCTTTTGCTTTCAGGGTTTCGCGCGCGAGTCTGGCCAGAGCGCGTTTGGCCGCCGCCCGATTTACTGGAATGAGGGCGGCCTCAATGTCCGACACGACCCGTTCCACATCCACTTCTTCGCGCGGTCTCGCCGCAGCTGCGAGCCCGGGCATGGAGCCGGCGGAGGTGCTGAGCAGTCGGCGCAACACGTCTCGCAGTGCCTTGCCCGCATCGGGCGGCGACGCGATCGGTCCTTTGCGCGGCACCATGACGGCGCCGTCCACGGTGAGGAGCACGGCGCGGTCTTCGCTCACGTAGGGCAGTCGCGACGTGGCATCGGCGACGGCGAGGGCCAAATATCCGCTGGTCTCGGGCACGAGCGATGCCGCCCGCGCGCCTACGGCTGCGAAAACTTCCTCCAGCGAAACGCACGCCTGGTTCATGGTCGGCCGCATATCGAACCACGCGCAGTTGGGCCAAGTTCGCAGACGGGACGGCGGAAAAACTTCGTTTGGGTCCGGTCGTGTTAGAGTCGCCGCTGCCTATGCATTGCCCGCGGTGCGCGCAGAACGTACCCGCCGGTGCCGCGTCCTGTCCCAAGTGCGGTGCGCCGCTGGTGGTGGTGCCATCCGATCTGACGCTGAACGCGCAACCGATGGGAGGCGCCCGACCGGGGCCCAGTGAAGTCGACGACGTGGCGAGCACGCTCGTTTGGCAGAAGGGCGAAAACCATCCGCCGCTGCCTGCGGGAGCTGCAACGTTGAACGGTCCGGGGCCGAACCCGGGAACGACGGCGCTCGCGGGAACGAGGCTGGGGGCGACCGCGGTGGCGCCCCTCGGGGCAACGGCCGTTTCGAAGCTCGGGGCAACAGCCGTTTCGAACATGCTGGCGGCAACCGCCGTGGGCATGCCGCCAATGCCCGAAGAAGAAGTCAGACCGGGTGCGCCCTCGGCAAATACGCTCGTGGGGTTGCCTCACGGCGGCGGCGCCGCACCCGCTGCTCCGCGTGTCGCGGGGCCACATCCCGGGGTTCCGGCGCAGCCAAGCGCGCGCACTCTTGTCGGCGTTTCAATGCCCGGCAGCGGTTTCGAAGATCGCGGAGCCGATGCAACAGCTAGGCAGTTGCCGGCATCGGCGCCGGCTGTGGCGAAGGCGGAGCCTTCGCCACAGCCGGCACCGATGCCGTCGGGAACTGCCGGCGGCGGCGCAACCACTCTTCCGCAGCGCGTGATGGGCGGCGCCAATCCCGGTCAGGCCGGACCGGTTCCGCCGGCGCGTGCGGCGGCGGCGCGCGGTGGAGGAGCGGCGCTCGGCGCCGCTCCTCCACCGCGCGCCGCCCGCCCCGGTCCCGAACTCGGTGCGACGGGAACTCCGATGCTTGCCGCTCGAAAAGTTCCCGGCGTGAACGAAGCTCCGCATCGCAAGAAGCACCCCCTCGACAAGCGCGTTGCCGTTGCAGCCAAAAAGCCGGCGCCGCCCAATCGCACCGCGGTGTTTGCGATCGCGGGCGGCGCCGCGGCATTGGTGGCGGTGCTCGTTGTTCTTCTGTGGCCCACACGCGGAGCCGTGACTGCGCGACCACGCGTCGATGCGGAAGGGCGCGACGGGCTTGACATTGAATGTTCGAGTTGTCCCGACGCAACCGCTGTTCGCATCGGCGCCGTTTCAGCTTCGGTTGTTGGTAAACACGCGTTCGTTCCGATCTCGCTGCCACTCGGCGAAAGCAAGCTTGAGGTGGTGATCGATCGACCTGGAAACGGCAAAGACGAGGTTGCCAAAGTAAGTGTACACATGCCGTATCGCGTGACGACGGACCTGTCCACGCTGCGCGGCGAGCGACCCGCGATCCAAGTCATTGTGGAGGCGCAGGACGGAACGCAGGTTGTCCTTGACGGCAAGACGGTGCCGCTTGTGAACGGTCGCGCCGTGGACTTGCTCGATGTGACAGACGCGTGCACCGGCGAGTCGGACGAGCCGCGCACGTTGAGTCGAAAAATTCCGTACGTTGTCACGGCGCCGGGTCGTTCGGCGGAGCAGGGAACGCTGCACGTATCGGCGCCGATAACGACACTGCGCATTCATGCTCCCGGCGCCGCGGTTGTCACCGACAAAGAGAACTTTTTTCTCGCCGGTCGCACACAGAAAGGGGTTGAGCTTTTCGCGGGGCCCCACGCAATTCCGCTTCGAAGCGACGGGTCGTTTGCGCACGTCATGAACGTTTCGTCGGTGGGCTCCACTCAAATCTCGGTGCGTGCGCAGGGGCAGGGCATGGCGCCGCGCATTGCCAAAATCGACGTGCGCCGCGTGGACAGCCTCGACGCGGCGGCACGGGATTTTGCGGCGAAATCGCCGCTGGGCTTGCTCGATCTTTCGGCCGATCCAAAGACGAAGATTGGGCGTACAGCGATGGTGTCGGGCTTCGTTCTCGGATCGCGCAGTGCCGATCAAGTCACGGTGATCAAGCTGCGCGGTTACGGTGGTCCCGCGTGCCCTCCGCTGCCGGCCGCGACCAAGCCCGAGAGTGTGGGTGACCCCGGACCGTGCGTTGTGGAAATCGCCATCGGAGCGCAGGTGTCTGTGGCGCCGGGTGAGTTGGTGACGGGGTGTGGACGTTTCGCGGGCACGACCGGTGAGCCCGGCTCTGAAGTTCCGCAAGTTCGCGCGGACTTTATGGTGAAGGGGATCTTGTGAGCGCCGGCGCACGCGATGCGCCGTCTCCCGCGGCGGATCTAAACATTGCGGCGCCCGACGGGGTGAGCATCTCGGCCGCCACGCTCGTTTCCCATGCACCCCAATCTCCCCACGATCATGCGGCCGGGCGTGCTGACGGCGGCGCTCCGTCTGCCGACACGCACTACGGGCCCGCGTGCCCGACGTGTTCCAAGCTCAATCATCCCGGCACAATTCGATGCGTTTTTTGCGGGCACACATTTGGATCCGCGTCTTCCGCGCCACCTTCCGACGACAAGTCGAACGTGCATCCCTCGTCGCCCCCTGTTTCCGCGGTGAACTGGCCAACGGTGGAGCCGCCCGCATCGGTTCGAAGTGTACGCATTGAACTCCCGGCCGATGCGCCCGCATCGACCGGTCCCGCGTCGAGCACCGCCAGTTCGGCGCTGCGAAGGTCGAATTGGTCAAACAGCTTTGACGAAATTCACATGCCCGTCGCCGATCCGCTTATCGGCGTTGTGGTGGCCGATCGGTACCGAATTGTGGAGGGCCTCGGTCGCGGTGGAATGGGCATTGTGTACAAAGTGGAGCACAAGCAGATCGGCAAGCTGCTTGCGATGAAGCCCCTCACCGGCGAACTCTCGCGCAACCCGGAAGTGGTTCGCCGCTTCAAACACGAAGCCCTGACCGCGTCGCGTCTTTCAAATCCCAACACGGTGCAGGTGTTCGACTTCGGTGTTTCAGACGGCCTCACGTATCTCGTGATGGAGCTGGTCGCGGGTGAAGATCTCGGTCGCCTGCTGCGTGTACACGGACCCATGCCGTGGATGCGCCTCGGCAAAGTGATTGCGCAGGTGTGTTCGTCGCTCGCTGAAGCGCACGGCAAAGGCATCGTTCATCGCGACATCAAGCCCGAAAACGTGATGCTCGTGCGCGCGCGAGACGGCAGCGACATCGCCAAAGTGCTCGACTTCGGCCTCGCAAAACTTCGCGAAGGGGAAGGCCTTTCAGAACTCACATCGGCCGGCGCCATTGTGGGCACGCCCTATTTCATGTCGCCCGAACAGGTGCGCGGCGATCCCGTCGACGCGCGCAGCGACATCTATTCGCTCGGCGCGCTCATGTATCGCGCTCTCACCGGTCACTACCCATTCAACGGCCCGACGCCGATGAGCGTGTTTACCAAACACCTCACCGAAATGCCGCCTGCACCAATCGATCGCGCACCCGATCTCGGCATTCCTCTCGGCGTGAGCCGCCTTGTGATGAAGGCGCTTCTCAAAAATCCAGCCGATCGATTTCAGCGCGTTGAAGACCTGCAAACCGCCGTTGTGGAGCAACTGCGCGCTCTTGGCACGAGCAGCGTTGAAACGCTTCTCGACAGCGGGGCGGTTCGCAATCTTGAAAAGGCCGAAGTGCGCGCCGGTGCCGGCGCCGAGATCGCCACGCGCGACGAGGTGGAGCGTTATGAACGCAAGCTCCGTCGCCAAAGGTACACCGCGCTTGCATTCATTATCGTCATGCTCGTTGGAGCCGTCGGCGGCGCCGCAAAGTTTTATTGGTCACGCAAACCCGTTTTTACGGGCGTGGAAACCGAGCCAAACGATGTCGCCGGCGACGCGAATCCGGTGCCTTTCGGCCGCACTGTGAGCGGCTATTTGGGCCGTCGATTGGACATGAATCGCGGCGATCGGGACTTCTTCGCGGTTGACATACCGCCGCCTGAGGGAGGCGGCTCGATCGCCACCGCGCGCCTCCGTGTGACCGCGTTGCCCAACATCCCAATGTGTACACTTATCTATCGGCCCGGATTGTCGCAGGCGCTCGGTCAGTATTGTGTAGGCCGTCCAGGCAGGGATTTGCAGATTCCCGCGCTGCGACTGGAGGCCGGTCGCTACTTCGTTGCCGTCTTGCAAGACATGGACTCGTACGGAACGCCGTCACAGGCATACGTGTATGAAAACGTTTCCGATGTGTATTCAATCGTTGTCGACACCGCGGAGCGCCCTGTTGGAATTGAGACGGAACCCAACGATCAAGTGGCATCCGCTCTGTCCATAGCCGCGGGTGAATCGGTGTCGGGAGTGCTCGGTTGGGCTCGCGATGAAGACGTGATTTGCGTTCGCGCCGGGGCAGGTGAACGCGTGCGATTTCAGGTAACCGATGCCGCCCGCGACATAGGAACCGTTCTCGAAGCAACCCCGCTTCGCGGCACCGAGGAGGGGGCACCGCTTCGCATTCATCTGACCGGCAAACACAAACCTACCACCAGCGATGTCATGAACCCTTGGACAAGCGAACCGGTTCAGGTCGAGCTGGAAACCCCTCGTTGCGTTCGACTTCGCCTTACCCTCGATCCGTGGGATCCGGGGCGCGGCGTGATGTTTCCCGCCGGTGGGCCTGAAATGTACAAAGTGGAAGTCATTGCGGTAGACTGATTCGAACGGTTCAAACCGCTGCCCGCATTGGGTACCCAGCCGCAGGGAAGCGATAGCAGTCCAGTCTATCGCTCCTTTACCGCTACTACGACTACCCAGCTCTCGACGTTGCGACAATTCGTCGCTTGTCGAACGGGCGCGCCGATGACATGGTGGGCTGTGGCCTTCACACGCGCGCTTTGGATTCGAGCCTTACCACTGGGGGTATTTCTTTCAGGTTGTTCACCGTCGGATCCAACGGTGATTTTTGAATACGCGCCCTACGAGGGTGAGGCGTTTCCAAACAAAAGGACGCCTCTCACTATCCCCGAGGGCGGCGCCGCGTTTGTCACCAACAGCTATTCAGACACCGTGAGCGTTTTAGCGATCGCCACCGGCGATATCTTGGGAACCTATCCTGTAGGTCGCGATCCGGTAAGCCTTGACGGCCCGCATCATATTGCGGTGTCACCCTCCGGCGATGCTGTGTACATTGGCCTTTCCTACCCAGTTGTCGCCGCGGCCGGGCCACACGCTTCCCACGGTAGCAGCACGCGATCCGGGTATGCTCAAAAGCTTGACGGCGGGGATATGCACGTTGTTGGTCAGGTTCGTGTTGACTATAACCCCGGCGACATCGTGCTTTCTGAAGATGGCAAGCGCCTTGTCACTTCTCATTTTGACCTGAAACTCGCACTCGCCAACCCCACCAACCTTGAAGCTGCCAGAGCCACGGTTGCCGTGATCGATCCTTCCCAAATGTTTCTAACCGGTTCACCGTCGGCTACACGTATTAAAACATGCGTTTTGCCCCATGGAATGGCCTTGTCTCGGCCAGACGGCGCCACGTTGTATGTTTCCTGTTATGGCGAAGACAGCGTGACGATTGTTGACTTGAATGCGGGTCAAGTTTCCAAGCGAATTCCACTTGGAGCGGCGGCCGGCGATTTCGGCGATCCAACATACGGTCCCTACTCACTGACCCTCTCGCCGTCGGGAGCGTTGTTGGCGGTGGGTAGCACCGTGTCGAACGACGTTCGTTTTATAGAAACAAGTCAGGGTGAGTTAAACAGCGATCTAACCTTACCCATGTTGGGATCGCCTTATTTTGCAGCGTTTTCTGCCGACGAAAAACAGATAGTTGTGCCGCTCCAATCGCCCGACGCGGTTGCCATTTTTGATCTTGCTACCAAAACGGAATTGGCTCGCCGCGACTTTTCAGGTGATGAATGTCCATTGCCTCATCAGGTGGCGCGCGATAAGTCGGGCGATTATCTATTGGTTTGTGAAGGTGATCATGAAGGGCCGGGAAAGCTGTTGTGGCTCAACTCAACTTCTCTTGACGTGAAGCGTTCTGTTGAAGTTGAGGTCTACCCCGATGCGGTAACGCTGCTCTACAAGGAGGCCCAATGAAACGCCATCATGTCAGACAGTGCGGCCTCTTGGTCACATCGCTTTTGGTTGCCACATCCTCCGCGTGGATAGGGTGTTCCAACGAAACCGCCGGGCCCATTGTTGAGCAAAAAACGGCGGTGGAGCACGGCGAGGTGATCTATAACGATTCGTCTATCGCCGGAACCGAGCTAAACACGTATTCGTGTGCCACCTGTCATGGTGAGACTACGCCCGATGGACCCATCAAAATGGGGGGCTCACTTGCCGGGGCCACAAAGCGAACGTCGTATTGGGCAGGTCAGGAAGTGGACCTGCTCCGTGCCGTCAACGCGTGTCTTTACTACTTTATGCTCAAAGACAAGGCGTGGACCGCGGACGACGAAGAAGCTCGCGCGCTCTACGCTTATCTGGAATTTATCTCGCAGGATGCTCCAGGGGATGCGCTGCCTTTCACCGTGGTGACCGATATTGTGGATCTGCCACCGGGGGACAAAACGCGAGGGCAAAAAGCCTATCAACGCGCATGTGCAACCTGTCATGGTGCGGCTCACACAGGGGCGATGCGTCTTGTGGAACGCGCTCCCATTTTGCCGGAGCAAACGTTGTCAGAACATCCCCTTGGCGAATACACAGCGGACGAGCGACGCTTGGTGTTTGTTGAAAAGGTTCGCTACGGGGCGTTTATCAGTTATACCGGTCAAATGCCGCCTTTTTCGCTTGAACATCTGTCCGACGACGACATGGCAGATATTCTAGAATACCTCGATTTATACAACGTGACATCCAAGTAACGGTGAAAGTCGCCCCGCTCGGGTGTTTTATGCGCGTCTTGCCGAGCCCGTGACCGGGGTTCTGGAACGCCGGCCGACACTGGAACCTACCCATCGAAACGTAGTCGCTCATTCATAGGAAAAATTCCATCTACCCCTTTATTTGGAGGCGCTCTTGGGCTGGGAGGTTATCCCGTCGAGCGCCGCCAGCATTTCTTCTTCAGCCGCTTGGTCGGCGCTTTCGCTGCTGGTTGCCGCCTTTTCAAGAAGAATGCGCAGTTTTGGAGCGGCAATGTTGCCGGCAATGTGAGTCAGTCGAGCGCGCGTATCAGAATCGTTGCGCGCGCCCAACGCCACGGCGGCGGCGGCCCTCGCTTCGGCCGTTGCGCTTGAACTCTCCACAATGCGCCACAATCTGTCGGCCGGAATGGGAGCTTGGCGATGGTCCGCGTTGGCTCCACTTCCCACGCCGCGCAGGTAGGTGAGCCATTGTTCGGTGGAACGATGGCGACGTTCCAACGCGGCGTTGTCTCCTTCCCCCTGTCGAGTTTGGTGATCTACCATTGCGGTTTCTATACGGCTTGCGAGACGCCGCGCCTCGGCTTCTTCTTGTCCGGTTGTCCAACGGCGTAGAGCGGGTAGGTGCACTGTTTTCCCCGATTTTAGAATGAGCGCCACAGTCTTGAAGCCGCTGAACGTGGGTAGTACTCGCTCGATCTGACTATACGGTATAAAAAACCGATCCCACAGGTGAGAAACGAATATCCCATCGGCGGCGACGGTGGCGCGCGTTCTCACGGCCAGCATGAAAAGGCCAAAAATCAGGATTCCCAAAGAGGTTAATGCCACCGCTGCCGCGGCTGTGGGCGATTGAGTGATGTTGAACGCCAAAACAGGGCCGAGCAACATCGCAAGAATGGAGACTCCCGGAATGAAGCGCCGCCCGTCGACGCTGGCAAGTGACCTGAGCTTTACGTTGATGGCACTTTGAGAAACATCCAACCCCAGACTCTTTAAAAGTGCCCTGGCATCTTCCATGGATGGGAGAAGCAATTCTACCGGCTTGAAAAATCGGCGTTCGAGTTGGACGGTCACCCCGCCTTCGGTGGGAAGGGTAAACCCCGCCTTGATCGATTTGCGCTTCAAAAACCGCCTGCCGGCAATGGCGACCCCCGTTGACCCGGCCACGACGTGCGTGTCTTTCAGCACGCGTGCCGGGTTGGCGATCCATGTGTACGCAAGCAGGAACGGCGCCACGAAAAGCCCCATTACCCCCGGCACCGCAAAGATTAGAACGCCGGTTTCGCTAAACGAAGATGAATAGGCGACCAACAGTGCGCCGACAATGGCCAACAAAAACGGCAGTGCCACCAAAAGCCGGTTGCGTCGAAACAGCTTGGCAGGGCCGCGGTAGGTGGGGGCCGCTTCCATTTTTGAGCACGATAACACTGTTGGTGGGGCGGCGAAGAGAGCTTTTTTGCGGCGAAACGTGATCGAGTGTTGTGGGGCGGGCGCGCTTCGATTACGGGGCGACGTGTATGGCTTTGAGCGGTAAACAGATTCGGCACCTGCGCGGTCTTGGGCATCACCTTGATCCCGTTGTACACATCGGCAAAAACGGGTTTACGGATGCGTTGGCGGAGCAAATGAAAACCGCCCTTTTCGACCACGAGTTGATCAAGGTAAAACTGCTGCCTGAATGTCCTGTAGATCGGGCACATGCGGGGGTTGAACTCGCGGAGCTTGTGGGGGCTGAATGTGTACAGACTCTCGGGCGCACACTTTTGTTGTGGAAGCGCAACGCTGAAAAGCCCAAAGTCAACCTTCCCAACGCCAAGGGGCAGATCAAAGAAGTGGTTTCGAAGGCGGCATCCAAGGGCAAGCGCCCGTCGTCGAGGTCGCAGAAAAAACCAACGCCTCAGGCGTCGGACCAACAAGAACGTCCCGCGCGACCTTACCGTCCGCGAGCGGAAGGTGAGGGAGACAGGTCAAGTCGTCCCGTGCGACCTTACCGTCCGCGAGCGGAAGGTGAGGGAGACAGGTCAAGTCGTCCTGCGCGACCTTACCGTCCGCGAGCGGAAGGTGAGGGAGACAGGTCAGGTCGTCCTGCGCGACCTTACCGTCCGCGTTCACAAGATTCAACGGAGTCTACTCCGCGTCGGTCAGGCCCGCCGCGCTCGGGCGGGCCTCGTTCGAGTGCACCGCGCTCGGGCGGGCCGCGCAAACCCGGTCCTCGAAAGTCGTAGCAAATATCTCTACCGCCCCGCAACAACCTGACATGCTGCGATACCTGACAGGACGTATCCAACACGGACTCGCAAGCCGGATCGCCCCGCAGCGATCTGAATGCCCTTCCACCTGATACGTCGTATTCAACACGGAGTTCCCCAGCGGCGCATGCGCCTCATTCGAACGGCGAGTAACTCGTTGCGGTTGAGTTGTCGATGCAGCAGAAGAGAGCCCGTTCTGGGAGGTCCGGCGACTTGAGATGTCCATCACGTCGCCATCCACCGGTCTCGCCGGTCTCTCGTTTTCGTCGTGGCTGCGCTCGCCACAGAACTCCATCTGGAGAACCCGACGCGCCACGCTGTTCGCTTTTCCGCTTGGCGACGGGCAAGGGTGTCCCAAACGTCTCGACAAGACTGGATCCGTGCCTTGCAGAACGTTCCGCTAAAGGGAAGTTACCTAGGAGGCACGGAGATCACGGAGATCCACGGAGTTTTTTGTATTTCAGACTGCCATAGGCTTGCATCAGCCAGACAAAAAACTTGTCAGGTTCGGAGTCACGTTGTGGATGTCCATTGCAGCCAAAGAAACAAAAAACTCCGTGTTCCTCTGTGTTCTCCGTGATTCCGTGTTGATTACGGCGTTGCGGTTATCCAGACGCGTCAAGTCTTGGCGCGACGTATCAGTCGTCGCTCTGCCTTCGTCGGTGCTGGGTAACGGCGATCTACCCATCACTTGAAGTTTTGTACAGCCCACACGGCGCCGTTATCCATGACAAAGAAACCGCACGACACTTGGGTATAGTTGGGGTTTGACATGTTGATGTAATGCCCGTGCGTGGCAAAGTCGTCCCCCGGGCCTTCTGCCCACATGAGCGCTAGGCAGTCTTCAATCATGTCTTCAGGCGGGCCGTTCCACCCGGGGCACTCGTTTTGGGCAGACTCACCGCAGGAGCCGAAAGCGCCGTGCGGTTGACCTGTCTGCGAGTCGCTTTTGGCTTCGTCGTTGGAGCAGAGTTCCTGATCTGTCCAACGCTCGTAGGGCGGCAAATTAAGTGTCTTTCGATAGTCGTTAATCGTGTTCACGCACAGGTCTGCCGCGGCGTTGTGGGGGTTGTCACTGTTGCCGGTGCCCCCTGCGCCGCCGCCCCCGTCGCCGTTTCCGTCGCAGGCGGCGAGAACGAGAGCTGCGCAGAAGAGGATGGGTAGACCGGCGATGGGTTGATTTTTGGCGCTGTTGTGCATGATGGCTCTCCCAATACTACGTGGCCATTTTCGTCGACGGGTAGCGTTTAAAGCGCGTGTGCCGGGACAAGCGGCCGCTCAACGTTTCTGCGGGGAGGCTTGGAGCACCCGCCACAGTGAAAAAGGGCCTTCGGTTGCGAGCGGGGCAGCGGCAAATGTGCCGCTTTTGTCAGGGCGATTTGCAGCGGCGATCACGTAGTGCGCGCCCGATTGAGTGAGGCGAGTTTCGAGCGGGACAGCGATCGTATTCTGGCTGTTTCGTGGATCGAGGTCGCGCTCCAACTCAAAGACCCATGGCCTTCCGCTTCCGGCCAAAATGGCGAAATAGCCATAGTCGGACATGTCGGCGATCAAGAGCCGCTGCTCGGGTTTGGCCACTTCGGCGGCGCGCTCTCCAATGGCTGTTTCGGCGCGTCGTGGCATGAAGGCCTCGCGCGGGGTGAAGATGCGCACGAGATGGGGGCCCAATCCGGGCGCATCGGGGCCGTTGGCGGCGGCGACGGCGGGCAGCACGGCTGCGCGAAATAAAAGGAGTACGCCCGCCGTCGCCGCGGTGTACACAAATGCTTTGCGGCTGAAAACATCGGTGCGCGCGAGAATCGCGGCGGCCGCAACGGCGAGCGCGAGCGCTGGAAAGAGGACGGCGCGCTCGGGGTGGTGAGTGGGAGCGCCGTCGTTCACGAGGGCCAGGGAGAGCGCGCCGATCTGGACCAGCGCGAGCGCGAGCGGCGCTACGGTTGGGAGAAGTGCGCTTCGAGCCGCGGGCGCTTGTGGGGCCTTTCGAGAACGAGAGCGCGCCGCGATGACGAGCGCCAAAAGCGCAAGGAGCAGTACTTCGGGCATCTCGCGAAGCAGCGCTGCGGGATATTGAAGAAGGCGCGCGAGTGTACTCTCGCTGGACGATACACCGAGGGCGCGCTTGTACGCGGTGACGCGCGCGACGAAGTGAAAAGGGTCGTTGTGGGCAATGCGGTTCCACAAAATCCAAACAATGGGGCCGACTGTCGCCAGAAGCGATGTGACTACAGGGTGTACACAAAGCGACTTTGCGCGCCGTACGAAGTAGGCGCGCGGCGCGCCGTACGAAGTAGGCGCGCCCTCCCCTGAATGTGTACTCTCACTCGATTTGTCGTTTTTTGAAGGGTTTTTCGCCCACGAAAATGGAGCGATATGTGTCGGTTTTAGAACAAGATTGGCGATCGCAAACGCCGCGGCGACGGGCCACGGTTCGTATCGGGAGAGGGTTGCGGCGAGGAGGGAAAACGCGCCGAGGCTTCGATCCAAGGGATTTTTGGACGCGAGCGTGGAGGCGGCAAAGAGGGTGAGTGATGCGGTGAAGAGTTCGGGAACGGTGGCGACACCGAGCCACGCCGACCATCCGATGAGCGAACAGAAGACGGATGTGGCAACGGCTGCGACCGCGTTTCGGGTGATGAGCAATGTGGCGCGGGCAATGAGAAACGATGAAAAAAGGCTCAAAAGAAAGGCTGTGACGCGCGCGACCCAAAGGCTTGTTCCGCAGGCGAACATGGCGCCGCCGGTGATCCAAAACGGAAATGGAAGCCAGCTTGTGCCGGTGGGATCGAGTTTGGGGGTGTGGGCGAACGACTGCGCGATGACAACGCGCGAGAAGTCGTCGTCGCTGACGGCTCTGAAACCGAAGGCAAAAACGAGAAAGGCAACGACGAGACGAGCGCCGAGGAGGATCGCGAGGTGCGTGCGATTCAGGCGCGGAGCGGGCTCCGCCGCGTTCACTTCTGTTGTTCTTGTTGTTGTTTCTCGAAGGCCTTCAGCTCGCGATCACCGGCCGATGAAAGGTACGCAAGACCGATGCTTGTGAGCATGAAGATCGCGGCGCAAATGCCGGTGAGTCGCGTGAGGAAGTTGCCTGCGCCGCGACCGCCGAAGACCTGCGCGGTGGCTCCACCGAACGCCGACCCCATGCCGCCGCTGCGGCCCTGTTGAAGGAGCACAACGAGAATGAGGAAGATGCAGACCGTGACGTGAACGATGCTGAGGATGGTCTGGAGCATGGCTTTACGCGATTCCGAACGAAGGGGCCCTTTAGCCTTCTTTTGCGTTGCGCGCTAGGTGGCAGGTGTTTTTCTACTGCGCGCCCCGCTGACGCGTCCTCACTGCGCTTCCGGTGCTCAAATACACAGAGTATGTTCCGCTCCGGGTCTCGCTCGGACGCGTGATCGGGGCTGCTCGTGACGAAAACCACCAGCCACCTAGTTAGCGGTGTTTTTCTACTGCGCGCCCCGCTGACGCGCCCTTGCGTAGCTTTCGTCGGATCAGGCCTGGGCGGCGGCAACCTGGTTGCCCGCTTCAGCGATTTTGGCGAAACCGGCGGCGTCGAGCGAGGCGCCGCCGACGAGTGCGCCGTCGATGTCGGTTTGACCGAGGAGGCCCGCGGCATTGTCGGCTTTGACGCTGCCGCCGTATAGAATACGTGTTGTGTCGGCCAGTTCGTCGGAAGCGGCGGCGAGGAGTTTGCGGATCATCGCGTGTACTTCTTGAGCGTCTTCGGCTTTGGCGACTTTGCCGGTGCCGATGGCCCACACAGGTTCATAAGCGATGACGCCGTAACCGGGATTTTCTGCGAGGGCGCCGCGGAATGCGAGCACCTGCTTTTGCACAACTTCGAGCGTTTGGCCGGCTTCGCGCTCGTCGAGGGTTTCGCCGACGCACACGATGGGGACAATGCGCTCTCGCATGGCGGCGATGACCTTTTTGGCGATCATTGTGTCGGTTTCGCCGAAGATGTGGCGCCGTTCACTGTGGCCGATGATGACCCACTCAACGCCCGACTCTTTGAGCATGCTCGGGCTCACTTCACCTGTGAAGGCGCCGGACATTTCAAAGTGCATGTTTTGGGCTGCGAGAAAGACTTTGCGGGGGGCCTGCGAAAGTTCGTGCGCGACAGCGGCGAGCGCTGTGAACGGGGGCGCAACGAGCATGTCGACATTGCCAAAACCGGCCGTGAGTCGGGCGACATTGGCGGCGAGCGTGCAGCCGTCGGCTCCTCCGGCGTTCATCTTCCAGTTGCCTGCGATTAAAGGGCGACGCGCCATGATGTTCCTCGTTGTGAATGGTTAGGTGTACTCACTCGGCAACTTCACCGCTGCGGAGGGCATCGACCCCGGGGAGCTTTTTGCCCTCAATGAGTTCAAGCGAGGCGCCGCCGCCTGTGGAGATGTGATCAAATCCTTTGGCGATGGCTTCACCTGCTTTTTTAACGGCTGCGGCGCTGTCTCCGCCGCCGACAACGGTGAAGCCCGACACGCCGCTCATGACTTTGGCGATGTCGAACGTGCCTTTGGAGAAGGCCGGTGTTTCAAAAAGGCCCATGGGGCCGTTCCAAAACACGGTTTTTGCCATGGCGATTTTGCGTCCAAATGCTTCGACCGATTTGGGGCCGATGTCGAGGGCCATGGTTCCTTCGGGAATGGCATCCACGCTTGTGGTGGCGCCTTCTGTGGCATCGAGGCTTGAAGCGACGATCACATCGACGGGCAGCGCGATCTCCACCCGCTTTTGAGCGGCGCGCTCCAAGATGGTGCGCGCGAGCGGAAGTTTGTCTTCTTCAATGCGGCTTTTTTGCACGTTTTTGCCTTGAGCCGCGAGGAAGGTGTTGGCCATGGCGCCGCCGATGCAGAGCGTGTCGACCACTTGGAGAAGCGCTTCGACAACGTCGATCTTGTCGGAGACTTTGGCGCCGCCGAGCACCGCGACGTACGGCTTTTCAGGGTGATCGACGAGTTTGGCGAGCGAGCGAAGTTCTTTGAGGAGCAAAAAGCCCGCTGCGCGATCGCGAACCAAACGGGGGAGCGCGTGCACCGATGCGTGGGCGCGGTGAGCGGCGCCGAACGCGTCGTTGATGTACACATCGCAGAGTTCGGCGAGTTTGCGTGCAAAGCCGTCGTCGTCTTTTTCTTCTTCTTCATGGAAGCGAAGGTTTTCGAGCAGGCAGATTTGGCCGGCGCGCAGATCGTGAATGACCTTTGCGGGAGCGTCGCCCACGCAGTCTTCGGGGAGGAGGACTTCGGCTTTGAGAAGCTCCGCGAGGCGGGCGCCGCATACTTCAAGCGAGAGCCCTTCGTGTTTGCCGGGCTTGGGGCGCCCCATGTGCGAAGCGAGAATAACTTTGGCGCCGGAGGCGAGTGCGTACTCAATGGTTTTGAGCGATTCGCGAATGCGTGAATCGTCGGTGATGGCGCCGGTTTTCTTGTCAAGGGGAACGTTGTAGTCGACACGAATAAAAACGCGTTTTCCGGTGAGAGCGTTGCCCTCGGCCGGCTTCTCGGGCTTGGGGCCGACGGGATACGCGAGATCTTCGATCGAGCGAATTTGGGTGAGCTTCATGATGGTGGCTCCGAATACGTCGGTGGGTGGGAGCGAAACGAAAAAGAAGGACGGCAAGTTGTGTACACAAGCTAGTTGTGTACACAACTGGAAGCCGCCCGACGGAGCGGCAATCAGGCCGCGGGGAGGCCCTTCTTTGCCACGAGCAGAGACAGGTCGATCATGCGGTGGCTGAAGCCCCACTCATTGTCGTACCAGGCGAAGATCTTGGCGAAGCGATCGCCGAGAACCTGAGTGAGTGTTGCGTCAAACGTTGACGAAGCGGGGTTGCCGATGAAGTCACCCGAAACAAGTTCGGTTTCGGTGTAGTCGAGAATGTTTTTCATCGGGCCTTCATCGGCAGCCTTTTTCATGGCTTCGTGAATGGCGGCCTTGGTGAGCGGCTTTTCGGTGTGAAGGGTGAGATCCACAAGCGAAACGTCGACCGTGGGAACGCGAATGGCCTGTCCGTCGAACTTGCCTTTGAGTTCGGGGATGACTTCGCTCAGGGCTTTGGCGGCGCCGGTGGACGACGGAATCATGTTTACGGCGGCAGCGCGTGCGCGGCGAACATCGCCTTTGCGGTGCGGCAAATCCAAGATGTGTTGGTCGTTTGTGTACGCATGCACCGTGGTCATGAGGCCGTGCACAACACCGAAGTTGTCGAGCATAACCTTGGCGATTGGGGCGAGGCAGTTGGTGGTGCACGACCCATTGGAGATCACGTGATGTTTGGCGGCGTCGTATTTGTCGTCGTTCACGCCCATGACAATGGTCAGATCGTGGTTTTTCGCGGGCGCGGAAATGAGGACTTTTTTCGCTCCGGCTTTGATATGCGCTTCGGCTTTGGCCTTTTCGGTAAAGAGGCCGGTGCACTCGAAAACGATGTCCACGCCCAGGTCTTTCCACGGCAAGGCCGCGGGATCTTTTTGAGCCAGGATTTGAATGCGGCGGTCGCCGATCCCGATGTACCCTTCACCGTGCGTGACCTTTTGCGCCTTAAATTCGCGGTGAATGGAGTCGTACCGCAAAAGGTGAGCGAGAGTGCCGGCATCGGTCAGGTCGTTGATGGCGACGATCTCGAGATCTGTAATGTTGCGTTCGTAAAGTGCGCGGACAATGCACCTGCCGATGCGGCCGAAGCCGTTGATCGCGATCTTGGTCGCCATGGTCGAAACTCCTTATTTCGAGGTACGTTTTGAGCCGCTTTCGCAGAACATGAAACGCTTGGCCGGCCCAAAACCGAATGCGGGCCGACCTAGTAGTCAGCCCCGACTGTGTGGTCAAGCCGAGCTGGACCTGCACCGTGTCCGCGGCCTCGTGTAGCCTCGGTCGCGATGTCGAACTCCCCCGACCGAGGAGCCAAGCCGCGACCACAATCCTCTGCCGAAGCGGCCACTTTGCCGACGGACCCTGAACTGGGGAACGCTCCCACGGTGGTGGCAAACACGGTGGCCATCGGCGGCAGACGTGCGCAAAAAGATCCGTTCACGCTTGTCTCGGGCGAATCGATTTCGCCTCAGGTCGACGCGGGCGATACCGACATTGAAGGCACGAGCGGCAAACGACGTTACGAGCCGGGCGCGGTGATCGGTGCCGGCGGCATGGGTGAGGTGCGCCTGCACTTGGATCGGCGCATTGGGCGGCGAGTCGCCAAAAAAACACTTCACCGGACGCTCGATTCGCAGGCGGCTCGTCAACGTTTTCTTCGCGAAGCCCGCGTGCAGGGGCAGCTTGAGCACCCCGCGATCGTGCCGGTTTACGACTTGGATGTGGACGATCAGGGGCGGGCGTTTTTTACAATGAAACGCGTTCGCGGGTTGACGCTCGAACGCGTGATGGACCGGTTGCGTACACATGACGCGGACACCGTAAAGCGCTTTTCAACGCGCAAACTGCTCACGGCGTTTGCCCAAGTGTGCCTTGCGATCGATTACGCCCACACCCGAGGTGTACTCCATCGCGATCTCAAACCCGGCAACATCATGTTGGGCGACTTTGGCGAAGTGTACGTTTTGGATTGGGGCCTCGCCAAAGTGGTTGGCGAAAACGAAGATGAAACGGACGATGCGCCCGCTTCAATGCCGCTTCTCGGTGCGTCGGCGGCGCTCACCCGCGGCGGCGCGCTTCTCGGAACGCCGGCGTATATGGCCCCGGAGCAGCTCCTTCGAAAAACGGACGAGGTGGACGCGCGCTCGGACATCTTCGCGCTCGGCGCGATCTTGTTTGAGATCGTGACGCGCATTCCCTTTCGGAGCAGCGCCGACGTGGCCGAAATTGTGCGATGTGTACACGAGGGCGAAGTGATTCGACCGAGCGAGCGCATGGCCGAGGTTGCGCCCGAATTGGATGAAGCGTGTGCGCGCGCCCTCGCGAAAGATCCTGAAGAAAGGCCCGCTCGTGCGCGCGACTTGGCCGACGCTGTAGAACGATTTCTCGATGGTGAGCAGGACGCCGCGGTTCGAAAAACGCTCGCCTCGCAACATGCTGAAACGGCGCGCCGCGCGCCGCGCATGGATGCGTACCGTGAAACGTTCAAGGCGCTCGCGCTCGATCCGAACAACGAAGACGCGCAGGGTCTGCTTGTGCACCTCCTCACCGATGAAACGGGTGAAGTGCCCGAGGCCGCCCAAAAAGAACTCGATGCGACGCGCGATCAGACCCGCGCTGCCGGTGCCCGTCTTGGAACATTCGGGCTCTTGTTGTGGCTCGCCATGTTTCCCGTAAGTGTACTCATTGGTGTACGCAACTGGCCGGCGGTTCTCGCCACGGCGATTGTCACCATCATCGCGGCGATATTTTCGTATCACATGTCAAAGTTGCCGCGTTTTGGAGTGGGATCCGTCGGCGTATTGGCCGCGCTTGTGGCGGGTGTTGTTGCCATGACGAGCTGTTACATGGGCCCGTTTATTCTGGTTCCAACGTGCGCCGCCACAGCGGGCATTTTGCTCTCCACCCACGCTCGAAAAAACGAGCGGCTTGTGTACGTTGTGCTCGTTTCAATCGGCGCGCTCCTGCCGTTTATTGCCGAGATCGGCGGCATTTTTCCGCGTGCCTACAGTTTTGAAGAAAACCGCGTTGTTGTGTTTGCGCGCGCCATTGCACTGCCCGAGGGGGCCACACACGCGGCGATGATTTACTCCACGCTGAGCTTCGTGATCTTGTGTACCGTTCTTATGGGCCGCGCCCGCGACGCGCTTGAGTCTTTGGAACGGCGCCGATTTGTTCAATCTTGGTATCTGCGAGAACTGTTCCCCGCGGGTCGAAAGTCGGCCTCGCCCGCTTCGTAGCCCAAACTGCGGCCTACTTCTTGGGGCCGCCCAATTTTTTCGTCGCGCCGGGCCCCGATCGCTCCGAGGAGCTGCGGCCTGGGCGGCTGAAAGCTTCGCGAAGCGTTGCTCGCCGGGATGCCTTGGGTTAGCGTGCGCGCCGCTTGCGCAAAACTCACGGCGTTTGCTCCCGATAAGCACCGCCGTTTTGCGCTCAAGAGCGAGAATTTATGGCCGCCAAAAAAGCAGCACCCGTTGTTGACGACGAAGCCGTCGAGTCCGTTCTTGGTCGAGGAACGCGCGTGCGTGGCCGCGTTCGAGGCGATGTACACCTGCGGGTTGAAGGATCCATCGAAGGCGATGTTTCCGTCGGGGGTGACCTGATCGTCGAAGAAGGCGCCTCCGTTCAAGGCAATATTGAAGCGGCTTCCGTAACCCTGGGTGGTGAACTTTCGGGAGACGTGAACGCGCGCGGACCTGTTGCGGTTCGCTCCACGGCCAAAGTATCGGGCAACCTCGGCGGCAGTGAAGTCAGTCTCGACGAAGGTGCTTCGTTCGAAGGCATGATCCAAGCACAATTTGAATTGCCCGCAGAACTCATGCGCTGATCACAGCGGGTTAGAGACAAAGCACATGGCACAGACAATCATCGGACAGGGGCTCACGATCGAAGGCGAAATCACCTCCGACGACGAGGTGACCGTGGCGGGTACCGTTCGCGGCAGGCTCGTATCCGAAGGTGCGGTCGCCGTTGACGCGGGAGCGGTTATTGAAGCCGACGTTCGCGCCGGCGCGTTGTCGGTCGCAGGAAGCGTCACCGGCAACGTTACCGCGACCGATCGCGTTGACCTTCTCGCAGGCGGCAGACTCGTCGGCGACGTTCGCACCGCGCGAATTACCATTCAGGACGGAGCCTCTTTTAAGGGCAACGTCGACATGGACGTGTAACCCATGTCATCGCTATCCGTCATTGGGCCCGGCACCGCAATTGTCGGCGGCATTCGAGGCAGCGGCGATATCGAAATTCAAGGCCGCGTTGAAGGCAGCGTTGTTGTTGAGGGTGAAGTTGTCATCGCCGAAACAGCGCTCATCAAAAGCGATGTTCGCGCTCGCCGAGTCATTGTTCGCGGCGCGGTTCGCGGCAGCGTTTCGGCGGACGAACTTCTTATTTTAGAAGCCGGCGCCCGCGTGCTCGGCGATCTCGGCGCGCCTCAAGTGGGCATTCGGCCCGGCGGTCTCGTTCGCGGACATGTTTCTACGGCGGGACCACTTCCGCTCGAGAAACCCAAAGCCGCGCCGGCACAGGCTGCAAAAGCGCCTCCCGCGCGTGCCGCGACACCGGCTCGCCCCGCAACTCCCGCCGCGCGGCCCGCCCCGCCTCCGGCCCGCCCCGCCACTCCGGCTGCGCGTCCCGTTCCGCCGCCGCCGCCCTCGGTGGAGCGGACGGAGCCCGCTTATGTCGCCCGCCCGGCCGCTCCTGCTCCCGCCCCCGCACAGGCTGTAGTCCATGAAGAGCCTGTCGCCGATGAACCGCCGCCGCCGGTTGTTCCCGCCATGCCAAAAGGGGCGCGAGCCTCCTCCCGCAAACGCAAGTAACATTCGTCGTGCTGCTGCGCGCGCGAAATGCCCATGAAAGACGCCACTCCCCGCGAACTCCTGGTTGACCTTCTTCGCCGTCGCTCTTTTGAGCGCCGTCGCGTGGTTCTCGCTTCCGGTCGCGAGAGTGACTTTTTTATCGACTGCAAACAGGCCATGCTCACGGCTGAAGGTCATGCCCTCGCCGGAGCGCTGATGTTTGAAGCGCTGGCCCTTCTTCCCGAGCACGATGCGGTTGCGGGAGTAGAACTCGGCGGTTGCCCTCTTGCGAGCGCCGTCTCCCTGACAAGCTACCTGCGCGGCAAACCTCTTGATGCCTTGTACGTCCGCAAAGAAGCCAAAGATCACGGCACCAAAAAGCTCGTTGAAGGCGATAAATCGCTTTCTCCGGGCACGCGCGTGGCCCTTCTCGAAGATGTCATTACAACCGGCGGATCTTCCCTCAAGGCGATTGAAAAACTCAAAGCCGCCGGCGCCGTTGTTGTTGGCATTGTCGCATTGGTAGATCGCCTTGAAGGCGGCGCTGAAACCATTCGTGAAGCAGGCTACCCGCTCGTTTCAATTTGTACTCGCCGCGATTTTATACCTGACTGAAGGGGCCCGCCCAAGAGTCGCTGGAACGCGTCACATCGCGATTGGGGAGATCGATCATGTCAGTTGTTTGGGATCTGTATCTCCAGTCCAAAAACCGGGCCGATCGCTGATTGTCTTGGGGCCTTCTGACGGTTCGCCCTTTGATTCTCCCGTGGGGCTAAAATGGGCGCCTTTTTCCCTTCGATCTCGAATGCGATCTACCCATTGCCTTGCGGCTTCGTTGTAGTGGAGCGGATTGGCCGCTTCGGCGCGAGACAGCATATCACGGTGCCCACACATCCAAGGCCCCAATCCAAAACGGCACGCGTCACAAGTGGAGCAAAGGCTTCCATTTTGATTTTGACCCCCACCGAAAAGCCACGCCTCTGACAGCGCGAGCGGCATTTGCTCTTTGAAGGCCCGCCGATTGTGCTCCGTTAGCCCTCCCAAAAGACGCGGGGTGGGGCAGGTGGCCAGAGATGCGAGCGCCGTTTCATCCGCCGGTTTTTGATGCGCACGCAGGTACTCTTCATACCCTTTTTTGACATCTGAAAAAGACCATCTTCTGGCCTTGCCGCCTTCACGTGAGTAAAAAAGATGGGGATCTGACAGTTCATGTTTGGGGCGAAAACTGGTTGCCTCCATAAGCCCCTCTACCCACAGATCGGCGGCGTCACTCGACAGGCTGAGTACACCGGCCGATCCGGCAAATCGAACTCGAAGCGCTCTGTTTTCGTCCATGTACACAAGCGCGCCCAGTCGCGATCCCGACTGAGGCAACACATTGGAAACCCCAAGCACTTCGCGGGCTGTTTTGCTGTGCTCCGACAACCTTGTCCAAACCGCCATTTCAGACGCCAAGTGGTCGGTCAATGCGTCATAGGCAATGCCATGTGGCATACTGCCGTGTTTGGCGCATTCAATATCCGCGGCGTTCATCCCCGGCGGGCGTCGCGGTCGTTCGCGCACAATCGAACGCCAGGCCGGCGCAGCTCCGGCCCCTCGCGCTTCTTTCACCTCTTTCGCGATCGCCTCGTACGCGTTGTCCAAGGCCTGAAACGTTTCAAGGGTTGTTTCGAGCAGCATTTTCCCCTCAGGTTTTTTTAAATCGTTTGTACAAAGCCTCTTTTAGTTTTGGCGTGGAGTCAACCGGGCGCGATGCTGGTTTCGATTCAGGTTTGGTGGACTCGACGGCCGCCTCGCCGAGCGATTTGCCCCACGGATCTCCCGCTGTGTGTACACGCTCGCTGTTTGCCTGCGGTTCTACAGGATGTTTGGCGGCCACTGTCTCGGTTGGAGGAGCCTCGCCCGAGGCTCGGTTTGGAATTGGTTCAACCGGCGGCGGGGCGGGAGATGCGGCTCTCGCCACCGCGAGCGCATGTTCTGAAGGCGGCGGCTGCTCTGTGTCAGAGACGGCCTGGGCGTTTTGGACAGCCGTATCATTTTCAGGGGGTAGAAGGTTTTCTGGAATTTCTACCGTTCGGTCACCGGATTTGGCCTCTTGAGTTGAAACGAGGGTTCCTGAAAGGAGCGCCCCTTCCACATCAAACGTGGGAGAATCTTCAGGTGGAGCGGTACCGCTCCTGTCAGGATCCCACGGTGACCCGGGGATTGGTTCTGACGGAGGCGACCGAGTTTCAGCCTGCCCGATGTTGGGGACAAAGGGCATGGAGGGAGGCCCCTCGTCTTTTGTGTAGTCACTCAAGTCCATGGTGGACTCGTGTGGTCCGCGGCGGGCCGGCCGCGCCGAGTTTACCGGTGGGGTTTTTTGTACAAACGATGGGAAGGGTGCCGTGGCTGGAATGGCGGTGCTCGCCAAAATGGCTGTTTTGGCGAAGTCGTCGGGAGCGTCAAAATGGACAGACTCAATATCTTCGTCGGCCACTTCCATTGTTTTGTTAAACGTCGGCGGAGACTCTGAGTCTTGAAGAACCAGCGTTCCCGACGAACCCACCCGCTGCGTGCCTTCTGTATTTTGAGGTTGGAACGTTTCCGGCAGAGGTAAAGCTTCTTCTGGCCATTGAATGGGTAGATCCGGTAGAGCCACTCCCCCAAGCAGCCGAAGCTGACCGAGTTCACTTTCTTGAATTCGAAAACTGTTGCGCCAAACGATGGCGCACTTTTGACTGTCACCGTCGATTCGAAGGGTGTCGGCTCTCAATGAAAACACTCTCGGACTTTCGCGGCCGACGAGTTTGACCATGCCCTGGGCACTCGGCAAAAATAGGTGCAGCGTGGGGTGATGCGGATTCAAGTTTTCAAGAACTACCCATTCATCACCGAGGAGGTTTGATAACCTTTGGTCCGGCGGCGCTGAGTGAAAATATTTGTAATCGAACCCCGGCGGCACTTCACAAATCGGACCGTCAAGTCCGGTGCGAACCTCGGCCGTGATAAGAGACGACCGGGCAGGCCACGTTCGCGCGATGGGCGCAAATGCAACGGCCTTTTTTTCACCATTGGGGTCAACCAGGTTTGGCGGCGGGTCTCCAGCGAGCACACCTGTGCCGAGAGGGTTTTCTCGGTAACCCGGCCCGCCGTAGGCTTTTTCGTACACAAGGGGTATTGACCGAAAAGGGAGAATTGTGCTGCCCTTGGCGTCGCCGAGAACCAGAATTTTTTTGTCGAGCAGCACCTCTTCACCGCGACCCACCTGAAGTCGCGCCGTCACCCGATCGTTGTTTGCGCCCGTTGTGTACGCTTGCCCCATGAAAAGCACGTCGACCCCGGGGAGCCGTGGCACAAGGTCGCTTGTGGCAACGACGCTCCGCGTGGGGTTGTTCATTCGGTGAATTTCACGAGTGACAATAGGCTCGGGGGGAGCGAGCGACATCGCTCGGTGGTGTTCAAACGAAAACGACGCTTTGACAATTGCCACAACGCTGAGCTGCCCGTTTTCACGCACCAGCATTGTCGCAACCGACACCGGTCCCACGGGAGCGATTGACACGGAGAAAGGCGGCATGCCTTCTCTATGTAACATGAGGTCTTCGGTGGGCCCGCATTATTCATGAAGCGCCTCGGCCGATTCGACCCTCTCGCGCGGACCGCTCGTGTACAAATGGGTCAGAATTTAATAATGCAGCTCGCCTCGCAGAACGGTGACCGCTTGCCCCACAAGTTTTACCCGCGAACCCACCACTTCAACAGTGAGCGCGCCACCTCTGGCCGAAGCCTGAAAACATCGCAGCGTCGTTTTGCCGAGTTTTTCGGCCCAATACGGCCCAAGGGTGCAATGGGCTGAACCGGTGACAGGATCTTCATCAATTCCAGCGCCCGGCGCGAAAAAGCGCGACACAATGTCAACGTCGCCGCTTCCCCTCGCGGTGACCATGATCCCGCGTGCGCCGAGCGATTGAAGGCTTGTATAATTGGGGTTGAGCTGCCTTACCCCCTGTTCGCTGTCACACTCCACAAGATAGTCAAATCGACTTTTATAAACCGGCCTTTCAGAAATGCCCAACGCTTCAAAAAGGCCGGCGGGTGGGCTTGAAGGTGACGGCGGCGTTGCTGGAAAATCAAGCTCTATGGCGTTGCCACGGCGCGTGGCTGTCAGAGTGCCGCTGCGGGTAGAAAAGGTTAAGGGTGAATCGGCGGGAGCGTGCCCACCTTCCCACAGCGCGTGGGCACTTGCCAGCGTGGCGTGTCCACACAGGTCAACCTCCACGACGGGGGTGAACCACCGGAGCGAATACCCAGTTTCCACCTTGAGTAAAAAGGCCGTTTCTGAAAGGTTCATCTCCCGCGCGACAAGCGCCATCCATTGGTCATCTTTGGGCTCGTTGAGAAGACAAACAGCGGCGGGATTGCCCGCGAAAGGTACACTTGTAAACGCGTCAACCGTGACGATGGATTGAGTGGATCCCATCGAGCGACAATAGTCGAACGGTGTGCTTCGAGCAACGGCGGTTTAGCACCGACCAAGCTCTACTCCGCCGCCGGACTGCTTTCCACCGCCGCAAATGCCCGTTCTGTGGGCCCCGTATCTACCAGTCCAAGTTTGGGTTCGTACGTGCAGTACAAACCGTCAATCGCATTTTCAGGCCGCCTGCCCCAGTCAAACTTTTCTTCGCCGTTTCGATAAAAGCGATCATTGGGAGCGGGATGGTTATCGCGAATTTGTTGGAGAACCGTGTCCAGGCGCGACTTCGTTTGACTGAGAAGATCTGAATCTTGCGCGTCGCGCATATCAATTAAACCCGACATCAGGGTAGAAAATGCCGGTTTTAGATCGGTCCACTCGGCCCCTTGCAAATCTTCTTTTGAAAGCGTCTGCGCGCGCCAAAACGCAGTTTCTTTTTTGTTGTTCACATCGTAAAAAGTGGAAACCATCACAGCCCACCTGACAAAGTGCGCGCGATAACACTTGTGGTAAAAGCGGGTGGCGCGTTCTTCACTTACCTCTCCGCGCATAACGCTGGCAAGGCATGCCGCCGCCATTGTGCCGCTGTGCATTGCCAAGTGTACACCGCTCGACAGCAGAGGATCGATAAAACATCCGGCATCGCCTGAAAGGAAATAACCGGGTCCGGCGAGCCTGTCGCTGGAGTATGAATAGTCGCGTTCCACATACATGGCGGACACTTTGTCGGCCGGCTTGAGAAGGTCGGCAATCAGCGGGGATGCGGCCAGATTGCGCTGGTAGAGTTCCTCAACGCTCTCCTTTGTTTTTGACTCCTTAAACGCTTCAGAATGGCAGACGAGCCCCACGCTGTGAACGTCTTCCTCAATGGGGATATACCAAATCCACCCATCGGGAACGCTGACCAGCGTGAGGGGCCCTTCAAAACCCGTCTCCGGGCGCTTTCCACCCTTCCAGTAGGCCCACACGGCCACGTTTTGAAATGCCTTTAAGAAACGGCGCGACTTGAGGTATTTGTTGGCCATGATCCCCGCGCGCCCCGACGTGTCAATCAGATAGTCAAACTCAATTCGTCCTGCTTCTCCCGAACCTTCCTCGTGCCAATCGGCAGACACAGGCCGGTCACCCTTAAAGTGAATTTCAGAAATGCTCACGCCCTCGTGAACTTTAACACCCTGACTCTGCGCGTGGCGGAGCAACATCTCATCAAAACGCTCCCGTTTGACATGGAATGAGCTGGTAAAGTCGCAGTTGAGTTTTGTCCAGTCAAAGGTCCACTCTTCACCGCCCCATTGCCAGAGCACGCCAGCCTTTTTTTGAAACTGCATCGCGTCGGCTTTTTCACGGGCGCCGAGAAGATTGATAATCGGTTGAACCGACACAAGAAGTGTCTCACCAATGTGGTATCGCGGAAAAATCTCTTTCTCGATCAGGGTCACATCAAACCCGTTGCGAGCGAGCAGGGTAGAAGCGGTGGCGCCCGCGGGCCCACCGCCAATGACAAGAACACGGGTGGAAGAAGCGATAGCAGACATGTTTGTTCTCCGTTTCAAAAGTTTGACAGTGCGCGGCCGTTGACGGCGGATTACCCCCACAGTTCTGGGCGGGAGGTTGTCCGAGTGGTTTGGGGTGGAGCCTTAAATCGAAACACTACGCTCGCCCTTGTCAGACCCGCGCCGGGGGTGTACGCAAGCACAATATCCCCATCTTTGAGGCGCCCGTTTTGGTAGGCCCTCTCCACGTTAAACGGCATTGTCGCCGAGCCGATATTGGCTACTTCTTTAAATGTATCGAGCGTTCGTTCGAGCGGTAAGCCAAGCGATTTGCACAACGAGTCGTTTAACCATGCAATGCTCTGCGGTCCCAAAAACAGGTTGACATCGTTGATAGTCAAACCGGCGTCGCTTAACGCTCCCTCACAGGCTTCTTTACAAAAATCTACCTGTTTCCGCCCACTCTCTCTAGCGCGATCGGGGGCGAGAGTGGCCAATCTCACCATGCCCGCGTGTTTGTACCAATCGCGTTCAGGTTTCCCCTCAACGAACGTTGCGTGCACCATTGCATCGCGAAAATACCCATCGGTTCTCATGTATTGTCCCAAGAGACCATACCCACCGGGAACCTGCCCAACGACGTATGCCGAAGCGCCGTCGCCGAACACCGGTGAGGCGGGGTTCATCACGTCTACCGCTCGCGAGGCCGCCGATGAACACACCACAAGCACATACTTAAAGGAGCCTGTTTTGATCATCGAGTCGGCCAATACAAACCCCACGTGTGGGGAGGCGCATCCATTATCAATGGCAATTGCCACCGCGCGATGAAGGCCGGTTTTTTCTTGCACAGCGGGCGCATTTGAAGGATGCAAAAGGTCTGGAATGAGCGAGTGGACAAGCATCGCATCCACGTCGTCGGGGGCCAAACCCGAAGCCGAAATGGCACGCCTCGCGGCCATCGACTCCATGTCAGAAACCAACATGTCCTCCCCAATCACGCGCCGTTCAACAGCGCCGCGAAAGGGATCTCCTTCATAGGCCGCGGCGCCTTCGGCAAGTTCTTTGGCAATTGCCACCGCGTCGCCGGCAGCCGTTCGTTGAATGTCCACAATGTCGCGTTTGCGGCGTGTTTCGTCACGTTCCACAAACTCGCGGGGCCAATGGTCGTTTTTTCTGACGGTGCGAGGCAAAAAGCTTCCGCACCCAAGAATGCCTGTTGCAATCCGAGTTGTCATGAATGTCATTCCTTCGCTTTCGATATGGTAAGATCTACTCGCCAAACCCCTGCTGCATGAGGTTTTTGTGCCGTTTTCCCGACGGAGCGATCTCTCTGGGATCGATCTGAATGTCGAGCACGTACGGTTTTTCAGACCGGTGTGCGCGGGCAAAAGCGGCGCTGAGATCCAACTCCGATCGCACGATCTCCCCATCGGCGCCTTGAGCTTTGGCGAGCGTGGCAAAATCTACCCGTGGGATGGAAGTACCAAACGGCTCCCAACCGAGTACGCGCATTCCCTGTTCACACATTAAATAACACGCGTCGTTGAGCACCACCCATACCGCTTTTGCCCCGTATTGTACGGCGCTGGATATTTCACTCAACATCAACATTGCGCCGTCCCCAACAACGGCGTACGCCTTTTTCCCAGTCGCCAGGGCGGCTCCAACAACACCCGTTGTGGCGTGCCCCATTGAACCGAAACCTGTGCTGACCCGATATCTACCCGGTGTTTGAAAGCGCAGCAGGTGGGTAGCCCAACAAAACGAATTTCCACTTTCTGCGAGGACAATGGAGTCGGACTTGTCAACCACCTCGCTTTGAACGGTGTCAAAAAGCACCTGCGGGCGCACCGGACCCGTCTGCCGTGGGGGTACCTGGGCGCGGGGAGGCCGATGACGCCGATGGGAACATACCGGACTGGCAGTCCATGCCTGTAAGAGCGCGTCCAAAAAAACTTCCACATCCGATTCAACAGCGTGTGTTGCCGCGCCGGGAAACGCCGCACCAAAGGCGGCCGGGTTCACATCAATGTGAATAAAGGCTTCTTTGGGAGTCAACTCGCCTGCCCAGAAAGATGTGCTTTCCCCCATTCGAGTGCCGAGCACCAACGTGTAATCCGGCGGATCTTCCGCAAAACGACTATCTACATCCGAGTCTCCGCCGAGCCCTGTGACTCCCACGTAAAGGGGATGATCCTCTGGGAAGGTTCCCTTACCTCGGGGAGAAGCGATCACTTTGGCAGACGTTAACTCGGCAAATTCCAAAATGGGTTTCGATGCCTTTCGAGCCCCAAAGCCGAGCCAAATGGCCAGTTTTTTCCCCTGAAGCATTTGAGCGTAGTGTTCGGCCACTTCACGTGCGCACACGCGCGGATGGCGCTGCTTAAACGGCACGCAAACCGTTTTTGATACTTTTTCTGTTTGAATGGCAATGGGTAGACTCACGTGCGCCACATACCCATCACGCCGCGAAAATCCGCGCGAAAGTTCGGCTACGAGGGGTTCAAGGCCGGCGGGATGATCAAGAATCGATGCGTGGTGAAACGGCGGACCTGAAAGAAACATCCCAATGGAAGGCAACGTATGCGGCCCGGTTTCCTGCGTTGCGGCGCGGCCTCGATGGGGTAGGGAAGTGCAGGCGGACACAAGCAACACGTGCCCGCCGTCCCAACGCGCGGCGCTCATACCTGTCAGGGCGTTTGTCAGGCCCGGACCCGCGGTGGTAAACACAAGAGTGGGTCTACCCGTGGCGAGTGAAGCTTCAAGCGCTGAAAAAGCGGCTCCCGTTTCATGTCGAAAATGAAGGTACTGGATGGAACTCTCATTCAGAGCATGGCAAAACGGGCTGATCGCTCCGCCGATCACCCCAAACGACATTTGAATGCCCAGGTCTTCAAGGGCGTGAACCAGGGCAGTGGAGATCGTCTTGGGCGAAGTTCTGGGAAGAGCCTGGGAATGGGTTAAGTCAAGGGCCTGGCCGGAGCCCTGCGAGGCCGGATGGGGAGCAACCACGTTTTGAAACCTCCGGAGCTTGGTTCGCCGGCCGTTTTAAAATCTGACGTGGTTGTGTTCGGAACTGTTGCGAAAAGTATTCTGACAGGCAATCTGGGAGTTGGGCGGCGTCGATATCGCGGCTCCATTCACTTCACTGGACTTCAGCCGCCTCGCAATGACTTGAGACGTCTCGATTCCTGACACGTCGTAATCAACACGGAGTTCCCCAGCGGCGCATGCGCCTCATTCGAACGGCGAGTAACTCGTTGCGGTTGAGTTGTCGATGCAGCAGAAAAGAGCCCGTTCTGGGAGGTCCGGCGACTTGAGATGTCCATCACGTCGCCATCCACCGGTCTCGCCGGTCTCTCGTTTTCGTCGTGGCTGCGCTCGCCACAGAACTCCATCTGGAGAACCCGACGCGCCACGCTGTTCGCTTTTCCGCTTGGCGACGGGCAAGGGTGTCCCAAACGTCTCGACAAGACTGGATCCGTGCCTTGCAGAACGTTCCGCTAAAGGGAAGTTACCTAGGAGTTCCCCAGCGGCGCATGCGCCTCATTCGAACGGCGAGTAACTCGTTGCGGTTGAGTTGTCGATGCAGCAGAAAAGAGCCCGTTCTGGGAGGTCCGGCGACTTGAGATGTCCATCACGTCGCCATCCACCGGTCTCGCCGGTCTCTCGTTTTCGTCGTGGCTGCGCTCGCCACAGAACTCCATCTGGAGAACCCGACGCGCCACGCTGTTCGCTTTTCCGCTTGGCGACGGGCAAGGGTGTCCCAAACGTCTCGACAAGACTGGATCCGTGCCTTGCAGAACGTTCCGCTAAAGGGAAGTTACCTAGGAGGCACGGAGATCACGGAGTTCCACAGAGTTTTTTGTATTTTAGGCTGCAATAGGCTTGCATCAGCTAAAGGGCGTTTACTGGAGGGAGATTTGGAGGAAGTAAGGTCCGGGGTAAGGACCAAACATGGGGTTGACGGGATCGTCTTGGTAAGAGTCGACAAACAGGAAGTAGTTGGTGGAAGCAGTGACGGGCGCTTGCACGCTGATCACTTCAAGCCCGTTTGTCTCGTCAACATCGTCGCAGGCGAGTTGAGCACCGCCGCTGCACATGCCTTCGCGGAGGTACATGATAAAGTCACCGCAAACGTTGTTGGGATTGGCACAATAGGCATCAACCCCGTTTTCAGTATGGCCAATGGTCACTGTCAATGTGCCGGCCCCCGTTGGGACCACGTTAAACACGTTTTCAGGACCGTAAGCGGCCGATGTACACGGGCCGGTGCCATCACCCTGCGGGTCGACAATTTCGTTTTCGTTGGCACTGTTGCCGGCGCCGTTGTTGTACGGTCCGAGAATAAATGAGTCACCCGGAGCGATGGTAATCTTACCACCTGGACAGGTTACAATTGCCGGGTCGGGCGGCGCTTCGCCAAAGCTGCATCCATTGGCCATGCCCGGGTTGATACAACCGTCGTCGTTGGAAACAACCACCGGGTCACACTGCTCGCCGACATTTAGAATGCCGTCACCGCAGGCGGGTTTTGCGTACGCAACTTCAAGTGTGAATGTACCCGAGTTGGAATCGGCGCTGTCCACCACAATCCAATACGTGCCGGCGGTAAGTTCTACCTTGGTTTGGACATTGCCCATGCCAAGCGACAGGCAGGCGTCTGCCGCGAAACGAGTGGCACATTCTTGCTTGCGAAGCGATAGGGCCGGATTAAAGCCGTTTCCGGTGATTTTGATGGTAGCGCTTGTTGTCTCCGGCACCTCAAGTTGGTAGACAACGTCGGGTGAACCCGGGTTGGGGTCTGTATCGGCGCAGAAGGTTGTATAGTCGTCGTTGGCACCGACAAGTGTACCCTGGATGGTTGTGGACTGGTTGATGGGAAGGTTGACCACTTCACCCGGGCAGGTATCGTTTGCCGGAGCGATCACACCACCCGTACCGCCGCCGCCCGTTGCGCCGGTTGCGCCTGTTCCACCCGTTCCAGTTGAACTCGAGCTGGAGCTGGAGCTACTCGATGTGGACGCACCTGAGCCGCCGCCGCCGGTGGTTGTGGAACCGCCACCGCCCGTGGAGGTGCTCGTCGTTTCCCCATCACACGCTCCAAGGTGCGGAGCGGCGAGCACAAGAAAAGCAAAGCCCACGGAAAACCGAGTAAAACGCATAGGGTGACTCCTCTGATACAAAAGTTCCAAAGACAATAGGTGCGACCAATGGATGCTAGCAGGCATTGAAGATTTCCGCATCTGCCAATCATCCGGGGCAAGCTCGCGACGCTACTCCCGGAGCTTGCCACGCACGTCGAGCACCGCAACGCCGTGCCCTGCCGGGCGAATCAACACCGGATTCATCTCCAGGGTTTCTATGCGAGGCTCGCTTTCGGCAAGGTAAGACAGGCGCTGGATCATTTCTACCAGTGCGTCGATATCACCGGGGGCGCCACCGCGATACCCTCTCAGAAGGGGGGCCGACTTGAGCGATTCGATCATGCGGTGCGCTTCGGCATCGGTAATGGGGCACAGTCGAACAGCGATGTCTTTTAATACTTCAACGTACACCCCGCCGAGGCCCAATACCAGCAATTTGCCCGCGGTTCGCTCCGACGAAAATCCCAAGATCACTTCTTGTCCACCTCGGGCGTAGGGTTGAACAATCAAGTGATGGGGAGACGAAAGCGCTCGGGCGCGTTCTGACAGTTCATAATAAGCGCCTTTGACCTCCATTGGGCTTTTCAGGTCAAGCAACACCCCGCCGATGTCCGACTTATGAACAAGGGTAGGGGCCGAAATTTTCATGACCACTGGGAAGCCCAGTCGCTCCGCGGCTTGAACAGCGTTTTCAGGGCTGTCTACCACTTCCAATGGAAGGGTAGCTATACCGTATGCCGAAAGCAGCTCCGCAAGTTCCATGGGACTCAACTGCGAACCCGGGCCCCGTGCGAGAGCGCTGTCAATCGCGGCGGAAGCGCGCGTTTTATCAACCTCAAATCTGACCACATCCCCAATTGGCCGTTCGCGAAAACGGCGCAATTTATCCATGGCAATAAGTGCGTGGGCGGGCTCTTCAGGAAACACATAAACGGGTAGTTTATGATCTTTTAGATACCGTGCGCCCTCCTCGTAGGCCACTTTTCCCATGAAACTTACAAGAACCGGTTTTTCAGGTGTGGCGGCCAGTTCTTTGCCCCTGACAACCGCCTGTGCAACGGCGTACGAATCAATGGTGATTGGGGAGACAAAGATAACAATCAACGCATCTACCCCCGGATCTTTGAGCGCTGCGGAAACGCACACCTCGTATTGAGCGGGGCCCGACGTTGCAATCATGTCAACGGGGTTATTCACCGATGCCTCAGCGGGTAAGACGGCACGCATTGTTTGGATGGTTTCAGGGGTTAGACCCGCGAGTTTCATGTCGCCGCTGGCGAGCACGTCGGTTGCTAAAATGCCTGGTCCACCCGCGTTGGTCACAATGGCAACTCGATTGGCTTTGGGCAGCGGTTGAGAGGCGAAGGCTGTAGCAAGGGTAAACAACTCTTCCATGGTAGCTGCCCGCAAAATGCCCGTTTTCTCAAACAGAGCATCGGCTGCCAGGTCGCGAGAGGCGAGCGCTCCCGTATGGGAAGATGCCGCCCGAGCCCCTTCAGCTGTCCGCCCGCTTTTAACCGCCAAAATGGGTTTTTTTCGCGCGGCGTTGGCGGCAATAAGGGGGAAGCGTTGCATGTTTCCAAACGACTCAATGTACATGAGGACAACACTTGTGGAGTCGTCTTCTGCCCAGTGTTGAAGCAGATCGTTGACAGAAACGTCCACTCGATTACCGAGCGAAACGAATGCCGACAAGCCCAGTCCAAGCGATTTGGCCAATGCCAAAATCGCTTCACCAAGGGCGCCCGACTGCGACAAAAACGCTACGTTTCCCGGTAGAGCCGGTGTTGCGGCAAAAGAAGCGTTGAGTCGAACTTCAGGGTTGGTCACGATCATTCCCATGCAATTGGGGCCAATCGCTCGAATGCCATATTGCCTGAGTTTGTCGCGAAGAGCGTTTTCAAGCGCCACGCCGTCGCCGCCCACTTCTTTAAACCCCGCGGTGATAATGACAGCGGCTCCAACCCCTTTTTTCCCGCAGTCGTCAATGACGGCCAACACGCGCTCTTTGGGAACGGAGATCACCGCCAAGTCTACCGGGTCTGGAATTTCACAGACGGTTGCGTACGCTTTAATTCCAAGTACCCACTTGCGATGTGGGTTAACCGGGAATACCGGACCCTGAAACGGGCCTCGCAAAAGGTTTTTTATCAACTCGGCGCCGATGGACGCCTCCGACGAACTGGCACCCACCACCGCAACTGAACCGGGACGAAATAACTTTTCGAGAGACACGTGCGGACCCTACCATGAGTTGGCTGGGTGAAAACATCCGGTCGCAGCGGTCAGAAACGCAGCCGCGGCGTTGGGCATTTTTGAGGCCACGAAAAGGCTTCGCGCGGGGCTGAGCGGTTGGGTGTTGACAAAGTTGAAAATTGTAGGTGACCTTTGGACATGAGCACAAGACGCTTGTTTTGGTGGGCTGCCGGGCCCGCCTTTCTGTGCGCAGCGGCCGTGCTCTCGGTAGGATGTGATGACCCTCCCGTACCTGAACCCAATTGGAATTTCGGGGGCGGCGGTGCCACGTCTTCAGCCGGGGGCGGAGGGGCCGATTCCACCACGTCCAGTTCAAGTTCAAGTTCGAGTTCAAGCTCCACTTCGGTCACCACCGGAACCGGCGGTGCCGGCGGAACTGGAGGCACGGGTGGAGTGGGTGGGCAAAGCACGGGTGGTACCGGTGGCACCGGCGGCATGGCGCAGGCGGTTCCCGATTTTTCACTCATGGATGTCAACCCCAACTCACTGACGAGCGGACAGCCGGTGTCACCGCGCGATTACCTGATGAGGGTGAGCGCCTGGTACTTCGGCCACAGTACGTGAAGCTACTGTAGTAGCCAGTTTGGCTACTTAGACCAAATGCAAAACGAGCTGGACAGCGCCGGTCTACCCATGGAGGTAAAGATATTGGGGGTAAACGCGATTGGGCTGGAAAGTGGCAATGCGTCAGTCACAATGAATCGCGATTTGCCTTGGTTACAAGATGTTCAAGAACAAAACGTCTGGGTAAGTTGGAATGTTGTGTGGCGGGATGTTTGGGTGCTCGATGCCGACAACGTGCCTGTGGCTGTGTACAATCTGACAGAACACAACCTTGCCGACCCGCTGCAATACGCAGAGTTTAAGACCATCCTCACCAACGTTGCCAACGGCAATCCGCCGTAGTTGCCGCGCAAATTCCTGGTAACTGCAACTGCACTCCGTCAAAGTCAGTGACCCGGCGAGTTCCTGTTCGACACGACACGTCGGGAACAGACGCGACGACCGTTTACGCAAATTCGCTTTCGCGAGACGAGTCTAACCATTGAGTCCCGGCGCAATTGCAGGCATGACTTATGGATGATCTATGTGTACGCAGTGCTCGCGGTGATTGGCGCGGTGGGGCCTTGGTATTTTAACGTGCAATGGATGGCGCTTGGAAACACGTCGCTGTTCAGCTTCTTGTCAGGTGTGTTCGCAAACCCGGCTTCCAGCTCCATCGGGGTGGACATTGTTGTGGGGGCCACCGCCGTCAACCTGTGGATGGTGCACGAAGCCAAACGCATTGGGATGAAACACGTTTGGGTGTACATTGTGGTGACTTTCTTTGTGGCTTTTGCCTGCGCCGCGC
The DNA here is from genome assembly GCA_016712345.1 of Polyangiaceae bacterium. Taxonomy (GTDB): domain Bacteria; phylum Myxococcota_A; class Polyangia; order Polyangiales; family Polyangiaceae; genus JADJRH01. The sequence continues at coordinate 4,295,864 of JADJRH010000001.1, forward strand.
CTCTTTTCATGCTCATGCGTGAAAGGCATTTGCGCGCCACTCGTGGGTAGATTTTTAACCGTACGCCGCCGAATAGCGCCCGATTGCAGACGACGGTTTGCCGTTAGGTGGCAGTTGAAAAGGGTGGGTAGGTTATCGAATTTGGGAGGTCACGTCGTGGAACACGGTCACTTCCGCTTTGTCGAGGAGGAGAGCGCGCCATCTGTCAAGATATGACTTCATCACAGGGTCGGTTTCTACTCGGAGGTTATCGGCCTGAAACGCCTCTGAAGTGGCGTATTCAAACTCCTCGATAAACTTGTCCGGGTGATTGGCATCTTGCAAAAGCCGCATTCGAATGCCCCCCGGCGCTTCGTAGTAAGGCGCAGCTTCGCGTAGAAAGTCTAAAAGAGCCTGCCGCTGACCCGGCCGCGCAACAATGGCGAGGCGAAGGACGACGGGCTGCGGAGGTGCTGCGGTCGACATGAAATCGGGGTAACGCAGCCGCCGGTTGGTGGTCAACTGGATCACGCCCGAACTGCTCGCCGTTGCGAGGCGGGGCGTATTGCTTGAATGGGTGGCTCTTTTGGAGAGATGAGGTTGGTTCCGGCGCGTGGATTCGAACCACGATTAGAGGATTCAAAGTCCTCCGTCCTGCCCTTGGACGACACCGGATTGCTTCAGCAGCGGGACTGCCAAAAAAGCGGCGCGAAGGATAGCTCCCTTCTGCTCCTTTGCCAAGAGCTTTTTTTAGGGGTTACGAATTTACCAATTTCTAGCCCATTCTGAAGCGAGAACGGTCACGCCGTTTTGCGAAGGACGGGCCGTGATTGGCGTTACTTGATTTGAGCGATTGTCTGTTGGTTAAGCGCGAGCAGCCGACCGTCTTCCGTCCACAGTTCGCGCGACTCCGCGAAATAGCCTTCTTGCTCGGCGACGACGCGCCCTCTGTAATAAAGCGGCACCACCGGGTCGACCGGTGGTGTGGCGGGGAAGTACTGAAGGGTGAAGGCCACCGTTGCCATAGGGCGGGGACTGCTCGCAGCCGTAAGAAGCGAGGGCCACCACGTGTCGGCGAGAGCGATTATTTCAGGCGCATCGAGAGATGGGGTGGGGACACGCATGCGTACCCATCCTTCTGTCACGGGAACTTTGGCACCTGAAAAAGGGAGCGGGCCGATGGAGCGCATTTCCACGTGTTGGAGAAACGTGGGGACGAAAGGCACGTTGGGGTTTAGGGGGAGGGGTTCGATGTCGCGCCACGGTGACCGCGTGGGAATAGCCATGTGGAGTTGAGGCGGGTCGGCGTTTCGCGCGCGGGCGAGTACGGCGGAGGAGTGGACAAGGTTTTTGCCCCCCTGCGCAAGCGTGGCTGTATACGACGACAAGCCGTTGCCTCTGCGAAGTTCTGTAACGGTAACTTCGGCGGGACCGGGCATGACAGGTTCGGCGATTTCAGCGTTGAACGATCGCAAAAAGCGGTCTTTGTTGGGCTCGAAAAGCACAAATGCCCGAGCGAGTGCGGCAAGGACAAGGCCACCGTATGCTCCGCGACCCTGTTGCCAGCCGTCGGGTATGTCAAAAGTATAACGATTGTCGGACGCGGCGATGGGGGTGGTGGCAACCGTCAGGTCCGAGGTTGTGGAAAATTGGCGCGTTGACATGGGTAGGTTCGGGAGCGTGGGATCGTGCTGAAAATGAGTGAGGGAACCCGCCGCGGTGAGACTGCTCGGGAGTTGACGATGGGATGTTGGAAAACGAGTGCGCGGCGAAGCGGGATCTTATTGCCCGGCGGCCGTGATGTCGTACTTGACGATCGAGCCTTCTTTGGTGTCGCTCGCCGACGGCCCTTCGTTTACCCAAAGGAGAGAACCTTGGTGCATGAGAACCTGACCCGGGTTCTTTTGGGCTTTGGCAACTACCACCGGAGACTCAAGTAGACCGGCCGACTTGGCCTTGACAGCAACGGTGCCGTCGCCGCGGTTGGTGATGTACACATTGGTTTCGTCAACGGCGATGCCGTTGGGGGCAAACAAGCCTTCTGCGAACAGTTCAGGTTCGCCCGGTGTTGCCGATGAAACGTTGGTGATGCGCCACACGTTGCCGTCGGCGATAGTGGCAAAGTAGAGGTCTTTGGCGCTGCCGTCGGTGTTGTAGTCGAGTGCAATGGCGCGCGGGGCGGCCAACTGGGTGGGGGTTAGATTTTCAGGTTGGGATCCGGGGGCGGTGTGATCCATGCGGAACACGGAACCGTTTTTGTCTTTGAAGGTGCCTTCGTTGGTCCAATATGCGTATTTGGTGTCGGCCACGATGCGCACCGGGTAGGAAAGACCGGTGGCTAGCACGGTGGTGGATGCGAACGCGGAAGATGCCGCGTTTAACACGCCCATGTGTACATTCCCCTGCTCCAAGAACTCAGTCCAAAAGAGCTTGGCACCGGAAAGGGCGATCCCGTCGGGTTGCGACAGATTTGTTTGAAGGTTGACGAGCTTCTCTGTTGCATTGGGGTCCGCCAAGAATGCGTACACAGAGCCCTGGTTGTTGTCTCCGGCGGCCGTGAAAAGAAGGGCTTTGTCGGTGGCGACGAGGTCGCGCGGGCCTTCATTTGCGTCGATGGAAATGAGCGGCCCACCTTCAAGACTGGCACCTTTAATGGAGTTGTTGCCATTGTTGGTCCAGTAGGCGAACGTGCCTGTTTTTGTGGTGAGCAGCGAGATGGCGATGGGGTGATCCTGCGCTCCCGCAATGGAGGTGGGGACCGGGGGGGGAGGTTCTGCGGGTTGAACCGCCGACCACGGGCCGCACGTTGGGTAGGTAAAGTCCTTTTGAGGGCAACCGTCTTTGGTAGATGCCTGGACAACTTGGAGAACCTTTAGACCCGATGGGTCGGTTCCCTTGAGGTTGTCGCAAACACCGGGCGGCAAGATAATTTTGGTTTCACCGTCGTTGAGGCGCCAACCGGTGTCGCTGTTTGCGTCGAGAACCACGAAACAGCCGCGGCCGTTACAGATACCGTCCGACTCAACACCGAGCGCCAGATTCAGGTTTTTGGCAGTGATCGATTGAGGGACAGGGAAGCTGCATGAGTCGAGGTCAAAGTTGACCGAGTCGATCAACTCAGCTTCTGCAAAGCAGGTTTGAACGTCGAAACATTGGCCCTTTGTTGGGTCGTCACTGCCGCCAAAGAGGCTGTCAGGATCGTAGTCGGGCAGAGTTGCAGAATCGACAACGTTGTCTTCGCACCGGCCGGCAATACAGGTTTTGCCGTCGGGGCAATCACTGCTTTTGAGATTGCCACTGTTGTCGAATGGAATTTCTTCACTCTTGCAGAGGAACTGAATTGGCACGTTCAGCATGGCTGTTCGGTCGATTGGAATGGTGGTGACGACCTCACGCACGACGCGCACGGGCCCTTCTTTGCCGCCCGATCGAACACCGATCGCAATGCGAATTGAGTTGGTGGGATCTTCGGGAGCAACCAAGCCGAGGGTGCTCGGGAGGACGATGCGCGCTTCATCGCCCGGATCGCCGGGAACGGGCCCTTCAAACTGGAATTTGAGATTGCCTTCGTTAAAAACTTCAATTCTGAGTTTGTTGAAGTCTTTGGGAGGTGCCATGTCGGTTTTGACAATGACGACCAACTGACCAAGAGGCGCCGGTTCACAGCCGCCGGCGAGAGCGGCGACACTGGCCATGGTAAAAAGTGCTGCGCCGAGGTGCCGCTTTTTCATTTCGCGCCTCCAAATCCAAATCCAAACTTGCCGTAGTTGAGTTGCACGGTGCCCGAGCCGAAGTTGCCTTCCACCGGCGGGTTTTTGGGCGGTTGGAAAAGCAATGCGCCGCTCACGGCGGCACCCGCGAGAACCGCGGCGCCGCCCGCGATCCAGAGGATCGTGGTTGTTGAATCGGTTGCTTGGGTATTGAGCGTTACGTCAACCCGTCGCGTCTGGTTGTCTTGAATCACCACTTCAGACTGATAGTTTTGCATGCCTGGAGCCGACACCTTGAGAGTGTGTCCGCCGCTCGGCAGCGAACCTTCCCATTTGCCTCTCCCGTACACTTTGCCGTCAATGTAGATCACGTCGTTTACGCCCGCGGTAACAAGCAGTTTGCCGCGGTGCACTTCTTTTTCGAGGCGCACATCAAGAGCGATTGGGCCGCCGCCCGGCACCTGTTTGGTGCTGACGAAGTCTTTGAAGCCCTTTTTCTTGACGGTGATTTTGCGAACGCCGACATCAAGGAACGCCTGACTGGCCAAAGGCGTGATGCCGAGCTTTTCGTCGTCGATGTACACTTCGGCGTCGGCTTCGTCGACGGTGAGCTTGAGTTCGCTCACGAACGCTTCAACCGTTTTTACGATCTCCTGCGCCTGCGCTTTGTCGTCCGCCGTGAGGATCGCAGCGCCGTCTTCGAGGTAACGGCGAATGGTCGCGAGCATCTTGGAGTACTTGCGAAGGTTCTTTTGGCAGACCGCGATATTGAACAGAAGGCGCGGATCCGACGACAGCTCGTAAGCGCGTTGGAACTTGGCGATCGCGCTTGCGTAGTCCTTGTCGACGTAAAGGATCTTGGCGCCCTCATATTCCGCTTTGGCCACGCCCGTGAGCGATTCGGCCAGCGGCTTTGTGGGCTGCGCTGTGGGGGCCGCTTGGGGTGCGGCCGATCCGGCGGCGGGAGCACCGCTCGCAGCCGGAGCTGCGGTGGTTGCAGGCGCCGCTGTTGCGGGGGCTGCTGTTGCCGGCGGAGGTGCTTTTGCAGTGGGCGCCGGCGGTGCTTTAGCCGATGCGCTCGGCGCGGGTTGCGCGGCCGAATGAGCGGCGAACAATCCAACTGCAACGAAGCCTAGGGCAGATCCGAGCGTGCGGTATCGCATGATGAAAACCGTGGGGCCGCGCGCCATCCGATCGACGAAGAAGCGATCGGCAACGCGAGGACGTTCAAACCGAATTTGAGAGCCTACTTGATATCGATATCAAGCACGTTCTTCTTTTGCGTTTGGGTGGCCGTTGGGGTTGGGGCCGGAGCCGGAGTTGTCGCGGGCGGCGGCGTAGTTGCTGGCGGAGGCGCCGATGTGGGCGCCGATGTGGGTTGGGCGGGTTTTGCGGTTGACTTTGGGTCGGCCGAAGTGGCAGCGGCCGTGGCTGTTGGTTTTGCCGTGGGCTGCGTGGTGGCACCCGTCGGCGGTTCGTACGGGGCGGGCACAACCACCGGAGTAAGGGATGGCATTGCCTCCGTCGACGCGGTTGCCGTTGCGCTTGCCGTTGTCGGCGAGCCGCTCGCAGAGCCATTGGCCGTGGCTGCGTTTGCGGGCGGTTTCGACAAGAAGACCACCAGCGCCATGACAGAGCCCGCACCTAAAACGAGTGCCGTCACCGCAAGCCCGATTGTTTTCATCCGCGCCGAGCGCGGATCGCCGCCGGTGGTTGCACTCCACGAAGATGCGGTGCGCGTGGCCGAGCCGGGCAAGCTGCTCCGCGTGGCTCGCAGCGCGGCGGGGCTCAATGTGGTGGATCCGGGGCCGCCCGCTGCCTTGTCGATTGTTCGCAACGCGCGCTCCGCCGAGCCGATGTGTTCGTCGAGAGCAAAAGGCGCGATCGCCGCCGCGAGATCGCCGACGTTGGCGAAGCGCTTCGTGCGGTCTTTCTCCAGGCAACGCAGAATCGCCTGCTCCAGCGCGGCCGGAATATCCGCGCGGATGGATGAAGGAGGCGGCGGTTCTTCGCTCGCAACTTTGAGAATGAGTTCAGGGAATGTTTGCGCTTCGAACGGCACGCGACCCGTGAGGAGCTGATACAAGATCGCGCCGATCGCGTAGATGTCGGCGCGCGCATCCACGTCGCGCGATGAACGCATTTGTTCGATCGACATGTAGAGCGGCGAACCGAGCACCGCTTCTGTGCGGGTGAGCGACATGCCCGCTTCGCCCTCGGCTTCGTTGGTTTCTTTGGAGATGCCGAAGTCGAGCACCTTGACCATTTTTGAGCCGTCGGACGACGTTGTGAGAAACAGGTTCGACGGCTTGAGATCGCGATGCACGATGCCCACCGAGTGGGCCTCGGCCATGGCTTCGCAAACTTGAAGCACATACCCGATCGCTTCGTGGATCGAGAGCTGGCCTTCCGCTTTGCTGACTTGCTGGAGATCCTGACCGCTCAGGTACTCCATCACCATGTAAGGCAGGCCACCTTCGAGTTCGCCGACGTCGATGACTCGGGCAACGTGTTCGTTGCGGAGCTTTACCGCCGAGCGGGCTTCACGAAGAAAACGCCCGACCACCTCGCGCGTTGCGCGGCCGGTGAGGAACTTGATTGCAACGCGTTGCTGAAGCTGAAGGTGCGTCGCGGCAACCACAACGCCCATGGCGCCTTGGCCGAGGACGCGTTCGACGCAATATTTCCCGGCGAGAACATCCCCTTCGGCCACGGGGACAGACGTATCGGCAAGGGGGGCGCTCAAAGCATTGACAGCATAGCCGAACCGGCGCCATCTCTCCAACCATGTGCCAAAAAGCCGTCCATGAGGCGAGCTTGCTCCGCGCAATTGCAGCTTGGTAACCGCCCGGCATAGGATGCGGGCCATGAAGGCAAAGCTCGCCCGCCTGACGGCTTCGTCCGTGGGTGCCCTCACAATGTTGCTCGCCGCTACCGCTGCGGCACAAGACACGCCCGCAGAAGAGGACGTGCCCAACAAGATCGCGCTCGATCAATTTGATCCTTCCCCTGCGGGCGACGTCTTCTTCGGGCTTCCGTCACCATTTGCACGCGGGCGCATCGTTCCCCGCGGTTATGTCGCCATCGACTACGCCGATCAGCCGCTTCGCATTTCAAACGGCACCGACACGAGTTCCGTGGTCGCGTCGCAGATGTTCCTGCACGTTGCCGCATCGCTGTCGCTTTTCGATCGCGGTCTCATCTCGTTGTCGCTGCCCGTCGCCCTCGTTCAAGGCGGCGACGCGCTGAGTGTCGACGGAACCGACGTGGCCGCTCCAACATCGGCGGCGCTCGGCGACCTGCGCATCGGCGCGCGTGTACGCATCGTCGGCGACGACGACGGACCGGCACAATTCGGCGCCGGCGGCTATGTGTACGTTCCCACCGGATCGACCGAGGCCACAGGATCGTTCACCGGCGACGGCTCCGTTCGCATCGCACCCCATCTGCTCTTCGGCGGTCGGTACAAACTCATGCCGTCGCTGTCGCTGTCGTACACAGCGCTCGCGGGCATGCACATTCGCAGCTCCACAAACCCCACCTCGGTCGTGTACGGCTTCGGCGTCGCCGCATTATTGCTCGATGACAAACTGCAAATCGGCCCCGAGCTTTACGCGTCCACCCCCATCATGCCGAGCGGCTTCACGCTCGTGAAAGGCGCTGAGATCTCGCTCAACAACGGCACCAATGCCGAGCTGCTCATCGGTGGGCGTTATCGCATTTGGGAAGGTCTCACCGTCGGCCTCGCCGGTGGTCCCGGCCTCTCTCAAGCCGTGGGTACACCGTCATTCCGATTCACCGGCATGATCGGATGGACGCCCGTTGGCAAGTCCGGCGGCTCGCAGGAAGAGTCGCCTGAAGATCCCGACAAAGACGGCATCACAACGCCCAACGATGCGTGCCCGTTTGCCGCCGGCGTTGAGAGCAAAGACGCCAAGAAAAACGGTTGCCCAATTCTCGACGACGACGACGACGGTGTACCCAACGAACAAGATCTCTGCCCCACCGAATATGCGAAATCGAGCGACGTGAGCGATCGCAAAGGTTGTCCGCCGCCGCCGCCGCCCCCCGACACCGACGGCGATACGATCCCCGACGAAAAGGACGCATGCCCCAAAGAGGCGGGACCGATCAGCCAAGATCCAACAAAGAACGGGTGTACACCTCCGGCCAATCCCGATGTCGACGGCGACGGCGTGCTCGACGCCGAAGATGCCTGCCTCGGTGAAAAGGGCGTCAAGAGCAGCGATGCAAAAGCGAGCGGCTGCAAGCCTCTCGTGCGCTTGAAAGATCGCCAGATCGTGATCTTGTCGCCGGTCGACTTCCGCGTAACGCGAGCCGACCTTCCGCCGATCGAGGCCGCGTCCGAAGCGGTTCTCATGCAAGTAAAAGAAACGCTCACCGAGCACCCGGAGATCACCAAGGTGGAGATCGGTGGGTACACCGACAACACCGGCAAAGAAGCGGCGAACGTGAAGTTGTCCAAAGCGCGCGCAGAGTCGGTCAAGAAGTGGCTGATCGATCACGGCGTCGCCGAAGGTCGGCTCACTGCCGTTGGCTACGGTCCCGCCAAACCGATCGGCGACAACAAGACCAAAGAAGGTCGCGCTCAGAACAAACGCATCGAGTTTGCGATCGTCGACAAGAAGTAATTCACACGCAAAAAAGCGCCGGTCCTCGGCGCTTCGCGTTGTTTGCCCGCACCTTCGTTTACCGCCCCCGCGCTTCGCGTTGTGTACCTTCGCAGCGCAGTCCCCTCACTGATTTCGTTTGATGACATGAAACCCAAATTCGGTTTCAACCACGTCGCTCACCGCGCCCACCTTCAGAGCGAACGCCGCGTCCGCGAACGGCTTCACTTTCGTTTCGTGTTTGAACTTTCCCAAACTCCCGAGCCGATCCGCGGCTCCAGGCTCGTCTGAATAAGTCTTCACGAGCGCGGAAAAATCATCACCCCCGCGTGCTTTTTGAAGGGCCTCCTCCGCGCGCTTTTTGCGTCCGCTTTGGTTCTCTTCACCGATGCGGGCGCTCCTTTCGCCCCCCGATACGCAACGAGAATGTGTTGCGCAGCGATCACTTCGGGAGGCGCTTCGGGAGCATTCGAGACGGCGGGCAGCGGCGTCTCCACAGGTGACGGAACCATCTCGCGCCCCATCGGGGTTGCCGCTGTGGACGGCGGCGCGGCAAGTGTACTCACCGACGCGCTCGGTACCGGAGCGGGCGGCGGCGGTGAATCACAACCCGCGTGAAGTGAGACGATGAGGCCGATGAACCCGAACGATCGAGAGCGCATAACCGTGACGGTGCCTCAAGCGAAGCTGCGGTCGCAAGGGCCATCGTCGCTCGTGCTGCGGTTGCGGCGTCTGACACACGGCATCGCGTGCGCCTTTCGCGAATAAGCCACCAGTGTCAAGTGCCGAGTTTGTAACACGGGGCATACAGACATTGGTACACGTCCAGTCGCCATTTTGAGCGCCACTCCACAACAAAATCTCCACAACAAGAACAGCGCTCATTCTAAGGCATTAGCGCAACTGACCACTTGGTTGGCCGTTTTGCAATTCCAGAGTCGAGCGAATTTGCCAATCTCGCCAAAATGCCAATTGTGTGCGCTCCCACTTATTTTGAAAGGCATTTTCAAACGGCCTTTACCTCTCGGCAAACCTTCTGCGAGCATTCAAGTCATGCGGTCAAGCAGTCTGTGGAAGCTTCTTTTCGCAGCTTTCGCTCGCCGCAATCCCCGCCCTCACCGGCGTGGGTTGCGAGAGTGGTGAAGGCGAGTGCCAAACACCCCGCACCTACTTTGAACAGAACGTCTGGGGCACCTTCATGAGCACCAAGTGCGTGAGGTGCCATACGCCCGAAGGCGTCGCTGTTCTCGAAAAAGGCGCCAAGTTCGTCCTTCAGCCGCCGAGTTATCCCGGCTTCTTGGACGTCAACCTGAAAATGCTCGAAGACATCTCTCGGGTAGATGTCGACGGCAAACCCCTTATCTTGGTCAAGCCCATCGGCGGCGACAGCCACGGTGGGGGTGAAGTTCTTGAGGAGGGCAGTGAGGAGTATGAAAACCTCAAAACCCTCGTTGATAAAATCAAGAACCCGCCCGACTGCGGTGACGTTGATACTCAGAGCATCCAAGGGGTAATCAATCTTTCCCCTGCTCAAACCTTCCGCAAAGCGGCCATTCACCTTGCCGGCCGTCTACCCACTGCCGACGAGGCTAAAAAGGTAAACTCCGAAGAGGCGCTCGACGAAGCGCTTGACGGCCTCATGAAAGAGGACCTCTTTTTGGAGCGCATTCGCGAAATGTTCAACGACTCGATCCTTACCGATCGGTTCGACCGGTATAACGACGGTCTTTTCGTTGTAAATGCCGACGATTTCCCCAAAGTACAAGATGTTCGCGACGGCAACGGGTATGACAACTACCAGCGCCGAATGATCTCCAAGGCGCTCGCCCGCGAGCCGCTCAACTTGGTCGCGTATGTCGTTCAGCAAGAGCGACCGATTACAGAAATCCTGACAGCCGACTATGTGGCCGTCAACGGATGGAACGGTGAAGTCTACGGCGTCGGCGGCTTTGCCAACCCTGAAAACGAAAACGAGTTCAAAGAAGCCAAGCTGACAACGTACGACGGCACCGCCGTTCCGCACGCGGGCGTTCTCACCACCGGCTCTTTCCTCATTCGGTGGCCCACCACACCCACCAATCGCAGCCGCGGTCGAGCGAGGCAGGTATTCAAGAGCTTCCTCGCGTTCAATGTTCTCAAGATCAGCGAGCGCCCAGTCGACGCTTCCAAAATCACAGCGGTGGACAACCCCACCATGAACTCGCTCGCCTGCTCCGTCTGCCACCAATACATCGACCCGGTGGCAGGCTTCTTCCGCGGCTGGAGCGAGAACGGCGATTATACCAAGTTTTATGTCGACGCCGATTGGCATAACGACATGGTTTCGCCCGGATTTAACGGCGACCAAATGCCCCCTGACTCATACGACGCCGGCCTCGCATGGGGTGCGTCGCAAATGGTCAAAGACCCGCGTTTCGTGATCGCCATGGTGCACACTGTGTACACAGGCATCACCGGTCGCGAACCGCTGGCATACCCCTCCGACGATACAGCGGCCGATTACAAAGATCGCCTCGCCGCGTGGGATGCGCAAGACGCCTTCTTCCGTGAGGCAAGCGACGCTCTCATCGCCGACAACTACAACCTCAAGACCGTTGTCAAAGCGGTTATCAAGAGCCCGTATTTCCGCGCGAGCGGAGCGGTGAACGTTTCGCAGGCAAAACTCGCCGACATGGGGTCAGGACGCCTCCTCACGCCTGAAATGTTAAACCGTAAGATCCGCGCGGTCACCGGGGTCTACTGGGGCTACTACGACGGCGATGGATATCGACGCGACATGCTCCACCGCGAAACGGGCGAAAACTACTTCGTCTTCTACGGCGGTATGGACTCAAACAGTGTCATCAAACACCTTGAGTTACCCAACGGCACAGTTGCCGCAGTCGCAAGCCGGATGGCCAATGAAATGGCCTGCAAAGTCACCGCGTGGGACTTTACCAAAACGCCTGAATCGCGCCGTTTCTTCCCGCTCGTCGGGCCCGAAATTGTGCCTGAATCGGCCGGTAACGAAGTGCCGGCGTCGGTCACGCTCATCAAACAAAACATCGCCTACCTTCACCACCTGATCCTTGGTGAAAACGTCACCGAAGACAGCCCCGAAGTGCAGCGAACCTACCAACTCTACCTCGACACCTGGCATGAGCTTGCCGCGGCCGGCGGCAACCCCGATCTACCCTATTGGTGCCGCGGACAGTGGGATGCAGCTACCGGTGCCGAACTTCCCGAAGAGCAGCGGATCTACGAAGATCCGTCTTACTCCCTTCGCTCCTGGCAGGCCGTCATGACTTACCTCCTGATGGACTACAGGTTCCTGTTCGATTGATGTGAAGCCCCACGATTCGAGACGCAAGGAAGCAATATGAACCGCAGAGATGTACTCAAGCTTCTCAGCCTCGCCGGGCTCGCCACCATCGGGCCCATCGGGGTAAGTGCAGTTTCCGCAGCCGAACCGGTCTATAAGGGCCCGTTCTGGATCATGCTCAACGCGGGCGGCGGTTGGGATCCCACGATTTTGTGCGATCCCAAAGGTGGAACGCTCAAAGATCCGGCCAACCCCGACGAAGGGTACACCGACGACTCGGTCAACCACTTTGAAAAGGGTATTGACGTGGGTCCGTTCAAAGCAGCACCCGTCAACTGGGCGCAGGACTTTGATGGAACCGTTGTTGAACTATACTCCAGCGAAAAGTTCCTTACCGAGCACGGCAAACGCCTGCTGGTAGTCAATGGAGTAGACACACAAACAAACAACCACGAGGTGGGTAACCGCGTCACGTGGAGTGGTCGCCCTCTCGACGGTCAACCCGCGCTCGCCGCGCTTTTAGCGGCATTCGGCGCGCAAGACAAAGATCTACCCCTCGCCTTCATGTCGTCCGGTGGGTATGACGCCACCGCCGGCGTTGTTGCCCTCGCCCGCGCAGAAGCCAACCTTCGCGTTGTACAGCGCGTCGCCTACCCCAACGTTATCAACGTTGAAAACCTCAATAACCCCGACGATCCGCCTCAAACCTACCACACGCAGGAGACAATGGGCCGCATCTACGCGGCTCAGGCGGAGCGCCTCCAAGGCATGTCCAACCGTGAAATCCTACCCACCCACAAAAAGGGTATGGACGCACTGTTCCTCGCTCGCCAGGGTTCGGGTTCGCTCGGCGCCCTCGCGGACGAACTTGCCAACGTCGACCCGGTCACCGTACCCAAAGCGTTCCCCGACGAGTTCGGCGCACTGGACCAAAACGCGTTCGGCGGTGACTTCCGCAACCTGCTCCAACAGGCCCAGCTGGCGCTCCACGCCTTCCATGCCGGTGTTGCGGTTGCGGCCAACATGAGCATCGGCGGGTTTGACACTCACTCCGCCCACGACAACGACCAATCTCGCCAAATGATGAAGCTCCTCAAGGCGTATTCATACATCTGGAAATTGGCCGCCGAACTGGGCATTGAAAACAACCTCTACGTTGTTGTCGGGTCAGACTTCGGTCGCACGCCCTATTACAACGAAGGCAACGGCAAAGACCACTGGAACACCACCAGCATGTTGCTTGCCGGCCCTCAAATTGAAGGCAATCGCGTTATCGGCGCCACCGACGACGGCTTCCGGCCCATGCGGGTAGATCCCAAAGACGTTACCAAAATTCTACCCGACGACGACAAAGCCGGTGTACGCATCGAGCCTCACCACATCCACCGTGAACTTCGACGCGTTGCCGGCCTTGAGGGCACCTCGCTCGACACCCAATGGGGACTCCCCGGCGACGGCCTTCCCCTGCTCGGCTAATCTACCCATCCCTACCCATCCCATCCCAATACGGTAACATTTCCAACCTGCCGGGCGCCCTGGGGGGAGGGCCCCTTTGCGCAGCCTGTCCTGCCCCCACACGCCGGCTCCGCCGGCTTCTCCCCCAAGCCCGGCTCGCTCCGCGCGCTTCGCGTGCTCCCTGCGCCGGGCGGGGGAGACCCATCCGGCGAACTCCGTTTCGCTTGACAACATAGCCGTATTCCGGTGCCGTATGCCTGGGGAGGCTTTTTCCAGGCCTCCTTTTTTTACTGGAGGTCATTTATGCCCAGGCGGTTCACGCGGGACACGCGCGCTCCGAACATTCGCCGGACGCTTTTCCCCTCGCTTTTTGCAACGCTGTTTGCGCTGACAGGGGGAGCGTGTGACGACGGCGGCACATCGGCACAAACATCGTCCGGTACGGGTGCATCCACCACGGGTGCCGCCGGATCGGGCGGAACCGCCGGTTCAGGGGCTTCCTCCTCGTCGACCGGGACGGCGGGTTCCGCAGGCACCTCGGGGAATTCAGGTTCCACCGGCACCGCCGGCACCGGGGGAATGTCAGGTTCTTCCGGCACCGCCGGCACCGGGGGAATGTCAGGTTCTTCCGGCAGCACAGGTGGCATGGCCACGGGTGGAACGGCCGGTTCGGGTGGAACATCGGGAACGGCAGGCTCAACCGGCAGCACCACCTCGTCTACCACCTCCACCAATTCTCAACCCGGCAACTGGGGTCCGCCGCCGGCAGTACAAATTCCGCCTCTACCCCCGGCACCTGACTATTCAGGTTACCCTAAAGACTCCATGGGTAGACCCATCCTGTCTTCCGGCCCCAATATCAACTGGGTTGTTCCCAACGTCCCCGACGCAATGTCGGCCCGCGAACTCTGCGCCGATCTTGTTGCCAATTGCTTCGAAGCAGGAGTTCGATCGCTGGATGCCTGTTTCATGAGCGCCCCGCATTGCACCACATCTCAACCTTGGACAGAACCCGCGCCCTGCTGCGCCGATGACTGCTTTGTCGCCTATGCCAACCAGCGCAAAGCCGGCACCGACCCATTCACCGCCTACCTACGCGTTTTATACGAACCTCCCATTTGTATGCCCGGGGTTGACCTCATGCTTCAGGGAGGTGCACCGTGAAAATGCGAGCGCTTTGTACAACTGCGGCTGCTGTTTCCGCGGGCGCCTTTGTTCTCACCCTGACACACGTTGCTTCCGCGTGGGACTCCATCTGCTATCAATATCAGGACACCACCAAAAAGGTCACCGAGTTGACCTTTGTTCCCAATTCCCGCGGTTGCCAAGGGGTTGAAGCGGCTCGCGGTCGCTTCCGCGATCCTGAAAAACTTGTCGATGAACACCGCCGCGGATTTGAGTTGGCGGCGCAACAAGCCGGTTTGCCCGCCTCCGCACTCGACACAGTGAAGCTCGCCGTGTTGTCAGGTCCGTCGGCCAACCTTGCCATTGGGGGCAACGGCGCAACAAGCAGCATTGACCTTGTTTCCCCGGCCTCTCCCACGCGCGGAGTGTTTCGAGCGTACGCATTTGATGAACTGGCCCAACTCCCCGACTTCTCCTACGCTCTCTGGGATTGGGCACGCGGAAACGAAACCTGCCCGCTCATTCAACTGTCGGGTAGCTTCGGCGACCCGCACACCTGCCACTTGTTTGAAAGTCACATGGGGGCCACCAACTCCAACCATTTTCCACCCCAGAGTGACAACTGGTTTACCCATTACCACTCGCTCGCCGTCGGCCGCGCCCAAGCTTGCCGCGACCTTCGCAATCAAATTTGGAATTTGGCTCCCGCCGCAGAACAACAGGCCCGCGACGCCCGGTTTGCCACATTCTATAAAGCCTGTGAGATTGAGGCGCTCACCTATGAAGCCGTGGCTCAGCACTACCTCCAAGATTCGTGGAGCGCGGGTCACATGTGGCAACGGTGGGGTTCCACTTACCTCGACCACTTCCCCGTGGTCGATGCCGTGGGTACCGATCCTGAAGACCTCACCTGGAACGCCCTAGACGACAGCATCCAACGGCTCCTTGTTGCCGAAATCGTCGCTGTTTCCGCCGGCACCATCCACGGGTCCGATCCGCCCCTGTTTGAAGAGGGTGTAACCTCCCACGACGCACTCTGTTACCCCGACGACGACGTTCAGGCGCTTGATGGTGCAAACCTGATTCACGTGGTGGGAGATCTCCACATGCACGATGTGGTCGGTGCTCCACCGGCCCATTCTGATATCAGCTCCGGCATTTTCTTATACGACGTGTCGCAGCTCCAGAGTCAGGCCCAAAAACTCCTCGGTTGTTCCGCCGGTGCCATCGGTCAAGTGTACACAACC
This sequence comes from Polyangiaceae bacterium, assembly GCA_016712345.1. GTDB lineage: Bacteria > Myxococcota_A > Polyangia > Polyangiales > Polyangiaceae > JADJRH01. The sequence continues at coordinate 4,311,312 of JADJRH010000001.1, forward strand.
CTCACCGACGACGCCACATTCGGTTCGCCTGTTCTCGGACCGAAAACGGGCGATCCCCCCATGTTCAACGCAACAGCATGTCAGGCCCCACGCGTTACAAACCGCGCGATGCATGAAGGGATCGACGCCACAGACACCTTCCCTGCCGTGGGTGAGGCGCTCGCCGTGCTCGTTGGCGACATTCCAGACTCCATCGAATCGACGGCGCGTAACGACTATGGAAAAGTTCGACACGCTGCCTGGGTAGCTTCAAAGCTGCCGGACAAAGCCAACACCACCGAACTTGCCAATTTCTACATCCCATCGTCGTTTGAGTACAACGAGCAATTCTGTGATGAACTCCAGAACTGCCAAACGTTCACCTATAAAGCCGCAGAAGGGCTTTATACAATGCTGAGCGTTGAGCCCAACGCCTGTTATACAGCGGCCGGCGGGCCGGGTTGCTCTCCCGTCAACCTCGGCGCCAACGACCCGCTCGCCCCTTTTATCGATCCTGAGTTGCCTGCTCAACTCATGCCGCCCGCACCCGACGATCATGCCGGTGCGCTCGCACTGGCCTTCCATGCATCGCGCGCGCCCCAGTTGTGCAACGCCATCACCGCCGCCAACCTCTCTGCCATACCCGCCATTGTGACAAACGCAGAAACAACTCTGGAGCGAGCCGCCGCTTGCGACGCCTGCGCAGAATGGATCGCTCCATTTCTGCGCATTGGGAAAGACGCCCAAAGCTACGACACCAACGCGCAACCCCTATGCTATTATACCGCCTCCGACCCAAACGCGGTCCCCTACGTGTACGAAGCGGGAACGGGTACCACCGACACCCTCGCGCTTGCCCGACGGCGCTGCGGTTGTCGCAACTTGGTGGCTGTGACCAACGCCGGCCTCCAAAGGCTTGAAACGACTCCATCCGCCAACTCCATGCAGTTCAACCTTCAAGGGCCGGCCGTCCCTGTGGGTAACTTACCCCGCGACCTTGCCCCGGCATCGGAGGGTAGACTGCTTGTTTCCAATGGCAATGGTCAGATCGTCGGCGTTCGCGAAGGCGCAGAGGTGGACCTCGACGGAAACGATGCCAATGGTATTACCCGCCTCACGTTTTCAGGTGTGAGCGACATTCAGGGTCTTGCCGTTGTCAACGTGGCCGCAAAAGAGCTGATTTTGGCCGCAACACCCGGCACCGGTGAACTCATCGTCTACGATCTGACGACCCACACCCAATGTGACAGATTCTCGGTTGCGCAGGTTGCCGGTCAAGGCGCCTACGACGTGGTTGTCGCCAACGATCTGACAAAGGTATGGATCTCTCTTCGTCAGGTTTCACCATTGAGTGGAGCGCTCGCATCTGTCAGTCTACCCGCCATTGCCGCGTGCGACGGCAGCGCGCTCGCCACACGCCAATGGCTGGCTCCCCCCGGCGCCGCGTCTGGCCTTGGCCCCATGGCCCTTTCGCCCGATGGAACAAGGCTCGCCGTGGGAGGTCGCCTCGCTTCCACCTGCCTCGACCAAATCAAGTCGGCCGGCGGTGCCACTGTCGACACCCAGGTCGGCTGCGATCGTGTGTACGTCTTGGATGTCCCCACCAATACATGGAAGACATTTGGCAATCAACTCTCCATGCCTTCGCGACCCGGCCGGTATCCCTACAGCGTTGCCTGGTTTGACGACTCGCTGCGTATGGTTTTTGCCACGTTCCAAGGCATTGATAATCTTGGCAGCGGCGACAGCGGTTGGCCCGCCCAATTCGCGGCCGTCCCGCGCATTCCAATCGGCGGAACCCTGCGCCTGACCGACACTTCCAACCCCAGTTTTGAAGGGGGAGGCGGCGTGGCAGGCCCGCGGTATTGGACCTATAATCTACCCCTCCAATCCAACGTGATCGGTGAAACAGTGGTTGTCGACGGCGGTACTTTCTACGGAAACGCATGGGTATACGTAGCCACATCCAGCGGCCGCGTTTCGGCCTATTCTGTGGCACCCCACCTGTTAGCTTCACCCGATCCCATGTGGGAAGGTAGCCCAGCCGATCCTGAAACGGCGCTCCACTTGTCTACCAACGGAGCTTGGTACGGTGGCTGTCGGCATTCGTGTTCACTTGTTGGCAATGCCTGCCCCGATGTTTGTGGACAGGGAACCATCCCTGCCGGCTTCGGCTCCATTGAGCTTGGATCCAGCGTCCGCGTGCTCAAGTCCTTCTAGAGCACCGATCATCTTGAATCGCGAATGAACTCAGCAGTTTGTGAATATTGGAAATCTTCAACAATCTCAGGGTGCTCTAGCTTCTTTACCCAGGGAGCGAGGGCTCGCGCCCTCGCTCCCCGCGCCGAGCAAGTCGGCCGCGGGGCCCCTCACTCCGCGATCCGAACTGGGTGTCTGTCACGTGGTGGGAGCTTCGGGCCTCACGTTTCTGCCTCGCTTTTGCCTGTTCGAGTACACAACTAAACTATCCGTTTGGTTACGGAATCAACCTATTCGGTGCTCTAGAGCACCAATTGGTTTGAATCGTGAGTAAAATCAGAAGATTAGTGATTTGAGAAAGCCGAGAAATATCGGCTGGGATACTCGCCTACCATCATGCGGCGATTGAAAGAAGGGCCCTCCCGTTCTACCATTTCGCCCATGCCCTGGTCACCAGCCGAAACAGAGCAAATTCTGCACTACATGCGCCAAGGCGCCTCGGTGCAAACCGGCGGCTCACGCTGTCATTCGAGCTATTATTGTCGAGAGGGTACCTTTTACCGTGAAGACTTTGACGAAGGCGCAACGTATGAATCGCCGGTGAGTGAAGCCACCCTTCGCGCGCTGATTCAAGACGAACCTGAACTGTTTCGCGAAGTGTTGCGCGCTCCGTTGTGGAAAGAGTTTACTGCGGCGTTCAACAGCGGTGACTTGCCCGCCGCTCGTGCGGCGTTGCCGGCGGCATTGGAGCTTGGCGATCCATTTGACTATGGGAAGACATGGATGAGCCTGCTTGATTGGCCTGCCACGCCTTTGCCCCCCGCCACGGTAACAGCACTCAAAGAGCATCTCGGCGGGTTTACCGCCTACCACCTTTTTATGGCCGCCGCGGCATGGAAGGAGGGGCCTGAAACAGCGGCGCGCGGTCTTTGGTACTGCGATTTGTTGGAGCGCGCCGTGGGTGTACACACAGGTGTACACTACCTGAAAGCCGCGTTTTATCGAATGGCCAATAATCTTCCCGCCGCCGAAGAGGCGCTGGTTACTGAATTGCGGCTTTTGCCCGAAGGTGATTCACGCCGCATTCACTTTGAAACTCTGCTCTCAAAACTGTCCACCGTTCGAGTGTAGATTCCAGTGTGCCCCACTAAGGTTGAATGGCCACAAACAGCACCTCGTTCTGTTTAGTTTCACCCACCACTGCCAAATGAAAGCCGCCCACCGGCGCGGACTGGTAAACCGAAGATTCTGGGTAGATCGCAACGACGTTTTCATACCCGGGAGGAAGAGGCACCGCCGTTTCAACCAGATTTGACCAATCGATCGGCTCACCCGGCGTCGGGGATGGTGCAAGGCGGTAGAAAAGCCCTTTGCCCGCTAAACCATACGCCATGGCCAACCCGGCGGACGAAGCAGAAAAGCGAACTCGATAGGCGGAGGGTAAGGTGAAAAGCGGGCCCGACCAACTCCCCCCGTTCGGGCGGAAGTAATAAAGCGCGGCGCCTGACGTGGCCCGCGCAAAAAGGTGCGTGTCCGACGAAACGGGATCGATATGAATATCGTTTGTTGAGGCCACCGTATCGCCCTGTGGCGCCGCCAGCGCATTGGACCATGTGACGGGTAGATCCTGCGCCAAATCTCCGTCGCCCACCGCGCCAAGAAAGGACCAGTTGGGCGCCAGACCCGACACAAGTTGACCGTGCATGGTAAACAGGGTTGAATTTTTTTGGAATGCGATATGAATGTACGAGGCGTCATTGTAGCCCGCCGCTGAGCCTTTGCGAGGGCCGTTCCACCCGCCACCGTAGTTGATGATAAACTCAAAACTCCCACCGCCCCCGTCCACCACGTCCGTCCAATGAACAAGGCGGTAACCCTGCGGGGAAATAGCAGCTCCTATGTAGTTGGCATAGGAGTCAAGCGTGAAGGGTAGACTTGTGCACGTTTGGACGGAAGCGGTCGTGTCAAACGAGCACTCTCGCACAACATGGCTTTCTACATCCACACCGTACGTGTAAAGTGTACCCTCCCGCTCAATCGTACCGGTGTTTTGCTGAATTTTCCCTGGAAGGGTCACCTCCTGCAACGCCGTCCAGCCAGCGGCATCCAACCGGTAGGTACCCAGGGTAGAATTGTGGAGCACGTCACAAACGGGGGCCGGCCCGCCGGCTTGTGAACAGGCATCGTCCACCCAGTAGAGTGCGGTGCTTTCATCTTGAGCCAACGATCGAATCAGGTGGCCCAAATGTGGGCCCCATCCGCCGAACATTTGCCCCGGTATGAATCGATGGCGATTGGTAATGACCGACGTGGTAAACGTGGGGAGAGCACCTGCTGAGCCGCCCGAACCCGAAGAGGTGCCCGTTTGGGTAGAGCCCGCGTCTCCTCCCGTGCCCGATGTCGAGCCCGCGTCGCCGGTGGCCGTGCCCGAACTTCCTCCCGTCGAGCTTGTGGACGAACCGCTCCTTCCGCCTGTCCCCGACGAGGCATCGGGTTCGCAGGCTGACACGCCCAGCCCGAGGACGACGCTCATGGCGATTGGAACGTGTTGACGGTGTCGAATTGCTCCCGGACTTCGCCAACGTTCATGCGTACACATCTCCCACCGAAATTAGCCGGGTGACGGCCAAAAGGAAAACGGAACATTGCAAACACGTCCAAAAGATCCGTTCCGCCTAATTTCATCATCACTTTTTTTAAATTCTGCGCTCGACCTTCCGCCTGAGACGTGCAAACACGCAACGCTCACGATGAGGTCGTTCGAATGAAGCGTGCTCTCCGTTTGCTTTCGTCTCTTGTGCTTCTCACCGCGGGGGCTGCCCACGCCCGAGACTTGCACAGTTTTGATGCATCTTACTCCAACGTGAAGGCGGCGCCCCAGGCTACCCTTCCCAAGAGTACACTTCCCGCTCAAGTCTCCGCGGTAGACCCGCGCACCGGTCTACCCGCTTTCGTTTGGGCAGAGCGATCCGCACCTCCCATTGCGGGCTTGTCCGCCGAGGCTGCGGCTCGCGCCCATCTCGCGGCGTACGCTTCCCTTTATGGTGCAGACGAGAGCGCGGTGCTCTCGGCCAAGGTGACGCAGGTGCACGACACCGGTCGCGGAGGCGTAATTGTGGTGTTCCGCCAATCTGTGTCAGAAGTGCCCCTCTACAGGCATGATGTCAAAGTTCTCATGCGCCGTGATCTGTCGCTCGTCGCGCTTTCGGGCAGTCTCCACCCGCAGGGATTTTCTACCCTCAAGGGTCAAAAATCTTTCTCGCTACCGCCCGCCGGAGCAGTTGCCCGCGCCCTCTCCGATTTATACTCCACCACCTTCCCATCCTCCATCCTTGTTCCAAACATCGCGGGTGAAAAAGGCGAGTGGTTCCGTTTTGACATGAAGCCGGCCGCCGCGGGCGGACCTACCCAAGTTCAGTTCACGCAGCCGGCGCGCGCTCGCAAAGTGTACTTCCCCATCGGAAAAGAACTTGTTTCTGCATATTATCTAGAAATTTTTGCTTCTGAAAAACCCGGACACGAAGATGTGTACGGTTATGTTGTCTCCGCAGACAAAGGTACACTTCTGCGCCGTCAAAACCTTACCTCAGAAGCAGCGTTTAAATACCGCGTTTGGGCCGACACCGCGGGTGACATGCGTCCGCTTGACGGTCCCATTGCCGACTTTACTCCCCATCCCACCGGCGTCCCCGACGGGTCATTTCCAGCTTACGTTGCCCCGGCGCTCGTCAGCATGGAAGGGTTTAACAAGTTCGCCGACCCGTGGCTTGCGCCCGACGCCAACAACTCCCGTGGCAACAACGTTGATGCGTACACAGACCACGATGACTCCAACGGTCCCAACGGCGGCGATGTTCGGGCGACCATTACCGCACCCGGCGAGTTTGACCGCGTTTATGATGTGACCAAAGGCCCAACCGATTCTACAGATCAAGAAATGGCGGCTGTCACGCAGCTCTTCTACGTCAACAACTGGCTGCATGACTACTGGTATGATTCAGGGTTTGATGAGGCGGCAGGCAACGCTCAAACCGACAACTTTGGTCGAGGCGGTTTTGGAAATGACCCGCTCCGGGCCGAAGCGCAGGACGCGTTTGATGACGGCGCTTCAAACAACGCCAACATGTCCACGCCCGAAGACGGCGTGTCGCCCCGCATGCAAATGTACGTGTGGGATGGTAAGGAAGACCGCTATCTCACCGTTGGAAACGATCCTACCCAACTTGCCACAGGCGGGGCTGAGTTTGGAAATCAGGGGTTTGACCTCACCGGTGAACTCGCCCTCGTCAACGACGGCGTGGCTGTCAACACCAATGCGTGTGAAGACATTACCAACGACATTACCGGTAAGATCGCTCTCGTTGATCGCGGAACATGTACCTTTCACGAAAAAGCGATCAACGTTCAAGCGGCGGGTGCGGTGGGTATGGTGCTTGCCAACAACGCTGCGGGAACGCCGCCGTTTATGCCGGCTTCCAACTTCCCTCAAGTAAACATTCCTGTATTGAGTGTCTCGCTCGCTCAGGGAAACGCCTTCAAAACCGCCCTCATGAACGGCAGCGTTTCCGTTACAATGAAACGCACCCCCGGCGTTGAGGCCGACGGCATAATTGATAATCTGATCGTGGCGCACGAGTGGGGCCACTACATTCACCACCGCCTCGTCGCGTGTGGGCTCAACCAGTGCGGGGCAGAAAGTGAAGGATGGGGAGATTTCCTCGCCCTTACCACCCAACTGCGAGAAACCGATAACCTCGACGGCGTGTTTTCAGACTCGATCTACGCCACACAGGCCTTCCCCGATGCTGCGTATTTTGGCACGAGGCGCATGCCTTATTCGGTCGATATGACCAAAAATCCGCTCACTTTCAAGCACATCATGACAAGCGAGCCTCTGCCTGACACCGCGCCGATCGTTGAGGTTTATCCCGACAACGCTGAAACGCATAACGCAGGTGAAGTTTGGTGCGGTATGATGTTTGAGGGGTTTGTCTCCATTCTCAAACAATCCAAGTTGGCAACCCCCAAATACTCGTTTGACGAGGCTCGCCGCCGCATGGCCGACTACGTGGTAGGTGGGATGAAACTCGCCCCTGTGGAGCCGACCTTCACCGAGCAGCGAGATGCCATTATCGCCGCAGCGTTCGCCGCCGACCCTGAAGATGCCCTCCTCATTGCTCAAGGGTTTGCCAAACGCGGTGCGGGTTCGTGCGCCGTTTCACCTCCCAAAGACTCGTTTGACAACGAAGGCGTGGTAGAAAGTTATGACGTTGCACCCGCCGTGACCGTTGCGAGCATCACCCTCGACGACAGCACAAAAAGCTGTGACAACGACGGCCTTCTCGACGCAAACGAAACCGGTAAGGTCACTGTCTCTCTCAATAACTTCGGGTTTATTGCGGCCACCGACACCATCGTTAAGGTATCTTCCACCACCGCGGGAGTTACCTTCCCCAACGGGACGGACGTTGCCATTGCAGATCTACCCGGCTTCTCCGACGCCCAGGTGTCGTTTGATATTGAGATCGACCCGAAACAGAAAAACTCCACCATTATCGATCTGACCATCAGTGTAGAAAACGCCGCAGCGTGCAACCCCAACATCGTCACCAAAAAAGCTCCGCGTGTACACTACGACAACTCAGCCGAAACCGCTCAAAAAGATGACTTTGAGAGCGACATTGAGGCCTGGACACTTGAAGGTGACAACTCCGAAAAAATCTGGAATCGCGACGCCGACGCTGTTGGAAACCACTACTGGCATGGGGTTGACTACTCCACACTTTCCAACACAGCGCTCGTCTCCCCGGCAGTTCAGGTCGCCGACAGTGGAAACCTGACCCTTTCATTCAGGCACCGCCACAAGTTTGAAACCAGCAACGAAGACCCCACAGATCCGCAAACGCCCATCGTGTTTTGGGATGGTTCCGTCATTGAGATCACCACCGACGGCGGTGCTTCGTGGCAAGATGTTTCAGACTTCGGCGATCCGGGTTACACCGGTCAAATCGGAAACCTCGCAGAAAACCCCCTCGCCGACCGCATGGGGTACACCGACACCAACAAGTCTTACCCCAACTTTGACGACGTAAAGATCAACCTCGGAGCGTCGTTTGCCGGCAAAACCGTGCAGGTGAGGTTCCGCATCGGGTCTGACCAGGCCGCCGCCGACGAGGGGTGGTTTATTGACGACGTTGCGTTTGAAGGCATCGCCAATTCGCCGTTCCCCACCGTCAAAACCGATGCGCAGAGCTGCAATCCCTCGGTTGACAAAGCGCCGGTCGCCGCGGCCGGCGCCGACCAAACGGTGGCGCCCGGAGCCACAGTCAACCTTGACGCCTCCGGCAGCAGCGACCCCGACGGTGACGAGTTGACTTTCAGCTGGACGCAGCTTTCAGGTCCGCAGGTTGAATTCAGTACCAATGGAGCTACCGCCACATTTGTTGCACCCTCGGCAGATGTCGATACGGAGCTTCAATTTGCGGTGAAAGTGAGCGCCAACGGCCTCGAAAACGACGACACTGTGACCATCCTTGTCACGAGCAATGCCGATGGGGTGGTACCGGCGGGCGGCTGCGCCTGCTCCGTGCCCGGCGATCCTTCCTCCCCCAAAGCGCCTTTCGCCGCGCTGGGGTCGGTTCTTGCGGCCTTGCTCCTTCTCCGTCGCCGCCGTTCGCAACAGTAATCAACCCCCATCCCCCAAAACGTGGTAAGAACTCGGCCAGCTATGGGCCGGCCGAGTTTTTATCAAAAAGTGGGAAAAAGAGCGCTCGACATCGCCGTCAGTGGAACGGCTCTCGTCGCCTTTGCGCCGGTCCTCGCCGGAGTTGCCGTTCTTGTAAAAACCAAACTCGGCAGTCCGGTGGTCTTTAAGCAGCCGCGCGCCGGCAAAAACCACAAGCCCTTTACCATTTATAAATTCCGTACCATGACCGACGAGCGCGGTCCCGATGGTAAACTCCTTCCCGACAACGACAGGCTCACCCCATTTGGTAAGTTTCTGAGGGCCACAAGCCTTGATGAGTTGCCCGAGCTGTTCAACATTCTGAACGGCGATATGAGCCTTGTCGGGCCTCGCCCTCTCCTTGTCAAATACGTTCCACTCTACTCGCCTGAGCAGGCTCGGCGCCACGAAGTGCGGCCCGGTCTAACCGGATGGGCCGCGGTCAACGGCCGCAATTCTACCCAGTGGTCCGAGCGCCTCGCGGCCGACGTTTGGTATGTGGATAACTTGAGTTTTGCGCTCGACCTAAAGATCTTGTGGCGCACCGTTTCGGTGGTTCTCAAGCGCGAAAACATCGACCACGGCAACGTTGGCATCATGCCTGAGTTCACTGGAAACTAGGCCAAAATCAAGCGATAAGAACAATGGAGACGCTTATAAGCATCGGGAGAGTCTGAAAAACGTTAGCGTTTCGAAGAAATCCAGCAGGCAGCTTTTGGCGGCTTCAGGTGATTGGAACATACCAATCACCGGTCTCGCCGGTCTCACGTTTTCGTCTTGGCTGCGACCGCCACAGAACTCCATGTAGAGAACCTGAAGCGCCACGCTATTCGCTTTTCCATGCAGCGCCGGGCAAGGGTGTCCCATACCTCGCGACAAGACCTGAACCCGTGCTTCGTAAAAACGTCGTGGCTGGTTATCGCTTGATTAAGGACTAGGGCGTGGCGAGGAGGGGGATGACCTGCGACAGGACGATAATCACAATGCCCATGAGCGACGCGCCGGCCATAATGCCGCTTGCGCCCGCGAGGGTAAACTGCTCGGCAAAGTTCTTATGTCGCTTTTCCAAGTACCAGGCAATCAGCGACCCGATAAACATGGAGATGCTGTCAAACCCGGCCACGACAAATCCCAACCCGAGGCCCGCAGCCGACGGCACGTACGCCCGCGCTTTTTTGGGTAGGTAGGTTTCAAGCAGGGTTAGAATCACGGCGATAATACCCGCGATCAATACCGACATCGGCGCGTACGGGGGAAGGCTTTCTTTCCGAACGTCAAACTTCAGTGGACCCGTCAGGTCTTTGGCAGGCTCCACCCGCGTATCGGTAAAGTTTCTGTCAACCACCGCCTTGTTTCCAACCACCCCTTTTACACCCCACCACAGCTCGTGGCCGTCCACCGTTGCCATGAGGTAATCGCCTTTGCGCGTGCCATTGGGGACGGTAGAAAGCTCCACGGCCGACAGTTTCTTGGGGCCTGTCACCTTCGCTGAAGCCCGCCCCTTTACCTCCAACATCACCGGTTTGCTGCGCTCGCCGCCGCTCGGACACGGAGCGTCTTCTTTAAAGTCTTCAGGAACCTCCACAGGGTTTCCCTGACTGTCCACACACACCGTGGGGTCAAGCGCCGACGGTTTGGGCACATTCGGTTCGAGCACAATCGACTTGTCTACCACCGCCGCCACTTTGTACGAGCCGGCGTTGACGCCCGCGTTAATGGTAACCTCGTCTCCCGGCACGGTGCCCACCGGTACAAGATTCACACTCACGGCAGACACTTTGGCCGGACTCCCATCGGTTGTACCGCGGAGTTCAGCATTGATACCGCCGGCCAAAAGCTCTGCAACAGCCTGCCAGGTTTTGGCTGCCGGAGCCGGAAATTCAGGGCTTCCAAGTCGCTCGGGCGTTGCCAAAATCGCGTACGCCGGAATACAAAACAGAGCGCCCGCCACAATTCCAAAAAACTGAGAAAGAAACTGTGAACGCGGCTTCGACCCGAGAATATACCCACCCTTCATGTCGGTCAGAAGGTCGGCCGAGTGCATGGCCGCACCCGCTGTGATCGACGCCGTCATCAGGTTTGTCTGAATGTTGCCGGCTGCCAAACCGCCGTACATAAATTGGGTGATCTTCCCAAGCGCACCAATGGGGGTGATCGACGTTTCACCTGTGGCGCGGCATGCCACGATCGATAGAAGAACGCTCAAAATGGCGGCTAAAAAGCCCATCCACATGGGAATGTTGAAAAACACCTTGGCCAGCACCACCACGAACGCGACGCACGCAATGGTCCCGCGGATAAACCACTTTGCGGGTACTTCCACCTCGGCCATTGTTTTGGGTCGATCGTCCGGGCCGGCCTTTTCATCTGTTTTTGAAGCGGTGGCGGTGCCGCGCGCCAGTTTACCCAACCCCGCGAGCGCGGCGACGGCCGTGCGCCATTTCAACCCAAAGGCGAGCAGACCGTTCACCACAATAATGGTCACGCCGGGGCATACAATCCACGTTCTGACGGTGGCAAACGAGGGAGCATTGCCCGCCAAACCATGGGTATGTAACCACGTTCCAAGAACGCCCCACCCAACAACAGCGCCGAGCACAAGGCCTAAACAAATGCGTACACCCATCATGGCGCCCGCACCGATCATCAGAATATCGGTCTGTAGGCCCAGTGTCAGCCCCAGCCATTTCTTATTCCACTTGAAACCCTCACCGAGTTGTTCAGGAACAAGTGGATGGTCAAGTTTCTTACCACTCTGAAGACCTGTCACACCCGACAGGAGCTTCATCCCGCCGCCGGCCAGCGCACCGTAGAGTAGAGCGAGTGCTTTTTTGCGCGCCTCACCCGGCGCCGCATGAAGGGATCGAATAGTTTCCGCGTACGCAATTCCCTCCGGGAAAGGCAGCCGATCCACGTCGATCATTTGCCTTCGCATGGGCACCGCGAGCATGACACCGAGAAACGAAACCGCCAAAATCCACAGCGCGAGTTGCCACCATACAATCTGTATCCCGGTGGCCATGAACAGCGCGGGGATACCGCTTGTCAGACCGGCGCCCGTAAAATACCCGGCGGCCGAGGCTGCACTTGCCATGGTGTTGTTTTCAAGCGATGTAAAATCACGCTTGAAGGGCCCCACCGGAGCCACTCGCTTCAACCCTGAAAAAATACCAAATGCGAGCACCGCAGCGGTCACCGTAACCGCCAACCCCCAACCCGTTTTTAAGCCCACGTACAGGTTGGAAAGACTCATCACCCCGCCGAGCAACATGCCGGTCACAACGGCGCGCGGGGTGAGCTGCGGGACATGAGGTTTGTACACGCGCTGAAGCCAGTACGTGTCAATCTCATCCTGCGTCATCGGCGTGCCGTCAGGATGTTTATCCAACGGCTTCGCGTCGTCGTCGTGTGAATCTTGGTGCCCGCCGTTGTTCACCGGCGCGGCCTCTTGGTCCTGCTCCCGATCTTCCGCCTTGGCCATGCTGCTTTGCTTTTCTCACGAAAAGCGCACGCACCGCAACGAGTGGTATCCTTCTTTGGTGTTACGCACCCCAAGCGTCGGCTTTATTGCGCAGTCGCAGCCCGGAGCCGCGCACGTTGCTTCGCTGTGGGACGCGACACTTTCGGCCGCAAATCGCTGAGCGTGCGCGCCAGGGCACCGGCCACCATTTCAGCGAGCGCATGGTCGTCGGTCACCAGCGCATCAAACGGACCGTGATCTGTCTTGACCTCTACCGCGTGTTTGCCCTTGCGATCTTCCACAGTGATGCTTTGCACCTCCACAAGATCAATCGCGGCGCCGAAACGCCCTTCCAAGTCGAGCCCCACGGCTCCCTTCCGGCTCACCCAAGGTTGAACCACCAATTTGCCGCCGCCGAACGCCACGAGTGGAGCGCTTGTTGCCGAGTATCGACCGGCAAATTGAGCTACACCGAGAAACGCAACCGCCGCCAGGGTGAGGATTGCACTGCCGGCAATCCACGCGATGTACGGCGCCGAAAGGGCTGTTAGGGACGCCCGCGTGTTTGCAAAAAAGTACCACGATGTACCGGCCGCACATGCGAACACCAACCCAATCAGCACATGTGTACTCAAATTCTCACGCGGTCCGGTGTTGGCAAAGTCCCGCAAAACAAGGCGCGGGCCTTCCGCGCGCAACACAAACCGCGACAGCGCGCCGGGTGAAACTTCGGGGAGCGTTTTGTCATTCAACTCCGATTCAGTCGTGGGCAGATTGTTTGGAAGACTCGCGGGTACCGCCAAAACGCGCGCCAACCGACTTGCAAGTGTACGCAGGCGATTTGCACCGGTGACGTCTTCAGCGGTCCACACTTCTGCAACTGTCACGTTGGAACCAAGTGCATCACCGCCTTTGTCCAGCGAAAGCACAACCCGCGTGATCGTGCCCACTTCACTCTCGGGCACGGGTGCCTGCTCCATAATCACGCGACCAACTTTGCGCGTGACAGGTTTTGTTTCACCGTTGCCAACTGCCGAAACCGCTTGAATTTCAGCCGATCCACGCGTCACTTTGATCCAATAAGGGCTCAACGGAACAGGCGCAAACCCCGGCTCCGTGGCACCCGAATCCAACGACGCCCGCAGCAATACGCACGCTTTCTCTGCAAGTGTACTCAACGCTTCTGAGGCTCGCGCGGGGTCCGTTGAACCGTCCACCGCTTGAACTCGATCACTGCCGCCGAGCGAACGAATCGCCGCTTCGGCGCTTTGCTCAAAGGAGGAAACGTGCTGCGCCATGCGGCGTGATGTGCAACGAAAGGCGAGGGGAGTAAATGCTCGCCATGCGAAATCTCCGCGCGCGCAATGCGATTCGCAATGCGAAAGTCACGAAGCATCGCGTCTGCCCACGCTTTGGTGTAAAGTCAATCCGCGATTTGCCTCGGAGCCTTCCATGAAAGCCACTTCTCTTCGCCTGCTCTGTTTTGCCACCGTCAGTTCACTCTCCCTCTTTGTCGCCGGTTGCAGTGTTGACCTGCAAGATGTGTTCAACCCCGACGGCAACGCCAACCAAGGTGGTAAGGGTGGGCAGTCTCAAGGGGGCTCAGGCGGTGCTTCCACCACCGGCACAGGTGGAAACGGAACGTCCAGCACCACATCGACAACAACCACGACGGCTACCACAACAACAACCACTACCACCACCACCACCACTACAACTTCTACGTCCACGGGCACCACGCAGCCGCTCAGCCCCATCACCTGCGGTGACAGCACCTGTCAAAGCAGCTCCGGTGAATATTGCTGCTGGGACAAATGGGGTATTGGCACCGGCGAGTTTGAATCTGGGCAGTGCAAAGAAACGCCGGTTCAACCCGGTGATTGTACAAACACCGTTCAAGACGGCGGCGTCCAGACCATTATCAGTTGTCAAACCGCCGCCAATTGCGCCGGAGACAGCCTCTGCTGCGGTGATGTTGTCCAGTTCAACGGCGGTGGTCAAAACCTTTCTTACTACCCAACGGTAGACTGCCGGCCCTCCTGCACATGGCCTACCCGCATCATGTGCGCCATGGTCGGCTCCACGGCAGAGTGTCCAATGGTCAATATCCAGGGCCAAAACGTACAACTCGTGTGTAAGGCCAGTTCTCTCCTGCCCAGCGGTTTCTACGTCTGCGGCACTCCCTGACCCCAGTAAGTCGGCTTTTCTCCCCAATGCGCACGCCGTGAACCCCCCGGCAACCTTCCTGTCCAATCATTCCACTCTACCCATTTTATACAGCGACGCGTACCTCGTCGTTGTCCACAAACCGTCGGGCTTGGCTGTTCATCGCGGCTGGGCAAACGACGAAGTTACCGCCACCGATCTCCTTCGAAATCAACTTGGAGAAGCTGTTTCCCCGGTTCATCGTCTCGACAGGGCCACAAGCGGCGTCCTTGTTTTTGTTCGCTCTGCCGAGGTAGCCAAAATCGTTTCTACCCAATTCGAAGAAGGGAAGGTCCGCAAGGTCTACTGGGCGCTCGTTCGCGGCTCCACCCCCGACGAAGGAGTGATCGATCATCCCATTCCCCGGCGCGAGGGTGGGCCCCGCGTCCCGGCCGTTACGCACTACAAAACGTTGGCCCGCGCGTCCAATCCACTACCCACTGTCCACGCCGTCTCCTGGGTAGAAGCCTACCCACAAACCGGACGCCTCCACCAAGTTCGCCGCCACCTCAAACACATCTCCCATCCCATTATCGGTGACGCCAACTACGGTAAAGGCCCCATCAACCGCGCGTTTGCCGAGCAGTATCACCTGACAAGGCTGGCGCTCCACGCAGCCTTTCTTACCCTTGACCATCCCACCACAGGCGAGCCGATCACCTTCTCCGCGGCACTTGCCACAGACCTCTCCAACGCTCTCGAACGCCTCCACCTCACCCCGGCCACCGACGGAGCAACGCCGTGACCATCCACAAAAAATGAAACCGACAACGGCGGCGCGCAGCGATTTCAGTGACTCTGTTCGTTCACGCGAGTGAACGCAGCTTAACGCGAACGGTTAGATTTGGTGAAGCAATGAAGTTGGACGATGAGCAGTTTGACGCAGCCGTGGACCAGATGCGCACCCTGGCGGCCGGCGGCGCTCATCTGGAGGAGGTACTTATTTTTTCGCGTACACATATCGCTGCCCGTATGAATACCGTCGCGTCGCTCGTGGCATTTCAAAGGGCTTTTGGCATACCATTGACGGTTGCGGCGTGTCTGGGCGTGTGGGAGGGGTTTCACGGTGAAAATCCGCCGGTATCAGGGGAGAGTTTGGAGGCGGAGTTTGGGGAGCAAATTCGTTCGGCCGCGCGGAGTCTGAGTATCAAACGCAATGGGTAACCGGCCGGGAAATTGCGCGCCATGAATGTTGGTTTTGCCTTGGCTTACAGAGCAAAGCGATCAATTTGGGCGCTCCGCGCGATGTGGTTTTTGGCAATCATCTCACCGCTCCCGCTCTACCTCCTTCCCATTTTTTACGCTTGGAACTTCAACTCCACACAGTGTCCCGGTCAACACGATCCCTGTCTTGAGTGGTCTCATGATGGGCCTCCGTTGAGCGTTCTCGCCGTGACGGCGTTGCTGGCCGCTGCCAGCGTTGGGTTGCCATTTTATACCAACGTTGGGTAACGCGCCGCCGTTCTGACATGGCACTTGTTTCTCCCAATAAAGAGTACACCGCAAGCAAACGAGTAAAACACTCGACTGCTCGCCTCGCAATTGGTACGGCTGCTCTGCTTCCACTCTACTTTTTGGCCTGGGCGGAGTCACATGTTGTCACGCGTTGTGTACAATCCAACGCGGGCCCCCAGCGGATCGTCCCCGGCCCGGAGAACTATCTACCCGTGTTGGCCATTTTTACGGTTCTTATGATTGCGCATTTTCCAACGCAAATCATGTGTCCAACAAGGCGGGCGCACCACTTTCACGCTTGAACAAAATTCAACGTTATTGTGAGAGGCCACATGGCATTTTACAACCCCGCGTGGGGGCAAACTCGGTCAAGGCGCGAATGCGGGCTTCTTCAGCACGTTCCCACATGGTAATGTAGTCGTGTGCGCTGTAGAGGAGAGTTTGTAAATCGCGGGTGTGCGTACCGATGTTTTTCATATCTTGAAGGGCATCGGGGATCATTCCGTAGTGGGCAACCCCGTCAATGTTGACATCAAAAATGCGTTGTCCGGCAATGCTGGGTTGAAGGGGAGGATTGTTGCCGCCGTGCGCGCGATTCCACATGGAGAGCATTTGGCAGAAGAGATCCTGCGAGCCGTCGGGGCAGCCGTTGGCCGGCTTTCCATTGGCATTGCCACCGTCAAATGGGCCACTTGTGGGTCTTAATACAAACGCATTGGCAATGTTTTTCCAAACGGTAAGTTGGTCACCTGTGTACACGTCATTAGAGTCCCAATGGCCGAGGAGTGGTTCTTTGGGTGATTTCGCGATGGCCCAGTTGTACACAACGCCGTTTTCTTGGCGGGCCGCTTCAATGGGGATGAGGTGCTTTCGAAGGTCGTCACCTGAGTTTCCAACCGAGCAGGCGCGCCCACCAAAACGTGGACCTAACATTCCGGCAAACCCATTGACATCGGTGCCAAATGCAATACCCCGCCCGTTCATTATGCGGTTGATATGGTGCACCGTTTCTGCAAACGAAACGCTGCTTCCATCACAATCGGGGGCGATTTTGGCGTCATTCGGGTACGTTTTGAGAAGGGCATTGCGCACTTCAGGGCTGTAACTGCCCGTGTCCATTCCCACGCCGACAATCCCTCCGAGGGCGGCGATTTTTTGGATTTGACTATCAGACCGAATGCGCTCACTCGCCAGGCGGCCGGTTTTTTTTGTATGGTAGTCAGACTTGAGCAGGCCGTCGTCGTCGGGGTTGAATGTTCGAGTGGACAAACTGCCAAACGCGAGCGCCCTGGCGCCGCCGTGGGAGGCCATGACCGGCGCGTTGACGCGCTCAGCGAGAGCGATTGTTTCGTTCACAGAAGCGTCGCTCATGTGATCCACGTCGAGTAACATCCCGAGTTTGAGCATTTCTTGAATGATGATCTTTCCCCATGGCGAAAGCCCTTCACGGTTGACGTGAGCGAGGCCCAGGGGTGAACGCTCTTCATACGGATCCATGGGTACAGAAAAGCCGCCCACAAACTTTTCTAAAATCCAGGTTTCACCATCAATATCTTTGTCGAGCCTATAACGAACTCCCGAGGACAAAAAGCCGTTTTGGAGCTTAAAAGGTTGACCCGCCACGCGTTTGGTAACCGAGTGAAACTTTCTGACAAAAACGGCCGCCCCACCGAATGCGTTGTCGGTCAGGTGGATAGGAACCAAGTGTCTCACCCCACGGTCGTACAGTTTTTTGAGGGCAGTTTGAAACACGGTGGGATCGTCGCGCAACATAGCCTGAATTCTCTCGGGCGAGCTGAAGCCTCCAAACGTGTCGGTTTCTACCCCGAGAACAATGGCCATTTTTCCAGAGGCGATAATGCGGCGCGCTTCTGCCGGCGTGGTGGCGATATCAGCCCAATCTTTGGCGGGGCCGCGGACAAACTGCCAGGCGGCGTCGAGCTGAAGGTCAATCACCAAGTCGTCGTCAATGGGGAGGGCAGGGGAGTGCCGTTCTGTGTTCGCGAGAAAGGCGGAGCCCAACGCTTCACTGTTGCCAACATCGAGTTGAATTAAACGAAGGCCCCCATCGTAGGCGCGTTTGAGCCAGTCAATGTACATTTTTTGGTGCGCCACGTCATGGAAGGTGGGAAAGCCGTCAAATGTCGGGTAGCCGTCAACCGTATGTTTGGGGTTGGCATCGAGCGTGGAACTCGACCCTCCAAAAAGGGTGCCGTGTGATTCGGCGCAGCTTGGCATAGCGAGGCGAAGGTGGCAGTTTTCAGCGCCCTCGTCTTGTTTGCAACTGCCTTGTTGGAGTGGGCAATGGGGGGCCGGGTTTTGGGCGGTAGACTCCGTGGGAGGGTACACACAGCCGTGCAAGATCTTCCCCCCAAATCCGAGTTGATTAAACAGGTGAACATGCAAGTCTGCAAAGCCCAGTTGAGGCGGGTTGGCGGCAGGGGGAGCAACGTTATACACTTGAACGTCATCCACCCAAATGTAAGGTTTGCTTTCATCTGTCAGATCGGTGGATGGCGCGTTATCGATCACAACAATTTGAGCTTCTGCCTCGGTTTTTGCGGGCCTTGATGGAGCGTCACGCCGCGCGATGGAAGAGGTGGGGGTTTCTGACGGTGGGTTCGATGGTGAGGTTGACTCGGGCGCATGATCGGGATTGGAAGGCGCGGCCGAATCTGTATTGGAGGTGACTGGGGATGCCTTGGGAGCCACAGGGCCCGTGTCCCAAACAACCCTGCGCATGCCGAGGACACCCGGGCCGTGCTCGATGTACACTGGTGTAAACGTGGATTCGTTTGCGCGTTTGACTCTGAGTTCTACCCAAGTGTCTTTGTGGCCGCCCGCGCCCACCAGAAACGAAACATACCGGTGAGAAAAGCCGAACGGTTGCGATCGAACCTCCACCCGACCGGCAACGCGTTCTGTA
This sequence comes from Polyangiaceae bacterium, assembly GCA_016712345.1. Taxonomy (GTDB): domain Bacteria; phylum Myxococcota_A; class Polyangia; order Polyangiales; family Polyangiaceae; genus JADJRH01. The sequence continues at coordinate 4,330,260 of JADJRH010000001.1, forward strand.
CTAAGGTATTTGTGGGTTGAGTTTATGTCTGAATTGTTTCCCATGCGAATGGGAAGACTCCAATAATTGCCGCCGAGCGAAGGTCGCAAACGACCCGGCAATTCACCAATGTTGGGAATGCGACTGGAGATCACATCTTGGGGTGTGGAGCCCTCGACAGTCCAAGTGGAGTAGTCAAGCAGGTATGGGTAGACAACGGCGGAGTTTACCCCGTTGTAGCTGGGCGGCAGCGGCGAGAGCAGCGGAGTGGCACTGCTGGATGGGTGACATGCCGAAGTGGCTAACAAAGCCGGCACAATCATCCAGGTAAACCGGCGGTGGTTTGGAGTGGAGTTCACTTTGGACTCTCCCGGTTGGGCATGGCCCGCACCTGGACGATGACGATTGTTCGGGGGTTGAGTTGTACCGGAACGTCTACAGGAGGCGGCGAAGCGGGCGTTGCGTGAAAGAGGTCAGGCGTCACCTGAACCGCACATCCTGTGCAGCCGGTGATGGATTGGAGCGCTGTTTCTACCGCGGCCGCTGCGGTGGAATTGTCAGACGAGATGAAAAAACGTGCGGCTCGCAGGTTGGGAAGGGAAAGGTTGGCAAGCTTTAGCAACGCAGCTAAACGTTGGGTGCCTGAATGATCAAACACGTTGCCTTGAAGGGCAAACACAGCGTTGGGTGAGGCCACCGCGGGACAGCCGTTTGGTTCTGTACCGTACACATTTTTACATTCATCCACGGAGTCGAGCACGCCGTCTCCGTCGTTGTCGTCGTCGGGACAACCGTCGGTGTCTTGATAACCGTCGACGTCTTCTTTATAAAATTTACACCGGTCATCGTGGTCTTGAATGCCGTCGTCGTCGATGTCGCCGATGTCGCGCCGACCTGACCACGAAATTCGAAACATGGCCGAGTCTACCCCTTCAAACTTGGTCCACCCGAAACCCGCGCCGATGGAAGCGTGTTGGAATGTGTACGCCATGCCACCCCAAATGGCATGGCTTTCAAGCTCGGTGTTGGTGTGAACATAGTTGAGCGTTTCAAAAAACAGGTGCGCTCGGGCGTCGGTATTCCAAGCGGACGGTGCCAAAAATATTTTTAAGGCTGCTCCTACGGGAATTCGAAACGCGTCGCCCGGCCGGCCGGGTTGAACGTGTACACCCGTTGCCAACTGAAGGCTCGCGATAAACACTCGCCACGAGCCGACGACTCGGCCTTCTACCATGGGTGGATCGCCCGGTTTACCATCAGCCGTCCACGACGGGGTTTGACCCACGACCGACGCATGAACGGCAAACCCGCCGAGCGGCCCGAGGGTGGGTTTTAATACCGGGTATTGAACGCCGCCGCTCAACGCGCCCGCAAACACCGTTTGATTATTGGGCCCACGTGAAAGGGCCAATGGAAGGCCGACACTGAAAAGAAGACCCCAGGAAGTTTGGTAGGCTGCCCCAACATCCACCGTGCGGGCGCCGGTGCCTGGAAAATACCCTGTGACGCCGGATGTGGTAATGACCTGACCGTCACTGCCCGCGGAGCTACCGAAAAAGCTGAGGCCCGACCTGTCGAGTGCGGGGACGAATAATGTTCGGGGGGAACAATACCCTTCGTATACTGGGCACTTGTTTTGGGCGAACGCGGGTGAGGCAGACAAAAAAGCCCCAAAACAAACAATGAAGGTAAAAACATTGCGCCGCTTTTTTTTCCCGCCCAGCCGGCACTCAATTCGGTCCAGCATGGCAATAGTAAAGCTTGACGACTGCGTCGTCGTCAAGCGATAGTTTCTATCATGAATGCCAAAAGTGGGCGCCGAGGGTGGGTGCGTACACTGGGGGTTTTCTCGGTTGCGGCCGCTCTTGCTCAAATGGGGTGTTACAGGCCCGAGCCGGTTGCACCGGGTTTTTCGTTCGCCTCGCACGCCGTGCGTGACGGCGACAATCGCGAAGTATTGTCCATACCTCTCTCATTGGTCTCAGACACTCAGATCCACTATTTGTACGGCGATCCCACCTTTCCGCGCATTGAGTGGATTGACCAAATCAACAGCGCCACCCAAGTGGCGGTGCGGCCCGTTCAACTGGACTATTACGCGCGAGATCTGTTTCGCTGGCTCATTCTCTCGGTGGCGGAGCAACCGTTCATCCATTTGGGTGACTCCGCCGACCTGTCGTGTCGGCAAGAATTTCAGGTGTTGATCGACGAGTTGAAAGTGGTGAACACGGGGCGTTATCCCCGGTCTGAAGGCAATCCGTGGTTTTTAACCCCCGGCAACCACGACGGGTATTTTTACGGCCACCGCAATGTTGACGCCGACGGTTGGAACAACGCGTGTGGCAGCTCGCTTGATAAAGACAAGAACGGCGCCATGAACAAGGCCGATTTTGTGACGATGTACCTGTCTAACCTAGCGTCGCAAAATGGTAAATCACTGGGTTTTGCCCCTCATCGAGAACTTCAAAAGCTGTTCAACACCGTCCGGGTAGAGGATAAAACCTGTAACATGTTGCCCTCCAACAACAGGGCAGAATGTGTACCCACCGGGGGCGACTTTACCTATCCTTCGCAACCCGGGCAGCTTCTCCGCAATGTGGCTTGGCAGATCGATCGCAATGAGCCTTGGCGCTCATTTGTGGTGCAACAACTCAACCTGACAGCAGGAGACGCTCCCGCGCAAGTTCGAGCGATCTTGCTCGACACGTCGGCTTATTCAAGTCGCCCTTACTCACCTGTACCTATTGGGCTCAACGCGGGAGTGACCGGATCGGTATTACCCGTTCAACTCAAGCTGATTCATAAGTGGGCACAGGAAGCATCTGCCACGCCCAATACTGTGCTGGTGCTCATGGGTCACCACCCGTTTGATGAACTCGACGACGACAGCAAAAAGTCACTCGGGGAGTTTATTGATAATTACAAAGTGCCCATTTACGTTTCTTCCCACACGCACGCCGGTTTTTGGAAAAGTCACGGGAGCGGAACATCGTCGTGGATTGAGTTAAATGTGGGGTCAACCACTGATTTCCCGCCCGAGAGGCGTGAATTTGTGCTCGCCAAAACAAACGGACGGCTCGAACTGTCTACCCCTCTCACGCGCCTGAATGAAAGGGCGCGCGATAGCAACTTCCCTCTACCCGTTGATTGTGAAGAACATTGGCAGGCGGCTCCGGGTGACCCGGAGTATGACGATTATTATCTGGACTACATGTTTGGCAGTTCCCTTTCGGCGGAGGCAACGCAACACAACTTGTGGGATGCGCTGCTTCGCAGCCATCGGCGGCTTTTTTCAACGGTAAAAACGCACCCCGACAATTCTGAACCGTGGCCAATGCTTCTCGGTGAACTGCCCGGCAAAGCGGCGAGCGCGTGTGAGAATGATGACGCGATTATTGCCGCAATTGAGGGGTTGCTCAAAAAGAAGGGCAGTCAATTCTCAGAACAAAAGGCCCGATTTTTGGCCGAGATTGACCGGTTTGACCACAAGCGCAAAGAGCTTGATCCCACCTGTTCACAACGTTTTCGGAGATGTCAGGCGCTTTGGGCAAGTCAACATGAGTTCTTGAGGGATCGAAAGCTCGAACCTCATGACGACACACTTTTATTTCCGTGGCGATAGTTACGTTAACCCACTGTGGAGGGTGCCATGAGCAACGCATTGACATACGATACGCAAAACGGTGAAGTGCGGGCGGTTTGGTCTTTTTTTGCCGGCCGAACGGTGGCGGGCATTCAGATCAATGTGTCAGAAGGTGACGTCATTGGTCCCGGGAGCACGCTTGGGAAGATCAAGTGGGCCACAGGCAGCCCTGAAACGCTGTCCGCCCCGTCCAATTGCTCCGGGAAGATTGTCCTGATTCGGTTTCGGCAGTCAGATCTGAGTCGGCTCGGCATCCGGCCGTCGGTGCCCTTTTTTGATATTGCGCTTTCTGGATTTGACGCTGAAATTGGTGAAATTGAACCTGGCAAATCAAAAGGCCCCAAGGGTAGCAAACCGCACGGCGCAAAGCCCAAGGGTGAAAAAGGTAAACCCGCAAAGGGCAGTAAAAAAACGGTAACGAGTAAGGTAAAATCTACCCCGGCGAAGAGTCAATCCAAACGCACCGCCTCAGGTCGAAAACGCACACCTGAACCGTCCACCGACTGACGCCGGCGCACCAGGGTAACCGACGCCACGCTTTTCGCTTTTCCTTGAGGCACAGGCCTCGGTGTCTAACACGTTTTGCCGAGCCCGTGGCCGGGCTTCGCATCAGCGTTTGGCCGAAGGACCGTCAGTTCCCCAGGAGTACCGCACGAGAGTTTGGCGAACTTCCAAGTTGTGGTAAGACGAGCCGGTTGTGTCCATCCCTGTCACCGTTTCAGCCCTTGCCGTGGCAGACGGCCCCGCCGATGCGGTGGGGGTGGTGCAACTCGCGTGTGAAGAAGATTCGCTTGCGCTGACCCTCCTCCGTGCCGGGGCTTACCGCCACGGGTTTGTGCCCGGCACGTTGGCCGAGTCTGTCACGTTGCATGTCCCCTACGCAGCGGTTCGAGGGTTGGTGAAGCGCGGAAAAGCCCTTGTTCTCACGCTCGATAAATCCGTTCCTTCACCCTTTCATCGGTTTGCTCTGGCGCGTTTCACCGACAATCCGGCCGAAACGCTGGCGCCCATTCATCGTGTACACAGGTGGGCCAGCTCCCTTTCATGGATGTTGCCCGGACCCATGGGAGCGCTTGCCGCGGCATTGCCGCCGGAACAATGGGTAGGCGGGGCGTTGGGTAGAGCCTCACTTGCGCTTTTGATCGCTCTTGTTTCAGGTGCCGCCATGCGCGCTCTTGCGGCGTGGCTGGCTTGGGGAGGTCCAATCTCCGATCGGCATCGGGAGGCTTTTGAAAGCGCCATTTCAGAGCGGTTGGGGTTGTTGCCCAAAGCACCGCCGAAACCCGTTGCCGCGGCGAGGGGTGGTCGGCTCACGGGACCAAGTGTACGCTTGCCCGAAATTATTTCTACCCAAATTCCACAGAGCCCGGGTGATGCAAGTGTACCCAACGTTGTCCAAAGGCCCAACTACGCTCCTCCGGCAGAACTCAGGCTGACGCCGCCGGAAACACCGACATTCCCTTGGCTCAAAGGGGTTGTATTGTCGGCGGTTGTGGCGGTCAGCCTTGTCACCGGGGTGCTTTTCTACCGGCACTACGGACACGTTGCGCCCAAGGCACCCGTGGATGTGGAGCCGGTGGTAGATGTTCCCAAAGCGCCGGTGCCACCCCCGGCGCCTGCGCCGGAGCCTCCACCCAGGCCTGAACGGTGTTTCTGCGAGCGGGCCGATTCACCTTTGTGGCGCGAGGGGATACCGGTTTTATCGGTGTTTACCACCACCGGTCCCGATGCTCCCATTACTGTTCCTGAAGCCAAGCTCGATGAACATGACAACCCGGTGTTCAACTACCACTTGGCTGTGGTCAACAACGGGGCAAGAACCATTGATGAAACGCGGGTGGTGCTCACGTACGCGCGCCGCGACAGTCAAAATCGGCGCGTAGCCGTCACCGACAGGGGTTTATACTGGGGGTTGCCACTCGGGCCCGGGAAAGCGGTTAAGTGGGTGACGGAAGGGCCGGGCACCGAGGTGCGCATTGATAAAAGCGAGCAGGGTACACTTCAGGAGCGAAATATCCCCGTGGCCCCGGCCGATGCTTTTTTTGCCCTGACAAAAGCAAAACATCGGGTCGTGCGCATGCACGCGGCAATGATGCTCGCCTACCATCATGACTCGCGAGCGGTAGAAGCGATTTCGCTGATTGGTCCACCCATGGGAGTGGAGTCATGGACCATTCGGCGCATTCAGGCGGCGGCGCGTCCAACAGTGGCGTGTGATATTCAGGTTTCTGAAGGTCAACTTTCGGTGTGCGTTTTTAATGCGTCTACCCAAGCGCAATCGGGAGTTGCGGTTCAAGAAATTCAGGATGACGAGGCAAAACCCGCGCGCAGCTGGCCTGTTCCAATGGAGGTTCCAGTTCACGATGGGGTGAGGCTGCGGTTTGACTTGACGGGAGATCCGCCGGGCGATCTGGTGGTAAAGTGAACAACACGTGTTGTGCTGCGGGCATTGCGAACGGGTTTAGCCTGGCGCTACCCAAGCTGTGTGCGCCAACGTCGACCGGGTCCGCCGCTCTTCGAGTAGGATCATGAGTGAGCCGCAGATGGTGACCCAGCTCGTGCAGTGGTTGCTATCTTGACGAAGAAGCGTCGACGGTTGGCGCCGCGGTGGGCTACCGCCTGCTATCGAGCAACGATGGTAAGGTTGGGATGGTAGGGCCGGAGAAGATCGCGGGGGAAGAAGCGGGCAGGAGGGGAGGAAGCGATTCTGGATCGACATCCGTGTACACAAGGGCAACCGGTGATTCATCCCCCTGCGCCTGGGATACTTCTACACCCACCTCCATGGAGCTGAAAGCGGCATTCAGGGTGAGCGGATCGGCACTAAAGGGCACGGGCATGACCGTACTTTTGGGGACCGATTTGAGTTGCCATTGGGTTGCGTCACGCTTGGAAATACGGGCCAAAAACGCTCCACCGCCTCCTTTTTGAATGGGGAAGGCGACTTTGGAAAATGACCCGGCGGCGCGATCGGCATTGCCTCCAAGCGCTCCGGCTGCCGAAGCCGACGAGCGCGGGAAGAGGATGGTTAACTCTTCACCGTCTGAACACGAGGTTTGACACGCTCGAAACCCGTACAGAATGCCGCGCGGCAAAAGGGGTTTGGCTTCTATCGTGCTGCGCGACACCGTTAAGATCCGGCAGGTTTGGCGGTCTAAAATGCCGTCCATCACGGTGTATTTGACGGAGGCGTCGCCCACGAGAACGCTCTCCATGTGTACCGGTGCCACCTCGGTGAGATTTTCACCACACGTGGCGTAGGCGCTCATCGTCTTCCCATACCCGTCCCCGAACCATCCGTCGGAAGGGCCGTACGTACCCTGCATGCGGATGCGACCGTACGTGATTTTGGTAAGGTCGTTAAAGCTCAAACTCAACATGTATGACCGGGCGTAGCCGGCGGCAGCCACAACGACAATATCAGGATCTTCTGCGAGCTTTGACTTATCGAGTTTTGCTGCCTGTTTTGCGTCTATTGCAGGGTGCACCGTGGCTTGAGGGAGCGACGCGAGGTTGAGTGGAAATGTTCGGACGGGCGGGCGTGTTCCGTCGATAACCATTGCCAAGCGGCGCGCAAAAGCGGCCATGGTAGGTGGCTCCGCCGGCACAACCACAGGTGTGAGCGGCGCATTGATCGCCTGAGAATTGGCACCCGCGGTCTGCGTTGTGACCCCGGGCTGAGGTGCGGTTTGAGGCGCTTTCGCCGGCTCGGCGGCACACCCACCCACTGTCAGGGCGATGCCGGCGACAAGAGCGGAGCGGCGAATCATTACAAAGTCTCCAGGTAGGCGGCGAGGGCGGTCACATCCTTTTGAGACATGTGGAGCACTCTACCCATGCGGTGGTCACTCGCTTTGAGCATGTCTTGCAGCGTGTCGTACCGGCCGTCGTGGAAGTAAGGGGCCGTACCTGAAATGAAGCGAAGCGAGGGAGTGTCGTATTTGCTCAGGCTGTCTGCCGAAGCGGTACTCCCCACGTCGTGGAGGGTTTTGTCCACTCCGCGACCTCCCATGTGACAGGTGGCGCAGCCCTGCTGTTCGTTTTCAAAAAGCTCTTTTCCGTGTGCGATGAGGGTGTTTTGATCACTGGCAGTATTCACGTTGTCGCGGGCGGGGCCGGGCACACCTTGCACGTAGGTGAGAAGCATGTCGAGGTCACGACCTTGAAGACCGGTGCCACCCAAACGGCGGAATGTTTCTGCCACGTAGTCGGGAAGGTTGTCGTGTTTGCCTGCCCAACCGTAGGGCGCTGTGGAGGTTTGACGACCGGCGAGCATGATGGTTTGACGCGGACCGTCGGGCGTTGCCCAGGTGAGCGAGTCTTCCCGCCCGTCGGGATGGCAACCGGCGCACGCGACGCCGTCGGAAGCGATGCGCGAGTCATCGGTCTGGTGGAACATTTTTCTACCATCGGCGAGTTGTTTTGCCGAAGCCGACGGGGTGTACCGCACGGCAACCGATACAGGGGCAGCCTTTTCTTTGTCGAGCTGAACGATGGTAACACCTGGGTCAAACTGCGACCAGATGACCGCCACACCGGTAGAATCATCCACCGCAATGCCGGTGGGGCCCGACGGAACGGAAATGCGCCGCAGCTCCAAACGGGCTGGGTCGAGACCGGAAGCGTCGAGTTCAACAACGGCGTCTATGCCGAGACAGGTGACGTACAATCTACCCATGGACGGCCTGACAGCGGCGGCTCGCGGGAGTACACACTGACGGGAAGGTCGGTCGCCCAATGCGAGCACCGATTTGGTGAGGGATCGTTCGGCAATGGGATCAATCACGCTGACCATGGGTGCCATTCGAGGCACTCCCTGAACAACGTCGCCGTAATAAGCGGTGGACCTGACACCGGGATCTCCCGGGTCGACAGTGACCATGGGAGCGAGCACGCGCGCCTTGGGTTTGGGCTGCGGCGGTGCCGGTTTCTTGGGGGGAAGCTTGTCGGGAGCACGCGGAATTTCACCCTGGGTGGCCGGGGGTGGAAGTTTGTCTACCGGTGCCACTTTGGCGAGGGCATATCCTTGAGTTCCGGTGCGCCACTTGTCGAGTCCGCCCCCTCGTGTTGCGGATGGGGAGATCCCTTTCGCGGACAAACTCACATCGCGCACTTCGTGTTTGCCGGTTGTCAGATCGACCACAGACATACGGCCGCCAACAAGGTGGGAAACGAAAGCACGCTCCCCGTCGTCGTCGACAAGGACGGAGCGCGGTTCACGCGGCAATTCAACCTCAAACTTTTTGGCGAGCGTGTCGACTTGGAGTGCGACGAGTTTGTGGGCCCAGCCCGATGTGACAAGGAGAGTGGAGTCATCCGGTGTGGATGCCAAACCGTACGGCTCGGCGGGCATGGCCAGTGTACACCGGCTCGTGAGAGCGTCGGTGGCGTTTTCACCCGGTTCTAAAATCTGAACCGCGTTTTTGTCACGCAGCGTTACTGCAACGCGCCCGTCCGCCAAAACAAGGGTTTGTGCGGGTGATCCGCCCACCGCCGTGGTGGCAACTTCACGCCCAAGCGCCACGTCGATTGTGTGGATGGATTGGCTGTCTTCGTCGGCAACGTACGCGAGTGTTTTGCCGTCCAACTTGACTAGAGAAACGGCATTGCCTTGACGATGAGTATCGGCTCGAACCGGCCCGACGTCCGGGTTAATACGTGTACACTGGGCAGCTAAGGGAACCGCGACGTTGCTCAGCGCGGCGTCTTTGGCGCCTGGAACCGTGCCGCCGCACGCTCCGGCGACGCTTCCGACGGTTCCAAGCAATGTTGCCCACGCGAGTTTCCCTGTCCACGTCTTCCCCATGACAGCGCCTCCAAAGATCCGATCGAGTGCGAATCCAGAATAAACGGAACTAGACGAACGAGGGTAGCCGATCGTTCCGAAAATTTTCTTAGCAGCACATTTTTTCTGACTCGGCATTGGTTTCTTGGCTCTTGTGTCGTTACGGACGAAACGCCCGACGCTGCGGGGTTGCTTCCAGTGGGGCGTTCTTCGTGACGAAGAAGGGTCTTGGATTTGCGGTCGAGCCGGATTAATCAGCGACCATGATTCGAAAAGGTGTGTGGCTGATAACGGTGGCGAGCTTGACGCTCGCGGCCTGCGAGAAGGTGCCTGAGCCTTCGGGCGGTGCGAGCCCGGCCGTGACAAAAGAGCCCGAAGCGCCGGAGCCGGCCGATCTCGTCAAACAGGACGTGAGCGTGGGAACGGGCGTTGAGGCGAAAGACGGCGACAAGGTGTGGGTACACTACACGGGCAAACTCGCCAAAAACGGAAAGCAGTTTGACTCATCGGTGGGCAAAGATCCTTTCCCGTTTACCATTGGTCAGAGCGAGGTGATCAAAGGGTGGGATCTGGGCGTTCCCGGCATGAAAGTGGGTGGAAAACGCAAACTGACAATCCCCTCCAAGTTGGGCTACGGCGCGGCGGGGTTTCCACCTGACATTCCGCCCAACGCGACCTTGATGTTTGATGTGGAGTTGCTGAGTGTGGGGAGCCCGCCTGGAAAAGCGGACGACAAAAAAGAAGAGAAAAAAGAAAATTCGCAGGCTGACAAAAAGCCCGAAAAGAAGTGAATTGTTGGCTTGCGCGTGGCCTCTATTCTAAAACGTTTTTGAGGGCACGGAGAAATGATGTGTACACTTCAATAGGGTAGTCGCCCATGTGGAAAATGCGAAACAGTTTGTTCGAGAGCTTTCCCTGGGCCGAATAAATTTCAAACGTGTGACCGTCCACTTCATGGGTAGATAGAGCCTCTGCCATTTGGGCATAGGTTGTTTTTGCTGGAATGTGGAGGGCCGTGCCGATAGATTGGAGCGGCTGCCCGGGCCAGCGCGCAATGGTTAACCCAAGCGCTTCATACCCCTTGCGCAGAATGTTGCAGCGCTCTTTGTAGACGGCGTGTCTACCCATGACGCCGCCCTCTTTTTGAAGCGTTTCAAGCGCGGCCACCACCTGGCAAATGCTCATTGGGTCAATGGTGTAAGGGTGGGATCCGGCGACCTGCGCTTTCCATACTTTGTAAAGTTCAAGGCTGGGAGCGCGGGCTGGAATGGTCGCCATGGCTTCCATGAGATCTTTGCGAACGAGCGCCATTGTCAGGTTGGGATGGCTGTGAAGCCCTTTGTTGCACGAGCCCATGACGGCATGAACGTTCCACGCCGCCAGGTCTACCGGTTCTACAAAGAGGGTGCTGATGCCGTCCATTAACAATTTTTGGCCATATCGACGGGTAATTTCACCAATTTCGGCAACCGGGTTGAGGGTGCATGTGGATGTTCCACCGTGCACAACGGCGACGGAGTGGACTTGACCCTCGGCGCACAGTTCTTCGATTTTGTTGAGGTCGGGCCGCTCACCGTAGGGTAGGTCTATATCAACAACGTTTTGACCGAGCGCCCGCGCAAATTCTAAAATTCGGTCGCCGTAGGCGCCATTTCGAATAACAAGCAGTCGTTCTGTTGGGCGCAAACACGATCCCAAAACGGCTGCCATGGAGGTGGACCCGGAGCCGGTAAGCAATACCGCTTCATAGTCGTGAGCACCAAGCGCTTGGACAATGCCGTTTCGAGCGTTTGAAAGCAGTGGTTCAAAAGCGGGGCCCCGCGGAACAATGGGGTTTGCACCGTAGGTTTGGGAAACCCGATTGACTGCTTCAGGCAGATGAAAAACCGCGGGCGTGAGGGATACTTTCATGGGTAGATTTGCCTAGTCAACATCGATAAAACGTAAGAAGCGCGACTTGATGCGCTTTTTTCCGTGACCTGAAAATCGAACAGTGACGGCGGGGTCAGGCCCGGGGTCAACCGATTCTACCACGCCGACGCCGAAAATGTCGTGGGTAACGCGTCCGCCGATGGCCATGTTGGAAGAGCCGCGAACGTCGGAGTCGCGCTCCACATAGCGTTCACCGGGTTGCACGACTTGACGTGCTGCGCGAGCCGCGGCAAAAGTGGAACGCGATTGGGGTAGAGGTTCGGGCTTGGCGTTTGGGCGGCCCACATAAACAGCCGTTTTTGAGGGCGGAGGCGGTTCTGAAACGCGTTTGGGTAGAAACGATTGTTGCCGATCTTCTGAATGGGTGGACGGCTCTATAACACGTTTGGGTAGAAACGATTGTTGTTCTTCGTGCGCGCGAGAAGTTGGCTCGGAAACCGGTTTGCGATCCTGCGGATGTACCCAATCTTTTCCGCGAGCAAATCCAAAACTGTTGCCCGAAAAAGTGTTTGCAAACGTGCGCGCTCTGTCGCCCATGAGCGCAGCGGCCGGGGTGGCCATGTTGCGGTAGGAGCCTTTGGGTAGATCGGTTAGAAAACGGCTGGGTAGACCGTAACGTGTCTGACCAAAAATGGCGCGGCGTGAGGCATGGGTGATCACGAGTTGACGGCGCGCTCGGGTGACTGCGACATAGGCCAGACGCCGCTCTTCTTCGAGGTCGTCGCCGCGTTTTGGATCGATCGCTTTGAATGGGAAGAGGTCTTCTTCCATACCGGTGATAAACACCGTGTCAAATTCGAGCCCTTTTGCGGCATGCACCGTCATGAGGGCCACGCGAGGCGCCTCTTCAATGGTGTCGGCGTCGGACGTGAGCGACACTCGTTCAAGATAGCCGTCGAGTGTTGGAATTTGATCTTCGGCGCGCGCTTCTTCTTCGTAGTCGACAATCGACTGAATTAACTCGTTGACGTTGAGGATGCGCGCTTCACTCTCGGCGGTGTCTTCTTGTTCGAGCATTTTTTGATAACCCGAACGCTCAAGAACCGCTTCACACAACTCACTCGGGGCCGCCGTTTGAGCCTCTTTCATGAGGTCTTCGAGCAGTTCTCGAAATGCCGAGAGGCTCTTTTTGGCGGCGGTGCCAAGATTGGATGTGGCGCAGAGAGGAGCGATGGCGTCAAAGAGGGAGGTGCCGGCCAGATTGGCTGTTTGAACCAACTTGTCGACCGTTGTTTGGCCGATCTTGCGCGAGGGAACATTGATAATCCGTTGCAGGTCGACATCACTTCGAGGGTTGCTGACGACGCGGAGGTAGGAAAGGATGTCTTTGACTTCTGCCCGCTCAAAAAAGCGCATTCCACCTATAATTTGATAAGGAATTCGCTCCGCGCGCATCACCTCTTCAAGCACGCGGCTTTGAGCGTGGACACGGTAGAAAACGGCAATGTCGCGACCTGAAACTCCATGCTCGATGAGCGTGCGAACGTGCTCTACCACCCACCCGGCCTCATCGTGCTCGCTGTCGGCGGTGACAACAAGCACCGGTTCACCGTCTTTGTTGTCTGTCCAAAGTTCTTTGGGCTCGCGTTCGGAAGATGGTTCGATCACACCGAGTGCGGATCTGACGATGTGACCTGTCGACCGATAATTTTGCTCTAACTTGACGACGGTTGCGTCGGGGTAATCGCGCCTGAAATTGCGAATCACCCGCACGTCGGCACCGCGCCAGCGGTAGATGCTTTGGTCATCGTCGCCGACTGTACACAGGTTTCGAGTGCGTTTTGAAAAGGCGCGAACCAGCCTGTATTGCACCTGGTTTACATCTTGAAATTCGTCCACGAGGACGTGCTCAAACCGATGGCGGATCTCTTCACCGGCGAGGCTTTTTTCGTCTTCAACAAGGCGCAATACATGGAGCAGCAGGTCGTCGAAATCAACGGCGTTGGCCTGTTTTAGATGGTGTTCATACCGCGAGAAACACTCAGCAACGGCGTCGTCGAAAAAGCCCCTTTTCTCAAACTCCGCGGGGGATCGACCTTCCTGTTTTTCGTGGTGAATGCGTGAAAGAACCTGACGGGGAGGGTACCTTTTTTCGTCAAGGTCAAGCTCTTTTAGAACGCGGTTTACAACCGATCGCTGATCTGAATCATCGTAGATGACGAAGTTTTTGGAGAGGCCCGCCGAGTCGGCGTAGCGGCGCAAAAGTCGCGAGCAGACCGAGTGAAATGTACCTACCCAGAGATCGCGCGTGAGGTCTTCACCCACGAGCGAGGTGAGGCGATGTTTCATTTCACCGGCAGCTTTGTTGGTGAACGTCACAGCCAAAATGCGATAGGGAGCTACTCGGTGAACCGCCAAAAGGCTTGCAATGCGGTACACAATGACGCGCGTTTTTCCGCTGCCGGCGCCGGCAAAAACAAGCAAAGGGCCACGCGCATGCCGAACCGCTTCGGTTTGAGGCTCGTTGAGATTGTCGGGAGGCGAATACGTTGCCTGTCCGTGGAGAGTCACGCGCCCGCGTTAGCATTTCACTGAGCCGACGGGCAGGGTGTTTTTCGCGCAACGGGTTTCGTAGACGCGGCGGGCCGAAAAGCCTACTGTGCGTTTGCGGCTCGATAGGTCGCGTTTATGCGAATTGCCCTCTCGTACTCACATCGATTGAAACGCTCATCGGACGACCCTCAGCCCGAATCGAGTGGCATCGTGGATCATCTTGCGACGGCCCTTAAAAAACTGGGGCATGAGGTGGAGCTGATTGAGGCGTCGGGGTCGCTTGCTCGTTTTATCGCCCGGCTTGAGGCGATGCCGCCCGCATTGACAATTCACTTGGGAGATCTGTCCGGGGATGCAGGCCGGGAAGACTTGTTTCAGGCTATTTTTGATGAACTTGGCCTGCCCTACATGAGTCCGAGCATGAAAATGGTGAGCCCGTTGATTGAGGCTCTGGCGCTCGGTCGCGGGCTCGACGACGCCGTGCGCGATTTGGTGCGGGATGCCTGCAAAAAACACAACCTGTTCGAGCGGCCCGGCGCTCCGGTGCGGAGTCCCAAAAAAGCGTTGCGAGTGGGGCTCACTTTCAACATGAAGCGTGAGTACACAGAGCAACAGGCCGAGTTTGACGCACCCACAACGATTGATGCCATTGCAAAGGCGATCGAAGCGTTGGGGCACACAGTGGTGCTTCTTGAGGCCGATTCCGACTTGCCGATGTCGCTCGCCGCGGCGTCTTTGGATGTGGTGTTTAACGTGGCAGAAGGGTTTCGCGGAAGAGGTCGCGAAGCGCAGGTGCCGGCGCTCTGCGAGATGTTGGGGATCCCGTATACAGGGTCGGATCCAAGCACACTTTCGATTTGTCTCGCAAAAAAATCTCACCAAACAGATCTTGAAAGCCGCGGGGATCGACACGCCTGAATGGCAGCTCTGCGCGACGGGTCGTGAAAAGCTGAAGGCGTTTCGATATCCGGTGATCGTAAAGCCCAATGCCGAAGGAACCTCCAAAGGGATTACAGCCGCTTCTGTGGTGCACGACGAAGCCTCTGCCCGGGCCGCGGTGCGAACACTTGTTGAAAAATACGATCAACCGGCGCTGATCGAAGAGTACATTCAAGGTAGGGAGTTTACCGTGGGGCTGATTGGTGAAAAGCGGCCTCGTGTACTCCCGATCATGGAGATCGTGTTTTTGTCCGGTTCAAAAACGCCTGTATACGGTTTTGAGGAAAAGAAAGAATTTACCGATCGCGTTCGCAACGACTGCCCGGCTGTACTCACCGGTGCCGAACAAAAAAAGCTTGAAAAAGTAGCTCGTGACACGTTTTCAGCGTTGGATTGTCGCGATGTGGCAAGGGTGGATATTCGCGTTGATGCGAGTGGGACTCCCTACGTGATTGAGGTCAATCCATTGCCGGGCCTTGCCCCCGACTTTTCAGATCTGGCTGTGATTGCCAAACAGGCTGGAATGGATCACAAAACCCTCGTTGGGGAGATTTTAGCTGGCGCGATAAAACGGCGTGATCAAGAACGCTCCGCTCGCGCTCCTGAAAAAGGGCCGACAACTTTGGTTCCCCCGGCCGGGTGAACTTGTTATGGCAACCAAGCACAAAGTTACGCATAAAGACGTGTTGAGGCCGCGAATTCGCGACTTGGGGCTCTTGATTGGGCGCTTTCCAACAGGGCCCTACAACGCCATTACCGATGTTCCGGGTGTACGCGTTGGGCATGTGACAAAGGTGAGCGGCGAGGGGCCGCTTGTGCCCGGAAAAGGTCCGGTACGCACAGGGGTAACCGCTGTTCTGCCGGCGTCGGGCGACGTGTTTCTAAAGCGCGTTTTTGCGTCGGGACACGTGCTGAACGGCGCGGGTGAAATGATGGGACTTGCCCAGGTGGACGAATGGGGGTTGTGTGAAACTCCCATTCTGCTCTGCGATACGCTTGCGGTGGGGCGCGTGGCCGACGCAACGGTCGCTTGGATGAGCAAACGTCACCCGGGAATCGGCGGTGATGATGATGTGGTGTTGCCCGTTGTCGGTGAGTGCGATGACAGTTATCTAAACGATGCCGTGGGGCGGCACATTAGCGAAAACGACGTAAAAACAGCCTTGGAAACGGCAAAGTCGGGCCCAGTTGCCGAGGGAAACGTGGGTGCCGGAACAGGCATGCAGTCGTTTGACTTTTCGGGTGGAATCGGCACTTCGAGTCGCATTGTTCGAATTGCGGGGGTCGATTGTGTACTCGGGTCGCTCGTGCTTTCAAACTTTGGGTCTCTTGAAAACCTGAAAGTCGGCGGTGTGCCGGTGGGTGAAATTCTGGAGTCAAAGTTTTCACATGTTCCGCGGCGCGGTCCGGCGGGTTCAATCATTGTGCTCCTGGCTACCGATGTGCCGCTTGTTCACCGTCAACTCACGCGTTTGTGTCGCAGAGCGGCTCTTGCAATTGGGCGTTGCGGGGGATATGTGGCGCACAATTCTGGGGAGTTCATTTTCTCGTGGAGCACCTTTAACCGTGTTCCGCGGCGGCGGCCGCACGGTCGTTATCGAGCCGAGGTTGTGCTTGATACAGCGCTTGATCCGTTGCACGAAGCGGCGGTTGACGTGGTGGAAGAGGCAATCATGAATGCGCTCTGTGCGGGGGTGGCAGTGATTGGCCACAGCGGACATTTGGCTCCGCCCTTTCCGGTGGACGAGGTCAAGCGTCTTCTTCGTAAGTACCATCCATTCGTTAAAAACAGGGGCACCATGGCTGACAAAAAAGCCCCCGCTTCATAACTTGGGCCGCGCGGGGCGGTCCTGTGATAGTCCATGATCCGAGATGGCTCGTTCAATTCGATGGTCGCTCGCGATCGCCGCGTCGGTTGCCGCATGTGTACCCTTGGCGTCTTTTGCGCTTGCCGATGCGCTCGATCCGAACATGCCACACACCGTTTCGGTGGGCGCTCCCAAAGGTGCGGCTGCGAGCGATCGGGTTGACTCAAAGCGAACCGGCTTGTCTAAAACCAAGCTGCCTTCTCAGCCCAAAGAAGTGTTCAGGCGCGCGCTCCCGAGTGGAACCTCGTACGCGCCGCTTATCGACGATCAGGGGCGCCTTACCTTTGCGCTCACAACCTCGCTCGTAGTGCGTTGGTCGAGCGAAGGCAAAGAACTGTGGAGGGTGCAATTGCCCGCATCCACCGGTTCATCGGTCACGGTTGCGGCGCCGCCTGTCATTCTGGCCAACGGCAACATCGCTGTTGTGACGTCGCTTGGCGAATTGGTGATGATCTCGCCGACGGGCACCATTCGAAGCACAACGGCGCTTGGAGTAAGCACTTCAACAGGTGTGCGTGAGGGCGGTGTGACGCCGCTTGCGCTAGACAACGGTGGCATTGCAATTGCCGCGAATCGAACGTTGATTGAGCTTTCGGCCGATGGCTCGGTGCGCGCGCGGGCAACGCTCGACGAGGCTGCGGCGGGCGCTCTGTTGCCGGGGCCCGAAGGTACACTTGTGACAACCGCATCCGGTACTGTGTACTCATTCAAGCCACCCGGGGCCCCGCGTAAAGTAGGCAGTTTTGGGGGCGCTCTGCGCAAAGGTGCGGTGCGCGCAGACGATCGCACGCTGCTCGCGGTGGTGGATAATCGACGGATTGTGGCTTTGGATATTCCCACCGGATCTACCCATACGCGCGCCTCAGCGGGTTTATTGCTCGGCGGGTTTGACGGTCCGGTTGCTGTTGGAAAAGGTGGCACGGCGGTGACCGGTGCGTACGCCGGATTGATACTCGCTTTTGATTCTACCGGTGCCGAAAAAACGCGAATTTCAGTGGATCCTTCGTCTGGATTTGGTTTGCCCGACGGCGGAGCACCCGCGTCGTCCACGTCGCCTATGGCTCCTCCACCTTACCCCGGCGGGCCCGGATTCGGAGTTCTCTCGGCATTTCCAACTGTGGACATGAGGCCAAGTCCTGCCGTGCTGGTGGATGCCGATGGGCGCATCGCGTTTGCCCGCGCGAGCGGCCGGGTGGGCATTGTGAGCCCCGAGGGCAACATGACTTTGCTGGGCGAACGCGTCTGCAATCGGCCCGGCTCGCTTCAGCCCGCCGGCAACAAGAAATTGCTTGTCACGTGTGATGAGGGCACCGTGGTGCTGTTTGCGGACCCGTAATTATTGCTGACCAAACGTCGCGTACTTTTTCTTGACACGGTGAGTCGTAACGACTAACTGCCCGCGCCCAATGGAGTTAGATGCATCGTGTCTTCGCTGGGCCCGCGTTGAAAATCTCGAACGACTCGCGCGCGCCCTTCGTGTTTCGCCGCCCATCCACAAGCGTCACAATCGTGAAGCGTACCATCGTGCTCTTGTTCGGCTGGTTTTGAAGGCTCTTGAAGAGCCGCGTCGAACTGCCCGGGCCGACTACGCGTCGATCTGACCGCTCCGCGCCACACGAGCGCAGCGAAAGCAAACACCGGGTGCCGCTTTTGGCGCCCGTTCCGCATTTTTTCTCCCGATCGTTTTTTTTCGAAATGAAACGGCCCCCCTTTCGCGATTTGTAAAGCGTGCGGGCGTGCCGCTTCCTTGGCCTGCGGCTGCCGCGACAAGGAGTGGTCATGTTCAAACCGGTTCCACCACGTTCGTCGCGTAGGGGTGTGATGTGCGGGTTGTTGAGTGTGTTGGTGGCCGCAGCGGTTGACTCAGGTTCAGCCGAAGAGATAGAGCCTCCACTCGGGTGATTCGCGCCTGAACTGGCGGGTTGGAGGGGACAATATGACAGCAACGTCATTGTCCGCTTAACGCAGGTACTCGCAATTGAGGCAATTGGCGCGGGCGGCGCCGATTGTTTGATATCCGCTGTCGCTCGGTATGGCGCGTGCACTTGGGGCGCGACATGACAAAGTGGATTATCGCATTGGCTTTGAGCTTTTCGGCAATGGGTTGTGTTGCGTTGGAGTGCACGGAGGTAGGCTGTGAAAGCGGCCTGACTGTCAGTATAGGAAATCTGAAGGCCGCCTCCCAATCTTACCCTCTCACCGTTGAAGTATGTGTTGAGTCAAGCTGTCACACAGCCACGGTTGACCAGAAAAACAGCGCTGTGGAGTGTTCAAGTGATGACACGATGATGAGCTGCTTTGTAAATGAGGACGGGTCGGTGGTTGTAAATGTGTTCCGCGAACCTGAAAAAGAATCAGAATCGGTGACGGTGAAGGTGAGCGATTCACTGGATCAAGTGGTTGTGGACGAAACAAAGACGGTGACGTACGTGGAGAGTCAACCCAACGGCGAAGGGTGCGAGCCCACGTGCCGAAATGGTGAGATCGAGGTTTTTGCCGCGGTACCGTAGCTGCGGTTGCGCGCATGAACGCACCTCTTGCACTCGTGGGAGGTGTCGATTTTGTCTTCGCCTGTGAGTGGGTAGGTGATGGGATACGAGGGTTGTTGCGCCGGCCGGCAAAGCAGGTGCCAGCCCTCGCGTCGGGAAGATTTATCGTGCGCCGTGGGGCGATTGAGATGGTATCTTGTGGCACGGCAGTTGCCCGTGTTGCGGCCGAGGCTACCTATGCGAACCCCCTTTTCTTCTCGGTTGTCCCTTCTCTGTGCCGCGCTGCCGTTATTCGCGGTTGTGGGATGCGCGGATATTGAATCTACCCTTCCACCGCCCACGCAGGTATGGTCGGAGGCGGCTCTCCACTTGGAGGTGGCGCTTCTATCCGTCAGTGGAACGGCGCCCAACGATGTGTGGGCGGTTGGTGCGGAGGCTGGGAAAGGGGGGGTCATCTTGCACTATGACGGCACCGCCTGGTCACGAGTGGAGTCAAACACTGCCTACGATTTGTGGTGGGTACACGCGGTAGCCCCCGACGATGTTTGGATCAGCGGTGCGGGCGCCACTCTTCTGCATTGGGATGGTTCAGGTCTAACGCGTTTCACTACTCCGGGTCGGGCCGCGGATACCGTGTTTGGAGTGTGGGCGTCGGGGCCGAAAGACGTTTGGGCAGCCGGTGGTAGAGCCGGCCGGTACGGGTTTTTGTGGCACTTTGACGGGATCGATTGGAAGAATGTTCCTCTGCCGGACGATGTTCCGCTTGACGGAATGGGAGAACTTCCCGGGCTCTTCAAGGTTTGGGGTAAAAGCCCCACCGATGTGTACGCAGTGGGTGGGCATGGGCTAATGCTTCACTTTGGCGGCGCCGGGTGGAGCGTTGTTCCAACCGAAACTACCGAAACGCTTTTTACTGTGAGTGGAGACGAGGACGAAGTGGTGGTGGTTGGCGGCGGGACAAGTGGAGTTGTGCTCGACGGAACGTGGAAGTTTGTTGGACCTGAAGGTGCTCCGCTTTTGCAGGGTGTATCAAAAGCACCTGACAACTCTACATGGGTATCAGGTGAAAAAGGGACGATTTATAAACAACTTCCCGGTGAAGGTTGGGAACAGATTTCACCCGGTTTTGAAACCGAACCGCAATCGCTCCACGCGATCTGGTCCGATTCATCGGGCGAGATTTGGACTGTGGGTGGCAATGTGCTGAGCGCGGCGCTTGACGAGGGTGTTTTGTGGCATCGCGGGCCGAAAGAAATTGCCACCGCCGAACGGGTAGATCCCGATCCTCCAAAACCGGCGGTATGCCCTGAAGACAGGGTAGATATTGTTCCGGCTGGCTCGATCGCTCGCAGGTGGAATGAACTGTTGCTCGATTCAATTCGGCGGGACATTCCAAAACCGGGCCTGCATGCTCGAAATTTGTTCCATACGTCGGTGGCTATGTTTGACGCGTGGGCGGCCTATGACAGCGTTGCCGATGGGGTGGTTTTTCAGGAAAAGTTGACCGCGGACGATGTTGAGTCAGCGCGAACAACGGCCATTTCGTACGCCGCGTACAGGGTACTTACCCATCGGTATCAAAAGGCCGCGGGAGGTGGGATTTCGCTCGCCTGTTATGACGCTTTCATGAGCGTCCTTGGGTATGATCCAAGCGATACCCATGACATGGGGGACGACCCTGTTGCGCTCGGAAATCGCGTGGGCGCCGCGGTTATTGCCGCGTATGCCGACGACGGCGCAAACGAGGCGAATGACTACGCGGACACGACGGCTTATGCGCCGGTGAACCCTCCGTTGATTGTGGATCGACCGGGCACCGTATTAAACGATCCAGATCGTTGGCAGGAGTTGAATTTGGCGCAGGCTGAAACTCAAAACGGGATCATTTTAGACTCTGGTGTGCAAAAGTATATCGGTCCCAACTGGGGGTATGTGATGCCTTTTGCGCTGCCACCTGACATGGATGGTACAGGGGTGCACCACGACGTGGATCTGGTTCCAACGGTGGCAATGCCTCAAATGAAAGACTGGGTTGTGCAGATGATTGAAACCGCGGGCGCGCTCGACCCCAACGACCCGACGACGATTGACATCTCCCCGGGAGCTTTTGGAAATAACCCGCTTGGTACAAACGATGGAACGGGATATCCGGTCAACCCCGCGACGGATAAACCTTACTCTCCCAACGTGGTGCCGCTTGGGGATTTTGCGCGCGTTTTGGCTGAATTTTGGGCCGACGGTCCAAAGAGTGAAACACCGCCCGGCCATTGGAATGTGCTCGCCAACTACGTTTCAGATGCTCCAACAACGGAGTATAAACCGTGGGGAATGGGCGATCCGGTTGGGCGGCTTGAATGGGATGTAAAACTCTACCTGACATTAAACGCCGCCGTGCACGATGCTGCGATTACGGCCTGGGGTATAAAGCGTGCGTACACAACTGCGCGGCCAATCAGTTTGGTCAGGTACATGGCCGGTAAGGGGCAGTCGAGTGATCCGTCGGCGCCGTCGTACAGCGAAGAGGGCATACCTCTTGTTCCGGGGTTGATTGAGTTGATCACCGATGAGTCTGCGGCAGAGGGTCAGAGGCATTACCATCTGCGGTATTGGAAAGGTCAAGTGGCCGTGAAGTCGTGGCTGGGTGAGCCGGGCGATCGGGCGAATGAGACGGGTCACGTGGGGTGGATGCGCGGTATTGATTGGATACCTTACCAACGGAGGACATTTGTAACGCCGGCGTTCCCGGGGCTGATTTCAGGTCATTCAACCTTCAGTCGAGCGGCTGCCGAGGTGCTTTCTGCGTACACAGCGAGCATTTATTTCCCCGGTGGCTTGGGCGAATTTGTGGCGGAACCGGGCAAATACCTGGTGTTTGAAGACGGCCCGAGTGTGGAAGTTCGATTGCAATGGGCCACGTATTACGACGCGGCGGATCAAGCGGGTCAGTCTCGCATTTGGGGTGGAATTCACATTTGGCCCGATGATTATCAAGGCCGTGAGTTGGGCAGCATTGTTGGAATGGATGCGGCTTCAAAGGCAAAAACGCACTTTGAAGGAACGGCGGTGCCCTGACTCCTGGGTAGTCGTTGCGGGGCGATCGCGACTTCGCGAGTTGTTGCGAGGCGTCTCAGCGCGCTTTTTCGTTTTCGATGCGCAGATAGCCACTCTCAAGCAACACAAATAAATCGCTCACGATTTGCTCGCGCGGGCGCGGCGCGGTGCCTGTAACGCTTTCAAACAAGATCTCTTTGAGCGCCCCGAGAGTGAATGTTGCGTACAGGCCGGCATCTCCGGGCGCCACAATTCCCAACTCTTGGCCTTCAACGAGGCTTTCTTGAAGAAGCGTTTTAACCCCCGCGTAAAACGACTGAATTTTGGTGCCGAATTCTGGGTCGAGCGCAGGAGCGTATGAAAGCAGAATGAGAGTGAGTTTAGGCTCGTCGAGGAGGACGGCCACAATCGCGCGGATGTTGTGTTTGACTTGAGCTTCGATGTCGCCGTCGAGATCCACGTGCAAAATGGCGGTGCCGATGCGCGCGAAAAGGCCGTCAACGAGTTCGGCAAACACCGAGCGTTTGTCGGGGAAATAAAGGTAAAAGTACCTTTGGCGACGTTTGCCGCGGCAACAATGTCGTCGACTTTGGCGTCGTGAAATCCCTTGTTGGCAAACACATCGCGCGCGGCTCTCAACAGATCCAGGCGGCGCTCGACTTTGCCCATGGGCGGCGCGTGTTAGCACTGAAGAAGCGAGCGGCGAAGAACACTCGCTGACCGACGCGTCACTTTGCGAGAGCATTCCGATTTCGCCCCGAAATCAGGCGCGGGTGATGAGATTGGGTCTGCGCATAAAGGGCAATTTCGACGAAGTGGGCTCGCGGGGGCAAACCCGTTCCCCTATGCGAAGGCAGCTACACGTGACCAAAGATTCACACGTTTTTGTGCGACTTCCTTGCGCGTTTCCTTGTGCTCGCGGGCGGGATCGGTTACGACCGACTGACTGGCCAGTCATTCGGCCAAAAGATTCTGCGGCGGCTGGAGGAAATGCGCATGGGCAAGGTCATTACGGAACCCGTTGTTGTCGGCATCGACGTCGGCTCGACCACCGTTAAGGCCGTTGTTCTCGATCCGAACACGCTTGAGGTTCTCTGGTGCGACTACCAACGGCACCAGACGAAACAGCCCGAGAAGGTGTTGGAGCTGATCGAGGCCATCGAAGCCGGTTTTCCCGAATCGCCGCGCGACAAGTGGCGTGTGTTCATGACGGGCTCGGGCGCGGCACCGCTCTGCGCGGGTTTGGGCGCCAAGTTCGTTCAAGAAGTGAACGCGGTGACGCTGGCCGTGGAGAAGAAACACCCCGACTGCGGAAGCGTCGTTGAGTTGGGTGGTCAAGACGCCAAAATCATCATCTTTCACGAAGGTGAAAACGGCGAAAAAACGGCCGCGCCTTCGATGAATGACAAGTGCGCTTCGGGCACGGGCGCCACGATCGACAAGTGCATGATTAAGGTCGGGCTGCCTCCCGAAGAGGTCGTGAAGATCCACTTCGACGATTCGAAGCTTCACCACGTGGCGGCGAAGTGCGGCGTGTTTGCCGAAACCGACATCGTGAACCTGGTGAAGAGCGGCATTCCGGCCAAGGAGATCGCGTGTTCGCTGGCCGATGCGATTGTGCTTCAAAACCTGAGTGTACTCACGCGCGGATCGACTCTGCGTCACCGCGTGTGTTTGCTCGGCGGGCCAAACACGTACCTGCCGTTTCTGATCGAGTGCTGGCAAAAGCGCATCCCCGAAACATGGGCTGAGCGCGGTTACGAATGGCCGAAAGACAGGCCGATCGAAGAAGTCATCTTCGTTCCCGAGGGCTCGCAATATTACGCGGCGTTCGGTGCATGCGTTTACGGTCTGCGCGAAGAAGCCACGATCGGTGCGTACAAGGGCAAAGACGGCCTTGTGGACTACATGCGAAACGGTCGCAAAGCGCGTCTCGGCGAGAGCGCGGGGCCGCCGCTCGTGAAAGGCAACGACGAGATCGACGAGTTTCGAAACCTGTACGCGATTCCGAAATTCAAGCCTCGAAAGCTTGAAGCCGGCCAGGTGGTGCGCGGTGTGATCGGGCTCGACGGCGGGTCAACGTCGTCGAAGGCCGTGCTCGTGGACGAAGACGGCGAGATCATTTGCAAGGCGTACCAGCTTTCAAAAGGCAACCCGATCCAAGACACCAAAGAGCTGCTCACGAGCTTGAACAGCTACGTGAAAGATCAAGGTGCAACGCTTGAGGTGGTTGGGTTCGGCGCTACGGGGTACGCGGCCGACGTGCTTCAAGAATGTGTACGCGCCGACGTGAACATCGTTGAAACGGTGGCTCACATGATGAGCGCTGTGAAGTTTTTCGGCGACGTGGATGTCATCTGCGACATCGGTGGGCAAGACATCAAAGTCTTGTTCATGAAAAACGGAGACATCGCAAACTTCAGGCTTTCAAACTCGTGTTCGGCCGGAAACGGCATGTTGCTCCAGGCCATGGCCGACCAATTTGGGCTCAAGGTTACCGAGTATGCCGAGACGGCGTTTCAAGCCGAACTCGCGCCCAAGTTCTCGTACGGGTGCGCGGTGTTTCTCGATACCGATCGCGTGAACTTTCAAAAAGAAGGCTTTTCGAAGGAAGAATTGCTCGCGGGGCTCGCTCAAGTGTTGCCGAAAAATGTGTGGCAATACGTTGTGCAAATTCCGCGGCTCGCCTCGCTCGGCTCGCGATATGTGCTTCAGGGCGGCACGCAATACAACCTCGCGGCGGTTAAGGCGCAGGTTGATTACATCAAAGAGCGTGTACCCAACGCTGAAGTGTTTGTTCACCCGCACACGGGTGAAGCCGGCGCGCTCGGCGCCGCGTTTGAAACGCTTCGTGTGGTGAAGCGCCGCGGCAAGAGCACGTTTATCGGGATCGATGCGACGATTGCGCTTGAGTACACAACGAAGAACGACGACGAGACGGTGTGTCACTTCTGTCCGAACGAATGCAAGCGCACGTTCATTGACACGTTGCGTCCCGACGGAACTTCGTCGCGCTATATCTCCGGCTTTTCGTGCGAAAAAGGCACGGTTGAGAGCGAAGACGCAATGCTTGAATTGGTGAAGGAGCGAAAGAAGATCGCGCGCCAATTCCCGAACTTGGTGGATTACGAGTCAAAGCAGGCGTTCCGACACTTTTATGAACCGGCGCCCATGCCGGCCGAAGGTTCACCCGTGAAAGACGTGGTGCTGAAAAAGGGATTTTTCAGCATCAAAAAGGTGCAGACAACGCGGCCTTTCCGTCGGTCGGGAACCGCCGCGCAGGAGCGCATGAGGCGTGTACGCATCGGCATCCCGCGTGTACTCAACATCTACTCAACGGCGCCGTACATTCGCACGTACTTTGAAGCGCTGGGTGTACCCAAGCAAAACATCGTTTTCAGCGATGCGACGAGCGAAGAGATGTGGGTTGAGGGTGGCAAATACGGCTCGATTGACCCGTGTTTCCCGTCAAAAGTGGCTCAGGCCCATATTCACAATCTTCTCTTTCATCACCACTCGGATGAAAAAAAGCTCCACTACATCTTCTTCCCGATCCTCACGCACGTGCCGAGCTTCGGCGAGGGGATGATGGACAAGACAAGCTGCCCAATCGTCGCCGGCGTGCCCGACGTGATGAAGGCGGCGTTTACCAAAGAGGTCGACTTTTTCTCACAACGCGGAATTGAGTACCTCGATCCGCCGCTCACCTTTGCCGAGATGAATCTCACGGCGCGGCGCATGTTTGAAACATGGGGCCCGCGCCTGGGGATCACCGAAGATGAAAGTGATCATGCGCACAAAGAAGGCATGCGCGCGCTCGCTTTGTTCGAGAACGATTTGCAGGAAAAAGGCCGCGCCATTCTTGAAACTGTGGAGAGTGAAAATCGCATTGCGATTTTGCAGGTGAGTCGGCCCTACCACTCGGATCCGGGGCTCAACCACGGCATCCCCGAAGAGTTTCAGGTGCTCGGGTATCCGATCCTCTCGATCCGCAGCATTCCCAAAGACCACGAATACCTGAAGCGTTACTTCAAAGACGAGGAAGCGCGCGGCCAACACCCGCTCGACATCAACGATGTTTGGCCAGAAAACTACTCGGCGAACAGCGCTCAAAAAGTGTGGGGCGTGAAGTTCGCGGCGCGGCATCCAAACGTGGCGCTGCTCGATCTTTCGAGCTTCAAGTGCGGCCACGATTCGCCCACGTACGGGCTCGTTGATTCGATCGTTTCAACAAGTGGAACGCCGTACGCGGCGCTTCACGACATTGACGCCAACAAGCCCGGCGGTTCGATCAAGATTCGCGTGAAGACGTATGCGCACACGCTCAAGCTTCACGAAGAAGCGCTCGAAGACATGGCCAAAAAAGCGAGCGAACTGCACCTGCGGCTCGATGAGAAGCGCCTCGAATTGATGAAGCTCAAGCAACGCCAATTGGCGGAGCGACAAATCACCGACAGCGGGCTCGAAGAACAGATCGAAGCGCTGGCCGAAAAACTTCGTAACTACACAGCGCCTATTTCGCCGCCCGAAGCGCCGAAAGGGCTTGTGCAGCTCAAGAAAAAACAACCGGACGGCAGCGTGGTCCGGGTTTGATTTGCAACGATTGGAAGACAGAAGAGGGAGTCATGGAACAGGTTTCGAACACGCAAGAGACGCCCAAGAAGAAAAGCCTTCCGATCGCGGGGAAGGTCAATGTTGTTCAAGAAGAACTTGAGCGCGAACTAAAAGAGTTTGAAGCGTCTGAGCGTGAACGGCTCGGCATGAAGCGCGCCCGCAAGCAGTGGGTCGATCACATGCTCAAGCCCGAGATGACGCGCAAAGAGCGCGAGAACGTCACGCTGCTCATCGGCGGTTTGACCGCGGCGCAAGACTTCTTGGTTGAAGGCGCGCTGCGCGGCCTTGGCTACAAAGTTGAGTACATGAGCTGCCCGGACAACGCGGCTCTTCAGGTAGGCAAAGAGTTTGGCAACCGCGCGCAGTGCAACCCCACCTATTTCACCGTTGGAAACTTGGTGAAACACCTGCAGCAGCTCCGTGATGAAAAGGGGCTTTCGTCGCAGGAGATTGTCAAAAATTACCTCTTCCTCACCGCCGGCGCGTGTGGCCCGTGTCGCTTTGGAATGTACGTTACCGAGTACCGTAAAGCGCTTCGCGATGCCGGTTTCGACGGCTTCCGCGTGATGCTCTTCCAACAGCAGGGCGGTCTGTCACAGGCAACCGGTGAAGAAGTGGGGATTGAAATGAACCCCGCGTTCTTCATCTCGATCATCAAGGGCGTTGTCTGCGGCGATGTACTCAACGCCATTGGGTACCGCATTCGCCCCTACGAAGTGGAGCCGGGCGCCACCAATCGCGCCATGGAAGAGGCCAAGCGCATTATCTACAAGGCGCTTTTTGAGGGCACAAACGTGTTTATGGCCCTCGCAAAGTGCAAGCCGCTCTTTGAGGGGATCAAAGTCGACAAGCTTCGCCCGAGGCCCAAGACAGCCATCATCGGTGAGTTCTGGGCAATGACCACCGAGGGCGACGGCAACTATGCGCTCCAACGCTTCATCGAAAGCGAAGGTGGTGAATGCGACATTCAGCTCACCACGGCGTGGCTGCTCTACAACATCTGGGAAGTGGCTCGCGACACGCGCGTTCGCTCGCACCTGCGTGAAGCGGACGGTGGCAAATACGGCCTTGAAGGCATGGACGAAGTGGGCATTGCCAAGCGCCTCGCCATGCTTCGCTTGGCCGACGCCGGCCTTCGCGTTGGGTTCAATGCGTTTGCGATCCCCGCGGGCCTCTATCACTTCCACCTCCCCGACATGGACGAAGTGGCTGAGGTGGCCGACGGATTTTACTCGAACGATCTGCGCGGCGGCGAAGGCCACATGGAAGTGGGCAAGCTGATCCTCAACGTTGCCCACAACAAAGCGCACGCGACGGTGAGCGTGAAGCCGTTCGGTTGCATGCCTTCATCGGGCGTGTCGGACGGCGTGCAAACGATCATTCAGTCGAAACATCCGGGCACGATTTTCTGCGCGGTTGAAACGAGCGGCGACGGCGCCACAAACTTCTACTCACGCGTTCAAATGTACATGTTCAAAGCCCGCATCGCGGCGGAAGAAGAGCTTGCAAAAGCGTATGAAACGGCAGGCGTCACCGAGGCCGAGGTGCGCGACTTCTTGGCGACACATCCCAAGTACGCTTCGCCTCTCCATCACGCGCCGCACACGGTTGCCGGGTCGGCCGCAAACCTCGTTTACGAAGTGGCACCCATCATCAAGAAGTCGCGCCTTGAGCGTGCGCAGGCAAAGGCCATCGCGCTCGGCGGCAAAGTGATCGATCTTGTGAAACGCGTTCCCGCGAAAGCGGCTGAAGTGAAAGCGCTCGCGACGAACCCCGAGACGTACGATCGCCTCCGCAACGACGGCGCCGTTGTGTACGACATGGCGCGTGGCAAAGCGATGGATCACATTCGCCCGATTGCTCAAAAACTGCTTGGAAAAGCGGTGTTTGAAAACAATCCTGAAGTGACAACCGTGGGCTACTCCGAAGAGGCGATCGCCGCGGAATAACCTGCGGGCGCCGAGTGTACACAATTGCATTGTGTACGCAGCTGTGTTGTGTACACTTTCGCTGCGCGTCGAAATTCAAGAGAAAAATTGCCCCCCGAAAGTTCTTTGCAACTCACATGGGGCAAATCCATCCAGCGCAGGATTCGTGCTGTGCGCGCGAGCCTTTGTCCGAGCGATGCGCGTCCATGGAGCGGCCCACACTTTTTTTCCGGCCCAGGCGTGTTCTACCGGCGCAAATAGCCATTCAAAACCCAGGTAACCAGCATCGGGTTATGCGCGTTGATCCCGCCGCGGCCGGCCCACAGGAGAATCCGCGATGAACATGAGGCGGTTGCCTTTCGTGATGTTGTTGACCCTCTCTGCCGCCGCGACCGCGTGCGGCGATCCCCTCCGGCTGAAAATCCGCCGCAGCCCACAACGGCGCCGAGCGCAACTGCCGCTCCCACAGCCGTTGAAACGGCGGCTCCCACGGCCACCGCAGCCGCAACGGCGGCCCCCACCGCCACCGCCGCTGTGGAGGCGCCTCCGCCGCCCAAGCCCGGCAAAGACAAGATCGTTGGCATGTGGATGTTCAGCTTTGAAGGCGAGCCCAAGGCCAAGGCTGAAGAAGAGGCGAAGAAGAAGTACCCGAAAGACGCCGACCAGGCGAAGCGCGACGAATACGTGAAGAAGATCGCGGAAACCGCCGCGGGTGAATGGATTGAGTACAAAGACGGCTATTACATCTCGCACGTCACCGAAAAGGGCAAAGACAAGATCGTTGCCAAAATGAAGTACGAGGTGACCAAAGACGAGTCTTCATCGATCACCATGAAGGCCGTTGGCAAAGACGAGATCTCCAAGAAAGAAATGAAAGACGAGGTCGCCGTCTCGTTCAAAGACGACGACACGATCTCTATGGTGGACCCCGGCAAGAAGATCACCCTGATCTTCAAGCGCAAGAAGTAAGCGCGGCTGAGCCGATTTGCCCCTATCCCCCAAAATGTTGCGCCGCGCAGCGTCAAAGCGCGGCGCCAATCTCCCCGCCAACGCCGACAAAGTCGACGCTCCACCCCAACATCGGCTTCGACTTACGATCGACCACTTGACGTTGCTTCGCTGCGTTTGCGACAGTCTTTGTCAGTGGCGGCTCAAAACGTGAGCACCGGACACCGAAGTGTACGCGTGGGGATCGCGTTCGCATCGCATGCTTCCGAGCTTCGATCGCGTCTCGGTCAGTTCTGCTCCGCGCTCGGCGCAGCGCTCGGAATGCGTTCGTCCGGGCTCGGCGTGTGGCACTACCATCGCCTCCTTGAAGCGCTCGAAATGGGCGATGTCGACGTGGCGTGGCTTCCGCCGATCTTGGCTGCGCAGGCTGCGGAACGTGGTCGGGTTGTGCCCATTTTGCTGCCAGTTCGCGGTGACGCGGCGTTCTATTCAACAGCGCTTTTCACCCGCGAAAACGCCCCTTGGAAAACACCCGCCGATCTGAAAGGTGTACGCGTCGCGTGGGTCGATCGACGGAGCGCCGCGGGCTATTTGGTCATTCGCGCGCACCTTCGAAAAAGCGGTGTGGATATTGAATCCGCGTTCGGGGCCGACCAATTTCTCGGGGCGCACGATGCTGTGGCGCGCGCCGTTCACGACGGCGAAGCCGATGTGGGTGCCACGTTTGCTCATTTTGATCCTGAGACCGGCGCGCTTGTTCGCGGCGGTTGGGGCCCACTGCCCATGCGCGTCATCGCGAGCGCCGGGCCCATCCCTTCCGACGTGATCGCCACGGGTACACATGTGCCGCCCGAACTTCGCAGCGCGATCGTCGCCGCGCTCACCGAGAACGTTGCAAACAAGGCCTGCGAGAGCGCGCTCGCCCTGTTCACCGCCGAGCGCTTTCTAATACCGGACGAGTCCCATCTCGCGCCGCTGAAATCGCTCCTTTCAGATCTCGATGAGCACGCGCGCAGACTTCCGCCGCAGGCGCCCAAACCTTCCTCACCCATTCGTTGATCCCGCAATTTGTGTACACAAAAGGGGTCGCTGCCGATCACGCGGCGCTTCCATCGGTTGTGTACTCAAATGTTGATCAACGACGCGCCCCGGCTTTTGTCAGCTCCGAGTGAAGCGCGGGCTCTTCGAGCGGCCCCGTGTGCCGAAGCACAATGCGCCCGTCGCGATCGAGAATCACAACCGTGGGAACATGGCGCATGGCCCCGAAAGGCCCCGCCCGAACAGTGCCGAGGTCGGCCACGCCGATAGGAAAAGCGGCGTTGAGGCTCTTCGCGTACGCTTCTGCAATCGGCTTATTTTCTCGGGGTTCAAGGATGACGGCGGCCACGTTCACCCGCGGAACATGGCTCTGTGCGACGAGGCCGAGCACCTTGATTTGGGCCTGCGAAATCAAGTCGTACGTCGCCACAAACGCGATCACAGAATATCGACCGCGAAGGCTTTCACCTGTGAGTACGCTTCCGTCGGTGGTTTCGAAGCGAAAGTCGGCCGGTGGCTCGGACACGGCGAACACCGGAGTCGGCTCGTTTACCGGTACAGGCGGGCCACAACCCGCGGCGGTGAGCGCGCCCACAAAAACAGCCGCCAGCACGCTCTTATTCGACACAATCGCTGTCCACGTGAGCGTCAAACAGGTCGGCGAAAGAGTAGAGCGCTTCGGGCGGATCTTCACCCCGCCGTTTTTGAGCCAAGATCGCGTGCGCCAACTCTTCGATCACCGGCTTCGACGGTGTGGCTTCGAGCGTGACGCCGTCAATGGCCGACCCTTCGGGCGGAGCGTCACTCTCGGTTGCAATCGGCTCGTGGCGCGCCCACGAAAACCCGTCATCCGGCGAGTAGCGGCATGTTAGAATACGCACAAATTTAAGGTACAAAGGCCGCACGAGCACCGCAACTCGAATACGGCCCGCGCCGATGCCGCGCAGCGTTCGAATTCGCCCGCTTGTCATGAGGGCGTCGCGCGCCTGATCGCCCAGCGCCAAACCCATGCGTACGCGGCGCGCGGGATCGGCCTCCACGGCGAGCAGCGGACCGTAAAGGGCGACGCGTGGCACTTCGAGGCGAGGTGCATCTTCGGCCAGCGCATCGAGCCACGCATCACGCCCGTCGTCGTCGAGTTCTGCGTACGCATGCGCGGCCCCAAGGGCAGCCGCCGCATCGTCGGCGAGGGACGTGAGCCAACTTTGCCACGCGGAGTGCATGCGCGGATCGAGGGAACGAGAACTTTTGGGCGTCATTTCGGCGCACGGGAGTCGTGGTGCGCTCCCTTGGATCGGGGCGCTTCGTGTCTTGACGAACCGAGCCGCTCCGAAGAAGCGGTGCCCGGTACCGCGGGCAGCGTCAAGGTGCCTTGCAGCTCGGACGCGAGGTCACACAAAAGTTCGCGCAGCTCATTTTCGCGATCGAGAGGGGACGCGATCCAAAGCTGTCCACCTCGTTCTGCGAAGAGCGCCGCGAGCCCGTCGCTGGCTTCAACAACGCCCTTTACGAACACGACGTGGTGCGCCGAAACATCGAGTCTTCCGACAAGCAGTCCCACCGTTGCACGTTCCGGCGACAAGGCCGCGCGCACGCGACGCACGCCGCGCTGCGCGGGTGGGCGCGGATCGACGGGAGAAAGACTCATGGTGAACGGACGCTAGTCCTAAAAGAAGCGAGAAGAAAATGGCCTCAGACTTTTCCGAAAAAAACTCCCTTCTGAGAGGTCCGGCGGCTCGCGATGGTCCGTCGCAAAACGTCACGGCTTGTATCGCTTGATTAAGGACTACTCTTGTTCGCGATGTTGTTTCGCGTCCGCGCGCTTGGTGCCGTGATGCCTGCGCAGATTTGTGGCTCCAACACCTGCGCCGCTACACTTTTGTTCCCTGCCACATCCGCTCACGAGCTTTCAGGGGAAGGCGCCGACGACGAGAACTTGGATCTCCCGCCGCCGGATGGCCCGTTGAATGAAGACGATTCCTGCGGCCCAGTTGAAGAGGAAGAAAACCTCGATCCGGCAGCCGATTTAAAAGAAAAAGATGACGATGAAACAGGCATTGATCTCGATCCCGTCAGTTTGATCGACACGGTGGAAGATCGCGTTGCCGATGCCGCCGACCTCAACGCCATTGATGTCGGATCGCTCGCCGACGACATCGCGCTACCCGACGATGAAGACGGTGCGGCCGACGACGCGGGGCCCGCCGACGACTACGAAGAACCGGGGTTGTTTGACGGCTCGGAAGTGGATGATGCCGGCGTTGGAACCGGTGAAGATTTGGGCGAGTTTATCGACGAAAACGCGTTGCCTTCGCTCGGGGAAGGCAATGAGCGCGGTCTTGATGAGCCGCTCGACGCGGCGTTCGACGAGAGCGCACCGCGCTGGGATCGGTCGCGTTTTCAAGCCGCAAGTGAACTGAGTGTACACGTGCCATGTCGGCTTCTCGCTGTGTCGGGGTCGCGGGTTGTTGCAGCCGGGCCGTCGGTGTTTGTTGTGCGATCCGACGCGGGGGTCTCGCGTGGAACGGGGCCGGCTGCGAAAATCGCGGCGGTTTCAGCGCTGGACGATCTCGTGTTGGTTGCCACCACAACGGGTGAACTGCTTCTGTCGAAAGATGCGGGCGCCGCCTGGGCATCGGTCGGACGCATTCAGCCGACGGCGATGGCACGTGTTGTTTTGGCTTCAACTCCCGGGCGTTTTTGGATTTCGCAGGCGGGAGCGTTGTGGTCGGTGCGCTGCGTTGGAAATCGCCTTGAGCCTCCGGCGCTTGTGCGAAAAACCGAAACGGTCGCGATCGCGGCGGCCGGATCGTCGCTGGTGGTTTTTTCGGCGCCGGGCAAGGCGCTCGCGTTGGAGAAGCTTCGCGGAGACGACGAAACATCAACCCCGGTTGTGCTTTCCGAGTCTTGGTTTGAAGGTGAAAACGATGTTGTGGCCGCCGCCGCATGCCCAAATGCATCAGCCCTCGCCTCCAAGCGAAGTGTACTCATTGCGCGAAACGGCGGCGAAAGTTTGTGTACACATCAAATCGCGGGTGTCCGCGCGTTGGCTTTTGCCGGCGACGACGACACCGTTCCTCTGCTCGCCCTTGTGGTTGATCCGGCGCTCGATGGAGCGGCGCGTGTTTTTGATGTGGGGGCGTTAAAAGATCCTGTGATCGTCGCCGAGATAGCGTCGGGCGCTCACGAACACGCGGCCATCGCTTGGGATGCGTTGCGCGAGGTTCTGTGGGTTGCGTGCGACGCCGGCCTCATCGCGTTCAAACGCGTGGCCCGTCATTAGCCTCAAACGAAGCGTGGCCGGCCGTTCGGCCGTCGTGCTACATCCCGCGCGCGTTTCGGTGTTTCGTTGTGTACGCACGACCCCTAGGAGGCGATTGTGGCTCCCCAGTTCATTTTCACGATGCAAGACGTCCGCAAAGTCCACCCCCCCAACAAGGAGGTTTTGAAGGGCTTGTGGCTTTCGTTCTATCCCGGCGCAAAAATCGGCGTTTTGGGCGTGAACGGCTCTGGAAAGAGTTCACTTCTTCGCATCATGGCCGGGGTTGACAAAGAACACCTCGGCGAAGCGAAAGCCGCCGACGGCATTCGCATTGGGTTTTTGACGCAGGAGCCGCGCATCGAGCCCGGGCGAACCGTTCGCGAAGAGGTGGAAGCCGCCGTTCACGACACACGAAGCCTGGTGCATCGGTACGAAGAAATCGGCGTGGCGCTCGGCGAAGGTGAAGGGGACATGGACAAGCTTCTTGAAGAGCAATCAACGCTGCTCGACAAGATCGAAGCGTGCGGCGGTTGGGAGATTGATCGCGTTGTGGAGCGCGCGATGGATGCCCTTCGTTTGCCGCCTGCCGACGCTATTTGCGACAAGCTTTCAGGTGGTGAGAGGCGTCGCGTGGCGCTCTGCCGATTGCTTCTTGAAAAGCCGGATCTGCTGCTTCTCGACGAGCCCACAAACCATTTGGACGCTGAAAGTGTGGCTTGGTTGGAGCGGTTTTTGAGTGAGTACACAGGCACCGTGGTTGCCGTGACCCACGATCGCTACTTTCTCGACAACGTTGCGGGCTGGATCTTGGAACTCGATCGCGGAAGCGGCATTCCGTACGAAGGCAATTATTCGGGCTGGCTTGAGCAAAAGAAAAAGCGTTTGGAGCTTGAGCAAAAGCAAGAATCGTCGCGCCAAAAAACGCTCGAACGCGAGCTTGAATGGGTACGCATGGCGCCTCGCGCTCGGCAGGCAAAAAGCAAAGCCCGCCTCACGGCGTATGAAACGTTGCTCGCCGAAGATCTGGCCAAAAAAGCGCCCGACACCACTGAAGTCACCATCCCCGCGGGGCCGCGTTTGGGCAACCTCGTCGTGGAGGCGCAGGGCCTCAAAAAAGGCTACGGCGATCGTCTGCTCGTGGACGACCTTTCGTTTTCGCTGCCGCGCGGCGGAATTGTGGGCGTTATCGGTCCCAACGGCGCCGGCAAAACAACGCTCTTTCGCATGATCGTCGGCCAGGAGCAGCCCGACTCAGGTGTACTCCGGGTTGGTGAAACCGTGCAGCTTGCGTACGTGGATCAAAGCCGCGACGCGCTCGATCCCAACAAAAATGTTTGGCAGGAGATCTCGGGCGGCGAAGAAAAAATCATGGTCGGAAAGCGTGAAGTGAGTTCGCGCGCGTACGTGGCGAGCTTCAACTTTGCGGGGAGCGATCAGCAAAAGAAGGTTGGCAGTCTGTCAGGCGGTGAACGCAATCGTGTACACTTGGCCAAGCTGTTGCGTCGCGGCGGCAACCTCCTGCTCCTCGACGAACCGACAAACGATCTCGACGTGGATACGCTTCGATCGCTCGAAGAAGCGCTCCTCAACTTCGCGGGATGTGCTGTGGTGATCAGCCACGATCGTTGGTTTTTAGACCGCATTGCCACGCACATTCTCGCTTTTGAAGGCGACTCAAAAGTGGTGTGGTTTGAGGGCAACTACCAAGCGTACGAGGCCGATCTCAAGCGCCGTCTCGGCAAACAGGCCGATGAAGTACGTAAGTTCCGCTATCGCAAGCTGGCTGATTCATAGCTTCGGGCTGGCCTCGGGAGCGCGAACCCGATAACTCTTTTCGTACGATGTCCTTCTCGTTCCTTCGCGCTCCCGCGCCGCTTATCGCCGCTCTCACTTCAATACTCGTTGCCTCGCTCGCTGTGTCGGCGTGCGGCCAAGAAGGCATTGTCGCCGCCACTTCGGGCACAACGTCCACCGATACAGGCGGCTCCGGCGGCACGGGGGGCGCGGGAGGAACAGGCACGGCCGGCACCATCGGAACGGGCGGCGCTGAAACGCCCATGCCTCTCAAGGTTCTCAACTGGAACCTTCACAACTTCTTCAACACCACCAAAGACACCTCGTTTGAAAACGAGTTTGTGTTGAACGGCACTGAATACGCGCAGAAACTCGCTGCTGTGGGGAAGATTTTGAACGAATTGCAGCCCGACGTGGCGATTTTGCCCGAGGTTGAAAACGAGGGGATCTTAAACGAACTCAATAAAACTCAGCTTGGCAATGCGTACACCGTGGCCGTTCCTGAAACCAACGACTTTCGAGGGTTGGACATTGGTGTACTCACCAAACTCCCTATTGTAGACCTTGTTTCGCACAAGGATGATTCGTTCAAACGCCTCGATCTCGCGGGTGGGCCGGCGTACAAATATTCGCGCGACGCCCTGGAAATTCATTTCAACTACAACGGGCGTGAAGTGATTCTGCTGGGTGTACACTACCGCTCCAAAGGCACGGGATCGGCTGAAACAGACGACAAGGACAAGCGTATGGCCGAGGCGCAACACACTCGCGCAATCGCCGACGCTCTGATGAAAGAAAATCCCAAGAGGGCGATTGTCATTCTGGGCGACTACAACGATCTGCCCGGCTCACCTCCGGTCAACTGGACCCTTCAAGGTGACCCCAAAAACTCACCCAAGGTTGTCTTTGAAAGTGCCACAGACGCGATCTCTCAGGATCTTCGGTATACGTTTGTATACAACGGCACAAAAGAGCTGATTGACCATCAGATCGCCAATCCGCTTCTCGGCGGCATGATTGATCCTCAAAACGTTATGATCCGGCATGGAAACGACGTGGAAGACGCGAGTGATCACTTCCCGCTCATGACCACATACAACATCCAATAGGGCGACGGCTGAAACGTCACGCCAAGACCTGAAGCGCCTGGATGCCTGTGACGTCTCTTCACCACCGGGACGACACGGAGGGTCACGGAGGTTTTTGTTTCTTTCGCTGCAATGGGTACACATCACCCACGACCTGACAGGTGCTCGCTGACGCAGTGCAAGCCGATAGCAGCCTAAAATACAAAAAAACTCCGTGGATCTCCGTGCTCTCCGTGCCTCCTAGGTAACTTCCCTTTAGCGGAACGTTCTGCAAGGCACGGATCCAGTCTTGTCGAGACGTTTGGGACACCCTTGCCCGTCGCCAAGCGGAAAAGCGAACAGCGTGGCGCGTCGGGTTCTCCAGATGGAGTTCTGTGGCGAGCGCAGCCACGACGAAAACGAGAGACCGGCGAGACCGGTGGATGGCGACGTGATGGACATCTCAAGTCGCCGGACCTCCCAGAACGGGCTCTTTTCTGCTGCATCGACAACTCAACCGCAACGAGTTACTCGCCGTTCGAATGAGGCGCATGCGCCGCTGGGGAACTCCGTGTTGATTGCGACGTGTCAGGAATCGAGACGTCTCAAGTCATTGCGAGGCGGCTGAAGTTCCGCGTTGAATACGACGTGTCAGGTGACTGGGCGTTTCAGTGCCCGGCGCTTGAGGTTAACTTTTGTCAGCTATTTCGCCTGGATCTTGCGGAAAAGGGGCATTTACCCCACGAGTTGATACGCTGCGCGTCATGAACGCGCCGGGCCCCCGACCCAAGAAGCGTCGCGACATCGGTCGCGCCGTTTCGGTCGCGTTTTGCGTTCTGTTTGCGATTGTCGGGGCCGTTCCACTTCTCCTCGGCGTTCTTGTTCGAACCACCTTTGTGCGCGCGTGGGCAGCCCAAAAAACCGCTGCGCTCATCGCAAAAGAAGTGGAAGTGGAGGCTCGCTACGGCGTGGAGGTGGAAGCGTGGCCCATGCGCGTCGCCCTCACCGACGTGGATGTGCCCGCGAGCGACGGCGGAACATCGGTGCTTCGCGTGGAGCGAATTACAGCGCGCCCGCGGCTTTTTTCGCTGCTTGCCGGCCAGCTCGACGTGGGTGAAGTTCAAGTCGACAGGCCCTGGGTTCGCGCGGTGATCCAAAACGGCGAGCTTACAAATCTCAAATACAAACTCCCAAAATCAGACGGACAAAAGAGCGATCATCTCCCGTTTTCGTCCCTCGCCGTGACCGAAGCGCGCCTTGATGTAACGGTCGACAAAACCCACATTCTCACGCGCGAACTCGACGCCGACGTGGCGACGGAAGACTCCGGGGCGCTTGAGATCGCGCTCCACATCGGCGGCGCCAGCGTTCGACGCATTCGCGAAATGCTCGATTATGAGGGAGAAGACAGCGTCGACGAAGATCGCATCTGCAAACTCGAAGCGCGCGCCCGCGTTGACGGGGACGACATTCTGGTCCGCCGCCTTTCCGTTGCCGGATCCGTCGACTTTGATCCCGACCCGGGGACATCGCCCTCGTGTACACTGACGAGCGGCGACTGGCGCGAGTTTGATATCGCCCTCTCCGCGCTTCGGATCTCGGGGATCTCGTCGCCCAACCCGCGCGCCGTCGGTCGGGTGCGCGCCAAACTTCCGCTGCCCGTTGCGCATCGATTTGCAAAGCTTCCGCACATCACCGGGTCGGCATTTGTCGACGTGGACGTAGAGTACACAGGTGGTCGCCTGCCTCTTGTCAGCGGAAGCCTCAAAGCCGAAATGCCCGGTGCAGATGGCAAAGTGTTTGCCGAAAACCTGGCGGCGCAGGTCAACATCAGCGAAAGCGTTGTTCGCCTCGCCAAGCTCGAAGCCCGGTGGGGCAGCGGCAAAGTCACAATCCCCGACGTAAAGCTTGAGCCTTTCGAGCCGGGAATGCCGCTTTGGGCCGGCCCCGTCCACGTGGAAGGGATCGCTTTTCAAGACCTCATTCGCGATCTGGGTGTACACCCGCAGGCGATTGTCGGTTGGACCCTCAGTGAAGCAGATTTGCCCGAATTTAAAGGCAAGTTAAACCCGCTAGACCTGTCGGGTGTCATCACCGCCAAAACCGAGGACTTTGCCGTTTACGACAGGTCGGTCCGACGTCCCGAAAAAAGACGGATGATCGGCCTGCCCGAAGCCAATCTTCACGGCACGTTTGGCATTGAACCCGACGGCGCGTACTTCAAAGGCTTCACGGTTGACTCGCCGCGCAACGTAAAAACACACATCGGCACAACCGTTAAAATCGGCTTCAAAAACACCATTTCAATCGACGTTGATGAAGGCACCACCATCGACCTCGGTGAGGTGGGGCCGCTCACAGACATTCCCGTCGGCGGCGTTGCCAAAGTGAAAGCCGCTATGCGCGGCCTCATTTCAAACCCCAAACTGGTCGGCGATCTCAGCATCACCGACTTCATGTTCGGCGGCTTACCCGTTGGAAATGTGGAAAGTGCAAAGGCCGAGTTTGAGCCGCTCAAACTCAAGGTCTTTGAAGCGCGCGTCAAAAAAGGCACGAGCCTTGTCAAAGTGCCCACGGCCTCCTTCGTGTTTGATGCCGGGCCCGCCGTTGTTGTCGATGCAAGCGTGAACACCGCCGAGGCGCCGTACCTTGATGTGCACGATCTGCTCGACGTATTTCTCATGGACAAGATCGTTCACGACGGCAAAACCATCCCCGACCCACGTTGGTCCGAGATCAAAGGGCGCGCAGCCGGAAACGCAAGTGTACACTTTGTGGTGGGCGGCCCCGAAGATCGCTGCGGCGGCGGCCTACTCTCGGTGAACGCCGATCTCCACCTCTTGAAAACCGAACTTTACGGTGAGCGTTACGACGGCGGCGATGTCGATTTCTCCCTCGTTTGGGACGACAAACGCGCCGGATCCAACGGCATGCGTCTCGATGTCCGATCGGCTGTTCTTCAAAAAGGCACCGGCACCGTCACGGCCACGGCCATCATTCGGCACGGCGGAGTGCTGCGCGCTCAGGCGATCGCGAACGGCATCCCCATTCAAAGCCTTGATGTGCTCGGCGAATACGGTGAACGGTTCGACGGAACAATCAACGCTGTGGCGCGCATCGGCGGTCGCCTCGACGCGATCGACGGGCTTGTTGACGTCGAAGTTTCGCGTGTACGCATGGGGCCCGCCACCTTGCCGCCGTCGCGTTTCGCCGTAGAACTCGCGCCAAAACCGCGCGGCGCTCCCAAATCGGCAACGGCCGCGACTTCGTCGGCGAGCGCTGTTGCCGCTTCCTCCGCGTCGGCATCGGCGTCGCCTCTCAGCGAATCAGAAAGTGAACTTCGCCGCGCGATCGAGCGCAATTGCAACAACCCGGTGGGCGCAACGTTTGATTACAGCGCGTTTTTGCAAGACGGCTCCGACGGTGACTACATCGTCAACGGCTCGGTCTTCGGCGGGCAAATCGACATGCGCGATGTGCGCATTTCCATGCAGAAACGCAAAGTCGTTCGCGGCCACGTTGACGCGCGCGACCTCGATCTCGGCGCCCTCGCCAATGTCAGCCCCGATGTCGCCTTCAAGGCCGATGCTCCCGACGGAAAGCTCACCGCGTCGCTCGATCTGACACGTGTACCTTTGCTGGATCTCGCTCGCAGTGAAGGCTCGCTCAGCATCGCAAAACTCACCCTCACGAGGGGTACACAAACCGTTGAGATGCTCGGGCAAAAAGGCCCGATCACCGTGCTCAACAACACGCTCAATCTGCCCGGCCTCCGGCTCAAAGGTCGCACTGCATCGGGATTGTCAGCCATTGTGCTTGCCGACGGAAAAGTCGACCAAGTGATGTCGCGCCCCATCTTGGATTTGAGCCTTCGCGTTGAACCGCTCGGCCTTCAAAAAATCTCGGCGGACATTCCCGGGGTCGAACGCGCCAACGGCATTGTTGAAGCTCGACTCAACGTGAAAGGTCCGCTCGATTCCCTTCAATATTCAGGCGAAGCGCGCCTTCAAAATGGCGAACTATACGTCAAGGGTTTCCCCACCGGCATCACCGACGCGCAGGTTGAAATTGTGGTCGGCGCCGGTGACATCACCCTCAAACGCGCAACGGCCCGCGTTGGATCCGGAAGCGTTTCGGTCACCGGAGGTGTACCCATTCGAGGCGGTTCACTCGGCCTCGCGGTCGCCAACGTCATCGCCAAAGGTGTACGCTTGCCGGTTGCCGACGGAGTTGTTCTCACCGCCGATGCAAACCTTCAAGTGCAGTTGCGGCCACCTTCCAACGACACCGATCGGCCGCTGCCTGAAGTCACCGGCAACGTCGATCTCACAAGTTTCAGCTACACACGCCCCATTGAACTTTCGGCGAGCCTCGGCCAACTCGCCACTCAACTCACGAGTCGCCAGCGCACCACGGTTGAAACGTATGACCCCAAAAACGACGTTGTAGAATTCAACGTCAAAATCGCGTCGCCGCGCCCGCTTGGCTTCGCCAACAACTTGGTCGACATGCAGTTGGAAGTTGTTGAACCCGGGTTGAATCTGTCGGGCACAAATCAACGCTTCGGCGCCAAAGGGCTGCTTCGCATTCGGCCAGAATCAAAGCTTCGCCTGCGCAACACCGAGTTTGAAGTGCGCGAGGGCACCGTGCGTTTCGACGACCCGCATCGCATTGCCCCCAAAGTCGATGTGCGCGCCACCACCGAGTATCGCCGCGGCGGCGCATCATCGGGCGCCGCAGCCACAGGTGACTCGGCAACACCCTCCGCAGCACCCGGCGGTCAACCTGCGCAGGCCGGCAATCTGTGGCGCATCGTGATGCACGCTTACGGCGACGCTGAAGCCCTCAAGGTTGACCTCACGAGCGATCCCGCGCTTCGACAAGAAGACATTGTCCTGCTCCTCACCTTTGGCCTCACACGCGCCGAACTCGACCAGGGATTGGCGGCTTCCGTGGGTGAAACCGTGGGGCTTGAAGCGCTGAGCGCCCTCACAGGCGCCGACAAAGCCGTAAAAACCATTGTGCCCGTGATCGATGAATTCAGGTTTGGCACTGCGTACTCATCGCGCACCAACCGCACGCAGCCCATGGTCACCGTCGGCAAGCGCATTTCAGATTCGGTGCGCGCCACACTCACCACAGGCGTTAGCGAAAACCGCGATGTTCGCGGCACAATTGAATGGCAGCTTGATCGAGGTGTACGCATCCAAGCCTCGTACGACAACTTCAACGACTCGTTCGGTTTGCCCTTCGGCAACCTCGGCGCCGACCTTCGCTGGCGCATTGAGTTTGAATGACGGCCCGGCTTTTGTGCCGCGAATTGCCGTATGAAAGTCCAGCCGTCATGTCCGAAAAA
The DNA here is from genome assembly GCA_016712345.1 of Polyangiaceae bacterium. Lineage (GTDB taxonomy): Bacteria > Myxococcota_A > Polyangia > Polyangiales > Polyangiaceae > JADJRH01. The sequence goes on from JADJRH010000001.1 coordinate 4,372,446, forward strand.
GAACGCGAAAAGTGGGATGCCCGTTACAGCGACGCCGCGCCGCCTCCCTCGCAGCCGTCGGCCGATCTCGTGGCTCTTGGCCCTTTTTTTCCCCCATCGGGCCGAGCGCTCGACATCGCGGGCGGAGCCGGCAGACATGCTGTTTGGCTCGCCGAGCGAGGCTTTGAAACAACCCTTGTGGACATCTCACCTGTCGGCCTCGATCTCGCCGCGAAACGTGCCCATGCTCACGGTGTACACATTCACACCCACAGGGCCGATCTCGATACCGAGCCGCTGCCGCACGGCCCTTGGGATCTCATCGTGATCTTCCACTTTTTGCTGCGGCCCCTCTTTGCGACGTTCCCTCAAATTCTCGCCCCAAACGGCATCCTCGCCGTCGTTCATCCAACGCTTCAAAACCTCACGCGCCACCCCAAACCGGGCGCCGATTTTGTCCTCCGCGAGGGTGAACTTCGAACGCTCGTTTCAGATGTACACTTTGACGTTCTTCACTCTGAAGAAGGCTGGCTCGCCGAAGGCCGCCACGAAGCCCGCATGGTGGCCAAACGCAAAAACTCGGAGCCGACTATCTGAAGCCGCCCGGCGAGTGCCAAGTTCTACACCCGTGTGTGTACACAAAAACCGGTCAGCGGCTCGCAAACCTTTTTACAAAATTTCGCAACGTCTCCGCACCCGGCTGCGCATCACTTGTTTCCGCCAAAAGCGCGTCTGCGCTGAGCCCTTCAGACGCCAAGATCTCGCGCCGCGTTTCGATGTATCCGCGCATGATGTCGGCATCGATTTCAGGGTGATATTGCACGCCGTAACACACCTCCGAAAACCGAATTGCCTGATGATCTTCAAGCGTTGAAAACGCCAAACTCACCGCGCCTTCTGGCAATCGACCCACAGTGTCGATGTGAGTCACATTCGCAAACATCTCTTTCGGCAGCCCTTCAAACAGCCAGTCATCCGCGCGCCGAACAATCTTCTTCGTCCCGATCTCGCGCCCCCGCGGATTGCGAATCACCTCGCCGCCGAGCGCCTGCGCGAGCAGCTGATGCCCAAAACAAATTCCAAACGTGGGTACACTCTCCGCGACAAGCCCACGAAGCCACGCTTCTGTTCGCACAATCCAAGGCTCGCGCGTGGGTACATTTGCCGACGAACCGGTGATCACCACCATCTTCCAACGCTTCGTTTCAGGGTCACCCGCGCGCGCATCCACCACTTCGTAAGGGCCCTGCCAGACATCGCCAATTGTCTCTCGAATCATGTTTGCAAACGGCCCGCGCCGTTCCGCAACGCTCGCTACTGGATCGCCCGTCTGTAAAATCAATATCGGCAACGTATCTCTCACAGCGCGCACTATACCTGCCCACCACCGGCCTCGCTTCGCTTCGCTCGCTCGTCCTGGCCTCCCAAGCGTCCGTGCTCGTTCGCTTCGCTCACTTGCGCGCGGCCGCGGGTTGCCGTGATACAAGCGAGTCGGCATGTCCGCTTACGTCATCGAACGCCCGGTGTGGCGACGCTTTCGACCTCAATTCCTTGCCCGCGCAGCGGCCCACGTTCGCCGCGGAGGGCATGCCGCGCTGCTGCATCCGAGCGGCCGAGTCGACATGCTTCTCACCGTGGGTGAAAACGGAAAGATCACCGAACTCGGACTTTGGTCGCTCCTGGCAATTGAGCAACGCCGGTATCGACGCGTTAAAGTCGGCGCGGCAAAAGAGCTCGCCACAGCGCGTGTGGCCCCAAAGTTTACCGGCAGCGTGATCGATTGGTGCGATCGCGACAGCATTCACGAAGGCGCGGTTCGCCGCATGAACCTCGATTGTTTAGACTGCGGCGCGTGTTGCCACGACGCCAACGTGGTCATTGATGAAGCCGACTTTGAGCGCTTTCGAGAAGGCGGCCGCGGCGACCTTGTTCACAAGGATTATATCAAGCGACACCGCGACGGCAGAATCACCCTTCGATTCGCTGAAAACGGGAAGTGTCAACACCTCCAGCGTGACAACAAATGCCGAATCTACCCATTGCGACCTGACAACTGTCGGGTGTTCGTCGTGGGCAGTGAAGCCTGCCTGGCAGCGCGTGAAGACACACTCAAGCTCCGAGACGGCATTACCGACGAGGAGCTGTTTGGCGCCGCCGTGGAATAGCCGTCTGAAACGCCATGTCTGTTGAACACAAACTCAGAGTGTTGCACGAAGCGCTCGACAATTGCCGCGCGTGCTCCACGGTGATTGGCCCCGTTGTGCACGGCCCGCCGGTGGTAAGTCCGGTGTTGATTGTGGGTCAGGCGCCGGGCCCGCGTGAAGGGAAGATAGGTAGACCGTTCGCCTGGACAGCCGGCAAAACGCTCTTCAAGTGGTTTGAACAGGCCACAGGTCAGACAGAAGAGCGCGTTCGGGAGCGAATTTACTTTTCGGCGGTGGCGCGTTGTTTTCCGGGAAAGGCCAAAAGCGGCGGCGATCGAAAGCCCGATCCCACGGAGATTGCCAATTGTCGCCCCTTCCTTGAAAAAGAAACAACCCTTCTCAAACCGCTCTTGGTCGTACCCGTGGGTACACTTGCAATTGAACAGGTGCTTACCCACAAAGGGCCATTGGCGCCCGTGATCGGTAAGCGTTTTCAAACCACCTACCATGGTCACCTGACCGATGTGATTTGCCTTCCCCACCCGAGCGGCGCTTCCACATGGCACCGCGTTTCTCCGGGCAAAGAGCTGCTCCTCAAGGCGCTTGACCTGATCGCCGCCCACCCCGCGATTCAACAAGCATTCACGTGCTGAAAGCGCCTTGAAACGACCGAGCGCGCCGCTGAAGTTACCTCCCCGTCGAACGGGGCCGCGAAGCGCGCTCCCAGGCAACTCCGTATTACGGCGTTGCGGGGATATCCATTGCGCAGCGCACGCCGATCCATGTTTCGGCCGCGCCCGACGGGATTTCACGCCTGAAGGATGCGCGCACATGGTCAATGGAATGGAAGAAGTCACCACCGCGCACAACGCGGGTTTTGGCGAATGGGTTGGCGCGCGGGTCGGTACCTGAAATGGGTTTGGGGGCAAACCCGTCGGCCACCCATTCAGCCACGTTGCCGGCCATGTCTGAAATTTCGGTGGGTGTTTTGTCGCGGCCGTGGGAGCCCAAAGAGCATGGCGCCACGTCACCGCTGCGGCATTCTGCGTTTTTATCAACACAGGCGGCTTCACAGTCGGGACGGGCTGTACCCCATGGGTAGGCGCGCGCTTCGGTTCCTTGAGCGGCGGCTTCCCATTCTGCCTCGGTGGGTAGACGGCGCTTTTTCCAGCGACAGTATTGTTCTGCGTTGGAGTAGGTGATGCAGTTGATGGGTAGATCGCCTTGACCCCGCGACTCAGTGCAGCGGCCGCGCATTACGTCTTCGTACTGTTTTACCTCTTCAGGCACGCCTGCGTCGGCGCCTGCATCGGCATCGGCAGGTTGGGTAAATCGCTGTACAGATTTGACCTCGGCGGCGGTCTGACAATACCCCGACCCAACGCAGGCATGGTATGCCGCGGCCGACACTTCTTTCTTTTCGAGGTAAAACCCTTTGGTAAGGGTCACACTGCGCGAGGTGGGCCCTTCACCCAACATGGCTGTCAGGGGCGCAATGTACACCATGTCTTCAGGCGGGGCGGGAGGTGCCGCACCCGAGGCTGAAGCGCTGGCGGTGACACTGGCACTTGCCGAGGGAACCGCGCTCGCGGAAGGTGAGCCGCTGACGTTGGGTTTGGGGCCGGTGGTAGGTTTGGTAGAACTGATGCCCGACGCGGACCCTTTGGGCCCGACATTGTCAGGTTTGATGCCCGGTCGAGTGAAGTAGAGATACCCCGTTACACCGGCCGCCGCACCAATACCAAGGAGGGCCCACAAGATGCCTTTGCCCGACTTGGGCTCCACCGACGAGGCCGGCGCTGAAACAGGGATCTCACGCGATTCAGGTGCCTTGTAGGGCGGACCAACAGCGGAGAGTTTTGTGGCGTCGGCCTTGGGAGCTGTTGGGTCGCCGGTGGATTTGGAACTGCCCGTATTCTGTTCTTTGGGCTTACCCGGATCGCCGTGAATTGCCCGCGCGTAAAACGGCGTTTCGGCCATGGGGTCGTTTTCAGGGATCTTTCCAGACTTGGACGCGGACGCTTTGGGTGGGGCAGCGCTCGGCTCATTGGCCGCCTGAACAACCTGCTCCGAAGCGGAAGTGACCGAGGGTGGATTGGCACTTTGCCCTTCGGGTTTGCTCGACACAATCACATGGGGAAGTTCGTTCCCGAGCGCGCTTTCCGCGGGTCGAGTGACAGCGTGCGGCTCGGGCGGCCCACTCCTCGGTCCATCTGAATGAACCGCCAAGTCGGCCTGAACGGCAAACTCCGCAGTTGCGAGATTGGCGCCGCCGGCAATGGGCTGTTTTGCCACTTCAGCCGACTTACCCCGACCCGATGAAACGGAAGGTTGCGAGGATCGCACGTCAGGTGGAAGTCCAACCGCGGCGGTGAGCGCATCCCACAGCTCGCCTGCGTCTGGATAGCGGTATTTGGGCTCGACGTGCAGGGCCTTGGAGATGACGTTTTCTACGGCGTCGGATACATCGAGTCCACGACCCCGAAGCGTGGGGCGCAACGTTGGGTCGGCCGAAGCCACATAAAGCTGGGTTGGGTCGTCGCCGTCGAGCGCGCGTTTTCCAGTGCAAAGCTCCACCAAAATGAGGCCGAGCGCAAACACATCGGTCCACGGCCCGCTCGCCCCGCGCTGTTTATTGAATTGTTCGGGCGCGCCATACCGAGGCGTAAACGCGCTTGGACCCTGACGAGTCACAGCGAGCGCTTCTGTCATTGTGGTGTCGGTGAGCACTTTGGCGATGCCAAAATCGAGGACTTTTACCGTGCGGCGATCACTCACGTGGGTAACGAAAAGATTGGCGGGTTTGACATCGCGGTGAGCGATTTTGTGTTGGTGCGCGACCGCGAGAGCGCGCGCCGCCGGTGTGAGAAGCTCCACAGCTTCAGCCACGGGCATGCCGCCTTTGCCTTCTTCCTCGCGCTTTCGTTGCAGCTCGGCGAGCGTTTCACCATCAAGCCATTCAAGCACCAAATACGGCACCCACGCGCCGCGCGGGGTTGTCATGGCGCCCACGTCGAGCGCCTGCACAATTCCGGGGGTGGCTTTGGAAAGTTTATGAAGAAGCCGCCCCTCGTCGCGCAGTTGTTCAAGCAATTCTTGGCGGTGTTTGTCGTCGAGGCTTTCAGGAATTTTGAGGCATTTGATCGCGATGAGTTCACCGAAGCCGGTGTGTACACCTCGATAAACGACGCCGAACCCGCCGTCGCCGATCACCTGGGCGACTCGGTATTTGCCTTCGATCGTGGTTCCGATCAGGTCAAACGGGTCTCGGACGTCGATGGCAGTCGGCATTCATTACCTCGCGGGTTCGCGCAGCGTCGTATATCAGACCCGCCCCGCAAAAGGGGTGTTTTTTGGTGCCCCCTCTCGGCCGGCTCGGCGCATTCGCGCCTGCGCCGCCTCCGCCCCCAACTCGCTCGCCTAGCCCGGAAGATTCACGAGGACTCCGCGCGGGAGGGTCCGAATCCGCGCTGCAAAGGCCGTACGTCGGTGCTCGCGCGCTCGCTCAGGGGGCGCCCCGAGGTGTGGGCCTGATTCTACTCACACTGTTCGTTCACCCGCGTAAACAACGGACTCCGCTTCGGTATACCGTCCCTGTGCGCGGAGCACTCGAATCAACTCCTTTGTCATCTCCGCACGCGTTTCTTCGGTCATTGGGAGTCCGCGATCCCGGTGCATTAACTCTTGCAACACCGGTTGAGACTTTAAGTCTGCGCCGGGGGATATCCCTTCGTCGGACCATGGTAGACCGAGCAGCTTTCGCAGGAGAAACTGGGCATCTTGAAGCCTGCCTGCGCGGCTGAGTGCGCGCGCCAGGAGAGGCAGGCGGCTGCCCACATGCCTAAGACCAGCTGCGGTATTGCCCGAGGTCACTCCAAGCCAGTAGGCTGATGTGTACACCGCGCTATCAGCGGCTTCTAGAGCGTCGGCGGCTCGATCGAGGGCGAGCAGAGCGTCCACTTGAAGCCATTCCGCATTGAATCGGTCTTCGTCATTGGTTGTCCTCAACTGCGTGTCTGAGAAGTTTTTCAAAACGTCTTGGGAGAACATGAGTGCTTCGTCAGGCCGGCCAAGATGGAGCGCGGCCATTCCAAGAAGGATCCAAGCTTCGCGGCGTTCGTCGTCGGTGTGCGACGTTTCGAGCGCTTTCCGGGCGATTTCTTCAGCGATTGTCCATCGCCCTAACCCGCCGAGGGTCTTGACGAGCCGAAGTTGATCACGCGTTTGGTGGGTAGATTGGTCGAGGAGGTCAAGTGCGGCTGCCAATGCGTTATTGGCATCGTCGAACAGGCCCGCGCGGGCCATTAGAGCGGCTTGCAGTGTGTACACCGCAAAGCGTTCTTTTGGATCGAGCAGCGCGTTGACCATGGGTGAAGCTTCGTCCAGCGCATGAAGCGCGTCTGCTACCAGCCCAGACGCCGCGGGGACGCCGTGGTCCCAATTGAAGAGCGCCAATTCACCCACCGCTATGCCATGGATGCGCCAGGTTTCGGGGCTTTCGTGCATTTCGAGCGAGCGGGCTGCCCACACCTGAGCCGCGTCGTAACTCTGCTTGTTGAGGGCAAGCCGCGCAATGTCCGCCCAGGTTTCCGCGGTTCGGGGCCGGGTGCGCAATGCAAACTCAATTCGATGAGCATGGGAACGGAGTAGAGGCCACTCGGGACCGTCGTACACAAACCATCCATCTTGACGTCGGCTTGGCGGGCGGGGTTGCTTGCGGTGCAGCGCCCCATATTTGCCAACGTGACGCCGCACCGGGGGAGACATTGCCCAGCCTTGCAATGCCGGGCCAAGAACTCCCGACGAAAGCGCGCGCTCGGCCAGGCCCGCCCCGGGATCGGCGGAGCGCAACATCAAACGCAGCAGGTCTGCTTCGTCGTAATTGCGGATTAATAACTCAAGCAGATGGATGATTGTGGACCATTCCAACCCGCTCACGGCGGCGACGCGTCCTGGATGTTTTGCTCCGGCTTTGGAAAGGAGCCGGACAGAGTCGCGAAGGGAGTATAGGTCATCTGTCACGCTCCAAAACCAATCTTCCCTGCCGTCGGGCAGCACCAGCACGGCGCGCGTGCGACGCCGCGCTTCAGCCAAAGCCCACCGAAAACGTTCCGCGGAGTCAAGGGTCCATGAAAGGCAACCTACCCATGCCGACCGAGCCTTTCGAATTTGGTCCACCAGGGTAGAATAAGGAGTATAGTCCGGTTCAAGCCATACCAACCTGCGCCGGGGCAGAGCGGCGTGAAACACCTTTTCAAATGCTTCTTTTGAAGGGTTGTCGCGCACGAAAAGGACGCCCGGCGCGCGGGCGCAGACGGCCTTTTTCAATCCCCACACGGCGTGTTCTGAAACTCCTGGTGGGCAATCCTGGCGTTGGGAGATCCAGTCATAAAAGTCAGGTGCCTGTTGCGCTAGGGCCTTCGACGTGGGGTCGTCACACCACAACACCACCTTGAGGGCCTTTCGGGCAAAGAGCGGGCGATGCTCATTCAACCATTCGGCATCGCTTGGGGTGGGTTGAAGCACAACCACTGTGTTGTCAGGCAGCGTTACCAGTTCTTGTACATCCACCAACACTTCGAGATTGGGGTGATCGACAATCAACGATCGGACGACCTTCCCAAGCTGCTCCGGGGCGGCCTTGTCAACGAGAATGAGCACTCCGCCGGGGCTCAACTGGAGGCCGGCCTGAATTTCGAGAATCCACTGTTCTCCCGCGTTCACCATTACACCTTGAGCAGGTGCATCAGGAGAAGGGGATGGGGGTAATACCACTCGGACTCATTTGGGTAGGGCAATAACGTGCCGTAGTTGAGTAGTTCTTGGGCAAGCGGATCCGCAGGCAAACGGTGATCAGGGTCTTTTGCGACGCTCTCCAACACACCAATGTGGCCTTTGTGCAGCCCTGTTTCGCGGTGCCGTCTCCTTTCGTCGAGAACCCTTGCCACCAAATCGTCGGTTGCCTGCGGCACGTCGGCGAGCCAGCACAACTCAGCCAACCTTCGGACAAACGTGACAAGTTCACGTGCTCGGCCGCCGGAGTAATAGGCCAATTGTTGGAGTCGAACATCGCTGATGAGCGATGTTCCATTGGGTAGATCTGAAACCCGCTTTTCAAACAGTTCACGAAGGAATGCTACCCCGGGCCCAGGCTGTGAGGGTTGACCCTTGTTTAATACAGGTTCGTTTACAAGGGGGGCAACATCGTGAAAACCCCGAATGGCCGCAGTGGAGGGATGATGGCGCAGTGCAAACGGACCACACACCACCATCGGACAAGCCATCTGCGAGATCAGTTGCGAGTCTAAAAACAGCTCGCGCGCTCGTGAAAGTTCGCGAATGCGGTCAAGCCCGTCAATCACAAAAAGGACTCGCGTACCCCGTTGTTGAATGAGACCAATCAGCGTGTTGACGCTTGCGAGGAGTGTCTGCACATCGGCTTCTTGATCATCCAATACGTTTCGGGTGCGTCCAATGCGCACAGACCATTTCACCGCTTCTGTGGTTGCCTTGAGGAGCGTTAAACCGGCGTCAACGGCGGCGCCGGCTCCCGGAACGGCGCTGGAAGCCATTACCACCATCGACTTAGCCAGTGACATGACATCCAGCTTTGGGTCAGAATCACCTGTGCCGCTCTTGGTGGCCAATTTGCTCCACGCCTGTTCTAGATCTTTCTGGTGCTGCTTGGGAAATTCAAACCCGAGGCGCTCTTTTGCAGCACGAAGCAACGCCACACCCATTAGAAAACAGACTTCCCACGAGGCAATCTGCTGGAGAGCGGGAGCATCGCCGACAACATCGGTAAAGTGGCGCTCCAGGTCGACAAAAACAACGAATTCTTTGGCCGCGCGTGACTCGGCAATCCGGTAAAGTTCGGTGGTTTTTCCAGTACCAACGGTGCCTGTCAACAGCACCCTTGGAATGCCTACCGGAATATCAAGCCAGTCACCGATGGCTTTTGCCGGGCTGCGCGAGCGGGATGCACGCCACGCCGGATTTTGCGCAGGCGCCTCGGGATCGAAGCGCTCAATTACCTTTTGCCATGTGGAGCGGTTCGACATTGGAAAACCTTGGGTTCGAGAGTGGGAAGGTTTATTTTTTGGCGCCGACGAAGCGAGAAAGAGCTTCGTAATCTCTGTCTTCTACCGCGCCTTGAATGGAACAGGCGAGTTCACCCGTGGGGGAGACGAGTGCTTGCAGGGGCAATTCAGGCGTGTCTTTGAAGTTGAGCGACGCGAGAAATCCCGTTCTGCCGGCGCCTTCTTCGAGCCAATAAGAGGCGCGTACGCCCTGGGTAGGTTGACTGTCTAAGAAGCGGGTGAGTTGGCGTTCATCGTCGTCGAGGGACACAAATGCCAGTTCAATGAGTACACCGGCTTTTTGAAACTTGTCGCGCCACGCGATGAGGCGCGGCATTTCTTCTCTACAGGGGCCACACCATGCTGCCCAGAAGTTGAGCCATACCCACTTTCCAGCGCCGAATGCGATGGAGGTGGGCAGTTCTGGTGTACCTTGCGCCGCGCGGGTTTTGAGGGTGCCTTTGGGGCCGGGGCGGGGTTTTTGGCCGGCGCACGGATCTCGAGGCTCGGTTTTGGGGGCGGCTGTTGCCGGCGCGGAGCCGGGGGAAACTGCCGGCTTTGTGGACGCTGCCAACACGGCGTTGTTGCGCGATGTGGGTGGGGGAGGGGGGGCCGAGCCCTGTTCTCCGCAGCCGGTTAGACTGAGAAGAAGCGCTGATAAAATGGGGACGCTTATAGAGGTGTGTAGAGCCGGGAAAAGGGTGCGTTTCAGAGCATTCTCCACGTTGGCGTTCGGCGACTCTGGGTGACCTGAAACGCGCCGGGCACCGGTCTCGCCGGTCTCACGTTTTCGTCTCGGCTGCACTTCCACAAAACACGTTGTGGACAACGCTGAAAGGCCACGCTTTTTGCTGTTCCGCTCGGTGGCGGGCAAGGGTGACTGAGACCTTTCGGCAAGACCTGTATAAGAGGGAGAGGACATCACAGTTGACAATCTACCCAGGAAATAAAGGCACTTCGATTGATCGCTTCGGGTGTACACTTGCCCGGGCGAGAAACGTTCCAATCGCAATACTCTTTGCCGAGTTGGGCAAACTCACTGCCGAGCCAGAGGAGGCCGGCTTCTTTATCAATGTTGGGATCGTCGGCCTTAAATTGGTCGCTGATCAAGAACAATACGCTGTTGGCCCGCTTGTGCGAAAGCGTTCTGTTAAAGTCGGCACCGCCTGTTTTTGAGGCGCGTGCGACGATAAAAAAGTAGCGAGCGCCTTTTCGATCTTGCCATCTGTCGGCAATGATTCGTTTGGCCTCTTCGTCGAGTTTGTCTTGCCCATCGTCGAACATGATGACGGCGCCGCGCTCTTTGAGGGGGTGGAAGAGAGCGTTGAAGTCTTCATCGTTGATGGATGCGAGGGTTTTTACGTCGGCGGGTTGACATCCTCGGCGACTGTCACCTCCCACGAGGCCACACGCGTGAATGACGCGCGCCAACACCTGCTTAAAGGCGGGTGTGCAATACGCCGCTTCGGCGTCGTTGGCGACTGCCACTTTGGGTTTTTCGAGCGTGGCGCCGGTTTTCAGGCGTTCACCCGCGGCGCGAACTTGACCCTGCACCGTGAGTGCACTGGCGGCGAGCGCCACACAACCCGCTGCAATTCCGATGAGTGCTGCGGCTTTCATTACGGCCTCCTGAGGTTGGGGGCGAGTTTATAGATGCTGTAAGAGAGCCCAATGTCACTGTCTTCTTCACACAGGCGAGTGCCGTCGAGAAACAGTTGGGGAGTGGAGACTGCCAGTTGGTTGGCGATTGTCCAGCGCAGCACCCTGTCAAGGCGCTGCTTGGTTTCGTTGGAGTCTATACACTTGTCTAGACCTGCAAATCGGCCGCGAATCATGTTGCGGACGGCCGCAACTCCGCCGGAGCCTTTGGCGGTTTCGGCGATTTCGTCCTGCTTTTCGTACGCCCATTCAAGCACGTCGAGCGGCCGGCGCTCATTGCACATCATGGCTTTGGCAACAACGCAGGCGCCGGGATGAAGGGGTCTATCGAGCATCCAGTTGCACTCGTTGTCGAGCGGAAAGAGGACAACGGTGGTGTCGAGTTGATCAAAAATACCCTCGGTGACAAGCCTTTGATGAAACGCTTTGCAGGTTGGGCAAAGCGGATCGACAACCAATGTGGCTTGTTGTTTGGCGCCCGCGGGGGTGATGTATAGAAGCGACTTTTTGGGGTCTTCAGGTTTTTCGAGTTTGCCACACCCGTTGACGTAGGTTGCGTAGTTGGGCATTGCCGAAACGTAGAGCAGGGCGGGAACGAAAGAGAATACGGCAAGTGCAATGAGCCATGAAGGGATGAGAAGCGGGCCGCCGGTGCGCGGAGGCACATAGTCAGGCTCCGCATCTTTGGTGACCACCGTGGCCGGTACTTCACCTTCAGGCAGAGTGGGGGCCACTTTGGGGCTGCCTTCTTTTTCTTCTTCGCCGGCTTTTTCAGGGGTTTTGTTTTCAGACTTTTCGAGATCGCCCGCGGCCTTGAGGGTAGATGCCGAGTCTTTCTTGGTGGGCGAGCGGAATTGTTCAAGCGCTGTTCGGCCGCGTTTCATGTCGAAGATGAGTGAGAAAACGGCGGCGATCGCGAGCAATACCGATGCTGAATAAATACCAACACAGGTTTTGCAGAATTGGCCGAGCTTGGTGAGGCTGATAAAAAACATCACTCCCGACACGAGCAGTGGAGTGAGCCCTGTCAAGAACAGGAATTGGTGCGCGCGGCGTGGAGCTTTGTCTCGCGAAAGCAGCAGATACAGCGCGAAAGCGGCGAAAAAAGCAAATGCTCCAACCGCTGGAAGAGCGATGGGGATGCCGCCCCAATATTTGTCTTTGAAGAGAGCAGAATACGGACTGTACATGGCCGCGCGACACGCCCCTTCCTGTCCCGCCTCTCCGGCCAAACCGGGGATGAACGAGCAATGGAGGTCGTGCACCTGCCTGTCGAGGTGGCGGGTGTAGTCGACCGTGGACGAGAGCGCGAACGACAAGCCCAACACCGATGCGGCAAGCGCCAGGAGCGCCGGCCAAAAAGGCATTTGGGATTTGGAGGAGTTGGAGAGGCTCATGGTGTTTCGGTGCAAAAAACGCCGCCGTTGGGGATCTCAGTAAAAGGTCCGGGCGCCATCGTCAAACGCACGGCGAGCGTCCCGCATTCGACGGGGGGTTTGTCCACCGCGAAGTGGCGATAGCGGCTGGTGCGTTGAGGCGTGCGCGTTGCGTATGGCGGCGGGGCGCGATATGCGCGCGCTCATGTTGCCCGCGTTGCCGCACCCTTTTGCTCACGATGCCGACTTTTTGGCGGACCTTCCGTACGACCCGTCGGTGCTTTTTTTCGATCAGCTGAGCGTTGTGCAAAACGACGGCGACTTGCTTGTGTGCCGCATGCCGACCGACCGCGAAATGCCTATTACCTCGGCGCAACGCGCCCATCCGGTGCGCCATCCGCGGCATGTGGCCGGCGCGGTGATGGTGCATGCGACGGGGATGCTCGGCTTCGTGCACGCGTATTACGTGTTGGGGCTGAGGCATCGCGACGGCTGGATCGGCTACGGCACCCACATTCATCGTGTTGTGTTTCGTAAGCTTGTGCAGCCCGGACCGTCGCCGATTGAAGCGCAATGCAAAATTCTCAAGAAACGCATTGGGGCCGCGCGCTGCTTTTTGCGCTACGAGTTTGAGTTCAAACACGAAGGGCAGCTTTGCTACGAGGGCGAGCAGAGCGCGATGTGGATCAAAGTGGACGAGGCGACGCCCATCTTGGATGCGCTGCGGGGGTAGGCGCTGCGCGATGCAGGACGAGCCCCCGCGCCGCGATGTTCCGCGTGCGATCTCGCTGTGGGCGCGCCTGAAAATGTGTACACAAAAAAAGGCGCTCAGAAAAGCCGGACGAAGCAGGAGAGTCCCCTTTTTCCGGTATTGACCCGTGCGTGTCCCTCGCCTACCCGGCTTTCCATGCCCGACTTTGACGTCCGCGAGATTGTGCCTTCCACGCGCGATCTCTTGCAGGTGCTTTCAACGCGTAGAAGAAACCTGGCTTTGGTTGGCGAACTGCTCAGTTCCGAGGCCGCCGCAGAAGCCCTTCGCCTCCATGATGCCAACGTTTCAGCGTTGGCGTTTTCGGAGTCGAGTCATGCCATGCGACGTGCAGCAGAGGCTACAAAAACAGTGCCTTCGTTGAGTCTCAGCGCTGTGGCGAGCCGCGAAGATTGTCAGGCGGCGCGTTTTTATGGGGCCGACGGCGTGTGCATTCAAACGGGGTTGTCGGCGGCCGATTGGGATGCGCTGGCCAAAGTTGCGCGCGGTATGCGGATGTTGCCGCTCGCGCTGGTGCGCACAGAAGCCGATCTTGAAGCGGCAATGAAAGCCGGCGCAAGGGCCGTTGTGATTTCGGCGCCGACTGCCGCCGAGGTGTTGGCGCTTTCTCAAAAGGCTCCGAAGAGCGCCACTCTGGTGGCCGATTTGGCTTATTACGAGGGGCTTTTGCGTACGCGTTCGGCGGCGGACGCCGATGGGTTGCGCGCGCTTGTCGGCAAGGTAGACAGTGCGGTGGTTCCGCCGAGTGTACACTCGGATGCGAGTTTTGCTGATCTCGTGCAAGAGGTTGATCCGTAATGCTGCTCCAAAAAGCCCCCGAGCTTGCGACCGTTGAAGCCGTTGGAAGCGACGTGAGAACGTGGCTAAACGGCATGGTCACGTGCGATCTTTTGCCGCGAAAAGTGGGCGAAGGGGCGTTTGGTTTGTGTGTTGGCAAAACCGGAAAGATCTTGGCTGAGGTGTACATCGCGCTTGCCGCGGCCGACCGGTTTTTAATTGGGATGCGGCACACGGCTGTGGCGGGGATTTTGGAGCATTTCGATAAACACCTGGTGATGGAAGACGTTACCGTGAACGATCTTTCGGCCGATCACGCGTGGGCGTTTTTGCACGGTGACGGGGTGCGCGATCTTGCGGGTACTGTGAGTGGCGGCGGGGCAGGTTTTTTTCCAATCGACTTCACGGGAAAAGGGAGTTTCGCGGTGATCGCTCCGGCCGCAAAAGCGAATGAGCTTTGGGCGGCGCTCGTCTCGGAAGGTGTACACATTGCAACCGAAGACGAGTGGAATGACTATCGCGTTCGAAACGGAGTTGCCGCCTTTGGAAGCGATTTTGATGAGCATTCCTACGCTCAAGAAGCGGCGCTTGAGCGGGTTGCGGTGTCGTTTAGCAAGGGGTGTTACCTGGGGCAGGAAGCGGTGTTTATGCTCCAGGTGCGCGGTCACGTGAAAAAGCGTCTGGTGCAGTTGGTTGTGGAAGGTGAGGGCGCTCGGCCGGGTGTACCCATTACCGTTGCCGACGGGACGGAGGTGGGGTTGATCACGTCGACTTCACCGAGTGATCCACGGCTTTCGTTGGGTCACGTGAAGTACAAATACGCAAAGCCCGGTGAGGCGTTTTTGGTGGCGGGTGTACCTGCGCGTTCAACCGAGGTCATTCCCGCGCCCAAAGAGGGGTGAGTACACAAGAGAAGACCCGGAAAGAGATTCTCCCAGAAAAAGACCCGGAAAGAGATTCTCCCAGAAAAAAACTCCTCTGTGAGAAGTCTGGCGGCTCTCGATGACTGCGATGTCGCCTGCCGCCGGTCTCGCCGGTCTCTCGTTTTCCTCCGGGCTGCGTCCGCCACAGAACACGTTATTGAGATCCCTGTTGCGCCACGCTTTTCGCTTTTCCGCTCGGCAACGGGCAAGGGTGTCCCCGACGTCTCGACAAGACTGGATCCCGGCTTCGCGTAAGCGTTTTGGCTAAAGGGCCGGGGGCAAGGTACACGTCGCGGCGAGGCTGGATCCGGGCTTTGCACGAGCGTTTGGCTCAAGGGCCGGGGGCAAGGGTACACGTCTCGACAAGACTGGATCCGGGCTTCGCGTAAGCGTTTTGGCTAAAGGGCCGCTGGGGTTTTATTTGGGTTTGGTGCCGATGACGACGTATTGGTCGGGTAGGGTTTCGGTGGCGAGAGATGTGACAAACCCCGCTGTTTGAAGCTCTTTTTGAATGGCTTCAGGGGCAAGTCGCATTTCTTTGGGGGGCCCGTGGGAAGCCTCCATTGTGAAGTCGACAATGGCGACAAAACCGCCGGGAACAAGGGCGTCGGCGAGTTTCTTTGCGTACGCATCGCGGTTTGCGATGTGGTGCCAGGTGTCGACGATGACAATGCGGTCGACGGATTGGGCGGCGAGGCCCGGATCTTCAAAAGCGCCTTTGGAAGCGGTGACGTTGGTGAGGTTTTCACGAGCGATGCGCTCATTGAGGTAACGGACCATGTCGGGCTCCACGTCGATCGCAAAAACGCGGCCGGTGGCGGTGACAGCACGCGAGAGATGGGGCTCAAAATAGCCGGTGCCCGCGCCGATATCGGCCACTTTCATTCCCGGTGCGAGCTGGAGCAAACTCACCACTTCGGTTGGTTTTTGCCAGGCGTCGCGCTCGGGCGAATCAAACTCTTTGGCCCAATTTTCAGCACCCGAAAAGCCGTGAATGAGGGGGCCTCCGGCGTGCGCTCCGTGATTGCCGTGGTGGGCGTGATTGCCGTGCCCGTGGCCGTGGTGAGGGTCGCCCGCCGATGCGGAGGGGGCCGCGTTGGGAGCGTCGGTGGGGCTGTTATTGGAGCTTGGTGTACACCCGGTGAAGATCATGGAGGCGGTGGTCAATACAATAACAGCTGCGGAGCGCATGGTTTTTCTGTGCCATGTCTGCGCGGGCCGCAGAAGCGCGTTTTTGTCGCGGGCGAGGTGCCGTGCGTGTGAGTTGCGACGCGTCGGCACGCCAGAAGTCCGGCCGGACCTTGACACGCGGCACGGAGGAACAAAGGGCGCTGTCGCGCGTATGATGGCAGTTGATGCCTTCCCGTTCACGCCCGCGACCATCCCGCGCGAAACGCTCTTCGGCGGCCCTTTCTCGATCTGTTGCGGTGTCGTTGGCGCTTGGAAAACTGGCGTGCAGTCCGGCGGCGCCGACTCCGGCGGAAACGCCGCCGCCTCCCGTGCCCTCTGCGGTGCCGACGGCTCCGGTTGCGTCGGCCACTGTCGCGGTGCCTGAACCTCCGCCCCCGGTGGCCGATCCATCACCCCTGCTCAAGCCGTACGCCCAGCTCAATGCAAACTACGCCAGGCGCGTTGTGTACACATGGACGACCAAGGCTCAGATCGATGAGCTGCGCGTTAACAAAACGCTGCTTTCACGCAGCGAATCGCCCAAATATGGGCGTTCCTTTTTTGATGTGAAGCTGGATTTCCGGTGGGTCGGAGGTGACAAATTCGCCGGTTTGTTGCGCGCTCAGGCCTTTCGAAAGGCGCGATTTGCGTGGCATGCACCTTGGGCAACATTGCTTGGGTATCCGGGTGAAACGTACGGAACTGAGCTGCTCCGGGTGACGCTCAAGCCGGAGGCGTGGATCGTTTATTTTTCAACGTCGGATCCGGGCTGGGACGTTCGCGACACGACGGGAAAGCAGGTGACGGTGGCCGAGGCGCAGAAACATCCCGAGCGCATAGCGGCTATTTTTTTCTTGCACGACGCTGTCGCGCTCCCAACACCGGGATCGGCTCCTTCTGTGTCGGCGAAAAATGGGGGGCGTGAGGCGTATCGAGAATACGTGCTGTGCAATGAGTCGATGATTGAGAGTTGGGAAGTGGGTACGCAGGAGGTGATGAACGAAATCGCCTCGGAAGCTGCGGCGATTGAAGCTGCGGCCACTTATTTTGAAAGGCATCGTCCGGTGGGGCAGCGCGTTGAGAGGTGGAATGCGCATGTGGCGCTTTTGGTGTGGAAAGGCCACGTGGAGTTGACCGATCCCGCGAGCCTTTACGAGTCGGCGCTTGCGTTTCCCAACCAAAACTACTTGCTCGATGCGCAGACGCTCACCGATCTGGCTGCGAAACTGCGTGCAATCAAGCCTTCGGGCGAGCCCATTTTGTTTAAACCGAATGTGAAGTTTCCGGGCGCAAAACCCGAACCGGTGCCACCGCCGCCGCCTCCCAAGAAGTGGCGCGGCACGTTTTACTGATGTGCGGAGATCGCTTTGCGGCACATTTCAAAGGCGGAAGCGCTCGAACGTGTGGAGCGCTTGGCGGCGAACATGGACAGTCGATATGGCGGTTGCGCGCTGTGCGCCCGCCTGGCTGAAACATTGAGTTTCCGGTGTGTACTCAACGAAAATGAACACGCCGTGGCAATGCTCGATCAGTTCGCTGCGAGGCCGGGCCACTTGGTGGTGGTGTTGCGGCGCCATGTGGAAAAAATCGCGGATCTTTCGTGGCCTGAATATGCGGGCATACAGCGCCTCGCGTGGGAAGGTGCGCGCGCCCTCGAAAAGGCGCGATCACCGGCGCGCATTTTTATGGCGGCCCTCGGATCCAAACGGCCCATTGGAGTGTCGTTTCCCCATCACCACGTGCACGTGATCCCCCTTGCGAGCGGCGATGCGCGGGATCGACCGGCGGAGGTGCTCACATGGCAAATGGGTGTTTGGACCTTCGACGAAGGTGAAGAACAGCGTGTGGCCGAGGAGCTTCGGCGTGTTTGGGCGCTGCCGTTGGAGTAGCTACGCCGTTTGTGTACGCATGATTTGAGCGGCGAGCATGTTGGCCACGAGGTCGAGATCGAACGGCCAGATGTACTCAAACGTGACATTGGGGAAACGCGGTTTGAGTGCGGCGATCGCTTCCGGCACTTCGACCTCGGAGTGTACACCTCCGGGTGTGAGCATGCTCGGGATCACGGTGATATGGAGGGCGCCGCCGCCGATGGCCTGCTCGGCCGCCTGCTCCAACGTCGGCGCGCAAAACTCGTTGTACGCAACGAACAGCGTGGCTTGAGGGAGCTTGGCGGCGAGGGCCGCAGCCACGCGTTCAAACCCCGCTTGGTAGGGATCGGTTTGAGGCGTTCGAGGGTGCGTTCTGATTTTTGTGTCGAGAGCGCGCTCTTCGTCCGACGGGGGCCCGCCTGATGCGTGACGCTTCCCTTCGAGCATTTTGAGGCGCGTGAGATCGGCGCGCGGGAAGTCGGAGGGTACACCTCCGTGGCCGACAAAAATGACGGCGCGCGTGCTCATTTGTCCGGCGTTGAGCCGGGGCGCGGCCCAAGGCGCTGGATATCTTCGAGCAGTTCGAGCGGGCGAAAAGGCTTGCTGAAAAACACGGTGGCGCCTGCGCTGATGGCTTTGGGGCGCGCCGATTCTTCATCCATCGCGCTGATCACGAAGATGGGCATGTTGCGCGAGCGATCCCCTTCTCGAATGCGCTTGCAGACCTCAAAACCGTCGAGCGCGCCGGGCAACATGAGATCGAGCAGGAGCACATCGAACTTTTCGCGGTGCACAAGTTCAACCGCTTCTGCCCCGGTGCGCACTTCTTCAACTTCATGACCGGCGGCGGTAACGAGCGTGCCGATCATGTGTCGGATGGCGTCTTGATCTTCGCAAACGAGGATTCGCATTCGTCCTCACCCACCGGCATCCAAAGTGGAAGCGACCTCACTCATACCACGCAATGAGTTTTGGGACGGGCCATGATCGTTATTGTTGCATCGCGCGCTGGGTCCATTCTGTGCCGCTTCGCGCATCATGTGCGGACGCCGTGAAAACCGATGTTGCGCCGGCCGCAACAAGCTTTGCAACGCGCTCTCGGGCGGCGTTTGGTGCGGCATTGGGGAGCAAAATTCCATACGAGCTGGGCGCGAGGCATCCGGCGGTTTCGTGCGATTCAACGACGGACGCCGCTGATTTTTCGGACGGTGCGTTGAAGGTGACCAAAACCGATCCCGGTCCTCGTTCAAACGGGGGCCGACCGGTGCGATTGAACTCGGCGTTCACGAGCCGATGAAAAATGGGTGATGTGTACACGTCTCCGTTTTCGGAAGAGTACGCAAGCACCGCTTTCAACAGGTCCGGGTGGCGCTCGCGTTCGATTTCGGCAACAGCGCGCTCGGCGAAGACCTGGAGAAGCTCGACTGCGCCGTGGGGAATTGTTTTCGGCTCAAAATGCAGAGCGCACAACGTTCCGATGATGATGCGGTTTTGTGTACGCAACGGCACGCCCACGTAGGCCGCGACGCCGAATCGCGTGGCCGCTTTATTTCCCCTGAAAAAAGGCTCTACCAGAGCGTTTTCAACCACCAAGGGCGCTTCGGCCGAAACGCAATGTGTACAGAAGCTCATTTCGCGCCGTAGGTCGCGGAACGCTGCGAGTTCGGGCGCGAGGCCGCGCTGCACTCGGTACGAGGCTCGCTCGCCGCGAACAATGCTCACAAAGAACACCGAAAAATCGAGAAAGCGCGCCACTTGAGCGAGCAGTCTTTCGGTCCCTTCACCGGCGCGGGGCGTTCGCGCGTCGAGCGCGTCGATCTCGTGAATTCGGTCCGCATCGGCTGCGAGCGCGAGATGTTTGTGGGCGACAACGGAGCTTGGATCCGAAGCACGTGAAGCGTGCTGCGGTTTGGGTCCACTCGCGGCCCCATCGGGACCGAGCGCACGTGTCCCGGTCATGCGTCGACGGCGGAGAAGCTCCCGCGTTCGAGTGAGCACGTTTGTGGGGCCGCCGTCGGGGGCGCGACCGGGTTGTTCTGCAAGAGCGAGGTCCACGGCCGTTTCACGCGCATTCACAAGCGCACGGGCACACACCGAACAACCCTCGGACGCGTGATCTTCGAGTTCACCCACGTCGTTTGACTCGAAGGTCCAAAGGAGGGGCGCGTGGGCGGCCCGTCCAAGGCGCGTATGGAGGTCATCGTGGCTCATCGGCGAAACTCATCGGCGTTACGCGAGAGCCGGCCTTTCGGTTCGCCCGCCGCCGCGAAATAAGTTACCAAGCACGCCCGCGCCGATGGAACCGCTCCCTATCGATTCAGCGATTCCAGCCATTTTGAAGGCTTTTGAGCGCTCGGGAGCCGTGGTGGTGTCGGCCGCCCCCGGCGCCGGCAAAACAACCCGTGTTCCACGCGCGCTTCTCGACGTGGTGCCGCCGGGAAAAAAAATCATTGTGCTGGAGCCGCGTCGCATTGCCGCAAAGATGGCCGCGCTGCGGGTTGCCGAGGAGTTGGGTCAGCGCGTGGGCCAGACCGTGGGCTACTCCATGCGCTTTGAAGAGCAGGTGGGGCCCGAAACGCGCCTGGTGTTCATGACCGAAGGAGTGCTCACGCGGCGTTTGCTCCGCGATCCGACGCTTGCAGACGTGGGTGCTGTGGTTCTCGATGAAGTGCATGAGCGGCATCTCGAAGGGGATTTGGCGCTCGCGCTGCTTCTCCATTTGCGCGCATCGAAAAAAACGAGTGTGCCTTTGGTGGTGATGAGCGCAACCCTCAACGCGGAGCAGTTTCGCGCTCGGATCGAGGGTGAAACGGTGCATTCTGAGGGGCGGATGTTCGATGTGAATATCGAACACGAGCGCTCCGATGGGCGGGAGCTTCCGCTTCGAGTGGTGAGCGCAGTTCGAAGGCTGATTGACGAAGGACCGCCCGGCGACATCCTGGTGTTCGTCCCGGGCGCCGCCGAGATCCGCGGCACCATGGATGCGCTTGGGCCGATCTCGCGAACGGCGGATCTTCTTGTGTTGCCGCTTCACGGATCGCTTTCGATCGAAGAGCAAACGAGAGCTGTCAAAAAAGCCGATCGACGCAAGGTGGTGGTGAGCACCAACGTTGCCGAAAGCTCGCTCACCATCGACGGCGTTGTAGGTGTGATCGACAGCGGGCTTGCCAACGTCGCTTCGTCGTCGCCGTGGACAGGGTTTCCGCTGTTGCGAAAACTGCCTGTTTCAAAGGCTTCGGCAACGCAGCGCACCGGTCGCGCGGGCCGCACCGCTCCGGGCCGTTGTCTGCGTTTGTACACAAAGGGCGATTTTGAATCGCGGCCTGAATACGATTTGCCCGAGATCTCAAGGGCAGATCTTTCGTTTGCTGTGTTGCTTCTCGCGGCGGCGGGTGTACACAACCCCGCGGCGTTGCCGTGGCTCGACGCCCCGCCGCCGTCGCAGCTCGCCGCGGCGTTTGATCTTCTCGGTTGGCTGGGCGCTCTCGACGCTGACAAAAGTATCACGGCGGTGGGGCGCCGCATGCTCGATTATCCCCTTCATCCGCGGCTTTCGCGTGTCATGGTTGAAGCGGAAGCTCAGGGGTGCGCCGCAGAGGGTGCAGCGATCGCAGCGCTGCTCAGCGAGAGGGATCTCATCGCATCGTCGTTCGGCGACGACGGTCGGCGCTCGGCGTCGGCGCTCGGTCGCGACGGCACCACGTCGGATGTACTCACCGCGCTTGAAGCGTTTCGGGCGTCGGAGGGCACGGCGCGCGGCGCGCGCGCGGGCGGGCTTTCGCCCGCGCGCGTCGCCGCGGCCGTGCGCGCCGAACAGCAAATCCGCGCGGTGGCGAGGGGTCGGGGTCGTTTTGGGGCACGGGCGGAGCCCGCGCCCCAAAACGCCCCCGACCCCGACGCCGCGCTTCGTCTTGCGCTTCTCACCGGGTTTGCCGATCGCGTTGGCCGACTGCGAAGGCCGTCGAACGACACGCGGCGCGCCGATCGCGAGATTGTGTTTGCGGGCGGAGGCTCGGCGGCGCTCGCACCGGAGAGCGGGGTGGACGGGGTGGACCTGGTGATCGCTGTGGATGCCGAAGAGCGCAGCGTGGGCCGCGGGCCGCGTCTTGTCGTGCGTTCCGCGAGCGCGATCGAGGCCGATTGGCTTCTCGAAAGGTACATCGACCACATTGACGATCGAATGGATGTGGTGTGGAACGCGGCGACGCAGCGCGCCGACGTGATGCGCCGGTTGATGTTTCAAGAACTGGTTCTTGAAGAGAAGCCCGCCAAGCTTGAAGGTGCGGCGCTGGCGCTTGCGTCGCAGGCGCTCGCTACGGCGGCGCGAGCGCAGGGGTGGCGCTCGTTTGTGGGCGAACACGATCTCGATTTGTTTTTGATGCGCCTGCGTTTTGCGCGTTCCGCGTGTCCCGATGCAAATCTTCCAGAGATAGCGGAGCCTCAGATCGAAGCGGCATTGGCCGACTTGTGCGAAGGGCGTCGGTCGTTTGAGGAGTTGAAAAAGGCGGACTTGGCGGCGCACGTTCGCGGTTTGTTCAGCTCGGCGGAGGCGCGCAAATTGGCCGAGATCGCGCCTGAAACGGTGACATTGCCGGGTGGGCGCAAAGCCAAGGTCAATTACGAAAAAGAAGCGCCGCCCTGGGTTGAATCGCGGCTTCAAGATTTTTTCGGAATGCGTACGGGGCCGGCCGCGGCGATGGGACGTGTACCTTTGGTGCTCCATTTGCTCGCGCCGAACTTTCGGGCGGTGCAGGTGACCACCGACTTGGCGGGATTTTGGGAGCGGCATTACCCCGCGATCGCGCGCGAACTGCGGCGTAAATATCCGAGGCACGCGTGGCCGGATGATCCGCTGACAGCGTCACCGCCGCAGGGCGGCCGGATTCGTTGACGTTCCCAGATCCAGCACGGAGGCACGGAGTTTTGCCGAGATCCACGGAGGATTCTTTTTTTTTGTGTACGCAAGACGTTTCAGGGTCACGCGGGACGCGCATGTCTGCACCAACGCCGACGCTCGTGTGCCACCCGATGGGCGAAAACGCCGATGGTCACAAAGCCCAACAAAAAAGGCTGAAACGAGCGATGTGTACATTCTAAAAAATGCCGCTCGGAGGGGCGAAAAAGGCGTGGCTCCCGGGGTGGTTCTGGTAGCGTCAAAAGCTCAGAATGCCGCGCCGTCCGCCGTTTGATGCCGATGATTCACCTCCGCGAACGTTGATCGCGTGGCAAATGCCGCGCCCACCGGAGCCGAAAGATCCGTTTTTGAATGCGGAGTTTCGCCGGGAGATTGCCGCGTTTGTGATGCCTCTTTTGGTGATTGAAGGCGACGATCCGAAATATGGTCTGCGCACCGCGAGTGCGCACAGCTACCTGAGCAGCGTTTTTCGCGGGACGTTTCGACCGGGGCCGTTTCCGGCGCTTGGATGTGGGTTGTGTGGTGTACACAATCCGTTGATCGATGCGGTGGAGGTTCGCGGTCGGCAGTGTGTGCCCATTGAAGCGAATGTGCCTCGCGATCCCGCGGTGCCGCACATTTGCCGCGGGTGTTTGTATTGGGAGATCCGCGCTGCGGATGCGGCAATTCAAGCGGCGTTTGCCCAGTTGCGCGGCAGTGACGATGAGGTCTTTCAGGCCGGCGGATCCAAACGACGTGAGTTGCGTGATGGTTTAAACGCGCTGCTCGATGCGCATTGGCCTCACATTGATCTCGGTGTGTCGTGTTCGGTGTGCGGCGGGCACGGTGAAGTGCTCAAAGGAGCACGCATGAATGTGTGCCCGGCGTGTGTATCGGCGGCTCGAAGCGCGCTTCAAAACGCGGCAAAAGTGGCGAACGATGCGGAAGATGAGCGGGTGCGTGTTGAGTACGCAAAGTTGTGTACACGCGCGGAAGCAAAGCTCCTGGCCAAAGGAAAACGCGGGCGCGTGACGCCGGAGCGGGATGTCACGTTGCCGGTGGACTGCAACATGAGTGACTGGTCGCCGTCGGATGTGACAACGCTTGAATCGGAGCATCCAACCGCGGCGCGCATTGACGAAGTGGGGCGCAGATTGGCCTCTTCTATTGAGGCGCACGTGATTGCGTCGCTTCGCGGCGGTGAAGAAAAACGAACGGGGTCGCGCTTTATTGTGGAGGGGGCGAGCGGCCTGCCGATGTGGACACAACGTTACTTAAATCAGTTTCGACCAAGCCGGCCGGTGGCAGAACGCCTTGCGCTGGCGATCTTTGTCATGAGTGAGTTGTTGCACGCCGGTTATGGGTACACACACCAAGTGGAAGAGTTTGAGTGGCACTCGGCGACGGGACACTTTTCGCTGTTTCACGAAATCGCCGAACGGCTGTAAGGCTGCCGAATTTCTCAGCGCGGGCGAGTTGTGTACACTTACTGTCGCTGCTGGCCGATCTTCACTGTGGCTTTGAGAACGTCGCCGCCTTTGCGGAGAAGGGCGCGCGCGGTGCCGTCGTCCATAGGTACAGTGAACGCGACTTCTTTTTCTTTTCGAGCCGTTTTAATGGGCGGAATGTTGATGCCCAACCCGAACGACGAAAGAAAATTCATAAACGGGGCGAGCGAACTCAGCGCATTGAGCGACGACTCGGCCTGTCCCGCGGCGGCGTCGTCGGCAAACGTGATGGTGCCGGCCAGGTTCATCCCAGGCGCAAGGTAGTTGCCGATCACCCGCACCTGCGTTGCGCCTGTAAGAAACGGCATATTTTGAACGGCGGACCCGCCCGGCGACTGCGTGGAGAAATCACCCGCGAGTGAAAATGCGGCGCCCGGTGTACGCCCCAGCTCCGTCATCCACGCGGGGACGGCGCGCTCCAACTTGCTGAAGCGAATGCGATCAAGAGCGCGGCGAATGCCCGTTTCATTGCCTGAAATGAGGGTGTGCGCCGTGAGCATTGTAAACCCTATGTTGCCAGATGTGTACACATCTGAATCGGCATAGCGGCTCTTTACGAGAGGTACACCTGCGAGCGAAACGGCGCCCGTATCCACCGAGCGGCGAATGGCTTCGGTGTCAAAATTGCCTTGGATCACCGCGCAAAAATCGGCGCCTTGCATGGCGTATGTGCCTGCAAAAATGCGCGTTACATCACGCGAGGCAACGAAGTTTGCAGTGGGTGGCAATGGCAAAAGCGACTGCACCATGCCCGACACTTCAGACCCCAGGCCCGACTGAAAGAGTTTTGCCGCGTCCACGTAGGTAAACGCCAAGATCCCCGCGGGCAAAATGCTCACCGGGTCGTTGTCGACCTTGAGGGGATCGGTGCGCTGGCCCGGCACCAAAACAAGCGATTGTTCGCCTGTGCACCCCGCGAGCGCAGTCAATGGAAATACGGCAACGACGCCTGAGAGGACGTGTGTACACAACGCTTTTGCGGCGCGCGTGGAGAGCGAAAAGGGCATGGAAGGTTATCGCGACGAAGGCTGCGGTTCAGGGTGTTCGAGTGGGAAAGAGCCTAAGATTTTGAGGAGTTTTGTTTCACGTTTGACGCCTTCGAGCGCGGCTACAAGCGGCCTGTCGGTCACGTGTCCGCTGACTTCGACGTAAAACACGTACTCCCAACCTTCACCCGGAACGGGCCGCGACTGAATGCGCCGGAGGTTGCACGCGCGCTCTTTAAAATGAGCCAAAATCGCGTGAAGCGCGCCGGGTCGATCGTGCACGCTGAAGAGCAGCGCCGTTGCGTCCGAGCCCGATCGCGGCGCGGGCAGGCGGCTCACAATGCCGTAACGAATGCGAACTTCACCCTCGTCTCCAACGTTTTCACGCGCCACGCGCAGCGTTTTTTGGCCGGCACAGGCGCGCGGAACAATGGCAGCCGCCGCCGGATCTTCGGCCGCAAAGTCACACGCTGCAAACGGCGACCGCACGTCGTGAACGAAAATGTCGCGATGGTTGGTTTCAAGATATTGGGCGCACGCCGCGTGATCGTGCGGTGATGCGTACACTTTGCGAACGAGCGTTGGGTCGCCGCTTTGGTTTACGAGGCAAAGCGTTTGCTCCATTTCGCGCTCGCCGATGAGCTTGAGGTCGGCGTCACCCAGCGCTTGAATTGTTGGGAAAATCGGCCCTTCTTTGAGCGATTCGTACACAATCACCGCGTAGTCGGCGCGCGAGCGGGCCACTTCTTCAATCGCGGCGGCCGATGAATCACTGCGCAGCAGTTCTGCGCCGACGCCGAAATGCGCCTGTGCGGCCATCCACCCAAAGTCACCTTCGGCGCCGACGAAGAGTACACGCGGCGCCACGTCGTACACACGACACGCGGCATCGATCGCTGTAAACACCGGCCGAATGGCGGCCGCGGGAAACGGCGGCGTCACGCTCCGTTCCAAGTTTGCGAGGTGCGCGCCGTCGGCCGTGGGCGCAAATCGCGCTGTGCCGTGCCTGTGTTTTGCGAGTTCTTGAGCGACTTTCGCGCGCCTTTCGATCGCGCGAAGAATGTCCTGGTCGATCTCAGCGAGCCTTGCGACAAGCTCTTTTTGGCGGCTGGTCGGTTCCATCACCTGTCACGCTACCACGCCGTGACCGCCTGAACATGTGATGCACGGACAACGCGGCGTTATGCCGCGGCGGTGCCGCCCGAGGAGCCACCCGAACCCGAAGAGCCGGACGAACTCGACGAGGTGTTTGTCGTTGCCGAACTCGACGCCGTGGAGCCCGTGTCCGAGCCCGCTGAAGCGGCTCCACTCGACGCGGTGCTCGACGCCGAATCAGGCTTTTTGTTGGAGGACGAAGCGTACAGGTCGGAATACCAACCGCCGCCCTTGAGAATGAAACCGCCGCCTCGCGAGATTTGACGGCGGGCCGAGGGGTTTTTGCAGCTCGGGCATTCTGTGAGAGCGGGCTCTTTGATCGACTGCTCCGCTTCCCATTCGTGACTGCACGTCGCGCAAGCGTATTCGTAGGTCGGCATAACGAATCTTCCGAAATCGTAGCCCTTCTGCGCCCTCGTTAGCCACCTGTCAAGGCGGCTGCCAAAACTCGGGGACAACCTTTGCGGCCTTGCCTCTCCGGCTGTGCACATGCCGTCCGATTCGTTTCTTGTGGGCGCTTCCGTCTCGCAGCCGTTCAACTCACGTCATGGCGCCCAAACGTATGCGCCGTGCACCAACGCAACCATTCGTTGTCGCGTGGAGCCCGATCCACAGGCGTTCATGGATGGTGTCAAGTCCATGCTGAACGGGTAAGCTGTGTTGCCGCGGCGCGTTCGAAAGACTAGCGATCTAGGCCACGCGTGAGCGTACATGCCATGCGGTGACGATACATCGAGCGTTGCGGGCAGGCCTCGCAGCGTAACCAAATGCGGATTCGAAAGCTCGAAATCAGCGGCTTTAAGTCGTTTTGCGACCGAACGGTGATCCACTTCGACACCGACGTGATCGGCATTGTCGGTCCCAACGGCTGCGGCAAGTCGAACATCGTTGACTCGATCCGCTGGTGCATGGGCGAGCAAAGCGCAAAACATCTGCGCGGTCGCGCCATGACCGACGTCATCTTCTCGGGCTCGGAAACGCGCGGGCCGCACGGCTTGGCCGAAGTCACGATGACGTTCGACAACACCGACGCCGAAGCGGCGCAGCTCCTCCCGCTGGAGTATCGCGACTACGCCGAAATTGCCGTTACACGCAGGCTTTATCGCGACGGAACGAGCGAATACCTCATCAACAAAACGGTGGTTCGCCTCAAAGACGTGACCGATTTGTTCCTCGGTACCGGTGTTGGCACCAAGGCGTACGCGATCATCGAACAAGGCAAAATCGGCTTGATCGTGTCGGCCCGGCCTGAAGACCGCCGCATGCTGATCGAAGAAGCGGCCGGCATCACAAAGTACAAGGCGCGCAAGAAGCAGGCGGAGCAAAAGATCGAGCAAACGCGGCAAAACCTGCTTCGCGTGGGCGACATTGTGGCCGAGATCGAGCGCAGTCTCGCTTCGCTCAAACGGCAGGCCGCCAAAGCTGAACGGTACGTGAACTACCGGCGTGAACTCGAAGATCTCACGCTTCACGAAGCGTCGCACAAGCTCCTGGAGCTGATTGCGCTCACCAAAGTGGAAGAAGCGGCCGTGTCCGAGCTGAGCGAAAAAGTGCGCGCTGAACGCGCTGCGCTCGACGCTCGTGAAGCCGAGTTGGAGGTAATTCGCCAAACGGCGCACACCGCTGAAGAGCACACCGAAGCCGCGCAGCGCGACGCGTTTCTCGCCGACAACGAGGTGCGTACACACGAGACCGAAATCGGTCGGTCGCGCGACAAGCTCCACTCGCTCGATGAGCGCCGCCGCGCCGCGATGATTGAGCAGGTGGACCTGGAGCGCACTATCGGTGAACTGATCACCGAAAAAGAGCAGCTTGAAGGTCAGCTCTCCGGCGCCGCCGAAGAAGAAACGCGTGAATCCGAGCAGGCGATGGAGGAACACGAGCGCCTCGAAGAGCTGCGCGCCGGTGAACGCGCCGCGAGCGACGAGGTCAATCGCATTCGCAAAGATCAAGCGATGGCGGCGGCGGCGGTGGCGGCGGCCGAAGCAACGCTCACCGGGTTTGAGCGCCGCTTGGCCGAAATGAGTCAGCGCCGCGTCAAGCTCGAGGACGAACTCGGCCGCCTTTCGTACGAAGTCGAAGACGTGGAGCGCCGCCGCGCCCAGCTCGCGAAAGACGTTGTGGAGCTGGCCGAGGGAAAGCGCATGTCGGCCGAGGAGCGCACGCGCCTCGACGCCGAAATGAAACAGATGCGCGAGCAGGCGGTGACCACCGACAAAGCGGTGGATCAGGCGAAAAACGATCTTTCGCACAAGCGAAATCGCCTGCGCGCGCTCGAAGAATTGCACGCGCGCCTCGACGGCGTCGGTGCCGGCACCAAGTCGCTCCTTCGTTCGGGACAATCGTCCCTTCGCGGCCTCGTTGCCGATCGAATTGAAGCGCCCGCCGACCTCACCCATGCGTTTGCGGGCCTCATGGGCGACAGGCTTCAATGCATTGTCACGACCGATCCTGAAAAAGCGGTGAGCCTGCTTCACGACCTCGCAAAGCAGAAAAAAGGCCGCGCAACGATGATCGCCGCGCGCCCCCCGTACGTGGCCGGTGGCACCGTTGACCTCACGGGCAAACCGGGCGTGATCTGCCGCCTCGTGGATCGATTGCTTTTCGACGACGCGGACGAGCCGCTCGTGCACGCGTTGATCGGCGATGCCGTGGTTGTGGAGCGCGCCGAAGATGCGTTTGCGCTGCTCGCGGGCGGCGTGCGCGTTCCGCTCGTGGCGATGGACGGCACTGTGGTTCATCCCGACGGGCGCGTGAGCGGCGGCCAAGAAGATCAGGTCGCCGCGGGCATGATTGAACACAAGCGCGAGATTCGCGAACTCCACGAAACCGTGGCCAAACAGAGCGACAACGTCACCAAGCTGCTCGATTCGCAGCAGGCGCTTCGCCTTCGAATGACCGAGGTGGGCGCCGCTCTCGAACGCGCTCGAAACGAAGCGCACCAGGGTGAATTGGCGCTTCTCACCGCCGAAAAAGACCTCAAGCGAGCCGAGGAACAGTTTGCCGGCTCGGCCAAACGGCGTGAAGTGGTGCGCGAAGATCTCGACGAACTCACCACCAATCTCGAAGTGGCGACGGGCGATCACGAAGCCGCGCGCGATCGGCTCGAAGGTGGAAAAGAAAAGCTTGAGCAAGCCGCGGCCGGGCTTGATCACGCCGAGCAGGTGGCTGCCGATTGGCGCGAGCGCGTGCTCGGTCAGCAGTCCGTTGTGACCGATCGCAAAGTGCGCCTCGCGCGCATTCGCGAGAGGGCCGGTTCGCTGCGGCAAACGGTCGATCGGCTCAGTCGCTCGTGCGATGAACTCAAAACGCGCATCACTCGCCTCGACGACGAGCGAAACACCGCGGCGCGCGGCGCGGGGGAGGCGGCTGCCAAAATGCTCGTGTCGCGCGAGTTGCTCGTGGCGTCGATCGACCGCGCCCAAAAAACGCATCAACGCCTCACCGATGCGCGCCAACGGCTTGAAAGCGCGCGCCAAGAACTCTCAGGTCGCGAACAAGATCTGCGCGGGCTGCGCGCTTCGGTGGAGCAGGCCACTGTGTCGCTCCGCGATCACGAGCTGAAAAAAGAACGCCTCGCGATCGAGCACACGCACCTGGTTGAAGGTGTGCGTGAAAAATTCCGCGGGCTCGATATCTACAAGGTGGCCGGCGACTATCACCGCCGCCCGCTCGTCGATGCAAACCACAAAAACCGCATTGTTGAACTCACAGACCTCATCGATCGCATGGGGCCTGTGAACGTCGACGCCATGCGCGAACACGCCGAGGCCGAAGAGCGCCACACCTATTACGCGAGCCAAAAAGCCGACCTGGAAAAGGCGATCGACGATCTCGAAAAAGCGATTCAGCAAATGAACCGCGAGTCGAAGCGCCTTTTCAAACAAACGTTCGACGGCGTGAACATGCGCTTTAAGACGCTGTTCCCCAAAATGTTTCGCGGCGGTGCCGCCGAGTTGCGCCTCACCAATCCCGACGACCTGCTTGAAACCGGCATCGAGATCTTGGCGCAGCCGCCCGGCAAAAAACTTGGCAACATTGAACTCATGAGCGGCGGTGAAAAGGCGCTCACCGCGGTGTCGCTCATCTTCGCCATCTTCCAATACAAGCCCTCGCCGTTTTGCATTCTCGACGAGGTCGACGCGCCGCTCGATGAGGCGAACGTCACTCGTTACAACGAGGCGATTCGCAGCATGACCGACCATTCGCAGTTCATTCTCATCACCCACATCAAGCGAACAATGCAGTCGGTCGATGTGCTCTACGGCGTCACGATGCAGGAAGCCGGCGTTTCAAAGATCGTGAGCGTGAAGGTCAACGACACGGCACCCGCCGTGAAACCCAATACACCCGCGGCGCCCGCCACCGCGGTGGCATGATCGCCATCGCAGCCCCGTTGCAATTGCAACTCATCTCATATTCGGCGTCGTTATTCCGCCCGGAGGTTTTCGTGGCAGCGCCCAAGAAAAAAGCCGCAAAACGCACGGTTCGGCGCTCATCAACGTCGTCCACTCCGCCGCCCCCCGACCAATTGCCCGAGCCGCCGGCGCACCCCGTTCTCGATCCAACCGCATCGGGGCTCCGGCATCTGCGTTGGGGGCGTGAAGTCGTGGGCACGCTGCGGGGCTTTTTGGTGCCTTCCAACCTTCTTGTCGCCGAGGAGCGCCTCGCGATCGAAGCCGAAGCCGCGCGGATCTCGGCGCTCG
This sequence comes from Polyangiaceae bacterium, assembly GCA_016712345.1. GTDB lineage: Bacteria > Myxococcota_A > Polyangia > Polyangiales > Polyangiaceae > JADJRH01. Next base: position 4,403,442 of record JADJRH010000001.1, read on the forward strand.
TGACAGCGCTTTCTCAAACCGTAAAGCCGTATCGCGACTTTCTGGAGCGCACACGCACGCTCACGCGGGGCAAGATGCGCGCGGCCCGATTTCTCACCAAGCCCAACACCGGCTTTCGAATCTCGCCGAGCGCGCGCCAATCGGAGGCGTGGCTTGCCGAGATCCAAGTCGAAATGAAGTCGGTGATCGAACCTGAGCGCGAACGACTCAGCGCCGATTTGGCATTTGCGATCGCGATGTTGCGCACCGGGTTGAACTCAATGGATGAGCGTCTCGGTGCCCTCATTTCGCCCGAGTTTGTTGCCGCGCTCTACCCGCCGGTCACCCGAGACGGATCGCGCGTTGCCGACGACGGTGACCCCGATGACGACGCTTCGGGTTCTTTGGGCGACTGAGGTATAAGGCGCCCAATGCGTTCCGAGACTTTTGTGCACGTTGCCGACGACGGGGCGAACATTTTTGGTTACCGCTGGGAGCCCGACGATCCCGCAAATGTGGTGGCCATTGCGCACATCGTTCACGGAATGGCCGAGCACGCAGGCCGTTACGCGCGCCTTGCAGAATCGCTCACCGCCGCCGGTTTTAAAGTGTACGCACACGATCATCGCGGCCACGGCAAAACCGCCGCCGAAGAAGATCTCGGACACTTCGGAGATGAAAACGGGTGGGCCCGCGTTGTCGGCGATCTTCGGCGCCTGCTCCGCAAGGAACTCGACGAAAACCCAGGAAAACCCCTCGCGGTGATCGGTCACTCCATGGGCTCGTTCATGGTCCAGCAACTCATGTACGAAGTGCCTGAATGGATCGCCGCGGTGGTGCTCTCGGCGTCCAACGGAAAGCCCACGCCCATCGCATCCGCGGGACGACTTGTGGCCCGCGCTGAGCGAAAACGCCTCGGTGGCCGCGGAAAAAGCCCTGTCATCAGCGCGCTTTCGTTTGAAGCCTTCAACAAGGCTTTTAAGCCCAATCGAACAGCGAGTGATTGGCTCTCACGGGACGAAGCCGAAGTGGACAAATACGTGGCCGACAATCGGTGCGGCTTCATGTGTACCGTCACCACGTGGATGGAGCTTCTCGACGCGCTCGCCGAGATCACCCGCCCTTCAAATCAAGCCAAAATTCGCAAAGATTTACCGGTCTACATCATTGCCGGGTCTGAAGATCCGGTGAGCGAAAAAACCAAAGGGCTCTACCAACTGCTTCGCGCCTACGGTGAAGTGGGCCTCTCCGATGTGACCCACCACTTCTATCCGGGCGCGCGCCACGAGATCTTCAACGAAACCAACCGCGGTGAAGTTGTGCACGAACTGCTCGTGTGGCTCGGCGACAAAATCCCCGGCATTCGCAAGTAAAACGTCGCTTGCGTGCAATGTGTACACGTTGGGTAAACCGCCGCGTATTGTGTACTCAACCGCCGACGATGTAGCGATCGGTCCAGCGCGTGGAGCCTGAGTCGCGCTCGATCACAAGCACGCTTGCATTGTCGGGATTTTTCTCGCCTTCAAACCACTCCACCGATCGATTCATCCATGCCATGCGAAACGCGCGCTGCGTGACGCCATGAAGAAAAATGAGATGCGTTCGAAAGCGCGAGCGATGAATTTTCCCTATGAAAATGCTCATTCGCTCCACAACGTCCGCGCGGCTCTCACCGTTCGGGTAGCGAAAATAAAAAATGCCCAACGTGTCGAGCGCGCGGCGCCGCTTTTCCCAGTGGTACGCGTTCGTCGCCTGGATCTCATCGTCGGACAGCCCATCCCAATCGCCGAAGTCTTGTTCGCGCAACAGAAACGATTCGCGCCGGTAAATCGTTGCATCGTGTTCACCAAACGCGCGCGAAAGAACAATCCCCTCGGTTTGGCGACACCGCAAAAAGCTTGATGTCCAACTGCAAACGCTCACCGGATCGAGCGCGAGATGGGCAATGGCGTCGCCCGCCTTGTGCGCCTCTTCGTCGGTGTGCGGGTCAACAAGCGGCACCATGTGATCGGGCGTGTGTTTGCCAATCGCCGGATCGAGATTGGCCACACTCTTTGCGTGGCGAACCAGCACAATGCGCTCGATCGTGGAGTCCATGAAATGCCGACGGAGGAAGGTTACAAACTGCGCGCCACATCAAGCAGCACTTTTCCAAACGAAGCGTTGGAAGCCACATATTCGTGCGCCGCGGCCGCGTCTGCAAAAGCAAAAGTCTTGTCAACCACCGGCACCAGGCGCCCTTTTTCAACGAGAGGCAAAATGTTCTTTTCGAGCATTTGCGCCGCTTGGAATTTCTCCGCGAGCGGCCTCGACCGCAAAACGGTCCCCACGAGACTCAAACGCTTCGACAGCACCAAACGCAGATCGACCTCGGTGCGCGCGCCCGCCGTCAACCCCACAATCACAATCCGGCCGAGCTGTGCCGCCGCCCGCACGTCTTCAGCCACATAAGCGCCGCCCGCAAGTTCAAGCGTGATGTCGGCGCCGCGCCCCGAAGTCACTTCAAGCACCTGTTTTTCAAACGCCGCGTTGTGTACACAAAAGGCCGCGTCGGCACCCAACTCTTTGCACCGTTGCAGCTTGTCCTCGGTCCGCGATGTGGCGATCACAAACGCGCCGAACAGCTTCGCGATCTGAATTGCCGCCGTTCCGACGCCGCTGCCGGCCGCATGAATCAGTACCGTATCGCCGGGGCTCAAGCCACCCCGCACCACGAGCGCGTCGTACGCCGTCACAAACACTTCGGGAACGGCCCCCGCCGCTTCGTCCGAAACGCCGCTCGGAACGCGTGCAACTTCACATTCGTGGGCAACCACTTCCTCCGCGTACGCGCCGCCGCCCACAAGTCCGCAAACGCGATCCCCCGGCGCAAACCGCGTTACCGCCGAGCCGATCGCGACCACGGTTCCCGCATATTCAAGCCCCGGAATCATCGGGTGTACACCCGGCGGTGCTGGATAAAACCCCGCGCGCTGGAGGATGTCGGCTCGATTCACTCCCGCGTATCGCACGGCGATCTTCACGCTGTTCGGCGAAAGTTCAGCCTCGGGTTCCTCGGCAATGCGGAGGACTTCGGGCCCGCCGAATTCTCGAATCAGGATTGCTCGCATGTGTACCTTTCGCCCGCGATGTTTCGCCTCGCGCCAACCGATGATCAACAATTTGTGAGCGCCGTTTCGCCCAAAAGAGCCGTGTCGCTCCCCATTTGCCGCTCTTCGAGAGAACGCGAAAAATTACGGCGTTGACTCGCAGAACGGCTTGCGGCTTACTCCGCCGTCCATCTAGCCAGAGTTATTCATCTCGCAGCAAAAACCGCCTCAACGTGGTGGTGAGTGACACGGGCTGGGGCGATTGATTTTAAGGAGCGGAACCCCATGGCGAAGAGCGCAATGTTCATCGGCTGGCACCGTCCCATTCCGGGCCGGGAGACCGTTTGCTTCCACATTTTTAAGGACTTTTTCAGCTATCTGACGAAGCAGCAGGAGGCCGGCAAGATTGACAGTTTTGAGCCCGTCATCCTGGCGCCGCACGGCGGCGACCTCGGCGGATTCGTAATGGTGCGCGGCGACAAAGCCGCCATCCAAACCATCCGCGACACCGAAGAATGGCGCAAGTTCGAGATCGAAGGCAACATGAACGTCCTCGGCCTCGGCATTGTTGAAGCTATGGTCGGCATTGAGTTCCAAGCGCGCATGACGCGTTTTGAGGCTGAAGCCGCCCACGTCTGAGTGGTTGTAGACAATAAGCATTCGAGCCGGCCGCCCTTATGGGCAGTCGGCTCGCTGCTTTTTGTGGCTTGTGGGGTTTGACGGCACGGGAACGTCTTGGTCGTCGGAGCACCTCCGCAGAAAAAAATAAAAAATGAAGAGCCGCCGGGGAGGCGTCTGAGGGGTCGCACAACCACCCGCTCTGTTCCTTCGGGGCGGTGGGTTGTCTCGCCGCCAAGGAGGAGCGGTTCTCAAAGCCAAAGCAGCCGCTTTGGCCGGAGGTTTTCCATGAGATCGAAACAGAAGCGGCGAGGCTCTCAGCCCGCCAAGCGACCCAACTCCATTCGACGTTCCCGTTTGCCGCTTGCCATACTCGGCCTGACAATTGCCGGACACGGCATCATTCAGTGGGAGCAAACCGCCCATGCAGACGGCAGTGCCGGCCACATTCCCTTTGAAATACCTCATACCGTCGATCATCGACCCGAGCCAAGGCCCCTCCCCGACTTTCCGCCCGTACCAATTCTACCTTCGGCGGCAGTTGGGTACCTCCCCGGTCAAGCGGGAGTCAGTTCCGACGGCGCCGCAACCTACACGATTCCGCTCGATGTCCCGGCGGGTGTCGCGGGCATGGAGCCGCACCTGGCGATTAACTACTCCAGCAAGGGTGACAACGGTTTGCTGGGGCTTGGTTTTTCACTGTCAGGTTCTTCTCAGATAGAGCGATGCCACAAGAACCTGCGATTGGATGGTCAGGTGGATGGGGTTGCTTTCTCGCCCGATGACGCCCTCTGCTACAACGGAAAGCGACTTGTAAAAGTTGGTACAACGGCCGACGGGCCCGAGTACCGCGCTCCGTCATCTCCCTTCGACCGCATTGTCCACATTCTTGCGGACAACTCGTTTGAGGTGCGCTCCGACGATGGTAAGATTGCGCTCTACCAGCCTCTCTATTCTCCTCGCCAAAAAACGTCGGTGATTGAGGGGGTTGAAGCGCTGCGTCCCTTTGCAGTTGAATTGGAGTCAGACGGGGAAGAAGCTCTTCTTTGGCCTCTCCACGAAGTGTTTGACCGCTTTGGAAACTCGGTTCAATACCATTATACCACTGAAGTCACGTCTCTTCCGACGCTGGGGGCCGGCATCTCGTCGCTTCTGACGAGCATCACCTATACCCACCACGCTTCGGCCGCAGCTGCTCGGAAAGTGGACCTATTTTACGAACTCAGGCCTGAAGTTGACCGCAGCTTCAAGTTTGTAAACGGTGTCCGCGTCGACCGGAAACACCGCCTCACGCGGCTTGAAATGTGGGCTCCCTCCGTTCCCGGAGGCTCCCCGCTGTTTCAGTGGTCTTACCAACTCCGGTACTTGGAAACACCGTCAGCAAAAACGGAGCGCTCGCAACTTACCGGCGTCAAGCGTTGTGATTCTTTTGGGCAATGCTCTTGGGAAAAGCAGTTTGAGTGGCAAGGTCAGGGTGCTCCGCTGACAATCACACCTACCTATTCACCCCTGACGGCAGAAGACCCCTCGCCTTGGCAGGACTGCGAAACCAGAAGTCTGACCACCAATGAAACTCGACCTATCGTCTTTGATGCGGACGGTGATGGTCGGCAAGACGTCCTTCTCCTTAAAACCGAAGATATGCCGATTTGTTCAGAGGAGATCTTTCCTGACGAGAACCATTGGGCGATCTACTTGTCGAGTCACAACTATGCGCCTGTGGCACTGTCGCAAGACTTCTATTTCCTAACAGCGCATGGTCAGATTGCGCCGGGAAGGTACCGGTCAATTGACGTGAACAACGACCATCGGCAAGACCTCATTTTTGCACTTGACGAAGGAGTTGAACGTCGCGCCCGCACAGGCAGTGGTAACTTGGAGTACCGCTGCATTACTTGGCACAATGCGAACAACGAATTTGTACCGTGCGCTTCTACCGAACTGAAAGATCTTTCAAACTCCGACTGGGGCACACCTCGCTGGGCACCTGCCGATCAACTGCGCTGGCCGCTCTGGAATTTTGGCGACTTCAACGGGGACGGTCGAGTTGATCTCGCAGAAAATGACTACATTCGGCCCCACTTGGGTTTGTTACCCAATGGGTATGCGGTCTTTGCTCCTACGCAAGAACCGATCGATCTTCTTGACTACGATGATGCTCCCAATCATGTGGTTGAGTGGCCTTGGCATCTGTACAACCGCTCGGCAGAAGTGATGGATGTGAACGGGGATGGGCGAGCGGAGTTGATCCTCGCGAGTCCAACCGGGATCGACCCGCATTTCGCAACCGGTCCGAACTTTGACCTACCCGGAGGGGAGCCTCAAGTCACAGCTCTGGGCCTGGACACGAACGGTGCGCTTACAACGTTCAGCGTTCCCGGACTGTCAAAAGGTCAGATCCCGTGGATGCAAGAAGTGATGGGTCAGTTTGTACCCAACGACGACACCTTCTTTTTTTCAGTAGCCGCCGATATCAACGGCGACGGTTTGAAAGACCAGGTGATCATTCGCCACATTACTGAATTTCAGTCCAACGGCGCCACCCTGCGCGTAGAAGGCCAAGACGCCATTGGGGGTATTGGCACCTACGTTCAGTTTAATACCGGCCGAGGGTACACACCGGCAGTGCGCACACAAATGCAGTTTCGCCCGATCGAACAGTGGGCAAAACTTGGGCCGCTCACGCAATGGCAAGACGGTTCACAGTCTTACTACTACACGTGGGCCGAAAGTGCGTACCCCGCGGCGGTAGACGTTGTGGATGTCAACGGGGATGGCCGCGACGACATTGTTGTGAAAAGCATGGAGACTTGGCAGTGGGATCCCAACTCCAATGAACTTGCGTTCCTTGTGCCTCCCAGCGTCATTGGCCTGCCGGCCGATCTGACAACGGACTCAGCGAATGCCGGCAGTTCGTTCTGGTACACCCGAGTGTACCTCTCCACTGGCACGGACTTTAAGCTCGTCGAAAATCCATTTGATCCTGGCCTTCCGACGGCGGTAAGTGGAAACGGGTATATCTATTCTCGCCCCGCGCAATTGGATGATGACCCGGAACCTGAATATCTGATCCGTGGCCGATCGCGCGATGAAAACGGAACACCGTGGGATCCCGGTGCCGTCAAAGCCTACCACACGGGAAAAACGCTGACGCGCGTGGACCTGAACAGCGGTCCGCCGGAGGTTGTTGCGGTCGTCAAAGACGAAGACGCTGCCGGGCCGCGGGAGAAGTTCTTTTACAAAGATGCCCATTTCCCGCAGGAATCCGGGTGCAGTTACCCATTTGACTGTCCCAGTCAAATGCCCACGCTTGTGGACCAACACCATACCTCCCTTGGGAGGGACGTAAACGGTACGGCCATCTTCCGAAGAACAAAACACGAGTATTTCAGACCCCGCGTCGACGTTCGCGGCGGCGGTTTCTTGGGCTTTGACAAAGCCCTCGTGACGGATCTGGATACGGCGGCGAAAACAGCCACATACTATGACTCCAACACGGTTCAGGAGGGTGAATTTTTCCCATTCGCTGGTCTGGCGACACGGGTAGAATCGTTTGCCCCGATCTACCAAGCGTCTCAGGATGCCAACCCTGTCTACCCGTTGGGGTCAACCCGGGTGCGCATTTCTACTGTAGAAAACACGCCCCAAACCGTATGGCGGGACGGCGGCCTCACGTTCTTCACATACACAGCGCAACAAACAATCCATGTTTTTGAGCGCACGATGACGATTCAGTGGGATGATGGAATCCCACGTCTTGAGTACATCTCAGGCTCAACTCTACAAGATGAGGTGAGCTACGTTACCGAATATCGAACCGTGGATGATTGTGGCAACACGACCTCGTCGAGCACGGAAGTATTGGGTGGGCAGACTCGAACCGTTCTCACGAGCTACATCTGCGACGACGGCGCTCCATGGCTGCTCCACTTGCCCTCGGCGCGGAGTGAAATCAGCCTTGGGCAAACTCGTTCTACCCAGTGGGGATATGACTCGAAAGGGTTTTTGCAGTCCATCCTCATTCAGCCGAACGACATCGATCCCGCCGTTCGCCGCACCACCCATCTCGTTCGAGACGAGCGTGGTCGGCTTCTACAAACCAAAGAATGGGCGCCGGGGGTGGCCCCGCGTATCGCCAATCTGTACTACGATGCCGAGGGCATTCAACCGGTAGAAGTGATCAATGCGGTCGGGCATGTGACCACCTCACTATCCCATCCGGCGCTTGGTGTTGTGGTGCTAACCCAAGACGAAAACGGCGTTATTTCCAAAGCGAAATACGACGGAATGGGTAGACTTCGAAGCGCGCAGGGCCCAACCAACCTGACACTTGACAACGTTGCCTACACCGCTGTGACCGATGGCAATGGTAAGGTCATCGGACTTCGTTCCGATGAGACTTACAGCGACGGCGCTGAAAACACGCTGATTACCGACCCGCTCGGTAGAGCCGTTGAGACGGCTGTTCGCGGCTTTGACGGCACGATGTTACACGCCGCAACGGCCTACAACCTTCTCGGGCAGCCTGTGGTTCAAACCCGGATGGGCAAAACAGCTCCTTCTGTGTACGCATCTCAAGTGGTGTACGACACGCTGGGCCGGGTGGTGACCACCATTGACCCTGATGGGGTTGAAACCCATGTGGATTATCAACCCTTCCAAACGCGCGTCACAGACGCCCTCGGCCACGAGCGCACGAGTTTTTACGATGTCGACCATCGCTTGTCGCGCTCGGAAGAAGTTCTGGTGAATCAAGGTCAAACCCAGACCCTGACAACCACGTTCGCGTACGGCCCGTTTGACCAACTGAATGAAACGGTTGACCCTGCGGGCAACATTCTCAGCGTTCGACATGACATTCTCGGCCGCAAAGTGTACCTTGAAGACGCCGATGCCGGCATCTTCACGTTTGAGTACAACGGTCTTGGCGAGTTGACTCAGCGCAGCACCGCGCTCGGGACAACCGTCACCTACCAATACGATCCACTGAGTCGCCCCACGTCCAAGATCGACGCAGACGGCACCTGGACGTACCATTGGGACACAGCTCCAAACGGCATTGCGCGCCCGGCCGCGGCTCGCAGCCCCGACCAAATCGACGTTGTGTACGCATACGACGCCATCGGTCGACCGAGCACTGTCACCACCACGCTCGACGCGACCGAGTCGTTTGCGTTTGACTACCACTACGACGCGTTTGGCCGCATCGCTGCTCTCGACTACCCGCAAGACCCGTCGGGAAGCCGCTTTCAAGCGCAGTTTGAGTATAATAACTTTGGCTTTCCCCTTTCTACCTCGCGCACCGTGTTGCCCTCACCTCAAGGCACCCCCACAGCGCTGGTGTGGAAGACACTGAAACGCGGTGACGATCTCGCGTTGGAAGAAGCTCTTTTTGGAAACGGAGTAAAGGCGAGCTGGGATCGCGACCCAGTGACCGCCATGCTGAGTCAGATCACCGCCGAGCCTGACATCGGTTTTCAACCGGCGCTTTTGTTCAAGGTGTCGTATGGGTACAACTCCCTGCGCAACATCACCTCTCGCCACTGGGAAGGTGAGGCGTTTGCCGGCGGCAACGTGGATGAGACATTCCAATACGACGCACTCGACCGCCTCCATCAATATCAGGTGACCGGACCTGTACAACCCGGGGCCGCTACCTGGAACTATGGTTACGACATCAGTGGCAACCTTACCTCTATTCTAAAGGGTAGCCAGCCTACTTACCAGGCCAGCTACGGATTGGCAGGTCGCCCCAATGCCCTCGCGGCTTCGACAGCAACAAACAACTTTGAATACGACGGTGCAGGCCGCCAAACCAAAGCTGGCAACCGCACGGTGGACTATACCGATGCAAGTATGCCCCGCACCGTATGGGTAGACGGCGCGGCCACTCACTTCCGATATGGTCCAGAAGGGCAACGGGTAGAAAAAGAAAGCGCCCAGAGCCGCACTGTCACCATTCTCGGACTCTACGAAAAACGCACCACCACCGATGGTGAGATGCACGTGTTTCACGTGCCCGCCGCCGGGGGCTCCGTCGCCCAGGTGACCCGCACATTCACAAGCACCAACACCACCGAAGACATTCGATACATGCTTGGTGACCACGCTGGCTCTGTGGCCGCGTCATTTGACTCCGCCGCCAATGTGGAAGCTCAAGTGTACGAGCCCTGGGGTGAACGCATCTACCACGGCGGAAACGGTACCGCCCTCCTCAGTACCATCACCACTGGCTATACAAGTCAGCAAGGTGAACCTGACCTTGGTTGGATTCACATGAACGCGCGCACGTACGATCCCGTACAAAAGCGCTTTTTAGTGCCCGACCCCATTGTGGGCGACCCGGTCTTTTCGCAGGGCCGCAACCGCTATGCGTACGTGCGCAATAACCCCATGCGGTACAGCGACCCGAGTGGACTCGCGGGGGTGGAAGCACCGATAGAGTCCCCGCCGGCCCGCACGGACTCGTCTGGAGTCATTCACATGCCCACGGCCAAGATACTGGGGTACCGCCAGCCCAACCTCCGTGAAGAACCGTCGCCGACGAGTGAAAACCTGTCGGTGGAAGTGACACCCACGTGGCTGCCGGCCAAAACCGGGCCCAAGTCATCTACCCTTGTCAACCTTGGGGAGATGGTCGCCGACCCAGTCGATCGGTTGAGCATGACGCTTGGCGCCCAAGAGGGCGCCGGTAAATGGGCCGTCGACACCGGCCTTGGAACCGCGCAGTTTGTGTTACTTGACGCCGCGACGGGAGGACTTTCCACCGCGGCGATGCCACTGCTGCAGATGTCGCAGGAGCCGGAGCGATTCACCGGTGATCCGCAGACCGACTATCTGCTCCAAATACTGCCCGGTGGGGCAACGCTCAAACACCTTGTCCGTGCGAAACATGCTGTGGACAATAACGAACCGTACCGAGTGGGTAAGGAGATGGCAGCCCCTACCCTTGACGCTGGAGTTCTGATATTGAGCATGGCGGCTGGTCCCGCTATGGAGGCTGGAGCGGTGGCCCCTGCCGGGACTGGTGGCAGCACGAGGACATTCTTTCGTGGAATGACATATGGTGAGGCCCTTGAAGTCTGTGAGAATCAGGCTCTAAACGCCGAAAGGATCGGTGCCAATCAAGCGTTAAATCCCGGCGCCGCCGACCCGGGGGCGTATATTACCTCACAGTCGGCGACGGCCGCGCATTACGCCGAGATTTCTGGCATACAGGGGCGCGGTCTTGGTCCGTCGGTAGTTCGCATCGACGTGAACGCGATTAGGTTCGACGCTTTTGCGGCGAAATACGGCATCAAAGTTGAAACGCCCATTCCGCGGGGACCGTTTCCCGGTGCTACGGAAACCGTTATTCCAATACCGCTTCTTGGCGAGTTCAATAAGATGTCTACATTTACTATTTTTTGGTGAGGAGGTGAAACGTGACGATTCAACTTCTTGAGGTGCCTGTGGTGACGGTTTCGGTGGATGAATCTCGTTGGCCGGACCGGGACGAAACGCTGATTTTCGAGCACTTGCTGCGCTATTGCTCGAAGTTCGACCCACTGCCGGCGATTACAATCGCGTTCGAGGATTCGTCCGCTGTAATCGTCCGTGGACACAAGTACCTTTTCGCTGCCAAGGCACTTGGACGCGGCGTCATTCGGGCCGTCGTTACGGGCAACCCGCGGAAACTTGAGTTGGAAAAGTTCCTGGCACATTGCGGAGCGAAGATCCTCGATTGGGACGCAATCAAACAGGCAGAAGAACGGCAACCTGTAATAACGGGATGGCATGTCTTCTTCTTCGCACAACCGCTGTCGTCGGATGAAAAGGCTGCGTTTGATGCAGTAGTGGCCTCTTCCTTCGTCAATGAAGGTGTCCGTGTGACGCACGATGACGCCGGGCCCTTCGCTGAATTTCAGGCGGCCACCCCGGCGACAGACTCGCTATGGATGGCCAGTTATTTTAACGCGTTGATGGCGTTCAGCCGCGAGCGCGCCGCAATTGTGTCGTACCAGGGGCGTCGCTTCGGAGTTGGGTAGTCGTTCAGACACAGGTCGCGATCGAGACACTGAGGCAGACGTCTATTCAAACGGTCAGAAATTTAACCATCCCATTCCCCGCTCGATCTACCCATATGAGCATTCGCCTTACGGGTAGATCAACGCCGGGCCTCCCGCCCGCGCCGGCGAGCACGCGAGTCTGCGAGCGCGCGCAAGCTGGCCGGGCTTGGGAGGCCAGGAGGCGCGCAGGCGCGGAGCGCCGAGCACACGGCCGGTGGTGGGCAGGAGAAGAAGGCCACCTACGACCAGAGCACCGTCACGAAGAGCGCTTTTTTCCAGGCTGATCAGGTGCAAGCCCAACGCCCGCTCGGGCTGGGTGACTATGTTTGGCCCATTCCTGAAAACGGCCCGACCGAGGTCGCACCCACGTCTCAACCCGCGTCAACTGAAACCAAGTCATCTACCCTGGTGAACCTTGGACGGATGGCGACGGACTCCCTCAGCCAGCTGCAGGTGGTGGTCGGTGCCAGCGAGGGGGCAAGCCAATGGGCGGTCGACACCGTTCAAGGAACGGCGATGACGGCAGTGCGCGTGGCGGCCGGAAGCAGCCTGTGCGTGATGGGCATGGGTTGCCCAACGGACCCGATCATCCCGGAGCACTTCACCGGCAATGTCGAAGCGGACGTGGTGCTTCAAGTGGTGCCCGGTGGCTCAACGTTCAAGCATCTCATCCGCGCGAAACATGCTGTGGACAACAACGAACCGTACCGAGTGGGTAAGGAGATGGCGGCCCCTACCCTTGACGCTGGAGTTCTGATATTGAGCATGGCGGCCGGTCCCGCTATGGAGGCAGGAGCGGCGGCTCCGGTTGCTGAGGGTGGGCTGGTAGGACGCGGCGGCGGCGGACTCAGGCTCTTTCACGGTACGGATGTGAGTTCAGCTCGCAACTTCCTGAACGGGACACCACTCGACGCCGCGAAGGCGGCGGCGGCCAAGATAGATGGGCCACCTGGGTTTTTCTTGGCAACGCACGCCGATGATGCCGCCTACTTTGCGACTCGACGCGGTTCCGGTGCTATACTTGAATATAGCTTCTCCGACGCTGCTGTTCGGCAACTCGGCGGACTTCCAACGAGCCCGCTCGGCCCGCTTGGTAGGTTTGGTCGCTTTGCAGGCGGCGAGGCCGTTGTTCCCGTCGGTTCATTTGAGATGTTTAATCAACTGCGTGCGGCGGGACAGATCTCCGTCGTGCCTTTCATTTGGTGACGCCATGGAACTTCAATTGATTGATGCATTACAATGGATTCGTGCTCGACGCGAGCAGTTCTTCCCATCGGGCGAAGCGGAGCCAATCTATCTGCTCGCCTACTTGATGGCTGACATTCTGGCGTTGGGTGGCGGCTCATGCACGATCCGTCAGAGTGGTGGTTGGTGGATCATTGGCAGTGACATCGACTGGCTTCAAATCGCCGACTTCTCGGAAAGCGAGTTGTTCGGCCGCGTGGTTCCAGCGCCGGGGCACGGTCAGCATTCCATGCGTGCAGAAGTTCTCACGGCAGCCTTCACGCGATCCGTGTGGATCACTCTCGGCGAACAGCGAGTTCGGATAAAGGGAGATGAACCTCCGCGGGAGGTGTGGAAGCACGTCGTGGGATTGCATCGCGCTATCCTCTTCACGATGTAGCGCGTGACGTGATTGTACCGCTGCATCAGATCGCAATAGGACGATTTCATTAGTTTTGTTCGGTTTTTCGGCTCAGCGCGGACTGACAAACCCCCACATCTCAATCTGCAAATCTAACCATCCCATTCCCCGCTCGATCTACCCATTATGAGCATTCGCCTTACGGGTAGATCAACGCTGGGCCTCCCGCCCGCGCCAGCGAGCACGCGAGTCTGCGAGCGCGCGCAAGCTGGCCGGGCTTGGGAGGCCAGGAGGCGCGCAGGCGCGGAGCGCCGAGCACACGGCCGGTGGTGGGCAGGATAGGCGATCCAGTCTACTCCCAAGGCCGCAACCGCTATATGTAGGTGCGCAGCAACCTCATGCGGTGCAGCGACCCGACGGGGTTGGATGGGGTAGTCAACTACCACAACACGTTTGACAAGAAGGCCACCTACGACCAGAGCACCGTCACGAAGAGCGCTTTTTTCCAGACTGATCAGTTGCAAGGTCAGCGCCGACTTGGCCTCGGTGATTATATCTGGCCCACGGTAGAAAACGCCCCGACCGATGTTGCACCCACGTCTCAACCCGCGTCGACTGAAACCAAGTCATCTACCCTTGTCAACCTCGGGCAGATGGTGAGCAACTCGCAGAAACAGCTCGAGATGACGCTTGGGTTTAAAGAGGAGGCCAATCGATGGGCGGTCGACACCGCTCAGGGAATGGCGATGACGGCAGTGCGCGTGGCGGCCGGAAGCAGCCTGTGCGTGATGGGCATGGGTTGCCCAACGGACCCGATCATCCCGGAGCACTTCACCGGCGATGTCGAAGCGGACGTGGTGCTTCAAGTGGTGCCCGGCGGCTCAACGTTCAAGCATCTCATCCGCACGAAACATGCTGTGGACAATAACGAACCGTACCGAGTGGGTAAGGAGATGGCGGCCCCTACCCTTGACCTGGGAGTTCTGGTAATTGGTATGGCAGCCGGCCCGATGCTTGAGGCCGGCGCGGCCGCCCCTGCTGCTTCCGTTCCACCGACTTCTTTTGCTCAGCTGCCCGCGTCGCAGGCAAGCCCGTTGCCAGTCACCCTTCAGCTCGAAGCCCCTTCGGCTGCCAGAGCTTTTGGTTCGCTTGGAAGCTTAGGTGGACTCTCTTTCAGGGAAGCTCGCGCATTGTTGGGTCGTCATGGTTTCCGTTTGGTCGGCCGCAGCGAAGGTGGGTACATTACTTTTCGCAGAGTAATCAGTGAAGGCAGTCGGAAAGGTGGTAAAGGAACGAGCCTGCAAGTTACCATCCGCCCTGACGGTCAGGTCGTTAGGTCCATTCGCGGCACTGGCCAAAGGTTCGACGCAACCGGCGCCGCGATTTCGGATCACGCGGCCGGCGAATTTCTCGGCGGCAATTTTCTCGGAGCACATTGAGGGAAGTGAGGCACCATGAAGTTGGAAGTTGAAGGCGGCCGTCTTACTCTAGGCGACGCGCGCGTGCGCTATAACAGCGCCTACCTATCGGAAGATGACTTTGTTCGCTTATTGGACTACTGGCTTTCGCGACTTCGTGCGGTCGACTCAACGGCGGATCCTGAATTCTTACCTTTCAGCATTGATGACGAATTTGTCGAAGCGTTTGAGGCTCATTCGACTGGTTTGGAAATTGAGTTGCGTGTCGTCAAACTGGACAATTGCGGGTACGTGCACGGCGTCGACCCACTTTTTGAGTCAATGTTCGGCGAGATCGTGGTGGTTGAGACCTATCCTGAGCCAATTCTGACGTGTACAATTGGAGAGTTGATTGAGGCAATTGTGGATTGGTTAGGGCGGCACCGTCGCACGGCCTGACAGCGTTTCTTCAGTACGTTGCCAGCAAAACAATACTGATAGCAGTTTCTCAGCTCCTCATAGCAATCGCCAGCCCGGTTTCCAGACCCGTGCGTCAAGAAAAGCGCGATGGGGAGTGTAGTACACCGCGTACGAGTTTGATGACCTGACCATCCCATCACCTTCCATCTACCATGTTAGGTGATTCGCCTTACGGGTAGATCAACGCTGGGCCTCCCGCCCGCGCCAGCGAGCACGCGAGTCTGCGAGCGCGCGCAAGCTGGCCGGGCTTGGGAGGCCAGGAGGCGCGCAGGCGCGGAGCGCCGAGCACACGGCCGGTGGTGGGCAGGAGAAGAAGGCCACCTACGACCAGAGCACCGTCACGAAGAGCGCTTTTTTCCAGGCTGATCAGGTGCAAGGTCAGCGCAGACTTGGCCTCGGTGATTATATCTGGCCCACGGTAGAAAACGCTCCGACCGACGTCGCACCGACGTCTCAACCCGCGTCAACTGAAACCAAGTCATCTACCCTGGTGAACCTTGGACGGATGGCGACGGACTCCCTCAGCCAGCTGCAGGTGGTGGTCGGTGCCAGCGAGGGGGCAACCCAATGGGCGGTCGACACCGTTCAAGGAACGGCGATGACGGCAGTGCGCGTGGCGGCCGGAAGCAGCCTGTGCGTGATGGGCATGGGTTGCCCAACGGACCCGATCATCCTGGAGCACTTCACCGGCAATGTCGAAGCGGACGTGGTGCTTCAAGTGGTGCCCGGTGGCTCAACGTTCAAGCATCTCATCCGCGCGAAACATGCTGTGGACAATAACGAACCGTACCGAGTGGGTAAGGAGATGGCAGCCCCTACCCTTGACCTGGGAGTTCTGGTAATAGGGATGGCGGCCGGCCCGATGCTTGAGGCCGGCGCGGCCGCCCCTGTCTTGGAATCAGGGGCAGCTCTACCGTCTCTTGAGGTCGCTGGAGCGACCAACAAGGGGCTCCAACTGGCGGCATTCTCCGAATCGACAATTGATTCAGCGGTGGCAAGCGTGGCGGCTCCGGCTAGTCCACAGATTTCAGTTGGTGCAAGGGCACTTATGAAAAAGCAGGGACACGCCGCGGCAGGAGGCTACGCATCGGCTTTCGACGGGTTGGCTGCCACAACAGAAAACGCGCAATTAGTGGTTCGAAACATACTCACAAATCCCACAAAAACGATATACGGGAAAGCCACTTACGACGTTTATGATGCCGCCGGTCGCGGTGCTCGGTTTGCCCTACATGGCAGTTTCAAGGGATTTCTTGAGTTAGGCAAGGCAACGCGATGAGCAACCAGCTAATCCTAGACAGTCAGCAACGGCCGGACCTCTTCTCCTGGTACGGTGCGATTCCACGCAAGGATCTGACGGAGTGGTGCCAGGTCCGCGGTCTGTTCGTACCCGACGATCTCATGGCGCTTCTGTCCGAAACCGGTGGCGGGGATATTTTCGAGTCCGAAACCATTCTAGGGCCGTTGTGTGGCGTCGAAACGGGTGACGATTGCGATTCCGCGAATGCATTCCATCGTGGAAGAGGATTGCCAGATGGTCTGTGGCTCTTTCACGTCGGCTTTGTCCTCTCGGCAATTCGTACAAATGATGGTGGGTATGTTGTGCTAACGAACGAGTATCGTCCAATTGGATTTTATAGGAATCTCGGTGAATGGTACACTGAAGTCGTTCGACCGGAATTTGAAGAGAGATATCGGTTGAGGCCAGCCGCTCGGCCCTAAACCAATTCCCACTCTCCCCATTCCAAGTGCCCACCCCGCCACCGTTCGACGGGTCTACCGTGTGCTGGGTGCGATCAACCACGGTCGACAAACCTCCACATCTCAATCTGTAAATCTAACCATCCCATTCCCCGCTCGATCTACTCAAATGAGCCTCTACCTTACGGGTAGACCAGTGCTGGGCCTCCCGCCCGCGCCGGCGAGCACGCGAGTCTGCGAGCGCGCGCAAGCTGGCCGGGCTTGGGAGCAGAGGAGGCGCGCAGGCGCGGAGCGCCGAGCACACGGCCGGTGGTGGGCAGGTCTCTTGTCAGGTTCGGGGAGATGGAGGTAATGATTTGGTGATGGTGGACGAAGTGCGAACAACAGCGGGTGAGGCGCTTATTCTTTACCAAGTCAGGAAACAAACCCTGATAACCGCTGGAGTTGACTTCAAGGGTGTTGACGCTCTGCTGGCGTTCCTCCAAAGTTGTCCATCAGATGATCCGCTGCGTCCGGCCTGCTTCATTGGTCCCCGTCAGGCGTTTGTTGTGTTTATCAACCAAGGCGGCAGAGCGATCGGGTGCATTCAGGTTGAGAAGGGTATAGGCTAAACATGTGCCGCGCGTAGACAACAGAGGCCGTTATGCAACAATTCGACCTTTTATTGCTAGTTCCTTTGGCGCAAAAGGTTGCCTTTCGCGACTTCGGAGTGTCTGTTACATCTGAGGAAGTTGAGGTCGTATTGAGGGGCGTGCTTTTTGAGCCAAAAGATTGTTGGGGCGGACTGCAAATGCAGCTGGTCACCCATGCAGAAGTGGCGAACGTTCTTGCGGCTCATTTGCACGATTGGCTCTGCGAAAGAACACAAGGCGACCTAGGCGCCGTGGGGCCGTCCGCTTGGGCCGATTTTGTCTCCTCAACTCAGGATCTGCTGCGCGCTGCGACCGGTTAGATCGGGACACAGATTCTTTACAATCGGGATTTCGTTTGTCTGCTCGACCCATTTACACGGATGTGAATCATGGCATGGACCGCCGATCTGACAAACGACCCACACAATGATTTTCGACTCTGTATTGACGTGATGGAAGGTGACAGGCATCGCGCCACGATTAACCGCAATTCAACTGGGCGTCTGGTATTGACTGTATACCCGTCGGAAAATGGGTCGTTTGATGTTCCAGTGGAATGGCTGAGCGGCATTTTGGCGGCCGCAGAACGTGATCTCACCATCTGACAGTCGGCGAATGGAGCGAGGGCCGCGGCGAGGATACATGAAGTTTGAAATGGAAGGCGGTTGCCTTATTCTAGGCGACGTTCGCGGCGAGCAAACAATTGGGTAAGCTATGATTTTATACCGTCCGGTAGGCATTCAAGAGTTGGTGTTGATTTTTAACTCGGCGCTCCGCGCTTTTCCTCCGCGCCTTCCTGAACAGCCTATTTTTTACCCGGTGCTCACCTTTGATTATGCGGAGCAAATCGCCTCCCGGTGGAACACCAAAGAGGGGTCGGGCGCGGGGTATGTGACGGAGTTTTTTGTGGAGGATGGGTATGCGAGTCAACTGCCTGTCCGGCAGGCAGGCAGCAAACAGCACTTGGAATTTTGGGTAGACGCCGCCGCGCTTGATGAGTTTAATGGGCACATTGTTGGCCAAATTCGGCTTGTGGCTTGCTATTTTGGGAGCACGTTCACAGGGCTAGTGGAGGGGCATTGGGCGCTTGGTAGAATGAGCGCACGCGACATGTTGGGGCGGCTTGGGCAGCTTTACAAACACGGTAAACCGGAGTTTGCTGCGGAGGTCGCCGCGAACAAGGCGGCCGTCTTTGTCTATTATCCGTTTTGGGAGCAGTTTATTGCAAATGAAGCAAGTTCGCCTGACGTAGAGGTGAGTCAACTGCTCCAATCGGTACGTCAGGTGTGGGAAGGTATACTTCCAGAAATTCCACTTGGGGTTCGGGCGCGTGAATCGTACCGTCAGACTTGACGGCAATCAGGCGATAACAGCCACGCGCGCGGCCAGCCAAGCTTGGGATGGTGTGGTTCAACCCGTAGGGCAAGGCGCCAAACCGCTCAGGCGTTAACGCCCATTTGGGGTAATTCGCTCGGGAAAGGGATGGTCTGCGTCGTCAGGTTCCGTGCTCCGGCTATTTGATAGACCAATTTTCTATTTGACACTGTACAATTGATCCGTCATGATTTTACGCAACCATGTATAAGAAAAAGGTGTCCGGGGGAGGGGTTGGTAGGGTTTTGCGGGGGCGCTCGCAATCACCACACAATAACTTTTTTGCTTATGTTTTCGGTCAAAAAGAGCATGCAGTGGGGTTGCTAAAGGCCATTTTACCGCCTGGTTTAACCGAGCGACTCAATTGGAGCAAGCTCCGGCGTGAGCCGGTAAGTTATGTGGATTCTCGGCTTCGTTGGCTCCACAGTGACCTTCTGTTTTCAGTGCCAATATTGGCGACCGGTCAATCCGTGTTGGTGTATGTGCTTGTCGAGCATCAGCGTCGGGCAGATCCACTCATGGCCTTTCGCCTGATGCGTTACATTGCGCGAGTCTGGGGAGATTACCTAAAGAAGCATAAAAAAACGGCGAAACCGGGGCGTCTGCCATTGGTTGTTCCCGTGGTGATTTATAACGGACGTGAGGCGTGGTCGGTTGGTCGTTCGTTGCGCGATTGTTTGGATGCGCCGGCTGATTTGGTGGCTGCGGTTGAAGCGTACTTGCCCAAGTTAGAATTTTCGCTGATCCACCTGCAGGAGAAACGGGCGGCGCACGTGGTCGACGAGTTGTTGACAACCCTCGGGCGCGCTGCGTTGTGGGCAATGGAAGTTGCCGACGATGATGAGCGGGTACTCGCTGAAATGGGGCGGCTCACGGCGCTGCTCGCTGAAATGACGGAGCAAGCGGATAGTGCGGGTGCGCTCGGCGCATTGTTGAGGTATATTCTGGCAACTCACGAGCGGATCGATAAACTCGGTTTGAAAGCGCGTTGTCAGGTGTCTGGGGTAGGTAATGGCCAAAGTGCGTAGTGAGCGACCCAAAGCTAGGGAGGAGGACGCAGGAATACTCTGCTATTTTGAGGACGACGACCGACGATTTGGGGCGCGCAGCAGCGCTTTGGCCATTACCAAAAAAGGAGAGCAAATTGTGACGGTTTATGAGCAGCTCATCGAAGAAGGCCGCAAAAAAGGGCTGAGAGAGGGCATTGCAAAAGGCGTTGCAAAAGGCGTTGCCCAGGGCCGAGCCGCCATGCTTATCGATCAGTTGGCCGCCAAATTCGGTCCGGTGTCGCGCGCGTATAAAACGCGGGTGGAGCACGCCACAGATGCGGAGTTGCTCCTGTGGGGCCGACGGGTGTTAACGGCCACATCCGTGGAGGACACGTTTGAAGAAAACGACAAGGCCTCTGAGAAATCGCCTGTTCGGGCGCGGCGCTCGGCCAAAAAGCGCGTTTAGGGCGCCTGAAATTGAGCCTGATAAACTCTGTGGATGAAGCTTGCCCAGGACTGTCAGAGGTCATCCGCCGATACTCAGCGTTGCCTGCGGGCGCGATCAAAGAAGTTTGCCCAACGTCGTTTTCCGATCTCCCGTCCGGCTTTTTGTTCGTGCTCGCAACGTGGAGCGGGCAGTCGATAGCTGCATTTCGAAAGCTCACTGAGCGACTCGCCGGCGCCCCTCAACACCCAAATCTGATGGTATGTGATATGGATGCACTGCCGGCTCACATGAAGGCTGAACTGGTAGGCAACTCAATAGGTCAAATGGGGGCTCCATTGCATGGGATGGGGGACGCTTTTTTTATCCTCCACAGTAAGGTGGTCTCTCGCGCTCCCGATTTATTAAGGTCCGAATCTTTGCTCCCACAATGGTTAGATTCGATGATGGCTACTCTACTGAACCTACCCATTACTTATTGAGCTGATCATACCCCTTCAGCATCAGCTCGCCGAGCAGTTTATACCCCTCGGGGTTGCAGTGCGATTCTAGGTGCTGCAAGACTTTGAGCGGGTCGCTCACGGCCAAAAAGTCGGCCTGAGTATCAATGACAGGAATGCCCAGCTCGCGCGTGATTTCAAGCACTTTGTCGCGGAAGTGGTGCATGCGTTTCCCCTTGTATTGAAGGTAGAACATGTCGGCCACGTAGACGAAGATAAACTTACCGCCCGCCGCTTCTACCCGGCTTTTGGCCCGCGCGAGCACCCGCTTAAACAGGGGAAAGTCGGCTTCAACGTTGTAAACGTCTTTTACAAATATAGACGTTGCCGCGAATGACAACCTGTCGAGGCGCATCACCGCCGTTGCAGAAGAATGGGTTTCATCCATCACGATGTCGCCCAGCCAACGAGGTGCCGTTTTGCGCGACAAACCCAATGAAGAAAGCGCTTTTGGCCACGGAGGAGCCAATTCACCAATGCGCTTGGAAAGGGTCATTAGGCCCGCATCCACCTCGGCCTGTCGAGCGGTTAACTTTTGGGTAAAGCCCTCTTCTTCGAGATACCGCATGAGGAGCGGCATGCGTTTTTCAACATCCAAGTCGCCGAGGTCGTTGTTGTAATATACCCAAAACACGGTTTTGGGTTTGCGCGGTAAAATGTACTCTTCGAGCGTGGCCAACTCAATGAGAGGCCCGTTGCCCGCCATGGCCACATTGAGTGTTTTGGGAAAGCGCTGTCGTATCCAGTGAGCCGCGTTTTCCTCGGCGCCCACGCACGCAGCTTGGGTGAAGGAATCACCAATCAGCCCAACATCAATGGTGTCTTGGCTCCAAATGCCTTTGGGGTTGTTAAAGCCGTGTTCGTCGCTCTCGTATTCAGCCCATGTTCCGCCCTCGTTGCAATACACAATGTGCTTGTTTGATAGGCCGCCGAACGGCAACACCCGCTCTCCGTTCACCTCAATTCCCCATGAGGGGCTCAGTTGATGATTGGCCAGTTCATCGGGCGACAAGCCCCTTGAGAGATCAAGCACCATCAGCGCACGGGGCTGAAATGACGGGTGGGCGTCCACTCCTTGGGCCCGCTCGTCGTTAATCACTTCCCAAAGAGAGCGATCGTCAAATGATCTGCCCTGTTTCTCCGCCATTGTTGCTGCATACGGTCTGTTTCGAGCGATTTTCCACTCAAACCCGTAAATCAGAAAAATGGCAGGAAACACCACCATGGCGAGGGTGATTCGCCGAGCCGGCGAGAGCTTGTACGCCGCAATAAAAAGCAGCGCGAGCACGGCGGGCACCACACGAAGCAGAGTTGGCCGATGGGTGCTGAAGGCGAAAATCACCTGGGAGACGCAGAGAAACGCGGCAACTCCAATGGTGATATTGGCGAATCGCACAGCACGGCGCGACGGTTCCGCTGCTTGTGCTTCACCGCTTTCGGCTTTTTCGCCCGACTTTTGGGCAGTGGCTTCTTCAGAGTGGGAGTTTGCGTCGGCGCCGTCGGGAGCGGAACTCTCCTCCTTGGAGGCATCGGACGGGTCACTCGAAGGAGCGGGGTTGTCTTTGGAAGTGTCCACGTGACCATAAGCTAAGGCAAGGCGGCTGCCGCGTGGCAAGCGGAAAGTCGCAGCGGCCGTCTCGGCGGCATTTCGCAATGAGTTTCGGGCTGTAAAAAGCGGCAAATTGGCGTCATGTGTACTCATGCGCGTGACCCGCGCAAAATCGCCGCGCTGAGAGTTGTGCTCCCGGAAACGGCAAAGCAGTGCTAAACGCGGGCCGCAATGCGAGTAGGAATTGTCGGTTATCCGGGTTCAGGAAAGTCCACTGTGTTTTCGGCGCTGGCCCCCGGAGGCAAGGCCGACCAAAAAGTGAGCTTTGGCAACATCAAGGTGCCGGACGCTCGGGTTGAAGGGTTGGCCGCGATCTTTCATCCGAAGAAAACAACGTTCGCCGAGATCACCTTCATGGACGTGGGCAGCGCCGGCAAAGTGGGCGGTGCGTTTTCGCCCGATGTTCTTCAGACAATGCGCAACGTGGACTTGCTCGTGCATGTGGTTCGCGGGTTTGACAATCCCACGTTGCCCACGCCTCCCGATCCCATTCGCGACGAAAAAGCGTTTAACGATGAGCTTCTGCTGCTCGATCTCGGCGTGCTCGAAAAGCGCGTGGAGCGCATGAAAAAAGAGCGAAAGCTCGGCGCCGAACTCGATGTGACGCAAAAGTGTTTGTCGCATCTCGAAGGCGGCGAGCCGTTGCGTACACTTGTGCTCACCGAAGAAGAGCAAAAGGCGCTCGGCCCGGGCATTCAGCTTCTTTCGCAGAGCCCGCTCATCACGCTCTACAACTTGTCGGAGCAGGCGTGGAGCGACGCGGCAAACGCTGGCCTACGCGAAGTGAAGCGTGGCAAACAAGCCGTGAGCATGGCCATTTGCGGCGCGATTGAAGCTGAAATTGCGGCAATGCCAACCGAAGAACAAAAGGATTTTCTCGATGGCTTGGGTCTCGGCGAGCCGGCGCGCAACGTGTTTATCCGCGCAGCCTATGAGATGCTCGACTTGATCAGCTTTCTCACAGCCGGCCCCGACGAGTGTCGTGCGTGGCCCATTCGGCGCGGAACCGTGGCGCGCAAAGCCGCCGGCAAGGTACACAGCGATATTGAACGCGGGTTTATTCGCGCCGAGATCTATCGTCTCGAAGACCTGAGAGAAGCAAAAACAGAAGCCGCTCTCAAGTCGCAGGGCAAGATCCGCGTGGAAGGCAAAGAGTACGTGATGCACGACGGCGACGTTGTGAACTTCAGGTTCAACGTTTAGCTGTTCGCGTTCGCCGCTATTTCCCAGAGTTTTTGTAAATAGTGGGCGCCTTTTTTCTGCCGCCGACAAGGCAGAAAGTGCGCGCGTTCGGCGTTCGAAACGCCGCAACGCAAGTGTACTCATGGCGCTTCACTTTGTCTTGACGGGTACACACGAGCCGCGAAAGCAGAGGAGCGTGGGTTCGCTCGGCGACACGCTCATGTTGGGCAGCGGGCCACACGCGGCGATGTCTTTGGCCGACTGAAAATTCAAGGCGCGGTTGGAGCAAAGCGCGGCGCGCGGACCTGAGTCACGCCCGTGGAGTTCACAGTCTTCGTCGGTGCGGCACGGCAGTTCTTCCGCTTCGGGCGACGCCGCGGGTGTACACGCGCAGGTGAGAATGAGCGCGGCGAAAAATGCGACGATTGAGCGCAGGGAATGAGCTGAGATCTGATCGGTGGCCAATGCGCTCATTCTAACCGGATTTCTGTGGGTGCGCTTCGCGGCCCCATTCAACCGGACTTCAGCCGCCTCGCAATGACTTGAGACGCCTCGCCGCCCGACACGTCGTAGTCAACACGGAGTTCCCCAGCGGCGCATGCGCCTCATTCGAACGGCGAGTAACTCGTTGCGGTTGAGTTGTCGATGCAGCAGAAAAGAGCCCGTTCTGGGAGGTCCGGCGACTTGAGATGTCCATCAGGTCGCCATCCACCGGTCTCGCCGGTCTCTCGTTTTCGTCGTGGCTGCGCTCGCCACAGAACTCCATCTGGAGAACCCGACGCGCCACGCTGTTCGCTTTTCCGCTTGGCGACGGGCAAGGGTGTCCCAAACGTCTCGACAAGACTGGATCCGTGCCTTGCAGAACGTTCCGCTAAAGGGAAGTTACCTAGGAGGCACGGAGATCCACGGAGGTTTTTGTATCTCGGGCTGCAATCGGCTCGCACAGCCTGTCAGGCTGGGGATCATGGATGATGTGTACCCATTGCGGCCCGACAAACCCCAAACTCCGTGTCCCTCCGTGTCCTCCCGGTGGTGAAGAGACGTCACAGGTGTCGAAACGCGTCCGGTCGTTGCGTGATGGCGTCAGTTACCTGGGCGTGATTCCAAGCGAGTGAACGGGCCGGGTCAGGTGCATTGTCGACGATGTGTACCCACGCGGTGGCATTTCGCTTTCGTCGATGAACCCGAACTTGCGATAGAGGCCGTGAGCGTCGCGTGTGCCAAGGTGCACTTTGCGAGCGGTGCGCACTGCGGGGTGCTCGAGCGCGAGCTTCACGACGGCGAAACCCAAGCCGCGATTGCGCCACTCGGGAGCAACCATGACATCGTAGATCCAAGCGTGTTTCGCGGCGTCGGAGAGAGCGCGGGTGGTTGCGACAAGTGTACCGTTTGTGTCGCGTGCGCCCACCCACGCCTGCGATCCGCGGTGGGCGGCGGCGAGTTCTGCGCGCGAGATGTCGCCGTTCCAATACGCACCGTCGAGCAATTGGGCGGCGCGATCGGCTTCTGTGGGCGGCACCGATGCAACGAGTCGCGTGTTCTCCGGGCCTTGTAAAAAAGAGGGAAGGGGAGTGTCGGGGTTCAACGCGAGGATGGTTTCAACGGCGTCGGCGTCGCCGGGCCCGCCGCGTTGCCAGAGTTTTTCGCACAGGCGACTGCGCTCTTCGGGCGTGCGGTTTTGAGCCACCTTGGCCTTTCCGTCGATGCGATCGAGGCGCACTTGGGCGACCAACAAACCGCGGATCGGCTTTGCGTAGAGAGGGTGGTCAACGGCGATGGGAACGTGTCCACCTTCAGGCTGGTATTTGGCCATGAGGGCGTCGATGACGCGGGCCTTGATCCGGGCGTCTGTGACTTCTTCGAGCGTGCCGTGGGCTTCGGCGCTTAAATACAAAGTGGTGGCGGGGCAGGCGCGCTCTGGATCAAGAAAATAGCTTGGGATCGAGGCGATTACACGCTCGGCGCTCACGACGGTGGGGCGGCCCAGCGCTTCGACTTTTTCGCCCGCCGGTGCCCCGTGAAAACAAACAGCGCCGTCGACGACAACGGCGTTGAGTGTACGCAGGAGCGGCGTTCCGTCGGGCTTCACCGACGCAAGGTGGATGACGTTTGCCGCGGCAACGAGCGCTCGCGCCTCGTTGTCGCCCATTCGATAGACCTCTTTTCGCATGAGGGAAAAACTGGTCTGCTTCCGGTCTGTATGAAAGGTCCAGATCCGACAATCTCGCTAGACCAGTTGAGCGATGCCGAGTCGTTTCAAGAACCGGTGTTTTTGCGGATTGCGCGAGCGATTTCAGCCGATATTGCGCGCGGAAGGTTTCGGCCGGGGCAGCGGCTTCCTTCGAGCCGGGCGCTCGCCGATTCGCTGGGTGTACACCGAAACACGGTGCTGGCCGCGTACCAGGAGTTGATTGCCGAGGGCTGGCTGGTGACGCGGCCGTCGGGCGGCACGTTCGTTTCGAGTGACATGGTGGACACGCGGCCCAAGGCGTTCGCAAGGTCCGCCGTTTTGCGCACCGAGGTTCCGGGGCGGGTGGGCTTTGACTTGGCGCCTCCGCCGGACCGGTTTGATCAGCCGGAGCCGCCGAAAGGAGCGCTTGTTTTTGCGAGCGGGATGCCCGATTTGCGGCTCGCTCCGGTGGATGATCTGTCGCGGGCGTATCGGCGGGCGCTGCGGCAAAACGGCGGCAAGCTGTTGGGGTACGGCGATCCGGCGGGTGAACTGCGACTGCGTTCGGCGCTCGCTTCGATGTTTGCCGATGCGCGCGGCCTGGCGGCCAACGAGAGCAATGTGATTGTGACGCGCGGCAGTCAGATGGCGATCGACCTGTGCGCGAAAGTGCTTTTTTCGCCGGGCGATGTGGTGGCTGTGGAAGCTCTCGGTTATCAACCCGCGTGGGCGGCGCTCAGAGCTTCAGGGGCGCGCTTGGTTCCGGTGGCGGTGGATCGATCGGGGATGGTGTTTGATGCGCTTCGAGCGGTGGCCGAGCGCGAGCGGTTGCGCGCGATCTATCTGACGCCGCATCACCAATACCCAACGACGGTGAGCCTCTCGCCGGGCAGGCGTTTGCAGGTGCTGGAGCTTGCAGCGGAGCGGCGGATCGCGGTGATTGAGGACGATTACGATAACGAGTTCCACTACGAAAGTAGGCCGATTTTGCCGCTCGCGAGCGCGGATCGAAAGGGCACTGTGCTTTACATCGGCACGCTCTCAAAGATCTTGGCGCCTGCGCTTCGCGTTGGGTTTTTGGTGGCGCCCGAGCCGTTCATTTTACGGGCGGCGGCAATGCGCGCAACGATGGACAGGCAGGGCGATCGACCGGTGGAAACGGCGGTGGCGGAGTTGATCGAAGACGGCGCCGTTCAACGTCACGTGCGTCGCATGCGGGGTCACTACGCGAAGCGGCGTGAAGCCCTTGCGGGGGCGCTCGCGCGGCATTTGGGTGCGGCGGTGCGGTTTGATTTGCCGCAGGGTGGCATGGCGATTTGGGTGGAAGTGGACAGCACAATCAACGTTGAGAAATGGGCGGAAAACGCGCGAGCGCAGGGGGTGATTGCAACCACGGCAAAGCGGTTTGCGTTTGATGGGCGGGCGCGCAACTTCTTTCGGCTGGGGTTTGCCAACCTGAACGAAAAAGAAATTGAAGAGGGTGTGTTGCGGCTCAAAAAAGCGCTTCGAGTCTAGTGCCGCGTGTCAAAAGTCCTGCCGGACTTTTGTCGCCGCTGGCGCGGCCCGCTTCGCACACGTCGGCACTATCTTTTGTCTCGTGGGGCTCCGCCCCACACCCCCCGCGCTTGCGCGCGGCTAGTTCCACACGAAGAAACTCAACCAGGGCCAAACTTCTGACGAGCAGAACTAGCGGGGGGCAAGGGAGCGAGTGACGTGTGCGCGTTCGAGCGGTGCGGTTTTTGGGGCAAGGGAGCGAGTGACGTGTGCGCGTTCGAGCGGTGCGGTTTTTGGGGCAAGGGAGCGAGTGACGTGTGCGCGTTCGAGCGGTGCGGTTTGGGCCCCATGCGCCACTGTCGGCGGGGAAGGGGCCCCGTCCGCGGGCGCTTGGGAAAAACCGCCACCGCGAGATGCGCACAGGTCAGGAGCGACCCCTTTGGGCCCCATGCGCCACTGTCGGCGGGGAAGGGGCCCCGTCCGCGGGCGCTTGGGAAAAACCGCCACCGCGAGATGCGCACAGGTCAGGAGCGACCCCTTTGGGCCCCATGCGCCACTGTCGGCGGGGAAGGGCCCCGTCCGCGGGCGCTTGGGAAAAACCGACAGCGCGAGACGCGCAGAGGTCACGAGCGACCCCGGCGGGGGCGTTGCGGGGGCGGAGCCCCCGCCCCCTGAAAAAGAAGTGATGGATGGGATGTGTACGCTTGATGTGATGCGTACATCATGGGCTGGATGTGTACGCGTTTGAATGTGTACTTTTGACTAATGCGTACTCTTTGGAGACTCGTCGAAAAAGGTACGCAGCCGCGCGCGTTCTTCGGGTGAGAGCGCATCTTCAAGCCAGCTGATTGCCTCGCTCGGGTGTTTAAATGCACGACGCGTGGCGAGCCGTTTGAGAGAGGGATCGATCCCCCGTTTTGGAGCGGAGTGGAGGCCGAAGTCGCGCGCCGACACTTGGGTAGCGGAGACATAACGAAGCAGCCGATCAACTTGGAGATAAAACGTGGCGGCGTCACCGACAACAATGGCGACTCTGTCGAGGCGCTGGTGATCGGATCGAAAGAAGCGACCGATGCGATCGGCGAGCGGTTCTGGGAAAACCGAGGCGCGCGAAAGGTCGGCGCAGACAACAAGTTTGGCGTGGCTTTTGGAGCCCAACGCGGCCATGTCACGCTGCATCACCGTGAAGTCGTCGACGACGACGGGAGACGTGAGGCGGATTTCTGCGAGACGCCCAACCCGGTGCGAAACACTGATCATTGTGACCTCACCCACGCGGCGTATTCACGACAGCCGGCCCTCGCCCCGGCTCGCGAGCACATCGCGCACTTTAAAAAACGAACTCCTCTGAGCAGAGAGCAACGCCATTGGGTGTATGCGATGCCGCTCATGGTGCAATTGGACCGCGACGCAAGGGGCAGGTCCATTTCAGGGCATTTCAAATCACGGCATCGCGCCGGGCAGCGCTCGTGCCAAAAGAGTCGCGATCCCTCTTGCGAAGCTCACAATCGTCCGCTAGCGTGCGCGCCAACAACTAGGCGGATCCGCGGAGCCGGGTTCCCAGTTTGGGAATCGGCTCTTTTTTTTTGCCGCCCGGACTTCGTGGCTCCGCCTGGTCGTGGGCCGGTTCGCGCGTTTTGCGAACCTTGCCCCAGCAGGTTGGATCTATCGAATGCTCGCAAAAGACGCTTCAAAACCCGGCACAGTGAAAGGCGGTGTGGATCTCGAAAAGGTCCGCACAGCTATCGCGCCGGTATTGCAGGCGCACGGCGTCGCGCTGCTTGAGCTGGAGTGGATCACCGAACGAGCCGGCTGGACGCTGCGGATCACGATCGAGCGCTTGGATGCCAAACCGGTGCCGCCGGGCACTGTCGATCCTGTGGACGGCGTAACGCTGGAGGATTGCGCGGAAGTGTCGCGCGACTGTTCCTCGGTGCTGGATGTCGAGGATCTCATCCCTACCCAATACAACCTTGAAGTGAGTTCACCCGGGCTCGACAGAAAACTCTACGGCCCGGCCGATTTTGTGCGTTTTCGGGGATACACAGCCAAGGTGAAACTCGCGCGTCCAGCTCCCGATGGGCAGCGCGTGCTTCGGGGGCCGATCGAAGAAGCCTCTGACGGAATGGTCGCCATTGTCGCCGACGGCAAACACATTGCCGTTCCCGTGGCCGACATTGTGGAGGCGCGGCTCGTTTTTGAACTTCAGACAGGAACTAAAAAGGGCGGCCCAAAAGGCTCTCAAAAACCGGGGAAACAACTTCGTGAACGAGGCGGGCAGCGTTAGCGCTCGCTGATTTTGGGAAACGAAAAGGAGACAAGTGCGTCATGGCAGCGGCACAGGCACAGGGGACCGAAAGCAGCCTCGGAGCCATTCTCGAACAGGTCGCGAAAGAAAAAGGGATCGAGCGAAAGGTCCTTGTCGAGACTATCGAGGCGGCAATCTTGAAGGCGGCGCAAAGCGTCTTCGGGCCCACTCGCGAGCTGGAAGCCCGGTTCAACGAAGACGTTGGGCATGTGGATCTCTTTCAGTACATGACCGTTGTTGAGCAGGTGGGTCAGCCCGAGCGCGAGATCTCTCTCTCGGATGTGGAAAAATATCGACTCGACGCGACGCTCGGCGAAGAGCTTGGTTTTCAGGTGTTTTGGCGTCCCGAAGACGCGGACAAAGCGCGCGAGCAGGACAAAGAGTACGGCGACATCCTCAAGCTGAAGCAGGGGCGCACAACGTTTGGGCGCATCGCCGCGCAAACTGCGAAACAAGTGCTTTTGCAGCGCGTTCGCGACGCCGAGCGCGACATCATTTTCAACGAGTACAAAGATCGCAAAGGCGAGCTTATCCGCGGCATCGTTCGCCGCTTTGAAAAGGGCAACAACATCATTGTCGACATCGGCAAGACCGAGGGTGTGTTGCCGTTTCGCGAGCAGACGCCGCGTGAAACGTATCGGCCGGGCGATCGCATTGTGGCCTACGTAAAAGACATCGATCGCGAAGCGCGCGGTCCGCAGGTGATCTTGTCGCGCTCGGATCCGCGCCTTGTTGAAAAGCTTTTTGAGGCTGAAGTCCCTGAAATTTACGAGGGCATTGTGCGCATTGTGGCCGTTGCGCGCGAACCGGGCGCTCGCTCAAAAATCGCGGTCACAAGTCGCGACGCGGACGTGGATCCGGTGGGCGCGTGCGTTGGTATGAAGGGCTCGCGCGTGCAGGCGGTTGTTCAAGAGCTGCGCGGCGAAAAAATCGACATCGTGCCGTTTGATCGAGATCCGGCGCGCTACGTGATCGCTGCCATTCAGCCGGCTGAAGTACACAAGGTCATTGTCGATGAAGCCGACGGTCGGATGGAGCTTGTGGTTCCCGACGAGAAGCTTTCGCTCGCGATCGGGCGCAAAGGTCAAAACGTGCGTCTCGCGGCGCAGCTCACCAACTGGAAGCTCGACATCATCAGTGAGTCGAAGTTCAAGCAGATGGAGGAAGAGGCCATTCTCGCTCTCCAGCAGATCGACGGCGTGAGCGAGCAGATCGCGAAGAGCATGTACCGTCTCGGATTCCGCGCGCTCGAAGAGGTGACGGAAGCAACGGTTGAAGAGCTTGCGGCGATTCCGGGGCTCGGCGGCAACGACGCGGCGGAGCGCATTAAGACGCAGGCGGAGGCCACGATGGAGCGGCTTCGCCAGGAGCGCATTCGTCAGGCGGCCACGCGAACGGAGGCGCTCACGGAGCGTGAACGTCTGCTGTTCATTCGCGGCATCGGCGATCGTACTGTCGGTCTGCTTGAAGAGGCCGGCTACAAAACGGTTGAAGACGTGTTGCGGGAAGACGAAGACCGCCTCGCGATTCGCACGGGGCTTGGCATCAAGAAAGCTCGCGCGATCAAGCAGGGAGCCAAAACATTCGTCGACACGGAGCAAAAGGTGTTGGAGCAGGCTCGCGCTGAAGTGAGGCGCGCGGCCGACGCACAAAAACAGGCATAGCCACGAAGACAGCGGCGATCGCGTTGGGCACCGTGCCCAATGCGATCGGCCAATAGAAAGGACGGCGCCGCTCGCAGGTCGGGCCGCGTTGACGAAAACCGAGTGATTGAACCGCATCAAAACGCAGACGCCGACGCCGCAAAGAGCGGTCAGGCGGAGCTGCGCCCGGCAACCGAAAACGGTGCCGGTGCGGTTCAACCCGCCCCGGCCGATGGAAAATCGTCCGCCCGCACGTGCATCGGATGCGGCGAGCGCACCGATCCTGAAGCGTTTGTTCGCCTTGTGATCGGTCCTTCGGGAGAAGTGGCTGTGGACGCCGCCGGGGGCGGATTCGGTCACGGCGCCTACGTTCACGCGCGCGGTCCGTGCGTGGCGCAGGCGGTTGTGCGAGGTCTGCCCAGAATCACAAAGGGCCAAGCTTCAAGTGTACACATTGTAACAAAAGAAGCGGGCGCGCTTGAGTCCGCTTCGCTTATGCCGCTCACGGCCGAATCGCTTGCCGCTTGCATTCAAGCAGCGATGAATCGGCGCGTGGCCGGGCTTCTCACAACGGCGGTGCGAACGCGCAACGCGGTGGTGGGGTCCGACGCGGTGACGAGCGCTTGGCGTGCCGGTGAGGCGACCCTTGTTGTTGTTGCAACCGATGCCGCGGCGGCGAGTGAGCTGCCGAGCGTGCGTGAAGCGGTGGACGGCGGCTCTGCCGTTGCGTGGGGCACAAAACAGTCGCTCGCAGCCGCTCTTCAGCGGTCGTCTGCGACGGAAGGGGTAGCTGTCGCGGCTGTCAAGAACTCCGGCATCGCAAACGCCTTGCGCGATGCGGTTGAAAAGGCTGTTGGCGTCACGTCGGCGTTGGTGCCGGCGCGTCGCGTGAAGGTTTCGCAGGGTCGGCGACGAGACGATGAGCGCTCGCCCGATGACCCGTCGAAAAGTCACGAAAAGGTCGCCGCCCCTAAGGGCGGCTTCCGCGGTAAAGTGGTGCCCGATCGAGCGGGGCGAGCGTCGGGGCGGCACCTGCGGCGCACGCAGGAAAGTCGGCAGTAGTTTGGAGCGGAGCGAATGAGCAAAGTCCGGGTTTACGAAGTCGCCAAGCAGCTCAATATGGACCAGAAGACGCTGGTCGCGCTCTTCCAGTCCATGGGAGTCGGCGATGTGCGTAACCACATGAGTGCGGTCGAGCAGGATGTGGTCGAGCGCGTGAAGCGCCACCTTGAACGCCAAAAGGCGCCCGAAGTTGTTGAAGAGCGCATTCGGCCTACGGTCGTGAAGCGCCGCGCGCGAAGCGGAGAAGGTATTCCCGAGGCGCGCCCTTCGGAGCCGCACGCGCACATTCCGGCGCCCGCGCCCAGTTCGCCGGGCGTCACGCAGCCTGTTGTGCGTCATGTGCCGCCCGCTCCGCCTTCGGCGCCGGCGTTCCGTGCACCGCCGCCGCCGCCTTCGCGGCCCGAGGCTCCCGTTGCTCGCCGCATTCCCGAGCCGCCGCCTTCGGTCGAAGCGTTCACGCCGCCTCCCAAGGTGGTGGAAGTTCCGGCGGCGCGGCCTTCGCGGCCTGAAATTCCGCCCCCGCGCGCCTCCGAGCCGAAGCGTGAGCCGCCCCCCGTTGTGGAGGTAAAAGCGCCTCCGGCGGAACCCGTTGTCGTGGCTCCGGTCGCTGCGCCGGTTGCTCCGCCGCCCGTGGTCGAAGCCGCGCCGGCTGAGCCGCCGCCGCCCGCCCGCGAGCCCGAACCTGTCAAAGCGGCGCCGTCCGCTCCGCCGGTGGTGGCTTCCGAGCCTGAAAAGGCCCCGCCGCCTGTTGAAAAAACCGAAGCGGCACCCGCGGAGCAAGCAGCGCCGGAGCCGGTTCGCGCCGAGCCTCCGCCCGTTGTGGAAGCCGCGCCGGAACCGCCGCCGCCTTCGCCGCGGCCGCTGGCGCGAGTGGAAGCTCCACCGCCGCCCCCACCGCCGCCACCGCCGCAGCAAACGCATCAACGCGCGGGCGCTCAACCTCCGATCCGTCGCGCCGCTCCGGCGCAGGCGCAGGCACCCGCAGCGCGCCAGACCGAAGAGTCGCAGGCGCCCAAGCGCCCCTCGTCACCCCCCAAAACGGGCATTGATGTTTGGCAGGGACGCCCAGGTGTACCCATGCCGGCCGCACCGCGCAGCGCCGGCACACCGCCTGCTCGCCGCACAACGTACGATCCTCGCGCCGCGGCTCCCGCTGCACGACCGCAAACCACATTCGGTCCGCAAAGCCGCGGCCCGATGGGCGCGCGCGGTCGACAGGGTGGCCGTCCGGGGCAGCAACCGCAACGCGGCGCTCCCGGTCAAATGCAGCAGCGCGGCAAGAGCGCTGTGACAACGCAGGAGATGGCCTCACACAAGAAGGTCGTCAAGATCGAAGAGCAGGTCACGCTGCAACAGCTCGCCGCCAAGATGAGCGTCAAGGCGGTCGACGTGCTCATGAAGCTCCTGCAAATGGGCATGTCAGGTGTACACATTAACTCAACGCTCGACACGGACACGGCGAAGATCATCGCCAGTGAGTTCGGTTGGACGGTTGAAGATGTGGCCGTGAGCGAGGCCGCAACGCTGGCCGACGCCACCGGAGCCGACGTCGACGCCGATGAAGAACAGGGCACGCGCCCGCCGATTGTCACCGTGATGGGTCACGTTGACCACGGCAAGACCAGCCTTCTCGACCGCATTCGCAAAGCCAGCGTGGCCGAAGGAGAAGCCGGCGGTATCACCCAGCACATCGGCGCTTACCGCGTTGAAACGCTCCGTGGCACCATCGCGTTCCTCGACACTCCGGGCCACGAAGCCTTCACCGCTATGCGCGCTCGCGGCGCCTCGGTGACAGACCTTGTGATTCTCGTGGTTGCCGCCGACGACGGCGTGATGCCGCAGACGCGTGAAGCGATCAATCACGCGCAGGCGGCCAAGGTGCCGATCATTGTGGCAATCAACAAGATCGACAAACCGGGTGCTGAGCCCGAAAAGATCAAACGCGACCTCGCAAACCTCGGGCTCCAACCTGAAGAGTGGGGCGGCGACACCATGTTCGCGCATGTGTCGGCCAAAACCGGCGTCGGCATCGATCAACTGCTTGAAGCGGTGCTGCTCCAGGCGGAGGTGCTTGAACTCAAGGCAAACGCCAAGAAGCGCGCGAGCGGCACTGTCATTGAAGCGTTGCTCGATCGCGGTCGCGGCCCCGTTGCACGCGTCATGGTGCAAGACGGCACGCTCCACGTGGGCGACATTCTCCTGGCGGGCGGCGCTTGGGG
Organism: Polyangiaceae bacterium; assembly: GCA_016712345.1. Taxonomy (GTDB): domain Bacteria; phylum Myxococcota_A; class Polyangia; order Polyangiales; family Polyangiaceae; genus JADJRH01. The sequence continues at coordinate 4,437,966 of JADJRH010000001.1, forward strand.
CAAAGTCCGCGCAATGACCGATGAACTCGGTCGCGCAGTGGGTGAGGCGGGCCCGTCGACACCGGTGGAGGTTCTCGGCTTGAATGAAGTGCCGAGCGCCGGTGACCCGGTTCACTCGGTAAAAGACGGCAAAACCGCTGAAGAGATCGCCGAGACGCGGCGCAAGAAAGCTTCGAAGACGCTTCTTCCGCTCGACTCGCGCGTGTCGCTTGAAGCGCTCACGAAGAGCCTCGCTGAAAGTGAGCAGCTTGAACTCAAGCTCATTATCAAGGGCGACGTGCAGGGCTCGGTTGAAGCGGTGGTTCACGCGCTCACAAAGCTCTCCACGCCCAAGGTGAAAGTGACAGTGGTTCACGCAGCCGTCGGCGGCATCACAGAAGGCGACGTCAATCTGGCCGTCGCATCCAAGGCGATCATCGTTGGCTTCAACGTTCGACCGGCTGGCAAAGCCGCATCCCACGCTGAAACCGAAGGCGTTGAGATTCGCCTCTACAACATCATCTACAACGCGGTCGACGACATCCGGTCCGCGATGGAGGGCCTGCTCCCCGCGACCAAGGTCGAAAAGATTCTCGGTCGCGCCGAGATCCGTCAAATCTTCCGCATCGTCAAAGTGGGCAACGTTGCCGGCTGCATGGTGCTCAGCGGCCTGATGCGTCGCACCGCCGACGCGCGTTTGATTCGCGACAGCGTTGTTGTGTGGACCGGCAAACTCTCCGCGCTGCGCCGCTTTAAAGACGACGCGAAAGAGGTCGCTGAGGGGTTTGAGTGCGGTATTTCGCTCGAAAACTACCAGGACATGAAAGACGGCGACATCGTCGAGTGCTTCGAGGTTGAAGAGATCAAAACCAAGCTCTCCTGACAAAATCGGTGATCCTCGCCGCCCGTCTCGCGGGGATCACCGCACCCTTCTTGTGTACGCATGTCTTGTCCAAGACACTTCAGTTGCCGTTGCCCGTCGCCGAGCGGATTTCAAAAAGCGCAGCGCAACAGGTGTGTCCGTCGCGTGCTCTGTTGTGTACACCACAAAAACGAAACGAAAACGTGAGACCGGCGTCCACGTTTTCTCCTAACGTTTCCTTTAGAACCGGGCGTTTCTGATGTTTGTTGGAGTAATGCGCCTCGCGTTGATGATCCCCGGCGCGCGAACGTTGAAAGACAAACGCCGTGTTGTTGTGTCGTTCAAGGAGCGCACGCAGGCGCGCTTTCGCGTGTCGATCGCAGAAGTCGGCTCGCTCGATCACCCGCGTCATGCAACGCTCGGTGTTGCCGTTGTGTCCAACGAAGCCGGCGTGTGTGACAGCGTGCTTTCCGATGTCGCAGCGTCGGCGGGTACACTTGCCGACGCGGTGCTGACCGACCGCGCCACGGAGATCATCCCATTCGGCGCCGGTGGTACCGGCGTGATGGGTGGGATCGAGGCCACGCTCGACCTGGGGCCCTCGCCCGGTCACTATGCCGACAACGACCCGAACGACGAGGAGCCGTAATCATGGAAGGCTACAAACGCAGTGATCGCGTCGCGTCCCGCATGCGGGAAGAACTGACGCTCCTCCTTCGCGCTCTACACGATCCGCGCCTGGCCGGTGCCGTGATCACGCGTGTTGAACTCACCGACGATCTCTCGTTTGCGCGCGTGTTCGTCCGGCAAGAACTCATCGCGATGGATGAAGCCTCCACGAAGAAACTCCTCCGAGGCTTTGATGCGGCTGCGAGTCGGCTGCGCCAGCAAACCGGAAAAGCGCTGGGCCTGCGGCACGCGCCTGAACTTCGGTTCGTGTTCGACAGCGGACAGGACGCGGCAATGCGCGTTGAAGAGATCCTGCGCGAGATCGCCAAAGAAAAAAGCTAGAAAATCCACACCGGCCGCGGTTTGGGTTTCACCGCGGGCGAGACGGGGCTCTTCGCGATCAACTTGTTTCTCGGATCGAGCGACGCGCCCACGATTGGTTCGGCCAGCGTCACCTTCGTGTTTGCGGACGCGCCCGACGGCGCAAGCCCAAAGTTGACCGACGCGGTGACGGTTTGGGTGGCTCCTGAAACATCCACTTCAACGACGCATGGGTACACTTTGGCCGACGCGTTTTGCTGCGTCACAGTCACGGTCACTTCATTCCCGTTTTGCACTGTGTCAACCTTCATTGTCGGCCATTCAGGCGCGCCGCTCCCGAACACCCACGCATCAAAATAAGCCTTTAGATCTTGTCCCGAAGCCTCTTCGAGGGCCGCTTGAAGTTCGGCGACGCTTCGACCTGCGGCCGGCTTCAAAAAAGCCTGAATGCCCGCCATCACCGAATCACGCCCGATCAGCCCTTCAAGTTGAACGAAAAGCACCATCGGACCGGGACCGTACACATCGCCGTAAAACGTGTTCACAGGCGGAGTTGGTTTGTCCGTGGGCCGCGGGTAGTGGCCCGATTGCAACGCAACACCGTCCCAATAAGCGCGCGTTGCCGCAGCAACTTCGGGGCCCAACACCTCGTCCTCAAAAACGTACGGAACGTATTCGGCCATCGCTTCCTTCCAAACGAAGTCGGCCGCGTCCGCCAGTGTTGTTCGATCGCCCGCCCATTGATGCACCACCTCGTGCATCGTCACGTGCGTGAGCGCATCGGTGTAGTCGGTGGGCAGGCCTGCGAGGCTCTCGTAGAGGATGATGTTTGCCGGGTGCTCAAAGCCCAGCCACGCCGTTGGCCCACCCGCAAATCGAAGCTCATTGCCGTACGGAAAATCGCCGAACAAGCCAGTGAGCCACTCGAAAAACTGCGTCATCGCGGTCACGCTGAGGCTCGTTCGCAGCTTGCCGCTCGGTGCTTCGTAAAACACCCAGTCAACGCCCGCCGCGTTCATGAACGGCGAGCGCTTCCACGTGGGGTCCGATGCCCATGCGACCGCCGAATATGTCGGCGCGAGCGTGCCCGCGACTTCACACGTTGTGGTTGTGTCGCCCGCGGTGAGTACACCCGGGCACAACACAGGTGTACCCATGGCGTGTTTGATCTCAAAACGAAACTCGCTCAACTTCGACGGATCGTCGTCGCATGGGCCAAAATTGTCACATCCGCCCACCCAACTCAGCATGTACGAAAACTGTCCGCCATCCATGCTGGTGCGTTTTGAGAAGCCAACGTCGAGCCCAAAATATTTTTTCTTTTGAATGGGGGTGGGCACTTGAACGTTGAGTACACCCGGAAACACCGGCGCGCCGCAAACGCGCATCACACCCATGTCGGTGGTCGCGCTGACCGCGTCGGCTCCGTTCCACATCACGGGCCCGCTCGGCGACACCACCGACTCAAAGTCAACACAGTCTCCGCCCGGGGCCTGCACATCCACCGTAAGCGTTGTGTTTGCGGTGAGCGCGTCGGAATCAATCACGTAATCGTATCGCGTGACCGGCCCGGAAATAGGGCCTGCCTGCGGCGTTCCGGCGGTTCCGCCCGAGCCCGCAGCGCCTCCCGGTCCGCCGCCGCTGCCACCCACGCCGGCCGTGTCGTCCGACGAACATGCCGACAACGCAAGTGTACACACGAGGCTCATACAAGAAAGAGTGGGGAAGGCGCGCATGGGGCGCATGTTACACGTTGGAGCGCCGCTTTGCTCCCACGGTGTACACAAATTTGTCCGCGCCGTGTTCAACAGCGCTGCGCAAGAAAAGCCCCCGCGAGTTCGCCCCAACGCTGCGATTGCTACTCACCTTTGCGATTGTCGAGATCCATCGCTTCCGGTGTTCGCACAACGAGCGCTTCATCTTCGCAGCCCGCAAACGATCGCCGCACATGTGTACCGTCCGACAAGTGGTACACAATTTCCACGTCGTAACGATGAGGCCCGCGCGCCATTGAACCCACGGTCCAGCGCTGCTCTCCCCATCGCTCCTCGTCGAAGACAAAGTGCGCCGTCTTCTGCACGTTCAAAATCGGATCTTTAAACACGAGCCGCACGTCGAGCCGTTCGGCATCTTCCGGTAAACGCAGGCCCGGCAACACCAACACCGAAAACGAATAGGGCTCACCCACACGCAACACGCGATCGGCGCCGACCGCGGCAAAACCGCTTCCCGTTGGGAACGTACTGCTCCAACCGTCGCGGTAGATGAATGTGTACCTGTAATAAAGCTCGGCGCCTTCCAGCGCGCGAATGCGCCACACGCGCGACGCCTTGTCGTCATTGCGCCCCGTGAAAACGAACGTTGCGCGCTGAATGCCTTCCCCCCAAGCGCTTCGCGGAACCACCGTGGCCGTGCCCGGCGCGATCGCGTCGTAGCTCATGGGTCCGAAATTTTCGTCGTTTTCGGTGGGATGGCGGCACTCCAAGTCAACTCGAATGCCCTCCAGCTCGTCGCCGAACTGCGCCGCCCGCCGCAAGATCACTTCTGTCCAACGCTGGCGCGGCGTTTCATGCACGAGCAAAAACGACGCGGATCCCTGGCGCCAATGTCCTTCCAGCACCTCGCCGCTTTCCGCGCGCCACACCACCCGGTACTCATATCCGTCTTTCGGTTCAAACTTTGTGGGGCGCACCCAAAGCGCGGCGCCGCGCCGCTTTTTGGAAAACGAAAACGAAGCCACCGATGCGTCGGTATCCCCTCGCGGACGCAAATAAAGCCACGCTTTTGACCACTCACCGCGCACCACAACCAGCGCGCGAACGTGAATTAAAAATCCCGGTTCACCCGCGCGCGCGCTGTAGCAACTACCCGTCGAAGCCGCGTGATACACACCGCGCGCACGCTGAGTCGCGGGCACCACTTTCGAAAGGGCGAGCGACGTCTCGTGCCCCTTCCAAACAATCCCGTCCCACACCTCGGTTTCGAGAGCGTCGCCCACACCGTCGTCGTCGCGAAGCCGCAACTCGTCGGCGGGAAGCGCCGCGCCCGCGCTTGTTGCGCCGATAAAAAAGGTTTCTTTCACCTTCTTCACAAAGCGCTCGTGAGCCAGGTGAGCGAGCTGTTCGGGCGCCACCACTTCGCCGCTTTCTTCGCGTTCCGCCCCGTCCTCGGTCACATGAAACGTGGTCACGCCCGTTGTCACATCGGGCACCCACAAGTGCCGCGACACCACTTCACCGATCACATCTTCGCGCACCAACGCTGCCACTTCCGCGTTTGACGCCGCGCTTTCGCGACGCAGAACCCCCGGTGAAAGCTCCACGTGATCGTGCGTGTGCCGCACCATTTTGTTCGCCTGCCGATCGATCCGATACGCCCGCGCCGAGCGCCACAAATCATCGACAATGCTCGCGCCGTCCGCAAAAAATCGAACCGACGCACTCATGCGCGCCGGGTATGAAAGCGTCATCGACACCCGGCACGAACCGCGATCTTCCGCGAGCGCCTGCTGCACTTCTTTGGCGTGTACACCCAGTTGAACATCGAGCGTCGCCCCCAACTCAATCGGTTCGTCCACCGGATCGCTTGCAATCACAATCGCCTGCGATCCAGGCGTTTCAAGGTGCAATCGCACGCGCCCACCGGCCCACGACGGGGCACAAAGGCGCGGTTCCGGCACCAGTGTTCGATCGATTCGCCCAACTTCCGCGAGCCGAATCAACCGACGGCGCAGCACTTCCCGAACGCGTTGTTTGCGCCCCGGCTCCACCTCGGCCACCAAACGCAGCCTCAGGAGCCCCTGCGGTTCGCGACCGAAAGGCTCCGCGTCCGCCCCTTCGGCCGGATACGTCACGAGCAAAAAGCTCGGCTCGCCGTCGTCTTCCGAACGGAGGCGAATTCGATCGGGAAACAAATAAAACGTGGTCGGATCTTGATCGTCGCCGAAGACCACAGTGTCCCCCGCGACGATACGCTCGCTGAGCTTGAGCAAAGGCCCTCCGAAGTCGGGGCCACAGATCCGGCCCTCGGTGATCGGCTAAGTAACTTCGATAAAGTATACTCGCAGGGCCCCATGACGGTCACCCAAAGTGAGCCGCGGACAGCATTGGCGCATCTGTCTCGCAGCCGTCCAACGCACGTCATGGCGCCCAACCGTGCGCGTCTGTACCAACGCGGCCGATCCGCCGCGCAAAGGTTCCGGTGAGCGCACCCCGTCGACTCGGCGATTTTGAGGTGCAGCGGCGCATCGGCGCGGGCGGTATGGCCGAGGTATTTTCTGGCCACCAAACGCGGCGCAAAGGCACCGAGAAGCGCCTCGTGATCAAGCGCCTTCTACCCGAGCACGCCCGCTCGGAGCGACTGCGCGCCATGTTCGTTGCCGAGGCGCATCTCGCCATTGTTTTGGCGCATCCGAACCTCGTTCATGTGTACGAACTCGCCGACGATCCAACCGGCGGTTTGCTGCTCGCCATGGAGTACATCGACGGCGCCGACCTCGGTCGTGTGCTCGCCGAGGTGAAACGGCGCGATGAACGTCTGCCTGTTGAGATATGTGTACGCATTGTTGAACTCGCCGCGCGCGGACTTCACTACGCGCACGAATACCGAGATCAAAGCGGCCAATCGCTTGCGATTGTTCATCGCGACATCTCGCCTCAAAACGTTCTCATCTCGCGCGACGGCGCAGTAAAAGTGGCCGATCTCGGCGTCGCGAGCGCGCGTTTCGTCCGCGATGAAACCGGCGTTCAACCCGGCAAACTCAGGTACATGGCGCCCGAGCAGGCCCGAGGCGAAAAAGTTGATCGACGCTGCGATGTGTACGCATTGGGGATCGTCTTGTACGAAATGCTCCGCCTCGTTTCGCCGTATGGGGCGCTGCGCGGAACCACCCTTGCCCGCGCTGTTCGAGAGGGGCGCGTCAAACCCGCCGTCTTGCAGCTGACAGACATCCCGAGCGATGTCGCGCCGATTCTCAGCGCGGCGCTCGCCGCCGAACCGCACGAGAGAATCGGGAGCGCGCGTGAATTGGCCGATGCGTTGGCTCGTGTACTCTTTGAGCGCCGAGCGCACATCGACGAAGCCGCCATTGCCGCCGCCCTCGCGCCGTACATCGACGCCGCCGCGAACCCACCGGAAAGCGCTTCAGGCGTTGCGCAACATGTTGAACCGGCAGATCCCGGCGCGCCGATTTCTGCGCCGAACAGCGATGACGTTGCCACCGTGGCGGCCAAACCGCGCGCCCCACCGCGTGGGTCACTCCCGCCTGAATCGCTGCGGCCCGGCGATGTTTTCGGTCGATACGTTCTCGATGCTCACATCGGTCGCGGCGGAATGGCCGAAGTGTTTCGTGCGCGCGATACAATTTTGGGCCGCGAAATAGCGCTCAAAGTGCTTCGAACGGACAGCGACGGCGCCTCGCGCGAACGCATGCTTATTGAGGCCCAGGCCGCCGCCGCGTTTCAACACGCAGGGTCAGTCGTGGTGTACGACGTGGGCGATCACGAAGGCCGGCCCTACATCGCCATGGAGCTTGTCCGCGGCCGCACGCTCACCACCTATCTCGGCGACAGTTCAATCCCGCTTGAGCGCAAGCTGCGGTGGTGTTCATCCGTCGCACGCGTGCTCGCAGCGGCGCATCGAGCGGGACTTGTTCATCGCGACGTGAAGCCCTCCAACGTCATTGTCCGCGACGACGGTGAAGTGAAAGTGGTCGACTTTGGCATTGTCCGCCGACACCACGCGGACCTTGGATCGCAGGGTGGCGCACCCCTCACAGCCGCGGGCGCGATCGTGGGAACGCCGGGGTACGCAGCGCCGGAGCAGCTCCTCGGTGACACCGTCGACGGTCGCGCCGATCAGTTTGCTTGGGCCGTCACCCTGTATGAACTCCTTGCCGGACGCCGCCCATGGACCGGCGACCACACAGCGCAGATCGTCACGCAAACGCTGTTTGAACCTTTTCCGCCGCTTCAAACGCTTGTTCCAAATCTTCCAACGCCGGTGGTCGACGTTGTTGAACGCGCGCTCTCACGCGACGCTTCGGCCCGTTTTTCGTCGCTCGATGAAGCGGCCGATGCCCTCGCTCCCTTCTGCGAAGCGGTGAGCGCACCGCGTTCCGTACTGCCTTCATCGCCCGGTTTGGGCGCTCCGTCCGAGTCGGGTGAACGCTTGAAGGTGGCACCGGTGGTCGCCGCTCCGGCGGACGCGAACGTCAAAGAAAGTGTACACATTGCCGAAGACAGGCAGTCTTCTTCTCGCCCCTCTCGCCGACCGGCGCTTGTCGGCGCGGCGCTTGCCGCCCTCGTACTCACTCTCGCGGTGGTCGCTGTGTACACATTCCGCGACTCAAAAAATGTGTACACAGGCGTGCCCGCGGCGGCGTCCGCGCCCATTCCCATGGTGGCGGGGATCCGCTGTCAAAATGCTTCTGTCTCAGGAGACTCCGATCCTGAATTTGCCCGAGCACTCGGTCTGGGAGCGTGCGCGCGCCTGGCGGTTGAATTGGGGGTTGAATGGTCCGGTGACGGCGACGGTACGCCCCTCGACGTTCGTGTCGACATCACCGGGACATCCACCAAGGCAACGCTCGTCATTGCAGGTGTGAGCGCGGAGGCAACCGCTCCAGAACCTCTCAAAACCGTGGATCACGCGGTTTCAGCGCTCGCCCCAAAACTCAAACCCCGCGCCCTCACGACCGCTGAAGTTCAAGCGTGGGGCGCCAAAGATGAACCCTCCGCGCGTCGCATCGCTCGCGTGTTTCGGCGCCGCGATCTTCGCATCTCCACCGATCTCGGACCCGAGGCTCTGCGCCTTTTGGACACAGACCCGGAGTCGCCTTTTTCGCACCTGCTCGTGCTCATGGTGTCGGCCGGCGGCCCTGAAACGCTTTCAACCGCGCCCCAGCGAGTGCGTGAACGCCTCCATCTGCTCCCGCCCGGTCGCCAAAACATGATCCGCGGCCTCTTGCACATGTTCCCCGTTGAAGTGGATCGAAAAGAAGCCGCCCGCCTCGCGCGTCAAAGTTATGCCGAAACGCCCAACGACCCGGAGTTGGTTTCTCTCTACGTCGTCATGGCCGTTCGGCTCGGCCTCCCTGAAGCGTACGCAGTTCTCGAACGCCTCATAGAAATCGCTCCGACGCACGCGGTTGTTGCGCTCGACAACGCCATTCTTCGCGCTCCCGACGACGATGTTTTGCGTGCTCTTCGATACGCTGCGCGCCTTTCCGAGATTCTCCCTGAAGCGCGCGCGAGCGGCGCTGTGGTTCAAACATTTTTGCACACAGGCAAGCTCGCCGAGGCTCGATCCGCGCTCGATTTTGGACGTCGCCTCGGACTTCGCACCATGGGCGACGCGCTTTCGTACGAGGCCGCGCTCATCGATCTCCACCTCGCCGAACTCGACACCGAACAGGCTCGTTCGCTCCTTCGCTCCCTTCTCGCAGATCCCCGACCCTACGCGCGCAACCAAGCGGCGCACGCCGAGATCACCTCTCACTTTCTCGACGGTCGCGCCGATCAAGCCTTTGCAAGCCTCACCACCGGCATTCGCCTCGGCATCGACACAGGGTACACATTGGGCACCGCCCGCCTGCTCATTCGCCGTCTCGCGGCCACCCGATGGCTCGGCCAACCGGCCATCGATCCCGCTCACATTGAATGGCTGTTGCGCGCCTCTGTTGCTCCCGATCAACTCGTGCGCGCCGTTCGAGCCGAAGCGCAGGTAGAATTGGTCCTTGCGCAAACCGGGCCGGGGGCTGCCCGCGCGCGCGAAAAGGCCCTCGAAGCTCTCGAAGCCGAGGCCAAAGCCGCGCAAGACGACGCGCTCCTGCACGACGAGCTTCTCATTCAAACCGTACCGTTGGTTCGCCTTGTTCGAGGTGATCGCGAAGCCGTCGCCGTATTTCAGTCTGCGAGCCGAGTACGCCCACCGGCCCGTCTTCGCCGTTCAATTGACGCGGGCCTCGCGTTTGAAGCGCTCAACGATTTTCCCGCCGCCGCCCGCGCCTACGCGTTTGCCTGTGATCCAACCGTCGCGCGCGAAAGTGGCATCGAACGCGTGATCGCCTCGATCCGCCTCGAAAAGCTCTTAACGGCCCAGCCCGAAAACATTCTCGGTCGGCCCATTCAAGTAACCAAGCTCGCCGCTTCCGCCGACCCGGGCCTCATTGCGCACATTCGCGCGCTCAAATGAGCTGTTCGCGCTCGGCGCGCGCCGGCGGCCGACCAATGTGTACGCACTCGCTCAGAACCGATTACAGCCTTGTTTCAACGTGCGTTCGGCGCCGCAGCTCTTCGAGCCACTTACGCTTCGCCTTGTCCATGATCTCGGCTTGCAGGCGCTGAATCATCTCGGCGCGCGCCTCTTTCAGCCCTGTGTACCTCGAAGGCTGACGGCTCAAGAGTTTCATCACCACAATCGCCTGCCCTACAACCAGCGGTGCGGCCACTTCACCCGGTTCGAGCGGCATCACCGCCGCTTCCAACTCGGGCGCAAGCACACTCGCCTTGCCGCCCTGGGTTTGCGGTGAACCGTTTGGTGAACGCACGCCGATGTCGCCTCCGGCATCGCGCGTTGCCGCGTCGTCTGAATACGCTGCCGCAAGTTTCGCAAAGTCTTCCCCTTTGCGAGCGCGCTCCGCGATCTCCTCCGCCTGCGCTTTTCGCTCGGCGATCGCTTGTGTACTCGCGCCGGGCAGGAGCCTTAACACCACCCACGCCGGGTGATAGTCGCGAATTTTCCGTTCTTCGCGCACCACGCGGTCATACATGGTTTTCACGTCTTCTTCGGTGATTCGCACGCGCCCTTTCACGCGAAGCTGAATCATCTTTCCCTCCAGAATCTGCCGCCGCATCTCGTCGCGGTAGTCCTGGTCCGAAAGGCCGTTTCGAGCGCGCGCCGCCTTAAAAAGTGCGTCTTTTGTTACGCCCTGCGCCGCCGCGATGTTGTCAAAAGCGTTTTCCACTTCTTGGCTCGTGACAGTGATGTTGGCGCGCGTCGCGGCCTGCGACTCCAGTTCTTCATCCACCATCTTTTCGAGCATGTCCTTCAAGATCTGCGACTGCGCCGCGGCCTGTTGAGCGCCCGCCGGCACCGATTGCATCACTTGAAGCAAAAACGGCTTCGATCGATGGCGCAGCTCCGAAAGCAAAATCGGTTTGTCGCCCACAACAGCAACAATGCGCTCCACAACCACCGCATCGGCCGAGTGCGTGGTTGCGAGAACCGCCGCAGCAAAGGCGCCGGCCACGGCTGCGCGCTTCAGACTCAGAGCAAAAGTTCGCCACAATCGGAACATCGTCTACCTGGGCTGCGCGCGTAGCACGCTCATTTGCAGGCCGCTATCATCGCGCCCATGACAAGCACATTGTTGCGCCGCGGGCTCTATTCGCTCCTTGTTTCCACGGCGTTTTGCGCATGTGGCGGCTCAGGTGAAACCGGTACCGGCGGTGAAGGCGGTCAGGGTGCAACGGGATCCGGCGGTGATGCAGGCTCGTTCATTACGGGCGGCGGCGGTCAAAGCACCGGCCCCACCATTGATGAGAACTCCGCATGTGCCACCTCGGCAGTTGAGGGTGAATCGCTCCCCGTCACCATGCTCATCATGTTCGACAAGAGCGCTTCCATGCTTGAAGACCAAAAATGGGCGGGCGCAAAAGCCGCCTTAATTGCCTTCTTCCAAGACGACGAAAGTGCGGGCTTGTCTGTCGGACTACGCTTTTTCCCCGACGATTCACCCGCGGCAGGGTGCAACGATCAGGCATGTTCCATTGATGCCTGTTCTCAACCGCTTGTCCTTCCAGGGCCGCTGACAACCGCCCCAGCCGACAGTGATCCTCAACAAAAAGCGCTTGTCGATGCGGTCAATTCAAAAACCCCGGCCGGTCAAACTCCCATGTACGCCGCCCTTGGAGGTGCTGAGTTGTGGGCCACCCAAAACGCTCAGAGTGGCAGTAAGAACACCGTCGTTGTGCTCGTGACAGACGGTGAACCAACCACGTGCAACACCGATGTCGCCCAAATAGCCGCTTTGGCCAAAGACGCTTTTATCAATGCGGGAGTGCGCACATACGCCATTGGCATGGTGGGTTCCAACCAAACTCAACTTGATCAAATCGCATCCGCAGGTGGCACAGACAAGGCTCTTCTGGCGAATGCGGGCAGTGTTGCTGCCAAGTTGGGTGAAGCTCTCGCCAGCATTCAAAAGGCCCAGATCGCATGCACATTTGATGTTCCAGAAGCTTCCAACCCCGACGAACCCGTTGACCCGGGCAAAGTGAATGTCAACTACCACGATGGCAGTGGCAAAGTGGTCACCATGCCTAAAGTTTCAGGTATCGACGCCTGCGGCGGCACGTATGGTTGGTATTACGACGACTCGCAAAATCCCCAGTCCATTCTGCTCTGTCCCGGCACCTGCGCCGAAATTCAAAACAACCCCAACGCCCTCGTCAAAATTCTCCTCGGCTGCGAAACCATCGCAAAATAAAGCCCAAGCCCTTTGACGCTTTGCGGCATGCAAACAATACGATCGCCGCCTGTTGCAGTCGCCCGCGGTCAGGAGTAATTCGCCGCCCACCTATGCGTTTTCCCGAGCCGACCTCCGGTCAAGCCATCACAATGTCCCCCTCCGGCCACCTTGAAGTGCCGGACAATCCCATCATCCCGTATATCGAGGGCGACGGTACCGGTCCCGATATTTGGCGTGCCAGCCAACGCGTTCTCGATGCCGCGGTTGAAAAAGCCTACGGCGGCAAAAAGAGCATTGCCTGGTATGAAGTGTACGCCGGTGAAAAGTGCTTCAACAAGTTCGGCAATTGGCTCGCCGATGAAACCGTTGAGGCGTATCGCAAATACCTTGTTGGTATTAAAGGCCCCCTCACAACCCCCATTGGCAAAGGCATTCGCTCACTCAACGTGGCTCTTCGCCAGCTGTTAGACCTGTATGTCTGCCTTCGCCCCGTCCGCTGGTACAAGGGAGTTCCTTCGCCGGTGAAAGACCCCGGCGCGGTCGACATGGTGATCTTCCGTGAAAACACAGAAGACATCTACGCCGGTATTGAGTGGGAGGCAGAATCGCCTGAAGCCAAAAAGGTCATTGAGTTTCTTCAAAAAGAAATGGGCGTCAAAAAGATCCGCTTCCCTGGATCAAGCGGTATTGGCATCAAGCCCGTAAGCCGTGAAGGCACCGAGCGGCTGGTTCGATCTGCTATTGAATACGCCCTCAAGTTCAATCGCAAGAGCGTCACTTTCGTTCACAAAGGCAACATCATGAAGTTCACCGAAGGTGCCTTTAAGAACTGGGGGTACACGCTCGCCGCGCGTGACTTCCGCGACCAGGTTGTCACCGAGCGTGAAACCTGGATTTTGGGTAACAAAGAAAAAAATCCCGACATCAGTGTGGAGGCCAATGCCCGTGAAATTGAGCCCGGTTACGACATGGCTCCGGCCGACATGCAGGCAGAATTCCGCGCCGAGGTGGAAGCCGCTCTCAAACTCTGGGATACCCATGGTCAAGGCAAGTGGAAGAAAAAGCTCAAGGTCCGCGACTCCATCGCCGACATTACGCTCCAACAGGTGCTTACCCGTCCCAAAGACTTTGATGTCATTGCCACCCTCAATCTGAATGGTGACTACCTGTCAGATGCGCTTGCAGCCCAAATCGGCGGTATTGGCATCGCCCCCGGTGGCAATATCAACTACGTCACCGGCCACGCCATTTTTGAAGCTACCCATGGCACCGCGCCCAAATATGCCAATCTCGACAAGGTCAACCCCGGCTCGGTTATCTTGTCAGGTCAGATGATGCTCAACCACCTCGGTTGGACAGAAGCGGCCAACCTGATTGATAAAGGGATGGATGGGGCCATCGGCGCCAAGACAGTCACGTACGATTTTGCTCGTTTGATGGAAGGGGCCAAAGAAATTAAGTGCTCCGAGTTTGCGGGTGAAATCATCAAACACATGGGTTGACTTTCACTTTGGCCAACAGGGGGGCCCCTGTGTACCGACCTGAATCAACTTGCCCAATGGACTCGCCGGGCAGCTACCGTGGGTGTGAGACCGGCGCGGTGGGCGGTGGACGCGAACAAGGCAAACCCCTACACTGACACTGGTGAAGTCGCCCAAACCCGAGCGTTCTCTTCAACGTCTCGCCAATGTGTACACATCTTGGATGCAACGCCTGCCCAAGTCGGCTGCATTTTTGCCCCTGCTTATCTGGGCGGGCGGCGCCTGTGCCGCTGCTCAAAGTTCCACCGGCACCGGGGGTGAGGCCGGGGCCGCCGCCTCCAGCTCGGTGACGTCCTCGTCGTCGGGTGGGTCCACCTCCTCGGGTGAAACTTCCACGTCCACTTCGTCGTCAGCGAGCACCGGTGGGATGGGTGGCGCGGGCGGATCGGGTGGAGGTTCTTCCACAACCACCACCGCGTCCACCGGTGGCAGCGGCGGAGCCACCACGTCCAGCACAAGTTCCACATCGGGCACCGGAGGGGGAGCCCCCAAGCCGGAACTCGTGGCCCTTGTGGGTGGAACCAATATGTACGGATGCAGCTTTGCTGAGTCCGACGGTTGGACAGTCCAAAACCTGACAGGTACAACCAACGCGCCCACCGCTGTAACGGCAGAATCGGTCGCTGCCGCGGTAGGCCTTTTTCGGTCGGGTTCCGCGGCAGAACTGCGATTTACAAAATGGGATGGTTCCACGTGGACCGGCCCTCTCACCATTGGCATGCAAGCGCAGGCGCAGGGCGCACCTTCCATGCGTCTCATCAACCCACAATCGGCGGTTGGATATTGGGGGTCTGACAACAAACACTACTTTGCCCAATACGCCGGCCAAAACGGTGGATGGTCCCCCGTTGCCGAACCTGTACAGCCGCCCGCAGGTGTACACAGCTTTGGGTCAAGTGCGCCGAGCATTGCCACTCTCGCGGCTGAAGTGTACCTTGCCCACGCCGGTACCGATGGCAAAGTGTACGAACAAAAGCGCGCCGCCGGCGTTTGGCAGTCCGCCGCCGGGCACGACGTTGGGGGTATTAACACAGCGGTCACCCCGACCATGGTTACCCTGACGGGAGCGGGCGAAGACCTGATGATTGTGTACGCTCTCGCTTCCAACAGTCAGATCGGTTGGATCACGCGTAAAACAATGCCTGCCGGCCAATGGTCAAGCGGTGCCGTCATCACCGACGCTCTCACTCAAACGGCGGTTTCAGTTGCCCCTCTACCCAACGGCGGCGCCGTCATGGCATTTCGAGGGCTAAATACCAATGTGTACGCAAGCGTCTACCAGCCGGGCGCAAACCCACCCTGGAGCGCGCCCATGCAGGTTGGGGGTGCCGGGTTAACCACCCCCTCGGCTCCGGCCGTTGCACCGGGCGCGGGTATGGCCACCGCCGAACTTCTCGTTGCCGACACACAAAGCCAGTTCGCCAAACACAGTCGCCTGATCAACGGGGTTTGGACAACTCCCGTCGATGCTGCCGGTCCGGGAGTCTCTTTCGTCGGACTCACAAAAATCCCCTGACGCCTGCTCAGTCGGGTCACGTTTCAGCATGCAAACATGGCATGCCAAAGCGCCGCCTTTTCGCCCCCACCCCTCGCGGTAATAACTCCCCCCAGAGCGATGGCTGACGCGTCACGCCAAGAATCTGAAGCGCCTGGATGCCTGTGACGTCTCTTTCACCACGGAATCACCGAGAACACGGAGGGTCACGGAGTCCGTGGAACTCCGTGATCTCCGTGCCTCCTAGGTAACTTCCCTTTAGCGGAACGTTCTGCAAGGCACGGATCCAGTCTTGTCGAGACGTTTGGGACACCCTTGCCCGTCGCCAAGCGGAAAAGCGAACAGCGTGGCGCGTCGGGTTCTCCAGATGGAGTTCTGTGGCGAGCGCAGCCACGACGAAAACGAGAGACAGGCGAGACCGGTGGATGGCGACGTGATGGACATCTCAAGTCGCCGGACCTCCCAGAACGGGCTCTTTTCTGCTGCATCGACAACTCAACCGCAACGAGTTACTCGCCGTTCGAATGAGGCGCATGCGCCGCTGGGGAACTCCGTGTTGATTACGACGTGTCAGGAATCGAGACGTCTCAAGTCATTGCGAGGCGCTGAAGTCACCCTCCGCTGAATGGCGCCGCGAACCGCTCCATCCGAGCACGGAATATGCCTGTCTACCATCGTCATGATTCCGTCCGCGCTTGCCCGTTTCCCCACGTGGGGCACAGCCGCGTTGGGTGCCTTTACGCTTTTGGCTTCGGGCTGCGCGCCGCTCCCCCTGCGCCGCTTTCCACTCGCCGACGTCCTGTGGAACGACCCTGACCAAAACCCTCACGCGTCGCGTCCCGCTGAACGTGAAATCATGAGCGTCTGGGATGGGATGGATAAAACGGTGTTTCAGCGGGCTTCCAACGGGTTGAGGTTTCACCCGAGTCGCGAGGCCATCAATGTCAACGCCCTTGATGAGGTTCCCAATTCCAGTTGGTTTACCAATCGCCTCGGATGGGTAGATTTTTCGCCCGAGCACGTGGCCCGCGGCGCGTGTACCCCGGGTCAGATTTTACAAAAACCGTGGAAAATTGTGGGTGGAAAGCCCAACGGGATCAACCCCGGTTTCATCATTGTCGACGCGGCCGGCAAAAAGGCCCTCCTCAAGTTTGACGGCAACGTCCAGGCCGAACGCAATTCAGCCGCCGACGCCATCGGCGCGGCTTTATATTACTCCGCTGGGTATTACACTCCTTGCAACCAGGTGGTCGCCTTTGTGCCCACCGACCTAACCATCCAAGAGGGGGTGACAGTTAAAAACGAACTGCGTCAAAAAGTGCCGCTGACGCTTGAAAAAGTGCAACAAATCCTGCAATCTGCCAACACCTTCCCAAACGGTCAACTCCGAGCGGGAGCCAGCATTTTTATCGACGGTAAGACCCTTGGCCCGTGGTCATACCTGGGTATAAAAGAAGACGATCCCAATGACGTTGTTCCGCACGAACATCGGCGTGAACTGCGAGGCATGAAGGTGCTCGCCGCGCTGACAGATCACATTGATTCGCGCGAAGAAAACACCATGATGAGCTTTATTTCCGGGGCCGACGGTCGCGGCTATATTCGCCATTACATGCTCGACCTGAGCGACACATTTGGGTCAATCTGGGTGCACGAACCAAAAGGTGTGGCCGATGCCATGTCGCGGCGGCTTGGCTTTTCCAATTACCTGGACCTTGAACATATACCCATTGACTTTCTAACCTTTGGGGTGATCACCCGTCCCTGGGACAAAGCCCAATTTTCACCCGATACCGGCAACACGTTTGGCTATTACGAAGGTGAACGTTTTGTCCCCGACACCTGGCACAACGGGTACCCCAATCCCGCGTTTGCCAATTGTACAGAACGCGACGCCGCGTGGATGGCTCGCATCGTGGCCGAACTTTCACACCAACACTTGGAAGCCGTGAGCCATCTGGGCAAGTTTACCAACGAACGTTACCGAACGGCGCTTGTGAGCATTGTCAAACAACGTAGAACAAAGATCCTTGAGCGCTATCTCACTCAACTTTCACCCCTCATGCGCCCCACCGTTGAGCAGGGTAAACTCTGCGTTGTCGATGCGGCTGTGCGTGGGGGCATTCGCAAGGCGGCCGAGCGCCTCTACTCCTCCACGGCGTACGTAGGCAATTCGCTTGATGTCGGGCATGAAAGCCAAAAACATACCGTTGATAAAGTCGGTGGCGTCTGCTTCAATCTACCCAACGCTCTAGACTCGACCGGCTCTGCTCCTGTGTACATTGTCATCGATCTGATTGTGTACACAACCGGAGCCGATCATCCCGGCCCCGCCCGCGTCCATCTCTACCAAACCGACATGGACAAATATCAAATCGTCGGACTTGAACGTCCCAGCACCTTCAGCCCTCCCAAGTAGCGCTTGCTGAAGCGTCAAGCAACGACCGGACACGTCTCGACATCTGTGACGTCTCTTCACCCCCGGGAGAACACAGAGGAACACGGAGTTTTTGTTTCTTTGGCTGCTATGGGTACACATCATCCGTGATCCCAACCTGACAGCGGATCGGTTAGGTGGTGCGAGACGATTGCAGTCTGAAATACAAAAAAACACCGTGGAACTCCGTGATCTCCGTGCCTCCGTGTTGATTACGACGGGTCAGCAATCGAGACGTCTCAGGTCATTGCGAGGCGATCATGCCTTCGTGAGTCCGTGTGGATTACGACGTGTCAGGTCGCAGGGCATTTCAGGTCATTGCGAGCGTCTCAAAACCTTGGCGCCGTTCCCAGTGTGAATCGAAACGCCGTCACCTTACCGCCCTGCTCAAACGGGTCGGTACCGCCGCCTACGGTGAACTCAAAACTGTTGTCAAGAAGCCCTCGCGTTCGCAACCCAATTCCAAACGCGGCGCGCATGATCGACGGGCTAAAATTGGAAAACTGAGGCCCGAGAACGTTTCCCACCGAAAGATAGGCGAGCCCGTCCAACCATACCCAGGTTGGCCATCGATATTCAACGCCCGCTGCCACGCCGCTTTCTCCCCGCAGCCTCCCTGGAACGAAGCTGCGCAGCAGGCCCTCACCCCCGAGCGACACCAACTCTGTGAAAGGCACGTTTTCACTCCCCAACGGATGGACCAAATCTACCGCAGCGAGCAACCCCACCGTCCGGCGCTCACCCGTCAGATCCAAAAAAGCACCGGCGGCGGCACCCCACTTTACCCATCGGTGCGCGATCGTGTCTGAAATTCCAAACGCCAATTCACCGTATGTTTCAGCCCGAAACCCGAGCCCGGATCGAGCATTGTCATCTCGCGAGTCCATTTCCACTTCCACTTGCTGCCGGACAATCCTCAACTCCTTTTTAAATCCCGGTGGACTTGGCAGTGTTCCATACCGAATGAGGCTCTCCAAGAGTGGCTCAATGCAGCAGTCGAGCTGCTCTGGAAACCCCAGCGCGCGCACCCCGGTGAGTGTTGTCACGCGACTTCCCCGCCACACTTTGGACCACTCAACACTGACTGTCGCATCCAGCTGATCGGCCGTATAACGCGACAGGTGATTTGCGCCGGAAAGCGGTCCGATTCCGGCAAATTGATGGTCGGCGCGCCGGGTGCCCTCCACTCGCAGAACAGCCCTCGCGCCCGGTTGAAAAGTAAACCTGTCCGTTACAATCAGGTGCAACCAATGTTCACCCCAGGTAGCCGCGTGAACGCGAATATCATTTCCTTCCACCGGTTCGTCGTTCAGACGAAAGTAAATACCCACCGAAGGTCGCAGACCGAAGTCGGCAAATAGGGTAGGCAAGATCATTCCTTTTCGATTTTCGCCGAACGAAAAAAAGTCAATCACCCGCAGCGGAATGGCATATTTTTCACTCACCGAAACGAGCCATCCAATCGGGCGCCGAAGCAGGTATTCGGTGGTCAGATACAGGGGGAAAAAAATGGCGCGCGGAATCCAGAGTGCTTGCTCTGCGGCGGTAACCTGGGGAGGAGGGCGCCCGTCGTAGTTGGGTATAGAGCGCTTGGGTATGGGAGGCGCGATGGGTAAATCCGAAACAGTTTTGGTGGGTTTTGCCGACGTGACAGGTGCGGGTTGTTGAGCGATCGCGGTCCGCGTAAGAGCCGACAAGATCAAGACCAACACGAAACACAGGCGTTGCGCCCAGCGGGTCTGACAACCCCATTGCCACCTTTCGTGCCGCTTGTTTGGATGCAACCCGTGCGCGTCAAGAAAGTGTTCTGCGCCGCGAAAACGCGCGTTCGAGGGGATTGTTGAGGATTGGCGCCCCACGTTCCTCAATTGTGCAATGTCGATGCCGTTCTCTACCCACACCAAATGGAAGGCGAGGAGGGGCGCACCGCGACCTGACATCCGCTCCCGACGAGCTATTCAGACTCTTTTTGCGGCGGGCGTTTTCCCGTTTCTGTAAACCGAACAGTGGTCAGTTTTTTTACGAAGACCACCCCGTCAAATGCGTCACTTACCACCGTGCGCAGGCGGGCGCGCCTGTCACTCTCAAACGTTGCGCCTACACTTCGCACCGCGATACGCGTTTGAAGCCATGGTAAGACGCTCGGTGGAGCCTTGCGAACATCGGCAAAAAAGATGGGTGCACCCCCCCGGTCGAGAAGCGCTTCAAAGGTGCCGGCCTCGCTCGGAGGCAACCGAAACAGTTTGGTTCCGTGCTCCACGGTGGGGCCCTGCGTGAAGTCCCATGCTCGGATCCACCCCTGGTAGAACGTGAAGGCCAGGGCAGTATAGTCTTTTTTGAGACTGTCGCTGAGAAGCGTCCCCATTCCACCATCGGCGGCACGCTTTGTCATTTGAGAAATATGGCCAAAAATTACGGTTTTTGTGCTTGGTGGGAGTTCGGCCAAGGTGCGTTTCACCGTGTCGGCCATGGCCAAAGGCCTCTGCTGTTCGCTGCGTGCCACCCGAACGGCCCACACAAGCGCCGCCGCATCCTGCTCGGCGCGCGTTGTTTCTATCCAGTGACTTTTGGCAAGGTACACTCTGCGATTTTTTGCCAACTTGGCCGCGAGCTTTTCAACGTCGGACGCAAAATCGGCCTGTTCGTCGGCCGGCCGCGCTCGGAGCGCCGCTCCAAGCTCGTTCGTTCGCATGCGGGTCAACGTGGTTTCTACCGTTTGCGCAAACGCCTTGTCGACTTTTGACAAATAACTTTCCAAAAACGTTGCCGCGGCGGCTGTTCGCTGCACATCCATACCAAACACACGCAGCTTTGTTTTGTGGGCCCGGTCTTCGTTGTAAGCGCGCATCCAAGTAAAAAGAGCGAGCGTTTCTTCGGTATCCAGTGAAAAATATCCCAGGTCTGAAACGATCTTTTTCAGGTTTCCGGTACCGTGAAGAATGTAGTCATCGAGCGGTCGAACATCGGCCTGGGTAGCTTCAATAATCAGGGTAGAAAAGCTGGCCTGTTCGACCAGGTACTTAAACATGCTAAACTTCAACCGGGCTATTTCACCGGCTGTATAAGAGGCTTCACCAAACCCCACAACGCGGGCGTCACCCACGAGCGCGCGCAGTTTTGTCAGATCGCGGGTGTCCTCAATATCGGGCGATGAGAGCACGCCTCCCGATTCGGTCATCCACCCTGAAAGGTCGGATTCAGGTGGGTTTACCAACGCCACATTGAGTTGAATTTCAAGGTCCGTGGGAGGCGTCTTTGCCACGTCGCCTTTGGTCGCCTTTGTTGCTTTGGTTTGCGGTTTGGGAGACGTGACTTGAGAGGAGTTTGGCAGATCTACCCGCACCGGCTGTCTACCCGGATGTTCTGCCACCAAAAAATAGTCACCCGAGGGTACACCCAACACAAATCGGCCATCTTCAGCCGTTTTTGCAAAAAAATGATCCCCTTCAAAGGCGCTCCGTCGCACACCCCTCACGAGCGCATTGGCAATACCTTCCCGTTTTTCGTTGACGACACGCCCGCGAAATATCGTTCCACCGTGCGACAGCCGGGTGAGAATGGGAGGGCCTGTTTCACCCGCCTGAACGTTCACAACTCCCGCGTACGATCCCGCCAAAACCGTTTCTACCCCGCCGGGGTCTTTGGAGGGTAGGGGAGGAGCTGTGATGGTAAGGCCATAGTTGCCCGGCGGCATGTCCTTCAACTCAAACTTGCCGCGGTCGGCGCTGACCGTTATAAAAGGGGGTTTGCCGTCTTCAGGGTCGTCATCAACCCCAACCGCGGTGACAAGTGCCGCGTCCACCGGTGTTCCGTCCGGCGCGAGTACAACTCCCACGACGGCGCCCGTCCGCGCCACCTCTCTGCTGCGCGCCTTGTTGGTTTTGAGCAGCTCAATGGGTAGGCGCTGGGCCGGCGGCCTTTTGCCACCGCATCCAATCGCCAAGATGGCGGCGCAAATGCCGAGTGTCAGGCCCGACCTGAATCGCAAAGGCATTGTCAGGTCACACCCAGGTTTTTGGCAATTCGCTCGTTTGGATTTTGCAGGTCGGGCTCAAATGCCTCACCGGTGATGCGTTCAAACGCTTCCGCATACCGGGCGGCGGCTTCCACTCGAATTTCATCAGGGATGGTAGGTATGGGCCCTTCCCCCTTAAATCCCTGGGCGGCGAGCCACCTTCGAACATATTCTTTGTCAAAACTCTCCGGCTCCAAGCCGTTCTGAATGCGCTCTTCGTACGACTCTTTAAACCAAAAGCGCGACGAGTCGGGGGTGTGCATTTCGTCAATGACGACAATGTTGCCGTTTTTGTCTTTGCCCATTTCATACTTGGTGTCGGCCAAAATAAGGCCGCGGGCAGAACACACAGACTGGCCGTATTCAAAAAGGGCGCCCGCAATTTCGGCGGCTCGATCAAAGTCGCGGGCGCTGATGGTGCCCATGGCCAAGATCTCTTCACGCGAAGCCGAGATATCGTGTCCACCTTTTTCGGCCTTGGTGCTCGGCGTTAAAATAGGCTTTGGAAGTGCCTGATTTTTGCGCAATCCGTTGGGTAAAACGTGGCCGCAAAACAACCGACTCCCCTTTTCGTAGTGGGTCCAAATGCTCGTTGAGGTAACCCCGGTAATGTACCCACGCATCACAAACTCAACCGGAAGCGGTTCACACTCGCGGGCAATTAACACGTTGGGATCGGGCACCGAGATCACATGATTGGGAGCAATGTGTGCGGTATCCGCAAACCACTTTGCTGCCAGTCGATTTAAGATCTGACCTTTGAGGGGCAGTGTGCCAATCACGCGGTCAAAAGCGCTGATCCGATCGGTCGTGACAAGAATGCGCTTGCCATCGGGTGTGATGTAATTGTCGCGCACTTTGCCTTCGACCTTTTTTCCAAGGGCGGAAAGGTCGGTTTTCGTCAATGCGAGCGGCAGCGCCCGGAGAAAGATTTCGCGATTGACCATAACCGGGCATTAGCCTTGTCGCGGTACTGGCGAAAGTGGTAAAGCCGCGCGCATGAGCACCACCAAGACTCGCAAGAAGATCGCCCTCATCGGCGCTGGAAATATCGGCGGAGAACTCGCCGCCCTGTGCGCTCGCAAAGAACTTGGAGACGTCGTCCTGTTCGACATTCCAAGTCGCGAGGGTGTTGCCAAAGGCAAAGCGCTCGACCTGGAGCAAAATAGTGCGATTTTAGGCTACGACGCCAAAATCTCCGGCACGAGCAACTGGGCCGATTGCGCCGGCAGCGACGTGATCATCATCACCGCGGGCATTCCGCGCAAACCCGGTCAGAGCCGCGACGATCTCGTGGCCACCAATCTACCCATCATTCGCGACGTGGCGGACAACGCTAAAAAGCACTGCCCCGATGCGTTCGTGATCGTGATTTCAAACCCGCTCGACGCCATGGTGTACGAGTTTCAACGTCGCACCGGGTTTGATTCCAAAAAGGTTGTCGGCATGGCGGGTGTTCTCGACAGCGCCCGTTTCAACCTGTTTTTGGCGCGCGCGGCAAACGCGAGCATCAAAGACGTTCGCGCCATGGTTCTCGGCGGCCACGGCGATGACATGGTGCCGATCTTCTCGGCGTGCACCATCAACGGCGTTGCGGCCACGCAGCTCATTGCCAAAGACACCCTCGACGGCATCGTGAAGCGCACGCGCGGCGGCGGCGGTGAAATCGTTCAACTCATGGGCACAAGCGCCTATTACGCGCCTGCTTCGAGCGCTGTGGCCATGGCCGAGAGCTACCTCCTCGACCAAAAGCGCATCCTGCCCTGCGCCGCGCTCCTCAATGGTGAATACGGCTATTCCGACTTGTACATGGGCGTGCCCGTGGTGCTCGGGGCCGGCGGCGTTGAAAAGATCATCGTGCTCGACCTCAACGACGAAGAAAAAGCCATGCTCGCCAAGAGCGCCAAGAGCGTTCAAGGCGTTGTCGACGTCGTCAAAAAAGCCTCGTAATCAACCCTCTCTTCAGCGGCCGCCGGTGATGGGGCGGCCGCCGTCGCGATGTTTCAGATCTTCGAGATCGCGCGCGAGTTGCTCCAATTTCGACCTCAGCTCCGTGATCTCCTGACTCACGCTCGCCCCGTTTTGCTCGCCTGCCAGCGCTCTTCGGCCTTGGATCACAGCCAATTGTGCGTCGAGGCGTTTGCGTTCCAAAAGCAGATCGTAGTTGCCTCGTGTGCCTGAAAGTTCGAGCCGAGCGTCGAGCAACTCACGTTGTTTTTTGAGGCGATCGATCTCGGTGATCACGTCGTTTTGCTGCAATTGCCGTTCGGTATTTTGAATTTCGGCAATGCGTGACAACGTCGCTGCGTACTCATCGCGGGCGTTTCGAACCGCGTCGGCCGCGGCACCCGAAGCGTTCAGCGCCGACGATTTGCCCGATTGTTCAAAGCGAACCAAACGGCCCTTCTCATCAAAGCCGAGCGAAATTTTTCTTTCCCCGAAATCCACCGGATCAAATGCGAACCCGAGAACCGGCATTTTGGGGTGAATCACTTCATCGCTGGTAACCGAGAAAAAGCGCAACAATTCGGTTTCACCGCCCTGCTCGTCGATCGCCCGCTGCGTTGCGTACGTTGTCAGCACCGCTGTGTACGCAGGCCGATAATAGATGTGCGTTTTCACCTCGCCCGTGGGCGACCCTTCCCACAATGTTCCGCCGCGGGCGATGTACGGAGGCGGCGTGATCGTGAGCGCCATCCCAGTGCGATCAAACAGCTCCAACACGCGCGGATACGCCTGAAGCGCGGCACGCGTTTCAGTGTCGGTCATTCCAAATCTACGCTCCGGCGGCTCGGGCCGAGCAGCGCGACGCAATATGTCGGGCGGCGGAATCTCATTCAGGTCAAACGTCATACGTACGGTTTCGGTACGCGTCGGCCCGTCAATTCCAGTTTCAAGTTGAAAGGCCCGCACCGCTGCATCGAGTTCTTCGGAAGCGGTTCGCAAATCACGGCGAGCCGCATTTTCAAGGTCGATCAGCACGGCGAGGCGGCTTTTCAGATCGTCCGCGTTTGTGCCCGTGGTTCGCTCCAGTTGATGTTCCACCTCGGTACGGCGACACGTTCGATCGGTCAGGCGACCCTCCACATCGCGACGCTCCTGCCAGAGTCTCCTGTTTTTTGGCGAGCGCGCCAAAAAGTACAAGTTGGCCATCGACAGCTCCGCAAGCGACGTTTCCGTGCGTTTGTCGCATCCAGGCTTGGTTGCGGGAGGCGGCGTCGTCGTCGGTGGCGGAGTCGCATCGCCTTTGGTCCGCGTTGTCGGCGTTGTTGGAGCTACGGGCGCGGGTGTACGCACCGGCGTTTCAAGTGTACACCTTCCTGGTGTGCCCGCATCGGAAGCGAGCTTTTCGCAAACCAGTGCCGCGGCCAATTTCTTCGGGTCGCTGCCCAATGTTGCGAGCGCGATAGACGCGGCGACGCTCCCCACAATTGTGGCCACGTTTTTGACCGTGTTTCCGAGCTGACTCGTGTTCGTGACACCGATGGATCGCAAAACGCCGTTCGGCGCGATCTCCACCGACAAGCTGTCGTCGTCCGAATTTCCGTGTTCCAAACGCAGCGTGAAAAACTGATCTTCATCGGCCATCGAGCCGATCGTCACTTCAGCCCGCGCGTCTTTTCGAACGACTTTGGTGTCCACAACGAAGTCGTTGCCGTCGAATGTCACGCGACCGCTCGCCCCGCGCGTCACAGTGGCTTCTACGGTCACAACGCTCTTCGACAGTGAATAACGAAGCGTTCCCTCCTGCGTTGTCACGGCTCCCGAAAAAGGTCCGCCGCTGATGACTCGCGTGCCGGTGCAACCAAGTGAAAGCGCGCCCGCAGCCGCCAATACGGCGACGTAACAGAAGTGACGCGATGCGAAGCTCCTTCGATTCATGATGTTCTCCGTGGGTCAGCCCCGAATCACCATCGTGCCGAGGGTGAGGGTCATTTTTTCGAGATCAGCGCGGTAGTTTCCCGCGCTCGCTTGGATCGATCGCGAAATGCGATCGAGAAAATGGTCGCGGACGCGCTCAATTGCCGCCGCGTTTTGGCCAAAAAGAATGGTTTTTACGATCTCCAGGTCAAAGTCGCGCCAAATGCGTTGGCCTTCGGTGCTCGACCACGAAGGCTCACTTGTGAACCCGATCACGGCCTTGGCTCCCAGATCCAGAAGCGTGTCGAACAGCGGACCTTTTGCCGTGAAGCAGCAGCAAAAATAGACAACGCGGCCACCTTGTGTACTTCGAGCCCAGGTTGTCAAATCGGCTTTTTCAAAGTCGTTTGAGAGCAAAATGTTGTCCGGCGAATCGTCGTCGAGAACAACGCTCGGCTCCCCATGCGACGACACGACCACTGCGCCGTACGGATTTTGTGAAACATCGGCTCGCGCAAGTGTACGCAGCACCCGCGCTCGATCCGCCGCTGTTTGGCCCAATTGCGTTACAGCAAATTGAGCGCCGATCTCTCGATACAAATCGGTTCTACCACGCGCGAAAAGCACAAGATCCGGTTCGTAAGCGGTATCGATCGAAAGAAGCGGAGCCGACATGTCATTCCCCAAAATCCAAATGTGTACACACTGTGCCACTCACATGCTCATGCGGCCGGCACGCTTTCTTGAGGCGTTTTTTAGGCCATTTTAACCGCCTGCACCTGAACCTTGTCCCGCGTTCTCACCGTCACGCGCATGGGCATTTCCTTGAGTTTGGCGACCGCGCTCTTGTCCACGTTGGCCGAGATCGTCGCGAGCATTCGCGGCCTGCCCGTTTCGTTTCGCGCGATGTGTACAATTTGCGCTCCCACGAGAGCCACCCCGTTGATGACAAGCGTTTCGATTTGGTTCTGTTCAAAGGGAATGTCTTCGTCGAACGCCACGTGCATTCGAAACGCGTTGGGTGTTGACATATCCACATCTTGAATGGTTGCGTGAAGGCCAAACGCCCGCGCAAAGTCGAGCCTTCTGTCGCGGGCCCTGCGGTCGATCGCAGCGGGTTCAAGCGAAGGATCCCGCATGTTCACAGCCTTTTCGATCATGGCGCGCGCCGTTTGATCGAGCGAAAGTGAATGATCGCGCCTCAAAAGATCTTCGACCGTGGCGCGCGCGGGCGAACTTTCTGCGATGGCCGCAACGCGCATCGGCTCAAGTTTGTCGGCGATCCCCCGTTCAACAGCATATTGCTGAACGAAGGCGCTCAGGCAGTTGTAAGCCGTTTTTAGATGCGCCGTGTTGTCCAGATCCACTTCAACGTCCGGCACATTGCGCAGCCACTTGAGAGCAAAGTGGAGCACCCACCGATATCGAACATCAAACAGCGGAATTTTGGCGATGGATGCCGCCGCATGAGCCGTTGAAACGGCGGCCTGATTGGCACTTTGCGCCGCGGAAGTCGCGGGCTCGGTTGTATCGGCCTCTTCACCCATTCTTGAGTCTCCGTTCGTCACTGGTTTTGGTTATCGCGGCGTTGCCCTACGAAAACGCCCAACACCGTTTCTAAAAGGCGACTTCCACCGGTCACCACAGTCACATCCACACCCAAACCGGTGAGCGCCGCAGTCACATAATCTGCCCAACCGCCGAATGGCTTGTTCGCCCACAAAAGGCCCACCGCCGCGGCTCCAGCGACAATCACCCCCACGGTGCTCGCCGCCGAACGTGCAAGTAAGCTCCAAAACCTCTCAAATACGGCAATTGTAAGCTCCGGCCGTTCAATGCGGCCCGTCCAAACACCAAGTCTGCGTCCGCCGAGTCGGGCCTCCACAGTGCGTGTTCCAGTTCCAAGCCAGCCTGCATTCGCGAATACGAATGTCATGCGAGGTCCACCCCGAATCACTGTTTGACCATCGACCCGCCACTCCAAGGGCAGTTGTGTCGGCTCATAGATCTCCGCTTCTTCGAGATTGTCCATTTTGGTGACCAACTCAAATGTAATCTCGTGGTTGGCTGTCAGTTGGCCGGAGTTGGCGCGGGCACGCACGGTAAGTAGTTGAGTGGGTACATCGGTGTCCGCTTCTTCGGCAGCATCAAAGTCGCTGAAGCCGCAGTGGATGATCGATACAATTTTGTCGGGGATATTGCCCGTATTCACCCAGTTTTCAATTGAACTCAGTGCCGGCTCCACTTTGGCCAACACATCGGCCTGCCCCTGCGAAATGTTTGTTTGAAAAGCGAGCGTACGGGCATCGTCGATTAACCAACCAAGCACATCAAGCGCGGCGGAAACCCGCCTTTTGCTCTCCGCATCAAACGGAGCCGACGGCTCTGCAATGGTGTCTAGGATTTTAGACTTGGCCTTTGAATGGGTCTCTTCGAGTTTGCGAATCCACCCCACAAGCGCCGATTGAAAGCCGTCCTGCGCCTGGCGCGCCAAACTCTCAATGCCCCTGTCAATTGTCCGGGCGTCGTCGCGGGCACTCAAATACGTGAGGCGCGCAAACTCTCTGCGCAGTTCAAGTCGAAGCGGCGTTGGCAGAGGCACTTCATTCAGCGCTTTATCAATGGCAATTCGCTCGGGCCTCTCGCGCATCACCACATCTTCGAGAATGCCACTCACATCATCGAGCGCCAAATAGCGTTTTCGTCCCCTCGCCATTCGAATCATGTTGCCGAGTGACAGCTCATCCCACGCCACAAGTGAGTCTGCTTTTTTTGCGATTTCGCGCTCTTTTAAAGTGATTTCTTTCTCTTTTTCCTCGCGCACAGTTCGGTATCGAACATATTCGCGCAGCGCCGAAGAGAGCACCGCTCCGGCCCCAACAAGCAACCACACAAACCAAAATGAATTTTTCAGCGTGAGATCTACTTGGAGAGCCTCACCCTGAATTTCCACAACACCCACGTATCTGCCCGCCGAAAGCGGCGGAAGTTTCACCACAATTTTTCCCGCTTCTTTGGCCGGGATCGCCTCAATTCCGCACGGCGGCAACGGCCGCGCTCCTTCAGGTACATCCGCAGGTGTACGCACCGCAATGTGATACGGGGCCGTTGCGGCGTCGTTCATGTCCACAGGCAAATTCAACGTCACGTGGCGCCGCTGAAACGGCATCACATCGGAGAACGTGTCCGTCCACTGAGCCGCTCGAAGTCCGAGAGGTGCGTGCGGCTTTGTCGACTGAATGCGAAGTCTGTACACAGCGGGTTCTGCGCCGTGGATCGTGAGTCCCGCGCGGTACACCGCATCGCGCTTGAACCCGTCGCCGGTGATGCGCACGTACGCGTGTTCACCTGCGGCGATCTCAATTTCGGTCACGTTGCGGCCTGTGGCCGCGTCCACGACATGAAGTGGAATGGGTGCATCACCGCCGAAAAACGCATTGGAAATAGAAATTGCAACGCGCTCTTTTTTGGCTGCAGGCGGCCCGTCCGCGGCCGACTCTCCTTTTGCCACCGCGATCAAAACGAACGGCTCATCAAAGGAACCGTGCACCGCATCGATCGCGATCACGCGTTCATCATTGGCGTTTGCAATGCTCACCGAAACACTCGACGGCTTCACCGCATTGAGCAGTGCGGGTGCTTCAGCGCTCGCATGAGTCGCGCTCGCAACCGATCGCGCCGTGGGCGGCGAAGGCGCCGCGGACGACTCGGTGCATGTTGGCGCGGGCCCATTTTCACAGGCCGTCAACAAGCCCGCGAGTGCCACAACCGCCGGCAAACAGAGTCGCCCCACGCGCATTTCGATCATCCTCATCCGCACCCGCCGCCATCAAACCACGTTGCGGGCAATGGTGGAACGAACATGCCCATCTGCCGCATTCGTTGCGGTCCAACAATGTCCGAACCCTTGCTACTACTGCGCGTATGAAGTCTCCCCCGTTTGATTGGAAAGAGCGTTACAAAGACAAGATCGCAACCCCGGAGGCTGCGATCGCGGCCATTCCGCGCGGTCGGCGCATTCTCATCGGCTCGGGCGCGGCTGAACCAAACGTCCTTGCGCAATCCCTGTGCGCGTACGGCGCGCATCTCGCCGACAACGAGATCGTGCACCTTTTAACGCTTGGAAAAGCCCCTTATGTCGAACCGGGGATGGAGGGGCGTTTTCGTCACACGGCGTTTTTCATCGGCTCAAATGTACGCAAGGCCGTTCAAGAAGGCCGGGCCGATTTCATGCCCGTGTTCCTTTCTGAAATTCCAATGCTCATCCAGTCGCGGCGCGTTCGTGTGGATGTGGCGCTCATTCAAGTCAGCGAGCCCGATCGCCACGGTTTTGTGAGCCTCGGAGTGTCGGTTGACATTGTGCGTGCCGCCGTTGACTCGGCCGATCTTGTGATTGCCGAAGTCAACCCGAATATGCCTCGAACGTACGGCGATTCGTTCTTGCCGGTGGACCGCATTAAACACCTCGTTCCCGTTGACTACGGTCTACCCGAGCGCGAAGTCGAACCGCTCGACGATGTGGATCGCGCCATTGGCAAACACGTGGCCTCCCTCGTGCCCGACCGAGCCACGTTGCAAATGGGCATTGGCAAAATTCCCGACGCCGTTCTCGAAGCGCTCACGGAGCGATCCGACCTGGGTGTACACACCGAAATGTTCTCCGACGGCGTCAAAAAACTCGTCGAAAAAGGCATCATCACCGGTCGCGCAAAAACGGTGTTGCCGGGCAAAATTGTCACTTCGTTCATCATGGGCAGTCGCGACTTGTACGCGTGGGTCAATAAAAACCCCCTTGTTGAAATGAGGCCCAGTCAGTTCACCAACGACCCTACCGTGATTGCCCGCAACGATCGAATGATTGCAATCAACTCCGCCCTTGCCGTGGACCTCACCGGTCAGGTGGCCGCCGACACATTGTTGGGTCGCTTTTTCTCAGGCATTGGTGGTCAGGTAGACTTTATTCGCGGCGCCGCAAAAAGCCGCGGTGGAAAGCCGATCATCGCTTTGCCCTCCACTGCAAAAAACGGCACGTTGAGTAGAATACGGCCTGTTTTTGAAGAGGGCGCCGGCGTTGTTACAAGTCGGGGTGATGTGCACTACATCGTCACCGAGTTCGGCGTTGCCGACTTATGGGGAAAAAACATTCGCCAACGAGCATTGGCACTCATTGAAATTGCTCACCCCGATTTTCGCTCCGACCTTATGGCCGCGGCCAAAGCTCGCAAATACGTGACATTTGACCAAGCGGTTCCGCGTCGCGAATACCCTTGGGAAGAAGCGGTTGTCGACGAACTGCGGAGCGGCGAGCAAATCCTTGTTCGCCCCGCGCGCCTTTCCGACGAACAGCCACTCACCGACATGTTTTATCGACTCAGCGATGAAAGCACGTATCTGCGCTTCTTCGGTTACAAGCGCTATCACCCGCACGATGAAATGCAAAAGTTGGTTGACCTCGACTACGAAGCCAACATGGCATTTGTCGCAGAAACAGCGGGAGATCAGCCCCAAATCATTGGCATGGTTCGCTACGATGTCGACCCCGCAACCCACCTCGCCGACATTGCCTTTGTGGTGCGAGACGAGTGGCAAAATAAGGGGCTTGGAACATTGCTCATGCGCCGCATGACTGAAGTTGCGCGCGAACGCGGACTCAACGGTTTCACCGCCGACGTTCTCTCCACAAACCACGGTATGCTCGGCATCTTCCACAAGAGCGGGCTTTTCGTTCATACCGAGCGCCGCGGCAATGTGTACCACTTGGTCGCCACATTCGACGCCGACGATCCCCACATTCAACGGGTATAAGTCCCTCCTGGGTAACTGACACCACCACGCAACGACCGGGCACGTTTGGATGCCTGTGACGTCTCTTCACCACGGAATCACAGAGGACACGGAGAGTCACGGAGGATTTTGTTTCTTTGGCTGCTATGGGTACACATCATCCGCGATCCCAAACCTGACAAGGGATCGGTCAGGCTGTGCAAGCCTATTGCAGCCTAAAATACAAAAAAACTCGTGGATCTCCGTGATCTCCGTGCCTCCTAGGTAACTTCCCTTTAGCGGAACGTTCTGCAAGGCACGGATCCAGTCTTGTCGAGACGTTTGGGACACCCTTGCCCGTCGCCAAGCGGAAAAGCGAACAGCGTGGCGCGTCGGGTTCTCCAGATGGAGTTCTGTGGCGAGCGCAGCCACGACGAAAACGAGAGACCGGCGAGACCGGTGGATGGCGACGTGATGGACATCTCAAGTCGCCGGACCTCCCAGAACGGGCTCTTTTCTGCTGCATCGACAACTCAACCGCAACGAGTTACTCGCCGTTCGAATGAGGCGCATGCGCCGCTGGGGAACTCCGTGTTGATTACAACGTGTCAGGAATCGAGACGTCTCAGGTCATTGCGAGGCGATCTGGACTTCGCCTGCTTTTTCAAGCGCCAACAAATACTCTTTCCGCCGCAGACCTCCGCCGTAGCCACCGAGCTTGCCATTTTTGTTCACCACTCGGTGACACGGAATCACAATCGCAATTCGGTTGAGCCCATTTGCGTGGCCCACCGCTCGAACCGCTTTCGAGTCGCCTATTGACGTTGCCAGTTCTTCGTATGAACGGGTTTGACCATGTTCAATGTTTAACAAAGCCTCCCACACCCGCTTTTGAAAGGGTGTTCCCGGGAACACGAGAGGCACGTTAAACCGAATGAGCTTCTTTTCAAAATAGGCGGTCAACTCGTCATTCAACCGCTCCAGGTGGCTGTTTCTCTCCGGCACAAACGGGCCGCCAAAAAGCTTTCCCACCGTTGTCAGTTGCTTTTCCAACATGCGCCTGTCGGCAAACTCCAACAGGCACACTCCTTCGGCTGTTGCCGCCGCCACCATTGGGCCTAAAGGGGTTTGAATACGGCTCACAAACACCCGCTCTTCAACAGGCGTGCTTCCCGGAGTTTTGCCAAATGCCCTCACAAAAGCGTCACGGAAACCGCTGTGCGATTCATACCCGCTTTCAAAAACCGCATCATCAATCCCGCGCCCTTCGCGAATGACAGTCATGGCTTGTGACAAACGCCGCGCCCTCATGAAAGCCTGAAATGTCATTCCATAGGTTCGCTGAAAATAGCGGCGAACCGTGGTCGGATCAAAACCCCGTTCCGCCAATTCACTATCTTTAATGCCCGCCGCCTTGTCGCGTTCCACTTCCGTCAGAAGGGTTTTGATCCAGTCGGGTTCATTTTCTTTTCGAAGCGGTTCACAGCGTTTGCAAGGCCGATAACCAGCCGTCATCGCGTCCCGCGCCGAGCCGAAATACTCCACATTTTTCGGAAGCGGCTTCTTTGCGGGACAACCCGGATTGCAGAAGATTCCGGTTGTTTTTACACCCAGAAAAAACAGACCTCGATAGGTCGCGTCGCCCGCCAGATAGGCCCGCTCCATCTCGGTTGTTGGCAGTGTGGCAGTCATGCGGCCCGAGTATCGCGTCGCAGCCGATACCACTCCACCGATTTTCAGGCGTTGAATTTAGAAAAGGCCGAGTCGAGTTTTTGGCGAAGTGAGACGCTATTGAGGAGGTTTCTGATCCGGGTGACGCTTCTCTTTGTCTTTCTCGCGCTCTTTGTTGGCAAGGCCGTATTCGTGCAAACGGTACTGAATGGTTCGAACGCTGATGTCGAGCATTTCAGCCGCTTTGGTGGTTGAACCACCCACCGCTTCGAGCGTGGACAAAATCGCGAAGCGCTCGATCTCAGACATTGTGGATCCGGGAACGCGAATACCGCCGCCGCGCGAAACGGGCGCCACGTCAGTCGGCAGATCATCGGCTTCAATGATCGATCCCTCACACAACACCACCGCGCGTTCGATCGCGTTTTGAAGCTCGCGAACGTTGCCGGGCCAACTGTGAGCGAGAATTTTGGCGCGCGCGCCGTCACTCCAGCCCGTGATCGTTTTCTTGTTTTCCGCTGTGTACTTTCGCAAAAAGTGATTTGCGAGCAAAAGCACATCCCCCTCGCGAAGCCGAAGAGGCGGCATTTCAATGCGCACCACATTCAACCGGTAATAAAGGTCTTCGCGAAAACGACCCTCTTGCACGTCCGCCGCCAAATCGCGGTTCGTCGCGGCGACCAGGCGCACGTCGGCCTCCAGCGTTTCAGCGCCGCCCACGCGTTCGAAGGTGCGATCCTGAAGGACGCGCAACAGCTTTACCTGCGTTGGCATGGGGATTTCGCCCACTTCATCAAGAAACAACGTGCCGCCGTTTGCCAGTTCAAACCGGCCGACGCGCCGTCGATCCGCGCCTGTAAACGAGCCTTTTTCGTGGCCGAAAAGCTCGCTCTCCAACAGCGTTTCGGCGAGCGCCGCGCAGTGCAGCGTTACAAATGGGTTCTTTGCCCGAGAGCCCCGCTGATGGATCGCGCGAGCCAATTCGCCCTTGCCCGTGCCGCTTTCTCCCGTGATGAGCACCGTTGCTTTGGCGCCCGCCACCTGCCGCGCAAGTCGATACACCTTTTGCATCGCGCGGCTCGCGCCGAGCAGCCCTTCAAGCCCGGCGCCGTCGCGTTCGTACAAGTGACGCCGCAGATTCTCCGTTTCAAGGCGAAGCTCGCGTCGTTCAAGAGCGCGCGAGATCACGTGCGTGAGCGCGTCGAAATCGATTGGCTTGGTCAGGTAATCTTCGGCCCCCTCGCGAATTGCTTGAACGGCCGATGCCACTTCACCAAACGCGGTGACCACAATCACCGGCAGGTGCGGATCTTGATCGTGGAGACGCCGCAGCAGCTCCACGCCGTCCATCCGCGGCATACGAAGGTCGGTGATGACGACATCCGGCGGACGCTCCTGCGCTCGCGTCAGGGCCGTCATCCCGTCTTCGGCGACGGCCACTTCGTAGCCTTCTTGCCGAAGGAGCTTCTCGAGGCCGGTGCGTGCACTGGGCTCGTCATCGACTACCAGTACATGGGCTTTGTTCATGGCAGAGACATTCTGAGGTGAGGGTTACTGCGGAAGGAAGCACTATTACGCGGGTGGTTCCTCGCCCCGTTCTGAGCCGGGCTTGGCGCCGATAGGCAATACCACTCGAAACACAGTGCGACCCGGCGCGCTCTCGTAGTCAATCGTGCCGTGATGGTCACTCACAATTCGGTGAACAATCGACAATCCGAGCCCCGTCCCGCGCGGTTTTGTTGAAAAGAACGGATCAAAAATGGGGGCCGATGAGTCCGAAAGTCCGGGCCCGTTGTCCACCACTTCAAGCACCGCCCTTTTGCTTCCCTCCGAACACGAATTGACACGAGGCCGCCGCCTGTGGGGGCCGTGGCTTCAATCGCGTTGCGAACCAAATTCAAAATAACCTGTTCCATCTTCCCGGCATCGAGGCTCAAAACGATGTCGTTGCCGGGCAAGTCCACCTCCACACGAACCCCTTCGGCGGCGGCCTCCGGGCGAACCACTTGGGCCGCGCGTTCGCAGAGCGCTCGCATTGAAGTTGCCGCGCGGTGATTTTGGCGAGGCCGCGCAAAGTCTAGAAAGTCTGTCACCAGCCCCGAAAGGCGCGCGATCTCGTCGCGAACTGTTCGAAGCGCGTCCACCATGTCGGGGTTGCTCCCGCTCTTGGCGAGGCCGCGCTCCAAAAATGTCACGTGCAGTTTTGCACCGTTGAGTGGGTTGCGAATTTCGTGGGCAAGGCCCGCCGCAAGTGTACCCACCGCCGCGAGCTTCTCGCTCTGAAGAACGCGTGCCGCAAGAGCATCTTCATCGGTTGTGTCGCGCCCAATGGCGAACAGAACGACCTCGTCGTCGGCCTCACTCGGTGAGTACGCAAGCTGCCATTCAACGTCGCGTGTTTTGCCGGCGCGCGTGAGCAACGTTGTTCGAAGCGTGTCGCTTTCGAGCGCCTCGCCTCGCGCCGCTTTTCGGAAAGTCGCGCCGTGCGTTCGCCGCAGTGGTTCGGACACAAACATGTTCACGAAGTCCGCGCCGAGAACTTCATCGCGCGCGTAACCCGTCACACGTTCCGCCTCTCGATTCATCATGCGAACCAGAACATCGTCGTCGAGGCCCACCACAAGCACGCGCGACAGCTCCACCGCCTGTGTGTACCGATGCTCCATGCGCGCGAGCGCCCGATCCACTTCCGCGCGCTCACGCCTCTCGGCTTTTTGAATGCGCGCCACGAACGCATCCCGATACGTTTCGAGCATCACCGCCAGCTCCAGATCGAGCGCGCGATGAAGGGCGCTTGCGACGGCCGGAGCTTGATCGCCCATGTTCTCCGTTGCGATCTTGCAGAGTTCGTGGCGAACGAGCGCGGTGGCCGTGAACATGTAGCGCTGCGGCAGCCCAACGCGCACGTGTACACGACCAATCTTGGCCGTTTCGTCAAAGTAGTGTTCGTCGTGCGGACCCGACAGCAGCCGGTCCATCCACCGAACAAGTGTACTCTTCAGACGCTCGACCTGTTCCGGCCCCGTGAACACCGCCGCCGCTTCTTCGTGCTCGCGTGCGCGCTCGTAGAAGTCGCGCGCGATTCTCACAAAGTGCGGAGCCGCATGCGGACGCAGGGCGCGCAGAAGGGCCGTGTCTTCTTCCGCGAAGCGAACGTAGCGCTTCAGTTCTCCGTAAAGGGTTTCGCGCGCCACGTTCTCCTCGGTTGGCCATCCTTTGCGCGGTTCGTCCACGGTCGTCTCGCTCGACTATGCGCCGGCGCCCGCTTTCGCGCGCACCACCATCACCGGTCGATCGGCGTGGTTGACCACCCGCGCGGCCGTTGTCCCAATCACCCGATCGAGCCCTGAATAACCGTGAGATCCGATCACGATCAGATCCACGTCTTCTTCTTTGGCGAGGTTGCAGATGACCTGCCAAGGCGTTCCGATCTGCACGTCCACTTTATGCGGCACGTCGGGCGGCAGCGATCGCGCGCGCGCTTCAAGGTCGCGGCGAGCCGCCTCTTCCATGATTCCCGGAAGCGCTGTGGGCGAAAGGCCCAACGCATCGGCGGGGAAATCAAACGGAATACCCACTGCGTTGCAGAGAATGAGCTGCGAGCCGAAACGTTGCGCCAACGCGAGCGCTGTTTCGATCACGTTGGACGCACGCGGCGACGAATCGAGCCCCACCAGAATCTTTCGGATTTCGATTGCAGCCATGGGTGCCTCCTTCACTCACGCCGCGCCCGGTCGTTTACAGGGAAGGCGTGGAGGTCAGTTCCTCTCTTCGCAAGTTCGACGCCACGTCTCGTTGCGCAAAAACCGCGGCGTGATTCGAGATCTGCAATTCGCACCGTTTCACATCACGGTGCAACCGATGCGCAACGGCGCAGACGGTTCGTTGCACGGTGCATCCCCAATACGAAATGCACCCGCGGATCCTGCGTCCCTTCTTGCGCGGCGTTGGCCGTCTCGCATGTGGCACGGGTGGTGCTGCGCA
The DNA here is from genome assembly GCA_016712345.1 of Polyangiaceae bacterium. GTDB lineage: Bacteria > Myxococcota_A > Polyangia > Polyangiales > Polyangiaceae > JADJRH01. The sequence continues at coordinate 4,475,035 of JADJRH010000001.1, forward strand.
GCTTGTGAGGAGGCGCACGCAACAAATGAACGAACTTTCGAGCACAACCCATGGGCGTATTCTGTCGGTGGGCATTTTGGTCGCCCTCGCCGGCGGTGGCCTATCAGCAACCATGCACGATGCCACCGGCATCGCGCTCATGTGCGTGTCGCTGCTCGGGAGCGTTGTTCTAACTCTCACGGCGCTGGCCATGGCTATCGACAAGCGACCAAGCTTTGTTGCGATCTCAGCGATCATTCTCCCGTTGGTCTTTTTCCTCTACGCCGTTGGGCTGACGGTCTCCATTCATCATCACGCCAAGTGGGCGGCCTATGGCTTCATTGCAATTGGCCTTGCCTTCGGGGCGAATGCAGCTCGCGGGCTCGGTGGTTCAAACAAGTCCGATGCCGCGGCGGCTCACTGACTTCGGCGAAACGGCGCTTATCGTTCACCACGTTCCACGGTGCCATTGGTCGCTGAGCGCTCGGCGACCTTCGACATTTTCTGAGGGTGCCATGAAATCAATCCCCCGAGTCGACAAGTACATGACGACGAGCCCCCACACGATCGGCCTTGATCAGCCGCTTGTGCATGCGCACGCGATCATGTCCAAGTACGCCATTCGCCACTTGCCGGTGCTGAACGGCGGAAAGCTCGTCGGCGTTCTCACCGATCGCGACCTTCACCTTGTTGAAACGCTCAAAGACGTCAATCCCAACGAAGTGACCGTGGAAGACGCGATGAGCGGCAATCCGTACACCGTTGCGCCCGACGCCCCGCTCGACGAAGTGGCGGCCGCCATGGCCGAACACAAGTACGGGTCGGCCGTCGTCATGGACAATCAACACGTTGTCGGCGTGCTCACCACCGTCGACATCGCACGCGCGTTAAGCGAGATCCTTCGCGCGCGCTTCCATTCGCCTTAGTGCCGCGTGCGCGAAGCGCGCCGCGTCAGCGGCGCCAAAAGTCCGGCAGGACTTTTGACACGCGGTACTAGTACCGCGATTCAATCAACCCGATGGGTTGATTGCCGCTGCTTCGCAGCGCTCGAAATCGCGGTACTAGTTTTGTTTCCGTGGGGCATTCGCCCCACACCCCGGCCGCGCAGGCGCGGCCCTAGTGCACCGAGTTGATAGAGCAACGAACCCTTGCTGCAATTCATCTGAACCCATCAGTTCTACGGAATCGGTGCACTAGTGTCTCTCAAACCGCGTGCAGCGCGAGGCTTTTTGTGGTCTACCTCGCCGCGTGAAGGCGACAGTTTTCGTTCGACTCAAACGTGAAGTGCTCGATCCGCAGGGTGACGCAATCAAACGCGCGCTGTCGGTTCTCGGTTTTGAAGGTGTACGCGACGTCCGCGTTGGCAAACTCGTTGAAATTGAGTTTGACGACGAAGCCCCAAAGTCCCCCGATCAAATCAAAACCGAGCTTGCCAAAATGGCCGACGAACTTCTTGCCAATCCCGTGATTGAAGACGCACGGATCGAACTGTCGCCCGCCGCACAGAAGTAGCTTTGTCGGGCCCGTTTCGGCCATCATGGCGCGATGACCGAGGCGGGCAAAGACGTCGACACCAAAGCAAACGTGTCCGACGACTCAAAAGCATCCTCCAAATCGCACGATCAAACATCGAGCGCGGCCGGTTCTTCAAAGTCGACCAAGCCTCGAAGCCGCGCGGGACGCGCGTTTCGTTTTTTGGGTCTCGCGCTCCTCCTTTTGCTCCTCATTCTCACGGCCAACGCCCTCACAACCAAGAGTCGCCAACTCCCCGCCACTGCGGCCGACGCGCTCGCCCTCGATGAAGCCAAAGCCGCCGAACATCTCGCGCGCGCCATCACTTTCAAAACGGTTTCGCTCCAAGATCCCGCCCAAATCGACGGCGGCGCATTCGCCGGGCTTCACAAAGCCCTCGAAGAGATGTTCCCCAAAGTTCACCAAACCCTCACGCGCGAGATCGTCAACGAGCGCAGCCTTCTGTACACATGGAAAGGCAAAGACGCCTCCAAACAGCCCATCATCTTAATGGCCCACATGGACGTCGTGCCCGTGGAGCCCGGAACCGAAGCGGAGTGGGAAAAGCCGCCCTTTTCAGGCGCAATTGAGGGCGGTTTCGTCTGGGGCCGCGGGTCAATTGATTTCAAGAACGGCGTGATTGGGCAGCTTGAAGCCGTAGAAGCATTGCTCGCCGCAGGGTACACACCCAGTCGAACTGTCTATCTGGCGTATGGCCACGATGAAGAAATAGGCGGTCAAAAAGGCGCTCGTGCAATTGTGGAACTCCTCGCCTCGCGCAACGTGCGAGCCTCCTTTGTCATGGACGAAGGCATGGTGATCACTCAGGGTATTCTAAAAGGCATCGACCGCCCTGTCGCTCTCATCGGCCTTGCCGAAAAAGGGTATGTCAGCCTGGAGCTAATCGCCGAAACGCAGGGTGGACACTCATCCATGCCGCCCAGACCCACAACTGCCGGTGTGCTCGCCGCAGCCATTTTGCGCCTCGAAAATAGCCCCATGCCCGCTCGAATTGAGGGGCCTGCAAAGCTGCTTTTTGAAACCCTCGCCCCTGAAATGCCATTTGGAAACAGGCTTATTCTCTCCAACCTTTGGCTTCTATCTCCCATTGCCAAAAGGGTGTTGTCGGGAAGCCCTGCCACAGATGCCATTTTGCGCACCACAACGGCTCCCACAATTCTCGAAGGGAGTGTTAAAGAAAACGTGTTGCCAAAGCGCGCCCGCGCGGTCGTAAATTTCCGTATTCTCCCAGGCGACTCCACCCAATCCGTCATTGAACACGTCAATCGTGTCATCAGTGACAGTCGAGTCAAAGTGCAAGTCCTTCAGGGCGGCACACTCAAAGAACCTTCGAGCGTGAGTGACCTCAACGGCCCGGGCTATAAAGCAATTGAAAAGGCCATTCGACAGATTGTGCCCGACTCGATTGTTGCCCCGTCACTGGTTCTCGGCTCCACCGACTCCTATCAATACCAGGGCGTCGCCGACGGCGTGTATCGGTTCAGTCCGCAGCGCATGAAAGACGAAGATCGCGCTCGCTTCCACGGCACCAACGAGCGCGTGAGCGTTCAAAACTTTGGCGAACACGTCCGTTTCTACGCGCAACTCATCCGAAACGCCGATTAGCCCAAGCCCTGCCCCCACACGCGGGCTTCGCCCGCTTCTCCCCCAAGCCCGGCTCGCTTCGCGCGCTCGCTCGCTCGGGCGGGGGAGCCAATTCACGCTTTTTTGCTTTCCCCTCCGGCCATGTGCTAACCGACGCACTTCACATGGCCAAAGCCGAACGCCCCCTCCAGATCGACATTCCCGGCCCCACCGACGGCCGACCGATCTGGTCGAGGGTTGGGCTGGTGGCCGCCGCCGGTTTCGTGATTGGCATCGCCTGGCCTCGCCTTGCAGGTGTACACGTTGGGCCCCACGCACCGTCTGACAGCCGCCCCACCGCTGAAGCATCGGTGTCGGCATCGGCATCGGCTGCCCCTTCTCAGGCTCCCACCGCTGCGCCCACCGGTGCAGGCTCCGTCGTCGCCCCCACACCGGCCGAAAATCCGCCCTCCGATACAGTCGCTGTCGGGACCGGTAAAATCCAGCGCTGCTTTGATAAGAAGGGCAAAAAACAAGAGAGCTGCGGCGAACTTCAAATTGACCAGCTCGTTGTTCCCAAACTCAAAGAACTGAGCAAATGCCCGGCTGCCATCGGCCTTGAAGGCAAACTCAACATCGGGTTTGAAGTGCACTTTGAAAAGAAAGAAGTGCACGTTACCAAGGGCAAGAAAAACAGTCTGCCCTCCTCCACTGTCCAAGGCATTCTCCAATGTGCCGCCAAAGAAATGGCCAATCTCCCCCTTGAGGAGGTGCCGCACAAACACACGCGGTACACATTGGCCTATCAACTCACGTTCGCAAAAGCCGGAAAGCCCGCAGAAGAGCCCAAACCCGGTGCAAACGACGGCGATGATGAAAAGCCCGCCGGACAAACAACAAGCGAAACCGGTGTTACAGGCAGTGCCGTTGTGGCGTGGGACACAGCCCTTCTCCGCAAAGATCCCAAAGACGGTGATGTGGTCGCGCGCCTTGTCCGCGGCACAAAGGTGAAACTCGTCGGCCGTCAGAACGATTGGTATAAAGTCGAATCGGGCAACAAAACCGGTTGGGTATACCGCGGTTCCATCGGCCTCTAAAGTTAGGCCGGAGCGGGCACATCTTCTTATCGCTTCTTTGGGGACCAGGGTAAGATGCGCGCATGAACCTTTTGCGCGTCTCGCTTCTTGCAGCGGTTGTAACTTCACCTCTCTTTGCGCTCACCGCGTGTGACGGTGACTCTACCTCCACCGGCGGCGGTGGAACCACCTCGGGGACGGCCGGAAACGGCGGTACCGGCGCGGGTACCACTTCGACCGGCACGGCTGGAAGTAACACAACCTCCACCGGCGGCACTGCGGGGACAGGCGGAACAGGCGGCTCCGCCGGTTCCACTTCCAGCACCGGCGGCTCCACAACCACCACCGGCACGGGAGGTGGCCCCGTCGGCTCGTTTGACTGTTCCCCCCCCACGGGTGGAGCCCCCGCCCTCAAGCTTACCCCCCGTTATTACCGGGATGAACCGCCCCGTGCTTGTTCGCGGCGCTCCCGGCGACACGGAACGCCTCTTCGTTGTTGAGCAAACAGGTAAGATTTGGATCGTCAAAAACGGTGTACTCTCCGACAAACCTTACCTCGACATTTCAGACCGCGTTCGCCAACCCAACGGTGGCGATGAGCGCGGCCTCCTCGGGCTCGCCTTCCACCCTGACTACCAGCAAAACGGGCGTTTTTTCGTATTTTATACCGACAAAAACAACCAGGGTGGAAGCAGCGGCGACCAAAACATTGTTGAGTTCAAGAGCGCCGACGCCGACAACGCCGTGGCCGACGCCAACGGCTTTGGTGTTGAAACTCAAAAGCTCCTCACCGTTTTTGATACACAAGGCAATCACAACGGCGGCATGCTCGACTTCTCACCCATTGATGGGATGTTGTATATCGGTCTAGGCGACGGCGGCGGCGCAGGCGACGCCCACGGACCCTTTGGATATGCTCAGGATCTTTCATCCTTCTGGGGAAAGATTCTGCGTATCGATGTTTCCACAACCCCCTATTCCATACCGCCCGGCAACATGACAGCCATCCCGGCTGGAAATCCCACCCAGGGTGCTGTCAAACCTGAAATTTGGGACTTTGGCCTTCGCAACCCGTGGCGTTTCGCATTTGACCCGTGCAACGGCGATCTATACATCGGCGACGTGGGGCAGGGCGCGGTTGAAGAAGTTGACATTGAGGCAAAGAGCACCGGACAAAAAAATTACGGTTGGAAATATATGGAAGGTACCCAGGTGTACTCTTCCAACACGCCCGGGTATAATGAACAACTCGCAAGCTTTGTCCCCCCGGTTGATGAGTACACCCACTCATCTGGAAACTGCTCCATCTCCGGTGGTTTCATTTATCGATCCAGTGCCATTCCCGCCCTTCGTGGAAGGTATTTCTACGGCGACTATTGCTCTGGAAAAGTGTGGTCTTTCACCTGGAATGGAACCTCCATTCAAGACAAAATTGAAAACACCGCCGACCTCAATCCTCCCGGTTCCCTCGTTTCGTTTGGTCAGGATTCCCTCGGCAATGTGTACATCACCAGCCTGAATGGAACCGTCTACAGGCTAGATGCCGAGTGAAAAGCAAGCCCACGGGGGAGACGCTCGGCGACCCGACCATCGCCGCGCGGCTCGCCGAAAATCTTGCCACCCTGCGTGAAGCGCGCGGCCTTACCCAACTGCAAATGGCCAAAATGGCCGGTATGCCGCGCGCCACGTGGACCCATTTAGAATCGGGCGAAGGCAACCCAACACTCAGCGTTTTACACCGAGCGGCCCAAGCGCTCGGTGTCACGTTGGGTGAAATTCTTTCCCAGCCCAAGGCAGAACTGCGCCGTTATCCCAAAGGTTCTCTACCCACGCGCTCACCCGGCGATGCATGTGTACGCAAGCTGCTCCCCGATCCAATCCCGGGCATGGAAATCGACAGGATTGAACTTCCCCCCAAGGGTAGAATGCCGGGTGTACCCCACACTGTTGGTACGCGTGAATATCTAACCTGTGAGCGCGGCCGGCTCGTCCTGCTGGTTGCCGGCGAACGGTGGGAACTCTCCCCCGGCGATGTGGTTGTTTTCCGCGGCGACCAACGCCACTCTTATCAAAACCCCGGAGACACTGTCGCCGTCGGTTATTCTGTCGTCACCCTGACGAACTCTCCTGGGTAACTCTCTTGCGGCGATCGGCTCACGACCCTGAGCGACAGGCGAGACGTCATGCCATGACCGGACGCGGTTCGACCCCTGTGACGTCTCTTTACCACGGAGTTCCCCAGCGGCGCATGCGCCTCATTCGAACGGCGAGTAACTCGTTGCGGTTGAGTTGTCGATGCAGCAGAAAAGAGCCCGTTCTGGGAGGTCCGGCGACTTGAGATGTCCATCACGTCGCCATCCACCGGTCTCGCCGGTCTCTCGTTTTCGTCGTGGCTGCGCTCGCCACAGAACTCCATCTGGAGAACCCGACGCGCCACGCTGTTCGCTTTTCCGCTTGGCGACGGGCAAGGGTGTCCCAAACGTCTCGACAAGACTGGATCCGTGCCTTGCAGAACGTTCCGCTAAAGGGAAGTTACCTAGGAGGCACGGAGCGGTTCCGCGAAGCGCAGTCCCGAGAGCGTTGAACGTCTCTGGGATCAAGAGATTTTATTTTCAACGCTTGACGCGGCGGGTCGTTATCCCATAATTGACCGGCCGGTCAACTATGCCTCGCCTTGCCGACCACCGAGCCAAGATCGAGCTTCTGCGCGCAGCCGAAGCCGAGTTCGCTGAACGTGGCCTTTCCGCCGCCAAAGTGGAAGCCATCACAGCGCGCGCCGGCGTTTCCAAAGGCGCCTTTTATCTCCATTTCGACAGCAAAGAAGACTGCTACCGCACCATCGTCGAGGGCTTTTTGGCGCGCATCGCCGCCTGTGTCGACGCGGCCGAATTTGCATCAAAAACCCCTTCATCGGCCGAAGAATTGTTTGAAGCGGGCATGGCCCACGACATCACCCTGCTTGAAGTTTGTTGGCAGAGCCGCGGCCTCATGCGAATGCTGCTTGAAGGCGGCGGCGGCACTCCTCACGCTTATTTGGTCGACGAATTTCGCGAACGCACCCGCACACTCAGCGAAGAGTGGATTCGCCGACTCGTTGAAAAAGGCCTGTATCGCACCGATATCGACCCCAAAGTAGTGTCGGGGCTCATCGCGGGCGCGTACGAGCGCCTCATTCAAGATCTCATTCGTTGCGACAAAAAGCCCGACATCGCAGCCTGGTGTCGGCAACTCCTCGATCTGTTCACGCGCGGGCTTCTCGCGCGGCCTCTTTCGTCCCCCGCCCATTCTTGACCCAAAGGTCACTCTGGAGATACGCGTTATGAATCAAGTGCCCACGCAAACCCCCCGCCCGCGTCGCGGTCGTGTGGCGGCTGTGCTTGCGGCTTCCGCGGTTATCGGCCTCGCAGTCCTCATCGGCGTGCGCGTCAAAGAAACGCTCGCCGACCGTGCGGCTGTTGTTCAGACGCAGGCAAAAGATGCCAACGCCAAAAAAGAGCAGGCCGCGGTTACTGTCACTTCACCCAAGCCCGCCACATGGCGCCCCGTCGTGCTTGCAACGGGTTCACTTGCCCCCGCGCAAGAAGCCGATGTGGGGTTCAAGTTGGGTGGAAAGTTGGCCAAGGTACACGTTGAAGTCGGCGCCTTGGTAAAGCCTGGTCAACTCCTCGCCAATGTGGAAGCGTCGGAAGCGTCGGCCCAGTCTCAAGCGGCAACAGCCGGTGTTCGCGCGGCTGAAATTCAGCTTGAAATGGCCATGGATCAAAAGCGCCGCGTCGACAAACTGTTTGAAACAAACGCCATCAGTGAAGTTGAAAAAACAACCACCGACCAGCGCGTCAAGCTCGCTGAAGCTCAACTCGCAGGCGCCCGTGCTCAGGCCCGGCTCGCGGGTACACAAGTTCACAATGCCACCCTCACAGCGCCGTTCGCCGGCCTGATTACGCGTGTCCCCGCCGGCATTGGTGCCATTGTCGGCCCCGGAATGCCGCTTTTCCACATTGAAGATACAACCACACTCAAACTCAACGCAACGCTGACTGAAGGTGATGCGCATCTCGTTCAGGTCGGCGACGAGATCGAGGTGGATGGTAGAAAGGGTAAGGTCACCGCCGTATTGCCGTCGCTCGACGCAATGACAAGGCGTGTACCCATGGTCGCTGAAATTCCAAATAGCGGGCCAGAACCCTTGTTTGCCCGGGCATTTGTGCGGGCTACAATCGCCGTTCCGCGTGAAATTTCGGTTCTCAGTCTGCCCGGCACCGCCCGCAAGCCCGGTTCGCAGGATGAAATTGTAACGGTAGAAAACGGGGCGGCCAAAATCAAACATGTTGTCCTTGATACAGCCGCCGACGGCACCCTCTTCGTGCGAGAAGGGCTCACCGAAAAAGACGTTGTCCTCGTTTCGCCCAGCGGTGAAATGGTAGACGGTCAACCCCTCACCATTGCCACCGCCAAACCCGCAGCCGCGCCGGCGTCCTCGCCCGGCGCGGAGCCCACCGCTTCACCTACCCAAGCGCCCTGACAAGAGGCACCTGACATGACACTCTCCTCGGTTGCTATCAAACGGCCCGTCTTCACCGTCATGGTGACGGCCGCACTTGTCATTCTCGGACTTGTCGGCCTGTCGCGGCTTGGCACCGACCTGTTTCCCGACGTGCAGTTTCCCTTCGTTGTGGTGACCACTGTCTACCCAGGTGCAGGCCCGGGCGACGTTGAAAATCAGGTCACCAAGCCCCTTGAAGATGCTGTTATCTCCATCAACGGCATCGACCGAGTGCGCTCTTTCTCCAGAGAAGGCGTGTCGGTCGTCATGCTTATTTTCAAGCTTGACGTAGACATTCAGGTCGCCTCCACAGAAGCGCGTGAACGCGTTGCTCAAGCGCGTTTCAAGCTTCCAAAAGATGTGCGCGACCCAGTTGTTTCAAGGCTTGACGTTTCGCAAACGCCCATTCTTTCCTATACTCTTCAAGCCGACAAACCGCTGAGTGAGGTTCGAAAATACGCTGAAGACGTTATCAAACCGTCCTTAGAACAGGTAGACGGTGTTTCGGCGGTTCAGGTCAAGGGTGGAGCCACGCGTGAAATTCGAGTTGACCTTGACCCCGCCCGTATGGAGTCGCTTGGCATTCCACCGGACGCCGTGGTCATGGCGCTTCGCGCGTCAAACCTCAACGTACCCGCCGGCCGCTTCGATGAAGGTGCGCGTGAAATTGCCGTTCGCTCCGTGGGTGAACTACCCAACGTAGACGCAGTGCGCGACCTTTCTGTGACCACCGCGCGCGACGGATCGGCCGTTAAACTTCGCGACGTGGCAACCGTCACCGACGGGTTTGCCGACATGCGCACCCGCATTCGAGTCAATGGTCAAGAAGCCGTTGCGTTTGAAGTACAAAAGCAGTCGGGCCGCAACACGGTAGAAATCGCGGACGCCGTTCGAGAACGCCTCGCCAAGCTTGAAAAGGGCTTCCCAACGGGAATGAGTTCGGCCCTTATTTTCGACCAATCTTCGTTTATCAACGAAAACGCTCACGAGGTTGAGATCGCCATCGTTTTCGGCGGCGCCATGGCCATTCTCATCATCCTCGTTTTCATGCTCGATCTGCGCTCTACCCTCATCAGCGCGCTCGCTCTACCCACAAGCGTCATCGCCACATTTTTCATGATGTACGCGTTGGGCTTTACCCTCAACATGATGACGCTTCTCGGCCTTTCGCTCGCGATTGGCCTCCTCATCGACGACGCCGTCGTGGTGCGTGAAAACATATTCAAGCACCTGGAGAGAGGCGTTCCACCTATGGAAGCCGCGGAGCGCGGTACCCAAGAAATCGCCCTCAGCGTGCTCGCCACCACTCTGACAATTGTGGCCGTCTTCGTGCCGGTCGCATTCATGGATGGCATTGTCGGCCAGTTCTTTCGACAGTTCGGTCTTACCGTTGCAGCGTCGGTACTCATCTCCCTCTTCGTCGCGTTTACCCTCGACCCAATGTTGAGTTCCCGGTTTTCCAAAACCGTTGATCACAGCAAAAAAGACGGCTTTACAGCCATGATCAAACGCCCGTTTGAGTACGTTTTTCGCGCCATGGACGAAACGTATCGCGGCGTGCTGGGCTGGACGCTCAACCACAAGTTGATTGTCGGCGGTCTTGCCATCGCATCGCTCGTTGGCATGGGTCAAATCGCCGGCATCATGGGGTCTGACTTCGTCAACCCGGAAGACCGCGGTCAGTGGAACGTGGATATTGAATTGCCCGCCGGTACCTCCCTCGAAGAAACAAGCCGCCTGGCCGGTCAGGCCGAGGCCGAAATCCTTCAAATCCCGGTGGTTCGCACAATTCTTACCACCCTCGGCCCTGAATCTGAAACCAACAAAGCGCGCTTTCGAATTTTGGCCGGTCCCAAGAGCCAACGAACCATAACCCTTCTTCAACTCAAAGATAAAAGTCGAGAAATTTGCGGTAAGTTACCCAATGCCAAAATTGTCGTCACCGACCCTGCATTTATCGAAGGAGCGGGTGTTCAAGCTGCCATCATGATCATGGCCAACGGTGAACGGTACGAAGACATCGTTCCCGTGGCGGGTCAGATCGCCGACGCGTTGGGTAGCACGCCCGGCGTTGCCGACATTCAGGTCAAATACTCTCCCGGCATGCCTGAGTTGAAAGTGGCTGTAGACCGCCAACGTGCGGCGGATCAAGGCATTGCCGTCGCTCAGGTTGCCATGGCTCTGCGCACCGCGGTAGAAGGTGAAGAAGCCACCAAACTCCGCCTCGGCAAAGATGAAATTCCCGTTGTTGTTCGCATAAGACCTGAAGATCGCGCCTCGCAGCAAGACCTGTCACGTATCAAGTTGTGGTCCCCAAAGGGCATTGTCGCCTTGGGTGACGTGGCCACGCTCAGCCGCGGTGCCGGTCCTCAAGTGATCGAGCGCGAGGGTCGAACCCGTCAGGTCGCGGTTTGGGCCACCCCACGCGGTCGGTCGCTGGGTGACATTGTAGCGGAGCTGAAACCCAAAATCGACGCCCTCAAACTCCCGCCCGGAGTGGTGATCACCTACGACGGTCAGATCAAACAAATGACCGAAACCAACAGCTCCATGGGCATCGCTCTCCTTCTGGGCGTTATCTTCATCTACCTGGTGCTCGCCTCGCAGTTTGAGAGCTTCATCCACCCGCTCACCATCATGCTCACCTTACCCCTCGCGTTCGTGGGAGCGATCATCGGCCTTTTCGTTACCAAAAACACCATGGCAATGGGTGCCATGATCGGCATCATTCTCCTCATGGGATTGGTTACAAAAAATGCCATCTTGCTCATCGACCGCGCCATTGTGCGTGTTCGAGAACATGGTGAAACACCCTACCAAGCCATTCTCGAAGCCGGACCCGAGCGCCTTCGACCCATTCTCATGACGAGCGCCGCCATGATCCTCGGTATGTTACCCACCGCCGTTTCCCGCGGCGACGGTAGCGAATTCCGAGCGCCCATGGCTATCGCTGTGATCGGCGGCGTTATCAGTTCTACCCTCCTGTCGCTCGTGGTGGTGCCGGCGTTCTACCTTGCCATTGAAAACGCCAAAGGCTTTTTAAGGCGAGTATTTGGCAAAGGCGACACACCCCCGGCCCCGTTTCCTACCCATGCCCCCAACCCAACCGCGGGCTCAGGTTCGGTAGAAATCACGCGGATCGAGCCATAACATTCTTCCCATCAAACGCCACGGCATAAAGGTACACCGCCGAGGCTCCCGCTCCCACCAATTCCGCCTGATAATTGCGCTCATTCATCTGAGCCCGCGGCGCGAACGGCTCGGCCGCGAAAAAAAGGGACGATTGCTATCCGTTCTTGAGCCTGGTATACACCCTCATCGGGCTTCACTGAGTTTGGAGGTGGGCCGATGCGAGTTCTTCGTCGGAGGGATTTTGGACCATGGGGCCTCGGTCTTTCAGAGGCCGACTTCGCTTGTGCTCTCGCGGGTGCAGGGGTTTTTCTCGCGGCGTCGCAGCGGTGGCCTCCGTTTGATAAGGCGTTTGTCCAACAAACGCTGCACAGGCTGTTGAGTACACAACGCGCTCTACTGCCATGGCAACTGCCCGAGCCGCTAACCGATCTTGTTGCCTTTCAAGGTGCCGATGCTCCACTTTTTGCGAATGCCTATAAAACGGCTTCCATCCTCGGAGGGCGCCATCCCCGATTTGAACTGTACCTTCCCATTTCCATAGCCCCTTGGATTGCCGCTCAACTCTGCCATCCGTCGGTGCGCGCCGGATCAGTGTACACCCTCGACAACGATGTTTCAGGTGATCTGCACTGGTCTTGGCCGCTCAAGGTGGGATTTTTGTCAGATCCCGCTTCGCAGGCGCTTTCTCAAGAATTAAAAGAATTTCGCGATCACCAAACGCTTTCCACTATTGTAAACCTTCCCACCTCGGGGGTCGATGCCGACGTTCTGATCTTACCCTTTGACCTCAAAACAGCGCTTCTTCAGGTATTATCAAACCCCCTTCCCATTCGCACCTCGATCGTCCTTGTGTTGGGCGGCTTCGGCACATGGGATGACTCTTCAGCCGCGCTCCTCGGCGCCCTCAAAGCACACGTTCGCGCGTCCGCCGTTGCTGTTCTCCACATTGAACCGGCCCGCCACCGCGGTTGGTTTGACGCGCTTATAACGGAGTTGTCGCACAACCGTCCGTTGGATGTTGCGTTGTTACAAGTGCGAGACGAAGACGAAGAAGCGCCTTTTCTCACGGCCAGCGAGCGATTTGTAAAAACCGCCGCTCTACCCTCCGTTATCCAAACGCTCCTTCACGATCTATCGCTCGGCGACCGCAATCAAACACTTCGCGTAACTGAACACGTACTCTCGCGCCTCGGCATTCAGCGTGAACTTAAATCCGGGCACGAATCGTTTGATGAAGGAAACCGCGTTAAAACCGTTTTGGGTGAGCTGGAAGGTGCAGTACAAGCGCTGTTGGCCAACGCACATTTCAACAACGAGTCGGCCGAAGCCACAACCATCGCAACCCTCAACCGTGACACGCAGGACGTCCTCAATAAAAACGCGCGCCCCGTTCGCCGCATTCAGGCCCAGGTGTACAGTGTCGCCGACCTGACTCAACCCAAGCTTGTCCAAGCTATTCAGCGTGATACGCCTTATCAAGTAGATGTTCGCATCGGCCTTTCAAATGCCAATTGGGTCAACCTTCCAGACCCTTTCCCCGATGAAAAGCTCCCCAACGACGGTAAGGTCCACGAGCTGACAATCATATTTGTCGAGCCCAACCTCGCGCCTGAACCCCAGGTAACGCGCGTATTACTCCCCGAGACAGGCTCCACAGAAGTGGTCGCGTTTTACGTATCCACCAACGCTCAATCTACCCAAATTGAAGCCCGCATCACCGTCCTTCACCAAAATCGCGTTTTACAAACGGCACTTCTCAAGGCCCCCGTTTCACCCAAAGAGGTGGAGGCCAAAGGATCCGTCACCCTCGAACCTGAAGTGGTTGTTTCGCCCGACCTGACAAACCTCGGGGGTAGAACGCCGTTCGATGTGGCGCTCGTTTGCAATCATACCAACGGCGAGCCGCGAATCACCGCGTGCGCCGACGATTTTGCATCTCTCATCACCATGGAAGATCCCGTCAAGTTCGTCGTGGATTTGGGCAAACAGTTTGCCGCCGTTGCCAATCGAAGTGCCGACCAGGTTGACCCGAAAGACAGAGCCGCGCTGTTTGAAAACATCGCTGCCCGAGGCACAAGTTTATTCCAGGCAATCCTTCGTGGAGCGGGCAGCGTCGACATGAAAAAATCGGCTGAAAGAAGCGCGCCGCTGGCAGATCGTCACCGCCAAAGAGGGTGAGCTGGTGCCTCTTGAACTGGCCTATACTTTTCCAGCCCCTGAGTTGGGGGCTACTCTCTGTGAGGAGGGCTTCAAAGCAATTGGCTCACTTTCCAAGTCCAACGCCGTTGGTAAAGTTGTTTGCCCCGCCGGGTGTGAATCGGGAGACGGTGAGAAAATCTGCATCCTGGGATTTTTGGGCCTTACCAGCGTGATAGAACGACAAACTGCCAGCCTACGCTCGCTCGCAGGCACCTCGGCCGACTTTGGTTTTCGGATTGGGGCTCGCCCAGGCGAAAGTTTGGATATTTTCAGGAAGGCGCAGTTTGCTGCGGTCACAAGGGCAAATGCGGTGTCTGCCAATGCAACAGAACCGGTGTTGGACACCCTTCGCGCTGTTTCGCGTACCAATGTCGGCGTTTTCGACTCCTGGGCCGGTTGGAAAGAGGGCGTCGCTTCCCACCCGTCGCTGCTTGTATTAATTGTACACAAAGACAAAGAGAACGATCGCCATATCATTGAAATTGGTAACGGACAATTCGCAGCCGTTACTCAAATAAAAGAGTCGTATGTTGACCCCGACAAATCTACCCATCCGGTTGTATTGCTCGTGGGGTGCAGCACCGGGGTTTCAGAAACGGAGTTTCAAAATCTACCCATCCAATTCCAAGACAGCGGAGCGGCCCTTGTTGTCGGCACAGTAGCCACCGTGTTGGGCCGCGACGCAGGCCCCGTGACCGCCGAGCTGATTCGCACAATGGCCGAGTTGAGTAACCTCCCCAACATGGCCATGGGCGACGCTCTCCTTCGCACAAAACAAAAAATGGTAAGTCAGGGCAAACTCATGGCCTTATGCCTCTCGTCGTACGGCGATTCAGGTTGGCTCATTACCGCCCCAGCCAAGTCATCCCAACAATCTCTTTCTGTAACGGTGACCCATGCTCAAGATTGAAATGTTAAGCGCCGGCCAAGGGGACGCCCTCTGGATTGAATACGGTCCTGAAGAAAGCCCCCACCGCATCATTATCGACGGCGGAAATGCCGGATCTTACCCCGACGGCCTTCACGCTCGCATTCTGCAGCTACCCAAAGAAGACAGATTTTTTGAGCTGCTTGTGGTGACTCACGTCGACCTCGACCACATCGGCGGTGCACTCAAACTCGTCAAAGACAAAAAACTCGGCGCCACGTTTGGCGACATTTGGTTTAACGGCTTTGAACAACTCACCTCCAAAGACGAACTTGGCCCCAAAGAGGGTGACAAGCTCACCGAGGAGATTACCAACCAGGGGCTCGTCTGGAATCAGGCGTTTGACGGGCATGCTGTTGTCGTTCCCGTCGACGGCGATCTACCCACCATCACCTTACCGGGAGATCTCAAACTTACGCTCTTTTCACCCTACCGCGCGGCGCTTGATCGCCTGCGCGACGTGTGGATTATCGTCACGGGCCGCGCCGGGATTGGTGAAAGTGGTGAAGTGACCGGCGAACCTGAACCCGAAGAAGAAGAAGAAGGGCCGGCAGATGTTTTGGGTGACGACGTGAATGTTTCAGAATGGGCCACCACAAAAACCCCGGTTGACAAAGCTGAAGCCAACGGCAGCAGCATTGCATTTCTCCTAGAATTTGAGGGCCATCGCGTCCTTTTGGCAGGTGACGCCCACCCCGATCAACTCACCTCTTCTATTGAACGGATGGTTGGAAAAGACACCCCACTTGACCTGACTGCGTTTAAACTTCCCCACCATGGCAGCAAAGCCAACGTTACAAAAGACCTTCTCCAAGCCGTCAATTGCAAACATTACTTGATCTCGTCGGGTGGAGATACCCGACCTGACAAGTTTGCCATCTCCCGCATTCTCCAGTTCGGCGGCGCGTCTCCCCACCTGCATTTCAACTGCAAAAACGAACCTGCTCTTCTGTGGGACAGCGACGAGTTGCGTGATAAACATGGGTATGAAACCACCTACCCAAACGACGGTGACAACGGGTTGCCCGTGGATATTACTACCTTACCCATTGACCAATAGAAGTGAACCGTCACCCAAAACCCGCAGCAAACCGAGACGTCTCGCAATGACCTGAAATGCCCAGCCACCGGACACATCGTATCCAACACGGACTCGCGTCGGGGTTTTGGCATGACGCGTCAGAGGTCGTTCTGGGAGCTTAAACCGTTTTACCAAAGCACAGTTACCCAGGAGGTTTTTTGTGGACCAAATAAAAGTGGTCTTGGAACTGCTCAAAAACGCGGCCTACGAGATCCTTGCCATTCTTCTACCTGGTACGGTGATCGTTGAGCTGTTGCGCCTCGGATCGCCTGCAACGGGGGTCATTGTACAGAACGCGCTCAAAGACCAGTCAGAACTGCGGTACGTCGCGTTTGCGTACATTGCCGGCACGGCCATGCAAGGCCTTGCGCGCCTTCTTCCAACCAGGTGGAGCACAAAGACAGCCAACCAGCTTCGTGCGCGGGCCATGGAAGTATTGGACCAGGCCTACCCAGACGGTACAAACGACTCAGACAAAGCGAGGTATGCTCTCGGAATCTGTTTAAGTTATGTGGGTGATAAACGCGCCGTTTACGACAAGTTTTTGGGATTGCGCGATATGATGCGTGGGTTAACCGCCGCTTCTGCCATTGGACTCTTGGCCATGGTCGTTAAAATTCTCGCCGGATACGGACGTTCGGGCAATTCCAACGTCGCGGCCGATGTTCTCGCTGCAGCTGTCTTTTTTCTCTGCGGAGTTGGGTTTGGCACCGCCCACCAAAAGTATGGCCCCGTCCCCGAAGAAGCGCTCTACTCCACGGTGATTGCCATGCGCATTGGTCCACAAAAACCGGTTGCGAAAGACCCGTCATGAATCGGCGCACCTCGTTTCTACCCAACCCTTTTCGGCGCTTGACTCTACCGCCCCGAAACATCCCTGCGGTGTCGCAAAAAGTTACCGCAGTGGAGCCGCTCAGGCTCGCGGCAATGGCGGCGCTCATTTCACTGGGGAGTGGTTGCTCCGGCACAAACACAGAAGAAGAGAAGAAAGACCCCATTTACATTGCCACCAACTTCCCCCTCAGCGGAACGTATTCCAACTATGGAACGACGTGGCGGGACGCGGTAGAACTGGCGACCGCACAAGTAAACGCCGCCGGTGGTATTGACGGTAGAACGGTGGTGCTCGATCACCACGACAGTCAGGGTGATCCCACCACGGCGGCCGACCAAACCGCCGCTATTGGAGAAAGTGAGGTGTACGCCATGATTGGGCCGGGTTTCACGGGTGAACTCAACCAATCTCTACCCGCCGTTACCAATGCTGAACTGTTTACCATATCGGGCAGTTCCACGGGGTTTGTCCCATTGGAGCGGGGCGAACTTGTAGTGAGAACTGTGGCGCCCGCCTCCTGGCAGGCGGCCGTTTTGGCGCGCAACGTCGCAGATGTATCGCTGCCCGCCGTGGTGGTGTACACAAATAACCCTCACTCACTGGGTCAAAAAAACAACTACGTTGCAATGCGATCCGGTGCCAATCTCAGCGTGCTCGCAGAAGTTGAACTCAACCCCAACGGCGCGGGCGCACAGGCTGCCTGGCAGCAAGTTCAAAGTCATCTACCCGCCGACGGTTCCACCATTCAGGTGGCGCTTTTTGCCATGACTGATGAAGCTGAGGGGTTGTTCAATGAATGGCAGATTGCAGGCGCCCCGCCCGTTGCTTGGCGCTTTGGTGAAGCGCTCCGCGACGAGAACCTCTTTGTCAGGCGGCCCGAGCTTGCCGGGAGCATTGGGGTGGCACCTACCCATGCCGCCGACGGCCCTTACCAAACGTTTGCTTCAAACTATGAGTCCAAGTTTGGAGTGGTCCCAACCGACGTATTTGCCTCTATGTTCTACGATGCCCTGCTTCTCACGGCATTGGGTCTTGCCAAGTCACCCACCAATCTACCTACCGGCAATGCTCTTTGGCAAAATGTACACTCCGCCGCAAATGGTCCGGGCTCCGAAATAAGCGCCGCCGATCTACCCGCTGCGCTTGCGGCGGCCGTTTCGGGCGAAGATGTTAATTTTCAGGGTGTTTCAGGCAACCTGACACTGGATGACTTGGGGGATTCTCTTGGCCCGGTTGAAATTTGGCAAGTGGATGTGGATGGCAAGATCTCTACTCTGAGCATATCCACCGCCGAAACGCTGTAGCTTCATCCATTTCGGTTGACCAACGCCGCCCCATGCGCCGATCATCCGCGCCGATGAAAGCAACCCTCGTCTTTTTTGCCGCGGCGGTATGGTTTGGTTCAATTGTGGGGTGCTCCGCAAAACCCGGTGGTTCGTGCAACGAAAGCAACGACGGAGCGCAATGTTCAGGTGACAAGGCGCAGCTCGTCTGCGTCGGAGGCACATGGAAACAGGAGAGCTGTCTCGGCCCCAAGGGCTGCACCGGCGAGCCTCGCCACGCCCAATGTGACACCTCCCTCGCAGAAGAAAAATCGTCATGCAGCACCGAGCGAGCGTACTCGTGTACACCCGACCGCAAGACAGAACTCAAGTGCAAAGCTGGAACCTGGACTGCCACCGCCCAGTGCCCCGGTGAAAAAGGATGCGACGCAACGGGCTTCTTTGTGCAGTGCCCCGGCGCGCTGGTGACCGAAGGCGGCGAGTGTGATCCCCCTAAAGACTCAACAAAGAAAAACTACGGCTGTTCCCTCGACAAAAAGGCCGCTCTTTTGTGCAAAGACGGTAAGTGGACACGCATTCAAGAATGTTACGGCCCCAAAGGGTGCGACAGCGGCTTCATGTCCATCAGTTGCGACGGAGCGGTCGCCTCGGCAGGTCAACTCTGTGACCCTGCTGACAAACCTGACTATGCATGTTCCCCTGACAAAAAAGCGCTCATGATCTGTCAGGGTGAAGCCAAGTGGAGGCTTGAGCGAGCCTGTCTCGGTCCCAAAGGCTGTTCTACAACCGTGCTCGGGGTTGACTGCGACACCAGCGTTGTCGAACCCAACTCAACGTGCGCAAAAGACGGCGCCGCCGCCTGTTCTACCGACGGCAAAACCATTTTAGAATGTAAAGGGGGTAAGTTTGTGAGCTACAAAAAGTGCTCGAAAGCCTGCGATTCTTCGAGCATGTTCATTCAGTGCGCCGACTGATCAGGAGTAACAGCAGCCGCCGCTGAAATTGGTGGGCTCGATCGGTACCGTGGTTGACTGGGAGGCCGAACAAGCGTTTTGTATGTTCTGGCGCAACTGCAACATGAGCAGGTTGTCATCCTGAATGTCGGTATCGGAGTATTGTCCAAGCCAGGCGCCCACCGGTGTTTGCATCATGTCAATCACCCCAAGGGCGCGCGCGCAGTCTCCCGTTTGATAAAAGTCAACCGCGCCCCGCAGCGCCAAATACATGTTGAGCATCATGTATTGTTTGCCGGAGCCTCCGTCCGACAGATTCCACCACATTTCATCGGGATTTTGCCCAGGTGGAAGCGAGTTAATCATGGTAAGATCGGTCAGTTGAGGAGCGCCGTCTTCGGCGCTTTTCCAATCGGCGCTCACCTGGAAAGCGGGCGCGTCGGCGCCCACTCCACCCGACGACGATTCATCAAAAAGAAGCTCCACAAACAACCCTCCGCCGCCCCCTCGCCGACTGCCACCCACGTCGGATGCGCCGTCGCGTTGCCCAATAAACAGAGCAGGCATGGAGAGAACCGCTCCTTCGGGGCCGTAACCTGCTCGCTTTGTGCCGTAAATGCGCCCGATCTTGTAACCCGCCGACGGTTTGATAGTCAGGTTAAATTCGGTGGCGAGTGGGTAGAGAGTGGTTTGACCCTCTTCTGTCAAAAGTCCCGAAAGGTCGTTTGAATCTGCGGCGTAGGCATACGTGCCCGCACCCATCGATCCCAATGCGGAAGGGATCTTCGCGTCGAACTGAGTGCCCACGCCGATCACACCAAAGGCCGAGCCCTGCTCCACAATCGCTTCACCCATTTCCAGAATGTGATCTGTATTGGTAATACCGATGGTGGCATGCCCGCTTGTCACGAGCAGGAGGCGAGTATCCCCCACAAACCCTTCGGCATACCCGTCTTCGAATGTGGTGGCCGCGGCGGCAATTCCGTCAAAAAGTGCCGCGTTTGTAGATGTGAATGTTAGATCTTCCACAACCGCCGTGATCGCGTTGGAGACCTCCTCGGAACCCGGCTCGCCGAGCAGCAGTTTGCGCTGAGCGTGATCCCCATACACAACAAAACTTACCCTGTCTTCAGGCCGAAGCGACGCGATAAGGCCTTCTACCCCGGCCTGAAACATGCTCGGTGTGATGTTTGTAAATGTGCTCGACTCTACCGCAATTGTCATGTGAACGGGTGGACGGTCAAGCTCCGACGGATCGACGGGAGTGTTCATGGCCACAAAAGCCATTGTCCAGTTTCCACCGTTAAAGCGCGGGGCCACGGCGAGATAGGGATGGATGCAGATCTCCTTACCACAGTCGGCGTCGGGAAGATCGATGGCATGTTCCGCGAAAAAACCTACCGGGTCGAGCGTGTCAGGCGTGGGAACCTGACCCTGCTCCACAATCGAACGAAAGAGAGCAATGTCCTGTGCGCCGCCCTGGACAACGTTGACCGAGCCGCCGGGCGTATCAATTTGTCCATTGTCCAAAGCCTCGCTGCCGGCGCAACCCGCCGCCAACGGAAGTAACCCGAAAGGCAAATAACGAAGAAGCTTCATGGTAAGATCTCCTCACTTCCAACTGATCAAAAAGTCTGCCGTTATACCGGGTGTTGTGGCAGCGGCACCGCACACTTCGCGGCCGAAAACCACGCGCTCCGCCCTGCCCAACCGAACATGGAATCCGGGGCCCGTTAAAACGTCACCCGGGTCTAAAATGGATGTCTTTCCACCGGTCTGAATGCTCAGACGCGCCGGGGCTGTATAACCTCCACAGGTGAGCCGGTCACCCTCGCAGCTTCCGGCGACCACCTGCGCTTCAAGTCCACCCAGCGAAATCGACTGAAAGTCGCGGTACAGTTCAAGCCGCCGCGTGGACACAAAGTCGGTGATGGACAGGTTGGTTCCCTGCTCAATGACCTGAATTTTGTCACCCATGACGAATGGGAACTCTTCCGATTCTACACACAGGTAGAGCGTTTGTTTGAGCACGTCGGGGTTTTCAGGTTGTCCACCCCCTCCACCTGTACCGGGTGTTCCGCCGGCTCCACCTGTGCCTCCAGCGGCTCCACCTGTGCCTCCAGCGGCTCCACCCGCGCCCCCGGGGGCTCCACCCGCTCCACCTGAACCCGGGCTTCCACCCGCTCCGCCGGTGCCTCCAGTTCCGGGATCGGCGCCTCCCGCGCCGCCGCCGCCCGCTCCACCCGGATCCTCGTGTTGGAGGGTTAACTCCAGACATCCGCCCGGCACTTCTTGAACCTCTTCCACCACGCCTACAGTTGGGTAGGCCGGGTTGGGCGACGTCCATTGCACAGCGTCTTGTTTTGTTTCGTAACAAGAAGAAGCCGGCACTGCAACGCGCACCGGTCCCTGCTTTACACTTCCCCGTGTTCCGAGCGCGGGCTGAATCACAATAACCTCACCCGCTCGGATGTCGGGGTTTTCCCAAAAATTGGGGTCTTCTGCCAGGTCGGCCACAATGCCGATGGTGGGTAGATTGGACCACCAAAGCAGAGTTTGGGGAATGCGATCGCTTTCCACAAGCACCACGTCGCACGGTCGCGGGGTCTGAAGCTCATCTTCAGGCGTCAGGCCTGCGGCTGTGTACGCAGACACGCGATCCAAGGGTAAGGTTTTGTCAGGCGCCAGAGAAAATGTGATCCCCAGGTTGAACGCGTTCAGGCCGAACATGCGGGTGGGATCTCCGCCTGCGAGCGCTGCACAGTCGAGATCGCCATCTACCCAACGAATGCGAATGTCTACCGACTCAGGTGAAGTATTGACCATATAAGCCGTGGTTGAATACGTTCCCGGGCCGGGCACCGCGCTTGTGGCCACACAAGCGATGCCCGTTGCGGCGGCGAGGGTTGTTTCCACCGCTCGACTGCGAAGGGTAGATTTGGTTACGCCACGTTGGTTGTGCGGATGGGTAAGAATGCTCCACGCCGGCACCAAACTCACAAGGGCCATGAGGTCGGTGGGGTCTTGCCAAATACGCCACTTTACCCCAATGAGCGACACCGCAAAAATGAGTGCGCTCGCCGCCGCAGCCGAGAGTTTTACCGCGACAAAAGGTACGCTTACCGCTGCAAACGCCGCGGCTCTACCCCAACGAGTGCGGGGCTTCAACAGTGCCGCGGCAAAAACGGGCGCCACAATCATACCAGCAAAGTCACTCAACTTACCGGTGACAACTCCCGGCAGCCATCCGGCCCCTTTTAGGACATGATCGTTTACCAGAAGAATTGAGAGTGAAGCGAGAAACAGAGGATGACGAAGCGCCGAAAATCGACCCGTGGTTGCCGGTTCCGGCAACCGCGACAGCCACGCCAGGGTTCGAACAACGGCGCCCGGCATTTGAGGTTTAAAGGTCTGCATCGAGCGGCGAACTCAGCAGGACGCGTGCCAGACCGTGCCGCCCCCACAAGAACAAACGATCCGAGGAGAACGCGGCGCCTCGGAGCATTCGTCAACAAAGGCGTTTCGCAGTGCCTTCAGCAAAGGGTAACTTCAGCGCCCCGCAATGACTTGAGACGTCTCGATACCTGACACGTCGTAATCAACACGGAGTTCCCCAGCGGCGCATGCGCCTCATTCGAACGGCGAGTAACTCGTTGCGGTTGAGTTGTCGATGCAGCAGAAAAGAGCCCGTTCTGGGAGGTCCGGCGACTTGAGATGTCCATCAGGTCGCCATCCACCGGTCTCGCCGGTCTCTCGTTTTCGTCGTGGCTGCGCTCGCCACAGAACTCCATCTGGAGAACCCGACGCGCCACGCTGTTCGCTTTTCCGCTTGGCGACGGGCAAGGGTGTCCCAAACGTCTCGACAAGACTGGATCCGTGCCTTGCAGAACGTTCCGCTAAAGGGAAGTTACCTAGGAGGCACGGAGATCTCGGAGATCCACGGAGTTTTTTGTCTTTCGGGCTGCAATCGGCTTGCACAGCGTGAGCGATCACCTGTCAGGTTGGGATCACGGATGCTGTGTACCCATTGCAGCCAAAGAAACAAAAAACTCCGTGTTCCTCTGTGTCCTCCCGGTGGTGAAGAGGCGTTCCTGATGGCGCGACGTGTCCGGTCGTTGCGTGACGCGTCAGGCGTCGCTCTGGGGGAGCTACCCAGGAGGCACGGAGATCGCGGAGATCCATGGAGGCTCTTTGTATTTCACATGTTTGCTACTATGGTGCAGGTAATGATTGCCATCTTGGTAACGTGTCACGGTACGGTTGAGTCGGTGGATCTTCTTCCAGCGTTTCTTTCTAACATCCGCCGAGGCAGGCCCACGCCTCCCCACTTGGTAGAAGAAGTTCGCCGCCGGTTTGAGGCAATCGGCGGCTCACCGCTGATGAAGACCACGCGCGCGCAGGCCCACGCCCTGGCCGAGCGCCTGAATGTGGAGGTGGCGGTGGCGGCGCGCCTCTGGCACCCTTACCCTAAAGAAGTGCTTGCGGACCTTGTAAATAAGGGCATTCGCAAAGTGGTAAGCTTACCGTTGGCTCCCCAATCTGTACATGTCTACCATGAACAGGTAAAAGCGGCGGCAAAAGATCTACCCATTGAATTGGTGGAGGTGCCGGCATGGGGAAACGAGCCCAGGCTGATTGACGCTTTTGTAGAAACAATTGACGAGGCGCTCGCCGGTTTGCCTGAATCGGAGCGCCTTTCCACCCCGATCATCCTTACCGCTCACAGCCTTCCCCAACGCATTATCGATATGGGAGATCCGTACGAGCGCGACTTTCGGGAGATGGCGGGTTTGGTGGCCGCGCGGCTCGCGCCGCGCGGCCACCAAACCCGCATCGCATTTCAAAGTCAGGGAGCTACCAACGACGTGTGGCTCGGTCCCGACTTGACGGCGACGTTTCGGGCGCTCGCCGAAGGCGGCGCCCGAAACGTCGCCGTCGCCCCCATCGGCTTTGTGGCCGACCATGTAGAAACTCTGTACGACCTGGATATCGAGGCAAAAGCTCAGGCAAAAGAAATGGGCCTGACAATGGTTAGGGCGCCCGCCCTCAACGTGCGCCCCACGTTTATCGACGCCCTCGCCAACGTGGCAAAACCTGCCCTCGCAACTTCAGCCGCCTCGCAATGACTTGAGACGTCCCGATTCCTGACACGTCGTAATCAACACGGAGTTCCCCAGCGGCGCATGCGCCTCATTCGAACGGCGAGTAACTCGTTGCGGTTGAGTTGTCGATGCAGCAGAAAAGAGCCCGTTCTGGGACGTCCGGCGACTTGAGATGTCCATCACGTCGCCATCCACCGGTCTCGCCGGTCTCTCGTTTTCGTCGTGGCTGCGCTCGCCACAGAACTCCATCTGGAGAACCCGACGCGCCACGCTGTTCGCTTTTCCGCTTGGCGACGGGCAAGGGTGTCCCAAACGTCTCGACAAGACTGGATCCGTGCCTTGCAGAACGTTCCGCTAAAGGGAAGTTACCTACCTAGGAGGCACGGAGGACACGGAGGTGCACGGAGATCTTTTGTATTTCGGGCTGCAATGGATGTCAGAAACGTTGCTTGGAACCGCGTTCTGCGAGCCGATTGCAGCCCGACAAACAAAGAAACTCCGTGTCCTCTGTGTCCTCTGTGTTGAGGACGCCGTTTCAGGTGGGGTGCCGGTTTCAGGTCGTCGCGAGATGTTTCAAACGGGGATGACACCGTGTTTGCGGGCGGGACGTTCGAGGTGTTTGTGGCGGGACATTTCAAGGCCCCAGATGATCGCGCGGCGCGTGTCGCGAGGGTCAATCACTTCATCCACAAGGCCCCACCCGGCCACTTTATAGATGTCGATGTTTTTCTGAATTTGATCCACAATCATCTGCTTCATTTCAGGCGGCGGAGGCGCATCGCCGAAGAGTTTGCGAGCCGCGATTCCTACCATGCCTTCGGGGCCCATCACGCTGATCTCCCCACTCGGCCACGACACAATCAGGTCAGGCTCGTAAGCGCGCCCGCACATGACGTAATACCCGGCGCCGTACGCTTTTCGAACCACCACCGAGATTTTGGGAACGGTTGCCGCCGCCATGACGTGCAACATTTTAGCCCCGTGGCGAATGATGCCTTCATGTTCCACTTTTGACCCGATCATAAATCCGGGCACGTCTTGTAAAAACACAAGCGGCACATTGAACGCGTCACAAATTTGCATAAAACGAGCGGCTTTGTCGGCTGAATCAACATCGAGAATGCCGCCCAGGTGATTGGGCTGATTGGCCACAATCCCAACCGATTGACCACCCATGCGCGCGAGGCAGGTGATGATATTCCTGGCGAAACGCGGTTTGATATCCAAAATTTCGCCATGGTCTACAAGCGCGCCGATCAACTTGTACATGTCATAGGCGCGTTTCGGATTTTCAGGCAAGAGGTCGAGAAGCGACTCTTCGCGCCTGTCAATGGGATCTGTAATGGGTAGACGAGGCGGCGTTTCGTCGCAATTGGAAGGGAAAAACGAAAGATAGCGTTTGATCATCGCGATGCAGTCGGCATCACTTTTTACTTCACAGTCGCCCACGCCGCTTTTTGTGGCATGCACTTTTGACCCACCCAACTCCTGCTCTGAAATGTCTTCTCCCGTCATGGCTTTCACGAGCGGAGGGCCGCCGAGCGCCATGGATCCAATGTCTTTGACCATGGGTACAAAGTCGGCAAGGCCGGGAATGTAAGCCGTTCCCGCAGCGCCCGGACCTACCATAGCGGCAACTTGAGGGACAACACCGCTCATGTGTACCTGTTCGCGAAACAGGTGCCCCGATCCGGCAAACAAACTGATGGCGTCGGGATGGTTGGCCCCCGGGTCGATTCGGGCGCCCGCCGAATCGATAAACCATACCATGGGCCACCTTCCGCGAAGCGCCATTTGGCGCATGCGAGTGACCTTTTCTTCACCTGTTTGCCCGATGCTTCCACCTTTGACGGTAAAGTCATACGAAGCACAACAGACCATTCGACCATCCACTTTTCCAAACCCGCACACCACCGCGTCGGCGGGTGGACGATCTTTGCCGTCGGGGCCGGCGGCGAGGCCCATTTGGGTGCCGTGCATCCCCACCTCGAAAAACACGCCGTCGTCAAAAAATGCCGCCATACGCTCGCGCGCCGTCATTTTGCCGCGCGCGCGTTGCTTGGCCACGCGTTCGGCGCCGCCCATTTGTTTTACAAGGGCCTGACGCTCTTCGAGATCGCGAACGAGTTCACGCATGTTCATAATGGAAGATCTCCGGTGGGGAGGATGGACAAAATTCTACTTACCCGTCCACTTGGGGGTACGTTTTTCGAGAAAAGCCATGAGGCCTTCACGGGCGTCGTCGGTGGCAAGCACGCCTGCAAGGCGCTCCCGCAACATGGGTAGAGCGGTTTCCAGGTCGAGGTCATCCTGCGCGGCGAGCGCCTGAAGACCGAGGCGCGTGGCCACCGGACTTTTTGCGGCCACCGCGTCTGTAATTTGTTTTACCGCGGAGTCGAGTTCGGCCGGGTCTACCACTTTGCCAAGAATGCCCACTTGCATTGCTTCATCGGCGTCGAGCCGTTCACCCAGGAGCATCATTGAAACGAGTTTTCGCCGTGGCATAACTCGCTGCAAAACAGCCATGATCATCATGGGAAAGAGACCCACGTTAATTTCAGGTGTGCCCAGTTTTGCGCCCCGCGCGCCCACGGCAAAGTGAGAGGCGGCCACCAAGCCCAACCCACCTCCCATGGCATGACCATTGACCCTGGCGACAATGGGTTTGGGACAGTTGGCGAGCGCCAGCAGCAAGTCGGCGTAGTCTCCTTTGGGCGGTAATTCGCTCGCGTTTGCACCGCCCGTCATTTGACCAAAATCGCCTCCCGCACAAAACGCATCACCCGCGCCGGTGAGGACCATGGAGCGAACCGATGTTGTTTCACAAGCGTCGGAGAGAGCCCATAAAAGCTCATTGACCATCACCGGACCAATCGCATTTTTGCGCGTTGGGTTGTTGAGCGTGATCGTTCGGGTAGGTCCGTCGTCTGAAACAAGAAGGGTAGAAAAAGTAAGTGTACTCATGCGACCGGTCCCAAGTTGAGAATCTGACGAGCCTCTTCTACCGTGGCGGGACGCCTGCCCACGTCGCGAATCATACGCGCGGCGACCTCGGCGAGTTCACCATTGGACTTGGCCATTTCACCATTGGGTAAGTAGAGATGGTCCTCCAGCCCGGTGCGAATATTTCCGCCCAAAACAAGGCCCGTACCCAGCATGCGCCAGTGCCCGTGACTGATGGCGATCACTTCCCACTCGGAGCCGGCGGGCATGATTTTGGTTTGGAATTGCAGGGACTCGGGTTGAGCAACAATGCCACCGAGAACGCCCACGATGAACGAAAATTGAAGCGGCGGCTTGAGGAGCCCCATGTCGAGAAGAGGCCAGATGCCATTGGTATGACCTGAATCGAAACACTCCAATTCAGGCTTGACACCGGCCTCATTCATTGCCGATAAAAGCTTACCGATCTTTTCGTACGTGTTTGGAAAGATCATGTCAAAGTCAAACGCTTTGCGGGCGCGGGAGTATTTGGAGTAGTTCATTGTGCCCATATTCAGGGCGGCAATTTCAGGGCGCGACTCTCGAATATAGGTGCACTGCTCTCGAACGTCGTCGAGGATGGTGCCCGTGGAGTAGTTGAGGATGATGGGGCAGAGAGCGCGCACTTCCTCTTTGATTTTTGCAAACACCGCCGGCGAAAACGTGGGCGACCCATCGTCGTTGCGAGCGTGAATGTGCACCACACTCGCCCCTTGATCGTAAACGCGTTTGGCCTCTGCCGCGATCTCGGCCGGAGTATAGGGAATGCCCGCGCACTGCCGTCGATTGGCCAGAACACCCGTCAACGCGCATGTGAGTACACAAACGTCGGGATCGCGCGAACCTTGTTTTTTCGGCTCACCTGTGAAACTCAACTTGTTCTCTTTCATGTTTCCTCTTCTTCAACGCGCGCCAAAACCCTTTTCTGAAGCTTCATGAGAATGCGCAGTAGGTCTTTCAGATCGGCTTGGGTGAGAGAAGTTAGGGCGATGCGAAAGATTTCGAGCGGCTCCACTCGAATTTCACGCGCAAGCTTGGCTCCCTTTTCGGTGAGCTTAATGTACACAACCCTTCGATCGCTCTTGCTGCGTTCGCGGCAAACCAGCCCTTCTCGCTCCATTCGATCGATAATGCCTGTGACCGTGCTGTTTTGAGCCCGAATGCGTTCTGACAGCGACGAAAGCGACAGGTCTTGAAACGTTTCAAGGAGTTTGAGTACGGTAAGTTGAGGCCCGGTGAGCCCCACTTCGCGCGCTATCCCTTTGGTGAGGCGGCGCGACTCAGTATAGAGATAGATGATCGTCTCGACGATCTGGTCTACCTCGGGACGAATGGTTTCGATCGGAGGACTTGGGTTGGCCACGATGCTTCGTGTACGAATTATTCGCTTCGTGAGGATTCGTCAAGCGCCGAAACAAACCCTTTCGGTGGTTTGTGAATCTATGCGAAGATTGTTCATCGCTCATGGGTGATCCGTCTCGCCATAACGCGATTCTCGATATCGCTCGCAGGCTCTTCGTTCACTACGGCCTGCAAAAAACGACCATTGCGGATGTTGCGCGTGAAGCCGGCGTCGGCGTGGGCACGGTGTACCTTGAGTTTCCCTCAAAAGATGCGCTCGTGGAGGAGCTGTCCCGCCGCCAATACGAGGGGATCTTAAACGCGATGCGGCAGGCACTCCGGGCGCCGGGGCTCAGCGCCTCGGAGCGATTGGAGCGCGCCCTCAACGCCCGAACGCAGTCTTTTTTGGAGTTGAACAGCGCCGCCACACACGCGTGCGATCTGCTCCACTGCGGGCTCGGTGCCGTTCGTCAAGCGCACGATGTGTACCGTGCAGAAGAACACGGCCTTGTGCGAAACATTGTTGAAGAGGGAAAAACAAGCGGTGAATTTACCGTTGAAGACCCCGGTGAAGCGGCGCGTCTTGTGCTCCTCGCGTATCTTTCTTTTGGTCCGCCTATGGTTTTTAAAGCCGATCCGGAGCGGGCAAAAACCGATCTCGCCATGATGCACGGGCTTGTGTTGCGCGGCTTATTGCGCCGATAATTTCGTGCTCAACCAACATTGCAATTGGGATACTCTCCTGCGCCGAGGTGTCGGGTGAAAAGCGTCGTTCGAGTTCTCGTAACGCTGTTTGCGCTGGGATCGGCGTCGTGTGCAACCGGCAACACTGCCGAAACCGCGGGCACAAGTGGTAACACGGGTGGATCGTCCAGCTCCACAGGCGACACGGCCGGCACCGCGGGGAAGGGAGGGCAGGGTGCTTCCGGGGGTGCGGATACCACCTCGGGCGGGGGTGGCAACGGCGGTTCGGGGGCAACCGGCGGCTCGGGTGCAGGTGGAATGGGAGGCTCCGGCGCGACCGGTGCAATGGGAGGTTCCACAACAACCTCGGGTTCGGGTGGCTCCGTCGGATGTGGAAATATGACGGTCGAAGCCGGTGAAGACTGCGACGGTCCCACCGGAAAGTCCTGTGCGGATCTTGGATATTCAGGTGGCAACGTGGGTTGTACAGTGGCCTGCACGTTTAACTTGAGTGAATGTTCCGGCTGCGGTGATGGGGTGATCGAGCAGGCGCTTGGTGAAGACTGCGACTTTGACGCTCAGGGAGATCCGCTTGTGGCGGCCACCTGCGCAAGTCTTGGATTCCCCTTCTCGGGTGCCAATCCCGGATGTTCCGACAAGTGCGAGTTTGATATTCGACCTTGCCAGTGCGGCAACGACGAAATTGACGGCAGCGAGCCTTGTGACGGCACCAACCTCAACGGGAAAACATGCATGTCAGAAGGGTTTGGCAGCGGCATCTTGGCGTGTACACCCGATTGCACGCTCGACCTTTCAGGGTGCAGTTTGTGTCAGAACGGCAATATCGACCCGGGGGAAGGTTGCGACGGCGCCAACCTGGGTGGGAAAACGTGCATCACCCAGGGATTTGGGGGCGGAACCCTCATGTGTACACCCGGTTGTCAACTCGACACATCGGGATGTTCGCTTTGTAACAACGGCATTATCAACCCGGGAGAATCGTGCGACGGCGCCAACCTGGGTGGTAATACCTGTAAAACGCTGGGTTTCGGCGGTGGAACACTGAGCTGCACGCAGGCATGCACATTCGACACTTCGGGGTGCAGCTTGTGTGGCAACGGGACAATCAACCCAGGTGAAGGTTGCGACGACGGAAACACGGCAAACGGCGATGGTTGCAGCGCCGTCTGTCAAATCGAGTCAATGGTGTGTGACCCCGACGGAACCTATACCATTGTCGGCGCGCCCATTGCGTACACATGTTGCTTCGGACTTGTGAACGTGAACGTGAACTCGTTTATTTTCACAAACAATGGTGCAACCATCGGCTCGTCTCCCTCCAACCCGGTTTCCATGGTTGGTGCCGCCACCACCTGCCCATCGGGGAGTTTTAACAACACAGGGAGTATTCCAGGCGGATGCGCAGAAACCTACCACCTTGTTGGGAGCTACACAAATGCCAACACCTGGACGGGCACGTACGAAATTCAATTCTCGGGCTCCGACTGTAGCTGTTTCGGCGGGCTGGGCGTGCCGTGTGTAAACCAGCTTTATTCGGTGACGGCCCAGCGTTGACGGCCCCATGGTTTTTCTGATAGTTTCAACCAAACTTACTCTGCCGTCGCAGACTGCACATTCAGACCCAAATAGGCATTATGAACGTCATTCCCGCAACCGTTATTTCGGGCTTTGCCGGAGCCGGCAAGTCGCTTTTAAAAGAACAGCTGAGACAGGCACTCTCCGACAAGAAACTTCTCACAATGGTGAGCCATTTGGGCGCCGGTGAGGTGGATGCGGGGCTGTGTGAAAGCAATACGCCTGACCGAAGCATCAAGTGTGAGTCGCGTGAACACCTGTGTCTCGAACTGCGCAAAATGGGGCGCGCGCGTGAATGGGAACACCTGTTGGTTGATTGTACACAGGTGAGTGAGCCTTTGCCGGTGGCGGAGTGTTTTGCTTTGGACGACGGTCGGGGAACACCGGTTTCGCGATATACAAAGATTGACGCTCTCATCACCGTTGTTGATGCGCCCACCTTTTTTGACGATATCGCGTCTCCCGATTCTCTTCGAGAACGCAACCAAGATGTTCGTCTCCGCGACGAAAGGCGTGTTGCAGAAGTCCTTGTTGCTCAAGTTGAGCTGTCCAATATTCTGGTGATTGCGGGCAGTCGGTCGGTGAGTGAAACAGCGCTTTCCAGGCTGACAGGGCTCCTCGGCTGTTTAAACCCCGACGCCAGAATTGTTCGCTTGGATGATCCCGGATTCGACCCAAAGTCGCTGCTTGAAACAAGCCTGTTCAACTTTGACTTAAACACCACCGCCACAAGCCCCACGCGGTATTGTGATGCGGCGCCGCCCGCTCCCCAAAGTGGCTATTCAATTATGGGGTATCGCCGATTCAGGCCCTTCCATCCTGAGCGTTTTGAAGAGTTCGTCCACGGCGATGTGTTGCGCGGTGTCGTTCGCTCAAAGGGTGTATTCTGGGTTGCCAATCGGCCCAATGTTTCAGGTGAGTGGTCGCAGGCCGGTAAGTCACGCCATCACGCGTTTGCAGGTTCATTTTGGGCGGCCACTCCAGAGGCTGATTGGCCGCTTGGGCCGGAGCAACGTGCCCGCGTGAAGGCCAATTGGAAAGAGCCTTTTGGTGATCGACGGCAGGAATTGTCGTTTGTGATGGAAGACATTACGCCGGCAGAACTTGAACAGCGTCTTGATGCCTGTTTGCTTACCGACCGAGATCTCGCGAACGGGCTTGCGGTGTGGGAGGAGGCCTCTCATGAGCCGGCGCCCCACGTGGACCACGAACACAGCGGACACTTGGACGCAGGTGATGGGTCGGCCCATCACCACGGCGAGGCCTTCGTGGGACATTCACCCCACGGCAGTAAACGCCTGCAATAAAGCACTGATGTGCAGATTTTCGTCCTTTCGTCAATCCCTCCAATAGCCATCTCGTTTTTCACATCATTGTTCTCTATCCTCGCCTAGTAGCGCGGGCAAAAAGTCCTGCCGGACTTGAGGTGCCGCCAATGCGGCGCGAAAGCCCTCGGCGGTGGTCCGGTTCATGCTAACCCGGCGGGAGATCTCGATGGCTGCGGGGCCGAAAGACTTGACGACCGTGGGAACAAGTGCCGCTGAAAATCGCGACAAACGCGTTGAACCTCCCAATCAAAGCGCGGGAGTTCGAGCGGCTGTCGTGCGACTCGTTCGCGAAAAGCGGTACGAAGAAGCGTTGATTCTTCTGTACGCCGCGCGCGCCGACAGCCCCTCAGACAAAGATCTTCAGGCCAGCATCCGTCAGATCAAAGAGTTTTTGGTGGGTGCGTACGCAAAGCGATTGGGCGGTTTGGATCGCGTTGCCGGCCCGGTTCCCGTGCTGGCCGGGCGCTCTCCCGATGCCCTACTTGTTGCGCGATACGTTGACGGTGTTTCCACGTTTGACGATATCAGTCGCATCTGCCCACTCGGACGAGTCAGAACGTTACAAGTATTGGTAGAACTCTACTCCAACGGTGAAAGCGCCGCGGCCGCGCAGATTGAAGCGCCCCAAACGCCGCCTCCACCTGGAATTGAAGCGGAACCTGACACGGTGAAAGCGCGAACCGAAACAGCGCGCATTCAATCGCCGAAACCTCCCCAGGTAGAAACTCAAGTCGCTCCGCCTGCGGCACCGATTTCCTACAGCGACAACGATAGGCCCTCGTACGTTCAATCCATCGCAACTCCCCGAGTTTGGGGCAAAGATGCCAATGAGTTGAAAGAGCCTGAAGTGCCGAGTTGGTGGCGCGCGGCGGGAGAGTCGCAACGGCCGCCGCCGGTTGTTTCTACCCATTCCGATTCTACCCTTCCACCCGTTCCGAACGTGCCTGTTTCTACTGAAGAACAGGCCTATCGCGATATGTTTGCCCGCGGCACTCAAGCCTTTGTCCAAAAGCGGTATGACGACGCCGTGGCGGCGTTTCAAGAATGTGACCGCATGCGCCCGGGGGATGCCGCCGCCAATACCATGTTGCGCCGCGCCCTCGCCGATGGGCGGAGTTGAACAATGCCTTTCGCCTTGGTGGCCGACGCCGACGCTCGCGAACGGATGCGCTGCATTCGAACCATCGCTTCGCAAACGTCGGTGAGCGCGGTGGGTGTGGGCACTTGGGAAGAGCTGGAAGCCTCCATCGACGGTGGGCCTCCCCTGTCTCTTATCATCTATTCAGGGCCGCTGGTGGGTGAGCCGGAAAACGTCTCGCACCGGCTCCAGATGGTTTCACAACGGGTTGTGATCACCACAACAGGTGAGTTGCCTCCACCGTCGTTGGGACGGGGCCCCACCTGGATGAAAAGGCCCATTCCAGAAGAAACGCTCATTCTCCTCGCGCGCGCATCGGGAAGTTTGTCGGCCCGCCATAAGGTGAGTTTTGCGCCGGTAGATTTTTTGCAAATGATATGCATGTCGGGCGACTCGCACATGCTGATTCTCAATAACGGTAAGGCGGATACAGGCGTTATTGAAGTTCGCGATGGGAAGGTATGGACCGCCTACGACTCTCTCGGCGTAGGTGAAGATGCGTTTGCCAGGTTGGTTCGGCCTGAAATGCGCGCTCGGGTTCGGCCGGCGGCCGACACTCCCAAACAGCGAACCATTCATAAAGAGTTAAGTGAACTGCTTCTAGACTCGCTTCGCCGCATCGACGAAGGAAGTGTTCCGCCGCCGCCCTCGCTGTCGAGCACCGAACTGGAAGATTTGGTCGCATCCCCCGATGTGATCGCAGAGCGAATTAAAACGATCACCACCGAAGCAAGAAAGCACTTAATGTCTCGCAACTACGATGAAGCGGCACGACTCCTGCTCAAACTCAAAGAGTTGGATCCAACGTCGGTTCTCGTTCGCGCCAACTTAGAACAACTCCGTAAGCTCGGATATCCTCGATGACACATTCCATCTCATTTTGCAGTCTCAAGGGAGGCGCCGGTAAAACGACCGTTGCGCTGAACAGTGCGTATTCTTTTGGTCGACGCGGCGCGCGTACGTTGCTTGTCGACCTTGATCCGCAGGGCGCCATTGGACTCTCCCTCGACGGGGTGGGAGGCCGGCCGGGCCTTCATGCCTGTTTGCGCGACGACAGCCCGCCGCTCAGCGGGGTTGTGTCCACTCGCATGCGTGAATTGCACCTGTTGCCCGTGGGTGACGTGCCTGTTCTCGACGTGGATGCGTTTGCGGTGGAGCTTCGCGAGAAAGACATTGTGCGCCGCATTCTGGCAGCATCCCAAGGGGACTATGATGTGGTGTTGTTTGATACTCCCGCGGGCATAGGCGGAGCCACTCGACTGGCGTTGGAGTGCACCGACAACGCTATTGTGGTTGCACAGACAGAGCCTTTGGCTCTCCGTTCGTTGCCCCGACTGCTTGAGTTGATGGCGCGCCTTCGCGATGCTGGCAACGCGTGTACACTGCTCGGTGTTGTGGGAACAATGACATCGTTTCGTGACCCGGTGCTCCTCGCGTCTCTCGAAGAGGTGTGGGCCCTTTATCAAAACGAGGTATTCGACACTTCAATTCCGCGTGATCCAATCTTCTTGCAGGCGAGTCGCGCGGGCGTTCCGCTGGGTCTGTTGAGTCGGCGCCCGCCCGCGGTTGCTGCGGTGTTTGACAAGCTTGTTGCCGAGATTGAGGAGCGTTTGGGTGTTGAAGAAGGAGGCGCAGATGACGGCCCGATCCGTCTCGTGGACTGATCCGCGAGAGCTGCGAGCGCTGCTCGATCGCGTAACGGGTGACAAACCCGGTCAGCGCCAAACGGCTGTTCGACCGATGAGTACACACACTCCCGCGCGGGCGCCATTTCCCCGCGAAGCGCGAAACGCTTTCCCCCACGTGACGGCACCCGCGCCTGCCGCGGGCGCCGCTGCAATTCCCGCTCAGCCCGCACCGGCAAAGCCTGCCGCTCCGGCGCTTGCGGCGTTGCCAGTGATTGAGTCTGACAATCCCTCCGATCGACTCGACGCCCTGCTTCTGTGGACAATGGACAACCATCGTTGTTCGGGTGCTTTTATTGCGGACGACAACGGTTTGACTTTGGCGGCACACGGTGTTTCAGACGCGCACGTCTCCATCGTGGGGCCGCTTCTTTCTTCCCTTCATGGAATACGAACTGTGCCTGGAATTGATGCAACCTCGGGGGCCTTATGGCTCGGTGCCCAAATGATGTCTTGGGTAGAGGTGAAAACCGAGAGCGGTGGTTTCTGTATGGGCATTCTCGCGGATGAGGCGCTTCACCCGCGAGTGCTCGACAGGGCGAAAGAAGCTTTGCAGTTAACGGTGCGCGGCCTTTGATGTTCGGTTGAGCGCTTACACCTGAGCCGCGCAGGTCGCTCGTATTTTATCAACGCCACGACTCAACGGGAAAATGACGATGGATACCAAGATTCTCGAACAGGCTGTACAGGATCTTCGAAGCATTTTGCGCGATGGTTTAATTGCCACGGACATCTGGGACAGGTCGGCCGGGTTGTCGCTTGCCGGGTTTAACCAACAGCCCGTTGCCGTCGCGTTGTTTACCCGCATCACCGACGAACTTGATACATCGCTTCGCGATTCAAACTTTCCGCCGCTTGCGCGCTACTACCTTCTCGATATGGAAGGCAACCATACAGTGGTTCTGATTAACCACGGAAATTTACTCCAAGGTATGTTGGTTGATAACAAGCGCGCCAACTTGGGCATTTTGATTT
This sequence comes from Polyangiaceae bacterium, assembly GCA_016712345.1. Lineage (GTDB taxonomy): Bacteria > Myxococcota_A > Polyangia > Polyangiales > Polyangiaceae > JADJRH01. Next base: position 4,510,971 of record JADJRH010000001.1, read on the forward strand.
CGGTGGCAATTCCGCGTATGATTGAAGCGGTTTCCCGCGCCAAAGCCGCGCGTTAGACCGCTTGCCCAACTCGCCACGCCCACCTGACAGGATTCCCTTGAAATACCAGGGTAACTTCAGCGCCTCGCAATGACTTGAGACGTCTCGATTCCTGACACGTCGTATTCAACACAGAGTTCCCCAGCGGCGCATGCGCCTCATTCGAACGGCGAGTAACTCGTTGCGGTTGAGTTGTCGATGCAGCAGAAAAGAGCCCGTTCTGGGAGGTCCGGCGACTTGAGATGTCCATCACGTCGCCATCCACCGGTCTCGCCGGTCTCTCGTTTTCGTCGTGGCTGCGCTCGCCACAGAACTCCATCTGGAGAACCCGACGCGCCACGCTGTTCGCTTTTCCGCTTGGCGACGGGCAAGGGTGTCCCAAACGTCTCGACAAGACTGGATCCGTGCCTTGCAGAACGTTCCGCTAAAGGGAAGTTACCTAGGAGGCACGGAGATCACGGAGGACCACGGAGGTTTTTGTATTTCAGACTGCTATCGGCCTGCACGACCAAACCAACAACCTGGCAGGCTCAGGATCGCGCGGGATGTGTACCCATTGCAGCCAAAGAAACAAAAACCTCCGTGTCCCTCCGTGTCCTCTGTGATTCCGTGTTGACTACGACCTGACAGGCATCCGGGCGCTTCAAGTCTTGGCTTGACGTTTCAGCGGTCGCTGTGGATGGCGTCGAGACGGTTACCCAGGGGGGAGGTTTTGGGTTAGCCTTGGATGCTGACAACAATGCACGTGATGTTGTCGAGGCCGCCCGCGTTGTTGGCGAGTTGTACAAGTCTGTCGGCGGCATGTTGAGGCGACGGGGCACTCAACAGCACAGACGCGATCTGCTCGTGAGGCACCATGTTGGTCAGACCATCGGTACAAAGTAAAAACGTTTGCCCCGTTTCAAGGCTTTCCGACTGCGTGTGAACGGTGGGCATTCTGGCTTTTTTCCCACCCAAAACCTGCGTCACAACGTTTCTTAGTCGCTGCTTCCACTCGGTCCCAAGTTGAACCTGACAGTTGGCGATCTCTTGAACAATGGTGTGATCTTGAGTGAGCTGTACAAGTTGATCACCCGCCAGTTTGTACACACGCGAGTCACCGGTATTGGCAATGTGAGCTTGGCCCTCGGCGATCCAAAGCGACGCCATGGTGGTGGCCGCTCCGTAACAGCCATTTTTCATCCCGTATTCAAAGATGATTTTGTGGGCCAACCAGGCTGCGGCTTGAAGACGGGTACCGTAGGTTTCAACAGCGTCCATTAACGGCAATAAGGGATTGTCTGCACATGGCTCTTGAGTAGAGTCACCGCTTCGCAGCGAGGTTCGAACAGAGTGCACCATTGCCGATGTTGCAAGGCGCGATGCGAGTGACCCCGCGGGACCGCCGCCCACTCCGTCGGCTACAACGAAAAAACCCAATTCAGGTGCCGATGCGAGATGGTCCTCGTTGTTTTTTCGAACAAGTCCCTCTGAAGTGGCCTGTCCAAATGCTAAGTTGTGTACACTCGGACGTTCGCTGCGCTCGTCGAGTGTGGAAGCCGTTGGATCGAACATTTGTGTTTCCTCGGTGGTGAAACCGGGTTTTTCTACCCCGTTTGTCTGGAGGTGCCGGCGTTGCCGCCCATTCCCGTCACTTGCCGCTGCGTGTGCACGCGCCGCGCCAGATGTTCGGGGCGCACAGATCCGGCGACAATCAGTACCTAACTCCGCGTATCAACAAGCACGACAGCTGTTGGATTTCTGCGTCCGCTCGCGGCTGTCTTTCAGGATCGAAAGGGTGCCGCCTTTTCGACTTCGAAATCGAGGGGTATCACCCTCACCCTGCGACAAGAACACTGCGAGTAGAGTGTTTCGCAGCGACGCACCCGCAGGGGAGTGATAAGAGAATCGCGGGAGTTGGATTGTGAGCAGTGCAGAAGACGGGGCGCCCGAGGTGGAAGACGCAGGCCAATCAAGGTCAAATGCGATCGTAACAGCCGGTCTGTTCATTGTGGGGATTGGACTGTTTGTGACCGGCGTGTTGGCCGACAGCGCCGCGTTGAGACTTGTTGGAAAGCCCATTCCGGTGTTGGCCTTAACGTCGTTCGCCGCCCTGCAAAAAAAGCCCTACGCCCGTTGGATTGCCGGCGGACTCTTTTTGGGCGCCGTGGGTGACGTCTTTCTCGAAATATCAAAAAACCTATTTGTGGCGGGCCTCGTCGCTTTCCTGTTGGGGCACATAGCGTACGTGATCGCGTTTTTCCTCGATGAAAAGCGTTTGAAGCCCGCACTCCTCATTCCACCGCTGGCGCTCGGCGGTCTGGTGATATGGCAACTGTGGCCCGGACTGGGCGCCCTCAAAGTCCCTGTCGTTGTGTACATGTTCGTGATCTGCGCGATGGCGTGGCGAGCGGCGGCGCGCCTGTCGATGACGCGTGGGGACACGGTTTGGGCGCTGGCGGGTGCGGTGCTGTTTCTAATCAGCGATTCGACCCTTGGGTTCCACCGCTTCGGCGGGTCGTTTCCCGGCGCGCGCGCGGTGATTCTCGTTACCTATTGGGCGGCGCAGATGTGTATCGCGCTGTCTACCCATTCAGGCGGTGTTGTCAGATCGAGAACGTTTGGAGGATAGTGAACGGGTAGGGCTGCACTACTGAGAGGCTTTTCCGAAGCCTTTGAAGAAGTCGTTGATGGCGCCCTGAACGCCTTTTACGCCGGCCCCGGCCACACATCCGGTGGCTTCGCCGCACGTTTTTGCTTGCTCAACACAGGCCATCCCCTTGTCGGCCGCCTCATCTCCACCCACTTTTCGAAACTGCTCGATCTCTTCAACGCAGCGGTCGAGGTCGTCTTTCGTTCCACCTTTGCGCCGCAGAGGTCAGCCATTTTTAAACATGCCGAGCGCTCGGGGCTGTGGACCACGGCATAAGCAACTCCACCTGCAAGGCCCAAAATCAAAACGGCGCCGACGATTTTTTTCATGCTGCCTCCGAGCGTCGCACGTACGCACGAAACTTCGGCCGGTCAATGAGCGTCACGGAACTGCCGCAAAGCAGGGCAGCTCGTCGGGCGCGAAGAAGTTCGTTGACGAATCGATGAACGGATTTATTGATTGTTCATTCGTCAGCCTTCGGTTCAGCGGTGTCTCGTGGACCAGTCGAGCACGTGACCGGGCGACATGGTAATGACCCAAAGCCCCTCCCCTGAGGAGACTTTATGAACACGTTTGTTCTCCCGTCGAACTTTCCCCTGCTGCCGCTCCGCAATGGAGTTTTGTTTCCCGGCACGATTATCACTCTACCCATCGGTCGAGAGCGCTCTGTCCAACTTGTAAAAACTCTCCGAAAGGGAGACGTGATTGGGGTTGTTACTCAAAAAGACCCCAAAGTGGCCGACCCGGGTGAGGCCGATCTCAACGACATGGGCACGTTTGCCAGGGTTTCTGACATCGCGCGAGTGAGCGGCGGTGAGTATCGATTGGTGCTTGAGGGGTTGGGTAGAATGACGTTTTTGAGGCTCACCCGCACCGAGCCATTTTGGACGGGCGAAGGGGTTGAGCCCTCGGAAACCAACCGTAAAGCCGAAGAAGCGGTACTTTTGGCGAAGTCGCTGGAAGAGCATGTCAAGGAGCTTTCAGGCGGCGGTGGGCCGCTCGCTCAGGTGACGGGATCCGAGGATGATCCGGGCATTTTTGCGGATCGAATCGCGGCGACTCTCGGGCTCGCAACCGACAAAGAAATGCGAGTGCTTGTAGAGCTGGATGTGATTGAGCGGTTGAAACTGGTGGCCGGCCTCTTGGGTGAAGCCAAAGCGGCTACCGACATGAAGCGTAAGATTGAAGCGGATGTTCGGCAGAAGTTGGGTCAAGACCAACGTGAAGCGCTGCTCCGCGAGCAACTGCGCGCGATTAAGAAAGAGTTGGGAGAAGACAACACCGGGGATGAAATTGCGGCGCTCAGGGAGCGTCTCGAAAAGGCGGGCTTACCGACAGAAGCCAAAACCATTGTGGATCGCGAGTTGAAAAGGCTGTCATCACTTCAGCCTCAACAAGCCGAACACAACGTGATTCGAACCTATTTGGAGTGGTTTGCCGACCTTCCCTGGAGTTCGCGCGCCGAGGTGAAAGACGACATCGACGCGGTGGCGAAAAAACTCGACGACGACCACTACGGTTTGGAAGATGTCAAAAAGCGGATTTTGGAGCACATGGCGGTGCTCAAACTTGCCGGTACGGCGCGTGGAAGCATCTTGTGTTTTGCGGGCCCTCCGGGGGTAGGTAAAACCTCGTTGGGTCAGTCGATCGCAGACGCAACGGGTAGACCGTTTATGAGAATTGCGCTGGGCGGCGTTCGCGACGAGGCCGAAGTTCGCGGTCATCGCCGCACATACGTGGGCGCGTTGCCGGGTAGAATTCTAAACGCGATGCGCAAAGCAAAGGTGAAAAACCCGGTTTTGCTGCTCGATGAAATTGATAAACTCGCCGTGGGGTGGATGGGTTCACCTGAGTCGGCGTTGCTTGAGGTGCTTGACCCCGAGCAGAACAAAACGTTTACCGACCACTATCTTGAAACGCCGTTTGACCTGTCGGAAGTGCTGTTTATCTGCACCGCGAACGACTTGGCAAATCTGTCGGCGCCGCTCCGCGACAGGTTGGAGATCATCGAGATCAGTGGGTACACAGTGGATGAAAAGGTACACATTGCGAAAAAGCACCTTGTGCCGAAACAGCTCAAGGAACATGCCATTCACGAAAGCTCACTCACCATCAGCGACGGCGCACTTTCATCGATTATCCGCGACTATACTCGCGAGGCGGGAGTTAGGCAGCTCACGCGGGAAGTCACCAAGTTGTGCAGGGCGCTGGCGCTTGAAGTGGCAAGGTCGAAAGACGCCAAACCTACCCTGAATGTGGACGACACAAATCTGGGTAAGTACCTGGGTAAGATCAAATTCTTCGGCGAAGTTGCCGAGCGAACGAGCGTTGCCGGTGTTGCCACGGGGCTCGCGTGGACTCCGGTGGGCGGTGACATTCTGTTTATTGAAACGACGAAAATGCCCGGCAAGGGTCAAATTGAAATTACAGGTCAGCTTGGAGACGTGATGAAAGAGTCGGCAAAAGCGGCACTTTCATACGTGAAGAGTCACTTCAAGGAGCTTGAAGTGGATGTGGATGTTCTAAAGGACCAAGATCTCCACATTCACGTCCCTCAAGGGGCGGTGCCGAAAGACGGCCCAAGCGCCGGCGTGACAATGTTCACCGCCCTGACATCGCTGCTCTCGGGCAGGCGTGTTCGAAATGATACGGCCATGACCGGTGAAGTAACTCTGCGCGGTCGCGTGTTGCCAGTGGGAGGTATTAAAGCGAAAGTGTTGGCGGCCCATCGAGCCGGCATTACAAGGGTGATTCTTCCCAAGAAAAACGAGCGCGATATGGAAGATGTGCCCAAAGAAGCGCGCGAGGCGATGGAGTTTATTTTCGCCGAGGACATGGCGCAGGTGATCGCGGCGGCGCTTGAAGAAACGCCGGCTCTGCCCGCGAGTGGAAAGACGGGTCAAGCGGGCGCCGACACCGAGGTGGGCACCGGTCGAGACGCCGTTCACTAAAAAGCGCGGTTTTTGCCGAGCGGGGGCTGCTGAAATGGTTCATGATGGCTCACGAAGCCATGGAATCAGGCAGCCCTCGTTACACGCAAGACAACGCTGACGTTCTCGTTTTTACCTACAAAGAAGGGCTACTTTCGGCGGTAGCGCATGACCTGAAAATTCGGGTCACGCGCTTTTCCATTCACATTGATGATGAGACGCACGCCATTTCGGCCACGTTTGACCCTTCATCGCTTCAGGTGGTGAGCGCCATGAAAGATGGGCAGGAAGCGCACAGCACCCTGAGCCAGTCTGACAAACACAAGATTGAAGAGAACATTGTAAACGATGTTCTTCACCCCAAAAAACACCCGCAAATTCAGTTTAAATCAACCAAGGTTGCCGAGGACGAGGGTGGAACCGGCTACCATGTGACGGGTCAACTCTCGCTTCATGGAAAGACCAAAGAAGTAACGTTTACTTCGCGAACCGATGGGGAAGGTCAGGTCGCGGAAATAAAACTACACCAGCCCGACTTTGGGATTTCTCCCTATTCAGCGTTGCTCGGAACGCTCAAAATCAAGGCCGACGTGAAGGTGACAATCGCGTTGCCAGGCGCTCTGTAAAACAGTTGCTTTGTTACGCTTGGCCGACGAATTGAGTGTGGAGGGCTTGTTGCGCGGTGTTGTTGAGTGACCCGTCGATGACAGCGGTCATTCGCAGAGGAGTAAAATGGTAAGGTGCGGTTTGGCGGCCGCGTTTTTGAGGCCGGTCAAGAAGCGCACGGGAGGTTCATGCGTGGAGGCAAAGCCGTCTCCGACAACGCTGACGGCGGCGAGATTTTCAGAAAGCTGAAGGGTAGGTACCGCGGCAAGGAGGGTGCGTTTTGCACCTTGCCAGTCAGGCACGTTGAGGAGGGAGATGAGGAAGGTTCCGCCGCGTTCGCCCACCTGAAGGTCTTTGAAGGTGACATTGCATTGTCCCGCGGCCTTGAGCAATTCATCGAGACAAGCGGCGTTTTCTACCCTGCCGAGAACGATGTTGGACTCACCTACCACAGCGCGCGCAGTGAGCGTTTCACTGGGGGCAAACTTGCGAATCACCGTTTCTTTCCCCTCGCCGATGGGGCTGAATGTGGACCTGGCGAAAATGGTAATGCCCGATCGACGTGCCCATTCTACCGCTTGGGCGCACACCACTTTGGCGCCGCACTCTGCCATTTCTTGAAGGGCTTCGTGGGAGAGTTCTTCAATGTGTTTGGCCTGGGGAACGGCGCGCGGATCGGCGGAGTATACACCGTCCACGTCGCTGTAGATTTCACACGCGTCGGCGTTGAGTGCCGCTGCGAGGGCCACCGCTGTGGTGTCCGATCCGCCTCGGCCCAACGTTGTAATTTCACGCCGGTAGCTGACACCTTGATACCCGGCCACAATCACAATCTTCCCACGCGCGAGTTCGTCTTCAATGCGGTGGGGCCGCACCTCGATAATGCGGGCGTCAAAGTGACGATCGTTGGTGAGAATACCCGACTGGGAGCCGGTAAAACTGATGGCTTCTATACCGCGGGATTGGATGGCGATGGATAAAAGCGCCATACTGACGCGTTCGCCGGTGGAAAGGAGCATGTCGAGTTCACGCCGGGGCGGGTCTGTAGAATCGGCCGCGGCCGCAACTTGACGTGCAAGTCCGAGAAGCCCGTCGGTGGTTTTACCCATGGCGCTGACCACCACAACCACGTCGTTTCCGGCGTTTTTGGTAGCCACGATGCGATCGGCCACCTTACCGAGCTTTTCGACATCGGCGACGGACGAGCCGCCGTATTTCTGAACGATGATGGGGCGTCGATTCTCGGTTGTTTGAGCCATGAGTCACCTCGGCACGATCAACGCCTGTCAAGGCGCTATCATTCGCGCTAGCATAACGTGCGCTCTGCGGGCAAGTTATTTACCCAGGAGGAGGCGGGGATTAACGCATCAGCAGTTCAACAATCTTCCCACGGCCGTCGCCGCGACTGTTGACGCTTCGAGCCGCGTGAACTTCGATGGTTGCAAAGCCTTCGCTGTAGAGTTCACGCACAAGGGGAGCCGACGAGTTGGAAAGGAGCACGTGTACACCACGCGCCTTGAGTGAGCGGGCAACGTTGGCCAATTTCTGCTGATGGGCATGGCCAAAGCCGTTGGCGGTATACGATGTGAACGACGAGGTTGTGGAGAGTGGAACGTACGGGGGATCGAAGTATACAAAGTCGCCCGGAGCGGCGCGCTCGGCAACGAGGTCAAACGGTTCACATCGCAACTCGGCTTGTGAAAGCGCTTTGGCGCACGCGCGGAGGTTTTCGGCGTCGCAGATTTTGGGGTTTGTGTAATCGCCGAATGGCACGTTGAACTGGTTTTTCTGGTTGACGCGGTAGAGGCCGTTAAACCCGGTTCGATTGACGTAGATAAACCAGGCGGCGACTTCGGCGTCGGTGGCGGCGTCGATGGGGCGCTCGCGCATGGCAAGGTAGAAGTTTTTTTCGTAAGGGTACTCTTGGAGCAGCGAAATCACGTGCTCCACCGAGTCGCGAACACCGCGGTAGGCCCGAATGAGGCGCTCGTTGTTGTCTGAAAGAACCGCGCCTTTGGGGAGCGCTTTGCGCTGCGCGAGGTTGAAAAAAACGGCCCCGCCGCCCACGAAAGGCTCGTGGTAACGGCCAAACGTTTTGGGGGAGTTGGCGTTGAGAACGGGAAGGAGGGCGCGTTTGCCACCTACCCATTTGAGAAACGGTCGAAGAGCGTCTTTGTCGTCGCCGGGCGTTCGGAGGGGTGTCGGGGCAACGGGGAGGGGACGGGCGAGAATCTTGGCCCTGTCTCGGACCACCTCGGCATGGGCGACAGCCGTTCGCATCATGGCCCAGCCGATACGTGGGGCGATCAATTGTGTCCAATAAGTGACGTCGATTGTAAAAATCCCTACGAGAAAAAGGGATGTGGCATCATGCGAAGCAAGGAGTCGCGATGGCTATGCGATCGAGCCTGACAGCTCTCTTGGCGCTGGTGTTCGGTTTTGCTCCGGGAATGCTCGCCTGCGATGGAAGCGGGACCAGCAGCGGGGTGGGGGGGGACGTTTCCACGTCGTCGTCTTCCACGGCGTCAAATGTTGGGGGTGGGGGGGCGGGGGGAAATCCCACGTCCAGCTCCACCGGGGGAACGGGGGGATCCGCCGGGTCGGGGGGCACTGTCGCGCCCTTCTGCGGTGACGGGATTGCAAACGGGGGCGAAGAGTGTGACGGGCCGGATCTGAAAAGCGCCGATTGTACGGGGTATGGATTTTCAACAAAGTCGGGGGTGACTTGTACAAGTGATTGCAAGCTTGACCCGAGTGGATGCAAGGCAACGTGCAACGGCGTTCTGCTGGAGCCGGGTGAAGAATGTGATGGGGTGAACCTTGGAAATCACGATTGCACCGAGTTTGGTTTTACCAAAAAGGGGGGCAAAGTGCAATTCTACTTGTACAGGTGTGGTGATTGGAAATTGCGCGCCCACGTGTGACGGGGCGGCTGTGGAGCCTGGAGAAGACTGCGACGGCGCCGATTTGGGCGGGTTTAGTTGTCAGGATTTTGGGTATGACGATCCGACCGGCCTTGCGTGTGTTGACTGTCAACCTGACAGCTCCGGTTGTTTGAGTTCGTGTGACGGAAATGCTCTTGAACCGGGGGAAGAGTGCGACGGCGCAGATCTGAATGGGAAGAGTTGTTTGGACTATGGGTACGCTTCGCCAGCGGGGCTCGGGTGTACACAAAATTGCACCCTCAGTTCGGCGGCATGCACCGCTTCGTGCGGAAATGGGGTGGTTGAGCCCGGTGAATCGTGTGATGGGTCGGCGCCCGTCGGGGCGACTTGTACAAATGGTTGCGTGCTGAAGTACACAACGGTGATCAACGAAACGGTTTATAATCCTGTTGGTTCAGATGGTACTTCAAACGCATGTTTTATAGAGCTTTATGGGCCTGCCGGGCTTGATCTGACGGGGTATTCGCTCAAATTTATAAACGGGCTCGGTGGTACAGAATATGTTCCGGCGCTCAAACTTGACGGTCAGACTATTGGAACCGCGGGATATTTCGTGGTTGTTCAGAGTGACGCACAGCTCGCGGCTTTGCCGGCCGGGGTGAATGGGCTGAAAAGTTCCAAGGCCGATATGCAACAAGGGCCTGACAGTGTTGTTCTTGTGAAAGGCGCGGACACGGTTGACGCCCTTGGGTACGGTATTTTTATGGCGGGGGATGTTTTTGCCGGCGAAGGGGCGGCGGCTCCCGACGCCAAAGACGTTCCCCAGTCGGTGTGCCGTTTGCCAAACGGCAAGGACACCGACAATAACGCGGCCGACTTTGCCTTGTGTACACCAACGCCCGGCGCGTCCAATCTGCCTTAGATCGCGCGCAACGTTTTGATGCGCCTCACCGGGCAAACGCCGGCCGGCTTGGTCGTGTCGCTTGTGCTTCGAGTTGACGGGATAAAACGGGGCTGCTATGGCGGCGCGCAATTTGGCTGGATCACACGGGGTTGTTTAGACGGTAACGCAGCTCCGCCGAGGCTCTGGCCGCTGTTCCGGTGGCGCCCCATGGCAACCAAAACGTTGGTTTCGTCCCCTTCGTCAAAAGTTTCGGCCTCCGCAAAAGCACCCGCGAAAGAGAGCTTCAGCGAGGTGCTTCTCAGCAACGAAGCCGTGTCGCTGTGTTTGCTGGTGAATCGGCGCCAAGGAAATCTGCGGGTGATCGATTTTCGGGCGGGTCCGACGCCGGCGAAGCGCAGTCAGATTCTGGCGACGGCGAGGCGTGAAGGCGTTGAGAAGGTGTACACGCTTGTCGAGCGCGACGAGGTGGTGACGTGGGCAAAAATGGGGTTCGTTCGGGAAGGGTCGATCCCCGGTTTTTACAGGCGAAGTGATGCTGCGGTGATGGGCATTGTTGTGTCGACGGCGAGGCCGCTGTCGCCGCTTGTTTCGCTTGGGCCCGACGCCGACGACGATGATTACGCGGACGAGGTTCCGGTGACCGCGGCGTGGGCGCTTTCGGAGCGCACGATCACTCGGGCAAAGAAGTTTGTGAAGGATGTGGACTTGGAGCTGCCGAGCGTGAAGCTTGCGAAGGTGAGCGAGGCGGACGCGAAAAAGGCCGTGAGTGCGGCGCACAAGAAGGGCGGCGCGCTCACGGGTTTTGAGCCGTTTGGCCGCGATGCGCAGCGATCGACGTACGCGTGCGCGACGCGGGGCAACACTTTGTACGTTTCGGTGGAGGCGCAGCCGTTTTTTCATAACTCGCTCTTGGAGCTGCTTTCGGCGCCCAAAAACGATGCGGAGCGGCTTTCGGCGACGGCTGCGGTGGCGGCGATCACGGAGCGGTTGCGAGCGGAAGGGGCTTCGGCGTCGTTTGCGGTGGGGCCGGCCGATGATGCGCTTTTGGCGGCGACGTTTATGGCGAACGGGTTTCGAAGGTCGGCGGCGCTCTCACAACATGTTGTGGTGGATGGAGAGCGAAAAGACGCCGTTGTGTGGTCAAAGAAGCTGACATTGGCCGATTGAGTCGCGGTTGGGGGGCTGCGTTTTGATGAGGCTGAATGGGTGTGCCACCCGTTTGGGGTAACGAGGCCTGTGTACACAAAGCCCCAATGAATTGTTTGCCGACGGGCTGGCGCAGCGAGCGTACGCCATGGAGCCTTTTGTGTACGCACGGCGTTTGCTGCGTGTGTACGCAAAGCGAATTGTGTACGCAGGTCGAAGCTGCAATGTGTACGCTGCGTTGAATGAAAAAGGCTTACTTGGGCGGGGGAATATCGACATCGGCAATGGTGGTGACGCCGGCGCCGGACCATTCTTCGGTGAAGGTTTTGAGGATGCAGCCTTCTGCGGTGTCGTTGTTGATGGTGATGGCAATGCCGCCGAGATTTTGGGAGCGGCCGAAACCGAAGATTTTGTCTTTCCAGGCGGTGATGCCGAAAATGCTTCCGTAGCCGAGGGTTCCATCGTTGCAGTTGGCCGAGGGAACGAGCTGGCCGCGGATGCTTTTGAGCACGGAAGAGGAGCCGGCGGTGGCAAGCTTTGTGATGTTGAGTTCTACGAGCGTGTCGATGGAGTGGCACCCCGAGGAGCTTGGGGGATTTGGGCAGTCACGCACGGTGGCAAAACCCGCTGGAGCGCCCCCGTTTTCGAGGAAAACAACGTCACCGGAGAGTTCCCATTTTTTGCCGGCGTATGGATAGGTGTTGCCGTTGCCATCGGTGGCGGGAACGGTGCCGAGGGTGCCGTGCATTGTGAGCTGGCCCGATTCACTCACGGCCCAGAGTTCACCGGCGGTGTTGCCGGCGATGAGAACTTCTTTGTCGGGATCGAGCACGCCTTTGGGGGCGAACGTTAGTCCGTAGAAGCGAATGTCCTGGGGGTTGTTGAGTGGAATTGTTTGTGTACACAATACGGTGTTGCCCGAGATCTCCAGGCGAAACACGTTGGTTTTGCTGATGCCCCAGATTTGCCCGTCGGCGCTGACGGCGAGGTCTGTGAGGGAAGTGTCTTCACCGGCGCCGCCGATGCAGTCGATGGGGCCGATCTCGGTGACGGCGAGGTCGGGTTTTGAAGGGTCGGCTTGATAAAGAGCGGTGTTTGTGTGGACGTAGATGACGGGCGGAACGTCGGGCTTGCCGCCCATTCCGCCGAATCCGCCGATGGGATCGCCGCCGCCTGTGGCGCCCGTGCCTCCGGTGCCTGCCGTGCCTGCCCCTGCCGTGCCGGATGTGGTGTCGTTTCCGGCCGTGCCCGAGGTGGTGCCGTTTCCGGTGGCGCAGGAAAGTGAGCCTGTGACCGCTGCGAGGGCGAGGGCTGCGAGCGGAAGTCGGCTCGCGAAAGGAAGGCACTTCATGGATGTTCGATGAAGGCGGGCGGGCGGCGCGTCAAGCGAAGTTGCAGCGAAAACGTTGTGCCGCAGCGCGGCTATTCAAACTCGTTTTGAATGAACAGCGTGGGTGACATGGTGACAGTGCCGGAGGCGGCGCGGCCGGAAATGCTGAAGAGGCTCGGGTCGGCGTCGCCGTCGAGATCTCCCATGGCGACGACCTCAAACGTGTTGGGATCGGGGCTGAGGCCGGGGGTTAAAAAAGGGCCGTTTTGGCGATAGTTGTATTGATAGTAAATCGGCTGGACGACCTTGAAACGCAGGCATTTCCAGCCTGTGTCGGCGTCGCCGGTGTCAAAGTCGTTGCCGGGGAGGTATTTTACGCCTTTGGGGATAAGGGCGGGGACAGGCGTGGCGGATCTGCACAGGGCGTGTTCTGAACCGGGGGCGGCGCCGATGCGTTCTTGTTCGTAGGCGGCGCGTGCACCGCGGCTGACCGCTCCGATCGTGTTTTTGGCTTCTGCGGTTTTGGCGGCGGCGAGGTAGCGGCGCATACCGTAGATCGCGAGCGAGCCGAGGGTGCCGACCAAAAAAACACCGCCGACGAGCACGACGATGAGCACGACAATCCACGTGGGCGTTTTTTTTGCGGGTTGAGGCGGCTGGGCGCCATATTCAGCGCCGGGAGGGCCGTATTGCATACGACATGTTTAACATTAGCCGCGCGCTTCGAGCGGGGTGATTTGAGTGTGAGTATTGCCGCGGGCTGGATCCTGATTTCGCGCTGCTGCTACGATTGGGGAGATGTCTCAACCGCTGACGCCAGCCGCCGGTAGCAAAGTGGGGCGGTATACGCTCGCCGCCGAAGTCGCCGATCTTTTTTCTGCGCCGACGTTCGTCGCCCGGTCACAGGACGGGCAAACAGTTCGAGTGTCGCTCCTGCCTCGCGCGGGCACGGACGCGGACGCTGCTCAAAAAGCCGCGACGAACGCTAAGAATCTGACGCATGCGCATGTGCTCAAACTGCTCGATCTCGAAACGATCGAGGGGCGGTTTGTGCTTTCGACGGAGCACGTGGAAGGCGTGTCGCTGCAAACGCTTGTGCAGGCCGCGGGGGCAAATGGGCTCGGGGCCAATGTGGCGACGCGGATTGCGTTGGATGCGTTGGAGGCGCTCGGCGCGGCGCACGATGCGGGATTGGTTCACGGTGAGTTGGGGCCGCATCTGATCTGGGTTGGAATGGATGGAAAAGCGCGGGTGACAGGCTTGGGTGTTGCGCGCGCGCTGGGCAAAGCGCTGGCTCCAAAAACGCCCAGCGATCGCCTTTCGTATGTGGCGCCGGAGCGCGTGAAAGTGGCGTCGACAGGCGCTGCCGCAGCGGCGGATGCCAAGTGCGATGTGTTCTCCACCGCGGTGATCTGTTGGGAGCTTTTCGCCAAGAAGCGGTTGTTCTCGGCGCGGCTTGAGTCGGCGGTGGTTCAAAAAGTTTTGACTGCGCAGATTGCTCCGCTTGCCGCGGCCGCGGATGACTTGCCGGACGGCGTGGATGAAGCGTTGAAAAAAGCGTTGGAACGCGATCCAGCGAAGCGCACGGCAACGGCGAAAGAGCTGGCCGACGCGCTGAGCGGTGCGTTTGACGGAAAAGTCGCGTCGCACGAAGACGTGGCGAAGGTGATGGACGAGTTGGCGAAAAAGCAGGTGGAGGAGTTGCGCACCAAAGTGGCGGCGGCGGCGGCGGCGGCCGACCACGACGACGGTTCGCTTGGACCTTCGCGACCGTCGCTGCCAACGTTGGATCCCGACTTTATTGAAGAGGAAGTGGCGAAACCGGTGGTGAAGGTGATGGGGGCAAAACCTCCGCCGGTGCCGCCGAAGCCGCCGCCGCGCGCGCCGGTGAAGCCCGTTGAAGTGAAGGTCACCGAGGTGAAGCCCGCGGACGCGAAGCCGGCCGAAGCGAAGGCCGACGGCGATGAAGGCGCAAAGGCAGCCGACGCAAAGCCCGATTCGAAGCCTGAAGACAAGCCGGCGGATGAAAAGGCCACCGATGCGAAAGTCGCCGATGCGAAAGCTGCGGATGCGAAGGCCGGCGTGCCGAAAGTGGGTGACAAAGCGGGCTTGGTGAAGCCGGCTCCCGGGCGCGTCGCCATTCCAAAAGTGGAAGCGAAAGTGCCCTCCAAAGTTGGGCCGGCAATTCCAAGCGCTCCGGTGAAAAAAGCCGCGGAGCCGCGCAAGGGTACACTTCTCGGTGTGGCTCCGCCGTCGCCGCTCGCGGCCGGCGAGAAAGCAACCGCCGACAAAGAGAAAGCGAGCGGCGCCGACTCGGCCGATGCCGCGGCCGACGAGGGCGTTGCGGGCGCATCGAGCGCTGCTGAGGCGGCGCCCGCCGAAAAAGCGACGACACCGAAACCCACGCCGGTGGAAGAGGCGGGCGCCGCCGCTTCGAACAATCCCGAAGCGGGCAAGGCCGAATCCGCCGAAGCAGCGGCAAAGCCGGCCGACGGCGCTTCAAAAGACGGTGAGGCTGCTGCGGCGAGCGACGTGCCTGCGTCGAAACCTCCCGTGTCGGGCGGAACAAAGGTTGAGCTGGAGCGTACACCTTCGAGCGGCGGCAACGGCTCCTCGAAACGCAAGCCAATGCCTGGCAACCTGGAGCCGGGTGACGCGCTCGGCCGCTACGAGTTGCTGTTGCCGGTCGCCGCGGGCGGCATGGCGGCGGTTTGGGCGGCGCGCCTTCAAGGCACGGCCGGCTTCCAAAAGATCGTTGCGATCAAAACAATGCTGCCGGGCCTTTCGGCGGATCAAGACTTTGAAGAAATGTTCTTGGACGAGGCGCGCGTCGCGGCACGCATTCGGCATCCAAACGTTGTGGAGATTTTCGACCTCGGCGAAGAGGGTGAAACGCTCTACCTGGTCATGGAGTGGGTGGACGGCGAGACCCTCGGAGCACTGCAAAAAGCGGCAAAAGGGCAGGGTGGCATTCCGCTCCCAATCTTGCTTCGCATCGCTTCACAGGCCTGCGCCGGGTTGCACGCAGCGCATGAGCTTCGCGACGACAAGGGCGCGCTCGTCGACTTGGTGCATCGCGACATCTCGCCGGCCAACGTGCTCGTTTCAAAGACCGGCTTCGTGAAGATCGTGGACTTCGGCGTTGCCAAGTCGAAAGCGCGAATGTACACAACGCGCGTCGGCGGCATGTTGAAAGGCAAAACGCCTTACCTTTCGCCGGAGCAACTCGGCGCCCAGCAGATCGATCGCAGGAGCGATCTCTACTCGTTCGGCGCGGTGCTCTACGTGCTCGCCACGGGGCTTCATCCGTTCCGCGGCGAGACCGAGGCGAAGACAATTGAAAACATCGCGCTTCGCGACCCGGTGCCGCTGCGAAAGATCGATCCGAACATTCACCCCGAGCTTGAAGCGATCATTTTGAAGGCGCTCGAAAAAGACCGCGACAAGCGGTTTGAGAGCGCTTCTGAAATGCAACGGGCGATCGACACGCTGGCCGCTTCGATCGGCCAAACGGTGAACGACGACGATGTTGCCGCGTTCGTTCGCAAGGTCGCGGGTGAAGGCCTCGACAAGCGCGCAACGGCGCTGCGCGACGCGATCGCGTTGGCCGACACAAATCGATCGGCGCCGCCGACGTCGCGGGGTGCGCGCGTTGAACCCAACGACGACGCTGCGAAAGTGGAGATCGACGACGTTGACATCGACGCCGACGAGAAGCCGAAGGCCGCGGAAGAGAAAGCGGCGCCGGTGGTTGCCGACAAACCGAGCGAAGCGCGCCAGCCCGAAATCAGCGCGTTGTCGCTCGGATCGGATGTGGCTCCTGTCTCGCCGCCGGTGGACACATTGGCCGCCGCATCCACCGAGCCCTCGGATGAGTTTGATGCGCAGCCCCGCAAGAAGAAGCCGCTCTTGATCGTCGGGGCGGTGCTCGGCGTCTGCGCTCTCATCGGCATCGCGGCCATCGCCGGCGGCGGCGGTGGTAAGAGCGGCACCGAGTCTTCGAAACCGGTCGCGGCAAACACATCTGTGCCGGCGCGTGTCGGCGCAACCGAGCCCGCGCCGGCGGCAACGCCGACCGCAAGCGAAGCGGCGACGGCGGAGCCGGCGGCGACGCCCGAGCCGTCGAGTGCGCCCGCTCCCACCGCTGAGGCAACGGCGACCGCCGCGCCAACGGCAACGGCGGAGCCGGTGGCGGCGGCGCCCACAACAACGCCTCCGACAAAGGCGGCGCCGACAACCAAAACGGCGCCGGCGACAAAGCCTACCGTGGCGACAAAGCCGACGGCGGCTCCCAAGCCGACAACGAAACCCGCCACCAAGCCCATCAAGAAATTCGAGCCAACCGGCCTTTAGTTCAAAGCGCTCCGCTTTGGGCGTCTACGGTCCGAACAGCGCACAAAGCGGGGGCCCAGATGTGTGAGCGGGGCTGTGTACACAAAGCCCCAAAAAAAAGACGCTCAAGGCAACGAGTTCCGCTACCATGCCCGGCAACTGCATGGTGACTCAACGCCGTTTCTCCAGGGCACTTCGAAACACGTTTGCGATGTTTGCTGCGGGCTTTGTGGCTGCGCAGGTGGTGATAGCAACGCCGTCGCTTGCTCAACCGAAGGGTGCTCCCGCGGCGGCGCCGGATGCGGACACGAAGAAGGCTCTGGAGTTTTTTAAGAAGGGGCAGGGGCTTTTTAAGGCGAAAAAGTTTGTCGACGCGCTCGCGGCATTTCGAGAGTCGTACAAGCTTGTGCCGAGCCCCAACTCGCAGATCTACGTAGCGCGTTGTTTGGCGAGCACCGGCGACAGTGTGGCGGCATATCTGGAGTTTGAAGCGCTGATCGCCGATGTCGATGCGCGGCAGGATCCCAAGTATCAACCGGCGCGGGACAGCGCGGTGCAAGAGCGCGATGAGTTGGCGGCCAAGATCGCGCTTGTAACCGTGAACGTGACGAACGCGCCGCCCGGAACGCGGGTGATGGCGGGCGGGCGTGAAGTGCCTGAAGCGCAGTGGGGCAAACCGATTCCGTTTAGCCCTGGAATGGTGGACGTGACGGCGACGCCGCCTTCGGGCGCGCCGATGTCGCAACAAGTGGAAGTGCGCGCGGGCGAGAAGAAAGCGGTGAACGTGAACGCGGCGGGCGCGACGGCGGCACCCACAGCCACAGCGCCTTCGGGTCCGTCGACGGGGACGCGCGCTGTGTTGCGGCCGGTGGCGTATCTCGCGGGCGGCGTGGGCGCAGCGGGGTTGATTGTGTTCGGCGTGGCGGGCGGTTTGGCGAATGCCACGTACGGAAGCCTCGACTCAAAGTGCACGAAGGGCACGGGCACGCGCACGTGTCCGGCCGATGCGGCAGGGCAAATCAACGACGGCAAAGTGCAAAAAGACGTGGCGAACGTGGGGCTCATCGTGGGCGCCGTGGGGCTTGCCGCGGGCGTTGGGCTCTTCATTCTGAGCATGGATTCGGGCGCCAAAAAGGACGACGCGCCGAAGGTGCAAGCGGTTGTTGGGCCCTCGTATTTGGGCGTGCAGGGCACGTTTTAGTCCTAAATCAAGCGATAAGAACAATGGAGACGTTTATAAGCATTGGGAGAGTCTGAAAAACGTAGCGTTTCGAAGAAATCCAGCAGGCAGCGTTTGGCGGCTTCAGGTGATTGGAACATACCAATCACCGGTCTCGCCGGTTTCACGTTTTCGTCTTGGCTGCGACCGCCACAGAACTCCATGTAGAGAACCTGAAGCGCCACGCTTTTCGCTTTTCCATGCGGCAACGGGCAAGGGTGTCCCGCGCCTTACGACAAGACCTGAAACCATCCTTCGCAGAACGTCATCGCTGTTATCGCTTGACTAAGGTCTAGTTCGTTGTTGGCCGCGGGGGTTTGAGGATTTGCGGGCGCCGCGCGTTCGGGTGAGCACGCGGCGTTGGTGTACACGTTGCGATTGTGGCCGCGTTGATGGTGTACGCGGCGTTTTGTGTGCGGCGCTGGTGTACGCGTTGCGATTGTGGTCGCGTTGATGGTGTACACGGCGTTTCGTCGGCGTGGTAATTGTGTACGCGTTGGGGCGAAGGGGGGCGGTGGAGCGGGTGCGTACGTTGGGCGCGCGTCGATTGTGTACGCATGGCGCATGCCCGGTCGTGTACGCAACCTAAACCGGGCCGTTCCTTTAGACGGTCCGCCCTCGCCTTGTGACGCGCCGGATGCCTTTCCTGACGCGCTCACTCTGTCCGGCAGATATCTTGAAGCACACCGCGCACGGAACCCATTAGGGATTTTTGACGATGCCCACCGCCACCAACCTCGATCCCACGCCGTCGCCGCCGCCCGCCTCCGCAGTTCTCCCTGTTGAGGCCCGTGACAAAGCGGGTAAGCACCCGTCTTCCAACGTTTCAGAGCGGCCGGACTTGTTCGAGTGCGTAGAGCGTGGGTGCAGAGGTCGCGATCAAGTGGGTCTTGAGGAAGCTGCCAGGCAATTCGAAGGCGACCTTCGAGCTGAGCTTGCGGCGATCGCGGCCGGCACCCATCCGTTGCAGCAGCGTCGCTCCGCGCCCCGATGATCTTCAGCCCAGACGCGCTGCTTGAATGAGCCGCCCGGCTGGCACAAAAGCAGGCCATCCCACTCCCGCTCACGCGGGAAACCATGACTGCAATCGTTGCCGACGCCGAGCGCCTTGCGGGCGGCGACGAGCGTGACAAGCCGGCCGCGCTCTTTTACAGGTGGGAAGGCGTACGGCACGATTTCGCTGGATGGTTGCGACCTGCCGCCCAGCGGCCCAAGGCGCTCGCGCCCAAGCGCTCGCGCTGAGTTCGTGGAGACGGGTAGAACGGGTCTGAAGACCGCGTGGACCTACCACTTGCCCGAGCCCATGGCAAGCTTCAGGTCTACCCATGGCAAGGTTTGGATCTACCCAGGACAAGGTTTTGGTCTACCCATGGCTCGGTCCGGTCGAGGCTACCCCACGTGTTCCCCAAACAGACGGTATTCCAGATCAACCTTTGGCAGACGGCGGGATTGGGTCCGAGACGGCGTTCGTCCTGGCGGCCGACACTCCTTGGCAAACGGTGCGCGACTGGCCCCCAAACCAGGTTGGCCCAAGCCGAAACGCAACCGCCGTCTGTGGGGGGCGCGAGCCCTCCGGCCCAACGTTCACCAAGTTGCCTCTTGTCCAAAAAGCGCTCGAAGCTTCGCAACCGCCTGCGGAAGCCCTTGATCGCGCAGCACGTCTAACAGCTCGGCGGTGGTTCTCGGTGGGTTTCGCAGGGCCGCAGCTTGTTCTGCCACGATATTCGTGAGCACACCGGGGGCGAGATCGATCAGATCAACAACGAAGTCATCGGGATGAATTGCTTCGATCCCAAAGGGCGCGAGCTGCTCGCGCGGAAAATCCCGCAGATTAAACGTGACGATCACCTGTGCCCCTGTACGAATGGCCGCTGCGAGGATGTGGCGATCGTTTGCGTCCGGCAGATGGAGACCTTCAATGAGATCCTCAAAGCCTTCTACAAGGCAGTTCGGCACAGCCCGGTTCATGAGTTCGCGGGTGCGCGTGAGCGCAGCGGGCTTGAGGTCTGGCCGCTGCTCCAAGATATTTCGAAAACATTCATCCAGAATTCGCTCGCTCCAGCGCGCCCGGACCAGCCCCGTCACTGCGATGCGAAGGAGAATGTCCCGCAGCGGCGCCGGAAACAGAACACAGGCGTCATAAACGACGACGAAGGCCACGTTATCAATACCCCAAGCCGTGTTTCTGTGCCTCCTCGGCAAGTTCATCAAGCACGGCTTTTCTACTCGCTTCGTCGGCCTCCTTGTAATCGAGGAGATCCCCGACGCGCACGCGTCTGTGACTGCCAATCAAGCGGAACGGAATCTTGCCGTCATCCAACAGACCGATGAGATACGGCCGGGAAACATTGAGCATATCCGCCGCCTGCTGCGTGGTCAGCTCGGCATGAATGGGTACAATCGTCACCGCATTGCCGTTCGCCATCTGTCCCAACAGGTCGATAAACAGTTCAAACGCTTCTCGCGGGATAGTGATGGAGATAGGCGGCCCTTCGCTCTCTGCCTGAACTCGAACAACACGTGAGGCCTTTCTCTTCGGCAGCGCGGTGAGCGCCCTCAGCGCAACCCGGGCCTCTTCGGTCGCTTTCGCTGATGGAAGCTTGACGGAAACGGCTTGCATGAAGCCACGCTATCACAATTCGAAACATTCGCAACATCCGAAGCAAACGCCACGCACCGACGCACGGAACCTTACGCCACGAATAGGGACAGGCTTCGCGCATAGCTGCCTCAGCCGGTCAGCTTGTCACAGTGAAGACCACTTTGCCCGGTGCGACGATCTGATAGGTAGGTTTGGAGTAGCTGCCTTTTGGAGTCCGGTGGAATTGGTCTTGGGCATGGGTAAGGGCGGTGTGAAACTGTGCAAGCCCATCCCAGGGAGATCCGCCGATGGCTGTGTCCCAAAAAGTGGAGGTCAAATCATAAGAGTAGTCGGTGATCACAAACGACTTACCCTTGGCCGCCCTCAGTTTCTCGTCAAAGTCCCACAGCAAGTCAAACACGTGGTCAATGGCGATAAACACGTGCTCAAACTCATGGTCAATCACGTGTAGCAAAAACCCCGTATCCGACGGGCTGCCTTGAACAACCACTTCCACATTTTCAGCGAGGCCGGATGTGTCTGCCGACTTGTCAAACTTCTTAATGGTCTGCGCCGCAGTGGCCTTGTCTACAGTGATGCTCCACGGCCCATCGGTGGGCAAATGCATATCGTAGCCAATGTCCACCGTGGGCACTTCATCAAACATCATGGTGGCCGTGACCGGGCCGTCCTCGTCGTCCTGAGTTTGGCTGATGGTGTTCACCTTTGGCAACGGATACCACGCCCTAAAGTCGGACAACTTGGTCATATCATGCCCGTTGATCAGGGGAATGGTCGCGCCCACGTACGGAGGGCCTTGCCCCACGATTTGTTTGGCAAGGTCATTGTCGTAGTGGATGTTCCCCGAAGCCCAACGCACCTCCCGTTGGATGGGTAATCTACCCTCTTCGTCTTCTTTGAGTTGATAGGTAGATGAGGTGGTTTCCTCGTCGTCTTTTTTGAGTTGAACCGCGCTTGAAGTGCTGTCCTCGTCGTCTCTTTTGAGCTGAAACACATCGGTGATCACCGAGTTTTTCACCGCTCGAACAAGCGCGGACATGGTGATGGGCCCTTCGGCGGGCAGCCCAACTCGCGCCCTTGCATCGGACGATAACTCAACCACTTCCTCTCCAAGGTCCGCGTAGTTTTCATCCTCCGCTAGTGTTTCCTCCCCGTCTCCAAGGAGCTTGTCGCGTCCCTCGGCTCGGTCAGGATCCGCCGCAGCCACCTGTTTGTAGGTGAGTGCGACGTTCGTCAAACGGTAGATCTGAATGGCAACAAACTTATACTCGTATTCAAGGGCCCTAAGGTGGGAAGTGTCATAAAGACCTTCTTCGTCTTCGGTCCCTCCAAACACGTCACTCAACCGGTTCTGCTCGCCCTCTTGAAGTTGGTTATACTCCTGGGAAGTTGTAAATGGGTCAAGCCCCGAGTCACTCTCCAGAATGGCTCCAATTTCAATCGCTTCGTGAATGAGATATTGGGCGTCGCGGATGGTGCCTCTACCGGTGGCAAGGTTTACCCAGCACAAAAAATTGTCGGGCGTGAAATTGATCCACTCGCTGTCAAAGTTATACGCCTTTACCGCTCGAATAATGTTCTTGGTAACGGGTAGACCAAAGGCGGACATGACCAGGTGAATGACATCCACGTCGGCGTTTACCGACAAAAGCAACTGCCTGAGTCCTTCAACCGGATCCCGCAGTGAGTCCGTCAGCTCGCTTCCCACCTCCTCGTGTTCATTCGATGGATTATAGTCCTCATTGTTTGCGTTTTGCAGCTCTTCGTCGAGATATTCAGTCACCCTTTGAACCCCCACCGTCTGAATCACCTGCCGAATCCGAAGCAATTCAGGTTCAAAAAGGTGGCCTGCCGGGTTGAACCCACGCACGAAGAGATCGGCCCACTCGGGAAGGTCAGCGGCTCTCTGAATCACCCCAACAGACGGAGTGGCCACCATGCGTTGAGCTACCTGCCCCTGACTTCCAGCCGAACGGGCGCGAGCGGCCATCACATCCGCTTCAAGCTCAAGGGAAGGGTTGTCATTGACAGGTACTCCACCCACCTGAGTATTGGCCTGAACCCGACCTTGTTTCTGCTGTACAACATGCCACGCTTCGTGCGCCACATGCGCTTCCTGGCCCGGGGCAATATGAATCTGCGACCCTTGAGTTGTTGCGTGGGCTTGCACAGTCGCCGGCATGGAAGAGTCGTAGTGCACCTTCACATCGTCGAGCGACACCCCCGAGAGGTTCTCCATCCCTTGTTTGACGGTATCGGGTAAACCGGTGTTGTTCTTTCTCTGGAGTGGAGCCCCACCCCTTCGGGTGGTAAGCTGCTCAGAGAGCGCCACAAGCTGGGTCACCTGTGGCCTCTTGTTGAGCATCTGCCCAAGCCTCGATTGGGCTCTCACGTGCGGCGCTTCTTGTATTCGCTCGAACGGCTCGCCCGCATCTACCCGTTGAGTGGCCACCGACTCAGCACGATCCTGCGACGTTTGCTCTCGAACGACTTTGTCGGCCGGTTTCTGCGAGAGGATCATGCGCGGGGCAGTGGCATTCTATATGCCATGGGTATAAGCCTTTTTTTCTGGGCAAAAAGGCCCATGCCACTGGGAAAGGGTTACAGACTGTTCCCGCGGCCTGTTCAGATTGTAATCCGGCGGGTCACAATCTGTTGACTAAATGGGGAGACGGCTGGAGTGGGTACACGACGGCATTTGTCCCGGCGGCCGACACTCCTTGGCCAACGGCGCGCGACCATTGGGCGGGTGTTGGGCGCGGTCGGCCAACGGCCTCTCCTCGACGATGCAAGCGGGGTCGAGGGGTGTTTCGGCCCGAGATATGACGAATCGCGAGTACACCGTCGGGCGTCGCATCCGGTCAGGCGGCGCTCGCCGTCGCCGGACCGTTTGGCAAGATTGAGGCGATCAAAATGTCCCCACCCATACCGTGCTTTGCAGAAGCCCCGCATTCGTGGTGGTTACCTCTGGCAATGCAATCCCCTGCAACTGCACGTCAAGCTCGCGACCTAATGGCGCCGGACACCGATCCCACGGACGATGAGCTGGCCGCTGTGATGGCGGCAGCCCGAGATCTGGCCGTCCAGCGGCGAGTGCTTTCGGACGCCTGGATCGCCGCGCGCCTCGCGACAGAAAGCCGAGAGGCGTGCCTGCGCGAGGGCCGTAGCCTTGCGTTTGAAACCGTATTTTCCGCTTCCGATAAAGTGGAGTTCGTACGTCGGGGCATCGCCGCGGGCTTCTTCCTTCGCCTCTTCTTCGTGGGGACCGACGGACCCGAGATCAACGCTGCCCGTGTTGCGCGTTAGCAGCGGCACCGGGCGGCTCCGCTTCTTTGTACAACTTCAACTTGACACGACTCCGCGGTCGCGGTGAGCCTCCTTGGGTAGATCCTGACAACATCAGGCTGCCAGATACCTTGTTGTATCAAATCGAAACAGCCGAGCTGAAGCGCAAATTGCACACCGCTCGCCGAAACCTGACAATCAGGTAAAGTGGAGCCGGAGGGGCTAAGGCGGATGGGACTGAAAAGCGGTTGACCCCAGGCACAGAATGTGGAATACAGCCATTCCAGTTTTCGACGTGGTGTACACCGCCGCCGGCACGCGCTCGAAACAGGAGATCGATGACAGCTCACGGGGGACAGATCCCGGAGCGCACCGCGAATCGTTGTTGCAAGACTTCAAGCTGTTTTTGGGGCGCCGTCGCTACCTTGTTGACCATGCGTGCCCCTCGGGCGCGCGAAACCTCGCCCCTCGTGTGAACCAACGGCCCCGAAAGCCGCGGCATTGCAAAAGCGCGGGGGGCGTTGCGGGGGGCGCGAGCCCTCCCGCCCTTGTAAGAAGTTGCGTTGGACTTCCCGCAAGCCGCTCGCTGCGTAACGCGCCTTTTTGATGGATTTGGTACTTGCATGCGAAGAGTAAACGCGAGACATTGGGGCGGTGGTGAACGCGGAGCGGGCAGGGACAGATAGACGGAACTGTCTATTCCGCGTTAGGCTGGTAGACGGCCCCGTTGTTTCGCTCGCACACCTACCCATTTGTCATCCGCAAAGTGGTTTCGATACATGCTGGGGAGACGGGAATAATCAATGCGATTTGACGAGTACTTTCTTCGGCATCACGCATGACAACCGATCCCGCACTCAACAAGTAGCTTTCGTCGCATTCGCCCTGGAGAATCGACTGAACGAGTTTCGTGACGCGACACCGGTTCCGAGAAGCTCTTATTTGTGGCTTTGAACGCTTTGTGAGTGCGACGCATATGTCGTGAACTTCTTTTGGGCTCGACAATGGGCAAGTGTACTTGACATTCGTTTCTCGTCGCCGGTCAAGGAAGCGCACATCTGGGTAGATCCAACTTTGCTGCAGCAGTCAGATCTTGGGGTGAACACGACACCCAATCGGGTATGAAAACCAGGAGAGCGCTCAACGTTTGCGAGCCGTCGTGCCTGAACACGAAACACGAAATGATCCAATTCCGCGCAACGGCTGTTCGCAAACCGGAGCGCATGGGATTTTTCCGATGCGGGACAAGCTCGATATTTCAGTCAGCCACCACGCCTGGGATGGCGGCCCTTACTATCAAAACGATCCACTCTTGGGGCTGGCGTTCCAAGGGCTCTCGCAGTAGAATAGCGTCACATGGCTCAACGAACGTACGTGGAAACCTCAATCCCCAGCTTCTATTTCGAAGTGAGGACAGAAGCGGAGATGGTGGCCAGGCGTGAATGGACGCGCACGTGGTGGGTGAACGCAATTGGCACTACGGAATTGGTCACCAGTCTCGCGGTCGTTGAGGAGCTTGAGCGTGGTGAGTTTCACGCCAAGGAAGACTGTCTCACTCTGATTGCAACGCTGCCAGTTCTTGCCGTCGACGAAGCCATCGTTGAAATTGTTCAGGCGTACATTCGACACCGCGTCATGCCGGCGGACCCAACAGGCGACGCGCTGCACCTTGCACTCGCCTCCTACCATCGCTGCGACTTCCTGGTAACCTGGAACTGCAAGCACCTGGCGAATGCGAACAAGTTTGGGCATATCCGGCGAGTAAACGGGCTGCTCGGCCTTTTTACTCCCGCACTGGTGACACCACTCGAACTGCTTGGAGGCGACGACGATGAAGAACGACCCGGCAATTGAGGCAGTCCGGCAGGCTCGCCGCGAGATCTCCCGTGAACTTGGAAACGACCCTGCAAGATTGATTGCGCACTACAAAGAACGGCAGACACACTTCCAGGGTCGACTAATCCATGGCCCCGAGGATGTCGCGCCCAGTGGAGACACAGCCCAACCCACCGTTGCTGCTGACAAGCGTGTTCGGGCGCCCTGACGGGCTTCCTCACACGCTTGCAGCAGATCGCCACGTTGGGTGGGCCACATCGCCATTGGGAAAGCGAACCTCATCGAGCGAGGTATTCGGTGCGTGTCTAGACATGCGCAGTTGCCGAGGGCCATGGGAAACCGATGACACCTGAACGAAACTATCGAGAAACCCGGCCGGGAGCCGCTGACGAGATGAGGCCGGGCCCTTTCGCGCGTGTCGCCGTCGGGCACTCCGGCAGCGTGGACGTGGTCGTCGTGGGCCTGCTGGACTCGATGACCGAGCCGAGCTGGCGCGAAGGTCCCATCGACATCGATGGTCCCGCGACCACGCTCGTCGCCTTCTTCGAGCCTATCGGCGGGCACGGAGACGCCGACGCCGCCCCGCTGAGCCAGCTCGCCGCGCAGACGGTCGACGAGGCGCTCCGCGGGGGTGACCTGCGCACCGAAAAGCTCGGCGCGTCGGTCGTGGCGGCGCTGTCCCTCGCCAACGAGGCCGTTCTGCGAGAGTGCAAGTCGCCTCGTTACACCGCTTGCGCTTCACGTGCCATGGTCGCGGTCTTCGACCGGGCT
This sequence comes from Polyangiaceae bacterium, assembly GCA_016712345.1. Taxonomy (GTDB): domain Bacteria; phylum Myxococcota_A; class Polyangia; order Polyangiales; family Polyangiaceae; genus JADJRH01. The sequence continues at coordinate 4,537,488 of JADJRH010000001.1, forward strand.
TCGCTCGTCGTCGCGCACGTGGGCAACGGGGCCGCCTTCCTCCTGCGCGAGGAGTCGTGCTGCTTGCTGTCCCGCGGGCAGACGCTGCGGCGCGCGCTGCGCGAGGGCGGGTCGGGCCGGTGGGAGCGTTCTCCGAAACACGCGGCGCTGAGCTTCCTCGGCAAGAGTCCGCGGCTCACTGCCGTGGTGAGCCAGGTCGCGCCGAGGAGAGGGGATCGGCTGCTCCTGTGCTCCGAGGAGCTGGTGCGGCGCCTCGGCATGCAGGCCATTCTGGCGGCGTCACGCGGGGGGATGGACTCGACGCAGCTCTGCGAGACGCTGGCGCGGCAATGCGCCACGACCTGGGCGGACGGCGGTGGCGCGACCGTCTGCGCGGCTGTCGACTTCCTCTGGGAGGGGTGGCCGGTCCCTGCGCTAGGAGACCCTCCGCCTCTGGTCGTCGAGACGAGCGCGGCGCTGTTCGTTCCTCTGGATGATCTCGGCTCGTCGGAACCCTGATATCGTGATCGCCGGTGAGAATTTCTTCCTTAGACGCGCGAGGGACCACGAGGGTAGATCCCATGTGCTGCTCTCGAACGGCGATCCGAAAGTGGAGGACTGACGCGAGATGGGCTATCGGGACGAGCTCGTGCGGCGACTGAACGCCGCCTGGGCAGCGCGCGGGCAGGCGGACGTCGATGTGCTGTTCGTCCTGGACTGCACCGCGACGATGGTCGGGGAGATCGAGGCTCTCCGGGACGCGATACCGTCTCTGGCCGACGCGCTCGGCCATGGCGGAGGGAAAGGCCGATTTGGCCTCATCGAGCTTCGGGACGGCCTCCAGGGTGAGGGGACCGTGGTGCACGCTTTCGGCGGCCGGGACGTGACCGAGGACCCCATCGTCTTTCAGCGGGAGGTTGCCGCGCTGCAGGCGCGCGGTCCCAGCCCCCGGCCCGATGGCGCCCTCGACGCCTTGCTGCTGGCTTGCCCGCCGCCGTTCACCATCGACCCGCGCAGGGTGATCGTGTTCGTCACGGACGGCCGCCCGCCGGCTTCGATCATCTTCATGTCCGAGGCCTACACCAGGAAGCTCTCCGCCAATCGGGAGCTGGAGCTCGCCCATGTCCGAGCCTTCGAGGAAAATGCCGAGCACATCCTCGCTCTGCGGCTGGACGACACGGACTTCCCCGGGCTGGCGAACGTTCTCGCCGGCTCCGGTGAATACCGCGACTACGTCTGCGAGTACATCGACCTCTGGACCACGACCATGGGCACGGTCGCGCTCTCGGGACTTACCACGTCGAGAGCTGAGTGAGGGCACGCGCGTGGAAAGAAACGAGCGCGGACCGCATGACGAAGCCGACATGCAGTGCTTCCGGCGCCTGATGGAGGCACACGAGCGGCTCCTTTCAGAGGCCGCGAGCGACCGCTCGACCTGGCTTGGATCCGTGGGGATCCTGGAAGAGATGCACGAGCTGATTCACCAGCGTCGAGTGCCCCTGCACGCCGATCGCGGGTACTGCAGCCATGGGCTCCTTCAGCTCTATGTGCGGCTGAAGCTGTGGGATCGGTACGTCGACTGGATCCGCATGCGCCGCGACCTGGAAGAGGACGTGGACCGGAAGCTCGCGTGGACATCGAACATGCTGAGGCTCGCGGAGCGCCATCCGGAGATCGTCGCGACGCTTCAGCCGCACGTGATCGGCTTCGATCTGGAGCCGGACGCTCCCGCGGGTGAGCGCGCGAGGCTCCTCCACATGAAGAGCAGGGCATCTTACCGGCTATGGCAAGCCAGTCAGGACGATGGCCGGCTCGAACAGGCGATTCGATGGGCCGAGCGCGCCTGTGAAACAGGCGAGACCGCCGAGCACCGCGCGGGCCTGGAGCAGCTACTCCGGGTCGAGAAGGAGCACTTTCGCTCGCGGTGACGTCGTTTCGACGAGAGCGATTCACACGATGTGCCGAGGGTACGCGCGGCGAGCGCGGGCTCCGTTCGCCAGGGCCCCGTCCCTCGAAGAAGCAGAACCGGCGCACGTGCGGGGCCGTCAGCGCGCGTCCCTCGGCCGCGGCGCTTGCTCCGGATGGCCGCAGCAGAGCGCACCGTTGGGGGGACCAAGCTACTGGCGATTTTCCACCATTCGGTTCAATCGGAAACGCGTGCATCTGAATTCTATTTGAAGGGTAGGTTGAGCTGATGATTCCCGGTTTATCATGCCTATCAATCAAGCCGCAGGCCACTCTGACAATCGGGTAGATCTCAGCAACGAACTCAGACCGCTACCTTGTCGTGCGACGACTTTGTGAGGCTGTCTATTATTCAGGTCGTCTCGGGCGCTTGCGTTTGTTTTGGGGTGGCGCAAAGTTGACCGTCACAACCGCCCGACAAAACGAACCCATCCAGGGTCTTTCGGTTTGTTGCCCTCGATCGAACATCCAGCACGCGCGCGAGAATCCGAGAGGCAAACAAACGCGGGCGGTGTTGATATTCGAGTGCGACCATTTAGGCGCAATGCCTGAAGGTCGGTACATTTGGGAAGTGCCTTACTTGCACGGAAAAACGAGTGCGTGACGGTCCAGACGGAAGCACGGTTGGCGTTGAGATTTTCCCTTGACGCGGGTCAAGGTCGCGCGCTACATTTTTCTACATGCCAGCGGGTCACACTCAAATCTCTGCCGTCATCTCCGACTCCACCAATCAAGCGCTGGAGCAATACGCAGATGCGCACGGGCTGAAAAAAGGCTATCTCATTGAGGAAGCATTGCTCCATCATTTGCAGGCTCTCCGCGAGATTCCATTGGATGTGATCATTCCGGCGAAGTTGACCGTTTCAGCTGAAAGCGGGCGCATGGTCATGGAACGCGTCACCAAACCGCGACGACCTACCAAAGCCATGCGAGAGCTTTTTGAGAAGTGATATGACCATCAGCGTTCGGAAGCTCCTGCTCGATGACGAACGTGATCAATTCAACAGCGGCGACCCGGATCTTGATCGCTTTTTCAAGCGATTTGCTGGGCAAAATCAGTTTAAACACTACGTCGGTACAACCTACGTTGCTGTGGAGAACAACAGGATTGTCGGCTTTGCTACGGTTTCCGCAGCTCAGGTTGAAGTTCAAAACCTTCCCGCCTCCAAGCAGACTCGCCTTCCACGCTATCCTCTCCCTGTTCTTCGACTGGCACGGCTCGCAGTTGACAAGTCAGCTCAGGGTAAGGGCGTCGGATTGACCTTGCTGAAAGCGGTTTTTATACTCGCGCGGGCAATGGCGAGTGACTTCGGTTGCATCGGTGTGATTGTCGACGCCAAACCCAACGCGGTCACCTTTTACGAACGGTACGGGTTTGCGGCCCTTGAGCTGGTCACTGGTGAGCTTGGTGATCGGCCGGCCCCCGTTGCGATGTTTCTCGAAATTGGTGCGATTCCAAAGGCCACCGAACAGAGCACTTGAATCGAGCGTCGGACTGGTTGTATTCTCGGCTGCGAGATGCCCCCCAACCAGGTATCCCGTCGCACGGAAAGGCACGGAGATTCATAAGATGGCTCGCCCGAACGCGCGGATCCAGCTCTCGAACGACGGCAAGTGCTCCTCCGCCTATCGTGTGCCCCGACGCTCGGGTTTGTGGCGCATTCTTGGGCGATCGTGGGCGCCGATCCGAACCGTCCCGGCTCCAAGGCGATCGTGCGGGAGATTCGTGTCACGCGAGGGACAGGGAGGGGTGACGGGCTGCGCGTCTGTGACGTCGAGATCGAGCCCGCGACGGCGGAAGCCTGGGGCCGCGAGGCAGCTAGCATCCAAATCCCAGTCCTGGGGATGGCTCCGATCATCGGCTGTGACGGCACCACATACACCCTATCCTGCGATGCCGGCTTTGCCAAGCTGAGCATGGGCTGGTGGTCCGACCATCCGCGCGAATGGGCCGAACTCACCACCTGGGCGCGCAGCATGATGAGGCGCCTGCACGCATTGACCTCACCTGAAGAGTCTCCCGCCCACCTCGAGATATGAAGCGCCACACCCTCAGGAACCTCATACTTTCTAACTCGCTGTTGCATCCGTCAGCCTGCTTGCTGCGGGCGTCGCGTCGCTCCGCGCTTGCGGCGCGGACGGCTGCGGCTGAACCGGCGCGTTATGCTGGTTTCGCCGCCTCACGACAGTCCGATCCGGCGTCCGGAACCGACCGCGCACTGGCCGCTAAGGCACCAACCCGAGCACTCGAGCGGCGGTCTCTGGATCGATTCGCTCTCCGAGCTGGCCTTCGAAGAGACAGAATCGGCGTATCAGCTCGATCGTGAGATCGCAGCCCGCAATCGTGCGGTCCGAGCCCAGCGCGGGGTTTCGGACTGCGAAGTGAGCGATCCCCATCTCACCGAATACAGTATGCAACGGATTCTCTCTTATCCAGGACCCGCGCCACTGCACTTCGGCGGTGAAACCTGCTTCGATCTCCGACACGAGATGCCATTCCTGGCGCCATCGCAGGAAACCCCCGACTTCTCTGTATTCAGAAGGTACAGACTGAATCCTCATCACACAACGCTTGAGCCGATCTGCGAGCATGTTCCGCGTCACCCCGAGGGCGCGGAGCGTGGCCGCATCCTGCCAAATGAGTGCCCCAAGGCGTTCCTCCGACCCAAGGATGGCACGTCCTGTGGACGCACCTGCTCGCAGCCGAGCCTCGATGTGTTCGATGCGCGTTCCGACATACTTCTCGAGCGCCACCTCGATGTCGCGAGGGCTCCAGCCACCGAGGTCCGTGGGCAACACGCCGGGCAGCGACCAAGCTGCGTCCTTATGCGGATTGAGCACGAACGAGACGGTGTCGCACAGCTCCGGCGGCAGCTCGGGCGGAATCGGCGCGCGTTTCAGGCGCTCTGCAAAGAACTCTGCGGCCCACCGCCCCGCCTCCACGCGGTGCCGCCACACCAAGAGCCAGCAGAGCCGGAGCCCATCCAGTGGGTTGAGCGCGCGGAGCGTGGCATCAATCGGGCCGCTACGCACCTCAGCCGGGTCGTCCGCCCCCGGAACTTCCACCGTCGCCAGCTCATCGAGCGCCGACGCAGGTTCACTCTCACCCCATCGCATGATGGCCAGCTCGGACAGACCGGCGATCAGCCGCTCCTCGAACGCTCCCGCATGCTCTTGGATGAACCTGGAGAGGATCTCGTCGTCTTTCTGAGCCGATTCAACCGCCATCGCGCCACGGTTGGCGCTTCGGATGTTCTCGACCACGCGCGCCGTGAAGAACGCCCAGGCGTCATCAACCGTCTTTAGATTCTCTCGGTCGCTCATTTGCGGCCATTGCAGTATGCACCACGGTCGTCGACAGGATCAAGCTGGAGCGCTGGGGCGGCCGCCGCAGCCGGGTCGGGTGCAACAGTCGCACCGAACTCCGGCAAAGTTCCTTCTACACGGAACAACAGCATAACTTCAAATTGGATCCGGCGGTGTGGGTTCGCGTTGCTCGCCCACACCGCGGCTCAATTTGGCGTTGTGCGAACGGAGCCTGACATGGATATGACGCCGGACTTCATTCAGCTCTGGTTTCGAAACTTGTGCGGTAGCCCTGCTGATGTTGCGGCCCTCCAATGCAGAGGCTTGACCCGTCTCGCGACCTGGGAGATGGTTGCAACGCTCAGCGGCGACGAGCGTCGCGCACTCTGGCCCAGGTCGGATATCGACTCGCCCCAGCACTTGTGGCTTGGTCTCCATTGCGCGCCGGAAAAAGGGCCCGAATGAATCCGCCTGCGCTCCTCTCGCTGCTCCAGAAGAGTTTGCAGGTCGCTCGGCAACGAGTTCCATCTGGCACATCGCTTCAGGAGGAGCATCGAGCAAGGTCCCGCGCCTGGGTGGCATCCGTCGCGTCAGCATTTCGAGACGTGTACTCGGCCGATCCCGACGTAGCTGTCCTGTGGCAGCAGGACGACACGCACCGTGCTCAGTTCGGGCGAAACGAGCTACTGCACGACATCACCATTGTTCGGCATCGAACTGTGCCGGCGCCGCGACAACGGAAGACCCTCTCATATATCTCACAAGTCCTATGGCAGGTGGAGTCGGAGTTTGCGCGAGATGGCCGTGAAGCACTTTTCGACTTCAACAAGCTCGTGCTCGGCTCCGCGAGCTACAAGCTCTTCATCGCCCCTGACGTCTCCAAAGTGCAGCCCTTCATTGATGCCCTCCTACCGGCTGCGCGTGTGTGTACGGGCACTGTGTTCCTATCGATGGTCCCCCATCCGGATCGATGGGCCGAGCCAGAAGCCTCAGTTCGACTTTGGAAACTCGAAATGGACCAATGGGCGCCACATGAACTCGTTGCGTTTCAAGAGGGGCGTGACCATGAAGCCAGACACTCAGTGTCCTGATCGCGCTGCTTCGAAGACGTCGCCCAACATCAAATTGCATCGGACGGCGCGTCGCGCGCCCTCTATTCGTCGTCGGCCTCGCCGACGTGCAGCTCGGGCAACATCCGCTCATGCAAGATTCGAAGGATCAAGATATCGCCACCGTCACGTCGGTAGAAGACAACGTGCTTACCCTGCTCTCGGCGGCGCAAGCCAGAACGAATGTGGCCGCAAGAACGGCCGAGAATTGGTTGTTCGGCGAGCCGTTGACAGCACTCTTCCAGTTGTTCAAGATACCGGGCACACTGTTGCTCGCCCCACGTTTGGCGCGTGTACTCGGCGATCTCAAGCAAGTCGCTTTCTGCCCGCAGGGTCAGGCGAAAACGACCCATGGTCTATCGTTGCACGATGCCAAGCTGAGCCCGCACCCGAGCGAAAGAATCTCCCTCGGCAACGCCGCTCGCCTCGCCCTCATCAATGGCCGAGCGCAGCGCCGTCAACTTCGCTTCGTCGCGCTCCTTGAGAGCATCCATGCCGGCCGTGATGAAAGCGGCCACATCGGCGAAGCGCCCCGCAGCGATTTGCTTCTCGGCGAAACTGGCCGCTTCTTCTGGCAGGTCGGCGGGAACAAGAGGGCGCGTCATTGGGGGAACTCCAGTTCGGTAGGGGAACATGACAGATCTCGACTGATTTCGCAACTTCAACTTTGCTGAAATGAGCGACGCTTTCGTTCCGGTGAAGATCCCCGGCGCAGCCAACGCGATTCGGAACACATCTGACGGCACTCATAACGTTCACCGGTGTAGTCGCGCCGGCCGCAGCGCACACCAGCGCTTTCAATGCGGTCTACGCAAGCGCAGGAGACAACAATCCTGATGGCTCCCGACTCACCCCTTGATGCTGGCAAGCGGTGAGGAAGAACGGCGGACGCGGAGCCGTTCGACTCGTAGTTGAATCTGACAAGCACCCTCGCGGCGCAGAGGATCCTTCTTCCGCTCTTGTTTGCTTCGGGCGCAGACAGAGATTGTCGCGTTGGTCGATTTGGCAAACGCCGCGGGCGGGCAGGATCAGTTGGCGGTATAGCCGCGTGGGCGGGGTGACGTGTGCTCGAAGCTTCCATCCACGGAGGGCGGCCTTGCGCCGCCGGCGATCTACCCGTCAGATCTACTTCGGCTTTGTGGCGTCGCCCTTTGCCGGGAGATCACCCTCTTCGGGTGCTTCGCCCTTGTCAGGCTCCTCGCCTTCTACCTCGTCCTCTTCGTCGATCACTTCTTCTTCTACCCCTGCGCGATTGGTCTGTAAAAAGCCCAATAGCCGCAGCAAACTCCGCTGCTTGATGACCGTTCGGGCAATGTCGCTCCACTCCCGATACCAGGCCCACATCGCGTTTTCAGCCGCCGTCAGATCGGCCTGTTCTTGTTCTAAGTCGGGCAGGTCAATCTCCGGTGTCTGAATGCCGCCGAGCTTGTCGATGATGGCTTTGGCAGCGTTCAGCACCTCGGCTGAAATGCCGCGCTCTTGCAGCTTTTTCTTGGCTGCTTTGCCGCCGCCGCCTTTGGGACCGCCCTTGTCTTCAGGCTTTTCCAAGTTGTCAAAGCGCTGCAAGAACGTGCCGACGCTGAGCACCACCGCCGGCCCTCTGTTTGCGAAAGATTGCGGAAAAACCACGTGTGAACGGTGGGTGAATGGCGAGCCAGCGTGGCCTTGGCAATGGGAAACCACTTATTTTCCCACTGGTCGAGTTGGTACACCAGGGCTTCATCATACGGGCCGGGTGTTTCTTCTGCATCGAGCCGGGTTTTGCCGAGCGCTCGCAGCAGTGACCAGCCTTCATTCAGTTCTTTTGCGGTAAACCGTGCGCACGGAGAATGGCAACGACCCTGGCGTGCCGGACTCCCAGCAGAAATCGGAGCATTCGGTCGGCTTTTTGGCCCAACGTGAGTTTTGCCATCGGCAGACAAGTCCTCGGCCGTGAAGAACGAGCCCGACGACGGCACCGCGCAGCGCGCCGCCGAGTGCCTGAACGGGGCGTTTAAACAACAATGCCGCGTACCTGCGACCCGTTGTCTAACAGAATGCTTGAGGCGTGTCTACCCGGTTTCCGGCGAATCAATCCCTGTGGGGAACCGCAAGCGCCGACCTGGGGGCGGAGGGTTTGGAGCCGGGGGGTGACTGCGCCGACCCGGGGGCTTGAACTTTTTTCACGGGGGATCGCTCTTCGGAGCGGGGGGATTTGCACTTTTTGCAGGGGGGCGGCCATTCCGACAGGGGGGATCGGCGTTTTGACAGGGGGGATCGCTCGGGGGCGGCCATTTTTCGGCGCAGGGAGCCCGATTTCGCATGGAGGGATCGGATTTTGAGGCGCACGGCGGCGATTTGGGCTCGACCGACGCAGGTGTTGCCCAAAACGAGCCCGAGAGAGCCAGTCCGGCGGCCTGAGTGGCAAGCGGAACCGCAGCCATGCTGCGCGCCGATGGCCCCGAAAGCGCATGCGCGCGGCCTCGCACAATCACATCTACGCGAGGAAGAAAGGGCACGAGATCGCACGGCAGTGCGCCGATGGCGAAGCAGAGGGGACGAAGCAGACGGAAAAGAGATCACCGCGGCGTTTGCAGATGCGGAGTTGACTGCGGTGCCTGGGGTGTTGGTGGATTGGCTGAATGCCGCGGGCAGGCAGGATAATGTGGCGGTGGTACGGGGCGTTGGGGCTGACGCAGCTGCGTTAAGAATAACGCAAGTGCACAGTTGAAATTAGTGCTTGCATGCGCGGTGTGAGCAGGCGAGGATTGGCGGGCGCGATATGCAGATCGGTGTAAACGCCGGTTGGCCAAACGATACCTCGCGGCAGCAAGAAAGGCCGCGTGGCATTCTGGCCATTGCGTACTTGGTATAGCCGTGAGCATCGTTGCCGTGCTCGCGAAGACATGGTAGAGGCAGCACAAGACCCTGATGCCTACGACCGACGCTTTCCCAGTTGAGGGCGGTTGCGACTGTCGCGCGGTGCGCTATCGCGTTACGTCGGCGCCGTTGTTCGTTCATTGCTGTCATTGTCGCTGGTGTCAGCGAGAGTCGGGTGCCGCATTCGCGCTGAACGCCATGTGCGAGGCTGACCGCGTGGTGAACTTGGCGGCTGAACCCGACCTCGTTGATACCCCATCCGAGAGCGGCCGTGGCCAGAAGATCGCGCGCTGTTCTTCGTGCAAGGTCGCGGTTTGGAGCCACTACGCCGGCGCCGGTACCATCATCACGTTTGTTCGGGTGGGCACACTCGACAATCCAGACCTGATGCCCCCGGACGTTCACATTTTCACCGCCTCGAAACAGCCTTGGGTCCTGCTACCGCCCGGCGTACCTGCCTTCGAGGAGTACTACAAGCGCGAGACGCTCTGGCCGCAGGAGAGCTTGGCCCGAATGCAGAACCTGCTGCCGCTCATCAAGGCGTACCAGGCGAGCCGGCGAGGTGGCGGTTAGGACCACGGCGATGAACAGGAGCCCCCTCACTTCCCAAACACGCCCTGTTCCTTCTGAAGCGCTTCCAACATCGCTTTCTGTCTTGCGCGCAACGCCTTGTCCTCCTCGAACAGGGAAGGTTTCTTCTTCAGGACAAGGGTGTACGGTCTGCCCACGCGGGCTGTTTCGTGGGACACGGGTAGCTTGGCCCCGTCGATGATCTGGTGGATATGGGCGCGGCGGTCTCCTGCCAAGGGCCAAGGGAATTGGGTGCGATTCGGGTCTCGCAAGAAGTCGCCCAGCGTGCCACATAGGTCGCAGGTGCATCCGGGAGGGGGAACCAAGGACCAATCGGTGGGTGCGCGTTCTGGGGCTTTTGCAAAGCGCTCGAATTGGCTCACCGTGTGACGATATAGGTTGCCCAACCCGAAAGCCTGAAGGGATGTGAGTGAATGGTTCTTGCGGAGTTGCAGCAACACTTCCGCCGCAATCATGCTGGGAAGCTTCGTGTTCGGGGCCAGGAGAAAACCCGCCAGATCGCGACGCAACACCTCGGCGTCAATCGCCATGGCCGCTTCAAACAAGGCACCGAGCGTCTCCGCAAGCGCGGTGGCTGCTTTCGTCTCCCTTTCGTAAAGTGGCATTCTTCGACTGGCTCGCTCCCTGTCCTTGAATTCGTCGATCGAAGTTGTCACGAGCCACAGGGCAAGCTCCGAACAAGCCTTCGTGTTGGCCTCCCGAAGCGCTTTGCAGACATCGGCCAGGCGCGGAAGCCCAGAAGCATCCTCGTGAAAACCGCGCGCGTGCTCGAAGCGGACGCTGACATAGGATCCACGACCCGTGTTGAGGAGGTTCTGCGCCCACGTAACACCGTATTCGTTTACGAGAGGAATGAAGGAAGGAACGTTCACGGCGGTCAGACACCGCGCGCTCAGCGGAGCAAGGAGCTGCGAAGCCAGCTCAGCGTTGCCGAGTGAGAGTGGCAGTTTGAGCAGCTTGCGAATGGAAGCCGCCTTCAAGGTGTGAGTGCCAATCCCGCGCCAAAACGGCAAGAGGCTCTTTGCCTTGTCCCGCGCTTCCTCGACCGCTTTCTTTTTCACCAACTCGGTCAGCTGGTCGATCGCCCACTCGGGCGACGCTTCGGCGTGCATGACAAAGCTCTTTGAGCGGGGCCACATCACCACGGCAGCGCGGTGGTACCATCGTTCCTCGGTGTTGCCGGAGTTACCCATCGGCCCCTCGTATTCGGACTTGAAGGGTTCAAGAGCCACGGTTTCTCTCGTGCAGCACATTTCGTCGTCACCCACGTAGGTGGGCACAATCGGAGAGGCGCTACCATCCCGCGCAACCCAATGCGTCAGCTCGCCGCTCGATTCTATCAGATCGATAAGCTCGTGCTTCTCCCATTGGGAAACGTCGTCCGCCGCCGCGTTGTCATCATCGTCGCCGTCGTCGTCGCGGTAACCCAAGCTTTCCCCACGGTCCCATTCGCCTCCGCAAGACCAATTCTCATGGATGTCCGCCAACGCGAGGTAGATCTCGCAATCCAACCGATCGGCGACTTCCGCCAGAGCGTTCGCGCGAGGCCGGTCCCCGTTTTTCAGATGCTCCCACGAGAGGCTCTTTTCGCTGTACTCGTGATCCAGAAGGTAGACGAGCCGATCCGGCGGATGCGTTGCTTGTCCGAGCGAATAAGAAGGCGCAACGGGCGTGGAAAAGTAACTTTTCACGATCTGCGTCAGGTGCTCCGTGCGCTGCGAGCTTTCCCTAATCGGCCGGTTGTCGATGCCTCCGGCGTGGCGGAGCTGGTAGGTGAGAACGATACGATGGCCGGAAGTTACCGGTTTGACCTCATGGAGGCAGTCCGCGTAAAACGCGATGAGCCGAAGTTCCGTTTTTGAGCCCTTGGGGGCCTGAAACACCTTTTTTTCTGCGCCATGTTGAACGATGAAGTCGCCACCTTCGTACGCGGAGGGCAGCTCGACAACGAGGGTGCCAAACATATCATCCGCACGTTCTGAATCTTTGTGCGGCGCGAAGAACTGACCCGGGCCGTATACAATCAGCTTATCGAATGTGACCGCGGGCACCGAGCCTTTTGGCAAACCGAGCGCTTGTCCCATCTTGGAGATTTTCGGACGCAGCGCGGCTTCCCACTTGCGCGCGTTGATTTTGATCTGTTTTGCGGTGATCTCCGTGCTGCTCCGCACTTTGTCGTCGTAGAGCGTCTTTTTGCCTTTGCCGAACGGTGAACGCTGCGCGACGCCGGCGAGCTGAGCCGCCGCTTCTGGCAAGATTGGCCAAAGAACCAGTCCGACGTTCTTCACCTGAAGCTCGAGATCCGACGCGCGGAGGGTGCCGGAAGCCACGAACGATCCTTCTCCCCCAAACGCGCTCAACGCAGCTTGCACCCGTGCCAGCATCTGGTCGATCCTTTCGCGGCCCGGGGCAATAACACGATGGTCGCGATGCCCCAATGCCGCGTGTCAAAAGTCCTGCCGGACTTTTGTCGCCGCTGGCGCGGCGTGCTTCGCGCACGCGGCACTATCTTTTGTCTCGTGGGGCTCCGCCCCACACCCCCCGCGCTTGCGCGCGGCTAGTTCCGCACGAAGAAACTCAACCAGGGCCAAACTCCTGAAATGCGGTACTAGTGCACCGATTCCGTAGAACTGAAGGGTTCAGATGAATCACAGTAACGCTTCGTCGCCTTATCAACTCGGTGCACTAAGACCGCGCCTGCGCGGCCGGGGTGTGGGGCGAATGCCCCACGGAAACAAAACCAGTACCGCGATTTCGAGCGCTGCGAAGCAGCGGCAATCAACCCATCGGGTTGATTGAATCGCGGTACTAGCTGCTCGCCCACTCCCGTTCGCCCGGTCCTCCTCGAAGCCCCTTCTCCCTTCTCCACATCTATCACCTGTGGGCTCGACACCGGCCGGCCGGGATTTGGCTGTTTCGACGGCTGGTGAATCATTGGTTAGATGGGTTGATTTTGGGCGGCAGTATGGTGTATCGTTCGCGCCGACCTTTGGGCTAAGCAGGGTGATATGACCAACGTGAATGTGATCGAACAATGGGTAGAACGGTTTAATCATCGGGATGTCGGCGGCTGCGCGGAACTCTATTCGGAGGACGCCTCGTTGCACGTTGCTTTTGTCGATCCGGTTTTGGGTCGGGCGGCGATTCGTGGGATGTTTGAAGGGTATTTCTCCGCCGCGCCAATGCACTGCATTGTGAAGCGTTTGTACTCCGCCGACGGCGGGCAGGTTGTGCTTGAATGGCAGGACAAGGTGGGTTTGCTTGGTGTCAACATCTATGAGATCGTTGACGGCCACATCCGCTCTCAGCGAAACTACTTTGACCAGCTGAGTTTCTTGCGACTCAACAGCTTGCCGTTGCCAACGGCATAGGTTCGTTATCCCCGACGCGCACCCGCCGATTTAAACATGCGCAAGCGCTCGATCGCGCTTCAAAACTCGCTACCCCAAAAGCTCCTGGACCCGCTTCACCCATACCTTTTTGCCATCAAAGGCTATGGCGTATTCGTGCACGGGAGTCGCTCCGGCGTTCTCCAGCTCGGTGGCATATTTGCGGTCTCGCACCTGTTTGGCGGCGTCCGCGAGCACTTCTTCGGGCGTCTCGTCTTCGTCTCGCACCTTTAATTCGATCACCACGCCCGGACGCCCCGGGGTTTTGGGTCGCATGAGCACGTCGGCGCGGCCATAGCCCGATTCGCGGTTTGATCGAACGTCGTAGTGCGATTCTAAGTGTACCAAGAGCCCGAGCACCAGCCCGTGGTAGAGCTTTTCCGGTTCACGCCCGCCGGCGTCTTGAAAGGACATGGCGGTGAGCAAAATGCGTTCGAGAAACTTCTGCACCCTGGTGGCATTGCCATTGAGCAGCGCTTGTACAAGTTCGTCGAGCATGCCCCGGTTGGGGACGGCCTTGCTCAGCCAATTGCGGAACATGTTCTCGTAAACGATTTGGATTTCTTTATTGGGAATGCACAAAAACCCCGTATATCGCCCTTCGTTGAACACGAGTTTCGCCAGCTTGAGGTACCCCGAGAACAACAGAAAATTCCAAAGCGCGTCGGGCCGCTGGTCGATGTCCCGAAGCACAATGCTGTCGTCGAGAGGCACCTCAATAGTCTCGCCATGGAGGAGCGCCGCGGACATCGCAGAGAGTCCCATTCCCTGCCGCGTCGCAAGGCGCTCAATGAGATCGTGCGCGCTCGTGTTGACCCAATAGGGCCCGAGGATACCTTTTTTGACGTAATTGAGAATCGACCAGGGGTTATAGATCACGTGCCCACCAAAGAGATATCCGTTGTACCAGGACCGGACCTCTTCGAGGTGCTCTGTGTCGACGATGGTTGCCACTTCTTCTTCGGTGAACCCGAACGACGTCGCGTAGGTAGGGCTCATGATCGAATACACGTCGATGTTGTTCAGGCCCGAGAACATGTTCTCTTTCGACACGCGCAAGATGCCCGTCAGCACGCCTTTGAAGAGGGCTGAATTGTCTTTGAGGGCTGCGGATAGGAAGTTGCGGAAGAACAGGACAATATCGTCGAAAAAACCATTCTGGTAGCCCGATTGAATGGGCGTGTCGTATTCATCGATCAGAATGACCACCCGGGTGCCGTGATGTTTGTGGAGCACGCGCGACAGGTTGTAGACCGAGTCTTGAAGATCCTGCTCGGTGGGCTGGCCTCCAAGAATGCGCTCGAATGAGCGTGTGAGGCCGAGCGATAGCGTTTTTGCTTCAAGGAGGTATTGGTGCTCTTCGTAAAGCGTCTGGATTCGGCTTCCAATGCTGGCGAGCGTCTTTTCGTACGTGGAAGCCTTCACATCCTTGAACGTGACAAATAGCGTTGGATACTTCTGAAAATGCGCCATTGCCTTGGGGTCACGCGTAACGGCCAACCCCTCGAACAAGTGGGATAGGTTCTCGTCGGTTTTGCGGAGAAAGTAGCCCAGCGCCGAGATGTTGATCGTTTTGCCAAACCGCCGTGGCCGTGGGAAAAGCAGGACCAAGCTTGGATCCGCCAGCACCTGAGCGATAAACTCTGACTTGTCGATGTAACCCATTCCCGCTTCGCGAAGCGAGCGAAAGTCAGATTCACCAATGGCAGGAACGAACTTCAACAGGATACCTCCGTCGGGCGCCCGGCACTCTCGCTTAGCAAGCGCATGAAGTCAAGCGATAGGGCAGGCGCTCATGGCGCGCCAACGTGCACGCTTGTTCCATCGCGGCCTGACGCCTCCTTTCGCCTGCGGCGAGGCGTAACCGTCTGACCAATCTACCCATGGTAAGGCTCAGGTCTTACCTAGGGTAAGCCTACCCCAAAAGCTCCTGGACCCGCTTCACCCATACCTTTTTGCCATCAAAGGCTATGGCGTATTCGTGCACGGGAGTTGCGCCGGCGTTCTCCAGCTCGGTGGCATATTTGCGGTCTCGCACCTGCTTGGCGGCGTCCGCGAGCACTTCTTCGGGCGTCTCGTCTTCGTCTCGCACCTTTAATTCGATCACCACGCCCGGACGCCCCGGGGTTTTGGGTCGCATGAGCACGTCGGCGCGGCCATAGCCCGATTCGCGGTTTGATCGAACGTCGTAGTGCGATTCTAAGTGTACCAAGAGCCCGAGCACCAGCCCGTGGTAGAGCTTTTCAGGCTCGCGCCCTCCGGCGTCTTGAAAGGACATGGCGGTGAGCAAGATGCGTTCGAGAAACTTCTGCACCTTGGTGGCATTGCCATTGAGCAGCGCTTGTACAAGTTCGTCGAGCATGCCCCGGTTGGGGACGGCCTTGCTCAGCCAATTGCGGAACATGTTCTCGTAAACGATTTGGATTTCTTTATTGGGAATGCACAAAAAACCCGTATATCGCCCTTCGTTGAACACGAGTTTCGCCAGCTTGAGGTACCCCGAGAACAACAGAAAATTCCAAAGCGCGTCGGGCCGCTGGTCGATGTCCCGAAGCACAATGCTGTCGTCGAGAGTCACCTCAATGGTCTCGCCATGGAGGAGCGCCGCGGACATCGCAGAGAGTCCCATTCCCTGCCGCGTCGCAAGGCGCTCAATGAGATCGTGCGCGCTCGTGTTGACCCAATACGGCCCGAGGATACCTTTTTTGACGTAATTGAGAATCGACCAGGGGTTATAGATCACGTGCCCACCAAAGAGATATCCGTTGTACCAGGACCGGACCTCTTCGAGGTGCTCTGTGTCGACGATGGTTGCCACTTCTTCTTCGGTGAACCCGAACGACGTCGCGTAGGTAGGGCTCATGATCGAATACACGTCGATGTTGTTCAGGCCCGAGAACATGTTTTCTTTCGACACGCGCAAGATGCCCGTCAGCACGCCTTTGAAGAGGGCTGAATTGTCTTTGAGGGCTGCGGATAGGAAGTTGCGGAAGAACAGGACAATATCGTCGAAAAAACCATTCTGGTAGCCGGATTGAATGGGCGTGTCGTATTCATCGATCAGAATGACGATGCGCTCTCCATGATGCTCTTGAAGCACCTCCATGAGATCCAATAGCGATGATTCCAGATCACTCTTGCTCGCCCTGCCTGACAAGAGCCTTTCGAGTCGGAGCGCTCGACCCGAATCGAGGGGTTTGCCATCGATCACGTACCGATGTTCGCGGCAAAGTCGCTCGATTTGCTTTCCAACCTCAACCAACGTTTCGGAGAATGTCTTCTCCTTAACATCCTTGAACGTGACAAATAACGTTGGATACTTCTGAAAATGCGCCATTGCCTTGGGGTCACGCGTAACGGCCAACCCCTCGAACAAGTGGGATAGGTTCTCGTCGGTTTTGCGGAGAAAGTAACCCAGCGCCGAGATGTTGATCGTTTTGCCAAACCGCCGCGGACGCGGGAAAAGCAGGACCAAGCTTGGATCTGCCAGCACCTGAGCGATAAACTCTGACTTGTCGATGTACCCCATCCCCGCTTCGCGAAGCGAGCGAAAGTCAGATTCACCAATGGCAGGAACGAACTTCAACAGGACACCTCCGTCGGGCGCCCGTGCACTCTCGCCCAGCAAGCGCATGAAGTCAAGCCACGCGCTCATGGCGCGCCAAGGTGCACGCTTGTTCCATCGCGGCCTGACGCCTCCTTCGCTTGCGCCGCCGCGTAACCGTCCGACCAATCTACCGATGGTAAGATTTGGGTCTACCCATGGTAAGACTTGGTCTACCGATGGTAAGATTTGGGTCTACCCATGGTAAGATCTGGGTCTACCCATGGCAAGGTTCGGGCTTGCCCACGGTAAGATTCAAGTCTACCCATGGTAAGGTTCGGGTTGCCCACGGTAAGATTCAAGTCTACCGATGGTAAGGTTCAGGTCTATTTGGGGGAGACGGCGCGAAATGGGTCCGAGGCGGCGTTCGTCCTGGCGGCCGACACTCCTTGGCGAACGGTGCGCGCTCGGCCCCTGAAATCAGGGCGTGACGCGCTGCCACCCAAATTTCGAAGCGCATGCACTGGCCTGTGGGGGGCGTTGCGGGGGGCGCGCCCCCCGCCCCCAGAAAAGGATGCCACAGGGGATGAGCGTCGTGACAGTGTACGTTGGTTGTTTGTAAAGACGCCTTATTGGGTGACGCGGAGTATAAAAGAGTCGAGTCCGCCTTGGCTCTCAACGATTTCACCACCGATGTTGAGGGTGCCAGTTAGGTCGCCGCCGAGAACAACGGCGTTGCATGGGTCGAATGCGACGGTGCGGGCGCGTTGATCGGAGATGCCGCCAAACGATGTGGCTTTGGAAACGGTGCCGTCGAGGCTCATTTGGAGGAGAAAGATGTCGTCGCCGCCTGCGCTTGTGAGGGTGGTGTTGCCTGTATTCAAGGCCCCTTGGAATCCGCCGGCGACAAGGAGGTTGTCTGAGGCGGTGACAACGGCTGCTCGGCCAATTTGTTCGGCGGGGTCACCGAAGCGTTTGGCGAAAAGGGAGGTGCCTTGGGCGTCGAAGCGGGCGACGAATACGTCATCTTGAGTGTCGGCGATGAGGCTTGTTCCGTCGATGTTGAGGGTGCCGCGGAATGAGCCGACGAGGGCAACGCTGTTGTCGGAGAAGGCGGCTGCGGCGCGGGCTTCTTGGCTTGTGTCGTCGCCGAAGCTGCGGGCGAACACAGGAGTCAGGTTGGAGTTGAGTCGAGTCAGGAACACGTCGCGGCTGCCGGCGCTGACAAGGACATCGGCGCCGAAGGTGAGTGTGTTTTGAAACGAGCCGGCGAGGTAGGTGTGGTCGGCGGCGCCGGTGATGGAGAGTGCGCCGGCTTTGACGGCGAGGGCAAACTGGGTGGCATTGATGACGGCGCCGTTTGGGGAGATACGGGTAACGAACAGGTCGTTTTGAGTGCTGGTGAGGGAGATGGCGCCGAATTGGGAAGTGCCTGTGAAGTCTCCCGCAACAAG
Organism: Polyangiaceae bacterium; assembly: GCA_016712345.1. GTDB lineage: Bacteria > Myxococcota_A > Polyangia > Polyangiales > Polyangiaceae > JADJRH01. Next base: position 4,555,684 of record JADJRH010000001.1, read on the forward strand.
GATATCGCCGCCGGGTTCGACGGTGAGCGCTCGGGCATCGGCGTTGATGAATTGGAGTGCGTACACAACGTTGCCAAGAGCGTCGACGCGGGCGACGAACGCATCGGGGCCGGCGATGCTTGTGAGGGTTGTGGGGCCGAATTTCACTACGCCGTCAAAGGTGCCAGCGAATACGGCGCCTCCGTCGGGCAAAGGGGCGAGGGCTTTGATGCGGTCGTCGTAAACCGAGCCGAAGGTCTGGGACCAAGCAACGCTGCCGTCGGCGAAGTGGCGAACGAGGAGTGCATCGGATCCGCCGGCGCTCGCGAAGGATTGGGTGCCGACTTTGGTGGCTCCGATGAATTCTCCGGCTCCAAAAAAGCCTCCGTTGGTGTCGACTCCAACAGCAAGGATGCGCGTTTCTTCGGCGAATGCGGTGCCGCCGTAGCGATCGGCGATGTCGGTGCACCCGCCGCCGCTGCCGCCGACTCCGGTGGTGGTTGTGGTGGATGACGTGGTGGTGCCGCCGGAGCCGCCGGAGCCGCCGGTGGTGCTGGAGGTGGTGTTGCCGCCGGAACCGCCGGTGCCGGAGGAGGTGGACGCGATGCCGCCGGAACCGCCGGTGGACGTTGCGGTCGTGGCGCCTGTGCCACCGGTTCCTTTGGTTTCTTCGGTGCAACCGGTGAGAGCGGCAGCGAAAGACAAGAGAGCGGCGGGAGCCAAAAGAATGCGCTTGGAAAGCATGTGAAATCGTCAAGCGAGAGGGTGCGGCATGTCAACGCGGGTGAGTGCTCGCGTTGGCGCGGAGTTTGCCGGTACGCTGCGCCCATGATGCGGCGTTTGGCTTTGGGTGTGGCGTTGTTTGGGGCGTTGGTTTCGGCTGCGTGCGGCGGCAAAGTGTACGTTGACGCGAGCACCGGTTCAGGTGGTTCGGGGGGTTCGGGCTCCATCACGGCGACGGGGAACACCGCGACAACCGGATCAGGTGCGGGCGGCACAAACATCCAAACGGCGTGTGAAAAGTTGTGTTCGGTGGGGGATGCGTACGGTTGCGATACGGGCGGTCCGTCGTGCGCGCCGAGTTGTGCGAGTGCCATCGATTCAACACCTGCGGAGTGTCAGGGGCTTTATGTGGCGGCGCTGGAGTGCATTACGGCGTCGATTCCGTCGGTGGGCTGCGAGCTTGAAAACGTGTGTCTCGCGGAGCTTCAAGAGTTGAACGTGTGTCTGTCATCGACAACGTGCGGAGCGGCGGAGTGTTACGACACGGGAACGGGCTGTGGATGCAAAGGGGAGTGTCAGGGGCAGGTGCGTTCGACGGAATGTTCGGCTTCAGGCACGGGGTACGCGTGTGATTGTTTCTTGAATGGGGAGCTTGTGGGCTCGTGCTCCGAGTCGTCGTCGGGGTCGGTTTGCGACATTCAATATGGGTGTTGCGGGTTGCTTTTCGGCTAAGGGGTGTGAAGGCACTCCCTGCTCGCGGAGCCTTTTCAGCTCGGCGCGTGAAGACGAGATGGTCGGCGCGCAACGAGTCATCTTTGTGAACGATCAAGCTTGGAGGGTCTCATGAAAATCGCCCCCGTTATGGCCGTGTTGGTGTGCTTCTCTTTGGCGTTCGGATGCGGGGGCAAAGTGCAAACAGACCGCGACGGGGGCGGGGGCGGGGGCGGAGGTGCCGGGGGATCGGGGGATGGGGGCGCGGCGTCGTGCGAATCGATCGACTGTTCTGAAAGCGGTTCGGCATGCACGTGCCAAACGCAGTGCCAGGGGGCCGATCTCAAGGCGGAGTGCAAAGCCGACGGTGGCGACATCATTTGCACGTGCCACTACGACAATAAATATCTGGGGCTTTGCTCAAACTTCGGCGGGGATGTTTGCGGTTTGCCGGGCGGGTGCTGCTACGCGTATCTGCCTTAGTCGGGGGGTCTTGCGGATGAGGAGCGGTTGAGCTAATCCGCGCGGTCCATTTTGCCGCACGAGTTATCTCGTGCACTGGAGATCACGATGGCTCGCAAATCACCGCTCGCGCTCGTTAAAGAAAAATTCGGCGATAAAGAAAAGCTCGTGGAAGCCGTAAAAGCTTTCATGAACGACGATCTGTGGGTGAAGCGCACCGCCGAAGATCGCGGCAAAGACCGCGGCATTGAGTACGTTTCAAACGCCAAGCTTCTGCGTCTCCACGCCACGTTTTCGGAGGTGAAGGAGAAGTTTGGTACGCGCGCCAAGCTCATTGATGCGCTCCTTGATCTCGAAAAACGCACCAAAGACGCCGGTTACAAAAAGCGCGTTGAGGCGTACCCCGTGCCGCGCCTTTACGATGCGTACAAAGTCGCCAAGCGAGCCGCGGATCGCGCTTCAAAAGCCGCTTAGTCCCGCCGCCGCCAACAATATATTTAGCGCGCGCGTCGCCCCTGTTGTAGACGCGCGCCCGTGAATTCGTCCCACTCAACAGTTTTTGCCCCGGGCCTTTTCAACGGTCGCGTTGCCGTTGTGACCGGCGGTGGAAGCGGTATCGGCTTCGCCACCGCGCGCGACCTTTTGTCGCTCGGTGCGAGTGTTGCGATTTGCGGTCGCAAGCCCGACAAGATCGAGGCCGCTGCCAAGCTTCTTTCGGAGGGCGCCGGCGCCGATCGCGTATTTTACGGCACCTGCGACATTCGCGACGTGGATCAGGTGTCTGCGTTCGTGACGAAGGTGCTCGAAAAGTTCGGGCGCGTGGACGTGCTCGTGAACAACGCGGGTGGGCAGTTTCCAAGCCCCGCGGAAGCGATGGCGCCGAAGGGTTGGGAAGCGGTGATTCGCAACAACTTGAACGGCACGTTTTTCATGACGCGTGAAGTGGCGACCCGGGCGATGATCCCGGCGCGTCGCGGGCGCATTGTGAACGTAACGGCGATGGTGTCGCGCGGCTTTCCGGGCATGAGCCACACGGGCGCTGCGCGCGCGGGCGTTGAAAATCTCACCAAGTCGCTGGCGGTGGAGTGGGCCGGCTACGGTATTCGGGTGAACGCTGTTGCACCCGGAAACAACATTCGCACGAGCGGCACGGATCAATACGGCGCCGAGTTGCTGGAGATGACGCGCAAGGCCACGCCGCTGAAACGCCTTGGCACCGCGGATGAAGTGGCGCACGTCATCGTGTTTCTTGCGAGCGACGCGGCTGATTTCGTGACCGGCTCCGTTTGGGGGATCGACGGAGGCCAACCGCTGTGGGGCGACATTTGGCCGATCCCGGAGCCGGGTTCTTCTTCGTAGGTCGCCGATGTCTTCCGAAAAAACGGACAACGATCCGACGTTGGGCAGTGAGGGCGGCGCGCCGTCGGAGGCGGGCGCGACAAGTGTACCTTCCGACTCAAGTGTACACACGCCGTCGGAGGCGGGCGCGACAAGTGTACCTTCCGACTCAAGTGTACACACGCCGGGGGTTGTGGAAATCACCGCGGCGTCTCCCTCCAGTCCGCCGCAGCCCGCAGCGCCGACGCCGCCGCCTCCGAAAAAGATCGGGGAGCGCGTTCGCGATCTCGGTTTGGAAGCATGGAGGCGCGCGCGAACCTACTTTGATCAGCCGCCGACATTTTGGGTGGCCGCGGCGCCGTTGCTGGCCGTCTCGCTGATCCTTTTCACGCGCCTGCCCAACACCAACTACATCTTTGATGAGCAGGAAGCGCTGCTCGCCAATCCGTACGTGAATCGGACGCAGGGGCTCCGATTTATCGACGCTATTCACCGCGATTTTTGGGGTCTTCCACCGGATCGAAGCGTTGGCAGTTACAGGCCGATTCCCAACTTTTTTTGGCGGCTCATTTGGCACGTCACCAAGCAGCCGTTCGTTCATCACTTTTACAATGTGCTTTTTCACGCGCTTGTCGGCGCGCTCATCAGCGTGTTTGCGTACCGCGTGTCGCGTCGCCGCGACGTGGCGTACCTGTCGGGCTTCGTTTTCGTTGCGTGCGCCGTTCTGACAGAAGCGGTGAGCGGCATCGTGGGCATTGCCGATGTGTTTGGCGGAATGGGGGCGCTCCTTGCGCTCTGTGCGCTCACGCTTCGCGGTTGGTCCATGCCGTTCGGCGTGTTTGCCGCGGTGACGTTTGCTCTGTTTTCAAAGGAGAGCGGGCTTGTTCTTGTGCCGCTCGTTCCGGTGGCGGCGCTTCTCACCGCGCCTGTGTTGCACCCCGACAAACCGTCGCGCGTGGCTCGGACGGTGGCTTCGTTTGTGGCCGCCGCATGCGCATTTGTTCTTTACGTGGAGCTGCGCAAGCGGTGGTTTCCTTCGCCGCTTCCGGCGGAGCTTCAAGAAGAACTGCCCGCCACGGCAACACGTTCGCAGCAGTTGGTCCGCGATTTTTTGGTCTGGTTTCACCAAGCGCCGCTCCCCAAAGATCCGCTCAATAACCCGCTCGCAAACGTTGAACCCAAGCTCCGCATTGCGGGCGCGCTCCGTGTGTACGCACGGGGCATTGGCCAGTTGCTTTTTCCAAAAACGCTGAGCGGCGACTATTCGTTTCCGCAGGAGCCGGCGCCCGAAACGCCCATTTTTGCGGAGAGCGTTCTCGGCGGTCTGCTGATGGTCTTGCCCCTTCTGGCTGCCCTCGGGTTTTGGATCACGGCGATGGTTCGCGAACGCCGAGCGCGCCGTTCGGTTTCTGAAAAACAAAGTGTACACAACACGCCTAAGAGCTGGCTCCACGCTGCCTGGGTGCGGCCGGTGGGCCTTTCAATCTTTGGCCTGTCGCTCGGCTTGTTTCTGCTCGATCTGCTCGTTTTAAAGCTCGGAGCGTCGGGCATCGCGTGGAACTTTCCCATTCCGTTTTGGTTCTCGCGCTCGGGTGACGGCTCGTATTGGCATGCCATTCCATGGCCGTTTATCGGTGTACCTTTCGGTCTTCTGGGCCTCGGCCTTGTTGCCGAAGGCGGCCCGCCGATTGTGCGCACCGAGAGCCTCGAAGAAGAAGTTCCGCTCGCGCGATCCGGCCTCATTCTCGCGGCGATCGGCCTTGTGTGGATGGTGGTCAGTTACTTCCCGCACTCCAACATTCCTGTGGTGCTGCCAACCGTGCGCGCCGAACGGTTTTGGTATTTCCCCGCTCTCGGTACGTCGATGGTGATTGCAGTTGGGTTTGCCGCGGCCCATTCGTTTTTCAAAAAGCGATCTCTGTCGCAGGTGGTGCCGGTCGCGTTTGGCCTATTTTTCTGCTTCCAATGCGTGCAGGCGTATCGCCACGCCATGGACTATCGAAACGACCTTGTGTTTTGGGAAGCCACCAAAGACGCCGTTCCGAACAGCGCCAAAGCGCACCTCAACTACTCGGTAATGAAGGGCGCTCGCGGTGATCTTGAAACGCGTCTCGTGGAGAGCCGCGAAGCGATGCGCCTCGCTCCCGATTGGCCCATGGCCCACATCTACACGGGCGATACGTTGTGTCGCCTGCATCGCCCGACCGAAGCGTGGCCGCACTACAAAGAAGGTTTTGCGATAGGCCCCAACGAACAGAGCCTCATCTCGCTCGCGCTCCAATGTTTGTGGGATGAAAAGGTACTCAAAGAGTACGAAAAAGAGCTGCGTGAACTCGCCGACGCTCACCCGGGAAGTTGGATTGCGTACCTCGCGATCGACACGCTCGACAACGGCGAAAAACACAACGGGGTTGACCCGAAATACAGGCCGCGCGGCTACAACGAAGGCCCCAAAGAATAGCTCGGGCCGGCTACAACGGACCTTCTGTCAGCCCGTGGACGAACTGCTTCACGCGCGCGTCTTCACACGTTTTCGCTTCGGCGGTGGTGCCATCGAAAATCAACTCACCTCGATAGAGCATACCCACGCGATCGGTCACGGTGAGCAAGCGATCGAGATCGCTCGACACCATGATCACGGTGGCGTTGGCCGCGCGTTGTTCTGCTCGCAGCAGCTCAAAAATACGCTGCGAAGTGACCGGATCGAGGCCCGCCGCAGGCTCGTCGTACAGAACGATCTCGGCGCGTGTGATCGTGGCGCGCGCGACACCAACGCGCTTTTTTTGGCCGCCTGAAAGGCCCGAAGGCATACGCCCTTCAAAGCCCGGCAAGCTCACCACTTTGAGGCGCTCCATCACGCGCGCTTCGATCTCTTCGTTGCTCGCGTTGCTCGTTCTTCGAAGGGGAAACGCGATGTTTTCGCCGACCGTCAGGTAGTCGAAAAGCGCGTTGTTTTGAAACAGCATCCCAAATTTCAGTCGAAAGGCCTGAAGCTCCAACTCGCTCATCGCGAAGAGATCCCGACTGTCGACGATGATCTTTCCGGCGTCGGGTCGAATGAGCCCGGTGATGAGCTTCAAGAGTACACTTTTGCCGGCCGCGCCCGGCCCGATCAGTCCGTACAAACAACCCGCCGGCACGCGCAGGTTCACACCGCTCAAAACGCGGCGCGATCCAAAGCTTTTGCTCACATTTTCGAGAGCGATGCGCGGCTCATCCATGAAGGTTGAATGTGTACCCTACTGAGCCGCAAAAGAGGTGCGTGTCACGTCGAGGCGGGGATGTGAAGGAAACCCCATGCTTCGAACTTGGCCGGCAATGCACGACGAGATCCCGGGATTGGGAGGATCGGTGGTGACCGTGACGCCGACCGCACGTCCGTTTTGAACCGCGGCGCAGACATTCACGGCCATGCTCGGCGGCACGCCGCACGAGTTTAGATACGTCCCTTTGTTGAGCACCGCGCCGTACGCGCCCGCTGTGAGATCAGGCGGCCCGTTGTTGCCACCGATTTTGTACTCTTCGCTGTACTTGGCAGCCGCACCTTCGCAGCTTGTTCCACCGGCGAGCACGGGATAGCTGCCGCCGCCGGGAGACGGACCACCGAACGAACGACCACCGCCGCCCGGCCCTCCCGGTTTGCTGCCGGCGCCGATGCCGCCGTCAACGTTCACCACGTCGGCCGTTTGTCCCGCGATCTGGAGTGCTTTTTCTTTGTCGGCGCGGTTTTTCAACCAGAAGCCCAATCCACCCGCGAGCACCACACCGATGATCGCAACACCGATGAGCGTTTTGTATTGAGCGCCCTCTTTTTCTTTTTGAACGGTGGCTTCAAACGCCTGCTTTTCGATTTTGATGTCTTGGTTGAGCTTTGCCTGCTCGGCGAACGGCGCAAACTCCTCCCATTCTTTGATGAAGCGCTCGTCGTTGGTGAACACATCACGCAGTGCGTGATCCGACAGAAACACGTGCTGAGCGATTTGTTGCAACAGCTCCACCGCCGAAAACGGCCCGTGATCCATGCCGTCTTTCACGACGACATACCGAGGTCTCGGATCCGATTCGAGCGCGGCCTTCATGTCTGCAAGGCGCTGCGTCGGGTCATTTCGAGGTGCCTGCGTGGGCGCGGCGACAACAGCGATTGGGTACGGTCCGGCACCATCGATGCGCGGGACCGCCGGCGCTTTCGGGAGCGCGGGCCCCGCGTCCATTTTGGGCGGCGGTGGGATCAGCGAAAGCGACACATCGACGTCGAAACCTTCTTCGTGATCGAGGTGCGATTCATCCGCGGGCGGCGGAGCGATCGATGCGCTCGGCGCAACGTGATGGAGCGCTTGAGCCAACGCGTGCAAATCGTGAGGCCGATGTTTTGGATCCGCGACGAGCGCTTTGCCGAGAATCACTTCAAGCGACGCGGGCAGGTCGGCAACCAGCTCCGCCGGCCGGCGCATGCCCGGACCCACGGCGGCGTTGGTGAGCAATTCGTACATGATCGCGCCGACGGCAAACACGCTGCCGGCTGCGTCGCCCGGATTGCCTTTGCGCTCTTCTGGAGCAAGACATGCTCGATCGCGCGGCAACGTCGGCGGCACGTGGGTGCGCGCTTCGTCGATCTCCACTTCGGGCCCGTCGTAACGAATGACCGAAGGGTACACAAAGAGCCGTTTTCCGCTCGCGTGCAGCTCGGCGAGCCTTACGCAAAGTGGGACGCCGATCCCTACGATCTCGCGGATATCAAACGTTTTGCCCTGCGCGCGGCGCGCTTCCATCGCCGCCCGGAGCGAGCCGGCAACGACGGAACCGCCGGCCGATGTGGAACTGGAGAGGGCGGGGCCCTGCGTACTCATCCCGCCCACGTTACCGCTGAACGCGGGCGCTTCTCAACGTAGGCAAGAATGCGAGAAGGCCCGCGGCCGGCGCGTGGCAGTCTCGGTGAAGTTTTGTTGTGAGATAGAACGGGAGGGCGGGGGCGCAGCGGGGGGAGGCGCGCCCCTTAAATGTCGAGCTGCGAGGGGGGAACCTGCGCCCGCTCGTCCTCCTGCAAGATTGAAAAAACGAGGCCGGCGCCGATCACGGGGAGGAGCCAAATGAGCTGGGCCTGCCAGACTTTTTGCTTGCGCTCGTACAGTTTTGAGCGGGCGACGCGAACGGTGAGCCACACTTGAAAAGCAATCACCGCAAGGATGACGGCGCCGACGATGATCTCGAAACTGCCCATGAGAAGGCGCAGCCTAGCCACGCCGTTTGCGGGCGCAACCGGCTCGCCGCATTTCGTTCAATCGGCCCCACCGAGTATGCTCCGGGACGCGAGGGATCCATGGGTTGGCTCGACATTACGATGATTCACTTGCTCGCGGAAACGGCCATTGGTGTTCCGCTTGGTCGAGAGGCCTTGTTGGCCGGAGTTTCAGAAGTCAGCCGCGCTCAAATCCGACGTGGCGATACCGATTCACAACAGATGTTGCTGGATCTGACTTTCTTGAACCGTCAAGACTTGCCCCTTCGAGAAATTCCCCTGCGAACAAGGCTTTTAAATGCCATTTACCAAACTGCTGAGATGGACGCGGCCAATGTTTTTAAGACGGCGCTTGTTCAGCTTGAATCGGCGGCTTCTACGTTCAAAACGAAACAATCCCAAACAACAACGCCCAATAGCGCACAAAGAGTATCCAAGTCGGAGGCCGTCGCGACCGCGCCGGTTGTGTCCGACGCCGAGCCGCGTTCGATCGTTTTTTTTACAGCCTCCGACGGCGCGTCGTATGTCGACAGGTTGGTCGTCCAAATGCACGGTCTAAAGCGAGCCAAGCTTGCCACATTTGTACGAACAGACGATCTTCCCGTGGGTGTGGATCGGTCAGACAACCTTCGTACGGTTTTTCAAAATGCCTATTTGATTATGGCCATTGTGACGCCCCAACTCCTCATCAAAGATGAACCATTGGCCGAACTCGAGGTGGTCGCGCAAGCTGGAAAAGTGGTTATTCCGGTGCTCGCAATTCGAACCCAGGTGGTAGATACCATTTTCGCCGGCAAAAACGCTTATCCAAAAGCCAAAATGGTGCCTGAAGACCTGATCAAAAAGCTCCGAGACAACCCGCCAACCCTTTCAGACCTAACGGAGCCTCAGCAAGAAACGGCTTTTGCGGCAATTGCAGCCGAGATGCGCGCGTTGCTGAGTCGGCCGTTGTGAGAAGGCGCGTTTTGTAAAACGCACAATCGTAACAAAAGCACGCATCCTTTAGCTGTTCTCCCTTCAATGGGTGCTGCCCAAGCTCTCGTTTCGCGCCTTTTTGCCTTGAACGCGGCGCTGTTGTCAGCCGTGTTCTTGATTGGCACCGAGTCTGCAATGGAGCCGCGCAAACCCGGTTTGCCACGTTAGGCAAACCCATCCAGGTGAGGAAAACCATGAGCGGAATGAACCAAACAATCACCCAGAAAAAAGACTTTGTGAGCGACGGCCAACAAATTGGTATTGGCCTTTTTCAGCTTTTTCAGGGCGGACTCCAAGTGGGTAGGCTCCTTGTTCAACACGTGGGTGAACTGATGGAGGAACACTGGGATTTGTGGCAAACGTTCCGCCAACCGTCGTGGGTGAATGTTCGGCAAGACTTAATGTTTGAATATGTGGGCGAGCCAATTGGCCTCGAAGATTATCGGTCCACGATAAGGCCGCAGAGCACGTATATTATTGCTTCTTGCCGCACCGTCAGCGGCAGCAATAACTAGAGCACCAATTGGTTTGAATCGTGAGTAAAATCAGAAGATTAGTGATTTGAGAAAGCCGAGAAATATCGGCTGGGTGCTCTAGTCTTTTCCCAGTGGAGGAGGCTCGCGCCTCCTCCCCCGCGCCGAGCAAGTCGGCCGCGGGCCCCCCTCCACGCGATCCGAACTGGGTGTCTGTCACCGGGTAGCAGCTTCGGGCCTGGCCTTCTTGCCTTGCTTTTGCCTGTTTGTGTACACATGCGAACTATCCATTTGGTTACGGAATCAAACCGATCGGTGCTCTAAACCTGAGAAGCGATAAGAAAATAGAGTCGCTTTATGCTCATCGAAAAAAGCTAGAAAACGGGGCGTTTCCGAGATTCTCTGTTGGAGGGTTTGGCGGCTCGTGACGACTGGTGCGTCGCGAACCGCCGGTCTCGCCGGTCTCTCGTTTTCGTTTTGGCTGTGTACGCCACAGGACACGTTATAGAGAAGACTGCTGCGCCGCGCTTTTCGCGATTCCGCTTGGCGACGGGCGACGACCGCTGCGACGTCACGACAAGACCTGATGCCGGGCCCCGCAAAACGTATGGGCCCGCTGTCCCTTCGCAGAAGTAGAGTAACGCCTATTGCAGCGCGGCCAAACACTCATTCACTGAAAGAATATCCATGCGGCGGTGCCAATGTTTTTGCGGCACCTGCGCCGCCAATCGCTCCACATCACACTTGGAAACTTCGTGTTTGGGCAGGTGGCCACTCATTACCAAAAGCGCCAACGCTTGAATGCCGAGTCCGGGGAGGAGCGGCGCGAGAGCCTCTGTTTTGAGTGTGTACACTTCGTTTTCAGTGGGTGTTTCGCCGAGCAGGAGAATCAAACACCGGAGTTGCAAAGCCACCTGTTTTTCACCCGCTAAATGAATGGCTTCGTGTGCGCGTTTGGCCAAACTCAACGCTTTGGGAAAGGCATTTAGTCGATAAGCCACCGCCGCCTCATTGAAGCACAAAAGGCCCTCCACATGGCGATCACCCACGTGCCTTGCGGCGGATATCAAGTCCATATCGGGCACCAGTGGACTTTCACGCCGGTAGGCCACCGTCCTCAACACCCACTCTGCCAACATCTCATAATAAGCGTGGCGAAGCCGTCCCGCGCGGGCGAGTGCCTGCGATCCGTACCGCTGCGCGTCGTCAAACTGAAACGCATCGAGCGAAGCCAGCGCGCACGCAAAAGAGCTGTACGTCGCAAGGAGGGGCCCACTCGCAGATTGAGCTGCCTCGCGGTGAAGCGCCGCCGCCTCTTCAAAACGGCCTTGTCGGTAACGCAACCTACCCCAGTGATTGGCCATGATCGCCGCGGACTCCGGGTCGGCGGGCAGTTGTTTTTCGATCTCTTTTAATATTGCCTCTTCAGCGGCGGGGTCTGAAAGATGTTTTGCCGCCGCTGCCCTGAGTGAAAGTCGCGCCCTTTCAAGGCGTGGATTGTGAAACGGCGGCACATTGTCAATTGCCTGGAGGGGTTGTTCACTAAACTCTCTTTTCAGCGCCGCTCGACAGAGGTGTTCCAATTGGACCAAAAGGTCAGATCGCACTGTGGAGCGGCACAGCTCAAAAAGAATACGGTCCATCGCATGAGGTGTTTCCGACGAAATCGCAGCGTCGGCCCACAGCTCAAACAGCTTTTCGAGCGTGCCCACACCTTCAGACTCGGCTTCTCGAACCTGCCGAACTCCGCGCTCCAAGGTGGCCATTGCCGCTTCCAAACGGCCTTCCGACAGCTGTCTATCTGCAACCGCCGCGGCCTCTTCACCCAGGAGAAGTCGATCTTCTGCCGTTCGAATTCCCTTGAGAGACAGGTGCAGGAGGCGACCGGGTGTACTCATTGGCAAGAGGGTTGCCATGCGGGCATGAGCGCTGAGTGTACGCTCGGGAGTCCAACGTTCGGCGGCTGGAATACGCACTCTTGGTGCCCAAATATCGGAACGCCGCTTCTCTACAAGACCGTGGGCGGCGAGTGTCTTGAGTTGCGCCTGAACTTGAAAAAGGGGTTTCCCTATCGCGCGGGCGAGGAGACCGGCATCGGTGTTTGGATAGGCCAACGTCAGCCACACAAGCATGTCGATTGTGGAGTCTGACAAGTGGGTTAATGCGGCGGTATCACTCGGTGCCGCAGGTGATATTAAACCCGACTCCAACTCTTCCAACACCTCTCTCAAAACAACCAATTGGCCCATGGCCCAGCGCGCGATGCCCAAACGCACCCATGTGGCCACTTCTTCTGTCACTCGGGCCGGCAAACCCGAAGTGCGCGCAAAAAGCGCTCGGGCAGCATCTTGGCGCAGATGAAGAAGCCTGTCCGGCCCCGCGAAAAGGGCTCTCAGATCCTTTTCGCGCAGCGGCGAAAGAACAATGGTGTCTCCGTCCAAACTGGACACATCGATACTTGGCTCTTCGCTGATGGTGGCTTCAAAAGCTCCCACATCCGTGTCGCTTTTTGGATCGATTGTGTACGCACGCACAATCGACCCCAAAGATCTCGATTGTTCGAGCACTCGCACACTGGCACTGTCGAGCTTTTCAGCGTCGTCGGCCACAATCACAACATTGTTTTGCAGCGCGGTTTTGACGAGATGAAATGCCGCGCTCTCCATTTCTTCAAGAGACGCGTTGCCGTTGTCGGCGAGCGTTCCAATCAGTGGAATAAGGCTGCCAAATGCTTCTTCCGAAGGGGTGAGCCACACCACACGACGTGAATTTTCAACCGCCTGTGCGAGCGCCAAAAGCGTGCGTGTTCGTCCAACCCCCTTGGGTCCACACACATCCACAGATCGCCCCGCCGAGACGGCTGTCACCAGTTCTTTCAGTTCACGCTGCGAGCCCAGCCACCGAAAGTCGGGAGCATCGATCGCCGGCAAACCACGCAACATCTGAAACGCATGTGCCGCCGAACGTGGTCTGTTTTCGCCCCTGTATTCAATGAGCTTGTGGACCACCGCAGCCACCGCCGCGGGGACGTTTGGAGCGCGCTCTTCAATGGGAATGGGCTTTTGCTGTTTCGCCCGAAAGAGCTGACTAAAACTTTGGCCTTCAAATGGCAGTTTTCCCGAGAGCGCCTCGTACAACATCACCCCAATTGCGTAGAGATCGGTCCGCGCATCGGCCGCTCCGCGAAATTGCTCCGGGGCCATATAATCCGGTGTACCCAAGATAACCGGTGCGTCGGTGACCCGGAGTTCACTTTCAAGGTGAACCCGCCGCGCAATGCCAAAGTCGAGCACTTTAATGCGATTGTCGGGGCAGACAAGCACATTGCCGGGTTTGAGATCGCGGTGAATGACGCCGGCCGCATGCACCTGAGAGATTGTTTCGAGCAGGGCGGCAGCCAATTCGGCCAATTGCTCCCAAGCAATCGGACCTTTTTTTCCAGGGAACGGCTCACCAACAACCCGCTCCATCACCCAGAATGGAACGCCGTTTTCAACGCCGTCGTCGTATAACTCCACCACTCCAGGTATTCTAAGCCGCAGCGCCGCGGCCTCAAGATGCGCCCTCGCGGGTGAAAACTCGGCATTTGGGTGAAGCAGCTTTACAGCCACAATGCGACCATTCAGTTGATCGCGAGCCTCCCACACCTCCCCATGTCCGCCGGCTCCCAAGAGCTTGTGGCAGGCATATCGCTTGGCAATCAGTGGATTCACGTTATCGGCTGTTCCTCTCCGCCGGTGGCCGATTGAATAGCGGCCCGCGCTCCGGCCAATTTCTCCATTTCGCGTTTGTAAAAGGCACTGTGATTACGCCCTTCAACGGTTGTTTCTTTGCCCAGGAGAACAAACGCCTTTCGAAGGGATTCTTTTTCGTCACCGCCGAGCTTTCGCCGCGCCGCTTCAATCACGAGCGCTTTGAATGCATCGGCGTGATCCATGTCGAGTTTCGCGTGCCCCGCCAGACAGCGCTTTTCGGCCTCAGCCACATACGCTTCCGCGGCTTTTTCCATGTGCGCCCAAACCGACCCACCTGTGGCCGCGGGCGCTTCGTATTCAAGCGCCAACTTTACCTCCCCATCGCGTAAAACGAGGTCGTTCTGAATGCCCTGTGTGACCAAGGACAAAGTGTATGCTCGCCGAACGATATTGTCGAGCTGTCTTAGATTGCCGGGCCAATCGTGGGCTTCGAGGAGTTTCGCCCCTTCGGGGGTGATTCGCACTTGGCCTCCCCCGCTGTGGCGGCGTCTCAACATGTACTGCGCCCAGGGGACGATCTCATCCCTTCTGTCGCGAAGGCTCGGAATCCGAAGGGGTAAAACGTTGATTCTGTAATAAAGATCTTCGCGGAAAAGCCCTTTTTTTACCAGTGCACCGAGGTCGGCGTTGGTGCCAATTACAAATCGCACATTGGCACTTTTGTCGCCCGCGCCGTCGCCCAGTGGCCGATATCTTTTTTCTTCAAGAACGCGCAACAAACCGGCCTGTGCCCGCAGCGAAAGCTTGTCTATTTCGTCCACGAACAGAGTGCCGTTTTCTGCCCTGCCAATACAGCCCGGATTGTCTTTTGACGCACCCGTAAACGCACCTCGCCGCCAACCGAAGAGTTCTCCCATTTGCAGTTCTTCGGGCACAGTCGCCAGGTCAATTCCTTCAAACGGACCGCCCCTGAGCGGAGAACGTTCGTGGCACCAGCGCGCCAGTCGCGTTTTGCCCGCACCGGTGGGCCCGCCAAGCAGAATGGTTTCTTCCTGTTCGGCAAAAACGCGGAGCATTTGCACAACACGCTGCATGGAATTGCCAATGACGGGCAGCAGTTCATCGGGTTCGTACGGTTCGATTTGCGAGGCGGGCAGTCTCGCCAAATAGGGCGCCGCAATGGCGGCAAGCGTCTCAATTCGCCCTGCACAGTTGCCCCAAATAAACGGCTCACCCACGGCAGACTGACAACTTGCTTCCACAGCCAGCATTCCATCCATTTGGCCGCCCGGAGAGCGCAGTGGAACCGCCAGCAAGTGAGTGACTTCACGGCTGACCAACACAGCCTGACTGCGCTGTGCCTCCAGCTTTTGGGCAGGAAAGGCCTCCCTTTCGCCCGACTGAAGAATAGAAACCTCACCCAACACAACATCGACACTCACCGGTTGCTGATGAGCGGAGATAAACCGCCAAGCGGTTGCGGACGGAACATGGGCGCTTGTTCCGCGGCGCAAAGGGCTTCTGCCGCCCTTGGCGAATGTGTCGAGTGCAATAAGTCCCACGTACCCGTCGCTGGGGCGGAGGTGCACCATTGACCGAAGAATACGGCCTCTTTCGTACGTCGAGTTCTCAAGAGAATGCTCGGCCGAGTCGAGCGCGTGACTGAGCAATACCGAGGCTGCCTCTTCAAACGAACGAGTCGCTGTCAAAGCGTCGATAAAAGCCGATAACGTTTCTTCCATGGCTCCTCCGCACGACCGTTGCCGAGGCGAGAACGGCAAGAACGGTGCCTGTGGAAAAGCCAACGCGAAGCGCCGAAAATGAGGGGATTTGGGATGGAAGGAACCCTGCGGCCCGCGTTGTTTTCGACGCAACCGCGTTTTACAAAACGAAGCGGATGGGCCTCAAATGCCCTCAAATACCTGTGAATGTCAGGCCGACTCGCGCCGCAATCCGGCGGGGGCGGTCTGCACTTTAGACAGGGCTGAGAGCCTGTAAAAGACAAGCCACATGACCAGCGCGAGAGAAGAGCCATACACCATTTTCGCGAAGCCCTGTGAACTGCTGGTGCCCGCAGACAAACCGTGGAATGTGGCCGCCACATACGACACGAAACTGAGGGCGTGGAGCGCTCTCCAAACGCGGGTTCCAATGCGTTTTTGGAGATCAAAACTGACGTGCACCAAAAGCGCAGTATAAAGGGCTATACTGCCCGCACCCACGGCTGCCGGCCTGTACGTGGAAGCAAATGGGACAAGCAGGTCAATTGGGGTGAACACAACATAGGTGTCCGCGAGCAACATTACCGCGTGCAAGGCCGTTAATGCCAAGGCCGAAACAGAAACAAAGCGATGCAGATCGAGCGCGCGAGCCCGCGAAACCAGGCGATCGCCGAGGGTTGTTGAAAGCAAAAGCCCAACAATGACATCGAGTGTTAACGCGGCATACGCGGTAAAGCCCAACGCCCGACTTGTGAACCAGGGCACCCCGTTGGGGATTTGGGGAAGCGGAATGTGTACCCATCCTTTGCGAGCCCCCCAATTGGCCAACAGGGCCAACACCAGTGTTCCGAGTGCCACACCGCGGAAAACAGATTTCCCTATCTCGGCTGAAAAACCGGACGGCGTATTAGCCATGAACAACCTCCCAATGATGTGTTGACTCCGCGTTTGAATTGGCGGGCGAAAACCGGCCAACCATTTCAACTGCGCCCGTTTGCGTCACCAAAACGGCTGCCACGTGGGGCAGGGTGGAAAGCCACTTTTGGGCCGCTTGTGTACCCATGAAAAAAGCTGTTTTGGCGAACACATCGGCGACTTCGGCGCCTGTGGTGATCACTGTGACCTGCGCCAAATCGGAGGCTGAACTCCGCATGACGCGAGGGTCAATCAAGTGATGATGAACAGCGCCCCCCAAAGACCACCGCCTTCGATTGGAAGCGCTTGTTGCGACGGCCGCGTTTTGAATGCGGAGTGTCATCAGTGAATGTTCCGGGTTTTGAGGGTCTTCCACGTCCACCATCCAGCCGCGCCCGTTTGGACCGTCCCCTCGACACATCATGTCTCCGCCCGCATCGACAAGGACGTTGGCGGGCAACAGGCGAGCAACCCGATCGACCGTTTGGCCCTTGATAAAGCCTCCGAGGTCGAGCGTTGCGCCAACGGGGCGAGTCACTGTGCGACTTTCGTCGTCGAGTTCAATGTGACCCGCCGACGTGTTCCCAACAGACTCTTCCGCGGGCGTTTCCGAGGCGGGCAGTTCGCCGAACGAACGCGCATATCCGAGACTCAAAAGCGCCGATCCCACAGTGATGTCAAAGAGCCCTTCGGTCAGCTCGAAATACAGCCGTGCGCGTTTCAGGGCCGAAAAAAGCTGCGAAGAGACTTTGACTCTGCCGGCGCTGTGGTTGAGTTGCCAAAGTTCGCTGTCGGGGCGAAATCGACTGTAACGCCGCTCCGCTTCTTGGAACACATCTTGTGCGGTGTGATAAGCGGAGTGCGCCGTGACAGGCGACCACGCCGGTGTGTACACCGAAACTTCGGTCCCCATGGCTCGAAAACGGACAGTCATGAACTCCTCGTCCGAATGCGGTTTGCTTTTGAAGGCACAAACACAGTGGGTGTTCGGGTGCCCGGCGAGCGCGCTGACGTGGGTTTTGAGGCGGCCCGTTGCGGATCGCGAACGAGCAGCCACGCCGTGATGTACACAGCGCAAAGCCACAAGACAGCGAGCAGTTTTGCCTCGCGACTGTCGAACTGAAAGAACGGCTCCCGCTTTCGAGGCTGCGCGGATCGCTCAATCATCGTCGTCCTCGTCGTCGTGCTCGTTTTCTTCGTGGTGTTCGCGCTCACCGCGGCCGTGATGTTCTCTTTCTCGGTGCCCTCGCTCGCGCGCCTCGTTTCGATCCGAAATGTCGGTATCGGCTGGAGTGGCCGCTGAAGTGTTCGGCGGTTGCGGCTCGGCGAGCTGCGACGTGCCTGCACTTTCCGCGGCTGTTGTTGCTGCGGCGGGCGATCCAATCACGCCGATCGCGGCACCCAACGTGATCCCTGTTGCGACCGTGAGCGCAGTCGCGACGGCGGCGATGATGAGTTTTTTTCGGGACGAATTTTCGGTGTTGGGCGTCATTGAAAAAGGCCTCCTTTTCGGGTGCCCTTTCACAATGAGCCCTCATTTTTAAAAGCCTCAAAGGCTTTGATGAGACAATTCTCAGGTTTCAAAAAAAGGCGGTGTTACCCTTTTTTTCGTGCGGATTTTGGTGGTTGAAGATGAGCCGCGCCTGCGCGACGTGATCGCCCGAACGTTGCGCGCCGAAGGGTATGAAGTGGATGCCGAAGGGGACGGCGCGGCGGGTTTTGAAAGAGCCGTTACGGGCGCGTACGACCTGCTGTTGCTCGATCTCATGTTGCCCACAATGAGCGGCTTGGAGATCAGCATGCGGCTTCGGCGTCGCTCGGTGAAAACACCGATTTTGATGCTCACAGCCCGCGACGCTGTGGATGATCGGGTGGCCGGGCTCGACGCGGGCGGCGACGACTATTTGGTGAAGCCGTTTGCGTTTGCTGAATTGCTCGCTCGATTGCGAGCGCTCCTGCGGCGCGGTCAAACAGGTCAACCCGACAACGTTCTCAAAGTGGAAGATCTGGTTTTGGATCGCGTGCGTCGTGAAGCGGTTCGAGGTGATCGGCGAACCGAGCTGACGGCGCGTGAATTTGCCCTGCTTGAATACCTGATGCGCAGCGCGGGTCGCGTCCTCACGCGCGATCAAATCATCATGGCGGTGTGGCCCAACGACTTCGACGGCGGCAGCAACGTTGTGGACACATACATTCATTACCTCCGCGACAAGATCGACAAACCGCCTGCAAAACCGCTCCTGCGGACAGTGCGCGGCGTGGGCTACGTGCTCGGACGGTGAGTTGTGCTGTCGAAGATTCGCTACCGCCTTGCCGCGCTCAATCTCGTTGTTCTGTCGCTTGTGCTCGCTCTGACAGTGGCATCCGCGATCGTGGGTGAACTTCGATCCATTGATTTTGCAATCGAACACGAACTGCGTGACGGCGCTCAAAAAGCTTCAGCCGCGCTGCTTCGCGAGCATCATCACGAGCGCCCTTCCCACGATGCAGACCGCGACGACGATGACGACGACGATGAATCAAAGGAACATGAGCAACAGAAAAAGCCTTTAAAAATAGGCATAAATGAGCGCGACGAACAATCCAATCTGGGCGCCGACGCACCCGGACTGATCTTCTTTTGGGTGAACGCAGGGTCGACCGTGGTGCGCTCCGACAGGTTTGCGACGTTGCGCGATCTGCCGGACAAAGGTGCTCTTCAAGCGGCGCTCGACGGGCGAGAGAGCGATGTTGAAACGTCGGCTGCCGGTGAGCCGGTGCGCATTCTCACCGTGCCTGTTGCGCACGACGGCCATGTGATCGGCGCCGTTCAAGTCGTCAAGGTGTTGCGTGAGAGCCGAGCCGGCGTTTCTCGAACGATCGTTACGTTTGTGATCACCGGCGTTCTCGGGCTTCTCCTGTCGGCCGTTGGAAGTTGGTTTTTGGCGGGAAAGGCCATGCGTCCAATCGGCGAGGCGCTTGAAAAACAGAGGCGATTTATCGCGGACGCCAGCCACGAATTGCGTACACCTGTGGCAGTGCTTCGTGCGCGCGCAGAACTTGTTGAGCGCGAAGCGGGTGAAGCGCCGACGCCCGTTCGCAACGAGCTTGTTCGGCTTCGTCGCGACGCCGAAGAGTTGACAACGTTGCTCACGGATCTGCTTGATTTGGCGCGTTTGGACGCCGGGCAAGAAAGTGTACACACCGAAGCAATTGCCCTCGGCGACGCGGCGGGGGAAATGGTGGACGAGCTTTCACCTCTTGCAGAAATGCACAAAATCACGCTCACAGCGCGTCCAAGTTCGGTTTTCGCCCAAGCGCATCTCGGGCGAATGCGCCAGGTGCTGCGCGCGCTGATCGACAACGCCGTGAAACACACCCCACCGGGGCGCACGGTCACTGTCAGCGTTGAAACGCGTGGAGAAAAAGCGATTTTGTCGGTTGCTGATAACGGCGAGGGGATTGCTCCAGAGCATCTCCCGCATGTGTTTGATCGCTTTTTTAGGGCGCGCATCGCAGCGAATGACGGAGTACACCTCGGGGCGCGGGGGTCCGGTCTTGGTTTATCGATAGCCGAGCACCTCGTGAAATCGATGAACGGCGAGATCCGCGTGGAGAGCGCGCTCCAAAAGGGAACAACGGTGACAGTCCTCCTGCCGTGTGCTCGCCCCGCTTGATATGGTGCGCTCGAAAAGGAATGCGTACCTCCAACGCACCGCTCAGTCGCATTCTCGGCCTGCTCGCCGCAACGAGCACGGCGGCGGTGTTGCTCACGAACGCTTGCAGTTCACCCTCGGAAGCGATTGACGGGGGCGATTTGCTCGGTGTGTACGACAAAGACGCTGGAAGCGACGCCGCGGTACAGAGTGACGCAAAGCCTCCGAAAGACGGTGGCAAGCCCGCGAAGGTACCCACGGTGCCAACCGGTCCAACAAAGGAGCGGCGCCCCGTTACCGGGACATGCGTTGCAAAACAGGGCGAGGCCGATCACGAGTTACGCCGAACACTCGGCCGACCGGCGTGCCGCACCGACGAAATCATTGAAACAAAAGACACCGACGGTTCGCCCAGATACGCCTGTTTATTGGGTACACGAGGCGCCGAAGCGCGAGCACCTTTGCCGCTCGTCATTTTTTTTCACGGGCCCGAAGGTACACCTGCGCAGGTGGACAAACGCACCGCGTGGCGCAAGCTCGCGGCGAAATTTGATGTATCGGGTGATGCGGCTCACCCCGGATTTGTGCTTCTGATGCCGCAGGGGCGCCTGCTCAAACGCGACAAAACGGGTGCGATTTTTGACAGTGATTTTGTCGGCGAAAACAATGTTGACGTGGCCTTTGTCGACGCGCTTGTGGCCGATCTCCAAAAGCGGGGGCTCATCGACAAGAAGCGTGTGTACACATTGGGCGAATCGAAAGGTGGCCTGATGGCTGCCACGTACGCCATGCTGCGCGCCGACAAGGTAGCGGCGTTTGCCGCGTTTGCTTCGGAGGCGCCTCCGGCATCGTGGACATGCACCGATGCGGCGCCGCCCCCGGCGTTGCTGCTCTACCGAGCGTGCGATTCGGTCACTCCGTGTGACTCCGTTGAAGCGTGGGCGCGCGCCCGTGAAAAACAGGGCGCTGAGACCGTGAGTATTCGACTCGGCGATGCCAACGATCTCGAACTTCACTGCGCGCTTAAAAACAAGTGCACCAAGAACAAAGGCAAGGCGAATCACGAGCGATGGCCCAAAGGGCGCGAAGAAGACATTTTGCGATTTTTCGCGAAACACGCCCTTTCGAGCGACGCTGCCGACCCGGCCGAACGCGTAGCGCCCGACGCGTCCGCGCCGTGATGAACGCGTTAAACGTTTTTCGCGACGGCAGGCTGCGCGGCGCTCCGATCCTCGTGTAATGTGCAAGGTACGCTTCGATTGGCCGCGTTCGGAGCGCCTACAACACAGCAGCAATGGTGCAGGAGGATGAACTCGGCATTGTTGGCGTGACCCTCGCCAACGCATTCCACGTGGAGCGTGTCGTCGCCCACGGTGGTTTTGCGATCGTGTATCGAGGGATCCACGGCGGCTTTCGAGTTCCGATCGCGCTCAAGTGCCTGCGGATCCCGAGCGGGATGACGCCCACGCAGCACAACACCTTCCTCGAAAAGTTTCGTGAAGAAGGGGAGCTTTTGTTTCGGCTTTCTGCCGCGATCCCAGAAGTGGTGCGCCCGCTTCACATTGATGCGGTGGTGCTTCCCGACGGGCAGCTCATGCCGTTTTTGGCGCTTGAATGGCTCGAAGGTGAAGGGCTCGATCAGGTCATCACGCGCACCAAACGCGAGCGCGGAACGGGCCTCGATCTCGTGGCGCTTGTCGACATGTTGCGCCCCGTTGCCCACGCACTTTCACGCGCTCACAACTTCCCAAGCGACCGAGGTTCGATTTGTATCGTTCATCGAGATCTAAAGCCTGAAAATCTATTTTTGTGTCAGGTCGCCGGCGCGCCCGCGATCAAGATTTTGGACTACGGCATTGCTGAAGTGGTGAGCGTCGCGCAGCGCGTTTCAGGGTCGCGCGCCTTTCGGGCAATGAACCCTTTCACACCCGGATACGGAGCGCCTGAGCAATGGGCGCCGGATCGTTTTGGGCAAAGCGGCGCTTGGACAGATGTGTGGGGCCTCGCGATCACCATGGCGGAAGCGCTCCTTGGAAAGCCGGCGATCGACGGCGAACTCGAACAAATGCGCAAAGTGGCGCTCGATCCGCGGCGGCGCCCAACACCGAGGTCGCTCGGTTGCAACGTTTCCAACGATGTGGAGGCGGTGTTTCTGCGGGCTTTGGCGGTTGATCCGCGCGAGCGTACACAAGACATCGCCACATTTTGGGGCGACCTCGAAAGAGCCGTCGGCGCGCCGGTGTCGATGGTCAAAAACAATGCGACCGTCGGGCGGCTGAGGCGGTCCGAGCGCGAGTTGCCCGATACGTTGACCGATGCGTCGATCGATCTCGACCTTGCCGTACCGCCTGAATCGTTGCGCGCGCCCCCGCGCGTCGGTGCTTCGATCGCGGTTCCAAATCCCGCTCCATCGCAGTCGGCGATCGCGTCGCCAACCCCGCTCGCCAACCAACGGCCGTCTCAATCGACCATGGCCGCGCTGCGACAATCGCAGGCATCCATGCCGGCGGTTCGCCCGTCGCAACACTCGCTTCCCGCGGTTCGCCCGTCGCAACACTCCATGCCGGCGGTGCGCCCGTCGCAACCTTCCATGGCCGCGCTGCGCCAGTCGCAACACTCGCTTCCCGCGGTTCGCCCCGACGCTCGCGAGGCCGGCGTTGAAGCGGACTTGCGTACACACGATACGGCGCCGAACTCGCAGGCTCCCCCTTCATCGGGAACGCGTTCGGTTCGCCCCGGGCCAATATCGGTGCGCGGCGCGCGCGAGCTATCCCATTCAATTCCGCCCATTTTGGCCCCGGAAAACGCTGGGACCGAACCTGAACCCGTACCGCCGAACAAGGCCGAAACTTCAGACGCCGCGGTGCCGAGTGTTCCCGCGTCGCCGATCGCTGAAATTCTCACCTCCGCAAAAACCAAATTTCGGCTGCCCGGTGCGCTTCTGGCCGCAGCCATTGTGATCACCGTGATCGACCTTTTGGTCGTGCGATCAGGCAGCGATCCCATTTCGCTTGGGCCGGTTCGTTCCTTTTGGGTGGCGGGCCCCCTCGCGGTGGTTGGCGCGCTGCTCCTCGTGTGGAAGATCGTGAGCGATGACTGAAGCCGAAGCGTCCGACCTGGTTTCCGCGAAGTTCTCGCGAATGATGAACGCCACCACGTCGCCGCTGGGTGTGGCGGGCGATCCACCGATCGCTGCCGCTGCAACGGCCGTCACTCTCGTTGCGTACCTCGCTGCACGTCGATCCGATGCGTCGCCGACCGTGCAGTTGGTTCTTCTTGTGCTCGTATTTGTGCCCGTCGGTGTGGCGCTTTTGGTTGCAATTGCCCTTTTGGGGGCGCGCAAAACCGTGGTCGCGTGGCTCGCAAAACTGCCCTTTCCCATTGAGAACATGAATGCCGTGCTCAACGGCCTCGGCGACATTCTTGAAGTTACTTTTGAAGGAACGCCGCCCGAAACACCGGAACTCAACGCAAAGCTCGATGCGGTTCACACCGACTGCTTCGTGACCGACAACCAAGACTCCGTTGTGGGAATGCGCATCGGCGTTGTCGACAACAAACGCAATCCCGCCGCTTCAAATCACGCCCGCTACAAGCGACTGATCACCATCGTGGAGCAGGTCTTGGTGCCGTTGCACGCCTCCGCCAAGATCACCTGTGTTCGCGTGAAGTAACGCCGGAACAGGGCTTTTTAACACCACAAATTCGGCGCCCGGGAAAGCTTCGGGTACGCTTTAGCCGATGTCCAACGGTCAGGCGCCCTTCGAGGAAAGCGCGCTCATCGCGATGCTCGGCCTTCTCGATGAAGGTGTGTTGTTTTTCGAAGGCCCCGAACTCGTGTGTGTGAAGGCTTCGGCGCGCGCCACAGAGATCTTGGGCGGTGTACACACCATGGGCCTCAGCCGCCAAAGCCTGTTTGGAGCAATTTCCGGCGATGATGAAGCGGCGCTGCGAGCGCTTGCCGCGCTTCGCGACGTGGATGCACTCGAAACGAGGCGCGAGACAATTGCTTTGAAGGGTGATCCGCCGCGCTTCTTGTCGTGGTTTTCGGCACCGATCGTGAGCGACGGCAACGTGATCGGCCGCCTTGATGTTGTCGGCGACCGAACTGTTGAACGCGAATTGCGGCGTGAATTGGAACGCGCGTACGACAAAGTCGCCGAAACAACGCTCTTCGACGAGCTGACGGGCCTCGCCAATCGCAAGCATTTTGAAACCGAGATCGATCGCGAACACCGCCGCTCGCAGCGCTCGTGGGCGTCGTACGCCGTTGCGCGGATTGATGTGGACGCCATGGCCAAACTCAACGCCGACATCGGCCGCGAAGCCGCGGACCAAATGTTCCGCCGCATCGGCGAAGTGTTGAAGGCCGCGCGCCGCGAGTACGATCTCGTCGGCCGGTGGGAAAACGACGAACTGATTGTGCTCCTCCCCGGCATAGATGAACGCTCGGTAAAACAAGTGCTTTTGCGATCTCTCTCCGCCATGGGCGACGCCGCGCGCGAGATTGCCGCGCGACCGATCACGTTTTGCACCGGCGTCGGCGTTTGGATTCCCCCGTCGGTTGAAACAGCAAACGACGTGATCACGCGCGCCGGCATCGCGCTCGAAGCCGCCAAGCTGTCCGGCCGCGGAAACATGGAAATCGACGCCACCGTGGTCGAATGGAAAGACGACAACTCGGGCGCGTAATCCACCTGCCGCCCGCGGCGGGCACATTCCCTGATATCGTGCCGCGCCCATGAAAGAGTCGTCGCCCGACAAACTCGTTGAAGAGCTTTCTGCCCGCGGGATCACGCGCGCCAAGATCGGTGGTTTTGACATCGACGGCGTGCTTCGAGGCAAATACGTCAGCCTCGACAAGTTAAAGAGCGCTCTATCCGGCGGCTTCGGCTTTTGTGACGTGATCTTCGGGTGGGACTGCGCCGATGTGCTCTACGACAACGTAAAAGTCACCGGCTGGGAAACCGGATACCCCGACACCCTCGCGATGCTCGATCCATCCACACTTCGCGACATCCCCTGGGAGCCCGGAGTGGCCGCGATCTTGGCCGATTTTCGCGACGAAAAAGGTGGACCTCACCCCGCGTGCCCGCGCTCGCTTCTTCGCACCGTTGTTGAACGCGCAAAGACCATGGGCTTTTCGGCCAAGTTTGCCTGCGAGTTTGAGTTCTTCTGCTTCAAAGAAACACCCGCCTCGCTGCACGAAAAAAAGTTCAGCGGCATGACCCCGCTCTCGCCGGGAATGTTCGGTTATTCGTGGGTGCGTGAGGCGCAGAACAAAGACCTGATGGCCGATATTTTCGCCAAAACCAGAGCCTTCGGCATCGACATTGAAGGGCTCCACACCGAAACCGGCCCAGGCGTTTACGAAGTGGCCATTCGTTACGACGACGTGATTCGCGCCGCGGATCAGGCCGCCCTGTTCAAAGTCGCAATGAAACAAATTGCCCACGAACACGGCATCAGCGTCACCTTCATGGCCAAGTGGAAAGCCGACCTGCCGGGGTCTTCGGGACACATCCACCAAAGCCTTTGGCGCGATGGAAAGAGCGCTTTTGCCGATCCGTCGTCCCCCGACGGAATGACTTCCACAATGCGCCACTACATCGGCGGCCAATGCGCGCTCATGCCTGAACTGACAGCGCTCATCTCGCCCACAATCAACTCGTACAAGCGGTATGTGCCCGGTGTTTGGGCGCCCCTCACAGCCACGTGGGGCATCGAAAATCGAACCACAGCGCTCCGCATCATCGGCACCGGCACCCCCGCGGCGCGCGTTGAATACCGCCAGGCCGCTGCCGACATCAATCCCTACATCGCCATGGCCACAACCCTCGCGGCAGGCCTCTGGGGCGTAGAAAACAAAATCGAACCGCCGGCTCTCGTGAAGGGTGACGCCGGTGACGGCGACGCGACACGCAAGCGCATTCCCCGCACATTAAAAGAAGCCACCCAGCTTCTTAAAGAAAGTGAAACCGCCCGCGCAATCTTAGGGTCGGCATTTGTCGACCACTACGTGCGTACACGCGAGTGGGAAGTTCGCCAATACGAACGCGCCGTGACCGACTGGGAGCTGCGTCGCTATTTTGAGATCATTTAGTGTACCCACACGTTGTGTACACAGTGCTGCCCCCTCACGCGGGTTCCACGCTTCTCCCCCAAGCCTGTGCTCGCGCGCTCACGCGCGGCTGCGCGCAGGCGGGGGAGACCCAGATTCGAAGCGTACACATCTTGTGTGCACATATTAAATCAGCCGGCAAACGAAGCCGATTGCGACAATGGAGAAACGGATGAGCGTTGTGACTTGGAGCTTTCCAACCCGTATCGTTTTTGGCGTTGGAAGCGTGAAACAAACGGGTGCCGAAGCGAAACGCGTCGGCGCATCGCGCGCGCTGATTGTCACCGACAAAGGTGTGGTGAAAGCCGGATTGCTTGCGCCGATCGAAGCGTCGCTCCGCGAGAGCGGCCTCACAGTGAGCGTTTTCGACGACGTGTTACCCAACCCCGTTGAGAAAAACGTGTTTGACGGTGTTGCCGCCTTCAACGCCGCCAATGCCGACCTCATTGTTGCCGTCGGCGGCGGTTCACCGCTCGACGTGGGCAAGCTCGTCCGCTTGGGAATTCATCATCATCGACCGCTTGTTGAATACGACGACGCAACCGGCGGCGATGTGTACATCACTCCGAATGTACCTCCCATGTTGGCCATTCCAACAACCTCGGGAACGGGCAGCGAAGTCGGTCGATCCGGCGTTGTCACGCTCGAAGCGAATCATCGCAAGACAGTGATTTTCTCACCGCATCTCCTTGCGAATGCGGCCATTTTAGACCCTGAAATTACCAAAGGCCTTCCGCCGTTTCTCACCGCCGCCACCGGATTCGACGCGCTCACCCATTGCCTCGAAGCGTACGTTTCAAAGGGTGACCACCCCATGGCCGACGGAATCGCCCTCGAAGGGCTCCGCCTCACGGCGAGGTACCTCGAACGGGCCACCGCCGACGGCGCCGACCTCGAAGCGCGCGGTGGCATGATGAAAGCCGCCATGATGGGCGCCGTTGCCTTTCAAAAAGGCCTCGGCGCGTGCCATTCGCTTGCCCATCCGTTGTCGAGTGAACATGGAATGCATCACGGCCTCGCAAACGCTCTCGGCCTGCCCGCTGTTGTGGAGTTCAACGGAGCCGCCGTGGCCGACCGACTCGCCGACGTGTCGCGCATCTTCGGCGGCGAGCCCTCGGCAAAAGGCTGCGCAGACGCGCTTCGAAATCTTCGCGCTCGAATCGGCCTGCCCACAGGCCTCGGCGCCGCATCGGTTCCGCGTGATTCGCTCGAAAAACTCGCCGATCTCGCGTTTCAAGACGCCTGCCACACGTTAAACCCGCGGGTGTGCTCGCGGGATGATCTTCTCAAGCTCTACGAAGCCTCATTCTGACCCACCGCTCCCAACGCGAAACGCCTTGCGCAGTGGAGGCTTTTGCGCACGCGTTCATGCGTGCCGTAACCTTTTCCCCCGTCGGTTCTTGGTGTACGAAACCCCTCATGAGCGCGGTTTTACCGGGTGACCTCCATGCCCAGTCCAATGCCCCCGGCGGCGCGGACAACACAGACAAGTCCGGCGCAGGTGTACGCACGGGGCCGCCCCGCAAAGGCACCTGCCGCATGTTTGAAACCCCGCTCATTGAACGGTTTTCGCGTGTACACTTCACCACGCCGTTCATCTTCTGGCTCCCCGTCGTTTTCTACCTTGGGTACATCTCGCTCTCGGGCGGAATGAGCATCGCCCCGTTTGTCGGCTTGATCCTGGCGGGCATCCTCGTGTGGACCCTTGCGGAGTACGTTCTGCATCGCTGGGTGTTCCACTACATGGGGCCGCGACCATGGCAGCGCCGCATGCAGTTCATCATTCATGGTGTACACCACGACTTTCCCAACGACGCCGACCGCCTTGTCATGCCCATCGGCGCCAGCCTCCCCATGGGCGCCGTCTTCTACATTCTGTTTCGGCTCATCGCCGGCCCTGAATATTGCAACCCATTTTTTATGGGATTCGGCCTCGGCTACCTCGCGTACGACGGCCTTCACTACGCCGTGCACCACTTTCGTATGTCGAGCGGCATTGGCAAGTGGCTCAAGCGCTATCACATGATCCACCACCACACCGGCGTTGAGGCTCGGTGGGGCGTCTCTTCGCCGCTGTGGGACTACATTTTCGGTACTGCGGGCGACGGCGCCAAATAACCGCAGCGCTTTTCAGGCCGACTTGCGAATCGCGTCCACGTGAAACGAACGGAGCGTGTTGCGGTTGCAGAAAGGGCACAACCAGCCCACGTCAAACCGCTCGCCGTCGGCGCCGATGCTATGGGCCGCGGCGCGTTCTTTTTTTCCGCGCAGTGTTGCGGAGCCCGACAAAACATGGCGTTTTTCATCAAGCGCGGCGGACAGGGTGGCCTGGCATTCGCACCGCGAAAACACGCTCATCTCGCTCATCGTTGCGCCTCTTTATCACAATCTTCGCCAATTCCCCTAGAGCCCCGCCGCACCAAAAAAATCTTCTTCGCCTTCACGCAGGAATAATCGCGCCCCCGCCACGGTTCGAGACCCACGCACGAGAATGGCGCTTTCCCGCCAATCCTCGCCGCGGTACTTTCAGAAGAACGTCCACAAGGAGGTTTTCGGATGGCCTCACAGCGACTCAATGGGTGGAACGACGCGTCGCTTCCCGAAAACGAAACCGCCGCGCAATGGCGCGCGGTCGTAGCTCACGATGGACGGTTGCCCACCTGTGATCGCCTCCTTGAAGTGATTGGGGAGGCCATGGAGGGCGCCCAAATCATCGACGCACCGTCCACGGAGTCCGCCCGCTTTGTTCTGCGTCGCGCCGCCGTGGATGTTTGTTTCGTTTGCCTCGACTTGCCGCCCGCACCGCAGGGAGGCATCAAGTTCGCTCAAGAACTGGTGCGCGCCGGCTGCCCCGTGGTGCTCGTCACGCGCAGCCTTCGTTGGCTTCCAAAAAGCGCTTCCGAGCTGAAAGTGCTGCCCTGGGTCGCGCCTGAATCATCGGCCGGAGAAGTCCTCCTCGCGGTTCAGCAGGCCGTCGGCGAAAACGATCTCGACAACCAAGTCACGCTCGATCCTGAAGCCGGCGAAGATGCGCTCGAAGAATTGCCAATAGGCAATATTTCCTGACAGTGTTGCGAACCGCCAAAATCTTCTGCTAAACCATCCTCACTCTTTGGCGGGAGTAGCTCAGTTGGTAGAGCATGAGCTTCCCAAGCTCAGGGTCGCGGGTTCGAACCCCGTTTCCCGCTCCAAAAAGTGAAACGAACGCCGCCCGGTTCAGCCGGGCGTTTTCGTTTCCTCCTCGTGGATTTCTAAACGGTGCGGCGGAGAGTCCTTGGCGCCGCGCGGCCGCAAATCTACGACCGCGCGCATGAGTACACCCGCGATTGGCATGCAGCCCATGACGGATCTCGCCGCCGAGGCCGGGATCGACCCTTCACACATTGAAATGTACGGCCGCAACAAGGCCAAGATCGATCTCGCAGCGCTCGAAAGGCCTCCGGTCGGAAAAGGCCGATTGATCCTCGTCTCGGCCATCAATCCAACCCCCGCGGGAGAAGGAAAAACAACCACCTCTATTGGCCTCGCGATGGGAATGCGCCGCCTCGGAAAGCGCACCATGTTGTGCCTTCGTGAACCGTCGCTCGGCCCTGTTTTCGGCGTCAAAGGCGGGGGCACGGGCGGTGGCAAAGCCACGCTCGTTCCGGCCGACGACATCAATCTGCACTTCACCGGCGATCTCCACGCCATCACAACGGCGCACAATCTCCTGTCGGCAATGATCGACAACGCGTGTCACTTCGGCCTTTCATTCGGCGACAAAGGCGCGATCGACGCGCGCCAAGTCACCTGGGGCCGCACGCTTGACATGAACGATCGCGCGCTTCGAAACGTGGTTCTCGGCCTTGGCCAAAAAACCGACGGTGTACCTCGCCAAGACCGATTCGACATCACCGCGGCGAGCGAAGTGATGGCCATCTTGGCGCTCGCATCGAGCCCTGAAGATCTCGAAGCTCGCCTCGGCCGCATCGTTGTCGGCACATCCGCGAGCGGTGCCGCAATCACCGCGTCCGACGTCGGCGCATCGTCGGCCATGACAGCGCTCCTTCGCGACGCTCTCAAACCCAATCTCGTTCAAACCGCCGAAGGTGGGCCCGCGCTCGTTCACGCCGGGCCATTTGGCAACATCGCCCACGGGTGTAACTCGGTATTGGCCACCAAACTCGGCCTTTCGCTCGGTGACTACACCATTACAGAAGCGGGCTTTGGCTTTGATTTGGGCGGTGAAAAGTTCCTCGATATCAAGTGTCGCAACATGGGAGTGTTCCCGCGAATGATGGTGCTTGTTGCCACGTTGCGCGCCCTCAAAATGCACGGTGGAGCCCCCGTCAAGTCCGCAGGTGAACCCAACGAAAAGGCTTTGATGGAAGGCCTTTTGCACCTCGATAAACACCTTGAGACAGCCCAACACTACGGGCTTCCGGTGCTCGTGGCGATTAACGTCTTTCCCAACGACACGCGCGCTGAAGTGGACTTGGTGCACCAAACAGTGGCCAAACGCGGCGGCAAAGTGGCAGTCAGTGAAGGCTTTTCAAAAGGCGGTGAAGGCACACTCGACTTGGCGCGCGCCGCTATTGAAATGGCCGACAGCACCGATGCTTCGCCGCCCAATGCCAAGTTCGTTTATGACTTGGCAGAATCTATCCCTGAAAAAGTTCGCAAAATTGCCACCGTTGTATACGGCGCAAAAGACGTGGCTTTCGTCGGCAAAGCCGAAAAAGACATCACCCGAATCAAGGGGCTTGGCTACGACAAACTGCCTGTTTGCATGGCCAAAACCCAACTGTCACTCTCCGACGATCCCACAAAACCCGGTCGCCCGCGCGACTTCACACTCACCGTTCGAGAAGTGCGCCTCTCCGCCGGCGCCGGATTTGTCGTACCGCTCACCGGCGACATGATGACCATGCCGGGTTTGCCCCGTGAACCTGCCGCCCTCAAAGTCAAACTCATGCCCGACGGCCGCATTAAAGGCCTTATGCAAAACGACTAAGCGCCTAGCCGCCTCGCGACGACCTGAGACGCCTCGATTCCCGACACGTCGTAATCAACACGGATCCCCGGGGGCGCATGCGCCTCATTCGAACGGCGAGTAACTCGTTGCGGTTGAGTTGTCGATGCAGCAGAAAAGAGCCCGTTCTGGGAGGTCCGGCGACTTGAGATGTCCATCACGTCGCCATCCACCGGTCTCGCCGGTCTCTCGTTTTCGTCGTGGCTGCGCTCGCCACAGAACTCCATCTGGAGAACCCGACGCGCCACGCTGTTCGCTTTTCCGCTTGGCGACGGGCAAGGGTGTCCCAAACGTCTCGACAAGACTGGATCCGTGCCTTGCAGAACGTTCCGCTAAAGGGAAGTTACCTAGGAGGCACGGAGATCACGGAGATCCACGGAGTTTTTTGTTTGTCGCGCTGCAATGGGTACACACCACCAAGATCCCACGCCCGACAGCAAATCGGCTGGGCTTTGCGCGTGACTAAGGCGTTGCAACGGCCACGGGCCCAATTCCACTGGCAGTGATCACCACCGAATCATTCGCCCACGTCGCTTCGCCGCCCACGTCGGTCAGAATTCGCGAGTGCACAAGCGACGCCGGCGTTTGCCTCACCCACAGCACTTCCGCTTGAGCGGTGCCAAGGCCGGTTGCTACAGACGGATCTTGCGTGATGCCCTCGGGGATGCTCTCGGCGAGGAGGTTTTTCCAGGTGTACACCCCGTCCGACCCTTCAAAAAGCCACACCTCAAGCTGTTGATCAGCGTTTCGAAGCGCCAACACAGCGCCTCCTTTCAGGCCTTTTCGCGCCGCGAGTGCCAGTCTTCGTGCGAGCGGTTTCGGCGCTTCGAACATGGGGCCCAGGTTTTTCCCGCTAAAGAGTTGACCCTTGTTGTCAATCAGCGCCCAGTCGAGAACGTGATTATTCCCATCTCGTCGCCCCGCAACAATGAGCGTCCCCTGTGAAATCGCCGCTGCCGCCGGCGAGCCATCCAGATAATTGCCACTCAAGATCTCTTTTGCAGGCGACCAAACCGCGTTTGGGCCGTTTACCAAATAGCGAGTTTCAACAAGCTGGTTGGAATTGGGAGCATAATAATACGTTGCGATGCCGTCGCGAGTGACCGCCGCTCCCGACAAGCCACCTCCCGCATCCCCCACATTCTTGAAGATACCAAGCGGCATTTCCGCCGCATTCACATAAAGGTGCTCAAAGTTATTGTTTTGAACGAAAAGCAGCAGATTTTGGCCGGTTTTTGCAAACGAAGGTACGTAGTTTGTGGGGGTTGGGGTGGACCAAAGAGTCACATTGCTCCACGCGCCCGCCTGGTAACGTGCCGCGCGCCCGCCGCCGCCCTGACGAATCATCGCCGTCACTTCACCATTCGAGTCAAAAGCCGCCGCTGCGTGGGTAAAGTTTGAAAACTCGTTTGCGTCGGAAGTGACAGTCCACACCGGATTTTGACCCGATGTGTACGTGAGCAGTGTCACTTGAGAGTTGCTCGCACCGGGCTTGGTGGTGATACCGGCTCCAAAAGGCTTTTTGCAAAAACCGCTCGCGCAAAATTCAGTTGCACAATCTGTATTCGCAAGACACTTTTTGCCCTCGGCGCACACGGCGGCGCACGTTCCGCCGCAGTCCACGTCGGTTTCGGTGCCGTCAAGTTGCTGGTTCACGGTGCACAACCCCGACTGGCATGTTCCCTCGTTGCAAATTCCCGCGCCTGAGTTGCAAAGCGTACCCGGCTTTTTGGGGCCGTGGCCCCCTTGCCCCGCCGCGCAGACATCCCATGTGCAATCGTTTTTGTCGTCGGAGTCGGCGTCAAACGGCGCGTTTGCTACAAATTCACCCTCTTCGTTGCAATAACTTGTGGCAATGCAATCCCCGGGATTGACATCTTCGAGCACCACGTTTTTTTTCACAGAGGTGATTGTGCATGTTCCCTCCACACATTCTTTTTGAGTACACTCCGTAGACTGGCAATCGTCGCCACATTCAACAGGTGTGCTTGTGGTTCCCGACGTGGTGGATTCGCCTCCGCCGCCCGTTGAACTCGATGTTTCTCCACCCGTGGACAACGTGGTTTTTCCGCCCGTGCCGCCCGTCCCGCCAATTCCGCCCGTTCCTCCCGTTGAATCGAGTTCTCCAGGCGTGATTCCCAAAATACCCTGACAGCCCAGCGCCGGCAAAAAGGCGCTCAAGACAAGGCTGCAAACGCCTTTCACTCGCATCTTGAACATTACCACTTTCCCTCCAGCGAAATGCCGTTGGGACTCACGCGCACGGCTGTTGAAATGGGTATTTGAGGTGTACCCTTTGAAGCACCTTTATTGGCATTCGAAGATGGTAA
Source organism: Polyangiaceae bacterium (assembly GCA_016712345.1). GTDB lineage: Bacteria > Myxococcota_A > Polyangia > Polyangiales > Polyangiaceae > JADJRH01. The sequence continues at coordinate 4,589,009 of JADJRH010000001.1, forward strand.
AAGCACCAGCACAACACCCCCGGCGAATAACACCCCTCCAACAATAAATGTGACTGTGGAGCCGGTTGCGAGAGTGATCGCGTCGGCCCGCAAAGCAAGCCCCGCGGGTGAACACACGTCGCGCGCCGCATCACACGGGCCTCGGTTGCTTTCATTGTATTTGCCAACTGCCATGCTGCCCAGTGCAGCGCCAAAAGCCGCGCTCACAATACCCAACCCACCCGCGATAAATCCCGCTCCACGAAGGCCAAGTCCACTTGGCGGAGGTGGGGACTTGGGTTCTGTTTGCGTGGGCGCCAACGTGGCAGTTGCAGTAACTCCGGCGGACCCCACAGAAGCGGTTTCCGCGCCCCATACAGGAATTTCAACATCCACTGTCGAACCGACGTCGGTGACGGTTACCTCTTTTCTAAAGGGTGGGTGACCCGGTAGAGTGGCCTCTATCGTGTGTACACCGCTATCCACCGGCACCGCAAAACCCCATTGCGCCTCACCCAGTGGAACCCCGTCACGAAGCACTGAAAGCCCGGCCGAGCGAGCCCTTTCCGACACAATCACCCTCAGCCGCGCAACCTTGCCCGCGAGCTGTTGCGCCCTTTCGCGAGCGGCCGATTCGCGCTTTTGTTGGCCTGTATTGGCCATTACGTCTGCGACCTCAGTGTAGAGCAACCACGCACTCGCGAGTTTGCCAATTTGCTCGTAACATTCGGCCAAATAAAACTTCGTGCCCGGCGCCGGATCGAGACGCTGACTCTCTTGCAGCTTGGAACACGCTTCATTCCAATCATTTTTCTTTCGCAGCGTCATCGCATCGTCAAACAGGGCCTGTGCTGCAACTTTGTTGTCCTGACTTGGCTGCGCGCTTGTTGTGCGAGGCAATACCGCGCACATAAAACCCCCCAACACGATACGGAACAGCCTTTTTTGAAGGGCTCCCAACTTCATTGTCGACGTTCACCGAAAGGATCGGATTGAGGCGCTCGCACAGGGGTTTTGGGCACCGTCGCCGCTGTGTTTGCCGTGGCGCTCACAGCCGGTGAGTCGAGCGAAGGCTCGTTTTGGTCCGCGGCGGGTTTCACTTGTACGTTGACCGTGTTGCTCGGAGACGCGTTGTTCGTCGTGGCCGCCGGTACCTGCGCGTTCGTTGGAAAGGCCGTTGGCGCTTGCCCTGTCAGCGCCGTAACGCCTGTCGCCGCCGTGGGTTCGGCATCGCGTGTCAACCAAAGCGCCGCAGCAACGCCACCCACGAGGAGCGCAACCACAGCCATCCACAGAAATGTCCGCGATACCGGGGCGCGCCGCACCGCCGAAACCGCCGGATGGTCCACCGCCGAAGTGAGACTGAATATCTGCGAGTCTGGGAGCTGCGCCCCCGTGGCCGACGGCGGCGGAATCAACGAAGGCGGATTGAATACGGCCTGTTTCTGAGACTCAGGAAGCGACATTTGGGAGGCCGCGCGACCCGACAAAGGCCCAAACGGACTCAACGCATCGGCGAGGGACTCAGCATCGTTGAAGCGCGCTTCGCGGTTCTTTTTTAAACACCGCTCCACAACACCCACGAGCCCCGCAGGCAAATCGGGCCTCAGTTTGGCGAGTGAAACCGGCTCGTCTTTGAGTACACGATTGCACGTTTGGGCGAACCCTTTCGCTTGAAAGGGGCTCACCCCCGTGAGCATTTCGTAAAGTGCCACCCCCATTGCGAAGATGTCGGAGCGGCCGTCGAGTTCTTCACCCCGAACTTGTTCGGGAGACATGTACGCAGGCGAGCCGAGGATGTCTCCGTTTCGAGTGATGGGTGCCTCGCGGCCTGAATTGACTTTGGAGATTCCAAAGTCGAGCAGCTTCACAATGCGACGCCCGTCGGGTCGAACCACGATGAACAAGTTTCCGGGCTTTAAGTCGCGGTGAATCACGCCCAAAGCGTGGGCTTCCACAAGCGCTCGACACGCCTGCAAAGCGATGCTCACAGCTTCTTCCATGGGCAGTCCGCCGCCGCGTTCACCCAAAAGAGCCTTTACGTCCTGCCCGTTTAAGTACTCCAAAACAAGGTACGGGACGCCGTTTTCGAGTGTGTCCACATCCATCGCACGCACGATGTGTTCACTCGAAAGCCGAAGCGCCGCGCGCGCCTCGCGCAACATACGTGCGGCCATGGCTTGGTCGCGCGCCAACGCCGGGTGAAGCACTTTGATGGCCACAGGCTCGTCGAGCCGAATGTGACGGGCCTTGAGGACAACACCCATTCCGCCGCGCCCGAGAACTCCCTCCACGGCGTATTTGCCTCCAATGACGCGATCCACCCATTCGGCGTCACCTTTGGGTGAAAGCGGCCGCTGCGGAACGGTCGGTCCGTCGTTTGGTGAGGGGGCGCGGGACAAGTGCGCTTCGAAGATTACCGCCCTTTGCGCTGAATTCCGAGCACTGTCATGCGATAGGTGAGCGTTCTGACGGGGAGCCCCAATCGCTCGGCCGCGCGCGTTTTGTTCCAGCCGCACCCTTCGAGCGCTTCCACAAGCAGGCGCCGCTCGTGAGCGATGAGTTGCGAACGCAGGTCGGCATCGCCGGGTGGAGTCATTGTTGACACCGCGGGAGTTTGCGTTGTGGGCAGGGCGGGTTCGGGCGTTGCGCGATCGATGTCAACGGCGGCGCGTACCCGATCCGGCAAATCAACCGTTTCTATGCGCCCGCGCTGCGCCACAACAAGCGCCCTTTCAAGCGCATTGCGCAACTCACGCACATTGCCGGGCCAATCGTACGCGGCGAGCGTTGTGTACACATCCGGTTCAATTACAAATCCGCCGTGCGGTGCCCGTTCTGTCAAAAATCGATCCACCAGAGGAGCGATGTCTTCGCGCCGTTCACGCAGCGGAGCGATGGGCACCGTGACCGTTGCGAGCCTGTAATAAAGGTCCGAACGAAACTGTCCTTCGGCCGCGGCCTTTTCGAGATCGCGGTGGGTTGCGGCAATCATCCGCACATCCACGTGCACTTCGCGCGAGCCACCGACGCGGAAAAAACGCTGCGTTTCAAGCACTCGAAGCAATGCCGCCTGCGCCGCGGGAGCCAATTCAGCGACTTCATCCAAAAACACTGTGCCGCCGTCCGCCGATTCAAACACTCCGCGTTGCTGCGCGTTTGCTCCTGTGAACGCACCGCGTTCGTGACCGAAAAGTGTACTCTCAACAAGCTGAGCCGGAATTGCGGCGCAGTTGACGCTCACCATTGGCCGAGTTTTTCGCGGGCTCTGCTCGTGGATAAAACGCGCCACCACTTCTTTGCCGGTGCCCGTTTCGCCAAACAGAATGATCGGCACCGGCGCCTGCGCCGCGCGTTCCGCGAGATCGAGCGTTTTTCGCATGGCAGGTGAAGCGGCGACCGGTCCACTTCCAGGAGCGATCACTTCACGTTGCCACGCCCCTTCACGCGCAATGTGAATGGGTGCGCTCATCGTTGCGAGATCTGCGGCAGATCGAGCGCGATCGATGAGTTCGTCAGCCCGCGTTGCAGCATCGGGGTACGCAGCGACACCCGAAAGAATGGCCACTTCACCGTGCGTTTTGGGCGCGCCGACGTGGTGCGCAATGGAGGTGGCCGCGCGCGCGCCGTGCTCCGAAAACAACACCAAAACGGCGTCCCTGCGCGCGCGGCAAATGCGATCGTTCGGCCCAAGCGCCGCGATCACGCGATGAGCCCAACGGCTCACATCACCGGGAGCGATTGTGTGGGTATCATCCGACGGAAGCGTTCCTTCGGCGCGCATAAAAACAACGCTGAATACGCTGCCATTTTTATTCGACTCGGCGAGCCGCGCTTCAAGCATTTCACGAAACTGCTGCTCGTCGCCGAGGGTGTTCGTGCGCACCTCCGGGCCGAGTTCTCCCGCGCGAACAACCACGTTTCCGAGCAGAACTTCACCGCCGGTGTTGAGTTCACATGTCTCAACGGGATGGCCGTTTTGCCATGTCCCATTGGTTGATTTCAGATCTGTAACGAGCACGCGACCGCCGCGCCCCAGAACAAATCGCGCGTGTACACGTGACAGCGATCGATCACCGATCCGCACATCCGCCGGCGCGGACCGGCCCACAAGCACGGGTACACCTGGAGAAAGGGGCTCCGTGTGTACACCGTCGGCGTGGAAAACGAAGATTGCCACCTGACGCGCAACGCTGGACAGAGGTGCCGGCGGCCCAGCGATTTTCGCCGTAGTGTCTTCACCCTGTTCGCGATTGTTTTCGGGTGCGGCATGGATCCCGATCCTCACTCAGACAAATCGGGGCGCTCACCATATCAGAGGCCGGCGGCGGCGCATCGTGCGAGCAAAACCGCCGCCGCTATGTGTACTCATCGCTCACGCATCGGCCATTAAGAAGCCGATGCGGTACGACTTTGTGTACGACGGGAAGCTGCGAGCTACGGCGCTGTCGATGAACGCTGTGAGGTTGGGGAACATGTACGATCGCTCCGCCGCGGTGGTTGCACCCAGCCAATACGCGATCGAGTTGCCGATTTGATCCGGGCAAATCGTGGGGATCCAGCGACCGCGCGAATCGGTTGTACTCGTGCCCGTCGCAAGATCGAAGCTCGGAAAACCGCCGAACAACTTTTGACCCACAACCCGCGAACCCACGACAAGCACGTGACCGCCCCACGCGTGATCCGTTCCGCCGTCTGAATTTTCAACAAGCGTTCTGCTGAAGTCGCTCATCGTGAACAGCGTGGCCTGCGGGGCCAATCCGCTCAGCGGACCGGTTGCTCCACCCGAAGCTGCCGCATCTTCGAGATGTTCGATCGCGCTTTGGAAAGCGAAGATAGCCGTGTCGAGCTGCGCGAACAGGCTGTCTTGAACCGCGCGCTGATTTGTGTGCGTGTCGAAGCCGCCGAGGCCAACTTGGAAAATCTGGCGTCGCAGTCCAAGCCCACCCGAAGCGGTTTTTACAGCGCCCGCGATGATATCGCGGATCACTTGATAAAGCTGCGCGCGGATTGACCCGTCGCTCATCGCAAGCGCCGCACCGTCGGTTGTCGCCGTTCCGAACGCGGTGTTGATCTGATCGCGCACCGACGACGGAATCGCCGCCCACGCAGCGTCGCGCGCTTCGTTGCGCATGTCTGAGTACACAATGCCCGCGGTGGCAATGGTGCCGTACGCTTCTTCGGGCGCAACGGAGTTTGTGTAACTGTACACATCGAGCAGCGATTGGTCTCGAAGGTCGTTGAATACAGTGTCACTTGTCACTTTAAGACCAAATGCACCGCTCGAACTCATGGCCAGTGCAGCCCGATCTTTGCCCGCGCCAAACAGGCCTCGACCCGACAGATGCACCACTTCAGGGTAATCGCCCGGCAAGATGGCAGTCAGCTTGTCCGCCGCGCGCCCGCCCCAGCCTGTGGGCCCCACTCCCGACAGCTCAGCGGGAAGCACCACAGTGGACGGATTGGCAATGGCACTCACCCAGGCATCTTGTTGGTCTGAGTGTGAAAACAAGCTGTCCGGTTTGACGACTGTGTTGTTTGTGTAGTCGTCTTTGTTCATCGGCAAAACGAGCGGACCCACGTTGACAACGAAAGACGCTCTTCCAGTCTCGAAAAGGTCTCTCACTTTGGGCATGTTAAAGTGTACACCGTATGAAGCCGCGGCCAAACCCAGGGGATTAACGGCCAAGAGTTCGCTGCTGGCAGTTTTAAGACCCACTGTCGGACGCGCCGCCAGATACCGATCGTATTGCCCTGTTGAACCGTTGCTTGTCAGCGGAACAAGCATGTTGTTGGAGTCACTGCCACCGAGCAAAAACACGGCAACAGCACATCTGTACCCCGCGTACCCCGTGAGTGTGGCTGCAAAAGCCTCACTCGAAAGGACACGCGACATTGCCATAGACGCGGAGGCAAGGCCCACTGCGCCCGAAGCACCACGGAGAAACCAACGTCGTGAGAGTGTCATGGCTCACCTCTGGATCGAAAATTCGGGGGAAAGGGCCGCAAGCATCATGGCCATTCGTTGTTTACGAAGCGTGTTTGTTGCCCACGGATCAGTGATTGTTTCGTAGATCTTTACCTGCAAGTCCGACGAAGCTGAACCGTGCAGTGGATAACGTGCCAACCAAGTAACCAAATCATCTGGTGTGGTTGGCAAAACACCCACGTTGAGCGTGACTCCCGCGTTGGTGTACCCGGCGGTAAACAGCATGTCATACGTCACGTTCGCGCGGGTTGTGGACGTTGCCGCGTTGAAGATCGCAAACTCCGGTCCAAGCAAAGGTGCCTGTCCGGGGAGCGGGGCAGTCGGTGGATAAAAGCTGAAAACCGAGGGGGGACGAGTGACCGACTGTGACATAGCGACCGTTGCCGCAGCGAGCTTGGCTCCGGGGTTTTTGCCACCTGTCAGATCCATGTGACCATCAAGCCAACGCACCAGATTTGTCACATGAAGCACAGGTGATCGAAGATGCCCGTAACTCGACAGCTGAGACGGAATCGGCGTTGCGCCGCGCGCTTCGTTGTCTTCCAAAATCGCGCGAATCACCGTCTTCATGTCGCCGCGAACGCCGCTTCCGTTGTTCTTAAACTTGGCAACAACGCGGCCAACGTACGCGGGAGTTGGATTGGATGTCACCAGGTGTTGAATCAGTTGTTTGCAAATGAACGGCGGCACATTGCTGTGCTTAAAGATGTTGTTGATCGACTGATTGAGATGTTGAAGCGGTGTTCCACCCGCGGTGGTCACTTCAGGCTGTTCAGGGGTTGTGGAGTTGTTGTCATGATCCACCGTCAGCAGGGTTTGCGACGAAGAATCGTGGTTGATCGCACACCCGATCATGTCTTGGGTATAGTTGAGCGTGTTGCTCTTGCCGACGGTTGGACAGTCGAGTGCCAAGTCGCCCGTGCCACCCACCTTGGCGTAGGTCCAACCTGAAAGCGCCCGGGCAAACGCTTTTACGTGGTCTTCTGTATACGCAGGAATGCGATTGCCCCCGCTGAGTTTATACGTCCCATCGTCGTTCAACATGTGAGTTCCGAGCGAGAAAAGCTGCAAAAGCTCACGAGCAAAGTTCTCATTCGGCTCAATCGGTGCACCGGCCGTGTCAAACGCGCGATTGTTCACCATGTCGAGATATCGGCCCATGGCCGGGCTTTTCGTCACGGCGCTGAGCAGGTTCTTGTAATTCCCCAGAGAGTGAGTTTTGAGGTAGTTGAGATAGTCGGCCATTGCCTCTTTGGGCTGACATTCCGCCGGTGTTCCCACGCAGCTTCCCGTTGTTCCGGTGGGTAGACCGTTTAGCGAAACAACAACGATCTGTGAAAGGGCAAAAGCCACTCTTTGGCGAAGCTGATCGGGGTGATCAATCGCTTGAACAAAGAACTGGGCGTCGAGACTTTGACTTGCCGACGTGCCGTCAAACGGAGTGTTTGTTCCGCTGAAAAGGGCCGTGATGGAAGCCGTTATTCCCACGTCCACCACCTGCTCCACTGAATCGGTGGGAGGTGTGGCCGCCGCCCATTGAAGGCGCGGACCAAACGTGGCCTGTTCTAAGAATCGAATTGAGTTTTCTTCGCTCGGATCCGTGAGCGTTTCCACTGCCTGCTGAGCTTCACCCAACTCCTCAGACTCAATGTCTGCTTCACCTTGAGTGTTGGGCGATTGGCACGCGGCAATGCCTAAACACAGCGCGAGCGCGGCATGTCGCTTCATAAAAAGCCTCTCCGGTTGGCACCCTTTATCGGGCGCATGTGACCCACTGAGCATTGAGCGTGCCCGCCCGAACGTGCCTGAATTGGGCCTCTAAGTGACTGTACGGCTAGGGATTGCCGGCAACCGATTGCCGAGTGTCCTGGTGAGTCGGCAAGATCTTGCCGACCCGCCAAAGCCCCCTTCTTTGTCAGCCATCCACGGGTGTAAGAGCGTTGTTTGGCGCGTCTGACTCTCTATTTTTGGCCACCGGCGCCGGTGTTGGAGTGCCGATTGTCTCGCTGGTCGCCGGAAGCACAATGCTAAACGTGCTGCCTTTTCCCTCGTAAGAGCGCACCTCAATACGACCGCCGGCCCCTTCAATAATGTTTTTGCTGGTGGCAAGTCCGAGGCCTGTGCCTTTTTCTTTGGTTGTAAAAGGGCTGAAACAAATTCCGCAGCACGTTTTGCGAAATGCCCGGCCCGTTGTCGGCAACAGTCAGTTCAACAAACGGCGCATCGCCTGGACCGCCGGGCCGTGTACCCAAACCAAGCCGCACGCGGGTTGAAACAGTGATTAAGCCGCGGCCCTTCATCGCCTGAACCGCATTTCGATACAGATTCATAAACACTTGCCGAAGCTGCTCAGGGTCAATCGCAACGCGCGGCAAATTGGGGTCCAACAGCGACTCCACTGTGAGTTCATCGTTTCGCTCGTTTGCCAAGAAACGAAGCATTTGGCGCACAACAGCGTTTACGTCTGTGGGCACCGCCACACCGGGATTGGGGCGCGCGTAATCGAGAATGGAGCCGAGCACGCGGTCGAGTCTGTCTACCTCTTCCAAAATAATGCCCAAAAACTCACGCGACGAAGGGTCGGGCTCGTGCCCCGGTGCGGGCTCCGTTAGGAGCTGCGCCGCCCCTTTAATCGCCCCGAGAGGGTTTCGAATTTCGTGCGCCAAACCGGCCGCCATCCGCCCAAGCTCGGTGAGCCTGTCGCGATTTTTCATTTGTGAGTACACACGCGAGTTCTCGACAACAACGGCGATCTTCGCGGCAAAATCCGACAAAATGGCCACTTCTTCGGGCGAAAACGCGTCACGCACACGTTCATCGGCGAGCGCGAGCAGACCTATCAACATGCGCTCCTGGTCGTGGATGCCAATCACGACGCCGTGTTTAAGTGTACCCAACGCTTCAGCCGATGCGAGAACGGCGGAAGTAGCTTTTTTGCCGCTTTCTCCCGATGTTTTGGTGCCTTCGGCGGCACGATTTTCGCGAGCCACTTCTTCGAGATCAACGGCGCCGCGTTCAAGCTTGTCGAGAAGCGCGCGCACGGCGGCGGCCTCAATGCGCATTGGAATGCCGGGCCCGAAACCGGCGAGTTTGTCGAAGCCGGTCCCCTCGGGATCGCGCAGATAAATGGCCCCGACAGTGGCTCGCCGCGATTGTTCGAGAGCGCTCACCACAAGCGCACCCATCTCGTCCACTTGAAGCGTGTGAACCAGCCGTTGGCGAGCATCGGCGAGGGAGCGCTCGAGATCCACGCGCTCGCGAAACAAGAACTTTTGGATTTGCTCTTCAACGCGCGCCCGCAGCGGATCGACGAGAACGAGGAGCACGATCGACGCCAGAACGGCATTTAAGTACATGGTGTTAAAGCGGCCGATGTACTCAAACAAAATAAAAAACAGGCCCGCGAGAAGAAACGCAACCGCTGTTGCCACAAGCAGGCGACCCAGCATTTCGTACATGTCGAGCAGGCGTTCGTGACGAAGCGCCTGAGCGAGCATGAATAGAAAAACAACCGACAAAGCGGCACCGACGGGTGGCAGGTCCGGCACGAGAAAAGACGCGTATTCAGCCACCGAAGCCAGGCACGCGAGCGCACCGACAAGCACCAAAAAACGAACGCGGCGCTGCGTGGCGCGCGATGCGCTTCGTTCACCGCGTTGGCCCAATGTGAAAAGGCCCGATGTGAGAAGCGCAAACACGTAGATCAACAGGCCCACACGAACGATGGGCGACTCTTGAAGTCCGATGACCAGCAGCGCCATCGGCAACACAAGAACGCCCGCCAGCTTCACCAGACGCGACCTTCGGTGCGGCTCGTGAGGAATCATCGCTTCAAAAAGCTGAAGAGCGAATTGAGGCAACAGCACCGCGAGAATCGCTGTAAAACGCTCCCAGATCTCCGCGCGGAAAAACCCAAAGAGCGACTGCGACAGGTACCAAAGGCCCACGTCGGCCGCAAACGCCGCAAACAGCAGGTGTACCGTTCGGATGCGCCCGCGCAAAAGCGTCGATGCCGCGATCGCAAGGGCGAGCGCGCCGCAAACAAGGGTGGTGCGCGTTCTCAGGTCGAGAGGCACGAGGGCAGGCTAATCCCTTTGCGGGTTAGCCAAACGAAGAAAGCATCGAAAAACGCGTCGCGATGGCCGGGCTGTGATCACGGGAACCGCGCTCGCACTTTGATTCCGCTGCGTATCCGCAAAGCACACTCTCCGCATGCGAGGCTCTATACTGAACATTAGGCACAGTTAGATCACACATCTCAGCAAAGAAGGGATGCGCCATGAACGTGCAAACGTCATTTCTTTCAGGCAGCAACCAACCCGCGGCGAACAAGCCACTTTTGAGGCTGATTTGGTTCGCGCCGTGGGTCTTTTGGGTCATCCTTTCTTTTGCACAAGGCGCATGCACATGCGTCACGAGTGAGGCGCCGCCGCCGCGTGAAATCATCGCATGTGTACCCCAACACGAAACGCGCGCTACCAAACTTCCCACCTCCCGCGCAAGTGAAACCGACGCCGCCGGCAGCTTACAAGGGACATTTTCTGTCACCCCAACCGGTGAAGCTTCTTTTGTCGTTCCTATACCCGCGCCCGACGGTAGAGCAGGGATAGAGCCACGGGTAGCCCTCGCCTATACTCACCGACGCCGATGGGAAGGTCACCGAGCGGCGCAGTTACGATGCCTTCGGCCGACGGCGAAATCCCGAGTGGGGCGCCCCTATACCCGCGAGTTTTCCAGATTCGATTTCGCTCGGATTTACTGGGCACGAAGACGAGCCTTGGTATAATCATCCCGTCCTTCAGACAATGGCGGGCGGGTTTAACGGTGCGCTTTTGGGCATTGTACCCGGTGCAGGGGTAGCCGAAGAAGCAGCACTCGCAGAGGGGTTGGTAAAGCCCCGTTCGGCGTACTTTGAGCGCGGCAAGGCGCTTGGGATGATCGGCGGCGGTTTGTACACCACGGCCATGTCGCTTGGTGGGGAGATCTTCGGCGGGGCGGCGACCGTGACCGGCGTGGGTGCGGCCGTTGGATTGCCAGCAATTGCCGTTTCTACCGTTGGGGTTGCCGGGGGTGCGGGAAACATTTTGGCGGGGATTAACGCGTGGATGTCGGCGCCGAAAGGTGCGGATGGACAGGTGCACCACGTTATGACAAACAAGAACCGTGTTTCGTCATCAAGTGGCGGCCCGTGGACACCGAAATTTGAGTATATGGCTAACAAGGCAGGAATGACGCTTGAAGACGCGGCGAACAAGGTTCGAGTGCCGGGGCACGGCGGACCGCATCCGAGGGCTTACCACGACGCCGTCTATCGTCGGCTATCACAGGTTACGGAGGGGCTAGAGGGCGACGAATTTACACGCGTGTTTCGAAGCGAACTTGACGCCATTCGCGCTGAAGTTTCGACACCTGGATCAGAGCTGAATCAACTACTGGTGTCCCAATGAGGTATTTTGATCTTTCCGATGACACCGGTGCGCTTCACCGGTGGCACATAGGGGAAGTGCGAGACGAAACAGGACATGAGCCGAGGCTAAAAAGTGGCTCGCATATGGCGACTACCGGCCCGCTTCTGGCGAAAGTGCATTACGACGGGCCCGCGCTGGAATTTTGTTTGACTAGCCTGTCCGTTCCCGTGACAACGAAGAGGCTCGCCGCTGTTATGGTCAATCTCGCTGGCGGCGACCTTCAGGTGATTCCACTGCAAGTTATTACGCCACGCGCCAGTTCTGTGGAGCGTGTTGTTCTAAACGCCATTCGAAAAATTCGTTGCTTGGATGAGGATAGATCGAAGTTTACAAAGTGGACGGTCAACGACCACCGGGCCGACTTGGCCGGACAATATAGACAAGTCACAAAGCTCGTTGTGAATCCGACAGCCATACCACCGGACGTTCACATTTTCCGTATCGAGGGTTGGGAAGTGGCGCTGATCGTGTCGGAGACACTAAAAAACGCGATGGAACAAGCCGGATGCCATGGCGCGGTTTTTCAAGACGTAACGCCGCCTCTGCATTGACCATCGCACGCTTGTCGTGACGTTTAACCGACCGCGAACTCTGAAGTTCTACCCACCAACGCGCGTGATCAGGCCCCGGTTCCACTTCTTCGTGCGGAACTAATGCGCGGCGCTCGGTGGTTCACCGCGTGGTTCGTGAAGCAGGGCGCCGAATCGGCATGTTGCGCGGTGGCAGCCCTACCTCGCCGGGCTCCGGCCATTTGAGATCCCACGGCGCCAACGTGGCGTTGGGCACCCATAGGCGAAGCGCGTCGTAGGTGAGCGCCACGAAGTAACAGGCAGGACGCAGGAGCGCTTTTGCCGCTTCGAATTCTTCCTTCACACGCGGCCCGTTGCCATCGACGACCGCAGCCTTCAGTCGCTCTGCCGGACCCCGAACGCAGCTTTCCACATGGTCCCCGCGCAGCTCGACGAGGTCGCCGTTGTTGAGTCCTAAGACAAAAATAGTCCAGTGGCCCAGCTGGCTTCCGTCCCGCGCTCGGGCGAACCATTGCTTCGGTCCCAGCAAGGCCCGAGGCTCATTCTCCAGCGCGTATCGATACTCGAATTCGATGTGATCCACCGGGTTGATCGCCCCGCTTGGGTCTAAGAGATACGGTCGCTCTCGCCCCGGAGGCTGCTCCTCGGGTTGAAGGGCGACATCGCCGGGCGTGAGCGGAAAGGCGTCGTTTTTCTCAGAGCGGTTGCACAACGAACACGCGAACAGCAGGTTGTTCCAATCGAAGGCCAACCACCAGTATCCATGGGTTTCCGTAGAACCCGGCAGGCGATCGGCCGCGCCTTTGGGGCGATAGTGCTCCACGTCGTTGTAGTGTTGAAAGACGCGGGTTTCACAATAACAACACTTGTGATGCTGACGCTTCCAGAGTGGCCCGGCCGCTCGTTGGTAGCCGCGAATGTCCATGCTGACCACCCGTCCTTTCTTGGCGATCTGCCTGAGTTCGGGCAACTCGCGCCCGCGCACTTCCACGAGGTCCCGCGGCTCCGTGCCCCGTCGCACAGGGATCATGACGCTCGCCCTTGGACTTTTTTCCCCGAACGCTTCTGTGGAACCTTCTCTGTTTTTGGGGCCTGCGGCGTTTCGCGGGCGATCTCCTCCCATCCGGGATCGATTTGGGCTGCCGACAGCTCCTTGCGGAGCGCCTCCATCTCGCGCTGTTCGTCGTCGCTCCGCATCGCATACCCAGCAAGAAACCCGTAGCGGTGCAGCTTGCGACCCAGGTCGTTCGGGTAGATGTCGCGCATTCCAAAGTACCGGCGGTAGATCTGGCCGCCGGTGAGCAGCAGAGGGGCTTCGGTCCCCGACTCAACACACACCTTGCCGTCCTCGCGGAACAGTCGCCAGATCTCGCCGGGACGTGCCCCAACAAGGGTGAGCGGGTTGTGCGTTGTCACAACGAACGACATTTTGGGTAGCAGCTGCCGCACGCGACCGATCACGTCCACCTGCCACCGCGGGTGGATGTGCAGATCGATCTCGTCAAGCAAGACAAGCCCTGTCATCCGGCTCATGAAGTTTTCGTCGATCTCCGCGTTGTTCTGGTCCGCCAGCGCGATCCACCGCGCCAAGAGATCAACGAACCAGCCCGCCGTGGTGACATACCCATCACTTAGGGCGTTGAACGGAACGGACTGACCCACGGCGTCGCCCGAAACCCAGACCTCCTGCCGTTTGACCTCCAACGAGTCGAGATCGAGGAGCCGCCGCAGCCCTTCGCGGATCGCATCGAAGATCAACTTGGCCCGTTCGCGATCGACGGAGTCGCTGTGCCAGTGCACGAGCCAGCTGCTTGCTTGCACGAGGTCGGCGCCTTCATCGAAAAGCGTCGCGATCTCGGGACCGTCATCCTCTCCCAGTTCCGGCGTTGTTCGCGCCCCGCTGAGCGCCGAGCCCCGCCGACATCCGTAGGCGAACACAGGAAAGAGGCGGGGTCGGTCCTGGACAGGAGTCTGCGCAAAGGACTCGGTGCCGTTGGCGCGAATGGTGGTGACCTGTTCGGCGTGCCCTTCCACCGCAACGGCGATCTTTGCTTCGCCAGACCCGTGCAGGCCGCGCCAGGGCGTAGCGAACACCCCTTTAGGCCAGATTCTGGGGTCACTCAGGTTGCGGAGCGCGAGGGTGAGACTTCTCAGGAGCGTCGTCTTGCCCACTCCGTTTTCACCCAGGAGAACAATCCACTGGCCTTTTCCTTGCGTCGGCACCTCGAAGTTGAAGCTCACGTCACCGAGGACACGCAGGTGTTTCACCTTCAAAGTTCGCAGGATCACCGGATCGAGCGGCAAAATCCCTTTGGGCTTCTCCTGCGAGCGAGCGATTGGATAGGGAAGGGGGAGGTCAAGTCGATCCCAGACTCCCCGGGACGAAAGCCCCGAACGTTCGGACTGGAGCAAGGCCCGCATGGCATCCATGAGCCTCTCCCTCGCAACGTGCAATGGCCCAAGAAGCTCGTCGATTCGAAGGAGCATCGCTTCTGCGCTCTCCCTGGGCAAGTGCCCCCACTGAATCCTACGTGCCAGGAAGTTCCAGATCCCCGGCTCGCTCTCGGCCTGCGCCGCCACGTCGTCGAGGATCGAGTTCACCTCACTGGGCTCCACCGCCCCCAGGTAGGTGCGAACAATGGCGGCGTCTGCGCGAGCCGCCGGCGAATCGTAGACGCGCCGAAGGATGGTTTGCCGCAGATCGGCAAGGAGCGGCTCGGGGTTCTCCCCGTGTCCCGGCGTCCAAGCACCGAGCGCCATCCAATAAAGAAATCCTCGATTATCGGGATGCTCTGCGTATGCACGGGCCGCCGACAACGCGCTCATGCTGGTTCGCCCCAATCGGCGGGCCCCGAGGATGTCTACCGCATGAAGCCAATCGTGTTCGTCGGCATTGGGTGGTTTGGTCGAAAACCAGCTCGGGATCACGCGAACTGCACCGGCCCAAGCAGCGATCGAACCCGGGCCCACATCCAGCGCAACGCCCTGCAACAGCGCATGAAGACACACCCCCGCCAGGACGGCACGAATGCTCGACTGCCGCGCTTGGCGAAACGCTTTGTCGGCAAGACGGACTAGTGCGGCGCTCGTCCCCCCCCCTGAAGGTAGCCAAAGGGCATCTTCATAGAGGACAAGCGGTGGCCCAACTCCAAGAGATGTTAGTGTCCACGGCGCTTCACCACCGGCAGCCAAGATCGCCGCTCGAAGAGACGACCGCTTTCTCCAGCTTTCTTCGGCGCGATACCAGTCGTCGGTATCGCCCAGTTCGCCGCGACTCGCCATCCCCGCAAAACGCTCCAGATCGGCGTTGGAGTCAGCCGTTCTCAAGCAAGTCGCCAACGGCCAGGCCATCCAATTGGCCAAGTGCCGTTGGCCATCGCTGGAGAGTCCGATGGCGGATGCTCGCAACGCGTCGGCTAGGTGCTTGGCATTGGGATCCTTATCGAATTTGGCTGCCGCGACCCACGCTCGCCAATTCGGTAAGGCTGAATCCATCCGTGCGAGGGCCGTGAACGCGGACGTGCGGTTTCTGGGCACCAACGCGCGAGCGGTAACATCCCATCTTCCGTCTGGAGATGAAAGCAGGGGATCCGCCCAAACCCCTTCTATCGAAAGCGTTCCCAACCAGCCCTCCGAAGTCGGGCTCTTGGGAAGTTTGTCGGCCCAACGGAATCCTGCGAAATAGCGAATCACCCTGTCCGGTAAGAAACCGCGCGGATCTCTCTCCACCTTCTCGGCAAACCACGCGCTCGGTAAAACATGCTTCTCCAGGAGAAAATCTAGGAGGCGATCCTTTTCACGAAGCGATTCCCACCGCGAGTCCGCAACCTCTCGCGCCCACGGCATTCCCGCTCCTGCCGCCACCACCACACACACCCACGCCGCAAGCGTGGGGACCGTTTCGCCTGCTGCCGCGCGCCCCAATCGTGACTCCACGGCGGCCCGTACCACGGGACCGACGTCCTCATTGAAAAGTCGAACGAGGCGCAGGATCTCAGTGCCGGGCAGCAGATCCAACAAACCACACGCCCTCTCCATAAGCGTTTGCGCTCGCTTGGGCTGTCCCAGGGCCGACCCTTCTTCCAGCAGATCCAGCGCAAGAACGGCACCTGCGCGGGTTGATCGGGCGAGGGGATGGGCAGGATCTTCGTCGAGCGCCGCACATAGTCGCGTCGAGATCAGCTCGCGCAGGGCCGAACGTTCGCTAAAGAACTTGCTCGCCAAAAACTGCACCACGCTGCGAAACATGGGCGCTCGCGCCACCTGAAACAGTCTCGCTTCCACAGCGGACTGATCGCCTTCGGAGAGCGCCCAAGCGGCCATCATTTCCTGGAGGGAGCGGATCTCAAACCCAAAGGCTCCGGGCTCGGGCTCGACCAAAAAAACGAGCCGCTTCTCCGCGGCATCCACAATGCGCCTGACCAGGTCTCCTCGTTCGGAGTCGCGAATGCCGTCCTCTTGGAGAACCGTCTCGGCGATTTCCTCCAATCGCGCGCGCGGCATTCGCGCCGCCGCTCCTCCCGAGCTTTCCGACTCCACCTGCAAGAGCAGCGCAGCGCGGGCATGAATGGCCTCGATCTGCGTGCGACGCTCTCCGAGGAGCGCCGAAGCGTACGATGCGCGCGCCGTTTCGCGGCGATAGGTGAAATCAAAGAAGCTCCAGAACAGCTTCCAACGTTCACTGGGTGCCGGCCCCTGCAGGGGCACAAGCGCCACAAGGATGGTGACCTGGAGAGGCGTCTTGAGGAGGCGCGCAGTCCCCGAGTCCTCGGCCGCCGCGCGGAGCTTGCGGTTCGCGCTCTCTTGGTCGTCTGCGCCAGCGATCGTCTCAGAAATAAGCTTCTGGCCATACGCGAGCGCTTCGTCAATTCGCAGGGGCGCGAGGTAGGCGTGTGAGAGGCGCACCCCAATGCGCTGCATTTCGTCGGCGTAGCCTTGCGGGCGGGTAGTAACCACCACAACAGCGTGCCCATCCACGCGGCCGAGGCTCGTCAAAAACTCGCGCGCGCAGTTGACAACGCCCTCACGGTCTTCCGGCGAGCCGACTTCATCAAACCCGTCCAGCACGAGGAGGACCGGCATCGTTCGGGCCACTGTCCACAATGTCTCCGCTGCCAGCTTGGATTTCCTTGCGCTCGATTGGTCTGTGAGAAAGCGAACCAGTGCCGGAGTTGCGTCGTTCACGCCCGACTTTTCCGTGAGATCCGCAAGCTTTTCAGCAAGATCCGGGAGCACCACCCGGAATGGGAGCCAAGGCTCTCTTGAGCGTGATAAGTCACCCTTTGCGTCGTCGATGAAGGGCTGAAGAACGTCGCGAACGGCGGTGGGTAAGTCGGCCGCAACGGGCTGGAGCAGGGCCGCCCTGTGGAGCTGACAGGCGAGCTGGCCAAGCGTGGACTTACCTTGACCGGGCCCACCGATGAGCAAGATGCCGCCGTTTGCTGAGCCAATCCTCCGCCCCGCAGGTGCGCTGCCTCTTCGCAGCTTTGACGAGCCCCTGCCTCGTTGCAGCCGAAGTACCGCCTCATCTGCGGGCTCCGCGTCGTCGTCCGCGGACTCACGCTCCAGTTCTGACTGCTCGCTTTCAGGACCGCACAGCGTGGAGAGCGGAAACGGCGAGAGCTGGTGCAGACGCTTCAAGAACGTGGGTAACGAGCTGTGAGGGGCCGTGTCCAGGGCTGGACTGTCCGAGATGGGTAGATCGACGAACACTCGCCTCAACGGAACCCGTTCTTCGGTGTGACCCCCCTGTCCCAATTTGGCGAACTGGTCGCCAACAAGCTGCTCAGCGAGCCATTCCCGCAGCGACCACAAAGCATCACCATCAAGCCCGCCCGCCTCTGCCGCAACCGCGAGCACGTCCCGCCCGCTCGACTTGGGGCCCGCTTTCCGCGGCCGCCCGTCCGAAGCCGCCGGCTTGTTGCCAACAGGTTTGCCCTTGTCTGCGCGGGATGTCATCTGTCAGGCAAGTTACCACAGCTTCCGCCGCGGCCGTGAAGCTTCCGCCACGGCCTTGAATGCCTTATTTGCCGGCAATTTGACCTATTGCCGGGCGCGCGAGCATAACGCAGTCACGGCAAACCCTTGTTTAGAAGGGTATTTGCAAAAGACAACCCTGGCGGAAAGTTCAAACGCGTGGCGGAAACCTTCCCAACCGCGGCGAGGGCATCAATCGTGCGCCGCGAGCTTGGCGACGAGAAAGAACGCTTCATTTTTCACTCGACGCCGCCCCCCGGCTTGTAAGACGCTCCAACGTTGAGCCCATACGCCCAAAGCGGCGCCGTGGAGCTAAGCAAAATCAACCCTTTCGGAGGAAAACATGCCGCAGGAAGTATACGAAAAGTATTCAGCCCAGGTGTTGGAAGAAACCGTTCCCCGTGCAGCCCGATTTCTCAATGCGATTGGCGCGGTGCCCGTAATCCGCACAATGATGTTGCAGGTGGGGATGACGGATGAAGAGGTTGGGGAGGGTGGCAAACTCATCACCGCTTGTTGGTCTCAACTGCCAAGTCAACGGCCTGAAGCAGACACGGATGAAGCCAGAAGTCAGCGTGAAGCAGTAGCGGAGTTGGATCAGTGGGATGAACCGAATTTCCGCAGATTTTCTGCCACGCTGCGCCGCCATCATCCCTCGGCGGGGGCTTATGTCTTTTACAACTTGCAACCCGGGACCGGCGGCGAGGCGGTTGCGGCCGTGGGCACGTTTCTGAAACGCATCGACGCCCTTGAAAAAGGGAGTGATCCACAACGTGAGGCGTCGAAAAAAGACGACAAGCGCGCGGTGGAACTGTTGGCCAAGCGCGGTCTGGACAAAAAAGAGCGCGCGCGGCTCGCCAGCTTGGTCGAACTTGCCATGAAACCAACGGTCGCACTGCCCGATTCAGACGCGCACGTGACCGAGCGCGAGTCGGCGCGTGTTGCGGCGTTAACGGCTCTCAAAGATTGGTACGAAGAATGGGCCGAGGCGGCACGTTCCATCATCAAGAAGCGCAGTTATCTCATTCGAATGGGCCTGGCGTCGCGCAAGGTTCGCAAAAAAGACGGCGGTTAACTTCGGGACGCCGGCACAAACAGTCCCGCTCACGCCCGGGCGTGGGTGTGCACGCTAAATCGTCGCCGATCCAGTCGCGCTCATCGCTGGTCTAACGCGAGCGGACAGAATATGTCCGATCATTGGTGCTTTTGGGGTTGCGCGATCATGTGGTCGTTTTCATGCTCCGAGGGTCAGTTCCGTCGGAGGCCTACCGTCATGAGCGATGCCACCCCGCCCACTTCGTATGGGCAACTTCTTCCGTCCGTCCCGCCAATAACAAAGCCTACACCGCCCACTTCACCCACGCCGAAGAGCGCTTTCGATGGGCTCGTCGAGGTTGCAATTGTTGGCGCCGCATGCGTTGGTGCAATTACGCTCATTTCTGCGTTGGCAGAAGCGGTTTTCGGCACCTCGCAGCCGACGCCGCGGCTGCCGTCGCGACCGCGCTGGAATCCGGTGGTGGAGGCGTGGCTAGCGCAAAGCGCACGGCTGGAGACAAACCGCCGGAACGGCTGGCTGATGGAGCGTGCCGCCGGGCGGGATGTCGAGGCAAAACATCCCGATGCACAACACTTTGAGCAATTGCGCGTCCGGGATGATGACGGGCAGTTGCACATCATCGACCGAGTGGCGGTCGACCGAAGCGGTGTCGCCAACACGTATGAAGTGAAGAACGTCCGTTATCTAAGCGAGGGTCACGTTCGCCAAGCGGAACGCCAACACGCCGCTCTGAAAGCGAACGGCGTTGCTGTGAGCGATAAGCCCACGGTCGTTGTTCGACAGCACACTGTGGTCGCGCCGAAGCATGAAGAGCGCGTCAATGTGTTGCGCACGAAAATGCGGAAACGAACCACCTGACCCCTTCCCGGTAAGGTTGCGCTGCCCGCTTGCATGAAGGCATTGCCCGCGGCGCCCGTCAAAAGTAGGCTTTTGCGCTTTGTCGTTCAGCGCGCGCCCTTCTTTGAATACACCCAGATCCGTTGACCCGAGTTCTTCCGCCTCGCCGGATGGGCCCGTGAGCGTCGGTGATGGGCGCGGTTTTTTGATGTTTGACGCCGCCCTCAAGCGCCCCGGCGCGTCGGGTGTACTCAACGTGGATGCGCCCGCCGCTGTGCTCGATGCGCTCGCGGCGCATGCGACTCGGCGAGCGCGCGCCGCGGGCCGAAGCGTCATCTCGGTTGGCCGCGCGCCCACCGACGATCCGGTGCGCGAGTTGTGTACACACGTCGCCGGCTCCACTCCGGCCGATCCGCTCGCCGCGGCCGATGCGATCGCGCGCGGCCTCGTCGGCTCGGTGGCCATTATCGTCGACAAGGCTCGGAGCGCCTGGGCCGCCACAGTGTTGGATGCGCTCGCGGGATCGCTCACCACCGAAGGCGACAACGGTTCTCTCGTGGTGGTGCTTTCGTCGGGCGCGGCGCGTTCGCACGAAGCGCTCTTTGTCCGCGGTACATTCGGCCCCGAAGAGAGCCGCGCTTTTTGGGAAGCGATTGGTCAAGAAGTCGACCGCACGGTGTCGCCGCGATTCAACCGCTTCGACGGCTTGGAGCGCTGGTGGGGCTCGGTGCAGAGCGGCCCTCTCCACGACAATGCCACTCGGCCGAGCGCGGCGGCGCTTCGATTGCTCGCGCGCATGGCCCTCAGTGAGCGCTCGTGGCACCCCGGCGATCTTGTGCGCCTCGGATCCCCCGAAGCGCGCGACGAGCTGCTCAATGTCGGCGCCGTTGAAGTGGGCCCGCGAGGCCAAGCGGCGAGCCTTTCGCCAGAATGGGAAAAGGTGCGCGATCGCGCGGCAAACGGCGCTTCGTTTGATCCCGAAGATGCGCGCGCGGTGGCGGAAGTTTTAGAAAAAGGGGTGGCCCCGCTCCACGGTGAACCGCGACACGACGGCGACGCGTGGGCCCTTTTGCGAGCCGCCGAGTTATTCGCTCTCGCAGGTGAAAATGCGCGCGCCGAGGCGGCGGCGACGCGAGCGATCGTCACCGTTGCCGACGCCGATGCGCGCGCCGATTTTTGGCAACGCTGGCAGCGCGCTCAAACACAAATGACGGGCGACGACATGGTGCCGCGGCTTCTTCGTTCGGCGGAATTGGCGCTCCGAGTGGGCGATGCCGACCGCGCGCTTGAACTCGCTCGAAGCGCTGTGTCGGTCGCGGGCAACACGTACGAAGCCACGTTGATCCTCGGCCGCGCCATGGCCGCGCGCGGCGATCTCACAACCGCCGCGCTGGCGCTCACGCGCGCGACCGAGATCGCCGCCGACGGCGGAGCAAAGGCACGTGCCGGTGTTGAGATGGCCGAAGTACACTACGTTGTCGGCCAAATCGACGATGCGCGGCGCCTCGCCGAAGAAGCGTTCGCCATCGCTCTCGACGCGCCCACGCGCCTCAAAGCCCGCAACGTTCTCGGCAAACTGCTTCTCGACAAAGCCAAGTGGAACGACGCCGAACAGCACTTCGCCGCCGACGCGTGGGAAGCCGCCTGTGCGGGCGATCCGCTCTCTGAACTGCGAGCGCGCCTCAACCGAGCCATCGCGCTCATGTCAGGCGATCGCCGCGACGAGGCGCGCACCATGCTCACCACCGTTCTCGCCGACGGCGAAACGCAGGGTCAACTTCGCGCGGTTTGTTTTGCGCTCGCAAACCTCGCGACCATCGCTCTTTGGAAGCATGAATACGGCACAGCGCTGTCGCTGAGCGAGCGCTCGATCGTGTTTGCGCGGCGCCTCGGCGACAAAGTTCTCCTCGCTCAACTCATCACCAATTTGTCCGAGCTGCGCCTGTTTTTCGGCCTCGTTAAAGAAGCGGAACAGGCTCTCGCATTTGGTCGCAAAGCCTGTGGCGCCGTTGTCGCGAGCAAACTCGCTTCACACTTTGCGCTCGCATCGGCGCAGATTCACCTCGCGCGCGGCCAAACAATGGAAGCGTTGAGTGAGGTGAAAACCGCCATCGGCGCCGCCGAAGTGTCGCGCGCCGGCGGCCACTTGGCGCGGTGCCACCGCATTGCCGCGCGCATCGCGCTCGAAGACGGCGACGTGGCCCGCGCCATTGCCGCGCTCGAACGAGCCAAAGTGGGCAGCACCAACACCAACGATCGCGCCGAAGCCCTTGTGATCGAGGCAATGCTCGCGCAAGCCCAGGGCAAGCCGTACATCGACCTCGCTGCCGAAGCGCTCGCCCTTGCCGGCCAAGCGTACACACGCGTGCTTAGCATTGAAGCGCACGTTCTCCTTTGCCAGGCGCTTCAAGACACCGATCCAAACGCCGCGCGATCGCACCTGTCGATGGCCGTCGCTGTGCGCAATCGCATCGCCGATTCATTGCCCGACGACATGCGCCCGCGCTTTTTGGAGCTTCGCGATCTCGCAACGCTCAACAAGATCGAAGCCGCGTTTGAAACATCCGACGTGGCTCCGAGCCCCACCACTCTGCGCGCGATCGATCCCATCGACGACGTGACCGAGCCCGCGCCGTCGCTCGCCCGTGTGGTTCGCCCCGCTGGGCCCGTCGACCGCAAGATCGTCGGGCGCGATCCGAGCATCGTGTCTCTCCTCAGCGCCGTTCAAAAAATAGGGCCTTCTGATGCAACGGTGCTTGTTCACGGTGAAAGCGGCACCGGCAAAGAACTCATCGCCGAAGCCATTCACTCCGCAAGCCAGCGCCGCACCGGCCCGCTCGTAAAAGTCAACTGCGCCGCGCTCGTTGAAACGCTCCTTTTGTCCGAACTTTTCGGTCACGAAAAAGGCGCATTCACCGGTGCCGTTGCGCGGCGCCGCGGCCGCTTTGAAATGGCCGACGGGGGTACACTTTTTCTCGACGAAATCGGCGACATCTCCGCGCGTACACAAGTCGCATTGCTTCGCGTTCTCCAAGAAAAAACATTTGAGCGCGTCGGCGGCGTCACCCCCATTCGCGCCAATGTTCGCGTTGTGTGCGCCACCCACCGTGACCTAAAAACCATGGTTTCACGCGGTGAATTTCGCGAAGATCTCTACTTTCGTCTCACCGGTGTTGTGCTTGAGGTGCCGGCGCTTCGGCAGCGCATTTCGGATCTTCCCCTCATTGCAGAAGCCATTTTTGCTCGCATCGGAGCAGAGCGCGGCACGCCCCCCAAACGCCTCAGCCCCGCGGCACTTCAAGGCCTTTTGCGACACAAATGGCCAGGCAATATTCGCGAACTCGAAAACGCCCTCCGCGCGGCATCCCTTTTCGCGGAGGGCGACGCGATTGAACTTGCCGACCTGGTGGCCAACGTTGACAGCCTCCGCCAAATCGACGTTGAAAGTGTGACGGCGCCCGTCAGCCTCCCCAGTCCCCCGCTGCGCCCGTCGACGCCCCCCGCCCCAATCTCCGCGCCTCAAACTGATGGCACTGTTCCTGCAGAAGATGACCCCGATTCAGATGATGCTTCGTTTGCCCCGTCAAGGAATGCACGGGTCGACGGGGCCGACCCCACCGAAGTGGCGTATGTGCACATTCGCTCCGGGGTCAGTCTGCACGACTTAAAACGCAACATCGAACGAGAGTGCATTCAACGCGCGCTGACTGAAAGCAAAGGCAACATCACCCGCGCCGCGGCACTCCTCGGCATGAAACGCCCCCGCCTTTCGCAGCTCGTCAAGCAATACGGATTCGGTGGAGTTTCGGAGGACGACACATGATTGGGACAGACCAAAAAAAGCCTCCAAGGCGCGCACTGGTTCTCATCGGCGCAGCCTTCGCTTTTGCAACCACCGGTTGCATCTCTGAGCGCCCTCCCACCACGGACGAATCGCTTGGCGTTGCCGTTCAAGAACTCGACGGAATCGCCGACAGTGACGGTTACGACGACGACGACGGCCTCGCCGATGAAGACGACGGCACCAACGGCGGCGCCGCACCGGCCGGCAATCCCGAGGGCGAGCAAGAAACCGATTCCGGCGTAGAAAACCCGGGTGAAGATTGTGGAGGCCCTGAGCCCGTGCCGTGGCTCATTCTTCCCGGCGACGACAGCGAAAATTCGGTCAACCCTCTGCACATTCAGCAGACCAAATCCGGCTCCTCCGGCGGCAGCAAAAACAACAAGTAAACACCGGCCGCAGCGTGTGTACACATTGGCAAACGGCAACTTCAGCCGCCTCGCAACGACCTGAAACGTCCCCACTCCTGACACGTCGTATCCAACACGGAGGCACGGAGATCACGGAGATCCACGGAGTTTTTTTTGTATTTCAGGCTGCAATCGGCTCGCACCACCGACGTAAATAAACCGGTGAGGCCCAGGATGACGGGTGATGTGTACCCATTGCAGCCCGACAGACCGAAATCCTCCGTGTTCCTCCGTGTCCCCCGTGAGTCCGTGGTGAAGGACGTCACAGGCATCCAAACGTGTCAGGTCGTTGCGTGGCGCCCTCAGTTACCCACGAGCTGAAAGAACCGCTTCGATCTCGTCGAAATTGCCACGCGGCGCCTCACCCAGCGACCGCGCGAGAGGCAGTTGAGCGCGCGCCGCGGCCGCGTAAAACCCGGCGAGATGCGGTGCGAGCCTTTCGATGGTGGCCAAGTGTTTCATCACCGCATTCTTGTCCCCGCGACGCACAGGCCCTGTGAGCGCCTGCGGCAACCCGAGTTGCTCCACATTGTCGCCTACCGATCGAAGGAGCGGTCCCAGCATTTTCGCCGCCGTTTTCGCATCAATTCCGGCTCGGCCAAGCAGCTCCACACCCCCCGCAGCGAGCGCGGCGGCGCCGTTTGCAACAAGCCCCGCGGCCGCGTGGTACGCAATTCGGTCGAGACCGGCAATCGTTCGCGGCGTCATTCCAAGCTGTTTTCCAAGCCCTTTTGCAACTGTTACGGCCCGTTTGTCACCGTCTACGTGAAGTTGACCGCGCCGCAAATCGGGAAGCGTGTCCGGCGCCGCAAACGAAATCATCGGGTGCATTTGCGCCACATGAACGTTGTGTACACGCGCCGCGGCGAGCGCCTCGGGGCCGAGGGCGCCCGCGCAATGCACAACCACGCACGGCGCGTGACCAATGAGCTTTCGCTCCACGAGCGCGGCGGCCACGTTGGCAATGTCGCCGTCGCGCACGGCAATGATCACAAAGTCGGCCTCCAGAGGTTTGGTCGGCAAGCCCGCGCGCGCCGCTCGCAACGTCACTTTGCAGCCCGTCTCCCGACACGCACGCGCGAGGTTTTTTCCAACTTTTCCGGCACCGAAAACGAACACTTCGCGAACCATGTCGCCGCCTTTCGGCGTGCTCATCATGGGTGTGTACCCATACCGGCCGGAGCCCTTTTTTCGAATACCCGGACTCATTGTGTACGCATCACGTTCGGCGGTAGAGCCCGCGATCTTGAATGTAAGTGAGCACCTGCGTTGGCAAGAGCCCCCGGATCGAATGGTGGTCCCCGCGGGCGAGCGCATCACGCACTTCGGTGCTCGAAACGCGCGGCAACACAGGGAGCGGTGCATCGTCGGCGGCCACCCCCGCGCGCCCCATCACAATCGGCGGCGCGATCTCCGCGATCTTGTCGAAACGATGCCACTTGGGCAGATCCGCCAGCACATCGGCGCCGACAAGCAATCGAAGCTCCCAGTCCGGGTGTACATCGCGCAAATGTGAAACCAATCGCAACGTCAGGCTTTCACCGCCCAGATCTCGCTCCACCGCGCTCACCCGCGTTCGCGGAATCCAACCCATTGCCGCTTCGCACATGGCCAGGCGATCTTCGAAAGGCACAAGCTCCTTCGAAAATGGATGCCTGTACACAGGCACAACGAGCACCTCATCCACAGGCTCCACGGCCAATGCGTACACAACGGCAAGCACGTGCGCCACGTGCGGCGGATTAAAGCTCCCACCGAAAATCGCCACGCGCGGACCCCCGGGGATCGTGTCTCGTCCGCTGTCGGCCGGTGTGACGTCGTCGTCCATCAGCCGCTTCCTTGCACCTTCATCTTGGCGGTTCCGCCCGAGCCGATGACGTGCGTGTCGCTTGCCAAAACAGTACCGGTCACCGAACGAAGCTCGATCTGCAAACCCGCCGGACCATCTTCCAAAAGCACAACGCCTCCGTCTTGCCCGATCGGCCCGGGAGCAACAAATGTTCGGGAGCCAATGCGCCGAATGAGAGGTTCGGGCGACTTTCCAAACACCAGCACGTGTGCGGCCCCGATGTCTTCTGTGTCGAGTGTACCTTTGTCGTACACAAACAAGACCACGTGGCGATCCAAGATTTCGATCGTCCGTTGTCCCGGCGGCACGCTCATGAGTACACGCAGCCTCCGCAGCGCGCGCTCTTTGGCTACGAAATCATCAATGTCTTCGGCCGCGCCCCGAGCGCATCGCTCCACCGCTCGATCAAAAAGCGCCGCATCGGAAGGATTGGCCCCAACAATCCCGCGCGCCCAATTTGCGACAACGCGATCGAGCGCATCGTCATTGCCGACGTACAGCACTTTGTCGGCCTGGGCGTGGTCCATCAAGTGCTGAGCGCCTCGCGCCAGCGATGGCAAATCCCCGTGCGCGGGGCCGACAATCCCGAGCCGCATGCGATCGCAGCGTAGACCAGCGTGCGCCGTTCGCGAAAGAGCCTGCGGTTTTTTTGCCCGACAAGCGCCGTCGTTGCACCGGATTGCGAAGCCTTCCGTTCTCTGAGGTATGGTGCGCCCCATGAATCGACGCGTCTTTGCGCCTTTTGCCGCCCTCGGTTTTGCTCTTTCGGCCATGGCGCTTTTGCCCGGTTGTCCGTCGGGCACGTGCCTTCTCAAAGTGTGCGAGGGCAAAAACTGTCGCTGCTCCATCTCCTCGTGCCAAGACGGCGCGTCGTTCGACGTGAAGCGCAATCGTTGTGTGTGCAACGCCGACCGCATCAAGCTCGCGGGCCAGTGCATGACCACCGTGCAAGCCAACATGTATTGCGGCAAAGGCCGCGCGTGGAGCAAAGGCGGGTGCATCACATTGTCGTGCAAGCCCGGCGACGAAATCGATGAAACAACCGGCTGGTGCGTCTCCAAAGATCAAGTCAATCAAGTGGCGGCGAACATGGGTGTTGCAGTGGGGCAGGGGCAACAACTCGGTTGCCCTCCAGGCCAAAAGCTTGTTGTAAACGGGCAGAATGCGGCCTGTGTACCCCTCGCTCAAACCTGCGCTCCCGACGAACAGTGGAACGGTCAGGCGTGTATCAAAGTGCAAGACTGCGGCACCGGCGCAACGTGGGATCCCAATCTGGGTCAGTGCGTTCAATTCGCCCAAAGCGCCGGCGAGGACGAACTCAAAGTGAATGTTGCCCAATGGGTTCAAACCACTTATGGGCCCAACGGCGGCCCCGGAACCCCGGCGTTTTGCAATCAATTCGCCAAACACCCATTGAGTTTTGGAGTGCCGGAAGGCTCGTCTCTGGCCCTCAAGATCACGGTTCAAGTGTCTTTCCCCGACAATGAAGTTGCCAAAGGGGTTGTTCAAACAGCCACCGTGTATGAAGCCAACGGGGCCGCGCCCCCCGCCGCAGGCTCCGCAGAAGTGGATCAAGCGGCAAAAAGCCTGGCTGCCACGCTCATCGGCGGCGGCGGTCGAGCGGCTTCGAGCACGGCGGCAACCATTGTCCGGTGCGTTGTTGTCAATGCCAACAAGCCTATTGCGGTGCCCGCTTCAGGCGGAATCTAGTGCACCGATTCCGTAGAACTGATGGGTTCAGATGAATTGCAGCAAGGGTTCGTTGCTTTATCAACTCGGTGCACGAGGGCCGCGCCTGCGCCGGGGTGTGGGGCGAATGCCCCACGGAAACAAAACTAGTACCGCGATTTCGAGCGCTGCGAAGCAGCGGCAATCAACCCATCGGGTTGATTGAATCGCGGTACTAGTGCACCGATTCCGTAGAACTGATGGGTTCAGATGAATTGCAGCAAGGGTTCGTTGCTTTATCAACTCGGTGCACTAGGGCCGCGCCTGCGGGCGGGGTGTGGGGCGAATGCCCCACGGAAACAAAACCAGTACCGCGATTTCGAGCGCTGCGAAGCAGCGGCAATCAACCCATCGGGTTGATTGAATCGCGGTACTAGTGCACCGATTCCGTAGAACTGATGGGTTCAGATGAATTGCAGCAAGGGTTCGTTGCTTTATCAACTCGGTGCACTAGGGCCGCGCCTGCGCGGCCGGGGTGTGGGGCGAATGCCCCACGGAAACAAAACTAGTACCGCGATTTCGAGCGCTGCGAAGCAGCGGCAATCAACCCATCGGGTTGATTGAATCGCGGTACTAGAGGCTTTTGACGACGATCCCCCGCGCCAAGAGGCACCTTTGGAAACGCGCTTTCCATGCGCGCCCCAACCAAACCTACCCATGGGCAGGCGGACCAAAAATCTACCCATGGGTAGATCACGGGCAGAGTTTTTGGGGCTTCTGTCTCGCGGGCTTGTGACCCAAATGGTGGCCCCCAAAATAGGCGGTCAAATGAGCGAGCGGCCGAGGTTGCTGGTGTTTGTCTACTCCGCGCCCGGCTGATGCG
The DNA here is from genome assembly GCA_016712345.1 of Polyangiaceae bacterium. Lineage (GTDB taxonomy): Bacteria > Myxococcota_A > Polyangia > Polyangiales > Polyangiaceae > JADJRH01. The sequence goes on from JADJRH010000001.1 coordinate 4,617,496, forward strand.
TATTCAACGTCAAAGTCGCTGCCACATTCTTGGCCACACTACGTGCATTCTCAATGAGCCTGTCGGGCTCAAACGGCAGGCCGGTGCATTCGCCGACTGCCCACAATCCGTCGCCGCACTTTCCTTGTTCGTCGCAGGCGACCGCATATCCGCCGCCGGGTCGAAACACAGTGTTTGCCCCCGCCTGTTCGGCAACTTCAAAGGAAGGCGCCGACGGAGCGGCGTGGCCAATCACATCCACGTCGACGGTGCGCGACTTCTTGCCTTCGGATACAATGAGTGCGCGAACGCGGTTGGACCCCTTCACTCCGGCAACGCTCGAAAGCGGAACGCGCACCGTTCGATCCGAAGCGCCGTTTTCGTTGAGTACACGCGCGAGTTCATCGGCCCAAAACCCGTCGCCGACGATCGCGGTGCGGCCCAACGGAAACACGCCGCGCGCTCCGAGATGTGAAAGCGCGCGGGCGGAAAACAAGCCGGGCAAGTCGTTGTTTGGAACAGTGAGCACTCCATCGTGCGCGCCGGTCGCGAACACAAGCGCTTTGGGGCGAACCACAACCGCGCTTTCGTTTGAAGCGAGCAGCGCTTCGCGCCGGTAGATGCCGACGGCGGTCCAACCTTGGAGCTTTTCCACCGAACTCAATGTGTACTCATCGGCGATTTTTTTGTGTACACTCGGCGCACAGACGAGCGAGCCGCCCGAAGCGACTCCGTCGTCAACGAGCATCACTTTTGCCCCGAGTGCCGCAAGTTGCGACGCGACAACGTGTCCCGAGATGCCCGCGCCCACCACGAGCACGTCGGCCTCGGCTCGCCGCGCGCGTTGCTCCGTTACTTTTTCATCGGGCAGAGTTCCGAGGCCGGCGAGCTTGCGGGCAAACGACACCATCACGCTCGAAACACCGGGAATGCCGGCCATGAGGTGATGGTGGTCAATGCCCTGCGGAAAAAACCAATCGGTGACTCGAAGCAGATCGCTCTCGCGCGAGCCGAGGACGTTTTGCGTTTCGATGCGCTCGCCGCCCCGGGCCGAGCGAAGGCACGTCATCACGTTGGGAAGGCCGTCCACCCGCGCAAGGCAGCCGTCGCACGCGCCGCGGAGACACGTGGGCGCTCGCGGTCGATGAAGTTTGGGGCTTCGGGCGAGGGTGACTTTGTTCGATCCGAGGAGGGCAACGGCCAGCGGTTCACCGCGTTCGGCCTGAATTGGCTCGTCGTCGAGGTAGATCGTGACGGGATCTTGGAGGGTGCGCCTTCGGCCGAGCACGCCTCCTTATACATTCCGCAACGCCCATCCAATGCCGGAAAACCGGCCCCGGCTGGGGATAGCGCGGTCGAGTTGCCGAGAGCCGCGACACGCGGCCGGGGAAATGGTACGAGCGCGCCTCCTTGAAGGGCGGACCCGTTAGCGTTCCCGGAGTTAAGGGGCTGACGGTCGCTCAACAGGGCTCCGCCCTCCGGGTGGAGACACTCACGAAAAAGCTTGTTTTAAAGAGTTTTCGTGGTTGGCACTGTTTCTGCTTTAAACTCACCGGTTCTTGAGTCGCCATGCCCGTGGCATCGGCGACCGGTCTTCGAACGCCCGTGCAAGCGGGCACGAAGTTCGGCGGGCGAGACATCTCACCCGTCGCTCCGCGAGCCCTTTTCGGGCGACCGAAGGCCGGTGTGGGTTAGGCGATTCGCAATCGGCATCGATTGGATTGGTTAGGAGGAAGCTCCATGAGAAGGTTGTGGACAAGAGCGCTCATGCTAGGCGCCATCGGGCTCGCGGCAGGTAGTTCTGCCGGGTGTGCCGAGGAGCGGGACCCGATCATGCAGGTCCAGCCCAACGCCCTGGCGAAGTCGTTCTTCGTAGGCCGGGACTTGCAGGGATCAACAGATGATCCCGAGTTCTATTTCCAAACAACGTTGGTCGACGTTGGCTACGGCGCGCAGCAGGACGGGTTGTTCACGTCCACGTACGCCCAGCCGCTGTCGCGCATCAAATGGCAGGTCACGGAAAACTTCCTGATCGCCCGCATCACTTACGAACGCATTAACAACAGCGACGGCAAAGGTGCCGGCCCCGCTTCCAACGACGGCGTGATCGCCGCCGTTTATCCTATTCAATCCCACTTCGATATTCGGCGCGCTTACAACCCGTCCACGGGTGAAGAGCAAAACACGATCGTTGAAAACGGCCAAGATCGGCCGTGGAACCTCCGCGAGTATTTCCGCGTCGACTGGTCGCAAAACCTCGCAACCGACAGCTACGACTTCGACACGCTGTCGCTCGTTGGTCTTTACGGCGGCGTGACGTACGAACCGCTCGCTTATTACATCAACGATCCCAAAGATCCCGACGCCCCGCACTTCAATGCGGAAGAGGGTTATTTCGACGTCACGAACAAGGCGTTTGCAACGCCGGGCCTCGTCGATCTGTCGTCGTTCGGCTGGGGCATTGACAGCTTCCCCGCCTGTTTCCTTGACGCCGATTTCGCCGGTGGCACCGCGCCTTCGGGCAGCTGCAACCCTGTCGAACTGACGCTTCGTCAATCGTTCCGTCGAGTGGGACAGGCCAAGCGCGACGCGTCCGGCAACATCGTCAAAAATGATGTCGGCGAGATCGTCTACCAGCCTTCCGACTTTGAACCGAAACACTGGGACGGCTTCCGCTTCCAGCAGTTCGGCGCGTTCTACGAAGAGCGCTTAGGATACGCGCGCAATTACGGCATGGTCGATGAGCAGTGGCGTCGTTTGATCGACCGCTACGACATCTGGCAACGCAACCACTATTACGCCGATCCGGTTGAAATGACCGGCGAAGTAAAGTGTTTCGTTCCCACCGAGGTGTGTGCCGACGGAAGCTGCGTGGGTACACCTTACGGTGCCGACCCCAACCGCGACTTGGTGGATGGTACGGGCGCGCCCGCTCCCAACGGCATCGCCGATGAATGTGAAAAGGTCGGTGCGGGCTCGTACTGCGACGATCTTTCGCAGAAGTGTACACTTCCGTATCGCTCGCGTCTGTCGAAGCCTGTTGTTTGGTACTACACGATGGAGTCGCACCCCGACTACTTCGAGTCGACCGGATGGGCGGCGCAGGAGTGGGACATCGCAATGCGCAACGCGGCCAACTCGGCCAAATACGCAGAGTGCGTGAAGTTCACGGGCGACGTGGGTGGTTGCAACAACCAGTTCCCCGTTCTCCGTTCGCAACAAGACTCCAACTGGGACGCGGTTCAGCTCGCCAACGAGGTGGATCACTGCCGTCACACGGGCGGCTCCAACTGTGAAGCGCTGGCCGATCAAATCGGCGGTGAACGCGGTTACGAGTTTGAGGTCATCGCGCTCGCCAAACAGGCGGAGATGATCGTTTTCTGTCACAGCCCGGTTGAAGCGAACGACCCCGAAGCGTGCGCTCCCGCCGACAAGCGTCTGCCCGACGGCATGACGGCGGCGCAGTGTTTCGCGGCTCGCAAGAGCGGTGACACGGCCACCATGGATACCTGCGAACGCGCTCTCACAGTTCGCATGGGTGACCTCCGCTACAACCAAGTCAACGCGATGATCGCGCCGCAAACGCCTTCACCGTGGGGCATCATGGTCGACTCTGAAGACCCGCTCACCGGTGAAAAGCTCGCGAGCAGCATCAACGTGTGGACACACGTCAATGACCTCTTCAGCCAAGGCATCGTCGACACATCGCGCTACATCAAGGGCGAACTTGCCACCGCGGACATCACCGACGGCAAATACGTTAAAGATTGGGCCTCCGCCGCCGACGCTGCCGGCAGCAAAGGCTCGGCCGGTCAGTTCACCAGGGAAGAGGCTCGTCGCCGCATCGCCGCCATTTCGGGCAAAGAAATTTCGCTCGAAAAAGAAGGCGAAGTGGGCAAAGAGGTTCTCGAACAAAACCCTGCGATCCGCGCAAAGCTGAAGAAGGCGATGGACGAGGCCCGCACCATCATGGCCGAGGTCGGCGCCGGCTCCAACAACGCGCCCGCGTACGCCGCGCGTCTTCGCGCACTCGCCGGCACCGACATCGAGGCCGAACTCATGACGAAACCGATGCAGCAGTTTGCCGGCGTGGACGGCATGCCGCCGTCGGACGCCGTGATGAACCTCGCTTCGCCGGTTCGCGGTGGCAATCGCAGCATTCAGCGCTCCGTCGGCCGCTTCAAGCAAGAAGCGCTCGGTCGCCGCGGTGCATGCATTCTCTCCTCGGATGACGCAATGTCGGCGGCGCCCCTCGCCATCGCCGACCTTGCCACCGTTCTCGAAGAGAAGTTCGGTGCGTTTAACGCCGGCGACACGCCCGACGTGCAACAAGCGCGCGCTGAGAAAATGCGCAAATACATTGCTCAAAAGGCGCACTACTCGGTTATCGCGCACGAGATGGGTCACTCCATCGCGCTACGCCACAACTTCGTGTCGTCGTCCGATGCGTACAACTACCGGTCGCAGTACTGGCAGCTCCGCACCAAGAACAACACCGTCAACACGGTGTGCGACGACCTCACGGCCGCGAGCGGTGAAAACTGCATCGGCCCGCGTTACTTTGACCCCATCACGCCGAACGAAAAGAAAAACCTCATCTGGATGTGGATGCACTCATCCACGATGGACTACGCCGGTGAAATCTCGCAGGACATGCTCGGCCTCGGAGCGTACGACTTTGCCGCGGCGCGCATGTTCTACGGCGATACCGTTGCCGTTTACGAAGATCCCACGTTCAACGTTGGCACGGCCAAGGGCCGCGGCGTTATCGAGAAGATCGGCGGGCGCTTCGGTGGCCTCCTCGGTATCGAATACCAGTTTGGCAAAAACCCCGCCCCCATTCACTACTCGCAAATCGCCGACAAGTTCGGAGTCATCCAAAACTGCGTGGATGTCGATCCCAACGTCTTCAAGCCCAAGAACTGGGATGAAGCAACCATGGGCGTTTGGCACCCGGTGCTCGACGGCTTGATCGTCAGCGCCAACGGTTCAACGTACTCACGCTGCCGCCAGCCGCGCGTTGACATTGTTCAATGGAACAGCATGCGCAAGCCCAACGTCGGCAGCGAGTCCGGTGACTTCTACGGTGGCGGCCCCGCCATCGACCCGGTCGGTCGCACCCTCGTTCCCTACGGCTTCGCCACCGACCGCTGGGCCGATCTCGGCAACGTCGCTGTGTACCGTCACGACAACGGCGCCGACGTGTACGAGCTGTTCGACTTCTTCATCACGCAACAAGAAGTTGGCCACATCTTCGACAACTATCGTCGCGGCAGAAAATCGTTCAGCGTCCGTGGCGCGGCCAACCGCACCCTCGGCCGATACAACGAAAAAATGCGTGACGGCGCCAAGGGTCTTGGCCTTCTCGTCAACATCTTCAAAGACCTCGCTGTTGAAGCCGGTCTTCGCCAAGACGACATTGTCGACTTCGCGCTTCGCGAGTTCTACCCCAACAACACGCTCGCCTCCGGCATCGCGTTTGATCACTTCACCCGCATGATGGCCCGCCCTGAACCGGTCGAGCACATCACGCTGGGTGACGACCCGGTGCTTCGTCCGCGCACCATTTTCTTCTCGTCCGCCGCGGGTGACGAGCCCACCAAGCTCATCGTGAACAACGGCGCCACCGGCTTCTACGGAAACGTCAGCTACGGCGGCAAGCTCCTTGAAAACACCTTGGCCGAAAACCAAGGCGAATACGACGCTGAGTTCACAATGAACTGCGGCTCGTATTACGACAAAATGTACACAACGATGTTGCTCACCGAGTCCGAAGACAACTTCATCAGCGACTCGATCGGCGACTTCTACGATGCGCGCTATCGCTCGGTCTCCATGGCCGACGTGTTCCGCGAGGGTTATCGCCGCTGGCTCGGCAACAACCTCACCGGCGACGACGTGATCAAGGGCGTGCGCGTTGCGGCCAAGGCCAACGGCGATCCCGACGTTGATCAAGACATGTTCAGCAAGTTCCCCATGGGTACCACCTCGTGGTGGCCCACCAACGGACCTGAAGTGTGTTTCCCCAACGAGAACAGCATCGTCTGCTCGCAATACGGCATCAACGGCGCCGCGCAATTCGATCCGCAAGCGATCCCCAACACGGCCGTTGTCGATCCGCTCGTGGGTTGGGAACAACAAAAGTTCCTCATCACGTGGACCTATGTGTACCTCCCGGAAAACCAAAAGCGTTATTGGCTCGACCGCCTCCAGATGATGGAAGTTGGCAAAGACAATAACCCCGAGTGGGATTCGCAGATCGAACTCCACATCCCCGGTGGCTCCACCTACGTGGCTCGCACCTTCGGAACCGAAGTTATCTTCGGCAAGCAGGTGCAAAAAGGCCCGTCGGCGCGTGTTCTTCAATACGCCAACGAGCTGCTCGCGTCGGCGTACCAAGGCAGTTGGTACAACAGGTACGGCCAGCTCCCGGATGAAGACCTGGTTACCCCCGGCATCCAACAAACCCCGTCGATCAACGATTGGTTCATTGCCGACATCGACTCGCAGGACGGTTTGGCGATCGTGAAGTTTGACCCCGGCATGGTGGCCCTCGCGGCCAACGGCGCGGGTCTGCCCAACGGCACTCCGGGTTGCAGCTCAACTCCGGGCGACAACCTCGACTGCACCTGCGAAATGAACAAGGCCTGCGTCACGCTCGACAAGTACAAGAGCGTGCCCTGGTTCCTCGCCCGCATGGACACTTGGATCAAAGTCGGCGCGAAGGGTCTCTACCCCGAGTCGCTGTGATCCTCACCGCATGAACGGCGCCTCCTCGTGAGGCGCCGTTCAAGCTCACAAACGTAAAACGGCGATGCACTCCGCATCGCCGTTTTGCTTTGTCCTGCCCCGTCACGCAGCCTCGCAACGACTTGAGACGTCTCGATGCCTGACGCGTCGTAATCAACACGGAGTTCCCCAGCGGCGCATGCGCCTCATTCGAACGGCGAGTAACTCGTTGCGGTTGAGTTGTCGATGCAGCAGAAAAGAGCCCGTTCTGGGAGGTCCGGCGACTTGAGATGTCCATCACGTCGCCATCCACCGGTCTCGCCGGTCTCTCGTTTTCGTCGTGGCTGCGCTCGCCACAGAACTCCATCTGGAGAACCCGACGCGCCACGCTGTTCGCTTTTCCGCTTGGCGACGGGCAAGGGGTGTCCCAAACGTCTCGACAAGACTGGATCCGTGCCTTGCAGAACGTTCCGCTAAAGGGAAGTTACCCAGGAGGCACGGAGATCACGGAGATCCACGGAGTTTTTTTTTCTATTTGGGGCTGCAATCGGCTCGCACCACCGACGCAAATAAACCGGTGAGGCCCAGGATTACGGCTGATGTGTACCCATAGCAGCCAAAGAAACAAAATCCTCCGTGACCGTCCGTGTCCTCTGTGATTCCGTGGTGAAGAGACGTCACGGGTATCCAAACCCGCCCGGTCGTTGCGTGACGTTTCATCTGTCGCTTCTGAGGCGCCTACCCAGCAGCAGCCCCTTTTTTACGCATTGCCGTTACAGCGCGCACGCCCAACAGCACCGCCACAATCGCCCCGAAAATCACCGGCTCCGTCAGATCTTTCTTCACTCGCAGCACGAAGTGAAGCACCCCGAGCGGCACGGCGATGTACACAAGCTTGTGCAACTTCCGCCATCGTGCCCCGCCCAGCTTCACCATCTGCGCCTGAGTGGATGTCCACGCGAGCGGCACCAGCATTAAAAACGCTGCCATCCCCACCGTGATAAACGGCCGCTTCACAACGTCGGCCGCGATCGCTTTCAGCGCCAGCCCCTGGTCTACCGCCAGGTACAAGAGCACGTGCAGCGCCGCATAAAAAAAGCCGAGCAGCCCAAACGTGCGCCGCAGCGGTTGCACCCACCCCGCGCCCGTCACCATTTTCACAGGTGTACACCCGAGCGAGGCAACGAGCAGCGCCAGCGCAAGCAACCCAAACGCATTGAGCGCCTCCGCGATCGGATTGGCGCCCAGTTTTCCAAGCGCGCCCTGCACCGAAATCCCCAGTGCAGGCAACCCCGCGCCCGTGACGAGCGCAGGTTGCAACCACGGCCGCGCCCCCGGTTTCAGCGTTCGACGCTTTTTCGGCACGCCCGCCACATCCTCTTGAGTGAGTTCCATGGTGCTTATCCCCCTCAGTAGTTGTTCTTGAGATCCATGCCTGTATACAACTGCGCAACGTGTTCAGCATACCCGTTGAACATCAGCGTCTTTCGCCGCGTAATATCGCCGATTCGCCGCTCGTTTTCTTGGCTCCACCGCGGATGATCCACATTCGGGTTCACGTTCGCATAAAAGCCGTATTCACTCGCCGCCGCCATGTTCCACGTGGTGCTCGGCTGAGCCTCGGTAAACTTGATTTTTACAATCGACTTAATGCCCTTAAACCCATACTTCCAAGGCACAACAAGCCGAAGAGGCGCGCCGTTTTGGCCGGGCAAACTCTTACCGTATAACCCCACTGCCAACATCGTCAGCGGGTTCGTCGCCTCGTCAATTCTGAGCCCTTCCACATAAGGCCAGTCGAGCACGCCACTCTTTTGCCCCGGCAGCTGTTTGGGATCATACAGAGTTTCAAACGCCACATATTTGGCCCGACTTGTCGGCTCCACCTTCTTAATCAGGTCCGCAAGAGGAAAACCCAGCCACGGAATCACCATCGACCAAGTTTCCACGCATCGCATTCGATACACGCGCTCTTCAAGAGCAAACCAACCAAGCAACGTGTCAATGTCCAGCGTGAGTGCCTGTTTCACCTCCCCCTCAATTCGCACCGTCCAAGGTCGCGCTCGTAAACTGCCCGCATTCTGCGCAGGGTCCGACTTGTCGAGCCCCAACTCATAATAGTTGTTGTACGTCGTCACATCCCGAAACGGAGTTTGCTCTTCATCGGTTGAAAAGGCGCTCTTTGCAACCGACCCCGTTGCACTTGGAGCGGGCGTCTTGAGCGGAGGCACATCCGCCGCCGGCAACGGAGGATCCGCGCGCGACCCACCTCGAACAAGCCCCCACAGCGATCCACCCAGCGCAGCGCTTGTCCCCACGTAGAGCGCCGCGTTTTTCAGAAACTCACGCCTCCCTTTGTAAATGCCTTCCGGCGTGATCTCCGATGACGGCGGTTCGACTGGCAGCTTGCCCATCGCATTGTTCCTCTCGTTGCAGCACTACGATGGGCCGCCCTTTCGGTTTCATCCAACGTTTTCCCCCAGCGACAATTCGTGCGAGGGTGCAGGCGTGGTTTCACCGGGAAAAACCCCCACAATCGCGCTCTGCGTCACCGGCAGCATCGCCGCTTACAAGGCCGTAGAAATCGCCCGACTCCTCAAAAAAGCGGGCGCCCGCGTGATCCCGCTCCTCACCGAGTCCGCTCAAAAATTCATCGGCTCCGTCACCCTCTCAGGCATCACCGGTGAAGCCGCGCTCACCAACATGTGGGATCCATCGTTCCCCGGTGAACTCCACGTCGACATCGCCAAACGCGCCGACGTTGTTGTGATCGCGCCCGCAACGGCCGATCTTCTCGCGCGCCTCGCGCAAGGCCGCGCCGACGATCTCCTCACAGCCCTTGCGTTGTGTACACAATCTCCCGTGATTGTTGCACCCGCCATGCACCCTTCCATGTGGTCGCATCCCGCTGTCGTTCGCAATGTGTCCACATTAAAGGCCGACGGCCGGGTCACTTTTGTTGGGCCCGACAGTGGTGAAGTGGCATCCGGCGACGTCGGCATGGGCAGAATGGCCTCCCCTGAAACCATTGCCGCCGCTGCCCTCGCATGCACAGAAACACTCGATCTAAAGGGTATGCGCATTGTCGTCAGCGCCGGGCCCACCGTTGAAGATCTCGACCCCGTTCGCTTCATCGGCAATCGCTCCACAGGAAAAATGGGGTTCGCGATCGCTGAACGCGCCGCCGCACGCGGCGCATCCGTCACCCTCGTCGCCGGCCCCGTTTCATTGAGTACACCTCGCAACGTCACCCGGATCGACGTTCGCGGTGCCCTCGCCATGCGCGATGCTCTTTGGCAAACCCTCGGCGAACAGCTTGATCGCGCCGACATCGTGATCATGACCGCTGCCGTTGCCGATTACCGCCCTGCGACCACAAGCAACACAAAACTCAAACGCACCGCCGCGCCTATGTCGCTCGACCTCGTTCCCAACCCCGATCTGCTCGCCGAGATCGGCGCGGCACGCAAAACACCACGCCCCGTGCTCGTCGGCTTCGCTGTGGAAACCGACAGCGATGACGGCGTTGTTGCGCTCGCTCGCGGCAAACTCCAAAAAAAGCGCTGCGACATGGTCATCGCCAACCACGCCGCCGATTCATTCGGCCGCGATGACAATCGCGCCACCCTCGTCACCGCGACCGACGCGCACCCGTTCGGCGTGCTCCCCAAAACGGTCCTCGCCGATAAAATTCTCGACCATGCCGCCGCCAAGGTGCGCGCATGAAAAAGCCTTCAAAACAAGGCGAAAACGGTTCCGCCGCCAACGCGTCAACCGACAACGCGTCAACCGACAACGCCTCCACCGACAACGGTTCCGCCGACAACGCGTCCACCGACAACGCCTCCAACAACGAGCCCGCCGCTGCCGTTGAACCGGTCGCCGACGCGCAGCCTCATTCGAGCAGCGACTCTTCTGATCGCGCAACGCCTCAACCCGCTTCGGATCAAGCCGCCGACGACAACGCCGCCAACGCCGATTCCGATCTCGAAAACCCTTCAGATCGAGCCTCTGAACGCCCATCCACTCCGCCCGCGATCCCTCCCAAGTTTGCGCTCCCCGTGGCCGTCGCTGTCACCGCCGCCGTCTTCGTTTGTGTACGCTTCGCGTTCGCCGCCGAACAAGCCGGCACGTGGTCCATGCTTGTCTCCATGCTCGCGGTGAACGTCTTGTTCGCCGCGATCGCGATCGCCGTCCTCGCTCGCGAAAAAGCCCTCGTTGCCGAACTGCGCCCCCGCCAAGGCGATCTCTCCGTCGGCGCATTTGTCGCCGCGCTCATGTACGGCGCCGGGCTCGCGGGGCGCCAACTTTTTCTCGGTGCCGATTCTCCCCGTTCGTGGTGGGTCGCGCGCATCTACCTTCAACTCGGCGACACCGCCAATAACCGCATGCTCTACGTCGGCGCCGCCGTATTCGTCATCGCCGCCCTCGAAGAACTCACATGGCGCGGCCTCGTGATGCGCTCGCTTCGCCCCGCGATCGGCCCCGCCCGCGCCTGGCTTTTTTCATCCGTCCTTTACGGCCTTGCGCACGCCTCCACGCTCACGCTGCTCGCGCACCCGGTCGCCGGTTACAACCCGCTCCTCGTTGCCGCCGCGTTTGGAGGCGGAATTGTGTGGGGTCACCTCTACAACCGCACCGGCCGCCTCGTCCCCGGCATGTTCGCCCACGCCTTGTTTTCGTGGGCCATCGTCGACTTTCCCCTCTGGCGCCTATAAAGGTACACAATCCAATGTGTACTCATTGCGCGTTGTGTACGCACGCTGTGTGTACGCATGCGCACCAACCGTTGCCGCCTTCACCCTTCAAGCTTGATGCCCCCACTTCCCGTCGAAGAGGAATGCCCGAGGCGAGCTTGGATCGCCGCCAAATGTTTCTTCGCGTCCTTGATGCTTTCGCGATCTTTGCTTCGCTCGCACGCACCAAGCACCGCCCGCCCAATGTCCCGCGCAGCCTCCCAGCGCTTCAGCTTCGCCGCACGGTCGCGCAGCTTCTCCAGCGTGAACCCCGCTTCGTCATCGGTGCGCTGTGCGGCCTCCACCATCTGCGCCAGCTCCACATAATGCGGAACAGCCTCTTTCTCACGCCCGGCGTCCAAAAGCGCATAGGCGAGCAACGCCACACCGGCCGCCACGTTCTTCTCGCGTGAAAACGGAACCCCACCCAAGTCGCCTGAACGGATCGGTTGCCCACCCGCACCCGGATTGATTTTCTTCGACGCGGCCAGCGCTCGACGCATCTGCAGCGCCCGCTCATACCATCGCGGTCGATCCTCCTCCGATTGCCGTTGGGCTTCGCGTTCAAGCGCTCTCACCGCATCGAGACTTGGCGACTCGGCCGCACGCTCCACACTCGCTTCGGCCGCCGCCTTGGCCCGTCCCTTTGCGGCGTATCGCTTTTTGCCAATCCGAACCTCCACTCCCCGAGCGCACAACGACTCAATCACGCTCTTGTTTGCCGGAGTGTTTGCCGCATGTTGCAGATCGACGTTTCGCAATGCCGGAAGGCTCAAAAGAGGCTTCAAGCTTTCGATCGAGCCTCCGCCGAGCGTCAGCGTTTCGAGCCGATCAAGGCCCGCAAGTGCGGCAACGCTCTTCCCTGAAAAAAACTTTAGATCAAGGCTTGTGAGGTTGCTGCACGCGTTGATCCCGCTCAGCCGAACGATGTCGAATTCGTTTTCTTCTCCGTCCCACTCCGAGAAAACAACGCGAATTGCGGGCGAGCGCACATCCCATCGGATTGCGTCAATCTGTGCGACTTTTTTTGCCGAGATCGGAGCGGCGGCGAGCGCTCGAACCGCCTTCTCGTCGTAATCAAAGCGCTCAACGCGCTTCGCCGGTGGGTATTTTGCGGCTCCGCTCGAAACCAAAGCATCGAGGATCGCCAGTCGAAGATTGAGATCGGCAATGGCCAACTGCGCCGGGGACATGGCGACATAACATGCGAAAAAAGTTGAAATATCAACTGTCTGCGCTGGTGCGTACATCAAAAAACCACCACCGCGTGCCGCCTCGTCGCGGATGGGGCCCCGAACCCCACCGCGGTGGCGCATCGGGGCTCAAACCTCACCGCTCGAACGCGCACAGGTCACTCGCTCCTTTGCCCTCCGAATTTTGTGTACACAATTTATCCTGCCCCCCAAGGGCCGCGTGTGTACACACGCTGCCGGCCCCCCAGGCGTCGTGCTCGCTTCGCTGCGCGCGCCGCGGGGGGCCCCGCGCGGCGGGTCTACACGTCCACTTCGTGCACGTGGAATCCACCCACGGCGTCGCTTGTCTCAAGCGCCCGGTGAATCCACGCCGCATCGCGCTTTGCCACGGCGATAAGCCTCACATCTCTGCCCGGCGGCGGCTCGGGCAGCCCGCCGAACCCCACCTTTTTCGCTTCCGCGAGCGTCATCACCTGCGCCTGCGTGGAGCGAAGCGTCTCTTGAGAAAGCAGATCCGACGCGTCGGCGCCGGGAGCGAGATGCACTTCAAACACAGCCAACATGCCTGCCATCGTCGCCGCGCCCGACCTACCGTGGCAAGCCCAACGCGAGGTGCGCCATCATCCCAATGTTGCGCCCCGCCCGACCGTGCTAACCACGCGCCCCGTGCAAACGCGCACCAAAAATGCACTCGCGGCGCTTGTCCTTGCAGCCGCACTCGGCCTCGCGATCTTCGCGCTCATCCGAAGCCGCCCGCCCGAGCCCCTTCGTTCGCGCGCGCTTGAAGCCGTTCCCGCCGGCGCGCTCATCGTCGCCACCGCCGACCTCGAAGCCCTTCGAACCACCTCGATCGGCCCAAAACTTCTCAGCGCCGAGCGCGATCTCCCGGGCCTCGGCAAAGTGCGCGACGTATGCGGAATCGACCCGATGGAGAAAGTTCGCGAGATCGCTCTCGCGATCCCCGCCGCAGGCGACGAAGGGGATTTTGGAATTGTCGCAGCCGGTGACATCCCCGACGAAGCAATTCTCGCGTGCGCCGCCAAAGTCATCGAGCAGCGCGGCGGCAAACCCGTCATCAGCACCATCGGCAGCTTTCGAACCGTCCGCGACGCAACGCTTGTTTTATCGGGCGCCGAAATCGCCGCGCGCAAAGGCGGCCCCATTCTTCTCGGCGCCGGTGCGTACCTTCGCGCCATGATCGACGCCGCCGACGGCCGCGTCTCCACCATTCGAAGCAGCGTGGCGCACGCGCGGCTCGGCGAACAAGTTCGCGGAGCCACCGCGCGCGTCACCGTTGTTCTCACGCCCAAACAGCGCCAAGACCTCGCTGAAAGTCTCGTGCAGGAAGGAGGCCCTCCGCCGCCGCAACCATCGTTGCGGGCGCGCTCGGTGCCACCGTTGGTCAAATGGTTTCGGTGCACGCCGTCATTGCGTGCGAAACGCAGGCAGGCTGCGCCGAGGTTGCTGCAATTCTCCAAAAGGCGCGTGACCGCCGAGCCGCCGACGTCGCCACCAAAATCGTCGGCTTCTCCAAAGTGCTCGAAGGCGTCCAGATCCGCGCGGAAGGCGAGACGGTTCAAATCCTGTCCGAGGTGCCCGCCGACGAAGCCGCGGTTCTGTTTGAGCGACTCCTGCTTCTGCGGGGCATGCGCCACCCCATGCCGTCCGCTCAGCCATCCGCGAGCGCATCGGCCCCTCCTGCGCCCACGGGCGACGCTCCGGTGGATGCCGGTGCCGATGCCATGCCCCAAAAAGGGCGGGATGAGGTAGTAACACCCAAAGGGGATGCCGGCGCTCCGCGAGACGGCGGTGCCGGCGACGCAGGAAAGTAGTTTTTTCAGCACTCACCGATCGAGGGACAAATGCCTTTCGACAGCATCGTGCGACGACTTTTCGAACAAGCGCGCAATCGGCCCGAGGCCGCGGCGTTTTATGCAAAGTCCGGCGGCGCTTATCGCGCCACTCGATATCGAGAATACGCCGATATCGTTCGCCGAGCCGCCAAATCGCTGCGCGCGCTTGGTGTGGACCAGGGCAAAGCCGCATGTATCTTGGGCTTCAACCGCCCTGAATGGGTGATTTGTCACGTGGCCACAAGGGCCGCCGGAGGCGCCGCCGCCGGGATTTACACAAGCTGCTCCGCCGAAGAAGTGGCGTACATCGTCAATCACGCTGAAGCGCCGGTTGTGCTGGTAGAAAACCAAGCTCAATTCGACAAGATCAAGCGTGAAACAGACAAACTGCCACTTCTCAAGCACGTTGTCTTCATGCAGGGCGCCCCCAAAATTGACGATCCCCGCGCTCTCACGTGGGAAGAGTTTCTTGCCAAAGGGGACAGCGTTCCAACTTCCGAAATCGACAACACCGTAGATGCCATTGAGCCCGCCGGGCTCGCCACTCTCATCTACACTTCCGGCACCACAGGGCCGCCCAAAGGCGTCATGCTCTCGCATCAAAACCTGTCTTGGACAGCGGGAGTTGCGCGCCAGCTCGTTGACAGTCGCCCCGACGATCGAACGCTTTCGTATCTGCCCCTCGCCCATATCGCAGAGCAGATGTTTACCATCCACGGCGCCATCACCGCAGGATACGCAGTGTATTTTGCTGAATCGCTTGAAAAGGTGCCCGAAAATCTCAAAGAAGTGGAGCCCACTCTCTTCTTTGGCGTTCCGCGCATCTGGGAAAAGTTTCACAGCGGAATTTCCGGCAAAATGGCCACCGCAACAGGAGCGAAAAAGCTCATCGCGGAGCGGGCGCTCGCCGTTGGCAGGCAAGTCTCAGACATTCGAAATCGCGGTGAAGCACCCGGCCTCGCCCTCCAGGCGCAATATCGCATCTTCAACAAGCTTGTGTACTCAAAAGTCAAACCCGCCATCGGCCTTGGAAAAGTCCGCGTGTGCGTCAGTGGTGCGGCACCCATCGCAAAAGAAGTGTTGGAGTTCTTTTCAGGACTCGACATCACCGTTCTTGAAGTGTACGGCCAGTCTGAAGACACGGGCCCCACAAGCTTTAATCGCCCCGGAAAAACCAAGTTTGGATCCGTCGGCCCCATCATTCCCGGAGTCACCGTTAAAATCGCCGAGGACGGTGAAATCCTTGTAAAAGGCCCCAACGTCTTTTTGGGCTATTACAAAGAGCCTGAAGCCACGGCCGAAACGCTCAAAGACGGCTGGTTGTATTCAGGCGATCTCGGTGCCATTGACCCTGACGGATTTCTTTCAATCACCGGCCGAAAGAAAGAAATTATCATCACCAGCGGTGGCAAAAACATCACTCCCGCCAACATTGAAGGTGCCATTAAAAACCACCCGCTTGTTTCAGAAGCGGTGGTCATCGGCGATCGCCGCAAATACCTCACAGCGCTTGTTACGCTTGACCCCGACGCGGCAAAGAAATTCTGCCAGGATAATGGCATTTCAGAAGAACCCCACAAGTCCGCGGCAGTCAAGGCGGATGTTCAAAAAGCCATTGACCAAGTCAACACCACTCTTGCCAAAGTGGAGACAATTAAAAAGTTCACCATTTTGCCCCGCGCTTTCACGGTAGAAACGGGTGAACTCACTCCCAGCCTCAAAGTCAAACGCCGCGTGGTTGCCAAAAACTTCGCCGACGAAATTGAGGCCATGTACGTCGAATGACACTTGTGGATCCTTCCCAAAAGGCGCTGGCAATCACCTGGGACTTCGGCACCACACTGGCCGATCTTGACCCACGGTTTTTGGCCCAAAAGCTCCTCGAAAAAGGCCACTCTGTAGCCCCCGACGCCATCGATAGCGCCATCCCCGCCGCCTGGACTGCGTACAACAACGCTGTTCGCGGCGGGGCCGGCGGTCACCCATGGAAAACGTTTATGGCGCAGGTGCTCAGCGGAGCCGGAGTCAGCCCGTCCGCCGTTTCAGAACTCACCGACTTTTTGTGGCTTGACCAACCCGCTCGAAACCTCTGGCGCAAACCCGTTCCGGGCATGATGGAGCTTGTTCGAGACTGCCACTCTGCCGGCATTGTCCAAGGCATCGTTTCCAACTCCGAGGGACGCCTTGCCCAACTTGTTGCCGAGCTGGGTTGGTCATCCCCTTTCGCCGCCATCGCCGATTCAGGCGCGTTGGGAATTGAAAAGCCGGCCCGTGGAATCTTTGATTGGTGTGCACAAAAGCTCGGCGTTCCCACGCACTCCATTGTTCATATCGGCGACGCCCACGCCGTGGACGTGGACGGTGCCGTCGCTGCTGGAATGCTGGCTGTGTGGTTTCGCGGCGAGCCCGGCAAAGACACCCGACCTCAAGTCGCCACGTGCCTATCGGCCGCTGAAGTTCGCGCCGCCTTGATCGCGTGGGGATTGTCGCTCTGACTGTCCTTTGCCAAACGCCGCTCGGATGAAACGATTTTTTTTCGTCCGAGGACTTTCTCCGCTTGGGGTAGGGTACCTTCCCCCGGGGCCCCAAAGCCCCTAAATACAAACTGACATGGCCTTCATCATCACAGAAAACTGCACCGGTTGTACTGCTTGCATGAAGCGTTGCCCCACGTCCGCCATCACAGGCGAACGCAAGCTCCTGCACGTGATCGACCCCGAACTTTGCATCGACTGCGGAGCGTGCGGCGTCGTTTGCCCGGATGAAGCGATCTACGACAACGAGGGCAATCTCTGTGAAATGCTCAAGCCCGCCGCGCGCCCACGGGCCTACGTCGATTTGCAGTCGTGCGTGGGGTGTGAATGGTGCGTGTGGGCTTGCCCGTTCGACGCGCTTGAAATGGTGTCGCTCAAGAGCAGCCATCACTTCCCCGTTTCAGAAGTGATCACCAAAAAGTGCGTCGGCTGCACCTTGTGTGAACTCGACTGCCCCTACGACGCTATTCACATCTTCCGCGGTGACTCACCCAAGGCGGCTTGGCAAAACGAACGCAACGCCAAGTACGAAGAAGAAATCGGCGCCCGTCCCGCAGCTGCTCCCGCAAGCGACGACTCCGACGAAAAAGCCGCCTAGAGCCTTTTTCATTGTGTACACATTGCGATGGTCGGAAGGCTCCGCCCGCTCGTGGTAGAGTCTGAAAATGGCGTCTGAGCCGACTGTCGAGCGCCCCGTATTTGCGCGCACTTTTCCCAAAGAACCCCGCCTCGATCGCGCGCTCGCTTTTTTCAACGCCGGCAACTACCAAAGCGCGCGCCGTGAAGCTCAGGCGCTCCTGAAAGACGAAACAGAAAACGCCGAACTGCGCTCCTCGGCGCGTGAACTGCTTCGTCGCATGGAGCCCGATCCGCTTGCGAAAGCGCTCGTGGCCATCGCCTTTGTGCTCTTGGTCGTGCTGGCCGGCTACTACTGGACGCAGCCCCATGCTCATTAGCCGCCCGCGCTCCGGTGCCGCATCTCTTTGGGCCCACGCAGCCTCGGCGCTCCTTGTGTACGCATGTGCCGCCTGCGGATCCAGCAGCGACGCAAACAAATCCCAGCTGCTCGCGCCGACCAACGGCGCTGTGGGAGTTTCATCCCAGACCGACGCCGAACGCTTTTTCCCACTCGTCGACGGCACGCTTTTTCATTACGAAACCACCAACGAAAGCGGCGAAAAAGGGATTCTCATCGCACGTGTACACCGCACCGATCAAACCCGCGGTGAACTTGTTTTCCCCACCGGAAAAAAACGATTTGTGTACACATCCGCCGGCGTCACTCTCGACCCGTCGGGAGATTTTGTGCTCGCCGCGCCCATTGCCGTCGGCACAACGTTTCGCGGACAAAACGGCGGCCGCGCCGTGATCGAAGACGTTGCCGTGGTGATTGACGTCAAAGCCGGCAGCTACCGAGATTGTGTACGCGTTGTTGAAGAGCGCGGCGGTGATCGGCGCGCTCGCTACACCACAACGTTTTGCCCCAACGTGGGCATTGTGGCCATTGAGGCTGAGGCGGGCACCTCGTTTGAACGCGCCGAGCTTGTGAGCGCGGGGCCCCCCATCGATCTCGAAAAAGGCGGCGAAAAAGCGCTCCCCGGCGCTCTTCCACCCGATCCAACGCCACCCGATCAGCAGCCTCCCCAGCCTCAATAGTGTACGCAGCGGCCGCGCATTCAGAGCGCGCGCGTGCATTCGATGCGCCGGGATGCGCGCCCTTTGCGCACGCCAAGATCATGACCTTTTTGCCTCGAAGAATTGTCGCGGTTTCGTCTCACGCATCGCTTCCGTTTCTCGTGATCCGGCGAGTAAACTCCGCTCGCCCCGACGCACGCAGCATTGAGCGTCGGGTCCACGCATTGCTTTCGAGCGGCGGCCTTCATGAACTACTGGGATTACATTCGCGTGGAGCAACTCCTCGCGTTGCAGGGTGGTATCGGCGACGACGAGTCCAAACTCACAAACGATGAAGTGGTGTTCATCACCGTTCATCAAGTTTACGAACTTTGGTTCAAGCTCGCGCTCCGCGAGATCGTTCAAGCGCGCAACGTTTTTCACCAAAATCCAGTGCCGGACGTGCAACTTTCAGCGGCCGTCCGGTCGTTCAAGCGCATTGTGACGATCTTCGAGCAGGCCGCTTCGCACTTCAAAGTTGTCGAAACGCTCACCACGCGCGACTACTTGGAGTTTCGCGATCAGCTCATTCCCGCGAGCGGTTTTCAATCGGCGCAGGTGCGTGAAGTTGAAGTGATGCTTGGGCTTGAAGACGCCACCCGTGTTCCTCTGGGTAAACAAAAGAGCTTTCTTGAAGCGCTGAAAGGGGAGGGGGGCAAACCGTCGTCGGCCCTTGTTCGCGTTCAAAAGCGCATGTCAGATCGGCCCACGCTCAAAGAAGCCGTATACGAGTGGCTCACGCGCACTCCCATTTACGGCGGTTCGCACAGCGAACAGGGCACCATTGATTTTCTCCGCGCCTTCCTCAATGCCCATAAAAAAGATGCGGAAGCCCGCATGCACCTGGCCATGACAGCCGCCGGCTCGGTGGTCGACGCAGATGAAATTCGCGCTCGCTACGAGCGTGAAATGGCCGCCGCAGAGGCATTTCTTTTTGCCGAAGATGACCCCGCCGCCGATGTTGAAACCAAGCGCAAACGCCGTGATGTGCGCGCCGCCGCCGTGTTTTTGGAGAGCTACCGTGAATTGCCGCGTCTCGCGTGGGCGCGTGAAGTGATTGACTGCCTGCTTGAGTTGGAACAGGCCATCATCATTTGGCGCCAGCGCCACGCCAGAATGGTTGAACGCGTCATTGGGCGTCGGGTGGGAACGGGCGGTTCATCGGGGGTTGATTACCTCGACGAAACAGCCCTCCGATATCGAGTTTTTAACGATCTCTGGGGGGTGCGGGCATTGCTACTTCGCGCGCCCATCTTGCCACCCGTTGAGCATGAAGAGGCTTATCGCTTTCGCGTCGAGGACAAATCCCCGTGAGCTTATTTCATAAGGTTCGCCAAACTTACCTGCGAATAGATGCGCGCTCGCTTGGCCTATTTCGTATTGTTATGGCCATTGCGCTAATCGGCGATTGGTGTGAAAGATGGCCTCTAATTCGCTCGTTTTATTCAAATGAAGGCGCTCTTCCCAATCACGCGCACCTCTACCACGTTCTAAAACAAGACCCGCCCGAGCGCGTTTGGAGCGTTTTCCACGCGTTTTCAACCCCGGGTGAAGCGCGGGTTGGATTTTTATTGGCGCTCCTTGTTTACCTGCTCTTTTTAATAGGATTTCATACTCGCGTTTTTCATATTGTATCCATTTTTATTCTCGTCAGTTTTGTCGGCCGCAACATTTTTATTGAAACGCCGGCAACTTCGCTCGCTCTTCCCCTGTTAATCGCCACGGCTTTTTTGCCCTGTGGAAGCCGATTTTCAATCGACTCATTACGTAATTCGTTCAATCGCAAAAAAGAAAAAGACGCAACCGACCTCAATGATCAAACACCCTCTTCTGAAGAGGCAATCGACGCCGAACGCTCACCCGGTTGGAGCCCCACTTCCCTCGCGGCACTTGCCGTATTGCTGCACCTGACGATTATCTACATTGCCATTACCCGCCAGCAGGTGGGGCCCAAGTGGCAGTCAGGTACCGCGCTCCACTACGCGTTGTGGGTAGAACGCACCGTTTCCGATGTTGGAATATTGGTTCGCGGTGCGCCGTCGGCTCTGCTTTCAGCTTGGTCGTTTGTGCTGCGATATGCGCCGTTTGCAATTCCGGTCTTGCTATTTATACCGCTGCCTCGTCTCGTTCGCCCGGGTGCGTTTTGGCTCATGCTCGTTTACGGCCTTTCGTACACCCTGCTTTTCCAATTCGGCTTGTGGGGTACAACCCTCACAGCGGCGGCTTTTCTCGCCATCTCCACAGACACCTGGCAATCTTACCAGTCAAACACCAAAAAGGGCCGCTCGCTCACCGTCATCTACGACGCCGATTGCGGAATTTGCCTTTGGATTGCGCGTCTGCTTGCGCGGCTCGACCTGCGAGGCCACCTCACTTTCCAGGGCAACAACCTTCTAGACACGCCGCCTCGTTCGCCCGGTGCACCTTACCGATCCACCGCCGATGAGTCCGGCGGACGCGTTTTATACCGCCGAGGTAAGTCGGGTATAGAAACCTCACCTTTGCCCGAGAAAATCACCGACGAACTCGCTTCCAATACAGTGATTGCGGTTGACGAAAAAGGGGAGGTTTATACCGAGTCAAGAGCGGTTGCCAAGGTACTCCGCTCACTGCCTCTGGGCTTTTTGCTGTTCATCCCCTTGGTCATCCCCGGCACGGCCGGAATCTGGAATGCGCTCTATCAAAAAGTCGCTCAAAAGCGCATGAACATCTCTGAAAGCGTGGGCCTCGGCGCCTGTGGAGTGCCTCAGAAAACATCCAACGATCCGGCAGGCCCATCTACCCATCAGGTGGCCCCCGCTGTTCGAATGAAACGTGCGCTCACGGGCCTGGTTCGCGAAGTGGGTTCCGTTGCATTTCTACTCGCGGTCCTCGCTCAAACAGGCAAAGCCAACCCGTGGCCCGCAGCGCTTTCTATACCTCAATACCGTGTGTTTGCAGCGCTCACCGGTTGGTCGCGCTCGGCCTGCAACTTCTCCCTCTTGGCTCCCGAGCCGCCGTCGGAAGACGGCGTGTTTATTGTCGACGCCCAAACCCGAGGTGGACTCTCTGTCGATACTCTCACCGGCAAACCCCCTGTGGTCGACAAACCGCACTTTCGCATGGGTCAATATTGGTCGGCCTACACCGATCGCATTCGCAAGCGCGACATGCCCGCCGAAACTGAAAAGCTGCTTCGAGACTACCTTGCCCAAAAAGGTGGCCCCAACTGGGCTATTGAACCGGCTGAAAACCAAATTGCCGGCCTCGACGCCTACTGGATTGTGTACAAGTTGCCGCCCCCCGGCTCAAACACCCCTGAAATCACCGGTCGCGACAAGATCTTTTCTTTTTCGCGCGGCGGCAAAGGCGACATGAAACTCCCCATCATTAAACCTTCGCTCATTCGGTGAAATACCATGAAACCTGACAGCCGAATCGCGGCGCAGGACGACGGCGGAGAGTACTGGACAAGTATCTTCGGCCCCTCGCGGCCTGTTTTACCTTTTGTCGCCGGGTGTACACCGTTTGTTGCGATCGTCGCTTTCGTCGCATCTTACCATGCGGGCAAAGAACCCGGTGAAGCCCTTCAGTTTGCCGGCGCCACCATTGTTTCAAGCCTCATTGCCACGATCCTTGTCGCCTTTTTCGGCGCCACCATTTCTGCCCTTTTTCATCCAAACTACCCAATTTGGAAAAAGATACTTCTGTTTTTTGCGTTTCGTCTACCCATGATCGCCGTCGCGGCGGTTTGGTATTGGGTAGGTTTCAAACGCGAGTGGTTTGGCACATTCTCCCTCGCCTGGCCTCCCCTCGACGGCGTGTACAACGCGTGGGTAACTCTGTCGGACCTGACTGCCGGTTTTGCCGTGATCCCGCTTGGAATTGGCATTTACCATCGGCGGTGGATTCATGAGCATTATTGCAATGCCGACCCGCGAACCCTTGGAATGTTGCGCTGGGTGCTCGGATTTTTGCTCGTGGGCGACAGCCTTCGCCACTGGAATGAGGCTCGGTATTTTTATGCAAACACGGGAGTATTAACCAACCATTTTCTTCTATTCAAACCGTTTTCAGGTCACAACTTCACCCTTTGGAATTCGGCGTCTTCCCTCGCTGAAGTGCACATCCTCTTCGGGATCGCCACCCTTTGTTATTTCCTCTACATGATCGGGTATAAAACCCGACTCTTTTCAATCCTGTCGTTCTTGATGGTAACCAGCATGGATAACCGCCTCGTTTTAATAGAAAACGGCGGCTATGTCGTGGTCAACCTCCTCGCCGGGTGGACAACGCTCATGCCCATGGGCAGGCGTTTTCAGTGGACGCTCTTCTCCGATCGTTCCGCGAACACAAAGAACAAACATGGGAAGATCTGAACCACCGGTTTCGTCCGGCCGACAAATTTGAGCTTGAAGTCAGCGCCGTCTATTTGCTCGCGACAGTCAACATTGCGCTCATTTACTTCTTCAATGTGGTCAACAAGAGCGGCCATATCTGGCGCACGGGCATGACCGTTCACTACGTGTTGCATCTCGACCGCATGGTCACCGGCCTTGCCGTCTTTTTCCGCGAGTGGATGCCCCTCTGGTTCACGCGCATTATTTCGTGGGCTGTGTTGTCGCTGGAGGCGCTCATCTGCGCGTGGATTTTGTCGCCTTACGGCCGCCGCTATACCCGCCCGTTTGCCATGGTAGGTATGCACGTCCTCCACGGTCTGTTCGGTACCATGTTTCGCCTGGGGCCGTTTTCGTGGTTTATGATCTGCTGGTCGTACCTGTTGCCTCGCCCCGAAACATGGGCAGACCTTGCCACCTGGTATAAGAAAAAGGCTCATCCGGTGGAGGTGATTCTCGACCGTTCGTCTCCCCTTGCGTTTGCCGTTGGTCGCCTTTTGGCCAGGCTTGACGGGCTCGATCTCCTCACGTTTACGCCCTCCGATCCTGAAAAAGCAAACCCACCGTTTATCGCGCTCACCCTCCCCAATGGGCCGGAGCTGCAAGACGGCGCCGCGCTCCGTCGCGTGGTTCGCCTTCTTCCGGCAGGTAGATTTATCTACCCAATCGCCTCGGTGCTCACGTTGGGGGTTTTGCCGCTTGTTCTTTCGATGTTGCCATCGCGGCGCGAGTCACTCGCTCGTTTCTTCGGGCTCACATTGGCCGCACAGGGCACTGCTCTTATCAAAGCCGACACCCCGTTTGGACTTCGGCTCGCCGGCGCTCGCATTACCGCGCGTGAAACGTTGATTGCTTATTTGGCAACGTGCGCGGTCTTTCAAGTGTTTATTGAAAACAAGTGTTTTCCCCCTCAACTCAAGCCCAAAATGCCACCGTATATGGCTGCCACGGTGGCCTATCCGCGCATGTTTCAGGGCTGGGGTATGTTTGCCGCCAATCCCATTACCGACGACGGATCCGTTTCGATTGATGCCATTACCATTGATGGGCGGCATATCGATCCGTTCACCGGTGAAGCCCCCGATCTCGATCTCTCCGACGCCCGCGGTCTCGGTCTTGGGCAAATACGACAAGACTATTTCAATCGAATCAGGCTTGATCGCAATAAAGTGTATCGAGACGGTTTAAAAGATTATCTATTGCGCTGGCATAAAGAAACCGGAAACCCCAATGATGAATTGGTGGCGTTTGATGTCTATTGGCTCCGAGATCAATGCCCGCCGCCCGGCCAAGCCAAGCCGACCAATCACCAACGCCAAGCCATTCTCACATACCGCAAGCCCGGTTATCGACCCGCTGCGGGGCTTCCGCCGCTGCCCCCCGCACCCAAGGTTGTGAGCGCCGAGGGGCGAACGCCCGAGTCGTTCACCGACCGCGACGGCGACGCGCACGGCGGCCCGACCTCCGAAAAACGTCAATCGGGCGACGCCGGAAAATAAGAAGTCACCCGTCCGCTGGTAGATGTGTACATGTGTACACGTGTACACATTTCCGAAAGCGCACAAGAAACCTGAAGCGCCGCGCTCTCGCCGGTTATCCGCCTGAGAACACTGCGTTTCGAAGAAATTTCAACCGGCGGCGTTTGGCGACTTCAGGTGATTGCAACGAGCCAGCCAGCGGGCTCGCCGCATTCAGAGAACTAACCCACTTGGAGCTTGGCAATGCCTTCTGCGCGCGTTTTGCTCTCGCGAATTTCAACCCGGTAAATGCCTTTGGTCGACGGCGAAAACTCAAACGGCGGCGCGCTCTGCGGCTCTCCCGTGGGAAGCGACCGAATGATCGTGTCCACGATCATCGACCCCGTCGGCGAAATCACCTTCAGGCTGTACGGCGGGTTGGGCGCGTCGATCGGGCGGAAAATCAGCTGCACGCGATCGCCCAAACTGAACGCCGAAGAACGCGACGAGAGGCTTACAACTTCGATCACTCCAAAGCTTTCAGTAATGTGCGCCATGGCCTGCAACAGTTGCGGGGTTGAGAGGGCGAAGAAGGTTCTTCTTCCGTAGCAACATTTGACCCCAAGTTTCAATAGGGGGCGCGCCTTTTTCTATGAAAAGTGTGCGCCAAGCCATGACATCGGCTGTGGAACGCCGGGCCGAGCCTTTGCCGGTTTCACGTTTTCGTTGAGGCTGCGTACACCATAGGACTCCATGCAGAGGGCCCGGAGCGTTGCGCTACCGGCAATACTCCTCGGTTGTGTACACTTTCTCCACCCCAATCTCCGCGCCCTTCACAATCACAAACTCGCTCAGCCCCACCTTGGGGCCGCCCCAATCGTATGTGTACCCAAGACGCGTCCACGGATAGCCCTGCGCCCCATAGCTCTTGCTTTTCAGGTCTGTGAACCAGGTGACGTGTTCCGCGCTCACGGACACGCGGGTGGAAGGCGCGGGAAAGTCAACACCACACTCGTGATCGGTAATCTCAGGATCCGGGCACGGCCGAAATAGGTCTTTGGGAAGCACCCACAACTCCACCACTCGGTCTTTTCCCGAGCCGGCGGGCAACCCGAGCAGTTGCTCCAATCTCGCCGACAGCGCTTTGGGATCGGTCGCTTTGCCTTTGCAAAAATTCTTCAGTTGCGGAGCCGGAGTGATCCACGTTTCGCGGCCCAAAGGAAGGGTTTTCCCCACTTCACTGTCGTAGCCCTTGTACGAAGTCCACGTCACGGTGAGTACACGTTGACTTTCGCCTTCTCCCTTCCAAACAAGGTCCGACTGTCCCGGCGCAATCGCAACAAGGTCTTTTACAACTTCACTTGGCAGCGCCGTTTGCGCGTCGGTGAGCGCTTCGCCATAAGAAATCGGTGCACTCGCAGGGGCGGGCGGCGTGTCGACTGCCGCTGTTGCCGTCACCGGCGCACACGGCGAACAAGGCACTTTGGGTTCGACAGCCGGCTCGCACCCGAGCGTTAGTGTACACAACAGCAGGCCTGTATACAAATGATGAACTGTTGCCGCGTTTCCCATTGACCGAATAAAAGGCCGCTCGGCCCACAAACGCAAGCACAGAAAAAATGCTTGACGCAAAGTAAGTAAGCGGTTACTTACTAACCCATGGCCGCCGAGCGCCGCTCCACCGAACTTCGCCGCGTTGAAATCGCCGATGCAGCCCTCAAGCTCATCGCCACCCGTGGCATTGCCGAGCTGTCCACGCGCCTCGTTGCCGATGCCGTGGGCCTCACCACCGGCGCGCTTTTTCGGCACTTCGCCTCTATGGATGAAGTGTTGATTGCCGTTGTGGATAGGGTAGACGAGCTTCTCTCCGCCGCTTACCCACCCGACCACCTTCCCCCGCGTGAGCGCATTGCACGGTTTGTCGATGCCCGCGCGGCCACTGTGGGTGAACACGTTGGCATTTTGAGGCTTGTTTTGTCGGAGCAATTCGCTCTCGCTCTCCCCAAACAGGCCGCTCAAAAACTCCGCGCCGCTGTCATGCAAAGTCGCTCGTTTTTAGAACAGGCGATCTCAGAAGCCCAGTCGCGCGGTCAAGTTCGCAACGATATCCCCGCGTCTGTCCTCACAACGGTTGTTATGGGGACCATTCAAGTTGCCGCTTTTGACGCCGCGCGAATGAACGCAGAGCCCTCGGCCGACACGGCCGAAAAGGCTGTAAAAAGCAGCAAAAAAAGGCTGGATTTGCCCGCTCGGCCCCACATTCGAGAAGGGCTCATGTTGCTCCTCAGTAGGTAGTGCCGAGGTGTCAAAACCGTTATGAAAACACCCAATCGAAAAAAGAGCATCACTCGCTTTTGGCCGGTCCTCCTGTTGGTGGTTGGAGCGGCTCTTGGGGTAGCGATTGCAAAAACAAAAATGTTGCCTGCGGAGGCTGCGCCCGCGCTTGTTCCACCCGTTGTGAATGAAGCGATCGGCACCGGCACAATTGAGAGTGAGTCTCAGGTCAACGTGGCATTTACGCTGCCCGGTCGCCTTGCCAAAGTGCTTGTTCACGAAGGCCAGTTAATCAAACAGGGTGAAACGCTCGCCGAGCTTGATCCCGAAGAGCGGCAAAAACACCTCACGTCCGCCAAACGTGGTGTTGATTTGGCGCAAACTGCTATTTTAAAAGCCGAGGCCGACATTGCCCGAGCGCGCGTCACCCTTGACGCCGCGTTGCGGGAGAAAAAGCGCACGGAGAGCCTTTTTACATCCGGTGTTGCAACCGAGGTTGAGCGCGACAACGCGGTAGAAAAAGCCGATCGCGCCGCGGCAGAATTGCAAATGGCCATCGCCGCAAAAAAACAGGGCAGTGGCACAGTTCAGGCCGCACGCGCGATGGTGGCAATTGAAGATCACCGCAGCGGTGAAACCACAGTGATAAGCCCAGTTGACGGGGTTGTGGTCAAGCGTGTTCGCGAACCCGGCGATGTTGTCGGCGCGGGCCAACCCATTCTTGTCGTTGCTTCAACGCGCAAAGTTTGGGCTCGAACATGGATGGACGAAACAGTGATTGCCCGGTTGAGTGAAGGTCAGTCGGCCACAGTTACACTGCGAGGCAACCCCACAGAACCTCTGGTTGCCAAAGTGGACAGAATCGCTGTGGAGGCAGACCGGCAAACGCATGAGATCCTCGTGGATCTTCAGCTTGTGCAGCTGCCCCAAAGGCTTGTTTTTGGCCAGCGCGCCGATGCAACTGTCACTCTGGTCGCTTCCAAATAAAGTCGCCAACGAGGCCAAATCATGAATCTCGCATACCGCGACATTGCCCATCAGTGGCAGCGTTTTTTGGCAACCGGCGTGGGCCTTGGTCTTCTGTTTACCATCGTGCTCGCCATGGGTGGAATTTACAAAGGCATGGTCGTGGAGGCCACGGCCCTTGTGGACACCATGCAAACCGATCTGTGGATTGTACAAAAAGGCACCCGCGGACCTTTTGCCGAGCGATCCGTTATCCCTGAAAGCCTTGAAACAAGGGCGCGGGCTGTGCCGGGCGTTTCATCAAGCCGGCCTTTTTCAACCTTCACCATTCAACCTGTACACAATAGCAAAACGCTTCGCCTGTCGCTTGTCGGTCTTTCGTGGCCTGAAGATCGGGGCGAGCGTTTAACACTCGAAAAGGGTCGGTTTTTATCCACACCGCACGATGAAATTGTTGTGGATAAAACACTTGGCCTTTCCATCGGTGAATCACTGCGTTTGGGCGACCGCGACTACCGCGTTGTGGGCATTGGAAAAGGCCTTGTTGCGTCCGGCGGCGATGCGCTCGGTTTTGTCACCGAGCGCGATGCCGATCTCATTCAACGTTATCTCGCACCCGAAGCGTTGCGAGTGGCGCGCGCCGGTGGAATTTCTCTCAGTTCACCCGGAGTATCGGCCGTTCTTGTGAATGTGAAAGACAAAGCCACACTGGAGTTTGTCCGCGGTCACATTGCCAAATGGGATGACATTGATGTGTACACAACTGACCAGCAAAAGTCTTTTTTGCTTGAAGGTGTGATCGATAAAGCGCGCCGCCAAATAGGCCTCTTTCGAGCGCTCTTGGCCATTGTTTCGGGCATTGTTGTGTCGCTTGTCATCTTCAACATGACTGTCTCAAAAGCGCGTGAAATTGCGCTTCTCAAACTGATGGGAGCCAAGTTGTCCCTTGTTGTGGGGATGATCGTGAAACAATCACTCACGTTGTCCCTTCTCGCTTTCGGCGTAGCGCTGCTCCTTTCGCAAGTGGCTTTTCCGGCGTTTCCGAGGCGCGTGATCGTTGGGCGTGAAGAACTCATTGTCTCTTTTGCGCTGTCGATCGCAATTGCGCTTCTCGCCAGCATCGCGGCAGTTCGGCGAGCGCTTCGCATTCCTGCAACAACCATCTTGGCGGGGTAAAACATCATGTTTGCAATTGAAGCGACAGGCCTCAATAAAACGTACGGCGAGGGTGAAACGGCGGTTTCGGCCCTTCGCGATGTGTCGCTGCACGTGTCCAAGGGAGAAGTTTCAGCGTTGCTCGGCCCGAGCGGCTCGGGAAAATCTACCCTTCTCACCGTGCTCGGTCTTTTGCAGGCTCCCGACACAGGCAACGTTTCTCTCGGTGGAATGCAGGTAGTTAAAGATGGACAACTTCTTGTCGATGCCGCTCAAGTACGCCGAACGCACATTGGATTTGTGTTTCAAAAAGCCAATCTCGTGCCCTTCTTAAATGCCCTCGACAACGTGCTTGTTGCCTTTGAGATCAACGGCGTTTCAGGCAAAAAAGCGCACGAAAAAGCGGTTCACCTGCTCGGCTATTTGGGCCTCAAAGACCGAGCGCACCACATGCCTGATGAACTTTCCGGTGGCCAACAGCAGCGCGTCGCCATCGCACGCGCCCTCGCGATGGAGCCCAAGCTGGTGCTTGCCGACGAGCCCACAGCGGCCCTCGACAGCCACCGCAGCCGCGACGTGATGCAGCTCTTTCGGCACGTCGCGCACGAACTCGGAACCGCGGTTGTGGTGGTGACGCACGACCACAGAACCCTCGACGCTTTCGACGCTATTCACGAAATGGAGGACGGACTTCTTTCCCCGTTTGACAGGGAACGGCGGCCGATCTAAGGCCCCCGCCCTCTCCTCCGGCAAGGGGGAGAGAGAAGGATGGTCTTCGAGAAACTTTATGACAGAATCGTTTGAAATGGCGGGCGGAGACAGCTTCGCCGCGTTGTTCGAAAAGAGCGTCGAAAACGGCGACTTCGCGCGCGAAGGTGAAATTATCTCCGGCACGGTCGTCAGCGTGGGACGCGACGCCGTGGTCGTCGACATCGGCGGCAAAAGTGAGGGCGTAATCCCTCTGCGTGAGTTTGCAGACGCGGCCGGTCAATCGGCTGTGAAAGCAGGCGATCGCGTCGATGTGTACATCGAGAGTCGCGAAAATGACGACGGCCTCGTCACCTTGTCGAAAGAAAAAGCCGACAAGATGAAGGTGTGGGACGAGATCTCAAACGCCTGCGAGGCGGACGAACTGATTGAAGGCACCATCAGCCAACGCGTGAAGGGCGGCTTGTCCGTCACCATTCGCGGCGGCGTAAAAGCCTTCCTCCCCGGTTCGCAAGTGGATCTGCGGCCCATCCGCAATCTCGATAAGCTGATTGGGCAGACCTACAAATTCAAGGTCATCAAGTTCAATAAAAAGCGCGGTAACATCGTGCTTTCTCGCCGCGTACTCTTGGAGCGCGAACGCGACGAGCAAAAGCAAAAGACGCTCGAAGTGCTCACCGAGGGCATGGTTGTCAAAGGCACCATCAAGAACATCACCGAATACGGTGCGTTCGTGGACCTCGGCGGCATTGACGGTTTGCTCCACATCACCGACATGAGCTGGGGACGTGTCAATCACCCGTCCGAAGTTTTCCAGGTCGGCGATGAAGTCACTGTCAAAGTCCTCAAGTACAACCCTGAAACCGAGAGAGTCAGTCTCGGCCTCAAGCAAACTCAAGAAGATCCGTGGAACCACGCCGAGGAGGCTTATCCGGCCGGCAAGAAGGTTCGCGGAAAGGTCATGTCGATCACCGATTACGGCGCGTTCGTCGAGCTGGAGCCCGGTGTCGAAGGCCTCATTCACGTGAGCGAGATGAGCTGGACCAAAAAGGTCAAACATCCCTCCAAGCTTCTTGAAGTGGGTCAAGAAATCGAGTGTCAGGTTCTTGAAGTTGACGCTCGCGCCAAGCGCATCAGCCTCGGTCTCAAGCAGCTTGAGCCCGATCCGTGGATGCTCTTCACCGACAAATATCACCCCGGTGACAAAATCGCCGGCAAGGTGCGCTCACTCACCGATTACGGCGTTTTCGTCGGGATCGAAGAGGGAGTCGACGGCATGGTTCACAAGAGCGATCTCTCGTGGTCCGTGCGCGTCAACAACCCCTCGGATCTCTACCACAAGGGCGACGATGTTGAAGCGATCATCCTCTCCATCAACCACGATGAGAAGAAGGTGTCGCTCGGTATCAAGCAGCTGTGGGATGATCCGTGGCCGACAATGCTCACCGAGTTCCCCATGGGCCGGGTGTTTGACGACGCCAAGGTCATCAGCGTGGTTGACTACGGTGTGTTTGTTCGCCTCCGTGAAGGGGTTGAGGGCCTCATCTCCACAGGTGATGTTCAAGAACCTGAAGGTGGGAAGATCAAGGTCGGTGACAAGGTCAAGTGCGAGGTTTCCAGCCTCGACACGATCGAGCGCCGCCTGTTCTTGACCATGAAGAACGTCGGTGCCGAAAAGCTCGCGCCCGCCGATACTTCGGGCAAGAAGAAGAAGAAGGTTGAGGGTGAGGACGATAGGCCGGCAGCCGGCACCATCGGTGACCTCATTCGCGAAAAACTCGGCGGCAAACTCGACCTCAAGTGAGTTTACCCATTTGGGCGGTCAAGTCCTTTGGCCGCCCAATCTACCCATTCTAACCTTGTGTCCGGTCGTTGCGTGACGTTTCAGCCGTCGCGCCGCGGTTGTAGTTGAATTTTACCCCACCGACTCGTACCATCACTTAGTGGCGTTGATTCATCGCGTGTTTGCCGCTCCCATTTTATCGATTGCGTTGCTTTCAGCAAATCAGGCACACGCTCAACAACCTCCCGATCCCGACCCTTGGTGGGGCACAGACAAAGCACTTCACCTCGGGTTTTCGGCTGCCATTACCGGGGGTGGATACGGCATTGCCACTCAACTCACTCAAGATGTGGCAGGTCGCGCGGCCATTGCCGCTTCGTGTGGAATTGGGGTGGGTCTCGCCAAAGAAGTGGCCGATGCGCTCGGGCTCGGCCGCCCTTCTTGGAAGGATTTTTTGTGGGACGTGATTGGCACAAGCATCGCCGTCAGCGTCTCTGTCAGTATCGATCTCGGCGTGCGAGCCGCGACTGGAAAGTAGAACATGACCCTTGTTGCCGACTTCCAACGTTCCTCTTTTCAAAGCCTGTTAAAGCTGCCTCCGTCGCTCAAAAGTGCCTTGTTTGGAGCACCCAAATGCGCACCTGAAGGTTACGCGATGGACCTTGACATGCACATGTTGCTCTCCTTGTCGAATGTCTTCCATCAGGCCGATTGGCCCACTCTCGGACCTCAAAAAGCCCGAGCCATGATGGATGATCAAGGGGCGGTGATAAGTCGGCCCGTACCTACCCATATCTCCTTCCACGATGAAGTGTTGCGTCTACCTGGGCGAGTTATTCGAGCGCGCGTTTACCGCGATAAAAGCCTTTCAGGGCCCCTTCCCATCATCGTTTATTACCACGGCGGAGGGTATGTTTTTGGGTCGCTTCGCTCCCACCACAACGAGTGTGCGCACCTTGCCGATCTTACCCGCTCCGTTGTGGTCGCAGTTGACTATCGCCTATCGCCTGAACACGCTTTTCCCGCGGCCCCCGACGACGGGCTCGCATCTTACCTTTGGGTTCATGAAAGAGCGGCTTCTTTTGGCGGAGATCCCGCTCGAATGGCGGTCGCCGGTGACAGCGCGGGTGGCAACCTGAGCACCGTCATCTGCCTAGACCTAAAAGGCGACCCGCGTATGCCTATTTTCCAGTGTTTAATCTACCCACCCACAGACTTCACAAGAAGCACACCTTCCCACGAGTATTTTCGAGACGGTTTCTTCTTAACCCGAAGGTCGATTGACTGGTTTTTTGATCAATACATGCCTCTTGGCAATCTAACTCATCCGCGGGCTTCACCCCAATTTGCTGAAAGCCACAAGGGGCTGCCTCCCGCCTTGATCGTTACCGCCGGGTTTGACCCACTTCGCGATGAAGCGAAAGTGTACGCAGACACTTTGTCGGCTGCGGGCGTCACCGTTACTTACAAATGTTTTGAAGGCCTGTTCCACGGCTTCTTCAGCATGTCGATGATTCCGGCCGCTCACGACGCCTTTGTGTACATCGCTGACGCTCTACGCGACGCTTTGGCGGCATAGCGGCACTCAACCCCTTTCGTGGTCGATTTAAGTATGCGCTTAGTGCGCGCCGGTCAATTCCTGTTACTCCTGAGCCTCGCTGCGTGTGGACAGGCAGCCGGGTCCGGTGTCACCCCCGCACCGAGCGCAACGGCATCCACGCTTTCGTCCGGGCAAACACCTTTATCGTCGGCATCGGCTGCCGCTCCAAGCGCTTCAGCCGCGACACCTGACCCACCGCCGTTGCCACCCTATGTTCCGCCGTCGGAACGGCCTTCCGCCAAGGTGGTTCCACCCAAGGGAATTCGCGCGGTCGAGTGGAAAAAAATCTTCGACACGTACGGTGCGCTTTACGACATGGATGATTGGCTCAACGACATCCATCGCAAATACCCCTCGATCACGCGCATTTTTACTCTTGGTAAAACCCACCAGGGGCGAAACGTTCAGGCAATCTTAATCTCCAAAAACCCTCAAGATGCCGCCAAGCGCCCTGCCATGTTGTTGAACGGCGCCCACCACGGGGATGAACCGCTGTCGGCCGAGATCGTGAAAGATGCCATTGTGCGCCTTGTGGAAGGGGCCGAGAGCAATCCCGCCGTTCAAAGATACCTGTCTGAACTGTCTATTTGGTGTGTACCTTTGGTGAACCCGGACGGGTTTTCTCAATTCATGACAGACTTCGGGGCAGGCCGCAAAAATGGGCGCGAAACGCGAAAGCCAAATAGCCCTGTTCCCCTGTCCGCCAAAGGGGTTGACCTCAATCGCAACTACCCCTTTCGGTGGGGGGCGCACCGTGAGGCCGGGAGCAGCAAAGTTCCCGAGCGGCGGAGTTACCGCGGCCCGTCCCCCGCGAGCGAACCTGAAGCCCAGGGCATGATCGCTCTCTCAGATAGGGAACACTTCGTCGGTTCAATCTCATATCACATTGGCACGGTGGCCCTGCTCGCCCCGTACACGATCGACGGTGTTTTGCAGCCAAAACCCAACGAAGCGTGGCTGATAGCCGAGTACATTGCCGGTAAACTCCCCAAGATCAACAAGCGGGCTGTGGCCGTCCGAAAAAACCTGTATACGGTCGATGGTACCGACCAAGACTACCATCGATTCGCTCACGGCACATTGGCACTCTTGCTTGAATCAGCGGCTCGAAGTTGGGATTCAATCGCGCGGCGAGACCAGACAATTGAACAAATAAGGCCGTCGTGGGCGGCTCTCTTCGATCGCTACATCGACGGCCCCAGTGTGGAGGGGCACGTTGTGAATGAATCCGGCGAACCTGTTTCAGCCAAAGTGGATGTGGCCGAAGTAAAAACGTTTGCCGGTGAACAATGGCATTCGCGCTGTTCCGACGGGTTTTTTGGCCGATACCTACCCAATTTTGGAAAAGTCACTGTTCGGGTTTCAACCCCGGGCAGTGAAACTCCCATAGAAACAAGCGCCGACGTAACACCTGAAAAGGGTAGGGCGGTTGTCAAAATCGTTGTGCCGGGAGCACCCCGTTCCACATGCGCGCCGAGCGCCCCGTGATTTGAGCAATTCAGAGATTGCCCGCGGTCGAACTCCGGGGGATGGTGGAGGGTATGACAGCTCGGATCACGGCTCTCATCGGCACGACTCTTCTGCTCGCTGCTTGCAGCTCAGAAAGCCGCGGTACGGGCGGCGGAACATCGTCGTCAGCCACCGTGGCGTCCGTGGGAGGTTCGGGCGGTTCTTCGTCCACAGGTGGCACGGGTGGGGTGCATCCTTTGGCGTGTGGCAAGTTGGATCAAGACGGTTGTTTGAGTGCTTATCCAACCTGCGTTCCTGTGTATGACGACGTTTGTTGCCCCACGTGTGAGCCAGGCGAGTGCACCGATTGTCTCGAACTGGCATTTCACCACTGCGCTGAACATGAAACAGTCTGTGGGCCGGAGCCGCTCAACTGCGGAGTGGTGCCGGATTGGGCTTGTTCAAACGGATAAAAGTGCCAAAGAAAAGGGACCGGACCCGGTTTAATACCGCCGGACCGTATACAAGACAAAGTGGTTTGACCTAAAAGCGGGTGAGGAGGTGTTTCTTGAAAGCAATTGGCCTTATTGGGCTCTTGTTCATTGGCACTTTAGCCTTCGGCTGCAACGACGAAAGTTCTCAAAATCAGGGAGGATCCGGGGGTTCGGGTGGAAATTCAACCTCGGCAACCTCCGGTGGAAGCGCTGGAGCAGGGGTGGGCGGTTCCACATCATCGGGTGAGACGTTTGACATTATTGCCGCCCTCACTGCCATTCCCGGCATGGAGATTGAGAGCGACAATGACACTCCGGCGGGTCACTTTTTTGACTTGTTGTTTGAACAGCCCGCCGACCACAACAATCCCAATGGGCAAACATTCAAACAGCGTATTTCGCTCATTCATCGCGATGTGAACGCGCCGATGGTGCTTGGGAGCACAGGATACGCATTGTGGGTTTATGAAATGGAGCCCACCGCGCTGCTTGACGCCAATCAGCTCATTGTCGAACATCGTTTTTTTACGCCCTCACGCCCCGACCCGGCCGATTGGACAACCCTCCGAATTGCGCAAGCCGCCGCCGACCACCACCGAATTGTGGAGGCGCTCAAGCCTATTTATGGGGCAAAGTGGATATCCACAGGGGCCAGCAAAGGTGGAATGACAAGCGTTTATCACCGCCGATTTTATCCAAACGATGTGGATGGAACCGTCGCTTACGTGGCCCCCCAAAGCTACGGCGACGCCGACCCGAGATACGTTGATTTCTTAAACAGCGTGGGTGATGCGGCGTGTCGCTCTGCACTCCAAGACCTTCAAGTGGAAATTCTAAAGCGGCGCCCCGCGATGATCGCTCTTGCCGAGGCGCAGGCAGGGGCCAATACATATAACGCACTTGGCCTCGACGGCGCTTTTGACTTTGCTGTGATGAGTTTACCGTTCGCTTTTTGGCAATACCAAAAGTCGAGTTTGTGCGCTTCTGTGCCGCCGGTAACAGGCACAGACAGTCAACTGTGGGACTTTCTAGACAAGGTATCGGCGGTTGATTTTTACAACGATGAACTCTTTTATTTCTTTGAGCCTTACTATTATCAAGCGGGTGTTGAGTTGGGATATCCGGGCAGCGACTATTCCCACCTAGACGGCCTATTGACACTTCCGCTCGACGCCGACAGAGCCAAAACGTTTGTGGAGCCCGGTCCCACAAAAGACATCGTGTTAAACCCCGACGCCATGATCGATATTGCCAATTGGCTCGCTGCCGAGGGAACCAAAACAATGTTTATTTATGGCGAATACGACCCGTATTCTGCTGCCGCTTTTGAACTTGGCAATGCTGCGGACTCGTATCGTTTCTTTGTCCCAGGTGGCAATCACGGCTCTGAAATAAGCGATCTGCTGCCCGCCGATCAGCAAGTGGCAATGAACGCGCTCGGATCGTGGGCGGGGCAAATGCCAAAATCGGTGCCGCCCGAGCGCCTGGCAGACGACCGAAACGCCCGCTCGCGTCGGTTCTTTCCACATCGTTGACCGCCGAAGGATGCATTGGGGGACCAATACCCCGACGCGCTAACTCTGTCGTGGTAGCGTCAGCCACGATGAGTCCTCCGCTCTGGGCGCCGTGGCGAATGGAGTACATTCTCGGCCCCAAAGACCACCATGGCTGCGTCTTTTGTGGCATCGAAACGGCCTCCCAGGCCGAACTCGATGAGCGACTTGTGGTGAACCGCGGCCGGCGCACCTTCGTCATGATGAATCGCTACCCGTTTGCACCGGGACACCTCCTCGTCATGCCGTATCGCCACGTGGCTTCGCTCGAATCGCTCGACGACGCCGAACACGACGAGCTGTTTCGCCTCGTGCGCGACGCTTGTGTACGCTTAAAAAAGGCTGTCAAAGCCGAAGGGCTAAACGTGGGCTGCAATCTCGGAGCCGTCGCCGGAGCCGGCGTTGCCGCGCATTTACATGTACACATTGTTCCCCGTTGGAACGGCGACACCAACTTCATGCCCGTCATCGCCGACACGCGCGTTGTCTCTCAAGCCCTGCACGAAACGCGGGCGCACCTCGCATCGTATTTTGCCGACCTTGAAAATGCTCCGCCCACGGAGGGCGCGTCGTGAGCGGTAAAATCTCATCCAAAGCCTTGTTTTTGGCCGTGAGCGGTGTGCTCGTTGTGGCGCTGATCATAGCCGCGCGCACGGTGCTTCTGCCGTTCATCCTCGGTCTCGTGGTTGCGTACGTGTTTACGCCCGCGGTGCTCCGAGTAGAAAAGCTCCGCGTGCCGAGGTGGGCAGCTATTCTCCTTGTGTACGCAATTGCACTCTCGGCGATCGGCGGGTTCGTCGGCCTCATCGTGCCGCGTCTCAGCGCCGAGGTGAAAACGCTCTCCACTGAGTGGCCCAAACTCAAACAAGATCTGCGCGAAAAATGGCTCCCCGCGGTAGATGAAAAAGTCGCCGGATGGGTTGGGCGACCGCCTTCGTCAAGCGCTGAAGAGCCTGAAGAAGTAAAGCCGCCGATTCGCGTTCAAAAGCGGCCGGACGGATCGTTCGATGTGTTGCTTTCGGACGATGTGCAATTTCGCGAAGTCGACGATGGCGTTTGGCAGATCGAAGGTCAGGATCCGGAACGCGGTATCTCCAGCGCGAGCGTGATGCAGCAGGCCTTCGACAAGGGGCTCAGCTACCTAAAACACAACGTCGTGACCATTCTCAAAGTGGGGCAGGAGATTGTCACGGCAATCAGCCGCGGCATTTTCAACCTGTTCATGACGTTGATGCTCGGTGGTTACGTGATGCTCACCCACGAAAAGATCATCGGATTTTTTCGAAGTTTGTGGGCGCCCCACCACACAACCGGGTTTGACAAATTTCTTCGCCGGCTTGACCGAGGTCTTTCTGGAGTGGTGCGCGGGCAGCTTCTTATTTGCCTCGTGAACGGCGTGCTTTCGGCCATCGGCTTTTGGCTGTTTGACCTCAAATATTGGCCCATCATGGCGATCTTGGCCGGCGTGATGTCGCTCATTCCCATCTTCGGATCGATCTTGAGTTCAATCCCGGCGGTGGCGATCGGGCTTACGCAGGGCATTGGAACTGCGGTCGGCGTGCTCGTTTGGATTGTTGGAATCCATCAGATCGAAGCGAATTTTCTCAACCCGAAAATCATCGGCGACGCCGCCAAGATTCATCCCGTTCTGGTCGTGTTTGCCCTTCTCGTCGGGGAGCACTTTTTCCAACTGCCGGGAGCGCTTTTCGCGGTTCCGTGTTTGAGCATTGCTCAGACAATTTTTTTGCACTTCCGCGAGTCGACAATGGGCATTGCCGATCCCCTCGCGTCGGCCATTCCAGAAGCCCCGCGCGATCCACCCAAACAGTGACATTGTTAAATGTGTACACAATTTGTTGTGTACGCATTGTTGTGTACGCTAAGGCGAATCGTCGAGTGAACCCGCCTCCACCCCCGCGTCCGGCGTCGCTCGTTCCACTTTCATCGTGACATCCAGCAAAACAGTTTGCCCCGCCCGCACGTCCACCGTGCGCTTTTCGTCCATCGCATTGGGATGATGAAACGTCACGAAGTGCCGTCCCGGCGCCACCGCAATCGGCCGACCGATCGGGGTCGTATCAATCGGCTCGCCGTCCACGATCACCTCAGCCCACGGTTGAGCGAGCACCCGCAGATACCCTTGTTGGCCTGTTGTCGTTTCAGAAGGAGGCGCCGCAGGCCGCTCGCCGCGCGCCTGCTCGGTGATAAACGCACCCAACAAAACAAGCCCAAACACCGCCGCCAATTCACCGGCGAGCCGCTTTGGAACATTGCGAACGGGCAAAAGTTCGGTGTGTACACGTGGGTTTTTCGGCGGCAGATCGCGAACAAAATCCCCGGCTGCGAGCGCTCGAATCACGAGCGTTTCTTCAGATTCCACCGACATCTCGCGCAGCGCATCGTCGAGATCTTCAGCGAGGGCGTTGGCGTCGGGATAACGGTCGGCGGGATCTTTGGCGAGGCAACGCGAAACAATGCGAGCCACACTTTCGGGCGGAGCCCCTTCGCTCGTGATGAGGGCCGGAGGCGCGGCGCTCCGAATACGGTGCGCGAGCACGTGGCGCGCCTCCGGCGGCGCTGCCGGGGCCAGCACATCGGGGTTGGGGGCGCGCGGAGCCGGCTCGCTCCAGGGCCGCTCACCGGCCAACATTTCGAAAAGCAGGATGCCGAGCGAAAACACGTCTGCTCGCGGCCCGGCTGTCTCTGAAAGGATTTGTTCGGGCGCGAGGTACTCCGGTGCAATTGGAGCTTCATCGGGTTCGGGGGCATCTGTTGGATGGAGCGTTCCAAAGTCGGTGATCGCCGCGCGACCGGCTTTCGAAAGGACTATTTTTTCAGGGCGCAATCCGCCGTGAACAAGACCTCTCTCATGCAGATACGACACGGCCTTTGCCACCTGCGCTGTGAGTGCCAGTGCACGCGGAACAAGCAACCTTGTTGTTTTTCGCAAAAGCTCCAAGAGGCTTGGACCCTCGATGTTTTCGAAAAGCAAAAACACCGAGTCGTCTTTTTTTACCAAACCGAACAAGCGCAACAGACCATCGTGCGAAAAGGCACCTACGAGTTTCGCTTCACGCGAAAGGCGCTCATTCGTTTTTAGGCCGTGCGGCGCACCCCGCGCTGTTTTGAGCCATAATTTTCGGCCAAGGGCCGAGTCTAAAACGCGATATGTGACGGTGAAAGGGTCTTCAGCAACCGTTTCTAAAACACGATATGGGCCGATCTTGTCGGGCCTCATTTGACAAGAAGGCTCTTCCCCGTCATCTCGGCGGGCGCCGCAACACCAAGCATTTCCAGCATTGTGGGCGCGACATCGGCAATTCGACCGCCGCTCCGCAACTCAACGTTTTTCCGCGTTTCATCCACCAAATAAAGGGGAACGGGATTGGTTGTATGCGCCGTGTGCGGCTGACCGTTTTCGTCCACCATTGTTTCGCAATTGCCATGATCGGCGGTGATAATGAGAGCACCGTTTTTTTCTCTGACAGCTTGCCAAATATCGCCGATGCCTCGATCCACAGCTTCTACCGCCTTAATAGCCGCTTCGAGATTGCCAGTGTGGCCCACCATGTCGGGGTTTGCGAGATTGACCAAGATAAAGTCGTATTTGCCATTCTGAATGGCAGTTACCACTTCGGTTGAAACGGCGTCGGCGCTCATTTCAGGCTTTAAGTCGTATGTTGCAACATCGCGCGGCGAAGGCACGAGTTTGCGCTCTTCACCGTTGAACGTTTCTTCGCGTCCGCCGCTGAAAAAATACGTCACGTGCGCGTATTTCTCGGTTTCAGCGCATCGGAGTTGTGAAAGCCCAGCGTCGGATATCACTTCGCCGAATGACCGCTTCACATCTTCTTTCTTAAACGCGATCGGCAACTCCAGGGCTTTATCGTATTCAGTCATTCCGGCGAAACAGCCGCCTTCGAATGCAAGCATTGGTTTTTGGCGCTGAACCAACATCTCCGCCACGTCGTTGGGGAGGTTTCGACGCGTGAGCATGGCGCACAACTCCCGCATTCGATCGGGCCTAAAATTAAAGGCAAACCCCACCTCTTCACCATGCCACTGCCATTCAAGCGGGCCGCCGCCGAACTCAGCGCAGTAGTCGCCTTTCACCCCGTCGTAGTCGCCGAGGCGCGCCGGCTCCACAAACTCATCCGTCTTACCCTCCGCGTAGTTTGCTCGAAGCGCATCAAACACGTTTTCAAAGCGCGGAACGATCGCTTCAGCTTTGGGGTCGCCCGCTCCTTCTTCGCGCACAATTGCTCGCCACGCCTTCATCACGCGATCCCACCGTTTATCGCGATCCATCGCCCAATAGCGCCCTGCGACGGTGCCAATCACTCCTTTGCCGTCAAGCGCGTAGTCGAGCTTTCGCAGGTACTTCTCCGCGCTTTTTGGAGGTGTGTCACGGCCGTCCAAAAACGCGTGAACCACGATCTGTAGCTCGTGGTAGGCGAGGAAGTCGATCAGAGCGAGCAGGTGTTCGAGCGACGAGTGTACACCTCCGTCAGACACCAAGCCCATTAAGTGAAAGCGCGATTTGCGGTCTTTCGCACGCTCCACAAGATCGCTTAGCACTTCATTTCGAGACAACTGCTTTTCGGCGATGGCGACGTCGATGCGACTGATGTCGGTGAGCGCAATTCTCCCCGCGCCGAAGCTCAGGTGCCCCACTTCACTGTTGCCCATTTGACCGACGGGCAGGCCCACGTCGGGACCGCTCGTTCCGATGAGCGTGTGAGGGAATTCTGCGCGAATCTTGTCGAGGTTTGGTGAACGCGCCAGGCGCACAGCGTTGGCGTCGCGTTCGGTTCGTTCACCGAAGCCGTCGAGAATGCACAGAACCAGGGGTTTCGGGCGAGAAGTGGCGCTCACGAGCGCGACTTTACAACGGCGCGCGACTTATGGTGAGGGGCTTTGAATGTGTACGCATCTCGCGGACGCCGCGACGTGGACGGATCAGCCCGCTTTGGCGGCCTTCACAGCGTCGGC
Source organism: Polyangiaceae bacterium (assembly GCA_016712345.1). GTDB lineage: Bacteria > Myxococcota_A > Polyangia > Polyangiales > Polyangiaceae > JADJRH01. Next base: position 4,659,001 of record JADJRH010000001.1, read on the forward strand.
CGCGAAGTCTTCGAGCGAAACGTGGCCGCGATACGTGTAAAACGGCCTGTCCTTCAGCTCCACACGGCCCATGTGCATGGCGTCGTAGAGATCGCGGAACGCTTCACCCATTTTGGGCTTCATCCCCATTTGACCCATCATCTCGGGCATTTGTTCGGTGGGCAGCGTGACCACTTTGATCGGCTTGCCGAGTGCGGCACCGAACGCGTTCGCCACGTCGAACGAGTTGTACTCACGCGGCCCCGCAACTTGCAGAACGTCCCACGGTTTCGTGGGATCGAGAAGCGCCTCCACCGCCGCCGCGGCGATGTCCGATGTGGACACCATCGGGATCGGGAAGCTCTCGCGAAGGAACGTGTAAAGCACGCCTTCGTTCATCATCTGCGGCACGCTCATCATCCAGTTTTCGAAGAAATAAGCCGCTCGCAAAAAGAAAAACTGCACGTTCACATTGAGGAGCTTTGCTTCGGCGTACGAGAGCGTGTCCACAATGCCCATGTTGAATTTGTCGTATTGAGCGCCGAGCGACGACAAAAACGCGATTGTCTCAAGGTGGTCATTTTGCGAGAGCGCTTCGACATACCCGTCGATCACTTTCTTTCCCGAAGCGATCGGATCGTCGGCATCAAGCGCAGGCGGGAGCAACAGATAGGCGCTGGCGATTCCTTCAAACGCGCCCGAAACAAACGCCGGGTCTTTGAGCGAGCCAACGGCAACCTCGCAGCCCTTTGCTTTCCACGCGGCACCTTTGGCCTCGTCACGCACCAGCACTCGAACTTTTTCGCCCTTTTCGAGCAGCAGATTTGCAACTTTGGATCCCGTATTGCCGGAAACGCCTGCGACCAGAAACATCGTTGTCCTCCATTCGGTTCGATTGCCGAACGCGCCTTGCTCGCCGCGTGCGACCGCCGCTACCGCCGACCTGAGCCGCGCAGAATAGGCCGCTATTGCGGCTCATTTCAACGCCGATCAACCGCTCGTTGAACGCACCACGTTTCGCGTGGTTTTTTTTGACATAACAGCTGCACGGGCCAATGAATCGGCCCGTTCGTTCCACTTTACGCCCGCATGGCCCGGAACGTATACAAGCCGCGTTCTCTTGCGTACCTTCAGGTGTTCTCTCAGTTCGGCAACCAGGTCTTGATTGGCCTTTGCCTTCCATCCTTTTTGAAGAACGCCGATTGAATACGAGCTGTCTGTGTGAATGACAACAGCCCTTTCAGAATCTGCAATTTCACCCAACGCTCGAAGGATAGCTGTCAGTTCAGCAATGTTGTTGGTGCCGTTGCCGATGTACTCCGAAAGTTCAACGCGGCTTTCGGTATCGAGCACAACCACTCCCAAGCCCGCGGGACCGGGATTTCCAGAACAAGCTCCGTCGGCGTACACATGCACGATCGCTTCGTTCAGCGCCGTTCCATGTGTACTCATAGCATTGGCAGTGTGTTCGTCGGGAGAGTCTCCCGTGACGTTTGCGATCTTTTCTTTCGCCGTTTTGGCTCGCTTCGGTGTTGGCGTTCGCTTCGTTTCGGGCGTGGTCGTTTCACCGGCGCTCGGTTCTTTTGCCTTCGCTTTTGCGTCGACCGTATTGGCCTCGGAACATGTTTCATCGGGAAGAATTTCTCCCGAAACGACCGTTAAGTTGTCGGCGCGCGCCCCATATTTTCGGCCGTCGTTCGGCTTGTATCGAATCTCGACGCGGCCATTTTCAACCGCAAACTCACCGGTCGAATTCACCCGTGCGAACACTTTTGTCCCGCGCAAAAATGCAATTGTCCAAGGCACGGAGCGACGGTCGCACAACCGGGCTACTTCGTCACGAAGATCGAGCGCTCCACTTCACCGAAGGGCCCGCCCACCGGTTTTGATGTGTACGTTACCGTGGTCACCGACTTTGAGTTGCCGAGGTCCGGCACAAACTCAAGCAGCGTGAGCCGCGACAGATACTCCCCCTCCCGCGCATGTTTCATGCGGAGCGGGCGATCTGTTTCAAGGAGCATCCCCACACCGCTTTCAATGCCCGGTCCGCCCACGGTGGCGGCAATGATGTACACACCGGACCTCACCTCGGCGTTGGCCAGAAAAAAGTCGATGAGTACACCCTCGGCCGGGGCCGGCCCTTTTTCAGGCGCGGTGTAAAAGAGCATCGGCGCACCGTCTTTGTGTACGCTCTGCGTTTTTTTCCCAACAAAGAACGAAACCGACGCAAAGGGCGCACTCTTGCCCGTTCGATAAAGTTCTCCGGTTGCCCGCCGCGCGAGCACGCTCAGCACGTGTTGTCCTTCATCGAGAGCACCGAGGGAGCTGAGTGGGATCGACTTGGACGGATCGTCGACGCGTTTGCACGGCCGCTTGTCGAGCACCACGCAGAGATGATCTCCCGCTGCCAATTGCCCACTTTTAATCCCCACTCGCGCTTCAAACGTTGCCGCTTTTGTCGTTGGAATAACGGCGTTTTTGGTTGGCTGCGAAATTGAAAGTTCCGGCGCTTTCCCGATTGGTTTGGTTCTGTCGACCTGCACAAGTTCCACTTTTGGAAGGTTTGCCCCAGCCTGTTTGCCGGGCGGTGGGCTGACCGCGTTGTGTACGCTTGACGAAGCGGACGTGTGTACGCTCGAAGTGGGCGCGGCGGAAGAGCCGGCTGTTCCGCTGCCGGCCGGCTCCGAAACCGAAGCGGTATCCGCGGTTGCCGGCGCTTTTGGATCTGTGGTGGAAGCGGCACCCGAACACGCCGCGTGAACTGCGAGCGCGGCGAACCACGCCGACTTTTTGAGTACGCGAGCGCTTGTCGCGCAACCCTGCGGATGCCCCAACATGCGAACGAGGTTAGCCGTATTTGGGCATACCGCGCCCCAACTTTTCGGCGGCGAGTTTGAGCCTCTCCGCATCTAAAAAGCGCACTCTTCCTGTTGCGAACACCTGTTCCGTTTCGTGTCCTCTGCCGGCCACGACCACCACGTCGCTTTCGGACGCGTCGCGAACCGCTGCATCAATGGCCTCGCCGCGATCGGCGATGATCTCCGCGTTGGGGTGCTCCAAAAGTCCCTCCATGACGGCGTCCGCGATGGCTCTTGGATCTTCGCGGCGCGGATTGTCGTTGGTCACAATCACGCGATCCGCAAGTTGCGCAGCGGCGCCCATGGGTCTTCGTTTATCGCGATCGCGCTCACCGCCCGCGCCCATCACCAACGTCACGCGGCCCCGGCACAGCGCCTTGGCTGTGTACACAAGTTGCCGCACGGCATCGGGCGAGTGTGCGTAGTCCACAACAAGATAGGGTTGCTCCCACACCACCTCAAACCTGCCCGGCGGCGGTTCTGCGCTTTCGATCGCGGACGTGGCCACACGCGCGGGGACGCCCCAGGCGCACGCTCCGGCGATCGCCGCCGCGGCGTTTTCTGCGTACACAAGGCCGATCCCTTTCACCAGCACCTTGTCAGGAAGTCCCTCAAATAAAGGGCCACCTCGAAGAGTCAAATGTGTACCCAACCAGGTTGGTTCCGCGCGCACAACTTCAATATCCGGGTGTGTACACACACGCGTAGAGCCTCTTCCAGGGGCCGCATACCAGACCGTGGTCGCATGTTTTGGAACCACCTCGGCGAGCAGTTCACACGCCGGATCGGCCCCGTTGAGAACGGCGGTCCCACCCGCGGGAAGGTGAACAAAAAGCTGCGCTTTGCTCGCCAAATAATGCTCCGCGCTCTTGTGGGCATCGAGATGATCGTGGGTGAGATTGGTGAACACCCCAACCGTCGCAGGCCATCCGTGAATAAACCCCGCCGAAAGGGCTTCACTCGTCAGCTCGATCGCCGCGGCCCGCGCCCCGCGCGAAAGACCGATGCGCATCGCCTCCAAGAAACCGTCGTAGTCGGAAGTCACGGCGAGCCGCTCATCTCCAAGCATCACGCCCAGCGTTGTTGCGCGCACCACCGGCCCACCCGTTCCGAACGAAAGCGCGTTTGCAATCCACGTGGTGGTGGTTGTTTTGCCGTTTGTGCCGGTCACCCCAACAGTGGGTAACTTGGCCGCCCAAGTAGGAGCCGCCGGATAAACAAGGCGCTTCACAGCTACCGAATGGACCACGTGCACGAGTCGATACTGCATCCCTCAGTCATGCATGTGATGAGCGACTGTCGCTTTCCGTCTTTGACAGCCGACAACATGGCTTGGCAGTCATTCATTGTCAGCTTGTTCCATTGAAACCCGGAACACTGGCCTACGACCTGTGAACAGGCATTAAAGGTGCTGGGTTGAATGCATGCTGAGCGCACCGCTTCCGCCCCGCACCGCTCAAGAGATGTGTAGTCGCAAACAGCCTGCGTCCCGCTTGTGGCGTTGAGACAGCTCACCGCTTTTGCGCCGATGGCCGCCCTGAATGCGTTTTTGAAGCCTTTGCAGGTGGCCCGAGCTTCGGTCAGCCCCTCGCAATGCGGGCCGGGCGGAGCCGACAGAGCGCAAGCAGGCACGGTGCCTGTATCGTTGTCACATACGCCTTGCGGCGGTTGTTGGGGTGCGCTCGTTGTTGTTGACTCTGGGCTTGCGGTTGTTTCAGAGGAGGTTGATTCACCCGAGGTTGTTCCCGGTTCAGTTGTTTCAGGTACCACCACTTCTGTACCCGTTTCAGTGGGAACCGGCGGCGTTGCTGCTTCGTTCGGTGGATTGGAACTGCAACCGCCGCCAGCCAACGAAGCTGTCAGGAACAGAAACCGCGCGCGATCAATCTGCATGGCAAAACGCACCCTCCTCTTTTGCGCCCCCCATGACAAGATGTTTGCACATCTTCGTCGCTTTCAGCGCTGTTTCAGGCCGCTGCGTCAAAAGTACCGGCGAGTTTTTTATGAGCGCGCAAATGGGTTATTGCCTTATTCCACGCTTCATTTGCCGCAAGGCCGCGCGCCGCCAGGCCGGGCACAGTGATCGTTGTCATTGTGTGCACAAACACCTCAAAGTTTGACGGACCGTCCGGCGCTCCAAAAGCAACTCCCGTGTCTGTCATCGGCGGGAGATCCACAAAGGGCTTATGAAAGGCCAATTGGTGCTCAAACACATCCACCAAATAACGCGAAAGTCGCTTTTTCTCCCGCGCGCCGAGGCGAGGCAGGTATTCATCCAAGAGCTTCCAGCCGAGTCGCGAGTGCCCAACTTCATCGGTTAATATCTGATCCAATACAGCCCGTAATCCATCCGAGGCGGCTTGTTCTCTTTCAGTTCCAACCAGGGCGACAGCCACGGTTTCACTGCACGCTCCGATGCTGATCGCGTCGCGCAGAACCGCTTCAATTGGCGACGCATCTTCGTGCCTTTCAACTTGAGGCAGGGGGTTTGGAAGGGGAGCACTCGCTCGCTCGCCAAACGCTTGTAATACCCTTCCGCAAAGGACAGCGTGCGACAGCTCCTCGGCCATGCCTTGTTGAGCCGCGTTCAGGTGTCGGGCGGGCAAGCCGGCCCGCACCATTTTGTCAAAAAAGCCCGCAAAAACCCGCGCCGAAACGTGTTCACTCACCATCCTGTTTTTCCAATTCAGAACGGCGGCGCTGCGTTCTTCAACAGTCAGGATTGAAATATTGCCCAGTTCAATTTTCTCCAGTGAAGCCTCTTGAGTCAGATCCAACTCAATGTCTGCCGTTTCGTCGTACCGATTCATCACACGTATTCCTCCCCGAAAATGGGCAATGGATCGCTCATGGCAGGAGGCGCCGGAGGCCCCCAACACGGTGCACAACCGCAGTTGCCCCCGCGCGCGTTGGTGCGCAGTAGAGCGGACAACGCCGAAACGCCGTTTTCTGAACTGGCGCTTTCACCCGATGCCGATTCGGTCTGCGCCGTTGTTGGGGTTGCCGGTGCGCCCTGCGCCGCAGCCGCCGCCCCGGCCAACACACCCGTTACAACTGCCAAATGAGCCGCCATTCGAAGGCCCTTTTTGCGAGCCTCAATGCGAGTAGTCATTGTTTTCTCCCGCCGCGCACAACTCAACAGTTGCAATGCGGTCATGCGCTGATGGCTAACCGACCTGGCAACACGCATGCCTCCTTCCATTTGAAAGCGTCAAACGTTTGACGCTCTCAAAAAAGCCTTCAAACAAGGCATATTCAATTGTTCTAATTTTTCAGAATGCGAAGAACGCTTCTCGCCGGGCGTGTACCCTTCGCGTCGGAAACGGTTCTGTAAGGGGTGAATCGCTCACCGTGAATTCTGCGAAGCCGTTATTTCTCGGGGTGCGGCAAAATCCTTAGCCCCGGGCCTCGTCGTTGCATTGGTTGAACGCCGTGATGGACTCCATTCTTACCAAAACAGCCACGCATCAACTCCATGCGTGGACGTTCGCCGTGGGGCTCGGTTGCCTTGTAACGGTGCTCGTTTTGGGCCTTCAAAAAGAAACGTCACAGTCCAAACGAAAAGTGTACGCTTGCCTTGCGATAGGCCTCGTCGGCGCCGTGTTGGGGGCGGCGCTCTTACCGCTTCTCCTCCGTTTGCCGGCGGCCCTCGCCCAACGCAGTCTCTCCCCGTTGCTTGTTGCCGATCGCATGGCGTTGGGAGGACTCGTGGGGTTTACCGTGGCGGCCGTGTTTGCCGCGCGCTCCCTCCACCTGGATGTCGATCGAGTTCTTGAGCAACTGGCGCCTTCGCTCGGTATATTGGTGATTTTTGGTAGAGTCGGGTGTTTTTTGGAAGGGTGCGATTTCGGCTCTCCCACGGCTGCTTTTTGGGCAGTTCACTACCCTCCGGCAAGCCACGCATTTAACCATCAGATCCAAAGTGGACTCCTGCCCATCTCCGCCCACCAATCGCTCGGTGTACACCCCGTTCAGCTTGTTGAGGCAGGCATTGGTATTGTCATGTGGATCGTGGCCAAACAAAGGCTCCCCAATGCGTTTTGGACTTCCCTTTGTGTGTACTCCATTGGCCGATTTTTCGCGGAGTTTTTGCGAGGCGATCCCCGCGCATTTTGGGGGCCATTTTGCCTCGCCCAATGGCTTTCAATCGCCCTCTTTTTTTATTGCGCAGCGAGCCTTGACCCAAATCAAGCGGTAAGAAAATGGCGGCGCTCCTGACGATTGGGGCTCGCCGGTCTCACGTTTTCGTCTGGCTGTGCCCGCCACAGAACTCCATTGGGAGAACCTGAAGCGCCACGCTCTTCGCAATCCCGCTCGGCTACGGGCAAGGGTGTCCGGCGCCTTACGACAAGACCTGAAACCATCCTTCGCAAAAACGTCGTGGCAGTGATCGCTTAGTTAAGGTCTAGGCAAAGTCAACCTGACGTTCAGGGGCCGCTTTTTGAAAGGCTTCCAGCTCGTCGCAACGCTCGGCAATTCGCGCGATGGTCGGCCAGCGTTTGATATCCAAACCCCATCGCTTGGACGAGTGCACTTGAGGCACCAAACAACAGTCGGCAAGGGTAGGTGAATTCCCATGACAGAAAAGTCCCGTTTCGGCTGAACTCAGCTCTTTTTCCAACGCGTCCAGTCCGATGGACACCCAGTGTCTTCTCCAGGCCATCCCCTCGTCTTCCGTCTTTTGATACTCTTTTAACAAATACTTGAATACCCGCAGATTTTGTAATGGTTGAATTTCTGACACAATGAACATTGCCAAACTTCGGACCCGCGCTTTCGCCCCCGGATCACTTGGCAAAAGGGGTTTCGCTGGAGCGATCTCCTCCAGATATTCTAGAATTGCGAGCGACTGTGAAATGCGCACGTCGCCGTGAAATAGCGTTGGAACAAGCCCCTGCGGATTTTTGGATTTGTACTCGGCAAACGCGTCGGTGCCTTGGCGCTGAATGTTGACCGGAACATACTCAAAGGGCAGACCCTTGAGGTATAGGGCAATGCGCACGCGTTGGGACGCCGAACTTGTTGCAAAGTTGTGGAGCGACAGGCGATCGATCATGAGAGCTTTTTGCCCCTGCAGGCGGGCGACGGCAAGCTCTTCTTACCAATTGCGAGCGCTCATAAAAAGGGCGATGATTGTCCTCCATGTTGTGTGGCATGTGCGGAAAAGACACGCCACTCCGAGCGCTCGACCCCGGCCAGGCGCTTCGCTGTGCGTGCGGCGCGCTCCTTCGCTCACCGGCGGAGGTAGTTGAGTTTGTCCACCAACTTGTCTGCCCACGTTGCCGAGTACCGCTGTTGGAAACCCGTGTCGACGAGGCAACACTTCATCGTTGTGAGAAGTGCGGCGGTGCATTTGCACGCTGTCGGGCAGAATCGGTGCTCATGCGAAAAGGGATGAAGCGGTTGCCATCGCAGAAGATCAGCCCAACGCACAATGGCCTGTCGTGGATCAAGGGGGGTACATTCGCTGCCCGTGTTGCACCATGCTTATGCGCCGCGTTCAGTTTGGTCGCACTTCTGGAGTGGTCATTGACATCTGCTGGGACCACGGCACCTGGTTTGACAATGGGGAGCTTTCGGCGATGATTCGGTATGCCGCGCCTCGTGTACACAAGCATCCCCAAGAACCTACCGAGGCCGATTTGCGACAAGAAGAACTCGATGGAATGGACAAGCGCCGTCGAGCCTTTGAACTTGGCCGATCCATGGCAGACTCCGCACCGCGCATTGCTGAGGTGGCCAAAAACTCCGCGAAGGAGGTAGACACAACCGAATTGCCCTTCAGCGTTCTCAGGTATCTGCTGGGTCGTCTTTGGTGAATTTTGCCGACAAAGGGGCCGTATTCAACGGCGTGCACTGTGAAAACAGGACCGTGCCCCACAAAGTCACTTGCCTGAAAGCCCGTTCCCCCCCAATGTGAGCGCCCGTCTTTTCCCGTTGGTCCAACGCGCATGCACAATCTCCATCTCGTTGGGGCCCGCACCCACAACCTAAAAAACGTTTCGCTCGACTTAACCCCCGGCGAGCTTGTGGGTATCGCCGGTGTCAGCGGTTCTGGAAAATCTTCCCTCGCACTCGACACGCTCTACTCTGAAGGTCAGCGTCGGTTTGTAGAGAGCTTCAGCCCGTATGCACGTCAGTTTCTAGAACGACTTGAACGTCCACCCATGGACGAGTTGGACCCGGTGGCCGCGGGCGTGGCTGTCGATCGACGCGCCCCCGTTAAAAGCTCGCGCTCCACGGTTGCCACAATGACCGATATCGAGCCGTATTTTTCCGCCCTTTTTACGCGCGAAGCCGTTCCGATCTGCCCAACGTGCAACGTGGCCGCCGTTCGAACCGATGCCCACGGCGCCGCCAAGCGGGTAGGTAAAGACCACGCGGGTAGACCTGCCACGGTGGCTTATCGCATTCCGGTCGACGGACCTGAAGCCTACCTCACCGTTCGCGACTCACTCGCTCAAGCTGGGTATAGACGCCTCTTTTTGCAGGGGAAAACGCGCGATATCGATGAAGTGGCACCCTCTGAAGTGTTGGCTGGAAATGCCACCTCCATTGACGTGGTGATCGACCGCATCAAACTCGACTCCAAAGAAGACCGACGCATCGGCGCCGCAATCGAAGAGGCGTGGAGACGGGCAGAAGGTCAGGCGGCCTTGTTTGTCCAAACTCAGTCAGGGGTAGAACGTGTGTCCCTTGTTCGAGGCCTTGTTTGTCCCTCGTGCGCCCGCTCGTTTGACCCTCCGCGCGCCGGGTTATTTTCGTATCAATCTCCCATTGGAGCGTGCCCGGCGTGCCGCGGGTTTGGTCGCACTATTGGAATTGACTGGGACAAAGTGTTCCCCGATGAAAGCCGAACTCTCGCGGCCGGTGCCATCCGGCCTTGGAGCGGAGCGAGCACCACATGGGAGCGAAAGGTTCTTAAAAAGTATTGCGACAAGGTGAATATCCCCATGGATGTTCCCTGGGGTAAACTCACAGAAGCGCAGCGCCGGGGCGTGATTGAAGGGGAAGGTTCATGGTACGGCGGCAAATTCCCAGGTGTACGCAAATGGTTTGAATGGCTTGAGACGCGAACTTATAAAATGCACGTTCGCGTTTTACTCGCCCGTTACAGAGCGTATGACATCTGCCAAACATGCAGCGGAAAACGCCTCTCAAACGACTCGCTGATGTACAGGGTAGGCGGTCTAGACTTGGCCGCATGGCACACGCTGGAGCTTCGAAACGCCCGCGCTTCCTTGGCTGAAGTCAACCCCACAACCGGTCAGGGCGCCATGGCCCGGGCTGAGTTGATGGAGCGCCTTTCGTACCTTGAACGGGTAGGTTTGGGCTACCTCACCCTTGACCGTCAGGCGCGCACGTTGTCAGGCGGTGAAGCGCAGCGCGTCTCGCTCACATCGGCGCTCGGAACATCGCTCACCGGCGCTCTGTTCGTTCTCGACGAGCCCACCGTTGGGCTCCACGTGTCTGATATTCCACCCCTCATCGACGCCATGCGAGAACTGGCGCGTCGCGGCAATGTGGTGCTCGTCATTGAGCACGAGCCTGTGGTGCTCAAGGCGTGTGACCGCATTATTGAACTTGGCCCCGGGGCCGGCAAAAACGGTGGAAATCTGGTGTACGACGGTTCTATTACCAACGCCGCCGGGCGCACCGATTTGGCTGTGGGCAGAGCGCTCTTCCGGCCACCGCCCCGTGACCGAACAAAGCGGGAAGCCGAGCGTCATATCGGCGTTGTCGGTGCGTCGGCAAACAACCTGCGCGACGTGACTGTCAACATCCCACTTGACATGGTTGTCGCCATCACCGGCGCCAGCGGCTCCGGCAAAAGCACATTGGTCGACGACATTTTGTATAGAACGCTCGCTCGGGCCCGCGGCTACCGCGATATTGAAGCGCCCGGCAAACACACAAGGGTAGAAGGCACGGCCGCCATCCTCTCGGTCAGCCTTGTGGATCAGGCTCCTTTGGGTAGAACGTCGCGCGGAAACCCGGCAACCTATACAGGCGCTTGGGATCGCATTCGTCAGCTTTTGGCAATGCGAGCAAAAGAACAAAACCTTGACTATTCCGCCGCCCATTTTTCATTCAACGTGGCCGGGGGCCGGTGTGAAGCCTGTTCCGGTGAGGGGTTTGAAACCATTGAAATGCAGTTTCTCGCCGACGTGGCTCTCACGTGTGCGAGCTGTCAGGGCCGGCGCTTCCGCGATGAAGTATTGGAGGTGAAAATCAACGGCCGAAGCGTTTCGGATATCCTCGCAATGACCGTGGATGAAGCGCTGTCTCTGTTCGCATCTGACAAAACAGTGGTGCGTACACTTGGCCCCGCAAAGCGATTGGGCCTTGGGTACCTCGCCCTTGGTCAACCTCTATCCACCTTGTCAGGTGGTGAAGCTCAACGGTTAAAACTTGCCCGCGCCCTGAGTGAGCCGCAACCCAACTCCCTCGTGATTCTCGATGAACCGTCGGCGGGGCTCCATGCCGATGAAGTGGAGTATGTCAACGACGCCCTCGACTCCCTTGTCAAAATGGGAGCGAGCGTCATTGTTGTCGACCACGATCTTGACATTGTGGGTGCGGCAGACTGGGTGATTGATCTCGGTCCAGGTGCCGGCACCGAGGGGGGTAAGGTTGTGGCGGAGGGTACACCTGAAGAAGTGGCCCGCTCGTCGGGAAGAACCGGTCAAGCGCTCGCAGGGTGGTTTGCCCGCGGCACCCTTTCTAAAAAATCTACCCAACCCGCAGAAAGCGGCGCCGCCGGTACAAAAAAGAAAAAGGGAAGTGTCAAGTCCGAGGGTAAGTCGGCCGGCGCCCCAACGCCTGTCTTGCCCGTCAAAGTGACGGAATTCCCGCGCGCGATTGAAGTGATTTGCGCGCGTGAACACAACCTGGCCAATATCACCGTTGACCTGCCTCACAACAAGTTGGTGGTTGTAACTGGGCCATCGGGATCTGGAAAGAGCACGCTGGCTTTTGACGTTGTGTTTGCCGAAGGGCAGCGGCGTTTTCTGGAGACCCTTACCCCCTACGCTCGGCAGTTTCTACCCACTCTCCCTCGACCGGATGTCGATCGGGTTTCAGGTGTGCCGCCGTCAATTGCGCTTGAACAACGCACAACGCGCGCGGGCTCGTCTTCAACGGTTTCCACCGTCACCGAAGTGGCTCATTATCTGAGGCTTCTCTATGCCAAAGTGGGTGATGCCTATTGTCCAAAGTGTGATGTTCCCATTGCTGCCCGGAGCGCAGAAGAAACGTACAGGGCGCTCAAATCGGTTGAAGGCGACGCTCTGCTTCTCGCTCCCGCCGTTGTTGCTCGCAAAGGAACCTACCTCGACGTTTTCACAGCCGCCGCCCGAGCTGGAATGACGCGCGCCTTTGCCGACGGGGTAGAATGTGACACCGACAAACCTCCCCGGCTCGACAAGCGCAAAGAACACTCCATTGACTTGGTTGTCTACCAAGGCTCGTTTTCCAACCTTGACAAGGTGTTATTTGACCGAGCGATCGCATTTGGAAAAGGCAGTGTTAAAGTGCGCAGATCGCCTTCAAAAAAGGCAAAATCGGCCACGTTACAAGACGAGTTATACTCCACCACCCGCACCTGTCCCCGGTGTGGAATGGGCGTGCCAGAACTCGACCCAAGGTGGTTTTCATTCAACACAAAACAGGGTCGATGTGAAGCATGTGAAGGTACAGGAATTGAAGGCGGGTCTGAAGGCGACACCGAAGGTACGGGCCCCGCATGTTCCAAGTGTCAGGGATCGCGTCTCTCCCCATTGCCCCGTTCGGTGCGCCTTTCAGGTGAACGGTATCACGAGGTGTCAAACCGCTCGGTTGCAGACGCGGCCAAATGGGCGGCCATGCTTGCTTTTAGCGGAAACGCAGCCAAAATAGCAGAAGCTCCCCACGCGGAGCTGCTCCGCCGGCTCAACTTTATTGTCGATGTAGGGCTCGGTTATTTGAGTCTCGACAGGCGGGCGGCCACACTTTCAGGTGGGGAGATGCAACGCCTCCGGCTTGCGGCTCAACTTGGAAGCGGGTTGACAGGCGCTCTCTACGTTCTTGACGAACCTACCATCGGCCTCCATCCGCGCGATACTCGTTTGCTTCTCACCAACCTTCGAAAACTGGTGGAAATGGGCTCCACGGTGCTCATGGTGGAACACGACGCCGACACCATTCGGGCCGCGGATCACTTGATCGATCTCGGTCCCACCGGTGGTCGAGGCGGGGGTAGAATTATCGCCGCCGGAGAGCCTTCCATTGTTCTTGCCAATCCCAACTCACCCACGGCGCGCGCTCTTGAAGCTGAACATGCCATTATCCAGCGACGGAAACAACTTGGACCCGCCGCCGACGCGATTGAACTTGTGGGCGGCCGCGCCCACAACCTGAAAGGCGAAAAAGTCACCATCCCCGAGGGAAGGTTAACCGTTGTTGCGGGAGTGAGCGGCTCGGGCAAAAGTACACTTGTCAGACACGTTTTATACCCGGCGGCGCGAAAGCTTCTCAAAATGGAAGGCCCCGAGCCCGGCGCATTTGACAGCCTCAAACTACCCAAGAGCATTGGGCGGGCGCTCGCCGTGGACCAATCTCCCATTGGTAGAACTCCCCGCTCTGTACCGGCCACATTCCTTGGCATTTGGGATGAAATTCGACGCCTCTTTGCCGTTTCGCCCGACGCTCAAGTGCGCGGGTTTACCAACGCCCGATTTTCATTTAACACCCCCCACGGTGGAAGATGCACCGCGTGTGACGGGCAGGGTGTTGTTTCTCACGAAATGTCTTTTTTGCCCGACGCAACAACCGTGTGTGAAGCCTGCGGAGGCAGCCGATTTGACCCTGCCACGCTTGACATCAAATATTTGGGATTATCGATTGGTCAGGTGCTTCACCTTACCATTGAAGAAGCGGTCAACGTTTTTTCTTCCCACCCTAAAATTCGCGATCTCCTCGCTACAATGCGGGATTTGGGGCTTGGGTATCTTCAGCTCGGTCAGGGGTCACATACCCTTTCAGGCGGTGAAGCGCAGCGCCTCAAACTCGCCACTGAACTCACCACCAACGTGCGCGGAAAACGCTCCCTCTACGTGCTTGATGAACCTACCACCGGCCTCCACCTGGCCGACGTTGCGCGCCTGATTGACGTGCTCGACAAGTTGGTTCAACGGGGAGACACCCTCGTTGTCATCGAGCATCATCCCGCAGTGATCGCGTGCGCCGACCACGTGTTGGAACTGGGGCCTGAAGGCGGGGCCCAAGGCGGCCGCGTTGTGGCCGAAGGCCCGCCCAAAGAAGTTGCCAAGAAAAAAACAGCCACCGGATTGGTACTCAAAGAACTCCTTCGAAGTTAACCTACCCCGTTCAATCACGGTCCGCGCAGCCCGCTTTTATAGGCAGTGTTTCCCCTTCACTGATGCGCGTCCAACCTTGCCCTTCCACTCTGCGCGATGACTGTGCTACCGTCACCGGGACGCATTCTTCGCCGTTCTCCAATAAAAGCGAGCCACCATGAGCCATCTCCCGAGCAGAGGCGAGATTCTCGCTGACAAATACCAAGTGGAGGAAGTTCTCGGTGCGGGCGGAATGGGGGTTGTGGTTGCTGCTCGCCACACTGTTTTGCGGCAACGGGTCGCCCTCAAGTTCTTACTGCCTGCCGCAGTCCAGCTTCCAGGCGCGGCTGCCCGCTTCTTGCGCGAGGCCCAAGCCGCCGCTGCCATTCAGAGCGAGCATGTGGCCCGAGTGCTCGACGTTGGGACGCTGCAAAAAACCGGTGCCCCGTACATGGTCATGGAATACCTGTCGGGAGTCGATCTTGCGCGGCACCTCGCTGCGACAGGGCCTCTACCCATTTCCGATGCCGTGGATTTTACACTACAGGCGTGCGAAGCCCTCGCTGAAGCCCACGCGCTGGGTATTGTTCACCGCGACCTAAAACCTGCCAACTTGTTTCTAACCCGCCGCGCTGAAGGTTCACCCTTGGTAAAAGTCCTTGATTTCGGGCTGTCTAAAATGCGGCCCGTAGAGGCCGCAACAGGAGCAAGCCTGACGGCACCCGACGTGGTGATCGGATCACCCCACTACATGTCGCCGGAGCAAGTTCGCAGCCTCAAACAAGTGGATGCTCGGACCGATATTTGGTCACTGGGAGTGATTCTATACGAACTTTTAACGGCTAAACGTCCTTTTGAGGGTCCATCTGTTACCGCTGTTTGTGCTGCGGTGGTAGCCGATCGGGTGGTATCTCCCGCGCGGTTGCGGGCGGATCTGCCATCCGCTCTCGACGCGCTGGTCTTGGCTTGTATTGAAAAGGATGTGGGGAGTCGACTTCAAACCGTGGGTCAGCTTGCCACCGGACTTGCGCCGTTCGCCTCCAAACAAGTTCTACCTTTGGTTGAGCGGATTGCGCGCTTGTCGAGTGTGGGCCTGATACCCATTGACAATAGTGCTGCGCGTCCGCCAACCCCGCAGTTACCCCCGGTTCAACAGCAACAAGCCGATGCGGGTGTGCCAAGCCGGGTTGACGTTTCTACCCCGCCGGTTTCAGTGCTCCGACCTCCCCTCGAACGCACGACCCCCCTCGAATCGGCGGGTCTACCAGGTTCAGATCACACCGTTCGAGGTGCAGCTGCAGAGGGTGTCAGCTCGGTATTCGAGCGTTCGCGCCAGCAAGAGGGAACAACAGGCCCAATGGAATGGGCGGGTGGCTTAACGGTTCGTTTGGGTAGAAAACCTTGGGCGTGGGTTGTTGGGATTGTGCTGGCCTTACTTCTTGGCTCATTCGTCTTGATCGTTGTATTGATGCGGGGACAAAACGACGGCGCCCCAGCGGCGGCCAACGCCACGTCAAATCCGGTGTACCCTTCCGCGGTGCAGACAGTTGCGAGCACCGCGTCGTCAGTCACCCGTGACGCGGAGAATCCCACTCCAAATCCACTTGGGTCACCGGGCGAAGTTCCCACCTCGCCTACGGCAAGTCCGCTTGCGCCGGTAGTACAAGCGCTGGGAACATCCTTGCCTACCCAAACCCATTCAGCATCAACTTCCCGCCCCGCGCCGCCGACGTCGACTACAAAGAAAACCAACCCTCTCGACAGGAAAGATTAGGCCATGCGACTGCGCCCTTTCGCCCTTGTCCTTGCGGTCTCCGCGAGCGTGACGCTACCGGTTTTTGCGGTGCCTCCCGACACGCAACGGAAGGCTGACGAGATGTTTCAAATGGGTAGAGAACTCATGGGGCGAAATGAGTTTCGTAAGGCTCTTGACGTATTGAGGGAGAGTCAACAGATCGAACCGACGCGGGGCAAACTTCTCAACATAGCGGTCTGTGAAGAGCACTTGGGATTGGTCGCGAGCGCTTTGGCCCATATTCGTGAAGTCGACCCGCAAATCCCGGCGGGCGATGATCGCCGCCCGATCGTGGATGGCTATCTCAAGACGCTGCCGCCCCGCATTCCACATCTGCAACTTTTGTCATCCTCGGTCCTGCCGGAAGGCACTCAAGTTTTGGTGGACGACACCGACGTCCCACTCGCCAAGATCGGCACGGATCTACCCATGGATGCGGGCGTACACTCCGTTATCGTCAAAGCTCCCGGCAGGTCTAATGCCGCGTTTCAACTAACTCTGGAGGAGGGGAAAAAGACAACCTTCAAGATACACGAAGGTGTGGAATTAGGTGTTCAATCATCGGCAGCAACAACCAAACCCGCTGCGGAGACGGATGCGAAAGAGGCATCCCCTGCCCGCAGTTTTGTTCCTGCGGTCGCCCTTGGCGTTGTTGGCCTTGCTGGTATTGGCGCCGGTATCGGTTTCGTTGCCGGCCGTGAGGGTCAGTATAACGAGGCAAAACAGATGAACTCATCCCTGATAAGCGAGGGCAAATATTGCAACCCCAGCCAATCCAACTTTGATCCCAACGGGTGTTCTCGCCTATCAAATCTAACCTCCACAACTGACGCGTTTGGGACCGCCGCCATTGTGAGTTTCGTCGTGGGGGCTTTGGCCGGCGCTTCCGCGGCGGTGTACCTGGCATGGCCTTCAAATGGGCCTCAAAAGCAGCAAGCAGCTCGAGTCAGCGCCATCCCGTTTGTGACGGTTCACGAGCAGGGGCTTTCAATTCAGGGATATTTTTGAGTTTCACCTGACTATTCCTGTTGAACGAAGCAGAGGTTTCAGGGAGGGGGAAATCGGGCCTGGTTTCGTTGTTGACCCGAAGCATAGGGACCGAATACGCTGGATTGGTGAGGTGCTTCCGGTGGAACTCAGCAATCGGTGGAAGTGGAATACACGGCAAGTCGAAACTTGGGTAACATACCCGGTCCTGACAGCTCTGGTTCTTATCAGCTTGCAAGGCTGCAACGACGCATCGTCCAATTGTGAGCTGAACTTAACGTGCTCCGTTGGAGCCTCTGAGGGGGGCAGCTCCACCGCTACAACCGGTGAAAGCACCAGCTCTTCAACAACGTCGGTTGCCGCCCAGTGTGTTCCCAGTCAAGTCACCTCCGCGGTAGAAAACTCGTGCGGCGTGTTTGTTTCCTACGCTGGAGACGACATGACGGGTGATGGAACCAAAGAAAAGCCGTTTGCAACGTTTACCAAGGCAATGACAAAGGGAACAAGTGTGTACGCTTGCGCCGACGCGGCCAAAGTGTACGCAGAAGCCGTGGTGGTAGGCCAGGCGGGCATTTTCATGTTCGGTGGACTCAATTGTGACACATGGACCTATTCGCCCGATACAAAGTCCACCGTTGAAGGGCCCAAAGGGGAGGTTCCACTCAAAATCAGCGGTGATGGAACACTGACGATCGAAGACTTTTCGATCAAAGCGCAAGACGCTCCCGAGATTGGAGCGGGAACGTTTTCAGAGGGTAGATCTTCCGTTGCCGTTGTGGCCGAGGGCGGCACAAGCTTGGACATGGCGCGGTGCGATCTGACGGCTGGAAATGGCAGCGCGGGCGCGCCGGGTGAACCTCCAATGGGAACGGGTACACAAGGGCCGGATGGGATGAACGGAGCCGATGGATGCATCAACGGAACAACTACTGTGGGAGCGGACGGCGGTCAAAACACTTGCGACCTAATTGACGCGTCCGGTGGGCTGGGTGGTAGCGGTACCAAAAACGCTTCGGGAGGCGCGGGAGGGCAAGGGCAACCTGCCGGTGCCACCGCCGCAGGCGGTCTCGGTCAAACGTCGCAGATCACATGCGACACCGGTGGAAACGGTGGTAACGGCCTTGTCGGCCTACCCGGTGACCCCGGCAAAGGTGCACCCGACAACCTGCCCGGCAGTTTGACGGTTTCAGGAATTGCCGGACCCCGCGGCATGGATGGTGCGCCCGGTCAAGTGGGTCAGGGCGGTGGAGGAGGCGGCGGCGCCAAACAGTGCACAAACATTGCGAATGCCGGTCCCAGCGGCGGAGGCGGTGGAGCCGGCGGCTGCGGTGGAGCCGGTGGAAAAGGTGGTTATGCGGGTGGAGCTTCCATTGGGATCGTCAGCTTGAGCGCCACCCTCCAATTCGAAAATGTCAAAATCATCGTTGCCGCAGGTGGCAGCGGCGGCGGTGGAGCGTCGGGTCAAGAAGGTGGGCCCGGTGGAAAAGGTGGAAATCCTGGGACGGGAGATGCTTCTGCCATTGCTTGCAAAGGTGGCAATGGTGGAGCCGGTGGCGCAGGTGGAAGGGGAGGCGGCGGGCGGGGAGGGCACGCTGTTGGAATCGCCCATACCGGATCCGAACCTCCCATTGCGGGCGTCACCTTCACCTCAGGCTGGCCCGGCGCAGGAGGTCTCGGGCAAGGATCTGAAGGACATGGTAGCCTTGGGTTGGTGCAAAACGTTTTGGTTTTTTGAATGAACCTACCCAGGTTGCCATTTCTGACTATTTATACTTGACACTGCGCAAAAGTATCAGTATAACGCTACCCCATTTATGGGTAAGAAAAAATCACCCCGGGGAGGGGCAGATTGGGCGGGTGCACGAGACAAAGTGAGTGCTCCTCACAATAGCTTTTTTGCCTATGTTTTTGGGCAAAAACGGCACGCCGTGGGGTTGCTAAAGGCCATTTTGCCTTCAGCGTTGACAGAGCGGCTTGACTGGGATGCTCTTCAACGAGAACCTGTGAGCTACGTGGATGCTCGGCTTCGGTGGCTCCACTCTGACCTCGTGTTCTCCGTTACGCTTTCAGGCACCGGTCAGCGCGTGCTCATTTACATTCTTGTGGAGCATCAGCGAAGGGTTGATCGGCTAATGGCGTATAGACTGTTGAGGTACCTTACGCGCGTTTGGGGAGGCGGCCTCAGTTGTAGATGAGATGCTGACAACGCTTGGTCGAGTTGCGTTGTGGGCAATGGAGGTGGCCAACGACGACGATCGAGTGCTCGCAGAAATAGGTCGGCTCACCGCTTTGCTTTCAGAAATAACAAATCAACCCGACAGCGTTGCTGCGCTTGGAGCGCTTTTGAGGTATATTCTGGCAACCCATGAGCGACTTGATAGAAGTGTACTCAAGACGGCGTTATCCAGCGCGCTGGAGCCGCCGATAGGAGATCAGGTTGTGACTGTGTACGAACAGCTCATCATGGAGGGGCGAGCCACCATGCTTCTTGACTTGCTTGCGGCCAAGTTTGGCCCAATTCCCGCGGCCTCGAAAGACCGTGTACAAAACGCCTCCAACCAAGAATTGGTGGCGTGGGGAGTGCGGGTGCTGACGGCGACAACGCTCGATGAAGTGTTTGTTGCGGTTCCTACCCGTCGCCGCGCAAAGAAAAACACACGCTCGGCCGGGTAAGTTTTGTCGCGCCGCTGCGAATTGGCGCGGCGGGGCGGCGCTCAACTTTTTGACGCTTGGCGGGTGGGTTGGCAGTTTTGAGGGCGGGTTTGTGGAGATTGTGTGCAAGGGGAAGCGGACGGCCGATTGGCGCGTCTTTGGCATAAATGGGCACGAAACCCAACGGTAAACCCAGCTTCGTGTTGCTTGTGTTGGCGCTCATCGCCGGGTGCGTTTCGTGCGCCCCACCCGCACACCCAGGAGATCGTATGGAAATCGCCCTGCTATTTGTCGTGTTCGTGGCGGCTGTTCCTGTTGTTCTCACCCTTCTCGCGATTTTTGCTCCCGCCGAACATGCCGCCTGGGGTCGTCGCGTGGCTCATCGGCTGATTCCAACCAACGGACCTTACCGCGGCAAGACAGAAGTGGAGCTTGCCACCCAGTCTGAACCTCGGGTTGTACGCGCCGCATCCATTCTCACGGCCCTCCTCGGTGGGATGATTGTGCCGGGAGGTCTCGCAGCGCTGGTTGGCTTTTTCTTTCTCCTTGTTTCGTTGGAGAAAGACTCAATCAACTCGGACACCGATCGCGTGTTGGTCTGGTTGGCGGTGTCATCGTTTTCAGGGTTGGCGGTGTCCTTTCGTTGTCTGCGTCTGTTCAATGCCATGGTGAGCAACGCGGACGACGCACCCAAACGCATGCGAAGCCTGGCAACGCACTCTGGAATTCATAACCTGCTCCTGGTGATTTTATACACCTGGTATGCGTTCTCCTCGTCCGCTGAAACCGGCATTGTAGCAATGGGAACCTACCCACTTGTGTCTCTTATTCACGTTAGCCTTCTCCTGCTCGCCGCGCGCGCAATCGACGCTCGTCGCGAGGCTCACGCAGAAGCTCTGGAACTCGCCGAAAAGCAGGGTGTATCGCTTCCGCCTCTACTGCCCCACGATGTTCAGGTTGAAGAGCACCAACCCATTCGCATCCCCATTGTGTCCCAATAACCGGCAGCATTCGGTGCACCACCGGCGTACCCGCTCTCACTACTGTACAACGCTGAACAACGAGCATTCTGCTTTGTAAACAACGCGGGACCGCGTGAACGGTGAAGCGCCGCGCAATGCTTCCGCGCGAACGCGCGGCCAAAAAAATCGTCTCACAACGTGCATCCAACACTATCGCGGGTTGGCCTGCATATTGTATACAAGAAGCTCCCGACGTTTTGTGCTCCAAGTACGCAGTTGGGAGGCGCCTCGTGGGATCCAACATTTCGCAGCTTGTTTCGCAGCTTCGTTCGGCAGAGTCGTTTGAAGATGCAGCCGATTGTGCGCTCGGCGCGGTGATCGACGTGGCGCGCGCCGCGCTCGACGCGTCGGCGTTCGCCAAGAAGGGTCGAATCTTACGCGCGATGGTCCATCACCGGCCCGACGATGGATATCGGCGGCTGGTGGTTGTAGAAGGAGGTGCGGACGGGGCAAAAAGTTCAGTCCAATTTGGGGAGGGTCAACATCTACCCTCGGCGTCGGCGTGGCAGTGGGTGCGCTCGCACCACGAGGCGGTGACCATTGACGTAACCCTTCAAACAGTCACGTTTGCCTCGGGAGAAAAGACAAAAACAAATCGCCCTGGGGAGGTTGTCAATGCAAAAGGGAGCATGCTCCGAATGTTGGAGAGGGATGCTACCCATGTGCTTGTTGTTCCCATTGTCGCCCCGCTCGGTAGGACCGATGGGATGATCGTGGTGGAGGCGAGTTGTAAAGCGGCCATTGGTCAAGCCTTTATTTGGGAAACATGTCGCGACGACGTGGCGACAATTGGGGCGCTTGTTTCAGCCTATTTGGCACGTCTACCCATCGCCCGCGTTTCAACCACACCCCCCGACGAGTTTCTACCCGTCATCGGTGCATCCATGCAGCCGGTGGTAGAAATGCTTCGCGTGTTCGCCAAGCAGGAAGAAACCATTTTGTTGAGCGGTCCCACGGGAGCTGGAAAATCAAGGCTTGCGCGTTGGTGCCATGAAAAGTCGCCGGTAAAAAAAGGCCCGTTTGAGACAATTGATCTTTCCAGCGTACCCGAAGAGCTGCAACTTGCAGAGCTGTTCGGTTGGAGAAAAGGGGCCTTTACAAGCGCCGTGAAAGACCACGAGGGTGGAATTGCGAGGGCAGAAAAAGGCACGCTCTTTATCGACGAAATTGATAAGTTGTCCCTTGCGTCACAAGCGGGCCTTCTCCGCGTTCTAGAAGATAAAAGGTACCGTCAACTCGGTGACAGCGACGGCGACAAGAGCGCCAACGTGCGATTTATTATCGGTACAAATGCCGACTTGGGTAAGTTGTGCGACGAGGGTAAGTTTCGCGCGGATCTATACTACCGTATCAACGTTTTGCCTGTGCGCATTCCACCTTTGAAAAACAGGCGCGATGAAGTGGTTGATTGGGCGGAGTACATGCTGCGGAGGCGCAATGAAGTCGGCGGTGCCGGTGGGGAGGTATCCATTTCTTCCGACGCGGCCAGATTGTTGTCCGCGCAGGATTGGCCGGGCAATCTCCGTCAACTCGACAATATTGTCCGCAGAGCGTACGCCCTTTCTCAAATTGAACAGGACGTTCCGAGTGCCGGCATTACACTCCGGGCCGAACATTTGGAGCGCGCACTGCAATACGAGGGTAACCCACCGCCGGTGACGCTCCTTGACCACCTGATGAAAAGCGCCGAGGCTTTTACGCGCGAGGCGGAGCGACGGTTTGACAGCAACATGAAGCTCGACTTGGACTTGTGTACCGCATTCAAAGGGCTTGTTCTCGAATCGGCCATGACGCGTTGGCCAAGCGATCCCAATGCGGTAAAACGAGCATTTTTGCTGTTTGGTAAAGACAGCACCGTGAAGAGTAGAAATCATTGGGCGCACTTCGAGCGCGAAATGAAAGAGGTTGAAAAGCTGAAAGCATTTTTGGCCGGCAGGCCTTTGCCACCAGACAATTCACCCCCGTCCGAGCCAAAGTGACGGGACGGCAGAGTTGAGGACCGTCTATGCCCCGTGACACCCCATTTCGTGAGGGGGATTTTTTTGCGGAAAGGTATCGACTGATCTCCCTACTCGGGGGCGGGGCATTCGGTCAGGTGTGGAAAGCGCTGGATGTTGAATCCAAGCGCGAAGTTGCCATCAAGCTGATGCGAGCCGTTTCCGCTAGGATGTTGGCGCGCATCCAAATGGAAGTGGCCGCTTTGCGCCTTCGTCTTCCCGGCATTGTCGACTTGATAGACCATGGTCAGATCGGTGAATACGCGTATCTGGTCATGGAGCTTGTGGATGGTACCAAGTTTCCCGGGTGTCCGGTGCCGTGCTCGTGGCAATCCATTCGAGACGCGACGATTGCTCTGCTTGAAACGCTGGGTCAAATTCATGCCGCGTCCTACCTCCATCGCGACCTGAAACCTGAAAATGTGCTTGTAACGGCTGTTGGTCAGGTTCGGGTTCTTGACTTGGGATTTGCCTTTAAGCTCGCGCCCGACGAAGTGGAGCAACTGCGCCTCACAACCGATGATGAAACCCCGGGCACGCCGGCGTATATTGCACCCGAGCAAATTCGGGGAGAGCCAATCGAACAGAGCGATTTGTACGCCGTCGGTGTGATGCTTTACGAAGCGCTGTCAGGTCGGTTGCCACACCCGCAGGACAACGTGGTTGCCCTTTTCAGCGCTCGACTTACCCAAGCACCCGCTCCCATCCGAGATCACGTTCCAGATTTACCTTCCAATGTCGCCCGAGCGGTGGACAGTTTACTCGACTTGGATGTAAAGCGGCGACCTGCGTCGGCGGCCGCGGTTTTGTCGCTTCTTCGGGGTGAACAATTCGGCGCCGCTCCCTTTCCCGGGTTGGGTAACACCGACGCGGTGACAACGGCGATGCGCCTCGCTGAACAGGGTAGAAGCGTGGACTTTCTCGGTCCACGCGGCATGGGTAGAACGAGGCACCTTCAGAGTGTTGCGGCTGCACTCGGCGCGAGTCGACGCATTACATGGCTTCCTGCGGGCGAAGTGGCATTTTCGTCGCTGACCGACTTAATTGACACCACCGGGTATCAGGAGCTTGACCTGGATGAAATGACCCGGCGGGTCACCGAAGTTGTAAAGGCCCGGCTCGCCGCGGGTGACGTGCTTGTTGCCGATGATTGCGAGCGAATTGATCGGCAGTCGGCGGCGATTTTAGAAAGCTGCCGCTCAGATGGGGTGATCCTCCGAGGGCTTCTTGATTCACGGGAGTCGGATTCAAATGCGGAAGGATCGTTTTTCCTCCGCCCTCTCTTGGAGAGGGATTTGAGGGATTTGTTCACCGGTTCAGATTGCCTGTTTCACCTTCGAGAAGATGCAGCTCGTTTTCTCCATCGGCGCACGGGCGGTGTCCCGGCGCTTCTTGTGAGGGAAGTGTCAAGTTGGGTTGCTCTCGGTTTTGCCCGTTGGGACAGAGGGCATCTTACCATTTCTCGCGAAACGCTCGACCGGATGGAAGCGGGCCTCTGGAGCGTGGATCCGTTGGACACGGATCTGGAAACGTTGCAGCGCATGCGACCTTCGCTTCTCGACATTCTGGTATGGATGGCCCTTCTCGAACCGTATGCCACTGTGTCGACGGTTGTCGCCGCCTCCGGCATGAAACGTTATCAGGTAGAATCTGACCTGACGGTTCTCTTTGACCAGAAGCTTGTGGGAAGAACCGATGGCGATTCTCTGACCCTTCGAATTGCGGTCGCGCCTCAGTTGATATGGACAAGTAAAGAAAAGCTTGCGAATGCTCGCCGCGCTGTCGCTCAAGTGCTCCCGGTTGGAACGGCGCGGCGGCTTCTTCTCCTTTCTCTGAGTGGACGAGAATCGAAAGAGGGTAGAATTGCCATCGGCGTCGAGGCGGCGGAGTTCGCGAAGCGACGTTTGGATGAGGGTAAGCCCGCGCACGCGGCGGCGGCGGTAGACTTTGCCATTCGCGGTCTTTTTGACGACAATTCTACCCAGGCCGCCGAGTGTAGACTCCGGTTGCTGACGCTCGCGGTGGAAGCCGCGGTTTCAATTGGAACTTCGGACGCGATTGGTAGAACGCAGTTGGCGCTCCAATTGGTAGAGCCCAAAACGCCTGAATTGGACTTGCTCCTCGGGCTTTCTCAAGCGGCGTTGGCATTGGATGAGTTCAGCGGTAGAGCGCTTGACATTGCGAGTCAGGTTCCTCCGTGTGCCGACGGTCGGTTGATGAGGGTAAGGCAGAATATTCGAATTCATGCTGCGAATCGGTCGAGAAATCCCACCTCTGAAGCCCGGGTATTGGCCGAAATTGTGGCTGAAAATGGCGACGCCGACCCTGAAGTGTCGGCTGCCATCAGAAACTCTCAGGGGCGTATAAAGTACCTTCAGGGTGACTTTGAACAGGCGGCTCACCTCCACGGTTTGGCCGCAACATTGGCAGAAAATCGGTTGACCAAAGCGTACTCTTACCTTCGTCAGGTGGGGTCGTTGATTGAGCTTTTTGAGTTTGACGAGGCCGGGAGCGCGCTTCAAAAGGCGCGTGTCGAGTTGGGTGAAACGCGTCACCCCAACCATGAAGCGTGGCTCATTTGGCTTGAACGAACGCTTCGATACCGCCGGGGTGAAACCGAGCTTCCCGACTTGGAGTTGATCGATGCTGTCGGTCACGTTGGAAACCGTCAGACCGAGGGGCTTGTGTGTTTTCACGAAGCCGTGTTGGCGTGGCGCTGTCGAGAGAGTGATCGGGCCGGGTTTGACGTCGGACCCTCTGTGAGCCAAATTACAGACCTGGCCTATAATGCGCTGACGGGCATTCGAGGTATACCGGGCCCAATCTTGCTGCGGTGCTTCAGGTTTATGTTGGGTGTACCCCTCGCTGAAGGCGAGCTGTTGAGCCTCGTTGAGTTGGTAAAGACGCAGGCAGCCCAAGGGATTGGTATTCAAGGTCTGGGCCTTTTAGCCATCGGCTTGACGAACGCGAAGCGGCGTTTTCCGGCCGATCTTGTCTCCGTCGAGGACATCACTCGTCTTGTGGAGCCTATACCGGCTCGGTATCGTGCGCTCCGCATGGATATCCTGTCCGCCGATGAAGCCGCTGCCGCTGCTCACCGGGCGTTATAAAACCCCCCTCGTCGCTTCTGTTGGCTTAGATCGTTTCGGCGTCGCACTCCGCCACGATGTAGGTGCTGCCGCTCGGGAGCGACTGCTTCAATTCCAGCGGGGTGATTGTTGTGTGCACGCCTTGATAGGCAAACACAATGTCCTGGTTTGAATTGGACGCCGACGGCCAACGGTAAGAAGTATAGAGCCCCCAATATTCGGTGCTCTTGTTGCTGCTTGCGCCCGGCTTGACGAGCAGTTTGCCCACCAAGTTGCTGTTCTGATAGAGATGGTAGAGGCCGTCAATGATTTGGATACCGTCTGAAATTCGAACGATGCTCATGGGTTCTTGCCCTGTATGTTTGTGGTTTGTTTGTACAGAAGATACGGATTTCTCCGACTGAGGGTCGGTTAAGTTCTGTTCGCCCAACTGTTCGTCGAGCGCTGCACGCCCGGGTAGACTCGCAAGTTGCGTTCGGCCAAATCCGTGGGCGGGGTTGGGATTGTCGAACGAATCGGCCATTTGCAGAAGGTGTTTTTTGACTTCACCTCCCGTCAAACGGCGGCCAAATTTTTGGAACAGGAGCGCTGCCGCACCCGACACTTGGGGTGCGGCCGCACTCGTTCCGCAAAACAGAGACATGTACCGCGCGGGGGTGGACGCCGAAATGCATACGACGTTGGTTCCACACGCCGTCAAGTCAGGTTTTTGAAGTGCATGCCTGCCCGGGCCGCGCCCCGAAAAAGGGGCGGTTTGGAGAGTCGTGTGAACGTATGCGCCGACGGTGATGGCGCTTTTGCAAGTTCCAGGTGATGTGATGGTGGTGGCAACGTCGGCCTCCCGTGTAGACGTATCCCATTCAAGGGAGGGATGGTCGAGCCAAGCATCCCAACGTGTTTCTTGAGTTGGGTGGGCATGAAGTACAATCTCCCATTTCCCTTCGAGAAGTTCAGTCCCGAATGCGGCAAAGATCTCCACACGGAGCAGGCCGTTTTCAGAGCCCGGGTAAACCTCGGCGCCCGCGATCAACACATGGGTTCTACCCTCACCTTGCGGACCAACATAAGGTGTCTGATTCGGGCCCCTATTGGGGATGAAAAACGAGTGGGGCCCGTCGCCCGGTGCAAGCACAAGCGTTTGCCCAAGACCGTGGGGGCGACAACCTCAATGGAAGGTGTGGCGCCTGCGTTGCACCATATTTCGATGACCAAGTGCGGGAAGCTGCGGCGTCCAATGTACACACCGAGGCGGTCTGTACGATCGCGGCCTGCCCCACTTTCGTCGGTACCACCCAACGTGCCTGAAACGTGCTTCTTCTTGCCCGCGGAGTTTCCGGCGGCGACAACAATGGCGCGACCCGGCTTTTCAAGCACCGAGTCGAAAAATCGTTCTACCGGGCTTGTCCCGTCGCGGGGGCCGAGATCGTCGCCCAAGCTGACATTGATAACACAGGGTTTACCCTCTTTGTCAGCTCGGTTGAAAACGTAGTCCACGGCTTCTGCCAACTCGATCATGGTGGCGAGAGCGCGTTCTCCAGACCCATGCGTCCCCAAGTAGATGAGTTCAGCCCCGGGGGCGACGCCGCGGGCGTCTTCGTTTTCCACTCCGAAACCCGCGGCAATTCCGGCGACGGCGGTGGCGTGACTCTGTTTGAGAGCCTGATGGTTGACAGCAGCGTAACGTTTGTGCCGGTTGGGGTTCAGCTCCACGAATAGGTCATTGAATGTGTACTCTTGGCCGTAGCCCCATTCAGGCGGTGGCTTTGCGCTCCTTTCCTCAACGGTTTGGTCCCAAATCCAGCGGACTTTGGAGATGTTGCCCGGGTTGACAAGGTCGGGATGGTAGATGTCGATGCCACCCGCATCGACAACCCCAATGAGAGTGCCTCGACCGTCGAGGGTAGAATCCCAGTTTACCATTCCCAGGGTTTTGCGAGGTGACGCGCTCGTAGGTTGGCTGTCAGGCTGCGAGGTGGGTTTGGCGCCCCCTGTCCATTCCACCGCGACCACGGCCTCCTGGGACTCAAGCCGGAGAATTTCTTCAATTGTCAGAAATGCGGTGGCGATCGTACCCGATGTTGACCTCAGTTTTACTCCGAGCGATTCAAATTGGGTGTTGGGTTTGACAGTGATAAAGATGGGTACACACGCCGCTGGGCCGTCATATCCTCTCAAGGCTTCGTTGTGCGATCCAGATCCGCTCCGTGCTTTTTTTCCAGCGAGTGGACCCTTCAAGAAGGCCAATGGTCCCGCGCTGCGGCGCAGTGGAACGTCGCGATTGGCTTCATAACCGCTGCGCGACGCGGGGGGCTGAATTTCGCCGAATGTCTCATCACTCAACTCAACAAGGCTGGCAAGCCGAGGGTCAAGCTTGGGATGATTTTGACCTGCGCGGGAGAGAAGGGTGAAGCCGTAGTTCATAACAGAGGATGCCGTTGGAAGTTGATGGCCGTTTAGCAACGGGCGGGCCAGCGACGTTGGATGGCGAGAAATCCAAAATCGCGGCTTTTTGAGGAGGTGTTGGCAGGTCGGCCGGAGCGCGGAAGGCCGCAGGCGCGTTGTGGAAAACGGATCTTCGTTGCCGGCTACGCAGGCCAACTGATCGCGATCAGGGTTGCGCGGAAGGCGTGGACGAGGGTGTTATTGAGGCTGCAATGTGCAGGACAAAGGAGCGCGTGACTCCACCCCGGCTTCAATCCCCACGCGGCCGGCGGTAGGCGTTTGAAATGTGGCAACCACGATGTCTTCAGTGGGTAGGTCAAACAAGCTGTTTCCAGCGCGTTCAACCAACTCCAGAGCTTCAATACATACTCGCTCTTTGCTCCATCGAACGCGCGCCGTCATCCCCGTGGTTGACCCGTCCACATCGGTAGGCTCTTCGGCGCCCTGAAGGGTATACCAGGGCCAGGTGGTTTGAATGGTTAGATGAAACCCTGCGGCATCGGCAACGCAGGCAGGGTCGCTCATGGGTAGGGCCGATGACCAGGGCGCAAGTGGAGTGAGGGTAGGGCCCGGTACAACGAGCCATGCGGGGTCTGCGGCGGAGGGCGGATTGTCACCCGACGGCATGCGAACAAGGGCGATGCTGTCATTGGGGCCAACGGCGAGAGCGTCGGGAACGGCGGGTAGGAGAGATGTGGACGGCGGTGCGGGTAGACGCGCAATTTCAGACACGCCTTGACCACTTAACCGCCAAAAGACCTTACTACCATCATCGCTTAGGGTAAGTAGAGCAATATCACCGTTGGAAAGGGCCGCGGCGCTTTCCACAATGCCCTCCCTGGGAACGAAGAACACCTCGGCTTTGGAGGCGCTTCCACCTCGAAGAACGAGGTGAAGTGTACCCTTTGGGGTGGGGGAAAGCGAAACAAGGACGTCGGTGGCAGGCGACTTGTTTTTGCCTGTTCCAAATGGGGTGATGGGAACGAGAGAGCGAGGGTCAAATCCCTGATTTTCTACCAACTCTACCATGGATACGCCGGACGGGCGCACCGCCTTTTCAAACGCGGCCAAGTTGACAGTGGCTCGACGGATTGGACCGTCGGGCGCAAAGGGCTCCACAAATGCAAAGTCACGTCGTAGGGCGGAGGCGTTTTTTTGAGGGCCCGACACGACAATGGGGGTGACGGAGCCGTCGGGCCGATCGGTGTAGTCAATCCCCGCGCGAAAGCCGTGCATGATCCCACGCGGCGCGGCTTCAAAACCGAAGGGTGCCGCGTTTCCAACGGAGATGTCAGATGGGACGATCGGGGAGCGCTTGAACGCGGAACGTTCGTAATCAAAACTGAAATCTTCTGGAATGTTTGGTAGGAGCGACACACCGAGACCGAGGTTGTCAGGTGTTTGGGGGTTTGGGGTGGCGGTTCGCGTTTGGCCTGTTCCGGTGCCTATACAACTCACGAACGGTCTTCGGGCTGTGGGTAGTTGAGGGGCGCGAACCACCGGGGGAGCGTTGGGCTCATCGGCGGGAGGAACAGCTTCCCACCCGACGCGAAGCCATGTTCCAAGATCGCAACCGAGAGGGCTGCATGCGAGGAATGGTGAGGACGTGCTGTTGGGCCGGAGTTTGGGCGGTGGAGCCACTTCTGACCAGGAGCGGGCGCTGTCGGTTGTTTGAAAATACCTTCCCTCGCGGGAACGGGCGAGCGCATTGGAGCCGGTCACCGCGGCTGCCTCAAACTTGAATGGGTAGACCTGTAAACGTCCGTCGGGGTGAATTTCAAGGCCGGTGCCGTCGTCGAGGATGCCGACCATTGCGCCGTCTTCACTGATCAAAAAGCGCCGATCGATGACCAGGGGAAAACGTGATTGGAGCCCGATTCGAGCGCGGGGCCGTGGAGCCGTTCCGGGTTTTTGAATTTCGAGTGCCGTTTTGAGGAGAGGTAGGGCCGCCGTTGGGAGGCTTGTGAGTTGAATTGTGCGGCGTCTTCCACTGCTGGGCTCAACAAAGGTGAGTTCACCATCGCTCTCGACAATCACGGCAATGGGCATTTGACCGGCGCGCGGTACCCACCTGACAGCCGACGGGGCTGGGGCGGGGATGGGTAGACCGGTGGATGAACTTATGTCTTCTTTAAACGAACTGGATTCCCACTCACCGGTGGGGAGACGAACGCATGCGGAATAAACACGAGGTGAAGGTGAGGGGGTTGTTGCGGAAGATGCAGCCGGCGTGGCAGCGGCGGTGGAAACCGCTACTGTTGCGGTGCATGGGCCGCTGAATACAAGGGTATTGTCCGCGCCGATAAAGAATGCACCGTCTGGAAAAAAGAATGATTTTTCCACGGTGGGTTTTTTGGACAAGACTCCCGAGATGACGGAGGCCCATCCGTTGCTCTCTGAGCAGGCGAACACCACGTCATTGTCGGTTTTAAACGCCTCACAGGCCATGTTGGTTGGTAAGACCCCCGGCTGTGAACGCACAACGGCGGACGTTGCGGGCTCCAACTCCAAAATGTCGCCGCCGATTCCAAAAAGGAGGCGACCTGAATCGAGTTGTACCCCTGTTCGAAGTGCGGCCCGAAGCGGCGAATCACCATAGCCAAAGCGCGGGTCGGATTTGGGTGGAACGACGGTGGGCGGCAAACTTGTGTACTCAATCAGGTTGCCTGCCTTGTCGACTTGAAGAGCGCGTGTGGTTTGAGCGAGTCTGTCGGTGATCCAAAGACCGCCCTCCCGAACAACCGGTTCACCCGGCGAGCCTCGAAAAACGGTGCGAGCGTCTCGGAATGTTTTCCCACCGTCTGTGGAAAGGGATACCCCGCCGAACTCAGTAACGGCGATTGCGCGTCCGTCATCCAGCGCCGCGATATCTACCAACCCCTGCATGGGTAAGTTTTTTCCGGCGCCGCTGGAAGGTGCAATGGCCCACCGCCGACCGTCGCGGCTTCGAACAAGAATGCTGTCGGTGCCGAAAGAAATGCGACCGATACTGTCTGAAATGGCAACGAGGGGAGTGAGCGGACTGTCGAATTCTGCGGCGGTGTATAGGGCGGTGGGTGAGTTGAAAGATAACCTCCACCAAACCGCTTTGGGAGCAAACGCACCTCGGTGATGAGCGAGTCGGCCACGTCCGGGGCGATGTGTACACTGGATGCTGAAACAACAACACGCGCGCCGTCGATGAGGACGCCCGTGCGACTTGGGCCGAGGGAAATGCTGCTTTCCGGCTTTGGCGTAAATGCAAACACGTATTGAGGCGTGCGAGGCGTTGCCGCAGGCGGTGAAGATGCCGAAGCGGAAGGGTCAACCGCAACCGGGTGAGCAGGTAGGGTAGATTGAGGCGCCGCAACCGGGGCTGAACATGCTGTGATTGCAACCGTTGCCGAAAGGAGCAGGCGGGGAGCCATTTGGGCGGCGGCGCCGGCGAAAGAACGTGGGTCGCCAAAGGTAAACGTGGTTCTTGTTCGGCGCATCGGTCTCGACGATACGCGATCTTTGTTTTTATTGATACCGGCCACCATGTTATTGCTCGACGAATGGATGCCCTGCGCGGTCTGATTGGAATGGGGACGGCGGTTGTTTGTGCGCTTTCAGTTGGGTGCGGCGATTCGGCGGACGGTTCGGGGGGCGCCGGTGGGGGATCGACAACAACGACGGCGACGTTTGACTATCCCAAAGACGACTCGCTTCGGTTAAATCACCTTCAGGCAAAAGGTACACACAACAGTTATCATGTTGCCCCCGACGGCGGTTTAATACCGGCGCTCGACTACACGCATGCACCGCTCGAGGTTCAACTCGAAGAACAGGGTGTCAGGCACTTTGAACTGGATGTTCGATACGACATGTTCAAAGGGTATTTTACGGTGTTTCATGAGAATTTTGATAAAGGAACAACGTGCGACACGCTGACAAAATGCCTGACGGCTGTGAAAGAGTGGTCAGATGCTCATCCCGCGCATCATGCGTTGTTTTTTCAGATCGAGTTGAAAGACGCGGCGTCGGAGGCCGACGCGGAGGCTTATTTTTCAGCCTTGGAAGGGGACGTGTTGAGTGTGTTTCCCCGAGAACGCGTTGTGACGCCCGACGATGTGAAAGGGGATGCCGGGTCGGTTCTTGAAGGGATTGGTAAAAGCGGCTGGCCAACACTGGGTGCGACGCGGGGTAAGGTTGTCTTTTTTATCGATAATACGGCCGAAATGATGACGTATTACACACATGGTAAAAAAGATCTGAACGGAAGATTGATGTTTATCGATTCTGAGCCGGGAGACCCGTGGGCGGGGATTCTGCTGGCGAACGATCCCGTGGGTGACGCTTCTCGAATTGAAGCGAGCCTCGCCGCGGGGTTGATTGTTCGGACGCGCGCCGATTCTGACAACGATGAGCCGTTTGCCGGCGATACTTCCCGTATGGAAGCGGCGTTTGCGAGCGGCGCTCAACTGGTGAGCACCGACTACGCGGCGAAGGTGGAAGGAGTTGAGTACGTGGTGGATGTTCCGGGCGGAACACCGTCAAGGTGCAGTCCACTCACTGCACCTGCCAACTGCACATCTGAAGATCTTGAGAATCCGGTGTGGATGTCGCCTTAGGTGGCGTGATCGGGGCTGCTGGTTGGGATGGGCGTGGGTAGATTACGTTTTGCCGGGGAGGTCTGTTTCGAACGCGCATGTTCGGGGTTGTCGTGGGCGCCCCGGGGGTAGTCGTGGGCGCGCCCGGCGTTGCTGTTCAAGGCCCAACGGTGGTTGTGGGTTCGCCCGGTGTCGTGGTTGTTCAAGGGAAACACGACAACGGTAATCACCACGGTCACCACAAAGGCCGTGGTAAACACAAGTGTTCTGAATACGAATTGTGCGCAAATACCGGCAGCGAAGGAGTGTGGCTACCGGCGTTTGATGGCGAATTGGTAGGCTGTATACGCGGCGGCGAGGTGGCAGATCCAGCCCAACCAGCCGCCCGAGCCAATCCAAAAGCCGGGTGTGATCACCAGCCAGAATAGGCCTCGGAGAAAGGCGCCGTTGTAGATTTGGCCGACGCCGGGGACGATCAACGACAAAACCGCAGCAGTTCCAGGTTTGCTCATCGAACAGGCTCCAAGGGTTGCGATGAGATCTTCGTTGTCAATGCGAAGATTATTTCACTTTGGAGCGCGGGAAAGGTGCTCGCCCAAGGCTCAACGCGTTGCGGGCGCGGCCGAAAAAAGGTGGATATGCCCGGCGGAAACTTACTTTTTGGGCTTGATGACTGGGCCGGTTGGCTTGGTGGAGGTGGGCTTGGGCTTGAAAGGGGTTTTGGTTGTGGAAGTGGACGTGGGCTTGGTGGTTGCGGTGGGGGCCGGTTTGGTGGACGTGGCAACGGGTTTGCTGGGCGACGTGAACGTTGGCTTAGGCACGGGAGTTGGCGCAGCAACCGTTGGAGCCGGCGAGTCGCCGGGGTTGGCCGCGGGCGGATCGGTTGAAGGCGGCGGCGTATCGCTCGCGGCAGGTGGATCGGCTGCGACCGGCGCAGGGGTGCTGGGCACGTCAATTGTTGGAATGGGTGCGTCGTCGTCGGAGGGGCGGCTCCTAAGGAGAAGGAGCGCGGTGACGGCACCGCCGACGGCCAATACGCCGACGAGACCAATCACAATGCCAGCACCGGAACCACCGCTGTTGCGCTGATTTCTGGCGGTGGCGACTTGAGGTGCAGGTGCTCCGTACCCGGGTTGGCCGTATGATTGCTGGCCGTAGGCAGGCGGGGCGCCGTAGGCAGGCGGGCCACCGTAGGCCGGAGGAGCACCGTACGCGGGTGCTGCGCCGTACCCTCCGCCGTAGCCGCCTTGCCCAAGTCCGGGGTCAACCACGGTTGGGGATACGGGTGCTCCTGCCATCGGCGCGGGGCCGGGAGCGGTTCCGTAAGGGGAGGGGCCGGAAGGCATGAGCGCTTCGGGCGGCGGTTCACCCAGTTGGGTGTGACCTGCGCCCGCCGCCCCCGAAGGCGGTGCTGAAGGCCAAGGGTTGGAAGGGCCGGGCGGCTGATTCATCAGCGTTTTAGTCCTGGTTTTTGGGGAATTTGATGACGATCTGAGGCTTTTTTGTGCCCGTCGAGGTGCTCGAAGGGTTGGGTTGCGGCTTGTTCAGCGTAGGAATTGGGTTGGGATCGTTGCCCGGTCGACCCGGTTGTTGTTGCGGTTGGGTGCCGGGAAATGGGAACGGCAGCACCGTGGGCAACGGAATGGGGATCAAGCTCGTGGGAATTGTGGGCAGCGTTGTTGGCAGCGACGTGGGAAACGTTGTTGGCAACGTTGTGGGCTGCGTTGACGGCTGGGTGGTGGGTTGTGTTGTGGGCGCCGGACCGGTGGCGGTGACACTCGGTTTGGGCAGCGGACGCGGTATGGGCGCGGGCGTAGGCACGGGAACCGGCCGAACGCCTGTGCTTGGTGTGGGCGGATCGCCGGCGACCGTCGCCGGGGGCGGCTCGATCTGAGCGGGCGGGTCGTCGTGGGCGTCTTCTTGGCGCGCGCGTTGTTGGGCAAGGTACACGCCTCCCACGACGGCTCCCGCCACAGCGGCCGCCGCGATGATGATCAGCGCGAAGGAAGCTCCGGTGCTGCGCGCTGCACGCCTCGGTGCCTTTGCGGTGGGGGGCGGTGCGAACGGCGTTGGATCCATGGACGCCGTTGCGGGCATGCCGGCCGCAGGTGTGTACACAGGGGCGGCCTCGGTTCCACCGGAGCCGGCGAACATGGGGCTTGCGCCGATTGCGGTCCCGCCCGCGCGCTCAAACGGCGCCATGTCCGCTGTGCCGTTGTTGCCGGCAATTTGGAGCGGCGGCGTCTCGACTGTGGAGGCTTGTTCGGCAACCATGGGCATGGCCGCGGTGCCTGTGCCGGCTCTCGCGATCGGCGGTGCCTCCACGGTTGCATCGGTGGCTGCAAAAGCGGCGAACGCGGCAACGGGCCGATCGCCGCGATCAGCGACGACAACCGAAGGTGGCTCGGCCGGTTGCGGCGTGGGGCCGACCGGCTCAGGCGCCTTGGACACGGGTGTGGTTGCGGGCGCGGACGAAACTTGTTCTGCCGAGGGGGTTGGTTGGCCCGGGCGATCGGAGAAAACAACTTCAACCGACATGCCGCTGGAGCCGTTGCCGGGGGCGGGTGACACCGCGGGAGCGGGTGCTTCGTCCTCCGGGGGAAGGGTTTTGGGAACGCGGCGGACACCTTCAACCGGCGATGCGCCGACGACGGGAGATGCTTGTGCCGGCACGGGTGTGACGACAGAAACGCCGGCCGGAATGGGTGTGGCAGCCGGCCGCGTAGCAAGCCAGAACGACTCGATCGCGGAGCGAAACTCGGCCACGGAACTCCACCTGTCTTCAGGCTTGGGGCCCATCGCTCGGTGAATGGCAGCTGCAAGTTCAGATGGCACGTGCGGCGCAAGATCGAGGAGCTTGGCGATGTTGCGCGTGAGGTACGCGGTTGCGATTTGGTGCGGCTCGTCACCACCGACGGGGCGGCGGCCGGCGAGCATTTCGAAAATCATGACACCGAGGGAAAAGATGTCGGCGCGCGCATCAACGGCGTCGGCGGAGTAGGCCTGCTCGGGCGCCATGTACTCAGGCGTGCCCATGATGATGCCGGGCCGCGTGAGGCCGCGATCGAGTTGGCCGGTGACTTTGAGTTTTGCGATTCCGAAATCGAGCAGCTTGAGGATTGGCTCGCCGCGTTTGCCGCGGGTGATGATGACGTTGTCGGGCTTGAGGTCGCGGTGAACGACGCCCGCATGATGCGCCGCCTCGACCCCTTCGAGCATCTGCATCGCGTACTCAAGGGCGTCGTTGTACGAAAGCCGCTGACGTGCGTGGTAAAGCTCTTCGTACAGCGTTTGAAGGGTTTTGCCCTCCAGGTACTCCATCACGATGAAGGCCTGGCCCGACTCGTTTTGGTCTACGTCGGTGACGCGAACAACGTGTGGGCTTTGGATCTGCGCGGAGACGCGCGCTTCTTGGAGGAAGCGCTGAACCAGCCCTGAGCGACGCGATAGTTCGGGGTGCAGAAACTTGAGGGCGACAGTGGTCCCGAGAACCTCGTGCCGCGCCTCGAAAACGCTCCCCATTCCCCCGTCGCCGATGAGACGCAGGAGACGGTACTTGTTGTGGATAACCTGACCGACCTGGGGGCGCATCACTTTCCGTGGTGGAGAGAGGTCTTGGGAGAGTGTCACAGCCCGATAGACGGGCGTCAGCCGAATTCGTGCGAAGAGCGCAAGTTATTGCACGATCCTCAGCACGGTTGGCCCTGTCCGCACCCTGCGAACGCGAGCACTATCGCACGACGGAGGCGGCGTTCGCATGGGCAAGAAGGTTCTCCCGGGTGACGAGGACGTGCCTGAAGCTGAAAAAAAGCACACTTTGACGCACCGTGTCGGGGCTTTCTCGCTTGGACGCATGGGCCTCTCGCGGTAGGTCCGGGCCATGAGGCGATCCGCCATTTTGGGGGCTGGTCATTACGTACCCACCAAAGTTGTTACGAACGACGACCTCGCGAAGCTGATGCCCACGAGCGACGAGTGGATTCAGCAGCGAACAGGCATCAAGGAGCGACGATATATCGAGCACGATGGGATCGGCGCGAGCGACCTGGCTGTCCCCGCCGTGAAGATGGCGGTGGAGCGGGCCGGCCGCGATCTCAAAGACGTGGACATGATCGTTTTTGCCACGTTGAGTCCCGACGTGACGTTTCCCGGCTCGGGTTGTTTGCTCGCAGACAAGCTCGGTTTGCACGGCGTGCCAGCCTTGGATGTACGCAATCAATGCTCCGGGTTTTTGTACTCGCTCAGCATTGCCGACGCTTGGGTGCGAGCGGGCGTTTACAAAAACGTGCTGATCGTTGGCTCGGAGGTGCACTCCACGGGCATTGAATTCAGCGAGCGCGGTCGTGACGTAACAGTGCTTTTCGGCGACGGCGCGGGTGCCGCGCTGGTGGGAGAATCACCGTCGCCCGATCGCGGCGTGTTGTCGTTGAAGTTGCACGCGGACGGTGCGGGCGCGTTTGACTTGTGGATTCCGGCGCCGGGGTCGCGCCACATTCCGCGTGTCACGCACGAGATGCTCGACCAGGGTCTTCAGTACCCCAAGATGAACGGCAAGTCGGTGTTTCGCTGGGCGACCGAAAAAATGCCCGAGGTTGCCGAAGAAGCCTTGAAAGACGCGGGAATGACGATCGACGACATCGATCTCTTCGTTCCGCATCAAGCGAACATGCGCATCAACCAATTTGTGGCGATGAAGCTCAATCTTCCGCAGGAGAAGATTGTTCACAACATCGATCGCTACGGCAACACCACCGCTGCCACGATCCCGATCGGGCTCTCGGAGTCATGGGCCGACGGCCGCATCAAAGAAGGCACGTGCATTCTTTCGGCTGCGTTTGGCAGTGGGTACACATGGGCCGGCGCTGTTATCCGCTGGTGATGGAACAACGCCGATGATTCCGTCTCTGCTCGATGAGCTTTTAGATCGCGCCTTCGAAGAAGATCTCTCCGGCGGCGACATCACGACCGAAGCGACGGTGCTCGCCGAAGCGACGGCACGCGCCACCGCCGTTGCTCGCAAACCGCTTGTGGTGTGCGGCGGCGAGATGTTCGTTCGCGCGTTTCGGCGCATCGATCCCGACGTGGAAACGAAGGTGCTGATCGCCGACGGCACCTTCGTGGAGAAGGGCGCATCGATCTGGCAGGTGCGCGGGCGCGCGCGTTCGCTTCTCATGGCCGAGCGCACCGCGCTGAACTTCACGCAGCGCATGAGCGGTATCGCAACCGCCGCGCGAACCTACGTGGCCGCGGTGGCTCCGGGTTCAAGAACGCGCATTACCGATACGCGCAAAACAACACCGGGGCTTCGCGTGCTTGAACGGTACGCGGTGCGCACCGGCGGCGCGCACAACCACCGCGACAACTTGGGCAGTGCAGTGATGATCAAGGACAACCACATCATCGCTGCGGGCGGCATTGCGAAGGCCGTGGAGCGAGCGCGCGCCCGCGCACCGCACACATCGCGGATTGAGGTGGAGGTTGCCAACCTTGCTGAACTCGATCAGGCGCTCAACGCGGGTGCCGACATCATCATGCTCGACAACTTTTCGATGGATGATGTGCGCACCGCGGTAAACACGGTTGCCTCGCGCGCTGTGCGACCGATCCTCGAAGTGTCGGGCGGCATCACGCTCGAACGTATTCGTGAGCTTTCGCAAGTGGGCGTGGATGTGATCAGCGTCGGGGCGTTGACGCATTCGGCGCCTGCCGCCGACATCGCTCTCGATCTGGCGCTCGACTAGCGAAACGTGGTTTCGGATCTCGACGAAGTTCGGGTGGCGGCGGCGCTTGGTGGAGTGCGTTTGGGGCGACCACTGAAAGTGGTCGCCCAAACGCACTCCACCAACGATGACGCTCGAAACGGGGCGGCAAACGGCGCGCCGCACGGCGCGACGTTTGTCGCCGACTCTCAAACCGCGGGTCGTGGTCGAGGCGGGCACACCTGGCATTCGCCGCCTGGGTCGAATGTGTACACATCGGTGGTGCTGCGGCCGAATTTGAACGTGGCCGAGATCGCGCCGATCACGTCGGCGGTGGGGCTGGCCGTTGTTCGAACGGTTGTCCGCTATGTGAGCGGCGCGATGCGCGTCGCGTTGAAGTGGCCCAACGACGTGTTTGTGAACGACAAGAAGATCGCCGGCGTGCTTGTGGAAGGGCAGCTGCGCGGCGACAAGCTCGCGAGTTTGGTCGCC
The DNA here is from genome assembly GCA_016712345.1 of Polyangiaceae bacterium. Lineage (GTDB taxonomy): Bacteria > Myxococcota_A > Polyangia > Polyangiales > Polyangiaceae > JADJRH01. The sequence goes on from JADJRH010000001.1 coordinate 4,697,920, forward strand.
GGGATTGGCCTGAATGTACACATGCGCGACTTGCCGCCGGACATTGCGGCGACCGCTACTTCGCTTGCGCTCGCGGGCGCTGAGCGTCTGGATCGGTCGGAGATTTTGGCAACATTGCTCGGTGAGTTGGAGCGGGCGATCGAGTCTTTTGAGCGGTCGCGCCTTCACGAGATGATCGAAGAGATTCGCGAGCGGGATTGGCTGCGCGGGCGTTTCATTCGCACGGGCGAGACGTGCGGCGTGGCGGACGGCATTGCCGAAGATGGAAGCCTTTGGATTCGAGATGAGCGAGGAGAGCGCCGGTTGGTGCGATCGGGGGAAGTGCTTGCCGAGCAGCAGACCTGAAGCCGGCGCGGGAGCGTTGAACGCCGGAGTTTTTGCGAACGCTCGATTTGAAGCCGTGAAGTTGCTAATCGAGCGGCCGAGTGAAAGAAGACACGCTCGTCGTCCACGAGATTTATAGGAGTATCCAGGGCGAATCGACCTTCGCCGGGTTGCCGTGCACGTTCGTGCGTTTGACGGGTTGCAATCTGCGTTGCGTTTGGTGCGACACGCCGCAGGCGTTCTACGGCGGAAAGCGAATGCGCCGTGAAGAGGTTTTGGCTCAGGCGCTCGCGCTCGCAACGCCGCTTGTGGAGCTGACGGGAGGCGAGCCGCTGCTCCAGCCCGGAGCCATCGTTCTCATGCGTGAGTTGTGCGACGCCGGCAAAACGGTGCTTGTGGAAACAAGCGGTGAGGCTGACGTTTCGCGCGTGGATGCGCGTGTACACAAGATCATGGACCTGAAAGCGCCGGCGTCGGGCGAGTCGCACCGCAATCGTTGGTCAAACTTGGAGCACTTAACGGAGCGCGACGAGATCAAGTTCGTGCTGGCGAGCCGCGGCGACTACGAGTGGATGCGCGCGGTCATTCGAGAGCGTGGGCTCGGCGCGCGCGGGATCAAGATGCTCGCGTCGTGTGTGTGGGGGTCGCTGGCAACAAAAGATCTTGTCGATTGGGTATTGGAGGACGGGTTGCCCGTGCGCGTTCAGGTGCAGCTTCACAAGGTGATTTGGGGAGCCGAAGCGCAGGGCGTTTGACGTGGGACAGGGCGGTCTGCCGTTGGTCGGTTTGAACATCTGTTTGCTCGGCGCCCCCATGTGAACGATCCTCGCCGAGTCCGGCTGCTTGGGGAGCCGGTGCGTGTTGGGGCCCGATTGTGTCGCTTTCGATCTTTTTATTGCCGCTCGCCGTTGTTGCGACGCTCGCTGTTCTCGGCGTGTTGATCGGGTCGGCCCTGATTCAGTGGGTGCGCGCGCAGATCGCCGTGGGCCACGTTGATTTTCACATCGACAAAGATGTTCTCGCCCCGGGGGAGGGGACGCGTGTTGTGGCGAACGTTGTGTCGCGATCACAGCCGCTCGGAATTCGCGCAAAGCTTGTTTGCACGATGTTTGATCATCGGGCGAGGCGTATTTACGAAAGTACACACGACCTCGCGGCGGTTGTGGGGCAGCAACATGTGTACGCATCGTTCCTTCGTTTGCCCGCGTACGCATTGCGAACCGGCACTGTGGGGACGGAGCTTTCGAGCTTTTTCTCTGAAGAAGCGCACAGGCTGTTTGTGTCGTGGACGGCCGAGCTGGAGATCTCGCCGCGCGATGCGCCGGGGGACGTGCTTGTGCATCGAACAATTGCGATCGATGTGCCCGAGGGTCGGCTGCTTGCGCCCGATCGCGAGGCCATGGATCGCGTGATTTTGGAGTCGTGTCAGGCCATGCACAGCGACTTGGTCTTTAACTGGCTGGTGCACATGGCAGCTGCCGACGGGTCGATTGCGCCTTCAGAACAAGCGCTTTTGCGAGATGTGTTGCGCACGGCTCACGGCGTTTCAGATCCGGTGTTGGCCGATCAGAGAATTTTGGTGGAGATGTCGCGCCGCCTTGAGGTGGATCCGGTGGCGCTTCGCAAACACGTTCCGGTGGAGGCGCTGCGGAGTTTTTATCGGTTTCTTTTTGCGATGGCGTGGCGCGACGGTCAGCTCGATGGGCGCGAACACAACATGCTCATCGACGCGCTCGACAAGTTTGGGCTCGACGGCGCGATGGTTCACGACATTGAAGTGGAGGTGCTCGGTGGCTTCGCGCGATGGTGAAAGCGTCGCGCGAACGGGCGGCTCCAAAGCCTGGTGTGTACGCAAGATCGAGGGCGTTTTTTTGTGTGTACGCAACGTCGGGCGCGGGTTCGCATGTGTACGCAACGTTGAGAACGGATGGTTACGCGTACACAGCGCCGTCCGCTTCGCGCTGATTGCCGTTTTGTTTCTCGCTCCATCCATCGCTTTCGCGCACGAACGTTGGGTGCCAAACTCCCTTCGATTTCCGATCAATCGGCGATATTTCCAACGCATGAGCGGGGAGGTGTTTTGGTATTCGCTGGCGTCGGCGGTTGCCCTCTTCGGTTTGATTTTTCTCTTCTACTTGGTGGTGCCGGGCCTTGTTGAACGGTTGTCGCCGCAAACGGTTGCAGCGCGTGATCGGGAGCAGCGAAGGGGCTTTTTTTCGCGGACGTTTCGGTACCTGACGCGGCTCATTCTCGACGGCGATGTACACGGACCGTTCATCGACAACGGTCTTAAAGTGAGTGCGTTCTTGTTTTCACGCGTGCCGGCGTTTGTGCTGGCGCTCGGCGCTTACGAAGGCTGGCTCGTGATGCCGAGTTTCCCTGTGTACGGTGCGCTCGGAACGTTTTGGCGAGTGGCTTCGGCTGCGCTCGCTTTGTGGGTGTTAGTCGGGGTTTTTCAGCGAGCGATCGGTGCGGTGATGCTCGCTGTGTTTGGGTATTTGATCGTCGCGTACGGGATGGCGTCGATCGATGCGGTGCCGGTGCTTGCGAGCGCGTTTTTTTATCTGTTTGCCAAAAAAGATTCAGGCCAGGTGGTCAATGCGCGGCAACTCCTCGGCATGCGCGTGTCGCTCGGCGTTGGGTTTTTTCTGCTCGGGTTGATCAACAAAATCTTTGCCGCCGAGTTGTTCATTGGGGTGGGCGACAACTTTCCCGATTTGGTTGCCGGACCGCAGGCGGTGTTTCCGGGGCTCACGCGCGAGGCGTGGTCGTTCACCACGGCGCTCGGCGAAATGGTGTTTGGCCTGCTGGTGTTAACAGGAGTATTCAATCGAATAACAACGGCGCTTTTGAGTGTTGTTTTTGCGAACTTTATCTTGGTTTTCGGCTGGCCTGAAGTAGTGCATGTGTACCCAATTCTCGGATTCGTTCTTTTGTTTTTTCGGGGTGGCACGGGCACGCTGCTTGATGGGTTTGTCTTTCGAGTAAATCTGTTTTTGTGGACGCAGCGACGCCGGTTGTCGGCGCTTGGGTACGCATCAACGCTTGCAATTGTAGGGGCTGCTGCGTCGATCTTTTTACTGTGGATGCCGCTCCTTTTGATCATTGAGGTGGCGCCGCACATTGCTGGAACAGAAGTGCCGGCGGGATATCGTCCACCGCCGCTGCCGCCGCCCGCAAAGCTTTGGAGTTCACTGCCGCCGCCGGCGGCGCATGCGGATCATGAGCCTCGCCACGGCGGTGTGGTGACAATGGCCGGAGATGTACACGTGGAGATTGTGGTGACATCGCGCGGGGCGGTGCATCTCTACGTGAGCGATGCGGTTCGCACGGCGATTGCGCCTGCTGAAGCATCGGGTTGGGTGATTGTTGAAGCGTCGGGTGCGGCGCCTCAGCGGCTTGCGCTTGTGTCCACACGCGATGGTTCGCTCTTTGCGCAGGGCTCGGCTCCAACCGCCGGCGCAAAGTACACATACGATCTGCAAGTGCGCGGAAAACGAGCTTCTATGGCACTGCAAGTTCCAGCGGGCGGAACGGGTACACCTTGAGCTGTTCCGCATAATTCGTGCTTTGCAAAAATTGGAAAGCGGTTGCGCGCGCCGAGCGTTCGATGCTCCATCGCGGAGCAAACGGGAACAGCGGAGGAGCGTGATGGTGAGAAATACGGCGTTGGGTTTGGCGGTGCTTGCGGGATTTGTGGTGGCAAACAGCGGGTGCCTCATTGTTTCAAAAGGGAGCGACGGCGGCAGCGCCGGTGACACCGGAACGGCCGGATCCGGCGCCACAGGTGAGGGTGGAACCGGCGCGGGCATGGTGACGCAACCGCCCGCCGGTGGAAGCGGCCCCACCAATTGCGATCAAGATCCAAACGACGACGAATGCACGGCGTGCGTGAAGTCGTCGTGCTGCGCCGAGATCGAAGCGTGCGCCAACGATGCGTCGTGCGCTGATGTGTACGCAGCGTACGCCGAGTGCATTTGGCCGGCCGCCGATGCTGAACCGTCGGGGTACTCAACGGGGTTTTGCAAAGCGGAGGTGGGCGCAACGGGAACTCCCGCGGGCGCACTGATCGATTGCTACAAATCGCAGTGCGGAACCGACAAAAATCCCGTTTGCGGTGTTGAAGAGGTGATCACGTGGGAAGGGTTTGCGGCGGGCTTTCTCGAAGAGTTTTGTTCGGGCTGCCACTTTGACGGGTACGAACAAACAGGCCTTGGGCCCACCGATGAAAACGGCAATCCAAAGCCTGTTGCAAACTACAGCTGCGATTGGGAATGGCTCGACGGACCGTGGTCACAGGGCCCCACCGACGAACATCCGAACGGCGGTTTTGCCAATCCCGATTGGTTCTCGTTGATGAGCTACCAAAACGTGCTGCCCGACGGAGAACTGATCCGGTGCGGTGTGCAAGGCACGTTGCCCGGCGGTTGCGACGCTCAAAAATTCCCCAATCCCAAGCGCTTTCCGCCCAGCGGAAATGCTCCGGGCGGCGCCCACTGCTGGTGGATGCCCGACGGAAGTACGTGCGCACAACCCACAGATCAAGCGCGCGCCAAAATGGTGAGCTGGATTGTGGACGGTATGGTTTGCAACCAAGGCTGCGACACAACGTGCGCTACGCCGTAGTGTACACAAGAACGGATCCAGAAAAAATCCGTTTTCCGTGAGGTTTGGCGGCTTGTGATCACTGTGACGTAGCCGGGTGCCGGTCTCGCCGGTCTCTCGTTTTCGTCTCGGCTGCGTACGCCACAGAACACGTTTATTGTGAGGCCTGCAGCGCCACGCTTTTCGCTTTTCCTCGTGGCAACGGGCGAGGGTGTCCCCGACGTCTTGGCAAGACTTGGATCCGGGCTTCGCGGCAGCGTTTGGCTAAAGGTGGGGGGAGGGTGTCCCCGACGTCTTGGCAAGATTTGGATCCGGGCTTCGCAGAACGTCTCGCTAACAGGAACTACCAGCGCCAACCGTGGCGCTCAGCGCTTGCCCGTCATAAAATCTTCAAACGCTTCAACGTCGCGCGGTGAGCCCAAAATCAGCGGTGTTCGCTGATGCAACTTGGTGGGCTGAATTTCTAAAATGCGCCCTTTGCCGTGCGACGCTTTGCCGCCCGCGGCCTCAAAAATAAACGCAAACGGATTGGCTTCGTAAAGAAGGCGGAGTTTGCCTTCAGGGCTCTTTTTGTCGGCGGGATAAGCAAAAATGCCACCCTTGAGGAGCGTGCGGTGAGCGTCGGCGACAAGCGTTCCAACGTAGCGACCGCCGTACGGACGGCCCTCGGCCTTGTTGTCGTCTTTGATCCAATTGGCCCACTTTTTCACCTCGTCGGGCCACTTGGCGTGGTTGCCTTCGTTGATAGAATAGGTGCTGCCTTTTTCGGGGATTTTAATGTTTTCGTGCGAGAGAAAAAACTCGCCGCACGTGGGGTCGTAGGTGAAGCCGTGTACACCCGACGCTTTGCCGGTGGTGAGCACGACCATCGTCGACGAGCCGTACATGATGTAACCCGCCGCCGACAGCTCCACCCCGGGCTTTAAGAAGTCGTTTGCGCTCACCAAAACTTCAGGATCTTGGCGCTTTAAAATTCCAAAAATCGTCCCGATTGAAACGTTTACGTCGATGTTTGAAGAGCCGTCGAGCGGGTCCATCATCACGAGGTAACGCGCGCGCGAGTCGTTCGTGAGCACTTCGATCTCGTCGAGTTCTTCACTCGCAACGGCGGCCACGTGTTTGCGCCGCCCGAGCACCGCGAGAAGCGCCGCGTTGGCCTCCTCGTCGAGCTTCATCACCTGCTCGCCCTGCACGTTGGTGGAGCCTGTGTACCCAAGAACGTTCACGAGCCCCGCGCGCCGAACTTTGCTTGTGATGAGCTTCGCGGCGAAACTGATCTGATTCAAAATAGAGGTGAATGTGCCGGTGGCGGCGGGGTGCCCCAGCATGCCTTCTAAAATGAACGTTTCGAGCGTGATGCCGATACGCGAACTTCCCTCGTGGGCGCTCTTTTGATCCGACATTCCTCAGCGGTATCACTGCGGCCGCCACGCATGGAGGGCGTTTTTTGCGAGCATGCGGAAGGCCGTCGCGGTATGGCGCGCTCCCCGACAACGGAGTAGCGCAATGGCCCTCACCGACCGCGTTCAGCAAATCTTGTCCTGGTACTCGTCTGAGAACCCGGAAACCCTTACAAACCTCGTGCGCCTGCTCAATCACGGCAAGCTTGCAGGCACCGGCAAGCTCGTGATTTTGCCGGTGGATCAAGGCTTCGAGCATGGCCCTGTGCGCTCGTTTGCTCCCAATCCCGAAGCGTACGATCCCGACTATCACTACCAACTCGCCATCGATTCGGGCTGCAATGCGTACGCAGCGCCGCTCGGTTCAATTGAAGCGGCGGCGGCCAAATTCGCTGGCCAAATTCCCCTTATTCTCAAGGTCAATAACAGCGACACGCTCGCCAAAATTGACCAACCGATCTCGGCGCTCACGTCGTCTGTTGAAGACGCGCTTCGCCTCGGCTGCGTGGGCATTGGGTACACAATCTACCCGGGTTCCGGCGCGCGCAATCGCATGTACGAAGACCTTCGTGAACTCACGATCGAGGCCAAACGCAAGGGTCTTGTGGTGGTTGTGTGGAGCTATCCGCGCGGCGCCGGTCTCTCAAAACAGGGTGAAACCGCGGTGGACGTGTGTACATACGCCGCCACCATTGCCGCTCAACTCGGTGCCCATCTCATTAAGGTCAAGCCGCCGACGGCCCACGTTGAACAGGCCGAACATCAAAAAGTGTTCGAGAAATACGGCCTCAAAGTGGAAAACCTTGCCGACCGCGTTCGTCTCGTTGTGCAGAGCTGCTTCAACGGCAAACGCATCGTCATTTTCTCGGGCGGTGAAGCCAAAGGCACCGAAGATGTACTCAACGAGGTGCGCGGGCTCGCTGCGGGCGGCTCGTTCGGTTCGATCATGGGCCGCAACGCATTTCAGCGAAATCGCCCCGACGCGATCAAACTCCTCGGCGACGTGATGGACATTTACAAGTCCGCCTGATGTGTACACTTACTCAGGCAACTGAGTAACGCCCTCCGTTTCGCCGTTCCCACGGCGGCAAGCCCCTCACAGTTGGGTTCGTTTATTTGTGGCGCCGGCGCATTGAGCCTCGCTCTGTTTCGAATGGCGCCCTCAGGGGGCGTTTTCCCGCCTCGAAACCAGGCCTGAGAACCACGGAGATTTTTGGCGCGCGTGACGTTACCGAAAAGCCGTGATTAGATGCGCGCCGTTTCACGCTCGCTATCCGTAGGATCCCGATGCCCCTCAAGCTTTCGATTTCGACATCCGAGCCTCTCAGCACCGTCGCCGACATCGCCGTCGTTGGCGTCACCGAGGGCGCAAAGCCAGATGACGGGTTTCTCAAAGACCTCGCCGCCGCGCTCGGACCCGTAGTTGCGCACAATCTCAAGCGCGACGAATTCACGGGGAAAAAAGATCAGGTTGCCGACTTTCAAACCAACGGCGCGACAAAAGCGGCGCGCGTCGTGGTGATGGGTCTCGGCAAAGGCCCGCTCACCGCGAGCGACGTGCGCGTGTTCGCTGCGAAAGCGGCGCGGCTCGCACAGGGCTCCAAAGCCGGTTCAATGTCGCTCGCGTTGCCCAACGTTCCGGGTGCGGAGCGCGCTGCGGCTGAGGGCGTTGTTCTCGGCGCGTACCGCTTTCTCAACTACATGACCGGTGACCGCGTGCCGAAAGCGGAGCTGTCAAAGGTGCAGCTTCTCACGCACGAAAAAGTGCAAAAAGCGCACAAAGACGCGGTCAGCGTCGGTGAAAAAATCGGAAACGCGATCTGCCTCGCGCGCAACTTGATCAACGAACCGCCGAACGAGCTGTACCCTGAAAAGCTCGCCGACGCGGCGGCCAAGGTTTGCAAAGACAACGGCCTCGAATGCATCGTTCTCGATCGCGAGGGCCTCGAAAAAAAGGGGATGAAGTTAATTGTCGCTGTGGGTCAAGGCAGCGCGCGCCCGCCCCACTTTGTACACATGACGTACAAGCCCAAGGGCACCGCGAAAAAGCGCCTCGTGTTCGTGGGCAAAGGGCTCACGTTTGATACCGGCGGCATCTGCATCAAGCCCGCGCCCGGCATGGAAGAAATGAAGGGCGATATGGGCGGCGCAGCCAACGTGATCGCGCTTATGGCGGCGGTCGCAGCGCTCAAGCCTCAAGTCGAAGTTCACGGCCTCATCGGCTGCGCCGAAAACATGCCCGACGGTTGGGCGTATCGGCCCGGCGACATCTTCGGTTCGCTCGACGGAAAAACGGTCGAGATCATCAACACCGACGCGGAAGGTCGCCTCGTTCTCGCAGACTGCCTCGCGTACGGGCGCGCCCTCAAACCCGACATGATGCTCGACAACGCCACGCTTACGGGCGCGTGCGTTGTGGCTCTCGGGCCTACGGTTTCGGGGTATTACGCCAATCGCGACGAGCTTGCCGATCGAATGAAAACGGCCTCGAAAGATGCCGGTGAAGCGATGTGGCACATGCCTCTCGTTGAAGATCTGCGAGAAGGCCTCAAGAGTGATTGGGCCGACCTGAAACACACGGCCGATCGATGGGGCGGGTCGATCACGGCGGCGTTGTTCCTGCGCGAGTTCGTCGGAGACACACCGTGGATCCACGTCGACATCGCCGGTCCGTCCATGGCCAACAAGCCGTACAATGTGTACGCAAAGGGCGGCACGGGCCACGGTGTACTCACCTATCTGAAACTCATCGAGAGTTTCGAAAACTCCTGACCATTAACGGCGGAGGCGCGCCGCAATCGTGGAACGTCCTCTCAAGAAAAAACTCGCGCGCAGCATGGCGCGGGCGCTCACCGACTTTTCGATGATCGAAGAGGGCGACCGCGTGATGGTCGCGGTCTCGGGCGGCAAAGACAGCTACTCGCTCCACGCGCTGCTCGCCGATCTTCAAAAGCGCGCGCCGGTCCGATTTTCGCTGCTCGCAGTGAACATCGATCAGGGTCATCCCGGTTATCCCGGCCACATTCTCCAGCGGTACATGGACGAGCGCGGCTTTGATTTTCGAATGGTGCGTGAAGACACTTATTCGATCGTCACCGACAAGATCCCGGAGGGGAAAACGTATTGCTCGCTCTGTTCGAGGCTTCGTCGCGGCATCCTCTATCGGCTCGCAACCGAGCTTGAGTGCACCAAGATCGCGCTGGGTCATCACCGCGACGACGCGATCGTCACGCTGATGCTCAATCTTGTGTTTGCGGGACAACTCAAAGCGATGCCGCCGAAGCTCCTTTCCGATGACGGCAAACACATTGTTATTCGGCCCCTCGTGTATTGCGCCGAAGACGATCTCGCCGCGTTTGCCGCCGAAGAAGCGTTTCCGATCCTTCCGTGCGATCTGTGCGGCTCTCAGGAAAACCTTCAGCGAAAGGCCATTTCACGCCTTCTCGCGGATCTCGATGCGCGATCGCCGGGCGCGCGCGCCAACATGCTGGCAGCGCTCACCAACGTTCGGCCCACGCACTTGTTCGACAAAGATCTGTGGCGCGCGCTCGGGCTTCACGTGGCTCCATCCGACGATGAGGCGCGCGCCGAGGCGGGCAATCTGTTGCCGGCGCGGGCGCTGCTTCGAGGCGACGCGTGACGCCTTTGATCGAAGTGGTGACGCGCGCGTGGAAAACGTCGCGCACGCCGCAGACAATGATCGCGGCGCTGCTCGCGTGGTCGATCACTGTTGCGCCCGCCGCATTTGCGCGCGGCTCGGCCGGGGCGGCACGCGTATTTGCCGTTGTGGCCCTTCTCTTCGGTTTGGCCGGACCACTCTTTCTCAGCGAGCGCCGCCGCATCGGGCGCCATATAGGCATCACCGGATTTGTTGTGTTCGCCGCGCTCACGTGGGGGTTTTCCCTTCCAGCGCTCCACCCCATGCGCCTCTCTCCGTTTCGCGCCGCCATCGGAACGCTCGCGTGGGCGATTTTTGCACTGTCGTGGCGAGAGGTATGGCCGACGCCCAACGCCCCGCGTGAAGGTGAGGCCCAGGCGGCCCCGTTGCCGCCTCGGTCGAGTCTGCCGTTTATGTCCGTGCCTATTCTGACAGTGTCAATTCTCGCCACGCTGGCACTTGTTTTGATCGCGTTCCGAACACGAGAGCCCGAGCGCGGTCTTGTTGCTCAGGCGGTGACCGTGGCCGTCGGCGCCGCGCTCATCACGGCGGCTTCTTCGATTGCCACAACGCTTGGTAAAGAGCGCGTGGCCAGCGGCAGGCGCTTCACCCCCGTGGTTGTGCGTGCACTGATGGTGCTGGTCGTTGTCGCGGTCGGCGGCGCGCTTTACATCATGTTCCGCACGTGAATTGGGCGGCGCGGTGTTCGGCCGCTCCTCGGCGGCGACAATCGACTTGTTCCTTTGAGGATCGCTTGCCAGATGTGGGTGAGGCGGCGCTAAGCTTCACGCCGTGTCGCGCGCTGTCGACGTGTTCTCAGTGGTGCTCCTTGCAGCCGCGATCATCGCGTTCGGTTTCGGCGTTTATTCGCTGAGCAATCGCGAAGACTTCAAAGCGCTCTACCTTTTGGTTGTCGGTGCTCTTGCGTTGCGGGCGTCCACCGAGCTGCTGCGACCGCGCAGCGGGGCGGCATGAAGCGCGTTGCGGCGCTTGTGGCCGCGTTTGCTTGTTTGTCTTGCGACGGGTCTGCGCCGCCCCCGTCCCCTTCCGTTGCTCCTTCTTTTCGCGCCCCCAACAACGCCGGTGGTGACGCCGAGGTCGCGGCGCGCGTGGGCAACTTAACGATCACGAAAAGTCGGATTGAGAGCATCGCCGCAGCTCAAAACGTGACGCCGTCGGAGGCACTCAATCGCGCGATTTTCGATGCGCTGCTCGCGCAGGAAGCAATGGCGCGCGGCATTGACAAAAACCGATCGGTGGAGCTTTTGCGCACGTCGCTCATTGCGCGGGCAATGGTTCAAGACATCAGCGCGCGCGTTGCGGCGCAGGGCCCGGTGACGGACGCTGAGCTGGATGAAACAACGGCGCGCCATTGGATCGAGTTGGATCGGCCGGACGCGGTTCGCACGGTGCATGCGATCGTGATGATGAAGAGCGACGCATCGCCCGACGTGCGCGCAAAATCGCTCGCGCTCGCCAATGTTATTCGGCGCGCAGTGGCTCCAATTTCAGAAGCGGCGCGATCCACGCCCCCTCCGACGGATCCCAAAGCGACCGATCCGGTTGTTGAGTTGTTTCGAAAAGCGGCGAACGAGGTCGATAAGGCGGGGCTTGAAACGCGCGTTGAAGCGTTGCCGCCGGTGGTTGCCGATGGGCGTGTTGTCGGTGCGGCGGGCCAGTTTGATCCCGGCTTTTCAAAGGCGGCGAATGAACTCAAACAGCGCGGCGACGTATCGCCGATCGTTGAGTCGCCGTACGGGTTGCACGTCATCTTTCTGTTGCAGCGAATTGAAGGCAAAACCGTTCCGCGCGAGGAGCGGCGCGCACTGATTCGCGATGAAGTCATGAGCCTACGCGCGCGCGCCGAACGCGAGAAACTTCTCACCGGGCAAAGCAACAGCGTGGGCATCAATCGCGACATCGACGAAGTGCTGGCGCTCGTTCCGGTGGAGAGATGACGCACGTGGGCAGTCCGATGGAGCGACCTCGTCGCGCGCGTCCTGTTCGGGATCAGGCGCCGTCGCCGTTTACAGAAATCCTCGATCGACTTGTTGTGACAACTCCGGGAGCGCGCGGTGCGGCGCTTGTGGATTT
>JADJRH010000001.1:4715000-5207891 GCA_016712345.1 Polyangiaceae bacterium
AGGATGGACTGCTAGGACCCGATAGGGACAAACGGCAGTCCGCGTATCCGAGAGGTGATGAGGTCCGGACTTTGTCCGGGATACTCGGTGATCCCATACTTCCAAGAAAAGCCGCGTACAGAGCCCCTTTGGTGTCCGTACCGCAAACCGACTCAGGTGGGCGGGGTGAATATCCCAAGGCGCGTGAGAGAACCCTGGTTAAGGAACTCGGCAAAATGACACCGTAACTTCGGGAGAAGGTGTGCCGGCTTGCGTGAAGAGGCTTGCCCTCGGAGCGTGGGCTGGTTGCAGAGAAATGGGGGTTGTGACTGTTTACTAAAAACACAGGACTCTGCGAAGTCGTAAGACGACGTATAGGGTCTGATGCCTGCCCGGTGCTGGAAGGTTAAGGGGACGAGTCAGCGCAAGCGAAGCTCTGAACCGAAGCCCCAGTAAACGGCGGCCGTAACTATAACGGTCCTAAGGTAGCGAAATTCCTTGTCGGGTAAGTTCCGACCTGCACGAATGGCATAACAACATCCCCGCTGTCTCGACCAGGGACTCAGCGAAATTGTATCGGGGGTGAAGATACCCTCTACCCGCGGCAAGACGGAAAGACCCCATGAACCTTTACTGCAACTTGGCAGTGATTTTCGGGATGTTCTGCGTAGGATAGGTGGGAGGCTTTGAGGCCGGGCTTCTGGGTTCGGCGGAGCCAACGTTGAAATACCACCCTGGATATTCTGGAAATCTAACCTAGGCCCGTGACCCGGGTCAGGGACACTGCCTGGTGGGCAGTTTGACTGGGGCGGTCGCCTCCAAAAAAGTAACGGAGGCGTGCGAAGGTTCCCTCAGCCTGATTGGAAACCAGGCGTAGAGTGCAAACGCACAAGGGAGCTTAACTGTGAGACCGACAGGTCGAACAGGTGCGAAAGCAGGCGTTAGTGATCCGGTGGTTCTGCATGGAAGGGCCATCGCTTATCGGATAAAAGGTACTCTGGGGATAACAGGCTGATCGCGCCTGAGAGTTCACATCGGCGGCGCGGTTTGGCACCTCGATGTCGGCCCATCGCATCCTGGGGCTGGAGCAGGTCCCAAGGGTTCGGCTGTTCGCCGATTAAAGCGGTACGCGAGCTGGGTTTAAAACGTCGTGAGACAGTTTGGTCCCTATCTGCCGTGGGCGTAGGATACTTGAGAGGAGCTGCCCATAGTACGAGAGGACCTGGGTGGACGTACCTCTGGTGTTCCGGTTGTCCTGCCAAGGGCATAGCCGGGTAGCCATGTACGGAACGGATAACCGCTGAAAGCATCTAAGCGGGAAGCCGGCCTCAAGACTAGGTATCCCGAGTCGCAAGACTCCTAAAGACCCCTCGTAGACTACGAGGTTGATAGGCCGGGTGTGGATTCCGAGTAATCGGAGGAGCTAACCGGTACTAATCGGTCGTGCGGCTTGACCATACTTCTAAGGCAAACGTCGAATCAGCAAGTTTGCGCTCAGAACTCGGGTGGCGAGTTCTGTAGCTCGCAGCGTTGGCGCACCATCTAAGCGCCGTTAGGACGCCCGCGTGGCCTGGATCGGGTCCATGCGGTAGTGAAACGCACCTGCTTATGCAGGCCCGTTTCCACACCCATAAATTCCGGTGGCGATATCGAGGAGGCCACACCCGATCCCTTCCCGAACTCGGAAGTTAAGCTCCTCGGAGCCGATGGTACTGCTAGGGAAGCCTAGTGGGAGAGTAGGACGCCGCCGGGAACCTCTTCAGCCCGTTCCGCTTCACCGCGGAACGGGCTTTTTTCTTTTGTCCCTACTTATCCACAGCCTCGATCTCCCCTTGTTCCAGCGTCACGCAACGACCGGACGCGTTTCGATGCCTGCGCTCTCGCGCGCCCAATGCAACTTCGCGCCGGGCGATTCCGTGAAGCACGGTTTTGGCGTCAACGCGGTGCCGCTCGCTTTTTGCGCGGTTCCGCCAGCCGCGCCGTGTCGCAGTGACCATTCGCCCGTTGTCGTGGCAATCGGTGCAGGTTTATTTTCTCTGCGCCGGGCGTTGCTACGCTGGCAATGTCTGTGGCTTCAAAGCGGCTCAAGATCATTTTCGGCGCGGTCGGCGTTGTTCTGTCCGCCGGCGTTCTCTCATTCGGGCCCCTTGTTCGCTACGAAGTGGCGCAGGCCGGAGCGCGTCACGGCGCCCGCGTTACCGTAGAACGCATTTGGCCCACGTGGGGCGGCGTTCGCCTAAAAGGGGTTGACGTTTCCATCGCCGATATTCCGTCGCTCCACGCGCGTGTTGCGGAGGTTGAAGTTGCGTTTGGCTCAAACGGGCGGCGCATCGTTGTGAGGGGAGGCGAGGTGGAAGCAACCGGGCCGCGCGAAGAACTGATCGACCAGGTGGAGGCTTGGCGCGCCAAGAACTCGCGCGCACCGACGGAGCCTTCAGCGGCAAGTGAATCAAAGCGAAATGAGCTTGATGTGGGCGGATTTTCGCTGAAGTGGCAAGACAACGCTGCGGCGCCCACGGAGTCGGTCGCGGCAACCGATGTACGCATCGATCACGACGGCGAACGGATCGATGTGCGCGCCGGAACCGCAAATGTACACAACGGTGGAGTGCACATCGACACCAAAGATGCGCTCTTGGGGATGAAGCGCATCGACGGAAGGTTCAAGGTTGCGCAGCTCACCGTGGCAGCGGTCGATGGCACGTGGACGCTGCCACCGGTTCAAGTTTCCAGCGATGAGTCTGCGTCCACCGCTGCGCCATCGGCCTCGGCACGCGCGCCGATCCCATCGCCGTCGGCGCGAAAAGTCTCGCACCGAACCCCGAATGAAAACGGAGCGGGCGCCGTCGCGTTGGATGCCTCGTCGTTGGAGAGGCGTCTCACCGACGGGGTGGGCCGATTGGTTGCGCTCGCAAAGACGATCGACGACGCCCTTGCTGAAAAAGCGGTTGTGAGCGTTGAAAGTGTACACGCGAAAATCGAGCAGGGTTCGGACGTGCTTCACGTCGGCACGGGCAAGCTCACCGTGTCGCACGCCGATGGAACACTTGCCGTGGACTTGTCTCCTTCCGGCGTTGCAAATCCAAGCGCTCCCGGTGGCGCCGCCTCGCCGACACCTTCTCAACAGCAGGCGTTGACGTTTCGGTTGCAGGTACCGGTGCGCGACAACGCATCGTCGCAGGACATTGTGGCCGACGTTCGCGGCGGCCCGATCTGGCTCTCGACCCTCGGAATCAGAGACGGCGACTTTGGGCTTTTCGAAGTGTCGCGCGCGGCTCTTTCGATGAACGCCCACGTGACGCTTTCGGCGGATCGAACGGCGTTGCGTGTTGAAGGTGACGGCAAGCTCGCATCGTTGTCGATCTCCAACAAAGCTCTGTCCGACGAGCCGATTGCCGGGCTCGACCTGGCTTGGAAGGGGAAGGCGTCGGCGCGGCTTGATCGGCGGCGCATCGATGTGGATGAAGGGGAGATCGATCTCGGTCAGATCAGGCTTTTGACCGCCGGATCGTACGAGCGAAGTGGGGACGAGCACCGCGTGCGCGCGAGCCTCGATGTTCCGCTTGTGGGCTGCCAAGCCGCGCTCGACTCGCTGCCAAAAGGGTTGGTCGCGCGCCTGGCGGGAATGCGCATGGCCGGAACGTTCGCGCTCAAGGGAAAGGTGGCCTTCGACACGGCGCGCATCGAGCGTGATTTTCAGGTCAATTGGGACACCGCTGTGTCGTGTCGAGTGACAGAGGCACCACCGGCGGTGGACGTGAGCCGCTTCTCAAAGTCTTTTGAGCACGTTGTGTACACACCTGACGGGCTCGCAAAAACAATTGAAACCGGGCCGGGCACCGCCAATTGGGTGGCGTACTCGGGCATTTCAAAGTTTATGTCCGTTGCCGTGCTCACCACAGAAGACGGCGGCTTCTATCGGCATCGCGGATTTGATGCGGAGGCCATTAAGAACAGCATTCGTGAAAACCTGAAGAAGCGAAAATTCGTTCGGGGCGCGAGCACCATCAGCATGCAGCTCGCGAAGAATCTGTATCTCGACCGAGCAAAGAATGTTTCGCGCAAGCTCCAAGAAGCACTGCTCACGATGTATCTCGAACAGGTGCTCACCAAAGATCAGATCATGGAGCTTTATCTCAACGTGATTGAGCTTGGCCCAATGGTCTATGGCGTTGGTGCCGCCGCGCAGCATTACTTTCGAACGGAAGCGAGCCAGCTCTCACTGGGTCAAGCGCTGTACTTGTCGTCGATCATGCCCAACCCCAAAGTTGATCACTTTATGCCTCAAGGCCCGGTGCGGCCTTCGTGGATGGGCTTTTTGCACAAGCTCATGGAGATCGCTCGAAAGCGCGATCGCATTACCGATGAGGAGCTTGAGGAAGGGCTGCGTGAAACCGTTGTTCGCGGATCGCCCGCGCCGTTTCGCGCCCCAAAGTCTGAGACGCCGCGCGAGCCGACACCCGGTGGAACCGATGAGCCGGAGGAGCCCGCGTGGACTGCGCCCTGAGCGGCGACTCGCCTGTGTACACAATCAGGCAAGATCAAGGCAGGAGCGTGAGGCCCGAAGCGCCCGCGATGTGACAGGAGCGTCGCTGCGCTCAGCAACAGAGTGTGTACAACGTTGTGTACACATGCCTCATCCTTGGGGCGTGTAGCGAGGCCCGGCCTTTCGGCGTTCGGCAAAAAAACTCTTGAGCAGCGCGGCGCACTCGTCGGCGAGGATGCCACCCACGACCGAGAATCGATGATTGAGGCGCGGGTCGGTCCCAATTTGAAAAAGCGTTGTCACGGCGCCGGCTTTCGGATCGGTGCAGCCGAACACCACGCGGGCAATGCGCGCATTCACAGCCGCTCCGGCGCACATGGGGCATGGCTCAAGCGTGACGAAAAGCGTGCAGCCGTTGAGGTGCCAATCGTCTCGCAATCGGGCGGCTCCGCGGATCACGTCGATTTCAGCGTGCGCTGTGGGGTCGCGTTCGGCCTCGCGGCGGTTGCGCCCGCGCGCGACAACGGTGCCGTTGGCATCGAGCAGGATCGCTCCCACAGGAACGTCGCCGACTCGGGCTGCTTCTTCGGCCTCGATCAGCGCGAGCCGCATGATCGACTCGTCGAGTGCAAGCGGCGCAAACGATGGAGAAGAAGTCACGAGGAGTTGGGGCGCGTCCAGGAAGATTCGAACTTCCGACCCCCGGCTTCGTAGGCCGATGCTCTATCCAGCTGAGCTATGGACGCAGATTTAAGGCCGCCGAAAAAGCGGACCCGCGGTGTACGTGGTTACCGCAGCCTTGTCAAGCGCGATGATTGGAGTTTCTGCGTCGCCCGACCCGAGTGCGCCGTCACCAAGTCAGAGGCCGGGCGAGCGTTTCGACGGGTTGACGACGATCCCCCGCGCCAAGAGGTGCGTGCGCGAACGAGCTTTCGTGCGCGCCGGAAAAAGTGGGGAGTGCTGCTGAGGTCGGGAAAATTCAGGGGAACAAAACGCCTGCGCGCGGCTTCCTGAGAGGAGAACCGCGCGCAGCATCTTATGCTCGGAGCGAGAATCAAAGCAGTTTAAGGCAGAGCAAGACACTCAAGCGAAAGTAAGCCAGCAAGGTAAAGCTTTTAAGCCAGCCAATTTTGAAGCGGTAAGCCAAGCCGGGAGCGAAAGCGAAGTAAGCTCCGAGGCCTAGAGGAGGAGAACGATTGCCGCAGCCCTCGGCAAACGCCCGGTCATCGCTTGAGCATTGAGCATGCCATCCACACCCGGGCGCACGCTCGCACCGCTCGGCTCCCATTTCTCCCGGGAACTGTCGCACCAAAAAGAGTGTTTCTTTCGGTGTTTGTGCTGCGAAATGAACGACGCACAAAGCGCCGTGTGAGGCATCGCTGTCATGATCGCCGCTCCGCTATGAAATGTTTGCGAGGTGCCAGTTTGCCTCGCAGGCCATTTCCAAATCGGCGCGCGCCCTAACGCGGTTGGCCAAAAAGGCCATGCTGCGGCGCTTCCGCGTGACACCGTGCGCAATTCGAAAGGGTGCCGCGCTCGCGGATGAGCCCGGAATCGTCGGTCACGACAAATTCCCATGGGCCCGGCGCGGCGTCGACTTCCTCGCTGAGGCGCTTCATCGCGAGGTACGCAACCGGATGGGCTTCACCGGGGCGAAAGAGCCGCTGAACCACTAAAAATCCCCGTTCCGGCGCTGTGTTTGGCCCAACGAGCGGGTATGGCGCCGTGCCGCCGACGAGGGTTTCGGCCTCGAAGTCGCCCGCAAAGTGCTCGGAGGTTTTTCGAGGCACGGCGATTCGCAGGCCTTCCAACTTGCTCCACTCTTCCCAGTGTTTCGGCGCTTCAGCGGTCACCGTTGGTTTGGGCGTGGCGGCTTCGCGCGGAGCATTTGACTTTCCGGGCAGCGGAGGGACGGCGGCTGTGGGGCCGCAACCGAGTGTTGCTCCAGGCAAACAAAGGGCAGCACAAAAGACGATCAGGCGAATTTGCATTGGCCGGGATACCGAGGCCGTCCCAATGTACGCTCAGTGGGCGGTCACGACAGGGACCGTTTTTGCAGAGAAAATCTTCCCGGTGCGGGAACGTCGAAGGCGCGGCACGCTCAAACCGTTTTTGGAGGCTGGATGAGAGGCTTGGCACGTTGTGGTTGGGGCTTGGCTGCGGCGCTGTCGCTGACCACGGTGCTCGCGCACGAAACGGCGCTGGCCGACGGGGCTGCCGCCCAGCCTGCTCCGTCGAAGCGTGCTTGGCTCGGTGTGGATCTCGAAAAGGGCCCGGCCGGCGGCGTGAAGGTGAAACACGCGATCAACAATTCGCCCGCTGCAAAAGCGGGATTCGCCGACGGCGATCAGATCGTGGAGGTGGACGGTGACGCGGTGGACGAGCCGTCACAGGTGGTTGCCCGCGTGGCGCTGGCCGGCCCCGGAGCGAGCATCAGCGTCAAAATTCGGCGCGGCGACGTTGAAAAGACGTTGAGCGCCACGCTCGCGCCGCATCCCGGTCAAGACCAAATTCTCAAGCTGGACAAGCTTGGAACGTTCGCCCCGTGGAAACCCGTGACGACGGTGAGCGGTTCGGTTCCGGCCAATATGGCGGCGCTCCGAGGCAAGGTGGTGGTGATCGACTTTTGGGCGTCGTGGTGTGGAGCGTGCAAACTGATGACGCCGCACCTTTCGAAAATTCAAACAACGTATTCGTCGCAGGGGCTGACGGTGATCGGCGTGACCACCGACGAAGCGAAAATTGCTGCGAAAGCTGCCCAAAAACAGTCAATGACGTATGCCGTTGCTTCGGACGCAAACGAAACGGCGACGGCGGCGTACGGAGTGAAGGTGCTGCCCACGCTCTTTGTGATCGATAAGAAGGGCGTGATTCGCGAGATCTTCACGGGGTTTGATTCAGGCAAGCCGGCTGAACTCGAAAAGCTGGTGAAGAAACTTCTCGCCGAGCCGGCTCCGCCTCCGGCGGCGGCACCCGCAACAAGCGCTTCGGCTGCGGCATCGGCCGGCGCGCCGCCTGCCGCGCCTGCGCCTGCACCGGCCCCGACAACCAAGTAGTTTTCGTTTTGCAAAGGCTGCGATCGCGCTTCGAAGCGTAGCGAGGCGTTTTCGTGGTAATCGGGCGAATCATGTCGTCGCCCGATCACAAGCTCAAACACCTTGTCGCGCGCGTTCAAAAAGGCGGCGCGCCCAAATATCACGAGAAAAATCGTGAGCAGAACAAGCTCTTTGCGCGGGAGCGCCTCGCGTTGCTGCTCGATCCCGACAGCTTCGTTGAAGACGCGGAGTTGGCCAATGCGGTCGACCCGGAGCTTCCCGCCGACGGCGTTGTCACGGGCACAGGCACGATCGACGGGCGCATTGTGGCGGTGATGGCAAACGACTCCACCGTCAAAGCGGGATCCTGGGGCCGCCGCACCGTGGAGAAGATTCTCCGTGTGCAGGAGATCGCTTCGCGGCTGAAGTGCCCGCTTTTCTATCTCGTCGACTCCGCGGGCGCGCGCATCACCGATCAGATTGAGATGTTTCCGGGTCGGCGCGGCGCGGGGCGCATCTTCTACAACCAGGTTCAATTGAGCGGGACGATCCCGCAGATCTGCCTTCTGTTCGGTCCGAGCGCCGCCGGGGGTGCGTACATTCCCGCGTTTTGCGACATCGTTGTGATGGTCGACAAAAACGCGAGCATGTACCTCGGATCGCCGCGCATGGCTGAGATGGTGATCGGTGAAAAGGTCACGCTCGAAGAGCTGGGCGGCGCAAAAATGCATTGCTCTGAGTCGGGCTGCGGCGACGTGCTCGTGAAGACCGAAGAAGACGCGATCGCGTTTGCAAAACGCTACTTCGCGCTCATGCCCCAAAACTTTAACGAGCAGCCGAAGGCCATTGAGCCGAAGCCGATCAAGCCGGTTCAAAAGGCTCTCCACGAGATCATCCCGGCCGACGAAAATAAGCCTTTCGACATGATGGCCGTCATCGATCACATCATTGATGAAGGCAGCTTCGTTGAGATCAAAAGGCTGTTCGCCAAAGAGGTGCTAACCGGTTTCGCCCGCGTTGAGGGCCGCGTGATCGGGATTGTTGCCAATCAACCCAAACACAAGGGCGGCGTGCTTTTCGTTGACTCGGCGGACAAGGCGGCGCGCTTCATTTGGCTATGTGACGCGTTCAATATTCCGCTTCTTTATTTGGCCGATGTGCCCGGCTTCATGATCGGGACCGTGGTTGAAAAGCAGGGGATTATTCGAGCGGGCGCGAAGATGATTGCGGCTGTGAGCGAAGCCAAAGTGCCGAAGCTCAGCGTCATCGTTCGAAAAGCGTACGGCGCGGGCCTCTACGCGATGTGTGGTCCGGCGTTTGAGCCCGACGCGTGTATTGCTCTTCCAACCGCATCGATCGCCGTGATGGGGCCGAGTGCCGCGGTGAATGCGGTGTACTTCAACAAGATCCAAGCCGTCCCCGAAGGGCCGGAGCGCGATGCCCTCGTTCAAAAGCTTCGCGATGAATATCGCGCCGATATCGACTTGGTGAAGCTCGCGAGTGAGATGGTCATCGACGGCATCATTCCGAGCGAATCTCTTCGAAGCGAGGTGGCGCGTCGATTTGCGCGGCATGCATCGAAAGAAGAATCGCGCCCGCCGAAGCGTCACATGGTTCCACCGATGTGACGACGCTTCGTCCGCGTGAGCTATGCTCCGGGGCATCGTGCGGCGTCTTGGCTCACTCCTTCCGTTGGTGTTTGCTTCGCTCCTTGTTGCCGACTCCGCTTCCGCGCAGTCGTGGGGGGCCCGCCTTGTGCGTGCGCTTCACGGCGTTGGCCGGACGGATCTCATCGCCGACAAAAACGGAAAAATCCCCGTCTCGGCGGTGCTTCCGTCGGGCCTTGCGGCAGAATCTTTAGGTCTAAAGCAATTCGACAACGACACGGCGTCCATGCGGCTCCTGCCGAGCGAGGTGATCGCACTGGCGGAGCAACATCCCGATGTGGAGATCTCGGTTGGCCCGGGGCTTCGACCGCTTCTCGACGTGTCGAAATCGTGGACGGGGGCCGCGGCCTTTTCGCAGCAAACCGGTTACGAAGGCACAGGCGTGGCGGTGGGAATCATCGACACAGGCGTTGACATCACCCACCCCGATTTTCGAAACGCCGACGGAACAACGCGCATTAAGTGGCTTCTGCAAACAGGCATTTCGTCGGGAAAACAGCCCCAATTGGAGAAGCGCTATTGCACCGACTTTGGGCTCACGTGCGGCATTTTCTCAGACAAAGACATCAACGCGTTGCTCGCGATCGGGCAAACCGGCGGCACGTTTGATCCGACCGGGCACGGTACACATGTGGCGTCGATTGCCGCCGGCAACGGCGGACCGAGTGTGAACGAAACGCCGAGGTATAAAGGCGTTGCGCCCAAAGCCGACCTGATGATTGGAGCGCTGGAGAGCTTTCAAGACGATGCGGTTTCGATCGCAACGCAGTTTGTTTTTGATCGCGCCGACGATGCGAAGCAGCCCTGCGTTGTGAACTTGAGCCTCGGCAGCGACTACGGAGCGCATGACGGCTCGGACATTTTGGGCCGTCGTTTGGCAGCGCTTGTCGGCGATAACAAGCCCGGACGGGCGATCACTGTGGCCGCGGGAAACAGCGGCGCGATCTACGTGATCGATGAAAACGACGACGAGCCGTGGGGCATTCACACCGATGCGCGTGTGTACCCTCACTCCGATGTGACCGTGCCGATGTACGCACCCAAATCGCAGGGCGGTCGCGCGTTCATGTGGATCACGTTTGAACCCGGCGATGACGTGAGCGTGGCTCTCGAAGGTCCGGGCGGAACATGGGTTGGCCCCGTTTCACCCGGTAGCGAAAGTGCTTCAGAAAACGGCAAAAATGTTGCAGGGATCGTCAACAACAAGTTTAAGCCCGGCGCTTCTCTCGCTCCCGTGACCAACGGTGCGGTGGTTGTTTGGTCGGGTGAATGGGAAGACGACACCGAGTTTAAGGTGCGCCTTTCGGGCAGCGGTACGGCGCAGATGTGGCTCACGTCGACGGGAGATTTGGCTCTGTCGAGCGGCGTTTTGTTTAAGCGCGCCAAAAAACAGGGGACGATCAACGTGCCTGCGAGCGACCCTGCCCTGCTTGCTGTTGGGTGTACACTTAATCGCTTGGCGTGGCCCACTGTGAACGGGCCCAATAGTCCTGTGGCGCTGTCGTTCTTCGGTGGGGATAACGATCCGAAGGTCGATTCAACGTGTTACTTCAGTTCCACAGGGCCAACGCCGGCAGGTGTACCCAAGCCGGAAATCAGCGCCCCCGGTGCTTTCGTCGGCGCGGCGATGGCCAAAACAGCCGATCCGCGCACCACCCCCGGCAGCTTGTTTGATGTGCCCGGCTGTCCCGATGAAATTCCAAACTGCTATGTGCTCGATGATGGGCACGCGATCACGGCGGGCACTTCAATGTCGTCGCCCCACGTAGCGGGTGCCATTGCGCTTCTTTTTGAGGCGGATCCAACGCTCACGCAGGCTCGCGTTACGCACATCCTTCAGGCGGGCGCGCGGTATCCCCAAGGCAAAGTGCCTTACGAAGTGCAGCTCGGACCGGGTGAACTAAACCTTCTCGGCGCGCTTCAAGCGATGGGCGAAGAGGGATCGTTGCCGAACGATCCCGATCCGGAGAAGAGCTGGTTTGTGCTGTCGAGTGAAACCGCGCGGCCCGATGGATCGTGGCCTGTGTGGGGCACCGTGGAGCTTCGGCGATCCAACGGCGATGTGGCCCGCGCTCTCGACGGAACGTTCCTGTCGCTTGAAGTGACGAACGGCGTTGTGCTTCAACCGCTTCGAAAAGTTCGCCATGGCATGTGGCGCTTTTCGGTGGCCGGCGAAGAGGGGAAAAACGGCCAATCGATGACCGTCAACGTGCGCTACGGGGGCGTTTCGATTGGAACAAAGACCATTGTGATCGGGAACGACTCGTGGTCGGCCACGGAGCCTGTGCGCGCCGTTGGGGGATGCGCGATCGGTCCCGAGCAAGGTGTACACAATGTCTCAAAATCGCTCGTTGCGATCTTGTGTACACTTTCAATTGCCATGGCGCGGGCGCGTCGAAAAAAGAGGCGCTACACAGACGCGGCGGGCCAATAACGACGCACAGCGCGCGGCCCATTAAAATGCTCAATTTCGAGAAAAGGCCGCCCCGGAGAATCACGGTAAAACGAAAACGATCCCGTGTTTGCGTACCCATCTTCAAGCGCTTCACGGTGGGTATGTCCGAGCACAACAAGTTTGGCGCTTGTGGCATCGCGAACAGCCGACGCTCCGTCGCGAAGTTGTTCTGTCACGGTGCCTGAATAACGATCGTGCCCGCGAGCCCAACTCGCTGCGAGCAAAGCGGATCCCGCGGTGATCGCCGCCGCACCCGTTCGTTTGTGACGGAATGCGAGAGCGCCCGCGCCCGCCATGATCGACAGGGTTGCGATCACCCGATCGAAATAGAGCCGCGCAAACGTGTTTTGAAAGCTTGTCATTGTGGGCGTGGCGCCTCGAACGAGGAGTTGCTCGATCCACTCCATCGGCACGGCGTGCTCGCTTGCAAATGCCTCTTCGCGATCGCGCCCGTGTTTCGTTTCGTGGTGGCCGCCGTAAAACGGACCGCTCGCCAACATGGCTGTGATGGCCGTGTGAAAGTAACGGTACACAACGTACGGCCCGCGAAGTCCGTACCATTGAAATGCCGACAAAAGCAGGCGAAGCGGCGTTTGATCGTTGGCGTTGAGGTACCGGTGCGCGCCGGTGGGGGCGATCAGCTCTTCAACGAAATGTGTACCCAAGCTGCGCACGCCGATCACGAGCGGGTGGGCGGGAGCGTTGTCGGGATCGAACAGGTGGCCGTGTTCGATGTGTACATCACCGTCGCGAAAAAACCACGGTGTTGTCCGAATGCGGGCGCGCGCTTCACCCGTCACGCCGAACGCGTTTGCGAGGGCATCTCGAAAATCGGGCGCGCCCACTTCGGCGTCGTGATTGCCCGACACGAGCCAGAGTTGTCCGCCGCGATCCACGTGTTCAGCGAACGCCGCGCGCACATGGGACTGCGCCTCCATGACCGATGCGAGCGCTTTGTCGCGCGCGAGATTGGGCATTTCGCTGGGCAAATCAAACAAGTCACCGGCAACAACAATTCGACTTCCGGGGTGCGCGCGCACGAGGGCGCAGAGATCGTCGCCCAACGACTTTGGGGTTTGGCCAACGAGGTGAAGGTCCGCGAGAACAAGTGTACGCATGGGTGGAAACGCAAACGCCGAGATTCGGCGGAGCCGAACGCTTTCGATATTAGTACACTCCCGACATGGGCACGCGGTCGGTTCTTCCAGGATCTACTTCCATCGCGCGCCCCACCGACGCCGCGTCGCCTACCCATCGGTTTCGACGCGTGCGACTTGATCGCGTGCGAGCGCTTTTCGACGCGTGGGCCTCGCTCGACAACATTGTTTCACCCGAGGCGGGCGCTCTTCGCGATGCTGTGATTTCCGCGCTCAAAGAAGATCGGGAGCACTATTCGGACATTTTTGAAGCGTCGATTCAGGTGGCAAAGTCGCAACAATTTGCGTTTCGATTTTCGTACGCTTTCCCCGGTTTTCGGGCCGATCCGGCGCTTTCGATCCGGCATGCTCTCGCAGCGGCGGCGCCGTTTGGTCCGCGGGTCACGGCGTCGGTGAAGCGGCTTTTTCGCGCGGCATTGCACGCCGTCGTGGAGCAACCGCTTATTGGAATTGCCTGGGATCGAGGTTCGGAGCCGCGCCACAAAGTGTACCTTCAGCTTCGGGACGACGCCGGCGCCGAAGGTGTACACCACGTGGCCGAAGTTTTGGGCATGCCGTTTTTGAACGATGCGCTCCGAGATATGCGGCTCCACATGGTCGGCGTGGATTTTGGTTCGCACGGTGTTACCGGCGCCAAGCTCTACGTGGTGCATTCGCGCGTGGAGCGATCGTCCGACGACGGGATCGCGCGAACAGCGGCGCTTTTGGATCCCGCAGCGGTCGCGTTTCACAACGTGCTTGCGATCCACAGGCTCGATGCGGGTTCAGCGTTGCGCGCGGCATTGCCTTCGGTTTCGGACATCGACGTGGGTCTTGATGAGGCGGGCCCGACGTGGGACCGCGTTTCGGCGGCGCCTGCGATCGCGCCAATCCTTCAGAGATCGCGAATTTGGGCCGAACTGCGGGACAACTTCGTTCTTGGTCCGAGGCGCGTTTCAATCAGCGTGCGGGCCCCTCACGCGCTCACCGTGTATTATGGTCTGCGAGAAGTGGAGGAGTCGTGACGCCGAAACGTCCTCCTGGGGAACATGTTGCGCAAACCGAAGGCGCGGACCCGTCCGAGTCAGGCAGACGTTTGCGTACACAACGCCCCGACGACGTTGCGTTCATGGAGCAGATCGTCCACGAGTTTGCCGATCAGAACGAGCGAGCGCGCGCCGCGAGTGCCGCTCGCGCCGAGGCCGCCGCGCGTCATGCGTCGAACAAAAAAAGAGTGACCGAAGAGCCGATTTCGTCCGGGCCTCCTTCGTCGGCGCCTGTTCAGAGCGCCACGATTTTGATCAACGACCCGCGTCGTCTTCCCACCATGCGGATTCCACGGCGTGAGCGTGGGTCGGAGCCTCGCGAGCGAGCGGGTCGCGCTCCTCGACCCAAGGCGGATGAGCCGGCGAACACGCTGCGTTCGGGCCTTGTGAACACCACCGTCGAAGTGCCGCAAAACCGCCGAACGTGGATCGGGGCCGCACTTGTGACGGCGCTTGTAGCGCTTGTGGTCATTGCCATTGCGTTGCAAGTCAGCCGAAAAACCGGTTCGAATAGTCCGCCCGACGTTTCGGGCACCGCTTTGCGGTGAGCGCAGCGCCCCGCATTGTTTGTGCACCAAACGATGTACACAATGAGCGTACGCAAAAAAAGCGTACACAGCTTGTGTACGCAACGACGCGTACGCAATAGCGTACTCAACGCGCGTCAGCCGAAAATGATGAACACCGGCATCACGTTTGAAGACCTTTCGCAGTTTGCACGCAGCGGTTTTTGCATTTGGCCCGGAGCGCTCTCCCAAGACGAATGTGATCGGCTGCTTGCTGAGCTGTCCAATCGCATTGTGGAAGTTGCCCGCGAGCACCTGAGCGGTGAACGAAAAGAGCGATCTTTTTGGCGAATTTTGGCTCAATCTGCGTTTTCAACAGACGTGTTTTTTGATGAATCGGGGGCCCCTCTTTTGGAGCTGCCCGCCGAACGTTGGGAATCACGGGCGATGCGCATTGGTCACGCGCTCCACCTCACGTTGGCGGGCTACAAGTCTCTGTGTACACGTCCCGAATTTGTGTACGCATTCCGCGCGTGTGTGGATGCGGCCGTTCGCCTTTCAAAAGGCGCGATCGCAGAAGAAGCGGCGCGGCTCGCGTGGTCAGAGCCCGATGAAGCGCAGATTGTTCAATCGGCGGTGATCTACAAGCAACCCATGAGCGATGTGGTGCAGTTCGGCTTTCATCGCGACGCCGCGTATTTGCCCAACGAGCCAGAATCGCTGGTGCTTGCGTTTGTCGCGCTCGATGAAACAACACATGAAAATGGCTGCCTCGCCGTGATCCCCGGCACCCACACCGAGCCGCTCGGTTTGCGATTTGTGCTTGGTCCCGAGGGATTTGTCACCAAAGGGCGTGAACCGCGCGTAGCTGAGCAGGGCGCTGTTTTTCTTCCGCTTCCGCGCGGATCGATCGCATTTGTTCACGGTCGAACGCAGCACGCGTCGGCACCCAATCGTTCAACGGGGCCACGCCGTGCACTGATTGTTCATGCCATGAGTCGCCTGTCCCACCTGACCGATGAAGCGTGGGTCCGGGAGCCCAGTGAAGGATTTGTGGCGCTGTGAGTGACGCGCGACCCCACGCAACTCCGTGGTACTTTGCAATCAATGTCACTTTTGCCGGCGTCCAAGCTGGTGTTGAAAGATCGCACCGGCCAAACGCTTGAACGGTGCGAGGACGGCGATCTCTTCCACGACTACGTGCTCGGTCAATACACGCCGCTCGCGCCGCACACCAACAAACTTCGAAGCGTCAATCTTCTCTACCGGTCGTTCGCCGAATGCGGTGTTTCGTCAGAAGGTACACATCTCGTTCACCACGTACGAAACGCGCTTGGACCGTTTCGAACTGTGTGGGGCATTAAAACGCTGGCCGGCAAAATCACCGGCTGGGAGTTTTACTTTTATGACTTCGCGCGCACCCACGCCGACCTGTCGATATCGCGGATGTGTGGTGTTTTGGCGCCGCTTCTAACGGTTGACTGCGCCGTTTCGCGCGAACTGCCGTGGCACATGTGGAGCGTTGAGTTTTCGCCGCAACATCTGCAAAAAAAGGCGACTTCGGCGGTCGACATCTACATCGACATGCGAAGTTACAAGGCGCACGGCTCCACGCTGGCATTTGAAAATGTGTACACGTTCCACGACAGTCGAAAAGACATCGACGCGGTGCTTCACCGGCTTCGCTCGTCGGTGCATTTCGACGATGCTCGCGACAACCTGGGTGCGCTTATTCCGCCGTGGCTTTTTCGCTGCGGTCGCATGTGCGTTGCCAACAAACGCCGCGCCGATGGGCTTTATTTTTCGCGCATTGCAACGCCCGCGGCGCAGCGCTTTGTGGCTGAAAGGGCATTTCCCGAGTCAGTCGTTCGATTTTTTGCCGAACACCGAGGTGAACTGGATCATCTTCTGTGGGATGTGGGGTTTGACTTTGTGGGTGACACTGAACCTCTCGTGATCACGAAGGCCAGCATTTATGGCTCTTTCTAGCGAAAAAATGCCGGCGCTCCGCACGTTGAAAACCGAACCTGCGCCCGCAGCATCGAGTGTACACCTGCCTGAAAACGCCCCCGCCCCGCCCGAACGATGGGCTGAAAACAGCCTGCTCGTGGCGTTTTCGTTTCGGTGCAATCTCGCGTGTACCTTTTGCATGGTTGAAGATGTTCTTCACGCGTTTGAAGGGACAACGCTTGAAACGTTTCGCCGTTTTGCGGCTCAGCCCGGCGCGCTTGACGGCATTCGGCGCATTGTTTTTTCAGGCGGTGAAGTGACGCTTGCAAAGAATTTGCTCGAATACATTGAGTTTGCGCGCTCCCTTTCGGGCATTGAACATGTGCGCCTGCAAACCAACGCTGTTCGCCTCGCCGACAAGGCGTATTTAAAGTCACTCGCCGATGCCGGCTGTGACGAATACTTTGTGTCTTTTCACGGCCACAATGCCCAAGTGTTTGACCTGATCACCCAAAAAAAGGGTTCTTTTGAAGAAGTGTTGAGTGGGATAGAAGCCGTGCGACAAGCGGGTTTAACGCTCATCACGAACACGGCAATTGCAGCCCAGAATGTGAATCATTTGGCCGAAATCGTAAAAACGGTGAGCCCCTTCGCTCCTGCATCCATGGAGTTTTGGAACTACTGGCCACGGGCCGATGAAAAAGCTGAAAGGGGCCATTTTGTTCGCGTGGGTGATGCGCGGCAACCGTTGATCGAAGCGCTTTTGGCCTGTGTTGAACGTGGCATTGCTCCAACGGTAAAGTGGTTTCCAAAGTGCCTGTTGGGGCCGCTTGCAATGTACCACGATGATGGTCAACCCAAGAGTCTCATCGAGCTTTCGGCTCGTTTGCCCGACGCGAAAAAAGCTTTTTTGGAAGGTGATCCCATTCCCGACTATTTTGAACGCGAGCCGGGCTACGCGTGCATTTACGAGGGAGTGTGTGAACACGCTGACAACCTGTCTGAAAAGGGGACTCCCGCGTCGGGAAGGTGTGCGGGCCTCGCCGAACCTTACATTAGCCGCTTTGGTTGGGAGGCCAACACGCTTCAGCCAAAACGCAAAGTGGCAGTTGCAGACTATGATTCTACCATGTCGCTTGTGCGAGACGCCGGGGAAAAACGCAGTTCTGCGGGCAAAGTGGCAGTTTGGTTGGATCGATTTGGTTTTTCGCAGGGCGCGCGAGTGGAAGGGTTCACGCTTGTTTCGGTGACACCCACTCAAGACAAGAGTCTCCTTTCTCTGGCCTTTCAGAGTGTCGGTGGAAATGTGGTTGTTCGGATTGCACCCAAAAATGAGAGTCGGCGCGCTCCTGTTCGAACTCCCAGTTTTGATCTCTTCTACAACGTGGGTGATCGAACGCCGAAAGAAGCGGCTTCCGCGCTCATTCGAACGGTGGCCTTGGCCATTCAGTCGAACGATCCAGGCCAGTTGACGCTGCCGTAACTCAAAAGAGCTTTGAAAATAGGCTCATTGCGCGTTCACCCAAGGTGCTCGGGTGACGCCGTTGTTCGTTGAGTTGAGCCGCCAATTGGGTAAGTACAAGGGCGGCAGCCGGAGAGCCTTCAAGCTTGAGGCGGCCTGCGGCTTCAGCCGCTTTGACATCGGTTCTACCCGCCATGAGATCTAAGAAATGATGCGATTTGAGAATGGCCACCGACGTTGGGGGACGCGGCACTTCATAACTCACTTCCACGTCACCGTTGGCCACTAAAAAGGCCACATCCCCACCTTGAGGCCCCATCAAGTCAATGTGAACACGCTCTGTTGACCCCTCAAGTCCCGGCGCGGTGCTGTTTTTGGGCAGCGCGCCGAGCAACAAACGAATTCGCGGGTCGAGAACGCTGGGCGCCAATTCAACATATTTGCGGATGACCGATGCTCCGTTGGGACACATTGGATTCCACCCCAAGAGGCTTTTGGCTCGACTCGTGTCGTAAGGTGTTAGTTGGGCCGACGTGGCGCGAACCCACGCTGGGTCAACCCCAACACCGTGATCGGCCAAAAAGTCTGACAAAGCGAGCGTCGTTCGAACCACCCGTTCGGGCATGGGGAGAAGGCGCAACTCCGCTGCCCGCGCGAGCCCTTCTCCGTTTAACGGATCATCACACGACAAGTTAAACGCGCCGTGAGCATCTTTGATGAGCGCCGCGACAAACGCCTGGGCAACGTCATCATCCCATACCATGGGGACTGGTTGAGGAAGGGCCGGCAACGTGCGAAATCGAAGGGCAATACCGAGGTTGTGCTCAATGCGCGTTCCCACCAAAACGCTTGGCCGGAGGCGCGCCACGTGTACACCCGGATGGGTAGGTTCCCACTCGTCGAGAAACGCTTCCACATCGTATTTACAAGTGGCGTAGGCGAACGATTCATCCCTGGCGCGGGGAGTATCTTCGGTGACGAGATCGGTTCTGTCGATTACCCCATAAGCGGCCACGGACGATGCGTACACAAACCGGCGAACGCCCGCCTGATAGGCAGTTTCGAAAACGTTTTTTGACCCGCCGACGTTGATGCCTTCAAAATCGGCTTTGGCCATGACTTTTGTAACGATGAACGCGAGATGAATCACCGCGTCGGCGCCTGCGAAGTGTTGACCAATACCGGGGTCGCGCACGTCCCCAATGGCCGTGTGTACCTTTGGGTGGGCCACAATCGGGGGACGAATATCAAGCGAGATTACCTCGCTCACAGTGGGCTCTAAAACGAGCCTGCGAATCACGAGTGTGCCGAGTTGGCCTGCGCCGCCGGTAACAACAACTTTCACGTGGCCTCTACTTCCGTGTTCGCAGAATCATTGTTTGCGTTGCGTACGCCGTGAGCTTGCCGTCACTTGTCCAGATTTCGGCTTCCGCCGTGGCATATCCACTTCGGGCGCGCCGGGCGTAGGCAGCGACAAGCAGGTAGTCTGTTCGCGCGTCTTCCATGAAGTGAATTGTCAGATCGAGGCTTGGGGCATGAAAAGGCGGCCCTTCGGGGCCGAGTTTGTTGGCAATGGCAGAAGGCATTGTGTCGGCGATGGGGGGAATAGCAAGGGGGTCGATAATGCCTTGTTCTGTCAATTGGGGAACGTGGTATTTGTACCAGCGCGCAAAGCGGGCCGGCTCGTTTTCGGCGCGCGACACGGAGGGATTTTTACTTAAAAAGTCTGTTGCCCAGTAGGGGAATCCCTGCGCGAGCCGAACTTCCACATTGGATAGAAAAGGGAACCTGCCAAGCCTGTGGGGCCCGTGTTCATCAAACATGGGGCATTGTTCAGGCGGTGGAACATTGGGCGGCTCGGCACCTATCATGTCAAACCCTTGGCGGTCGCGGGCAAAGGTGGCCGACACTTCAAGCCCCGGGCCTGGGATACGTGTTGAGGACAAGGCGGCGCGCAACTGGGCCGCGGCATTTCCCCGGCGAAGCACTTCAACCCGAATTTCCATGGGGCCCGACGGCACGGGGGAGCAGAACAGTGTGGTTGCTGAAATAGGCTTATACGAAGGATCGTTCAGCTCGGCGACCATGGCCCGCATAGCCACTGTCATTAACGTCCCACCCGCGGGCGTTTGCCAATTCCACGCGTCGGACAAATTGGCTGTGTACCAACCGGGAGCTTCTTTAATTCGCTCAACAGCGGTGTCTTGTTTTAGATCACTTGCCATAAATAGTGGGGTGATTGTTGCGGAGAGGCTGGAAAAAAAGGCCGGCTCGCGTCACACACTTTTGAGTGTGACCACTTCATTCGGGTGACCCACAAGAACACAATCGGCCATTCCAAGAAAAATGCCTGTGTCCACTACGCCGGGAATGGCGCGTATTTTTGCGTCGGTTAATGCGGGATCGGTGATGGGGTCAAGCTTCACATCAAAGATCCAATTTTGATTGTCGGTCATAAAAGGCCCAAGCCCACCCTGCTTGTTGCGCAGGGTGACTGTTCCACCCAATATGGCAAGATGCCGACGAATTGTGGGGGCCGCAAACGGTATAATTTCGACCGGGATAACGGTGCGTGCTCCAAGTTTTTCAACAAGCTTTTCAGGTGTGACAAGCACCACAAAACTCTCGGCTTCATAAGCCACAACGCGCTCGCGGAGCAGCGCTCCTCCAAGCCCTTTTGTCAGGTGCAATTCAGGCGTGACTTCATCCGCGCCGTCAAACGCGATGTCAATGTGGTTCACCTCTTCGAGTGTGACCACGGTGATGTTTTCACGCCGTGCGAGTTCTTCCGACCGTTTGGATGTGGGAATTCCCTGCACCTTCATTCCGCGGCGCGACTTTTCACCCAGGCGGCGAATAAACGCTTCAGCCGCGCGCCCCGTGCCGAGGCCCAGTGTCATCCCGTCTGCGACGCGTTTGAGCGCCTCCAGAGCGACGCGATCGAGGTCTTCAGGAAGGGGATCTTGGTGCGCCATGCGCCGGGCCCATAGCATTCTCCCGAACGTGATGAAACGGGCTAAAGAAGCGGCAAGAACAATCTGGAGATTCTTCTATATCAAAAAAGCCTGAAAACGTAGCGTTTCGAAGAGATTCCAGCCGGGGCGTTTGGCGACTTCAGGTGATCAAAACGTAACTGACACCGGTCTCGCCGGTCTCACGTTTTCGTCTTGGCCGCGACCGCCACAGAACTCCATGCAGAAAACCTGAAGCGCCGCGCTTCTCGCGATCCCGCTGGGCAACGGGCAAGGGTGTCCCGCACCTTACGACAAGACCTGAAGCCGTCCTTCGCAAAACGTCACGGCATTTATCGCTTGATTAAGGTCTAGTACCGCGATTCAATCAACCCGATGGGTTGATTGCCGCTGCTTCGCAGCGCTCGAAATCGCGGTACTAGTTTTGTTTCCGTGGGGCATTCGCCCCACACCCCGGCGCGCAGGCGCGGCCCTAGTGCACCGAGTTGATAAAGCAACGAACCCTTGCTGCAATTCATCTGAACCCATCAGTTCTACGGAATCGGTGCACTAGTTCCGCGATTCAATCAACCCGATGGGTTGATTGCCGCTGCTTCGCAGCGCTCGAAATCGCGGTACTAGTTTTTGTTTCCGTGGGGCATTCGCCCCACACCCCGGCCGCGCAGGCGCGGCCCTAGTGCACCGAGTTGATAAGGCGACGAAGCGTTACTGTGATTCATCTGAACCCTTCAGTTCTACGGAATCGGTGCACTAGATGCCACCTTCGAGTCCAATGCTTGGGATGGCCACCGGGCCAATCTCAACGGGTTCACACGTCTCTTCACAACGAACGCCCAGCGTTTCGGTGAGAGTGCTGTTTTGCATTTCCAAGACGAGGCTTATCCACTTGGCACCTCCCAGGGTCCACTTTTTTTCAAGTCGCTGATCCAGCCTAAAAAACGCGGGCAATTCACGACCGGTCGGCACCGGCGTGCGGTCTTGGCCACGCGCAACTTCGGGGTAGCCTGTGTACACAACTGCTCGAACACCCGCTCGGAGGCCGCGCCAGATATCAACGCCGATTGCAGCGTTGAGAACGTGAGTGCGATTTGTCCCCGACAAAAATTGGTTTCTACCCACGGATCGAACCGATTCTGACAGCGTGTATGAAATGAACCCGCCGATGCGTTTTGTCATGCGCCGCCGCAGGGAGACTTCCATTCCCATAGAAGATCCCATGGACCGTTGAGAGTAGTTTTCCGGGGTGACCAAGTCGGTGAAGGTGGATGTTCCAAAAGCGTCTGTCATGTCAAAAAAGGCACTTCGAAACAGGGTTAACTTGGCTTCAATGTCGAGTGGTGCGTCAGCTTCAACACCGACAGCTGTTTGAAAAGAACGCTGGAGTCCCCCTTGAAAGTCGGGTGTAAAGCCCGGGCCGGGTATAAAAAAACTCGGTCGTTGACTCGCCAGACCGTGCGCTTGGACAAGCCTCAACCACGGTTTGATATGAAGCACTGAAGCAATGCGCGGTTCGATCGAAAGCGCATTGCCACCTTGAGAACCTGAAGAGCCGTAAAAATCCGCTCGAACGCCGGGAGTTACTTCAAACCAAGGCATGGGTAACCACACCAGATCTGCCCATAGCGCGGCGTAAAAATCATACCGGGTAGAAAGTGCAATGGGAATGTCGTTTCCAACGTTGTCGCCGCCGATTTGAGCCGCATCGAGCGTTGTCTTTATAGAGTCGATTGTCGCGTCTGTGCCGGCGCGCACGGTGAGGGTTGGGGAGTACACATACCGGAGTTCAGACCGCGACGCGAGCATCAGGTCGCGCGTTCCACCCCCGTCAAACCCGGTCTCATCCCACCCAAACGTGAACGAGTTTTTGAAAAACGAGCCCGGTCCAAGAGCCTTTTGGTGGCGCACATCCACTCGGTGAAACGTGGTGTCAACGAGGGTTCGCTCTTTACCTGAAGCGGGGTCTTTATCGCCTAAGTAATCCCTGGAGCCGAACGCGAATACGCCAAGTGTATCGGTGGAAGTGATATCGTAGGAAACGCGGGCTTGGTAATCCCAATAGTTGAGTGTCAGGTCTGACTGGAGAAGCGAAAATAGGAGACCGGTGTACGAATAACGCCCGCCGGCCATGGCCGAACCGCGGCCGCCGTCAAACGGCATTTCGGCGAACGCGCCCACATCCACAATGCGCAGTTGCGCTTCGCCGTTAAGTTCTGCCCGCGGTCCCCGCGTTTCACCCGACACAATCGCGCCGGCAAAACGGCCAAATCGCGATGGGTAGCCCCCGGGATAGAGGTCCACGCGATCAACAATGGCAGGGTGAATGACCGATGGGCCCAATCCCAAGTGAAAGAGAATGGGAACGCGAATGCCGTCGAGGAAATAGCCAACGTTGCCGGGTGGTGCGCCGCGAACAAAGAAATAAGGGAGCCCCGACGCAATGGGAGTAACGCCGGGAAGCGTCTCCACAGCTCGAAACGGATCGCCGAAAGCTCCCGGCAAAAGGCGCACTTCGGCCCGGCTCATGGTGGTTGCACCGGGCGGCGCGTTAAAGCCTCGAACTGAAACGTCGATCGGTTCAGGCGCCGGAGGAGGGGAGTTGTCTTGGGGAGATTGGGTATTGGTAGACTGGCTGTTGGAAGACTGGCTATTTGCAGATGGGTTGTTTGAAGAAGGGGTGTTTGCCGTCGGGGTTCCCGAAGAGCCTGTATTCTGGATGCTACTGTCGGTCACCGGCTTGGGCGCAGTGAATGTCACTTGCACGCGAACCGCCGCACGAATGGACGTTCCATCGCGTTTTGCGGGAACGAATTGAAAGGACTTGGCCGTATTCAAGGCAGCGGTCAGAAATGGCTCTTTGCCATCGACCGGTTCGGCTTTTTCAACGTGCCCGTCGGTGGCAATCAAGAGCTTCAACACCACCACCGCATCCCCTTCCGCGCCCGCCGGATATTCAGCGGTGAGCGGAGTGATCGGTTTTGGCATTTCGATCACCGGGGCCGGTGGAGTGGCCGGCGTCGGTTGC
The DNA here is from genome assembly GCA_016712345.1 of Polyangiaceae bacterium. Taxonomy (GTDB): domain Bacteria; phylum Myxococcota_A; class Polyangia; order Polyangiales; family Polyangiaceae; genus JADJRH01. The sequence continues at coordinate 4,738,717 of JADJRH010000001.1, forward strand.
GCGGCAGCCACCGGCGAAGCGGCCAATGTCATGGCCACCAAACACGCCTCAACAATGCGCCTCACGTGAGAGAGGTTACGCCTCTGCATTCGGGCGGGCAGCGCGGAATTGTCGCGATGGCCAAGGCGATCGGTCAGCCTTCTTCGAGTTCACCGGCCAGGTGCAGGGTGCGGGCGTTTTCGGGCACGCGCGTAAGGAAACTCTGCCGCCACTCATCCACGCTGATGCGAGAGGCACGCTCGATGAGCCGTTCGCGAGCGAGCAGGATTGCTCTGCGAGCACTGGCCCGATCGCCGCGCATGAGCGCTGTTTCAGCGAACACAAGTCGAACGAACGTGTCGCCGTCGTCGATGCTGCCGAGCGACGTCACGAGGCGATATGCCGCTTCCGCGTGCTCGCGCGCTTCACTGCGTCGGCCGAGGCGCGCAGCCACCGAAGAGAGTGCGGCAAGCGAATAAGCCATCATCGGAGTGCCGGCCGCGGCGATCGTGACGGCGTTTCCAGCTTCTTCGGCCGCGCCCGTCAGATCGTTCATTTCGGCCAAAATGATGGCCAAATAAACACGTGTCGCCGTTTCGAGCCGCACGTCTCCCTGACCAAGCGCGGCTGCGGCGGCTTCTCGTTCAATGGCCGCCGCGCGTTCAAGATCGCCGAGGCGCGCAAGAGCGATTCCCAAGTTGTGTTTCGCAAACGCGATGAGCACAAACGTGCCTGTTCGCTCGGCCATGGCGAGCGCACGTTCAAGTTGTGAGACGGCGAGTTCGTGTTGGCCGAGGACGTAATACGTGTACCCAACGTTGATGAGGCTGTGGCAACTGCCTCGAAAATCGCCGCCCTGCTCGTAGGCGATCACCGCAGCCTCACAAGCCTTTAAATCGCCCACCAAATCACCGGCGCACATGGCCCGAACACCGCGCGCGGCGCTCATTTGCCCAATGAGAAGCGGATCTCCTTCCACAACACGCACGAGTCGCTCGGCGCGATCGAGAAGGGGCGCCGCGAGCGCGTGGCGTCCACCGAACATGAGTTGCTGCGACGCCTGCGCGAGCGCGGTCACGTACTCGGGCAACACGCTCGGATCGGCGGGCGTTTCGGCCAGCGAATGCGCGAGCGCTTCAAGCTGCGTGTGAGCGCCGAGCCTTCCCGCAACGCGCGCGGCTTCAGCCACGGCGCGATACCAGATCGACGTTCCCCGCGGTACGGCGCCGAGCGCATCGGTGGAGCATCGCGCCACCTCCGCATGTTCACCGCGCCACTGATGCGCTTCGGCTTCGAGCATGCGCAGCAAGGCAAACTCTTCACCCTTCGCGCCGCATCGAATGCCGTGTTCCGCCGCTTCGATCACAAGCGCGAGATCGTTTCCACCGAGCGCCTGCTCCGCGGCGCGCGCATACCAACCTCGGGCGCGCTCGGGCTCCTGGCCGCGCTCGTAGTGTTCAGCGAGCGTTGCCGCGTCCACGTCTTCGTGCGCTTCGAGCCACTGGCCCGCCACGCGATGCGCCAAAACGCGATCTTCGTCGGTGAGCATTCCATACGCCGCCTCCCGCACGAGACCGTGACGGAAGCTGTATTCTACCTCGCCTGGAAATCGACTTTCTCCGCGGCGAAAGATGAATTCAAGGTCCACAAGCGTGGCGAGCGAAGCACCCATCGCCGGTGTTCGTTTTCCACCGAGAAGCGCGATTACGCCGCCTTCCCAAAACGCCTGACCAAACACGCTCGCCGCTCGGAGCAGGCGTCGCGACTCGGCGTCCAGCTCTTCGAGCCGGGCTTGCATCATCGCGAGTACACTTTCGGGCAGCGCGTCGCTTTTGCCTGCCGCCACCGCGCGAATCAGCTCTTCGAGATAGAGAGCGTTGCCCGCCGCGCGCTCCACCAACTTGTTGAGCGAGTCCGCATCAATGGAGTTCCCGAGCACGCCGCGAACAAGTGCTTCACTCGACCGCCGCGTCAGCTCTTCGAGCCGCAGCTCGGTGATTCGTCGCTCCGCCCACAGGCGCGGAAACACCGACGACACTTCGGGCCGACCAAACGCCAACACAAAAAGCCTTGAATCGGGCAGATTTCGAAGCGCCGCGTCCACAAACTTCACCGTGGGGAGATCCCCCCAATGCAAGTCTTCGAGCACCAGCACCACCGGCTCGGCGTTGCATTCAGCCGCGAGCCAATCTTCCCACGCGCGACGCATTCGATCCCCGAGCAACACCGGATCGCGCCGCGCGATCGATGGGCGCGATCCCCGCTCGGAGATCTTTGCAATGCCCGACAGTTCACCGATCAACTCGGCAATACGTTCGAGCGAAGCACCCGATAAATGCCGAGCCAAACGAGCGTGGAGGCGTTGCCACCGAACCGCGCGCGGCTCCCCTTCGAGTACACCTGCGGCTCGTCGAATCGCTTGGCCCAACATTGCAAACGGAGCACCCGCGCTCATTGGATCGCCGCGCCCAAACCACACTTGAACGGGCCCACCTTCGGCCTGGATCCGCCGAACAATCTCGAAACGCAGTCGCGATTTTCCAATGCCCGCGGGCCCTGTCACAAGCACCGCGCGGGCGATCCCTTCGCTCACCGTTTCGCGATGAAGCGCGTACAAAAGCGACAGCTCGCGATCGCGACCCACGCACGGCGTGGAACGACCGAGAAGCGTACGCCCCACGTCGCTCACATCGCGTTCACCCCGCAACACCAACAATCCACCCTCGGCCCCGATGTCAAAACGCGCATCAAGCAGGCCGGCGATCACTTCATCGATCGGAATTGGCAGCTTGGGCGGAGCCGGGCTTTGCGCCGCGCGGGCCTCTGAAAATGCGCCTTCGGCAACGCTCGCCTGGGCCAAGAGCCGCACCGCGCGATCGATCACCTCGCCCATCGGAATGCCTGAAAGCAGCACTTCGCGACCCGCAACGAGAGCCATGGCGCTTGGCCTTGTTTCTTCGCGCACCGCAAGAGCACATCGCGCCGCGCGCGCCGCGAGATCGGTCGCCGCACGTTCACTCGTGAACGCGAGCAGCAGCGAACCGTCGGCGAGCAAGTCGAGTTTGCCGCCGTATTCACCGGCGATCATCCGCAATCCTTCGCCGTGGAGATCTTCGGCCGCATCGATCGACAGGCCCAGCGGCCGTTCCAAACGCGCCACGATCAGCCCGACAACCCGCCGTTCGGTGCTCGTGATCGAAGGCGGCGCTTCTTCGGCCCGCGCCGGCTCATCCTCGTCGATGACTCCCAGCTTTTCGAGTTCATGAAGCACCGCGTTGCCGTTGATCGGCCGCTCCTCGCGCGACTTTGAGAGCATCCGCGCCACGAGCGCATCGAGCGCCTCGGGTACACTTGGTCGCAACGTTTTTACGCGCGGCGCCTCTTCAAGCGCGACTTTGAGGAGCACCGCGAGTGCATCATCCCCTTCAAAAGCGCTCTTTCCAGTGAGGCATCGAAAGAGTACACATCCGAGCGCAAACACATCGGCCCTCGGATCCACATCCGGCTCCCCGCGTGCTTGTTCGGGCGCCATGTACCCCGGCGTGCCGAGCATGATCCCCGTGTGCGTGATCTCCGCGGTCGCCCCGCGGAGGCGCGCGATCCCAAAATCGATCACTTTGACAGCGAGCGTGTCTCCGCTGCACAGAAACAGGTTTGCGGGCTTCAGATCGCGGTGAACAAACCCCGCGCCGTGAAGCGCTCCAAGCGCACCCGCAACGCAGCGGCCCACTTGAACAGCCTCTTTCAGCGACAATTCCCGCTTTTGCAGCCGCTCGCGAAGCGTTTGCCCTTCGAGCCACTCCATCGCGAGAAACCCCTCGCCGTCGACCGTGAGCCCGTGTTGCACGTACCGCACGATTCCCGGGTGATGCAGCTCCGAAAGCACCCGGGCCTCCCGCGCGAAACGCTCCGCTTTGCCCTCCATGTCCGACGCATGCAGCACTTTGAGCGCCACAAACTCGCCGGTCTGCTTGTCGCGTGCGCGGTACACACGACCGCTTGCGCCCGAGCCCGCGTGGTGCTCGATCACGAAGCGATCCACGACCACGTCGCCGGGCGACAGCATGCGCGGCGAGTATCCTCACCCGAGCCTCCCTTGTCCACGTGGTGATGGTCCGATGACGTCCGGATCGATCCGCCGGTGACAGCAGGGTCGTTTAACACTGACCGTATTCTATTCGTCGCCGAAACAAAGCGCTTTGCTCAAACGACGCTTTTCGCGGCATTTCGAGCCGTTTTTCAGCCCGCCGCCAAAAAAGCGATCATGACAAGCTCTTCGGCCGTTTTTCTTGGCCCCGGCCCCGAGGTGAGCGCTCTGTAATGGGCCTTGATTTTTCGTTTTTTGTAACTTGTGTAAAACGCCTGCGGCCCGCCCTGCGGCATCCACGACTCGCGTGCGCGTCCTAAAACGTGTCGCGCCTCGTCCGTTGAAAGCGCCGATGCGCCGCGTTCGCGCAGGTAGTCGCGCAGCCTTTTGATTTCCTCGTGCGAGATGTCGAAAAGAAATTCTTCAAACGCCTGCACTTCTTCTTCGCTCATCTCGCTTTCTTCGAAGTACGCCAAAAAGCGATCGTCTTTCACCTCGGCAATGAGCCGAAACAGCTCATGTGTACCCCTCATTGTTCCGAGCACCGGTCGCACGCGATTGCGCGCCTGCCACACCGCCTCAAGCACCGGGGCAAAGTCGTCGATTTCGGTTGCAAGGCGGTCTTCCCAAATCTGAAAGAGCAACTTCGCCGCGCTTGTCTTCACGTCTTTGCGTCCCGACGGATCGGTCACAATCGAAACGAACAACTCTTCGGCAAGCTTCGAATAAATCGACTGCCCCAGTTCAGCGTGCACAGCGTCGTGCAGTTGAGCCGGCCCCGCCGCAGCGTCGAGTGCGTACCCAAGCGCTTTAAAGAAGTTTATTTTCGCTACCAAATAGGCCTGACCGAGCACCGCTTTTGTCGGGATATGAAGCTCCAAATCCCAGTCGGGAACGCGACACAAAAGATCGATCAGCGGCTCACCCGAGAGGTGAGGCACCACGCGCGAATGCCACGAAGTGGCAATGGTCGGGCAATCTCGAATCAACGCCGCCGCGCGTGAAAGCCTGTCGAGCGTCGCCCCCAAAAAGTCACCTTCCGCCGGGTTTTCCCGCGCAACGAACACGAGCACTTCGGCCACAAGCGCGCGCTCGCGATCGTCGAAAAAAAACCACGTTGAAGGTGATACGAGTTCCACCGCGGCGCGAATCGTAACGCTACTGTTCCGATACCGGGACAGGTTCGCGATGCGCTTCAAAAAGGGCGCGCACATCGGGCGGCATGTCGCACGAAGCGATCTTCGCGAGATCCGAACACACCACTTTGTGCCTGACCTCCGCGGCCAGCACACCGCTCTCCTTTTGAAACATCCTGTATCGAAACGTGGCGCTCCGTTTTCCAAGCAACATCACACTTGTTTCAACGCGCATGATGTCGCCGTAGCGCAGGGGAGAATGAAAGAACATCTCCACGTGCACAGCTGGCATTCCAATGCGCCGCGTTTCGGTCAGGCGAGCATATCCGCCGTCCAACGGACTGAAAAAGTGCTCCATCGCTTCATGCCCGTAACTTAAAAAGCGGGCAAAGAATACGATATGTGCTGCGTCGACCTCTTCAAATCGAATAGGCCGTTCAAAAGCCATCATGACGTTGCAAAGTCTGAAGCGAGCGCCGCCAAAGCCGCCGATGAAAGCTCGGCCCGCGCCTCATATTTGGGATGGTTTACAACAACTGCCACCTTGGCTTTTTTGTCCCGAACGGCATCGCCCGCTTCTTTTGACACTTTGGCTCGCAGGTAATGCACCGCTGTTGTCCGCTCCGGCACAATGTCTTCTTCGCGCGTGTTTTTGGCCTCAAACCGCTCCCCATTGATCTCCACGGCGAAAGCCCTTTCGAGCCCTGCCAGCTCCGCCAGTGTTTTTTCGCGCAGCGCTTGATCGGATATCTCCACAAAGCACGTCATCGACACTTCATCTGTACCGGGGACAAGCTCGTTATAGGTGGCGATCTCGTGCAAAATCGCCGCATCTTGAGTGATCCGCTCTGTGCGCAACATCTCTTGAATTTGCAAGAGCACAGAATCGCGATTTTCAAACACCCCCGACATGTGCGGCCCGAGCGCAAAACGCCGCTGTTTCTTCTCTTCAATCACCCTTGCCCGAAAATGAGGCCGAATCAATTCGTACTCACCAATGGGCATGACCTCTGTTCTCTCGATCGGTCGCATATAATCACCTCATTGGAAAAAGCCTGATACGCAGGCTGACACGTTTGGAAAAACCTGACACGTCTCGATGCCTGAAGCGTCAACTTCAACACGGAGGCACGCCTCGCAACGACCGGGAAAGCCTTTCCCGCTGTTACGTCACTTCAACACGGAGGCGGCGACCACGCTATGCGTGACTCTACCGGTAATCCAGTCCGTAGGCGTCGGCCAAGGCCATCACTGGATGGACAGCTTTTGCCGCATTTTCCTTTTGAATACGCAACCCGGAAAGCGTGCAGTCACTCACCACAACCGCCGCTTCCGCACCGTCAATTCCCCGCGTGAGTCGCTGCGCATATTTGCGCCCCGTCTCGTAATAATCCGCTTTCATTCCCCACGTTCCGTCCACCGCAGAACACTCTTCAATCACCCGAACATCGGTGTTGGGAACAAGCCCCAAAAGCCTTGCGCCCGGAAAACCAATCTTCTGCGCCCGCAGGTGACACGCCGCGTGGTAGGCCACAGTCCCCAAACTGTTTTTAAACTCCCTATCAAGCTTTTTCTCGCGCGCCACGGTCACCAACATCTCCATGATATCGAGTGTGGCCGCCGTTACCGCTTTCACCTCATCCGTAGGCACATATTCAGCCCATTCACGCTTCATTGTGTACCCACAGGTCGGCCCCAAAACAGCCACTTTGCGCCCCTTCTGAACATGGGGATAAAGCAGCGCCGCATTCGCCTTCACCTTGGCTGTGTACGCATCTAAATCCCCGCCGTCGAGATTGGGCATACCGCAGCAGGAGAGGCGTTCTTCGTCTGCATTTTCCGCATCCGTGCCCGGAACAAACACCCGAAAGCCGTTGTGCTCAAGCACTGCCACAGCCGCTTTGGCAATTTCAGGCGTGTTGTATTCACCATAACACGTGGGAAACAAAACCACTTCTCGCGCCGACTGCCCCTCTTTTACCCGAGGCCCAATTCCCTTTTTTTGCCGCTCGCGAAACCACGATGAAAACGTTTGAGAAGCCATGGGCGGCAGCGGAAACTCCGCCGAAATCCCCGTTGCTACCTCCTGCACTTTTCGCACAAGCCGGCTCGCCAACACAAAGTTTGAAACAGGCGCCATGATCCCGCCGCCCATGGCCCCAATCATTTGAGGCTCCCCCAAAATCCGGTCCACAATCGGGATCCCCTCACGCCGCGCCCGATTCGCCCGCTCGCGAGCCATCAACCTCGGAAAATCAAGCAACTCCGCCGCCTGCTCATCGGCTGTATACGGACACTTGATATAACAGAGTTTGCACTGCCAACATTGATCGCTCACCGCCTTGATATCGGCATCGTCGATTTTTTCAGCACCCTCCGCAGCCCCAGAATCAATAGCCTTGTCCACCGCCGCGAACAACACGGGAAAAGACCCGCAATAGTTCACGCACATGCGGCATTCGTGGCAGATCTGAAACGCCCTGCGGAGTTCATCCTCCAAATCGCGAGCGTCAAAATAACGCTCATCGTTGGGACTCGACGCGGGCGGCTTTTTCGGATGGCGGGCAATAACGCTCACAACGGTGCTCCTGGGCACAAACAGAACATCAGAGTTGAAAAAAAAGGGCGGAATAGCCCGCCCTTTTTCCACGCAGAAACCTGCGAACGCATACGCCTGCGACACACTCCGAGGCACAAAGCTCAATCGTTTTGCACCCCGGAGTGTTTGCCAGGGATGTTCTCCCTCGCCGTCGCAGTCACACGCTCACAGTTCCATGCCGTCAAGGGCCTTCTTAAAGCGACCCGCGTGGCTCTTTTCAGCCTTGGCGAGCGTTTCAAACCACTCGGCGATATCACCGAAACCCTCTTCACGGGCCTCTTTGGCCATGCTGGGATACATGGTTTCGTACTCGTGAGTTTCACCGGCCACCGAAGCCTTCAGGTTTTTCTCGGTGTTGCCGATCGGCAGACCCGTGGCCGGATCGCCCACCTGCTTCAAATAGTCGAGGTGACCGTGCGCATGGCCCGTTTCACCATCGGCCGTGTCTTTGAAAAGACCGGCAACATCCGGGTAACCTTCCACGTCGGCAACTTTTGCGAAATACAGATAGCGACGATTTGCCTGTGATTCGCCCGCGAAGGCGTCTTTCAGGTTTTGATGCGTTTTCGTTCCACTGAGCTTGGGCGTCATTGCTTGTCTCCTTTTGATACTGCGAAAGTCGAGAGAAAAAGCGGTTTTTGCGGCTTTTTCAATGCCGCTCTCCGCTAACTTGAAGTTTTCTTCAAAGGACCGTGCGCCGCACAGTGCTCACAAAGCCCTCGATAAATGTGCTCCACAGAGCGCACTGAAAAGCCGGATACATGGTGTGCGCTCCCCTTTGCAACTGGCAGTTCTGCGTGCGCCCGCGCGCCGCACGGCACATCGCGAACAAGGCCACACCCATCACACACGGCGTGATCATGCGGATCGATATTCGGGTCAAACCGGCATGGCCCCGGTGAAAGCGAAAGCGACCCACACAAACCCGCCGCACTCAACGCGTCGAGCGTGTTGTACACCGTTGCAAAACTCATTGTTGGCAGACTCTCTTTGAGCCGCTCAAAAATCTGCTGCGCCGTGGGGTGTGACGGATCGTTTGCCAGTGTGTGAACAATCGCAATTCGCTGCGGGGTCAACTTGAGACCCGCGCTTTTCACCCCATCAAGCATGGCCGCGATCCGGTCTGTTTCGCCCGAGTCCGCTTTGGCCTTCACCCCGTGACGCCCCTCTTCATGAGAAGCGCCCCCTCGCCCACCGCGGGACAAGGGCTTTGATTTGGGGGCCAGACTTTCTGCCTTCACGGTGAGCCTACCATAGTTAGAAGAATTCTTAATTGCAAGTCCTTCTAAATTACTTTTTCCGTTTCGGCGAACGGGCGGGAGCCTACCAGGCCCCGAAGGCCGGATCGCGCCCCATTTGGATCTTGCCTAAAGCCTCCGAGGGTGCGAAGGTGCCGCCCCCTTGGCTTCGGGCCCCGCTCGGAGCCACGTTATTTGTTCTCAAACCCCGCTGTTTTTAAGGAGAGCGCAGGAACATGCCGTCTGAGGCCATTCAGTGCAAACCGCTCGAAGTCTCCGTTGGAGACAAAGGCATCGAGCGCGCCATCAAACATCTCAAGCGAAAGATGGCCGCCGAGGGCATTCTGCGGGAGCTGAAGAGGCGCCGGCACTACATGAAGCCCTCGGTCAAACGCCGCAAAAAGGCGTCTGAAGCGGCTCGTCGTCGTCGCAAGCGCTCCAAGATCGACGTTGCCATCTAAAGCTCGCGCGGCAACACCTTCCAACCTGTCTCGGTGGCATTGTCTCAGTAGCAACGCCGAGACACCTTCCATCTCCACGCGGTCGGCGCTTCCGTCTCGCGGCCCTTTCGCTCACGTCAAGGCGCCCAAAAGTCGGCCTTTGTAACAACGAGGCCGACAACGCGTTGTTCCCGCCCGCTGCTTCCTTCCACAAACGTGTACGCATCGCAATGAGTACGCATCGCAATGAGTACGCATCGCAATGAGTACGCATCGCAATGAGTACGCATCAAAACGCCTCGCAATGACTTGAGACGTCTCGATTCCTGACACGTCGTAATCAACACGGAGTTCCCCAGCGGCGCATGCGCCTCATTCGAACGGCGAGTAACTCGTTGCGGTTGAGTTGTCGATGCAGCAGAAAAGAGCCCGTTCTGGGAGGTCCGGCGACTTGAGATGTCCATCACGTCGCCATCCACCGGTCTCGCCGGTCTCTTGTTTTCGTCGTGGCTGCGCTCGCCACAGAACTCCATCTGGAGAACCCGACGCGCCACGCTGTTCGCTTTTCCGCTTGGCGACGGGCAAGGGTGTCCCAAACGTCTCGACAAGACTGGATCCGTGCCTTGCAGAACGTTCCGCTAAAGGGAAGTTACCTAGGAGTTGCTCCTGGGGCGGCTGCGCCGCCCCGTTCGACCGGGAGGTAACTAGGTTTGGCGGCTCGGGATGTACACAACGTTATTCCACCGGTCTCGCCGGCGTTTGTCTCGTTTTCGTGGTGGGTAGCATTGGACTTGAACCACACCATGCCGAGCCTGCATCGCCACGCTTTTCGCTTTCTCGCTAGGCACCGGCCTCGATGTCTTGCACGTTTTGCCGAGCCTGTGGCCGGGCTTCGCATCAGCGTTTGGCCGAAGGACCGTCAGTTACCTAGGAGGCACGGAGATCCACGGAGATCCACGGAGATCCACGGACTCCGTGACCCTCCGTGTTCTCTGTGATTCCGTGGTGAAGAGACGTCACGGGCATCCAAGCGCTTCCGGTCGTTGCGTGACGCGTCAGCCGTCGCTCTGGGTTGGGAGTTACCCAGGAGGCACGGAGATCCACGGAGTTTTGTGTTTGTCGTGCTGCTATGGGTACACATCACTCGATGGTCGGTCTGAAATACAAAGCGCCGCCTTCAACCGGTGATCGCCCCGTCGTCGCTCTGATCACGTCGTCATTTCCGCGCTTCGAAGGGGATCCGTCGGGCCATTTCGTCGAGGCGCACGCGCGCGCCCTCGCCCGCGAGGGCGCGCGCGTTGTTGTGATCGCCCCGGGGCCCAAGGCAAAACCACCGCTGCGTACACAAGAGTCGGCAAGCGATGCCGCTTCGACCGATATCGAGGTGGCGCGCGCGGGCGGTGAGCGCCTCTTTCAATGGCCCGGCGCTCCGGCCCGCGCGCGCCAAAATCCGCTTCGATTGTGGGGAGCTTTCGAGTTCGTGAGCGGCGCGCGCCGCGCTCTCGCGTCGCTCGAACGGGTGGATCGCATTGTGGCGCACTGGATCGTGCCGTGTGCTTTTCCCGTTGTTGTGTACGCATCACCGCTCGCAGCGGGTCGTGTACACAAAGGCAACAATGTGTACACACGCGCACCGCTCGACGTAGTTGCCCACGGAGGGGATGTTCGCCTCCTTTGCCAATCGCCCGCCGCTGTTCGAAACGCTGTGATCGCGGCGCTTTTGGAGCGAGGCGCGCGCTTTCAATTTGTGGCGCATCCCCTGCTCGATGTCTTGTGTGATGGGCTTGGGCTCGCAGCGGCTCGCGCGCTTCGCGCCGCGAGCCGCTGCGAGCCCGCGCCTATCGATGTGCCGAACGTGGAGGGGGCGGCGCGGGTGTTGCGCGAGCGCAACATCCGCGCCGCCCCCTCCACCCCTACCGTTGTGTGCGTTGCTCGGCTCGTTCGAGAAAAAAGAGTCGACCTTGCGATCCTCGCAGCGGCGCGCGCCGGTGCCCGCTTGGTGATCATCGGGGACGGTCCTGAAAGGTCAGCGCTTCAAAGCCTCGCCGCCTCGTTGCGATCGCATGTCGCGTTCACCGGCGCGCTCCCACGGATCGAAGCGCTCACGTGGATCGCGGCGGCCGATGTGCTTGTTCACCCCTCCATTGTGGAAGGTGCGCCCACCGTGGTTCGCGAAGCGCGCGCGTTGTGTACACCCGTTGTCGCGTGCGCCGGTGGAGACGTGAAACGCTGGGCCGAAAGCGACGCCGCCATTCACGTTGTTGACCACAACGCCGACGCGATCGCCGCGGGCATCCAGCGCGCCGTCTTATGTGTACGCAAGTCCGACCGTTGAACCGGTATGCCAAGACTTGCACCGCCGCGATGTCTGTGACGTCTCTTCACCACGGACTCACGGAGAACACGGAAGTTTTTGGTTTGTTGGCTGCTATGGGTACACATCAGCCGCGTTCCCAACCTGACAGGTTATTCGGCGCGCTGTGCAAGCCACTTGCAGTCTGAAATACAAAAAAACTCCGTGGATCTCCGTGGATCTCCGTGCCTCCTAGGTAACTTCCCTTTAGCGGAACGTTCTGCAAGGCACGGATCCAGTCTTGTCGAGACGTTTGGGACACCCTTGCCCGTCGCCAAGCGGAAAAGCGAACAGCGTGGCGCGTCGGGTTCTCCAGATGGAGTTCTGTGGCGAGCGCAGCCACGACGAAAACGAGAGACCGGCGAGACCGGTGGATGGCGACGTGATGGACATCTCAAGTCGCCGGACCTCCCAGGACGGGCTCTTTTCTGCTGCATCGACAACTCAACCGCAACGAGTTACTCGCCGTTCGAATGAGGCGCATGCGCCGCTGGGGAACTCCGTGTTGATTACGACGTGTCAGGAATCGAGACGTCTCAGGTCATTGCGAGGCGCTGAAGGTTGCCATCTGTTGGAGGAAGTCGCGAACACCGAAACCCTGGAACTACGGAAGGCACACGCGGGTTTGGGCGCCGCTCGCGGTTTCAATGGGTACACAAAAGAGGTCACCACATTGGTCGCCCTGCGAGGGATCGCAGAGTTGTGTACACGTGCCCTCCATGGCACCCGACTTTTTCACGCAGATGAGATCGTCGGCGCATGTGGCCTGCCCAACGAGCGGCGAGCAAACATCGTTCAGCGCGCCGGTTCCGCTTGGCAGGCAGGCGAATTGATCGCCTTTCACGAACGAGCAGGTTTCGCCCTCGGGGCAGTCGAGCGGATGATCTCCGCACGGCACCAAGTCGCCGCCGCCTCCTCCTCCGGTGCCGCCTGTTCCAGTGTCGGTGTTGCCTCCGCAGGCGGCCGAAAGAGCGGTGAGCCCCAACAAAAAGGCGAGTGCGGTGATCTTCATGGCGCAATCGACGATAAACCCAAAAGAAGCGCTGCACTCCCGTTTTTGTCCCGGATGTGTACACCACGGAACTCGATACGGCGAAGGCGACACGCCGCGCGAAACGCCTCGCGCGTTGCACAGCGGGGATCCCGAAAAGCGCGGCGCCGGGCGCTTCGTTGCCAGAGAGGCACACTTTTGGGCGCCTTGACGTGCGTCGAAGCGCAGCGAGACAGAAGCGCACCCACCTCTGGGGAGGTTTTTTTTGGTGGTTTCTCTTGCAAATCGAAGCGCGCTGGGTAATGTGCGCGTCGCACTTCGGCCTCCCCGCCGTTGGGCAAGCCTCGGGGCGTAGCGCAGCCTGGTTAGCGCACTTGACTGGGGGTCAAGGGGTCGGTGGTTCAAATCCACTCGCCCCGACCGAAAGGTCGGAGAAACAGGGGGTGAGGGTCGCGGAAACGCGGCCCTCTCGTGTTTTGTCGCCTGAAAGCCGGGTAGGTTTGCGGAACTAGCCTTTTGGCTTTTTCTTGCCTTTGTCTTTTTTGGGCTTGTCTTTGGGCTTGTCTTTGGGCTTGTCGCTTTTGGCTTTTTTGCCGGCGTCGGGCGCTGTCTTGTCGGCTTTGGCGCTCTTGTCGGCTTTGGCGCTCTTGTCGGCCTTGTCTTGTCCGGCACTGTCCGCCGCTTTGGCCTTGTCGTTTGCAGCGCTTTCAGGCTTTGCGTCTTTGTCTGTTTTGTCTTTTGAAGCGGCCGAAACTGCCACTTTAGACTCGGCACTGCCGTCGGCTTTTGAAGTGCCTTTTTCAGACTCGGTGGCAGTTTCCAAAGCGGCCAATTCTTCAGGTTTGGGGCAGCCTTTTTTTCGATGCCCTTTTTCACCTTTGGGAATGGCGCACGGATGAGCGGCAATCACGCGAGGTTTGCCATGGTACACCACCGTTCGCTCTTCGTGTTTTTTGGTGCCGTCGGCAAACACAACATCTCGGCCCACTTTCACACTAAACCCTTTGGTCCCGTGATCTTTGATTTTGGGTTTTTGAATAGGCAGTGTGTCGTCGGGCTCGTAGTCAATTCGAGGGTCGGTTGGGGCGAATGTTTTGGACACATTGCGCGTGACTTTTCGGCCGCCTGTGTCGCCGTAGAGTTTGATTGTGACGCTGTCTTCGGTGACAGAGGCTTTTACAAGCACCGCGGCTTTTGAGTCGTTTCGAAACACGAAGTCTGGTCGGGGCCACGAGAGCGTTGCTTCTACGCCGAGTGGGTATCTGTCAAAGTAGCGAGTGTGGGGTTTGCGGCTGACAATGGCGTAGCCGGCGTCAAACACGGCATTATAAAAGGTGGTTGCCACTTGGCTTACGCCGCCGCCGACGGTTTCTACAATGGTGCCTTCACCGATGCTGGGTGCCAAAACGAAGCCGCGTTTTTTGGTGCGCTTGCCAATTCGCTGATTCATTGAAAAGCGGCTGCCCGCTTCACAAATGGCACCGTCGAGAAGTGCCGCGGCCTTGTGGATATTGGTGACGCGTTGTTGGCCGGTGGGGTATTTGGTGGAAAACGAGGCCACAATGCCTTTAATGCCAAGCGATTCGGCCTTTGCGGTGCCGAGCACAGGGTCACCTTTTGAGGCTGAAACAGCGGCTTTTTTATCGGGTGTTTTGCCGGCTTGTTGGGCCGAGGCAAAAAGGGAGGCGCCTGAAAGTGACAGTCCGCGGGACGATGGAACAATTTGTATTCTATCGTCGGTGCCAATGACAAACTCGGCATCACGTGCGACGTCGCCGAGCGGTTTTAAGGCATTCACCACGCTTCGCCCGAGCGCCGAAGGCGCCAGTTCTGCTGTGACAAATTCGCCGAAACGCCGGAGTTGAAAGGAGGCGCGCACGTCGTCTGGCGTGAGAACAATGGTGCCGCCGAATTGACCCTCAAACTCAACAACGAGGGTGACGGGTTGATTTAGAAGTGGGCTCACTTGGGCCGCAATGTGGTCGAGTGCGGCGACGGATGTTTGCGGTTCGTCGGCGGCGAGCGGCACTTCAATCTCGGATTGCTCGTTGCCCGTTGCGAGGGCGCGTTCCACGGCGATGACAAGCGCATCACAGTCAACGGTTTGGCCCGGGGTCGGCGCGATCACTTCCACCTGATTGTCGTCCGAAAGGTCGAGATCGCCTTCAAACGCGGGCAGGAGAGCGAATTGATCCGACAGCGCCTCACAGGCTGATGTGTACGCATCGTGATTGACAACAACGGATGTGCTGCCCGCCGATGTGTACACTGTTGTGAAGCCGAGGTCGGCCGGGGGGATTTGGGCGGTGATTCCGTTTGCCGAAAGGACAAGGGTGCTGTGTTGCGCATTGTCGGCAAACGAGGCCGTTGGCAGAGCAATGTGTACACACACGCCGAGCAATGTGCTGAGAGCTGTTTTTGAGACGCCTTTGCGAATCACCACCGAGCGGGCGGATTGCTAGCAGATCCGATCGCGCGCGCACATGAGGCAAAGAGGCTCAGGTGGTGAAGGCTTGCGGGGCGGAGGCGCGGCGCTGAACTAGAGCTAAGCTGTGCGGGTGACCTATCCATATCCGCGACCTGAACCTCACGATCGCGACGCGTCGAAACCGTTTCCCGTGGGTGCGCCGCCCGACAATGTGCCGCCGCTGTACGATCCGTTTTTGCATCAAGCGCCGCCGCCCAAAAAGTTTCCGTGGCTGCTTGTGATTGCGGGGATCACGATTGTTTCGTTTGTGGCGGCGGGTGTTGGCGTTGTGTGGATGTTGAGTCGGCCGCGGCACAAAGAGCTTGCGTATGAGCCATTTGGCGGTGTGGCTCCAACGGTGGTGCCGCATACGCCCGCCGAGCCTTCTCCAGCGCCGAGCGCGGCGGTTCCGCAACCGCAGGGGCCATCGTCGGCGGCGCCGTCTGCAACGGTGGCACCGTCGGGCGCGCCGCTGGCGACTCGCGAAAAGCAGATTGGCACTCTCACGGTGGTGGATCTGGGCACGAAAAGCTCGACGCCGCTCGCCGATGCACTTTCTGCCGAGCGCTCAAAAGCCCAAAAAGAAGGGCAGCAATTGCTTGTGATGACAACGCAGTTTGGCAGCAAGTTGCTAGACGATTTTGAGCGAACACTGCCCGATCCGCGGATGCAAACGGCATTGTCGAAAGTGAGACTCGTGCGGGTGGATTCGCGCGACTACGATGCTGAACTCACCGAACTTGGAATGGGCACAACCAGTTATCCATGGTTCTTTTTGTTGGGGCCGGACCTGATTCCGCGCGATGGAATCAACGGGGGTGAATGGGATGATGACATTGCGGTCAACATTGCCCCGGTGTTGGGCGCATTTGTAAAAGGCACTTACAAAACGCGGCGTGAGCGATGGAAGCCGCCGCCGGGAAAAGGCATCACTCTTTAGTAACTCGTTGGCACTCACTTCGCCCTGAGGCACGATACTCGCGATGAAAAAAGCCGCTCGAATGATCGTGTTTGTGCTTTGCGTCGCATTCACAATTGCCGCGATTGTGAATGTCTTCGGCGACAACACCGAAGTTGAGCAGATGGCAAAAGCAATGGCGTGCGAGGGCGTTGCGGTGAAGCCTGTGCCTGTGACCGCACCGCCCGGGACGCGTCCGAGTGACTGTCCGATGGCGATGACAAAGATGTCGCGAACGCCTCTGGGTCAGTCATTTGAGTATTCGGGCAAAAATGGAACAAAGCGTATTCGGTGCACGCGGAGTCTCATTTTTGCGGGCGACTATTCATGCGCGGCGGAGTGAAAAGGCGGCACACGTTGCGGGCGGTCCGCGTGTTGGTTCACGGGGTGTGTAACCAAAACTTCTCGGTCGCTCGGGCAATCCTTTAAAACAGGCGAGATCGAGGCCGCAGACGCGGGGTCGCTGGGAGGCTGCGCCTGGCACGCGCTTTGGAACGGGAGAAGGCATGCGCAAGCAATGGATGGCCTCGGTTCTCTTGATGGCGGCGGTTTCTTCCACCGGTTGTTTTCGGTATTACGGGCCGCGCGCGCTGTTTCACCGGCCCCATCCCGTCGCTGTGGTTGCTGCGGGCGCTGTCGCTGTAACAGCGGTGGCGGTGCATCACGAACGAAGGCGCGCGGCGCAGGCCGACATGGAGCGGCAGCAGGCCGAAGCCGAAGCGCAGGCCATGGCTGAAGCGGAAGAACGCGCGGAACGCGCTCGCATTCGAGCGGAGCGGCGCGCGCGGGCAGCGGCTCAAATTCAGGCTGAAGCCGAAGCGCGCGCCGCGCAGGCCGAGGCTGATGCAAAAGCCAAAGCCAAAGCCGAGGCT
The DNA here is from genome assembly GCA_016712345.1 of Polyangiaceae bacterium. Lineage (GTDB taxonomy): Bacteria > Myxococcota_A > Polyangia > Polyangiales > Polyangiaceae > JADJRH01. The sequence continues at coordinate 4,755,837 of JADJRH010000001.1, forward strand.
GACGCTCGCGCCAAAGCCAAAGCCGAAGAAGCCGCGCGCGCAAAAGCAAAAGCGACAGAACGCGCCGACGTGGTGATCATTGTTCAAGACGCGGGCGACGACGACAGCGCACCCACTCCGCCCGCAAAATCGGCTCCCAAAGACGCCCCGCCCGATCGTTGGATCGAAGAGTGATCTGACTCGGCGAAGCGTCGGGTACTCTCCGGCGCCGCATGACTACGAAGGCCCCGAAGCCCCGCCGCACGGCGGGAATGCTCCTGCATCCAACGTCACTCCCAGGCCCGCACGGAATCGGTGATCTCGGTCGCTCGGCGCGCCGTTTTATTGATTGGCTCGCGCAGGCCGGGCTGAGCGTGTGGCAGGTGTTGCCGCTCAATCCAACGTCGAACAACTCGCCGTACATGTGTTGGTCGGCGTTCGCCGGCAATCCAATGCTCATCGATCTTGCCAATCTTGTGGAGCACGGGTTGCTCGCACCGAGCGATCTCGAAGGTGCGCCGCCCGCGGCCCCGCATGTTGATTTCGATGCGGTGACGGCGTTTAAAACTCCACTCCTCGAGCAGGCTGCGGATCGCCTTGTCGCGTCGCCCAATCACGCTTTGGCGCCGGCGTTCGCCGCGTTTCAAAAGAGCGAAACCTGGGCAAAAGAAGCTTCGCTTTTTTGGGCGCTCAAACGCGCTCACGCGATGAAGCCGTTTTGGGAATGGCCGCTCGGTCTGCGCGATCGCGAACCCGCGGCGCTCGCCGAGGCTGAGCGTACACATGAGCGCGCCATCATGCGTACCCTCGCGATGCTGTTTTTGTTCGAGCATCAATGGGCCGACTTGCATGTGTACGCAAAGTCGCGCGGCGTTTCGATCTTGGGCGACTTGCCGATCTACGTGGATCGCGACAGCGCCGACGTGTGGTCCAACCAACGTCAGTTTGATTTGGCCGAGGGCGCGGTGCCGTTGGAGGTATCGGGTGTTCCACCCGATTATTTCAGCGAAAAAGGCCAATTGTGGGGCAATCCCCTCTACGCGTGGGATGTGATGGCGAACGACGATTTCGCCTGGTGGCGCGCGCGGCTTCGACGTGTACTCACGCACACCGACATTTGCAGAATTGATCATTTTCGCGCGTTCGCGGCGTATTGGGCGGTGCCTTTCGGCGCTCCCGATGCGCGCTCGGGGCGGTGGCGCAAAGGTCCGGGGCTCGCATTTTTTGAAGCGATCAAAAAACACGAAGGCACGCTTCCGCTGGTGGCTGAAGACCTCGGCATCATCGACGACGAAGTGAACGCGGTGCGGAAAGGCGCCGGGTTGCCGGGCATGCGCGTGCTTCAATTTGCGTTTGGCAGCGGCCCTGAAAACACGCATTTGCCGCACAATCACGAAGCCGACTGCGTTGTGTACCCCGCCACGCACGACAACGACACCACCAACGGCTGGTGGCAATCGGCGCCTTCCGCGACGCGTGTACACGCGGGTCTCTACATTGGCATTTTGGTGGAGCGCGCCCATCGCGGTGAAGTGGCGTGGGACTTCGTTCGCGCGGCTTTTGCTTCGGTGGCCAATATGGCCATTGTCTCGGCGCAGGACGTTCTCGGCCTCGGCACGGAAGCGCGGATGAACGATCCTTCCACGTCCAAAGACAACTGGCGCTTTCGTTTGGCAGGTGATCCTTTCACGGCCGACCTTGCCAAAAAAGTGCGCGAACTGGCCGCGCTCTTCGGTCGCGCGTAGTTCCCAACTTGGGTTGCGCTATGCTGCCTCCGCGATGCCGGAGGCGCACAGTTTCGCAAAAAATTGGGTGCGGGGCGCCGCCGCGATGCTTGCGCTCGTTGGGTTCGTCGCACCGCATCGCGCGTTTGCAGATCCGCCGAAGTCGTCGGGATCGGCGGCCTCGCAGTCGAACACGTCGGCGCCGCAATCCACAGCGGCCCCAATGTCGCCGGCCGACGTTGCCAAAGAAAAAAAAGACCGCCAAGAGCGCGCGATCGCGCTGCACGATGAAGCCAAGGCGCTTTACGACCGCGGCCTTTATCGGCGCGCGATCACCAAACTTGAAGCCGCGCTTGAACTCGATCCGAGCGGCAAAGAGCTTGTGTACAACTTGGCGGTGATCCACGAAAAGCTCGCCGACGTGGACGACGCCGAAAAGTATTACCTGCGATACGTCGACATGGAAACCAACGCGGGTGCGCGGGAGCGGGCGCTCGCCATCGTGAAACGATTGCGAGCGGCCAAAAAAAATCTTGAGGCCGATTTGCAAGAGCGCGCGCAGGTGGGCGCGGTGGGCGCGACGGTCGCGCCCAGCGCGACCGCCGCGCCCACCGCGCCCACCAATCGCATGCCGTCGCCGATGGTGTTTGTGATCGGCGGTGTGGGTGTGGCGGCGATTGGCATTGGCATCGGCTTTGGTGTGAGCGCGCTTTCCACATATCCCGACGGGCTTTCAACAGGACCGCGCGTGACCGCGTATGACCTCGAAACGCGAGCGCGCTCGGCGCACACGCAGGCAATTGCCGCCGACTTGTCGTTTGTCACAGCGTTCGTGATGGGTGCGGCGGCAACGGTGCTCTACCTCGTGGAGTCGCGGGGCGGGCGCGGCGTGCCGGTGCCCGCCCCGGCGGGCACCGGCACCGGCACGCCTCTCGGTTCTACGCATGGGGCTACGGCGCCGCTTCGCGGTCCTGCGCCCCAAACCCCGGCGCGCGCCGCCGCGCTGGTGCGGATGGAGGCTCCGTTTTGAGAGCGCGGTTGCCAAGTCGAACGGTGGGTGCGGCGGCGAGAAGGGTCGCGCTCGGCGCGACCCTTCTCGCCGCCGCACCCACCTGCCAAGTTCTCGTCTCCGACAAGCCCGCCAACGTAAAGTGCGTTGAAGACGGCGCTGTGGGACCGCCCGCATGTCCGGTTGGAAGTTATTGTCGCGACGGAGCTTGTGAACCCGGACCTCCGGCGCTTGGTCAGCCCTGCGACGACGACGCCGAGTGCGCGCCCGGCGATCGCTGTTTCGATCCGGCGGCGGTGGGCGTTCCCGGCGATCCGCTCTGCTCGCGACCTTGCTGTTCGTCGTCTGATTGCGACGGTGGAACGGGGCTTGTCTGCGCCGTGCTCGGCCCGGGAAAAATGTGTGCACCGGCGCGGGACTGGGAACGAGCCGATCCCGGCGAAAAACCCGCGGGCGCCCCGTGTGAAACCCATGCGGAATGCCGGTCGGGTGAGTGCCGCGCTGAGCGGTATTGCGCGGACGCGTGTTGCTCCGATGCGGAGTGCGCACCCTTCGGCGCCGCATGCGCCGACAGCGGCGAAGGATGGATGTGTACACCCGTGCCTTCGCCGAAAAAGGGGTATCTCGAACTCTGCTTAAACGACGACGAGTGCTTGTCGGGTCTGTGTTTTACGTCGCCCGATTCAAAGCAGCGCTGCGCCAAGCCGTGTTGTTCGTCGGACGAGTGCGGGGCCGTCAAAATCGGCGATCTGCTTCAGCCGATCACGTGTTTGCCAATTGTGCACGGCGCCGCGATGGTGCTCGCCTGCGCGGGGATGCCCAAGGGTGAAGCCAACCGACCCGTGGGCGCTCCCTGCGACGATCCGAGCCAGTGCCGGGGTGGCAGGTGCATCGAAAACCCTTCGGGTGGCACAAAGTGTGCTCCGACGTTTGCTGCACAAATGAGTCGTGCGGTGCAACTCACCTGTATTCATGCGAGGCAGGGCGCGCTTTGTCGGCGGACCCGGGCATGGGAGGCAAGCCGCCCGCGCTTGGGTTTGACTTGCAGTGCACCCCAAGGTGACGGACCATTTGTAGGCAGTGGCCGGTCCGGTTTCTACGCCTCCGCCATCTAACCCCGCTCCGCCGAGGGCGTGGGTCTGTCCCAGGTGTAGGACCGAGACGATAGCCGCCGATGCGCCGGGGCTTCCGGTTCCGCGATGCACGGGGTGCAGCGGAGCGATGGTCACCGCCGATGCGCTTGCGCAGGGCGACGGCGATCCGTTTCTCGGGCGCGTTGTTGCCGGGCGTTTCGTTGTGCTTCGGCGGCTCGGTGCCGGTTCTATGGGCACTGTTTATCGCGCGCGCCAAGAAGCTGTTGCGCGCGATGTGGCGGTGAAGATCCTTCGGAGCGATCGCGCGATCGACATGCTCGCGCGGCAACGGTTCGTGCGCGAGGCGAAGGCGATGAGCCTTCTTGTTTCGCCTCACACAGTGACGGTGTTTGACTTTGGTGAAATGCCCGAACCGCCGCAGGACGGCGACCTTGAAGCCGGCGTTTCGCTGTTTCTCGCGATGGAGCTGCTCAACGGTGAGTCGTTGGGTGAAAGGCTCAAACGCTCGGGGCGCATGGATTGGGCCGAGGCGCTGGCGATCGTGCGGCAAGCGCTGATGTCTCTCGCCGAAGCGCACGAAAAAGGTGTGATTCATCGCGATCTAAAGCCCGACAATTTGTTTTTGGCGCGCGCGCCTTCGGGCGGAGAAATCGTGAAGGTGCTCGATTTTGGCATCGCCAAAGTGCTCACCGACAAAGCGCCGATGGTCGACGCGCTGGAGACGCAGGCGGGCACGGTGTTCGGCACGCCGAGGTACATGTCGCCCGAGCAGGCGCAGGGGCGCGCGCTCGATGCGCGGAGCGATCTCTATTCGCTGGGCGTCATCCTCTACCAAATGCTCGTGGGCAAGGCGCCGTTCGTTGATGAAGACGCGGTTGTTGTGATGGCTCGCCACATCAAGCAGAAGCCCGCGGCACCGCACGAAGCGGCGAAAGAAGCGCACATCCCGCTCAGCATTTCGCGGCTTGTGTTGCGCGTGCTTTCAAAAGATCCAAGCGATCGACCGGCGAGTGCCGCGGCGTTTATCGAAGAGATCAATGCGGCCGCGGCGAGTGTTGAATCGGCGGCGCCCACGTCGGTTCGGAGCGTGCGTCCACCGGCGCCGGATGCGGGTGAGAGTGGAAGCGTGACGGCGGTGAGGCACGTGGGCGCCGCGCCGTTTGATTTGGAGTCGCCGAGCGCGCCTGCGCCTCCGCTGTCCGGGGCGCCGCCGCGCCGCGGGCGCGCGATCGTTGCTGCGGCTGCCGTGGCGGTGGTGGCCATTGCGGCGATCACATTTCTCACGGGCGGCGGGCCGCGCGTGACACCGGTTCGCGAGGCTGTGGGGCCGGCGGCGCGCGCGCGCGCAGACCTCTTGTTGTCAGCCCTCAGCGGCCGCGCGCCCGCGGCGGCGCCATCCACAATTGCAACCGCGGAGCCGAGTGGCTCGCCCGTGCGGAGCGCTGTCCCGGCGAAACCGGCCGCTACAGCACCGGCGGGTGCCGCACCGAGCGCAGCCCCAACAGGCAAAAAATCAAAGTACACACGGTTTGATTAGGATCACGGGCGCAGCGGCGAAGTGACAACGATCCCCCGCGCCAAAGAGGTGTACACACTGACGCGTTTTCCTGCGCGCCCCAAAAAATCGCGGGCCCGCGCGTTGCCGTGATAAATCCTGGCTATGCAGCACCGCACACAGGAGGGCAATCCGGCTACCGTTGCCGATCTCCTGGCGATCCCGGACAACCAGCGGTTCCATGAACTCGTTGCGGGGGAGCTGGTGCGCAAGGCGACACCTTCGGGCGAGCACGGTGATGCGCAATCGGCGCTCGTCGTGCGCATCAAAGGCCCGTTCCAACGCCGTCCGGGGGGCAAGCTGCCCGGCGGCTGGTGGATCTACACCGAGGTTGAGATCGAGCTGGCGCCCGATCACGTTTATCGCCCCGACGTCGTTGGGTGGCGGCGCGAACGCGCCCCCGAGCGCCCCACCGGTTCGCCAATCGCCCTTCGTCCAGACTGGATCTGTGAGGTGTTGTCCCCTTCAAATCCGGGCACGGATCGCGTGACGAAGCTCAATCACTACCATCGATTCGAGATCCCTCATTACTGGATCGTCGACCCGATGGAGGAGTCGCTGAGCGTGTTTCGTTGGACGCCGGACGGCTATCTGCTCGTTCTGGCAGCAGAGCGCGGGGTCCGCGTGCGCGCCGAGCCGTTCGAGGCCGTTGAACTCTCCGTGGGCGCGCTTTTCGGTGAGGACGGCGCCGAAGACTGAGCGCGCCGCGTAGGGGTGTCAAAGAAAGTCGGGCAGGACGTTTGACACGTGGCCCTCCACTTCCGGCAGGACGTTTGACACTGGCAAGCAGCGGATGTGGCGCTCCGTACGGCAGTCGGCCGGGCCGGCCTGCCCCTTGCTGATGAGCGACCATCCCTCGAAGGGACAAGGAGACTCCACGTATGCGAGCAGGCGTGTTCCTCGCTCTTCGTTGCGTTGTAGGCTTTTGTTCGGCGCCGAGCCCGCGGCACTGGGCAGCTGTGTTGTGCACTGATCAGCACGGTGGGAAGCGTCCTGTGCGCGCCACCGCACGGAAGCGATGCCCATGAGCCCCGTCGCCCTCGCGCCGGACCTCCCGCCGCCCTCCAGTCGGAGCCGTTCTCCGCAGCGATCGCCGCTCGTTGCGAAGCACTCCATCTGCCGGTCTGAAACGGTCGCTGGACGGGTTCTGGCCTTTTGGACCGTCCAGTCCCAAAGCCGACGCGCGGCCGCAACAGCGGCTCTCCTTGTGGCCGCTTCCCTGGTCCTCCGCATCGCCTTCGTGCGAGTCGGGTTCGTGAACGTGGATGAAGCCGCCCATCTGCTCGGCGCCTCCGAGGTTCTGCGCGGGGGCGATCTCTACCTGCGATTCGCCGACAACAAGCCCCCTCTCATCCACCTTTTTTATGCTCTTGCACAGTGCGTATTCGGCGAAGGCGTCTTTTCTGTGCGTATGGCCGCGGCCATCGTGCTGTTGCCGCTCACCGCTCTCGGGCTCGCCGCCTATCACGGCTATCGCATGCCCGGTCTGGCGGCCGCGCTCGCCTTTCTTGTCGCTTCCACTGCGCTTCTGCCTTCGGACGCCCACGCCGTCCACTGCGAGCATGTCATGCTCCTGCCGCTCGCCTGGAGTATCGTCCTCGTGCGCTCGCCCGAGGCGCGCGGCCGCCCGGCGCGTTTGCTCGGGGTCGGCCTGCTCACGGGGGTGGCGTTTCTCGGCAAGCAGCCGGCAGCGCTCTGTTTGGTCGCGCACGCGCTCGCTGTCCTCTATCGGTATCCAACCGAACCGAAGGGCGCGCGCCGGCACCTTCGCACAGCCGCTCTGTGGGCCGCGCTCGCCGCGGGGTTCGCTCTTCCGGTGATTGCTGCGGCGGCGTGGTTTGCTTCAAACGGAGCGCTGAAAGACGCTGTTTTCTGGGTCTGGAGCTACAACCTTCGCCACATCGATAACCCCATGTCGGCCGCGGATACGGCGCAGCGGGTCGCCAAGATGGGCGCGTTGGTGCTGCCGGCTGCGTTGCCCCTGACCTTCGCGGCGTGGCGAGCCTCTGCGCGGGCGGTCAATCCGAACACGGAGCGTCTCGCCTGGCTGTTTGCGTGGGCCACGCTGTTGCCCGCCTTTCTCGGGCTGCGCCTTTTTGGCCATTACTTTTTGCCTTTCTTGTTGGTTGTCGCCCTCTTCTCCGGCCCTTTCTTCGTCGAGCGTTCGAGCAGTCGCGCTCGCACGGGCGTGATCGCGTTCGGCCTCACAGCCCATCTGCTTTTCACACTTGTGGGGCGAGCCGTTCACCAACCGGGCAGTGGCCTCGCGGACGTGAGCAATCCCGCGTACGAGCGTATTGCGAGCGCTGTGCGCGCCGGCTCGGATGGCTCGGAGGGAACCCTTTTCGTGTGGGGATATGCGCCGCAGATCTACGTGGCTTCGGGCCGCCGCCCTGCGTCGCGCTTCGTGGTTCCTGTCGACACGCTCACCGGTTATTTGGCTGGCAACGACACGTTCGAGCAGGGAAACATCGACACGACCGACCGCATTGAGCGGACTCATTGGGCGTTGCTTCTCGCCGATCTGCGCCAAAGCAAGCCTGAATACATCGTTGACACCGCGCCTGCCGATCTCAACCACTGGGGCCGATTCCCTGTGGACCGGTTTCCGGATCTTCTGTTGTTTTTGCGCGCTGAGTACACACCTCATGTGACGGTGGACGGCGCGGTGATCTATCGGCGCGTTGGCAACGGAGGATAACGAGGCGCTGTTGCCCGTCACGACGAACCCCCGCGCCAAGAGGTACACATGTGCCACGCAGCTTCGTGCGCGCCCTTACAAAAAGCCGAAACGAGCGATGTGGCTTATCGCGACGAAGGAGCGCTTTCACCCGTGTAACGAGGCACGGTGATCGCCGCGATGACGTAGGCGGCGCCAGCGGCGATGAGCGTTGCGCTGAAGCCGAAGGAGAGTGCGATGAACGCGCCGACCGCTGTGGCGCCGACGCTTGCGAGGCCGTTGAGGCTCCAGCACCAAGGCAATATCGATGCAGCGCGCGGCGCGAGAAGTTTTACGCCGAGCGGCGCGAGCGAACCCATGAGTGCGCCGAGCGGAAGGAGAAGCGCGATGGTGAAAAACACGCGCACGCCGAACGGAAGCACCATCGCGCGTTCAAGCACGGGACCGAGCGCAACGGCGTAGAGCGTTGTGAGGCCGACAAGCGCCTGCGCGCGATATTCGCCCGCGAGAGGGGCCGCGATGAGCGCAATGCGGGATGTGGAAAGGCTTCCGATCCCGGCGGAAACGAGCAGCGCCGCAAGCGCAACGGTGATTGCGTACACAGGGTGGCCGAGAAAGAGTGTGAGCTTTTGAATGAGGCTCATTTCAACGAGGACGAAGCCCGCGCCGATCGCCAGGAAAAAGAGAAGCGGTCTGGCCCGCGGAGAAGCCTCGGGGTCGGTGTGTACACCGGAGGAACTGTGTACGCTTTGGTCTGTGTACGCATTCGGCTCGGTGTGTACACCGGAGCGGCGGCGCATTCGAGCGAGGGCGAGTGGCACGAAAGCGAAGAGCGCCATCAGCACAACGCTGACGCCGAAAACGGCTGTGAGCATGGCGAGCCCCTGATGATCGCGGAGCATGTCGCCGGGTTTGGAGAGGAGTGCGAGAGCGGAGCCGGCCGAAAGGGTGTGAAAGAAAAACGGCCGATCGTCGGTGGGTGCGCGGTAGTCGGTCCCGGACTCAGGATCGATAAAGCCGCGCGCCGAGAACATGAGTTGCTCGTCGAGTTCGCGACGTTTGATGTCGGGCGCGACCACTTCGCGAAAGTGGTGAGTTTGGCAGTGGCGGCGGAGTTTTTGGATCTCTTCGCGATCGTACGGGGTGCGTTTGATGAGGAGCGCGGTTGTGCGATCGTGACTGCACGCAAAAAGGTGCGCTTTGGGATCTTGCGCGCCCGATGCTCGAAGTCCCGCTGTTGCAAGCGCCAGAAGGCGCGGAAACTCGGCATCCCAGCGGTTGATTGTGAGCGTGCCCTCGGCGGTGAGATGGGCAATCAGGTCGCGAATGGACTGGGTTGTGTACAGACTGTTTTCTGAAAGGGAAAGTGCGCCCACGGAAGACGCGGCCGATGTGTGCACAAGCGACAGCACAATGGCGCGATACTGCTTGTTGGAGGATGCGATGAAGCTGCGGCCGTCGGCGATGGAGACGTTGACTTCAGGCTTGTTGTAAAGGCCGCCTGAAAAGGTACTCATGGCGCCGCGCATGACGTCGTTCACGATCACAGGGTCGATCTCAACGGCGTCGATGGCTTTTTGCCCTGCTTTGAGTGCGGCGCGCACGTCGCGACCACCGCCGGCTCCAATGATCAGCGCAGGGCCTTCACCGCGTTGGAGGACGTATCCCATTTCATCGGGGTGGAGCGGCGCGTTTGTTTTTTGGTCGAGAATTGCCGTTGCCGCTGTGCCGTCGGTTCGCAGCCAGGCCATGCCCGCAACGGGTTTGTCGACCGTGACGAATGACAGAATGCTCCACCGTTGAAACTCGGTTTTGTCGACGCGCACTTCACGCACATCACCGAGTTTGAGCCACGGTGCACCAAAGTCGCCCGCGAGAAGAACCGACGATCCGAGAAGCATTGTGGCAACGAGCGACGTGGGCGGCTCTATGTGGGGCGCGCGCTGCGAAAGAGGGGATTTCCCGGCGCGATCACCGCGCAACAGCGGAAGCGAAAACCAGAGTCCGGCGAATGCGTACACAATGGCCACGACGAGAAATGCGCGGGGCGCACCGAGGCGAAGCGCGACCAAAGCGGCGGCTCCACCAACAGCGGCGGCGAGCAGGTCCACCAAGTAGAGCTTGCTCATGTCGCGCGCCGCGTAGCGAATGGCCGACGTGACAGCGATGCCTGAAAACAAAAAGGGCAGTGAGCAGACGCAATAGAGAAGCGCGAATTTGCCCAGTTCAGCGGCGGAAAACGAGGCCGGTGCTTTTTGGCGCATGAGAAAAAGAAGCGCCGCAAGCGTTGCCGCCGATGCGAGCGAAGCGTGGATCGCGAGGCGCGAGAGCAGGCCCGGCGGCCGCGCGAGCATGGGCATTGTGTACAAAAGCGCGCCGCCCACCCCAATACCGAAGAGCGAAAGCGAAATGGCAACGAACGCAAAGTGGTGGCCGAAAAGCGCCGAAAACAAGCGCGTCAGCACGATCTGAAGCAGCACAACAGCTGCGGAGAGGAGGGCGACTCCTCCGAACAGACCGGCGCGCGGCGAAAGGGCCATAGCGATCCCGCATATCACGACTCAAAAGCGACCCAGAAAAAACCTCTTTTTCTGAGACGCCGCCGGCGTCGGCCGCGCCGCCCCATTCAAACAGAGGGTCACTTGAGCCGCCTGGCAACGACCTGTGTCGTCTCACCACCTGACACGTCGTATTCAACGCGGAGTTGCTCCTGGGGCGGCTGCGCCGCCCCGTTCGACCGGGAGGTAACTAGGTTTGGCGGCTCGGGATGTACACAACGTTATTCCACCGGTCTCGCCGGCGTTTGTCTCGTTTTCGTGGTGGGTAGCATTGGACTTGAACCACACCATGCCGAGCCTGCATCGCCACGCTTTTCGCTTTCTCGCTAGGCACCGGCCTCGATGTCTTGCACGTTCTGCCGAGCCTGTGGCCGGGCTTCGCATCAGCGTTTGGCCGAAGGACCGTCAGTTACCCAGGAGACACAGAGATCACGGAGTTCCACGGAGTTTTTTGTACTTCAGACTGCAATCGTCTCGCACAGCCTGACCGATCGCCTGTCAGGCTCAGGGCTCGTGGGTGATGTGTACCCATAGCGGCCCGACAACAGAAATCCTCCGTGACCCTCCGTGTCCTCTGTGATTCCGTGTTGATCACGACCTTTTAGTCACCCAGACGCTTCAGGTCTTGGCGTGACGTCTCAGCTGTCGCTATGGCTCGTGAGCCGATTACGTCGAGGCGATTACCCAGGAGTAGAAGCGAAGTCATGTCTCCTCACAGTCCTGAAAATGGTCGCGTTCGTTTGGTTCTCACCGGAGGGCCCGGCGGCGGAAAAACAACGGCGGCTGATTTGTTTCGGCGTGAATTGGGCGATCGGGTGGTGATGGTTCCAGAGGCGGCAACGCTGCTCTTTTCAGGCGGCTTTCCGCGTGTGAATGACGAAGCGGCGGTGAGGTCGGCGCAGCGCGCGATCTTTCATGTGCAGCGCAACCTTGAAGATGTGCAAAGCGCTCTTTTTCCGCATCGGATCTTGCTTTGTGATCGCGGCACGGTCGACGGTGGAGCGTATTGGCCCGGCGACGCCGAAGACTTTTTTCGCGCTGTGGGGACCACGCTTCAAAACGAGTTGGAGCGTTACGACGCGGTGATCTTTTTTGAGACCGCGGCGGCCGGCGGCATGAGCATTATCGAAGGTGGAAACCCCGCGCGGATTGAAACGAACGAGGCAGCGGTGGCGCTCGATCGGCGGCTGCGAACGCTGTGGTCGTCGCATCCGCGGTTTGTGCTCGTGCCGCACAATCCTTCGTTTTTTAAGAAGATCACCTTCGGATTGGCGTCGATTGAAAGTTTGGTTGCCCAACTTAGCCGTTGAGCGAATTGTGTGTACACAAATCTTCCGGCGTTAAATAAGCCTCGGTGCTCAAGTGTACGCTTGGAGCACTGACGCCACCACGCAACGACCTGTGCCGTCGGGGCGTCTGACACCTCGTATCAAACACGGAGGCACGGAGGACACGGAGATCCACGGAGATTTTTTGTATTTCGGGCTGCAATCAACTTGCACAGCGTCATGCCAAGACTGTCAAGTTGACCGTTGTCCATTGCAGCCCAACAACCCCAAATCCTCCGTCTGTTGGCGCAAACGCTTTTGGATTAGGGCAGAACGATAGGCTTGAAGGGCCACGGCTTGAGGATCACCACCGGCGCTTTGGGTCCGGTCTGACGCATGGCCCGCGCGCACTCTTCCACCGTGATGCGGCGCGGGCCAAACGCTGTGGGGTTTGCAGCGTCGGAGTCCATGAGGCGCGTGGGCGTATCGGGGCCGAAATCGTCGGGATGACCCGGCTCGTCGAGCAAGACGTGACCAAGTTCATGAGCGAGGGCAAACGCGGCGCGATCGGATCGAATGGCGGCGCGATCTTCGATCACCGCGTTAAAAATGGCGCTGCGATCGCTCATAATAAACGACTCGCCGATGCGGCCGCCCTGCGCAAAACCGGGCACAAACAAGACCTCAACGGTGCTTGGATCAAAGTCGTCAAACGCTTTGAGCAGCGTGCGCTCTTCAACAGTGCCCGCAAATGCGTCGGTGTCGCCGAAGTGGGTGAGGCCATCGGTGAGATCGACGCGACCAATGCACGCGGTGAGGGTCGCATCCGTGGAAATGGGGCCGGTCGCGGGAGGCTCAATTTGAGCGAGGGCTCCGTCGCGCTTTCGAACAAGCACATCCACAGCGCCGGATGCTCCGGCGTTCATTGGAGCATTTTCAGAAACTTTGGCAGTGAACCCCACCGCGTTGACAGCCGATGCGAGCGCTCGCGCCGCAGCCAGGGGCGAGGTGTTTGCAGCCACTTTGACGGTGACGTCGCTCCCCTCCACGCGAATGTGAAGTGTACCCCCGCTTGCGGGCAAACCGTGATCGCAGCCGACGGCGAGTAAGTGTGAACGCGGCGGATCGACAATTGTCACGTTGAGATCCTGTGCTGAACCAAAGCCGATTCCACAAGCGCTCCACAGCAAACCGGCGCGCTCAACTTCAGCCCGAGCGGCGGTGAGGGCGCTTGTTTCGTCGCGCCCGAGCGGCGGCGGCCCACCCGGGCGTGGCCTCACCAAAATCATCCGCAATGTGGCTCGAAAACGCTCGATCGCGCCCACATCGGTAACGCGGGGTCCGCCGACGCGCAACGTTTGGAGGCGTACACCTTCGGCGGTTTGAAGAAGAATTCCACCCCCCAACGCGGCTTTCACACTTCGATGCTTTGTGAGCGGGTGCCACCTGTCGATGTCATCGCTCACAACGCGAATCGGCTCGGTGATGCCACACGTGAGCGTGCTCGAAACATCGGCGGGACAAGGCGTTTCGAGCACCGGAACATCTTGAAGGGCATCCATCAAAATGCCCGCTTCGGTGGTGGTCACGAACGTGAACGTTGTGGGAATGTCTTCGCTCGCACCGAGGATCATAAACCGCAGCGCATCGGTGCTTTGCGGCGGAACATCGGTGCGCGACGGAGGCAATCGTTCAAAAGAAGCGTGCGAGGTAGCGAAATCAACCTCGCGATTGGCATTGTCAAACGCGCGAATCTCAAACGCGCTCACTGTTCGCGATTGGCCAAAAAGGTTGATTGTGTACACACCCGGCCGGCGCGCCTGCAAGGCGAGCACCTTGGTGAGCGGCGAGATCGCGGCGCCTTTGGCGATCGGAACGCCGTCGGCAACCAGGCGAACGTTGTCGGTGTCGGGAGCGATCCACATCGCGGGATCGCGGCCTTTTGGCCTGTCTTTGATGACCAGGAGACCGGGCCCCGCGGGCACTTTGCCATCGTCTCGGTCGGCGATTTTGTCAGCGTCGTCATCGTCGCGATCCACCACCATGACCAGGCGATCGGGCGCTTTGGCGGGCGTCGGTCCCGCTGCAAAGAGCGGCGCGGCGGCCAGCAGTGCGACGCCTTTCGAGAGCGGCATGGCGTCATCTTCCCATAACTTTTGCCTGACACTTCTTAACTGGTCACGTTCGCGCGTGGGTGTCACCCTTGCCGGCTGTGCAACCTCGCGTCATGCAGTACGCCGTGTTCTTCGCTGTGTTTTCGGCCCTTGTGGCCGGCCTTCATGCGTACCTTTGGCATCGCCTTGTGCGCCTGCCGGATCTGGGCGCCACCTTCACGCGCGTGGGGACGCGCAGCGTGATCGGTTTGGGGCTTTTATTGCCGATCGGAATGATGGCATCGCGGTACCTGCCTCGGTCGTTTGCCCAGGTGCTCGCGTGGACCTCGTATGTGTGGTTCGGCGTTGCCGTGGTGCTCTTCTTTTTGCTCCTCGGCTCTGAAGTGGTGCGCGGCGCGGTTCACGCGGCGTCGGTGCTCAACGGCGGAGTGAGCGATGAGCGGCGCCGTTTCCTGTCGCGAGTGATCGCGGGCGGCGTTGCAACACTCGGTGTATTCGTCAGCACCATGGGCGTTGCGTCGGCCACAGGCGCAAGCACAGTGGAGCGGGTGGCCGTTAAACTCCGCCGCTTCCCAAAAGGCCTCAACGGCTTTCGCATTGTTCAAATAAGCGATTTGCATATTGGGCCTACCCTCGGCAAACGTTGGCTTGAAGATGTGGTCGCTCAAGTAAACGCTCAAAACCCGGATATCGTAGCCATCACCGGCGACTTGGTGGATGGCAGCGTGAAAGATCTCGCCGACCATGTGGCACCGCTCGCCAAACTCAAATCAACACAAGGAGTATTCTTTGTGACAGGCAACCACGAATATTACTCCGGTGCCGACGAATGGATTGCCTATCTGCGCACGTTGGGAATTCGAGTGTTGCGCAATGAACGGGTAGAAGTCGGGTCGGGAGAACACTCGTTTGACCTTGCCGGCGTGGATGATCTTTCAGCGGGGCGCTGGCCCGGTCACGGGGCCGATTTGGAGTCGGCACTGTCAGGTCGCGATTCCAACCGTGAAGTGGTGTTGCTCGCTCACCAGCCAAAACAAGCTCCTGCGGCCGAGAAATATGGGGTTGGACTTCAACTGTCAGGTCATACCCACGGAGGTCAGATCTTCCCATGGGGATATGCGGTGAAGTTGGATCAACCCCACTTGGAAGGGTTGGAGAGGCGAGGGGAGATGCAGATCTATGTCAATCGCGGAACGGGGTATTGGGGGCCGCCGATGCGAGTGGGGGCGCCGAGCGAAATCAGTGTGATTGAGCTTTTTGCGGATGAGAAAACGGCGTAGCTTGGTTGATGTGGTGGTGTCGCGCCTGGCAGCGGGACCGCGGTCCGGTATCGTTCACACGTTGCCGCCTCGCGCAGATATGGACTCCTCCGTCGAATCATGGCACCGTGGGCTAATCCGTGGCCACGAAAACGCTGCCTTCCATCAGAGCACTCCGCGAGTATCTTGGGTTCACGGTGGCGGGCGTATCTCGCTTTTGTCGAATTGAGAAAGCTCGTCTAACCGCGATTGAGGGCGGTTCGGAACCCACCTTTTTTGAGCTGGAAGAATTGGCTCGGGTGTTTGGAATCGACAGCGACGCGCTCTCGGATGAACACATCGTGCTCCAAGCGTCGGACGCCCCCTCTACCCTGGCCAGTCTTGATGAATTCCGGGACATCGGCGAAGAAGTTCGCGTTCGTATTCTGGCTGCGGCAACGGCTGCAAAGGACGTTGTTGCATTAAAGAAGCTGCTCGGGAAACAGACAATTACACTCGCCGGCATCCGCCGAAAGTCTACCGGGTTACATGATGTTCGCGGCAAAAAGCCCGCTGAACAGGGGCGCGAACTTGCAAACAGGCTTCGCAAAAAGCAGAAAATGGGCTCCGAGCCAATCATTTCTTGTCGTGACTGGTTTCAGGAGTTCTACCCTGATGCCACTCTACTCTATGCCGAGTTGGGAAGGTTTGGCCCTGCCGGCCTTACATTCGCCGACGATTCTCGGGGTGCGACCATTGTTCTCAACCTGAATGGCAAAAACGAACAGCCACTTGTTAGGCGTTTCAGTCTCGCCCATGAACTCTGCCATTTACTTGTGGATGTCGACGGCAAAACGCCTCTCGCCCAATTGTCGGGCTACCTCACAGACACCGGGTTAGAAAGAGAACAACGGGCCAACGCATTCGCGGTGCGGCTGCTCTGCCCAGAATCGGTGCTTGGCAGTGTGCACACCGATGATGAACCCGCGGAGGCCGTGCGAAAGCTTGCGCCCTTCGGACTGCCCTACGCGGCTGTTCGTCTTTACCTGAACAAACTCCGGGGTCTCGATTTACCGGCAATTCCGCCACAAGAAGTGCTGTCCATGCGACTTCAGGCTCATTGGCTCAATGCCGAAGAACCGCTTGGAATTGCCGGCTTTCCACTCGAAAAAGTGCCACCGGAGCGGCGCACGCACGTCGCCGAGCTTGCGTCGGAGGCATATTCTCGTGGGTTGATTTCGCGCGATCGATTTGCCTTAGTTCTCGGTGTGACCCCGCTCCATGAGATCGAGCGCGTTCTCGACTTTTTCGGCGTACCTGAACCTACCGATCAAGCAGCGTGAAGGCGTATCTTCTCGATGCGGACGCGTTTCGCTGCATGCGCGATCTGTCGCTGCTCACGTGGCTGGCCTCACACTGTCCACAGGATGTCACCTTATACCTAACGGAGTACATTGCTCGACACGAGCTTTCGCTTGTGTCCCGTGAGATCCAAGAACTCGAGCGCAACGGCAAACTTACTGTTGTGCCGGTGGCTCGAAAAAGTCCTGCTTTTGAGCAGGCGCGCGCGCTGAAGCGGCAAGGATTTGATGCGGGCGAGGCAGAAGCGATTGGCTGGTTGATGAATACCGATGTCTCGCCCCTACCCCTTTTTATTACCAATGACCGAAAAGCTCGTGATGGTGCCAATGGCCTGTCGGTGCCCGCCGGAGACGTGATGGACGTGATTGTTGAAGTGATCGACAGCGGGCTTCTGTCCGAATCTGACGCCGCCGATTATTGTTCTCCTTGGTCGGACAGGAGTCAGAGTTTGTGCAAGCCTCGCGATTTCACGACATTTGAGGCGTTGCTCAAACAGCGTCGCGGGCGCGGTTCACTCCGCGCCCCATAGCCCGCCGCCATTTCTTCCACTAAAACCCCGCCCACCATGGCCACGCTCACCCTCACCGAACGCGACTTCGAAACACGTGCCGACGAAGAACTCAAACAACTCGCAAACGCGCTCGACCAGGTCGACGACCTGGAGGCCGACCTTCAAATGGGCGTGTTAACCATCACGTTCGGCGACGGCGCCCGCTACATCGTTAACAGCCATCGCGCCGCCAAACAAATCTGGGGCGCCGCGGAACGCAGCGCTTGGCACTTTGATCCCCAAGACGACGGCCGTTGGGTCGCCCCCAAAAACGGTGACGAACTCTGGAGCACCGTGAGTCGCCTGCTCTCGTCAAAGCTCCGCCGCCCCGTCGCTCTGCGAGGCTGAAAAACAAGGCCTCCACAGAACGTTGTGTACATTTCAGATCCGGCGAAAAATGTGTACACAATCAAACTCAATGCTTCACAGACAAATCCGCGAGCGCCATCCGCGCATCGTTGATAAAAGCGCTGTCCGGGAACCGCCGAATAAACGCGCGCAACGTGTTTTTCGCGTCGTTATACGCCTGAATGTCAATGAAACACTCGGCCAGAAGAAACGTCGCATCGTCCATGATCTCAGGGTCGGCCGACGCTTCTGAAAGCGGCATCAGCAGCGGAATCGCATCGCGCTGCCGATTGAGTTTTTTGTACGACCTCGCCAAATAAAGCTTCGCCGACGGAATGTGCGCGCCCGAACTTTTGCGGTTCACCGCCTCTTCAAACGCCAGCGCCGCTTCGTGCCAGCGCCCCGTTCGCGCGTGATCGAGCCCTGTTTGATAGGCTTTTACGCTCAGCTCACCTTTTGCTTTGTCCACCGCGTCTTGAAAAAAAGACAGTTCCGCCCGCGACAGCGGCAGTTTTCGAACGGCCTCAAACCCCTCGATAATGTCTTTTTGCCGCTCGGATCGAATCACTTCGTAATACGCCGCCGCAGCGCTCTCGGCCGCTGTTCGCTCTTCGAGCTTGCGCCGAATCTCTTTTCGCTCCTCTTCAAGCTGCGCGATTTTGTCCTGCGCGCCCTTCGTTTTCGCTTCCACGTTGTCCATGCGCGCGTCCCACGCGAGCGCCACAACAGCGATCACCACCAGCACAAACAGCGCGTTCGACCCCCAGCTGTTCCAAAACGCGCGCCGCTCAAACGCCTGCTGCCGCTTGTTGATCGACTTCAAATCGGCTGCGAGCGCGTTCGTCAGATTGTTGGTCTTAATGACGAGCCCGCGCGACTCCACAATCTCGCGCTTGATCTCGTTTAACTCGTCCACCACTTCTTCGTCGGTCGTCGCCGCGTGACGCCTCCCAACTCCCGCGTTTGGAGCGGCAGGTCTCGCCTCTTCCGCGCGCGCCACCGCGGCCCCACCGCGCGGAAGGGCGCGCACGAGAGGTTCAGATGCGAGCGACCGAGCTTCGTCCTTCATGGGTTTGCGCCGCTTATCGTGCCCTCTTTGCAATAGCATGTACAAGGAACGCGCTTTGTGTGGTAAGGGCGGCGCACTTCAATGGACACCAGCGATATCCGCAAAGGCTTGAAGATCATGGAAGACGGCGCCCCGTTCGCCGTCATTGATTTCCAGTTCGTCAAGCCGGGCAAAGGGCAGGCGTTCACCCGCGTCAAGCTCCGCAACATGCTCAACAGCAACGTCATCGAGCGCACCTACAAATCCGGTGAAAAGCTCGAACCGGCCGACATCGAAGAGCGCATGTACCAATACATTTACCCGGAAGGGGGCGACTTCGTATTCATGGACGCCGCGAGCGGTGAGCAAATCACCGTGCCGGGCGACAAAATCGGCGAAGATTCACAGTGGCTCCAAGACGGCATGAACGTCGCGGTCACCATCTTCAAAGGCAATCCCGTCGGCGTCGCGCTCCCCGCGCACGTTGTTCTTCAAATCGTTTCCAGCGAGCCCGGCGTCAAAGGCGACACCGCGAGCGGCGCCACAAAACCCGCCACGCTCTCCACCGGCGCCGTCGTCAACGTTCCGCTCTTCGTCAAAGAAGGCGAGTGGATCAAGGTCGACACGCGCGAAGGCACGTACATCGAGCGCGTCAACAAATAGTGCCCCCCAAGCCCGGACAAGTCCGGGCCGGCCCCCCAAGCGTCCTGCTCGGCCTTCGGCCTGCGCGCGCCGCGGGGGGCCGCACGTCATTCACCCCGGATAGGCCATAGCCAAACCCGTCACTCCTTCGTCGCGGGCCTGCGCCGGCACGCTTGTGTACACAAGTGACCGTCGCGAAAATAACGGACAATTGCGCTGATAATGGAAGAATAGGCGGCTTGAATTCTTTCGGAACTTGGCCGTAGCGCGAACCTCTGTCGGTTGATGCGCACGACCCATTCCGCGCTGATAGCCGGTCTTTTGTCCCTGATTTGCGCCGCAAGCTGCCGTGGCGAAATCGACTCCGAGGACATTTCCGCCGCCCCCCAATTCGACGCCGCCGCCCGCGGTAGCAGCATTGTCCTCGATCCCGAGCGCCTCACCGCCTGGATCGCGGACGCCGACAATCGAGCCGTTCACCACGTCAATTTGCAAACCCGCGCTGTGTACACAACAGACGTGGGCGCCCGCCCCGAACAGATCGTGCGCGTCGGCGATTCGGCCATTGCCGTCACATTGCGCGACACCAATCAGGTGGCTCTCTACGAAATTGAAGACCAAGACGACCCCAACGCCGAGCCGCGTCTCACCCTTCGATCCACGGCCGACGTGGCCCCCGACCCGTACGGAATTGCCCTCTCGTCCCGCGGCGAATTGCTCGTTACGAGCGGCTTTGGCCACACCGTCACATCGCTTTACGCCCACAACCTAAAACAGCGTTTTGCGCTCGACGTGGGGCGTGAACCGCGCGGTGTTGTGGTGGAGCCCGAGGGCAAACGCGCCTTCGTGACGCACACAGTGGGCTCCAAAATCACCGTGATCTCCCTCGATCTCGAAGAGCCAACCGCCTACGCGGTTGAAGCGCTCGGCGGCCAATTCAAAAACCGACTCGACAAAGCCAACGGCGCCGGAACGCTCCACCCCACGTCGGCGCTTGCGTACTCCGCCGCGCTTTCACCGAGTGGAGAACGCCTGTTTGTTCCGCACGTGATCGAACAAAACGGCTCCAACACCGTTCGATCCGTTCCGGGGGCGTACGGCGGCGTGCCGGCCGAAGAAGAAACGAGCTTTGCCTCCGTCACTGTGTTTCTCACGCGGCGCGGAACCGTTCTCGGCGCCGCACCTGAAAATTCGCACCCCATCGACGGGCAGTTGCCCATCGCCGTCGATCCGTCGATCGGATTTGCCGTCGCTCCCGAATCCGCGCCGAGTCGCCAAACGCGCTCTTCGATCGTGATCGGCGACGCGCTTTTGGTGGCGTCTCAAGGCACCAATGAACTCGTTGAACTCGACGCCCGCGCGATTGACCCCGCGACCAGCGTTCGCCGCGTTTTCCCAGTGGGTGAAGGCCCTTCAGGCGTCGACGCCGACGAAGCGACAGGTCTCGCCGTCGTGTGGAATCAACTCTCGCACGACCTCTCCATGGTACACCTCGCGACCGGCGCGAGCGAACGTGTACACATCGCCGATGACCCTTGGCCCGCCGATGTTTCCGCGGGTCGTCGCTTGTTCATGACCGAGCGCGACCGCCGTATCACGCGCGACGGGCGCGCCTGCGCCGGTTGCCACCCTGAAGGTCGTGAAGACGGCGTTGTCTGGAAGCTCGGAGCGGGGCCGCGCCAAACACCCATGTTGGTCGGAAGGCTTTCCCGCGGCCCCTTCGGCTGGCTTGGCAAACACGACAAGCTCGAAGACAACATGCGTGAAACGATCTCGCGCCTCGGCGGATCGGGTTTGCCCGAAGAAGATCTTCAGAAGATCGCGGCCTATCTGCGACAGGGGTTGATCGCACCCAACACAGAGCCAAACGCTACAACTCCAGTCGATGCCCAAACTCAGGCATTGGCGGCGCGCGGAAAAGAACTGTTTGCATCCCCCGAGGTGGGTTGTGCCAATTGCCACGCGCTTGACCGAGAAGCAAGTGATCGGGCAGTGCACACCGTCGGAACCCGTTCGAAAGCCGACACCACCGACGGTTATCGCACGCCGCCGCTTCTTTTCGTGGGCGGAACAGGCCCGTATTTCCACGACGGCAGGTATGAAACGCTCGAAGCGCTTCTCGCCGACAACTACGATCGAATGGGCACAACCTCCCATTTATCAAAAGACGATCTGAGCGCGATCGCCGCCTTTTTGCGAACGTTGTGAGGCAAGCCATGCACGTTAAGAAATGGGCAGTTGGACTGGCAGTTCTCTTTTGCGCCTCCACGCTGAGTGTTTGGTCATCCTTGAATACAGGCAACGTCCAAAACGATTCAAAGGCTACAAAAGAAGCGGTTTCACCATTTTTGGGACCGCAGTCTGAAAAAGCAAATTCGGTTTGGCCACCCGCCGGTGTGATGGAGTTGGCGAAAGACAAGGCTGCTCAATCGGACGCATTGAATGACATGGGAGTTCGACTCGAAAAAACAGCCAACGGCGCGCAGCGGCTTGTGGTTGAGAAAAAAGGCGCTTTCGTTCATCTCGCGTACCGCGAAGTGGCGAGTGCCGGCCCCGATTGGGCAGCCATTGAGTTGCGAGCAGGCGACAATCCGCCCGAAAGCGACGCGGCGGTATGGGAGTACACAGACCCCGTTTCTCTCGCGACAACAAGGGGACTCGCCCACTTTTCGCTGTCCTCAACACGTGGGGATTCAGACTCGCCCCGCGCTCAAACCGCGGCGCGAGGCGAGCCTTCTCAACAGGACAAGGCGCCTTTCCTCGCGCTCGCCCAAGCTCCCATTCCCGGCCCGCGCAGCGTTCGAAATGGGCGTGACTGCCAATCTCACCAAGACGGCGCATCGGGTTTTGTGGTGCTCTGCGCAGTAAAAGAGCGCATCTCCCATGTTCGTGCGGTTCGCCTGACGGCCGCAAAACCGCTCACAGGAGCTTGGGTGTGGGAAGTGCCGCGAGCTTCAAAATTGGAGCATTTGCGCCTGGTGCGTTTCGACTTGCCCCTTCTACCGGGGCGCGCCGAAGCCGGAGCGTTTTCATTTGTACAAGGCGGCAAAGGCTTTGTTCTGCGAGCTGAAGCCGCGTGGGCCGCCGAAACCGAAACACCGACACTGCTCTTTACAGAGCAGAGTCGAGCGCAGCCGATATCGCCTTTTTTTGCGTGGCATTGACCATTCGCCTGCTCCCCACTGAGGGTTTGAACATGAAAACGACCAAAGAATCGCCGCTGTCGGCGCTCGTGACAATTCGATGGGGCGACTCGGTGATTGCCAGTCAGCGCCTCAAAATGGGGGAAAGCGCCAATGTTGGAGCGGCGCACGGAGCGACGGCGCTCATCCCGTGCGATGAGCTGGGGGTCAAATCAGCCCTTGTCGCCCGCGTTCGCGAACAAGGCCCCGTTGCGGTAATTCCCTCTGGAACATGGGGTTCACGCGAGCGGTCGCGGTCTTTTCCAACCGTCATTCAAGGCCCTTGTGAAGTGCCTCTTTCGTCCGGCGAACTGGTGACTTTTGGGATTGGCGCATTTTCGATTACGGTCAGTGCGTGCACCGATGAACAAGGCAGTTGGGTCGGTGCAACCCCTTGGTATTCGGCGCTGCTCCCTTACAGGCACACAGCCGTTGTTGCCGCCGCGCACGCGCTTTTTATAGGCCTTTCGGCGCAGGCTGCTCACGCCGCCGCGTTTGAGAAAAGTGACAATTACGACGACGCCAAGTCGTATCTCGCTTCGGCCGATGAGCGATCGCGCGCTGTAGAGCAGGTGGTCGCCTCCGATGGGGATCGCAACAGCGGGCAAGATGTCAATGACAACGATGGCAATGGAAAACCCGGTGGCGGTGAGGCTGCGCAAGGCATCAACGGACTAATGGGCGCTTCCCAAAGTCGTCAGATCCAAAAAACCAGAGTGGCAGTTTCCGGTGGCAAAAGCGGAATTCAACCCCTCACCCGCGAAGAGGCCATTGCCGACGCCAGGTCGTTTGGAATGATCGGCGTTTTGGCCGCCAATCGGCGCGACTCCAATGTTTCTCGATTTGTAAAATCGGCCGAAGCCTTGGGCCCCGACGACTTCAGTGCCATGGCGCGACTCTACGGTTCCGACGTTGGTGAAGCGTCGGGCGCCGGCGGATTACAACTCTCAGGCGTGGGTGAAGGTGGAGGCGGAAACGGCAAGGGAATTGGCCTCGGCACAATGGGTATGTTCGGCCACACATTCGGCCCTGAAGGATGGGGAACCGGCGGCGGCGGCGCCCCTTCAATAGGAACCATCGGTTGGGGAGGTCACTGGGGAGGAAACTGGTCGACCGGCGTTGGAATTGGCATCGGTCGAATTGGGAAGGTGGGTCACGGGCCCGCGGCGTCGTATGACTTGAATGCTGGAAAAACCGCCGAACAACCTGAAAACAGACTTCCACCCGATGCCATTCGACGTGTGGTGTGGGCCAATCACGGTCGTTTTAAAGCCTGTTACCAAGCGGCTCGCGTAAGCAACCCTCAACTGGCCGGCAGCATCACAACTCGGTTTTTGATCGGTCCGGGTGGCTTGGTTTCGAGCGCGCAAAACCTGGGCACCGATATTTCCGACTCCACCATGGTTCAATGTGTCACCCGGGCATTCACATCCCTTGCGTTCCCCGAGTCGCCCGGCGGGGCGCCGATCACTGTCACTTACCCGCTCTCGTTTTCGCCTGAATAGACCACCTCGGCGATGGGTTGGCCCTCCGCGACAAACCTATGCGGGAAATGTACAGTTTGTATTCTGAGGGCGGCTGTCGGCGGGCTTGCTCCCAGTCGCAAGTCCGGGAACGGCGCAGCGGGGTGGCCGCGCCAGGGCCTCTCTTGCGCACCTCTGTCTGTTACCATCGGCACCAATGTTGTTGCGCTCTGTGTTTGGCTTTGGGTTGGCTTGTTCGCTGATGTTCGCTGGCGCCGGATGTGACCCCGGTGAAACAACGGGAGAAGGTGGCGGCGGTTCAAGCGGCGGCTCCGGTGGGGGAGGGGAGGGCGGTTCGGTGAGTGCCGGCGGTTCGGCGAAGCCGATGTGTACCAATCCCGATCCCCCCACCGGCCCCACTCCCGATCCGCGCGCCGACAGTGCGGGTGCGCTGCGAGCCGATGGAAGCGCGTTTTTGTTATTCGGCGGCGACGTTGCCACCGTGATCTGCGGGCAACAACCCGCTCGCGAACACGTGAGCGACACGTGGCTTCTCGACACCAAATGCGGCGGTTGGACCAAGCTTGAAATTGCGGGCCCGTCCGCGCGCGCTCGCCACGCAATGGCGCTCGACGCCGTTTCCGGGAAAGCGGTTTTGTTCGGCGGTCGCTACCGCATGGGCAGCTCCGGTGCGTACACAAACTACAACGACGTTTGGACGTTCGACTTTGCAACGCAAACATGGACGGAACTTGCTGTGACGGGCACAGGCCCCTCGGCGCGTTCCAACACAGCGGCCGCGGTGGTCAACGGAAAGTTCATCGTTTTCGGCGGAAATACTTCAACAAGCGGTCTTTCGTTCACGCCCAAAAAAGACGTGTTTGCTCTCGATCTCGCGACAAACACATGGACCGAAATCACTCCGGCCAACGCCGGTCCGCCCGCGCGTCTGTTTCACGCCATGGCCGCGCACCCCACGAAAAACGTTGTGTACATTTTTTCGGGCGGAGACGAAAACGCCTTTACCGGGCCGTTTCTCACCGATACGTGGGCGTTTGATCTAGACACGGCCACGTGGACAAAACTCGCTTCCGACACGCCCGACGGTACCGGGCGCATTAAGTTGGGAATGTGGGCGACCGTTCCCGACGGCGCGACCGATCCAAAACTGTACGTTTTCGGTGGGCACGACGACGGCACTCTCGGCAATCGAAACGACGTGCTCTCCGGGCCTGTCGGTGCGTCGATTGCGTACGAAAACACGCTGCTCGGTGATGTGTACACAAGTCCGTCCACCGGCCAATGCGACTTCCCCGTCGACTTCACAACCATCGATCCGAACAGCCCCGAAAGGCGATCCGCGTTTGCCGTTGGCCAACTGCCCGACGGATCGGCCGCCGTTGTTTTCGGCGGCGACAGCGATTGCGGGAGACTTTCCGACGCGGCCTGGTTCGACACGCGCACCAACGGATGGACTCCCATTCGCTCGACGTTGCCAGGGCTCGTGTGCCTCCGAACGGGCAGCACCACATGCACCTCGCTTTGCAACTAGTGCCGCTCATTCGCCCGATCGAGACGCAGAATCCGGGCGAACAGTAGCGGGGGGACGCATGTCCTCACCCGGCAAATCATCCTCGTGCCCATGAAACGGAAACACGCTTTCCGGTGCGTCGTCGAGCCCAACACCGTCGAGAAGCGCGTTCACCTCGCCGCCCACAAGCAACGCAATGCTCGCAAGCCAAAGCCAGAGAAGAGCGATCGCCACCGTTGCGAGGTTGCCGTAGAGCGTGGCGTAACTTGCCACTTTGCCCACGTAGAATGAAAACGCCGTCGACGTGGCCGCCCACAACGCCACCGTCAAGATCGCACCCGGCAATACGCGACGTTTCGGACCTCCGCGGCGCTGCGTTGCGATTCGAAAAAACGCGGCCACCAAGAGCACCGGCGCAACCACCGGTAAACAAAACCCCAAGATCCACCCAAGCGCGCTCGACTTGCTCGCGATCCAAAGCCCCACGGCTGTCACGACAGTCACCACCACCAAACCGCTGAAAACGTAGGCCATCGCGATCAAGCGGCGCTTGTACCAAGGTCGCTCGGTGCCAATGTAGATGCACTCAAAAACGCCGAGCGCGGTTGAAAGCCCCGCCGAAGAAACCCACGCGAACGCGACCAATACGAGAGGCGCGAACACTTTGAAACCCGCGTCGGAGAGGCGAAGAAACTCGCCGTCGATCATCGCCGCGACATCGGGTGGAATGGCTTTGAGAAGCGGACCGAGCGTTGTCGCGCTGGTGGAGTGAAGGCGGTGGAGAACAACGCCGGCTCCCGCAACGAGAGGAATAAGGCTCAAAAACAAGTCAAACGCCATCGCGCTGGCGGCACGCGGAGCGGCGTAGCGATCGAGGTTAACGACCAACGCCCACACGGCTCGCAAGAACCGATTGCGTTGGATCGCCAAGAGCCTCGCGCTCATCGGCGCGACTTTACAAGACCGCGACGCGCGCGGCGAAACTTGCGAACGACGCGGGCATGACGAACGCTCACGCCGATTCTGCGGTTGTGACTGGAACGCCGGATTTTTGGAGCCACCAAATCAACCCCACCAAGAGGTTGCGGCGATCGCCGAAAAACGCCGGATCGTTTCCCTCAAAATAGTGCCCCAAAAACTGAAAGCCCCAGCCGACGGTGAACATGCCCGCGGCAAGCGGCAAACCGATCAACGTGGCCCCAACCGGAAAGCTTGCCGCAATCATTGGAATGCCAATGCGATGACACGCCTGGTTGCGCGGGTCGCGGTGCTGCTCTTTGTAATCACGGAGGAGGTTCGTCCATTCACTGTTCAGTCGGATCATGCGTGTTTTCCCCTGGTTTTCTGTTCTAGAACGTTCTCGAAGATCGAATAGGCATGTTCGTTTTATGTGTACGCATTACGCGTGTGCCCACGAACGCTCCACCGACCAGTGGCGATCCGAAACTTGAATCACCTCCGCTTCGGCGAGCCCGGCGGCCATCACCATGTCGCGCACTTCCTCCATCGTGAGTGCGGCGCACAGCGAGTCAAAAAAAAGCTGCCGTTGCCGCGCTGTATCGTTTGGAGACACGCGATCCACAATGGCCCACGCATCCGCTTCTGTTTCCGGCCGAATCAGATCGCGAACCAGCACCGCACCGCCGGGTCGTGCAACCCGCGCGATCTCGCAGAACAGCGCGAGCGGGTCTGGCAGATGATGCGCAAGCGAGTTGGACATCACCAAATCGAACGACTCCGGGGGCACGTGGAGCGCCTTGGCGTCCATTCGAGCGAGGGCGCACTTGTCAGCGATCCCGGCACGCTCCAGATTTTTGGCGGCCACCCGGAGCATCTGTTCCGCCATATCCACCGCCAGAATCCGAACACCCGGCGCCTTCCGAAGCAGCAGCACCGGGATCTTGGCGGTGCCCGTCCCAATGTCCAAAGCTCGCCGATTTGCCCCAGATCCGAGCAACCGAGCCGCGGTTTCAGCAAACCGGCTGTCGGGCTCGCTGAAGTCCATCGCGTCGTATTCTTCGGCGTCGTCGGCCGTGTCCATCACCTCGGGTTCCAACGTGCGGCGCATGCGATGGCACCATACTTCTGGCCCGGATTTTTCGAAACGTCGTAGGATGAGCGCACCCCATGGAGCTTCAGCATCCGAGCGCCGCAACCGCGGCCGAGCTGCACAACGGTGCCGTTATTGCCGGACGTTACCGCGTGGACGCCCGCGTCGGTGCCGGTGGAATGGGTGCCGTCTTTTCCGGTGAACACCTTGCCGTCGGCGTAAAAGTCGCGCTCAAACAACTGCTGGTCTCAGCGGCCGAAAACCACGAAGTTGTGGCTAGGTTTCGTCGCGAAGCTGTGTTCCTCGGAAAAATTCGGAGCGACCACGTCGCGCGTGTTCTCGACTTCGTGACCGACGAAAAATACGGGCTCATCCTGGTGATGGAGTTCATCGAAGGTGATCCGCTTTCCAAAATTCTCGGAACGCGCACGCTGAGCGTTGAAGAAACCATTGAACTCGGCGCCGACATCTCCGCGGCCCTCGTTGACTTGCATCGACACAGCATCGTTCACCGAGATCTCAAGCCCGGAAACATCATTTGGCAAAACCTGCCCAACGGTTCCCACCGCGCGGTGATCGTTGACTTCGGCGTGAGCCGCATCCTTCAACAGGGAGTTGAAGAAGATGAAGAAATGACCGGCATCACACGCGCCGATATGGCCCTCGGCACCATCGAATACATGGCGCCCGAACAAATCTTAAACTCGCGCGACGTCACGGCGAGTTCCGATATCTACGCGCTCGGAGCCATCCTCTTTCGCGCACACGCCGGCAAACACGTCTTCGGCGATGTGTACGACGCCGAACTCGCCAAAAAGAAAATCTGGACCGATCCACCGTCGCTCCAAACCGGTCGCACCGACAAGCTCTCGCGCGGCCTTGAAGCGGTCGTCAATCGTGCACTCACACGCAGCCCCAAAAAACGCTACGCGCAGGCCGATGAAGTTCTCACCGAACTCAACATGCTGCGCGACCTAATGAAGGCCGCGGCGTTCGACATCGACACAATGACCACGCGCGACAACTCGGCGATTCTCGAAGCACTTGCCGTTGCCGAGGCAAAGTCGCAGGGAGCATCGGCACCTCCTCCCGCAAAAGACAGCGCAGCGAAAGATCCCGCTTCCACAAAAGATCCTCCCGCGTCGGCGCAGCCGGTTTCAGCACCTGCTCAATCGAGTGGCAGTTTGAGTGCCGCCGCAAGCTCCATCCCGTCGGAGCCGCGCGTCGTCAAAAAAGGCATTTCTCCCGCCGTGTTTGTCATTGGATTTTTGGCTGCGGCGGTCGGCGGCGTGTTTCTTGGAACAAGGCTCGGTCCAACCGCCGGTGGGTTGTTCCCGGCGGCTCCCGGCGCCGAAAGCGCTGTCGCAACGGCCACCGCCACGGCGGCTCCCGCACAAACCGCAGCGGCTTCGGCCACCACATCCGCGCCCGAACCAACGGCCGCCCCAACAAGTGATGCCACAGCCGCGCCCACGTCCGCCGCCGCGGATACAGCCGCTGCCGATCCCGGCGCGGAGAAGCCCAAACTCTACGGCAAGCTACCCGACACCAAGGGGGGCTCCGCGACAACCGCCGCAGCCACCGCCACCGCTGCGACTGCAACAACCGCGACAACGGCGCCGAGTGCCGCACCCACGCCCAAAGCCACCACCACCGGCAAAGCGCTTCCACCCGGTCCCGCGCCCACCATCACCAAAGAACCCGACCTTTAGAGCACTGGTCGGTTTGATTCGGTCATCCAATGGACAGCTTGTGTGTGTACACAAGCCGGCGCCTCCGTCTCGCAACGCCCGCACTCACGTCATGGCGCCCAATCGTCGGCGTCTAAAACAACGCAGCCAGGCCCGCACGGAACTCCGTCGGGCGCCGACACCGCGTTTCCCTTGTGTACGCATTGCGTCGCGATCGCGTGTACGGTTTTCCGTCTTGTGTACTCATGCACGTGCCGGTCGAGGCGCATACGTCTGCGGGTTGAGGCGCGTACGTCTGCCGGTCGAGGCGCATACGTCTGCGGGTCGAGGCGCGTACGTCTGCGGGTCGAGACCGTCGAACGCGCCGCCTATCGCGCGTCTTCTCGATCGGGCAACGCGACAATCTCAAACCAATACGTGCCCAGCGCCTTGATCACCTGAGCCAGCGACTCAAACGTGACCGGCTTGGTCACGTACGAGTTTGCTCCCAATTGATAGCTGCGCGCGATGTCCTGATCCGCTCCCGAAGTTGTCATCACAACCACTGGGATACTCCTCAGATCCGCGTCGCGCTTGATGACTTCCAGCGCTTCTCGCCCGTCCACCTTCGGCATGTTCAGATCCAACAGGATCAAGCCGGGGCGCGGTGAGTCCGCCGGAGCCGTGTATTTGCCTCGATGGTAGAGGTAATCCAGCAAGTCTTCGCCGTCCTCGACGAATCGAAGGTCATTGCCGAGTCGATTCAGCTCAAACGCTTTTCGGGTGAGCAGGCGATCCTCTTCATCGTCGTCCGCCATCAAGATCGTGATCGCTTGCACTTTCATCGCGGTTCACTCTCCCAAGGGCGGCCTTCCGTGTTCGAAACCAGAAGTGTGATCACAAACGTGGCGCCCATGCCGGGCGCGCTTTTCACACGCACCGAGCCTCCGTGACGCTCAGCAATCTTACGGCAAATCGCCAGCCCAATGCCCGTGCCTGGATAGCGATCTTTTGAATGAAGGCGCTGAAAAGGTCGAAAGATTCGGTCCGCGTATTTCTCGTCGAACCCAATCCCGTTGTCCGCAAATATAAGCTCCAACTCATTGCCGGTTTCCCTCGCCGAAACCGACACAACCGGAGCGCCGGCCTCACTTCGAAACTTGAGCGCGTTGCCGATCAAGTTTTGGAAGAGCTGCCGCATCTGAACTGGATCGCCCATGATTTGAGGGAGACGCTCGACCTTCACGCTCGCGTGCGCTTCGACAATTGCCACTTCAAGGTCGGCCAGAACATCCCGCGCGATCCCATTCAAGTCCACTGCCACAAAGGGTTTGGCTTGGCTCGTGACCCGCGACAGAGTCAATAGATCTTGAATCAGCGCTCGCATTCGCGCCGCCGCGTTCTGAATGCGTTGCGCGTAGTCCGCGCCCTCCGCCCCCAGCGCCGCACCACTCGTCTTCACCAGCAGATCTGCAAACGCCTGAATCTTTCGCAGCGGCTCCTGCAAATCGTGCGAAGCCACGTAGGCAAACTGTTCCAACTCAGCGTTTGATCGAGCGAGATCCGAAGCACTTCGCCGCAGCTCTTCTTCCGCGCGCTGCTTCGCTTCTTCAGCCAATTTACGCTCGGTGATGTCTTCAGAAATTCCCAGCAGATAAAGCGGCTGTCCGTTTTCATCGCGGATCGGAATCTTCTTCGTATGAAGCCACCGCAGCCCTCGCGATCGCGTGTGGATCGGTTCGGCCTCAATGTCGCGCAGCGTTCCGCTCCTCAATACTTCGCGATCACTTTCGGTGAAGAAATCGGCCTCGGCCGCCGGAAAAAAGTCGTAGTCATTTTTTCCGATCAACTCCTCACGCTTCACCCCAAGAAGCTCTTCGCCTGCCTTGTTCAAGCGAACGAAGCGCAGCTCGCGAGCTTCCTTCAGAAAGATCATGTCCGGCACGTTTTCGATGATCGATTCTAAAAATCGATCCTTCGTCCAAAGCTCATCTTCGGCCTGCTTGCGCACTGCGATTTCCGCATGAAGCGCGGCGATCGCCAACGCGAGTTCGTCCATGCTTTTCGGCGCGGCGTCCTCGGGATCTTCAAGAGTGCCGTTGGCGTCTTCAGGCTCCGGTGCGCTCACGATCTTTGCCCTCGTTGCGCGATTTCGTCTTCAGCGCCGGGAAAAGTGCCGTGAACACCGCACCCACTCCGGGCGTTCCGTTCGCGATCACTTTGCCACCGTGGCGGCGTGCAATTTTTTGACAGATCGCCAAACCAAGCCCCGCCCCCGGATATTTCCCTTTGCCGTGCAGGCGTTCAAACGGTCGGAAGATCCGCTCTGCGTACACATTGTCAAACCCTTCACCGTTGTCCGAAATCCGCACCGCACACAGTCCGGCCGGCGGATCAGGCAATGTTGTGATCTTCACCACCGGCGCCTCTTCCGGCTTTCGAAACTTCATCGCATTGTCGAGCAGTTGCTCGAAAAGCTGCTGCATCTGAAACGGATCGCCTGCAATGAACGGCAGCGGCTCCACCACCACCGTACCGCCCGTCATGTTGATCGCGTCGCGAAGCTTTTCCACCGCGGAAAAAGCCGTTTCTTCCAGATCGATCGTCACAAACGGAAGCCCGCGTGGAACCCGGGCAAACGCGATCACGCGCGACAGCGTTGTGCGCATGCGCTCCGTGGCGCGCTCAATGCGCTCCAAATAATCCAAGCTCTCTCGATCGAGCGCCGGCCCCGCGTGCTCCTTCAGCATGTCGCCGAAAGCACTGATTTTTCGAAGCGGCTCATGCAGCTCGTGCGCCGTGAGCGAGAGCAGCTCTTCCAGGTCAAGCTCGGACGGATCGGGTGCGTCCGCTTCTGACTCGGATTGCCGATCCATCTTCCGCTTTTTAACATCACAGCGCACGCGCGCGGGAGCCTTTGTTCGGACGCTGGCAGCCCTAACGAACGAACCGCGTTACGTCCACGTCGTAGGTCAACCCCGCGCGAATCAACAGCGTTTGCGCCGTTCCAGCTCCCGGCGCGCAACCGCCCTGCACATCGGACGAAAATCGATAGCCCATGAAACCGGCATCGATCACCACCGCGGCGGCATGTGACACGCGCGCTTTCATTCCAATCGCACCCCGAAAAGCCAACTCGGCATTCGAGCCGGCATCACATCGAAGCGCGGTGCTTGGCATGCCATCCACGCCGACAACAGTTCCGCGCAGCGTCGCAGATTGCCACGCCACTCCCCCATCAATTTCCGCAAAAAGCGCCACCTTCGGCCATCGAAACGGACTCACGCGAGCCCCCGCCAAAAACACATTCGCCCGATAGTCGACGCCGTAGAACTGGGACGCGATGCCCGTCGTTTCGCTGCGGCTCAAATCAACATGGGTGTACACAAGACCAAACGCCAACATCTGCGACGTCCACACGAATGCCGACGCGCCCAAAGTTGGGCCCACCTGCCTCGTCATTGTGAGAACAGGCGGCTCATCAAACCGCATCGAAAGCCCTACAAAAGCGCCCAATTCGAACAAAGCCGGCGCCGCCGCGCCCGGCGCTTTCGGAGCGTCGATCGCTGCCTCTTCGCGAACTTCCTCTTGTGCGCCCGGTGCCGCTGCACTCGTCGGCGTCGTCGGCGAGCTGGACGACGTCGCGTTGACGCGCGTCACTTTGGTCGGATCGGCCGGCGGCGCTCCCGGACCCTCAACGCACTGAGATGTACTCACCGGCGCCGTCGAAACGCCCTGCGCGAGAGCGCTTTTTAAACACGGCACAGCCGTCATCACCGCACAAAATCCGGCCCAAACGAATCGGTGTGAACGGCGGCTCCGCACACTCTTCGTCTACAATTCGTGGCGAGGCCGCGGCAAGCTTCTTGACCGACGGGCATTCGTTTGCGATGTTGCGCGGCGGAGAGGTGACCGAGTGGCCGAAGGTGCCTGATTCGAAATCAGGTGTACCTGCAAGGGTACCGCGGGTTCGAATCCCGCTCTCTCCGCCGAGCGGCACAACTATTTGCCGCTTTTGAGTTTGAGTTGGGGGAACATTGACAAGCTAAGTTTTCACCCTGGAGAGGTGACCGAGTGGTCGAAGGTGCACGATTGGAAATCGTGTGTACCGCAAGGTACCGCGGGTTCGAATCCCGCCCTCTCCGCAACTTTCTTTTCAAACGAATCAACCGCAAGGTACCGCGGGTGTGCTCGGCGTTTCGTCGCTCCGCGACTCACCGCCTGCGCGTGCTTCGGGCGGGTCGCTCCGCGCCCCGCCCTTCGCAACGAATCCCGCCCTCTCCGCAACTTCGTTTCAAACGAATCAACCGCAAAGCCGTACGGGCATCCACCCCAACGAGAGCGCTTGTGCTACATCTTCGCCCGCCATGGCGGACCAACTCAGCTCCGACTTGGCGTCGCTTCGCATCGATCGCAAAGCCAAGCCTCAATCGCAGCGATCATGGGGGCGCGCCGTCGGGACAATCGCCGCACTTGCGCTGTGTGTTGTCGGGGGCGCGCTTGTGTACCCTCGCATCGCGGCTGCGGTATTCAAAACCGAAATAACGCTCACCGAGATCAGCATGATCTCCCCGGCCCAGGCGTCGATATCCATCACGTCCAGCGGGTACGTCGTTCCCCAAGTCATCTCGCGCATCGGCGCCAAGATCCCCGGTCGAATCTCCCGCGTGCTCGTCAAAGAGGGGGATGCGGTAAAAGCCTGTGATGTACTCATCGAGCTTGAAGACGCAGACCAGCGAGCCGCCATCGCCGCAGCCCAAGCTCGCGTTTCGGCGGCTGCCGCCCGCGCGAGCGCCTCGCGCGCCAACATCGCTGAAATAAAAATTCAAGCCGATCGACAAAAAGCCCTTGTGGAGTCGGGCGCCGCGGGCAAAGCCACCCTCGACGATCTCGTGGCGCGCGTGACCTCCCTTGAAAAGCTGGCCGTCGCCGCCGACGCAGAAATTCGCGCAGCCCAGGCCGAAGTGGAGAGCCTTCGAGTTCTCCTTCAAGACCGCATTATCAAAGCCCCCATTTCTGGCACAATTCTCACCAAGCCGCCTGAAGTTGGGGAGATGACTGCCACTCTCCCGTTCTTAATCGAACTGGCAGACTTCAACTCCCTTGTCGTTGAAACCGACGTTGCCGAGTCTCGCCTCCAGAATGTCACTCTCGGCGCCCCCTGTGAAATCGTCTTAGATGCTTATCCCGCGCGCCGTTTGCCCGGAAAAGCACTTGAAATTGGCAAACGTGTCAATCGTGCAAAAGCCACTGTGCCCGTTAAAGTGGCAATCACCGGTGACCGAACAGGCGTTTTGCCCGACATGGCCGCACGCGTCAGTTTTCTCACCAAAGAAATCTCCGCAGAAGCCATGAAAGAACCGCCCAAACGCATTGTTCCCGCCACAGCCGTGGTGGAGCGCGCGGGCGGAAAAGTGGTGTTTATCGTTGACCAAGGCCGGGTCAAAATCGCCGGCGTTCGCGTCGGGACAGATGTCGCCGGCGGATTTGAACTTCTGGATGGTCCACCTCCCGGCACCAAATTGGTAGCCAATCCCCCGGCTGATCTGCAAGACGGACAAAAAATAAAAGAAAAGGAGCGCGACGATGGCTGAAGTCGAAAGCCCTGGCCAAGAAGGTCCAAACAGCACGAGCGGTCACCCCCACCGCGCCGGTTCACCTACGAGCCGCGCAGGCGGCCCGCCCCCGATTATTGAGCTGCGCGGCGTGGGCAAAGTCTTTTTCCGCGGCAAAGAACCGGTTGAAGTGCTTTCCAACCTCAACTTGGATGTTCCCGAAGGCTCGTTTGAAGCGCTCATGGGCCCCAGCGGCTCCGGCAAAAGCACTCTTCTCAACATCATTGCCGGCCTCGATCAGCCCACAACAGGCACTGCGCGCGTTGCGAATGAAGACATCACCCGCATGAGCGACTCGCAACTTGCCAACTTCAGATCGCGCACAATGGGCTTTATTTTCCAGGCCTATAACCTCTTGCCCGTGCTCACCGCCGTTGAAAATGTCGAACTGCCACTTCTCCTTGTGGGCCTCAGTTCTTCAGAACGAAAGAAGCGCGCAGAAACGGCCCTGCGCATTGTCGGCCTCGACGACCGAATGGACCACTACCCCCGTCAACTCTCCGGTGGTCAGGAGCAGCGCGTCACTATTGCCAGGGCCATTGTGAACGACCCGACAATCATTGTTGCCGACGAGCCAACAGGCGATCTCGATCGCAAAAGTGCCGAGGACATCTTAAATCTTCTCGAACGCCTCAATAAAGAGTTCAAAAAAACAATTCTCATGGTCACTCACGATCCGGCGGCGGCCGAACGAGCGTCCGTTATTCGGCGCCTCAACAAGGGGGCACTTGAATGAACCTTTTCAGCGTTGCCGCCAAAAATGTGCGGCGAAACACGGGTAGAACGTTTTTTACAGTTCTCGGTGCCGCTGTCGCGATTATCACCTTTGTCCTGTTGCGCACCGTCTTGGCGGCCTGGAACGTGGGTATTGAAGCCGCGGCAAAAGACAGAATCGGCACGCGCCACAAGGTCAGCTTTGTTCTCGATCTACCCAAAAAGTACATCGACGACATCCGCACCGTTTCGGGCATTAAAGCCGCCACGTTTGCCAACTGGTTCGGAGCAAAAGATCCCAAAAATCCAAACGCCTTTTTTGCCTCCATGGCAGTCGAGTCAAAAACGTTTTTTGACGTGTACGACGAAATGAAAGTGGACCCCGCCGTTTACCAAAAATGGCTTGAAACAAAAAAGGGTGCCATCGTTGGAGATGTTCTTGCCAAACAACTGGGTGTCAAACCCGGTGACCGCGTTACCTTGAGCGGCACAATCTACCCTGGTGATTGGCAGTTTGAAGTCATCG
Source organism: Polyangiaceae bacterium (assembly GCA_016712345.1). Classification (GTDB taxonomy): domain Bacteria; phylum Myxococcota_A; class Polyangia; order Polyangiales; family Polyangiaceae; genus JADJRH01. Next base: position 4,791,757 of record JADJRH010000001.1, read on the forward strand.
GCTTTTACGAAGCCACACGTAAATCCGTCGATCGTTCCCAGTTTATCTTCCACTACGACTACCTCAACGACTCGGTGCCCCCGGAGCGGCGCGACCGCATAGGCTTCGTCGGCTCTCGTATTGATGACCCCACCAGAAGCGGCGATGTTTCCGCGGCAATTGACAAAAAATTCGACGACAATGATGTTCAAACAGCGTCGATGAGCGAAAAGGCAATGGGCCTTTCGAGCATGGCAATGTTGAGTGCCATCCTCTCCGCACTCGATATTGTAAGCATTGTCATTCTGCTCATCATGACCCTCATTTTAGGCAACACAATCGCCATGGGTGTTCGTGAACGCACGAATGAATACGGAGTGTTGCGAGCCATCGGATTTCGGCCGCGCCACATCGTTGCGTTCATCTTGGGTGAAGCCGTCACCATCGGCATCTTGGCCGGTGTTGTTGGATTGGCTCTCGCATACCCCCTTGTTGAGCTGGGAATGGGCCGCTTTCTCGAAGAGAACATGGGCGCCATGTTTCCCTATTTCCGCATCGAAAAAACAACAATGGTCGCAGCCGTTCTGCTCAGTGTTGGACTTTCGGTAACGGCTTCACTGATCCCGGCCTACCAGGCCTCCAAACTAAAAGTGACCGATGCGCTTCGTCGCATCGCTTGAGGGGAGCCGGTTACCATGATCCCTATCAAGTACAACATCCGCAATCTCGTTGTTCGCAAAACCACCACACTGGCATCGGGTTTGGGCCTAGCACTGGTTGTATTCGTGCTTGCCTCCGCCCTCATGTTGTCCAACGGTATTGAGCGCACTCTCGGGCGCGCTGCCGCAGAAGACGTTGCCGTTGTCCTTCGAAAAGGCTCCGATACAGAATTGTCGAGCGGTATCGGATCAAGCCAGGTGGGCATGATTGTCGCCAATCCCGGTGTTGCCAAAGACGACGACGGCCAGCCTCTCGCCTCCAGTGAACTCATTGTCGTCATCCTCCTCGACAAAATGGGCACCAACGGCGTTTCCAACGTTCAGGTTCGAGGCGTCGGCGACAATGTATTAAGGGTTCGCAAAGGCGTTCGCATTGTCGAGGGTAGACCCGCGCGCCCCGGAACCGATGAAGTGATCGTTGGCAAGGCCATTCGCGGCCGATTTAAAGGCCTCGAACTCAATCAAACGTTCGAACTGCGCAAAAACCGCCCCGTTACCGTTGTGGGGATCTTCGACGACGGCGGTTCTTCCTCCGAGTCCGAAGTGTGGGCCGATCTCAAAGTCGCCGCATCGGCCTTTGGACGGGAAGGCTTTGTCTCAAGTGTACGCATCAAACTTGAAGGCGAATCCAAACTCGATGCCTTCAAGGCCGCTGTTGAAACCAACCCTCAACTTGAAGCGGTTGTCATGCGTGAAACCGAATATGCGGCAAAACAGAGCGAAATGACCAGCCTGTTTATCAAGGTGATGGGCATTGGCATTGCGGTGCTCTTTTCAATCGGCGCCATGATTGGGGCCATGATTACAATGAATGCCTCCATCGCCAATCGCCAGCGTGAAATTGCCACGTTGCGAGCGCTCGGCTTTCAGCGCAGCTCTATTCTCCTGTCCTTCCTTTTAGAATCGGCGACACTCGCCGTTGCCGGTGGGTTGGTCGGAGCGGCTGCGTCTTTGGCCATGCGTTTCGTTCGGTTTTCCACGCTCAATTTTGCCACCTGGTCTGAAATAGTATTCACGTTTGAACCTACCCCCTCCATCATGATCACATCCATCTCGGCCGCCGTTTTCATGGGCCTTGTCGGAGGTTTCTACCCGGCTGTTCGAGCCGCACAAATGAACCTTGTTCAAGCCATTCGCGGTGGGTAAGTCCTCACCAACCGCCCCCTTTTTTCATGCTGCGAATCTACCAAGTCAACACCGCGACCTGGCTTCATTCACTCAGCGCCCAGGCCAACCTTCCCATCACCCTCGCCGACATCCCCGATTCCGCCGTCGACCTCATCTCCCAATTGGGAGTCAACTGCGTCTGGCTCATGGGTGTTTGGGAACGCAGCCCCGCCGGTCGCCAAATAGCCCTCACGCATCCCGATCTTCAAAAAGAGTACACCCGCGCTCTACCCAACGTCCAGCCGTCCGACGTTGCCGGTTCTCCCTATTGCATTCGCGGTTATTCGGTCGACCCCATGTTTGGAACCGCGGCCGACCTGGCTTCTTTTCGAAAACGCCTCGCGAACCGCGGTATGAAACTCATCCTCGACTTCGTTCCCAACCATGTCGCGGTAGACCATCCCTGGGTGGAAACCCACCCCGAATACCTCCTTCAAGCCTTGCCCGAAGTTGCGCAGGCCGACACGTCCACGTTTTTTCAAGCGCCCGGCGGAGCCTTTTTCGCCCACGGCAAAGACCCGTATTTTCCCGCGTGGACAGACACTCTTCAGGTAAACGCGTTTCACCCGCAGCTTCGGCGCGCCACCATTTCCACTCTACTCTCCATTGCCGCCCAGTGTGATGGTGTCCGGTGTGACATGGCCATGCTCCTCACCTCGGCCGTGTTCTCAAAAACATGGGGAAAAATCGCTTCCAACCCACCCGCCGTGGACTATTGGGAAGAAATCATCCCATCGGTCAAATCGGCTTTCCCCAACTTCACCTTCATGGCAGAAGTGTATTGGGATTTAGAATGGCAACTCATTCAACAAGGCTTCAACTTCGCGTACGACAAACGCCTGTACGACAGGCTCCTGCATGAAAGTGCAGGCTCTATTCGCGCGCATTTGCAGGCCGATCTCACCTACCAGTCCCACCTTGTTCGCTTTCTCGAAAATCACGACGAACCGCGCGCCATGGTCACCTTCGGCCCTGAACGTGTTCGCGCCGCCGCGATTCTCATTTCCACCCTTCCAGGCGCGCTGATCCTTCACGAAGGTCAGGAACTTGGGCACCGCATCAAGTTACCCGTTCAACTCCACCGCCGCCCGGTAGAATCGTCCGACCTGAACCTGCGGGATTTTTATCAAAATCTCCTTACAAAATGGGCCGCCCCCACATACCCGCCTTCCACATACCATTCCATTCCAGCTACCCCACATCCTTTCCAACCCAACGGCCATCAAGAGCTGATCGCTCACAGCTACCATCATCAAAACCGCGCCCGCCTCGTGGTTGTCAATTGGTCAAACCGCCATGTCCAAGGCTACCTGCCACTGGGGCACCTCCCGCTCTCAGGAGACACCGTAACCCTCCTCGACCAGCTCACCGGAATTGTGTACACACGCAACGTGCCGGACCTCCGTTCACCCGGCCTGCACGTTATTCTGGCGCCATGGCAGGCGCACGTGTTTGAGATCGCAGCCGCTTGAACGCGCCGCCCCCAATGGCGACAATTGTTTCCTTGACAAGGGCATGGCTGCTGCTGTGAGCTAACTTCGACGATCTCCTCAAGGTTCCACCCCAACATGAAACGTCCTCTCCTATTCCTCAACGCAGCGGCGTTCGGTGCCCTCACGCTGGCTCTACCCATCGCGTCGCACGCCGATGAGCCACCGCAGCCACCTCCGGCGGTCCCCTCCGCGCCCGCGCCCACGCCCACCCAAGCGGCTGCACCCACCCCACCTCCCGCGGCTGAAACAGTGTACGCCGTTCAGGGGCAGACCAAACCCGGCGATGTTCCCGCGGCGGCTTTCGTGGCATTCGGTCGAGCGCGTGAGTACACACCCCTCGTTTCATTCAAACCCGGCGGAGTTGCTCTTCAGGCTTACGCTCACCTCGCCTTCCGGGGAGAAGGGGTCAGCTCGTTTGCCGTCGACAACACCGGAAACACCTTTCAAACAGGTGCCGTCATTTCACCCCAGGTTCGGCTCGGCGCCCAGTTTGACACGGGGAAGGTGCTCAAATACGTGAACCTCCACGCCGAGTACGAACACGATCTACCCACGGGGTATTGGGCAAGTGACACCCCGGTAGAAGGCATAGGGCTCCCCGCTTCCTCCCCCGCCATCGATCATCAACTTCGCAAAGCGTACCTTCGCGCTTCGTTTGACCGCTACCTCCATATTGGCGGCGGATTTATGACCAATCAGTTCGGTCTCGGTCTACTCGCCAACGACGGCGCTCAGGGCAACTGGGCCCCCGGCAGTGGAAGGTTTGCCGACAACCGCTCCGGTGACCGCGTTTTGCGCGGTTTCTTGGGCACCGGCCCCCTGTCAGATCTCGGCTTTACCGCCACGTTTGCGGTTGACCAAGTTCAGGGAGACGATGTTCTCCTTCCCGGCGACAGTGCCTACCAAATCATCGGCACCGCCTCGGTTGGGTATGGTAAACCGTGGGGAGCCGGTCTCTTCGTTGTACAACGCCACCAAGATACTGAAGGCGGCGCCCGTATCGATGCAACCGTTGTTGACTTCACCGCCCGGTATAGTCGAGTGATGCCGGGCTACGTTGTATCCATGGAGGGTGAATTGGCCGTTGTCACCGGTGATACAACCCTCGCCCCCACGCCTGAATTTCCGGTTCACAAACTCCGTCAAATCGGCGCCGCGCTTCGCACCACCTTGCGTACACACTACTTCGGCGGCGTGATCGATCTTCTCTACTTCTCCGGCGACGGCAACCCCGATGACCAGGTTCAATCCGCCTTCAAGGCCGATCCCAACTTCGAAACGGGCCTCTTGTTATTCAGGTACGTGATGGCCGCCCAAACGGGCCGTTCCGCCGTCACCGCCGCCAATCTAGAACTTGTGGGTGAACCCGCTCAAGACCTTGACCGTCTACCCACCCGCGGTTCACCTTCCAATGCCTTCGTGCTCTTCCCGCGTTTTATGTACCGCCCCGTCGACGGGCTTGAAGCAACAGCGGGCCTCCTACTCGCATGGAGTCAGGCCCCCCTGTTTGACCCGTTGAACAGCCGCGTGAGCGGCGGGATCATCACCAATTCTCTCGGCGGCAAACCCGGATCTTACCTCGGTACAGAAATCGACTTGGGAGCCCGCCATCGCATGATTCTCGGCGGCACCGAGCTAACCCTCGGGGTTGAAGGTGCACTCTTTCTACCCGGTGACGCCTTCGTCGACGTAGAAGGCAAAACAATGGATCCCGTACTTGGTGGCCGCGCCCTCCTGGGCTTTAAGCTCTAAGATCGAGAAGGAGAACCAACGTGAGAAACTACCTGATCCGCACCCCTCATGCCTCGCGTTTTTCCCTTTCTTCCACGTGGAAGGGCGCTGTTATTGCTCCACTGTGTACACTTGTCACCGCGGCTTTTGCCGGCCCCAGTTGTACGGGTTTACAAGTGGAGGGGCTTGCCCCAGCGCAGGCGGCTGAAACCACCGTCAAAATGGATTTCTACCACAAACCCCTGCCCGACATACCGCTCCCCAATGACATTGCCACCCGGTATGATGAAAGTTCGGCCACCGGTCGCCGCATTAATGCCTCCATGGTGTCGCCCACCGCATTTGAGTCGGGGGTTCGCCGCCGTATTGACCAGCTCGACGGTTGGGGCGTCTATCAACCCATCGCCATCCCATTTCAGGGCAAACCGCTTGATGTCCAGTCCATCCTGAGCGGCCACCGCGACGCCGATTACAACTTTGACAACGATGTTGTGTACCTTGTCAATGTTGACCAAAAGAGTGCCAACTACGGTGAAAAGCGCGCGCTTGACCTTGGCAACGGCAACTACCCCGTTGTGCTTCAGCGCCGCGATAACTACTGGAAAAACGACCCTCGGGTAGACACCCTGTCCATCCTGTACGAAGAAGCGGACGAAGACAAAAACGGTAACGGCGTTCTCGATCCCGGTGAAGACACCGACGCCGACGGCGTGCTCGACGTTCCCAACTATCTCCCCGGTGCAGATCCCGATCCTACCGATCTTGCCGCTCGCGCCGACGCGCTCATGACCTTCTACGAGCGTGAAACCAACACCCTCATTGTTCGCCCCATGACCCCGCTCGAAGAGCGCACCACCTACGCCGTGGTTGTCACGCGACGCCTCAAAGACGAGGCCGGCAACCCCGTTGGTTCACCTTACCCTTACATCAATCATACCGCCCAAACAGAAGCGCTTCGTCCGCTCATTTCGGTGCTCCCCAAAGGGTTAACTCTCGACGATGTGGCGTTCACCTATACCTTTACAACCCAAACCGTCCAGTCCGACATGGTCGCCGTACGCGACGGCCTCTACGGCATCGGCCCGCAGGCCCACCTGGGCAAAGACTTCCCGGCAGAAGTGGGAAGTATTGAACAAATGCGCGATGCAGAATCTTACCCCGGCGCCGTTAACCTGAATGTCATGTACGGTGAAGATTGGCTCAAAGCTCTCCCCACCGTTTTAGAAAATCTTCTCGGCCAAGACCCCGATTCTGAGGGGTACAAAGTCGCCCTGAAAAGCTACGAATATGTCGACTACTTTGTCGTCGGCAGCTTCCAATCTCCCCAGCTTTTTGCCCGTCGCGATGATGAAGGCAACCTCCTTCCCTACGACGACCAAAGCTGGCCCGGAAACCTCCACTCCACGGCGGCGCCCACCTTCCCTGAAACGGTCTACTTTACCCTCGCCGTTCCACGCAAAGAAGTCAGCGTTCGCAAAGAGGGTAAACCCGCCCCCACTGTCATTGTCGGCCATGGGTATGGAAGCAGCCGTTTCGACGGTATGCAGTTTGCCGGTTTCCTGGCTACCCACGGCCTCGCAACTCTGTCTATTGACTGCCCTTCCCACGGCATCAACGTTGACAACGCCACGGCCACTCTTGCCAAAGGTGTCCTCGGCGGATTTGGCATCGGCGCCGGAGCAGAAGCCGTATTCAAAGACCGGGCGTTTGACCAAAACAACGACGGCAACAAAGACTCGGGTGCCGACTATTGGAGTGCCTACCTCTTCCATACCCGCGACATGGTTCGTCAGAGCGCTCTCGACTACATGCAGCTTATCCGCGTATTTTCCGCATTTGACGGTAAGACAAAGTGGAAATATGACGTAAACGGTGACGGTCAAAACGAAATTGCCGGTGACTTTGACGCCGATGGGAATATCGATGCGGGCGGCTCGGCAGAATGGCACATGATGGGAGGTTCGCTCGGCGGCATCATGAGCATGTACATGGCCGGGGTAGAACCCAAACTCACCGCCGTTGCACCTGTGTCCGGCGGCGGCGGATTGGGAGACATCGGCATTCGCTCCAAACAGGGTGGCGTGCCTGAAGCCTTTATTCTCCGCGGAATGGGCCCGCTCTTCGCCGGCACAATCGATTCAGCCACCGGCAAAACCCGCCTTGAACAAATCGCGCCCGACCTAAACGATGCTCGCATTCTACCCATCGCAGATGTCGAAGGCGTCAAAGAAAGTGACACCATGATTGTCACCAACCTACGCAGTGGTGAACGCGGCTGTGGGTATGTCCTGCCCGGAGGCACCGTGCGCGCATCCGTCGCGTGTGATGTCAACGACCCGGTTGAAATTTCGTTCTACCAGGGTGAACAAATTCAGGGAACTGAATGTGAGTTGAAAGAGAGCGCACCGGGCGCAACTGCGACCGTCAAAACGTGGGAAATCGGCGGCGTATTCCAAAACGTGGATATTGAAAAAGGCACCCCTCTCAGCGCTGTGACAGAAGGGTTGGGCCTTCGCCGCGCCAATCCTGAATTTCGGCGTTTCCAGGGCATTGGGCAGCTGATTATCGATCTCGGCGACCCCGCCAACTTTGCCCGTTACGCGCTCCTTCAACCGCTCAAATTTGGAAACGGGGAAGAGACAGGCACCCACTCGCTTGTCATTACAACCATGGGTGACATGAACGTTCCCGTTTCATCCGGGATCACGTACGCCCGCGCCGCCGGGTTAATTGACTTTATGCGCACCGACGCTCGCTACGGTAAACCCGTCAACCAAGAGTTGCTCGACGATTATACCGCCGAAGCGGCCTACAACATCGGCCGGTATTTTGACCCAAGCGGCAACCCTGTTCACCTGGATATCGAAAACTTCAGCCAAGGAACTGACCTCTGGGGTGCAAGCATTCCTCGAAAAGAAAATCCCTACCGCTTGGGAATGGACAAAACCGACGCCCTCGGTGGAAAGTCCGCCGCGATCTTCCCGTATACAGTGCCTGAAGGTCAACACGGGTTTGACCAACCCGGTGAAATGACAGATCGCTTCCGCAAGCAGTGCAAAGCCACATGCGCAACCCCGGGCGAGGGAGATCCCTGCGGCTGCGACAATCAAAAAACCTTCGACATCGGCCTCTTCATGTTCCACATGGTAGGCCGCTATTTCGCGAGCGGTGGAACCTTCCTTTCCGCCGACCTGTGCCAAAGCGCCAACGACTGTACAGGTAAACCCTTCGCGTGGTCGGCCCCGCCGCCCCAACGCGACGTTTCCACTCTGCCGTAACATGACTCCATCCGAGACAACAGCCAACTTTCGCGACGTGGGTGAAGCGCTGAGTCTCTGGATCGATCCCCCGCCCATCCCTATGGGTAAACTCCACCGCGGTGGTAAGTTTGACCTGCTCGCCACCGCGGCCGAGTTGGGCAACCCCAAAACAATTCTAAACCTCAGACAGGGCCCCGACCCTACCCATCTTCGCGGGGTCAACTACATTCACGTTCCAGCCGCAAACGACGTTGAAAATTACAACACTTCACTCCGTGAAGTAAGAACCTGGATATCCAAAGCCCTTTCCGCTCTCGCCAATCCTCAAACCATGTGGCCTGTGTACATCCACTGCACATCCGGTCGCGATCGCACCGGGTTGGTGGTTGCAACAGCGCTGCTTTTTGCAGGCGTTCCCCGAGAGGTGATCGTTGAAGAGTTCCTTCTGAGCGACGGGTCCGAGCGCACAATGATCGAGTCCGCGCTGGAATCCATTGTCAAAGGTAAACCCTTAGAAGTGGATATCCAGGCGCTCAAAAGCGCCCTGATAAGGAGCTAGGTGACTGGTGTTTTTCTACTGCGCGCCCCGCTGACGCGTCCTCGCTGCGCGCCTCCACTGCCTCCACCGTGGACAAGATCTTTTCTACTTAATACTCACGGGCGGTATAACTGCCAGCCAGTCATCCGTCCACGCCCTACCCACACAATAGTCAAACACCTTATCTTCCTGAACATCAAAAAGCCGTTCACACGTGTCTTCGTCGCGCGGAAACTGACCACAATTCGCGTCGAGTTGCTTGCGAACGTCGGTTTCGCTTTGACCCCAAAGCCGAGCGCACGCAATGTTTTTCCACGTCGCTTCGTGGTCAACGAAGCCTTTTGCGTTTCGTTTGACAATTTGAACCGGCGACATCAGACAGACCTTTCGGGCCCGCTCGGTTGCCGCCGCGTCGGTGGTAGAAAACGTGCCGTTGGGTAGACCATGCGCCACCGCAAGCACATCCACGTTGGGTATAAACAGGGGAGCGCCCGAACGTCTCCCGCACCCAAACGCGCCCCTTTCCGGTTGTTGGTAAGGGTTTTTTAACAAGAGATCGGGAATAGCGTCGCCGTCCGCGTCAACAACGCGAGTAAAGTTGAGTTTTGCCACCGCCGTATAAAAACCGATCTTACCCTCTTTCAAAGTGTACACACTTTCCTCATCCGACAACAAAACCACCTCGTCGGTGCCGTCCCCATCATAGTCGTACAAAGCCAATGAACCGTCCCTCAGACCGTCACCCACCCGTTGAATGTACGGACCTGAAATCGCTTTCCCTTTGTCGGTAAAGTACATCAGATGCCCCTCTTGAGTGGGCTCTACCAAGCAGTTTTCGTCTTCTTGACATTGCTGTGACGCCAAGCCGGGCAACATCGGAACAACTTGGTACTCTGACACATGGGTAACCACCCCCCACGCTCCCCCTTTCGACGCGAAACAGCCTCGAAACGGCATGTCGTTTACAATTGGACTATTTGGAGGGCTCGAAACATCCCCTTTTTCTTCTTTTGTCAGAGCCGCCAAACAAGCCTTTTGCGCCCCATTTGCCCCTTCTGTCACGGCGGCTGGCAGCGGCCACGAAGCAACGGTCATTTCCTCGGATTTTGTAGGCCCGGGCGGGGGATCTACCATCGCCTCGCCGGTCATCGCAGCCGCCGGTGGGATGGCAACAACAATTCCCGCATCGGCGGGCCGACCGGGTGGAGTTGAACCCCCACCGCACGACAAACCCGCCATGCCAAAGAGGGTAACTGAAGCAATGTGTACGCTTCTCACATTCACACTTCTCTCCACCTGGGCGACTCCGGGCCCGCCGCGCCCCGCGCCATTCATGTGAAAAGCCCCGTGACGACCAAACGCGGCTTCACCGTTTTACCATAACGAACGCGCTCCGCATTTGTCTTTCCAAAAAAAACATCACCCCGGGGGAGCCCCACAAACCCCGCCCCAACCATGGCGCTCACTTCAAACGCACAGCCCTTTCCGGGCTCGGTGCCGACCGTCAGGAGGAAGCCATGTCCACGTCTACCTATCATCAAGGCAAAACCCAACCATCCAATTTGACATATCCGTTCCCCCATCATTCAGGGGCGGGGGGCGCGCCCCCCGCAACGCCCCCCGCGCCGCCGGGCAGATTTCACCGGCTTCGCTGTGTTGGCTCGGTGGTGATCACAGCCCTTCTGTCAGGCCTGTTTACGGCATGTTTGCCCGAAGAACGCCCCGACGATGTCGTGGTAGAAACGTCTCCGCCGGAAAACTCCGCATCGCAAGGTGATTCAACAAGCGACGAGCCTTCCACATCCACGGAACCTGCCGAAATCGAAGATCCCACATTGGAATGTGCTTCCAATCTAACTGAGCAGGCGGGAGCGGTTCTCACCTCGTACTGTTATCGCTGCCACGGTCAGAAAAATCCCGCCACTGCGGGTCTGAATGTGCATGACACTGAGGCCATGATCGCCGATGGAATAATCGTTGTCGGCGCACCTGAAAAGTCGCCCCTCTACCAACGCGCCGCTCTTGGAGAAATGCCGCCCACGGGTGAAGAACCGCGCCCTTCTCCCCCAGAAGTGGAGCTGATTCGACAGTGGATCGCGTGTGGAGCTTCGTACAAAGAACCCGACGAACCGCACACGCCCGTGGGTATCGACGAAGTGTTTGACCTGATGCGCGCCGACCTCGAGACTCTCTCGCCGGTGCGCAGGGCTCGAACCAGGTATTTCGTCCTTTCCCACCTCTACAATGCAAACCAGTCCAACACAGCTCTCGAACGCTACCGTCAAGCTCTTTCCAAGCTTACCAACAGCCTGTCGTGGCAGGCCCACGTGACCGTTCCAACCCCTGTTGATTCACCCCGAAATACGGTGTTTCGCATTGAACTCGACGACTATCAATGGCAGGCGATCGCCGGCATTGCAGGGTCAGACCTTTGGGAGAAGTTATTAAAAAACTACCCATTCGGCACTCTCTATGAAAATCATCCCGACGCCCAATTTCTTGCCGAAGAAACAAATACAACTCTACCGTGGATCCATGCCGACTGGTTTATCGATGCCGCGTCCCTCCCACCGCTCTACTACGACATGCTTCGGTTGCCCAACACGGCAACGGCTGTCGAAAAACTTGTTGGAGCGGGCGTGAAAAGCAATATCCAAAATCGCCTTGTCGCCCGCGCCGGGTTCAACAACTCCGGCGTTGCGCTCCACAATCGCGTTCTTGAACGGCACCCGTCGCTCTTTGGTTCGTATTGGTTGAGCTACGACTTTTCGTCTTCAGTCGGTGTACGCAACGTGTTCGAAAACCCTGTCGGACCCGTTCTTTCCGTGGGCGCACCGTCCCAATTTGTCCACGACGGAGGTGAAGCGATCTTCACCCTACCCAACGGCCTCCACGCGTTTGCGATTTATACAGCCGGCGGAGCGCGAATCGACGCGGCGCCCACCAACATTGTGTCCGACCCCAAACAAAATGACGGCGCCGTTCGAGCGGGTAGATCGTGCATGTCCTGCCATATCGACGGCATTCTCCTAAAAGACGACCTCGTCCGAAGTCACGTTGTGACACACCAGGCGTCGTTTAACGAAGAGGTGTTTCAGGCCGCTTTGGATCTCTACCCAATCGCAGAAGAAATGGCAGATTTGCAGTTGTCTGACAGGGACGACTACATTGCCGCGCGCGCCGAGGCGGGCGCCGACGCGGGAGGGGTAGACCCCGTGTTTGACAGAAGTGAAGACTTTGAGTTGTCACTCAACTTGGACCGCGCCGCCGCCGAACTTTGGACTGACCCAAAAACGCTCAAAGCCGTGATTGAGCAAAATCCTACCCTGTCTGTCAAACTCGGCCCCTTGGTTTCAAAACCCAACGGCCTTGTGGAGAGGCTGGTTTTCGAAACCGCCTTTCCAGAGTTGGTATGTGCCATCGGCGACGCCACACCCTTCGTCAAGGCCGCCAAAAAGCCCTGCCAGTAGCGTCATGCCAAGACCTGACGCGTTTCGACACCCGTGACGTCTCTTCACCACAGAATCACAGAGAACACGGAGGGACACGGAGTTTTTTGTTTCTTTCGCTGCAATGGGTACACATATCCGTGATCCCAATCCTGACAGGTGATGGACGACGCTGTGCGAGCCTATTGCAGCCTAAAATACAAAAAAACTCCGTGGATCTCCGTGATCTCCGTGCCTCCTAGGTAACTTCCCTTTAGCGGAACGTTCTGCAAGGCACGGATCCAGTCTTGTCGAGACGTTTGGGACACCCTTGCCCGTCGCCAAGCGGAAAAGCGAACAGCGTGGCGCGTCGGGTTCTCCAGATGGAGTTCTGTGGCGAGCGCAGCCACGACGAAAACGAGAGACCGGCGAGACCGGTGGATGGCGACGTGATGGACATCTCAAGTCGCCGGACCTCCCAGAACGGGCTCTTTTCTGCTGCATCGACAACTCAACCGCAACGAGTTACTCGCCGTTCGAATGAGGCGCATGCGCCGCTGGGGAACTCCGCGTTGAATACAACGTGTCAGGTGGTCATAAAAATGATGCGTCGCGACAAAACAGGACTGTTTTTTTGACGCGGTTTGGCATAACGTGCCCGCGGCAGGTTCACCAAAACACTGCCAAGGACGTTTGCCGTGACTGCTTCTGCCCTGCCTCCCCGCCAAGGCCTATACAACCCAAGCCACGAACACGACGCATGTGGGCTCGGGTTCATCGCAAATATCCTCGATAAAAAGAGCCACGCTATTGTTTCGCAGGCCCTTCAAATCTTAATCAACCTTACCCATCGCGGCGCTGTCGGGGCCGATCCTTTGCACGGCGATGGAGCGGGCATCGTCCTTCAAGTCCCCCACACTTTTTTCGTTGAAGAGTGCGCCGCTCTTAAAATCACTCTGCCAGACCCGGGTGAATACGGCGTTGCCATGGTGTTTTTGCCGCGCGATCCCGGAGCGCGCGCCGCCTGCGAACACGAACTTGAACGCGCCGTTATCGCCGAAGGTCAAGAAGTGCTCGGTTGGCGCAGCGTGCCTGTCAACAACGCGGGCCTCGGTGAAAATGTCAAAGCGAGTGAACCTGTCATTCGCCAACTCTTTGTGGCCCGCGGCCTCTCAACTCCAGATGTTGAAGCGTTTGAACGCAAGCTCTACGTCATTCGAAAGCGCGCCGGACACGCCATTCGCGCCCTGAATATCTCCAACGCCGGGCAGTTTTATGTGCCCAGTTTTTCAGCGCGAACCATTGTGTATAAGGGCATGTTGCTCGCCCATCAGGTGGGAGAGTTTTACCTCGACCTCAAAGATGAACGGGTAGAGTCCGCGCTTGCCATGGTGCACCAGCGCTTTTCAACAAACACGTTTCCCACATGGGATTTGGCGCATCCCTTTAGATTAATCGCGCACAATGGGGAGATCAATACCCTGCGCGGCAATGTCAACTGGATAAGAGCGCGCCAACAAAACATTGCTTCCAAGCTGCTCGGTGAAGGGTTGTATAAAATCTGGCCCCTCATCTACGACGGTCAGAGTGACTCGGCCTCTTTTGATAACGCGCTCGAACTGCTCTACTTCGGTGGATACTCCCTTCCCCATGCGATGATGCTCATGATCCCCGAGGCTTGGGCCGATAACCCCCTCATGGATGACAAGCGCCGCGCGTTCTACGAGTACCACGCCGCCCTTATGGAACCGTGGGATGGTCCTGCCGCCATGGCCTTTACAGACGGCCGAGTCATCGGCGCCATGCTCGATCGAAATGGCCTTCGCCCGGCAAGGTACATTCTCACCGACGATGACCATGTGATTTTAGCTTCTGAAGCAGGCGTTCTCGACATTCCAGAACGAAAAATAAAAAAGAAGTGGCGCCTTCAACCCGGTAAGATGTTGCTCATCGACCTTGATGAAGGCCGAATTATCGACGACAAAGACCTCAAAAACAGGTACGCCAAACACCGACCTTACCAAAAGTGGCTCGACAGAACGCAACTGCGCCTCGGTGATATTCCCACGCCCGACAGTGTGCCTGTTCCCGATGGAAACAAGCTTTTAGATCGCCAACAGGCCTTTGGGTATACCCAAGAAGACTTGCGTCTCATTTTGGCTCCCATGGCCGCCACAGGTCAAGAAGCCGTGGGTAGTATGGGTGATGATACTCCGCTCGCTGTATTGTCAGACAAACCCAAACCCCTCTATAACTACTTTAGGCAGCTCTTTGCCCAGGTAACCAATCCTCCCATTGACCCTATTCGCGAAGAAACGGTCATGTCGCTCGTGTCGTTTATCGGCCCGCGCCCCAACATTTTGGCCCTTGATGAGAGCGGTCCAAACATGCGCCTGGAGGTGAGCCAACCCATTCTCACCTTCGAAGATATGGAAAAGCTTCGCCGGGCCGAAGAACTCACAAAAGGGCATTTCAGGTCGGTGGTTTTGTCCATGTGTTACCCCGCTTCGTGGGGCGCGTCGGGGATGGAAGCGGCGCTCGCCAAGCTCTCGGCCGACGCTGAAAATGTCGTTCGCGGCGGTGGGGTCAACATTATCATCCTGTCCGATCGCGAGGTGGGAAAAGACCACATTGCCATTCCGGCTCTCCTAGCCACAAGCGACGTTCACCAACACCTCGTGCGCGCCGGGCTCAGAACTCGAACAGGCTTGGTTGTTGAAACCGGATCCGCGCGCGAAGTGCATCATTTTGCCCTCCTTGCGGGCTACGGAGCCGAAGCCATTCATCCCAACTTGGCGTTTGCCACGTTGGGTACACTCGGTGATCTTCTACCCAATGGGTGTACTCATCAAGAAGCCTCCGCCCGTTATATCAAAGCCATCTCCAAAGGGCTCCTCAAGGTCATGTCCAAAATGGGCATTTCCACCTACCAGTCCTATTGCGGTGCCCAAATTTTTGAAGCCGTCGGCCTCAAGTCGTCGTTCGTCGATAAATACTTCACGGGCACATCGTCGGTTGTGGAGGGCATTGGTCTGCAAGAAATTGCAGAAGAAACATTTCGCCTCCACCAGCTCGCCTACGGTGATGCGGATTTGCTCAAAAACGACCTCGAACCCGGTGGAGATTACGCCTACCGCGTTCGGGGTGAACGTCACATGTGGACACCCGAGTCCATTTCAAAACTTCAACATGCCACCCGCTCGGGCAATCCTCAAACGTACAAAGAGTATAGTCAACTCATCAATGATCAGAGCCGGCGTTTAATGACCCTTCGCGGCCTTTTTGAAATCAAAACGGCCCACCAACCCATCGATCTGTCCGAAGTGGAGCCCGCGTCTGAAATTGTCAAACGGTTTGCCACCGGCGCTATGTCGCTCGGGTCCATCTCGCATCAAGCCCATTCTACCCTTGCCATCGCCATGAACCGCATCGGCGGCAAATCCAACACCGGTGAAGGGGGTGAAGACCCGGAGCGGTATAAACCCCTTCCAAGCGGTGACTCCATGCGGTCGGCCATTAAACAGGTGGCCGCGGGTAGGTTTGGCGTCACCGCAGAATATCTCGTCAACGCCGACGACATTCAGATCAAAATGGCTCAGGGGGCAAAACCGGGTGAAGGTGGACAACTGCCCGGTCACAAGGTGAGCGAATACATCGCCAAAATAAGGCATTCTATTCCCGGTGTGGGTCTGATTTCTCCTCCTCCCCATCACGATATCTACTCTATTGAAGACTTGGCGCAGCTCATTCACGACCTGAAAAACGTCAACCCGCGCGCTCGCATCAGCGTCAAGTTGGTGTCTGAAGTGGGCGTTGGCACCATTGCAGCGGGCGTTGCCAAGGCCCACGCCGACCATGTGACCATTTCAGGTCACGACGGCGGCACCGGTGCTTCTCCCCTTTCATCTGTAAAATACGCGGGCGCCCCGTGGGAGCTGGGGCTCGCCGAGGCCCAACAAACGCTTGTGCTCAACCGCCTTCGCGGTCGCATTTTTGTTCAGGCCGACGGCCAAATGAAAACCGGGCGTGACGTGGTGGTCGCGGCTCTCCTCGGCGCCGACGAAATGGGGTTTGCCACCGCACCTCTTGTGGTTGAAGGCTGCATCATGATGCGCAAATGCCACCTGAATACCTGCCCGGTGGGCATTGCCACCCAAGATCCAGAATTGGTAAAGCGCTTTGCAGGCAAACCTGAACACGTTATCAATTATTTCTTCTTCGTTGCCGAAGAAGTGCGCGGGTACATGGCCCAAATGGGCTTTCGAACCTTTGCCGAAATGGTGGGTCGATCCGACATGCTCGACGTGCGCCGAGGCGTGGAGCATTACAAGGCCCGCGGGCTCGACTTTTCGCGCGTTTTATACCGACCGCACGCACCGCCCGGTGTGGCCATCCGCGCGAGTGAATCGCAGGATCACGGCCTTGAAAAAGCCTTGGATCACCGCTTAATTGAAGAAGCCACACCCGCCCTTGTCAACCAGGTTCCCGTTGCGTTTGACGTTCCCATTCGCAATATCCACCGAGCCGTCGGCGCCATGTTGTCGGGTGAAGTGGCGCGCCGGTATGGCCATTCAGGTTTGCGCGACGACACCATTCGAATCACAGCGCGCGGAACCGCAGGCGGCAGTTTCGGAGCGTTTTTAGCGCGTGGAATTACCCTGGAGCTTGAAGGTCAAGCCAACGACTACGTGGGTAAAGGATTGTCAGGGGGTAGAATTATCGCCTACCCACCGCGCGACTGCCCCATTGTCCCAGAAGAAAACATCATTGTTGGAAACACCGTTTTGTACGGTGCCATTTCGGGTGAAGTGTACCTTCGCGGTGTTGCGGGTGAACGGTTTGCCGTTCGCAATTCAGGTGCCCACGCCGTTGTGGAAGGAACGGGCGATCACGGTTGTGAGTACATGACAGGTGGCACCGTGATTGTGCTTGGAAAAGCGGGTCGAAACTTTGCCGCAGGCATGAGCGGTGGAGTGGCCTACGTCATGGACACATCGGGCGACTTCAAACTCCGTTGCAACCGTCAAATGGTCGACTTGGAGCCCCTCTTAAACGACGACCACCTCCCCCCCGATGCGCTTCTGCACGAGGGGAAAACCGACGCGGCCGTGGTTCGCGATTTGTTGGCAAAACACTTTTTCTATACAGGCAGCGCGCGGGCGCGCGCCATCTTGGATGACTTTGAAAAATATAGAACGCAGTTTGTAAAGGTCATGCCTCGTGAATACCGCCGCGTTCTTCTAGAAGCAAAACAAGCAATGGCAGCCACCCCACCTCTTGCGAAGCACGGCTTCAGGTCTTGTTGAAACCTATGGGACACCCTTGCCCGTTGCCGCGTGGAAAAGCGAAGAGCGCGGCCTTGCAGCCTTCTCCACGAGGTGTTTTGTGGAATCGCGGCCGAGGCGAAAACGAGAGTCCGGCGAGACCGGCGTCCGGCGATGTCGGGGTTACCCAGAGTCGCCAAACCTCACGGGTGGGAGATCGCTGCTTTGAGAAAAGGCGCCGCCGCGCCCGAGAGGTAAGCCATGGGTAAGGTCACCGGCTTTTTAGAAGTAAAGCGCGCCGAAGCGCCGCAAATGCCTGTGCAGGAGCGCATTCAACACTACCGTGAGTTGGCATTGCCCATGGCTCCCAACGCCGTGGCAACGCAGGCCTCCCGCTGTATGGACTGCGGTATACCGTTTTGTCAAAACGGCTGCCCAGTCAACAACATCATTCCCGACTGGAATGACCTTGTTTACCGAGACCAGTGGAAACGCGCCCTCGGAATTTTATCCTCCACCAACAACTTCCCTGAAGTGACGGGGAGAGTGTGCCCAGCGCCGTGTGAGGCCGCGTGCACCCTGAATATCAACGACCAACCCGTTACGATCAAGACCATTGAACAAACCATTATCGAGCGCGGCTTTCAAGAAGGATGGGTTACCCCCCAAACGCCCACAAGTCGCACCGGAAAACGGGTAGCGATTGTGGGGTCGGGGCCGGCCGGGCTTTCATGCGCTCAACAACTTGCCCGTGCAGGTCATACGGTCAGCGTGTTTGAAAAGGCTGATCGAATCGGCGGATTGCTTCGCTACGGAATCCCCGATTTTAAGCTCGAAAAACATATACTAGACAGGCGACTTTCTCAACTTCTTGCGGAAGGGGTTACCTTCCATACCAGTGTACATGTGGGGGTCAACCTTCCCGGCGCCGATCTCGTGCGCGACTTTGACGCGGTGGTTCTTGCGGGCGGGGCCGAACACCCGCGCGATCTACCCGTGCCGGGGCGCGAGTTGGAAGGTGTACACTTTGCGATGGAGTATCTGCGCCAGCAAAACCGACGCGTTGCGGGCGACGAAGTGCCCAACCAAATTGTTGCCACGGGCAAACATGTGGTGGTGCTCGGCGGTGGGGATACAGGGTCGGACTGTATAGGAACAGCCATTCGTCAGGGCGCCTTGTCGGTGACCAATTTTGAGTTGATGCCCGAGCCGCCTGACCTCGAAAACAAGGCTCTTACATGGCCTCTGTGGCCCAACAAACTGCGCACTTCGTCGTCGCACGCAGAAGGCGCTGCAAGGCAGTTCGCCGTCGTTACCAAAGGCTTTTCAGGAGAAGATGGCAAGGTGAAAACCCTGCACGCCGCGCGCTTGGATTTTCGCCCCGACGAAACGGGAGTGGTTCGACCCGTTGAAATTCCGGGGTCTGAATTTAGCGTTCCCGCGGATCTGGTTTTGCTAGCGCTTGGATATCTCCACCCTGTAAAACAAGGTTTGCTCCAAGAACTTGGTATTGACCTAGATGCGCGTGGCAACGTCAAAGCGTCGGCCCCGTGTTACGTCACCAACCATCCCAAAGTGTTTGCCGCGGGTGACATGCGCCGCGGTCAGTCGCTTGTGGTGTGGGCTATACGGGAAGGACGGGAAGCCGCCCGCGCCGTGGATGAATTTCTCATGGGATCCACCAACCTCGCATAGTAGCTTGCCTCTCATACCGTCGAGGTGAATCATGAACGTCCGTCTGCCCGTTCAGGTGGGAACATCCGCGCTGGCGGATCTTGGAAAAGCAGCGGCCACCTTCGCGCCCGGCGTTGTGATGGGGGCACTGGGTGTACACGCTTTCAAGCCTGACCAACGAGCGCTTGGCGTGAGCCTGTTTGGGGGTGGACTGTTCCTCGCGGCGCTCGCGCTCTGGGAAGGTGTCAGGGCGTTTCGAACACGCG
Organism: Polyangiaceae bacterium; assembly: GCA_016712345.1. Taxonomy (GTDB): domain Bacteria; phylum Myxococcota_A; class Polyangia; order Polyangiales; family Polyangiaceae; genus JADJRH01. The sequence continues at coordinate 4,811,276 of JADJRH010000001.1, forward strand.
CCGCCGATGCAGTTCTCACGGACACCCACCTCACAATCGAGGGCGGTGTACACAATGGCCTCCAGCTTTCATGGGAAGAAATCGACGCCGAACGAACCCGAGCTGAAACGATTACCGAAAGCCGATTCGGTTTGGAACGTGTTGCGGCAAACGCCTTTTTCCTCGCGCTTTCGGCGCTGCTTGCAAATGCGTTGGAGTTGGCCCCCGACACACCTGTGCCGGTTCGCAAATTGCACCTGACTACCAAGGCCGGCCGAACATGGGTGCTTGCCGAGGCGGTTCATCCCGCGGAGCAGCGATCTCTCGACGCGCTTCTCGGCACCATTGTCGCACGGGTAGGTAAGGTCAACGACCCTCCTGCCAAAGCTCCCAACATGCTTGTTTGCGTCAAGTGCGGCGCTCCTCTCACCCCCAATGACCTGCCGCAGTTGACATGTTTGGCATGTGGAACCTGCAACGAAGTCCCTGCTGAAACAAGGGCACGTATTTCAGCTCAAAGGTCGCTTTATCAATCGAACAGCTTCTTTGAAACAAGTGTACGCACGCTGCTTGATCAGCCCGGCGCCATTTCGATCAACCGCACTTTTGTTGTTGTTGTCGCGGTATGTCTAACTGTTTGGGTTGTGGCCAACCTTCCCATTGTGTGGCTCGGCTTTTCCAAAACCGATACGTTTGAACTTGGGTGGATGTTGGCGGCCGGTTGGTTTGGAACAGCCGCGGCTTATTTTGCCGCGCGCGCGGCGCTCACAAATCGCCGCGCTCTTCGCCTTCTGGCCACCAACTTCGGCGCCAGAGCGCTCTCTACTGCCGGTCAATGGGCGTGCCGCCGATGCGGTGGACCTTTACCTCCCGCCGACGGGTTAATTGTCAACTGCGCCTATTGCGACGCGGACAACGTTCTTGGAATGGACCTGCGTTCTCAGGCGGCGAGCGCTGCTGAACAGGCTCTCTCTTTGGCCGATATGCTTGCAGCGCGAAAACGTGAGCAGTCAAGTCGGCGTAGAATTGCATTGGGGGCAGGCATAGCCGCCCTGGCGGCGTCGGGCTTATTGCTTGTTTCGGTGAGTGTTGCCAAAGAGCACCAGGACCAAATGACCGCCTGCAAAGGGGGCAACGCCGAAGCGTGCCTTCGGGTGGGTGGCGCGCTCGATCTGGCCATTATTGGGGCCGAAAACGACCCAGAAGCGCTCGTCTGGTATCTCCGCGGCTGCGATCTGAATAACGGGGAAGCCTGCCACCGCACGGCCAACTTATACAGGTGGGGGACCGATGTGGAGCCCGACCCTGCAAAAGAAAAACTATACCGTCAAAAAGCCTGCTCCCTCGGCTACGCCGAAGCATGTTCATTCGAGTAAGAAACCCAGAGCGACCACTGACGCGTCACGCCAAGACCTGAAGCGCCTGGATGCCTGTGACGTCTCTTCACCACCGGGAGGACACAGAGGAACACGGAGTTTTTTGTTTCTTTGGCTGCAATGGGTACACATCAGCCGTGTTCCCGGCCTGACAGGGATCGGTCACGTGGTGCGAGACGATTGCAGCCTAAAATACAAAAAAACTCCGTGGATCTCCGTGATCTCCGCGCCTCCTAGGTAACTTCCCTTTAGCGGAACGTTCTTCAAGGCACGGATCCAGTCTTGTCGAGACGTTTGGGACACCCTTGCCCGTCGCCAAGCGGAAAAGCGAACAGCGTGGCGCGTCGGGTTCTCCAGATGGAGTTCTGTGGCGAGCGCAGCCACGACGAAAACGAGAGACCGGCGAGACCGGTGGATGGCGACGTGATGGACATCTCAAGTCGCCGGACGTCCCAGAACGGGCTCTTTTCTGCTGCATCGACAACTCAACCGCAACGAGTTACTCGCCGTTCGAATGAGGCGCATGCGCCGCTGGGGAACTCCGTGTTGAATACGACGTGTCAGGTGAGTGGGCATTTCAGCTCGTTGCGGGGCGCTGAAGTTACCCTCATTCGAATGGGGCCGCGAAGTGCGCCTTCGCTGTCAGGTTAGTCAAATGTGTACACACGTAACGATCGCAGGCTCCAGTTGGTTCCGTGCGTGTTGGCGCCGATCTTTGCTTTTCCACCGGCAGGCGGTTGATACGGAAACGCCTCGTAGTTGACCGTGAAACGCTCCACTTCCACCCCCTTGTCAAACACGGTAACCGTCATCATGGCCGGAGCCTTATTGCCATTTTCGTCAACGTTCACCGCCACGCGAAGCAGATATTCGTTTCCTTTCTGGCCCCAATCAATCACCGTTTCACCAATCTGGTTAAACCCGCCGTTTACGAAACCCATGTGTTTCATCACCCCTTGGCCGGCCACCGCCCCAAGGTCCACATTCATGGCCCAAGTGTTGATCTTGTTTTGATCGACGGAAGCGCTGTCGAGATTCAGATCAAAACAAAAGGAGTTGAGATTGTCAGTGCCTGCCGCAATGGTAAACAAACCCTCCATCACATAAGCAGCCGACGGATCCAACTCCACGTCCTGCCGCACAACGTGTTGATTTTGACCCGTCACGTCTGTCATGACAAGGGCGTTTTGGCTCACTTCAAAGGGAAAATCGCCCGGCGCCTGGAGCGGTTGCCACGTTCCGTTTTTTTCTACACCATCAAATTCTGATACAACAACGTGGTCCCAGTCCTTGCCTCCCGCCCATTCCACCGCACCCCACACATGATCCATAAACGCGGGCTCAGACCAGCTTTCAACGGTGTGCCCGAGGGCCGTATAAAACGCTCTCCCGCCTTCCCACCCGTGGTACCAAGCAATGGGATGATCGCCCATGGCCGTATCCCCCACGCCGTAGGAGGCTTCATCAAGGGACAGGAGCACCGTTACGTCGGCGCGTGGGTTTTGTTGAAACGCATACCATTCGTCGGTTCGACTCCATACGTCGGCCAAGCCGTGGGTGGCCGCGTGGGAAGGTCGCTCCACCCGAATGTCCGCCTGTTGAATTGCCGGATGGGCTTTAAAATAAGCCCCAACGAGCCCCCCATACCAGGCCCAGTCATATTCTGTATCGGTTGCCGAGTGTACACCAATGAACCCACCGCCCGATTGGATAAACGCCTGAAATGCGGCTTGTTGACTGTCGTCCAGCACGTCGCCCGACGTGAGAACAAAGGCGACAACGTTGAGTTTGGAAAGATTTCCATCTGTAAAAAAAGCCGGGTCTTCTGTAGCTGTTACCTCCCAACCTTCCATTTCGGCGCGGGCTTTTATCGCATTAATCGCCGCCGGAATGGAGTCGTGCCGAAAGCCGGTTGTGCGGCTGAAAAGCAGCAGTGCCGGGGGCGTTTCAACAGTTTCGGAGGTTGAATTGGTGACCGTTTCAGTCGTGGTGGAAGTGGAAACGGTGGCCCCACCCGATCCGCCGGAATTGGTAGATGTGGACGATGCACTTTCAGAGGAACATCCGACCCACCCGGTGGTCCCAATCACTCCCACAACTGGAACCCAACGTCTTATGAGCGAAGCGAGTCTCTCCATTTCGCGACGGTACTCCTCAATGTGTACACGTACAAGCCTTTTCCTTTCGGCGGGCTTTTTGGCAATTGGGTGCGCTACCTCCCCCGCGTCGCCTCCACCCGTGTGTTTGCCGGCTCCTCCCGAGGTGACCACCGTTTCCACCCCAAAGCCCGCGCCCGCACCTTCAGCAAATCCCGCCACCCAACCGGCGGAGCCCATTCAGGCCAGGAAAAACGCCGTTCAGGCGGGCTTTTGCTCCGAGGTAGAATGGGTGGCCGCCAAAAACGAGTTTCAAGCCATTGATAAATTGGTGAGTGGCCTTTCCAAAGACGGCTCGCCCGCCGATCCCATTGGCAAGCGTGTTGGGGCTCTCGCGCAATCGCCTTGTTATCGCCAAGAACTGATGTGGAACTTCAGTTCGGCGGATGTGATGCCGGTGACAGCCTGGGCCCTGTCAGACTGGTGGGAAAATGGTGGAAGAGACTTTGTGTTAGAACCTTTGGAACATGCCAACGCGATTCACTTTGCACCCACTGTTCGCTCCGCCCTCGTGACTGAGAACCTTCCCGCCGGTCATGCGCTCGCCAACATTCTCTGTGCGTCGTCAGGTTCGGAATGCGACCCGCTGGGTAAAGGTGCCGCGGTCGGTCTGACCCACGACGTGCAGCGCGTGGCCTTGCTGCGCGGCAGCGCCACGCCTCAGCGACTTGATACTCAGGTGACCGACCGCAAAAACGACTGCATACGGGAGGCTCTTAAAAAACCTGAATCGGGGCGCCTCCTCGCACTTGGCGGTTGTGTAGACGCCCTGCGACTCACCACGGCAGAACTGCCTCTCGGCCGATTTAAGTCGCCCGTGGGGTGGCTCATCATGCGTGGCCGGCGCGGTCACTACAGCTTTTGCGACGAGGTACGAGTCTACCACCTCGAAACCGGCTCCGCGTTCGTTGCATCACGCTGTTCAGGGCTTGTTTTGGCAAACAACGGTTCGGTGGATCAAGCCGCAACCGCTGCCCAAAGTGCCGTGCGTACACAAGTTGGAAATCTACCCGTGGAGGTGTTGCGCCGACTCGCTCTTCTGATGTGGATCAAAGACAACGTTCCTCAAACGATTCAAGAGTATGATAAGTTGCCTTTGCCCGAGGGTATTGCTCTGCCGGAGCCCGACAGTGGGATGTCCTTTGGAACCGGCGGATTTAGTACCTGGGCGCACAGCGGTCAAACCCGCATTTCGTACGAAATTGTGGACGGCACCAGTCCGTTGCTAAAGGGTAAGTTTGTTTGGCCCGACTCGGCCGACGTCGCCGATCAGGTGATGGATGACCTGGTTGTCACGGCCGAAGCCTCGCTCGTGGAAGGTTGTCCCAAAACAGCCCTACCCAAAAACATACCCATGGTCGGAACGCTCGGCGGCGTCAGTTCTATTGATGCAACACCGGCGGCCCTTCAAGCCGCGGGCGACGAACTCGCCGCCGCGTTTGCCAAAATGCGCAGCGTAAAGGCTTGTAAGAAGTAAAAAAGACTACCCATCAGCCTGCGGCTTATCAACGATTAAGCTCTTCCCCGCTTTTGAGCGTCCCGAAACAACTTCAGAACGGCTGGTCGGCGGCCGCCGGACAGTTTGAAGTTCAAGCCGTGACGGATGATCTCGGGTAGAAAGAGTTCCGCGTGGTCTCCGGATTTCACAACACCCTGGTCCTCGAGGAATTTCACGTCGTCATTGGACAATTGAAACGCTTCTGCCTGAAAAGGCATTTTGCGCAGATCTTCATCGGCGTTTCGCAGTCTGTTGAGTAGTTTTTCGAGCCCGGGCGTTTCCTGAATCAGCTCCTCGATCTTTTTCTTTGAGCATTCTTCCAGAGCATCGCGAAGGGATGTAGCATTCACCCGCTGTAGTTCTTTTCGTGCGCTTTCGCGCGTGCCATTGGCAACCAAACGAACCAGGTCGCGCGCCTGCAATCGGCCTTGATAATCAGATAAGGCAGCAATTACCCATCGATCGGTATACGCTTCATTGGAACCTGGACTCCCCATGCGCTCACCCCAAAAGGGAATCAGTGCTTCGCGCAAGCTCTCATATGGCTCATTGTTAAGGTCACTGAATCTGATAAACTGCGTCTGATTCAGGATCCACGCGACCAAACGCATGGCCTCTGTGGCCGTCCAATGGAGCGCAAACCGCTCATAGTTGGATGCGAACTGCCCAAAATTCTGGACAATGGCCTGTTGCGCGATGTCGCGGCGAACGAATGTTACAATCCCCAGGTGGGAAGAACGAAGTTCGCGAATTGCCACTGTCAAGTCAGACAGCAGAGCGAAGAGTCTTGTCCGCGGCTTGGGATGCAATTTTTCGCCCGGTCCCAGTTGAAACGCATCTTCGAGCCCATCCACAACAAGACACAGCGACCTGCCGCGTCGCGCGAGTTCAGAATGGAGGTCCGTCAGATTGCCAACGTTAAAGCCCAGACGAGTTGAAATCCCCTGAATCCAAAAATCCAACCCATCCACCCCTTTTTCAGGGTCGCGCAACGCGGCGCTCAACTCGCGCCCCGTCATTATAGAACTTCCGCGCGTTCCCAGCGAATCACGAACGTTCTCTTCCGCCTCTCCTACGCGCGCCGCGAGGTTGGCGTTTAAGTGAAGCGGCGAGAGCAATGGGAAAACCAGGGCGTTGGGGCGGTTGCCGTTTGGCACGACCTGCGCAGCAAAGGTTCGCCACGAACCGGCCATCACCAATTGACCCCACGCATACGTTTTGCCGGCCCCCTTGGCGCCGAGGACGACAGCTGCGGGAAGACCTTCTTTTGCCGCCTCTACTAGGTCTTTCAGCGGTTTGGTGGGCAACATGTTTTGCAACGTGTTTGCTTCCGCGTACTCCAATTGCGAAGCGAAATCGGCCACACTCTTGAGCGTGGCAGTTGTCTCCGAGACCGCTTTTTCTACCTGTTCCAGCACAAGCGACGCCGCAATTTCCCGGGCTGTTTGCTTGCCAAGGGACGTTCCGGGCAGCTTCAGGTTTAGCAAATTCTCCACAGAGTCAAATTCAAGCAGCTCCTGCGCAAAAGGCACTTCATGAATGTTGGGAGCTACCAAGTCGAGCGTTGCGTCGTTTTCATTCTCCGGCACAACTTCGCGTTGTAAAATCCCCACCTTTTCGGAGACGTCTTGACCGTCTTGAATCATTGTGAGGACTACTTCAGTCGGGGTTGCCCTCGTCGTAGTCCGATCAAAGAGCTGCAACTGCGGATCATTTGAGGAGGACAGTTGAGCCATGTTGATGGTCGGAGTCGAGCGCAGCCTTCGCAACACGTGGCGTGTTCCTTCAAAAGACTGGTAATTGCACGCGGTGACCAGCACGCGTTTTACCCGTGGATCCAACAGAAGGGGAGATGCGAGTTCGCTGACTCCGGCGCGCAAGTCTACTAGAATTGTGTCGATGCCCAGCCGGGCACCAAGTGCCACCAACGCGTCGGCAATGATGTACGCTCTACCGGGCCGTCGAACGAGGTGTTCCGGTAATATTTCACGCACGAACAACGCGTCGTCCCCGGCCGGCTCGTTTGGTTCATCGGGCAATTCACGAAGATCAAACGACGGTAGAAAGTAGAACTCCCGCCGTCCGGCGTTTAGCTCCCAAGAGAGCGGCGGGCCTAACTGATCTTGTGCGATGGGTAGAGCGTCACGCCTCCAATCATCTGCGTCGTGGACTAACCCAAGAAAGTTGAGCAACGTAAACCGATTGGTCGGACCGGGGATTTGCAGCGTCAGCCCCGGCGCTTCGAGGTCGGCGTCCACTACAAGAACCTTTGCAGGGCGTTTTCTACCCAGTAGTGCTCCAAGGGTGGCGAGCAGGGTAGTTGTTCTACCAACACCGCCTTTGAAAGAGTAGAAGGCCGCAATGGAGGGGGAGCCGGCGGGAAATGGTGAAAGTTCCATCCGGGGATGGTCAACTTCGGCCCATAATGGTCTTTGCCGTCGTCTTGACGGGTAGGGAGGCTCGTCCTGGAATACGATTGTCAGGTTTCGGCGTTGGCCCGGCGGGCTCGCCAACTCTACCGCGTGCGAACCGTCTTCCTCTGTTGTGAAACGAGCTTTGAGAAGCTTATTCAGAAGATCGAGACATGCGCTTTGACGCTCTTCCGGCGTGTGAATGACCAGCGACTGGTTGTCTGCCGACACGCCATACCAAGGGGCGTTTCCTGTTCGATTCAACTCGTGTTCAACGTCACGCCAAGTATAAAACGTTTTCATTACAAGTTCTCCTCAATATGGGAGATGGCTTCGGCAGCGCCGCGCACCACCGCTTCATAGGTGCGAGGCTGAAGACGTTGCCCGTATCGCAGGGCCTCATGAAGCCGCACAATCGGTACGTTGGGTTGTCCCTCAAGTTCAAGATGTGGTGGAAAAAACTTTCGCCTAGTGGCTGTTTCTGACAGGTGATTCAGGTCGTGGGTTAGCTCTGACTCATCTAAATCGCCGGTGTGGTTCACGTTGCGCATTTTCAACAACACGTTCTTTAGACCGCACTCGATTGCGTACACCGCAAGCAAAACGCGCGATCCATCATATCTGATTTTCTTACCCTCTCGCAGCTTCTCAATTTGAGCCGCGTCTTTGTGATAAGAAAAGGCCTCCTTCAGCGCCCTTCGACCAATTCGAAGCCGGTTTCCAGAACCGGGGGCATTCCCTCGCCAGAGTCTGGGAGCGTGTTCGCGAGCGTACCCCACACACGCCTTCGCCTCAGCCAGCGAGATTCCACATGGCACTGGCAAGAGGTCAACACCGCCCGCCTCAATCTCAACAAGAACATCGTCTACCGAAACGTTGTTGTGCGCCTTCACCACCGCTTGCAGTCCATGCGGGTGCGGGCCGAGCAGATCTTTCCAACCGGGGAGCACGCTCAGCCAATACCATTGGCGTGCACCGATGTGTCTTCTTTTTTTACTCAGACTGCTTTTATACCAGCAATTCACTCAACGTGCCGGGTGTCAGTTCCGGGTCGCCGAAGTTGTCGAGGGGGCCGCCGTTTTCGTTTTTACAACCCACGGCGGTGCCAATGGTGTTGAACAGGCGATTGTTTGTGACTTGTCCAAAGTCGAGATATTGGCCTGTTTTGAGGGCGCCTTTGCAACTGCCGGCGAGGATAAAGGGCACGTTGCTGTACGAGTGATATTTCTCCCCGAGGTCGTTTAGCCATACCGCCACACCGGCGTCGAGGAGCGACCCTTGGGCGAGTTTGACCGCATCAAGCTTTTCAAGCAGGTACTTGAAAAGCCGGGCGTGAATGCGATCGATCTCGTGATGAAGGATGTCTGCGTTGGGAATAGGAGGCCCGTCCGCGCCATCGGAGTCAATTCGGTGGCTGATCTTGTGGAAGCTCTTTTGTTTCACCCCATCAATGGTGAACTGAACTCCCGCATTGCCGCTGCCAAATTGCAGGGTGGCGGCGCGCACCACACCACAGGCAATTGCGAGGGTTAAAATGTCCATTTGGAGTTTACAAACCGTTTCAAAATAGTCGTCGTTTGTAGCGTTTTGCGACATAGCCTGAATGTTGCCAACTTCGTCGTCGCTCATGCCACACACAATGCCAATTTCCATGTCTCGAATGCTCGTGAAGTGGAGATCCAAACGATCGCGATCCGCTTTTGACAGATCTTTCCGAGCGAGCAACGTGGACATTTGTTCGCGGACCAGATCATTCACGCTCATGCGGCGCTTTCGCAGGATTTCAAGCGCGGCCGGGTCTGCGTTGGACAGTCCAAAAAGGTCTGTGTACGCATTGTACGGATTGTTCTCAGCGGCGCGCAGGTCTTTGACTCCACGGTAAGAAAGCACCTCATCCAAGTAGCCGTATTTGGCGCCTACATAAAGTGTCAGGGTTCGACCCCTTCTTTACCCAACTCGCGCTGAATGCGATTATCAATGGACTCACCCATGGCAAGCGACTCGTTGCTGGCGGGCATGTCCGACACTTTGGCGGCCGTCAGGCATTGGTTTCCACCGCCTGAATGGCCACATCCGTTGCCGTCAAAGGCAAAGTGAATCCCTTTTAGAATGTTGAGTCGATCTGCAAAATCACCCAATTCTGAAAGCGTTCTACCCGAGTCTCCAAGCAACATGGCCGACGTGATTGCTCCGGGGCCAAAGCTTGGCCAAAAGCGCTCCGGTTCGTCACTTGTTTCTTGTTGAACGCCGTTTGCCTGGCGGCAAAAAATGGCGAACGGCTCAGCATCACCCTCGCCAGCACGCGCTTTTTTGGGGGAGAGCGTTTCAAGAAAGGGTAGGGTTAAGGTGGCGCCCAACGCACCGAGGAGAAACTTGCGTCGTTGAATCACGGCTGCACCTCCACAGGGCGCGAGAGAAAAGAAGGACTTGTCACAAGCGCAACCACCAGGTCGGTCACGCTTCCCCCGTTTTGAGAAACGTCGGCCACCTTGGCAATCAAAGCGGCGTCTTCGGTTTTCCGATCACGTCCGTATAGATATTCAAGCCAAAAGCGCGTGTAACAGCGGTGGGTTTGTTCTTCATCCGCCGCGATCTGACTGAACTCGGCCGCACCGTTATACGACTTGGCGCCGCTTTCAAATGGGAAGGTGTCGGCGGCGTTAATTGGAAAGCCGTTGTCTTCAGTGCGGTATTCACCCAAAGCGCCGTAGTGTTCAAGGGCAAACCCCGCGGGGTTGATATATTTGCCATGACACGTTTCGCCGCAGGTTCCCTTGCCTGTCAACGTGGTAACCTTTTCACGGTTGGTGGCTTCATCACCCAACATGGCTCCCATGGCCGCAGCGGGAGGATCTCCCAATTCCTGACACAAGATACGCCGGTTGATAAAGACACCCCGCAGGATGCTGTCAGGTTGGCTCTTTGTACCTTTCCAAGCCAAAAAACCCACCCTTGTGAGCAACCCTGACCGTTCTGCCTCGGGCAAATCTACCTGGGTGAAGGTTTCATTGGTAAGCCCACTCGTGGGTAGACCGTACACTTCCGCCAAACGGGCGTTTACGAACGTGGTTCGCGAGGTGAGCAGTTCTGCCAAACCACCGCCTTCGGTGAAAAGCACGTGGTCCACAAACATGGACAGTTCTTTTCGCATGTCGGGGCCGATAGCAGGGTCAAAGTTGGGGTATGCCGTGACCGACTTGTCAATTGCGATGTATTGCTCGGCGTCATAGAGTTGATCGTGAAACGAAACGAGCGTTTCGCGCGCGCGCGGGTCGGCCAGAAGGCGTTTTGCCTCTGCCTCCACTCCAGATGGTGAGGTGAGCTTGCCGGCATCCGCCGCGCTGAAGAGTTGGTCATCTGGCATGGTTCCCCAGAGCGCGTAGGAAAGGCGGGTTGCCACCTCGTAATCTGACAGAGCAATGGTGCCGTCGGGCCGAGGTACAAATCCCAGTTCAGGCCGGTAGACGAAGTAGGGAGATTGCAAAAACGCTTCTATCGTTAAGCGAACGCCGGCAATAAATGGGTCTGCACCCTGGTCAAGCGCCGGGGCGGCGTCAAACACCTTACCAAACTGACCCAGCTCGTCCGATGTGAGGGGCCTGCGCAACGCCCGTTTTCCAAATGCGGTTAGGAAGGCCTGCTTTTTAGCCTGTGGATCTGTGGGTAGATCGGTTGGGAGGATGTTGGCGAGCAGGGTAGGATTGGACGTAACGAGCAACGCCACTTCCTCTGCGGCGCGTTGATAATCCGCCCATAGACCCGGGGTGACCTGAAGCGCCGCTTCATTGTTATCAAATGCTTTTCCACCGAGCGGATCGGGCGTGAACGAAGCGCTCAAGCCGGTGGGAGAGTTGAGTTGAAAAAGATCGACAATGGTGCGCTCCCATTGCGCGTGCGACAAACGCGGAAACCGAAGGTGCGGCGCGACGGTGACTCCGGCCGGCTCTTCGGTTGGGTTTTTTCCACCCTCGCCGATGTCGTAAGGATCGCCGAGCACACCCGAGCAACCCGCGCCGAGAGCGAGCGCGCATAACAGTGGCGTAACCCGCAGCCACGAAGCAGTTTGGGCGACAAGCAAGTTTCGCATTCGGCACCCCATAGATGGACCGCCATCATGACCGAAGAGCCGTCGCTTGTATAGAGCCAATTGTAACTGGATAACGATTTCACTATAAACTCAATTATCCTCTCCGACGATAACAGGCAGTTTGCGTAACTTTACAACCAGTCCAAAAAAGGCGTGCTAGCGTTGTCCCGTGTTTTGGAAAAAATTTGGAATGGGAGTGGCATCGGCGGCGCTTTTGCTCGGAACAACGCGCGCAAACGCCGATGAGTCCGTTGCCGCGGCAGAAGCGGCGATCAAAAACGAAGAACTTCATCAAACGGTTGAAAGTCTGCTTTTTGACGTTCGAAAAATTATTGAAGTCCAAACCTCAACCGGTTGGAAAATTGACCGGTATGAATATGAAAAGGTCATGCCCGACACGCTTTTAAGCGTGTGCCGTACCACCGATGAAACGCGCAGTTTTGCGTTGGCAGAAGCCGCGCGTGAAGTGACTCGTCTCGGTGGCCCGCTTGAATTGGCGCTGCAAAAAAATGGTAACCAAATTGGTAAACTCGGCGACCTGGTACTGGCCACACGGGTAGAAAAGTTGTTGGCGGAAGCGGTGCGTCGAGCCCCGGCAGAATGTCCTGTGTGGGTAACTCCCCAACGCAACTTCCGCTCGGTTCAGGCAGGGGTAGATCGATTTATACTGTCGCTTGAAGGCGGTGGCGCGGGCCTCCTTCAATACGCCGATGCTCATCCCGCCGGCACCACCGGGTTTACCGTGGGCGGCGGCGGCGGGGGTAGACTGCTTTTGGGGAGAGGTTTCGGGCAGAATTGGAGTGTTCGGTTTGGACCTGAATTGTCGGGCGTGGCGCTTGTGCAACGGGAGGGAACAACCACGTCTTTGCCTCTGCAATTTCAGGGCGCGTTGCCGCTCGTGGTGCGGTATGCGGATATCTCTTGGCACTACAACGCCGAGGTGGCACCGCTCGCCATGTTTACTGAAAACGATCCGGTGCTTCGGTACGGTTTTCGAGTCGGGGTGATGATCGGTATATCGGCGCTTCAGGTGCGCAGTTTTATACCGTGGGCAGGGGTGGGCGGCGCTGTTGAGCTGTTTCCCGAGGCCGACGGCCGCACCACATTGGTAAACCTCAAGGGTGGACTCCGAGCGGGAGTTGACTGGGATTTTTAGCTACTTCACGGGCCCCTTGTAGCAGGGGTGATCGCACACTTCGAGCACCCGTTTGGGCGAGACCGCATTTGCGAGTTGCATAATGCGGCAACCCAGATGCATCAGCTCTTCCATTGTTTGAGCGGCAATGGCGCCTTCTAAGAAAGGCGAGGTTCCGTAGGGAACCAGGCGGTCCAGCTCGTCGAGCAGCGAGCGAACCACGGCGGCCTGAGTGCGAATAGCGCGAATTTCAACCTCATGGTCTGAAGGGGCAAGCGCGAGCTGAGTGGAAGTGCCGAAAGTGGTGTTGGCCATGGCAAGATCCTCCTCTGGCCTTGTGGAGATTCTATGGCAATCTGTGGGCCATTGTCTGGAGCCTTTGATCCAAGGCGATTTTGAAGCCTACCCTCACCGACCGGCGCAGGCATTGCGCGCCGTGCGCACCTGCCGATGGGCTGCGCAAGAAGTTAGTGCCGCGGTTTCATGACAGCCTATTAGCTCATTGGATAGTGTTTTATTCACTCGGAGAGGGCCATTCTGCAGGCCTCGACGCGCAGCGCACAAAGCTGCGGGCAGATTGAATTTGGGCGCCTGGCACAAGCGCTGCAAACTGGATGTTGTCGCAGCGACGCTGCGAATGGTCAAGGTAGCTCAATAGTAGAGCAGCGAAAAACAACCTCAGCAAACGTTCTCCGGGTGACCGGCAGTGATCGTTGGGGTTACTTCCCTATTACGGCGCGGATGCGGGTGCAAGTCCCGTCCTTGACCCCAACAGCGTGTCTCGTTCGCGAGTACACGTTTGTTGCGCGCGCGATTTGGCAGTGAGACAGCGGTTACTTCTTGGTTTGAAACACCGCCGTCGTTCTTCTCCAAATCTCCCGCGTTGTCTGTCTTTTTCCCCGTGAAAACGGCGGTGATGTCATGAGCCTTTTTCAATCCCGTATCAACTCGCAGGTGGATGTGTACGCAGACTCGGCGCACCTGAATTTTATGGGTGGCACTTCGTACGACGTGAAAAACCCGCTGGTCCGTCTGCGCCTTGCCGCATCTTCGTGTTTCTTTGGCGAACCGATGTATTACCACCGCGACTCAGCGGATAAGCGCCCTGTGCGTCGCGTGGGTCAACGTCGCCTTTCAGACATTGAAGTGAAGCATCTCCGCGCCACGTTGAATGCCATTGAGCCTCAAGAATGGCGTGGTCTGTCGCCCGCCGAGCTGATTGAAAAAGCGGTAGACGCGGCGCTTGAGTCTGATCCTGAAGCCACGTTGCGTGAAGCCGTCAGGTTGCGTTCTGAAGAACAGATTCGCACAACGCCGCAGGTGATTTTGGTGCGAGCCGCTCACCACGCGCGCGTTCGCGGCACGGGGCTCATTCGCAAATATGCCAAAGACATTGTGACGCGCGCCGATGAGCCGTCGGTGGGTTTGGCGTACCAGATGTATCGGTATGGGAAACCCATTCCAAACTCTCTAAAAAAGGCCTGGCGTGATGCGCTCTGCCGGTTTGGACAATACGCTCTCGCCAAATATCGAATGGAAGGGAAGGTTGCCAAAACGGTGGACGTGATGAACCTTGTGCATCCCAAAAGTCAGGCGGTTGACTTGTTGGCAAAAGGTCAACTTTCTACCACCGACAAAACGTGGGAATCGATTGTATCGGCCCAGGGTTCCACTGTTGAAGCGTGGACAAAAGCGCTTGATGTCATGGGTCACATGGCGCTCCTGCGCAATCTACGCAATTTGCTCCAAGTGGGTGTGCCCGCGGGCGCATTCACTTCTGAACTTGTAAAAGGGGCAAAAACCGGGCGCCAATTGCCGTTTCGGTACTATAGCGCTTATCAGGCGGTGAAGTCGCTTGAAGCAATCGGCGAATCAAAAGGGGTTCTCCGTGCCATTGAAGCGTGCCTTTGGGACAGCATTCGTCAATTGCCCCGTTTCCCGGGGCGCGTCATGGCGCTCGCTGACAACAGCGGGTCTGCGCAAAACGCAACCACGTCTTCCATGGGGAAGGTGAAAATCTCTACCATTGGAAATCTGACGGGTATACTTGCGGCGATGAGGGCGGACGAAGGCTACCTGGGACTCTTCGGCGACCAGTTGGTGACGCGTGAAGTGGATACCGACGGTTCGGCTCTCAAGCAATTGGAAGCCGCCGAAAAGGCCGCCGAGAGTATTGGACAGGGTACTGAAAACGGGGTGTGGCTCTTTTGGGATAAAGCCATTCGAAAGAAAGAACACTGGGACACCGTGTTCGTTTTTTCGGACATGCAAGCCGGACACGGCGGACTTTATGGTCCTCGACCGTCTGACTATTCGGATTTCCAATGGCAAGGTGGAACCAACATTGACGTGGCCGCGTTGGTTGCGCGCTACCGAGCCAAAGTGAACCCGAACGTGCTTGTGTTCTTGGTACAAATCGCCGGGTATCAAGACACGCTGGTTCCCGAAGTGTACGATCGCACGTACATCCTCGGCGGCTGGGGTGAAGGGCTTCTTCGCTACGCCGCGGAAATGGCGAAGATCATCCCGTAACAATCCGCGTTGAGCGGGGGCGCTTTTCGGTAGAAATGGCGCCCTGCTCTTTTTGTTTGTGTACGCTTCATGGGTTGGGCGAGCCCCGTGTCAACAGGATAAAACGAGAGCCATCTTGTTTCCCAAACGGGGCTTTGTTATCGAGGGCCGATGCTGCTCTCGCACGAACCTCCCCCGTTTGAAATCGTTTGTCCCGAGGGAGGATCCCGTATCGTTTTAGTGTGCGATCACGCATCGCACAGGTTGCCCGAAGCGGTGGGCACACTGGGCATTTCGCAGGCCGACCTTGTAAGTCACATTGGTTGGGACATTGGCGCGGCCCGTGTGGCTCGTTTACTTTCAGAAAGCCTAAACGCTCCACTTGTGCTGTCGGGCTATTCTCGCCTCGTTGTAGATTGCAATAGGCCTACCCATGTTCCAAGCGCCTTTCCAGAAACGTCCGGCGGTGTCACGGTGCCGGGCAATCAAGCGCTGACAGTTGAGCAAAAGCAGCTCAGGGTAAACACATTTCACACTCCTTACCATCAGGCGATTGAGCGTACACTTGTTGAGCAGGCCAAACGTCTCGCCCCGGTAAAGCCCATTCTCCTCGCCGTCCACAGTTTCACGCCAGAACTTCTTGGTCAAAAACGGCCTTGGAACATAGGCCTTTTGTACGGATCCGACGGGCGCTTGGCGCACCGATTTTTAGCCAAATTGCAGCGCGATCCTCTCCTGACTGTGGGGGACAATCTTCCGTACCACGTGTCTGAAACCACCGACTATACAATTCCAGTTCATGGCATTCAAAAAGGAATTCTCCACACTGCTTTGGAGATCCGGCAAAACGGGATTGATACAGACGCGGGGGTGATCGAGTGGGCTGCGCGCATCGGTGGAATTTGCAAAGAAATCCTCAACGAGCTGGGCAAAAATGCCGACTGAAACAGCACATCGGTGGTGCGAAACGTTTTGAAACGTACCACCGAACGCTATCTTGGTGAGGAGCGGTTCGGTTGTTTCAATACCCCTCATTTTTCTGAAATCTACCTGCAATGATGCGCCGTTTGGGTGTGGCCCGCCGGTTGCTCTACCCTTGGCAAGCACCCGTTGGGTGGATGATGTTCCAAACGCGCGAGGCCCGGTTGCGGGCTCCCGCCATAAAAGGTTCTCCAGTGAGGCGATTATGTGGCCGTTTTTAAGTCGAGTGGAACATGACGCGCGCGAACGAGTTGCCAAAGGCGCCCTGCTTTTGGATGTGCGAACGCATGAGGAGTTTACCGCTTCGCATATTCCGGGCGCGAAGAACATACCCGTTCAAGAACTGGCGGCTCGCATGGATGAGCTGAAGAAGTATAAATCTGTTGTTGTGTACTGTCGGAGCGGGGCGCGCAGCGCCGCGGCCACCGGACTGCTCAAGCGTGCCGGCCATGAGGTGCTTGACATTGGGGCGATGGGCAACTGGTAATTATCCTACCCTGTCGGGCAATCGCCCCGAGCAGTGAAATGCCCAGGTGAACGATCCAGTGCCTCACCCAAGACCGTTTTCCAAACGGAAGGTATCAACAAAAAAGGCCTACAAAAGAAGCGAAAAAAGAGTTGAGCATGGGTCGTGCTCGGTGGCCGAGTGGAGCATCTCCCCATGCGAAACGCACCTCTGTCCTTAGCCCTGGCAGTCTTGTCCATCGCCGTCATGCGGCTTGCCACCGGATGCGCGGCCACCGGGTCAGGTCAGGACGATCTCCTGGACGACGGCGTTCGAGACAATCCGATCGTCAATGGTCAGGAGACGGCGGATTATCCTGCAACCGGGGTGCTCTTGATACAAGGTCAACCCTTTTGTACCGGCACAATTGTTGGAACTCGGAGCGTTCTCACCGCGGCTCATTGCATCGATCAAATGGATCCTTCCCAGGTTTCCTTTGGAATAGGTGCCGCCGCCGATCAGCTTGAAGCGGAGCTGAAAGTTGTTTCCGGTGTACAACATCCCAACTGGGATTCTCAGTCGCTCACCAACGACGTGGCTGTATTAACCTTGGGTGAAGATTCTCCCATACCGGCAATTCCCCTCAATCCTGCCATGGACGACAGTTGGATTGGCCGCAAGGTAACCCTTGTCGGTTATGGGGTGACCGACGGTACACAGCAGACCGGCGCCGGGGTCAAGCGCATGGTGGACGTGACCATTGACAAGCTGGAGCCGACAACACTCCACTATACAACTCAAAACGGTCAAACCGCCTGCAACGGTGACTCAGGCGGGCCGGCGTTTGCTGATGAAAACGGTCAGCTCTACGTTGCCGGCATCACATCGTACGGTGATCAGGGGTGTGAGCAGTATGGTGTGTACACACGGGTAGATGCGTTTATCGACTTTATTGAAGAGCAAATAAAAAACGGTGGGAGTGCTCCGGCCGACCCGAATGATCCGGGGGTAGACCCCAACGATCCCAACAATCCCGACCCGAATGATCCCGGGGTAGATCCCAACGACCCCGCGCCCGACCCGAGCGATCCGGGAGCCGGGGTAGATTCATGCATGGGTGAAACATTGGAAGGAAAGTGCGACGGCGATACGCTGATCTATTGCGACCAGGGTGAAGTGTTTGTGGTGCCGTGCGACTACTACGGTCTTTCGTGCGCGTACGATGATCAGGCCCAATGGTACGATTGTTTATAGCCCGCCTCTACTTACCGGCGCCGCTTTGAGGGCCGGTGGCCTGCCTGTCGAGTTTGACACCTTCACGCTCAATGCCTGAGTACACATCTTTGAGAAGAAGTCCCAGCCACGGATCTGCCCTCGGCGTGAGGAAAAGCGATGCGTACACACGCGTATTAAACGATTCAAGTTCTTCAGGCGGCGGCGTCATGGCAAGCCAGTCGTGAAGCACGCGGTGCATTGAAAATTCGTTGCGAGCTGTGTCTTCGCCGACGGCGCGCTCAAAGGCTTGGAGCTTTCTTTCAAACGCGGCGTTGTCGAGCGGTGTTACCACCCTTCCTGTGGAGTCAACATCGGCTGCCACTTTGGAGCGCATAAACGCTTTGGCATTGGCATCGAGGTGCGACTGGGAGGTGAACGAATCTACCACGGCATTCCACGCGGGAGTGTCGCCCGGTACAGGTAGTGGAACAACGTTGGCCTGAACGGCTTGGACAATGGGTGTTTCAACAGCCGCTTTGGGAACAGCGGTGGCCACAGCTTCAAACGCGGGTGGGTAGGTAATCTCGCTCGACCGAGGATTGGGAGGCACCACGGGTAGACCGGTATAGTTTGCCCAAGCCCGAGCCAAATTATCTCGCTTCTCCGCGTGAAAAGCCCGCACTGTTTCCCGACGCTCGTCGTCGGATTGGAGCATTGTTCGAACGTGGAGTTCAAGCGCGTCGTTGAGCACCTGTAAAAACGCCGCGGGGCCGTACATTCCCGGGATTGCGTCGAGCAGGTGACCTTTGGAATTGAGCACGTAGTGGATGCTGTTGCCTGTGACAGTGCGTTCGAGCTTTCGACCGTCGCCGAAGTCGATGGTCACTTTGGGGGCCGGCCGCTCACTCTGCCAATGGAGTACAAATGACTGTCGAAGGCGTTTTCCAATGTTTTGATCGGGGTAGAGAGCTGTTCTGAAAAAGCGGCTGTTGGCGCACGAAAGTTCATCGTCGAGGTTGCCAAGCAGTCGCAATGACAAAATGGGCTTTCCCGTTTTTTGGGCCTCCGCGCGCGCATCATTCAGGTTGGTGTACCAGTAGAGGCGAGACGCGTGGACATCGCGCTGTCGAGAAACTTTTTCGAGTGCGTATCGAACGCGAATCGCGTCATCGTCCGTTGCCGGTCCATCGGGCCTTGTCAGACGCGCTATGACCGCGGCGTGCGCTTCAAAAAGCGCATCCAAGCCGGGTTGTCCGGCCGCCCGCAGCGCGATTATGGCCGCATTGCGCGTCGTTTCGTCGGGCGATGCCGCCCCCAGCGCCAACTCGTGCAACGTTTGGGTAGATGCTGCCGCTTCGTTTTGTGGATGTTCCGGCGCCGCGGCCGGCAGAGTGGAAGAACAGCCGGCTAGCAGCGGTAGGAAAACCGCCAATACAGGCCACCGAGGAAGCGATCGCAGAAATACCATGTTCTCCCGCGAACGCCCGCAGTTGGCGTTTGCTTACAGTTGACGCTTGTGTTCAGAAGAGACGCGGTGCGTCGGAAGACCGCGCAGCGCGTTGAGAAGCGCCCCATTCACGGTCGAATGACATTCGCGAAACTTTTTCTGCAATTCCGGCCGTGCGCGCATGTCTGGGCCGTAGATTCGGAGCAAAATGGGAGTAGCATGCGCCCGCCATGCAGACGAATTCTGAAACGGCCGCCGCCGGTAACATCCCTTTCCCCGAACACCTGCAAAACCAAAAAGTCCGCGACTGGATTCGAGACGTAGCGGCGCTCTGCAAGCCCGACAAGGTCTACTTCTGCGACGGCACCGACGAAGAGTACGATCGTCTGTGCCACCTCATGGTTGAGTCGGGCACGTTTCGCCGTCTCAATCCTGAAAAGCGACCCAACTCGTACCTCGCGCTTTCCGATCCTACCGACGTGGCGCGGGTGGAAGATCGCACGTTCATTTGCAGCCTGCGCAAACGTGACGCGGGGCCCACAAACAACTGGGTAGATCCGCGCGAAATGAAGGGCACGTTAAACAAGCTGTTTGACGGGTGCATGCGTGGTCGAACCATGTACGTGATCCCGTTCAGCATGGGGCCGCTCGGTTCGGCCATTAGCCACATCGGGGTAGAAATCAGCGATTCTCCCTATGTCGCCGTCAACATGCGAATTATGACGCGCATGGGTAAGAAAGTGTGGGAAGTGCTTGGTGACAAGGACTTTGTGCGCTGCCTCCACTCGGTGGGTATGCCCCTTGTGGATGGTCAGAAAGATGTGGCTTGGCCGTGCAACAAAGACCACAAGTATATTGTTCACTTCCCTGAAGAGCGGTCGATCTGGTCGTTTGGTTCAGGGTACGGTGGCAACGCGCTTCTTGGTAAAAAGTGTTTTGCGCTGCGGATCGCCTCTACAATGGGTAGAGACGACGGTTGGCTCGCCGAGCACATGTTGATCTTGGGGGCAGAATCGCCGACCGGAGAAAAAACCTATTTGGCGGCGGCCTTCCCGAGCGCCTGCGGCAAAACCAACTTTGCGATGCTCATTCCACCCAAGTCCATGGATGGATGGAAGATCACCACGATCGGCGACGACATCGCTTGGATTAAGCCCGGACCCGACGGTAGACTCTACGCGATCAACCCTGAAGCGGGCTATTTTGGTGTGGCGCCGGGAACCTCCTACAAGAGCAACCCCAACGCCATGGATACCATCAAAAAGAACACCATCTTTACCAACGTGGCCCTGACGCCCGACGGCGATGTGTGGTGGGAAGACATGACCGACACTCCGCCCCCCGAGTTGATGGACTGGCAGGGCAACCGGTGGACTCCCGAGATCGCAAAAGAAACAGGGCGAAAAGCGGCTCATCCCAACGCCCGGTTTACCGCTCCGGCTGCTCAATGCCCGTCGATTGATCCAAAGTGGGAAGATCCGTCGGGTGTACGCATCAGTGCCTTTATCTTCGGCGGTCGCCGAGCGTCGGCCGTGCCGCTTGTATATCAGGCCGTCAACTGGAATTTCGGTGTGTACATGGCGGCCACCATTGGCAGCGAAATGACCGCCGCGGCAGCCGGAAATATCGGTCAGGTTCGGCGCGATCCATTCGCCATGTTGCCCTTCTGCGGATACCACATGGGCGACTATTTCAACCATTGGCTCCAAATGGGTAGAAACGCGTCAAACCCGCCGCGGATCTTCTGTGTCAACTGGTTCCGCAAAGGCAAAGACGGCAAATTCATGTGGCCGGGCTTTGGTGAAAATGCCCGCGTGCTCAAGTGGATTGTGGAGCGTGTGCGCGGCAAAGCGTACGCCATTGAAAGCCCGCTCGGGTGGATGCCGCGCTACCAGGACATTGACTGGGGTGGCCTCGACTTTACCCAGGACCAGTTTAATACCCTGATGGACCTTGACCGCGAAGCCTGGAAAAAAGAGGTTTTGTCGCACGAAGAACTGTTTGAGGGCTTGTATGACAGGCTCCCCAAAGAGTTTATGCTGATGCGCGAACTCTTACTGTCCAGCCTGTGGCGCTCGCCCGAGCATTGGAATCTCGCGGCGGAACGCTACTAACTCTTCTGTAAACCAGCCTGCCATCCAATTGCAGCCCTACGTCCTTCGTGCTGTTCTGCGTTCTCCTGGGTAACTGACGCCGCCACGCAACGACCTGACACGTTTGGATGCCGGTGACCTCCTTCACCACGGACTCACGGAGGACACGGAGGGACACGGAGGATTTCGGTTTGTCGGACTGCTATGGGTACACATCAGCCGTGATCCCGGCGTGACACGTGATCGGTCAGGCTGTGCAAGCCGATAGCAGTCTGAAATACAAAAACTCCGTGGATCTCCGTGATCTCCGTGCGTCCGTGGTAAATACGACGTGTCAGGTGAGTGGGCATTTCAGGTCGTTGCGGGGTGGCTGAAGTTTACGCCCTGGTGGGTGTGCCAGAGTGAGCGACAGAATGCCCGGCAACTTTTTGCCGAATGGTTTTAGGGGGTGAGCGCGACATGTGTCCCGGCCAACTCTGCAAGCTCAAAAACGCCTTTTGAAACGCCGAAATCGTGAAGAACAACCAGCTCGGCACATCCGTTGCGATTGGGGTTTTTTCATGAAGAAACTCACATGGGCTTTGTCGGGCGCGTTGGTGATGACCTTGGTAGGCGGCTGTGTTTCAGGCTCCGGGGAGGTTGGAACAGATGACAACGAGGAGGTGATTGGTGAAGCTGAGTCGGCGGTAACCTGTCCCGATGTGAGCGGTACCAATATCAACCGTTCACTTGTGGTGACCGATCCTGAGGTGTTGGCGAAGTTTTCGTTCAAGCGAACGATTGATAAAATTCGAACCACGGCGAGCGTGGCTTCTACCGAAACTTCGCTTGGGATTTACCAAACCTGGATGAAGACGTTTACCAATGCCGCAAATGGCGGTTCGTGCGATGAGTCGCGGGTGGATCCCAACAACTACGGGCTTGAGTGCCCGCGCACGGCGGAAGCCAAGTTAGCCACGGTAAACCCGTTTGCCGCCTCGCCTTCAGTCAAGTTTGTTCCGGTGGGTTTGTTTAACCGATTTGACTTGGCGCCGTCGACGGGTGCGCATTGCGGCGAGTATAGAATTGTGTACGCAATGGAGTCGACAAATGCGAACATCTCGGGAAGAGCGTTTATCATTTTCGAGGGTGCCCTTCCCAACCCCAACCCGGCAGCGGGTGTGGATGCCTGTCTGCCCGTTGCGCAGTTTTGGCAAGGTCTGACGACCGACCCCGATGTGAACAGCCGCGCAACGAAGCTTGAGAAATTCTACTTCACCGGCGGCGCGGTGGCAGGGTTTTCTACTGCCGTTCACGCGGCAAACTACGGCCTGGCCACCAATTCAGATCCGGCAACGGCGGGGCAGATTCGCACCAACTTCTTTGTCGACTTTTTGGAGTGGCATCTGCGCGAATTCAAACTTCGCCGCACCTGTACAAATACGGCCGATCCGGCAACGTGTACGCTTGACGCTCAGCACGTGACCGTGAAGGTGAACCCGGCGGAGGAGTTGTTTGCGGGCACACACACGAAGTCGGCAACGTTTAGGCCGACATTTGTGGGTCAGGTAAAAAACCTGAAGGCGACAACGGTGACAGGCATTAAGATGGGCATTCAAAATCAGTTTAACGAGTGGGAAAGTGTGTCGCAGGCGATCAACGTCAGGTACGCCAATGTTGCCAACACCACGATCCGCACTGACATTCAAACAGAGCTTACCGCCCAGGGCTCCACGTTGACGGTCAACAACATTCTGAACAGGGCTACCACCCAAACGTGTGCGGGTTGCCATCAGGTGAGCAACAGTCAGGCGCTCGGCGGCGGGTTGGTGTGGCCCAATTCACTCGGGTTTGTGCACATTGATGAGTCGTCTACTCTGTCACCGGCGCTGACGGGCACGTTCTTGCCGCGACGCAAGGTGGTTTTGGAAAAGTTTATCAATGACAGGTGCACGGGTGTTGCTGCCCCGGCGGAAGCGGGTACAACGGTGGGCGACTCTCTCGACGGCGCCTCCAACTAGACTACACTAGAACTTCAGAAAACTGTTCTGACGTTTCGCCGCCGTTAAACCCGAAGCTCGGTGTATCAATCCCGAGCGCGCGGAGCATGGTGACGTGGGCGATGCTGAAGTTGCCGTCGGGCTTGCGAACGTGCACGGCGGGTTTGAGCTTACCATTGCATTTGCCGGCCAAAATGCAGCCCATTTCAGCCACCGAGTGTTTCCAACCTTCACCGTATTCGGACGTGCCGAAAACAAGTGAGCGGTCGAGAAGCGTTTGACCGTTGGGGTCGGTGGTAGATTGGAGTTTACCAAGGAGAATGGCAAACGCCTGCATTTGATAGGCGGTGATCTTTCGAACAAGTTCCCACTCGCCGGCATGACAGGTGGCATGCATGTCGTTGGGGGCACCGAGGTTGTTGAACACATGCGTGGTGGCCGGGGAGGTGAGCATAAACGAAAAGACGCGGGTGAGGCCACACGCGAGGGCGCGCGCGAGAAGGTCGGCCATGAGATCGGTTTTAGCATGCAAGTCATCGCTCAGGCCCGGAACACCCGGCGCTTGACATGCGGCGCCCGTGAGCTGAAGGCGATGCTGAATTTCTGACAGATGGGTAAGGTGCGCGTCAAGGCGGGCTTTGTCTGCCGCGCCCAGTCGCTTATTCAGGTCGTTTGCGTCGGCCATGACGGCGTCGAGGAGAGCGGCTCGGCGCTTCATCAGGTCGGCGTTTTGAGCCACGCCAAAGAGCATTCCGTAGAGTTGAACGGGATCTGAAACGGGTAGATTGAGGGAGTCGGGCCCATTGTATGAAATGGCGTTCCAATGGCCGTACTCGTGAAAACGTGCCGTGCTGACGCCGAGAACAAGTGAGCTGTAAAACGGCTTTTCTGTGCCGTAAAAAGCGGGGTGTTTTGCAACGTATTGATCGAGCGACGGGCGGAGCGCTGTGAGGGTATGACTGGGATGGTCAAACCCTTCCGGGCGAATTCGGTCGCCTGTCATGGCAACCATGAAGCCGCGCATGTGCCCGTCTTCTTGACCGGGAGGAGCGGGTGGAACTTCTGTTTTCGGGGTGAGGCCGGTAACGACCGAAGGCGCGTACGGCGCGAGCGGGGTGAGCAGCTCGCTGGGAGTATAATTTTCACCTACCGTGGGTGGAGTCCACAAGTCGGGGGTGCCGGCGGTGGCCTGTTCAGCCCCGTGTCCGGCGTGCCAAGGCATACCGTTGGCCCAGTAGAAAAGGCCAAAAATGGGAGGTAAGGTGGCTGCCTGAGCGCGCTCGGGGAGCATGGCCTCAAGCGTGGGGAGGGCGAGGGCCACAGCACCTCCACCGAGAGCGCCGCGGAGGAAGGTTCGGCGGGAGAGGAATGTTTTTTTCACGGCTGCTCCGTAGCGGTGGAAGAGGCGCTCACAGTGCGAAACGATTCGTGGCTGACCATGGCCAACAGCAGTTCTCGAAAATCGTAGTCGGCCCCGGCAAAGGCTTTTTCAAGGTCGTTGATGGCAGCCACTTCACCCTTTGTGTCGAGTCGCGCATGGGCGTGGCGGTAGAGTTGAGTGACCATGCAGCGTCCAACGCGTTTGTCGGTGGAAAGTAGGTCGGCCAAATCGCGCGCGTCGTCGAGTTTTACGTCGTCGAGATCACCCGAGGAGTCGATGGGAATATCGCCTGGGTAGGTTTCTCGGTAAGCGCCGATGGAGTCAAAGTGTTCAAACAAGAAACCGGGAGGATCGATAAACGCGTGACACCCAGCGCAGGTGGGGTTTTTGCGGTGCTCTTCAAGCCGTTCACGAATGGTTGTCGGCTTTTCACCCGACGGAGGATCCAGGCTTGTATCCACATTGGGCGGCGGGGGTTGTACAACCTGACAGAGGACGCGCTCTCGAACGTATTTGCCTCGCGCTGTGGGGGAGGTGTCTGTTTCATGAGCGTTCATTGTCAAGAAGGCGCCGAGGGTGAGAATGCCGGCGCGCTCTTCGGGAAGGTGCACTTTGACAAAGGTGGTAAGGTCGGCCCCCGGGGCCTCTACCCCGTAGAGAGTGGCAAGTTCAGAAGTGACGAACGTTTCTTCGGATGAAAAGAGCGAACGCGCGTCACCTCCGCGGGTGACAATGTCGTCGACCAAGAGTTGCACTTCATGCAACATGGCGGCTTTGAGCGTGGGAGTATAAAGAGGGTAGTTTTGGGGATCACGGGTGATCCCTTCAAGCCGCCGCAGATCGAGGTATTGGGCGAAATACCGTTGAATGGCGTCGCGGGCGCGCGGGTCTTCAAGCATTTGGGCGGCATGTTTTTCTATCCCTTGGGAGGTGGACAGCTCACCCTTTTCGGCCGCGCTGAGAAGAGCTTCGCTCGGGGTGGTGTTCCACAAGAAAAACGAAAGGCGACTCGCCATTTCATGCCCGGTGAGGATTTTTTCTTCGGGGTTATCAGGGTTTTTCTCCCCCAATTCTACCCTGTATAAAAAGTTGGGCGACTGGAGCATTCCAGAAGCGGCGAGGCGCAACCCTTCCCACACATCGGGTTGAGCGAGCGTGACGGCGATGCCGGTCCACCTGCCGAGTTCATCGGCCGAAAGCGGCCGCCGAAATGCTTTTTTACCAAAACGTGCGATGAAGTCTTGTGTACACGCGTCGCCGGGAGTTGCCGGTTCACACCCTACAAACACAGCCCGGCGCAGGGGATCGCTGAAAACGTATTGGGTGGCGGCTTCTGCCGATTGTTCATATTGTTCGGTGCCCAGTTCTGACAGGGTGGTTGTGGCGGCGCCGATGCTGTCATAGAGGTAAGGATTGGTATCGGCTTCCGTGGGTAGAAGCGGAACGTTTGGACCGAACAGGTCGTGCAGCGTGTTTTGATACTGGAGGGTGGTGAGGCGCGGCAACGCGGCGGGCGCCGGCTCGTAGATGGCGGGAGCCTCCCCAGGGGTGGGCTGCTCTTGATCCAGGTCTGTTGGATCGCCCAAGGTGCCCACGCACGCCGATGCGAGCAGGGTGGCGACAAGCGGAAAAGATGTGGAAACGGCGATCTTTCGAGCGCGTGTCATAGCAAAATGGCCTTGGGTGGGATGAGGAAAAGCACCAACGAAGCGGACGTTAAGCAAGGGGAGAACCAACGTCTCTCATGCAGCCGGGGTGTTGGATTGTGCTTTGGGTAAACCGAATAGCGAACGGCACGGCTCGTGATAGGTGAACGGGATGGTGTTACCGTTGTGCGTTGGCAGGCGAGCTTGGCAGGCGATCGCTTTTTGTACAGTGGCGGTCGCGGGCAATACCCTGACAACACCGAGTTTGGCAGCCCCTCCAACCGGGTATTTGGATGCTGCCGGGTGTGATGTAATTGCGGGTTGGTCGCAGGATCCCGATGAACCTGCGGTGGGTATAGCCGTGCATCTCTACTTGGGTGGTCCAGCCGGTTCAGGCGCTCCGGCTCAGGGAATTACGGCCAACTTGTATAGGGAAGATTTGTGCGCAGCGATCGGCTCATGTGAACATGGGTTTTCAATGCCCGTGCCGTTGTCGCTGCTGGATGGTCAGGCGCACAACGTTCATGCGTACGGAATTGACTCGATGGGTGGGGTAAACCCGGAGTTGGGAAACAGTCCAAAACCGCTTGTGTGCGCGCCGAGTGCTTCGGGGGTGAGGCGGCCGGTGGTTCAAGTGGGAGCGGTGGACGCCTGGAAATTTTCGACGTTTTGGGATGTGTTGCCCTTGCCATCGGATCAGGCGGCGGCGCTGGCCGCAGGGGTAGAATTTCCAAATGTGCCGGAGCTTGTCACACCCGATGATGGGTCGGGGGTGATCTGGTTATTGGATGGGAAGGTTCGGCGAGCGGTAACGCCGGGAGCGGCCGCGATGTGGAGGTTTGACACGGGAGCCGCAAAGGTAACGTCGGCCGTGGAAATTCAGGCAATGGTGGAGGGGCCGCCGGTGCGAGCAAGACCGGTGTTGGTTGTGTACAACGGGCTGAGTGTTGTGGATGACGTGTTGCCGGTGGTGCCCGAGGAGTCTACCACGGCGGGCACCGGTGGAATGGGTGGAAGCGGCGGCAGCGGTGGAGTGGGCGGAGAGGCTGGAAATACGGGAGGAGCGGATGGGGGAGGGAAGGCGAGCGACCCCAAGCCGGCTGGATGTGCGGTGGCCGGCGGTGAGCCGATGGGTAGATCAAAGTCAGATTGGGGGGCGTTTTGTTGGGCTGTTTGTGTGATGGGATGGATGGTCAGGGCACGCCGAGGAGCGAAGCTTCGATCTGGTTCAGGATAGTCACGACAGATGCGGCCTTGGCCGCGCTGAGCCCGGCGTGTTTTGCGGATCGCAGCGCATTTCGCAACGCATTGAGGGCGTGGGCGGCGCCTGCACAATCACCCACACCAAGATAGTCTAACAGTTTTTGATATTGCGGGTGAGAGATTCCAACGGCTGCATTTTGGAGCGCCGTCAATAACACGGAATGGACCCCACACTCTGCGAAGTCTTGAACCAAGTAGTCGTTTCCATACCCTTGAGCCAAATAGTAGTCAGGAAGATAACCGTCCACAGACAATATCTCGGGCACAGACGCCAAAGCGGTTTGTGATAGACTTGTAATGACGGTGTGCTGACCCGCGCTGCTGGTGACCAATGCGATGGCGTAATTGGTAATTCCATCTGCTGGAACAACAGTGTTATCGGCAAATATCTGACTGGGTGCTCCTCCCTCAAAAAAGAGGGTTGCGGTGGAACCTGATAATCCGTCGTCGTAGGGAACCCCGTTGAGACTAAACGGGGCCAAGCTGGCCACATATTGGGCGACCGGCGGCGCATCTAATGTGGTGACGAGGTCAAGAAATCGAACCGTCCCTTGGGAGGTCACCTGAATGGTGTCTCCGTCACCTCGGGCGGCTGTCGCCACAAGAGCCACATTGCTCATTGCGCTCATTGTGGGTTGCGGGGACATACCAGCCGTCGTCAGGAGGCCCGAGTTGAGCCCCCCGGAGACGCCTCCTGTCAAGGTTCCCGCGCCGTCATAAGCCATGCTCAATGTCAGGGTAGTGCCATCAAATGGGAGAAAGTTCGTTGGGGCGGTGTAGAGAGTGCCACCGGCGGCCGGAAATTGATACTGCAATAGCGGAGCGTAGAGTTCGCCCAGCGAAGGGTGGACTAACTTGCAGACGCCAATCCGCATTGAGTCTACAAACACCGCAACACAATATTCACCCGTTGAAATGGGAAGCACGTCGACGGTGGCAGTCAGGCTAAAAGCCTGCGAAGGAAATACTGGTGCCGACCCAAGACCGACGCCGCTGCTTGCCTCACCCGGTTGTTGAAGCAGGGATGTTAGATCGACAGATCCGGGAACGGTTTGATCGACCGAGCCCGTTGCCCATAAGAACCACTGCTCCGAATAGGGATTGTCAAAGGTATCGCTGAAGTTGGTGATCCCAACGCCTTCGTCAAACTGAATGGCGGCTGGAGAATAACCCGGGATGGGGCCCGTCTGGGCAAACGCGTTACTCGCTGTCAGCAACAACAGAGCTGCAACACAATAACTGGGCTTCATTTGACCTCACTTTGCCCCCGGGGATATGCGCGAATGCGACTTGTATCGAGACGCAGTATTCAAGCGTACCACTATTGTGGTTGCTGCGGTTACAAAAAAGAGGCTGCGTGGCGGTTGCTTGATACTCAGGGCACGCAGAGGAGCTTGGTTTCACCACATGCGTCGCAGCAGGTTTGTCCGGGTTCACAAGGGCAGGGGTTGATCACCACTTCGCGACATGTGCCCGCGCCGTCGCACGATGCACCGGCCTGATTGCAGGGTGCGTAGCAACCCGCTTCATCAATTGTTTGTTGGGGAGGTTCGGCGCAGCCGGGCTGAAAATATTCGGCGCCGAGCGAGCATTCTGGTTTGGTTTCACCCCCGCAGCCGAAGAAAATCGCCGCGGTGAAGAGCCAGGCGAAAGAAACGTGTTTTGACATGGAAACCTCCTTGAGAACATTGCGCCTGATCATGACCGTTCAATTGGGCTATTGGTTCTTTGGGGCCCGGTTTCGCCCCGCGGCACGAGCCGAAGACGAAGCAAGATCTTGTGCGCTTCGTCGTCGGTAAGAAATAACAGGTAGGTGGTTAACATGGTGATCGAAAACAAGGGGACTATAAAAAGCACCTCAATGGAGAGGTGAAGTAGAATTCCGCAGACGAGGAGCAGAGGGCGGGTTTTTTTGAAAAACGCGAGAAAGAAAAACGTTTCAAAAACCAGGGTGCCAAAGGTTAACCCTCGCGTGAGCCACCCCACGCCGAGCGCTCCTGGAAAGCGCGAAACGCTGGGGATTTGAAGCGCCAAACCAAGGGCTGTTCCATCACGCCAAATGGAGTCACCCAGTTTGTGGATCACGCTCAACATGTACACCGACGTGAGTTGAATTTGTACAAGGCGCTGTCCAAAAACGATGGATGTGGACTTTGCGGGGGTGAGGGCTGCTTTTTGGCCAAGGGGCGCAAACACCGAAAGGAAGGCAAGTGTACTCATCAAAATTTCAGCCGCGTTGATCACGTAGGGGTTGCGGCCTTGAATGGAAATCAGTCCAATGTACAAAACCGCGGCGCTCGCCCGATGGTAGAAACCGAGGGTATATCCAACGGCGGAGAGGAGCGTGAGGCCCCAAACGGTCCACAACCAGGCGGCGCTGCCGCTCAACGAAAGAACCGAAAAATTGCCGACGTAACGTTGGAAGGTTGGGTAGGGTAAAAGGCCGTCAGGTCCGTTATATCGAGTTAGATTCCAACCGAGATAGGTAATCACGTAGTAGGTGATGAGCAGTCCAAACGCGATTCGAAACAGGGCGGCTGAATGGCCCGGCGTTTCTGAAAAGAAAAAAGTTCTTAAACGCGGCAGAGCACCGTTTTCAGGTTGCGAAGGTTGGGTGGTTGTCATTCGCAGGCGCGCTCCGCGATGGGGGCTCCGACGTTTCCATCGGCCAATTGCATGCGAAGGTGAGCGCTTTTATAGGTGCCCTTTTGTTGGTTGCATACCCATTCTAGGTAGGCCTGTTTGACCTTGTTGGGAGTGGTCGGTTTTGACATGCCTTCGTGAAGTTTGCGAAGGCGGCCGTTTTTCCACCGGCCCAAAAATGAACCTGACCTGTCGGCGGGATTGAGGATTGTGACGGGTTGCCCGCCGTCTTTGGGAACACCCACCACCACGGCATAATCTTTGGGGGGTCCGGTGAACATATCCCAATCATGGTAGAAGTGCAGACTGTGGAAGGGGAGGTGTACACCGGGTACATTTTCGACAATGTTGGCCGAAAAAAAAACAACACCAAAAACTGCCAAAGCCCAGCGTTTTTGAAGCTCGGTGAACATAACTACATTCCGGCGGTGAACGAAGGAAGCGAGCTGAAACGGGTGAGGTGGTGCTCTTCATCGCCCCAGAGGGTTGCCAAAATTTGCATGCGTTTGAAGTAGAGTCCGATGTCATGTTCATCGGTCACACCGATGCCGCCGTGGAGTTGAATGGATTGGGCGGCAACGTATTTTCCGCTTTGCGCGAGGTTTACCTTGGCTGCGGAAACCGCGCGTTCGCGCTCTTCGGCGTTTTCATCGGACACTTTGATGGAGGCCATAATGGCGGTGGATTTGGCAAGTTCGGTTTCAATAAACATGTCTACAGCGCGGTGTTGGAGCGCTTGGAATGTACCGATTTTGGTGCCGAACTGTTCGCGCGTTTTGAGGTATTCTACCGTCATGGCGAGTGCAACTTTCATTACGCCGACCCCTTCTGAACAGGCGGCGGCTGCGCCGATGTCGAGAGCGCGAGTGACGGCTTGATACGCCTGCCTCTCTTCACCGAGAAGCCTGCTTGCTGGTAAGGTGCAGTTGAATGTCAGGTGGGCCGCCTTTCGACCATCCATGGTAGAAAGCGGAACTACGGTGACCCCTGGGTCGGCGCTGTGGACAACGAACAGCGATAGCCCGTTGGTACTGCCGGACACTCCCGAAGTGCGGGCGCAGACAAGGTATTGATCCGCTGCATTTCCGGCCAATACCCAGGTTTTTTCACCCGTCAGGTGGTAACCCTGGGCCGTGCGTTCTGCCCGGGTTTGAACGTGGGCCGGGTTGTAACGAGTTCCACGTTCTGTCCACGCGAGGGTGACGACCGATTCACCGGCGATCAGTGGAGCGAGCCATTCTGCGTGCTGTTCTGTTGTGCCGGCGAACAGGAGCGCATGGCCGGCGACAAGGGCGCATTCAGAGTAAGGTTCGCTGACAAGCGCTGTTCCAAACTGTTCAACAATCAGGGCGGCGTCGACAAAGGTGCCGCCGAAGCCGCCCACCTCCCCCGGCATGGCAATGCCAAGCCAGCCCAGATCTCCCATTTGTTTCCACATGTCGCGCGAAAACCCTGTTGGATCGGAGCGCATTTTGCGCATGCGGGAGATGGGAAGTTCTTTTTTTACAAATTCGGCAACGGTTTTGACGATTGTTTTTTGGTCTGAAGAAAGTTCAAAATCCATGGCGCGGTCCTTTTATAGTGATGGGTAGGTTTGTTTACGCGCCGGGTAGGCCGAGGAGGTGTTTGGCGATGATGTTTTTTTGAATTTCGTTGGAGCCGCCGTAGATGGTGGTGGCTCGATTGTAGTTGAACGCGGAAGGTACCCACTGTTCGAGCGCGGGGACACTGCCGGGCTCATTAAACCATTCCAGCGCGTCGGTACCCATGATTTCCATGGCCAGTTCAAAACACTGTTGGTAGATTTCTGACCCGCGGATTTTGAGAATGGAAGATTCCGGCCCCGGGGCCTTACCCAGTTGAGCGCCGGCGAGGGTGCGGTAATTGGCCATTCGAAGCGCTTCAAGCTTGACTTCATGTCGGGCGATTTTGGCTCGAAAACCGGGGTGATCGATGGCGGGTTTACCATCAATCAAGGTGGACGTGGCAATGCGTTTGATACGGCGAAGCGCGCGGGTAGAAAGGCCGACGGCGGCAATGAGCGTTCGCTCGTGACCGAGAAGAGCTTTGGCAATTGTCCAACCCCCGTTGAGTGGTCCGACAAGGTTTTCTTTGGGGACGCTCACGTTTTCGAAAAACGTTTCGCAGAAAGCCGGTGTGCCGCCGAGGGTAAGAAACGGTTTGACGACCAGACCGGGGGTTTTCATGTCGCACAGAAGAAAGCTGATGCCGGCCTGCTTTTTTGCAGCTGCATCGGTGCGCGCGAGGAGGAATATCCAATTGGCGTATTGAGCGTAGGTGGTCCAGGTTTTTTGACCGTTCAGGATGAAGTGACCCTGACCGTCGTCGACCGCGGCGAGCTTGAGGGAAGCGAGATCACTGCCGGCATTGGGTTCTGAATAACCCTGACACCACACTTCATCACCGCTCAAAATCTTGGGCAAAAAGCGCTGTTTTTGCTCGGGTGTACCAAACTCCATGAGGAGTGGGCCGACCATGGAGAGGCCAAACACGCTGAGGTGGGGCGCGCCTGCCAACTCCAATTCTTCTGACAGGAGAAAACGAGATGTAGCGTCAAGCCCCGGGCCGCCGTGCTCTTTGGGCCAGTGGGGAGCAACCCAGCCTTTTTGGTGGAGCACGCGGTGCCACTCCATGACTTCTTCGTGGGTAAAGTTTGCGTCGACGTCGGCTTTGGCTTTGATGCGCGGCGGCATGGCGCTTTGGATCCACGCGCGGACGTTGTCACGAAATGCCCGGTGTTCGGGCGCAAACGTCATCTCCATGGGTGCGGCGTATCACGAAATGAGTCGTGAGTGTTGACAGAGCGCGGCGACTGGGGGAACAAAGGCACATGACACATCCCAAACATGTTCTCGCCGTGACTGATTTCAGTGATGCCGCCGATGCGGCGCTCCGGCAGGCCAGTGGGGTTGCGCGGATGTTTTCGGCGAAACTTTCGGTGCTTCACGTTGTGCCCGATTTCGTGCGAGCGAATCCGCTATTTCCGCAAGGGAGTGAGCGTGACATTCAGGGTGAAGTGGAGCTTGAAAAAAAGGCGCTTGATGAGCTTGCGGTGCGAGTAAAAGAGGTGACGGGTAGACCGCAGAGCGATGTGGAATTGGCGATTCGCATCGGCGCTGTGGAAGTGGCGGTGGTTCGGTTTGCCGAAGAAGCCGATGTGGATCTGATTGTTGTGGGGGCCACGGGTCGAACGGGGTTGGCTCGCCTGTTTCTCGGCAGCACGGCTGAACGCGTTGTTCGATACTCCCATTGTTCGGTGCTGGTGGCGCGTTCTTCGGCGCCCACAAGTCGAGTGCTCGGCGCAACGGATCTGTCCAAAGGCGCTCACATTGCAGTCGAGAGGGCAAAAGCTGAGGCGGAGTTGCGGGGCGCCAAACTTGACCTGATTCACGTGATGGATTTTTCGTCGCTTGGATGGTCGGCGGCCGGCGGACCTTTGGGTGGATTTTCGGTATCCATTCCTCAAGAAAAAATGGACGAGATGCGAAAGCTCGCTTCAGAAACCCTGAGCGCTTTGGGTGGACCGGGGTCAACTCCCCACGTGGTGGACGGGTCTCCCAAACGGGCCATTGTTTCTACTGCGGAGTCGATTGGAGCCGACCTGATAGTGGTGGGTACACATGGTAGAACGGGGCTGGCGCGTATGGCGCTGGGTTCGGTTGCGGAAGGGGTTGTACAAGGTGCTTCGTGCTCGGTGCTTGTAGTTCGTCCCGACGCGGCTCATGCGCATAAGGCGGCGGCGGGCAACTTTGACGAGTAGACCTCGGTCGCGGGTGGCAACCTAGACCGATTGACGTTGGTAAGGTCGTGCGGCGGCGGGAGGGAAGGGTCGTTGGGAAGGTGCGAATCTACCCATGGGAGGGCTTTGGTGCTGTTCGGGTCGGCTGGGATGTTGGAGGGGTGGCAGCGGTTGAAGTAGCGGCACGGCGGGCCGCAAGTTTCGCCGGCGCTCCGCTCAATCACAGGGCCCCCAATGCGGGCTGGCGAAACGCGGCGTGCGTGGAGTATGGTCCCGCGCCGAGGGCGAGCCGTGCGTCGATTCGAGCTGGTCGAGGGTAAGAGCGCGAAGTTTTGGCAAGCCGACGTTTCGGGCTCCACATTCATTGTTGAGTACGGACGTTTGGGCACCGCGGGGCAGCGCAAAGAAAAGGACTTTGGTAGCGATGCGCTGGCGAAACGCGAATACGAAAAGAAGGTCGCCGAGAAACTTCGTGAGGGGTACAGCGAAGTGCGCACCGATGGGGCTGCTCAAGCTCCAAAAGGTGCCAAAGGGGCGCAGGCTGCATCGGCAAAGTTGGATTTGCCTCCGCGGATCGCGACGCGTCCCGGGCCCGTTCCCGAGGCCGCGATTTTGGCTTCTGCAACGGCGCTTTCAGAACTGGCACTGACAGCGGGGCGGCGAAGTTTCGTGACTGCGCACGCATTCAAGCGGGCACGCCGAGCACTCCGCGCGTTGGGCGGAGCCGACGTGAGTACACTCCCGACGGTTGCGGCGGAATTGGATCGGGTGATGGATCTCGCTGTTCGCGCCGATGGACCGCGGCTTTCGCTTGCGCGTTGTATGGAGTTGCTCGCCGAGCTTCCAACGTCGGCGTTTGAGCGCGCAATGGAACGTTGGCAGGCCGGAAAAAACGCGCCGGCGATGGTGGCGCTTTTGACGAAAGAAGTCGAAGAGCTTGAAGACGCGGAGTTGGCATTTCGCCTGGGTGCGCTGATCACAACGCGTCCGGGGCGTACACAAATGAGCGATGCAGGTGTACGCAAAGCGTCAGGGGCTCTTTTGCCGCTTTTGCAAGCACATTTGGTGAGACGAAGCTCGTCGCCGCGAAAACATTTGGCCGCGGTGGACACCGCGGGTGACACGTTTGCGGCGGAGCGCGTGGCGGCGCTGCTCAAAGCGGCCGGAGGTTGATAAGCACCATGCAACAAGGGCCGATTCAGATTGCGGACCTCGAACGTCTGGCCGCGGCCGACGCACCCGATCTCGCCGATGCCGTGAAGGCGTTTGTGGATCAAGAAGACCCGGAGTTGGAAACGCCCGCACGCGACGGGGCGATCACGATGGATACCTTCGTGACGCAGATCGCTCAGGCGGCTGCGCAGCGCACGTCTCGGGCTCGAAGCGAGAAGGCTCAGCAGGCGTGGCAACGATTTTTGGGGCAGACCGATCCGGCGCCGCCTCCGCGTTTTGCGCTCGCGGATCTGCTTGTGAAGCTTTACGAGCGCGGTTCGGAGCCGGCGCGTGCGGCGCTGCTCAAACTTGTGGACGATGCGCCGATTGCGTTTGGGCTGCTCGGCGGGTTTAAACGCATCTACAAGCTTGCTGAAAAGTCGCACGACTTTGGCCTGTATTCGGCGCTTTCAATGCGGTTTGACGTGGAGGCAACGAGGCGTCATTCGCGCTGGGACAAGCACAACATTTCGCGCGGAACGCTTGTGTACCTTCGAAAGCGCAGCGCGCGTTATCTGCGATCGCTCGGTTTTTCAGTGCCGCGTCTGTATGCGCTTTTGGGGGCGCAGATGCTGGCGCGTGTGCCGGCAAACGCACCGTTTGAAGCGCTTCACGTTGTCGGCGCCATTGTGGGGCGCACCAAGCCGGAGAAGCGAAGTCGTCGAGGGCGCAGAAAGCCGGCCAAAACCGCGCCGACGGATCCGCTTTCAAAGCGAGCTTTTGAAGCGGCGTGGAAGATCTCGCCCGAGCCGCTTTTGTATTTGCTTGAAGCGTGTGTACACCCGTCGGCGGCTGCGTTTGCCGCGGCTGCGCTTCGAAAAGACTTCCCCGAGGTGCTGCGCAATCCGAACGTTCCGTGGATCGCGCGGCTATGTCACCGGCCTGTGGAGTCGGTTCACGACTTGGTGGTGGAGCTGCTCACGAGTACACCGGAGCTTCACCAGGCCAAACTCCGTGAGCGCGGTTTGCACGAGGCGGCGTTGCTGCTCCTCACGTCGCCGTCGGACAAAGCCAGAAAGTACGCCATTGCGTACGCAAGAGCGCATGCGCCGGACCTCTCGGTGGATAGGCTTTTGGTGCTCGCCGATGAAGAGAAAATGGATGACCGTTTCGGCGGCACGTATGAAGAAACGGCGAAGTTTGCAGCTGAATTGCTGATGACAAAAGCGCCGCGAGATCTCGGCCTGGACGTGCTTGGGAAGATGTTGGGGATCGGCGGAACGTCGAAGTTTGCCGCTCAGGCGATCACAAAGAGTTTTGGTCGAGAGGAGCTGCCTGAAAAGTGGCTGATCGATCAGATTTACGGCGAAGACGCTCAGCATGAATTTGTGCTGGATCTCATTGAGAAGAAGTTTCCAAAAGGGTCGATTGGATCGGGATTTTGGATACGTGTTCTCGACGATCCGCGGCGCGAAGATCACTACCAGGCCACCGGGGCGGCGCTCACCGAGCTTGGGAAATTGCCGCTCGCATCGATCGATTCTGCCTGGCTCTCGACGGCGCTCACGCGGGATGGACTGAGCGACGGTATCGGCGAGATGCTTCAAAAAGCCGACAAACTGCCGCCCGGAATGGACGTGGAAAAGCTCAAAGGGCTTGTGTTTCACCCTGCGCATCGCTCGGTGGCGCTGGCTGTGCTTGGCAGTCCAAAGTTGGTGAAGCCTCGCGATCTCGGTCTTTCGTGGCTGTTGGCGCTGGCGCGCCGCGCCGATGCAACGCTGCACGATTTTGCTCACCGCATTTTGCTGGAGCACATGAAGCCCGCGGACTTTGACGACGGCGGGAAATATGAAGCCGGTGTTGCGCGGCTTTTTGCTCTTGCAGCGGGTGAAAAAGAGCCCGAACCGGTGCGGCAATTTGCGCAGACCTATCTGCGTTGCCACCACCCGGTTGTCGGGCCCAATCAGTCCGAAACGAAAGAGTTGATGCTGACGCCCGCACTTGATCGAAGTGTGTACACATCGGCCCGAATTTGGCCGCTGTTCACGGATGAGCGCGCCGACGTTCGAAAGTTTGCGCTGGTGATCGCAAAGGCCGAGTTGCGAACGTGGGGAGATCACACGCGCGTTTATGAACTCTCGGATTTGCCGGCCAAAGAGGTGCGGCTGTTTGCTTACGAAGCACTTCTCAACGCCGGCGAAAAAAGCGCGGATGCGGCGTGTACACTTGCTCCCGAAGAGCTGTCGGCTGCGGGCGTTCTCGGAATGGCGGAGAGTCGTGAGCAGAAGACGCGTGAAGTGGCGATGGAGCTTTTCAGGAGGCACTACGCACGTCTCGGCGGTGCGGAGCGTTTGGGCTGGCTGATGCAGAGTGCCGATCGCGAAGTGCAAAAGTTTGCGGTGCGCTTGTTGTGGGAAAAACATAGGCCGCGCGCAATTCCCGACGACTACAAACCCAAAAAGAGTGCGGGGCCGGTCATTGAGCGCGCGGGCGACTTTAAGGACAACGACGCGCTTCGAACGCTGCTTCGCCGAACGCTGTTTGCCTTGCCGCCCGGTAGGGCAAAAGAAGCCGCGGACGCGGGCGCTCCCAAGCGGCGACTGCCTGCGAGTGAAGTGAAGCGCAACGTGGTGGAGATCGTTCGCGACCTCGCGATCGAAGATGCGGAGTTTGCCGAAGTGGTGGCGCCGATTCTTCGCGAGATGATCGGCTCGGCGGCCAAAGGTGAAACGCACGTGTGTCTCTCGGCGCTCGCGCATGTTCACAAAGCGCATCCGGGGCTTGTGCGGTTTGCCGAAGGAGGTGCGTGATGGCCGTGGATCTCGGGCATTTCGAAAAATTGCGAGCCATCGCGGCGAGCGCACGCGCCGTTGTGTTGGGCGGTGTTCGCTTAGGGGCCGCGAGCCAAGTGACGGCGTTTGATCCCACGTCGAACAAGAAGCTGTGGACTGCGGATGTGCCGGCTCACGTGACCGGTGCGTGCATCGTGGACGACGTGGCGCTCTGCGCGCTCGCCGACGGTTCTGTGCGCGCGTTGAAACTGTCGGGCGGCGGCGAAGCATGGTCCGTCGCGGCGCACACCGGCGCTGTCACGGCCGTTGCGGCGTTGCCGGATGGGAGCGCTTTTGCAACGGTCGGCGTTGACGGTGCGCTTCGATTGTGGGGCTTTGAAAAGCGGGATCAGCGAAAAGAATACTTGTTGTCTACAATGCCGTTGCGAGCCGTTGCCGTGTCGCCGGACGGTGCCTCGTTGGCCGCCGCCGGGGACGACTCCGTTGTGCGGGCGGTGACGCTCGCGAATGACGAGCGGCGCGAGATGAGCGGGCACGACGGTGCGGTGCGCGCGCTTGTGTACACACCTCGCGACGGTCGCGTTGCATCGGGCGGTGAAGACGGCACGGTGCGTTTTCACTACTTGCAGGGGCCGATCGAACACGAAACGCGCGGTACAGATGACAGCGGGCATGCGGGCGGAGTGACGGCTCTTGTGTTTGCTCCGACGCCGCCTCTCGACAAAGACGGTGAAGATCCCGGAGACCGGCTATTTTCGGCGGGCGTAGACGGAAACATTCGGATGTGGCGGCTCGGCGACCGGCGCAAGCCGCGATCGTTTTCGGTCGACGGTTCGGCGGTGTTCGCGCTTGCGATCGCGCCCGCGGAACGAGGCTCCACCGGGGTGCTCGGCTCGCTTGTCGCGGGCGGCGACGGTCGAGCGCTTGCTCGCTTTGCGTTGGATCAAACGGGAACGCCCGCGGCTACGCCTAATGTGTACACACACGGCCTTGCCGCGCTTGAAGCCGCATTCAACGCGCAGCGTCCTGCGCGCGAGTCGGCGGTGCGTACACTTGCGGCGCTTGATGAAATTGAGGGGCGCGCGCTGCTCGCGAAGTTTTTGTCGTCGGATCGCGATGCCGCGGTGCGCGCGCTCGCGGCTTCTGAGATCGAAGCGAAAGGGCGGCGCGATCTGCTTCCGGCTATTCGCGATCGCCTCGGCGATGACGCTTGGAACGTGAGGGCGGCGGCGTACAGCGCGCTCCGCGCGCTGTACGCCGCCGCCCCGCTTTCGGCGATTCGGGCCGCGGCGGCGGCGCGCGCCGCCGATGTTCGGCGGCGCGCGCTCGCCGAGCTTCCAAGCGTTGGCAAGGGTTCGCCGCTGGCTCGACCGCTCGCGATGGGGGCGCTGACCGATGCCGATCGCGCTGTGCGATTTGCAGCGCTCGAAGCACTTGTACGGCTGGACGACGCGGGGAGCGCCGCTCCAATGCGGGCCGCGTTTTCGGCGGGCCCGGCCGATGTGCGTGCGGAAGTTCTGGGAAGGGTTGCTGCTGCTTCAGGCGAAATGCGGGCTGAATTGGCGTCGATGCTCGCGCGCGCTCTCGATGATGAAGCTCCCGATGTTCGACGCGCGGCGTTTTTGGCGTCGGTGCTTTCGAAGCCGGCGCTGGCCGTCACCCTGTTTCGCAAAGACGGTGATTTGGCGCGGGCTTTTGGTGACTTGACGCGTCGGGTGGCGGAGTTGGCGCTGCCGGCGAAGCTTCCGGTGTTCGGTCCCGAGCCGGCGGCGGCCGAACCGTCCGACGGAGAACTTGCGAAGGCGCGCACGGCACTCCTCGGAAGCGTTGCCGCGGCCGGTGCCGCTGCTGCCCTTTTGCAAGGGAAAGCGCCTTCCGGGGCGGAAGCCGCCCCGCTGACCGAATCGGAGTTGGCGCCGCTCGTTGCGGCGGCCGCGTGTCGCTCGTCCGATACGGCGTTGGCAGGCGCGGCGGCGCTCGCTGCGTTGGGTGACGGTCGAGCGTTGGGTGCGCTTCTTCAGGTGTCGCGGGATCCCGATGTCGGGCTGCGGAAGCGAACCGCGTTTGCGCTTGCGACGTTGCGCGGTGCACACGCGGAGAAGCGCATCGCGTGGATGTTGGATGACGCGAACGCCGATGTTCGAGCTGCGGCATACGACGCCCTGGCGAAAGTGCACGCCGATAAACCGGCGGCGCTGGTGGATCTGGCCATGCGATCGTCGCAGCAGGACATTCGCGTGCGCGCGCTGTCATTGCTTCTTCGCGAGGCCGAAAAGCCGGGCAGCGACGTGAGCGGGTTGCTGGAAGACGCCATCGAAGACGAATCGGCCGAGGTGAGGCTCGAAGCTCTGCGCACGTTGTGGACACTTCGAAAAGGGGACGAAGCTGCGGTTGTCGAGCGGGCACTGGCAGCTCGTTTTCCCGATGTTCGCAAACGCGCGGTCGACGCTCTCGCGGCGCGTAAGAAGGACGAGGCGGCGCACCAAAAGCTGGCGGCGGCGATTGCAGATCGCGCGGCTGAAGTGGCCCTCGCCGCGTACGAAGCCCTCGTTGAAAATGCGGGCAAGTCGCACACGGCCGCGCATCTTGCAGCGATCGCTTCGGTGCATCCGGTGTTGCGTGAGCGCGGCGCGCGCGGAGCGGTGCATTCGGCGGAAGCGGATGTTCGCAGCGCGCTGGTGAAGCTCCTTGAAGATGAGTCTTCGGCGGTGCGCGTTGCTGCGATCGAGGCGCTCGATCGGCTTGTTCCGAAAGATGATGCGCCGCTGAGGCTCGGGTTGCAGAGTTCCCACTTGGATCTGCGCGTGCGCGCCGCGGAGCTGTGTGCTGTTCGCGGGACCGATGCGTTGATCGATCCAATGCGAGCGCTGTTGCTCGATAAAGAGTTGAAGCACCGCGTGTCGGCGGCGGAGCTTGCGGCGTTGAGGCAGCGGGCGTCGTCGTCCCTTGCGACGCTCGCGGCGCCGTCCACGATTCGCTTCTTGGTGGACTTGCTCAAAGACGACGACGGGTTCGTTCGTGAGCAAGCCGCGCGAGGCCTTGCGAATGCGTGTCGGCGCGGCGATGAAGGTGCGCTGCTCGATGCGCTCGGTCACGCGGATCTCGCGGTGCGCTCGTGGGCCGCGGAAGGGCTCGCTCGGCTCGGAGACGCGCGAGCGTTGCCCGTGCTTGTGGGCAGCCTGAGGCATCCTCATCCGCCTATTCGTGTGGGTGCGGTGCTCGCGTTTGCCGCACTTGGGCCCGAAGGCTACGGCGGCATGTTGCAGGGCCTGGAAGACGTGTCCGAAGAAGTTCAGGAGCACGTCTTACTGGTTGTTTTGGCGCGCGATCTTCGCGCGGCGCGT
This sequence comes from Polyangiaceae bacterium, assembly GCA_016712345.1. Taxonomy (GTDB): domain Bacteria; phylum Myxococcota_A; class Polyangia; order Polyangiales; family Polyangiaceae; genus JADJRH01. The sequence continues at coordinate 4,852,570 of JADJRH010000001.1, forward strand.
CGAGGTGAAGCGCCGGAGCTGCTGGCCGCCGCGCTCTCGGCGAGCCGGCCTGAAGTTCGGTTTGCCGCCGCGCGGGCACTGGAGCTTCGGCACGATCGAGCCGCGTACCTTTCGCACTTGGTTGCGGCGATCTTGCCGCCGAAGCCCGAAAAAGCGTCGGACATGAAAGATTGGCCGGCGGAGCCGAAGCGTTCGCACATCGCCGTTGGACTGGCTGAGGCGCTTGCCGGAGATCGACCGGAACAGCGTTATGCGGCATCGCAGGCGCTTCGTTTGCGGACGAAGCCGCGTGATTTCTTCCGCGAGGCCGAAAAAGTGGCAAAGCCGCGACTCGCATCGTCCCCGTGGATCGCCGACAACACGCCGCGCGCGGCCGAAGAGTCCGATGTGGAAGCGCGCGCTGGGTGGCTTCGAAAGCTGTTTGCCGACGGGGCTGAGGGCGCAGCCGCAGCGACGGGTACGCCGGATCGTGAACTCTTGGCGCTCGCGTTCGGTGCGTACGTTGGAATGATTCGCACCGATACCGACGGTGGAGATGAAAGTCATCGCGTGCGACGCGACGCGGTGGATCGGATTGTGGAGCACGCGACCGCGGGACACGTGGCGCGTGATCTGGCGCTTGCGCCGGTGGTTCGCGCACTTGGCGACGCGCACCATTTGGTTCGCAAGGCCGCGCTGGCGGGCTTGCAAAAGGTGCTCGCTCCCGATGCGGAGACACCGCTCGCGATGGCGCTCGCGTCGCCCGCGGCCGATGTTGCGCGCGCCGCGTTGGATGAACTTGCTCGGGGCGGTGCCGCAGCGCGACCTCGCATTGCGACGGCGCTCGGAAGTGCCGTTTCGGACGTGCGCCGGTACGCGTTTGAGCTGCTCGAAAAACTGAGCCCCAAGGGCAGCTTGGAGCCACTTCTTTGGGCGCTCGGAAGTGAGCACACCGATATTCGTCTCGGCGTGCTCGATAGGTTGGCGTCCGCCGCCGATCCGCGCGTGACCGCGGCGCTCGGCAAAGCCGCGGAAAGCGAACATCCCGATGTGCGGCTGCGAGCCGCGGAGTTGCTTGCGGAGCGGCGGGACGATCGCGCGGCCGACGTGCTCTCGACGCTTCTTCGAAGCGATGACAGCGCCGTTGCGCACCGAGCCGAAGAAGGGCTTGTTACGCTCGGAACCTCGGCCGCGGCCGATGTGTTGGCTGCGCGCGCCGAAGAGGTGGAGAGTGCAACCGACAGGGCGCGTTTGGCGGAAGCGATCGGTCGCCTCGCAAAGACAGAATCGGCGGTGCGAGCGCTCGCCGCCATGCTGCGCGACGACGACGCAAGTGTACGCAACGCGGCTTTGAGCGGTGGCTTGGATCTCGTGGGGCGCGACAACGACAAGCGTGATCATGCGCTCGCGGCGGTGTTGCTCGCTGCTGCGGCTCGCGCGAAAGACCCGTCGATTCGACTGACGGCGGCGACCGAACTTGCCGAGTCGAAAGATTCGGGAGCCGATGCTGTTCTGGCATCGCTCCTTGGGGATCGCGACTCGGCAACCCGCGCCGTCGCGGCGAAGAGCTACGCCACGCGAGTTGTAGAAAAAGCCGCGCCGGTGGAGCCGCTCAACGCCATCGTCGCCGCGGGGACGCGCGATCTGTTGCTCTCGGCGGCGGAGGGTGTGGCCGCGCGCTCGCTGCCGGCGGCGCTTCGGCCCCTCATTCTGTTCGCGCGTGCGGGCGAACTTGAAGAGCGTGCGCGCGCTCTCCTTGCGCTCGGCTACCTCGCCGACAAGCGCGCTTTCAACGAACTGCAATCGGTGCTCACGAGCGGCACGCCCGAAGAACCCACTCCGCCGGAACTCACCGCGGCGGCGATTGAAGCGCTCGGGCGCATCGCTTCCAAGCTGACCGATGTGGACATGGCCAAGCGAGCGCGCGACGCCGTGGACGACGCGTCGCGTTCCGACAACTCAACGATTGCCGAAGCCGCGGCGCGCGGTCTGCGCCATATCGGCGGCGACGTTGGCCGGAGCCGCTTGGAGATTCTCGTCGGTCCCGGCGGCTCGTCGTCGGCGCGCGTTGAAGCCGCCAAAGCGCTTGGTGAAATCGGCGATCCGTCCTCGGAAACGGCGCTCGCTGTGGCCATCGCCGACTACGACGACGAACTCAGCGAAGCCGCTCACAAAGCGCTTGAAAAAATCTTCCCGAAGGATCGAACGCGCGTTGCACTGCACGCGCTCACAAGTCACTCGTCGGACGTGTCGGAGCCGGCCGCTGCGTACCTTGCCACCGAGGGCGACGCGACGGAACTCTTGCCTCGGCTCGCAACGCTGGAGGACGAAACGCTGGCCGAGCGCCTTCGATACGGGTTGCTCCGGCGGGCGTCGCTCCCCACGTCCAACCTCGTCACGTTGCTCGGCAACGCCGCGCCCGCAGCGCGTGAAGGCGCGGCTTGGCTGCTCGGCGCGCGGGCCTCGACAACCGACGCCGACGGCTCGCTCGCCGGAGCACTCGCCAAAGCGGCTTCCACCGCGTCGGAAAAGTTCGCTCGCGACGACGACTCTTCCACCGCCGAGGCGAAAGCGTGGGCGCGCGCGCTGTGGGCCGCCGGCCGCCACAAGCTGGCTGCCGCTGCGCCGACGGCACGTGCGGCTCTCGCATCAACGGCACCGACGCATGTGCGCGTCGAAGCGGTTCGAATGCTCGGTCGCCTGGCGCTGGCCGAGGATCATGCGCTTCTCACAACCGCGCTTGCCGATCGCGATGCCGCGGTGCGCGCCGCCGCCGCAGAAGCGCTCGCCGCAGCGGCGCCGAATGCGCTCTCAAAAACGATCGCCGAGGGGGCCGTCGATCCCGATGCCGTGGCCCGTTTCGCCGGTTCTTCCGCAGAAATGCTCGCTGCCCCAACGGCGCGTACACTTGCGTTGCGAACATCGCTTGCGTCTCACGAAACCGCAGCTCTCGCATCCGTCGCCAAAAACGCGAGTGCCGATCGCGCCGCTCGTTTGGATGCGGTGTCGGCTCTTGGTCGCATCGGCGGATCTGAAGCTGCGTCGCTCCTGCAAACGCTCGCGTTTGACAAGGCCTCCGATGCTGACTTTCGCAAGGCCGCATACCGAGCGCTTCGCCGCGCCCGCCGCATCGATCAGCGCGTGCGTTCAACGGCGCCGGTTTCCGCTGAACCTGCTCCGCCCGCTTCTGAGGTAACGCCATGAGCAACCCCGCTGCTGCCCGTTCGGTGGTTTTGCGCTACAGCCGCGCGAGCGGTGTACACTTTGACGGCAAGCGCTCCGAGGTTGTTGTTGCGCTTGATGCTGCGCGCGCCGCTGAGAGTTCCACAACGCCGCCGGCGATCGGTGGCCGCGTCAAAGACGGTGCGCTCCTCCGCGACGCGCTCGCCACCTTGTTCGCCGTTCGCGACAGCGATCTTCGCTACCAAGGCAAAGATCGTTCGGCCTATTTCGCGTACCTCCTCTCAAAAGGAAAACGCGCGGGCGCCGGCGTGTGGGAAGCGCAAAAGGCATTCATCGATCGCGAACTCGCCGGTGAAACCGCAGCCGCCGAAGGGCTCGATCCGCTGCTCACCGTCGATGCCGATGAAGCTTCGTTTGAAGTGTTTTCGCGCGATGAAAGTGCGTACGCACGCCTCTCGCTGGGCGCGTCGCTTTTCGACGAACGGCGCGTTCAAGAAGGCACGGCGTTTTTCCAACTCCCCTCCGCGTTTGCGGAGCAAGTGGGCCGCCTCCGTTCGTATCTTCCGGTCCACCTGGATGCCGCTGCCGGCTCTGCCGCAACCGCCGCGGCCATGCCCGTGGAGCGCACCGCTCAAATCACCGACGTGTGGCTGAAGAGCTTTTTGCAAGTGCAATCGGCCGCCACATTGCCCGCAACAACTTGCGAAATCGCCCCGGTTGACCTCTACAACATTCTCTACGTTCTCTCGGTTCGCCGCGCAAAAAAGGCCCCGCGCGCCCTTCGGTTTGAGCTGATTCCGGGCAAACGTCCGCGCATCGTGATTGAGCCGTTCGGCGTTGTTCTCGAAACGCACGGCGCTCCGTTCACCGGTCGCACGCCGCAGGTGGTTCGAACGTACGGGCGCCAGCGATTGCTCCTCTTGCATCGCCTCCTCTCGCATGTGGAGCGCGTTCGAATTTCGCTTCTCGGGCCTGGCTTGCCGGTGTTTTGGGTGCTCGACCTCGCAACGCCGTCGCCTTCATCGGTGCGCTCCGCGGCGCGCCACGCCGGCCACGTGGAGCCCAATCCGGCGTCGCCCACACTCGCCACGCTCACGCTTGCGCTCACCGGTTGGACCGATGCGAGCTGGTCCACCGCCGCCACGTTTGATCGATTGGTGCCGTCCGCGGGTGCAAACGCGCTCGCCGATCGAGCGGTTGCCGCGCTTTCCGGTGCCGGCCCGCTTCCTCTTCCTGCGCTCGCCAAAAGCCTCAACGTTTCGGCCGACGCAGCGCGCGCCGCGCTTCAGCGGGCGTGCCTCCGCGGTGAAGTGGTGTTCGACGTGGCGTCCGCCGCGTTTCGCCTTCGCCGCTTGTTCGCGACACCGGTGAACGACGATGTCACGCGCGCTGCAACCCCACGTGAAGTGCGCGCGCTTCGCCTTCTTGAAACCAAGGGCGCCGTGGTGATCACCAAAGAACACACAATCGCCGGCCAGGGCCTCGAAGTTCGCGGAGAAACAACCGATGCCGAAGCGCGCCGTGTGTACACACCTCGCTTCACAGTTGATCTCGAAGGTCGCGTGACCGAAGCGTGGTGCAATTGCCCAACCTTTGCTCGCAGCGCCCTTCGTGAGGGCCCTTGTGAACACATGCTTGCACTTCGAACAACCCATGCGCGCGAGCAGGCGGCCGCTCTCGCGATGCGCGACACGCCTGAAGGCCGAGCGCGCATTCGCGCTGAAACGCGAGTTCTCGTGCGTCGCAACGCACGCGGCGCTGAAGACTCATGTCGCATTTCGCTCGACGGTCGCCGCGTGCGCCTCCTTTGGACCGAGGCCGGCGCCGCTCGCCATCAAACGCTCGACTTTGATCGCGACGCCGACGCTCGCGAAGAATATTTTGGCAGGCTCGCAAGCCTCGCTGGCAAAGGTTTTATCGACGCGGGAGATCTGGCGGTCGACGCCGCTTCGTCTCCCTCGCCGGTTGCCTAGGACCAGCGCGCCCAAAAGGCGCTCTGCAAATAGGCATGTTCAACATCCATTCGGCACTTGGTTCTCAACTCTGGACCATGTAAAAGCCGGAGAGACTGTGAAAGGAGGTTGCGGGAAGACAACATGAATGTGTTTCACGAGGCGCGCTCAATAGAGTTTTGCACCATTGTGTACACATTCAGTCGGCCGGCGGAGTGAGGCGCAAATGCGCACCAGCCTACGCGCCTTGAGCGCAGGAGCGGCGTCGCGCCGTTCTGGAAACACCGCCTGTCATTGTTCCGCAAGGTAGCCTGTTCTTGGTTCTCTTCGCGCTCCCCACCCCTGAAGCGCGCGGAGAGCTGAACCAACGACGCAGACCGCCGTTTCTCCGCGCGCTTCAGGGGTGGGGAGCGCGGAGAACCGGTGAGGCTACCGTGCCCCATGGGAGAAGGTGATGCGACTTTTCGCCTCTCTCGGTCGGCCGACCCCGCAACAACCTTTCCTGTTTCTCCGGCGTGTTCGGCGCCGCTTTTCGAAGCGGCAGTTTACCTCGGAGTCTGGTTTCTTCGTAACGAGCAGCTCGGATCACGCGTCCGAGTGAGAACCGGAGCGGAACATACGCTGGGTATTTGAGCACCGGAAGCGCAGCGAGGACGCGTCAGCCGAGCGCGCAGTAGAAAAAACCTGACTCCGTGTTCTTGTTCGGCGCGCTGCGAGACAATCATGACCGCACCTTTTGACCCTCACCTCCCTGCCGATTCACCCGTTCGAGCCGAACCGCGTTCAACAACGCGGCGCTCACCGGAAGAAACCGCCAAGCTCGCCGCGGTCCGTGCGGAGCGAGTCGCGCTGTGGAAAGCCATTGAAGAGGCAGGGGGGATCGCCGCGTGGGTGCGCGCCGAGATCGCCAAAAAAGGCATCTCCACCGACGGGGTTGACCCTTCCACCCTTTCTGACCGTCAGAAATCGTCGTTCAAAGACAAAAAACGCGCCGAGTCTGAAGCGCGACGCACCTTCAAACGCCTCGCGTGGGACGCTTATAAAGAAACCCACATTACCCATCTCGGCGGCATCTACTGGGATGAAGATGCCAGTCCCGACAAGTTTGACATCGACGGTCGCGAAGAGCGCGCCAAAGACAACATTCTCACCGATATTCAAAGCCCCGGTGCGTTGGCCCAGGCGCTCGGTCTGACGGTTGCCAAACTTCGATGGTTAACCTTCCATCGCGACGTCGATTCAGGCACGCACTACCGTCGCTGGCAAATTCCAAAACGCGACGGTTCTATGCGAACCATTACCGCGCCCAAGTTGCACATGAAAACCGCGCAACGCTGGGCTCTCCGCAACGTGTTTGACAAGTTGCCGGTCCACGGCGCGGCCCACGGATTTTTGGCCGCGCGCTCGATCGTCACCAACGCTTCGGTGCATGCCGGCGCCGACGTGGTTGTCAAAATTGATATTGAAGAGTTTTTTCCAACCATCACATTTCGCCGCGTAAAAGGCCTTCTTCGCAAAGCCGGTTTGTCAGAACAGGCGGCCACGCTCATCGCATTGCTTTGCACCGAACCTCCGCGCGAGTCGGTCAACTTTCGCGGTAAGACTGTTTATGTGGCGTCGGGTCCGCGCGCTCTACCCCAAGGTGCGCCCACTTCACCAGCTATTACAAATGCCCTTTGCCGCCGCATGGATTTGCGTCTTTCGGGCCTCGCCCGCCTTCTCGGCCTCAAGTATACCCGCTACGCCGACGACCTTACCTTTTCGTGGAAGTGTCCCACTCCCGGTGCCAAAGCGCCCCTCGGAGTATTGCTGCGCGGCGTGACCACCATCCTCAAGAGTGAAGGTTTCAGAATTCACAAAAAGAAAACGAGCATCATGCGCAAAGGGGCTCGTCAGGCTGTCACCGGCCTCATTATCAATTCAGAGGTGGGAGCCGCTTCGGCGCGCGTTCCGCGCGATGTCATCCGCAATCTGCGGGCCGCCATTAAAAATCGCGAACTCGGTCGACCTGGTAAAGAGGGTGAAACATTGGCCCAGCTTCAGGGCCTCGCCGCCTTTGTGTACATGTCAGATCCGGTCAAGGGCCGCACCTTCCTTGACCGAATTGCCAAACTTCAGGCCCCCACAAAAACCTGACGGGTCTTGCCAAAACCTGTATCCAACACGGAGGCACGGAGAGCACAGAGGGTCACGGAGTTTTTTGTATTTTAGCCCGCAATAGGCTCGCAAAACGTCGTCCATCATCTGTCAGGCTTGGAATTGTGGATGATGTGTACCCATTGCAGTCCGACCAACCGAAATCCTCCGTGTCCCTCCGTGAGTCCGTGTTGATTACGATGTTGCAGTCATCGAGACGCTTCAGGTCTTGGCGCCACGGTTCAGCCGCCGCTCTTGGGTTAGTTACCTACCCACCGAGGGCACTGAATCTGTCATTGTCACTTTGCGGGCGGCGGCAAGAAGTGGAACACGTCGTCAAAGTCGCGATCGATATCCAATTCTAACCCGAGATCTTTGATCAACCCGGTGTGCAGGTCATATACCCAACCGTGCACTTTGGGAAAACCAAACTTTCGCACCGCGTTTTGCACAATTGAGGTCTTGTACAAATTGCGACATTGTTGAATCACGTGCAATTCAACTACGCGCCGCTCGTAGGCTTCTGGGTCATCGATCTTGACAAGCTCGTCGTGGTGGGCTTTCACAATCATCTTAATTTGTGAAATCCAGTTATCAATGAGCCCAAAACTCGTGTGTTGCAGCGCTGCGTGCACACCGCCGCAGCCATAGTGCCCACACACGATAACGTGTTTCACGTTAAGCACTTCAACGCTGTATTGAAGCACCGAGAGCAGGTTGATATCCGTCAGCGACACCAGGTTTGCGATATTCCGGTGAACGAAAATCTCCCCAGGCTCGGTTTGTGTAATGGTGTTTTCAGGAACCCGGCTGTCTGAGCAGCCGATGAACATAAATTGGGGAGCCTGACCTTCCCCCTTTTTCTTGAAAAAGTCCGCGTCCGACGCGAGTTTTTCTTTCACCCATTCTTGATTGTTTGAGAGAAGCTTTTTGTATTCGTCGCTCATAATCTTCTCAAAGTCGGGCGTGTATTGTTTCAACCTGGGAATGCCGGCAATAATCACCTGAATGTTGCGGTGTGCTGCCGCTTCGCGAAACTCCGCAATGACGTCCACAATGTCGGGGTCAATATACCTTGAACCCGACCCATCGATCTCCACAAGGTGTCCGGGCTCAATGGCTTCGAGCGTGGCCATCAGCCTCGCTTTCTGCAAAAACGTCACTTCGCGACCCAACACCAGACGCTTAAATCGACCAAACGTTTCCAGTTGAAATCGCGTGGAGATGTAGCTGTTGCGAAGGATAAAAATCGACGAAATGACGAAGCCGACGGCCACGCCTTTTAGGAGATCCGTAAAGACAATGGCCGCAATGGTGACAACGTACGGGAGCCACTGATGGTAGCCGTGTGTCAACATCTCCCGAAACGCTTTGGGCGAAGCCAATTTGGCGCCGGTGTACACAAGCACCGCCGCCAGCGCCGACAGCGGAATTCGATTGATAATCGGCCGCAGCGCGATCAGCGCCACAACCAACCACACACCGTGCAAAATAGCCGACAGTTTTGACTTGCCGCCCGCGTTCAGGTTCACCGAGCTGCGAACAACTACCGCCGTGATCGGAAGACCTCCCAAGAGGCCTGACAGAATATTCCCCGCCCCCTGCGCGAGCAGTTCCTTGTTGGCAGGTGTTGTCATGCGTTCAGGATCGATCTTGTCGAGCGCTTCCACTGAAAGCAGTGACTCAAGCGACGCAACAACGGCGATCGTTACTGCGTACACATACACCTTGGGCTCGGCCAAACCTGACCATTTTGGAAGAGTCAATGCCGCCGTCAGATCCCCGAATGAACCAAACGCCGGAATTTGGACCAAGTGCGACTTCTCAAGAGCGATCGCTTGAAAACGCGACTGAAAAAGCGCGTCCAGCCCCACGCCCACAACCACCGCCACAACCGAGCCCGGAATGCTGGGTAGCTTCTTTTGAACCAGTTTCTCCCAAGCGATCAACACCGCCAGGGCCACCACTCCTATGATCAATGCGCCTTTCTTAAAAAGCCGCAGTGAGTGAAGCAGCACTGTGAACGTGTTGACTTCGCCCGATGGGTGTTCGTCCCCGTAACGTTCATCCAAGTCTTCAGGTGTGATTGGAAACTCAAGCACACCCATCTCTTCAAAGTCATATCCAACCAAGTGCGGAAACTGCTTGAGAATGAGCAGCACGCCAATGGCAGCGAGCATCCCGCGAACCACCGCGCTTGGAAAAAACGACGCCAGGAAACCCGCTTTGGCAGCCCCCAAAATCAACTGAATGATGCCCGCGACAAACACCGCGGTGACCACCAACTCGTACGATCCCAACCCCTGTTTCGCGGCCAGCACAATCGCCGTGAGACCGGCCGCCGGGCCCGACACCGAAAGGTGAGACGGACTCAAGAAACCAATCACAATGCCGCCGATAATGCCTGCGACAAGCCCGGCGAGAATGGGTGCGCCCGACGCGTGCGCAATGCCCAAACACAGTGGAACAGCCACGAAGAAAACCGCGATGCTTGCCGGTATGTCGCGTTTCGGTTGGATCGCGCCCGGTGTCGCCAGCTTTTGTTCTTGTGCCGTCATGAGCGCGGCGAGCTTATCAGTCGGGCCCGCGTTGCCAATAGAAAACGGGGCAGACAGCCCCATGGGACAAACGTTCAAAGCGCATTCGTACAACCTTTGCAGGTTCGTCTTGTGGTATCCTCTCCCGCATGCCGATTGACTTGGACCGCATGCTCGAAAGCTGCCGTCGCGATCAATGGAGCGTCGGTGATCTCGACTGGTCTCGAAGACCTCGCGAAATGTCGCCGCAAGACGAAATGCGCATTGTGCAGCTCTTCACCGACATGGCCGGTATCGAGCGCCTCGCAGGTGCCTTGTTTCGCGAACAACAGCGCCGCGTATCCGATCCTCGACTCATGGAGATATTCGGCTCATTTGTCAAAGATGAAGTGCGCCATTCCCACGCTGCCCAAATGCTGGCCGACTTTTACGACGTTCACCACCTGAAAGAATACCGGCAGAGCGCAAGCCTTTCCAACTTTACTCCCGTGTTCGTCGACGCGGTCCAATACCTCTCCGACGACGTTGCCAATGCGTACATCGTCGCGGGCGAATTGATCCTTGACATTGCCCTTCTCCGCTCCATCGACGACTTTGTCGACGACGACATGAGCCATGCGGCAATGGCCCTCATCAACCGCGATGAATCAAGGCACATCGCGATCGACTACCACATGAGTGAATATTACTCCTCCGCCGCATTCGCTGAAAAACGCGCCACTCAACCTTCCATGCCCACCGCTGACAAACTCCGCGGCGCGGTGACGTTCTCAAAAATGCTCTACTATGGTCAACCGTTTATCGCCGACGTTTTTCTAACTCCCATGTTTCATCTCGACCCGCGCGGAAAACGCCTTAAAGACGCATTTAAGAGAATGCAGATATTGGGTAGAAAAGAAGAAACGGCCCGCCGCCCCTTTACAAAGTTTCTTCGCGCGTTGGATGCGATTTTTAACCATCCCGTTGCGGGCCCCCTTTTCGGCGGCATCGCGGGTAGACTTACCGGCGTTGGGAGTTTTATGGAACGATTTTATACTCCTGAAGAACTCGAAAACGCCCGCAAAATGACGTACGCCGAACTTGCCGAAGACGCGCTTTCCGCCAAGTCGGACAACTGACACCGGGGCATGGCGACGGCTGAAACGTCACACTAAGACCCAAAGCGCCTGGATGCCTGTGACGTCTCTTCACCACCGGGAGGACACAGATCTCCGCGATCTCCGTGCCTCCTAGGTAACTTCCCTTTAGCGGAACGTTCTGCAAGGCACGGATCCAGTCTTGTCGAGACGTTTGGGACACCCTTGCCCGTCGCCAAGCGGAAAAGCGAACAGCGTGGCGCGTCGGGTTCTCCAGATGGAGTTCTGTGGCGAGCGCAGCCACGACGAAAACGAGAGACCGGCGAGACCGGTGGACGGCGACGTGATGGACATCTCAAGTCGCCGGACCTCCCAGAACGGGCTCTTTTCTGCTGCATCGACAACTCAACCGCAACGAGTTACTCGCCGTTCGAATGAGGCGCATGCGCCGCTGGGGAACTCCGTGTTGATTACGACGTGTCAGGTGGCGAGACGTCAGGGTAGTAAGATTTCTACTTTGGCGTCGCCGCGCAGCTCTTTTTCCAAGTCCCCGCGCGTGGCCTGAACCCGCGTGGCTTTCAAGTCGGCCAGGATCGCTTCTTTGGCCGACTCAAACGTGACACTCGGATCTTCCCGCACGTCGATTAACTTGACCAACCAGAATCGATCATTTGGACCGCGGAGAATTCCGCTCATTTCACCGGGCTTCATATCGTAGAGCTGCTCACGCCACGGCTCCGGAATTTTTGAAAAAGACAGATAGCCCAGATCCCAAGGTTTCTGACTTTCAGGCAAACCGGGGAAAAGGTCTTTGGCCACTTCTTCAAATGATTTTCCGCGATCGATTGCGCTCCGAGCTTCTACAATGGCCGACTCGCTCCGACGGAGAATTTGATACACGTGCATTTGCGTTTTAATGCGTTTTTCAAACTTTTGATAATACGCTTTTGCGTCGTCTTCGGTCACCGCAGAGCGCTTTCCACCCTCTTTTTCAAGCAACAAGTCAGATAGCTGCTGGCGTTTATAAAGAGCTACCTGAGCTTCAAGCCGCTGCAAGCCCTCCAAGTAACGCGGGTCTTTGTCGAGCCCCATAGACAGGGCTTTTTGAGCCAATACCTCGCGCGTTACAAGCTGCTCCAACACGTTTTTTTTCGTCTGCGTTCCGGGCGCCGCCTCGTGACTTTCGGTTTTCAGCTTCAGGTCAAGTTCACTTTCGGCAATGGGTACACCATTGACTCGGGCCACCGCTTTCGCGCCTGCCGCGGCCGCGGACGAGGCCGGGGCGCTCGCCGCACCCGACGCACCTGAACCGGGCTCACCGCAACTCAGCAACGCCGCCGCTAAACAGAGTGCACCAAATAGGTATCGCATAAGGAACCCGGACCGTATCAAAACCGGCCGATGATTGTCAGTTGGATTCAAGAAAAAGGACGCCCGGCCGGGCTGCGACCGGGCGTGTGGGGGATGGGTAGGTTCAGCGGAGAGTCAGGCCACACTGCCCAAGAGGCGGTGCGGCCCGTGGGTCAGTGGCAGGTAGCGCACGACTCTTCTTCGTCGCCGTTCCACGGATCGGCAGGCGTCGGGTCGTACGTCTGAATCTTCATGTGCGCGCGTGCCGAGTCGGAGTCATGGCAACCCCAGCAGGGTAGACGCGAAGGTTCCGTTTTCCAGCTTCCGCTGGTGGTGCCGGCCACGTGACATGACTCGCAATTTCGAACGTCCTGCGGGTAGGTGATGTCCCAGAACCTTCCCGCAACGGGATCGCCGTTGGAGTACGCCACGGTGGCGATTGGGTAGTTGAGGTTGGCGCCGTTGTGAATTGCGTGCACACGCTTTCCAATGGGGTGTCCACCCGACCATTGACCCGACGCCGTCTGCGTTTGGTAATCGTGGCAGGCGCCGCACTGATCCACCGCCAAATCGCCCAGGATCTTGTTGTGGCGTGACCAATCAAGCACCAACCCCTGACCGTTGGATGCCTGGTGACACGAGTTACAATTGCGCGTGGGCGGCAGCTCTTCGGTGGCCTGCCCAACGTTGAAAGTCACTTTGGCGACCGTGGGCGTTTTATAATCGGTAGCGCTCTTGCGACCGCGATCACCGAGTTCCACGCTGGCGACATACGTGCCCGGGCGAAGATCATCCACCGGATCAAGAGTGTAAGTAATCTTGTCGGTGAACCACTGCACCTTGGGGTCGTTGTTGGCCGGGTTGGACTGTTTCGCGATCGACACACCCGCCGTGAAGCCGCCAATCACGTTGACCGCCACGTTGTTGCCGAAAACAGCCGTGTTCACGGCGCCGGCCATGAGTTGGATCGAGTAGAGTTCACCGAGGTTGCGGCTTCGGATGGAGACTCTCCCATTCGGTTCAAGGTAGGCAATACCACGCAGCTTGAAGTTGGCGTTGTTGTTGAGCCACGTCACAATTTCAGCCGGAGTGGCGGCCGCCGTGCTTGAGAAAGAGCCCGAAGAAACGGGAACACTCACCATGCCGGGTAGAATGGTTCCACCGTTCTTGTCGAGGTAGAGATCTTTTCCACCGTCAAACTTGATATCCAATGTGGCGCCCGCCGCGCTGATATCAAACGGTCCCGCCGTCGTGCTCGTAACCCTGACACGCGCTTTGGTTGTCAAAACGGGGTTGCGGTCGCCGCGAGGCCCGTGAACGAAGAAGTTTGACGCTGCGAAAAGGCCGTCTTTCGCCGGGCAGGGAGTTGTTACACAACCTTCCGCGCTGGCGTCGGCTGTGACCGTGTTGTGGTCGATGACCGCGCCGCCGTTTTCAAGGTCTTTGAGGACGATGGTAACAACGGGGCTTTCACCGGGCACAAAGTGTGTACCGTTGGCGGGGGTAGAAATGGTGAGTGTAGCTTGGAACTCGGGCAGATTGCGGATGTCCAGCGTGGTCCAATCGTGGGCGGCAGTGACCGACTTACCCACGGCTGCGCCCGTTGCTTTGTGGCAGACGGTGCAGTTGTCGTCATTCAACTGTTGTCCACCGGCGTGGTTTGTACCGGCCACAAAGTCCACATCGTTGTGGCATGACCCGCACACTTCACGTGACGGCTTTTCTTTCCAAGCGTTCACGTCTTGACCGGCGCCGTCATGGCATTTCTGACAGTTGCCATTGACCGCCGGGAAGCCGGCTTTCCACCATTCATGTTTGGCGTTTTGGAAGCCCCAAATCGCATATTCACCGTTGTCGGCGCTTTCATCGGCCGGTGTGGCGGGATTGTCCCAAACGACACCATCGGGGCCGGGGATGGTGGCAAGTTCTCCACCCGCATGGATCTTGTGGATCATCACCTGGAAATCGATGGTTTCACCACCGTGCGGATCGGTGCTGCCCTGCGCGTGGCAAGTCACGCAGTTTTCTACCGTCATGCGGTCGCCGCCGTGAGCCGCAAAACGCGGGCCGTGGCAGTTTTGACAAGCCGAGGTTTGAACGATGTCTCGGTGCTCTTTGTCGGTGAGCGGCGAGCCGTCGGGAACGAAGTCAAAGTTGGCGTCGGCAGTGGGACCGGCGCCGCCGCCCAACATGATGGATACGCGATGGCGGAGGTTGGGTTCATACTCAATGGTTGTGCCGGCAACCGGGGTTTTGACCATTGTCAGATCGGTGGCGAGCACGTAAGTGTAGCTGCCGTCACCGTGGTCGGTGAGCATGCCATTGTTCTCACGATAGCCTTGATCTGCCGCGGTTCCATCGGGCTTGGGCCAGTCGCCCATGGCTGAACCGGATACGGTTTGTGAGCGGTAGACGTACGGCACCCACTTGTTAAACGACTCACCCATTTGCGGGGGGAGGAGTTTGGCGATGGACGCGTTTACCGCTGTAATACCGGGGACAGGATTGCCGTCTTCGTCGGCCACGGTAAAGTCGACAGTCACAATGCCCGCGTCGCTTTTTGCCGAGGTAATGTTTGCAACGGCGTAAAACTTACCACTCTCGTCAAAGGCTTGTTGAGCGAGAGCATCGCGGCCGTGGAAAAGCGTAAGCTCCACATTGCCGCCGTCTTCACCGTTGGTTCCATTGGTACCATTTGTACCGTTGGTGCCGTCTGTACCGTTGGTGCCGTCTGTACCGTTGGTACCGTCCTGACCGTTGGTACCGTCCTGACCGTTGGTACCATCTTGTCCGTCTTGCCCGTCTGTTCCCGGTGGGCCCGCAGGCCCTTCACAACCGGACAGGGCGAGGGCGCCGCCGAACAGCAGCATGGCAATGAGTTTTGGTGTCCGCAGCATTGCGGGTCTCCTTGTTTGCGTGGGGCCACGCGCCAAAATCGGCAGAGTGCCGAATAAGAAACGGCGCCGACGGCTCGCCGCCGCCTTCGCTGTACCGCAAAAATGGTGCCGCAGCGAAAGAATAAAAAACAGCTTTCAAATTCGCATTTCTGAGAAGTCGGCCTCCGATCTTTTCGCGCTTCAACGCGGTTCTTGCGACCCGCGCGCAACCTCATCGTCATCGGCAAAGGTCTTGCACGGAACCACACCTATGCCCACACAAGAGGTTCAACGCCCCCGTCTGCTCCAAGTTGAAGTGGCGTCCGGTGACCAGCTCGACATTCGCCATTTTTCTATTCACGAGCGAATGAACCAACTCTTCGGCATTGGTTTGCGGGTCGTTTCCGACAATTCTGATATCAACTTTGATCAGGTGGTAGGTCAGCCCGCCGGTTTGACCATTCGTTCCGCGCACCACGAACGCAGGTTTACCGGCATTGTCAGCCGCTTCCGACAGGTTGGGGTGGAGGATCACGGTTTATCCACCTATGAACTCGAAATTGTTCCAGCGCTCTGGCTTCTGACGCAGCGCCGCAATCACCGCGTGTTTCAACACAAGTCAGAACTTGATATTGTGCGCGACCTTCTCGCCGAGTGGAAAATCCCCTACGTTGAGCGGCTTTCCGATAACTACCCAAAACGAAAATACAGGGTTCAATACGGTGAGAGCGACTTTGCCTTTTGCTCGCGCATGCTCGAAGACGCAGGAGTAAGCTTCTACTTTGAACTTGTGGACGGTGAAACTCAACTTGTTCTTCACGATGCTCCACAATCCAATTCACTTCGCCTTCCCCCCATTCCATACCGTGAAAACCCTTCGGACGGTGACCTTGAACACGTCACTCAAGTGAATATTGAGCGCAAAGTTCGCCCTGGAAAATACACTGTTCGCGACCATGACTACCGGAGGCCGGCTTCGTACAAATTGCTCGCCTCGTCTGAAAATGGGCTGAACGTGGAGTCAAAGCTCGAACGATTTCACTACGTGCCGGGCAGTTTTTTGTTTGAGACTGACAAGGGAGAAGCCACCCCTTCGGCCGATGACAAAGGCCGTTATCGAACGGTTGAACCTGAAGGGGCCAAGATCGCTCAAAAACGCCTCGACGCAAAGCGCGCTGTTGCCAGGAGCATTTCGTTTCAAACCAATGCCATCGACCTGTCGCCCGGCGCCGTTGTTTCATTTCTTGACCATCCAAAGAGTGAAGTTTCACCCTCCAAACGCCTGCTTGTATTGGCCTCCCAATTTGAAGGTACCCACAGTGGAGATTGGGCCCACTCTATTGAATCGGTGCGGGCAGAATTGCCCTATCGGCCTCCTCTCGTCACCGCCAAGCCGCGCGTGCTCGGTGTAGAAAGCGCCACGGTTGTCGGTCCGCCCGGTGAAGAAATCTCCACGGATGAATTTGGTCGCGTGCGTGTCCACTTTCATTGGGATCGCGAAAGTCGGATGGATGACAACTCGTCGTGTTGGATTCATGTCAGCCAACCCTGGGGTGGTACCGGATTCGGCGGCACCAACCTGCCGCGAATTGGGCAAGAAGTGATTGTTGACTTTTTGGGCGGTGATCCCGACAGACCTATTGTCATTGGTCGAGTTTATACAAACCTGACAAAGACACCCTACCGCCTACCCGACAACAAAACCCAAAGCGGATGGAGAAGTCGATCGTCGCCGGGCGGCTCGGGAGACAACTACAACGAGATCATGTTTGAGGATAAAAAGGGCCAAGAACTCCTTCGGATGCAGGCCGAAAAAGACCTCAACAAACTCGTTAAAAACGACGAAGAGGCCACCGTCGGTCACGACAGAAAACGCAATGTCGGCAACGATGAAACACTGTCGATTGGAAACAATCGCACCCGCACAGTGGGGGTGAACGAAACGGTATTGGTTGGAAATGACCGCTCCAAAACCATCGGCGCAAACGAGGCGATTGGAATTGGTATGAACCAACTTCTTGCCATCGGCGCCAACCAAGCCACCCGCATCGGTGAGTCACAAGATACAAAAATTGGTAAAAATCAAACCGTTGAAATTGGTAAAGAACTCAAGATAAACGTTGGCGAAGTGATCGAAATTGTCTGCGGTAAAAGCGTTTTGCGAATGGACAAAGAAGGCAACGTTACCATCAACGGCACCAAGTTCAACTTTGAAGCTTCCGGCCATGTCCAGGTCAGCGGCGAATTGATTGATCTCAACTGAGGCGCGCTACCATGCTGGAGGTTAAAAACCTAACCCTGGGTGACGCGTTTTCCTTTGAAAAAGAAGGCGCTTTGGGAGAGCTTTTTTCTGTTGTTGTTGTCAAGTATAGCTACGACATCAAGGAGGGTGAACTTCGGCTCTCAAACAATCCGCCCGGGATCACTCTGGCCGATCGCTACTTTGGCGAGCCTGAAAAATCTTCCCTTGAAATAGAGGGCGACCTGGTGCTCCAAAAACCCGGTACCGACCTTTGGCTGACGGGAAAGGCAAAAGCGCCTTCCAACAAGCCTGAACGTGGTTGGACAGCAGAAATTCAGGTTGGACCGATCGGCGCTGTGTACGCTCTTTGCGGGCCGCGATATTGGGAATTTCAAGACCCAAAAGGCTGGACTCTCACCCAGCCTGAAGAAGTGACTTCCGTAGAACTGCGGTACGAAAATGCGTTTGGTGGGCTCCGTCAAACCGCCGCCGCCGAACTTGAGGCCTGGCCATCCAACCCGGTTGGAAAAGGGTATCTCAACGTTGGTGGACTGAATCGGAAAGAGCGCTACGGCGCACCGTCTATCCTGTTTGCCGATGATGTGTACACAAAACCCGAGCACCTTCCGCGGACGGCGCCTCTCGGCCCCATCAACCGATGGTGGAAAGAGCGGTACAAGTTTGCCGGCACGTACGACAAAGCGTGGGAAGACACATGGAAAGGGAAGCGCCCTTTCCCTTGTTTGCCCGCCGACTTCAACACGCGGTTCTGCAACGCGGCGCACCCCACATTTGTGGCAACACCTCACCTGAAAGGCGGCGAGCCAATGGTCCTCTCTGGGTTTGGCTCCGATCTGAATTTAAAAACGCACGTGCCCACCGTTGCTCATGAAGCGCTGATACGAGATGGAAGCCGCGCCGGGGAGCTTTCACCATTTCTTCTCGATACTGTGCACGTGGACCTGACAAACAGTCAGGTGCATTTTGTATGGCGTCTCACGTTGCCGGCGTCGCTCGACGCGTCAAGCGCGCTTGTCAGACTTGCCGATTTGGAAAAATAGACATGGCTACCAAACATATCACCGACAAAGAAGTAAAGTTCGTCGCCGTCAACACCAGCCCCGACGTGTGCATTGTGGGAGGTGTGCCTGTGCCGTTTGATATCAGTCGCACGCTGGATCATGCGGTCGTTCATTCCAACAATGTTCGCGCGCGCGGCCATTGGGTACTTCGCATCGGCGATGTTGTTGCGGGGGTAGACGGCGACGCCGGATCGGGGATTATCTCGGGGACATCGCAGGGCGCGGGCGATGTGATTTTCAAGACAGGAGCCAACTCGGTTCGTGCCAACAAGATCATCGTCTGCCGGCATCAATGCCGAGTGGAGATGAACTGATGAATCAAAACGCCGGTGGTCAAGCACTGACCATGCAGGTCAGTCAGACGAATTTGTACCAGCGACTTCGGGCCGAACTTGAAGCGGCCGGCGTCCGCGCCCGCGAGTTGAGTGAAAACTACAGTCGAGGCAGCGTGGATGCCGATACTTCGGCCGATCTCCTTGACAGGTGGGCCCAGGAGGTTGACAACCTTGACGCAATTGACCGAGCGATCGACGAAGGTCTGCGTTCGGGTCAACTCACGGGCAGTCAGTATAGTGAGCTGCTTGGATCGTCATCCAACATCGGTTCATCACTCAACAACGGAGGCAGTCAACTTCAGCGCCTCACCATGCCCCATTTACCGTTTTCGGAGCGCCTTTCTGAAACACTGGCATCGATTGCGGCGGTTCGCGGGCGGCGCGGGCGCTCGGCCAACAGTGCTCGCAGACTCAGTGAAAGGGTTCGGCGCAACAGGACAAGCAACCGTGACAGCGGTACCAACGTTCGCCGCGACAGGCCGCCCCAGTGTATTGTGGGTAGACATCGTGAACTCAAAAATCGATGCCGGCAGTATGGAATGCAATCGCATCACATTGTTCCCGACAGGTATGTGCGCGACGGTGTTCGGTCGAGCGGTGCGGGTAGAATTTTGAGTGTGGACGATGGTCCGGCCATTTGCGTACGCGGAAATGCGTTTGTCGGTGGAACGCACCATGCCATGATTCACGCCGACATTGAGGCCACTCTGGCGTCGCGGGCAAATGGAGCCGGAACAATGCCCCTGAGAGACGTCATGTCAGCCGTCATTCGCGCTTCTGCCGCCCACCCCAACATCGCGCCCTGCATCGCACACGTCCTTCGCGAGTTGACCGAGGCGTTCGCGGGCAAAGACCTCAATCAAGAAGTCAGGATCACACGCCGATGACCTCCTATTCAGAATCTGAAGGCGGTGAACCTTCGTTCGTCTTTACTCGGGCCGTTGCCGACAGCGGAGCATCGGTTTGGATGACGGCCACAAATGCCGAGCCGGGTGAAATTCCCGATACAACAAGGCTCTTTCATTACACATCAAAAGCCGCGCCCGCCTGGGAACGAAACGATGTTTCGGGTTGGGTGGTGGGGCTTTCAGCCAAACCCACGGCAAAAGAAAGTGCTGCCTCCATATTTGCTCTAACCGACGAAGGATGTGTACACAACCTGACTCATGGGAAGATCGAAGCCGAAGACATTCCCGAGGCCGGACTGTGGAAACCCACCTCCAAGGGTAGAGGCGCTCTCACTTCTGTTCGGCTCGTTGAAAATCACCTTTTTGCGTGCGGCCGCGCGGGTCAAGTGTACCGCCGTTCTTCGTCGGGCAAATGGGGTAGAATGGACAAGGGGATTGTTCAGCCGGCCGACATTGACCTCGACAAAGTGCTGCGCCTGCAAGACATTGGAGGTTTGCACGAAAACGATCTCTACTGCGTCATGCACGTGGTGAGAGGAAACGAAATGGGCGGCGCTGTCGCGCATTGGGATGGATCCACTTGGACGTTGCTCGATCTACCCAACGTTCCGGCGCTGAACGTTGTGTACGCAGAGGATGAATCAAACGTGTGGATTGTGGGTCACGAAGGCGCGCTCTTATGCGGAAACCACAAAGACGGATTTTCTAACCTTACCGCCCACCGCAGCCCGCACCTATTTCATGCGCTTTCGGTTTACCAGGGTGAGATTTTTTTGGCGTCGCATTTGGGCCTTTTTCGCTACGACAAAAAACGTGGCCGGATCATAAAGGTGCGCACCGACCTGGACATGGAGCCCGGTTATATGCACAGCCTTGAGTCAACAGACGGCGTATTGTGGGCAGTTGGGCTGACAGACGTGCTCCGATTTGACGGCACCCGCTGGGAGAGAATCGATCTACCCACGTGGGGATGATCCCGCTGATGAGTTGCTCATCGTTTTGGGCAGCAGCTTTTCGAGCAATTCGTGCCCGATGCGCTCGTATGACAACTGATAGAAATCCTCAATAGCGCCCATTGTCTGGTCCGCTACGGATCCTTCTCGTGCTTCACGAATCGCGCGCAAAACCAGGGCATCAATCTGCTCCAGTTCGTCACCTGTCGGAATCGGAACTGGGATCCTTTTGATATAGTTTGCTGAATTATTCGCTGTGCCGTTAATTCTACGAAGAAGTTCCGTTGCAAAGTGCGTGTTTAACAGCCCGAGCAAATACAAGCTGTGCGCTTCGTTCTGAGGGAAAATACCCACAATGCCTTGGTCGAACAGCCGGCCTTCGAGCAGACTCGCCGTCAGCCGTGATGAGGCCACCATGGGTACGCCAATGCCGTCTCGAAAATAGAAAGCGGAATTCTGAAATCGCGCAGGGTTCTTGCCTGGACGAGTGTACTCTGAGACAGCGGAGGAACTCCAATCTAGGTACCATTCGTCGCGTTTGAGGAAGCTTGCCGCTCCACCACGGACGATCGGGATAAAGTGGCGGCTGCCTGCGATTCCTCTGATGGGTGGAGTCTCTTCGCGGGAAGCAATTTGCTCTGGAATCACGTCCGCATAGCCGGTAGACCGCTTGACCTCCGGGTTCGCTCGACGTAGCCATTTTCGATCGTTCCCGGAGTAGAATCCTGTCCGAACTTCGGCCAAGTCTCCCACAGTGCAAAGTATCCCGGTTCCTGACGGTGCGCACTCTTGGTCAACCCCTCGGAGAAACGAACGCTGCAATACGGTGCGTCCAACGCCTCGCGTGCCGGCTTCCGACCGCGACAATAGTTCAAGCGCTGCGACGTTCGTGATTGTGTCGATAATGCGAGTAGTGCTTGATGGGGTCGGCGGCTGGGCGGATACGGTGATGATACACATCCCTGAGTATCCAAAGGCAACACCGGGAAAAAACTTCGACGAGAAGCGAATGATCTCGAGGACGAGAAATTCGCCGAACAAGCGGCGACGAAGAACCTCGTGGCGATGGAGCCAGAGAAATGTGTCTGGAATGAGAAAGACCAGCCGACCCTCAGGGGATAAGCACGTGAGGCAATGATGAAGTATTGTCGAATATGTCTCGCGCACGTAGAGACCAGGGAATCGGCGTTTCAGCACCGCGCGTCGCTCTGGGGCTTGCCAGGCCCCGTAAGGTGGGTTTGCGATGATCCTGGTGGGCCGCGGCCGATTCAGCGTGAACAGGGAGGGTTGGTGCGTCATCTCAACATCTAGAGCGTCCTCATGATGGACAGCGACATTGGCGCGGTTGCCATATTTTAGCCTAAGCTGCGCGGCGGCATCGGAGCGCAGCTCCGAGGCGTGAATCTCGGCCCGAGGTGCGCATTCAAGAACGGCGTCGATCAGGTGACCCGCACCGGCGCTAGGTTCCCAAACGATATCCATATCATTGACCGCCAGCCGCGACATCATTACCGCCCTTAGCTCGGGAGCGGTCGTATAGTGTGCTTGGTGCGGATCCTTATCTCGGGTGGGCCTTTGTGTTTCCATCTGATCACCAATCGAGGTACGTCAACAACGACTCATCCCGCAAATGCCGAACGGTGGCGTCATTGAGATCTTCCGTCCATTCGACATTGGCTTCCACCCATGCACGGAGATTAAAGCCCGAAAGAAGTCCAATTTGCTCGTAGGCTTCTGTGCCACAGCTTACGCGCCAAAGGCCGGAGTTTTTGAGAGTCTTCAAATAACTATTATTTGAGTCCTCGGTTGAACGCACCAGGAGAAGGCAGTCGTAGTTCTCCGGCTCGATGGTGCGGTACACACTGGCGACCAGCAGCAATCGGTTCAGGTTCCCTTTCTCGTTGGAACCGAAACCAGTCTTTAGCTCAATGACGTACCTTGTGTCCGCTGCAACAACATGGATGTCTGTAGCAAGGTTGACCTCACCAGGCGAGACAAGCTGCCAGACTTGACTGTAGTACCGAAGCAGGCTCTCTTTTTCCACGTCAGAAAGGTTCAGGCCTTGGATGAAGTTTTCGACCTCCTCTGTCAGGCGACGCTTGACGTTATCAAACAGCGGCGGCACGTAGTAGGTGACGTTCGAGTTAACCGGAAGATCAAAGCACTTCTTACATAGCGGCTCCCATATCTCGCCGACTCTCCGCGAAAAGTCCATGTACTCGTAGGGACGAATGGCATTTCGACCCTCAATCATTACGACGCTCGAACAATATTGAACGAGAAGGATGATTGGCAGCGTCGTGCTGTTCGACCAGGACTCGCGTAACGCGGCTTGAAGTATCAGAGCGAGGATGCGGTCGCGCTCTTCGGCGATCGCGCGGTTGAACGCGCTTGCACGTTTCTTGGACTGCGCTGCTCCAAATGTAGCATCAATGTCAACGACGCGTTCCGCTGCGCGACTCCGAAAGTACGCCAGGATTTCTGCCTTTTTCGAGCCTATCTGGTTGTCGATGATCATGGGGTGAACTCATCGCTTGGGAGTGATGTATAATATCATGCTCACTCTCATCGGGAAAGGCCCGGTTGGGCGAGTGGGCTATTCGCTGTCCATCAGGCTTCGCACCGTTAAAAACAGTTTTGGGTCTTTTGCCATTTTTGCCGTCCATACCCGTTTAATGCGGGGCCACGCCTGCGCTGCGATGTGGAGTTTTTGCAACTCGGCGGCAGGATCTGTCAGATCGGCGGTGATACACAAATGAGCGTATTCCTGGGCTGAAATGGGCCCTCGGTTTTGTTCTACCCATGCTACGTATGCCGCATCTTCTTTTTTGAGGTGGGTAGATTTGTTTCTGGCGAGTTCTTTCGAAACCAATTCACGATAGTGGTCGCTCAGCCGAGCCCATGTTGTAAGGGTCAGTGAAACCTCTTCTAGGTAGGTGGATTTTTTAGACGGGGTATGATCGATTTGGGCCGCGATTTGGGCGCATTTTTCAATTGAAAAAAGGTTGAGTGGAAGCGGCTCCGCCACCTCCGGTTCGGGAGCGGCCAACCTTGGGTTGGGCTCGGACGGCGGCGGTGGAGCAGACTCAACACTGGAGGCGAGCGGCCCGAGAAGAGGGGGAGGGACAGCGGGGCCACCGGCGCTTGTGGGGGGTGGAACAAACGGCGGCGGAACCGGCGTCTTTTTTTGAACATGCTGCTGTTCCACCATTTTGGCGTGAAGCGCCTGGGCCAACGAGCCTGACTTTGTGAGCGACGGTTCAACCGAGAGTGGAGGGGAGGTTAAGCTCGCGGGTACAGACGGTGGAACAACCCCCCGTTTGACGGGTAGAGGAGGGGTGGTGAGAAGGTCGGAGAGGATTGTCGGCGACTGACCCGTCCACGACAGAGGGAGGGCAGGTTCGGCGGAGGTGGATTGTCCTGAAAACGCCACCGTTTGATCGCCCGCGTCAAGTTCACCATCAAGGGGAAGGGAGTCGGACGTAAATTCATCCTCCCCGACGTACGTGATAGGCGTGAGGGTGATGGCCGACGGATCGGGGTCAACCTCAATTTCTTCCATTTCCTCTACCGGCCCGTAACCCTGTTTGGGCGGCTGCGCCGGAATATTTTCTCCCGTTTTTTGAAATGGAAGAGTGCTTTCTACCCGGGCCGTTTTAATGGGTGGCAACGTGATGGTAGACAGGTTTGACTTGGCAACATCCGCGGGCGGTTTGGGTAAATTGGGAGGTGCGCCCGTGGAAGGTTGAAACGGCAGGGGCCCTTGGGAGGATGTGGAGTCCGGGGGTAAGGTGACAGTGCTCACGCGCGGGCGGCGAACGTGGGTAGGCGCCTGCGGAGCTGCTGCGGCGGGCGTTTCAGACTTGGGCTGAAAGGGCAACTGCGCCGAAGGGGTGGGCCCCGAACCGGTAGAAAGTGTAACGGTTGTTGTGCGCTCCTGAAGCCGTACCGCCACCGTTCCCGGTTGGTCTTTTTGATGAAGAACCACATGTCCCCGATACGTCAGGGTGGCGATGCTCCTATCGGTATCAATAGTTAAAGTATCGCACGTGAGTTGAACAGACTGGGACGAAGCGCCCGATCGCATCACAGCTTTGGGCGCAATTCGAGCGAGGCGTGTTGTCAGATTTGGAAATTGAGGATGGAGGTTTTCAAGGGTTAAACTCTCATCGCCGTCCAGGTGTAAAACAAATTGATCGCGAGGCGCGGCGTTAAAAAAGAGTTCGTTAAAGTCCAACGGAAGCGCCTGCAAAAAGAGCCTTTTTTGATCCCACAAGTGGGCATGTTGATACAAACGCAGGCGGCGCTCCGGCCAATGGGGAGCGATTGGACCATACCCAATGGGGGGAACCACTTCCCGCGGCGCGGGAGGAGCTTGCCACGGCGGCCACAAATGTGGCAGGTGAAATCTACCCCACGGATCGGCGGTTGCGTCGGGCCCTGTGACTATTCCCACGGGGTTGGACGTATCCGGCCCCCCGGCCGCGCGCTCCCACCGCAGGTTCATTCGAGTCCACTCAGAAGTGGCGGAGAGTTCACCATCTAGGTTGAAACATCTCTCACCATACACTTCGATGGCTTTGTCAACTTCCGCAACCGACAGCCGAACCGTCAGCGACGGCAACGACCTGCCACCCGGTGTGTACGCAGAGCCGATGAGAAGCACCTCGGGCGACCGCTTGAAAGGCACCAGATCCGACGCGTGCCGCAGGCTGCGGGTGGGATCGCCGCCCCACGTCAGATCGGATGTGTACACAGGATCTCCCCCCTCGGATACGAGTGGGGAGGTGCCGGGCGTGATGTCAAATGTGGCCTTGGCAATAGCCGTAAATACCCACCTACCCTGCGAGTCAACAAAGAGCAGCGAACCTACACGGAGAGGGCCTTCAGACCGAATGTCCATTGTCAGTCCTTCATACAACCTGACAGCTCACTCAAAAGCCGGTCAGTTGCTTCAAGCCCACTGGCGAATTGTTCGGTGTCTTTGGTTCGCCGCGAGAGCCGCATGTCGGGCGACAATTTGTAGGCGGAGTGCTTTTGTTGGACGAGCTTGAGCACCTTGGCAGAATCGAGCGGAGTGTCGTCGGAAAGGTGGAGTGTGACCAAACGAGCCGTGGCTTCACACCCCAATACGCGAAGCTTTCGAAGTTCGGTTTTGAGGCGCATCAGATGAATATATCGCCTTGCTTCGGCCGGGGGAGGCCCAAATCGATCTTCGATCTCCATGGCAAGGTCGGACACGTCGTCTACCCCGGCGGCGCTCGCAAGGCGTTTATACAGCGAAAGGCGTACGCCGACGTCTGAAACATAATCTTCCGGCAACAAGGCTTCAGCGTCGAATGACAACTCGGGATCGATGTCGTGAATAACCACTTCACCGCGCAGTTCGTGAACGGCTTCTTCAAGCATTTGACAGAACAGTTCAAACCCAACGCTTGCCACTGTTCCGCTTTGTTCAGGTCCGAGGAGATCACCCGCGCCGCGCAGCTCAAGGTCCAAACTGGCGATCTGAAACCCCGAGCCGAGTTCTGTGTGGCGTTCGAGCGCTTCGATCCGAGTGCGAGCTTCATCCGTCATGGCGTTGGGCGGGGGCACAATCAAATAACAATACGCCCGCTCGCGCGCTCGGCCTACCCGTCCGCGGAGTTGGTAGAGTTGCGCCAAACCGAACATGTCGGCTCTGTCAATCAGAATGGTATTGGCCCTGGGAATATCAAGTCCACTTTCGATAATCGCCGTTGCGCAGAGCACGTCATACCTTCCCTCCACAAAGTCGAGCATTGTTTGTTCAAGCGCATTTTCTGTCATTTGACCGTGGGCGACGGCAATGCGCGCTTGAGGTAGTAAGTCGGCCAAACGGGCAGCACGTTCGTACAGACCCTCCACCCTGTTGTACACATAAAATACCTGACCCCCGCGCGACAGCTCTCGCTCAATCGCGTCGCGGATCACCTTTTCGTCATGGCGGGTGACCATGGTTCGAATAGCGCGCCTATCCATCGGCGGGGTGGTGATAATGGACATGTCGCGGAGCCCGCTCACCGCCATTTGCAGCGTTCGAGGAATGGGTGTGGCCGATAGGGTAAGAACGTCGATATTGGTCTTGAGCGCTTTAATACGCTCTTTGTGGGTGACACCAAACCGCTGTTCTTCATCCACAACCAAGAGCCCGAGGCGCTTAAAGTGAATGTCCTTTGATAAAAGGCGATGCGTGCCAATCACCACGTCCACCCCGCCGTCGCGAAGACCGCGCAGCGTTTCGCGCTGTTCTTCGGCCGATTGAAACCGGCTCATAGCTCGAACAACAATGGGGTACCCTGACATGCGCGCTTCAAAATTTCGATAATGTTGTTGGGC
Organism: Polyangiaceae bacterium; assembly: GCA_016712345.1. Lineage (GTDB taxonomy): Bacteria > Myxococcota_A > Polyangia > Polyangiales > Polyangiaceae > JADJRH01. Next base: position 4,879,536 of record JADJRH010000001.1, read on the forward strand.
CAGCACGGTTGTGGGGCACAATACGGCCACCTGTTTGCCGGCGTGGGCAACGCGAAACGCCGCACGAATGGCCACTTCTGTTTTTCCAAATCCCACGTCGCCGCAAACCAGCCTGTCCATAGGGCGTGGGGCTTCCAAGTCTGACCCAACATCGATAATAGCGCGCGCCTGATCGGGTGTTTCATCAAATGGGAAGGTGGCCTCAAACGCCTGGTAGTCGTCGTCGGCGGGCGGAACGGCATCCCCAACGGCGGCGCGTCGCTCGGCGTACAGACGGAGCAGCTCGTCGGCCATTTGGCGCAGTTGTTTGGCAACGCGGGCCTTTGTTTTGGCAAACGACTGACCCCCCAGTCTGTCGAGTTTTGGAGCGCCTTCTCCCCCACTGAATTTTTGAATTTGGTTGAGCCGGTAGACGGGTAAGTAGAGCTTGTCACCTCCCGCATATTCAACACACAAAAGGTCAACCGTCAGGGTTCCAACCTGCTTGTGAACAAGGCCCAGATATTTTCCAATGCCATGTTCCACATGAACAACGAAGTCGCCCACCTGAAGGCTTTTAGGTCTTCAACAAACGGGCGCGACCCGGTTTTGTTTGACGCCGCGCGGGCGGCTCTTCTGTGCGCGCGCGAGCCGAAAATTTCTTCTTCGGTAACAAGGGCGAGCGCTTCCGTCGGTGCCACAATTCCGCGCGCGAGCGAACCTGAAACGACAAGGGTTGTATCTATCGCTGCGCGATGCGCGGCCGACCCGGGATCGACCACCGACGGGTCAAATGTTCCGAGGACGGCTTTGACTTTGACATCGTGATGTCGAAGCAGGGTGGTAAGACGCTCCACCTGAGTATGGGCGCGTGCGGCGAGAACGACGGCAATCCCATGTTCTCGCCAATGTCCAATTCGGGCGATCAGTGGGTCGATAGCACCGAGCTTCCCCTTGCTCGACCGTGCGGCTTTGACCGCTCTGGCGAGATCGCTCTGATCGGTTGTGACCAGGGTGGGCGTGTCTTCGGGGGCAACTTCAAACCACTCCAGAGTGTCGGGATCGGGCTCTCCGCCTCCGACGGCGCTTTTGTGCAAAGCGATGGTGGGGTGTCGTTTGATCCACCGGGTGACTTCTTTTTCTGACTGATAAAAACTGGAAAGTGGAAAATGTGGTTCCCCCTGTTTTTGATTTTCATCCGAGGCGGCCCTTCCAACTTCGTCTCGCAGACTTGAAGTGAGTGCCGCCGGGTCTTCTAGAACAATAGTTACATCGTTGGGTAGGTATGTGGACAATGATTCAAGCGCGCAGAAAGCCGGTAAAAAGCCTTCCGCGCCGAAAAACGACCGCCCTCCCACCACGTCGTCCACCAAGATTCGAGTTTTGGACGATGGGTAGTTGGCTGCATCACAAATGGCGCGCACGCTTTCTCTCGCCCGGTCGGCATGTTCCACAGTTAAGATGGCTTCCCGTACGGGTGGGAGCCACACTTCTTGAACGGCCGCCACAGTGCGCTGGTCTTCAGGTTCAAATGTTTTGATTCCCATGATGCCATCCCCCAACAACTCCACACGGTAGGGATGGTCAGAAAGGGGAGGCCACACATCTAAAAGGGCCCCGCGCACGGCAAATGTGCCCGGATCTTCCACAAGCGGTGCTCGAACATACCCGGCGGCGGCGAGCCGGGCGGTTAACTTTTCACGGTCAATTTCTTGGTCAACCACCAGTAATTCTGCATGGTCGGTAACGATGTCGGGGGGAATGACTTTGCGGGCGAGTGCCGCGACGGGACAAACAAGAACCGACCAGGGTAGACCCATGGCAAGGTGAAACAGCGCTCCAAGGCGGGCCTGCGCTCCGCGCCGATCGGGATTGACATCGGCGTAGGGGCTCGCCTCGTTGGGTATGTATAAAAGCACCGAGCCGGGTTTTTGAGCCGCGGCTTCAGCATCGTCCGCATCGGCGGAACCCAGCAAAAACGAAGCATCCTGGGCGAGAGCGCGGGCCGTTTCAACATCGGCGGTAACAGCGACAACGCGTTGCTTTTTGTGTACAGCCAACGAGCGGAGGAGCAGCGCTGTTGCCCCGGGGGCGGCACCGGCGGCGTGTCTCACCGACGGAGTGGTAAGTTGACCCGCGAGATTCCGAAACGTTGTTACAGGTCTGTCGGAGGGTAGATCGAGCGAAGGCAATCGCTCTACATCGCGGTCTGAAAGGGGCTCTTCTTCAGAAGAGGGCAGCTCAATGGAACCTACCCATTCTGACAGAGACGCCTTCAGCGGTTGAGCTTCTTCTGCTTTGGGATGACGAGCACTCGCGTCGGTGGATGCAGGTTTGGTTTTGCCGGTGTTCTCCGGCGTGGATCGATCTCGGCGGGCAGCCATGTTGGGTGGATTTGTTTTTTGGACCTGACTCGATCAAGGCGGCGTGGCCGGTTGACCGATGGGTGGGCGCTCACAGAGGTAGTTTTGCGAAACGCCACAGCCTTGGTCGTTCAGCTTTGCGTTTTTATAGATTTCTACACAGTCTTCGCCCCCGCTTGGCTCATTGGCGGCCCACGGCGCCTGCTTGTTCGCATAGATCCACGGATCGCCGCTGACCCATGCAAACGTGCCGTTTTGATCGACGTCATGGCCGCCGATCCACACGTCTTCAAAGGTGTTGTTGATGAGGGGGGCCAGCGTATTGATCTCCGCTGTGGTGGAAAGGGATGCCAAATCTCCTCCCCAACTAAAGCAATCTGCCTGGGCCTCCGACCAAGTTGAGTTGGGTGTGTACACTTGCATGTAACAGTGATGGGTTACAGGATCGAGGTAAAACTGCTCGTCGGATGAGGCTGAATCACCGACGTCGCAAATCACCGTGCACGTGTCGGTGCATTGACCCGATCCTCTTCCACCATCGTCACATTCTTCAGGCCCTTCAATAACCCCGTTGCCGCAGCCGTATAAGTTCAACCGGACGGTGAATGCACCTTGCGGATTTGGTTCGTGCCCGTCCACCGCCATAAATATGGGCACGTCCTTTTCTACCATGAGCGACAGCGTGTCGTTGGTACAGTCTATTTCTGTACCTTCACAGGTGTCATGAAAACGCAAAAAACCTTCAAAAGAGCCCTGAATTTCTATTGTGGCTGTGAGCAGGCCTGTGGAGAGAGGAGTGATTTGGTAGATGAGATCCGGGGCTGAACCGCCGCCGCACAGAAAATGCGAGTCCATCGGTTGCACCGGTGGTGTCTCCTTCCACAACAACATCGGCGTAAGGTGGTACCGGCACCGTCGTGCCGGGGCAATTGTCGTTGGTGGGACCGCCGCCCGTTGCGCCGGTGCCTCCCTGCCCACCTACTCCACCCGTTCCACCTTGGGATGATGTGGAGCCCCCGCCGACTCCCCCCGTTCCTGTTGTGGATGATGTGGAAGACGCCGTCTGTCCCCCTGTTCCACCGCCTCCCAAACCCCCCGCCCCTCCGGTGACAGGAGTCTCACCCGTGGGTAGCGGCGTGGCGTCTAGAAAGCAACCGCTCAGCGCGCAGCAGCTCGCCGCGGAGGTGACCCAAATGACCCAACGACGCATGTGCCACTATTGGCAGTATTGCGCCTGAAAATCAAGCCTCTTTTCACGCCGCTATCGAGCCGAACCGGGCATTGCTTTTTTGGGGGGGTGTTCTGCGGCGGTTGGGTAATGGCTGAACGCAACAAGATTGCCATCGGGGTCGATTGTATACAAAGTGTAATCTGTTTCGCGAGCGATTGGAAATCCCGCTTTTTGTAGGCGTTCAGCGAATGTTGTTCTTTCGCTCGCTGGGATGGAAAACGCGACGCAATGGTGTCCGGGAGCGTTGTCCGCACGGGTTGGACCGGAGGCTTCGGCGCGCTCAATCGCCAAAAACGCGTTGGCACCCATTTGCACCCATACCGACCGCGGTGCACCCTGAGTATCAACATGGCGCTTGATCACGGGTAGACCGAGCAAGCCTGAATAAAATGCTTCAGACCGGTTGAGGTCACTGACAACAACGGCAAGGTGATGCACAGAAAGCGGCATGGTGACGATCCTACCATGACGGGCCGCCGGCGCATATGCCTGTGTAGCTGGCAGAACCCAGAGCGACCGCTGACGCGTCATGCCAAGACCTGAAGCGTTTGGATGACTGCAACGTCGTAATCAACACGGAATCACGGAGTTCCCCAGCGGCGCATGCGCCTCATTCGAACGGCGAGTAACTCGTTGCGGTTGAGTTGTCGATGCAGCAGAAAAGAGCCCGTTCTGGGAGGTCCGGCGACTTGAGATGTCCATCAGGTCGCCATCCACCGGTCTCGCCGGTCTCTCGTTTTCGTCGTGGCTGCGCTCGCCACAGAACTCCATCTGGAGAACCCGACGCGCCACGCTGTTCGCTTTTCCGCTTGGCGACGGGCAAGGGTGTCCCAAACGTCTCGACAAGACTGGATCCGTGCCTTGCAGAACGTTCCGCTAAAGGGAAGTTACCTAGGAGGACACGGAGGAACACGGAGTTTTTTGTTTCTTTGGCTGTAATGGGTACACATCATCCGTGATCCCAACCTGACAGGTGCTCGCCGACGCAGTGCGAGCCTATTGCAGCCTGAAATACACAAAAACTCCGTGGATCTCAGTGATCTCCGTGCCTCCGTGTTGATTACGACGTTTCAGGTGGCAGGGCATTTCAGGTCGTTGCGGGGCGCTGAAGTCACCCTCCGGTGAGAAGAAAATGCTTCGAGCTATTGACGGCGCAACGCAGTTTTGGGACATGGCGAGTATGTTCTCCATTCACCGCGGGGCTTTGTTTGCCGTTCTCTCGTTGGGATTCGGGTGTTCATCGGCGCCCCCGCCCAACTGTCCAAATCCCGCGACAGCCGCGGTAAAGCCGGTGGAAAGCGGCGCGCCGGTTTCCACATTTCGCGTTGCCGGTGAGGATAAATCCCCCATCGCTTTTGAGCGGATGGCGGCTTTCCCCGAGCCTGGATGGAATGTGCCCCGCGCCCTGTCATTTTCTCCCGACAAAAAGAATGTGTACTTTTTGGCGAGCGAAGGGGGTGGGACAAACATGGTGCTTCACGCTTTTGACTTGGAGAAGAAAACATCTTCCGTTGTCCTCCGCGCCAAAGATCTCTTGGCGAGCGACAAGCCGCTCTCGCGCGAAGAAGAGTTGAGGCGAGAGCGTCAGAGACAGCGCGCCACTGGAATTTCTTCGTACGTTTCGGCCGAGAATGAAAACGTGATGGTGGTGCCTCTCGGCGGCGATCTGTTCTTGAGAGATGCCAAAGGCAAGGTGAGTCAACTTACCCAAACAGCTGAAGCTGAAATTGATCCGAAGGTGTGCAAGCGCGGAGAAAAGGTTGTTTTCGTTCGCGGGAGTGAACTCTACTCCATCGAGCCTGAATCAAAGCGTGAAACGCAACTCACAAAGGGAGCCACCGCCGGGGTGACGCGCGGCCAGTCTGACTTTAACGGTCAAGAAGAAATGGATGAGCCGAGTGGGTTTTGGATCTCCCCAACCTGGTCCAAGGTGCTTTACCTGGAAGTGGATGAAAACGGGGTGGACAAAGTTCCGATATTGGGTTTTCGCGATAAAAAGCCTGATTTTATGGAACAGCGTTACCCTGAAGCCGGTAAAAAAAATCCGGTTGTTCGTTTGGGTCTGCTCGACATGAGTTCCAAAAAAACAACATGGGTAAGTTTGCCTACCAAAGAAGAACGTTACTTTGGTCGCGTTGTGTGGGCGCCCGACGGGAGCGCGGTGTTTTTTCAAGCGCTGAGCCGTGACCAAAAGCAGCTGACGCTCTACCGGGTAGATTCAAAAGCGGGTACCGCCACAGAACTTGTGACCGAAAAATCTCCCGTGTGGATTGAGTTTGTAAACGCGCAAATGCTCCAGAAATCACCGCACCTTTTGTGGCTTGTTCCGCGTGATGGCCACATTCACATTGAAACGCGTGACCGCGCAACGGGGAAGGTGGTAGCCCAACTGACAAAGGGGGCGTGGGATGTAACGCGCGTGCAGGCTGTCGATGAAGAACATGGCCACGTGTACTTCACCGCCACCAAAGACAGCCCCGTGGAGCGGCATTTGTACAAGGTGGCTTTGACGGGCGGAGAACCTGTGAAGCTCACGGCGGAACGAGGTGTACACAACACAACGGTAGAACCCAAAGGCGGTGCTTATGTGGACATTCACTCCGCGTTGGATCGCGCTCCGCAGGCGGTGATTCGCGATTTGACGGGTGCGATTTTGGGCGCTTTGCCTGTGCAAGCCGATCCTGACATGGCATCGCTTGGAATTCGGCCCAAAGAAATCGTTACCATCAAGTCCGAGAGCGGCGACACGCTCTACGGGGCGTTGCTCAAACCGCGGCAAATGGAGGCAGGAGCAAAACATCCGGTGGTTGTCATGGTGTACGGAGGGCCCGGCGCTCAAACGGTGATCGACCAATGGTCGCCAAGCCTTTTTTGGCAGCACCTTGCGCAGCGCGGATTTGTTGTATTTCAACTCGACAATCGCGGCTCGGCAGGTCGCGGTCCGGCGTTTGAACACCCCATTTATGGCAAACTTGGAAAGCTTGAATTGGCCGATCAGCTCGCGGGGGTTTCTTACCTGAAGGCCTTACCGTTTGTGGATGGAGGTCGAATTGGAATTTACGGTCACTCGTACGGCGGAACCATGGCCGCGCTGGCAATGCTCGCCGCGCCCGGCGTTTTTAAGGCGGCGGTTTCAGCATCGCCGGTAACACGTTGGGGGCTTTATGACACCGGCTATACCGAGCGCTACATGGGTTTGCCTGCCTCCAACGCCGAAGGCTATGACAGTACAGACCTTACCAAAATGGCAAAAAACCTTCAGGGTAAGTTGCTTTTGATTCATGCGATGATGGACGAAAACGTTCATTTTCAGCACACGGCCGAGTTGATGGATGCGCTTGTGCAGGCAAACAAACCTTTTGATACGTTTGTTCTACCCGGTGAGAGGCACGGCTATCGCAACCCGGTTGTGAGAGCGTATGTGAGCAAAAAGGTGGCGGGTTATTTTGCCGACAATCTTTAGTCCCGCTTTTTTATTGCGCGGGGTCACACACCTGATTGCCCTCGATTTGGGCATTGCATCTGAATGTGTTGAGGCCTTCCCAATTGTTGATCAACGACGTGGGTAGGGTGCCGTCTTCACGGATGTTGGTAACGTACGACGCGTGTTGATTCCAGATCCGTCGCGCCTGAATCCATCGATCTTCGGCGTCTCCGAGCGCTACCAAACCGTGAGGGTAGTTGCCAACAAGGATGATTTCGGCCGAACCGTCGTTGTCAATGTCGGCAACGACGGGATACTCCACAAGTGTACCCGACGAGCGTTCCAACGACATCAGGATAGTTCCGGTTTTACCGTCAAAAACGTACACTTTGTATTCATCGCCGTAAATGGCTTCCGCCGTGCCGTCGCCCAGAAAGTCAAACGCTGTGCTGCTTGATAATCCGCTTTCATCCACCACGTTGGCAGCCCAAATGGGCTCCAACCCGGTTTCTGTAAATTCGTAAACACCAAACGTTGTGCACGACGAAACCGCGACCTCGGGTTGACCATCCCCATCAAAGTCGTGAATGGCGAGGGGTTTGCCCCAGCAGTTTCCGGCCGGAGGTTCACCCGTTGGGCGGACCGGACCAAACTTGACAGTGCCATTGGCTTCCACAACGGTCACGCCGGCTGCCGAGGTGAGAATGATCTCCGGTTCAGGGTCGGCGTCGATGTTGGCTACGTGGGGATGAGCCGCTCCATGGTTGGGAAGCTCAAAGTACAAGGTGCCGTCGGAATGGTAGGTGGCATGACCAAAAAGGAGTTCTTGTTTTCCGTCGCCGTCAAGGTCGGCGGCGGTGGTTGTGGGGCAATAATAAGAGCCGGGTGGAAAGCCGAGGGCGCCGCCGGGCACTTCCCACAACAGGGAACCGTCGGCGGAGAATACCTGGTAAAAAGCGGCAATTTCAGCAGCGCCGTCACCGTCAAGGTCGTAGATCCCAACGGCGCCGCATTGGTAGTATAAAGCCATGGTGGACGACGGCTCGCCAAACCACTTGACGGTGCCGTCATGTTCAAACGCAATGAGGCCCGACCCGCTATAGTCAACTGCCACCACTTCAGGATTTCCGTCGCCGTCAATATCGGCGAACGCAGCCGTGTCATTGGGTTGGACTGTTTGTTGAAACGTGACCGTCTCTACCCCGGTGTCACCGGACAAAACATGGATGATCCCGGACATGTCAACAACGACAACGTCGGGTACGTCACATAGGTTGATTTGACCATCCCCGTTGTCGTCGGTGAAGTTGCCGACCATGGGTGTGGTGATACTTCCCGATTCAATGGCCCACTCCCACTCAACAATGGGGGTAAACGCATTGGGCGGCGCTTTGTCGGCGCAGGTGGCAATACCCGTTTGATCGCTCGGGCCGCACATGTTTGGGTTGATAGAACCGCCGTACCCGCCTGTTGTGGCCGTGGTGGCGGAGGAAGTTTGGGCCCCGCCCGTGCCGCCTGTTGTGGAGGAAGTGGAGCCACCTTCCTGCCCGGTGGTAGATTGGGAAGGAGGGTTGGCTGAACAGCTTAAAAACAGAGCGCACTGGCCAAGAGCGATGGCCAACTGTAAGGATTCTCGCATGGTAAGGTTAGTTGCAGGTGACGGGCTTTACGTCGTACACAATGTCACCGCCCGACAAACCTGAAACGGTTACCCGGTAGGTTTTGCCAGCTTCCACCTGAAAGCCCTGCGGCTCCCACGAAATAGAATCTTGCCCATACCCCTGGTTGAGTTTGATGACTTTGACAGTAAGGGGGGCGTTGTCGTCCACGCGAAGAACGCTGATTTGAGCGTTTGGAACACCTCCCACGTTGCTATGGAAGGTCCATGTCCATTGAGCAACTTCAAGAGGAACATACCCTTGGTTGGGTACACCGACGAAGGTTGGATTGGGACCGCTTCCGCCGCCGCCGAAAACGCGCAGACACTCGGCGTCGCCGTATTGTCCGCCGGTGCGCCAATAGCCAATACCCACGTCGCTGAGGGGAGGATTGACGATCCATCGGCGGTGGCCCATGGTGGTTTCGTTTCCCCAATCTTCCATAAATTGGTCAATGGCTTGAGCGGGGTTTTGAGAACCCCAGGCGATGTTGCTCATGCCGGCAAACGAAGCACCTTCAGCCGTGTAACACTTGGCCGAGGAGGGTGGGGAGTGAGGGCTCACGCCGGAGCTGAAATCCCACCACGCTTCGAGATTGGCGCAGAGTTGAGCGCCCGCGTTCATGGTGGGGTTGTCATTTGTCGGGCCCAGCCCGGCGAGCCACCGAAACATGTTGATGCGAGTGAGAGTGTCGTTGATAGCGCCTTGTTTGAGCGTGCCGGCGTCGCAATCCTGACCGCTTGCATCGAGCGGGTCGGGCGTGGTGACAATGTGTCCCTGGGACCATTTCTGACAAACTTCGTCTACCGTGCGCGTGGAAGGATCGCCGGGTGGGACGGGTGCACAATTGCCGTTTTGGGAGATGAATCCGGGGCTGCACTGACATGTCAGGGTGGAGGTTTCACAATATTGGTTTGCGCCGCAGGGAGGGTTGCAAGTTGGGTTGCCTGAGCCGGTTCCACCTGAACCGGTAGGCCCGGTGGAGGTGCCCCCCGCGCCCGTTGTAACGGTTGACCCGGCCGACCCTGTTGACCCTGTGGGGGTACCCGAGGTGGTTGACTTTCCGCCCGAGCCGCCTCCTCCGGCGGACTCATCTTCAATCACAAGCCCGTCTGCTCCGGTGATGAGGCTGCAACCGGCCCAAAAACAAGCCCCGATCGCAAATAGGGAGATGAAGGAAGATGTTACGGCGGTGCGGCGCATGGGAGCGAGCATACGCCTTTGGGGTGAAGACTGGAAGGTGACAATCCCTATTTTGTCAGGGTCGATTGGGTAGAGTCGTTTCTACTGGAAAGGTATGACTATACTATACTCGATTTAGAAACCCGGAGGTGTTCTCAAGGCAGTAACATACCCTTCCTAACTGAGTCGGCGGTGGCTTTGCCTGCGAGTTTTTCTACCAGGGCGAGGGCAAAGCTGAATGTGGTGCCCGGCCCTTGACTCGTTACAAGATTTCTGTCGTCTACCACTTCGTCGTCGACCACCGAGCCATGGGAAGCGATGCGATCGCGAACGGTTGGGTAGGCGGTCAGTTTACGGCCCGCAAACACGCCGTGAGCCGCGAGAGCGGTGGGCGCTGCGCAAATAGCGGCGGCGATTTTACCCGAGGCTTCTTGTTCACGAAGCAGGGCACCCACGGCCGACGACTCAGCGAGGCGCCGAGCGCCTTCGTTTCCACCGGGCAAGACAATCATGTCAAACGGGCCTTTTGCGTCGGTAAGCGCAATATCGGGCACGATGCGTACACCGCGACTGCATAGAACGGGGTCACTACCGTCGACGCCGGCGAGGGTGACCTGGATTCCACCGCGACGAAGCACGTCGACGGTGATGGTTGTTTCCATTTCTTCGGCGCCGGTTGCCAAGAGAACAAGCACGCTTGCCATGCGTTTTTTTAGATCTGGCGCGCACAGTTCACAAGGATGCTGCGTGATCGTGTTTAATCCCGCGCGGCAAAGGTAAATTGCGCCGCCGAAAAAGGCTTATTTGGAGCCGTTTTCGGCGATGAGCGCGGCACCGTAAACACCGGCCGAATCGCCGAGCGCGTTGCGGAGAATGGGTGTTGTGAGTTCATCGTTGAAGACGTAGCCGGCCACCCGCGAAATGCCCTCGGTATAGAGCAGATCCACGTTGGAAACGCCGCCGCCGAGGACGACAGCACTTGGGTCGAGCACGTCGATGACGTTGGCCAGGCCGCGCCCAAACGTGTTGAGAAAGTCTTCGATCACCGCTTCTGCGTGAGGATCGGAAGTGCGGCGCAACACAATTTCGGAAAGTTTTAAGTGTACACCGGAGAGCCTTGTGTACAGTTTTTCAACTGCCGGGCCGCTGGCATACAGTTCAACGCAGCCGCGCCTCCCGCAGTAACATTGTGTTTCGCGCTCGGGCCAAACGGCGGTATGGCCCCATTCACCGGCAATGCCTTGAGCACCCGACCACACGCGCCCGCCGAACGAGATTCCACCGCCGACGCCGGTTCCGAGGATAACTCCGAAAACAACGCCGTCGCGATGCTCCGAAGCCGCGCCGAGAAGGGCTTCCGCGAGCGTGAAACAATTGGCATCGTTGTCGACGGCTACCGGGCGGCCAAGGCGATCTTGGAGATCGGTGCGAAAAGGGCGGTCGTTAAGACAGACTGTATTCGAATTTTTAACAACACCCGTGCGCCGGGTGACACCGCCCGGCATTCCAACGCCGATGGGGATTGTTTTGAGGTCAACCTGAGCTTCTTTCGCAACGTGTGAGAGGAGATTGCAGGTGGCTTGGACAATGGCTTCGTAGCCTTCGTGTGCGGGTGTTGAAACCCTGTGTCGAACAAGGACGGGCAAGTCCGTTGTGCGCGTTCGGCGAGCCACGATCGCTTCGATTTTGGTGCCTCCGAGATCGACTCCGATGACCACTTGTTCGGTTGCGGGGCGCCCGAAATCTTTTGGAGGAGCCGCGCGCGCAACGAGATCGGCGACCGTTACAGCGAGCGCGCGGAGCACGCGGAAGAGGGGGCTTTGCGTTTCGTCGGTGCCGGGTTCGGCGCGGGGACCGACGGGCACTTCAAGAACGAGGGCCGCTCCGTCGGACTTGACGACGTGGGCTCCGGCGTCGCGAAGCAGGTGTACCATTGGAGCGTTTTCGGCGAGCACTTCGGCGCGAAAGCGGCGGATGTCGGCGTTTCGCGCCGCATGAACCAGGTGGTGCAAAAAGCGCTTTTCCAAGCCCTTTTCCCTGAAAATCATCGGCGACTGTGATGGCCGCCTCGGCGAGATCTTTTTCGTTTGGATCGCGAACGAAGCGAGCGACACCGGCGCCGATTTCTTTCCGAAGGTCGTGCGTTGGAACGGTGGCGACGATGGCGAAGTGGTCTTTGCCATCCACCTCGGTGAGGTAGCGCAGGTCGTCGCGGGTCAGAGTGTTTTTGAAACTGTGAAAGCGGAGATAACGCGACGTGGGAGAAAGGCGCTCGAAAGCGGCCAAGAGTTCTTCTTTGTCGTCCGGTGCGATGGGGCGAAGCGTGACGCGGGAGCCGTCTTTGAGGGTGATTTCGATTGTCTCGGCCATGGCTCGGCAGCGGAAGGCGAATGTGTTGAGGACGTGATCTTAAAAGAGGCGATAGCGGACAACCACGCTTGCGAGGCCGGGCGTCGGGTCTTGTTGAAGCGTTTCAGTCATCGTTGCCCGTTGCCAAGCAGAATTGCGACGAGCCTTGTTGGGAGCGCTTTTGGTTGGAGAAAGAGTTTGCACTTCGCTCTACGATCGCTCGCGCGACGTGGTGTCGCGGCGAAATGGCCGGGGGGAGAAACACGGCGATGTTCGTATGGCACTCGACTCGATTCGTATTTCGGATGTGATCCCGGCGACGCCGGAGAAGATCTACGAGGCGTGGCTCGACGCTGCGAGGCACAGCGCGTTCACCGGGGGAAAGGCAACCACCGATTCACGACCGGGGGGAAAGTTCACCGCGTGGGACGGGTACATTGAGGGTGTACACAAGGAGCTGGTGCCGGGTCGAAGGCTCGTGCAGGACTGGAAGTCCACCGATTTTCCAGTAGACGCTTCGTATTCGAGAGTGGTTGTGATGCTTGAGCCCCACCCTGAGGGGACGCTTGTGACGATCGAGCACACCGAAATTCCGGTGGGGCAGGGCGCTTCGTATTTGGAGGGTTGGCCGCAGTTTTATTTCGTGCCGATGAAGAAGTACTTTTCGAAGATCGCTCGGCTTCAGGCTGCGAGAAAGCCTGCGGCAAAGGCGCCCGCTGCGAGCAAGGGCGCGGCGAAGAAAGTCGCGGCACCTGCAAAGAAGGCCGCGCTTGTGAAGAAAGCGGCGCCCGCAAAGAAGGTCGCGGCTCCCGCTGCGAAGAAGGCAGCGCCCGCTGCGAAGAAGGCGGCGCCCGCAAAGAAGGTCGCGGCTCCCGCTGCGAAGAAGGCAGCGCCTACGAAGAAGGCGGCGGCTGCGAAGAAGGCGGCGGCTGCGAAGAAGGCAGCGCCCGCGAAGAAAGCGGCGGCTGTGAAGAGGGCCGCTCCCGCGAAGAAAGCGGCGCCTAAAAAGGGTGCTGCGTCCGCGAAAACAGCCAAAAAGTAGGCGTCGAATCAGCGCGTCCACGTTTCGAATGTGTACACAAAAGTGTACGCATCATTCGAAGCGCGCCCGATGTTCCAACGTGTGTACGCGTCCACGTGTAAGCAACGGTGCCACGCGGCGTGAAGTGTACGCAACGGTGCCGCGCCGCTTAATGTGTACGCACGCCGACGAATGTGATGTGACTTCTATTTCGCGAGCGACGGCGGCACGCCAAGCCGAACAGTTCCGTGCGGCATGGCTCGTTCAAACACCTCGCCGCGCCTGTCGGCCAAACCGAGCCGCAGAAGTCCGTCTGGACGAATGAGCGTGAACGGAGTGCGCGCCAACGGCGTGGATCGCATGTCGGGCACCACGTAGAGCACCAAGTCGTCGGTCTCTGCGGAGGTTGCGAGCGGTTTGGCGCATCGACTGGCGACGGTTGCGTTTCGCTCTTCACTTGCGCAGCGCAACAGCGCTCGTTTGCCGCTTCCATCGTCGGTGCCCGCCGCGATCGAACGACCTAGAAAATCGGCCGCGGCGAGGCGCACAGCTTCAGATGCGTCGCGCGAAAGAAGGCTGTCGGCGATGCGTGTGTCGCACGACGCGCCCGCGATCGAAAGCGCGGTGAGCGCATTGGCTCGCACGTACGAACGAGTGTCGGAGGTTGCGGCGCAGAGATGGGTAGAAACGTCTTTGGCGGCGCCGTCGCGTTTGCCGATGCGCCCGAGAGCCGCCGCCGCGTTGCCGGCCACCGCCACGTCGGGGTCTTTGAGCAGCGCCGCGAGCTGCGCGATGTTTTCTTTTTTACCGAAATGACCGAGCGACCAAGCGGCGTTGGCGCGCACGCCCGCATCGGCGTCGGCGAGAAACTTCACCGCGACGGCAGATTGTTCGGCGTGGCCGGCGAGCGCTTCGGCGACTTTGCGTCGGTCGTCCACAGAGCCGGATGCCATGGAGGCGAGCGCCTTGCCCGCGGCGTCGCCCGGCATGCGTCCAAGCCCTTCGATCAGCGCGTCGCGTGCGATGTCGGGCGCCGATGAGATCGATGCGGCGACGCGTTCGGCCAACTTGGCGTCGGTCGCGCGCGCGAGGCTGCCCGAAAGCGCGAGCCCGATCGCGCCGCGATCTTGTTCGGCGGCGATGTTGAGCCTTTCGAGCAGCTTGCCGGCGGCGGCGGCCGTTCCAACGCGCGCGAGCGCCATGGCCGCTTTTTGGCGAATATCGGGCTGCTCATCGTTGAGCGCTTCGAGCAGAGCCTCGTCAACGGCCGGTGCACCCGCGCGCAACACGCCGAGCGCTTCGATCGTCGCGGAGCGCACACCGAGCGATTTGGCTTTGGCGAGCGGCAACAGAACTTCGTGAGCGCGCGGAGAACCTGTGCGGCCCAGAAGCTTCACGAGTTCAATGCGCTCGTCCATCGGCGTGGCGGCGTCTTTGAGAGCCTCGCGCGCGGGGTCGACAGCGCGTCCATCGGGCTTGGCCGGATCCAAAAGGCTCGATGCGGTGCGAATGGCTTCAATGCGAACGGTGGGATCTGGGTCGTCGATTTGTTCAAGCACCGTGGGCAACGCCGTGGGCGAACCGAGCATGGCAAGCGCCCTCAAACCGTGGCGCAACGGGACCGTGCCTCGTTGCATTGCAAGCGTGATGGGCTTTTCACTTTCAGGTGCTTTGAGCGTGCCGAGAACAAGCGCTGCGCCCGCCGCGGCGGACGGTGTCGGCGACGCTCCGAGCAGTGTGATGAGCGCCGTTGCCGCGGGTTTTCCAGCCTCCACGAGCGCTTCACGCACGGCGCTTCGACCGGTCAAGCTGTCGTCTTCGGAGAGGACGCCGATGAGCGCTTTGACAGCGGCATCGGATCCGATGCGTCCGAGCGCGCGAATGGCCGCGTCGCGAACTTCAGACGCTCCAACGGTGGGCGCCGCCGCAATGGGGCCGCCGCGGTAGGCGTACATATTTGGATCGGTGGTGTCGCGCGCTTCAAGCAAAGCGGTGACAGCCGGCGTGGCTTCATCCGAGCGGATTTTGCCGAGCGCTTCGACGGCCGAGAGACGCACGTCCATCGACGCGTCGGTGAGCGCGAGCATCAGCGCGCTTGTGGCGCGAGTGTCGGCGAGATCTCCGAGCGCGCGCGAAACCGTTTTGCGTACTTCGGGCACCGAATCTTGCACTTTGCCGATGAGCGGGACGACGGCGCGCAGATCGCCGATGCGTCCGAGAGCGCGGGCCACCTCGGCGCGCGCTTCAGGCGCTGTGTCGTCGAGATGGCGGAGGAGCGGTGCCACCGCATCGGGAAGCGTGGAAGCGCCCATGGCCGCGGCCGCGGCGACGCGCACGTGTACATCGGGGTCGTCGAGAACGCGGCCCAGCGCCACAACCGATCGATCTGTGGGCGCGACGCGAATGGTGTCGCAGGCAGCAAGCCTCAGCCGCGAGTCGTTTTCACTGAGCCACGGAATCACCAGGTCGCCCGCTTTGGGAATTTTCAGCGCAATCGCCGCTTCGGCACCGCGCACCCGGACTTCTGTGTCGGGATCGCCCATGGCGATTTGCACGAGTTTCACAGCCATTTCGGCCGGTAGATCGCGCAGGCGTTGGGCCGCTATGCGTCGCTCGTTTACGTCGCCCGAGGTGAGCGCCCGCGCTATTTGATCGGGAACGTTGGGCCAAACGAAGGCCGAGGCGCTCGGGGCAAGTGTACACACCGCGGCAGCCAAACCCGCGGCGACAACGGTGCGGCGAATGAGCGTGGACAAGACGGTTCGCACGCCGGCAGGCTACCATGGGGCGCGAACGAGTGCGGCCGCGTTGAGGGCCTTATTTCGCGTTTGGTGGGCAAGCGCGAATAAGACCCGACCGGTTGCGCGTTCCCTGTGCACCCATGCGCTTTCGTGCCCTGCTCCTCGGTCTTGTTCTCACTGTTCCGCCGGCCTGTGATCAAACGCTCGCGCCGCCCAAAGGGGCCGACAGCGCGCCCGCTCCGTCGCTTTCGCAGGCTCCTTCCGTCGCTCCTTCAAACTCGGCGGCGGCTTCCACATCGGCCACACCAAGTGCTTCGGCTTCAACCGCGCCTGAAGCTCCGCCCGACACACGTTTTGCCGACCTTGTAAACAAGCTCTCGGAGCCGGATCAGCACTTTTTCTCGGACAACTACATCTCCAACGAGACCTCGTATTTGCATGTCACCGACGGACTCGCCAAACACTCGTCGCAGGGCGGTGTGTACATCGGCGTTGGGCCCGAACAGAACTTTTCGTACCTCGCGATGCTGCGCCCCAAGCTCGCTTTCATTGTGGACATTCGTCGCGAGAACATGGTGCTCCACCTGCTTTACAAGGCGATTTTTCATGAGGCGTCGTCGCGCTCTCACTTTCTCGCGCTGCTTGTTGGCAGGCCGTACGACAAGGCTTCCGAGCCCGGTGCGGCGGCGTCGATTGAAGACGTGATCAAACACGCCGAGAAAAACGCGGCGGACGAAAAGACGTTTTCGGATTCACACGCCGCGCTCGTGAAAATGATCGAAGAGCAGTTTCACTTTGCGCTCGATGCAAGCGACAAAAAAACGCTCGAAGTGTCGCATCGGGCGTTTTTCAAAGGGCAGCTCGATCTGAGGTTTGAGCTGGCTCAGAAAAACGGGCGTGTGTACCCACCGCTTCGCGAGTTGCTTGCGGCCACCGATTTGTCGGGCAAAAAAGCTGGATTTTTGGCGACGGATGAAGCGTTTCGATTTGTTCAGACGATGCAGAAAGAAAACAAAGTGGTGCCGGTTGTCGGCGACTTTGCCGGCGATCGAGCCATGCCCGGGGTGGCCGCGCAAATTCGCGAAAAAGGCTTAAAAGTGAGCGCTTTCTACGTTTCAAACGTGGAGCAATATCTGTTTGAAAACGGCGTGTGGGCCAAGTGGGCAAAAAACATTGCCGCGCTGCCAACCGACGAAAAGAGCGTTTTTATTCGGGCGTACCTCGACCAAGGCAAAAAACATCCGCGCGAAAAGAAGGGCCATCGCACAGCCAGCATTCTGCAAAAGATCAACGACTTTAACGCGCGCCAAGCCAAAAAGCCGTATTCAACCTGGTGGGAAGTCTCCACAGATCAACTTCTCGACTGAACCGCGTTTCGGTTTTTCTTGGGCGGCATGTAAGCGCCTTTTGTCAAGTGTACACCTTGGCCGCGGGGTTCCGTCTCAATCATCGAAATGGACCCCCGCCGCCAAGAGGCGCCGATGTGGAAGGCTCTTTCCTGCGGCCCCATAATGTGTACACAAGTGAATTGCGCTTAGGTTGATGGGATGGGGCCGCCGAAAAAACGGGCGAGCATTTGGCCGAGCGGATGGGGTTCGGTCCAGTGCATCATGTGGCCGGCGTTGGGGAGTTCTGCGATTTCAACGTTGGCGAGTGTGTGCGCGCGCTCCATTTCATCTTCGGGGTGAAAGCCGAAAGGGCCGCCGCCGACAACGAGTGTGGGGCACGAGATCTGCCTTAAAAAAGCTCGAAACACATCCACCTGAAAAGGCATGGGCGACGTTGTTCGATGCAGCGGATCGTACGCCCACACAAGGCCGTCGCCGTCGTTGCGCGTGAGCCATTGAGCGCGGGTTGTGAGCACGTCACGCGGGACGCGGGGATGATTGGCAACGAGGCGGCGGACGGCGTCTTCCATGGACGTGAGGCGGCGCGGCGCTCGCTGCATTTCTTCGAGATTGCGAAGCCATGCGCGCGTTCGATCGAGAGCCACACTGGGCTCCATGTGCGGGGGGCCGAGGCCTTCGAGAAGTGCGAGGCGCTCCACGCGATCGGGGCGACTGCCTGTGAACAGGCTTGCAACGGTTCCGCCCATGGAGTGGCCGACAACGGCGAGTCGGCCGTTTTTGGGGACGAGGTGGCGAACGAGCGCGTCGATGTCGGCCACGTAGTCGAGGAAGTGGTAATAGCCGCCGGCTCCGATGGGGTCGCTTTCACCAAATCCGCGCAGATCCGGGGCCAAAAGCACGTGTCCGTGATCGGTGAGATGAGGCGCCAACAGATCCCACGTGCCGCCTGCGTCCATGTAGCCATGCAGGAGGAGCACCGTTAGGCCGCTCGGTTTGGCGGTTTCGTTCGAGAAACGGTGCACCCGAAGCGTGAGTCCGTTGCCGGGCACTTTGAGAAACGTGTGCTGCACGTTTGGGTCGTAAAACAGATCCGCGGTGGGGTGCACCACGAAGATCGTGCGCGATCGGCCGGCGTGGGGCGCGTTGGCGAACCGGTGCGTTTGGCCATCTTGCGCCCGTGGGCCACGGGCACGTACCCTGCCCAAGCTTCGGAGGACCATGAACCCTCGCCAGCTCGGCGTGCCCATCGCAATTGTTGTTTTGGCGGTGGTCGCGAGTTTCATCGCAAGTTTCTTTCCCAACCAGACGAGTCAGATCTTTTTCGTCGTTGGGCTCCTTTCTGCGGGCGCCGCTGTGGTTGCGGCCGCATCCGCACCACGAGGTGCTTCGTACAACTCGGTGCTGTCGGCGCTGAAAGGTGCGCAAAAAGGCAAAGTCCCTGAGTTGCCGGAAGGCGCTCCGCCCGAATTGTCGGCGGTGTTCGACGAGGTGACGCGTCTCGCTGAAAAAAACGAGGAGACGAAAGAAGAGCAGGGTGAGCTGCGAGCTGAAAACAAGCGCCTTGCGCGTGAGCTTGACGAGCTGAAAGACAAAAACCGCGAGCTGGGTGCCGCGGCGGAAAAGGCGTCGGACAAGCATCAATCCGCGTCGACGGAGCTTTCAGCGGCGCGATCGCGCGAACTCGAATTGCAAGCTCAATTGGAGCGCGAGCGGCGGGATCTGGCGGCACAGCTTGACAAGGTGCGCGCCGATTCGGAGCGCGAAAAAGCGGATCGAGCGACGCTTGAAAAAGACAAGGCGGCGCTTGAAAAAGACAAAGCGGCGCTTGAGCAAAAGCTTGCCGCTGCCGCCGAACAGGCCGGCGTGAAGGTCGATTTCTCGGGTGTGTTCGAAGATGTTCGGCGCGCGTCGCGCGGTGAACGCGTGCGAGCACCGTCGAGCGCCGCGGTGGAGGTTCAGCGTTTTTACGGTGACCTCGCCGACCTTGCCGCGCAGATGCAGGACGAACGCGCGGCCGACAAACAGGAGCGCACCGATGCGGTGCAAGTGGCGACGCAAATCGATGATTCGCTGCCGCGGTTGCAAGACGGCTTGGACGCGATGATTCAGTCGACCGAGCAGGCCACAACCTACATTCGCGAAATGACAACGGCGCTGTCGAACATTGCGGCGTCGATCGAAACGCTCGCGTCGTCGGCCGAAGAGTCGTCGTCGAGCATTTTGCAAATGACGGCCACAAACGACGAAGTGGCCGAGAACATCGGCGAGCTTGCAACGAGCGTTCGCGAGACAGTCTCGTCGATTGAAGAGATGGCGTATTCAATTCGAGAGGTCGCGAAAAACGTCGATGCGCTTTCACTGACGGCCGAAGAAACGTCGTCGTCGATGAATCAAATGGACGTTTCGATTGACCAAGTGCAGTCGAACGCCAACGAAACGGCGCGCCTGTCGGAAGAGGTTGCGACCGACGCCGAGAAGGGCGCCGAAGCCATTCTCAAGACGATCGGCGAGATCTACCGCATCAAAGAGTCGAGCCAAGAGGCGGTGAGCGTCATCAGCAATCTCGGCTTCCGCATTGAAGCGATCGGTCAGATCTTGCAGGTGATCGACGACGTTGCCGAGCAGACAAACCTGCTCGCGCTAAACGCCGCGATCATCGCCGCGCAGGCCGGTGAACATGGAAAAGGGTTTGCCGTTGTTGCGGATGAAATCAAAGACCTCGCGGAGCGCGCGGGCGGCAGCACCAAAGAGATCGCGGAGCTGATCAAGACCATCCAGGCAGAATCGAAAAACGCGATCGCCGCCGTGGAGCGCGGTGCGCACAACGTGGATCGCGGCGTGGAAGTTTCGAACGAAGCCGAGCGCGCTCTGAAGAAGATTCTCGAAAGCTCGCAGAAGTCCACGAACATGGTGCGAGCGATCGCGCGCGCCACCGTGGAGCAGGCGAAGGGATCCAAACAGGTCACCGACGCGATCGGGCGCATTGCCGAAACCGTTCAGCAGATCGCGGCGGCCACGGCCGAGCAGGCCCGCGGCTCGGAACTCATCATGAAGAGCGCCGAGAAAATGCGGACGATCACGCAACACGTTGAACGTTCGAGCCAAGAGCAGGCTCGCGGCGGTCGACAGATCACCACCGCGATCGAACAGATCTCGAACATGGTGAACAGCCTCAACGCCACGCAACGCGCTCAAACGCGGGGCGGCGAGCAACTGATTGAGGTGGCCAAGCGCATTGAAGAAGCGGCTCGCACGCAGGCGCAGGCCCTTCAGCGAATGCACACGCTCACCGAAAAGCTCGTCCGCTCCATTTCCAATTAGCCTCCCCACGCCTGATTTCGCCGCTTTGTTGCGATAGTTCTATCCAACGTGCCAAGGTGAACGAACTCCTTCGCGATGGCGCTCACCCTCACGGTTCTGTCGGGCAAAAACAAGGCGTCCGGCGCCGCAGCGCTGACGTTTGACGCCCCGCGCATCGTGATTGGGCGCGGTGACGGCTGTGAGATGCGCCTGCCCGATCCAAGTGTGAGCGCGCGTCACGCGTCGATTCGCGCGCGGGGGGCTGAGTACCTTCTCATCGACGAAAACAGCAGAAACGGCACGGTGCTGGGCAAGGTGTTGCTCACGCCGCATTCGCCTCGGGTGCTTCGCAGCGGCGACCGAATTCGCATTGGACGAATTTGGCTGGAGGTTCGGGTGGGGCCGGCGATGGGTACACCTGCGTCGCCTGCGGCGGCGCGCGCGCTGGCGCTTTCGTTTGTGGCCGAACAACTCGCTGAGCGCGGCGAGCCGCATCAACCCCTAATTCGCGTTGTGGAAGGCCCGGACGCCGGCAAAACGTTGACGCTCGAAGAACCGGGGCGCCTTTACGTGATCGGTCGGGCCGCTGAAACGCATCTCGCCCTTGACGACGCGGACGTTTCGCGGCGGCACGTGGGTGTCACGCTAAAAGCCGATCGTGTTGTCCTCCAAGATTTGGGCTCCAAGGCGGGCGCGCTGTTGGACGGCGCGCGATTGGCCACAACCGAAACCCTTTGGAAACCGGGTCAGGCGCTTCAGCTCGGCCGCTCGGTGATCGCGCTTATTCACCCCGCCGCCGAGGCTCTCTCCGAGATCGAACGAGGGCCCGACGAAGGCATGTCGCCTGAAGAGCGCGCGGCGCTCGACGACGGCGATCCCACCACGCCGCCGCCTGAATCGGCTGAATCTGAGCCGAGCGCAACGCCTCCGCCGGTGGACGATTTTCCCGAGACGCCGCCGCCTCCAGTTGGAAAAGCGATCGTCGAGAAAAAGAAAAAGCCCGCGGGCGGCTGGGGAATCACCGACGCGGCGGTTGTGCTTCTGGCCCTGGGTGTACTCGTGTTGAGCGCCGCGGGATGGTGGCTTCTCCGTTAGTCCGAGTAGCCTTCCCGCCGATGACTCACTCGCCCAAACAAGTGATCGTTTCCGCCGGGGTGCTGTTTCGCGATCACAGCGTGCTGCTCACGCAGCGCAAAGCCGGCTCTCATTTGGCCGGCACGTGGGAATTGCCGGGCGGCAAAGTGGAGCCCAACGAAGACCCCAGGGACACGGTGGTACGCGAGCTTCTCGAAGAGCTTGGTGTACACATTGAAGTGATCGACATTTTCGATGTGACGTTTCATCGCTACCCGGAGAAAAGCGTTCTTCTTCTTTTCTACGAGGCGTCGCTCACCGCGCAGTCGCCCGAACCGCAGGCAATTGACGTGGCCGATCTTCGCTGGGCCAACCTCGCCGACCTCGACACGCTCTCGTTTCCACCGGCCGATGAGGCTGTGATCGCCAAGATCCGGCGGCGATTGCGGTAACAAAGAAGCATCTGAGGCCAACGGTCATCATTACAAATTTCTTTTAAATTCAAGTCGTTGAGCAGCAGTCTTCGTGGCCCCGTAATTGCTGACTGCCCGCCTCGTGAGCCCAATAGGCCGCGCGCACGTCCCACACACCGAAAGGTGGAACCGCCATGAGCGCTTCCTTTCGTATCGATCCGCATTCCGCACCCACTGTCCCCGCGTTTCCGCAGCTGGGTGCCGCCGGAGCATCGGGGGAAGACTTCTTGCCGGGTGAATACCGTTTGATTGAAAAGCTCGACCAAGCGGATTCGTTTGAGTTGTGGAAAGGAGTCGACGGCAATGGCCGCCCGCTTCTCATCAAGCTCGCAACTTCCGCATCCGCCGAGGCGTCCACCGCATTTGCCGCCCAAGCCCGCGTGCTCGTGTCGCTCACCCATCGCTCCGTTGTGCGCCTTCTCGGACACGGTGAAGCCCGCGACGGTCGGGCGTTTTTGGCGCTTGAATGGCTTGAAGGTTATTCGCTTCGCCGCCTCATCGAAGAACGCGGAGCGGGGATGCCGCCCACCGATGCCATTCGGCTTCTGATGCCGATCGCGTCTGCGCTTGTTCTCGCCCACGATCGCGGGTTTGTGCACGGCGGGGTCAACGCTGATGCGGTGTTCATCGAGGTTCGGTCAGACGGCGATGTGATTCCCAAGCTCATCGATTTTTCAACCGCCAAACGCACCGCGCCGTCGGTACCACCCACGCCCTCCAATCTGCCCCTCGCACCGCGCTCAAACGAGCCAACCGAACGCGTGTCGACGTCCGTCGACATCCGCGGTTTCGCGGCGACGATCTTTTACGCCATCACGTGCCGCGCACCCTTCGATTCGCGTTCGAAGCGCGCTGAATTGGTGCCGCGCACCGGCCTTTCACAGCGCGACGCCGTGCTGTGGCGCATCCTCGCTGAGGGGCTTGCGCCCGCGACGAGCGCTCGATTCAACACGCTTCACGCGTTTGCCCGCGAGCTGGCCACCTGGGCTGAACTTCGCGGGCTCGATGCCGACGTAACGGGCAGCCCCATTTCGGTGCGGTGGCTGCACGCCACGGCCATCCAACGTCCTGAACGGCGCGAAGGGAAGGTGCGGTCGTGAGAGTTCCTGTGTCGTCGGCCCTCCGCGCCGAACTGCGTCGCGCCAGACATTTGCTGCCGGGTGATCGCATCGCGCTCCTCATGCTCGCGTTGGATGATGACGGCGATCTTTCGGCCTGGGAGTTGGCGCTTCAGCTCATGCCCGAACGTTTGCCCGATGGCGTTGTAAGCCGTGAAGGGGTGCTGCTCGTCGGGGCCGCGCCGATGAATTGGCTTGTGCGTACACTTCACAGCGCCGGTGAGCGTGAACTGTCGGCGGCACTCAGTGCCACGTGCGAGGGCGCGGTTCCGGTCGTTCGCATGCAAGATGTGCTTCGTGAAGTGACAGTTCTCGACGCTCTCGTCGAGGAAGAGGCCGACTCCCTTCTGTTTGCGCCGCCGGCCGGATACGCCTGAACACTGCGACCCAACGAAGACCTTCCCTCGCCGCCTGCGGTCCGGCAGAGTGCTCGACACCCGCATGGATATGCCTGTTGATGTTTGGGAGCGCGTGCGCCGCGGCAAACACTCTGCGCTTCTCGGCGTGCCGCTATCGGATCCGCCCGCCGATCTGCGCGTGGTTCGCGTCAGTTGTGACTTGGCGTCCTCCACGCTCGGGCCGCTCCTTGAAGCGCGCGATCGCGTTGAGCGCATCGTCGGCACCGAAACGCCCTTTGTGGAAGCGGCGCGCGCTCGTGTACTCACGGGCCTCCGGCGCCATCTGCTCGGCGATCTTCCCACCGTTGCGAGCGAAGGCTCGCTCGTGGATGTACTCAACAGGTTCGCTTTGTTGGGCCCCGCGGCGCTGGTTCTTGAACACATCGAAATGGCCGACAGCGCATCGCTCGATATGTTGCGGCACATCCTTGCGCGACCGGGCTGGCTGCGCCTGCCGCTCATTCTTTCAGGACCGCCCACAACCCGATCGCCGGCGCTCCAATCGCTGATTGAAGCCGTTCAAAACTCCGCCGGGCAGGAGGCCATCGTTCGCGCGCTCTCTGAAACGGCGCCCCAGTCAACGCACGCGGAGCGGCCGTTTGAGCCGTCGGCGCTCCCCGCCGATGTGCTGCGCGTTCTCCGCGCCCTGGCAATTGCCGGCGCCGCAGCGGATGCAAACGCCGTTGCCGCGATCATCGACGGCACCGAAATGGGCGTTCTCGATGCCCTCCAGCGAGCCTTTGACGCAGGTGTACGCATTGAAGATCGCGGCGAGGGGCGCTTTGTCCTTTCGCCCGACGTTGTCGATGTGGTGCGCTCGTCCATGTTGCCTTCTTTTGCAGCGGCGCTTCATCGCCGTGCAGCCGCGATCCTTTCGGATTCTCGTCCCACTCCGCCGCCCGTTGCGCCTCCGGCGATGACTGCCGACGTCCGTCCGGGAAACGCCTGGGACGTGATGGCCGCCGAGCCCGCACCGCCCACGCTGCGCCTCGAAAAGGAAGACGCTTCGCCGAGTACACAACAGCTTCCGATTTCTCAAGCGCCGTCAATTCCAGCGGAGTCGCCAAGTGTGTACACACCGACCGAAAAGCTCGCTCCGGTGGAGGCGCGCGGGACACTGCCGTCGGCCGTTCCGCAAGATCCGGTGCCGGCTCGCGAAGCCGAGAGCGATGCGCACAGAATTGCCGAAGAAGCCGCGCAACAGGCGATTTTAGAAGCGCATCGCGTTCACGCCGAGCGCGTTGAAAAAGAAGCCCAAGCGCGCCGCGCGGCGGAAGACATCGCCGAAGCGGCCGTTCTCGAAGCGCGCCGTTCGCTCGCCGAAGAGCGCCTAAAAACCCATTCGCGCCTGCCATTTTCAGGCGATCCGGAAGTGTCGCGTACACCTCGCCCCGCAGAGTGGTTGTCACCGCTCGCATCCGAACCGCCGTCGGATCCCCCTCCGCCGCGAACTCATTCAAAAGTCGCTCGGCCTTCCCAGCTCCGCACCGAAGACGACGCCCGCGCCGCTCAACACCTTGTCAAAGCGGGCGACATCTCGAGCGCGATCGAGCGCTATACCGCGGCAATGCGCAAAGCCGCCGCCCGCGCCGCATATCCGCAGGCTGTTGCTCACGCGCAGGCGGCGCTTTCGCTCCTCGATCGACTGCCGTCTTCAAACGAACATCGTTTGGAGCGTGTTGCGCTTCTTCTCGAAGCAGGCCGCCTCTTGTGGCACGGCGCCGGCCCCGACGATTCGTTCACTCTTCAAGGCGCCGCTCGCGTTCTCGAAGCCGCGCGAGCATCGCTCCACGCGGGCGATCCGTCCGACCTTGTGGCCGACGTTGCGGTGGCGATCGCCGGTGTTTTGTACGATATCGGTGACGTTCGGTCCCTGTCGCGCGCGCTTGAAGAACTCGCAACAGCGAGCCGTACGCTGGCAAACGACGGCAACGCGCAGGCCGCGGCGCGCCTTTTCAATGACCAAGCAGCCGTGCTCATTCGCATGGGAGATCCCGTGCGCGCAGCCCACTTGCTCACCGAATCGCGAAAGATCTTTGAGCCCAACGCCAAGACCGACCCGGTGAGTCTTGTGGAAATAGCAGAAACCGATCATCTCTTTGCGCGCATTCTTCTCACCGTGCCGGCGCGCCCCGGAAAAGCCGACGATGCGTTGAATCTTGGGCTTGATCATGCGCTCGCGGCTGAACGAGCTTTTCGCCACATCGGTGCCCCGCGCGAAGCGGCGCGCGTGCTTCAAACAATGGGCCTTTTGGAGTTGCGAAAAGGCCGCTTTGACCGCGCCGCCGAACACCTGACAAACGCGGCTCACATTCAAGAATCCATGGGCGATGTCATCGGCCTCGCAGAATCAACTGCGGCTCTTTCAGGCGTCCTCGCAGCCGACAAACACTATCTGGAAGCCCTTCGAATGCTTGGAAACTCCATTGTGTTGCACTTTGAAAAAGGTTCGGCCTACGGAGTGGCGCAAAACCGCCGCGCGTTTACCGCCCTTCTTTCAGGAAGTGATTTGCGCAACTCCGCCCCTGACCTCGTGAGTATGACTGAAAAGCGCCTCGCCGCAGCGGAAGGCGCACTTGGCCGCATCGAACTTCCGCCCACGAGCTAGCCTTTCTACCCATCCTTTGTGGGCGGGGGGCGCGCGCCCCCCGCAACGCCCCCCAGTCCATTCTTCTCGCCGCCTCACGCTGTGGATCTCGCGTCTTTTGTGCCGTTTCACAGCTTTTTTCAAAAAAGATTCATCGTTCACGCAACTCGCCCATGCCTCGTTCCGATGAAGGGGCATGAACCACAAACCTGTTTTCTGTCTCGTTGCCCTGGTTGCGGCATTCGCCGCGGCTTGTACAAACCTACCCATCGCTCCGGGCCCGTCCGACCTGAGCGAGCTTGACCCAGATGAGCCTTCGTTTTCCGACGATGCGGCCACTTCCCCCGGCGACGCCGCGTCACGTCGCCCGGTTTATACTCCCATTTTCAACCCCCACGGTTCCGCGTTTTCTCCCCCCATTTTGGCAGCGAAAACGGAGAACGGAAATACCGCCGTTGTGAATGGCACTTCGGGTGAAATCCTTGCTCAAGTGCAAGGCTCAGGTTGGGGAGGTGACGTGGACATGGCTTGGGATCCCTGGGGAACACGCTTGTTTGTGCTCGAAGCTTCGCCCAGTGAAGAAGGCGCAGAACTTGTCAGTTCCACAGTGGTGCTGGGAAAGGGTCAAACTCCACCGCTCCTGAGTCCACCCAAACACGAAGTTTGGGTGAGTGGAATTGCCCGCCTCGCTACCTCCCCATTCGGACCTGTGATCTTCGAAAACAGCTATTCCGGACCGCGCTGGCGCCTTGTTTCAGAGGGCAAATTTGTTCCAAGCGTTTTTGGTGCGGAGCCCCGTTCGTTTACAACCTACCCAACCAACTCCGGCGCGCTCACTATTGACGCTCTCACATACGGAGCTTTTGACGACGCACTGGAGATTCGATCTTCGACGGTGGACGAAACAGGCCTGTCCACGCCAATTGCTTCTCCGTTCAACCTTGCGCCACCCAACGTTCCCCCGTCCGTCCGCGCCGTGTGGAAAGGCGGTCTACCCATCCTCATCGCCGTCTTTGGAAGCTCCATTCTTGTGTCCAATCCATCCCATTCAAAATGGGTAGGTTTGTCGGTTGATGACCCACTGGAAACGCTTGTGCAAGCGGAGCTTCTCGGCGAAGGAAACACGATTCTTGCGACCGCCACAGGAGATGCCGATGTTGTTGCGGTTCACCTGGACGACGACGGTCAAGTGGAATGCGCTTCCACGTTGGACCTCCCCGGGCACCTGACTCCTTCCAACCACTTTTTTGCGCGCACCGTCGTGCCGGCGGGGGCACACAGTGCCTTTGTAGGCACATCACAAGGAGTATTCAAAATAAAGGCACTCAACTCATGCCCATTGACGCTCCAGGTTGACACCGCGTTCAGCGGCTCGGAGCTTCGACCCCCCATCGCCGCCCCGTGATCACGGCCCGCCCCCCCTTCACCCCACCGTCAGGGGCATTTTACAAGCGGCGTGATGGGTGCAAAGTCCCATTGGGTAAGGTTGAGATTGTCATAAGCGGTCAACTCGGTTTGGAGAACATTGATAATCTCGGCAAGCGATTGGCCGAATTTATTGGTGGTTGTACCACCCGCTTCCGCCACGCAGACAAACTTCATTGCGCCGCACACGTCGAGTGCCTCACATCCCGGAGCGGCGGGCCCCAACATACCCAACTCGTCGCTTCCGTAGAGAGGCATTCCACCCACAAGAACAAGGCGAACGTCGGCCGGTGTGGCTGCGAGCACAGCGTCCCACGGGTGGAGGGTGTCACCGCCGAGAATGAGTAAATCGGCTTTTTTCCCAGCGGTAATTGTCCCAAGAGTGGCAGAAAGTCCAAGCACGGCGGCACCATTTTTGGTGGCCATTGTCACAATGTCTTTCACCGTGAGGATGTCGCCGAAAACGGCATTGTCTACCAGATCGGCAAACCGCATTTCGTCGAGCATGTTTTGACTACCACCCAGCGACCAGTCAGGGCCAAGCGCCACGGTGATGCCTTTTTGGAGAACGAGCGGGATGTTTGTTGTTTTGGTAAGGTCCGTTCCACTGCCGTATAAAAACACGTTGGAACGGGGCGACCAAACCAAGCTCATCCCGTTTTGGGCCATGGTGGTGAATTGGGCGTCGCCGAGCGCGGTTCCGTGAACGATGGTTGTTTCAGTCGTGTATAAACAATTGTCCGTGGTGGTGACTGTACCAAGAGTCGCAAATTCGTTGAGCGATGTGGCGTCCACACCTTCCGCAATATGAATGGCGTACGCGTCTGTGTTATCGCTCAAAACATTGTTGCAAACGCCGTCTGCTGCGGAGGTAGACGGGAAGAGAGTGGCAACCTGAACTTTATCCTGCCCAAGATCGTTGGGGCTCTGATCGATGGTGCGCGAAAGCGATCCGTAACAGGTTTTGTTGGCTGGATTGGCAGCCCCCAAAATGCTTGTCGTGCCGGCAATAAGCCCTTTCAGCTCGCCGTATTTGTTCATTTCACAGCCGACGCTTACAGGTGATCCGCTTTCACCGTTGAGATATTGTTTGGCATCTACCACGGCGCCGTAACGGGCCTCGTTCGTCCACTGGTTGTGGTTTTGATACGCTTGGGTAGGTGTCCAATCTGTCTCATCAAAAATGTCAAAAAGAATGTGGTTATGAGCGTCAATTAAACCCGGTGCAATGATCCCGTGAGTGGCCACAACCGACGCTCCCGTTGCACCGGGCATGGATGAACAATCGGCGGCGACACAGGTAATCGTGTCGCTCTCTACCAAAACTTGACCATCAAACGAATCATCCGGGGTGATGATACAGCCTTGCAACAGGAGCTTTCCGGGAGTGCCAAGGGTAAGAATTTCAGGTGGGCCTGAATCGGCCGAACACGCGCCGACAATGCCACCCCCCGCTCCGCCCGTGCCCATTCCACCGGTGCCCATTCCACCCATTCCACCCATTCCACCGGTGCCCATTCCACCGGTGCCCATTCCACCCATTCCACCGGTGCCCATTCCACCGGTGCCGCCTGTCATTCCACCGGTGCCCATTCCACCGGTGCCGCCTGTCATTCCACCGGCACCCGTTCCACCGGTGCCGCCTGTCATTCCACCGGCACCCGTTCCACCGGTGCCTCCTGTTTCTGACCCACCGGTCGCCCCCGTCCCACCGGCTCCGCCCGTTTCTGACCCGCCGGCACCCCCGGTTTGCGTGGTGGATGACGTGGTGGTGCCGGTGGTGGTTTGAGTTTCGTCCCGGCACCCCGCTTCACCAATGGCCGAAAAAGAAAGCACGAAGAGCGGCCAACTGCGTCGCGCGCGGCGCAGCAAAGAAAGGAAGGAGGAGTGGAACACGCTCGTATGGTAGGGGCGACGCTGCAAGTCGCAAAGGACTTTAGAGAGCCAGAGCCATTTTAGGAGGCCCGGAACGCAGCGATGCGAACTGGTCTTCGATCAAGCGATCACAGTCGTGACGTTTTGCGAAAGACGGTTTCAGGTCTTGTCGTCAAGGCGTGGGTCACGTGGCAGGAGCTTTGGGTCGACGACGGGAGTGGACTACTTGCAGCTCAGGCTGCACAGCGTTTCAGCGGTTTTCACGCACTGATCATCCCATGTGCCGCCACCTTCGCCGCAGCAGAAGCCGTCATACTCACACACGTCTTTCACGCATTGGCAGGTGCTCGCCGCGTCTTTGGCCGCGCCGACAGTACAAACGTCGCCACATTGCGTTGTAGGTTCAGGATTGGGAGCAGGCGCTTTTTGAGCGGCCACAACCGGGAATTTTGCCGGCGGCAACACGAACGCCCACAGCCCTTTTTCTTGAGACTTGGTGGTACACGGATCCGACCCTGTGCCCGTGCACTTGGTGATCGGCCCATTCAGGTATTTCATGTAGAGATCGTTATACCCTTTCAGATCTTCCGTCGCTCCGGGGGGCGCCAGATCTGAACCCCACGAGTTTTTGATACGGAAGAACTCAATGGTTGCGCTGCTTGAAAGCGCGGCTTCAAGGGCTTTCGCGTCGGTCACGACCTTACCCGCTTCAAGCGTGCCATATCCGGGCACGTTTGTAATTTGATAATCTTCCAAAACAGTCATGTGACCACCCTGACGACCGGGCGTCGCGGGCGGCTCTTTGAACGTGTTGTCCTTCATGGCGTTGAAGTCGACAAACCACGTCATGATGACAGGCAGGCCGCCGTGAAGGGCTTTTTGTGCCTTTTTCAGAAAGTCGCGCTGTGAAGACTCCCAATACGGATAGGGCTCTTCATTCCAAGCGTAGGTGCCTGAACGCGTACGAACATTGGATGAAGAAGACGGCTTACCGATCGCGTCTGCCAGCGTGAGCGCGCCGGAAGATGTCATTCCAATTTCAATGCTCTTGGGGAGGCGAAGGCCGCTTCCTTCGGGAACAACAGCGCCTTTTTCAAGGTTCTTTGTGACACTCTCACCAAACACGTCGTTTAAGAGTTTGGTCACGTCGGCGCTGAGTTGCCACGCTTTGTCAAGTTCGGCGCGCACCACTTTCAGGTCTTTGCGGGCTTTCGGGTCGGACAGAACACCCGATTTGAGCGAGGTGTTAATGGCTGAAAGCGCCGCCGATTGACGGGCTGAACGCGCCGCTTCCGCCTCTTCAGGAATAAACTTGCCCTCGTCCATCACGCCGTATCGGCGCATGAGTTCAGCCGCAACGCCGAAGAAACCACCTGTTGACAGTTGGTCTTTATCAAGCTGGGCAACCGCCGACATGCCGGCAATTCCGCCGCTGATCTGCTCTGCCCAGTGCCAATAAGTGATGTACGACTCGCTGAGGTTGAGTTCTTCGCCCGAGTAGCCAAGGCGCAGCGACTCGGCCCAACCGATGCTTGCGTACACCCAGCAATTGCCAATTGACTGACGCTTCACCTTGGTGTTCGCCACGTCGGTGATGTCGTCCGTCTGACTCGATGAGTCCTCCACGCAGCCCACCACCTGGGAGGCCAAAGCGAGAGTTGAAGCGGCGGCGATGAGTCGGATTCGGGGAGACAGGATCGACATCGGGGGGGCTCCTTGGAGTCGCTTGCGGCCGGTGGCCGCGAAGTTGGCCCTTTTTGAGCACAAGTTGGGCCAGTGGGGGCAGGTGGGTTTTTAGGGGGAATTTGTCCTACCTGTGGGTACAAACCTGGGTCACAAGTGATCCAAGTGAGGGATCAACGATCCACCGTCGAAGATTTTTTTGAATCTGGCTGAATCCATTTTGCTCCTCCGTCGCTCCTCCCAATTGACTGAAGGAGATAAGCCATGTGGACCAAGATCTTCCCCAAGAATGAAGGCACTGTTGACCGCGTTATTCGCATTGTGTTGGGCCTCGGCCTGCTGGCAATCGCTTTCTTCGGCCCCAAAACTCCGCTCGGGTACATTGGAGTGATCCCGCTTCTCACCGGCCTCATTGGAAGTTGTCCTCTGTATCGGCTTGTCGGACTTCGCACTTGCCCCGTTGACGCAAAAGCGTGAGAGTTCGAATCGAATGAGCCTTTCGGCCGCGGCTGACGTTGCAGTGGATTCGCCCGACACCGCGCTTTTGGAGCGTATTTCATCGGGTGACAAAGCGGCTGCGTCGATGTTTGTCACGCGCCATCGGGCAAGTGTACACAGATTTGCAAAGGCCCTCGTTCGCGATCGCGGCATTGTCGACGACGTGTTGCAAGACACGTTTATTGCCGCACTCACCCACGCGGGCACATTTCGGGGTGAAGGTTCGGCGCGCGGTTGGCTATTTACTATCGCGCGCCGCGCGGCCCTCAAATTAGAGCCTCGTGAACAACCGCTTTCAGAAGACGATGACTTGGAAACGCTGGGCGTAAGAGCCGGTTGGGGCGCGGCCGACCCTGAGAGTCTCATGGGCACGGCGCAAACGAGAGAACAAGTCAACTTGGCCCTTCAACGCCTCCACGCAGAAGACCGCGAGATTTTGGTTCTTCGCGATATGGAAGGGTTGAGTGGGCCTGAAACCGCAGAAGTGCTTCAATTGGGGCTGGCTGCCATGAAAAGCCGCCTGCATCGAGCGCGTCTTCGGTTTCTTGCGGCGCTTCGAGGAGAGGAGTTCGGCCATGAAAGCGCGTGAATTGCCCGCAGAAAATAGGCTCGTTGCCGGGCTCTTGTGTACTCAGGTGTTGGCGCAACTCTCCGCCTATCTAGATGGGGAGTTGAGTGAGGCCGAAGTGGAACAGATTCGTAGTCATGTGCAGGGGTGCACAACATGTGAAGAGTTTGGTGGGCGTTTTGCAACGGCCGTTCAAAAGCTTCGCGAGGTGGAAGAAGAGGTGGCGCCCGACACCGATGATCGCCTGTTTGCCGCCCTCGGGCTCAGTCGCTAGTCCTCAATCAAGCGGCGCATGTTCGACTTTCACAAAAGAACATTTGCGCGCCGCGACCGCTGTGCATAACTCCGCGTTATGCCCAACACGCCACCGCGTATTTTAGATTCGCAGGTAGCCGCAGAATCTCTTGCAAAGGCACTGGGAGGGAGAGGTGCTGAAAAAGTACCCGACATGACCATTGCCGATGCCGCGGCCAAAAGTGGATTGCCACTTTGGGATGCCGAGAGGGGTCTGCACGCCCTCGTGAGTGAATATCGGGGTCATTTGCGCGTGACCGAAAAGGGGGAGTTGCTCTTTCGGTTTCCCCATGGGCTCACCAAGCCGTGGGTTACCCAAACAGCCATTTCAAAGGTTTTTTCAACCATCGGTGCCGCGCTTTTGGCGGTGGCCCGCTTCGTCGTTCGGGCGTGGCTGACAATTGTTCTCGTCACCTACGTGGTTGTTTTTATCCTCATCTTAATTGCCATTGTCGTGGGCCTTTTTTCGGGCAAAGGCAGAGGTGGAAAAAGCGCCGGCGGCGCACTCAACCTGTTTGGTGGCCTGTTTCGCCTCGTGGCAGAAGCCCTTTATTGGATGTTTCACCCGGCGACACGTTTTTACAACTCTCGATATTCGTATTACACGCCCGGTGTGGGAGCCTGGGACTCGGCCGCTTCCTCGCGCCAATCAAGTCATGCGCCGTCGCCTTTTGTTGCCGGAGCACCTCCTTCGGACGCGCCCAAAGTGCCATTTTACGAAAAAGTAAATCGGTTCTTTTTTGGCCCCGACGAACCTCCGCAGGATGAGCGCGCGCTTGAAAAAAAGGTGATCGCGGAGATTCGTGCTCAAAAAGGCCGCATCGGCCTCTCCGATGTCATGCGCGTAACGGGGTTGCCCCGCGACACAGCCGATCCGTTGATGTCTCGCTTAATGCTTGAATACGACGGCAATGTGGCAGTTTCAGAAGAGGGCGGAATTGTGTACACATTTGCCAATATCCGCAGAACTGCCGATGATCCTGAGTTGGCAAGTGAGCCGCGCCCCGCTTCCGTGTGGGACGCCGATAAGGGGTTGTTGCCTTTCACGGGCAATCCGTTTGGCTCCAACATGCTCATTATTCTCATGAACGGGTTTAACCTGATCATGGCCTATTGGGCGTATTCAAACAATTGGACAATTGAGCGCCTCACTCAAATGTTTCAGGGCCTCCCACCCGAGCAATGGGCTCCTCCAACAACCGCTTGGGTGCTCGGTGTTGTGCCTCTCGTATTTTCAATTGCCTTGTTTGCACTGCCCCTATTCCGCGCTTTGTGGCGTCCTTTCAAGGCGCGCCGCGTGGCTCGTGAGCAGGGTAGAAAAGCGCTCGTTCGCGCTATTTTGGAGCGTGTTCAGCAAAAACGCAGCATCCGCGAAACCGAACTTGCGGGCGCGTGGGCCGCCGCGGCGGGGGATCTTCCAGATTCTAAAGTCATCCAGCGTGAAGTTGTCGCGCTCGGCGGAGACGTGGACATGGAGCAAACCGAAGACGGCGTTCGCTATCGCTTTCCCGACTTGGAAGCCGAGTCGCGCGCGCTCGCAGCCGAACGTGAAGCTGCCGCCGAAGATGAAGCTCACGTCGGCAAGGTGGTTTTTGATTCTGAAGAACCTGTACGCTGATGCGGTTTGTTGCAAAAAAAGGTAAGTTGTCATAACGATATTTCTCGGCTTTCTCAAATTAGTAATCTTCTGATTTTACTCACGATTCAAACCGATTGGTGCTCTTAGCGTGCCTCCCGTTCCCAAAATTCAGGTTTTTCATGAAGCCGGTCAACGTCTCGAACTGCGCGATCTGGGCAGTCATATCGAGTTGATGATCGGCGGCGTGCCTATCCTTACAAGCAAGTCGCTCGGAACCGAGTTTGCGTTTGGCAGGCTGGCTGAAACCATTCGATCCAAAACGCCGCGTGTTCTTGTGGGAGGTCTCGGATTTGGGCGCACGCTGGCAGGGGTGCTTGAAGTGGTGGGCCCAAACGCTCACGTCATTCAGGTCGAAAAACTCCAGACAGTGGTCGATCTTGTAAAGGGCCCGCTCCATCACCTCACTCCCGGTGTACTCAACGACCCAAGAGTGGAGTTGATACTTGACGACGTGGCGAGTGTCATCGCGCGCTCGCGCGATCTGGACATGATCCTTCTTGATGTTGACAACGGGCCAGACTGGGCATCTTTTCGATCCAACGCGCGGCTCTACGGGCACATGGGGCTTCTCAAGGCTCGTCAAGCGTTAAGGCCGGGTGGTTCGTACGTGGTGTGGAGTGGCTATCCGGCCGACGGCTTCTTAAAGCACCTTCGGAGTGCGGGGCTTATTGCGTCGGTGATGCCGCTCAAAGAACGCGGAAAAGTGCGCGCTCGCGCGTATGTGGGGCGAACTCGAAATTAGCCCTTAATCAAGCGATAACAGCCATGACGTTCTGCGAAGGATGGTTTCAGGTCTTGTCGCAAGGCGCGGGACACCCTTGCCCGTTGCCGCATGGAATAGCGAAAAGCGTGGCGCTTCAGGTTCTCTACATGGAGTTCTGTGGCGGTCGCAGCCAAGACGAAAACGTGAGACCGGCGAGACCGGTGATTGGTATGTTCCAATCACCTGAAGCCGCCAAACGCTGCCTGCTGGATTTCTTCGAAACGCTACGTTTTTCAGACTCTCCCGATGCTTATAAGCGTCTCCATTGTTCTTATCGCTTGATCTAGGACTAGTTTGGCTTAGCGCGGCTCCAATGTGACCATCGCTCAAAAAAAGCCGTTGCGCCGGCAATAAACAAGATACCCTGTGGGCATATCTTCTTCGTGGAGGAGGCTCTTATGAACAGGCGCCTGGCTTTTGCAGCGGTTTTTTCAGCTTTTGCAACACCCGTATTGGGGTTATTGGGGTGTGGTGGTGACGTTGTTGTTCAACAAACGGGGGGCACGGCCGGCAGCGGAGGTGCAACGGGAACAACCTATACCGACACATTTGCTCCGCCCTCAAAAACCAACAAGGTAGATGTTCTACTCGCGATTGATAATTCGCGCGCCATGGGCGACAAGCAGACAATCTTGTCGCTTGCCGTTCCTGATCTGGTGACGCGGTTGGTAAACCCGCCGTGTCTTGACGGATCTGGAAACCTGGCCAGCGTGCCGACGGGGCCGCTTGAAGCCTGTCCTCCGGGTACGTTCCGCGAGTTTAATCCGATTTTGGATATCCACATCGGGATCGTTTCGTCGAGCCTTGGGGGACACGGGTCTGACGCATGCGCTGTGAGCCCTCCGGGAAAAGAGTCCAACAACGATCGGGGTCATTTGCTCGCTCGCAAAGATCCGGCCTTTCCAGAAGAAGTAGAAACCTATCAAGGGTTGCGTTTTTTGGCTTGGGATCCCGCACAAACGCTCTCGCCTCCCGGTGAGGCCGACCTCAACGCCGATTCAGGTTCCGACTCCAATGCAACAGCGCTTCTACCTCAACTCACCGACATGGTGCTGGGAGTTGGTCAAATCGGCTGTGGGTATGAATCGCAGCTTGAGTCTTGGTACAGATTTTTGGTTGACCCCGCGCCTTACCAGGAGATCGTTATCAATGACAAAAACCAAATTGAAAAGGTGGGGGTAGACACGCTGCTTCTCGATCAGCGAAAGACTTTTTTGCGCCCCGATTCAGCTCTCCTGATTGTTATGCTCAGTGATGAAAATGATTGTTCGATCAGGGAGTATGGGCAGTTTTTTTATGCCGCTCAACTCAAGGGTACCAACGGTTCGCCCTTTCACCTTCCCAAAGCGAGGGCGATTTGTGAAACGGACCCCAACAGCGATTGTTGCTTTTCGTGTGGTCAAAAAGGGCCCACCGATCAAAACGGAAATCAGATTTGTCCCGACGATCCCTCGTGCAAAGATGCCAATGGGAAGACGATTTACCTCAACGATCTGAATGACAACATCAGTCTTCGCTGCCACGACCAAAAACGTCGTTTCGGGATCGACTTTTTATACCCCATCGATAGGTATGTCGACGCTCTCAAGGAAACCGCTGTCACAACTGCCAGCGGCGAGGTGGTTCCCAATCCCATTTTTACAGATCTGGTTTTGGGTGATTCACTCACCGATGTTCGCTCGCCGGATCTCGTGTTTTTGGTGGGAATTGTGGGCGTTCCCTGGCAGGATATCGCACGTGTGAATAGCGCCGGTCTACCCAACCTAAACGATGGTATAAACGAGCAGGGCAAAGAAAAAGGCGGCTACAAGAGCCCCGGTCAACTGTCTGCAACTCTACCGGGGAAAACGTTTTCAACATGGGACGTGATCTTGGGCGACTTTGACAACTACGGCAATCCGCTCGATCCTTTGATGATCGCGGGTTGGCAGCCGCGGACAGGCACCAATCCAATTACGGGCGATGTGCTTACGTCGAGTTCATTGCCACTTTCCAACCCAATCAACGGGCACGAGTGGACTATTCCAAAACAGGATGATTTGCAGTTCGCGTGCATCTTTCCCCGCGTTAAAGTGGACACTGACGGACAGATTGTTTCGGACGTGGCCGACTGTACAAATCCGGCGCTTGCAGCGTGTGAATGTTCCGCCGGTACCGACAGTCCGCTTTGTGAGGTTGATCCGAGCACCGGAAAAACCACCCTTCAAGTACGGGCCAAAGCGTATCCGGGCCTTCGGCACCTGGCAGTCCTGAAGAACCTCAACTCGCAGGCGATCGTCGCGTCGGCCTGTCCCGCCCAATTGGATGATACTTCACAGTTGAGTTTTGGATACCGTCCTGCCATGGCATCGGCGGTGGAGCGTATGAGTTTGCACTTTAAGTAATGGTGTACAAATCGCCCTTTGGCCGATCTTGCGTTTCGCTTACTTTGCGCTGTGCAGCCCATGGCAAATAAGTGATACTCCGCCGTCCCCTTTCTTTGGAGTGCTCCGTGACCAGACTCAACTTTTTCTGGGTATCGGCGATTTCTGTGACAATGGCCCTTGCGGCGGGGTGCGCCAAAGGCACAGTCAGCCCGGGAGTGGGTGGGGGAGGGGTCGGCGCGAGCGGCGGCACCACCGCCGGCGTTGGAGCCGGTGGGTCGGACGGCGGCAGCGCCGGCACAACGGGGGCGGCGGGTGAAACCACCGGCAACACCACTTCCGACACCGACACCGGGTCCACCAGCGACACCGAAACAACGTCGAGCACCACAAGCACCACCTCCAGCACAACATCAACTACGAGCACCACAACAGGGTGCCCGATGGGTACACATGACTGCGCTGGAACGTGCATGGGCAACACGCCTGAATCGGGTTGTTTACAGTCCGTATCCTGCGTGTCGTGCACAGTGCCCACCAACGGTTCTGCCATTTGCACGGCGGCCGGATTGTGTGATGTTTCCTGCAATACCGGTTACATGAAACAAGGCACTTCGTGCGTGTGCGCCACGCAATGTTGTTCCAATGCCGAGTGTCAAATGGGTCAAACCTGCACCAACGGAACGTGCACCGGAGGCGGCGGCAACTGCGATCCCAACGATTGCCAAGCCATGTGTTTGGCTCAGTGCATCTTCATGATGAAGGTGGGAATTGGAACGTGCAGTAACGGAAACTGCATGTGCGTTTGTTTGTGACCGCCCCACGCTCCGGCCGCGCACGGCGAAAAGTACCGGCGAAAAGAGTGCGCCTGTAAACGGCGTGCTCAGCCCGTTTGACATTCTATTTGCTATTTCAATTTTTCTTGGCCGGGGCTAAGTAAGCCGGAGCCATTCCAAAGTCGCTTGAGGATTTGACCAAACCCAAGCGCTTGTGGAGTTCATGACTTCGCGGTGGTTTGAGGATTTTGATCAAACCCACCCACTGCGGATGTCGCCGCGCGTGGCTGCGATCCCGACGCCGACCTCAATGCCATGGGTCCAAATCCCATGTGTGGGCGATTGGCGTCGCTCTGAGCAATTGTGTTTTTGATTGGGAAGCAGGGAGTCGAAAGGCCAATGCTCAAGGACAGAGTGCCCACCACCACTTCAACGGCCCGGACGCTTCGTGGAAAGGAGGGCGTC
This sequence comes from Polyangiaceae bacterium, assembly GCA_016712345.1. Classification (GTDB taxonomy): domain Bacteria; phylum Myxococcota_A; class Polyangia; order Polyangiales; family Polyangiaceae; genus JADJRH01. The sequence continues at coordinate 4,918,132 of JADJRH010000001.1, forward strand.
ATAGAAACAGTGATAACGGGGCGACTCACTGAACATGACATGCGGGCGGCGATTCAAGAAATATCAAGGCTTGGAGTTGGTGCTGTTTGGTTGGCCGATGCGTCCGCAATGGAATCGTACGAAACGGCCTGTGTAAAGGTCACGAGTGAAGCCATTGCGATGATGGAAAAGAAAGGCCTCAAGCGCGTTGTGGCCGTGATTAAGAGTTCGCTCGCTCGAATGGCTGTGAGAGCCGTGGCAATGACCACGAAGGTTGAAGTCAAAGTGGTTGAAAGCCGACTTGAAGCCCTGCCGTTGCTGAAGATGTGAAGCCTCATTAAACGTCACGCAACGACCGGACACGTCGCGCCATCAGGAACGTCTCTTCACCACGGAGAACACCGAGGGTCACGGAGGTTTTTGTTTCTTTCGCTGCTATGGGTACACATCATCCGCGATCCCAACCTGACAGGGGATCGGTCAGGTGGTGCGAGACGATTGCAGTCTGAAATACAAAAAAACTCGGTGGATCTCCGTGATCTCCGTGCCTCCGTGTTGATTGCAACGTGTCAGGAATCGAGACGTCTCAAGTCATTGCGTGGCGGCGTCTGTTGCTCTACTTTTTAAGGTCGGCGGCGCTGATAGGCAGTTTGCGAATGCGCTTTCCCGTTGCGGCGAAAATGGCATTTGTTACCGCCGGCGCGACGGGGGGAGTTGCAGGTTCACCGGCGCCGCCTGGCTTTTCTGTGCTCGGTACGATAAAGACCTCAATGGCCGGCATTTCACTCAAGGTGAGCAGCTTGAAGTTGTGGAAGTTGCTCTGAACGACTTTGCCTTGGTCAACGGTAATTGCCGACTTGAGAGTAGCAGTGAGGCCGTATACAATTGCGCTTTGCATTTGCGCTTCTACTGTGTTTGGGTTGACGATGGTGCCCAGATCCACCGCGCACACAATGCGATCAACTTTCACCTTACCATCGTCTGAAACGGTGACTTCTGCCACCTGAGCCACATAACTGCCAAACGAAACGTGGCAGGCAATGCCGCGTCCTCGGCCTTTTTCAAGCGCCGAGCCCCAGCCGGCCTTTTGGGCGGCAAGCTCGGTCACCGCTTTGAGGCGAGCATCTGTCAGAAGGGTTTTTCGCATTTCGAAGGGGTCTTGTTTGCCGAGGGCGCACATTTCGTCGAAGAAGCTCTCGGTGATAAAACAGTTGTTTGAATGGCCCACAGAGCGCCAAAATCCAACGGGAACCCCGCTGTCGTGCATGTGATAGTCCACATGCCAGTTGGGCACCGAGTAGGGTTGTTCGGTTGCGCCCTCAACCGCGGACCGGTCAATGCCGTTTTTGACATAGTGCGGGAACACGCGGCTCATGATCGAGGCTGAAACAATGCGCTGGCTAAAGGCAACGGGCTTGTTGTCTTTCCCAATTCCACCCCGCAAAACGTTGTATGAAGCGGGCCGGTAAAAGTCGTGGCGCATGTCGTCTTCACGCGTCCAGATCACTTTGATTGGAGTGCCGGGCATTTCTTTGGCGATCTCCACGGCGTCGGTAATGAAGTCCATTTCGGAGCGACGGCCAAACCCGCCGCCGAGGTAAACGGAGTGGATAAACACCGATTCAATGGGTAGACCGGTGATTTTGGCGGCGATTTTTTGGGTGGTTTCTTGAAATTGGGTACCTACCCAGATGTAGCACTGACCGTCTTTGACTTCTGCCGTGCACGTCATGGGTTCCATGGTGGCGTGCGCCTGATACGGCAGTTCATACACAGCATCGATTGTTTTGGAAGCTCCTTTGAGTGCCTTTTCAACATCCCCTTTTGACTCGGCGACGGCACCAGGTTTTTTGGCGAGTAGAATGGCCGCTTGAGTGAGTTTGTCGGTGGAAACGCCGGCGCTCGCGGCATCATCCCATTCGACTGCCAGGGCCTCGGCGCCTGTTTTGGCGGCCCAAAAGTGTTCTGCAACAACGGCGATACCACTTGTGACGGGCACCACCTTTTTGACACCCTTTACGGTAAGAGCACTGTCAGTATTCCACTTTACGGCTTTGCCGCGTAAGGTGGCGGGTTTTGCCACTCGGGCGATGAGCATTCCAGGGCGGCGTACGTCAATGCCAAATTCAACCTTACCGGCGGCTTTGGGGGCGGAATCAAGGCGCGTGATGGGCTTTCCGATGAGTTTGAATTGGTCAGGGGTTTTGAGCTTGGGCTCTTTGGGCGGGGTGATCCCGGCCGCTTTTTCTGTGAGCGAGCCGTAGGTGGCGCGTTTTCCACTCAGGGCGTGGATGACGGCGCCGTTTTCTGTGGTGCACGTGGAAGGTTCTACCGACCAGAGGGCCGCCGCGGCCGAAACAAGCATGTGGCGGGCAGCTGCACCCGCGGTGCGCATTAAGGTGTATGAAGCGCGAATGCTTGTGCTTCCACCGGTGCCCTGACTGCCGAACATACGGTTTTTATAATCGGCTCCCACGGGGGCAAACTCGATGGAGACGTTTTTCCAGTCGGCGTCGAGTTCATCTGCGGCGAGCATGGCATAAGCCGTTTCCACGCCTTGTCCCATTTCAGATTTGTCGATCACGATGGTGACTTTTTCATCGGGGGAGATGCGTACCCACGCGTTGGCGTTGAGCGGCGCTTGAGGAGGCTTGGGGGCCGCCGTCGGCTGCACTGTGGGGCCGCCGGAAGGCACATTGGGCGGCGGCGTTGCTTCCGTTCCACAGCCGACGACAAACACGGCACCGGTGGCGAGCGAAGCGGTTAGAAAGAAGCGCCGTGAATGGGTAGGTTCGCCGGGGTGGGTAGGTTCGCCCGCGTGGGTAGATTGAATCGGTTGGGTAGATCCAACAGCGGTAGTAAGGTTTTCCGCGGTGGACTGCTGGTTGGTTTTCACGGCTTTTCTCCCGCGGCAATTTGAACGGCTTTGCGAATGCGATTGTACGTGCCGCAGCGGCAGAGGTTGCCGTCCATGGCTTTTTCGATTTCAGCCGCGGTGGGTTTTGGATTTTTTTGAAGGAGGCTTGCGGCGGTCATGATTTGACCGGGCTGGCAATAGCCACATTGGGAAACCTGTTCGGCTACCCAGGCTTTGAAAAGGGGATGATCCGCGGGCAGTCCCTCGATGGTGGTGACCTTTTTACCGGCGGCTTCTGAAATAGGGGTGAGACAGGAGCGAGCGGCAACACCGTCGATGTGGACAGTGCACGCGCCGCATTGGCCCATTCCACAACCGAACTTGGTGCCTGTGAGGGCCAGCAGATCACGAAGTGCCCAAAGCAGCGGCATGTCTGGATCGGCGTCGATGTTTCGACTTTCACCGTTGACGGTCAGTGTCACCATGGGGTGACGGTATCATTGATTCGGAGAAAAAGGTCGCCCGAGAGCGACGGCTGACGCGTCGGCCGCTGACGCGTCACGCAACGACCTGACACGTTTGGATGCCTGTGACGTCCTTCACCACGGAGTTCCCCAGCGGCGCATGCGCCTCATTCGAACGGCGAGTAACTCGTTGCGGTTGAGTTGTCGATGCAGCAGAAAAGAGCCCGTTCTGGGAGGTCCGGCGACTTGAGATGTCCATCACGTCGCCATCCACCGGTCTCGCCGGTCTCTCGTTTTCGTCGTGGCTGCGCTCGCCACAGCCCAAAGTACAAAAAACTCCGTGGAACTCCGTGATCTCCGTGCCTCCGTGTTGGATACGATGTGTCAGGTGGCGAGGCCTTTCGGGTCATCGCGAGGCGGTCCGTGAGTCCGTGGTGAAGCGGCGTTCCGGGTGGCGAAGCGCGGCGCGGCGGGCAAACGGGTCAGGGCGCTTGGAGAGTGTGCCTTGACGATGGGGAACAAGGTATTGGGAGACAAAGCACCCAAATAACGTGTAGAGGAAGTAGGGTGGCGGAGGTGTATACTAAGTGTCTGCAAAAAAGGCGCAGAGTTCTTCGTGGCGGGCGCGGGCGTCGTTGCGGCCGAGTTCAATGAGTTCGGAGCAGAACTTGCCGTCGAAAAGAAGGTAGGAGAGCAAATCGGATTCGTTGCGAGAGTCGGGCTCTGCGAGGCGGCGAATTAAGCGTCCGGCGACGCCGCCGACGTTGGAGAAGTTGTTTGAACGAACGTATTCAGCCGCCATTCGACCGATGTCCTCCGAAGCTCGGACAAGAAGGGCGCGCATGGGACGGAGGCCTTTTCCGGCGGCGAAACCCAGTTCACGATTGAGATCGGTGACAAAGTTTGCTCCGGCGACGCGTGTTCCGGCTTCAAGAATGCGATTGATTGTTTCAAGGCGCGCGAGATCGGTGTCGATGCGGTCGAGGAGGAGCGCGTTGAGGGTTTTGCCCAAGAGAAAAAGCGGGCCGGGAAAGTTGTTTTCGGCCTCGCGATCGTCGAGGGGGGTTGTGGAAATGTAACGTGGGTTGACAACGAGAACGCGTTTGGCGCCGAGGCGGCGCGCGGGTGAAAGCGGCACGTTTTGGCGGAGGCCGCCGTCACAATAAAAGTCCCCGTCGATGGCGACCGCGCGAAACAAGATGGGAATTGCTGCGGAAGCGAGCGCGTGGCGGGCTGTGATTTTGCAGCGCGCGCAACGGTTGTTGGGTCGTGGCTCCACTCAAGTGGACCGTCGGCTCGGCGATCAACGAACACAACGGTTCGCCCGCTCGCGACATGTGTTGTGGAAACGGTGAGCGCGTCGACGTGGCCTGAGCGAATGTTTTCTTCGATGCGATGGAAGGGAATGCGCCGTTCAATGAGGCGCTCCATTCCTTCGGGGGCGATGAGTCCACCTTCGCGAATGGGGATTTCGGCGTTGATTGTTGCGTCGCCGCGGCCGAGAAATCGAGCGCCCATTTGCATGACGCCGCGCACGTCGGGCTTTACGAGTTCTGCGATTTGGAGCTTGGCCCAAACGTCGATCACTTCGTGGATGGCGCGCGCTCCGCGATCTGCAAATGCGGCGAGCCCGCAGGCGTTGAGCGCGCCGACGGAGGTGCCGCAGAGCACGTCGAAACGAATGGGGTGGCCGAGATCGCGAGCGACTTCTTCAATGACGTGTTGAACAACGCCGACTTCGTAGGCGCCGCGTGCGGCACCGCCGGCAAGAACGAGAGCTGTGCGATGCGGTTGGGATTGAGGCGGGGACGACATGAATAGGGAGTCTTAACGCTGGGCGCGGCCGACGAAATCAAGGCGACGGCCGCGCCGCAGACGTGTTGTGTACACAACTATTCGTGTGTGCCGACGGTGGTGGCGTTGAGGCCCCAGCGGAAGTTGTCGAGGAGCACGTGTGAGTCATACGCTTGGTCGCCGACGTCGAAGACCATCAGTTCAAGCGTGATGGTTTCACCGGCGACAACCGGGGCGTCGGTGGTGAGCCACGAAGTGCCGCCGCCGACGCTGCCTTCCATGCCGGTGCCGAGCAATTCGTTGGTGCCTTTGGGGCAGTTGAAGCAACCGCTCGGGCTGCACACGTCGAAGAAGCCGTTGTTAACGGATACGGGGTTGCCGAGGCCGTCGAACGAAACGTTCTTGTCCATGGGGATACCGGCGGCTCCGGTGGTGAGGAGCGCGAGGTAATAATCGTTGAACGTGGTGCACACCCACTCGGGGAACTCACCCGAATAGAACTTGAAGTCGTACGACATGCTCTTAGCGTTGGTGGGTACGCGCACCTGGAGGCGCACCATGATGCTGTCGTTGCAGGTGTTGCCGCCGTTGCAGTTGCCGCTGCATCCGGCGGATGAAGGCAACGTTCCACCATGCGCGGCGAGGTACGCCGCGGGGCACGCGCTGGCCGAACCCATGCTGCTTCCGCCGTTGGGGCTCGCAAAACCGGCTTGGCCTGTGTAGCGCATGTGGCCCGATGAAATGCCGGCCATTGTGGGGCCTTTCTTGGGCGGGTTGTTGGGCACCGCGGGGTTGTTGTTGAGGTAGCCGTATTGCTGAAGCACGGCCGCCATGAAGTTTTGCATGTCGCTCAGCTCACCGCCGGGGTCTGCCCCGCTTGCGAGCTTGTACGATGCGGAGAGCAAGCCCCACGTTTTTTGCGGCTTGGGCGGGTTGGCGGCGGCGACGACGCAGAGGTCCATTGCTTTGGCCACGTCGTCGGCGGAGACGCCGCTGAGCTTGGTCACCGTGGAGCACGCGGAGGGATCTGTGGTGTCGCTTGTGTTGGGGTTGCAGTCGTCGTCGACGCCGTTTCCGCCGGGCGTCAGGACGGGCGGAGTGTTGGGGTTGTTGTCGGTGTCGACGAGCGTGTACGTGACTTCAAACGCACCGGGGTTGACGAGCGCGTTGGAGTCGTTGCAGTCGCCTTCACATGTGGTCCAACCGTCGTTGTCGGTGTCGGCGGCGTTGTCCATGATGCCGTCGCAGTTTTCGTCGATGTTGTTGGCGCAGATCTCCTGCACAGGGAGCACCTGACCGTCGCACGAACCCCAACCGAGGCCGTCGGCTTTGCAGGTTTGGACGCCGGCTTTGCACGGACCGACGCCCTGTGTACCCGGAGCGCCGAGGTAACACGGCTGCGTTTGTCCAGGTGTACACACGCAGTTGCCGTCGAGGATGATGTTGGTTTCACACCCGTCGGAGGTTTTGCCGTTGCAATCGGCAAAGTTGGGATTGCAGCTCGATTGAACGCATTGGCCGCCGATGCAGGCGACCTGCGCGTTGGGAATGCCCTGGCAGAAGTTGTTGCAGGCGCCGCAGTTGTTTTCATCGGTGGCGAGGTCGAAGCAGCTCTGGCCGCAACATGTTTCACCGGGCACGCAAGGCTGGGTGCCGCTGCATCCGGGGATGCATGTTTGGCTGACGCAGATGGAGCCGGGGAGACAACCGGAGTCGTCGAGGCAGCCAACGCACTTGTGCGTGTCGAGGTCGCAAACGAGCGGTGCGCCGCCGGGCGGGGTGGGGCAGTCGTCGGCTCCTGTGCATCCCACTTCGCAAACGAACTTGTTGGTGTTGCACCACGAGCCGATGCCGCAGTCGACTTTGGGATCGGCGACGGGAATGCATGAGACGCATTCGCCCGTGTCGGTGTTGCAGATCGGCCCGGCCGGGTCGGTGGCGCAGTCGCTGTTGTTTTGGCAACCGGTGGGCGTCGGCGTTGACGTCGACATTGTGGTTCCGCCGGTTCCGCCGGTTCCACCCCCTGAGCCGGCTGTTCCGGCTGTGCCCGCCGCAGCACCCGTTCCGGTACCGCTGGTGGTTGTGTTGGAGCTGCCGCTGTCACCCCCATCGCACGCTGCGAGGAAAGTCGCCGACGCCACTGTGACCGCAAAGAGCATGAAACGCGATCGCAAGACCATGATGCTCACCTCATCGGTCAGGGCGCCGGCTCGCCGCGCGAACCGCGGTCGATGCTCGACGCCGAGCAAAAACAAGAGTGTCAGTATCTCAGGAACGCGACCACACCTCAACGGGCGGCGCGAAAGAGGTGTTTCAGGGCGTCTTAACCGCTGAGTTCGGCCAGGAGTGAGGCGGCTTCTTCGAGCGACGGATCTTCGGTTTGGGCTTTGCGAGCCAGCAAGACGGCTTTGCGGACGTCGCCCTGGTGTTGGGCAATGATGGCTTGCCGAACGTAGGCCATTGCCCGGGTAATGGGCCGCGGGTTTTTCATCATGGCAATGGCTTTGAGCGCCTTGATCGCCACGTCGAGTTGGCCGAGTTCGGTGGCGACATCGGCGAGGCGCGCGGCCGCCTCGGAGTTTTGGGCATCGCTGTCGAGAGCGGCGTTGAGCCACCCGGCTTCGTTCGCGCGATCGCCGACCGCTCCGGCGATCGCCGCCATGCGTTGCTGCATGAGCGACACTTCGCGTGAGCGCCTGCCTTTCTGTGCGCCGAGAGCCGTGTCCAAGAAATTGGCGGCTTCTTGGAGGCGATTGGCGCCGATGAGCGCGTCGGCCAACATCACCGCCACGTCACCGTCGCGCGGGCGCATTTCGCAGGCCATTTGGAGCGGCGAAATGGCCGATTCGGGCTCGTTCGCCGATTCCAAAAAGAGCTGTCCCGCGCGTCGAAGAGCGTTAAACCGCTCTGTGGCGTCGCTTGCCTGCTCAGCTTCCGTCAATGCCAGCTCTGCCAACTCGCGATGAGCCTCGGTGACTTCGTAGATGCGGCGTAGGTTTTCACGAAGTGCGGCGCTCCCCGGATTGTCGCGAAACACCGCTTCGAGAACACCGCGTGCTTCGGCCGGGTATCCGGCCTGCGTGGACGCGTCGGCCACGAGCAACGCAGCGTGGATGCGCGCTTCGCCTTCTTCGGCGCCGACAATGCGATCGCACAGCTCGACCACTTGATCCCACTTGCCGGCGAGCGCGTCCATAAACGCCGCGAGCCGAAGCGCACCCACGTCGTTTGGCTCCTGCGCAAACCAGTCACCGAGCAGATCGCGCGCCGACTCGTAGCGGCTGAGCGAAAAGTACACATCGAAAAGACGCATCCACGCCGCGCGATCGGCCGAGCCCGAAGCGGTACCGCGGTACCGTTCGAGCGCATCCATGAGGTCGGCCGCGATCTGCGAATCGAGTGTGTACGCAAGCTCCAGATCGGCAATCGCGTTGGGAAGCTGATCGGGCTCGCTCGACATCTCGGCGCGCAGGCGAAGCAGCGCCACGCGGTCGGCCCGCGTTCCGATGCCGGCCTGCAAAGCGGCGCCCACGCGCTCGCGCGCTTCGTTCTCGCGTCCTGCGCGCGCCAGGCAGCGCGAAAGATCCACAAGGAGCGCGAGATCGTCGGGTGCGTGGGCCGACGCGTGAAGCAGCATGTCGGCTGCTTCGCTCGCGCGGTCCAACTTGTCGAGGTAGATGGCCGCGGCTTCGCGAAGGCTCGCAACGGCGTTCGGACCCGAAGCTTCGCGCCCTTCGCGAGCGAGCATGTCGGCGAGTTCGGGCCACATCTCGCGGTTTTTGTAGAGCGCCGCCAAACGATCGCGGATTTCGCGGTTGCCGGGCGCCGCTTCAAGGCCGCGATTGAGCGCGCGCGCGGCGCCCTCGTCGTCCTCCATTTTTTCGCGCAGGTCGGCGAGTGCGAGCGCGCGCGGCACCGCGTCGGCACCCTGCGACAACGCGAGCAACCGTTCGAGAATATCGGCGCGGTCGTCGGGGTGATCTTCGGGCGTGTACAGTGCCAGAAGCCTCGTGAGCAAAGGCGTGCTCTCCGGGGAAGTAGCGAGCGCTGAACGGTACACTTCGATCGCCCTGTCGGGAGTTTCACCGGCAACAAGCGCGCCGAGTTGAAGCGACAGCGCCAAGATGGCGGCGACGTCGTTGCGGGCGCGCGCCCCCGACAAGCGGCGATCCAACAAATCCGCGAGCGCGTCGTGACGGCCGTTGCGCTCGTACAGTTGCGTGAGTTGGAGCGCCGCGGCCGTGTCGTCTTCGTCTTCGTTCAGCAGCTCCGAAAGCTCCATTGCCGCGTCTTCCCACCGCGTGTCGATGAGAAGCGCGGCGCGCTCGCGGCGCAGTTGAATGCGAAACGCCACGTCAAACGCGTGCTCAATCGCCTCGCGCAGCTTCTGTTCAAGCGCGTCGCGGTCACCCTTTTCACGGTAGATGGCGAGGAGCGGTGTCCACACGTCGCGATCGTTCGGATCGCGCACCAAAAGGCGCTCGTACGCGCCCGCGGCCAAATCGGCGTCGCCGATCTTGCGAGCCAGATTCGCCGCGCGCTCGGCGTGACGCAGCGCCTCGTCGCGCTCCGCGGCCTGAACGGCGCGTGTGAGGCACGAAACGGCTTCGGCCAAGGCGCCCGACCGCTCATGGATGTCCGCGAGCGCAAGCAGCGCCCACACCGCTTCGCCGAGCGCGGTGTCAGCGGACTCGGCGATGGCTACCGCGCGCTCAAGCAACGATTGGACGCGCGCCTGATCCTTCGCCGCGGTCGCGAGATCCACTGCTTCGCGAACCAAATCCATGGTGGCCCCGGGCGCCTGCGCCGCGCGCTCGAGTGCATCGAGCAACATCGCCGGATCTTCGGCCGCGCGCGCCACTCGCTCGTAGGCCGCAAGCACGCTCGCCTCGCCGGGCGCAACATCCGCCGCGCGTTGCAACATGGCCGCCGCGCGGTCATGACGAATCTCGCGGCTCATTGCCCAGTCGAGCGTGCCGAGCCCCGCCGCGATATCGCCGGGAGACGAAAGCTCAAGCTCGGCGAGTCTGTACACATCTTCGGTGAGCGCCGCCGGCTCCGCGGGGTCGGCCGCGAAAACCAACTGCCGCAGCACCCGAATTTGCGCCGCGGGTTCACTCGCCGCGCCCGCCACGCGATCGATCGCGCGCCACACCGGAATTTGCTCGGCGCCGAGCGATTCTGCCCGGGTGTACGCATCGAGCGCGCGCGCCGCATCGCGCAGATCATTTTCAGCGAGATCTCCAAGTGCGAAATACAACGTCCCGCCGGCCGCAGTTTTGCCGGAGGCTTCGGCATCGTGAGCGAGGCGCGCAATCGTCTCGGAGCACGCCTGCACCGCGGAAGGCCCGGCGGCGCGCGCCGATGCGATCGCCTTTGCGAGCAGCGGCGCCGATCCCGGGTCGTGCTCCAACGCGCCGAGCAGCGCGGTGAGCGCTTCGCCCGGTTTGCCGAGCGGACCCGCGAGCACCTCGGCCATTTCCGCGAGCACCGCGGCGCGCGGGACTCCCCGCCTCGGCGCGGGCGAGCCGCATTTCAAGCGCTTTCAGCAGCAGCGCCGGATCGTTTGAAACGCGCAGTCCTTCTTCGAGCCTGAACGCTTCGTGATCGCTTGTTTTCGCCGCTTCAAAAGCCGAATTGAGCATCTCTTCCGCGCGCGCCGATTGGCCCATCAGACCCAGAACGCCGTGAAGCAGAATCATCGCCTCGCTCTTCGCGGGGCCATCGGGCGAACCGTCGGCATTGGGATTGCGCATTGCGATGAGGAGCAGCGCGCCGAACATTCGTTCCGCTTTTTCAAGTTCGCGCGCATCACGGTACACAGCGCCCAACAACCGCAGCGCGCCCGGATGCTCCGGGTTCATCGCTGTCGCCGTTTCAAGTTGCCTGCGAGCTTCATCCGCATCACCCGCCGCGAGCGCGATACGCGCCAACTGCGTGTGTACTTCGGCGCGCTCCGGTGGTTTTCGTCGCCCGTATTCATCGAGCAATTTCGTTAGGATAGCGCGCGCATTTTCGAGGCGCCCCGTCGCTCGCAGCGCGTCGGCGAGTGCGATGCGCGCCGCCTTGTCGTTCGGCGCGTGGGCCGTCAACGCTTCCAAAATCGGAATCGCGCGCTCGCGGTCGAGCAATCGCTTGAGACAGATGTCCGCCGCCTCGCGCAGATGCTCCACGTTCGCCGGCTCGTCACCGTCGCCTCGCAGCAGGCGAACGAGCTTTTCCCACGCGCCCGCCGAGCGATACAGCTTCCGAAGCGGTTCGCGCAGCGTTTCGGACCGAGGATGCGCCGCGAGACCGCGTTCCAGCGCTGCGCTCGCCCGAGCTTCACTTCCCGCTGCGATGTGCGCATTGGCGAGCCGGGCCACCGTTGCAATGCGCTCCTCGCTCGCGCCTTCCGCAATCACCGTTAAACGCTTTTCGATCCAGCCCACGGCGGCGCTGTGATCGCCGAGCGCCGTTGAAAGCCGCGCGAGCGCATCAAACGTTTCCGGCGTTGGAGCAAACTCCGCGGCTCGTTCACGCGCTGCGAGGGCGCGCTTCGTGTCCCCGAGGTTTTGTTCGCACAATTCCGAAGCCCGCGTGAACAGCTCCCCGGCGCGAGCACCCTGACCAAGCGCCGCCACAGCGCCCGCTTCGTGTTCGAGCACCGAAGCCAATTCACCGAAATTTTCTTCTTCGGTGAACAGGCGCGCCAATTCTTCGAGCGACGCCGAGTGTGCCGCTTCTTCAACCAAGTTGTCGCGCAGCGTCTTCTGCTGTTGCGCCGCGTTTCCGAGCGAACCGTAAAGCGCAGCAATGTCGAGCCGCAGACGCAAACGATCCGCCGAGTGACCTGCGAGCGACAACTCGTGCCGCCGCAACTCCAACAGATCTTTCGTTCGATTGGTTTTTGCGAACAGACCGGCCAGCCGTGCGATCGCCGGCGCGTTCGAGGGCGACTGAGCGATGATCGTCTGCAAGAGCGAGATCGCCCGATCCGCATCGCCCATCTGCTCTTCGGCGATCGTTGCCGCTTGGTGCAACCGCTCGATCGCTTGGCCCTCACCAAGCGGCAAATGTGCGGCGCGATCCAGAAGCGCAACAGCGGCCGCGTGATCGCCTCGATCCAACGCCAGCTTCAGCAATTGGTTGACCGCGAACGTTGTTTGATTCGCGAGGTCTTCTTCCTCGGGGCTTGTCACCACCGACTCGGCGAATAAGTCCAGCGACTCGGCATCCGCCGTCAGTTGCGAAGCGAGATCATCAAACAAGCGCTCGAAGATCGAAGCCGCCTTTTTCGCATCCCCCAGCACTTCCAGCGCCGTCACGGCAGCTTCGCGAAGCGACGCAGTCACTTCGTAACCCGCGTCCGCTAATCGCAACAGAGTTGCAACAAGCCGAACATCGGGCGACTTCCTTTGTACGTCGGCCAACAGCACCAGCGTTGCGATCTCATCGCCCGCGCGCTGCAACGCTTGCAGCAATGCCTGCTCCGCCGAGTTCAGATCACCGCGCATATCGCGGTGCCACACCGCCACTCGTCGCCAAAATTCACCCGCAGGAGCCGGTTTCACCCGACCGTCGCCGGTTACCGCCGCACCGAGCGCCTCCGCGGCCGCGTCCCACGCTTTGTGTACACCGGCTGCCGACTCATAAGCCGCCACGAGAGCGCCGTCCCACGCGCCGCGCACGCGCACCGACGTCACAATCGTTGTTGCCGCCGTATCCCACTTCTGTTCGTGCGTTGCCGATCGCACCACCGCCGCGGCCGTGTCCGGTCGTTCAGGCGCAAGCTCAAACGCCGCTAAAAACGCATCGAGCGCGCCGCGATTGTCATTCAACCGCGTTTCCAAAATCGTACCGCGTCGTTCGTGCAAGTCCGCCGCGCGCTCTGAATCCGACGTTGCGACCACCGCATCTCCCAGCGCCTTCGCCGCGATCGCGTAGTTGTCCGTCGCTTCCGCCAAACCCAAAATGCGCTCTTCGATCGCCGTATCCATCGGCGAAAGCGGCAACGCACGCGCGAGCGCCACAAGCGCCGACGCGTTGTCCCCACGTTTCTGCTCAAACAGATCCGCTGCTTCCCACAAAAGTTCGGTCTTCGCCGAATCGTCCGCCGCCAAATCCAATCGGTGTTCAAGCAGCGACAATCGCCCCGAAAAATCGCTCGTTTTGCTATACGCATCGAGCAGCAGCCGCACCGCTTCGGCCCTGCATTTCGCGTTGGACAAAAGGGCGTTCAACCCGGTCCGCGCACCCTCATGACCCGGCTCTTCAACGAGCACCGCGCGGTAACAAGCGAGCGCTTTCTCAGGCTGCTCCGCGCGCTCACGGAACACATCGCCGAGCCGTTGCAAAAACTCAATTCGCCTATGTTCATCGTGCGTTTGCGAAAGCCCGCGCTCAAGCACGCTGATCAAATCGAGCCAACGCGCCTCGCGAGTGAGCAGCGCGAGCAACGCATCGATCGTCTCTTCGTCCGATCCGAACACGTCCTCGATTTCCACCCACTCATCGATCGCCGCCGTTGGATCGCCGAGTTTTTGCTCCAGCACCCGCGCCGCGCGCACCCGCAGATCGCGACCGGAATCACCCTTTGCCGCCGACGCTCGCCGCAGCGCGGTCACCATTTCAGCCCAACGCTCGGCCCGCTCCAAAAGGGCTACAGCGGCCGAATGTGCAGCGTCGTCGTTCACATTTTCAGCGAGCACAAGACTGTAGTTTGCAAGCGCGCGATCCACTTCGCCCAGCGCTTCCGCGATCTGTGCCGCCTCCATTCGCAGATTGCGACGAACCTCCTTTTCGCCCTCCAACTGCGCTCGTTTTTCGAGCACCGTCACGCGTTTCTCGGGCGCCTGTCCGTCGCGCAACAAACCGTCGAGTCGCTGACATACGAGCAGCAACACATCGCTCTCGGCATCGCCCGCATCAAAAATTCGCTCGTAAAGTTTCGCTGCGCCCGCCGCATCGGAAAGCACATCCGCGCGCACCGTTCCGGCTTCGTAAAGCAGCGTCACAGCCCGAGGAGAAAGCCCATCATCCGGTGATCCCACGGCGTCCGCCGCCGCCGCCAACGCGTCCGCGTAGCGATCCAACCGCGACGTTTGCTCCGCAAGTTTGCGCAGCTCGGCCATCGCCTCATCCGAATGAGGCGTGAGAACAATCAACTCCGCGAAGTGATCCACCGCTTCGGCCGCTCGCCCGTCCGCAACCAAAAGTTGCCCTGCGTCGCGATGCAAATCGGCTCGATCCAAAGGTGTTTCCGCGGTGCTTCCACCTGCCTTGTGTACACCGTTTGCCACCCCGATCGCCGCCAGCAACACGCGCAGAATGTCACTCGTGCGACCCTGCTCGTTGTAGTAGCGCCGCAACTCCGCCAGAGCGCGTCCTCGATCCGCGGCCTCCGTTTTCGGCCCAGCAAACGCCCGCTCCAACAAATCAAGCGTTGTGTTCACCGTCGCCGCGTCGTCCAACAACCCAACGCTTGCATCCAGCGCCTCCGCCGGACTCTCCAACTTGTCGAGAAGACACGCCGCGATCTGCGCCCTCAGCAGCCGCCCCTGTTCCTCGCTCAGCGAACCGAGCCGCGACTTCTGCAAATCCACGAGTTCGCGATAACGCCCTTCGCGCTCCAAAAGCCGCTCCAACGACGCCACCACCTGCGCATCGTTCGGACGCAATTTCGTCAGCGCATCAAGGTACACAATCGCGCGATCCGCCCTGCCCGCCAGATCTTTCGCCACCTGCGCCGCTTCCGACACAAGCTCCACTTTTCGAGACTTGTCTTCCGTCGCCTCGATCACCCGATCGTAGTGCGCAAGCAGCTCGTCCCAACGCCGCTCGATCGTGAGCAGCATCGTCAACTTTCGAAATGCCCACGATGCGTTTGCATCGATCGCGAGCGCCTGCGACAACACCCCAATCACGCGCTCGTTGTCTTCGCCCCATTCCGACAAAAACGCCGCCGCACGCTCACACAAAGTCAGCTTCAACTCGTCGGACAACGGCTGAGCGAGCACGTGGAGATACGTCGCCGTCACATCATCTGGCCGTTGTTCATCCGCCGCCGCCGCTTCGGCTTCGTCCCACAATTCGAGACGTTCAGGTGACGCCGCGATCGTGCGCGCGGTGTCCGTGTCCGGCAGCGAGGGAATCTGTGCGATTTCGCGCGTCATCAGGCCTCCCATGGAGGGGTTCGCGCGGTCGAGGGACCGACCGGGCCCGCAGGATAACAGCGCTTTCCCGGTCGCAAAGACCCTTTCCTCAGGTCTGAGCATACGCCCAAACCACAGCGTTGATCACAATAAGTATTCAAAAATACCCCAACAGGGCTTTGTGTTTCGACACTTCACTGCCGCCTTGGTGGCACACGCTTTAGGCCTTGTTGCACCTCGGCACCCAAACGCCGAATGCCTTCGTAATCGCCGTTGAGGCAATCACCGCCGGACCCAGAGCGACGGCTGAAAACGTCACGCTACGACCGGACACGTGTGGATGCCTGTGGCGTCTCTTCACCACGGAGTTCCCCAGCGGCGCATGCGCCTCATTCGAACGGCGAGTAACTCGTTGCGGTTGAGTTGTCGATGCAGCAGAAAAGAGCCCGTTCTGGGAGGTCCGGCGACTTGAGATGTCCATCACGTCGCCATCCACCGGTCTCGCCGGTCTCTCGTTTTCGTCGTGGCTGCGCTCGCCACAGAACTCCATCTGGAGAACCCGACGCGCCACGCTGTTCGCTTTTCCGCTTGGCGACGGGCAAGGGTGTCCCAAACGTCTCGACAAGACTGGATCCGTGCCTTGCAGAACGTTCCGCTAAAGGGAAGTTACCTAGGGTTCCCCAGCGGCGCATGCGCCTCATTCGAACGGCGAGTAACTCGTTGCGGTTGAGTTGTCGATGCAGCAGAAAAGAGCCCGTTCTGGGAGGTCCGGCGACTTGAGATGTCCATCAGGTCGCCATCCACCGGTCTCGCCGGTCTCTCGTTTTCGTCGTGGCTGCGCTCGCCACAGAACTCCATCTGGAGAACCCGACGCGCCACGCTGTTCGCTTTTCCGCTTGGCGACGGGCAAGGGTGTCCCAAACGTCTCGACAAGACTGGATCCGTGCCTTGCAGAACGTTCCGCTAAAGGGAAGTTACCTAGGAGGCACGGAGGACACGGAGGGGCACGGAGTCCGTGGATCTCCGTCATCTCCGTGCCTCCGTGTTGATTACGAAGTGTCAGGAATCGAGACGTCTCAAGTCATTGCGGGGCGTGTCGGCGGTCGATCCGCGGCCCGATTCGGAGCCAAGCAGCGCTAAGGCGCCCGCGTGATCGAAAGCACAATAAACGAGTCACCCCCATCGCAGCCGCTCGACGGCTTTTGTGAAAACCACCTATCCAGATACAGCTTGTATCCTGAAACAACGCCCGCCTCTCCCGGCAACACACCCACCGACTCAGCGCCCAACGTTGCCGTCATTGCAAACCCCTCTGTTTCACAAGCGTCCGCCGAAGCGCACAGCTTGTCTCCTCGCGCCGCCCCAATACCCTCCGGCAACGCCAGATCCGCCTCATAAAAAGCCCATTCCGCATGGAACATTAACGCTCCCGCTTTTCGAAGCGTCGTGCGAACCGACGCCGATGCCGGCGGATGCTCATTCACGGTTTGCTCCAGCGAAACCGCGTCCCCCACAGCAAAATCCCACACCAAACTCGGCGCCTGAAAACACGCCAGCCACACAGGCTCCCCACCCCCCGGATCGATCTGCACCCAAGCTTGCCCCGTTCCACAATCCCCACTCGGCGGCGCTTCAATTCCCACCGAAGATACCGTACCCGACACCGAAGCCGCCGCCGGCCCCACTACCATCCCGGCCCCATCGATAATGACAGAAGCGATGTGCAGCTCGTTCGACAACGGGCATTCATCAAACGTGGGAGTCTGAGTTGTCGTCCCGCCGCTCCCCCCGCCCCCTCCCGTCCCCGCTGTTCCCCCGGTGCCCGATCCGCCTGAATCGCACCCCCATCCCATTGCGACCCCCGCAACAACAACTGCCCATCGGCCCCACATCACCGCTCGCTGCCTGCGTTTCCCATCACCGCGTCGCCAATCATCCGCTCGCCAATTCATCGTGTCATGTTACCACCCCAGCCTACAAACTTCGTTTGTAGTGCTTCGCCATTGGTGCTTTTCTACCCCCGACAATGAAAGCGCCAATCACCTCGGTCCGCCGTTTCGTTGCCGTTGTCGCGGCCTCTTTTCTCCTCCCAGCGTGTGGCAACTCATCGGCGCCCGGGGGGAGCGGCGCCCAACAGTTCAATTCATCGCAAGCTACCTCCGCCGCCCCCCCCACTTCCGCAGCATCCGCAACCGCCTCCGGCACCCCGTCCTCCCCATTGGCCGCCGACAACGATCTACCCTTTCCCGACGATCCGCCCGACGAACTCGCCAAAATCGCCCGCCTCATGTCCGATACCCTCGTTGCCGGTTGGCACAACGGTAAGTGGCACGAAAAGTACATCGACACTCAGCCCCAGCGCGACATGGACAAGCAATGTGACGCCAAAAACGCCACCGCTTGTTACATCGCCGCGGTGGGATATTCCCATCGAGGGCTTGAAATTCTTGAGCTGCGCCGAGCCAACGCCGGATGCAAATTGGGTAGTATGGAAGCGTGTGTACACCTTTATGACGCTTATTTAAACCGCTCCAGCTACTCGGATCGCGAGCGTTTCGTGAGCGAAGTCGTACCCGCACAAGAAGATACTCCAAAGTACATTCTAAAAAACCTTACAGAAATGTGTACCAAAGGGTTTGCCGCGGCCTGTTTTCTAGAGGCCAAGATCCGCGAGGACGAATACGACAAGTCGGCCCCCCGCATGGCCATTAATCTTGCCGCCTACCAAAAACACAAACGCGCCTGCGCTCTCGGAGCCGCTTCCGGGTGTTGGCTTGCTCTCCACCACCTGCGTGAAAAACCCCAGGTAGAAAATCCTGAAAAAGAATACCAACAAGTTGTCCGATACATGGAGAGGCTCTGCCTGCGCCGCGCCGGAGCTTGCGAAAGGCTCGCAAGCGAACTTGCTCCTCGTTCACCTCAAGATACCGTTTTTTTCGACAAAGAACTCGCCAAAAAGCTCGAAAAAATCGGCTGTGAAAACAAGTCTGATATCACCTACGAGCGGGACCACTGCAACTGAGGTTCATAAAATAGCCCCCATGCCCAATCAAAATGACCGCGCGGCATTTCAAACAGCTTTCGGTGCGGCAAACAGCCACCCATCGGGGCCGCTCCTGAGTGGTCCACTTCTTGGAAACGTGTCAGAAACCGCTGCCCAATTTTGGGTGCAGGCGGCGGCTCCTACCCCTCTAACTCTCACCGTCAAAGGACCAAACGGCTCCCAGTCCACAACGCTTGCTCCAAAAACCGAAAATTGGCTCACGCTGTCTTTTCAGGTTTCGGGCCTCGCCCCCAATTCTACCCACTCGTACTTTCTCACCGGCGAGTTTGGCACAACGCCCACCTATACATTTCGCACCGCACCTTCCCAAACGGCTCGCTCGTTAAAAATCGCCTTTGGTTCCTGTTTCTACTATTATAAAGAGCGCCAGCCGATTTTTGAAGCCGTTCGTCAATCCAACCCCGCGCTCTGGGTTATGGCCGGCGACAATTGTTATTACGATCCACCTGATTGGGAAAACGAGCACACCAAAATGCTCGCCCAACTCCGCAATCGCAACAACGCTCAAATTCAACCCCTGGTTGCTCAAACACCCACCTTGGCCGTTTGGGATGATCACGACTTTGGTCCCAACGATTCTGACGGAACCTACCCACAGAAGGCAGAATCGCTGCGCGTTTTTCGCCGCATGTGGGCCCAACCTCCGGGGGGTCTACCCGCCGCAGAAGGCATCTTTTTCTCAAAACGCCTCGGCCCGTGTGAACTGTTTTTTCTCGACATGCGCTACCACCGCCGCAAAAAGCAGCAAATCTTAGGCAAAGCCCAGTACAACTGGCTCTGCGACGCGCTCAAAAACAGCAATGCGCCGTTCAAATTAGTGGTGTCCGGTTCGCAGGTATTGCCAAGCGCGCCCGCCGCCAAAGGGTGGGAGTGCTTTCATCTTGATGGTCCGAGCGAGGTCAACTCCCTCGTCTCGTTCATCCACCAACACGACATTCGAGGCGTCGTTTTCGCAAGCGGTGATGTCCACCTCGCCTACCTCCTCCGGCAACGTGGCAAACCACTTGGCAACGGCATCGTTTCCGCCGATTTGTGGGAGCTTACCAGCAGTCCACTCGCCAATGACATCTGGAACCCTACCCTCCTTCAAACAGGGGAATACGATCCTACCATTCTCCGCGAGATAGAGCGCACCAACTTCGGTATAATCGATATCGATCTCGACCGCACCGGCCGCGAGTTGATCTTATCCCTCGTTGCCGAAGGCGGAGCACCCATTTTACAGCGCTCCATCGCTCAAAGCCGCCTCGCTCCCCATGTTCCGCGCGAAAAATGGGTAGCCCTCACGTGGGCGCCCGATGCTGTGTACTTCTTCAAGGGCGACAAATACCTCCGATTCAAGCCCGACGCCGCCCATCCCGATCCCGGCTATCCCTTTCCAATCGAGAAATATTGGAGCGGCGTCTACCCATCCGACATTCAAGCGGCGGTTCGATTTCCCAACGAAAAGGCCTACTTTTTTCAGGACAACGGCTACATCGCCTACAACATTGCCCACGACAAGGCCGAACCCGGTCCCCGTTATATCGGGCGCTATTGGAAAGGCCTTTGGACAGATGGGGTAGACGCTGCCGTGGTATGGAACAACGGTAAGGCCTACTTTTTCAAAGGCTCTCAATACGTCCGGTTTGACATTGCCAAAGACGCGGTTGACCCAGGGTATCCCAAAGAAATCAGCGCCGGCTGGCCGGGCGTTTGGCCATCGGGAATTGACAGCGTCACCCTTTGGCCCGACGGAAGCGCCTATTTTTTTCGAGGCGATGAGCACATTCGCTACAACGTGACCGCCGACAAAGCAATGCCCGGTTATCCAAAGAAAAATTCCGAGCGATGGCCGGGTTTAACCCCTGCAATCGCATGAAACTCGTTGAGATCGCTCCGCCCACGCGCGACAAGCCCTTGCATTGCGGGGCTTCCTCCGGCACCATCCAACCATGTGGCCCGGTGACCGACCACTTTCCGAAATTCTAAACAGCTATAGCAGTGCTGCCCCGCTCGCTGAAGCCAGCACTCTTTCAGGCGACTTTTATACCGATCCGCGCATCTTCCACCTCGAACGCACCACTGTCTTCAGTCGCTCATGGATTGCCGTGGGGCACACGAGCGAAGTGGCTCAACCCGGGCAATACATTACCTGTCAAGTCGGGGGAGAATCGGTGCTTGTTGTTCGCGGGGAAGACGGTATTTTACGTGCTTTTTTTAATGTCTGCCGCCATCATGCCGCCCACGTTCTCACCCAACCCTGTGGCCGGGTCGATCGCCTCAAGTGCCCCTACCATGGTTGGATCTACCGCCTCGACGGTACCTTCCAGTCCGCCCCCGAACTTCACGGTACCCACCATTTTGACCCGCTTCAAAATGGTCTTGTTCCCGTGGCGGTAGACACTTGGGAAAAGTTTGTTTTCGTCCACCTAGACCCCAATCCAAAGCCCCTCCACTCGTTTCTCGGCGGGCTTGTTCAATCCGTCGCACCCCTCAACTTTTCACGCCTCCATTTCTACGAACGGCGCAGTTGGGACATCGCCTGCAACTGGAAAGTGTTCGTTGATAACTACCTTGACGGTGGCTACCACATCCCATTTTTACACCAGGGTCTAAGCGCAATCTTACCTTTTAAGTCCTACACGATCGAAACATTTGACCGCGTTTGCCTCCAAAAAAGCCCCATAGACCCGTCGGGCGGTGATGCAATTACCGTCGGCGTCCGCCGAGGTGAAGCCCAATATTATTGGCTTTACCCAAACCTCATGCTCAACTGGTATCAGGGCTACCTTGACACCAACCTTGTCATCCCCCTGTCAGAAAATCGCATGCGCGTCGTTTTTGACTTCTACTTTGAAGACACCTCGCCGGCGGCAGAAGAACGCAATCGCACCAGCATGGCCGTGAGTGAACGCATTCAAGACGAGGACCACGCCATTTGTGAATCGGTGCAGCGCAATTTGTCCTCCCGCGCGTATGGTGCGGGGCGCCTCATTGCCAGGCGTGAAGCGGGAGAACATCTCTTCCATCGTCTCCTCGTTGCCGATCTGCGAGCAGCGTTGACCGCGAGAGCGCACCTTCCCATCGCACCTTCCAACGCCGACGGGTAGAAAATGGTCCATTCCAAAAGCGAGCAACCTCCGTCCCCATCTACCCATCTACCCAAACCGCTCCCCACGGTGGAGCACCTTCAAAGTCTTCAGGTCCAAGAGTTCCTTTCCAACCTCGATCTCTCCGCCAACGCCATTTCTCTGCAAAGTTCGCTCGCCTCAATCTTACCCTCTGCAGAGGCCGAAAATATCCTTACAGACCCGCGTTTCGCTCACGCCGATCAAATGTTTCGAGCCACGCTGCGCGGCGCTCTTGTTGCCACTTCGCTGAGCGATCTACCCTCCGAGGTAGTCGTCCATCCCGGCGTTCAAAACCGTATTTGGAATTCGCTCAACGACATGGACGCCGCGGTGGTAGAAATCTCAAAGACGCTTTCCAATCTAACCCCCGAGGAGCGCGCTCAAATTACCGCAGCCCTCCGCTCAGAACCCAGCCTCTCCACTCAAATTCTCGGTGCGATCGATGAGCAGGCAAAGCTTGCGGGCGTGTCTGAACAGCGCCGCGCCCACTTCGCCCAATTGGGTGAACACGCCTTTTTTCGGCTCAAACTTTCCACCTCCACGTTTATTGATGAGCAGGTGGAAAAGGTTCAAAAAGTTGCTCCCCGCCCGGTCGAAGAGGCTGAACGATACCTGGAGGCGCAACTGGGATCTACCCAATTTCAGGCGCAAAAAAATTGGCACCTTACCGTTGCCGAAATGTGGAAAGGCATTCTCGCCGAAGAAACGCGCCGCCTAACCTCGGACGACCAGCCCTCCAGCGTTTCTCCCGATGATGCGTACGCACCGCCCGCGGCCGGAGCGCCGCCGCCCGCTTCTCCTTTCAACCCCGACGCTGGCAAAAAAGTTCTTCGCGTGGGAGCGTGGCTTTTTGGAATCGGCGCGTTTGCCGGCCTTACCGGCGCGATTCTAGTCAACCAGCGAGACTCCGACGTTGTGTTGAGTGGCCTTTTTTCGTTTACGGCGGCCGCGGTGTTGTCCATATCGGGGCTGATTTGCCTTTTGATCGGGGCGATTTTGCGCGCCCGCGCCAACGCCCGCCGCGATGATTTTCTTGAAAACGAGACCAGCTAAACCGAAACAAACGCGCTCGCGCGGGCGAATAACGCGCCCACGTGGGCGCGTGTAGCACCTGATTTCGTTCGCCGACGCCGCGGTTTGAATATCCAGTCACCCGCCGCAACCATCCTCTTTTAGAAACGCCTTCCACTTCGCGCCGGTGTACACCCGGCACCTTGCCGAGCCGCCGCGCCGCACGCGAGCGGGCGTTTCCAAACGCGAATTGCTACTCCTCTCGATTCAACCGAGAGAGGGAGGCTTCTGTGCATCCTCGTGCTGTTGCCGCGCTTGTCATTGCAATATCCGCTTTTTTATTGGCCATGGGAGCGGCTTCGTTCGCTCTCGCCCAGCCGGCTCCGCCGTCGGTGTGGGTCATGCCTGCAATGAACACGGCCGCTGCCCCGGCGGCGACCAACTCCACCTACCCAACCGGCAATGTTGCGGCCTACCCGGTGTCTCCCTCGGCCGCGTCGGCGCGTTCCACTTGGACTGTGCAGCCAACCGCCCAGTCAAAAGAAGAACCTGCCCCGCCCGTGGTCAAAAAACAGCGCGACTACCACTTTGATCTCGGCGCCGGTACTGAAATTCCCATCTCTGTCGGCGGCGGACTCACCGCAGAATTGCCCCATCGCTTTTTGCTTCAGCTTGGGATGGGTGTCATGCCCAAAGCCTACTCCGAGGCGATTGACAGTTTCCTCACCTCCGTTGGAGCGTACAATGCCGTCGCCTCGGCCGTTGTTCGCGGTTCTCTGAGCAACGCATTTGTTCTTCGAGCATCCGCCGGCGGTCGCCCGTTTGCCGATCACGGTTTTGAGATCTTAGCCGGATACACACTGATAACAGCAGGTGGCGCGGTGGCCTCCGCAGACGCGATCAATGCCATTCTGGTTGAGAGCGGCGGCTCAATTGCAGCGCCCGCGGGCATTGGAGACATCCCTGTCAGTGCCACACTCCACAACTTTCACGCATCGCTCGGGTGGCGCTGGTTGTTCGCCGACGACAGACTCGTTATTCGAGCTTCGATTTCATATATCCACACCCTCGCCGCCCGCGTCGGGGTCAACATTCCTGAAACAGCCACAGCCGCTTTGCCGTACGAATCGCTCATCAACGAACAAGTCAACTCGTACCTTGGGCCGTTCTTTTCCAAATACGGCAAAGCTCCCACACTTGGCCTCTCCGCCGCCGTCCGCTTCTAGTCCCAAATCAAGCGATAACAGCCATGACGTTTTGCGAAGGACGGCTTCAGGTCTTGTCGTAAGGCGCGGGACACCCTTGCCCGTTGCCGCTTGGAAAAGTGAGAAGCGTGGCGCAACAGGCTTGTTTACAAGGTGTTCTGTAGCGTACGCGGCCAGACGAAAACGTGAGACCGGCGAGACCGGTGCCTGGCCCGTTTTTGATCACCTGAAGCCGCCAAACCTGAAAGCAAGGAATGCTCTGAAACGCTAACTTCTCCCAACTCTCTAGATTCCCATAAGCGTCGCCGTTTTCTTATCGCTTGATTTAGGACTAGAGCACCAAATCAAGCGACAAGAAAATCGAGATGCTGTGAAAGCTCGGGAGAGCCCAGAAAACTGTCGCCACAGAACTCCATGTAGAGAAACCTGAAGCGACCAGACACCGTGCTTTGCAGAACGAGAGCCCCCAATCGAGCCGTTCAAGCCTTGGCTTTTTCGTCCGGCGCCGGAGCCGTTACAGGAATAAACGATCCGCTCTGTATACGGTCCGTTCCCGGTTTCGGCAGCGCACCCGGCCACACGACCAACTTGGCCTCACCTACCACCTGACCACGGTCTTTCACCCACTCGTTCCGTTCGATAATCCACGCTTCAATGGCATCTCGGGCCTCTTGACAGATCTCGCGCGTGTCGGCCTGATCAATGACCTGAACGCCCAAGTCAAACACGTAACGGACCTCCATTGGGCGGTTTGGATTGGCATGCCGCACGGCGTGTCGATGCGCTGCCTGCGCGGCCTGCTCTTCCAGCAGTCGGCGCGCGGCGGCTTCTTCTTTGGCTTTGCGAGCGGCCACAACCAACTTGGCTTCAAGGTCACGCTCCTCGTCGTCGAGTGGACGCATCGCCGCTCGGAGGCGATCGTTCTGCTCCCGCGTCAGGCCTTCAAACACCACACCCAACACATCTGTAAACTTCGGACGACTTGTCAGGTAGGCAATCGCCGCGGCTTCATCTTCCACTTCGTGAAAGCTTGTGTTGCCCGTTTTCAGATCTTGGAGCTTGAGTGTGATCTTGGACATGCGCCATGGTCGCGCGAGAGCCAACCATCGCAAATCAAAATCGCCGGGGGAGAGATCAGAACTTCACAAAAGGCTTATTTTGAAGCAGATTCAAACGCCGCCAAACGTTTTTTGCGTTTCAGCCAAAAACCGTTTGGCCTGGAGGCGGTAAAACTGCGCGAGCGCTTCTTCTTTTTGAGCGGCCTTTGCAGCTTCCACAGCGGCATTTTGGTGGCCGGCAGCCTTCGCCCGCATGAGCCCCGCTTGATACAAAAACCCCTGCTTCTCGTCGGCCAAAGCCACTTTGATACAGTGTTGCGCAGCCTCGCCTTCGGCGCGCTCACGTGCCCGGTACGCCGCCGCCCTGTCAGAATGGTTCTTGGCCAATCGAGCAGCCTCCTGCATTTGCGAAATGGTGCTGGTCGCGGCGCCGGAGCGAGGAGTCTCCGCCATTGCCTGGGTCACGCCGAGCGACAGGCCGATAGCAACGACCAACGACAGCGCGAGCGATTTCATGAGACATTCTCCTTCGAGCACTTTTTCTTATCGAACCGTGCTTCAACACCCATCTAAGCAGCGTTTGTGCCGCGGAGTGAATTCTCAAAAATGCCTCAAAAATAGGGGCGAATGCTGTTTACAATGGCCGGCTATTCATGGGCAGCCGCGGCGTACCCTCCCCATGTGCGGCAACCCCTCCGCAGCGCACCTACGTCGATCCCACCTCGCATTGGAAAGAGCTTCGTGGCATGGTCGCCCGCGTTGACTCTCGTCGAATTGCTCCTTTTGTCCGGTGCGGGCGCCATAGCCGGCCTCATTAACTCCGTTGCCGGCGGCGGCACAATTGTTTCGTTTCCCGTCGCTGTCGCTCTGGGTCTACCGCCCACAGTGGCCAACGCTACCAACGCGGTCGCGCTCACCCCCGGTTCCATCGCATCGGCTTTGGCCTATCGCGCCGAGCTGCGCAAAGACAAGGCAATTCTCAGTCTTTTTCTGCCACCCGCCTGTCTCGGAGCGGTGGTAGGTGCCTTTCTATTGTGGCGCACTCCACAAAAGATATTTGACGCTATCGTCCCGCTGCTTGTGCTTTTTGCCACCACATTGTTGCTTGTTCAAAATCTTAGAACGCCTAAAAACATAGCCCAGAATGAAGAGTGGCATGTTCCTCAGTCCAAAGTGACAAGCTGGTTATTGCAACTCGTCATTGGCATTTACGGTGGCTACTTCGGCGGTGGAATGGGCATTATGATGCTTGCGCTGCTCGACAGAATGGGCGGCGCCCACATCCATCGAATGAACGCGGTAAAGAGCGTTCTCGGCGCTGCAATTAACGGTCTCGCCTCAGTGCTTTTTATTTTTCTTGGGGTTGTTCATGGGCCCGCCGCCGCGTTTATGGCAGTGGGTGCCATTCTGGGCGGCTTTGCCGGTGCTTATGTTGCCCGGCGAATTAGGCCTTCTCTCGTCCGATGGAGCGTTGTTGTCATCGGCTTTGGAATTGCCGCAACTCTTGCCTATCGGCGGTGGGGGTAGTTCCCATACCCCATTCGCTTCGCCCTGCGCCGTATAAACTCTACAGCTCGGCGAAGCCTTATTTGCTGAGCTTGCGCTTGGCCTCACTCATTGCTGCCAATATCGCTTGTGGATTATTCTCATCGTAAAAATAGCGGTATTTAGGCTTTGCAGCCGCGATTGAATAATCAGCTGCTCCATTTGAACTCAAGAAAAACGTCCGCGGGATGTAACTGCCATCGTTCGCAAACTTCTGGGCAACATCACTTTCTTGATCGGCTTCCACTCGAATCATCACAAACTGTTTGGCCATCTCCGCAACGGCCTTGTCGTCAAAAACACGACTGTAGTTTTTGCAGTGCGGGCACCACGTTGTGTAGATCACAAGGCAAATGGGCTTGTTTTCAAATTTGGCCCGCTCCAAACCCGAAGCATAGTTAAACCACTCAATCCCCTCGGCGTTCCAACTTTCACCTTGACCCGCGGGCAGGGGAGGAACTCGGGGCGGCGCCACCGGCCCAACGTCCGTTCCGATTTCGGCCGGGGCTTCTTTTTGAGGGGTTTCATTTCCACATCCGGTCGCAGCAACAACCGAAAGTGTCGCGACCAGAGTGAGCGTGGGGGGAAAACGTAAGCCGTTATGAAGCTCAGACCGTTGAGCACGAGTCATCAGGATTTGTCAGGCATAGCCGCACTTGCACTTGAACGCATCCCGTTTTTTTTCAGTCGTCCGAACTTCTCCGAGAGGTGGCCGCGAGGGCAGCCGCAAACGATTCGTGCATCGGCGCACTCGTTTGACTTTGTTTTCGAGCTGTGTCCCAGGCTTGCGCCACGCGCGCGGAACCTGCGCAGGTTTGGCGTTGCGCCCGAAACAATCCCCGAAGCAGCAATGGATCTCGCTACGGTATGGGCCTTGCCATGCAGGCGCTTGGCGACACCCCTGCCGGCTGTTATTGAGCACGGAGGCGATTGCCCCTGAAGGAGCCAAGCCCCATGAGAGTTTGGTCGGCAGCACTTCTTTGTTTAGGTTTGGCTTCTCTCGGATGTGAAGGCCCCGCCGGTGTCACCGGTCTGCAAGGCCCGCAGGGCATGCCCGGACAACCCGGTGAAAACGGCAACGACGGTGAGCCCGGCCAGCCGGGTGACGAAGGCCCCCAAGGGGATCCGGGCAAAAGCGCCTATTTAACAGGCCCCGGACTCAAGGTAGTTCTTGAAGACATCGAGATCGTCGAAAAAAAAGCCCGCGTTCGGTTTCGCCTTACCGACGACACTGGAATTCCCCTGGATCGTGAGGGCAAATACACCGAGGGAGCTGTCACACTCCGGTTCAGCCTCGCGTGGCTTGATGTAACTCCAGATGGAGCGCCCGGACAATACACGTCGTATACTACTCGTGTTCAAGACAGTCCGATCACCGGGGACAGCGCTGTTCAGGCCGCCGCCGATGAAGGGGGCGTGTTTACCGAGATCGACTTTTCACAGGGCATTTACCAGTACGAGTTCAAAACCGAAATCAACGTTACCGACGCTACCAAAACCCACACTCTCCATTTGTGGGGGACGCGAACGTTTGACGACGTGCTCTACCCTGTGGAGCATGTCGAACATTTTCTACCCAACGGTGATGCCCCCACGGTTCTCCGCGACATCGTTCAAACCGAGGCGTGCAATCACTGCCACGGTCCGCTCAAAGGACATGAAGGCGCGCGTCGCGATGTGGAAGGTTGCATCACCTGCCACAGCCCCCAATCGAGCGATCCCGACACCGGCAACACGGTCGAGTTCATGACCATGGTGCACAAGATCCACCGCGGCAAAAACCTGACTTCGGTGAAAAACGGGGTGCCCTACCAAATTATCGGATTCATGCAGAGCGTGCATGACTACTCCACCGTGGGTTACCCGCAGGAACTCCAGCGTTGCGACGGTTGCCATACCGGCAGTCAGGGCAACGTTTGGCAACAAAAACCTACCCGTCAGATCTGCACCACCTGCCACGACGGCACTTCGTTTGAAGACGTGGTTCCGCCGGGCCAAACGGCCCATTCAGGCGGCGCTCAACCCGACGACACCAAATGCACCGTTTGCCATCCGCCCGTCGGCGGCCTGGCCGGAATCGCCACCAAACACCTCACTCCCACGTTTGACCCCGACGCCCCCAAGATCGAAGTCGCCATTATATCGGTAGAAAACACCGCGCCCGGTCAAACGCCCGAAGTTGTTTTCAGTGTCCAAGAAAACGGCATGCCGCTCGACATTCTGGCCATGCCGATGACTCGGTTTACTGTCACCGTCGCCGGCCCCACAACCGACTATGCGTCGTTCTGGCAAAACACCGCTCAAGGCACCGGCGCTTCGGGAATACTCACCGCCGAAAATGGCAACTTCCGTTACACAATGTCCACCGCAATCCCCGTGATGGCCACGGGCACGTACGCGGTTGGTATTGAAGCGTACAACCAACCGGGTGGAGCTTCGGGGCCTCGGTATTCCGCACAAAACCCAGTTGCGTACGTTGCAGTCACCGATGCGCAGCCCCAGCCGCGCCGCGACATCGTTGACAACAACCTCTGCAACAACTGCCATTACAAGTTGAGCGCCCACGGTGGCCAACGCAACAACACCGAATATTGCGTTTTCTGCCACAATCCCAACCAAGTCGGTGACGAGCGCATCGAGCGGTTTGAAAGCAAGACGGTCGTTCCCGAAAGTGCCGACATGCGCGTCTTCATCCACAAGATCCACACGGGTGAAGAGCTTGCCGTCAAACCGTACATTTTGGGAGGTTTCCCAGCGCCCACAAAGGCCAATCCGGCAGGTACTCCCATCGACTTTGGAGAAGTAAGGTTCCCGGGCGATCGCAGCGCGTGTTGGACTTGTCACAAAAACGAGTCGTACATGTTGCCGCTGCCGAACGGCCTCCTACCCACTAAATTCCAAACGCTGGCGTGTATCGAAGATCCGGCCGCCGACGCAGACGCCTATTGTGACCAGCGAGTTGTTCAGAGTGAGAGTTTCCTTTCGCCTGAAACCGCGGCTTGTACAGGGTGCCACAACTCCAAAGCCGCCATGGCCCACGCAGAAACCAACACCACCGCAAGTGGTGCCGAAGCGTGCGCCACGTGCCACGGTCCGGGCAAAGACTTCGATGTTCAACGTGTGCACGAACCCATTCCGTAGAGCACTCAACTCTGAAAGTGAGCCTACCCGTGCTCCGACTTCAAACTCTCACTGTTCCGCTTTGGCTGCTGGCCGCCTTCGGCGGAGCCTACGCGTGCACCGTGGAGCGGGAGATTGACTACGAGGGAGGTGTACACCCACCCGGATTCGCCGTTAAGGACAATGCTGAATTTCACGGCGCATACCTCAAAAGCATCACATACAAAATGGGCACTTGCCGCGGTTGCCACGGCGACGACTATTCGGGCGGCGCTGTTGGGTTTTCGTGCAATCAGAGCGGTTGCCATGAAAACGGTGTGGAGTGGTGTGGAACATGTCACAACGGAAAGGCGCCTCCCCAACCTGAAACGGGAGCGCACAACATCCACACATTCGGCTGCCAAAACTGCCATACAGTCCCGCAAAACGCGCGTGAATACGCTCACCCCAACGGCGTTGTGGGTGTAGCAATGGTAGGTTTGGCTGAACACCTCGGAAACACCCCCCAGTGGGATCCCAACACTCAAACTTGTAAAACCACCTACTGCCACGGCTCCCAAAGCCCCGAGTGGGAAATGCCGCAGGGCCCTTTGCCGTGCAACACCTGCAACGCTTCTCCGCCCGATTCTCACAAGCGTTTCCCCATTTCAGATCCGCCCGAAGGGTGTGAACCCTGCCATGGCAAACACGAAGATCCCACCCATCTCAATGGTCAGATCGACGTGTTTGAACCGTCGTGTACACAATGCCACGGCAGCCTTCCGGACGGCGCCCCACCGCCCGCCCTCGACGGTTCAATGAGCCCATCGTCGCGCGGTGTTGGAGCGCACACCCGCCACCTTGACTCAGCTCTACCCGATCGCATGGGTCAGGCGGTTGAATGTGTCGAGTGCCACGACGTTCCGGCTGAAATGCGCGCAAACGGCCACATGGACTTGGCCGCGCCCGCCGATGTTCGGTTTATCGACGGCGAGTATAACATTGTCAACGGCAGCTGCGTGGTATCCTGCCATTGGAACAAAGACCCCGGTCCACTCTGGACTGATACAAGCGGAGCGCCCCGCGCGTGCGACGGTTGTCACGACTACCCACCGCTTCTCACGCGTGAAGGCACCCCCCATCCGGCGGTAGAAGCATCGGCCGAAACCTGCCAACTCTGCCACCAGTTTAGCCCGTCTACCCATGTGGATGGGCACGTGGACTTTCTAAAATGAGCGCGCGAAGCCACAAAAGGCGCAAGCCGCCCTCCCTTTCTACCAAACGCGCCGTTCGCGTTTTTACCGCCGCGCTGGCGTTCTGCTCCTTTCTGTCCGCCGAGCCGGCCTCGGCCGATTCTTATCGCCTGCGCGGCGATGTGTACGCATTCGGCATGGTTCCAGCACCCGCCGGCCTTTTCACCGCATCCATTCAGGCGCGCCCCACATCGTGGGCCGACGGTGAAGCGGCCGTGTGGTTGGGGGGCGGCGGCACCTATGGCGATCGCGTCGGCGACGTGTTGGTAGCCAACGTTCGCCTGCGCGAGCCGCACGGGTATGGTGAGCTTCGTCTCGGCCGCATGTTAATAGCAACCGGCGCCATTCGACCCATTCAGATCGACGGCGCGTCGGTGACTGCCCGGGTTCCCCGCGGGCCGAGCCTTCAGGTGTTCGGCGGGGCACCCGTCGAGCCGGGATTTGATACCAAAGCGTTTGACTGGGCGCTCGGCGGACGGCTCGGACAACGCATCGGTGAATATGGCGGTGTTGGTGTTTCTTACCTCCAGCGCCGAACAGAAGGCCGCCTCGATTTCGAAGAACTGGGATTTGATGCAGCTCTTTCACCGTTTCGATGGTTGGATGCGTCCGCCGACGTAGCGGTTGACCTTCTAAGGCCGGCGATCACCTCCGGTCGTGCGTCGCTCGCCTTGCGTTACAAATCGGTTCGACTTGAACTGTTCGGTCTGCGCCGCTCACCTTCCCGTCTCCTCCCTGCAACCTCGCTTTTTGCAGCGATTGGTGACGTTCCTTCCGATCAGGGCGGAGCCACATTCTGGCTTCGCGCGGCGCCTCGACTTGACCTTTGGACAACCGGCTCAGTTGACTCCATCGCCGGAAATCTAGCGGGTAGAGCCTCGCTCCATTCTACCCTGCGCCTCAACGACCGAGGTGACAGTGCCGTCGGGGTTGAACTGCGGCGCGTTTGGGTACCTGACAATGCCGGTTGGACGGGTGGCCGCCTGATAGCGCGTATCCCCATCGCCTACCGTTTTCAGGCATCGGCCGAGTTTGAACTGGTATTCCCCGACGAAGCTCGTGACCGAGGCGATGTTTGGCCATGGGGTT
This sequence comes from Polyangiaceae bacterium, assembly GCA_016712345.1. Taxonomy (GTDB): domain Bacteria; phylum Myxococcota_A; class Polyangia; order Polyangiales; family Polyangiaceae; genus JADJRH01. Next base: position 4,949,796 of record JADJRH010000001.1, read on the forward strand.
TGGGTGCCGTCACCTACAGCCCCGCGTTGGCACCTTGGTTTAATGTGACAGCTGCGGTTGAAGCGGGAGCCTCCCCAACGCGTGAATCCAATGTCACAGGGATTCTGCGCGCGAGCGGCACGTGGGAGAAATTATGAAATCCTTCCCACGTTCTCTGCCGGCGTTTCTACTCGCTGCCGTGGGTGTGTCGGCCTGTGCGGGCGTTCTGGGTATTCGGCCCCCCGGTCGCAGGCCTTTTGAGCACCGCGAACATACCGTTAAAGGCGTGAGCTGTATCAAATGCCACGCGGGGGTAGCTTCCGCCGGCGATACAGGCCCCCTCCACATGCCCGGCGCTGAAACGTGTTCCACAGCGGAGTGCCATCAAAAGCCGCACGACACCAACGATTGTACACAATGCCACGGCCTGTCAGGTACGAGGGCCGCAGCTGCACTGGCGCGTGAAACCATCCATTTTGACCACGGCGAACACATGTCGCGGGTAAAGGGCGACTGCGTTCGCTGCCATGTTGATGTCAAATACGGTGCCGAACGTCTGCGGCCCGCCATGGCAACCTGTTTCGGTTGCCATAACCACGCTACCGAAATGGTGGTTCGCAAGTGTGACGGCTGTCACGTCGACCTTGAAAAAGAGGGTATCAAACCCGACGAACAATGGGTACACGGTCCGGATTTCATGAAAGAGCACGGCGTGCGCGCGGCCACCGCAAGTGAAGTTTGCAACAGTTGCCATGCCGAAAAGTTCTGTACAGGTTGCCACAGCGCCGGCCTTGCGCCGGCAACTCCGGCAAGGTTAAACCCCGACAATCCGTTCACCCCGAGTGTACACCGCGCCGGATTTTTCGCGCGCCATGCCGACGAAGCCCGCGGCGCCCCGGGGCTTTGTACAACCTGTCATTCTCAAGCCATGTGCACAGGCTGTCACCAAACCAACAACCTCGTGGCCGGAGCGGGCAACGCCAAAAGTCCTCATCCCCGCGGATGGCTTGGTTTGCCCGGCCAACAGAATGATCATGGCCGTTCGGCCTGGCGCGATCCCGGTCAGTGTGCCACGTGTCACGGCGGCGCGGGTGAAGCGCTCTGTGTCGGTTGTCACAAGGTCGGCGGTCTCGGTGGCAATCCTCATCCGCCTGGGTATGTTGCCCACGGCGATTCTAAACGGGATGTGGCGTGTCGCGCCTGCCACGGAGGTGGACTGTGAAGTTCACCTTTCAAAATCTAACCATTGGAGTTGTTTGCCTCGGGGCCGGCTTTCTTGGGGCCTGCGGTTCATCGGGGAGCGGCGAGCACCCCACGGGCGCCGCGCCGTCGGGAACCAGCCTTGCGCATGCTCCCACCGGCACGGCGCACATTCCACTTCCAGGTGGACACATGCGGAGCCGCTGCGCTGCGTGCCACGCGCCCGAAGACCGCCAAAACCCCAAGTGGAAAGAAATGGTAGGTCAAATGGGGCACAACCTCAAAGACCAGCTTGAGGACCGCACCACCTGCAACTGCTGCCATTTGGGTGAAGTCAAAGGGTATGGTGAACCTTTCGAGGCGCGATGCCTCGACTGCCACGACGATATCAAAGTTACCATTCCCAAAATGGGCTCCCAGCACTGCGTGAGCTGTCACAAGCTCGGGGCCGACGGCGACGCGATGATCCTTGCCGCGTGGGAATGTCAGAAATGCCACGCCACCAAACAGGGAGAAAGTCTCGCCATCGACGTTCACGGCGGTGAAGACTGCGCCAATTGTCACAGCCCCCATGACGAACCTTGGGCGGTTCAGCGCGAGTGTACAGAATGCCACGGTGGGCAGTCCGACGTGCGCCATTCCAAGGTTGAACCGCGCAACGCGCCTCTCTGTACAGATTGCCATTCTCCCCACGAAACCGCCGGTGCGGCAGAAGCAAAGTGTGTTGACTGTCATAAAGACACTCACCCCGAGATTGTCGCCAAAGCTCGATTTGAGGGGCACGACACATGCACCACCTGCCATGGTCCCCACCAGTTTGACAAAGAGGGCGCCAAAGAATGTGGAAGTTGCCACAAAATGGCAACCATGGGTGGGAAGGGAGCAAAAGAACATTCCACCTGTGAAAGCTGCCACTCTCCCCACGACGTAAAAGGCTCCCTTGGAAACGCCTGCGGCAAGTGCCACGAAAAGGTGTCATCTACCCATCCCGATCCCAAACATCAGGGATGTACAAGTTGCCACTCTCCCCATCCGAGCGGTGCACCGGGCGCTTCTGGGGCCGCTTTGGCCGCCGCTGCGTGCGGATCATGCCATTCCAACGCGCGCACGCAGTCGGGTGACCACGGAACCCTTACCTGTCAAAAATGCCATACTCCCCACAAAGAAGCCGACAAACCCGGTGACTGCAAAACATGTCACGCGGCTCAGGCTTCAAAAACAGCGCTTCAACCCAAACACGGCGACTGCGCGGGTTGCCATTCAGGTGGAGCGCATCGCCCCGGCACCAACACCGGTCAATGCGCCACCTGCCACGAGGCTGAAGTCAAATCGGCTTCCAAAGGCCACTCCAACTGCTCCAAGTGTCACGACCTCCACAGTGGTAAAAACCTTCAACCTGCCGGCATAGCGGGTTGTAAAACCTGCCACGCGGCGCAGGCTGCAACTGCCGCTGTGTTGGGTCACAACGACTGTAATCAGTGCCATCGCAGCCACGGTCCTACCGGTCCCGCGTCGCCGCCTTCGTGCAATACATGCCACAAAGGAAATCAACTCGCTGCCCTGCACACCCAGTCAGGCCACCAAACCTGTTCGTCATGCCATCCAAGCGCGCACGGTAAGGCCAAGAGTGACCGCGACACGTGCGTGGGTTGCCACGCCAACGAAAAAGACCACCAACCTGAAGCAACGGTCTGTTCAGGTTGCCATCGCTTTACAAATTAGTCGCGAGGGTAACCCAGCCGCCCGACAAACCCAAATCCTCCGTGCACCTCTGTGTCGTCCGTGCCTCCTAGGTAACTTCCCTTTAGCGGAACGTTCTGCAAGGCACGGATCCAGTCTTGTCGAGACGTTTGGGACACCCTTGCCCGTCGCCAAGCGGAAAAGCGAACAGCGTGGCGCGTCGGGTTCTCCAGATGGAGTTCTGTGGCGAGCGCAGCCACGACGAAAACGAGAGACCGGCGAGACCGGTGGATGGCGACGTGATGGACATCTCAAGTCGCCGGACCTCCCAGAACGGGCTCTTTTCTGCTGCATCGACAACTCAACCGCAACGAGTTACTCGCCGTTCGAATGAGGCGCATGCGCCGCTGGGGAACTCCGTGGTAAAGAGACGTCACAGGTGTCCAAACGCGTCCGGTCATTGCGTGACGTTTCATCTGTCGCTCTGGGTCATGAGCCGATTGCGTCAAGGCAGTTACCCAAGAGAACGATGAACGTTGCCGACACCCACGGCGTGTCAGATAGTTAGTCTTTTTGTTTACTGGGGGGTAGGGAAGAGGGCATCAGATCGGTGCGCTTGATCTTGTATCGGGCGCGCACGTCGAGCGCAATGGAACCTAGAAACAGCAGCAGCGACAATGTGCCAAGCAGCTGGCCGATGGTCATGGCAAAGATGACGGGCAGAGGTTTTTGACTAATGAGCGACCACCCAATAAAACCGAGTGCCACAAGCGACAGGTAACAAGCCCAACGAGCGCGCTTTTCTACCGTTTCAGAAACGTGCTCGGCGACCTTGGCACGTGTCACTCCACCTTCTGAGGTTGACTCGCTCACAGCTTGGCTCCTTCCACTTTTTCGGGGACAACTGCATGTTCTCTCACCCGATGGGGAGGACCGTGGCAACCCACTTTGCCGCAACCAACCGCACCCGATTCTATACCCGCCTTGTGTACTTTGTGTTCAAGCGGTTCGCGCGGACCTGAAGAAGCGTGGCACTGCGTGCACGAAGCGTTGTTGTACGGTTTGTACAGCTTGGGAGGCCGGTGCCCGGGAGCATCCCAGTCATCGGTATAATAGTCCCACACGTGGTGCATCCCGCCGATTTTGGTGACCACCAAACCGAACATACCGTAGTCGGCGTGGCAGGTATAGCAACTCTCGTCACCAAACCACTTGTTTTTGCTGTGTTTCGCTGCAAGCCCAGGGCTCTCTGGGTTTTTCACGTCGTCCGTGTATGGAACCATCACGTGACATGAACCGCAAAATTCCCTCTTTTTGGTGACTTCAAGGTTGGACACGTTGCCCGCCATGGCGGCCGCAATGGGTAGAGGACCGAGGCCGGCAAAGAGCCAAACGCGCGTGCTTCGGTTGAGGGGTGGGCGCCGGATCAAGTACCAAAGCAACACAACGGCGGACGCCGCCGCGCAGATCAGTGCGCCCAGGTTGAGCAGGTGCGGAAAGTCGAATGTCACAATGCCTCTGGCGTGGGATGGCGCTCGGCGACGCACTTCTCCGCGCGCGTGATCCGCTGAGCAAGGCGAGTGCCATAACATGATCTGGGCCCGGGTTCATTGCAATCTAGTGCCGCGTGTCAAAAGTCCTGCCGGACTTTTGTCGCCGCTGGCGCGGCGTGCTTCGCGCACGCGGCACTATCTTTTGTCTCGTGGGGCTCCGCCCCACACCCCCCGCGCTTGCGCGCGGCTAGTTCCGCACGAAGAAACTCAACCAGGGCCAAACTCCTGAAAAGCGGAACTAGTGCCGCGTGTCAAAAGTCCTGCCGGACTTTTGGCGCCGCTGACGCGGCGCGCTTCGCACACGCCGGCACTAGTGCCAACCTGCATGCCTTGCGTTGAGCGGCACCGGTTGCGCCTGCAAAAACATGTTTTTGAGTTGACTTCCTCCGCGGAGCTTTGAGCCCTCGCGTGTTTGACCGGCTCCGGCTCCACGCCCAACGAGGTGACGGTTTGTCTCCCCAAACAAGCCTCATTCCGGCAGTAGGTAGAACGGCAAATTGAAAACTTGACGCCCCCAAAAAATCGTGCGCCGACCTTTGGCTGGCGGACATTAACCGTCATACCCTCTCTTGACTGAAGGTTCCAGTTGGTCTTGAGGTAGGTCATTATTTGTCCTACCGCTATTGACCTTCCTTCTGAATTTTCGTAAAACCTCTCCATCACGTTGCGGCCCGTTCGGCTCCCCGCAATGGAGCAATGTATAGGATTGGGACATATCCCGCCCTCCCGTTTCTACCCGCCGTTGCGCGCTCGAAACGGTTCAGGTTGGTGAAAATCCCAATCCTTGGCAACCCTGGGGCGGGGGTCAAACTTGACCCTCGCCCCGGGGCGCGCCGCCACCTAGAGCACCAATCGGTTTGAATCGTGAGTAAAATCAGAAGATTACTGATTTGAGAAAGCCGAGAAATATCGGCTGGGTGCTCTAGTCTTTTCCCAGTGGAGGAGGCTCGCGCCTCCTCCCCGCGCCGAGCAAGTCGGCCGCGGGCCCCCTCCACGCGATCCGAACTGGGTGTCTGTCACGTGGTGGGAGCTTCGGGCCTGGCCTTCTTGCCTTGCTTTTGCCTGTTTGTGTACACATGCAACCTATCCATTTGGTTACGGAATCAAACCGATTGGTGCTCTAGGCGCGGCCGCGACTGCGCCCGGTGGTGACTCCCCCGGCAATCAAGTGAGCGAGTCGCAGCGGTTCCGGCACATTACCATGGGTAGAAAATGTTTGCAGAAGGGCCCCCGCTTCATCGAGGGTAAGCCCGGCACGTTGCACAAAGACATTGCCCACCCGCTCCATCGGCCCCGCCTTTTCAATCAGCTTCCATTTGGCCTTCCCACCTCGCACGCGTAAAAGCAGCGCTTTTTTTACAGCGTTCATATCGGGTGCGTGCCGCGCCATCACCAATACCGGTCGATCGAGCGCCTGGGACAGCTGATGAATGTCCACCACGTTAAATCCGGCAAGCGCTATCCCCTGCAACAAAATCGCATGCAAATGCGCGTAAAATTGTGAGGGTAATATCATTTGTACAAGCGCGTCGGCCGCGTTTCTACCATCGCGCCGCACGTGTGAACTCAATACCCCGTCTACCCGAGCGCCCGCCATAGCCACACCCACAACGAGAACGTTTCCCCGATACTCCTTGGAGAAAGGCGCATCGTCCACGCCAATCACGTGTGACCACCGCTTGCTCACCGTGGCTGGAGCATCACCCATTCGTTTCGCAAACGCAAGGTACACGGCTTGCGTTGAGGCCGCGTCACGGGTTGTCGTTTTGCAAAATGCCCTTTAAAAACAAGCTCCATCGGTGAGCCACAACCCGTGCGTGCGTTTTCATCAACGCAACTGCGTTTCAACGAAAGCAGACCTTTCGGCCTTCAGGCAGGGAAACAAACAAAATCATGGAACCCGTCCTCGTTGTTCTTTCGTGTTCGTCTTCGCCCGATGACCTGACAATGCGCGATGAGCTTGAAAAGCAGCTCCAAGCGCTTGTCAGACAGGGTCATATTCGGCTCTGGCACGGCGGACGTGTGCGGGTAGGCGAATCTACCCAAGCTGTCATTCTCAAAAAAATTCGCGAAGCGCGCATTGTATTGCCCTTGATCAGTCCTGACTACCTGGCTTCTGAAGACTGCGAACACGAACTCAAGACAATGCTCGCGCTGCAATCAACCATGCGCGTTCTACCCGTCAAACTTCGTTCGTGTACACTTCACGGAAACCCCCTCGAAGGGATCAAAATTTTACCCGAAGGCGGCAATCCCGTTCGCCAGTGGCATCACCGAGACGACGCGTGGGCCTCCGTGGCGCGCACAGTGAGAGAAACTGTCGACGAGGTTCGCGCTGGAAAACACGCCTATGTGCCGGTTGAAAACGTTCGCACAACGCCCATGTCCTCTCCCCTCGGGTACGGACCGCGCGGCGCTTCCGGTGTACCTTTTGAACCGTGGCGGCCAACCCCGGTTTCTCCCATATCTGCTCCACTTGTACAAGTCCCGGCCCAGCCCATACACATTCCAGTCAAAACAGAAACGGCACCGGCACCTCCCAATCCGGCTGTGCCGGCAACGGTTGTCGAAACGGTCTACCAACCCCCCGTTTCATTTCATTCGCAACCGCGTGATTCTCAACCAACCCCATCCCCTCAACCTTCCCGACCCCCTGAAGCGGTTCGCGCCGACGGCTATCTTCCCATTCCCAGTGGGGCACCTGCGGTGATGAGCATCCCGGACGTGTCCCCGGCGGGAGTCCCCAAACGCGGGACAAGCTCGGGCGTTCTGGGCGCTCTCGTTGGTGTTGTTGGTACAGTTGTAGTGGCAGCCCTCCTTTGGAAAAGCGGCTGCGTTACACTGGATTCACCCCCGAAAACCGACACTCAACCAACCCCCACGTCTCAGTTGACTGTGCCACCCCGGAGGACGACGACACCACCTTCCAATGTTTGTTGTGCCGGTGTTGACTGTCCAGACACCGAAAAAAAGGTGGCCAACTCGTGGTGTGAAAAGTTCCCCATGTATTGCCAAAAATGCGCGTCGGGTCGCCGCCGCGTTGATGGAGCCTGTTCCGCATCCCTACCCAAGTCTGCGCGTTACCGCGTTCGTTTGGCTCAGGCCGTCGTGACCGACGTCGCTCTCAAGGCCAACGCCAGAGTCTGTATCAAGACGTCTGGAGGGACTGAACCTGAAACGTGCGCCACGCTAAACGAGGCGCGCGCAGGCATCGCCCCACCTCATCCGGTGGATGTGTCCGTTGCCGACCTCGCGCTTGCCAATGGAATGGACTTTCGCATTGAACAAGATGGTCAGATCCTCGCCGTTGGGTCATCCGCTTTGGTGGCCGACGGCGGCATTCTGACGGCCGGATTATGCCCGGGCGTTGGCCTTCGATCGCCCACGGCCCCCGGCGTGAAGGTGACCATTTTTCTCGACGATCCCTGAACAACCCAATAGGCGCCGCCTACCCAATTCAACTGCTCGGCAAAAAATCTACCATCCAAAAGAAAAGCCCGCCGCGGAGGCGATCCGCGGCGGGCACCCTGTTCACGCGATTTCCCCCCAACTCTTGTTCACTTCATGAACGTGGCCTTGGCGCCGTCGAGAACGAAGGGGAAGTTACCAAACGCCTGGTAGACCGCACCCTTGCCGTCGTAGTGGACATCACCGCCCACCACATCCACTTCTTGACCGGTGTTGCCACTTCCACCTTTTGATACACCCACGATGCACGAGGAGACGCTTACCGAGCCCATATTGACGGTGATTGCCCCGCTCGGCTCCAGCGTTACGCTCACGGTGTTGCCACCTTGTTCGCCCCACATGGGTAGGTTGACATAGTTGATTGTCACTTTTGACCCGTCTTTGGAGTAGCTCATACCCGCGCCCGAAGCGCTCGGGTCAAGGTCGGCGTACAGCACTGCCACGCGCGGCGCACCCGTCAAAAACCGATTCAGGTCGCGTTTGGCAGTAGAGTTGTCGCCCTGTCCAAAGGTCAGGTTACCGTCCGAGTTAACGTACACCTTGGTGTACGATCCGCCGAAGAACGGGAAGCTGAACCCCAGGTCGATGACTTTTGAATCGTCGTCTGCCATTGTCAGCGACGTTTCGGTGGGAACATTGGGTTCAGGTTCGGGATCGGGATCCACCACGTCGGAGGCGGAGAACGAAATCGTTTTGCCCGACAGGTCAAACGGTTTGGCCTTGGTGAACGCTTCATAAATGGTCTTTTCGCCGCCGTATCCAATTTCACCCGACTGGGTAGAAAGGTCCATGGTAGATCCGGTGTTTCCAGAACCGCCCGACGAGATACCCGCGATTGCCGAGCCGGCCACGTTTCCATAGCTCAGCGTGACAAGCCCCGAAGCCGAAAGGGTGACGCTTGCGTTGGCGGTGGCCGCACTTTGACCCCAGAAAGCAACGTTTTTGTAGCTGATCGTAATAGAGTCGGCGCTGTCATGTTTCACGCTGACGGTTCCGCTCGACGACGGATCGAGGTCTGCGTACACAACACCGATGCGCGGCGAGGTTGTCAAAAAGCGACTCACCGAACGTTCGGCCGTGGCGTTGTCACCCTGACCAAAGGTAAGGTTGCCATCGGAGTTAACGTACACTTTGGAGTAAGAGGCTCCAAAATACGGGAACGAAAAGCCCAAATCGACCGCTTTCGAATCGTCGTCGGCCATGGACAACGTTTCTTCGGTGGGCACATTGGGTTGCGGCTCAGGGTCGGGATTGTTGGGATCCGGCTCGGGAACGGGCGCCGCATCACTTGTGAAGGTGACTGTTTTGCCCGACATATCAAACGGCTTTCCACTGCCGAAGCTTTGGAAAACCGCTTTGGTTCCACCGTACGAAACGGCGGACTGGGTAGACAAGTCCGACTCTGAAGCGCTGTTGCCTTGGCCACCTTTTGAAACGCCGATCACGTACTCCGAGCCGCTTGTTGTCCCAACCTGAACGGTCACATTGCCATTTTGTCGAGGGTGACCGTGGCCGAGTTGGTGCCATTTTTCCCGTAGAGCGGAACGTTTTCATACTTGACAACAAACTTGTCAGGCGTGGGCTTGCCGTAAAGAACCTTACCGCCGGCCGCCGGATTCAGATCGGCGTAGAGTGCCGCAATGCGCGGGGCGAGGGTGAGAAACCGCTGAACCGAGCGGTTTTCGCTCTGACCGTCACCTTGTCCAAAGGTTAGGTTGCCGTCGGAGTTGATGTACACCGATGAATAGGTTGTACCAAAAAATGGGAAGGAGAAACCCAAGTCCACTTTGCGACTGTCGTCGTCGCTCAGCGCAACCGCCTTTTCAAATGGGTCAAACGTGGCATCGCACGCATCTCCCATTCCGTCTTCATCCAAGTCACGTTGGTCGGCGTTTTGAAGGGCGTCGCAGTTATCGTGAACGTCGGTGACGCCGTCACCGTCGGTGTCGGTAGGATCTTCCGGCTTATAAATAACGTATGTGCCGTTTTCTTCGATACCCGCTGTGCCGTACGCCATGAGAGCGTACCCCTTGTTTCCCCAGCTCTCGCCCCAACTGTTGCGCATGATCCATGCGCCTTTGCCCTTCTTGTGCTGGATGTTGTCATCCCACCCAACAAGCGCAACAATATGGTTTGAACCTACCCAGTTGCATTCGTTGGAGTCATACACCCCGCCGCCGTACCCCGGGAACGACCCGCAGACGGCCATGGTTACACCGACGGCGCCGTATTGATAAATTGCGCCTTTAATGGCTTCAATGTCGTTGTCAGGCAGGCCGTGGTAACTCTCAATTTTGTACGGGTGTGAAACTTTGTTGCTCTTGCACGCGCCGTCATACCCCGTGTAGGGATATTCTTGTTCCATCGCGCCGCCGGGGCTCAAAAATAGGTTATATGCCCAATAGCCGCCGCCGCACGTTCCCTTTCCCGAGCAGTCGAGAATATACTGCTCACTCAGGTTGACAATTTGTTTGTCGTACATGGCAATGGCCGCTTCCACCGCGGCTACCGAGCCAAACGCCCAACAACTTCCACATTGCCCTTGATTGCGAATGGGCGGCAGCCCCACGCCCTGTTCCCGCGCGTCGTATTTGACGGGTAGGCTCATGTTTTTATACTTGGGCAAAACCTTGGGCTTTTCAGACCCGGCATCTTCAGGGATCTTGAGGCCTGTAATGTCGGCCAAGTCCATGTGCATGGCCGGGTTGTCCCGCAGCACGTAGGTAAACTTGTGAACTGAAATCACATCCTGGTGGTAGTCAAACCTCAGGGCCAGTTCTTTATCGTCCGGGGTCGCCAGAACAGGCCCGGGCTTAAAGTATTTGTCATCAGCGTTCACGGGCGGAAACTCGGTTTCGCCCACGTCCTCGTCGAGGTTACCGTTTCCAGCCGCCGCCTGACAGCCGGCCAAAACGCCCGCCGTCGCCGCGAAGGCCACCCATGTTAAAACGTTCTTGCGCACGGCCGCGCCATTGGCAAGCTGCGCGCCATGCGCGATCCAATGGGCAAAATGGCTTTTATGAGCTGGAAATGGTGGAGACTTTATCGGGTTGGGTAGAAAAGCCAATTGCGCAAGTGGACAACCTTCCCATGGGTGTTTTGCACAACCCGACCGTTGCGCAACCTGTCTCCGTGGAAGGGTGTTGCACAACTCGCGCAACTCAGGTTCGAAACGCGTCAGGTCTTGGCATGACGCCGCTTACTCGGCGGCTTCAGCCTCAGCTTCAGCCTCGGCCTCGACGGCGCTGGGAGGGGGTACACTTTCAGGGAGGAGGTTGACAACGTTTTCATTCTTGGCGGGGGCAACGTCCACCCGCTTTTGACGACCGCGTTTGCGCGCGGCCACCGTTTCAGGTGTACCCTTGCCCCGCGGATCTCCCCACTTGGGAACAATGAGCGCCGCAAGCTGAGCGTCTAACTCGGGCTTGTCTTCTGCGTACACACGTGCGTACGCAAGAGCGCGCTGAGCCTTTGAAAGCAATGTTTCCAACCGAGCGTCAACGGCACGTTTTGCTTCTGCCCATGCGGCGGCGGCGGCCTCTACGTCGCGCACGGCCGCATCAACGGCGGCAACGTGCTCGCGCAACGCCGGCCCATCCACATCGGGAAATTGAACGCTCGAAAGGGGGCCGTCAAACAGCGCCAACAGTTCTTTGACAGCCGTGGGAATGGGATTTGATTCGTGATCAAGCGACATGGGCATTTGCTCCGGCACTGAACGTGCGCGCACCATCTCATAATCTTTTTGCGCTGTAAAGCGCCGAGTGTTGCGCTCGCCAAAAAGCACACGCGGCGCCTTGTTTCAAGCCATTTTTAAACGTACGTCACCCGTTGACACGAGGGCGCCGCCTGCGGTTGGATGTGCACGCATGATCCGCATTCGTTTTGCCGGCGCCGCTCTGCTCGTTCTTGTTGCCACCGGTTGCACGAGTTCACTCACGCCGGTTTATCCTTCGCGCCCACCGGCATCACCCGCCGAACCACTGGCCGACCCAACACCTTCCAAGGTGGTTGTCCACACAACCATCACGGGCAAAGGGCTGGAAGCGGCAATTGAAGAAGCTCTACCCAAATCAGGTGAGGGAACATTTCCATTCGTTCGGGGCGATCGCAAATATACCTATACTCGCAGCCCCGCCAAAGTGAGCTTTGGTCAGGGTCGCATTGGGATAGAATTGCATGTCGACGCAAACCTTGACATGCCGGTGAGCAGTCTTGACGTGGGGCTTGATTTTAAAATCGTCGCCGAACCGGTTGTAACCGCCGAGTACGAGGCCAAGTTGCAGTCGGTCGATGTACAAGTTTCTTCAACCGACAAAGTGGTCAAACTGGCAGACGCGGCGGCCGACGTTCTCGAAAAATTAAAGTCCACAGTGCAGGCCAAATTGGCCGCATTTTCATACGATCTCAAACCCCTCATTGCCCCCGCTTATGAGCGGCTGGCTCGCCCTCTACCCATTCCCATGGGTGACGCAGAAGGGTGCGCCAGGCTCAAGCTCGTTGGGGTTGAAGCCGGGCCCACAGTGCTTGCCGGTGGTATTGAAAAAGACATTGCTCTGGTGGTAGCCCCGAGCATTACCTTTCCGTGCGGTCCCGAGTCTGAGCAGCCTCCGCTGCCGCCTCTTGCCAACGTTTCCAGCCTCGCGTCGGGGCCGTTTACGGTGACCATTCCCGTTGCAGCTTCATACAATGAACTGGCCAAGTCCATGGGGTCGATTTTCACCAACGGTAAATATTATTTTTCAAAAACCTACCCTGAACTTTACCTCGAAAAGCCTGAAGTGTACGCATCTAAAGATCAACTGGTGCTCAAACTTCACATTGCCGGAAAGGTGCAAAAAAGCGGTATTGACGCCGATCTTGACGGCGACTTGTACATGACCGGTCACCCCACCGTTGTTGACAACGAACTTCGCATTCCAGACCTTGAACCTACCATTGAAACAAGCAGCTTTCTCCTCGGACTGAAGGCCGCGTTTGATGGCAATACCATTCGCGATCAGGCCCGGGCTGCCATGAAGCTTGACATTGGAGCGCGAGTTGCCGCCGCCAAAGACAAACTCTCCACCGATCTCTCGTTTGGAGAAGGGCGTGGCTGCTTAAAAGCGCAGGCGCACAAGGTTGAAGTGACGGGAATCCACGTTCACGCTGACTACCTGCGTCTATACATTGCTGCCACCGCGGGGGCTTCTGCGAGCATCCCGTGTTTATAAACCATTTGCTGCCTCGCGCCGGCCTGTTTGCAGCGTTTTATTGTTGTGCATGCAGCGGAACTTCTCCCCAAGAACCTACCATTTTTGTTCCTCAGGCGAGCCTAACCGCATCGGCCATTGCTGAAGATTCCGCTCCCACACCCGGTGAGGTGGGCTGTGAGTATAAAGGCCCGTTCGCCTACGGCAGAGAGTCCAATATTCCACTTTGTTTTTCAATAGATTCAGGCTGTTTTGCAAACGCCAGGTCGCCGTTTGCCAAAGACCTGACAGTCACATTTTATCAAGGGGATGCCACCAAAAAGGGGGCCAAAATTACCCTGTCTGCCCACGGGGTAACACTTTCGGCGTGGACTCCCGCCAATGCGGTGTTGCTCCACCCCAAAGGCCCCATTGTGTTTGATAGAATGGTCATGCCCCTGTCGGGACGGGCTTTTGAAGTAACGCGAGTTACGGGGGAACGGTTGGAGTTGAAACTTGTTCCGCCCGCCACGTTTACCGCGCTCCAAACGCCGTTTGCCGCAAAGGTGCGTTGTGACGAACTTTCGTTTGAAGAAAATCACTCTCTCCCAAGTGCGGCGCCAATCGCTCTCGGGTTCACCCCATCTTCCCTTTCGTGGCGCTCGCTTGAACCGCGGCATCTTGTAACCTTATCACCCGAAAAAAATAGCCCCGCTCGGCTCGACCAAATTGCGTGGGACAGCGGCGAGGCTCTCATGGTGGCGGAAGAAACACCTACCCATTCACACGTGCTTTGGTACCACGGCGATCTTGTGCTTGCCGGCTTTTTTGCAACGGCGCCCCTCGCTTCTCACACGCCTGAAGTGCAAGCGTCTCTCCCCTTCATTCACAAGACACCCTTTGTTCCATTTCTACCCTCCCGTGGGATGACATGTCAAACCGCTCTTCCCTTGTCTGCAAAGTTGTTTGATACAGTGGAGCAGGTGGGCACTATCCCCGCAGGCACCGCGTTTGACTTTGACGGTCCAACCCAAGACGCAAGGTACATGCAGGTGCGATTGCGGTCGCCGCTATTGTCCGTCGCCGAGGGCGCGGCATGGGTAGTTCCGCTGCCCCTCGTGCGAGATTGCAAGGTGAAATAGGGTGCGGACCACCGCGCGGAGTCCTCGCGAATAATCCGGGTTAACTTTTCAGATGACGGAATGACCGCATCGCCGCGACCAACCCTTGGACCAAGACCTCGGCCGGCATCGCCGCGGTGCCCGATTGTGACATGCACCACGGGCGGTTTTTCTCGTCGGAAAAGAAACAAAAGACGTTGAGCAACGGTCCCCGGTGTCCATCACCGTTTACCACCGCCACAGCGCTCGGCTTGCCAAATAGGTTGGGTAGCTGTTGGACATTGACCTGAATGTTTTGAACCTCACTTGCCTCATGAAGTTCATACGCGATCCGCCGCGCCGAGGCGGTAATGTTGGGTGCGAGGTCACCCTTTTGCAGCGGAAAAATCTGCAATTGTTCAATACCGTCGGTGCCGCAAAACGCAACGCGCGTGAGCGACGTGTGCATCTCGTTTGATGCAACATCCACGGTAAACCCGGGCGGCGGGGTGAAGCCACAGTCAACCCTTCGGAGTACAATTTCACGCGGCAGAGGGTTGACAACCGGCTCCCCTCACCAGTGCTCCCGACTCAAGGGTAAACCATTGGAGTGCCGCCCGTGCGCGAGATAGGCAATGTTCGGGGAAAGAAGCGTCATATTTGGGATCATCCATTTGCGCTTGAGGAGGGATGGTTGTTTCCCCGGCGCCGGCATCCCTGTCCGTTTTGAGCATCACCACACATTCCCTTCCCCCGGTAAAAGAATCGGTCGTGACAACACGCGCCTCAAATAGGCCTCTTTTTAAAGGTACAAGCACGTGCCCCAGGTGAATTTCACGCCCAGGTTGGTATGCCATTCGATGGATGGTTCTGAGGGCCGGCGCGCCGCCGACAGTCACATATTCCACATCGACAAGGGGTGACCACGCGGGATCTTTGGTGCGCGGTTCGGCCTTGGGATTGTCCGCGTTAAGCACCGGAAATACCTGTTCAAACATCAGGCGAGCGTACGCAGGCAGACTCGCAGCAAGGTAAGGTTGAGCCGCCTTAGAAATGTCCATGTGAAGATCTGGAAAAAAGAAAAAGTGCCACTGCACCCCTTTTTCTGTATCGGCGAGTTCTAAATGAGTTTCTTCATCCTTCGCCATCTGCCATGCGGCGGGGATGTTGAACTGAATGCCGAAAATCCCCCTTTTCAGTGCTGAAAGTGCTCCCATGATTACCTCCCTTCGGCGCGACCGGCGAGCGCGCGGCGCCGTCGATCTCCTTGTTGACCAGCGTCGGCGGTTTTACGCCGCGAGGGTGCGGTTGTCCAGGGAGTACACGCGAAAAGTGTACATGGGGCGGGCGCTTCGGCTATGATGCGCGCGGTGCGCGTCTTCGTGGGCACATGCGGTTTTCAATATGCGTCGTGGCGCGGCCCGTTCTACCCGCCTGCATGGCCGCAGAAAATATGGCTCTCCATGTTGGCAAGTCAGTTTCCAACGGTGGAGCTTGCAAGCTCTTTTTACCGCGTTCCAAGCGTTGCCACCATTGACCGGTGGTTTCAATCCGTTCCAAACGGGTTTGTGTTTTCACTCAAAGCCCACAGGCTCATCACCCACCACTATCGGCTTCGCGATGCTGAACAGGCGCTTTCCGGGTTTTGGGTTCGGGCTGAACGATTGGGCAAAAAACTGGGCCCTATACTGTTTCAAATTCCGGCGTTCATCAAAGTGGATATTCCACGGCTGTCACAGTTTATCTCCACTCTACCCGTGGGGATCAAAGCCGCGTTTGACTTTCGAGATCCCTCGTGGTTTACGGGCAACGTGCTCGACCTGTTGGATCGCGCGGGTGCGGCATGGGTTGTTTCAGATCGTCTGGGGCAAAAGCCCCGCGTTCTTACCACCGGCGGGTTTGGGTATGTCCGGTTGCATCAGGGGCAACCTGACAAGCCGGGGTATAGTCAAAAGCAGCTTGCGCGCTGGGCAGATCGAATTGTGGGGTTTAAACTCGACACGTTTGTTTACTTCAACAATCCCGCCGACGCTGCGGCTCCCGAACATGCTCAGGCGCTCACGGCGTTGCTCCGCGAGCGGGGTGCACCGGTTGTCGAGCCGCCGGTAATTCTTCCCAAACCGTGGCCCAAGCAATTGCGCCTCTTTCCAACCAATGTTTAAGCCGGCGCTGTTATGACTGAGCCTTCTCTGCCGGACCTTTTCGCCTACGGAAAGCGCACGTTTGACTCGCTCGTTGCGGATTTGCGCGCGCACGGCATTGCGGTTCACCCTGACATTGGCATTCGTCGCGGTGACGGCGTGATGAGTTATTACAGCATTGCCGATCGTAAAATCTACCTATCGGTACCCAACCCTCAAACCCCCGTGGGTAAGCTCCAAACAATGGTGCTTGCCTCGGTGTTAACCGCTGGAGATGAGGGGGAGTTGCACGCGCTTTTTGAAGTGTTTTTGCCTCGGTTGATCGCGCATGAACTGGCGCATCACCTGCGCCATGCCCATGGCAAATTCGGTTCAAACCCGTGGGAAGAAGAACAGGTTGCAAACCGGTTTGCGAGGGCCCTTACCCTTCGTCGCATGGCCCCGGCTGAACGCACCCGCGCGCGCGAGCTTGTGGAGCGCGTCTTAAACGGGTTGTCTCCCAGAATAGGCGTCAAAGACGCCGCGACAATGAGTTATCATGATGTGTTATTCGCGTTAAATGCCGCGGGGAAAATGGGGGATACAACGGTGCAGCGCGCCGCGGTTGCCCAGCGTATGTTTGATGCTGAAACCCAGCGCATGTTGGCAGAGTCGGGCGATCTACCCACCGCGATTGGTAAACAGCTTGACTTGAGGCAGGCTCTCATTGCCGACATCAACTCTGAATATGCCGACGATTTTTTGAAGTATGTGTATTACCATGCGGGTTGGCTCCACCTTGACCTCACCGGTCGCGATCCTGAATATGTGGAGGCGTTGGCCCGAGAGCACCTTGGGGTCCATGCCAATTTACTCCCGCTCTACCCAGAGAACGAACAGGTAGGTGAAGAAAACGTTGTGGCGGCATTCGCAGCGTCGGTGCGGTGCAAAGGCATTTCAGAACCCGCGGCGCGCCATTTGTACAAACGATACCGGGCGCTCCTCTGGCGCCTTTTGCGCGAACAAGGCCTTTTGCGCCCCGGTGATCGCGACGTGTTGAATCGGGAGAGCGCTTTTTTTCTGGAGAGCTTCAGCGAGGGAGCTTCCGACGCGCTCAAATACGTTGCGCACCTGGCGAGCGAACGCGTTCGAGCCTTATTTCCAAGCGCGCTCAGCGCTCGCGCAAAACATCTACCCGCGCCCGATGTTGGTCTCTTGCATGAAACCGACGCTCGGCTCTACTCGCATGTTGTCCATTTTCAAACCGATTTGGCCGCGGAAAATACGCTCGCGAGGCTCACCCTTTTGGAAACATCCAACGTGTTGTCCCGCGTGCCCGCCGAGTCGGTCATGGCGTTGAGCCACGTTCTCACCAGAATTGTTCTTGCGCCGGGTGAAACTCTATTTTGGGAAGGTGAAGAGAGCGCCGACGTGTTTCTACCCATTCGGGGAGAAATTCAACTCGCGGCCCTCGGCCACGTGTTGGGTGTGGTTCAACCGGGTGTACTTTTGGGCGAAACCGCCTTCTTTTCAAGGCGTCCAAGGCATTTGACAGCGCGCGCTCTGACGCCTTGTGAACTCTACGTTATTCCAAGTACAGATCTCATTTCGTTCGCGTACCGTCACCCCTCCGTTCTAATGCAAATCGGCGGAGTTTTTGCGCGCAGGCTTGAAGACGGTGAAAACGAGGCTGCCGCCGATATGGAAGAGCCTCGGACCCTTCAGTTTGTAAAACGGTAAGTGACCCCGGTGAGCGATTCTGACACTTCCCAAAGTTGGGCAGCGAGGTTTGCATCGCGCGAACGCGCCGTCGAACGTACTTTTTTGGGAGCCCCCCACAATTCAAACGGGCCACCCGGACCAATGTAGTCTCCCCCCTCGGCGCTGGGTGACGCCGCGGCAAAGAGCGTGGGAAGCGCTCCATTTTCAGATGTTTGGGCAAACATGTTGTTGAGTTGGGTCCACACGCCGACAAAAAACGTGGAACCCTTTTGCCTTGGCCCCGCTGTTTGAAGGTTGGTAGCGGCATATCCGGGGTGGCATGCGATGCTCTGAATATTGACCCGATGGGTACGCAACCGCCTGTCAAGCTCGTATGCGAAGAGAAGATTCATGAGCTTGCTGCGGCTGTACGCCGCCCATTTTTGGTAACCTTTTTCACTTTGCAAATTATCAAAATCGATACTCCCCATTTCATGCGTGCGGCTGCTCACTGTGACAACACGGGCAGATGGGCTCTTTTGCAATTGAGGTAAGAGCCGCCCGGTGAGGGCAAAGTGACCAAAGTGGTTGGTACCCACCTGCATTTCAAACCCGTCGGCGGTTTTGCCAAAAGGCAGCGCCATAACGCCGGCATTGTTGATGAGAATGTCAAGTTGGGAGTATTTGGCCGCAAATTGCTGGGCGAAGTCTTGCACCGACGCGAGGCTCGCCAGATTGAGGCTCTGGGCGCTCACCTGGGCATTGGGCTTTTCTCGTCGAACAGACTCCACAGCTTCAGCCGCCGAGGTGAGATTTCGGCACGCGAACACCACCTCACCCCCGGCCAGTGCCAAGGCGCGCGCCGCGGCCAACCCAATTCCACTGTTGGCACCTGTGACAACAATGACCTTACCCTGCAAATTGGGTAGTTCGGCCACAGACCACGAAGAGTCACTCATGCGCGCACCATACTTCGGCGGCTATCAAAAACGGAAGGGGAGATTTTGATAAAATGCAACCCGCAAAACGAGCCGTTGAACTGTATTGCACCTCTCCTGTATGCTCGATGAATGTTTCGCTCTTCCCTCGGCGCCCTTCTCATTTTCAGCGCAACCGGCTTGTTTTTGGCCGCCTGTGACGGGGGTGAAACCTCGGGGACGGGTGGCCAGGGAGCCACGGGAGCGGGAGGCAGCAGCACCGCCACCACCGGCGGTACCGGCGGAACTACCCAATCGTGCAACGCCGCCAACTGCAACAAGCCCGGCGAAATCTGCCTGGCAGGTGAGTGCGTTGTTGACTGCCGAAGGGTAGGCTCAACCCCATGCGCCGAAGGGACGGCGTGTGATGTTTCCGACGCCGCCGAGGGGCAATGTGTACCCATTGGCACCGCGTGTCTAACAACGAGTGAACCTGAACAATGTGGCAATCGCGTTTGTGGTCCGGGTTCCATGTGTGACGGGGCAGATCAGTGTTTTCCCCGCGTTCCGTGCGCCGGGGTCAACTGTGATGACAAGGGCTGTTGGGGTTCGGCATGCGCGTGTACACGTTCTATCGGTTGTTCTCCCGCACCTGTTGGAACTCCGGGTGAAGTTGGAACTCTCCACGATAACAGTTTTAGAAATGGCCTCGTTGATCTTGAATTTGACCCAACGTGCACTGCTTGGGGAGTCACTCTCATTTCTGGCCCCGACTACCTTCGGTCCATGTCGGCCGACGGCACCGCATCTACCTACCCGGGTGTAACCAACCTGAATATGGGAGAAGTGAGTGTTCTCCAAAATATTGTGGTACCCAAGTCGGGCACTGGAGTGGGCCCCAAACCGCCGCCGCCTGAAGATTTGGAAGTGGCGCTTTCATACATCTGTTGCGCCGCGTGTGGATGCCAGTTGCAGTCGACACCGCAGGGCGTTTCTCACTTTGACCCTGCCACGAATACGTTGCCGCTGGTGATTCCTTCCCAAACATTTACAACCGGCATGGGGCCGTTTGGTTCAGGAGCAATTGATACAGGACCGGCCGGGTTAACCTACGGCACCGATCGCGTTCTTTATGTGGGCAATGTCAACGAAAATGGTGACTACCATCGGCTTGATCTTGCCACCAATCAAAGCACCGTTGTTACTACCTTCCCGGCGCGGGTGTACGCATCCACCCCGTTTGATGCGCTTCACATGCTCGTTGCTCTTGAAGGGGGCGACATCATGCTCCTGCGTCTGGCCGATGCCGACAGCGCTATTTGGACCACGTCTGACAGCCCGGTGACGGGAATGGTGCGCGACTTCTTTGACGGATCGGTTTACGTAGCCCGAAACGACGGCGCCATTTGGAAATATGATGAAAAAGGGGCAGGTGCGCTTGTGTACACAGCCAAAAGTCGATCGCGTCTTGCCATTGCCCCCGATGGGTATCTGTACGCGATTAACATTCCGGCGTCGGTCGCAGATGCCAACCCCACGTTTGAACGGTGGCAGTTGCCACTCACGAGGTAAATAGCGTCAGCGCGGACGGGAAGATTTGCCGCGCCGTGCACAGAGCGCCGCAATGGCCGCGCCGAGTGCCCAAATGGCCTGCGGTGACGACGTATTTGAGTTGACAGCGCAGGCGAGCATTGTGCCCTTGCGACATGGGTAGGTACCTACTCCAATGGTAGCCTGAAGGTAACGGTCCACTTCGTCTTGGTCGGCTGAAGCTGAAAGCGTCAGGTCTGTTTCAAGGGCCTTTCTGCTGAGCCTGCCGTACAGGCGAGTGAGCCAAATGTCCTTTTCATTCTGGCCGGCAAAAAGCGTTTCAAGATCGGCCGTGGCATCTTCAAGTTCGGTCGCTCCGCTCTCAGGGTTTCCCCAACCGGTTGTACCGGGATTGATCTCAATGGTTTGAGTGACGCGGTTGACCAGCGACGACTTGGAAAAAGCCCCTGCGCTTTCGGTTAGAAAACCCATTCCGTCGGTATTGTCGACCATTTGGTCGCGCAGAATTCTGTAATTGCTGATGCCTTCATCCCAGTTCCACACGAGAAGTGCCGGGTTGACCTGAAGGTTGGGTCTACCCGCCACTTCATACCGGCCTTCACTGACCACGTACAGGGTGACCGGTGTAACGGCGCCCGTTCCGGCGGCCACCATTCGAAGTGGAAGGGTCAGGCCACCTCCCGGTGACGTGACGCGTACCGGGCGCATGGAGTTGACTCCTTCACCCGGCACCAATTTCATTGCCAAAAAGCCAAACCCCTCTTGTTGATAACCCGCAATGACAGGTTCCACATCGGCGGGCACGGCATACCCATGTTGGGTGAGCCAGTTGATCAGCGCATCGGGACTGCCCGCTTCAAGCTGAACGGTTTCGTAAGGGCCCACCACTTCTTGAGCAATGACGTTGACCTCTTCTTCAGGGGCGATATTTACGCTGCCTGACTTGCCGTCGCTTGAGGACGCAAGAGCTTCATCCGTTCCCGAGTTGCACGGCACCCAAGGTGGCAAAACGGTCACCTGCGATTCGTCCCCCAGGTAGGCGAACATGGCATCGCTTGAAAGACCAATTTCCACTTGACCCTGAATGGGTAGAAACCACGCAAACGATTCTGGGTTGCCGGCATATTCGATTTGATCGTAGAGCGTTGTCTGCTGCATTGACACGCTCAAGATCATCCGATGCCCCGTGACCACCGTGTTTTCGCCGGGTGGAACAACACAACCGCCGCACGCGTCCGCGAGATGGCCTTGTGTAATCGCAAAGGTAAGAGTGGCCGCGGCGGCGACCCAAAGCTGACCGTTTCGCATCATCGGATCTTACCCGCGATCGATGGCGCGCCGCACCCGGAACTGCTTGTCGACTTCGTGCGCCCGGCGTCTCCGCGTGATTGCTGCCTTTCTCGCGCAAAGCGCACTCTCGTTTTCGTGCAGATTGTGTACGCCGCTCCGGGTGCTCGCTTGACTATGGGCTGGAGCAGCGATTGTGTACACTTGCTTGCCGTTGAGTCCGATCGCACGACGGTTGAATGACGCGCGCGGTGCATGTGTACGCATGCGAAAGGTGAAACGCGGCGCGCATGCCCCCTCTGTGACCGCGTGCATCTGCCGCGTCCGCGACACTTGAAGTTCATTTCTGCGCCGAGCCGTTGGTTTTCTTTGGCGACCTGCGCATCCCATGCGATGTATTGCGCGCCGCCGTTCAGGTTCGTTTCATGATTGTTCGGGGCGTATAAAAAAGCTCCGCAAAACGAGAAAAACGACAATGATCGATTACGATGCGCACAAGTGGTGGGACCACCTGCTCGATGTCAAGGGCTCCATGGTCCGAGAAATCTTGCCCGGTGTTGTGACGGTGGTTGTGTGGTCGGCCGGCGTGGTCCTCATCGATCGCCATCTCGTCCGCGTGGGAATTCCGTCAACTGTACACAGCCTTGTGGGGCTTGCGCTGGGCCTGCTTCTTGTCTTTCGCACCAACGCTTCGTACGACCGCTTTTGGGAAGGACGAAAGCAGTGGGGCGGCATGGTGAACGAAACGCGAAACCTCGCTCGCTCGTCGTTGGTGTTGCTCCGCGACGCTCCCGATCTCCATCGAAAGATCGTTCTCTGGACGATCGTTTGGGCGTACTCGGCAATGTGCTCGCTGCGCGGAAAACGTGGCCTCGGGCCCGTTGCCTCACAGCTGCCTGACAGCGAACGAGAAACCGTGCTCGCCGCGCAGCATGTACCGCTCGCCATTTCGGTTCGCATCTCCACGTTGCTCGATGAAGCGAAACGACGCGGCGTGATCAGCGACTACCAACAAATGAGCCTCGATCAAAACGTTCAACTTTTAATTGACTACATCGGCGCGTGTGAACGCATTCATCGAACCCCGCTTCCGTTTGCGTACGTTGTTCATCTGCGCCGAGCGCTTGTGCTCTACTGCTTCTCGCTTCCGTTTGCGCTGATCGAAACGTTTGGTTGGGCAACGCTCGGTTTGGTGTTTGTTCTCGCCTATACTTTTTTTGGCATTGAGGAGATCGGAGTTGAAATCGAAGACCCCTTTGGAGAAGACGACAACGATCTGCCGCTCGAACGAATTTGCGCAACCATTGAAAAAAATCTAATCGCGTTGGTTGGAGAAAAAGCCGCGACGGAAGACTGAGCAGCGCGCTTTCAAGAGTGATAGTCTGAAGCCCACGGTACAAACCAAATGTCCCAGTCAAATCCCAACTCCGGTTCTGTCGATTCGCCATCGGGATTGTCAGGTGGGCATCTACCATCGCCCTACTTGCCCACAACTTCCGGACTACCGTCGCCTTTCCAAGCGCCGGGTGTACACACGGCACAAAATCCGCCCGGGCCTCCAAACTCACCAAAGAAAAAGGCCGCTTGGTTCGTTATTCCAGCCGTTGTGATTGTCGCAGGCGCTCTGGGATACGGTTGTTTTGCAGGCTTTGATGTCGAACCGAAACCGTCCGATCGGGAACTCTTGATCACGGTAGAAGATGTGACCGCCGGTCTTTCATTTCAGAAAGACGCAAAGTTCGAAACGATCAAACGAACTTGGTACATTGATGGCAGTGTAGACCTCACCTACGAGTATGACGATACCAACGGCAAGGTTCCAGTGTACATCAGCAGTCAGGTTACCCGCACCGCGTCGCGCAAAGACGCCGATGGTCAATACGTGGGTATGAAACTGGGGGCAAAAGCCGTATTTGGAATGATGACTTCCGATCTTTCGGAGGTGCCACGCGACGACTGGATCAAGTGGGGTGATCGAAGCACGTCTGTCGCGCTCAGTGTACCCCAAGGCTACGTTGGGTATTATTTCGTCGGCCAAAAAGGCGACCGCGTGGTGCTCTTCGTTCTCGGCGGGCTGCCCGTGACCGAAGATGGGAGTCTCGCAAAAATGCTGTTGCCAAAGCTCGAAAAAGCGGCGAGCGGCGGACTATAAACACGGTCCCTTTACCTGGGCGCGCAACGCTGCTAGGCATAGGGCGCAATGGCTGCACAGGACAATACCGGCGTACGCATGGTTTCGAGCGGGCCCTCGTTTGAGATTTGGAAGGGGCCCAAAGGCGTGCTCCGCTTGGATGTGAACAAGAAAGGCGGGGTGCGGCTGATCGTTAACGGACACGGTCATGGTGAGTTTGCCGCACCCTGCATCCGCAAATTTCAGGAAGTCTTTCGCGGCGGATTGAAGCTGACGATCTACGTCGATTTTTGGGACATGGACGCTTACGAGAGTCAGTTCCGCACGGAAATGCAGAATTGGGGCTCGTCACACCGGAGCGGGCTTGAACAGATGCACATTGCCCAACAGAGCAAGTTGGTCGCGATGGGCATCTCGGTTGCCAATCTCGCGATGGGCGTGAACATGAAAGTGTACACAAAGAAAGCCGAGTTCGATCGGGAGTGTCAGCGGGCCCTCATGCCACTCGGGCCGGCGCTGCTGAACCTGCCCGAGTGATGGGCGTCGGCGATTTGAGCCCGGTCAGCTTCGTTTGGTCTGAAGGGCCACGGCTTGTGCAATAGCATTGATGAGAGCAGCTTTGCCGGAGCCGGATGCGAGCATTTCTAAGCGAAAGAGTCCGCTCGTGTGGCGCTCCCACGCGCGTGTTCCCCCGAATGGGACGGCCGGATCCTCCGCTTTGGCAATTGCAACGATCTCGGAGTTGAGCCTCGGGAGATCGCGAGGCGAGTAAGCATTGAGTGCGGCATAGGCTGCCCGCAGTGCTCGCTCACCTCCGTCGCTGGGAGTAAGGTTGGACTTTTGGAGGCGTTCCCAAAACTCCGTGGAAGGAAGGTGGTGCACCGGGGCGTAGTAGTGGACGTCGGGCGCCATGCTGTCCGCCACGACTAGTCCCGCGAGGCCGGAAACTCCCGAGCGGAGCATCAAAGTCGCCGTGTGGAAAGCGAGGAGCGCTCCGAGGTTGGCCCCGACAAATATGACCTGGTTGTCTGGCTCGGTCACCATCGCCCTGGCAACATGCTCGGCGATGTCCTCCACGCTCCCAAGTGGCAATTCAGACGCTCGGGCTCCGTGCCCGGGCAGGTCGACAACGGACACGTTCACATTGTCGTTGGCAGCCAGGATGCCTTCTGCGAGTCCGTCGGCCTTCATTCCCAATCCAGGGAAGATTAGTACATTCCAGCGCGTACTGGCAGCCTTTTGGATATCTCGAATCCAGACGCTTGGGGGCCGTGGGCTGATGTGTTGTTCTTCCGCCGCCAACCTGTATAAAACGTGCTCTCGAACATGCGACAATACGGCTTTGCGTTCGGGCACAATGAAGTAGTGGCCCCCGGGAAACGTGATTTTTGTAAATTGTCTACCCGTGACCCTTCGCCATTCGTCAACGAGTTCCACTTGAGCAAATGGATCTGACAATCCGGCCATGGCCACAATCGGAATATCAAGCGGAGTTGTGGAATCATGCGAGTAGTGCGCGGCCGCGTCAAAGTCAGCCTTCACTGCTGGCATGAAGTGCGTCTGTGCATCTCGATCCACGAGTACGTTTTCGTTTGCGAGACCGATCGAGCGGAGTACGTCGGCAAATTCATCATCTGACAAAGTTGACAAGGCGGGCACGAGGTACCGGTGAGGACCGGGCGCGGCGGAAGCAAATGCGATGGTCGCTTTACGCTTGTGTTGTGTGGTCAGAACCCTGAGTGTTTCAAACATGATGATTGCGCCGAGGCAGTGGCCAAGCATCGCAAAAGGCTTGTCAAGGTAAGGTAGTAGAGCGGGCACAAGCGCCTCTACGATGTCCTCAACTCGCCGCAAGGGTGTTTCTTGAAGCCGCTCGTGCCGACCCGGAAGCTGAATTGCGCAGAGTTCAACTTCGGGTGGCAGTTCCTGTTGCCAATTCGAGAAAACCGGCGCTGCCCCGCCCGCGTACGGAAAACAGAACAGCCGCATTCGAGCACTGGGGACAGGCCGAGGAACAATAACCCACTGACCGCTTCCTTCCTTGCTTGTTTCGTGAGTTGACCCAGAGGCATCTCCGGACGTGGGCAGTGCCATTTTTCCGTGAATGAAAGAGGCCAGTTGATCAACGCGAGGGTGGGTAAGAATGTCAGCCATCGACAGCGGGATTGCCAGCGCCGCTTGGAGCTGATTTCGCAGCTCCAAACCCATGAGCGAATCAAAGCCATAGTGCGTGAAAGCTTCTGAAATATCGATACGCTCCGGTGTCAGTCTGAGTATCCGCGCCAGTGCGGTACGAATGTAACGTTCCAAGGCGGCTCGACGATCCACCCCTTCCAGCTGAAACACAGCTTGAGAGGAGCGCGGGGCCAACCGGGTTGACTCAGGTGCTCGCTCTCCTGAAGCCGGCACCATCGTGCTGAATCGAGGAGCACCGCCGATGCGTGGCAAAGACCGGCGAATTCGATCGAGTCAAATTCGATTGCCGCAACGTGAGGCGGAGTGCCGCGCATAATCAGATCGAGTACGTC
The DNA here is from genome assembly GCA_016712345.1 of Polyangiaceae bacterium. Classification (GTDB taxonomy): domain Bacteria; phylum Myxococcota_A; class Polyangia; order Polyangiales; family Polyangiaceae; genus JADJRH01. Next base: position 4,976,182 of record JADJRH010000001.1, read on the forward strand.
ATGTCCCTGCGAAGGCGTGTAAGAGCGGAACCCCAATTCTGTCAGACGTTCGCCTCGGTTGGTTTTTGCGGCTGCAAGTCCAACGTCCGAAAACGGACCCCAGTTAATTGAAACCGCGGGCAAACCCTGTGCACGACGTGCGTGAGCGAGCGAGTCGAGGAAAGCATTGGCGGCTGCGTAGTTACCCTGACCCATTGAACCCAACAACGAGGCTGCGGAGGAAAAGAGTATGAAGAAGTCTAGATGGAGCGAGAGGGCCATCTTGTGGAGATGCCACGCGCCGTACATTTTCGCTGCGGCAACTTCGCGCATGGAGGTGACCGATAGGCGTGAAACGACGTGATCATCGAGCACGGCGGCGGCGTGGAGGATCCCCCTGAGTGGTGGCATGTCTTGGGCCATTTTTTGGAAGATGCCCCGAACTTCGTCATCAATGCTGATGTCGGCCGGAAAAACGGACACACGTGCCCCTGTAGACTCCATCCGTGCAATCGCGCTCTGAGCGACCTGACTGGGAGCGCTGCGTCCAACGAGCACGACGTGTCTAGCCCCGCGGCTGACCATCCATTCTGCGAATGAGATTCCCAATCCGCCAAGGCCACCGGTAATGAGGTACGTCCCATCGGCGCGCAACGCAGTTTGTTGGCCGCCGGCCGCAGCGGAGGTGCGCACCACTCTTGAAACGAACCTTCCATCCCTTCGCAGTGAAACCTCGTCCTCACTGTCCGAGCAAACGAGTTCTGCAAGAAGAGCTTCTGTTTGCCCGGTCCAACCATGCGCTTCGACATCTATCAGGTGTACGCCAAGTTCTGGGTGTTCCACCTGCAGTGTGCGCCCGAGGCCAAGGATTGGAGCCTGCGCACAGTTTACGGGTGGACTGCCTGGAACGGGCGTTGCGCCGCGCGTCACCAGGTATAGTCCAACGGGATGATCCAATCGTAACGCGGCCTGAGCCAATAAGAGGGCGCTCTCCGCGCCGACAACTTGCGCCTGCTCCACGTCCTCGGTTGAAGCCGTCATCCCGCAGTCCAGACTGAAAAGGTGCACTACCCCTCGGAATGGTACTCCGTCGTCCATTCCCGCATTGAGAACCGCGTCGTACGCCGACGGGTCGCGCACATCTATTTCCCATCGACCTGAACCGGATCGGCGCGTCTTTGATCCTCGAACGGCCACCACCGCTGCTCGGCCCTGACCCGTCAACATGTTGGTGAGCTGCTCCCCCGTACCAGACTCGTCTGATAAGATCAGCCATGGCCCAAACGCCGCATCCTGGGGTGTTGAGGAGCGTTCCACCTTCCGCCATTCGGGGAAAAGGAGTGTGCTCAGCCGCGCTCGACTGCGCGACGGATCTCGGCGCGAAGGTCGCTCATCGGATGGGAGATCCGGTATCCAGTAACGCTGGCGCTGCCAGGCGTATGTTGGAAGCTGAACGCATCGCCCCTTTGCAGAGTAGAGGGCTTTCCAATTGACGATGGACCCGTGAACGTGGAGTGTTCCCAGGGAGTCCAGCATGCTTAGTCGTTCATCATGGTTGCGCCGGAGAGAACCAGTGACAATGCCGTTGTGCCCAGCGTCTTTCAGGGTTTCTTCGAGCGGAATAGACAAGATCGGATGTGGACTGATCTCAACAAAAAGGGTCTGACGATCATCCATTAGGCGACTTGCAACCGGTCCAAATAAGACAGGATCCCGCAAATTTCTCACCCAATAATCGGCTGTCAGCTCCGGACCTCGAAGCGCTTCGCCGGTGACGGTAGAGAACATCGGAATTCGTGCGGCGCGAGGACGAAGGTTAAAAAGAACAGCCGCAAGATCGACGCCCAAAATGTCAACCTGCGGACTATGGGAGGCCACATCCACCTTGACGCGTCGAACGTATACGCCTTTTGATTCGAGTTCTGTCAGAACCGTTTCCAGAGCATCAGGTTGACCTGACAACACGGTTGAACGTGGTCCGTTATGAACAGCCACCGACAGCCGATCTTCGAAGCCCGCAATTGCCAGCTGCGCATTTTGCGGCGACAACTCTACCTGAGCCATCGCTCCTTGCCCCGCAATGCGAACCAGCATTCGGCTTCGGCGGCATATCACTTTGGCTGCGTCCTCCGCGCTGAGAATGCCTGCAACACGCGCCGCGGCGACTTCACCCATGCTGTGCCCAATCACGGCGTCGGGTTCAATTCCCCAAGAGCGCCAGAGGGCCGCAAGCGAAACCTGAATCGCGAATAACATCGGTTGGACGACATCTATCTCCCCAAGCCGAGAACTCCCCTCCTCCGCTTGCAACTCGTCGAGCAGCGAGAAGGTGCCGTGTCTACGAATTGCTTCGTGACACAGCTCCATTGTTGCCCGAAAGCTAGGCTCGTCCCTGAAGAGTTGACGGCCCATACCTAACCATTGTGAACCCTGGCCTGGGAAAACGAACACAATCTTTTGCCGAGCGGGAAGACCAGCCTTGCCTGTGGACACACCCGCTGAAGCGCCTTCCCTATGAAAGGTCTTCAACGCCTCCGCCAAATCAGACCGATTTCGACCGGTCACTGAAAGCCGGTATTCATGATGCGCGCGACGCATCGAGGCGGTGTACGCGATATCGTACGGGCTATCCCCGGTTGGGGAGGACAACATATTGCCAAATTCACCGGCTAATGTCCTGAGTGCCTCCGGCGACTTTGCTGACAAGGGCAGGAGGTATCCGGTGAGATCGCGCTCGGCAGTTTCCCCAACGAGCGACTCCGCCGGGGCTTCTTCCAAAATGACATGTGCGTTTGTCCCGCTCAGTCCAAAAGAACTCACCCCGGCAAGTCGAGGCTTGTCCGACTTCTCCCAACGCCGGTTCTCAGTGGGTAACATAAACGGAGTACCCTCCAGCGAAATGCGTGGATTGAGCGCCCGCATGTGTAAATTCTTGGGGATTATGCCCTTTTGCAGCACCAGCGCGGATTTGATTATGCCGGCAATTCCCGCAGCCGCTTCCAGATGTCCGATGTTTGTCTTGACGGCGCCCAACACACACGGAGTTCCATCTTCCCGCACCGCACCGAGCACGGCTTTTAAGGCTTCGACCTCAATTGGATCGCCGAGGGATGTGCCGGTCCCGTGCGTCTCAACGAATCCAATGTCCTCAGCACCGAGCTTTGCGTTGGAAAGGGCCTGGCGGAGCATCGCCTGCTGTGAAAGAACATTTGGAGTGGTCAGACCGGTAGACCGTCCGTCTTGATTCACCGCCGACCCGCGCACAAGTGCAAATATGGGATCGCCGTCGCGGTGAGCGTCGCTCAGCCTTTTCAGGACGATGATGCCACCGCCCTCCCCGCGAACGTAGCCATCTGCCCGAGCGTCAAACGTCTTGCATCTACCGTCAGGGGCGAGCGCATTCATCTTCGCCGTCATGTCAAACATCACCGGCGTCAGGAGGAGATTCATTCCTCCTGCAATCGCCATGTCTGTCTCGCCCGAACGAAGGCTTTGACACGCAGCGTGCACCGCAACCAATGAAGACGAACATGCGGTGTCGACCACCAAGGCCGGGCCTTGAAAACCGAAAGCGTAGGCGATTCTGCCCGCGGGAAAGCAGTGCGCCGAACCTGTCGCGGTGTAAGCGTCCCACGTCTCCGGTGGCGCTTCAAGGCTAAGCAACATGTAATCCGTTGCCATTAGACCGATGTACACACCGGTTCGGCTCCCGACCAGCGTTGCAGGGATCTGTCCCGCTCGCTCCAGAGCTTCCCAAGTAAGCTCCAGAAGAATACGCTGCTGCGGGTCAAGTCTCTCCGCCTCTCTCGGCGAGATACCAAATATGGACGGTTCAAATTCTGCAATGTCTTCCTTTAGGAAACCGCCCCAACGACGTAGTCTCGCGGCGTCGATGGTTGCCGACTGATCTACCCATCGCCCTTCGGGTACCTCGACGACTGCATCCGTCCCTTCAAGAAGAAGGCGAAAAAATGATTCGGGTGACGAAGCTCCGCCTGGAAACCGGCACGCCATTCCCACAATCGCTATCGGTTCTTTTCGCTGTCGCTCGACGGCGTCGAGTTTGGCTTTGAGTTTATCGAGCGTGACAAGTGCTTTCTGGACGGACGATGGCAGCGTGTTTTTTAGCGACGCCGGCGGAAAGCCGGTGGCACGAGAACTCGGCGGCGGTGGGAGCGGCGATTGGGAAGGGCCGCCGGGCGTCCCCCTTGAAGACGGCGGGTCATCCGATTGAACAAATTGGGTCGAATGAGGGATGGCCGGAGGCATGGGTAGACTCGGCACCATGGCCGGGGTTCTACTGCTTGACGAAAGTGCTGCCGGTCCGGCGGGCAGCAGCGAGCGACGGGTTGCGGAAACGTTCTTGTCGCCCGACTCAGGGGCACCGTCATTCGGGCTCATTCAGGTAGTCCTCTAGATCCAGCAGCTTTTCGTCTAACATCGCCGCTGCGGTGTCAACCGACAGCTCTTCCCAGATTTGCGGGTCAGACTGCTCGCGTTCCGGCGGCATCACCGAGTCCACCTCCGAGAGTTGAAGAATTTCGAGAAGGTGTCCTGCCAGCGACGAGACGTTCGGGTAGGTATACAGCACCGCCGCAGAAAGTTTGATACCCAGGCTTGCCTCCAGCCGATGGCGAACTTCGAGGCTCATGAGCGAGTCCATCCCGTAGTTCAAGAACGGTCCCTCCAGATCAATTCTGCCCGCCGGAAGTCGGAGCACTTTCTCGAGGTGATCGACCAAGTGCGATTCCAGCATACGACGCCGGTCTTTCGCCCGTGCCTTTTCCAACCCGGTTCGAAACTCGGCTCGACCGACCTCCCTGGGTCCATTTGTTCCGCCATCACTCCTAACCGCGGCGAAGAATGGCGCCGCAACCATACGTGGGTAGAAGTCAAATAGCTGCCGCAAACTCAAGCGAACAAGCCCAACAACCGCAACCGGAGTGGAGATAGCGCGCTCCATTAGCATCAAGCCCTCCCTCGGTGAAAAACTGTGGATGCCGCGCAGTGCCAATCGTTGGCCTCGATTTGCGGATACCGCAGCCAGTCCAACTTCGGAGAACGGTCCCCACTGGATGCTGGTTGCCGGGAGTTGGTTTGCCCTCCGCTCCAATGCCAGAGTATCCATGAAAGTGTTTGCTGCTGCGTAGTTGGCTTGTCCTGGCGAACCAAGCAGTGCTGCCGCAGACGAGAACATCACAAAGTAGTCCAACGGGTCATGTTGAGTTTGTATATGTAGATTCCAAGTTCCCAGTACCTTTGGCCTAAAGGGCGGCCAGAATGAGTCGTCGCTCAACCCCGAAATGGGGTGATCTTCCAGTACCGCCGCACAGTGGAAGATCCCTCGAATGGGTAGACCGCGCTTGCGAGTTGCAGCTAGAACAATTGACAACTCGGCGGAATTCGCAACGTCCACATTCCCTACTTGAACATGCACACCGGCTTGTTCCATTTGTCGGATGGTTGTTGCTGCGTCGGGCGAAGGCGATCGCCGGCCAATTAGCAGGAGAGAGCGTGCTCCTCGCGCCACAAGAAACTGTGCCACCTCTAGGCCGAGCCCGGTAAGTCCGCCGGTGACCACATATGTGCTTTCCGAGTCGAAGTGGGCAGAACAATCCGCCGGTAGAGTCTGGTGTCGAAGGCGAGCTACGTATCGCTTGCCGCCTCTGAAAGCCACTTGGTCTTCCCCGTCATCGTTTAATAACTCACCAAGAAGGTCGGACACATTTCTCCCCAGATCCCTCGATTCCAGGTCCACTCGCAAACACGAAAATTCGGGATGCTCCATGGATAGAACGCGGGCAAACCCCCATGCACACCCCTGGAGTGCCGACGCGAAACGGTCGTTTGATTCTACCCCCTGACCGCCCTGAGTTACAAGCACCACCCGGGGCGGATTTCGATCTTGAATCTCGACCAAGCCTTGAATCAAATGCAGCGCGCTCAACACACCTTGCGTTAAATCCGATTGGATTCCCTCGACGTTGTTGTCCATCGTCGATCCAACATTCAGGTTCCACAGGTGTACCACGCCCCGAAGGCGAGAGTGGGTAGAATCGAACACGGCATCAAGAACCACTTGCATGTGGTCTCGCGAGCGGGGATCGATCACAAATATGTCGCGCGACTTTGAGATGAGATCGACGCCTATCTCAACTTCCACACATCGCATTCCGAGCATCCGCAGTCTGGTCGCCAGTTGGCTCCCCACACCTCCCGCATCGGAAAATACGATCCAAGTTCCCCCGTCACCGGCAGATCGCTCGGTCAAAGGTGGGCTCTTTTCTTCCCATGCCGTTTGGTAGATACAGTCCGCGAACGGGTCGGCATTGGCTCCCTTTGCGACCTGTTGCAACCACATTCCCTTTACGACCGCGGTTGCGCGTCCCTCCCCATCGGCTATGGTCAAATCCACGGACCGAAACTCTGGAGTCTGCCTCGACTCGCGAATGCAAGCATGAACCCAGCACTCTTCTTCGAGTGTGTCGAAGCATCCAAATTCTTCGATCGCGACCGGCAACCAAGTCTGCCCGTCGTTGCCACCGTCGAGGAGATGTGCCGCCACCTGCAAACAGGCGTCAAGCAGCGCTGGGTGGACTCGGTAGTCTTTCGCGCTCCCTGCTGCGGGAGGGAGACACACCTTGCCCAATACTTCACCACTTCCAATTGCGGCCGAGACAAGACCACGGAAAGCCGGGCCGAAATTGAGATCTCGTGCGGCCAAAAGAGCGTAGTGAGTTGCGGCATCGACCTGTCTCGGGCACCGCGCCTCTATTGAAGCGATATCCTGCCACGCGGGGTCATCTTCTTCGGCCAATCGGCAGAGCATTTGACAATGTCGCGTCCAACTCTCTCCATTGAGCCGGCTCACAATGGTAAGGGAAGCGGACGTGCTACTTTCCACGTGTCCAATGAGTTGCAGGTGTCTTGGCACTCCGCGTTCCAGGACAATAGCCTCCTGCAATTGCACATTCTCCAAAATGACCGGACCTGCGCCGGCTAACGCGTCCGCGGCGGCCAGGCCCATTTCAAGATACGCTGCCGCCGGGAAGAACACCGCCCCACGCACCACGTGATCTCCCAAATATTCCAGCGCTTGCGTGCTAATATCGACCGATTGTTCCCAATAACGAACATCGGATCTATCGGCCGGTTGAACCATGGCCCCGGTAAGCGGGTGTCCTGTGCGTGAACTGCTTAGTGATTTGGGACTTTTCTCAGAAAAAGGCAGAAAGTGACGTTCACGATCCCATTGGTAGGTGGGTAAGTCCGCCAGGTTTCCCGTTGGGTACAAGGCCGCCCAATTCACCGCTCTTCCGCGAACGTATAGTTCTGCCAGGGTTGCCTGCATGGTCATGAACTCGTCTTCCTGGCGCTTCAACGATCCGAAGGCATTTCCTTCGCGCCCACACTCTCGAAGCGTGTCTTGGATCGCCGGAAGTAGAATTGGGTGGGGGCTGACTTCCAAAAATATGGTTCCTTCGCTTGACGCTACTTCTGCGATCGCGTCAGCGAAAAGAACCGGTTTACGTAGATTTTGTATCCAATAGTCCTCGTCAAGCTCAGAACCCCGCACCCATTTGGCTGAAACGGTGGATAACATCTGTCGCGTGGCAGGTTTAGGCGACAAGCCTGACAACTCGCTTAATAAATCGCCTGTAAGCTCGTCCATCTGTGGGCTGTGCGACGCTACGTCCACTTTGATTTTTCGACAGAAAATGCCGGCCTCCTGAAGCGATGCCAGCACTTCGTCCAGATGTTTTGGGTCACCGGATATTACCGTCGATCGGGGTCCGTTGCAGACCGCCACCGAGAGGTGAGCCTCGTGGCCGCGGAGCGCCTCTTGAGCTTGCTCTTGAGTAAGTTCCACGAGTGCCATTGCCCCTTGGCCACTCTTTCTCTGAAGCAATCGACTGCGGCGACAGATGATCTTAACTGCGTCGGCTAGACTCAAGATGCCTGCAACATATGCCGCCGCGACCTCACCCATGCTATGTCCGACGACCGCATCCGGCACCACACCCCAACTTTTCCACACTGCGGCGATAGCGCATTCGACCGCGAAAAGGACAGGTTGAATCACTCCAATCCCCATCAGGTCGACTTCGGTTCTGGAGTCCAACAGAGCCGCGCGCACCGACAGGTTAGCTTCCCTCACACAGGCATTTTCAATGGCGTCAAGCTCCTCTCGAAATGCCGCTTCAGATTCGTAAAGCACTCTACCCATACCCAGCCACTGCGATCCCTGACCCGGAAACACCATCACGAGCTTGGGTTGGCCGGACAGTGGTGATTCACCTCGCGCAACTGATAATACTACATCTGTCGATGTGCCGGAGAGTGCCGCCTGCAACTCGTGGGTGTTTTGCGCGATGACCGCGCTCCGAAATCGGTGGTGCTCTCGCCTTCTCGCGAGAGTATAACCAATGTCAGTGAGCGGGGAGTCGAGGCCAGTTAGATGTTCAGCGAGAGCCTTCTCAAAGGCTTCTTGGCTCGACTTGCTGCGCGCCGACAAAGGCACCAGAACCGGTCTTGTCTGATGAACAGTTTTGGAGGGAGGTTGTTGGGGAGGCTCCTGCACGATGACGTGCGCGTTCGTGCCGCTGATTCCAAACGAAGAGATACCAGCTCTTCGGGTTTTGGTTGACGAACTGGGCCAAGGGTGGTTGTCCCGCGCTACATCAAACGATGTTCCGTGGAGGGAAACGCGCGGATTCAATACTCTGAAGTGGAGGTTTTTGGGGATGAGGTTGTTTTTGAGGCTCAGTACAACCTTGATGACACCTGCAATGCCGGCTGCCGATTCAAGGTGACCGAGGTTGGTTTTTACAGATCCCAAAAGGCACTTGGACCCGTCCGCGCGCGGGGGCCCGTACACTGCTTTGAGTGCTTCGTATTCAATAGGGTCTCCCAGTGCCGTACCCGTCCCGTGCATTTCGATATAGTCAAGATCGGCGGCTTGAATTCCAGCGGCAGACAACGCCCTCTCTAAGAGTCGTTGTTGCGCGAGGACGTTGGGCGCCGTAAGGCCGCTTGAGCGGCCGTCTTGGTTGACCGCGGAGCCCAATATGACGGCCAAAATTCTATCACCGTCGCGGACAGCGTCGCTGAGTCGCTTGAGCGCGCACAGCCCGCATCCTTCGCCGCGCACAAAGCCGTTTGCCTGGGCGTCCAGCGTTCTGCACCTACCGTCGGGTGAGAGCGCAGTTGTCGCGGCGGCCATCGACATGCCGTTCGGTGAAAGCAATAGGTTTACTCCACCGGCGAGCACAAGATTGCTTTCGCGGGCACGCAGACTTTGACAGGCCAAGTGGAGGGAAACGAGCGACGACGAACATGCGGTGTCGGTCACCAAAGCCGGCCCTTCAAGACCCAGCGTGAATGAGATGCGTCCTGCCGCCGTCGCCGCCAATGTTCCTGTGGTCGCGTATGCATCGTAGTGGCCACTCTTCAGGCCCATGACTCGCTCTCGGTAGTCGAGGCTCGTTAGTCCAACAAACACGCCGGTGGTGCTACCTTCGAGCTGGCTTGGTGGTATACCCGCGTTTTCGAGAGTTTCCCAGGCCACTTCCAGCAGTAGGCGCTGTTGAGGGTCGAGCGACTCGGCCTCTCTTGGAGAAATTCCAAAAAAAGCAGCATCGAAGTCTTCAACGTTATCAAGGAGCCCCGCCCACCGCGTTTCGGGCGCGCCTCCCGGCACCGCGCCTTCGGGCCATCTCTCACTTGGAATTTTGCGGACCCCGTCCAACCCGGACTCCAGCGCTCGAAAAAATGAGTTTGGCTCTGTCGAGCCTGCCGGAAACCGGCAGCCGATCCCGATAATGGCAATCGGTTCAATGGCGGCGTGCTCAACCGCGTCAAGCCGCGCCTTCATCTTGGCAAGGGCCGCAACGGCTCGTTGGAGCGGCGTCTGGGCCGCACCTTTCTCTTGTGTTTCAGCGTCACGAGTCATTGCAGAAAATCCTCGAAATCTTGAAGTAGTTCCATGGCGCGATTGTCGTCCATGATGCTTCCCGCGTCGGCATCCATGTCCGGCCCTCGTGCTCCCTGGTTGGTGGGGAGATCATTTGCGGCTTGCTGGGAAGGGTTGTCGGGTTGTGGAAGTACAGTATCAAGCAGGTATCTCGCGAGGCGCGCCGTGGAGGAATATGTGAACAGGATTGAGGCCGAGAGACGCACTCCGAGCCCGGCTTCCAAGCGATTTCTAAGTTCCAGTCCGGCCAGTGAGTCGACTCCCAGACTGGTGAACGGAGCCGTCTGGTCCACTTTGGAAGGATCCAGTCGAAGCACTTTGCCCAAGTTCTCGGCCACGTACTCGCACATCCTTTGGAGATGATGATCGCGACTTTGACCGGCGAGCGAAGTCAAGAATCCCGGTTGGGCAAAGGTTGCCTTCTCCTGTGCGTTGAGAAGCTCCGAAAGAAACGGCTCATGCGCGACGTGGGGATGCGCCTCAACCCATTGTCGGGGGTCAAGACGGAGAAATGTTGCGCCGGTCACTCCCGACTCAATCAAACGTGTACAGAATTGGCTCCCCTCCGTAGATTTCAGCGGCAAGATCCCCTGAGTGGCAAGACGGCCTGCTCTGCGGTCCTGTCCGGCCGCCATGCCAACGTCTGCGAACAGCCCCCATTGAATAGCAGTTGAGACCTCACCCAGGTTTGCCCGGGCTTGCGCAACACCATCGAGAAACGCATTCGCGCCCGCGTAGGCCGCTTGTCCCCCTGAACCCAAGACCGAAGCAACCGAAGAGTAGACGACGAAGAAGTCGAGCGGCTCTCGGCGCGAGAATCGATCTAGCAGATACGCTCCGAATGCTTTTGGCAGCATTGGAGTCCAAAATTCTACATCACTGAGATCTGTAAGGGTGCGATCGTTCAAAAGGCCAGCAACGTGTGCGATACCGCCGACGGGAGGATGGTCAGATGTGTACTGAAAGAGCGCTTCGACATCTTTGGCAGCGGAAATATCGGCGATTTGAGTTCGAACACGGGTGCCGCCGCGCTCGAGTTGTGCAATTTCTGATGCAACCGACGGCGACGGCGCGCTGCGTCCACAGAGTAGGAGATGTTTTGCGCCTTTGGCAGCAAGCTCTTTCGCCAGCGACAAACCCAGCCCACCCAGCCCACCGGTGATCAGGTAGGTGCGATCTGAACGAATTGCTCTCTTGCATGGAACGACCGGCGCATTGCGGTCCGGTCGCAGCACGATCTTACCGGTGTGCTCTGCATTGGCCATTAGCCGGAATGCTTCGCTTGCCCGGGACATCGAAAAAACCTTACACTTCGGCGTTGTGTACACATTCGCGGCAGCGCCACTCACCACCTCTCGAAGAAGTTCTCCAACAAACTGCGGTTTCTTCAAGATCAACCCTTGCAGATCCACCAGCGACAACGACAGATTGCGCAAGAAAGGTCGGAGCCCAAGTCGCTGATTTTCATAATAGTCGCGCTTGCCAAGCTCAACAAATCGACCGCCGTCGCGAAGCAGTTCAAAGGAGGCTACAAGAAGGTCACCTGAAACGGAGTTTAATACAACGTCAATGCCCTCACCGCCCGTGGCCTTTTGAATGTCGGTGGCGAACGACAGGGACCGTGAATCAAAGACCCGCGGCACACCCTTCGACCCGAGTAGCTCTCTTTTCGCCGCGTTCCCAGCGGTTGCAAAGATCTCGGCGCCGACGTGTTTCGCGTAGTCCAGCGCGGCCAGTCCAATTCCACCCGTTGCTGAATGAATCAGAATGCGTTCACCGGCTTGCAAGCGCGCGGTGTTCTTGAGCGCATGGTGCACAGTCATTCGAGCGATCGGAAGTGCCGCCGCCTCCTCGAATGAGAGGTGGGTAGGTTTGGGAGCAACAAGCTCCCGGCGCGCAATAACGTGCGACGCGAACGAGTGCGGCGCCACAACAACAACCTCCTGGCCAACCATCCATTCATGGACGCCGCCGCCTACTGCGCTGATCCTACCGGAGCATTCCCATCCGACTGGATCAGTGTCGTTGCCTGGAAGGGCCCGGAGCGCTGCAAGTACGTCCAGAAAATTCAACCCGGCGGCCTCTACTTCCACCTCCACTTCTTCAGGCCCCGGGCGACGTCGCTCCTGCTCCAAGAGGGTCAACCCATCGAGCGTTCCGGGAACGGTGCTGTCCAACCGGTAGGAGCGCTCTCCGGCGGCGATAAGCCGCTCACGTTTCAGCTCCGGGCTGTCCAGATCGGCGCGCGTCAACCGCGCCACAAATCTACCCTCCGCTCGGAGGGCCACTTGGTCTTCGCTCTCGGTCGACACAAGTTCAGCGACGACGCGCTCTACCTCGTCGGGGAGGGGAGTGGAAGGTAGATCAATTCTGCGGTTGGCCAGGAGAGATTGCTCCAGGCCGGCGGTTTTGAGCAATCCCCACACGGCTGTTGCGGCGGGGCGCACCGGTTCCGGTCCGCCGACCACCGAATGGGCGGCGCGCGTGATGGTGAAAAGCGGTGGGATGTTCCGGGCACCGCATCCAATCAAGGCCTGAACGATGAGGAGCGTTGTGTACGCACCGCGAGTCAGGTCGTTCCGAAGCGCCGCTTCAGATTCAGGAGGCCAAGTGTGTACATCCAGGGTTGTACAACTGACAACCCCTCGCAGATCTTTGTGCCGTTCCAGAGCGTCCCGAAGGACTTTTTCAAATTGACCTGGGAGGGCCGGGTTGAGTTGATAATGCAGAGGTGAAATCATCCCGTAGGCGGTGCCTGATTCAGCCTCGATCACGATTCCGCCGAGATGTCGAATTCGTTCTCCGAGGGCCTTGGAAAAGCCCGCTTCGTCGGCGACAACAAGCCACTTCCCGGCTGCGTTTTCGGCGCGCCGTCCCTCCGCTGGGCGCCAAGCGACGGCGTAGGTCACGTCGGATGTCGAAGAGGTCACACGGCGGGCGGAAGGCAAGGCTTGGAGCTGAAGGTCTTCTACCCATCCGATGGGTGTCCCGTCCATTTCGAAAATGCTCAAGTCAACCCGACGCCGAGAACCGTTCAACTCGCCTCGGCTTTGAACAGCCAGCCAAGCTTCACGGCCCGGCCGTCGGTCTAATTTGAGGCGGCCGATCTGAATGGGAACCAACGTGTCTTGCTCGTGGAAGAAGAGGGTCAAACTTGCTTGAAAACAGGCGTCCAAAAACGCCGGGTGGCACAGGTAGCCGGCTTGATCCGGGGTTTCGTCGGGGAGCTTAATGTGCGCGACGGCCTCTCCATCACCTCTTGCGGCGTTCTGCAACCCTCGAAAGGATGGACCATACTCCAGACCTCGGGCCGTTGCTCTCTCATAAAATGCGGAGCCGCTCAACGACTCAACACAACGCTCCCGGATTTCCTTCAGGGTAGGGGAGTTTGATGGATTCCAAGAAGATGCGTCCGCTCGGTTGAGTGTGGCATGGGTTACCCAATCAGTTTGCCCCGCCGCGCGACTTGCGATGGCGACGCGAGTTTGACCCCCGCCGAGCGGTGTTTCAACGAGCTGCACACGGGCGGTTTTGTCGGCGAGAGACAACATTCGGACAAACCGAATATCGTTGAAAAGAAGAGGTCCAGTAAAGTCTCCCGGGTATGTCGCCTCCAGCGCCATTTCTACCATCGCGGCACCGGGAAAAATCACCTCTCCTCCCACCCGGTGATCGTTTAAATATCGATCCCTTTCGGTGGATAGAACGGTTTCAAAAATGCGCTCACCGGGGTGGGAAGATGATTCAACCACCGTCGCCAAAAAAGCGCCGGTCTCCGATGTGGGTGAGTGCGATTCTGAATTGGCGGACGCTTCAACCCAATAGTCCTGACGTTGCCACGGGTAGTGAGGCAGCCCCGTTACGCGTGTTCCAGCTCCGGCGATCTTGTCCCAAGAGGGGCTCGCGCCGGATGTGTACACATCGGCAAGCGAGCGGCGTATGGAGGTAAGTTCGTCCTCGTTTCGCCGTGTGGAGCCAACGGCCGTTCCTTCAAAACCGCCGGAGTGGAGGTTTTCTTGAATGGAAGGTAGGAGGAGCGGATGGGGAGAAAGTTCGACAAAAACGGTGGGGCCGCGGGCTGCCAAGTGGGAGACAGCGTCTGCAAAAAGAACGGGCTTTCGAAGATTGTGTACCCAATACTCCGCGGTCAACTCGGTGCCGTTCACGGTTTCACCGGTGACCGTGGACCGCATTGGAATTTGGCCGGCACGGGGTTGAACGTCGCTGAGCGCGGCGAGGAGATCGGCAGTCAGTGCGTCCATTTGCGGACTGTGACTGGCCACGTCCACTTTGACGCGTTTGCAATAAATGCCCTTTTTTTCAAGCTCTGCGAAAACCTCGTCCAGGGCGGCGGGGTCACCCGAGATCACGGTTGACCGCGGTCCGTTGCTGACAGCGACAGACAACTTGGCCTCGCGCCCGGAGAGGACCGCCGCTGTTTCTGGAAGAGTCAATTCAACAAGGCCCATGGCGCCCTGCCCTCGAACTTTGCGAAGGAGCTTGCTGCGGCGGCAGATGACTTTGGCAGCGTCTTCCATGGTGAGTATGCCGGCCAGGTACGCCGCCGCAGTTTCTCCCATGCTGTGACCTACCACCGCGTCCGGGGTGATTCCCCACGACTTCCACAATTCGCCGAGGGCAACTTCCATGGCGAACAACATAGGCTGAACAACGTCGATTTCTGACAGGCGCGATTCGCCTTCATTCGCAGCCATTTCCTGGATGACTGAAAATCCCGCCTCCGCCGAAATAGCCTTGTCGCACGTTTCAAGCGCTCTGCGAAACGCGGGCTCCGTTGCAAACAGTTGACGCCCCATTCCTACCCATTGTGAACCTTGACCGGGTAGAACGAAAACAATGGAAGGTGGACCGCCGACCGGGCTTTGCCCCTTGGATGTGAACTCGCCCGGTTCGCCTCTTGCAAACGCAGCCAAATTCAACGCGAGTTGATGTTTTGAATTTCCAACGAAGGCCGCGCGACAGCGCAGGTGATCGCGGCCCCTCGCCGCGGTTGAAACAATGTCGCGTAAGGAGGCGGCGGAGGGTTTCTTGAGAAGCTCCGCGTACGATCCGGCAAGCTCCGAGAGCGCCTGGGATGTTTTGGCAGATAGGGGTAAGATTTGCGGCGTTTCAGAGTTGGAGTCGCGCGCCGCTTCCGGGTATAATTCTTCCCATTTGACGGGAGCACCGAGAGCGTCGAGGGCCGCCGCCGTATCGAGGAGGGTGGTGCGTTCGTCTTCGTTGCGCCGCATTGACGAAAACACGCGACCTGAGACACCGGCGCGTTTCAGGTTTGTTTCGACCGAGTGTTTGGTGATCGGGTGCGGCCCAACGTCGATAAACGTGCGGTGTCCGCGCGCAATGAGTTCGTTGATGGCACGCGAGAAATAAGCCGGATCGCCGAAGTTTTTTACCCAGTGTTCGGGCCCCAGATCGGTGCCGCTCATCTGTCCACCCGTCACTTCGGAGTAGAATGGGGTGTGGGTAGGCTGGGGGCGAATTCCTTGGATGGCATGGTAGAGTTCATCGCGCAGAGAGTCAACCAGCGGGCAGTGGGGAGACACATTCATGGCCACTCGCCTCGCAAAAATGCCCTTGTTTTGAAGCTCTTCAACGATGCCATCGATCGCCTCTGGAACACCGGCGAGCACGGTTGCATCGGCGCTGTCTTCAATGGCACGGTAGACCTTACCTTCGTACCCGGAGATCACCTGGGCGGCCTGGTCCCAACGGAGACCCACGAGAGCCATGGTGCCCCGGTTGGACATGCGCGTGATGAGCTTTCCGTAAGCGCAGATGACCCGCATTGTATCATTCAGGTCGAGAGCACCGGCCACGCACGCGGCGGCGATTTCCCCTGTGGAATGACCTACCACCGCTGTCGGTTGGATACCCATGGAGCGCCACCACGAAGCCGTGGCGATGTCGAGCGAGATGATTGCCGGGAGACTGACTTCAATGTTGTCGAAACGAGGCCCGCCCGCCGCAAATTCTTGGAGGAGTGACCAACCCAGTTCGCGCTGAACAGCGGCGTCACATTGTGACAAAACATCGCGATAGACGGGGTTTTTGGCAAGTAGAGATACGGCCATTGTACCCCATTGAGCGCCCTGCCCGGGAAACACAAATGCAACCCCACCCGAAAGCGGCGAGGTATTTCCACCAGCCTTGAACACTGCTTCATTCGTGGTGACAGCGGGACCGGGTTGACCGTCAAGCCAACCTTGCAATGCTCGTTCGAGTTCTTTGTGTGACCGCGCAAGGGCGGTCAGGTGGTAAGGTCCACTTCGGCCTTTTTGAAGGGTTGTCGCACAGAATTCGCGGAGGGTTATTCCTTTTGCGCTGCTTCGCAGGGCGGCGGCGGCGGCGGAGATTTCGTTCTTCAGCTCATGGGTAGATGCGGCGCCCAGAAGAAACGCTTCCGTTGGGGGGGCAGGCCATTCTTCCACCACCACGTGGCTGTTTGTTCCTCCCAATCCAAACGAACTTACCCCTGCCACAAGTCGCTTTTCGCCTTCGGGCCAAGGGCCGAGTGCGGTGGTAACATGGAGGTGATTGTCTTGGAGATTGGCGTGGGGATTGGGTATTGAAAAATGTTGACTGCTTGGGAGCAGCCTCTCGCGGACCGAAAGTGCCACTTTTACAAGGCCGGCAATGCCCGCCGCACCTTCCAAGTGGCCAATGTTGGTTTTGGCAGACCCGATGACGAGCGGATTTTCAGCCGACCTCCCTTGGCCGAGGACAGCACCCAAAGCGTTGGCCTCAATCGGATCGCCGAGCGGCGTACCGGTGCCGTGGGCTTCAACATATTGAACCGTCGAAGGGTCAACCCCGGACGCGTGATATGCGCCGCGCAGCACCGCCTGTTGCGCCTTTGGATTGGGGGCGGTAAGTCCGTTGCTTGCGCCGTCGTTGTTCACCGCGCCGCCCCTTAAAACACAGTAGATCGGGTCACCGTCGGCAACGGCACGCGAGAGCAATTTGAGAATGATAACCCCGCCGCCTTCACCGCGAACATACCCATTTGCGCGTTGGTCGAATGTGTAACAAGTGCCGTCTTGGGATAGCGCTCCGAATTTGGATACGCTGAGTGCGCTTTCCGCGAGGAGATTTAAGTTTACGGCGCCGCAGACTGCCAGGGTAGCTTCACCGCTTCGCAGACTTTGAGTTGCCAGGTGGGTAACCACCAGACCGGAAGAGCACGCCGAGTCGATGGACATGCTTGGACCTTGAAGACCGAGCACATACGAAATTCGATTGGCCAAAATACTGTGGTGGGTACCGGTAACGGTATAGCGGTCTATCCCGTTTGGTCCCGCTTTGCTCAGAATGGTAGAATAGTCAGACCAGATGGCGCCGATGTACACGCCGGCACTTGAACCGCGGAGGCTGCTCGGTGGGATTCCGGCGTCTTCGAGAGCTTCCCATGCAAGCTCCAAAAGGAGACGTTGCTGCGGATCCATTTGAGAGGCTTCACGGGGGGAGATTGACCAAAAAAGCGGGTCAAATCCACGGACATTTTGCAGAAACGCACCTCGACGGGTCCGTGATCTTTCGAGCGAGTCAACTCCTCCGCCTCGCAGCGCTTTTTCATCCCATCGCGACGGCGGAACCTCCCCAGTCAGGTCCGCTCCATCGCAGAGGCGTTTCCAAAATTCGAGCGGGCTCTGCGCTCCGGGTAGGCGGCACGCCAAACCCACGACGGCGATGGGCTCATGGGTAGAGCCGTTTGTCAACTCAGAGGAGGCGCTCACTTGGAGTTGGGATTTTTCGCCGGCAAGCGCGCCGGCCAATGCCGCGATGGTAGGGTGCTCCCAGACCAGTGTCGGCGACAGGTGGCGGCCAACCACCGTACCAAGTTCGGCCATCATTTTTGCCGCACCCAACGAATCGAGGCCGTAGCGACCGAAATTTTCGTTTGGATCAATGGTGTTTTTCGCGATATTTCGGGTGGTCGCGAGATGCTCTTTGATCCAGTCAGCGAGGCCGGTTGCGGTCGGGGAAGCCATCGGAGGTATAGCGACCTTTGCCGGCCCGAGCACACGCGAGCTTTCTGATACACTTTGGCGCAGCCGGCGCAAGTGCCACCTTTGGGGGTGCAAACAAGCTCGCGCTGCCGCGATTTCCGGCGCGTAACGTTAATTCGTGGAGAGCTGCCGACGCCCGGAAGCTGCCGACGCGATCGGCGACGCTAGTTCAGGAATTGGCCTCAGTCAATAGAACAAACGTTCCGGTGGGCGGCTCTCTGCTCTTTTCGGCGCGGAAACAGCACAATGTGCCGAAAAGCCGCGATGGGTGGTCTTTTGAATGCGCGCAGCGGAAACGAGCTGTGAGCGGGTATTGGGTGCGTTTGAACTTTCTTACTGATTTCTACCCATGCCCATTGGAAAAAGGACTGTTGATGGGGCTGGGTAGGTACCCGATCTGACTGTTGGTAGAAATGGGTAGAGCGTGTCGCCCCAGCGCGGAGAACACAAACGAGGCCAAGCCGTTGGTGGAGCAGCGTAACGCACGACGCGTGCGCACTCTTGAACTCCCGCCCCCGATGCGAAGTGTACACACAGCGCATTGCACATTCAGGGAGCGGTTTGGAGGAGGGCGCGCCACGCAAGATTCGAACCTGCGACCTTCGGCTCCGGAGGCCGACGCTCTATCCAGCTGAGCTAGTGGCGCGTGAGAAAGAGCGGGGCGCAGCCTAGTCGGCCTTACGCAATGTTGCAAGCTCACAATGCGAGGTACGCGCGCGCGCTCGAAATACGCTAGGCTGGCCGTTATGTCGCAGTTACCCCCAACCGTCGTCAACGCGGCGCGGGAAAAGACCGCGGGGGATGAGCCGACCGTTTCGCTCGGCGCAACGATGACGAGTGTGAGCCCGCCTTCGATCGCTTTGAAGCACACCGATCAAGGGTTGCCGGAGCGTTTTGAACTGCGACGCGAAGTTGGACAAGGTGGCATGGGTACCGTTGTGGAGGCGTTTGATCACGCGCTGAGACGACGCGTGGCGCTCAAACGGCTGCACCCTGAACTCGCTTCGCGCGTGGATGAAATAGCCCTTTTTGTGGCCGAAGCGCAAGTGACAGGTCGGCTCGATCATCCCAACATCGTGCCGGTGCACGACCTTTATGTCGATCCCGAACGGGGTGCATTTTTTGTGATGAAGCTCGTGGAGGGAGAGACGCTGGCGAGTTTGATTCGCGCGACGCCGCCCGCGGATCCCGACGGCCGCACATTGCAACGTCTGCTGAGCATCATCGTGAAAGTCTGTGACGCGATCGACTTTGCGCACAGCCGAAATGTGCTGCACCTCGATCTGAAACCGAGCAACATCATGGTGGGAAGTCACGGCCAGGTGTACGTGATGGACTGGGGCATTGCCGTCGAGTGCAAGCGCAATTCGTCGGGCTTTCTCACTCCTGTAGCGGCACGTCGCGGAGTGCGCGGCACGATGGCGTACATGCCGCCCGAACAACTCTCCACGAATTTGGCGGTGATCGATGAACGCGCCGATGTGTACGCAATTGGTGCAATGCTCTACGAAATTTTGGCCATGCGGCCCCCCTTTGTGCCGGTCGGCGATCATCGAGACTTGGATCGACTTCGCAATTACAACGTGCCGGTTCCACCGCCAATTGTCGAAGGGAGGCTGCTGCCGCCGGGGCTTTTGGCGATCGCGATGCGTGCCGTCAGTCGCGATCCCGACGCGCGTTATGCGTCGGTGCGCGCTCTGCAGGACGATCTCGAAGAGTTTCTTCGAGGCGGGGGTTGGTTTAACGCAAAGGCTTACAAGCCCGGTGAAACGATTATCACCGAGGGTGAAGAAGGCGACAGTGCGTACATTTTGATCTCGGGCCAATGCGACGCGTTTCAAGGTGTGGGTGAAATGCGGGCGCTGCTCCGCACTATGGGCCCCGGTGAAGTGTTTGGCGAAACAGCGCTCTTGACCGAAGGCAGGCGCACCGCATCGGTTGTTGCTCGAACAGATGTACACCTGCTTATCGTGACGCGCGCATCGCTCGATCGAGAACTTTCAACCCGGGGATGGTTGGGCAAACTGGTTCACGTCTTGGCTCATCGCTTTCGGGATGTGGATGCGGAGCGGCAAGCTCTTCGCGACTCAAGCAGAACCTGACCGAAGCGTCACACAAAGAGTTTCAGAGTTTGCACACGAGGGGTTAGTCTGCGCAACCATGCGGTGTGGCACTTGCAACTTTGACAATCCCGACAACATGCGCTTCTGCGGTAGTTGTGGATCGTCGCTTCTTCCAAAGTGTACGCAATGCGGGTTTGAGAGTCCGGCGGGTTTCCGGTTCTGCGGCAAATGCGGAGCGACCCTGACCGCTGTGCCCGCACCCCAAAGTGCCCCGGCGTCGGCTCCTGCCATTGTCACCTCGGTGGTCACCGAAAGTGTACCTTCGCGTGAATCTGTGCCGCCTGAGAGCCCTGCATCGGTCGCCGAGCGGCGCCAGGTAACCGTGCTGTTCTGCGACCTCGTTGGGTCTACCCAACTATCCGAACAGCTCGATGCGGAAGATCTGCGGGAAGTAGTGCAGGCATATCAGGCCGTCGCAACCGAGCAGATTGACCGGTATGAAGGTCATATTGCCCAATACCTCGGTGATGGGCTGCTCGTTTATTTCGGCTATCCGCGGGCGCTTGAAGATGCGGCGCGCCGAGCTGTCTTGTCAGGTTTGGCAATTGTCAACGCCATCAAAAACCTGAATGAGCGTCTTCAACAGAAGTATGGTCGATCCATTTCAGTTCGCATTGGGATTCATACTGGAACCGGCGTGGTGGGCGACGTCGGCGCAAAAGGCAAACGCGAGCAGCTTGTTATCGGAAACACCCCCAATGTTGCGGCTCGTTTGCAAGGGTTGGCCGAGCCCGATCAGATTGTGATCAGCTCGGTCACCAACCTGCTCACGGGCGGCTACTTCAACTCTGAGTCGCTCGGTCTCCAAACGTTGAAGGGAGTGTCCACTCCTATGGAGGCGTTGCGGGTCATAGGAGAACGGAGAAGCGACGAAACAGCCGTGGAAGGTGCCGCGCCGCACGCGCCGTTCGTGGGTAGGCAGGCGGATCTCGCGCTCATGCGCAGCCGATTTGAGCGCGCGCGTGAAAGTAAGGGGCAGGCCATATTGCTCTTGGGTGACCCCGGTATTGGTAAGAGTCGCCTGCTTTCGGCGTTTCGATCCGAGGTCGTGGCTGAAACTCCGTGGGTCACTTGCCGTTGTTCGCCATACGCCGCAAACACGGCATTTTATCCCCTGGTTGAGCCCCTGGCGCACCTGATTGGACTCGGCAGGGAAGACGATCCTGAAAGGCGGCTCGCCCAATTGGACGCATGGGTAGGGTCGCAGCCAAACCTAACCGGTGCAGATCACGCACTGCTTGCCTCGTTTTTGTCTGTTCCGTGGCCTCCAAATCGAGTCAAACTCTCTCTGACACCGCAGCAGGAGCGAGAAGCAACCCTCAAGCTTCTAACGCGAGTTGTGCTCGCACAAGCGTCCAATGGGCCGGTCGTAACCGTGGTAGAAGATCTCCACTGGATTGACCCTTCTACCCTTGCCTTTGTCCACGGTCTGCTCGGTGCCGTTCAAAACCACCGTGTGTTGCTTCTTTTGGCGGCGCGCCCCACGTTTACCCCTTCTTGGCAGCCGGCCGCTCATATCGCCAAGATTGAGCTGGGGAAGTTGAGCGACCCAGATGCGGAACAAATTGTGCTGCGTTTGTCGGGTGGAAAGCCTATCCCTCGGGTGGTGCTGCATCAAATTCTAGAAAAGTGCGACGGGGTGCCGCTCTTTATCGAAGAGTTGACAAAAGCGGTGTTGGAATCGGGGCTCCTCAGCGATACGGGCGATCGAATGGAGCTTGCCCATCCGTTCACTTCCCCGTGATTCCCGTCACCCTTCAAGACTCTCTGACGGCCCGTTTGGACAGAATGGGTGCGGCAAAAGAGATCCTTCAACTGGCATCGGCGGTGGGTAGACGATTTGTGTATGAACTCCTCGCAACCGTGGCCGCCGTGGACGAAGCCACCCTGCGCGATCGGCTTCAGAAACTTGTACAAGGAGAGTTGATCTTCCGAGAGCCCTCGCCGCGGCATGAAGCGTTTAAGTTCAAACACGCGCTCATTCAAGACACGGCGTACGCTTCTATGCTCAAAGCGACGCGCAAAGTCATCCACGAGAAAATCGCAAAAGCCATTGAGGTACACTTTTCAGAAACCGCGGATTTGCAGCCCGAATTGCTCGCGCGTCACTACGAAGAGGCGCAGATGTACGATCGCGCTGTAGATTACCTGAACATGGCGGGGCAGCGCGCAATGCAGCGATCTGCCTTGGTAGAAGGGCTGAGCCATTATACCCGCGCCATCTTACTGCTTGAAAATCTACCCCCTTCAATGGAGCGAAACCAGCGCGAACTCGCGGCCCGTCTTGGTATGGGTGGAGCCATTATCGCAACGCGTGGGTATGCGGCCCTTGATGTTGAAAAAAACTATGTGCGGGCACGCGCGATATGTTCCGAGTTGGGCGATCCGCCGGAAACGTTTCCGGTCCTTTACGGACTGTGGGTGTTCAACCTTGCTCGCAGTCATCGGGCGCCCACACTTGACTATGCCGATCAGCTGCTCGCATTTGTGGCCCGTACAAAGATCGCCGCGCAGGAGCTGTCAGCCTATTTTGCCTACGGTTGCACGCTCCTTTATGTGGGCCAATTTGCGCAGGCGCTTCCCGCATTTGACCAAGCGCTGGCGCGTTATAAACCCGAGGAGCACTGGTCGCTCGTTCGCTTCTACGGCGACGACCATGGCCTGTTTTCTCAGGTGTACGTCAACTGGATTTTGGTGCTGTCAGGTCAAACCGAAACAGGCATTCAAAAAGGCTTGGAGACAGTTGCCCACGCAGAATCTCTGAATGATCCGCTTGCCCTCGCCATGGTGTTGGTTCTGACAATGTTGCTTCACCACGACATCGGTGATGCCAAAGGTGCGTTGGCTCTCGCGGAGCGTGCCATTTCGGTATCTGAAGAACACGGCTTTCCGTTTTGGACATCCAACGGCCGCATTTGCCGAGGTTGGGCTCGACTTGTACTCCATGGGGAAACGGAAGGGGTTGCCGAGGTAAGAAGCGGGCTCGCATTTTTTGACCTCATTGAGCAAAAGCTGCCGCTCACCTACTGGAGCGTCTATTTGATCGAATCGTTGCTTCTTACGAGCGAGCTGGATGAAGGATTGGTACTCGCCGATCGCTGTATCGGGTGGGCCGAGTCGAATGTTGATTCATTTTATCTCCCCGATCTCTACCGGCTCAAAGGTGAGCTGCTCCTTAAAAAAGACCCAACAACCGGCGCGTGTGAGCCTGCATTTTTGCGCGGTTTAGACTATGCTGAACAGTTTGGAGCAAACTTTCTCGGGGTCAAAACAGCCCTCAGTTATGCCAACTGGCTCCGTTCTCGGGGAAGGGTAGATGAGGCCAAGAGGTTACTCGCGGCGCGACGCGCCAAACTTGTACAAGGTGCAAATTTGCCCGCCGTTCTCGCAGCGGACGCCTTTCTTGCCGAGTCTGCGGGGTAGTTGTCCACATGGCATCTGCCCTATCGCCGGCGTTGGTGCTGGGTGCCACGGGGCACATCGGGAGCGCCGTTGTTCGAGAATTGATAAGTCGCGGCGCGAGGGTGACCGCCGTTTCCCGCAAGTCTGAGGCGCCCAAAAACCTGGAAGGGTTGAGCGTGAACTTTGTGTCGGGCGACGTGGCTCAACCTGGGTTGATCGACGAGTTGGTTCGAGGACACGCGTTGGTGGTGGACGCCGCGGTGCCCTACCCGGTATGGATGTTTCGGCCAACAACTCTTGAAGAAAAAGATCCGTACGGGGTTTGTCAAAAGCGCACAGAGAGTATTCTGTCGGCTGTGGGGCGCGCGGGGGCTTCGCTGGCGCTCGTCGGATCGTTTACAACTCTGCCTCATCCCGGCGACGCAAAGGGAGACTGGGAGCCCCAAACGTTGAGGCGCTCTCACCCCTACTTTGTGGTGAAAGAAATTGCTGAAAATCTGACACTGGCGGCGGCGCGGAAGGGGCTCAACGCTGTGATCGTCAATCCCACCGCTTTTCTGGGTCCGTGGGATGGAAAGGCGCCGGAACGTGCTTTTTTGCCGGCGCTTGTGCGCTCACCTGTTCACCTTACCACGTCTCGAATAGCCAATTTTGTGGATGTGCGTGACGTGGCAAGCGTGCTGGTAAACGCCATTTTGAGAGGTCGATTTGGAAAGAAACTTCCCATTGTGGGGCACAACATTGGGCTGGATGAGCTGACGGAGAGAGTGACCCTGCGGGTGGGCAGTCGAGCCCCTCGTTTTCACGCGTCTACCCGAGTTGGTGCGGCGTTTTCATACTGGATGGAAGCTGCCGCGGCGGCGGTTGGTAGGCAGGCGCCTTTCCCAGCACTGCCGGCGCTTTTGTTGAGGTACGGATACCCTATGGAGGTTTCGGAGGAGCAACGCGAGTTGCTGCGCGATCTTACGCCCCTCGATAAATCGATCGCCGACGCGTTGGACTGGTATAAACGGATTGGTTACGTGTAACGGAATAAACGTCTATCAGCCCACTTTGTCAGAGCCAAACCCGTTCGGGTTGCGTCCCACATACCAAAGGCGCCCGGGCCCGTAAGCGTGACGAATGGGCATACGCCTGTCGGTTTCAGTGCCCAGAGTGTCGCGGCGCATGAACACTTCCGGTTTTTGGACCACCTTTGAAAAGCGACGGAGAATTTCTTCGGCGCCTTTTTTCCAGCGAGCCTCCAGAATCGCCACCACTGGCGCCAACGGGTTTTCACGCGTGGACGCAACGCGTTGGGGATCAAAGTCAAGTTGCATGTCGGTGAGGAAACTCTTGAGCGCTTGGATGTGTTCTCCGGCCTTGAGCAGGATGGGTGTACACTTCTCAAAATATTCTGCTTCGGTTGCGAAGGCGCTTTTTTGAAGGTGGCCAATCTCATCGGCGCACTCGACAACCACCTGCATGTGATCGTGAAAGAGCTGACCTGAATTCAGCATGCCCCTCACCTGTTCCAATACGTCGGGGCGACCCACGTCAAACAAGTCTTCGATCACGGCCAGCACTTCGTTTGCAACTTTCAGTTCGTTGGCGGTTGTGCCGGCCGCGGTGCTGCCCAACATCGCTTCTTGAAGGCGACGGCGAAACTCCTGAGATGCCCTGAACCAAAGGGGATCTCCCCAATGCTCCCATTCATTTGACAGGATGCTTTCAATGGCTACCTGCGGCTCGGCGGAAAGGGCCGCGCGCACGGCGTCGTCGGCCTTGATTCGATCAGGAGCGCCGGCAGCCGCCCACGCGCGAACATGGTCAAATAGCCGTTGCGGGACGCCGTTTTCAATGCGCTCCACAAGCGTTCTACCCACGTCGGGGCGCGGGGCCTCTTCTGAAAAAACGCATCCTGAATGGCGATTGGCCGAGTCTACCTGCCATTCTGCATGCCCTGCGGAGCGCCAAAAGTGTCTAATGCCGAGCTGTTCGCGCATGGCCACTTTCATCCAAAATGGGCGAACAGCCTGAAAAACGTCGACCTGGGTGGCACCTGAATATTCAGTCCACTTGGGTATGAGGCCCAGGGCTTGAGCGATGGGGCGGCTTTCATACCGGTGAATGCGCACCAACATGCGACTGTCAATTTCCCGCACGTCAAAGACGCGTTCAATAATGCGGTCCACCTCTGTGAGGGATTGATAACAGGCTTTTGACGGCTCCCCGGCGCTGCGGAATTGTTTGAGCGTTAAAATGCGGAATGGAATTTGACCGGTGAGAAGCCCCGCGGCGAGGGCTTTCAGATCGGTCACTTCGTTGCTTTGTTCAGACCTTGCTCGGCACTTTCTGTCGAGTTCACCGAGGGCGTTTGTACCCCAGTTTTCCGCGATAAATCGCCACCTGACATCGTCGTTGTAGGGAACGGCGTCGTCGTGTTCGCTGATCTCGATCAGCTTGCGCTCACTTGTGGGCTGACCCATTCCGAGCACCGGCAACACCTGAGCGGTGACGCTGAGAAGCCGCCGGGCCGTGTTGTTGGAAGGGCCTGAATCTTCCATCCAAGTGTCGGGCGGGCTTTCAATTTGCGCCTTTTGTGTGGGTATACCCGTCACTTCTGAACGGGTGATTGCGACCGTTGTCCCGTCGGCGAATGCAAAGAGCGGCAGTAGAGCCACCGTCTTGAACACTTCTTCAGCGCCGTCGCGTTCATACCATTGCACGGGTACATAAAAGACAACGTCGTTGTCAGCCCATGAGCCGATGTTGTTGCTCAGGCTCGCCATCTCTTCATAACTGGTAGCTTCCAAGTACACATACCGCCCCCACGGCTTGAAGACTTGTTTAGCACTCTCAAGCGGCCCGTTGAGCAGGCCGTCACACAGCGCTTGAAGTTTTTCGGGGTCCGCGAGCAACGGTAAAACGCGCATGGTTGTGGACGGAAAGTCAAACGGGCCTGTCAAGTCCAGACTCGTACCCAGCGAAGTGTTGTAGAGTTCGTCCATTTTGAGCGCTGTGAGGCTTTCAAACTCAGGCAGGTCGATCTCTTGAGCCACCTGCGGTGCCGCGCCGTCGACAACAACTTCATGCCATTCTTGACCCCGCGCCCTGAATGCGAGGGCCACACCCTTGCCATAACGCATGTCCACGTCCATCCACATGGGACATACCGGGGTTAACTCAACAACGTTTGCGCCGTCGCCGGCGTATTGACGGGTGACTTCAATTCCGAGCGCGTCGGTGATTGGATGGGTAGGCCACTGGTGCATGGCAATTGTAAAACCACCGCTCGCATCTCCCAGTGCCATTTGCAGGTCACCCAACATTCCAAACCCGTTCATTTTAACGAGGCTCATTTTGGCGTTGGTCACGGCCTGGTAACAGAAAGCCCCGGGAACCTGCGAATCGCGGAACTGTTTGAGGTTGATTGTATTAAAAAAGAGATTGGGCGAATAAGGGTTGAGCAGGTTGCCCACCGTTTTAACGAGGTTTGTGAGGGACGCGGCCTCGGGTATAATTGCCGCGGGGGCCCGTCCGGTGGCTGAGGCCTTGGGTTGACGCGTGATTCCAAGTCCGTTCATGACCCGCCAAAAGTCGGCTGTCAGAGCCGCCGAACTTCGAATTGCGTTGGGAATGCTCACCCATGGAAAGAGGGGGTTTTGCATGTCGGGCAACATTTGGGTGAGTGACGGGGCTGCCTTTTGGGTAACCTCCAGAAGCGGCCTCATTTCCTGACACGCGCCGGTGTACAACTCAGGAAATACCATGGCGCTCACGGTGACGAGGCGCGGCGCCTTGCGCGGATCTTCCATCCACGATGTTGTTTCAGGTGTGATGGAGACGAGCGACTTGGGCCAACCGTACACTTCACGGCCGGTGGTCATTGAAAGGTCGTTGTCTACGTAGATGAAGGGTGAAACGTAGGCAAAATCGTGAAAGATGAGTTTGTCGTCAACCTCTTTGTACCACTCAAGCGCAATTGAAAATGCGATCTCGTTTTGTGCAATCCACCCCATGTTGGCGGCTTCTACGGCCATTTTACCGTAGTTGATAATCATCAGGTAAACATAGGGTAGAAACGGTCTGAAATACCCCACCTCGCGTGGAATGATATTCAGGTAAGAGTCTACAAATTTTGTGAGGCGGGGTAAACTTGCGCGCAACGGAAAAACGCGCATGGTGACTCCCTGAAAATCAAACGGGGGAGTCAACTGAAGCATGCCTCCCGATCCGCCGGCCATGACAAAATCGGGCCCCACTCCACTGCTGGAAAGAATCCGGTGTCGCGTTGATTGAGTTGTCACAAGTGCCTCCGTTAAGAACCCGAGTTTACCGCCGATTCAACGTTCAAGTTCGCTCAACTACCCACGTCGCCAGTGCTTCTAGAAAATCTTTGTCGCGCGAGCCGGGAAGACCGCGCGTGATCTTTGTCAACTCGTTTTGAGCCGCCGCCGACATCGCGTCACGCGAGCGAACAGCATGTTCAATAGAGCCGTAGCTGTCCATTCGATCGCGGATCCACCGCACGTCAGCCTCGGTTTTTGATTGTCGAGGAATGGTAAGAATGTGCCCGAGCTTTTCACGTTCGGACGGCGTTGCCTGCTCAAACAGATGAATGAGCATGAGGGTGCGTTTGCCTTCGAAGAGATCTCCCCCCAACTCTTTGCCGTATTTCTTTTCATCCCCGGTTAAATTCAACAAGTCGTCCTGAATCTGAAAAGCGGCTCCAACGAACAATCCATACCGAACAAATGCGGCTACATCCACGGCGCCCTGGGTGGCGATGAGCGCGCCCGTTCGCATGGGGTGAATGGTGGCGAGCCAACACGTCTTTTTCAGCACCATTTCAAGGTAGTCGCGTTGGGTGATGTCGGTGCGATTGTCGAGCCTCCAACCAAGTTCGAGCGCTTGACCTTCGGCGCTTTCGCGCGCCATGTTTTCTGTTTCTGAAACGAGTCGAAGGGTAAGACGGGGGCCGAGCGTTCGAACGTTGTCAAACAGCGGGCGCAGACTGAGAAGCGTCAGTGCGTCGCCGATGTTGACTGCCATGGGTACACCCCACTGCGCGTGCATTGTGGGTTTGCCCCTGCGCATGTCGCTCTCATCTTCAATATCGTCGTGGATGAGTAGAGCGTTGTGGAAAAGCTCAATTGAGACCGCTGTAGGAAGCGCCCTTTCAAAGTTTCCGCCGAACAATTTTGTGGTGGCGAGGCACAGAGTCGGCCGCATGGCGCGACCCCCGCGCGACGGGTAGTCGGCCACCGGGTCATACAAATAACGCCGCGGTTCGGAGCGCGGAAGATACTGCGAAAGCAGTGCTCGCGCCCGATTTCCATACTCCGACAGTAGGTCCGCAACGATGTTGGAGCGTGCCATAAGAGCGACCGGTTAGCCTGTAATCTCCACAGTCAACCCACCCACAACGTTTCCAGACGCCGTATCGTAAATAGCGCCCAGATAGCGGCCGTGCGGTTGGGTAGGTGAGAGAGAAAGGGTTACTTCCAAACTGCGACCATCCCGCCCCGCGGCGATGGACGCGCCGTGGATGGGTGGCTTTGTAGACGAACGATCAAGGGAAAATAGAGGCTGAACGGAGATATCAGTTGGAGAAATTCCGGGATTTACCTGAACGGAAACGCGAACAGGTCCGGCGCCTTTCAGGTTCAGTGAAACGTGAATGCCTGGGGAGCCTTCGCCGCCTGATTTTCCGCGAAAAGCGTCGCGAATAGAGTCAACAATTTTGGTGGCATCCGGCAGGAGTTGAGGCCCAAGGGGTAAGACCACCCGCATGACCTGCGTTGCAAGTTCTACCCACGTTCGAAGCGCCGTTTCTGCAAGCGACAGCGCGTCTTTTGCTCCGGGTAGGTTGGAAACTCCCAGCGAGTCTGCAATGGGAGAAGCGGTTTCGCCCGATGATCGGCGCGCCCGCTCAATTGCCTGTTCGGCAAGCTCCTGACCCATTTTTACAAGGGGTAAGATGTTAGGATTGGATTCGCCCGATGCGGGAGCGGAGGATACAGCGTTTGTCTCTTGGGAAGGTGCCTGGGCCGCGGGTTGGCCCGGCGCCGCGGCGGACGAGGAAGGCTTTTTTGCCGAGGGGGTTCCAAGCGCGGAAGTCATACGACGAACGGGCCCCGTTCGCTCTGGAATCGGCCGTGTTTTGCGCACGGGGGGAGCAGAAACAGACTCAGCCGGGTTTTTCTTTGCACGTGCCATAATTAAGGATGATCGTAGCCGGTGATGGAGTGGAGAGCCGGAAAACCTGAAAGGGCATGCGAAGCCAACATGCCGCTCATGACAGCCGATTCAACGCAACCTGAACAGAGCCCCGAAGCAGTCCAATCGCCTGCGAAGGTGAGATTGTCGTAAGAACGTTCAAGTGGGGAGATCCGGTCGGCAATGGTGCCGGGGAGTGACAAGGCATACCGATCGGAAGGGCGCACATTGGCCGTCCAGAATTGAGTATCAAATTGCTCTTCACCGACCGATTTTTTGCGGCTTTTCTTGTTTGGTTCGGCGGCCAACAAATTCCACCTCGGTTCGCCCGATGGGGTGAGAAACCGGGGCCAGAGGTGAACCACATCGCGGCGTAGAAACTCAACGGCGCTGTTTCGCACAACTTGGTGAGCCGCTTTTGCGTCACCCGCTGACTCGGCCTTTCGTTCTGGAAGAACGCTGCAAAAGTAGGCGATGGCTTTGGGAGGGGTGACCCAATCTTCAGCATCGATTAAGTGAGTCATGTCTGCCCACGTATCAAACGGTTCTACAAATGCCGACAGGTTCGTCTGATCGCCTCGCCAACCCAACTGAGCCATGTCTTCACGGAGCCACAGTTGAAAGGCCTGTGTTTGAACGCTTTTTCCGCTGTGAATTGCGCGCCGGAAACGCGTATCTTCAGCGAGAATTTCTTTACAAACGAGGGGCAGAGCACCCACCGAGAGGCCGAGGATTACAAAGTCAAAATCCTGACTTACCCGTAAGGTTTTTTTGCGCAGAACGGTGGGATCAAACGGTGACTCAAGGTCGATGTCCTGCTTTTGGAGCGCATCGCCGTTTTTGAGTTGACCCCATAGAGGTTGACTTGGCCAGCAGGGTAGACCCGCGACTTCAACAAGGGGCTGATATTCACCGCCGCCCACGATTTCAGCCTGAACGTCAAACTCAAGCGCCGCAACATGCCTGTCATCGGGTGTACCCCGCGCTCCTCCAAGGCCAACGTGGGTGAGTTTGTGAAAAAACTCAAACTTGACTCCGCGTTGCTTTAATACTTCGTAGAGCGGGCTAAACACAATGTCGCCCATGCCCGCCTGCATTTTCCAAAAGAGGGCACCTTTGTAGGTAAAGAACATGCGCATTGCGCCGCGAAGAGCGACGCCGGCCGCGAGGCGAGGCCTTTCTGTGTCGCCGTCTTCGTAGGCGAAAACGAGATCGTAAATGCCGCGGACAAAAGCTGAATCGACCGACGATTGGGTCGCACCGTTGTCGCGCAGCCAATCGCGCCAGTCAACGTCGTTGATGGCGTCAAACCCGCGAGGGTCAAATGCGAGCCCAAATCGAATGCACCCGCGCAAAATGGCGAGCACCAGGTCTACCACGCCGAAAACCCTGTAAAGTTCTCGATCGGCTTCAATCAGCGTTTGAAGCTGCTGTTTTACCGCTTCTGAAACAGCGTCTATCAACTTGAGAACCACGTTTTCAGACCGGGGTGCAAATGTGGAAATGGCACCGAGCAGAAGGTCAAACGCCTCGCGCAGAGCGGTGGCGGTGGCGAGCGCTCCGTATCGAAGCAGTTTATCAATGGCAGACCAAATACCCTCCGGGGGCGCAGGCGCCGGTTCGCGGTCAAGGTGTGTACTCTTACCTGCCGACTCAATGAGCGAAGCAACGAGTCGAACCGCTCGAATGAGATATTCTCGAACGGAGAACAGCTTTACCGTTTCGGCTGGGTCACCGGGTAGACCGGGGGCGGGTGGAAACGTGGCTACCCAAGGAAGCCAATCCCCTCCACGCAGACGTTCGGCAACGGCGACATTGGGATCAGGTTTAAACGCGTCGTTGAATGTGGCGATGGGGCAGGTGGCCGGGTCGCGCGCCGCCTCAGCGTAGGCCTCACGCATGAGTCGAAACGCGTTTTCATAAAAGCCCAGCCACAGGTGGAGGCCGTGCTCTTCAATTCGCCCCGATGATCCGCGACCGGAAGCGCCTTTGCCACCGAGGCGATGGCCCATTTGGTACACCGTGACTTCAAACTGTTCGGGCGCGTTGGGGCGTGTCAGTTCAAACGCGGCCGCGAGGGATGCGCAGCCTCCGCCCACAATTGCGACGCGTGTGCGGGCAAGAGGGGAGGGAAGAGAAGATGCAGAAGGCGTTGTTTTGGAGCTGCGTTTCATTCGATTTGAAGGTGGTGTCGTGTGTACACAAGGGCAGCGACGGACAGTGGAGCGCCCCGAGCTGCCGCACCTGGATCCGTGAGAGGACAAAACCCTGAGGCCGGAGTCAAGAAGATCTTTATATGTAAACTGCCCCACGTTAAAGAAAGTTTTCGGTTTCGCGGCGGGGGCAATCTGTGAAAGGGGCTTTCAACAATTGGCGGGCACCCTTTTCAACGGGAAGGCATTCGAGTACACATAACAGCGGGAACGGCGGGCGCGTCGCGGGCGTTTGGCGAAAAGACTGGACGATTGGATGAAAGCACTTTGTCAATTGGGACGAGCGGCGTGGGCAACCCTGCCCATTGTCTTTCAGATTGCCTGTTCGTCCTCCGGCTCGTTGGACGGTGCCTCCTCGGGCAGTTCAAACTCAGCGGCAACATCGACCTTCGAGCCGGTTCCTTCGTCGACGGCTCTACCGGTTGAACGCCCGCGGTTTAAGTCGTCGGCAGAACGCCAGGGCCAGTCGATTGTGCGAGCTGCTGCGGGCAACTTTCTGATCGTGGCGCAGCAAGACCTGAATGTGCTCCACCTGATCAGCCTTCCCATCGATCCTTCGGTTGCGCCGCGTGAAGTTCCGCTTTCGGGGCGGCCTGCTCAGATTGCGGTTGTTGGAAATCGGGTTCTCGTGACCGTTCGCGACCCGGGTAAGCTTGTCACATTTGAAATCTCCCCGGACAAAAACCTTGTTGAAAAGGGTCAGGTGGATTTGCCGGCGGACGCGTTTGGAATGGTTGTCAGCCCCGACGAAAAAAATGTTCTCGTCACAAGCGCGTGGAGTCACGCGGTCACGTCGGTGGACGTGAGCAGTTTGAAAGTGAATTGGACCGTGGATGTGGCGCGCGAGCCGCGCGGAATTGACATTACCCCCGATGGAAGTCGGGCCTACGTGACCCATTTGGTGGGTGTGAACCTAACGCGAATTGACCACCTGAGAATGAACCCTGTGGTGAGTCAGGTTCACCTAAAAGCTGGACCGCTTCGCGCTCGCGGCGGGGTGGCCGAGGCCGCGAGCCTTGCGTACACAGGCGTTCTTTCGCCCGACGGATCGAGGCTATTTGTTGCGCGACAATCGCTCACGGCAGATGGCAAACGCCCCTGGAATGGTCAACCCGTTGTGGACGTGCTGCTCACCGGGGAGGATACAAATCTTGCCACGCCGGCCACCAAGTCCGTTTCGTACACAAGCCCAGAACTTGAAGAGGCGATTTCAACAGGAACGGGGCGCGGGTCTTTTCGCGATCTGACCTTTGGTGGTGGATTTCCGCGCCATGTGGACCCTTTTATTGCGGCTCGCGCCGTTGTTTATAGAACATCTACCCGTTCACTTTTGGTGGCGAGTGAAGGTACAGACGCGCTTGTTGAACTCGATGCGCTGGCGGTAGACCCGGCGGCGCACGTGCTCCGAAGGCACCACCTGCGCGGGCGACCGTGGAGTCCAAAAGCGGGGAGACAGCGCGCGATGGTGTTGCGGAGGCACGACGGCGTTCTCTTTGAAGTGGAACTGGAAGATGGTCGGTCGGTCATCGCTTATGACGAAAAAAATAGCCTTAATAGCGCGAGCAGTGGAATGCTTGTGGGGCTTGAATCAAGAAAAAAAGGTTCCGCAGAATTTGTAGTTGTTGAGCGCGAACCGGATGACAGTCCGGGCGCCACGGCCTGCGGTGCACCCTCAGGGGTCGCTCTTTCAGAGAATGAAACCAAAGCATGGGTGCTCTGTCGGTCAACCTTTGGTGTTGTGGAGGTGGTTCTCGATCCCAACGAAGAAACAGCCAGAAATCAGCGCAATCGGCCCAATGTGTACTCTCTTGCAAAAGACCCTTTGCCCGCGGACGCGGCCATGGGTAGACGGCTTTTCTATAACGCTTGGGATGGTCATTTGAGTGGAGGATATTCGTGCAACAGTTGCCATCCCGACGGGCGTGACGATGGGCATGTTTGGCACGAACTTTTGGACGAGCAAAGCGAAGATTGGCACAAGAAAAATCCCAATACGGAAGAATGTGGACAATACTTATCCGCTCCCGTGTTGCCCTTCTTTATTGACATGTATTTTGAACCCAAACTTTGGCGAGGTTACCCACGCCAAACTCCCATGTTGGCAGGCAGACTCAACACGAAGGGGCCTTTTGGATGGAAGGGTAAAAGCCCTGATCTGACAAGCCGGGTGATTCGAGGCTCGGCAATTCACGGTTGGCTTTTGCCGGAGTATGGGTGCGGCTTTTACCAAGGTCCAACGCGGGCCAAAGCTATTGCCGCCTTTGCCAAAACCGGCTTGGTGCGGCCTCCCAAAACCGAGCGGCTGTTAAGTCAACTTGAAGAGCGGGGGAAGGTTGTTTTCAATGACTCAAAGACGGGGTGCGCGACATGTCACGTTCCCGCCACCGACTACACGGATCGAAGTGTGGTGCCTTTTGCGGCGCCGCCGCCGCTGTTTGATGCATCCGGCCCGGTGGTGTTCTTTTCAGACGAAAAGGACAGGATGTTTAAGACACCGAGTCTCCTATTTGTGGGGGGTACAGCGCCCTACTTTCACGATGGAACGGCCGCCACGCTTGAAGAGGTGATTGAGAAAAATCGCGACCGAATGGGTAAGACAAGTCATCTGTCGGCCGAGGACAAGGCAGCACTCGTGGCTTTTCTAAAAACGTTATAATGGGTAGACCTGTGAAGAAAATGGTTCTTCTGTGCGCTGTTCTGACAATTGGATTGGGCAGCGCGTTTGCTCAAACGGCCGGGCCTTCGGGAGCTTCATCATCGCTCACGGCGGCCTCCGCTTCAAGCGCTGCATCGGGGGCGCCGGCTTCCATGGGTAACCTTACCCCGCCGGCTTCATGGGAAGGTTCAGAATCGCTGACAATTGCCCGCCCCAACTCCATGTGTACATCTTCACGCCTTGGAATGTGGGCTCGGCTTGTGTGCAAACCGAGCGGGTTTGTAATGGATGGTCAGCTTCTGGGCGGGTCGCACGAGGGGGTGCGTTTTAAGCAACTAAAGCCCGAGGGGGCCGTGGAAATTGTATTTCCCATGCGAGAGGGAGATCGGCGACAAATGTACATTGCCGTTTCAATGGGTAGAGGCGGGTATACCGTTGAAGAAGACGCGATATTGTCGATCTCAGAAACGTGGCTTGTTGGGGAAAAAGAAGCCACAATTGTGATCGCGGGCAATCCATAAAACCAATCGCCGCGGGGGTGCTGCGCAAAACTTGGCCCTGTCGAATGTCTCCAGGCATGAGGCCGGCATGGTACGAGGCACCATCCTTCAGGTTCGTAGACTGGCGCTCGCCCTGAGTCTGGCCGGAGCGGCCCTGTCTATAGGGATTGGCTGCAAAAATAACTCCGATCCTCCCAAGGAGGGTATTGTCGCCCTTTCGCAGAGCGCGGAGGTGGCACCGGTGCTCGACCCGGCGATGGAACCCAAAGAGGGTGGACCCAAGCTGGGGGCCGTGGAAATGGCGGCGCCGATTTTTGAAAAACCTGACAAGCGCTCCACCAAAATTGGGTATCTGCGCGCGGGCGGTCTGGTGACGCGGGGTGAAAAACCGGTGGCGTTTGATGACTGTCAGGGTGGGTATTACAAGGTTTTGCCCGCGGGGTATGTCTGCGCCTCTGTGGAGGCAACAACCAACGTAAAACATCCGATTTTGCGGGCGCTGACGAAACGGCCCGACCTTTCGAAACCGATGCCCTACCCATACGCATTTGTTCGAGCAATTGCGCCGAACTATTATCGCGTACCCACCAAAAAAGAGCAGTTTGAAAAGGAGATGAGCTTGGACAGGCATCTCCGAAGTTATAAAAAACTCAAAGACCAATGGGATGCGATTGCGGTCGGCGCAAACGACGTTCCGCTGGACGAAGTGGGAAATGCGGTGGGAGATCCGCCGAAAGAACCGCCGGATTTGAGCGACAACACGCTGTTTGGTGGAAACGGCGACGACGCGATTCCGTGGTTTTTTAATGGGGGTAGGAAGATTCCGAATATCAGCACGTTTAAGGTGCCTGAATATGCGGTGATTACAAATCGAGTGGCTCGAAAAGCCGGGCTTGCGCTGATTGGTACATTTCTGGGCCCGAACGACAGGCGTTTTGCCATGACAACCGACGCGCGGTTGGTGCCAACGTCAAAGTTGAAACCCGCGCGAGGATCGACCTTTCATGGTGTGGACATGAGCAAAGGCGGTTGGGAGTTACCCATTGCGTTTGTTCGCGAAGAAACAACCACGAAATATGACCTGACAAGGCTTGCACGCGACAAGGTGGGAGAGATTTCTTACCACACGCCTGTGCAACTTACCGGTAAGAGCAAAAAGTTGGGCGACGATCGGTATGTGGAAGCCAAAGACGGCACATGGATTTTGGACAAACACCTTGCGATTGCGGTGAAGCCGTCGGAGCTTCCGAAGTTTGCGGCGACTACGAAGAAGTGGATTGACATATCCATTCTCGGTCAGACGCTCATTTTATACGAAGGCACAAAGCCCATCTACGTGACGGCGGTGGCCACGGGGCGAGACGGTTTGGGTGACCCGAAAAAAACGTTTTCCACCGTGCGCGGCACGTTCAAAATTCGCGATAAACATGTGACGACAACAATGGACGCTCACGAGGTCGATAACAAGTTTGAGCTGCGGGATGTGCCGTGGGTGCAATATTTTGAGGCGGGGTATGCCATTCACGCGGCGCTGTGGCACGACGACTTTGGCAGGCCGCGGAGCCACGGTTGTATCAACCTTTCTCCGATTGATGCGCGGCGGGTCTTCATGTGGACAGATCCGCCTCTACCCACGGATTGGCATGGGGTGAATGCGTCTGAACCTACCGGTGAAGGCACCGTGGTGAATATCCACCCGTAGGTGTTACTTGCCCCAGTTGACGACGGGGCGGCCGGGGGGTGTGATGTTGGGCATGGAGTGGTACATTTGACGGGCCAATTCAGGCATGGGAGTGCACGGGCCTTCACCAAGGTTATTCAGCTCCAGGGGATCTTCGGCCACGTTGAAGCAGTGAAACTCGCCGTCCCATTCACGGGCTTCAATTTTCATGGGGCCTTGCATTAAGCCCCAATTTCGAAATGAACATTCCCATACCCACGTGCAGTTGGTGAGGGGAACAGGTTCAATGGTTCGCTCGGGGCGGGTGAGCGGATGGCCCATCATGCGAGCGCGGTAAGGTGCGAGGTTGGGATCGTTCCAGATGCCCATCAGGTCGAGAAACGTCGGGGCCAAATCCAGGTGCCAAACGTACTCGTTTTTGGCTTTTTTCAACGACGCGGCTTCCTCCGGGGAGAGCGTTCCTTCCGGCGCGTCGATCCACCCTGGAACCTGAATTTCTTCGTCGTAAAGGGAGCTTGTGTGGCCGAGCTGCCAATGTTCGCGGAACGACTCGCCGTGGTCAGATGTGTACACTAAAACAGTACGGTCACCCTTTTCAGTGGAGCGAATATGGGTGATGAGCCGAGCAACGGCCATGTCAGAAAGGTACACAACGTCTTTATAATAGTTGCGGTAGGACTCGTTTGACTCGGCGGCCTTGTTAAAGTCGGCCGGCTGAAACGGCGCGTGGTTTGGGTCGTAAACGTAGGGGAAGTGGCAGTTGGAATAGTGGACCACCGCAAAAAACGGCTCGCGCAGTTGATCCCAGTCCGCAATCACGCGATCGGTAAGAAGGCTGTCGAGTGCACCTTCATCCAAAGGGGCTTCTCGATCGAGGTTTGTTCCAACGGCAAACTGAGAAACGGGAATATCCTGAATGTAGAGGCGAGCGTTGCCAAACATCAGGTTTTGACTTGTCCAATAGGCGGTGTCGTACCCGGCGGCGTCTGCGTAGTCCCAAATGAGAGGAACCGAGTGGAGGACTTCTCGCGTTTCGGTGGGGCGAACACCTGACCAAATGTTTGAAATCGAAATGGCGGTTGTGGAGTCGTGCGCGCGCATTTCAACGAACGGGTAGCGGTCTGGAACCACCTTGTTTGAAAATGGGGTGGCGAGCGCACAATCCGGGTCATATTCAACACACGTTACGTCGGCCCGCATGCTTTCTTGAAGGAGCAACACCACGTTGCGCGGCCTTGCCGGCTGCGCTTTGAAGGTGGGTACACTTTCAGGGTCGCGGCGTTGAACGCGGAGATCCGGTGAGTCGTTGGTATACCCCAGGTGCTCTTTGACAAGGGCTGTCATGCCATGGAAATAGATGAGGTCGGGAGGGGTAGATTGAATTTTGCGGTAGCTTACCGGAATTTGGGTAGGTGCAATAAAGGCGGCGGGTAGAAAAAATGGGACGACGCGGCGGCCCCACTTGGTAGGTCTCACCACTTTGCGCGCCAGAACGGCAATGCCAACGGCCGCGGCGATTGCGATTAAGAAATGGATGAAAACGATGGGTTTGGAAAGTGGAAGTGTTCCAACGATCGACCACGCGATGGACTTGGAGTGGACAAGCCCGTCGATGGAAAGGTACACATTCCAAAACGCGTTGAAAGCGGCCTGAACGCCCGTGGCAGTGGCGTATAGAAAAACGAAGATGGGAAGTAAAATGGCCTGAAGGAGCCCGCGGCGCCGAGAGACTGTGTGAAGGATAATGCCCCAGACAACGGCGGATTCTGCGATGGAACCGAGGTAGCCGTACAGATGGGGCCTGTCGAAGGTGCGAATTTGGTAGAAGCGTCGAGCGAGATCCCACCCGACAATCCACAGCACGGGGAGGAGTAAGGTCACAAAGCCGAAAAGGCGTCTTTTGCGGCGAAGACTCTTACGGCGCAAATGTGCGGGGCCCGGTTTGAACGGCGCCTTTTTGGCTTTTTCGGAGGCTTTTGTGGGCGGTTTGTCAGCCGCGTCCGATCCGTTTTGGGGCGGGGCTTTACCGCGCTCGGACGCCGCGGGGGTAGACTCGTTGGCCGCGGACTCGTTGTCGGAGTCCGAATTTTCAAGATCGGCAGCTTTTTCAGCGTCTTTAGGAGTGTCAGCCATGGGTAGGGGCGTGGGTCAGACAACGAGTGAGAGAGCGTTTTCTACGTCGTCGAGTAGGTCTTGGGTGTCTTCACATCCAACGCTGATGCGAATGGCTGTTGGGGAGATACCCGCGGCGCGTTTTTGGTCGGGCGTAAGGTTGGAAAGGGAGGCCGGATATTGAACCAGACTTTCTACTCCACCGAGGCTTGTTGCAAGGCTGAAGTAGCGGAGATTTTGAACGAATGAGCGGGCTGCGGCGTCGCCGCCTTTTAGCTCCGCATAGATCATCCCTCCGAAACCTGACATTTGCCTGGCGGCAATTTCATGGTCCGGGGAGCTGCCGAGCCCGGGGTATCTGACCATTGCCACTTTGGGGTGGGCAGCGAGCAGATAGGAGAGCGCGCGGGCGTTTTCATTGTGGCGCGCCATTCTGAGCGAGAGCGTCCGCAAGCCGCGAATGACAAGCCAAGCTTCGAACGGGCCGAGCGAACTGCCAACAACTCGGAGGTGATCCCACGCGGCTCCGACGAGTTCGCGGCTGCCGCACAATACGCCGGCGATCACGTCGGAGTGGCCGGCGAGGTACTTTGTTGCGCTGTGGAATACGAGATGTGCACCAAGGGTGATGGGGCGTGTATTCACGGGCGTGGCAAAGGTATTGTCGCAAACAAGGAGGGCACTATTGGCTTTGGCCAGTTGAGCAACGGCGGCAATGTCCACCACGTCAAGCGTTGGATTGGCGGGCGTTTCAACGATGATCACGCGCGTTTGAGGGCGGACTGCGCGCTCGTAGTCGGCGGCGGAAGAGCCTTGAACGAACGTGGTTTCCACTCCGAAACGCGGTAGAACTTTGGTGAGGAGCGCGTTGGTTTCACCGTAGAGTGTTTTGCCGGCGACAACGTGGTCACCGGCTTTGACATGTGGCAACACAGCAAGTGTACACGCCGCCGCCCCGCTTGCCGTGGAAAGGGCGGCTTCGGACCCTTCGAGCGAGGCAACAATCGCTTCAAGCTGGTGTTGGTTGGGGTTGCCCATTCGCGTGTAGAAGGCGGAAGGGGAGTGTTCCCCGGCGAATTGGGCACCGGCCTCCACTTCGGGCCACCGGAAAGTGCTTGTTTGAAAGATGGCGGGGCTTACCGAGGCCGTGGGGTTGAGGGGCCGATCGGCATGCAGAGCGAGGGTGGTCAGACCTGGGCGGCGCATGGCTATTAAGGCTGGCGATCCACCACGGATGCGAGCAGTTCTCCCTCGGCGCAGATGGTTCCACCCACGCTGGCTTCCCCTTTTAGCTTCCACACGTTGGAGCGGTGGTGAAGAACTTCAACGTATAGGTCGAGCCTGTCGCCCGGGCTGACGGTTCGCCTGAATTTGGCCTTGTCGATGCCCAAAAAGAACATGAGATTTTGAGTGGGATCAAACGGGTCGGACGCGTATGCCAAGATGCCGCCGATCTGAGCGAGGCACTCTAAAATCATGACGCCCGGCATGATGGGCCTTTGTGGAAAATGGCCGGGAAACCAAGGCTCATTGTACGCAACGCACTTGTGCCCGCGGATGCTTTTGCCGGGGATGATTTCGTTTACCCTGTCCACCATGACGAACGGGTAGCGGTGCGGCAAAATCGCTAAAATTTGGTGGATGTCGAGAGACACCGGTTGGGGTGGGCGATCGTTCACGGGGCGAGAATACCGTGGGTAGGAAGGGAAGGGCCCTACTTCTTTTCTTCTTTTTTCTCTTCTTTCTTTTCTTCCTTTTTGTCTTTGTCATCGGTTGCGGCATCGTCGCCGCCGCTGCCACCGCCGTTGTACATTTGAACCACTTGGTCGGTGAGATCGAGGTCGCTGCGCACGTACGGCACGGCCTGCGCGTCGATGATCACGTCGTAGCCTTGTTTCTTGGCAATTCGGCTGATGACCCCGAGCATTTTCTTCATGATCGGGTTGGTGAGTTCTGCCTGCTTCTTTTGCAGTTCGCGGTTGTGATCAACGTAGGTTGTTTGCAGGTCGACCATGCGCTTTTGCCAGTCTTCCATGCGCTTTGTCAGCGCTTCGCGCGACAGGATGCGCGTTTGCCGCTCGATGTCTTCGCGCATTTTGGCAAGGTCGGCCTGACGCGCATCGAGGTCTTGCTGGCGCTTGTCGAAATTTTTCTTGAATGTGTTGGTAGCGCGAATGCCGTCTTCGGTTTGGGTGACGGCGTATTGCACGTTCACAACGCCGATGCGCATGTCTGCGCGCGCGTCGGAGGTGGCGCTCATTGCACCGAGTGCAAGCAGAAACACGGTGACGGTGGAGGACAAAACGCGGCTTTGCGTGGCCATTGAGAAGCGCTTAGCGAGTTCAGGGCGCTCGGTCAAGCGAACGGAACGAGTGTTTTTCACCGACCCAAACATGCTTGTTCAAAAGCGGCGAACAAGTCGTTGGCGGCGAGTTCAGACGGCGTTCCGTGAAGGCGCGACGCGAGCCATTCACACGACTCGCGCGGGTTGGAAAACACTTTGGACGGCGTTTTGGGGCGGCCAAGGAGAATGGCGGTGCTGAGAAACGCCCGCGTTGCAGAGCCGGCCAAGCCGCCGACAGTAATGAGGTGCGCAACGCCGAGTTTGAACGTTCCGCGCATGCGCATGGATTTGACGACCTCGTCGCGTACACCTTCTGAAAAGCTGGGTGTGCCGCGAATGACCCCGTTTAACAGTGCCGTGACGCGGGGGCGCGTTGCACAGAAATGCTGCGCGACGCGCATATACGCCTGCATTTGGCTCACGTCGGGCGCGTCGTTCCAGACGTTGATGATCACGTTCCCGTGAGACGCGATGCGAAG
This sequence comes from Polyangiaceae bacterium, assembly GCA_016712345.1. Classification (GTDB taxonomy): domain Bacteria; phylum Myxococcota_A; class Polyangia; order Polyangiales; family Polyangiaceae; genus JADJRH01. The sequence continues at coordinate 5,017,872 of JADJRH010000001.1, forward strand.
CATCTTCTGTTCGTGGAGAATTTCGATGCGCGTCACAGCCCCGGAACCTTACTGCGCGGATTGGGCGCGAAGCGTCACAACTCTACCATTTGAATTGTGTACACATGGTCAGATGACCCCGAATTTTTTGCCCACTTTCTCGAATGCTTCGAGAGCACGATCGAGATGCTTTCGCTCATGCGTGGCCATATAGCTTGTGCGAAGCACTTGTTGCTTGGGCGGCACGCCGGGCTGGATGAAGGGGTTTACGTAGATCGCGAAGTCGTCGAGGAGGCTCTTCCACATCATGACGGTTTTGAAGTCGTCGCGAATGTAGATGGGGATGACTGCTGTTTCAGTTTTGCCCAGTTCAAAGCCGAGTTTTTTGAGTTCTTCACGCATGTAGGTGAAGTTTTCGCGCAGCTTTTCCTGTCGCCAAGGCTCCTCCTGCATCACCTCAAGGGCGGCCATTGCCGCGGCAACGCAGGGTGGGGCAGCGCTCGCCGCAAAGAGGAAACTCGGCGCGAAGTGTTGGATGTAGTCGAGCACTTTGCGCTCGCCCACAAGCCACCCGCCGATGGAAGCGAGCGACTTGGAGAACGTGCCTCCGATGAGATCGACCTGGTTTTCAACGTCGAAATGCGACGCGGTGCCGCGGCCGACTTTGCCGATCACTCCGAGCGCGTGCGCGTCGTCGACGAACAGGCGCGCTTTGTGTTTTTTCACCACTTCAACAACGCCGGGCAAATTGACAATTTCACCCTGCGCGCTGAAAACGCCGTCGGTCACAACAAGCGCGCCTTCAGACTCTTCGAGTTCTGAAAGGGCTTGATCGAGCGCGGCGGGGTCGTTGTGGCGGTAGCGGACCATTCTCGCGCCGGATGCTTGAGCCAGGCGTACACCGTCGTAGATTGATGCGTGGTCGTCTTTGTCGATGACGGCGACGCTCTTTTTGTTGGAAAGAAGCGCTGAGATCGTGGCGAGGTTGACTTGGTAACCCGCGGTAAAAACGAGCCCGGCCTCTTTGCCGTGGTACGCGGCGAGCTTTTCTTCAAGCTCTTTGTGAAGCTTCATGCTGCCGTTCACGAGGCGTGAGCCGGTCATGCTTGTGCCGTATTTGTCGATGGCCGCTTGAGCCGCTGCGCGCACTTTGGGATGTGTTGTGAGGCCCAAATAATTGTTGGACCCAAGCATGGTGACGGTGCGCCCTTCAAGCTGCGCCTCGGGTCCGTTGTTGAAATCAAGCGGCCGGAAGAATGGGTACACACCCATCGCGCGCGCATTGTCGGCTGCCATGAACTTGAAGCACTTGTCGAAGACGTCTTTGCCGCCGATGCGGGTGAGCGAGGCGCGCGAGGCCATTTGCGCTTTGAGCGTGGCGCCGTCGCCTTCAGGTTCTGAGCCGTCAGACTTGGGTGCGGCGGACTTGGGGGCCGCACTCTTTGGAGCTTCACCCGTGGGTGTTGTGGACGGAACCGGCGTGGCGGGAGCACTCGTAGGTGTACCGTTGGCGCCCGCGCGTCCGTTGGACTTTGCCGTGACCTCGGGCTCGCCGTCGAGCGCCGGATCGATGTTCGGCATCGCGTAGCCGTTCACAATGATGTCGCCCGCTTCTGCAACTTTTTCGGCCGCGGCGCGAAAGCGGCTTCTCGCATCCATCACGCCCGTTGCCACCTTCATGACGCGGTCGTTTGAGATGAGGCGAAGAACAAATGACGAAGAAGCGAGCTTTTTGCCCTGATCGGCGAGGATGTCGCGAACGCCCATAAAACGGCTCCAAGATTCAGCGCACGAAGCGCGCGCGTGCGCGGCGCGTAATCAAGGATCGGGCCAGACTTGTCAATCTATTCGAGCACGGCGAGCTTTAGATAACGACCCTCGGGCCAAGCCGGTAACCACGGGTGATCGGTTGGTTGACCGAGCGTATGCGTGACGCGCAAATCAGTGCGCTCCAACGTGGCGTCGTCGAGCGTGCCCATAAAGTCGTCGAACGACACATGGCTTGAGCAGGAAGCCGCACAAAAAACGCCGCCCCTCGACAGCACACCCGCGCACGCGCGATGAAGCTTTTTGTACGAAGTGAGAGCGCGCGGTTTTGATTTTTCGTTGGGCGCGAACGATGGGGGATCACAGATCACAAAATCGAACACTTCACCGCGCACTTTTGCGGCATCGAGAAATGCGAACGCATCTCCCGTGACGAACGTGTGTACGCTTGGGTCGAGACCGTTTTCGCGAAAAGAACGTTGCGCTGAAGCGTGGGCCGGCCCGGCCGTGTCGATCGAGGTCACATGTTCGGCGCCGCCGAGAGCCGCCGCGATTGAAAAGCCGCCTGTGTAGCTGAAAAGATTGAGTACACGTTTGCGATTTTTCGACAGCATTCTCACGAGCGATAGATTTTCTCGATGATCGAGAAAAGCACCTGTTTTGTGGCCGAAATGGAGATCTACCTCCAGTGCGATGCCCCGCTCGCGGATGAACATTCGAATGGGTGCGGTGGACCCCCAAAGAGGTGTGATCCGCGTTGAAGCGGCGTCGCGTTCATCGCGCATCACCCTTTTTGCGCACGAAAATATGCCAATTTCGCCGAAGAACTGCGCCAATTTCGGCTCGATCCGTTCTAACCAAACATCGAGCGATGCGCCGTCGAGTCGCACAATTGCCACATCGCGATAGCGATCGATCACAAGGCCTGGAATGCGATCTCCCTCTCCGTTAACGAGGCGGTACGCGTTGGTGTCGGCGGGATCGAAACGACCCGTTCGCAGCGCGCAGGCGGCCTTGATCCGGCGAATGAACGAATCGACGTCGAGCGGCGTATGCGGGTCGCGATGATGAATGCGAACGGCGATTGGCGACGTGGGATCGAAAAGCCCGCGCCCCACGAAGTTGCCTTTGGAGTCGTTCAGGTCAACCACATCGCCCGCACCTATTTGCGGGGGCAATTTTTTAAGGGCTTCGCGATACACCCACGGATGCCCTCGTTCGAGCGAAGCCGCGGCACTGTCACTCACAAGCAGGCGCACAGCGCGGCGATAGGTCACGCAGCCGGGTGAGTAAAGGGTCGTTTGCGAATGTGGCATCGCGAAGCATGCGCCAAGCGGTGGTAGGCTCAAGAGCGCTGTGAAACCTTCCTTTGTCACTCTTGGTGTGTACACAATCGCCGTGTCGGCTTTGGGCTTTGTCGCGTGTGGTCCAGACCGAGATCTCACGCCCACAACCAGTTCGGGCACCGGGGGCGCCGGTGCAACAGGAGGCACCGGGGCCACCACATCTTCGGCAACTCAAGGGGGAAGCGACACCACTTCCACCCCAACAACGCCGGAGCCGAGCGGGCCGACAAAGCTGACTGTTGTGAATGGAATCGCCGACTACAAGGCCATTCGCGTGTGTTTTATGCCGTACCCCGAAACAGCCGACGACGTGGATCTTTGGCCTGCGTCGGCTGCGGGGCTCGCGTTTCCAAAAGCGCAACAGATCGATCCGCCCAAGTCGATTTCGGTCGGCGGCGCGGATGTACAACCGCACGTTATTGGCGGGGATCTCTCGGCGATTGAAGGGCTTTCGTGCAAAGAAGCAATGGCCCTTGCAAAGCCCGTGAACCCGGGAAGCGGCGGAGCCGGAGGAACAACAACCACCGGCGGCGGCGGCTTGGGTGGCACCGGTACAGGTGGAAACGGCACGGGCGGAAACGCCGGCGCAGGTGGAGCCGCACCCAACGTTCCACCCATTGTTGTGAGCGCCATGCCCGTGATCCCCGCGTCGGTTCTTGAAACAGAAAAGAGCCTTTTACTCGTGTTTTTCGGCTGTATGGGCGGTCCCGGGCACGCCGACGGAACAGAAGGTTTGGGCTGCGGTTTTGCGTACACACCGTCCGCGCCGAACGCCAACCTCACTCTGGTTGCGATGTCTCGCGTCACCGATCCAAGCCGGATCGGCATTCAATTTGTTCATGCGTCGGTGGCCATGCAGCCGTCGGACATGCGCATTCTGCCGGGTTTTGAAAACGCAACCGACGTGCAGGTTGCGGCGGCGCTCGCGCTTGGTGGTCTCGCTCCGAAACCCGCTTTTTTGGCCATGTCGCGGAACGATTTTGGATTGCTCAGCAAAGCGGCGCTCCGAACCTACGCGCCCAACAGCACCAGCCTCACGAGTGCCGCATTTATCCAAGACGCGTTCGTGAACGGCGAGATCACCGACACTGAGTTCGTGAACGGGAAAAACTTCACGTTCGTCGCGGTCGGCGGTTATCCCGGCGTCGCCATTCCGTCGTTTTGGAACACGTTTACGTACGCGATGGTGCCTTCCGATCCGGAGTGATTTGTGCGCGTGCTCTTGAACATCGACCTTGGAGAACACCCGGACGAGCCGGACGAATTTTTTCGGCTCGCAAACGTTGTGAATATCGCGTGCGGCGGTCATGCCGGTGACGACGTGTCCATGCTTCGCGCCCTGTACCTCGCACACACGAACGGCGCCTTTGTTGCGGCTCACCCTTCGTTCCCCGACAAAGCCGGATTTGGGCGCAAGAATATGCCTCTTTCGTGGGACGTGCTGCGCGAACGGATCGCGGATCAGTGCGCATCTCTTTTGCACGTTTCGCGGGGTTTACACACCGGATGGCGCGGTGCCGAAGCGGCGTTGCGAGGCTCCGAGCCGCACATTGTGAAACTCCACGGTGCCCTTTATCACGCCGCCGCGCGCGATTCTGAAGCGGCTCGCGCGGTCGTTGAAGGAGCGATGCGCGGCCTTGCCAACGGTGATCTCGTGTGGATCGGCCCACCCCACGGAGCGCTCAAAGAGATCGCGGCGCAGTGCAAACATACTTATCTGCGTGAAGGTTTTGCGGATCGCGGTCTTTTGGCCGACGGAACTCTCATCCCCCGCGGAGAGGCCGGGGCGCTCATCACCGATCCCGCGCGCGCGGTGAGCCAAGCGATTTTTTTGGCAGAGTCGGGCGATGTGGACACATTGTGTGTACACTCGGACACTCCCAACGCTCTTGATATTGCCCGCGCCGTTCGCCGCGCCTTGGAGCAAAAAGGATATCTGGCGCAGAGTATTGCCGACATTTCCAAGCCACAAATCACGTGAAAATCGTTTCGTACGGCGCGGCGGGTGCGTACGTGGACCTCGAAGCCGAAGATCCCGCCGTGCGCGCGCGGTGTACACTTGAAACCTCTTCGCTTCTGCGCAAGGCATTCCCCGCGGCCGACGTTGTGAGCGGTGTCGGCGCGGTGGCCGTTTTCGGCGCCGACCCGGTTGCCGTTCGCCGCGCGCTCGATGAGTACACCAACGCTTCGACCGCCGTGCCCGCGTTGAATCAGCGCGCGTCCGCCGAGCCGAGCGCCACCGATATGTACGCAAAGCACCCATCGACGCCTTCGGTGCGCCCTTCAAGGCTTCATGTCATCCAAGTTGTGTACACAGGCGCCGACCTCGATGAAGTGGCCCACCGAACGGGGCTTTCACCGTCGGGGGTGATCGATCTGCACACGGGGCGTGAACACGTTGTTGAAATCATCGGGTTTTTGCCTGGATTTGCTTACGCCGGCCCGGTGCATCCCGCTCTTTTCGTGCCGCGTCGAAGTGCGCCGCGACCTCGTGTGGAGCCTCAATCCGTTGCGATCGCCGGGGAGTTCACCGGCATCTACCCGCTCACTTCACCGGGCGGGTGGAATCTGTTGGGCACAAGCCTTGGTCCGCCGCCATTTGACCCGTATCGCGCCGAGCCTTTTTTGTTCGCGCCCGGCGATCGACTCCAGTTTCAGCGCGCACCGGACAAATCCGCCGAGCCAAATGAGATCGACAACGTTACCACCCGAGATGTGTACACATTTGGTGTTCACATCAACGAAAAGCTCCGAGGAGCGCCCCCCGTACGTTTCAAACCGAGTTCAACGCCGGTCTTCGAAGTGACGCGGGTGCGCGGTCTTGCTTCGATTCAAGATCTCGGGCGCACAGGGCTTTTGCATGCGGGACTTTGCGCCTCGGGTGCCGTGGATCCGCGCGCGCTTATCGCCGCAAATCGCGCTGTTTCAAACCCTCCGAACTTCGCGGCGATCGAGGTGCTTTTGGGCCGACTCGATCTCGTCGCGCGCGAGGACGTGACAGTGGCGATCAGCGGTCCGTCGGCGACGCTTCTTCGTGCGGGGGAAACGCTTCAAATAGCGGCTCCCGACGGCGTTCCGCGCTACCTCGCGATCGCGGGCGGCGTCGATGTACCCGTGGTGTTGCAGTCGCGATCAACCATGCTTTCGGCTCGTTTCGGAGGACTCGAAGGCCGCCCGCTCCGCGCGGGCGATCTGATTTTCGCGGGCGAAATCGCGGGCGCGTGGACGATGGAGTCAGCGGCGGCGTCATCGGACGTTGACGACGATTTTGTGGATGTGGATCCGGGGCCGCACCTCGATCGCTTCGCGGCCGGCGTGTTCGAGCAATTCGCGCGAACCGAATGGCGGGTCACTTCGCTGCGCGATCGCACCGGTCTGCGCTTGTCGGGAAACGCCGTTCCCCGCCTCGGTCCCGACCTTGCCGCGCCCGTTCCAATGTGTCGCGGCGCCGTGCAGATCACCTCCGACGGGACGCCGATTGTGCTTGGCCCGGACCATCCCACGACCGGCGGATATCCGGTGCTCGCGGTGGTTCGGGCCGCGTGTTTCAGCGTTTTGGCGCGCAAAGCGCCGGGCGACCGCGTGCGATTTCGCATCGGCGCGTAAAGGGGTTGCGAAGGGCCGGCCTCGTGCGCTAGCTTGCGCGCCCTGTTGGGAAGCCCAGCGCTTTCTCAACGCTCGCAACGCCCGATCTTTCGAGCCGAGCGAACCACCCGCGAAGGTGGCGGAATTGGCAGACGCACTGGATTCAGGTTCCAGCGGGGTAACTCCCGTGAGGGTTCAAGTCCCTCTCTTCGCACCACTCACTCATTATCACCGCCCCCCACCCGTATCCGCCGCGCTTTGCCCCTTTGCGGTGCTGGCCCACGTGGGCTCTAAGCGATTTCATCAGGGGGAGGTTCATCGTTTTCGGCAATGGCGTCGTTCTCGCCGGGTGGATTGAGCAAGATGCGCGGTCCACCGAGCACCTCCACGTCATCGCCCACCGAGCGGACAGTGACTTTCCCCTGGGCTGTCATGGTGATCTTACCCTGCGCCTGAATATGGATGTCAGGTCCGTCCAGGGTAATGGACGCATCCCCGGTGGTAAGGGTAATGCGCTTGTTGACCATTTCAATTTGGGTAGGTTGATCGGGCGTGCCCGGTACATTTCCAGCTGCGTCGGCGCGTTCTGTGGGCGCTTTTGTCAAGTTGAGTACCGCCTGAACTTTTTGCGGAATCACCGGACTGAGGGCATCGAGCGGTGCCCGAATAAACGACGGTAGAGGGGTTGCGCCGTAAGAGTCGCGCAACAAGCCGCTCATCAACCCTGACAGTGTTCCCGATTCGAGCGCGCTCGAGGACCATCCAATTGCCGCCCCCAACATTTTTCCCAGGGCCGGCACTTCAAGCGCGCTTCCAAGCCCTTTGGCCATGCGCTCACCCAGGCCTGGAGCCACCCTGACAAGGTAACGTTCTCCAACCTCCAACAACTCTTTGGCGCCCACCCGCGTGCGGCGACTCACCCCCACTGTTTCAGCCACGTTGACGCCTGTGGCAACCATGCGGTCGCGCATCACGAAGTCTGTGCGATCTCGCCCGGTGGCCACCGCGTCATCACGCCTTACCTGCGTGCTTCGATCTTGACCGACGGCCACCGACTCGTCGTGTTGAACAACTTTGACGCGGTCGTTTTTGACGCTGATAATTTCGTCGTGTTCAACCACCTTTGTCCTGTCGTGACCTACCATGGTGACTTCATCGTTTTTGATGAGTCTACCCATGTCTTTTTCGGCCTGAAGGTAAATGAGTTCGTGGTGCTTTTTGTCTTCGTATTTGATTTCGTTATAGCCGTCGCCGCCGGGTGAAGAATCGCTCTTCCATGTGCTGACGGTTTTATTCTCGGGCAAGAGGTAAGGTACGGGTTCAGACGCGTTGTACGCTCGGCCGACAATAAGTGGACTGTCAGGATCGCCGTCGAGGAAAGCAACGAGCACTTCGTGCCCAATTCTGGGGATAACCATCATCCCATAACGAGCGCCGGCCCAACCTTGACTTACCCTCATCCAGATCGAACTCAAAGGGTCCATTTTCCCTTCGCGATCCCAGTGAAACTGCACGCGCACGCGCCCAAATTCATCCACGTAAATCTCTTCACCGGGCGGCCCCACAACAATGGCACTCTGAATGCCAAACACGCGCGGTTTGGGGCTCACAAGAGGGGGACGGTAAGGCATGGAAGCAAACACTGCCGAGCCTTCCATTTTCCACTCTTCACCTGTGGCTCCGGTGAGTGAAAACCCGATTATCAGGAGCGGCTTTTCGTCAATGTCTCCCCGCGGATGGCTGGAAAATGCGACGACTCTACCCGGCGAGGGATCGACGGTGTTGGTGACAAACCTGACTACTTTGCGTGGGGCGCGGGCCGCTTCCAATGTTCGAGCGGCAATGGCTTCCCCCGTTTCTTTGCGAAATCGGGCTACCCCTTTATCATCGGCGGTGGGTGTACCCCCCGCGGCCTTTTGTTGTTCGGTCTTATCGGGCGAGGCTTCCATATTAAATGTGGAAGGCCGATAAACGTATTGATCGTACCTGTTTTCAATGGGATCGTCTGATTCTGCGCGACCAAAAAGTGGAAACCGCGGATTTCTAAAGTCGAAGTCTCGATGGGTAAATAGGCCCGGTTTTACCTCGCGGACAAGCCTCACCTGCGTGACATATTCAAGCTGGCCGGCCTGCGCTTGGCCAGGCGAGTCAACAAACGGAATGGCAGCGCGAGGTGGGGTTGTATGGGGAGCGTCGGACAACACAAGGACGGAGCCAAACTGAGAATCGTCTTCGAAAAAGAAGGAAATGCCCGCTTCTTCGGCCAATCGCTGGAAAAACGCCAGGTCGGTTTCATCCCATTGAAAGCGAAGTTCAACGGGTAGATATTGGTCACGGGCAATGCGAAATGTCGCCCTGACCTGCCACTCGGCAAGGAGCTTTTCGAGAATATCGGGAATGGGAATGTGCTGAAAAAGACGATTGTTGCGCCGCCTACCGAGGAGCCAAAGGTTGGGGACAATTGTCAGTTCATAGGTAGAAAGGCCTGAAGCTGCATCTTCCACCCTTGTCAGTTCCATTCGACTGACAATGCCGGTCCACGTGCGGAGACTTTGTGTGAGCCCCGCTGTGCCGCTCACCATTTTGAAGGTTGCGGCTCTACCAACAAGGTCGTCGAGATCCAACTGCTCATTGGAAGAGCGCGCGGTGATCGATACTTGAAAAGGGTCATTCATCCCCTCTTCAACGCGAAATTGGCGCACCGAAAGGCTTGACTCTCCGCTTTCGAACGACAGCTCCAAGATCGACATGGCAGTTTCTCCAGGGACACTCAAGAAAAAATCAACGACCTTCCTTCGCGCTGTAGTGGATATCCACTCGCAGGCGTTGGAGCGCCCCCGCCACAAGGTCATGTCGCCTGTAAGCGGTTGCCACTTTTGTATCAGTCATGGCCGTTGGGAAAGCCGCGAGCGTGCGGGCCGACGCTTCGATCATCCCGAGGTCATCGCGCGTTTCCATAAAAGCCAAGATCACGTCAACGGAGCGCTCAATGGGTAGACCGCGCAGGATAGCCAAGTGAAAAAGCAGCGTTTGAGGCGGGGTTTCATCACCTTCTTTTAACAACGTTTCCCAAGCGAGCGGAAGCGCCCCTTCACCCCAATCTACCCTTGCATGTTGGGCAAACTCGTTGAGTAGACCGTTGAGTCCGCCGGCGGTTTTTAACGCCCTTTCCACGTCGGCTTCACGAATGGCTGTGAGCACACGTTCGTGCAGGGCACCGTGTGTTTTTTTTGCGAGAACAATGCGAGCAATAACGGCCTGGGTCCAAAGTGGACTATCGACGAACGAGGCAAGCTCACTTTCAAGATCGGCCAGGGAAGAGGTGAGTAGAGTATCGCGGCGAGCGCGGTAGGACGCCCCTTCCAAGCTGCGGAGAACGGCGACTTCATCGCGAATCATGGTGTTTTTCTCCTGGTATCTTCACGAGGTGCCCAAAACCTCCGGTCTTTGGGTGGAACGCGAATGCTGTTGGTGCCACAGTGCACCTCCCCATCAAGCACGTGGTAGCCCATAAAATCGTCGGCGAACACCACGTGAACTCCGGTTTTGCTCGCGGGGCCAAGCGCGTTTCGAATGTACTCTTCAAAAACGCACTCGTTGGGAGGGGTAGGTTTTCTTCCACCCGGATGTAACGCCGGCCCAAACGGTTTGGGAACAATAAAGGTCACGTTTCGATCGGCGGACCACTCAGGATCACCGCGGGTAATGACCAAACCGTTTACCACCCCGGGGGTAAAGGCAACCGCATTGAGTGAAGTTGGTGCGGCGGGTGGAGGCTGAAATGGGGTTGCTTGAAAAAGAACGGGCAACTCAATAAAATCGTCGGGCAAAAGGCCCACCTCGCGCGTAAAGTCGGCCCGAATGGAGGAGAGCTTTTGGCGAATGGCGGGCGCGTTGCCCAGAAAATCATACCTGACAACGTTGTAAGGGGTTTTCCCTTTGAGAAAGCCCGTGGTGACCGTGAAAGGCAATGGGCTCGGAGCCCGAAATCGCGAGGGGGAGGGTTGTTGATTGCGGGCTGCGTGAGTTGCGACAATGGCGAACAGAACTTCACGCCACTGACCGGCGTAGGGACCAAAAGCCGGGGTGTTGTCAGCAATGGGGTCGCACAGTTGAAGCGCCAGATCGTGGCTGGCAATAAGCACTCGAAACCCGAGGCGCGCATCTTTCATGGGGAGGCACGTGACCACTTCATCCACATGACCGACGTTGAGCCACCCTGAGTCGAGCGTGAAAGGATCTTGGACAGCCTGACTATCAAAAAAACGCCTCAGCGGTCCGTAAAAAGAGCGATGATTTGAAGGGTATTTGGAATCGGCGACGGGGTTACCGTAGTAGAGGCGCCCCAAAGAGTACACGCGATTGCTCGACGGGTGGACAAACGGGGGTACACATTCAACGTTGCCGCCGAAGTCGATGGAATCACGACCGGGTGAAACACCCTTCCACTTTTTTTCGTCAATGCGTTCGGCTTCGTCGTTGTTTGACTCGACAACCGTCATTGTGGGGCGGGCATGATCATGCAGTGCCGAATTTTTTAGCTCCAAAAGGTGAAGTCTGCCTTCGCCGGCGCCGGTGGTGGAGGGTAGATTGGTAAACCCCGGTTCACCTTGGTCTTGAGTCCACTGATCGCCGCTATTTACCTGTTCGACAGTGACAGAGGGCGATATGAGCGCCATTTTGTCGCGGATGTCTTGTCCCAGGCCGTAGGTGGAGATGTACACTTTGTCGGTTGGGTCAAAGTGGTTGAACGCGACCCACGGCGCTACGCGAACAAGCGCTGTTTCTACATGGGTCATTTTCCCTGAAGGGTCAAACAGGCGGAGGATCAATTTAACCAACCCCTCAAACACCCAAGCGGGGTGTTGGGCGCGCGGATCGGGGTCGCGACCGGCACCGAGGTACGGGCCCGGATGTTGGGTAGCTTCCATACCCAGCTCTATTTCATCTTTGGACAGATCGAGCTGGATCATTGGGTTTTTTAGGGGATCGGTGAGTGGAACTGCCGATGCGCTCGTTCCAGACAGGAGGGTTAACTTGTAGGGGTGATCTGCCCAAAGTTCACCGCGCCACCCGGCGGTGGATCTACCCGCGGTGGCGGGGTCGCGCCGAATGGTAAGGGGCGCGATGTCTTCAGCTCGGCGCGGCTTGTCTGTATTGAGGTAAGGCAGTACGACAGCGCCGAGGCCGCGGCGCTGAAAATCCCAGCGATCGGCGTTGCGCCAGTCGGCGTCGGCAACTCCGTCGCGATCGGCGTCGACGTGGATGTGGTAGAGGATTGTACCAGCGGCGGGCGACCCCGACCCCAGGCGTTGTCCAATAAACACGTTGGGGCTGTGGGTGATTGTTCTTGCGGGCTGTCCGGCTGGACCGCGAGCCGGACCTATAAATTGGGCAGCCTTTTTCATGGGCGGCCTCCCCGGGTATCACGGCGCGGAGCCCACCAAACGCGGTCTGACGGTGGAACTCGAAGCGAGTTGGTGCCGCAGTGCACTTCACCCCATAACATGTGGTATCCGGTGAATGCGTCGGCAAATACAACTTGGACTCCCGTTTGGGAAGGGTTGCCAAATGCCTTGATCATGGCTTCTTCAAACAGGCAGTCACCCACGGTGGGTTTGTTTCCATTGGCGTGGGTAGGAGGGCCAAACGGCTTTGGGGCAACAAACACGATCTGACGCGCACCGCCCCACGTTGTTGGACCTTTGGTGACGGTAAGTCCGTTTACCAAACCGGGGGTGAAGGCGATGGAGCTGACCGAATTTCCAGCCTTTAAGATACCCTGAAACACCACCGGAACGGGTATAAAGTCATCATCCCGAAGGCCACATTCACGCTTGAGAGTGTCTCTTGCGATTTCGAGCTTTTTTTCAACGAAATCGATCATGGTCACAAAATCGTAAACGTGGGCGTTATACGGTGTTTTGCCCTTTAGAAAGCCCACATTCATGGACAAATTTGTAAAGTCCCATGCTCTCGACCCCTGTGGATTGGGAAACCTGTCGAGGATGTCTTGTACCTCTTGGAGCTTTTCGTCTGCGTGGTGCGCAAAGATTGGTATGGAGTCCGGGAGCGGATCTAAGATGTCGGCCGCGAGGCGCGCGCTCGCATAAGCAACCCGAAATCCAAGCCGCGCATCGGCCATGGGGATGCAGGTGAGAATTTCATCAATGTGACCCACGCGAAGCCACCCCGAGTCGAGTTGAAAGGGCGCTTGAACCGATTGCTGGTCAAAAAAGACGCGGGCTGCGGCCTCGGCGGGCGCGTGGTGGGGAGGGTGAGTTGGGTCGGGGAGCGGGTGGCCATAATAAAGGCGACCAAATGAGTACACCGTGCCGTTGTCTGGGTGAACGAAAGGCGGTGTACACTCCAGATTGCCGCCGAAGTCGAGGTTGCCGTTTGGGATTTGATCTGCCGTGCGAACGGGGAGCAGGCGTGACGTGGCGACGGCTTCAAAAGTGCTATTTTTTACAAGCATCATCGCGCGCTGCTCAACCCGGCCAACATCGGAAGCTCTTGTAGAAAATCCGAGTTCTGCCTGGTCTTGAGTCCACTGATCGCCATTGGTGGGCAGCGTGCGAATGTAAGCGCCTGTATACTTGGCTACCTTGTCACGAATGTCTTGGGACTCGGCCCAGGCGGCAACAAATACCGTTTCTGTCGGGTCTGAATGATTAAACGCGACCCACGGCGCTACCCTGACCTGCGCCACTTCGTGATGGGCGAGTTTACCCTTTGGGTCAAACAGTTCTAGATGAAGGCGAATGAGGCCGTCGAACCCGACGGTGGAGTTGGCAGTGGAAGGGTCGGGATCGCGGCCGGGCCCCGGGTATAACCCCGGGTATTGCACACCTTCCATGGTGAATAACGTTTCATCGCTTGTGAGGTCAAACTCCAAGGCGTCGGAAGGTGTGTCAGGGCCGATGAGAAGGGTTTGCCCGGCCGAGTTGAAAATGCGGATTTTATACTTGCTCGATACCCGGAGCTTACCCTTCCACCCCGCAGTGGGATTGCCCGCTGTGCGCGGATCACGCCGAACGGCGAGCGGCGACAACAGTTTGGGGTTGCGAGGACCAAACTTTTGAGTTGGATCAAGGTTGACCATTACCATGGCTCCCGGATACCTGTGGTCCCACGTCCATTCGTCGTTGCGGCGATAGTCGGCGTCGATCTGACCGTCACGGTCGGCGTCGAGATGGATGTGAAAAAGGGGAGGTGGGGAGAGCGGTGTCCCGCCGCCGGGGAGGAGCCCGATGTACACATCGTTTTCGTGCGGCTCAATGGCGCCGCCCGAGACAAGCGGCGTTTCGGTGTGGGCCGCGCGTACTCCATTGATGTATACGGCGGAAAGGCTCTCTCCTACGACGGTTTGTTTTCCATCGTACTCAACATGGTCGCCCTCTCGAATTGCCCCGCGAATAGCGCCGGCCATCGGCGATGAATACAACGCGGGGCTTGAAGCTTTGTCAAGCGTTTCTTTAAAGATTCACCAATCCCCCCCGGGGCGCGCGGAGCGCGACCCTTGGGGGGGAAGCCCGCGTGCGGGCGTGGGGGGGCATTTATAAAAAGGGATGGGAAGATTGTGGGGTTGGTAGAGTGATAAAATGGTTAGATAAAACCAACACTGGAACGGGTAGAAGGTGAGGGGTGGACGCGATCTATCCATGTTTGGGGTGGGTAGGTAGCATGGGGCTTTGTGGGGCTCGGCGGGTGTGCAGTGGAATTTTTTTTGGAACGTGTGGAACCGCTCTGCAATCCGATTCGTAGGGAGACCGCCGGCGTTGGGGTAGCGCCGATTCGAATTTGCAACAAGGAGTCTGAGCTGTGAAACAATCTCAGAAAGAGCCGAAGTCCATTTTCACGTCGCTGAAAGCCCGATGTTTGTCCAATCTGCAACCGTTGGTGCTTGGGGCGGGGTTGCTTGCAGGGCTGTTTGTGGCGTGTACGGACGACGCGATTCGGCCCACGGAAGGAGGTCCGACATTTGGGGCGACGATCGCGGCGGACAACCTGGAAAACCCTGTGGATGCGGTGCCGTCTCCCGATGCGAGTGTCATTTATTATATCGCTGAAAAGGATGGAATACCAACTGTGTTCAGCGTTGATGCAAGCGGTGGAGCGAGCACGAGTTTGCATTCAGGTGCCACATTTGTCGCGCCGCGCGGGGTTGTGACGAGTTCTGACGGGGAGACTTTGTACGTTGCCGATCCGGGTGCAAAAGCGGTGTTCGCTTTGCCTGTGGATGGGAGCAGTGCACCCGAGGTTGTCGCGGGAACAGGGGATATTGCGGCGGCTGCGATCGATCTGAAAGAGGAAGGTGGAACGGATCGTTTGTACATTGCCGGCAAAGATTTGAGCGGCGAAGCGGCTGTGATGGCGATCGATGCGGAGGGTGGAACGCTTGAGACGCTTTCATCTGGAATGCCGCTCATGGAGCCTGACGGGGTTGCGGCAACGAGCGATGGGTATGTGTACATTGCAGATCGCGCCGCGGGGGGTGGTTCGGTGCCGGGTAGAGTGTTTGTTTGGCACGGTGGATCGACCGTCAGCGATATGGGGCTGAAAATGGTGCCGGGCACACCGACGGGGATTGCGGTGAACGCAAATGAAAACGTGGCTCTGATTTCTACCCTGAATGCTGAAACGGGCGCGTCGGAGGTGATTCTGCTTCAAAACCTGAACAACGTGTGGATTCAACCGATTGAGGGGAGCAGTACATCCGGCGGTGTACACTGCTCGCGGGAGAAAAATGTGTGCGCTTGGGCCGGGTTTAATCGGGCGTTTCGCGTGACGGTTGGGGATGTGACCTCTTCGTCGATCGGGGGCGCGGGCGATTGAAGCGGGTCTTGATTGTCAAAACGTTTGATGTTAAACGACCTCCGCGTTAACCAGTCAGGGCAAGAAAGCCCTAGGTTTTACGGAGGTTCTGAGACCCATGCGTTCGTTCCGCTCCCTTTTTGTGCTCGCTGCCGTTGCCGCTGTTTCCCTCGGCTGTGAAAACCCCGCCGACAACAAGCCGGTTGCCACCGTTGGTTCGGCAAAACCCGTTGCGACGGCTACGGCCACCGCAAAAGCCACTGCAACGGCAATGGCCACTGCCACTGCCACCGCCGCCGCGACTGCGGCTCCCTCGGTTGCCACCATTCCCGCAAAGGCGGGCGAAGCGGTGGATCTCGATCCGTCGTCGACGTTTGAGTTCGTCGGTTCAAAAGTCACCGGCAAACACTCGGGCAGTTTCTCGAAGTTCACCGGCTGGGCCGAGCTTGCAAAAGGCAAGGTTGAAGGTGGCAAGGTGGCCATTGAAGTCGACATGAGCGCCGTGAAGAGCGACGACGAAAAGCTCACCGGTCACCTGATGTCGCCGGACTTTTTCGACGTTGCGAAATATCCCAAGGCAACATTTGAATCGACGGAGATCAAAAAAGGCGGCGACAAGGGCGCGACGCACACGATCACCGGCAATCTCGATTTTCACGGCGTGAAGAAGTCGATCTCGTTCCCCGCGAAGGTGACGGAGAGCGCCAAAGAGGTGGTTGCCGAAGCGGAGTTCGTGATCAACCGCAAAGACTTTAACATTGTGTACGCAGGCAAAGCCGACGACCTGATTCGCGATGAGGTTGTGCTCAAGCTCAAGCTGAAGGCGCCTGTAAAGAAGTAACGCGCGCACGCGCTGGGGTGTGAACCCATGTGCTACAGCGGGCGGCGGCTCCCCGGTGAGCTGTCGTCCGCTTTGTTTTTTTGGTTTGGCCTTTTTTTTAAGCGGTTTGCGATGATCTCGGGGTGCGCTTGTCGGGCCATCTGTTCAGCGCAAGTGCATTCGCATGAGCGAGAGGCTTGACGGCTCCCCGACTTTGCCGGAGCTTTCCCAACGCTGTCCAAGCCACCATGACCCTTCCTGATAAGAGCCTCATTGAGAGAGTCGCCCGCGGAATCGCTCGGCCGAACGCGGAAGCGGGAAACCTGTCGATTCTCGCGCAAGCCGCATCGTCGTACGGCGCGCGTCCCATTGTGGACGAAGCCACCGTTCCCACCGGGTTTGATCCGCAGGCCGCCGCGCTTTTTGAAGCGGTTGTGGAAGCGGCTTTTTTGGTGGCGAACTCGGACGGGGTTTTCGACGACGACGAGCGCGCGGCGTTTCAGTCGGTGGTGGCCAACGCCTGCGGTGATGTGGTGCAGATCTCGCAGCTCGACGCGCTTCTCGCCGACCTTTGCGAGCAGCTCGCGGAGGACGGGATCGAAAAGCGAACGCGGATGGTGGCGCGAACGATCACGAAGAGCGAGCACCAGCTGGAGGTGTTGCGAATCGCGGCGCTGATGGCTCACATCTCGGGAGGCGTGAGCGATCAAGAGCGGTCGGTGCTGGAGCAACTCGCCAAAGGGTTTGGGTTGCAGGGTGCCAGCGTGGATCTTGCGCTGAGCGAATCGGAGAGCGTGCTCGCCGGGAACTGACTGGCTCGGACGCCGGAGATTTTCTTTCGCGCCGCGTCACAAAACACGGTTTTTCCAGCTCCGCGAATGGAGTGAGAACGCGATCGTTTTTCCGGTCCGAAGCGAGGGCGGCTTGTACTAGTGTCCGCCGCCCGTATGACGGCGCTCCTACAATCTGAAAGCCGCACAAGCCACGCTCCCGTGGGCGAAAACAACGCAAACGATGCGGATCGCTCCGCTGTTCGCCGGCCCGACGATGCGCTCGCGGGCGACGTGATTCGAACGTTGCGCCACGACGGTACGCTCGATCCCGCGCACGATCCCAAGCTGACGCGCGACGAGATCCTCGGCCTCTACAAGTTGATGGTGCGTGTACGCATTCTCGACGACCGATTGGTGGCGCTCCAGCGCCAAGGCCGCATTGGGTTTCACATCGGATCGCTGGGTGAAGAAGCCGCGATTTTGGGGAGCGCCTTCGCGATGCGCGAAAATGACTGGATCTTCCCGTGTTACCGCGAGTTCGGCGCGGCGCTGCTTCGAGGTATGCCGCTCCAGCGCTACGTGGACAACATGTTCGGCAACGCGAACGATCCGGTGAAAGGCCGGCAAATGCCGGATCATTACACCTACAAAAAAGGGCATTTTGGTTCGATCTCGTCGCCCATCGGAACGCAGATCACGCAGGCGGCCGGCTTTGCGTGGGCAGCCAAGATCAAAAAAGAAGACATCGCGGTGCTGTCGTATTTCGGCGACGGCGCCACAAGTTCGAACGATTTTCACAACGGGCTCAACTTCGCGGGTGTGTTTCGCGCGCCGACGATCTTTTTCTGCCGCAACAACGGCTGGGCGATCAGCGTGCCGACAGAGCGACAAACAGCGAGCGCCACGTTTGCTGAAAAGGGGATCGCCTACGGCGTGCCGGGTGTACGCGTGGACGGAAACGACATTTTCGCGGTTGTTAAAGCCACGCGGGACGCCGTTGCGCGCGCGTCGCGGGGTGAAGGCCCCACGCTGATTGAAGCGCTCACGTATCGGCTCTCGGGTCACTCCACGAGCGACGATCCCAAAGCATACCGACCCGACAACACGCTCGATCCGTGGCGCGCGCTCGATCCGCTCGCGCGCACGCGGCGTTATGTGGAGCAACACCTCGGCTGGAACGACGACGCGCAGCGCGCGCTTGAGACCGAGATGGACGCCGAGATCAAAGCTGCGGTGGCGGCCGCAGAAAAAACCGAGCTGCCGTCGCTTGATTCTCTCTTCGAAGATGTGTTTGCGAGCCTTCCGTGGCACCTCGAAGAGCAACGCGAAGAGTTGCGAAAAGGCCCGCGCGCAAAAGGTCACGGCGCGCACTGATCCTCGCCTCACCGAAAAGAACCGGAGCAAGAGACAGATGCCTCAGATGAACATGGTTCAAGCGATCAACGACGCGCTCCGCATCGAAATGCGGCGCGATCACCGCGTTGTCGTGTTGGGCGAAGATGTCGGTAAGGTCGGCGGTGTTTTCCGCGTGACGCAGGGCTTGTACGACGAGTTCGGCGATGACCGCGTGATCGATACGCCGCTCTCCGAGGGCGGCATTATCGGCACGGCAATTGGCATGGCGCTTTACGGGCTCGTGCCCGTTCCTGAAATTCAATTTTCAGACTTCATCTTTCCCGCGTACGACCAAATCGTGAGCGAGCTGGCGAAATATCGCTATCGCTCCGGCGGCGAATACCCGGCCAAACTGGTGATTCGCACTCCTGTCGGCGGCGGCATTCGCGGCGGGCACTATCACTCGCAGTCGCCGGAAGCGCAGTTCATCCACGTGGCCGGTCTCAAGGTCGTGTGCCCGGCGAGCCCCGCCGATGCAAAGGGCCTGCTCCTCGCGTCGATTCGCGACCCCGATCCGGTGCTCTTTTTCGAGCCAAAGCGCATTTACCGCGCCGCGAAGGGTGAAGTGCCCGAAGGCGATTTTGTGGTGCCGCTCGGCAAAGCAAACGTTGTCAAGCCGGGTGTACACGTCACGGTGATCGCTTGGGGCGCCATGCTTTACGAAGCGCTTGAAGCATCCAACCAAGCCGGCAAACAAGGCATCGACTGTGAAGTGATCGACTTGCGTACACTTTGGCCGCTCGACATCGACACCATCATCGCGAGCGTGAAAAAAACCGGTCGGGTGGTGGTTGTTCACGAAGCCCCCAAGAGCTGCGGGCTCGGCGGCGAGATCGTTTCGCTCATCAACGAAAAGGCGTTTTTGCACCTCGAAGCGCCGCCCAAGCGCGTGACCGGGTTTGACACCCCGTTCCCTTACACGCTCGAAAACGAATATCTGCCGCTCGCCCACCGCATCTTGCCGGCGATCGTTGAGACGGCGAGGTACTGAGATGGCCACTTGGGAGTTTAAGCTGCCGGACATCGGTGAAGGTGTCACCGAGGGCGAAATCGTAAAATGGCTCGTTCAGCCGGGCGATCTCGTCAATGAAGACCAGCCAATGGTCGAGGTGATGACCGACAAAGCCACGGTCACAATCACTTCGCCGCGCACCGGCAAAATTCTTGAAGCGCGCGGCGGCGTCGGATCGGTGGTGCCGGTTCACGCGGTGCTCGTTGTGTTTGATCTCGACGCCGGCAAAGCGGCCGTTGCGGCGCCCGCAGCCAAAGACAAGTCCGATGGGCCGGCGGCAACGGCCGTGGGCGACATCAAAGAAGATCTGCCCGGCATGAGTTTAATGAGCGCGGCGCCCGCGACAGCGGTGGCTGCGCCCGCGGCCGAAGCGGTCACCGCAGGCCGCGGCCAGCGCGCGAGCAACTACTTCAACGAAAAGCCGCTCGCGACGCCCGCGACGCGCAAGCTCGCGCGCGATCTCGGGGTTGATCTGCGCCGCGTGGAGCCCACAGGGCCGCACGGCCGCGTCACCAAAGACGACGTTCGCGCGTCGACAGAAGCGCCGCCTGCGAGCGTTGCAGTCCGTCCGCCGCCGCGATCGGTGGAAGGGCTGGAGCCGCCGCCCGCGCGCTTGCCGAAAGAAGAACTCGCGCTGCCGCCGTCGCGAACCGATGCGCCGGTTGCCGCTTCGGCACCAACTGCGCCGCGCGCTGCAATATCAATCGCCAAAGAAGCGGAGCAGGAGCGCGTCCCGCTCCGAGGTGTACGCAAGCGCATTTTCGACGGAATGATGCGCTCCAAACACACGGCTGCACATTTCACATTTGTTGAAGAGTGCGACGTCACGGCGCTCAAAGATCTCCGCACCCGAATGCGAGGCGCCGCCGAAAAGCAGGGCGTGAAGCTCACATACCTGCCTTTCATCGTGAAAGCGTGTGTTGCGGCGCTCAAAAAAATGCCGGCGCTCAACAGCTCGTTTGATGAAGCAACCCAGGAGATTGTGCTTCATAAGCGCTACCACATCGGCATCGCCAGCTCGACAGACTCGGGCTTGATTGTGCCTGTGGTGCGCGACGCAGATCGCAAGAGCTTGATCGACATCGGCCGCAACATCGCGCGCCTCGCCGACGATACGAAAGCCGGCAAAGTCAAGCCTGAAGACCTCGGCGGCAGCACCTTCACAATCACGTCGCTCGGTGCGCAGGGCGGCCTCTTCGCCACGCCCATTCTCAACTTCCCCGAAGTTGCCATTCTCGGTGTACACCAGATGAAGCAGAAGCCGGTGGTGCGTGACGGCCAAATCGTGATCGGCGACGTGATGTTGCTTTCGCTGTCGTTTGATCACCGCC
Source organism: Polyangiaceae bacterium (assembly GCA_016712345.1). GTDB lineage: Bacteria > Myxococcota_A > Polyangia > Polyangiales > Polyangiaceae > JADJRH01. Next base: position 5,038,697 of record JADJRH010000001.1, read on the forward strand.
TCATCGACGGCCACATCGGCGCGCAGTTCGCCTACGAAATCATTGGCTATCTCGAAAATCCAGATCGCCTGTTTCTCGAAATGGCGTGAAGGCGATCCCTCCGCTCAAACCCACATTTGACGAGACCCCGCCGTCGGGGCAAGGATAGCAGGCGATGTCCAGGGCCGGCGCCCGCGCTGCTGCTTTCATCTTGTGCTTCGCGTCCATGACGGCCGCGCTCGCCGATGATGCGCCCGATCCCGCCAAAGTGAAGCGCGCCGCCGAAGAGTTTGACCTCGGTGTCGCCGCCTTCAAGGCCAAAGAGTTTGAAGAAGCCGCGCAGCACTTTGAAGCCGCGGATGAAGCGGTTCCAGGCGCAAAAACCCTTCGACTCGCCATTCGAGCGCGCGTTGAAGCGGGGCACGGCTCGCGCGCCGCAACCCTCGCCGCTCAGGCGCTTGAACGGTACCCCGGTGACGGCGACACCACGTCCATGGCGAATGAGACCATCGCCAAATTCGGCTCCAAGCTGCATCGCGTGAACGTGAGCTGCGCGTCGCCGTGCCTTCTCGCGTTGGGTACACGAGCCGTTCACGGCGCGCGCGCAACGCGATGGGTTGTGTACGTTGACCCCGGAAAAACCTCGATCAACGCAAGCTTTTGGGGCGATGCCACCGCCAAGCCCAAATCGTTTGAAGCCTCGGCCGGCGGCACCAGCGAGTTTCGGTTTGAGCCGCCCGAGCCCATCAAGCCCGTTTCCACGGCGCCGACCGGCACCTCAACATCTTCCGCAGCCGGAAGCGCACCGCTTCCAACGGCGGAGCCCACCGGTGAGCCCACTGAACCGCCGCCGCCCAAAGGCATTCACCCCGCGTTTTTCGGCATCGGCGCCGGCCTGACGGCTGCGGCCGGAGGTGTACTCATTTGGAGCGGAATCGACACGCTTCAAAATCCAGGCACCGCAAAAGTCCGCGAGCTTTGTGCCGGCAAAGGCCCCGATTGCCCTGAGTACAAAGTCGGCCTTCAAAGCCAACTTCGCACCAACATTCTTATCGGCGCCACCGCGGGCGTCGGCGCTGTCACCGTCGTTCTTGCGATTTTCACGCGCTTCAAATCCGCACCGGAACAGCCCAAATCGGCCTTCATCTCGCCCACCGTAAACATCTCCGATCGCGGCGCGCATTTCGGCGTGACGGGAGCCTTCTAACCATGGCCACCGTCAAACTCCTCGACCCGACAGATCCCAAAAACAAACTCGATCGGTACGAACTCATCGGTGAAATCGCCGCGGGCGGCATGGCCGTTGTGTACCTTGCGCGCATCGCCGGGCTCGGCGGTTTTCAGCGCTTCGTTGCGATCAAGCGCCTCCACGCGCACCTCGCTCACGAAGAAGAATTCGTCGAAATGTTTCTCGACGAAGGTCGACTCGCCGCAAGCATTCACAACCCGCACGTGGTTCCCATTCTCGAAGTCGGTGACAGCGAGCAGGGCATCTACCTCGTCATGGAGTACATCGAGGGCGACACGCTCTCGCGGGTGGCTTCGCGCGCCGCCGGTCGCGTTACCGGATTGCAGCCCGCCGCCGCTCCCGGTGAACCTCCCAAGCGCCCCAAACGCGCGACCGCTTCCATGCCTTCCAACGGCCCGGCGCTCCCGCGACCCGTCACTGTTCGCATCCTTCTCGACTCGCTTGCCGGCCTCCACGCCGCGCACGAACACACCGATCCGCACGGCAACCCGCTTCACATTGTTCACCGCGACATCTCGCCGCAAAACATCCTTGTCGGTGTCGACGGAAGCGCCCGCATCACCGACTTCGGCGTTGCGCGCGCCGCAACGCGCCTCTCCACAACGCGCTCCGACACCGTCAAAGGCAAGCTTGCGTACCTTTCGCCCGAGCAGGCCCGCGGTGAAGGGATCGATCGCCGCAGCGACATCTTCGCAATGGGCATCATTCTTTGGGAGCTGCTCACAGGCGGGCGCCTTTTCCGCGGTGAAACCGATCGTGAAACCATCGCCCGCGTCACGAACGGCCCCATCCCTCCCCCTTCAAACGTTGTTCCCGGTTTGCACCCGGCCTTTGACGCCGTGGTTCTCAGGGCCCTCGCGCGCGACGTTTCACAACGCTTCAACACCTGCGCTGAAATGGCCGACGCATTGGAGCGGGCCGCGCTTGAAGCTGCCGCCGCGGGGGCGGGTGGCGGCGTTGCCCAACCGCGCGACGTTGCCGCCTTCATGAACGACGTTCTCGGCCAGCAACTCGCTCAACAACGTGAGAGCGTCCGCGTCTGGCTCGCTCAGCGAAACGACCCAGGCCTCGCCGCCTCGCGCCCGCCTCCGCCTGCCCAACGCGTTCTCGTGGCAACCGGCCGCCAAGCGATTGTCGCGCCCCTTCCTGCGCCCGCAATGCCCGCCGGCATGGCCGCAGCCGCCGCCGCCCAATCCGCGGCCGCCAACGCCGCGGCATTGGCACCCCCCGCCGTCCCCATTGTGACCGTCCCCAACCCCGAGGACGACGGCGACCCCACAACCCTGCGCGTTCGCAGCAGCATGACCAACTCGATCGTCGCCGTTCAGGGCGAAGACACAGAAGTCATCCGGCCCAAATCCAACAAAGCCCGCGTGGCCGCCGTTGTCATCGGCGCGGCGCTCCTTGCCGTGCTCGTAGTGGTTGTACTCAAATCAGGTGATCGCGGCGCCACAGCCGGCCCTTCAGAAACTCCCACGGCCTCAGCAACCAGCGCACAAACTGTATCCCAAACGGCCGCCGCCGTCACGGCGCAACCTACCCAACCGGCTGAACCTTCCATCCCCGCGCCCACCGGTCAACCTACCCAAGCGGCGTCCGCCGACGAGCCGAGCGTTGCCGACACCCCGCCGGAAGACACACCCAAACCCGGCAAAAAGTGGAAGCCGCCCACAAAAGCGACCACATCGGCCACGGCATCTACTCCCCCGGCATCTACCCCCACGGCAACCGCCACAAAACCTCCCCCCAAGGGGGATGACCTGTCCAATCCGTATAAGTAGATTTACCCAAGCCCTTTTACAACTTCTACCGGCAGTCCCCGGGCCACCAATTCTTCCACCAAATCACCCTCGGTGCCATTCGCTCGCTTCACCTTGCGACGAATAGGCCGTAGCACCTGCGTTTGATCGTAGTGATCCCCGTCATGAGCGGGCACCTTCCCATCAGGCCCTTTTCCTTGAATGGGCTTTCCACTCAACTCATGCCAACCGTAGGTGGTGGCCGCGTTTGGCTTTGTCAGATTGCGCTTTGACAAAATCCAATCTTTCCCCTCGGTCGAAGCCAACTGCCCTTCTTCCCCATCTTCAATGGCCTTGTCAACATTGGCGTTATGAGCCGCGCAATACTCAAGCAGCCCCATTTTCTTGGATGTCGCCTTCGCCTTTTCTGGAGTAGAAAAATCTCCCATGGGCACCGGCCCAACCCTCACCGCAGCGGCCTTCCAGATCGCGTCACTCAACTCCAACGTGGGTGGACAGTAGTGGAGCATTTTACAGATCGCGACCGTTTGATTCCAACTCACGGGTAGACGCAACAACTTACCACCCACCTTGGCTCGAAGGGCATGCGCCCCAACCTCCAACGTCAACCCTTCCCACGAAAGTTCTACCCACGTCGGCTCTTCGAACTCGCCGCTTTCTACCGCCTTTAACAGCAATCCCCCAGAACTTGCCGCCAAGTTCCACGCCGCCACATCGGCCAGATCTGCCGCCGCTTTTCCAACTTTGGCCCCGCTTGCCCCCGTCTTCGTTGGACCCTTCGGCGGTTCGGCGGGCGTTGGCTCAACCTTTGGCGTCGGCTCGACCTTTGGCGTTGGCTCAACCTGACCACCCGTTTTTGCGGGCAATGTTGTTGAGCCGCCCGGCGCCGGCCCTGCAACCCCGCTGGGCTTTTTCTTCAGGGCGAACAAAATCACCCCTACCAGTGCCAAAACTCCTGCAATTGCTGCGGCGATCCAACCTTCCACACACCACCTCGTTCCCTCCCAAATCTACCACCTACCCACCAAACATTTCCATCGTTATGCCGGCAAGATAGGACGGTTAATGTCCACCCTGACAATCGGCTGAAAAAGATTCTTTTGCAGCGTATCCCCCCACGGTTGACAAGACCTCAGCCGTTCTACTTAGAACCGCCTTGTCAAAGGGATTTTACAGACGAGCTACCCGTGAACCTTGCGAACCCGACGCGTGGGCCGCCCACCTTTTACCCCCGACAACTTGCTTGACTTGGCCCTTGATCGCCGCACAGGCAGCAACACTTCTTGCACCGAAGCAGCGGTGACGGCGCGCTCAAGCCACGCCCGCAGCACCGTCAGATCTGTACAGTCTCCAATGCGCTTGGCTTCGGCAGTGGTTGGAAAAAGCGCCCGTTGCGCCATCACAATTTCAAGCGCGGCCCGCACGCCTTCGGCCTCCCCCTGAGCCCTACCTTCTGCGCGTCCTTCTGCGCGTCCTTCCGCCAGCCCCTCGGCCAGCCCTTCAAGACGACCGCGCTTTTCCGCATTGGCCTCCAGGAACAAGCGAAGTTTACGGGTGGACGGACTTTCAGGAACCCGATCGGGATGCATGGAAACCTCACGAAGATGAGACTTCATCTTTTCGCTCAGCACATCGAAGATCGCACGCCATTGCGTTTCACGCAACGGTTTTGGCAATTTCTCCGCCAAACCAATGGCTCTCTCAACTACCTCGGTGGCCTTTGCCCCATGACGGTGTTTCATGGCCCACGCAGCGCACAAGCTCAGCTCCGGTGATGCAGAATCAAGAAGTGCCTCCGCTTGTTTCAGTCCAAGGTACACAACCACCGGTGATAGCCGAAGCGTTGTGCCAATCTTTCCCTTTTCTACTGCCACACCCCGCGCCCACTTTGCCACCGCGCGCGAAGCCGTGATCACCACCACATCTCCCATTGCCGCGTGCGCAAGCCGAAGCGCGGTTACCGCTGCAAACCAACTGCGCCGCTTCGCCCGATCGACCTTGTTTTGAACCTCACAAACGAGCCACCCTCGCCGTGTTCGATACACCACGTCGGGCCGAACCTCCATTGGACGTGTGAGACGAATGGTAGAATCGAGCGACCGCACCAAACCCACCGCCGCTTCGGTCATGCCCTTTCGAACTCTCGATAAGAGCGCCGGCAACAAATTCAGATCATCCCTCAACGCCTGCACCAACACATCATGCGCCAAACTTGCCACACCAAACCTCCACCACCCGAAAGCGCCGCCCCCACTTATTCGGTAAAACTTCAAAGTCAAATGGACATCAGACAAACAATGTCCTACCTCTTTTTGCTGCCCACCACCGGGCGCGCCGGCGCGCCCTGGCCTCCCAAACATCGTGCTCGGTGCTTCGCACCTGCGCGCGATGTGGGAGGCCCTTTGGAGCCGCGTTCAACATCGGCAAACCTCTGAATGACGAACCTCGGCGGCGGCCCCGGCTCTAAAACAGCGTGTTGTGCAGGACCGCGCACCGCCCGCACAGCGCGCGTGGCGTTTGCAGTGCACTCGCCTGCGCCGCGCGAAAGGCAGGCAGCAACGCCGTCACTTTAGAGGCGTTTTTCCGACCAGTGCGCCTGGCCCGTGCCTTGCTCAAAAAGCCGACTGGAGGATCTGCCAATGGCATTGCTTAAAAATACCGTCCTGGCCCAAATGGGCGCCGTTACCCTCGCTCTCGCAGCGTCCGCATGCGGAGGCCCTTCCATTGACGGCACCTGGCATCAAGAACAGGGAACAACCCCGCTGCCTGACAACATTTGTGCCGGGTGCGATCTGAACGTGAAAGCCACCCTTGTGGCCGATCATGACGCCAAAACGTTTACCCTCAACTTGGACATGGCCTACACCGCTTTGTCTGACACAATCGACCTGAAAGGCTCGTACGAAATCGACGGCGATCTCACCTTTACCATCGACGGCTTCACCCTGCCCGACGGGTCTGAAAACACCACCTCCGTTGCTGAAGATGGGTCGCAGTGCATTGTGCTCAAAGGGTTTGCGGGAACTCAAGTGTGTTTCCCCACTCCCCAAACCAACCCCTTTTTTCTCGAAGGCAACGTGCTGACGGTAACCCTGGATAACTCTATCGGTGGGGCCGACGTTTCTCCAACCAAACTGGTGATGACTCAGGTAGAATAACATTGGGAGAACGCCATGAGTCTATCGCGCCGCGGTTTTTTGGCATCGGGTGCAGCGGGTTCGGCAGTGTACCTTACTGGGTGCACAGACGCTCCGCCTGAAGAAAGCACAACCCCTGAACCCACGTGTGAACTGCCACCCGTTACGGAGCCTCCTCCGCTTGACTACCCGGCAGAATCGTTTTTTAAAGCCGTGTCCACAAACCTCACAACCGCCGGTCAAGGCACCCCCGTTCTCATTGTCGACATGGATCGGTTGGATGCCAACATTGACACCATTTCCGCCGCGCTCGCCGCCCCTCTGAGCTATCGAATCGTAGAAAAATCCCTCCCCTCGCTCGACCTTCTTTCGTATGTGTCGGCGCGCGCCAAAACCAACAAGTTTATGGTGTTGCATCTACCCTTTCTTTCCAACCTTCTATCGGCCCTCCCCAATGCTGAAGTGCTTGTGGGAAAGTGTCACCTAACGCCGGCCGTCCAGAGCTTTTTTCAGAGTCTACCCGTCGGGGCCGACCTGAGTGCAGAAGCCGCGCGCGTCACGTTTTTAGTCGACAGCACCGAGGCTGTTTCAGAGCTTCAAAAACTGGCGCAGGCGCTCAATATTACCCTTCGCATCGCCGTAGAAATCGACGTTGGGCTCCGTCGAAGCGGCGTGCCTTCTCCCGAGGTGATCGGGTCTGTACTCTCTGCCATTAAAGACGGGACGGCGCTCACGTTTGCAGGTCTCATGGGGTATGACGGCCATGTTGCGTACACACCCGGTGGAACGGTCGATGCTGTTAATCAGGCCGGGGCCGATGCAACTGCGCTTTATAAAACCTTTAGAGACACACTCCAAAAGTATTTTCCCGCGCTCGCCAATCTACCCAACCTGATTTTCAACAGCGGCGGCAGCTCCACTTTTCCACTTTATAAGTCTGATTCACCCGTCAACGACGTGGCGGCGGGCGGTGGTGTGCTCCGCCCCGCCGGATACCCGGATCATCTCATTTCGGCGCTAAAACCCGCCATTTTTATCGCGGCGCCGGTCCTCCGACAATACACCAAGCCGCAGTTGCCCTTTTTTACAGAAGCCCAGTCGGCCGATCTCATGAAAGACCAACAAGGGATCGCCGTCCAGGGCGGGAGCTGGCCCTATTATTTCTCCTACCCGAGCGACGTGCGCCCCGCCCCGTTCGTCAACGATGCCACCGACCACAACCATGTACCCAATCAAACGCTGCTCACCGCGCCCGCCTCCACACCCATCAAGCGCGGCGATTGGATCTTTTTCCACCCGCGCCAAAGCGACGTGATCTTCCAATTCCAAGAAGTCCTCCAGGTGCGCGGCGGTCAGTTGACCAATGACGTATTTGCCGCTTATCCAAGGCGATTTTAGCCATCGACACATCGCGGGTCGAGCATCTGACAGGTCAAAAGTCACCCTCCCGTAAAAACGCGCTCGGCCCTCCTGACTGGGTATAAAACTCGCGCTTGACGTAGGCTTGCGCCCGTGTGAAGTCTGGCCAAGATTTTGAGGACACATGATGCTCCGGCCCATCCCCATTGGTATTGACGATTTTCGCGTTCTTCGGGAAAGAGGCTATGAGTATGTCGACAAAACGCATCTCATCACAAAGCTGATTGACAGTGAAAATGTGAAGGTGGTCCTGCTCCCGCGGCCACGCAGGTTTGGTAAATCGCTCAACCTGTCCACGTTAAGGTGGTTTTTGAAAAGCGTGACGAAGACGTGTGGCACCTTTTTGAGGGGCTGCATGTGGCGCGGGCAGGGGCGAAATACCGGGAGCGCTTTCGAAAATACCCGCTCATCTTTGTTAGTTTCAAGGCAACCAAAGCCGCCTCGTGGGAAGAATGCCGGCGTCAGATACAAGCGGTCATTCGCCGATTGTATGAGCATCATTGGCCGGTTTTCGAAGGGCGGCTAGCGGGAGGAGATCTTCGCGACTACCGGGCGATATTGGATGATCAGGCGGACGAAGTGCAGTACAAATTGTCGCTCGCGCAGCTAACTCGGTATCTGCACCAAGTGCATGGCACCCCCGCCGTGGTGCTTATTGATGAATACGACGCCGGGATTCATGCATCGTATACCCATGGGTTTTACAACGAGGCGATCGGCTTTTTCGGTGGGTTGTTTTTAGCGGGTCTGAAGGACAACAGCCACCTTGAGCGCGCCGTGATGACGGGCATTTTGAGGGTATCGCGCGAGAGCATTTTTTCAGATCTGAACAATTTGGGAGTGTACACACTTCTTCGGAGTGAATTCAACACATGTTTTGGATTTACCGAAAGTGAAGTGGCAACCCTGATGGATCGAGCGGAGTTGACAGGCATTTTGCCGGCCATTCGATCGTATTACAACGGGTATGAATTCGGCGGGGTGGACATTTATAATCCGTGGTCAATTCTGAGCTTTTTGGCCAGCGAAGAAAGGCAGCTTGTAGCGCATTGGGTAGGTACAAGTTCAAACCTGCTCATTCAGGAGCTGCTCCAGCACCATGCGTGGGGTGTTCGGAGAGACATGCAAACGCTGCTTGAAGGCGGGTATATTGAAAAACACTTGGACGAAAACGTGGTGTTTCCACGCCTAAAAGAGGACCAGAACGCTCTTTGGAATCTGCTTGTATTTTCAGGTTACTTAAAGGCGGCGCGTCCCGGTCCGCCGGTTGTGGGCGAGCCGCCGCCGCCGTATCGGCTTTCTATCCCCAACGTGGAGGTGGCCGGTGTTTATCGTACCACGTTTCAATCGTGGATGTCGGGGGCCCTGACCGCGCATGGGGGAGGATTGCAGGTGATGTTGGAGGGGATGCTCGGTGGCGACACCCGAAAATTCGAGGCGAATCTGCAAAAGTTTGCAGAAAGTCTACCCTCGTATCACGACGTGGACCGTGCCGATCCTGAAAAGTTCTACCATGGGATGATGATCGGCCTCCTGGCTTCGCTGGAGCCCGAGTATGAAGTGCGGTCCAATCGGGAGTCCGGCAACGGTCGCCCGGATGTGTTGATCAAGCCGCGGAAAGCCGGCAAACCGGGTGTGGTGCTTGAATTGAAGGTGGCACGGCAAGGTGAAAAAACCATTGAAAAGGCCATGGCTGAAGGACTGAAGCAGCTCGCAGCAAGTGACTATGCGGCGGAGTTACGTGCCGCGGGGGTCGAAACAATCCACGAAATGGCCATTGCGTTTAACGGCAAACGGGTGATGGTTTTGCCCAAGGGGGCCAAGCGGACAAAGAAAAAGCGGGCAGCAAACAAGGCGGCCGGAAGGTTAAGAAAACGCGGTTGAGACCCACCCTTCCATCTCCCCGAGGGAGTTTAAATATCTTTCCACACTTCGCGTGGATGAGTGTGAAGCGCCTGGGTAGACGGGACCGTTTACCTTTAAGGGAGAAACTTGCTCGGACGTCCCGAATAGGTAAACAGCAGCCGTTCGCGTGCGCGTGTGCCTGCCACGTAAAGCAGATTTCGCTCCTGCTCTTCGAAGGTTTCTTTGTCAGAATTATCTACCATGTCCTTGAGCGCGTATTTCCACGGCACTTGGTCGGCGTCACACCCCATGATCACCACAACCTTAAATTCGAGCCCTTTTGCGCGATGCATTGTCCCCACTGAAGCGTGTGCGGTCGAGGGTGGCAGTTCATCGGTCAGACTGTGGGCCGACAGGGATGCTTTTTCAAGTGCCGGCTCTACCCGGTCACGCAGTGTGCCATCAGTTCGAGCAAAAAGGGCGATGTCGCGCGGTTTGTACCCTTGATTGAGAATTTGTTTTAGCCATTGCGCAACCCCGGCAATCTCGTCGGCAGGCTTCTTATACCCTACGACTTCCGGCGCGCTCCCTTTCAAAAGGGAAATGGAGCGACGCTGGGGTAAGAATCAGCGCGCGTCGAATGCGGCGCCGCAGGAGAAGTTCTGTCAGAACAAGGCCGGCCTCCACGGTTTTACCGAGCCCCACATCATCTGCTAAAAGCAGCGAAGCGCGCGGCATTTGCAGCGCTTTTAACAATGGGACGAGTTGAAAGTCATCGACCTGGACAGCCCCGAAGAATGGGGAGGCAATGGGTAGGTCGGAAGGCTCGGACGGGTTGGCATTTTTTCGGCAACCTTTGAGCTTGTGAATGTCTGTCCTCTCAGGTAGGGTACACGTGTGGTCAGCGTTATCCCTCTGCGTTACGGAACTGCTTTCAAAAAAGCCTTTTCCGATCCTGAAGTGTTTGCGGCTTTTGCGGGCGACGTGTTGGGGCTCACGCTGCGGTTTTCAAAGGTAGAGCAGGAAAAGGCGTTTTCGCCGCCCGTTGGCAAGGTGGACGTGCGGTTTGATTTGTATGGTGAAGATGAAGAGCATCGCGTGATTGTTGAACTTCAACATGTTCGTGAAAAAGACGCGTTTGAAAGGTTTCATTATTATCACCTGATTGCCCAGGTGGAACAGGTGGCCAGCAGCAAAAACTATGCGGTCAATCGCACGGTGTATACCATTGTTGTGCTTACCCGCCTTCCCAACGAAGAGCACCTGCGATTTGATATCGCGTCGCAGTCGAGTGACTTAATTACCCACGATGGCCGCAAATTAGGTTTGTTTAATCACCGCATTGTATTTCTCAACTCGCGGGCTGTATCACCCACAACACCTGAGCCAATTCGAACATGGCTTGAGTTGTTTGAAGACTCGCTTGACCAAGAGGTGGACGAGTCGGCGTTTCCAAACCCGCTGTTTCGCAGGGTGATCGACACCATCGCCCAAGGGCATGTTTCCCCGGAAGAAATGTACCACCTGAAAGAAGAAGCCTCGTGGGAAGATTCCAAGGAGGCGAGCTTTCGCGAAGGCAAAGCGGAAGGCAAAGCGGAGGGCAAAGCGGAGGGTTTGCGCGAGGGGGAGGCCAAAGGCAGGGCAGAAGGGCTTCGGCAGGCGATTTTTGATCTGTGTGATGTGTTGGGCATCTTTGTCGATGCCGATCGAATGGCCCAGTTGGACGGGCTGGCGGCTGACGAGCTGGATGCGTTTCGGCAACAACTTAAACGCTCAAAACAGTGGCGTTGAGACACATTCAAAGAAGCCGATGTGCCATGCTCTTCGCTTTCCCCGAAGGGTACCCGTCTTGGTGTCTGACATCTTGTGTACGCTGCGACCCAGGAGCGTGACACGTTGGGACAAGACCCTGACGTGTTGTTACGTGAGGGGCGCCGATACAGGCTCCGGGGAGCGTGGCCGGGTTTCGACGTCCATGCGAAAACCAAGCGCTTCAACAGCGAAACGCTCGCGGAACTCAACTTCGGCCTCGGTTACCTGACGGCTTGTCATGTGTACGCATTCTACCCGTGAATGGTGAAGAAGCTGCTGTTCTGTCAGGCCGTTTGTTTCAGGAGCGCTGAGAGCATTTTGGTAGACCGCGGTGAGCGCGGCATTGCGGTTTGTTGTTGAAAGCAGCGAACTCTCCACGCGCGCGTGATTCCAGAGGCCTTTGGCGCGAGCGATGGCTCGATCGGTAATGAGAGTGTCAAGCTGGGCGGCGAAGGCCTGTTCTTCGTCGAGGGTGGGCACAACGTCCCGATTGACGGTGAGCGCGCCGCGATGGTCGACGATCTCATGGAGATGCTCCATGCCTCTGCCTTGGGCGCAGACGATGGCCAATCCGGCGGCGGCGGCCTCCAAAAGGACCATTCCAAAACTTTCAGACTGCGAGGGGTGAAACAGGATGTGCGCGCCTTCAAACAGCGTTTGCACGTGCGAGCGCGGAACCTGACCCACGAGGCGCAAGTTGGGTGGCAAGGCGGCGCGCTCTTCGGTGTTGCGGTAGTGAGGGGGAGTATCGCCCACGTAGATAAACCGCGCCGTGGGGTGTTTGGCAGCCATTTTCGCCATGACGCGCACGGCGAGGAGGCCGTTTTTCAACTGCCAACCAACACCGCAGAAAATGACGTTTGTGCCGGACGGATCTTCCCACTTCTTGTGCACGCGCGCGGCGGCAAGCGGGGGCATGGCAGGCCCGAGCACCTGCGACTTGCGAAGGAAGGTTTCACCATCCGGACCGGCTTCAAAGTCGGTGAGCATTTTGGCGGCGCGGGCAAGTCCAACCTGGGTGCCGAACAGGATGGCGCGGCAACTTGGGTGGGCATATGCGCGGAGCATATGGATGAGGCGAATTCGGATGGGATCGTTGGGTAGAGGCCCTCCGGGTCGGCCGATTTCAGCACGAAACCGAGGCCATGCGCGTTCGTGAAAAAGGGCGCGACCGCCGAGCAACGGATACCCAAAATCATCCATGTCCGCCACCCACGCGGGTGCGTTGAGCACTGGCCATCGGGCGGAGTGAACGATGGGGGTCTGGACGGGGAAAGACACAAATTCTCCCCAATGCGCGGTTGTGTACACATCTGGGAAGGCGGCACCGGGTGGGAAGAAAAAGAGGTGCGAGGCGTCGTGCCGGAGATACGTTACTCCGGGAGGAGGCGACGTGAGCAGCGTGGAATGAATGCCGGGGTGGAGATCGATACCGGGGCCGATGGCAATAGGGAGCGAAATGGGGGTAGTCATGATGTGCCTCATGGGCCCTGTCTTTATGCGGCGCGAATATCTTCCCAACCAATCGGCTCTTCAACCTGGGTAGACTCTTTGGGAGCAAGTTCTTCAAGTTTTTCCCAAAGGCCGGAACCAAGCCTTTTTTCAGCCTCGTTGAGCCGACGCTGCAAGTGCATAAACAGGCCGCGCTCCACAACGCAGGTGGACTTGCCGCCGCGGAGGGTGTCAGGGTAACGGCGTTTGTCTTCTGCCACGGGAAAGCCTGTGCAGGCGCCGAAATATTCGCAATGGAGGCAAACACCGGCCATGCGCGACTCAGCCTCGCGGACGGACTGTTCGTGGGTTGCGGTAGCAAAAATCTCGTCGAGTGAGGAGCGGAAAATGTTGCCCCAGGCGCGTCCGGGTGTGTACGCATCGGCCTGGGAGTACAAGTCGCCGTTGGTGTTGACAATGGTGACTTCTTCAAAACTGCGGCGATCGTAGTAGCTGGGTTGATAGTCGGGGTAGCTTCTGTACATGACGTTGGTAAGCTGTTCTGTAATGGGGGCAATGCGGATTTTTGTGGGGCTTGCAAGCCACAAATCGGCCACCTTGCACAGAGCTGTGAGCACCTCTTCGGCGTTGACTTCATACCCTTGGTGTTGATCGTCAAACGCGCCCTGAAACAGGGGTAGGAGCCGGAACGTGCGGCCCAGTGACTCGTAGAAACGGAAGATTTTTTCGACCTGCGTCACGTTGCGGCGGGTGAGCACGGTAATGCAGCCAAACTCAATTCCAGCCTCGCGCAGGCGATCCATGTTGGCCAGCACTTTGGCCTGACTGGGCCGGCCGGCCATGTTGAGCCGGAGATCGCCGAAGATATCGATCGATATACCGATGCCGTTGAAGCCGTTGCGAATGAGGTCAATACGGTCGTCGTCGAGCAACATGAGGTTGGTTTGAACGTCGTTGACGACCTGAATGCCTTGAAGGTGTTTTTTTTGTTCGGCGAAAACGGCGCGCCAATAGTCAGGTTCAATGGTCAGGGGTTCGCCCCCGTGCCAGATGAAAAGCACGCGGGGGTCGGAGGAGTGTGCGCGTTGATACTCGGCGATGTGTTTGAACATCGTGGAGAGTTGCTCGATGGACATGCGGTTGGGATTACCCAATTCTGGATATTCGTAGCAGTAGCTGCAGCGAAGATTGCAAAACTTGGTGATTTTGACAACGTATTGTGCGCGCATGGTCCACCTTGATAAAGTGACAAGGAATGTGAAAAAGAAAGGTTGTATAGAATATCCAACGTGCCGGTGGACAGCCCGGATGATTCACCGCGAGGCGCGGCGAATCATCCGGGAAGGCCGATGATTGGACTATTGGTTGATACGTTCAAAGGCTTCGGCGGCCGAAACCTGTGGAGCGTCGGCCTGGGCGCTGCCTTGGAAGGGTTGAATTTCAAGCCAGGTGGTTTGAGGCCAAGTTTGGCCCCAAATAGGTTTGCGGTTGACCTCGGCGCGCGGGGTGACGCTGTCGAGTTTGGAAACGAGGTTCTCGGCGAATTGAATGTCAGCCTGGGTCTGGACGGCAACAACGGCTGCGGGCTCCAGCGCCGCGTCTTGGGGGACGGCGGGAGCCGAAGAAACCGATGCAGCGAGAGCCACCAAGGATTGGATAAACAAGCTCATGTGTACCTCCGTAAAAGTTGGTTGGAGGCCCGGTGCAGGACAAGAGTGCCTGCGTGGGGCGTGCGGAGGCAGTGCAGTGTCCGTGCCGGGGGTCGGGTGGTTGTGAAAGGCGTTGTATTTCTTGAAAAGGGGGCGCGCCAGACAAGGATGCGCATAGTGGCCGGCGCAGGGGGTTGCGTGTCAGCGCCAGTTATGGCGGCGCTCAACGGTCTATTCAGGAAAGCACCCACTGGCCGGCGGCGGCGCCGAGCAGCACCACCAACCAGGGTGGAACCTTCCATGATTCAAGCAGGCCAAACAAGACGAAGGCGGCGGCAAGGTCTTTGGGTGATTTGACGCCTTGGGTAAATACAGGAGTATAAAGGGCCGCGAGGAGAATACCTACAACGGCTGCGTTGGCGCCTCGCAGAGAGGCTTGCATCCAAGCTTTTTTGCGGAGTTGGTTCCAGAAAGGGGCGGCGCCGGCTACTAAAAGCCAGCAGGGTAGAAAAATGGCGAACAATCCAAAGAGGCCACCTACCCATGCGTTGGGGCCTTTGTAAACGGCTGCACCGAGGTAACCTGCAAAGCTGAAGAGGGGGCCTGGCACGGCTTGGGCTGCACCGTATCCGGCAAGGAAGGTGTCGTCGGTGACAAATCCCGCGGGGACCAATCCTTCGCGAAGGAGGGGTAGGACCACGTGTCCACCGCCGAAAACGAGCGCACCGGGGCGGTAAAGGGCGTTGAAAAAAGTCAGGTGGTGGTTTTGCGTTACGGTGGCCGCGGAGGGTCCGAAAGCGAGAAGGGCAAAGAATAAGACCAGGCAAAAAATAGCCGTGATTCGAAGCCATCCTGGGATTGTTGTGGGGCGGGACGGGCGAGCGGATGACGGGCTGGATTGAGCAGGCTGGGTGGAATGGGTGGACGTGGACGGCGAAGGGGAGGGTAGGTCACGGTAGAGCCAAAATCCCGCCACCGCCCCACCTACCAAAACGGCGATTTGGGTGTACGCACCGGGAAAAAAGAGGAGCGCCGCGGCGCCCGCCAAACACAGACTGATGCGGGGTTTGTCGGGGCACAACTTGACCCCCATGCCCCACACAGCCTGCGCCACGACGGCGACGGCGGCGAGTTTCAGCCCATGGAGCCAGCCTTGACTGTGGAGATCTCCCAGTTGGGCAACGCCGTAGGCAAAGGCGATCATCGCGATGGCAGAGGGCAATAAAAAGCCCAACGACGCAAGAAAAGCCCCGGCGAAGCCAGCTCGGCGCATGCCTAGGGCAAACACAACCTGACTGGAGGTGGGGCCGGGTAGAAATTGGCAGAGCGCTACCAAGTCGGCATATTCCGTCTCATCAACCCACTTGCGTTTTTCAACACATTCAACGCGCAAATAGCCGAGATGAGCAATGGGGCCGCCGAACGATGTGAGGCCGAGTTTTATAAAAACAGCGGCCACTTCACCCAGGCTGGGGTGGGTGGACGGTGAATGGGTAGGTGAGGCGGCCACGCGGCGAGTGAAGCAGGTTGCGCGCAAACGTGCAACAACGTGCTTGTGGTATGATGGTAAAAGTGATACAAAAAGATCACAATGACACCTCGACCGGTCACCGAAATAAAACGGCATGCCACCGAGATTATCGCTCAACTAAAGCAGGATGGGGTACCCGTGCTGATTACCGAACACGGTCGTTCGTCAGCCGTTTTGCTGTCGGTTGAAGAGTACCAAGCTCTGCTCCGCCGTCTGGAAGTATTGGAGGGGATCGCCCGGGGAGAACGAGCTTTTGCTGAAGGTCGGACGGTGAGGCATTCAGACGCGAAGAAGCGGCTTGAAAAATGGAAGAGCGCGAAATAGTCTGGACAGCGCCCGCGCTCGACGATCTCGACGATATCTGTGCATTTATCGCACGCGACAATCCCGCTGCAGCCGCTCGGCTTTCCAGCCGCGTGATGAGTGCCATAGAACGCTTGACGCATAGTCCCGAGTCGGGGCGTTGGGTGCCGGAATTGTTACCGAACAAAGTTTATCGTGAAGTGATTGTTCGACCATGCCGTGTGGTGTACCGGCGTGAGGGCCAAAACGTTTTAGTGGTCATGGTGTTTCGAAGCGAACGGCTGCTGCGCATCGGGCGTCTTCTTTAGCTCAACAGCCCATTCAGGGGGCCGCCGCACTCCTGTCCAAAACACACCTGCTCCCCCATGGCATGGGCGATGGAAGACAGCAGATTGGAGTGCCTGACGCCGTCATAGGCGAGCGCCCTTCCGGTAGAAAGCCGACCGTTGGCGCGGCCCGCCAGTATAAACGGCATGTTGTCGTGCGAGTGGTTATTGCCGTCGCTCACTTCGGTGCAGAGCACAATCAACGATGTGTCGAGCATGGTGCCGTCGCCGTCGGGGCGCTTTTGAAGTTCACCCAGGAGGTAGGCGAATTGAGACATCCACCAGCGGCATTGTTTTTTGAAGTGCCCGTAGAGATCGTTGGAGGTGGTTCCGTAGTGGGAAGCCTGGTGGGACCGCATGTCAAAGTTGGGAACGTACATTTCGGTCCCCTGAAAGCGGCTCATAATAAGTTCACTTGTATGGTAAGATGCTTGTAGAGTGCCCACTTTGGTGAGGCCACACATCATACCTAGGACCATTGTGTCGATTTGAGCCTTTAAAATAGCCGGGAATTGTTCGTCTTTATAAAGTGCTTCACTGTCCACGGCGGGAGTCAGGGGTGAGTCGCACCCGGCCTCCATGGTTGTCCCCGTGGTCTTAATGCGTTTTTCGGCTTCGCGAAGCGCCTCAAGATGGATGTCGAGTTTTGACTTTTCAACATTGCCGAGGCGGGTTTGGAGCGACTTCATGTCGTCGAGCACACCGTCGATAATGCTCACATCGTTGGGGTTGGGGCCTGTTTGACCGGGTTGGGAGGTGCCTTGTCCAAAGAGCGAAGAAAACGCTGTGAGAGGGTTGTCTTCTGGAACAATGCTTTGGCCGGCGCTTGGATACGATATGTATTCATCCGAGGCGAGGGGAGCGTCTTTGCTCTTTTTGGACATGGCTCCCAGGTAGAGGTGGTGCCACGGGGCCGACGCGCCCACGGTTTGGGCGAGGTATTGATCGAGCGATTGGCCGTTTCCACCGTCTACCCCGGTCAGAAGTTTTTTGGCGCCGCCGGGGTGACTGTTGGAGTCGGTTCCACCCATGGTTAGACCTCGGAGAAACACGCAGTCATTCTTAAACGGGGCGAGGGGTTCAAGCTGTTTTGAAAGGGTGAAGTTGCTTCCTTGACCCTGGGCGTGAAAATCGTCTTCGAGGCTTGTGCCGCCGAAGGGTAGGGCCACGCCGTCGGGGAAGTAGAAAAAGATGACACGCTTGGCGGTTGTCTCGGCGCGGGCTTCGCTCGGGGAGAGAAGTTTATAAAAAGGGAGGGCCAGCGCGGCGCCGCCGAGGGTTTTGAGGAGATTGCGTCGGGAAAGGGTGGATCGCGTTTTCATGGTTTCAGCTCTCGGGGGTAAAGGTTCGCGATCACTTGCGGCGGGTTGTTTCGTCGAGAAGGGTGAGTTCTATCCACAGTTCTTGAATGTCGCCGCCCGACTTTTCAAACGCTGTGGACAGGTGAGTGAGCCCGCATGTATCGTCGGCGGTTTCAAGCCGGCCGAGGGCAAACCTGTAGGTTTGTTTGGCGAAGCAGGCTTTGGCGGTGTGGCTTTGGGCGAGTGTTTCTCCCAGTTCTGACAGAGAGTTGAAAGGGGAGTGGGTGCCCGTTCCCAGGCCTTCCACATCGTTCATGTCACCGGATGCGTCAATGGGTTGACCATTTTCGGTTTCACGATAACGGCCCACGGCGTCAAACTTTTCAAACCCAAAGCCCAGGTCGTCAATGTATTGATGGCAATCGTGGCATGCCGGATCTTTTGTGTGCTGAGCAAACCGTTCGCGGGTGGTGGCATTGGGGTCTACCACGGGTAAGGTGGCCGCGTTGGCGGGCGGGGGAGGGAGGTCTTGGCAGAGTAGACTGCGGCGCACGAATAGGCCGCGGCGAATGGGCGAAGATTGGTCTGCGTACGCATTGACGGCGAGGATGGAGGCTTGACCGAGCAGGCCGGCTTGGCGCTCGGCGGGAGAGCTTACCTCACCAAACTCTTGGGCCGGCGACGGGAGGCCGTAAAATGTGGCAAGCGTTGTATTGATAAACGTGGTGTCGGACGTGACAAGGTCGCTGTACTTGCGGCTTCCATCAAACGCGACGTGGGTAAAAAAGGTCTTGGTTTCTTGCACCATCGACGAAGCGAGAGCGTCGTTCCACTCCGGGTAGAGCGCTCCATTTTTGCTGAGGGCGGGCACTTGTTCAATGCCGAGCCACTGGCTCGCAAACGTTTCAAACGTGGGGCGTGAACGCGGATGTTGGAGAAGGCGGCGAGCCTGTTTTTCAATGCCTGTTTTGGACTGGAGTTCACCGGATTCGGCGGCTTCGAGAAGTTCACCGTCGGGCGTGGTGCTCCAAAACATGTACGAGAGGAGCGACGCTGTTTCGTACCCTGTCAGACGGTAGGTTCCATCACCCAGCGGTTCACCCACTTCAGACTTGTATAAAAAGTAGGGAGACGACAGAAGGGTGCGGAGGACATTTTTCACGCCGGTTTCAGGTTTGTCGGCGCTGAGCAAAATGCCCTTGTATTTGGCTATTTCTTGAACCGTCAGCGGGCGGCGAAAGGCGCGTTTTCCAAAGTCGGCTACAAAGTCTTCGGCGCACGCGGGTGTATCAATGGTGAGATCGCACGGAAGCAGATTGACCGAGTCGGTCATCGCCGCGTCCGCGAGGAGCGCAGCCGCTTTCCAATATTGGTCAACGTGTACACTTGTTGCGAGGGCGTTTTCGTGATTGTCAAACGCAAACCCCGAGGGGCGGCTCTCGGCGGGTAGATCCTGCGCGGGGTCAAACCCGAGTCCACCTCCACCGGGCGGCGCGCTGCACGAAAGGGTGAGGGCAGAATTGCCAAAGTCGCCCACCTGATTGGGATTGGAAGGATCCGAGATCCACTGCGATTCGTTGATGACAAACTTATACTCGTAGCTGCCGGCGGCGAGTTCGTGTTTGACA
This sequence comes from Polyangiaceae bacterium, assembly GCA_016712345.1. Classification (GTDB taxonomy): domain Bacteria; phylum Myxococcota_A; class Polyangia; order Polyangiales; family Polyangiaceae; genus JADJRH01. The sequence goes on from JADJRH010000001.1 coordinate 5,058,088, forward strand.
TAGTATAAATTGGTGCCGGCGGCTTTTTGCATGCCCCATCCGCCCGCGGCGACGGTGCCCGGCCATCCGTTGAAATTGCCGGCCACGTGTACGGTGGACGGGTTTGTGTTGCCGGCGTCGTAAACGAAGGTGACAAGGTTGCATGGGTCGGCGGTGCAGGCGCCTCCGATGCAGGATTCGGTTTCCAAGTTGCAGTCGGCGTCGATCTGACATGCCGAAGGCAACGAGGCCTGAAAAAGATCGGTGACTGTATTTCGGTATTCGCGGCGGGTAAGAAGGCGAAGGCGCTGCGGTAGAGCGCGCGGTCCGTCACACGAAAGGGTTAGACCTGTCAGGTAGGCGGCGATGTCTTCGGCGCAGTCCAAGCCACACTTTTCAGGTTCACCCTGAGGCATGGTCTTGTCGATGGTAGAAACCAGTTCTTCCACCGACCGCGTCCACGGTGCGAGGCGTGGACCGAGGCCTCCTTCAGCGGCGTTGCCATGGCAACCGGCGCACAACTCCAAGTAGAGTTGCTCACCGTTTTTCGCATCACCCGGCGTGGTGTCGGTTCCGTTTGGATCCGACGAACACGCGGCGAGCGCCATGGAGGTTAGAATGGGTAGAAAGGCGAGGGGGGTGAGGCGGTAGAGGTTTGCCATGGGCGGGACGGGCTCGGGGCAAATGGGAAGTAGAGCAACCTGTTTGCCACGGGGCGGAGCGCCGAAAAAAAAAGCCAAAAGCCGCCCAAAACAGGGGAACTGACCCTGCGACAGACCTGGGGCGGCTCCCGACGCGGGGTCGGCGCTGCGACTCCCAAGGCGCGCTGCCGACATGTTGGAAGTTTGACGTGGAGCATCCGCCGTGGACTAAGGTCGCGGCGATGTTTGCGCTGCTTCGCGAGAGCCCCCTGTTGCTTTTGTTCGCGGTGGCATCGACGGGCTACTTGGTGGGGAAGATTCGCGTTGGTGGCGTGAGCCTCGGCGTTGCGGCGGTGCTTTTCGTGGGCCTGGGGGTCAGCGCTTGGGATGGGAAGTTGCAACTGCCGGAGATTGTGCCGCAGTTGGGTCTGACGTTGTTTGTGTACACATTGGGGTTGGCGAGCGGACCGGGGTTTTTTGCGGCGTTTCGAAAGCGGGGCCTGCGGGACGCTGTTCTTGTGGTGTGTACACTTTTGGTGGGCGCGGGCGTTGCCGTGTTGGCTCATGTGGTTCTCGGGGTCTCCACGCCCGTTGCGGCCGGCGCGTTTGCGGGCGCGTTGACGAATACACCCGCGCTCGCCGCTGTGATGCAAACGCTGAAACAGGCGTCGAATGTCGGGGATGCGCAGACGGCGGCAACGGTGGTGGGCTATTCGGTGGCGTACCCCGGCGGGGTTCTCGGCGCGATCTTGGCGATTGTTGTGGCGGAGAAGCTTCGGAGTCGGAGCGCGGCGCCTGAAAGCCAGTCGCAGTCGGGTGTGGGGCCGAAGATCGCTGCGTACACCATTCGGATCACGAACGCGGATGCCATTGGAAAGCCCGCCGAAGCGTACGTGAAACGCGCCGGCTGGGATGTGATTGTGGGCCGCTTGAGACGCGGCGACGCGACGGTGTTGACCGACGAGTTGACGGTGTTTGCCGCGGGCGATCTGGTGACGGTGACCGGCCCCGAGTCTGAAGTGAAAAAGGCCGCCGCGGGATTGGGTGAACTTACGACCGAACACTTGGAGCTGGATCGCTCGGTGTTTGATTACCGGCGCGTGTTTGTGACGAATCCAAAAGTGATTGGGCGACCGATCGGGGAGTTGGATTTGCAGCGGCGTTTCGGGGCGATTGTGACGCGCGTTCGCCGCGGCGACGCGGAGATGTTGGCGGACGAAGATCTGATCCTCGAAGCGGGGGATCGCGTTCGAGTGGTCGCGTCGCGCGAGCGCCTCGACGAAGTGTCGGAGTTTTTCGGCGATTCGTACCGAGCGATCGCCGAGGTGGACGTGATCACGTTTGGGCTGGGTGCGGCGATTGGAATTTTGGTGGGCGAGGTTCCCATTCCAACGCCGTTTGGAACGTTTCGGTTGGGCGCGGCGGGAGGGCCGCTGATCGCGGGGCTTATCCTCGGGCGTTTGGGGCGCTCGGGGCCGCTCACGTGGTCACTGCCGTACAGCGCCAATCTCACGTTGCGTCAGCTTGGTTTGGTGTTGTTTCTGGCGGGCGTGGGTACGCGATCGGGAGGCACGTTCGCAAACGCCGTGGCGAGCGGCGGTGCGTTTAGGTTGCTCGGCGTGGGCGCGCTGATCACGGTGAGTGTGGCGGCCGCGATCGTGATCGCGGGGCGCAGGCTGAAGATCCCCGTGAGCGTGCTCTCAGGGATGATCGCGGGGATTCATACGCAGCCGGCGGCGCTGATGTTTGCTGTGGAGCGATCGCGCGGTGAGGCTCCGAATGTGGGGTACGCAGCGGTGTTTCCCTTGGCGACAATCGCCAAGATTCTGCTTGCGCAGATGCTTGTGATGTTGCTTGGGCGTACACCGTAAGTGTACGCAACTTGTTCGCGAATTGTGTACGCGTTTGATGTGTACGCAACTTGATTGGGCCCGTGGCTTTGTTGTGTACGCAATTGTGTACGCATTGTGCCGCTGCGGTACGCAGAATGGACCCCCCGCGCCACGAGGTTGCGCGATCCACTGCGCTGCGATGCGCGCCCCAAAAAACAGTTGGAAGGGCAGGTCGCACGTTTTTCGGGGGTGTGCAGCCCGCTTCACACGTTTGACGCAGTGCCTCGTTTTGTCGTGCGGCGTGACGGTGCGAACGAATTTACCGGGTGGCCTGCGCAGCTATTTTTGCACCAATCGCCTTGTTTTGTCGGTGTTTTTACTTGGCACTTTGGCTGTGCGTTCGTAGTGAAAGGGCGCAGGTCGCGTCATGGAAAACAACCTCGTTGCCGTCAGCCGCGCGTTTGCTTCGGAAGACCCCAAGCGGAGTTGGTTTCATGTGGCCGAGACGTTTTTTGTGCTCGCGCTGGTGATGGCGGGGGCCGCTTTGGCGCCGTATTGGCCGTTGCGCGCGGTGGCGAGCATTGTTGCGGGGCTGACAATTGTGCGCGCGTTTATTTTGGCGCACGACTTTCATCACGGGGCGATTCTGCGCAAAAACCCTATCGCAGACGCGATTTTCTTTGTGTACGGGCTGCTCGTTCTCACGCCGCCGCGCATTTGGCGTGACTCGCACAACTACCATCACGCGAACACGGCGAAGATCGTGGGCGCGCAGATCGGAAGCTTTCCGGTGATGACGGTGGAGATGTGGAAGCGCGCGCCGAAGAGCAAACGGATGATGTACGCAGCGGCGCGGCATCCGATCACGATCGCGTTTGGGTACGTGACGATCTTTTTGCTCGGAATGTGTTTTGGATCGTTCGTAAAAAAGCCAAAACAGTACTGGGATTCTGGGCTGGCGATTGCGCTCCACGCGGTGATCTTGGGAGTTGTGACGTATTTCTTCGGCTTTCAGATGACGCTGTTTACGGTGATTTTGCCGCTGATGGTGGCGTGCGCGGCGGGGTCGTATCTGTTTTATGCGCAGCACAATTTCCCGGGGATCGACATTCAACCGCGGCAAACGTGGAGCTTTCAAAAAGCGGCGATGGAGTCGTCGAGTTACATGAAAACCGGCCCGATCATGAGCTGGTTTACCGGGCACATTGGGCTGCACCACATTCATCACTTAAACGCGGTGATTCCGTTTTATCGGTTGCACGAGGCCATGGCGGCGGTGCCCGAGTTTCAGGTGAAGCCGCAAACGAGCCTTTCGCCGAGCGATATCGCAGCGTGTTTGAGGCTGAAATTGTGGGATCCGGTGGCCAAAGAAATGGTGCCTTATCCCAAAGATGCCCCGGCGCCCGAGGCCAGCTAGTACCGCGATTCAATCAACCCGATGGGTTGATTGCCGCTGCTTCGCAGCGCTCGAAATCGCGGTACTAGTTTTGTTTCCGTGGGGCATTCGCCCCACACCCCGGCCGCGCAGGCGCGGCCCTAGTGCACCGAGTTGATAAAGCAACGAACCCTTGCTGCAATTCATCTGAACCCATCAGTTCTACGGAATCGGTGCACTAGTGCCGCGTGTCAAAAGTCCTGCCGGACTTTTGTCGCCGCTGGCGCGGCGTGCTTCGCGCACGCGGCACTATCTTTTGTCCCATGGGGCTCCGCCCCACACCCCCCGCGCTTGCGCGCGGCTAGTTCCGCACGAAGGGGTCAATCAGGGCCAAACTTCTGAAGAGCGGAACTAGAAGACTGTGTACGCATTGCCCGCGGGGTGGAGAGTTAAGCGGAGCCAACGTGTGTACGCGCAGGATGTGTACGCAGAGTAACTGCGTACACTTAAGTGGCGTACTCTGGAGGCTTGTGATTGGATTTACGGAGACACAAGCGATGAGCCGTAAAACTCCACGTCGTCGATGACGAACGATTTGCCCACGGCGTCGGCACCAAACGAAAGTTGAAGCATGGTGACGTTGTCGAGCGACGAGAACGCCGACAGCGGAACGCGGATCGTGCCCATGGTGTGCACTTGCGTTGGGCCCGCTCCGTTTCCAAGGCTGAGGGGCTTGGTGGTGGTGATTTCACCGTAGTTGGTGATTGATGCCGGAACTCCCCAGCCTCCGAACCATTGCGGGCTGTAGAGGTTCACGGACACGTTCGACGCTGGAGCGCCGCTCGCCTGGCCGATTCGAAGGCTGATCCACTTGAAGCCCGTGAGGTTGGTTTTGCCCGCGGGGAGCGACAATCGCACGTATTGTCCGGCGGCAGCGGGCTGCACAACGAGGGCGTGCGTGTCGTTGAAATACCCGGCGTTCGCCGGGTCGCCTAAGTCGAGCACGTTGATGTTGCCAAGGTTGGTGTTGGCGGGGACAACGCCGTCTTCGAACGTGCCAATCGTGCGTCGTTTGCCGCCGTCGCGGAATTGGCTGATGGTCTGTTGACCAGACCAGCCGGCGGGCAACATGTTGTCTCGAATATAGGGGTCGTACCCTTTGTGATCTCCCTTGAGGTGGGACCGCAAAAAGGTGAGTGTGTACGCTTTGACGGCGTCGCGCGTTTGGTCGGCGATGGGGCTCTCGACGCCAGCGGCGCCGGGGTCGCCGAAGTCGCCGTGATTTGCGTTTATGAGCAACTTGAACGACTTGTTGAGCGCAAGAGGATCGTTCGCTGGGTCGTTCTGCGAGCCTTGGGCGCCGGCGTTGTCGTAGTGGATGAACGAATATTCGGGCGTTTCGTCGTGATCGATGCTGCCGTGAATCGCGAGGTAACCGCGCGTCATGGTGCCGTCGAGATAGAACGGATCGTTGCCATTCTGCGCGAGGGTCACCACGGCTTTTACTCCAAATACAGGGTGGCCAACCCATTGCGCTGCGAGCTTTCGCGCCGTCCGGCCGCCAAAGCTGTGACCTACGATCGCTATGGAAGTGGCGTTGACGTGGCCTACCACCGGGGACGTTGTGAGCACGTAGTCTTCGAGGGTTGCCTCGATGTCTTGCAGGAAGGCCGCCTCTGAGTTGTATCGCTCTACGCTGATGGCGATAAACCCGTTCTGGGCCAGGTGGCTGAGCAGATAGTCGTAGTCGCTGTAGCCAAACCCGTTTCCGTGCACCATCACCGCAAGCGGGTAGGTGGTGTCGGGAACGCAGTCGTTGTCCCTCGGCCAATACAGCTTGAACGACATGTCGCCCTGCGCGCCAGTTTCGGTGCACGGGGAGTTTGTGTACACGAACGAACTGGGTTGGAGATCCTCGCCGGGGGTTGTTTCAATGAACGTGTCGGCGCCCGTGCTCTCTATGCATCCAGGGAGCGCAGCGAAGGATGCAGCGATAAGCCAATGGAGATGTGATTTCATGATGGATCCTCTAAAAAAGGGATTTGGTGTTGTGTGAGCGATGGGTGTTAGCCCGCTCGGAGAGGGGAATTGCACGCAACGGGCCAAGCTGAATACGGCGCTCTGATCTCCATTTGAACTGCTGAAAAGCGGGCGATCCCTTTGGCCGAGTTCAAGGCGCGCGGGGGCTTAGCGCACTTGAATCCGCGGGCCTGCGCACTGGAGTCAGCAGGGCCCTGTTCTAGAGCACCGATCGGTTTGATTCCGTAACCAAATGGATAGTTCACATGTGTACACAACAGGCAAAAGCAAGGCAAGAAGGCCAGGCCCGAAGCTGCTGCCCGGTGACAGACACCCAGTTCGGATCGCGTGGAGGGGGGCCCGCGGCCGACTTGCTCGGCGCGGGGGAGGAGGCGCGAGCCTCCTCCACTGGGAAAAGACTAGAGCAGCCCGCCGATATTTCTCGGCTTTCTTAAATCACTAATCTTCTGATTTTACTCACGATTCAAACCAATTGGTGCTCTAGAAGGTGGTTAAGGCGACGCCTTTGAGGTTTTCGCCGCCGATGGGGTTGGGAGCGACTTGCCAGGTTCCGTCGGCGTTTAGCCACGCGTGGTGAACCTGTTTGTCGGTGGTGTCGATGTACACAAGCTCGGCGTCGTGTGTACACACTCCTTTGGCGACTGCGGGGCTTGTGAACGTTGTGCCGGTGCCGACTTGAGCAATGGGGCTCCACATGTCGGTGGCTGTTGTGTACACAGATGCGTACACTTTGTTGTCGGTCCCGTGAAACGCGAGGATGGCCCCGGAGGTGGTTGGTGCGAGGGCTACGGGGGACAAAGATTCTGCCGTTGAGATTTTTTGTGACGGGGTGTTTGTGGTGCCGTTTCCCTTTAAAAACCGGAGGGATTTGAGATTGGCGAGTTCTTGAAAAACAACGAGGTAGTTGTCTGAGCCGAGCGCTGCCACACCGGGCGCGAGGTTTTTGTTGGTGAACTCGCAGTTGTTCATGGCGTCTTTGAAACACGAGGCGGGGAGCTGCCATCCGTTCGCAAAACGCACGCGGAAGAGAGCGTCGTTTCCACCGCCGTACACCGCGAGCATGTCGGTGGCGCTCGCTGCGAGGCCGGCGATCATGGGTGAAAACACGTTGGCGTCGATTTGAGCGGGCAACGTCCACATGGTGGCCGGATCCCACGTTGTTTGGAACGGATGGTCTGTGCCGGCACCCACCGCGCCTTGGAAAAGAACCTGCGCGTCGCCGTTGAGTACCGCCGCCGCGGGGGGCGCTTTGGTGGTGGCCATGGGTACATTGGCCGGTGCGCCGCAGGTGCCCGAAAGCTCCACGTACCGGAGCGATCCCATTCCAGGTTGCGGACCTTCGTAAAAGACGCCCACACCCGCGGTGGCGGAGGTGAGAACCGCGGCGGGTCGCGAGCCGTTGCCGCTCGTGGCAGAAGATGTGAACATCCACGCGGGATCGGCAAACGTGCCGCAAAAAACGGCTGTATCGGCGGTTGCAAAAACGAAAAGCGGATCGGTGCAAACGGGTTGTGTACTCGTTGTGGTGGTTCCGCCGGTTCCGCCGCCGCCGGTTGTGGACGACGAGGAAATCACTCCGCCGGTGCCGCCCGTGGATGTTGTGAATCCGCCCGATCCACCGGTGTTTGCCGAAGTGGAAGACGTGTGTACACCTCCAGTACCACCGCCTCCCGAAGACGATGTGGATGCGGATGAAGTTGTGGATGACGTTGTGGAGCCGCCCGAGCCGCCCGTGGAAGACGTGGAATCTGTCCCGGTGGTGGATGAGCCGCCCGTGGCGACGGTGAGGTCATTTTTCTCGTAGAGAAGTTGGCAGCCGAAAGCGGCGGGCGAACAAAGCACAAGGGCAAACATCGGCGATCGGCAAAACATCGCGGCTCCACGTCTTTGAGGCGCGCGAAGATTCGCGCAAATAAGTTTTTAGGCGACGCGCTCGCACACGGGAAGAGGCACGATTTTACGAAACGCCCGAAGCGACGGTGCGCGGCGCAAAAACATGGGTATTCTGCGAACCGCATGCACGACGAGCGGACGCTGCCGTTCACCGTTGCCCCGGCTACTGAAGCGAAACTGTCCATTCGCAAAGTTCGCTTGGAGGTAGTTCGAGGCCCGGATCAGGGCTTGGTTGTCGACGTGGCCGGCACCGAAGCCCGCATTGGATCGGGCAAAACATGTGATTTGGTGCTGCGCGACCCCACTGTCAGTCGCATGCATCTGCTCGTGCGTGTGGAGGGCGACGCCATTCGCGTGAGCGACGCGGGCAGTCGAAACGGTACGCTGCTCGACAACATTCGCGTGGCCGATGCGTGGGCGCGGCCCGATTCAACAATTACGATCGGGGCCACAACGCTGCGCCTTCGCATGTCGCAGGACATGGCTGAATTGCCGCTTTCAAGGCGCGATCGGTTGGGTGGGCTGATTGGGCAGAGCATTCCAATGAGGCGCATTTTTGCGCTGCTCGAAAGGATCGCGCCCACAGACACAACGGTGCTTGTCGAGGGTGAAACCGGCACCGGCAAAGAGTTGGTTGCCGAAGCGCTGCATGATGAAAGCCCGCGCGCCAAAGGGGCTTTTATTGTTTTTGATTGCTCGGCGGCGAGCGCCACGTTGATTGAGAGTGAACTGTTTGGTCACGTGCGCGGATCGTTTACGGGCGCGACTGGAGATCGGCCCGGCGCTTTTGAAGCGGCCAACGGCGGCACTTTGTTCTTGGATGAAATTGGTGAATTGCCGCTGGATCTTCAGCCAAAACTGCTTCGCGCTCTTGAAAATCGCGAGGTGCGGCGCGTGGGTTCAAACACGGCGCACAAAGTGGATGTACGCATTGTGGCGGCGACCAATCGATCGCTCGTTCATGAAGTGGATCGGGGTCGTTTCCGCGAAGATTTGTATTACAGGCTCGCGGTTGTCCCTGTGCGCTTGCCACCGTTGCGTGAGCGATTGGGCGACGTGCCGCTGCTCGTTCGTCACTTTGAAGAAAAGCTTCGCAGGCCGGGTCAGCCCGAGTTGCCCGAGAGCGTTGTGGACGATTTTTGCGAGCGATCGTGGCCCGGCAACGTGCGTGAATTGCGAAACGCCGTCGCGAGGGCGATCTCGATTGGTACACTTTCGGCAACGCCGCCCGGGGTTGCACCCGTTGCCGCGCCGGTCGCTCCGCCCGCATCGCGACCGGGTGATGCGGCGCTGGCGATCGATCTTTCGGAGCCTTTGTTTGTGGGGCGCGAGCGCGTGGCCGAAGCGTTTGAGCGCGAGTACCTCGCTGCGGCGCTCAAACAAACAGGTGGCAACGTGTCGCGCGCCGCCGAGATCGCCGGTGTAAATCGCAAGTTCATTCAGCGAGCGATGAAGCGTTTCGGATCGTTATAGGCGACTGAGGGACACGGAGGACCAACGTGACTCCGACCGACCTACGTCGTTGAGTACGCTTCATGTTGTGTACGCACTAAATGTGTACGCACTAAATGTGTGCGCAATTGTGTACGCACCGCTAAAATTGAAAGCGCACTGCGCCGCCCGTAGGCCCCAAGATCAGCGTGGGCCGCTTGGCTTGTTTTGCAGGTGATGCGGCGCCGGGCGCGGGCGGACTTCCAATCGAAACGCTGATTCCGTAAACGCCCATGACGGCGCCCACCGCGGCCACAACGAACGAAATGTCGGCCACCACCGCGAGAGCATCGGCGGTGTTGTAGAGCGACTCCGCCTGTTTTCGCGTTTCTTCGTTGGGGCATTTTCCGAGCGGACACAGGTTGTTGTTGGCCTGATTGGCCTGCGAAAGAGCGAGCGCGCCGGTGATCGCGCCTGTGAGTAAACCCACGCCGGCGATCGCAAATCCGGCGGGAACCAAAGGTGAAAGCGACGGCGGTGGTGGAGGAAGCGCCGTTACGGTTGGCAGCGGCGGCGGCTCGTTCAACTTGGCGAGAACGAGAGCCACTTGGCCACGATCGCTTTCGCGAAGTTCAACATCCACCGACGACGCGGCGTGGCCCTCTGCGGTGGCGAGCACGCGGTATTTTCCGGGTGGAAGCAACACGGGATTCGCCAGCTCGGCCAGTGTGAACTTGCGATCGCCTACCGCCACGGTCACCGCGGCTCCCGGCACGGCCAACTTCACGGTGACGCGCAACGTTGGGACGCGCGCTTCGAGCGCTGAAATAAGCTTTTTTGCTTCTTCGCGCGCTTCGACGAACGGCTCCGGCTCACCTTCCACGGCCTGAGAGGTTGCCACCGCCTTCATCGCTTCATACGCGGGGTAAACGCGGCCCAATTTGCTCAGCGTTTTGGCGACTTCAATGCCCGTTGTGGGCACATGCATGATGGCGTCTGCGGCCTGGTATGCGGCCAGTGCACCCTCCAGATCTTTCGCGTCGAGCTTTTCGTCGCCTTCGTCCATCAACGTTTTGGCGCGCGCGCGATCTTGAGGTGAAGGCGTGTTGGGTACACTTGGAGCATTGGGCGCGCCGGCCGGGCTTGCCGTTGCATCCGGCGCCGACGTTGCGACGGGCGCGGAGGTGGCCGTGGGCGCGGCAGTTGCGGTTGCGCTCGCCGTTGGCTTTGCGGGCTGCGCGGCGGCGGCGGTTGAAAGTGCAAAACACGAAAGAGCGATCCAAAAAGGGCGCATCACAGGATTGGGGGCGGACTGCACGTGCGGGCGGAAAACAACTCGCATGGGCCGAATCAAAAGCCTCGGTCTTTTTTCTTTTTCTTGGTGGTGGTGGTTGTGGTGACTGCCGGCGCTGCCGATTTCGTTCCCGTCGCGGTGCCGGGCGGTTCGCTCGCCGGCGCCGTGGCCGATGCACCGGCGCTTGCCGAAGCGGTCACCGCGGGCGCGAGTGTACTCACTGTTTCGCTCGGTGTACTCACTGAGGTTGCTGCCGTTTCAATGGGAGAAGTTGCGTTTGCACCGTTTTTTTCGGGCTGCGAGAGCACGCCGACAGTGATCGCTCCCAAAACAGCCACGCCCGCGATCACCGCTCCGTACAGCTTGGTGCGTCGTGGTTGCAGTTCAATCTGCGTGACGGTGCCGTGAGCGAGCGTGGGCTCGCCCATTGTCAGCGGTGTGTCGAGCGCTTTGTTTGATGCGCCGTTGGGCGACCCGCCGCTCGCCGATGCGCCGTTCGTCACCGCCGCCGCTCCGTCGGGTCGCGTTGCGCGTTCATCCTGTTCAGCGGGTTTGTCCGCCGCGGTTGGGTGTTCGTCCGCCGCCTCGCTTGAAGATGGTGTTGCTCCGGGTGTGAAGTCATGCGCCGCCGGAGCCAACTTCGCCACCGCCGATACAGCGCGTTCACCGGTGTTTCGAAGGGAGAATACAGCGCTGTCGCTCACCGCCGGGAGCGGCTCATCTTTCGCGGCCGCTTCAAAACAGAGCGCCATCTCTTTTGCCGAAACGAAACGCTCCGTCGGCTTTCGAGCGAACGCGCGGGCAAACCAAACATCAAGCATTGTCGGCAATCCCGCCTCACGCGTTGTGACCCTTGTGTACGCAGCCTTGTCGATCGCGATCGCTACGGCGCCCACCGATTCACCTTCAAACGGCAGCTCGCCCGTCAGGCATTTGTAGGCGACCACCGCGAGCGACCACAGGTCATTTTGCGGATCGGCTTCACGCGGCCGTTCGATTTGCTCGGGGCTCACATAGTGCGGTGTCCCAATGATCTGACCCGTCATTGTGACTTGTTGGTCCACATCGCCCACGTGTTTGGCGATACCAAAATCAAGGATTTTAACGAACAGCTCGCCGTCTTGCTCCATCAAGAAAATGTTGCCCGGCTTGATGTCGCGATGAACAACGCCCGCCGCGTGCGCCCGCGAAAGACCGCGCGCCACCTGCGTCACAACCTTCACCGTTTCGCTCAAATGGAGCTTCTTTTCTCGGAGAATGCGCGTTCGCAGATCTTCTCCATCGAGAAGCTCCATCACGATGTACGGCACGCCGTCGGCCGTCACCCCGTGATCAAAAATCTGAACGGCGTGCGGACTTTTGATGCGCGCCGACGACACCGCTTCGCGCGTAAATCGCGCCAAAAACCCTTGGTCTCCGATCAGCGCATCGGAAACGAATTTCACCGCCACTTCGGTGTGCAACGTCAGATGTTCCGCTCGCCACACGCTGCCCATCCCTCCGCGAGAAAGCGGACGGATCAGCCGCACGTTTTGGCCGATCGAAGCACCCGGATGAATGCCCACGCGGCAACCGTACCACGGCCCGGCGACAGAACAGCGACGCGCAAACCCTTCAATGCGCGCCCCGCGACCGGCTGTCGGCAGAACAGCGATCCATCGAACCCGTCAACGCGCCCCGCCGAATTATGACGCAATGCGCCGTCGAACCCATTGGCTCACATTCCGCGACCGTGCCATGGTCGCTCCGTGCTCGCGATTGAAGCGGCAAACGTCCGCAAAGTGTACAGCGGTTGGTTCGGCCGCCGTGGTGCACAAACAGCGCTGGCCGGCCTCGATATCGCCATTCCGCGCGGGACCGCTTTTGGGCTCATCGGGCTCAACGGGGCCGGCAAAACCACCTTCATCAAGATCATGCTCGGTGTTGTGCGCCCAACCGACGGTGTTGTGCGCGTGCTCGGTGGCAACCCTGAAGATCCCAACGTTCGAAGGCGAATTGGATATCTGCCCGAGCGCCTCTTTCTTACGAGCGCCTTCACTCCCAGACAGTTTCTCGGGAGCGTCGCCCGCATGAAAGGCCTGCGGCTCACAGAAAGTGTACTCATCGCCCAGCTCGAAAGAGTGGGACTCGGGCCTGACACAAACCGCAGGAACGGCGGCTTTTCAAAGGGAATGCGTCAACGATTGGGTCTTGCCGCCGCGCTCCTCGGCAGCCCGGACCTGCTCATTTTGGACGAACCCACCGACGGCGTTGACCCGCTCGGCCGCGCCGAAATTCGCAAGATACTTGCCGAAGAACGAGCGCGTGGAGCCACCCTTTTTCTCAACTCGCACCTCCTCAGCGAAACCGAACGTGTCTGCGATCGCATCGGCATTTTGGCTGCCGGCAAGCTGGTTCGTGAAGGTCGGCTCCTCGACCTTTGCGGCAGCGAAACAGCCTACCGAGCCAAGTTTGCACCCGGTTTCAACGCTCCGGCGCTCCACGAAATCGGTTTTCGCAACTCGGAGATCGAAGGCGAAATGCGCATTATTTCCCCCACGCCTGAAGCCCTCAATCAAGCGCTCGACGCGGCTCGTTCGCGAGGCGCACTGATCATTGGCTTGGCTCGCGATCTTCGCGATCTCGAAGACGTTCTCGCAGAAGCTTTGGGTACACAATCGCCCCAGTCGGAGAGTTCTTCTCCTCCACAACCTTTAAATGTACACACGGGTGAAACTCGCTCCACGGTAGGCCAACCGGCAGATAGTGTACACAACATCCCATCGCAAAGTGTACACAATGAATCGCTTGTGAACGCGAGCGATCTCGAGGCCGCCCTGTGAGAGCCACCTTCACCGTCGCATCGGATCTCCTCCGTGAAGCCGCCTCCCGCCGCTGGTTTTTGGCGCTCGGCATCGGCATCACCACCGTGCTTATCGTCCTCGGTTTTGCTCTCCGCCTCGAGGTTGTCGACGGTGCGCTCGCCGCCACGCGCCTCTTCGGTCGCGAAGTGCGGACCGACATTCGATCTGTCGATGTCGCCCTTCGATTTGTGTACCGCGCCGCCGCCTATGTTTTGTTCTACGGCGGCCTAGCGTTCGGCATTGTTGCCTGCGCCGACTTCGGACCCAGCCTCCTCGCGCCCGGCCGAATCGAACATCTGCTTTCGCTGCCTGTGAAACGCTATGAACTGTTGCTCGGAACTTTTCTGGGTGTACTCATTCTTTCGCTCATCGGTGCCGTGTACGGCGCCGGTGGATTCACCCTCATTTTTGCGGTGAAAACAGGCCACTTCACGCTCCGACCCGTGGCCGCGGCCGTGCTTGCCGGTGTCACTTTCGCTGGAATCTACGGAGCGATGTTAACGGCTGCCGTCGCGCTTCGCAGCGCGGCTCTTTCCGCCGCGGTGGGCGTCGTTCTTTTCGTGCTCGGCATCATCGCGGGCTACCGCGACAGACTCGACACGTTTTTTGAATCCGGCGCCGCTCGTGAAGCCTTTCGTGCGGTGACATTTGTGTTGCCGCGAGTCTCGGCACTTGCCGATGCATCGGCCGACATCGCCGCGTCGGCCGCCATTCGATACGACGTGCTTGCGAGCCAAATGGTCGGCCTTCTCGTGTTTGGATTTGCCTCATTGGCGCTTGGAATTCATCTCTTCGAACAGAAGGATTATTAGCCGCCATGGCGAGAAAAGGCCTCTGGCTCGGTGTATTCGTGGCTCTGCTCGCCCTCTCCGCGTGGCTCATGTCCCGTGGCGACAAAGAAAAATCCACCGTACGCCCGCCCAAAGTGGAGTTTCCGCGCAACGCCACCCCCGACGAAAGTGTACGCAATCAAAAACGCCGCACCTTGCCGCCGTTGCCGTCGCCCAACAACAACGATGAAGGGTTTCGCATGCGCCGCGATCCCATGTTGGTTGCGCTCCCCGTCGACAAAAAACGCAGCGCTATGGTCTTTGAGGTGGAGGCCCTCAAAGAAACACCAATCGCTCAAATTTGGCTGGATTGCTTGCTCGAACGCACCGACCGGCAAGGGGATGCGAGCGGTCTCGAACGTTTCAAAGAGCGTTTCGGAATTGACCCGCTCGAAGATGTGGAACGCGTGGCCGTATCGTCTGAACGGCTTGCGATCATGCAGGGCTCATTCAGCGGCGCAACGTTTGATCCATCCGTTTGGAACAAACGAACCTACGGCGAAAAGGGCGTCATCTACGAAAACCCAGAGAGCGGCCGAACGATCGCCATGTGGGGCGGCGACATGATGCTCATGTCCGGCGTTTCCGACAGCGCCGAAGCCGTTGAAGACGCCATTGATCGCCTTGAATCCACCGACCCCAATCAAAAGTCGATTCTCAACGAAACCAACGCCTACGGGGACATCTACGGCGTTCTTTCGCCCGAAGACCTCGCCAAAATGCTCCCCGAAGAACAAGACGCCCTCGCCGAAAAAGTGCAGCAAGTGGTCGACGGCATCTCGGTCCACGTCGACGCGTCTGAAGACGTGGCCATCGTCGCCGACGTGAACGGACCGGGCGGCCAAGATCTCGAAGACCTGTCGCGTTCGTTCGGCGCGGCGCTCGCCGCCTCGCGTTTCAAAGCAAAAAACGACGGCAACGAAGAACTCGCCAATCTCCTCGACTACGCGAAAGTGAAACAGCCCGCCGGAGGTCACTTCGCGCTCGACGTGGCGCTCCCCATCGACGTGCTCAAAACCCTCGGCCCGTGTCGAAAGTCGTCGCCACCTTCTGCGGCCACAGCTGAGCCCAAAAACACTTCAAAATAAGCCCCACGTTTTCGCCGCACGCTGCGACCGACACATCCGTGTACACTGCCCGCATGAGCGTTCGGGATGGGGGCTCGAAGGTCTGATGCGTTTCTGCGAACGATGCCGAGCCTCGTTTCAATCCCGCAGCACGTGCCCGCGTGACCGCATTCCCACGCGCGCCGACATCGCCGATCCCCTTCTCGGCGCCGTTGTCGGCGAGCGCTATCGCGTTCTCGATCGCATCGCCGCGGGCGGCATGGGCCAAGTGTACCGCGCATCCCATGTGCGCATCGCCAGCCTTTTCGCCGTGAAAGTTCTGTACGGCGACCTCGCATTCGATCCGAACATGCGCGCGCGCTTTCAACGCGAGGCCGAGGCGACAAGCCTCCTTTCGCATCGTCACATTGTGCGCGTTCTCGACTTTGGTGAAACGCCCGAAGGCCTGCTCTACCTGACCATGGAGTACGTGTCCGGGATGAGCCTCGCCGACTTGCTCGCGCGCGAAGGCCGCCTCACTCCCGAGCGCGCCGTGACGTTTGCGCGCCAAGTCGCCCGCGGCCTCGCTCACGCGCACGAACGAGGCATTGTTCACCGCGATCTCAAAACCGACAACGTGCTCGTTGTCTGTGAAGACGAAGACGACGAAGTCGCCAAAATTTTAGACTTCGGCCTCGCTCAAATCCGCTCCGAAACGCGCCTCACGCAGGCCGGGCAAGTGTTCGGAACGCCCCAATACATGGCGCCCGAACAGTTCTTCAGCGCTGACGTCGATGCGCGTGCCGACCTTTATTCGCTCGGCGTCATGCTTCTAGAACTGCTCACCGGCGCCATCCCTTTCGATGCACCCACCGTGGCCGAACTCGCGCGCCTGCACACGCAGGTTGCGCCTCCCTCGGCGCGTGATTCCGCTCCTGAAACCCCTGCGGATCTCGATGCGATCGTCGCGCGGCTCCTCGCGAAGTCACCCGATGATCGCTTCCCGTCGGCGCGGGCGTTGCTCGACGCGCTCCGCGCGTCGAGCAACGCCCGCGCCGCCGTTCCGCTCGTGCTCAAGTCGGCGCCCGCGGTCGCGCCCGCCCTCACAGCTCTCGGCGCTCCGATCTCCCTTTCCTTCGCAATGCCGGCCGCCGGATCATCGCCGGCCGCCGGATCACCGCCGGCCGCCGGATCACCGCCGGCCACCGGGGCACCGCCGGCCGCCGGATCACCGCCGGCCGCCGGATCACCGCCGGCCACCGGGGCACCGCCGGCCGCCGGGGCACCGCCGGCCGCCGGGTCGTTTCCGCCGGCAAACGCCGGTTCGCCAAGCCCTTCCGTTGTTCAGAATACCAATAGTGCGCACTTCGGCTCCGGCGCCGCCTATCCCGCCTCCCCGAGCGGCTTTGCATCGGCGCCGGGCGTACACAATCCAAGTGTACACGCTTCGGGTGTACACATCGTTCCAACAACGCCGTCGCCCCGCCCACCGCCGCTCGCCGCGCCGGCCGCGCCCATTGCGTCCAACCCGCCGGTTGCGCCCGCTGCGCCGGTTGCACCCGCTGCGCCCCAACCGGCGGTGCCTCTCTCAGTCATCGGCCCCATCGAAGGCGCCATCCTGCGCGGCGCACCCGCTTACAACGCGGGCGACTACGCCGGTTGCTCCGCGCTTTACCAGCAAACCGCCGCCCGGCTTATCGAGCGTGAATTGGCAACGGGACCGGCGGCGTCGCGCGCCCGCCTGCGCTCGGCGATTCGCCGAGCGCAGGCGGCGCGCGACGCCGCCTCCTCCGCCTGGGAAATGCGATACGCCCTCGACGATGTGTACGCAGCCACCCGCGCGCCGCGGCCGGCCGAAACCGCTGCGGGTTGGCTCGGCGTGGAGGTGGCGCTCGCCGAGGTCATCGCAGCTCCGCGCTACGCGGCCGGCCACCTCGACATCATCGGCGACTACTACATCGCGCTCGCTTCTGAACTGGCGCTTGTCTTTCGTGCTTCGGATCCCGCGTCCGCCGCCGCGGATTTTCTCGATCGCATGGCTCAAAGCGCCCTTTCCCGCGGCGGCGGACAACGCTCCCTTTCCTACGTGCACGAATCGCTCACAGCGCTCTGCCGCGGCACCGACAAAACCCTCATGAGCGCTGTGGCCACCTCCGTCGGCGACAACGCGCCCGGCTCGTTCGAAACATGCCCCGCCATTGACCTCGTTGTCGACCGCATCGTCGCCGCGTTGAGAACCGGTGTGCCCGCATACAACGCCGGCGACGTACTCACGTGCGCCCGTGTGTACCGCCAGGCCGCCGTTGTGATCATCGCCGAGATCGAATCAAAGCCCCCCTGCGCCCGCGTTGTCGAACGGCTGCGCGCAGCGATTGCCGAAGCCGGCGCCAAAGATGCCGACGGCGCCGCGTGGGCCCTACGCCGCGCCTTTGATGAACTCCTCGCCGTCGCCGCCAAGAAACGTTAGCGGCAGCCGGCGTACTCATTGGCGCCCGCGCCCGGGGTTGGTAGAGGCCAACACACAGCTTTTCGCTTGGAGGATCGGCCAATGAAAACACTCACCACAAAAACAGCCCTCTTTTGCTTGATTGCAGCCACCGCATCTTTTCTCGGCGCGTGTGACGGCAACACCGGCACCGGAGGCACGGGTGGTACCGGAGGCGGCACCGGTGGTACCGGCGGAAGCACCGGCGGAACCGGCGGCACCGTTGAAGGGAAACCCGACGGCGATCCGTGCGCAGCCAACGACGAGTGCGCGGGCGGGTTTTGCCTCACGCTCGCCGACTTCGGTTTTCCCAACGGCTATTGCACAGGCGCGTGCAACGCGTTTGTCCCGTGCGCTCTCGGCAGCGAATGCATCTACTACCAGAACGAACCTTTCTGTTTCAAAGCCTGCGCCGACATGGGCGGCTGCGGCGATGCCCAACAATGTTTGGAGATCGACCCAGACTCCGGTCTGTCGGTCTGCGCCCCCGGCTGCACCATGGACAGCCAATGTGAAGGCTACGGCATTTGCGACGAAACCTCGGGTTTTTGCGCGATTCCTGAAGACTGCAATGCGGCCGGCGACGAAGACGGCGACGGCCTGTTTGACTGCGAAGATGCCGACTGTGCAACGAGCTGCCAAGCCCAAGTCGACGCCGCGTGCGGCGCCGCGACAGGCATCAACCTTCAGGTCGGTGTGCCCGTTCAAACCAACGGCGACAGCTCCGACGGATCGCAGCTTATGGCGGGCACCTGCTCGGGCAGCGGCAACAAAGAAGAGATCTTCAAAGTCACAGCTCCGGCCGACGTTGAAGGCATCCTCGAACTTGCTCTTCAGTCCGCACAAGACCTTGCTGTGTACGTTCGCAGCTCCTGCAACATGCCCAGTGAACTCGGGTGCACCGACGCATTGGCCGGCGGCGCCGATCCCGAAGTGCTCAACCTCTCCATCGGCAAAGGCGAGTCGCTCTACGTTTTTGTAGACGGCTCCTCGTTCGGCGGCGCCACGGGCAACGAGGGTGCGTACACATTGAGCACCACATTGATCGGCGTTCAAAGCGAGAGCGAAGCCAACAACGATGAAGCGTCCGCCGATCCCGTCAACATCACGGCGCTCCCCACCGCGGCTGTGGGTGACCTCGATCAAGCCACCGACGACGACGACTGGTGGTTGATTGACACCTCCGCGCTTGCGGGCAACAACACCATCCGCGCCGAAACCGTCGGCTACGGCGGCGATTCGTGCGCGCCCAACGGCGATGTGGACACCTACCTCGAAATCGTCGCCGCCGGCGGCATGTTAATCGACCCCGTCGATCCCAACGATCCCGGCCCGAACGACGACATCAGCGGCTTCACGAACTGGTGTTCACTGGCCGAGGCCACGGGCTTGGCCCCCGGCAAATATTATCTCCACATCAAGACCTCATCTCTTTGCATTCCCGATCCCGCCGGCCCCGACTGCATCTTCAAATACGGCATCAAGATCTCGATCCAGTAACAACCGCTCGCGCTTTCGCCGTTTACGCGGCGTTCCGAGCGTTTCGACAAGACTCCTGCCCGGCGTTGTTGAACCGCCTTGCTGAAGCGCAGTCACATCGAATTGCGCACAGTTCGTATTCCAAAAAGCCCCCGAAATTTTCTGAAACGCCCCGCCCTGCTCCGCGCTTGGCATCCGCGCGCGGTTCGGACTACACCGCACCGCCATGAGCCTGCGTGCACGTCTCGCGATGCCCTGTTTTGTCGCCGCGAGCCTCTTCTTCACAGCTTGCTCCGGTGACGGTGGCAACAAACCCACAGACGCCGGCGCGCCCGACGCGTCCTCCAAAGAACCCGTCGTCGGCGGCAAACTCGGTGCAGTCATCGCTTCCGCCGCGGCCGGATCCACCGCCGCCCCCAAAGCGAAAAGCAAAGACCCCAACGAACCGCCCGAAAACGGCATTTTTGCCGCAGGCGAAGCCGATCTGCGCCAAGCCAAAACAGCCCCTCCCAAAGTCGATATCCTCAGCGAAGGTGCCGATCCAAAGATCGACCTCACGTACAAACTCACCGCCGCCGAACAGAAAGTGTCCGTCACCGTCGGCATGCGGATGGGCCAAGGTGCTCGCCTTCCAACCGTCACATTTGACCTTTCGATCAAGCCTGAAAAGGCCAAAGACGACAAACCCAAAGAGGGTACACCCGCGCCGCCCACACGCCTCGCAGCCACCGTCACAGCCGTAGGTGTACCTCCCGAGCAACCCCTCCCCAAAGAACTTGGAGAAGCCATTGGCAAGCTCAAAGGCACCGTGGTTCGCTGGGATCTGGGCTCATCAGGCGCCGCATCCAACTACGCTGTTGAAGCGCCCAAAGACGCCGCGGCCGGCCTTGAACTCATCCTCGACGCGCTCGTCGACACGCTCAGCACGTCCACGCTCGTCACGCCCGGCAAACCCATTGGCAAAGACGGCTATTGGATCGTCGCCGATCGCGCCAAAACAGCCGTCGGCCTCGACGTCGTGCGCTTCCGCGTTTTCAAAATTCTCGGCGTTGAAAATGGCAACGTCACGCTGTCCATCGATATTCGCCAATACTCCGCCGACCCAATTCTCAAACTCGACGCCGGCCCCGGCCAAAAACAAGAAATGCCCATGGAGATGTTTGAGTCCCAGGGCAAAGGCCAAATCGTGTGGAACGCCGACACATTCCTCCCCAACTCCGGTGAAGTGAAAGAAGGCGTCGGCGCCAAACTCGCCGGTGGTCAAGGTGGCCGCTCCGCCGTCGTTCAGACAGAACTCACAGGCCAAATCGCACCGCTCAGCGCGCCCGCCAAAAAACCGTAATTATGCGTGTTGTGTACGCAGCGGCGCTACGCTTGTTTTTCGCCTGAATCGACGCCCTCGGCGCCCTCATTTCCTTCAGCGGCCGAAGCCTCCTGCATGGCCAACCGCGCTCGATGCGCCTCCTCAAGCCGCGTGTTGATCGTTGTTCGCAACGTTTTCAGATCGTACCGATCCGGCCGATCACCCTCCGGCAGCTCCGCGATTTCCTGAGCAATCGCATCGGCGTGTTCCCGCGGCGCTTTGGGAATCTTCAGCAAATCCCCCAGTTGATCGAGAGCCTTTTGCTCGCCTTCTTCCACAACGCCGTCGAGCCGCGTCATCCACGAGGCCACTGCGTACACAAAGAGCCGGTCGGCCTTCGTCATCTCGCTGCGATCGATCACACTCAGATCGGTTCGCTGCTTTGTTGCCTGATCGATTTCCGCGAGTTCATCGAGTTCCAGGCCCTCTTCCATCGCCGTCCGAACGATTGCGTCGGCCTCGTCCGAATCCAGATGTCCGTCCGACCAACCGATGGCGGCCAACGCGATAAACACGTCGCGTCCAAGCTTGTGCTCGCTCATGGCTGCACCATATCAGACATCATTTCCCGCCGACCACGACCGTCCATTCACGCACCGCAATCTTCGTCCAGATTCCATTTTGAGCGTACGAGTCGGCCGCCAATTCCTTTTCCACTTCTTCTTTCGACTCCGCCCGCACAATCAAAAGTCCCGCGTCCATCGGGTCTTGAAGCGCCCCGCCCATCACCAACATCCCTTTTTCGTGCATCTCGCGCAGATGAGCCAAGTGCGCCTCCCGGTACGGAGCGCGTTTTTCAGCCACGTTCTCCACGAAATGCGTCATCACAGCAAACGTCTTCATTGTTCAAATCTCCCTCAAAACAAGGCTAAATGGCCTGCTTTTCAATTGTCCTTCGGCGCAGGGGAACTCGCATCGTTTGGTAAGGCGCGCTCCAAAATAAGCGTCATCTCGTCCTCGGTGGGACGCCCCCGGTTGCCGCCGCGCAGCTTCCACCCCGGCCGTTTCTGCAACACCGCCACCGCGGCGCGAAACAACTCGGATCGAATGTCCGGCATCTCCGCCGCCCATTCATAGCCGTCCAGCTCCCCCTCGTAATCGTCGGGAAACTCGCACCGCACAACAAGCCGCAGCGAAAACTCGCGCTCTTCCACGTAACGCATGCGGCGGCACGTTAGCAGGTCACAAACAAAACGGCCCGCCGGACAAGCCGACGAGCCGCACTTGTGTACACAATTACTTTTTCGGCTTCAAAATCAGCGGCGGACGCTTCGACGTGGTTGTCGAGCTTGTCGCCGTCTTGGTCGAAGACGAAGTGCTCGTCGACGATGTGGTCGTGGCCGGCGCCGACGTGGTCGTCGTTGCCGTCGCTGTCGGACCCAACGGATTCGCCGTTGC
Organism: Polyangiaceae bacterium; assembly: GCA_016712345.1. Classification (GTDB taxonomy): domain Bacteria; phylum Myxococcota_A; class Polyangia; order Polyangiales; family Polyangiaceae; genus JADJRH01. The sequence goes on from JADJRH010000001.1 coordinate 5,080,017, forward strand.
TTTCGTCGTTGTCGTGGTCGTCGTTGTCGGCGTCGTCGTAGTCGTTGTGGTCGTGGTCACCGGCTTGGTGATCGGCCTCGGCGCCACAAACTTCGGCGGCTCCGTGCCCGGAATGTTCGTGTTTCCACCGCCGCCCGGCAAACAGAACTTCTGCTGCCCGCTGTCCGAAATGCTCAAACAGAGCTTGTAGTTTTCAGGGCACTCCGCCTCGGTGTCGCAGTGCGTGGAACAGAAGCCCGTTGCATCGTTTTGCCCAACCGGTTTCAGGCAGTTGCCGCTCTGACATTCGGACGCCGTGTTGCAGTTGCTTCCGTTGGGTACACCCGTCGGCTTGGCGCACGAATCGCCCACCCCGTTGTCTTTGGCCCGACAAACCAAGCCCGCCCCGCAGTCTTTGTCCATCAAACACGACTTCGTACAAATGCTCCCGTACGTCGCGCATTCCAACGAATCGCAGTCCGTGTCCGCCTGGCAGTCTTCGCCAAACTGCTTTTTCTCCTTGTTGAAGAGCTTGCAGCCTGCCGCGCTAAACAGCGGCAAAAACAGAGCAAGAGCCGCCACTGCGCCGATGAACCGTGCGGAATTTCGCTGAGCCATGCGTTTCTCCAATCTCTTCGCGGCGTCTACCACAGGATCCGCCCGGCTTGCGCAATACCTGCGTCAAAATCACCCGGTCCCTTTTCGCCACCCCCAAACCATCGCTGCGCCCGCACGTCGTCCGCTGATAGGCTGCGGCCCGCAATGAGCGCTCACCCCTCCATTCCGCCCCGCGTTCGCGTCGAAGACGACCGCACAAGCATGCACCCCGCCGCACTTCGCAGGGCTTTTTCCGACCACGTTCAGTTTTCCCGTTCGCGCGATGAAGAAGCCGCAACCCCGTTTGACAAGTACGTCGCCCTCTCGCTTGCCGTCCGCGACCGCCTCGTCTCCCGCTGGTCGGCCACACAACGCGGGTATTACGAACAAAACGTCAAACGCGCGTATTACCTCTCCGCCGAATTTCTCCTCGGTCGCGCGCTCCTCAACAACCTCCAAGCGCTCGGTATAGAAAGCGCCTACCGCGCCGTGTTGCGCGACATGAATCTTGACCTGAATGAACTGTTAGAACTCGAACCCGATGCCGGCCTCGGCAACGGCGGCTTGGGTAGACTCGCCGCCTGCTTTCTAGAATCCATGGCTACCCTCGGCCTACCCGGTTACGGCTATGGCATCCGCTACGAGTTTGGAATTTTTGAACAGGTCATTCGCCACGGAGCCCAGGTAGAACGCGCCGACGAGTGGCTCCGCTTTGGCAACCCCTGGGAAATAGAACGGCCAGAATACGCGGTCAAAGTGGGCTTTGGCGGCCACACAGAAATGCGCACAAACGCCGGCGGATCCTACCGAGTCGTCTGGCACCCCGGTGAGCGAATTGTCGGTGTACCCTACGACACACCCGTTGCCGGCCATGGCAACTCCACAGTCAACTCCCTCCGCCTTTGGGGAGCGCGCGCCAGCGAAGAGTTTGACTTTGCCCTCTTTAACGCCGGTGACTACGTCCGCGCCGTTCAGGCCAAAAACGACTCTGAAGTTGTCTCCAAAGTACTCTACCCCAACGACAACTTTGAGGCCGGCAAAGAGCTACGCCTTCGCCAAGAGTATTTCTTCGTTGCCTGCTCCATCGCCGACATTGTCTACCGGTATAAAAAAACGCACGAAACGTTTGACCAACTGTCAGACAAAGTGGCCATTCAACTCAACGACACCCATCCCGCCATCGCCATCGCAGAACTCATGCGCGTTCTTGTCGACGTGCACCATGTTGAATGGGACCAAGCCTGGCATCAAACAGTCAAGTGCTTTGGGTATACCAACCATACCCTCCTGCCTGAAGCACTTGAACGGTGGCCCGTTGCCCTGTTCCGCCGCATGCTCCCCCGCCACCTTGAAATCATCGTTGAAATCAACCGCCGCTTCCTCCGTGAAGTCATGGACGCCTCACCCGGCGACCCCGCCCGCGTCAGGCGCATGTCCATGATCGAAGAAGGCCCCGATGCCAACGTCCGCATGGCCTACCTCGCGGTCGTAGGTTCCCATTCTGTCAACGGTGTTGCCAAACTCCACTCGCACCTCCTCAAAACCGAGTTAATGCGCGATTTCTCCGATCTCTACCCCGAGCGCTTCAACAACAAAACCAACGGCGTCACCCCCCGCAGGTGGATGCTCGCGTGCAACCCCTCCCTGTCAGAACTCATCACCCAACGCATTGGTGAAGGATGGGTAAACGACCTCTCCCGCCTTTCTGACTTGGTGCCCCACGCCGACGACGCCGACATGCGCGCCCGCCTCCGCCTAGTCAAACGCGCCAACAAAGAAGCGCTCGTCCCCATTATCAAAAATCTAACCGGAGTCGACGTTGACCCCGCCTCCATCTTCGACGTTCAAATCAAACGCCTTCACGAGTATAAACGCCAACTCCTCAACGCCCTCCACATCGTTGCCCTCTACCTCCGCCTCAAACGGGGCAAACACGTTACACCCCGCACCTTCATCTTCGGCGCCAAAGCGGCCCCCGGCTACCGCATGGCCAAACTCATTATCCGCTTCATCCATGCCGTTCAGGTCGTGGTCAACGGCGACAAACAAAACCAATCCCTGCGCGTCGCCTTTCTACCCAACTACCGCGTCTCCCTCGCCGAAAAAATCATCCCCGCCGCCGACCTATCAGAACAAATCTCCACCGCGGGAATGGAAGCATCCGGCACCGGCAACATGAAACTCGCCATGAACGGTGCACTCACCATCGGGACACTCGACGGCGCCAATATCGAAATTCGCGACGCCGTTGGACCTGACAACTTCTTCCTCTTCGGCCTCACCGCCGACGAAGTGACAGAACGCAAACGCCACGGCATCCCCGGTCGCGTCGCACTCGATGGAAACGAAGAACTCCGCGAAGTCATCAACCTTGTCGCCGCCGGATTTTTCAACCCCCAGGAGCCCGACCTCTTCCGACCCATTATCGAAGAACTCCTCGGCCGCGATCAATACATGCTCATGGCCGACTTCGGAGCCTACAGCGAATGCCAAGAACAAGTCGCCGCCGCGTACGAAGACCAAGACACATGGTCCAAAAAGGCCCTCCTCAACATCGCCAACATGGGCTCGTTCTCCTCCGACCGAACGATCACCGAATACGCCCGCGACATCTGGAAAGTCGAACCCGTCCAAATCTCCGTACCCAGCTACACGTCTGACGGTTCCGAGTAATATTTCACCCCTCCATCCAATCTGCGTACCCACCCACCCGTCGGACTCCCGAGTGAACATTTCTACCCTTCCTACCCGCGGTCGACCGCCGGGATTCAAAACCCCGGGCGTTCTCCTCGCCCCGACCTTCACACTAACACTTCTCCTCGCCGCCACAGCCTGCGGCCCCGCCGTACCCCCCAATCCACCCCCGGTCACGGTGGAGCCGCCCACCCCTCTACCCACCGCACCTACCCAACCCACCGCCGCCGCCGCCACCCCTCCTCCGGCCGCCGGTCTACCATCCCTCCACCCATGTGTACCCACGTTCATTCAAAAAGAACTCATCATGTGTACACCCGGTACCCCCGAAGCCGACTATAACGCCGTCGTCCGCGCCATGGACGCCGTCACCGCCGCAGGGCCCCGCCCCAAAGAAAAAGACCCCGTCCCGCGTGAACTTCTACCCATTGAACAACAGGCCGAAACCACCGCCCGCGCCTTTCTCTGCCGCGCCCCCGACCAAGCCGACGACGAACACGCCACCGCCGCGTTTGACCTCGCCCGCCTCTACCTCAACGCCAACCACTTTGAAGAAGCCGTTTTCTTCCTCCACAAAGTGGCGGTCCTCAACCCGGTAGACCACCCCGAAGTGGAGTACGCCGCCCGCTTCCTCCTCGACGCCCTCGCCCCACTCGAACGCGCCCGACCTGAATGTGCCGGCCTCCACGCATCTCTCGCCGAAAGCCTCGAAAAACACGTCTGCCAATCCCCCGGCAGCGACCAACGCACCGAAAGCTGCGCCGCCATCACCGCTTCCAAATCAAAAGGGGTAGGGAAGTAAAACCTCCCCACCGCCTCGCGGCCGCGATCGACGGCCCTCCCCATCTTCCCACGGCCCTTGGTGCTGCCCCCACCCGGCCGGCTGCCGCCGGCCTGGGCCCCCAAGTGCCGTGCTCGGCTTCGCCTCCGCGCGGCACGGGGGCCCCAAAACTTCGCATCCGACACGCCCCTTCGCGCGTAGACACTCTTCTCACCACGCCTCCAAGGGCAAATCCCCATTTGCAAGGAGATATCTGATGGCTCTTCGATCCCCGCTTCGCTACCGCACCTTCCCATTGTTGACCGTCGTTGTCGCCACCGCCGTCGGGGCCTGCCAGTCGGCCCCTTCTCCATCCGAATCTACCCATTCCACATCTCAAACCATTCGAGCCGGCACGCAGGATGCCGCCGGCAACGACAAAAGTATTTTCCTCACCTATCACGAGGTGACACCCACTACGAGCGCCGACGGGACAGGCTTCAACATCCTCTACCCACGCTGCATTCTCACCGCAGAACACCATCCCGTCAGTCGCATTTATGCCGGGGTCAATCTCCAGGGCAATCTCGCCGGCAAACTCAACCAAGATGTGGACACTCGCATTCCTCATCCCGATCCCCACAAGTCACGCCGCGACCTTGCCATTTTGTGGATGAAAGCCCTCAAGAGTGAAGCTGGCAATCCCCGGCTCCAAGAGGCCGACTATTCTAAAATCGAACTGAAAGACTCCATGGGCCTCACAAGCGCCGACCTCAAGGCCGACGGTACACTCAACAATGAATCTGCCGGTGCCCCCATTGATGTTCGCCTCATTGGGTACGGTGACAATGACACCGTCATGGGCGCCGACACCGGTGGCAGCATTCGCCGCCACGGCGATGCCGAAGCGCGCTTTTTCATCCAAGGCTCCGCTCAAACCGTCTACCCAAAATTCCAAGGAGGCTTTTATCACATCGTCGCCAAAGCAGGTGCCGCTGCTCGGGCCGCTTGCAGCGGTGATAGCGGTGGACCCGTCCTTCACGATGGAAAGGCATTTGCCGTCATTTCCAACTCCGAAGATGTTGACTGCAACAAGGTTACCTGGACCCGAGCAACCTCGCTCGACAAGGGCGCCATCCCCAACAAAAAGAGCAATTGGGATTGGGTACACGAAACGGCTGAAAAAACCTGTGGCAAGAAAATGGGCGCGGGCAAAGGCTGTGATGGTAAGGTCATTGGCACTGTTTCACCTGCCCAAAGCATGGCGCTGGATTCTACCCTCAATAGTGAAATCCGTGTCGGTGAAGACAACTGTTTCGGAGAAGAAGACCCCACCGAAATGGTCCACTACGGCCAAACAATCACACTCACAGCCACTCCCAACCCAGGCTACCAGTTTGACCATTGGACAGGAAGTTACTGCCCATGTGAAGGCAGTTCCTCCCCAACCTGTGTGGCTTCTTATAACGACATCGGCTTTTATACAGAAACGGTTTCCATCGACGAAAGCTTCTGTTTTGCCCTGTTTGAACAGATTGATCCGCAAGAACCTCCCCCGCCGCGATGTTGCGAAGAAACCGGCCTATGTATGATTTGCCTCGACCCCATTGACCCCACATCGTCCGCAAGCTCAACCGGTGATCCCACCACCGGCAGCGGCATGGGCGGAAGTTATACCACGGGCGTCGGCGGAGCGGGCGGAGTCAACTCATCGGGCGGCGACCCATCAAGTGGATCCGGTGGCAGCAACCCGGTCGGCGCCGGCGGCATGGGTGGCATCAGCTCATCGAGCGGCGACCCATCAAGTGGATCCGGTGGCAGCAACCCGGTCGGCGCCGGCGGCATGGGTGGCATCAGCTCATCGAGCGGCGACCCATCAAGTGGATCCGGTGGCAGCAACCCGGTCGGCGTCGGCGGCATGGGTGGTATCAGCTCATCGAGCGGACAGGGCGCAACTGCCATTTACGACGCTCAATAACATCTCCCCACCTCTGTACGAACTGTCACCTCCTTCCTCGTTTTCCCATTTGGGGTACGGGTAGACGGTAAGGTCATGCGGAGGTCTGACTGAGCAACGCGCGTCGTTTCGCCAAACCGCCTTGTCAGCAGGCGGTCACCCCTCCTCACCTTCCATTTCTTGCTCGCCCCAAAAAAGCGACGCCCCGCAACAGCAATGTGCGGGGCGTTGCAGCCTTCCGGTTGTGTACGCGCGACCGTTGTGTACGCTTGCTCTACTCGGTGAACACTTCGTCAAGCGTTGTGGCGAACAGAATGCGATCGAGCCATGTGTCCACTTCTGCGGGGGCGGCGGCGTCAATGCGGCCTTTCACCGCCTCCGCACGATCTCCAAACTTGCGTTGAAGTTGTTTGTACAACGTGGCGCGTTGGCCCTGCGCGAGCCCTTTTTCCAAGCCTTGCTCCAGGCCCTGAGCGAGCCCTTGCTCCAGGCCTTTTTTGACGCCCTTTTCAATGAGTTGCTCTTGGATGGTCGCCATAGTCTGATTCTCCTCCACTTCAAGTGACTTTGCAAGTGCGGGTAACACGGTTTCTGTTGGTTCTTCGTGCACCGCGGTGATGTACAAAAAGATCTGTTGCAGCCAATCTGCGCCGCCGTTTGAGGCGTGCAGCGCGCGCAAGAGCATGCGCCAATGCACTACCGTACGAAGCAGTTCGGGGGTGTTGAATGCATTTTTGAGGCACCACAGGGTGACGGCCGCGAGGGTAGATAAGCTTCGGGAGCGCAACCCTTCATCCGTTTCGTGATACAAGTCGTCGAGAAGCACCCGAAAACGGGGCACGTAGTCAATGATTGCCGGCTTCAATTCCGCCGGAATATCCAGCAAGTCTTCAAACGACAAAGGGCATGTCCACGGTCTACGGCCGTGTGCCAGCACAACGGGAATGACAATGGGTAGGTGGGTAGCGTTGGGGTGATCTACCAACCAGTTATCCAAGAATCGAACGACGTACTTGAGTTCACGGAATATCAAAAATCGGTCAGGGGAAGACTGGTGCTCCCAGAGCACGTAGATGAAACCCTCCTTCCCTTGAAACTTTACCGAGTATAACAAATCTGAATAGTTCGACTGAAGCGCTTCATCCACAAAAGCGCCGGGGACCAATGTTAAAGTAGACCAGTCAACATGGGTAGACACCTCCTTGGGTAGCAACAATTCAAGCTCACCTCGCGCGTGTTCGGGGTGACTAAACACCGCACGCACCAATCCATCATGAGGCTGATTGGACATACCTCCACCTGAGCGCAGGCTCATACGAGCCGGCCGATTGCAAGCAACCTGGCAATGTTTCGGCGTGCCGACCCATTGTCAGGCGGTTGATTTGCCTTGCTTTCGTGGGCTGATTTGGTGGTGACGGCGGTTCGCTTGTGGAGGGAATCGTTAGCTGTCAGATTGCCGCACTCGATGACCTGACTCTACCGGACGTTTGTTCAGAGTGCAACAAACTTTTTTGGGTAGACAAACGGAATTGCGTTGTGCGAGCTGCCACCCTCCTCACCTTCCAGTTCTTGCTCGCCCCAAAAAAGCGACGCCCCGCAACAGCAATGTGCGGGGCGTTGCAGCCTTCTGGTTGTGTACGCGCGACCGTTGTGTACGCTTGCTCTACTCCGTGAACACTTCGTCAAGCGTTGTGGCGAACAGAATGCGATCGAGCCATGTGTCCATTTCTGCCGGGGCGGCGGCGTCAATGCGGCCTTTCACCGCCTCCGCGCGATCTCCAAACTTACGTTGAAGTTGTTTGTACAGCGTGGCGCGTTGGCCCTGAGCGAGCCCTTTTTCCAAGCCTTGCTCCAGGCCTTTTTTCACACCCTGAGCGAGCCCTTGCTCGAGGCCTTTTTTGACGCCCTTTTCAATGAGTTGTTCTTGGATGGTCGCCATACTCTGATTCTCCTCCACTTCGAGTGACTTTGCAAGCGCGGGTAACACTGAGCAGGCGATGACACAGGGCAAGCTGCGCGATTATGAGTACAAAGTTTCAATCCGCGCCCAGTCAGATCTGACCAGGCGATTTATTGTTGCCAGACATGCCGGCAAACACACCCAAGTTTCAATCCGCGCCCAGTCAGATCTGACCAGGCGATAAAGATGGCGGACGGGGTTTGCGCTTGTGAACGGTTTCAATCCGCGCCCAGTCAGATCTGACCAGGCGATCACCACCACCGCCGCCACCACCGGACCCGGCAAGAGTTTCAATCCGCGCCCAGTCAGATTTGACCAGGCGATAAAGATCCGGAAGCTTCACTAGCCAACACTCCTTGTTTCAATCCGCGCCCAGTCAGATTTGACCAGGCGATCACGCTTGGCCCCGCTCCGCCCAGTCCGAAGATTTGTTTCAATCCGCGCCCAGTCAGATTTGACCAGGCGATGTTTCGCAACCGCACAACCACGGCATGGTGTCTTTGTTTCAATCCGCGCCCAGTCAGATTTGACCAGGCGATCCCCGACTGTTGGCAGAGCCAACCGGCAGCCTCAAGGTTTCAATCCGCGCCCAGTCAGATTTGACCAGGCGATCGTCGGGTTACGGCAGCTATGATGACATCCCGTTCTGTTTCAATCCGCGCCCAGTCAGATTTGACCAGGCGATCGACGCGTTGTTTGCAAACGACGACGTGTACACGTGGGTTTCAATCCGCGCCCAGTCAGATTTGACCAGGCGATCTTCGCGAGCGTCGCCTTGTCGCAAGGGTAAGCTGTTTCAATCCGCGCCCAGTCAGATTTGACCAGGCGATATTTTGACCAGGCTCGCGCGCTTGCGGCGGTCAAGTTTCAATCCGCGCCCAGTCAGATTTGACCAGGCGATCCCAAGATCCGATAAGGCCCCAGCGCTGCACCGGTGTTTCAATCCGCGCCCAGTCAGATTTGACCAGGCGATCTGGATCGCTCGATTCAACGCAGACGCCATTGGTAAGTTTCAATCCGCGCCCAGTCAGATTTGACCATGCGATTCGCTGGCCCCATGTCAGCTCGTCAAACCCGATGCGTTTCAATCCGCGCCCAGTCAGATTTGACCAGGCGATCGAAAGCTCAATGAACGCCTTCAGGCCGCCGAAAAGTTTCAATCCGCGCCCAGTCAGATTTGACCAGGCGATTTTTTTCGTCATCGGAAAAAGAAAACAGGGAGTCGAGTTTCAATCCGCGCCCAGTCAGATTTGACCAGGCGATGGTATGCGGGGCTGACAGTCATCGGCACTTCAAAAGGTTTCAATCCGCGCCCAGTCAGATTTGACCAGGCGATCTGGGCCAGTCTACGGGTGCGGCCTGTTTTAACCGTTTCAATCCGCGCCCAGTCAGATTTGACCAGGCGATCAAAAGATCACCGTGCGCGGAACCGTTATCAAGGTGTTTCAATCCGCGCCCAGTCAGATTTGACCAGGCGATAATGACCGGTTTGACCTCGTGATTTCAACATCCATGTTTCAATCCGCGCCCAGTCAGATTTGACCAGGCGATGGCGGGCATCGCTGCCGTCCACGCTCAGTGGTGATTGTTTCAATCCGCGCCCAGTCAGATTTGACCAGGCGATCGCACCGGTCGCGGGCACGTTGTCCGTGACCCATTTGTTTCAATCCGCGCCCAGTCAGATTTGACCAGGCGATAACGGACCGTTCTGTGAGCGTAACGAGGGGCCGACGGTTTCAATCCGCGCCCAGTCAGATTTGACCAGGCGATATCAGAACGTTGCGGTCTTCGACAAGCTCCTGAGTTTCAATCCGCGCCCAGTCAGATTTGACCAGGCGATGTTCGCCTCCAACAAGGTTGGAACGATCTCCCCCATGTTTCAATCCGCGCCCAGTCAGATTTGACCAGGCGATATGCGCGGCGATCGCCTCCCGCTCAATTCTTTGTTTCAATCCGCGCCCAGTCAGATTTGACCAGGCGATTGCATGGCCGCTGCCTGCCTCCAAGACATCCGCTGTTTCAATCCGCGCCCAGTCAGATTTGACCAGGCGATGCCTCTTCCTTGCTCAAACACAGTTGGTACAACTGGTTTCAATCCGCGCCCAGTCAGATTTGACCAGGCGATCACAGGACCCCGTTGATTTGAATTGCGCCGTTTTGTTTCAATCCGCGCCCAGTCAGATTTGACCAGGCAATGTTCGAAAGGAGCGAGCGATGGTAAAGGTGAGTAAGTTTCAATCCGCGCCCAGTCAGATTTGACCAGGCGATGTCAAATTGAATGCGCAGGCAGCATTGATACTCGTTGTTTCAATCCGCGCCCAGTCAGATTTGACCAGGCGATCGCGCGCCGTGAGCTGTCGCAACTCCAGCGCATGAGTTTCAATCCGCGCCCAGTCAGATTTGACCAGGCGATAAAGAGTGTTATGAACCTGACAAGCCCCCTCCTGGTGTTTCATTCCGCGCCCATTCCGATTTGACCCGGCGATCAAAGCTCGGCGGCCGGCGGGCACCTCGGTTGACTGTTTCAATCCGCGCCCAGTCAGATTTGACCAGGCGATTCTATTCACCCGAAAAGACCCGGGAACCGGCAAGGTTTCAATCCGCGCCCAGTCAGATTTGACCAGGCGATCATGAAGCGCAACGACATTATCAACACCGCAAAAGTTTCAATCCGCGCCCAGTCAGATTTGACCAGGCGATGCGAGTGTGGGCACAAGAAAGACGTGCACAGCCGAGTTTCAATCCGCGCCCAGTCAGATTTGACCAGGCGATCGTGCCCATCGTCCACGTCCACGGTGTGGACGTTTGGTTTCAATCCGCGCCCAGTCAGATTTGACCAGGCGATCATCCTGACAAGCGCGACGCCGAGATCAAGCGTTTGTTTCAATCCGCGCCCAGTCAGATTTGACCAGGCGATAATCCTCAAGATCAGGCTCGGGCCTAACGTAGCATGTTTCAATCCGCGCCCAGTCAGATTTGACCAGGCGATCCCAATGGCCCGTGTGTATTCGGTGTCCTCAGCGCGGTTTCAATCCGCGCCCAGTCAGATTTGACCAGGCGATTGTCGACTCGGCAATCAGCGCCTCCAGCGTCGGGGTTTCAATCCGCGCCCAGTCAGATTTGACCAGGCGATAAGGAGGGCCTGAACGTATCGACGCGGCGGGTAATGTTTCAATCCGCGCCCAGTCAGATTTGACCAGGCGATTTCAACCCAAGGGCCGGGCTCTTGGAGGCCGGCGAAGTTTCAATCCGCGCCCAGTCAGATTTGACCAGGCGATAGGCAGATCAGCAAGAGATCGAGCGGTTCAAGCATGTTTCAATCCGCGCCCAGTCAGATTTGACCAGGCGATTCCTGGGCCGAGTACGAACGTCAAGCCAAGGCAGGTGTTTCAATCCGCGCCCAGTCAGATTTGACCAGGCGATACCCCTGGTTGCAACGGCTGGATCGGGCGTGATCTGGTTTCAATCCGCGCCCAGTCAGATTTGACCAGGCGATGTTCGTTCATGCTCCACCTCTCTCAGCTTGTCACCGTTTCAATCCGCGCCCAGTCAGATTTGACCAGGCGATTTGACAACGCGCACGCTGCGCTTAGGTCGTACGTTGTTTCAATCCGCGCCCAGTCAGATTTGACCAGGCGATATCAAAAAGATCAAAGATCCGAAGGTGCGCAAAGTTTCAATCCGCGCCCAGTCAGATTTGACCAGGCGATCAAAGCGCGTTGGCTGCCGATTGCCCACCGACGAGGTTTCAATCCGCGCCCAGTCAGATTTGACCAGGCGATTCCGGTGACCTACCGGGTCCGATGGTGCGACACCTTGTTTCAATCCGCGCCCAGTCAGATTTGACCAGGCGATCGCTCGATAGTGATAATCGCACGCAAAATGGCCAGTTTCAATCCGCGCCCAGTCAGATTTGACCAGGCGATCACGAAGGTCGATACCGTGCGGGTCCGCGAGCACGTGTTTCAATCCGCGCCCAGTCAGATTTGACCAGGCGATCTGGCGCAAGGATCCAAGGCGAATCAAGGCGACATGTTTCAATCCGCGCCCAGTCAGATTTGACCAGGCGATTTGGGTGCGCGTCGCTGGTAAAGGATGTTGACACGGTTTCAATCCGCGCCCAGTCAGATTTGACCAGGCGATAGCGCAAACAATAACCACCGCGCCAACGCTCGCAAGGTTTCAATCCGCGCCCAGTCAGATTTGACCAGGCGATTTCGCTCTGCCGATATTCAACCAGATCTTGGACCCGTTTCAATCCGCGCCCAGTCAGATTTGACCAGGCGATTCGTATCTAACACGCGTGCAACGGCACGCAAGAGGGTTTCAATCCGCGCCCAGTCAGATTTGACCAGGCGATCACGCGGAAGCGCGGCGTTGGAGCGAGGAAAAAAGTTTCAATCCGCGCCCAGTCAGATTTGACCAGGCGATGGGCGGGGCCAAATGCTCTGCGCTGAAGGTTCGAAGTTTCAATCCGCGCCCAGTCAGATTTGACCAGGCGATCACGGTGCGGATTCCATGACCGCCGAACCGTTCCTGTTTCAATCCGCGCCCAGTCAGATTTGACCAGGCGATCGCCGAGTACTCGACGGCCCGGCGGCATCGCACCCGGTTTCAATCCGCGCCCAGTCAGATTTGACCAGGCGATTTTCTTCGCTGAGGCGAGTTGAGTCTCAAGCGATTGTTTCAATCCGCGCCCAGTCAGATTTGACCAGGCGATCTGCATTATCTACGTGTGTATAAAAAGGAGGCAGTATGTTTCAATCCGCGCCCAGTCAGATTTGACCAGGCGATCAAACGGCCGCGCTGTGGATGAGGTTATCGAGACGGTTTCAATCCGCGCCCAGTCAGATTTGACCAGGCGATACAAGGTCAACGTCACCGCCTGGGAAAACAAGCCTGTTTCAATCCGCGCCCAGTCAGATTTGACCAGGCGATGGCGTAACCGACATTGGGCGGTTGCTCTCAAGGCAGGTTTCAATCCGCGCCCAGTCAGATTTGACCAGGCGATGATGTGTGATCATGCCGAATTGTGTAGTCGCTCAGTTTCAATCCGCGCCCAGTCAGATTTGACCAGGCGATCTCGCACCAAACAAGGTGCGTGACGCCGTTGCATTGTTTCAATCCGCGCCCAGTCAGATTTGACCAGGCGATTGATCGCGGCTCGCAAAGAGGCAACCGAGGCGCTGAGTTTCAATCCGCGCCCAGTCAGATTTGACCAGGCGATGGGTTGCGCTTTACCGGAATGATGCTTAATGTTATTGTTTCAATCCGCGCCCAGTCAGATTTGACCAGGCGATAGTCAGGTACCCCCCGCCCACGAGCCCGCCGATGCTGTTTCAATCCGCGCCCAGTCAGATTTGACCAGGCGATAAGCGGAGCCAACCCCAGCCGAGCTTGAGGCCATGTTTCAATCCGCGCCCAGTCAGATTTGACCAGGCGATACCTTGCCAACGCGCGGCAAATCAACACTCAAGATGCCGTTTCAATCCGCGCCCAGTCAGATTTGACCAGGCGATAAGCGCACCTGAGTATCAATACACAGAGATCCCGTACGTTTCAATCCGCGCCCAGTCAGATTTGACCAGGCGATTCACGAGGGCCCGCCGCGACCAAGCGCCCCATCTGTTTCAATCCGCGCCCAGTCAGATTTGACCAGGCGATGTACGGAAAAGACACGACCGTCAGCCCCGAGCTTGTGTTTCAATCCGCGCCCAGTCAGATTTGACCAGGCGATTTGCTTGCGACGTACTACCGCGAGCGCGCCGAGAACGTTTCAATCCGCGCCCAGTCAGATTTGACCAGGCGATTGCGTTGCACCTCTTCGGAAGCTCGCTCGGAGGGTGTTTCAATCCGCGCCCAGTCAGATTTGACCAGGCGATTCGGGTAGGTGTCGCAGTGGAACCTGACACCACCGGGTTTCAATCCGCGCCCAGTCAGATTTGACCAGGCGATGGGTTCTACGGCGCCCGCCTCGGTGTCTTGCTCGTAGTTTCAATCCGCGCCCAGTCAGATTTGACCAGGCGATTCTCAATGGCCGGCGCGCCGTATGCGCCGAATCGTTTCAATCCGCGCCCAGTCAGATTTGACCAGGCGATCTGCCATGTGTACGGCATCCACGATGAGCGGCGTCGGGTTTCAATCCGCGCCCAGTCAGATTTGACCAGGCGATGATCTAACGCTCCGGCTCAGTGTGAAGGACTTTGTTTCAATCCGCGCCCAGTCAGATTTGACCAGGCGATGACCGGCTCCGGCCGTGATGAAGAACACGATCGGGGTTTCAATCCGCGCCCAGTCAGATTTGACCAGGCGATCTTCGGCCGCCAACCACCTCCGCGTGACTGGCCTTGTTTCAATCCGCGCCCAGTCAGATTTGACCAGGCGATCGGATTTCTTCAAATTGACCAGGTTCTTTGTGGGCAGTTTCAATCCGCGCCCAGTCAGATTTGACCAGGCGATTGCGCGGCCGGGTACAACAATCGCAATCGACTTCTTGTTTCAATCCGCGCCCAGTCAGATTTGACCAGGCGATCATCGGGCTCGTTTCGGATTCAGATTCGCGACCCGAGTTTCAATCCGCGCCCAGTCAGATTTGACCAGGCGATGCGCCATAAGGACGCCTTGATCCAGTGGATCGCGGAGATTCAATCCGCGCCCAGTCAGATTTGACCAGGCGATCTCCCACAGAATCATCTCGTCCGACTGTTCATCGCGTTTCAATCCGCGCCCAGTCAGATTTGACCAGGCGATTTTCGGCTCACCATGGGCGGCGCCGTCTCGGCGAGGTTTCAATCCGCGCCCAGTCAGATTTGACCAGGCGATACGCAGGTGGTTGACGTTACCACAAGAGCGATCCTGGTTTCAATCCGCGCCCAGTCAGATTTGACCAGGCGATATGGCGCTCGGTGAGCCTATGACCTTCTAGGGCGAAGTTTCAATCCGCGCCCAGTCAGATTTGACCAGGCGATGAGCTTGGCTACGATTTTGGCTCGGTCTGTGGTTGGTTTCAATCCGCGCCCAGTCAGATTTGACCAGGCGATCGGGCGTCGTCAATCCGGCCAGTCAGTTGCCAGGCGAGGTACAGCCGTTTCAATCCGCGCCCAGTCAGATTTGACCAGGCGACAGCGAACGATCCACCCTGTTTCAATCCGCGCCCAGTCAGATTTGACCAGGCGATGGCCGCTTGCCCACCGCAACAGGCTCGATATCCAAGTTTCAATCCGCGCCCAGTCAGATTTGACCAGGCGATGGCCGGGTAAGGCGAGAACGGGTGCCTGTTTCAATCCGCGCCCAGTCAGATTTGACCAGGCGATCCGGGCGATGGCCTGTTTCAATCCGCGCCCAGTCAGATTTGACCAGGCGATGCGCGAAAGGAGCGAGCGATCGTAAAGGTGAGCAAGTTTCAATCCGCGCCCAGTCAGATTTGACCAGGCGATAGTCCAGGATGCCCCTACATGGTTTCAATCCGCGCCCAGTCAGATTTGACCAGGCGATGCCGGGCACAGATCCGATTGATTGGGCCAGGCGACCATGTTTCAATCCGCGCCCAGTCAGATTTGACCAGGCGATGCTTCACGATCTAAGTTATTATAATCAAACATCAAATAAGGCCCAATTCGCGAATTGCCATGTGCGACCCCAAAGAGGCCCGCTACCAAAGCGGGTTGCACCTTATGAAGTCCGCAAAATGCGGCATTTGCGGCGAGCGCGAACCTCCCGGCGTTTTGCCGCCGATGCCGGTTCGCGCTCAGACAATGAGCGGTCCGGTTGGGTCGAGCGGGCGTCGAACGCCGTGGTGTTCGGTGCGGTTGGCGTCGTTTTCGCGGATAAAGTAAAAGCGCAAACTGTCCGTCTCCGGTTCCATTTCTGAAAGGAGGCGATGTCTCAAAATCACCCATGATTTATCATCTATCTTGCATTCAAAGACCGAGTACTGAACGCGGACACCAAAGTCCTTGCACGCTTCCGCGATTCGGCGGAGGCGCCGAGCGCCCGTAGCATCCTGGGCAACATCGTAGCAAATCAGGACAAGCATTTGAACCTCCACAAACAAAAAAAGATAACTTGCCGCGCGAGCACAGGCGCGGGATTTATGCTTGATTTTGAGCATTCAGGTGCAATGGATGAGCGCGCAACTCGGCGCCTTGCACCGGCGGGTGTGAGTTGACCCTCAGCGCAGCGCGAAGGGTGGGTACACATCTAGGTCACCGCGCAACGTGCGGGCCAAAAGAAGGGCCTGAATGTGCGGCACGCGGCTCCACGTGACTTTCTGGTCCAAAAATGCGTGTTGAACCTCTCCCATTTTCATTTCTTGGTAGGCCTTTAATACTGTCTTTCGAGCATCATCGGTAAGTCTAATTCCACCCGCGGGCTCATCTATAAAATCGTTTGGCGCAAGTTGACCGCGGTTTACAAGTGAAAGCATGAGCCGATCGACCATGGGTACACGCAGTTCTTCCATTAGGTCAAGCCCAAGGCAAAGCCGACCTGGCCGGTCTTCGTGTAAAAAACCTACCCCCGGGTCAAGGCCTATTCCTGTTGCGGCGCTCACACAATCTTGCAGGAGAACGGCATATCCAAACGAAAGGAGCGCATTCATCCGATCTTTGGGTGGACGCCGGTTTCTACCCTCAAAGGTAAACGCGGAGTCGCGGTGTTTTATCAAGTCACCGAATACTGAAAAATAGTCTTTCGCCGCAATGCCTTCCAACCCGCGCAAAACCTCCACTGTTGGAGCATCTGGGATACTTTTCAGGTGCATTGAGAGGCGATCGCACACCGCTGCAATGGCCTGCCGCCGTTCGTCTGTGGGGGCATCCCGGCGCGCATGCATTAAAAATTGTCGAGTGTTTACAACCTTCCCAATCACCACTGACCGGGCGATGCTCAGACTTTTCAGGTCGTTGTCGGCCGCTCTGTGTTGCGCGCGGCGGAGCAACACGTTTCCTCCCGGCAGGCCTTCTACCCTGGCCAAAAACCGACCATACGAAGAAAAAAAAGCGATGTGTATGCCCGCTTCGGTGAGCGCCCCCATTAGCTCGGGTGACATGAGCACTCTGCCAAAACAGCAAACCGCGCTGATGTGGATAAAGGGGATCTGCGCCTTTTGCTCGTTTTCTACCCGGACCACCACCGTGTCGTGATTTCGGCTCAAATACGCCCCATCTGTGGTTACGTACAAAGTGTTGAGGTGTACGCTCACAACTTGTCCTCGCGGTGCATTAGTTGAACCAAATACTCGCTCGCATTGGTTCGCCGGTTGGTCACGTTGGGTAAGCAAAGCGGTTCTAACGAACAACTGCGGCATTTGGGCGCCGGCTCTGCCGGTGGCACCATATTGGTTTCGATCAACTCACGCATGCGCTTTATTGCCGTCTTTGTCCGTTCACGCAGCGCAGTATCAAATTCCACATCCACACGTCGGTGACTTTGGCCGTAAAAGAGCGCACCCCGTGGCACAGCCATTCCGTGCATTTCTTCCAAGCAAAAGGCCTGCGCGCACAGTTGAACTTTGTCAGCAAGTTCGTTTTTAACTTTGCCGCGTTTATACTCCACCGGGTAAGGTTGTTTGCCCCCGGGCACGGTGGGATCCATGTGGTATTCTACAACGTCTGCTCGGCCAGAAATTCCAAGCGCGTCGCACCGGAGCAACACTGCTCGCGCAACTTCAACGTTGCGTCGCTTTTCATTGCCGGGCAAATCAGCGTTTCCGTGAAGCAGGTTGCCTTCAGCAGTAGAAGCGTTGTCCTGCCAGACGCGCTCCACGTGGATCAGCGCCGCCTGCCGTTCACAAAACACTACATGCTGCAAGGCCGACAGGACAACGCTGTTATCCGCTTCGGACGAAGCTCCACTCATGTGGACGCGCGTACCACCCCGTTGGGTAGATCATCGATTGTCACTTCATACGCCGAATAGTCACGCGGTGGAGTGCTCAGATCGCGCCGCGTGATTTTGACCTTATCAAATAGAGCGTGTGCAGGCGCGTTTCCAAGGGCCGACGCGTGTTCAAACACAATTAAGTCACGCAGGCTCATCAGGCCGCGGGCGGCGCTTCGATCGTGCTCAAACATGTGCTTGATCGACTCCCACAAAACGGTAAGGTCGTCGGTGGTAAAGCCGGTTTGTTTTGCAAAGGCAGGTGAAATAAACCCGTGGGCCTTGTATAATCCATAAGGCACCGTGTTTTTCCTACCCATTGTCCGGTTGTCGCCACCCTGTTTCTCCGCCTCTGCCTGTGTGGCAACCGCCATCCGTGTAATGGCATGTTCGGCGGTGATAATGGGATCGATCGAACGCGCGAAGGTGAACTGCACAGGCCCCCGCACCTGACCTGCGTTGTTTTCCTTGAGCGACATCACGGCACCAAACGCGCGAATGTCAAAAAACGTTTTGCACATCCAGTCGCGGGCGCGCTCCACCACTTCACCGTCGGAGGCTTTTTTCCCCGAGCCGGCCTCTTTTTTTCCGCGACCCTTCTTTTCAGGTTTGTCAGGTTTGTCACCGTCATCGGCAGGTTCGGCAGCGGTTTTGGCTGAACCGTCCAAACCCAGCGCCTCGTAGGCGCGGCCCTGTTGAGCTGTTAACACAGCCTTTTCTTTGACGTAAATTTCATACCCAGGAGTGCCCGTTTTGGCAATGGTCACATAATTTCGAATTTTGCGCTTTAGGCAAACGTCGGTTACGAGCCCGTGCCCGGTTTCAGGGTCTACCCTGGGTAGATTTCCCGCGTCGGGATCGCCGTTGGGATTGCCGTCTTTTACGTCAAACAGCAGCACAAAATCATAGCGATGAACAAGTTCAGACATGACAACCCTCACTCCGCTTCAGGTGTGGAAGACGTTTCAGACTCGTGTTTGTCAGATTCAGGTTTGGCGCCCTCCGATTTTGGGGTGAAAAACGCCTGCCGCTGGTGGTAATATCCAATGGCAAAAAGCCCCTGGTCCGCGAGGTTCAGCGTGTTGGGCAACGCCTCGCCTTGTAACTTTTCGATAATGCGGGCTTTGGTTATTTCGGCGAACGGATCTTTACCCTCTCGTATCTTCGCCGCGTGATGCATGCTCAGCCGAATCAGCCGAGGAAAGATCAGCCCCGGCGTGGAGGATGCCGCACCAAAAAATTTGTCGCGGATGGTGGCGTTAATGTCGCCTTGTGCTTCGGCCTGCAACCTTTCAAGTGCGGCAAACAGGCGGCCGAGCAAGTAGGGTGTTTCAGTGTTGTTTTCATCGAGAGCCACAGTGACCTCCTTGGTCCCTTTCCAATCTGGCAAGTCCATTAAAGCAGCTTTTATAAGTGCACACCGCGCGTGGAGCTGGCGTCGCTCGTCCAGCTTATGGGGTGGTAAACGCAGGCGTCGTAACGCGGCGGAAAGCACTTCGCGCGGAATTGGAGAACCGTACAAAGCTGAGCGCACAAGCTTCGTTTCTAAGTTGGGTGAGAGCCCACTTCCGCTCGGCGTTTCAATCGCACTCAAAAGACGCCGAACCCCCAAAGGTTGACCGTCCGACCCCGCGAGCGACAGCGCACCAAAGTAGCGGCGCAGGTTTTGTTTTACTTGACCTACCGGCACCTCCATCCAGTCGCGCACCACCACCAGCGCAGCGTTTCCACTCAATGTGACGGCGTAAAAATGGGTTGTATCAATAGGCGCAGGTTCAAGCCCTTTCAGCGGCGACTTGACCATTTCACGCACCGCTTCCGGGTCGGCCACGGGATCCAATGCGTCGAGAAGATCGTCGCAAAAAGGGGTGTCTTCACGTGTCCAAAACACCAGCACCGCGTCGTCACCCATGGCAATGCCCTGTGAAAAGCGGCGTTTTGCACCACCTTCCAAGAGTGAGTTGAGTGCGGTGACATACCCTTCCGCCGCGGCGCGGGACACGGGCGCGTTTTCTCCCTGTTGTAGACCGTGCGAAACAAACGCGGCGGCATTAAACGATACAAGCGCCGCGCCCGATGTTTGGGCCTGCGGAACGCGTTTGATGTTGTCATGCGTGCGTGCGGCAAGCCCAACTTCACCCGTTACCAAACAGCGAACCGGTAGGTCGTTTTCTCCCTCGGGTTTGGCCTGACGTTGAACGGCCCAATATGCTCGGACGTCCGGCCGATCGTGTACACAACGCTCTTCATCATTGTCGAGCTTAAATGCCAGCCACTCACCCCCTGTCCACGCGCCGTCCGGGTGTTGGGCCAAAATCTCGGCGAGCTGTTCTTGTCGCTTTTCAAAAAAGCGGGCGACCGCCACTGCGCCCTCATCACCTGTTTGTTGAGCGAGCTTGTCTACCTCCGTTCGAAAGGCCTCCACACAACGCTCGTTTCGTTCGGCATCTTCACCCCCTACGCCCAACACGTATTTGGCATTGTCGAACAAAAAGCCCGGTACAGTGCCACTTCCCGCCCGTTTTGGAAAACGGGGCACCTTGATTTCAAGCGCTCGTCCTTCACTCGACTGGGTGGGTACCAAGCCCAAAAATCTACCCGTCAAGTCAACACGGATAAAAAAGTCAACTTTCTTTTTTTCAAAGTCCGGGTCGTCGACCAGGTTTTTGCGTTTGGCCAACTCATACAATGCACTGAGCATCATGTGGCCCCCTCACCACCCCGCCGGTTTTGTCGCATGACTTCGGCGTAAGGTGGCACGTGGAGGATGCCGTTCTTGAGTCGAGCCTCAAAAAACAGCGGCCGCGCACCGTTACCCTCGGGTGAGTATGCAAAGTCGTAAAACATGAGTCCGAGCGGCCGATCCACACTTTCTACCGGTACAAACTGTTCGGGCGCGGGCGTTACTTCTGCCGCAAATTCACGACAGCCCAGATATGGCTGATGAAAGGTTTGCCCCTTGTGGAGACGCCTTTCAAAAATTTCTTCAAACTTGGTGATGCCGTCGCCTTCACCGGCCCGGTCTGTCATTTGAAAAGACGCCGTGATCACGTAATCCACATCACGCAGTGCCACGGTGTTGCGTTGCGCACGGCGCTCATCTGCAAAAAAGTCTCCCCCTCGGGGAGACGCGCGATCGCTCACTTCGTTGCGTCGAAAGCTCGCCCACTGAATGGGCGCCAGCACATGAATGGAATGAACGCGCCATGAAATGGCGGGCTTCCACGTAATGGCCTCCAACACGCCGCGCGCCGCCGAGGGCGTCATAATCTCGTAACTTACGCGCTCCGCCTTCATTTCAGGGCGGGTAAAACACGCCAACGGCCCGCGCGCACGAACTTGAAACCGTCTGCTCTCCATCCTGGTATCCTCCAGATGACGATGGGCGCTAAACCACGTAGCTTGCCCCTCCTACCATAGTTGGAACCAAACCAAAACGATTTGTATACGCTCCCGAAAAAGATTCGTCCAGTACCACCACCGTCTCGCCAACCCAGCGAGCGTACCCTTTCTCTACCCAAGTGTCACGGTCCCTGCGTGCCACGTTGACCGTCAAGCGTTGCAAAAAACGCAGGCGCTCTCGCGATGGTCCCCATTTTTCGATCTCCCCAATTACATTCCAGGCAGCGTCTCCAAACGGGACCACAATCGGTTCTGACCACTCGTCTTCAATCAATGTGAAAAGTTCTGCCACGTCCTTGAATCGATACTCGCGCCGTGCGAGCTGTATCTGTTTTTCGTCGAGATTTCGTGATGCGTACAATTGTTGAAAATATCGACGAAACGAGTCTTTTGCGTTTAGATCGAGGTGGGGATCTGTCCGCAACATGCCCTTTGTAATGCCAAGCGCCGCGACAGGTACACCTCGCGGCGGTTGGGTGGGGGCCTGATAAACGCGCAATTGTCCAAGCCCATCTAGCAGCCCTTCTCGATTGCACCTCCCCGCAGCTTGCGCCAACGAGTCAAGTCCACCCAGCGCCCTGTACACTACGGCAAAATCCACGTCGACCCCGGCTTCTACAAGTTGAGTAGAAACCAAGCGCACAGGTTCACCTCGCAGTTTTTTTTCTTTGATGGTTGCAAGCACCTTGGACCGATGTTCGGCACACATGAGCGCCGAGAGGTGAAAGGTTGATTCATCCTGCAGCAACTCGTCCAGATGTTTCGTCAACACGCGCGCGTCGTCACGCTTGTGTACAATTGCCAAAACATCGCGTTCCCCCGCGATTTCACGCGCCAACTCTGCGTAAGAAGGCGCACTGTCGCCCAACGGCCAACGCGTTTCTACCCGTTTTAGCCGGCTAAAAAGGTTGTACGATTCAGGTATGATCTCGTGTACCTTTTCAAACCCCGACGTTAGCCACGTAGACTTGTTGAGTGCCGGTTGGGTTGCAGTACAAATCACAATCGACGCTCCAAAATGTTTTACAAGTGTGTGAAGCCCGTCGATTGCCGGTTCAAGCAAACCGGGAGGGAGCGTTTGAGCCTCGTCCAAAACGATGACGCTTTTTACCAATCGGTGCAGCTTGCGGCATCGTCCGGGCCTGTTGGCAAACAAGCTCTCCAGCAGTTGCACCGTTGTGGTCACAATCACCGGCGCATCCCAATTGTCAGACGCAATTCGGTTATATGGAGTTTCAGAGCGGGGATCGAGCGCCGAGTGATGCTCCAATACCGCGCCGTCGCTGCCCAGGGCCTTACGGTACACATCGGCCGTTTGCTCAATAATCGATGTGAAAGGGATGCCCACCACAACGCGCCGCAGCCCATGCGTTTGTGCATGTTCGAGCGCAAACGCCAGCGATGCGAGAGTCTTCCCACCGCCGGTGGGAACTGTCAGGCTAAACACTCCGGGGTTGAGGTGCGCTGCCTCCTTGCACGCTTTTCTTACGTCGGCCCGCGCTCGGTTCACCTCGGTGTCACGTGCACCTTTCTCCAGTGCGTCCAGATGGCTTTTTAAGCGAACGAGCAAGTCGCCAATCTGTGGCCCCTGCCCCCGTCTCTCGGCTTTTGCTTCATCGTAAAACCGCTCGGTATCCAAAAAGTCGGCATCGCACAGGGCAGAAAACACGAGCCGCATCCACATTTCAAACACGCGTGTGCGTGCATCCACATCCGCTTTAGAGCTGGTTTTCCACTCCAAACGCGACGGTAAGGTCGGCAGACCCATTTCCAGTATCGACGTTGGCGCGCCACCTTCCACTGCTCGTTCAAGGCAGCGAGCTTCATCTCGTTTACGACTCAGGCGTTCACGCAGCTGGGCCCGATTCGCCAACCCAGCGTGGTGGCCCGCAATCAAGAAAGAAACCGCCTTCCCAACAGCACCGCCTTTATCGTCGGCAAGAATTGCTCCTGCAGAGGAATGGTCGCGGGGTCCGCTCGCGTCGCCTTCAATATGCGCTTCAAACCCGTTTTTTTCCCGGATCATCTTCTGAAAGTTGGCGGCGTACTTTCCAATGTCGTGCCATAGCCCCGCTACATACCCAACCTCACCGCTGTCAAACGGTGCGGCAAACTCACGGGCCAACTGCGCCACATCTTTCAGGTGGTCAATCAGCAGGTGACCTTTCCCTTCAGCTGTTAAATGAGCCAGAGGTTCTTTGAGTACACTTGGTTCCACGTTCTCCCCTTTAGCATCAACTCAACTGGGCAGGATACGATCGGTGCGCAAAAAGTGAAAGGGCGCGCTTATCGGTGCACAAAATCCTTTTCGACAATTGCCGCTTCGGTATCCTCACAAGCATGAAGAAGTTCGCTCTCCTCTCCATGCTTGTTCTCGCTGGTTCTGTCACCGCCGGCTGCACGGCAGAAGCGCCGGAGTGTGACGACACTGAAGAAGTTGCCAACGCCGACGGGGCAGAAGCGTCGCCCTGCGACGACGATGAGGCCACCACCAAACGCGCTGCCGGCCTCAGTCACGAAGAGCAGGAGTATTGACGCCAATCCGGCGTCATTCTCCGTTCATTATCCCCCGCAAAGCGCGCCGATCAAGGGTGTACAAAAATCATACTCCCCCGCCGCATCGGGGTTAAACCCGTCGGCCGGCACATTTGTAAATTCAGGATCCTTCACAGCGCTGTTTTTATCCTGTCCACTTTGAGCTTTCAGAGCGTCAAAGTTAACGGCCGACTTGTTGTATAAAAATTCAGGTTCGCCGCCCGCTTTGTAAAAAACGTTCTGGTCGCTTGTCACTCCACTCACGGTTTCAAGCGCGTAAAGTCCGTCATTGTATGAAATGTTCTCCGACAACACCGTCCCCGCGCCGGGGTCAAACAAGGCCAAACCCGAGTCGCCGTTATAACAAGTCACGTTTCTTGTCAGCTCGGTGTTGGGTTGTCCATCCCGCACAAAAATGCCCATTTTGGCGTTTCCGCAAACAACATTTTCGACAATCACATTGCTTGGATGATTCCACGCGACAACAATGCCCGACGTTGGCTCCGTCGGCGCTTCACTCTCCGCTCCAAACCCGTTTGCGTACACAAAGTTTCTTTCTACCCGGTTGTGTCCGGCAAGCCCTTCTTCACCCCCAAAAAGGTGAATGCCAAAGGCCCAGTTTTTATACACCTCGTTGTTTCTAAAAACGTTGCACGCCCCTTCCACATAAATACCATGGTCAAATTGTGCATATTCACCATTGTCATGAATGCGCGAGTTGAGCACGGCGTTGTTGTTGCCGCTCATTAAAATCCCCTGTCCGGGAGCGCCGCGCACTTCTACCCCGTCGAGAGTTACCCATTCTGCCCCCGGCGGTTCCCACTGTGCGCCGTTGACAAAAATGCCTACCCCCGGCCCTGGAAAGGTGTTTTCAACAATCAAACCTGACAGGGTAATGTGGCTCCCATAAATGCGAATCAGGTCTTTGTGGGGTTTCGCGGCGGCAAGCGCGGTGATAATCGGCTCGGCGCCCGGAGCGGCCGCAAAGGTGATTGGCGCGCCAAACACACCCGAAACTCGAATTTCTACCTGTCCGACATATTTGCCCGACTTGAGCAGCGCCACATCCCCCGCCACCATTTTGTTGGACGCCTTTTCTATACTCCGCCAGGGCGCCTCTTCCGTACCCGGTCCGTTGTCGTTTCCCGCCGGGTCCAGATAATACACATTGCCCGAAGGGGCCGCCGCTTCTACCGTGGACTCTGCGCGACAGGCGGGTTGTCCCCCTTCACCGCCGGTAGCCCCGGTGGACGAACTTGTTGCTCCCGCCCCACCTTCTCCCGTTGTGGACGCAACGGGAGGAAGGCAGCCTCCGTTGAACAAGATGGTAAGTAGAGGCGCAAACAGCCCCAAGTGGAGGGATTTTAGCGATGTGTACACATTTAAGCCGGACGTATGCTGGACCATACTTCCCTTATCACTCAACCCGGCTTCAAATTCAACTGCCCCCACCCGGTCGGCGCTTCGCGCCGCCCTGGGCCCCCAAGCGTCCTCGCTCGCACGCTCGCGCGGCCGCGGGGGCCCCATAGTCAACTAGGACTCAACCGCGTGCGCCCTTGAGAATGGACACGACAACGCGCACGATCTCGTTGTTTTCGGCGGTGCCGGTGCCGAGCGAATCGCCGCGGGTTGAATCGCTGCGACCGGACACTGTAAACGAATTGGCTCGTTGATCGGCGTTCTGACCCGACACTGTGAACGAGTCAGGTTGCTGCCCAGACGATTGACCTGTCATCGTAAACGACCCACCAATTAAAGTGGGATCGTTTGAATCTGCGCGGTCAAAGCTCGAAGGCAGTGCTCCGGGCGGGGTAGGTCCGCCGCCGGGAGCAACGTCAAACGATGCGAACGGGGTTGTTGGAGCCGTGGCGGTTCCCTCTTCTTCCCGTGGTTCAGCCGGGGTGTCGTCCGACGGAGGTGCCGCGACGGTGCGCACATAACATTGCACACCTTCGTAGTTCCAGCCATGTCTTCCAAGTCCAAGCTCACCCCAACTGGTCGTATAAAAATGGTCTCCGATAGAGGGATTCCAATATCGATAGAGCGGTACTGTACCAATTCGAAGTGAGGGGTATACATACCCTTGAACGCCTTCGTAGTTCCAGCCGTGTTTTCCCGGTCCAAGTTCAGCCCAGCTGGTTGTATAAAAGTGATCACCGATGGTGGGGTTCCAATACCTGTAAAGAGGCACGGTTCCACTCACCGCTGAAGGGTAGATGTAACACTGCACACCCTCGTAGTTCCAGCCGTGTTTCCCCGGTCCAAGTTCACTCCAACTGGTTGTATAAAAATGGTCGCCGATGGCCGGGTTCCAGTATCGGTGAAGCGCGACTGCACTCGTTACTGTGACGCCAAGGCCCAGTGAAGCGAACATCGCTCGGAGGTTGGGGCGATTGCCGATGCGCTGCGATGCCGGTCTACCCGGGGCGTCCTGCTGCGGCGAGCCCGTCGAGCGAAGCAAATCGCGCGCGCGCGCCGCTGTGAGGGGTTGTCTACCCGCCGCCCTCAGTGCGCCTTGTGTACACGCTAGGACGCCGACGATGATGGGAGACGCGCTTGATGTGCCGCTGAACTGATCGGTATACCACGCATCCTCGTTTGTACCTCCCTGGAGATCGCCGTAACCCGTTGTCGTGACTTCGCGCCCCCACCCTTGAACGTCCACCGCAGAACCGTAGTTCGAAAAGTCAAGTCGCGACCGGTCTGGGCCCCAGTTGCGACCATGTGTTCCCGGAGGGGGAGCGCCCGCCCCCACAAGAATCGCACCTGAATCGCGAGTTCCGCGCCGGAATGGATTGGACCACGTGGGAGGGAAGCCCGGTGCCGGAGTGTTGTAGGCGGCGTTGTCTAGATCTTCGGCTCCGTTACCTGCGGCTTCGACCACGATCACCCCGCGAGCGACGGCGTATCGAATTGCAGCGTAGTCGTCGGGCCACCACTCCATGGCGATGTACCCTTGTTGACCTACCCCCGTGGCTCGGGGGCCCGGTCGATGCAGTTCAATGAGCAAGATGTCACCTGGACTGGACACATCCGCCGCCCGTCGAATGGCTCCTGCCGAGTTGAGTCCACCGAAGATCGAAACCGCGCGAACCGTCGCGTCGGGGCTGATTCCAACGATACCAAAGGTGTTTCGATCGCCTCCGATCTCCCCAATGACGGCCGTGCCGTGGTTTCTCCATCCCACGTCGGTCGATTGTGTACCACCCACCACGCCGCCTTGATTTGCCGTCAGATCTTCGTGGGTAAACCGCCATGCACCTTCGACATCTACCACGCCGACCCCCGCGCCGCTTCCACCTGAAACAGTCCAGGCGTATCTCGCGTCCACTCCACCGGGGGCTGCGTCCAAGTAGAGTTGTCGAGTGGAATAGTCAGGGGTGGCCGGCGGCGCTTCATCGGCGCTTGGCCTCATGGTGTTGAGAATATCCAATTCAGCAGGTTCGGCCGGCGGTTTGACGTACGCGGCAACCACCCCCGATTCAGCCCGGAGAGCCGCGGCCAATTGGTCCAGTTGATCATCGGGAGCATCTACCCGGTAATATTTGGATAGGTCCGGCGCGTCGATATGCTGAGCGCGGAGTAGACTGGGAAGGTGATCTGCCCTTTCTTCTGTAATGCCGAACAATGGGGCAATGCTTGCGCCGGCATCGGTGAGGAGCTTGTTGAGCATTACAGCCGGACCCGCAGGGAGGCTCAACTCACCTCGTTTGGCTCGAAATCCTGCCTGCGCATCCACGATGACAATTAATTCACGTCCCACATTTTTTGAAACGGCCTCGCCGCTGGGCAAGGATCCTGACGTTGTCATGACACACCTCCACGATAGGTTGATTGCTCTGTTTCGTCCCCCCGCGTCCGTTCGAGCACTGCCCTAATTGCGGCAGTCCCAGTCATTGAAACATTCGTTTTCAATGCCGCGGGACCGGCTTCTGACAACCTTCGTCGGTGGCACCGTCGCAGTCGTTGTCTTTGCCGTCGTCACATTTTTCACTTTCCGCGGCGATGGGGCGGCAACGTTCTCTACCCGCCACGCACTCTTTGGTTCCGCGAATGCACTCGCCCTTTACAGCCGGGTCTGTCGATGTACACATCTCACCCGGTTTGTACTCTTCGTCCACCACCCCATCGCAGTCGTTGTCGGCGCCGTCGCAACTCGTGTCAGCCGCGGGCTGATAAGAAGGTTTGCACTCCAACCCACCGCCCATAGCAGTCCACACTCCGGGGGTAGAATAACAGAGCCCTTTGTATCGAACCGAATCGGTGATTGTGCACGGAAGACCGGCGTAAGCTTCAATATCCACGCATTTGCGCGTTTCTGAAAAACACGCTTCTCCGGGCCGGCATTGTTCATTGCGCGAGCAGGCGAAGGTGTCGCGAGCCACACACTCTTCGTGATTCAGGTCACACTCGCCGCCCGGCTTGCAGTCGTTGGGAGATCGGCAATAAAACCCTTTTGCCAAACATTCACCCGTAGAAGTGCGACACAGCTTGTCGTTTGGGCATTCGCGATCTGCCGCGCACCGAATGGGGTCTCCCAAAAAGTCCGATGCGATGGCGTAGTGCTCTCTACCAACATTGGCTTCTTCGCGCGACGGAGCGTACACAATACATTGCGCCGCCACTTCCTTCACTTCTTGAGCCACGGTCTCCATTTCCGCGGAGCGGTTAGAATGGGTAGATCCTTTCCCTTTGGACGCGATGGAAGGTCCGCCGAAGCCTCGCTTCAAACCGCCCCGAACCAAGGCCCGAAAGCTCTCTCCGTTGGGCTCTTTTTGAAACGCTGCGCACGCTCGTGAATAAGCGGTGGCCCCGGCGTTGAACATAGCCTGGTGGGCCCGGAGAGCGTCGGACGATTCTACCCCGGTTGCCGCAACGCCGTCTTCTCCCGCCCGTTGTGAAAAAGCTCCCTCCTCTCGCGCAGCACGCGAAGGGTACACAACCGGTTTGATAGGGTACCCTTGTGGCACCGTAAGAAACACCGACGTGGCGCTTGACATACGGGCACCTGCAGGCGCTTCCAAAAGGGCTGCGGCGCCTTCTTCCTGGGGCGAGCCCATCACAGGCGGAAAGAAGTTTTTCCCCTCCACAGGTTTTACCCTGCGTGCCGGGTCACACCCGATCACCTCTTTGGCGCTCACGAAGAAAGGCACTTCTTTGGGTAGACCGGTTTGTAATACCCTTGCCACGCGGGCGGGTTCGGCCAACATTCCACGGAGGGCAGTGCCTTTTTTGGCCGTTTCGGTGCAGAGAGCATGACCGTCGGGAAGCTCCACCGATGCACCGAAGGTCTTGGCTACGCGGGGTGAAAACGTCGCGAGCGCAATTCCCCCTGCCAGGAGCGTAACAAAGGTCAACGTGGCTCCAACAGGTTTGGCGGCCGTGGGTTCTTTTTTGGGGCGTCGGACGATGGATACCAATCCAATCAGTCCGCCAATGGCGACCGCTCCGCCGATGCCCCCGATCATTGCCGTGTGAGAAGCGTTGGCAATACGAACAATGGTTCTACCTCCCACGTTTTCAGCTTGATGTAGAGTATCTTCTACCATCGCTGAAACCTGAACGAGAGCGGCCTGAATCGTTTGTCGCAGCACCCGCGCAGCTTCTTCGATCGCTTCAAAAATGCCGCGTTTCAGCTTTTCTACAAGCAGCAACCCCTGGGTAAGAACATCGGAAACGGCCACGGTAAACGCGTTGGTAACGGTATGAACCGAGTCGCGCACCAGTCGCTCCAACCCATCGAGCAGCCCACGGACATCTGTCAACGCGGCCGAAACCGTGGTTCGAAGTTCGTAACTGACCCCGTTGAGTAGAGTTTGAAGTTCACCCGCAAGCGCGCGGAGGCTCTCAATCGCATCGGAAATGCCGGTGACCTTGACGTTGATATCAATGGCGCCCGCCGGTGTACCCACCGCGGTCACCATCAGACCGGCGACACAACCTAATGCGGTTCGGCGATTCATGCCCGACCCCACCGCAAGCAAAGTGCCACTCAAATTTGTGGCAAATCTTACTCAAAGCGTCCAGTGCAGTTGTTTTACGGCGCTCTTTGGTCCAATTCGCTAGACACCCGCCGACGCGGCCCGGTAAGTCCAAACCGCTGGACGCCCCGTCCAAAAAATTGGACACATCACGGGAGCGGTGGGCTTGAATGTGCGGGGGATTGGTAGAGCAAAGGCGGTTTCGAGAAGATTTGTACTACCGCATCAATGTGCTTCGGTGCGAGTGGAGAGCGGGCGCAGCCGCGTCGTCGGTGACACCTACCATGATATTGTATTGCTCAAGCTTGAAGAAGCCGCGGCCTTGTGGAGAGAATATAGCTTCGGCTTTCAGGCGCGGTGTGTTCCACGTGCCGGCCATCTTGGCCGAAAACTCCTATGCGTGTCGAGGGGTGATTGGCGTCGTCCAGTGAACGCTTACCCGCGCTTGGCAATGGGGCTTGGAGCGAGCAAGCCGGCCAGGAGCGCCGCCACGGAAGAAAACACGGTCAGCAGTACCGGCTGCTCCTTCCCACTCACGGAGACCCACGCCATCGTGCCAAACGAGCCAATCAACACCAGCGCAAAAGCCGCCACGATGACCACCCAAATGATGTCTGCGACGCGCTGGGTGGGGGGGCCGAGACTGGAGACCACTTCTTGTTTGCCCTGTTCATCCAGGTTATTTGCCGTTTCAATGACAAGGGCTTTTCGCTCTGAAATGGGTAGAGAACGGACACCTTCACGGAGAGTAGTTAGATCAGACATGGTTCCCACCTTCCAAACGTTGCCACCCCAGTTGGTGGCCCAGGGCATATTGTGTACCCATTCGAAAAATGCCGAATGGACGCCGGTGGGGAGTGACTACAAGCTTCGTGCCGATGGTCTTGCGGAGGGGATAGCAACAAAATCGGCGCCGAAATTGGGCTCTTCGCGCGGCTGTATTGCAAGTTGGCCCCTCGCCGGGGAGCGGACCTGAACGCGTCTGTCCACTTTACTGGTCAGCCGAGTTCACTGGGCTGGACGGTAGAGGCCGATGTGGACGCGGCGCTCAGCCATTGGGCGGCGGGGCCGCGGGGGCTGGCTCGGTGGAGGTGAGCATGGGAAGGAAAAACGTGAACAGGGGGAGAAAGATGCTGCCGTAGATGGGATTATACCAGGCCACGTCTTTCATGACTTCAGGGAAGCTGTTGCCGGCGACCGCCACCCAAACCAAGAAAGAAACCGTGCCGAGCAAGGCTTTTTGCATGGAGGGATGACGTCGACGAAGGTAGAGAAGCGTGCCCAGAGTCATGATCGCCAAAACAAACCAAAATACATTCTTGTAGGGGATGTCGTTTTTGGCGGTGAGAATAAGTTGGTCAATGGTCAAATACACGGCAATCGCCTCGGTTGGAACGAGTGACGCCACGCGTTGCAGGTAGATGTTTTGACCGGATGCCTCGTTGGTTTTAGAAGTCTGATTCGGGCTTTTGGAGTGGTCGTTGGGCATGGGATGATTTTAGCTTCTCTTTTGCCAAAATACCTCCAAAAAAGCGTTTTGCGGCTGCACGTAGGACGAACAATGTCCGCACTTAAAGGCTTGGTGTCCGGCCCTCCCGGTGTCCGAAAATAGCCGACGTGGCCGCGGAGTGGTTGCGCCGCCCGTGCGGTGCGAGCGGCGAGGGAATGTTTGGCTGTTGCGGCGTGCAAGGGTTTTCCGGTAGCGTGCCTCCAATGCAGCAGCGCGTGTGGGTATTGGCCGCGGCGTTGACCGTTTGCGGCGCGTTGGGATGTGTTCAGCGCGCTGTATTGTTGCCCGTCTTAGAGCCCATTTATGTCGACTTTGCGCGCGACATGACCAAGTCTACGGGGCCGGGTGCCGTCGTCGACGGCGCGCCGCCTGCCCCAATCGCGTCCGATGAGCCTGCCGAGCGCTACATCATGCGACCCAATGACTCCACGCTTGAAGCGTTTGGGGGCGACCTGCTTACCGGCAGCCACAAGCTTGAAATGAAGCGGTGGCGCGCTCAGTTTTTGCGGGATATTTCTTCTCCGGTCAACCGGCCCACGGGTAAGTTTACCCTGGATATCAACCTTACCCCCAATGACAATGTCCCGGCGTACGCGCGCGATTTTATCTTTGACTCCATTCATTATCACTTGCTTGAAGTGCAGCGTTTTCCGCACGCTCTTTTTACAGGCACCATCAGACCGCGCGGCGAGGGTGAAGAGGGGTATGTTTTTCAGGGCCGAGCGGTTGTGCACGGAGTCGAGCGCGTCATTCGCTTTCAGATCAACGTTGAACAAAAGGGTGACGGCTATCGCCTGTCAACCGAGTTTCAATTGTCGCGAAGCGCGTTTGACATGCGCCGCAAAGACTCGCTGGAATATGTCATTTATGATGACTTGAGGGTTGTGTTGGACCTTGTGGCCCACCCTGAAAATGTGACCGTCGAAACGCTGTCTGTACCGTCCCGGTAGAGCCGGTCACTTGCGACGAAATGCCGCCTCGTGTCCGATTTGAATGGCGCGTTGAATTTTTTCTTCGGTCATTCCAACAATGCCCCGCACCCGATGGATCTCCATTGGCACGTTGGTGCCCGACAAGAGGGTGTTGTCGGCGCAAATGCAGGCGCGGATGCCGAGATCAAGCCATGTTGAAATGGGATGATCTTCTACCCGGTGAATGGCCCCGGTGTGCACATTGCTTGTGGGGCACGCTTCAATGGTGATCTGTTTTTCTAACACCAGGTTGGCGATGCGGGGATTATTGAGCAGCGTTGTACCATGTCCAATGCGCTCCGCGCCGAGGGTTAAAATGGCTGTCTCAATTTCTTCAGCCGGCCTGCCTTCCCCCGCGTGAACAGTGCGCCCCAACCCCAATGTTGCCGCTTTTTTAAAGGCGGGCGCGTAATCTACCATTTGAAAATTGTGGGTAGGTGACGGGCCGCCCGCCAAGTCGATACCTACCACGTGGGGACGTGATGCCGCTACACTCACCAGTTCATCAAGCACTGTGGGCGGCTCCCCGTACAATCCACACAAGATCAACCCGGCGCGCCCACGGATCCCTTCGACCGCGGCATCCACAATGGAGGCGATGGGTGCTCCCTGGTGAAGTTGAGGCGCAAACCGAATTTCAAGAGAGGTTACCCCTTCTGCCTCAGCGTCTTCGCACATTTCAGAAGCGACGCGTTTTACCGCGGCGGGATCTTGTAAAAGGCTCAGGGTAAACGCAAATCTGGAAAGCGCCGCTGAAAGCCCCATTCCGGCTGAAAAGGGTAGATCGTTGGGAACCGTTTTTTGCAGGCGCGTTGCCAACTCAACAAGCGTGGATGGGCGGATAGACCCATCTAGGTGGCGATGAAGTTCTGCGAAGGAGGGAAGGGTGGACATTGGGTAGGTTGATTGCAGGTTGGAGTATTATCCACGGTTGCGCGGGTGATTGCCGGCCAACCGTTCGTTTCCGCGTTTGTAATTGCCCGTAAGGCGCGCCATGAGTTGCTGGGCCGCCGCGTTGTCACACGACTCCACTTCTGCCAAAAAATCTACCGCGTCAGAGCCGCGGAGCGTTGCCGCAAGACGCCCGTTGTGTACCACCTCCACAGTGCCGCCGCGCCGGGTTCGATAGGTGAAGCCGAGGTTGGGTGAAGGGGCATCTTCCACAGAGTGTTTCTCCTGAAGGCTTGTACCCGTACCAGCTTTCGCTTTTCCTGGTCAACTCCAAACGCAACGCTTGCCGGCGAGACCGGCACCGGGCTCCGCTGAACGCGAAAAATTGATGCACGCGACGCTTTATTTTGCGCTTGAAAAGCGATGTTCTTGCCGTATGCTACCAGCCTCGGTTGGAACCCTCCAACCGTCAGGTGGCGCCGACGTTTGGTGCCGCCGAGGAGGTTGCCATGCACACGACCATGGTTGACGTTCTCAGCCAAAAGCTGAAACTGTCCAGTGAACAACGCGCCATCTTGGAGGGGTTGGACAAGGGTGAAGGGGCGGGGCCCAACGCGGGCATTCACCAAACCATTCAAACCGACGCGAGCGCAACAGGCGCAGTTGACTATAAACAAGACATCACCACGGTTTTTCCCATTGGCTTTAATGCAAAGTGGCAAATCACAATGCCCACCACCGGCTTGTGGGAAGTGTGGGTGTTCTTGAATGGTAAGCAAATCTACCATCAAACCGGTATCAAGCCCAACACAGTGTACACAACCGGTGGAACCACAGGCTGGGGAACAACTCATCTTGAGGTAAAGGGCCAATGGTCCGAGGCCCGAGCAACCCACGTCGTCATTGAAGTAGACGTTTAACGCGCCCGACATAAGAGAGCGATTACGAGCCACCAAGCCCTTCAATGCGGGTAAAATACCAAGAGCCTTTTTGCTTGGTCACTTCCACGCGATAGACGAAACCGCATAACGGTCCACACCCGAACGACACGCGCACGGAAGCGTGCTCGGGGCTGTTGGAAGAATCTTCCACTCGCAGAGCCAGAATGGGAATCCCCACGACCTGTTCACCTTCGCGGTAGGGTACAAGCGGGCCCCTGCTGCCCAACAGACATGTGGAACGTTGCGCAAGAAAGGCCGCCCAACCGGGCCGGTGGAGGCTCACAAGGGCGTCAAATGCCGCCTGGAGCTTACCATCTGCCGGTGTGGTGAACGTCGGACACGGATCCACGGCATCGGCAAGGCCGTCGCCGTCGGTGTCCGAGGCATCGGCGCGCGTCCCCAGAATATGTTCCAGCGCATCGGACCAACCATCGCCATCCATGTCAGGCCCGTTGCAGACGTTCAGGTTGGCGCAATCATCGCTCGTTGTGTACGCATGCTGCTTTTGAAAATAAGCGTCAAGTTTTGGGAGAGCGCTCTCATCTCCCAACCGGGCGAGTGCGGCGGCGGCCACAGCAACGCGGCGTTGATTGTTGAGCGCGTGTTCAAACGCCGGCAGCGCGACGGGATCATTCAGATCGGACAAAAGGTCTACCACCGAAGTTTGAAGACGCTTTTCGACGAGCGTGGGAAATCGACGAGTGAGGGCCGATGCCAAACCGGGAAGGTGCAGCGTTTGGATAGAATCCACAACGCCGAGCATCCACACCTCGGGTAGACCGGCAATTCGAGTTGCAAGGTCAGGGAAAAAAGGCTCAAAGAGGGGCCGATTTCGGTTCCAAATTTCAACCGCCTCAGGGTCCAACCCAAGCGGGTCGGTGAGCATTTCATCCAGCGCCTGCTTTGCCGGAAGCGCTGCGAGAGCGGGTCGGGACTGTTTACCCGAGAGGCGGGCAACACCCGTTGGGGAGGAGACTACCCAGTCGTTGTCAATTGCTGCGGGGTTTTCTACCCAATCTGAAAGGGCGAAAGCCGATGCTGCTCCTGTGGGAATATCGACCATGAGGAGAGCGGGTTGGAAGCCTTCTCTCCAGGCGAATTGACGGCCCGCCATGGCCGGCTCCCGCTTGTCAAAGCGGGTTAACTCCGGCGCTGCGGGTAGGCGCCAGAGTGTTGCTCCGGTTTGCGCACCGACGGCCGCGGTGGCATGGCACCCGTCGGCACCGTCGCCATACAAAACGATCTCCCCATTCGATTCAGCGGCGCCGGCAATCGGACATCCCAACGGGGAGTCTACCTTCCATACTTGGCTGCCGCTCGCAGCATTGAGGGCGATGACTTGACTTTCAAGGTTGGCGACTACCAATTGTTGAGCGGAAAATACGCCACTCAACCGGAGGGGACTCTGCCAGATGGGAGCGCCGGTCTGAGCATTGATCGCCGTCACGGGCCCCGGCGGATGTTCCCATGGCAGAGTGGGATTGGGTGGAGGGGAGGTGACGATGAGGTTTGCACCAGCGCCTGCGATGCGTTCACACGGCATGGACCATGGCAATTGTTTACCGTTGGTAAGATTCCACCCGATGAGTTTGCGATCGGCACATTGGACGGCGAAATCGGCGACGAGAACCGACTCTTGCCATGACTTATAATCCGAAAGGCGCTCATGAAGAACGACCTGACCGGTGCGCGCATGAACGATCGCCACTTCTTCAGGTGTACTCAAAAAAAATGCCGAGCTGCCGGCCAAAACGGTGGGCTCAACCGAAAAGGTACACCCAGCCCTCAGCTCGGTTTGGAAAGTGGTTTTTCCAGTGCCGCTGAGGCCATGCAGGACAAACGGCTTCTCTTTGCAATCACCGTCGGTGATGGTCAGGATGGTGCCGTTGGCAACGCCGAGCAACTTTGACCCTGGGTTGGCCGTCCAAAGAACCTGCGGGCGTGGCAGCTGCTCACGTGGAGAGAGCGGTGGCACCTGCACGTTTCGAGGGGGTAGATGGGGAGGTGAACATCCAACGGTTGCCGCAAGGGCACAGCCGCAGGCGACCGTTCGCAAGAGGATTTGTACCCCAAGGGGCATTACGCAATCACCGAAGCGGGGCGTCGGCTTGTCATGACAACTTGAGCGCCGTCGTGTGGCACAAATGTGAACCCGCGGAGTTGAACGCGCGACAGCTCGGGCTTGGCTTTTTTGAGATTGGCGTGAGTGAGAATGGCGGACAGGATCACTTTCATTTCATACAAAGCGAACGCCATACCCAAACAACGCCGCGAGCCCCCGCCAAAGGGGTACCACGAGTATAGATCGGGCTTTGCGTCTATAAAACGTTCGGGTTTAAAAGTGGCCGCGTCGGGGTACACATCGCTTGCGTGTTGGGTGAGCCAAATCACCGGTACCAACATTTCACCCGCTGGAATTTCATACTCGCCGATTTGAACAGGTTGTTTGAGCCGGCGGCCGACCGCGGGAATGACGGGGCGAAAGCGCAGCACTTCTTTGATGGTGGCATCCAAGTAGGGAAGTCGATTGATGGCAGTCAGATCGGCGTGGGCGCCGCCGGCACTCTGCAATTCTTCAAGAAGTTTTGTGTACACGTCTGGGTGCGAGAGAATCAGGTCAAACGCCCAACACAGCATGGTTGCCGTGGTTTCGTGCCCGGCGACAAGGAGCGTCACCAGTTCATCCCGCAACTCTTGGTCTGTCATGCCCTTGTCTTCTTCATCGCGCGCTGCGAGCAACATGGTCAAAACGTCTTTGCGCTGAGTGGACCCCGTTTCAGACTCGGCGCGCCGCCGCGCGATCTGACGGTAGATGAGTTTGTCGGCGTGGGCTACGGCTTTGAGAAAATCATCCCATGGGGTGAGCCCAAAAAACGTCTTTCGAAACTTGGGAATTTGACCGATGGCTTTGATTGGATTGGACAACTGGTCGAGAATCGCGGTGAGGGCGTCACGCAGGTCATTGAGTTGAGCACCTTCTTCAGCCCCAAAAACCGTTCTTAGTATCACCTCCAACGTGATGTGTTGAGCGCTCGGGTGCATTGAAAATGGAACACCCGCGGGCCAATTTGCCACGGTTTTTTCGGTGATGTCGCGCATGATCTGACCGTACCCGAGCACATGTTCACCATGGAAGGGTGGCATCATCAATTTGCGCTGGCGCACATGTTCGCGCCCGTCGAGCAGGAGCACCGAGTAGTGACCTACCAGCGGAGCTAAGATCTCATTTGCCTCACCGGCGCGCGCAATATCCGGGTCTGTTGTGAAGACCTGTTTCACAAGGTCGGGGTTGACGATTTCCACCTCTCTTCCAAACATGAGCGTGTCGATGGTGAAAATGTCGCCGTATTTCTTGCGGCACCACTCGATAAATTGGGCGGGTCGGAGAATAAACGCGATGGTTTGGGCAATCGCCGGAATGGGGGGGCCGGGAGGAAGCGCCATGCCTTCCTCGTGGGCCGATCTTGGTCCGGGGTCAAGCGCGAAACGCCGTGATCATTGCGCGGGTTTGCGCGCGGTGACGACCCATACCGAGCCGCCGAGCGCCACGCCTTCACCGGTGGAGTAAGGTTTCACCGCATCGCGAATTGCCTGTGAAACAGGAGCGATGTACGCCTCGCCCGCTTCGCGAAGGGCGCGCGCCGCCGGCCCGACTTGAAGTAGAAATTCAACAGCTTCGTCAAGAGAGCGCGCACCGCCGAGTGATACAGGATGGTCTGTGCGAGTGAGTTGGACCTCGGTAAAGCCCGCGTCTGACAGAATGCGAGCAGTGCGCTTTTCGTCTGCGAGTGCGCACGGGCCGGGTGCATACGGGTCCATAGGGGTGATGGGAACGTGTTTGGCGGTTGCGCTGAGCGGAACGTGAAACCACTCGTTTTCGTGCGGGGCGCGCCAGCAGACAAAGGCGAGTCTACCCCCCGGAACGAGGGCGCGCGCGAGGTTTTGAAAGGCCGCGACAGGGTCGGCGAAAAACATCACCCCGAATCGCGACATGACAATATCATACGCGCCCACCGGAACTTCAGCCGTTTGAGCGTCGGCCAATACCAGTTGAGCGTTTGTGTGACCTTCTTCGCGAAGGCGCCGATCGGCCACTGTTAAGAGCGCTTCTGAAATGTCCATGCCAGTCACTCGGCCCGTTGGACCTACCTGTTTGGCGACCGCGCGGGTAGTATCACCACCCCCACACCCAACATCAAGCACGCGCTCACCGGGTTGCACTTGAGCCGCGGCGAGCACCATTTCTCCAAAGGGCTGGAGTTGAATGGACAGTTGCGGTTGAAGGCGCGCCCACGTCGGTCCACCGTTGTCGTTCCAAAATCGAATTTGGTCGGCGTTGGGGCCTTGGGCGGCAGAAGGTTCAAAGCTCTTCGTGAACATCGGGTGATGATACACGATTTGCCGTGTTAGCGTGCGGCGATTTCTTTTTCAGGCGGATTACAGCTTTGGAAGCCCATGCTGCGTGTGGACCAGGTGCGGTGCGGCGTGATATACCAAGGGTATGCAAACGAACTTGCTTTTTGGCGCGGTGTTGGCCATTTTACTTCTCGCCCAATTGTCAGGGTGCGGCGGCTCAGTAGAGAGCAGCTCCACCGGTACAAGTGGAGGCGGGGGCGGCCAAGGTGGCTCGGGCGGTACAACGTTCGGCGGTTCGGGCCCGGGGGGCGGAACGGTTGGTACAGGTGGCATGGTAGAAGGCACGTGTTCCGACGCTCAACTGGCGGTTGTAGGTACACAAATGCCGCCGCTCGGTTTTTCAAACCTACCGCCTGACAATATGGGGGCAACCATTGTGAGCGTCTCTCCAACGGTGATTGAGTACACACTGGATGGGACCGGTGAATCTGGAAAATTCTTATGGGAAGGGCCCGACCTGACAGGGTCGTTTCAGCCGGGGGACATGGTGGCGGTGGGAACTCAAGAGGGTTGGCAGTATGTTGCGTTTAACACCATTGTGGCGACAAGGGTCGATTACAACTTCATCCCACCCAGTTCGATACCGGCCGTTCCCATGAGCAAGTCACCGCCAATGGAGTACGCATCTGAGTGTACATTTGTAGATTTTGCCGCTGGATGCGGGCAAGATCCGGGCCTGGGTGATCTGCTCGCGGTGAGTGTCGGCGCGGCTCCTGATACCGTGCTGGTGCCCGGTGGAGCGACAACAACGTTTGGACCGTTTGACATTACGAACGTGACTTCAGTTGCGGCACCGGGGTACGCCTCTGACATGTGCATTGTGGAGGCGTATTTCGGCTCGGCATTGACAGTGCGCGGCCCGGTGGGAAAGTAGAAAATATATGGCGGAGAGTTTTTTCTACCTGACCACCACCGGTCGCAAAACGGGTTTACGTCGTGAAATTGAGATTTGGTATGTGGAGTATCAGGGCAAATATTACCTGGTTTCCGAACGGCGTGAAGAGTCAAAGTGGCTTCAAAACCTGCTTGCAGAGCCAAGGGTCACATTTAGTATCGGTCCGCGTGAGGCGCAGCAGGCTGTGGTTGCTTTAACGAACGCGGTCGCTCGGCCCGTTTCTGTAGAAAGCGAGGTTGACCTGGTGTCCGCGGTCCGTCGCTTGATGGATGCGAAGTACAAGTGGAGTGACGGGCTTGTTGTGGAGATCGCCCCTGTGTGATTGAATGATCAATTGGGCATGGAGCCCGCGAGTTGAAAGTACACAGCGCGCTTGGTTTTGCAAAAGGTACACCCCACGCGCGCCACCCTCAGTCGAACACCGTCAATCACTTCTGCCGTGTGCTCTTCTACCCGAACACCTGACTGGCAAACAGGGCAGGGGAGACCGGCCGCGTGGGGTTCTACCTCGGATGGGGAGGTGACCGTGATGGGTTTGTGCGGGTTGCCGCCCGGCTCGCTGGCAGCCAAACGAAGCAGATCTTTGCCCAGCTTGGCCTGCAATCGATCCGCGGCGCGGCGCTCTGCGCGTTTGGGACGTGACATCGCGTTATAATCCAAATCGGTTGCACTCTTCCCGAGTGAACATGACTTGTTCAGACCCGTTGCCTTTGGGAACAAAGAAGTGGCGGCACGCGATGCGTGCGTAAATGGAAGATAAAAACGCGCCTGCCAATCCGATGCCGACGCCGAGGTAAACAAGGCCGGACGAAGGGTCATTCACCACGCTGACAGCGCCGCCGGTGAGGGCAAACAAGGCGAGAATGCCAAACGCGAACAGTTCTCGAACCGTGTTGAGAACGCTGAGTTGGTAGATGGTGATCTGACTGCGATACCCAACGTCGGTGAGTTGACCGCCGCGGTAAATTCCAATTTGGTTGCCGTAGTGAACAAGCACCGTTCGCTTCATCCGACGCGTTACTTCCCACAGCCCGAAAACGAAAGCGCCGCCGGCGCAGCCGAGGGGAAGGTAGATATCTTCGACGCTTTTGGGGCCGCCGCGCATTCCTAGCCCGATAGCAAACCCAAGGAGGCCCAAAACGGCGCCCGAGGCGAGCGCTCCGGGGGTGAAAGCGAATGTTTCTGCCAGTTGACCGTCGGGGGGGACGGCCTGGAGGGATTGGGGAAACGGGTGGTCTTGGGGTTGGTACGCGTTCACGGCAAGCGGATGGGTAGACCAGCTTGCGACGTGATTCAAGCACGTTTTTGATCAGGTTGTTTGAGACAGGCCCGAGCGACTCTACTTGACCTTGGATTTGTCGTATTGGATTTTAACGCTTTTGCACATGGCGATCACGTCGGCTTCGCGCTCCGCGGGGCCGCCGCACAAATACGAACAACCAAGCCCACTCTCATGTTTGTCGGAATCTTCACCTTGGCCGAGCACTTTGCTGTTTGCATCGGCCTGTGGCGCGCGCGTGATCACCAGGTTGACTCCATTGGCGGTGCCTTTGTAAACGGGTGGCTCTTTGCTACCCATGGTTGCGAGGCCGGTTAGCTGTTCTAAGCCGTAATGAGCGCTGCCCGCAAACCCCTGAAACCAGAAGTTGGTTCCCTTGTAGGTCGTGCTCATGCCGTCTTTTTGAGACTCTTTGAGTGCTTCAGGGGCGTCGACATCAAATGTACATTCGTCCTGAACATGTTTGAGGTGCACCGTTTTTCCGCTGCTGGCTGCCACGGCGCCCGTGCCGGTGGCTCCCGGATTGGCCGACGAAGGGGGTGACCCGGCACCGTCGGCCTCTTTGTTGCCGCAGCCCGCGAGGCTGAAAGACGCGGCGCCGAACACGAACAGAATCCACTTGCGTTGCATGTGTACTCAATCTCCAGAATGGGTAGGCGGGCGATTGTCTACCAGCGTTCAAGTAGAAAGAAAAGGGCAGAAAAAAGGCCAAACAAAAGTAATTTTTAGTGCCCTTTATCTGGGCGGTGGGAGAGGGGTATTTGCCCGACAGCGCGCCGCTCTCTACCGACACGTTTAGCTGATGGCGAATCAAGATCTGACGTTGGACAACCTGCGACTTCACCACAAGCGGACCATCACGTTTTTGTGCCTTACAGTGAACACTGAATTCAGTGAGATCTTTCAGGGTCAACTGGATTTTGTATACGGCGGCGACACCGCCTGGTTCAGGTGGGCTTTTTCCGGCGGCGGCGATGCAACTTCACCAAGCGCTTGTCGATGTACACAACATTGATGTTCAGCTTCTGTCTACCGGGTTTGGGTCAAATACCTTCGGCTCCTCGGGCCGGTCTTCGTCCAGTGAGTCGTCTTCTTCGTAAGGCCACGGTGCGTTCATAAAGCGGCTCCGGGTGGGTTGCGCGTTGGACTCGGGTGGAATAGCGACGCAAAGTCGTTTCGGGTGAAAGAAGGTTGCCGCAAAAGTCACAGTGTATGCAAGGCTCGTTTTTGGTGGTTTACCCGTGAGGTCCGCGGTGCGTTGAACGTGCCCCGGGTGATTTCCCTTTTCGAATGGGTAGAAGTCCCGGTATGGATGGGGGATGCGCGGAACGGCTTTTAGTTTGGGCAGATCTGGTGTGCTTGTTTTGGGGGTTGCGCTCACCACAATCGGGTGTGGTGACGAGTCGACGGCAGGGGTGGGTGGAACGGGTGCCGGCGGGGCCGGGGGCTCGGGAGCTTCAGGCGGGAGCGGAGGGAGCACGGGCGGGGCAGAATTTGTCATGGCCCCACACCCGGCGTTTCCTGTGATCGACGGCGATCCGGCGGCGATTATTGCCAAACCGAAGTTGGTTACCATCACGTTCAGCGATGATGCAAACACTGAACAGCTTCAAGCTGTGGGGGATGCAATTGGCACTTCGGATTGGCTAAAAGCGGTTGGAAC
Organism: Polyangiaceae bacterium; assembly: GCA_016712345.1. Classification (GTDB taxonomy): domain Bacteria; phylum Myxococcota_A; class Polyangia; order Polyangiales; family Polyangiaceae; genus JADJRH01. The sequence continues at coordinate 5,122,327 of JADJRH010000001.1, forward strand.
TGACTACGGCGTGACGGAGGGTACACATCTCGCCAAGGTGGTGTTGCCCGAGCCGGCGCCGCTTCAGGCGACGGATCCTGAAGTTTTAGACTTGGTGGACCAGTACATTCAGTCGGGGCTGGTGCCCGCGCCCGCCGCCGATATCATGTACATGATCTATGTGCCTGCTCAGACCGACTTGGACGACGGGTGGGGCTACCACGTGTGTACAGATTATTTGGGGTACCACTATCAAGCGCAGGTTTCGAGCGGGCTGATGACATACGCATTTGTGGGCGACTGCGGCGGTGGGCTTGAAGAAATCACAGCGACCTTTGCCCACGAGTACATTGAAACGGCAACCGACCCCGATGTTGAAAATGGCTATTATTTGAGGCTGAAGCCATCGGACACGTGGTATGTTCTCGATGGGTTGGAAAATGCCGATCTGTGCGACTACGCCGACTATGTGACGGAGGGCGGGTTTACCTACCAGCGCGTTTGGTCCAACAAAGCGGCGGCGGAAGCGGTCACCTCTCCATGCGCACCAATCGACCCGAATGAGACATTTTTTAATGTGTACTCAGACCCGGCCACCATCCCATCGCTGGCGGTAGGTGAGTCGGCGACATTCACATTAACGGGGTGGTCGGCGGGGCCGGTGGATGATTGGAAACTTGACTATGACGGGGCTTATTTCGGCGAGTTTGAGCCGGAAGTGGAATTTTCAGGATTGACCATGAACAATGGTCAGAGTGTGACTATTAAGTTGACTGTTCCGGCGGGGACACCCAAGGGAAGGTTGGGTACGGCGATGGTTTATTCAGGCCCTGGGTATGGGCGGTTTTGGCCCGTGACGGTAAGGTCAAAGTGAGTAGGGGTGGAGCCCGCCATTTCGGCCTACCTGTTAGCCGGCGCTGGAGTGGAGTGTCGCCCCTGCGAGCCTTGCTCATTGGGCGGCGTGTACTTGTTGCGCGACAAGTGAGTACACAGGATGGCGAGCCGCTGCTGTTTGAGGATGCATGGAAAAGGCGTGTTGCCATTCGGTACCCGGCTCGCGCCGGAAAAGGGTAAACCCGTCGAGTCCTCGTCAGAAGGTCCGGTAGCAGGTCAGGCGAATATCTTGGAGAGAAACTGACCTGTATAGGAGTGTTTGACTCGGGCAACTTGTTCAGGCGTACCCTGGCCGACAATGCGGCCGCCGCCTTCGCCGCCTTCAGGGCCCAAGTCAATCACCCAGTCGGCGCATGCGACCACGTCGAGGTTGTGTTCAATGACAATGACAGTGTTGCCGGCGTCGACCAAACGTTGGAGTACACCGAGCAGCTTTCGAATGTCTTCAAAGTGGAGGCCGGTGGTAGGTTCGTCGAGAACGTAGAGTGTTCGGCCGGTTTGCACCTTGGACAGTTCACGCGAGAGTTTGACTCGTTGCGCTTCACCGCCGCTCATGGTGGGAGCGGGTTGTCCAATTTTCATATACCCAAGCCCCACGTCCACCAAGGTTTGGAAAATGCGTTTTGCGGCTGGAAAACTTGAAAAAATTTCGAGACACTCGTCCACGTCTGTGTCGAGGATGTCGGCAATGGACTTGCCTTTGAAGCGCACGTTGAGGGTTTCAGCCTTGTAGCGTTTTCCACTGCACACTTCACAGGGGATGTACACATCGGCCAAAAAGTGCATTTCGACTTTGACAACGCCGTCGCCGCTGCACGCTTCACACCGGCCACCTTTAACGTTGAAGCTGAATCTACCCGCATCGTATCCGCGGGCGCGCGCTTCGGGGAGGTTGGCGAAAATCTCGCGAATCAGGTCAAACGCTTTGGTGTAGGTGCCGGGGTTTGACCTGGGGGTTTTACCAATGGGCTTTTGATCAATGGCAATGGCCTTGTCGATCGCGTCGATTCCGGTGATTTTTTGTGGAGGCCAATGGGGCCTTGACCGTTGTGAAGAGTCTGCGACAGAGCCGGGAGTAGAATCCCGTTGACGAGGGAGCTTTTGCCGGCTCCGCTCACGCCGGTCACCGCGGTGAGTACACCGAGGGGGAAGTGAACGTCGAGGTCTTTCAGGTTGTGTTCTCGCGCGCCGAGGACGCTGATTTGACCTTTGGAGGTGCGCCTTTTTCGCGGATATTCAATTCGCATGCGACCGGAGAGGTACGCTCCGGTGATGCTTTTGGGGTCTTTCATTAACCCTTCAGGCGGGCCGCTGTAGAGGACTTTGCCCCCCAAATGACCGGCGCCGGGGCCAAAATCGACAACGTGGTCGGCGGCGCGGATGGTTTCTTCGTCGTGTTCAACAACAAGCACGGTGTTGCCGAGATCGCGAAGGTGGCGCAGTGTTCCAAGCAGCCGCTCGTTGTCGCGGGGATGAAGGCCAATGGAAGGTTCGTCGAGAACGTACATGACGCCTGACAGTTCGCTGCCGAGTTGACTGGCGAGGCGAATGCGTTGGGCTTCTCCACCGGAAAGGGTGGGACCGGAGCGATCCAGGGTTAGATAGTCAAGCCCGACATTGAGCAAAAAGCCGAGGCGTGCGTCGATTTCGCGCAGGACTCCCGCGGCAATGGCGGCGGCGGCTTTTGACAATTGAAGGGTATGAAAGTGGTTGGATGCCCGCAACACGGTCATGGAGGTAATGTCAGAAATGCTTTTCCCGGCGATCTTGACAGCCAGACTTTCAGGCCGGAGACGTTTGGCACCGCAAGTTTCACAGGGGCGTTCTGACATGAAGGCGCGGTAGGCGTCGCGCATTTGTTCAGATCCGGTTTGGTGGTAGCGCCGGAGGATTGTATGAATCACCCCTTCGTATTTCATGGCCCACGTTCCGTGGGTTTCGCTGCCTTCTTTGCCCCATTGAACGGCGATTTTTTTCCCTTCAAGCCCGTAGAGGACTTTGTCTTGTTTGGCCTTGGGTAGTTTTTTCCAAGGAGTGTCGAGGTCAACCTGACAGGCCTTGGCAACGGCGTCGGCGATGCGCGCGGTCCAGCCCGTTTCGCCGCGCGCCATAGCACCTGCCCACGGGGCAATTGCACCTTCGCGGATAGATTTGTTGGGGTCGGGTACAACCAGGTCGGGATCCACGTCAAGCCGCATTCCAAGCCCGCTGCAAGCGGAGCACATTCCAAGCGGGCTGTTGAACGAAAAACTCTGGGGTGAAAGAGCCGGGAAACTTTGACCGCAGTGGGAACGCTTTTGACTAAATGGGTAGGTCTGACCGTTGTCCAGGACGACGCGCACTTCACCGTCGGCTTCTTTGAGGGCAAGTTCGATCGCTTCGGCAACGCGGCTTCGGTTTTCAGGTGCGATGGTAATGCGATCAAGAACAAGGTCGATGGTGTGTTTTTTCTTCTTGTCGAGCGTGGGTAGATTTTCATCCACCCGCACCACTTCACCGTCCACCTGAAAGCGGGTAAAACCGCGATCGCGAAGCCCTTCAAAGAGATCGCGAAATTCCCCTTTTCGAAGATCTACCAGTGGGGCGATGATGGTGGCTTTGGCCCCGGCGGGTAGACTCAATATTTCGGCGACGATCTGTTCGGAGGTTTGGGCGCTGACGCGCTTTTGGCAGATATGACAAAACTGCTCACCGGCGCGGGCATAGAGCACACGAAGGTAGTCATATACTTCGGTGATGGTTCCAACGGTAGAACGCGGGTTGGCGCTGGCGCTCTTTTGCTCGATAGCGACGGTGGGCGACAAACCTGACAATCGCTCGACATGCGGCCGTTCGAGTTGACCTAGAAACTGCCGGGCGTATGAGGAAAGGGTTTCTACATACCGGCGTTGACCTTCAGCATACAGCGTATCGAAGGCGAGGCTGCTTTTTCCAGATCCGCTGACGCCGGTGAAAACGACAAATCGATTTTTGGGAACTTGTAAAAGGTCAACTATCAGGTTGTGTTCGCGTGCGCCGTGAATTTCGATAAAAGCGGGCTCGCGGGGGGCTGTGTTTCGAGGGGCGCTCATTCGAGGGTGAAGAGGGCTATCACCGGGCGCGAGGGTTCGAAAGCTTGACGTTTGAAAAAAGGGTAAGCTCGCGCGATGACTCGAACTTGGACATTTGCGGCGGTCGCGGCTGTCGCAACGATGGGATGTGCGGCGGGGAGCGACGGCGCTCCCGGCTCAGTTGCGGCGCAACCTGAAAGCACCGCGAATGGAACCGCGGGCGGACAGGTGTTGACGGCGCCGGCTTCGATCGAGGCGCGGGATGTGGCGGTGCTTGTGATTGAGCAAACGTCGGCCGTGATTCGCGTGCTTTCGTCGGCGACGCGGCCTCGGTCATCGTTTGGGCCCGCCGCGTCGTGGAACGGGACGGGGACGCCGACGCATCGGTGGACGCTGCGGGATCGAAACGGGGCGGAAGTGACCTCGGGCGGAATTGTTGCGAAGACTGCGTTGGAGGCACCTCCCAACTCCAAAGAGGGTGTTGGGGCTGCGAATGTGCCGCTTTCGGCAGTGACTTTTGAAGCGCGTGTACCCGTTCCGGCGGCGGGCGAATGGATCGAGATCGCAGCCGTAAATGGCTCGGTGACCGCGGCGAGGTGGCCATGAAAGCGCGCGATCAACAACGGCCAGCCGAGCGCTCTGCGAGCTTGAAAAAGGCTCTCGGCGGTGTGGTGTTTGCCGCGTCGCTGCTCACGGCGTCGGTGGTTCGGGCGGATTGCCCGCCGGCTGCCGGCGAGTGCAAACAGCTCGTCGACAATGGGAGTTTGGGTGCCCGGATCGATCTGGTGATCATGGGCGATGGGTACACAGCCGGTGAGAAAGATAAGTTTTTCGCCGACGCCCAGGTGGCCGCCGACGGCATCTTGAAGTCGGAAACATACGGCGACTACGCGCCTGTGTTTAACGTGTTTGCGATGTACACACCGTCGGCTCAAAGCGGTGCCGACGACCCAAGCGCGGGGGTGTTTGTCGACACCGCTTTTGACGGCACGTACGACACAAGTGGGATCGATTACCTGATTTCGATCAACTACGGGAAAGCCCTGCAAGAGTTAAATACGCGTTTTCCCGAGAAAGACGTGGCTCTCTGCTTGGTGAACGCCGCCGCGTATGGCGGATCGGGAGGGCCGGTGGCGGTGGTGTCGTTGGACGCCAATTCGCTGGAAGTGGCGCGTCACGAGTTGGGGCACACGCTCGCCGGCTTGGCCGATGAGTACACAGCGCCGTATCCCGGCTATCCCGACGGAGATCCCGAGCCGAATGTGGCGCTCGAATCAAACTTGGATCCGGTGAAGTGGTCGATGTGGCTGACCCCGGGTGTGGCCATTCCAACGCCTATTTCGGCAGCAAACGGCGACCACGATCCGATCGGGGCGTATGAAGGTGCGCGGTACAAAGCAACAGGGGTGTTTCGGCCTGCGCCCAACTGCCTGATGCGCGAGCTTGAGATCACGTTTTGTCCGGTTTGCTCAGAAGCGATGGTGCTCGAATTTTCGAAACTGTCGCTCTTAATCGACGCGCCGACGCCGGCCTCGCCGATCACTATCCCGGTGAAAGGTGTTTCCACATTCAGCGCCACGTTGCCCGCGCTGTCGAACTTGATGCCATCGTGGAAAGTGGACGGAAATCCCGTGGATGGGACCACAGCGTCGCTTGCGCTCGACCCCGAAAAATTGGGACTTGCAGATGGTGTACACACCGTGGAACTTGCCGTTTACGATGCCACGCCAAAGGTACGCAACGACCCGCAGAGCGTGATGACCGAAGTGTACACGTGGGACGTTACAGTGGACGGCACGCTGCCACCGAATCCGGGCACCGGCGGGGGGGCCGGGGCCGGAGTCGGCGGCAGCGGGGGCGGCGGTGGCTCGGGCGGCGTTGGCAACGGCAATGACGTGATCACCTGCGGGTGCCGAACCGCCGGCACAGACTCCAATGGATCATTTTCGGCCGTGGGCGTTCTTGGTGTACTCATCGCCCTGTCGCGCCGCCGCCGAACCCGTGGGTAGCCGCCGCACCGCCGTGACCTCTCGGTGTTGGATACGACGCTTCGGCCGGTTGGGCATTTCAGGTCGTTGCGGGGGCGCCGATGAGCCTTGCGGGAAACCGGGCTACCGGCTACGATTTTGACATGAATGCTGTGCGCAAACTTCGGGCCGAACACCACCTCGACCCGATCCTGCGCGCCCTCGCAGAAGCACCCCTCGGCCCACCCGATCCCCCCGAAATTGCCGCTGCCATCCGAGAAGGCCAAGAACTCAACCGCTTTGCCCCCCGGAGAACAAGTCAGCACCGAAATTCGTGAGCGCCAAGAATGGGCCAAGGTTGGCAAGTAAGCTGGTCTTACCCAGCCCAATGGTCCCTCCGCCAAATCCACTGGGAACACGCCGCCGAGGTCGACGCCGCCGTCCAACGCTTCGCCCGAACAGGTGAGGGCCACGTGGAACGTGTTCCAAAATCGCCAATGGGCCTTTGGCTGAAAGTTCCACCCCACGTAGCGCGCCTCTCCATCGAGCCCCTCTCCCACACGATCGTGGTTTGGTGGGTCTGCCGGGCCTGGTGGTGAACCTCACGTGTACTCTTCACACTTATGAGCGGCACGCTTTTCGTTGTGGCGACGCCCATTGGCAACTTGGGCGACATCACACTTCGCGCCGTTGAAACGCTTCGCGCCGTTGATCGCGTGCTTGCCGAAGACACGCGCCGCACGCTCACCCTCCTCAACCACTTGGGCATTGTTGCAAAACCGCTGGAGCGTCTTGATGCGCATGCGCCCGAAGGTGTCATTGAACGAGCCGTAGAACGCTTGGTTTCGGGCGAAAAACTCGCTCTTGTGACCGATGCGGGGACACCGGTTGTGAGCGATCCCGGCACGCTTCTTGTGAAGCGTGCCGCGGATCGCGGTGTACACATTGTGCCCATCCCCGGGGCGTCGGCGGTGCTCGCCGCAATCGCCGGATCGGGGCTTGTGAGCGGCGGGTTTCGGTTCGTGGGGTTTTTGCCGCGCGGGGGACCGGCGCGGCGAGAAGCCCTCGAACGCGTCGCTTCGACCGAAGAGGCGGCCGTGCTTTTTGAATCGCCGGAGCGTACACAAGCGACGCTGCGCGACATCGCGGGCCTTTCGCCCGAAAGGCCCGCGACGGTTGCGCGCGAACTCACCAAGGTTCACGAGGAGTTTGTGCGCGGCACGGTGCGCGAGCTCTCGGACAGGGGGGGCACGTGGCTGGGTGAAGTGACGATTGTTCTCGGGGATCGACCGACGAAAAGCGACGAGCCGATGCTCACCGATGCCGAGATGGAGCGTCGGATTGACGAGGGGTTTGAAAAAAAGCGGCGCGCGCGCGACATCGCCGAGGAAGTGGCACTTTGGTCGGGACTTTCGAAAAAAGAAGTGTACACAAAAGTGCTGGAGCGAAAACGGGTTCGAGGCGGGGCGGACTGACGCGCGCGCGGGCTGCGATGTGTACACAGCGGAGGTGTACGCGGCGAGCGATTTAGACGCGCTGCATTTCGGAGACTAACGAGGTCACAACGAGCACCGGCGATGCGTTGCGATCAAGCTGGACAATCGCTTGCTGTACGGCGCTGTAACGGGCCGCGGCGCGTGAGGCGACCACCGGTTTGTCGGAAACGGCCGCTCGGGCCTCGCGCGCGAGTACGGCGGCGAGGGCGCGCAGGTGGCCGCGAAGTGCGTCTTTGTTGCGATCGCCCGACTCGGCAAACATAACGGCGTTGCCCAGGCTTTGCGCTGAAACGGAGGTGAGCGCCGATTGAATGAATGTGTCGCGCGCGGCGGATTCTTCAGCGTCGGTGAGTGAAATGGCGGCCGATGCGCTCCCCGCGGCGAGATCGATCGCGAGGTCTTGGCGCTCTTTGGGTACACCCCGCCCGGTGAGAATGCCGGCGACGATTTCATCGGAAAGCGGCGCAAAACGAAGGGGAAGCGTGCGCGAACGAATGGTTGGAAGAAGGCGATCGGGGCGCGCTGTGAGAAGAATGAAGTGCGTTCCGCGGCGCGGTTCTTCGAGCGTTTTGAGAATGGCGTTGGCGGCGCCGATGCTCATTTCTTCGGCCGCGCGAACGATGAACACGCGGGCGCGGCCTTCGTGCGGGGGAAATTGCGCATTGGCGAGAACCACTGTGCGGATTTGGTTGACGCTGATATCGCGTGTTTCTTCGGTGCGTTGGCCAATGGTGTCGGGCGGGTAGAGCCCACGTTCGACAATGCGTACATCGGGATGGATGGGTACACGCGGTCGATCGTCGGCGAGGGTGATCGCGCGACGGCAGGAGTCACACGTTCCGCAGCCGAGGGGATCGCCGGATGTACACACGAGCGCTTGAGCCAGCGCAAATGCGGCCATTTCTTTGCCAACGCCGTCGGGCCCTTCAAACCGATAGGCGTGGTGTACACGTCCGGTGCAGAGCGCGCGTTTGAGGGTGATGAGCGCGGTGTCCTGCCCGAGAATGTGTGAAAACGGCATGGCGCTCGGTTGGAACTATTCGCCGGCGCCGATGTGGACGAGTGAATAGATCGCAGGGGGAACGGCCGCGTTTTCAAGCAGGCGGCGACGGCCTTCGAGAAAGTCGAGTTCAACGACGAATGTGTACGCAATGACCTGCGCGCCCTGGCGCGTGGCGAGCGCCGCGGCGGCGGATGCCGTGCCTCCGGTGGCAAGCAGATCGTCCACGATGATCACGCGCGAACCGCCGTTGAGCGAGTCAACGTGCATTTCCAACTCGGCTTCGCCGTACTCCAATTTGTACGCCACTCGGTCGGTTTTGTACGGGAGTTTGCCGGGTTTTCGAACGGGGATGAAACTTGCGTTGAGGCGCGCGGCGAGGGCTGCGCCGAAGATGAACCCGCGCGATTCGATCCCGATGACGGCGCGAAGATTTTCACTGATGAACCGCTCGGCGAAAAGGTCGATGGTCATGTGAAACGCGCGCGGATCGGCGAGCAGCGGCGTGATGTCTTTGAAGAGAATACCGGGCTTTGGAAAGTCGGGAATGTTGCGCAGGCGCGACTTGAGATAGCGAACGGCGGCTTCAGACGGCGCAAAGTTGTGCTCGTGCATCGGGTGCGGAGCCTACACCACTCGGTGCGTTTGCGGGCGGGCGGAGTGTGGTTCGGCGGGCTTCTACGACGCGGATTCGTCACTTGCCGCGCCGGCAACGGCGTTTGCGGCGGCCGCGTGTTCGCGCTCAAACAGATCAAGCGAAAGCGGTGTGAGACTCGCGTGGCCCGCGTCGTGCGCATCGGTGTCGGAGCCGGGTTTTGGTTCGTGTCGAGGCTCGGACCCGCCGATCCAAAGGTATTCGCGACCGCGCGGGTCTTGACGGTACACAACGCCGTCGTCGTAGAGGCGCGCACCGAGTGTTGTGGCCTCCACTTTCCAACGATTTCCCGGGGGAATGTTGAGGTTAAACAAGGGCGCGCGTCGCTGCGGTGTGGGGTGCTGGTGCCAAATGGCGCGGGTGATCTTTGCTGTCAGTTCCGCTGCGGCGTTGCGATCGGCATCGTGATCCGCGCTGGCGGCCAAGGCCGGGATGCCGCGAAATGCGGCTTCGCGTGCCGCCGCGACAGTGCCTGAATAAAAAACGTCGATCCCGAGGTTCAGGCCGTGATTGAGGCCCGAAACGGCAATGTCGGGGCGGCGCGGAAGGATGCGTACACCTGAGTTGAGCGCAACGTACACACAGTCGGCGGGTGTACCGTCGAGCGAAAACACGTCGGGCTCAACGCGGCGCAGGCGCAGGCTTCGGTGAAGGCTGAGCGAGTGGCTTGTGGCGCTTTGATTGAGTTCAGGCGCACACACGACCACGTCGGCAAACGTGAGGAGGGCGGCGCGCAGGGCGAGGAGGTTGGGCGCGGAATAGCCGTCGTCGTTGGAGAGAAGAATGAGTGGGCGCAAGGTGTTTGGACCGATGAGCGGCGCGGCGGCGCCGGCCGAAGGAGGTTGCGAGTGAGGGCGACGGTTGTTCAACCGCCGAAGATGCGCCGCGGGAGCGCCGAGAGCAGTTTGAAAAATGCGCCGATGCGGCCGAAAAAGCCGGCGCCGCCGCGCACCCGCGCCATGCCGAAAGCGACATCGCGAAGCGCGGGAGTGTAGGGGTACCACCAGAGTTCACGCGCGCCGCCGTTGGTGTCTTCGAGAACGAAGCGCGGCCGAATGAACTCCGCGAGCGCGTGGGGGCTGTTGGTGATGCCAAAGCCGCTGTCGCCGGTGCCGGTCCACGGAGCAGCGGGCAGCGCCGCCGTAAAGCCGTGGTTGTTGATGGTGACAACGCCCGAGCGCAGGCGCCGCGCGAGGTCACGGCCTTTGCGGATTTTTTTGGTCCAGATGCTTGTGGTGAGGCCGAACTTGGAGGCGTTGGCGCGCTGCACGGCGTCGTCGGCGCTGTCGACGAGAACGATCGGCAAGATGGGTCCGAAGGTTTCTTCGGTCATCAGCGCGCAGTTTTCGTCGGTGACTTTGACAACCGTCGGCGGAAACGCGAGCGAGCCTTGTTCGGGCGCGCCGCCGGCCAACACTTCAGCGCCTTTCGTGATCGCTTCGGCGAGGTGGCGCTGAACAATGTTGGCCTGGCGATGCGTGGTGATGACGGCGGTGTCGACGCCGGCCTTTAGTTCTTTTGTGAGTTCAACAACGCGGGCAATGAGCTTTTCGGCGATGGGGCGCTCCACGTACACACGCTCGATCGAGGCGCAGTTTTGGCCGGCGTTGGTGAACGCGCCCCACACGAGGCCGCGCGCCGTGCGTTCGAGCTTGCAATCGGCGAGGACGATCGCTGCGTCTTTGCCGCCGAGTTCCATGGAGCAGGGGATGAGGCGCTCGGCGCAAGCGACAGCGACGCGTTTTCCGGTGGCGACGCTGCCGGTGAACACCACGGCATCCACGCCCGCATCGAGAATGGCCTGCGCGGCGTCACCCGCGCCTTGCACAAGTTCGAGCACGCCGTCGGGCACCACGTCTTTGAAAAGCGAGGCGACGAGCGCGCCGGATCGGGCGCTGATTTCACTCGGTTTGAAGACGATGGTGTTGCCCGCGAGGAGTGCGGGGATGATCGTTCGAAGCGGGATGGCGACCGGATAGTTCCACGGCGTGATGAGCGCGATGACGCCGCGCGGATCTTTGTGGATGCGACCCACTTTGCCGGGATAGGCGAGGGATCGAGTTCAACGGTGACGCCGTCCAGAAGCTCTTCGGCGGTTTCGGTCCAGTAGTCGACGAGATCCGCGTTGGGCAGCACCTCGGCGAGTGCGGCTTCTTCGATGGGTTTGCCGCATTCTTTGTGCAGCGTGTCAGCGATTTCTTGAGCGCGCGACAGAATGCGTTTTTTGAGCTTCGCGATCACATCAATGCGATCGCGCACAGGGAGATCACCCCAGGTTTTTTGCGCGGATCGGGCTCGCGCAACGATGTCGGCCACGGCGCCGAGGGGTGTCGCTTCCACCGGGGAGAGGGGTGAACCGTCGAGCGGGCTGACCGTGGGAAACGGCGAGAGAAGCGCTGCTTCGGCCGCTTGGCCCTGTTCAGCGACGGCTTGAGGAATGGGGGCCGCTTCTTCGGTGGTGGCTTTGGAGGCGTCGGGCGCGTCCGCCGAGTCACCGGGATTTTGCTGCGATTGGGCCGTTTCCATGCGGCGCGCAGGCTACACCTGCATCGCCTTTCGTGGAAGCGTGACGCGCGGGGGGTTTGAGAGGATCAGTAGGGATCACCGCCGCCGCCCGGCCGCGGAGCGCCCGGCGTGAGCCACGGACCTTTGGAAACGGTGAGGGCGATGACGGTGCTTTGTTGGCAGGGGATGGCGATCGAAATACCGGGCGGCGACCGCCAATCCATTTCGGTGCCTTTGAGCGGGACGCCGATGCGGACGAGGCCGGGGTTGCACGGAATCTCAAGGCGCTGATTGGTGCGCCCGTTGACGACGCGCCCGGTGACTTTCACAGCGAGATCTTCGGACGCGAGGACCGTAAGGTACGCTTTGTCTTTGGGAAGCTTCGCTGCATCGTCGGTTTTTTCGGAGAACGCGAGGCCGGGCTTGGCGTTGGCTTTCGCTGCCAACTCGGCCGAAACGCCTGTGCCGGTGGGCGCGGTTGGCTCGGTTGTGGGCGCGGTGGACGGCTCGGTTGTGGGCGCCGTTGTCGGCGCTGTCGTGGCCGATGACGCTGTTGTTTGCGCGGTGGTGGGGGCGCTGGTTGTTCCCGGCGCTGTGACCGGGGTGACGGGCGTTGTTGCGGTTGGACGCGCGGTGGTTCCGGTGTTCACGAGGCCCGAAGCGGGCGGACCGCCGGAGTCAAACCAGCCTTGTGTGAGCGCCAGATAAAGCCCGCCGGCCACGAGCGCTGCCACGGCGAGCGTGAGCGTGACCGTTGCGCCCATGCCCTTTTTCTTGTTCTTGTCAGCGTTCTCGCGTTCGCGCGCGCGCCGCTCTTCTTCGATCGCTTCAGGCGTGAGCTGCACCATGCGGCGCGAAGCGGTGGTGACTTCTTCGCGCTCTTTGGGCTTGGTTTGCGCTTTCGCATCGAGCGGGGCTGTTTCAGCCGCTTTTTCAGCTGCTTCGCGCGCCGCTTTTTCAGCCGCTTCGCGCAGCGGTTCGCTCAGCGCAACTTTGGGCTCGTGTACACCTGAAGACGACTTGGCGCTCTCGTCGGACGCCACCGGTGTTGTGGAGCCCGCAACGCTGATGATCGGGGCCGGTTTGATCGCGTCGTCGTCGGCTTTGCTGATGCGATCGTCGCTGGCGCGAATGACCGTCGGCTCTTCGTCGCCTTCGCCGGACTCCTCGCCGCGAAGTTTGGCGCGCTCTTCGTCGCTCGGCCGACGGATGACCGTGGGCTCGTCGGCCTCGCCGGATTTGTCCATGCCGGGGAGCGAGCCAACGACAACGGTTGGACCTTCGAGGGTGGGCGGATCCGCAATCGCAGCCGCAAGCGGTTCGGCCGCTATGCGCGTGGGCGTGTCCATCGGCAACGGCGGCGGTGCTTCGCGCGTGGGAAGATCTTCTTCGGCGCGCGCAAGATCCATCGTCATCTTGTCGGCGATCACCGTGGGCATGTCACCGGTGTCGAGCGTCGTTTCATCCTTGATTGTGGACGCGGCGGGCGCCGGCGGTTTCGCAGCGGCGCGCACGGGCGTCGGCGATGGAGTGAGGCCGTCGCGAGGTCCAACTTTGGTGGCGTCCGCCGACAGTTCCAGCTCGGCGAACAGCTCGTCGATGGTCGCCGGTTGTTTGCCCGGAGGCACAGCGTCGGCGGCTTTCTTCGCGCGCTCCGCAGCCTGCTTAGCGGCCTTGTCTGCGGCTTCCGCGGTTGCCTTTTCTTTTGCAGCTTTGTCTGCGGCTTCTTTTGCGGCTTTTTCTTTTGCGGCTTTTTCCGCGGCTTCTTTTTCGGCTTTTTCTTTTGCGGCTTTTTCTTTTGCGGCTTTTTCCGCGGCTTCTTTTTCGGCCTTTTCTTTTGCGGCTTTTTCTTTTGCGGCTTTTTCCGCGGCTTCTTTTTCGGCCTTTTCTTTTGCGGCTTTGTCCGCGGCTTCTTTGGCTGCTTTTTCTTTCGCAGCCTTTTCGGCGGCGGCTTTTTCGGCGGCCTCGCGCTCGGCTTTTTCTTTCGCAGCCTTTTCGGCGGCGGCTTTCTCGGCGGCGGCTTTCTCGGCGGCTTCGCGCTCGGCTTTTTCTTTCGCAGCTTTTTCTGCGGCGGCTTTCTCGGCGGCCTCGCGCTCGGCCTTTTCTTTCGCAGCTTTTTCGGCGGCGGCTTTTTCAGCTGCTTCGCGCTCGGCCTTTTCTTTCGCAGCCTTTTCAGACGCATCTCGGAGCGCCTTTTCCGCGGCCTCCTTCGCGAGCAACGCTTCTTTCGCCGCGCGCTCGGCCGCTTCGCGAGCGGTGCGTTCGGCTGCGTCGGCGGCGGCGCGCGCCGCGCTCGCACCGTCGGCCGCTTCTTTGGCTGCACGCTCCGCCGCTTCTTGGGCGGTTTGTTCCGCCAACAAGTGCGACGCGTCGAATTCTTCGGCGGCCGTCAGGGCGGGGTCGGCAACGCTCGCCGCCGCGGCTCCGGCGGAGGCGGCGCGACGTACGGGGCGGGGCAACTTGGCGTTCTGCTGAACCCGTTGGAGAACGGCTTCGAGTCGAGCAACTTTTTCGGCGGTATTCACGCAGCGTGGAGCATACCCCGACGCGGGGCCGATGGGCACGTTCCGGGCTTTGTTCGATCAAGACACCCTGGAAATTCTCGCCTCATTTGAGGATCCGGCCTTGACGGGCACTCGTCCGGCTCATAATTGACCCGTCGGTCATGAATGAACAACACCGTATTGGGCGAGGGGTGAAGCCGCTTCTTTTCGGGACCGGCATTGCGGCGGTTCTTGTCGCGGGGACGGCTGCGGCGCAGCCGACTCCCACGAGCGCTCCTGTCACAACCCCGGTGCCCGCTGCGTCGACAGCCGCCCCTGCCGCGGGAACCGCCGGCGCTTCCTCGACAGCGGCTTCCACGCCCGATGCGAAAACCGTTGAGGCGAAGCCCGATCCGCTTGTTGCCGGCCTTTCGAAACAGCCCGGCGGCATGTCGCTCGATGAAGTCGCCAAGATGGCGCTCAAGTCGAACACGTCGCTGCGCGTGAAAGAGGCTGAACTCAAACAGGCCGCCGCAAGAGTCGATCAAGCGTACGTGAACTACTTTCCGCGCGTGAGCGCGTCGTTCACCTACGCCCGCCTTTCCGAAGTGAACACCACGTTGCCGGTAACGAAGGTCGGCACACAGGTGGCGGGATCGGTGGGTACACTTGTCGATCCCAACCAAACCCAACCGTCGCAGGTGGTCACGGCGCCGTGTCAACAAAACCCGGCCGCGACTTGTGTGTACGCAGCCGATCCCGCCGACCCAACAAAGGTTGGCTCGCCCCTCTTCGCGCAGGCGTCGCAACTCGCGTTTCCGCAGGTGCTCGATACGTTTTCGTTCACCGCGCAGATTGCGGTGCCTGTTTCTGACTATTTGCTTCGCATCTCGCAGGGGCACGCGGCGGCGTCGCACAACGAAAAGGCGAAAAAGCTCGACGTGGAAGCGCAGACGCTCAACACGGCTGCGGACGCAAAGGTGGCGTACCTCAATTGGGTGCGCGCCAAAGGTCAGCTTGTGGTTGCGCGCGAAGCGGTGGCGCTTGCTACGGCGCACGTGGAAGACGTGAAGCGCCTAAAGCTCGTGGGCCTGCTCTCTCAAGCCGACGTGCTCCGCGGCGATGCGCAGGTGGCTGCGGCACAACAAGGCGCGGCTGAAGTGGAGGCGTTTGCTTCAATTGCCGAGGAAGTCGTGCGGACGGGGTTGGGACTCCCCAAGGACAAAGCGCTCGCCGTCGGCATTGATGTGTTCGCCGTTTCGCCGCCCGCGTCGCTGATGGATCTCGCCTCCGCGCAGGCCCTCGCGCTCGAAAAGCGACTGGAGATTCGAGCGCTCGACGAAACCGAGTTGTCGCTCAAAGAGGTCGACAGCGTAACGCGCGCCGGCATGTACCCGCGCGTCGATGCGTTTGCGGACCTCACGATCGCAAATCCCAACCAGCGGTACATCTTTGCCGGCGCCGAGTGGAACACCACGTGGGACGCGGGCGTGCGCGTTTCGTGGACGTTCAACGACACGTTTCAAACGATCGGCGCCGCCGCCGAATCGAAGGCGCGCATCACGCAAATCCAGGAGTTGAAAAAACAACTGCGTGACGGCCTTCGCCTCGAAGTCACGGCCGCGTGGACCGAAATGAAAAAGAGCGCGTTCGTCATCGACGCTGCCAATCGAGGCCTTGTTGCGGCCGAAGAAGGGCTCCGCGTTCGGCGCGAGTTGTTCTTGCTCGGCAAAGCCACCAACGTGGAAATGCTCGATTCCGAAACCGAGGTAACGCGCGCGCGGCTTCGAAAACTCGACGCGCAGATGAGCCTTTTGGTGGCTCAGATCAAGTTCGATCACGCCATCGGCAACGACGTGGGCAGCGTGAAGCCGGGCACTACGACCGCGCCGGCCAGCGGCGACGACGCTTCGGTGAAAAAGGGGCCGAATGTGGCGAGCATTTCAACCAGCGATGCGCCGGTCAAGGTGCCGCCGCCCATGCTTCCCTTGGCGAAATAACGCTTGCCGGCGGCGCCGCGCGCTTCGAGTTGAATGCGTACACAGGGCGCCCCCCACACGCGCAGCGAGCGAAGCGAGCGAGCATGTTTGGGGGGCGCGGGCGGCGCGGGAGCGCCGCCCGGAGACGAAGCGCCGAAAAAACCGGCGCTCCGTGGGGGGCATCAAGAAATGTCAGTGATGTGTACGCATGCGCCGCTCACGGGCAGGTAGCGCTGGCGACCGTCACGTCGTCGATGTTCCACCCGCCGCCGGAGATGATGCCGCTGGATGTGCCCGCGTAGCAGAAGCGGATGCGCATGGTGCTGCTCTTATACGCGGTGATGTTGAAGTTGGCGCTGGTCCAGTTGATATCGTTCTGCTGCACGCCCGATGGCACAGCGTACACATTGGTCCAAGAGGCGCCGCCGTTGGACGAAACGCCGACGGTGTGCGTCATGAAGCCGGGGTAGTCACAGTGAAGGTGCCGCCAGTAGTTGAGGAACACCTGGGGCGCCTGCGACGTGTCGATGTTGGGGCTCGTCATGCAGTAGTCGGGATGTGTTGTGGTTGGGTAACAGCCGCCGATATTCACGCCTGCGACGCCGTTGTCGGCGGTGCTTGTGTGATCCGTCGCGGGGTCGTTCCCAAAGCCGCAACCCGTGGACGCCGCGGCGGGGCCGATTTGCCACGTTTGGTCGAGCGTCCAGCCTTTGTTGTTGGCGGAGAAGTCGTCGGAGAAATACGTGATGGGGCCGCCGTTGCACACGACCTGGCCGTTTTGACAGGCGGTCATGCCGGCGCCGGCGCAACCGCAGGCCTGGTTTCCGCCGGGGTTGCCTTCGTCGGCTTGGCCGTCGCAGTTGTTGTCGATGCCGTCGCACACTTCGGGCTGGGCCAACGCGTTGGGTGTACACTGAATGGCGCCGTTCAAACAGTTGAGCGTGCCCGGTCCGCAGACGCCCAATTGGCCTGTGTTGCAAGCGCCGCCGCCTTCGGGGTTGCCGTCGTCGGGTTGGCCGTCGCAATCGTTGTCGAGGCCGTCACACGCTTCGGCCGAAGCCGCGGTGTTGGGGAAGCAGTCCACTTGGTAAGTACCGCCCGAAAGCTGGCACGTGATGGTGCCGGCCGCGCAAACACCCAGCTGACCGGTGGAGCAATCGCCGCCCGTGCCGGGAATGTTGTTGTCGACTGTTCCGTCGCAGTCGGTGTCGAGGCCGTCGCAGGTTTCAGGCGTGGGCATGATGTCTGCGGTGCACGCAAGCACGCCCGCCGTGCACGTCATTTTGCCTTGCGAACACACGCCGGGCGAACCCGTCATGCACGCTGAGTTGAGCATCGGGTCGCTCTCGTCGATGAGCTGATTGCAGTTGTTGTCGACGCCGTCGCAGATCTCCAGCGTGGGCTGGTTGGGTACACACGCCTGCTCTTGACCGTTTAGACATTTTTCGACGGTGACAGCGCAGGCACCCACGCCGCATGTGGCTTGGCCCATGTCGTCGGCTGCTCCGTTGCAGTCGTCGTCTTGGAGGTTGCATGCCTCCGCGCTGGGAATGACCTCGCCGGTGCACGCGCCCCATTGGCCGCCTTGACACGTTTGGTTGCCTTGAACGCACACGCCGACATTGAGCGTGCCTTCTGGGCCGGAGTAACAATTTTGAGTGTCGCCGTCGTTGCAGGTGCAGGGGGCGCCGCCCGCGATGTTGTCGACTGTGCCGTCGCAGTCGTTGTCTTTCATGTCGCAGATCTCGGTCATCGGCGTGCACGTCGCGCCGCCGGTTCCCCCGCTGCCCCCGCTGCCACCCCCTCCGTTGCTTGTTGTCCCGGCGGTGCCTCCGTCGCCCCCCGGTCCGCTTGTTGTCGAGTTGTTTCCGGGGCAACCGGTATTGATCAGCCCCAGCAAAACAACCGAAGGAAGCGCGAACGCCCTAACTGCCCATGAGCGCAGCTCTACCATTGAAAGTTCCTTTCTTTTCACGAAGCGAAGCCACAAGCCGTGCAGCCTCACTGAAGCCCTATCGCCCAGATTAAACGATTGTGTTTGCCGGGGTGAAGCAACCAGGAACAGTTTCGAGGCATCGGCTGCTATGGTCGCGCCGCCATGACCTTTCTCCGCTATCGCTCCGCCGCGTGCGTGATGGCCTCGGTGTTTGCAATCGCAGGTTGCCAAAACCCGGCGCCCATGACCCCCACCCGCAAGCCCAAGGGCCTTGTCACGCCGCCCGCGCCGCCGCCTCGGGCCGATGCCGGCCCCGACATGTTCGCCGCCGCCGAAATGGGCGACTTTGAAAACCCCGAAGCCCTGCACTACTTCACGAGGCGGCGCGACGGGAGCCTGCTCGTCTCTGTGCGGGCCGGCCATTTTTGGGGCCGCGGAGCCGCTGTCGACGGCAAGCCGCTCGCCGACAGCGCTTTTGATCTCGGAGCGGCTCCCACCGAAAACGCTGAACTGGTGGTGGCGGCCCTCAAGCCGGCCGCCGACGGTTATCTCTTTGCGTGGGTGGAGCGGTCGGGGGACCGAACAAAAGTCAAGACGCTCGCGCTCGCAAAAAACGGTTCGCCAATCGGAGCCGCCGCCACACTCACCGAAACGGATGATGAACTCACGTGGATTGATGTGCTGCCGCGCGATGGCGGCTCGTTGGTTGTGTGGGAACGCGGCGCCGGCATGTGGATCGACGTGTTTGGCGTGGCCCTCGACGCAAAGGGAACCGCTGCGGCGGCGCCGAGTCCGCTGCTCAAACAAGTGCTCGGGTGGGACGACATTCCAAGCGGTGCCGGCCTTGCGGCGGTCATTCCCGATCCAAAGGTCAAACCCGACTCCGACGACGCCGGCACCGTCACCGCCGGCCAAGTGGTTGTGGTGCCCATCGACGCTTCGGGCGCAGCCAAAGCCCCAATCACAGTGAGCGCTTCTCCCTCGGCCCAGCCTGATGTGATCGCCGCTGTCATCGGCGGAAAAACAGTGCTCGCGTGGACAGACGATCGCGAAATCGACACCGCCGTGTGGACCGCATCCCTCGACAAGAGCTTCGCCATCACCACGCAACCCAAACGCGCAACCCCGCCGACAGGTGAGCAGGCTCTCGTCGCGTTTGTCGGCACCGATCCCAACGGTGTGCCGGTCGATCGAGGCATGATTGCTTGGGAAGACGTCCTGCGCGCGCCGCCCGAAAGCCGCCAAATTCACCTCGCAACCGTGGGTGCCGACGGTTCGTTTGGAAAAGAGCGCGCCACAATGGCGTTTCACGCCGACGGTGTTCCGCCCGATTTAAGCTGCGATAACAAGGGGTTCGGCGCTGTCACCCTCGCGCCCGCATGGCAGGGCGGAGCACCTCCGGCCGACGCACCCGTGTGGCCCACGTTCGTTCGATTTGGCCTCGATCTCTCGGTGCAATCGGCCGAACCCGTGCGCGCCTCGGCCTTCGGCGGTGAAGGTGTACCCTACCTCGTTCACGAACTCGCCTGCACCGACGGCATGTGTACAACGCTTGGCACCGGCGGTGAAAACCCTGTGAAAGCCGCGCTTGTGTCGCTCACATCGCGAAAAACAGAGTGGTATTCACCCGCTTCGCGCGACCCCGATGATGCCCCGCCCCGCGCCGCGAGCTTGTCGGTTGTACACAACGGCGATCCCGTGGCCCGCGTTTCCGCCACCGAAATCGCAGCCGGCCAGCTTGTTTCGTGGGTCACCTACTCCGTGGACGGCGACGGTTCTGAACGCAACACCAAAGACGGAACCGCGAGCGTTTGGGTCGCCGCCGTTCCCGCGGGCGCCGCGCCCAACTCCGTCAAACCCGTGCAGCTCTCCAAAAAGGCCGTTTCCATTGGCGGCATCTCCGCGGCGGCTTCCACCGGCGACAAAAAAGAAATCGCGATTGCCTGGGTTGCCCGCGAAAAAGGGGAGTCGCAGGTGTACGTCACCAAAGTCGACGAAACTGGCAAAAAGCTCGCTCAAAAGAAAATCAGCGTCATTGCCCGGCCCAAAAACGCCAAAGTCCCAAGTGAGGCTTCCGACGTGGCCATCGCATGGTCGGCCGAGGTCGACGGATGGGTTGTCGGTTGGGTCGACACGCGCGATGGAAACGCCGAAGTGTACACAGCGCGCATCGACCGAAATCTCGGCAAAACCGTTCCAGATCGCCGCATCACCGACGCCCCCGGCGACGCCGCCGAAGTCAGCCTCTTTGCGCGCGGCAAAGACGTGTTCGCCGCCTGGTCCGACGCGCGCCAAAAACCCGAAGAGGGCAAAGGTGACATCTTCGTTGCCAAGCTCGACATCAAAACGCTCACCAAAGCCGCCGCAGAAACAAGGCTCGCTACCACGCCTGCCCACTCCCGATCTCCCCAACTTGTACCCGGTCCCGCGGGCGCCTTGTGGGCCGCATGGGTAGAAGACGCCGGTGAGGCCGACGGTGGATCCGCCCGGTTCGCCGTGCTCGACGCTCAGGGCGCCGCCTCCGCCACCACCACTTTGCCCGGCGCCGTGGGTCACCCCGTTGTATCCGTCGCCGTCGCCTGCGCCGACACCGGATGCCGCGGAGTTGTCGCCAAGGGAGCCGAAGGCGCCCTCCTCTTCAACGCCTTCACACTCAACCCCGCCGCCATACCTACCCAACTTCGAATGCTGCTCACCCTGCCCGACGCCGGGTCGGCCGATGTCTCCCCCGTGTTTGCCGACCGCACCGGCAAAACCCTGTTCTTCGGTGCCGACGGCGCCGGTGGAACTGGACGGGTAAGACGCGTCGTCCTTGACTGGTAGGTTTTTGGAAAAACCACCCCATTGGCCTTTTGAACCTTTTCGAGCGCGGCCAGCCCATGTCTGAAACTGGACATTCGAGCAGTAGTCTGACAGGTTAAGTTACCATGGGTAGGTTCCCACCTATCACGAATGGTAGGTCAGACCCGCTCCGCAGCCTGCTGCATCCCTCCCCAATCTACCCCATTTATCCATCGTCTACTCCATCAAGAGCGCGAACGAAGCGCGCGCCTACCTCAACCATCCCATCCTCGGCCCCCGCCTGGTACAATGCGCCAAAGCCGTCCTTGCGGTCAACGGGCGCACCGCCGCACAAATCTTCGGCTACCCAGACGACCTGAAACTCCGGTCATGCGCAACCCTCTTTTCTACCCTCCTTCCACCCCCTTCGGTCTTCCATCAAATCCTCGACAAGTATTATCAAGGCCGCCCCGACGACCGAACACTCCACCTCCTCAGCGCCCTCGGCCCGGAAACGGAGTGATCGCCGGCTCGCCCAAACACCAAGCATGAAGCACGGCGTATCGCCGCCATTCCAGTGTCACTGTTCGTTCGCGCAAGTGAACGTCCCCGGGCGCTGCGGGTGGAGCCCCCTCTCGGCCGGCTCGGCGCTGACGCGCCTGCGCCGCCTCCGCCCCCAAATCGCTCACCTCACATTCGTTCGTTCGCTCAGGGGGCGCCAAACGCTTGCAATCCTCGGCCCGCCGTCACCAACAATGCCTTTTTCTCACCGCCGCCCATGGGTAGAAAACGCCGATCTACCCGTCAGGTCGGCGTGGGGAGGTTTTCGGGGCGGCGGACCGATTTGGTAGAACATGCACAAAAAAGGAGCCCCCGAGTGGCTCGCGAAATTCGGCTTGCACGCTTGAGACAACCGGGAGAACATGAGCGCCATGGTGACGGACCGCTCTGCCCATTCAGGTGTTCGGTGGGATTTGTTGGAAACCATCGTATCAACAAGCGGTCAACCTCCATGCTGACTGCCTACGAATGGGTGCTCCCGAGAGCGGGCGCGATCGGCCGTTCCCGCTCACGTGATCGATGACCTGACGATTCTCTCGATCATCGGCACCGGCGAAGCCGATCCAGGAGGCGACGTTTGCCGCCGGCTGACTGCCCGCGCACGCGGCGCCGGCTACGATTTCGACCTAGCAATCGGGCACATCGCATGAGAATGAAGGCGCGCCTGCGCCGCCTCCGCCCCAAGGGGTTACGTCCTCCACCACCTCGCCCAACTCCTCAGCCGCAGTTTTTGGTTTTCCACCGGAAGCGAGCCACGCCCTGATCGCCGCGACACTCCACCCAACCCGACCAATGATCGATCTTCGGTCTCAATGACGCCGCGCCATAGAATTCGTCGCAGTTTTGCATTGAATGCTGCTCCTCCGATTTGGGGTAGGTACCATTGCAGCCGCGGTTGAACCCAACCGTCACATGATTCCACTTGAGAATGCGCCCCGCGGCATCGATCACATACCCCTTAATGGTACATGAACTCTGCCATTTGTGGTCGAAGATCTCGCCGATATTCGTCTTCTTGTTGGTGACCGTGTAGTGCAGCGTCCACTTCGACGCCCGATCGCGCTCGGCCTCCTCGATTTCCCCCACTTCCGCCGGTTCCGACTGGCCACACGTCACGGCCGGCATCTGCTCCTCAAGCAGCGCCACCCTTGCCTCAAGCCTCTCGATGCGTTCGCGCATCGACACCTCGGTTCCCTCGTCGTTCTCGTTGCCCATAGGCGGCACCGTAGCCGAATCGTCACGAACGAGCAATGCCGTGGCGCACCTACCCATCGAGAAAAGCCGACAACGCGCCTGCCCCCCAGCGAATCGACTTGGCGGGCAGTTGACGGGGGGCGGATGGGGTGGTAGCCGTTGAGTCGAATGAGTACGCCCTCTTCTTCAGCGATAGAATACAGCCTGTTTGATCGAGTGAAGCTTTCGTTTCCGATTTTCTACCCACGACGCGACGCTTCGGTGGCACCTCCGGGCGCGGCCGATTATCGGATTGAGGCGGCACCGGCAGTTGCGCTTGCAGCCCGTTATTATCGAGCGGCGGGTGCCTCGGGGACGGTGCTCTACTTTCACGGCAATGGGGAGGTGGTAGGCGATCACGATGAGATTGCGCCTTTCTACCATGAGATTGGGCTCGATCTGTTCGTGGTAGATTATCGGGGATATGGGCAGTCGCAGGGGCGACCCACGTTTGCTTCGCTGATTGACGACGCTCATCCGGTGGCGCGTTTTTTCCACTCAACAGTGGATGCGGAAGGAGCGAAAGGGGCGCGCTTTGTGATGGGGCGCAGCTTGGGAGCCCAACCGGCGTTGGAGATTGCCACGCGGTGTTCGGAAGGGTTTCGCGGGTTGATCCTTGAGAGCGGCGCAACAAGCCTCCACCGCGTGTTGGCGCGCTTTGCCGAGGTGATCGCCCCGAGTATAACCGGGGAGGTAGTGGCAGCGCACAACGCGAAAATCGCGGGCAATCGGCTGCCTACCCTGATGTTGCACGGTGAACGGGATGATCTGATCCCTTTGGTGCATGCAACGGATACGGTGGAGTTGATGACGGAGGCGGAGCCGAAGTTGGTGGTGATTGCGGGCGCGGGGCACAACGATATTCTGGTGCGAGATCCGGCGAAGTACTTCGGGGCGATTCGAGAGTTTGTGGGGCGGTGGGGTTTGCCGTGAAGCTCCCACCGCGTGACAGACACCCAGTTCGGATCGCGTGGAGGGGGGCCCGCGGCGTTCGCTCCTGATCTGTGCACGTCTCGCGGGTTCGGTTTCTCCCAAGCGCCCGCGGACGGGGCCCCTTCCCCGCCGCAGGTCTGTTGGGCCATGCACGTCGTTTGCTTCCTTTTCATCAATTAGTTCAAGCAATTGCGGAACTGTCATCACATTCTTGGTAGCCAACGGATAGCCAACCGACGGATCGTTCACCGATAGGCTTGTTTGCTCGCTGGAAATGGTCGCGGACCCCTCCTTTTTTACCAAATGCTGCACGTTGGCTACGGTGGCGCGCGCAGCGATCTGAAGTGTACCTTCCGCGAGATGGGCATAGCGAGTTGTACTCGCCGGAGAAGTGTGGCCGAGCATGCCTTGAGTTTCTTGCATGCTCCACATGCGGCCCCAGCATCCCGAGATAAGCATTGAAGCGCAGGTGTGCCGCAGATCATGCCAGCGCACGCGGCGCGTGATGCCGAGGGTGCGAAGGTGTCGCTTGAAACGATTGACCCATGAGCGCTTGCCCGCTCGTTTCGTTCGGTGGTGAAGGTGTTTGCCTCGGTCGCGGCGCGCTCCGCCTTGGTTTGGAAAAACAAGTTTGGAAGGATTGCGCGGCGCGTACGACGGGAGAAGTTTCAACCACTCCTGCGCGGCAAGAAGTCCGATTCCGAAGAGCGGCACGTATCGAATTTTTCCGTTCTTGGGTGCACGACCCTTGGAGCCGAAGCGCACGGTGACTTCGGGACGGTCACCATCGACGCGAATGTCGCGCAGTTCCAAGTTCATCATTTCGCCGAGGCGCAAACCGGTTCCGATGGCGAACAAAATCATCCACCGATCGGCGGCCGGGATTAGCTCGTTTGTCCGAATGCGCTCGATCTCTTCAGCGCTCAGGTAAGTCCACGGCTCTTCAGTTCGCTTCTCGCGCGCAATCTTGATGTGGGCAACCGGGTTGGAGGAAACAAGTCCGGCCGTTGGAGCCTGTGCCGCGGCGAATAACATTCTGAGGAGCGCCACCGCTTTGACCACGGTGCCCCGGCTAATGCGTCGCGTTCCGTCCTTGACCGGGCGTTTTCGAAGCACCTCGTACCACTCAACAATCAGTTTTGGTTGGTCGGCGAGTGCTCGCATGGGGATATCAACAATGGGAGTCCCCTCAATGTTGTTGCGCCAAACACTGCGGAGCTTTTTAGAATCTTGAAAGTCGCCACTCAACTCGCGAGTATTCAGGAAACGTTCACCAAACATCCGCAGCGTCACCCCACCCACGGGCGGTGCGTTCACCTTTGATAGCTCCATCAAAGTCGCGCGCCTTACCTCGTCGGCTTCTTCATACGATGGGTAGACACCTAAGCTCCGGCGCTCCCCGGCGATGACCATTCGAACCTGAAATCTACCATCGCCGAGGGCAGACACCGAACCCTCACCGTTCGCTTTCTTCCTTTTCTGCTCTTGGTCGACAACCTGACAGTCAGACTCGAAGTCTGAGGTACCTTGAGTTTGGGCAGGTGCGAGAGTGGCAGTTTGGGTTTCCGCCAAACTGCCACTCTTAATCAAGACCAAGGTTCCCGGTTTGGGCCCCTTCTGATTAGCAGTTTGTTTCTTTTTTAAACTGACAGTTTGCCTACCCGCGAGAGTGGCAGTTTGTCGCTTGGCGAGAACGGCAGTTGAGTGGCTCATTCCTTTATGTCCTCAATTGAGAAACCGAACTGTTTGAGGGCGCGGCGTGCTCTTGCTCGTACGATATCACTCACCGGCGGTTCATGTTGGGGTTGATAATGTTGCTGCATAACAGCTCCCCGACGTGTAGCGCCCTCCGAAGATGTACTACTATACTCGTTTGCCAATTCCCGCAAAACGGTTTCCCGTTCATTGGCAAGGCGAGTTTCTTGTTTGGCAATCTCGGCAAGACGCTGCCAAAAGACCGCGACGCGACTGTTGCGGGCGCTCATTTGCACCTCGCAAAATTGGTTTCCCCCGATGGGTTTGGATGGTTGGGGATCATCGTTATCTCCCTGGTGGATCTGTACCCGACGTGGCGCGTTGATACGTGATTGAATGCCCACACGCAACGGGTGGTGGGCTTCGACGCTGAAAAAAGGTGTCGACCTGTAAGACAAGGGGCCGTGTATGCAGCGCCAGCAAGTTTCACAATATCAGCTATTTACGCAGGCTAGTCCGGTGTGCGGAGAATACAGATCCCGTCTGCCGCTTTTCTTGCGAATCGACGATGCGGGCCAACTCACGGATGCTCAGAGCGGGGTTTTGGACCTCAATCCAAGCTCGAACTCTGGGGCCAGAACGCCCCAATTTGACTAACAGGTGCACGTAAGATCGGTGGTAGATCTTTCCCAGAATCTTGGAGCGATTTTCGCGCTTTTTCGCGAGGCGAATTGCCGCATCGCATCGCTGAAGTACGGTCGCACCAAACAACAGGTCGATGACCGCTTTCGCCGTGGATTCATCTACTGTCAAGGCGGTAGCTTGCACATGATCACCAACAGCGGGCATCGGGACTCTGGGCGGCCAGCGAACGAGAAGGCCGGCCGGCAAGAGTAGCAGGGAGGCTCCGTGGGCAATCGGGTTGTGGATCGCAGAAACAAGCACTCTCATGGTGTAATCCCTGGTTTGCTCCAGATGATCTTGCTCACTGGGCATGACGACTTCTCAAGCCGCCTGACGCGGCCTTTGCTGCGTTATTGTGAACGCAATCAATTCCCTCCCCGACGGACGTAAAAAATGTCCTCGCGGGTTCACCGGCACCGTTTGACCGGCGGCGACTGCACATTGCTGTTCGACGTTATTGCTTCTTTTTGGCGCTGATCCCGAAGGCAAGAAGCCGCCTGTCGCCAAGCGCTGCGGAAGCGCGGTCCCGCGCAGCCGTCCAATACCGCGCGTTACGCGTTACGCGTCCCGAGGATGAATCGCGACCTCATATTCAAGCACGCCATGCACCAATACCGTCGGTGACGGCGCTCGCCACGTTCTTTGGCTTGTATGAGGGTAGGTTGTCAGGCGACGACCTGACAGTTGCCGTCGCAACGCTGGTCAGTTCAGGGACGGTCACTTCGGGCGTTGCGGACGCGATCGAAAAGCCTTTACCTATCGCAACGGTCAGTTCAGAGGCGGGGTCACTTCTCGAAAATCGGCGCCTTTACAGCCCACATGCTGCATCGCTTCGCGTAACTCTTCAGAAACGATTAGAGCCACGCGAAACCCCCACAGTCTGAAGATGTGGGCGTCCTTCGGAATGCGATTGGTATCGAGAATCAATCTTGTTATCGAGTGGTATTGGCCGGCAAGATCCGCGCGATGGTCTTTTAGTGTCCACTTTGTGAATTTGGAAAGGCGTTCATCCACGCAATTCACAATGCGCAGCACGTTCAACACGACTCGTCGCTCGTGTCCCTCGATCTCTAAAGGCAGACATTGAACGTCCGCACCGGCCAGGTTCCGAACCACCTTTGCCAACTTCTCGGTGGCGATTGGAACGGCGAAGCTCGTTAGGGAAAACTCAAGAGCGGGCCCCTCGTGATGCACCGCGGCTCTCAACGGTAGGTCGGAATCCAGTGGAACGCCGATCCTAAGATGTGGCTCCGACCCATCTGACAGCGTGATCTCCCCAACGTGCCACCGGTTCGGCGATGACATATCGTCAACTAGGTCGTAGTATCTCATGGCGATGTCAGAAGCTGGTGAAGTGTTGATCCCGGGGTCCGAACTTCATTGCCTATCAGTTCAAGCTCATCGCGGAAAGCCTTCGAATACGCCTCACCCGAACGCCCCTCGGTCGCCTGCTCCAATCGCCGGAACACCTCCTCGTGATAACCGCGCGGATGAGGCCCCTTGTGTCCTGGCACTCTCACTTTGTTGGCCGCATCTTCCAATGTCATACCGGCCTTTCTCGCCATCCGTTCAAATCGCGGAGTCCACGGTCCCCCGTTCGAGGAGGACACATTGTTCTTATTTGTCATAACATGGTGCACCTGTCCATCCCCACCTTTCGGCGCCGACATCCACGCGTTAATCCCCGCCAAAATGTTTCCCGCTCCACCCACCACCCCAACGGTAGAAACAGCAATTGCCGGCACTCCAACGGTCGCACCCACTCCAGTCACGGTCGCCGCCCCGCCGAAGATCTCCCCACCAAGCGACATGGCCGTGGTGTACAAACCGCCGCCGATCATCCCAAGCGCCTTGCCGCGCTCAAAGTACACCGAACGGCGCTTTACCAAGCCTTCCGCAAGGGCCGCTTCTTCTGCCACTCCAGCGCCCGGCACAATGCCCAAAAGTGCACCGTTAAACCCGCCCGCCATGGTCTGAAGGACGGGATGATTATACCAAGGCTCGTCTTCCGCTTCTTCGTCAGGTTCGGCGGTTATGTCTTCCGATCCTGTGCTGTCCACATCGGTGTTCGGCTCGCCTACGCCGTGTTCCGCTTCCTTCTTGGGTTTCTCTTCCGTGGGCGGCCCGATCTTTGTTCCCGGTACAGAAATCTCCACAAACCCGTCGGGGCCCACGGGTAGATCCGGCTCGCGCTGAGGTTCGCCGTCAAACCCGCTTGGGTCAGTATAGGTCAGCGGATTATTGAAAACGTAGCTGTAAGGGTTCCACGCCTGACTGAATGTCCAATCCTGCACAATTGGGTCGGTGCTCAAAAACCTACCCAACTTGGGATCAAACATCCGCCCTTTCATGTTGACTAAACCGATCTCTCCATCGTCTTCGTGGCCTGTATAGCCAAGCGACGTCGAATCTGGAAAGCTCGCCGGTATCGGTGCGCCCCACTCGGGATTGCGCCTTTGTCCAAACGCGTCGTAACTGCGTCGCTCGGTGACCTTCCCATCGGCGTCGGTGAGTACATCGACCGATCCCAAATGGTCGGCGTGCAGATAACTTACCCCCGGCTTACTCCCGCCACGAGTGACGATCGCGATCACGCGTTCAGGCGAACGCACATAAAATCGCTCGGTGATCGCGTTCGCGGCGTCTTTGGCGCGATCGTACAGGTCGGCGAAATAAAGTGTTTCATGCGTTGCGGTTGTTTTGCGTACACGTTTTTGATCGCCGTCATATCCAAAGCTGATCTCCCCATCCGGCTGCGTGAGCTTTCTGGGTAGGTCAAATGCAGTGTACACCACGATCACCCCTCCGGGGCGAGCCCTTTGGTTGCCGGTGGCGTCGTACTGGTATGCGGCGCCTCCTGCGGTTGTGGCTCCGTGGGGATGGGTAGGATCATTATACTCCAGCGCGCCCACGTCGGACTTGTACGTCAGATTGCCATTCGGCGCGTATTGGTAACTCCAATCGCAAGGCGCTGAAACATCTTCTTGTGCCGAGAAATACGAGCACGTTAACCGCTCAAGCGCATCGTACCTGAATCGCTCGGTGGTGTGTTGGGGTTGCAAATCATCGGTGCGGCTTTTCAGGTTTAAGCGCGCATCCCATTCGTACTCTAAGCTCTGCACCAATCCGGCTGCGTTTTCTGTGGTGATGCTTTTCAGGCGGCGCTGCGCCGAGAAATAGGTTCGATGAGTGATAGAAACCCCATTGCCCATTTGTTCCTGCGCAAACCTTCCCGCGTCGTCTACGCCCGTGAGTTGCCAGTAGGTCAAGTCGCTGTTTCGATCGCGCACCTTACGGGTAAACCCGTGCGTGTCATACTCCTGGACGACTGCGAAAGGTGCGCTGCTTTTGGTCGATGGGTAGGTCAGCGTCTCCACTCGACCGAAGGGATCATAACTGATCTTCCCTATCATCGCGGGGGTGCTTCCTATCACCTCCAAGCTGACACTTTCTACCCTTCCTAATTTATCATAGGTGTACGTTTTTTCTGCCTCGATACTCTTTACATGGTGGATCTTCCCTTTTCCGTTCGGGGCCGTGTCATACTTCCACGTTGTGATTTCGGTGGTAGCCCCCAAATCGTCGAGGCGTTTGGTGACTCGACCGATCGGGTCACGCTCGAAGGTGGTTTCATTTCCGAGGGCGTCTACCAATGAAACCAGTTCAGCAAAGGCGTTGTAGGTTTGTTGAGTGGTTCCCTTGTCGGGGTCTACCGTGTCAACCGGTCTACCCATGGCATCAAAAGTGGTGAGTGTGGTTGCCCCGTCCGGCCCGGTGACTTTTACCAATCGACCAAAGGGCCCGTAGGTGTACACCGTGACGCCGTTGGCGGCGTCTGTGACGGCGATCTTTCTACCCATCGCATCGTGCTCCGCGCGGGTCACGTTTCCAAGCGGATCGGTGGTCTTGATGATCAGTCCATTAAACTCGGTTTCGGTGCTCGCGCCGAAAGCCGTGGTGCGTTTGATCTCGCGGCCTAACCCGTCGGTGAGAAATGTTTCCCATTCGACTTTGTTGGGCGCGGCATCGTCGCGAATCGGGATTGACCTTCGGGAAACTCTACCCGTCAGCCGATCATATTCAATTCGCTGCGTGATTCGCGGCGCGCTCGTTTGACCTTCCGGCGTCGGGCCGTACGCCCAATGTTGAACTACTCGGCCAAAAGCGTCTCGTTCGATCTCTTCGTCTTGTCCTCCCGTTTCGATCGTCCGCTCACGAACGCGCCAAGTGTTCTTGTTCGGCCCGCCGTCTCTGGTGCGTGAAATGGTGAAACTTGTACTCGTTCCATCGGAGCGCTTTTCCAATGTCAGACGCCCGAAACGATCTACCTGATGTTCGGTCACGAGCCCGTTTGCGTCGGTGATTCGGGTCACTACCCCAAGCCGCGGATCAAACTCGGTGGTGGTTTTGTGGCCGGCCGGGTTGGTATGTTCGCGCGGGTAGATGCCGTTTGAATCGTACGTGATGGTGGCGGTACGTGCGGCGCCTTTGGGGTCTTTCGCGGTGAGGGAGGTCACATTCCCATGATGATCGCGCCCATAACTGACCTCAATCCGCGTAGTGGGATCGGCTTCATCCTGCGCCGTTTCGCCCGCGACCTCCCCGTAAGGGGTAAACGATCGTTGGATGGAGCGACACTGCGTTAACCCATTCGCCGCGCTGCACTCTTTTTGCTGGGTGACTTGACCAAGATTCCAGGTATCAACGTCGTTTTCTACCGTGCGATCGATCGTGGTTGTCAGGTTGACATCTACCGTCGCGGACGTCTCTGAAAGCACATTTCCAAAGTCATCGAAGTTGGTGATCTTGGCGGTTGTGTCCCGAAGCATGGGAACATTCGCCGCACCTGATTCCACTTCTTTTGTGTACTCCAACAAACTCGATCCTTGCGTCGTAGCGTCAAATTCGCCTTGCGCTCGGCGCAAACGGTTTTCTGTGGTGAGCGTGAAATAGGTTTTGCTGTCGTTCGTGGGCACGACAAGGCGTGTCGTGTTTAGAAACGACAATTCCACTTTGTTAGGGTCGGGCAAACCTTCCCATCCCGGCGTCGATCGCCATTGGGCCGATCGGACCTTTGCAAATGGGTAGGTCTGAAAGGTGGCATCAAAGGATTGATTATCAAAAAAGTCAGCGGTGATCGCTCCCGTGTCGAGGTCCGTCAGAAAGCGCGCACCAAATCCCAAAAAGCCTTGCGCGACGAATACCCGTCCGTCTCGGTACCGCAAACTGTAGTGCCGTTGCCCTTCCATCCCATCGTGCAATTGATAACCGGAAACAACGCGGCGGGCGCCCACAGTGCACCGTCGCGGGTAGGTGCACCCATTGGCCTTGTCCCATCGCGAAAGGTAGAGGGCGCCCTCATTGGACAAAGCGCCTGAATCGGTGTTTGTTGTGATGGACGAATCGGTCAGGTGTCCGTACGAAATGGCCACATTGGGCACATATTCAGGATCGGTAGGATCGTGCGGATTAGAGCCTTGGTGTACACCGATCAAGAGGTCTTGATCGCGCGCTTGACTTTCGAAGATGTGGAGCTTACCACTCAACCAAATGGCAATATCGGAAGCTCCATCGCCGTTCAGATCGCCGATGCGCGGGCCGTGAGGATCGGCAAGGGTGACCGCTTCACCCAAGAGCGGCTCAAACGGAATGCCCGATGGTTCAATGGTAAACGTGGCCGTGGATTGCAATCCAGGTCGCGCCAACAAAAACACCCATTCGGGCGGCTCTCCACTGGCGCCGAGTCCATCGGCAAACATGGGCACCAAAAGATCTTGCCTGCCGTCTCCGTTGGCGTCGATTGGGGTTGCAAAGCGGAAAAGCGCATCTTGCCCACCGTAACCGCTGTCACCTAAGCTGTAAATCGAGGGTGCAAAGCCGTTGCCCGTGTTGAGGAGTGTATAAAGCCCGCCGTTCGAAAAACCTGACTCTACTGCGTCGGGTAGACCATCCCCATTCACATCCAGAAAAACGACGCGCCCACCTGGGGCCGGAATGGGTAAATTGGTTTCGCGAATTTCCCATGTGCCGTTTTCATTGCGGGAAAGCGCCTCATAATTTACGCCCTGAATTTCAGATCCATCACCCGCCACTTCAAGCGGCGCCACAAGCAAATTTGTTTTGCCGTCCCCGTCGATGTCCGCCGTTTTCAGATCGACGTCGCATCGGTATAATTCGAGCGCTTCGATCACTTCTCCTTCCGGGTCAAATCCCATCGGTGAGCCACCTTGCGCCGGGTTCCATCGGTGCACCTTCCATTCAGGTTTGGAAGGGTCGCCCGTGAGCGAGTCACTGTGATCGGTGCACTGAATCAAGTCTGAAACGCGATTGCCGTCCACGTCGGCCAAGTGCATGGAGCCGTTTTTGGTAGACAACGCAGGTGGTACAGGTTGGGCGCCGATGCCAAAGGGTCGAGGGATCCCTGTATCTACCATCTCAAACTTGGGGGTGTTGGGTCCGGCTTGAGGGGCGGGTTTGGCGATTAAGATCTTCCACGTGACGCCTTGCTGGTAGATGTCATGGAGTAGAATATCTTTGCGGCCGTCTTGGTTGTAGTCGAGCACCGTTCCAAGTTCGGGCTGGATTTGAGTCGCATCGGCCGGACCGGTGGGATCGGCCACAAACACGTCACTTTGGAGGTAAGGAACGGTCAGATCTGAAAAGGTGACACTTTCACCGGGCAAGGTGCCATTGCGGAAAAGCCGCTATTCTGTGATCGGGTTTGCGGGGGTAGAAAGGGCGGGATGCGTGTCAGGGATTAACACATCGTCAAGCCCATCGCCGTCCATATCGACAAGCATGGGGCTTGCCTTGCGGGACGTGGGCGAATCGAGAGCGGTAGAGCGATCGATAAAGCCTTTTTCATGGTTGGAATATGAAAAAAGCGTTGCGGGTTTACAGACTCCATCGGCCGCGCATTCTTCCATTTTTGTGAGTAAGGTGCGGCCGGTGTTTTCGCTCCGAGTGTACTCCAGGTCTACCCATGTGACCAATTCTTCACCGGGGCCGACCATTTGGATCTCGTTGAGTTGTAAAGAGCGCTGCACCCCCATTCCATGCGAAAAAGAAAGCCTGGTTTGCTCGGACTTGCGTTGCGCGTACACAAACTTGACGGCACGTGTCGCTTCAAGCGCGGGAGATCCGTCAAATTGGGTATACCGAATTTCGTCAAGGGCATATTCAGCGGTGTACTCATCGGTATCGGCGAAACAATACCCGTAGATCAACGCATTGCCGCGGCCGTCGTGCGTTTTGGCAGCTAACCAAGCGCGGGTAGAATTGTTGGGTCCGCGCGGTCTTGTCGCTGCGCTTCTACCATATTCGGTGATCACGCCATTCGGGGCGAACACTTCAAACCATTGCGGAATGCCGGCGATCGGAGCGTGACCTACCACCTTGACAAAGGTGTCAGGTAAGGTTCGGTATTCCACTTGTCCCGTTTCTTCGGCGACGATAACAAGCGGTTGACCGTCCAAACAAAGTTTATCCTCGGCGTCATACCGGACCGCGCGGATCTCCCCATCTTGGGCGATATTTTTGGGGCAACGCGTGATTGCGGATGAACCGCTGAGGGAGAAGCCTTGACCGGCGATGCCGTCGCCCTCGGCGCTGTTATAGGCGAGGGCAATTCTAGGTTCTATCCCGGCTCTACCCGCGGGCGTGGGTATAGGAACCATGAACGACGCCTCGCCCGTGGGGCTGACAGAAAATGTCCCATGTAGGCTACCGGCCGCGGCGGTTTCACTTGCGGGCGATGTGGGAAGTTTGGTAACGCGCGTTTCGTGTTGGGGTACACATGCGATGATTTCGCGCGGGGGCGGGGCCTCGCTCGTAATGCAGGTGCAGGCGCCTTGTGCAAACGAAAGGATGACCAGGAACACCCACGGCGCGAACCAAATCAGCCGCAAAAGGGGCTTGTTTGCCGCGGGTTGGTTGCTGCCTGAAAGAAATGACGTTTGCACGTTCATGGGGCGCATCCTTTCATTTTGGAGATGTTGTTAACTGTGTCAGATGTTCAGTGTAGAACCTCGCATGCGGAGAGTGTGCTTTGTTTACTACGCAATGAGATCAACGAACGCGTGCGCGTTGTGCGGCGTTTATTCGCAGGTAGAGGCGAAGGTAAGAGCGCCAGTGACGCACAATGGTAGCCACTGTACCGGCCGGTATGCCGCGTTCCTCGGCAATCTCGCCGAGACAGTCACCCATTGCGATGGCGATCATAATGGGGCGATGGGCACGAACGACTCGGCGCAATAGCAGGTTGACAGTTTCGCGCGCCTCCAATCGGGGAAGCGGATCAACCCCATCCGGTTCATTTTCGCTTGGGGTCTTGTGCAACCAGGATCGTCTGAATCGGAGTAAGATCCGGTGTGCCAACGTGACAAGGCGACCGCGCACCGTGCGCCCTCGCCGTGTTCCCTCGCCGATGAACTGCCCCGAACGAACGAGAAGGAGCGCGCGCAGCATCACCCTTTGGGTGATATCGTCCGCGTCGGCCGAATTGTGTACATGCTTGGACATGAGGCCGAAGATGTACGCGCGGGATCTGGCAATATCCGCGATGATTGCGTGATCGGTAGGGTAAGTCAAGTCTCGGTCGGTTATCCCGTCGTCCAAATCTTCCATTGTGTACTTTTTTTGGGGGCGGGTCGCTTTCGTTGGGAAGGTCAGAAACGAGGGCAGCACCTACCAAGGTTGCCAAACTGCCCAGAAGTGCGCGGCGTGTGGGGCGGCTTGGTGGGTAGATCGCCCGTGACGATTGCGCCCTGTTCATGATGGGCGCCTCATGCTTTGCGGGCCTTCAAGCTGAATCGTCAACCGTTCGAGCGTCTCCTGTTGCTCGGTGGATTGCGTACGCATTCGCTCAAGCGTTTCTTTTTGCTTGGCGCTTTGTGTATACATCGCCTCAAGGGCGCCCTGAACGCTCGCCTGTTTGTCGGTGATGGCGTCGAGTTGAATGCTGAGGTCTTGGCTGGCCTTGTCGAGTTGGTCTTTAATGGCGTCAAATGCGGCGCCCAACTTGACATACAAAGCGATTAGGCCGGCGAGCACGACCACGTACACAGCAACGACAAGAATCGAGAGAGGGTTATTGCTCATCTCTACCATCCATATACAAAGGTAAGGTGATCATCTAACTGCTGCTTCTATGCCTTACCGGTGATGGGTTGAAACCAGGGTTGAACGTTGAAAGGGTCGTTGGGAAGGTTGGCTTGTGTACGCAAACCGATCGGCCCGTTTCTGCTCGGTGTACGCATGGGGATCGCGGCCAATTGTTCGCGCAGTTTGGCCTCCTCTTCGATCGCCTCCAATGTGGTGATCTCGGTCAGTCCGCACCGAACAATCACAACCGGCGTTTCACCCAGGGATGCGAGATTTTCAAGGTGGGTAGATAGCGGGTCAGCGGGCTCGAAAAGAGAGCGAAAGGGCGAGGCTGCCGCGATAAGCGGCCTTTGCGCACCGTTCAGGTTGGCACGCTCGCGAATTTCGGCAGGGTTGGGGCCTTTTATACGGCGATGAATTTTTAGGGCGAGTTGAAACCCCGTTTCGTCGTTCAGGTCCAGAACGGCAAGGGTCAGGTTTTGACGGCTGAGCGCGACGGGCGCATTTTCTAGCACCTTGCGCAACGCTTCCACAAAGCGCATGGACGTCAGCGGGCGTTGGGCGCGCTTCATGGGTGGGTTTGCTCCGTCTGTTGGTCTTTGTCTAGAATCATTTGGGGGGACCAACCGCTCGGGGGTGTGACCTCATCGTCCCCGATTCGAAGAAGGGTAGAACCTGAACTGTGAGGGTTGAGCATGGGAGGTAGATCCGTTGAATCGGATGACAAGTGGCGGGTAGCTTCACCGGGTCGAGCCAACGGGGGTAGACGCTGCGCCAAGCGTAGATCTTTGCTGTACTCTTTGGCCGTTTCCTGAATTTGAGCGGCGAGGGCCGAACCGGTCGCGGCGATCTGACTCTCCAACTCGGTGAACAAAGTCAACCGTTGCGCGCGCGTTTCGGCGTGTTGCTCGGCCGCCAAATTCGCGGCTTGATCGGCCAACATTTGGGCCTGTTCGCGCGCTTGCTTGGCAAGCATTTTTTCTTGCAATAGAGCCCGTTTCGCAAGTTCGATGCGTTGCCCGCCCTGAAGGAAAAGCCCTACCAATAGGCCGACGCATGCGCCTAGCAAAAACGTGACGATTGTACCGATCATTGCCATGGGTAGAGTCCGTGCCCCCAACGGTGGGAAGGTGCAGCCTTGCGCGGCCTGTCCGGGGGGGTCGCTGCCGGGTCGCGTGGCCGCACCTTCCACCGTCTAACCGGTGAGTTTTCCTGCGCGATGAACCTCACCGATTCCAGCGAGGAGACACATTCGGCAAGGGCGCCGCGCACGTGGGCTGTAAACGCGGGCGTTGCGAACGTGTGTCCTCACTGCAATCGGCGAGGAAAACCTGATGTCCACATGGGTTGATCGGCTTCAGGGAAAGGACGCACGCAGCACCCGGCAGGGATGAGAGAGTCAAACGCGCGCGCGTCCCCTCCATGAAGCCGATCAACCGTCAGATCATGAACAAACCAAACATGAATCTACCCATGCGGGCATGGGTAAAGAGAAAGCGCTATACAACCTTTCGAGTTGCCTTACCGGCTTCAGAGAGAGGTGAAAGCCGTTACACCGCCCGGGGGGAAAAGCGGGCCAACGCCTTCACCCCTCCCGGAAACCGGCAAGGTTCAGAGTTTGCGTTTTGGGTTCAGCCTACCTATTGGCCGCAAATCAAAAAATGGATAGCTCGAATCTCAAAAAATTGACTCGCCAAACAAATTTTCCATCGCAACCCGTTTTTTCGGAGATGTTCGCACCAAGGCAACGGCGCGCTGCTTGGCCTCGTTGCGGCGCCCAAGTTGCAAAAGTGCGTACACAGCGAGTTCTTCCCGGGTCGCGGCGCGAGCGCTCTTTGGGTAGAGTCGGCTGTGCCTTTCTACGAGCTGTAGCGCTTCCTCCGGCCCAACTTTGCGCGCTCTTTCCAAAAGCCACTCATCCGATGGACGCGGTGCTGGCCTGGTTTCCGGGACCGCGTGAACGGATGCAGTGGGGCTCGGTTCAGGCGTTGGAGCCGCGGTTGGGATGGATTTGGGTTGCGGCTCCGCATCAATGGTTGTGGAGGCGACGATCACGCGTGGCTCAAGGGCAAAGGAGTACGCAATTGCACCGGCAAGTGCACCTGCAAGGAAGGTGCCCGTGAGAGTGGCGGCAATCGTGCGACCGCTAAAGTTATACACGGGAGGGTTGGAAGTAACCGGAGGGGCGGTCCCACCAAGGGGATCGTGAATACTGCCGCCTTCGGCCTCAATCTGCGCGGTAACCCGCTCCCACACACGCGCGACTTCATCCTCCGAGACGTGCGTTTCGGAGGCGGCCTTTACAAATTCATCCACGCTCAACACGGGTAGAATTGCGGCGAACGTGCGCCGCTCTTCCTCGCTCATTTCTTGTTTGAACCTCCGTCGCGCCATTGCAATTCTCCACTTCGCGGTGAGCGGGTGCGTGCCGGTCGCAGAAGCAACTTCGTCCACCGTCAGGCCATGAATCGCGAACAACACAAACGCTTCGCGCTGCTCTGGGTTGGGGACGGTGCGTTCCAAAATCCGCCACAATGCCGCTATGCGCTGCGCTCCGATAAAGGCTGTTTCGGCCGTTTTTTCGGAGATAGGTTCCACGTTGGTGCTTGTTGAAAACTCCGGCCGCCGTCGTTGTGTACGCTTCCATTCTCGGGCCGCATTTCGAGCGATGCCCGCGATCCATGCGCGCGGCGAACCGCGTCGGGGGGTGAACAGAACCAACGAACGGTACACTTCTGACCAAACCTCTTGCGCGACGTCTTCGCGTTCGGCAGGCGGAACGCCGAGCAACCACAATAGGGACTGTACGCGGGGCGCGTGCTCCGCGTACAGATCCTCAAATGTGAGAGGCGTTTCGTTCGACGGGTTCAACCTGGGACTCACAACGTCTATTGGCCGCAAATCAAAAAATGGACAGGTCCAGTGACAAAAAGAAGCAAAAGCTCAAAAAGCCCTGTTGGAAGCTATTTGGGAATTGAAAGGTCGTCATCGCAACACAGGGTGACTGGCCCCGCGGGCAGAACCGTCCCAATTGCCTGGCCGCCGCCTTGTGTACATGTGCCCGCGATCTGTTCTACCCAGGCGGCGGATTTACTGCCCAACGATGGACCGTTCGATGGTAGGTCCACGCAGGCGGAGTCTGTGACGCTCACGGTCGCAGCGGCAACCAGCGCGTCACACGTTGAATTGGTGTGAACCTCAACGACGGCCGAGCATGCCGCGCCCATCGGTTCGCCACAGGTGCACGGCTCACACCCTCGGGTATCGTTGACCCCTGCGTACACCACGTGGCGTTCTGGGTAGGTTTCTGGACAGTCGAACGC
Organism: Polyangiaceae bacterium; assembly: GCA_016712345.1. Classification (GTDB taxonomy): domain Bacteria; phylum Myxococcota_A; class Polyangia; order Polyangiales; family Polyangiaceae; genus JADJRH01. Next base: position 5,160,583 of record JADJRH010000001.1, read on the forward strand.
GGCATCGTCGCCGAACCTATAAACACAGAGCGAGAACCCTTCAGGAATGTTTGGGACGCACGCCTGTCCGGTGGAACATCCGTCCCCGTCCAAGGGACCGATGAGGCATTCTTTGGCAATCTTTCCCCACGAAAGTTCTGGGAATTGAGCTGTGCCTTGGGCGGAACCCTGACACGTTTCTACTGTGGTAGGTCCGATGGTCAAACTTTGGGCGCAGGGTTCGCCGTTGCAAGAAATACCCGGCTCGATCGCGCCTTGGTTGGTACAGGCGCCTTCCCATGCCGGCGATACCCAGTCGATGGAAGGCGGTTCTCCATCGACACATTTTCCAGCAGAAACAGACATGATTTCAGGGAGGGAACAACCGGCGGGTGAACAAACGCAAGCGGGACAAACGGTTTCTTCCACAGTCAGATCGGCATACCCTTCTGACCCGGCGATCGGCGCAAAATCGGGGCACGGCGGGGCTTGATCGGGTGGTCCAATCCAAAACATGGACACTTCATCAAACCAAGCGGGTTTCCATTCACGGCATGCGCCCGCGCAAACTGGGGCATTTCCCGCTTCGCTGGTATCGGTGGTAGAGCCCCCTGACCCGCCCTCACCGTCATGGTCCGCGCCAGGCCGGACCGGCAATTCGCATGCGCTCGTGACGAGCAGCGCTACAAGCGCAAACGTTCCAGGTCGCCGAAATGCGTACACTTGGGTTGCGTTCATTGAAACTTCACCGATGCACCAACTCCGAAAAAACCCAACACCGGAGATAAGTACCAAATGGTGCCCGGAGCGTCTGTTCCCTTCGAAGGATCCACAGAATAGTATTGGGCGGCTCCGAGCGGGGCAAACAGCGCTTCCGCAAACCCGAACACGGCAAAACGCTCGGCAAACGGCACTTCAACCGCGAAGCGTGGACCGATGTGCCAGCCCGGCAAAAAGCCTGTACCGGCGTCATCCTGAATCACCAAGGCGTACGCGCCGATGACGCCGCACCCTGCAAAATAGGTAGCAAAGTGCGCACATGGGACAAACTGGGCGCTGAGTTGGCTGAGATCAAAGGCTTTGGGTGGACGTGGTGCAGTCGGGTCCAATTGCTGATTCGTCTCCGCCCGGCCCGGAAAGACGCCGCGCAGCTCCAAGTCCACCGAAAACCATTGATAACGAAGGCCCCCGGCCAACTGAACGGCGGGCCCAACATCGGCGGTAAACCCGGCCGTCATGAGCACGGCGGTACTTAGGGTCAGGGTTAGATCCATGGGTGGTGTGTACTCAAGGTGTGGGCGCTGGGGCGGGCTCGCGGCAAACGGTGGTGGCGGTTGAGACGATGGTATCGGATCCGCGGGGGGAGCGGGAGGGGTTGGCGTTGATGGTTGCGGCGGCGCCGGGTGAGGTGCGGGAGGGCCCAACACGCGCAAGCTGGCCATGCGGGCAATTTCGCGAAACACGCCGTCGCAGGTAGCACCGGTCCAATCTTCTTCCGGCCATGGTTCGCCAACGGCAGGAACCCGTTGCAAAGCGCCGCGGTAACCGCCTGGCACCTTGCGAAACGTCACCCGCAGCACACTGGCGGATGTGGCGACAAACGGGTCGGCGCCCTTGTCCATGAAGCTTGCAACCGCGTGATGGAAGGTTTCTTCGTCATGGCAGCCGGGAGCTTGGGTGTACTCCAATCGCAACGGGACGACAGTGGGCACGAGCGTGTCGCGACTAACGTCTTGCGCCAGCGCGCTACCGAGCCCCAATAGCGAAGCGGACAGCGCAAAGGCAACGGTTGGGGTGACGTACTTCACGTGCATCCGTTCAACCGAGACGGCATGCTACCCTACCCTTGCCATCAGAAGAGGCGCCGTCCCCCGCTTGTGTGGTGCGCTGGAAATCTCGCCCAGCAGTTAGCAACGGACAATACAGCGCGAAACGCCGAAAACACCGCCCATGGGGAAGCACAGGGAGGGCGTATACAACTTGGAACGAGAATGCAATGGGCTTGTGATGCGTGGAGTGCGATGCCGAACTCGGTGACCCCTTTTTGCATATTTGTTCAGGTCCGCCATCGGCGCTCTACGGTCGTTGAGAAAGAAGTCCTTCTTTTGAGTCGTCTCGCTCGAAGGCGAGCAACGCCAAAGGTCCGGCATGGTGGGTGCAGCGAGGTACCGTCGATGGCATATCATGAGTTAACTGTTTGCATCGTGTGTTGGCTACCGAGGAGCGATGAGACAAGCAATTGCGTCCTAATATCCGCCGATCCTCAGCAGATCGTGACCAATGAGATTAGTAGGTGCTCTGACTCTTAGTCGGACCGATGCTGGTTTTCCGCACAACTGGCAGTACCCGCAGGTTCGCGGGAACGCTGGTGGAGGTTATTCGACTATGTCCTCTCGCACGAAAAAAGAAGCGCCCGCAACCTCAACCTGGGAAGGGCGTGCGCAGCTCAACCCCCGAGGGGCCCTGCCTTTCCTCCTCCCCTTGCTCCTCTCCTTCGCCGCTTGTCTTGAGTCCGCCGATACAAAGTCGACGGACGACCTCGCCCAAACCGGGGCATCTTCTCTGGCATGGAGCCACGAGTCCGTCTTGGAGACGGACTCGGCTCCTCGATTCGGTACTGCGACCCCCACCGACATTTCCGTGGAAGATGCTGCTCGTATGCCCTCAACAACAATGGACCTTGGAGAACCGGTCAGCCCAGGCCCTCTTCCTCTCCCCGCGAAAAGCCCCTTGCGCCTTGACAGCTCAGAGCCCGTCGAACCCGACCTGCTGCCAAACGGCAACGAGGAACCCGCCCCGGGGCCGCTTCCAGATCCGGCGGCCCCGCCGTCGGTCACAACGTTCGTTGCACTCGGCGACAACAATACGTCCATTCCGCCGGACACCCAGGGTGCTGTCGGACCCAATCACGTGACCACGACGCTGAATACGCAGATCCGAATCCAAAACAAGAGTGGCGGCGTGATTAGCACGTTCAGCTTGGCCTCTTTCTGGTCCTTTCTCCAGAATCCAGACCCGTTCGACCCGAAGATCATCTTCGACCCTTACAGCAATCGATGGATCTTCGTGGCTTGCGCGGACGCTAAGTCGGCCACTTCGTCCCTTCTCGTCGCGATGTCCAATACATCCGACCCCACAGGCGTGTGGACGGGCTACAGGATCGATGCGGACGGTCAGAACCTGATCTGGGCGGACTTCCCGAGCTTGGGCTTCAACAAGAAGTGGGTCGCCGTCAGCGTCAACCTCTACACCGTGGCAAACAACGCCTTCTCGACCTCGCGTCTTTACTTGTTCGACAAATCGGACATGGTGGCGGGCATCGCCGTGGACTACAGCTATTTTCAGGACGCTAATGGGGCCCCTTCCCCGGCAGTCGAACTCGACAGTTTGGTGGACGATCTCTACCTTCTGCAGAGGTGGAGCGTAAACCCCGGGAGCCTCCGGTTGCGGCGCGCAACAGGCCCGACGAACTCACCCACGATCCAGCTTGTGGGTTACGCCAACGCGCCAAACTCATGGGCTACGAGCGGTTCCGGAAACGCCGATTTCGCGCCACAAAGCGGTTCCGCACAAAAAATTCAAACCAACGACGATCGCCTCCATAACGTGGTCTATCGAAACGGCTCTCTCTGGACGGCGCACACAATCTTTCAGCCGGCGGCAGGTCCGACACGGAGTTCGATCCAGTGGTGGCAGCTCGCTACCGATGCGTCCATTCTCCAGCGGGGCTTGATCGACGACCCGAACAGTGGGAAATTCTATGCCTTCCCGAGCATCGCCGTTAACAAGAACAATGATGCGCTCATTGGGTATTCTCGGTTCTCGTCTAGCCAATATGCAAGCGCCAACTACGCCTTTCGCTCGGGCAGCGATCCCTTGAACACCGTCCAGGCCGACAGCACATTCCAAGCTGGTATTGCTCCATATTACAAGCCGTCCGTGAGCACCAACCGCAATCGCTGGGGTGACTACAGCAGCACGGTAGTTGACCCCACAGATGATACAACTTTGTGGACGATCCAGGAAGCTGCTGACCTCCCTGCCGCAAGCTACGATCGATGGTTCACCGCCTGGGCCAAAGTCGTTCCCGCTTCCTGTGGTCCCAACGGCACCGCGTGCAATGACGGGGACTCTTGCACAGTCAGCGACACTTGCCAAAACGGTGCGTGCGTTGCTGGTCCAGCGGTGACCTGCACTGCTCAGGATCAGTGCCATATCGCCGGCACCTGCAATCCGGGCACCGGTACCTGCTCCAACCCAATGAAGGCAGATGGCGCGGCGTGCAACGACAACAACGCATGTACGCAGACCGACACGTGCCAGGCTGGAGCATGCACTGGCGCAAACCCCCTCACCTGCACTGCTCAGGATCAGTGCCATATCGCCGGCACCTGCAATCCGGGCACCGGTACCTGCTCCAACCCAATGAAGGCAGATGGCGCGGCGTGCAACGACAACAACGCATGTACGCAGACCGACACGTGCCAGGCTGGAGCATGCACTGGCGCAAACCCCCTCACCTGCACTGCTCAGGATCAGTGCCATATCGCCGGCACCTGCAATCCGGGCACCGGTACCTGCTCCAACCCAATGAAGGCAGATGGCGCGGCGTGCAACGACAACAACGCATGTACGCAGACCGACACGTGCCAGGCTGGAGCATGCACTGGCGCAAACCCCCTCACCTGCACTGCTCAGGATCAGTGCCACACCGCGGGCACTTGTAGTCCGGGTAGCGGCACATGTTCCAACCCGCCTAAGCCTGATGGGGCTCCTTGCAACGACCAAGATGCGTGCTCGCAAATTGACACCTGTCAGACAGGCTTCTGTACTGGTGCAAACCCGGTCATATGTCTGGCGCAGGATCAGTGCCACGAGGTCGGCGTGTGCGATTCGGAGACCGGCGAGTGTTCCAACCCCAAAAAGGACGACGGAGCCCTCTGCAATGACCAGGACGCATGCACACAGACTGACACCTGTCAGTCAGGTCTTTGTGCTGGTGAAAATCCGGTCAAGTGTCTGGCGCAAGATCAGTGCCACGAGGTCGGCACGTGCGATTCGGAGACCGGCGAGTGTTCCAACCCCAAGAAGGACGACGGAACCCATTGCAGCGATCAGGACGCATGTACGCAGACTGACACTTGCCAATCCGGTGTTTGCAAGGGTGAAGCCCCGGTCATGTGCTCGGCCCAGGACCAGTGCCACGAGGCCGGCACTTGCGATGCGAAGACGGGCCATTGCTCGAATCCCATCAAAGCTGACGGCATGTCTTGCGACGACGGAAACCCATGTAGCCTCGACGACGTATGCGCTACCGGCACCTGTGCAGGCACACCGACCTCGTGCGATCCAATCGATGACTGTCACGAAGCGATCGTCTGCACATCGGGCGTAGGATGTGAGCAACAAGCCGTCTTGGATGGCACACGATGCGCGGACGGTGTCTGTAATGGCGGCACATGCATCAATGAGAGTGAAGACCCCGGTAGCTGCGCGTGTAGAGCATCGCGTGGGAGTGACAAATCGCCCGCGCATTTGCCAGGCTTCGTGCTCGCGTTACTTGGAATCGCCGCTCGCCGCCGCTCCAAAATCCGCGCGCGGTGTGCGAAAACCGAAAACCTCGCCTGACTATTGGGCCAATTCCCCATAGTATTTTATCGCAAATCTTGTCATGGTAAGCTGAAAGGGAGAGAGCGGCGTTCTAGCCTCCCGCTCAAGCGCGATCAGCATCTCCTTCGCACGGATCCGCGTGATGACCCCTCCGTCCATCTGATCCCAGAGGAATTCGGGCCACGATTGTCGCTCTGGTGAGTTCAACAAGATCATCCCAAGATCGAACATCTGCCTCACATCGGAGGGCGGTCGCCAATCACGATTCTCGGCCGCCTTCATTGCTAGGGCGAGCGAGATCTCGACCAGACCGCGCTCGTGCTTGCAGAATGGTGGACCTGCAAACGGCTCCGTGCCCCCAGAGCCTCGACGTAGGGCTTCCAAGATGCCGATGACGCTCCCCAACCCTGGACAGGTTGTATCAAAGCGGCTTTCAACAAGTACCAGTTGGTGCAAGGCAAGTGAGAGCAACGTTGAAGCTCGCGCGGAAGTTAGGTCATGTTTTGCAGTCCATGCCTCCAACGCGCTTCGCGCGCCTCGTCGCCGTTTCTCAATAATTTGTGGACACTCTTCGATGACCCCGGACTCCATCAGTGCCCGTTCGAGGCTCGCGTCCCACGATGCGACTTGCTTTCTAGCGAGTTCGAAACCGCGAGAGTGCGCGCGTCCCCACCCATCCTGCCGATGATGCCGCGCCAGAAGGCCGAAGATCCAATAGGTTCGCGTAAGAAGAGCCAAACGGAGATCATCTGATTGCGCCTCGGTCGCGCCTTCGAGCAGGACTAGACTTTGAGGAATGCTCTGCAAAAAGACTTCCTCAACCGCAGCTACCGAAGGACGGCACTGATCTTCCGCCAGTAGATTGACCGCGAATTGGTGCGCGTCAATTGGGATCGCAAGGCCACCAGTGCAACCTAGCGCGGCCAACCCAGTGAAGAGAACGACGAGGGTGGGAGAGCTACCCATTGCACAGGGCCGCAATGCTCTTCCAATCTACGTCGGTCGCGCATCTAACGCACGTCTTGGCCTTCCACTCGGTATCCCAAGCCTTGATGCGTGCCAACCCTTCCGCCGGAATTTTGGTTTCGATCCTGAGTCCAGTAAGACCAGCCGTGTGCGCGGTCCACATGGCTTTTGAGAGTTCGTTCCCAGCCTTTTTTGCAAACAACATAACTGCTTCTGTTAGTGCAGCGTCGGACTTCATCGCCGCGACTAGCGACGAATTTGCGAGCATGTAACCCACACTCTGATTGATGGCGTAGCCAACAGGCATATTCGTCTGGAGGGATTTCAAAGCGCCGACGGGTTGATCGAGCTTGAATTCCTTCACAAAGCCCAGCGGCATGTGGACAGCGAACGTGGCGGCTTCGCCCGCGTGGGCCTGTATTAGGGTGATATCAGTTTGTTTCGGCGAAAGGCCTAGGGCGGTAAGTATTGATGTGGCGAAAGCGTCATTCTCGAAGATGAGTGTCTGTTTCCCCTTGATGCCATCGAGACCGGAAATCAGGCTTTTGGAGAAGAGCACCACAGGTCCACCATCGAGCATCCCGAGCACGCGCCCATCGATTTTTTTCATCAGAGGCAACATACGTTGAACAAGTGCAGCGCGACCCGACTGAGATTTCTGACAGGAACTAAGTTCCAACAATCTGCCATCCTGGTTCGTTCCGGCTGGTGCCACTGCGCCATAGGCTTTGGCAGTTAAGGCTCCGATGCCCAATTCTTTCGTCTTCAGCAATTTCTGAATAATAGGATTCTCAACCGCTCCCGCAGAATTTCGTATCACCTTGACCCGGATCTTGTTGCCGCTCTTGTTGACCTCAGCAACCAACTTCTCCAGTACCGTACCGAGGTACGTATCGTCGCTGCGGATCGCCGAAAACATGTAGACGGTGACCTTTTCGTCCTTCTGCGCTTCCTCCTGAGCGTTCAGACGCGAGGGTTGCGATACGAGCATGCCTATCAACAACGAGCCTATTAACAAGAGTCGACGAAAAATTCCCATGAGCGTGTCCTTTCAAGACGGCGTGATCGCCCAGCAGCCTCCGCTGAGCCAAGGTGGCATCGCTGGCGCATCCCCTGTAGCAGCCACAAGGTCGCGAAGGTGGCATATCGCCTTGAGCGCATTCTTGTCTTCCTTCAAAGAGGACTGCTGAAGAGCTGAGGAGAGGCTGGGCAGATCCTCGGCGAAGAAGCGCCTTGTTCTACTCATCAGCTCTGGGACCGTATTCGTAACACCTTGTCTCAGTGGCATAGGCATAATGCCCAAAAAGCCGTCTGAGTCCTGAAGCATAGTGGACTGTGGCGTCGATTGGGAAGCGATCCGCTTCTTCCAAGCTTCAATCTGTGCCGTTGAGGCTCCTTCATCGCATACCTCAACGCTCTCCAATTCCCAATCGGTGCAAACCTCGTAGAGGCGCCCTCGGGCTGCACTGTATCTCGCCGTAAGTTGATCAGCGGTCAAAATCTCCAACGGTGCGGGAATTTCGCTCGCGGCCGTATGGGATTGTGCGCACGACGGTTCTTGGAGTCCTGAATCCGGAGGCGGCGACAACATGGCCTCCGGGGCCGCTTGCCGCGTTCTGGTCCATAGCGTCAGGATCGGTAGGCTGACCGCCGTGCACACTATGGCAACGAGAGACATCAGAAGCCAACGTCGCAGCGGCGTGGTGGACGGCGCAGGAGCAACTAGGACGGCACGGAAACTAGCCTGGAAGGCATCGATTGCATGATGACTCCACGGTAGGGCGTCCTCCTCGTCCAACGGAGGATCGACCAGATAGTTTGAGTTGCGCTGAAATGCAAGTGATTCTTCGATACATGATCGCAGTTCCTTAGCGGCTTCAGTCCCACAAACAGACGGCCTTGGCGGTTGCTCACCGTGCAGGGGGGCCGCACGGACGAGCACCCAGTCTCGAATCGCGACGAACAGGTCGTGGTTTGCGCCGTCAGGATCTTGCAAACCTTGCTCCTGGGGATCAAGGTTCTGATTGTGTTCACTTGAAGGTTTCACGAGAGTGTCACTCCGCATGATTGGCAGCGTTTGGGGTTCCGACTGAGAAAGTTCGAAAGTCGCGTTTCCATCTCCATGATTCTGAAGAACTCAACGTTCCCATTTCTCATGCTTTCCACGGTTTGCTGGGGCGAGCAGTCTGCTGCAATCGCAAGTTCGAAGAGTTGCCCCCAAATGTCACGAGGCCGAAGTTTTGGCGAGTAGATGACCAGTGTTTTTAGCGCCCACAGGGTGGTAAAGCACAGCATCTTGGCTCTCTTATTCTCATCAAGCTCCGGCAACCTAACACTGGACGTGTATAGAAGGCAGTCTAGGAAGTGCCTTGGATTTGCGGCGTACTGCGCGTCAACCACATGCGGGAACTCCAAGGCTCGGCAATTGTGCTGGCTACGCACGTGCTCAGGTCGGCGGCGAGGATCCAATGGCGCCGCCAACTGCAACTCTTTCCGGTAGCCGACAATGGGGCACGTCAACTCATAATGAAATGGCAGAGAGTGCACGAACCGGTAGATAGTGAGCGAGCGAGCGCTGGGTGGACAAAAAAGGACTGACTCGATCCCTTGCTGGAGGACCGCGAAGACCGTCTCACGCGTTTCATCCCCCAGAAGGCGCGTCTTCAGCTCCGCAATCTGAGCCGGCACCTCGGTAACATCGTCGAATTGGTCACCATCAGTCGGATCGGATGCAGACGCGCAAACCGTGTCGGGCAGCACCTCGAAGGGGAATATGGCCTCCTCATCGCCCGGTTTGCGGGGCCTCGTGCCACGAAGCGCTAGAAATTGACGCTGCGTACCCTTTTTGCGGTGGGCGCTCCAAGTGTAGCGGCCATCCGCGTACGCGGGCCGTTTGCCCCGCTCATGCGCCCCCCCACGGGGAGCCGCCCGTAGGGCCTTTAGGCGCTTCCTTTCGTTCTCCTCCTGTTGGCGACGGGCCTCCAACGTGCTAACGGCAGGGAAGGCGATGAGAAAAGCGCCCAGACAAATGCGAACGAAGTCGGTGCCGTCCATAGAATTGCGATTATCGGACTGGCTCCGCGGACCGGGTAACACTTATCTCATTTGGCGCATAATAGCTTGGATCCATGACCTAAACTGACACTTCCGCGCCACCAATTTGAACGGGCGGTCGGTACGCTTCACTGTCTCGCGCGCGAGTTGCTGGTGGTTGTGGACGCGGTGCATGCCGAAAAGCAAACGAGGGGGGCCCGTCAGGTAACGGCGATGGCTGCGCCGCCCCGAGATCTGAAGAGGTGCGCGTTGCCACATCTGCCGAACTGGATACGCCTTGCGCGTCGGTGTACACAACGGTGCCGCGCACTCTCCCCGGAATGCGATCGAACGTGACGTGAACCACATCGGGCGCCGTTGAATCGCCCAAAAAATCCATCCAAAGCGTCAGGACGCGACCTCACTCCGAAAATACTGTTCATTGAGTACGCCGCCACACAATCCTGGGTTAAAGTCAAGGCGCGCGCGCCGTTGTGAGGGAGGCGCTTGCGCAACAAACGGACGGCGGCGATGGCGGGGCGGATTTAGGTGCACCGTTTGGCGGGGTTTGCGCACTGGCTGTGGCCGCGACAAAGTGAGGCGAGCACGAACAAGAACGGCGCAATCGCACGCCCGGAACGCCACCTAGCGCAGACCACGGGGAGCGTGGGGCAACGCAGAACGGAACGCAAGAACGCTCGGGTTGTGTCACCGGCTTGCGACTGTCGGTAGACCCCGCTTGGCGAACTGCGCGCGCCGGCCAGGATTAACTTAAAAACTCTGACGTGAGAGTCCGAGCACAACCGGTGGCGATTCTGGTCGTAGTGTTGGTGGTGTTGTCAACGGTGACGGTAGCGATTCGCTCGGCGGCACGGAGAATCGTCCCGATCGGTTGCAAGCCGCTCGCACTTGGGAAAAATGGCGACAGGATGACGGCGACGGCAAGCAATCACTTCGCGATAGGCCCCGCTACCTCATTGACCACGGGAGGCGAAGCAGATTGGCACCTGATTGAGCTGCTGCTGCCCATGTCTCCGTCGAGAACAAGCCCTCAACCACCACATTGATACCTGCGTCGACCCACGCAGAAATCGTGCGCCGCACGTCAGGGCGGATCCTACCGCTTCGTAGCACGCAGTCTCGCCAGTCCACGACCACGATGTCAGGATTGGCGCTCTCCACAACATCAAGCGCTGCGCCCGAGAAGTTGACGCGACGGAGGGCTGTTTCATACCCGTAGCGTCGCATGGCGCAAAACGCTTGATTGAACACCTGGCAGTCTTCAGTGGCGGAATAAGCAAGCGCCAGAGTGCACTTGGCAGCGCGTTCAATGTACGGACTCAGGTTGGCCGTGCCCACCATCAGGTCACGGAGCGAAATAGGCACAATCAGCGGTCCGTAGCCAAGTTCGTGCCAAGGAACTTCGTCCACAAACCACGCAGGACTGAGAAGGCTCTCTCCGCGAAGAAACCCACCCGACACGCGGTTCATTGGAATGTTGAAGGTAGGTTCAAAACAGCCGGGCAAGTATACTGAGGTGTCCGCGTCCGTCGAATGGAACATGGCGACTTCCATGGCTGCCTACCTTCCTTGGCCGTTCGAACGGCGGTGCAAGCGGTCCAATCGCATTTGCGCGCGGTAGAGAAAAACACGCGCGTCGATCAGTGCGCGGCGCATCGCGGCACCCTGTGACTCTCCCCAACACTCAACCATGGTGACCATTGCCTCCTGCTCGGTTTTCCGGGCCGAGCGAAGGCGAACTTCTCGAAAATCGCGACCGCGACGGATAAAACAAAAGTTGCGACGGGTTGTGCAACCGACTGTCGCGCCAGTTGCGGTCTGAGCAGCAACAAAAATAAATCCCGTCGCAAAACGAAAATCTGCTAGTCTCGCGCGCGAAGCGCGGAGCGTCCGCCCGCTAGGTGCGGCTCAAGTGGCTTATTGCGTCGGATTGCGTCATCTCTTTCGGGAGCGTATTCTCTCGGTGAAGAGGTCAGCGCGATGGCCGCAGAACGATATCGAGTGACGTTCAACGTTGGCGTTCGGCCGCCCACGGTTACGGTAGCCTACGGTGGCCAGAGACAAGTGGTGGCCCCTGGAGAAGACCCAGGCCCACTGGACGGGGATTCGCTCTTTAGAACGGCGTGGGGGTTTTGGCGAATCTACACACTGAAAAAACGCATCTACGACCTGCTCCTGGAGCTAGCGCTTCGTTCGCGAGCAGGACGAGTGATTCGTGCGCAACCGGAACGAGAGAGCAACACCGTCATTTATCCGGGCACCGAGATTCGTCTGCCAGTGAGCGAACTTGAAAAACTGCCGGCCTGGAATGGGTCCGTGGTCGTCAAAGGTCTCACTGACGCATTCCCACCACCGAAAGACCCCAAGAAGCGAGGTCCAATAAAACCCAATACTCGCGAAGTTCGGTTCGATGGTACCGGGTTTGAGTTTGAATTCCTTCCAGATGTGTCTGATTGCGAAGATCACGTGCGCAGAGCCCTTCAGCCGCTGGAGCTGGAATTTGGAGGGTTGGATGGGATAGCCGAGTGCTTCGGCAGCCAACCTCTTGGACAGGTGTTGGCTGGGGTCGCCTACGCGACAGATATGAATCGAAGTTCGTGCGAGGAGCAATTTGCCGAGCGCGGAACCTTGACTCTAAGAATACCCGTGAATCCCGTGGGCGCGCGCGCACTTCTGGCACAAGTCAACGAGGAAACAAAACGCCGGCCGGATACCAACGACCGAAAGTTAGCTGAAATAGACCATTCTCGAGAATCGGATACAAATAGCGGGGTTTACTCCGCGCCAACAAAAACAGAGGTCGGCGTGCTGCCGACGCTTCGAAAGATCATTCATCCGCTGGTGCTGCTTGACGTTCGCCGGCCGACAAGTGCGGGAAAGAGGCTGGATACTGATCGCGGTTTGGGCAGACGTGCCAAAATCGCTGCGGCGAGTGTGGTACTGTTCGCTGGCGGCTCGGCCGCAGCCCACTACCGGCTGTATCAACTGCAACAGCACGTGGAAGTCTCCTCCTTCCAGGATATTCGCGCGGGAGACGAATTTACCGCCCAATCCGGGAAGATTCAGGCCGTGCGTTTTCACGATCACGCCACCGCGCAACTATGGCCAGGCACTCGAGTCCAGGTTCTTCGTGATCCCAAAACGCCGCAGGTTGAGGTTCTCACCGTGAAGTCCGGTCGCTTGACGGTTGAAGTTGACGACACTCCCGTATCAATTTTTGTGGAATCCACTGGACACGGGATTCAAGCGAAGAGCGGATCAATCGAGATCGCGGCGACACCAACAAGATGCAAGTGCGTGGACGCACTCAAGATCGAGTGCCCGGAATCAGGCTCATTGGAATCTGTCGTCCTCGCGGCCGTCGGCGCCACTATAACCGCGGGACGTGCCGCGGTTGAAGCTGGGGTGATGCGGTTCGCCGGCGATCCCGCCAATGCACCATCCTGTCCCGATAAGGGTTTTGATGAGGAAGACAATCACCCTTGTTACGTTAGAGCCGCCGATCAGCCCGTTAGGGCCGCTGCGTTTGCCTCACCCACGAAAGGCAAGGTATTTCGGCTGGTCACGTTGCCCAAAGACACGAGTGTGTTGGACGACGCGGATGAACTCCGGCTTCTGATCGCAACCACGGCGACGCCCGTCCCCCAACCTTCACCCACCGCGCTCACGACGACCATGCCTTTCCCTACCGTCCAACCCCGTCTTCCCAGCCCCGAGTTTGTAACAATCCACCTTAAAGGGGCAACCGATGGTCGTTGCGGCGGCGTACCTGCGGCAAATGGGAAGGTGGTACTCCCATTCAAAAGGGATCAAGTCATTACCTGTAGCTACCGTTGTCCCAGTTCAGGCAATGTACCCTGGCAAAGCTACCAGTTCAAAGTGTCAGGGCCAACTCAAATTTTCTCCTGCAAGTAGGGGGCACCGTGTACTCAGTGCCGGAGACCCAGCGCGGCATTCGCATTCACTTTTACATTAAGCTGACTCAATTCTTGCTCTGCTTGACGATACTTGTACAACATCAGACGGGCCTCGCCGACAGCTCGTCGTGCTCCGCTAACCTGGCTCGCCCCACCGGTGCACCCCCTAGCGAGGGACCAGACGATTTGCGCCAGTTGCCCGCGTTCTATTATTGGATGAACACCAGAGCGTATGCCGGGCGCTTCTGGTCCAACAAGAAGAACTGGCACGCTCCCCAGAATTCGCTTCAAACTTCCGGTGTAGCCACCTCACCGAACTACGAAGCGTTCAGCGAAGTGTGGAAGGAAGCTGACGAGTTTCTTAGCGCGTCCACGGAGTTCCGCGTCTTCGTAATTGTACCCCAACCGCCCGATGTTGCCGTTCAAAAGCTGTTGGACGGCGTGAAGTGGTTGATGGTTCGAAGCGTCCCCGATTTGCCGTTTTCCAAAGATGACGGGGTAATTGTTCTAACCGCAGCAAAATCACTTTTGGTAGGAGGTCGCACGAAACCACTGGCGGATACGGCCTTGTGGCAAGCAATCATGGCTGCGCTCGAAGCGGGAAGCCCCTCGCGAGAGGGGGAGCAATTTGCCCTCGAACTCTCCCTCAAATTGATTCCGGGAAACGCTGTACATAACTTGAGCACTAGTGATCCCGGCAGATCTCTGGGGGAGCTAGAACGCGATGTCGCGACTGCTCAGGATCAAGCAGGTCGGTTTGATCGCCTCAATTCGATATTCAAGCGGTGCTCGCCCTCGGCGCTCGACAACTTGCATAGCGACGCGGACGCCAAGAAAGAAGCGGCTCTACACTGCCAAGCTTGGATCTATACCGCATTCAAACTAGCCACCAACAGCGAGAATATTGCATTCCACACCAACACTGCCGACAAGGAAACTGATCGCCTTGATGTTGTTAGGAGTCTCGGCCGTCAGTGGTGGTTTGACCCTAGGGACGCTCTGACGGCTGATGGGGTGACTCAATGCGGTCGGTGCAGCCTGCTCACGATTCTGGGCGGAGCTATCTCCCACCATCGATCGAGATGTACTGCTGCGCATGAACGAAAAGGGTACTCGACGTTCGCGCCGTGGATGATGGAGCAGCTTCGATGTCTCGTGGAGCCGCGGTACTCGGGACCGAGCAGCGGGCTCACCCAATGCCCCAACTTGAAACCGACCCCACCCCCTAGTCCAGACCAACTCGCCAAGATCGCCTATGCAGTGACCTCCCAACATCCAACACTCGGCTTCTTGTGGGCGCTGAGAGCTTGTGCTGCCTTAAAGCCTTTCCAAAGCACGCCTGATGATTTACAAACTGCCCTGGATCACTTTGCAGCGCACGATCCACTGGCATCCGCGCAGTTCTCGACAATCAAGAACCTTGTGAAGGAGCAGGAAAGGAAAACCTTGTACGAGTGGTGTGACAAGAACAGATTGGCGTGGGCACTGCAAGTCGAAGACTGGTTCCGTTCGGCAGTACCGCCGGACGCACGTTTCCAGCGTACGAATCTCTATGACTATGAAGCCACCAATGACTCTGAGTTCACAAAAGAGCTAAAGGAGAAGTTCCAAGAGTGTGGTCCAGGATGTGGGGTCGTCACGGCTGAAGATCGTTCCATTCAGACGGTTGTACACAGGGAGAAGAGCGCGCCTGCCGACGCTCGAACAGCGCAGACGCAACCACTGCTCTTTTTGCCTCTGGGTGTGGTCTACGAATTGCCACCCGAGCACGAGAAGGCTGTTCAACCGACTGACAACAACAGCGACAAAAAGCCAGACGATCAGAATGATAGCAACGGACAAGCCGATCCGGGAACGAAAACCGTCGGGGTCGACAACAAGCCGCCGAAATCTGATTCTGCGGCATCCACTGGCAGTCCGTCCCAACAGCAAACTAAGTCGGATGCGGTCGGCGGAGGAAAGTCAGATGGCTCGTCAAATTCGCAGAACGGCACTAGCGCCGATTCTAGCAGAGCTGCGGGGGCTGACGCGCCCGACGCCCGGTGGAAGCGAGTGGCTGGCTCCGGTTTGTGGATGGTCCAATCTCGCGGCGGACTTTGGTCGAATTTGGAACCAACAGGCACCTGGAGGTCACTTGCGGGTCAAGGGGCTTGGACACGCGTCGCCACCTCGGGCTTGTGGACAGCCGCAAGGGCGCCTTCCGGTTGGATTCTATCCCCCAAGTTGTCATCTTGGAATCTGGTTCCCGACGGGAGTGCGTGGGGCATCGTCGACTCCCTCCTCTCTTGGCACAACGTTCCTAACGGTGCTTGGCGCGAAATTACGCGAGCCACCGGTTGGCAAGGCTTCATACAAGGAGGCAGCTGGGGCGAACTGGCACCTATGCGAAGTTGGCGGGAGATAACGCTCCCGTGGGGTGGGCGAGCGAGCTTGCACGGACAATGGAGTGTGGCCGGCCTTCGGCAAGGCCAATGGATTGAAGCCCCGCGGGCGGATTGGCTGGTCGCGCCCCAGACGGGCTCGTGGAGCATGGTTGGTGCAGCGGTTCCACCAGGATCTCGTGATTACGCAGCGATTGCACGAGAACCGGCTCCCCCGATCAAACCGGTCGAGTGGAAACCCACAATCCAATATTGGACCTTTGATAGCGAAAAAATGCGATGTTTCGTGGCTTATGTGGTACCACCAAAACCCGCAGAGGGGGAACGGCCGCGCGATGACGGGTTCTTGTACTTGACGTTCCCGGCGGTGAAGTCGCCTTCTTCTTGGGACTACCTAACTGAACTTAAGTCGAGTTCAACGCAGCCTCTGGGGGCCGGCACAATCGCTGGACTGACAGTGTTCAGATTACCAATTGCTCTCATCTCGACCGGCTTCGGTGACGGCTTTCAGGTGGAGGTCTGCGAGTCAAAACCAGCTCCATAAACGCGTCAGTTGCCCGCTGCCGATGACGCGGGCACGGCCGACGCCGATGGTGTAGCCGATGAATTCGCCGGTGGATCAAAAACGGGGGCGATTACCAAGGCCACAGCCTCCTCCCGTTCGTCTCCGCAAACGCCGCACGCTTTTTCTGGATCATTGTAGTCAAGCTCGCGAGCGACCGCTTTTGGCCCATTCAAGCAATAAGCGAAGACGCGGGTTTCCTTAGCTTCCCACCACTTTTCTCGAATTAGATCCTTCGGTCGGTTCCACGAGGTCAGAGAGAAGTAGGGTTTGCACAACAGCAACATGCCCTGCGCTGTTGTACTTGGTGGATTCACCTCGTCCGAGAGGTTCACAGTGACTTGCAGCTTGAAATACGCGCGCTGCTGGGGGACCAAAAATTGGTAGACTGTTGTATCGTGAATATTCGAGAAATCCCATTCCTGCTTCCACTCAACGGTGGTCGCGTTGTTTCCGCAGGATGCCGGTTCAGGACCGGCACAGCGAGAAAGTTCGACTTTCGTGACCGAAGTGCCGAGCTGTCGGGCAAGGATCGGCACGGCGGCTTGTTTTGGGGATTCTGAACTACCACCGCAGGCCACAAGCATTGTTGTGGTTCCAAGAACCAGCACTGCGCGCGGGTAGTGCCGGATTAGAGGCGCGCGCGTTGGGGTCTCGTTGAGCATTCTGACCGTGTACCAGGTTGGCAGTTGAATTTCAACCGCCATTCCATGCTTCAACGCCGCGTCAATCGTTGACCGTGTTCGCCTACTCGCCATCGGCGGTCGGTTTGGCTGACCGGTTATTGATTATCGTCGTTGTTGTAAGCAAGCACTGTATCTGCCGAGCCTAGTCCATCGGCCGCTTCCTTCTCCACCCCAAAAATCTCCCCTACCAGCCGCTCGGCCTCCTGCCGATGCCAACTCGAATAAGCCCGCTGCCACGCCCCCACCGATGGGGCCCAAATAAACCCATGATACCGTAGTTTCTTGCGCACCTCTTCGGCTGGAATCTCGTCAAACACAATGCGCACCCGATTCTCTTCGCGGTCTTCTGACACTTCCGCGTCGCCGATTCGAACGGGCGCTCGGTACGCCTCATTGTCGCGCGCCTGAATGTCGGCAATGCGCTTCTTCAGGCGGCGAATTTCGGCACCGGTGTTTTTAAACTGGTAGTCGGCTATACCATATCTACCCAACAAGTCTTTCTGTACAAGTTTCTCGGCGATCGAGGCGCTTATGCCGATCTCTTTGAGCCCTGTAATGGCAATTGGCTCCCATCCCTCTTTGTGCCGCCGGCGGGCACTTTGGATCACCTTGTTGATCTTTTTCCATCGCTCCACCTGAGTTTGGAGCGCCGCCACCTTCGCCTGAATTTTTGCAATAGCGTCAGGATCATCCGACGAAACAGCATCGTTTTTTTCAGCGGCACTGGCGCGGTGCGCGTAGTGTTCTGCCTTCTTTCCAAGTTGAAACCCCTTGTCATACAGGCCGCGTATTCGTTCACGGTAGCGTCGGTCCCTGCCCTCGGAGTGGTGGCCCACAAGAATCGGTTGTCCAAGCGGAATCACGTCTGCTCGCCTGCGCGCTTCGGCGGTTACGCGCTGCGATTGCTCGCCGTATTTTTCGGCGCGCGCCTGAAGTCCCTCAATTCGCGCGGCCTTCTTGGCTTCGTACCAGTTGAGCGACTTGGGTGATTCGCCTGTTTCTGACTCGTCGCTTTCTTCCGTGTCGCTGGTTTCTAACGGGTCAGCGCTAACGCTTGTGGCGCGGCTCGCCTCGCTGTCTGAAGGGGCTTGTGGCTCCACCGGATGAGCCGGCGGCACGGCGTTCGTGAAGCGCTCAACCGTTGAGGCAGGTTTCACTTCCTGACTCGGGGCGACCGGCATGGTGGGTAGAAGCCCCTTCAAGATCCGCAGACCGGCCCACCAAGCGCGGTTATCCCGACTGCTACGCCAGATCATACCGTCAGAATTTGGCCGAAAGCGATTATAGACGAGACGCAACTCCATGCGTTCAGGCGGTGCTCGTTCGAATCGAATCTCAATGCGGTTGTTCTGGATATCATCGACCATTTGCGCATCCGCTAATGCGCGAGGCGCGCGGCTGCGAGTCGCATCTCGATCTGTCAGCTCGTCGAAACGACGTTCGTGCCAGTCCAGGCTCCGCTCCGCGTCCTGAATGGTGCGCGCTCCCTGCGACGGAACCCATCTCGTGGCGTCCGCTTCTTTTAGTGCGGCAACGTGGTTCATCCCCCGCTGCACTTCAGCGGAAAGCTCGGCGACCGCGTTTGAATCGTCCGGGTCAAGCGACTGATTCGACGAAATGATATCAGCCCAGCAATGCAGATCCGAGGCTTCCTGAAGCGCTTCGGCAATTTCCAGATCTGACCCCACAAGTGCTTCTCGGAGACGCCGCTCTTTGTCCGAAATGGCGGGTTCGGGCCACGATTGCAGCGGCGTCCGCCCTGTTCGAACTTTCAAAAAGTCTCGACGGTGGAGCGCTCGACCTTCCAAGTCGTTCGCGAATTCACGGAGCTTCTGTACACGCGTCAAGATGTCACTTCGAGAATCACTTTGGGTAGGTTCCACCGGCGGCGGAGCGGTCTTTTCTACCCCGTGGGGTGATCGCTCCGTCGCACGGTAAGGTTCGGCGACCGACACCGGCGCTACGACGGCCGGTGTTTCGCTCTTGCCTTGCGCGGGTGAAGGTTCCACCGGCGGCTTCTTCGATCGACCCTTCTTATACTTTGCGGCGTCCCGCGCTTTCTGACTATGCAGGTCCAGAATGGTTGGCGCGCGTTTCTCGCGTAGTGCTGAGCGCTGCGCCCACCATTTTCGGGTCGCTCCATCCCATCGAAAGCCCGCTTCGCGAAGGGCATCCAACACTTCACGATGTGGCATTTCTGGAAACTGAAATTCCAAGCGCGTCGCCGTGGGGGTCAGAACCGCATCCCCAAATTCCGACCGAAGGATGGTCGCCGGTGGCGTCGGTGTTAATTCGCTTGTCGGCTTTTGAACCTGACTTGACCATGGGGCGCGCCTCGTTTCCGGCGCGGGTTCTACGTCAACGTCGGACGGCTCGGGCCTGCTGCGGCGTTGTGTACTCTGCGTCGCGTTGGACACGCGCACTCGCTTTGCCTGTCCAGCGTCGTTTTCGATTCTCTCCGCTTCAGCAAGGAGAGCGCTTTCGAACGCCGCGAGCGCCGCTTCAGGATTCTGAAATGCGAGTTGCGTTACAGCGTCGACGGGTGTCGTGCGGCCGTGTAGAACGAGATCTGTGAAGATGGGTAGAGTCTTGATGGTGTGGTAGTAAGGGTGCAATGCAGTATCCAGGACCGCGAGGATCTTGGCTTCCTCGCTGCCCGGTTGCTCGCGTCCGCTCACACCGGATTGTGTACGCATGACTGCTTCCGTTTGGTGACTCAACTAGACTTGACTCGACTCAGCGTTTCTCGCTGAAGTCGCCGATGCTTATTTGCGCGAACCTTCCGCGCCCGCATGCCGTTCTGCCCATGCGCGCGCATCTGCCGCCCTCCTAAACTCAGGGCTCACCTTCCCATCGCCCGTGCGCGCGGTGTACGTTTCCTGCCGAACAAACCGCCCCTCCACGTCCGTGCGGTCTACCCGCACCGTGGTGTTTCCCGCTTTTTCGACCGTTCCCGCCGTGCCGCGGATTTCCAATGTGCTTTTCATCGTGTCAACTCCAAGGTGGGCATTGTGCTGCGTTGAAAGTCGTGAAGGTCCACTTCCGACCCGTTAAACCAGTTGAAATCGGCGTCCATGCCATTGGGCAAAACTTGACCTCCCGTGCCGTCGTATTGCCAGAACGTCCATTCCTTCCAAGGGCGGGGAAGGATCGGCTCGTGGGTAGTGTAGTGGGCAATCCACAGGGGGCGTTCGCCCATGTCCGGCGCTTCCGGTTGACCCAACAAATTCCAAAACGCTGGGTAAGTATAAACGATGCATGCGCGATCCCACAGCGCTTCCGTCGCTTCAATAAAGCGACGGGCGCGCACGATGGCCTCGGTGGCGCTCACTCCGTTTAGGGTTTCAAAGTCGAGCACCGGCGGGAGCGCAGAGCGATGAGCGGCGGCGTCAAAATAGCGCTGCGCTTGTTGCTCCGGGTCTTTGTGCGCTCGAAAAAAGTGGTAAGATCCGGGTAGAATTGAGTTGGCTTGTGCGGCTTCCAGGTGAGCGTCAAACAAAGGGTCCACGTGGTGCGTGCCCTCGGCTGCTTTGCAAAACACAAAGCGTACACCGGTTGCGTACACAGCGGGCCAGTCGATGTCTTTTTGATAATGGCTGACATCCATGCCAAGGGTTCGATTTTTCGATTGTGCATGAGAGGGCATGTTTTGTTTCCTTTTCATTGAGTAGAAAAACGTCGCTGCGCCCGCAAATCAAAGGCGCAAACGAACACACGACGGCCTGCGTCGCGGCGGTGTGGCCGCAAACGAAACCCCTAAGTGGTCGACCCTGCGGTCAGGCGCGATGAACGCGCCCTGTCGACTTTACAAGTGCCAAATTCCGGCGCTCTACTCTACTCATCCCTAGAACGGCAGGGTCGGATGAGAGGTAAACCCGTGGCATCGTGAAAGCCCTTTGTACCGTTCGACCATTCGACCACGTATTGACAGGGCCCTGTTTCTTCACACGCCACGTTCAACACCTTTCCCGTGGTGCCCGCGTCCACTTTGGGAGTAGTCATGTCTGAAACGGCGTACACAAGGGCCCCTTTGCACAGACCCCCCGGTTGCTTTTCGCAATCGACAGGTGGAGCGAGCACTGGCGCCGACGAAACCTCGTCGATGAGTGAATTGGTAGGCGAGGGCGCAACATTCTGACTCGACGTTCCGGTCGAATGCTGCGCTTGATACTCCTTCAGAATCGACTTACCCAACGCCCATGCGCTGTCAGTGGAGCGATGCTGCCACGCGTTTTGGGTAGGTGCCCAAAGATAACCGACGTGCCGAAGGCGGGCTCGCACCTGGTCGGGGGGCACCACCGCAAAACGGATCTGAATGCGATTCAGCTCACGATTTTCAGACATTTCCGCGTCCCCAAATGTCTCTGTCGGACGGACCGGCTTTGCGTTGCGCGTCTTCAATTCTTCAATGCGGTTTTGAATGCGCCGAATCTCTTGGTCCGTGTTGATCACCTCTTTTGACAGGTGGGTTGTGCCTACCGCGCTGACCCTCTGAATGATGGCCGCAATGTCCGATTCACTGACCTTTCGTCGGCGCAACATCTCGCTCGCGACCGCGGGCCAACGCGGATCCTTTTTCTTATAAACGGACCGTACCACATCCCTTATCATCCGCGCTCGCGACAGGCGGTCTTGGGCGTCTTGCGACTTCTTCTCCAACTTGGCAATGGCGTCGGGATCGTCGGACGAGATCACCGTGCTCGTCTCGATTTGCTGAGCGCGATGCCGGAGTTTTTCGGCTTCTCGGCGAAGCGTGAAAGCGCGACTTGTGGTGGTGGTGTTGGTGACCTTGCCCTCCACTTCGCTCGCCTGTTCGCGAAGACGTTCAGCGCGTGCGGACCGTCGTTGCTCGTAGAAGTTTTGGAAGGGGGCACCCTGACCTTCCCTGTTTTCGTCCACATCATCGGCGTCGCCTTCACCATCGTCGGTGGTCAGAGGCGGTGATTGGACCGTCAAGTCAGATGAGACTGCCGCGTGGTTCAGATCGTCGGCGGTCACGCCGAGGGCGCTGGGTTTTGGCTTTCGTACGCCTTTCAACTCTTCGTGATGCGTCAAGATCTCTCGAATGCGCGCACGGCGAGTTTCATCATACGGAGCGGTCCAACTTCCGAGCGAGCCACGCCATCGAAAGCCCGCTTCGTGCAGTGAAGAGCGTACGCTTGCGTGGGGCTTGTCCAGAAACTTCACCATCAGCGAATTGCCCGCGCGATCTTCGGTGAGCACAGCATCGGCAAACGTTGACGTGATGACCGGATCTCGCAGCGTCGGCGAAGGAATGATCGAAGGGGCTTTGGGTAGAACAACCGGCGCTTGCTGCGGTAGCGGTGGAGCCATGGGCACAACGACGGCAGGCGTGTACTCTCTGGTTGCGCCCGCGCTTGGGGTAGTCGGCGCCGTGTGTACACCGGTGTTCGCTGCGAAAACGGTTGTCGTGGGCGAACGTCGGGTCAGACTCAACTGTGACCCCGCTTGTGCGAGCCAACTGTCAAACCCGGCTGAAAACACCTGTTGCGTCTGCTGGCTTCGTGCCGATGGGCGTGTAGTGGAGGCCGTGTGTTCCGGCGCATCAGCCGTGTCGGCCGCGTCCACATCCATTCCAAATAGCCCCGGTTGTGCAGCAGGTGGGGGAGGAACCACTACAGGGATGGCCGGCGGTTCAGGGGTTAGACCATCCATCCAAAGCGTGCGGGCTTCCGCCGACAATTTCGGTCCGTGATGGAGTGTAGACTCGCGTCGCTCGTGGCTCTGCGCGGGCCCCGAAATGGGAGGTGAAGTGGTCGTGACGTGCGGTGTGGAACCCACCGGCGTCGGCGCCTTTTCAGGGTAGGTCACCGGCGGGGGACCATCCAACAGCGTTGGACCTGCCGCGGTGCTTACCACCGGAGTTGAAGCCGGCGCACTCGGAGGGTTAGAAAGTTGGTTTTCTACCCTCGTTTTCTTCGAACGGGTTGGCGCGGTGCGCCGGGTTGTGCTCTCCCTTTCGGCGTTTTCTTTTTGGGTAGATCGCTTGCCTTTGGCGGGCGCTTCCACGTTCTTAACGGGCGTACTCTCTGCCTTGGATGCACCGGAAGGGGCGCGCCGTGTGCGCTCGCGCTTCGCAGCAGGTTTGGTCTTTTGCTCCCCCGTCGACTCTACCGGTTCTGCAGGAGTGTCTTCCACTTGGGAAGGTTCGGCGAGCCGTCCACCCTCCGTTTCATACTGGTGGATCATGTGCTGCAATTCTACTTCGGCGGCCTGTTCATACGCGGCGAGCACCGCTTCCGGGTCTTCCTGCGCCATTTCGAGCACCGCTTCCAAAGCGGACACTCGACCCGACGCGAGCCGTCGTTTGAATTCACCGCTGGTTTTGATTTGTTCAAAATAGGGTAGAAGTTCAGGTTCCAACCCATGGCGAACGGCGTCCAACGCATCCTCGCGACGCTCGCGCGGCGTGGTTCGAGCTTCGCGCGTTTTTTGAATCGCCCGGTTGAATTTCCGTGACCCTGCGGCGCCGCGGCGTTCGGCCATGAGGGCTTCGCGTTGGGTAGAAATCCCTTCCAACTCTTGGGCAGATCGCTCTTCGATTTCCTGAACGGCAACGGCACAACCGGTGCGAGTCTTGGCCAGTTCCGCGCGCCTTCGGCCGGCCGGCTTGTCCTTTGTGGAGGCTCGCGTTTCTGCGACGTTTACCTTGCAGGTTTGGCGGGCTTCTTCGAGGGCCTTTTTTCGCCCTTCACGAGCTTGCTTGGCGTTTTCCCCGGTTTTGGAAAGAGCGGCCTTGTTGGCAGCTTTGTCTTTGTCAGCAAAGTATTTGGCCGCCTCTCGGCGCCCTTGCGCAGTGGCGTTTCGGAGAGCGCCGCGCGATGAATTCAGGTTGCCGATAGTTGATTGCGTTGTCATGGAGAGGTTTCCTTGGATTCAGAGTCGCGCGGCAAGTCGTTATTCAGCTTCAAATGGGCAGATGGGTAGATGGGTAAAATGAGTAGAGGTTGGGTCAAATGGGGGTTGGGTTCGAGCATTCAGCGCAACCGTCGGCGCGCACCCGCGAATCGGGGGATTGTTCGTTGGCTGGCGTCTCGTGCACGACCGCGGGCCGGTCCACCGGCGGCGCATCGGCAAGGGCGTCTGCCGCCTGTGAGTACACCGCGGATGCCAAGTGAAACCCATCGGCCAAATCTTCGTAAAAGATGCCAATGGCATAGAGGAGGTTGTCGAAAAGGCGCAGCTTTGCGCGCAGTCGAATTCGATTGAGTAACAGTCGAGCGGTTATCATGATGATTGTCCTTTCGAGCAAATCCAACACAGAGCACTAAAACGGGAAGCGAGTGGCGCGCAGTCGAAAACCACCCGCCACTTAGGGCACCCTCCCCATACTGTTGACCTTCAATTCAAAGCGTTCGAACACCGACGCTTCAGGATCATCCAAGTATTGTTCTACCCCATCGTCACCCGCCCACGCTTTGGCGCCTGCCGGTGACGATACCAGCACATCGAGAATGACCTTTTCGCCCGAGCCCGCCGCGCACGCGAAGGCGTGGCGCAGCGCATCTTCAAGCGCCGGGAAGAAATCGGTATCGTTGCCGCGAGTGACCTCAAATGTCACATCAAGATGGCGGGACATGGTTACTCCAACGTGGGTAGACGACGAGGTGAAGAAAGTTGAGGTGGGCTTGTTCGGCGGCCTTTCCACCAGCGGTAGACCGCATATAAAAAGCCCACGATGAGCGCGCCCACGGCGGCGGCGGTCAGGCCCTCCAGGGTCACGCGCCGTGCAATCACCAACCGTGCGGCGTTCTCGCGCGAAAGCGACCGCCTGTAGCGATGAAATCGGGCAACGTCGTGGTCACTCCATCCACCGATTTGATACTTCGCGCGCACGTACCGGCGATGCAGGTCGGCCGGGTTTTTGTCGCGTTCACGATACCAGGCGAGCCGATCTTCAGGCGTGGGCTGAAAAGAAGTCTGCGGGGGTGAACTGTACTCTTGAAGTGTCGGCTTCATCGTGATCTACCCATCAGTTGAGCCGATACGCGACCCGCCCCTCGGGCAGACCGGGAACGGTGTCGCTGCGGCGCTCCTTCCCATCGTAAGGGCTGAGAAAGTGACCGCGACCGTCGGCTGCCACGACGGCTTGTTCAAACGTGTCGATGAGCGTGCCTACCAGCGCCCAAATAAGTGCCGCCGCATCCTCAGAAAGCTTCTCTTGGGCCACTCGGAGGGCCTTTTCCAAGTCCTTCGCGGGGAATCGGCGCACGTGAGGCATGTGCCGTCGGAGGAATGTGGTCAAAAATTCAGGCTTGAAGGCCCAAATGCTGTCCACAATGGCAAGCTTGACTGCATTCTCTGCCTGTTCCTCGGTGCCCACCGCATATTCCTCGCCGTCTACCTCATAGATGGGTAGGCCGTAATGTTTTGCATCGGTTTTCATGGTCACGATTTCCTGTTGATTTATACCCGTCAGATCGCCGAAAACGGCGCGAGAATTTCTTTCGGCATGCCCACTTTTCGTAGGACATCGAGCACCGAGACTTTTGCGCCTGTTGGGTCGGTCCCTTCCCATTGCATCGCGCGAAGCGTTTGCGAATAGTCCCAGTGTTCCCAATCGTGGGCAGTTCCCGGCGGTTGAATCGGTGCTCCGTCCGCTCCGTGAAGGCCGTAGTTGACCGCTCCGCTCTTGCCGCGTTGGGCGATTTTGGGATGGACGATCCACTCTTTTCCTTCAGGTGCCCAGAGACGATTCCACCCTCCGAGGGGGATTTGACTGTCCAGTTTTTCGTTGAATTGGACACTCCATTCGACCGTTCCCATTTTTCGAGAACTCTCCTTTTGGTGTTCGGGGGTGTCCCACTTGCCAAGCGTCACCGGCGACATCCTTCGCGCGGCGAACCAAATCGCGTCGGAGATGGATTGGGTAAGTGGAAACCACCTGCGCAACCGGCAGATTTCCAACTGCTCGCGGTAGGTGACGGGGAGACGCAAAAGGAGTGTACCCATCCCGTCAACGTGGACTGGCGCACGCACCGCATGGGCGGACACTTTCAAGGTTAGACGCATGCCCGCGGTGACGCCGCGACCTTCCCATGGTAGGTCCACCCAAGTGACGGGTTCTTCCGTACCCGACCGAATGGCGGCAAGCAACAGGCCGCGGGAAGGATCGGTGAGTTTAACGGTCGGCGTAGAGGACATGGAAACATTCGACTCCACAGAAGTGAGCAGGGTAGGTTTGGGCGAAGGTTCAAGGGGCGGCGCCGGCTTCGTCGCGGGCTCTTTGACGTGCTCCAACATCGACGACACAAGGGCGGTTTGCGCCGCGACGGTGGACACTGGCAGCGGGTTTGAGTCGGTCACCGGCGCAAGGGTAGAAACGGTGCTGGTTGGCCCCGGCGCTGTGACAGAAGGGGCGGGTTGGTTCGCTGCGGCGGGCTTGTCCACGGACGGCTCCGCGGGCGGCTCCGCCTTCGCAGCGGGGGTTGTGTGGGTGGCCAGTTGCAACGGCGCAGCGGTGGGCTTGGCGGGCGCGTTTTGGGGACGAGTGCGGGGCACCCAGAGTTTGCCACTCGCCAGCACGCGCACCCCTTTGGCCGCGCGGCAGACCCGAGCGGCAGATGCGTACACATCCGCGATGGTGATGGTGCCCTTTTTGGTAGGGTCAAATCCCCGGTTCATGGAGTACACTTTGCCCGAAAAGCCCGCCGCCCCTTTTTCGCCGAGCACCGTTTCGGGGCTTTCACCGGCCTTGTCGGGGAGAAAGTTGAGCATCAACCCATGGCCTGGGTGCGCGCCTGAAAGGCCCCGATACTTGTACCACAAGGGTAGAACGACTTCGGCCAATTGGCGCTCCACACTCCACGACGCCACGGCCTTGACCTTCTCCCAGGTGTCAAACCCTTCCAGGTGCGCTGCCGTGGTGAGTTGGCAGAGCCCGGCCGCGACAAACGGCGTTTTTCTAGGCGTTCCATCGTCGTTTTTGTCTCGGAAGTAGAGCGCGTGGGGCTTCCAACCTGACTCGTGGGCGATCACTGCGGCAAGGGTATCTACCGGTACACCCACGATCTGACTGGTCGCTACAACCTGCCGCACCACCGATGCGGGAAGGTTCTTGAGGCCAAACACGGCCAACACCGATTTGGGTGGCCACCCGCTTACCTCGGGCCGAGCGCCTCCATAGAACAACCACTCGGCGGGCACGGGCGGGGGCGGTCCTTCGGGCAACAGCTCCTCACCGGTCAACAGTTGCGCCGCTTGGCGAAGAGCCGAAATGGTAAGCCCGGTGAGCGCAGCACCACCTGAAAATGCAAGGGCGAGGCTAAGGGGCGTCATACCACGATCCCAAAGTAGAGTGAGGTAAGGCTCAGCGGTTGAATGGTCTGCGCAAAGCCGAGTGGATAGCGTTGCCCGTTGGGTTGCATGGGCACATTGACCGCGTGCTCTGCGGACGATAGGCGCACGATGGAGGCGTTTCCAACCCGTGCGTATTGGGCGCCCCGAGGGCGCGCAATCTCCCCACTTGCGCGCATGAACGAAAGTGTCAGCTCGAAACCGGGATCCGGCCGGCAATGTTGAAGAGTATGAAACACCCGAAAGCGCGCGTTTCCCGCTCCACCGGCAATCGCCAAACTTCCACCAAGGGGAGTCCAAATGGAGCCGACATCCACTTCCCATTCAGGGGTAGAGCTGCCCGTTCCGTGAAGATGGTCGCGACGGCGAGCGGAGATGTCTTCGCCCGCGAAAAACGGCTTGTAAATCAGGTAGGGAAGTCGCCCGCGATCGTCGGGTGAAAGCTTCCCATCCCGGTGCTGCATCTGTACTGTGACAAGATCGCCGGCGCACACGTCACAGATGGTTTCTCGCCTTCCTGCGGTGAAGTCCATGTCACTGCCCCTCAGATGGGTAGACGGCCTGTACCAGCGAAGACAGGATCTCGGGCACACGACGCAGCAGTTTTTCGGCCGTTTTGGGGTCTTCTTCCAACGCGCGCAGAAGCAGGGCGATCTGACCTTTCATTTGTGCGGCCCCGGTCCACTGCTGAACCGCCTCCAGGACAAGATTGAGCGTGTCATTGTCGAGGAAGGGTGAAGCGTGATTCTTGAGCGCCGAAACTTCTTCTTCCAATTCGAGAATGCGGCGGTACTGACTGCTCACCAATTCCAACGTGGCAAGCTTTTCAGCTTCGGCGGCCTGGGCGCGTTTTTCGGCCGACACGCGCGCAAATTCCAAGTCATCGGCCATGCGTTCATACCGGGCCAGAAAGGCATCCTCGGGGGCGCGGCGCGGCCTTTCGGTGGGAAGGTCAAAGTCGGCCGCAATCTCTTGCCATTGGCCATCACCGCCCACATACCGCGCAGCGTAGGTGCCCGGTTGAGGCGTCTGAAGCTCTTCCGGTTCAATGGAAAGTTTGCGTCCGTCACTGCCGGTGTACACCAACGTCACACGGGCAGGATCAATCGCCAATGCGGCGCTGACCTTTTTTCGCCATTGGTAGAAGGAAGGTTGAATGTCGCTCATTTCAACCCCACCGTCACGAGCAACACCGCACCGGCAACTCCTGCCACGGCGGCACCCACCTTGACTTCTACAGGAACCGCGCGCCAACCGTCGCCAAGCGCGCTTGTGGCCGCCTGCGCAGCGCGCTGCATTGCATCCAATGTTTCCAGAGCATTGGTGCTTTCGGTGACCGACGGTGGACGGATGTTGGTTTTGGGTAGACCCAAATTCTGACGGGTCAGATTGACATCCGCCACCAACGCGCCAAGCGCTCCCACGTCGGGGTGACCCGCCTTCCATTTATCCCGAAAGGTCAACCACGCCTGGTAACTGTCGCGCGCCAATCCGGTCTTGAGTTTCTCAATGCCAAAGTCTTTTTCAAGCCCTGTCCATGCGGCGGAAAGTTCTTGAAACGTGCGCTCCGCAGCATCGTTTGGGCCGAAAAATCCATCGGTGCGAAGTTCTGACCGAAAGCCCTCCACCGGAATGTCGCCCGTTGCATGAGTACACAACTCTACCAGGCGCTTGGCACCGGCGGCGTCGGTTGGAAAGCGTTGCCACCTTCGGCCGGACATCTCCACACAACACTTGTCGTGCTCGGTGCGCGCGCACAAAACGCCGCCCCAATTGTGGATGTCAGGTGCGACGCCGTACCGGTTTAACCGTTCGGCGATCACACGTGCCACACGCTCACGCGCGGGCAAGGGTAGACGTGTGACCCCCGTTTCGGTCAAGGCGTCGTGGAGGATGAGTTTCCAGTCGGAGGGCAACATGGCGCAATCTCGGGTAGGTCAGAAACGAACGGGTGATGTGCACGCAGCGGTCAATAGTCATCGTCGCCTTCGAGGTCATCATCCCCCTCAAGGTCGTCATCACCTTCCAAGTCGTCGTCGCCTTCGAGGTCGTCATCCCCCTCCAAGTCGTCGTCGCCTTCCAGGTCATCATCCCCTTCCAAGTCGTCGTCACCTTCGAGGCCGTCATCCCCTTCCAAGTCGTCGCCCTCCAGGTCGTCATCGCCTTCCAAGTCGTCGTCGCCGTCGAAGTCGTCACCGTCGCCCACGGCGCACGAAGAACACCCGGTTTCGAGCCTGCATTTGGCGCAACTTCCGCCACATTTGCACTCGCGCGCCCCTTCCAAGTCCACAACGCCATACCCTTGGTCGGCGAGGGCATCCAACCCGTCATAATCTTCCATCGGGCTGAGTCGAGGATCGAAGGTTTCGTTTTCCACCCGAACATCCGGCCGCGATTGGAAGGGTTGATCCGGCGGTGCTGCAAACGGCGCTGTATTGACCGGCGGTGAGGTATTGACCGGCGGTGCGGCTGGAGGTGGAGCGGGCGGCTGTACCACTTGGGGAGGTTCCACCACGGGTAAGGGCGGAGCAGCCACCGGCGCGGAGTAGGGTACACCGGGCGGTTGAGTGGTAAACGGCACGCCGGGAGGGATCACGGGCGCGGGCGGGCCATAGGGTAGGTTTACAGGTCCAGTGGGAGGGTAAGGATAGGGCGCACTGAAGGGTGCGGTTCCGGGCATTCCCGGTGCTTGGGTAGGTTGTGGAGCGGGTGCGGCCGGAGCTTGCGCCTGCGCCAGATAAGCCTGAATCATGGCCTCGAACGCCTTTGAGTTGTTCACATTCGGGCGTTGACCTGACAGCACCATGCGAAGGAGTTGTCCGAGGTTTTGATCGCGTTGAGCGTTGCGAAACACGCGCGGGTTGTTGGCCAGCTTGCCCAACGTCTCCACGTTGCGAAGCTCGCGCTTCAGCACGTCCACATCGTTGTTGGTCTTGGCGCGACGGATGTTTTCGCGAATGTCTTTTTTCTGCCGTTCAATCTGCTTGTCGAACGCCCGCGCCGAGTTGTAATCGTTCAGGTCTTCTTGATACTGGGCGACCTTTTCCCGCCACGCTTTGAGCTTTTTCTTGTCAATGATGGAGCCTTTTGGACCGCGGACGAGATAGTCAATCGGGGGCATGAGGGGCACCAACGCCGCTCCAATTTCAGGGTCCGACTCGGCAAGGCCGGACACCAATACCGACAGGGGTTTGTCTTTTTCTTCACGGAAGATCATCTTCTTTTTCTCCACAGTCGAAACGTCAGGCGAAGGGGTTTCCGCAACGGTCGGCGCTGGGTCCGGTGCGGGCTTGGGAGCTTCCACGGTGCGCCGTTCAGGTTCGGTGGGCGCTTGGGGTAAGTCAGGTTTGCGGGAAGGTTTACCAGGCGGTTCTTTCTTGTTTTCGCGAGCCAGTTGAACGCCGCTTTCCTTCGCCACGTCGAGCGCCGCCGCCGCGGGCGGACCGTAGAAAGGCACGGCCGCGACAATCTTTTTCAACGCCGCGAAGGTGTCGACCTTCCCACCGGTCACGACCGAAACGCCCGCCCCCTTTGCAAGCGCTGCACCGGCGAGTTGGATAGAACCGGTCGTGTGTACACGAGCGTTGGTTGCGGCGTTTGTGCGTACACTACCTATGCGTACACCCGGCGCTTGAACGCCCGCCGTGTGTACGCGCCGATCTACCCTTGTCGAGCGCTGTGAAACCCCATCGATTGCCGCCCCGGCGGTTTGGGGCGCGGCGGCTTTCATGGGTGCGTTTTTCCGCGTGCGCCACCATTCCACCGCAATTGCGGAGGACATACCACCGAGCGCGGAAGCTGCTAAATGCAAGAGGGCTGTGGTCAGGGTCAACATGGTTGTTCCAACTCACACGAGAACGTTTCACCGGTCGTATAGAAGTCAGGCCCAGGGTCTTTCATCCCGTGCCACACCGACGGATCCCACACCCGCCAAGCCCCTTGTTGACCATCGAACACGCGCACATACGCGTGAGCCATGGCACCCTCGCGCGGTTGAGTGATACTCAACGCCACACGAAACCCTCTCAGAAGCAGGTGCGCCGCCCACAGAGCC
This sequence comes from Polyangiaceae bacterium, assembly GCA_016712345.1. Classification (GTDB taxonomy): domain Bacteria; phylum Myxococcota_A; class Polyangia; order Polyangiales; family Polyangiaceae; genus JADJRH01. The sequence goes on from JADJRH010000001.1 coordinate 5,192,109, forward strand.
GCCAAGTCTTCACAATCGGCCTCAATAGGTTTGTCGTGCGCCCGCTCCCGGAGTAGAGAAAAACACGTCCACCGGTCCGTGCCGCGGGTGGTTCCGTGGGTAGATCGCCGGCCGTCGCGTGTGTACACAATCGACGCACGCGTTTCACACCGGCGATGAAGCTCGTCGCGAACCGCTGTGTCAGACTGACAGTCGACCAAGTTCGCTTTGGCGAGCGCTACCAAAAACTGAACCAACCCGCGAATGGAGGTGGCGACCTCCACAAAGGGCACGGCTTACCGCAATGCCCCGGCGCGACCGAACGGACGAATCAACCGATTTAACCCGGCAAGCCGCTTTTTGAACGGTCCAATCACGCCCGCCCACGTTTGATCGCACGGCGATGCCTGCACTTTCAACGTGACGCCCGGAATCTGAAGGGGCTTGTCGGTGAAGTTGTGGACCTGTACTTTGACCGTGGTTTCAGGCGTGAATACCTGACCTACCCACGGCGCCACAAAGTGCTTGTCCATCCCATCGTGCGCAAAGATGGCCGGGTCGGCCCCTTGCACTTCGGCAAGCTTTCCTTCCCCTTCGATGGTGGCCTTGGCGAGCACAATATCAATACCCGCCACTTCAAACTTGGGCACGCGAATGTGCTCGCTCAAGAGGGGCGACCATACCGCTCCGCGGAGCACCCACGGCGCGTTGGAGTAAGGCCCTTTGAAGACCATCACGCCCGAGTTTTTGCCGGGTTCAATGGTGCCAAACGACCCTACCAGGTAAATGGTAGGTGCGGTCTTCAGTTGAGCCTTGTACAGCGTGTCAAACCGAATCAACGTGCGCGCCGCTTCTTTCAGACCGACAACGATGCGGCGCCCATCCGCGGGCAGTTTTCGACCATCCCATTGGAGGATGCGCCGCGCTACCGGCCGCACCGCAAAGGGTTTATTGCCAATCGCTTCGCCGATTTCTCCGAACGTTGTTTGTACTTCGTTGGACAGATCTTCCCATCCCTCCAACCGAACTGCTTGTACCATGGTAAGGTTTCTCCGTGTTTCTTTGACTGTCTGAAAAACTGGAATGTCAGCGGTCAGAAGTCGCCGCGTGTGCCGGGTGTGTCGTCCACAACTTCGGCATCCCGAACGTCGGACCCTTCCACTCCACTCGTCTGAATGCCTGTCGGTCGGGCTTGGAGTGGCCATTTCGCGTGGAGGCCCGCCCCAAGCGTATGGTGAAGTGTACCCCTAAGAGAAGAGCGCAACCCGCGTAAAACACGAGGCGACTTGGTTTTCAACTTGGCCGCCACCAGGGCGACAAGTTCAATACCGCCTTTGACACCCACGGCAACCCCACCAACGAGGCGGTGCAACGCGTGGGCGCTCGCGTGAGAAGCCACAGCGGCCGACTCCTCAATGGCAATATCCAACGGCTGTTCGGGCAGGATCGCCCGCGCCGCTCTACCCGCCGCGCGAGCTGAATTTCCCGCGGCGTTGGCCACATCACCGGCCGTTTTTGCTGCCGCCCTGGTGGCAGCTTTGGAGCGAGCCAAAGCGGCCTCCACGAGCGAAAGAAACATCGGGCTCGGCTTTTGGGGCACCGGTAAGGCGGGCGGTTGAGGTTGGGGAACTCGGGCGGGTAGGTTTCTGGTGGCCATTGCAAGCACCAGTTTGCGGCCGAGCGGGAAGGGCGAAAGGGGTGGCGGCGGGGGGGGTGGATACCAAATCGCGTTTTGGGGGTGCGGGGGTGCTTTCGCTATTTGGTGGGCCGTGGGGGTTGTGGAGTTGACAAGAGCGGATTGCGGACAGGCGGCGGGAAACCTTCGCACAGCCCTGACACGCGAGGTGCGTGCGGCGGGTGCGCGCGCTCACCTACCCACGCTGTTCAAGGATAAGCAGCTCGCCTTCCTCGACTTCGTTTTGCGGCATTACGTCGAGGTGAGGGTGGAAGAACTGGATCGGGACAAGCTGACACCGCTGCTCAAGTTGAGGTACCACGACTCGATTGCGGATGCGGTGGCCGACTTGGGGCCGCCGGTTGTGATTGGTCAGATGTTCGCCGATTTTCAGAAGTATCTTTACCTCCAGGCGGCGTGATTGCAGGAGGGCAATTTTTTTTTCTTGACGAGGCCAGGGCGCCCGTCCATCCTGCTCGAAACCGCTAAGCGTGAACCGAAGGGAGCCCACCTCCCCTGCCCAAGCGGAGCCCGGTGGAAAGCCATTGGCTGCGGCAAGCAACTCCTTCGCCGGCACGTCGCCTTCGCGACTGCCCGGAGGGACGTATGCAAACCTCTGAACTCGATCTTTTGTTTCGCACGTCGCGGGGCAACCTGCGTCAAATTGCTATTCGTCACATCTTTCGTCAGGAGTCGCTCTCCGACGACGATCATGCATTCTTGGAACGCCACATCGACAAGCTCGACGACCTCACTCTGCTCGAATGGCTGGGGCATGGTGCTCCGAAGCCAGAACTTGTTCTAAACGCGGTTTTTCGCCAGACTACCGAAGCCAAGCTCGCATCAGAATGGCACGTGTGGAACTGGAGCACAGCTCTCCCGCGACTCTATAAGCAGGTCACTCCCGAGGTATTCGACGGCATTGTTGAGCGACTTCACGGAAAAGCAGAGCCTGATCATTTTTGGGCCTGGGTTCGCCACCTTAGGGGGTCGAGCGAAACTTTTCAGAAGCTACTCGCCTCACCGCACCAGCCAAGGCAGCTCATTTCCGAACTCTTCCCGGTACGACGAGATGAGCTGGCGCTGCGTAGGGCGTTGCAAAGGATGATTCGAGAGGGCGTCTGCCCGGAAGCGAAGCGCCTAGCATCTGATTTCGGCACCTGGTCTGGTATCGACGACGACAAAGACAGCAACGGCGATGACTCTGGGGGCCGCACATCTCCCCTTCTGGCCAGCGCAACACTGACTGCGCTCCTCGAACGCACCGGGCTTCTGGACCTATTTGATCCGGCGGACATATTACCTGAGAGCGTCAGGTTCGGTGTTGAACGGGATGCTGGCGATCTTGGCGCGCCGGACCATTTTTTCCTGTGTTTGGCGCTGCGATGGCCGCATCTGAAAGCCGAAACATGGTATGTTGCCCAGTGCCTTCGGGCAGTTGAGCGCGGCGTTTCCTACGGTTTTGTCGCCCTGGAAATGTCAGGGGTGAACAACCGGTATCGTGCGCCGCATACAAAGGACGAAGCAAAACTCCGCCGCGTTATTGAGCGCATCGCCGATGAATCGTTGAGGTTGGGTCAACCCGCCCCCTGGGTTGGGGCCATCGTCCTCGCGGGCATGGTGAACGGAACAAGGGAGGAGTGGGAGAGAGCCTTTAACTATCTCGACCGCATCTTGCCAAACGAAAGCCAACGCATGTCGGCGGATGAGGCGCTCGAACTTCGGCGACTCGAAAAGCTCTTGCCCTGGATTGCAGAACGAAGGCCGTTGCAACAAGCGCTCGATATCCTGAGCAATGCCCACTTGCCGCAAGATGCGGAAGACGAATTTGATGAACGTCTGCTGTCCTACGACAAGCATCTTCGAAGGATCTTTCGCGGGCCCCACGGCGTTTTGTTTCGTCGAATTGCCTCGCTGCCGCTAACACCGACAAGGGCACGCCGATTGTTGAGGCTTGCAGTCCAAACAACGGATCTGTTCTCGAACCTGACTGCCGGCGAGTGGGAGAAGATTGCCGCAATGTGCGAGCCTGTTTCGCCCGACGATCTTCCGCCAGTGGGTGAATTTCTTCGAATGCCACGGGAGCCAGTGGAGAACCGGGAGGATTCGGCCAGGTCAACGCTGGAAGTTACTTCCCGGGAGCAGAGCGAACGGACGGCGGAGAGGGGTCAAGAACGGAGGCGGGCCGCAGCGAACCTCTACCGCTGTCTGACTGGAACAGCGGGCAACTCAAGACTCCATGCGTGGGTCCGCGAACCTTTGGTCAGCGACGAACGCCACTCACTCTCTCTCTCGATCCTCGGCGTTGTGTACAATCTTCAGGTTGTTCCAGACGCGCTGAATGATGAACTCAGAAACATGCTTGATGCCGCCGTGGCCAAGCTCGATCTGTACGGCCTGACAGAAGTGCACGACGTGGCGCCCGAGTTGGCCACGGCTGAGATGGTATTGTCATCTGCCCGTGCCTTGGTTCGGAATACCGATTGTTCATGGTATAATTTGCTCGACCGGAAGCGCCCGGCTTGGCTCCAACGGTCGCTTATGATGGAGCGCGCATTGGTCGTCACCGAAGAGATGGAGCTTGAACACATCATTGAATGGTTGCGGGACGACGGTTGTGCTCCGGCAGATTTGATTACCGCTTGCCTTCGCGCTCTCGAACGGACGAATACCAAAGCCCCTTTCAAGTCACCGTTTGAGCGCCTGCTCGGAGAGACTCTTTCGAGTCGGACACTCTGGGAGAAGCATGGTCCGCGCACAATACGGGCAATCTTGGCCCTTGGAACACCGGTCACCCTTCTTTGGGTGGTCCAAGCGAGTGTCAATTACAAGCGCGATTCGGCGGAGATCGATCCGTCACGATACCGTTCAATCATGGGCGCGGCGCACGAGGCGTTTGCGGTGGTCATGCTGGAGCACGTTCGTGAAGCCGTACGTGTTTTTGACGCCAACACCGCATCACGAGCGCTACGGACTTTGTGCGCGCTTCAGCCCCCCGCTCGCTTATCCGGGCGGCTCTATTCTATGAGGAAAAAGGCGGGAATTTCAGAGGATATCGCGAGCTTGGTCGCGCTCTGTATCAACCTAATGCGACACAGCTCTACCCGCGAGGCAAATGGCGCCGATCTTGAGGCTGCACTGGCTATCTGGTTCGAAGAACCGGACGAGCTTCCATCGCCCGAAATGCAACAAGTGGCCTGACCCGTTTTCTATGTTGCTGTAGCGCGTCCTGAAGGCCGTTCTACCTGCATTATCAGCTAGTTGCTAGTTCGCCGCTGGCAGGGCTGGGTACCAATCGCGTTTTGGGGGCGCGCAGGTGCTTTCGCTATTGGCACCGAGACACGCGCGCCAAGGTGTCTTTGTTGGGGGTCTGCGGCGTCCTCCGGTCTACCGGTTTGCCGAGAGTTGCTCAATGGCTTCGAGAAGCTCCTGGGCCTGGCTCGCCCCAGCAGCGTGGCCCAACTTGAGAAAGCCCTCACGCGACCGCGCAAGAACCGCAATCGCTTCGATCGGTCGCTTCGCAGCCACCAGCAACGGCGCGAGGTTCATCCCAACCACACATATCCCGTCCAGGCGCCCCAATTTGGACAGCACGGTATACGCCAATTCGAGCCGCTGGAGGGCTGCTCCGTAGCGCTTTTGGGCAAAGTCGATCTGGCCGATCGACCACAGGGTATTGGCGATCCCGTCCGCGTCGCCCAGCTCCTCGAACACCGCGAGCCTCTCGTGGTGAAGGCGCAGCGCCTCCTCCACCTCGCCCTTGGAAACCCGGATTCGCGCGATGTCGCCCAGCGTCACCGCGCGCTCGCGCCGGTCGCCCAGCTCCTAGAACACCGCGAGCCTCTCGTGGTGAAGGCGCAGCGCCTCCTCCACCTCGCCCTTGGAAACCCGGATTCGCGCGATGTCGCCCAGCGTCACCGCGCGCGAGCGCCGGTCGCCCAGCTCCTCGAACACCGCGAGCCTCTCGTGGTGAAGGCGCAGCGCCTCCTCCACCTCGCCCTTGTCTACCCGGATTCGCGCGATGTCGCCCAGCGTCACCGCGCGCGAGCGCCGGTCGCCCAGCTCCTCGAACACCGCGAGCATCTCCAGGTGAAGGCGCAGCGCCTCCTCCACCTCGCCCTTGGAAACCCGGATTCGCGCGATGTCGCCCAGCGTCACCGCGCGCGAGCGCCGGTCGCCCAGCTCCTCGAACACCGCGAGCCTCTCGTGGTGAAGGCGCAGCGCCTCCTCCACCTCGCCCTTGGAAACCCGGATTCGCGCGATGTCGCCCAGCGTCACCGCGCGCGAGCGCCGGTCGCCCAGCTCCTCGTAAACCGTCAGCTCCTCGTGGTGAAGGCGCAGCGCCTCCTCCACCTCGCCCTTGTCTACCCGGATTCGCGCGATGTCGCCCAGCGTCACCGCGCGCGAGCGCCGGTCGCCCAGCTCCTCGTAAACCGTCAGCTCCTCGTGGTGAAGGCGCAGCGCCTCCTCCACCTCGCCCTTGAAACCCGGATTCGCGCGATGTCGCCCAGCGTCACCGCGCGCGAGCGCCGGTCGCCCAGCTCCTCGAACACCGCGAGCCTCTCGTGGTGAAGGCGCAGCGCCTCCTCCACCTCGCCCTTGTCTACCCGGATTCGCGCGATGTCGCCCAGCGTCACCGCGCGCTCGCGCCGGTCGCCCAGCTCCTCGAACACCGCGAGCCTCTCGTGGTGAAGGCGCAGCGCCTCCTCCACCTCGCCCTTGGAAACCCGGATTCGCGCGATGTCGCCCAGCGTCACCGCGCGCGAGCGCCGGTCGCCCAGCTCCTCGTAAACCGTCAGCTCCTCGTGGTGAAGGCGCAGCGCCTCCTCCACCTCGCCCTTGGAAACCCGGATTCGCGCGATGTCGCCCAGCGTCACCGCGCGCTCGCGCCGGTCGCCCAGCTCCTCGAACACCGCGAGCATCTCCAGGTGAAGGCGCAGCGCCTCCTCCACCTCGCCCTTGGAAACCCGGATTCGCGCGATGTCGCCCAGCGTCACCGCGCGCGAGCGCCGGTCGCCCAGCTCCTCGAACACCGCGAGCCTCTCGTGGTGAAGGCGCAGCGCCTCCTCCACCTCGCCCTTGTCTACCCGGATTCGCGCGATGTCGCCCAGCGTCACCGCGCGCGAGCGCCGGTCGCCCAGCTCCTCGAACACCGCGAGCCTCTCGTGGTGAAGGCGCAGCGCCTCCTCCACCTCGCCCTTGTCTACCCGGATTCGCGCGATGTCGCCCAGCGTCACCGCGCGCGAGCGCCGGTCGCCCAGCTCCTCGAACACCGCGAGCATCTCGTGGTGAAGGCGCAGCGCCTCATCCACCTCGCCCTTGTCTACCCGGATTCGCGCGATGTCGCCCAGCGTCACCGCGCGCTCGCGCCGGTCGCCCAGCTCCTCGAACACCGCGAGCCCTCTCGTGGTGAAGGCGCAGCGCCTCCTCCACCTCGCCCTTGTCTACCCGGATTCGCGCGATGTCGCCCAGCGTCACCGCGCGCTCGCGCCGGTCGCCCAGCTCCTCGAACACCGCGAGCCTCTCGTGGTGAAGGCGCAGCGCCTCCTCCACCTCGCCCTTGGAAACCCGGATTCGCGCGATGTCGCCCAGCGTCACCGCGCGCGAGTGCGCAAACGATCCCGACGCAAGGAGTTGCGTCGCGGTTTCGAAAGCGCTGAGTGCTTGGTCGGGGAAACCGTCGCTCGCGAGGCGCCGTCCGTACGTGATGTGGAGCGCTGCGCGGTCGTCCGTTTCCAGCGTTTCTGAAGACGATGCCAGGTCGAGCGCCCGTGCGAGCAAGCGTCGGGCTTCACCTGTTTCACCGGTGCGGTCACAGGCTTCGGCGGTCGCGCGCAGCAGCTCCACCGGCGGCGGTCGGTGTTGATTCTCCAGCAGGTGCACCGCGGCAATCCCCACCTCGGCGGCGGCTTTGGCCCGCTCGGCGTTGTAAAGGGTCCGCACCGCATACGGGGCGCACGCCTCGACGCTGGACGCGTGAGACGCGGCGAGGCCCAACCGCGTTAGCTCCACGTGGAGAGGGGTTGCGCGTTGTGCCAGCGGGCCTCCCCAGGCTTGAAAGAGCGGCTCGGCAGTGGCCGCCGACAACGCGCTGGTTTCTTCGTGCCCGAGCGGCTTCAGACGGGGACGCGCCAACGGATTGAGCAGCGCCGCAGCCTTCGCAGGGTCGAACGGATCCGGCATTCGATCCCAAAGACCAAAAGCCAACAAGCGATCCATGGCGTCGCGGCTTGTTCCCATGCCCATTGCCAACTGCTCGATCACCTTCAAAGGGGCTGGCAAGGACAAGATCTGCGACGCGCGCATCAGAGCTTGTTCGGCGTCTGTGAGCACCGCGAACAGTTGATCGAGCGTGAGGCCGGACAAATAGGCGCGCACACGCTCCTGCGTCGGATCGGCGCCCGTGGAAAGGTACGCTTCAATAGCATCGAGCGCCGCATCACAAGCATCGGGTTCGGTTGCTGCGAGCCCCAAAAGCAGGTCTTGAAGCCCTGGGTTGCCTTGGCCCGCCTTTATGGCGCGTTTTTGCCGCGTCTCCTCCACGATTGGACCGCCGCGTGCGAGCGCCTGTTTGCGCCGATCGGCCTCGCTCATCGGCGGGACGTGTACCTTCAAAAGTCTCTCGGCGAGATCGCGCCCGTGGTGGGTCAGCGTGAACTGGTAACGGCTTGTGAAAATGAGTTTTGAGCGCGTCTCGGCTCCATCAAACGCTTCAAGCAGCGACCGCACCGTCTCGGTGTATGACGGGTGCACTGTGTGAAGGCCGCGGCCTTTGGGAGCTTCTAAAACGCGCTCAAAGTCGTCCACAATCAGCAAGATCGGTTGGTCGAGCATCTGGCCCCTCGGACCGCGCCTAACGTCGGCGCAAGGACCGTTCAGGATCTCTCGGAGAGCATTTCGGAGCGCTTGAGGGGAGCGGCGTACCGAGTCGCGGTGAGTCTGCACGATAGCCGTCACTTCGGAGTGTGTACACGCAGACTCGATCCCATCAAGGACGGCCAGTGCGTCGTAATGCTCGTACACGATCACCGGTCGGTGCTCGGGGCACCGGTGGGCGAGGCGAGCGACAAGGCTGGATTTGCCCTGTCCGCCGAGGCCGTGGAGCACGATGCCTGCGTGCGCGGGCTCACGCATTTCGCGCAGGAGCGATCGCATCTCGTATCGGCGGCCAACAAACGCCTCGCGTGAGGCGACGGGTACACGTTGTCCCTTTGCGTCGAGCATTTCTTTGTAGCCGGCGTCGATGTGGCGGTGGGACCGTTTTTGTTGGCCTGTGGTGAGCGCGCCGCCACCTGTTGGACCCAAATACAAACGGGCTAAATGCCAGTCGGTGTTTTCTCCCACTGCGCCTTTGGTGGGCGCTGCTTGAGGCAACGAGAACAGGTCGTGCCGGGCCCACGCCACTGCCGTTTCGAGCGGTTCTTTTCGACTGGTGCGCCGGTAGAGTTCGGTGGCGAAGCGCATCGCTTGGCTGTCTCGCACCGAACCTCCCCACCCGAGGACAGCGGGGCAACCGCGCTGCGTGAGCACTTTGGCAAACGACCCCACAACGGGTGCCGGATCGGCCGTGAGACACGCCGAAACGAACAGAAGTCGCTGAGGAAGGTTGGCCCCCAGCTCATTGGCGAGCTTGCTGGGCGTGACGCGGTCTGGCCGGCCAAAGTCGTCTTCCAACAATAGGTGCGGTCCGTCTACGGTGCTGCCGTGGCACGACAGATGGAGTACGTCCACCGGGGATGCGAGCGCCACTTGGTTGACGAGCATGCCGAGCGTGCCCGTGTCTTCCACAACGAGGTCAATGCCAATGCCACTCACGGCGCGCAAAATGGCCGCTTCTTCCTGCTCAAACTGAAGGCTGGAAGCACCTTCCGGGGTGGCCGCCATAAACATCACGTGAAGGCGGTAGTTGGAAGGGGCGGGCGGTGCTTGTGGAGCGCCGATTCTTCTCACTGGGCAAAACAACGTGTCGTCACGACCGGCAAGGTGACCGTGCGTGTCGGCCAGCAACTCCCACGGCGCTTCAAGAAAAGCCTCTTCAGCTTCGCTCGGATGCGTGGGCACTTCCACTTCAAACACAAGCGGCGGAACAAGCGTGTGACGCAAAAGGGTCAGCCATCCTTCAGCGCCGTCAAGCCACTTGCTCATGCTCTGCCCGATGGCCAACAGGGCAGGAGCGGGCCTCAAACCGCCGTTGGCTTTTCTATACTCCGCCGCCCAACCCGTGAGGAGCGCCGCATCCGCTTCGTCGAATCGGCGATGGCCGCGCGGCCCATCCGGGTCTTGTGTTTCAAGCCGCAGGGTTGGCCCTTGAAGCCGCAATGTGGCGCGCCTCATTTGTCTGAATCTTTCGGCGCGGAAGCGGATCTCGATGGGGCGCGCGGTTCGCGAAGGCCGAGCCCTTCCAACACCTCGAAAACGTCGGACGCTTGGGCTTTGGCCACATCAAGCGGTCGCCCATCCTTGTCGAGAAGCACAATGCGGACTTTCGGGTGTTTCGCCCTTTTTTCTCGGACCCAATCAATCCACCGATTGACCCGCTTTGTCAGCTCAATCCGCTTCACCAAATCGAGCGTCGCAACGATCGCGCTGGGGATCGCCAACACCAACGCGGTGACTGCCACCGGATCGGGGCCGCGCGCATTTTCTTTTGCGGAACCGGGACCAGCCGTGACGCGCTGAAGGGCTTCACCCATTTCGGTTTTCCACCAGGCTTCCAACTCGGCCCGTGTCTCTTCGGCTTCTGGACCTGAGATCTCAATTCTCGGTTCGGCCATGTGTCCCTCGCGGACCTGAATGTCCGCGAGGCGTTCTGTGTCGTCAAGCCTGCGTTTGTTAGGAGATGTGTGCGTTACAAGCGCAGCGGACCGCGTTCTTGCCAACGCAGCTTGGCCGCCCCCTGAGTGAGTGAAACGAGCGATTTGGGGGCGGTGGCGGCGCAGGCGCGAAGCGCCGAGCCGGCCGGTGGGGGCATTGCCGGTGATCTTTGTCACGAGTGCTTTTTGTCGAGCCCCAACACGCGCTCGATGGCAGCCCCGATTTGGGCGTCATCGCCTTGTTGAGCGGCTGCTGCTCGCAACTGATGCCAGCTCGCGCCCATGAGCGCTTTGCGGGCCGTTGCACCTGAAATTCGCGCGGCCCATCGCCGAAGTGTGAGGGGATTTTTGCGGGCCGACTCGGTTGGAAACAGCTTGTGGAACTGCGCGCGCGAAAGTGTCAGCAGCGCGATGCCGCGGGACAATGCGCTTCCCTCAAACACGGCGCGCACCTGTTCACAGGTGAGAGCGATGCGCGTGTGTACATTTGCAACGCGCCACCGCGCCAACGTGTCATCGGCGATGTCGCCATCCAGGCATCGAACAGGCATCGCTACGGCATGCGCATTGCTGTGACCACTTGCAACTGCTCGGTCGCGTTCCGCTTGCAACAATGTTCACCTCGCAAGTGGTTGGTGATGGCGGGTTGCAAGTGGGTGCTCAACAAACGTGCCGGCAGCGCGCTCCACCGTTCGTGGCGCGGTGCTGTTCGATTTGAGAGGCGACGAAAATCGCGGCGCGGTCGGCGCATGAACACGTGCGTACACAACGCCGTGCACCAACCGGCGCATCTGGTGCCGGTGTACCTTTTGATTTAGGCTTGAATTAGAGCGATTTCGGCGCGCGCGAGCCCAAAATCCAACGCGCAATTGCTCGACGAATCTGCGAGCTTTCGCTCTTTGCGCCCGCCGCAAACAGGAGCGCGCGGGTTGGAGCGCGGCGCAATTGTGCACGCGCATTCGGGCCGGTGATGGCGCGACCGATGCGCGTCAGCCAACGCGCCACGTGAGGGCGATCGGCAAACAATCGCACGCGCTGCACGGCCGAAAGGCGCGTCACGGCAATGGCGCGATCGAGCGCAAAGCCTTCAAAACAAGACCGAACGTCGCTCACTGAAAGCTGCACCGCCGTGTCGGGCGGTCTTGCGCCCCATCGCGCGAGGGTGTTGTCGTCGATCGTTCCGTCGGTGCATCGAATCGCCATTGTGCACTGCGCGTGTGTCGCAAGTGTCGCGTTGGCAAGGTGGCGCGCACGCGAAACCGCAAATAGCGAAAGCGCGTCAAAGCCTCAAAACCCCGGTTTGGTATACGGACCATGGCGGTGGTGCTCTGTCCGCACGCGGCACGCGCCTTACTTCATGCGCATGCAAAACGCCGACGCCGCGAAGCGACCTTTTGAAGATCTTCTCCAACGCGCTCACCAACAAATGCGGGAAAAGGGCATCCCCGTTCGCGAACCGGAACGAACGCTGATTGACGAAATGCGCATCGGTGGCCGGCGCATTGTGAAATGGGTGTTGGAAAAATTGGGGCCCGTCGCACCGTTTCTGCGAGCCGCGTTTGACTTGGGGGTGAACTTTCTCCGCGGCAAATTGCGCATTTTGGTGGCGCGTCGAAAGCAGAAAGAAGTGCCGGAGCCGCCGATGGAAGCAACCGCCGCGCAAGCTTCGCCCGAGGATGTTTCGCCGCCGTCCGAAGCGCCGCCGACAACTCCTTCACCCACGGCAAATGCGGCGTCACCGGCGAACGCCAAACCAAGTGTACACACGCCCGCTCCCAACGCCGGTGTAGGTTCAGCATTGGCGCGTTCCACCGGCACTTCGCCGCCGGAACCGGGCGCCGCTCCTGCCGGCGCGATGAATCCGGCGAAGCTGCTTCGCTCGGTGTTTGAAGCGTTCGGGTCCGCCGGCTAGCGTTTCCAATTGGAAGGCCCTCGCGTTTGTGGCCGTTCGTGAACGGTACACAACGCCGCGGCAGCCCACAGGGGATCGGTCGTCGCGTGAGCGGGGCGGTGGAGTGTGTTCGGCGCACGCTTATGGACCGCGAGTGCTCTCTTTTTGTCTGGAGCATTCCGGGGACATTTCGGCGTGACATCGCGTCACCCATTTAGAGGTCAGATGTCACTCATGTGCGTTCAGGAATTGGGCGAGGCCCGCGCTTGTGTACGCGTTTGAAACGTGAGTACACATCGCTGCGCCCGTCTTGCAGTGTCGTGCGGCACCCGATGACGCGCATTCCGCCGGAGCGCACCACGCCGCGAACAAAACAACAAAGCCGAAGCGACACCGCTCCGGCCTCGTACATGCGAGTTTGGTTTCTCAGTCAGAGCGTGGCGTTTTTACGGCGCCCGCGCGCCCAACAACCCACGTTTTCGAAGCTCCGCCACAATGTTTGCCGGCATCGGCACGGCTCCCCTCCGAGCATCATCGTCGCGCTTTCGATCCGCTGCGTCGCGCTGAAGTTCTTCCCGCGCGTTGCTTGGCGGCGTCGCGCGACCGTTGGACCGCACATGCTCCACGAACGCAACGACGCGGCCCCACGCTTCCGAGCGCGACCACTTCGCGCCGCTTGGTGCTTTGGAAAGCAATTCCGCGATGGCCTGTTCCACGTCTGCCACGGTGCGGCGTTGCGATCGCGCAAACTCCCACAAGCGGCCCGCATCGGTCGCGGTGGCCACCGGCGCAAGCACCGGCGACGTTTGCAGGGCGCGGAGAACCGCGATCGTGTGTGCACATTGAACATCGCGAGCATCGACGCGGTGCGAGCTACGCCCGCCTTCGTTCGCAGGAGTACACATCACCGCCTTGCGCGTATTTTCGCAGGACGCGGCAGGTGAAATGAAAGGACGAACCGTCGTGATTACCGAGTTTGTTTGTGTACGCGTCGGGGCGCGGACCACCGGAGGAGGGTCGGCGAGCTTTCGGAAACGGCTTGTCGCGCCGATCTCGGGGCAACGTTCGGAATGTGTACGCAATAAAGATTGGAGCGATTGAGCGGTTGACCCGGTGACCGGTCACCGGCGCGAAACCGCAGTCGCTTGTGTACAAAAGACTGAAGCTCCTTGATATGACGCATGACCGTTCGTCGACACCGGCCAGTCAATTGGGCAAGCGCTCGGTACGACGGCCAACACACCCCGCGTTCGTCGGCAAACGTCGCTACTGCAATCAACGTCGTCCGCAGGTGGCCGGGAACAAGATCCGCGCCGACGGTGCGCAAAAAGTCGAGCGTACACAGCACCGTCGAACGCCGTTTCCGCGGCGTTGAGGCTGCGTCGTTCCCGACGTTTTGGAGCACCTGACCAACAATCACGGCTTTTCGGCTCGCTCCACGGGCAACACCCCGGCAAGGCGCGCATCCAGCGATGTACACACCACAACGTTGTTGTGGGCGCGCACGTCGAGAGTGGCCGCTTTCGAAGAGACTTCCGAGCGCTCCACTGCCACCAACGCCGTGCGGTCGAGATCCTCCACGCGTGAGCACAAGACTGCCAGTTTGGACTCGACCGCTTCCATCCGACTCAGAAGCAGCGACAAGCGGGTTGCCCACGTTGGCACCTCGCGGGCAACTGCCAATTTGAACACCCACTTGCGGAGTTGAGCGCGAATCATTCGGCACCCTCCGCGACCTGACAGGCCCTCTTGGGTACAGCGCCGTCGAGCCACGCTTTCACCCCTTCGGCAAGCTCGGGTGACCGATCAATTCCAGCCAAATAAGCGATCGAGCGCGCCACCGTGATCGCCATGATCCAAAGCGGTTGACCGGTCAGGAGCGCGCCGTCCAACACCTCGTCTTCGTCTACCTCAAACGCCATCACAACAGCGCGCCTTGCCCAGTCGGCCCACGAAAGACCGCCGAGCCGATTCTGTTTGCCATTGTGCGGGTCCGCATTGCCCACTTGGAGCAGCCATGTTCGCAACGAAACTGCCAGTTCAGGGGCATCCTGAGTGCCATTCAGGTAGCCAATCGAACGGGCCCAAAAGCGCCACATGCGATAGCGGTTGACCGTGTAAAAATTCCTGCTCCACACGCGCGGCAGGCGGAATTTCGAGCGCGCGGAGCACTCCGCGTTCTGCCCATAAACCCCATGACAAAACGCCCAATCGGTGAAAACTCGGTTCTCCAGAACTCCCCATAACGCCTCTACTCCGTGGTTCAAACATGCCAGTCAATTGCCGTCGACCGTCATCCGGTCGGCGAAACAACACTTCGTTTCGCCGGCCTCCGGCCCGTCATTCGCTCGCGAGAACAGCTTGTTAATTGCCCGCCCGAATTGACCCCAAGAACGCCCCCAAGAATGCCTCTCTCGAAGCGCGTCCCCGCAGAACACCGATGCAAACAAACAGACCACCAGCGCTCTCACCTGTTCTCGCGGGAGCATCTCTCAGTGGCCTCGTGCTCATCGGAGTCAGAATGCCCAATCAGGTCTGTCACCCGCTTCAGTGCGGTCAACCCAACACCGGGCAATCTACCCAAGCGGATGGCGGCGATCATCCCAACCGCCAACGCTTTCCATACCTCCCGGTCGCCAGCGCCCGTCGCGGCATCCCGCAACTCAACAAAGGTGGCGTCGTTCACCGCGCACCCCTTTGGACGCAGCCCCATCAGCCGCCGACGCGGCAATGGTAGGTACGCTTTGAGCTGACTCGATAGCGAGCGTACACAAATCTGTAATCTGACCATCCACGTGCTGCCCACCCGCGAGCACGCGCAACGCCATAACAATGTGAGGGGAACGAAGGAGCTTGAGGGCCAATTCGCGACCCAGCGCGCGGCCGTTCGTCGCGTCACGCCGGGCAAGCGCCGCGAGCGCCGCAATGGCTTGGTTGGTTACGGGTTGGCTAAAAGTGGGCTTAACTATCTGAAATGATTCTAAACCTACAGGCCGCCGCAGTGGCGCGTGGGGCCCAAACCGTACCCGCTCGTTCGCGCACAGATCACTCACTCTCTTCACCCCAAAGGGGGATTGGGGAGTGAGTGACCATTGCGTGATCGAGTGTTGCGGCGAGGGCCCCATTGCGCCCTGCGGCAGGGTAGGGCCCCGGCCGCGGCGCATTGGGTGGGAAGCCGCAACACGAGACATGCAATGGTCCGCGGCGTTCGCTCCTGATCTGTGCACGTCTCGCGGGTTCGGTTTCTCCCAAGCGCCCGCGGACGGGGCCCCTTCCCCGCCGCAGTAGCGCGTGGGGCCCAAACCGTACCCGCTCGTTCGCGCACAGATCACTCGCTCTCGTCACCCCAAAGGGGGATTGGGGAGTGAGTGACCATTGCGTGATCGAGTGTTGCGGCGAAGGCCCCATTGCGCCCTGCGGCGGCC
>JADJRH010000002.1 GCA_016712345.1 Polyangiaceae bacterium
GATGGCACCAGCCTCCGCGAAGTACAACTGGCATTTCGCCGAAGGCGTATAGGAAACGCCAGAAACCCCGGCCGTTTCGTTGATCTACCCATGCGCTCCCACCTGCGCGGCCTTCGCCCCGAATGCGTACACTATGTGTCGTTTGATATGAGGCATCTCAGGGACGAATCCGAAATACAAGTTGGCTTATCCGAAGGCGCAAATGAGGCGTTTTGAGAAACGCTCCGATTCAAAAAGAACAACGCCGCACCGAACCTCATGCGAAGCGCGATATTTGTGTACACGCACCGCGGCTACGCGTGCCGGCGTGTTTGCGCTGTTCCACGAACGCCGCAAAAAAAAGCGAAGCGCGACAAGTGTACCCATGAAAACCTACCCATGGTCGACCACGCACGCGTGGGTACACACGAACCTCTCGCGAGGAAATGAAGCACCAACCAACGAAAGGCGGTTTTCAATGGAGTCATACCGGCTACGGATGTGTCGCATCGAACCCAAATCCGCCAACTCCCAATCTACCCACGGTCGGACATGGTTAGATCATGAATTGATAATGGATTATGAAGATACCCCACCGGATGAACTACCGGTTGTCGCGGGAGTATAATTTTTGAACTTACCCACCCTCAACCCGACTGCCGGTGAAGAATGGTCAGGATACACAAAACCCCTAGCAAAAGAGTCCCTGCGCACCAACTGGCCATGTCGCCCTTCTGACAAAATTCAAGCCATTCTACCCACAAAATTCTGTGTACCTAACGTTGCGGTGTGCTGCGGCCGGGCGGCGCAAGCAGGGCGGACGAAGGACGCCCTGCGCAGCAAGCCTGGCCGTCAGTACCAGCGCATGGTTGGGCACCTTGTGCTGGATGGGTTGTTTTCGAATTTGCAACGCCGTATCCCACGTTTTGAAGGGATGACGCGATCGCGACAAATGTACACAAGGCCATCTCGATGGCGACGATTGAATGTGTACACTTTTGAGCATTGCCGCTATCAACCCCACCGTGTCCTCCGCACAATCCGTAGACTATCTGTATCAAAATGGCAGTCAAGCACAATTTGCCCTGCGAGAGTGATGCACTCGGGGTGCGCATCCACAACGCCGACGATCTCAAATGTCGTGCGTACACTCGACCCACTCCGACACCGAAAATAAATTCATCAGGCCGAGCCGCGGCCTACGCGCGCGGCTTGGCCCTTCGAGTGCGCACGAGGAGTATCGAAGGGAGTGAGTTCTCGACGCGCGGGAGCAAATACAAGTTTGCTCACCCGAAGGCGCAAAATAAAGCGTTTCGTGAACCCGTGCGGCAAGAAAAATACACCACCGGATCTGACATCCAGCGAAGCGCGATATTGCGTACACGCTCCGCGGCTGCGCACGCCAGCGTGTTTCCGTTGTGTCGCGACGCTGCAAAAACAAGCGAAGCGCGACAAGTGTACCCATAAAGACCTGGCCAATGCCATTTCGTACACGTGGGTACACATGAACCTCTCGGGGAGAAATGGACCGCTGACCGATGAAACAAAGCTGATAGTTGAACAACCGCGCCCCGAACAGAGGCACAGAAATCAGTCGAATCTCCACCTTCGAATCTACCCACTTCACCAACCAACTTGAACGCAAATTGAAGGTGAAGTGATGCAGCAGCTCCGACACAATTCTGGGTCGCTTCTTTTGTACAATATGACCGCGGATCTACCCATTCAATCGATCGACGTTACACCAGTTGAGAAGAGGTAGATGCGAGGGAAAGTCCTTAAAAAAGCGCCTTTACCCAAGCGCAATCCGCGTCAGTCTCTTTGTAAAAACGAACCTACTCACTTTGCCACTCGACCAAGCCGCGGGTGAGGAACATTAAGGTGCGCACCACCTTGGAAAAGCGCCTCGAACGGTCAACTACCCATGCCGCTTTCTGAAAAAACTAAAACGACTCAACCCACAAAATTCTGTGTGCCCAACGTGGCAATCTGCTGCGGGCACCTGAGCAAGTGCGCTTGCGCACGCCGCGATGGTGCCCGTCAGCAGCATTGCCGAGTTCGGCGTCAGATGTCTGCGCATACCCGCCCGCATGATATCAGTTGGTGGTTCATCGCGATAAGAATCCCGGAACTGCCATCCTCCGGGTCGTTTCGGTCCGCCGTTTTGCCCTGGACAAGGCATTTCCACGCGCCATCGTACAGAATCGCGTCCAGTCGTCAACGGCATTCCGCGCGTCGGTGCGTGGCGTTTGCTTCGGATGTTGCGAATGTTTCGAATTGTGGTAGAGTCGCTTCATGCAAGCTGTTTCCGTCAAGCTTCCATCTGCGAAAGCGACCGAAGAGGCTCGTGTTGCGCTGAGGGCGCTCACCGCGCTGCCGAAGAGAAAGGCCTCCCGTGTCGTTCGAATGCAAGCAGAGAGCGAGGGGCCGCCGATCTCCATTACCATCCCGCGAGAAGCGTTCGAACTGCTTATCGACCTGTTGGGACAGATGGCGAACGGGAATGCGGTAACGATTGTACCCATTCATGCCGAGCTGACTACGCAACAGGCGGCGGACATGCTCAACGTTTCCCGGCCCTACCTCATCAGCCTGTTGGATGATGGTAAGATTCCATTCCGCTTAATTGGCAGCCACAGACGCGTTCGCGTCGGGGATCTCCTTGACTACAAGGAGGCTGACGAAGCGAGTAGAAAAGCCGTGCTTGATGAACTTGCCGAGGAAGCACAGAAGCACGGGCTCGGGTATTGATAAAATGGCCTTCGTCGTCGTTTATGACGCCTGTGTTCTATTTCCCGCACCTCTCCGAGACATTCTACTTCGCATCGCGGTGACAGGGCTTGTCCGGGCGCGTTGGAGCGAGCGTATTCTCGACGAATGTTTTCGAAATATCTTGGAGCAGCGCGCAGACCTCAAGCCTACCGCGCTCATGCGCACGCGCGAGTTAATGAACAGGGCTATACCGGACTGCCTTGTGAAAGGCTTTGAGGATCTCATCGAAGGCCTCAATCTGCCTGACGCGAACGACCGCCACGTCCTCGCAGCGGCCATTCGTACGGGTGCACAGGTGATCGTCACGTTTAATCTGCGGGATTTCCCTCGCGAGCAGCTCGCGCCCTTCGGGATCGAAGCCGTGCACCCCGACGACTTCGTTGTTGACCTGATTGATCTTGCTCCCGGTGTACTCACGAATCTCGTGGTGGAACAAGCCGCGGCCCTGCGAAACCCACCCAGAACAACCGCTGAGATGTTGGACGTGCTTCGCGATCAGGGGCTTCCACAGGCGGTCGCGAAGCTCCGAGCGCTTTTTGGACAAGAGCCAACGTGGTGAACGTTGGTGTCGCAAACTGGCATCTTCTAAGATCTGACGTTGCCGTCATGCGCAGTTGGTGGGGGCCTGAGTATGGCTGAGCCAGTCACTTCGAGCGATCGACATCAGGCTTATTCTGTACGCCGAACGTGGTATTCTGCTGCGGGCAGGCGGCGCAAGCAGGGCGGACGAAGGACGCCCTGCGCAGCAAGCCTGACCGACAGCAGCAATACCTGGTTGGGCCCCGACTTTGATGTAACTTGGCATTCGAGTTGTAATGTCGCCGGCCGTTCTCCCTGAAAGATTGCCGAGCTGACAGAACGACTTCGTGCGACAAAACGCGGCATACGCGCTGGGCTGCGTGTGTACACATTTGCGCCCGACAAATCCACATCGCGCGCCACGTTTCCCGCCGAGTTGCCTGTCACGCCACGAATACTACCTGTACAAGAGGTGCCGTCAAGTGCGATTTTCGGGCGCTCATCGCCCCACGAACGCACCGCAACGGAGTGTACCTTTTCGCCGGAAGCTCCCAAGATGGGTAGAAGGCTGCGCCGTAGCCTCCGCATGTACAAGGAGTATCGAGGGTGGTTGTGCTCGCCGGGAGGAACCGAAATACAAAGCTGCTCATCCGAAGGCGCACATCAAGCGTTTCAAACCCCGCGCGGTTTGTAAAAAACAGAAAAATCGTAATCCAAAAGAAGCGAAGCGCGATATGTACACGCACCGAAGCTACCCATGCCGACGTGTTGGCGACTGAACGGCGATGCCGAGAAAAACAAGCGAAGCGCGACAAGTGTACCCATGTCAAGGCTACCGAAACTCGTGCGTACACATGGGTACATTCTGCCTTTTGAAAAGAAGCGAAGCGCGACTCGTGGAGAAACTGTCTCGACTTGGCAACGCCGCTGTTGGAGCGAAGCGACGAAAGGGCCGAGCAGATAAGTTTGATTCGACTCAACTTCACTGCTCTACCTGACTTAATCTGACCTGACCTCTCCTTCACAACGGTAACAAATTGCTTTTCAATCTCAGGATTCCGGCGAAGGGTAGGGTGCCGTGACAAATTCACCAAATACGGCACGAAAAATAGACTCAACAAGGTTTTCTACCCAACACCGCTGTTGGCGCGAGGCGACGAAACCAATGAACCAATGGATCTCCATTCAACGGATCTCCACTCAACTTCACCGCGCCACCTGACATGCCATTCAGATCGGTAGAAAAATCCGCCTCACAAACATGCTTCTTGCCAAATTCAGGATCCCAACCGAAGCGTAAGATTCCGGCAGCAAATTCACCAGATGTATCTGAAAATCAGGCTCAACAACGCTTCCCCACCCCAGAGACTGAGGGCGCCTTCTGGGAAAAAACATGAGCGCCTCTACCCAGAAAATTCTGTGGGCCCAACGTGGTATTCTGCTGCGGGCAGGCGGCGCAAGCAGGGCGGACGAAGGACGCCCTGCGCAGCAAGCCTGCCCGACAGCAGCAATACCTGGTTGGACCTCTGGGGATTGCTCCGACCCATGTTTTGGAGCATCGTATTCCGAATCTGAATCTGTAGTCAACTGTGAAAAAAAGTTACGTTCCATTCCGCACAGTTGAGTCGGCTTGCAGTCTAATTTTTCGAATCGCGTCCATTTTGCGCACCACCCCGAATGGCCTTGATGGATACTGACTTTCGACCTTGCACTCCACTGTCAGGTCAGAAAGGCGGTGTACACAACCGCGGTGTTGTGTCAATCCATTTGTACAAAATAAAACGGAGCCGCCCGGTGGTGGAACACCGAACGGCCCCTTGACCTGCGCCCCGCGCAAACGGAGAGCACGCCCATGGAAAAGAATAGTCGTGATTTGTCCGCAGCTCGAATTTTCGGAGCTGCGAATGCTGTTGAGCCTGAAAATACCGATGAAATCAAGTGGCCCCCAAACGCACCAGACAAGTGGGTGAAGAGCGCGCCGGGTCGCCGCGGTTGTCACCACCCATCGCTCTACTTACCCGAACCACAAGCGCGCGACCTGAATTCACTTCGCCCGGTTATCGAAAGGATCTTGCGCCGACACCGCGTAACTCCCCGCCACATTCCTGACCTGATTCAAGAGATCTTGGCGGAGTTAATTCGCGTCGCGAGAAGCCGCGGACACAGCAATCAACCTCCCATCAACTCAACTGCGTACGGATTTGTGGCGGTGGTGGCGCGCCGGGTCGCGCGAAACCGGTCGGTGCTCAAAGCGCTTGGTGAACAAGAAACACTCGGTGAATTGTGGGATCTGCTCGATTGTCAGGAATCTCCCCATTCGACTGCGACTACTACAACTCCACTCGATTTGATGATTGAGAAAGAAGAAGAACAGAAGTTGACTGATCGACTCGACTGGTTGAGTCAGGCCACGAAGCCGAGATATTGGCGCGCTTTTTATGCCTTCACGATATTGGCCACGCCGATTGAAGACATTGCCGAGAGTGAGAATATCAGTCCGGCCTCTACTTACGATCGCATTCG
Source organism: Polyangiaceae bacterium (assembly GCA_016712345.1). GTDB lineage: Bacteria > Myxococcota_A > Polyangia > Polyangiales > Polyangiaceae > JADJRH01. The sequence continues at coordinate 5,794 of JADJRH010000002.1, forward strand.
ACGAGCCCGCGACGACATCAAGGCCGCGCTCCACCGCGACCGGGCGAGCCGTGCACCAAAGATGGACCTGAAACCATCCCAAACCTGACCTTCCATTTTCGTCCCACCTGCGCTCGCTTTTTTCAATCCCCAAAACGCATTGTACAAACGGACTTGATAGTCAAGTCAAGTGTACATTTGTGTGCAATTGAGTTGCTGGGTCTGCACCAAATGTCACTGAGGTATACCATTTAGAAAAGCGCTATTTTGTAGGTCCAACGGGGACATGAGCGGCGGGCGCGAAGCGCCCGTCCGATCCATGTCCGTGTTGGGCAGCTCTTTCTCGCATCATGCGCGTACAGGCAGTAAGTCCTGCAGAAGTTGCTGTTTGCTGTGGTTTAATATTACGACAAGATCCCGATCTACGAGTCGCGCGGCGATTGGCACCAACCCAGGACTGAAGTATGCGACGTCTGCAAGCTTGTGTTCGAGGGCGCTCGCAGCCGTGGTGCCGTACGCGACGAACAACAGCGCAACTTCGTCGTAGCGTCCGTCATGAACCTCACGACGTGCGCGGTCGACGTCGACAGTAAGACTGCGCCGTAGGCTTGAAGGCCCCATAATTGGAAGAATCTCGATGCCGAGCAGCGCGTCTGGCCGCTCAATAATGAGGTCAGGAAAAGATCGCTGAGTGTTTACACGCATGTTGGGTACCGTGACTAGCCTTCCCATTATCGCGTCTCTCGCCCGTTCAAGTACCTGACGGGGGCCAACGATTGAAACCTCGTTGGGAGCTTCCTGCTCTGTCACCTCTTGAACAACAGCCGGCGCTGCACCATGGCGTTTGAGCAGAGAGGAGAGTGACTCGATTCCAAATGCTTTGCCCGAGGTGCGCTCAGCAAACTCCTCCACGAGCTCGTACCGAGGAAACAATCGGTTGTCACCAGAACGGTGGAACCAGTCGTCCTTACTGTCCTCAGTCACAAAGATCGCGTCCTGGGACGGGTGGGACGCAACCTCAAGTAGTGTCATCCAAATCGCGAGATCACCGACACCTTGATCGTCCTTGCCCTTGTCTCGGAAGCCCGGAGGGATTCGCGCTTCGTAGCGCGCTTTGCGGATCGACTCCAGCGTGGTCGTGTCGAGCGAAAGCTCTTTTACGACTGTGGAGTCCAGCAATTGGCGATACACATCAAGCACCGGGTCGGCAAATTGCCAAGATTCTATGCGATCTACCAGCTTGTCGATGGCTGCACGGCAAGCTTTCAGGGTGGTCAGAACGTCCTCGTAGTGCTTTTGAGCGTCGAGATACTCCGGTGTGCCAGCAAGAATAGGAGCATATTCAAGGCGGCCGTTGATTGATATGGATCGCGAATCGCGCGCCGACTTGTGAAGTTGCGAAAGGAGCGTCGGACGATTACGGGCGAACTCCCTTGCCACCTGGCCGGGCACAACGAGGCGGCCTTCGGAGCGCAACTTCGCGTAGGTGCCTTGTATGGCGGTCAGTGCCTCCGTACTTGCGCGGTAGGGAGCGAGAAGTACGTTGGTGTCGAGAACGATGAGCGCGGTGGCAGGGTCGGGAGACTTCCGCGCGAGAGTGAAGACACGCTCAGGCGACGTAGCGTACGGCTGGAAAGGGGGATCTTGAGGGGCTTTGTTCATATTCCGTGAAAATTCATGATGTGCGATGCGAGGTGTCTTGCCTGCTCAACGTGGTATTCTGCTGCGGGCAGGCGGCGCAAGCAGGGCGGACGAAGGACGCCCTGCGCAGCAAGCCTGCCCGACAGCAGCAATACCTGGTTGGGCCCCGACTTTGATGTAACTTGGCATTCGAGTTGTAATGTCGCCGGCCGTTCTCCCTGAAAGATCGCCGACCTGACAGAACGACTTCGTGCGACAAAACTTGGCATACGCGCTGGGCTGCGTGTGTACATATTTGCGCTCGACAAATCCACATCGCGCGCCGCATTTCCCGCCGAGTTGCCTGTCACGCCCCGAATACTACCTGTACAAGAGGTGCCGTCAAGTGCGATTTTCGGGCGCTCATCACCGCACGAACGCACCGCAACGGAGTGTACCTTTTCGCCCGAGGCTCCCAAGATGGGTAGAAGGCTGCGCTGCGTCCTCCGCGTGTACAAGGAGTATCGATTGTGGTTGTGCTCGCCGCGAGGAACCGAAATACAAGGCTGCTCATCCGAAGGCGCACATCAAGCGTTTCAAACCCCGCGCGCTTTGTAAAAACAGAAAATCGTAATCCAAAAGAAGCGAAGCGCGATATGTGTACACGCACCGAAGCTACCCATGCCGACGTGTTGGCGACTGAACGGCGATGCCAAGAAAAACAAGCGAAGCGCGACAAGTGTACCCATGTCAAGGCTACCGGACCTCGTGCGTACACATGGGTACATTCTACCTTTTGAAAAGATGCGAAGCGCGACTCGTGGAGAAACCGTCGCGGCTTTGCAACACCGCAGTTGGAGCGAAGCGACAAGGGGCTGATCGCATAAGTCTGATTCGACTCAACTTCACTGCTCTACCTGACTTAATCTGACCTGCCCCTCTCTCCTTCACAACGGTAACAAATTACTTTTCAATCTCAGGATTCCGGCAAGGGTAGGGTGCCGTAACAAATTCACCAAATACGGCACGAAAAATAGACTCAACAAGGTTTTCTACCGACTCCGCTGTTGGCGCGAAGCGACGAAACCAATGAACCAATGGAGCTCCATTCAATGGATCTCCACTCAACTTCACCGCACCACCTGACATACTATTCAGAGCAGTAGAAAAATCCGCCTCACAAACATGCTTCTTGCCAAGTTCAGGATCCCAACCGAAGCGTAAGATTCCGGCAGCAAATTCGCCGGATGTGGCGCAAAAACAGGCACAACAACGCTTTCTCACTCCCAAGATTGACGGCGCCTTCTGAGAAAAAACATGAGCGCCTCTACCCAGAAAATTCTGTGGGCCCAACGTGGTATTCTGCTGCGGGCAGGCGGCGCAAGCAGAGCGGACGAAGGACGCTCTGCGCAGCAAGCCTGACCGACAGCAGCAATACCTGGTTGGACATCCCAAGCTCCGAGCCCCACCGTTTAGGATGAGGCTGAGACATGGTAGCTGACCGACGCGTCGTATACAACACGGAATCACGGAGGACACGGAGGAGCACGGAGGATTTGGGTAAAAAGACGAATCGAAACGCTAAGCCATGTCGTTGAGCACGTGCCGACAAGAAAGTCGATGAGGGTGCCGCGAGCCGAGGAGCAGCGCATCGTAGGGAGCGTCCAACCCATGCGCTGGTCGATGGCGCAGGGCAGGGCGTCGAGCCCGAGCGAGGTGGTGAAGGGGCAGGTGAAGGGGCAGACCAAAGCGGACGAAGCCAAGGGAGCGGCTGCGCTCCACGGCCGTCCCGCCGCCTCTGACGCACGGGTGAAAAGAGCAAAGAGGAATCGCTGTTTTCTGGGTGAAATTGGGAGGCATCGGGGGGAGCACGAAACCGACGGTCGAATGGACGCAACTCGAAGAGGGCCAAAACCGATAGATCTTCAGGGGTGTCCGCAAGGGCCGGCCGGGGAGTCGCCCAGAAAGAGGACTCGAAGAGAGCAGGGCGGAGAGGGCGACTCCCCGGCCGGCCCTTGCGGACACCCTGCGAGCCAATCGAGCGCGCCGCGTCGAAAAGTTGCGCCCAATGGGTAGGAATGGTCCTCCCCCGAAGCCCTGAAACCACCCGAGAACAAGAGCGTCTCCCCATGCTGTTATACAAGGAGTTGAGTCAAGAGGTGGTGGGAGCGGCGTTGGAAGTGCACCGTCACCTGGGGCCAGGTTTGCTGGAGTCGGCCTATGACCATGCGCTATGTCATGAGCTTGGGCTTCGACGGCTGCACTACCGTCGACAAGTGGAAGTGCCAGTCCACTACAAGGGCGTGGTACTCGGCTCGTGGCTGCGCATGGACCTTTTGGTCGAAGAGCGAATCGTCGTGGAAGTCAAAGCGGTCGAACAGTCTCTACCCATCCACGGTGCTCAACTGCTGACTTACCTTCGACTCAGTGGTTATCGCGTCGGTCTGCTGATAAACTTCAACTCGTTACATCTGAAAAGTGGCATCGTGCGTCGGGTGATCTGAACGATCTGACTGTCAAGTTGCCTTACTCACATAGGGTATGTCCAACGTGGCATTCAGCCGCAAAGGCCGCGTGCCGCAACGTGTCAGGTGGGAAGAGGGAAGCCGCCGAGCCACATCCGTAAAACTCAAAAAAAGTGCTCGGCGGCGACCCGCGCGAGACGTGACCGGATGCGACGGCCTTTGTCGGCTGCAATGCCGAGTTAGGGGGCTCGACCATCTTTTGTTGACCGTTCGAACGCGTACACATTTGATTCAGTGACTAAGCCGCGGTTTTTGTATCAGTCCACTGAACTTTTAACTGTTTTCGAGTTTGCGCACAATCGCGAAGGTACAAGTTGATCAAAGTTTGATAGGGCATAGAGAGACTTTCCGCGAGGTTCTTGAAGTAGGAAATGGTTTCTTCGTCAAGTCGGATAGTGACCTGTTTTTTGAGTCGTTTCGCGTAGGGGTTTGGGCGTGCGTTGGAGAAGTCGTAGTTTTTTCTCATGATGGTCACCGTGAATTGTATTGTTCTTGTTCGTTGGAGGTGGCGCGCCGAGCGGAAATAATGCGGATGACGTCATCTTGGCCGCGATAACAATGGCAGACGACAAGCATGTTGGCTTCCGAGCTGAGACCGAGCAAGATGAAGCGGTCCTCGTCGTCCGAATGGTCTGGGTCGTCGATCAGCAAGGCGTTGTCATCGGCGAACACCGACCGCGCTTCTTCGAAGGAGACTCCGTGCTTGCGCCGGTTTGACGCAGCCTTTTTGGGATCCCACTCAAAACGCAAACTCGACATACCGTCGAGGATACCTACATCGTATTTACACGCAAGAAAAAAATCCGTTAAACGCACCACAATGCGAATCGGATGCAGCGACTTACAAACATTGCGGTGGTCACTTCACTATACCATTCAGAAAGAACGCAAGAGGGGTGAATCGCTGCGTTATTACCGCTCGCGAGCTTTCCTGCCGTGTGCCGCTCGCTGCATCAATCTCACGACTGCTCGGCTTGTCCGTGTTCCTCGTCAAAGGGCGGGTGCGAGTCGAGTCGTCAAGTAGAGTCGAAACGGCTCACCGAGATGTATAGAAAACGTGAACGGACCACGCGAACGCGCAATATTGAGATCTGATATCAAGTCGGCAAGGTCATCAATGTGCGGCGTAGTTTCCGTCAAAACGACGATGGTATCCGCCCCAAAGCGTAAGCACCGTTGTCTGGTCACGGTTCCTTCGTTGCCCTCGTATACGCCAAACTTGACATGGTTGGGTTTCGCCCTGCACTGTTCGGCACGCTCGACGAGTCAGGTTTCTGCTCCACTTGCTTGGTCAACAGGTTACCTCAACAAAAATGCCATCATAACGCATTGGGTTCCTGCCCCCTTAACGTGGCAATCTGCTGCAAGCCCCAAAAGCAAGCAGAGCGGCCGAAGGACGCTCTGCGCAGCGTTGGGGATTGCCAGCAGCATTGCCGAGTTAGGTACCTGACTCCCAACAAAGTGTTTTCGAATTTGTAACGCCGCACGCCGCGTTTTGAAGGGAGGAGCCGATTCCCAATTGTGTACACGAGGCAAACTCACGAACGCCGATTCGGTGTGTACACAAATCAGATTTCGAGACGCCAAGCCCACCGAAAACCTCCGCGCGAAACGAATACTACCTGTCTCAACCGGCCTGTCAACGCTTTCGAGCATGTCACCAGCGCCACCAAAATTGACGCCCACTTCACGCAACGTGGCACACGACGGGAAAGCCAAACCGCGACCACGCGGTTTGGTCCTTGAGACAAATCTGAACGCGCCGAAATGTTGGCGAGATGGAAAACCTGCCTCTCCGAAACACAAGCTGGCTTTCGCCGAAGGCGTATAGGAAACGCTGACAATCAGGCCGTTTCGTCGATCTACCCACGCGCTCCCAACTGCGCGGTCTTCGCTCCGAATGTGTACACGGAGTGTCGACGGACACGAGGCCTCTCAGGGGCGAACCCGAAGTACAAGTAAGCTCATCCGAAGGCGCAAATGAAGCGTTTTGAGCAACGCTCCGATTCAAAAAAGAACAATGCCGCACCGAATATCAAGCGAAGCGCGATATTTGTGTACACGCACTGCGGCCACGCGTGCCGGCGTGTTTGCGTTGTTACACGAACGCCCTGAAAAGAAGCGAAGCGCGACAAATGTACCCATAAAAACCTACCCATGGCCGATTGCGCACATGTGGGTACACACAAACTTTTCGGACGAAATGAGCGCCTATCAAAGCAAAGTGATTTTCAAATGAGTCATACTGCCCACGATGTGTCGCATCGAACCCAAATCCGTCAACTCCAAATCTACCCACGGTCGGACATGGTTAGATCATGAATTGATAATGGATTAGAAGATACCCCACCGGATGAACTACCGGTTGTCGCGGGAGTATAATTTTTGAACTTACCCACCCTCAACCCGAGCGCCGGTGAAGAACGATCAGGACATGCAAAATCCCTCGCAAAAGAGCCTCCGCGCACCAACTACCCACGTGCGCTTTCCGACAAAATTCAAGCGATTCTACCCACAAAATTCTGTGTACCTAACGTTGCGGTGTGCTGCGGCCGGGCGGCGCAAGCAGGGCGGACGAAGGACGCCCTGCGCAGCAAGCCCGGCCGTCAGTACCAGCGCATGGTTGGGCACCTTGTGCTGGATGGGTTGTTTTCGAATTTGCAACGCCGCACCCCGCGTTTTGAAGGGAGAACGCCACCGCGACAAATGTACACAAGGCCATCTCACTGGCGATGATTGAATGTGTACACTTTTCAGCCTTGCCGCTATCAACCCCACCGTGTCCTCCGCACAATCCGTAGACTATCTGTATCAAAATGGCGGTCAAGCGCAATCTGCCCTACGAGGGTGATGCACTCGGGGTGCGCGGCCCGAACGCCGACGTCTCAAAATGTCGTGCGTACACTCGACCCACTCCGACACCGAAAATAAATTCATGAGGCCGAGCCGCGGCCTACGCGCGGCTTGGCCCTTCGAGTGCGCACGAGGGGTATCGAAGGGAGTGAGTTCTCGACGCGAGGGACCGAAATACAAGTTGGCTGACCCGAAGGCGCAAAATGAAGCGTTTCGCAAACCCGTGCGGCTAGAAAAAATACACCACGGGATCTGACATCCAGCGAAGCGCGATATTGCGTACACGCTCCGCGGCTGCGCACGCCAGCGTGTTTCCGTTGTGTCGCGGCGCTGCGAAAACAAGCGAAGCGCGACAAGTGTACCCATCAAGACCTGGCCAATGCCATTTCGTACACGTGGGTACGCATGAACCTCTCGGGGAGAAATGGACCGCTGACCGATGAAACGAAGCTGATAGTTGAACAACCGCGCCCCCAAACAGAGGCACAGAAATCAGTCGAATCTCCACCTTCGAATCTACCCACTTCACCAACCAACTTGAACGCAAATTGAAGGTGAAGTGATGCAGCAGCTCCGACACAATTCTGGGTCGCTTCTTTTGTACAATATGACCGCGGATCTACCCATTCAATTGATCGACGTTGCACCAGTTGAGAAGAGGTAGATGCGAGAGAAAGTCCTTCAAAATGCGCCTCTACCCACCCGCAGGGCGTCAGTCTCTCTGTAAAAACAAACCTACCCATCGCGCCACTTCATCGAGCCGTTGGTGAGGAACAGTCAAGGTGCGCGCCGACCTTAAGAAAAGCGTCTCGATCGGTCCACTACCCATACCGCTTTCAGAAAAAAACGAAAACGACTCTACCCACAAAATTCTGTGTGCCCAACGCGCGCTTGTGCTGCAAGCCCCGAGAGCAAGCAGAGCGGCCCGACAGGGACGCTGTGCGCAGCGTCGGGGCTTGTCAGAACCAAGCGCTGGTTGGGCAGCATTCTCTCCCTATCGATATTCACTACCAATCCTCCTCGCGTATAACTTCTCGCTCAATAAGGAGCGCCAAAGCATCCGCCATGTCGGTGAGTATCAATCGATCTTCTTTGGGTATGAGAGCGATCCTGCCCCGCTCACTCTGAGATGTCGTGGCCTGGTTATCAATTCGAATGGTAAGGGAACGAAACTCATAGCTCCACGTGCCAACCATCCTGGCTTCCGACCCATGAAAATGCGCGTGGAGCTTGTGAGGCGTCGACGTGTACAGCGTTTTACCCGGCAGAAAGCGGAACGCGCATCCTCCTACGCCGCCCTTGCGAACGGTTCGAAGAATAGACTCCAATACTGCAAGTGACATGTCCGCCAGTCGCGGATCAGCACGAAACTCCAGCTTGCTTTCTTCGACGTACATACGAGCGCCGTAGAAGTAGATGCTTGACTCACCCACGTCGTGTTGGGGGCGACCAATAAAATTCCATTGTACATCGCCTGATTGTTGTTGCATTCCGCCTTGCAGATACTGGTGCTCGACTCCCAGCTTCTGGAGCGCCTCCGCGGTTATCTCGATGATTCGCGACGGCGGCTCGGTCGCACCGCTCTCGCGAGTGAGCGTCACACGGATGTCGTCAATGAACGCCGAGTGGCGAGCCAATGCTCCAGTTCTCGCGCCCGACTCGGTGCGAAAGAACTCGTTGTATTCATCTAGTGAAAATACCTGCGCGTGCTGATGTCCGAACTCCTCATTGGACACCGCGATCAAATTATCTAGGCCGTCGGGCGACGTTATGTTGAATCCTTGAAGGAGGCTGATCGGTGGTGGAAGCTGCGTCAGGTCGACCCCGAAGATGCCGACCGGGATGACCCGAACTCCTTTCGCGTAAACGAAGCCAGCTTCGAAGTACACCCACCTTGAATCGAGTGACGCTGGCGATAAGAAGACGATCATAAGGGTAGCTCGTTCAAGAGCTTCCTGGACCTTGTGTACCCAATTTCGCCCGAGTGGAATGCTCTGACCGTCACTGGATAGAAACACGTCAATGGTTCCACCGGTCTTCGCCACGAACATCTGCTTTAGACGAGTAAGTCTGTCTTTGTCCCGCGGTGAGTGGCTGAAGAAAACCGTGGGTTTGCTCTTGCTCTTGCTCATCTTCTAACCGTGTGATGTAGCAGCTTCTGCCGTGTTCCCCAATGTCTTGCCTGCCCAACGTTGTTTTCTGCTGTGGACGGGTGAGCAACGCGAGCCCGGCCATCAGCAGCAAAACAGTGTTCGGCGGCTCTCCCGTTCTCGCTCATGTTCCACGGTGAGTATTCTTGTGTTCCGACGTGGTGTAGATTCGTGCTCGGCACTCTTGTTCCAGAATGCGCCGGATCTCATCCTTCGAGCGGGTACCGAGCAATTTGTCAGTGAGCTCGCGCCGCGACACGACATGGTGATGAGCCAGACCAGCGACGCGCTTCTTTGAATGGCGAACTGCTGCTACTTGTCGTGCAGTGGCACTGGTTTCGTGGTGGGATGGGTCATACTTGCAGTGGTCGAGCTTTACTACGCCGTCCACTTCGCCATCCGCCGTCCATCTCCAAAGCGCCCAATCTGAGATAATGTGGCGTGCAATCTCTCTGCAGGGGTGGCGACTGTCCTGTGCCGTGCACACGGCTCGGAAAATTATTTCGATTAGCCATTCCCGGGCGCCGGGACTCAGTCGGGCCGCGACCTCGGGAGGCACGTCCGTGTGCACGGACTCCGTGCCTGCCGTCCTTCTGCGCCTCTTAACCGGTGACCGATGGGGCATATGTCAAGTTTCCAGGTTTTAAAAAACTACCGGGCGGCCTTGCGCTTACTCATGAAGTCAATCAGATCTTTGACGGCAGCGTCGGCAAGAGCGTCTGTTGCCACGTCCGCAGCGCGCACTCGACGGACCTCTACTCCTTCGTGCGTGAGCGGAATAAGACGCTTGTCCGCATCCGCTGGCGTCTCGTGATGGAAGGTGTCGCCATCGACTTCTACGACGAAGGTAAGCCCCTTAAAGATCACGACAAAGTCTGGCTCAAGGCGATGGTAGCTCTTCCCGACTCGTACAAACACGGGCAAAGGTGCAACCGCCAGCCGCGCACGCTGCATTGCCTCAAACAGCGTAATTTCGGCACGCGAGCGAAACAATAAGCCACGGTGTTGCTGAGATGCGATATTGTCACTACGCACTCGGCCCTGGTTAGTGACCCCCTCCCCGCGGACGAATTTGAGCGCGTCCTCGCGCCAACCCTCGGGCGCTGGTACAACCGTTGGGCTCACGCTGACCCATCCGAGACAGTCACCAGGCGACGCGGAGAAGAAGGACTGGCCTACCTCGAGCACTGCGCTCTCTACCTGCTTCACCTCGGCCTCGGTGAGGGCGTGGAAGATGTGGATAGGGAGTCCAATGCGTAGGCCCCAGTTGTCCACGCCCCAGTCCGTATCGAGATGCTCGAACCTGCTGCCAATGCCCTCCAGGACGACCGCGATAGACCTGGTGTCGCCACGGATCTTGAGCGCTGCGGTGACAGATGCGAGAAAGTCCTCAATTGGAAAGGGACGATTGCTCATCTTGCTTCCTCCCTACTTCTCTCTTCTCTTCAACGAATTGACCAATTGAACTGGGCGCAGCCCTGCCCGCTGAACGTGGCAATCTGCTGCAAGCCCCAAAAGCAAGCAGAGCGGCCGAAGGACGCTCTGCGCAGCGTTGGGGTTTGCCAGCAGCATTGCCGAGTTAGGTACCTGACTCCCAACAGAGTGTTTTCGAATTTGTAACGCCGCACGCCGCGTTTTGAAGGGAGTAGCCGATGCCCAATTGTGTACACGAGGCAAACCGACGAGCGCCGACTCGGTGTATACACAATTTTGACTTCGCGCTGCCAGACCCACCGAGAACCTCCGCGCGAAACGAATACTACCCGTCTCAACCGGGCTGTCAACGCTTTCGAGCATGTCACCAGCGCCACCAAAATTGACGCCCACCTCAAGCAACGTTGTCCAAGATCGGGCAGACCAAACCGCGACGGCCCGCTCTGTCCACGAAAAACGCACGAAGGTGCCGAAATGTTGGCGAGATGAAAACCAACCTGCGCGAAACAGGAAACGCCTACAAGCGGGCAGTTTCGTTGATCTACCCATGCGCTCCCAACACGGAGTGTCGACGGACACGAGGCCTCTCAGGGGCGAACCCGAAGTACGAGGAAGCTCATCCGAAGGGGCAAATGAAGCGTTTTGAGCAACGCTCCGATTCAAAAAGAACAATGCCGCACCGAATATCAAGCGAAGCGCGACACTTGCGTACACGCACCGCGGCCACGCATGACAGCGTGGTTATGTTGTTGCGCGAACGCCGCAAAAAGAAGCGAAGCGCGACAAATGTACCCATAAAAACCTACCCATGGCCGACTGCGCACATGTGGGTACACACAAACTTTTCGGACGAAATGAGCGCCTATCAAAGCAAAGTGATTTTCAAATGAGTCATACCGCCCACGGATGTGTCGCATCGAACCCAAATCCGCCAACTCCAAATCTACCCACGGTCGGACATGGTTAGATCATGAATTGATAATGGATTATGAAGATACCCCACCGGATGAACTACCGGTCGTTGTGGGAGTATAATTTTTGAACTTACCCACGCTCAACCCGACCGCCGGTGAAGAACATCAGGATATGCAAAATGCCTCGCAAAAGAGCCTCCGCGCACCAACTACCCACGTGCGCTTTCCGACAAATTCAAGCGATTCTACCCACAAAATTCTGTGTACCTAACGTGGCATTCAGCCGCAAAGGCCGCATCCCGCAACGTGTCAGGTGGGAAGAGGGAAGCCGCCGAGCCACATCCGTAAAACTTAAAAAAAGTGCTCGGCGGCGCCCCGTGCGAGACGTGACCGGATGCGACGGCCTTTGTCGGCTGCAATGCCGAGTTAGACCTCTGGGGGCTCATATTTCCCACGACCGGGCCAGTGTATTCCGAATCTGAATCTGTAGTCAACGGTGAAAAAAAGTTACGTTCCATTCCGCACAGTTGAGTCGCCTTGCAGTCTAATTTTTCGAATCGCGTCCATTTTGCGCAACACCCCCAATGGCCTTGATGGATACTGACTTTCTGACTTTTCCACTCGACTGTCAGGTTAGAAAGGCGGTGTACACAACCACGGTGTTGTGTCAATCAGTTTATACAAAATAAAACGGAGCCGCCCGGTGCTTGCAACACCGAACGGCCCCTTGACCTGCCCCCCGCAGCAACGGAGAGCAAGCCCATGGAAAAGAATAGTCGTGATTTGTCCGCAGCTCGAATTTTCGGAGCCGCGAATGCTGTTGAGCCTGAAAATACCGATGAAATCAAGTGGCCGCCAAACGCACCAGACAAGTGGGTCAGGAGCGTGCCGGGTCGCCGCGGTAACCACCACCCATCGCTCTACTTACCCGAACCACAAGCGCGCGACCTGAATTCACTTCGCCCGGTTATCGAAAGGATCTTGCGCCGACACCGTGTAACTGCCCGCCACATTCCTGACCTGATTCAAGAGATCTTGGCGGAGTTAATTCGCGTCGCGAGAAGCCGCGGACACAGCAGTCAACCTCCCATCAACTCAACCGCGTATGGATTTGTTGCGGTGGTAGCCCGTCGCGTGGCGCGAAACCGGTCGGTGCTCAAAGCCCTCGGCGAACGGGAAGATCTCGGTGAATTGTGGGATCTGCTCGATTGTGAGGAGTCTCCCCATTCAACTTCCACGGGCGCGACTCCACTGGACTTGATAATCGAAAAGGAAGAAGAACAGAAGTTGACCGATCGACTCGACTGGTTGAGTCAGGCCACGAAGTCGAGATATTGGCGCGCTTTTTACGCCTTCACGATATTGGCCACGCCGATTGAAGACATCGCCGAAAGTGAAAATGTCAGTCCAGCCTCCATTTACGACCGTGTTCGACGAGCACGCGAAGACATCAAAGCCGCGCTCCAACGCGACAGAGCGAGCCGCGCTCCAAAGATGGACCTGAAACCATCCCAAACCTGACCTGCCCAATTCTGGCCCGCCGCCCGCGCGTTTATAAATCCCCAGAAATCCGCCATTGTTATCCAATCCGACAGTCAAGTCAGATTGTCAGGCCTCCCTGATTGTGTGATTGGGTATGCCGCAAAATCTGAATGGGCTATACCATTTTGGAAAGTGGCTACGTTGCAGGTCTAACGTGGCAATCTGCTGCAAGCCCCAAAAGCAAGCAGAGCGGCCGAAGGACGCTCTGCGCAGCGCTGGGGATTGCCAGCAGCATTGCCGAGTTAGGTACCTGACGCCCATTAGAGTGTTTTCGAATTTGGAACGACGCACGCCGCGTTTTGAAGGGAGTAGCCGATTCCCAGTTGTGTACACGAGGCAAACGGACAAACGCCGGTTGAGTGTGTACGCAAATCAGATTTCGCGACGCCAAACCCACCGAAAACCTCCGCGCGAGACGAATACTACCTGTCTCAACCGTCTTGTCAACGCTTTCGAGCGCGTCGCCAGCGCAACCAAAATTGACGCCCACCTCAAGCAACCTGGTCCAAGATCGGACGTACCAAACCGCGACGCCGACCGGCAGCTCTGGCCACGAAAAAATGCACGAAGGTGCCGAAATGTTGGCGAGATGAAAACCAACCTGCGCGAAACAGGAAACGCCTACAAGCGAGCAGTTTCGGTGATCTACCCACGCGCTTCCAACACGGAGTGTCGACGGACACGAGGCCTCTCAGGGGCGAACCCGAAGTACAAGTAAGCTCATCCGAAGGCGCAAATGAAGCGTCTTGAGCAACGCTCCGATTCAAAAAGAACAATGCCGCACCGAATATCAAGCGAAGCGCGATATTTGTGTACACGCACTGCGGCCACGCGTGCCGGCGTGTTTGCGTTGTTACACGAACGTCCTGAAAAGAAGCGAAGCGCGACAAATGTACCCATAAAAACCTACCCATGGCCGATTGCGCACATGTGGGTACACACAAACTTTTCGGACGAAATGAGCGCCTATCAAAGCAAAGTGATTTTCAAATGAGTCATACTGCCCACGGATGTGTCGCATCGAACCCAAATCCGTCAACTCCAAATCTACCCACGGTCGGACATGGTTAGATCATGAATTGATAATGGATTAGAAGATACCCCACCGGATGAACTACCGGTCGTCGCGGGAGTATAATTTTTGAACTTACCCACCCTCAACCCGACCGCCGGTGAAGAACGATCAGGACATGCAAAATCCCTCGCAAAAGAGCCTCCGCGCACCAACTACCCACGTGCGCTTTCCGACAAAATTCAAGCGATTCTACCCACAAAATTCTGTGTACCTAACGTGGCATTCAGCCGCAAAGGCCGCATCCCGCAACGTGTCAGGTGGGAAGAGGGAAGCCGCCGAGCCACATCCGTAAAACTCAAAAAAAGTGCTCGGCGGCGACCCGTGCGAGACGTGACCGGACGCGACGGCCTTTGTCGGCTGCAATGCCGAGTTAGACCTCTGGGGGCTCATATTTCCCACGACCGGGCCAGTGTATTCCGAATCTGAATCTGTAGTCAACTGTGAAAAAAAGTTACGTTCCATTCCGCACAGTTGAGTCGCCTTGCAGTCTAATTTTTCGAATCGCGTCCATTTTGCGCAACACCCCCAATGGCCTTGATGGATACTGACTTTCTGACTTTTCCACTCGACTGTCAGGTCAGAAAGGCGGTGTACACAACCGCGGAGTTGTGTCAATCAGTTTATACAAAATAAAACGGAGCCGCCCGGTGCGTCAACACCGAACGGCCCCTTGACCTGCCCCCCGCAGCAACGGAGAGCAAGCCCATGGAAAAGAATAGTCGTGATTTGTCCGCAGCTCGAATTTTCGGAGCCGCGAATGCTGTTGAGCCTGAAAATACCGATGAAATCAAGTGGCCGCCAAACGCACCAGACAAGTGGGTCAGGAGCGTGCCGGGGCGCCGCGGTAACCACCACCCATCGCTCTACTTACCCGAACCACAAGCGCGCGACCTGAATTCACTTCGCCCGGTGATCGAAAGGATCTTGCGCCGACACCGTGTAACTCCTCGCCACATTCCCGACCTGATTCAAGAGATCTTGGCGGAGTTAATTCGCGTGGCGAGAAGCCGCGGGCACAGCAGTCAACCTCCCATCAACTCAACTGCGTACGGATTTGTTGCGGTGGTAGCCCGTCGCGTGGCGCGAAACCGGTCGGTGCTCAAAGCCCTTGGTGAACGGGAAGATCTCGGTGAATTGTGGGATCTGCTCGATTGTGAGGAGTCTCCCCATTCAACTACAACGAGCACCACTCCACTGGACTTGATAATCGAAAAGGAAGAAGAACAGAAGTTGACCGATCGACTCGACTGGTTGAGTCAGGCCACAAAGTCGAGATATTGGCGCGCTTTTTATGCGTTTACCATTTTGGCCGTGCCAATCGAAGACATCGCCGAAAGTGAAAATGTCAGTCCAGCCTCCATTTACGACCGTGTTCGACGAGCCCGCGAAGACATCAAAGCCGCGCTCCAACGCGACAGAGCGAGCCGCGCGCCAAAGATGGACCTGAAACCATCCCAAACCTGACCTTACCCAATTCGAGCCCGCCGCCCTGCCTTTGCCGGGGCCGACAAAAATAGCCATTTCATTCAATCTGATAGTCAAGTCGGATTGTCAATTTTCCCGATTGGGTGATTGGGAATGCCGCAAATCTGAATGGGCTATACCATTTTGGAAAGTGGCTGCGTTGCAGGTCTAACGTGGGGCTGTGCTGTGGCCGCGCCGCAGCGCGCGCGGCACCGCCGCGCGCGCTGCGGCGCGGCCATCTGCACCAGCCCGGAGTTGGGGGGCATCTTGCGGTGACGCTCTGAGTCCATGTCGTACCCGTTCCATAAATGAGATTCTCATCAGAAGGCGGTAACTTGCCAAGGCTATTCCAGCATCACCTCACTGCTGCAATGGGCACAGCGAGTTCCGCCCCAGTACCATATTCCGCCGAATCGCGCACAGAGCTTGTCACCGACGCGGACCAATGCCCCATACAGCAATGCGCCGAAGATCCACCAGTATGAGCGCCACATCCAGCCAGCCAATAGCGCGAGCAGCAAGAATGGCAGGCCAGCAGCATCGAGTCCGTCTGCACGAGGATACACGCGGAGGCTCCGCTGGCCGCAGCTCGGACACTCCTTCGGTGCTGTTCGCCATGCGATGGTCAGAGTCAGCACGGCGGCAACGAGCGTTCCTGACGCGTATAGCAGCATGCACAGACCCAGCATACGCCAGGTGATGGGATGGAGTCCCTTGGCGGAGACGAAGCCCGGCTCCATCTCGAGAAACCCGTGCAGGTTGATGGTTTCCCACGTTCCTTCCAACCCCTTCGATGGGAACCCCCAATGGTATACTTCCAACGACAGCGTGTCGAGCGAACCCATGGCAAACGCCGCGAACGCGAACATGACGCCACCATGGACGCCAAGAGAGAGGAGGGCACTCTGGACCGCTCGGCAGTGCATGGTGTAGTCTATGGCCCCACCTTGGGTTACGAGACGGTTCGCCCTGAGGGACATGGTCGTGCCGAGTGTAGCGAAGCAAAGCACTGTCAAGACCAGGAGCCAATTGGCTTCGCGAGCTGCATCGATAGCTACGAGGATGCATCCTAGATGTCCGGCGTAAAGAGCGCCGCTTGTAAATGCCGTTGCGGGCACCCAAAGTGGCATAGGCAGATGCTTTATCGTGCTCGGCGAAGCGCGATGCACAGCCGGAGCATCAGTGACGGGGTGCGCGATGGAATGGGTCCAGGCTGCGCGTGCCTTCACTGAACCGAGACGCCACATGATTGCGCCAAGGAGGATGCCAGCCGTGAGCGCCACGAGCAGCACGCGAAGTGGGGAATTGAGCACGCGAAGGTACAGGGGATTGAGCATCACCAATCCCCGTCGATGAGTGCGGTCAGGGTGCGCCACACTCGGCGTTGCCTAGCCCCCCCAACGTGGGGTTGTGCTGCAAGCCCCGAGAGCAAGCAGAGGGGCGCGTCAGCGACGCTCTGCGCAGCGTCGGGGCTTGTCAGAACCAACCCCTGGTTGGACCTCTGGGGATTGCTACGACCCATGTTTTGGAGCATCGTATTCCGAATCTGAATCTGTAGTCAACTGAGAAAAAAAGTTACGTTCCATTCCGCACAGTTGAGTCGCGTTGCAGTCTAATTTTTCGATTCGCGTCCATTTTGCGCGCCGCCCCGAATGGCCCCGATGGATACTGACGCTCTGACATTCCACTCGACTGTCAGGTCAGAAAGGCGGTGTACACAACCGCGGCGTTGTGTCAACGAGTTTGTACAAAATAAAACGGAGCCGGCCGGTGCTTGGAACCACCGAACGGCCCCTTGACCTGCGCCCCGCACCAACGGAGAGCAAGCCCATGGAAAAGAATAGTCGTGATTTGTCCGCAGCTCGAATTTTCGGAGCCGCGAATGCTGTTGAGCCTGAAAAAACCGATGAAATCAAGTGGCCGCCAAATGCACCGGACAAGTGGGTGAAGAGCGCGCCGGGCCGCCGCGGCAACCACCACCCATCGCTCTACTTACCCGAACCACAAGCCCGCGACCTGAATTCACTTCGCCCGGTGATCGAAAGGATTTTGCGCCGCCACCGTGTAACTCCCCGTCACATTCCTGACCTGATTCAAGAGATCTTGGCGGAGTTAATTCGCGTTGCGAGAAGCCGCGGACACAGCAGTCAACCTCCCATCAACTCAACCGCGTACGGATTTGTCGCGGTAGTGGCGCGCCGAGTGGCGCGAAACCGGTCGGTGCTCAAAGCCCTTGGCGAGCAAGAAACACTCGGTGAATTGTGGGATCTGCTCGATTGTCAGGAATCTCCCCATTCGACTGCGAGGAGTACAACTCCACTCGATTTGATGATTGAGAAAGAAGAAGAACAGAAGTTGACCGATCGACTCGACTGGTTGAGTCAGGCCACGAAGCCGAGATATTGGCGCGCTTTTTATGCATTCACCATTTTGGCCGTACCGATCGAAGACATTGCCGAGAGTGAAAATATCAGTCCGGCCTCGACTTACGATCGGATTCGACGAGCACGCGACGACATCAAAGCCGCGCTCCAACGCGACCGGGCGAGCCGTGCACCAAAGATGGACCTGAAGCCATCCCAAACCTGACCTTCCATTTTCGCCCCGCCTGCGCTCGCTTTTCTCAACCCGCAAAATGCACTGTACAAAGGGACTTGATGGTCAAGTCGAGTGTACATTTGTGTGCCATTGAGTTGCTGGGTCTGCACCAAATGTCACTGGGGTATACCATTTAGAAAGGCGCTATTTTGTAGGTCCAACGTGCTGTTCAGCTGCAAGCGCCGAAAGCAAGCAGAGGGGCGCGTCAGCGACGCTCTGCGCAGCGTCGGCGTTTGCCAGCTGCAACAGCTGGTTGGGCGTGCGAGTAGGCAAGTGGCCTCGAAAGGACGACACGCCCGGCCTCAACTTGCCCGAGCCATTTGACTCAAGAGAACACGGCCACACGCTTCGTTTCTCAGGACGCGCCGCACCGCCGGGTCGGCAATCAAAAGGCAACGGCGCAAATCTACCCATGCTCAAGTGCCCGCCACGGTGAGAGCCACGAAGCGAATGCTATCTGTGGCCCAGCGGGTGTCAATTGCCAAAATGGTCCACCATCCGAAAAAAAGCTCGACCGCTGGGCCAATGTTCTTGCGTAATTGATAACGCGCGACTCTGTTCGACGGTCAACCGCCGCCGTCAAACTTCACTACTGCCCTCGCCGTGCGCTACTACTTGCTTTGTGCCCAGGGAGGCGTGCAAGATTTCGCAGAAAAACATCGACCCGCTGACTTGAAAACGTCCGCTCCCTCCTGCCGCCAATGTGTGCGCCCCGAGGGGGCCGGTTCTCAGTTCGATACAAATTGGGTTCAGTGTGGGAATCCTGTTTGTAATAGACAGACAGACGGTCGCTCGCTCGCTACCTACCATCATGATCGTCCTCGTCAGATGACGATGCAGTCGGGAGCCCAGCATGTTCAAAGCAGAAAGCCAGATCTGGGCCGTACGCATGGTCGCCACAGAATGCTGCTCCGCACCACTTCGGGTTGAGGTCACCTTCTTCGAGCGGATAATCGCAGTAGAAGTCAGCGAATGCGGAACAATTACCGTTTTCGCAAGTGAGTGATCGCTCGTTGGTCGCCGTTGGAAGTGGGTAGTATAAAGGGATGTGCTTTATTGAGAACGTGACACTTGGAATATTCGTTAGCGGCGCATCAATACGGCCCTGCGCCAGCGTGTCAGCGATCGCGAGTTTCAGATACCGTCGTACCAAGAGCAACGGAGGGAAAGCGTTCCTCAATGCGTACCACTCCAGTACGTCGCGAGCGGACTTACTGCTATTACATGAGCGACACGCCCAAACGAGATTGTCACCGGATTCAGCACCGCCGCGGTGTCTTGGAATCAGGTGATCGCCGTGAAGCTTCGGTGGCGGGGTTGCACCGCAATAAACGCAACGATCCCTGGGCATCTCGAGGACGTCGGCGAAAAGCGTTCCAAGCTTCATCGTGCCTTGGCAGAGGCCTTTGAAGAGCTTTGCTCGAACCATCCAACACCCAGCGTCGTATCTGGTGAGGCCGCGCTTTTCGGCGACACCTGCTGCCGCGAGATTTGCGTACGACCAATACAGGAGTTCGCCGACGGTTTCGATCCGCTTCGATCTATTTCCGGTCGTTCTATACCGACGAATAGGTGCGCCGCCGCTCTCGATTCCGCCCGGGATCTGATTCTGGTTTGACATCACACGTATGCGTTCACTTCTTCGTCCGCCCAACGTGCTGTTCAGCTGCAAGCGCCGAAAGCAAGCAGAGGGGCGCGTCAGCGACGCTCTGCGCAGCGTCGGCGTTTGCCAGCTGCAACAGCTGGTTGGGCGTGCGAGTAGGCAAGTGGCCTCGAAAGGACGACACGCCCGGCCTCAACTTGCCCGGAGCCATTTGACTCAAGAGAACACGGCCACACGCTTCGTTTCTCAGGACGCGCCGCACCGCCGGGTCGGCAATCAAAAGGCAACGGCGCAAATCTACCCATGCTCAAGTGCCCGCCACGGTGAGAGCCACGAAGCGAATGCTATCTGTGGCCCAACGGGTGTCAATTGCCAAAATGGTCCACCATCCGAAAAAAAGCTCGACCGCTGGGCCAATGTTCTTGCGTAATTGATAACGCGCGACTCTGTTCGACGGTCAACCGCCGCCGTCAAACTTCACTACTGCCCTCGCCATGCGCTACTACTTGCTTCGTGCCCAGGGAGGCGTGCAAGATTTCGCAGAAAAACATCGACCCGGTGACTTGAAAACGTCCGCCCGCACCTGCCGCCAATGTGTGCGCCCCGAGCGGGGCCGGTTCTCAGTTCGATACAAATTGGGTTCAGTGTGGGAATCCTGTTTGTAATAGACAGACAGACGGTCGCTCGCTCGCTACCTACCATCATGATCGTCCTCGTCAGATGACGATGCAGTTGGGAGCCCACCATGTTCAAAGCAGAAAGCCAGATCTGGGCCGTACGCATGGTCGCCACAGAATGCTGCTCCGCACCACTTCGGGTTGAGGTCGCCTTCTTCGAGCGGATAATCGCAGTAGAAGTCAGCGAATGCGGAACAATTACCGTTTTCGCAAGTGAGTGATCGCTCGTTGGTCGCCGTTGGAAGTGGGTAGTATAAAGGGATGTGCTTTATTGAGAACGTGACACTTGGAATATTCGTTAGCGGCGCATCAATACAGCCCTGCGCCAGCGCGTCAGCGATCGCGAGTTTCAGATACCGTCGTACCAAGAGCAACGGAGGGAAAGCGTTCCTCAATGCGTACCACTCCAGTACGTCGCGAGCGGACTTACTGCTATTACATGAGCGACACGCCCAAACGAGATTGTCACCGGATTCAGCACCGCCGCGGTGTCTTGGAATCAGGTGATCGCCGTGAAGCTTCGGTGGCGGGGTTGCACCGCAATAAACGCAACGACCCCTGGGCATCTCGAGGACGTCGGCGAAAAGCGTTCCAAGCTTCATCGTGCCTTGGCAGAGGCCTTTGAAGAGCTTTGCTCGAACCATCCAACACCCAGCGTCGTAACTCGTGAGGCCGCGCTTATCGGCGACACCTGCTGCCGCGAGATTTGCGTACGACCAATACAGGAGTTCGCCGACGGTTTCGATCCGCTTCGATCTATTTCCGGTCGTTCTATACCGACGAATAGGTGCGCCGCCGCTCTCGATTCCGCCCGGGATCTGATTCTGGTTTGACATCACACGTATGCGTTCACTTCTTCGTCCGCCCAACGTGGGGTTGTGCTGCAAGCCCCGAAAGCAAGCAGAGGGGCGCGTCAGCGACGCTCTGCGCAGCGTCGGGGCTTGTCAGAACCAACCCCTGGTTGGACCTCTGGGGATTGCTACGACCCATGTTTTGGAGCATCGTATTCCGAATCTGAATCTGTAGTCAACTGTGAAAAAAGTTACGTTCCATTCCGCACAGTTGAGTCGCCTTGCAGTCTAATTTTTCGAATCGCGTCCATTTTGCGCACCACCCCGAATGGCTCCGATGGATACTGACTTTCGACCGTGCACTCGACTGTCAGGTCAGAAAGGCGGTGTACGCAACCACGGAGTTGTGTCAACGAGTTTGTACAAAATAAAACGGAGCCGCCCGGTGCTGGAACACCGAACGGCCCCTTGACCTGCCCCCCGCCGAAACGGAGAGCAAGCCCATGGAAAAGAATAGTCGCGATTTGTCCGCAGCTCGAATTTTCGGAGCCGCGAATGCTGTTGAGCCTGAAAAAACCGATGAAATCAAGTGGCCGCCAAATGCACCGGACAAGTGGGTGAAGAGCGCGCCGGGCGGCCGCGGCAACCACCACCCATCGCTCTACTTACCCGAACCGCAAGCCCGCGACCTGAATTCACTTCGCCCGGTGATCGAAAGGATCTTGCGCCGCCACCGTGTAACTCCCCGTCACATTCCTGACCTGATTCAAGAGATCTTGGCGGAGTTAATTCGCGTTGCGAGAAGCCGCGGACACAGCAGTCAACCTCCCATCAACTCAACCGCGTACGGATTTGTAGCGGTCGTGGCCCGTCGAGTGGCGCGAAACCGGTCGGTGCTCAAAGCCCTTGGCGAGCAAGAAACACTCGGTGAATTGTGGGATTTGCTTGATTGTCAGGAATCTCCCCATTCGACTGCGACGAGTACAACTCCACTTGACTTGATGATCGAAAAAGAAGAAGAACAGAAGTTGACCGATCGACTCGACTGGTTGAGTCAGGCCACGAAGCCGAGATATTGGCGCGCTTTTTATGCATTCACCATTTTGGCCGTGCCGATCGAAGACATTGCCGAGAGTGAGAATATCAGTCCGGCCTCGACTTACGATCGCATTCGACGAGCACGAGACGACATCAAGGCCGCGCTCCACCGCGATCGGGCGAGCCGCGCACCAAAGATGGACCTGAAACCATCCCAAACCTGACGTTCCATTTTCGTCCCGCCTGCGCTCGCTTTTTTCAATCCCCAAAACGCATTGTACAAACGGACTTGATAGTCAAGTCAAGTGTACATTTGTGTGCAATTGAGTTGCTGGGTCTGCACCAAATGTCACTGGGGTATACCATTTAGAAAGGCGCTATTTTGTAGGTCCAACGTTGCGGTGTGCTGCGGCCGGGCGGCGCAAGCAGGGCGGACGAAGGACGCCCTGCGCAGCAAGCCTGGCCGTCAGTACCAGCGCATGGTTGGGCACCTTGTGCTGGATGGGTTGTTTTCGAATTTGCAACGCCGTATCCCACGTTTTGAAGGGATGACGCGATCGCGACAAATGTACACAAGGCCATCTCGATGGCGACGATTGAATGTGTACACTTTTGAGCATTGCCGCTATCAACCCCACCGTGTCCTCCGCACAATCCGTAGACTATCTGTATCAAAATGGCAGTCAAGCACAATTTGCCCTGCGAGAGTGATGCACTCGGGGTGCGCATCCACAACGCCGACGTCTCAAAATGTCGTGCGTACACTCGACCCACTCCGACACCGAAAATAAATTCATCAGGCCGAGCCGCGGCCTACGCGCGGCTTGGCCCTTCGAGTGCGCACGAGGAGTATCGAAGGGAGTGAGTTCTCGACGCGCGGGAGCAAAATACAAGTTTGCTCACCCGAAGGCGCAAAATAAAGCGTTTCGTGAACCCGTGCGGCAAGAAAAAATACACCACCGGATCTGACATCCAGCGAAGCGCGATATTGCGTACACGCTCCGCGGCTGCGCACGCCAGCGTGTTTCCGTTGTGTCGCGACGCTGCAAAAACAAGCGAAGCGCGACAAGTGTACCCATAAAGACCTGGCCAATGCCATTTCGTACACGTGGGTACACATGAACCTCTCGGGGAGAAATGGACCGCTGACCGATGAAACAAAGCTGATAGTTGAACAACCGCGCCCCCCGAACAGAGGCACAGAAATCAGTCGAATCTCCACCTTCGAATCTACCCACTTCACCAACCAACTTGAACGCAAATTGAAGGTGAAGTGATGCAGCAGCTCCGACACAATTCTGGGTCGCTTCTTTTGTACAATATGACCGCGGATCTACCCATTCAATCGATCGACGTTACACCAGTTGAGAAGAGGTAGATGCGAGGGAAAGTCCAAAAAAGCGCCTTTACCCAAGCGCAATCCGCGTCAGTCTCTTTGTAAAAACGAACCTACTCACTTTGCCACTCGACCAAGCCGCGGGTGAGGAACAGTAAGGTGCGCACCACCTTGGAAAAGCGCCTCGAACGGTCAACTACCCATACCGCTTTCTGAAAAAACTAAAACGACTCTACCCACAAAATTCTGTGTGCCCAACGTGGGGTTGTGCTGCAAGCCCCGAGAGCAAGCAGAGGGGCGCGTCAGCGACGCTCTGCGCAGCGTCGGGGCTTGTCAGAACCAACCCCTGGTTGGGCACCGTGCGCTGGGTAGAGTGTTCTCGAATTTGCAACGCCGCACGGCTTGTTTTGAAGGTGAAATGCGCGTCCGATAAATGTACACAAGGCCGTCCGAATGAGGATCGCCGAATGTGTACACTGGTCAAGTTTCGCGCCATAAACCCACCAACCGCTGCGTACGCGTCGTAGACTACGCGTATCAAAATGACCGTCAAGTACAATCTGTGGCCGCGCGGGTGATGGCGCTTGGCGCGTGCAAGCATAACGCCAACCACACGAAATACCCGGCGTACATGCGACCGCCGACGAGTGGAAAAGAAAGCCGGAAGCCCGAGCCGCGGCCTACGCGCGAACGCGAAGTATCGAAAGCAAAGACGCCTCGCCGTGAGGAACCGAAATACAAGGTGGTTTATCCGAAGGTGCGAATCAAGCGCTTCGAAAAACCGCACGGCTTGCGGAAAAAACATCACCGCATCTGACACTCCGCGAAGCGCGATATGTACACGCACCGAAGTTACCCATGCCGACGTGTTGGCGACCGCACGCGGATGCCGACAAAAACAAGCGAAGCGCGACAAGTGTACCCATGTGAAGGCCGTCCGAATTATTGTGTACACGTGGGTACATTCTACCTTTTCGAAAAGAAGCGAAGCGCGTCTCGTGGGGCAACCGTTTCGACTCAACAATACCGCTGCTGGAGCGAAGCGACCAAACCCCGTGACGGACTGCGCCTCCATTGAAATTGGACCCCTCCACTCAACAGTCAACCAGTCAACCAGTCAACCAGTCAACCAGTCAACCAGTCAACCAGTCAACCTTACCGCCCCACGCGATATGTTATTTCCGAGGGTAGAAACATCTCTCTCGCAGACACGCTCATTGTCAAATTCAGAATCGCAACTGAAGGGTAAGATAGCAGGTAAAGCTTGATCAAATGTGCCTTCAAAATAGACTCAACAACGCTTCCTCAAGCCAAGGCCTGACACTGCCTTTCTGGGAAAAAAGATGAGCGCCTCTACCCAGAAATTCTGTGTGCCCAACGTGGCAATCAGCTGCAAGCATTCTGAGCGAGCAGGGCAGACGGAGGATGCCCTGCGCTGCGAGAGTGCTTGTCAGATGCATTGCCGAGTTGGACGGCTCTTCCGTGTGACAAATCCGCACTTTTATTGACCCCCCGGCTGGGTTGCTTGCTGCGACCCAATCGGCGATGCCGGCGACGACACCATGTGCGGCTGTCGCAGCTCGGTGCAATACTGGAACGCTGGAGGAGGCAGGCGCACCGCTGAAGAAGCGGATCTCGCTGGCAGTGGGGCCGGCGGTGCCCGCGGGTCCACCTCGCAGAAGCGTGTACACTGGGCGCCACTCCAGTCAAAACCAAACGGGGTGGGTGGTCTTGGGCCAATAATCGGCGGATGATTGTAAGAGACATCGGGCGAACCGCCTGCGCATGCGTACAATGCTCCTCGCCCACATCCTGTGACCCGATGCATGCCGTAACCAACGTCCTCGATGGTAAGCTGGTCCTTTGGGCACGCCAGATTAGCAGAGGCAATATTTGCTGGTGAACTGCCGCATGCAACAAGCAGATCGAGAAAGGCACACAGGCCGACAAGTGGAACGATAGGCGTGTTCAATTGCTGCAACATGCGGTCCTGCTTGCTAGAAGCGAAAGCCGAGCGTGCCTGATGACGTTCTCGCGAATGTGTATTTCGTGGAGCACGTGTTGGCGACAATGACGCCGACTACTACCATTGCTAGATTGGTTCCGATCGCGATGCCGCCGACCAGTGTTGTGGCGTCTGATTGGCCTGCCAAGAGCAGTGCACCTCCAGAAAGCGCTCCCGCTCCAGAGAATGCTGCCATGAGCAGTCCGCCGATTCGCTGCGCGCGATAACCGGCGTCGACGTGAATAGAGACGTTGGGTGGGCGATCCATCAGAGTAAAGGTCTTGGAACGATTCACCCCAATGCCACCAAAGAAGAACTGCCCACCGGTGCGACCATCGATGAGTCGATCGCACGGCGCGACGCAAATCGGGTCGTCGCCACCCTTGCGGAACAGCGCTACGGCCGGTTCCACCGTGTCGATGTGGAGAAGTGCGATCCCCTGCCCGGCAGGCACGGCAAGTCCGGGGATCGATCCAGGAGGCAGAGTGTACGGGTACGCTGGGGGAGCTGGCGGAGAGACTTCGGCTCCAGCGGGAGGTGCGACAGGCGCTTGTGCATAGGCAATCGATGGGATGCTCACCAGT
This sequence comes from Polyangiaceae bacterium, assembly GCA_016712345.1. Lineage (GTDB taxonomy): Bacteria > Myxococcota_A > Polyangia > Polyangiales > Polyangiaceae > JADJRH01. The sequence goes on from JADJRH010000002.1 coordinate 31,982, forward strand.
ACCGCCACGCTGCTCTGGATGAAACGAAAGATCTGCATCGAATGTTCCTCATGTGTGGGGCACGCTTGCCCGTCCAACGTGGCAATCTGCTGCAAGCCCCGGAAGCAAGCAGAGCGGCCGAAGGACGCTCTGCGCAGCGTCGGGGTTTGTCAGCAGCATTGGCGAGTTAGAGCGCTTTCTGGTTCCGTGGACCGTGAAGTTCTGACCGGTTCTGACCATCCGATTCATGGCGCCTCACTCTTTGACAGCCCCGAGCGCCCGGAGGGCGGTTTCCACTTCGCGAGCCACCCGGATGACCGCCTCGACCAAAGCCGCATCAATATCGAAAACACCATCGTATTCTGACTGGTTCCGCTTTCTATGGGCTTGGTCGAGAACTCGCCACTTTTCGTTCGCGATACTGAGCGTGTGAGGTAGAACCTGGAATACGATGTATCTGTTGTCCGAGCGGTAGCCGCGCCAGCGTAAACCGCCAAGAGCGAGGGCGTGGGCTGCGTTGTATGCGAGGTCGAAGCGGCTCTCAAGGGAAAGACTGGTGTTCTCGGCGTCCTGGAGGCGACGCGCACCGGATCTCAACAGGCCATCGATCTCCTCCTGGGCCGGATCTTCGCGCCGGAGTTGACCTGACCTCGCGAGATTTTCAAGTGCCGTGATGGTCATTCAACTCTCCCAAGAGAACGTGATGCTTGCCGGTCAGTACTTTCGTTAGGAAAGGATTCCTGCTTTTTCTCCGCGCGTCGAACTCCACAGCGGTGTACAGAGTCGGATTAATGCGCCGCCCGAGGCGTTCTTCCACCGGGCCGAGTGTACGAAAAAGATCCTCCAGCATCAACACATTGGAGACGACGAGAAGGTCAACGTCGCTGTCGGCCTTGTCTGTTTCTTTGGCCACCGACCCGAAAAGGACCGCCACATCAATATCTTTGGCGAGCGGTGCCAATGCGCGGCGCAGCACCTCCGCGACGCCGCTGGTCTTCTCGATAATCGAGCAGAGTTCGCCAAAGATTGGGGAGTGCTCGTTCGCCTTATAACTCTTGCGCCCATCACGGTTGAACGTCGACACGAGCCCGCCGCTAACCAGGCGAGCAACTTCCCGCTGGACCGCCCCTGTGCCTGAGCCCGCCAGAGTGATCAACTCAGAGAGAAAAAAAGCGCGCTCAGGTTGGCCGAAGAATAACCCCAAAACTCGTTGTTGCGTCTTGGTAAACAGCTCCGAGCCCAAACCGCTTGTCCGCGCATCTTGCAAAGATGACGAAGCAGGAGCGGTCATACCCAATTTGGGTTTTCTTTTACCCATTTTGGGTATATTACTGTTCAACGCTAACGGGCGCAAGTGATAGTTCCGCTCGCCTTGCGGGAGTCATCCACGATGCCGCATTCAATTCAGCCTTGGTAGTCAGATCGTTGAGCAAGGTGGTTGAATACATTGCCTCCTCTTCTGCCGCTCTAACGTGGCAATCTGCTGCAAGCCCCAAAAGCAAGCAGAGCGGCCGAAGGACGCTCTGCGCAGCGCTGGGGATTGCCAGCAGCATTGCCGAGTTAGCGGGCCTCTTTCGTAATTTCGTACCTGATACTGCCATGTGGAATACTCAGGCGATCTTTTTGAAAGTAACGAAAAGATTCATGTTGAAAGCCTCTGCCACCTTCATGATTGTTTCGATCGTTGGATTCGCATCGGGATCTTCGAGTTTCGCAATTTGTTGTTGGGATACGCCAACGCGCTTCGCCAACTCGGTCTGACTCCACCCGCTCTCGTGTCGCATTGATCGGAGTTGCAATGCGAGCGCCAGTTTGGGTGAAATCGTGATGGGTACACTTCGCGCATCAGAAGTGGAACGTCGACGCACCCGTGGCAGTTCCAATCCCTCCACGAGATGGGCCTCCAACCAGCCTTCGATCGCTTCTTTAGCCATCGGATACACATCCTTCGCACTCTCTGCGAAGGTTTGACAACCCGGGGCGTCTGGAAACTCGATTAAGTAATGCCGACCGTCTTTGCGAACGTGGGCAGTATACTGTAGCGTATCCGTGTGACGGTTGCTCATGTGAGGGCTACTCCAGCCTGACGCTCGATGCTTTTTAGTGTTCCGAGCGGTAGGTCTTTCCGTGGGTGAGGCACGGTGACAATTCCTGGCTTCGTCGGATGTTTGAAGTGGTGATGCGAGCCTCGGGCACGCACCAGCGTCCACCCGTCCAGTCGAAGAACGCGTATCACCTGTGTCGAGGTCACCGGGCGATGATACAACCTTCGGGTTGTGGGTCAAGGAGTTTCGTGGTCGTATCCCGGCCGTGCCGACAAATTTATTTTCGCGTGTCGAGCTTGTCGAGATCTGTGACGTTATCACGCTAATCGACTGAGTGTACACACGGTGTCGATAAACTTGATGTTGAAGATCTTGTTCGTTACAGCCGTCTTCCGACTCGACCGTGAATGTTCAAGGTTGGCTCGGCATAATTTGATAATTGAGGTAGGTCACGAAATCGATCTGACCGTCAAACGAAGTTGTCCAAAAAGATCGCGCCCGGTTACAGAAATTAAAAAGACGAATCGAAACGCTAAGCCATGTCGTTGAGCACGTGCCGACAAGAAAGTCGATGAGGGTGCCGCGAGCCGAGGAGCAGCGCATCGTAGGGAGCGTCCAACCCATGCGCTGGTCGATGGCGCAGGGCAGGGCGTCGAGCCCGAGCGAGGTGGTGAAGGGGCAGGTGAAGGGGCAGACCAAAGCGGACGAAGCCAAGGGAGCGGCTGCGCTCCACGGCCGTCCCGCCGCCTCTGACGCACGGGTGAAAAGAGCAAAGAGGAATCGCTGTTTTTCTGGGTGAAATTGGGAGGCATCGGGGGGGGAGCACGAAACCGACGGTCGAATGGACGCAACTCGAAGAGGGCCAAAACCGATAGATCTTCAGGGGTGTCCGCAAGGGCCGGCCGGGGAGTCGCCCAGAAAGAGGACTCGAAGAGAGCAGGGCGGAGAGGGCGACTCCCCGGCCGGCCCTTGCGGACACCCTGCGAGCCAATCGAGCGCGCCGCGTCGAAAAGTTGCGCCCAATGGGTAGGAATGGTCCTCCCCCGAAGCCCTGAAACCACCCGAGAACAAGAGCGTCTCCCCATGCTGTTATACAAGGAGTTGAGTCAAGAGGTGGTGGGAGCGGCGTTGGAAGTGCACCGTCACCTGGGGCCAGGTTTGCTGGAGTCGGCCTATGACCATGCGCTATGTCATGAGCTTGGGCTTCGACGGCTGCACTACCGTCGACAAGTGGAAGTGCCAGTCCACTACAAGGGCGTGGTACTCGGCTCGTGGCTGCGCATGGACCTTTTGGTCGAAGAGCGAATCGTCGTGGAAGTCAAAGCGGTCGAACAGTCTCTACCCATCCACGGTGCTCAACTGCTGACTTACCTTCGACTCAGTGGTTATCGCGTCGGTCTGCTGATAAACTTCAACTCGTTACATCTGAAAAGTGGCATCGTGCGTCGGGTGATCTGAACGATCTGACTGTCAAGTTGCCTTACTCACATAGGGTATGTCCAACGTGGGGTTGTGCTGCAAGCCCCGAAAGCAAGCAGAGGGGCGCGTCAGCGACGCTCTGCGCAGCGTCGGGGTTTGTCAGAACCAACCCCTGGTTGGGCACCGCACGCTGGGTAGCTTTCTCTCGCATTTGCACCACCGCGCGGCTTGTTTTGAAGGGGGAATGCGCGTTCGATAAATGTACACAAGGCCGTCCGAATGAGGATCGCCGAATGTGTACACTGGTCAAGTTTCGCGCCATAAACCCACCAACCGCTGCGTACGCGCCGTAGACTACGCGTATCAACATGACCGTCAAGTACAATCTGTAGCCGCGAGGGTGATGCGCTCGGGGGGATAACGCTACGCTCACGAAAACGCTGGCGTACATGCAACCGCCGACGAGTCGAAAAGAAAGTCGGAAGGCCGAGCCGCGGCCTACGGGCGAACGCGAAGTATCGAAAGCAAAGACGCCTCGCCGTGAGGAACCGAAATACAAGGTGGTTTATCCGAAGGTGCGAATCAAGCGCTTCGAAAAACCGCACAGCTTGCGGAAAAAACATCACCGCACCTGACACTCAGCGAAGCGCGATATGTGTACACGCACCGAAGTTACCCATGCCGACGTGTTGGCGACCGCACGCCGATGCCGACAAAAACAAGCGAAGCGCGACAAGTGTACCCATGTGAAGGCCGTCCGAATTATTGTGTACACGTGGGTACATTCTACCTTTTCGAAAAGAAGCGAAGCGCGACTCGTGGGGCAACCGTTTCGACTCAACAATACCGCCGCTGGAGCGAAGCGACCAAACCCCGTGACGGACTGCGCCTCGATTGGAATTGGACCCCTCCACTCAACAGTCAACCAGTCAACCAGTCAACCAGTCAACCAGTCAACCAGTCAACCAGTCAACCAGTCAACCTTACCGCCCCACGCGATATGTTATTTCCGAGGGTAGAAACATCTCTCTCGCAGACACGCTCATTGTCAAATTCAGAATCGCAACTGAAGGGTAAGATAGCAGGTAAAGCTTGATCAAATGTGCCTTCAAAATAGACTCAACAACGCTTCCTCAAGCCAAGGCCTGACACTGCCTTTCTGGGAAAAAAGATGAGCGCCTCTACCCAGAAATTCTGTGTGCCCAACGTGGGGTTGTGCTGCAAGCCCCGAGAGCAAGCAGAGGGGCGCGTCAGCGACGCTCTGCGCAGCGTCGGGGTTTGTCAGAACCAACCCCTGGTTGGGCACCGTACGCTGGGTAGACTTCTCTCGCATTTGCACCACCGCACGGCTTGTTTTGAAGGGGAAATGCGCGTCCGACAAATGTACACAAGGGCGTCCAAATGAGGATCGCCGAATGTGTACACTGGTCAAGTTTCGCGCCATAAACCCACCAACCGCTGCGTACGCGCCGTAGACTACGCGTATCAAAATGACCGTCAAGTACAATCTGTGGCCGCGCGGGTGATGGCGCTTGGCGCGTGCAAGCATAACGCCAACCTCACGAAATACCCGGCGTACATGCGACCGCCGACGAGTGGAAAGAAAGCCGGAAGGCCGAGCCGCGGCCTACGCGCGAACGCGAAGTATCGAAAGCAAAGACGCCTCGCCGTGAGGAACCGAAATACAAGGTGGTTTATCCGAAGGTGCGAATCAAGCGCTTCGAAAAACCGCACAGCTTGCGGAAAAAACATCACCGCACCTGACACTCAGCGAAGCGCGATATGTGTACACGCACCGAAGCTACCCATGCCGACGTGTTGGCGACTGCACGCCGATGCCGACAAAAACAAGCGAAGCGCGACAAGTGTACCCATGTGAAGGCTACGCAAATTATTGTGTACACGTGGGTACATTCTACCTTTTCGAAAAGAAGCGAAGCGCGACTCGTGGGGCAACCGTCTCGACTCAACAATACCGCTGCCGGAGCGAAGCGACCAAACCCGGTGACGGACTGCGCCTCCATTGAAATTAGGCCCTCCACTCGACCAGTCAACCAGTCAACCGGTCAACCAGTCAACCAGTCAACCAGTCAACCAGTCAACCTTACCGCCCCACGCGAGATGTTATTTCCGAGGGTAGAAACATCTCTCTCGCAGACACGCTCATTGTCAAATTCAGAATCGCAACTGAAGGGTAAGATAGCAGGTAAAGCTTGATCAAATGTGCCTTCAAAATAGACTCAACAACGCTTCCTCAAGCCAAGGCCTGACACTGCCTTTCTGGGAAAAAAGATGAGCGCCTCTACCCAGAAATTCTGTGTGCCCAACGCTCGCTTCAGCTGCGGCGAGCCGAGGGGCGCCCGGAGGGCGCCACGAGGCCGCCGCCAGCTGCAAGCGGGTGTTCGGCAGCACTACCCGCCGATAGACGTCTGACGCGATGAACACACGGCTCATTGCGCGGCGCACGCTTTCTGAAAGAAGTTCCATGCTTCCGCCGCGGAGGGGATGATGAACTTTCGGAATCGGCGGTTCTCGACCAAGTAGAACTCCGATTCGATTAGGCCGGTAGTATCGAGCCAGCGCTTGTACTCGCGCATGAGCGTTTCGCGGTCCAAGGTGGAGGGCCCGAGGGCTGGTTTCCCGAAAATGTCGTGAGCAATTCCTCGGACATGGTTGTGAACGTAGAGCACTCTCGTTCTTTCCCCCTCCTTGAGTCGCACTGCGAGCTGCCGAGCCGCGCCTTCAGGAATGGCAACGTGCGTCGCCGTGCCCTTTGAAGCGAAAACAGACATGAATGGTGTGACTTCGCGAGGTGCCGACAGTGCGACCACCAAATACTCCTCATCGGCATGCTTGACGAGTCGGCGGAAAGCCTTGAGAATATCGAGGTTCTGGCAATTGTCGGCTCGAGACAATTGCGCCTGGCCCCCGGTCTGAAGAGCGTACTGGAAATGCTCGTCGAGCTTCTGCTGAAGGACAGGGTCGCAGTTCTTGATCCGAAATGGAGGCTCGAACCGCTCAACGAGGTCGTTCCACGCGAAGTCTGTTATATCGCCGATAATAGCTTCGATGCCCGAGTTGCGTGAGTTCATGATGCTCCAAGTTGCTTACGTCGAAAAATGACTGGGTTAGAGGGTTGTGCCCTCTTGCGATCACGTCGGCCGTCGAACATCTCTGTATCGACGCGTGCTCACTTCCGGCAGAAGCGGCGCGTACTTGCCTGTGTTGAAGATGCGCAGGTGCACACCATCCAACGGATCTGGGGCGGTGGCGAGGCTCTGCGAGTTATAGGCCGGCTGATGAGCGTAAATCAGCAGGATCTCTATGGCGGCTACCAAACGGACATCAATTCGCTGGTCGTATCGAGGTCGCTTGTCAGCCACCCATTGCTCCCAGGTCGAGAACACTCCAACCGTAGCAGCTCGTACGTGGACAACGTCGGATTCTCCCGCTGCCCACGACTTGGAATGCGACTCGAGGCGGTGCTGAATTTCTTCGCTGCGACCAATATACAGCAGTTGACTGGGGCCATACAACGAGTGGTGACCACAGAGTTGATACAGCACATGTTGCTCCGTCACGGAGAAGCTCTTCAGGTCGCCGAGGTTCCCGACGATCTCCCAATGGACGTCGTAGAGCCGTTCAAGGTCTGCCATGACCCACCTCCGGAAACTCTTGATCTTGAAGGCGCGGCTCACGATCATCTGTGAGTGGCCATGCCTGCCGAACGTGGCAATCTGCTGCGGGCACTTGAGCAAGTGCGCTTGCGCACGCCGCGATGGTGCCCGTCAGCAGCATTGCCGAGTTAGGTACCTGACCCCCAGTAGAGCGCTTTCGAAATTGGAATTGCGCCGCTCGCGTTTGGTTGGGAACAAGCGTTTCCCAATTGTGTACACGACGCAGGCCCAAGAGCGCTGGTCCGATGTGTACACACAATCGATTTCGCGCTGCCAAACCCACGAAAACCTCCGCGCAGAACGCATACTACCTGTATCAACCGCCATGTCAACGCTTTCGCGTGCGCCGCGAGGACAGCGAAGGTTGATGCCCAACGCAGGCAATGTGGCGTACGACAGCGAAGGCCAAACCGCGACCACGCGGTCTGGCCCATAACACACTACGAGCGCTCGGAGTGACAGCGAGACGGTGAGGGCGTGGTCCGAATTTCAGGGAGCTTTTCGCCGAAGGCGGAGGGGAAACGCTTACACCTGAGAGTTTCGGCGATCTACCCATGCGGCACAAAAAGCGCCTGACCTGTCGCTTTGAGTGTGTACACGGAGTGCCGACTGACGCGATGCCTCCCGGGGACGACCTGAAATACAAGTTTGCTCATCCGAAGGTGCAACTGAAGGCGTTTCGAGGCCCGCTTAGCTTGAAAAGAAACATACCAGCGCACCTGACCTCAAGCGAAGCGCGACAAAGTGTACACGCACTATGGCTACCGATACCGTCGTGTTGGCGATATTCATGACCGCCCCGAAAAATAAGCGAAGCGCGACAAGTGTACCCATTAAAACCTACCCAATCTCGACTGCGTACACGTGGGTACACATGAACTTTTCGAAACGAAATGAAGCGCCATCCAACACCAGGCGGTTTTCAATTGAGTCATGCCGCCCCGAATGTGTCGCATCGAAACCGAATGGGTCAACTCCAAATCAACCGACTCCCACATGGTCCGATCACAAATAGATGACGGCTTATGAATATACCCCACCGGATGAACCAGATGCGTGTTGCGGGGGAGAGCGTTTTGGACCGATCCGTTTCGCCTTTCAACCCAGCCGCCGGTGAGAAAGGTCAAGTTTGCACGACCCTTAGAAAAGCGCCTTTACCTGCGAAATACCCTACGTCACCCACCGAGAAAATTCAGGCGAGCTTACCCACACAATTGCTGCGTACCTTTATCTGCGAAATACCCTACGTCACCCACCGAAAAAATCCAGGCGATTCTACCCACGAAATTCTGTGTACCTAACGTGCCGTTGAGCTGCAGACATCCTGAGCCAGCAGCGCGGCCGAAGGACGCGCTGCGCCGCGATGGTGGCTGGCAGATCCAACGGCGAGTTAGATATTTCGTACAGGTAGGATCCGATTTCCGTCCTCCGGCGCGGCGGGCAGCGTGGTAGTCCGATCATGGGTGTTTCTTCGGCGCCGCAGCGCCACTAGCCGTCGGCGGCTTCGGGATTGCAGGGCCGGCCGCGCCCGCAGGCGCATTCGCGGCGGGCAGCGACTCCGACTGCTCCGGCGGAAGGTACTTCTTGTCGACCGCCATGCCCCACGCCTTGAGGATGTCGTTGTCGGTGGCACCCACAGCATGTTTCACGAACTTGATGTGAGTCCCAAACATCAGCCACGTGGTGGAAGTGCCGCTCAGGAGCGGATGGTACTCTACGTGTCGGGGATCCTTCGATATCGGGTTCGCCGTACACAGCCCTGCCGCGTGCGCCACCGCCTCAAACGCGCGCTGCTCGTGATCGAAAAGGGAAGGGGCCTTGTCTGTTTTGTACTGTCCCTGATACGTCCCCTCAGCAGCCTTGTCGCCATAGTGGTTGACGTCGAGCGCGAGCCCCACGAGATGCCAACTACCGCCAGCCTGATGGGTCTTCCGGAACGCATCGGGATCCGGCGAACCCTTCCACGGACCGTAGAGCTCGATGTCCCACTTATCTGCCTGGGCGACGAGATCGGTTTTCAGCTTGGTGACGAACTCTGGACACAGCTTCTTGTCGGCAAGCTGGGATTCCAGGGTCTTCTCTGGATCGAAGGGCCGGAGGACGCGGCGATACTTCTTCTCCAGCCAAAGTTTGATCTCTTTCTTCGTTTCGTCGTCCACGATCCCGTTCACGGTGCCCTTGAACGTGGGTGTGACCTCGACGACCTTTCCGTCAACCTCACGGTGCTTGAGACTCGCGTGGATCTGGAACCGTCTCACGATGAACGCGGTGCGTGCGCCGAAGCTGCCGTCCGCCTTGCATTCCTGCGGAATCGCACCGGTGCTGGTCATGAAGAGGGCGCGGTAACCGAACCTCAAAAGGTGCTCCTGCAGATCGCTCACCCAGCGAAATGGGACCGTGGCGTCCGTGCTCCCCTGCTTCAGCTCGATCTCCGCGTCGGTCAGCGCGCTGATGGGCTTCTTGAGGTCCTTGTCGACCGCGTATGTGTACTTCGCCTTGTTGGTGCTCAGTACCTCGTAGTATGGGACAGCCTCGTCAGCCACCACCTTCACGTATGCGCCGCCGCCAGTCGCGGCTCCAGGAGAGGATGGTTGTGTTTCCGAACTGGAAGGCTGTGTTTCCGCGCCGGAAGGCTGTGTCCCCGTGCTCGACGGCTTCGTTTCCGAACTGGAAGGCTGTGTTTCCGCGCCCGACGGCTTCTTCTCTGTACCGTTTGATTCAGACGCGGCGGCCCCGCTGCCACTGCCCGTTCGAGCCTGCGCATAGGCGACAGCGTCTCGGCCGGGTGGCTTGGGAGGATGTGGCTTGGTCTTATCGCCCATGAACTTACACCTCCACGAGCTTGGTCACCCGAAACCTCGCTCCGAACTGCAGTCGGACCGTTCCACCAGCCGCCTCCGGCAATTCGTAGAAGCCTTCACTGTCGGTGCTTCCGCGGATCTCGGTTCCATCTGGTAGATCGGCCGAAAACGGCATGTCCGGTATCGGGACGTCAGCCGTCGTCACGAGTCGGAACCGGAGCTTGGCCGCTGACCGTTGGGGCGCGCGCGTATACTCTCCAATCAGGACATTAGGACTGCCGTCCACCAGCCGCCCACTACCGCCGCAGTGGGCGTCCTGGTCGCCGAGCCGGTGAGCCTTGCGTTCGTTAATGAGCACGCGCGGCGCTCCGCGGACGGCTGTCCACGACTGCTCGCCACAGCAGTCCGCGTGCTTCCCCTCGTCGTCCACACGGAGGGCTGGGCGGCCGTTGATGAGGACGTTGCCCGAGCCCGTCACGGCCGGCCCGATCGCTTGATGCGGACACCGTGGGCACGAATGGCCATCCGCCGCAACGTGCGAACGATCTCCTTTTCTTCCTGCCGGCTTCATTCGCTCTCTCCTTCGTGACGTCTCGCCGCTATCCATGAGGAATCGAGGTGCAACGTGTTCGAACCCAGGAACCTCGCAGACGGGTGGATCTCAGAGCTGGATCTAGGGCCTGGAGGGTGACGGCTCAGCGCCGCCGCTCTGCTCTCGCTGTTGTCGATACATATCTAACGTGGGGTTGTGCTGCAAGCCCCGAAAGCAAGCAGAGGGGCGCGTCAGCGACGCTCTGCGCAGCGTCGGGGTTTGTCAGAACCAACCCCTGGTTGGGCACCGTACGCTGGGTAGATTTCTCTCGAATTTGCACCACCGCACGGCTTGTTTTGAAGGGGAAATGTGCGTCCGATAAATGTACACAAGAGCGTCCAAGTGAGGATCGCCGAATGTGTACACTGGTCAAGTTTCGCGCCATAAACCCACCAACCGCTGCGTACGCGCCGTAGACTACGCGTATCAACATGACCGTCAAGTACAATCTGTAGCCGCGAGGGTGATGCGCTCGGGGGGATAACGCTACGCTCACGAAAACGCTGGCGTACATGCAACCGCCGACGAGTCGAAAAGAAAGTCGGAAGGCCGAGCCGCGGCCTACGGGCGAACGCGAAGTATCGAAAGCAAAGACGCCTCGCCGTGAGGAACCGAAATACAAGGTGGTTTATCCGAAGGTGCGAATCAAGCGCTTCGAAAAACCGCACAGCTTGCGGAAAAACATCACCGCACCTGACACTCAGCGAAGCGCGATATGTGTACACGCACCGAAGTTACCCATGCCGACGTGTTGGCGACCGCACGCCGATGCCGACAAAAACAAGCGAAGCGCGACAAGTGTACCCATGTGAAGGCCGTCCGAATTATTGTGTACACGTGGGTACATTCTACCTTTTCGAAAAGAAGCGAAGCGCGACTCGTGGGGCAACCGTTTCGACTCAACAATACCGCTGCTGGAGCGAAGCGACCAAACCCCCGTGACGGACTGCGCCTCCATTGAAATGGACCCCTCCACTCAACAGTCAACCAGTCAACCAGTCAACCAGTCAACCAGTCAACCAGTCAACCAGTCAACCAGTCAACCTTACCGCCCCACGCGATATGTTATTTCCGAGGGTAGAAACATCTCTCTCGCAGACACGCTCATTGTCAAATTCAGAATCGCAACTGAAGGGTAAGATAGCAGGTAAAGCTTGATCAAATGTGCCTTCAAAATAGACTCAACAACGCTTCCTCAAGCCAAGGCCTGACACTGCCTTTCTGGGAAAAAAGATGAGCGCCTCTACCCAGAAATTCTGTGTGCCCAACGTGGCAATCTGCTGCGGGCACTTGAGCAAGTGCGCTTGCGCACGCCGCGATGGTGCCCGTCAGCAGCATTGCCGAGTTAGGTACCTGACCCCCAGTAGAGCGCTTTCGAAATTGGAATTGCGCCGCTCGCGTTTGGTTGGGAATAAGCGATTCCCAATTGTGTACACGACGCAGGCCCAAGAGCGCTGGTCCGATGTGTACGCACAATCGATTTCGCGCTGTCAAACCCACGAAAACCTCCGCGCAAAACGCATACTACCTGTATCAACCGGCATGTCAACGCTTTCGCGTGCGCCACGAGGACAGCCAAGGTCGATGCCCAACGCAGGCAATGCGGCAAACGATTGCGAAGGCCAAACCGCGACCACGCGGTTTGGCCCATGACACAATACGAGCGCTCCGAGTGACAGCGAGACGGTGAGGGGTGAGGGCGTGGTGCGAATTTCATGGAGCCTTTCGCCGAAGGCGGACGGGAAACGCGTACGCCTGAAAGTTTTGGCGATCTACCCATACGCTACAAAAACGCGTGACCTGTCGCTTCGAATGTGTACACGGAGTGCCGACTGACGCGATGCCTCCCAGGGAGGAACCGAAATACAAGTTTGCTCATCCGAAGGTGCAACTGAAGGCGTTTCGAGGCCCACTTAGCTTGAAAAGAAACATACAGCGCACCTGACCTCAAGCGAAGCGCGAAAAAATGTACACGCACTGCGGCTAACCGATGCCGTCGTGTTAGCGATATTCATGATCGCCCCGAAAATAGGCGAAGCGCGACAAGTGTACCCATGAAAACCTACCCAATCTCGACTGCGCACACGTGGGTACACATGAACTTTTCGGAACGAAATAAAGCGCCGTCCAATGCGAGGTGGCTTTCAACTGAGTCATGCCGCGGTGGATGTGTCGCATCGAAAACCGAACGGGTCGACTCAAAATCTACCCACTCCCACATGGTCCGATCACAAATAGATGACGGCTTATGAATATCCCCCACCGGATGAACCAGATGCGTGCTGCGGTTGGAGAACGTTTTGGACCGACCCGTTTCGCCCTCAACCGGCCGGCAGTGTAGAAAGGTCAAGTGTACACGACCTTGAAAAAACGCCTCCATCCACCGACCTACCCACGAAATTCTGTGTACCCAACGCGCCAATCTGCTGCGAGGATGAACGACACACTTGTCGCGGGAGTAGAATTTTGGGGCCGACCGTCTTGCCCTCAGCCCAGCGGCCAGTGAAGAAAGGCCAGTGTGCTCGACCCTTAGAAAAGCGCCTCGATCCTCGAAGTGCCCGCGTCACCCACCGAAAAAAATCCAGGCGATTCTACCCACGAAATTCTGTGTACCTAACGTGGTATTCTGCTGCGGGCAGGCGGCGCAAGCAGAGCGGACGAAGGACGCTCTGCGCAGCAAGCCTGACCGACAGCAGCAATACCTGGTTGGACATCCCAAGCTCCGAGCCCCACCGTTTAGGATGAGGCTGAGACATGGTAAAAAGACGAATCGAAACGCTAAGCCATGTCGTTGAGCACGTGCCGACAAGAAAGTCGATGAGGGTGCCGCGAGCCGAGGAGCAGCGCATCGTAGGGAGCGTCCAACCCATGCGCTGGTCGATGGCGCAGGGCAGGGCGTCGAGCCCGAGCGAGGTGGTGAAGGGGCAGGTGAAGGGGCAGACCAAAGCGGACGAAGCCAAAGGAGCGGCTGCGCTCCACGGCCGTCCCGCCGCCTCTGACGCACGGGTGAAAAGAGCAAAGAGGAATCGCTGTTTTTCTGGGTGAAATTGGGAGGCATCGGGGGGGGAGCACGAAACCGACGGTCGAATGGACGCAACTCGAAGAGGGCCAAAACCGATAGATCTTCAGGGGTGTCCGCAAGGGCCGGCCGGGGAGTCGCCCAGAAAGAGGACTCGAAGAGAGCAGGGCGGAGAGGGCGACTCCCCGGCCGGCCCTTGCGGACACCCTGCGAGCCAATCGAGCGCGCCGCGTCGAAAAGTTGCGCCCAATGGGTAGGAATGGTCCTCCCCGAAGCCCTGAAACCACCCGAGAACAAGAGCGTCTCCCCATGCTGTTATACAAGGAGTTGAGTCAAGAGGTGGTGGGAGCGGCGTTGGAAGTGCACCGTCACCTGGGGCCAGGTTTGCTGGAGTCGGCCTATGACCATGCGCTATGTCATGAGCTTGGGCTTCGACGGCTGCACTACCGTCGACAAGTGGAAGTGCCAGTCCACTACAAGGGCGTGGTACTCGGCTCGTGGCTGCGCATGGACCTTTTGGTCGAAGAGCGAATCGTCGTGGAAGTCAAAGCGGTCGAACAGTCTCTACCCATCCACGGTGCTCAACTGCTGACTTACCTTCGACTCAGTGGTTATCGCGTCGGTCTGCTGATAAACTTCAACTCGTTACATCTGAAAAGTGGCATCGTGCGTCGGGTGATCTGAACGATCTGACTGTCAAGTTGCCTTACTCACATAGGGTATGTCCAACGTGGGGCTGTGCTGTGGCCGCGCCGCAGCGCGCGCGGCACCGCCGCGCGCGCTGCGGCGCGGCCATCTGCACCAGCCCGGAGTTGGGGGGCATCTTGCGGTGACGCTCTGAGTCCATGTCGTACCCGTTCCATAAATGAGATTCTCATCAGAAGGCGGTAACTTGCCAAGGCTATTCCAGCATCACCTCACTGCTGCAATGGGCACAGCGAGTTCCGCCCCAGTACCATATTCCGCCGAATCGCGCACAGAGCTTGTCACCGACGCGGACCAATGCCCCATACAGCAATGCGCCGAAGATCCACCAGTATGAGCGCCACATCCAGCCAGCCAATAGCGCGAGCAGCAAGAATGGCAGGCCAGCAGCATCGAGTCCGTCTGCACGAGGATACACGCGGAGGCTCCGCTGGCCGCAGCTCGGACACTCCTTCGGTGCTGTTCGCCATGCGATGGTCAGAGTCAGCACGGCGGCAACGAGCGTTCCTGACGCGTATAGCAGCATGCACAGACCCAGCATACGCCAGGTGATGGGATGGAGTCCCTTGGCGGAGACGAAGCCCGGCTCCATCTCGAGAAACCCGTGCAGGTTGATGGTTTCCCACGTTCCTTCCAACCCCTTCGATGGGAACCCCCAATGGTATACTTCCAACGACAGCGTGTCGAGCGAACCCATGGCAAACGCCGCGAACGCGAACATGACGCCACCATGGACGCCAAGAGAGAGGAGGGCACTCTGGACCGCTCGGCAGTGCATGGTGTAGTCTATGGCCCCACCTTGGGTTACGAGACGGTTCGCCCTGAGGGACATGGTCGTGCCGAGTGTAGCGAAGCAAAGCACTGTCAAGACCAGGAGCCAATTGGCTTCGCGAGCTGCATCGATAGCTACGAGGATGCATCCTAGATGTCCGGCGTAAAGAGCGCCGCTTGTAAATGCCGTTGCGGGCACCCAAAGTGGCATAGGCAGATGCTTTATCGTGCTCGGCGAAGCGCGATGCACAGCCGGAGCATCAGTGACGGGGTGCGCGATGGAATGGGTCCAGGCTGCGCGTGCCTTCACTGAACCGAGACGCCACATGATTGCGCCAAGGAGGATGCCAGCCGTGAGCGCCACGAGCAGCACGCGAAGTGGGGAATTGAGCACGCGAAGGTACAGGGGATTGAGCATCACCAATCCCCGTCGATGAGTGCGGTCAGGGTGCGCCACACTCGGCGTTGCCTAGCCCCCCCAACGTGGCAATCTGCTGCAAGCCCCAAAAGCAAGCAGAGCGGCCGAAGGACGCTCTGCGCAGCGTTGGGGTTTGCCAGCAGCATTGCCGAGTTAGGTACCTGACTCCCAGCAGGGTGTTTTCGAAATTGGAATTGCGCCGCTCGCGTTTGGTTGGGAATAAGCGTTTCCCAATTGTGTACACGACGCAGGCCCAAGAGCGCTGGTGCGATGTGTACGCAAAATCGATTTCGCGCTGTCAAACCCACGAAAACCTCCGCGCAAAACGAATACTACCCGTCTCAATCGGCCTGTCAACGCTTTGTCGCGCGTCGCGAAGACAGGCGAAGTCGACGCTCATCGCCGGCAACGCGGCACACGATCGTGAAGGCCAAACCGCGATGACGCCTTGGGACAAATCGGAGCGCGCCGAAATGTTGGCGAGATGGCACCAGCCTCCGCGAAATACAATCTGGCATTTCGCCGAAGGCGTATAGGAAACGCCGGAAAACCAGGGCCATTTCGTCGATCTACCCATTCCCATCCAATTGCGCTGCCTTCTCTCCGAATGTGTACACTAAGTGTCGTTTGACATGAGGCATCTCAGGGACGAATCCGAAATACAAGTTGGCTTATCCGAAGGTGCAAATGAAGCGTTTTGAGAAACGCGCTGATTCAAAAAGAACAACGCCGCACCGAACCTCATGCGAAGCGCGATATTTGTGTACACGCACCGCGGCTACGCGTGCCGGCGTGTTTGCGTTGTTACACGAACGCCCTGAGAAGAAGCGAAGCGCGACAAGTGTACCCATGAAAACCTACCCATGGTCGATTGCGCACGCGTGGGTACACACAAGCTTTTCGGACGAAATGAGCGCCGATCAAAGCAAAGTGGTTTTCAACTGAGTCACACCGCCCACGGATGTGTCGCATCGAAACCGAACCGCCAAGTCCAAATCTACCCATGCTTGGACATGGTCAGATCATGAATTGATAATGGATTACGAAGAGAAGCCCACCGCATGAGCGACCGGTCGTCGCGGGAGTAGAATTTCGCACGTACCCACCTCGCATCTCAACGCGACTGCCGGTGGTGAATAGTCAGAATATGCAGGGTACCCCCAAAAAAGCCTCTACTCACCAATTGCTCAGGCCCACCTTATGACGAAATTCAAACAACTCTACCCACAAAATTCTGTGTACCTAACGTGGGGTTGAGCTGCAGCCGTCCGCGCAGCAAGTGGCCGGCGCCGCCGGCCACGCCGCAAGCAGGCTGTCAGATCCAACCCCGTGTTGGGCTGCTCTTTCTTGTGTGCGGTGTCGAAGGGCATTCTACTGTATCCATGATAGAGCCGCGAATGATGACAAGAATTGTTTGGGAATGTCGGCGTCCGCTCTGGGGAGATCGAAGAGAGTGAACGCAACTTCGAGGGAGCGCTGTACTTCTCGCGCACTCTGGCCCATTCTATAAACGGACCAGATCTGCGGTCGAAACAAGCGGACAGCCGTCTCTCTCAGCCAACCGGCACCGAGCTCTGATCCGGCCTTGAGCGCCGCATGGGCAGTTTCAGCCGGAAATACTGGCACAGCGGTCTTCATCGCCACCTCGGCAATCTTCACCACCGCACCCGTCGTCGTGGTGGCGCGGGACGTGAACTGGCCTATGTCGCCAGCTAAGGCGCGAGTGAGTTCTTCCATTTGACTCGCGTTGCCGCGGGCGAGCATCGTCTCCATTTCACCCCTTCGGCTGCGAAGCGCATGAGCATCGTCGCGCAAGGATCTTACTGCTTCTGGGATGTCCAAGGGTCCCTTGGTCCTCGCGAGGATGGCGTCAAACCAGAACGGCATGCGGACCGGGAAGTCCCTCTTTTGATAGAGCGCATGCCACTGACTTTTCAGCCAGTCTTCCGTCCGGATTCGAGAGTCAAGCATTTTCTCGGCGATGTGCGCGCGAATCATCTTCATGGGAGTGCGCAAACACCCACCGATGTAGTGAACGGGTGGTCCCTCGTGATCCGTCCGAAGAATGACCGAAAGCACGTGCGCGAGTTTCTCGTAGAACAGCGCCCGCACGTCGTTGTCAAGAATTGTCGTTCGCAGTGACTCGGCATCTCTTGGGAGGAACCGTATGTGATCGTGGCAAAAGATCATCCGGCTGCCGCTGTGACGTCGCGGTGAGGCCGAGTAACTAAGGTGGGTATCGAATCCCCGATAATTCAAGGGACGAGCCGCAGGAACAAGCGCGTGCCACAGAGCGGCGAGTTCATCAAGCCAGTTGGGGGCGTCATACTGGAAATTGATCATATCGCGAAGAGCTGAAGCGAATATGGAGTCGAGCATGACAGACCAGCGGTCCCCGACAATCGCGGATGTGGAGGCCCTGTTGATGGGGCGTATCACCTCATCAAGCATCAACAACTTGTTTGCCTTGGCCGCCGTGTCGCCCGTGATGTCGAGAACAAGGAGACGATCGTAGAAAAGGATCGCGCCGAGAATCGTCGCGAAATCGAGAAGGGCGACAAACGGGTCGTCGATGTCGTCACCGGCCAAGAGCCGGCAGGTATTATCCAGTGATGTCCAGTCGATGAGCGCAATAGTCGATGCTGGGTTTGCGGCGACGTCTGCCTGATGTCGAATCGACCGCCGCAGGGCTGGCAGCTTTGGCAGCTCTTGGGCCAGGGCTTCCGGTTTATACCGGGCGCCAAGATCCCAGTTGATCGTGCCGACGAGTTCGATAGCCCACTGCGCCTCGGCCTCGGGCGTTGTGGGTTCCAAGAACCGATCGGACGAGACGTCGTGCTCGGAGTCTTCGCTCATGAGAAATCCCTCACTGCGGTGCCATCCGTTCCAGGTGGTGCGTGGCTGCGCGCCAGCCCAACGTGCCAATCTGCTGCGGCCATCCTGAGCAAGCGCGGCGGGCGAAGCACGCTGCACGCCGCGATGGTGGCCGGCAGTAGCATTGGCGAGTTCAACGGCTCTTCCATGGTCAGCGTGTCCTCATACGAGGCGATACAGTCCGCAGACCCCATAGCCTGCGGCAACGATGCGGTGGTCGATTTGGAACGAGAGAAACCGAGAATCCAGATATGACTTCTCGACGCCGGGCACTCGTTCTGCAGCATCGGACACCAGGCTCGCAGCACTGTAGTGCACTCCGGCTCCAACGCCTGGGAGCCCCCGCTGCTGGATGAGCGTATCCCGTAGTTGTGCTGGGAGAGCAGCCAAGATCTGATAAGCTGTCAAGTAGTGGTGTTCCGTGCCCTTGCCCTTTCTGGCGTGCTCGAGCACAGAGCGAACCTCGTTTGAGAATGTCGTCAGGCATCAAGTTCGACATACGTTGCTCTCCCGTGTCGTACGATGTCCCCGAGTCGCTCAAAATAGCAGGATTGGTTGCTGTACGCGGGGTGAATGGCAACGATATACACGTTCCCATCCTTCGGTACAATTCGAGCCCGTAGGCTGCGTCCCTTGCTGTTGTGAGCAATCGTTACCGCCTGCGCCTGCGACAGGTTGATTCCGGCAAGTTCGGACCAGTGCCTGACGTACCCGCTACCATAGAAGAACACGACTTTCTGACCGTTTTCTCGCAGAAGTGCAGCGAGAGATGCGAGTCTGCGGGGCAGAATGTGTTTACGATACGCGTCCCGGCGCTTGAGGTACTCGACGTCAGTCCATCTTGAGTACCGCCAGTCAGCAATGCTCGGAGAAGGAAGCGGAAGAAGCTCCACAAGACAAGTGTTGGAGTGTGCGCGGCCCCATTCCGTTTGCTGGAATCTTTTTATATCGGCCGTGGCAACGCTGGCGTCTTGAGTGGCTCGAAGAAAAAAGCGGATGAGCGGGCCCCAAGTGGATTGAATGCTGGCAGACTCTCCAAACAGCTCTGCGGCGAGTGAGACCGAGGGTTGCCGCTCGACTCTCGCGTGGAACTCGACGGCGTCAACGAGCTTGCCACACTTCAGGTCGCGCCAGGCAGAAAGCCGCTGTTGCACCTCAAGCTCGTGGACGCCGCCCCCCTCCTCCATGCCGACGAACCAGAACTCTGCGGTTGGGTTCCCGTAGCCGAAGAAGCCAGAGATGAATTCCGTCACTTCCTGATGGTTCAACATGGTTGCTCATCTCCCGGCGCTGTCGTCCGTTGAACGTGGCAATCTGCTGCGGGCACTTGAGCAAGTGCGCTTGCGCACGCCGCGATGGTGCCCGTCAGCAGCATTGCCGAGTTAGGCACCTGACCCCAAGTAGAGCGCTTTCGAAATTGGAAATGCGCCGCTCGCGTTTGGCTGGGAATAGGCGTTTCCCAATTGTGTACACGACGCAGACCCAAGAGCGTTGGTCCGATGTGTACGCACAATCGATTCCGCGCTGTCAAACCCACGAAAACCTCCGCGCAAAACGAATACTACCTGTATCAACCGGCATGTCAACGCTTTCGCGTGCGCCACGAGGACAGGCAAGGTCGATGCCCAACGCAGGCAATGCGGCAAACGATGGCGAAGGCCAAACCGCGACCACGCGGTTTGGCCCATGACACAATACGAGCGCTCGGAGTTGACAGCGAGAGGGTGAGGGCGTGGTGCGAATTTCATGGAGCCTTTCGCCGAAGGCGGATGGGAAACGCGTACACCTGAAAGTTTCGACGATCTACCCATGCGCCACACAAAGCGCCTGACCTGTCGCTTCGAATGTGTACACGGAGAGCCGACTGACACGACGCGTTCTCGGGGACGAAACCGAAATACGAGTTTGCTTATCCGAAGGTGCAACTGAATGCGTTTCGAGGCCCATTCGGTTTATAAAAACATACCAGCGCATCTGACCTCAAGCGAAGCGCGACAAAGTGTACACGCACCGCGGCTGCCAGTGCTAGGTGTCTGCGTTGTTACGAAAACGCTCCAAAAATAAGCGAAGCGCGACAAGTGTACCCATGAAAACCTACCCAATCTCAACTGCGCACACGTCGGTACACAAGAACTTTTCGGAACGAAATGAAGCGCGGTCTAATGCGAGATGGTTTTCAATTGAGTCATGCCGGCCCGAATGTGTCGCATCGAATACCCCGAATGTGTCGACTCCAAATCAACCCACTCCCACATCGTCCGATCACAAATAGATAACGGCTTATGAATATACCCAGCGGATGAACCACATGCGTGTTGCGGGGGAGATTTTTGGACGGACCCATTTCGCTTATCAACTCGGCCGCCGGTGTAGAAAGGTCAAGTGTGCCCGACCCTTCGAAAAGCGCCTCGATCCACGAAATACCCACGTCACCCACCGACAAAAATCCAGGCGATTCTACCCACGAAATTCCGTGTGCCTAACGTGGCAATCTGCTGCAAGCCCCAAAAGCAAGCAGAGCGGCCGAAGGACGCTCTGCGCAGCGTTGGGGTTTGCCAGCAGCATTGCCGAGTTAGGTACCTGACTCCCAACAGAGTGTTTTCGAATTTGTAACGCCGCACGCCGCGTTTTGAAGGGAGTAGCCGATGCCCAATTGTGTACACGAGGCAAACCGACGAGCGCCGACTCGGTGTATACACAATTTTGACTTCGCGCTGCCAGACCCACCGAGAACCTCCGCGCGAAACGAATACTACCCGTCTCAACCGGGCTGTCAACGCTTTCGAGCATGTCACCAGCGCCACCAAAATTGACGCCCACCTCAAGCAACGTTGTCCAAGATCGGGCAGACCAAACCGCGACGGCCCGCTCTGTCCACGAAAACGCACGAAGGTGCCGAAATGTTGGCGAGATGAAAACCAACCTGCGCGAAACAGGAAACGCCTACAAGCGGGCAGTTTCGTTGATCTACCCATGCGCTCCCAACTGCGCGGCCTTCGCTCCGAATGTGTACACGGAGTGTCGACGGACACGAGGCCTCTCAGGGGCGAACCCGAAGTACGAGGAAGCTCATCCGAAGGGGCAAATGAAGCGTTTTGAGCAACGCTCCGATTCAAAAAGAACAATGCCGCACCGAATATCAAGCGAAGCGCGACACTTGCGTACACGCACCGCGGCCACGCATGACAGCGTGGTTATGTTGTTGCGCGAACGCCGCAAAAAGAAGCGAAGCGCGACAAATGTACCCATGAAAACCTACCCATGACCGACCGCGCGCGCGTGGGTACACACAAACTTTTCGGACGGAATGAGCGCCCATCAAAGCAAATTGGTTTTCAAATGAGTCATACCGCCCACGGACATGTCGCATCGAACCCAAATCCGTCAACTCCAAATCTACCCACGGTCGGACATGGTTAGATCATGAATTGATAATGGATTATGAAGATACCCCACCGGATGAACGACCGGTCGCCGCGGGCGTATAATTTTTGAACTTACCCGCCCTCAACCCGACTGCCGGTGAAGAACGATTAGGATATGCAGAATCCCTCGCAAAAGAGCCTCCGCGCACCAACTGCCCAAGTGCGCTTTCCGAGAAAATTCAAGCGATTCTAGCCACGAAATTCTGTGTACCTAACGTGGGGTTGTGCTGCAAGCCCCGAGAGCAAGCAGAGGGGCGCGTCAGCGACGCTCTGCGCAGCGTCGGGGCTTGTCAGAACCAACCCCTGGTTGGACCTCTGGGGATTGCTACGACCCAGGTTTTGGAGCATCGTATTCTGAATCCGAATCTGTAGTCAACTGTGAAAAAAAGTTACGTTCCATTCCGCACAGTTGAGTCGCCTTGCAGTCTAATTTTTCGATTCGCGTCCATTTTGCGCACCACCGCAAATGGCTCCGATGGATACTGACGTTCTGACTTTTCCATTCGACTGTCAGGTCAGAAAGGCGGTGTACACAACCACGGAGTTGTGTCAACGAGTTTGTACAAAATAAAACGGAGCCGCCCGGTGCTGGAACACCGAACGGCCCCTTGACCTGCCCCCCGCTAGAACGGAGAGCAAGCCCATGGAAAAGAATAGTCGTGATTTGTCCGCAGCTCGAATTTTCGGAGCCGCGAATGCTGTTGAGCCTGAAAATACCGATGAAATCAAGTGGCCGCCAAACGCACCAGACAAGTGGGTGAAGAGCGCGCCGGGTCGCCGCGGCAACCACCACCCATCGCTCTACTTACCCGAACCACAAGCCCGCGACCTGAATTCACTTCGCCCACTGATCGAAAGGATCTTGCGCCGACACCGTGTAACGGCCCGTCACATTCCAGACCTGATTCAAGAGATCTTGGCGGAGTTAATTCGCGTCGCGAGAAGTCGCGGACACAGCAGTCAACCTCCCATCAACTCAACCGCGTACGGATTTGTCGCGGTGGTGGCCCGCCGAGTGGCACGAGACCGGTCGGTGCTCAAAGCCCTTGGTGAACAAGAAACACTCGGTGAATTGTGGGATCTGCTCGATTGTCAGGAATCTCCCCATTCGACTGCGACGAGTACAACTCCACTTGACTTGATGATCGAAAAAGAAGAAGAACAGAAGTTGACCGATCGACTCGACTGGTTGAGTCAGGCCACGAAGCCGAGATATTGGCGCGCTTTTTATGCATTCACCATTTTGGCCGTCCCGATCGAAGACATTGCCGAGAGTGAAAATATCAGTCCGGCCTCGACTTACGATCGCATTCGACGAGCACGCGACGACATCAAAGCCGCGCTCCAACGCGACCGGGCGAGCCGTGCACCAAAGATGGACCTGAAACCATCCCAAACCTGACCTTCCATTTTCGTCCCGCCCGCGCTCGCTTTTCTCAACCCGCAAACGCATTGCACAAACCGATTTGATAGTCAAGTCGAGTGTACATTTGTGTGCGATTGACTTGCTGGGTCCGCACCAAATGTCAATGGGTTATACCATTTGGAAAGGCGCTATTTTGTAGGTCCAACGTGGTATTCTGCTGCGGGCAGGCGGCGCAAGCAGAGCGGACGAAGGACGCTCTGCGCAGCAAGCCTGACCGACAGCAGCAATACCTGGTTGGGTGGGTTCTTCGAATGCATGTCCGTCGTCTATGTCACCAATCTGAGGGAAGCAAGCGCCGCAGTGTTTCGAAGTTCGCTTCTGCTATCAGGTCTCGACGATATTGTCCGTCTGGATCGATTCTTCGGAGGGCGGCAAGCCACGCGCGCACATCGTTTTCTTCCGCAGCGGTGAGGGGGGCGCGGTGCTTGTCTCTGAGACCGGACGCGACAGACGCATTGTAGTACGCAACGTGTCGTATCCGTGCCGTGATTAGAGGGTCCGAGTTCGCAGACTCGATCTGGATGGCCTGATTCGCGAAATCTATGGTGCTTGCTATATGGCGATCGGTCTCCGCCTCAGCGCCAAGCAGAAAAGATGTTTCCGCAAGAGTGACGGCGTTCCCCGTCCCTCGATTGTACGCACGGAGGCGGAACTCATCTGATTGAGTGAGAAACTTGTCGGACATGACAATTCGCTCCAAGAGCAGACGGGCTTCCTCGGCCTTCTGGAGCGACAGTGTGGGATTGCTTTGAACAAGGTGCGTAGCTTCCGCCCACTCGTTCTCGCAAGCCACGAGCGTGAGTTCGAGGTCCTCCTGCGGAAGGGCCGCGGCGCGTATGAACGCATTTTGGTGTGTGACCGTCGCCGGGTGTGGAACGGCATCTCCATAGTGCCGCGCCGAGTCGAGAAAGCGCTTGAGGAGGTTCTTCTTGTGAGGATCAATGAATGCGGGGGGAAGACCGCACTCGCACTTTAGGAACATTTCGCGCATCAGACCATCGAAGTTCTTGATAGTATAGAGGAATACCTTTTCCGGGTGTTCGCGCGCGAGATGGAGTACGGAGTCGGCGATATATGGAGCACCATCGGACTTGGACGCCGTCACACACCAGTGCAAGCCGAGACGAAGATAATGGTCGCTGCGGAGCATCTCCCGGATCGGTCCGAGTATTGATGTGTCGCCGCCGGAATACCCCACAACGATGAGGCCCGCATCCGCGCATGCGCGAAAGAGGCGATCCTCCATCTCTCGATCGAGCCGTTTCAACTCGTCACGCAGATTGCGCAGGTTATCGTAGAGAAAATCTCCGTGCAATTTTAGGATCTTCGGACGGTCGCTGTCGAATCGAACGCTTGCGATCGCTGCGTCAAAGGACAGTTCGATTGCCTTGATGTCGTAAAAGCGAAACAGCGCCTCAGCGACGAGATCGTCGAAGTTGGTAGTCAGAATACGATTAAACCGCCCCGCCGCGATGAGGCCAGAAAGGTAGAGAAAGCCCCAGGAGGGGAACCCCTTTTTCATGAGGGACTCGATGTGAATCTGGCGCGCCGATCGGTCCTGATGAAAATGCGAGAACAGCGTGGAGTACTCGGTCTCACCGAGTCGCCGGGCCTCGTTCAACCATGAGAGATAGCCGCTATCTGAGCGGCCTAGCCAAGCTTGGTACGCTTGCTCGTTTCGATCCGCGGACGTTTCCGAATGATGCTGTTCAAAGAGTTGATGTCTCCAATCGGCGATCATCTTGCCGGCGGTTGGGATTCCGGACGACGCCGACGCGCCGGCGCCCAGGAGAAGAGCATATGGGCGATCGTGGGCAGGAGGCTCGGCGACTTTTAGAGCGAGATTATATTCGTTATAGCGTGGCTTCAGGCATGCGGCCATAATTCGCTGACGCTCGTCTTTATCCATCGCCAAGTTCCTTCACCTTAGAGTTCCTTCCACGGGAAACGCGCTTCTCGCCCCACCCAACGTGGGGTTGTGCTGCAAGCCCCGAAAGCAAGCAGAGGGGCGCGTCAGCGACGCTCTGCGCAGCGTCGGGGCTTGTCAGAACCAACCCCTGGTTGGGCACCGTACGCTGGGTAGATTTCTCTCGAATTTGCACCATCGCACGGCTTGTTTTGAAGGGGAAATGCGCCCGCGATAAATGTACACAAGGCCGTCCAAATGAAGAACGCCGGGTGTGTACACTGGTCAAGTTTCGCGCCATAACCCACCAACCGCTGCGTACGCCTCGTAGACTACGCGGATCAAATTGACCGTCAAGCACAATCTGTGACCGCAAGAGTGATGCGCTCGGGGCTTGCACGCATGACGTCGACCTCACGAGAGGCCCGGTGTACACGACCGCCCGCGAATCGAAAAGAAAGCCGGAAGGCCGAGCCGCGGCCTACGCGCGGCTTGGCCCTTCGAGCGCGAACGCGAAGTATCGAAAGCAAAGGCGCCTCACCGTGAGGAACCGAAGTACAAGGCGGCTTATCCGAAGGTGCGAATGAAACGTTTCGAAAAACCGTGCTGCCGGCAGAAAAAAACATCACCGCATCTGACACTCCGCGAAGCGCGATGTGTGTACACGCACCGCAGCTACCCATGCCGACGTGTTAGCGACTGAACGCGGATGCCGACAAAAACAAGCGAAGCGCGACAAGTGTACCCATGTGAAGGCCGTCCGAATTATTGTGTACACGTGGGTACATTCTACCTTTTCGAAAAGAAGCGAAGCGCGACTCGTGGGGAAACCGCTTCGACTTAGCAAAACCGCCACCGGAGCGAAGCGACCAAACCCCGTGAAAGATTAGGCCTCCATTCGATGGAAACCTCCACTCAACGGACTTCCACTCAACTTCACCGGCCCACCTGACATGTCATTCCGAACGGTGGAAAAAATCTCGCTCTCACACACGCTGCTTTCCAAATTCAGGGTAGCAACTGAAGGGTAAGATCCGATGAAGAGTGGTCGCATGTGCCTCAAAAAAAATAGACTCAACAACGCTCCATCACCCCAAGGACTGACACTGCCTTTCTGGGAAAAAAGATGAGCGCCTCTACCCAGAAAATTCTGTGTGCCCAACGTGGCAATCTGCTGCGGGCACTTGAGCAAGTGCGCTTGCGCACGCCGCGATGGTGCCCGTCAGCAGCATTGCCGAGTTAGGTACCTGACCCCCAGTAGAGCGCTTTCGAAATTGGAATTGCGCCGCTCGCGTTTGGTTGGGAATAAGCGTTTCCCAATTGTGTACACGACGCAGGCCCAAGAGCGCTGGTGCGATGTGTACGCAAAATCGATTTCGCGCTGTCAAACCCACGAAAACCTCCGCGCAAAACGAATACTACCTGTATCAACCGGCATGTCAACGCATTCGCGTGCGCCACGAGGACAGCCAAGGTCGATGCCCAACGCAGGCAATGCTGCCCCACGACGGCGAAGGCCAAACCGCGACCACGCGGTCTGGCCCGTGACACAATAGGAGCGCTCCGAGTGACAGCGAGACGGTGAGGGCGTGGTGCGAATTTCAGGGAGCTGTTCGCCGAAGGCGGACGGGAAACGCTTACACCTGAAAGGTCCGGCGATCTACCCATGCGCCACAAAAACGCGTGATCTGTCGCTTCGAATGTGTACACGGAGAGCCGACTGACGCGATGCCTCCCGGCGAAGAACCGAAATACAAGTTTGCTCATCCGAAGGTGCAACTGAAGGCGTTTCGAGGCCCACTTAGCTTGAAAAGAAACATACCAGCGCACCTGACCTCAAGCGAAGCGCCACAAAGTGTACACGCACCGCGGCTGCCAGTGTTAGGTGTCTGCGTTGTTACGAAAACGCTCCAAAAATAAGCGAAGCGCGACAAGTGTACCCATGAAAACCTACCCAATCTCGACTGCGCACACGTGGGTACACATGAACTTTTCGGAACGAAATGAAGCGCCATCCAACACAAGGCGGTTTTCAATTGAGTCATGCCGCCCCGAATGTGTCGCATCGAAACCAAATGGGGGTCGACTCCAAATCAACCCACTCTCACATGGTCCGATCACAAATAGATGACGCCTTATGAACATACCCCACCGGATGAACCAGATGCGTGTTGCGGGGGAGAACGTTTTGGACGGAGGCATTTCGTCCCTCAACCCAGCCGCCGGTGAAGAAAGGTCAAGTGCGCACGATCCTTAGAAAAGCGCCTTTACCTGGGAAATACCTACGTCACCCACCGAGAAAATCCAGGCGAGTCTATCCACGAAATTCCGTGTACCTAACGTGGCAATCTGCTGCAAGCCCCAAAAGCAAGCAGAGGGGCGCGCCAGCGACCCTCTGCGCAGCGCTGGGGTTTGCCAGCAGCATTGCCGAGTTAGACCTCTGGGGATTGCACCGACCCATGTTTGGAGCATCGTATTCCGAATCTGAATCTGTAGTCAACTGTGAAAAAAAGTTACGTTCCATTCCGCGCAGTTGAGTCGCCTTGCAGTCTAATTTTTCGATTCGCGTCCATTTTGCGCGCCACCGCGAATGGCCTTGATGGACACTGACTTTCGATCTTGCACTCGACTGTCAGGTCAGAAAGGCGGTGTACACAACCGCGGCGTTGTGTCAATCACTTTGTACAAAATAAAACGGAGCCGCCCGGTGTTGGTCGCACCGAACGGCCCCTTGACCTGCCCCCCGCGTTAACGGAGAGCAAGCCCATGGAAAAGAATAGTCGTGATTTGTCCGCAGCTCGAATTTTCGGAGCTGCGAATGCTGTTGAGCCTGAAAGTACCGATGAAATCAAGTGGCCGCCAAACGCGCCGGACAAGTGGGTGAAGACCGCGCCCGGTCGCCGCGGTACGCACTACCCATCGCTCTACTTACCCGAACCACAAGCGCGCGACTTGAATTCACTTCGCCCGGTTATCGAAAGGATCTTGCGCCGACACCGTGTAACTCCCCGCCACATTCCTGACCTGATTCAAGAGATCTTGGCAGAGTTAATTCGGGTTGCGAGAAGCCGCGGACACAACAGTCAACCTCCCATCAACTCAACTGCGTACGGATTTGTTGCGGTGGTAGCCCGTCGGGTAGCGCGAAACCGGTCGGTGCTTAAAGCCCTCGGCGAACGGGAAGACCTCGGTGAATTGTGGGATCTACTCGATTGTGAGGAGTCTCCCCATTCAACTACAACGAGCACCACTCCACTCGACTTGATAATCGAAAAGGAAGAAGAACAGAACTTGACCGATCGACTCGACTGGTTGAGTCAGGCCACGAAGTCGAGATATTGGCGCGCTTTTTACGCCTTCACGATATTAGCCACGCCGATTGAAGACATTGCCGAGAGTGAGAATATCAGTCCGGCCTCTACTTACGATCGCATTCGACGAGCCCGCGAAGACATCAAAGCCGCGCTCCAACGCGATCGGGCGAGCCGCGTACCAAAGATGGACCTGAAACCATCCCAAACCTGACCTACCCAATTCTGGCCCGCCGCCCTGCCTTTCCCGGGGCCGATAAAAATAGCCATTTCATTCAATCTGATAGTCAAGTCGGATTGTCAATTTTCCCGATTGGGTGATTGGGAATGCCGCAAATCCGAATGGGCTATACCATTTTTGAAAGTGGCTGCGTTGCAGGTCTAACGTGCTGATGTGCTGCAAGCCCCGAAAGCAAGCAGAGGGGCGCGTCAGCGACGCTCTGCGCAGCGCCGGGGTTTGCCAGCACCATTAGCGTGTTGGGTGGTGCGTTTTTCCGTGCACTCAATTGTGCGGCGAACGAAATTCCAACTCGCGATCGAGTAGTCAAGACGGGAGACTTTTGATACATGACTCCTGAGCGCCGCTCATCAAGTTGAATCATTCGTCCCCCTCAGTAAGCGACTGATGCTTCCCTTTTTTGACTCGTTTAGTGCGGATCTCCCCGCCCCCTTCAAGAACTTCCCGTAGGGTAGGTCGTGAACGTTCGAGGCTTAACGCGTATTTTGGCGTGCCACGAATCCTTTCGAAACCGAGGCGACTCCAAAGTGTACGCAACTTTTGGAGCGCGAGTTTCTGATCGGCCACGAAATCGCCGGCTCGCATCAAGGAGCACCAATTCGAGTGGTCAGCGCCTGTGTCCTTGAATTGCATCGGAAACGGCTCACAAACAGCAAGTCCACAGCCGCCGCTGAATTGTTCCAAGAAGTGCCAGACAGTGGCCAGACCAACATTCTGACCTCGGTGCGATGGTAAAATTTCTACTGTATCGGCAACGAGGACGTTGAGCGAAAACGGAGTATCAAATTGTCGTTCAAGGGACTTCTTGAGTGCCTGCTGGCGAAAGTCAAATAAGACGTTGGCATAATCGTACAAGGTTTGACTGTGTTCATCGCAGACGTCGAGGAGATCCATGTTGTCCTCCCATGCGCGATCGACCCGTATGATGTGACCGATGAGCGTGCCGACTCGTTCGAGAGTGTCGCTGCCGTCATCCTCGGTGCACGTGATCTCCCCAAAGATATCTGAAATGTATTGTTGGCCAACCTCCGAAAAAAGGTCGGAACCAAGTCGAAAATCAACTCGATAGCTCCGGTCTGACTCCAACCCTGCATCATCGCTTTCCACGCGGCTCATGGCTCTCCATCACAACGTGCACGACGACATTCGAGGTGTACTGCCCAGCAGAGTACCCCACATTCTGAATCAGACCGACGCTTCTGGTTACTCCCTTTTTGACCACACCCGCCATCTCCTATTCCAACCTTAGACGGTCAGTCGACAACCCCCGGAAAGAACGTGCTTTGCCCACCCAACGTGGGGTTGTGCTGCAAGCCCCGTGAGCAAGCAGAGGGGCGCGTCAGCGACGCTCTGCGCAGCGCCGGGGCTTGTCAGAACCAACCCCTGGTTGGGCACCATGCTCTGGGTAGACTGCTCACGCATTTTCACCACCTCCCGCCTTGTTTTGACGGGGAAATGCGCCTGCGATAAATGTACACAAGGCCGTCCAAATGAAGAACGCCGGGTGTGTACACTGGTCAAGTTTCGCGCCATAACCCACCAACCGCTGCGTACGCCTCGTAGACTACGCGGATCAAATTGACCGTCAAGCACAATCTGTGACCGCAAGAGTGATGTGCTCGGGGCTTCCACGCATGACGTCGACCTCAGGAGAGCCCCGGTGTACACACGACCGCGCGCGAATCGAAAAGAAAGCAGGAAGGCCGAGCCGCGGCCTACGCGCGGCTTGGCCCTTCGAGCGCGAACGCGAAGTATCGAATGCAAAGACGCCTCGCCGTGAGGAACCGAAATACAAGGTGGTTTATCCGAAGGTGCGAATCAAGCGCTTCGAAAAACCGCACGGCTTGCGGAAAAAACATCACCGCATCTGACACTCCGCGAAGCGCGATATGTGTACACGCACCGAAGTTACCCATGCCGACGTGTTGGCGACCGCACGCGGATGCCGACAAAAACAAGCGAAGCGCGACAAGTGTACCCATGTGAAGGCCGTCCGAATTATTGTGTACACGTGGGTACATTCTACCTTTTCGAAAAGAAGCGAAGCGCGACTCGTGGGGCAACCGTTTCGACTCAACAATACCGCTGCTGGAGCGAAGCGACCAAACCCCGTGACGGACTGCGCCTCCATTGAAATTGGACCCCTCCACTCAACAGTCAACCAGTCAACCAGTCAACCAGTCAACCAGTCAACCAGTCAACCAGTCAACCAGTCAACCTTACCGCCCCACGCGATATGTTATTTCCGAGGGTAGAAACATCTCTCTCGCAGACACGCTCATTGTCAAATTCAGAATCGCAACTGAAGGGTAAGATAGCAGGTAAAGCTTGATCAAATGTGCCTTCAAAATAGACTCAACAACGCTTCCTCAAGCCAAGGCCTGACACTGCCTTTCTGGGAAAAAAGATGAGCGCCTCTACCCAGAAATTCTGTGTGCCCAACGTGGTATTCTGCTGCGGGCAGGCGGCGCAAGCAGGGCCGACGAAGGAGGCCCTGCGCAGCAAGCCTGCCCGTCAGCAGCAATACCGAGTTATACGCCGACATCTTGAAATTCCCATTGCCACAGCGAAAGCCGAGGGACACTCACCAGATGGTAGCAAGCCCAGGACAATCCAAGATTAGATGATCCGAAGTTACGACCGGAATGCCTTCGAGAATCGCTGTTGCCACGATGATGCGATCAGCGGGATCATTGTGAGTGAGAGGCACCTCACAAGAGTACACCGCGATCGTTGAAGAAACCGGAATTTCGAGCAAACTAAAGGCGCTAACAGCGTGCATGAACCAGTCGCGGACCGGCCGCGTCAGCGCGAGTTTTCCTTTTCTGACCTTCACGGCAATTTCGAACGCGCTGATTGCAGAGACAAGAAGCTGCGTATCCTTCTTGGACAGTGCATCGAGAGCCGCATCGGAGAGCTGTTCTCGATCATCCGCGAGCCAAAGAAGGGCACAAGTGTCGAGTAATAGCCTCACGGCCGAAACTCCGCTGGCCAGTCATTCTCGTCCAATGGAGCATTAGGATTTTCATGAAAAAGAACTGGCCCGAGAGTCAAATCTCTTGGAAATCGCTGGGCGAGAGCTTGCAAAAGGGCGCTTCGCTTGTGCGTGGGAGGTTCGCGCGTTTCGGACCTCGTTGGGATTGCAGCTGCCGCTTCGGATAGAATGATAACTTCAGCATTACCCGCAGGAAAATCTGACGGCAATCGTACAACGACGTCGGCACTTGGCTCCGCCATGATCTTGATTTTGTGAGCGTACATTTGGGCGACCGCTCCTTAGCTGATAATAGTACGAGTTCAGTCTGCGGTATGTCAAGGAATGGTTGGTTGTCGGCGGGCTGCACAACGTGGCTCGCCACTCTGACCCCGCGGCTCGCTGTGGTGAGGCAATTTTTGGGGGCTGCGACGCGCGTTGGAGCAAAAGCAGCCGAATCATCGAGCTGCGCGCAGCTCGCGAGCCGTTCAACTACCCGCATGATTTTTCTACCGTCTTGCGCGCTCCCTTTCGCTTACCCATGCGTGTAGTGCAGTGCAGCGAGGTGGGGACACGTACTGCTGGCGGCCTTGGCGACATGGACTCGACGTTGGGAGGGTGTATAAATTCTTCGTGTCGTTTTCCGCGTTCATACCCTTGATGGGATCTCTGTGCCACGCGGAGCAAGAAAAAAGCAGTTTGTTGGGTTGATAATCCTTACCGCAACATTCGCCTTACCGCATTCTGGCGCGCTCTACTCAGTGCGTATAACGTGGCAATCTGCTGCAAGCCCCAAAAGCAAGCAGAGCGGCCGAAGGACGCTCTGCGCAGCGCTGGGGTTTGCCAGCAGCATTGCCGAGTTAGGTACCTGACTCCCAGCAGAGTGTTTTCGAATTTGCAACGCCGCACGCCGCGTTTTGAAGGGAGGAGCCGATTCCCAATTGTGTACACGAGGCAAACCCACGAACGCCGATTCGGTGTGTACGCAAATCAGATTTCGCGTCGCCAAACCCACCGAAGACCTCCGCGCGAAACGAATACTACCTGTCTCAACCGGCCTGTCAACGCTTTCCCGCACGTCGCGAAAAGCCCAAGTCGACGCTCATCGGAGGCAACATGGCACACGACGCGAAGGCCAGATCGTGACAACGCGGTTTGGCCCTTGAGACAAATCGGAGCGCGCCGAAATGTTGGCGAGATGGCACCAGCCTCCGCGAAGTACAACTTGCATTTCGCCGAAGGCGTATTGGAAACGCCAGAAAACCAGGCCGTTTCGTTGATCTACCCATGCGCTCCCACCTGCGCGGCCTTCGCCCCGAATGTGTACACTAAGTGTCGTTTGACATGAGGCATCTCAGGGACGAATCCGAAATACAAGTTGGCTTATCCGAGGGCGCAAATGAGGCGTTTTGAGAAACGCTCCGATTCAAAAAGAACAACGCCGCACCGAGCCTCATGCGAAGCGCGATATTTGTGTACACGCACCGCGGCTGCGCGTGCCGGCGTGTTTGCGTTGTTACACGAACGCCTTGAGAAGAAGCGAAGCGCGACAAGTGTACCCATGAAAACCTACCCATGGTCGACTGCGCACGCGTGGGTACACACAAGCTTTTCGAACGAAATGAGCGCCGGTCAAAGCAAAGCGGTTTTTCAAAGGAGTCACACCGCCCACGGATGTGTCGCATCGAAACCGAACGGCCAAGTCCAAATCTACCCACGCTTAGCCATGGTCAGATCGTGAATTGATAACGGATTGCGAAGATAACCCCACCAGATGAGCGATCGGTCGTCGCGGGAGTAGAATTTCGCACGTACCCACCTCGCTCCTCAATGCGACTGCCGGGGTGAATAGTCAGAATATGCAAAGTACCCCCCAAAAAGCCTCTACTCACCAACTGCCCAAGTCCACATTCTGACAAAATTCAAGCGATTCTACTCACGAAATTCTGTGTACCTAACGTGGTATTCTGCTGCGGGCAGGCGGCGCAAGCAGGGCGGACGAAGGACGCCCTGCGCAGCAAGCCTGGCCGACAGCAGCAATACCTGGTTGGGCCCCGACTTTGATGTAACTTGGCATTCGAGTTGTAATGTCGCCGGCCGTTCTCCCTGAAAGATCGCCGACCTGACAGAACGACTTCGTGCGACAAAACTTGGCATACGTGCTGGGCTGCGTGTGTACACATTTGCGCTCGACAAATCCACATCGCGCGCCGCGTTTCCCGCCGAGTTGCCTGTCACACCACGAATACTACCTGTACGCGAGGTGCCGTCAAGTGCGATTTTCGGGCGCTTATCACCCCACGAACGCACCGCAACGGAGTGTACCTTTTCGCCCGAGGCTCCCAAGATGGGTAGAAGGCTGCGCTGCGTCCTCCGCGTGTACAAGGAGTATCGATTGTGGTTGTGCTCGCCGGGAGGAACCGAAACACAAGGCTGCTGATCCGAAGGCGCACATCAAGCGTTTCAAACCCCACGCGGTTTGTAAAAAACAGAAAATCGTAATCCAAAAGAAGCGAAGCGCGATATGTGTACAAGCATCGAAGCTACCCATGCCGACGTGTTGGCGACTGAACAGCGATGCCAAGAAAAACAAGCGAAGCGCGACAAGTGTACCCATGTCAAGGCTACCGGAACTCGTGTGTACACATGGGTACATGCTACCTTTTGAAAAGATGCGAAGCGCGACTCGTGGAGAAACCGTCGCGGCTTTGCAACACCGCAGTTGGAGCGAAGCGACGAAGGGCTGATCACATAAGTCTGATTCGACTCAACTTCACTGGTCTACCTGACTTAATGTGACCTGACCCTCTCCTTCACAACCGTAACAAATTGCTTTTCAATCTCGGGATTCCGGCAAAGGGTAGGGTGCCGTAACAAATTCACCGAATACGGAACGGAAAATAGACTCAACAAGGTTTTCTACCCAACACCGCTGTTGGCGCGAGGTGACGAAACCAATGAACCAATGGATCTCCCTTCAATGGATCTCCACTCAACTTCACCGCGCCACCTGACATGCTATTCAGATCGGTAGAAAAACCCGCCTCAGAAACATGCTTCTTGCCAGATTCAAGTCCCAACCGAAGCGTAAGATTCCGGCAGCAAATGCACCAGATGTGGCGCGAAAATCAGGCTCAACAACGCTTCCTCACCCCAAGGACTGACGGCGCCTTCTGAGAAAAAACATGAGCGCCTCTACCCAGAAAATTCTGTGGGCCCAACGTGGTATTCTGCTGCGGGCAGGCGGCGCAAGCAGGGCGGACGAAGGACGCCCTGCGCAGCAAGCCTGACCGACAGCAGCAATACCTGGTTGGGCCCCGACTTTGATGTAACTTGGCATTCGAGTTGTAATGTCGCCGGCCGTTCTCCCTGAAAGATCGCCGACCTGACAGAACGACTTCGTGCGACAAAACGCGGCATACGCACTGGGCTGCGCGTGTACACATTTGCGCCCGACAAATCCACATCGCGCGCCGCGTTTCCCGCCGAGTTGCCTGTCACGCCACGAATACTACCTGTACAAGAGGTGCCGTCAAGTGCGATTTTCGGACGCTCATCGCCCCACGAACGCACCGCGACGGAGTGCACCTTTTCGCCGGAAGCTCCTACGATGGGTAAAAGGCTGCGCCGTGGCCTCCGCATGTACAAGGAGTATCGATTGTGGTTGTGCTCGCCGCGAGGAACCGAAATACAAGGCTGCTCATCCGAAGGCGCACATCAAGCGTTTCAAACCCGGCGCGCTTTGTAAAAAACAGAAAATCGTAATCCAAAAGAAGCGAAGCGCGATATGTGTACACGCACCGAAGCTACCCATGCCGACGTGTTGGCGACTGAACGGGGATGCCGAGAAAAACAAGCGAAGCGCGACAAGTGTACCCATGTCAAGGCTACCGAAACCCGTGCGTACACATGGGTACATTCTGCCTTTTGAAAAGATGCGAAGCGCGACTCGTGGAGAAACCGTCGCGGCTTTGCAACACCGCAGTTGGAGCGAAGCGACGAAAGGGCTGAGCAGATAAGTTTGATTCGACTCAACTCAACTCAACTCAAACTTCACTGCTCAACCTGACTTAATCTGACCTGACCCTCTCCTTCACAACGGCGACAAATTGCTTTTCAATCTCAGGATTCCGGCAAAGGGTAGGGTGCCGTAACAAGTTCACCAAATACGGCCGGAAAAATAGGCTCAACAAGGCTCTCTACCCAACACCGCTGTTGGCGCGAAGCGACGAAACCAATGAACCAATGGATCTCCATTCAACGGATCTCCACTCAACTTCACCGCGCCACCTGACATGCCATTCAGATCGGTAGAAAAATCCGCCCCACAAACATGGTTCTTGCCAAATTCAAGATCACGATCGAAGCGTAAGATTTCGGCAGCAAATTCACCAGATGTGGCGCGAAAATCAGGCTCAACAACGCTTCCTCAGCCCAAAGACTGACGGGGCCTTCTGGGAAAAATATGAACGCCTCTACCCAGAAAATTCTGTGGGCCCAACGTTGCGGTGTGCTGCGGCCGGGCGGCGCAAGCAGGGCGGACGAAGGACGCCCTGCGCAGCAAGCCTGGCCGTCAGTACCAGCGCATGGTTGGGCACCTTGTGCTGGATGGGTTGTTTTCGAATTTGCAACGCCGTATCCCACGTTTTGAAGGGATGACGCGATCGCGACAAATGTACACAAGGCCATCTCGATGGCGACGATTGAATGTGTACACTTTTGAGCATTGCCGCTATCAACCCCACCGTGTCCTCCGCACAATCCGTAGACTATCTGTATCAAAATGGCAGTCAAGCACAATTTGCCCTGCGAGAGTGATGCACTCGGGGTGCGCATCCACAACGCCGACGTCTCAAAATGTCGTGCGTACACTCGACCCACTCCGACACCGAAAATAAATTCATCAGGCCGAGCCGCGGCCTACGCGCGGCTTGGCCCTTCGAGTGCGCACGAGGAGTATCGAAGGGAGTGAGTTCTCGACGCGCGGGAGCAAAATACAAGTTTGCTCACCCGAAGGCGCAAAATAAAGCGTTTCGTGAACCCGTGCGGCAAGAAAAAATACACCACCGGATCTGACATCCAGCGAAGCGCGATATTGCGTACACGCTCCGCGGCTGCGCACGCCAGCGTGTTTCCGTTGTGTCGCGACGCTGCAAAAACAAGCGAAGCGCGACAAGTGTACCCATAAAGACCTGGCCAATGCCATTTCGTACACGTGGGTACACATGAACCTCTCGGGGAGAAATGGACCGCTGACCGATGAAACAAAGCTGATAGTTGAACAACCGCGCCCCCGAACAGAGGCACAGAAATCAGTCGAATCTCCACCTTCGAATCTACCCACTTCACCAACCAACTTGAACGCAAATTGAAGGTGAAGTGATGCAGCAGCTCCGACACAATTCTGGGTCGCTTCTTTTGTACAATATGACCGCGGATCTACCCATTCAATCGATCGACGTTACACCAGTTGAGAAGAGGTAGATGCGAGGGAAAGTCCTTAAAAAAGCGCCTTTACCCAAGCGCAATCCGCGTCAGTCTCTTTGTAAAAACGAACCTACTCACTTTGCCACTCGACCAAGCCGCGGGTGAGGAACAGTAAGGTGCGCACCACCTTGGAAAAGCGCCTCGAACGGTCAACTACCCATACCGCTTTCTGAAAAAACTAAAACGACTCTACCCACAAAATTCTGTGTGCCCAACGTGGTATTCTGCTGCGGGCAGGCGGCGCAAGCAGGGCGGACGAAGGACGCCCTGCGCAGCAAGCCTGGCCGACAGCAGCAATACCTGGTTGGGCCCCGACTTTGATGTAACTTGGCATTCGAGTTGTAATGTCGCCGGCCGTTCTCCCTGAAAGATCGCCGACCTGACAGAACGACTTCGTGCGACAAAACGCGGCATACGCACTGGGCTGCGCGTGTACACATTTGCGCCCGACAAATCCACATCGCGCGCCACGTTTCCCGCCGAGTTGCCTGTCACGCCACGAATACTACCTGTACAAGAGGTGCCGTCAAGTGCGATTCTCGGGCGCTCATCGCCCCACGAACGCACCGCAACGGAGTGTACCTTTTCGCCGGAAGCTCCCAAGATGGGTAGAAGGCTGCGCCGTAGCCTCCGCATGTACAAGGAGTATCGAGGGTGGTTGTGCTCGCCGGGAGGAACCGAAATACAAAGCTGCTCATCCGAAGGCGCACATCAAGCGTTTCAAACCCCGCGCGGTTTGTAAAAAACAGAAAATCGGAATCCAAAAGAAGCGAAGCGCGATATGTGTACACGCACCGAAGCTACTCATGCCGACGTGTTTGCGACTGAACGGCGATGCCGAGAAAAACAAGCGAAGCGCGACAAGTGTACCCATGTCAAGGCTACCGAAACTCGTGCGTACACATGGGTACATTCTGCCTTTTGAAAAGAAGCGAAGCGCGACTCGTGGAGAAACTGTCTCGACTTGGCAACGCCGCTGTTGGAGCGAAGCGACGAAAGGCCGAGCAGATAAGTTTGATTCGACTCAACTTCACTGCTCTACCTGACTTAATCTGACCTGACCTCTCCTTCACAACGGTAACAAATTGCTTTTCAATCTCAGGATTCCGGCGAAGGGTAGGGTGCCGTGACAAATTCACCAAATACGGCACGAAAAAATAGACTCAACAAGGTTTTCTACCCAACACCGCTGTTGGCGCGAGGCGACGAAACCAATGAACCAATGGATCTCCATTCAACGGATCTCCACTCAACTTCACCGCGCCACCTGACATGCCATTCAGATCGGTAGAAAAAATCCGCCTCACAAACATGCTTCTTGCCAAATTCAGGATCCCAACCGAAGCGTAAGATTCCGGCAGCAAATTCACCAGATGTATCTGAAAATCAGGCTCAACAACGCTTCCCCACCCCAGAGACTGAGGGCGCCTTCTGGGAAAAAACATGAGCGCCTCTACCCAGAAAATTCTGTGGGCCCAACGTGTAATGGGCAGTTCCGCGGGGCGGGGCGAGACTGGAGGAACGCCAATGATGGACTGCGGAAAGTGCCCATGAGGTACGGTGGCATACGATGGTGGGGAGGGCAAGGGAGTTGAGAAAGTCGCTGTAAGGATTGTTGGTTTTGGAGAGGCTCAAAGATTGCTACGTGGTGAAGAAATATGGAGATGGACTGTTTCTGTGGGGCAAGCTGTGATGCGCGGGAGTGACGCGCGTCGGCGGGGCGGGGCGACGATCGGGCTGAGTGCGAGCGCGCGCACCGATCAACAAGGGACGGGTTGCCTGCTGGGGTGGAAATGGACAGCGCTTTTGGGGGACACCGAGCGGCGGGTGCGGGCATGGGTAGGGAAGTTGGGGCTTTGGGGCGGCGACTTGAGGCGTGGGGGATGCAGGTTGACCGCAGTGAACCTGACGGATGAGCGTGCGGGGGTGAAGTCAGGGGCAGGGTGGCGATGGGGTGGATAGATGGGGCTGGACAGGCACTCAACGCGGGGAAGTGGTGGAGGTATCGGGATGGTAGAGTTGACGGTTCGGGAGGGTTGGAAGGTCAGGGAAACGTGGTCAATTGCGGTATGGGGGTAGGGATATCGAGGGGGCTTTTGACGGCGAGGGGGCCGCTGTTGAGGACGTGGGTATAGATCATGGTGGTGGAGACGTCGCGGTGTCCGAGGAGTTCTTGGATGGTGCGGATGTCGTAGCCGGCTTCGAGGAGGTGGGTAGCAAAGGAGTGGCGGAGGGTATGGCAGCCGGTGCGTTTGTGAATGCCGGCGAGGTGTGCGGCATGGGAGACGGCGCGTTGGAGTACGGTTTCGTGGAGGTGGTGGCGGCGCCATTGTTGGGTAGGTTCGTGGTAGTAGTGGCGGGTTGCAGGGAAGACCCAATGCCAGGACCAGGAGTGTGGGGCGCTGGGTATTTTCGCGGCGATGTTGTTGGGGACTTCCACGCAGGCGTGGCCCTGTTCGCGGTCATATTCGAATTGGGCGTGGGTTTCTTTGAGGTGGTGGCGAAGGCGTTCGACGAGGCGGGCGGGGATCATGGTTTTACGGTCTTTGTTGCCTTTGCCGGAGTGAATGTGGAGTTCGCGTTTTTCAAGGTCGAGGTCTTTGACGCGGAGGGTGCAGCATTCCATGAGGCGGAGTCCGGCGCCGTAAATGAGGGCGGCCATGAGTTGAGTGGTGCCTGTCAGTTCTTGGAGGAGGGCGGCGACTTCGCGTTGTGTGAGGACGACGGGGAGTTTGAGGGGTCGTTTGGCGCGGGCGAAGGGGCCGAGTTTGTCGAGGGGTATGCGGAGGACGTGGAGGTAGAGGAAAAGGAGGGCGGAGAGGGCTTGGTTTTGGCTGGAAGCGCTGACGTTTTTGTCGCGGGCGAGGAAGGTTAGAAATTTTTCGATATGGGTAGATCCGAGTTGATGGATGGGTCTGTTGTGGTAGTGGAGGTAGCGAAGGGTCCACAAGACGTAGGATTCTTCGGTGCGGCGGCTGTAATGGAGTCTTCGCACGGCATCGCGAAGCGTGCCGAGGAGGTTTCCATAGACGGGCGGGGGTATGGGTTGAAGGTCCATGTTTGGGGGGTTGCATTGGGTGGGCCGTGAGGATTTGGGGGAATTCAGGGCTGCTGGGTGGTCGGTGGGGTGTCGGCCGTCGGCAGTGGAGCGTCGGTCGACATTTACAAAAAGCTGCTTTCTAGCAAATTCACCTAGGCCCTGGAGTTGAGTTTCCTGTAGTCTTGCGGTTGGCCTGCGGTTGGCGGCCGCCGTCCGGGGTAAGATTCAGAGGGCCCATGATCCAGCAAAAAAGAAGCGTGGGTGTACACCGGTTGAGGGGGGCTTTCCCGGCCCGAAAGGTGGGGTGGAGCACGGCGTTTGCCGGTGCGACGTTTGTTCTAACTGCGCTGGAGAGCGGTGTGGCGTTGGGGGACGACCCGCCGCCGTTGCCGGCTTCATCGTCGGCGCCGTCGGTTCCCACGGCGGTGTCGCAGCCTCCCCCTGGGTACGCACCCGTGCCGGGTGCGCCTGGGGTACCTCCCGTGCCGGGTGCGCCTGGTGTACCTCCCGTTCCGGGTAGGCCCTATTATGCTCCAGCACCGGGCGTGCCGCCGCAGGTGGCTCCACCTTCCCAGTCAGGTCCGGCGCCGATCTTACCGTGGGAGCCGGGCGCACCTGTTCCAGATGGGTATCGGCCTCAGAGTCGGCCAACAAGTGCACTTTTGGGGGTTGGAATTGGTCTTTTGAGTGCGGGATGGGTGACCGCGGTGGTAACGGGCGGGGTGATGGTGGACGACGCAGATAAGAGCGGTGATCCCAATGCGCCGGCGGCGGGTACATTTGTACCCATGTTTTTCCCGGTA
This sequence comes from Polyangiaceae bacterium, assembly GCA_016712345.1. Lineage (GTDB taxonomy): Bacteria > Myxococcota_A > Polyangia > Polyangiales > Polyangiaceae > JADJRH01. The sequence goes on from JADJRH010000002.1 coordinate 72,892, forward strand.
GCCGGGCCGTTTATTACCATGGCTGTGTGGAAACCGGGGCCGGCAGAAATGGGCCTTTTAATTACAGATGGTATTTTTCAGGTGGCGGGTGCCGCAGGGGTGTTGGCGGGGGCGTTAAAGCAAACCCATCGGCTTGTGTACGTGGGTCCGAGCGAGGCGACGCTTCGGGTAGAGCCGGTGTTAGGTCTTGGTTACGTGGGCATTTCAGGGTCTTTTTGAGAGGAGCCTCGGCGATGCGTTTCTTTGGAGCGATGGTGACCGCGGGGGTTCTCATGTGGGTAGGTGTTGCCCAGGCCGACGTTCCGGTGGAAAATCCAACCGGTGACGGCTGGAAGGTGGGTGTGGAAGTTACGGGGGCGAGTGTACACACAGGCTCGGATGGTAAGGTTCAGGCGGACGTTGCCCATACGAGTGTACGCACAAGTTCGGATGGTAAGGTTCAGGCGGACGTTGCCCATACGAGTGTACGCACAAGTTCGGATGGTAAGGTTGGAGTAGATCTTCCCTCAACAACGGTATGGCCTAGCGGAGAACCGGTAGACACGGCGGGTGTGGCGGATCTGAAGTTTCATCCGTATGGCGTGATGTCGGGCCCGGTGTCGTTCGGCGGTACTGAATTTGACTGGGCGAGCGTGAGGGGGAATGTGGCGTCGGTGGGGTTGGGGCCGCTTGCCATTCAACCTCGACGTGGATTGTGGGGGTCAAGTTATGGGGGCGGGGCGATGAAGACGGTGGGTGTTGTGCTTGTGGCGCTGGGTGGGTTAACGTTGTTTGGGGCCGGAGTGAGTGCGATTGTGGCAGGGGTGGAGGCGGCCGATCTGAATGACGAGTGTCCCAACAAAGTGTGTGTGGAAGGTACGAGGGGTGCAAGGAGTTTGGAACGCGCTCGGGGGGCGGCGCTGGCGACGGACTGGTTGATTGGGATCGGAGGTCCGGTGGCGGCGTCGGGAACGGTGATGTTGATTTATGCGGCCGCGTTAAGTCGGATTGGTAAGTCGCCTTATACAGGTCCGGTAGTGTTTGCAGGGCCGACGGGCGGCGCGTTGCGATTCCAGTTCTAGGGCGCGGTATTGCGCAGTTTTCCAAGGAGCGCTCTATGGTTCGCCAAAAGCTGAGCGGGGTAGGTTGGATGTTGTTGGCAACCCTTGCGTGGTCGTTGCAGGGATGTCAGGGGTGTCTCAACCTGGATGAGTACACAATTGTACCCACTGGGGGCGCGGGTGGAAGCACCGGCACGGGGGCTGGCGGTTCGGCGCCGGCATGCGTACCCATGGGGATGATTGTGGGGGCTGCCACAATGCCTGCGGAGGGGTCCAATCAGCAGGATGAATGTCCAATGTTGGAACCGGTGGAGGCGGGGTTGGAGGTGCGGGCAATTGACCCTGTAACAGACTTGTGCGTGGCGCGGGCGCGCGTTCAGGTTGGGTCCGGGGCAACGTTGGAGAGTTATCCTCAAATTCGGTCTGAAGCGGGGGCGACAACGGTGGTGGCCGGCACTTTTCGAGGGGGGAATCTAATCTTTCCAGTGAAGTGTGGTGCGGCGGAGGACGTTGTGTTGATGCCGGGGCCGTCGGCGGTAGAAAACGTGTTTGTGGCAAAGTTGGAGCGAGCGGGGGCGTCGTTTTGTACAAGTTGGGTGGAGTTGGCTTATTCTGCCGACGCGGGTGCAGTAGGTAAAATAAAGGTGTATTCTGCGGATATGAATGCTCTTGGTGAGGTTGCCATCGGCGGTGTTCTGTCGGGATCAAGTGTACACTTTGGTGAGGGGGTAGATTTGGTGGGGGGTGGTTATTGGGCGAGGTATGGCGGGTCGGGCGGTCTGCTTGGGGCGAAGGCGGTTGGTAAGGACGCCGCTGACGCGGTGATGCAGGTCAGGTCGTTTTCTACAAAGTGGATGTTGGCGGGCGCGGTGACGAAGGAGCAGTCAGACTGCATTGGATGTGCGGGTGTTGTGCACGTGACTGAGCCGGCGGCCCAAAGTTGTGCGGGTGGTGGGGGAGCGGGTGGCGTTGGAGGGGCCGGCGGTATGGCAGGGGCGGGTGGTATGGCGGGGGCTGGTGGGATGATGACGGGAGGTGCCGGAGGGGTAGCCGGCGCGGGAAATGGGGGAGCGGCGGGCGGCGGCGGAATCGCCGGCGCGGGCGATTCACAAAATGCCTTGTTGATGGCTCAAACGGCGGAGGGAGATTGCGATACGTTTGCAACGTTCGGTTCAGATCGGCTGGGCCCGCTGGATAGTCAGGCGGCAATGTCCCTCTCGGTATTGAATGACCCTGACGGATGTGAAATGGCATGGACAGGTTTGGCGGGTCGGGAGCCGTGGCGTTTGGACGGTGGGGCTTTGGGAACGGCTCTGTTTGACTTGGGTGGGGTGAGTAGAGACGGCTTTGCTGCGAAGACGAGTGGGCCGGGGGCGCTCTGTGCGGGCACTCCGGGGCCGGAGTGGAGTTTGCGAGTTGCGCCGGTATTTCCTGATGCTTTTGTGTCCGGCGAACGGGTGACTTCTACCCTTTGCGGATTCAGGGACACGGTTGCGACGTTTGTGGCGCACAGTCCACCTTTGGGGAAGGTGGCAATGTATAGGTGTGAGGTTGGGCAGGATTGTGATTTAGAATCGACGCTCGTGGAGTTGCCAAGCGGGGGAGGAGAGCATCTGCTTGTTGTTGGGATGGACGGGGGTGGGAAGCCTGACTGGTATGGTATGTTTTCACCATTGGCGGTGGATGGGGATGATAATGGTGGGTTGACTCCACGCAGAACCTATCACGATCTGACGGTGGGAGCCGATGGAACGGTGTACGCGATTTTTACAACTTCCGGGATTGCGGCGGTTCAAAATCTGAACATGACCAACTCATGCAAGACGTTTGAGGCAAGTCCGGCGGCGGGCACGTATGTGGTGCGTTTGCGCCGCGGCGGAACCGACGCCTGGTGTGACTACGCGCACCGCATTGGGCCGTAGTAGACCATTGCGTGGGTTAGAATTTGCCGTGGATGCTGACGGAGGCGCCTTGGGGGGAGGCGAATGGGGAGATGGCCACAGAACGGAAGGTTTTGCCGCTCTTTTTGTCAGAGGGTGAACTGATAAAAAAGAGCACCACACCGGCGCCGGCGGCGGCAATTCCAACCGGGAGAGCGATGCTTGATACAAGGGCTTTGGTGCTTGCGTCATTGATGACTTGGCGGCCTTGGGGAGTACACAACTTGTTGGGGCAGAGGGTAGAATCGTTTTGAGCGTTGCTCACGTCACCCGCGGCGAGGCCTCCCATGACTCCGCCGACTGCGACACCGGCCACGCCGACGCCCATGAGAACGTACGAGGTTGTTCGCAAGGTGTTGGAACCTTCGGTCGGTACGGTGGTAGGTGCAACGGTTGGAGTGGTTGTGACGGTGGGTAGGGCGGTTGCTGTCGGGGCGGCGTTTGCCGTGGCCGTGACAGTTGGAGTTGGTTCGGCCTTTTTGACGAGGGCCGGAACGGCGGCTGTTTTGGAATCACCGTCGGGGCCAACGCGCACAGTGGCACTATAGGTTTCATACCCTGGGGCGCCGGCTTCAATGGTATGGTCGCCCGGGTCAACAAACATGGCTGTTCCGAGCATGGCGGCGCCCATTTCTACCCCGTCGCTTTTAACGACGAGGCCGGGAACGGCGGGGGCGGTGACGGTAAGCTTGGAGAGTTTTCCTTCGAGCGCTTTGGCGAGATCGCGTGCTCCCTGTTCGCGATCTTTTTGGCCGAGTTGAGCGGCGAGCACCGCGGCCGCTTTATACTCGGTCCAAGCGGAAGCGGTTTTACCGAGGGCTTCGTAACATCTACCCAAGTTGAGCAGCGTGCCGGGCGAAGGGTCGAGCTTTTGGCTTTCGGCAAACTTGGGGCATGCTTCGGTGTACTTTTTTTCTGTCATGAGCTGCTTGGCCGCTTGAAAGAGCGATTCGGCAGCCAACTTGGCATTTTGGGCCGGGAGGCGGCCGGTATAGAAAACGCAGCTCGCGGCGACGACGGCAGCGGCAAACAGGCGGCGTTGTTTAGCGATCATCGAAGATGCTCTTTCCAGGGGTGGGCTTGGGGGCGGCGGTGCTCTTGGGAGCGGTGGAGCCTGCAACTTTTGGTTTGGTGGAAGCGGCAGGGGTTGCAGAAGCTGTTTCGGTGGGTGCGGCAGCAGCGGAGGTTGCGGCGGATGGCTCTACCGAAACAACTGTCGCGGGACTGGCAGTAGGTGCGGCGGCGGTTTGCACCGCGGCCGCGGTTGACGCTGCGGCGGTGGGTTGTAGCGGTTGGGATGCGGTCTGTGCGCTTTCTGACTTGTTTGACAAGGCGAAGAAAGCCCCAGCCGCTCCACCGAGAACGAAGAGGGCCACGACCGCAATGAGGAGCGGTGTTTTACCGGATGACGTGGGTACAGCCGGGGTGGCAAGCACCATGTTGGGTGCGGTGGTGGGTAGGGTTTGGCCTGCCGGTGCGGGTGGGTAGGTTTGTGCAGAGGGTTGGGTAGGTGGAATGGCAGTGGAACCGGCGGCCGGAGGCACGGAAGGCGCTGTGGAAGCTGCGCGGGCGGGAGGCGGCGCTTCAAGCGCGATGGTTCCACCGCGATGGGGAGCGGGCGCGGCATCAATGGCGATTGTTCCTCCAAGTCCAATGGGGGCTTGGGGAGGTGGGTTGCGGGGAGGTGCACCGGCGACGACAGTATCGAGGCCTGCTGCGCGTGCGATTCGGTCGATATTGGGTTGAGAGCGACTTGGGGCGAAGGGCGCAATGGCGAGAACAAAATCGGCAATGGTGGGGTAGCGAGCGCCACGATCGCGGGCGTACGCTTTTTCAAGCGCGAGAGCAAACGGTTCGGGTAGATCAGGGCGGGCGACGCGAAGTGGAGTGGGGCTGCCCGTTAATACTTCGGCGCATAGTTGGGGTAGGGTATCGGCATAAAAAGGTTGTTTGCCGGCGAGCAATTCATACAGGGAGATGCCGAGGGCGTAGATGTCTGTCCGGTGATCAACCCCGCGGGTTTGCTGCATTTGTTCGGGCGACATGTAAAGTGCCGAACCCATGGCCGCCGTGGTTTTGGTAAGGTTGTCTGTGGACTCTTGCATTTTAGAAATGCCAAAGTCGAGGACTTTGACAAGGGAAGATCCGTCGTGACGCCGGGTGAGAAAAAGGTTGGCGGGTTTGATATCGCGATGGATGATCCCTGCGGCGTGCGCTTCTGACAGGGCTTCTGCCGCTTGGATGACGTAGTCAATAGCGTCTTGGAGGGCGAGTACACCTTTGATGGTTAACTCTTTGGCGAGATCATGGCCTTCTAGGTACTCCATGACCATGTAGGGCGAGCCGTTTTCAAGCGTGCCGACGTCGCTTACGCGGGCGACATGTTCACTTTTTATTTTGACTGCGGCTTTTCCCTCGCGGAGAAATCGCGCGGCGGCCTCGGGGTGTTGGGCAAACGTGGAGGTTAGAAATTTGAGGGCGACACGGTCGTCGAGGGCGATGTGTCGAGCCTCGACGACAACGCCCATTCCACCCTGTCCAATGACGCGGTCCACTCGGTATTTGCCGGCCAGGATGGTGCCGGGGGCAACGGGAGCGTCGTTGACGACGGCTGGGCCGGCGGAAGGAGGAGTGCCTGCGGGATGGGTAGATTGAGTCATTGCGATTTTTACCTGCCCAGCTTTGTGAGGAATACGTCGAGGGATCCGACCGCTGTGATGCCGCCGCCGCCGAAGTCGGCCACGTCGCCGAAGGCGCCGCCGACAATGGTGAAGCCGGCTCCGTCAACGGCGATGCCCGCGGGCGAGTCGCCCAGGGCGTGAGCCCATACGACGTTGCCATTCAGGTCGATTTGGGCAACGAACGAGCCGCCTTGGGGAGAGGCGGGATCGGGTAGACTGACTCCACTGCCGCCGAGGATAAACGATTTGTCGTAGTTCCCGGCGATCCACACGCCGTTTTTGTCGGCGGTGATGGTGGACAGTGTTTCACCCCCGGTTTCACCGTATTTGAAAGTCCACGCGATGTTGCCTGAAGAGTCAAGCTTGGTGACAAGGATGTCGCTCGTTCCGCTGGGAGTAAAGGTATCGGCTTCGAGCGAGGTGGGCCCGGTGAGAGTGGAGGCGACGTAGATGTTGTTGTTGAACGTTGTCAACTTGCTGGGTTGACTATCAAGTGTCCACCCTTTGGACCAAACGGTTTGACCTGTGTCGTCGAGCCGGGCAAGGAAGGTGTTGGCTCCCGTGGGGAGTGGGCCTTTTCCGAGGTCAAGACCAACGGTGTCTGTGCGGCCGAGGACGTAGATTGCCGTATTGATAAAGTCGGCATCCATGGTGTTTGAGCCGGTGGCAGCTTCCGCACCGGAGCCACCCAAAACACGCGTCCAAACAACTTGGTTCTGATTGTCGTATTTGATGACAAATAGGTCATTTCCACCCACTTGGGTGAGTGGGAATGTGTTGGCCGGGCCGGCATACATGACGTTGCTGTTAAACTCACCGGCGACAACATACCCGCCGCTCATCCAGCGAATGGTATGAGCCAACTGGTTATTTCCACCTCCGTAGTGGAGGCTGAAAAAGTGGTTGCCGTCGTTGTCGAATCGACCGATATACCCATCTTGGCCCTGGGCTTGGCCCAACATGCCGCCGCCGAGGTCAAGGTCGCCGAAAATGTAACTGCCGGCGATTAGAATGCCCTGATTGCCATCCCAAGCAGCGGAGTTGACGGCTTCACCCCCTTCACCGCCAAACTGTTTGGCCCAACCAAAACTGCCGTCGGGGTTGAATACAGACAGGTAGATATCTTCCCAGTTGGCTCCCTGGGAGTTCATTGTGCCGCCGCCGAGGTCGAGCGAGCCTTTAAAAGAGCCGGCAAAGGCGATTTGATTGGTGAACGGTTTGGTGGCAACGGCGCTCCCAAATTCTAGACCGAAGCCGCCTTTGGCAACGGTCCACACCCAACAGTTTTTGCCGTTGCAATCTTCGTCGCTTGCCGACGAGCAGAATTCGTCGGCGGGTAAAACTTCACCGGGGCAGGTGGATGGGATGATTCCAGTGGCGGGGCAGAGCGTTGTGCCCGGCTTGCACTGTCCCACATTTTGAGTGCCGACCGGGCCGGTATAACAGGTGATTGTGTCGTTGGGGTTGCAGCAACCCTCTTTTTCGTTGTTTAGGTTGTCGCAATCATCGTCTGCCGGGGTAAGGCAATCTTCTGCGGCGGCGGGGAGAACCTGGCCTTTGCAGAGGCCGTAGGCGGTGCCCTGGTCGTTACAGGTTTGTGTACCCTCTTGGCAAGCTCCGACGTTGGCTGTGCCTTGTGGGCCTTCGTAACAGGGAATGGACTCGCCGGGTGTACAAAACGACCCGCCGGTGCCGCCTGTTCCACCCGTGGCGCCGGTACCGCCCGTTCCGCCTGCTGCTCCGGTACCGCCTGTTCCACCGGTGGGAGTGCCGCCGGTGCCGCCTGTTGCGGGCGCATCTTTAAAGTCGTCGATGCCGATAAGGATACCGCAGCCCGCGGTGGATAAACCGAGCGAAAGCAGCGCCGAAATAAGCCGAAACGTGCGGGGCATGGCAAGTCCTTGCATGGTGCGCAGAACGGCGCGCACGGCGGAATAATGGCCGAAATTGGTCCGGTATCGCAAGAGTTGTTTGCGGAAGACTTTCCGGGAGGGTGCGCTTGCGTTTACCCTGGCGGAATGCCGACGGACGCGGATCCTAAGAAACACGGTCTGAAAAGCGAAGTGGTGTACGCCGCTCCGGGTGTGGAGGGTGCTCCGAAACCCGCGGAATCGAACGAACCATTGGGAGTTCGGGAGGAGAACGGAATTTACGAGGTGACGGCGGAGATCGTGTCACCCTACAACAATCACGATTTGGCTCCGGCGCGCATTCGCGATCGCAAGTGGGCGATGAAAGACATTGCGGCGCTGTGGATCAGCATGTCCGCATGTGTACCCACGTACATGTTGGCTTCGTCGCTGATTGCGGAGGGGATGAATTGGTGGCAGGCGGTGCTGACGATTTTTTTGGGCAACGTGGTGGTGCTGCTCCCCATGGTGCTCAATGCCCACGCCGGGACGAAATACGGCATTCCCTTTCCAGTGTATTGCCGGCCGTCGTTTGGAATGTTGGGGGCGAATGTGCCGGCGCTGCTTCGGGCACTGGTTGCGTGTGGTTGGTTTGGAATTCAAGCGTGGATTGGCGGCTGGGCGATTTATAAAATTCTGGCTGTGTACATTCCGAGTTGGGAGAAGGTGCCCAATTTGGCAATTGGTATTAATACTCCCCAACTGTTTTGTTTCTTGCTGTTTTGGGGGGTGAATATGCTGGTTATCTATAAAGGCATTGAGTCGATTCGACTTCTTCTCAATGTGAAGGCGCCGCTGCTTATTGCGCTCGGTTTGGCGCTTTTGACGTGGGCTTACCAAAAAGCGGGCGGCTTTGGAACGATGTTGCATACGCCGTCGGCGTTTGACCCGGGACAGCCGAAACACGGGCAGTTTTGGACGTTTTTCTTTCCCGCGTTGACCGGTATGGTGGGTTTTTGGGCAACGCTGTCGCTGAACATTCCCGACTTTACCCGGTATGCGTTTTCGCAAAAAGATCAGGTCATGGGGCAGGCGTTGGGTCTACCCACAACCATGGGTCTGTTTTCGTTTATCGGTGTAGCGGTAACGGCGGCGACGGTGGTGATTTATGGGGAGACGATTTGGGATCCGGTGGTGCTCATTACCAAGTTTAGACACCCCGCGGTGTTGGTGTTTGCACTTGCCGCGCTTGTGATCGCGACGCTGGCAACAAATATCGCAGCGAACGTGGTGAGCCCGGCAAACGACTTTGCAAACTTATGGCCGTCGAAAATAACGTTTCGGCGGGGTGGGTATATCACAGGGGTGATTGGAATTATCATTCAACCTTGGAAGCTTGTGGCCGACCCGACGGGGTACATTTTTACTTGGCTCGTGGGCTATTCTGCGTTACTCGGGTCCATCGGCGGGGTGTTGATTTGTGACTATTTCTTAATTCGGAAGACCAAGTTGGACTTGGTTAAGTTGTATCAAAAAGACGGGCCTTATTGGTATAGCGGTGGGTGGAATTTTAAGGCACTGATTGCGTTGGTGCTTGGGATTGTGCCCAATTTGCCGGGATTTTTGGGAACAATTAAGGTAGCGAAGGTGCCGCAGTTCTGGATGACTTTGTACAACTACGCTTGGTTTGTGGGGTTTGGTATTTCGTTCGCTGTGTACGCAGCGCTGTCGTGGGATGAGCGGAAGAAGGTTCAATCGGAAGCGGTTTCTACCTGACGTTCACGAACAGATTGGGCGATAAAAAGGGCAACGAGCAGCAGGTTGCCCAACGTCAGGCGAACGAGCACGTAGGTAGACAGGTGGCCTGCGCAGGCGAAAATGCCGAGGAGCAGGCCATGGGTAGATGGGCCGAGGTAGGCCCATCCGCGGGCGATGGGGGCGAGTTGTTTGGCGTAGAGGGCGGCCTTTTGGGGGGAAGGTCGCTCGGTTTTCTTTTGGCGCCCAATGGTGGACTGGACAATGAGGAAAATCTCGTAGATTTGAAAGAAGAGCAGGGTGACAGGGGAGCCGCCTTTTTGTTTGAGTTGAGCGATGTCGGCGCGGGTTTCTGCCAGGTCGTTGCCTTCACGGTAGGAGGAACCTGAAAGGGTAAGGTAGCGATTTTTGAAGTGGTCAAAAAGTGTTCCTTGGAGAAGGATGCTGACCAATCCGAAAGCGGCGAGGAGAGCGCCTTTTTGACCGTGCGTGTCGTACAGGTGAAACGACATCGTGACGCCGGATGTGACACCGACGATGTAGTCACTCATGCCGTCGAGAATGCGACCAAGGCGGGAAGATGTGCCGCGGGCGCGGGCGAGTTGACCGTCGGCGCAGTCGAGAATTCCATAGAGAAGGGTGAGGGCGGAGGCGATGACAATGGAGCGCTTGTCGGTGAAACGAAAGAGAACAGCACCGGCGAGGCCGGAGACAATGCTCAACACGGTCATGCCGTTGGCGGAGAGCGGGGTGGGCAACGCGAGTCGAACGAAGAGGTAGGCCGCGGGGCGAAAAAAGTAGAGGTCAAGCGGGGTTTCTACCTGACCGGGTTTGAGTGTGGCTTTAAAGCTGACTGGCGTTGTCATGGGTAGATTCAGCGATGCGCCGAGCAGGCACCACAGAGGGCACAACCGGATTGGGCGTGCTGACCTGCCAATTGGGCTTCACCCATCCATTGGTAGGTTTTGGAGAAGACGACCATGACATCGTCGACCGAGGGAGGTGGGGTTGTTTCAAGTGGGGTGCCGGGGAGGGGGCGAAATACGACGGGGAGAGGAATGGCTCCCACGTCAACAACGGCGCGAACGGCGGCGAGCGTGTCTTGGAGCGGTTCGAGTCCGATGATGATCTGACTGGATGCCTGGTGGGGGCCGAAGATTTTGACGGAGTGGGCGAGGGCCGAGAGGTAGCGATCACGGGTGATAGCCGATTTGCCGGGCATGAGCCGACGGCGGATGTCTTCATCCCAAAGTTCTATATTGAGGAGGATGGAGTTGAGTCCGGCGTCTTTGAGGCGGTCAAGCCAGTCATCGGTGTCGGGTGGAGCCATTTCAACGCACACGGGTAGATCGACGTGGCGCTTGAGTTCGGCGATGGCGTCGGCTTTGTGGCGAGCACTCTTGTCGGGTGCGAGGCGGGTTCCACCCCCGAACGAAATCTCGGCGGCAGGGTTTTCTTGGAGAGCAACTTTGACAACTTCGATAATCGATTCAATGGGGCGCCATTTGGCTTTTTGGTCGATTTTCATTGCACAAAATTGGCACATTTGGTCGCCCTGCCAATAGTCGCAGCCGCCTTGGTAAATGGCTGTATACAAGCTTGTGTCGCAATGGGCGGACACCACCATGGACATGGGAGTTCCGTTGGATGTGGTGCGGTTATACCATTGGGGCCAAGCGAACGGTGTGGCCCCTACCATTCTATCTGAGCCATGGTAGACGGCGTACCCGCCGTTTTCGCGTTCGCGTTCGAGGTGGAGGGGAGAATTTTGAACGAACGGTTCGAGAACGGGGGCGTTGACGGCGGTGTGCGATTGTCCGTCGTGAAGGCGAAAAAAACGGCCTTGAGAGAGGCCGGCGCGCTTGTGAAGGTAGTGATTTTCGTCGGTGAGTTCTGCCCAAATATCGGGTGCGATTTGCAGGCCTTGGGCGAAAATCCGAGCTTTGGCGAGCATGAGATTTTCGTTGATGGGGCGGCGAGCCTGTGGAGCGGCAACGGGGAGGGTAGGGAGTGAATGGGTAGGTGTGGACGGCGCTGAAAAGAGAGGGAGCGATCGCACGATGGTCACTCTACGGGGAAAAGCGTCGCGGTCGCAAGGTCGGTGAGGAAGGGAGGTGAAGTTTGCGAGGGAGGTCGGGTAAGTCAGTGAGGAAGGCGGTCAGTCAGCGAGGGACGCGGCGCGCGGCTTCACACAGGGCTTTTTTGAACGGATCGGCGGGGGTTTGAGGGGAAGGTTTTTCTTCACACGCAACTTCAGGCGTGAGCGGGTCGAGCGCGATGCCAAGGGTATATGCGCGCGGTTCACTCTGGGGGTGAAGCAGACCGTGGAGGCTCCAATAACGGCCATTTCGACCGTGGATCTCTTCAGGCTTTTCAACATAGTGTTTGGCAGCTTCGGTTTGACCTTCTGCAAGGAGAGCCGCTGTCAGGTAACACCGAACCGAGGCTTCCCACGGAACGGCGGCATGGGCGACCGAATGCTGAACCGCCGCGGCGCGGGGGTGACCGCGGTCAAATAGAAGTTGACCGAGGCGGACGGCTTTTACGGCCTGTTTCATGTTGGGGATCTTGGCGCCGGGTTTGAGTTCGTCCGGGATGTCTTTGGGTACACCCGCGAGGTGTTGACGCCACCTTGTGTCCCACGCGGCAAGGTCCATTCCAGAGATTTCTTTGAGCGCTCCCGCGGCGGGGTCGTCTGCGGGAGACTCTTTGACTTTGACAACCATGCGGGGGAGCGCGTCTTCGCCGAGTTCAGAGGCAAAAAATCGGACAAAGCTGGAGACTTCAGCGTAGGCAACGGAGGCTTCTTCAGCCGAGGGTAACATGGCAATGGAAGGGCCGAGTTTGTCGAGCGGCCGGCCGAGGTTCATGGCGATGCCCACGGCGGCGTACGCATCGTTATTGGGTAGATCGTCGTGAGGCCACGCTTCTCTCCAGCGTGTTTCCTCGCGTTTTGCGACGCCCTCTTGAAACCAGAGGGGGGCTTTGTCGCGGGTGCCGGCGGTGAGGGCGAGATGGGTAAGTTCGTGCGCGAGAGTATCCATCCAACCATACCCGTGGGCGCGCGGGGAGAGCATTGTCACTCGACCCCACTTGGCGATGGCGACAGTGCCCGTGGTTTGCGCGGCTTCGTAGGGTAGACCGGTGACGGCGGAGAGGGTTAGTTGGTCACGAACAAGTTCAATTCGAATGGGGGAGGGTAGAGTGACGCCGAGATCTTTGGCGAGGGTAGATCGCGCTTTGTCAGCAACGTCGACGATGAAAGGAACCAGGGCTTGATCGTCGTCGTCTTGGAGGCGCACGGAGACGCCTTTTTCTTTGTCGACGATGGTGACGGTGGCTGCCGTTGCCCGGGCGCAGCCGCGGGCGATGTCGCCGATGTGGCGTGTTTCGTCGCTCATTGCGAGGTCGGCCCGCGAGAGGAGTTCTACCGCGCGGTCACAATCCCCCTCGTATACAGCGAGTCGAGCGCGTTCAACGGCGATGACAGGGTCCGTGCTTTCTGTTGCGTCGAGAATGGTATGAGCACTGGTAAGGTCAAGTTCGAGGATAGCCCCGCGGGCGAGCGACGCCGTGATGTCAGAAAGGGTAGGGAGGCGATTTTCGGCGTGGGATATGGATGGTAGAGCAACGGCAAATGTGAAGGCTGCAAGGGTTGGGAAAAGGCGGGCGGTTTTCATTTGAGGAGGCCCTCCGCATAACGTTTCACGGCCTCTTTTAATGCCGGGTCAACGGGGCCACTCAACCCATCCATGACACGTTTGCGAAACGCTTCAGGGCCTTTGTATTTGTCCTTGCCTGGGATGTCGGCCTTCCCACCGATGGGTTTGTTGCGCGGGTCTTCATCGGTGCCGTGGGAGCGATCACCTGATTCATCGTCTTTGCGATTTTGGGCCATTTCAAGGGCGCGCTGCGCTGTTTCTTGTTGTTTCTTACCCTTCTCACCATCTCCCTCTTGGAGGGCTCGTTGGGCTTCCCGCATGGCGCGCTCGGCGTCTGTCAACCTGTCGAGAGTATCTTGGTCAAGCGTGCGGTTTCCGCGGTGGGCTTTTTCAGAAAGGCTGCGCGCGCGTTCGGCGAGTTTTTCTTCGTTTTTGGAGGACTTTGAGAGTTCTTCTTTGGCTCTTTCGCGGGCGGCTTTTCGCAACTTTTCAAGCGCTTCTTCGGCCCATTTGAGTTCACGTTCCAGCGTTTCGGCGGCTTCAGCGGCTTTTTGACCGGTGGACTTGTCAAAAAACGAATCACCGCCGAGGCGCTTGGCTTCTTTGAGGGCTTTGAGCGCTTCTTTACCGCGTTCTACCGCGTCTTTCAGGTTTTGACTGTCAAGCGAACCGGCCATCCCCTCGGCTTCTTGACGGCCGGCCGCCGCTTCAGCTTCGGCTGTTTCAGGTCGGCCTTGTTTGGGTAGATCTTTGACGGCGTTGCGAATGTTTTTGGCGTGTTCGCGGGCGGCTTCTTTGATGGCTTCACGCTCTTCCCGTTCGGCTCGGTCGAGCGCTTGACTCACCTGATTCATCTCGGTGGCATGGTCGCGGGCGAGATCTTCGAGTTCTTGTTCGTTGGCCGCCTGTTCCGCATCGGCGTCGGATGCTTCGCTTGGATCCATGGAAGGGGCTCCACCCGACTCAACTCCACCGCCTCCTCCGCCGCCGCCTGAAAAGGAAGCATCGGGTTTGCGAAGCCGCGCGGCGAGATCTTGAGCTGCCAACTCCGCATGTTTGAAGTCGGACGGTTTGCGAGCGCGATCGATCCGGCGGAGATCGGAGGCGACAATCTCACCGAGATCGAGCCCGAGTTCCCCCAGTTTGAGCAGTTGTTTGCCACCGGAGTCGAGCACTCCAAACGAAGCATCGAGTCGCAGAGCAGCACTTTCGGTGTCCATTCCCAAAGCGAGAGCGCCGGCGGCGAGCGCGGTTTCGTCGGCGACGTCGGCAAGGCGTTTGGCGACGGCGCGCGTGTCGCGGACTGCGAGGGCGCGAAGTCCTCCGTCAAATGCCAATAGGGCATCTTCGGTTTCGTGAATGAGCTTGTCGTACGTTGTTTGCGAGGGCGCTTTGCTGAATGCGTCGAGGCTTTTGTCGAGGCGACTCCATTGTCCTCGGGCCAATGCGGTCATTCGGCCATTGGGGGTGAGGCCGGCAAACGTTTTTCCAAGGGCCTCCATGGTGAATTGGCGCGCGCGTTTTTGAGCGTCTGTTTCCGCCGCAACAATGTCTTTGGAGGTTTTGGGGTCAAACTTGGTTTCAATGCGGTGCGCGAGCAGGTCTGTGAGTTGGTCGCGGGCCTTTAGCAATTCGGCATATCGAAGCGCTTCAGGCTCACCGGCCTGCGGCAACACGACAATCACGGCCTCGCTCTTACCCCACTTGGGACCGCTCACTTCATCGTTGTCGCGGGCTTCAATTCGCACTTCCACAGGAGCGTAGGTTTTGCGAAAGAAGGGGTCATTGGGGCCGAGTTGAACACTGCCTTTGTCGGTTTTTGCGTCGGTCGCCGGGCGCGAAAGAATGCGGCGTTCCTCGCGGGCGCCGGCTCGCATGGAGAGCACCACTTCTCGCAGGCCGTGGTCGTCTTCGGCTTCGTAGGTGAGGGCGATGTTGGGTTCGTCTAGAATGCGAGTTGTGCGCGGGGCTCCGGCGACTCGAACTTTGGGAGCTTCGTCGGCGATGGCTGTGATGACCTGTTCGTCGGCTTGCGGGATGCGCACATCCCCAAAGGCCGCAACAATGTGTATTCTAGAATTTTCGGTGAGTGTGAGGTGAGCGACAATGCCCCCGCCGCCGTCGCCCACAAAGGGTGTTTCGGTTCGCCCGTCGCTGATGAGGAGTTGTCGGCCCGAGTGAACGGCGGTGCCGCGCACGGCGATTTTGGTGCCGCGGGGGAGTGCAACGGGTGTGAATGGGTTGAGCAGCTCTTCAGACTCGTGAAGGTACGAGGGCGGCGTGGCGGACATGGAGATGTCGTCGACCCAAAAGAGCGGCAGCGGCGCGGTGCCGTTGCGGGCTGCGAGAACGTCGAGACCTTCGATGATGCGGAACGGCTCGGCGACGACGATGGCGAGAGCGGCGCCCGCGATGAATAGGGCAGCGACGGACCATCCGGCGGCGAGAGAAGCGGCGCGGCGACGAATGACGTCGAGCGGCGCGCGATCGAGGAGGCGACGAAGATGAAGGGCTGCGAGCGCGGGGGAACCGGCGTTGTCATCTTGAAGCGTGCGTTCAGAGAGACTCAATGCGCGAAGTGTTGCCGCGGAAAGATCGGGATCGGTGCGGCCGACGGCTTCCGCGATGGTGCGGCGCGGATCGGCTCGGCGCTTGCGAACGATGACCGCGCGAGCGACTGCTCCGAGGATCAAGGCTGCGAATATGGCTGCGGCGGCGAAGCGAGCGCGTTGTGTACCCATGCGCGCGAGCAGCGCCAGGAGCACAAATGCGAGGGCGAAAAGCGCTGCGATGACTCGCCGAACCGACGGTGAGATTTCAGCGTCCCATGAAGAACGCAGGCGGGAGAGCCATTCTGGAGCGATCGCGGGCTGCGCACCGGTGCGCGTATCGGGCTTGGCAACGGCCATCGGGGCGAAGCGTAGCCGGGTGGCCAACAAGGTCCAGCCGGGTGCGCAAACAGCGGGTTCCGAGGCGCGATGTTTTCACCCGGCGGGAGCCGGTTTTCGTGCGATGCCGCGGACGGAGGGGCGGGTAAAAAACATCGCTTTGCGCAGGCTTTCGCGCTGTTCGTTTTGAACTTCAAACCCGGCCGCGCGGATGGTGTCGGCGGTGCGGCGCGTGAGATGGCAGTTGCCCGCGATGTGTTTCCAAACCGGCTCAATTCGCTTTTGCCAGGCAAAGCGATCGGCTCGGTCTTCTGCTGCAACGTGTTCGATGTACACAAGCGCTCCGCCGGGACGGAGCACGCGATGGATCTCTCGGAGCGATTGCTCGGGGTCGCGCACGGAGCAGAGAACGAGCGTCGTGACGACCGCATCGAACGACGCATCGCGAAACGGCAGCGACTCCGAAACGGAGTTCATGATCTCCACGTCAGCGCGCTTGGAGAGGCGTGCCCGCTCGCGCAGTTTGGGGAGCATGTGGGAATCGGGTTCGGTTACGACAAGGCGCGAAACTTCCGCCGAATAGTGGCGGAGGTTGGCCCCGGTGCCGGCCCCAATCTCAAGCACTTCACCTGACAGTTCGCGCAGGAGTTCAGCGCGCCAAGCGATGAGGCAGGCTTCTTCCACGTTGGACATGAAGCGGTCGTAGATGGCGGACATGAACCACGACATGGCAAGCAGATGGTGTCACCTGTTGTGCGACGTGCACACGCCAATTTGTGCGCGCGATCTTTACGCGCGCAACGTGCTGGCGTTTGCGTGCGACGTGATACGTTCGCCCGTTATGGCGAAGCGCACCGGCTCCACGGCGCGCGGCGCAAACGCGTCGCGAGGTATGGAGCGCAAAGACTTGACGGGCCCGAGGCCCGCCGTGGCAAAAGCCGCGAAAAAGCGCGCTGCGCCCGATGCACCGCCGACAAGTCGAGAACGCGCCAGGCGCTCACCCAAAGTTGGAACGAAGGCCGTGACCCCGCCGAGGAGCACGGCGCAGGAGAAGCACGGAACGAAAGGCGCCGCGCGCGCAAGCAAGTCTTCTCCGTTGGATCAGGCGGCGCAGGCCGGTCGTGGCGCGGGCAGCACAAATGTGTACGCATCAAGCGGCGTCGAGCGTTCTCGGCGCGTGAGCATCCTGCCGCTGCCGAGTTTGGATTTTGGTTTGGCGCGTGTTCCGGCGCGAATTCCCACTCCGCCGTTGTTGGCACCGCGATCAATGGAGTTGGAGTGGACGGGGGATCCGGGCGGATCGGCGCCGCCTCCGGAGGCCGCGTTTGATCGTTGGGTTCGACGTGGTGACGAACTGTTGCGTCGGCTCGCCGAACACGGTGCGGCGACGCATGAATATCGGGCGAACCTAGCGGAGGGGATGTTCTGCTGGATCGATCCGGAGGGACGGGTGTCGGCGCAGGCGCAGGCCGCTCTGTTGTGTACGTTCAACCCGCAGACGCAGGCTGTGAAAATGGGGTGGGCAGATCCTCAGACACGGCGTTTTTCGTTGCCGGCAATTGCGGGGATGGTCGCTGAGGTGGATGACGTGGATGAAGAAGCGGCCTGGCACATCGCCATGGCCGCGGCGGATCACTCGGGCGCGCAATACATCTATCGCGTGCGTTCACCGGCGCAGTGCGTGTTTGTGGCTCTGTCGCGGCTGACGTTTTCTCCCGATGCGGAGGAGTTCGTTCCTGCAACTCCCGTATCGATGGTGCTTGCGACGCTGCACGAAGTGCACGCTGCGGCTTGTTTGCGAGCCGAGCCGCTCGATACGTTTCGAGCGCGCGTGGCGGCGGCGGGCGCGGCTCTTCTCGAACACGCTGAATATGTACACCGCGACACCGATTGGGTGGCTCGCCTGGAGCGCACCGGAAAGCGTTTGAGAATGCTCGCCGAGCAACTTCCGAGGCCTACCTTTTTCAGTGTCGCAAAGGGCGCGAATACGGTTTGGTTGGAAGCGGATATTGCCGATGAGCTGGCGGCTTCCGTTGCTCTGTTGGAAGAAGAGTGGCGGCAATTTAAGTAGTTTCGATCCGCGGCAATGGAACGCGCGTGTGTCGAGTGTTCACCGCCGTTGTTCGGGGCGTCGGCGACGATCGCAAAACGGAAGCTTGGTTTGCGCGTTCACCTTCGCATAGGCTAGCGCTGGATGCGGCTTCTCCCATTGGTGCGCGGCTTGGTGTTGGTTGGGGCGACTGCGCTCGCCTTTGCGCCGACCGCGCTCTTTTCCGATGTTGCGTACGCACAGCAAAAGGGCGGTGTGACCCCGCTGATTCAACGCGCCGCTGAGCTGTTTGACGACCAGCAATACGAAGAATCAATTCAAACCCTGTCGGCGGCGCTTCTCCGGCCCGGATCGTCGACGCGCGAAAAGATCGAGATCTACCGGTTGCTTGCGTACAACTACATTACGTTGAAGCGCACCGACGAAGCCGACAGCGCTGTGCGCGGTTTGTACGTGATCGATGAGTCGTTTGTGTTGCCCGCGACAGAATCGCCGCGTTTTCGAGAGTTTTTCGAGGCGACGCGCAAGAAGTGGGTTGAAGAGGGCAAGCCCGGAAAATCCGCGGAGACGAGCGGCGCTCCGGCTGAGGCGCCTGTCAAAGTGACACACAGTTCACCGGCGCAGGTGGAGCCTGGAACAACCATCAAGTTGAGCGGATCGGTGGATGACCCCAACGGGCGCGTGCGGGGCGTGCAGCTCTTTTATCGCGCGGGCACCAAAGGCAAGTTCAAGATCGTCGCGGGCACGTACACACTCGGAAAATTCAACACGCAAATTCCAGGCAAAGACGTGGTGCCTCCGCTTGTTGAATATTATTTGGAGGCGGTTGATAACGGCGGTTTGCCGGTTGCTTCGCGCGGCGATGTGTCCACTCCGCTGCGGATCGTTGTTCCCGAGCCGCAGAAGAGCGGCGTATTTTCGAGCCCGGCGTTTTGGATTCCGGTGGGCGCCGTTGTTGTCGGGGCCGCGGTGGGCATTCCGCTCGGATTTGCGTTCCTGGGCCCCAAACAAACCGCAACTGTTCGGGTGGGCATAAAGTAGTGGCGAAGCGCAAAACTGCGGCTGTCACATACCCGTTTGTGGCCGTAGACGTTCGAGAAGAGTACGCAGGCGAGATCGCGACGCTCCTCTTTGAACAGGGGGCCACGGGCATTGAAGAGCGCGACGATCAAACGCTGAAAAAAGGTCCGGGCCGCGGCGCAGTGACGGTGGTCGGCGCGTTTGACTCGGTTCGCGAGGCGCGGGCCGCGATCAAAGCCGTGCGCGCATCGCGTCCGATCCTGAAGCCGCGCCTCGAAGAAGTTGTCGGCGATGCATGGCGCGACGCTTGGAAGGAGCACTTCGCTCCGTTCGCGCTCACTTCGCAGGTGGTTGTGGCTCCGCCGTGGTCGATCCCCGACGCGAAGCCGGGAACACGTGTACTCATTCTCGAACCGGGTCGAGCGTTTGGCACCGGGCTGCACGCGACCACTTCGCTTGTTGCAACTCTGCTGCAAAAACACGCGGCGCGGCTTGCGGGCAAAACGGTTCTCGATGTTGGCACGGGCAGTGGCATTCTTGCGCTGACAGCGCTCGTGCTCGGCGCGGTGCGTGCCGTTGCGCTCGACGTGGATCCGGACAGCGTGAGCGTTGCGATCGAAAACGCGGCGCGCAATTCGCTTTCGGACCGTGTTGAAGCGCGCATTGGATCGGCGCACGACGCCGGTGGCCGCTACCCGGTGGTGCTGGCCAACATTGAAGCGCGTGTACTCGGGCCGATGGCTCCCGATCTGTTCGCCACACTCTTGCCCGGCGGATTGCTCGTTCTTTCGGGAATTTTGGGCAACGAGCACGACGCCATGGTGGCTCGCTACGAAGCGCTCGGTCTGCGGCGGATCCAAACGGAGCGACGCGGCGAAGCCGCCGGTGAAGCCTGGGTTGCGATCGCGTTTGAACGCATCGCATGAGCGGCGCCGTGCAGAGGTTGTTGCGTGTTCCGGTGGAGCGGCTCGTTCCCGGGCCATGTGTACTCTCCAAAGAAACGTCGGCGTATGTGGCTCGTGTACACAGGCTTCGCGAGGGTGACGCTGTCGTTGCTTTTGACCCCGAGCAGGCGGTTCAGGCGCACGCGGTCGTGTTGCGCATCGAAGACGCAGGCTATCGAGTGACGGTCGAGGTGAGTCCACCGGAGCCGGCAACCGTGGTGGCGTCGCGCCGGCTCACGCTGATTCAAGCGATCGGCAAAGGGGACAAGATGGATGCGATCGTGCGCGATGCCACCGAACTCGGCGCGACGCACATCGTTCCGGTGATCTCAGAGCGCAGCGTGGTGAAACTCGGCGACGTGGGGGGGCGCCCGGCGCGATGGCGTCGAATTGCGGTGGAGGCGGCGAGGCAGAGCGGGCGGGGCGACGCGCCGCGCGTCGCCCCGCCCGCTCTGCTCGCCGCCGCCGTTTCCGAAGTGTACACATCGCCCGCACCCGGTCTTTGCGTGTGCCTCGCGCCGGGCGCCCCCCCGGTCCTCGGCGATCTGTTCGCAGCGCTCGAGCCGACCGACGGGGTCACGATTGTGGTGGGCCCCGAAGGAGGCCTTTCGGAAGCGGAAGTGAATTTGTGTACACAATCCGGCTTCACCGCATGTGGGCTCGGCGGCTTTGTTCTGCGCACCGAAACCGTTTGTGCGGCCGTGCTCGGCGCATTGCTGATCGGCGCGCCGAGCCCCAAAGGCGCGCGGCAAAGCCCGTCGGATAGGTGACGCGCGCATCGAAATCGGCGACGTTACGAGGGACGCATGGGTGAGCGCGGGCCGGTGATTGAATGTAGCGACGTGACAATGCGCTTTGCGCGCACGCTTGCACTCGACGGCGCGTCGGCCGTGTTTTCGCCCGGTGAGATTCATGCGGTTGTGGGAGAAAACGGCGCTGGAAAGTCGACGCTGCTCAAACTCGCCGCGGGATCGCTCGCGCCGACTTCGGGCAGTGTGGCGGTGGGCGGCGAGCGGCTTCGGCCGGCAACGCCGGCCGAAGCCGCTCGCCGCCGTGTACTCATGGTCCACCAACATTTCATGTTGGTGGGCGCGTTCACAGCGCTTGAAAACCTAATGCTCGGCAATGAACCGGTGCAACAAGGCGGTGTACTCAACGAAGCGCGCGCGCGCCGCGAAGTGACGGCTCTCGCCGAAAAAACAGGTCTAACGGTGCCGTTTGATACCGTTGCCGATGCGCTCGGCGTGGGCGACAAACAGCGCCTTGAGATCCTGCGCGTGCTGTATCGCGGAGCGCTCGCGATTCTTCTCGACGAACCGACGGCGGTGCTCACGCCGCTGGAAGCCGACGAGCTTTACAAGGTGCTGCGTTCGCTCGCCGATGAGGGGCGCACGGTGGTGATTGTGACGCACCGTTTGGATGAGGTGGTGCGGTTTGCCGATCGCGTGACAGTGATGCGCCGCGGTCGCACGGTGCTCACCCGGCCTTTGGATCGAGCTTCAAACGCCGCATCGACCGAAGATCTGACGCGAGCAATCATGGGCCGCGAGCCGCCGCCGCCGTTTTCACCGCCGGATGTGGAGAGCGACGCGAAGATGGCGATCGAGATCCGTGCGCTCGGGTTTCAAGACGCGGCCGGTGTCACGCGTCTTCGCGACATCACAATGTCGGTGCGCGCCGGCGAGATCGTTGGGATCGCAGGGGTGGAGGGCAACGGTCAGCGTGAATTGGTGCATGCGATCGCGGGCCTTTTGCCTTCGTGCTCGGGGTCGATCGCGGTTGCGGGAGAGCCGTTGCCGTTTGATGCCGACGAAGCGCGCGCGATTGCGGCACGGCGATCGGTTGTGCGCGTTGTTCACGAAGATCGCCACACCGAAGGGCTGCTTCTCGACGCGACGGTTGCCGACAATTTGGTTCTAGGCCAATTGGGTACTGTTTCGCGCGATCACGAAGCGGAAGTGGTGAGTCGCCGCGTGAAGAGTTTTGGCATTGTTCCCGCGGATCCGTCGCGCCTCGCGGGCGAACTTTCGGGCGGCAATCAGCAAAAGATCGTGGTCGCGCGGGCGCTCGATGCCTTTCTTTCAAAAGGTACACAACCCGGTTGTGCGGTGGTGATTTCGCAGCCCACGCGCGGCGTGGATGTCGGCGCAGCTGCGGCCATTCACGAAGCGATTGGAAAAGCCGCCGCCGCGGGCCTGGGTGTACTCATTGTGAGCGCGGATCTCGCGGAGCTGCGGCAGCTCTGTCACCGCCTTCTCGTGATTCGAAAAGGGGAGATCGTGGCTGAATTTGCACCGTCGGCTTCGGAAGAAACGATCGGCCGCGCAATGCTCGGTGCGGAGGCCGCATGAACGCGACGCTGCGCCGTTTCAAACAGCCCGCGCTTGTGGCGGTGATCGCGATTGCAGGCTTGTGGCTTGTGTTCAACCTGATCGCGTTTGCGTTTGCCGAGGCGCCGCTCGCCACGCTGGCCCGCGCGTGGGGCGGAACGTGGGGTACACCCTACGGGATTGGTCAGGTTCTCTTTAAGGCCACTCCGCTGATTTTTACGGGGTACGCATTTCATATCGCGCAGCGCGCGGGGCTTTTTAACATTGGGGCTGAAGGGCAATTGGCCGCCGCGAGCCTCTGCGGTGGTGCGTTTGCCGCGCAGTTGCCGGCGTCGACGCCGATGCCGCTCGCCCTTCTTTCGGCGCTGCTTGTCGGCGCGATTGTGGGAGCGCTTGTGGCATTGCCACCCGCGGTCATGCGCGCCCGACTGGGTGTACACGAGGTCATTACCGCGATTATGATGAACCGCATTGTGGACGTGCTTGTGCCGTTCACTGTTGCGACGGTGCTCGGCGCGTCGTCGCTTCGAACGGCCGATGTGGTTTCGGGAGCCACTTTGCCGAGGCTCGACAAAGTGTTTGTCTCGCTGAGCGGCAGTGCGGCTTCAGCGGCCTTTCCACTCGCTGTTGCGCTTGTTGTGGCCCTTTATTTTTGGCTCGGTCGATCGAGGCCGGGCCGCGAAATGCAGTGGATTGGCAAAAGCGCGGAGGCCTGTCGCGCCGAGGGCATCTCCGTGAGAAATAGGCTTATCTTGGCAATGCTCTTGTCGGGGGCTTTTGCCGGATTGGGCATGAGCGCGACGGTGCTTGGATACAAGGGTTATTTTGAAGTTGGGCTCGGATCGGGAGCCGGATTTGCGGGAATTGCTGTGGCGCTGTTGGGGCGCGGCCACCCGATTGGCATTGTGCTCGCGGCCCTCTTTTTTGGCACTCTTGAACAGGCGGGATTGGCCATTAACGCGCGGGTGCCCAAAGAGGCAATGACAGTGCTGGAAGCGGTGGCGATCGTGCTTGTTTCGGCGGCGGGCAGAGTGTCAATCTCCAACACCGAACAACCGGCCAATTCGGCTTCGAATGAAGGTGATTCGAGCAAGAGTGAGGCTCAAGGCGGGGGCCCAGACGGGCCGGAAAAAGGCTCAACGCGACAAAGCCCCAAAACAAAACCAGACACAGAGTTTGCCGAGGTGACACCGTCATGAGCGGCGTTTTTTCGCTGACAATGGTGGCCGAGTCACTCCGCATTTCGGCGCCGTATGTGTGTGCGGCTATGGGGGGCATTTGGGCCGAAAAGAGCGGTGTTGTTCAAATTGGCCTTGAAGGGGTGTTGCTCACAAGCGCTTTTGCGAGTGTGGCCGCCGCTGCTGCAACTCAAAGCGCGGTGATTGGCTTGTTGACAGGCGTATGCGCAGGAGCGTTGTTGTCTTTGGGGCACGCTTTGCTGGTGGAAAAGGCCAAAGTTCACGCCATGGTGAGCGGCATTGCACTCAATCTGCTCGCGTACGCCGGGACGCGATTGGCACTGAGAGGCCTGTATGACAGCGCATCCAACTCACCTGCGATTGAGGGGTTTCGGTTTGGGCCGGTGGGAGCTTCCGGTGGTGCGCTGCTTGGAAGGGTATTTGCCGACCCGGTGACGCTTGTGGCTATTTTAATGGCAGTTGCAACTCCGTGGCTCCTTAAAAAAACCCGGTTTGGACTGCGTGTGCGGGCCGCCGGCGAAAACCCGGATGCGCTGAGTGCGGTGGGAGCGAGTGTCACCAAAATTCGCAGTTATGCCCTCCTTTTGTCGGGTGTGGCCTGTGGTCTGGGAGGTGTACACCTCGCATTTGACCAACATCGGTTTGAGTCGGGCATGTCCAACGGACGTGGGTTTATTGCCCTCGCCGCGGTTGTTGTTTCGGGGTGGAGAGCCGGGTATGCGGTGCTTGCCTGTTTGGCATTTGGAGCGCTCGAAGCCCTTCAAATCGTGCTTCAAGACGACTTGCGAAAGTCGCGCGGGGGCGACCTGATTCAACTGCTTCCGTATGTGGCAACACTGCTTGTGTTGGCTGTGGCCGCGGGCAAATCAAACGCTCCAAAAGCTCTGGGGAAGTAGCGCTGTTGCGACAATCTCTTGCCCACGGCGGCAAGTGGCGCCGACAGGAGCTTTATTTGGCACTCAGCAGATCGACAAGCAGTCGCAGCGCGTCGATTGTTGTAAAAACACCTACGACTTCGCCATTTTCAATAACGGCGGCGGAGCCGATTTTGCGAGTTGCCATGTCAAATGCCACGTCGCGGACAAGCGCATTGGGGGCGACGGAATACGGTTCTACAAGGCTGAAATCTTCAACGGTACACCCGGCCGAATTAAAGCCCTGCATGTTTTCAAGAGCGCGCAACTCACGCTCGGAAACAAGGCCTACGAGCTTTGAACCATCGACAACGGGAAGGTGCCGAAAGCCGCGCTCCTCCATGATTTTGAGCGCTTCGGCGAGTGTTGTGCGCCGATCGACCGTGATCGGACTTTTGGTCATGTGATCGCGAATGTGAAGGTCGAGGCTCATGTTTCGGCTCTACCTCCATCAAACATCGCCCTCAAGAGCCGCGGCGGCGTGCGCCACGATTGCGCGACATCGCGGTGGTCAATCAGTTTGAATTGAAACTGTCGGCCCCCGCGGGCCATGATGAAATTGATGAAATGGCAGGGGTATCGGCTTGCGCGGGGATTGGCTGCGCTGCTCGCGTGTTTAACAGGCTGCGGGGGATTGCCGCCGAATGTACCGCGCGTGGGGGAGTTTGATGCGCGTCGGTTAAACGGCGGATGGCATGTCCTCGCGTCGACATTTCCCATGTGGCTTGAAGGGAAGAAGACAGATCCAAACTTTATTTATCGGGTGATCGATGGAACATCCCCGGTGGAATTGGACGACACCGTTGCGTACACCGAGGGCGGCCGGCGCGAAACGATCGAAGGAATCGACACGCAGGAGTCCACTTTTCCAACTCACTTTACCTGGAGGGGAAAAGGCCTCTTGGCCGCATTTTCAAGCGATTGGGTGGTTGTTTCCACCGGACCCGAAGATCGATACGTGGTGCTTTATTTTACCAAAACGTTGGTCACTCCCGAAGGTGTGGATGTGATTGCGCGTACACCCACGCTGAGCGAACCGGATCGCAAAGCGGTTGAAACGCTCTTGCGAAATGATCCTTTTTTGAAGGACAAATCGCGTCAAATTGTGTGGCTTGGGAAGGCGGGCTCAAAGCGGGACAGCCCGTAATATCCAGCGCTGTTGCGAATGTGCGGGCAGGACTGACCTCACGTGAGACGTGATTTGCAGCGCCGCACAGATGATAATGCGCCGATGGAGCTTTCACCCGGTGCGGCGTTTGCACGGTACACCGTGGAAGCCGCGCTTGGCGGTGGCGGCATGGGCCATGTGTACCGCGCGTTCGACACGCAACTGCATCGGCGGGTGGCGCTCAAAATCCTCCATGACGCAAACGCAAAAGGGGATGCGGCGGCGACCGCAATTCTTCGCGAAGCGCGCGCGGCGGCGGCGCTCAATCATCTGCACGTCGTCACTGTTTTTGAAGTGAGCGAGTTTGAAGGCGTGCCGTTTATGGCGATGGAGCTTGTTCAAGGCACATCGCTGCGGCAACTCATCGGCCGCGGGTCGATCTCGATTGGCCGGAAAATCAAGTGGCTGACGCAGGTGGCCGATGCGCTCGCGGCAGCTCACGAAGCGGGCATTGTGCACCTCGACGTGAAACCCGAAAACGTGATCGTTCGCGAAGACGACCTCGTGAAGGTGCTCGATTTCGGTATTGCGCGTCGCAGAAGTTTTGACCCCGAAAAGTGGTTGCCCACCAATGTTCCGCCGAGTGATTTGGCCCTTCTAAACACGCTCACAAATGGCAACGGCGCGATCGTTGGAACGCCGCGCTACATGGCACCGGAGCAAATCGGCGGCAGCGCTCTGTCGAGTCACACAGACCAGTTTGCGTGGGGTGTTGTTGCCTTTGAGTTGTTCACCGGCAAAAGCCCGTGGCCGCCCGGTGATGACCTGTATTCGTTGTTTTCAAACATTGTTCGAGCGAAGCCGCCGGACCTTCGGTCGTACGTTCCCGAGTTGCCCGATGAAGTGGTGCGCGTTGTCGAGCGGGCCATGAGCAAGCCGCGTGAAGATCGCTTTCCGGCAATGGGAGATGTGGTGCGCTCGCTGCGCCCATTTCTCGCGGAAACAAGCGGTTTGGCGTCGTCCGATTTGGCCTTTCGTCCTGTCGCTTCCGATGAAATGCCAACGCTTCGAGCCGATGCGACGGCGCCCACGGTGGATGTGGCTTCGCTGCCTATTTCGCTTCCGGTGGCCGACAAAGATCGATCCACCGCCGAAACGATCGATGCGATTTCGCTGCCCGGCGTGGCAAAAAAAGCGGCTGCAGAAACGCTGCGCGCCGCTGAGAACGTGGCTGCGCCGAGTGTACACCACACGGGTGCACCGGTGACGCAGCCCACGGGTTCGCAACTTACGCAACGATCGGGAATGCCTGCGGAGCCTGCAAACGCCGCCATTTCCAATCGCCGTGTGTTGGGGCTTGCGGCGGCGTTATGTACACTTTTGCTCGGCGTTTGGTTTTTTACGCGTGACAAATCCGTGGCCGCTCCGCCGGGGCCCCCGCGTCTCACAAGCTGTACCGACGCCGCCGAGCGAACATTTGCCGCGGCGACGCGCGCGCAACGAAGTGGCAATTGGCAAAGTGCCCGTCAGCTTTTTCAAGAAACAACAACGATTGATCCGGAGTGTGCGCCGGCGCACGCGCGTTTGGTGGTAATTGGCTATTGGACAGATCCACCTTCAAAAACGCGTGATGCAATGCGGCTTGCGCTCGATCTGAAAGAAAAGCTCCCCGAGCGCGACGGTGAACTATTGCATTGTTATGAGTCGGTGTTGTGGAATACACCGCCTGATAAAAAGGCATTTTCAAGCTGCCTTGTTTCTTTGTCAGATGCTCATCCGGGCGACGCTGAACTCGCATATATCGCTTCAGACTTTGCGCCTACGCCGGCAAAAATGAGGGAATTGGCGGAGCGGGCCCTTTCAATTGACCCTCACTATTCAGACGCCTACCAGGCACTTGCGGCGGCTCTTGCGCGTGAAAACAACGAGGAAGGTGCGCTGAATGCGCTCGCAAAGTGCGTTGAAAAAAACACCACTTCAATGGATTGTTTGGCACAGCGGGCGTTGCTTCTGCGGCACTTGGGTCGATGTTCAGATCTCGAATCCACGGGTAGAGCGTGGATTGCGCGCAGCAGTGAGTCAACAGGGGCTCATTACACGCTCGCGTCGGCGCTCGCCGCGCTCCAAAAGCCAAAGGCCGCGGTGGAAGAGGCGCTTGTGACTCGTTGGGCCCATTTGGCCGGCTCCTCGGATGCGGGCAGTGAACCGTTGGAGCGAACAGCGTTGTCGGCGTTGTTTGGTGATTTGGCGGGGGCTCGCAAACAGGCAGTCGGCGTTTTCGACAAGGCGCAGGGGGCCGCCGATTCCGACGACCGAGTGGATGCGGCGCTGTGGCTTATTGAACTCGACCTGGAGACAGGCAATGTGGATCAGGCCACAACGTTTGCAGCCGACTTATTTCAACGAAAAGCGGCGTGGGACGCGGCATCGCGGCATCGCGGTTTTAATTCAAAAGCGGCTCTTTTTGAGCCGACTCTGCTGCGGGTGTTGGGGCTGAAAAACGGCCTTGTCAAAAGCGAACACAAAGAGGCACTTTCAGCGTGGAATACGCGCATGAAGGATACTGCCACCCTCCATCAAGAAGGCATTTGGGTGCTCGGTACGGCGCTGCTCGCAAACACACCCGAGCAGGCCGAAAAAGCTCTCGAAACAATGCCACCTTCAATCACATCTGAAACAAGTTGGATCAGTGAACTTCCGGGCCTGATCACGTACGCTTATGCCGCAAAAACGCTTCTACTGGCCGGGAAAACAGATCTTGCATTGCCACTTTTAAAGCGGGCTGTTGCGTCGTGTACATCGCTTGAAGATCCCCTTTTGCACACGCAGGCAACTCTGTGGTTGGGACAGGCACTTGCGAAAACAGGCAATCTGCAAGAGGCGTGTGCCGCATTTACCAGCGTTCAAGCTCAATGGCCGGCAACATCCGGCTCACTCACAAGGCAGTCGGCCGAAGAGCAAATCAAAGCACTCAGTTGCAAGTAGCCCATTCGATATGGACGCCGCGCCTCAGGTGGCGTGACGTGGCAGGTCGTTGCGGGGCGTTCAATCATTTTCAGTATTGGAGAAAATCGACAGTCACGATAATGCTTGTGCGCATGGCGAAAAAGACGCAGTCGCACGGGAACAAGACCGCTCAATCTACTGCCAAAAACGCTGCAATGCCGCCCATTCGGCTTGAAACGGTGACATCGCTTGAGGCCGGTGAGTACACCGACGAGCTGGACCCGTTGGCCGCACACACCAACTCAGCCCGTCCGCCCAATCGGTATGAAGCGCGTCCGCCCAATCGGTATGAAGCGCGTCCGCCCAATCGGTATGAAGCGCGTCCGCCCAATCGGTATGAGGCGCGCCCGCCCAATCGGTATGAAGTAGTTACTCCCGCGCACTGACAACGTTCGCCACATCGGTGATGCGCGTCAGCACCCCTGTCTTGAGCCACTTTTGCCGGTTCGCCTTGTTTTTGAGCACCGTTGCACGCTCAAAAAAAAGGCGTGCCGCCGCTTCCGCTCCCACCTGAGCCAACCTGACAGAAGCCACTTCAAAAAGCGGCGGATTCCACGGCGCCCCCAAAAGCATTTGTTCAGAATAAGAGCGCACACGCGTTACTTTGCGCCAATAACTTTCAAAGTTAGAATACGGATAGTGTAAAATGGCGGGTGACAAAAATCGCGCTCGACCAAGCCCGTAGTGCAGCGGAAGGTGAAATCCGTGTGCTCCGGCGGGGAGTGTGCCCCGCCGCGTTTGTACTGCCGCCTTCCCATTGGCGTACGCCAAAAAATAGCCGCCTCGATCCTGAAAATAGGGCAGCGCCTCGTCGAGCGCCGACGGGTCAATCCCCCGGGGATTTTTTGTGAAGAGTGTTATTTCAGAAAAGGGCTCTTTGACCGCGGTGTGTTCACACAGCCCTTCATGATTGTCATAAATGACATACCCAATACCCAATTGACTGAGGCTGTTAAAGTGCTGCTGCGCATCGCTGTTCGGTGGATAAAAAAGCTCATCACCGTCAATGTGCAAGAGCCATGGCACGCCGTCGGACCGGGCCATTTCAAGGCCGGCTTGCACAACACACAGTTGCCTCGCTGTGAGTTCATCCGGCGACGCTGCGGGCTTTTCCCAATCACCGGCAAATGGCAGATACGTTTTTTGAAAGTCGTCTTTTGCCATGCGCTTTTGAAGCGCCTTGTTCACATGAATAAACCTGACTCCCGCCTCCGAAAAGGGCTTACGTCCGGGTTCGGGTTTGGCGTCAAAAAAGATATAAAAACGCTCGATTCCAATGTGCTTGTGCCAGTAAATCCACGGTCCAAGATCGGCAGTGGGCGCCCGCACGGTGGTCACAATGGCCACGTTGGATTGACTCACAAACTCTCCATGGGGGGCTGTTCGGTCGCGCGAAAGAGCGGCGCAAACACCGTTTCATCCAGCGCTTTTGACAGCTTTAGCAGCGTCGTGCGACCGGCTTGCACCTCCGCTGGGCTAAACACTCGCGCCAAGACACGCAGTTCATCACCGGGGGATTGTGTACGCAACTTGGCCTTAAAAAGAGCGGCTGTCACAGGGTCGGTTAAGTTAACCCCGCAACGCACCGAAGATGCCAATTTGACAGCGAGTTGCTCCAGCGCGAGAGCTTCTTTTCGTTTTGGAAAACGCGCCTTAATCAGCTCCAAAGCCGCTTTTCTGTGGGGCACATGATGCAGAATCGCCGCGACAAACCGTTCGTCGAGATTGGCAGTTTGGCGGCGGACGGCCGCGGCGGCCCGCAGTCTTCGATCTTCACGCAACGTGGCGAGCAACGTCCGCGTTGTGTTCTCCCCATGTTTTGCGATACAGGCCTGTACAGCGGACTTCATGTTTTCAAACGTGCCAAAGTGGCTGTGAAGCAACTCCAATGCACGAAAGGAGGTGTCTTCGTCCGAGCGAGCAATCAACTCACACGCGCGCGAAAGGGCTTGTGTGGGCGGCGCTGTGCGGCACAAAAGGCGCAGTGTTTGGATTTGGCGTAATTTTATTTCATTCGTTAAAAAAGGGTCAATCGCGAGGCCGGGTGCCCGATAGTCAAACTGGGGGCCAACGTTTTGATCACTGCCGGTGCGTACAACAAGGGTCGCCGACGGTTGCTCCAAATGCACAACAGAGTGCACAAGAGCCGGTGAGATCTCCACAACATCTCCGGGATGGAGGCACTCGGCGCCGTCAAAGTGGAGATTGCCCAAAAGCAGAGTTTGAGGGGAGCCGAAAGCC
The DNA here is from genome assembly GCA_016712345.1 of Polyangiaceae bacterium. Classification (GTDB taxonomy): domain Bacteria; phylum Myxococcota_A; class Polyangia; order Polyangiales; family Polyangiaceae; genus JADJRH01. The sequence goes on from JADJRH010000002.1 coordinate 103,520, forward strand.
GCTTCAAAGTGATGTCGAGTTTGCAGTCGCGAGCCCGAAAAAGCCTGAAATGCGCCCGAAAATCCGTGACCGTGAACGGTTGTTGGAATGTCCACCCAAAAAAGCACTTCAATGTGAAAGTGCTCCCCTCGATAAACGGTAATCGGTGGCTCGCCGAAACTCTCCGCCAAGTCATTTTGCGGGGGCAAGGTGCTTGTTTTTAGCACCCACTCAACCACTTCATTCGAACTTGTCCGCTCCACGATGCGCGCTTTTTGGAGGGCTTCCGCGGCGATTTTGGGAAAGTGTCTGACAGCGAATTGAGCGCGCTTGTACTCGCGCTGCACGGCTTTTCCCAGTTCTGCAAAAATGCGCATGAGCAAACAATGGTTGCGGAAAGAACGTTATTTGCCCCAGAGTTTGGCGAAGGCGAGTGTTTGGGCGTTTTCTGGAATGTTGCGTAAGAACGTGTCTCGAAAGCGGCTGTCGGTGATGCGGCCCGCTCTTTCAAGCAATCGCGTTTTGGACGCTTCCATGAGCGTTTTTGCTTTGGCAATATCTCCCGACTGGGCGGTTGCCGAAGCGTTTACAAAACGTATCCAAGCCTCTCCCTCTTCAACACCCAACTGCTCTTGCAACAGGGTTAAGGCTTGTTCTGAGAGGTCTACTCCTTCGGCTGTTTGGCCGAGCGTAAGTTTCACATTCGCGAGTACCGCCAGCGCATACGCCTTAATTCCGGGGATTGTTGCAGCGGCTTCTACCGCGCTTTGGGCACTTTCAAGCGCTTCATCACTTTTGGCGGCCGCCGTGTAAATGAGCGCCAAATAAAGGCGTGATACAGCTTCAAACCGCCGATTGCCCTGATCGATAAAACGCGCGAGGGCCTGTTTTTCGGCAGCAATCGCTTCATCGGTTTGACCTGTGCGCGCGAGGGCAAGGCCCAGATTGGCCTGCGCACCGGCAGCAAAACTGAGGCGCATCGGCTCGGCGGTGGCAAATGCCTCCGAAAGAACGCGCTCCGCCGCTTTGTAACCCCCGAGTTGCAACAAGGCATTTCCAATGTTGCTGCGTTGCAGAGAGGCATTTCGAATATCACCCGCGGCGACAAACTCGTCGACAGCCTCTTTGACGAGATCCAAATACCGCATCGCGTCGCCGTCGAAAATGGCCAGTTCGGCGCGTGCGACTGCCATCCACGCGCGAACAAACGGTTCGTTTTTGGAGCGCGAATCCATGGACTCTTCAACAGACTGAAGGATTCGGCGCGCTCGCTCCACCGAGCCGGTACGTGCCAATTGAACGAGAAGCCGACATGCGGCCACCGTGCGGGCCGGGTGTTCGGGCTGCGGCGAATCGAGCAACAGGGGGGCGAGAGGTGCCAATCGATCGCCGTTTCCGCGGTGACCGGCCGCCATTGCCACGTGTCCAAGCGCCGCAAACCAGCCTGTTGTGCCCGGCTCAAAACTCTCCATTGCCTGAGCCGCCTGGGACTCTGAATCAACGTAATGACCAAGCCAATAGTTGGCGATCGCCTGCGTGAGACGCATTCGACCCACAAAGGCCTTGTCACTCGAATCTTGCAAAAGCGCCGATTCGGCACGTTCCACGGCGTCTGAAAGGGCATTGATGCGAAGTGCGTCTTCGGCCGCGGCACCGAGTTGCTCCACCGAAAGCGATGAATCGCGCGCTCGCCACTCAATCTCTGAACTGCCACCCGCGATAGGCGTGGGCGCACCCACCCACGTTGCGCCTCGCGGCCGCCCGATGCGCGTGGGTACACCTCGGAAAGTGCCTTCTTCGTCGACTTGAAAATCTTCCTGAGCGAGTTCAACAATGTCGGCCAAATCGCCTGGATCCAAGGGCGGAGCGGACACTCGCGCGTCTGTGGGATCTGCGCGCAATGCGGCTACGTGTACACTTCGATTTTCAAAACAAGCCCACAAACGATCTCGAAAAGCCTGCATTGTGGGGCGTTTTTCGAGATCTCGCTCCAATCCCAAACGAATTGTGTGCAACAGCTCGGCGGAGATCGGCGCTTCACTCGGCCACGGTGGAGGCCCCATGCCTGTTAATATCTGCACCAAAATCGCGTGTTCCGTAGGCCCGTCGTACGGGCAGCGGCCGGACAGAGCTTCAAACAAAACAGCCGCGAGCCCCCATACGTCGGCGCGCCCGTCGATGGCGCTGTCACCCCGCGCCTGCTCGGGCGACATATAAGCGGTTGTCCCGAGCAACGTGCCAGTCAGCGTTGCAAATGCCTGTTTGCCGCGTGCGGGCATTTTCGCAACACCAAAGTCGACAAGTTTGGGTGACAGCTCGCTTGAACTGTTGCGCGCGAGAACAATGTTGTCGGGCTTGATGTCGCGGTGAACGATGCCTCGACGGTGCGCGGCCGCGAGAGCGTCGGCGATGGGGAGCGCAATCTGCAACGCTTCGTCCGCGCCGATTCGGCCCACGTTGGCGAGCCGCTGGCGCAGGCTTTCACCGCGGAGCAGTTCTTGAACAATGAACAACGTGCCGTCGGCTTGAATGCCCATTTCAAGCACGGTGACAACGTTGGGATGATCAATGCTCGCGGTGGCCTGCGCTTCGCGCAGAAAGCGGCGCGTGATCTCCGCGTGGCGCGAATAGTGGGGGTGCAACAACTTGAGCGCGACTTTGCGACCGATGAGCGCGTCTTCGGCTTCATAAACGCTGCCGACCCCACCCTGGGCAATGAGGCGCAGGAGCGTGAATTTGCCGCCCACCACAATTCCGGGAGCCAACGGCTGACCGGACGATTCATCGGCGGAAAGACTCAAACTCAGCTCCTTTAACCCGGATTATTCACGAGGACTCCACGCGAAGGGTCCGATCTCGGCCCTTCGCGCAATCGCCTCATGAATAACCCGGGTTCACGAACTTTGAAGGTTTTTTTGAGCGCATGTCAACCGTCTCGTGATGAGCCACAGAATGTATTCAAACGATGGTGGGTATCGCTTCGTTTGCCGCAGCGGCGATTCTTGCACTCTCACATGGCCCCATTGTCGCCGGGCCGACTTTCTGACAAGCGTGCGGCGTGCTTTCGCTCGTTGTCGACCCAATGACCGGCCCACTTTCGGGAAGTGTACCCTTGCCGGCCGACAAGAGTATTACGCACCGCGCGCTGCTTCTGGCGGCAATCGCCGACGGTGAAAGCCGAATCGGTGCGAGCCTCCTCGGAGCCGACAACCTTTCCACCGCCGGGGCGCTGCGGGCAATGGGTGTACACATTGACGAGCAATCCGGCGCGGTGACCGTTCGTGGCAATGGGCTCTTTGGTTTGCGAGCGCCCGCGGGGCCTATTGACTGCGGTAACTCGGGCACCACAATGCGCCTTTTGTGCGGCATCCTCGCGGCGCAGCGGTTTTTCGTCACGCTCACCGGAGATGCCTCGCTTTCGTCGCGGCCGATGGAACGTGTACTCAAGCCCCTGCGACTTCGGGGCGCCCGCGCCGAGGGCAAGATCGATCCAAAAAGGCCCGGTGAATGCACCGCGCCGCTCCACATTGGGCCGCTTCCCGAGCCGCATGTTTTGTCGACAATCGAATACGAAATGCCCGTGTCGAGCGCGCAGGTAAAAAGCGCGTTGCTGCTTTCGGGGCTCTTCTCCGACGGGCCAACCTACGTGCGTGAGCCGCTCCTTTCGCGCGATCATACAGAGCGAATGCTCACCGCACTGGGTGTACCTTTGCAAACGCTCGGTCCCATGATCGAGCTGGATCCGTCGGTTTGGTCCGGGTCGCTTCCCGCGTTTGATGTACACATCCCCGGCGATCTCTCGGCGGCCGCGTTTCTTGTGGCGGCGGCGCAAATTGTCCCGCAAAGCCGCGTCGACGTTCGAAACGTGGGCCTCAACCCAACGCGGTCGGGCTTTTTAGATGTGCTTCGCGACATGGGCGGCGCCTTTGAGGTGGAGGCGCGCGGTGAGCAGTTGGGTGAGCCGATGGGCCTTGTGCGCGCTTCTTCGTCGGCGCTCGTGGGCGCCCGCATCGGGGGTGAATCGGTGGCGCGCTCCATTGACGAAATGCCTATTTTGGCAGCGCTTGCGGCGTGTGCATCGGGGATAACAACCGTCACCGACGCGGCCGAACTGCGCGTCAAAGAAACCGATCGCCTGTCCGCTGTCGTTCAGGTGCTTCGAGCTTTCGGAGTTCGGTGCGATGAAACGCCCGACGGCCTGGTGATCGAAGGGCGCGCGGGCGAGCCGCTCATCGCCGCCGATGTGCACAGCCGCGGCGACCATCGAATTGCCATGACAGCGGCCATCTTGGGATTGGTCGCCGACGGGAAAACACGCGTGCAGGATGCTAATTGTATACGAACGAGTTTCCCTAAATTTGTAGGCACCCTGCGCGCTTTAGGCGCCACCATCTCGGTTGAGGAAACGGCATGAAGCAATCCGCGTACAATGCCCGCCGCGCCCCGCGCGTGGCGATCGACGGTCCGGCCGGTGCCGGCAAGAGCACCGTCGCCAAACGTCTCGCCGAGCGACTCGGCTTTTTGCACGTTGATACCGGTGCGATCTACCGCACAGTGGCCCTTGCGGCGCATCGCGCTGGGTACGCATGGGACGACGAGCCGAATGTGGCGCGTGTTGCCGAGGCGCTTGTTGCGGAGCGGCGTATCGCCATGGAAAAGGCCGAAAACGGCAGCGCGATGCGTATTGTTCTCGATGGTCAGGACGTGTCGCCGTTTATTCGCACGCCCGAAATGAGCGCCGGTGCGAGCCGCGTTTCGGCGATTGCGGCGGTTCGCAAAGCTCTTTTGGCGCTCCAACGTCAAGCCGGTGAAAGCGGCGGTTGTGTACTCGAAGGGCGCGACATCGGCACGGTTGTCTTTCCCGATGCCGAGGTGAAGTTGTTTTTAACGGCCACAGTCGCGGAGCGCGCCAAACGCCGCTTCGATGAGCTTGTTGGCAAAGGTGTACACACAACGCTCGATGCAACGCTCACCGACCTTGTTGCCCGCGACAAAGCCGACACTGAGAGGCCCGTTGCTCCTTTAAAACAAGCCGAAGACGCGATCCTCGTCGATTCTACAGATCGCGATGTGGACGCAGTGATCGAAGAGATGGTGCGTGTGGTGAATGCGCGCGCTCGCTGAAAGAGCCGTTTTTGCATGTGTACTCGCGGCGTTTGTCGGCGCCTGCGCGAGTGTGCCAACGCCTCAAAAAAAAGGTGAACGTCCGCCCCAGCTCTCGAAAGAACTTGCGGCGACTGATCTCCTTCCGGCCGATCTGGATGTGGTTCTTAGGATTGATGTCGCGCGGATCAAAGCCGGGCTCGGTCCTGCGTTCGCCGAGTCACTTGCTGAGCGAGCGGCCGAACAGTCACGCGACGGCTTTATCGCCGAAGCGATGAGCCGCGCCGACGCTGTGTGGATCGGCCTGCGTCTCGCGGATATCGACGCGGGAGATCGTGTACTCATCGCGGAGGGAAAAACGGGCGAGATCCACCTTGAACCGAGTGAATGGGCCGAAGTGAAAGCCGGCGCCACGATCGAAGATGTACACATTCTCGATCGCAAAGGGACTCTTTCGCGCGCTTCGACAGGTCGCATTGTGGTGGCCAAAGATCGCTTGATCGCCTTCGTTTCTCCGGCCGAAGTGGATGCGGTGTCACGCCTTCTCAAAAACGGCGCCGATGAGGGGCACGGCGATCCCGCGGCGACGGGGCTTGTGAGCATGGATGTGCGAGGCCACCGGCTACCACCCGCGCTTGAAAAAAAATACCCTTCGATCGGGGCTGTGATCGCGGGCATTTCTAAAATTCGAGGGTCGGCTGCGATGGGCGACTCGGCCGTCAACGTGAACGTTGAAGTGTACGCACGGAGTGAACCCGATGCTGAGCGCGCCGAAAAATTTTTGGTCACGGTGCGCGATGCGGCTTTGAATACGCGTTATGCGGACGCCATGAAAACCGTCGCGATCGAGCGCGCGGGCGCAACGATTCATCTCAAAGCCAATGTGCCGGCGTCGTTTGTCATCGCCGCTTTGAGCGCTTCAGCGGAGCCTTGAGGCAATCGACGCCAGGCCCGCCCGTGGCCGCGCGCAGCGTGCGAGCACGGACACTTGGGAGGGCAGGGCGCGCACCGCGCGACCGGGGGAGGGCAGCGATTTTTTTTGAGGCTTGTTCTAAAGGCGATTTGAGGTTTTTTGGGGTCGGCTGAAATTTTGGTCCCCTCTCGCGCGAATTGGCCGGTCAGGTGATGCTTCTACCGCAAATGACCGCCTCACCCCGTCTCGCAGGCTCGCCGATGCGGCAGAGCGATGCTTTGGCGGAGGAGACTGCTTCGTTGAGGCTCACCGTTCGCTCGGTGGTTGCTGCTGTTTTGGGCCTTTCACCCAATCATCCCGACGTTGAAGACTGCGCTCAAGATGCACTTTCGCGCGCGCTTGAAGGGCGCGATCGATTGCGCGGAGGTGAGCCGCTTCGGCCTTGGGTGATCGGGATCGCGCGGCACGTGGCAATTGACGCCATTCGCAGCAACAAGCGGGCGCGGGCGCGATCGGTGATTGAAACGGAAAACGATGAAGGTGAAGCCAGCCTCATCGATCGTGTTGCGGATCCGTCGCCCGGACCCGAAGAACGAGCCGGCACGAACGAAAGGTCCGAACGCTTGTCACAACTTCTCGCGGAGCTGCCGGCCGACCAGCGAACGGCGCTCCTTTTGTTCCACGTCGACGGTCTGAAATATCAGGCGATCGCCGACAAATTGAAGGTTCCCATGGGAACGGTGGCCACGTGGATTGCGCGGGGTCGCAAGACCATCGCCGATGCGCTCGGCAACTCGCACGAGGTGGAGTCATGACAATCGAAACGCTGGCACACGATGTTGGATGGGATGCCTCGGGGCACCTTTCCGATGTTGCGCTGACAGTTGTGGCCGACGGCGAAGAAGCGCTGCTCGACGGGGCCATGTCGCAGCATTTGAATACGTGCAGTGCTTGCTCCGCTCGCCTTGGTGAAGTGGCCATGCGTTCGGCCGATGTGGCGGCTGTTTTTGGCCAGTTGAGCGCCGAAAATGTGGCCAATTTGCGCGCTGAAAACGTTGTGCAGGCGGCTCCTGTTGTTCAGGTGGAGCGCGATGTGATTGCCCTTCCGGCGGAAGTGGTAAGTCCCGCGGCTTCGTCGAGTCGCAACAAACGAAAAGTGCCTGTTCGCGTGATTGCCATCGCGTTTGTTGTGGCTTCGCTCGGCGCGCTTCCGTCAATTGTTTCTATCCCGGAGCGTGCGTCGCAGCTTTGGACGGTGGTTCGCAAAGTGCTGCCGTCGCTGATTCGCATGAGTCCCGGATTGATCGAACGCGCGTGGCACCCGTCGTCGGGCAGGGCCACGTTGCTTGTGTACACCCTCGCGTTTGCGCTCTGCGCCGCGGGGTTTTTGATCGCAACAAAAGCTTCAAAACGTGCGGCATTTAACGGAGGACGGCAATGAGGTTCCGAGGCGGCGTGGGCAGATTGTTTGTGGGGGCGTTGGCTCTCAGCGCGGCGATGTCATTTTCGGCGGGGGCCTTCGCCAAAGTGAAACGTTCCGGCACGTGGCCGTCGAATGAAACCAAAGTGTCGCTCGACGTATCGCGCGTACCTCGCGATCAGGCGATCCAAGCGCTCGCCAAAGCGGCGGGTTGGAGTGTTGTTGTTCACGCTCCGCAGGCGGATCTCGTGGATGTACACGTGAAAGATCAGCCCGCCGACAAGGTGCTTGAACTTTTGTTGCTCGATGCCGACTACTCGGTGTCGCGCGATGGGACGCTTGTTTCAATTGTGCGTGAATCGGGCGGTGAGCCTTCAAAACAAGGCAATTCGGGTGCTGCGACCCCGGTTGTGACGGTGCCCACAATTCCGCCGGCGAGCGTGCCTGTTCCGCCCGTGATGCCCACTCCTCCCAATGGCGGAGTTGCGCCGAGTGTACCCACGCCGCCCACGCCTCCCGAGCCTCCGGCGGTGCCTTCGGTGGCTGCTGTTCCCGAGGTGCCCGCTGTGCCTGCCGTTCCGAATGCGCCAAGTGCGGCAGCCAATGCCGATGACGACGGTCCGCCCGCTGAGAATGGGAAAGATCGCGAGTTCTTCGGTGGAAGTGCCACGATCCCCAAAGATGAAGTGGTCAATGACGTGGCCGTGATGGGTGGCAGTCTCGATGTGTATGGCAAGGTCACAGGTGATATCGCGGTGACCGGCGGATCAGTGCGTATTCATCCCGGAGCGCGCGTGTACGGCGATGTTTCGGTGATGGGCGGCGGCGTGAATGTGAGCGACGGCGGCCGAATCGACGGTGATGTCGATGTGGTTGGCGGGACTGTTACGCGCGGCGATAAAGCGGTGATCGGCGGTGATGTTCACGGTCGAAACGGCAAGAGCAAAAAGAGCGATTCGGACGATGATGACAGTTTGGCGGGCCGCGAGAAGGTGCGAGACACCGCTGCTGAAGTGGGTGGGGCCTTTGCGCGTGCGGCGCTTCTTTTCGTGCTCGGAACAGTCCTCCTGGCGCTCGCGCCGCAACGGATGGATGCCCTCAAAGCCGAACTTGTGGCGCACCCAATGCGTTCATTCGCCAAAGGGATTGTCGGTTTTCTAGCGGCTTGTGCGCTGTTTTTGGTGCTGTGTGTAACGGTTGTGGGCATTCCGTTTGCGCTGATCGGTGCAACGGTCGCGGTTGTGGCGGTGTTCGGCTCCATGTGCGCGGTGCTTGAAACGGCGGGTCGCGCGCTTGTGAAACACAAGTCGGACAATCCGTATGTACACCTGGCGGTGGGTACACTTCTGTTTTTGGGCGCCACCGCGCTTCCTGTGATTGGGCCGCTTGTGGGCTTCACTGTGGCGTTTCTTGCGGTCGGCGTGCTTGTTTCAACGCGGGCCGCGGGGCTTATTCAAAAGAAAAACGGCGGCGCGCAGCCTTATCGCTCAGCGCCGGTGTGAAGGGTGGTTTGAATCGCGGGCCGGGCACCGGAGCTAACCACGGAGGCACGGACGTTTATGGAGATCCACGGAGGATCTATATGTAGTGTACACAGCAGCGTCTCGGCGACTTTGGAAGAAGGTCGCCGTCATCCAAGGCGAAAATACAAAAAATCTCTGTGTACTCTCTGTGGCCTCCCCAAGCTCCGTGTTTAAATACGACGTGTCAGCAAAGCGTGACGTGTCAGCGAAGTGCGAGGTGTCAGGTTGCGTTGCTTTCGTCGACGAAGTGAAACCACTGCGTTGGATGACGCTCAATAAACGCTCGCATGGCATTGGCCATTTGCTGAGCTGCCCTGTCGAGTTGTTCCGGCGAGGGTTTGCGTGAGATCTCGATAGGCTCCATCACTTCAGCCTCGTATTGCATAAAGTCGAGTCGCCGCGTGAAAATGGGCAATAGCGGCGCACCGCTCACCGCGGCAAGTGTGAGCGGCCCCTCTGGAATACGCCAAGTGCCTCCCGGCAAATGAGCTGTTCGAAACCGCATCCCCGGCGGCACACGATCGAGTTGCATGGCGACAACGGCATTCCGTCGGAGCGCGTGGAGAAGGGGCAGCGCATCAAAGGCGCTGTCGCCGATGTGAGCCACTTTTACCCCCGCACGTTCACGGGCGCGATCTTGAATGGCCCTCGCGTGCTCGTCGCGTTCACGCTGCATCACCACCCACACTTCTCCCGGGTGTACACTTCGCATGACCGAGCCGGCAAACTCCCAGCCTGCCGTGTGCGCGGTGACAATGATCACGCCGCGCCCTTTTGCGGCGCACGCCTGGTAGCGCTCGACGCCGCGCGGAAGCGACGCCATCGCGTAGCGACGACCGTCGAGCAACATCGCTTCGGTGAGGCACGAAGCGTAGTTTGAGAACACCGCCGCCACTTCGCGCTCTTCTTGCAACGCGGGGCGCTCCCCGAGAACGCGGCGCAGATTGTTGCGAACAATGCGGCGTTTATCGGGAAGGATCGCCCAAAAACCGAGGCCCCAAACGGGCGGGCTGTAGCGCACCCACACTTCGGGGCCGTGCTCCACGCCGGCTCGCATGATGCGGCGCCAAAAGGCCGAATCGGCCCTCAGTCGGTCCCTCACGTTCTCGCGCAGACCACCCACCCATTCAACAATCCTGGAGGCCGCCATTGCTTCCGGGCCTTTGTTAGCACCGCGACTCAATTCACAGCTGGAAAAAGTGTTTGATCCGATCGATGAACTGCAAACTCTTCACGTTCACTTCGCGCTCACGATCGCTCATAGGCATGGACTCGGCATGTTCGTCCAACATGGTTTGACGTTCTGCGAGCACGCGTGACAGCTCTTTGACCAGGTTTGGCGAAGCCGAGAGCACATCGTGAAATGGCTCGTGGCCAATCACCATGAGTTCGCACTCGGTGTATGCACGAACAGTTGCCTGGCGTTTTTCGCCGGTGACAAGGGCCATTTCGCCGAAAAATTGTCCTGGACCGAGCCTTGTCACTTCACTCGTTTCTTTACCCGCGCTTTCAAGCAGCACAACCACCGTTCCACGCTCAATGATGTACAGCTCGTCGGCATCGTCGTCTTGTCGAACGATCGTTTCGCCGGGCGAAAAGAGGCGGGTTGTGGCGAGCGTTGCGAGGCGTTTGAGTACACTTCGATCAAGCACGCTCAAGATGTCCACGTTGCCGAGAGCGCTCTCGCGTTTTAACGCGCTGCTCGCATCTTCCCGCGCCCTTGTTTCATCGGAGACTTGATGCAGGTGTACCGTTCGCTGCGGAAACGGAATGGTGAAGTTTGCCCTGTGAAGGGCGTAATAAATGCGATCGCGAACTCCCCCGTCGACGCCGTCGCGCTTGTCGAATTGGTCTGTCCAAAAGCGCACCCAATATTCAATGCCGCTCTCGGCGAAGTTGTTTGTCACAACGCTGGGCGCGGGGTCTGTGAGTACACCGGGCGTATCGCGGAGCGCGTCGAGAATGACCTCGTGTACACGTCGCGGCGGCACCTCGTATGCGACGCTGATGTACACACTGCGGCGCGATGATTTTGTGGGTTTCGTGAAGTTTACAATCGGCGCTTTTGCAAGCATTCCGTTGGGTACAATCACTTCTACGTCGTCGAGCGTAACGACCTTTGTGGCGCGCCAGTTGATCTCCACAACTCGGCCGATGTGCCTTTTTTCGTTGTCGAACGCGATCCAATCACCCACGTCAAAAGGGCGCTGCATTTGGATAGAAAGGCCGGCCACCAAGTTGCCAAGCGTTTCTTGAAGCGAAAGGCCGATGACAGCGGTGACAACCGCACCGGTGGTGAGGATGGAGCCCGGATCAAACCCGAGCGCTCGGAGCGCACCGAGCAGCAAAAATAGGTACAAAACGCCCTGCGCGATGTCGCGCAAAATGGCGGGCACAGGGCGTTGCATGCGCCGGCCAAGCACCACTTCGAGCACCAAGAGCCCGATCAGCCGACCAAACGCAAAGAGCAATGCGAGCAGCGAAACGAACTTGATCGCGACGGTGATCGACGCCTCTTCGGGCACAACGAGGCGCAGGAGCATTGCGCCCATGTGTACAAACAGAAAAAACGCCGGCACACGCAGCAGTCGCTCGCCCTTCTTGGGCAACAAAAAGCGCGTGATAAAAAGCAGCAGAACGGCCGCGATCAAGCCGATCACGCCGAGAAGCGCCGAGCCGGTTACCAAGTCCCGAAAGATTTTTTCGAGCGCCATGCGGCGGCACGACCATCGCACGAAAAGGCGTCGGTTTGCGACCCGGTTGTGAACAATCTCGGAGGCGACTCGGCCGTCGTGTACACTTTATGGAATGACCTCGGCGCTGCGCGTGCTTCTCGTGGACGATGAACCGGATCTCCAGGAGCTTCTCGTGTTTAATCTCACGGCCGCGGGGTTCGTTGTTGAAGCGGTCAACACCGCTCAAGCGGGCCTTGACGCGGCTCGGCGTGAGCGCCCCCACGTTGTGATTCTCGATGTGATGTTGCCGGACTTGGCGGGGACGGAAGTGTGTCGCCAACTGCGCGCCGATTCGCACCTTGAAGATGTGGGGATCGTGATGCTCACCGCGCGCGGCGATGAAAGCGATCGCGTGTTGGGCTTTGAGGTCGGTGCCGACGACTACGTGGTTAAGCCGTACAGCGTTCGAGAGCTTGTGTTGAGGGTGAAAGCGCTTGCGCGTCGTTCGGCCGAAAGCCGAAGCGCCCGCGCTGTGGAAGACGCGGGTTCACGCCTTGTGTGGCGCGGTCTTTCGGTGGACCCTGTTCGTCACAGAGTGTTTATCGGGGACAGTGAGCTTTCACTCCGCCCGCTTGAATACAAATTGTTGTCGGCCTTTATGGAACACCCTGGCATTATGTTTTCACGTGCTGAGCTGCTTGAAATGGTCTGGGGAATTAAGCCGGACACCCACACTCGCACGGTGGATACCCATATTCGCCGACTTCGCGAGCGACTTGGGGTTTTTGGAGATGCGATTGAAACAGTGCAGGGCTTTGGCTACCGCCTTCGAAACCCATAAACTATCTCAACTGTGTCAAAACCGCTTTTCCAAGCGTGGTTCGCCACGACTCCTGCATCGTCTCGGAGCAGGCATCGGGCAGCGCGCCGCGGCAGCAGACACCAGTAACGCTCAAATCCGCCGGTCTCGCCGGTCTCGCGTTTTGCCCCGCTGCGCTCTCTACATGACTCCATCCGAAGACCTGACACAGTAGTGCTATGACCCTCTCCTTTCGAACCAAACTGCTTGTCAGTTACCTCGGACTGGTGGCTTTTGTAATCGCCGTCACCACGTTTGAACTCAATCGTTCGCTCGGCGCCGATTTGGTGCGGCAACTGGATGAAAGGCTGATCGCTCAAACCGATGGCGCGATGTTGTGGATTGGGGCGGGGCGGCATCCCAATCGGCTGGCGGGTAGATTGGCTTCGGTGGTGGGGGCGGAAATTGCCCTGATTGATAAAAGTGGAACGGTGCTTGGGTATGCCGATGCTCGGCAGTCCGTTCTACAAACCGGAACAGGCGCCGATTCTCCCGATTCAAAACCGCCTTCTTTTCCCGACCAAAACGATCAACCTGAAGTGAAAGGCGCCCGCGCCGCGGGGCGGGGTTTTGCGACGCGGCTTGGAAACCTTCCCACTCGGACAATGCGGTATGTGGCGGTTTCCAACCCCGAGGGGTTGGTATTGAGACTGGGTGTACCTTTGTCGGGGGTGGAAGAAACGCTCACAGGGATGCGTCGGCGCCTTCTTTTTGCGGCATTGTTGGCGATGGTGGTGGCTGTGGCGCTCGCGCTCTTGGCATCAAGGGTGATCTCGGGACCACTGCGCGCTATGGCGGATATCGCGCGGAAAATGGCGGAGGGTGATTTTAAGGCGCAGCCGCCTTCCAATTCTCCCGATGAGCTTGGCGCGCTTGCAAAGGCGCTCTCCTCCATGGGTAGTCAACTGGAAGCGCGCATTACTGATCTGACTTCCGAGCGTGATCGTCTGACGGCGCTTCTCGGTCAGGTTCGAAAGCTCGAGGTGGTGCGTCGCGACTTTGTGGCCAACCTCTCGCACGAGCTTCGAACGCCTGTCACAGCCATTCAAGGCTACTCTGAAACGTTGCTCACCTGTCCAACAGAGCCTGCGACGCGCGAGAAATTTCTGACGATCATCCATCGCAACGCGGAGCGGGTAGGTCGCCTTCTCGGGGATCTTCTTCAACTGTCTTCCATTGAGGCAGCGCCTGAATCGTTTGAGCCGGAGCCGATTGTATTGAGCGCTCTCGCAGGGCTTGTGGCGCAGACTGTTGAGGAGCGCCGAGTGGAGTCGAGCGCTCAGATCGATGTGGAGATTTTGCCGGACCTGACAGCGATGGGCGACGCGGGGCGGCTTGAACAGGTGGTTGAAAACCTTGTTGACAATGCCCTGAAACACGGCGGAAAAGGTGTACGCATTCGCCTGACGGGGGCCAAACACAATGGTCAGGTTGAACTTCGCGTGAGCGACAACGGGCCGGGAATTGCCGCGGAGCACCTTCCACGCATTTTTGAGCGTTTCTACAGGGTAGACCCCGCACGTTCGCGCGAAAAAGGCGGCGCGGGGCTGGGCCTGGCCATTGTGAAACACCTTGTGGAAGGGATGGGAGGAAACATTCAGGTCGAGAGCCGCGTGGGCGAAGGCACAACCTTTGTTGTGACTCTACCCGCCGCCTAGGTGGCTGGTGTTTTTCGTAACGAGCAGCCCCGATCACGCGTCCGAGCGAGTTGCGAGAGCGCGAAGCGCGAAGCACACCGAGCAGCGCGAAGCGGTGCGAAGGTCACCGGAGCGGAACATACGCGGAGTTTTTGAGCACCGGAAGCGCAGCGAGGACGCGTCAGCGGGGCGCGCAGTAGAAAACACCAGCCACCTAGAATTTGGCTCCCACAGAAATGGACCCCAAACCGAAGTTGACCTGAATTTTGCTCGTGGTCTGGCTGAATCGCTCGCGGATCCGTGTCATGTCACTTTTGGCGCTGGCTGCGATGAGTCCAGCAACGATCATCCCCGCGGCACCGAGGGCGAAAAACGCGCCGCTGGCTGCTTGTGCCCCTTCATCGGGATTGCAGCTCGAAAAAATGCCACATCCGCGCGTACTACCCACGGCGAACATGAGCACCCCGGCGAATGCCACTCCACCCCCAATTCCAACCACAATGAGAGAACCAATTCGCCGTGCGCGAGCACTCGCGTACTCCGGTATCTCACGCAACCTCATTTCAAGTTGTTTGTCAAAGCCCTCTTTTTCGTCCCGCTTTTGTTTTTCATCAAACGCGTCCATGTACGCGGCGCCTGCTGGATCTACCACGGCAGGTTGAACGTACGGACTTTGACCGCCGGGAGGCGGCGGGTAGGGGTAAGGGTAGGGGTAAGGGTAAGGCGCGGCGGTTGTTGTTGGGTAGGTGGATGGGTAGGTTGGAGCCGTTGCTGTTGGAGCGGCAGATGGGTAGGTTGTTGCTGCAGGCGGAGGAGGCGGCGGGAGGAACGGCGCGTTTGGAACTTGGGGCGGAGGCGGCGGGGGTAGGTCGTCGGCCCAAGCGCTGCTGCCGAAACTCCCGGCGAAGGTCAGGACTAAGCCCAGTCCAACGGTTGCGCGAACAATTGCGCACCCTGCGCGACGGGTGTCACGTGAATTCTCCAAAGCGAGACGGGATCGAGCCGTTTTCAGGGTCATGTATTCAGCGACAGCAAGCCCTGCGCCAGCCATCGATACCTGGTGGATGAATGCACCGGGGGGGTGGATCGCTTGCAGTCCATATCCAAGTTCCAGGCCCAAGGCGACAGCCTCAGCCTACCCTGTTTCGGCGGCTATACTGGACGATTCCAGCATTTTCGAAACAATCGGTGGAGAGAGCCCCCACCATCCACTTGGCCCACCGGTTGCACCACGCATCTCGGCCTCTTTTGAAAGGCAGGCACGGCATGCGACGGATCTCGATGTTCTTTGGCCTTCTCGTCAGCTCCGCGCTCGCGATCACAGCGTGCGAGTCGGCGCCCGGCCCCAGCCCTTCGCCGAACGATACCGACGATAAGCCTTCCGTCCCCACGCCCGAAAACCCCGAGGCAACGCGCCCCGAGGTAACCCATACGGTGTTGGATGATCGGGTCAAAGATTACAACGAGGCGCTTCGCACAGCCTCGCTCAAGCTGCTTCGCGCGCTTCCTACCCTTCAACAAATCAAGAAGGTAGCAAATGCGGCCGACCCCAAGCGCGCGTACGAAGAAGAACTCGACGCAATGTTGGATGATCCGCGTTTTACAGACCGCATGATCAAGTTTTGGCGCGATACAATGCGTATGGGCGGCGGCGCGGCCGATGGTAAACCCAGCCGCAACACGGCCCCCAACTTGGCCGCGCGCATCACGGTAGAAGGTCGCCCCTTTACAGATCTGTTCACCTCACCTTCCAACAACTGCCCCGAATACGACGGCACCAACAAAGTCTTTACCGACGGTGAGTGCAACGGCGGAGCGCCTGTGGAGGCGGGTGTACTCTCCAACCCAGGTGTACACTACCAATTCTACGGAAACATGGCTTTCCGCCGCGTGCGCTGGGTGCAAGAAGTGTTCGTCTGCACCAAGTTCCCGGCCGAGTACAGCGACAAACCCATTTCCAAAAACGGCGCGGATTATATGTCGCCGTGGCCGTTTGAGTCGATCGCCACAAGCCCGATTGACTTTCAAGATACCAAGAGCGTTGTGTGCGCCAACTGTCACACAACCATCAATCACGTGGCGCCCCTGTTCGCAAACTTTGACGCAAACGGCATGTGGCAAAACGAAATCAGCGTGATGACCCCCACTGTCGATCCACTCAAGTCAGAGCTTTCTCACTGGCTCAACCCGGGAGAAACTCTTTCCTGGCGCTTTGGTGAACCCGTCAAAGATCTGGCCGAGCTGGGTCAGGCAATGGCGGCCGATCCCGATGTGAATGAGTGCGTTGTGTCGCGGCTCTACAACTTTGCCATGTCCAAAGAAGACATCGTGAACGATCTGGCCACCGTGCCTTATGAAGTTCTCGATGAGTACATGATCACCTACTATCAAAATGGTCTAAACCTGAAGACCACGCTCAAAGCGATCTTCAGCAGCGCCGATTTCGTGCGGTTTTAGGAGAAGAGGAGCAAGCCATGAAGACGACCCCGATCGTGATTTCGGCGCTCGCCATCGCTTGCGGCCTCTCGGCCGCAGCCTGCGATTCGCGACCTGACACGTTAACCCCCAAGCCTCACAGCCCATATCAAGAAAACCCCACCAACAACGTGGAAGAAAAACCGGGCGCGTTTGCCGGTGGCCAAGACAACACGTTTGACCATATGGCGGGCCTCGGCGACGACGCTCCCAAAGACGCGTTTGAAGTTCTCCAGCAACGCGAAGAAGAAGGCCCGGCCGAAATTCGAACCCGCCTTCACTCGTGTCAGAAAATTCAGGTGACCACCCTTCGAAACATGCTTTCGAGCCTTGGGGTGAACCTTGACGCAACGGGCAATCCACCCACCGCGGGTCAACTTCTCAAAGAAGGAACCGGCGCCCTCGGTGCCGCCAACTACGACGCCCGCGTGGGTGAAACAATTGTTTGGACGGCGGCCGGCGCGGCGAAGCTGTTCGACATCTTCGTTCAAGCGGCACCTGAAATTATTGCCAACCTTCCCAACATGCCTCAATGCCAAATCGACGGCGTTGGCGTTCAGCTCTTTGACGAGAACAACGTGTGTGTGGCCGACGGCATCACCTGCATCATCGGTCGCCCCGCAACCCCGGAGCATGTGGCCATTTGCAACAGCGTGGTCAACAACGCTTCGAGTATTGAGAATGGCAAGAACATTGCAGTCGCTACCATTCTGAGTGCGGCGCACTCCTGCGAGTGAAACGGAGAACACCATGGTTGACGAACGCCTGAAGAATCTGGAAGGTCGCTCTCGCCGAAACTTCCTCCGTTGGGCAACCACCGCCGGCGCGGTGTTGGCCCTAGATCGAGCCAAAGTGTTGGACGTGATTTCCGACACCGGCGGCTCCGCCCTTGCCGATGAGGGTAGCTGCGCTCTCACCATGCGCTCGGTTCATTTGGTGGCAGGCGACGGCGGGTTTGCCTGGTTCCAACTCCTCTGGCCGCATGTTGAAATCGCCCGTTCAGGCAATGGTGGGTTTGCCTACCATCGTTTCGGCGAGTCAACCAAAGCCGTCGATACCGACAAAGACTTTGAATTTTCGCCTGAAAGTCCGTGGCAAGACATGGATAAGGGCAAGCGCATCAGCGCTTTCATGGCGGGTACAAATCAAACCCATACCCCCACCCCGGGCTCGGCAGCTCAACTGGGTGGTGGAACAAGCATGCTTGCCGCGTGCGCAGCCATTCAGCGCGCCACACCTTCCCTCCTCCCTGTGATTGGGGTTGACCCGGTTAACTTCGGCACGGCCAAAGGTGCACCTGACATTGCCACGGTGGGTGATGCCGATGGGTTGGTTCAGCTCTTCAACAGCGCCGCTTCACGCGCGATTCTGAGCCTTCCGCAAGATGCCGCCCTGTACGAGGCGTATTACAAAGCGTTCCTCGGTCTGAACAAAGCGGCCTCGCGGCCCACCGTTCAACGCCCGCTCCGCATTGGTAAGACGAGCGCCAACTTCCTCGGTCAAAACCTTGCCAAAGATCTCGAACCGTCGGCCGACGATCTCCAACGGTTTGGAATCAACGGTGGTACACCCAACAAGCTCGCTCAAATTGGTCGCATTCTCATTACCGCTTCCAAAGCCTTCAAAAAGGGCCTTACCCAGAGCGTCATCCTACCCGCCATGCGCGACGATCCGCACGGCGCTTTCCAAGATATGAACAACCTGCGCGACACGGTTGGACTGCTTGGGAAGATGCTTGACCAGTTCTTGAAAGACCTGGCAGAAGTACAAGATCCGCTCTGTTCTACCCGTACAATCGCCGACGACGTGGTTCTCACTGTTCACGGCGATACACCAAAAGATCCGCGCGATCGCAGCGGTTGGCCCGATGGTACACCTGCCAACGCCAACTGGCTTTATGTCATGGGCAACGGTTACCTGAAAACCGGTTGGTTCGGCGGCGTGCGTGAAAACGGCAACGTTGACGGGTTTGACCCGACAACCGGCGCCAACGTCCCCGGTCAACCCGCCAATGCTACCAGCGATGCCGCAGGCGCCGCTGTCGCGTTTGCTGTGGCCAAGGGCGACATGAAACGCGTTCAAGAGTTTTATACCGGCCCCTCCATTGACGGTATCGTCAACATCAACCCCCTCCAGTAGTACCCAGTCCTGAAAGAAGCGGCAGAGGCCACGCCGATGGCCAGGGTGTTCGCGTCCTGTTTTGCCGCTTCTGTCTGTGCGTTTTCACTTGTCGGCTGTGGTGAATCCCGGGCGAATACCCATCAAGGCGCCGTTGTGTTTGGCATCACGTCCGACTTTCAGCCCGGGCCTGATATCGCACGTCTCCAGGCTGACCTTCAAGTGGAGGAGGGCGCCGTCAAAACGCTTGTGTGGGCGGCTGGAAAAACGCCCGAACTAACCTTCCCATTGGAAGTGAGAGCCGAAAACGGCGCGGCCGACGCTCTTGTAACGCTCCGTTTGTCTGGGTATGAAGGGTTTGGTTCCGCCGAAATCCCCTTTGTTGAGCGAACTATTTCTACCCATTTTGTTGCAGAAAAAACGCTCCTTGCCCGCACCCATTTAGAATGGGAATGTGTACCCAATTACCACTTACCGGGCGGCGATTTGGCGCCGATCTGTAAACCACCCCTCACCTGTGTGGCTGCTGAATGTGATGACCCGTTTGTTGAACCTTCCCACTTAGAAGTGTACACACCAAACTGGTTTTCAGATTTTGCCGACGCGTGCCGACCTGAAGGTGCCGGCCCACCGGAGGTAATGGTAGGTCAGGGGCTTGAAACGTTTTCACCCCTCTCGCCAGCGGCACCCCTCATGATGGAAAAAGGCTCACAGGGCGGCTACCATGTTTGGATTGCTCTGAGGCAAAAAAATTTGCACCAAAAGGGCTCTTATACGTCCGTTTCAATAGAGCGAAACGACACGCTTGAAGAGCTTTGTGCGGTTGAAATTCCGTGGGATTTTACCCCCATTGGAGACGGGGAGGTCGGGTGCGAGCTGGCCGGCATTCGATGTGTTGTGAGTTACGATGCTGCTGCCGCCGCCGCCCTTACCGGTAAAGAAGTGGTAGTCAAAGCAAGGGTAGTAGACCTATTGGGTGATGTGGGGTTTGGAGAGCAGGCAACCATGTTGACCCCACCTCCTTAGGTGGCTGGTGTTTTTCTACTGCGCGCCCCGCTGACGCGTCCTCGCTGCGCTTCCGGTGCTCAAATACGCAGAGTATGTTCCGCTCCGGGTCTCGCTCGGACGCGTGATCGGGGCTGCTCGTGACGAAAAACACCAGCCACCTAGCACCTACCCATCAGCTCTTGGCTTTTTTGCGCCTCCTTCGGGCAACACTTTGTAAGACGTTGCGCAGGTCGGTCACGTCAAAAGGTTTTTCAATGTGCTTGTTGGGCACACTTTCGAGAAACTCGGCGGCGTGTTTGGTGAACGCTCCACCTGTCATAAATACCATGGCATCCAACAATTCAGGCGCGTTGTGAGCTACCCACGCGTGAACCGCCATGCCCGATACCTCCGGCATCATCAGGTCGCACAAAATCGCATCAAACGTGCGGTCACTTTGCAAAACTTCAAATGCGTGTTTACCCGACTCTACAAGAGTCACATCAAAATGTTCTTCCAGGAGCACTTGCAACGTGGCGCGCAGGGTTTCTTCGTCGTCGACAACAAGAACTCGGGCCTTTTTCTCCTCATACGTGTGGGAGCGTGAACTCACGGGGTTGGGAGTGGGCCTGTCGTCACTGTTTCCAATGGGTAGGCGGAGTATAAATTCAGAACCTTTTCCAAGTTGGCTCTTGACGTCAATACTACCACCGTGGCTGCCAAGAATATCCCGGCAAATAGAGAGCCCGAGGCCAGAACCTTGACCCTTTTGTTTGGTGGTAAAAAACGGGTCAAACAAGCGCGGCAAGTTCTCCGGCGCAATCCCATGCCCTGTGTCTGAAATAGAAACGAAGACTTCTGCACCCGACTGCCATGTTCGAATGTGAACCCGATTGCGCTCTGGAGCCCCCTCGTCAATTGCGTGCGCCGCGTTGACAAGCAGGTTGAGAAATACCTGCGATAAGCGACCTTGATTGGCTGTGATTGCCTGAATTGGTCCGAGGTCTTTTTCAACAGTGGCCCGAAATCGCAACTCGTTTGCCGCCAAATCGAGCACTTTTTCGAGCAGGCTATTTACGTCGACTCCCGCGCGTTCATCGTTTTCAACCCGCGCAAAAGCCGTGAGGTCGCGTGCAATGCGGCCCACCTGGCGAGCCCCATCGGTGGCTGTATCCGCGCGCTGAGCGAGCATGTCAATTGTCAGAAGGGCTTTTTGCACACCGCTTCGCGCAAACAGTCGGTTGGTTTTTTCAACTCCAAGTTCAGACTCCAAGTCATCTTTGAGACGTGAAAGCGCGCCCCCGATGGAGGGCAGATCGGCGCGCAGTCGCTCCAGATTCAAGAGCACATAGGTAATTGGATTGTTGACTTCGTGGGCGACACTCGCGGCCAGCAATCCCATGCTTGCCAATCGGTCGCGTTGGGCAAGCTCCGCCAAAAGCTGCCGCTTTTCGGAAACGTCGGTGGCAATCGCCGCAATTGCGGAGTTGCCTTCCCATGTCACTTCTACGCCGGCTACCTCGGCCAAAAACACAGATCCGTCGCGCCGGAGCAGCCGCCGTTCACGAAAAGGTGCCGAAGCGCGCCGCTCTTGAACGTCGCGCACTCTCTGTATGCTTGAATCGCGCTCATCCGGGTGCACGAGATCAAACGAGTTCGTGCCAACCAGCTCCGCCGCCGAACTGAAACCGTGCATGCTGGCAGCAGCGTGGTTTGCGTACGCAATCTTTCCATTGCGATGCACCAGCACCGCGTCGGGCAAGGCGTCCATCAGCGCTCGAAAGCCGTGCTCCGCGTTCTTTTCGGAATGCGGCGTTTCGTCGGGGCGTTTGCCCTGGGGACTTTCGGCGGCGTTCGCCTGCCCAACCTCGTCGGTTTGGTGTGGGTTCGACATGGCCCTTCAAAACTAGTCCTAAAAGAAGCGATAAGGAATGGATGATTGCGCTCCCCGCTTTTCCGTTAGGCACGACCTTCCCCGCGCGATGAGCCGGTGCTACGCCGCGGCCCCCTTTCGTCATGGCACAGTCGAGCAACGAGTCCACACCTGCCGAACAGCCTTCGCGCCTCGCACGACTCGGTGAGGCCTGCGTCTTCGGCGTATGTGTCGCCGCGCTCGCTGCGGTTCCCACCGCGCTTCGAACGAGCGCTCAAGGCGGCCATTTTTTTGACGGGTTAATCGTCGGAGATGCCGCGCTTCTGCCCATTGTCACGCTGTCGATCGTGATGTTGCGCGCCGCCGGTCGAGGTGTACGCGGACTCATTGGGCAGGCGCCAACGCGTGTGGATGTGCTTCGGATCGCGCTGTGGATCGGCCTTGCGCTTCCCGCGCTCGCGGTGCTCGCGACGCTTCTCAAAGCCGTCACACATCACCGCGGATTGGGTGGAGCCACGTTCGGCGTGTTTGGGTTGGCGGCTGTCGCGGCATCGGCGCTCCTTGCGTACAGGCTTGTTGACATCGGTGAAAAGCTTGTCGCAAAAGGCTTTAAATCGTGGGTTTTGGCAGCGATCGGTGCAGCCATCGGAGTGGCGCCTGTGCTCGTTGTCGCCGCGCCGCTCGCAAGCTCTGAAGCGGGTGCGGTGGGCGCCGCCATTGTGGACGGGCTCATTGCTGCGATTGCCATGGCCTTGATCGTGACAGTGGATCTCGGCCCGCGATGGCGCAAAATCGCCGGAGTTTGGGGTATTCCGTTTGCGGCATTGGTGCTGATCACCGCCACCGCACGTTTGGAGGCAACGCCTTCGGTGGGTAAAGCCGTGCAGGCCGGCGGTGGGCTCGCGGCAACCCTTCTGCACGGTCTTGAAGGCTGGACAGATCGCGACGGCGACGGGGAAGGGGCACATTTCGGCGGGGCCGACTGCGATGAAGGCAACAGCGCTCGCAACACGCGTACACCTGAAATTCCGGGCGACGGCATCGATCAAAACTGTGACGGAACGGATCCCTCCGCATCGCCGGTTGTGTCCGCTCCGTCGGCTTCGGCGCAGGGATCGGTTGCTGTTGCCAACACCGCCGCGAGCGCCGCTCCAAACAGCGCTAAAAAACCCGACATTTTGTTAATCACGCTTGACTCATTTCGATCGGATCGAATGAGCGCGTACGGCTACGAAAAACCCACAACGCCGCGCCTTGCGGAGCTTGCCAAACGCGGTGCGCTTTTTAGTCGTGTGTACGCAGCGGCCAGTGACACGCAACGAGCGTACGTGCCGATTGTAACGGGCCGGCGATATGCAAATGCGGCCCGCGACAAGCGTGAATGGCCCACACTTCTCGGCGACAACGACACGTTGGCGGAGCGACTTCATCGCTCGGGTTATGTCACCGCGGCGGTCACCTCGTTCACGTGGCTGAGCGACGAAAGAGGCTTTGATCAAGGGTTTGATCGATTTGAGACGGTGTACAAAGAGGCGCATCCCGAACGGGGCGTGACAGGGCCTTTTGCAATTCGAGCGGCTCGAAAAATCTTGAGCGACCTTTCGGATCGCGCTCAGCCGATCTTTATTTGGGTACACTTGTTTGACGCGCACGAAAAATATCAGGAGCACCGGGGCATTGATTTTGGAAAGGGGCGCGGTGCCGACTACGACGGTGAGGTCGCATTCGTCGACCAGCAGATTGGCACCCTCCTTGATGACGTTGCCAAGAGTCCGCGCGCTTCGAACATGGCTATTTTTGTGCATGGAACCAACGGCGAAGGCCTCGACGAACACGAGATCACCGGCCATTCAGGCGAGCTTTTTGAGGAGTTTTTGCGTGTTCCGCTGATTGCCGTTGTCCCAGGTGCTGCCCCGACAAAAGTGGAGCCGGCTGTGAGCATGGTTGATTTGGTGCCCACTCTGTTGGACTTGGCCGGCGCGCCCAAAGAAGGCACCGACGGTGCGTCGCTGCTACCTGCTATTCGCGGCTTGGGAGCCGTAAACGCTGGGCCCGTATTTGTTAGGTCGAAAAAGGGCGCGGCCTTGATTATGGGCGATCAAAAGCTCATGGTGATGGAGCGGAAGAAAGGAAAACTTTCCCTCCTTTTTGACCTCGCAAAAGACCCCGGTGAAAAGAAAGATCTCGCACCGGAAAAGCCCGAAGACATCGAAAAGCTGCTCAAGGTACTTTCTGACGTGGAAGGCGAAACGGTAAAAAACTGAGAAAGGTACGCATCGCTTGGGACCACAATTGAGCGTCCCTACGCAGCGCGGCAAGGAACTTTCTTTATGACGAATGTTGGCCCTGACCCCGGCGGCGCCTCAAATTCCCGGCGCATGAGTTTTCGCGTTGCAGCGATTGTCGGGTTTGGACTCGGCATTGTGTCGCTCGCCGCGGTTGTGAAAAGCCTCAAGGTCGATGTCGATCCTTCGCAACTCACAGCCGCGGTTGGCCCGCGGCCCCTTGCGTACACCTGGCGTTTATACAGAGATCACCACTGGCAGATTGTTGGAAGTCCCACTGAAAGCCGTGAGGCCACCGACGCCGCCGAAGGCAATCGGGGCAATTGTTCAACCGGCATGATTGAAGTGAAGGGCAACATGAAAGTCGACCCTTCACCCAATTCTTACTACGACAAAAAGAGTATTGAAGAGGCGCAGAAGACCACTTGTACAAAGTGGATTAATCGCGAGTTTCCCGAGCGCTGCGCCGAGTTTGATCGCGACAAATGGCTTGAGATCTCCAAAGAACTCAAAACCAAACCCATGCACTTTTGTATCGACCGGTTTGAGTACCCCAATCAAAAAGGGGTATACCCGGTTATCATGGTCAACTTTCATGAATCGCAGGCGCTTTGCGAAGAGCAGGGAAAACGCCTCTGCGATGAAGCGGAGTGGACCTTTGCCTGTGAAGGGGAAGAAGCCACACCTTACCCTTACGGGTATAGTCGCGATGCCACGGCGTGCATTATCGACCATAAATGGCGCGCGTATAACGGCGCCGCGTTTGCCGATAGGGAAGGTGAGCCCGCGCGCAACGAACTCGACCGCTTGTGGCAGGGAAAAGCGTCAGGCAC
Source organism: Polyangiaceae bacterium (assembly GCA_016712345.1). GTDB lineage: Bacteria > Myxococcota_A > Polyangia > Polyangiales > Polyangiaceae > JADJRH01. The sequence goes on from JADJRH010000002.1 coordinate 128,200, forward strand.
TCAACCTCGTTGTCGCAGTCCGTTCGGCGTTTACGACATGACGGGCAACGTTGACGAGTGGGCACATACAGTTCGCGAAGGCGAGCGACCTTCCATTCTCAAAGGCGGCTATTGGGGTCCGGTGCGCACGCGATGTCGGCCGTCTACCCGCTCCCACGACGAGAACCACACGTTTTATCAACAAGGGTTTCGATGCTGCTCAGATGCCCCCAAAAACAACCGCCGCGTCGACGCTGAAGATCCTTCCATTGCGCCGCTTCCGGGTGAGTTGAAATGACATCTCCCGCACCCGCGCGCACCGCTCGATGGCTCGACGCCGTGACGACGGTGCTTGTCACTTCAATCGTGGTTGTACTGGCCGTGGCCGTGAGTCCGTCGCTTCTTCGTGCCGGCGAAAGCGCCGCTTCGCCGCCGCGTGACTTTCCCCCGCCGGTGCATGTTGCCCATCCAAGAAGTGTACACAACTCCCACCCCAACGCGTTTCCGTTTTCCGACGACGACGGCCCTCAAGATGTGGATGAGCCGCCGGGAGCGCGCGCCGGTGCTCGGTCGCCGAACAGCCCGCTCGCAGCGCCGCCGGGTGTTCCCGGTGGAGACCGCGATGATGCCGACGACAACGATCTCGGGCTCAAGAGTGGAGTGATCACGAGGAGGCTTCAACTTCGCGACAGGGCCACTTCCGCGGTCGTTCAAGTGGTAGAACCGGGGCAAACGGTCAGCATTCTTCGCGACGACGGGCAGTGGGTATTGCTCGTTTTGCACAGACCGGGTGATCTGGTGACGGGTTGGGCGCTTCGAAGTGAGCTTTCGCTCCGATGAACTTCACAAAAAACGCTCGTTCTTACAGGGGTCGCGTATTAACAACGCGCCCAGAACAGAGTGTATTCAAAACGCACCTTGAAGAAGACGGCGTTGTTGTTGTGGGCGCAGACGGAACCATTCTGTTTGTGGGTCCGTACTCAAACAACGTTCCACACCCGGTTGTGGATTTTCATCCGCACGTGATTACCCCCGGATTTGCCGACGTTCATGTGCACTATCCCCAAACGCGCGTGATGGGTAGGGCCACGGGGCCTCTTCTTGATTGGCTTTCAAACACTGTGTTTCCAGAAGAGTCCAAGTTTGTTGACTCCGCTTATGCCGACAAAGTTGCCAATGAGTTTTATGCGCACTTAATTGCCTCGGGGACAACCTGCGCCGGCATTTATGCAACATCGTCAAAAAGCGCTACTCAAACAGCCATTCAACACGCATTGAACGTGGGTATTGCGGCTCAGGTGGGCCTTGTTTTAATGGATCGCGGCGCCCCGGACGCGCTTGTTGTTTCTCGTGAACAGGCACTCTCCGATTTGGCCCAATTGCTGAATTTCACCGCTGGAAACGAGCGGGTAAAACTGGCCGTCACGCCGCGTTTTGCACTGAGTTGTACACCTGAATTGCTGCGTGAAGCGGGCCATTTTGCGGCTCAAAACAAGCTTCTTGTGCAAACCCACCTTTCTGAAAACGTGGAAGAATGCCGGGCAACACTCGCGGCATTTCCAGGGTGCGCCGACTATTTGTCGGTGTATGAATCGGCGGGTCTTGTTCACGATCAGGCCTTGTTTGCGCACGCTATCCATTTATCTGACAGTGAGGTTGAAAGAATGGCGCGGGCGGGGGCCAAAGTGGCTCATTGTCCCGATTCAAACCTGTTTTTGGGCAGCGGAACAATGCTCCTTCGCGCGCTCCTCTCGGCTGGAATCAAAGTGGGTTTGGGCAGTGACGTGGCGGCGGGCCGAACCTTTGATATGCGCCGCATTGCGGCCTCGGCCTACGACGTGGCGCTCCTTCAAAAAGCGCCCGTTTCCCTCGAAGAGTTGTTTGCTCTTCTCACGTTCGGCGGCGCTCAAGTGCTCGGTTTTGGTGACACGAGGGGAGCGCTCACGGCAGGTAGAATGGGCGACTTCTTGGTGATCGACGTGCCTGAATACACGCGCCAAAAAAGCGACATTCTGGGACAACTGCTTTTTGCAAGTGACACTTGCAAAGTGATTCGAACCTATTTGAGTGGCAAAAAGCCCAATCTGCCCTGACAAGTCTATAACTTCAGCCGCCTCGCAACGACCTGAAATGCCCTGCCACCTGACGCGTCGTAATCAACACGGAGGCACAGAGATCACGGAGTTCCACGGAGTTTTTTTGTATTTTAGGCTGCAATAGGCTCGCACGGCGTCGTGCATCACCTGTCTGGCTTGCGATTGTGGATGATGTGTACCCATAGCAGCCAAAGAAACAAAAAACTCCGTGTTCCTCCGTGTTCTCCGTGATTCCGTGGTGAAGAGACGTCACAGGCATCCAAACGCGTTCAGTCGTTGCGTGGCGGCGTCGGTTGTAGTGGCCATTTGTCGGCCTCTGGACTATTCGAGCCGCATGATGTTTCAGCTTTCGCCCGTGGGCAGGGCGCTTTTGGCTACTTCCCTCGTAGGAGCTTTTATCGGATGCGGGGCGCGCGGCGGTTTGCTCGAAGAGTATGGGCAGGCCGGTGTGGGCGGCGGAGGCGGGTCTGGCGGGAATGGTGGAAGCGGCGCAGGCCAAACAACGTCGGTCACAACCGGCGTGACCACCACATCCACCGGAACAACCACGCCGACGCCCGTCAATGCAACCGTCATATCAGAATCATTCGACAGCATTTTTGAAGGCGAAACGTCGGTCGTTGCCACGTCTTTCGGCTTTGTTGCCGCCGCGTGGATTGCGGTGAGTCAACAGGGCGAGCCATTTATCGCTTATGCGTTTTCCACCGATGACGGTGCCAATTGGGCGCCGCCCGTTTCATTGCAGTCTCCCGATGGTCGTGTGGGGAGCGATCCGGTGCTTGCGGTGGACTCGGCCGGAAACATTTACCTCACATGGGTAGGTTTTTTTATCGGCTCAAACGGGCCTGAAGACATGGTTGTGTACACGTCCAGGGCCCCTGTCGGCGCAACGTTTTTTGAAGACCCGGTGCCGGTGAGCCCGCCCAACACACCCAACGGTATTTTTCTTGATAAGCCGTGGATTACCACGACGGCCAAAAACTCGGTGGTTGTGTCGTATGCACGATTTGATACTACCGGCGCAAGCGACTTTGCGATTGTCACGGGTAGAAGCGACAACGGCGGCCAGAGTTATCAGCTTTCTGAAGTGGTAAAAGACGCTTCGTTTAACTCGTTTTTTAACCTGGCGTACGTGTGTTCTTCGCTCGAAACGGGACGAGTGTACACAACCTATTTAGACATTACCCAGTTTGGACAACAACTTGAAGTAAAGACAAAATTGGCATGGAGCGATGACGACGGTCAGACGTGGCCGCCCGGCAACAACGTAGAAGTGTCTGAAGGTGAGTTGGATGTGGCCTTTATGGATCCGGGCTGCACCGCCGTTGGAAACGAAGTGTGGGTCACCTACGGGCGCAGTCCTGATCCGTTGAGTGGTGAGTCGGAAGAAAGTCAAAAGCTCAATGCGATTATGGTGCGCCATTCGGCCAACGGCGGAGCCAACTTTGAGCCGGGCTTTAACGTGGCAGACCCAACTGTCGCCAAGTTTTTTATGCATCAAGACCTCAAGGCCGAGCCGACAACCGTGCTCGACATGGTCTATTACGCGGGCAATCAAAACGAAGACACCAACGGTACCTTCAGGCGGGTGCGCTTTAAAACGGGTGAAGTGCAGCCCTTGAGTGAAACGGTGTACTCACCAATTATCTTTACCCCCGATCGCGCGGTGCCTTATTGGCTCGGCGACTACGTTGGACTCTACGTGCGCGGCACGCGAATGTACACAACCTACGTGGTGAACGAAACCGAGCTTTCCCACGTGGCTTTCAGCGCGTTCAACTTGTAACCCTGCCACGCTCCAAAGCGCCGGCCACGTTCACTCACACGTTGCGGTTTCGTCGGCTGAACCCTCTGGGACAACCGGTGTACCTTGGGCGAAGCTTTTCAGAAAACACCTATACTGGTGTTTGGGCTGGGGCTGCTGAAAAGCGGCTTCATGCCCGTCTTCTATACCGTCTTCAGGGTGTTGAACAACCACGGCTGTGGAAGTAGAGCCGCCTTCACGAAGCACGTTTTTTGAAGCGGGAAATGGGATGACTTTGCGATTGGCAAGGTCAAGCACACTGCCCAAGGGCGCAAACGACGCGAGTTGTGGATTGGTTTTATCAAGCTCCGGGCCCGCCAAATCAAGCCCAAGCGAGAGAGCGGTGGAGTTGGCAATGGGCGGTAAGATGTAGTTGTCAACAACACCCTCGATCATGAGGATGTGGTGTTGACTGTCGGCTTCTGACAGAATCTGCCTACCATACGCTTGAATGTCCGCCGGTTCTGCAGCCCATTGGAGGAGAGTCATGACAGGGTCAAGTTCTGTGAGTTCACGCGTGCCCTGATACTCCAAGATCAACTCGGCAAACCCTTTTGTCTCAATGGGCTTTTTCTTGTGGATGATATTGGCAATATAGCTTGACCCGGCGCCGCTCAAAATCGCCGCTTTTAGCCGAGGTTCATACGCCAATGCGAGGGGCACAATCGACGCTCCCATGGAGTGTCCAAAGGCGGCCATGGTGTCCATGTCAAAGTGGGCAGGTTGACCGTTGGGAGTGGTAAGACCCGGACAACTGGATGCGTCGATTTCTACGTTTTCAAGAATGTGGGCCTGAAGGGCAATTTCAAGCGCCGATTGCCGAACGTTGTCGCGCAGGGCAAGGGGGTTGAATACGTTGAACATCAAAAACTGTTCGTCTTTGTTCTTGGGGTTGCGGAGGCCGCCGTGAGGGCCGTCAATGCTGCTGCCGGCAAATCCCACTTTGGCAAACTCCATGGCAGGTCCGGTGCCGGGTTCAATGGCCTCTCCGCCGTTTTCCGCGCGCACGCCGCGGTCTACAAGAGGGCGATTTCCACCCGCGCCTGTGCGGCTGAATACGACGATTGGAAAACCTTTTTCGGGCATGGGCGCGCGAGGAAGGGTGATAACGAAGTTGGCTTCTTCGTAGGCTTGAACGGCGGGATTGCCACTTTCATCCACTCCCCAACCGCCGCCGACGGTGTCATAAGGAGGATCGCCGGCTTGGTAAGTAGGCATTTTAACGGTGGAGTGGAACACACAGAAATTATCGAATACTTCTTGTGCTTCAAACGGGGCGAGCGGCTCGGGGATAGGTTGAGAGAGGGCGTGAGCCACAAACTTACCCATTTGTTCAACGGGATTTCCCGTTCGAAATACGGCGAGGGCGGCCAAATCTGAAAGGGCAACACCTTGACCTTGAACGGCGCCGATGGCTGTGCGGTAGTCTGTTGCAGCGGCATCTGTCATGCCGTTTGGCAGGGCTCCTTGCCAGATATCGCGCAAAACGCTCGACTCACCGAGGGGCTTGCCGCTTTTATCTTTAACGGTGCGCCGAACGACGGCAGCGTAAAGTGTACCCGGTCGCAAAGGTACACCTTGATACGGGAGCAGCGAAAGCAGATTGGGGGCACCAAACGGACCGCCGTCAAGCTCAAACCCAACGGTGATGGGATATCGAACGCCGAAGTCAGGTGCTTTTGGATCGACCCCAACGAGAAACACAGAGGCCTCGTTTTCAAGGCTTTTGCGCATGTCGCTCGGGAGCGACGCTGGGTCAATTTCGTCTGTGACGGTGAAATAAACACCTGATGAAGTGCCAAATCCGTCGGCGTCGCGTTTGACGATCTCGCTGATTTGGTCAACGAGAGAAACACCGCCTTTGTTTGGAAACCCCTCAAAAACAACTTTTCCGTCTGCGGTTCTGCGATGTTCACTCGGAAACGGTGACGCGTAGAAGTCAGCCGTGTTGGCCATGTCCATGCGAATGGTTGTGCCGGGATCAACCGCAATAGGGGTGCTTGAACAGCCGTCGCCGTCGGCGCCCATAAGGAGTACGGTGAGTGTACACAGACCGACGGGTCGCCAAAGGTTACGTAGCTTCGTCATTGCGCCTCACCTCCGCCGGCAAAACCTCGGCGCGGATATTTCTCTTACCAAGGTCGGGCGCGCGGCGCTACCACCGGGCAACGGGCCGCCGGTTGTTTCCCGGACCGGGAGACCTTCGGGCACCTGGGCTGGCATCAAGCTTTGATTGCGAAAAGCGTGGCCTGATATGAATGGTCTGCGGCGGGCGTGTTACTAATGCCGAGCGCTTTCTATGTTTTGGCCGTTTCTACATGGATTGCCGATCGCGGTATTCGGTTGAACAAAAAGCGGTTGGTACTTGATATTCTATCGGCGACCCAAACTCTCAAACGCGCTCCCCGGAGGAACGGTGATGTTCTTGGCTAGCAAACGCGACGTTGAAACAAGAGGCAAACGCCGGTGGGTCATGTTGGCCTCCTTGCCGCTTGCGTTCGCGTTGGGCTCGTCGGGCTGTTGGGTGGCGGTGGTTGAAGGTGAAGGTGCCAGTTGCCATGTCACCTCCACAACCCCGAGTTTTGGTGAAACGAGCGTCAACATCAATACAGAGATCGTTATTGAATACGATCGGCCAATTGACTTCTCTACCGTTGACGCAACCGGCGCATTTTCGCTCTTGGGTGGTGAAACAGTCACCTATACTGTGTTTCCCGAGGGTGAAACAGGCGTCCGCGTGGTGCCTGACAAGGCGCTGAGATATTGGGGAGAATACGCGCTGTATTTTGCAGGCGTTACAGGCAAAGATGAAACCGAGTGTGAGCCGGCTGAACTGGCGTTTAAGACATTGGTGCCGGTGAGCGAGCCCGAGCCTCTGCGGCCCACGCAGGTAAATGACAGCGCTATTGTTGGAGATCGGTTGATCACTGTGTCGCCCACCGGGCGGCGAATGCAGGTGTACGACATTTCCAATGGTGAAGCGCCGGTTCTCAAAACAGAAGTGATGATGGACCCAACTCCGGTTCACATTCGAGTGGATAAAAACCGCGCTTATGTGGCGTCGGGGCCTTGGGGAACTGCCATTTACGATGTGACAAATCCTGAAGTGCCGATTTTGCTGGGTGTGGCGGGCAGTCCGGGACAGGCCATTAAAACAACAACGTTTGAAAAAGATGGCAAAACCTATTTGGTCATTGCCGACAACGTCATGGGCATGCGCATTGCCGACGTGACTGATCCTGCCGGTGTGGTGGATATTTGGTCGGGTGGTGGGCAGGCCGGCGTTCTCTCGGTGGCTTATGAAAATGGCGTGTTGGCGGCGGTAGACAGGCAGGGCGCTTTTCAGCTTTACGACGTTCAAAATCCGGCCGCTCCGGTGCTGCTTTCGGACAACAAGACAGTGGGTGTTCCCGATACGTTTGGAACGGCTATTCCAGCTTCAGATGTGGCCATCAGCGGCACCACGCTTGTGGTGAGTTTGGGGTACGCCGGTTTTGAGTCGTTTAATATTTCCAACCCCCAAAGTCCGGTGTTCGTGAGTCACCTGCTTGGGCCGCAGGGTGTCTGTTCAGCGAACTGTGCCGACAACCTGATTGATATGCAGGCCTTTAATGGGTCTATTTTTGCCGCGGCGGCGCTGTCCGGCGGTATGCGGGTGAACATTGGCGATGGAGGCCAGTTGATCGCCGGGGCCACGCTGAAAGCGGCGGGGCGTATCAACTCCATTGCGACAGATGGGAAAAACACATTTATCGGCGGAGATGCCGGGTTGACTGTGTACACAGTTTCGGCAACCACCGATACCTCGCCTTCGTATGTTGAAAAAAATGGGTGGGGAGCCGTTCAGGGTGCGGCTGTGAAAGACGGTTATTTGTATGCCACTTCGTCTTCGAGAGGGCTTGAAACGTACAGCGTGTCCAATCCGCTTGCGCCGCTCCCCCTGGCCCTGACAGACAGTCCCGGTGTGGAGCGTGACGTGGGGCTCGTGGGCGTGGCGGCCATTGGCAACCTGGTTGTTGTGGGTGACGGTCGAGCGGGATTGTCTATATTTTCGGCTGAAAATCCGGCTTCGCCCAGCCTGGTTGCCAATTTTCAAACAAGCGACGGATCCGGGGCTGTCATCCCAAGCGCCGACCCGAATCTTGTGTACCTTTGCGTGGGCAACAAGGGGCTTGGAACATACGATATTTCGGTTCCTGAAGCGCCCAAGGAGATCTCACTCCTTGGGGATCTGAACATGCTCACGGGTGGTTGCTCCGATTTAGAGTTGATTGGAGATCGCCTTTATTACTCGGGTGGAAAAGGGATCGCCGTGCTTAATGTCTCGGTACCTTCATCACCCATAATTGTGTCGTCTTACGACTTTCCCGGAAACGATATTGTCACGTCGATCGCCAGTTCACCCGCGTTACCGGGTAGACTTTTTGCAACCACGTTTGTGCGGGATTTTGAAGGGTATCACGACACCAAACAGCGCCTCTCGGTGTTTGATATTTCCAATCCCGACGCGCTTGTTCTCACCTACTGGAGTGAAGACTTGGGCGGCGCGCGTGATGTGACAGCCCGAGACGACAAGCTCTTTGTGGCCGCAACAGAACAGGGGATCTTGGTGTTTGATGCTTCGGTTCCCGATGTACCGGTGTTGGAAGGTGCCATTGCAACGCGCGGGTCGGCGCGTGGTCTGACATTGGTGGGCGAGGCCCTGTATGTGACCAAATACGGCGGCGGGTTGGGTGTGGTAAATCTAAAGTGACCGGCCGAAAAAACTTCTGAGCCGGAACCGTTCAATCAATGCAACCCTGTCGGCATGGATTGGAAGCTGTTCGGGTCAACGTTTTTGGCCATTTTTCTAGCTGAAATGGGCGATAAAACGCAGCTCGCAACTCTGTCATTTGCGTCGAGCGGATCGTCACGGTGGACAGTGTTCGGCGCGAGCGCAACGGCCCTTGTTGCCACTTCGGCCATTGCGGTGATTGCGGGCGAAGCGGTGGCTCGTCACATTCCACCGGTGTGGATTCGTCGCGCGGCCGGGGCGCTGTTTATCGCTCTTGGGGTGTGGACGCTTGTAAAGGCCAATTCCACCTGACTAACCATGTCGCGCCACCGCGCTTTTGACTATTTCGCGCAGCGACGGTGCCAATTGGTTGTTGACGGCTAATGGGCCTGAATACGGTCCATTGACAACAGGCGTTTGTTGTCGGGCACGTTGTTTAAGAAACGGTCGCGCAGCGGGCCTTGCGGAAAGCGTGTAGCCCTTTCAGATAGCCAATTTCGCGCTTCAGCGAGGGCTGTGCGCGCCCGCTCTGTCAGGTTTGCCGCACTCAACGCTTCAACAAGTGTGGCGCGTACACACGCTTCACCTTGGACCATTTGACCTTGCCGATCGAGAAGCGTCGCCGCGTTTTCTGCGGCTTCCAAAGCCGAATCTACCCGACCCGCACGCAAGAGTACACGCGCGGAAGTTGCCAGAGAATACGCTTTGATAGGGGCCATGTTTGCCGCCAGTGCAGCGCTCTTTTGGGCTTCGATTTCAGCGCGCCCAAGTTGATTGGCTTCATAGAGTACCTCGGCCAAAGCGCGCCTCGCAATGGCCTCCATGCGCTGATTTTTGCCACTCACGAAGCCCCCAATGGCCTCTTGGACATGGGACTCCGCTTCCACAAATTGGCCTTTTCTACCCAGCAAAAGGCCCAGATGAATGCGCGCGTTTAATACAACGTGTGCGAGGCCGAGCTGCTGAGCACGTTCAATTCCCGAGGTGAGTGCCAGTTCTGCACCCGCGACATCACCGATTTCAAGGCTTGTCCAGCCGATATTAGCAGACTGAGCACAAGCGCCGCGCACGTCGCCGGCTTCTTCAAACATCGTTTGAGAAAGGGTCATGTGTTCAACGGCGGGCAGACAATCACCCATTTCGGCCGCATGTGTACCCCGAGCAAGGTGTACCCATGCTGCCGCCGCGGGCTCGGCGAGCACCGCGCTGTCGGCGTGCGTTTCGAGGTGCAAAAGGAGCGCTTCGGCCGGTAAACGAAGGCCCGCGAGTACAAGTGGAATGGAGGCGCGCGCAGCTGCGACGGTCATTACCGAGGTGACAGCCCCATTGGCCCGCACAATCTCGGCAATGAGTTCAGACGCGGCCGACTCAAGCCGATCGCGATCGCCCAGTTTTCCGCTCGCAATGGCTGCTTGGCTCGCTGCCATGTACCACTTGGAGCCGCCGCGCGGCAGAAGCGCCATGGCTTCAAGCGCGGCCTGCTGTTCAAGCGCGGGCTCACCCCGGTAGCGAAACACTTCGGCCGCAATCAACTTGAGTCCACCTCGCTCGTCGCCGAACGCACCGCAAACGATTCCACGTTCGGCACAAGAAAGAGCCGCATCAAGGTCATTTCCTTCAAGCGCCTGTTCCGCCGCACCGAGGTAAAACGAGGCCGCCCTCGCCAAGTCGCCGCCCAACTCAAAGTGACGTGCGAGGGCGGCCGCATCGCGTTCACCCACGTTTACAAGCCATTGCGCCGCGAGCAGATGACCGAGTGTTCGATCGGCGTCGGTGAGCATTGCGTACGCAGCCTCGCGCACGATGGCATGTCGAAATGTGTACTCTTCACTTTCTGCGAAACGCCCGTCGTCGTGCAAAACAATCAACTCGCGTTCCAACAGTTCTGCGAGCCAGCCGCTCACGTCTGGGCTTTTTGATTCTACCCCGATGAGCGCTTCAACCCCGGCGCGCCAAAACGACGATCCAAAAACGCTGGCCGCGCGAAGGAGGCGGCGCGCGTCGTTCTCCATGTTTTCGAGACGTGTACGCACCATTGCGAGCACGGTGCCGGGCACTTTTTCTCCGCGACCTTCCACTTCAGCTCGAATGAGTTCTTCTAGAAAAAAGGCGTTTCCACCCGCGTGTTCAACAATGTGGGCAACTCTTTCTGGAGCGGCGTTTTTGCCGAGCACTTCGCGTACGAGTCGCTCCCCCGCGCGTTTCGACAGTTCTGGAAGAGCCACCTCCATGACATGACTCGACCGGAACAAACCCGCGAACGAAGCGAGCACGTTGGGCCTGCCGAGGGCGAGAACAAACAGCGGCAGATCGCGCCTTCGGAGCAGCCCGTCGATTAGTTTGGCGGTGGGTAGATCACCCCAGTGCAAGTCTTCAAGCACGAGCAAAATGGGCTGTTTTTCACACTCCGCGTGCACAAAATCTTCCCATGCGCGGCGCATTTGATCCCCCATCAACATGGTGTCGTTGCGAGCCGCGCGCAGTTTTGGACTCACGTCTTCTGGAAACGCAACGCCCACGATTTCGCCTAGAAACTCGGCAATGCGTACCTCGTCCGATGGGTCGACTTCGGCGCGACGAACGCGCGAAAGGAGTTTTTCAACTTGTACACTCGCAGGTTCGTCGTCGCGCAGATCGGCCAGTTTTCGAAGGATTTGCGAAAGCATTCCAAACGGCGATTTGTGGCGCATTGGATCGCCGCGCGCGATCCACACTGAGAAATCGGGCGGAACTCGACTCAACAGTTCACGCAAAAGCCTTGATTTTCCGCCTCCGGGCGGTGCTGTAACAACCACGGCGCGCGTGACAGGCTCTTCTGCGCACTCGGTGAGAGTGGATTGAAGCAACGTCAGTTCGCGCTCGCGGCCCACAAACGGCGTGGGTTTTCCAAGCAATGTGCGACCTATCGGTTCATCGGATCGCAGGCCAACAAGACGCGATCCGTGGACGTCTTTTTCAATCACAGCGCGTCCGCCGAGCAACGCCGCCGTGACATCGTCGATTCGAATGCTGAAAGGTACACTTTCTTTTTCAGCGCGCCGCTCTTCAACGCGAACCAGTTGAGCCGCCACTTCAAGCGCTTCACCTACCCATTGGCCGGCTGAAACTTCACCGCTTCCGGTGACGAGACTCATGGCTCCGAGTGAGACTTCTGAACGAAGCGCGAGCGCACATTGCGCGGCCATGAGCGCTTGATCTTGTGCGGCTGTTTTGCCCGTCACAATCGCGAATACGGTTCCGTCAACGAGCCGATCGACACGAGCCGCGTCGGGGCCGAAGAGTCGCGCCAGGCGTGAAACCTCGGACATCATCGCTGTTTTTGATGTGGTGATATCTTCCGGGCCGGCGAGACGCAGCGCAGGGCGCACAAGGACAACGCTTGCAACGCGCCTTTCTCCACCGGTGAGCGCCGCTGTTTTGCCGGTTTGGGAAAGCGCGTTGGATGTGGTGTCGCCACCCGAAACGGTGCGTTCTGTGAGACCGTCGAGCGAGCGTGCAACTTCGGCGGCGCTTGGCCTTTCACTCGGGTCTTTGGCCAACATCCGGGCGAGCAGGCGGTCGAGTTCACGCGGCACATTGGGGTTGACCTGACGTGCGCGCGGCAGCTCCGTGACAAGCACTTTGGCGAGGACTGCCATGGCGTCATCACCTGAAAATGCGCGTTTTCCAGTGGCGCACTCAAAGAGTACACATCCGAGGGAAAACACATCGGCGAGCGACGAAACTTCACGAGAGCCGCGGGCCTGTTCAGGCGCCATGTACGCAATTGTTCCGAGAACGGCCCCGTAACTTGTGGCTTCACGCGCGGGTTCGGGAACGCGGGCCACACCAAAGTCGATAATTTTGACTTGGCTCACTTGGCCGCCGCACAGAAACAAGTTTGACGGTTTGATATCGCGGTGAACGATCCCCGCTGCGTGCGCGTGCGATAGGGCTTCCGCAATTCGAAACCCGAGCGCGACGGTTTCACTCATGCGCAGCTCGCGCCGTTTGAGACAGTGGCGAAGGTCTTCACCGTCGAGCCATTCCATGGCGAGGTAAGGCCGCTCATCGTCGAGTTCGCCGTGGTGTACATACCGGACAATCCCGGGGTGGCGGAGCTTCATAAGCGCGTGCGCCTCGCGGACCATGCGCGGCGCTTCGATCATGGCGTAGGGGTGGAGCACCTTGAGCGCGACGGGCTGATTTGTCTCAAGGTCGCGCGCCTGGTAAACGGCGCCCATTCCGCCTTTTTCCGCGAGGCGTTCGAGTTCGAATCTGCCTTTGAGCACGTCGCCCGTGCGCATTGCGAACCGCCTCCGAACAGAAAAACCAAGGGCAGGCTACTCGCATTCGAGCGTCAAAAGCGAGCAGATACCACGGAGTTATTCAGGAGCGTGCTTTGCGACCCCGTTCGACTGGGTCTGTTATTGGGCGCCAAGTTCGGCGAGCACGCGATCGCGAATGAGGGGGATAGCGGGTGAGCCGTGCGATAGGAGCGCGTCGTGGAATCGCTTGAGGGAGAACTTGTCTCCGAGCTTCTTTTTGGCTTCTTCGCGCAATTCCAAGATTTGGATTTTGCCCAGTGTGTACGCAAAATACCCGGGGTCAAATGTGCCGCGCACAGCCTGTTCTCTCGCGGTGGCCTTGTCTTGGAAACAGTCTTTCTGAAAGCGTTTGGCGACCTGATCCAAACTCAACCCTTCGGTGTGAATGCCCAGTGATGCGGCAAACCGACAGTTGCGAAGAAGAGCATCGGAGAGCTGACCAAGCTTGTTTTGTGGGTCGTCCGCGCCAAACCCTTCTTCAAGCATCATTTGTTCTGTGTAGTGTGCCCACCCTTCAATGAATGAATAGGCACCGAACGTCATTTGAACACGGGTGGGGGCCTTTCGCTCCCATTGACCTTGAAGGAAGTGTCCAGGATACACTTCGTGTACAGTGGTAGAAAGAAGGGTGCCCCACGGCATAATGTACTCTTCCTGCTCTTTTTTGGGCCAAGAAGGATCGGGAAGAGTGATGTAATAAAAAGCCGTGGTGGCCACTTTTTCGTAAGGGCCGGGTGGGTTGAGAAAAGCGCTGTTCCAGCGCATGAAGGGTGGAGTTTCTTTTAAGACGGCTTTGTCTTCCGTCGGGATTGTCACCAGGTCTTTTTTAACCAAAAACTCACGCGAAGCGTCCATGAGTTTGGTGGCCCCGGCGAGCAGTTCAGACGCCTGCGGCCTGGAGATTTTCGCCTTCTTTTGAAGGGCCTGATAGGCCTTCTTGTTCTCAAGGAGGTTTTTTTCTCCCATTGCTTTGAAGTCGGCGAGGGAGGTGGATAGGCCTTCTTGGACGAAGAGGAGTTTTTTATACTTGTCCGGCCCCAAAACATGGGAGTTGTCGGCGCGCGGCAACTCCACCTTTGTCAGATGGTCGACGATCTTCTGCGCCTCAGCGGCAAGCGAGGAGTTCGTCTGTTTGAACTCAGATTGAAATGCCGCGTCCCCCACATCTTTCAACTGTTTGACAACATCGTTTTGCAGGTAGTCAACATACCCCTTGTAGACCTTAATTGCCGTTTCTGTCACCGCTTTGGAAAGGGGACCACTCAAGTTGGCCGTGATGTGTTTCACCTGCAAAAGAGCGGCTTTTTCGTGCGTAACAAGCTGTTTGGCGCGGTCCGCAATGGGGGCGTAATCTCGGTCCAAATAGGCATTTACCCCAAACAGATCTTCATAGAAGCGGGGGTTCTTTTGCCATTCGGCCATGTCGACGGCGCGAAATAGGTACAGATCAATCTGTTGAAGCAACACGGCCTGGTCGAGCGCTTCGTTCGGCGAGAGTGCCGCTTTGTCGATTGCAGCAAGTTCAGCGCGAGCTTTTGTGAGCGCGTCAATGCGCTTCAAAATGGCGGTTTTATCGTAGTCCGCGACGCGACCGTCATATTCGTGCAACCCCAACTCACGGCCTTTTGACGGGTCGGCGTTGAGCCAATCGGTGATAAAGCGCGATGAAAAAGCCGCGAGCTTGAGGCCCGGGGTATTAAACCCCTTTGGCTTAATTGACACTTTCTTTTCGCGCGGCGGTGCGGCGAGCGGCATTCCCGGTGGAGGGGCCGGCGCCTTCCACTCGGCACAGGCCGAGCCGAGCGCTGCGGTGACAAGAAGCAGAGCAGTGGCAAAACCGGGTCGCGATGTTTGAGTGCGCATGCGGGGCCGAAGCGTCGCCTTGCGCCGCGTTTTGGTCAAGGCACGCGATTCGACAGACACCACGCGGAGCGGCGACCGCCTCGCCGATCGATTTGGTTTCACCCGGGGAACCAATCGTTCCATAAACGCCACTTCATTCGTCGGCGCGTGTTTCGGTCCGGCGGCGTCTCGCTTGTCATGCCCACAGATCCCGAGGTTTTTGGCCAATTTTTGTTGGTGCAGCCGCTCGCCCAGAGCGCCATGGCCCAGGTGTTTCTTGCCGTTCGATTGGGAGACACATCGGGCAGGCTCCTCGTTCTCAAACGTCCACCGCTCGGTGAACGACCCTCAGGCCGGGCGGCGCAGGCTCTATTTCGCGAGGCGGAAGTGCTTTCTCAGGTGCGAGGCGCCGGCATCGTCACGCTCGAAGCCGCGGGAGAAATTGCGGGGCTGCCGTACGTTGCCGTGGAGCGCCTGCGGGGCCAAACGCTTGCCGGCCTGCTTGAACGCAACGCCCCGTTGCCCAGTGAAAGTGTGCGCATCATTGGTAAAGACATCGCGCGCGCGCTGGCAAAACTTCACGCCGCCGGCTGGGTACACCGCGACGTAACCGCATCGAACATTTTTGTCGACGATGCCGGCGAGTGTACACTTATCGATTTCGGCTTGTGCGCCCGAGTCGGCGACGAACGCGGCGGCGACATTGTGGGCACGCGGGGTTACGCCGCGCCCGAGGCGGCAACGGCGGGCGCCGCACACCCGCCCCGCGATGTGTACGGGCTCGCTGTGTGTTTGGCTGAAGCGGCTCTCGGAAGGCGGCTGTTTCAAGAAGCCGGTTTGGTCGAGGCGGCCGGGCGCGAAATTCCACCACGTGTACACAACTTGGGCCGCGAGATCGACGGCCTCGTCCGCGCCCTCGATCGCGACCCGAACGCGCGGCCAACGGCGGCTCAATGGGCGGAGATGTTTGCGACCGGCGCCTCCCGTGAAGTGCTCGCAGAGCGTGTGACGCTGTTCACCTCCGGCGCCGACCCTTCGAGTGTACCCACGCACTCGGCGCCTCGAAATACCTTGGAAGCGGAGCCGGTGATGACGGCGCTCGCTCCAATGGCCGCTCCCGCCCAGGCACCCGTTCTCACTCCCACGGCCGCGATGCCAAGTGTTTCAGGCGACGGCGCTGAGAAGATCCCAACGCTTCGCGAGGCGCCGATTGTACACATTCCGCGCCAGACGCCTTTGAACGTTGATACATCGCGACCGCCGCCCACATTGCGTACACGTTCGTCGGCGCCTGCGATCGTCATTGCGCTGGTGTTCGTTGTGGCGGCTCTCGGAGTGGGGTTTTTTGTCGGTCGTTTTTCGCAGCGCGGGCGCGGTCCGTCGTTTTCTATCGACGGCAACGTTTCAAAGCGAACCGATGTGTACCTCGACGGGAGAAAGCTGACGTTTGCCGACGGCGTGGCGATGCCTGTGTCGCCGGGCAGTCATGCGTTGACGCTCGTGACGCAAAAAGGCGCGCGCCGTGAAATTCCCTTTGCGGTGAAACCCGGGGAACACTTGGTGCTTGTGCTCCCCGAACGCGCGCCCAATGCACCGGCCGACGACCCGTAACGCGCGATGTTTCGGCGTGAAAAAAGTGCCAACACGCGCATCTGCCCAATGTGCTAAGCGGGGGGCGTTGCGGGGGGTCGGCCCCCCGCCCCAATGACAAAGGACACGCGTTCAAGCGGGTTTGTGACAGTGATTCTCACCCTGACAGGGTGGGCGAGTGTGCCTCTGTTTCTGCGGCATTTTGCAGAATCGATTGATGCGTACACATCCAACGGCATTCGGTACGGGTTTGCCGCATTGCTTTGGCTGCCGGTGCTTCTTTGGAATGGCAAAAAAGGCACCTTGCCAAAGGGCTTGTTGCAAAAAGCTGTTATGCCCAGTGTTTTCAACTGCCTCGGTCAAGTGGCATTTGCGCTCGCCCACTACCGCACGCCGCCCGGCCTTTTAACGTTTGGCATGCGCACCCAAATTGTCTTTGTGGGACTCGGTGCCGCGGCCCTTTTTCCAGCCGAAAGAAGGCTCCTGCGCTCACCGCAATTTGTTGCTGGAATGGCCCTTGTTTTCGGCGGCAACGTTTTGATGGCGCTGCTCGGCAATGTCTTTCAAGGGGCCAGCGGAGAAGGCTTCTTGCTGGCAGTGCTCGCGGGTGTACTTTTTGCCGCCTACGGCCTGAGTGTGAGGCGCAATATGCACGGTCAGCCACCGATATTGGCCTTTTCTGTAATCAGTCAGTATACGGCTCTCGGGATGGTGACACTTATGCTCCTGTTGGCCAAAAATAGGGGCATGGTTGTGTTGAGTTTGCCCCGGGGCGAAATAGCCTTGTTGCTTCTTTCGTCGGTGATCGGGATCGCGCTCGGCCACGTGTTTTATTACGTGAGCATTGCGCGACTCGGCATCACCGTGACTGCCGGCGTGATTCAGCTTCAACCGTTCTGCGTTTCAGCGGCTTCGTATTTTCTTTTTGCCGAGCGTCTCACAGCGGGTCAGTGGCTCGGCGGTCTTGTGGCGCTGAGCGGTGCGGTACTCATGCTCATCACCCAACACCGCTTGCTTCGAGTGACCACCACTTCAGATGTGTCCACTGCGCCGACATCTTCGCGCGCGTGATTCAGCGCGATCGGCGTGGCGATCGTGCTATCGTGCGACCTCTCCGCGTGACGACGACGCCCAAACCCACAGGCAGTGCCCCCGCGGGATCCAAGCGCATTCCCGTAACCGAGGTGATTGAAGCCACCACGGGCCCGACCGTTCGGCGCATTCGAAAGCTGCGCGTTGAGATCGTCGACGCGCGCGAAGACCGCGACAAAAACGCGGTTTTTACGTTTGCTCAAGATGAAGTTCGCATCGGCTCCAGTGAAGAAGCCGACGTGCCGCTCGCCGATGCATCGGTGTCGCGTGAACACTTGGCAGTGAGGCTTTCAGCCGCGGGGTATGCGCTGCTTGACCTCGGATCCACCAATGGCACGTTCGTTGGCGATCTGCGCATCGAGCGCGTCACGATCGCGGAGCCAACCCTCATTCGGCTCGGTCAAACAGTCCTGCGTCTCGTTCCGCTTGCCGAGTCGGTGGAGCAGGAGATCTCGCCGCGCGCGCGCTTCGGTCGCATGCTCGGACAAAGCGCCGCAATGCGTGAAACGTTTGCGTTGCTTGAGCGTGTGGCGGCAACCGATCTCACCGTTCTTCTCGAAGGTGAAACGGGCACCGGCAAAGAACTCGCAGCCGAAGGACTTCACGAGAGCAGTGGGCGCAGCGGTGACTTCATCGCCGTAAACTGCGGAGCCATTCCACGCGAACTTTTGGAAAGTGAGCTTTTGGGCCACGAAAAAGGCGCATTCACGGGCGCCGACAGACCTCGGCCCGGCGCGTTTGTGGCAGCTGATCGCGGCACCATTTTTCTCGACGAAGTGGGTGAATTGCCGCTCGACATGCAGGCCAAGCTCCTTCGCGTTCTTGAACGCCGCGAGGTAAAGGCTGTTGGATCCGATCGCGCGCGGAGCGTGGATGTGCGGGTGATTGCCGCCACAAATCGATCGCTCGCGCGTGAAGTTGCCGCCGGGCGTTTTCGCCAAGATTTGTACTTTCGTCTCGCGGTTGTTGTGGTTCGCATTCCGCCGCTTCGAACACGCGCCGGTGATGTACGCATGTTGGCCGAGCACATTCAGGACGAGCTTGCTCGCAAGCGTTCGGCCGCAGGTTTGCCACCGCTCGCACGTCTCGACGAGCGCGCCATGCTCATGCTCCTTCGCTACGATTTCCCAGGAAACGTGCGTGAATTGCGAAACGTTGTGGAGCGCTGGGCGGTGCTTGGCGCGGTGGGTGCACCCGGAGATCCCGCGGCGTGGGCGGGCGGCGCGGGCGGCGGTGCCGAAGCAGGTGTACACATGGGTTCGGGCGGCGATGTGGATCGTGCGCTCTTGTCGCTGCCCTATCACGAAGCAAAAGATGAGTGGGTGGAGCGCTTTGAGCGCGCGTACCTCACCACATTGCTCGAACGCTGCGATGGAAACGTTTCACGTGCGGCGCGGGAAGCGGGCGTTGATCGGCGCCACGTGCAGCGCATGATGACGCGCTTTGGAATGAAGGGCGGCGATTAAAGCCCCTGGCACGTCAACCGTGACGCGCACTCGGCGGGCGGGGCGGTGTTAAGCCGCCGTGTGTACACTCAATGGTGAGCGTCGCCGCGCGAGAAAAACCAGCCGAGAAACGCCGCGAGCGAGATCGCACCAAACAGACCGCCGAGGAAAACCGGAAAGGACATGGTGCGGACAATACCCAATCTTTTATTGGAAGGGGAAGCCTCGACGGAAAACTGCGGAGCCGTCCGCAGGTGCGGATGTGCTACCGCACCCTAAATCAAAGGGATTTCTCGAACAAACGAGCGATCGAGAGTCGGCACGCAGCGTGCAATTACGCAATCCCGTAAGCCGCACAACCTGCCGCGGCAAGGAGACTCAAATGATGTTCCGCTCGATCGTTCGCCCCCTGTTCGTTGCTCTCTCGCTCGCGTTCGCTTCTTCCGTTGCTGCGCCCGCGATGGCCGACGACGCCGGAGACAAAACGGCTGAGCACGGCAAGGGGAAGGGACACGGCAAGGGCAAAGGCGAAAAAGGCAAAAGTGATGATGCGAAGGGTGAAAAAGGAAAAGGAAAAGGAAAGGGACACCGCCGCATCGAGCTGCCGATCAGCGCCGACAAGTTCACCAAGGCGGTTGATAACCGACTCGATCGCGCCAAGACAAAGCTGACGAATGCGCTTGCGAAGAGCAGCCTTTCTGAAGCCGAACGCAAGCAGATCTTGAAGGACTTTGACACCGGTGCCGACGCGGTGCGCGCTGCGACCAAGGCGGCTGTGAAGGACGGCAACGTTTCAAAAGACGAGGTTAAGGCGGTTCGCACAGCGGTCCGCAACTTGAAGACCTCGCTTGAAAGCAAAATGCCCAAGAAGGCTGAAAAGGCTGAAAAGGGCAAAGACGTCTGAGTACACACCAATCCAAACGGCGCGTCCTCCACCCATGCAAACGCGGCTCGTGCAATGCGGGCCGCATCCTTCAGCCGAAACCCTTATGTGTACACATCCGCGTCTCTATACCGAGTGTACACCATGAACTTGTCCCCCTTCGCTCCGTTCAGCTCCTCTCCAAATGTTCGCGACGCCTTTCATTGGCTCTTCGCAACACTGTGCGCGCCAAAAGAAACATTACCGTTCCCACATGCCATGGGCGCACGCCGCTCGCTTCACCGCGGTAAACGGGGCGCACGGGCACCTCTCCAATAGACAATCCGCGCCTTGCGATCTCACCCAACAAATCGTTGGGATAACCGTACCGAGGCCACAGCCGGTCGAGATCCAAAGCGTCGATGGCCCGCGCCGAGATCGCTGTGTACCCACACTGACTGTCGCTGAGCTGCGGCTTCCCAATCGCGAGCCCGGTGAGTCTTCCGAGCACGTGCCCGGCGGCAAGCCGAGCAAGCGGCATTGAACGGTACACATCGGGATGTGTGAGCCGATTGCCTTTCACGTAGTCGTGGGTTTGCTGAACGATAGGTTCAACAACGCGATACAGATCGGCCGGGTGCATTTGTCCGTCGCCGGCCATCACCGCAACGGCCTCGGCTCCACGAGCGCGCGCCGTTCGATACCCGGTGGCGATCGCCGCGCCCACGCCGCGATTTGTCTCGTGTCGAACAATTTCCAGTCGACCGTCGGGCAGCGAATGCGCAACGCGCGACGTGGCGTCGGTCGACGCGTCGTCCACCAAAATGATGTGGTCCACAAACTCTGGAATCGTGGACACGGTTTCGGCGATCCACGCTTCTTCGTTATACGAAGGGATCACCACCGCCACTTTGGACCCGTTCAGCACGGCCTTTCCTACCACGAGTCAAACGCCGCCGGCACGAGGGCCTTGGTGCTTCGAAATGTGTACACATGTTGAAGCGCATTGTGTACTCTCAAAAATAGCTCTTTGCCCGCCATTTTTAAGTGCGGTACGAGCGCGTCGGAACCCCGCCGCATGAGTGAGCCGCAAACAAAGCCGCCGCCTGTCAAACGCCGCACGTTGGTGATTGGCGGCGCTGTGCTCGGCGCGGTCGCCGCCGTTGGCCTCGTGTGGCGCAACGTGGTGGCGTTTCCACCCGACACAACTCCCGAGGGCGCCTACCTGCGAATTACCGCCATGTTGGGTGACGGCGACGCGCGCGGATGTTTTGCGTACCTCGAAGACGCGGCCCAACACGCTGCGTACACAATTCGCGATTATCGAAAAAAAGCCGCCGATCGAGTCCAATCAACGTACCCCGAGCCCGAGCGCACACGTCTCTTGGATCAGTACCGCGCGTTTGCCGAAGCACCCGACGGTGCCGATGTTTGGGTGCTGATTGCCGAGCAAAAAGGGTATGTCGGCCGGCTGAGACGCGACCTCTCCGGCATCGCCAAAGTTGAAGTCAACGCCGATCGCGCCAGCATTGAAACAACTCTCGGCACGCGCTACGCGTTTCGGCGGCGGCAAAACGGAATTTGGGGCTTGTCGATGTTTACGGCCGACCTGGTTGCCGAAGCCGAGCGAGCGGCGCGCGACTACGAGGTAGTAGACAAAGCGGCTTCAGACTACGAACGCGTCCGCACACGATAAAACCGATCCAATCAACCGATGTGATGTGATATTCACGTCTCGGAGGAGGACGTTTTTGTGGCCGAGCCAATGACCCCTCAAGAGCGCGCGCGCCAAGCTGCGATCACCGCCGCACTTGCCGAGCTTCAAGCTGAATACGCAGAGAGTCTTCCAAACCTGGTCTCCGATCTCAACGCCGCCGGTGCAGCGGCGTGCGCCGCGGGTGATTCCACCGCGCTCAGGCACCTTCAAACCCTTGCTCACAGAATGCACGGTGCCGGCGGTTCGTACGGTTTCCGAGGCGTGAGTTTGGCCGCCGCCGAACTTGAAGTGTTGCTGGCCAATCAAGAGCAGGCCAAACGCCCGTTCGATGCGGTGTTTGCCGCAAAAATCCGCGCCGCGCTTGAAGAGGTTGAAGCGGTGACATCGCACGAGCTGGCGGGTTTTGCCGCGGCCCGCGCCGGCAGCGCGATCTAACGTTTTGCCAATTGATTGCGAAAACGGCCGATGCGCCGTACACCGTGGGGCGTCGCATGAAGTATGTCGCGGCAGTTTCCTCGATCGTTGCGTTCGCGGCGTCTCTCAGCGCGTGTGATGCGGGCACTCCCGCGGGCGCAACCCCGGCGGCATCCGCGAGCGCTTCAGCGCCTTTAAGCGCGTCTTCAGCAAGTGAAGCACCTGCCGCCGTGGATGCGGGGCCCGATGTTGACGCCGGTGATGCGGGCATTGACTCCGATGCGGGAGACGCGGGAGACGCCGGCGCCGACGCATCGGTTGAACCGACGTGTCCCGATGACATGGTTCGCCCCGGTCGTTTCTACTGTCTTGACCGATTTGAAGGGCATCTGGTGACGCTCGGCCCCGACGGCACAGTGACTCCCCACCCGTATTACGAAGTTCCAGAGACGGGAGTTACCTATTGGGCCCGCAACGCAAAAGACGTTTTCCCCCAGGCGTACATCAGCCGAACAACGGCACAGGCGGCATGTAAAGCGTCTGGTAAACGCCTGTGTAAACGCGAAGAGTGGATGCGCGGTTGCAAAGGCAACAAGGGGTGGACCTTCCCTTACGGCAATCGCAAAAAAGCCAACAAGTGCAATTCTGGCAAACCCCATTTGCTCCAAGAAATGTTTGGGCGTGACCCGCGCAAATGGGGATATGACGAAGCGTTTAACAGTCCCAAACTAGCCAAAGAGCCAGGATATCTCGCTGAATCTGGCTTTTTCCCAGAGTGCCAAAGTACCGAAGGTGCTTTTGACATGGTGGGCAATCTCCATGAATGGGTAAGTGACCCCGTTGGAGAAGACATCCAAGAGATATTGGCCAAAGACAAGGTGGAGCGAAACACTCAACCTTGGCGTGAAGGCAATGGAATCTTTATGGGAGGCTTTTTCAGCACCACGGACCAACACGGTCCCGGGTGCCTGTTTACGACCATTGCGCACGAACCCAAATACCACGACTACTCTACCGGGTTTCGATGCTGCAAAGACCTTCCTCGGCCGCCCAAAGAGAAAAAAGACAAAAAGAAAAAGCCCTGAACTGAACCTCCCCAGGAGTTAACTTCAGCCGCCTCGCAACGACCTGAAATGTCTCGATGCCTGACACGTCGTAATCAACATGGAGGCACGGAGATCACGGAGATCCACGGAGTTTTTTTGTATTTCAGGCTGAGCTGCAAAGCGTTTGCAGTTTTTGGGCCGCGCACGGTACACTTCTCCCATGCCGCGCCGTGCAGCCACGTTGAGTGAGTCACTCGACTACCTTGAACTTGTTCCACTGGAGTTTGGCGCCGCTCCGTCATCCGTGGCCACCGACTCGGCCTTGTACGTTGAACTTCCGGTAGAGGAGCCTGCCCAGGGTGAACTTCCGCCCCCTCCACTTGTAGAAACGCTTGTTGACCGATTATTGAGTACACAACAGCGTGCGGTATTGTTTTTGTCAGGTCACGTGGGCAGCGGCAAGAGCACACAAGTGAATAAACTCGCCGCCGATCCCAGAATTACAAGCGCCTTTTCAGTGATTCCACTGCGTATTGAGGCTGAACACGTTCCCATTCTCGATACACCGCTGCTCTTGGTTTTGTTGTGTTCGGCGGTTCACCACTTTGGTCATGAACATGGCCTACTGTCTAAAGAGGCCACGTGGCACCGCGTATTTAATGACTTTGTGGCCCGTGTATTAAATGACGGCACCCAAAATCTACCCACGGCCGGCACTCAAATTGAGGTGAATGTTTTCTTCGTCAAACTCCGTCAAGAACTCAAGTTTAACGAACACCGGCGCCGTTTGCTGCGTGAAATAGGGGAAACCCAACAAACCTTACTCACCGACCTGATTGAGCAGCTCACAGACGATGTGCAAAAGGGCCTTACCAAACAGCACAATGGCCGCTCGCTTCTCCTCTTGGTAGACGATCTCGACAAGGTGCGTACGCGCGACCAACAAAACGAAATATTCGATCGCAACCTGGTATTTCTAACCAACCTCCCATTCCATGTTTTGTACACCGTTCCCACCGGTGTGGTGTTTGGACCAAGTCGGCTCGACGTGCGCCGTTCGCTCGAACACCTCTATCCAGTTCGCGCGCTCGACAAAGCCCCCCGCACGTTTGACCCAGAAAAGGCCTTTATCCCGCATGCCGACGCGTTTTTTCGCCGCGCGCTCGATATGAGGGTAGAGCCCGCTTTGTTTGACAACGACGCCGTGCGCCTCGCCACCATTTATTCAGGTGGGGTGCTCCGCGATTTTTTTCGCTTGCTGCGAACGGCGGTTCGGTTGGCCCGCCACCACGGCCGAACCACGGTGGATGGGGGCGTTCTAAAAAGTATTGTGCGCGACGAGCGCCGACGTGAATCCATGGGGCTCCTCGCGCAAGACTACGAGGCTCTGCGCGCCATTCATGAGTCCCATGCACTCACCAGTGAAGAGGGCCGGCGCTACCTGGATGAAGGCCGCGTATTGGAGTGTTACAACGACAAAACCTGGTATGAAGTCACCCCCATTTTGTGGAAACTGTTGGAGCCTTCCGGCGCCGCATGACTTTACCCGCTGAGAGTCTACCCATTGCGGGAAATATTCTGGTTCGCGACGAGCTGGAATTGGAGGTGATTGTTCAAAGCTTGGCTGAACGCCGGCGGATGGTTGCATTTCTTTTGTGTCCGCCCCCTTTTCTACCCGCCGTTGTGGCTCATCTCCAGTCCGAATCGGGTGTACACATTCCTCAACCTATCCTCGGGTCAACCCCTGGGGCAGTGGTAACCCCGGTCGAACTGTTGGCGTTTCTGACCGAAGCATCTCTCGCACCAACCGGTCAGGTCCGCTGCATTCAACTCCAGGTGGCTGCCCCGACAAGTATTAAAGCGCTCAATTTCAACCGTGAAAAATTGCGTCGAGGCGCGTCGGTTCTGTTGTTTCTACCCGATGAAGAAACCCTTCGATTGGTGCGGCGCCTGGCGCCGGATGCGTTTTCATTCAGGGATGAGCTGCGGGTAGTGGAAGGCGATTTGAGCCCTCCCGCGCACGAAGGGAACTTGAACGCAGAGGAGATTCAAGAACTCCAAGATGAGTGGGAAATGGCGGACGGCCCTATCGCGCGAGGAAACGCTGCGATCGCCTTGGCGGATGTGTTGTCTATCCACGGCGACGATGAGGGCGCCGCCGAGATTTTGGAAGATGCGTTGTCAGAAATTCTACCCATGGGAAGCAGCGCGCGCGTCACCGCCGTTCGAAGCAAAATCTACCGGCGTCTGGCCGCCATTCATTGTCGGGAAGGTCAATATCTTGGCGCGGCAGAAAATCTTGTGGATGCCGCTCGGGTCGACGACGCGAGTGTCACGATCTACCGCCATGTCGATCTGGGAGAGTTGGGTGCCTGGTCTACCACGCCCCTCGGCGCCGACCATACCAAGGTGGCCGAAGCCCTTCAGAGCGCGGAGGTTGCTGACACCTCAAATCTGAAACATGCCCTGTTTTTTTCTACCCAAAGCTCCATTCAACGGGGCGATCTGTCCAAAGCGCAAACTTACCTTCAGCAGCTTTTTCAACTCCCCACTCTGAGCACGGTGGACAGACTTGCTCTGCGTTTGGAGCAAGTTCGGCTCGCTATGCGGCAGGGGCGTTTTGCCGAAGCTGAGCGCCTTCTCGATAAACACATCGGCGCGCTTGAAATGGAAGGTCTGCCCAATTCAACGTGGTTATTGGAATGGGCGCATTGCGCTGCTTTGCGAGGTGAGTTGAGTCAGGCGCAGCGTTTGTACAAGCGTATCTCGGATGCCGTGTCGAATCCGTCGTATTTGTCGCGCATCGGGGCCGTCGACGGCCACGCCAGACTATATCTCCTCGCGGACGAACCAGCCAAAGCCGTTCTGTTGCTGAGTGACCCACTTCCGCCTGGGATTCGTCCCATCACCACGGAGGACGGAGCCGCGTACGTGATCGCTCAAAGTTGGGTAGATCTGGTGGCCCAATTTCCACGTTACTCGGCACCAAAGCTTGAACGAGCCGTGGAACAAGCGATCGAGCGCCTGGCAATGCTTCACACGCTCGACAAACACTCCGCCGAACGCCGGGAAGCCTATACAGACGCCCCTACCGATCCACCCGGAGGTGAATGGGCCCAGACATATTGGTACCACCTCTTGCCGTCGCTCCTTCGTGGAAAACTGGCGCTCGCCACAGGCAATTCCACCGACGCTGCCATCCAAAACCTCCAGCAAGCGCTCATCGACGCCGCGCGTGTTTGGCCCGATGTGGTCCCCAAACTTGCCCTCGTGTTAGGTGAACTTTTGCTTAAATCCCGCAGGGCAGGAGAGCTGACTAAGGCACTCCAACCGGGTAGAGCCTACGCGCACGAGCACTCTTTCGTTGAAGAAGAAGCCGGCCTTCAATCCCTTCAATTGCGCGCTATCGCCCTTGGGTTTTTTCCAAAAGACACGTGGGGAAAAGAGTACACATCGTTTCGTGAAACGCTCAAGCGGACAAACGGTCAGCGCATTACCGCTGAAAAACTCCTCGACTTGGCCCTTCACCTCCCCAACAATGTTCCGATGTGTACACCCGAGCCGCTCTTGAAAGAAGCTCTGGAGCTGTTCACTGAAATGGGTATGCCCCACGAACGCGCTCGTTGCTTTGAAGGGTTGGGTGATTTTTACGACGCCGCAGCGGCATCATCCCACGCGCTTTCCAACCTATCCGCGGCCGTGCACCACTACAAAGAAGCGCTTCAAATCCGCAAAACCTACGGTATGTTTCTTCACGTTCGCGAGCTTGAAAAAAAGCTTGAAAAGCTCACGCGAGTCCCCCGATCCAACCATTGACCCATGTCAAGCCCGTCAAGGCTCTTTGGTGTCTTCCGGCGGCTTTGGCCCAAACAAAGAAGCGATCACCGCGCCCACGGGTAGACTCATATACCCAGCCACAAGCGCCACACCTGACACCGCTTCACTCTTCATCAAGAGCCACACGCCACCCAGCAAAAAAAACAACTTGAGCACCGCGATAATTGCCCACGGCGCCGTGTTGCCCTTTTTGGTAAGAAACGCTTCGACAATGCGCGCCAAGACAATCAGGTTGACGAGCGCAATCACCGCCCCCGCAAATACCCCCAACCCAAATCGAATGCCCTCCACCACCGCGGCAATGACCGAAAAGGCAAGACCCGTTGCGGCCACATATTTGAGTGCGGCTTTTAGAGTGGAGTCATTCGCGGCGGCGTCGTCTTCTTTTTTAGACATGTCACTTCTCTTCTTCAGAAGGGGATACTTCGCTCGTTTCGCCTGAACCTACCGACTCTTTTTCCAACTCGGCTTTTCGCTTTTCGGCTTCTTCTTGGCGTTTCCACTTGAGCGACTTGTCATCTGGAAAAGCCTGTTCAGGATTGCCTTCTTCGGCTTCTTCACGTTTGGCGGCGGCGGCCATTTGTTTCCAACTCCGGTAAACCGATCTACCCGCCGCCGCGCACCCAAAACAAAACCATACCACCGTGAGCCACGGCTTCGTATGAAACCACTCGTCAAACTTACTACCCAACCAAAGCCCGAGCAGAATGGATAGAACGATCTCTATACCGACCGTTCCGAAACTGCCCACGTGTTTTAGGTCTTTGGCGCTTTTCATACAGGTGTTGGGTCACGCCCGGTGGAAGATGACACAAGATCGGCCGCCGCGCGCGTTCGTTCTTGAGCGAGCGCTTTTATAAACGGTACCACCAATGCCGCCGCGCGCGCCCGATGACTGATTTCGTTTTTTCGGTCTTCGGCGATTTCCGCCATGGTTTTGTTTTCACCCGACACGACAAATAAAGGGTCATACCCAAAGCCGCCCGACCCCTGCGGTTCACGCGCGATCACCCCTTCACATCGCCCTTCGGCCACAAAAGGCTCGGTGTTGCTCCACGGGTCGACAAGCACCATCACACACTTAAAACGGGCAGTGCGCTGCTCATCGTCCACATCGGCCAACATGGATAAAAGAAGGGCGTTGTTTTCAGCGTCGGTCGCACCCTCTTTTGCAAATCGAGCTGAACGAACACCCGGCCTACCCCCGAGAACATCCACTTCAAGCCCCGAGTCTTCAGCCAGAGTGACCATCCCCGTGGCGCGTGCCGCCGCATGCGCTTTGAGAAGCGCATTGTCTAGAAACGTGGCTCCATCTTCCACAACCGGGGGCAGCTTTGTGGGCAATGCCGACATGGGCACAAGGGTTAACCCCACATCCCCAAACAGGGCTGTCAGCTCGGCCACCTTACCTCGGTTGGTTGTGGCGAGTAACAAACCGAAAGGCGCTGTCATACAGACTCCTGCTGCGCTTTCAGCTGATTCAGATCTACCCCCTCACCCGCGAGAAGCGACCGTTGCATTCGTGTCAGAGTGGCAATTCCACTCAATGCCAGGTTCACCATCCCATCCAGCTCCGCGCGCGACATCGGCGCTCCTTCAGCCGTGCCCTGCACTTCAATCACCTGGTCACCTTCCATGGCCACCACATTCATGTCCACGTCGGCGTCGCGATCTTCTACGTAAACCAAGTCGAGCAAGAGATCGTTTTTGATCTTACCCACCGAAATAGCCGCCACCGGTGAGTGCAAAAAAGGCCTTGCATCGCCGCGTCTCACGAGCCTGTGAGCCGCCAGCGCCAGCGCCAAAAATCCACCCGTCACCGACGCTGTTCGCGTTCCACCGTCGGCTTCAAGAACATCGCAGTCAATTGTGATGGTGCGTTCGCCCAGCGCTTTTAAGTCTACAGCCGCGCGCAACGCCCTTCCTATGAGCCGTTGAATTTCTTGTGTACGCCCACTCAGCGCTTTGCTTCTTCCGTCGCGCGCCTCGCGCTTTTCAGGGCTTGATCGCGGGTGCATTTGATACTCCGCGGTGAGCCACCCGCTCCCTTTACCGATCATCCACGCTGGAACCCCCATGTCTACCGACGCCGTGCACAGGACGACCGTGTTTCCAGCCCGGTACAGCACCGAACCTTCAGCGTTGCGATGAAACCCCGGAACCGCTTCAATTGCGCGCGGGTCGGTTTGTGCTCTGCCGTCTTTGCGTGCCATGGGCGCCGCTTAGCCGTTTCGCGCCCGTGCCGTAACAAAAATTGCAACGGCGCTCACAACGCGACTTGACCTTGGCGAAACTCCCCGCTCTTATTGCCAGGCAAGGAGGCGATCATGGCCAAGGGTCAGGAAAAACCTGCAAAGAGCAACAAGCCCAAACTCAGCACCAAAGAGAAACAGGCTAAGAAAAAAGAAAAACAAGCCAAAAAAGACGGCAAGTAGCCTTTGCCAACAATGTGGGCCGGCCGCCGCCAAGTGTACACAATGTTTGGCGAGCGGCCCCCCGAGGCAACTTGGCCTTGAAACGTGTGGGGGGATTATTTAGCGGCTTTGGCCGCTGTTTTTGTTTTTTGAATGCGCTTCTGCGCCCATTCAACCGCGTCGCGCGGGCGCACAACACCGGCACCTTGAAGGCTCTTGTCCACCTTGGGCAATGTTCGAGCGGTGCTGCACAAGCCTTCTCGAACTTCAGCCGGCGTGAGCGTTGGGTCAACTTCCAACATTTGCGCTGCGACCGATGCCGTGATCGGCGCCGCAAACGACGTTCCGTCAACGTGTTGATAATCGGGAGAGATGTATTTGCACCGCGCAATGCGCGCCGAAACAGCCTCCATTAACGCGTTGACACTGGCCCGCTCCTCGGGAGTGGCAATTTGCCGAGTTTCTGAAAACCCGTAGTCTGTAGAAAGCTCCTCCAGCACACTCAGCAGTTGAAACAGCGGAGCCGCTTCACGCGCCGTCAGCGTTCCAGGCAACATCGGCGCGGGAACCCAGATCGCCGGAGCAATTAGGTCGGGCTTCATCACTCCGGGTTTGGGCGACCCATGACTTGAAGGCCAAAGAGTATCGTCTTCTGTCCCAGGAGAGTTGTTGTCATTGCCGCCGCCCACCGTAATAGCGCTCTTGGCGGCCCCGGGGCCTGAAGGTGGTCTACCCGGTATATTCCCCGCCGCCGCCACAACGGTAATGCCCGCCGCCACCACTTCTTCAACAGCGGCGTCCACGTCGGCAATATCAGGATCTCCCGGTGAGACCCCAAGTGATACATTGAGTATTCTGATATTCAGGTGTGGATATCGCAGCGGAAACCGAATGGCGTGTGCCACGTTTTTTCCGAGGATCTGCCCATCTTCAACACCCGCTTTGATGAGTACAACCTCGGCTTCACTCGCCAGGCCGCGGTACCTTCCACCCGAAAGCCAGCCGTTTCCAGCCGCGCAACAAGCGGTCATGGTGCCATGCCAACTCCACATTTGAGGGCTGAAAAAATCGGCCGCCGCCGGCTGATCGCGTGTCGCATCGGCGTAGGCTTTAATTCGCCTGCGGGGACGCACCAAGTCCGCATGCGGAAAAAAGCCGCTATCGACAAACCCCATGCAAACGCCTCGTCCCGTGTGTTTGAACGAAGCTTCGAGTCGCTCAAAGAGCGAATAAACAAGCGGTCTCACTCAGCACTGTCCTCTGAGTCGCGCCACTCCACATCCATCCCGTCACCCTCTTGTTCGCTCACCGTGGGTTCAGGCGTGGCAGGGTCACGGTAGGCTGAACGAAGATCTGTCAACCCGTGCCGCAGCGCTTTGACAAGCTGCAAATCGGCGCCGTTTTCTTCCATGTGGGCGACCATTGTTTCATCAATGTAATAGTCGCGATCTTGAGTGCTCTCTTCTTCTAGAAACTTGCGCAGATCTTCAAACTGCTTGTCGCTCATGCGCAAGATCAACTTGCCGGAGCCCTTGTGATGAAGCGTTTTCGCCATGGGTTGGGCACCCTACCATGAACCGAGTGGCATGTGAATTCGCAATTTTAACGCTGAAGCATCCGACGGGTGGCAACGACCTGACACGTCTTGATGATTGGGACGTGTCTATTTTACCACGGAGCTTGGGGAGAGCACGGTAGATTCACAGAGGATTTGGTTTATTGGGCTGCCATGGGTACACATCATCCAAGATTCCAAACCTGACAGGTGAAACACGACGCCGTGCGAGCCTATTGCAGCCAAAATACAAAAAAACTCCGTGGATCTCCGTGTTCTCCTAGGTAACTTCCCTTTAGCGGAACGTTCTGCAAGGCACGGATCCAGTCTTGTCGAGACGTTTGGGACACCCTTGCCCGTCGCCAAGCGGAAAAGCGAACAGCGTGGCGCGTCGGGTTCTCCAGATGGAGTTCTGTGGCGAGCGCAGCCACGACGAAAACGAGAGACCGGCGAGACCGGTGGATGGCGACGTGATGGACATCTCAAGTCGCCGGACGTCCCAGAACGGGCTCTTTTCTGCTGCATCGACAACTCAACCGCAACGAGTTACTCGCCGTTCGAATGAGGCGCATGCGCCGCTGGGGAACTCCGTGTTGAATACGATGTGTTAGGTGGCAGGGCGTGTCAGGTCGTTGCGAGGCGCGTCAGGTCGTTGCCGGGCGATCAGGGCGTCGTGAGGTGAACCATTTCAATCAATCGTTGTGTGCCGCGCTCCAACCCTTCTGCCGGCCAGGTTCCACGGATGACAACCACCCCATTCGCCGATTCTACCTTGGCGGACGAAAGCGCCGCTTTTTCTCCGATTTGATCGGGCAATGCCAACAGGGTGAGTTTTACAAGTGAGAACATTTGCTCGATGTCTTTGGCCAGAGCGTCGGCGTTTTCACCCGATTTGGGATCGATCTCCATTGTCAAAGCCGGGTCACCCGTCAGGTCTAAACTTCCATGCAAATGGCCAATTCTTCGCAACGTTCCACCCGGGTCGAGCGCAGCGGTGTTTCGCGACAACTCTTCCCATGCTTCTTTGCTCACAAAAAAGGCGATCGCTCCTGTTTTTGGCAATTCTACCCGTTTGTTTTCTTCAGAAGCGGGCAGCGCCGAGTTTACAATCTCCACCTCGGTACCCACCAAAATGGTACCGTCGTCTGCCTGACCCACGGTCACCCCGCCCGGACCGACAAGCAGCTCACCCGACTTTTTCCAATCGGTATACCCTTCTTCGCGCATCACTTTTTCAAGCCCGTCCACCACCTTCCCAGGCTTAAAATTCCCACCGATAATCGCTACCCAACTGCGCGAGTCAACCGATGCAACAATCACTTCTCGCACGTCGACTGTTGGGGAGATTCCTGTCACGTCGGCAATTCGATCTGCCAATGTTTGACCGGTTGATTTTTTGCTCTTCCGTTCAAACAGAGCCGGCCAAACGTGTTTTTTGATGGGTGGAAAAGAAGCGATCGCCCTCAAATCCCCGCGAACCGCCACGTTGGAAGCGCCCGGAATGTGCCTGTCGGCCACCGGAGTATACCTGAAAAACAGAAAATACGCCGCTGTCACTCCCACAATGGCAATGACGCCCACCACGGCAAACAGCACCGCAATCACTGTTTTTGCGCGTGATTTTGTGCCATAATGGGTAGATTCACTGGGTAGATTTCCAGTTGTTTGACCGCCTGTCATCTCCCCATTTCCCAGACCTGGGGCTTTGTCACCCGAAGGGTTGTTTCCCACCGTCAAGGCACCCTGTCCAAGCGCCTCGGGCGCCTTGAGCGCTTGGGTAGACGGCATGGTGGAGTCGAGCGGATTGGGTACACTTGTCTGACCCGGCGGTCGGTACGTTCCCGAACCTTCCCTCGCGGGCGCCTCGTGGATCGCCACGTTTGGAGCATGGGTAGGCGCAACGCCGACAAGCGTTTTTGCGCCTGCCATCGGTCGGATGGGTGCCGGAGAAGGCGCATGTTCCACAAGCACCGGGGCGGCAACCGGAGCCACATTTTCAGGTTGGGGAGGTGCGCCTTGCAGCAGGGAAGAATCGGTCACCGGCGCGGGAGCCACAATCGCTTCACGCGCCGGAACCGGATGAGGCCCCGACTCTACAGGTACCATGGAAGGATCGGTACCCGGTGCGGGCGCCGCATTGGATGGTACGATCGGTCGAGGTCGCACGTCGGGCATTTTTGGAAGTTGAGCCAAAAACCCGCCTCCCGCGGGGCGAGCAGGGTAGGCCATGGGAGGTGGCGCCCCTGCGTTTGCAGGTGCGGGCGCACCACCCGCCGATGGAAGGTTTGCCCCCGTGAAGGGAAGGTTGGCGCCCGGAGGTGGCATGTTCGCGCCGGTAAAGGGAAGGGCGGCACCGGTCGATGGAAGGTTGGCGCCCGCTGTCACCTGCTTCGCCGATTCAAGCGTGGAAACCATTTCTTTGGAAACTTCAACTCGCTGGCCCACAGGCCCCGTTACCGGAGCGGTTGACTGCGGCGGAGGCGTTGGTGCCGCAGCGCCCGCAAGGAGCGGTGTTCGCTGTGGAGTGACCGCCTCCGAAGAAATGGGAAAGGCGGGAGTTGGAGTGGCCGGCGTGAGCGCTTGTGACGGTGAGGGCGGTTGGAGCGCGATAGGGCTCGGCGCGATTGGCGGAGTGAGCACCTCTGAATTTGGACCGGGCGGTGCGAATGCCGTTGCAGCGCCGGGGCGCGCAGCCTGTCCGGCGTAGAGCGGACCCAGGGCCGGCGTTGGAATGCGCGCGGGAGGCGCATCGGCCATTGTCGGCGAGGGGCGGGCCGGCGCGGCAGGCGCATCCACCAACGTGGGCGACGCTCCGCGCCGCCCCCCCGGAACGTCATCCACCGTGAGGCGCCCGACGAGAAGCGGATCGTCAAGCGTGGGCCGATCGCCCACGGGAGGTTCACTGAGCGTCGGCGGGACAGGCTCGTCGGCGAGGGTATTGCCCATTCGCTACCGCTACCACAGCCCGGAGGCTGTGTCCCCGCGATGCTTGTGCTTTGCTCCGAGATCGTCTTTTCTCCACGTCCAAGCGAATGCGTTACGGAATAAAACCCACAGCCCTTGTTGAACACCTGGCGCTTTTCACCGACCAGGTGCCGGTGCCGATGGTCGATACGCTGTTTGCCATGTTGCAAGCCCGCAGCATCATGGCTGCGGTTAAACTGCGTGTATTCGAAGCGATGCAAGGCCCGGGTGTACACACCGTTCAGAGTGTCGCAGCCCAGTTGAGTCTCGACGCCCCTTCGCTTGAACTATTGATGCGCGTGTTGGCCGCCGCCGGGTATGTCGCGTCAAAAGGGGAAGGTTATGTACTTACCCACCTATCTCGAAAATGGCTGTTATCAGGGTCAAAAACGGATGTGAGTGCCACCGTCAAGCTCTGTTACGAAGAAATCAACATGCTGGGCAACCTGGAAACGTTGATCCAAACAGGTAAAGGGATCGACTTTCATGGAAGCATTGTCGACTCCGAGGTATGGAAAACCTACCAACAGAGCATGTTTGAAATCGCCCGCGGAGCGGCGCCGTTTTTAACTCGCCTATTACCTGTTCCGCCGGGCGCCCGCACTCTGCTCGACATCGCCGGCAGTCATGGGTATTTGGGGGCTGCGATTTGTCGAAAACATCCATCGCTGCGTTCAACGGTCATTGATCTACCCAGCGCGTTGCCCCACGCGCGGGCGCTCGCGGTTCAAGCGGGTATTACAGATCTGGTGGACCACCGTGAAGGCAATCTGCTCGAAGGGATTTTTCCCGGTCCAAACGATGTGGTGCTTCTCGCCAACATTGTTCACCACTTTGGGGAAAGTCAGATTATCGAAATTCTGACAAGGGCGCTCCGAGCGGTTCGAAAAGGCGGTGTATTGGCAATTTGGGACGCAAAGCGCCAATTATCGTCGTCACCCGATTTGGGCGCCGACGGATTGGCCCTTTGGTTTCGCCTGACAAGTGAGAGTCGCATTTACGAAGAAGCCGATTATGTGCGTTTTATGCGCGCGGCGGGAGCACGTGATGTCCAGATGAAAAAGCACCTTCTCGCGCCGCTCATGGTGCTTGTTCATGGGACTCAGGGGTGAGCGTTTTGTGAACGGCGTGTTCGGGTCTTGTCGTTAGACGCAGGACACCCTTGCCCGTCCCCGGACGGTCCGGCGCGACCGTCTGACGAAAACCTGTTAGCGTCGCCTCGGTGAACCACCCGCTCCGACGTTGGAATGCGGCACTTCTGCCGATCGCACTTGTTCTCTTGGGCGCTCAATCCGCTCTTGCGGACGAGCCTCCGCCCGCCGCCGCGTCCAGTCTACCCGTCGCCGCATCCACACCACCCGCTGTTGAAAACAAAACCGCTGACGGGAAGGTATTGGACAACGGTCAAAAAACGCCCGACCCAGCCGAAGTGGAGCGCCAAAAACTCCGCTTTGTGGTGGGAGTTGGGATTTTGGGTACACTCGGCGTTTCACCCAATGTGGGGTTTGGCCTTCTTGCCCACGCTGAAGTCCGGCGTTCAATATGGTCTGTAGGCCTTGAAGGGCGTTTGGATGTACCCATTCCCGCGCCGCTTGACGGTGGAGGCAACCTCGTTACAACCCTTGTGACGGGCCGAGTGACTCCATGTCTCCACATGAGTGTGCTTTTTGGCTGCGCCGTTGTTTCAGTCGGGGCGCTTTTTGGTTCCACAGACGGTGTTGCCAATCCGGCCAAACAAACAACCCCATTTGTATCGGCCGGCCTGAGGTTTGGTGCCAATTGGGCGGTGTTGCCAAAGCTCCACCTTCGCGGTCAATTCGACGCGGAGGCCACCCTCACGCCAACAACGTTTATGGTGGACAACCTGCCTGTGTGGACAACGTTGCCTTTTAACGGCTCTCTCACTTTTTTGGCGTTGGTTCCTTTTCCGTGACGCTTTGGCGGGTTGAGTGAGTTGAGTTGAGTGCGGGAGCGATTGGAATCAGGCGTTATCCGCACTGCCCATTGGGTAGGCAACGTTCACCCACGGAGCACGCGGTTCCGTTGCAAGAGCACGTGCCGTTTGCCACTGTGCATGTGAACGTACCCGCGGTGCCGGCGTTGCAATCGGCATCGCCGTCACACCGGCAGCCGCCTGTATTGCAGACAAATCCGGCGGGACAAGCGTGTCCGCAGGCGCCGCAGTTTTGAGCGTCGGTCTGTAGGCTGAAACAGCCTGTAGGTGTGGCGCAGCAGGTTTGACCGGCCGCACACGCGGCGCCGCCGGCGCACGAACACAGATTGCCGGCGATGCAGGATTCACCCTGTGCGCACTGCGTGCCGCCGCCGCAGAAGCAAAGTCCGTTGTTGCAAAACCCCGTTCCGCCGTTGGAGCACTCTTGGGTGCTTGAACACCCGCAGAACTTTTGCGTACCACCTTGGTCACACTCAAAACCGTTGATTGTGCCGCCGAGCATGTCACAGTTGTTTCCACAACCGCCGCAGTTGGCTTCTGCCGAGGCGTTTTGGTTGGCGTCGAGAGTGGCTGTTTCACAGCCGTTGTCGTTTTGCGGGGCGGCGGGTTGTGTACAGTTGCCAAACCCCAAGTCACATGTGGAGTCACACAGTCCGGCGGTGCAGTTTCGCGATGCAACGTTGTTGCCGGAACACGCGCGCCCGCAGCCGCCGCAGTTGTTGATGTTGGTGGCGGTGTTGGTCTCACACCCGTCGGCGAGATTGCCGTTGCAGTTGCCAAAGCCGTTGTTGCAAGTCACAGAACACATGCTGTTTGAGCACGTGCCGGTGCCGTTGGCCGCGCCTGCGCAGACGGTTCCGCACATGCCGCAGTTGTTGGCATTCGTTGTGGTGTTGACTTCACACCCGTCACCCGCCTGGTTGTTGCAGTTGGCAAATCCCATGTTGCAGTTGCCCATGGCGCACATACCCATGTTGCAACTCGCCGCAGCGTTGGCAAACGAACAGGCTTGTCCGCACATACCGCAGTTGGAAGTGCTTGTTTGAGTGTTGGACTCACAACCGTTTGCAACCATGTTGTCGCAATCGTCAAACGGCGCTGTGCAACTCTGAATTAGACACATTCCGGCCATGCAGGCCGCTGTGGCGTTGGCCGGATTGCATGTCTGACCACACCCGCCGCAATTTTGAAGGTCTGTACCGGTGTTGGCTTCACACCCGTTATTGAGGTTGTTGTCGCAGTTGCCAAACCCCGCATTGCAGTTGATTGCGCACTGGCCGTTATTGCAAACCGTTGTGCCATTGGCCCCGTTGGGACATGCGTTGTCGCAGGCTCCGCACGTTGTTGCGGAGTTGTCGAGGTCGGCTTCACACCCGTCGGCGGCGTTGTTGTTGCAGTCTTCAAAACCGTTGTCGCAATTGGTGATCACGCACATGCCCATGTTGCACTGGGCGTCGCCGTTGGGAGCGTTGTTGCAGCTTGTGCCGCACATTCCACAGTTTTGATTGGTGGTGAGGGGCGATTCACAGCCGTTTTGGGGGTTACCGTCGCAATCTCCCATGCCGTCCGGGCATTGGGTTGTGCATTGGCCGTTTACGCAACTCTGGTCTGCAAAACACTGGACTCCACAGCCGCCGCAGTTGTTTACGTCGCTCGCGGAATTCACTTCACAGCCGTTTTCATCGGAGTTGTCGCAGTTTGAAAAACCGCTGTTGCAGGCGCCGATGATACACATTCCTTGTGTACACTCTGGTGTTGCGTCGGCCAAATTGCAGGCGTTTCCGCAGGCTCCGCATTGAGCAACGGTGTTTGAAATATCCACTTCACACCCGTCGTCGGGTGAGCCGTTGCAGTCGCGGAAGGTGCCATTGCAACTGCCCACGGCACACGCCCCTTCTGAACAACCGGGCTGTGCATTGGCCGTGAAACACGGTGCACAAGTGGCATCGCCGCAGCCGAAGGTGGGATCTTCAATGGATACACACGCGCCGTCGCAGAACGTTTGCCCTATGGAGCAGGTGTCGAAAACGTCAAAGTCTTGTGTACACCCGGCTCCGAGCAGGTAGGCCACCGCAAAAGCGAGCAAAAGTACGGAATAATGGCGCGTCTTCATGAGTAAGCCTCAAAGGAGTCGGCACAACGTTGAAAGAAGAAAACGGCCCGGCGCTCAGCTCGGTGTACACGTGGTTGAGATGCTACCGCCCTACGGAGCGAGCTTGTAGCCGTACCCGTAAACCGTAAGAATATGTTCGGGTTTATCGGGGGATTTTTCGACTTTTTTGCGAAGTTTTACAATGAAGTTGTCAACGGTGCGATTGGAGGGATTGCCATCAATCCCCCAGATTTTTTGCAAAATCTCTTCGCGACTGACCGGTTGACCAATGCGCTCGTTGAGCAGGCGAAAAAGTTCAACTTCGTAAAACGAAAGTTGGCTTGTTTTGCCACCTCGAGTGAGGGTGTGCGTGGTCAGATTGACGGTTGTTTGACCAATGGAGAACGTTTCGGGAGTTGTTTCATTTGGGCGCGCCGCGCGGCGGAAAATGGCTCGAATGCGCGCAATGAGTTCACCCACGCTGAAGGGTTTGGTCACGTAGTCGTCTGCGCCCGCATCAAGCCCGCGGATTTTATCAACCTCTTGGCTCCGCGCGGTGAGCATTAAGATCGGGACAAACGCATCCCACCGGCGCAACTCTTCACACACTTTGAAG
This sequence comes from Polyangiaceae bacterium, assembly GCA_016712345.1. Taxonomy (GTDB): domain Bacteria; phylum Myxococcota_A; class Polyangia; order Polyangiales; family Polyangiaceae; genus JADJRH01. The sequence goes on from JADJRH010000002.1 coordinate 166,600, forward strand.
CCGTTGGTGTCGGGCAACATTAAGTCGAGAAGAATGGCGTCGGGCTTGTGCAGCTTTGCGAGCACCACGCCGTCTTTGCCCTTATTGGCTGAAACAACCGAAAACCCCTCAAATTCAAGAGCATCGGTGAGGCCGAGCACGATGTGCGGCTCGTCCTCGATAATGAGGATCTGTTTCTTGGCCGTCACGCGCCCTTCGTTACACGCATCGCGCCGCGGAGCGAAGAGGCAAACGCGCGTTTCGGTTTTGTGGCAATGCACCACTGTTGGGGCACCCGAGGTAGGCTCGGCATGTGACTTTGGTTGAAATCGCCGCGTGCCAAGTACACGTCACCGCGGCCGACTACGTTTCGGAAGACAGTTTTGCCGCGATGCTTGAAAGGCTTGGCAAACGCCTTGTTCGAGCGCGCGCCCGCGATGAAAAAGGAAAACCGCTTCACCCGTGTTTGGTGGTTTTCCCCGAAATGATCGGAACGTTTTTGCCAATGGCCGGGCGCTCGCGCGTGATCGGCAGCGCAAAAACCACCGATCAGGCGCTCACCCGCGTGGCGTTGCGATCGCTTCCGAGCGTCGTCGCGGCCATGCGCAAAGGGCACACGCTTTCAACAAAAGTGGGGTTTTTGTTGGCCGCGGCGCCCGAGGTTCGGCGCATTTATCGGTCGGCGTTTTCGGCATTTGCCAAAGAGCACGGCGTTTGGACGGTGGCGGGAAGTGTACTCTTACCTCGAAATGTACACGGCGAAACCGCCGATGTTTTTGAGCCTCAGGATGGGCGTGTGTACAACACGTCGTACGCGTTTGCGCCGGATGGGCGGCACATCGGGGCGACGCGCAAGGTGAACTTGGTGCCCACGCTCGAGGACACGCTTGGACTGTCGCCGGGTGAGGCTCGGGATATTGAGCCGTTTGAGACGCCGTTTGGCGGCGTGGCAACGTTGATTTGTTACGACGGCTTTTTGGTGCCGCACACGCGCGGCGAGCCCCACTTTACGCGGCTTGTGCCCGCGTGTGATGCGCGCGGTGCGAGCGTTGTGGCGCATCCGGCGGCCAATCCGTGGGCATGGGAAGAGCGTTGGGTGTTTGCCGAAGAAGGTGAACGGCAGCTTCGAAAAGAGCAGTGGCAATGCGAGGGGATCTTTGCGTCGCTCGGCGGCGGGCGCTTTTCAAACGTGAAATACGCAGTGACAGCGCATCTTGTGGGCGACGTTCTCGACAACCACTTTGAGGGGCGTTCGCAGATTTTGGAGCGCACAGAACACGGAGTGAACGTGATCGCCGAAGCTGCGCGCGCGGGATCGACGCGCGCGGACGAAGAAGTGGTGCTGCGCGCGGTGGAGCTTTGAGACAGAACGATGCTGACTGTTGGGAGCCTTGACGTGGAAGCGTACGCCTCGTGACGAAGCACCCCAAATAAACGTGTACACAACAAATGTACGCAAACAAATGTGTACGCAGTTGATATGTACACAATGGATGTGTACGCAATAGATGTGTACGCAATTATTTTCGAAGCGCGTCGCGCCCGAGATGAATCACAAGCACGAGCGCGCCGAGCACAAATAGAACCACCGCAAGCGTGTGGTTTGTTGTGTACACAATTGCGCCCGACGGGACGGTTGCAAGCACGAGCAGGCCGGCGAACACGCGCGCGCTCGCTTTGTCGGCGGCGGGTTTTACCTGCGGATCGTTCACCACAAGCGAGAGGCGTCCGAGCCTTAAATCGTCGAGGATTTCACGCGTGAGGGGCGGCAACTCGTACGCGGCGCCGCTGAGCCTTTCAACCCCGCGGTAGAGGTCCATTGTGAGGCGTTCGGGCGAATAACGCTTTTTGAGGAGATCCAAAAAGTAGGGGCGGGCTTCACCGTACACATCGAGATCGGGGTCGATCTCTTTGCCCACACCTTCAACGGTCATGAGCGCTTTGCCAACGAGCAAAAAGTCGGGCGGAATTTCTAAGCCGTATTTGGTGGCGCCGTACACAAGGTCGCCGATCATCGCGGAGAGGTTGATCTCTTTGAGCGGCTTTCCAAGGTACTTTTCGCTGAGCATGGCGACTTCGGCTCGGTAGGCCCGCATGTCGACTTTTTTGGTGGGTGTGGCGATCGCGTAGAGCGCGTCGGCAATGCCCACGTAATCTTGGCGAACCGCTGCAACCATGAGATCCACCGTTTTTTCGCGCATCTCAGGCGAAAGGCGGCCAACCATTCCGAGGTCGATAAACCCGATGTTCGGCTCTTCGGGTGTACCCATGATGAAAAGGTTGCCGGGGTGGGGATCGGCGTGAAAAAAGCCGTCTTCGAAGATCATCTTGATGATGATCCCCACGGAGATTTTGGCGATTTTGGGGCCTTCAAATCCGCGGGTTTTGACGGCGTCGTAGATCTTGTAGCCGTCAAAAAATTCGAGCGTCAAAACGCGGTTGGTGGTGGCTTGTTTGTACACCGTGGGAAAGCGCGCCACGCTTTTGCCGCTGAAGTTTTTGCTGAAGCGCTCGGAGTGTTCGGCTTCAAGCTTGAAGTCGAGTTCGCTCGTGATCGCTCGGTCAAACTGATCAACGAGCGCAACGGGGGAGTAAATTTTCGACTCGAGGATCGTGCGCTCGATGAGCCCGGCGAGCATGTGCAAAAGCTCCAGATCGCGAACGACGGTTTCTCGCACGCTCGGGCGTTGCACTTTGACGACCACTTGTTTGGGGCCGCTTTCGTGTTTGAGAACCGCGCGGTGTACCTGGCCGATGGATGCGGCGGCGAGCGGCTTCTCATCAAAGCGATCAAAAATGTCGGCGATGGGCGCGCCGAGCGATGACTCAACGGCGCTTTTGATCTCGTCGAATGGGAGCGGCGTGACTTCGTCCTGAAGTTTTTTAAGTTCACGAATCCAGTCGGCGGGGAGAATGTCGGGGCGCGTGGATGCGATTTGGCCGAGCTTCACGAACGACGGGCCGAGATCCATGAGCACGAGGCGGCCGCGTGCGGGCAGCGAGATCGTGCGCGCTTCTTTTTCACCGCGTTCGGCTTCGGACTCGGGAACGGTGAGCGCGGCGGCTTCTTCACCGAGCAGTTCTGCGCCCGACGTTTTTGAGGGCAACGCGGCGGGCCCCTCGACGTGTGTACCTTTCTTCTTGGCGCCGCCGAAACCGAGGCGCTGCGCGATCTCGCCGAAACCGTGCCGCACGAGCACGAGGTAGATTTGGCGCAGTCGATTGAGGTCGCGAACGGCTCCGAGGATCGACGGCATGGCGGGCCAATCTAGCGCACGCGGATGACGGTGCCGAGTTCTGTGGGCGTGGGCATCACCGCGGTCCATCCGGCGGGCAATCGAGGCCCGGTCCACCAAAAGAGGCGCTGCGCGTCGAGCGGGGCGAGGTTGACGCACCCGTGGCTGCGAACGTTGCCGAACGAGCGGTGCCAATACGCCGCGTGAAGGCCGACTCCTTTGGAGAAAAACTGCGGATACGGAACGCTCTCCATGCGGTAGTAGCGCGACGCGTTTTCGTCTTCGAGGTTGTCCATGTCGGTGGCAAGCAGCTTGATCCAAATGCGATGTGTACCCACAGGCGTGGCGTTGGCGGTTTTTTGTTTGCCTTTGCCGGTGGACACGAGCGTTGCAAAAATGGGCTTTTTGCCTTCGTAAGCGACGAGCGTTTGGCTGGGGAGATCGATGTCGATCCACTTTTCGCCGATGTCGGCTTTCACCTCGGGAGGAGGATCGACGACGGAAGGGCGGCGCACATCTTTGGCCGCGATCCACTGTGAATCGCCGATGCGCAAAAAGCGTTTGTCGGGCGACTCGGCAAGCACGCGCACGAGATCGAAACGCGACTTGGATTGGCCTGTGTACACACCACCGGGCGATTTGAAAGTGCGCGCGTGTTCGGGCAAGACCCACGCAAACGGCAGCGCGCCCGATGTTGGAAGCGTGTGTACACCTGGTAATGTCTCGCCGGTGAAGAGCGATGGGCGCGACGGGCCGAGGTCGCGCATGGGTACCCAGAGGTTGTGGGAGGTGCGACCGTAAAGCCCGCCGTCGAAGTTTTTTTCTTCAATGATGGCCACGGCAAAGCCCGGATCGAGCTGCATTGCCGGCTCGCCGATGTCGACCGATTCAAGCTTTTTGTAAGCCTGCGAGCCGTCGGGCCCAACGAAGTAGTAGCGGTAGGGCAAACCGTTTTTGGGATCACCGAGGGTGTGGAGGCCCGCTGCGATGGGGTCGTTGCCCGACAATTCAAGCGCGCCGTCGCAGATCCACGCGAACGGGCCCACGTTGATGTAGCGGCCGTCACACCCGGGGCCCTGGCGCGCTGCGTACACAGGAAGGCGTGCCTCGCGGCCGGCGGATCCGCGCTTTTTGGCGTTTTTTGAAGGGCCGGCGAACACCGGCTCGTCGGCGCGGAGAACGCGTACACTTTTGGCCCACGAGGGAAGCGGCACGTCGCCGGAAACCACCCACGGACCGAGCGCGTTGAATGGCGTGGCGGCCGATGCGCTCGGTGCGGACGACGACGCCGACGATGCGCTGGATGCGCTCGCAACGGCGGGGGATTGAGTGAGCGGCGAAGGTGTGACGGAGCCTTCGGCGTGCGCGTGAGCGGTGATGCTCAGCGCTGCGAGGGCCGCGAGGACAACGCTCGGTGGCTGGTGTTTTTCTACTGCGCGCCCCGCTGACGCGTCATTGCGTAGCTTCCGGTGCTCAAATACACAGAGTATGTTCCGCTCCGGGTCTCGCTCGGACGCGTGATCGGGGCTGCTCGTTAGGAAAAACAGCAGCCACCTACGGGCGGTAGGAGAAGCGGACTTCATGATCGCAGATGCGGAACATGTCGCCCTCGGCAATGGCTTTTCGAGCGATGCGCTGGCCGTTGTACTCGACGCCGTTCGTTGAGCCCATGTCGACCATGTAGAACTGGCCGTTGAGGAACTCGACCATCGCGTGTTGGCGCGACACGTTGGGGTCTTTGATGGTGAGGTCGCTCGACTGTTTGCCACGGCCGATGATGAAACGGTCTTTGTTGACCGGGAATTTCTGACCGCCGTAAAAAGCGTGCAGCGACGGCATTCCGCCGGCCATGGATTGGGGCGGGGGCGGTTGCTGCGCGCCGAAAGGCGGCGGCGTTTGCATGTTCGGCGGTTGAAGCGGAGGCGGCTGCATGGGCGGCGGCCCGGCCTGCATAGGCGGCGGTGCCGGGGGCATGGGCGGCGCCGGAGGCATGGGCGGACCTTGGCTCGGCATACCGGGTGGAGGCGGCACCATCGGCGGCCCTCCCATACCCATAGGAGGCGGCCCACCCATAGGAGGCGGCCCGCCCATTGGCGGATGTCCGCCCATCGGCGGGGGACCACCCATCGGCGGGGGACCACCCATCGGCGGAGGTTGCATTGGCGGAGGGCCACCCATAGGCGGCGGCGTGGGCATGCCGACGCCGCCGATTGGCGGCGGGGGGGCCGGAGCGTACGCACCGGTGGGTGCCCCGGGCGGAGGAGGAGGTGGCGCGGAGCCGGGACCGCGACCCGGTGCGCCCACGGGCGGACGCATGGTTCCACCGGGAGGCGGCGGCGGGGGCGGGGCCATTCGGCCGCTCGGCGGCGGGGGCGGCGGACGAACACCCATGCCGGGGCCCGGTCCGGGGCCGGGAGCGGGAGGCGGCGCAGGCACGCTCGGGCGTTTGGCGCCCATTGGTGGAGGCGGCGGAGGCGGCGGAGCACCACCCGGCCGCGGGCCGGGAAGGGGAGCCATGCCCGGAATCGGCGGCGGTGGTGTGTACGCACCGGGCACACCGGGAGGCGGCGGGGGCGGCGGCACAGCTCCAAAGCCCTGCGGCGCGGGAGGCGGCGGCGGCACCGGCGGCTGACCGGTGGGAATCATCGGCGGGGGCGGCGGTGCGCCTGGATAAGCGCCCGACATTCCACCCGGGGGAGGCGGGGGTGGCGGCACCGCTGCGTTTGGCGGCGGCGGTTGTTGAAATCCGTGCGGCGACGGCGGCGGGGGCGGCATTCCACCGCCGGGCGGCTGCGGAATGGCGTGCGGTCCAGATCCGGGCGCCTGTCCGTCGCGCGTATTTCCGGGGAACGGCGTTCGCGGGCTGTAACTCCGCTGACGCGCGTATTGCTTCATCGACTCGTTGATCAAGTAGTCGATCGAGCATTCAAGCTCACGCGCCATCTGCTCGAACGTCTCCCACAGGACGTCCCGGCACTGAAAAGTCCGTGCGCTCTTCTTGTTGGGATCCGCACTCATTTCTTCTCGTCCTTTTTCGGCTCGTCCTTTTTCGGCTCGTCGGGCTTGGGCGCGTCTTTCTTAGGCTCGTCTTTTTTCGCCTCCGGCGCCCGGTCAAGCATCGCCGGCTCAACGCAGTACTTCACAAAGTCACCAACCGTTTTGATGTCTTTTTGCTCGCGCTCTTTCGGATCTTTGGCGCCCTCTTTTGCCACTTCACACACCCACTTGCAGTCGGGATCGGCGTCACATGAGGGCGCCTGCGTGGAGTCGGATTCGAGGCCTTTTACCTGGTCGATCTGCGTTTTGTTGCCAAGCGTCAGATAATAAGAAAGTGCGGTTGTTCGAACGACACCCGGCCCCGACGTGAGGTGCTTCTTGAGCGCCTCGACAACGTTGCCCTCTTTCAGTTCGCCGATGAGCGCACCGTACGTGATCGCTTCAGCCATGGCGAAGTTCTTGCCGTCGGGAGGCAGTTTCCCCATGAACTCGTCGATGTGTTTCACCGTGCTCATCTTCAGCACGGTGCCGGCGGCCACGCGCCGCACCTTCCATTTGTCCTGCTTGAAGATCTCGTAGAGCTTGTCGACAACTTGGTCGCGCGGCATTTCGCTCGCGCGCCTGAACGCGAGATCGAGCACGTTGTCGGGCGCATCCGATTTGGCGATGTCGAGCACGCGCTTGATGTCTTCGGGATTGCCGCGTTCCAACCGGCCTTCGAGCGCCGCCAGAGCCGCCGTGCGCCGCTTTTCAACCTGCTCTTTTCGCAGATCCCAAAGAGCCTGCGCCGTTGCAGCCTTTTCTTTGGTTTCTTTGTCTGCCTTTGCATCGGCGTTGTCGGGACGTTTGCCCAAATCAGGCCCCTTGTTTCCCGCGAAATCGAGGCAGAAATCGATTGCCGGCCGCCCGCCCACTTTTTTGAGCGAACCGAACGCACGCATCAACTCTTCACCTTGGTAGGTGAGAAGCTGCATTTGAAATTGGTCCGGCGTGGGCTGCAACTTGGAGGCCGCGTTTGCCGCTTCAAGCTCCGGCTTTTTCACCTTCGTCCACTCGTCGGACGACACATATTTTGCAATCCCCACGAGCGCTGCCGACGCCGCGTCTTTGGTTTTTGCGTCGCCGAGTTCAGCCACCAACGTGGCCATTTGATCAAGCCTTCGCGTTTCACGCGTCATCAACTTGGGCAGGCCCGCCACCGCCGACGGACCGATAAAACGGAGCAGCTGCTCCATGCCGTAAAGCTGCGAGCGGTTGTCGAGCCGATGCTCAAAATCGGCCATTGCCCAATCCACAAGCGCGGTCTTCAAATTCTGCTTCAGCGCTTCATCGGTGATGATGTTTCGCTCTGAAATCAGCATCGCATGCGCCGCGTCTTTGTACGGAAACGACGGGTCGGGCGGCGATGGCTGACCGGCCTGCGCAACCGGCGGCGCTTTCTTCAGCTCGTCGATGATCAGCGGCACGAGCGACGCCACCACTTGCTGGCGAGTGTCGGTGCTCACCGCGCCCAGCGCTTCGACGAATGTGCGCTTGCACGCTTCGAGATCACCGTCTTGGTCGATCTGCGAAAACGCGGGCCGCCGGCCCGATCGCGGCTTCATTCGAATCAACGCCAGTGTGGCCTCGACGCGCAGCGCCACATCGTATTTGTCGTGCACCAAAACAGCGCACAACTTCCGCGGGCCTTGGCTTGTGGTCTCCCAACGATGAAGGTCATTTTGGTCAACACGGCACCCCGCCAAAAGCGGGGCGGCGCTAACCGCAAGCACCGTTAAGAGCCGCGGTGCGAAGCGAGATCGCGGTCGTGAAGTGTTCGGCGTGCGAGCCGCCGCTTCCTCGGATGCGCGACCTCCCCTGATTCGTTCGACAGTTGCCATTCGAGTCCTGGACCTGGGCGGCGATGGTACCTTCTGTGCATGGACCATCCAAGAAGTTTCCCTTTGCGATCGGAGCGATCGCGAAATCTCAGGGAGCTTTGAGCCCACCGGCTGTGCTCCACAAAACACCCGGCCCGCTAATTTGGCCCTGCAATGGACGAGGACGTATCTACCGGCCTCCCACTCGAAATGGCCGTTTCGCTCCTTGCCCCTCGAACCCCGATCGCCCCCGAAAGTGACGGCGAAGCCGCGCCTTTGGCCGAGCCGGAACCCAAGCCCACGCGAAAAAGGCCTTCCCCCAAACCTAAAAGTACGGCGAACGACCTTCCACAGGGCAAACGCACGGGCGCAAAGTCTCCCCGCTCCACCAAGAGCGCTGCCGACGAAACCGCGGCAAAGTCGGTCGGCGATTCTGCCGCCGACAAGCCCGCCCCGACGCCCGCTCCCAAAGGTGTACACGCGTACGCCCGCGAAGCCGCCGCGCTCCTTCTCATCGCGTCGGCGCTCTACATCAGCCTCGCGCTTGCATCGTTTAAAGCCGATCCGCTGCGGATCGAGGTGACCGGCGCCGATTGGGTCGGCCCCGTCGGTGCCGCATTCGCCGGCCTTCTTGTTGAAACCGTCGGCGCGTGCGCGTGGCTCGTGCCCTTGGATCTCGCTCTTTTTGCAACGCCGCTTCTCCAAGGCCGCCCTGCCAAAGTGACGTTTCCGCGCATCGCGGGCGATCTCGTTGTGCTCGTTGTTGTCTCCGCGCTCCTTCACGTGGCGTTTCCAAAAACAACCGCGTTCGGTGCCATGCCGCTCGGCGGTACCTCGGGCGAACTCTTCGGCGAAGTGATGCGCGCGCTCTTTTCGACGCTCGGCTCGTACATCGTCGGCCTCACCGTTGTGTCGCTCATTCTCATCGGCCGCGCGGCGTTTTCGATCATCGACTGGGCGCAGCGCGCCGAACGCCGCGCGCGCGCGCTCGGCGAAAAAGGTCACGGTGGTTTGCGAGCGCTTGTCGGCGCGTGGGATCAAGCGCGCGCGCTCGATGAACAACGCCGCGAAGAAGAGCGCAAAGCCTCGGAGCCGGTGATCACCGAAGCGTGCGACGAAGCGATCTTCGCCGCGCTCGGCGATGAATCGCCGATGCCATTTCCGCGCGTCAAACCGGTGTTGCCGGCGAAGGCGAAAGCCGCGCCGCTCGTTGTGAACAACGAGCGCGCGGCGTTCGCCGCGCCCGCCGCGATCGCTCCAACCATCGCGATCGCATCGCCGTCGCTCGCATCGCCGTCGCTCGTCGCCGCGCCGAAAGTCGCCGCGCCGATCGCGATCGCAACGCCGCCGGTGAACGTACCGTCGATTGCCGCCGCGTTTCCGGAACCGCCGCTTGCCGACGCCGATGCCGAGCGGCGCGCGCGCGCCGAAGCGCCCACACCTTCGCCGGTGGTTGCGGCGGCGGCCCCTGAAAAGAAGCGCGGCCGCAAAAAGAACGATGCTGCAAACAACGCCGCCGCACCGATCGTCGAAGCCGCCGCCGCGCCGATCATCAACGCGATGGTGGATCTCGCTGCTCCGGCGGTCGGCGCGCGCGCGCCCGACCTCGATCTCAAGAGCGACGAAGCGATCGCCTTCGCCGCCGATTCGGGCGACGCCGCCGATTTGGACGATGCAAACGCCGAAGCGTCGTTTGTCGACGAAGCGGCGGCCGGCGCTTTCGAATTGGATCTGACGGGTGATCGCAACAACGTTTCGCGGAGCGGCGAGGCGGCGCCGAAAGCGGCTCCGCCGCTTTCGGCGCCGCCCGCCGCGGTTCGCGCGCCAATTGCCGCAGCGCCGGCCGCCCCCGTTGCGCCCGCCGAGGCCGAAGTGAAAATTGTGGACACTTCCGCCGCGCTCGAAGCCCAAAAGCCTTCGATCTTGGTGAAAATTGTTCCAGCGATCGGCGAAGGCTTCCGCCTGCCGTCGCCCAGCCTCCTCGATGAAGCTCCCGGTGGACGTGTACACATCGACGAAGACCAACTCAAACAGACAGCCGTTCAGCTCGAAAAGGTGCTCGCCGACTACGGTGTGAACGGCAAGGTTGAAGAGATTCACCCCGGGCCCACCGTCACAACGTTTGAAGTGTCGCCCGCCGCCGGCACCAAAGTTTCAAAAGTGGCCAGCCTTGCCGACGATCTCGCGCTCGGCCTTTCACGCAAAGTGCGCATTGTGGCGCCGATTCCAGGCAAAAACCGCATCGGCTTTGAGATCCCCAACGAGCGCCGCATGCCGGTTGTCATGCGCGAACTCGTTGAAGACAAACGCTTCTTGGACATGAAAGCGCCGCTGCCGTGTGTACTCGGCCGCGACATCATCGGCGCGCCCTATTTTGCCGACCTCGCGAGCATGCCCCACGTGATCGTTGCGGGCGCCACCGGCGCGGGCAAAAGCGTCGGCCTCAACGTCATGCTGGTGAGCCTTCTTTATCGGCGCACGCCCGCCGAACTCAGGCTCCTCATGATCGACCCCAAGGTTGTTGAGCTTGCTCCTTTCGACGGCATTCCGCACATGCTTTTGCCTGTTGTCACCGACATGAAACAGGCATCCAACGCGCTCAAATGGGCCGTTGATGAAATGGAGCGCCGCTATCAACTCTTCGCCAACGCGGGCACGCGCAACATCACCACGTACAACGGCTGGGCCGAGCGTGTACGCAAAGGCGAAATCAAAGCACCCAAAAAAGCGCTGCCGAAAACGGTTACGGCAGTGGCTCCCGATGGCACCGACGTGGACATTCCCGCCTCGGCCGACGACCCCGAGTTGCCCGAAACGCTTCCGTGGATCTTGATCGTTGTCGACGAATTCGCCGACTTGATGATGCAGCAGGGCAAAGACGTTGAAGCGAGTGTTGCGCGCCTCGCCCAGAAAGCGCGTGCCGCCGGCATGCACGTGATCTTGGCCACGCAGCGGCCGAGCGTCGACGTGATCACCGGCATGATCAAAGCCAACTTCCCCACGCGCATCGCGTTCCGTGTCGCTCAAAAAGTCGACAGTCGCACCATCCTCGACGAGCAGGGCGCCGAACACCTCCTCGGTCGAGGCGACATGCTCGTGAAGATGAACGGCTCCAACGACACGCGCCGCGTGCAATGCCCGTTCTGCTCCGAAGAAGAAGTGCAGCGCGTCACCGACTTTTTGCGCCTGCAGGGCTCGCCCGTTTACGACGAAAACATTCTCAAGCCGCGTGACGAAGACGGTGAAGGCGGCGATGTGGCCGACGACGAACTCGACGCAATGTACGACGCCGCGGTGCGCGTTGTTGCCGACACGCGGCGCTGTTCCACATCGTGGCTTCAGCGCAAGCTTGGCATTGGCTACAATCGCGCCGCCAAAATTGTCGAAGCCATGGAAAAACGAGGCGTCGTCGGCCCGGCAAACGGCGCCAAAGATCGCGAAGTCCTCATCGGCTCCATCTGAGGCCGCCCCGCGGACTCACGCTTCGCAACGCGCCTGGCGCGCTTTTCCAACCGAACCGTCCATTTCAACACGGAGTCACGGAGTACACAGAGGACACGGAGTTTCTTTGATTGTCGGGCCGCAATGGGTACACAATAACCAACGTTCTCGACCTGACGCCGTGCAAGCCGATAGCAGCCTAAAGTACACAAAACTCCGTGAACCTCCGTGTCCTCCGTGCCTCCGTGTTTCATGCGACGTGTCAGATGCCCCGACGGTACAGGTCGTCGCGAGACGCTTCAGCCACCGAACTATTGAACGCGGCAGCGAAGCTTGAGAGCTTTTTTTAAAGCGTTTTACAGCGACAAGCCACTTTTTTTGGCGGCCCTTTTTCTCGCCTTCGTCGGCGTTTTCCCGATCGTTGCAACCGACATTCTCCCGTTCATCGACTTGCCTCATCACGCCGCGCTTTCACGCCTTTGGTGGGATGTTCTGTGGGGCAAGCCGGAAGCGACCAAACACTACGTCATCGACTGGATGCCGATGCCTTATTGGTCGATCTACGTTCTTTTTGCGCCGCTCATTCGCATCTTCGGTGCACTTCACGCCGCACGCATTTTAACGGCGTTTTGCGCGCTGTGTGTACCTTTGGCGGTGCTTCGTTTTCGGCACGCGCTCGGGCGATCGATGGCGCCGGGCCTGCTCGCGTTTGTGATCGTCGTCGACTTCAATTTGTCGTTCGGCTGGCTCAACCACGTGCTCGGTGTGGCGCTTGCGCTGTTTGCGCTCGCCGCTCTTGTCAAAGCCGACTCACCGCGTCGGGCGCTCTCCGTGTGGCCATGGGCCGTGTTGCTCGCCTTCACGCACGTGTTGCCGTTCGGCTTTTTCGGGCTCGCCGCCGCGCTTCTCACCCTTGTTCGTCCGGGCCCAAAAAAGAAGGCGTTTGCAACGCTCTTGGTTGCCTTGAGCCTTCCGTCGCTCGCGCTTGTTCCGTGGCTTGTGCGTACACTTTCTCAAGCCGCAGTCGGCAAACCGTCGGGGGCTGTGTACTCATCGTTCGCCACGCGCGTGACCCACTTGTTTGAGTACACATTGGGCGGCGCGCAGGCGTCGGATCGGGGCATGTTGGCCGCCGGACTGCTCTTCACATTCCTGATCGTGCTGCCGCTCGCCGCGCTTCTTTTGCCGCGTGAAAAAGCCACTCCGCTCGATCGCGTTTCGCGCGCCCCGTTTGCCGCGGCAACTCTTCTCTACTTCACATTGCCGCTCAGCGTGGCTCGCCCCGTGGAGCACTGGGGCACGTACCCGCGTTTCGCGTCGCTCATGCTGCTGGGTGTACTCATCGCGGTCAAGCCGGCAATCTCGGCTCGGCGGATCTTTGTGTACACAATTCCCGCCGCCTTGCTCGGCTTGTGGCTTTCGGTTGAAATAACGATTTCGTTTCGCCGTTTTTCGCGCGACGCCGCAGCATTTCACGAGATCGCGGCTCACGTTCCAGAGGGGGCGTCGCTCCTTCCGCTTGCGTACCACACCGCTTTTGAAGGCACGCGCCACCGCATGGGCGAGTCAATCCATGCGTACATCACGGCCGACACGGGCGGGTACAACCCGTACCTCTTTGGCCAACCCACAAACCCGGTCCACTACATCAAACATGCCAAACTGCCGGCGCCAGAAGGCTGGGGCCGCCGCCCCGAAACCTTCAGCATGCTGATTCACGGCCAGCGTTACGCGTACCTGCTCGTGATCGGGCGAGCCGACGACCCCGTGCCGGAGTGGATCGGCCTTGCGCTTGAGATCGAAGCTGATCGCTACCGCCTCTACAAAATTTTGGAGCCGCGCCGTTAGCCAAAAGCGTGCCGAGCTTGTAAAGGAAAATCGTCACAAGGCCTTTGACTTTCGGAACGCAATGCTTCAAACACGACCCGTGATGCTTGCGGAAGAGCACCGCACGCGGCTTATTGGCGAAATTGCCAAAGTCCTTCAAGACGAGTGCATGCCTGACGACGCGCGCGCCGCGGGGCTCGTGCTCATCGGGTGGCTCGCGCGCCGCATGCCCGGTGAAACGGCGCACGCCCTCGGCGTTGAAGAAATGCGCGCCGCCTGTGCCCACCGCCAAAACGGATCGCGCAGCGCCTCCAAAGCGTCTCGGTAAGCCGGCTTCAACGGCGGTTCGCCTCGCCGTTTCTCCGAGCGACCCACCGTTCGTGTGTACACAAGAACCGCGCACTCCGCGCCGTTCAGTGCGCATCCCGGCCGAAACACCGCGTCCCGCCGGATCCAGCCGCAGCCCCCTCGCCCGAATACATTCGCAAAAAAGTCGGGTTGCCCGCGGGCCTGTGATACCAAGAAGCACCGATGGCAGAGCGGGCGGTTGACCTCCCGAAGCCGCAGCCCGACGACGCCGAAGACGTCGTGGATTGGCTGTCGACCGCCCGGGCCTTGTGGGCTCGCGGCGAACGCGGAGATGCGCTCGTGTGGCTGCGTCGCGCCGCCGAGGCCGCAGCCCAAGCCGGCCAACCCTTCAGGGCTTCTGAAATTGGGATGTACGTCACGGCGATCGAAGAAATGTTCGCCGAGCCAACCCCCAAGCCGGCCGACACCGTGCGCCCGGCCGCCGCAGATCGCCCGCCGCACGACACACTCGTCGATCCATCCGAAGCGTTCGGTGCGCTCGCCGGTGAAGTGTTGCGCAAGCAGCTCAACACCATTGAGGTCGATCTCGATGACACCTTGGCCGAAGACAGCTCGCCCGATCTCTTTCAAGAAACAGCGGCGCTCGGTCCGGCCATGGTCGCGCGCGTCGCGCCTCCTTCTGAAGCCAAAGGCAAACCCAAAGCGCCACCGCCGGCTCCGCGTGATGTGACGTCGCCTCTCGCCGCTCAAGCGCCGGCGCCGCGTGAAGTGCAGCCGCCCAAAGTGATCGTGCAGGTTGCCAATACGGCCGCGGCACCCGCGTCCTCCCCACCCAAAAAATCTGCCTCTGTGCGGGCTCCCGCGGCAAAACCGTCGTCGCCGCCGCCTGGATTTTTGCCGGAGCTTGCGCCGCCGCGCGGCGAAGACGGTGAAGAAACAACGCTCGTGACGGGTACACTTCGCGGCGCACTTCAAAAAGCAAACGCGGCACCCGCATCGGTTGGAACGTCGCCGCTCGCTTCCACCCCGGCTCCTCCGCAGGTGCGCGTTTCGTCCTCGGCAATGCCGCCGCCTCCTCCTTCAATGGGGTCACCGTCGCTCAATGTGCCGCGGCCTCCGCCAACACCTCGGGAGGACACTTTTTCGGCAATGCGCAGCGCATCGACGGCACCCGCTGTGAAGCCGCCGAAGCCATCGAGCGCACCGCCGCCGCCGCCGTCCAACACGCCGCCGCCCGCGCGCCAGCCGCTGCCTTCTTGGTCCGGTGTTGGGCTCACCGGCAATGTGCGTACACCCACGCGCCGGCCACCCAAGCCGCCCCGAACGCCGATCTTAGATCCGTGGGCCGAAGAAGAGATCGCCGCCGCCCGGCCTCTTCCGCCCATTCCTCCCGCGCCCAAAACCGGCACCGAAGAAGTGGTTGTGGTGCGCGCGCGATTTCCCTCCATTCACGAAGACGACGATGTGTACACATCGGCCGCGCCCCTTCCCGCCGCGCTTCGTCGACAGGCGCCGGCCGCTCCACCTGCGCCCCCGGCTGCTCCACCTGCGCCCCCAGCCGCCGCGCCCTCATCCCCGCAAGCCGCCGTGCCGCCCGCGCCGCCCGCGCCGCCCGCGCCGCCCGCACCTCCGCCTCCGCCTTCCGTCGCGACTCCGCAGGCCGCCGCACCTTCCCAAGCGGTTGCGCCGCCACCACCGGCTCCGTTCGCTCCGGCCCCGTCGGCTGTGCCTCCCGCTCCGACTGTATACAGCTCCACACCAATTCCGCCTGCCCCGCCGGCTCCCAAGCCCCGCACACCCGTTCCCGGCCGACTGCCCAACACCGCCGACATTGTTCCCAAGGCCGATATCGCGCTTGCAGACGCTGCTCCCGCCTCGGTGCCACCGCCCAAAACCGATGTTGCGCCGAAGTCGGTGCCACCGCCCAAAGGGGCCAATCGCAAGTCGGCGCCACCGTCCAAATCGGATGTTGCGCCCAAATCGGTGCCGCCGCCCAAAGAGGCCAATCGCAAGTCGGTGCCACCGCCCCGGCCGGCCGCCGTGGTCGTCAGTTCTGAAACTCCTGTGCTCGCGCCCGGCAATGTTTCCAAACCCGAGAGTGCCGGTACAGAAGTAAAACTCCCTCCCGATTCTCCAACGCTGCCCACCGGCAAGTCGTTTATCGAAAAACTGCGCCCGTCATCCACAGGCAGTATTCAAAGAGCGCCGGCCGCGAAGCCCTCGGCCCCGGCTTCCGCGCCGCCGTCCAAAGCTTCCACTGCCGCTGCCCCCGCCCCGGCGCCGCCACCTCCACCTTCCCAAGCTCAGCCCGTATCCACGCCACCCGCAAAAGCATCTGTACCGGCGGCCCCCGGCTCTTCGCCGCCCCCGAAAATGCCTTTTGCCCCCGCGGCATCTCCCAAGTCGGTCGCGCCCGCTTCCATTTCCGCCGTCCCCGCATCCAAACAAGCGCCCACCTCCGCGGCAACACCCGCCAAGTCGGCGGCGCCCAAACCTGCACCCATGAGCCGGCCCTCTCCGTCGGCCTCGTCGGTTGTGGCCGCGGGCCCGCCGTCACCTGCCGCAGCGCCCTCAGCCCCCAAACCTGACTCCACCCCCACTTCCGTCGCCGCACCTACCCCTGCGGCTCCAAAAGTGCCGCGCCCGCTCACTGTGCGCCCACCGCCTCCAGCCGCACCTGACACTGGCAAGTTGACACCCGACGCTGGCAAACTGACGCCTGACACTGGCAAGTTGACACCTGACGTAACCAAGTCCACACCTGATATTGCCAGGTCGGCATCCGACATTGCCAAGTCGACACCTGACATACCCAAGTCGGGATCTGACATACCCAAGTTTGACCCGGCCCGCGCCACTCTACCCATGATGCTAGAAGTGGAGCCCATGCCGGTGGACGTACCCTCCATGCGCGCAACCCTACCCATGCCGCTGGAGCTGCCCAAGCAAATTGAAGCCTATTTTGAGGCCCAGGCGCAAAACCCCGTTCTTGTGGAAGGCGTTCGACTTGACCAGGTAGACCTCTTTGAAGGATTGCCCCGCCCCGCGCTCGAAACGCTCGCCTCCGCCGCGCGGGTAGAACAGCTCGGGCTCGACGAAGAAACGCGCGGCTTCGGCGCGGCGCTCTTGGTATCCGGTTCCGCTGCCTTGTGCGCCACATTTGTGGATGTCCCCGCTCATTGGGCCAAACCCGCCGAACTCCTTGTTGCCCGAGGCTCCCTCTCCGAGGCCATCGCCGTGCGCGTTGTGGGCCTTTCCGACGGAACAACGGTGCTCACCTGGTCGGGCACCGTTGTAGAAGATATCCTCGGCGCCCACGTCGGCGGGGATGCTCGTCGCCGCGCCCGGGGTGACCGCCTCCAGGCCGAGGTCGGCGCCACCATGGGCCCCATGGGTGAACTCCCCGACGAGGCCCGCAAAGCCCTCTTCGAAGAGTTGAACCTCAAAAAACTCTCCCCGGGAGAAATCTGGTTGGAAGACGGTGCCCCCGCCCCCGCGGTTTGCGTTGTCGGCGCCGGTGAAATTGAAACCTACGGCCCCATTTCTGAAGAAACCACCGAAGCGTTTGAACCCGGCGGCATTGTCTACCCTGACCTCCTCGTTGTGGGGGGTGAAGCCTCCAGCTCCGCACGAGCCGGAAGCGGCGGCGCGCTGGTGCTTTTTACAGATCGCAACGGCGCTGCCAAAATGTGTACACACGTGCCCGACTTGGCCGCTCGCCTCCGGGGCGAGTAGGGCTACCGGGTAGATTCTCGCAAGGCACTTTTCTGCTACACTGAGGAAGATCGAGGTAAGAAGCAGAATGTTAGCAAACCTGGCCGAGGCCGCCTTGAAATGGCCCGACTTCGTGACTGCGGTTCTCCGCGGTGAAGCCGTTGAACTTGTGGGGGATGACGGTACAACCGTACGCCTCGTGCCCGAAGTGAAGCACGCGCCAAAATTCGGGAGTGCACGGGGGTTGATTGAAATGGCCGATGATTTCGACGCGCCGCTCGAAGACATGGCAGAGTACATGAAATGAGGCTGCTGCTCGATACCCACGCTTTTCTTTGGTTCGTGGCAGGAAGCTCTCGCCTGTCAACGACGGCGCGCGCCGCCATTGAGGCCCGCGAAAATGAGCGATTTCTCAGTGCTGCGAGCATCTTCGAAATGGCCGTCAAGATGAGCTTGGGCAAGCTTACAGTTGGATTGCCCATCGAAGAGCTACTCGGTCGGGAGCTAGCATCGGGAGGCTTTGCGCTTTTGCCCATCGAGATCCGCCACGTCGGCCAACTCGCCTCGCTACCGTTTTACCACCGCGATCCATTTGACCGGTTGCTTGCAGCACAAGCCCTGGTCGACGCACTCATGTTCGTCAGCGCGGATGAGGCATTCGATTCCTACGGCGTTCAGCGACACTGGTGAGTGTGTGAAGCGTACTCAAGCCTGGGGAGATTGCACCTCTGACTCCAGCGACGCGCGTGCCCCAGTCAGGTCAAACAGCCTTGATACCTGAAGCTCGTTCAACTGCTCCGCCGGTAGACATGGCTCGAACTTAGAAAGCGCCGTTTTGGCGGCAGCCTGCGCCGATTCGCGCAGGTCATTGCTGTTGGGTCTACCCTGCTCCTGAAAGCCCCGCAGCGTTTGCCTAACAGCCACAAGGCTCTTCCCCGCCTCGTCCACCAATGTCAGGTGCGTATTGCGAGCAATCGCGCGCCCACCCAATGCGCGCTCCAACATACGCCCCAGAAGTGTGTTGGCCGCGCCCCCGGCAAACGTCCACCAAGTGATTGAGTCTTTGTCACTCAGCAAGGTTCGCCCTTCGCGCAAAAAACCATGTTCCGCGCGGCTTGTGGCAAGCACTTTGCGAGCGCGTTGTGAGCACCACGGCGCCGTCTCATCACTGAGCAGCACCCGTTTTATCGCTTGGCACAGCTCGTATCCAAGAAACCTCGGCCCGCCCGACCAACGCGGCGCCCGCCCGTCTTTGGTGGGGCGCACAATACAAATCCCCCTCTCCCACTCAATGTGCACCACCTCCCAAGCTTGCCCTGCCAAAACGAACGTGCTGTCTTTCCCGGTGGCAGTGATGGTACGCAAAAATGTTGCGTCCACCACACCAATTTCGCGCGCGTCGGCTTTGACGGTGATCATTCGCGGCGCGTCGAATACCGCATAAAGTGCCTCGAAGTTGGCTCGGCCATACCGCTTTTCGCCTTCGGTCCCGAGCCAAATCTTACCATCTTGGTTCGCCAGGATCGTTCGGTCCAACATGGTGTCAATCAGAGCTTCGCGCTCCGTCGCCGCAATGTCAGAAAAGGCCGAACTGCCCTCAAACCAACCGGCAATATCCCCTCGAACTACGCCTCGACGCTCTACCGCCAACCCCAAAATCTGATGCGCCAGAATGTGATGCGCCCTCCGCCAAGGCTGAACCGGTTCTACCCATCCCTCCTTGAAGAGCTGCAACAGCGCCGCCGATTGAAGTAAGGTCGCATCGGTGGTCGCCAAAAACGTGCAGTTCGGGGTGGTGCCTTCCCGCCGACCTGTTCTACCCATCCGCTGCAAAAACGCGGCAACCGTGGGTGGACTGTCAACCTGAAGCACGTGGTCGAGGTCACCCACATCAATCCCCAGCTCCAGCGCGCTGGTAGCTACAATGACGCAGTCTTTCCCGTCTTGAAAGGCCCGCTCGGCGTCGCGCCGTTCAGTTGCGCCGAGCGAACCATGGGAGACAAACGTGGTAACCCCACCTTGCCTCAAAAGGTTGCCCAATTCTTCAGCCTTGCGCCGCGAGTCAACAAACGCGAGCCGCTTTTTTCCAGGGTGAAGTGCCCGCACCAACGTGGCGGCGTTTTCAAGCGAGCCCACGTAGTCCAATGTCAAGTCAGGTTTTTTTCGAGCGCCGCCCGGGTCTACCATTTCACCCGGCCGCGTGGAGCTGCCTCGCATCCATTGCAAGATCTCCTCTGGATTACCCACCGTGGCTGACAGACCAATTCGCTGCACATCGCGGCCACAAAACCGCGTAAAACGCTCCAACAATGCCGACAAATGAGCGCCTCGATCATCCCCTGCAAACGCGTGAATCTCGTCGATCACCACGGCGCGCAAACCTGAAAAGAGCGCGCGCGCCGGAACGTTGGGGCTGATGAGCATTGCCTCCAACGATTCAGGTGTGGTGAGGAGAATATCAGCCGGGCTGGCCACAAACCGCTTTTTTGCGCTCGCCGTCACATCTCCATGCCACTTAAAAACCCGCCGCCCCAACACCGATGCGTACCTTTCAAGCCGTTGTTCTTGGTTGTTGAGCAGCGCGCGAATAGGGCAAAGGTAGATCACCGAAACCGGCCGCCAGTCGCCCTCGTCCATGGCTGACAGCAACGGAAAAAATGCCGCTTCGGTTTTTCCGCCCGCTGTGGGCGCCAACACAACACAGTTTTTCCCATCTAAAATGGTTTCAATCGCCCGCTCTTGAACCGGCCGCAGCGAGTTAAACCCAAGGGTGTGCACCACCTGATATTGAAACGCCGGGGTGAGCCGATCAAACGCGGTCATTCGGAGGTAGACTTGGTGTCTTGGCCAAGGTCGATCTGAATTTCATCGGCCGACCGAGCGATCCCGGCGGCGGCGCGTTCTTGGTCGTTCATTTCGCTGGGATCCACCCCCAGTGCCCCGTGCACCTCCGGCTCAAACTCAGGGTGCTCATCGACTTGGTCGAGCAGCGCCACAAGCCGCCGTAGGTAGATTCGCGGGGCTACCCCCACCTTACCACCCAAAACGCCCGCCACCTTGGTTGCAAGCGCGCGAAGCACCGGATCGCCCACTTTGGACAAAATTCTGTCTTTGGCATCTGACGGGTAGATTTCGCGAACACGCGCTCCCACCGTGACGAGCTTTTCTAAGTCAAACGGCAGGAGTCGAATTTGTGGGGCACGCGCACTGTCGAACTTGGGGTCGGCGGCAAATGGAGTTTGCAACCGTTCTGCGAGCGCGGGTGCGCGCTTGATCCCCTGCGGTCCGTCAAAAAAAAGCGGCGTACCTGTGATGAGCACATAAAGCCCCGGGTAACGTTCAGCCGCGAGATCATCAATGAGTTGGCGGAGCGCATTCAGGCTTTTTTCTCGGTTGTCGGCCCGCACACGCTGAATGGTTTCCACTTCGTCGAGCACCAGTAAAAGCCCCTTGCGCCCTGTCTGTTTCAGCACTTCCAACTGGCCTCGAAAAAAGCCGGCGGCGCTGTCATTGTCAAGGTCGCCTTTCAGGTTGGCAACCCGCAGCACTCCCGCGCCCACGTTGGGTTGCCCCATGAGCCACGCAATCAACCCCTCGGCCACGGCATTGTCGCCGCGAACACGTGCCCCATGACAAGCGCGCAACGCCGCTGAAAATTGCGGTTGCGTGGCGCTCACATGCCGCAGCCGCTTTTCTAAAACATCCCCCACCTCTTTCTCAACGGCCTCCACGTTGTTCGGGTCGAGCTGACCCTGACCGAGCACTTCTTCTTCGAGTTGAAAAAACCACCGGTCTACCAGCGACCGAAATGCACCGTCGGCCCACTCTTTGGTTTGGAGTGCCTCCATGGCCCGCCGGTAGACGGTTTCCATTCTGTAGAGGGGCGTGTCCAATTCAGAGATCTGAACCACAGCCGTGGCAAAACCTCTCTCCAACGCCCGGTGTTCAAGCCAACGAGCAAAAAAGGTCTTCCCTGTTCCGTATTCGCCTCGAACAGCTTTGAATTTACCTTTACCGGTGGCCACCGTTTCAAGTTCTTCATCAACGGCTTTTTCAAACCGTTCAAGCCCCACGGCAAACAATTCAAGCCCGCGCCGCGGCACCGTACCAATGCGCAGGGCGTCGATAATTTCTCTTCGTTTAAGCAGGCTCGGCCCTGTCATTCAGCCACCTCGAATAGCAGCTTCAACTTGGCGCTGTCCAATGTGACCTGCTGGGATACACTGTCAAACCGCACCACTTCATATCCATCGACATTCAGGGTTTCTTGCAGTTTGGCCACAAAGCCCGGTACCCGACGCGGCAGCAACTCCATTCGCGCGCCAAACGCCGCGCCGCTCGCTGAGCCGGCTTTTTCAAGCAAAAAGTCCACAGCCGACACCACCTCTTTGCGCCGCGCCGCGTCCGGGGCCCGCGCTTCGAGCACTTTGGATTTGGAAAATGCGGTGGCCGCCGCCGACGGCACGGGAGCCTTGGGTGGGGGAAGGGTAGGTCGCTTGGACGGCGTTTTGGTAGGTTCGGCCAAAGGCAGCAGCGTCAGTTGATTGGGGTTGGTCTTGGGAGGTTTTTGCGGGGTCGCCGGCGGAGTGGCAACAGCCTCGGTGGACTTGACGGATAGGTGCCAAAACGTGGGCACATACAGCGGTCGAATGGCAAGTGCTTCGTCTCCGCCCGGACCCTGTAAATCCTCGGCCCCGGCGAGCACGCAGGGGGCCACAATTTCAGCGAGCGACGCACCTCCGTGTTCCCCGGCGTGCCCTGAACCTCCCCATCGAACGGTGTCGTCTACCATCAGCGCCACACCCCATGCCCCTTTGGGAGCCCAGGCCCGCCCGGCCGGAAACTTTACCTCAAAGTCTTCGATCGCCGTCTTTTCAGATGGCAATGGTCGCCACCGCGCCCCACCGGAGATGCCCCCTTTGGACTCCAACAAGTCGGCAGGTACGTGCCCATGGTCCGCAGCAAAAAGCACAGCTCGTCCGCAGGCGCGCGCTTTTTCAAGCAGATCTGCGAGCGAAGCAATGTTGTCTACTCCCCACGGGTGCCTTGTTGCCGGGTTGCCTTTTAGAGAGTCATCAATGGAGTTGAGTACCACCGCCACCACCCGCTGATCGGTGTCTTCGACAAGTCGAAGAGCCTCTTCGGTGGCCGCGCCGCCTTTGGTTTGACTCTCCGCGCGGAGCAGCAACGTGGGTGCGCTCGTGCCGGGAAAAAACTTGTGCATGACCTTGTTGTCACGAAAGCGCTCGCGGTCTTTTTGTGTATCTTCCACCTTGCCCGGTGTCGCTTGTCGACTTGCAAAAAAGGCCGTTCGGCTCACCTCGGTGATCGATGGTACAGCCGCCAATACCACCGGCACCAGACCCGATCCAATTCTACCCTTTTTTGTACCATGCCACGCGAGTTGACCCCACCCGCGTTGCGACAGGGAGTCAAATAGCTCCACCGCCTGCGCCCACGCCATTCCATCGAGTAACAGGATCAATAACCGTCTGTCAGGCGCCTCTTCCAAAAACCTACCTGCCACTCGCTCAAGTGCGCGGTCAATGGGTAAAACCGCATGGGCAGGTTGGCCTGTCGCTACCCATTCTGTCAGGGCCCGCGCAAATGTCCGGTCCATTGAACGGCGCAGCTCGTCGGCCGCCCGCACCACCGCTTGCACTCCCTGTCCAAACACAGTGTCGGTTGTTCCGCGCGCCGCTCGCCGCGCCCAGTCCACATACCCACCCTCTTGGGTATACCAGGTGCCCAGGGTTTCAACCGCATCGTGGGGAGATGTTCCCATGGGAAGGTGGGTTGGATGGGTAGACAGCCATGCCAGCAGCCGCACCGCCATCCAAGCCCGTTCCAAGTGACGTTCACTCCCGGCTTCGGCAGCGAGCGAGTGCCCATCCACCGATTGAAGCCGCCGCTCCGCGAGGCGAACAGCTTCCACCGAAGGCTGTTTGGCGCCTTCCAAAAGAGCTTGTCCCAACGCGGTTAACCTTGCTGTGAGCGACGAAGGCAGCCGCGTGCTTGGCTCAAGTGCGGCTCGAATTTCACTGTCATCCACCAAGTCTTCGGCACCGCGCACCGCAGCCCGAACCTCGGCCGCGCCCGCCTTTCGTTCAATGTAGCGCAGCGCGGCGCCCGCAGCGGTTCCAAGTGCGTTGGGTACCGCCGCAAGGGCAACTTCGTCCTTTAGACCGAGGTCCATTTTGAGCCGCTGCTTGATCCACATGCGCACCGCATCGCTCGGTGACGTGGTGAGCGCCTCAAACAAGATCGCATATTGCAAAAGGCGCGCGCCTTTACCCTGTTCCCATGCGAGCCATGCCAAAGGTCCTGCCGGCCCCAGCGACCGACCGAGCCATGTCAGACACTCTTCGCGAACACCGGGTAGAGCGCCTGCCCCATCAAGAAATGCCTTGCTTCGAAGGTCGAGCGCGGCCCAGGCGAGCAACGCATCAAGAGCCATCCCCCCTTCGGTATCCAGACCCAACTCCGTGCGCAACCATACAGTCCACAGAAGGTCATGGGTAAGTCGCCCCTCGCGCACAGAGAGCCGCTTGTTCGCTGAAGGACGCAAAAGCCACGGCGCAAGCGCGCTCTTTTTGGCTTCAATATCCACCTCACCTACCCCAAACAAAACTTTGAGCCGCGCTTCAGTATCCACACGAATCACGCGGCCACGTCGAGCAAACCGGCCCGCCAAGTCGAGCGGCAGAGGTTCTGTCCACGGGACAAGGTAAACTGCCCACGGATCTTCTTTTTTCTAAAGGGGGAAGAAGCGACCGAAGCTCCAACTCACTCCGAACTGGAATCACCTCCAGATCGGGCGCCTGACTCACCTTCAGCATCTGACAGTCGCCCGTTCCAAACACCGCAAACAGGTGGTGGGCTCGGTCGACCTCCAGACAGCGTCGAACGATCTCTTCTAAATCCCGCGCTTCAAGCCGAGGGAGATCGCTTTCGGTCATGATTTACGCCTCCAAACGAGCCGAACCGAACCTACCATTTCTACATCGTCTCCGGCCGCGGTCAGGGCTGACTTTACTTGATCTACCCATTGGGCCAAAGCCTCCTGCGAAGCTGCTTTCCCCTTGGCCTGTATGGGAAGATTTTTTTCTTCTGCTCCGATGGGTAGAGGTGCCACCGCCACCGAAACGCCGAGGCCGGCGCCCTTTGTCAAGTCGGGTTTCGGCTTGAGCAAAAGCAGTGCTTCTTTGGCGAGTTCGCGCACGCGCGGGCCTATCTTTTGGTGCAATTCATCTTGCCGAAGGGCCTGACCCAACCCGTCAAGCAATTCTTCCCCGCCCGCACCATCAGGGCGACAGCGCACCTGGTCCAACGTCCCCCACCCAAGGTCGTCTTTGACCTCGCGCACCGCGTCGTCCGCACCGGCAAACGAGTCTGCCAACGCTCGACCGCTTGTTTTCGGCTCAAATGCGGCCAGTGTTTCGACCAGCGCTTTGCCCTTTTTTCCGGCCAGTTGAGCCGACAGATCGTCGCCGCTCCGCGCGGTGACAAGGCGATCGGGTTCACCCGCAATGCCCAGTTGAGCGAGGCGCTGCGCCAAGAGCCCTGGCAATTGCATGGCGGCGGTTTGTTTTGGCTTAAAATAACCGACCACCAGCGCTTCAAGCTTTTTCAGGTTGTCCCCGTGAAGCGCCCGACCCGAAAGGGTGATCCCAAAATCGCCGGCGCGGTTTAACGCCGCCATCCACATGGCATGGGTAGGTAGGTCAGGTTGTTCTAGCACCACATGGTCGGGAATCTCCTGCCCCGGTTTCACCTCGTAGGGTAGGTCACCCGTGAGCAGTGTGCGCGCCGACCACCGCGCGTAACACCGCACCACCAAGTCCAATGCGTCGTCCTGCAAACCGCGAGCGCCTGTGTCATCAATCCAAGAACGCACTTCACCCACTTCGGGCCTTGCCAGCGCCTTTTTTTGGCGCAGATTTTCTAACCGTTGCAGAGTGTCGTCTTCGCGCAAAAAGGCTTTGTCTTCGGTCACGCGCACAAGCCCCAGCTCGCCCAAAAAGCCGCGCATCAGGTCAGCCGTTTCGCGGTCCACCGCAATGCTCTTGTCTTCTGAATCTACAATTTCACCAAACCGGGCAACTAGCAATTCAACAATTGTTTTGGTGAGTTTTCTGGGGAACTTGGGGTGTAGCCTATACCGCGATGCGAGCAGCTCATCGGCATACCTATACACCGCGTCGCCCAACGTGGCCGCGAGTTGAAATCGCACCTGAACACCGGGTTTGAGCACATGCACGTGCGTTTCAACCGCGTTGGACAGGTCTAAATCGCCTTCACGCGGTTTTACCAATCCGTACGCTTGTTCTAACACCTGACGAATGCGGTTTTGTTTTTGCGCCTGAAGGTTGATAAGATTTGTCACCGCGCCTTCTTGTTGTTTGGGCGCCAAATGCGAAACGTATTGTCGCGTGGTCGCGCGGTCGCTCAAAATGTGCTCGAGCACCACAAGATCGCCAAGTACCCGCACCATTTCTTTTGAGAAAAAAGTGGGTAGCCAAACAATTGTCCACGTGCCCGCCGCGTGCCCTTGCAAAAAGGTGTCGAGCGTTTTTTCGTCGTCCCCCGGACCATACCCATCGTCGTCAAATGGGTAGTCCACAATCAGTCGAAAGTCGTGACCGGGCGGACACAAGAGCAGATCTGCCGACATTTTGCGCACATTTCCAAACCGCAGGTGACCGCACCGCGTGGTTCCGCGAAAGTCGTCGTGTTTGAGATCTTTGCCCCAGTCGGGTACACCCTCAATGCCCAACGCCTTAAAAAGAAGGTCTTTGAGCACGCGTTGCCGAGCGCTTGGAGTATCAAACTGCCGCGCCTGTTCTAGAATCGGCCCGGTTTCTACCCCGTCAATGTCCACCCGCACCGTCGGATCGGTTTGGACGCCCACGTGCAGTTGAGCGATGTTACCGGTGCTCGCCCAGTTGCGAAGTTTTTGAGCAACAAGCGTCACTTCCGTCCCAGGGATGGGGGCGCGCAGCGACCCGTGGTTGAGTTGAACCAACTTGCTCGCTGTCAGTTCTTTCAGGGCCGGCCGCTCAGAAATAAGCGCCGCGACAAGTAAGGTTTTGGCCAGTCGATTGTCGGCTCGACAAGCCCTTTCTGGGCAATTGGAGCACCCAATCCGAGCGGGGTGGTCGGGCCGCAACCGCTGGCACCTGTCGGGGCTTGTGGTGCCGTTCGCGTGTTGAATCACGGGTAGAAATTGATATGTGTAGAGCTGTTTGGCGGCATCAAACCGGGCGCGCATAATGCCATCGGTTGAGTCGTCGCCCCCGGCGATCACATCAAACAGATCGCCCACCCCCACCACATCTCCCATTTGGAGATCTTCCACATGCTCCACAAGCAGCTCGGTCAACAGTCGAATGGCCGTGCGTTCGCGTTGGAGCGAACTTGAAAGCGCCACCAGCGCATCCATCAGCACCGGGCTAAATGGGTAGAGTCGCCGAAACTCTTTTTCATCCAACTCGCCCAGGAGAAGCTGCCACGCGTTGTCACCCAACTTGGCGCGCATGGTTTTAAACGCGTCGTCGAGGGCTTTTTTGGCCGCGTCCCCCTTGGGTTTTAGAATGCGCTTTTCAGCAATCGCGGGTAGGTTGCGATCTTCCAGCAGCAACGTGTCAAACCGGCCTTCTGACCATTTGAGCGAGTCGCGAACAAGGGCGTTTTGCATCCCTTCATGATCGCGGCCCACCAGTTCTGCCAAGTCACGCTGCCGCGCAATAAAGCTGATAAACGGCACCTGACGGTGCGAGTCCTGCGCTTCAACAAGTTTGACAACCTTTTGCACTTCAGTATGAAAAAAGGTGAGGTTCCCCACGTGGGTGGCGAGCCACAAAATCAACTCGTCCAAAAACAAAACCACCCCTTCATACCCAAGTGACTTGGCATGCCTCGCCAGGGTAGAAAGCCCTTCATCCAAATCAACGAACTGCCGGCTTTCGTCGGCAAAAGCACCAAAACGCGTGCGCACAAGAGCATTAAACAACGCCTCGCGCTCGCGCGGATCTGTAGAGGCCGCCACCGCGTCAAACCGCGCGCGCGACCACAGATCTCCCTCCGCAATATCACCCCACCCGGCCGACTCTTTGCCCGCGTTCATGGGTTGAAAAAACCGTTCATCCCCCAGTTCGCCAAGCATGCGGCGCGCATCGTCAAACAACTTTTCATCCGCAAACACACCGGGTAGAGGCGCGTTGGGATGAAGCCGCTTCACCGTGTCGATGTATCTACCAAAAATGGCACTTTCGAGATTGCCGCCGTGACCAATCAGGTGAAACCGCAGTTGAAGGAGCTTTGTGGTGCCGCAAAAACCATGTTTTTCACGCAAGACATGCAATTCTGGAATGCGCCATGCGTGCTCGTCGCCTTCGAGGAGGAGAGAAAGCAGCGCCATAAAGTGCGACTTGCCGCTGCCAAAACTACCCTGTAAAAACCCGGCCCGGCTTCGCCCGTCGCGCAGCGCGCCGCCCACCAAATCGAGCGATTTATGAAAGGCGCCCAGCAATGCGGGCGTGACAACGTACGTTTCAGCCGTGACCTTGGGTTGAGTGACAGCGCGTGACAACTCTTCCACAAAGCCGATTTTGTGAACCGACTGGGGAAGGTCAAACAGGTCTTTCACTCGGTTTTTAACGGGGGTAGCCATGGTACACTTGCTCCAACAACCTCAGGGGCTTTGTTCACCCTCAGGTTTGGTTTTTTTCTTGGCGGTTGGGCGCTTGGCTTTGCTTTTTTCAGCCGGTCGAAACGCTCGCAAGTCGTCGCGTGAAAGGCCGAGCGCGTGGCATTCACCGTCGAGAAACGTTTCGTAATAGTCGCCAAGGCGCAGCCCGCCAAACTCGGGGTTGGGGTCATTGTGCCATTGTTTTACCCACGGAATCAGTTCAAGAAGGCCGGCAAGCATGGGTAGAAGCCGCTCTTTGGACCAGGCTTCACCGGTGCGGCGGTGTTGGTAGAGGGTGGCAAGGGCTTGCGCTTGTTGTTGGTGATTCCACCCCGCCCAGCCAAACACAGGTTCGCGGTCTTCGTCTGATTCGCAACCGGGGTAGCTGATAAAGCGCTCTTTTGGAACATCCAGTTTGCCTCGCAGGCGCCAAGTAGACGCGTCGCGATAATCGCCCTGGTCATATTTGGGCGGCGGGTCAAACGGGTTGACTTTTTCGCCGCGATCTTCGGCCCGCTGGAGATCCCATACCTTTTCCCAAACGGCGCGTTTTTCAAGGCCAGAAAGGGTGTGGCGGTAGGCGGCCAAAAAGGGCACCGATTCTCTTTCGATCAGACCGAACGCAAGTTCGCGGCCTTCAACATTGAGGTACTCGGAAACTGTATTCAGCGTTTGAGACTCTTCCCGAATGGCTTGGAGGATCTCCCTAAAAGGGACAGGTTCTGCGCGCTTTTGAGTTACCCTTTCGAGGTCGCTTGCGAGGTATTCCTCGCACCAATGTCGCACAACCTCACCACGAAACTCTGCCTGATCCACGTTCTGCTCAGTGTCTCGCCATGCACGCTTATTGGTTCGCGATTCAAGCAATGCCAGTGAGGAGTGTAATGCAAGAGCGTCACGACCTTTCCACCAATCGGGCACGCGTCCGACGACCGAACGCGTTTGTTCTGAACTTGTTCGCACTCGTTCAGACACCCCGCTCGCGTAGCCTGTACTCGCCTCGAAGGGCCGATCACCCAGCGGGCATACCCAATTCCCGTCCGCCACGCTCGCGGAAACCGGCGCGTCAGTCAGTCCATACGCAACATAGATCATCCAGTCGATTTCTTCTTGGATGCATGCACAACGCGCCGTCAACTCATCGAACCTGCGCCATTCGCGATTAACCGTCTCACGCAGTGTGTCGGCAGACTTCCAAGCGTCAGGTGCGTCAATCAAAACACCTCCTGAAAGCCATTTGGAACGGGCAGTCGCTGCTTCCGTGAGCGACCTTGCAAGCATTGCCATTGCGCTGGCATTCTGGGGCGGTATTGGCATTGATTCCAACGCGGTGCCCGCAAACTCATACGCCGCCCGAGCGGGATCTGTGGTGTGCTTTTGCGAGGCGTTGGTCTTGTTGTGGCAGACTTGTTTCATCCAGAAACAAGCGGTGGAGCTGTTGAGGTAGGCGAGCAATGCCAGGTGATCGTCTTCGGTGGCGTCTTCTTTGAGCTTGATAATCGGCGCCGAACGGTTGAACACCTTCCCACCCCGATCGAGCACAAAATGATTGTGTGTGGCGACAAACGCGAACGTGATCGTGAGCGGCGTCCGCAGCTTGGCAGCTGTCAATCGACCAAATTCATACCACGCCAAACCGCCTTCAACCTTGGTTTTGCCGCCAAAAAGCTTGTTATTTGATAGGTTCGTGCGGTGCGGCCACAGTACCTTGAGAGCGTCGTCCTTGGGGCTAATGAGCCGAAAATCTGGAAAATAAGGGAACAAAGCCGTTTCCACCTCGCCAACAGTCCAATCCCGAATGGCTTCACCGATCACCATCGGCCGCGTGAATGGTCGCGAGGCCCCGGTACGGTCCCAAACCTGACGGGGTCGGATATAGACATCGTCCTCCAAGGTGAAGGATGCGATTCCGATGCTGTCCACGAGGTCACCCAATCTGCATTGGGCCCGCTCTTCCAACAACTCTTTCAACTCCGCCGCCCCTCCTCCACCCAAACTCCACGGATGTTTTGACAACGTGGTTTTGGGCACCCGCGCCACGCTGATGAAGTCGTTTTCAAACTCAACTTCCTCCCCGTGGTCCGCTATACTCCTCCACACCAAACCCTGTTCAGGATCCTGCGGGGTTGATGGTTCACCGCGTTTGGCCAACACCGCAAGCACATCGCTCGCCTGCTGCGGCTCGTGGGTTCCCAACAAAATGACGGTGGGTGTACCATGCCCTGGAATGTACGCGCCCGATGTATTGACAACCCCATCTAAGTTGACAGTGGGGAGAAACTGTTCAATCAGCTTTTTACCAAACTCTCGCTTCATAAAGGAGTTCGCCGTGATCATCCCCACAAACCCACCCTGTTTGGCGAGTTGAAAAAAGCGCTCGGTAAACGGCGCCCCAAGCGAATATTTCCCAGCGGCGGAGCGAGGGTACATCTCTCTGTACCGCTCCCGCAAATAGGCATCTTTCACCGTGATATACGGTGGGTTGCCCACCACCACCGTGAACTTCCTGTGCAGCACATCGCGGGCCGCCTGCTCATCTTCCAGGGCAAATGCCTCACCTTCCCACGTGGCAAGTTGTTGACCTGACAACTCACCCAGTTTGATTTGGGAGTGTTGCGGGTTGTGGAGGAGTGAATCGGCAACCACCAGGTGTAAGGGGAGAGCGGGAGCCAGCGAAAGCCTTGTGTACCCCCCTTTTTCGAGAAATGCGAGTGTCAGACGAAAACGCGCAATCGCCACCGCGTACGGGTTAATGTCACACCCAAACACCGCATCGAGCGCTTTCTGCGCGGCATGGCGAACGTCCAACCCCGGCTCGGTGCGCTGGCGATGGTCGAGCAGGCGCTCAAACGCGCCGAGCAAAAAGTGGCCGCTGCCGCAGGTAGGGTCAATCAAAGTGGTTTGGTCCAACCCAAACCGCCGGATGGAAGGCTCCAACGTGCGGTCGAGAATGTACCGTTCCACAAACGAAGGGGTTTGGAGCAGCGCAAACCGCTCGCGCACATCGGAAGAAAGGTCTTGGTAGAGGTCGCCCAAAAACCGGGTGTCGGCCTGACCAAACCTGAATGCCGGTGTTTCAGCATGCGGCGAGCGAAACAGGGCCACGAGCTTTTTGGCCATTGCGGCAGAAGGGCCGAGCATCCACACCGGGTTGTGGCGCGCATCAAACAAGTCTTCAGCGGCGGGTAGGCGCGACAATTCTCGAAACACGGTGAGCAGGTATTCACGCTCGGTGAGGGAGGGCGCGATCTGAAAAAAGAGGCGCTGGCTGTCTTCTGCCCCCGGTCCCGCAATGCGGTTGTGTCCGAGTAGACCCCGATCTTCCAACGTGCGAACAAACACACACGACAAGAGCCAGCTCGCAGCCACTTGGGTCACAAAGTGGCGCTCCCACACTTCAAGCGGGTCGGCGGTGCGGCGCGCCGCACGTTCGGTCTCGTGCCGTTCACGCAGAGAGGTGCGTACACCGGCGGAAGATCGGGCGCGCGAAAGAAGGTCGGCCTCCAATTCAGTGAGCACGGCCTGCGCTTTGGTAAGAAACAAGGCCGAGTCGAGCGCCGCAGTGGGGTTGGACTGGGGGGCCAGGTCTACCGTGGAAGGTTTTTTTCTAGGGGCCATGGTCAAGCGGCTGCGTTGTGGCGGTTACTCATCCACGCGGCCGAGACCCAAAGAGTCTGACCGGGTAAGATGCCGGGTATAGTAAAGGTGCCTTCAATGCGAGGCACGGCCAAGGTGTCGTGCACAGGCACAAGCAAAAACAGGGGCTGCGTTTCACGTTTGGAAGCGGTGGAGACGAGTCGAGTGACAAAATCCACCAGATTGTACCGCGCAATGGGGCCGGGCTGTACCAATAAGAGCGGGCGCGGATGTGTACACAATCGAGGGAGCAGCGCGTCGGCGGCGAGCGACACCAACTTTTTCAACTTGCTCCAGTGAGGGCCTGTTGGGCCTTCACGGTCGGCAGAAAACACCACATCGTCGGAGGGGATGTTGGCTTTTTTGCGCTGGGTTTCTACTTCACGCGCCAATTCTAAATCAAGGGCCAAAAGGTCGGCCCCAAGGCGTTCTTGCAAGTCTAACGCGGCTTGACGCGCGCGATCGGCCCGAACACCCAACACTCGAAACGCGTTCATCTCCAGGGCGTGTTTCAGGCGTTCGTCAAACTGGCGAGCGTCAATAGCATCGGCATCCATGGCGCGCGGTTGGGTAGGAAGGGCGGTGCGCGCTCGAATCAGCGAAGAGATGGTGGAGGTCTGAAGGGAGGTGGCGTTTTGTTCTTCAGGCCGTTCAAACTGGTTTGTTGAAGCCACCCACGTAAACCCAATGGGCGCAAGCAGCGCGTCTAAGTCTGGTCGGGTAGGCAGGGGCGCGGCGTGGGGATAACGCAGCGCCACGCGGCTTTTCACGTCAACTTCGGTAACGCCGCCTTTGAACGTGGCGGCACACAACTCAACTGCGCGGCGAGCTTCCAACCCGCGTGGGTAGATCTCCATACGGGCCGAACATGCGGCGTTTGCACTCGCAGCGGTGGCCAAAGCAAAAAGGCGCTCGTCTTTGGCCGTTGCAAGCGGAGTATTCGCCACTATTTCGTCAAACACCCGGCGGGCTTCGCCCGGCGACGCCAGGGTAGGTCGCTTTGCGAGCGCATCGGCCGCGGCGCCGAGCGCGCGCACCCAACGTGCGTACTCTTCCGAAAGAAACATCCACGGGTCGCGGTCATTCAACCTCAGCCATCGCAGCCCTGTGGGCGTGTCTTTGTCGGTTTCAGCAACAATGCGAAATAGGGCCGCTGCTTTGGCCAACACCAGGGCAGGGGAAACGTCGGTTCCATGGGGAAGAGTGCGGGCCAACTCTTCAGAAAGCGTCACGAGATGGGCGGCTCCACCCGCCGATTCTACAAGAGTGGTAAGGCGCTCGCGTAGCTCACTCAGGGCTTTGTGAGAGGCCCAATCTTCCCTCGCTTTGCTCTGCGCGATGTACACAGCCGGAAGGGTTTTGTTTTCTGCCGTGGCCACTTCACGCACGGTCACATCAAGCCGGCCCTGAAACGGCGCGTCGAGCCCCAAAAGCGCGCGAACAAGGTGGCGATCTTTTTTCCCCTTTTTTTGAGGCAAAAGCGCTTCTACCCATCCTTCAAGTGTGGTGGGGTGAGCGCGTTGATTGGCTCGCTCGTTTTCATCGGCAAGTGCGGTGCGCAGCTGCAATGGGTCAAACCGGTGGCGCTCCGCCAGGTTTTTTACCTGCGTTTCGGGGGTGAAAGCGAGAGCGCGCAGAGTGGGTAGACCGCTGTCAACAAGGGCATCAGACAAAGCGGGGTTGAGTCCCAACGTCCCAACAGGCCGATCTTCACCTCCATAGCCGGGGAAAAACGGCGCGAGAGGCGTCTCGGTCAGAGTTCGAACGTGCATCCACGTGTCGCGCAGGTGAAAGATCTCCTTGGCAACATGCCTTCCAACCCCGCGGATGGCGCTCAAACGGTTGGGGCTCAGGCCGGGGAGATCGCGCATGCGCGTGAGGCCGGCTCGGTCGAGCGCATTGCGCGCGCGGTTGGAAAGTGGAAGGGTGGCAACGGGCGTATCCGGGTCGATCTGAGCGATCTGTTCTTCAGTAAGAACCGATTCACCCGGTGAATCATCGGCCTGGACAATGGGTAGATCGGCCGCAGGGGCGGGTAGAACGGGGGGTGAAACCTCGGCAGGGGTTTGTAACGGCGGTGGAGGGGTTGCCGCGATTTTGGGGCGCAACGAGCGCGCGGGGGCACCCACAACCGACAGCCAGGCGAGGCGCATGTCGTGGGCAGAGGCAAAGCGGTCCGTTGCTTTTCGAGCGAATGCCTGTTCAAAAAAACGCACGAGGTCGTCTCTGACGTTGGCATCAAACCGTTCGGCGGCGAGCACCAACTTGGCATCTGGGTCAATGGCGCTTCCACCCGCAAATGTGGGGCGTGAACCGGCGATCATTTCGTGCAGGGTGACAGCGGCGCTCCAGCGATCGGCGGCAAAATCCCACCCATTTCTACCCTCCGATCGAAGGTAAGGATCGCGGTAGACGGCAGTGCCCACCTGCACATTGGAAATGGGTAGACGCGAAAGCGAAAAGTCAAACAGGGTAAGGTGGTCGGCCTGTTTGGTGGTTGAACCTACCCCCAGGTTGGCCGGTTTGATATCGCGATGAAGCACTTGGTGCTCTTCTAAATGTTCGATCGCTTGCAGCAGGTCGTCGCCGTAGCGACTGGCTTCATCGAGCGAAACAGGCCCAAATCGAGCAATTTTTTGTTGGAGTGTCAACTCGCCGGCGAGGCTGAGCAGCAGACACTTTCTACCCTTCAGGGTAGGCTGACCGTGAAGCGCCACAATGCGCGCGTGCTTGTCGCGGTCGAGGTTTGAAAGGACAATTGCCTCGTCGGCGATGCGCTCGTCATGGGTAGAGTCGAGCGCGATCTTGAGCGCAAACTCGCGCTCGTCTTTTAGCCTGCGCACGCGCAACACGCGCGCAGTCGCGCCGGTTCCAAGCAGTTTGACCACCTGAAAGTCGCCGAGCCGCGCGTCTTTGGTCGCGGTGAGCGGATCGACCTCTTCAGGAGTGGACGCTTCATCAGGAGCGGTCGCCGCGTCGAGCAAGATCTCCAACCACTCATCCACATCATCGGCTCGATTGACCGGTGCCACATCGGTGGCAAAGGTAAACACCTCGGCGATTTTGGGCGAAACGCCGTCGTCTACCGTTCGGGGATCTAAGTAACGGGATCGTTCGAGCCGGCGATCAAGTTCTTCTGCCCGTTCAGCCGGCGCGCGGCCTGTGAACACAAAATAGGCGAGCGCTCCCAAGCTGAAAAGATCAGACTGAGTGCTGCGCGAAAGCGGGTTTTCACGCAGTTCGGGCGCTTGGTAAACCGCCCAATCTTCAAGTGCGAGAGCCGACCAGTGTTGGGTAAAGTCAACCCCTCCACCCGCTCCGAGTTGAAAATTGAAAAGGCGCGTGTCGATCTCGTTTGTATCGGGATGCCTGCGAACCAGCACCGATTGAGGCGAAACGGCGCCGTGAACAATGCTCTTTCGGTGGCAGTGAGAAAGCGCGCGCCCAACTTGCTCCACCATTGTCAACCGCTCCTCAAAGGGAAGCGTTGGGTTTTGGCGCATAAACGCGTCGAGCGGAACGCCCCCGGCAAAGTTGCCGAAAATGACAGTGGGACCGAGCGGCGCATCGCTCACATAATCTGAAAGCTGGAGAACGTGCGGATGCTCGCGAACATCCCACAAAAGAGTGCTTTCACGTTCGGCCGCGCGACGAAGCTGCATCCGCCGATCCACACTCGCTTGTTGGGGCACGAGGTACACTCGCGCGCGGGTAGAAAAATTTTTATGACGATGGGTAGCTACGCGGTCTTGATATCCCGCTCCATCCACAAGCAGCTCCCCCAATTCATAACTGCCGGCCACGGCTCGACCCTTACGAGCGCGAATGCCCAGCGCTGAAAGGGCCTGCGCCACATCGTGCATGGTAGGTCGATCGATCTTATCATTGCGATAGTTGTCAGGTGCACCCGGAAACTTATGAAACTGGACCGCCGCGGCGAGGTCTTTGCGAGTGACCACACGGATCATCCCATCGGCTTTCAGCCGAAGGTCGAGATCCGTGGCGCTCAAAAACACCAATGCCTCCACGTACGGGCATTTGGCCGGGTAGTTCATTTTCGACAAAAGGCGCGATTTAAGCACCTTTGCCTTGTAATTGCACAAGGACAGCGGCCCATCCATGTACACCGACCGGGCTTGACCCGGCGGTGTTCTATACCACTCGTGGTGATCACCTTCATACCTGCCGGGGCCGCTTTTGATTTCGATCAAATACAGGGCTGAATAGCCCATGACCAACAGGTCAACTTCAAGCAGTCTACCCGTGGAAGGTTCAAGCAGCTCGGTGAGCGCCCACACATGAAAAGGATCGCTGTCGGGCAGAGCGGCGTAGGCAAATTCAAGCGCCTCGCGCTCGTGCGCATAAGGCGACTCTCCAACAACGACTTTGCGAGCATTGGAAAGCGGCATGTCAGGTGGTGCCTCCCCTCGCAATCCGCGCATCTTCAGGTGCGGCGTCGTCGCTCACCAGGGCGCGTCCAATGGGAGTTTGACCTTCTACCGCGGTGCGCACGTCCGGGCTCTTGGTAAGATTTAACGCCAATGCCGACAAATAGGCGAGCTGACGATGGGAAGGTGGAGTGGCAATGACTGTGACTTGTTCGGCCCACGAAAGGCCCCCGTGAGAAGCAAACGCTTCAACAAGGGAAGCCACAGCCGAAGGGCCTGCAACCACCCAACGGTCAATGGAAGACAGCGGACCCATGGCAACCGGGGTTAGCTTCACATCCCACGCGGCTGACCACGCTTGAAAAAGGGCCGAAATGCCGGCCGTAGCAGTAGATTCTACCGACGTTTGCCACAACTCTTCAGCATCTACAGGCAAAAGGCCCGGCCATTTGGCGCCGAACGCGTCGTCCTCGGCAACGGCTTTTTGAGCAAAGGTCGACCGCGCGCCAAACGCACCCGGCCATTCTGCATCGGCGTCGCGAAGCAAAAGGTCGAGCCGGTCGGCGGTGGTGAGGTCGCCCCGAAAGCCTGCCCAACGCGCATCTGCATCGGACCCAAAGCGACGACCGGTAGGTTTGCGCGCTTCGGCCCAATACAAGCCTGCGAGCGCAGTGCGGTAGAACGAGCGAATTTCGTGGGTGGAAGGGGCTGCCATGGCGCGTTCGGGGCGAAGAATACACGATTCACGGCGTCTCAAGGCGCAGAATCGTCGGGGGGCGTTGCGGGGGGCGTTGCCCCTCAAGAACGAGTGCCCGTTTGAGGCCCTCTCTCGTGTGAGAGTTCAGCCGGACCAGACCTTCAAAGATCAAGCCACCTAGAGCACCAATCGGTTTGATTCCGTAACCAAATGGATAGTTCACATGTGTACACAAACAGGCAGAAGCAAGGCAAGAAGGCCAGGCCCGAAGCTGCTACCCGGTGACAGACACCCAGTTCGGATCGCGTGGAGGGGGGCCCGCGGCCGACTTGCTCGGAGTTGGGGGTTAGGGAGCGAGTGACCTGTGCGCGTTCGAGCGGTGCGGTTTGGGCCCCATGCGCCACTGTCGGCGGGGAAGGGGCCCCGTCCGCGGGCGCTTGGGAAAAACCGTCACCGCGAGATGTGCACAGGTCAGGAGCGACCCGTGCGGGGGAGGAGGCGCGAGCCTCCTCCACTGGGAAAAGACTAGAGCACCTGCCGATATTTCTCGGCTTTCTCAAGTCACTAATCTTCTGATTTTACTCACGATTCAAACCAATTGGTGTTCTAGGGAATGGTCACTTTTTCGAACAAAGCACCTGTGCATCCGGCCTGTTCCAAGCGGTTCTTCAACTCCATAGAAACGATCATCTCAACGTAAGATCCCCACAATCTGAAACAGTGAACTGGTGGTGGAATCTGACTTGTATCTAAGACTAATTTCGTGATTGACCGGTACTGACCTGCCAGATCAGCGCGGTGATCACTGGCTGTCCATTTTGTAAATCGAGATTGATTCTCATCCACGCATCGAAGAACCCGAAGGACGTTAACTGCCATCATCTGCGCGGACTCACCTAGTACAATCGGTAGGATCTGAACGTCGTCCCCGGCGACCTCTCTAAAAATGGTCGCCAACTTAGGTGTTACAATCGGGACTCCGAAACTTGTCAGCGAAAAATCTAACCTGGCTCCCCGGTGATGTATCGGAGCTGACAATGGGGTTGTCAAATGCAAAGCAATTCCGCCCTTCAGATCAGGTTCGGCACCGTCGGAAAGAGTAACTTCGCCGATGTGCCATCGGTTCGAACTTCGCATGTCGTCGAAAACTTGAAAGTACATCATGGTTGAGTCAGTAATTTGTTAAGATCTGAACCAGGCGTACTTAGCTCTTTGCTCATTGCGTCGAGTTCAGATCGAAAGGCTTCCGCGTACCTATCGCCCGAAAGCCCTCGGGTTGCGCGTTCCAAACGCTGGGACACTTCGCGATGATATGCTTCCGAATGGGGCCCGCGGTGTCCTGGGACTCGCACTTTATTAATTGCGTCATCGAGAGTCATTCCGGCCTTTTCGGCCATTCTTTCGAACCGCTGCGTCCACGGACCACCGTTGGATGACGAAACACGGTTCTTGTTTGTCATGATATGGTGCACCTGTCCATCCCCACCTTTTGGCGCCGACATCCATGCGTTAATCCCCGCCAAAATGTTTCCCGCACCACCCACAACGCCGACGGTAGAAACGGCAATTGCCGGCACTCCAACTGCCGCACCTACCCCGGTCACGGTCGCCGCCCCGCCGAAGATCTCCCCACCAAGCGACGTGGCCGTGGTGTACAAACCGCCGCCAATCATCCCAAGCGCCTTGCCGCGCTCAAAGTACACCGAACGGCGCTTTACCAAGCCTTCCGCAAGGGCCGCTTCTTCGGCCACCCCTGCACCGGGTACAATGCCCAATAGTGCCCCACTAAACCCGCCCGCGATTGTCTGAAGAACGGGATGATTATACCACGGCTCGTCTTCCGCTTCCTCGTCAGGTTCGGCGGTTATGTCTTCCGATCCCGTGCTGTCCACGTCGGTTTTCGGCTCACCTACCCCGTGTTCCGCTTCTTTCTTAGGTTTGTCTTCCGTCGGCGGCCCGGCCTTTGATCCCGGTACAGAAATCTCCACATACCCACTCGGGTCCACGGGTAGGGAAGGCTCGCGCTTAGGTTCGCCGTCAAATCCGCTTGGGTCAGTATAGGTCAGCGGATTATTGAAAACGTAACTGTAGGGGTTCCACGCCTGACTGAATGTCCAATTCTGAATGATGGGATCAGTGCTCAGAAACCTACCCAACTTGGGATCAAACATTCGCCCTTTCATGTTGACTAAACCGATCTCCCCATCGTCTTCATGCCCCGTAAATCCAAGCGAAATCGAATCTGGAAAGCTCGCAGGTATAGGGGCGCCCCACTCGGGATTTCTCCGCCGGCCGAAGGCGTCGTAACTGCGCCGCTCGGTGACCTTCCCATCGGCGTCTGTGAGTACGTCCACCGATCCCAAATGATCCGCGTGCACATACGTTGTGCCTGGTTGATTACCTCCAAGCGTGACAATCGCGATCACGCGTTCAGGCGAGTGCACATAAAATCGCTCGGTGAGCGCGTTCGCGGCGTCTTTGACACGTTCGTACAGGTCGGCGAAATAAAGCGTTTCGTGCGTTGCGGTTAGATCGAGAGTGAACCGCGCTTGCCTGCGCAAAACGGGCTTGCCGTGCTTTGGCTCGCCTTCCTCGGGATGGTCAGAAACCAACGCGGCACCTAACAAGGTTGCCAAGCCGCCCAAAAATGCGCGTGGGTGATTTTGGTGGGTAGACGACCCGCGAAGATTGTGCCCTTTTCATGATGGGCGCCTCGTTCTGGGGGCGTTCACGCTTTGTGGCGAGCCAGTCAACCGTTTCGCGTTGCGCGAAGGCCACCCAAGGGCAATGATGGGTAGGTTGCGGGGGATCTACCCATGGTTGAGGGGCTACTTCGGCTCCGGCGGATCGTAGATTTTCTTTACGTCGGCACCGCCCACGAACGCGTACGAGCCGGCGCTTCCATACCCATAAGCGACAATTCCAAAGGGCTTGTCACCTGACAGGTTGTGGGCGCCTTCTTGGAGCGGGCAGCGACGGGTTTCATACTCCACACCGGCGAGGTTGCCGGCCGGTTGGGTAGAACATCCACCCGGGGAGGTGCCGTCAATGGAGACGTTGGTGCCCACTTCGGCAACGATGACGACCCAATTTTGGTTCCACGAGCCGGGGGTTAGAATAACATATTCTGTGCGGTATTGGTCAACCGGTGGGAAGACGGTGAGGGAAGGATCGCCGATGTACGCACCGTCGCAGTATTGATTGCTGACAAGGATCTGACCAATCATGACGGGGGTGTCGGAGGTGACAACCACGTCGCCCTGGGTCCAGGTGGTTTTGACTTCACCCGGTTGGAGGGTGAATTGGTTGAATGGGGCGGGGAGGGTAGTGGTGACGTTGGTGACTTCGGCGGCGCCGACAAACCGGAGGATGTCAGGTTCTTTAAAGCCGCCCGTGGAACGCACGGGGCTGCGGGGAATGACGTAGTTTTTACCGACCGATTCCACCGGGAAGAGTTGGTCTTCAAGGTGGTCAAGGCAGCAGGTGTTGTCGGTTGTCCAACCGGGTGGGGTGGGAATGTCCACAACGCCGCCGGGAGCACCTGTGCTTTCTACCCCGGAGAATACGGCCACCGGCGCGTTGGCCGTGACAAGGGTACCTGACAAGTCGGCAATGGTTTTTGGATCGTCTTGGAATGTGCCGTCGTCCGTTTCAAGGTTGAGCACGTCAAACGGGCCAATGGTAAGACTGATGTCGCCGCCGGCTGGTGTGGCTGCAACGGGGGGATTTCCCTTGATTCGCCAGCTGGGTTTTACTTTGACAACGGTGTTGGGGGTGGTGCCGACAATGGTGACATACGAGCGATCGAGAATGTTGAACCCGCCGAATTTGACGGGGTGGCCGGCGGGCCAGCCGATTACGCGGTAATAGGTTCCAAGTGCGTTGGTGGGTAGAAGAAGCGACGCATCGTTGGAATACGCGTTTTCAAAAACGTTGAATTGGTAGACAACGATGGGCGCGCTTGACTTAATGCGGAATGCGCGCGAGGAGAGGCAGGTTCCAGGGGAGGCGTAGTCGTTGGGTTGGACGCCGCAGTCAAGTTCACGCGTGGGTAGAACAAGGGCGTACAAGGCCCCGGGGTTGACCTCGGCGTCGGCGACTTTTGAAAGCTGGAGGGGTTGCCCGGGAGCGGCTTCGTTGATCTCAATGGAGACAACGGCTTTGGTTTGGCCGGCGTTGGAAAGCGCGACACCCCACGGTGCACTGGCCGGATCGTTGAAGCCGTCTTGTTGGTCAAGGTCAACCGCCCAAAATTCACACCCAACGTTGGAAGGTTGACCTTCTGCCACAACACATGCGCTGATGCAGGCGCCGTTGGAACACGTTAAGCCGAGGGCCGGATCGCAGGTTTCTACCGGGGTGGTGCCGATTGTACCTTGGTCGGTGCACTGGTAGACATCATTGCCGAGGCAGGTTTTTCCACCGGGGTAACAGTCCACACAACCGAGCTTGGGAGCGCACGCTTTGGGGCATGTTTCAGGTGTGCCCGGCGTGCCGTCGCTGTTGCATGGGATGTAGGAGCCGGCGTTGCAAATGTCGCAAACATCGGAGTTGCCTCCGATGCCGCCGTTGCCGCCGTTGTTGGATGAGGTGGACGCCCCCGCGCCGCCGCCGCCTGTGGTGTTATTTGGAGCGGCGGAACAACCGAATTGAGATGGCAAAAGCGCCAAGAATAAAAGGGAAGAAATGGGTAGTAGGGTACGGCTCGAACGCATGAGGGTAGAGTGCCCGAGTGCGCGTGAGAAGTCAGTACGAAACGACCGACGCAGTGCGGTAACTGAGACGTCTCGCAACGACCTGAAACGCCTCGCGACGACCTGACATGTTGTACTAAACACGGAGGCACGGACTACACGGAGGTTCACGGAGATTTTCTATATTTCGGGCTGCAATGGATGTCAGAAACGTTGTTTGGAACCGCGTTCTGCGAGCCGATTGCAGCCCAACAAACAAAGAAACTCCGTGTTCCTCCGTGATTCCGTGTTGAAATGGACGGTTCAGTTGGAGAAACGCACCAGGTTCTTGCCGGGTGGCGTCAGTTACCCAGAAGGCCCTTAATTGGAAGTGGCGGCGGTTTCAGAAGGAGGAGGCGAGGATGGGGAGGTGGAAGGTGTATTCAAAGCGTCATTGGAGATTTCCCAAACGAGTTGAGTGTTGCCCTGCGCTCCGGCGAAGCGAATACCAAACCACTTGGCTTTTGTGGAAATGGTGGGGCGACCCTCGGCTGTGACGCGGGGAAAACGAATGCGAAACGCCTGTCGAAACACGTTATTGTAGGGGAAATAAGTGCGTTCAATGGCGTTTGGTTTTTTAATGAGTTGAATTTCTTCAGGCGCTGTTTCGTTGCCTGTGTCGTCGATGAGCCGAACGATCCATGCGCTGTCGGGGCGGGTCAGATCGTTGTAGCGGCGCTCGCCGCCGTAGATGGCCACGAAAAACTGGTGGCGGCGTTTGGTTTCATCGAGCGCTTTTTCAAGGAGTTTTTTGCGCTCATCAATGGTGAGGCGGTAGTCCTGAACGTAGCGGACTGTGTACGCCCAGCGAAAATCCCACGATTCAAACGTGGCTGTCGCTGTGAGGAAGTTGTCGAGTTCGCTCAGCGAAAACAGGCGTTCGGTGCGGGTCCAATGGCGAAGCACCGATTCATAATCGGTGGCGACATATTCACGCGGGCCTTCTGCGAGCGATACCAACTGCGGTGCGCAACCGCACGCAGCAAATGCTGACACGGCGACGGTAAGCGCGGTGGAGAGGCGAAACACGGCCCGACCTTATCACGTGTCGTGGCCGGCTCGTTCAGCGAGTCGCACGTCGGTTTCAAGCCCGGTGAGGGCGGCTGTGTAACCGTCGCGTGCCGCTGTGCGCATTTCCATGAGAAGAGCGATTCGATGCAGGCGCGTTTCGGCGAGATCCGCCCGCGCCATCGCGTCGCGAACCACTTGAACTTGGCCTTGCCTGAGTTTGGTGGCGAGCGATCCAACGGCGATTGCCGCGATGAGGAGCACAACGAGCCCGATTCCGAGGAGGAGCGCAACGGCAAGTCCGCTGCCTTCACCTGCGAAAAGCGCTCGAAACGCGGCGATTGCGGCGAGCACAACTCCGCCGATGAGGAGCAAAAGTGAACTGATGACACCGAGTCTTTCAGTCCACGCGGCGCGCGCGAGTTGGCGCATGGCGACGTTGCGCCAAAAGTCGGCTTCGCTGTCGAGGCGTTTGGCGAGCGATGCGAGAGCGTCGTCGGTGGACAGCTCCGGCAAGTCGGCTTGGTGAAGCAACTCAGCGGGGATGCGCGCTTCATCTCCGGCATCGGCGCTGAGCGCATCACCCACTTTTCCAAGGCCCGAACGAACGCGATTGCCAACGGCGGTCGCCACCGGCTTCACACCGGCGGCGGCCTTTTCTCCAAGTTCGGCGGCCGTGGAGCGCGCGCCTTGGAGCGCTTTTTTGGCATTGTGTACACTTGATTTTTCGTCGTCCGAGTCGGCGATTGGTGACTTGCCCCAAGTGCTTTGTTTTTCGCTCATGGATTAACGCGACGAAGAGACGATTTTGGATCCTGGGGCACCTGCGCGGGCAAGCTTTTCTTCAACCATGAGATCGGCCACGCGATACGTGGGAGTGAGTGTACTCATGCTTCGCTCGGCGATCTCGTGGATTGTGTCGTAGATCTTGAGGGTGCGGTCGCGCGAGATCGTGGCGTTGTACCCAACCACTTCTTGAGCAACGTTGATGAGGCCGCCCGCGTTGATGGCGTAATCGGGCGCGTACAAAATGCCTCGTTGATTGAGGTCGTCGCCGTGGCGAGGCTCGTGGAGCTGATTGTTGGCCGCGCCGGCCACGATTTTGGCTTTGATGCGCGGTACAGTTTCATCGTTGATGGCCGAGCCGAGCGCGCATGGGGCGAGCACGTCACATTCAATTTCAAAGATGTGGTCGAGCGGCACGATGTCGGCGCCAAACTCGCGCTGCGCGCGTTCGCTCTTGAGCGGATCCACATCGGCCACGCTGAGCTTTGCGCCGCACGCCGCCAGCTCTTTGCAGAGGTGGTAACCCACGTGTCCAACGCCCTGAACCGCCACGTGCAGGCCTTCGAGTGAAGAGCGACCGAGTTTGAGTTGGGCGCACGCTTCAATTCCCCTTCGAACGCCGAGCGCTGTGAACGATGAGGGATCGCCCGAACCTCCATTTTTCACATCGACACCGGTCACGTGTTTTGTTTCGTGACGAATCAGCTCCATGTCTTCAAGGCCGGTGCCCGAGTCTTCGGCCGTGATGTACCGACCCCCAAGCGCATCTACAAATCGCCCGAAAGCAAGGAAAAGAGCGGCCCTGTCAAACACCGGAGCGGCGGGTCGCAAGAGTACACTTTTGCCACCGCCGTGAGGTACACCTGCGAGCGCGGCCTTGTAAGTCATGCCGCGCGCGAGACGCAGCGCGTCAACCAATGCCTCCTCTTCTCGGGCGTATGCGAGGAAGCGACAACCTCCAAGCGAAGGGCCCAATCGAGTGTCGTGAATGGCAACAATGGCGCGCATTCCGCTCGCTGGATCTCGGCGAAAATGCACTTCGCCGTAATCGTAGGAGGCGAGGTGTGAAAAGACGTCCATGGGTTTCCCTGTGCGTTGTGTGAGAGCGACTTGTTTGCGTGCCTCGTTACCACAGTGCGTCGTTTGGTGCGGTGGTTTGAGTGCGCAAAA
Organism: Polyangiaceae bacterium; assembly: GCA_016712345.1. Taxonomy (GTDB): domain Bacteria; phylum Myxococcota_A; class Polyangia; order Polyangiales; family Polyangiaceae; genus JADJRH01. Next base: position 211,070 of record JADJRH010000002.1, read on the forward strand.
AGTCTTTTTTTCAGGGCTCCGCGCGTCGGCGGAAGAGCAGCCGGTGATATAAGTGAACGTCATCGATCAACGCGTGGGCACTCCGCGCGGTGAGCAAAAAACTTAGAAGAAGGGTTCATCGGCGATGCGGACCAAAATCATTCCGAGCGCACTGTTCCTGACCGCTCTCGCAGCGGTCGGATGCGGTGACGGCGGGGAGAGTTCCACGGGAGGAACCACCTCCACGACCCCGTCCAAACCACCCACCGTTGTCGATATTGTTGTCGACGCCAATCGCGATGGGAAACTCGATCCGGCCGATCCCGCCGATCAAGACAAAGAAAACGAATGGAGCGTCGACAGCGGCGCGTCGTTTTTGGCAAACCTCGATGACGACGACGCGGACAAGTTTCGCGACGTAGACGACCAGATCATCAACGGGCCGGATGATGAACTCGACCTGGCGAAGATGCAGCTCGTCGCGTGGCCCGACGCTCCCGACGGTGCGCTTGGTGTACTCCATATCGATCCGATGAGCGCCCAGAACATTCGCCTCTGGAAAAAGGGGCTCGACGGCGCTTGGTGGCTCGTCGGTGGCAACGTCGGTCCCTGCAACGAAGTGGATCCGGCGTGCACGGTGACACCCGACGTAACGTTTCCAATCGAAGAAGTGCGCGCGGGGCTCACGCTCGGGATCGAAGCGCGTTTCTTCCGTCGCTCACTTGCGCCTGAGGCGTGGACGGGCATTGTGCAGCTCGGCTATCAGGTAAACGACAAAGACGGTGCGCCGATCACCGACGACAACATTCCCGATGGGCTTGATCAGGCCAAAATTCGCGTTGCCCCGTGGATGTTGTTTGGCAACCTTTCTCCTTTTGATCGCGTTTGGTCCAACAACGTAATGCCGGCATTTGTGTCGGGTCTTTCAACGCTGTCGACGGAAGCGGGCGTTACCTACAAGAAGATCACCAACTGGCAGGATCACTGGACTCAAGACTATTTCCAAACGGGGTACACAACGATCCCGGTTGAAAACGGCGCCGTTCAAGGCATGCGCATCGCCAACGCAAGGCCGTGGGGTCGCTGCGACTCGCCTTCGTGTTGGCCGATCAACTGGCTCAAAAAAGGGTATTTGTCGCCCGGAAACGGTGTGATCGAGATCTACAACAAGCCCAATACGGGTTCGACGTACGACTCGCATGGCAACCACGATCTGCTGCCTCCGTATGAAAACGGAGAATCAAAATATCCCTTTGGTCGCATCGCAATCGGCTCAGGTGTACTCAAAGAAACCAAAGATTTTTACGCTGCGCAGGAGGTTCAAGGCCCGCCGATCATCGTGAAAACGTCGTGGCTCTACGTGGGTCACATCGACGAAGTATTCAGTTATGTGCCCGCGAACACGCCGCGCGGGTGGAAGCTTTTGGTAGGTTCACCCAAGCTCGCAAAGTCCATGCTTGAGGCGGCTCAAGCGGCCGGACACGGCGCGGTGACCATGTTTAAAGGGCAAAAGTGGTACACCGAAAATGGCAGTCTCATAGACGCCGAAGTTTCAATTGACGAGGTGCTCGCCAATCAAGATCTGCTTGCTGCGTCGCAAGAAGCGCAAGGCGAGATCGACGACATGATTGCCCAACTAAAAGAAGAGGTGGGTCTGGCGGACGACGAGATCGTCGAAATGCCGTATCTGCTCCAAGACCTCTTTGGGCAGAAGGTCGCCTTTAACCCGGGCACGGCCAACATGCTTGTTGTGGCCGACCACTTGGGCATTCCCAAACCGTGGGGCCCCGTTATCGACGGTGCCGACATTTTCGAAACCGATCTTGAAGAGCGCCTTGGAGCACCGGGCCAAAACCTCGGATCCGACGGCAACGGTCTTATCGTTCACTTCATCGACGACTGGGAGTGGTACCACGCGCTCGACGGTGAGGTGCATTGCGGCTCCAACGTGGATAGCGTGCCGCCCGCGGATCAAACTTGGTGGAAGGTGTTGAAATGAGCCGCAACAAAACGTCACTTTGGGGTCTTGTGTTGGGAGCCGCCGTGGTTGCCCTTTCGGGTAGCGCGCGCGCCGACGGCATTGCACTCAGTGCGGCTGAACTTCCTTCACAAGTAAAGCAATCGCTCGCCAAAGATGTGGCGGCGTACAAAGCCGCGCACGCGGCCGATTTTAAGCCTGTGCGCGACGTGCAGGGCATTAAGCCCGATGTGTACAAAGCCTATCGAAACCCGCAGCCCGTTGCGGTGCTCGAGCTGAAACGCCTCGGTGCGGGCGCGCTCTTGCCCATGCTTGACGTGCTTGCTCTCGACGCCCCCGCGCTGACGTTGAGCGACAAAGAAAAAACAGCGTACATCGTCGGCCTGCTTGAAGCTTCGAGCGCGCTTCGCGATGCCCGCAGTGGGCCTGTGTACACAGCGATCTTTGAGGCGAAAAACAAGCCGAATGATGTGCTGCGTGCCGCGGCGGAGGCTCTCGGGCGCGTGTGCGGCGATGCCGAACTTGGCACCCTCAAGAAACACACCGCCGCAGGTGATGCGTTGCGTACACATGCTATTCGCGGTCTGTCGCAGTGCCGTCGCAAAGAAGGTGTGGAGCACCTCGCAACACTTCTCGGCGCCGCATCCGATGCCGCTTCGGCTGAGCCCATCGCCGACGCTCTCGGGCTCGCGTCGTCGAGCTGGGCGTGGAAAGCCATGGGAGCCAAAAGCGCGGCGGCAGCCAAAGACGTTCAGCAAATTGCCGCGAAGGCGCTCATCACTTCGTTCGTGAAGCACAAAGACGCGCGCCCGGCGGCTCGAAAAGCCCTCAAGTTGGTTGAGTCTCCCGATGCGGTCACGCTCATCGCGGCGGCTCGAACAAGCGCCGACGCAGTCACACAGAGCGCGCTTGACGAACTCGCCAAAGCCGTCACCCCCGCTACCAAGTAGATAACGGCCAATAGGCACAGCGCGTATTCTTTGCGCTGTGCTCAGCCCCAATCCTGATCAGTTAAGACAAGAAAGCCTTCTCTCTGTGAGGTTTGGCGGCTCCTGCCGCCTGGTAGCTACCTGCCGACGGCCCCGCCGAATTCACGTTTTCGTCGCGGCTGCATTCGCAGGAAACACGTTATGGAGAAGGCTTTCGCGCCGCGCTTTTCGCTTTCTCGCTCGGCAGCGGGCAAGGGTGTCCGAAACGTCGCGACGACCCTGACTCCGGGCTTCGCTGAAACGTTTCGACTGCTTAAGATCCGACCTATGAACCCGGATTAGCGATCTTCGATCGTCATTGCGCTCTTGAGCGCGTCTTTGTTCGGCCGAACATCAAAGTTAAATCCAATGTTCATTCTGCCCGCGTAATACGACTCCACGTCGCCGCGCAGCGGTGTTGTCACCGGGAACAAGAAACTCAGCGCCGGCTGAATGCGAGGCAGCATTAATCGAATGCTCGGCGACACGGCAAATGCCGCTCGATTGTCGTCGTTGGCGAGTTCCTTTGTCACCTCGTAAACCTCCCACAACTCCACGCCGATACCGAGCCACTCACTCAACCGGTAGCCCATGTAAAACGTGAGCCGCGCCGTGAAATTGGTAATTCGAGGATTGCTTCCCGACGGTGTACCCCCCGGGATTTCTTCGGGACCGTTAAGGGAGATCGACCAATCAATGCCTTGTCGAAGCTGAAAAATAAGCCCTGAAACAACGTGCCGAATGTCGATCCACGGCCTAAACGTGAGCGTCAAACTGGAGAAACTCGCCAGATCCCACGGCTTCACCGTGCGCACTGTGCGCAGCACTTCGGTTTCAACAGGAGAAAGTGCGCGCGGCGTGGGGAGCACAATGCCAAGCCCGCCGCCCGACGAAAGGCCTCGACTGGAGGACCACAAGCCTCGTCCGCTGATCTCAGGGTTTCCAAGCAAAAAAGCGGTGCCAACGCCGGGCAGAGCCGCCGCCGCAATATCGTTTGAAAGGCCTATAAACCACTGCCGCGGAACAATCGGATATTCGGCATCGGTGTGCATGAAGTACGCAAACGCATCACCGGATCGGTCTTGATCTTTGGGCTGAATCACCGCGGCTGTCAGCTCAAAGTTAAACGTCAGATCGCGGTGAGCGAGCGCTGGCAACGTCGGCGGGGCAGGCGCATCCAACACACTTTTCAAGTCGTCCCCGGAGCCGTTGAGCGCCGACTGCGCAAGAACAGATTCTGCGCGGAGAACAACCAACAGAAACAAACCGGCCGAGAAAACCCGGCCCAACGTGGAAGTCACTTCTTTCCGAGAATGTCGTTGAACACGGTCACATAGCCCATCAACCCGAGCAGCATGATGAGCCCAACACCGTGAATGACAGCTTCAATACGGGGGTTGGCGCGACGCCGCGTTGCGGCTTCGTACGTGAGAAAAATGAGCCGACCGCCGTCGAGAGCCGGAAATGGAATGAGATTAAACGCTCCCAAATAGGCCGACAAAGCAGCCAAAAACTCGATGAAATCGGCCCAACCACCTTCAGCCGCGGCGGCCGTTTGTTCAACCATCGCTTTGGGACCGCCAAGCTCTTTTACCGAGCCTTCGTGTACCCATTTTTTCAGATTGATAAACAGCTCGGCAACCACCATTGCCGGTTGCTCAAACGCCTGGATCGCAGCCTCTTTCATGGTCATCGGGATGCGCTCTCGAAAGAGCCCAACACCGATTCGACCTTTGCCTTCTTCGTTTGCGGGGGTGACCGTGATGGTGACGCGCTCCCCTTTTCGCATCACGTCCACGGAGATTTTTTCTGCGGGGTGTTTCGAGATGTTTTCGGCCATTTTTGACCACGTTGAAACCTCAACACCCGCAACGTTCACCACTTGATCGCCGTCTTTGAACCCCGCGAGCATGGCAGGTTTTCCAGGCAGAACACCGATGATCGTTGACTCGCGCTCCACATGGCGCCCGACTGCTGCGTACACACCAAAAAACACCAGCGCAGCAAACACGTAGTTGGCAAGCGGCCCCGCAAAGATCGCCGCGATCCGGCCTGTCACGCTCGCGTTTGCGTAACTGCCTTTGTCCTTTGGATCCACCTCTTCGAGTGGATTCATCCCGGCGATTTGCACGTACGCGAGGAATGGAATGGCCGCGACCTGAAACACTGTCGGCCCATGTTTTTCGGGCACGTGTTTCCACAGCCGCAGTCTCACTTTGCCCGCCGCCGTTGTGAACCAGTAATGGCCGTCTTCGGGCACAATCTTGAAGATCGTTGGGCCGAACCCGATCGAGAACTTGATCACGCGCATGCCGTAGGCGCGGGCGGCGAAGAAGTGGCCGCCTTCGTGCACGATCATGAGCAAGGCGAGGCCGAGAGCACCGATGAGGTACTTGAACCAAGGGGGCATCGAGCGGAGCATAGCATCGCCGCCCCGGCGTGGTTGTGTTTGCTCTACAGCATGAAACTTACGCCGACGGTCACGAACGGAATGCCGAGGCGCATGGTGAGCGTGATCTTGTCGCGGAAGTGGAAGCGCCCACCCACCTCGAACATCGGCTCAACGAAGATGGCGTCGTAGCCGCGATCCCCTACGAAAAACCCGTTACTGTGCGGCACAAATCCAACTTCGGCGAACACGCTCCACTTCTTGTGCAAAAAGAAGTTCCACTGTGCGCCGATGGGAAACCAAAACGAATATTCGTCGGGATAACAATATCCGCAGTTGGTAATATCGAGCCCAAACGTGATGCCGATGGTGTTGTTGAGCTTGGGAATCACCGGGTCGACAATTTCAATCGTGGCGCGAAAACCAACGCCCGCGTTGAAGTAGTAGCGATTGAGATCGCGCCCGTATCGAAACGTATTTCCCCACGGTGACAGTGTCCCGTGCGGTTCCAACTCAACCCGGTAGTCGGGGTGGTCACTTGGATTGCGAATGATCATTTGCGCGGCGGCTTCACTCGCCGAGAACAACGCAACACCGGCGGCGGCCGACCCAAGCAGTACAGCGACTCGACGTTGGTAGGTTCGCATGAGCAATGTTCCTATCGCGACATCGCGGCGCAAAGCAACCGCGATGGTTGCCCTGATAGTGCCGGCGCGCATGATTGAAAGGTCGCGAATTTGGGAGGCTTAGTTATTTGCGCACGAAAAGCGCGCGACATGCACAGTGCTTGAACCGGGCGGCGCTACGTCTGCCCACGCAACCGCAATGTGTACACCATCTGCGAGGCGACAACGGCGGGACTTGGCTCTGTGATCTTATTCAACGCGGGCACACCCATCTTGCTCAAATGCCAAAATCCGCGCCCGACCAACTATCCCGCCCTGAACTTGCCGAAAACGTTGCTCATACACCCGTTCATACAGCTTGGCTTGGCCGTCGCCTTTGAGCGGGATTGCCTTGGGAATGATCCCCGCGATTCGAAACGGGCATACCCACGTTTTTGGATTTTCTGTATTGGAAAAAACAATGCGGGCCAAAAACCCTATTTCAGTGGCCAAGTGCTCTCGATGTGTACGCATTAGAAAATTACCAATGCTATAAAAAATGGGCTTGCCTTTGTACACTTCAATCCCCTGCGAAAGATGGGGGTGGTGCCCAATCACCGCATCGGCCCCGGCGTCAATCGCCGCGTGGTGTAGGTCAATCGCGCGCTGAAGAGGCACGCTCACATATTCTTCCCCTCCATGGTAACTTACCACCACGGGGGCTCCGTTGCCGGCTGTTTTAGCTGCCTTTACTGCCGAGCTGACTGCCTCTTTACCGGCCTCCGCCACGTAATCTTTGGCTGCGTGAACCTTGAGTGCGCCTTGGTTCCATATATCTGTAAACGCCAAAATGCCCAGCTTAAACCCGTTTACTTCTACCCATGCGGGCGAATAAGCCTGCTCCCGATTTCTACCCGCTCCGGCATATTTCACCCCCGCCCGCTCCAGATTTTCAAGCGTTTCTAAAAAGGCCCGCTGCCCATAATCCCACATGTGATTGTTCGCGAGCGACACCACACCCACCTTGCCAAGTTGCAGCGCCCTCGCTCCACCGGGCGGACCTGTAAACACCAGCTTTTGGGTAGGTGATTGAGTTTCCCCTTTTTGGTCAGACAATTGACTTTCTAAATTGACAAATCTCACGTCCGCCGTGGCCAGGAGTTCTGCCACCGACTCAAACGGGTTAAAGTCGGGATTTTTTAAAATCTCCTGCCCAATCGATCTACCCATGCAAACGTCGCCGCCGAAAATAACAGAAGCCGAGGAGGCGGCCGGCGGTGCAAGGTTGCTTTCAGCGGTTGAGGAAGCCGTGGGTACAACCGCAGCGCTCGTTTCTCCACGTTGGCCATGGGTAGACAAGGCGCTCGACGACAACGTCTCAGACGTTTCATCCGTGGCAGATGAGCCCGAAGAACACCCCAGAACAAGGGCCACACCGACGGTCCAAATTCTCCAACCGGTGAAACGCATACCCCAACTCTACCACGAAATCCGTTCTGCGCCCTACGGCGTTTAACCCCGCCGTTACTTTGGCTCTTCGGTGGGGGCGCACGTGGAAACGCCGGCGCCAACGATGTCAAACCCCACGTTGGTATTGATGGGGGTGGTGATTTGGGAGGTGGGCTCGTATTTGTAAATGCCTGTGCCGCTCATGATGTAAAACGAACCTCCCCAAAAGGCGAAGGCCCACGACAGGCCGCTTGGAATTTGAGTGAGGTCAGAATAGGTAATGACCTTTGCGTCGGCCTTGTTGATCTCCGCGAGCCGAATGGGGACATCTTGAAAGTACCCAAACAGCCGCGCGTCGCCCGTGCCTGTCAGTTCTGCCGCTTTGCCCGCCAAAACGTCGTAGTCGGCAATAGGAGTAAGCGTCAGGGTGGTTTGATCGATGGTTGCGAGGCCGGACGCTCCGGGTTGGTTATACGCACCCGAAACGTACAACGTTTCCATGTCAGACCCCGCCGCGTCGGAAACAAATCCCATTCCAAACGTGCAAAATCCGGACTGGCAGGGTAGAAACCCGGTGGGTGTGCAGTTGAGCGTTTTGGTATCTACGTGGTAGATTACGCCGTTTGCAAAGAGTACCCACGCTCTTCCTTTTCTATCCACCGACATAGAAAACGTGGTGTTGAATTCTTCTCCCGGGCAGTTGAGTGTGCCCAGCACCGTGAGATCCTGAGTTTGCGGAGCAAAGCGAGCAAACTGCTTATCCTGACCCAATATGTACACACTGCCTTTGGTGTCGTTGTCGCAGTCGCCCGGGCCCGCCGCGCCGGTTCCAGAACTTACCGACAGGTCAATTCCACCGTCGCCGCCTTTTCCGGTGCTCATACTTCCCCCCAACCCGCCCGTGGGGAGACTTCCCGCCGAACCGCCGCTCCCGCCGACAGTTGGATCACCGGTCGCCGCCGTGCGCCCCGCGCTGCACGAAAGCGCACCAAAAACAGCCACAACAGTGCATACCGCCCGCAGATTAAGGTGAAGCATGGGGGGATGTTAATCCCAAAAACAAGCGATTGGAAATGGAGTATTTCTGCTGACTACACTCCTGGGTAACTGCGTAACAAATAAAGCACACACCCCGCATGCGAGGATCTGCACTGAACATCCGACACGGTTAACAACATCTCCAAAACGAAAGGATGCGCCAATGAACGTGCGAACGTCGTTTCCTTTAGGCAGCAATCAACGCGCGGCGAACAAGCCACCCTTGCGGCTGACTTGGTTCGCGCCGTGGGTGTTTCTGATCATCCTTTCAATCACACAAGGCGCCTGCACCTGCATCACAAGCGAGGCGCCGCCCCCGCGCGAAATCGTCGCATGTGTACCCCAACACGAAACGCGCGCTACCAAACTTCCAACCTCCCGCGCAAGTGAAACCGCCGCCGCCGGTAGCCTGCAAGGGACATTCTCTGTCACCCCTACCGGTGAAGCTTCTTTTGTCGTTCCTATACCCACGCCACCGGGTAGAGCCGGGATAGAGCCACGGGTAGCCCTCGCCTATAACAGCGCCGAGGGCGACGGTGTAGCGGGTCAAGGCTTTTCGCTCTCGGGTTCATCGGCGATCACGCGTTGCCCTAAGAACATGGCCCAAGATGGGGAGATCTGCGCCGTCCGGTATGACGCCGAGGATAAACTCTGTTTGGATGGTCAACCGCTTGTACAAGTCGCCGAAGAAACCGGACAACTGGAATACCGGACCTTACCCGACACCTTTGTGAAAGTGGTAGGTCATGCGCCGATCGCAGGCGTTCCGCAATGGTTTGAAGTGTTCGCTCCGAATGGCGTGATCACCGAGTATGGTAGAAGCGCCTCAACAAGACCGCGCGGACCCAACAATTCTACCCGCGCTTGGTTAGCCGCCAAAACCCACGACGGCCGCGGCAATGCGTTGATCTACGGGTATTGTTTCGCCAATGCCGAAGAGTACACCGCTGAGTACGCATTGGATGAAATTCGGTATACCCAATTTGACGGGACACCCGCCCTTGAACCGACACGGGCCGTCAAGTTTGTGTACGCGCAACGCAAGCCCGACCAAACGAGGCTTTCTTTTTCGCATGGAATGGTCGTTCAACGCTCTTTACAACTCAACGAGATCCAAATGGTCGGCCCCGGTGAAGAATTGGTCACATGGGTGGACCTGGAGTACACAAAGAGTGAAGCCACCGGCCGCACCTTACTCACAAAAATGGAAGAATGCGCTGCGGATGGAGTCTGTAAACCCGTTACGCTTTTTTCATACTCCACCCATGAAAAAGGCTTTATCGATCAATCTACCGAACTCGATTCGCCCACGTCCCGCAAGGCAAGCCCAATGCTTGTGGACATGGACGGCGATGGGCTTGACGATGTGTTAATCCCTGACACGCATCCCGCCCTTTCTACCCCTGCAAACCCGATCACAGAATGGCGGCTTTTCCACAATGGCACCTTGCCCGGTGAAAGTGTCACCTTTTCAGATCTGACCATTCCTTACGTTCAAGATGACGTGTTTGTGGCCGATCCCAGCGGTCCCGCCGACCCTACCCAACTACAGCCCGAACTTGGAACGGTGCTTGATTACAACCAAGACGGCCGAAAAGATATCCTTCTCCATGACATCTACCAACAGGGGGCAACATGGAAGATTTTGATCGCCAAACCCGCCCCTCAAGCCGGACCCAACACCCCCACGTTTGAGATGGTAGATACAGGGATCGCTCGCCCCTTTGGCATCGGCGCCCAACCTGTACCACCTGCGTTGTCTACCAAAAACGGCTCCATGCACTTGGCCGACGTCGACGGCAATCGCGTGGCCGACTTGATCCAATGCACCGATCACAGTGACTCGCTCACCGGTGACCCTTCTAAACCTGAATGGAAGGTGCACCGATGGTTGCCCGCGCACGGGGGTATACCTCTTGGATTTGACCCGGAAGGAGAAGTGATCGAAGCGCTCGAATTATACCGATGCGACGTCGACCTGAAAACGGTTGACATCGACGGAGACGGAAAAACAAATCTTCTTGTCGTGCCGCTTGAAGTGGCAGGTGATGGATCTGAAATTCAGGGCGTAAATTACGAAGCGCTTTCCCGCAACGAAAACGGCACGTGGGAAATTCGCGAAACAAACCTAACCATTCCCGCCCCAGGTGGACGCGTTGTATTTCTCGATGTGAACGGGGATGGTCTACCCGATGCAGTAGAGTCAGGTTTTTCGAACGGCGGGCTTTATACACTCCTCAACACCGGCAACGGCTTTGCACCCTCGCAGCTCAGTTTGGATGGTGGCGGTTACGGCGGGCAGGATGCGCTTTTCCGCTTTGCAACCCCAATCGACGCCAACGGAGACGGCAGGCAAGATCTTTTGGTGCCCATGTTCGCCGATGGACTCGGCGCCAGTGGTGAACCGCCCGAGTGGGTGTTTCTCATCGCACAACCGGGCATCCAATCGACGGGCACGTTCACCATCGAACCATCGGGCATTCCCTTTAAGCCGCTTTTGGGTGAAGCGGTCACTCTCGCCGATCCTCACGGGCCGCGCATCGGCGATCTGAACGGCGATGGAGCTTCGGATGTTGCCATTTGGTTGAGTGGCAAGCTCCACATTTTCGAAAATCAAGCGCGCGATCAAGACCTGTTGATCGGTGTACACCAAGGAACCAACCCGCATGATCCTACCGATCCTGAATATGTGCCCGACGTGGCCATTTCGTATGGCCATCTGACAGACTCTTCTATCACGACCAACACCGATCCAGATGCTTTGTCCAATGAGAGCGCGCTCTACCTTTCGCAATGGGACAAGGCCAATGGGTGCACCTACCCGCGACGGTGCAGCGTTGGCGCGCGCCGCGTTGTTTCGGAGTATCAGACGTTCGACGGGGTAGATGCTGGGCGCCGGTATAGCTTGCGGTACCGCGATGGACGGATATTCGTTGCACAGGGCTTTTTTGGGGTTCGGTGCGCGGTTTCTGACCGACCTCGACACCGGAGCGATCACCGCTGACTTTTTTGATAACCAGTCGTTTGACGCCACGTTTCAGACCTACCCATTTGCAAAGGTCCGATCGGCCCAATGGCGATCTACACCCGGTTGGGAAGGGTTGCCCGATCCTCAAAAGGTAGAACTGTCGTTTCTAAACACGACACGCCTTGTCGTGCCCACGAACAACAGCAAAACCTATTTCACGCTCACCACAGAAAACCGTTTGCGCCGAGCGCAAGGCGAATTTGACGCTACGGCGCAAGGGTCGAGTTTGCTGGAGTACACCCGAAGCGTTGAAAATGGTGCGGCAAACGTCCCCATCTTGCGCGACACAACCGCCAAGGTCACCAACTTCGACGACGTTGGAAATGTGCTTTCTGAAACGTCCGCGACGGTAGATGTCAACCTGACAACCACCATCGAGCGTACGGTAAAAAACGACGTTGATACCTGGAATCTTGGCCAAGTCACGCAGCAAAAAGAGTGCAGCGCGGCGAATGGGTTGACGCAGTGTCGATCCATCCAACGATCGTTTACCCCTTACGGGGAGGTTGCGGGCGAAACGGTACAGGATGAAGCCGATCCCACAACGCGGATTGAGGTCAGTTACGGGCGCGACCATCATGGAAATGTGACCTCCCTCAGCGCGAAAGATCCCAAAGGCGCCGAACGCACCTCCACGATTACGTACGATTCAACTGGGCTCTACCCTCGCGAACATACCAACCCGGCCGGCCATGTCACACGCACCGAGTTTGATCCACGGCTTGGCGTCGTGACCCGAATCACTGACGCAAATGGGCTTGTGACTGAGCATCAGGTAGATGGTTTCGGGCGCCTGACATTGAAAAAGCGCCCCGATGGTACAAGTACAAGTTTCACCATTACTCGCACGAGAGACGGGGCACACAACCAGAACGCCTGGCGCATTCGCGAACGGACGATCGAAACAGGAGGGCAGGACGAAGAGATCGAACGCGACGCTTTCGGTCGAGTGGTTCAACATTGGTGGTATGGTCCGACACCGGAAGGTCAAACCAACGCGCCGCGGATCACGCAACGATTCGAATATGATCGGTTGACGGGTAGAGTCGCCCGAAGGTCAATCCCCATGCGCGAGGATGCCGCGCCCAACAAAGTCGAATGGGATGAGTTTGTCACCGACGGGTTAGGCCGCGAGGTCAAACGCACCACGGCTTTCGGCGCCACCACGGAAACGGAGTTTGATGGACTGACCATCAAGACGACCGATCCGCTTGGAAACGTGAGCATCGCAGAAAACGACGCCTTGGGTAGAAAGATCGCCGTCACCGACGCCGCCAACGGCGTTACGGTGTACACCTACGGGCCCTTTGGAAAGTTAACCAAAGTCACCGGACCCGACGGTGCAACCACGCTCACCACATTCGATGCGATGGGTAGACCGGTTGAAACGGTAGACCCCGACAAGGGAGGCACTCAACAAACCTACAACGCCTTTGGTGAGCTGGTTTCATTGGTAGACGCCCTCGGAAATGAAACCACCTTTGAACGTGATCCGCTCGGTCGAGTGACGAAGCGCCTCGACGATTTGGGCGCTACCACCGAAATCACAACGTGGACATTTGACACGGCCCCGAACGGAAAAGGGAAGATCCACCATGTAAAGAGTATCGATGCAGAAAAAACGTACACCTATGATAAATTGGGAAGGGTAGAAAGTGTCAGCCTGGAGGTGACGGGGAACGGGCCCGCGATAACAGGAAAGATCGGTTATGATCTCTTCGGCCGCGTCGAAACCCTGACCTACCCAACGGCAAAGAGCAGCGTACCTTTTGCAGTCGTCCAAGACTACGACGCGCACGGGTTTACCCGTAAGGTGCGCGACCGAAACATCGATCTCACCTATTGGCAGTTGACCGGGGTGGACGACGCCGGCAGGTTTGCGCAGGAACAAATGGGCAATGGAGTTTCTACTACCCATCGAACCTATTTCGCCGCGCAGCAAAGGCTAAGAAACATCACCACAGAAAACGCGGCCGGTTTGGTGCAAAGTTTGGAGTTTGAATGGGATGCTCGCCTAAACCTGAAAAGCCGCACCGATGATTTGCAGCCACAACACACCACCGAACGATTCAGGTACGACGCCCTTGAGCGGCTAACGTGCTCGTATTTCTCGACGCAAGAAGATGTTTCGGCGCCTTGCGATTGGAGTTACCAATACGCGCCGAACGGCAACTTGACATACAAGTCCGACGTGGGCACGCTGGAGTATAACGATCCTACCCATCCTCACGGTGCCACCGCGGCCGGAGGGGCAGCATACCAATACGACGCCACCGGCAACCAAACGGCTCGCCCCGTGGGGGTGAAGGTTGCGTACACCGCGTTTGATCTACCCAGAACGATCACCCAACCGAGCGGAGTGATCTCGTTTGGATATGACGGCGACCAAAAACGTGTACGCAAGACAACCGCAACGCACGAAACGCTTTATTTCGCCGACCTGTATGAACGGATGAAAGACGCCGCGAACGCGCTCACCGAGCGATTTTATGTGCGCTCGCCTGAACGCGTGATCGCGATTGTCACCCGCGGAGGCAATCAACCGGGCACAATGTATGTGCACGCCGACCACTTGGGATCGGTGGATGTACTCACCGATGCCGATGGGAAGGTCACCGAGCGGCGCAGTTACGACGCCTTTGGCCAAAGGCGAAATCCCGAGTGGGGCGCCCCAATACCCGCGAGCTTTCCTGACTCGACATCGCTTGGTTATACCGGCCACGAAGATGATGGAGAGATCGGTTTAGTCAACATGAAAGGACGGATGTTTGATCCCAAGTTGGGTAGGTTTTTGAGCACCGACCCGATTGTGCAGGATTGGACATTTAGCCAAGCGTGGAACCCTTACAGCTACGTTTTCAATAATCCGTTGACCTATACCGATCCAAGCGGATTTGACGGCGAACCCAAGCGTGAGCCGGGCGTGGTGTACATGCCGGAGGCAAATATCAAGGTGCCAGTCCCGACGAACGGGACCGCGCCACCCAAGGAGGACAAGCCCAAAGAAGAGAAGAAACACGGCGTGGGTGAAGGCGAAAACGATGTCAACACCACCGGGTTGATCACCCCATTGGTTGACGCGGACGAAGAAGGGGAAGACGATCAACCGTGGTATCACCATCCCATCGCGCATGGGATCATCGGATTTGGCGCGGGGCTTGGACTTGGCTATGTCCCCTTTGCTGGAATAACGGAGGAAATTCTAGAAAAAGCGCACGTACTGAATCCAGTCTCCCCGACGTATCACTATGCCAAGTCGGCGGGCATGAGCATTGGAGGGCTGATCGCCATGCTCCAGGGCTTTAATGAAATTGCGGGAGCTGTGATGCTCGCTCCCGAAATCGGTCCAGGCGGAACCGTGGCCATTTCTAACATGGCATTGGCCCAAGTGTCAGGTGGTGCACTGAATGTATACGCCGGCACGCAAGCGATGATGTCCGGGCCGAACGGACGGCAGAGCGCTGGGCCGTCCGCCACTCGCGGTGAAACTCCGGCCGCGCGTGCGGGCCGCGAAGCTCACAAGAATTGGAATCCAGGAAACGGTTTTGAAAAGGAGTTTCGATTGCCGAGCGGTAAACGACCGGATGCGGTAAACTTCGAAACGAAAGAGGTGTTGGAATTGAAACCAAACAACCCGGAGGCAATTCGAAAAGGCGAAGCTCAACTCCGGGAATATGTTGATGAGTTGAATAAGCATTTTGGCGGTGGATTCACCGGTCGCGTAGTTACGTATTAAAGGAGGCCCCGTGAAATCGGATGCTGTCAGCATGGCCCTTTCAGATCTTGTGGTCGCCGCTGGGTTCGTGAGGAAGCGAGACACATGGTATCGCGCGACCGAGGATCTCATTCAAGTGCTGAATGTTCAGAAGTCCCGGTATGGTCAACAATACTATTTGAATCTTGGGATATGGCTAAAGCCCTTGGGAGAGGTGCAGTTTCCGAAAGAGAATGTATGCCATGTGCGCATTAGGGCCCGGCAACTCGACGAGGCGACCCGCGCCGAGTTTGAAAAATGTCTGGACTTGGACAGTGGTATCACCCCAGAAGAACGCGAAAACCAGATCCGCCGATTGGTTGACGACGTTGTCCTGCCGTTTTTCGCAAGATGCGAGTCCATTGCGCAAATCCGACAAGTGTACAACTCGGGTGTGCTGAAACGAGCCGCCGTTTTGAGTACCGCACAAGAGTTTTTGACGGGTCAATGAGGCCCTGAGTTGAAGGTTCGCAAGTTCCAACAACCGGTGAACCAATGGGTAGAACGCATTCGCCCGCGAGGTGAGGCACACTCTACTGGATGACTTTTCTTGGTTCATGCAACCACTCAAACTATACTAACCTGTTTGAGACAGTAGACTGTCTCGGCTCGACTTCCAAGTCAGCATCGTCGGGTTGGTTGGCCCATTTTCGAGGCGCGGTAGGAAAATGAGTAAGAGCGAGAATCATTGGTAAGTCGCTGGAATAGGCGCAGAAGTGAGGCGCAGAACGAGGCCGTCCAAATGGGTACTTTTCATCGCGATATTGGGGACCGTATTGCTTGTTGGGGCGGTCGAATTGTACAAGGAATGGGGTGGCCCACCTTTGGGGGTGGGTAAGATCGGGCCAGTGTCGATCTTGATCGGCTCGGTCGTTCTACCGGGCTTGATCCTTGTGCCGGTTTTCGGGTTTGTTAAATGGCGCGCAGCGAAAGCGCACCCAGCAACTCGGTTCAGCTTACCCGACGCAACGGGCAAAGACCATTCGCTCTCGCGGCAGAGTCATATTGGTATGGGTGCTGTGTATTGGGGTCTTTATTGCGATCTATCAGATTTTTCAGCCCCAGAAAAAACGCGCACCCGCGGGCTCACCTACCCATTCGGGTGCAACTCGCAGCAGGTAACTTTTTCCGGTAAGACCGTAAACGCACATGAGCGTCGTTCATTCGTTGCACAATCGGCGCAAACCTAATTGCGCAATTGGTGATCACTTGCTGCGCGGGCCTCAATTCCAACGGGTCTACAGCTTCGGCACGCCGCGTGCCATGTGAAGGGCATGTTCAAGAGCGCGTGGGTAGGTTTGGCGGCGGCGGCCCTTTGGGGATGTTCGAGCGGTGTGGGGTGGCTGCCTGAAAACCACGGTGGGGGAGGGCAGGGCGGTGAAGAAGGTTCAGGTACGGGAGTTCCTTCGACATCTTCGGGAAAAGGTGGCTCGCCTGAACATACAACCTCCAGTTCATCGAGCGGTCAGGGAGGTACAACCACCGGGTCCACGACCGGTTCTACTTCGTCCACGGGGGTGACAACAAGCTCCGGCACTACGAGCACGGGAACTGGAAATCAAGGCGAATCGTGCGCAGGTACGGTGCCTCAGGTTCCCGGTTGTTATTGGGAACCTGTCTGCCCAAACGCGCCTCTTGCCGACAGTGATAATTCATATTCCCAAAACATGTGGCTCTCGGCCGCTCTTGAAGCTACCAAACGCCGCTACCCATCGGCCAACTGCCTCTTTGACATGTACGCAAGCGATGTTGGAAACTACGCTGATAAGTGGGATTTCGGGTCACTCTGCGAGTCGATGATGACCATGATGCATGAAGAGACGCATGGGTATGATTACGAGCACGCGCTCGGAAACAACCACTTTTCGTATTTTATTACGTGTGACCTTACGCTTGAAACGCCATGGCTTGACGGTTTTCCCCGGAGCGAAATCTTACCCCTGGTAGAAGGAAATTCTACCAACTTGTACGACGGCACCTACCTCACAGGCACGCAGGGAACATACGGTTTTGTAGAACTGCTCGACGAGTGGAACGCATATCTCAATGGCATGGCTGCCATTGGCATTGTAGGCGATTACGTGCCCGCGTTTGGAATCAGTGGGACCGACGGGGCACTCGCATTGGCCTATTACGTGGAGCTTTACCTTCGCGTTGCGCGAACTTCGTACCCGTCCACCTACTCTGCCATTAAAAACGACACGGACTTTACAAATCTCCTTCGTTTGCAGTGGAATCGCATGCACTTTTTCTTGGAAATCGCCGACCAATATCCAAAGCTATCCATTCAGGCCGACAATATTCGAGAGCTTGTGTACGCACCTGACAACCAAGAAGAACTTGAATTGCTGCTTGGCCCTCTCACGGCCGACGCATGCAACTAAACCACATTGGGAACTCAACTTGCCCGTAGCCGTACCGAAAGCGTTGAGCTATAAGCTGGGCGAATGTTGTCGCTCACCCCCACTGAACTGGTAGAACTGCTCCTGTCGCTGCCGGCTGAGCGCACACCGTTTATTTGGGGGCCCCCCGGCATTGGCAAAAGCGCCCTCGTGCGTGAGGCGGCAGACCTGTTGGAGCTTCCGTGTGTTACCCTTTTGGGTACCCAAATCGCACCTGAAGATCTCATCGGCGTGCCCCGCATTCGCAACATGGGTGAAAGTTACGTCACCGAGTTTTGTCCACCGCGCGCCATCCTTCGGACAGAGCCGTTTTTGCTTTTTATCGATGAGCTGAACAGCGCGGTTCCAGATGTTCAAAAAGCGTTCTACTCCCTTATTCTCGACAGGAGATTGGGGGATTACGTTCTACCCACCGGCTCGCGTGTTGTGGCCGCCGGCAACCGGGTAGAAGATCGCGCGCTTGTAAGGCCCATGGCCACGGCGCTTTCCAATCGCATGGTGCATGTGGCGCTCGCGCCCGACGCAAATGCCTGGCTTTCGTGGGGTGCTACCAACGGTGTACACGCGCTCGTGCTTGCGTTTGTTCGCGCCCGGCCCGACCGTTTGTTTGAGCCTCCCCCCACCGATTCTACCCCTGCCTACCCAACTCCGCGCGCATGGCACATGCTTTCCGACGCGTTATTTGTGGTGGGTGAACACCTGTGGGCCGCGCTTGCCGCAGGATCGGTGGGTGACCGCGCCGGGGCTGAGTTTTCGGCGTTTGCCAAACGCGCACTGGAGGCCCCCTCGCTTGAATCGCTGGCGGCCGGAAAAGCCTCGGTTCCTCGCGATCCAGAACTCATTTATTTTCTCGGTGCAAGTTGCATTGCCAAACTCGCATCTTCCCATCCTTCCGATGGTGAACTCTGTGCCAAAGTGGTTTCTTTACTGGGGGCAGCCTCCAAAGAAGTAGCCGTTTGGACGGTGGACACAGCGCTGGGTAGAAAGGACAAAACGGTGGCCCTCACCGCGTTTGAAAACTACGTCCGCACCAGCGGATCGCAGGTGCTTGTTGACGTGATTCGGCTTGGTCGCTACGCGCGTGATCCGGCGCCGCGATGAGTACACCCGAGCATCAAGGCGCCACCGCCGTTCGTCAGCTTTATGCGGATCCGGCCGCCGCTGCGGCCCAATCGGTGGACAAAATTGCAGCGGCCCGTGTGTGGCTGCTTAAAGAAAAACCTTTTTTCGGCGTGCTTTCACGCGCTCTTACTGTTGAACCTACCCTTCAGGTTCCGGCGTTTCGGCTGCTCGCATCTGACCATCTTCGTTTTAATCCGCTCGTTGTTTTAGAACTCAAGTTTCCCATGTTGTGCGCGCGTTTGGCTCACCTTGCCATGCACGCCGCGTTGGGGGCTTTGTCGCGCCGAAATCACCGGGAAGAGCGAAAGTGGAATGCCGCTCACGACCTTGCAATTGAGCCGCTTTTGCGCGCGGGAGCGCTTGGATCCGGGGCGACGCTTGTCAACTCAGGAATTGACCTACCCCCCGGCGCAAGCGCCGATGAATATTTCGCCCTGCTGCCCGACGGAGCGCGTCCCGACGATTTGTGGTGCGATTTGTGTGATCCACCTTCTCAGGTGAGCGCGCCGCCCGCCGGTCAGTTTACCCGTCAAGATGACGGTAAAGGGGACGAACCCGCGGAACAAAATCCAAACAAAAAAGGCTCAAATCGAGGTGAAGCGCCCGATCCTGAAAGAGAACCCGATCCTTCCACCGCCGCCGAGGGTCAGGGAGAAGAGGACGAAGACAACTCTGACAGTGATATGCCGGAACCTTCTCCACTTGAAACGCGAGCGCGTGAACTGCAATGGAAGATGCGGCTTTCTGCGGCCCTTGAAGAAGAGATTTTGTCCGGCGGGAAAACGTTTGGAACCGTGCCGGGTTGGATCGATGAAATGGTGCGCGCCACCATCGAACCTCCACCCGATTGGGCGGCAGAACTACAGCGGTCCGTGGCAATGCTTACCCGTCAGGGGAGGAGTTTTTTGCGGCCTTCCCGCCGAATGAGTGCCCTCGCGGGGGAGAACGGCGAGTGGCCTGAAGTGGTGGCAATGCCGGGTAGAAGGGTTACTCCGGCGGGTCAACTCGTGGCGGTAGTGGACACTTCCGCTTCAATCGATTCAACCGTTGTGTCCCGGTTTTTTGGAGCGCTTGCGTCGGTGGCAACCGCCGAGGGGTTTGATGAAATTCGCGTGATTCAGGCCGACAGTGAAGTTACCCGCGATGAAGTGGTGAGCGCGGCTGAACTTCTATTTCAGGAAGTGGCCGTGACGGGTAGAGGTGGCACCGACTTTGGCCCCGCACTCACGCAACTTGCGCGCGAATCAAAGCGCGCTGCGGAGCGTTTTACAGTTGTTTACCTGACCGACCTCGACGGGCGGTTTCCATCCCCTACGGAAGTGACGCCATTGGATGTTTTGTGGGTAACTCCGGTAAAGCCCGCAAAAGTTCCGCCTTGGGGTAGGTGGCTTTTAATGCGTTGATCGGGATATGTTGCTCACAACACCATAGGAGTTTGATCATGGCCGACGATCGCGACCGCGGAAGAGAACGGGATCTCGTGCTTGCACCCAACGAGTTTGCCTTCATCAGCGATGAGACGAAAGGCAATATCAATGTGTACGTTGGGCCACACAAGACCAGTTTGGCCAACACAGACAGGCCGGTTGTTTTCAACGACCGGTCAAAACGGTTTGACAGGTGTTCGCTCGAACAGGCTATTCAGGTTTTTTCGGTGGCGCCTGAAGGTTGGTATTTGGTCCTTAAAAATCCGGCCAAAGACTCTTCTCACCCCAGAACCGGCGCGCTCAACAACCTGCGAGAACTCAACATCGGTCGAAAAGTAAACAACCCGGGACCGGTTTCGTGCGCTCTTTGGCCGGGCCAAATGGTGCGGGTTTTACAGGGCCACAACCTGCGGTCAAACCAATACCTTGTGGTGCGCGTTTACGACGAAGAAGCTGCCAAAACCAACTACAAAAACGCGGTTATTAAGCCGCAGGCCCAAACCGAAGAAACCAAAAGTTCGGGTGACACGGCATCTGAAGATGTGTGGAAACCTGAAGACCTGACAATGGGCAAGCTGCTCGTTATCAAAGGTACACTGATCGCGTTTTATATTCCGCCCACGGGTATAGAAGTGGTGCGAGACGACCAAGGGTCGTACGTGCGTACGGCGGTTACCCTGGAGCGTTTGGAATATTGTATCTTGCTCGATGAAGACGGAAATAAAAGGTTTATTCGTGGGCCGGCGGTAGTGTTTCCGCGCCCCACAGAAACGTTTGTAGAGCGCAATGGCCAGCGCAAATTCAGAGCCATTGAGCTAAACGAAAATAGCGGTATCTACGTAAAGGTCATTGCCCCATACGAAGAAAATGGGGTGAGCTTTAAAATTGGAGATGAGCTGTTTTTAACGGGCAAAGATCAAATGATCTATTTCCCGCGAACGGAACATGCCATTGTCAAATATGGGCAGCGAGAAATTCACTACGCGATTGCCATTCCCGCGGGTGAAGCGCGGTATGTTCTCGATCGCAATACAGGTCAAATTCGCCTGCATCGAGGCCCGAGCATTTTTCTACCCGACCCTCGAAAAGAAGTGATTGTGAGGCGCGTTCTCGACGCGCGAACGGTGGGCCTCTGGTTTCCGGGAAACCGTGAAGCTCTGGAGGTGAATGCAAAGCTCTCGGCGTTGTCGGCGCAGCAAGGCAGCAGTGACTATGTGGCAGCGGAGGCGGCAAAAGTGCCTCCGGCTGAAGAGCGAACCAAAGAAGAGCAGGTGGCCACAAGAGCGTTTGCCGGCGACGATTTCACGCGAAGTCAATCGTACACTCAGCCGCGAACTCTGGTGCTCAACACCCGGTATGACGGCGCCGTCGCCATGGACGTGTGGACGGGATACGCCATATTGGTGGTGAGCCGCACCGGGGAAAGAAAAGTGATTGCAGGGCCTCATACCCATTTAATGGCGTATGATGAAACGCTGCAACGACTTGAGCTTTCTACTGGGACACCCAAAACCGACGAGAAGCTCTTTCAAACGGTTTACCTTCGAGTGTTGCATAACAAAGTCAGTGACAAGATTGACGCTGAAACCCGTGATTTGTGCCAGGTACATTTGCACGTTTCTTACCGGGTCAACTTTGAGGGTGACAGTGCCAAGTGGTTTAATGTTGAAAACTACGTCAAGTTTTTAACCGACCACCTTCGCTCGCGAGTGAGGCATGCCGTAAAACAGCACGGGATTGAGGGGTTTTACAGCAATGCAGCGGCGATTGTTCGGGATGTTGTGTTGGGTACGCAGGGTGAGGACGGAAAACGTCCGGGTAGATTTTTTGAAGAAAATGGAATGCGCATTTACGATGTGGAAGTGCTCGATGTGACCATCGGCGATGAGGATATTGCCGGGTTGCTTGTGGGCGCTCAACAAGAGGCGGTGCGCCAAGCGCTTGCAATTGCGGCCGAACAGCGAAAGGTGGCTTTCGTTCGCGAGAGTGAAAGCACCAAACAGCAGATATTGGAGCTGTCGGCAGCCACCAAACTCAAAGAATCGGGATTAAAGCTGCAAGAAGTGGCCGAAACACTGCGCGTGACAGTGGCAGAAGCGCGGGCTGAGGCCGAAAATCGAAAAGAGCGTCAGTCGGCTCAACTGGCAGAACAAGAAACGTTGGGTGCCATTCACACAGCCGACTTGAGTCGCAAAAAAGCCAGCGCCGACTTTGAGATTGATGTGGCGCAGCGCCGGTTGGATCAGCGCATTAAAGAGCTGCTTGCCGAGGTGCAGGCGCTTTCAGGCAAGGCCGGTGCTGTGTCCCCCGATCTGATTGCGGCCTTGCAGGCCTTCAGTGATCGGGCGCTTACCGAGCGTGTGGCCGAGAGTATGGCGCCGCTCGCCATTTTGGGCGGCGAAAGCGTGGCCGATGTGCTTGCCAAGTTGCTTGCGGGTACACCTTTGGCAGATGTGCTTTCCAAACGCGACACTACCAAAGCCCTCCCTCCCAAAAAGTAGGCTATTGCGGAGTGCCTGACGCCACCGCCGGTTGAACGGGGCCGCGAAGTTGCGGCTCCGCGGTGGACGCGGGTAGGGCCAGTATAAAAAGGCTGCCCTTGCCGTCGTCGGGGGTATGAACGCTGATTTCGCCGCCGTGGCTTTCTGCAATGTGTTTTACAAGTGCGAGCCCAATTCCGCTGCCTCGCACCTGCTTTTCACCGGCGTTTTTTCCTCGAACGAAACGCTCAAAAATCCGTTCTCGATCGTCCGGGTCAATTCCGGGGCCAAAGTCGCGCACGCGAATGAGCACCTGACTTGACTTACCCACCACTTCCACTTCAACCTTACCGCCGTCTTTGGCGTATTTAAAAGCGTTGTCGATGAGGTTGATGGTTGCGAGTTCAAGCGCGCGAGCGTCGATCATGGCACTGGGAAGGTGAGGTGAGATCGATAAACTGACATTCATCGACTCGCGCTCGGCTCGGTGGGCAAAAATCTCAACGGCGCGGGCAACGGCCTCACCCACGTCACCCGGTTCAAACGAATAGGCCGATTTGCCACGTTCAACTTTGGCGAAGTCGAGAACGTTTTCAATGAGCGCGGTGAGACGCTCACTTTCGCTCATAATGATTTGAAGGTATTGCCGCCTTTTCTCGGGAGTGGGTGCCTTTTCGAGAAGAAGCATTTCACCAAACATGCGAATTAACGCGAGCGGGGTTTTCAACTCGTGAGATACGTTGGCCACAAAGTCGCTTTTGAGCTGCGCCAAACGCCTTTCTTTCATGGATCCCGCGAGCACAATAGCCAACCCGGCCAGGGCCACGGCGCCTGCCAATGTGACCATTGCCAGCTCAATGAAACGCTGATTTTCAACTTTCTGATTCAGCTCTTCGGCGGTGGTAAGAGCCACTTGTAACTGCCAGTTGTAGAGCGTTGTTGGAAAGGGCCGCCCAACGGTAAACTCGCCTCCTTTAATGGGTGGGCCAAACACAATGCGGCCTTCTTCGTCAATGACGTTCATGCGACTTCCCGGGTCAATATCCCGGTAAATGCGGGGCAGAACGTCGTGAACAATGCGCCGCACATCGTGCCACGCAACAATCATGTAACGGCGACCCAAGTGGCTGCGTTGCCAATAACTGACAAGATAACTCTGACCGTCGAGCACGTGATGCAGGTGGCGCAACTCATCGGTGGTGCCCGTCAGGTTCATTTGTGAAAACAATCGACCCACGAGAACGCGGCGAAATATGTCGTCTTCGCGACCGGGCGAACGCGAGGCAAAAGCCGCCACTTCGTGTTCGGGATTGTCCATGTCGAGCACCAAGATGGCTCTGACAGTGGGAGTTTCACGCGCGGCCGTGGGGAGCCAGCGATCCCCTATTGCCTTGAGACTTGCCAGGTCCGCGTGGGCAAGAACAACGTTGTCCTGCTCAATGACAAGCTTGTCGAGCCTGTCCACGCGCTCCGAGGCCACTGCCAGTGTGGCGCTGATCACGGACTGCTGGCGCGCTTTTTCAATTTGAAGAGTTGTGCGCAGAGCAATACCGCCGAGCAGAAACACGGCCGCAACGATCGCCGGCACGAGCGCAAAATAAAGGAGTTTATAGCTCGTGCCGCTGCGTGGCATTGCCCCTCATCGGCGCTGATGACGTTCAATCACCAGATCGGGCTCAATTTGTATTCCATGAGTGGCAACCAACTCCGCGTATTGCTCACCGATATAGGTGAGGGCGTGTCCTTCGGCTTCAGTGAAGGGTTTTCCATCTGCGGGATTGACCAACTCGATAATACCCAAGTAGCGACCCGATTGTTCCACGGGGGCCACGATCATACTCTTGGGTTCAAGCCCGAGTTGTTGATACCGATCGTCCACCGCGCGCGGGTCTTTTTTGGCGTCGGGGATCACAATAGCGGCTCGTTTTCGCATGGCCGCGGTGACAACACCCGAGCGCTCCGACAATCGCTTTAATACAATTGACTTGGGCCCACCGGCCTGACGAACGATCACGAGTTCACGGCGGTTGATATCAAATAGGGACACCAAACACAGTTCACTCGGCATTTTTTCGAGCGCGAGAGTGGCCACAAAGTCGGCCCCTTCAAGACTGTCACGCAGGAATTGAAGGTCACCGCAGGCCTCGAACAGATCGCTGATGAGGTCATCACCACCTTTGCGTTTGCCCGCGTCTTTGCCGAGTTTTGCCGGCGCAATGTACGCTTCAAGGGGGGCCGCGACAGCCGCCGGTTTGGTTTTTGGAATGGAGCTGACGGGTAGAGACGGCCTTTCACCCGTTGTTGCTTTCTCGGTTTTTGCGGCCGGTGTACTCTTTTCGAGCGGCGCCCAATCCCCCGGCTTTTCAGAAATAGCGGGTGCCGGGGCGCGCTCGGTTTTGGCGAGGCCCGTGGGAACGGGTTCTGTGGGCGGCACCGCTGCGGATG
Source organism: Polyangiaceae bacterium (assembly GCA_016712345.1). GTDB lineage: Bacteria > Myxococcota_A > Polyangia > Polyangiales > Polyangiaceae > JADJRH01. The sequence continues at coordinate 236,134 of JADJRH010000002.1, forward strand.
CCGATGGTGCCGTTGTGGAAGCCGCGGAGACGGGGCCCGACGCCACGGGATGTGTGATCGATGCGACGGGCAGCGTTGCAGGCGCAGGTGAACTGGCAGTGGAGGGCGCCGATGCCGAAGCGGTTTGCTCCGTGGTTTTTGGAGCAGCACTTTCAGGTTGTGTACTCTTTGGCGGCGACGCGGCCGGCGGCTCAATAGACGGTCTGGGAACTTGGTCTGAAAGGCTTGTTGGAGCGGCAAAAGAAGGCGGCGACAAACTGGCGCGTTCCGCGGAGGGAAAACGCACTTCAGGTGTACCGCGCCAATCTTTCCACATGAGTGTGGCGCGCGGCCGGCTTGTGGGCTTGCCCGAAAACGCCTGGTCAAATACGGCGAGGTTTACATATCGCCCTGTTTTGGCGTTGCTCAGACTCTGACGAATGGCTTCAAACCGAACTCGAATGAGGCGCTCAATGTCTTGATCGGTTGTTTTGGGATCGACGATGTACACATGCTCGCGGTACGTGATTGGTGAAGCCGCGGACGGATCTTCTTCGCGCGAATGAAGCGTTGTGAAACTGGGGAGCGACGCTGCGGCCTCGGTGTCGGGCGCTTCTTCGTCGACGGCGACGTCGACGTCGTGGCTCTCGTCAGCCCCGCCGAGCGCTTTTGCACTTTCAATTGTGGGCTCGGCGGTGGCCGGCGCCGCGACCTGTGCGGGTGTTTTTTGCGGGTCTGAAACGGCCGATTTTGACGGGGCAGCGGCCGGTTTTGCAGATTCGACAGGAGCCTGTATGGAAGCCGAAACGGGGGTCGCCGGCTCTTTTGCAGGTGCCGCTTTGGACACTTCCGTTTTTGCTTCCGCGGTGACGGGCCCACTCTTTGTGTGCGTGATCGGAGCGTCGGCCGGGGCCTCGCGGATCACATACCGAAGCTTGGATACCGGATCGACGGCGCGGGCACCGTCGTCGAGAAGCTCAATTGAAAATCCGCTGAGCGGCCCTTCTTCGCCGCGAATTGCGCGCACATCTTTGAGCGCGGGCTGCCAACCGGCGGCCTCTATGCAGAGTTTTTGTTTGGGCACATCGCTCGGCGCGAGGTGTGAAATCTCAATCAACCAGCGCATCGACGCTCCGGTTACAGGGGTTGTTTGCGGGGCCCGACATTTCTATCTGGGTAGACCCGAGCGGGTCAACGAGCGTTGTGTGCCAATTCAGTTTTGTGGGGGCGGAACACTTTGCGCGTCACGGGGCAAAAGGGACTGCGGTTCAAATCCAGGCACCAACGTACGGGCAAATCGCGGCGGATTGATCACTCCACGGCGGATGAATTCACTATCGGCCTCGGCCGTTGCCGCCCGACCCGCTTCATCTCCGCGGACGACTCCAATGGCCCTGAAAATGGCTGTCGCGTATCCCATGAGTCCGGCCGACTTGGCCATGCGATGGGCATCTTCGAGGAGCCCAAGCACAGCGCTTTGACTTTGGCCTTCCCGCCATTTTGCACCGGCACGCAGTGTAAGCGCGAGTGGCAATGCCCACGAAACTCGCTCTCCTTCAATGCGTTTTGAGGCTCGAACGGCGGCTTGAAAATAAGGAGTTGGGGCGGCGGCTGTCATTGAAGTGGAGAGTGCGGTCGCCCCACGGAGGTATTCGCAGAATATGCGCACAAGCTGTATCCTAAAACTCATCGAATCGTCGAGCGCCTTCCAACCTGTTTCTATCGCCGCAAATGCCGAGGCTCCGTCACCCGCGTAAAGCGCTGAATGGCAGCGTGCGACGAGATCGTGAAAGTGCTGGAGATGCGTGCCGGCGCGCGACCAGGGACCGTAACTTCTTTCGGCCATGGCAATGGCCGTTTGAGGTTCGTCGGCGATAAGCCAAATGATGTTGGTGAAGCCGGAGCAGAGATTGGTGGCGAGATAGCGATCGCCGCGCTCTTCGGCTTCTCGAATGGCACCCGGCGCGTCTGCCGCGAGGGCTCGAAAGTCGCCCGTAAAAAACTGACACCAAAGCGCGAATGTGAGAATCGACGCGGCCTCCCAGTGTACACCTACGCACTTGGTCCGCAGTGCGTTTTCACTCGTCTGGAGGAGCGCGATCGCCTCCGAAAAGCGGCCTTCGAGAAACAAAGCAACTCCCGAGACACCGGGCACGAGCGCGAGCGCGTGCGGATGGGCCGAGCGTGTTGCCGCACGTTCGGCCGCATCGAGAAGCTCATTTACGCGCGGGCGCGCCGAAGGGCCCGCGGTGGCGACAAATGCCGTTTCCATCGAAAGGGCGCGCGACACGCGGTACGCATCTCCCGCGCTGAGTGCAAACAGAAGGCACCGAACCTGAAAGTACGCACCGCGAAGCGCATCGACCATTCCAAGGCCAAGCGACGCCGACCAACAAACATCCACGCGGCGAAGGTCGGCTGGTGAAATGCGCGTCAACGTTTTTTCTTCGAATGAAAGGCCCCGCAATCGCAGTTCTGCACGCCTGAAGAGCAGTGCCGCGAGAGTGGTTGCAGGCGTTAGCGGAAAGTCGATGTCCACTGCGGCGAGCACGGTGCGAAGATGCTCCATTCCTTCGTCGATGTACCCCGAGCGGAGAAGATTTTCGGCGGCTCGTCGGTAGAGTTCTACAGCGGTGTTCTCGGGGTACAGCGCTGCCGCCGACTCATACGCGAGAGCCGCCTCTCGACCGCGACCACCGTTGGAGTGCGCGTCACCGAGCCTTACGAACAAACTCGCACGCTCGGTGGCCGGCGCGGGCAGGAGCGAAACGGCGAGCGCGTAGAGGCGTGCGGCGCTGTCAAAGGCAAATGCCTGAGCGGCTTGATCACCGGCTTTTGCCGCGTATTGCGCCGCGCGGGCCATGTCTCCGGCACCGAGCCAGTGTACACTTAGATCTTCAAGCTCGGCATCGCCGACAGTTTCAAGCGCGATTGCAAGATGGCCGTGGAGCGCGCGTTTCTCCTCCGCTTGAAGGTGTGACAGCACCGTTTCACGAAGCCGCTCATGGTAGGGCTCCAGCGTTTCGTTTTCGGGGCTGCCCCACGCGCGCGAAAACTGGCCCGCGCGCAGTTCTGCGAGAAGGCGCTCCATCTCCTCGCCGTCGGCGCTCAGCGCATGCTCCAGCACGCGGCGTGAAAGAGGTTTTCCCGCAACGGATAGGGCAATGAGCGCTCGGCGGGCACGCGAAGAGAGATTTTCAACGCGGGCCCAGAGCGCGTCGTCAAGGCGCAGCGGTGAGGTATCGGCCGTGTTTTGAAGTCGATATCGAACGAGAGCGTCGAGGAACAATGGATGACCGCCGCCTTCCGCGAGCAGCGCGTTCACATCAATTCGGTCGAGCGGGGTGTCGCCCGCGAGCGCGCGGAGCAGCCGATCCACAAGCGCGCGCGCCTCGTCAGTGGGGAGCTGCGACAACTTCATGCGGCGCACAAGCGAAGCCGGAAGCGCGAGATCGATCGGCGTTGAATGGGCTTCGTCGCTTTGTACAGACGCCAACAAAAACAACGGAGCGGGCTTGCCGTCGGCCTCAATTTCGTCGGCGTCGTCCGGCCTCAAGATCTCGCTCAACATGGCGAGTGAGTCGGCGTCGGCCCACTGCAAATCATCAATGGCGATCACGAGAGGTTTTTGTTCGGCGAGGTTGTGGAGCAACCTTCGCATTGCAGTGAACACGCGCGCCCGCAGTTCGGCAGGTTCGATCTCGGGGGGAATTGCAATGGGTGACGTGCTTAAAAATCCGGGACTGACCCGCGGCCGCGTGTCCTCATCCAATAGATCCAGCACCAGATCTTCATCCCCCAAATGGGAGCCTGCGCCGGAAGCGGGCAGAGGGGTTCTACGTTTGGCGACGGGATCCGAAACCGCCAGCACAGGAAACACAGCCGCAAGCAGCTCAATATCTTTTGGCAGGATTGCTGAAGACGATGCCGGTGGCAGCTTCGCCAGATGTGTACCCAGCCGATCGACCAAGCCGTCACACGCTTTGTAAGGTACACTTTCACGTTCGTAACAACGCGCTGAAAACACGAGCGCTTCATCTGCGATTTTGTCGAGAAAACGCCTTCCGAGCGTGGTTTTACCCATGCCCGATTCACCTTCGATAAAAAGAGCGCGGGCCCGCCCGTCGAGTGATGCCCAATAGGCGCTTTCGATTTCTCGAAGCTCATTGTTTCGACCGACAAATGCGGCGCCGAAATTGGTGGAGGATGCGAGTGAGCCCCGCTGCTCTCCCAATATCCTCAAGATGTCATTTCCGTCGGCGCGTTCTGCCGGATCGATGGACAAAAGCGCGACCGTCAGTGCATCGAGATCCGCGGGAACATTGGGGACCACAGCACTCGGCGCAAGTGGCACGGCGCGCTGTTTGTGAGTGGCCACGGCGTCGGCCGACACTTCAAACGGAAGTACACCCGTGAGTGACAGGTGCAACATGACTCCCACGGAGTACCAATCCGCGGACGTGCTGAGCGCCTTTCCGGCGGCCTGTTCAGGAGCCATGAAGTGCGCAGTTCCAACGACGTGTTGTTCTTCTTCGCCCAACGTGTCGTGCGCCTCGGTGACAAGTCCAAAGTCCAAAATGACAACGCGGCCTTCAGGCGTCACAAGGACGTTGGAAGGTTTGATATCGCGATGGATTCGACCCGTTGCGTGCAGCGCCAAGAGCCCGCGAGCCAAACCTGCCAATGCGGGTCGAAGCTTGTTTTCATCCAATTGCCCGGTCATCGCGGCGGGCAAACACTCTTGAGTCGACGGCGGGCGAGGGCGGATTTCTGTGTCGCGATCCGCTTGATCCAAAGGTACATCCGAAGTGCGCGCCGAGATGCCACGCACGTAGTCTACGAACGGTTGCCCCTCCACGAGTTCCATCGTGAAAAAGAGTTGACCGCTTTCTTCAAGCAGTTCACCCAGCCGCACCAGATTGGGGTGGGCCAAATCAACGAGTGATCGAAACTCGTTTTTGAAGCGAATGAGGCCGGCGGCATCCAGGCTTCGCAACGTTTTGATCGCGACTTTTGTGCGATGGGCGCGGTCGTACGCCTCGTAAACAACGCCCATTCCACCCCAACCGAGGAGCTTTCGCGCCTCAAAGCGGGTGCCGGGGAGGGCGGTAACAAGCTGTGACGGCGCGCTCATCTCAGCCGCTTGCACCATTGCACGGGGCCCCGTCGAAGTCGACAAGACATCGCAGCCGCGCTATCGAATTGAGCCATGAAATCAAGTTTTCTTAAAAGCCTGTATTGCGGGCTTGCCCTTGTTTTTGTCGGCTTAACCGCCGGCTGTGACGGTGGTTCTCCATCGGGACCGGCCAAATTCGGAAAGGGTGTATTCGAAGCTGACAATCCTTGGACAAAAGACGTGAGTGGAATGGAGCCAAGCAGCGATTCAACAGCCATTATCAATTGGCTCGATCAAAACGGCGGTTGGGGAACGGGAGAGTTGCGCATTGACTTTTCGATCACTGTACTTGCCGCCGACAACTCTACTGAAGTTCGCGACTTTACCCCAACGGGGGATTTTTACGAGCCGGACTGTGACTTAACCCCATTCCCCATACCAAGCGGCGGTGCCATTGAAGGGGAGGAAGGATATGAGTGTACACAAGATGGTGATTGTCATCTTCTTGTGGTTCAAGAAGACGAAAAGAAACTTTACGAAATGTGGCGTGCCAACATTTCAGGCAGCGACTTTCAGGGGGGATGTGCCGCGGTTTGGGATCTGACGAAAGCCTACCCCGACACGCTTCGCGGCGACGGTTGCACCTCGGCGGATGCGGGCGGTTTCCCCATTTCGGCAATGTTGTTTTCAGTGGAAGAAATTCAGGCCGGGGCGATTGATCATGCAATTCGATTTATTCTACCCAACGAGCGCATTCGTGAAAATGTGTACGTTCGGCCGGCTACCCATTCCACTTCAGCCACTTCGGGTGGGCCCGACGCACCGCCGTACGGGGTTCGCCTTCGCCTTCGAAAAGACTTCCCACTCGACTCGCTGCCAAGCGACGGGGCACGGGTCATCGCCAAGGCGCTACAGACCTATGGGATGATGCTCGCCGACGGCGGAAGCATCGCGCTCACGGCCACGAGTGACCGGTTTTCAGACACAACTTGGGATGCTGTGGGAGTTGACTCGTTTGCGCTCACCTCAATTCAGGTCACCGATATGGAAGTGGTAGATATGGGTGACCCGATCGAGTGGAGCGGCGACTGCATTCGAAATTGATAAACCGACCCGACCCTACTTGGGAAGGTTGACGGTTACCGGGGCGTAGGCATACGCCGGCGCGGGTTGCCCAACTTCATCGTGCGTATTGCGACCCCAGCAATACACTTCACCCGTCTTTTTGGCGGCGCATACCTGTTGGCTCCCAACTGCCAGCGATGTCACATCGGTCAACCCGGCAATCACAGCGGGATCCCATCGATACTCAAAGTCTCCCGTTCCAAGTTGACCGTAGCTGTTTTGACCCCAACACGATACGGTCGCGTCTTTGTGCAACACGCAGCGCGCTCCGCCGCCCACATGAATGGAGGCCGCGTTGGCAACGCCTTTGACTGTGCGCACTTCAATGGGTTGTTTTTCTTTTTTATCCGCGGCGGCTTTGCGCGGGTCAACCGGTTGGGGAACCCGGTAGGTGGAGAAACACGAAACCTCGCCCGACTTGCGGACAACACACAACTCACCGCCGGAACCGCTGATGGACACCGCGTCGGTAATCCCGGGAACGTCAACGGCGGCAGCAGGTTTGACGGGCTCTTTCTTGTCAAAAGTTCGGAACCCATACCCCACGCAACCCACCTTACCCGAGCGGCGAACAGCGCAAACGGTGCCGCTCTCGCCTGAAATTCCAACGGCGTCGTTTAGACCGGTAAGGTTTTGTTTGAGAACGTTGTCAGGTTTTTCCCAATCACGTTGCCACAACATTACCTGACCGGACGGCTGAACAGCGCTCCCCGAAGATCCGCTTGTCCAGATTTGTTTGACCGCTCCAACATTCAGCTCTTTGGGTTCTTTGACGAAGGAGTATGACCCTTCACAATAGACCTTTTTGGCCTTGTTGACCACGCAGATGCCGCTGTCTTTCATAAACAAGGCATCGGGCTCACCCACGTTGGTAATTGCGCGCGGGGTGTCAGCTCGCTTGCCGGCCGTGTCTTCAGGAAAACCGGGTAGACCCCAGCAGGCAAGTTTGCCGGCGTTATCCATTGCGCATGAAAGGCTGTCGGTGGCACCTACCATTTTTGCGGTGGCACCTTTCACCAACGTGGGAGTTGTATAGTCCGATGTGGTGCCATTGCCGAGGCGACCCCGTGATGCCGAGCCCCAACATTGAATGCCGTTTCCAGCGGCGGCACACGATATTTCTTCACCGGCGCCCAGCGCGGTGATGCCTGACAATCCGGCCACCTCAACAAGGCCGCGCGAGCCCGGTTTGCCCGATCCCGTTTGACCTGACCTTCCCTCGCCGAAGCAAAGGGCTTTTCCGCTTGTCCGGCGGATGCATGTGTGGTGATACCCAACGGCCACTTCGGCCGCATCTTCCACCAATTGTACAGCTACCGGACTATACCGTCGGTCGCTTGAGCCGTCGCCGAGTTCACCCGACCAGTTGGATCCCCAACAGGCAACCTGCTTGTTTCGACGGACCGCGCAGGTGTGAGTGTCCGCAACGGCGAGTTGAACGGCGTCTGTCAGGCCCTTTACCTTGGTGGGGTTTTTGGATAACTTTTCTTTTTCTTCCCATTCCATCTCGGCGGTATCCACGCCGCTTCCCGTCATTTCAACGTCACCCCAACAGGTAACCTCCCCATTTTTGTGGAGGGCGCAGGCGTGGTTGTACCCAGTACCCACCGACACAACGTCTTTGAGTTCAGGCACCTCGGAGGGGCGCGTTTCAGATGCGTCATACCCCAAGTCGAGCGCAATCAAAGCGCCCGATTTACGGACCACAAACAGCTTGGTTTCTCGAATGGCAATGGCCGACGCGTCTGTTACAAGCGGAATTTCACGCGCTTTACCTTCATGGAAACACACGATTTTGCCCGAGGTGCCAACCGCACACCCGAAGACGCGGCTCACATCCACCGAAGTGGCTTGTTCAACACCGGCCATCCAAACAGGGTTCAACACGGCGCCTTTGGGGCCCGCGGCAATTGCTCCTTTGGAGTTGTCACCCCAGCATGCCACGCGGCCCGAAACCACAGCACACACCGTACCGCCTGAAACAGCGATTGTTTTGCCATGGGAAGATGCCGGTGCGGCGACCGGCTCCGTTGTGGGGGCGGCCGTAGGCGCCGCGGTGCCACTTGCGGAAGGTGGAGGTGTTCCACCCCCGGCGGGCGGATTGGCTTCAGGCGGGGGGCCACAACTGACGGCGAAAATCGAAAGCGGGAGACTCAGAAACCAGGAACGATGGAGCGACATGCGTCGCCTCATGCCGAAGCAGGGCGCGCGCTGCAAGGCCTATTGTTCAATTTTTGCCACCGTTCTGATCTTCAATCATGCCCAGTTTGTTCACCACGAACACCCACTCATTTTTGCCGGTGACAAACTTTGCTTCGATCGAGTCTTCATCCACCCGTGTGAATGAGAGTGTCGCAGTCTTCCCATTGGGGGCCACAACTTCGTAGGAGCCGGCCTGCGGAATGGGATCTTGCCACCGCACCTCCACGTTGTTGATTGCCAGTTCCCAGTCACCTTCCTCACCTTCCCAACCCCTCTCACCGTCCACTGAAAATCCTTCGATCAGGCCTCCGGAAAGCGGTTTTTGAAGCTCGTCGCCTGTCCCCTTACCCGTTCGCCCGTCGGACAGTCGTGTCCAGTTGAGTTCATGCACCACGTGGCGCGATGGGTCTTTCAGGTTCCATGTGACAGTGGCCGTTCCCGTCACTCCCACGGTTTGGTTTTTCCTGTTTTTCCAAACGTGGTCAACAACCACCTCACCCTCGTTGTTTTTGGTGACAGTGATTGAATGAATGCCTGAATACGTTTGGCCTTTGTAGGTGCAATTGCCGGGCTTTGCCCCGTATTCAACCGTGAGTGTGTTGGCCTGCAAAACGATTTCGGCACACGGCAGTTGGGATTCCACAAACGTCTTTAACTCCTCGGCGGCGGCCTCCACAGCGTCACCGATGGTGAAGTTGGTGGAGATTTCGATGGTGCCATTTGTCAGGGCCGACGCCTGCGCTTCAATTGCAATCTCTTCAAGCGCTTTTCCCGCCTCGGCCGCCGTCATCCCATCGGCCGGGCAGCCGGCCAAAAACATAGGCGCCATTGTGACTGTAGCTGCTGTTAGAAACACCACCGGGCGCAGTTTCACGACATACCTCCAAAGGCTTTTGTGGTTGGCAATGTGTACGCATGCAATCGCCCCGACGGAGTGACCTTGCACGCGACCTAAACGCACTGTTCAATGGCTCTTATTGCAGGGGGCGTACCACGGCAGTCCGAGCGCTGAACGCCTACAAAAAAAGCATTTTCAGGAGGGATTGTCACGGCGACGTGAAGTTGCGTTCACGCCTGCGGGTTATCGAGCGCGCTTGTCGCCGGGCGGGGTCAGTAGAGCGCGGACAGGCCCAGTCACAACGGCATTTTTCTTGGGCGTCAGATCGGCCACTTTGGTGAGAAAGGCTTCGGCGGTGGCGGCTTCACCCAAGACAAGTAACACCGCTGCTTGGTCGGCCAGAGTTCCCGCAACAATGGCCTTTGTCGATGGGTCGGCCTCCCCACCTTCCGCGGTCGCGGCGAGCACGCGCGCAAGTGGCTCCGTTTGAGCAGCAAGCGCCATTTTGCGGTCGGAAGGGCCTTGGGGTTCAGGTGCGTATTCAAGCCACAATCCGCGAACAGACAAGTGTCGATGAAGGCGCTCCGGCCAGGTGGCATAGAGTTCAACAAATAGCGGGCGTGAATCGGCGAGCGTTGATAAAGCATGTTCGCTCGGGGCGCCCGTGAGTGCCATGTCACGCAGCAACAGGCTTGTTGCTTTCTCGTTGGACAAGAGCGCTTCTGTCACATTGCCTCGCCCGAGGAGCGCCGCCGGAATCACAAGAACGTCCGGCCTTTGTCCCTTGGCAATTCGCGCGGCCCAAAGGCGCCAGGCGATCGCCGGAGATTTTGCGAGCACCGCTGAATGCGCCGGCAAATTGCCATACGCCTCATCCGTCCACACTTCCGCCGCCAATTGACTGCCACGATCGGCCGCCACGGCGGCCTCTTCAGAAGTGAGAGCAATCAATGTGACGTGGAACATGACAACCAACACGCGCGCCGGGCCGGCGAGAGGCACATTGGCTTTTTTGAGAATCAATGTGATCTCATGGACGCCCGCAGCGGAAGCCACCGCAAGCGCGGAGATTGCCAAACATCGAAGAGGGGCAAACGGATCCGCTGTCAGAAACGAGGCGAGTCGCGCCGGCATAAAAGCGTCTAAAATGACCAATGAGGCCAGTGCTGCCACCGCGGCGCGCGTTCGCGAGCGAATCACATAAAGCACTGCTCCAAACACGGCAATGAGGAGTGACAAGAGGCCAATCTCTCGACTCCAAGCAGACAATGCCGATGTTTCAGGGGCCGGCGTGTCGAGAGCTGAAACGCTTGCCGTCGATAAGAACCTTCCCAAGTCAATCCACGCGCGGGGTGCCAACGGACGCAGCGCCACGGGCGCCATCAGCAACAGGGCAGTTATCACCGCCGCACCGACCACAAAAATCAACGCTCTACCCTCGGGGAGCGCCGAGCGCTGAATGGGTTTTGCGGGTAGAAATGGGCGTTTCAAGAGCAACGCCACAGCGCGGTCTGCCCTTTCCAACACCGATGTTTGAATGCGGGGCAACGCGAGCGCAATTGCAACGGCAACCGCTCCACACAACCCCGCCGCCGGGCTCTCGGCAAATGCGGCTCCCGTGAGCGCGCCCAGGAACAGCCACGATCGAACTCCCGCAGACTCCGCCGAAGCGCAATGCAAAGCCGCCGTCACCGCGCCGAGACCCGCGCACGTGGCCCACATTCCGCCGCCGCCGACGGTACCTTCGAGTTGCCAGGCGGGTGACAGACTCGCAGTCAACGCGGCAACGGCGGCGAGCAACGCGGTCAGCTTGGAACCGTTGTGTACACTTGTTTCAGCGGTGCCATTTTTCGTGGGTGTTGCCGTGCGTCGAATTGATTGTGTACTCACCTGCGGCAACGCCGAGGCGAGCACTTTCACGGCCAGTTTGTACGTGAGCCATGCGCCGAGTCCGAGCGCAAATGCCGACGCCGCAGAGGCTCGAAATGTGCGCGATCCGAGCGGCAGAAGTGACGCGAATTGCGTTGCGACGGTGGAGAGCCCTCCCCCGATTCCCACGCTGACAAACCCGAGGTCGCGCACCGCCGGAAGATCGTCGCGCCACTGCCCCGAAGTGGCCGCTCGCGACAGGGCTACACCGAACGAAACGCCGGCAACAATCCACCCAAGCGCCGCTTCAACGAACCTGTCGGTGCTCGGTGCACCCTCCTGTGGAGTTTGGCGTGGGGTGGGGGATTGGCCCTTTTCCATCGACAACGCCGATGCCAGAAGGGTAGGCGTGGGGCCAAGTTTCCAGCGGCCCCGGAGAGCTTGTTGTTTTGATTACACGTTGTCTACGGCATCACCCAACTCTTGCTTTAGGTAGATGCGTAGTTTGTGGGCGAGTCGAGCTTCAAGTTGGCGAACGCGTTCGCGTGAAACACCGAATTCATCGCCGAGTTCCTGCAATGTGAGCGGCTCGTCGGCGACCATTCGCTTTTCAAAAATGATGATGTCTTTGCCCTTGAGTGTTTTTTTGAACTCGTCGAGGCGCTCTTTTACGAGCTTACCCATCTCTTCGTGTTCAAACGCCGCGTCGGGGCCGCTCAAATGCGATGCCATCATGTCGAGTCGCGACACCGACCGGCCGTCCGAATCGCCCACGGGAGCGTCGAGCGACGCCTCTCCCGACGAAAGGCGCCGATCCATGTCGATGACTTCTTTTTCTTCAACGCCGAGGCGCTTGGCGATTTCCGCCGCCTCGGGCTCAATTCCCAGGGCGCTGAGTTTTGCTTTCTCTTTGTTGAGATTGAAAAAGAGCTTTCGCTGCGCCTGCGTTGTGCCGAGTTTCACAAGGCGCCAGTTGTTTAAAATAAACCGCAAAATGTAGGCTCTAATCCACCACGCGGCATACGAAGACAACTTCACACCGCGGTAGGGATCATAACGTTTTACGGCCTGCATCAAGCCGATGTTCCCCTCCTGGATCAGGTCCATAATGTTCTTGTACGCACGCCGATATTCGTAGGCGAGCTTGACCACGAGACGCAGGTTGGCGGTTACCAAACGAGCCGCCGTCCGCGCATCCTGTGTGGTAGCGAACTTTGTTGTGAGTTCTTTCTCTTCGTCGGGCGTGAGCAGTTTGTGGCGCTGCACTTCACGCAGGTACGCCTGAAGTGGATCGGTGCGAGACAGTGCCGCCGACTCTTCTCGTTCGGGGCGGTCGCTTCGCAGGCTTCGCTCAACAACTTTGGGGGAGTCACCATCGACACTTTCTTCGTCGATGATCTCCGCGGCCACATCAATAACTTCACCATCGACGGCTTCGGGATCGTCGAGATCGTCGCGACCCTCGTCTTCGTCTTCGTCCTCGTCTTCTTTTTTCGTCGCTTCGCTTTGAGCCTCCGCGGGTTTGGCCTGCCGCGCAGCGGTCGCGTTTTTTCCGCGTTTTGGAGTGCTTTTCAGCTCGCTCTCGCCGCGGCTGTCGATCGCGTCTTTGTCGATCGCAAGTTCATCGTCGTCCGTGTCTGGGGTGGATCGTTTCAACCGTCCCCCGCCTTTGTCGTTTGCCAAGGTGACCTCGTCGGAACCGCTTTTCTATACCAACTTCGTGCGCGCGGCACGGAGGACTTGGTTCTCTTCAAGGTGGCTTCTACGCGACGAGCGCGGAACGTGCTAAGCCCCGTCCAACGTGGACTCAGAACGGCCCGCACCCCCCACCCAAGAACGGCGTGTACACCGCCCGTTTTATCTCGTCGCGGCGATGGTCCTCGTATGGATCGCCGGCGTTGAAATATTTCTCGACGCGGCCAAAATCGCGACGGTGCTTCGGAGCGGGGCGCTCCCGGATGTGGAGACCGTTGTTCGAGCGGGCGGTGTCGACAGTTATTCGCTCGTGGGCCAGGTGCTCATGGCTGCGCGGCTCACCGTCATGGGATCGGTGCCACACCTGGCTTTTCCGCTCGCCGTGGCCCGCGCCATTCTCGCGTGTACACTTATTTTCGCGAGCACAACGGTGCTTTTGGGCAGGCCCACAGCGCGCGTGTTTGCCCTTCAGTCTCTCGGCGCAAACGCTATTTTTGCAATTATTGAATACGCGTTGTTAAAGCAGGTCCGAGGAACGTACATTGACATGGCGGCGCGCGGTGCGGCGTTGATCAACGATCCAACATCATCTTTGAGTCTGCCCGAATTTGCGCATCTCATCGGCTATTGGCTTGAACGTGTGATTTTCGCCGCCCGCCTGGGTGTACCCTTTGCGGCGGCACTCGCGCTCACCACGCAGCGTACAAAGGTCTTTTTTGCGGAGGCGGCCGCCGCCGCGGAAAGCGCCGAAGAAGAACCGTAAGGTACACATGGCCACGTCCGGTCCGATGAAGGCGCAACCCACGCGCCGAAAGATCCATGTTTTGCCGGACGATCTCGCAAATCAGATCGCCGCGGGTGAAGTGGTTGAACGGCCGTCGAGCATCATCAAAGAGCTGGTTGAAAATTCGCTCGACGCGGGCGCTCGCAAAGTGCGCGTTGACATAGAGGGCGGTGGGATCTCGCTCGCGCGTGTTGCGGACGACGGCTCGGGCATGGATCGTCGGGACGCGGAGCTTTGTTTGTTGCGACACGCCACGAGCAAAATCGAAACGCTCGCCGATCTCGCGGGTGTACAGAGTTTTGGTTTCAGGGGCGAGGCGTTGCCGAGCATTGCATCGGTTTCGCGCCTCGTGCTGCAAACCAGACGTGAGAGTGATCCCGAAGGCACCGAAGTTCGAGTTGAAGGCGGCGGTGAGCGCGTGACATTGCCGTGCGGTGTTTCGGTGGGCACCGTTGTGGAGGTGCGCGATCTGTTTTTCAACGTTCCCGCGCGTCGAAAATTTTTGCGAGCCGCCGCCACTGAAAGCGCTCACGTCACCGATGTTGTGCAGGCGATGGCGCTTGGCGCACCGGCCACATCGATCGTGCTTTCGCGCGACGGTCGCGTGGCTCGTGAATGGCTTCGCACCACATCGCGTGAAGAGCGCGCACGCCAAATATTGAGCGGTGAAGAACTCGCGGCGTGTCGCGGCGCCCGCGGTCCGCTCAGTGTTGAAGCCTTCTTGTCGAGGCCCGAACGAGCACGTTCCGGCGCTGTGGGTCTCACGCTTCTCGTGAACGGTCGCGTTGTGAAAGATCGAAGCCTCGCGCGATCGGTGGCGCTCGCGTACGGCAGCGTTTTGGAACCGGGGCGCTACCCGATTGGGGTTGTGTACATCGATCTCCCGCCCGAGTTGGTTGACGTGAATGTACACCCGCAAAAAGCCGAGGTGCGTTTTGCCGATGGGCGCGCCGCGTCCGACGCTGTGTATCGCATCTTGGCCGATGCGCTCACGCATGCTTTTGGACTGCCGATCTCGCGGTTGCCGGGCGCTCACCACCACAAGCCCAAAACCGCCGAACTGGCACCCTCAGAGTCGTGGTCATGGGAGTCGGGCGCAGCTGTCGGGCCCACTGTCACCCCTCCGTCGGTTGAAAACAGGCAATATTCAGGTCCGCCGATTGACGCTCCCGAAGTGGCAGACTTGCACTTGGAAAAGAGCGGTTCTTTTGACGGTGGGCCGGAAGCGCCGATGCGGGTTCAACCGGTGCCGTATCTACCCATTCAGGTGCCTGAGCCGCACCCCATTGAGGTTGTAAACACCGTCGATCAGCGCACTCCATTTGATGCGCTCAACTACCTGGGTCAACTGCGGGCAACGTTTCTGCTTTGCGAGGGGCCCGACGGCCTCTACATCCTTGACCAACACGCGGCGGCGGAAAGGGTAACCTACCATCGACTTCGAACGGCCTACAACCAAAAGGCGGTGGCCACTCAGAAGCTGCTTTTCCCGGTGATCGTTGGCGTTTCGGCGCGTGAAGTGGCCCTTGTTGAAGAAGGCGAAGAAGCTGTCCGAGCCGCCGGATTTGACCTGCGTCCGGCCGGACCTACCCATGTGGCCGTTCATTCAATTCCCCAACTGCTTGTGCGTGCGTCGCCTGAAAAATTGGTTCGCGACCTTCTCGCCGAAGTGAGCCACGAAGGCCAACGTGCCTTTTCAGGTGCCATTGATTTGGCGCTCGCAACAATGGCTTGTCACGGCTCTATTCGGGCGGGAGAGCGGGTGTCTCCCGACGAAGCGAAAGCCCTGTTGAGAGCGCTTGATGAGGTGGATTTTGCGGGTCACTGTCCTCACGGAAGGCCCGTTGTTCACCGGGTCAGCTACGGTGAGTTGGAATTGCGTGTTGGGCGCAGGTAGAGCTGTCGAGCACATTTGCCAACGTGGGGAACGAAACGCGCGCCGTTCAGGTTTGTTACGTGCCGTTTCAGATTTTTACGTAGTGGATGGGTAGATCGCGAATCCACGTGCGCTGTCGGCGAACAAATACCCGCGTTGCGCGCACAATGGTAGGTGCCAATTCGCTCTCGGGGATTTGACCGCGTATGTAACTCAGCACTTCACGGTAGCCCACGGACTGCATGGCTCTCGTGTTTTCATAACCCAGATCAACAAGGTGTTTCACCTCATCGATCCAGCCTGTTTGAAGCCAATGGGTGGTTCGTTTGGCAATGCGCTCGTCGAGTTCTGCGTCGGCCCTGTCGGCGGCGATAAAGCGCGCTTTGTACTTTTGCTCCCGAAACCCGTGCTCGCTTTGCAACTCCGTCATTGTTTTGCCCGACACGGCAAACACTTCTAGAGCGCGACTGACGCGCACAAAATCGTTGGGCGACAAGCGTGCTGCGGCCACGGGGTCGATCAACTGGAGTTGGGCGTGCAACGCTGCGCGCCCCTGAGACTCGGCAATGAGAGTGTGCTCGGCCCGCACGGCGGGGTTTGCTCCGGGCATGGGGGCGAGCCCCCACACAAGGGCTTTGACCCACAAGAAAGAACCGCCGCATACAATAGGTATTCTGTTGCGACCGCGAATATCGGAGACCGCCTGTTCTGCCATTTCAGCGTAGCGGCTCGCTTCAAGCTGAACGCTCGGGTCAACGACACTCAGCAGATGATGAGGCGCGCGGGCGAGTTCTTCGCCGGTTGGTTTTCCTGAGCCGATGTCAAAGTGCGTGTACACCTGCACGCTGTCGGCATTAACGATTTCTCCACCGAACTTTTGCGCCAACAAGATGGCCAGTTCTGTTTTGCCGCTCGCTGTTGGCCCCACAACCACAAGGAGTTCATCGGGCTCGGGAGGGTCAGCTCATTCCAGAGGATGATTGGCCCGACCTGATTTCGAGGTCGAATCTGACTGCGGGGCGGGGGCATTCAAACCAATCGCTGCTTTAGGGCAAGAGGCCGAGGCTGCGGAAGAATGAATACCCGCTCACAACAAGCGCCCTTGAGTCTTCAAACGTGCCTTGTTGCACCTCAACGGTGAGGCCAACTTTGCTGCCGGTGCTGGTTTCAGCCCCGGTGCCGGTGACAAAAATGGGCGTTTTACCCTTGTTTGGAAGAGCTGTGAGAGCACTTGTCAGTTGTTTGAGTTCTGATGGAGTGCCCGATTCATCCATTTGCTCAAGTGCTTGAATGCTTGTGGCGATGCCGTTTGTAATCATGCCGGCGGAAAAAAATCCACCAAACATCTGCTTGCCGGTGCGAAGACTTTCAAGGTCGCTCCGACTGGCAAGTTGGTCTTTGTCGGATGCGCCGACCTTTGTTGTTTGAAGGCGTTTCACAAGTTCATCTTTGGCCGCACCAATGGCAAGCCACGTGTTGTCCCCGTCCAGCATTAAGAATACATATAGTTTTAGCGACATTGTCGCAGGCTTTTTGGTGGCCGCATCACCGGGATTGGGAGCTTCCACGTTGGGGATCGTGATCTCCAGCCCTTCACTCCCCGCACCCAGTGCCGCGGGGGCCGGGATTGATTTGACGGTGGGTAGATGTTTGGAGTCGCTCCCCAACATTTTCTTGAAACCGGTTTGGATACCGGGCGCTTTGTATGCCTCAATGAAGTCTTTCAGCTGCTTTTTCAGCGCGGCCGGGCCCTCATCCATTCCAAACAGGTTCCACCCAGCCAAACTTGTAAAGCCGGCTTCAACAAGCTTTTTGCCCTCATCTTTGGAGCCTTTTTGGGGGAAAGATGCCGGCAACGTTCCATGCGCCCATACCATGTTTGTGTTTTTGCCGTACGGCGCACTAATCAGATCTGTCAGGCGCTTTCGGTCGGCCGCGTTCACACCCTCGGCCGCCAATACTCCGTCGAAAAGGCCTCGAAACTGTGCGATCATGTTCGTATACAACGCAGGATCGGCGCCGCGTCCGTACATGGCGCTGTCGGCATCTTTGGGCGCGCGCCAATAAATGCTCGGCGGCGCGGCGGCGCGATCGAGCCTATCGGTCATGGCCTGCGCAAACCAAGACGTTTTGGTTGCAAACTCAAACTCTGTGTTGCTGCGAAGACAAGTTCCACTCCGATTTGTGGTTACCTCAGACACAATGTTTTGAGTGTCGGCAAGAATCTTGGGAATGTCTTCTTGGACGGATGTTGCCATGTTGAACAAGGCTTGATCCACACGCGCGTCACCACTGCCCACTTCTGCAACAACAGTGTCGGGCAACACCCGCAACATGTTTTTGAATGTTTGACCGTACCGTTTTTGGGCGACGTTCATACGCGCTTCCACGTGAATGTCGGGACCGCCCCAGTCTTTCAGCGGTGCGCTGCGCGTTAAATAAGGGCCCAGCGCGTTGAGCGATTTTGCATTGTGCGAACACACGAGTCGGGCCGGTGACGGACCCACGGCTGTCGAAATCCAACACACAGCCCCACGCGCGTTTTTGAGTTGCCACGTTCCGGGCGACACTTCTGTCATTTTGCCTTCCGGATCCACGGCGGCGCGCGCTCCGTCGAGGGATGAAAGGCCCGCCGCCACGGCAAACAGAGGTGGACGCGGTCTCTCTTCAGGGTCGAGCGTTACAATCATGTCAACCGGCGCGTCCACCGCAATGACGCCCGCGAGTTTGCGTGTGTCCACACCGCCCCCTCGAATGAACTCGCGCAGAACCTCGCTCACCATGAGGCGCGCATTGACCTCGACAAGAACGGGTGCAACACCACCGCACGACGCCAGGTTCGAAACGCTTTGGAGCGGGTTGCGCCAACGAGCGATGCCGACAACATCGGTGGGATCGGCGATCGGCGCGGCCTCAACGGCTTCGGTTGCGGAGGCCGAAGCTGTCGTCGGCGGCGCAACTTCTACCGGCGCTGTTTGGACAGTCGGCGTCACAACGGCCGGCCCACATGCTGAAAGACCCGCGAAAAGAACAGAAACCGCGCCGAATTGGGCTCTACGCATGATGGGCTTATATTGTGCGATCCAGCTCATGTCATGCTCAAAGCACGAGACATTAGAGCTACGCTTGGGTCGTCACGCGTCTTTCATTTTGTTCCGTTCTGAGGCACGAAAGCACCATGCACACAACCACACGATGGCTTTCGTTCTGCGCTCTGTTTTCCCTTGCGCCGCTGGCCGCGGTGGCGTGCGGAGACGGTACGCCGGACGCAAACACTCCACCCCAACCAACGGCTGAACCCACGGCGAGTGCGTCGGCCGGTCCCACAGCGGCGCCCACCGCTGTTCCCACGGCGGAGCCCACGGCCACGCCAACCGCCGAGCCAACAGCGTCCGCAAGTGCGTCGGCACCTGTCGACAAGCCCAAGTCGGGTCGCCCGCCGGTGCTCCTGGCAGATGCCAAGTCCATCACCGACACATTCGGTTTTTCGCCGGGTGCCAAGCTTGAACTTGGTGACAAAGAAATTGCCACTCTTCGCATTCCCGAAGGGGCTCTTTCGCAAGCCACTGTTGTCACATTCGCTATCGACACCAAGTGCAAAACCACAGGTGTCGTTACCGGCAAACTCTACAAGATCACACCTACCATCCCACCCGCAGCAACTCCCGCGTCGGTTCCTTCAAACAACGGCGCCCCGTACACGCTGATCCTCCCCGGAGTTAAAAAGCGTGATTTGAACCTGGCAATTGGCACGTACGCCAAAGATGCAAAAGGAAACGAGGCAATTGTTTGGAAGATTCTCGGGCCCGCCAAAGTAGACGAGTCGGGGATTTTTGAATTTCACCTCGATACTCTCCCGGACGGTTGTGTACACCTGACAAACAAGCCGCCCACCTGACCTCCTGGGTCTCGTGGGTAGCTGGCAGCCCCAGAGCGACGGCTGAAGCGTCACGCCAAGACCTGAAGCGCCTGGATGCCTGTGACGTCTCTTTCACCACGGAATCACGGAGAACACAGAACACACGGAGTTTTTTTGTTTCTTGGGCTGCAATGGGTACACATCATCCGTGATCCCAACCTGACAGGGGATCGGTCAGGTGGTGCGAGACGATTGCAGCCTAAAATACAAAAAACTCCGTGGATCTCCGTGATCTCCGTGCCTCTGTGTTGATTACGAAGTATCAGGAATCGAGACGTCACAGGTCATTGTGGGCGAGCTTAGCGCTGCGGAGCGCGTTTCCCGGCCGCTTTGTGAGATGCTTGGCGCATGCGTTGTTGTTTTACCCCTTTCTCTCGGATGATCGCGGCGGCGGCTTTTGGAACGCTCTTGTTTGGCAGCAATGAGGCGTCGGCTCAAAAGCTGCTCGGCGCAAATGTACACCAGTCGATCGATGTGGGGCATGACGCAACCGAAGCGGCTTCGCTCGGTTGGGTACGCATTGACCTGAATTGGTTTCAATGTGAACCCACTCAGGGAAACTACGATTTCGCTTTGCTTGACCAAGTGGTGGACGCCGCCGTCGCCCGAAATTTAAAGGTGTTGGCGGTGATTGGATATGGGCCGTCATGGGCCTCGTCCGCCGACCCGATGGGCGACGGTTCGATCAACGATGTTCCCATCGACGGCACGTATCCGGCGTTTGTGACAGCGGTGGTAAACCACTTTCAGGATCGCGTTTCTCACTACGAGTTGTGGAACGAGCCCAACTTGGAACAATTTTTTGAGGGGTCGATCAGCGACTACACAACTCGAATCTTGGTGCCGGGCGCGGCGGCCGTTCATTCGGCGTGCCCTTCATGCAAAGTGGTAGCACCGGGCTTGGCGTCCATTGGTTCAGAATACGATCAGTGGCTTGATGCGTCCCTCGCGGCTGCCAAAGATCAAATTGATATCGTCAGCGGTCACATTTACGCGGGATTTCCTGTGGATTCTCCAGGTTCAGGGTCCACGAGTGACAGCTTCTTTAACAAACTCGACAGCCACCGCATTCTCGAAACGGGGGGCACGGTTGTCTACGAAGGCCCGCTTTCGTTTCGAGAAGTGATGGACAAACACGGCGTCAATAAGCCGTTTTGGCTCACCGAAACGGGACGTGAAGCCACGCTTGGCAATGCCGAAGAAGAAGCGGCGCAGACGCTCTATTACCGGCGTGTGATTGAGGCCATGCTCGTTCGAGATTGGTGGGAGCAAACCATCTTTTATGAGGCATTCGATGAGCCGAACACCGGATATGAGTGGGGCCTTGTGTTGCACGATCCGGCGGCCCCGAACGGTTACCAAGCCAAACCGGTTGTGGGGTTTTTGAAAAACGCTGTGGCTGTGGTGCCGGGTTTGGGAGGAAAAGGCCCGGCCTGCAATGACGGGCTCGACGACGACGGCGACGGGTTGAGTGATTACCCGGAAGATCCTGATTGCACGAGCGTGCTCGACCCGGATGAAAGTGGACCCCTCGGTCGCGGCACAGGGGGCAGCGGGGGTGCAGGCGGCGGCGGTTCAGGAGGAAGCACCGGCGGAGCGGCGGGCGGCGGAAGCGGCGGTTTCGCCGGCAACCCGGAAAAGCCTGCCGATTGTTCCTGTGGTGTGTACGCAAGCCACAATGAAGACTTCACGTGGATCGGCGGCGTGGGTGTCTTGGCGGCTGCTTTTGGATCCAGGCTTCGACGAAAGCGTACACAAAAGATGTGTACGCAAAACGGGCGTTAACAGTGAAAGCGGTCGCCGGTGTACACGCGGTAAAACAGGTCGGAGCGCACAGGCAAAACACGTCGTCTCGGACGCGGTAAAACAAGTCGGCGCTGTTGTGTACGCAACGCCCTCGCTCGTTCAAATCCCCTTTTGTTTTGCTTCTTCCCAGTACGAATCGAGTTCTTCCAAACTCAAGCGATCGTCGGTGGAAGATTTGGGCCAACCGCCGTGAACGGTGCGCACGCGCTCTTCCACGTGATCAAAGCGCTTGGTGAACTTGTCGATGGTGCGGCGGAGCGATCCTTCGGCATCCAGGTGCAAATGCCGAGATAGGTTCACCAGGGCAAAGAGTACATCGCCGAGTTCAGCCTCCATGCGATCGCGATCGCCCGACTCAATCGCCTGATCCAACTCGGCCATTTCTTCGTTCACTTTGCTGCGTGAGCCGCGCGCATCGGGCCAATCAAACCCCACGCGGGCGACCTTCTCACCAATGCGCTGCGCGCGCGTGAGGGCCGGCAGACTTTTGGCGACGCCGCCGAGAACGCCTTTGTCTTCACCGCCCTGAGCTGCACGTTCCGCAGCTTTGATGCGCTCCCAATTCTGAAGGACTTCTTTGGATCCACCTTCCACGGTGACGTCGGCAAACACGTGCGGATGGCGGCGAACGAGTTTGTTGCAGATGGCCGCAACCACGTCATCGGGGCCGAACGAACCTTCAGCGCGCGCAAGTTCAGCCTGGAAAACCACCTGAAATAAGAGATCTCCCAATTCACCGCACAGCTCTTTGCGGTCGCCGTTTTCGATGGCGTCGATCACTTCGCACGCTTCTTCGAGAACGAAGCGACGCAGCGTTTCAAAGTTTTGCTCGCGATCCCAAGGGCAGCCGTCGGGCGCGAGCAAACGCTGCATGAGTTCAACAGCGCGGGTGAATGTCTGGCCTTGTTGTTCGGCGAGGGGAGGGACAACGACGGGATCAAAAGGGCGAGCCACGCGCGGGGCATGCCCTTAATTTTTCAACAACGCAAACGCGAAATTGGAGGGCTGTTGAGTACACAAAGCGCAAATCGCTCAGTTTAGAGGCGAAACCTCGGCTTTGGGAGCCGCACCCTCTTCGGTTTCGGTGGTTGTGAAGGTGAAGCTCAACTCTTTGCCGTCGAACCCAACCTCCACATGACCGCCGTTTTCGAGGCTGCCGAAGAGCAACTCATCGGTGAGTTTGAGCGTGACTTCGGTCTCGATCACGCGTGCCAGCGGCCGCGCGCCAAACTGCGGATCGTACCCTTTTTGGGATAGATATTTGCGAGCCGCGTCGGTGATGCTGAGGGTGGCTTTGCGATCGGCCAAACGCTCGCCGAGTTCTTTGATGAACTTGTCGACGATGTTTCCCATGATGCTGGGGTCGAGCGCCTTAAACATGATGCGCGCATCAAGCCGATTGCGAAACTCGGGGCTGAACGTGTTTTTGTAGGCTTTGTCGTCGTCGCCGGAGACGCCGCGATCGCCGAAACCAACGCGAGCCTGCGTGAGTTCACGCGCGCCGACGTTGCTCGTCATGATGACGACCATGTGGCGAAAATCGCTCTTTTTGCCGTTGTTATCGGTGAGCGTGCCGTGGTCCATCACTTGGAGAAGAACCTGGAAAATGTCGGGGTGCGCCTTTTCAATTTCGTCGAGAAGGAGCACTGCGTGCGGTGTTTTGGCCGCGGCTTCGGTGAGCAAACCGCCGCGATCGAAGCCCACGTAACCGGGGGGCGCGCCGATGAGCCGGCTCACCGTGTGGCGCTCCTGGTACTCGCTCATGTCGAAGCGAATGAATGCGATGCCGAGCGCTTTCGCGAGCTGCTTTGCCAATTCGGTTTTTCCAACGCCGGTTGGACCGGTGAAAAGGAATGAACCAATGGGTTTTTCTGCGGCTCGCAGGCCGGCGCGCGAAACTTTGATGGCAGCGGCGAGTTGTTTAACGGCGTCGTCTTGACCGTAAATGGCGCCTTTGAGCATTTCTCCGAGGTTTTTGAGTTGGCTCTTGTCGTCGGCCGAAACTTGTCGCGGCGGGATTTGAGCCATTTTGGCGACGATTTTTTCAATATCGGCAACTTCAACCGTACCGCCGCCGCCCGTCGCGAGGCGCTTTGCAGCGCCGGCTTCATCCACCAAGTCAATTGCCTTATCGGGCAACTTGCGATCTTGCAGATAGCGACCGGCGAGTTTTGCCGCCGCTTCAAGCGCCTCGGGAGCGTATTTGACCTTGTGGAACGACTCGTAGTGTTTTACGAGGCCTTGTAGAATACGCGTTGTTTCTTCAATCGAAGGCTCTGTCACTTCAATGCGTTGGAAGCGGCGAGCGAGCGCGCTGTCGCGTTCTAAGTGCCCTCGATACTCCTGAAACGTTGTGGCGCCGATGCAGCGCAGGCGTCCCGAAGCGAGCGCGGGTTTGAGAAGGTTGGAGGCGTCGATTGTGCCGCCGCTCGCAGCGCCCGCGCCGATGATTGTGTGAATTTCATCAATGAACAAAATCGCGCCGGGCTGCTTTTCGAGCGCTTTGAGCACCGCCTTCATTCGGTTCTCAAAGTCGCCGCGAAAGCGCGTTCCGGCGAGAAGCGCGCCCATGTCGAGCGAATAAACGGTGGCGTCGCGAATGGCTTCGGGCACTTCACCCTTCACGATTTTTTGGGCGAGCCCTTCCACAATTGCGGTTTTGCCCACGCCCGCGTCGCCGATCAAAAGTGGGTTATTTTTGCGACGCCGCGCGAGCACTTGAATAGCGCGATCCACCTCGTTTTCGCGGCCGACAAGCGGGTCGATTCGCCCTTCTGTCGCCTCTTTATTCAGGTTCATTGTGTACGCACTGAGCGGATCTTTTGCGGGGGCCGGATCGTCCTCGTCTTGACCCGCCTCCGCCGGCGCCTCTTCGCGCGGTTCTTCGTCGTTCGCTTTTGAAATGCCGTGCGAGATGTAATTGACGACGTCGTAACGTGTCACGCCGAACTCACCCAGAATTGCAACGGCGGGGCAATCACGCTCGGCAAACATCGCCACGAGAACGTTGACGCCTTTGAGTTCTTCTTTGCCGGACGACTTTACGTGCATTGCCGCTCGACCGACGGCGCGCTGAAAGCCGAGGGAGAGCGTCGGTTGCGTTTCTTCGTCAAACCGATCGACCTCCGTATCGAGATACTTTTCGAGACGGGTCTTGAGCTTGCCAACGTTGCCGCCCACTTCACGGACGCAGCGCGCCGTTTCGTTGTCGAACAGAAGCGCGTAGAGCAAATGCTCCAGCGTTACGTATTCATGCTTTCGCTTCTGCGCTTCACGGGTGGCTAGAGAAAAAGCGATTTCTACCTCGGGGCTGATACGCATGGTGTCCTTACGCGGCTCGGGCAAATCGGGAGAAACAGAAACGACCGAAACATGAGTCCGAAGTTGTGGCTCCGCCAGTCTCTATTCACTTTCGTCGGCGGGCTCGGCTGTGAGTTTGAGGGGCATCTCGTTTTCTTTGGCGTAATCCAAGACCTCTTTCACCTTGGTTTCAGCCACGTCGCGACTGTAGATGCCCGCAACGCCGCTGCCCTTGTGGTGTACACTCAGCATGATGTGCGTGGCCTCGGTGTCGGTCTTGTGGAAAAACTTCATGAGAATGAACACCACAAATTCCATCGTGGTGTAGTCATCGTTGTGAATAACCACCTTCCACCGTCGGATCTTCTCGGTCTTCTTTTTGGGAGCGCTCTTGACTGAACTGTCAAAGTCTTCGCGCTCACGGGGATCCTGAGCCATACGGGCGCAGTTTACTCCCGCGCAAAACAAATGCTTGGGCCTTTGTAGTTCTGCTTTCTCCACCGAACGTTGCGCCTGGGCGGGCGCCGCGCGCATCGAGTGGATCCGGCGTGCACCTACGATTCTAGGGCCGCTTGCAGAGCATCGCCGAGATGGGTTGTGTCGTTGTACACAACGAGTGAATAGCCGCCGTCGCGACCTCGCTCAAAAAGACATGCTCCCGTGTTTGAAACCGGTCGCAACGCTCGCAGGCGCGTGGTCTTGGTCGACAGCACGTGCGCCGCAAAACTTTTGATCGCGGCGCCGTGTGAAACCAAAACCACGGTGCGCCCTTCATGTTCGGTTGCGATCTCTTCCGCCGCCCGCGCCATGCGCGCCGTCACGTCGGCCAGACACTCACCGCCGCCGCGTGCAATGTCTTCTCCATTGCGCCATGCCGCCCACTCCTCCGGCATGGCCGCCCTAATTTCGTCCTCGTGCAAACCTTCCCACCGACCGAGCGCAACCTCTCGAAGTCCGGGATGCGCCTTGGGAATCAGGCCCAGCGCGTCTCCCAGGATCGACGCCGTTTCCGCTGCACGTTCGAGGTCGGAAGTGTACAGCGCCGAAAATGCAACCCGCGTTGCTCGCAGGCGCGCCGCCAAGAGTCCGGCCTGCTCCCGTCCTTTTTCGGTGAGGCCCGCGCCCGATTGACCCTGAAAAATGCGGAGCTTGTTCTGGAGCGTTTCGCCGTGTCGCACAAAGAGGAGCTTCGTCATACAGGCCAACGACCATACCAGCAGGTAATCCGAGGTTAAGCGAAGGGGTGTACCCCGGCCGCGCAGCGCTGGTATGGTGCGCGCCCCCAAAGCGGAAGTTTTTGGGGGAGCACCAAAAAGAGAGTTCTCACATGTCGGCTTCAAACGAGAGTGGAGGCGCCGAAACGCCCGCAAAATCGCCCCGGTTCATTGATGATCTGAAGCGTACACATCGATGCGGCGATTTGCGCGAAGGTGACATCGGCAAAGAGGTTGTTCTTTTTGGGTGGGTGCAAAGTCGCCGCGATCACGGCGATCTCATTTTTATCGACCTCCGCGACCGCGACGGGCTCACACAGATCGTCTTCGATCCCAATGTCTCCGATGAAGCGCACACCCTTGCCGAAGCTACGCGGGGTGAGTGGGTGCTCGGCATTTCCGGTCGCGTTCGAGCGCGCGGTGAGCAGTGGAGCAAGAAGGAGCAAAAAATGGTGAGCGCGGTCAATCCCAAGCTCCCCACCGGCATGATCGAAGTGGTCGTCAACCAGGCAACGGTTTTCAATCGGGCCGAAACACCCCCGTTTGAAGTGACAGATCAACTCGACACGCGCGAAGAGATCCGCCTGCAATACAGGTACATCGATCTTCGACGGACACCGCTTCAGCGTACACTTCGTCTGCGTCACGAGATCAATCGCGTCACGCGCAACTACCTTTCAGATCAAGGCTGTTTAGAACTCGAAACTCCGTTTTTGGTAAAGTACACACCGGGCGGCGCGCGCAATTTCTTGGTTCCCGCGCGCCTCGCTCCCGGCAAAGTGTACGCATTGGCCGAGAGCCCTCAGCTTTATAAACAGCTCTTTATGGTGTCGGGCTTCGACAGGTACTTCCAGATCGTGAAGTGCTTCCGAGACGAAGATCTAAGGCTCGATCGCCAACCTGAATTTACGCAGATCGACGTTGAACTTTCGTTCGTGAACCAGGACGACGTGTTCAAAGTCATGGAGGGGCTTGTTTTTGCGGTGATGAAACAGGCGCTCGGAATTGACCTTCACGAACTCTTTCCATCGGGCCGCTTTCCTCAGCTTCCCTTTGCCGAATCCATGGCGAAATACGGCAATGACAAGCCCGACCTTCGATTTGATCTGCCGCATGTCGACCTAACAGACACAGTCATTGAACTCGACGGCGGTGGTGTACCTTTCTGGCAGGAATTGGTTGCCAAGTTCAAAAACGGCACGTTCCGCCGCGATATTCCGCCGGAGATCGTGAAGGCGCTGGTGGTTCCCGCGAGTGCCAACCTCTCGCGTCCCCAAGCCGAAGAGCTTGAAAAAGGCCTGCGCGACATCAAAGGCTTCAAAGGCCTTGCTCGCGCGAAAATCGCCGACGACGGGTCGTGGGTTCAATCGCCGCTTTCAAAAAACATCACGCCTGAAGCGCGCGCCCGCATCAACGAAGCGTGCGGTGCCAAACCCGGCGATTTCATCTTTTTCCAGTTTGGAAAAACCGATGTTGTACACACCGTGATGGCCCGCCTGCGCGTCGACGTCGCCAAGAAAATGGGCCTCATTCCTGAATACGGCCACGGTGGAAAGTGGAAGTTTTTGTGGGTCGTCAACCCGCCGCTTTTCGAGTTTGACGAAGACACAGGCAAGTGGGCCGCCGCACATCACGCGTTCACACGCCCTGTGGATGAGCACATTGAGTACCTCGAAAGCGATCCCGCGCGCGTGCTTTGCTACCGCTACGACCTTGTTCTCAACGGATTTGAGATCGGCGGCGGCTCCATTCGATTGCACGACCCTGAAGTTCAAAAGAAGGTGTTTGCAACGCTTGGCCTCGACGAAGCGCAGGCGCGCGACAAGTTCGGCTTCCTGCTCGATGCGCTTCGATCCGGCGCACCTCCGCACGGAGGCATTGCCATCGGCATGGACCGTTTGGTCATGTTGCTCTCGGGCGCGCCCACGCTTCGCGACGTAATTCCGTTCCCCAAGACCAATCAGGGCACCGATCAAATGACCGGAGCGCCCGTAGCGGTCGACGCATCTCAGCTCGCTGAAGTGCATCTTCGGCCCGTGGTGCCCGTGGCCCCCGGGGGAAACAAAGACGACCAGGGATATTGAAAAGGCCGTTTTGCACGGGTGAACCTCGCACACAAAAAGGTGAAGGTTCTCTGATACTGTACTCAACGCTGACGTTGTTTCTATGGCCTCACCGGCGCGCGTACTGATTGTCGATGACAGCCCGACCATTCTGAAGGTCGTGAGCGCCATCCTCGCGCGGCATGGCTACGAACCTCAGATTGCGCGCGACGGTGCGGCCGGCATCGACATGATCAAACGAGGTCCGAAATACGACCTCGTATTGCTCGACTTCGTGATGCCGCGCATGAACGGCTACCAGTTCTGCCGCGAACTCCGATCCAATCCGGCCCACAAGAGCCTGCCCGTGGTGCTGATGAGCGCCAAAGGCGACAAGATCCGCGGCCAGTTCGTCCAGCAAACCGGCGCTGTCGACGCAATCACCAAACCGTTTGACGCGCGCGCCCTTGTCGCCGTGATCGAAGGCGCGCTCGCCAAAACCGCTGAAGGCAGAGCGAGGCCCGTCCCCGAAGGCGAAACAATGCCGGACGAGGACACCATCCAAGACAGCGTGCGACCGAGCATGCTTGTCAAAGGACAAAAGCAACGCGCTCAAATCCAGTTCGCGCAGCAGGTCGCTTCCGCCATTGTTCCAAGCCTTCTCGCTCTGCCACCCAACGATCGAACCAACGAAGCGTCGCTTCTCACAGCCATTGTTCGCTCGTTCTCAAGCGACGTGATCGGCGCGCTCATCATGACGTTGCGCGACATGGATCAAGAAGGCACGTCGCGCGAGGTTCTCACCGGCGACATCGCAGCGATCCCGCTCGCCGAGGTGCTTCAAGTGCTTCAAATGCAGCGGCAAACAGGTGTCGTTCGCATCTCCAACCAAAAGAGCGCGCTCACAATCTACATGCGCCAAGGCCTGATCGATCTCGTTCAGTCGCGCGGCCTCCCTGAAGAGTTTCGACTCGGGCGCTACTTCGTTGAAAAAGGCGTTGTCACCCGCGACGAGCTGGAAACCATCCTCAAAGACGCGGACCGTCGAAAGCTGCTCGGCGAAAACCTTATTGAAGCGGGCAAAGCCCAATCCGACGACGTGCAAGAAGCGCTCGAACGTCAGTCGAGCGAGCTTGTGTACGACATGCTTCGATGGCCGTACGGACGCTTTTCCTTTACACGTGAAGCATTCCGTCCCGAGGCAGAATCGGCGCGTTTGGGCCTCAGTGTGGCATCGCTTGTCCTTGAAGGATTTCGCCGCGTGGATGAATGGCGGCTCATGGAGAGCACCATCAACTTTGATCAGATCGTAATGGTCGATCAGGTTGCGCTTGAGTCGCTCGGCCCCGACAAACTCACTCGCACCGAAACGTTGGTGCTTGATGCTGTAAACGGCGCGCGCACGGTGAGTCAGGTGATCAAAGAGTCCAACGTCGGCTCCTTTGACGCAATCAAGTCGCTCTACCAATTTCTACAATCGCGCGTCGTGCGCACCCGCCCCAACGGCGCTTAGTCACACGCGCCGGTGCCCACGCATCTCGTCGCGAGCCGTCTTGTGTGTACACAAATTGGCTCACACAACGGAGCCTTCTACTCCGATCTGTCGGCTGCTTGAATCTGTTCCACGAGCGCCATCGCCAGGTGTTCTCCATCTTTTTTCTGTTGGAGACTCCGCCCGTTTTCGCGAGCCCACGCGAGCGCCAACACCAACGGAATTTGTTTGTCGTCCCGCCCAAGCTCTTCGTTGGAAAGCGCCGTCAGCACCTCGCCCATGTGTACAGGTCGCGCAATTGTCCTCACTTCCGTGGAGAGCTTTGTGCATTCTTCAGGTGCCGAAGTGACTGCATATTCGCGGCACGGTGAAGGCCTGTCCGCGTAGATCGAACAGGCGCCTTCCTCCAAAAACGGGCACGGGATCACCGCTTCAAAATAGCGCCGACTGATGTCTTCCCATTGCTCGTGCACGGTCGTCGCAGTTGAACGCAAAGCCCATTTTCCCGCCCTTGGTTCCGGCCGCCAAAGCCCCAATTCTTTGAGCTTGGCGAGCGCCGCTTCAAAGCGACTCTTCACAATCGAGCGCCGCCCTTCAGGCATCGCATCCACCACCTGAGCCAAATGGAGCGCCTCGATCGGTGCAACAGGCACCGTCTGGTAGCAGCACGCAGTGCACCCTTTTTTGCAGCTTACTTTGAGCGCCGCCCTTTCCGCGTTTGCAGCCGCGATCGAAGTGAACCCATCGGTGATTGCCCGCGCTGTCTCGATTATTTCCACCACGGCTGTGGGCCAAACGCGCGTCTTTACCGAGATCTCGTGCTCTTCGCCCAGCACGGCCAAATGCAACTTCAGATCGTCGTACCGCCTCTTCACCGTCATTGCGGGGCGATTCTAAACGTGCGCGTTTACAAAAAAACGATCCACCAAACCACCTTTGTTCCACGAAGCACCTTCGACCGAAGTGGTTGCCACGTGAGCCGCGCGCATCTAGGGTCGCCCTTCGCGGCCCGTGCGCGGGGCGGGTCGCAAAATATCTCGGTCGCACCCCATGTCCGAATTCAACATTCTCATCGGCGCAGTTGCTTCGAGCCCGCGGGTTGTATCGTTTTGGGAGTCGATGGAAGGTCACTTCCGCGCGCAGAATTTCCCGATCGAATACGCACTTTTCTCAAACTACGAACGCCAGGTTGAAGCGCTCCTCGCGGGTCATATCGACATTGCGTACAGCTCCCCGCTTGCGCATGCGCGCGTCAAAAAGCGCACCGACGGTCGATCGATCACGCTGGCCGTGGCCGATATCGATCGCGGAGCATCGGCAAAAATCGTTGTTCGTCGCGACGCGGCCATTCGCAACTTTGCGGGGCTTCATGGCAAACGCCTCGCGGTCGGCGGGCGTGACTCCGCTCAAGCGCGCATTCTCCCGCTCTACTATTTGTCTCAAGCCGGCGTGGACCTCTCCAAAGTGGAGATCTTTCCGTTCGACATTCACATCGGCAAACACGGCGACACATCCGATGCCGAACTCAACGTTCTCGCCGCCGTGCTCGACGGACGTGTACACGCCGGCGCCGTTGGCACCCGTGTTTGGAACGCCGAAAACGCCGCCAGTCGCATCGATCTCGCGAAAGTTGAAGTGTTGTGGACAACCCCCACATTTGACCTTCGCGTGTTCGACGCGCTCCCTCAACTTGCCGCGCAAAAAGCCGACGGCTTCCAACGCATCCTTCTCGCGATGAGCTTCAAAAATCCAGCCCATCGCCGAGTGCTTGATCCCGAGGGCATTCGCCAATGGGTAGTGCCGCGTGAAGAAGCGTACGCCGCCATGATGGCCGCGCTCGATATGGGCCTCGCGAGCGGATAGCCGATCCAACATCGCTCATTCATGTCGCTCGCTCGGCGTGATGCGGTGCTAAACTCGCCGCAGTGTCGCTCAAGATTGACCAAGACCACGGCCGTTTCCGCCAAATTGTTCGCGGAAAAATCCGACAAAACCTGAGAAAGTACATTTCCCAGGGAGAACTCATCGGCAGGCAGGGCAAAGACCTTGTGTCGATTCCCATCCCCCAAATCGACATTCCGCGGTTTCGCTTCGGCGACAAACAGCGCGGAGGCGTAGGGCAGGGTGACGGCAAAGCCGGTGATCCCATCAGTGGAAGCCCCGGCGATGATAAACAGCCCGGCAAAGGCCAGGCCGGCAGCGACGCAGGCGATCACGCCATTGAAGTTGACGTGACCCTTGATGAATTGGCAGCCATCTTGGGTGAAGAACTGGAGTTGCCCGACATTCAAGACAAGGGCAAAAACACCGTATCCAGCGCACACGACAAGTATTCAGGTATTCGGCGCGTTGGGCCCGAATCACTGCGCCACTTCAAACGCACCTACCGTGAAGCGCTCAAACGCATGATATCGAGCGGCACTTTTCGCCCTGAAAAGCCGGTTGTCGTTCCCATTCGTGAAGACAAGCGTTATCGCTCGTGGAAAACCATCAATGAGCCTGTCACCAACGCCGTCATCATCTACATGATGGACGTGTCGGGCTCCATGGGTGACGAACAGAAAGAAATTGTCCGCATTGAAAGCTTCTGGATCGATGCGTGGCTCACCAAACAATACAAAGGCCTCGAATCGCGTTTTATCATTCACGACGCCGTTGCCCGCGAAGTCGACCGTGACACCTTCTTTCACACCCGCGAGTCGGGCGGCACAATGATCTCGTCTGCATACAAGCTGTGCTCACAGATTATCAATGACAACTACCCGCCCGAGGAGTGGAACATCTACCCATTCCACTTTTCAGACGGTGACAACTGGTCCATGGATGACACGCTTTCGTGTGTGGAAATCCTCAAAAAACAGCTCTTACCCCGCGTGAACATGTTTGCCTACGGTCAGGTAGAAAGTCCTTACGGCTCCGGCCAGTTTATAAAAGACCTGCGCGAACACTTCGCCAAAGACGATCGCGTTGTCACCAGCGAAATTCGCGACAAAGACGCCATTGTAAACAGCATCAAAGACTTTTTGGGCAAGGGTAAGTAGAGCCATGAGCAAATTTGCTCTCCACACCACACTGCCCCGTTACCTCCGTGAACAACAGGAGCGCATTGAGGGCATCGCCCGCGGTTACGGGCTCGATTTTTTCCCCGTTATTTTTGAAATATTAACGTACGACCAAATGAACGAAATCGCGGCGTACAGCGGTTTCCCCACGCGTTATCCCCATTGGCGCTTTGGCATGGAGTATGAACAACTCTCCAAGAGTTATGAATACGGCCTGTCAAAAATCTACGAAATGGTGATCAACAACAATCCTTCGTACGCTTACCTGCTTGAAGGAAACTCACTCACCGATCAAAAACTCGTTATGGCCCACGTGTTTGGCCATGTTGACTTTTTCAAAAACAACTTCTGTTTCAGGCCCACAGACCTCGACCGCCAAGGCCCCGTTGTCGACCCTGTGCGCCGCCCCGGCGACTACGATCCTGACAGAAAATGGATCGATAAAATGGCCAATCACGGTGCCCGCATCTCGCGCCATATTGAGCGACACGGCATCTCCAAAATAGAACAGTTTATCGATCAATGCCTCTCGCTTGAAAACCTGATTGACCCTTGGGCCCCATTTTCAGGCCGTGCCGCCCCCAAAATCGACGACGAAGATGAAGCTCCGGCGAGCGTGCCCAAACTCCAAGCCAAGGAGTATATGGACTCGTACATCAACCCTGAGAGCTACATTGAGGCGCAGAAAAAAAAGCAGCTTGAAAAACAAAAGGCTGAAAAGAAACACCCTGAAAAGCCCGAGCGCGACATCCTCAAGTTCGTTTTAGACAATGCCCCACTTGAACGTTGGGAGCGCGATGTTCTCGAAGTGCTCCGCGACGAGGCATATTACTTTTTGCCGCAGCGCCAAACCAAAATCATGAATGAAGGTTGGGCGGCTTATTGGCACTCTAAAATGATGACTGAAAAGGTACTCGATGCTTCAGAAATCATCGATTACGCCGAAAACAACGCGGGTGTCATGGCCACCGCCCCCGGCAAACTCAACCCTTACAAACTCGGAGTAGAACTCTTCCGCTACATCGAAGAGCGCTGGGACAAAGGCCAGTTTGGTAAAGATTGGGAAGAGTGCAGTGACATGGACGCGCGCCGTCACTGGGATTTGCGCCTTGGAATGGGCCGCAAAAAGATCTTTGAAGTGCGTGCCCTCTACAATGACGTAACCTTCCTTGATGAATTTCTCACCCCAGAATTCATCATCGACATGAAAATGTACACATTCGGTTTTTCCAACCGCAATGACAGGTATGAAATCGAAAGTCGTGAGTTCAAAGAGGTCAAAGAAAAACTCCTTTTCCAACTCACAAACTTCGGTGATCCCGTCATCAGCGTCATTGATGCAAACTGGGGCAACCGGGGAGAACTGTTGCTTGAACATCGCTTCGCCGGGATGGAACTGCGGGCCGACTACGCTCGTGAAACGCTCGCCGCGCTCGTTCGATGTTGGAAGCGCCCCGTCCTTGTTTCCACACGGGTAGAAGGCAAACCTGTCCTCCTTCGATACGACGGCAAAGACCACTCTTCCATCCCCTTCAAGGTGTAGTGGTGAACCCCACTGCATCAAGCCTCCGGCTATACAGTCAGGTTGCCTTTCGCGTTCAAAAAGGTCGCCTTGTCGCAGCGGCGTTGATCACGTTTGGACTGAGCGCATGCGGGCCGAGTGAGCCTATCCAAACACCACCTCAACCCACCGCTTCAACTCCTCTCACCACTCCAACGCCTCTCAACTCCAACGCTCCACCGTCGCCGAGCGCCTCGGCCCAACAAGCCCCCACCGCGCAACCTACCACCTTACCACCGGACCCCATTCCACCTCCAACCCCGCCGCCCCGCCTGGCCCGAGGTGTGGATACTCCGTCGGACAAAGCCCTTGTGGAAGGCGACACAGCGTTTGCCATATCCGACTTTACACTCGCAGAAAAGGCTTACAAAAAAGCCCAAACGTTGGCCCCCAAAGACCCGGCTCCCGTGGTTGGACTATGCCGGGCCCGGCTTGGAAAAGCTTCCATCCCCGAGGGGTTTGCCACCGCTGCCGGCGACAAAACAGTCACGGCGGCAATTGCCGATCTCAAAAAGGCCGTTGCGCTCGACAGTCAGTTTGCGCCCGCCCATATTGAGTTGGCACGTACCCTTTTAATCTCCGGCGACGCCGCCGCGGCTCTCACCGCCGCAAAAAAAGGGGTAGAACTCTCTCCCAACGACCCAGAAGCCCACTCGGCACTTGGCATTGCACACCTCGCCTCCGGTGACATCGAAAACGCCGTCACCTCGCTAAAACGCAGCGCAGAATTGGGCCCGGGTGACTTTGGCCGCCAACTCAACTACGCAACGGCCCTGTTGTCCGCCAAAAAAGTGACTGAAGCACAAGCTGTATTCCAAAAAGCCTCCCGCATTGACCCCAACGACGCGCGCGCCCACAACGGCATTGGAACAGCGCTCCTTATGTTGGGTGACCCGGTCAAGGCCACACCCCACCTTGAAAAAGCCACTCAACTCGACCCAGAAGGTGCAAGTTATTATCAAAACCTTGGGTACGCATGGTCCCTCCGCGGCGACGCTCCCAAAGCCATTCTTCTCTACCAAAAAGCTGTCGAAAAAAATCCAAAACTCGTCAGCGCCTGGATCAACCTCGGCAACACCTTTGCCACCCAGGGTAAGTTTACCGACGCTTGCAACGCGTACACCAAAGTGTACACACTTGACCCTGAAGACCCACGCCTCAAAGACGCCCTAATCGAAGTCGACGAAATCGCCAAAAAGCAGGGTCTCACAGGCGCCGGCTGCAAAGTCGGCAGCAAAAAGTAAGGTTATACTCCAAGGGTCAATGCCCCCCACCGCCGCAGGTGGTCACCTGCGGCTGGCCCCCCACGTGCCGTGCTCGGCCTTCGGCCTCCGCGCGTCAACGGGGGGCCCCCCCGCGAGCGGGAGTGCGAGCGGGTAGGGTGTCAGCGGGAGGTAGACACCGCCCGGCGAAGTTTTTTCGACGATTGGGGTTTGGTAGATTTGTCAGGCTTGGTAGGTTTATCGAATTTGTCAGATTGGGAAGGTTTCGCAGATTTGGTGAGCGTGTCAGGTTTGCTGGACTTATCGGGCTTGTCAGATTGGGGAGGTTTGTCAGGTTTGGTGGATTTGTCAGACTTGTCAGATTGGGAAGCTTGTCGCGACTTGAGAATTGCCGTTCGTTCGTGAATGGCTTTCGCCACGTCCCCCGCCACTTCAAGCACTTCTTTGGGGGCTAGGGGCCGTTCACCGGTCACCATTTGCAGCGCGGCAACCAATGGTTCAAGCGGGGCCGCAAGCGGTGAAGTGCGGAGAATTGCGAGCGCCTCCGTCGGGTAACCCGCGGCGGCGATATCCACAAAGAGAGTCTGCCAACCTTCTTTTCGAACGCTCGGCAGGTGTCGGGCGATCCTTGCGCTCTCTTCCCGGAGCACCTCGCGCCCCTCTTCCCAGGTTCGCGCCCCCTCACTCAACTGCTTCAACCAATACTCTCGCACATGCGGATTTCCCTGCCGCTGAAACAGCGACCTGACGACCCACTTGTGGTCATCCCGCTTATCTTCGCTGAGTGCTCCAGCTTCGTTGGCGACGGTTTTCAAAACGCTGCCCAACTCGGCGGAGTCATAAAAGTGGACCATAAAATCCACCACAGCTCGAACGCGCGTTTCTTCCCCTCCCGAGCGCCGGAGCAAATGGTAGATATTGTACATTCGCTCCGAAAGTTCATACACTTTCTTCCGGCCGTCGCCCGATGCGGTAACCACACCCCGTTGAACCAATCTACCCAAGAGCGCACTCGTTTCACTGGCATTCATCCGGGCTTGATCCGCCACTTCACGCGCTGTGGAAGGATGCCAAAGGTCGGCCAGTGTAACGTACACTTTGCGTTCTTTACCGGGCAAACTTTCAAGATTGCTCTTGAAGTACGTGGTATGATCGTCCACCAACTTTACCAGGTGATCCATTAAATCGCGGAGAGACATTCCCGACGCGAACGATGCTAAAATGGCCAATAACCGCGGATTTCCCCCAGTCAAAATATGCAGAGGTCGCATCCGCTCCACCGGCACGTTGGCTTGGGCAACTTGTTCCCACACCCGGTGGGCGCTGGGTAGATCGAGCGGATCTAACCGGTAGGTTCGAAACTGATCAAAAAACGCTTTTTCAGAATTTTCAATGGCATCAAAGCTGGCTGTGGCGGTGGCAACAAGCAATATGCGGCGCTCAGTTTGAAGGGTTTTTCGCAACCGCCAAGCATCGGCATCTGAGATCTGTTCTCCAAGCAACATGTGGAGGTTTTCCACAACCACCACAATGCGCTTGCCCCTCTGATGAGCGATTTCTAAGAGCGTTCCCAAAGCTCGATCATACAGACGTTGCTCGTCCAGTTCTTTCTTGAGGGTAGTATAAGTATCCAGCAGGTGACGTTCGCCCAAACTGTCGGCCCAATAGCGCAACCCTTCCAACCAAAGTTCACCGGCGGTCAGCACTTCATACGCTTCTTCTGCGTACACAAGGGGTAGCCACTCGTTTGAAAAGCGGGGGTTTGTTCTTACCTCGTGAGCCGCCCGTCTTACCAACGTTGTTTTGCCCATACCGCGCGCGCCAAAGATCAAAAGATGTTGGCACGATGGGCCTGTATTTTCGGCAATGTGGTCAAGAACAAAGGTAAGGTCTTCTTCCCTCGCCACGAACGATCTGACAAGTTGGTCAGCGCTTAAAAACGGCGGGTTGTTTTTCATCAGCGGGGGGTTCATTGTGGTGCGCCCGACTTCGCGAGAAAGTTGAATTTGGCCCGCCACCACCTGCGCACCAGGTTAGAAACAAAAACATACCCATCCCCTTTTGACTCCAAATACCCGTCGTGCTCAAAAATCCCCAAGATTTCGCGCAGAAAATCTTCAGGTCTACCTTCCATCTCTCCACTCGACATAAAGTCGCGAGTGATCGCGAAGGCTCGCTCATTTGTCAGAGCACCGTTGATCGACGCATCCGTCAACAAGTCAATGGCGAGCGATTGTTTTTCAGGTCCGAGCACCAATTTGAGACGCTCTTCCAAGTGACTCAACTGCACATGACCCCGGCTGCTCAACATGCGTTCTTCAAAAACCCGTTGCACGTCACCGTCCGTCAATTCCCCTGATTTTCGGCGCCGAGCATCTTGGGAGGCAAAGTCGAAAAAGAGTTGAACATGGTGGGGCACCGCGCTCCCAAGCAGGGCAACCATTGTTTGCGCCGTCCCCCTTTGTAGAATCAGCTTTTGCGACTCGGCGATTCGAGTAAGAAATTCAACAGCGGTGTCTGTGTCCCAAGGGCTTAACTCAAACGGTGTAAACGTGTTCATTGTGGCTGACAGCGCGGCCTGTCGGAGCACCGGTTCAAGCCCAATGGAGCCTGCTGCAACAAATCGAATTTGACCTTTTCGGCGGCTTGTTTCTTCGCGCAAAAAAGAAAGAAAAAGGTCGGCATCGCGGCGCCGTTCAGGAGTGATTTTATAATCGTCTCCCTTCAACATCCGGTTTACCAAAATGGGTAGTTCATCCAAAAAGATGATCACCGGCCCATCATGGGTTGAAAGGCTTTGAAGCAGCTGCACGCCCTTTGCTCGCCAACCGGAGGCAACCGCGTCGCGCAGTTTGATGGACAGTTCAAACGCCTGCAGCGAGTCAACGTTTTCTAAAAATCCTTGAAAAACCGACTGCGCTCTTTTCCACAGGGGTTGATGTTGACGCGTCGCGAGAGCCAGCTCGGCAATTGCATCGGCGGCGTTTTGTGACCCTTCCAAGTCGACAAACAAGCAGAGGTAGTTATCGGGAAGGCGACGCGCGAGTTCACGCATCAAGCTTGTTTTGCCGACGCGGCGCGGCGCCACCAACAACACGTGGTTCCCCGCATCAAGTTGCAGTCGCAATTCACGCAGCTCGTGGTCGCGGCCCCAAAAGTCGTCTCCGCTGACCCAATTTCCAACCTGACTTTTCATCAAGCGCTCCACAGCCGGTGAGTTGGCACCGGCGTTCACAACAGTTTTGTTGGCAACAGTTTTGTTGGCAACAAAACTGTTGTCAAGCAAAAGCGTTGAGAGGCGCGTGTGCGCGTCTGCGAAGTAGCATCACGGAAGCACGGTGCACTTCGCAGCCGTCGCGCTAATTCAACCACTCTTTGGGCGGGCGCTTTTTACCCGTGGGTGTCTTTTCTAGAATGTCGTCGGCCGAAAACGGTTTGTAATCGCTTTTGGAACGAGCGTACGGGCCGGGGCCGCCCGGCGGTCGTCGAACGCTCTTTTTCCGCCATTTCCACCAATGGGCGATGCCATTTTTGCCAAACAGCTTCCATGCCTCGGCGCCGTCAAACCCTGGAATGGGTAGGAGGTTAATCGCCATCAGGTAGAGATTTGTCATGAGAAAGGCACTCACCAACTCCATGACAAAGTGCGGAGTTTTGGGAGGCAATAAAAACGAGAGTGGCAGTGCGATCAGTAGCAACACCATTTGCCCAAACACGCCACCCCATGAAATCAAGGCGCGCTGAATGGGGGAGGGGCTTCCGTACCATTGGCAGTCACCGCCGATGCCGTGCACATTGACACTCACAACTTCGAGTTTGAAAGCCCGAATGATCAGCGCGTGTCCCAGCTCATGAACCAGAATCAGTATGAGAAAGGCCAACCAGGCCGCGGGCGAAAATCGAAACCCGCCGAAGAAAAACGCTCCGAGCGGTGCACTCCAATGGATGCGAATGGGGGCGCGACCAAAACTGCCAATGCGGAAAAAGCCGTTTTCCATGTTGGTGCTTGTGGCGTAGCACGAATTGGAGGCAGAGGCGCGTTCAGTCGCGCGATGCAAAACGATGCAGATCCGCCTCGCTCACCCCCAGTTTTATCAGGGCGTCGCGAAGTCGAGAGCGCTGTATGGAGATCACCGTGGGCATGCCGCCCGACAAACCAAACAGCGTGAGAAAGTTGATTCCGCTGTCAAACCGCGCGGCGAACGTCACATTGTCCCCGTCGATGACCGCCGCTGCGCGCGCTCGTTCTTGGCCCAATAAGAGCAACAACGTTTTGTCGTATGCGCCTTCGTTTTGCGACGCTTCGACGATCACGAGGTCTTTGCCCACGTGCTCGTAGCCGCGGGCCAGATGCCGCGCGCGTTCTTCGAGAGGCACAAGTTGCGAGCCTGCCTCATCGATCGGCTGCCACAACGACGCGTCTTTCAATCCTTCGGCGAGGTGCCGAACAATGAAACCGAGCAGCGCGTGATCGCGGCCTTTGGCGCGGATCGCCCTGTCAAACCTCGCCGCGATGGCGCTCGGTGTTCCGAGGCGAGTATCAATCGCGCGGGCGTCGGCGTCGCAGCCTTCATACGGTTCAATGCCGCCTCGCATCCATTTTGCGGCGCTCGCAAGCCCGTCAAAATCACCGTGGCAAACAATGGTGTCCACCTTGCCGGTGCGTTCCACAAGCGCCTTGTCGATCATTTCGGGGCAAGCACCGTGCTCGGCTTTGGTGCGCAGAAAAAAGCGCGGATCGTCGGCGAAACGACCGTGGTGTACACTGTCGTGGTGGTCGACCCAAAGCGACAAACGCGGCCCCAGCCCGTTGATGAACGGCAAGGTCACTTTTTCAAAGCTCTGACCTCCCGCTTCTGAAACAAATGCGATGTCTAAAACGACCACATTGCCGGCCAATTCACGGGGCTTTGGCAATTTTCGAGGGGTCGCAAAGGCCAATTGAAACGCTGAAGCGGAAGGGGGCATAAGGCTGTTTTCCAACGTCCGGTGCACGAATTCGCCGACCGATCGCTCGTCTGAATGAGACGCGCTACCATCACAACTACGTAAGCT
Organism: Polyangiaceae bacterium; assembly: GCA_016712345.1. GTDB lineage: Bacteria > Myxococcota_A > Polyangia > Polyangiales > Polyangiaceae > JADJRH01. The sequence continues at coordinate 276,292 of JADJRH010000002.1, forward strand.
GTGGGGCTTCGACTTATGGGAAAACGTCCGATGTTGCAAAAGTCTCGATGGGCGCACCCCGGCGCGATTCGGTCATTCGGGGTCTTTTTCAGCTTTCTTTTTTGCGGGCCCGTTGCCGCGCATCTTTCGCTAAGCGCGGGGCCGAGTCTTTCGCTCGGCGCAGATGCGCATGCGGATGATGGCACCGCAAGCGCGTCGACGGTTTCACCATGTGTACTCAAGGGCTCCCAGCCTCTCGCCAAAGGCACTCAGATTTTTGATGCGGTCAAAGACGGCCACGCAGTTGCCGAAATGACGGGGGCCGTCATTCCGCTTCAAATTTCTGAAATTCCCGCCGATCCGTCACAAGGGCGTGCCAAGTTCCAAACCTCCAACGGCTCGCCGAGTGTACGCATTGATGGGTACGCACCGGTGACAGCTGCAACCATTTGGACCGTGAAAGACGTGCCCGTTGCGTCGGGACATGTGTGGATCTCCGACGGCCAAAAAGTAAAACTCACCAAAGCTCAAACGAGCCAACTCACAGCGGAGTTGACAATCGCCGGGTCGCAGAGCCAGGTAGCAAAAGGCACGGCGGCGTGTGAATCGTTCGCGCTCGAAAAAGGCACCGTGACAACGTTTACAGTGCCCGGAAACGGTCGCGGTTATCAAATGAAGTCAAGTTCGCTTGACCTCTACGACGACGCCAACGGCAGCGTGATCTTCTCGCTCAATATGCTTGAAGGCACGGGGCAGCTTTTTTGGAGCACCGAGTCCAAAGCGGGATTTGTACACTTGCAAACGCGAGGCGACATCACGGTCGATGCGTGGGCCAAGTGGAGCGCGCTAAACCCTTTAAAAAAGGGTGAAATGATGGACCAAGCCATTCCCTCTCAAACCCTCATTACAGGTGCATCGCTGTCGCTCGACAAGCCGCCGCCGCTCCAAAAAGCTGCCAAAGACATTCCCATTCGACCGCGGCGCGATCTCAAAGAAAAAACCATCGGTGTCATTGAAACGGGCGCCGAGTTTTACGTGACAGAAACAATCGTTGGGTGGGCCAATATTCTCCCCAAACACCTTGGAATGACGCCTCCCGCCGACACCGGCTTCTGGATCGAGTCGTCCAACCTGTCCCCTTCAAATTAATCAGACCCGCGTGTGTCCGACCGAGATCGTCGTTTCACGTTGAGCGACGTGTGCGGAACGCGTCTGGTTTCGCAGAAACTTTTTTCGTTTCACGTGCGCGCTCCCGGGCTGCGAACAATCATCCACGTTGGTGCTTGATTGTGCGGCCCGCGCGCGCTCAGAATGCGCCCGCCGTGACAACCCTTCGCACCCTTGTTTCCAGCCTATCCCTCGCGTTGGCCTTTGTGACAACAGCAACGGGGGCGTTTGCTCAAGCCGCGCCAACGGCATCCCCGGTGACGGTTCAAGGCGGGCCCGGACAAGATACGCTGTGGGTTGAGTACACATCAAAAGCGATATCCACGCGGGCGTGTGCAGGGCCGTGTGGTTCCGGGGGTGAATCGCTTGTGATGTCCGATGTGCCGACTGAGGTGCTCGCATCTGCCGGCTCGGCGAAAACAACGGTGATCGCGCTCGAAAACGGCAGGCGTATTCTGAGGCTTGATGTTGAAGTCCCTGTCAAAGACGCTCCAAGCTCCCTGTGGACAGCGCTCTTCGCGGCTCCGCTTGCAAGCGCAAAACAGTCTCAGGCCACCGTGCTCTGGAGTGGTTGGCTCGGGAAAAAAGGGGGTCTTGAAGGTGAAGAGGTGATGAACGTTCTTCGAGTGGAGCCGCTCGCAAAAGGCAATCGAGTGGTGCTCGGGGAGCAACGTGAGAGTTTGACCATCTGCGGTCGTCCGGCGGTTGTGGCCGCCCGCGCAGTAGATCCTCAAACATTGAGTTGGTCAAAAAGTGCCATGGTAGACAGCCTTTCCGACGACGAAAAAAAGAAAGCGGAAAAGGTTGTCGCGGTGCGTGAAACAGGCACTTTGCCGGCGCCCACAGTTCGGCTGCTGCGTGCCAATGCCGCTTCAAGCGCGCTTGAAAAACGGATTGACAGTCTCACCGACGGCAGCACTGAACTCGGGTGGACCGAGGCCAAAATAGGCGACGGTCGCGGTGAGTGGGTTCGAATGGCCGCATCAAACGACGTTGGAATTGTCGGCTTGTCCGTACAAATTCGGCCCACAGCGGTAGAAGTGCCCGACGGTGCCGCACCAAGCACTCTTTATTTTGCCACCGACACGAAACTCTACCAATTGGATCTACCCGACAGCGCATGGGGAGATCGCGATGCTCGGTATGAAGTGAAACTCCCGGCAGAATTGAAAACATCGTGTTTGGCAGTGGTTGTCGGCGGTGCACATTCTGCCAAGAATGTAGCCAATCCGCGCGTGACAATCGCGGAGATCACCGCCAGAACCGCCCTCGACAGCTTGAGTTTGGAGGCGCTCGCCAATTCACTTGGACAGGGGGGAGACAAGGCGCGCGCTGCGGCAGCCATGCTCGCAAAAGGCGATTCAAAGGGAATTGCGGCGATCGCGTCGGCTTGGACTAAACTCGACGGAGCCGGTCAATCGTTGGCCATGGAGGTTGTCGACGGCGCGGCGTGCACAGAACAGGCTCCCTTTTACGCTGAACGGCTCACTCAACTGGCAGACAAAAAGTTGAGTGGACCTTCGGCCGATCCTGTGGCCGCCCACGCGCGTGACAGACTTCGTCGTTGCGGTCGCGCATCGGCGCCCGCCCTGGGGAAGTTGATCAAAGAAGCCCCAGATGCGGTGCGCATTGTTGCGGCCGAAGAAATGGCCGTGGTTGCGCCCGCTGAAACCGTGACTGCCATTGTTTCAGTGTTGCCCAAACTCAACGACGCTGTTCGGAGAGAATTGCGCGGGTCGTTGGCAAAGGCCGCCGGGTCGGCAAAGGCCCGCACAACCGTTACGGAGCACCTTCAAAACGAGCGTTTTTCAACATTCGATGAAGTTGTGAAAATAGACCTATTGCGCGCCGTTGGTCCCGCATTGCCTGACATCGAAAACGGCAAACAGGCACTCTTCGGACTGCTGAGCAAACAAGCCTCTTTCCGAGCGCGTTATTTGTTGCTCGCTCCAACAGCCGATTTGGCATCCAAGGGAGATGCCGAGTCGATTACATTTGTTCGCGAAGCGCTGCTCAAAGATGTGGACAAACACGTTCGAACGCGAGCCGCCGAAGTGTCCGCCAAAGTGCCTTCGCTCTCGGCCGACTTGGTGACCGCGGCAGCCGATTCAGAGCCTCGGGTCCGCGAAGCGGCGCTCCACGCGCTCGGGCAAAGTGCCAATCAGGGCAATAAACTCCCCACCACCGCAGAGCCGGTGTTGGCTGCGAGTTTGTCCAAAGACGGCTGGACATTCGTCCGCATCGCCGCCGCAGATGCTCTTTCGGTTTCGCCGAAGAGTGACAGTGTCGACAAGGCTCTTGCCGATGCGTTACTCGATGTTTCGCCTGAAGTGCGAGGCCGCGCGCTTGACGGTCTTGGTGTACACAAAGCGCGAACATACGCGGCGGCGGTTCGCGAAAGGGCTCAAATCCCAGAAGAAACGCTTGATGTCCGCGTGCGGGCGCTTTTGGCACTCGGCGCCATGTGTGATCGCGAAAGTGTTGACTACCTCACCAAAATGGCACTCGGCGCCGCGTCGCAGACATCCGAAGTTGAACGCCGGCTCGGTGCTGCGGCGCTCACAGCGCTGGGTGAAATTCATCCTTCGGATCTCGCAAAGCGGATTGAGAAACTCACCAGCAAAGAAAGCCCAATTCTCGTCCGTGAAATGGCTAAATCGGCGCTCAGTGCAACAACCACTTGTGAATCAAAATAGTCCATTTGACCTCATCTAAATAAGGAGTCTGGATCATGCTTTTAGGCCGCATGATGAATTTCCCGCTCACGGTTACCCACTTTCTCCGTCGAGCAAAAGACTATTTTCCCGGCTCCGAAATTGTATCGAGGGCAACCGACAAGTCGCTCCACCGGTCTACCTATTCAGCCTTTTACGGACGCGCGTGTCGCCTGGCCAACGCGCTCAAAAAACTCGGGGTAAAACAGGGTGATCGCGTCGCGACCTTGTGTTGGAATCATCAGCCCCATTTAGAAGCGTACTTCGGCGTTCCGGCCATGGGTGCCGTCGTCCACACTCTCAACCTCAGACTCCATCCGTCGGAGATTGGGTACATTGCCAATCACGCCGAAGACAAAGTCGTTATTGTGGACCGCTCCCTTTTGCCACTCTTTGAGAAGTTTGCCGAAACGGTTCGCTCCATCGAAAAGGTGATCGTTGTTGGTGACCCTCACAGTCAAGCTCCCGTTTCAGGGGCTTACTTGGACTATGAAACGCTCCTCGCCGCCGAACCTGACACATTTGATTTCCCCAACCTGGATGAAAATGCGGCCGCGATGATCTGTTACACGTCGGGCACCACCGGCAATCCAAAAGGGGTTGTATACAGTCACAGGTCCACCGTCTTACATGCCCTTGTTGCATCCCTTCCCGACGAGTTGGGCGTTCGTCAAGCCGATACGGTATTACCCGTCGTTCCCATGTTTCACGCGGCTGCGTGGGGTCTACCCTACATGGCAGTTGGGGCCGGCGCGAAAATTGTGTTTCCCGGACCACATCTCGACCCGGCAAGTTTGCTCGACCTAATGGCGGCCGAAAAAGCCACGATTGCGGGCGGTGTACCCACCATCTGGATTGGCATTTTGGCGCTGCTCGACAAAGACCCCAAAAAGTGGGATCTGTCCTCCATTCGAGCCATGGTGATCGGCGGTTCCGCGGCGCCGGCCACAATGATTGAGGGCTTTCAAACCCGACACGGGCTTGAAGTGCTTCACGCCTGGGGCATGACAGAAACCAACCCGCTCGGCACTGTGGCTCGGGTGAAACATCACCTGACAAAACTCTCCGCCGAAGACCAACTTCGCGTTCGGGCAACTCAAGGGTATGCCGCACCGTTTGTTGAGGTCAGGCATACCGACGACAGTGGAAACGTTCTACCCTGGAACGGCGAGTCTATGGGTGAGTTGGAAGTGCGAGGCCCGTGGGTAGCCGCCTCGTATTTCGGGGGGGAAGGCTCGGACAAGTTTACCGCCGACGGTTGGTTTAAGACCGGCGATGTGGTGACGATCGATAAAGAAGGGTATGTCAAAATTACAGATCGCGCCAAAGACGTGATCAAGTCGGGCGGCGAGTGGATTAGTTCGGTGGCGCTTGAGAACGCCTTAATGAGCCATCCGGCCGTTCTTGAAGCGGCTGTGTTCGCAGCAAAACATGCCAAGTGGGACGAGCGCCCCGTGGCTGCGATTGTTCTGAAAGAAGGGCAAACCGCAACCAAAGAAGATCTGACAACCCATATTGAGTCACGGTTTGCGAAATTCTGGCTCCCTGAAGACTACGTGTTTTTGAATCAGATCCCACGCACATCAACGGGTAAGTTTTTGAAGAGCAAACTCCGCGACGAGCATGGGGAGATCCTCCTCAAGAAGTAACCGCGTTTTGACGCCTACGCCGCCGACCCACCATCATCAATAATCCCACGATCGCACCGCTCAAAGCGCCCGAAGTTTCGGCTGCACCGCCGTCTACCCTGCAACCGCAGCCGCCGTCGCCGCCGCTGTTGCCGCCACCGCCGCTGCCGGCGTCGTTGCCGCCGCTTCCACCCGCCGTTCCCGTTCCGTTTCCGCCCGTTCCGGCGCCGCCGCTTGCGCTCGCACCTGTCCCGCCGCTTCCACCCGTTGCACCGCCAGCGCCTCCCGTCCCAACCATGCCACCGCCGATTTCGTACGCGCCGATATCGATCACACCCACCGCTGTGCGAGTTTCATGGCCCGTTGGATGCACGTAGTGCTCTTCAGGTGTCAGCGATTGTCCCGCGGCCATTCCGGGATCTACCCCCGCGTCTTTGCAAGGTGAAGTATCTTTAATTCGCAGGTCAAGAGAAGCCAAATCCACAAACATCGGGTCGCCTGAAGCATCCAAAAAATTCGCCTCCAAAACGGCGCTCATTTGATTCGTGATCACGTCGTGGCCGGAGAAAATGTTGTTTCGCAAAATGGCAGGTGTTGAAATCGCCCCACCCACGTTTACGAAAGCACCGGCACCCTTCCCATTATAAAACGTGTTGTTGATGACAAACAGGTCTGTGCCGGGATTTTTGGGATGAATCCCCTCCGCCCCGTACGAAACGATGTTTGAGTTTTCTGACATTGGCCCCTGTTGGACATAATTGCCAATGATCAACGACGTTCCCCCGTTGGGAAGGTCAATTTCGTAGCTGCCTGTCCCGTTTTCTTGGGTAAGCCGGTTGTATAAAATGTGGTTTTCGGCCGCGCGTGACTTGAGCAAATGGCCCACTTTGGCGTCGTGAGAGTAGTTGTAACGGAAAGTGAGTTTCGCCACATGGTTAATGTACAGGTTGTGTGACTGACCATCCCCATAACCGTTTTCGGCAAACTCTGTCTCTTCAATTAAGATCTCACTGCCGTCATTGTCACCCGCCAAAATGCCGTCTTCGTTATTGTGAAAGTAGCACTTTCTGACAGTCAGGTTTTTGCCTTCCTGCCGAATGCCGGCCCCATTTTGGTCCGGCACCGTGGCGCCGGTAAGTTCAATGTTCTCAATCACGGTGTTGGCTCCGCCAATCACCCAAATGGCTTTCCCCTGCGCATTTTGGCCGGCGGCGTCGATCTTGGGGCGACCATTCACCCCTACAATGGTCAAGTTGTCCGTCGCCCAATAACAAACGTCGCCGGCGTAGTTGCCTGTTGCATCCACCTCAATGGTGTCACCGGCTGCGGCGGCGGCGATCGCATCACAAGGCGTTGAATACGCCTTTCCCGGCCCCACCTGCAATGTGGCCGAATAAGCGGTTTGACTCGACACAAGAAGAATGAAGCCTGTTGCCGCGGCGACATGAGCGTTGCGCATGTGCTGAGATTAACAGTTTGAAGATCGGCAGTGCGAAAAACGGCCTTGCCGCTACACGGCGGTTGCGCGCTCGATCAACATTCGAAGGATGGGCGGCAGGCGCCGAACGTCACCGGCCACTTTTGCCGCGCCGCTGCCCACCGTCACGCTCATGTTGCATGTGCCCGAGCGCGGCAGGTGATCCATCCAATACAGATCGACTTTTTCGTCGTGAACCATGCGCCTCACAAGCGGTTCGAGCGGGAGCACAACGCCGTCGCGAAAGCGTGCGAGGTAACACACGTTCGCAAGGCGAGCCGGACTCTGCAAACCGATGCGCCTTCGCGTGCCCGTCCCAACCGGCCCGGTGTGATCGATAAACTCCACCGTTTGCACGTCGCCGTAGAGATCGGGTTCGGTCCGTTCAACCGTCACCAATGTCCACGCGCAGAGAGGCCTCAGTGCTCGCAAAAATGTGCGCGTCATCTGCTCAAATTCAGGCAAATCGGCGGCGGCGCGCGCTTCGTTGTAATAGCCGTGCGCAAAGTTATTTCGCTCCGCCTGCATCAAGTTTGAGAGCTGCTCGAACGTTTGATTTTGCGCGAGCTTGATTTCAATGACTTCGCGCGCGAGCACTCCGAACGGATCATCTTTTTCGGGAAATGCTTTGGCCGCCGTGCGCGCAAGTTCTCGCCATGATCCAAGCGCGAGCCCGTCACGTGTACCCATGCGGCGATAAAAATCGACCATTGAGTCAAACGCGGGAGGTGACTCGCCGGGAGCCACGCGCTTTGAAAAGAGCGCGCTCACAAGCACCGTGGCGATGAAGCGCCACGTGCCTTCGAGAACATCAAACAGCAGTTTCACGCGCTCGATCGCGCTGCCCGCGTTCACCGCGAGTTGTACACGTCCCGCAATCGGGTACGGAAGCCCACCCGCGAGCGCCGACAAAACGCCGTGCGGATCGTTGCACTCGCGCGACAGCTCCATCGCGCGTTCGTTGGGATCGACGTTGTGCAAAATCTCCCACGAAAGCGTGCGCCAAAGCTCCATTTTGCCGTCCATGACAGGCGGCCTTCCGTGCCAATCACATTGCACCGATGAGCCCACCGCGCTCGCGTCGGTTTTCTTCGGAACGTTCACGGCGACAACGCCTTTTGAGATCGGCGCGACAACCGCTCCCTGGCCCGCGTGACTCGCCACCACAGCGAGCAGTTCCTGCTCAAGCGCCGGCAAAATGTGACTGCCCACCGCGCGCAGAACCGATTGTTCCTCGATCGCAAAAAGAAGCGTTGTGCGCTTTTGATCCGAAGACATTTGCAACACGTCGTTCGCTTCGCCCAAACGTGTTGCACCTTGTCGATCGCGCAGCGCAATCGCGCCGCTCGCATTTGCACTCGCGCGCGCTGAAACCGTATCCGACAAGCCCAATGCCTTTGCCGCCGCCAGGGCCATTTCCACTTCTCGGCCCGCGCCCACCGCCTCGCCGCTCAACAGCCAAAAACCGCAGGCCATTTCCCCAAGGCCAACGCTTTTAAGCGCTTCTTCAAGTTTGCGTGCGCGCTCCGCGAGAGCCTGTGTATTGCCCGCCAGCAAGAGGATCACTGACTCATCCGCAACCCCGCACGGGGCCACGACGTCGGAGCGATGAACCGCCATTGCGGCTTTTGAAATGGCCGACTCTTTTGACGAGGGCGTGGGCGCCGACGCCGTTCCCCCGGATGACAGCGCCGCCTCGGGAGCGCGTGGTGCGCGAACAACGACGAAGCCGCCCTGCTGACGTCGTTCGAGAAAACTCGCGGTTTCCTGCTCAATGCCCGCGCGACCCAAGAGGCCTGTTGTGGGGTCCACCGCGTCCGCCGGAACTGTCGGCGTCATGTACCGCCGATCCACAAACGTGGCGCGCATTCCTCCCACAAGAACGAACGCTCCGTGAGTGAGCGGCCCTTCTTCGTTGCGCGAAAGGGATCGCGATCCGACCTGCACCGGCACGCTGCACTCGTCGCGGCGCTTCAACCACCAACGCGTTCCATCGTGTCGGAATACGGCGGCCAAACGCGACGCCACGTCGGGGTACACAAGGTCGTTCACCTCGTCGCCCACACGGTCCGCGCGGCCCAACTTCAACGTTCCAAACGGGGAAAGCCGCAGCTCAACAAGGCTGCCGTCGCGCGTTTCAACGCGGAGTCGATCGGTGCCGCCAACATCCCCTCTCCAAAGCGACTGATTGGCGGCGGCGGAGAGCCACATGGTGGCTCCGGCCATGGTGGGCGCGCTCGCATCAGGCGGGAGAGGCATTGTCGATTCGATTAGCAGCACCGTCGCCGGCTCGGAAGAGCCACGACGTTTGGGGTTACAAAGATATCGTTATCACCCATTTTACCGAGTGGACACGCGACCCTATTCCGTTCGCAGAATCAGGTGAAATCCGAAGTCCGTTTCCACCACATCACTCATCTGTTGAATTGAAAGTTCAAACGCGGCATCCGCCCACGGCGGCGCCACATCTCTTCGCTCGACGGTACCCACCGAACCTCGACGCTCGGCAGCTCCGGCTTCTTCCGAATATTCGGTCACGATCGCATCAAAATCGGCTCCGCCGAGCATTTTGTCGCGCGCCTCAAGCGCTCGCAGGCATGCATCTTCCCGCGAACGTGTCACCGAGTCCGGGGCGTTTTTTGCGCCTTTGTATCGAACAAGAACGTGCCTCGCGCCGATCTTCAGCGGTTCATTTTCTTTCTTTTCGCGCACCACACCGGCAATGGCCAAACACTTTTGAGCGGGCGTTTCGGCGGCGGTTGCGGGTTGAGACTTATCCAACCCCGATTCAGCCTGGGGAGCGGGGGCCGAGCCACACGCGCACAAAGCCAAACTCAACACAAGCGCGGTTGAGCCGGCGACGTTGTGTACACATTTCCGAACTTGACCTCGCAGAAAAACCAATGGTCGGAGAGGCATATTCATCCCGCGGGAGGATACGCCCACCGACCATTGCCTTTGCTGCATTTTCTACAAATGCGGCCTTTGCGCGACTCAGCCGCGCCAAATGCCATTGTGATCCAATATTCCTTCTTTCAGCCGGGGTTTACATAGGGCGGTGGATCACCGGTTGTCGGTCCCGGGGTCGGCTCCGGAGTGGGAGTCGGCGGCGGAGGCGGCTTATCCGTTGGACCCGGTGTCGGGCGAACTTGCGCTTGGTGATCGTTCCCCGCCCCGCAGCCCGCGACCATTCCGATCGCGATGGGCCCGAACAGAAGACCGATCACGAGGGCCAGTGAAGCGAGCTTCTTCATGGCAGTCTCCTTTTGCCAGAGCCAACTCATTCGTGAGTGTCTTCAAACCTGCTGCGCGCCCCGCTGACGCGTCATTGCGTAGCTTCCGGTGCTCAAAAACTCCGCGTATGTTCCGCTCCGATTCTCGGTCGGACGCGTGATCGGGGCTTGCTCGCGACGGTTTGAAGAACACTCACTAATCTGGCAAGATTTGGGCCTAGTTTACAGGCCGTATTCTTCCGAGGATTGTTTATTTCAACCCGCTGGATCTGCGGCGTTCATGCAAAGGCTGCTTTTTTTGCCGCGTTTCACTTTTCAGGCAGTCGCGTTTCCATCGCCCGCGCAAGCCTATGAAAATCACTGCCCCGTTCAATAAAGCGTACTTCGGTCTTCAGCGTTTCAGGATTCACCAGTTCTTTGAATGGTACATATCGAAGATCCAATTGACCTGCGACACTCACCATGTGCCCGTCAAGCCCTTGTTCCACAATGGCCCGGTACGCCCCCAATCCAAGCTGACACCCCAACATCACATCAAACGCGTGCGGTTCAGCGCACCGCGATTCATACCCCAATTGGACCCCTGTCAGCTTTTTCGACTTTCCTGTTCGCGCCTCGTATCGCTCGCCGGCCACTTTAGCGACCAGCTTTCCAATATCCATTTTTCCAAGGCTGATGTGACCATGTTCATCGCGCCCCACGTCCGCCGTGATCGACGTTGGTAAGAGTTCGGCAAGCCCTTCGGCAAGCACCACTGTTCCGTAGTGTTTGCCCCGTGACTCGCGCGCGATAATCAAGTCGACAATCCTCTCTGCCAGTGCCAAAAGATTGAGTTTGGTTTCGGTGCGCGCGACGGCCCCCGAGCCGTCTTTTACCTCTTCCGCAATAGCAAGTGGACCCACCACATCTTCCACCCCAATCACCATGTGCGCTTCGCCGGCAACCGCCACCCCGTAAGAAAGCCAGCCCGCCTTTCGGCCCATGGTTTCCACAATGAAATAACTTTTCGTCGCTTTTGCATCGGCGCGCAGATTTAACAACTCGCGCGCCATCACATCGACCGCGGTGAAAAAGCCGAACGTAAAATCAATTCCACGGTAGTCGTTGTCGATTGTTTTTGGCACATGAACTACTCGCACCCTCGGTGATGAAGGGGGTAGTCGCTTCTGTACTTCGTAGAGGTAATTGGCAGTTTTGAGGGTGTCGTCTCCGCCGATGGATACCAGTGCTTCAACACCCAACGAAGCCAGCCCTTTTACAACTCGGTGGAGCGGTTCTGAACGTGCGGCATCGTCGAGATCCACAGGGCCGCGTATCTTTTTCCCCGGGTTCGCGCGCGATGTACCAATGATAATCCCTCGCGCGTTTCGCAACCCTTGAAGGTCTTTGTCTCCAAAAACGATGTAGTCCTTGTTCAGTTCAAGAGGCCTTTTTTCTTCGTCATATTCGATCACGCCCGAATAGCCGTGAAGCAAGCCAATCATCTCTGTTCCGGTGCGCCGAAATGCCGACACGCAGGCCGTAATCACAGAATTGGCGGCGGGGGCGGGCCCACCCGAGAAAAGCACAGCAGCCTTTTTGGGACGCGAAGCGACAGTCATGACGCATCGGTTAGCACCCCCTATGCCCGCGCGAAAGCCCCCTGAAATAAAGGCCTGCGCGACACGCCGGTCGCATCCCATGTACCTTCCCACTCGCGCGCCGCGTCAGCGGCGCCAAAAGTCCGGCAGGACTTTTGACACGCGGCACTAGATAGCGAACAGATCTTGCACTTTCGACAGCAGCGCCAGCCTGCTTTTTACGATCTCACTCGACGAGTCGAGCATCTTTGCCGTTTCGTTGAGCACGTCGCCGATTGGCACAATGTACACAGACGGATCGGGTGAACGTTTGCCAACAGGGAAGTTGGGTTCCCACGCAAGCATCACGTCACTCACACCCATTTCCGCGCACGTGACCGCGCCGTAGGCCAGCCGCTGAGCAATTACGCGATCGAGCGCAGTTGGATTTCCACCGCGCACCACGTGTCCAAGAACCGTTTCACGCAGATCGGCCCCCGGTGCATCTTCCGCAAGATGTTCTGACAGGCGCGCGGTGAGTCTGCCGGGGGGCAAATTCAACCCTTCACTCTTTACAATCAGCGCTCTGTGTTTGCTGCTTCCGGGGCCAAAACATTTGCGAAGTACAGCCCGCAGTCGCTCCACAAGCGCTTCTTCTTCAGGGTTTTCTTCACCGAACAAAATCGCATCCGCTTCTGCGGCAATCCCCGCTCGCATTGCCAAAAATCCACATTTTCGACCCATCACTTCAACAATAAAAACCCGCCTGTGAGCGCGCGCTGTGTCCGCAATTCGATCACACGCTTCCACAATGGTGTTTACCGCGGTGTCCACTCCAATCGCGAGGCCGGTGTGCCCAATGTCATTGTCGATTGAAGCCGGCAGTCCAACCACTTTGTACGGACTGCCCTGAGCGAGCACATGCGCACCCGTCAATGAGCCGTTGCCACCCACAACAACCAGCGCATCCACATTCATTTCAATCAGCTTGGCTTTCGCCCGCGCCTGGCCTTCCGGCGTCATCATTTCAGGGCACCGCGACGAACCCAGAATGGTTCCTCCCAAACGCGTAATCCCATCCACAGCGGCGCCGTCGAGCTTTACCGTGTCGCCGCGAAGCAGCCCCGCGTACCCGTGCTTGATGCCGATCACTTCGTGACCTCGACCGATGCCGGCAACGCTGACCGTGCGAATGGCCGCATTCATTCCCGGAGAGTCACCACCTGACGTGAGCACCGCAATCTTCATGGGACAATTTCGCACCCGTTTGGCCTCCCGCTGCAAGACGAATTACGCGATCGTCTGCTCTTTCGTGTTTTCAGGTTAACTCTTGGGTAAAGTGTTCCGCCATGTCCGCTCCGGTTCGCATGGGACACGTTTTGCGTCGGGCTTTTGACCGCGGTGTACACGCGGCGGCCCAAGCCATGTACTCGCTTCCGCGAAATCATCCAGGCCGTCACGGCGTGCGAGTCGTGCGCGATCTACCCTACCTTCCTACGGGCCTTACCTCACATCTGCTCGATGTGTACATTCCTGAAGACGACCTGCCCCAAGGACAACTCCGCCCCGCTGTAATGTACATCCACGGCGGCGCCTTTTGCATGCTTTCAAAAGACACCCACCGAGTCATGGCACTGCCCTTTGCCAAACGAGGGTATGTCGTTTTCAATGTCAACTACAGACTCGGGCCACACAACCTCTACCCCTCACCGCTTGAAGATGTGACCGCCGCTCTCCACTGGGTACTCGACAACGCCCGCTCCCACGGCGCCGACCCCAATCGTCTGATCATTGCGGGTGAGTCGGCGGGAGGTAACCTCGTCACCGCTCTAACCTACCTTTCTACCCATCCGGTAGAAGAGCCTTTTGCGAGAGCGCTTTTTGAGCGAAATCCACCCATCAAAGCGTCCATACCCATCTACGGATTTTTAGACCTTACCCACATGGAGAGGTTCTTAAACCGTCCGCGCGTGCCAGACTGGGCAAAGCGAGAAGTCATGACCGCCGCCACGTCTTACCTCGGCAAAAATGTTCTAGAGGCCGCTCAAAAGCACCCTCTCGCAAGTCCCCTTCGCCTGTTAGAATCGCCGGCCGTTCAAGGGAGTAGGCCGCTTCCTCCCTTTTTTATCGCCTGTGGAACCGCCGACATGCTTTTGGACGACTCGCGTCGCCTGAAGGTGGCACTCGACAAACGCGGCACCCCCGCAGACCTGCATGTTTTCCACGGTGAGATTCACGGGTTTAACGCCATGGTTTGGCGCCCTGCCGCCAAAGCAAAATGGCGCGCGCTCTTTCAGTTTCTCAGAAGTGTACACATGGGTCCGCCCGCCCACCAGCACCACGGACACGGTTAAGGTGCACTAAGCCCGGTAGTCAACAAAGTCTTCAATATCCCAAACGTCTTCGTGCACCGCGGCGTCGTTGCTCAATTCTGAAATGATTGTTTCCGCCGCGCCGCGCAGCTTCTCGCGCATAGCTTTCAACTTGGCACTTTGGCGCGTCACCGCACGCATTTGCTCCAACGTTCGCCGCGCGTCTTCAATCACCGGCCAAGTCCCTTTTTCCTGAATCGCTTTGTCGAGCCGCAGAATAACGCGGGTAACAATCGCCTCCAGTTCCATTGTGTTTTGAATTGCCACGGCCTTTTCTTTCAATCTTTCAAACAGCAACGTTGCCACTGTCGCGGTGACAGGCGTCCAGCCTACCGCGAGACGCACCTTTTCTGGAAGTCTTCGGGCGGTGCGCCGCAACCCTTCCGCCTTCCTGCGTACGCACCCCCGCTGTGTCGGATACAGATCTCCCAAAAAAAGATCGGCTCGCCCCTGGCAGGCCGGTTGCTCCTGCGCCACCCTGATCTGTCACTTGGCTTCAGTCTTCGAAACTCGCCTTGCCGGCCTCCATGGCCAGGCCCTCCGCTAGAGAAGGAGAAACCCATGCGGCGAAACCACGGCGAAGACCTCGATTGGTCCTTTGGTGTTCTGCTCGGCGTTGCCGCTTTGGCGGCGGCTTCGCTCGCCGGCCTTGCCGGATATTGTTTCATCAACCAGCTGCCGCAACACGGCACACACGCGAGTTTCGGCGCGCTTCTCGCTGTTCGACAAGTGCACCGTCTCACTCAACGGCGATGATCGTTGCGTTGACTCGTTCGCGCGAAAAGTCGTCGAAAACTTCGCACCAACCGCGGAAACAAACTCAAAATCAATACTGAACGTCCGACGGGTAGATGACCTACCCAAGCACCCGCACGCGCTCGCGAAGCGGGTATTCTATACAATCGAGCGGACTGCCGTCTTCCCATGCGAGCATGACAAAGTCTGCCGGACCGTCAAGCGCCAAAATGGGATGGTGCCACACGTCGGCGTCATAATTAACGCCCTGACCGGGCCCACAGCGAAACGCGACAAGCTCATCCACATTGGGTGTGCCGTCGGCCAGTGAAGGGGCAACGCACACCAGGAATTGTGTACACACCATGGGTAGAAAAGCCTGCGTGGAACACGGATGTTTCTCAAGCAGTATGATTTCAAACGGCAAGGTTTTGGCGAGCGATCTGAACACCGCCATGTTGGGTGTGGCGTTGGGTCGGGTAGATTTGAGCGCCGCGCAATAGTCCGTGCGCACGGCGGTACCCATGTTGGCAGCCCTTCCTTCTCGAAGGCCGGCGCTTACCACCTGACCAAAAGGGGCAAATCCAGCGGGTGTGATGGGAATGGCGGTAATTTCGCGCACTGTCACGAGCCGCGGTAAGTAGAAAATCCAAATGGGTTGAGAAGGAGGGGAACATGGTAATGTTGACCTTCTTCGCCCACCAGAAACACAATACTCACTTCAGGGTAGAAGGCCTTTACGTTTTGGGCCTGAAAGTAAGCGCCCACGGCAAACGTGATACGGTAGGTTCCAATTGCCGGGCTTTCTACATCAGGCCTTTCACGCGCCCGTCGGTGTCGGTCACACCGGCGTTTACCTTTTTCCAACCCACGTCGCTAGACTGTTCCAACACAACTGTCACGCCGGCTGCGGGTTTGCCACGTGTCGTGTCTAAAATGTGTGTACTAATCCCCATGGCACAAACCTTTTTCTACTTTCCGAGCAGCCACTTTCCAATGCGGAGGCGCGTGATCTTTGCCTGTTCCCGAGCCGCGTTTTCAACCTCAGCGGCTCGGTCATTTTCAATGCGTCGCTCAAGCTGTTCAAGCACGTTTTTGGCTGAGCGGCCTGTCGCAAACAAGATAAAAATAAAGCCGAACTTTTCAAAGTAGAGTTCATTCAACTGAGCCAGTCGCGCCGCCACCTGTTCCTGCGTGGTGGTAATGCCCGATTGCTCCCCGGCAGACCACGAAGCCGACTGTTCTGTTTGGGTAGACGCCTTTTGGGGCTGCCCAAGCCTGGGATGGGCTGCAAACGCCTCCAGGTAGTCAGATTCACCCAATGACCACCACACCTCGTCGGCAGCCTGAAAGATTGCCCGCGCAGACGCAAACGGGCGCTTTTCCAAGAGCGCTTTTGCAAATGTGTGAGAGCCGTTCCACGACAGAAAAAGAGCGCGAGCCTCATCGGCCGACATCTGATTCAACCCCAGCCGCGTGCGCGCCTCACTTTCTGTATCAACGGCGGTTCCAAACACTCGCATTCGGTTTACCCCACCATGCGGAAAAATGTGTACGCGCAAATGGGTAACCGCCATGGGGCGATCTGGGTAGATCACGTGCTTTCGGTGCTGAACCAAAGGCGTTTTGTGAACCAACACCGGCCACGGGGCTTTGGCCGCCAAACAGTTTGCCAACTCATCGGCCGAAATGTCAGCCTCGTTGAGCGCTTCAATCAGGGTTGCCTGCGGCGCGTTTCCCTTAAAAAAGTGGGTGTCCAGTTCAATTCTATCAATCAGGCCCGCGCGCGCGAGTTTGAGTACACACCAGTCAGACCCGGGTGTTCGCCTGCGTTTGGTTTCCCACCCGTCCCCCATGTTTACCCCGCGCCCCGGCAAGAGCAGGTTGGAAGGTGGCCCAAAAAACTGATCGCTCACAGCGGCCACGGTTCCGCCCTGTTCAATGGCTGCCAGGTCTACCGAGCCACGTTGCCAAAACGTGTAAGGATCGGGCTTTACTTCGCCGTATACCCGCAGGCGTGCCACGCCGCCGTCCGGGTAAATATGAAAACGCACATGGGTTACTCGTGGAGAAATGGCCGGCAAAATAAGCACATTTGGATGATCGGGCAACACCGCAGTGCGAGGTAAGATCTCTTTCCAACCCGGGTTGTCGATGAGTTCGCCGGGTGTGGCTGTATCGGCCGCTTCAATTCCTTCTACCGAAACTTCCTGCGGGGCATTGCCTTTAAAGTGGGTAGTATCGGCCAAAATGCCGTGCACGGTGCCGGGTGTACCCAACCTGACAATGGCAAAGTCATGGCCCGGTTCGCGCTTGCGCTGCGATTCCCACCCGTCCATCCACTTGCCTTTGTCGGTGTATTTCCCCTCGATCCAAACAGGCGCCGAGGGCTTTAGAAGATTTTCTTTTTCAGCGAAATAGTCGTCCGTGGAGTATAAAACGAACGTTCCCGTCAGGTCCGATGCCAGATCGGTGAGGTGAGAAAACTGCTTGGGCACAGCCGGCGCGCTCGACATGACCGGCTCTTATAGGTCAACACCCGCTTGCGAGGGAAGAGCCTTCAGCGAGGGAAGATTCTTTTGTCTTTACCAGGCGGCGCCGCCCGCCTCCACACCTGCGAGCAGGCGCAGCAGATCGGGAATCATTAATATCCACATGGCGGTGCGACGCGTTTCGGGCGTTACATTGTGCGGAATAAGGCCGGGTAAACCGTCTCGCGGCTTTTGGATTTGCTCCAACGTCACTGTTTCATCGGGTTGACCGTGCACACGCGAGACAGCGGTGCCGTTTTCATCGATGATCACATCAAACCCCGGGGCCACGTGCACCGTCCCGGTAGAATCCATGACCAGGGAACGTTTGCTTCTGGCTGAAACGAACGTACCGTCGGCGCTCAGCTTTCCAATTGAAACGCCCTTGTCCCTCACCTCACCACTCGATGTCAGCGCCGCAGCTTGAGTGTCTCCGCGTCGCCATTCGATATCTGCAATGGGTAGAAAGTTTGTGCGCGGCCCGTCGGCTGTTTTCCCAGTGTCGGGTGTCACGGGTGAAGGGAAGATTCCCGAACATCCGGTTAAACCCACAAGCAGTGCCACGAAACAAATGGGCGCCTTCAAAAGACTCTCCCGTGTGTACCGGATGGGACACAAAACATGGGCCGGCAATTAACTATCCATCGGTTCAAAATCCGACTTGGCGGCCCCGCAGTCGGGACAATACCAATCATCGGGGAGAGACTCAAAAGGTGTTCCGGGTGCAACACCGGAACCGGGATCTCCCTCGGCCGGATCGTACACGTGGGAGCAAACCATGCAGCGGTATTTGCGCGCTTTCATGGTATTTGGCTCTACCACAACTTCATCTGTCGCGGGCCACAAAAGTACCGCGGGGAGATTGCGCCAACCCAGTGTCTCGATGGTAGGCGAGTGACCCACGCACCCAGGTTTGATGCACCACCCCCTTGAACGATCGGCCCGAGTATGGGGTTACCTTGTGACGGTGCCGAACAGAAGTGGACTCAACGGTGAAACTCGCCGCGTCGTCCCAGACTACCAGATCGGCATCATACCCCTTTGCAATACGGCCTTTTCGGTGTGAAAGACCGGCCAGCCGGGCGGGAGCCAACGCGTTCCACTCAAACATTGTAGAAAGCGCAATTCCGCGAGAAGCGGCATGGGTCCACAAAACCGACAGACCAAATTGGAGCCCTGCAATGCCTCCCCACGCACCCATAAAATCACCGGTGTCAGGTTTTTTGAGAACCGGCGTGCATGGTGAATGATCCGAAACAACCATTGCAATTGCCTTGTTTTCAAGGCCTTTCCACAAGAGTTCTCGATTTTGTTGATCGCGAATCGGCGGAGCACATTTGTATTCGGTTCTACCCGGCGGCACCTCTTCCGATGAAAAGGTAAGGTAGTGCAAACACGTTTCTACGGTGATGGGTACACCCTGCGCGTGTGCCGCCGTGATCATTGGAATGGCGGACGCGCTCGACAGGTGAACAATGTGCGCCGGGCAATGGTGTTTTGCGCAGAGGTCAATCACCATCGCAATGGCTTCATCTTCGGCTGCCGGCGGGCGCGATCGAAGATAGGTAGAATAGTCGGCGGGATTTGCCTTTTCCAATTCAAGCGCCTTTTCAGCGGCTTCAAGCGGGCCCGGGTTTTCTGCGTGCACCAGTAAGGTCAACCCCAAGTCGCGGAGCACCGGCATGGCAAGATCCAAGTCGGCCCGACTCACGTGTGGAAACTCATCCACCCCGGAAGGGCACAAGAAACACTTGGCGCCGGGTACTCCAAATTCAGCAAGACCCGCCAGTTCTCGGGTGTTGCCAGGTATGACCCCTCCCCAAAACGCCACGTCTACCGACAGTTGATCGCGGAGACTCTCAAGCTTTTCTTCCGCCGCGCTCCGCGAAGTGGTTGCGGGAATGCAGTTGAGCGGCATGTCCACAACGGTGGTGATCCCACCCGCCGCCGCGGCCTCCGTTGCTGTCTTAAAACCTTCCCACTCTGTCCGTCCCGGTTCGTTGATGTGCACATGGCTATCCACCACGCCGGGAGTGAGAAGGAGGTCACCAACGTCCACAAGTTGAGCCGGATTTCCAGGCGTCTCGTGCGAAGTGATGTCGGTGATCTTCCCATCTTGCACGTGTACACATGCTGGGCTGAGACCACCTTCAAGCAACACGCGCCGGCTTCGAAACACCGTCATCATGTCAGGGCTCTTTCCCAAAGTCGCGGATTATTTTTACAAGTTCTTTAATGACTTCAGGCTTCTTTGTCAGATCGGGGTTGCCGGGCATAATGGTTGACTTACCCACCGCCTGACCACCTTCTAAAATGGCCTTTGAAATACCTTCATCGGTGGCAGTCTGTTGCCACCCGGCATCGTGGTAGTTGCGCGGTTTGGGGTTAAGCGACGAAGACGAGGGCCCGTTTCCGCGGCCTTCCGGCCCATGGCAAGGCGTGCAACGTTCGGAAAAAATGGCTTTTGCCTCTTCCGCCGGACTTGCGTATTGAACGGTCTTCACAGGTTCAACCGGAATGTCCACCGGCCCCGGGGCTGTCAGGTCGGCGCCCTGAGCAATCCATGCACCCAGGAGCTTGCGCTCCACGTCGGTAATGAATGTCATGTTGCCGAGCGGCATGGTTTTGGTTTCCACGGAGCGCACGAAAATCCGCGGAGCATAGGCCGCAATGCGTTCAGGTGTGTCAAGCATCACTCCCGACGGAGCCGCCGCGAACGAGGGATTGGTAGGTTTTTCTGAATGGCAGGTGACGCACCGGGTTTGAACAATTGTTTGGGCCGTAGCAAACGATACTTTGGGCCCTTCAGCGTACGCTTTATCAATTGCCAGCGCCTTGGGAGCCGTCATAAACACCACGGCTCCAAATGCCGCGAGCGTGCCCACCACCACCACCGGGTGGGTTTTGAGCCGAAAATTCATGATGTATTTGGCACCGACGCCGGCCACAAATATCAGCCCCAAAATCGCCCATGGGTAGGAATGGCCGTACAAACCTGGAAAGTGGTTTGACAGCATGGTGAACAAAACCGGCAATGTGACGTAGTGATTGTGAGTAGAGCGTTGTTTGGCTCGCGCGCCGTACGATGTGTCTACCGGGCGCCCCTCTTTGGTTGCCGCGAGCATGTGCTTTTGCGCTGGAATAATGCGAAAAAACACGTTGGAAGCCATGACCGTTCCAAGCATGGCACCCACTTGTAAAAAGGCCGCCCGTGGGGTGAAGAGCTGCATAATGCCGTAGGCGGCGCCCACTACAAGGCCAAAGCCCACAACACCGAAGACCCGATTGTCTTTTACAAGTGGAGTTCGACAGAGCAGGTCATAAAGAACAACGGTCCCCACAAGCAGTCCCAAACTGATGTGCACTGCGGCCAAGTGTGAAAGACCCGACGACGTGTCGAGCAACATGGCTTTTCCGCCCAGATAATAAACAATAATGAGCAGGAGAAAGCCAGTGATCCACGTTGTATACGATTCCCACTTAAACCAATGCAGTTTTTCGGGGAGCGCATCCAAACTCTTCCGCTTCACCACCTCGTAGAAGCCGCCGCTGTGAGCCATCCACAACTCGCCGACCACATCCCCTTTAAGTTCTCGGTCGGGCTTTTTGAGTTGGCTGTCGAGCCACATAAAAAGGAACGAATCACCAATCCACATGATCGCTGCGATCACATGGGCCCAACGCACGACGAGGTTTAGCCACTCTTGAGCTTGGGGGCTCATTATCCCTGAATAGTTCCAGCCCGGATTATTCTCAAGGATTCCGGCAAAGAGTTTCTGCGGGAGCGCTCGTCGGGGCTCCATTCACGAGAGGGCAGCCCAAAAAAAACTTGTCAGGTTCGGAGTCACGTTGTGGATGTCCATCGCAGCGAAAGAAACAAAAACTCCGTGGGCGCCCCGGCTTATTCAACGCACAGATCGTGGCACGACGTTTCGGCCTGCGAGCTGGTTTCACCGCGCGAAGAATCCGGTTGTGTACTCATTGACAAATGTACACCTGCTACAAGCGCAACCCCCACAAGCAAGCTCGATGTTGCGAGAGTCCACCCCACGCGTTTGAGTGAACGAGGTGAGGGCGGGGCGATCGCGAACCATGACGCCACGAGAATCATGGGTGCGGCAGCCAGCGCACACGCCCAGGGAAGCAGTTGAGTGCCCATCACACCGGCCACAAATGCCGCGGATAAAGCGGGGGCCGCAGTGCGCTTTGTCCACGGAACAGGCGACTTGGCGTGAGCGATCACCGCGCGCACGACGAGTGTTGAAACGACAAATGCGAGCGTCCACGCTCCCCACGCTCCGAGCGCCCACGGCGTAGAAACACCTTCGCTCAGGGCAATGGGTACACCTACGCCGGCGAGCGCTCCGGCGGCCAACACTTCACCAAAGGCTGTTTTTTCGCGCCCGAGCGCGCCGAGCCACCCCACGAGGAGGGCGGTTGGGAGGAGGGCGATTGCGGCGATGAGCGCGCCGACAGGCGCGCTCATCGCCGCAATCAGCCCGCTCCCAACCGCCAATGCACCGAGGATCGCGAGGCGGCGGCGAGCGCGCGCGCCGCATTCGCGGCGCGCGCGCTCGCCCCGCCTCCCCCACACCACAAGCGCCGGCTCGTGCGCGAAAAACAGCGAAACGGCGCTCACCGCAAACCCAACGGATGCGAGGTTGGGCTTTCCCATTGCAAGGGCTGTTGCGAGGGGAACGAAGAGCTGACCGTACGCGCCGTGTTCACGCGGGGCGAGGGATCGAGGGTCGCGATCGACTGTGGGGCGCATGTTTGCGAAAGCTCCAATTGCACTCCCCGTACCGAACTCGACGGCTCTTGATTAGTGTGTACACATGCGCCCCCCATGCGGCGTTTGACGCCGCATTTGGGGGGCGAGGCGCGCAGAATGCGCGCCGCAGGGGGGCATTGTTCGCAGAAGTGAGAATGGGAGGGGAACGCGGTGGTGAAAGTTGTGCAGCCGGTCTGCGCGATTTGCACGCTTCGCGCGTTTGATCGTTCGGTGAGTTGACCTTTTGGCGTGGTGCCGATCTTGCGACGTGGGTGCGCCATGAACGAGCGTCGAACCCCCGCTGTCGATTGGCGCGGTGAACCATTTCGCTTGTTTTTCCCGCTCGCAACGGTGCTCGGCGCCATGGGCGTTGCTCATTGGATGCTTTACGGAACAGGTGTGCTTCCAAGCTATTTGGCGAGCTTTCATGCGGTCACGCAGATGCAGAGCTTTTTGCTCGCGTTTGCCGCCGGTTTTTTGCTGACAGCCGTTCCCAAGCGAACACGCACCGAGCCGGCGGGCGGCGTTTTCCTCGGTGTACTCATGCTGGCGATCGCGGGTGTTTCGGCGCTTGAACTCGCCGGATTTTCAAACGCGGCGCAACTTGTGTACGCATTGTCGATCGTGCTGATTGCGCAGTTTGCTGTACGTCGGTTTGTTTCGCGCGCCGCCGGGCGAAAGCCGCCTGCATCGTTTGTTCTAGTTCCGATGGGGCTTCTTTCTGGCCTGATCGGCGCTGTGCTTCGTGTGCTTTCTGCAATGGAGTTCGTCCCGAGTTGGCTCGGCGCATTGGGTAGAACGTTGGCGCTTGAAGGCGTGTTTACGTGCCTCTCGCTCGGGATCGGCGGGTTCTTTTTTGGGCTGGCGCTGCATGGTGATCCGCCGCCCGATATTGACAAGAAGCCCGGTGAAACCAAGAAAGCGGCGATCTTAGCGGTGGCCGGACTGATCGTGATCGCAAGTTTGGTGTTGCAAGAAAAAGGATGGGTTCGTGAGGCCCTTTTGTTGCGAGCGGCCGTGTGTACATCGGTGCTTGTGAGCGCGCGCGGGCTCAAACAACCGGCGCGTCCGGGGGTGAATCGGCGCACTGTGTGGCTTGCCGCGTGGGCAATTCCGCTCGGGTTAACGCTGTCTGCGGTGTTCGTGAATGATCGCGTGGCGTGGATGCACGTTGCGTACATCGGCGGGTTTGGGTTGCTCGCGTTTGCGGTGGCGGCGCACGTAACGCTCGGTCACGGCGGTGATGAAGCGCATCGCGATGGGCGGCCTTGGCAGGTGATCGCGTTTGGCGCGTTGTTCACCACGGCCATGGTGTTGCGTACACTTCTCGGTCGCCTGCCTGATTTGTACTTTGGGTGGATGGCGGCGACAGCGGGTGTTTGGCTTTTGGGAGCCATTGTGTGGGCTGTGTTTTTGGTGCCTCGCATGTGGCGCGCACCGGTGGGCGAAGCCGCCGCTTAGTACCCGAGCGACCTCTGAAACGTCACGCCAAGACCTGAATACGACGTGTCAGGTGGCAGGGCATTTCAGGTCGTCGCGGGGCGCGGGCGTGTGTTACGTCATTGTGTACACACGTCGTCGGAGATGTCTTTTTTGCGGTCAAAGCCGGGGCCTTTGCCGCTTTTGCCTTTGGGTTTGTACTTAAAGGTTTTGATTTCTTCGCCGCGCTGCACAGAAACAATCACGTCGTCGTTGGGTGATCGCGCGCCGACGGACATGGAAGAGATGGAGTCGCCTTCAACGAGGCCCGCTTTTTCCGCCGGCCCGCCTTTCACCAAACCCTTCACTTTGCGGGGTTTCAACGCATTTGAAGCTTCTTCGTCAAACCCAATGTCAAACCCTTCGTACGTTCGACTGACACGTTTGAAACACGGTCCCATGGCGTTGTCAGGTAAACTGACGGGTTTGCCCAGCTCAATCGCGTCGCGAAACACCACTCGTTCGTTTTCTCCAAGCTGGCTCACAAGGAGGTCAATCCACGTGGATACGGGCAGTGCTTTTTTCTCCTGAGAGGCTTTTTGATACAGCTCAGCGAGCACGCTTTCGAGGGAGTTTTTCTTTTCTTTGCGATTGCGAAGAAGCGCGTCAACTCGAAGAGCGTAGAGCGCGCCGCGTGCGATGAGCGCTGGAAGAGCGCCGCGCGGCTTTTTTCCAAGTTCAGCGTTGGTGAGCGACGCCGCGGGTGACGTTGCCAAAATGGCTGCCAGACCTTCCACGTCACTCGCAGCTTCCGCCGGTGAAATAAGCCCATATCGAAAGAGGAGATCGCGCGCGAAATGCCGAGCAACACCCTCTGTAAACCAATAAGCCTCGGCTTCGTGTTCGGGGTCGTCCGGGCCAATCCACAGGCGAGAACCAATCCAACCGTGAACAATCGACGTGGCGACGGCAACCCGAAGCGGGGCAGTCCAAGGCTCTTGAACTCCCACACGCGCAACAATGCTTCTCGGCCTGCGTGTCACCGAAAATGAGTTTGCGGGGCGTGAATCGGAGAGGAAAAGCAGCGTGAGCTTGTCGGTGTCCGCGCTTCGAAACGTTTGGCGCAGCGCCGTTCGAAGCCCTGCCATATCGGCAAACGCGGGCCGCGGATCAAACGCTGTGTACCCAAGCCATGCCGCGTCGTCGTTGCCTTCAGGGGCTCGAAACGATGCGCGACCCATGAGGCCCGCCATGTAAAAACCGAGTTGCAGATCGGAGCCTCGAACCGACGCTTCCACCTTGGATCCATGGCCGAAACTCGACGCGGCGCCCACAAATTCGGCGGTGCCAACATCGTCCGTTTCAATTCGAACAACAGCTCGCAGATTTTTTTCGGCGAAGGGCACAGGCACCAAAATCATTGCTTGGCCCGCGCCTTCAAATCGATCTGGATCCACTGCGATCAAAGGGGGATTTGGAAACGCAGGCAGGTCTGCTTTCACGTCGTAGGTCATGCGGAGCACGCCGTCGGTGGGCCGCTCCAATGTGACCGTGGTGCCATTTGAAGTGGTCGAGACACTCAGCGCAACGTTGCCTCGCGCATCTGTTGCTGTTGGATTTGCAGCCAATTGCAAGGCTGTTTTGGCAACCCACGTGGTGAGTGGAACATCGTCGGGCCGAACTGTAACGGTGACGTGCACCACGGGCGCGGGCTGCGATTCAGGCGCGAGCGACACCTCAATGTCCACGTTGTCGGAAAGCACGCGCGCTTGTGTACTCATCGGCGCGGCGGAACCCGAAGCGACCGGCGACGCGCTCGAAGCAGGCTGTGTACTCGTTGGGTTTTCGGCGCTCGGCGGCGGCCCACATGCGACTGAAATAGCCGACAAAACAAGGTACAATGCGCCCCTTTTGATGTGTACCATTGGCCCCACTTTAAATTGAAATTTCGGCCATTACGCCGAAGTGGTCGGAGGCGAAAACGCCGTTGTCCGGGATGTCAAACACCACGCGCGAGGTGAGCGGTTTCCCACGCGCTTTTGTGTCGGGCCCTCGCACAAGAATGTAGTCAATGCGTCGCGGGTGCTCGTGGTACTGCTCGGCAAAAAGGTTGCGCGTGCCGTCGAAAGTGACGCCCGGTCCGTAACCCGCTTGTTCAAAACAGTCCGCAAAATAAGTGCTTTTTTGACCGAGTGATTGCAGCCCTTTCAAGAACCGAATCTCGGATGCTTCAGGCTGCGCGTTGAGGTCGCCTACCAAAATGGGGGGCAACCCTTCCACTGGGGCGTGCGCTTTCACCACCGCGGCGACCTCTTGAACCTGTTCTTCGCGCACCACACTTTCGTGAAGTTTCCAATTGAGGTGCGTCACGAAGAACGGCAGTTTGCCGAACGGCGAGTCGATCTCGGTAAAAAGGATCGATCGATGTTCGTCTGTGCCGCCGTTGGGGAGGCGGAATACACGCTCTGAAACAACGGGCCATCGCGACAGAACGGCATTGCCCATTGTCACTCCGCCCCCGTAGGAAGTGGCCATTCCATACGCAGTTTCGTACCCAAGACCGTCGGCGATCATTTTGGCCTGCGTTGAATCGGGAAGTTCTATCACCTCTTGAAGTCCAACAATGTCGGGCGAAAGTTCTTGGATGCCTTTGCGAATGACCGCCAAACGCTCCTCCCAAGGCCCGAGGCGGTTCCAGATATTGAGCGTCACGATTCGAACGCGATTCATCGTTTTGTCGTAGCCGCACAGAGTGCGCGCGTGAAGGCTCCGCGATTTAGAGTCCAACGTTTTGGCATTTCGGTGTACGAAAGAAACATGACCGAACGCTCTCAACATCGATCGTCCATGCTGTCTCGCACCGCCGCCGCCACCCTTTTGGGCGCGCTTTCGTTGGTTGGCTTTTTTGCCGGCTGCGGCAGCAAGATGGAAGAAAAAGAGTGCACCAAGCTCAAGATTGAAGCGTTTGACCTGCTCAACAAGGCGCAACACTGCAACACAGACGCCGACTGCAACGGGTCCGACTGGCCTGATTGTCAAAAGCCGCTCTCGTCTACCAACGGTGAAGAAATCAAGAAAAAGCGCGATGCTTATTTCACCGGCAAGTGTGAGGAGCAAAAACCCGCGTGCACCGACACAACACCCATTTATTGCAAACAGGGCCTATGTGTACGCAAAGAAAAAGGCTCCGATCCCGCCGGCGGCGGTTGATTCGTCAGGGGCGTCTCCCACCTCAAACGAGTAACGGCAGAGGGGTCTGAGCATGCTTTGTCGCCGGATTGATACATTACTATTTTCAGGTTTCACCGCAGCGGCGCTTATAGGTTGTGACGGCGGAGGGGATACAGCTCCACCCGTTTCCACTGCGCCGTGTGAAACGCCTCGTTTTGCCGAAGCGCGTGACAGCGTTCAATGTGGAAAGTTGGTTGACGCTGAAGGTCGAGTGATTTTTCTCCACGGTGTCAACGCGCGGGTAGAAGGCGTTTTTGATGTCACCTTCGACGACGGCCGCACAGCGCTCGAACCCATTCCGGCTTTTGCAGATGAAGATGCCGCAAGGATGCGTGCGATCGGGTTTAACGCCCTCCGTCTACCCATCAACTGGAGCGGGCTTGAGCCTTCTGAAACCGGCGGTTTTAACGAATCTTACCTCGACAAGGTGGAGGCCGTTGTCAACTTGTGTGGCACACACGGCATTCGCACGCTTGTCGATTTTCACCAAGATGCGTACTCAAAAGAAATTGGTGAAGACGGCGCCCCGCTTTGGGCGATTATACCACCTCCCACTCAACTGTTAGAAGGGCCGCTCACCGACCTCGCCGCACGCCGCGCTTCAAAACAGGTGCTTGACGCGTTTGCAACGTTTTTTACCCCCGAGAATGAAGATGGGAAGATGCTGCGCGATCGGTTTGCAAAGGCCGTTGCGCACGTGGCCGAGCGCTTCGCTCAAAACGCTTATGTGACCGGTATTGAAATTTATAATGAACCGGTTGCCACCGACGAAGATTCCCATGTTCTCCACGACGAAGTGATCACGTTCGTTCGCCCAGTGGATGAAGGCCGACTCTACTACTTTGAGCCAAGCGTTTTTCGAAACCTGAAGGACAAAGCCCCCACCGCAAAACGTGACCCTTGGCCCGGCACTGTGTACGCACCTCATGTGTACACCCTTTCGTTTGACGGGACGGACCAAGAAAAAACCGAAATGACAAAAGAGACGCTGCGACCTTCCAACGAATCGGCGCGAAACGAAGCCGAGAGTTGGGAGGCCCCGCTCGTTGTGGGTGAATTTGGGTATGACCCCAAGGGCATTCAGGCCGAAAATTACCTCGCGTGGCAGGTTCAACTTCAAGACGAGTACCAGGCGAGCGGCTTTTTATGGGTATGGAAGGAACAGAGTCAGGACAGTTGGGGTATGTATGACCACGACGATGCCACCGGGACTTGGACCGAGCGAGACGCGGTGCGAAAAGCGGTATCGCGCGTTGTGCCTGAAGCCGTGGCGGGTTGGCCAGAATCGTTTGGGTATGATCCTGAAACAAAACGCTTTGAAATGACCTTCACAGGCGATCCTACCCTGTCAGCTCCCCATCTCATTTACGTTCCCGGTCCGGCCGACTTTGCTGAAAACGTTGAGGTCACTTGTGATGGGGAGGTTGTGGCCGCCGAACGTGACAGCGCAACGGGGCTCATTCAGGTATCGTGTGGGACAGACGGTGCCAAACATACCTTGGTGGTCGCCGCCAAATAAATGATTGTTGAGTGTGGCCGCCGGTAGTGTACTCTGCCTCCAAGTGGAGGCGCCGTGGATAGAGAAGATATTGCTGCGCTCATGACGGCTCACGGGCAACGGGCGCAGGAGGTTGCCTCGCTCCACATCTTGCGAGCGTCTTCCCTCACACCGGCAGCGCACCTTTTTTTGGTCGACCACGCGAGTGAACTCGCAACCCTCGATCTGACTCGTTGGCTCAGCATCGCAGCCAACGAAAAACGGCTTGATGTGCTTAATGCGTTTGAGCGTTTGGCGCTTGAAAACGCCGCCCGGTTTGAATTTGAGGTGGCACGCGCCCCCAAGTCGGCGCTCACCGCCGCCGAAAAACAGGCGCTCATCACTCGATTGCAAGGTAAAGCTTCGGCTGGGGTGATCTCGGCGTTGTCAGGTGAGTCACCCACGGCGCCGCCGCCGCTCGCTTCGGAGTGGAATCCGGCAGATTTGCTCGGGGATGAACCGTTCCCGCCCGCAGGCGCATCCACCCATGCCGACACAGCGGGTGCGCCAACTGAAAGTTTGTCCGATCTTCTCGGTGACGACCTCGATTTTTTCGACGGTTCGGGTGGGGAAGAGCCGTCCGAGCTACCCATGTTTGCGCCGGTGAGTGCCTGTCCAAATCTAACTCAACTGCTCACGCGGTGGCAGGGGGCGTCATCCACCCGGGCGCGATCCGCACTCAAAAAAGAGGCGCTCGCGCTCGCCGCCGATCTCGGTGAAGATTGGAGTACACACGTTTCAGAATTGCCCGCGTTTATGCGCGATGCGGCCATTTTAAGGGCGCGCTCTTCCAACCGCCCCGCCGAAAGGGCGGCATTGTTGGAGTGGCTGCTGCTGCACAAAGCCCCGCTTGGGTTATTAACCGACTTGGCAACAAGCCTTTTTGAGTCTACCCAGGCGGCTGAGGGTGTGCGGCAGTGGGTTGCTCAAAGTTATCTCCCCAAGCTCTACTCCACCAAGCCCGCCTGGACAAAGCATGGCAAGGTGGTTTTGTGGGCGCTTATCTCGCGCCGGGGGTTTGGAGAACTGGATGAATTTCTAACCAGCACGGTGTCAGGAACCGGGCCGGCAATGGTGCCGCAGTCGGGTGGGGGAGAAGCGCTCATTCCAGCCATTTTTACGGCATTTTCAGCGGCTCTCCTCGAACAGTTGGAACGCGCTGTACAGAGCGGTTCACCCTCGGCAGTTGGGCTCAGCGCCGCCCTGACGGTGCTTGGTGTTTCCAAAAAAGCAGAGGCTCAACTCGGTCGTTTGCGCCGCAAAAAAAAGGCAAAAGGGCCCACTGCCCGGCTGCTTTCCAAGGTGCCATTCCGCTCGTCGCGCCCCGGCCTCACCCTCACCGACCTGATTACCACCGTGCACGTCCTTGCCGGCACCTTGCCGTAATCAACAAGGTCTTTGTGGGGCGCCTGAAGTAACGCTTGCCAAAAGTCCCGGTGCGGGGGCACAATCGCTGCCATGTTTGCAGTCATTGTGGGCTCCGGGTTTGCCGGTTTGGCAATGGCGATCGCGCTCAAAAAAGCCAACATCCACGATTTTGTGGTGCTTGAAAAAGCCGGCAGTATCGGTGGTACGTGGAGAGACAACGTGTATCCCGGATGTGCCTGCGACATCCCTTCTCACCTCTACTCATTTTCATTTGAGCCCAATCCAAGGTGGTCAGCCACCTATTCACCGCAGCCTGAAATTCGAGCGTACATCGAACACTGCGCCGATAAATATGACCTTCGGAAGCACATTCAGCTAAACACAGAAGCCACGGGCGCAGTCCTCCATGAGAAAAGCGGCTCGTGGACAGTCAACACGTCCGACGGCAAAAGCCTCACCGCGCGGGCAGTGGTGGGTGGGCTCGGCCCGCTCCATCGGTTTTCGTTTCCGAACATTTTGGGCCGTGAAACCTTTCAAGGGAAGATGTTTCACTCCGCGGGTTGGGACTCATCGTTTGACCCGGCGGGCAAACGCATTGCGGTGATCGGCACCGGCGCCAGCGCCATTCAATTTGTACCCGAACTCCAAAAGTCCGCCGGTAGAATTCACTTGTTTCAACGCACTGCACCCTGGGTATTGCCCAGGTTTGAGAAGAACTATACCGACTTTGACAAGGCCCTTTTTGAAAAGCTTCCGTTCGCGCAGAGGGCGTTTCGAGAATTTATCTTTTGGACACTTGAAGCGCGGGGCTACGGATTTGTAAAAAATCCAAATTTCCTCAAATTCATGCAGCGATTTGCGGTCAGGCACATTGAACGGTCGGTAAAAGACCCAGTGCTTCGAGCCAAGCTCATTCCCAATTATCGAATGGGGTGCAAGCGCATCCTTATGTCAAACACCTATTATCCGGCGCTCAGTCAACCCAACGTAGAAGTTATTACAGACGGTATTCAAAAAATCACACCCACCGGGGTGGTGGCCGGTGATGGTATGGAACGCGCGGTGGATGCCGTGATTTTCGGCACCGGGTTTGATGTGCATGACTACTTGGGGCACCTTAATGTAAAGGGCCTCGGCGGTGCCGATTTGGGAGAGTTGTGGGCTCGCGAGGGCGCGCAGGCGCACATGGGTACCGAGATCAACGGGTTTCCCAACTTCTACCTGCTTGTGGGCCCCAACACGGGTCTTGGTCACAACTCCATGATCTACATGATTGAGGCTCAGGTAAATCACGTGCTCCAGTGTCTATTGCACGTGGCCGACCGCCCCAATTCGCTTCTTAACGTGCGGTCCGATGTGCAGCGGTCGTACAATGATGAACTTCAGGCTCGGCTGAGAAACACCGTGTGGCAAACCGGCTGTTCGTCTTGGTATCTCGACTCGCAGGGTCGCAATACCACCTTGTGGCCGGGCTATTGTTTCCAATTCCAATCGATCACGCGCAGGTTTCAACCTTCCGACTATGAAATGATCTCCCCGTCGTAACCCGCCCTGCGCACAAGGCCTACACGAAGCGACGAGAACAATCTGGAGAAGGCGACGGCTGTTGAGCGCGGTGTACACATGCGCCCGAAAAAAAAGACGTGCACCTTATGGCGTATTGACAACCCGTGTCTTTTCGGATGATTGTGAAAGTGCCCCGATCGCTGTTCAGATCGAAACCCGGCGTGGCTCAAGCGTCACGGCACATCATGACCCGGCGCGGGCGTGTCGGCCGGGCGCAGCGGAAAAACACTGGCATCTATGCCTTCGGCAGCTCCCGAGAAGAAGCCCAATTCGCTGATCCGTTGGATCTGGTGGTCCTATTTTCGTACCGCGCTCGTTCCGCTTCTGCTTGTCGAAGTGGCGCTGGTGCTTGTGTACGTAGCCGCCAACAACAACGCGCGCGAAAAAAATACGGAGGCCATTCGAAACGTCGCACATGATGAGCTGTCTCGCCTGACGGTTCGCGAGGCGGCACTGCTCGATGCTGAGTTGCAGGGAGTGCGTTCAGGCGTCGCGGTGTATTCCGAAGCTACCCTCCGAGCCCTCACCGAACCGCTTCCGTCCGAGTTTCCGCGCGAGGAGGCAATGGCCAAATATGCCGTCACCGCAGCGGGTATGACCTATAGTCCAACACCCCAGGGTGGGACCGGTTTTTTCTACTCAAGTCGCACCAAAATCGGTGAAGTCGAGCGCGAGAAAATGCTGAGTTCGGAACGTCTCGCGCCTATGATGAAAGCGTTTGTGGACCACAACAAACTTGTGACGCAGGTGTATGTCAACACCCACGACACAATGAATCGGATCTACCCATTTTTAGACATTCCCAAGTTGTTTCGATCCGACTTGGATGTCACCATTTATAATTTCTACTACGAGGCCGATGCCGCCCACAATCCGTCGCGAGCAATTGTCTGGACCGATGCTTATGTCGATCCCGCGGGACAAGGGTGGATGGCGTCGTGCATTGCCCCGGTTTACAAGGGTGACTTTTTAGAAGCTGTTGTCGGATTTGATGTGACGGTTGCCCGGCTGGTCAAACAGGTGCTTGACCTTCAAATTCCCTGGCGTGGGTATGGAGTGTTAATTGGTAAAACGGGCACCATCATGGCGCTGCCCCAGGGCGGCGAGGTGGACTTTAACCTTACCGAACTGACAAAGCACGACTACCAAAGTTACATCCTTCAAGACACCTTCAAACCTGAAAACTTTAATCTCTACAAGCGCGCCGAGTTGGGCAATCTCCCCGCCGAGATGACCGGTCGAAAAAGTGGAATGATGCACCTAACCCTGGCGGGCGTTTCCAAAGTGGTTGCCTGGAGTACGGTGGAAGGTACGGGGTGGAAACTGCTTGTAGTGGTGCCCCAGGCCAACATCGACGCCCACGCCACAACGCTCGGCGAAGAGCTGGGCATCGTCGCGTTTTACATGGTAGGTGGACTCGCGGGCTTTTATTTGATCTTTTTTGCGTGGCTTTACCGCCGGGCCAGGCGCCAGGCCGGCCGGTTGGCGGAGCCGCTCGCCCACATTCAACAGTTGGTGGCGGCCATTGGAAAAGGTCAATACGAACAAACGGTGAAACCCGTTTTTGTACAAGAGCTGGATGATACTCAACGCGGCGTTGTGGAAATGGGTGAGCACCTGGGCGAGATTGAGCGCGACAGGCTGGCTGCTCAAAAAGACCTTCAGGCCGCAAAAGACCAGGCGGAACAGGCGGCCAAGGCCAAGAGTGAATTTTTGGCCCGAATGAGCCATGAAATTCGAACACCCATGAACGGTGTGCTCGGAATGACCGACCTTCTCCTGGAGACAAAACTCGATTCTACCCAACATGAATATGCAAAAATTGTAAAAGACTCCGCCCAGGGGCTTCTTCAGGTTATTAACGACATCCTCGACTTTTCAAGGGTTGACGCGGGTAGAATGGAGCTTGCCAAGGCCCCGCTTCGCATTGTGGACTTGGTAGAAGGTACACTTGATCTGGTGGCTCCGCGGGCCGATGAAAAGGGATTGCGCCTATCGTTTCGAGTGAAAAAGGACGTGCCCGATATTGTGATAGGCGACGTTGGGCGTCTCCGTCAGATTCTGCTCAACTTGGTTGGCAATGCCGTCAAGTTTACAGCAAGCGGAGGGGCGACGGTGACCGTTTCCGCGCCCGAACAGGGGGAAGAAACAACCCTGCTGCGGTTTGAAGTCTCCGATACAGGTATTGGAGTAAAAAAAGAAGACCAAGCCCTCATTTTTGACCCATTTGCCCAGGCCGACGCGTCGTTTTCCAGAACCTACGGTGGAACCGGGCTTGGACTTGCGATCTGCAAACAACTCGTATCACTGATGGGAGGTCAAATCGGCATTCAGAGTGAATTGGGAAAAGGCGCCAAGTTCTGGTTTGAAGTCCCGGTGCAAAACGTTCCCAGCTCAAAACCGGCGGTGTCCACTCTCCCTGAACTTCAGAGCGTGCGTGCCTTGCTTGTAAAAGAAGAAGGACCATGGTGTGTTGCACTTGCTGAGCGAATGCGCGATTTGGGAGTGACGGTTCAAGTGGCGCACACGCTTGAAAGCGCGTTGGCCGCTGTGCGAAGCGATCCTTCGGTCGAGGTTGTTTTTATCGATGCCACATTTGACCGCGATCGAATCACCGAGGTCGTCGCCGCGTTCAGATTGGAAACAAAGGCGCCGGATCTACCCATTGTTCTTTTGTGCAATGCAGGTTCAACCGAGTTCAATTCCCAACCGTTTGAGCGGCTCCGAAAGCCGATTCATCATCGAATGCTCGTGGCCATGTTGCGAAGGGCGGCTGCGCTCAAAAACGGACTGGATGTTCCAGTTGATTCGGTTTCGAGCCCGCCGTCGTCGCGGCGCACTCCTTCAGGAAGGTCGGTGCTTTTGGTGGAGGACAACCTTGTAAATCGAAAAGTGGCGGATCTCATGCTCCGCACGTTGGGGTGCAATGTGACAGTTGTTACCAACGGAAAAGAAGCGGTAGAGGCCACACAAAACCGCCGGTTTGATCTGATTCTAATGGACGTGCAAATGCCGGGAATGGATGGGCATGAAGCCGCTCGTCTCATTCGGCAAGCCGAAAACCGGCCGGGCGAACCTCGAACACCGATTGTCGCGCTGACGGCACATGCGTTGTTGACAGATCGTGAACGCAGTCTTCAAAGTGGAATGGATGACCACCTGTCAAAGCCGGTGAACATGAACGAACTGTCGGCGGTACTCAAAAAGTGGACACCCCCCGCAAGCTGACTCGCTAAAAGCCGCAGTTTTTGTTGCCCGGTGCGTGTGACATGGGCGCCTTACCCTTTTTTGTGACAATTGTCTGAGGGTCACCGTTGGCTGAATAATACCAGTCTTTGGTGGGTTTCTTGTGCTTCAGGTAAGAAGCAATATCGGTGGCTGTTTCTTCAGGTGTGGCCCACTGGGTGTTGTGACCCAGGTCGTCGATCTGAATGCCAAGCTCCGAGAGAGGCCTCTTCCCATATTGCTTAAAGTAATAACTCATGTCGCAGGCCGAAGCCGGCACGTCGAGTGATTCGCGCAGCGCGGCTTGATCGGTGTCGTAGAAGAACGCGTCTTGGGTTGCCCAAATGATAAATGTCGGCACTGTCAGACTCTTCAAACGTTCGGTGTTGTCCACCTGTGAAAGTGCCCGTGCAGCTCCAATCCATGTTCCCATTTTTGTGGAAGCCGTTTCAGGCACGATCTCCGCCAAAAAGTCTTGATCGGCGGCGGGATCAACCACCCAGCCGTAGGTTACCCACGACAGCGCGTCGGCATTGGCATCGAGCGGGGTCAGGTTGTAAACGTCGTCGGGGAATGTGTACCCCTGCGCTTCAAACCCGGCTTTCCAGCTTCCCTCCACAGGCTCGTTGATGATAAACTCCTGCAAGACAAAGTTGCCCTGAATTTTGCCGGACGTTCCGATGAGCACCATGCGATCTACCCGTTCCGGGTAGGTGAGCCCCAGCTCCTGCGCCACGAAGCTACCCATTGAGTGGCCCACAATTGCCGCCGAATCAATGCATTTTTGATCCATGAAAGCAATCACGTCGTTTGCCAGGTCAATTGGTCGAAAGCAGTTTTCAGGTGCGTGCGCACAGGAAGCGGCAGGAGGCATTGACGAGGCGCCGTGCCCGCGTTGATCCAAGGCAAAAATATGCAGGTTTGGATTTTTTTGAGCAAGGGCCGTGGCCGTTGGATAAAACGAGCGCGATGTGTCTGTATAGCCGTGCAGGAAGATCACGGGTTTTCCTGCCGGATTTCCCATTTCAATGTAGGCCAGATCAATGCCTGTTGAAAGGGAGATGGTCTGTTTGGAAAGCGTCACCGCTTGAACAGACGTTGCCGGTGCTTCGGGTTCTTCCGCATGACAACCCGCCAAACACGCACCGACTGCCAACATTCCCCACGCAGATTTCGTGGAATACCGCATCTGTGATCGCTCCTTATTTTGCGCGAAACTCGCGTGTGCTCCTCTCGAACGCTGGGGTCAAACCGGAGGGTGAAAACCAACGTTCAGGTTGGGATTGACCTCAGATTGCGCCCGCGGGAAGGGAGCAGTCTTGGACGCAGAAGCAAGACTGCGACCAAGAGCACGAGATTACCAAATTGGGTGGGTCAATGGAACGGTTCCTTGAGCGCTCACGTGAATTTCATGAGTGAATGTGCAAACGTGTGCCGCCGGGTGCGAGGACAATCGTCCGCAGGTGTCGCTCAACTCAACCGCACTCCACTCGAACCGTGGAGATAATGTGTTGGAGGGTTTTCTGTACCACTTCGGTTCGTTCGTGCCGAACAAGGAGGTAGCCGTCGCCCTCGTACCCCGTGCCTTTGGCTTGTCCAATGGAGGGAAGTTTTGACCCCACAATCAGGTGCCCCACTTCCCGCTCCACCTGTTCAATGCCGGTGATCGCTCGAATGTTACCTGTACCCTGTCCTCGCAAATAGGCTGCTCCGGCGGCAAATCGGCGCTTCGGAGGGTCCATCTCGCCGTACACCATTACTTTGGCCCACGCGTAACAGAGGTCTATTTCGTGGGCCAAACCTACCAACGTTGTAAACTGCGCTCCCGGCGGCCTGGCCCCCACTTCAGATATCGCAATGCTGCCGTCGTTTCGTCGAAACCACTCCATGTGGCTGAGCCCCGTGTCCATACCCAATACGTCCAGCGTTTTATACGCCGCATCCCGAATGTCGTCGTATTTCGGGTCGTCGATTTCGCGCGGTAAAACAACACTCCACTGAATCCAAGGGTTGCGCAGCACCTCCAGCGGGGTGGGGTGATAGTGGGTAAGCGAATGCCAAATGTGCTTTCCACCGATGGTGATTGTTTCAAACGAGTGTTCGTTTCCAATCACCATCTCTTCCACAAGAACCGGTCTATCGGCGCTTGGAGCCGCTTTTGAAAGCTCGGCTTTCAACTGCGCTGCGTCGTTGACTCGAAACGTTGATTCTGCACCCGCGCCGGCCGGTGGCTTGACGATCAGCGGAAACCCGAGTTCTTTGGTAGCCTCCCACAGCTCGTATTCTGAGTAAACCGTTTTGTGTTTTGCGCAGGGTATACCGGCCTCACGAAGCAGCGACTTCATCCGTCCTTTGTCGCGAAAGTTTTTGGCCGTTTCCACACTCATCCCTTCTACCCCGAGGTGTTCTCGCGCTTCGGCGAGCGCTTCTTGAATTTGTTCAACAGCGCCGAAGAGCCTATGAATCCGGTCTTCTTTCACATAAGCCTGAAGCGCTTTTGCACCGCGCTCGATCTCCGCCGAACTCGCCACGTCTTTAATGGTAAGGTAGGCCGCAACGCCGCCGAGCAGGCGCCTCGGCAACTTGTCGAACGGTTCGAGCGACAAGATACCCAACTTCATGTCGGGCAGTCGAGAGAGCGCTTCAATGAATCGAATGGCAACGTCGGTGAAATAGGGGGCCGTAAAGATCACGAAGGGCATACGTTTTTCCCCTCCATATCACGGCCCGACGACGTGATCATCGTTCACGCGCATTGACATTCGTTCGAAGGGCGGGCAGCAACGTAGACCATGTCATTTGCGGCGATCGGGGTATTGCTCGGCGGGCGCTACCTCTTGGAGCGACGCCTTGCCGAAGGGGGCATGGGTGCCGTTTGGCGCGCGCGCCACATCAAGCTTGACGTGCCTGTTGTCGTGAAAGTGATGACGCCCGTGCTCGCGTCGTCGTCGGAGGCGCGCACTCGGTTTGAACGCGAAGCAAAAGCCGCTGCGCGACTTACAAGTCCGCACGTTGTTGAAGTGCACGACTACGGTGTGGAGGGCGACACGCCCTACATCGTGATGGAACACCTTGAAGGCCAGGACTTGGCGATGCGGCTCGCTGCGCGAGGCCATCTGCGGGTGGATGAAACGGCCGAGGTGATTGACCAGATAGCAAAAGCGCTCGATGTGGCGCACGCAGCCGGCGTCGTTCATCGCGACCTGAAACCGAGTAATGTATTTTTGGCGAAAACGGGGCGCGAAGAAGTTGTCAAGGTGCTTGACTTCGGTGTTGCAAAACTTCGCTCCGAGCCGGGTATAAGCACGCTGCCGGGTATGGTGATGGGCTCACCGAGCTACATGAGCCCCGAACAGACAAAGGGAGCAACGGCGCTGGACTATCGAAGCGATTTGTGGTCGCTCGGTGTTGTCGCTTTTGAATGTCTTACCGGGGCCCTGCCGTTTGATCGCGACGACGTGACCGATCTGATTATAGCGATCAGTCAGGCACCCGTGCCGTCGGTTACGAGTTTTGCGCCGTGGCTCAATCCTGAACTCAACTCCTTTTTTGTGCGCGCGTTGTCGCGGCCCGTTGCCACGCGTTTTCAGTCCGCGCTCGAACTTGCGGAGGCATTTGTTGCCGCGGCGGGCCTGCCGGCGCGCGTTCGCTCCACATTTTCCAGTCAGGACTCCCATTCGGTAGGTGAATCGGCGGGGGCGCGACTGTCACTTTCTACCGGCTCTCTCCACAGCGAAAAAACGGTCGCACTCAGGGCCAAACCTTCCGATGACATTTCAACTCTCACCGGTGCACCCAAGTCCAAGTCGAGGTCGGGAGCCGCCCTCGCAAACGTGGGTGAGGTCATCGCCGGCCGTTTTGAAGTGCTTTCCGCGGCGGGTGAAGGATCCATGGGAGTTGTCTTCCACACGCATGACAAGGTCACGGGGTCACAAGCGGCTCTCAAGTTATTTCGACCGAGCGTTGTGGACACATCTCGTTTTTTCCAAGAAGCCCACGCTCTGTCAGAATCGCACCATCCCGCGGTGGTGCGGTACGTTGCTCACGGAGTGACAAGCGAAGGTCAACCTTACCTTGCGATGGAATGGGTAGACGGAATCTCCCTTGCAATGCGACTCAAGCTCGGGCCGCTGGGTGTGACTGAAAGTTTGGTGCTTGCCATTCGGCTCGCAGAAGGGTTGGGGGCGGTTCACAGAAATGGGATTGTCCACGGCGATCTGACACCTTCCAATATTCTTCTTTCGTCGGGTAGACTCGAAGACGCCAAAATTATCGATTTTGGAATTTCGCATCGGGGCAAAAACAGCCGGTTGAATGTTTCACAACCGCTGCAAGTTACCGGAACACCGGGTTACCTCGCACCCGAACAAGCGTTGGCCGGACAAACAACCGACTCGCGGGCCGATGTATTCTCGCTCGGTTGTGTACTCTTTGAGTGCCTTGCGGGGCGTTCACCGTTTGCGGCCGACAGCGCATTTGCCGCAATTGGAAAGCTCACCGCGGCGCCGGTTCCCCGCCTCTCGGATATCATGCCCACGGCGCCCGCCGGGCTTGACGCCCTCCTGGGTAGATTGCTCGCCCACAATCGAGAGTCACGACCTGAAAACGGTGCCGATGCTGCCGCGCTCATGGCCGCCGTTCACGATCTCGAAGCGCCGGTGTCCCGGGGTCGTGAAGGGATGACCCAAGGCGAGCGAAAACTGGTTCCGGTGGTGCTCGTTGTTCCGGCGGCCTCACTGCCAACTCTACCCACTGTGGGGCTTCAATTGGCAGCGGATGCCGCTCAGGACGATGCAACACTCAACGTTACGACCGACGTTGTCGCGCGGAACGAGCAGCTCACTCCCATTGCGAGGCGCTACCAATGCCGGGTTGAAATTGTTCAAGGCGGCGCGTTTGCCCTGATTGGTGAAGGCGCGGGTCTACTGGTAGATCAAGCCACCCAGGCGGCATTGTGCGCCCTCGCTGTGCACGCGGCTTTCCCCGACTCCGCGGTTTCCGTGGCCACCGGACGAAAGGGAAAACGCGGTGGAGTGCTCGACCGGGCCGCGGCGTGTTTGGTGCGCGCTTTCGGCGGTGGTGAAGGCGCCCACAACGATTTGCCGCCGGTTCTCGACGACGCTTCTTTTGGTCTTCTCGACGGTAGGTTTGACATTGACCGATCTACCCAACATTACCTTTTGAGAGGCCGGCTCCTCCGGGAAGAAGATCAAGGGCGTTTGCTGGGCAAGGTGGTTCCGTGCGCGGGGCGCGAACCCGAACTTTCAATCCTTGATACTCTCTACCGTGAATGTTCTGAAGAGTCGACTGCCAAGGTGGTTATTATCAAAGGCCCCGCCGGTGCCGGCAAATCCCGCCTTCGACGCGAATTTTTGCGCCGACTTAAAGACAGGGGTGAAGTTTTTATAGAATGGGTAGGTCGAGGCGACGTGATGAACGCCGGTTCCCCATTTGCCATCCTGTCCAACGCGGTGCACTCCATGTTGGACCTCGCGGGGGGTGAACCCGACGATGTTCGACGCGCTGCGCTGCGCGAAGTCGTGGCTCGTCGTGTACCCGCTGATAGGGTAAACAGCGTGACAGCGTTCGTTGGGGAAATGGTGGGTATACCGTTTCCCGACGACAGCGACCCGCAGATTGAAGCGGCTCGTAAAGACGCTCTTTTGTTGGGCGATCAAAGGCGCCGCGCGTTTGAAGAACTCCTTGCTGCGGAGTGCTCCAAGTCGCCTCTGGTGCTCGTTCTTGAAGACTTGCACCTGTCCGATCTACCCACGGTGAAACTCATCGACAGCGCCCTTCGAACGCTCGAAAATCTACCCTTGTTCGTTGTCGCCACAGCGCGCGAGTCGGTGGGAGATTTGTTTCCCAAGTTATGGCACGAACGGGTGCCTCAAGAAATTCGCGTGGGGCCTCTCTCCGCAAAAGCGAGCGAAAAAATTGTTCGTTCCGTGTTGGGGGCCGCCGCGGACAAAGACCTTGTGTCAAAGGTTGTTTCACGCGCCGGTGGACATCCGCTCCACTTGGAAGAGATCGTGCGGGCCGTTGCCGAAAGACCCGGCAGCGAGTTGCCCGACACAGTGCTTGCGGTTGTGGAGGCTCGTCTCGCGGCGCTCGATCCGGCGGCGCGTTTGGTGCTTCGCGCGGCGAGCGTTTTTGGTAGAACGTTTTGGCAAGGCGCCGTTACAGAACTCACCTCACTCCGATCTTCCACGGTTGCCGATTGGCTTCGCGACTTGGATGAACACGAATGGATCAAGCGATCTACCCTATCGCGTTTTGTGGGTGAAACCGAGTTTGTC
Organism: Polyangiaceae bacterium; assembly: GCA_016712345.1. Lineage (GTDB taxonomy): Bacteria > Myxococcota_A > Polyangia > Polyangiales > Polyangiaceae > JADJRH01. Next base: position 317,103 of record JADJRH010000002.1, read on the forward strand.
ATTCAACAGGATCTTGTACAGGAAGCTGCGTACGCCATGCTCCATGAGAGCGATCGCGAGTTGGGTCACAGACTCGCCGCCAACTTTCTTGTGCGCTCGGGCGAGCGTGATCCAACCGTGTTGTCGCGGCATTTTGAGTTGGGAGGTGACTCTGCCCGCGCCGCGCTCTGGCTTCTGCGGGCAGCGGAACAAGCTCTCGACGGCAACGACTTTGCGGCGGCTGTAACCCTTTCTGCCAAGGCTGCGGCTCTCAGCAACGATCCCATTCACGGAGGCCGGGCCGCGGCCATCTCGGCAGAGGCGAACTTGCATCGCGGCGAGTTGACAGCCGCGCGAGAACAGGCGTTTTTTGCGATGAAACACCTCGCTCCCCCCGAGCCGGAGTATTTTCGTGCCTGCTCTTCGGCGGTGGCTTCAAGTGGAAAACTCGGCGACCTTGAAAGTGTACAGAAAGTCGCGCGGTCGCTTCTTGAGTTGGACGCGGCAAGCTGTCCACCCATTTCGCTCGCATCGGTGGGTGGAAACGGTATTGTCCAATGTTTTATTCTCGGCGATACTGCCCTCGGAACAACCTTTCTAGAGTGGTTTGATAAGATCGCCCACCAAGCCGCTCAAACAGAACCTCTCGTTGCCGCTCAACTGGCGCGGGCACGTGGGGCGAAGGCAGCGTATTCAGGCGATCTATACGGTTCAATAGAGCAGCTGCGAAACGCTGTCATCGCTTCGGACGCCGCCGGGGACATGCGCTCGGCGTGCGCGTTGCGAAAAACCCTTGGATGGTATCTCGGCGAACTTGGGGCTCTTGAAGAGGCCGAAAAAGCGCTGCGCGAGGCCATTTCCGCAGCTGATAAAATGGGTCTGACAAGCCTCGCGCCCCATGCCAAACACGACCTGGGGTCACCGCTGCTTCGCCTGGGTAAACTCGATGAAGTGCGCATCTCTCAAGAAGAAGCCCTGATCGCCTTTGATTTGCAAGGAGACAAGCGCCTTCAGTCGAGTGCCCACGCGCTTTTGAGCGCCGTTCAGCTTTTGGCAGGCGATCTTGACGCCGCCGAACGTGAGGCGAATCTGGCCCTTTCATTGGCTCCTTCGGACATGATTCGCTTTACAGCGCTGACGCGCCTCGCCGACGCTCAACGCGCGCGTGGTCACCATGAAGAAGCTATTGCCACAGCAGATATTGCCCTCAAGGTTGCCGATGAAACGGGCAACATCGAAGAGTGTTTGGTGCTTTGTTACCTCGTTCGCGCTGAAAGTCTCATTCAGCTTGGACAACGTAACGAGGCAGAATCTACCCTGCGTCGCGCCCGAGTAGAAATCGAGCGCCGCGCCGCGGGCATCAGTGATCTCACCCTTCGCGGTTCGTTCGTTGCCCGCATCCCTGAAAATGCCCGCGTCTTGGAACTTTGTAACACGCAGTTCCAAGATCAGGGGCATTCGTGATATTCGATGAACGCATGACGGAAGTGGACCTCTTCCTTGCCGAACGACGCAGGCGATCCGATGAACGGCTTGCGGCTGTAAAAAACGCTCTACTCCGTGAAATTCCCGAGGCAGAAAGGGTTGAATTGCTCGGGCATCACACCTGCATTTACGCCGTCGGCTCCGGTGGGCGCGGAGAACTTTCTCGTTACAGCGATCTTGACCTTTTCCTCGTCAAGCAGGGTTCTCCCCGCAGGGTAGATGAAATTCGCCTGCAAAGTGCGGTGATTCGTGCTCTTCGTTCTGAAGGTTTTGAAGACCCGTCCAACGACGCGAGCTTTCTCAAGTTGCATGCCGCCGAACACTTAATTGAGCGGTTGGGGGAGCCCAGTGACGACACCGAAAACACGTTTACCGTGCGCATGCTCCTGCTTCTCGAAAGTCGACCGCTGCTCGGTGACCTTGCGCACGAAAGGCTCGCAAAAAAAGCTCTCGACGCATATTGGAAAAATGTGGAGGCGCACCGGGAAGATTATCTACCCATTGTTTTCTTCAACGACATCATTCGCTACTGGCGCATGATGCTCCTGAATTACGAATCGAAAACGGCCGACAAACAGCGCAGAGTTGAACGGATGTTTGCCGCCGGCCCCTCGCCTGAACGCACCCGTGCCGAGTTGGACCTGGAGGCCGACAAAAACCTACGCAGTTATAAACTGCGATTTAGCCGGTGTCTTCTTTGTTATTCGAGCGTTGCATATTTAATGGCTGAAGCGTACCGCACCCAAACCGAACAGAAGCGCGCTCACGTGACGCGTGAAGTGGTAGATCACATGGTCATGTTGCCACCCATGGATCGATTACGCGAGGCAATTGACAAGGCGAAAACCGCGCCGGGCGTTACAGAAATCGGGCGGGAGTTAACGGCTCTCTACGCTCAATTTCTCCGCGATACAGATCGCTCCAAAAACGAACTTCACGCAATCTTTGTGAGTCGGCGCGACAGAAAGCCGCTTTTTAACGCCGCCAAAGAGTTTGGTGAAAAGATGTATGATTTTATTATGGCCCTCGGGCACAATAATCCAATGTTTCGCTATCTGGTGGTATGATTGATAATGTCGTTCCGGTGTGTTTGATCAGCTTGGCAGCAAGGAGACAATCATGAACAAGCGCTTGTGGATGCTTGGTTTGGCGCTCATTCTACCCGCCTGTGACGGGGGTGGTGACGGCTCGGGTGGAAGCGCCGGTTCGGCGGGCTCCGCCGGTTCGGCGGGGGGTGAAACCACGGGAGCGGCGGGGACCGCCGGGTCTGGAACGGGAGGCAACTCTACTACCGGCTCCGGGGGCAGCACAGGCAGCACCGCGCCGGTGGGCGATTGTTCCGTGGCCATGCCCTGCACAACGGCGGGAGAGTCGTGCGTTTTTCCGGCCAACTCGTGCGGTTCAGATGCAACCGGCACGTGCAAAGAAATCACCTGTGACGGTACCGAAGAAAACCATGGTCCGATTTGCCTCTGCGATGGTGAGGTATTTGAGTTTAACGCCGAGTGTCTGGTGTGGGATCAGAGTAAACCCATTGCCCCGGCCGACAATTGTGCCAACGGAACCTTCTCGTGCGGTACAGAAACATGCACCTACAATACGCAGTTTTGTATTGTGACCTACGCGGGGCCCGAGGGGTCAACTCCGTCGTATGAGTGCCGCAACGTTGTAGATGCTCAAACCACTTGCCTTTACGGCATTTCAGATTGCGGATGTATCAACCTGACGGACCTTGGCTGCCCTGACACAAGCTGCTGTTATATGGATGGTTTCTACCAAGAAACCGTCACCATTTATCTACCTTAGCGATAATTGCCGTCCGAAGGCGACTTGACTACCAATGCCTGTTTTGACAGGCCCAAGTCTTCAAGGCCGCCGCTCAACAGGCCCGCGCTGCCCGGTGGTCCGGGGAGCCATAAGGCGAACCCCCGCGCTCCAGCGTTTACTTCCCCACCCAAAGTCTGCTGATCCCACGTTCCCGTGTTCAGGTCCATTTGCCAAAGATCCCCCAACATGCTTGCACCCGTGGGTGAGTCGGACCCAAACCCCATGACAAGCGAAGTCATGTCCGCTCTAAAAGCTACCCATGGCAAACGTCGTCCCGACGGTTTAAGACCCGGTTGAATTTTGACTTCTGTCCACGTTTCTGTTGCAGGGTCAAAACTCCAAACGTCGGCTAGAAAATTGGGCGAACCGTTGAGTGGACCAAGCCCACCTAAAAGCCAGAGCGGGCCACCCTCCACCGGGTAGCGAAGGACACCGTCATAACGCGCCTGTGGCCCTTTTGCCGTCAGTTCGGTGAAGCTTCCATCGGTGGGTAGATAGCGCCACATCACATCTGAAAACCCGGTTTGCGCCGAGGCGCCGCCAAAAATGTACCCTTCGTCGCGATCGGCTAAAAAGACGGCATGACACCCAACGGGGTGTTCAGCGGCGCCGGGCGATCCAAGGGCCGTCACTTCGTTGGTGGTCAGGTTTACCTTTTCAACATTGGTGGTTTCGTTGAAATCTGTTCCTCGACCACCGATGATAATCAACTCATTTCGGTTGGTATCTACCATGGCACAGCCGCAGTATCGATTTGAAATCGGAGCAGTGACAGCGGTTGCCTTTACCCCGTCCGCGGTTTGCTCAACGCGAACCAGATTGGCTGTTACAGGGCCCGCCGTTCCACCGACGCCCCCCACCAAATAAGCCACTTTCCCCGATTCTTGCGCAACAATCCCACCCCATACGGGGGGTAGATTTTCAACACTGACCAGGTCAAACGACCACGGCCCCGGCTCTTCGGTCTGGGTGGTGGTACCACCCCCGGAACCACCCGTGCCGCCCGTTGTTGATGACGTTTCACCCCCGGCACCTCCCGTTGAGGTTTCCGTTGAAGAACCGTCGCAGGCCTGAACCAGCAGGCCCAGGGCTAGGGTTAGGCCCAAGCAAACATTCGATCGCATTCGATTCATGAGCGAGCCGCCCTCAGCAATCCGCGTGCCTCCAGAAAGGGCGACACATTTCCGGCGTTCTAAAAATGCGAATGCGAGGCTCATAAATGACAAGTGCAATCTGACAGGGCGTCAACAACTTAACGCGCGGGCGAGCACTTCGTCCTGTGCGCGCCGTCCGGTCAACTGCGCGGGTGCGTTTCGCGTCGAAATAGGATAACAACAGTCCAACTCCCTATGCGCTTGTCCACCGTTCTCACTCAGTTTCTCGTGTGCATCCCCATCATCGGTGCCGCGGGGTGTTCCTTAGCGGAGCCGATCTTAATTCCAATGTGTCAAGAAACGCCGGAGGCGCGGAGCGAGCAGAAACAACCTTCCAAGCCGCTGCCCGCGCACCCTGACTACGAGCAGCTTCGCGCGCTCAGAAACTATTATTCTGTTCAATCGGTTGAAGAGTACGCTCACCACTTTTCGGTTTGGTTCAGCTGTGTTGAGTCCAGTACGGCGCACTACACGGTTTCGCCCTCGGGTGAAGTTCGCAAAGTCGGCGGCGCGTGGGGAGGTCTCGCCACGACAGATAGAAAGGTTGACAGTGTTCCGCCGGAGCAGGCTCAAAACGCCGCTCTTGTTCGAACCGAGCACGATCGAGCGTATCTCCACGAGTCAAAACCGATTGTTGTGTACATGGGTTCTTACCGCCGGGTTTGGGTAAATGAAGTGGTGCCGTGGCACGGTCCTGGAAGTCCATACAAACGGATGATGAACCACATGGAAGTAGCATTTCGAGCCAATGCCGATCTTACCTCGTTCGACGGGTATGAAACGTTCTCCGGCGGCACAACAAAGCTGTGTTGGGAAGACCTCTCTGTCCGAGACTGTTCCAACCCCCATTGGGTAGATTTCACTCCGTCCAAGTCACCCACTTCACTTCTTGTCGCGCTTGCCTCCAATAATGCGGCCGCGCCGGTTTTGTCTGAAGAACGGCAGAAGTTCAACGAAGTGGTGTTGGCCGCCGCTCGCAAAAAAGTGGCAGGTGAGCCGGGCACCCCGCTCGCCGATATTCTAACGCATCAAGAAGCGACCTTACTCCCCACCGGCTACAATCCCGAATTTGTCATTGGGTTTAGAATGCACGCCCACCCTAAAGAAGGTGCAAACCAAAAAAACGTGGAGTCACAGTTTTCAAAAACCCTTCTTTTGAGCGACATTTTTAAGGGTTCAATCAAAACAACATTGGAAGGTCAAGTGGCCGGTCAACCCGTCAGCGCCGACGTGACCATCTCGGTTGACCCGAAACCGCCCCAACCTCAAGGCGAGTTTGAAACATCGCTCCAGTTTGTGTACACAATTCGTGCCGTGGGCAGTTCGCGCTCGGCCGAGTTAAAGGTAACCGCCAAAGTGATTGTCGACGGTGATCGTGTGGCTCTCCTGTGGAGAAATCTACCCAAAGAGGTTGAGCAGGCTCCACATTTGCCGCCGCTGACTCAAACGTTTGCCGGTACCGGAATGTATAAAGAAGTGGAAAGCCACTTTTTTCTGACAAGCGACACCATGCCCAAACCGTGGTATCCGCCGAGCAGGTAGGCCGCGGCTCAGGTTTTTTGCCGGCCAGACTCGGCTTCATAAAACGCTTCTGAGTAGCGTTCTGCAGCCGCCGCGTCTCGTGCAAAAACGCGCGCAAAATGGCGCTCAGCGCGGAGATAGTCGGCGGTGGAAAGGCCTCGGGCTGCCACCGCCTTTTCCACTCCTACCACCGAGATGGCAAAACGTAGGCGCGCCCATTCTTCAACTGTCAGGTTTGGAACCGGAGCAAGCGCGTCCTGGGCCTTGGCAAACGCTGCCGCAAATGTTTCTGCGACGTTTGGTTCGCCGCCGGCCAACGCTTCTTGTGCCATTTGTTCGAGGTAGTGGGTTTCAGCCCGCTTCCACTCGTCGCGCGTCAGCGAGTGCGCGGCGAGCACATTGGCCAACGTGGCTCCGGCCTCGGCCAGGGCCGCTTTTATAGCAGCCACTTGTTCAAGCGTCATCTCCGGGGCGTGTGGCTCCTGTGCCATATCTATGCGCCGAACCATAGTTTTGAGATTTTATCAGGTCAACAAGTATGCGACACTGCCTGTATGGGTTTTCTCAATGCGACCCCGTACGTCGCTCTCGACTTCGCTGTCACAGACCATGAAGGTCGGGCGGTTGTGGTCGCCATTGTCAAAGCCACCTTTGACATTCAACAAGGGAAGGCGACGCTCGCAGAAGAACAAATTCCGCTTCGAGCAAACGATGTCCCCCTGAATGTAGAAAACCCAATGGGAAGTATCCAGTTTGCCTCCGACCTTTGTCATATCAAACACGGCGCCGATGTGTTGGTTGTCGGGGAGGCGGTTTCGCGTTCTGCCGTCAAGTCGCTCGATGTTTCGGTAAAAGTGGCGTCCAAAGCACTCACGGTGCGCGTTTTCGGAGATAGGCAGTTTGTTCAGGGCGCTTCCGATATTGTGGTGGGCGCGGCTCTGCCGTTTGAGCGTATGCCCATTGTGTATGAGCGGGCCTACGGGGGTATGACAGAAGACCTGACGGAGATCGAAGAGCGCAATCCTGCGGGCGTCGGCGTTGCCAAGAAAAAAAAGGATCTGGTTGGGCGGCCGGCGCCGCAGGTAGAGCACCCATCGTTGCCTCACAAAACAGCCAATGACAAACATCCGCCCATCGGTCTCGGTCCGATCATGACTCATTGGCTGCCGCGTCGGTCGTACGCCGGAACATTCGATGAAACGTGGAAAACCACGCGCATGCCCATGATGCCGGCAGACTACAACATCAAATACAATAACTGCGCTCACCCAAGCCTGGTGTTCGACAATCCTCTGGCGCCCGGTGACCCCGTTTCTGTGCTTGGTATGCACGAAGATGGGTTGCTCGCATTTGACATCCCCAACTGGAAGGCGGTTGCCCGCGCCCGGTTTGAACACAAAGGTAAGGTTACCATTCCTCTCGGCGTGGATACATTGGTGCTTCACCCCAATGACAAGCGGTTTGAAATGGTGGGTAGGTACGCTTTCCCCGTGGGTAGGGGAGGTGACGTGCTCCGTGAACTTTCGGTGGACTTTGCGTAGTTTTGCGTGGTTTGGCCGGCGTTTGCGCGGGTAAAGCAGCCGAGTGTTATCGCAGTTTATGATCCCATGAACCTACCCGGTATGACGCCAATGCGCGTTTGGCCGCACCCGTCAGCGGGGCAAGGGCAGGGGTAAGATCCGTGAGCCAGGCTGCCAAATCAACCTTCTCGGTCACTCCACAGCGCGACCGCAACTCTGAAAGACGCAGCCCCATCTCGCGTCGCGTCAGCTCTCCCGACAGAAGCTCTTCCACAACCACCGCGGGACTCCACGGTCGACCCCGCCGATACCGCGCCGATGGGTCGAGCTTCGCGTTTGCCAGCGCCGATTTCCAAGCTGATTTGTCGAGCCGCTCGTCGGAGTCGACCATGGGGCCAAACAGCGTTTCAAGCGCGTTTGCGGCGTCGTCGGCCAAATCTTCGTCACCCAATTGAGCCGTCAGATAAGACCAGGCACCCGGATGTCCAAATCGAGCCAGGGTAGACAAGGTGGCGGCCGACTTTGGAACCCGCGCAAGCAAGTTGGCAAGAAGTGTGTTGTCCTCACTGTTTCCCGCACGAACAAGCACTTCCCCGGCGAGCTGCGAAAGCCTGGATGTTTCAGGTGCGCCGCTTTTAAGCGCGCGGTACGGATCTTCCAAACCCCACGCGAGCAGCGTGGACGCCGCCGTACAGGCCACCGTTGCATCCGGGAAGGTGAGCCATTTGCGTACGACGGGGAAAAGCGGTTCGGCAGCCGTTACATCAAGCCGGCGGGCCGCCCATAGAGCTGCGCGCAGAACGGTAAGATCGGGATCAAACAAAAAGGACCGGAGCTGGTCAATGGGTAGAGCCTGTTTTCTACCCAGGAAGTAGACCGCCACGGCCCTGCAAGGTGAGTGGGGATGTTGAAGCAGTCGCCGCGAGAATTCGTCGAGTTCTGGGTGGGGAGAACAGGCCAGGGCCTCAAAAGCCTTGTGCGCGGCGAGGGCATCCGTCGGTGCCAACCGTAACAGTCCGTATTCTACCGCGTCAAGAATATCCGAACCCGAAAAACTCCCCAACGCGAATACCGCGGCCCAGGTGTTCCAAGGGTTGGGCGACGAAAGTGAACGGCCCCAGGCGCCCACAAGAATGGGGACAATCGCACCGCCGATGCTGACCATTGCGTCCACGTGGGCGAGGATGCGCGCTTCAACCTCCGAACGAGCGGCAAAGGGCCTTTCTGCCCGGTGCCTTCCCAACATGGAAAGGCGGTCGAGCGCGAGCACTACAATCTCTTCATGGAGCAAATGCTCATCGATGGCGCCTCCTTTGCCATCGATCGCGGTTACCACCGGAGGCGGCCCTTTGGGTAGATCGGGATCGGGTTGACCTCGCCCCAAGGCAGCCGGAGCCGGTTTAAAATCGTCAAATGGGGACGGCAGATCGTCATTTTCGGGCGCAGCGGTTACAGTTTCGAGTGGTGTTGTTGTTGCAGCAGAAGAGACGCTCGCGGGTAGAAAAACGTCTCGGACGGGCGACTTCAAAACAACCCGTTCAGGTTCGGCCACAAGCAGCGTTGGGATTGTGGGCGTTGGGAGCGTTCCAACCGAGGGGTGGAGAAGCGCTTGGCACCGTAGGCTTTCACCGTAGGCCCGCGCCACCGTTTGCAGCGTTTCAAGGTCGAGCGCATGGTTACCTGCCAACACCGTGGCGCGCTGTGCGAGGGTGGAAACCGCGCGCGTTACAGCATCCAGATTGGGTGGGCCTCCCAAGCCTTCCACTGTGTCGAGCAAAGCGCCCAGCGGGGTTTGGATGGATGTTTTCCAGGTGCCATCTGGCATGGAAGCAATGCGGTCAAAGGCGGCTCGCAGGTGTTTTGCGAGGTCTTTCGCGGAGGTCATGAGGCACCCAACCTTACCCATGCTCCGCCGCGGAGGCCGTCGGGAGAAATCGCCCATGAAAAGTGGGCTTTGGTGTCGGCCGGAGTCACCGGCAGATGATGCCGCAACGTGGAAACGCCCCACACGACATTGGCAACACCCGCCGCGGCGCCCATTCTACCCACGTAATCTTCCGCACCTGAAAAGGTGCATGCCGGGCCAAACATTTCAGCGTTTCGGGCCGAAGCAAAGTTCCACTCCTGACTCCGAAAATCATCCACCATACTCTGTCCAAATACGGCGCCCACCGCCTCGCCCTGGGCTGTCTCTCGAAATACCTTTCCCAGCGCCGTGCCGTCGGGCGGCTCGTCGTTGTCGTCGGCCGAGACGCTCTTCGACACAGCGCTTTTCACGATGGAGGCTATCACCTGACTGCCGGCGCGGCGCGCTCCGGGTGGAGTCATCAGCGCCAACGCGGCGGCACCTTCGGAAAAGGGGAGAGGGTCGCGCGCCCAAGGACTTGGGGGGTGAGTGAGATGGTAGGCGAGAACATTCAGGTCGACAAACGAGTCAACAGCGACCACGCAGAGAATCGAACTCGCGCTTTTTACAGCAAGTGACTCTGCATCGCGGAGGGTAGAAAAAACACCCGCCTCCCCATGCGTTTTTGAAGCGAGTGAAGCGCCGCAGTCCGACGCCAGGGCGCGAGCGAGATCATCGGCCGACCGCGCGCTGAAAAGGTCCGACGGAGCGCGTGTACACACCGCGAGCGAAAGTGTGAGATCGGTAACATCGGGTTTTTCACCTTCGCGCGGCGTGAGAAATCCAAGTTGTCGAAGTGGGTCAAGCGCGTCTTTTACCGCGCGTTTTGCCATGAGAAAAAGCCGCTCCGAAAGAGGAACCTTGGCTCCAATGTGGCGGCAATATCGAACATCTACCCGTTTGTCTTGGGCGTCGACAAAAGGGGAAGGTGACGGTGCCGGTAGGCCCGCGGCGCTGAAGAACACGTGCTGCTGCGGAGTGAAACCCACCGGCGAAACAAGCCCGGTGCCCACGATCGCAAGTGTCATGTGTGTCCCGTTTCACCGCTCTGTTTGGAAGAGTTGTTGATTTTGATGTTCGCGGCATCAATGAGTACACCGCTGTCGGACGCTGTGACGGTTGTTCCTCCCACGTTAAAGCTCACCTTGGCGCCTTTCATGGTGAGGGAACCGGCCACAGTGAGAGAAATCGAGGCGGCCGACTTGATGGTATGTTTCGCTTTGGAGACGCTTTTCAGCGACCCTGCGATTTGGGTATTGATAGGCCCTTTCACATCACGCGACATAGGGCCTTTGGTTTCGATCTTGAGACTGCCCAACGTTTCGGTAGAAGCGCCGAGCACGGATACTCCACCCCGCGCGGCTTTGGTAGAATAACTACCCGCGATGAGAAACGTGGAAGCTCCCACGGTGTGCCAGCCGACATTGCCCGGCGAAACGGCCGCGTACGTGCTTCCGATCATCTCCATCATGGCCCCTTTTACACCCGTGTTGCGGTGCCCCGGACCGGGCCCCGCCGCCGCGGATGAATCGCTCGCCCCGGATCCGCCTCCACCGCCGGCGCTGTCGCCGGGAGGGGCCGCACCCGCTTCCCATGGCGCGGGTTGGGCAATGCCTTGGACAGTGGAGAGAATGGCATCACCCCCCGGGATCATACCCGCTCCAACACCGAGAGCGCTCATTCCCGCACCTGACAGAGCACCGCGCCAACCGCCTGTTCTGTAACCTTCCACAGCCGCCATCCCAGCGCCGCCAACCGCCGCGGCCACGGCTCCCCATGTTCCCGCTGCGCCCACACCTGAAAGTACCGCCGCTTTTCCGAGATTGGTAAGCCCCGTGACCGGATCGCCAACTTTTTCAAGTACGGCGGCTCCTACCATGACCGATTCACTACCCACTAGAATAATGGTTTTCCCTTTGACATAGATCTTTTGCGATCCACCCACCGTTGCCGACTGCGATCCCACAGCGGTAAGATATGCCTGCGTGACGCTCACATTTTCGTTGGCGGAAACAGTGCGCGATTGCGACCCTGTGATACCTGTATTTTCGTTGTTGGCGGTTTGAGTCATCAGGTTGTTGGATACCTTTTTTGACTTGCCAAACTGGGCATTCACAAAGACGTGTTCTTTGCCCGCCGCATCGTCGAATCGAATGGAATTGGTGCCTCCACCGCCCGGAGAACTGTAGCTTTGCAGGGCCGTAACCGTTTTGTTGGCGGGCAGTTGATAGGGAGGTGCAAACTTACCATTATAGGTGCGGCTTACAACGAGCGGCCTGTCGGGATCACCGTCTTCAAAAGCGACCATCACCTCCCATCCAACGCGTGGAATTGCCATGGAGCCCGGCATATTCGCTTGCATGACTCGAACAGGAAGGGACGATTTATCGTTGGGCTCACCCTCCAAATCCCAGGGAAACTGAACAGTGATCCTTCCCGCGTTGTCGGTATGAATTTCTTCGCCGGAAGCCCCCGTTACAAAGGCACTCTGTATTCCGGCGAGCCGCGGCTTGGGAGTTACATTCGGAAGGCGAAAGGGTAGATCGAGCGGAATGGCTTGGATTTTGGCGATCACAGGGCCACTTGTTGGAGTCCACTCGTGCGTGACAGCCACCACTACGTATTTACCCGTTGCCTGTGCCGAACCTGAATAGTCGGGGCCCGGTTCAATTTCAAGCGAAAGGCCGGGGGCCAGGTTGACCGCTGTTGACCGAAATGTGAGAACTACGCTGTCGGCTCGAAGGGCTTCAAGTCGTTTTTTGGCGCGCGCATCACCAACGCTCGATGTTTTGAATCCACCCGGTGCTTGATACACCTCCACCGTTTTTTCTGTATCGGTGCCCGCTGTCGCGTTTGATTCAAGTTTGAGGGCGGGTTTTTCTTGGTCATAGTCGCGGAGCGTGACTTTACCGGGGCGCCGTTTCGCCCGCAGCTCGGCATCGAATGCGGCGATTGACGCGGGCCCAAGCGCCGCGGCATCGGTGAGGGGAAGTTTGTCGGTCAGGCCCGGGAGCGCGTCGGAACTGCAATCTTCCACAACAATGATTTCAGACCCGTCGTCGGCGGCTTCAAACCTGAAAAAAAGACCTTCCTCTTCACACATACGGCGAACGAAAAGAGCGTCATTTTCAGCGTATTGGACAACGTATTGCCGCGCGGCATGCTCCTCCATGGTGCGCAGTTTTACGTGATCGTCTGGGTAACCCGCTTCAACGAGAATTTTTTTGACCAAATTGGGAATGGTAATGTCCTGAAAAATGCGGCTCCGCGTTCGATGCTGAACAACAGCCAAGAGGGGCCGCACGACGGCTTTATAACGCCTCCCCTGGGTTGCTTGAGAAGTTACGAGGGTTGTCCACTGTGTAATCACCCCGGCGATAGGTCTGTGGGCCGCGCCGTTTTGAATGCCAAGCACGCATGGTTTGCCGAGAAACGACGATGAAGTGAGCGGCTCGGGCGACACGAGCAAAAGGTCGAACGTGGAAAGTTCACCCAACCTTTCTACCCCGCGAACCTCGCGGCACTCAATCGGCTCGGTTCCATCCACAATGAAGGTAATACCCATGGCCGGATCTCACTTTCGAGGGCGCTTGAGTTGAACTGTCTCAAGGTTGGATGAAACGGCTGCTGTGCCGGTCACCGAATAGGCGGGTGCTGTTTTTTCTGAAATGGGGATGTATTGGGAGCATCCTTTGAGCGCCGTTCCACCTTGTGTACTCAACGTGGTCTGGCCACTGAGAAGACCGGCAACAACGGCGGTCATATTCCCTTTGAGCTGAACGGGGAGCGGCAAAAGTCCCTCGGCGCTCGGGGGTTCAACGTGTACACTTTGCCAGCGAACAGCGGCGCCGCTTCGAAGGAAATAGAGCGCGCCTCCGTTTTTTAATACGCCCCAAACAAGCCACTTGTCCGGCCACGGGGGCAACGTGCTCAGTTCTTTGGAGCGCTCATCGTGGGCCGCGAGCGCGCGGGTAATGGTTGGATCGGCGGTTTTGATACGCATGGACACTCCCTGCCTACCGTAGAGCGCCAATTGATCCATTCGAGCGAGATTCTCTCGAATGAGCAAGCCCGAAGGATCTTTGGAAAACGGGCTCAATACCCACAAACAATCGCCCAAACTGCCCGCGCCGTAGACGTTTATAAACTCTTTATAATCGCCGGGAAGCGCGTGGCCTAACATCGCTTCCACGTGACTCCAACGCTCTTCAGAAACCGGTTCTACCCCAGGGGGCGGGGCGAGTTTTTTTGTGAGGTCCGCAAAAGTCATACGGCTATTTCCCCTTTCCAGCGGAAGCGCCGTCGGCGGCAAAATTGGGCGGAGGTACCTTTTCAGCCCCCGGGTCAAACGCGCCCCAAGTCAGTTTCCCACTCAGGAGAGCGGTTAAAAATTCTGTCATGGTGCCAGGGAATTCTGCGTATCGAAACGACCGCGTTTCCGCCACAACTTTCCACTCATTGGGATTTCCCTGGGTGAGCCACAGGAGGCCGTCGCCGTTTTCTGTGTGACCCCACGGAAAAACACCTCCGCTTTCTGGAAAGATTGGGTAAGGCATGGAGTTGACCGGGGCGAGTGGAGGGGGAAGGGTAAACCCGGGAACAGGGTTGTTTCGGCGCGAAGAATGGTAGATGGAGAGCCGAAACCTTACCTTTTCGAGCCACAATTCTGTGGTAGAAAACGGGTTTAAGACGCGCATGTAGTTGGAAATTGTACCCGAGCCGTAGGTTTGCAAAAACTCCTTGTAATCGGCTGGAAGCGGCGTCCCAATGGCCGATTCTATAAAGGCCCAATCAGCGGGTTTTGGAGCGTCAACCACCTTTTTGGGAACGGGTAAAACGCTCTGGATCGAGGCCGCAAGGGAGGCCGTTTTTTTGGTCGTCGCCGTTGTTTTTTTTGCCGCAGGTGTGGCCTTTTTTGCGCTCGCCATGGTTAAAGCACCGTTTCTGTAACAGTGGTTCCACCCACCGGCCCGTAGGTGATGTCCACACTGGAGGGGCGACCGTTTCCGTAATTGGTAATGTTCACATCGTAGGTGATGGGCGTGCTTGGCGTCACTGTATTGAAGGCGCGGTCTTCGATCATCCGCATGGTATGTTGATTGTAATCCGCGCGCATGGTGACAAGGTTTTGTTCCCAATCGCCGCTCCCACCCATGCGATTGGCCCACAAGTGCGCACGGTCATATCCTGGGCTGATCCAACCCGGTGGAATGATGCCGCCGTTTGCATCCGTACCCAAACCTGAATTGCACATGTCCTTGGTGATGATGGCTGTCATACCGTTTATGTGGCCGTTTTTATCAACGGTGAACTTGACATACCCAAGACCGGGGCAGGGCTTGAGGCCCAATGGGTCAACCGTGTTGGTGGGGTTACCACCGAAACCGAATAAGTCCATTCCCCCTCTCAACCCAATGGGGTCAGGGCTGATCCACTTGGCTTGGTCCGCGTCAAAGTAACGGTACCGCGTGGCCGACAGGCCGGTTTCGCTGTCATGGTATTGTCCAAACAGTCGAAGGGGGCTTTTAACAGAAGAGCCCACGCCGCCGCCTTTTTCGGCCACAAGCTTTCCCCAAACGGTGTGATCTGCCGTCCAAGCAAGCTCACCTTTTCCAGTGATGAGATCTTTGGGTGTACCCAAGTGATCGGTAACCACCCACGTGGCATGCCCGTTGTCATCTTGCATTACCGGCACGCCCGAAAGGGGTATGCGCGTGTGTACACGAACATGGCCGCTGCTCTCAATTTCACCGAGAATGTGATCGGCGTCCCATAAAAATTCAGTGGTTTGCACTTCAGGTGGAGTACCCAGCGTACCCATGGGGCTCACGGAGTCGGCGGGTGCGGGCCCAATCACCTGCTTTTTGACCCGCCTTCCAAACGCGTCGTACACAAACAAGACTCGACCACCCGTGGGCAGTTTTACCTCGCGGAGTTGACCAAAAGCATCCCACAGATATTCAAACGCTTCTCCCGTGGGCTTGTGATCGCGGAGTATTGTCTTGCGTTTTCGGCGGCTCTGTTCGTCGTACGAAAGTTCGGCATGGGGAGTTCGAGCAACCATTCCACCTCGTTTCAAACTCCAGGGGGCCGACTGTTCATCGAGCGAGGCCATGCGATGGAGAGCGCCTGAAACGTCATATTCCAAAACGTCGCTCGTGCGCGCTGTGTGTACCGACGTTAACCTTCCGAGAGTGTCGTGTTCATATCGCTTTTTTCCCCAATGAAGGTCTTCTGACGCAACGAGCAACCCACCTGCCTGAAACTTCCAACCGCGCCGCGAAAGGGTTTGAGGCCCCTTCTGCGTGTGGAGCATGACAGACCTCTCCGCCGCAAACCCGTGGGGGCCGTGCGCCGTGAGAATGTCCACATTGGCTTCGTAAATGTACCTTCGAATTTCACGCCCGCTGCCGTCACGAACAAGCAGCGTTTTGTGGCCACAATAGTCAATGCCCACCACGCGATCCATCAGGTCGTAGAAGTAGAGCGTTCGCCGACCGTCGGGTAGGGTGAGCGTGGTAAGTCGACCTGCGGCGTCATACTCATACCGGACAACGCGTCCGTTTTGAGAAACTCCAACAATGCGACCCAAGGCGTCGCGTTCAAACTCAACAAGCACCTTGCCCCACTGCTCGTCGAGTAGAGCCGCTTCAATTTCTCCGCGTGTGTTGCGTTGGAAGGTGCGCGTTCCATGGGGTGAATCTTCAACCAGGACGTTTCCTGTGCCGTCAAATTCGTACGAACGCCACATTCCGTCGGGAAATTCTACTCGAGAAACGCGCCCGTTTTTTGAAAAATCATACCGAACAAGCCGCCCGTCGAAGGTGAGTTCTTCTCGAACTCTACCGGCGCGATCATACCGGATTTCGTGCGTGTTTCCCTTGGGATCGCGAACAAATCGGAGGCGTTCATTCACATCGCGAACGTACTCCCACACATTGCCGGCGGGGTCTTCAAGCCTGGCGAGTTGACCCGTGCCTTCGTATTTGAAGCGGGTAACTCTTCCATTCCAGTCGGTGAGTTCTTTGGGGCAGCCAAGGGCGTCGTACGTGACAGTCACGGTATCACCCGGCGGAAAAGTGACGCTCGTCAGGTGGCCTGCCGCGTCCCATGTGTACGCTGTCACGTCGCCCGCCGGATCGGTCTTTTTTGTCAGTCTACCCAAGAGGTCGGCTTCATAGCGGGTGACCTGACCATCGGCTTTGGTAACTCGTGCAATGTTTCCGAGGTCGTCGTGTTCGATGCGCACGAGGACTCCGCTTGGCCCAAAAATGCCGGTGAGCAGGCCGCGTCCGTCGTAGGTGAGCGAGCGCGCTATTCCACCCGGGGTGACAAAGGCTGTAACGGCCCCGCGTTCATTGTATGAAAACGTTGCCACGCCCCCGCCCGCGTCGGTCCACTTGACCATGTTGTCGCCGTCATACTCCCACGTGGCAACGTTGCCCTCGGGGTCGGTGGCTTTTACAAGATGGCCTCTCGCATTGTACTCGTAGACCCGACTTGAACCCGCGGCATCTTTCTGTTCAATCACCAAAAGGTCGGCGTCGTAAACGTTTTCGTCCAGGTAGGATGAGTCATACGTGCGCTCTTTTAAAACTGCGCCGTCTTCATTCCAGTGAAACACCCGCGGCTCGGGATTGCCATGGGCCGTTGTTGTCCCTTTTTGAAGATCATACGTGAACTCAAATCCGTGCAAACCTCCGTCGCCCCAAGCGCGCAGACAACGGCCGGTTTTTTCGTCATATTCGTATTTGAAAGCGATGCCGTTTTTGGCCTTTTTCTCAACCAGTCTGTGTTTGGCATCATACCGGTATGCTTCGGTGACGCCGAGCGAGTCAACCGCGCTTTCCAGGTCACCTTCAGGCGAGTAATTGTAGGACCAAGAGGCGAGCGTTTCTGTTTTTGGGGGGGTTATTTTGTAGTCAAGCGCCGAAACGTCAACTCGGACAATTCGACCTTGCGCGTCGGATGAAAACGACAGTTTTCTACCAAACGGATCTGTAATTGCCGAAAGCAACCCGTTTTCATACTTGAGTTCTACCCGATTGCCCCACGCGTCGGAGATGGATTGGAGAACGGTTGAACCGCCCCGCGTCTCAGGCGCAAAGTGCCTGACAATACCCGTGGTAAGGTTTTTGACATCAAACGATTGTCCGTCATTTCGCCTAAAAAACTCAAGGCGGCTGCCGCGATGGACTTCACTCTTGGAAGGGGCCGGAAGGCTGCACGTAACTTCGCGCCCGTCTTCTTCGCGAAGGACGACTTTGGACTCTTGGATGGTGAGATATTGATGGTAAGAATGGGTGAATCCGCCGCGCCCGAGCGGCGTTCGTTCAGTGGAGCGGCTTGAGTTGTAGTGCCTCCTGAACGTGATTGGCACGATGCCGTACAGAGTATAATCAACGAAAGTGTCCACCACATCGCCCGAGGCAACAGCCACGGGTTCGGCCGCAACGTACACTTTGGCGGCGTGTTTTTCACTCTTTGAGTTCATCGCCTTCACGAACGACAAACCCGAAATAAACTTGCCTTTTGACTGGTGCACCTCCAGCTGTTTGGAGAGCAGATTGAGCACCACGTCGTCACCGGTGACGCAGATTTCCACGTCGCTCGCTTTGGCGCTTTTGGATCCGTTTAGCGTTTTGGCAACTTTTTGAACGGCGTGGGTAACAATGTCTTTAATGGGTAGAGCGTTGGCCGGCAGGTTTGCCGGTAGCTCAATATCCATGGTGCTACCCTTTTTGAGAACGGGATCACCGCCGCACTTGATTTGTTGGCAAACGTTTTTTCCAGTGGCCGATTTGGCCACGTACAAAAACGGCGACGCCACTGGCCCGGTGGGAGGAGGCGGCGGGATCATACTTGTGGCCGGCGGACCCGGTGCCACATGCCCGCTACCCGTTGTTGCAACGTTTTTGCCTTTAACAGTGCTGGCCATGGTGTACCTACGGCAGCTCCATGAGAGCGGAAAGAACCCGAACGAGGGATGCCATATCAATGACCATTCGCTCCCCTTCAGCGCGCATGACGCCGTTTTTGTCGAGCTTGAGCGATACAGGCCCCGCTTCGATAACAACGGTTTTGTCGGCACGAATTCGCAAGTCGGTGGCTGTCAGGGTGGTTAGACCCGAGGCTTCACGCGTGATTCCACGGCTCGTTTGAACGGCTCCTAAAATGGTGGGGCCACGTTCTGTATCAACGAGGAGAACGGTTTTGCCCGAGCGCAGGCATTCTTCAGCAAACTGGGGTTCTACTTCGTCGGACAAAACGGCCGCAAAACGCCGTCCGTCGAGCGTTCTGACGCGGTAAGATCCGGCCGCACCCGGATCGGCCTGGGCCATGTCGCGCATTTCAATTTTCGCTGGCACAATGCCGGGCCCCACCGTTGTCACTTCGGTTTTGGACCGGTTGGTGGTTACAGACCTCACCACCGCTGTTTGAGCGGTTGTGTTGGAAGTGGTGCGCGCCGCGGATCTTACCTTTGCCATGGCTTTTTTTACCCTACTACTCGTAGTTTTCGTCGCCTGAGTCTTCTGCTTTAACCGACCCTTTAAACTTACCATCAACTGTGACGGTTCCAGGTTCAATGGTAAGGGTCACTCCCCCCGCCTTCACGGTGATCTTACCGGTTGCTACAACCACCACGTCAGACCCTTTGAGTGTGGCCGAGCCGCCGATGGTATAACCGGCACTCGCTGTAAAGTCTTCTACCCTGTCGCCTCCCGCATCGATCTTTCTCGAGGCGAGTGTTTCGTTCAGGGCGCCTTTGACCGATTGTCCAAACTTGCTCGCTTTGATTTTTTTGGCGCCGGCGACCGTTTCCGTGTGTGCGCCCATGACGTTGACGCCGTAGTTGGCGCCGGCGATCATTTTACAGGAGCCACCCACCATGACCGTGGAGGCTCCCAACACCTGACGTTTGACATGTTCAATTCCAGTTTCGATTTTGGCTGCGCCGACGAGGCGAGTGAGCGTGGCACAGGTGGTTGAGTAGTCACCGCCGATGTTGAAAATGCGGGCCGCACCTACCATGACAGTTTCACTCGCGGCTTTAATGGTTTGATTGGCGGTCACGTTGACGGTGCGGCTTCCACCGATGGAGTAGCTCTGAGAGCCTTTTACCCCCACTTCATGAACCTGACCGACAATCAACTTGCGGGTGGCGCCCACTGTCCACGTGTCGTTGGCCGTGACAGCGGTGACCTTGTCGTTTTCCGTTCGCTCGTTGAAGTCTTTTGACGCTACAAAAGACATCATTTCGTTGCCTTTTGTGTCATTCATTGAAACGACGTTGGCGCTGCCCCCACCGGGCGTTGTGCACGAGCCAAAGGCGGTGACCACCTTGTCGCCCGGTAGGCCGTTGGGCGGAACGGCTGTTCCATTGTAGAGGCGACCAACCACCAGAGGATCGTCGGCGGAGGCCGAGTGGAAAGAGGTTAATACTTCCCACCCAACGCGCGGTAGAAAAAATCCACCCGAGGTGGGGGGGTGCACTGGGCGAGTCCACATGGAGCTTGTATCGTCGAAGGGGCGCTCGCGATCCCAGCGGAGGTGGACTTTGAGCCGGCTGTGCTGTTCCGTGTGAATTTCACTCCCCGATGCGCCGGTGACAGTGGCCGTTTGTACTCCACCCTGTGCTGGAATGGGTGAACGTTTTGGACGGTAAGATCCATTGATGGGAACAGCGACAAATCGCGCTTGAAATCGCTCCGTGGCCCGAGCCGTTTGATCGGAAGCCTCCTGCTCCACTTCAAGAAGGAGCCACCTTCCAACCGCCGGGTCGTCACCCCCCTCTATCTCAAGCACGTGACCGGCGGAGAGTGCTCGGCTTGACGTGGATGCTCGCAGCACCGTGGTGAGAGAGCGCAGCTCTTCGAGCCGAATTTGGGCGAGGGTAGACCCCTGGTCGGGGGTTTTATAACGTCCGGGGTATTCATACTGGACAAACTTTTCAACTTTGTCTTTAGCCTCGACTTTGAGGTCGAGCATGGGCTTTTCAAAGTCGTAGTCGTTGAGAACCACTTTTCCGTGGGTGGTTCGCGTTTCTACCCGGGCATCAAAAACGCTTCCATCCTTGTCGAGCCCACCTCGATCTCGGAGGGGAAGGGCCGCCGACTTCACGTCGTCAAACCCCGATGCGCCGTCGGTGAAGACAACCTTGTCGGTTTCACTCCAGGGTAGATAAAAACTGACCCCTTCTTCTGCCAAAATTCGCCGTACAAACGCGAGGTCACTTTCAAACGATTGAACGCACTGCTTTCGTTTTTCGGGTGTTCGACTCACGCGATTGTCGACCGAAATGGTATGATCTTTTAGAACCGCGGTGGCGATTTCTACCGCGTCTTGGTCGAGAAAAACGCGGTAGTCGCATGTGTCTTCGAGCATGGCGAGGCGCGGTACAATGGTGAGTTTGTACCCGATTCCCACGGCCTCGATTTCATCGACAACACCTTCTACCGAACGTTGCTCGTCACCCGCGGCCCAAGCCACGGTGGCTGTTTTGGAGATGACGTCGGCGAGGGAAAAGTGGGCGCCTTCCCCTTCAGGATCATGCCGGGCGCAAATGAGGCGAATGATCGGCGCGTGGCACACGGCTTCGCGCACGGAAAGGCTTGATACCCGCAGTGGAGTATCGATACCGTCAATGGTAAGTGTGACGAGTTGATCGAGCGCCATACTTCCCTCGCTAACCTACCTTGGTGCCGGATTTGCGGGTGATGTTGCCTTTGAGCTTGGTTGTGCCTTTGGTGGCCTTGAGTGTCCCACCCGCGAGTTTGAGTGCGCCCGCTTTGAGCGAACCCGCCACGTCGATGGTGATTGTGGGGGCCTCCAAAACAAGCACATCACTCGCCTTCCAGTTGGCGCTCCCACCCACCGTGACTGACCCTGAAGCTTTACCCTGGGTAGAAACCGGCCCGCCGGCTTTTTCTTTGGTGGGGCCCGCGGTGACGGCTTTTACCCCTCGAACCGTGTCACCATACCCACCGAGGCAGGTGATTGATCGAGAGCCGCCTACGGCCTCGGTGTGGGCGGCTGCGACCGATGCGCTGAACCCGAGGCCTCCGGTAAGCGACGTGGTTCCACCCACGAGTTGAGTGAAAGCACCGTCGACCTTTGTATTGGACTGGTTGCATTGAATGCCGTAGGCGGCGCCGATAAGCTCGTTATACGCGCCGTCGGCTGCCACGGTGCGGTTGCCCGTGACTTTGATTTGTTCGAGAGCGCCGATGGTTTCCGACCTTCCACCTTTGACAATGACTGTCATGTCGGTGCCCACGTCAACGGTTTGAGATGCGCTCACAGTGAGCGATTGTGAACCGCCGATACCAAGTTTTAAGGTGAGGGCTACGTCATGCGTTTCGTTGGAGGAGATGTTTGACTTGGCGCTCCCACCCACCACAACCGTTTGGTCTTTTGTGGCATGGAGAAACATTTCTTGTCCGCCTCCGCTGTCACCCATTCGCAGTTCGTTGGTGGTTCCACCCCCGGGAGAAGTGGCCGATTGCAGGGTGGTTGTGGCGGATCCACCGGGTAGACCGTAAGGCACAATCGCCGTGGCGTTGTAGGTTCTACCGAGCACAAACGGCCTGTCGGGATTGCCGTCGATATAAGCGATTGGAACTTCCCACCCCACGCGCGGGAGCAACATGGCGCCGGCCATGTTCATTTGAGTGGTGCGCACCCAATAGGAAGATTTGTCGTCGTGTGCACCTGTGAGATCCCACAAAAAGCGCACTTTTACTCGGCCCAAATCATCCACATGAATTTCTTCACCCGATGGTCCGGTGGTAACCGCCGGTTCGACCCCTTCCATTTTGGGGTGTATAAAATCGGCGGCGGGCCTGAATGCTCGATCATCGGCCGGAACCATGGTGACGCGGTTTTCATACCGAGCATCTCCCGAGTCATTTCGGGAGCCTTCTGAAAAGGTATGTTCCACTCGAACAACAAGGTACCGGCGGTTGACCCAAGCATCGGCCGCGCCTTCAATATCAAGCACCCGACCCGGAGCAATGCGCACGTTGTCGGCCCTACCCACGGCGCGCTTTTGAAAACGCTGAAGTTGGTCGAGCCGGACTGACGCTATGAACGCAGTAGGGCCGCTTTTCGTAGCCTTTTCCAGATAGGCGAAACACAAGCCGATCATCGGGTGTACCCGCGCCGGTGAGCACCTCTTTCACGATCTCGTCGACTTTTTTGTCGAGGAACGTTTTAAACCCCGAGCGCAGCTTTAGTTGAGCGACCGGGGCGGAGAGGGTAAGTTCGTAATGGGCGCCGTCGTGACCTTTGCCTTCAAACGCGACGTCGAATGTGACCAACTCAATGAGGCGCATGGACTCTTCTGCCTCATCGGTGATTTCAAGCGTGACAGGGGCGCACAACAAATCATCGACATTGACGGGCCCGTCCGGGCAGAGAATGCGCACCTTCCACTCGGGCAGTTGATTTACCCCTTCAGTGCCCGACACGCGAACAACACGGGTTGTCTCAGGAAGCGCCTCGGTGGAAAGATGAAAGCGCGTGTACATAGTGTAACCCCACCGAACGAATACAAGAGTCAGTGTGACGTGGCAAGCGAAACGTCAGACTCCAAGTGTACCTGCGGCGTTTTGCCACCGCACAGATCCGCCTGCCAATTCCACAATCATAACTGCCTCTGCCGCGGCTACGTCCGGCCTCGTTCCTCCGATACTGAATGTTTCAACCAACACCTCGAAAATTCGAACGCGGATGGCCAATTCTCTTCTTGCAATTTCAAAAGAGCCATACCCGAGCCACGACAAATCCCATATCGCGTCGGAAAGCCAATCACCCAATGTTTCTTCAGGTGTATTTGTAGAAGCGCGTTGCGCCTGAATAGACGCCATTCTTACGGACCATGGTCGAACCGGCGCGGGGTCGTCAAACCCCAACAATCGCAGCAGCGCATGACCGAACCAGGCCAGGGCGGCGCCGGGTGTTCCAAATCGGTCTCCCTCTCGAAAACCGCGCGCGAGGTGTTCCCATGTTTCTTTCGCCGGTCGGGTTTTTTGATTTTCCATTTGCAGAACGGCGACCGGTTCGGCGCCCGTTGCCAATGCGGAGAGCATTTCGCTTTCGCGCCGGGCATACGAGTCAAACGACATGTTTGTTCGCTCAGTCCACGGAATGCGGTTTCCCGCGCGCACATTGACGAGCAACCGACCGCGCGAGTCGACAAGGGAGCGCTCGGCCTCTTCGATGTTGATAGCGGCGCGTTCGCCAACAGTGCGACATGGACAACGGTGGGCCGTGGTAATGCGACCACCGTGCGGGGTGGCCGCCAGGCCATACGGGAAACGCCTACAAATGCGAGGTTTCTCGTTAAATCCAGCCGATGAATGAAGTGTACACATTCCGTTTTTCAGGAGTACACAAGCTCCATCCGCGCCGGTGTGAAGGTAATAAACGCCCGTGTTGGGATCTCGACCGGTGCAGCCCGTGCGAAAGTGTTCGAGGGTTGACCGCTCAGGTCGTGAAATCGGCCGAATGAGATGGATATTTGTGCAACAGAAACCGTCGGCGTGGCAGCGAAATGTGGCTCCGGGGCGCGTGAGAAATGGTCGCAGGCGACTTTCGGAAGAACTCCGCGGCATGGATGCTGGGAGCGTACACGGCTGTGGGCCTGGAATGGTAGTTGAGTGTTTCTCGGCGGCGCGTGTATACTACCCGCCGTGTCGCCTCCTGAACGCCCATCGGATTCGACTCTTTCGGATGCCGCCCAAGCGAACCCGGCTCAACTGCGCCTTTGCGGAGTCACCCTCGCCCAACTGGCGGGGGTTCACGCGGGACGAGCGGCCGGCGTTGAATTGGAACTGGTGTTTCGCAACGAGGCGGTTGATCCCAGTCAGTTTGAAAAGGCCGATGAAGCGTGGCAAGACCACATCGCCGACGACGAAAGCGATCGCCTACAAGACGCGTTTGACGGCCTCTTGGCCGATGCGCGACAAAGGTACGCCCGGCCGCTGCCTCCCATCGATTCTAACCTTGATGCGTGGATCTATTTTCTTCGACGTTTTTCGCTCGAAGAAAATCCCACGGCGTGGCTTCGTGAACTTGGGATGGGAGTCACCGACGTGTTTCAACTCCAGGGATTTTGGTCTGCCCGTCTGCAGGATGAACCCGAGTTGCAGCGCCGGGCGAGTGACCTGTTCGCCTCCGAACCCACCGAGTTTCAGCCGCCTCAACCCGGAAAAGCGGCGATCTTACCACCGCCTGCTCCAACCGGCTTGCCGGTAGATCTACCATATCAGGCCAACGAAGAAGACGACAACGAAAATGAAGACGACGACGATGATGATGTCGACGAGCTTCACGCTGAAGAACAAGCCGTTTTTTTTGCGCCGCTTCCCGCCGCTGTCGCGCCGGTGCGCGCCGTGCAACCTCCCCGTCCGCCACCGGCCAAAGTAGAGTCGACACCCGCTCTACCCATTCCATCCACTCCGGCAGAACCTACCATTCGTGAAGTGCCGTCGTACGTTCGGGCGGCTGCTGAAGCCGCCAAGGCCCCTGCGCCTCAACCCGCCGGTTCGCCGTTACCCACCGCGGTGGTGATGCCCGTCGTGAATATTGCTCCGGCCGCGCTCAACAGCACCGCCGACATTTCACCAGACATTATTGCCAAGATCAATAGGGCGCTTCTACCCTTTGCGCCGACCCCCGGGGCTGCCAAGTCGAGCGGTTCCACCTCACCTACCCCCGTCAAGTCGAGCGGCTCTACCCCCGCCGCACAAAGCAGCCCCTCCGCATCTACCCAAGTGGCCGTAGGTGTCAAGTCGTCTCCGAGCGACTCTGAAAGCACCGTCGAGGCGCAACCGTCGCCTATCAAATCGTCTTTGCCATTTACGTCTTCCGCGCCCGCGGCCCGAGCCTCGCCCCCGAGGCCACCTCCCAAGCCGCCCGCCCCACCCAAAAAGCCGCCCGCGGACGAGCCGCAAGAAAGCACCCTTGACGCTCAACCTTCCCCATTGCGTCCGGTGGTACCTTTCAAGGGGGCACCGCAAAAGCCGAGCAACTTGGGTGAAACAACACTTGATGCTCAACCGTCTCCCCTCAAAAGGGTGGTGCCTTTTCAAAAGCAGGCCGCCCCCGCCGCGCCTACACCCGCTGCGCCAACTACACCCCCTGCGGCTGCTGCGGCTGCCACACCCGCTGCACCTCCTACGCCCGCCGCCAACACACCTGAATTAACGCTGGAGCAATACGCGTCGCTTTGCGCCGAGCTGCTTGTTTTTAAGGGGCGCGGTGATGCGGTGTTTGCCAAATATGGCCTCGCAGACCTGAAGAAGCGCCTCACTGTAGACTTAACTTGGCAAGAGAAGTTGCGGCGAAATCCCGAGTTAAACGCTCGCTGGCAGCAGCTCTACAAGCATTACACCGCCCACTGGACGGCGCAGGTCCAAGGCAAAGGGTAGGGCGAACTGTCAAATTGGCAAAGACCGGTGGGCTCGTCTGTCAAACAGACCAATCTTGCCGGCGGGGTGAGCATTTTGGCCCGGATTTGGGCCCACACCTGCCTGGCACCTGAGCTGCAAAGCGGCTCGTTGCATGAGCGACCCGTACCGCCGAGCCGAACCTCCGCCCCCTGCAAAACCGCTCCCTGCATGCGACCTGCGTTCTATACCATCAGGCTCAAGTGGGTGTGTGCTCGTTTGCCTCTGCCATGACGTTGTTCACGACGCTCCAAAAGAAGAGCCGCAGTGTACACCGTTGCCCTTGCCTGTAAAGTGTACACATAATCTACCCAAGCCGATCACTTCTCGACCGCGCACGTTGCTCAAGTGTTACAAAATGGGTTTCGTGATGGCGAGCGGCATTGTCGGGCTTTTTGGGCTTGCGGCTGTTGGAGTCAAAGCGTGGGTCATGCCACTCATTCAGCTTCGCGAGTGGCGTGCCTCAAACGAAGCGATGCCCACCTCAACGGAGCCTGGGGCGGAGCGCGTTACGCCGCTGAAGTTGTCGTCGCTCGGTTTTATGACCCATGACCCGGTTGAGCTTTGGGAGCGCGCCGAGATGTTGAGACTTGCCGGCGCATCCATTCAAACGCGGCGGCAGGCATTTACCGAAGGAGAGTTTTATACTTGGCGCAATGAGTTGGGTGCATCGCTCAACGTCACCCCGCTTGGGGAGGTTCCGGGCGTACTCGTCGCGGGCCTACCCATTCGAGCGCGTTTGGGAGACTTTCCCATTCGCGAAAACGATATTGTGACTGCTGTCAATGGCTACCTACTCACCTCCCCAAACGACTGGGTTCACGCGCTACAATCGGCCACCGACAAACACGATCTGGTTGTGGAAGTCATACGCAACGGTCGTCACCGCGTGATCCGTTTCCAAGAATCGCGCTCCAAGCGGCGCTAAACTGGCTTTTGCTATCTCTGCGACCCGGCAACGTGTAAAAGCGAGACGTGGCTCGCGACCCGCTCTCTTCATTTCATGAACCTGTGCGAACGTGGTTTCGGTCCACCCTGGGTGAACCGACGGAGGCGCAACGCAAAGGGTGGGCTCCCATTGTCGAAGGTCGTTCCACTCTACTGCTTGCTCCAACAGGTTCGGGTAAAACGCTCGCCGCGTTTTTAACGGCTGTTGATAAACTCATGTTTTCGCCCGAACCGCCCAAAAAAGAGCGGTGTCGGGTGGTGTACATTTCGCCGCTCAAAGCGCTCGGCGCCGATGTGGAGCGCAACCTGCGCATTCCACTCGCGGGCATTTCTCAAACGGCCGGTCAACTTGGCGCAGCCCATCGCTCCCTGAACGTGGCTGTTCGATCGGGCGATACCCCCGCGTCTGAAAGAGCGCGCATCGGCCGTTCACCGCCTGACATTCTGATTATCACACCTGAATCGTTCTACCTTCTTCTCACTTCTTCGGCGCGTGAAATTGTTCGATGGGTAGATACGGTGATTGTGGATGAAATCCATTCGCTCGTTTCTACAAAAAGGGGGGCGCACCTGACCCTTTCGCTTGAACGGCTGGAGGCGCTGCGCGAACCTGGGCGACCTACCCTTCAGAGAATTGGACTGTCGGCCACGCAAAGGCCGCTTGAACACGTGGCGCGAATGTTGGGCGGCAACACCGTTTCAGCCGGCGGACTCGTTAGTCAGCGCCCGGTGGACATTGTCAACGCCGGCATGAAAAAGGCCTGGGAGTTTGTGGTGACGGTGCCCGTTGACGACATGAGCAAGTTGGGTACACCCGAGCCGCGCGGGCAAAAAAAAGCGCCCGATGAACCTACCCAAAAAAGCATTTGGCCTTCCATCCACCCCAAACTTGTAGAACTGATTCGGGCGCACCGTTCCACAATGATTTTTGTGAACAGCCGGCGTTTGGCAGAACGTTTGGCGCAGGCCATTAACGATGTTGCGGAAGAAGAAATTGCTCTGGCGCATTACGGATCGGTGGCAAAAGAAAAACGACGGGACATTGAGGAGCGTCTAAAGTCAGGAAATCTACCCGCCATTATCGCCACCTCGTCGCTTGAACTTGGGCTTGACCTGGGAGCGGTTGACCTGGTGATTCAAATCGAGGCGCCGCCTTCCATTGCTTCAGGCTTGCAACGGATCGGTCGAGCCGGCCATTCTGTGGGAGCTGTTTCGCGGGGGGTGATTTTTCCAAAGTACAGGGGTGATCTCTTGGCGGCGGCGGCGGCCACCGAAAAAATGGCCCAAGCCGAGGTAGAATCAACCATCTACCTCCAAAATCCGCTCGACGTATTGGCCCAACAGGTCGTGGCGATTGTCAGTGTAGAACCCGCCGACATCGAAGATTTATACTCGCTCGTTCGAAGGTCTGTTTGTTTTACAGATCTTCCCCGCTCGTCTTTTGAAGGGGTGCTTGACATGTTGTCGGGAAAATATCCCTCCGATGAATTTGCCGAGCTGCGCCCCCGCATTTCATGGGACAGATCCACGGGTAGACTGCGCGCCCGCGACGGGGCTCGCCGTATCGCGGTTGTGAACGGAGGAACCATTCCCGACCGGGGTTTGTACGGTGTGTACCTTGCCGGTGAAAAAGAAGGGAAGGGGAGTAGGCGGGTAGGTGAGCTGGATGAAGAAATGGTGTTTGAGTCCCACGTGGGGGAAGTGTTTCTACTGGGTGCCTCCTCGTGGCGCATTGAAGAGATTACCCATGACAGAGTGCTTGTCAGCCCCGCTCCCGGACAGCCGGGGAAAATGCCATTTTGGCATGGAGACAGGCCGGGTAGGCCGGCGGAGTTGGGCAAAGCGATTGGAACGCTCGCGCGTACACTTGTGGCCGAGTCGCGGGACAAGGCGGTGGAGCGCCTGAAAACCCGCCACGGGTTGGACGAACGCGCGGCGACAAACCTGGTGCAATACGTAACGGATCAAGCGCTCGCAACGGGGGAGGTTCCAAGCGACAAAACCCTTGTGATTGAGCGCTACCTGGATGAAATGGGTACGCTTTGTGTATGTGTACTCTCACCTTTCGGAGCGCGGGTTCACGCCCCTTGGTCGCAGGCAGTATTGTCTCAACTTCACGGTGATAAATACCCAACGGCGGAAGGCATTTGGTCCGATGATGGGATGGTATTTCGGCTCCCCGATTCTACCGAGCCGCCGCCCGACAATCTATTTCTCCCCGCGGCCGACGGCGTTACCGATTTGATTATACAGGGGCTCGCCCACACATCTCTGTTTGGAGCGCATTTTCGAGAAAACGCGGCCCGTGCTCTCTTGTTGCCGAGGCGCCGGCCCGGCGAGCGAACGCCGCTCTGGGCCCAACGAAAAAAAGCCGGTGACCTCTTGTCGGTTGCCGCCAAGTTTCCAACCTTCCCCATTCTGCTTGAAACGTACCGTGAATGTCTGCGCGACGTATTTGACCTACCCGCGTTGGTAGACCTCTTACAACAAATTCAAACCAAGCGCATTCGGGTCAGATCGGTCAACTCAAAAACCCCGTCGCCGTTTGCTTCGTCCCTTTTGTTTTCGTATGTTGCAAACTTTATCTACGACGGTGATGCCCCCCTGGCTGAACGGCGCGCCCATGCGCTTGCTGTAGACGCAACTCAACTGCGGGAGCTGCTCGGTGAAGCCGATCTGCGTGAGTTGCTTGACCCCGATGCACTGGTGGAAACCGAAAAAAACCTTCAGCGCCTCGATGGGAAACGGCCCGCGTATTCGCCTGACTCGCTGCACGACCTTTTGCTTTCAATAGGTGATCTGACCCATGCTGAAATCGCGGCCCGTTCAGAATCCCCGGCCGACGTGGCTCTTTGGCTTAACGATCTGACAAGCGAACACCGGGTGATCGCGTGCGATGTTGCCGGTGAAACAAGGGTGATCGCCATCGAAGATGCGAGCCGATACCGGGACGCATTGGGAGTAAAGCTGCCTCGTTCTATACCCAAGGCATTTCTCGTTCCCGTTGCCGATCCGTTGGGTGACCTTATTTCGCGGTATGCCCGCACGCACAGTCCATTTCTACCCGAGCAACCGGCGTTGCGACTTGGGCTTGGGATTGCTCCGGTGCGCGAAGTGCTCGCCCGTCTCATTGCGGCAGGGCGTTTGGTAGAGGGGGAGTTTACCTCCGGTCGCAAAGTGCGGGAGGTATGTGATGCGGAAGTGTTGCGTACACTCAAGCGAAAGAGCCTTGCCAAGTTGAGGCGCGAAATTGAGCCCGTTTCGCATGCGGCGTTGGGCCGATTTTCGCTTGACTACCAAGGGCTCATTCGACCTCGTTCCGGGGTGGAAGGTTTGCTGTCGGCACTGGAGCAACTTGAAGGATACCCTCTCCATGCCTCGGTGTTGGAAAGTGACATCTTACCCTCCAGGGTAGATCGCTACCGGCCGGGAGATCTGGACATGTTGTGCGCGGCCGGTGAAGTGGTGTGGATCGGGCTTGAATCATCCGGCGCGAGTGATGGGAAGATCGCATTGATTCTCCCCGAAAAGCTGCGTCTTTTGGCGCCGCGGCCTCGTTCTGCAACGAGTGAAGTCGCCGGGCGGATACGCACGTTGCTTGCCACCCGCGGAGCGTTGTTTTTTTCAGATCTGTGTGCGATGACCGGGGCGTTTCCCAAAGATCTTCTCGGGGCTTTGTGGGAACTCGTGTGGGCTTCTGAAGTGACAAACGATACTCTTGCGCCCCTTCGGAGTCTGCTTGCAGGGCCGGAGCAAGAAACGGAGAGTCGTCGGACAATCCTCGCGCGAGGCTTCCGTTCTCGCAGAACCGGACCCGCGGGCAGTGAAGGGCGCTGGTCGCTCCTACCCCATGTGCGCGATGTTTTTCACAACGATCTGACCATCAAACCTCCGTCGGACACGGAGCGTCGCACGGCGCTCGCCAAGACCCTTTTAGAACGGTATGGTGTTGTTACGCGTGAAGCCGTGGGAGCCGAAGGTGTGGAGGGCGGTTTCTCGGCTGTATATGACATTTATAAAGCAATGGAAGAAAGTGGTAAGGTCCGGCGCGGCTATTTCGTTTCGGCGCTTGGAGCTACCCAGTTTGCGGCGCCCGGTGCTGAAGACCGATTGCGAGGCTTTCGCGATTCTACCGAAAATCCAGCCTGTTTCATGCTCGCAGCCACCGATCCGGCAAATCCCTACGGTGCGGCGTTGCCCTGGCCTGAACGTCAGGGAGCAAAACCGGGCCGCTCGGCCGGTGCGCAGGTGATTTTGTGGGATGGTGAGTTGATTGGCTATATTTCAAAGGGCGAAAGTTCACTTCTTACCTTTCTACCCACCAATGAGCCTTCCCGCAGTCACGCGGTTGACGCTCTCACCAACATGCTCGCTTCCCTTGTGGATCGAGGCCGGAGACGCACGCTTCTCTTTACTCAAATCGACGGTGAATCGCCTGAAAAATGTGCGATCTTACCCAATTTGCAAAAGGCCGGATTTGTACTCACAGGAGGAGGGCTCTTCAAACGAATGAATGCCTCCCGTATTAGTCCCTAATCAAGCGCCAAGAAAATGGCGGCGCTTGGGAAGATCGAGAGAGCCCTGAAGACATAGCATTTCAGAGCATTCCTTGCTTTTCAGGTTTGGCGACTTCAGGTGATCAAAAACGTGCCACGCACCTTCTTTTGAACGGGGAGCGAGTGACCATTGCGTGATCGAGTGTTGCGGCGAGGGCCCCATCGACTA
Organism: Polyangiaceae bacterium; assembly: GCA_016712345.1. GTDB lineage: Bacteria > Myxococcota_A > Polyangia > Polyangiales > Polyangiaceae > JADJRH01. Next base: position 348,619 of record JADJRH010000002.1, read on the forward strand.
ACGACTGGTAACGGTTCCATCTTGACGCCCCGCCGCGCCGTGGGGCAGTCTCGCGCGCATGGATCCGTTTGAGCCGATTGCGGGGGTATCCCTCGAACAATATGCTGAAGTCTCGGCACACGTGGCTGTGGCGAGAGGCAACGCTGTCAAGGTGGGTGAAGCCCTCGGTAAAGCGGGCGTCTCCTCCGAAAATTGGGAACGAGCCAATGCCGCTTGGTCGGTTCGATTGGCCGACCCCATGATGGGTGTGCGTTTGGCCGGTTCTTTTGAGGACCGTTACCACCAAAAGCTGACGGAGTTGCTCGGTTCTCCACCCGATGTTCCACCGGAAGACTTTGCCGCCATGTTGGGTGAATCCATGGTCGCCGGTCTACCCGCCATGGGTAAACTGCGCGGGGTTGACCCGCTCACTTGGTCACGCATTTCGTATGCCGCGCGCAAGGCCGGCATGACTGAACCCAAAGCGTTTGCGGCTTGTTTGGCCCTGGCTGCTCAAATTGCAGAAAGGCGTCTGGCCGGCTTGGTCCAGCCCAATGCGACGGGTGCGTCGGGTGGGCCCACGGTGGACAAAACATTTGAAAAAGATGCTGCTGTCGCCGCAAAGGCGGTGGGTAGAGCGTTTTGTCAGGTTTGGACGCCTTTGGTTCGGCAATGGATGGGCTCGGCAAGTCAATCATGGGGCCGAGCGTGGGTGCCCGTGTGATGGTTCAATGGTCAGATGGGAAGAAATACCCGGGCACGGTTGCCGAAATTGGTAAGAATCAAATTCGGGTGACTATGACCGACGGCTCTCAGCACTGGGTTCCTGAAGGGTACGTTCAGGCAGTATAACCGCGCGCCGTCAATCAATGGGGCCGGCGTTGGCCTTACCAATCCACACTTTCACTTCCCGCTCGATCACCTCAAGCGCTTTTTTCTGAAACGGCTTCAGCAAAAAAGGCACATCCAAGTCGAGAGTGATCTCCTTGTCTGCCACCTCCATTGCCCCCTTGAGCTTAATGCCCTTGGCATTAAACCCCACGTCGGCCCTTCGATCGTTCACCCAAGCGAACGTGGGCGAATATTGCGAATAGCGGCTTTGATACTCGGCAAACGCGTGCGCGATTACCTTTTTGGCCGTGGGGATATCGAGGTGGTGGTTGATGACGTGCTTCATGGCGGTTGCCCTTTTGGCGCAAACGCAAGCCCAAGTCCAGACACAACAACGGCTCATTTGGGCTTTTTTTGGGGCGTGACGATTTTTGTGATCCGAACCGAACCGGCCGGTACTGCCCTTTTGAACCTCCAAAGAGAGAGAGCAGGAGCGAACGATCATGGCATTTCTTCGTTGGACGACGGTGACGATCATGCCGGACAATATCAGCCGTGGCATGCTCGAAACTTTTTTACTTTTTCTGCGACCAACGGACAATCAAGCTCTACTAGACTTTTCGTCGCGCGTTGTGGAAGAGGCCAAAAATTTGGGGGCACCCTTTGCAGAGCATCACCGAGACAAAGCTCAAATTCCCGCCCCATTTGCGGCAACTCGTTGAACACAAAACCTCGTCAGCGGGTTCCCACCGCCAATCCCACCAAATACCCTACCGACAGCCCGGCCATGGCCGATTGGGAGATGACGGCGGCGGGTCTCTCCAACGGTTCACCCTTGAGGAGGGCGGGGAGTTTGGCAAGGCCGCGCGCTGAGCCCGCAAAGCCGGCCACACCGATGACAGCGCCGCCGATGAGGGCTGCGGTTTTGTACTTTTCAGACCGCGCAAGCAGCCCCAAACCAACAGCGGCGACGCCGAAGGCGGCGGGGATGAGTGCGGTTTTTGACTGTTGACCCGTGGCGAAATATCCACCCAAGCCGAGGGCACCGAGCGCCGCACCATATCCAATTGTCCAGTTTGACACCTGCGTTGCTCCTTGTTGAATTGTGGGGAGCATACCTGAGCGCAAGGACCATGAAAAGAGGTTATTGAGGCGTGAGCGGAGTTTGTTCTGGGCGGCTTTGGCGCAGCCATTGTACCGTGTCTGCCAACCGCTCTCGCTCGGTGGTAAGTTCTCGATAGCCTATTTCTGCGCGGATGCGTGATGAGTCGACAACAAAATCGGTGGGCAACCTACCCAACATCCAAAATGGTGGGGGTACCTCTTGCACCTCATTCCAACTGAACGATCTACCCGCGGCGTGCGCCAACATTTCAACTCGGTCGCGCATGGTAGGTGTCATTTCTTCACCTACGTTGTACACACGTGCCCCGCGTCGAATGCCTTCTACAGCGAGCACAACGGCGTGAGCCACGTCCACCACATGGGCGTGGGTGATTCTTCCCACGGCGCCGCCAGTGCATGGTAGTTGGGTGAGACCACTGTCGAGCGCGTCGACAATGGTGCCAAACCGGCGCCGGTAATCTCGCGGCCCGTACACCATGGGTAGACGAAGGATAGCGACGCCCGGAATGCCATCTTTTGCCGCGTCGCAGAAAACCTTTTCCACCTCTTTTTTGTCGTAATCGGGCCCACCGTCATGTCCGCCAAGCTCCCGAAAGGGAAATGGGATAGTCAAAGGTGAATCTTCATTCACCACCGGTTCAACCGAAGGGCAGGGTAGACCGTTGAACATTCCAAATTGGGCGTACACATCCTGACTTGATAAAACCACGCCCGGCAGACCAAGCACTTTCATGGCGAGCGCTGTGCACTCCGCTTCAACGCTGCACATGGCGCGAGTATCAATCACCGCGTTGGGAGCCAGGTGGGCGAGCGTTTCACAGAGAGCGCTTGGGTCGTACCGATCGACGGCAATGGGTTGGACAGTGGCCAGTTCAGACGGGTGTTTTCCCCGGTGGAGCACATACACATCGTGCCCACGCTCGGCCGCATGGGCCGCCGTGGCGTGCCCAATAAACCGCGTTCCGCCGATGATGGCGAGTTTCATGGGCGGAGCATACTCGCTTCGTTCAAACGGGCGATGGCAAAAAAGAAACGATCAAGAATTAACTGTTCTTGAGCTTTTATGTTCTTGGCAATTCACTACGGCCATTATACATTTGTGGCCGGTGCAGCCCACGTTGTGGAGGTGGTTGGGTAACTTGTGCAAACGGTAGGTTTTTGGCTTTTGGGGCTTGTTTTTGGCTTGATTTCCACAGGCTGTGGTGATCCTGTTGCCACTTGCCCCAATGGGTATGTCTCCAACCCCGAGCGCGTTTTTAGAATGAGTCAGGTGCTTGAGCACGTGCCTGAGTACACAAGCGCCGTGAAGAAGCTTGGGCATGCGCCGCTTTTCTGTTTTGGAAAATCAACCCATGCGGGCGTATTAAAAAGTGGCACGTTGCTCCTGCCTGCTACCCAAGACATTTCGCGTTCGGCCGCGCGCGCCGCACATCTCACCGTGCATCTCACCGACGGTTTGACTCAACTGGTAGACAGTCCGGGAGATTGTCAGACGACAGTTCATCAAGCGCTTGAAAAAGAGGCGCAAGCGCTTCTTGTGGAGTTGCGCATATTGGATGAAACAAAGGCGCCACCCGCCGCCGATGCCGCGTTGGAGTTAGAACAGGTTTACCACAACGCTCCGGTGGATCGTCGAGAAACGGTGGTAAGGCGATATCTCGCCGAACATCCCCAAGGGGCGCCGGGGCTTGATGGGTTGGTTGCCGGGTATACCAAACGGTGTCGGGCCGCTTCAGTGTCAACGGAGTAAGTTCGTGGGAAACGTGAATCGCAAGTCTACCCGAGATGAGAACGCTCACCTCAAAGCGGTTGTATCGGCTGCATTTCCAGATTGTGATGTGATTGTCGGCGGCCACGGTGACTATGGAGGTCATCGAGCGCCCCGCGACCACACGCTTTCGTTCAGGGTGCGTGGGTTGCTATTCACTCACGGCGGCTTGAGCCCTCACAATTCCGTGGCCGAGGTTGACTACCCCCATTGCACGGAGCGTTTTGTAAAAGCACCATCCATCCAAAACCCTGTAATGGGGAAGGTGGTTTTGGGCCTTTCGTCGGCAACGGCCCCCGCCGAAACGAGGAGCGGAGCGTAATGTTCCCACGTGGGTAGAGCTGTTTTTGCCGCGGGGGCGCGACGCTGAAAGTCGATCAGGCTGTCGGTGTCAAAGTTGGTGAGCGCCGTTTCTGCCCAGTTGTCAAACTCGCGGGCCCAACTTGGAACGCCGCGCTGAAAGGCATACCGCATGTTGTGGGTGAGAAATCCGCTGCCGAAAATGAGTACACCTTCTTTGCGAAGGGGAGCGAGAGCCTGACCCAGTTCAAACAGTTCTTTGGCGTTGAGGCCGGGGAGAGAAATTTGTAATACCGGGATGTCGGCCTTGGGGTACATGGCCATGAGTGGAATGTACGCACCGTGGTCCAAGCCACGTTTGGGGTTGTCTGTAACGGGTAGATCGCGCGACTTTAAAAGCTCTCTCACCCGCGCGGCGAGGTTTGGGGCGCCGGGGGAGGGGTATTGGATTTGATAATACCGTTCTGGGAAACCGTAAAAGTCATACACGAGCGGTATGGCGGTTGTGGCGCCGATGCTTGTTGGTCGTTCTTCCCAGTGGGCCGACACCATGAGGATGCTTTGCGGCTTGGGCAGGGCTGAGCCCCAGGCTGCGAGTTCTCCCATCCATGGTTCGTCGTCGAGAAGTATGGGGGCGCCGTGCGCGGCGAATAGAACAGGCATGGAGGTGCCTGCCGGGGCTTGGGTAGGTTGGGCTGCGGTGGTCATGGCTTCGGGCTCCCGTCGCGAACACGAAACCGTTGCCCAAAGCGGCAAGGTTCCAAGTGTTCGAAGCAGATCGCGTCGTTTCACGGGATTGAGTAGAGCACAGATTGGGCCAACGGTATACCGCTGAAAAAGCGGGGGCCGAGATGGAGCCGACTTTCTATTTTGAGAGGCGACCTATCAAAATGAGAGTTCGCTCATTCGTCTCTTCTAAGTCTAGACCTTGATCAAGCGACAGCAGCAACGACGTTTTGCGAAGGACGGTTTTAGGTCTTGTCGCGAGGTGCGGGACACCCTTGCCCGTTGCCGCATGGAAAAGCGAAAAGCGTGGCGCTTCAGGTTCCCTGCATGGAGTTCTGTAGCGACAGCGGGCGGGGCGAAAACGTGAGACCGGCGAGGCCGGTGCCTGGCACGTCTTGATCACCTGAAATCGCCAAACGTTGCCGGTTGGAATCTCTTCGAGACGCTGCGTTTCTCAGACTCTCCCGATGCTTATAAGCGTCTCCATTGTTCTTATCGCTTGATTTGGGACCAGATCTTGCGAGATTTGCGGCGCGAGCGAAGTGCTGCCGCGGCGACCAAAAAGAATAGTCCGCCACCCATTCCAACCGCGGTTTTTGTACCAACAACCTGACAGGCGCAGCCGGTGACAACCAAGTCATCGCCGGTTCCGCCGGCTCCGTCGCCTCCGCTTCCACCTCCACCGGTGCCGGTGGAAGAAGCGACACAAACAAGTTGTTTGGTGCAGGCCGAACCGCTTTGACAACCCGCATCACACGAACCCGCCACCTGGGTAGTAGGCGAAGGACCACCTCCACCTCCGCAATCGATTGTGCCGGTACACAAGGGGGTTTCTTTACAAACCTTACCACCTTCACAGTCGGCGTCGGTGGTGCAGGAGTCGAGCGCGCAAAACGGGCCTCCGTGACACGTTGACGGGATGCCGCCGTTGATACAACTGTCAGGCGGCGGACCTACCACGTCGGCATAAGCGGAACCGATGCTGAGGAACGTGGCACATGCGGCGGTAAAGAGGCTGAAGAATGCGGCTTTTTTCATCGTCACGTAACTTTCAGGTTTGGGGTAAGGAAGACTACGGTGCACCGGCGTCGGCGGCGGGAGGTGCGCTGGCCGATGCGGAAGGTGCAACTCTGGGAAGGTTGGGTGAAGCCGACGGGGCGAGCGCCACCGCATCGTCGAGGAGGCGAACTTGGTAGATGGCCTTTACCACTCGGTGAGGCCGGGAAACGGCATCTGCCACGTCAAACTGGCCACCAGGTGCTCCTGAGATGCAAGCCGCTTTGGGGTGTGAACTGGCATCTGGCGTGCAGGGATGACCGTCGGGAGGGGGTGGGGGTGCGGAGTCTTCAAGCCGCTTTCCACCGAGCAGGGGAACATACCCACGCACGGGGTCGCGAGAGCCGGACACGCTTAGAACGGCGGCCTGAACGCGAACCTGAACCTCAGCTCCTTTGGGGCCCATACCGGCCAGTCCAAGCTTTTTTTTGCCTACCGCGGCGGCGGCTGCGAGGGCTACCCCATTCCAGGTTTTGGCATCACCGGACGAAAATGAGTGTACACCTACCGAGAGGAGCGCGCCGTCACCCCCGATGCGCGCTACGAGTACGGCGGTTGTATCGGCGGGTAGATTGGAAGCGCGAACAGCGTCGGCAACGGCGTTGGAAACGGCTGTTGCGCCCGATGTGCCAATGCCCAAACTTTGGTCGTGTGCTCGAAGATCGTCGCGCAGTACCGTGGAACCTTTGCCGGGGGCTTTGGCGGCCACGGGGCCTTTGGAGGCGGTGCCCGCGCCCGAGGGTAGATCGGGCCCGCTGGGTAGAACGCCGGGTACAGACCACACGGACGGCCCCACACGATACTGACTGCCCGCAATGGGTACGGTGCCCACGGGCGTTGTGTACGCATCTGCGGAGGGCGCTGCCGACACGACGGGAGAAGCGGTTTGAGCAGGTTCAGCCGATGTTGGGGGAAGATTGGGTAGATCGGTGCGCACCGGGGCAGATGGGTAGACTGCGCCGGTGTTGGCATTGGCTTCGGCCGCGGCGGTTGGAACCGGGGGCGGAGGTTCTGGCCGGGGGGGCGCTTCGCGCAGCGTATCAATTTCAATGAGCGATTGGACGCTGTCGCTCGGCGCTGCCTCTTGAACGGTTTGGCTTGGAAATGCGATGGCCGCGGCAAGCAGAGCTGCGTGGCCAACGGCAGCGAAGGCGAACGTGACAGTGTCGCGCGTTTTGGCAGCGGCGCCAATCTGTTCTTGTTCTGAACCCATAAGACCTTGTCGCACAAAAACGATTTTTTGGCGATGGAGTTTACAGGTCTCGCCGGTCTCTCGTGTTCGCCTTGGTCGCGCCTTACGACAAGACCCGAACGATCCTTCGCAAAACCTCGTGGTTGTTATGGCTTTGTTAAGGGTTGGTTAGCAGGATGCGGGCGACCAAACTCTCGGCGCTGATGTGCGTGAGCGGTTCAAACGGGCCGTCGAGGTCCATGACGCGGCGGGTTTTGACGTCCACGCGGAGGTTGGCCTCGATGGGGTAGTAGCGGTTGTGTTTTTCGATCAGGTCGTTGAGCAGGGCGAGATCGAGCGCTCCCGCATGGTGAATTAACACGTTGCGAATGGCGTGTGGTTCAAGGTTTTCGCGCACGAGCTTTGTGTACACATCGCTCAGTTCGGCTGTGAACTTCTTTTCGAGATCTTCGATGCGTCGTTTGCGACGCATATACGCCGGGGGGCCGCCGGCCGCGCGCAGGCGCTGTTCGAGCGAGATCTTCATGCGAGCGAGTATAGCGCGGTCGCAGAAGAATGCCTTTTCGTTTAGATTCCGGCGACGAGGGTTTTTGTTGCTGCTTTGGGTACAGCGTCGAGCGACTTGAGGGCTGATTTGTCGGGATGGCCGGTGGGAGGAGCGGGTAGATTGAGGCGTGGCAAGATTTGAGAGGTGACGGGCCCATTCGCAAGAACATGGGTAGACAGTTTGCGAAGCGCTTGGGCACGCGTGCGAATGAGCTTGGCGCGCAGGGTGAAAGTGGTGGCGTTGGACTCGGAAACAGCGGCTTCCGCGTCGAGTTTGTCGGCGCGGGCGTTGAGTGCAAACTGAGCTGTTTGGGAAGACTGAGAGGCCTGAATGCGAATGGCCGCGGCTTTGCGACGCAGCGATCGAGCATTGGTTGTGGGGTGGAGGAGGCTGTTTCTTCGATGGTTGCTTTGGCCTCCAAACGTGTTGCTTCGGTGAGGAACGTTTGACTCTGCGCCGTGGCAATGGGGGAGGGGGATGGAAGGTCAATGACGATCTGAACGCCGCCTCCGGTGGGGCAGGCCTGGGCGTGCGGCATGGTCAGGAGGGTGGAAGCAGCGGCGGCAAGGAGGAAGAATTTTTTCACGGCGTTGCCTCGGGGTGGATGGGCTGGTCGACACAACGGCGGCCAACGAAAGCGCGTGACAGTGAGGCGGCGATCCGTGACCGGCGGAGCAAGATTTTGTCGCCCGCGGTTGGAATGCGAGGCAGATAACGCTTTAAATGAAGCTGATTTTGAATTGGCTTTCAATCGGCATTGCCAGCGGACGCGATTTGGGAGAAGAGGTCGGGCCGCATGCTCAAGTGGAAGCTCTTCGTGACGACGCTTCCGTTCGTCGCCGTGATGCTCGGTGTGAAACTCGCCGTGGAGCACCTGCTCGGTTTTCCCGGCTGGATTGATTTTTCAGATCTGTCACCGGTGCTTACCGCGGGGACGTTTCTGACAGGCTTCATGTTGGCAGGCACATTGGCCGATTACAAAGAAGCCGAGAAGCTACCGGCTGAATTGGCATGTGTGTTGGAAAGTATTGAAGAGACGTTTTTACAAGCTTCGCAGGGCCGGGCTGAACTTGACCTGACGGCCCAGCGAAAAGCCGTGCTGGTGACGGGTGAAGCGATTTGGGATTGGCTTCATAAAAAGCGCTCTTCGGAAGAGATGTACACATCGCTTGAAACGCTTGGTGTTGCCATTGCTCAATTGGACATCCATGGAGCGGGCCCGCACGCGTCGCGCGCGCTGCGCGAGCTTCACAATCTGCGCCGCGCGGTGACGCGAATCGGCGTGATTTCAAGGACGAACTTTATCTCGTCGGGCTATGCGCTTCTTGAGGTGTTAACGATCCTCGTGCTTGGAATGACCCTGATTGGGAAGTTTAAAAACTTTTTGACAGAGGTCGTTCTTGTGCCGTTTATCACCCTGATCTTTGTGTACATGTTGCGGCTGATTCGAGACCTGGACGACCCGTTTGAATATGCTGCCGACGGTTCACGCGGTGCGGTGGAAGTGGAGCTTTTTCCGCTGAAAGAATATCTCGACAGGCTCGCTTTGCGGGTGGGAAACAAGTAACTGGAAATGCGGGCGGCGGGTTAAAAACTGATCGAAGCGCCTGTGCAATCCATTCCACAAATGCTGGAGTCGGTGACCGACGCAAGTTCGGCCTCTTTGTCGACAAGCGCGTCATTTGAACCGGAGACTTTTACGGTCACGTGAACCATATCTCCCGGCGCGGGGCCTTCTGAAACTTCTCGAAGGACTTTTAAGGTGGTTTCACCGTTTGAAGTGGACACGTCACAAATGGTGAATCCGTCGCAGGTTCCAGGGCCATTGAGGGCCGCTGATGCCGTTGCCGACTCACAGTCGTCGTTGAGACAGACAGTCACCTCAAGCTCCGCGGGGCCAGAAGGAATTGTGAGCTTACCTTCGGCGCCGACGTTGTTGCTACAAGCGGCCGCGCATCGGCCGCAACCGGTGCTAGTAGCACCGCTTCCTGCGGCAACAAAAGGTGCAATGACAGTGAGAAACGTTACAAGAATGGTGCGTCGCATGGGTAGATCCTTGGGTGTGGGTAGACACCGGAGGCGAAGCAGTTAAGGTAATGTTCTCTGTAGAAAGATTCGTGCCATTGCCGAATCAGTCGACTCGACTTCTGAAACCCGGCCCTTTTTGAACGGTCGGGTGACATCGCCTCTGGCGCGCATGTCAGATGCCCACACGTGAACAACTTGTGATAAGGAGGCGGCGACCGTGACACCGCCGTCCGATTCAAACCGCGTGCAGTTTCCGAGCGAGCTTCCGATTTCGGCCCATGTGGTGGAAATCGCGAAGGCCGTGAACGATCACCAGGTGGTGATTGTGGCGGGCGAAACAGGGTCTGGAAAAAGCACGCAGCTTCCAAAAATTTGTTTGGCCATGGGCCGCGGGGTGGATGCTCGCATTGGGGTCACTCAACCGCGCCGCATTGCCGCCACGAGTTTGGCGGTTCGAGTTGCCAAAGAGTTGAATGTGGAGGTGGGGAGGGAGGTGGGCTATCAAATTCGATTTGCGGATCGAACGGGGCCGCACACCTACGTCAAGCTGATGACGGACGGCATTTTGCTGGCCGAAATTCAGAACGATCCGAGTCTCAGGCAATATGACACGCTCATTATCGACGAGGCGCATGAGCGCAGTTTGAATATCGATTTTTTACTTGGATACCTGAAAAGGCTTTTGCCAAAGCGGCCCCACCTGCGGGTGATTGTGTCGAGCGCAACGCTTGAAATTGAGCGGTTTTCAGCGTTTTTTGGCAAAGCACCCGTGGTGAGTGTTTCGGGTAGAACGTTTCCGGTGGACGTTTTGCACCGGCCGCCTCGGGACGACGAAGGTGAACTTTCTACCCTGGTGGCAAACGCGGTATTTGAGGTAACCGAGTTGGACCCGCGGGGAGACATTTTGGTGTTTTTGCCCGGTGAGCGGGAGATCCGGGAGGTGATGGATGATCTCTCGGGCCGAGGGTTAAAGCACACGGTGATTCTACCGTTGCATGGGAGGTTGCCTCAGGCGGATCAACAACGCGTGTTTCTACCCTTGTCGGAGCGGCGCATTGTGCTTGCCACCAACGTAGCCGAAACGTCTTTGACAATTCCGGGTATTGTGTACGTGGTGGACAGTGGGCTTGCCAGGCTCAACCGGTACGACACGCGAACCGGGGTAACTCGGCTCAAGGTGGAAACCATTTCTCAGGCGAGCGCCGACCAGCGAAAAGGTAGAGCGGGCCGAATTGAAGCGGGCGTTTGTGTTCGACTGTGTACACCCGAAGAAGATGTTTCGCGCACTCCTTATACCGACCCTGAAATCTTACGGGTAGGTTTGTCGAGCGTGATCTTGCGGATGTTGGCGCTCGGGTTGGGGAAGGTGGAGCAGTTTCCGTTTCTCGACATGCCGCCGAAGCGAGCGATTGAAGAAGGCATTCGCGTGTTGGAAGAGTTGGGGGCGCTCACCGAAGAGGGTGAGTTGACCGATGTGGGTCGCAAGCTCGCGGACCTGCCTCTCGATCCCCGGATTGGTAGAATGCTTCTCTCCGGCGCGGAATGTGGAGCGCTCCGCGAAGTGCTGATTTTGGCGGCGGCGCTGGGCATTCAAGACCCGCGGGACAGGCCGCTTGCGGCTCAAAAACAAGCCGATGAAGCGCACAAGCGTTTTGCCGATGAAGGGAGCGACTTTGCGGGGTTGCTCAAGCTGTGGGCGTTTTGGCAAAATCAAAAAAAGCTGACCAAAAACCAGGCAAAAAAAGCGTGTCGCGATGCGTTTGTTTCGTTTAACAGAATGCGCGAATGGGAAGACGTGCACGGCGATCTGAATCGGTCGGCGCGCGAAATGGGGTTTATACAAAACGAAACTCCGGCGTCTGGAGAAGCCATCCATCGAGCGCTGTTACCCGGGCTTTTGTCGCGGATTGGTACTTGGATGTCGGAGCCCAAAGTGTATTTGGGAGCGCGGCAAATGCGGTTTTGGCCGCATCCTTCATCGGGCCTATTCAAAAAACCTCCCCAATGGGTGATGGCCGCCGAGCTTGTGGAAACAACAAAGCTCTACGCTCGAAATGTGGCGCGTGTGGAGCCCGCGTGGATTGAAGACGCAGCGGGGCCGCTGGCCAAACGCAGGTATACCGACCCTCACTGGTCAGAAAAAAGCGCACAGGTTATGGCCAAAGAACAGGTGACTGTGTACGGCTTACCCGTTGTGCGCGATCGGAGTGTACACTACGGCCCAATTGACCCCAAAAGCTCACGCCGACTGTTTATTATTCATGCGCTTGTCAGGCATGAGTATAAAACGCAGGCCGCCTTTTTTGCCCACAACGAAGGGGTGTTTGCCGAGGCTCGCAGGCGATTTGATAAAGCGCGCAAGAGCGACATGCTTGCGGATGAAGATGTGCTGACACATTTTTTTGAAGCGCGGTTGCCCGACGACGTGGTGAGTGGAAAAACGTTTGAGCGCTTTCGAAAAGAAGCGGAAGCCAAAGATCCAAAACGGCTTTTTTTGTCGCTTGAAGATGTGCTCGGTGAATCTTCGGGGGAGCTTTCAACTCAGCTTTACCCCGACGAGTTGACGCTGCTTGGGGTGAAGCTGCCGCTCCATTACAAGTTTGACCCACCCGCCGACGACGACGGCGTGACAATTGAAGTGCCGCTGCCTGTGTTGGGTCAACTCGACTCGAAAAAAATGGAGCACACCATACCGGGGTGGCAACAGGAGAAAGTGTTGCTCCTTTTGGAGAGTTTACCCAAAGCGGCGCGCAAACAGTTGGGGCCTCTCAAAGAGATGTCAGCGGTCATTGCGCCTCAACTCCGCGCGTTTGAAGAACCTTTTTTGGCCGGCCTTTCTCGGCTTGTATTTGAACTGTCAGGGGTGAGAGTGCCTGTAACGGCAGTTAAGCCTCATGAAGTGCCACCGTGTTACAGCTTTTATTATCGGGTGGTCGATGAGTTTGGCCATGTGGTGGGACAGGGTAGAAATCTGGAAGATCTTCAAACCCGATTGGCGATAAAAGTGAGAGAAAGCTGGGACAAAGCCCGGCCCACCGGGTTGGAGCGCGACGGGCTGACCGGGTTTACAGTGGACAGGTTGCCCGAGACGGTGACCGTTCAGGTAGGTCCGCTGAAAGTGACCGGTTACCCCGCCCTGGTGGACGCTCAAACAACGGTCAATGTGCGCGTGCTGTCTACCCAAACGGCGGCGGAAGATGCCACGCGGGCAGGGCTGCGGAGGTGTTATCTGCTCCTCACGGGATCTTCCATTTCAAAGCTGGAGCAATCTGTTTCAAACGGTGTGGCCGGCGGAGCGATCGCCGAGCGAGCAGGCACGGGTGAGTGGCCGCCGAGGCGTCAGATTGCTGTGCGCGCGTTTGATGAAGCGTTTTGTTTGGATGGAAGTGTACCTTTGCCGAGAACGCGGGAAGCCTTTCAAACAAGGCTTTTGGAGGGTCGGGGGCGCCTTTCTCAAGTGGTGACCACATTGTCAAAAGCGGCGCAGGAGATCGCTCTCGAACTTGGAAAAGTGGATGCGATGTTGCGCGGGCTCCGTGGAAAACCGGGCGCTCCGAAAACGTCGCTCGATGATGTGGAGCGGCAACTTCAGCACTTGGTGGCGCCGGGGTGTTTGCGATTTTATACAAAGGAGCGGTTGGCGCACATTCCAAGGTACCTGCGCGCCGCGGCGCTGCGGCTTGAAAGGTTGCCCAACGGGCCGCAGAAGGACCAAGCCAAAGCGGAGCAGGTGTACCCTTATTGGAAAGAGTATCTCGAAAAGAAGAATGATCTGTTGTTGCGAGGGGTGCCCGCTGACGAGTTGGACAGTTATCGTTGGCTGCTTGAGGAGTGGAGGGTGAGTGTGTTTGCGCCTGAATTGCGTGCGGCTGTGCCTGTATCGGTGCAGCGGTTGGAAGAGCAGTGGAAGGTGATTTCGTCGTTTATGTGATCGTCAAGGGTGGGACTGCTGGGCCTGCGGCAGGGGTAAGGCCCTGTCCGCGGTGCAGAGTGGACATAGTTTGACCTGGGCATCCGTTTAGCCCTCTTGCGCGGGTTTGCGCGCTCTGTATTCTGGGCGAGCGACGCAGGCGAAGGCTTTTTTTTGAGCCCGCAAAGAAATATTTCAAAACCGAGGGAGGAGTTTTTACCCCTGCCCAATAGTCACGCTCATTCAATAGACGAAGACATCGCACCTTGAAAATATCCCGCGCTCAAACGGCGCTCGGCTCACTTGTCGCGAGGTTGACCCCTCGCACGACCCTGCCTGTTTGTTCGCAAAGCCATCTACCCATTGGCCCTGCAAAGCCTTTGGTTTTGGCCCCGATCCGCCCGGCGTTGCGCGCCGGGCACGCACTCGAAAAACATCACCCTCAAGAGGTATACCGTGAAACATGGACCTGACCTGACATCCACTTCCCAACCCAGTCCAGGCTCTTCACCTGCGGATGGCGCATCCGCCGGTCTACCCAACGGCCAAAGCGCATCCACCGGCCAAGGTCAAACAGGCGGCTCGCCCGGCGCAAATACCCTTTCAAACGCCGGCCCGCCCAACGCCGGACACACCAACAGCGTCGCCGTCGGCGCCCCTCCTTCCATCCAAGTCATCGCCGCCCCACCGGCCCCACCTCCCCAACCTACCCAAACAAGTATCCCCTCCGCCAAGATCGACCCTGTCCGCCCACCTTCCCTCTCCTTACCAAAAGGCGGCGGCGCCATCCAACCCCTCGGCGACACCTTCAAAACCAACCCCGCCACAGGCACGGGTAGTTTTGCCATCCCCATCCCCGCGCCGGGCGCACGAGGCTTTGGACCTTCCCTCGCGTTGTCGTACGATTCAGGCTCCGGCAACGGCGTGTTTGGACTCGGTTGGAACCTTTCCCTCGGCGCCGTTACCCGCCGCATGGACCGCCGGCTACCCCAATACAACGACGCGTTTGAAAGTGACAGTTTTGTCCTGTCAGGTGCCGAAGACCTCGTGCCCGTCCACCCCCCTCCTTGACAATCTACCCATGAAACAGCGAGCGAGGGGAGAAGGATGGGGGCGAGCGCAGCGGTGGCGGGTGCGAGGACTGTCTGAGTGAGTCGGTGCGCAAGGCAGAAGAACGAGTTACACAGCGCACGCCAACGCGAGTCGGTGCACAGCACCGACGAACGAGTTCCGCAGCACACGCCAACGCGAGCATGCACCCATCCTTCACCCCGGGGGCGAGCCCCCCACCGCATTTTATCCTGGCTCCTCGACAGGGTAGAAGACCTCCACGGCAACGTCATGGAAGTGGAATACGCCGCGGAAAATCTCGACGGAGTCAACTCGCGCGACCCCGCCGAGCAACACCGATTTTACGCCCACCGCATGATCGATATCTCCGGCAACCGCTACCCCAAGCGAGTCAAATACGGCAACACCGTCATGGGCGACATCTCCACCGCCCAGTTTGAAATCGTCTTTGACTACGGCGAACATGACCTGACCTCCCCAACACCTGCACCCGCACCTGACAAACAGTGGGCCGTCCGCCAAGACCCTTTCTCCTCCTACCGAGGCGGATTTGACCTCCGCACCTACCGCCTCTGCCAACGCGTGTTGGTCTTCCATCACTTCTCCGAGTTGGGACAAGGCCCCACGTTGGTATCGTCAATGGACTTGACATACAACCAGTCCAAATCGATCACCTTACTCTCCAGCGCCACCCACAAAGGGTACATCCGCCAGCAGGGTCAACCCAACGAGCCGATTGTGTACTCCAGTCAGGCCCTACCGCCCCTGGAGTTTACCTATTCCCTCCCCACGAAAAAACAAAAGACCCTCCACTTTGACCCGGAGACACTGGCCGACATCGACGTTACCACCCTCGGCAAACGCACGCAGTGGGTCGATCTCGACGGTGAAGGCGCGAGGCGCGAGGGGGATCGCTCTCCGTTCGGGAGTCCGCGCGTTCGTGCAACGCGCCAAAGGGGGCTCGGCTTTATACGGTCCTCTGACGACTTAGGATGTCAGTCGCGGATAGAACGCAATGGTAGACTTGGACGGGTAGATGGACGGACCGCAGCCTCGCCTCTCCATCCTGAACCGTGGTAGGGGCGCTGCACTCACTGCTCCCTCCCTCACTCCAAACGATCCCTCTCCCGCCTCTTTTGGTCGTGCAGAGTTGAGCGGTCAAAGGAACATGCGCACAATTGCCGGTTCCCAGGGCGCTCCTTCTCGTGCAAGCGCGCCCATACCGCGGGCAGTGTGTGAAATCCGAGATAGACATGGCCACCCCACCATCTACCCAATGTGGGAGCACGACAATAGTCCCGCTTTCTACCCATGGGCATTCCAGTGACACTGTTCGTTCGCCTGAGTGAACGGACCCTGCACGGCTTCGTTTGGTCGCTCTCGATTTTTCTTCAGCGTCAACTACCTTCCCGTCTACTCATACCGCGTCGATCCGTCATCACGCGGGCCTCCCGCCCGCGTCGAGCGAGCGCGCGAGTCTGCGAGCGCGCGCAAGCGAGCCGGGCTTGGGAGGCCAGGAGGCGCGCAGGCGCGAAGCGCCGAGCACACGGCCGGTGGTGGGCAGGCCTCACGACACCTACGTTTTTTTCAACCATTCAGGAAACGGCTTTTCCAAAGAGCCCGTCATCTTGTACGGCGTCTCCGGTCAAGCCGCCTCCACCGCCGGTGTCGTCGATGCCTTCGGCCGCGGCACCCCGCAAATTGTCTACTCCCTCAACAAGTGGCAAAACGTCAACTGCCACCTCCGCGCCACCGACCTCATCGGCGATACAAAACCCTATCTATTAACGGCTGTCAAAAACAATTTTGGCTTAGAAACAAGGATCAAATACGCTCCTTCCACAAAGTTTTACCTCGCTGACAAAGCCGCCGGCACCCCGTGGGCGCACCCCTTACCCTTCCCCGTCCACGTCGTCGAACGGGTAGAAGTCTACGACGCCGTCAAAAAACACCGCTTTGTCCAAGAGTACACCTACCACCACGGCGGGTATGACCCCGACGAGCGTGAATTTCGAGGCTTTGGCAGAGTCGAGACGCTCGACACAGAGTACACCGCCGCCCACGAAGGGAAAGGTTTGTTCGGCGACCTACCCATTTTCAACAACGAGCCCCCTCAATCTCCTGTCTTGACAAAAACCTGGTTTCACCTCGGCATCCTCCGTCACTGGGCTTTGTATAACCAAGCCTACCAGCGTGAATGGTGGCGCCCAACAGTGGACCTTGGCTCACCTGAAGCGCCCCCAAATCTCCTGGGTCGGCCGGTGGTCCTTGCGGAGCAAACCTCCCCGGTCACACTCACCCAACGGCACGAAGCTTACCGCGCCATGCGGGGCCAAACGATGCGCGTGGAAGTGTATGGACTCGACGGATCTGAAAACGACACCGTGCCGGTGCAGGTCGCCAAAACCCGCATCCGTATCGTGCAAAAGCAAGGCCCCCGAGGTGGACGCGGTGTGACCGCCAACCATTGCGTGATGTTGGTGCACCCTGAAGAAGCGGTCACCATCCATTACGAAAAAAATCAGGATGACCCACGCATCGCCCACACTTTGACGCTCGCCGTGGATGAATATGGCGTGCCTACCCGTCAAGCGACCGTCGTTTATGGTCGAAAGGTGCCCGCGCCGCCTCCCGGTCAACCGCCGGTAGAGTCGTTCCCCGAGCAGCTTTCTACCCACGTCGTTGTCGGCACCCGTCAGGTAGCTCACTTCCCATTTGGCAGCGGGTCAACGCCGACAAAACACCGGCTCGCCGTGCCGTTGGCTGAGCAGTCGTTTGAGCTGAAAATGCCCACCGCGCCCGCGGCGGCAAATGGGCTCTACACCCTGCCGACGTCAACACCGCGTTTGACGGCGCCACTCCGGTACCGTACGAAAACGTCGCCACCGCCGGCCAAAAACGCCTCCTCGGCTCTGCCATCCACCAGTATTACAACTCCGCAAACCTACCCAACGCGCTCCCGGAAGGCACGGCCGATGTTTTGGCGCTACCTTACCAATCGTACGCTTTGGCCTTCACTCCCGGCCTTGTTTCACAAGCCTACGGCACAAAAGTCGACGGCCCTATGTTGGTCGCCGCCGGTTACCAAGACCGCGGCGCCGATGGCTATTGGGTCAAGTCAGGCCGTCAGGTGTTTGACCCTTCCCATTTTTATCTCCCGACCCAAGTCATTGACCCGCTCGGCCGCGTGACCAACGTGACCTACGACCCGTACTTCCTGTTTGCCATTCAGGTCACAGATCCCCTTGGAAACACCGGCTCCGCCGACATCGACTACCGCACCTTGACCCCCTGGCAAACCACCGACATCAACGGCAACCGAGGTCAGGTCGCTTTTGATGCGTTGGGGAGAGTCACCAAAGCGGCCGTCATGGGTAAGGTCGGATCGTCCGACGGCGACACATTGACCGACCCCACCATGGTGTACACGTACCAGATTGACCGCTGGTATAATACCCAACCCGGCAACCCCGGCAATCCAAGCGGCGCCGCGCTGCCCAAACCTTCGTATATCAAAACCGAACATCGCGAAAAACACGGCCCAACCAACACCCGTTGGCAAACCTCCTACGCCTTTTTGGACGGTGCAGGCGGCGCCGCCCTCGCCAAAGCCAACGCCGAACCTTCCTCCCCAGGAGGCCCCGCCCGCTGGGTCGCCACCGGTCGAACCATTGTCAACAACAAAGGCAACCCCATCAAACAATACGAGCCTTATTTTTCCAACGATTGGGATTGGGAAGAAGAGGAAGCGCTCGCGACCGTCGGCGTCACCGCGTTGGTCACGTACGACTCCATGGGTAGATCCTTACGGGTAGATCTCCCCGACGGTACATTTGCCAAAAGTGTGTTTGACCCCTGGCGCGTGGAGCAGTGGGATCCCAACGATACCGTCAACGAAGCGGGCAATGTCTGGCGGCTCGCTCGCGAAACCGGTGCCACTCCAACCCCCGCGCCCGAAGACATCGACGCCAAAAACAAGGCGTTGGCGCACGCCAACACGCCAAGCGTTGTCCATTTGGATTCGCTCGGCCGCGCCTTTTTGGCCATCGCCAACAACGGCCCCGGTGGGATGATTTCTACCAAAACAGTCTTTGACATTGAAGGTCAAGTCAAGTCCGTGGTGGACGGCCTTGGCCGCACCTGCGCCACATACAACATCTCAGTGGACGGTCAGCTCCTCCACGAAACCAGCATCGACTCCGGCGAAAAATGGTCGTTATCAAACGCGATGGGTGTACCCCTCCGCGGCTGGGACTCCACCCACAGCTTCTACCCGCAACATGAAATGCGAACGAAGGGGCGAGTGCAGGTGAGGCGAACGCCGTTGGGATGCCACGTGGGCGGGAGGGCCCCGCGAGCGACGCCGCGGAACAACGCTGATTTCAACCGCGAGGGAGACTCCGCTTTCAGCTACCCATGGCAGGACAGAACGTCTCGGGGGAGTCAACGCGCCAGTGTTGGATCGTTCGACCGAGCCGTTTCCGCGAGTGGCGCGAGCAGGGATGGGGCACCCGCCCAGCGTGGCGCCCAACGGCGAGAGGCGAACCGCCCGTCTCACTCCTGAGTGAGCCCCGGCCTCGCTCCTTGAAAATGAGACGTTTAGCAAAGCGTTTGCCTTTGACGCTTTGAGCAGGCCCACGTCCGCCACCATGCCGGACCTGAGTGAGATTCGACCGACCTATAACGACGCCGGCCTGCTCGAAGCCGTGGACGCCCGCATCCGAAATGCCAGCGTTTGGACGCCATTCGTCACCGGGATCAGCTACGACGCCAAAGGCCGCCGCGAACGCATCGACTACGGAAACACCACCTTCACTGAGTACACCTACGACCCGTTGAGTTTCAGGTTAACTCGACTCCAAACAAAGCGACTTGAATCCGGTGGTGTACACTCCAAGCTGCAAGACCTTTTCTACTTTTACGACCCCGTCGGCAACATCACCACCATCCGCGACGAGGCCCAACAAGAAGTCTTCTTCGCAGGTCAACAAGTCACCCCCAAACAAGAATTTTTGTACGACGCGATTTATCGCTTGATCGGAGCCTCGGGCCGCGAACACGCCGGCGGCGTCGGCGACAACCAACGCGACAACAACGACCTACCCTTGTGGAACTTGCCCCATCCCAACGACGCCCAGGCGTTGCGCCGGTATGAAGAAGCGTATGAGTATGATGCCGTCGGCAACATCCTCAAGATGATTCATACGGCGGTGGGTAGCTCCGCAGGGTCATGGACAAGAAGGTACGCGTACGGGTCAAACGGTGTTGTGCCCGGCGGCGCGGGCGTACCCCCGAGCAACAGACTCCACTCTACCAGTTTACCAGGTGACGCCGCGAACGGCCCCTATACCGCTGCGTACACGCACGACCTGAATGGCAACATCACCGCCTTCCCCCATTTGGCCAACGTGGAATATACCCACTCTGACCAGATGAGGGTCGCTGATTTGGGCGGCGGAGGAACAGCTTATTATACCTACGATGCCGGCGGCGAACGCGTCAGAAAAGTCATCCAACGCATCGGCACCACCCGCGAAGAACGCATCTATTTGGGCGGCTGGGAGTTGTACAGAAAACGCCAAGGCGCCAGTCAAGAAGTGGTGCTCGAACGCGAAACCCTCCACCTGATGGACGACACCCGCCGCATCGCGATGGTCGAAACAAAGACCATCGACGCCGATGTGCCCGGCACCTTACCCATCGTTTCGCGCATCCGTCATCAATACTCCAACCACCTCGATTCTGCCCATTTGGAATGTGATGAATCGGGCCTCGTGATTTCGTATGAGGAATGTCACCCATACGGAACACCGGCCTATCGAAGCGCAAAATCGGGGGTGGAGGTCAGCGAAAAACGCTTCCGTTATACTGGTAAGGAAAGGGATGACGAAACCGGATTTCAGTACCACTCGGCAAGGTATTACGCCCCGTGGTTGGGTAGGTGGACAACCGCCGACCCGGCTGGAATGGTCGACGGGCCTTGCTTATTCGCCTATGTGGGCGCGAATCCGCTACGTTTCTCGGACCCCAGCGGCCTCGACTCATTTCCAGGAATCGTTGGTGAGGGCCGCTGCCCAATGACAGTAACCTACCCCAATTATGACGCGCTCGCAGCTGGCTCAGCGAGGGGAGATTTTACCATCAATAGCGATGGGAGTTATACCGCGACGCAGATGGTGCCCTGCGCCCCACCGACGAACTCAACCCCTTCGGCGCCAAAAGCGCCGACGCCCAAGAAGGCGCCTGCCGCGCCGAAACCGGTAGATCAAACCTCAATTGAAAATTTGCGGCGTCTTGCCGGCGCGCTGGCCCCTCAATACCATTATCAGCCATCTGTCCACCGCGTTTTTGGACTGGGCCAAATGATCGGCGGCGGGTTAGAGGCAGCGGGTGGAGTCGTCGCCCTGTTGACTCCCGAACCAACAATGGCAACCAAGGTGGCCGGCGGCGTCGTGATTGCACATGGTGCGGATCAAGCCGCGACCGGCTTCGAGCAGCTTCTGAGCGGCAAGCCGACGCATACATACACATTTCGACTTTCGGCGTACGTGGCCCAATCGGCGGGTATGAATGCAGAAGATGCGTCGGCGATCGGGAGAATCAGTGATCAGCTGTTTGGAATCGCCGCTGGCGGAGCTGGACTCGGCATAGGGGGATCAAGTTCATCCGCCATTGGGACGACAGGAACGACGAGCACGATGCCGACAGCGACGATGTATAGGTTCGCGACCCGATCAGCTCCCGCAACCCTACAGAGCAACTTGTCACGCGCGGGATGGTTCACTCGTGCGCGAGTTAATTTTATGATGCGTTTCGAATCATACGCGCGTTGGCGGGCCGACATGCACATGCGCGGATACACAAAGAATAGTCCCTTCATCTCCATGATTGAGGATCCGAGCGCGCTTGCAAACTCTACGGATCCTTGGGCACGCACGATAACAACCGGCAAACCCGGTATGAGCGGAGTACTGCGTGCGCCGGATCTCGGCGAATTTTCCGTGCCTACATCTCAAATGTATTGGCCGCTGCCGGACAATCTGTTATCAATCGCTGAAACTGAAGTGCTGTTCCATGGCCGGGATCTCGCACCTTTTTTGGTGCAATGGCAAGCGAATCCTTTCTGATAGACTTCAATGAGATAGACAATGCGTAAGTTGCACCCGGATGAAATATTAGTAACGCTCTCCCACCCGCACGGCGAAATCGAAATTTCTTTGTCGGAATGGATGCAAGTTGGGCCAGGAGAACGACCAGGCTTGAAACCGATTGCGGCGCGGCACAGGATAACAGGTATACCGTTGAGATTGGACCAAATACCCCTAGAGTATCGAAACACGTCGCTTAGCGCACTATTAATCAGACTTGGATTTCTGAGAAATCCTTGGGAACAAGGGAGCCGGAAAACGGATTCTTAACCACCCTCCAGAACAGCGGGTATTCGATAGAGCACCCCCGAGCTTCGCCAATTCCGCCGACCCTGAAATCCTCCCCGATATTGACGTTGCCACCCTCGGCAAACGCACCCAATGGGTAGAGGGGGCGGGCCCTCGACCTGAGCGAACACTTGGGAGGCTGAGCTTTATACTACCATTCGCCGACCGCCCGGCGCGGCACAGAACGTGGGTCGCGCGGGCGTGCGCCAGACGGACCGGCATTGGGGTTGGTATTTAGACCTCACGTGAGCTGCGAGGGTAGGCGACAACCAACGGCGGGAAGTGACGCGGTGGTGAGCAATACCGGCGGCCTCCCGCCCGCGTCGAGCGAGCACGCGAGTCTGCGAGCGCGCGCAAGCTCGCCGGGCTTGGGGGCCAGGAGGCGCGAAGCGCCGAGCACACGGTCGGTGGCGAGCGGGTATACCCCACGGCCGCAGCGATCTATACTTGACCTACAGCTCGCCTGACGGCCTCGACTGCTTGCCCCGTATCGGTGATCACCATCTCCGCGGACAACCGCAGCACGGTGTACCCCAGCCGCTTAAGCGCCCTATTTCGCCGCTCGTCTGCCCGCGACCGGGCGCTGTGATACCCACCATCCACCTCCACGACCAGCCGCACGCTCGGAGCGCAAGAGTCCACGATACAAGGGCCAATCACCACCTGACGCCGAAACATCACGCCGACCTGACTACCCCTCAGCGCCCCCCACAAAGATCGCCTCGCTCGTTGTCGGAGTGGCACGCATACGCCGCGCATGCCCGAGAAGACGCGTACACTTTGATCTACCCATGACAGCCTCCAAGGCCCGCCGGAATGGCGGGCGACTGGAAGCGCAGGATCTATGACGCGCCGCAACCTTACCATGATGGCCCCGTCCACCCCTTTCCACTCGACTCCAACCATCCAACTCCCACGATCACCAAGCGGCGCGGCATAGAGCGTGCGCGTTTGGCTGAAGCCCGCCATTCCAAGGGCCTGCAGAGCTGGCATGGGTAGATGCCACTCGGGTTTCGAGCGCGCGACTCGATTCGCCATTCGGCTGCAGGCCATCTACCCATGGCGTGAGCGCAGTCATCACGCACGCGACAATCATCTTACCCATTACTTAACACCTACCCATCTACCCATACCGCATTAGTCACCCACCGCGCAGGGCCTCCCGCCCGCGCCCCGCGAGCACGCGAGTCTGCGAGCGCGCGCAAGCGAGCCGGGCTTGGGAGGCCAGGAGGCGCGCAGGCGCGAAGCGCCGAGCACACTGCCGGTGGTGGGCAGGCCTCAAATGCGAATGGCCGACTTGGGAGACGGTGGCACCGCGTATTATACCTACGATGCCGGCAGCGAAAGGGTCAGAAAAGTCATCCAACGCATCGGCACCACCAAAGAGGAGCGAATCTACCTTGGCGGTTGGGAACTCTACCGCAAACGCCAGGGTGCCAATCAAGAAGTGGTGTTGGAACGCGAAACCTTACACCTGATGGATGACACAAGACGGATTACTATGGTCGAAACAAAGACCATCGACGCCGATGTGTCAGGTCCATTGACCATCGTCCCAAGGGCCTCGTCATTTCGTATGAAGAAGTGCACCCTATGGAACACCCGCTTATCGAAGCGCAAAATCGGGGGTGGAGGTCAGCGAAAAACGATTCAGGTACACCGGTAGAGAACGCGACGACGAAACCGGATTCCAGTACCATTCGGCCAGGTATTACGCCCCGTGGTTGGGTAGATGGACCACCGCCGACCCCGCTGGAATGGTGGATGGGCCTTGTTTGTACGGCTATTGCCGCGATCAACCAGCCAGCTTGAATGACCCAAGTGGCCTGGAAACACCAAAGACTGGCACAGTCAACTATCAAATTATGACCATGACAGACGCCCAACTTCACGCTCACATGAAGAGCCTAAGCGCTGAAAACCTAGGGACGTTTATCGACGGGGCATCCGGTGCGTTTCTGGAGAGAGTACAAGCGATGCGGGCCCACTACCCAATGACAGCAATTCAAACGGTGGCGGAGGTGCAAATTGAGGCAGACCCTCGTCGCCTTGGTGATGTTCAATTTGCTGAAAGTCATGGTCGATTGATGACTGAAGTCGTGAAGCAACTAACCGATGCCCTGCCCCGTAACATCATTGTCGGCGGCGATGCGGCATACAAATCCAAAGTTCGTTTTGACCTCGCTTTTCTCCAAACAACACCGAGCGGGGCGGAGTTACTTGATCGATTGGCAGAAACGGGGAAGCCCATTCTTATTGAACCGCCAACCGCTGCCATTTTTAGCAATTCAACCCGGGATGCGAGTATGGAGCTGAGACTGGACCGAGGAGCGGCTGTTCTGCGCGCGATTGAAGGGCTTCTGCGAGGGATGCCTCTCAAGGAGCGAAGTAGGTTTGTGGAGGACTGGTGGCCCTGCGGGGCGGAAGCAATGGCCAGCCTACCTGACTCTTTGCGGGAGGAAATGGAGCTATACGATCAACCTCACCACAGTGTGATGGACCGGCGGTATGATCCGTTGGTGGTGCTCGCTCTTCAGCATCGTTTCCGCGGCGCGAGAAATGACTACATTCGCGAGTTATTGAAGGAGTTGGAAGGGGCCGACACCTTCATCTCGGGCGCACCGGAGAGGCTGGTAGATTGTCCCTGCTGCGGCTATTTGACACTGGATCGACGGGGCGAATATGACATTTGCGCTGTTTGCTTTTGGGAAGATGATGGAAGCGTTGACCCCGTTCGATACAGTTCAGTAAATCACATGACATTGGGGGAGGGGCGCGAACATTTTCTTCGCGTTGGGGCCTGCGAGGAGCGCCTTATCGAGAAGGTTGTGCCAAACGGCCACCGCATGTTTCACCATATCCGTGAAGCGGTCTGATTGGCAAATGGGTAGGGGGTAAGATCTCCGGGTGGGGTGTGTTCTGCGGCGGAGCCTATGCAGCCCATGGGTAGGAAATGGGGAACTCGGAGGTTACGGGAGCGATGTTTCGCTGTTGGGCGAGCGATGGATGCGTAGGAGGCTTTCTTCACCTGGGACTCCAACGCGGAGTGGAAAGCCGTAGTGGCCTGTGCCGCGGTGGACGTAGAGGCGGTTTGTGCCGAGGGCCCAGAGGCCGTGGTCGGGGATTTGGGTGAAGGCGCTGACGAAGGTGTGGGGTAGGCCGAGGATTAATAATCCGAGTTGTCCGCCGTGGGTGTGGCCTGAAAAACGAGGTCAGCGTGGCCGTTGGGTACATGGCGAAAAACGCCTGGGTCATGGAGGAGTACAAGGCGGAGTGTTCCGGGAAGGCGGGGGTGTTTTTTGAATGCGTTGAGTGTGCGCTCTGCGCGGTTGCGAAAGTGGAAGTCGAGTCCGAGAATTTGAACGGGGCCGGCGGCGGTTTGTACGAGGCGTTCTTCATCAATTAAGAGGGTGGCACCGATGTCTTCGAGCGCGCCTGCAACGGTGTCAGGTGCTTCATGGTCATGGTTGCCGCGGCAGGCGAAGACTCGACCGGGTAGAGCGGACAATGGGGAGAGAGCGCGGGCGAGGGAAGCTCGGGCTTCGTGTGACTCCATGGTTAGAAAGTCGCCGGTGAGAAACACGAGGTCAGGTTTTGCGGCGACGGCGCGCTCGGCAATTTGGCGAAGGCGGTCTTCTGACATGAAGGGGCCGAGGTGAGGATCGGTGATTTGTACAACGCGCAGGGGGCGATTTTGGAGGTTAGGTGAGGTGATGTTGTGGGGTTTGCCTGTTTTTCCCCGGCGCAGTTGGGGATGGTGTTGGTCGTCGAGGTGGATGTCTACCTCTTCAAAGGTGTGGCGGAGGCTTTGAATAACGCCGACGAGGGCGAGGAGGTAGGGAACAAAGAAGCCGTATGGGTAGAACCCGAGGGCTTTGAGAATAGCCCAGGGAAGGGCGAGAAACGATGCGGCGGCAAAGTAGGAAGCCGGGACGCTGATGAGCGCCCTATACCAAACCGGGCGAAGGCGCGGCACTGCGAGCAGGGCGATATGGATGTACACCGCGGCTTGTAGGACTAGGAACAGTGGAAAAACGCGCTCAAAAAGCGGCGCCATAGCAAGTGAGATGAGAGTGTGTACCGTGAGGAGTACACCTGCGAATGTGGCGTAGAGCCGACCGCGAACGAGGAGCGCGGTGCCTACGGCGAGAACTGCGGCAACGAGGGATGCCCACGGAAACCAGGCCGGCATGGAGATTCATCCATAACACGCGTGCGGCTTTGTGGGCGACCCTTCACGTTTTTTTACATGGGTTGAGCGGCGCTTGACGACGGGCGCAGGGAAAGCGAGCCTAGGAACATGCTCAACGCGCTTGTGGACCTGGGGCCGGTTGGTGATGGCGATCTGATAGCTGAAGCCGACCGGTATGTGGAATCGGTGCGAACGTTGATGGGAAGGGGCGACGCGGGGCTTGTGCGTCAGGCGGAAGTGGAAGTTCAAAAGTCTGAAAAGGTGTTTGAGTTTGAGCCGGACGGAAAGGCAACGCTGCGCGCGGCGGGGCATGTGTGGAGCGCCGGTAAGTTTGAGACGCCGACGCTTGGAATGTTGCGGGAGCGGGCGGAAAGGGCGCGGGTAGGTCGAAAGAGTACACAAGAGCCGCGGCTGCGATTTTGGGTGTTGGATGGCGCTGCGGCTGCGACGGACATTGGCAGTTTGCAGGCCCATGCGGGAGAAAATTGTCTCTTTCAGGTGGCGAGTCAACTCAACTGTTTGGAAGCGACGGGGCCGTTTGTGTGTCCGGTGTCTCATTATTTGACCGATCCGACGCAGGGGCCGCGCGCGTCGGTGTCGGCGTTTCCAGGTACGTTGCTCCGTCACTACGCGGCGCCCGGTTTGAATGGGGAGCGGTTTGTTCAAGCTACCAACGCGGCTCAGATTGAACTGCTGGGGGAGGTATGTTCACCAGAAGTGGCCCGCGCTCAAAATGGGTATTTGATGGATGATTGTGTACACAATGCGCCGGCCTTTTTGGAGGCTCTCAAGGAGAATTTCAACTCCGTGAAGGTTGGGTTTCACGACGACGTGGAAGTTGTTTTGGGAGGAAATTGGAGCGGTGGGGTGGTAGGTCGTCCGCGGATTGGTCAGGTATTCACGTCGACGGTGGCGGGGGGTGGATACGGGGGTGAAAACCTGGGGGACTATTTTGTCCCGTTGTGCCGCGAAATGTTGAAAGCGGCTTACGTTGGAACTTTGTTGAGTGCCGCGGCGGCCGAAAAATCGGTGGTGGTCCTGACGCTCATCGGTGGTGGGGTGTTTGGAAATCCTATTGAGGTGATTTGGGAAGCCATTGAATTTGCTCTGGCGACTGTTGAACCGCTGTTGGCGGTTAACATGGACGTATTCGTCAATGGGCGGGATTTGTCGAAGCGGCTCGACCAAAAGACAATGATGTCTCCGGTTGGAAAATACGGAGGTCTGATGGTTGTGTTCGACAAAGATTCGTCTGTAAGGGCGCTCGTGCGGGCTTGACGTAGGGGCCGAGCTGCGGGTAAGGCTGAGAGTGCTACCCGCGGTTCGGCCCACCGGGGGTGGCAACTTTATGCAGGACAACGTTCCGCCCGTTCTTGAGCGTACCGAAGTGACAAGCGATGAGTCGACACCGGTGAAAAAGGGTGTTGGCGCTCGTTTCCTTACGCTTGGATTGAGTCTATTCTTGGCGCTCCTCGTAGCGGAGGTGGCGCTTCGAATTTTGGTGCCCGCGCGGACAACCCACGCCATTTGGCCTCCTGGAACAAGGCAGGTGTTTCGGCCGGAACAGGATATTTTTCCAGACTTGCCCGCGGAAGCCGTTTTTTCTGCCAACTCAAGGGGCTTGCGTGGACCTGAGATGGGGGTGGATGGCAGTGAGTGGCGGCTGCTTGCCATTGGAGGAAGTACAACCGAGTGTCTCTACCACGACGACAAGAAGATGTGGCCGGCTCGGGTGGGTGAGCTTTTACAAGTGGACGGTGGGAAAAAAGTTTGGGTAGGAAATGCGGGTAGATCGGGCGCGAGCAGTGGGGACCACGTTCTTCAGACAAAATATCTGCTAAAAGAGCTGCCGCCCGTAGACTTGGCGGTGATGCTTGTGGGGGTAAACGATGTGGTGGTGGCGCTTGGAGCGCCAAATGATTACAAGCCGACGCCGGCCGATTTGCCACCGGAAGAACACGAAAAGGCCATTCGAAAAGCGTTTCATCATGTGCCGGGTAGACTGGAAGATCAGTGGGATCACGGCTCGTTTTTGAGGCAAAGCGCGATCTTTCAACTGGTGAGGCGCATTCGGCGGCAGCGGGAAAGAACGTTGGATGCCCATAATCTGCGCCAAGAGGATGCTGGAACAACGCTCGTCAGGTGGCGCGGGTACCGTCAGAAAGCTTCGCAGATTTTGACAGAGCTTCCCGATCTGAAAGAAGCGCTGTCAACGTATCGAAAAAATCTGGAAACAACGGTGGACCTTGCGGCGGCTTCAAAGGTGCAGATTGTGCTCCTGACACAACCTACCTTTTGGCGGGACGATCTGACAGAAGCTGAACAAAAGCTGCTTTGGATGGGTGGAGTGGGTAACTTTCAGAAAGAACCGGGGCACGCTTATTATTCAGCGGGCGCGCTTGCCAAAGCGATGGCGGCCTTTAACGAAACGCTGCTCGCGGTTTGTAAAGACAAGGGGCTTGTCTGCGTGGACCTCGCGGCGGAGATTCCGAAGACGACCGAGTATTTTTACGACGACTGTCATTTTGGGCAGCGGGGCGCAGAAAAGATTGCCGCAGTTGTTGCGTCGCATCTCAAAGGTGTACTTCCGTTTGGAACGCGGTGACTTGAAGCGTAGAGTGGTGATAGTCTGGCTTCACCATGCGCGCGAATTGGATCCACCCGGGCGGATTGGGCGTTGGGCGACGTTTACAAGAGGCGGCAAAACGAGCCTGGATTGTGCTTCTGCCTGTTCTCTTTGCAACGGCATGCAGTGACGAATCGGAAACCGTCACGGGTGGCACGGGGGGCAGCACCACCACTTCTGAAACGGGGGGTGTACCGCTCGACCCGGAGGCGTTTTTGGAAGTGCCCAAGTCGTGTGCGTTTGAGTGTCCCGATCCGGCGGGGTGCTCCGAGAAGTCCGCTCCTTACCAGTGCGCGGCTATGGGAGAGTGGAGCGCGATTGGCCATGTGGACACATGCGCCGAGTGGGATGGAACCTACCCATCCGCGGTGACAGGGCAGTGTGAAGCCACGGCTCCAACGGCGGCGGCGCTCCTTCGGCCGGGTGTGGATCAGCAGGATCCAACGGCGTATTTGTTGCCCGACGGTCGACGGTCAAAACCGGCGGGAGCGGTATGGGCGTTTGACGAGCCTGACCTGTTGGGTGGTAATACAAGTGGAATTGCCGCGGTGCCGGGTACGCCGTTTGTTATCACAGTGGATACCGGGCCGGACGATCACGCTTTGCGGGTGGTGGACACCACCAAGATCGGCAGCGGGATAAATCCGGTGGTGAGTTTGGTGGAGCAAAAGCCGCCGAACGGGCTCAATTCTGGCATCGCGATTGTACAAGCGTCACGGGTATACGTGGCCACGGCGTACGGGGTTGTTTTGGCGCTGACATTGGATACGGCAACGGGCGTGATTGCCAAAGACGATGCGGCAACGCTTCAATTGCCGCCGCAGTCTCCGGGGATCCCGCTTGGTATGCATCGGGGGTGGCGGCAAGCCCGGATGGGAAGAAGTTGGTTGTGAGCAGCGTGAATCAGAAAGAGCTGCTTGTGTTTGATATCGACCCGGCGTCGCCCCAGTATAAGTCAATTGTTGGGTCGATGGACCTCGGGACGCGTGAGACGTTTGGAGTGTACATTGACCCGCTGGATACAGCGGGTTCGCGCGCGTATGTTCCCCTTTGGGCGGCTCGAAAAGTGTTGGAGATTAACCTGGATGATCCGACAACGCCGGTTCTTTCAAGAACGTTTGCGGTGGAACAAAACCCTCAAACGGTGGCTTTCTTAGACGCTCAGTGGATGGTTGTTGCAAATGACTTGGGTGAAACGCTGTCGCTGATTGATCGCGTGTCGGGGGAGGTGAAGAGTATTCCTGTGGACTTTGCTCCCGACGCGGGTGGGTTGGATGTTTCGTCGGTGGCGTTTGACCCTGGGTCAAGTCGCTTGTACGCGCTCCTTTCGGGGATGAACGCTGTAGCGGCTTATGATGTAGATTTGGCCGCAAACCCGCCGACGTTCACGTTGGTGGGAAGGTTGCCAACGGGATGGTGGCCCAGTGGAATTGTGGTGCACCCAAACGGCGATCTGACGGTGACCAATTTGAGGGGTCGGCCGATTGGAGTGTACGAACAGGATGAAAAATACGGCGGTGCCGGGGGGATTGCGGGCCACAAATTTATGCGCGGAAGCGTGGAGCAAATTGCAAAGCCCGCCGATGTTGAATTGCAGGCCGGGGTGATGGATGTGGAGCTTTCACTGTCGGTCGCGGAGTATGAAGGTTACCCGGAGGTGACGTGTTCAGGGGGTGGAATGGACTTTCCTGTTCCGCCCACGAACACCATGGGTCCGTCGAAAGCGATTGATAGGATTATTTTTATCATTCGCGAAAATAAGACGTTTGACGCGATTTTCGGCGATTTGCCGGGTGTGGAGGGCGACCCGAAATATACGTTGAAAGAAACGACAGAAGACATGGATAAGGTTTGGGTCAACATGCGAAAGCTGGCCCAGACGTTTACGAACTCGGACAGTTTTTATAATGTGGCGGTGCAATCTACCCAAGGGCACCAATGGGTAACCTACGGCCGAACAACCGATTTTTGTGAGCGGACGTGGAGCGCTGAAGCGAGGCCCGTTCCGCTTTGCGGCGTGGGTGAGGCGGGTAAGCCAGACTCGGGGTCGCTCTTTGACTGGATGCAGAACAACAACGTCAAATATGACATTTTGGGTCAGATTGTGGGCAGTCCCAAAAAGCTTCCCACCGATTATAATCCGGTGGATGTGAGTTATCCGGGTGGGCCTTTTCAGAGCATTTCTTACCCCGACAACGAGAAGGCTTGCCATGTGGCGGGGCGCATTCGCGTTCGGTGCGACTTGGGTAACTTTGTGCTGATGACGTTGCCGAACGATCATACCGTGGGGGTGAGCCCTGAGAATCCAACGCCTGAAACCATGGTTGCGGTGAACGATGAAGCGACGGGGATGGTGATTGATGCGCTTTCACACAGCCCTTATTGGGCCTCGTCCCTGGTGGTGATTACAGAAGACGATCCGCAGCAGGGCGGCGATCATATTGACTATCACCGGACGCCTTTGGTGCTGATCTCCCCATGGGTGAAGCGGGGGTATGTGAGCAAAACGCATATTGATATGGCGTCGATTTATAAGCTGTTTGCGCATGTGTTGGGGTTGCCCTACCCCAACGTACAAGTGGCAAAAGCGGGGCTGCCGCTGGATATGTTCACGTCAACGCCGGATTATACTCCGTTTGAGTACACACCCAAGGTTTGGCCCATTGGGTGTGGCACGGGCGCAAAAGAAGTGGAAAAGCGGGTTACCCGTTCGTGGGACTTTTCGTATGTGGATGCTCAGGAGGGGTTGGGTGAGCAGGTGGCTCGGTGGATGCGGGGGAAACAACTGGAGAGTTTACCCCCTGAATTGGAAGCTCAGGTGGCTTTGCGAGAGGCTCGAAAAGCCGCGGGATTGCCGCCTCCGAAAGAGGATGACGATGACGATGACGACGGGGATGAGTGGTAGGTCGCTGCGCGAGGTGAGTTGTGCCTGACAAGACATTTGTATCACCGGTGGACGGTGCTTGGTTGCGAATGGATTCAGCGACGAATCCAATGGTGATCAATGTGGTGATGGTGTTGGATGGGCCTGTCGCTCATTCAGATCTGGAGGCGCTGCTGACCGAGAGGTTGGTGAGTCAAGCGCGATTTCGGCAGCGAATTCGGCACTCGATTGTGCCGCTCCTTCCGCCGGCGTGGGAAGATGATCCCCATTTTGACTTGGGTACACACGTTCATCGTGTGGCGTTGCCATCGCCGGGAGATGAGTCGGCGTTGCAAGACTTGGTGAGCGATTTGATGAGCGTTCCACTCGACCGAGATCGACCGCTTTGGCAGGTGTACCACGTGGAAGGTTACCCGGCCGGGTCGGTGTTGATTGCGAGAGTACACCACGCTGTGGGGGACGGCGTGGCGCTTGTAAAGTTGCTGTTGCGTTTGACGGACGGCGGTGTGGCTCAACGACCTGAACCGCCGCGGGTGGGTGTTGAAAGCAAGCGGGCGCTTGACCCAATGGGGATTGCCAAGCTGGCGGGGGCCAAAGCTCTGTCGCTCGGGAAGATGTTGCTTCTTTCTTCAGACTCTCAGAGTGCTTTAAAAGGAAAACTTGGGGTTCGAAAAAAAGTGGCATGGTCGAGGCCTTTTGACGTGGCTCGACTCAAGGGCGCCGCGCACGCGAGGCAGGCCAAACTCAATGATTTGGTGGTTGCGTCGGTGAGCGGGGCACTGCGAGCTTACTTGCACGAAAAAGGGCATGTTCCAAGCAGTCTGCGGGCGTTGGTGCCTGTATACGTGCAGGGGCATGCCAAAGAAAAAGGCGACTTGGGCAATCATTTCGGGCTCGTATTCTTAAATCTACCCGTGCACATCAGTGATGTGGAAGACCGCATTTCGGAGGCGAAACGCACGATGGATGAAATGAAGCGGGCGCCGGATGCGCTGACGGCAATTGCGGTGCTCGCAGCGATGGGAATGGCGAGTGAGGGGATTCAGAAGATTGGAATTGATATCTTTACGCGGAAAGCGTCGCTCTTAATCACCAATGTGCCCGGACCTACAGAAACGCTTGATTTGCTGGGTAGAAAGCTCACGAACGTGCTTGTTTGGGCGCCTGTTTCCGGGGAAGTTGCGCTGGGAGTGACGCTCTTGAGCTACGGGGGCAACATGCGAATGGGGGTTTCTTCCGATGCGAGGGTGGTGGCCGATCCCCATCGGATCGTGGGGGCTTTTGAAGAGGTGATGGAGGCGACACTTTCACTCGGGTGACGCGAGCGGGGATGGGTGAGCAAAGAAAAAAAGTGACTTTCGCGCTTTTGCGCGCCGCCTTCATGTACGCTTGGTGGTTGAAGCTTTTTTTGTCGCGGTGAGCCCCGATCGCTGTTGCGAGCGGGGTGGGAAGTACACCAAACGAGCCGAAGAGTGGCCGTGGGTTAGCGGAGCGAAGCGCCATGTTAAAACTTGGAAGATCTTGGGGCAGCCTTCGAGCGAGCAAACGCGCCTTTTGGGGAGTTGGTGTTGCCGCGGTGTTGCTGGGCGCGCCGTCTTCTGCAAGCGCCATGTCGATCGTTCCGACGAACGATGCGCAAACGCTGATGGCCGCTTTGGGCGGGCAGGGGATCAACGTGATCAGCGTGCAGATCGCTCCCGGGGTGAACTTCAGCGGTGGGCCTCCAACGGGCACCTATCAAGATGGTCCGTTGGGTCTTCCCGACGGGATGGTGATCACTTCGGGAACTGCCGCGGGTGCTGCGCCGCCGAATGATTCAGGGTCGACCACCGGGAGTTACGGCGGCGCTTCAAATGACCCGCTTTGCGCGAGTGTTGTGGGTGCCGCGAGCGTGAACGACGCGGTGCGAATGACCATTCAGTTTACGCTTGGGCCGGGGGCCGACGGCATTGCGTTCGATTGGATTTTCGGTTCGGAAGAATATCCCGAGTACGTTGGGAGCAGTTTTAACGATGCGGCGGGTGTGTTTATTCGTTCGGATTCGGGGCCTGGATTTGGGCCTTTCACGAACATTCTGAAAGACCTTCAGGGCAACCCGATCACGATCAACGGGCCTTTCTTTTCAGGCGGAACGGTGATCGTTCCGAGCGCTGCTCAACCCGTTACTGAATATGACGGTACGACGCCGCACATCACCACGAACCATGCGCTTGTGGGTGGACCAAGTGTACTCCATGAGCTTGTGATTGTTGTCTGCGATACAGGCGACTCTTCGTACGAC
Source organism: Polyangiaceae bacterium (assembly GCA_016712345.1). Lineage (GTDB taxonomy): Bacteria > Myxococcota_A > Polyangia > Polyangiales > Polyangiaceae > JADJRH01. The sequence goes on from JADJRH010000002.1 coordinate 382,571, forward strand.
AGCGGGATGTTGATCGGCGGGCTTCGATCGTGTTCGGGCGTGTGTCAGTCGGTGGCGTATTGCGGTGACAGCGTTATCGGCGGAAATGAAGACTGCGACGACGGCAACAACATCAACAACGACGGTTGCAGCAACACGTGCCAGGGGCCGGACGGCGACGGCGATGGGGTGAGTGACGTAAAAGAGCTGTTTTTGGGGACGGATCCTCAAAACAATGACACCGACGGCGATGGGGTCGATGACGGTACCGAGATTGGTTTTGACCCGCTCAACCCGCTCGATGCAAACGGTGACAGCTTTATGGATGCGCTCGATCCGTGTTTCCCGAGCGCCGCGTATTGCGATCCCGACTTTGACGGTTTGTCGGGCACGCTTGAATTGTCGATTGGAACGTCGCCGACGGATCCCGATACCGATGGGGATGGGATCGATGATGCGACGGAAGTGGGTGTTCCGGGCGCTCCGTTTGACTCCGACGGTGATGGGGTGATCGATGCTCTTGAGTCGAATATTCAAGACCTGGACGGCGATGGTGTACCCGCTCACTTGGATCCAACGGAAGGCGATGTTTGCGCGCCGGATCTGAATGCGCCTCAGTGCGATCAAGACGGTGACGGGATTATTAACTCGGATGAAATTCAGATCGGCACCGACCCAACGAACATTGATACCGACGGCGATCTGGTGCCGGACGGAAACGAAGTGGGTGTGGACGGCGCTCCAAATCCTGACAGCGACGACGACGGGATTATTGACGCGCTTGAGTCGAGCACGCTCGACGACGACGGGGATGGGTCGAGCAATCAGGATGATCCGTCGAGTGGCAGTCCTTGTGTACCCAACAGCAGCGCGGGCGTGTGTGATCAGGACGGCGACGGTTTAACCAACGCTGAGGAGATCACACTCGGAACGTCGGAAACGGACGCCGATTCCGACGATGACGGCGTTCTCGATGGGGATGAACCAAACGCGGACGTTGACTCAGACGGCGACGGTTTGATCAATGCGCTCGACTCCGACAGCGACAACGACTTTTTGTTCGACGGCACGGAGATGGGGCTTGATTGTTCGCATCCCGACACCGACGTGGGCGCTGGATTTTGCACGCCCGATGCGGATGACGGAGCGACGGTGACGGATCCGTTGGATCCCGACACCGATGACGGTGGGCTGATCGACGGCATTGAGGACACCAACAAAGACGGCGTTGTGGGGCCGAACGAAACGGATCCGAGTTCGGCGGGCGGCGACGATGCAACCGCGCCCGATGGGGATAACGACGGTTTGCCGGACGGTTTTGAGATTCAGTTTGGAACGGATCCGAACGACTCAGACGGCGACGACGACGGTGTTCCCGATGGGTTTGAGCTTGATCCGCTGGTTGATTCAGACGGTGACGGCCTGCTCAACGTGAACGATTCTGACAGCGACAACGATGGGTTGTTTGACGGCACGGAAATGGGCTTTTCGTGTCTGAACGCCGGAACGAATGTGGCGCTGGGGCAGTGCGTTTCCGATGCGGATTTTGGTGTGACGACCACTTCGCCTGTGATGGCGGATACCGACGGCGGCGGCGCTTCAGACGGTGCTGAAGACTACAATCACGACGGCGTTGTGAATGTGGGGGAGCCGAATCCGCAATACGGCAACGGCGGCGACGACGCGCTTGTGGTCGATGGTGACGGCGACGGTTTGAGCGACGGCGAGGAGCAGGCGTTTGGCTCGGATCCGAACGATTCGGACAGCGACGACGACGGCGTGCTCGATGGCGATGAAATCAACCCGCTTGCGGACATTGACGGTGATGGGTTGAACAACGCGAACGATCCCGACGCCGACGGCGACGGCATTCCCGATGGGACAGAGTTGGGTTTTGGTTGTGTACCCGGAGCGATCAACTGCGTGCCCGATGCAGACGGCGGTGCGACGGTAACCAACGCTCTATCGCCCGACAGCGACAACGGCGGCGTTTTGGATGGGATCGAAGACAAAAATCACAACGGCATTGTGGACCCGGGCGAAACGGATCCTGCAAATCCGAACGACGATGTCTGCGTTCAGAATACAGATTGTGTTGGAGGCGCCGACGGGACGTTCGTTTGCGATCCGACAACGTCGCAGTGTGTGGAAGCGAAGTGTGATGCTTCGCTTGTGTGCCCGCCGCCCGACACGTGTCACTTGGTTGGAATGTGCGATCCGGCGGCGGGGACATGCGCCTACGCAAACGTGCCAAACGGGATGCCGTGCAATGACGACAACGAGTGTACACTCGATTCGTGTCAGGAGGGCGCGTGTTTCGGGGAGAGCGTGCTGGATGGTTCGCCGTGTGAAAACGGGATCTGCTTTGCAGGGTTCTGCGTGAAAGATTCCGTGAATCCCGAGGGCGGAGCCGCGGGGTCGATGAACACCGGCGGCTCGGGAAACGGTGGCAATTCATCGGGTGGAAGCGGTTCGGGGAACGGCGGCGGCGACGGCGGTGGCACCGAAGGTGGCAGCGGCGGCGCCGGCGCCGGAGCCGGAAGCGACGACGATCCGAAGTATCTACTCAAGGGCGGGCCTTGCAGCGCTTCTCCGGGCAACTCCGCTTCAAATGGGTGGGCGCCGCTGATGGTGCTGGGGTTGGCAGGCGTGCTCGCGCGACGGCGCCGCGATGGGAAAAAGCGCGCTCGGTGAGAACGGGCGAGGGGGGCAAATGAGTACACATTGCTCGATGGTGGGAGCAATGTGTACTCATTTTTCATTAGGGCGATCCAAGGGGAGTGGTTGTCGTGGGTACGAACTTGAACGGAGTGCGTCGCACTCGTGCGGGCGCTGCCGCGCGAGGTGTGCGTGTCGGCGTTTCGCTCCGGGGGGGACTTTGGGGTATGCAGCGAAGAGAGGGCGCGTCGATGAGTGGAATGAAGCGCGTGGGGGCGGCGGCGATTGTGGGTGTTGTGCTCATCGCGGGGTGCAAAACGAAAAAGCCGTTTGGAGGGATGTTGCCCCCGAGCGCGGTGGACGTGCGCGAGGTGAGCGTCGATATGTTTCCCGACTGGGAATATTACGTGCGCGCAACAATGCCCGGGCCGGACTGTGAGGCGTTGCTCGTGACGCTGGCCGGTAAAGAAGGGTTGGCGCCGCTGATGGAGCACCGCTTTGACGGTGGGAACGGTGAGTGGGGGCCTGGGCAGCCGCCGGTTTGGTGGGCGCCTGTATACGACGGCGGTCACTTTCACGGGAAGGCCGGCGACGTGAACACGTGCGCGATGTGTCGGGATGGCATTTTTTATTATTGGCAGGGCTCGCATTGACGAGGCGTTGCGGTGGGGCGTTTCGAATACCGGTGGGGTTTGTTGGGTAAGCGAACGCGCTGATGAAGCTTGGGCCCCGCCGCGGCCCGCGGAGCGAACGAAGTGAGCGAACGCGGGCCGCTTGGGGGGGCGGCGCGCGCCGCCGCCGCGAAGATTTGAGCGTTGATTGAGGACGGATGTGTACTCAGCGCCGAGGCGTTTTGATGCGGCCGGCGGCGCGCGCCCGGGGGGGCAGCCGGTATGCCGGATTTGTTGACAGGGGCGAGGAGGTCAGACTGCGCGTGTACGCATTGTGTGATGTGTACACACGCTTCGGGGAGTGAAAAAGCTCACGGGCCGCACATCAGCATGCCGCCGCAGTTGGGGCTGGACGTGAGGTCGGAGCATTCATCGTCGGGATCTGTGCCTGGGACGATGTCGGCGCAGGTGCCGTTGGCAACGGTGGTCTTGGCGAGTACGCAGGCTTGGCAGAGGCCGTTGCACGCGGTGTTGCAGCAAACACCGTCGACGCAGTTGCCGCTGGCGCACTCGGCGTTGAGTGTACACACGGCTCCGTTGGCGAGCGTTGTGCACGCGCCGGCTCCGTTGCAGTTGGTGGCACCGGCGCATTCGCCGTCGGGGTCTGTGCCGGTGATGATGACGCCGCATGTGCCGTTGGCGCCGGAGCCTTTTTTGGCGGTTGTGCAGGCGTTGCATGTGGCTGTGCAGCTCGTGTTGCAGCAAACGCCGTCGACGCAGTTGCCGCTTGTGCACTCGGCGTTGAGTGTACACGTTGTGCCGTTGGCGAAGAGTGAACATGTGCCGGCGCCGCTGCATGAAGTGGAGCCGGGGCACTCGTTGTCGGGGTCGAGGTTTACGGGAATGGTGCCGCATGTGCCGTCGGCTCCGCTGTTTTTCTTGGCTGCGGTGCACGCGTTGCAAAGCGTGTTGCATGCGGTGTTGCAGCAAACGCCGTCGGCGCAGAAGCCGCTTGTGCACTCACCGTTGGCGGTACACGCGGCACCGTTGGCGAGGAGAGCGCAGGCGCTTGCACCGTTGCACGAGAATGCGCCCAGACACTCATTGTCGGGGTCGGTGTTGGCGCCGATGGCACCGCAGACGCCGTCGAGGCCGGAGCCTTTTTTGGCTGCGGTGCACGCGTTGCAAGTGCCTGTGCAAGTGGTGTTGCAGCACACGCCGTCGATGCAGTTGCCGCTCACGCAGTCGGTGCCGAGGGCGCACGCTTCACCGTTGGGGAGTTTGCAGAGGCTTGAACCGTTGCAAACTTGAGCGCCGGCGCATTCGCTGTCCGGGTCGAGGTTGGCTGCGACCGCGCCGCATGCTCCGTCGGCCCCGGAGCCTTTTTTAACGGCTGTGCAGGCGTTGCAAAGGGTGTTGCATGCGGTGTTGCAGCAAACGCCGTCGACGCAGAAGGTGCTGGAGCACTCGGCGTTGTTGGTGCACGCGGAGCCGGCCGGGAGGAGGGCGCAGGCGCCTGCTCCGCTGCACGAGAGTGTTCCGAAACACTCGTTGTCAGGGTCTGTGCCGACAACGATGTTGCCGCAGCTGCCGTCACCGGGGCTGCCTTTTTTGGCTGCGGTGCACGCTTGGCAGGCACCCGTGCAGGTGGTGTTGCAGCAAACGCCGTCGACGCAGCTGTTGCTCACGCAGTCTGTGCCGAGGAGGCAGGCTTCACCGTTGGGGAGTTTGCAGAGGCTTGAACCGTTGCAGACTTGAGCGCCGGCACACTCGGCATCGGGATCGAGGCCGGAGGCAACAACACCGCACGTTCCGTCGGCGCCGGAACCTTTTTTGACGGCGGTGCACGCGTTGCAAAGGGTGTTGCAAACGCTGTTGCAGCAAACGCCGTCGACGCAGAAGCCGCTGGAGCATTCACCGTTGGCGGTGCATGTGGAGCCGTTGGCGAGCGATCCGCAGGCGCCGGAGCCGTTGCATGTGATGGCACCGAAACATTCGTTGTCGGGGTCGGTGCTGATGGCGATGTTGCCGCACGATCCGTCGGTGCCGGAGCCTTTTTTGGCGGCTGTGCACGCTTGACAGGAGCCTGTGCAAGCGGCGTTGCAACACACGCCGTCGGCGCAGAAGCCCGTGATGCAATCGGTGCCTGCGACGCACGCTTCACCGGTTGGGACTTTGCAAAGGCTCGCGCCGTTGCATGCGAGCGTTCCGGCGCATTCAGCATCGGGATCGAGGCCGGCGGAGACAACGCCGCAGGTGCCGTCGGTGCCGGTGCCTTTTTTGACGGCGGTGCACGCGTTGCAAAGGGTGTTGCAAGCGGTGTTGCAGCAAACGCCGTCGACACAGAAGTTGCTGGAACATTCACCGTTGTTGGTACACGTGGCGCCGTTGGCGAGGAGGCCGCACGCGCCGGAGCCGTTGCATGTGATGGCGCCGAAACACTCGGCGTCGGGGTCGGTTCCGGTGTTGATGTTTCCGCAAACGCCGTCGGTGCCGTTGCCCTTTTTCATGGCGGTGCACGCTTGGCAGCTTCCGGTGCACGCCGCGGAGCAGCACACACCGTCGGCGCAGAAGCCGCTCACGCAGTCGGTTGCAAGTGTACACGCGTCGCCGTTGGGCGATCGGCATGTGGCGGATGCGGAGCAAACGAGGGAACCGGCGCACTCGGCGTCGGGATCGGTTCCGGTGCCGATGTTGCCGCACGTGCCGTCGGCGCCGGAGCCTTTTTTGACGCCGGTGCACGCGTTGCAAAGCGAGTTGCACGCGGTGTTGCAGCAAACGCCGTCGGCGCAGAAGCCGCTCGCGCACTCTCCGGCGGCGGTGCATGCCGCGCCGTTCGCGAGAAGGGAGCATGCGCCCGCGCCGTTGCACGAGAACATGCCGAAGCATTCAGCGTCGGGATCGGTGCCGGAGTTGATGTTGCCGCACACGCCGTCGGCGCCGGTGCCCTTTTTCGTTGCGGTGCACGCTTGGCAAAGCCCGGTGCAGGCGGCGCTGCAACAGACGCCGTCGGCGCAGAAGCCGCTCAAGCAGTCGGTGCCCAGAAGGCACGCCGCGCCGAGCGGAATTTTGCAGGCGCCCGCACCGTTGCAGATTTGCGAGCCGGTGCATTCGGCGTCGGGGTCGAGCCCGCTTCCGACAGCGCCGCAGGTGCCGTCGCTGCCGCTGCCTTTTTTCGCGGCAGTGCAGGCGTTGCAGGTCGTGTTGCACGCGGAGTTGCAACACACGCCGTCGGCGCAGAAGGTGCTCGCGCACTCTCCGTTGGTGGTGCAGGCAACGCCGTTTGCGAAGAGGCCACACGCGCCGGCGCCGTTGCAATTGGCGGTGCCGCCGCATTCGTTGTCGGGGTCGGTTCCGCCGGCGATCGAGGCGCAGGTGCCGTCTGCGCCGCTGCCTTTTTTGGTGGCCGTGCACGCTTGGCAAGCCGTGTTGCACGCGGAGTTGCAGCACACGCCGTCGGCGCAGAAGGTGCTCACGCACTCGGTGCCAACGGTGCACGCGGCGCCGTTGGGGAGTTTGCAGGCGCCGGCGCTGCACACTTCGGTGCCGGGGCACTCGTTGTCGGGATCGACACCCGTGGCGACCGCGCCGCAGGTTCCGTCGGTGCCGCTGCCTTTTTTAGCCGCGGTGCACGCGTTGCAGGTGGCGTTGCAAACGGTGGAGCAGCAAACGCCGTCGACGCAGAAGCCGCTGGAGCATTCGGGGCCTTGTGTACACGCGGCGCCGGTTCCGAGCAGCGAACACGACGTGGAGCCGTTGCACGTTGCCGCGCCTGGGCATTCCGCGTCGGGATCTTGGCCCACGACGATGCTGCCGCAGGTTCCGTCGGCTCCCTGACCCTTCTTGGCCGCGGTGCACGCTTGGCACGTTCCGGTGCACGTGGAGTTGCAACACACGCCGTCGGCGCAGAAGCCGCTTGTGCACTCCGACGAAACTGTACACGTGAGGCCGTTTGCTTTGAGCGCGCAGCCGGTGGTTCCGTTGCATGTGGAGGTGCCGGCACATTCGTTGTCGGGATCGGTCCCAGCCACGATGGATCCGCAGGTTCCGTCGGTGCCCGAGCCTTTCTTTGCGCCGGTGCACGCTTGGCAGGTGGTGTTGCACGCGGTGTCGCAGCAAACGCCGTCGACGCAGTTGGCGCTCTGGCATTCTGTTGCGAGCGTGCACGCCGAGCCGATCGGCAGAAGGGCACATTGGCCCGCGCCGCTGCACAGCGTGGGGCCGCCGCATTCGTTGTCGGGGTCGGTGCCGATGGCGATATTTCCGCAAACGCCGTCGGTGCCGGAGCCTTTCTTGGTGGCGGTGCACGCCTGGCAAGTGCCCGTGCAGCTTGTGTTGCAGCAAACGCCGTCGGCGCAGAAGCCCGCGATGCACGACGCGCCCGAAACGCACGCCTCGCCGTCGAGGAGTTTGCACCCGCCGGAGGCGCAGACGGTGTTGCCGGAGCATTCATCGTCGGGATCGCTTCCGCTGGCGATGGCGCCGCAAAGCCCGTTGAGCCCGGAGCCTTTTTTCGCAGCTGTGCACGCGAGGCACGATCCGCTGCACGCGGTGTTGCAACACACGTTGTCGACGCAGTTGCCGCTTGCGCATTCGGCCCCGGTTGCGCACGGCGAGCCGTTGACGCTCAGCGAGCACGCGCCGTTGCCGTTGCAATTGGCCGAGCCGGTGCACTCATCGTCGGGGTCTGTGTTGAGCGCGATGTTGGCGCAGGTGCCGTCGGTCCCGGAGCCTTTTTTGGCCGCGGTGCACGCTTGGCAGGCACTGGTGCATGGTCCGTTGCAGCACACACCGTCGACGCAGTTGCCGCTCACGCAGTCGGCAGGATCGGTGCACGCCTGACCGTTGGCCAATTGGCATTTACCGGCGCCGCAATTGAGCAGGCCGGGGCATTCACCGTCGGGATCTGTGCCGGCGAGGATGTCACCGCAGACGCCGTCGGCTCCCGAACCTTTGAGCGCTGTGCTGCACGCTTGGCACGAGCCGAGGCACGCTGTGTCGCAGCAAACGCCGTCGGCGCAGAAACCGCTCACGCAGTCGGCGCCTTTGCTGCAACCCGCGCCGTCGGGAAGTGTACACGCGCTGTTGGTGCATGTTGCCGGAGCGGTGCAGTCGTTGTCGCCCGTGCACGAGGTTTTGCACGCCATGGCGTCGCAGGTGTACGGGCTGCACGGGGTGATGCCGTTGTCGACGCAGGTGCCTGCGCCGTCGCATGTGTCCTGCGCTGTTTGCTCGTTGTTGGCGCACGTGGTTGCCGGGCCGCAGGGCTCGCCCACTTTTGCCGGGCCACAAACACCGTCGAGGCCCGCGCCTTTTGCGAGCGCTGTGCACGCGAAACACTCTTGGTCGCAAGCGGTATCGCAGCAAACATCGGAGGCGCAGAAACCGCTCGAACAGTCGCCGTTGGCCGTGCAGTCTTTGCCACCGCCGCAGGGCGAGCAGTTGGGACCGCCGCAGTCGATATCGGTTTCACCGTTGTTGACAATGCCGTCGACGCAGTTGGCGAGGCACACAGTTCCGCTGCACTCGGCCCCTTTGCAATCGGAGTCGAACTTGCACCCCTCTCCGGGATCACACTTTTTGGGATTGAAGCCGGCCGAACACGTTCCACCGCAGTCGACATCGGTTTCAGTGCCGTTTTGAACACCGTCGCCGCAGGTGGGAACGAGGCAGATGTTTTGTTTGCAAACGAGGTGCAAACAGTCTTCGCCCACAACACACGCTTGGCCTGGAACGCACGTGGATCCGCACGCTCCGCCGCAATCTACGTCGGTTTCGTCGCCGTTTTTCACCATGTCGGCGCACGACGCCGGCACGCACTCGATTGCTTTCGTTGCAAACCTCGGTGTCGGCGCAGTCGCCGTTTTCAACGCAGGCAACACAGTCGCCTTCACCGTCACAGACCTTGCCGTTGTTTTGTGTACACGGCGAGCCGGGCGCAGCCGGCGTGTTGGTCACTTCACCTGTGGTGCACGCATCGACGGTGCACTCATTGCCGTCATCCGGGAGGTCGGTGTCGTCGGGTACCGCAACAATGTCTGTGCCTTCGCAGACGTTCTTTTTGCAGTCGCCCGGCGTTTGCTCAATTGTCCCGCATCCGCCGCCCGCACCGCCCCCTCCAGAACCGCCTCCGCCGGTAGTTGCGGTGGTTGTACTTGTTGTCGGTGTGCCGCCGTTGCCGGCATTGCCGCCTTGCCCTGTGCCGTCGCCGTCGCACGACGCCGCCGCGAGGGCCACAAAGCCACTCGCAACCACGCACAACAGGCCGCCACTAAAGCGTTTCCATGCGCCCATGATCTCGCTCCCGGCAGACCGAAGCGGTGGGGCGCAACCCTCTCACCCGCTTCACTTTCGCCCGGCGTTTCGGCCTTTTCCGAAGCGCCAATCAACCACGCTAGCGGCGTGGGAGCGTGGGTGTCAATTGCGCGGCTCTCAAAAGAAACGCGTTTTTGTGCATACGTTTGCGCACCAATCGCGCTTGCGCGGCGATCGCCGATCGCGAGTTCGTCCGTGCTTTTGGCGCGCCGATCGCACTTCGATAAGAGGCGACCCGCTTTGGCGGCTCCACCGCCAATCGCTGAACATTGAGAGGGAGGGAATTGAATACTATGAGTGCGCAGCCCGCCGAAAAAACGCGGCGGACCCTATTTCAGTTGCAGGGCACGTCAACCAGCTGCACGTCGTCCACGTTCCAACCCGAACATGTGAACGCACCGCCCGAGCCGATTTGGTAGCTGAAACGCACCTGGAAGGATGCGTTTTTGTAAGCGGTCACGTTGTGGCTCATCTTCGTCCACTGCGTGTCGTTCACAACCTGTCCGCTCGGGTTGTTCCACACGCTGATCCACGCGGAGCCGTTGTACACTTCAACCTTGTCGATCATGAAGTTGGGGTAGTCGCTGTGCAACCAGCGCCAATACTCCAGATAGAGCGAGGGTGCCGCCGACGTGTTGATCACCGGGCTCGTCAGGTAATACGGCCCGCCGATCGCGGTTGAGATGTTTCCGCCGAGGGCCGCGCCCGCAACGCCGTTGTCGGCTGTCGGCGTGTGGTCCTGTCCTGGATCACCCAGGCCGCAGGAACCAGTGGAAGGCGATGACACGGTTAGGCCGATCTGCCATTGCCCGGTGAGCGTCCATCCCTGGGAGTTATCCGCAAATGGTTCTGTGAAGTACACAACCGACGAGGGGGAAACCACGCCGTCGCAGTTTTCGTCGAGCGCGTTGCCGCAGACTTCGGCGGACGGTTGTACATCTTGCACGCACTCGAGCGAGCCAAACTGGCACGTAACAGTGCCCACCGAACACACGCCCTGAAGCCCGGTTGGACAGCTTGCACCGCCGCCCGGATTGCCGTCGTCGATCAGCCCGTTGCAATCGTCGTCTTCCGAATTGCACAACTCGGGCGAGGCGAATGTGGTTTGCACACATTCGAGGTTGCCCATGTTGCAGTTGGTTAACCCGTCGCCGCAAACCCCATCAAGACCTGTAAAACAAGACAAATTGCTCTCGGGGTTGCCTTCATCAATCTGACCATCGCAGTTGTCGTCGAGGCCGTTGCACGACTCGGTCACCGCTTCGAGATCGCCCACGCACTCCACGGCTCCGTTGACGCAATGAAGCACGCCGGGCCCGCACAGCCCCGCCAGGCCCGTGTCACAGGTGTCGCCGCCTCCCGGATCACCTTCATCGGTTGAACCGTCGCAGTCGTTGTCGAGCCCGTCACACGCTTCATCCGTGGCGTTCACCAGTGAAAAACAGTTGATTTGGTAGTTATTGCCCACCTGCTGACACGCGACAATTCCGGGGGCGCACACACCCAGCTTTCCGGTTGTACACATCGTTCCGGTGTTTGGAACGTTGTCGACAGTGCCGTCGCAGTCGTTGTCGAGGCCGTCGCACGCTTCAAGTCCAGGCGATCCGGGTGCGCAGTCGAGCGCTCCCGATGTACACACATAATGACCCGCCGCGCAGACCCCCGGGCTTGTGGATGTACACGCAGCACCGAGCATTGGATCGGCTTCGTCGACAATCTGATTGCAGTTGTTGTCAACGCCGTCGCACACCTCGGCTTCAGGTGTCTTGGGTACACATGTCTGCAAAACGCCGTCGACGCACTTTTCAACCACCGCAGCGCAGGCGCCGATCCCACACGACGCTTGTCCCATGTCATCCACGGTGCCGTCGCAGTCTTCGTCTTTCAGGTCGCACGTTTCATCTGCCGGCGTGATCTGCCCGACGCACTCGCCCCATTTGCCGCCGGCACATGTTTGCGAGCCTTTTTTGCACTCACCGACGTCGAGCGTTCCGTCGGCTCCCGAATAACAGTCCTGCACAGCGCCGTCGGTGCACGCGCAGCCCTGCGGCAAGCTCTTCACGTTGTCGATTTCGCCGTCGCAGTCGTTGTCGAGCCCGTCGCAGATCTCCTTTTCGGGCTGGCATGTTGCGCCCCCCGATCCACCGGTTCCGCCCGCGGCTCCAAAGCCGCCGGTCCCGCCGTCGTTGGACGTGGCCCCCGATCCGCCCGACCCCGTTTCTTTGGGCGGACAACCGAGTTCAATAACCCCCAAGAGAAGCAACGTTGCGAGGCGCGCGCTTTTGCGCGCAAAGCCGCCGAGCTGAACCATGGCCGATGCCCTGCTTTCTCCGTCAGGCGCCCGTTAAGCAAGCTTTCGATGGGCGCAGACGTTTCAGGATACCGGAGCTTCCGAGGGTCGAGAAGGGCCAGTTCGCACCGCGTGAGCCGGCGCCGCCGTTTTTGCGCCATTTGTGTACCCTTTTCAGGCTGTGTACACAACGCGTTTTCCGGCAGAAATCAGGCCAAAAAAGCGTGATCAGTGAAATGGCCCCGGGTGCGGCGGCGGATCACCACCGCGAAAGCGGCCTTTTCTCCCAGGGCCCTCGTCGTACCTTTTTTGCTGCTCTTCATCCAAGATCGCGCGCAGCTTTGCGTCCGTCCGTTGCCGAAGCTCATCCAGCTGCGGTCCACAACTCGCCATCAACTGATCGCGCTCGGTGTCGGCCTCAGCCAACACGGCCCGCACGCGCTCCACTTGATCGTCGCGCAGTTTCAGGTGCCTTCGCATTGCTTCCAGCCGAAAGCGCGCTCGGGCCTCGGGCGGCGGCCCCTCCATCATCTTTCCCATTTCTCGCAGTGCCGTGATGCGGCCCACCGCCGCGCCCGCAACGCCGCCGAAAACGAACACCGCCGCGAGAACCGCCAACGCTTTCCAACGCGAGCCGTTGCGCTTCGTTTCAGCGCTGCCCGCTTCCACCGGTGTTTCGCCGGGTGCGTTCACTTCGCCGCTCACTCAAACACCTCCACCGTGTCGATGGACGCTGCGAGCGACCGATCCACATCCGTTTGGCTTGCCAAAAAAAGCGCCACACTTGCCGCAGCCGCGGCCGCAGCAAATCCAACGGCCCAAGGGCCCGAACGCACCACCGATTCTGTCCAAGAACGTTTGCGCTGGGCCACTCTTGTTCTCGCCGCGCGCTCCATCACCGCGTCGGTAAAGCGCTCGTCCACAGCAAGAGTGTTCGTTTCACGCCGCACCTCTTCGAGCGGATCAATGTGTACACTTTGCTCGCCGGCCCTTTTGATCAATGCTTCTGTAAACGCGTCGGCGGGCGAAAGATCGCTTGTTTTTTGAGCCAGAGCCGCGAGCCGTCGCTCAATCTCCAGGTCCAACTCGTCACTTGCCATGATGTTTCGCCTCCGCGCGCGAGTGCCGCTGTCGCAGTGCCGCCCGAGCGCGCACGAGTCTCTGTTCCACAGCGCCTTCCGATGTACCCAACACTTCCGCCGCGTCTTTGGCACTCAACCCTTCCACCGAGGTGAGTACGAGCGCCGCTCGATCTTCCGGGGGCAACTCCGCCAGCATCCCATCGAGTTCTCGCAGAGCCACACGCGCTTCCGCCGCCACCAAACCATCATATTGCGGTTCGCGCTGTTCGCGTTCGTCGCGTCGCCCTTCGCGCCGTCGCCGAAGCGCATCCAATCCGGCGTTCGTCACAATGCGGTAGAGCCACGTTTCAACTTTGGCCCGACCGTCGTAACGCCCTTCGCGCATCGCGCGGTATGCATCCACATAGGCTTCTTGAAGAACGTCTTCCGCCTCGCCGAGGTCACCCGTTAAACGAGCCGAAAGCCGATAAAGGCCGGCGCGCGTGTGGTCCACGATCCCGCGAAACGCCGCAAGATCTCCCTTTTCCACGCGCGCCGCCAAAAACCGCAGGTCAATAGCAGATTCGGGCCTCACGTCCTTCTTCGCTTCTTGCCTGGTGTGTACACATTCGTCCGAGCTGTTCAGCGGTGGCCGCGCGGCCCACCGTGGCCCTCTTCAATGCGCTTCGCAAGTTCTGTGCGTTGCGCTTCGGTCAGAATCGGCACCACCGCGGCGAGCGATTCAACCATGTGACCGAACATTTTGTCGGGCCCGTGTTTTCCACCTTCAGGCGGCGTAACGAACGCGTTCGCATCAAACGAAGCCGTCGCAAACGTCGCGAGACGCTCTTTCATCTTCGCTTGAAACGCTTCGTGCTGCGCTTTCATCGCTTCGCGGTCCGCGTCCGTCGGCGCGAGCTTTGAGAGCGCTTCTTTCACCTTTTCACGCTGCACATCCGACAGATCCAAATCCTTCAGCATGTGACCCATCGGACCAAACGCACCGCGACCACCTTTCTTAAACTCCTTGTGATGCGCCTTGGCTTCGCCGTCGGAACCACCTTCACGATCCCCGGGCGGGCCTTCATGATCCCCGGGCGGGCCTTTTGGACCCTTCTCCATGCGATCCGAGATCGCGGCCACCAACTGCTCGCGCTGCGCCTGTGTCAGCGTGTCATGGAGTACACCAATCGCCTTTGCCAAGCGCGATGTGTCTGGAGCTTTCGGCGCAACCTGCGCTTTCAATGCCGTCACATCCACATTGCCGCTGCGCACCGCCTCCGCGAGCGCCGTGCGGTGAGCGTCCATGTCGGGCTTGCCCGCGCCGTCACGAAGCGCATCCATTTCAGCCTGGATCGTGGTCTTTTGCGCATCCGTTAAGTCCAACTCGTGGAGCGCCGCGCCCAGCAACATTGCGGGACCGCCCGGGCGACCATGATGACCGCGCCCCGCGTGATCGCCGCGCATCCCTTTTTCACCTTGTTTTGCAGGAGCCGCGGGCTTTTCGTTCAGCTCGGACACAGCCGTTTCAGTGGCTTCATCGTCGTCCACGGCGGGCCGGTCACATCCGGCAAAACCCGCGAGCGCAACAATCGACAGAGCACCGAGAACCAAAAACGAACGAGAGCGAATCATGACGGGCCTCTTATTTTTGAGAACGACTTGCTTCTGTTTTTCAAGCGCGTCGTTGGTTGTTTGGTGGTGAGACGCCGCCCAACGGGGGTGCCCTACGAGATTTTTTTCGCCGGCTCTTTTTTTTCAAAAAATCCCCCGCCTGCCCGCATTCACTCGTTCTGAATGAAGCGACAGGAAACTGGCCACGCTGATGCGTGATGGCTCACGCAGCAGGTTGGTGCGGATGTCGTTTTTTGTCCCCCCGACGCTTCGCCCAACGTGCCGGTCGTGGGTCCACAAGACGCTTTAACCAATGAATATTTCACCCTGTATCAGGCTTCAGAAAAAAGTTTTGAATGCGAGTAGTATAGAACGCAACACAGGGTCTATTCTAACAGCAGCAATCTGACGGGTGGGTTAATATTTACCGCAAAACATGGGGTTTTGCGGTTGTGATACCTTTGTTTGTTTTTGGAGAGTTGCTTTATGACAATCCGTAGAACGTCTTTCAATTCCGCGCTTGTGAGCACTTTGTGCGCATGTGCCGCATTGGCCATTCCCGGTTCTGCCCTTGCCCTCAACGAGGGTGGCCTCTTCTACGTAAATGATCACGACGGCGCGGGCGCCTGCGGCGGTGACGACGTGGCAGAGGGGTTCAATCAAACCGATTACCTCCGCGACGCAATGGTCACTTGGGGCTGGGATCGAGCCAGTCTCTATGGCAACACCGGAGTTGATTTTCAAGACATTGCCGATGTCAATGTGGATGCCAATGGCGACGATGCCGCAGACCCTTCGGGTATCGACTCAGCCGACGTGGGCATGATCTACACCCACGGCAACTACGACGGTTGCACTTCCGACACTTCGCGCAGCACCATTTCTATGGGCTCCAACGCGGGCGCGTGCACTGTCAGCAACGGCACAACATCAAGTTCCAATGACGTGGATTGGGGCGATACAGACCTCAATGTCATGATCATCACCACGTGCAACTCTCTTCAACTCTGCGTATTCGAAGACGGCGGCTATTTCACCAACTCCGATTCTCTTGGCATTGTCCTCGGCTTTCACGGCACCGCCTACGACAGTGGCACTCACACCAACAACTTTGAAAACTTTGTCGATTCTTCCCGCTACGACGGTGTGGGTGACAATTGGGTCGACAAGTTGACCCGCCGTCCCATCGGCGCCGACAACGATGAATGTGGGGTTGCCGTTGTGTACGGCGCCACCACTGCCGATCGCGACAACATCTACAACAATGGTGGTCTCCAAGACTGGAAAACGGTCACCGCAACCGGCACCGCAGCCATGTACTTCATCGGCGGTTGCGACCCCGACACAGGCAACGAACTCTGATCGCACCAAAACGCGAAACCTCAGAAATGTTCAAAAAATCTCGGAGAAAACAATGAAAACGAACCGTCAGATCCGTCGCGTTTTGTTTGGCAGCCTCTTTCTGAGCAGCACCCTGCTTTTTGGGTGTGCAACCGGCAACACCGATGAACCGGTTGGAGCCAACGAAGAACCCGCTCAAAACCCCGCTGTTTCGCAGGAAATGGTGCGTCCGTCGGGCGCTTATCGACCTCGCCAAGTGGATGTTGACAACCCCGTCGAGACGCCGATTACAGTGAGCATTCCAAAACTCACAGCGGCCCTTGCCGAAAAACGCGTTCTTGAAACACTCAACGCTCCAAACGGCGAACAATACTCGCACCCCGGTGTGGCCGCGATGACGGTGAACACCGTTGAAAGCTTCATGGGCGAAGAAACCCGAACGCGCACCAAAGACGAAAAAGGCGTTCTCGTCGGCACCACCGACAACTATGAATATCGACTCGACAACGCCCTTCAAACGCTCGAAGTTCGCAGCCACGAGCAGCTGTTCGACTCCCACCCTGAAGACCCGAATGTCACGCTCGAAACCATTCGGTCAACTGCGCTTCGCGATCTTGAAACACTCGGTGTATCCAACACGCCGGGGCTCAATCTTCGCGTCACTCACCTGATGCGTCGCACCTACGGCGAAAACGTGAATGAAAAAGTCGCCTACAAAGTGATTGTTTCACTCAGCGTCGGCGGTATTGAGGTTGAAGGCCCGCGCGCCGTCCTGAGCTATTTTATGGATGGCAGTTTGCACAAGGCCTCTCTGCGCTGGCCCACAATGTCCTTCTCCGGCCATGTCACTCAACTCGACTCCAACAAGGTGCTTTCACGCATTCACGATGAAATTAAAACCCACCCGCTGAGTGGCATTCAGGGCCCGCTTTCGGCGGTGCCCACCCTTGTTGTCGACAATGGCACTCTGCGCCAAGCCGTCATTGTTCGAGGCCGGTTGCACGGCGCAACCGGCGACAGCTTTATCAGCGAACTGATTGTTGCTCTGTAATTGAGAGGCGCTTCAGATTTTCTGTACAGGTGAGGTTGGGCTTTGTGTATCGAAGCCCAACTCCCACCTTTGTGGCACACGCCTTCAACGTTGTCGCTCAGTCTGCTCCGGCCATCAGCTCTTGATCTCCCGAAGCGTCAAGACAACCTTCCCTTCGCGGGCGCAGCGGTCCAAATCCACGTCCGCGAGGCCTACCCAATCATTGTTGTCTTCGGGATCTGTAAAGATCTGTTGCGTTCGCCACACAGCGCCGTCGGCCGTTTTTTCAACCATTGTCTTTTTGGGGTCACGCGCTTTGGGATCGGTGCGAAGAGCCCCGTGCTCCGCCCAATAGGGTGCCATTGCCTTTTCAATTCTGTCGGCGCTCCACACATCATTCGGGTCGCCCGAAGCAATTGTCGCGGCAACTTCGTAGTCCTTTGATGCCAGCGCCCTAAGAAGCCTGAACCACTCGTTTCGCAACAGCACCAAAAAGGACTTTTCGTCCGCCGTAATATCGTGCCTGAGAGCGCTCGGGTCGGCCTTCGCGGCTTCGGTTTTTTCCCACGTGGGGTCGCGCAACTTCTCCCACTCATCCACAAGGCTTGAGTCAACAGCCCGGATCAAAACGCCGAAATAGGCGATCATCTCCACCGTTTCGGGCGTTTTTGCGTAGATCGGAACAGTCTGCGTGAGGGTTTTGTACACATCCGAAAGGTACCTGAGCAACAGCCCTTCACTGCGCTCAATACCGTAGTCGCGCACGTACTCATTAAACGACTGAAACGTCTCAAACATCTCGCGCGCCACCGATTTGGGCCGAATATTTTCAGCTTTCATCCAAGGGCGCGGCGCCGCAAACTGATTAAACGTGCCGTAGATAAACTCTCGATGCGGCTTGGGGTAGTCAAGCTTTTCAAGCTCGTTCATCCGCTCTTCGTATTCAACCCCCTGCGCTTTCATTTCTGCCAGCTTTTCGCGCTTGATCTTGTCGAGTTGCTTTTGAAGGATGATCTCGGGATCTTCGAGAATGGACTCCACAAGCGACAAGAGCTGAAGGGCGTATTCAGGATCTTCCCGGTCGAGTTGACCAATAACGTCCAACAGGTAAAGAGCCAACGTGTGATGGATTGAAAAGTTCTCTTGAAGGTCGGTGTGTACACGAACTCCCGACCCTTTGGCCCGTCCTGTTTCCCAATCCAACTCCCGCTCTCGAAACGG
This sequence comes from Polyangiaceae bacterium, assembly GCA_016712345.1. Classification (GTDB taxonomy): domain Bacteria; phylum Myxococcota_A; class Polyangia; order Polyangiales; family Polyangiaceae; genus JADJRH01. Next base: position 400,691 of record JADJRH010000002.1, read on the forward strand.
CACAAACTCGATGATTTTGGCTTCGTAGAGTGACCTGAAAAGGCTCAATGCGTGTTTTTGCTGAATGCGCCTCTCCGCCGGGCGCAAATGGCACTCTCGCAGCAGCTTTTTCATGGCGGGACAGCCATCTTGAGGGCGCGACAGTACGTTTAACAGCATTCCATGAGTGACAGAAAACCTTGAAATCAGCGGCTCCGGCAGAGCTGTTTGCAATTTGTCAAACGTGGCCTGATCCCAATGCACATACCCTTTTTCGGGCGCTTTTTTGCGCACAATGCGCTTGAGTTTTACCGGATCTCCGCCCGCTTTCGCTTCCAAACGCCTGTTTTCGATCACGTGTTCAGGGGCCAACGCCACGACGGTACCGCGGTCGTCAAACCCTTTGCGGCCCGCTCGTCCGCTGATTTGATGAAAGTCGCGCGCACTCAGAATGGCTGTTTTTTCGCCGTCAAACTTGCACAGCTTGGTAAAAAGCACCGTTCGAATGGGGATATTCACGCCCACACCCAACGTGTCTGTTCCACTCACCACCTTGAGCAGGCCTTTTTGGGCCAGCTTTTCTACCATCAATCGGTATTTGGGCAATAGACCCGCGTGGTGCAGGCCAATTCCATGCCTCAAAAACCGCGACATCTCTTTGCCATAGGTGGAGTCAAACTTGGAGCCATACAAAGACTCCGCGATCTGCCGCTTTTCGTCTTTGGTACAATAGTCTTGGCTCATCAGGTTTTGAGCCTCTTCCGCCGCGCCCCGCTGCGTAAAGTTCACCACATAAATCGGCGCCCGGTCTTTTTTCACAAGGTCTGCCACCGCTTCAAATAGCGGCACTTCGCGGTATTCAAAGTCGAGAGGAACAGGCCTGTGTGTACTCTTTACAACCGCAGTTTCTTTGCCCGTTCGCTGTGTCAGATATTTTTCAAACTGCTCGGTTGGGCCAAAAGTGGCACTCATCAACAGAAACGTGGCTTTTGAAAGGGTCAGGAGCGGAATTTGCCATGCCGCACCTCGTTCTCGATCGGAGTAGTAATGAAATTCATCCATCACCACGTAGTCAAAAGGAGTGTTTTCACCTTCTCGAAGCGCCCAGTTTGAAAGGATTTCAGCTGTACAACACATGATCGGAGCATCGCGATTCACCGCGGCGTCACCCGTCATGAGTCCCACCCACTCGGCACCAAACTTGTTGCACAGGTCAAAGAACTTTTCGTTCACGAGCGCTTTAATGGGGCTCGTGTATACAGCTCTCTTGTCCTCCGCCATGGCAAAGAAGTGAACGCCCTCGGCCACAAGCGATTTCCCGGAACCAGTGGGCGTATTCAGGATAACGTTTTTGCCCGCCGCAATCTCCAACAGCGCTTCTTCCTGAGCTGGATAAAGCTGGAGATTTCGAGCGGTCACCCCGTCGAGAAACGCCATCAGAATCTCGTCGGGTGAAGCTCCCCGCGGTGGCAGGCAATTGGCCCATGTGGTTTGCGTTTTGGGCGCTTGTTGTTCGACGCTGATTTCAGTCATGGGGAGTGGGCGAGCAAAGTGGGAGTTTACGATTGTGCCGGAGCATCCGCCAATGACTGCCCCGAAGCTCGGTGTCGTCCGGTCATTTTCTATCGGTATGAATCGGCGATTTGTGTTGCCGCTGCCCTTCGGGCCGGTTCTTGATCAACCGGGTGGCCAAGCCATGGGCCTGCCGCCGAGAACATGCACGTGGATATGGAATACGCTCTGTCCCGCGTTAGGGCCGGTGTTGATGACCGTTCGAAATCCTTCGAGCGCACGCCCTTCTTGAGCGGCAACTCGCTGGGCAACAGCAATGAGTTTGCCAAGCAGTGCCTGATCGGCCTCCGTAGCGTCATTGAGTGACGTGATGTGTTTTTTCGGAATCACGAGCACGTGAGTTGGTGCCACCGGATTGATGTCATGAAACGCGATCGTGTCGTCGTCTTCGGCGGCAATCTTGGCCGGAATCTCTTTGTTTGCGATCTTGCAAAAGAGGCACATACGTTCGTTCGTAAACGAACCGTCGCCGAAACTAAACAGTTTCGTTGGAGGGGGCGACCGACGGCACCGGCGACAAGCGGTGAAGAGCCCGCGTGATCACATCGATGTCGTGTGGCAAGGGCGCAAACTCCGTCGGCACCTTTTCGCCCAATGCCTTGCCAACGCAATAGCGCACAAGCGCCGTTTCAATGCGGGTGAGCACAACCGATCGGCGCAACCCCAACCGCGGCACGCAGTAAACCAATTGTGAGCCGCCGTCGGTGGAGGCAACCACCGATTCAAGCGTCCCGCGTGAAGGCGCCCCAACTTCAGATACGAAGGCCGTAACAATGCTTCGAAGGTGTCCCGCTCGGCGCCGCACGTGTTGAACGTTGGGCGAACGGTACATTTCAAAAAATCGATTTCGCGAATAGGTGGCGGGCGAAAGCGTCAGCGCAACGAGCAACGCTTCTGCATCCACTTCCAGGCCGGTGTGCGCGCTGAGAGGCTTTCCCGGCGCCTCCTCAGCCGCCTCAACGTGGGCGGTGTTTTGCTTCATGACCGCGCCTCGGCCATGCCTCCCTGCTTGAGCAGTTCGGCCTGGCGATGCGTACGAAGCGCCGACACGAGTTCGTTGAGATCTCCCTCAATGATCTTGTCGAGCTTGTGAAGCGTGAGCCCGATCCGATGGTCGGTGACGCGATTTTGCGGGTAGTTGTACGTTCGAATTTTGGCGGAACGTTCGGCCGAGCCGGCCATCATAAAACGCTCTTCGCGGCGGGCTGCGTCGGCCTTTTGTTGCTCGATTTCGAGCAAGCGGCTGCGAAGCACTTTCATCGCTTTCGCCTTGTTTTTCAGCTGCGATCGCTCGTCTTGGCACTTGACGATGAGGCCCGTTGGAATGTGGCGAATTTGCACAGCGCTGTTGGTGGTGTTCACGCCCTGACCGCCGGGGCCGCCGCTCGCCGCAATTGAGATCTCAAGGTCTTTCTCGTCAACGTGAATGTCCACATCGTCGGCCTCGGGCAGCACAGCCACCGTTGCCGTGGAGGTATGGATGCGCCCCTGAGCTTCTGTTGCCGGCACGCGTTGAACGCGGTGTACACCTCCCTCATACCGAAGGTGTGAGTACACACTCTTGCCGGTGATGAGCATGATCACTTCTTTGTAGCCGCCGGCCGACGCTTCGCTCGTGCTCATGATCTCGACTTTCCAGCCGTGAGCATCCGCGTATCGCGTTAACATTCGAAACAGATCGGCTGCAAAAAGCGCCGCTTCTTCACCGCCTTCACCGCTCCTGATCTCAACGATTGTGTTTTTCTCGTCGTTTGGATCGCGAGGCAAAAGGAGCAATTCAAGCTCGGCGGCGAGCTTCTGCGACTCGGCCTCCAGTTCGGGCAACTCGGCGCGCGCAAGCTCGGAGAGATCGGGATCGCTCAGCGCTTCTTTGTCTTCAGCGATTCGCTTTTCGACACCGCGCCATTTGGTAAACGAATTGACGACCGGCTCCAGCTCGGTGCGCTCTTTGTTGAGCTTCTGAAGGCGGTCCGGCTCCCTCAGCACCTCGGGGCTGCAAAGCAGATGATCCAGCTCTTCGAAACGTCGAGCGACGGCTTCAAGTTTTTCAATGGGCAGCATGATCAGGCGTAACCGGGGTCACTCGCGAGCGCGGGATAACTCTCAAAAATGCGATCGTCGCGCACGGGTGCGTTTGCAGCCTGTTCGCGCCACAACGTCGCTCGGAGCGATGCGAGCGCCACTTCAAGCTGAGCGTCGTCGGGCTCGGCGGTGGTGATTTTCTGAACGAGGAAGCCGGGCCACAGGAGTACACGCAGTGGTCCGGTGGTGCAGTACTTGGCAAAAAAGCGCTGCAACTCAAACGTGATTGCGGCAACAACCGGCAAGAACGGCAGCTTGAATGCCAGGAAAATCAGATTTTCGAGATACCGATTTTCGATTTTCGGGAGCACCTGTGCGGCCTGCAAAAATGCGCCGGCCACTGTGAAAATCACCACCGAAACAAGCGCAACCATCACGAGAAAAGTGGTGCCGCAGCGCGGATGCGCCGTTGTCTTGGCGCGCGCATTGTCGACAACGAGTTCTTCGTGCGCCTCGTATGTTGAAATCGTTTTGTGTTCGGCGCCGTGATACTGAAACACGCGACGCACATCGCGAAGCTGCCGGATCGCGAGCAGATAGCTCACCACGATCAGCAATTTGGCGCCGCCGGTGATCGCCTGAAAAGCCGGCGAAGTAACCTCAAGGCCGAGCTTGAAAACGCGGTTGATTCCTTCTGCGCCGGCTTGCGGGAGCAAAACGAACAAGCCCACGGCAAAAAGGATCGGGATCAACGCGCCCAAGCCGCCGCCCTTTTTCTTCTGGAAACGAAGGCGATCCCGAGCCGTCGCTTGATGCGAGCGCCGCCATGGAGATTGAAAGCGCGGTGAGCGTGTTTGCCGCTCCGCTGCCGGCGCTTGGCTTGCCCGAGTTTTTCGCCGCCGAGGCGGCGTTGGCCTCAGCTTCTTCTTCATTGAGGCCCTGTTCGTAGATTTCCGCCGACCATTTCAGCGCGCGCGAGCCGAGCCGCAGCGATTCAACAACCGAGGCGACGCCGCGAAGGAAGGGCCACGTTTTCCATCCCGTCACCGTGGCAGCCATAGGCTTTTCGCGGACAACGAGTTCACCGGAGCGTTTTCGACACACAATCGCAAATGAACCCGGCGATCGCATCATCACGCCCTCGATTACGGCCTGGCCACCGATATAAGGGCGAGCGGGACTGTCACTCATAGAGGCCTCAATCTAGCGTGACGCTCAAACGCGCGCCGCTTACAAAATGGGCTTTGAGCGGGCGCCGTCCGATTCTGAACGTGTCAGACGACTGCGCGCCGCAGATCGAAACGCGGAACATGGAAACGCAGACGCCCCGGCCGGTGAATTCCACCAGCCAGGGCGTGAGCGTTCGTGACAAATCTCAGGTTTTTTGAGCGTACTTCTTGCGGAACTTGTCAACGCGGCCCGCTACGTCCATGACCTTGTGTTTGCCGGTGTAAAACGGGTGACATGCCGCGCAGACATCAACTGTGAAGCTCCCGCGAGTGGAGCGTGTCGTGTAGCTCGTGCCACACGCACAGGTAATGAGGGCGGCTTTGTAATCGGGGTGAATGCCTTGCTTCATAGGTGGCGCTCCTCGTGGGGCCGTCGCTGACCGACCGAAGGGGTCGGCTGACTTAACTCACCTCGTTCGGTTGTGCAAGCGTTTGGATCGAAGCTGGGCCGGCGGCCAAGCAATCTTTTTGCCACGGCTTTGCAGACGCGTGTTGACCTGGGCGCGCAGGTGGTTAGTTTCGCCTCCGGTTCGGTCGCTCAGACCAGTTAAAAACGCCACCGAACCAATCGAAACTGCGGCGGTTTTGGCCGATACGGCCATGGCGGCCGGGCCGGCGAACCGGGTTCGAACGGGCGTTTCCCGTCCCAGGTCGCGGCAGCCGAACGCCACCGCCCAACAATCAAAAACTCACAGTCCGCACGCATTCTCAGAGGAGATACCTGTCATGGGCAAGATCATCGGCATCGACTTGGGCACGACCAACAGCGTGGTCGCGGTGATGGAGGGCAAAGAGCCCAAGGTCATCGTGAACGAAGAAGGGGCACGGCTCACCCCGTCGGTGGTTGCGTGGGACGAAAAAGGTGAAGTTTTGGTTGGCCAAATCGCCAAACGCCAAGCTGTCACCAACCCCACCAACACCGTTTACTCGTCGAAGCGGTTCATCGGCAGGCGCTTTGAAGAAGCTCAAGAAGAGTCAAAGCGCGTTCCTTACAAAGTAAAAAAGGGCAAGGCCGGCGAACCTGTTTTTGAAGTGCGCGGAAAAGATCTCTCAGCGCCCGAAGTCAGCGCCCGCGTCCTGATGAAGCTCAAAAAAGCGGCTGAAGACTACCTCGGTGAAAAGGTCACCGACGCCGTGATCACCGTCCCCGCCTACTTCAACGACTCGCAGCGCCAAGCCACCAAAGACGCCGGTCGCATCGCCGGTCTCGAAGTAAAACGCATTGTGAACGAGCCCACCGCGGCGGCGCTCGCGTACGGCCTCGACAAAAAGAGTGACGAAGTGATCGCCGTGTACGACTTCGGCGGCGGCACATTCGATATCTCGATCCTCGAAGTGGGCGACAACGTCGTGCAAGTGATCTCGACCAACGGCGACACCCACCTCGGCGGCGACGACGTTGACCACCTGATCATGGATTGGCTGATTGCCGAGTTCAAAAAAGACACCGGCATGGACGTGTCCAACGACAAGATGGTTGTGCAGCGCCTCAAAGACGCTTCTGAACAAGCCAAGATTGAACTTTCAAACGTGCAGGAAACAACCATCAACCTGCCGTTCCTCACCGCCGACGCTTCCGGTCCCAAACACCTGCAAAAGCAGCTCACACGCGCGCGCCTCGAACAGATGATTCGCCCGCTCGTTGAGCGCTCCATGGAGCCCGTTCAAAAGGCGCTGCGCGACGCAAAGAAGAGCCCACAACAGATCGATGAAGTGGTGCTCGTCGGCGGCTCCACACGCATTCCGCTCGTTCAAGAAACGGTTAAAAAGTTCTTTGGCAAAGAGCTGCACAAGGGCGTTAACCCCGACGAGGTTGTCGCGGTCGGCGCCGCGGTTCAGGCCGGCGTTCTCGCGGGCGACGTGAAAGATCTCGTTCTCCTCGACGTGACGCCTCTGTCGCTCGGTGTTGAAACGCTCGGCGGCGTGACCACTGTCATGATTCAGCGCAACACCACCATTCCCACGCAAAAGAAAGAGATCTTCTCCACCGCGAGTGACAGCCAACCGTCGGTTGAAATTCACGTCCTTCAAGGTGAACGAACCGAGGCTCGCTATAACCGCACTTTGGGCAAGTTCCACTTGGAAGGAATCATGCCCGCGCCGCGTGGTGTACCCAAAATTGAAGTCACGTTCGACATCGACGCAAACGGCATCTTGAGTGTACACGCGAAAGATACCGCCACCGGCAAAGACCAAAAGATCACCATCACCGCCACCTCGGGGTTGAGTGAGTCCGAAATTCAAAAGATGGTGAAAGAAGCGGCCGATCACGAAGCGGAAGACAAGCAACGCCGCGACGAGATCGAGAAGCGCAACAAGCTCGACAACCTCTGTTACACAATCGAAAAAGCCATCTCCGAGAACAAAGAAAAGCTCCCCGCGGGTGATGTGACTTCGCTTGAGGGCATGATCAAAGAAGCTCGCAGCGCGATCGAAAAGCAGGACGCGGCGGCCGTTGAGGAAAACCTCAACAAGCTCGAAAAAGAAATGCACCGCATCGCGAGTGCCGTGTACGGAGCCGGTGGTCCGGGCGCTCCGGGTGGTCCCGGCGCAGGCCCCGCCGCGGGCGGCGAGCCCCCCAAGGGCAAGGGCAAGGACGGCGTGATCGACGCCGAGTTCGAAGAGAGCAACTGAAGCGCGCGGCGTCCCGCGAGCGTCGACAAACAACAAAGCCCCCGCACCCTTACGGCGGGGGTTTTGCTTTTTTGTGCAAACGATTGTTCGGAAAATCGATCCAATCGCTCAGCGATTATTCAGCCAAAACTCAAATACGTTTGCGCCTTCAATCCGCGCTCGTAATCGGCCAGCAGGCGCATGCCTTCGGTGGGCTTGAGTTTGTCCTGCTTAATGGCTGAATCAACCTGCGCCTTCACCTTGGAGATGAGATCGCGCGCATCGTACTGCGTCATCCCGAGCACTTCTTGAATGGTGTGCCCGGCGATCGTCTCTTCGATGTAGTAACCGCTCTCTTCGTCGTCATCGAGGAACACGTGCACCTCGTTTACGCGACCGAAGAGATTGTGCAGATCGCCCATGATGTCTTGGTAGGCGCCGGTTAAGAAAATGCCCAAATAATAAGGCTCGTCGACCTTGATTGTGTGGAGCGGCAACGTGTCGCGCACATCGTTCAGATCGATAAACTTGCTCACCTTGCCGTCGGAATCGCACGTGATGTCCACGAGCGTGCTCGCCATGTTCGGTTGCTCATGCAGCCGATGCACAGGCACGATCGGAAAGAGCGCGCCGAGCGCCCAGTGATCAAGCAGCGACTGAAACACCGAAAAGTTGCAGATGTGTTGATCTGCGAGCTGATTTTTCAGCTCCACAATGTCTTCGGGAACCTCGCTCGGATCGATGTCTTTGGTCAGCCTTTGCAGCTTCTCCGCGATCTCCCAAAACATCGTTTCAACGCGCGCCTTCACATTCAGATCGAGCACGCCCACGTCAAACATCTTCTGCGCTTCTTCTTTGATCTGAAGAAGGTCGTGCCACGTTTCGCTCAGGTTCTGCGTCGTCACGTGGTCGTGAATGTGCTCCAGATCGCGCGTGAGTTTGTGCTGCTCTGTGTGTACCGGCGCGGGCATGCTCGGCGTTTTTTCAATTGAGCCAAACGCCTCCACAACAAGCACCGAGTGATGCGCCACGATTGCGCGGCCCGACTCGCTCACAATATCCGGGTGCGGCACGCGCTCGTCGTCGCAAACGTCGGTGATGTTGTACACAACGTCCCGTGCGTACTCATCGACGGTGTAGTTCATCGACGAGTGAAACGTGGACCGTGAGCCGTCGTAATCGATCGCAAGGCCGCCGCCCACGTCGAGGTACTCCACCGGATGCCCCATTTTTCGGAGCTTCGCGTAATACCGCGCAGCCTCCCTCACGGCGCGTTTCACAATGAGAATGTCGGGCACCTGCGAGCCGATGTGAAAGTGAATGAGCTTAAACGCCTGGCTCATCCCCGCATCACGCATGATGTCGGTGGCCGTTAAAATTTCCGACGTTGAAAGCCCAAATTTCGCGTGCTCACCGCCGCTCGTGGCCCACTTACCGGCGCCCTTCGTCACGAGCCGAACGCGCAGACCGATGTACGGCTCCACGTTCATTTCTTTCGCGATGCGCGTGATCGCCCGCACTTCAGAAAGTTTCTCGGCGATCAAAATCACCTTTTTCCAAGCTTGCGGCCGATCATCGCGGTGCGAATGAACGTGTCGTCTTTGTAGCCGTTGCACACAATCAAACTTTCGTTGTCAGTGTGTACGCTCAGTCCGGCAAAGATCTCCGGCTTGGATCCAACCTCCACGCCGAAGTGGTACGGACGCCCCGCATCCAAAATTTCTTCGACCACCTCACGCAGTTGGTTGACCTTGATCGGAAAGACGCCGCGGTACACACCGCGGTATTTGTTTTCCGAGATCGCGCGATTGAACGCATCGTTCAACGCCCGCACGCGATGGTGCAAAATGTCTTGAAAGCGAATGAGGAGCGGGTTTCCCAAGCCTCGCTCACGCGCTTCCGCAATCACGTCCATGATGGCGATTCGCTTGCCGCGTTCTTGCAGCGGCGCGATCGTCATGTTGCCTTTGTCGTCGACGTCGAAGTATCCGCTCCCCCATCGATCGATGAGGTAAAGCTCCTTCGAATCTTCGGTCGTCCAGCTTTCTTTGTTGGCCACACTCGCGTCGTTCAATTCAGCGCTCCGTGAAGTCTTTTGTGGAGGTGAAAAACCAATACCCCACGAAAGCTCCGCACCACAATGGCTTGGCGGGCTATAAAGCCCCCCCGTGAAAGCTCACCGACTGCCCGGTTGGGGCAGCCAAATGCTCACCATCTTTCGCAAAGATCTTGCGATTGAATACGCGACCAAAGAAATTGTCACAACAAGCGGCTTTTTTGCCGTTCTTGTCGCAACAATCGCTTCCATCGCGTTCACGGGCGGGTCAGACGTAAGGCAGCGCGTTGCGCCGGGGGTGATTTGGGTGGCTGTTGCGTTTGCCGCAGTATTGGCGCTTTCGCGCGCTTGGCAACGTGAACGCGACGACGGCGCCCTCAACGGCCTATTGGTGAGCCCCATTTCACGAAGTGCTATTTTTGCCGGCAAAGCCCTTGGATTGAGCGTTTTTCTGCTTGTGATTGAGGCGATTGTCATCCCCGTTGCAGCGGTTTTTTTTGGCATTGACCTCATTCAAATGGGGCCCGGACTAATTGTATTCTGCCTGCTTGTAACTCCCGGTCTCGCCGCAAGTGGCACTCTTTTCGGCGCCATGACAGTGCGCACGCGGGCCAGGGATCTCGTGCTCGCCGCTGTCATGTTTCCCCTGCTCACTCCCGCTCTCCTCGCCGGTGTCGCTGGAACGCGTGAGTTGTTTTACGGGGCAACCGTGGCTGAAGTGGGGGACTATTATCAGCTGATAGCGCTGTTTGATTTTCTGTTTTTGGCGGGCGGACTTGGCATGTTTGAGCTGTTAATCGAAGGATAACACCTTTTCCAAGGTCTCTTTTTGGGGGCGGGGGCAAGCCCCCGCAACGCCCCCGCGCTATTTCTTTCGAGTCTTTTTGGGATTGGATGGTTCATCGCTGTTCGCCTCGGGAGGCGGCGACTTGGGCATTCGACCGGCATCCATCAACGCCCTGCGCAGCAAAAACTCAAGCTGACCGTTGAGGCTGCGCAGGTCGTCGTCGGCCCACCGCTGAAGAGCGGCTAGCAGCGCCGGATCGAGGCGGAGGAGAAAAGGTTTCCGCTCAGCCATAAAGCACCTGAAACATGAGAGTTGGCTCGGAAACCAATTATGAGTAAATGGTGCCAGTGTTGACTACGGGCTGTGCGTTACGTTCGCCGCAAAGCACAACAAGCAGGTTGCTGACCATTTGGGCCTTTCGCTCTTCATCGAGTTGCACAATTTCGTGTTTGGACAACATCTGAAGAGCCATTTCAACCATGCCTACCGCGCCTTCAACAATGCGTTGACGAGCGGCGATAATGGCACCGGCTTGTTGCCGTTGAAGCATGGCGTGGGCGATTTCAGGGGCGTACGCCAGATGGCTAATCTGGGCATCTACCACTTCAACACCCGCGGCGCCGAGAGCGCGATTCAACTCCGCGCACAACTCCTCCACAATGTGATCGGTATGCCCGCGCAACGACGGTTTTGAGTCATCATGGGCGTCATAAGCATACCGCGTCGCCAAATTTCGAAGCGCAGACTCGGCCTGTACAGCAACGTACTTTTCGTAGTTGTCGACTCGAAAACAAGCTTCTGCCGTATCCACAACGCGCCAAACGACAATGGCGGCAATCTCAATGGGGTTACCCTCAATGTCGTTTACTTTGAGTCTGGCGCTCTCAAAACTCCTCATTTTGAGGGAGATTTTGCGCTTTGCGAAAAAGGGGTTTGCCCAACGGAGCCCCTCATCGCGGGTTGTGCCTACGTATTTTCCAAAGAGCTGAAGCACCATCCCTTCATTGGGGCCGACAACGAAAAAGCCGCCGAGCGCCACAAGAACTCCAATGAACACAAGCACAACGATGACCGCAATGGGCCCTTCTTTAATTGCCTTTGTTGCCACCGCAAATGCTGGAACGCCGGCGAGCAATGCGAGAAGCATGACCAACATCGCACCACCCGAAGCCGTGGAGTGCCTTTTTTCAATCAGCTCCACCGCCTTGGGGGGGTTATTTTTGGCGCGCGCTTCATTGCCGCGTTGGCGGTAAACATCGCGAGACTGGGGACCTGTTGTTTGGCTCATGCTTGCAAAGTGATATCACTTTGATGTCTTGTCAATATCAATTCGGCCGAAACCTCCGCGGCGTCTCCCTTCGCCCATGACGGACCTCTGCGTGTGGTGCTATTCTGCCCGCTTCGATGAAGGCGCTCATCAAAGTGGGTTATGCGTGCAATGAAAATTGCACGTTTTGCCACACTCTCGATCTGCGCGAACAAAACGACGATAGCGATCGAGTCGTGTGGAAAATTCGCCGCGCAAAAGCGCTCGGCTATTCAATGGTGGTGCTTTCCGGCGGCGAACCCACCATTCGCCCTGAGCTGCTCACATGGGCAAAACTGGTGGCGTCCCTCGGGTTGGACTTTGGCCTTGTCACCAATGGACTGCTGCTTTCTTACCCGCATGTCACAAGCGAATTAATTGAAAACTGCCGCCTTCGTTATGTGTACATGTCCATTCACGGCGGTGACGCCAAAGTTCATCGCAGCGTTGTCAGGGCAGATACGTTTGACCAGGCGTATCGAGCGCTTGAATTGCTCGCCGGCCGAGTTCCCGACTTAACGGCCAATTGTGTTGTTACAAATGCCAATTTGCCGCACCTCCGCGCCGTTGTAGAAAAGCTCCTGCCGCTCAAACAACTGGCAATCAAGTTTTCAATGACGCAGCCCAAAGGGGGCGGAAAACACGCGTTTGACGTGATTGTCCCCGATGTTGAAGAGTGTGCCGCCGCGGTGAAACAAGCCATCTCCCATGGAGAGATGTTGCGCGGTTCGGAGGAATGGCCCCGATTTGTGCACGACGGCATTCCATTCTGCCTGCTGCCCGGTCTGCATGAAAACTACGACGATCTGAAAACCCATCAATTTGCCACCATGATCGAAAGTGATGAAGACGACTTCGTCCCGGTCGACGACGTGGCAAAAACCCACCCACCTGAATGTGACGGCTGTTCGCTGAAAGGCCCCTGTCCCGGCCTCTTTAGAGGCTATTTAGAAAGCCGCGGCGCCTCCGCTCTCAGGCCCGTGCGCCAAAAGCCGCGCTCCAGTTCATTCAACTACGTGCCTGAACGCGATATCGCCAGACCCAAAGGAGCGCCGTGCCCCATTAAAACCGACGGCGTTTCTCCCTACGATCGGGCTAGAACACTGTTTGTGCGCATGTCTGATAGAATGCGGCTCTTTCGCACTTTTTCGCGCGACTTTTCAGACGAAGAAATGCTGCACATTAAAGAGGGAGTGGGTCAGGTCTACCTTGATATCTCCACAAAAGTGTCCATTGACGACTTTTCAAAAGACCTGCGAAAACTGGTGCTCTCGTCGGAGTGCCGCCGTTGTGAAAAAAGGCCACAATGCACCGGTTCTTGGGAGCCTTTAAAAGAAGACCTTTTTACGCGGGACGACCACGCTCTCCGCACGCTTGTTGGTTCACTCACCGGCAGAATCTTGGATCTCGGGGCGGGGGAGGGGCCTTATCTCGACATTCTTGCCCCCAAAATCGCCTCCGGTGAAGTTGACTATGTGGCGGTTGAGCCCGATGCCGGTCGACTGGAGTTGATTTTGGCGCGAGCGCCTAAAGCGCGGGTTTTAAACACAACGGCGGAGCGTTTACCCCCGGACATTGGCACGTTCGACAACGTGCTTTGTCTCCGAGCGTACAACCACTTTGCCGATCCACAAAAAGCCCTTGAGCCGGCCATTTTACTCCTGCGCAACAAGGGCTCGCTGATTGTGGCCGACAACATTGCGTTTGGCCTTTTGAGAACCAAAACACAGGCCAATCGGGCCGAAAACGCGCCCAACAACGTGTTTGAACACTACCGCAACGACGGTGCCGTTGAAGCCGAAAAGGCCCTCTCCGGTTTTCCACTCAAACTGCGACAAAAAATGGAGACAGGCCCTTTCAGCTCCAATCAATGGCTGCTCTGCTACGACCGAGTGTAATGAGGAACCTCCCCGCATGAATCTACCCATGAAGCCCCAAATCGAAAGCGGACTTGAAACAGGTTTCGCCGACTTTCAAAACGACGCGCTCATGGAGCGCGAGGGGCGAAAAGACGAGTCACACGAAGAGGCCGCCCACGAAAAGCGCAATTGGGTACGCCTTTCTTATGACTGCAATAACCACTGCACCTTTTGTCTCGACTCAGATGCTCACAACGGGACAATGCGCTCCACACTCGATATCAAAGTTCAAATTATCGAGGGGCGAAAACGCGGTGCGGAAAGGCTTATTTTGTCGGGTGGGGAGCCCACAATGCACCCCAACTTTCTCGACTTTGTAAAGCTCGGAAACCGGGCCGGCTACCGCAAAGTTCAAACGGTCACCAATGGCCGCATGTTTAAATATCCCGAGTTTTTAAACCGCGCCGCCGACAACGGCCTCAACGAAATCACGTTTAGTTTGCATGGCCACACTGCCAAGCTTCACGACGCGCTTGTGGGTACACCGGGCGCTTTTGTCGAAGAGACAGCCGGCCTAAAAGCCGCGCTCGCGTCGGGTAGGTTTATCGTCAACGTTGATATTGTCATCAACAAACAAAACGTAAAACACCTGCCTGAAATGCTCGAAACGTTTATCGGCTGGGGCGTCAAAGAGTTTGATTTGTTGCACGTCATCCCATTTGGAAACGCGTGGACACAAGCGCGCGATCATCTCTTTTATGACTTGGACGGCAACCTTGAATACCTGCAAAAAGCCTTTTCGTACGCGCGGCGCCCCGATATCCACATTTGGCTCAATCGGTTTCCACCCGCGTACGCAGAAGGTTTTGAAGACCTCATTCAGGATCCCTACAAACTCAACGATGAAGTTCGCGGCCGACGTGAAGAGTTTGATCGCTACTTGGCGTTTGGCCAAAAGCTCCAGTGTCGCGAGCCTGACAGGTGCAAACGTTGTTATTTGCAGCCTCTCTGTGATGGACTTGATGTGGCGCTGGAGGCGCGTCGCGCGTCGTCGGTGGATGCACTTCGCGTGACTCAAGTGTTGCCGGCGGCGGTGACATTGCCTGCCGCACCCGTCGCAGAGTTGATTGCGGAGCATTTGTCAGGTGCCGAGGAGTTGGCGAAATACATCACAACACCTGCGTTGGCCCTTGAACTCCGCTCGTACAAAGGCCTTTCAGAAGCGCTTGGGCCGAGTACAAACCTTTTTGGGAAACCCCTCTCGTATTGCATTGCCCAAGATTTGAATGCGGCCAGAGCGCTACTCGCTGTCAATGGCACGTTTGACATTCACCTCATGCTGACCAAAGAAACGGCGCCGTTTATTGAGGCTCATCCTGAGCTGTCAAATCGCGTCGTGCTTGTTCAACCCAACTACGATCGCGTTACCGACGCTCTCGCGAACGACGTGGATCTTCCAACGTTCCTTGCCCAATTGAGCACGTCATTCAGGCTTCAAAACGTGCCCGCCTGTTTGGCCAAACACCACACCGCATTGCCCGACCTCCGCGTTCTCGACGTGGCCATGCTTGGGCCCGACGGGCGCGTGGACATGAAAGGGTACACTCGCCGCTTCGTGGAAGACGGCTTCTACTCAAAAGCTCTTCGATGTGGGGGATGTTCTCAAAACGCGAGTTGCCGTGGTGTACACGTCAACTGGGTGCGCGCGCACTCGTTTGCACCTCTAGTACCGCGATTCAATCAACCCGATGGGTTGATTGCCGCTGCTTCGCAGCGCTTGAAATCGCGGTACTAGTTTTGTTTCCGTGGGGCATTCGCCCCACACCCCGGCCGCGCAGGCGCGGCCCCAGTGCACCGCGTGGATAAGGCAACGAAGCGTTGCTGTGATTCATCAGGACACATCAGTTCTACGGAATCGGTGCACTGCCACCCTATTGAACAGTGCCGATCTTGCAGTCTGAAACAGCGCCTGCGTACCAGTCGGTCACGTTATTCCAGCCTTCACCTTCATGCCATCGGACATCGGCGCGCGGCATTTTTCCTTCGACCGCGAATTTACACTTCACTGAAAAACGACTGCCCGGAAGTTTGTCGGCGGCGAGGGCTGGTTCTGCCCAAACACCGGCCGCAAAGAAGTTGATGTTGTTTGTTGTGGAGTAAGGCCTGAGCGTTTTCTTGTCGTCGGCCGGGTCACCCTTTGACCATCGCTTGCCCTGCGACTCAAAACCGCAGTGAAGCCCTTTGATCTCGGTTCCCGACGCGCATGCGAGATCTTGCCGATCGGTGGAGACGAGCGTGATTTCAACGTCCACCGTTTGCCCCTCGTTCCACTTGGGAGCCGCGGGACCGCCGCCGCCGCGTTCAGCACCGAGAAGCAACATGGCGAGCGACAAACCACCAACCACAGTGATGAACAAAGCCACCGCTTTGCCAAGGCCGGCCGTGGGAGGCGGGGGCACTTTTGCGGCTTGTTTTGCAGCGACGGGCGCAGGTTTTGTCTCTTTTGCGGGTGCGGCGTCTTCATCGGACTTCGAAGCTTCCGGTTCGTCGGATTCGCCTTCGCCTTCGCCGCCGTTTTCGTCAAGGTCGCGATCTTTGTCGTTGTCTTCAGAAGCCATGTTGCGGCGACCATACCCGAGAGTTTGCCCGCCGCCAAACAAGCTTTAACGCCTTGTTTTACCCGTGTGTGAAAGCGCTCCGGTGATAAGCTGCGCGGTCTTATGTACCGGATGGTCATCGAACCTCGCACGCGGATCTTGGGCACCGGCCACTATGTGCCAGCCCATATTGTTGAAAACGCCGAGTTGGAAAGGGAGCTTTCAACAACGGGTGAGTGGATCGAAAAGCACACAGGTATCCGTCGAAGGCGCATTGCAGCCGAGGGCGAAGTCACAAGTGACATGGCAACGGCGGCGAGTCGGCTCGCGATTGAAGCGGCCGGACTCACGGTGGCCGACCTCGACATGATCATCGTGGCCACAGTGAGCGGTGACAGTCCCATGCCCGCCACCGCAGTCCATTTGCAGCAAAAGCTCGGGGCCGACCTCATTCCGTCGTTTGATTTAAATGCGAGCTTTGCAGGCTTTCTCTACGCAATGACCGTCGCCGACCAATTCATCGCGGCCGGAACATACAAGACCATTTTGGTTGTCGGTGCCGATCTGATGTCTCGCCGGATCGACCCACTCGACAGAACAACGAGGCCCTTTTTTGGTGACGGCGCCGGCGCTGTGGTGCTCGGACCGGCGCAGGGCGATGGGCGCGGCATTCTCTCGTCAAAAATTCACGCCGACGGCACTCTCGCGCACTTAATCGGAATCCCCGGCGGCGGATCTGCCGAGCCAATGACGGCCGAGCGTTTTGCGAACAAACGTCACGCGCTCAAAATGGATGGGCACGAACTGCTTCAGATCACGGTGAAACATCTCACCAGCTATTCAATGCAGGCGCTCAAAGCGGCGGGCCTCACAAGCGCCGAGTTGGACTGGGTTGTTCCCCACCAAGCCAACGCAAACATCGTTGAAAAAATCTCCGCACGCCTCGGGTTTTCGCGCTCAAAATTCGTGGAAAATATAGCTGAATACGGCAACACCTCCGCTGCATCAATCCCGATCGCTCTCGACGAAGCGGTTCGCGACGGCCGCATCAAACCTCATCAAACGGTACTCTTGTGTGCACTCGGCGCAGGCCTCACATGGGGCGCGTCTATCGTGCGCATGTAGCTCGGCAAACGAGCGCGCTCGATTGCCTGCTTGGGCCGACAACCTTTCACGATCTCTTGGCGACACGATGACATCGTCTGAACGCATCGAGTTGGTGAGCCCTTCGCTGAGGTTCAAACACATGTTTTCGGAGGAGCGTTTGGCGATCGCCATCGCTCTCGGAAGCCGCGCTCAGGCGATCGAACACATTGGAAGCACCGCGATCGAGGGCATCGTGGCCAAGCCGATTGTCGATATTTTGGTGGGAATGCGCGACGCGCTGAACACCGCGATCGAACCGCTGACGAGCAGCGGCTATGTGTACTCATTCGATCCCGAACAGCAGGATCGCCTGGTGTTTTGGAAAGGTGTACCCCGAACCTTCCACGTCCATGTCACGCAGTTCGACGGGCCCGAATGGCGTCGTCACATCGTGTTTCGCGACTGGCTCAATCTGCATTCCGACGTGGCAAAAGAATACGAAGCTCTCAAGCAGGATCTCGCGCGCCGTTTCGAAGGCGACCGCGCAGCGTACACAAACGGCAAAACGGAGTTCTGCCACCGCATTGAACGCGAAGCCGCAAAGTTCCCAGCGCTGCGACTGCTCCGCTGAGCCCACGGCCGCGGCGTTACGCTTGTGTACACATTACTGCAAAACGATGCGACGGCTCGCTTGGTAAGCGCGTTCAGCGGGCAGACCATACCCTTCAAGTGCGGGAACGATCACTTCGCGAACGGTTGCAAAAAACAACTTCCTCGCCTCGCCGCCGTCGCAGACGCCCACATCTTCAGCACCTTCGGGAAGCGGCCCCAACACCGGCAGGTGCGCCAACTCGTGAGCTTCAAGATGAGCAAATGCCAGGGCAAGATACTTGCCGAGGCGCTCTTTGGCGGCCGCATCCCACGACCCCGCGTGTTGCGCGACCAGCGCCCAACCAAACCGGCTGTGCCCCACTTCATCTGAATAAATTCGGGTGAGCAGTGCTCGCAGCTCGCCCTCCGGCATCCGCAGCCGCTCCGCTCCAATGAGTGCCACCGCCACCGATTCACTCAAACACGAGATCGAAAGTACGTTGCGCATCACGGCTTCGATCCGGCTCACGTCTTCGTGTTCGGGCAGATCATGTTCCACTCGCGGCGGTGCCACAGCTTCACCGCCGAACGCTTCCACAACCGCGCCGCACAAAACGCCGTGATGTTTTTCTTCGGCCGCAAACTCCGACGCCTGCTGCACGAGACTGCTCTCAAACCCGGCCAAAGCCATTTGTCTTGCGAGCTGGTCAAACACCCGCGACGAGCCGTGTTCGTTGATCATGCGCCCGCGCCACGTTGCGATCGCGCGGGCCCGCACGGGTTCACTCACATTCACGTGAGGCATGACGGCACGCGCATCCGCCCTTAGATCCAAGAGGTTCATGCGATCCCCCATGTTTCGTCGTTGAACATCGGCGCCATGGCGGGAGGCATGGGCGGACCCCAAGGTGTACACGCTGGGTGTACACTGAAGTCGTTGACGACAAGCCCGGTGCCACAGCAAGCGTTCACACTCTCAAACGTGAACGGAGGCTCCGTCGTTCCGTCGCCCATCCAGTTATCCATGGTGCCCACCGCCATTTCGCAACACCCCTTTTGATCTGCGGTGGCGAGGGCCGGATTGTTCCACAGCGCGTTCGTTGCGAACGCTTCGTCGAGCACTGCCGAGCAGCACGCGGCGTCGTTGCCTTCACCGTCGAAACACGCCGTGTCGGGTGTTGGATTGTCGACCGTTACGTCGGGGGTGTCCGCGGGGTCGACCTCGCCCGGCTCGGGAACGTTTTCAGTGTCGTCGGCCTCGATGATGACCTGACCGGTGCAGCCCGCGGCACTCGCGATCATTGTCAATCGGGCAACCGCGGCCATGGCCCGCCGTGAGAGTTCGTTGGCACGCATTGAGAACCTCCTTGTTCACGAACAATGCGGCCGAACAATGGTGAAGACAATCGATATGATCTCAACAATATTGTATCGATTTTCAGAATAATAACGTCGCATCCATGTTGCTCCTTCAAAGCCGCGTTCCGCCCTTAACGCAAAGGCTCCTTCGAAAAGAAGGCCGCCAGTTCTTCGTAAATTCGACGGCGAGGATCGTCGCCTCGAAAGATCAAACGAAAGTGATCGTGCATCGGCGTCATGTCTTTGAGAGCGCGCACGAGCTTCTTTTTTTCGAGATCCTGCTTTACGAAATAGCGCGGCAACACCGCTACGCCCGCGCCGGAAAGCGCTCGCGCTCGAATCGCGGCGATCGTTCCGAGCCTCACCACGCGCGCAAAACGCAGGTCGGCGCCGGTGTCACGCACGTATCGAAAAAGCGGCAGTTCGGCGCTGATATCGAGGAGCGTGTGCGATGCGGCGTCTGTGTTTTTTCGCAGCGGTTTTGAGCAAAGAAGCGCCGGCGACCCCACCAACACGTAGTCCTCTCGGCAAAGAACGATCTCCTGAAGTTTTGGATCCGTGAATCGCGTGGACGTCACGGCGCAGTCGATCTCCATTGTGCGTACACGCAGAATGAGATCGGGGCCGGAGCCGAAGTACAGGTGTACACCCAGCGTGGGGTACTTTTTTTCGAGGGCGTCGAGCTGCGGAACAATCCACGAAATGCCCAGCTCGTGACGCGTGCCAAGCGTAATTTCAGCATCGGGAAGGCCGGTTCCACCTCGCGCCGCACGAGCACAATCGGCCGCCGCCGCGAGCGCTTTTTCGGCCGCCGGCAGCAGGCGCAGCCCCGAGTCGGTGAGCGTCACCTTGCGTGTGGTTCTGTCGAAGAGCGGAGAGCCAAACGCATCTTCGAGTTGTTTGATTCGCTGCCCAAACGCGGCGGGGGTGAGCGCCAAACTTTTTGCCGCGGCACGAAAGCGCAGTAGTCGCGCAGCTGCCACAAAGCACCGAAGGCTGTCGAGAGAAGGGAGCATGGTGCTAGGCTGCCGCGCGCCATGAGAAAGATGCGAAAAATCGCCATCAATACCGGCGGTGGAGATGCACCCGGCCTCAACGCGGTGATCCGCGCGGCCACATTGGCGGCCATCGAAAACGGCTTTGAAGTGTGGGGAATACGGCACGGCTATCGCGGCCTTCTCGACCACGAACCCGGCGGCCTTGTGCACCTCGACCGCGATCGCGTCCGCGGCATTGGTCACCTCGGCGGAACGATCTTAGGCACCGTGAATCGAGGTGACCCCTTTCACTATCCCACTCGAATTGAAGGGCAGACCGAGCTTCAACCTGTGGATCGGTCCGCAGAGCTTGTGGCCCGTTTCAAAGAACTCGGGTTTGAAGCGCTCATCGCTGTCGGCGGTGACGGATCGCAAAAAATCGCTCATCGACTCATGAAGGCCGGTTTGCCGCGCGTCATCGGTGTACCCAAAACCATCGACAACGACGTCATCGGCACCGAGGTCACATTTGGCTTCGATACAGCTGTTTCCATCGCAACCGAGGCGATCGATCGGCTGCACACAACGGCGGAGTCACACGATCGGGTTCTCGTTGTTGAAGTGATGGGTCGTCACGCGGGCTGGATCGCGCTGCGATCCGGTTTGGCGGGCGGTGCCGATGCGATCTTGATCCCCGAGATCCCATTTCGATACGAAGCGATCGCAGCCAAGATCGCGCAGCGTGAAGCCCGAGGTCGCAAGTTTGCGATCGTTGTTGTTGCGGAGGGCGCGGCACCCGCGGGAGGCAGCATCGCCGTTAAAGACAAGGGCGATGTGTTTCGAGGCACCGCCGTTTTGGGCGGTATCGCGCAGCAGGTTGAAAAAGAACTCGCGCGCCGAACAAACAAAGAGTGCCGTTCGATCTCGCTTGGACATCTCCTCCGAGGCGGCGGCCCCACTACCTTCGATCGTCAGCTGGCACTGCGCTTCGGCGCTGCGGCGGTTCGATTTTTAACCGACACCACCGACAGCGGCGTTGTGGCCATCAGCGGCGACACCATCAATCTGTGCAGCTTTGAAATCGTCACGAGCGGCACAAAGTTCGTTCCGGCCGACTGCGATACTGTCAAAACAGCTCGTTTGATGGGCATTTGCTTCGGCGATGAGAGGCCCGAACACTACTTTGCCGCGTGAAGTCGCGTTGGATCCAGCCGGCAATTTGACAAGGTTTTGTTGAGGTCGATATCGTTTTGCACCTCCCCAAGGCCTCCGCTCAAAAAGCCGCGATCTCGCACGCCATGACAAAAGTCCTCGTTTTCGAAAGCGATCCCGATCTCGCTTCAGAACTAAAGACCGAGCTGACCCGGCTCGACTGTACGGTCACCGTCGTCGAAGACGGCAACATCGGTCTGAACGTTGCGGCGAGCGAACGCCCCGATCTGATTTTGCTCTCCATCGAGTTGCCCCGCATGAACGGCTTCTCGGTGTGCAACAAGCTCAAGAAGGACACCTCGCTCAAGGACATTCCGCTCATCATCATGTCGAGCGAATCGAGCGATGAAACGTTTGAGCAACACAAGAAGCTTCGAACGCGCGCTGAGGATTATGTACACAAGCCCATCGCGTTCGGAGAGCTGCTGGAGCACATTCGAAAATTCGTTCCACTCGAAGCGCCCGCCGTCGACTCTTCCGATGGAATTGTGATTGACGACGCTGCGCTCGTTCTCGATGAACCGGGCGAGGGATTGGCTGCGCCCGCGACAGCGCCCGAGCCGATTGCAGCTCCGTCGCCGCCGATCCCTACCGCCCCGCCGGCGCCGTTACCGCCGAGCGCCAAACCGTCGCAGCCTAAAGACTCCGAAATCGACGATCTCATCGGCGGCGCTTTTGATCGACTTCTCGGCGAAGACGACGAGCGAACCGTGGTGAAGCCGCTTCACCAAATCCATCCCGATCTCGTGAGTACACCTTCGTCGCCGCCCGGTGCGCCGACGCAACCCGCGCCTCCCGTCTCGCCGCTCAAACCTGCTGCCCCAGCGGCGCCGGCGGCCAAGTTGCCGTCCCTCGCCAAGCCGGCGGCTCCGGTTCCCGCTCCGAGACCAACCCCTACCGGAAGTCGCCCCATGCCGGCTCCCGCCGCGCGCCCAGTCGCCGCGACACCGCCCGCGGCGGCGGCGCCTGCCGTGCCCCCGGCACGGGGAAGCGACGGTGAAACCAACCGTCTGCGGGCCGAACTTGAGCGCCTCAAAACTGAATCCGAAAAAGCGAAAAGCGACGCAGATGCCGCTCGCGCCGAAGCGGATCGAGCAAAGAACGAATTGGTGCGCCTCGAAAAAGAGGTCGGTGCCGCCCAGGCGGATGTTCGCCGCCTCGAAGGGGAGGTGCTCGCAAGAGCCGCCGATTCAGCCGAGATCCAGCGGCTCAAACGTGAAGTTGAAGATTTGCGTTCCAAAGCGGCGTCGGGTCAATCCGGTGCGGCGGCGCCAAAACCCGGCGCCACAAGTCGTGAATTTTTAGATCTTCGCGAGGCGCTTAATAAGAAAGACAAAGAGCTTTTTGCGCTGCGCGGAGAGATCACGCAGAAGGACAAAGAGCTTATCGATCTGCGCGATCAGCAACTGTCGCTGGAGCGTGAAAAAGCCGACTACGCTGATCAAATCGCTGCCGTTGAGCGCGACAAAGAAACGCTTAACGAGACACTTGCAAAGTCGACAGCCGACCGAGAAGCGGTTGAACGCAAACTCACAGAAGCTCAGAGTCGCGTTGCCGATTTGGAGAGTCGGCTCGCTGAACTGGACAAGACCCTTGAGTCTGAAAAAGCGGCCCACGCGACGGCTCTTGCGGCCGCGCAGACAACGCACACTGCCGCTCTGACAACTATCAAAGCGGAGTCCGCGGCGAAACTGTCCGCGGCTGAAAGTGCGGCAGAAGAGCGGCAAAAAGCCCGCGAAGAAGAACTTGTCGCCCAACGTGAAGCCGCACTCAAGTCGCTCGCCGAGGAGCACAGCGCCGCGCTCGCATCCCTTAAAAACGAGCACGAAACAGCCCTCACCGCCTCCGCCTCCGCGCATCAAAAGGCCTTGTCAGACTTGCAGTCTGAACACGACAACGCTTTGGCTGCGCGCGAAAAGGCTCACGCCGCCGCACTTGCTGAAGCCGAGTCTGCGCACGAGGCCACTCTCGGTGCTGCCAATGCCTCCTTGGCAAAAGCCGAAAAGCAGCTTCTGGATACACAAAGTCAACTCCAGTCAACTCAATCAAAATTGGCCGAAACCGAGGCCCTGCTGGAGCAAAATCAAAAGAAGGCCACCCAAGACCTTGAAGCTGCCGAAGCTCGCCTCGCCAAAGCCGAAGCAGAAATGGCAGAGCGTCAAGATGAGTTGATTGCCGGTCACAACACGGCCGTTGAAACCCTCAAGTCAGAACATGCCTCCGCTCTCGGCCGCGTCGCAGACGAGTTGAGTCAAACAAAAGAAGCACTCCAGGCCGCCTCAGCGTTGGGTGTTGACCTCCAATCGAAACTCAGCGACCGCGACGGGCGAATCGGCACATTGGACACCGAGGTTTCAGAACTGAAGGCCAGTTTGGCGGCCGAAAAAGATCGCCTGGAGAAGGCGCGTCGACGCTCGGAAGCCGATCGCGCGGCCCTGACAAAAGCCCGCGCCGCCATGATCGAGTTGTCAAAACAAATTGAAGAGGCATCGGCGGATCCCGCCGAGTGACGCCCGGGCATTTTCGTTCGCTCGGCACACAATCCCACATTAGCGCCGGCTGCCCCTCGAAAAAAAGCGCCGGCTGCTCCTCAAAACGAGCCCTACAAAACAAGCCCTTTTTGCCCTTTTTGTCTTTTTGCTCTCAATTCGCAAACCGAAATCGCAAACAGGCGTAGAAACGTTTTGTGGGATTCGAAAACAGCGGCATTGCCCCCGGAACAGTCTTTGGTCGCGACTTTCGCATCGTCAGCGCGCTCAAGACGGGCGGAATGGGGGCAGTATACATCGCTCAACAACTCAGCACCGGAAAACACCGCGCGCTCAAAATAATGAATGCGGATATCGCGCAGGATCCGGCAACGCGCGAACGATTTGTGTTGGAAGCGCGCGCCGCCTCGCAAATTGACAGCGATCATGTTGTCGAGGTTGTGACCGCCGGAATTGATGACGCCACCGGAACTCTCTACCTCGTCATGGAGCTGTTGCGCGGTGAAGAACTCGAGGACGCTCTGACGCGACTCGGCCCTTTGCCCGTTGGGGACGTTGGCGAAGTGCTTCTTCAGGTGGGGCACGCGCTCGAAAGGGCGCACGCCATGGGCATTGTTCACCGCGATCTAAAGCCTCAAAACATTTTTCTCGCCGCGTCGCGCCGCAAAGACTCTGCGTTTACCGCCAAAATACTCGACTTCGGTGTTGCCAAGCTCGTCGCCGAAAACCAAAACAAAACCACACAAGCTCTCGGCAGTCCTCTGTTCATGTCGCCTGAACAGACCGATTCCAAAGGTCGAATCACACCCGCCAGCGATATTTGGGCCCTCGGCTTAATCACGTTCAGGCTGCTCACGGGGCACGACTTCTGGCGCGAAACAGCCAGTTTGCCAATGTTGCTTCGCGAGATCGTTGTGGACTCCATTCCGTTTGCGTCCGAACGCGCGCGCGAACTTGGTATGCCGGGCGCCCTGCCAGTTGGGTTTGACGCGTGGTTTGCCCGATGTGTCAATCGCAATATCGATGCTCGGTTTCCCGAGGCGGGCGCCTGTGTCCGAGCCTTTGTTGAACTTTTAGAACCCAATGCGCCTTCGGGCAAACTGACAGTTTCGGTTCCAACAGGAACCGGCCAGTCATGGAGCGCTTCAATCCCGGCGTCGGCCCTTGTTGGGTCGGATGTTTACAAACATCCTTTTACAACCGCACCGGCATCTCAGGTGATCAGTGGTCAATCGCTGGCGCCTGAAGAAAAGGCATCTCTCGAAAATTCAAAAACGGCGGGGATCACTGACCAAGCCATGGTCAGCACCGACTCTCAAGCCAAAGAAAAACCTGCGAGCACACCTTTTCCAAAAGCCGTCTTGTTGGGCGTTCCGGTCGTTTTGGGTGCCATTGTCGCCGCTGCCGTGTTTTTGCAATCCAAACCCCCGGCGTCTTCCGGGAGCGGGTTCGCGCAAACAGCACAGCCTGTATCCCAAACGGCGGCTCCAACAGGCACCGCTTCTTCCGGCGCACCGGTTGAAACGGCGTGCCCCGCCGGCATGGTGTCCATTCCGGGTGGAGCGATGTTTATGGGGGCGCGTGACCTCATTGCCGCCGCCGACGCCAAGCCACCCCACCGCGTCATTGTCTCCGACTATTGCCTCGACAAGACCGAAGTGACCGCCGCAGACTACCAACGTTGTGTGGATGGCGGGACGTGTGAGCGCGCCCTCGACCACGTGAGTTGGCCCAAGGTGACAGAAGCCCAGAAAAAGAAGTATTCGGGATATTGCAACGCCGCCGCGCCCGACAGATCAAACCATCCCATCAACTGTGTTGCCTGGGCAATGGCCGACACGTATTGCAAACAGAAGGGGTATCGCCTCCCCACAGAAGCTGAGTGGGAGTATGCGGCTCGCGGTTCAAGCCAAAAGAAATACCCTTGGGGAGATGAACCGGTGGGCCCCAAGTTCTTAAATGCCTGTGGCTCCGAATGTGCGGATCATTGGAAAAAAGCCGAAAACGAAACACGAAAAACCATGTTCGAGGGGGACGACAGGCACGTTGGAACAGCGCCCGTGGGGAGCTACCCGGCCGGTGCGTCAGCGCAAGGTGTACTCGATCTGGCGGGCAACGTGTGGGAGTGGACGGCGGACTACTACGCTCCTTATTCCGAAACCGATGTTCAAAACCCTCCCAAAGACCCGAATGGCCCGGCCACGGGAGACAAGCGCGTTGTTCGCGGAGGGGACTATCTGGGGGCCGAACCCGACTGGTCACGGCCTTCGTATCGATGGAAGACCGACCCCGACACCTACAACCACGCGATCGGTTTTCGCTGCGCCAAAAACCTCAAACCATAAATCGGTCCACCGATACGCCACATTTGTCTATTGAAGCGGCCGCAAATAAGGCGAGCATGGCGGCATGACAGCCGGCGACCCGCTGTTCGAAGCATTTTCGATAGGCAATCTCCGAATCAAAAATCGAATCATTCGGTCGAGCATTTCAGGCCGAATTGACAACTACGACGGTTCGGGAACGCCGGCACGCATCGCATGGGAAGAGAAGTTTGCGAAAGGCGGGGCCGGCGCAATCATCACGGCTCACGTTCCCATCTGTGTTGAAGGGCGGATCTTGCCCAACTACGCCACTCTCGACTGCGACGAGCGCATTCCTTTTTGGTCAAAAGTGGTTGAGCGCGTCGAAAAATACGACTGTCCAATCATCCTTCAGCTTTCACATTCGGGGCGACAACAAGACATTGCCGGGTTTGAAAATGGCGACAGGTTGCCACCGGCCGCGAGTGATCGAATTGACAATTTTCACGGCCTGCGCGGCCGAGAAATGACCATTGCTGAGATCGACAACACGGTGGAGTTGTTCGCCCTCGCAGCGGAGCGTGCCGTACGCGCGGGCGCACACGGAATCGAACTGCACTCTGCGAACGGCTACCTTTTCACTCAGTTTTTGAGCGGCCCCATCAACGATCGCGCCGATGAATATGGCGGTTCGCTCAAAAATCGCGCCCGCTTTCTGTTGCGTGTCATTGATGCCATTCGCAAACGCGTGGGCCCGCTCTTTCCGCTCATCGTCAAGATTGCGGCAGCCGATCATCACACGGCGGTCACTCCATGGCTTTTCTGGCAGGGGGAAGGCAACACACTCGAAGATGCGTTGCTCGTTTCAAAATGGGCTGAAGAACACGGGGCCAGCGCGCTTCACGTATCGGTTGGAAATATCTTCCCGCACCCCCGCAATCCCGCCGGCGGATTGCCTTTGCCCGAGGCCGCGCGCCTCTACGACGTCATGCTTTCGTCGGGCGAACATACCATTCGAAACTACCTGATCTTTCGCTTCGCGCCCTCGCTTGGAAAGTTCATTTGGGATCGGACGACCGATGGCATTCAAACCGAGGGCATTAATTTGGATGCCTCAGAAGCGATCAGAAAGGCCGTAAAAATCCCTGTTTTGTGCACCGGCGGATTTCAAACGGGGAGCTTTATGCGCAAGGCTCTCAAAGATCAAAAGTGCGACGCGTTCACCATTGCGCGACCCCTCATTGCCAACCCCGATCTGCCTCAAATTCTAGAACGCGGCGATGAAGTTACACAGAAGCGGCGTTGCACCTACTGCAACAAATGCCTTGTTCACGTGCTTGAAGATCCGCTCGGCTGCTACGAGCTGTCGCGTTACGAGAGCTACGAAGAAATGGTGAGCAGCGTGCTCGATTTTTACAAAAACGCCTAGCTTGCACAGTTTGCCTCTCGACCACGCGCGATCGCGGATATGTGCACAAATGAGTACACGCATGTGTACGCATAAGAGTGCGAGAATGAGTACGCGAATGAGTACGCGAATGAGTACACAAATGAGTACGCACACGCCTCCCGCAGAAGCCCAAAACGGCCTTATCTCCAGGCTGAAAAAAAGTTCTCGACAAGGTGCACATCGAGCTGTATAACGCCGTTCCTTCTTTTGGGCGTGTAGCTCAGTTGGGAGAGCGCCTGACTGGCAGTCAGGAGGTCGCGGGTTCGATTCCCTTCACGTCCACCAATAGCCGACTGGCCCCAAGCCAGTCGGCTTTTTGGTTTTTGCGCTTGGCAACGCCTCACCTCCTGACTCGTCAGTTTCAATACGGAGTTGTCCGGGAGCGCGCTTCGCGGCCCTATTCAACCTGAGGGTAACTTCAGCCGCCTCGCAATGATCTGAAATGTCTCGATGCCTGACACGTCGTAATCAACACGGAGGCACGGAGATCACGGAGTTCCACGGAGTTTTTTGTATTTTGGCTGCAATAGGCTTGCATCAGCTAGACAAAAAACTTGTCAGGTTTGGGATCGCGGATGATGTGTACCCATAGCAGCCAAAGAAACAAAACCCTCCGTGTCCCTCCGTGACCTCTGTGATTCCGTGGTGAAGAGACGTTCCTGATGGCGCGACGTGTCCGGTCGTTGCGTGATGGCAGCCCGGGGGCGAAGCGTGACCGGTGCTGCGTGGTGGCTAAAGCGACTTTACGTAGTCGAGATAAGCGCCGACCTTAAATTTCTTGGCTGTGTTGTCACTCGACATATACCGAATGTTGCCAAACACCGGCCTTTCAGGTGGCCAAGGCCTGTCAAATAGGCCGAAACACCACAAGATGCCTGTGTATGAATTGGGGTCTCGCCCGTCGAGAGCATATTTGTTGTTGAGGTGAACAAGCACCTGATAAGCCTCTTCCGGCGTTCCAGACCATTCAAGCACCTTTTTCCCCCACAACATGCGCAGATAGTTGTGGATAGTGCCTGTTTTTACCAACTCGGTTTGGGCCGCGTTCCACAATGGATCATGCGTTTTTGCGGTTTCGAGTTGCTCGGCTGAATAAACGTATTTCCGCTCGTCTTGGGTGTGTTTTTCGAGCGTGGAAAAGGCCCACGTGGGCAATGCTGTTTTTAACGTTTGCTCGTCGCCAAGCCTATGAAAAAGCCAATGATGGCCCACGTCACGCCACGTCAGCGCCTCGTCCAAAAAAGAGTTCACATTTGGGTTTGAGCCGTAAAACCCCTCGCGTCGGCCGCTTTTCCCCATTTCAAACTCACATGTGCCATACGCCGACTGGAGCACTTCAAAGGCCACTTGCTCTATCGACAAGTGCCCATAGTGCAAATAGGGCGACAAGCCACTTGCGGCGCCATTTTCGGGGGGCACCGGATTGGAGCGCTCTTCAGCGTAGCGTGACAGCCTTTTCTCCACGAACGAACGCAGTTGTTTTTGCGCAGCCGCCGGGCCGCCGACAACACCTTTCACCGGCGGAACAACGTCTCTGAATACAATTGACCTGAGTGTTGATTCAACATCCCCGTCCCACGTTGGAAAGGGCGCTGAAAGTCCTGTATTGCCGACGGTGCCAAACTCAGGCAAAGCTCTGGACCGGTGCTTGAAGGCCTCACCAAATGCCTTTTGAATACGCGGTCGCAAATGGGCCGCAGCCGCGACCGCGGCGCCGAGATTGGCGAGCGGAACAACGCTGTTTGAATCAACAGCAACAACTCTCCGCGAAGTTCTCCCAGCGAGCGCCTTGGTTTGCGCCGGCACAACAAAACATGGCCAATCATCTGTGACGACCAAACAGGCATTTTCTGCCAAGCGGTGGACAAGCCCCTTTCCACTGTCGTGCGGAGTTTGCACGAAAGGCCAATAAACAAGGCCCCGCTCTCGCGCAACAGTCAGGTTGTCGCGCATCCCCTCCAGAATAAAGCGATGGTGGCGCGCGCTCGCCCACGGATAATCAAGCCTCAACCCTTCGTAAATGACGAGCGGCTTTTTCAACTCGCGCGCGCAGGTACACGCGTAATCGAGTGCATGATTGTGACTCAAACGCCGATACGCCTGCATCCAATAAAGGACGTAGTGACCGCCCCGCCAAATGGGATGTTCGGCAACAATTCTGCGTCGCTCGTTGTTATAACTTGGTGCGGCTTTCACGTTGTTTCGACTTTTGGATGTTTGGGGATCTTCACGGCGTACACGCCTTTTCCAGTGGCAATGGGCTCTCCATCACCGCCGGGATGAAACATCTTCATGTCTGTGACTGCCAGTCTCCCTCCCAGGCGCACCACCGATGATTCTGCAATGATGGCGTGTGCCCGGCCTGGCCGGAGATAGTCAATTCGCAAATCCACCGTTGAAACCCGGGCCATCGGGTCTTCAATGGCACTCCACGCCGCGGCGCCGCCGGCCACATCGGCCAATGTGGAGAGCACTCCACCGTGAATGGCGCGTTTGAGCGGGTCACCGATCAGTTCGTCGCGGAAAGGCAGCGCCAGGCGCACGTTTCCGCGCTCCATGCGCTCCACAATGATCCCCAGAAACTTGTTGAATGGGATCATCTCTTCCATGACCTGCTTCAGCAGCGAAAGCTCCATTTGGGTAGATCCTTTCGAAAAACAAGAAGGCCGCACGCTCACGGCCAATGAAAGTAAGCTCGACTCAATTGGCCAATGCCCGCCGACAGCGCGTTTGCCACGAAAGACCAAAAAAAGGCTCTTCGCAGTGAAAACGTATCCAGCATGCTGAAATAAACAGCCTCCACAACGAAGGCGAACAACTCCGCTCGAACCAGGTATTCAAGCCAGGAGTGATAAGGGTTGTTAAACGAGCTTGGAAGGAGCGGTATCAAATACCACACAGCGGGGTGGGTAATCGCGCTTGCTCCGAACGCGGCCGCGATTTGCATACGTATTGTGCGCGGACCGGTCGCGTGGCCGGTTTTCACCGCGTGGCGAATGGCCAATGTGTACACAGGGATCTCAATGACCTGTGTAAAAACGAAAGCCGCAAACCAGGAGCGAAGCGGGTACGCCAAAACGTGTTGGGCGGGGTGAGATTGGGAGGACGAGGTTAGCGCCGGCCGCGTTGACGCCGTTTGCGAACCGGCACCAACACGAGCAGCCCCAGGCCGACAACAAGCGCCGCCGAGCCTGTCACAGCGCCGGGCGATGCCGCTGAGCAGCCCCCGCTGTCTTTTTTGGTATCCGAGCCGCCGCTGCCGCCGCCGCCCGCGTCACCGCCCGCACCGCCGCCTCCGGGCGGAGCACCCGCGAGATCCGCTGCGGCCGCCGCAGAAAAAAGTGTGAGTGCCGTTGCCAAACCCAAACTTGAGAGCTTTTTCACCATGGAGCTACTTCCTCCGAAGTGCTTCTCAGGCCACCGGACTACGCCGAATCTGTCAAGCATGCTCGCTTGCCGGCGGAACGCGTGCTAAGGCGCCGCGGCTTTTATGCCGGCTCTTCGCAACATCGCCATTGTGGCTCACGTCGACCACGGAAAAACCACCCTCGTTGATCACATGCTTCGCCAAACAGGCGCGTTACGCGACAACGAGGTGGTCGCCGAACGTGTCATGGACTCCAACGATCTCGAGCGCGAGCGCGGGATCACCATTTTGGCCAAAAATACGAGCATTCGTTACAAACAAAACAAGATCAACATCGTCGACACACCCGGCCACGCCGACTTCGGCGGCGAAGTGGAGCGCACCCTGATGATGGCCGACGGCGCGCTTCTCCTTGTGGACGCTGCCGAAGGGCCTCTTCCTCAAACGCGCTTCGTTCTCTCCAAATGCCTCGATCGCGGCTTTCCTGTCATCGTTGTGATCAACAAGATCGACCGCTCCGACGCACGTCCGCATGAGGTTCTTTCGGAGGCATTCGATCTCTTCTGCGACCTCGGAGCTTCCGACGAACAAACCGATTTTCCGCATGTGTACGCAATTGGAAAACTCGGCCAATCCCGGCGCGAACTCGACGATCCGCCCTCCAACCTAGTGCCGCTGCTCGATATGATTTTAGAGCGCGTTCCCGAGCCGAAGGGCGATCCAAACGAGCCGCTCCAAGTGATCATCTGCAACACCACGCACGACGACTACGTGGGCAAACTTGCAGTCGGTCGCGTGGTTCGCGGCACCATTCGCCAAGGCGCTGAAGTCGCCGTCCTCGGCGAAGGCGCGGTGACAAAGGCCAACGTAAAAATGCTCTACACGTTTGAAGGCCTGCGTCGCGCCTCGTGTGACGCTGCCGTCGCCGGTGAAATCGTGGCGATCGCGGGCATGGACTCGGTCACCATCGGCGACACCATCAGCGATCCCGAAAAGCAGGAAGCGCTGCCGCGGATCGTTGTTGAAGAGCCGACAATCAAAATGCGCATCGGCGTCAACACGTCGCCGTTCGCCGGCAAGTCAAAATCGTCCAAGTTTTTAACGAGCCGCCACCTCAAAGAACGCCTTGAAAAAGAGGCTCAAAAGAACCTCGCCATTCGCGTTGAACCCACCGAAACACCCGACACGTTTTTGGTGCTCGGCCGCGGTGAACTTCAGCTCGCGATCCTCGTGGAGACAATGCGCCGCGAGGGATACGAAATGCAGCTTTCAAACCCCGAAGTTGTGACGCGCGTCATCGACGGCGAAACCATGGAGCCGATGGAACTCGTGGTTGTCGACGTGCCCGACGCATACGTCGGCATCGTGACCGAGCGGCTTTCTTCGCGGCGTGGACGCATGGTCAAAATGCTCAACCCGGGCTTTGGCCGAGCGCGTTTGGAGTTCCGTGTACCCTCGCGCGGCCTGATCGGCTTCCGCGGCGAGTTCCTCACTTCAACGCGTGGCACCGGCCTCCTCAACACGCTTTTCGACGGCTGGGCAACGTGGGGTGGTCCCATGATGCGAAGGCCAATGGGAGCTATTGTTGCGGACCGCGGCGGTGTCGCCACGCCCTACGCGCTCCATCACCTTCAACCGCGCGGCCAGTTCTTTGTTGTGCCGGGCGTGGATGTTTACGAAGGCATGATCATCGGCGAACACAACCGTCCGAACGACACCGACGTGAACGTCATCCGCGAGAAGAAGCTCTCGAACATCCGCAACCACGGCAAAGACGAAAACGTGATGCTGGCGAGCCCACGCCTTCTCACCATCGAAACCGCCATGGAGTGGATCGATCGCGACGAGCTTGTGGAGGTCACTCCCGACGCCGTGCGTGTTCGCAAAAAAGAGCTTTTGATCAATCGCCGCGATCGCCGCCAAGACGCGATCGAAGAGGCGCAGGCGGTCGAGTGATGGAGGTACCGTCGCCGGCCGCACACTATGAACAGCGGCGGGCCGAACTCGGCCGAGCGGCGAACGATCTCGACGCTCGCGAGCGACGCATGTCGGCGCTTCGAGGTATCGCTTTTTTGGCTGCCATTGCCATGGGGATCGCCGCCGGCTTCAAGGGCGGCGTTCTTCTATGGGCTCTCACCGCCGCGCTCGTTGTTCTTTTTGCGGCGGCGGTGATTTTTCACGCCGTCCTGATCACCAAAAAGGTGGAGATCGAGCAGCGCCTCTCGCTTGTTTCGCGCGCCGAAGCCCGCCTGAAAGACGCTTTTGAAAATTTCGCTGAAAAGGGGGATAGCTTTCGGCCGGAACAACATCCGTATTCAGGCGATCTCGATATCTTTGGACATCGCTCTCTTTTTCAACTTCTTGTCACGGCGGAAACCCACGCAGGCCAATCGACACTTGCCCAGTGGTTATTGGCCCCCGCGTCTGAAAAAACAGTTTTGGAGCGACAAGCGGCGGTGCGCGAATTGGCCGAAAGACCGCAGTTTCGTGAAGACTTGGCTGTTCTTGCCAAACTCGCCCGCGCGAAAATGGCCCCCGACAGCCTCTTCGCGTGGGGTGAAGCAAAACCCGTATTCGAAGAAGGGCCCAATCCGCTTGCCGGGTGGCTGCTGTCGCTGCGTTTTTTTGCGCCGCTCACAATCACATTGGCTGTTCTCGCCTGGACAGTGCCGTGGGATCTTCCCGCGCTCAAATACGCATGGATGGCCGCGCTGACAGCCCAACTGCTTGTTGTTCTCCGCACCGGAGAGCGCACCGAACGCGCGCTTGCACAAGCCTCTTCGCGAGAAGAACCGCTCGGCCGATACGCCCCTGTGTTCCTCCGCATTGAGACAGAGAGATTTGAGTCGCCGCTTCTGCGAAAATGCCAGTCGGTGCTCACCGCCAATCCCGCCGCCGGCAGCGAATCTGGAAAGAATACTAATAGTCAATACTCGGGCCGCGACAGCGCTTCCATCGCCATGGGGCGCCTACAGACCATTCTCAGTTTTGCCGATCTTCGCCACGGTGGAATCTTCCATCTCATCTTCCACCTCGTCACGCTCTGGGATATCTGGTGCGCCGTTTCCCTCGAAAAATGGCGGGCGCAACACGGCAAACGCATTCGCGGTTGGGTTGAAGCTCTCGCAACCGTCGAGGCCCTCTCCAGCCTTGCTGCATTTGCCCACGAACATCCAAACTACGTGTATCCCGAAGTGAACGACGGGCCCTGTCACTTGGATGCCCGTGACCTTGGACATCCTCTTTTGCCGGCCGCACGCCGAGTTACAAGCAGTGTGGCTTTTGGCAAACTGGATGATTTGCCCCAAGCCCTTTTGATCACCGGATCAAACATGTCCGGCAAAAGCACCCTTCTCCGCTCCATGGGCATTAACTCGGTGTTGGCCCTCGCGGGCGCACCTGTGTGCGCCACCCGCCTGACAATGAGTCTCCTCGACGTTCGCACGAGCATGCGTATTACCGACTCGCTCGAACAGGGGGTTTCCCATTTTTACGCCGAACTTACCCGCCTCAAAGAAATTACCCACGCCGCCGATGCAGGGCAAAATGTGCTGTTTTTGTTAGATGAAGTCTTACACGGCACCAATTCTCGCGAACGCCAAATCGGGGCCAAAGCGGTGATCAAACACCTTCTCAAACAAGGCACCATCGGCGCGGTTTCTTCGCACGATCTCGGGCTCGGTTCACTCGAAGAGGAAACTTCGGGCAAAGTGAAAAATGTACACTTTGAAGAACACGTCGAAGACGGCAAAATGGCATTTGATTACAAACTCAAGCCCGGAGTTGTTTCCACAACCAATGCTCTCCGGCTCATGTTTCAAGTGGGGCTGCCCGTTTCAGAAGAATAACGGCGCAACGCGAGCGCCTCTGGTATGGTCGGTTTCGTGGAGACGACCGTCGAGATCATTGCCAAAAAACGCAACTGACACGCGCTTTCGAAAGAGCAGATCCAAAGGGTAATTACAGAACTTGGGGCCGGAACGCTCGCCGACTACCAAATGAGCGCGCTGCTCATGGCGGTGTACTTCCGGGGCATGACCGACGACGAAACCGTCGCCCTCACCCACGCCATGCTTCACTCGGGCGACGTGATTGACTTGTCCGACGTTCCGGGCACCAAAGTGGATAAACACTCCACAGGCGGCGTCGGCGACAAAGTATCCATCTGCCTCGCTCCCCTTGTGGCCGCGTGCGGTGTTCCCGTGCCCATGGTTTCAGGCCGTGGACTGGGTCACACCGGCGGCACTCTCGACAAGCTTGAAGCCATTCCAGGATTCAACGTTTCGCTCGATGTGGACACATTCCGCCGCATTGTTCGCGACGTGGGTTGTTCCATGATCGGCCAAACGGCGCGCATCGCACCCGCCGACAAAAAAATCTATGCGCTTCGCGATGTCACCGCCACGGTTGAGTCCATTCCACTCATCGTTGCCAGCATCCTTTCCAAAAAACTCGCCGAGGGCATTGATGCGCTTGTTCTCGACGTAAAAGTGGGTCGCGGCGCGTTCATGAAAACCGAGGCCGATGCCCGCGCCCTCGCTGAAGCGCTGGTTCGAGTTGGAACCGCCGCCGGCAAAAAAGTGAGCGCCCTTCTCACCGACATGGAAGCGCCGCTTGGCCGCGCGATCGGAAATGCCAACGAAACGCGGGAAGCCATTGAGTTGCTTCACGGCAGAGCGCCCGGTGATCTCATGGAGTGTACACTTGCTCTCGGCGCTCAAATGCTTCGTTTGGGCGGCGTTGCAAAAAGTGACGAAGAGGCTCAATCGCTTATGGACAGCGCCATCACCAGCGGTCGCGCCGCAGGTGTCATGGAGAGAATGATTGAAGCCCAGGGGGGTGACCCAAGCGTTGTGATGCACCCAAGTCGCCTGGCATTGGCTCCCAGCGTCACCGAGATATTGGCCCCCACCGACGGTTACGTGCACTCGATTGATGCGCTTGAAATGGGCCTCTGCGCGGTCGCCCTCGGTGCGGGTAGAACACGCGCCGATCAAGCGGTAGATCCCGCGGTAGGTATTGAACTTACCACCTCGCGCGGTGAACGGGTTTCTCTCGGTCAACCACTCGCAAAAATCTACACTCGAACTCCCGACGCCGCCGCCAAAGTGTACACCCGAATCGCAAAGGCTTTCTCTGTTGGTGAGACCCCGCCTGAATCAACGCCCCTGATCTTGTCGCGCGTAGGCGCGTAAGTCATGACAACCGCCTTACCCTCCACATCAACGGATGCTTCCAAAAAAGAGGCTTCCACCTGGGTACGTGTCATGACCGCCCGGGCCGAAGCGCACGCTCAGGAACGCGGTTATCAGCGCATTATTCGGCTCCTACTTTGGCTTGTGATCCTCCCCGCCCTGCTTTTGTCGGCGCTGGGTGTGGCCATGTTGCTGCGTGGGGAGGCCGGCAACATTCTCATTGGCATTCTGGTGATCATCTTTTGCGTCACACTCGCCACCGGAACCATCCTTGTGTGGGTGTTTGTTCGCCAGCAAAAAAACCTGTCAGAACTCCAAATAGACTTCGTTTCCAAGGTTTCTCACGAGCTTCGCACCCCGCTCACATCCATTCGCATGTTTACAGAAACGCTCGAACTGCGGCGTGACGACCCTGAAGCCGTGCGCGTTTGTATCGACGCGTTGGGTAGAGAAAGCACCCGTCTTCAGGGTTTGATTGACCGACTCCTCGACTGGGGGCGAATGGAAAGCGGGCGCCGCGTTTATGACATGCGACCTGAATCACTCGGTGAAATTCTGGATGAAGCTGTGGACGCGTTTGAACCCAGTCGGGCCGGTCGACTTGTCGTCAACAAACTCATTCAACCCAATTTACCCAAGCTCTGGTGTGACCGCGGTGCAGTGGTAGACGTGCTTGTAAACCTTCTATCCAACGCTTACAAATACGGGTCTAAAGAGCGGGTAGACATCACTATAGAACCGCGTGAAAAAAAGATCGCCGTTGTCGTAAAAGACTACGGGGTTGGAATTGCGCGACACGAACACAAGCGCATCTTTGAGCGATTCTACCGCGTGGACGATCTGCTCGCCAGGCAGCAGGAAGGTTCGGGGTTGGGCCTCGCCATCGTTCATCACGTAGTGCGCGCTCACAAAGGGAAGGTCACCGTGGATAGCGAACCGGGTAAGGGCAGCGCCTTCACCCTTCTTTTTCCAACCGGCGCACCAAAACATGCCAAGGGAGCGGTTCTGGTGTCCGACCGAGCGGTCCAATCTGCGGAGCAACAATGATGACGCAAACTCGGGCGGACGGGCCGGGGCCGGAAGGAAAAGTCAACGGCCGCCGAACCATTGTGCTTGTGGAGGATGATCCTTCCATCGCCATGGGTCTGGAACTAAACCTTCGAGCTGAAGGGTATGAGGTGGTTGTCGCCAACGATGGTGAAGCCGGCCTCAGTCACGCACGTGAACCCGGTGTCGACCTGTTGATACTCGACATCATGTTACCCAAGTTAAACGGGTTTGAAGTTGTCAGGCTCCTGCGCGCCGAGCGGCGAACCATGCCGATTATACTCCTCTCCGCGCGCGGCGCAGAAACCGACAAGGTCATGGGGTTGGATCTTGGAGCTGAAGACTATGTGACAAAGCCGTTTGGCTTGGCAGAACTGCTCGCCCGCATTAAAGCGGTTCTCCGACGCGACGCCATTGCGCGGCCTGAAGAAGTGCTTCGTGCCGGGGATATTGTTATTGACAGGTCAAGGCGTGCAGTCAGAAGAAACGGTCAACCGGTAGAACTGACCGCGACAGAAATGGACATATTGCTCTGCCTTGTAGAGGCCAATGGTAGAGTTTTGTCACGCGAACAAATTCAGGCCAAAGTGTGGGGTGTTGGACATCACGGAACACCGCGCACAATTGATAACTTTATTCTTCAGCTTCGAAACAAGCTTGAAGACGATTCTGCCGCTCCCAAACGCATTATCACTGTCAGGGGTGTTGGATACCGCTTCGTGGGTGATTGAACAAACCGGCGCTCCAATACCGGCGTGACGGATACACATCACGCCGACGAGGGACGGCGCGCGTTGCGTAGGGCGCACATGTGTACGCACGCTGCCTTACTCAATGACAAAAATCGGTTGACTGATGGTTGAACCGTCGCGCATGTAGGCCGAAAGCCACGCTCGCGAGCGAAGCACAAGATTGGGGTCAACCAACGTTAGGGTGACGGTCGTGGCGGAAGCAAACGCCGTTGGTGGAAGCGGTTTGGTGACAACCACCTGACCATTTTCATCTTCCAAAACAAACGCTGCGCCCGAAATGTCGTTCACGTTGATCGACGGATTGCCGTCAAGCCACAACTCTGGATCGCGCACCCCGGGAGTTGGGTCGACAAACACCCCGCACTTGACACATAGAGGATCGATCGGTTGCGGCCAAACACCGTTGGAGGCCGCACGCGACTCAACAACACAATGTGGAATCTCCGATGTACAGACGGTTTCCCCAGGCGGATTGGCCGCGACGTTGTCCTGTCTGGCACTTCGCAGCTCCCTTACCGCGTTGGATGGCGCAGGGTTTTGACCCGCAATAGAAGTTGACGGCTGCCACAGCCATGGGATGTTCTGAGGACAAGTGTACGCTTCGGCGCCGTCACATTGGGCGGCACGCGAAAAGGGAACAGTATTGGATTCTGCCAAAAGGTCTTGCACGAGATCGGTCGCCACTTGATTTCCACTCGCATGCCAACGCACGGCCAAACGAGCGCCCACCAAAGCCGCACTCACGGATGTACCGTTTAGAAATGGCGGAACGTCCTTGTCATCTACCCACCCGATACCGCCAAATCCGATGGCCACCGCTTCGGCACAGGCCGATGGTCGAGACAAAGCGAGTGGCGCCCCATGGAAGTCTACTCCAGCTACACTCAACAGATGATCGGGGGGTTGTTCTGCGCTTTCGGGCGTGAAGAGCGCGGCCCCCGGGTGTTTCATATTCGAAAAGGCGAGAAAATCCTGCTTTATCAAATTCCACTCAGCGTTTCCCCACAATGCGGCGCACGTGACTTCACTGGGGACCACGGCATGATCCCATCGCGCTGGACAAAGAAGGCCCTGACCCTGCTGGGGGCCTCCTGGGCTGTTGCCCGCGGCACTGATATGAACACCGCCCAAACATCCGGCGGCATGATAAGCGTCGGCGAGAGCTTGGACCGCTAGGCTCGAAGTAGACGGATCGTCCGAACACGGGCTATCAACATCGTTGTTGTCGAATCCAAAAGCCGACACCAGCACCCATCGGAGCGGTGTTGTCTTTGCGAGGTCGGGGTTTTGCGCCACCGCGCTCAACTCGGAACGACGCGCTCTCACCTCGTTCCAAAGAGCTTCGGTCACATCACTCAACAATCCGAAACTGCCACCCGTGACGTTCACCACGGGCCTACCCATCGTGTCCAGTTGGCGAGGTAGAGCCAACACCGATCGCACCTGAATAGGGCAGTTGCTCCTATCTTCACATGCGAGATCCGTTGCCATGGCAGCGAGGGTGCGCCCGTGTTGTGCGCCGGCGGGCAAGACGTTTGGAGACTTTTCTCCAACAGTATCGAGGAATGTTACCCGCACTGAAGTCCCACTTTTGGACGATGGCAATCGTGCCCCCACCGAGGCGCGCAGCTCATCGCGAGCCCAAAAAGTCAACGCGTCCGCATTGGCCTGCGGCGTTGTGAACGTGCAATCGGATTCGGCTCCTTCCGGTAAGGATGCGATGTCCGCGGCTGAAGGGGACGTGGAAGGATCGCTCCATGTGTACCTACACAAAACCGCGGAATCGGCATCGGGGCCAGCCAACGGCGCATCGTCAAACCCGGTAAGCTGCGCGGCACAGGCGCCGCTCGCTTGGGTGGGAGCTACCCAGAATGGACAGGTTCCGATGGGTACTCCGTTTTCTTCAGGCGCTTCAGGCATGCCTTCACACGCGTCGGATACCGGTGGGGAGGTGGTGCCATCGCAGGCTCCCCAATGAAAAACGCTCAAGACCGAAAGAACAAGGGTAGAAGTCAGCCTCAGGTTGGATAGACGTGTCACGGTTGTTTCCTCTTTTTACAACGAGCCCAAAGGTCCAACGCCGCGTCGGCGCCGCTTTGCCACCACCCAGCCGAAAGTGTTCCGGGGGCTGCTGAGGATCAACTATGCGGCCGCACCTCTCGATTTGGACAAGCCGGCTGACACATTGCTACAAGATTTGACGCTGCCTGCGTTCAGTTGGGCGAAGCAACAAAAATTCGAAATACCCACCATTTTTCAGATGTCCGTTTGTCTCGATTGGGCGCGTTTCGAATAGAGCGCACCCCACCGGACAATCCACGCGTCAGGTCTAAGTCGAGTAGATCAACCCCGGGGCAGCGGGTAGGTAGAGGGCCGCAGCCACCCGCTCTGACAAAGTGTCGTCCACAACGTCAATGGCGGCCAACACTTCTCCAGCGCCCGCCGCCAAAAACGCATGCGCGAGCCCCATACCGTCGTCTTTGGCAGTTTCGCAACCCAGAAGGCTCACGTATTTGGGCACATGTTGCAGGCCGAGAATATCCACCACTCGCAGGCGACCACCCCACAGTTCCAACGCGGCTTCAACTCCGTCGCGGCCCAAAAAAGCGGCGTGGCCATCGTAGTGGAAAATGTGTGTACACGGGTTTTCGAGCTGCGCCAACACGGCTTCGCGTGTGGCTTCGGATCCCGTCAGCTGGACCCATTCGTATCCTCGCCCCGAAATAGCATCGCGCACCGCAGGGGTCGAGCGTTCAGCCCCGGGTAGATTCTGACTCGGATCAAACACCCCGACGGCGCGCGGCATTTGTGTACACTTACCCGTCTCCTTCCCCAGCGCCGGAAACCGGTAGCTCACTTGAATTTGATCTGAAAGAACTGTGTTGTTCCATGGCAAAGCCTCAAAAGGTACGTTGCGCAGAGGCCCCAAGGCGGGCACACGAACGCGCTGGGCGTTTTTGAGGATGTCAGCAAACGGATCGAGCAACAAACTCGCCGCCTCTACCGACAAGGTGGTGGGATTGGCCAGCACCTGATGGATGGGCCCGGAAGGAATGTGGATCACCGACGTCGCTTCTGAAGAAAGTGCCACACCCACCCAACCATCCAGTTTTGGATGGTAAAACAGGTCTACCGTGCCCGGTGGCGGTGTGGTGATGCGGGTAACCCGTTTGGAAGCGTTGGCGGGGGATCGCGAGCCACCGCGCCTGTAGTCGCTGATACTTGACAGGGAGACTTGTTCTGACTGTGCGAGAGTATAAAAGGCACGGCCTATGTTGTGTTCGATTTCCTCCGCTACGGCCTTTGCAGCCGAGTTGCCGAGGGAAGAACCACCCGCTGCGGTTTCGGCCAACTGCACGGCGAAATCAACCGACTCCGCGGCCCACCTTTCATGCAGTTCAAAAAAAGTTTCCCGCCCTTCACCCAGAGGTACAAGCGCGCTCCACTGGTCAAGTGCTTCATGCGCCGTTGTGTACGCATCACGCGCGGACGCCAGTTGGGCCGTGCGACGCAGTGCCCGCGCTCGTCCTGACAAAGCGCGAAATCCAATCTCCGGTGAGGTCACCTGGCCGTCCACAGTCGGGCTTACGCGCCTAAGCAATTGAGCTGGATCGTCGCGCAGAGCCACCTCAACCTGAAGCGGTTGGAGCCAGGAAGTCATTCGAACATCCCCCTTTTCCAGATACTTTTGAGCCTCGGCGAGCAGGGCTTTTGCTTTGGGTAACTCTCCGAGTTCCACTTCGATAAATGCCGCATTCACAAGTGCGGTCACCATCCCAGTGGGGCATTCGGCGCGGGCTCGCTCAACGGCTTGGTGGGCAGAATGGAGCGTCTGTGAGACACGATCTTCCCTCCCCACGCCGCGGGTGAGGGCCCAAGCCGCGCTCGTTTGCAGCTTCACTACGGCGCACGGATCCTCCAGATGTGGAGCCTCAGTCAACAGCCCGTTGGCGATTGCAACGGCCTCGCGGGTTCTACCCAACGTTGCCAATACTTCCATCCGTTGGTTTTCTGCCGCCCTTCGCCGATCTGCAAGGCCGAGTCGCGCGCTTTTGCGAAGCACTTTTTCAAGTTGGTAGAGCGCCTCTTTGTAACGGCCCGTTTCAACGGCCCAAATCGACTTGTAATAAGCCGCGTCAAGTTGGCATTCCGGGCACCTCGACAAATCATCTTCCTCCCCCCAAAGCAGCGCGCGCGCCGCCTCAAAGTCAAAGTCGCGCGTCATCTGGATAAATGCCAGCAGGTGTTTGTCGTCTACCGCGTCCGACAGTCGACCTTGAGCGCGCCCATCTTGGACTGCCTTTCGCAACAGGTGTTTTGCTTCGTCCAAAGAACCGCACCTTCGGGCGTGGCGGGCCCTAAGCCGAACAATCGACAGCGCATCAACATGTTGCGACTCAGCCAAAACCAATTGCGCTTCAGCTTCGTTGCAAGCATTTTTTTGCAACGCTGCAAACGCCGCCGACAACACCGCCGGTTCATTCACCAGCCTTAATTTCAGCGTCAGCTCTGCCTCGCTGCCGACCACGCGCAGCGCTCCGTCGACGGAGCCGGGTGTCACCACCAGGCCTGTCCCCCCCTCTAGATTTTTTTTATTATCGCGCTGCCCATGCCACCTGAAACCGGTTGGACATTGTGGAACGGAACCCACAAGTTTAACGTGGTTTGAGGTGTGATCTCACATGTACCATTGGTCAGAATGCGAATGCATCCAGCAAGCTCAATATCGGGTAGATCCAACGATCGAGACGCCGTTTCCCACCCTTCTAGAACCACCTCGCTGTGCAGGATCGCAACACCGGCCGCCCCCGTGTTGCTCGGTTGGGTGGCCAGCACTGTCAGATCCGTGTCAGGCGGAAGAGTTGGTCCCACCACAAATACCAAACGTGCGGGGCCGTTGGCTTGATTTCCAAGAACTTCTTTAGCAAGACCATCAACTATGAGAACTCCACCCGATTCTACCCGGTAGGCCACGGGGACAACCGCAGCCTTCCCGTCGCGAACCAAAAGCATTCTCAACGCCGCCGGCTGCCCTACCATTTCAGGCTTCAGACGAGCTACGAAACGGGTGGACGGCCGCAGATGGATGGGGCCATTCTGGGGGGTATTTACCGATCGAACAGCCACATCCCCCGTCACTTCAAGCGCATAGTGCGGGTAAGAATCCGACGGGTTTCGAACAGCGATGTAAAGTAAAATGCCCGCTGCCAGCGCGAAGGTCGATGCAGCGACGGGCCATTTTCGGCGCCAAAAAGCGACGTTGGGGCGCACGACGGCGGCACCGGATGTTCGCGAGCGAGCGCGCTCAATGACCCTGTTTTTTTGCGCCTCATCCATGGGTAGAAGCAGGGTGGGCAATGCGCCTTTGCCGCTCTGTAACTGCTTCGCAAAGGCGTCGATTTCAGGGTCGTTTGATTGGCCGGGGGGCTCGGATTCGGTGGGCGACGTCATAACGGCTCTCCGGTGGTGGGTGAAACACCACGCGATGGACGCGGCGCCGCGGTACGCCTGTCCGCCCCTGCGGCCGCTGAGTCTACTCCAGCCTCCGGGGCGGAAAGCGCTCGCTTTACTTTGGCCTCCATGCGTTGAATTCGTTTGTAGGTGGCGTCCATCGACAGATGAGTTCGTGCTGCAATTTCCGCCCGCTCTACCCTTTCAAGGTAGAGCCACCGGAACAGCATCACCTCTTCAGCGTCGAGCGAATTCAGCACAGCCGCCACGGTCCTTGAGAACCCGAGCGCCGCTTCGGGTCCGCTGTCAGGTACCGCGTGCTCATCCAATTCAGAATCGGGAGTTGGGGGAGGTGTCTTTCGGCTGTGATCCCGAATCCAACTGCGCGCCACTTCAAACACAAAGGCCTCAAGTGTACCGCGGTTTGGATCAAACAGTCGAAGCTTGTGCCAATGATCCCTGTACAGATATTCAAACACTTCCTGTACCAAATCTTCTCGTTCAAAAAAACGCTTGGCACGACCGAAAAGGTATTTGGAAACCGCGGCGTCAATGGTGGGTAAGAGCAGCGATTCAGACAGCGAGCGTTCGGCCGCCACGTCCCCCGCGAGGGTTCGCTCCAACAAACCGAGCACCGTACTGTCGGCGGTTGGACGAGGGGCAACAGTCATCACTGTGAGCGTTACAGCCCGAGGAGCATTTCTGTCAACTGCTCTTTTCTACCCACCTCACGCATGCCCCAAAACGGGTAGAGTGTTTCCTCGTTCCAACACTCAAACCATGGGGTACGCAGTGCTACTTACCATCGGCACGCAATGTGTACTCAAGCTTGCGCCCCAGCCCTTTGGGCGTAAGACGCACTGTAATCACGCTTCCCCTGACCGCGCTGAGTGAAAATGTCTTCTTGTACGCGCCGTCACCT
Organism: Polyangiaceae bacterium; assembly: GCA_016712345.1. Lineage (GTDB taxonomy): Bacteria > Myxococcota_A > Polyangia > Polyangiales > Polyangiaceae > JADJRH01. The sequence continues at coordinate 444,912 of JADJRH010000002.1, forward strand.
GCCGGGACCGTTTCGGTCACCAGATCAGTACAGTTGCCTTGGGCATCCAATTTGGAGATCTGAATACCGGTTTCGGCCTTGCCTCCCGTCTTTGTAATCGTCACGGTCATGTTGTCATAGTCAATCACCGGAACCGCGTTGATAAACCTGCGTTCACCCGGGTTGACCACTGTGCCCTTGAGGTCTTTGCCCAACTCAAGGTCACGCGGCCCAAGGGTGGCCCACGAATTGCCGGCCATACTGTTCCAAAACGTCTTTGCGTTTTCCACAATTTCGTTTCGTTTCGCGATGCAATCTGCGTCTTTCTTACAACCCAGTGCTTTCAGTTTGTCCTGATGGTTTTTCAGGATCTGAGCAGCCATGCTCTGACCCCCACACTCCGCTGCGGTGACCGGGGCCGGTGCGGTGGCTGTGGCAAAACCCAAAAGAGCGGCACAAACAAGAACCTTGAGCGAGCGATTCATGATCCTTCTCTCCTCGCACGCGCTCGGCTCACCCCTATTGTGGCCGTCTTCAGCGAGTGCGTTCTAACAATTGCTATGCACCGGCGTTGGCGGTTTGGACACGGAAGAAAAAAAAGATCTGCTTGACGGTTGTTTCGGGACCGTGGCGTCGGGCAACATTTCACGGCATTTCACGGCGCATGTTCCTAATGCGAAGGTGATCAAGCCTCTGGTATAACGCTTTTGAAGCGGTGAAAAACACCACCGCATGCGTGTGCCGGGGCCAAGCAATGAAGACATTTCTGGCGTACGGAGCCGATGCTCGTGAGCATGCCGATCTTGCGAAGCGCGTTGCCGTCGACCTCCAAACTGCGGGTATCTGGACTGAAGTCGATCTCCTTGGAACCGCCCCGCTTGAAGGGTGGCGCGTTTGGAATGACGAACGCCTTGTCGCCGCCGATGTGGTGCTTGTTCTTGCCACCGCCCCGTTTGCGAAGCGAATTGAAGTGGCCGAAGAAAAAAACGCCGGTCGGTATGACGCCAAGCTCGCACTGCGCGCGCTGCGGGAAAAAAAGCGGGTGGTGCTTGTTGTCCCCGACGACCCTGAACTGCATCCGGCTCCGGGCTTTCTTGAAGGAAGAGTACACTTCACTTTTCCAACTCAAATGCCGGAGCTAACGGCCCACCTCCAGGAACTCGCGGGTGACCTGCCGGGTGGAGAAGCCACCGACGGTGCGCCCCTCGTTACAATGCCCGCCGCGGGGGCGCGCCGACCCACTCCCGACACCCCGTCCACAACGCGGGCTCGACGTTCACCCACGCCGCGTTCCTCCGCTGGCAAAAAGAGTACGGGTACAACCAAAACGTCGTCACCCCGTGTCGACACCTCCAACGTGGTGCGGCGTTACCTGGAAAAGGTCTGCGAAAGCTACGAAAAAGCCGAACTCGACAAAATGTTTGTCCGACCTTCGGGTGAATCGGCGGGTCGAGTGATTGTTGACTTGGTAGGTCACACCAAATCGCTTTTGGAAACCGATCGCCGCGCTCGCGTACTTCTCCTCGGCGACTATGGAACGGGCAAATCGTGGTTCGCGCAGCGCCTCACCTACGAGTTGGCCAAGTCGGCGCTCGCGGGTGAATTGGATGCTCCACTGCCGGTATTCTTGAGTTTGTCATTTGCCCGCGGCAAACCTTCCCTTGCCAAGGCCATTGCCATGTTTTTGGCCAGGGTTGATGTTCGCGTTTCAGAACAAGACCTAATTGCGTTTCTCAAAAATTCACCCAAAGTGGTACTCATTCTCGACGGGCTCGACGAGCTTGGCGAGCGCATCAAACGCGACGCGGCACCCAAGTTTGTAACCGCACTCAACGAGCTTTCCGCGGCCACGGGGGTCCGATCTGTAATCACCTGTAGAACAACCTTTTTCAAAGACAGCGTTGATGAAGATCAGGTGGCTGCGACTGAAAAGCTCAACCTCCGCGTTTTCGATGATCGTCAGATTGATGAATACCTCCATCGAATGCCCAAGAGCGTCCGTGAGCCAATGGTGGACGTGCTTGATAAAACACCTCGCCTTCGCGAACTCTGCCGCACGCCTATTCACATGTTGCTCGCCCGTGAACACGTGGCCGAACGAGCCGAGTTGGGTGCCGACTTTCGACTGATTGATCTCTACGACACGTTTGTAAAGAAAAACCTCGCCGCCCACGCAACCACAAATCCGGGCTGGTCCCAAAAGGCGCGGCGCGATTTTGTGCGCAGCATCGCCTATCAAATGTTCGATGAAGGCCTTTTTGAAATGAGCACAGAAGCTCTCGAAAAGCTGCTTGCCACCGAGCTGCCCGCGGCGCCGGATGCGGAGAGAGCGCAGGCTTCTACCCAAATCGTCAACGCCAGTTTTTTCGTGCGCGCGGGAGGTGCATTCAGACCACTCCACTTCTCCTTTTTGGAGTATTTCGCCGCCGAAACGCTTGTAGAAGATCTGTATCAAGGCAAAGTGGACCGGTGGAATCGCCGGCCCCTTTACGCTGAAGTGTTTGACTTCATGATTCAAATGATTCAGCGCCGCGGTGTCGACAAACTTCCCGTCGACGCCATTGTCCAAAGTGAACGGGAAGAAGCCCCGTCAAACTTCCTCGCGACCATGTACCGCTGGCCCGTTCCTGAAGTGCGCCCCTACTTTGAAAAGCTGCTTCTGAACGGCAAATGGCCACTTGTTCGCGCCGTTGCATGTCAGGGAGCCGGCCTATATGACGGCGACCGCGTGATTCCATCCCTCCTTTCAGCGTTTGACAACGAGCCAAATACTGTGATTCGGGCCACGTTGCAGCGCCTTCTTGACAGAGTGCGGCCCTCGGTAACCGAGTCAGAACTGCTTTCCGGTATCAACGATCGCACAAAAATCCCTGTGAATCTGGTTGCCGATCATGCCGAAGAAATTCTTCGAACCAAACAAAACGGGTTTGCGCTGACCGCCTACAGAAAAGCCTTAATGCTCGGCGACAAGCGACCAAGCTCCACTATTGCGGCGATTTACCTGCTGGCCGGAGTTGCCGATTCAGAATCGTATTCATCCATCCAAACGATCGCTCAAAATAGTCAACTTCCGGTTGTGCGGTTTGCCTATGAGCACGCCTCCACAATTGCACCTCTACCCCCCATCCAACAAGTGGAATCTCCTTCATGAAATCCTCGCGCGAAGACCTGAAGTGTCGATGGAAAGCGGCTGAACAGGCGCTTGCCCAGGCCATTTCGCTCTGCGCTGCCGGAGAAAATTGGGTAGAGGCTCTGTCAGAAGTGCCCTTTGTTTCCGAGGTTCCGGGGGGTAGAGATTTTCGATTTGCGCCGCTCGGCGGGGTCACGTTTGCGGGATGTGAGCTTCACGAGGTTGACTTTACAGGTGCCGATCTGCGCGGGGCAGACTTTTCAGAAGCGATTCTAACCGCCTCCAAGTTTAATGAAATTCGCGGCGGAACAGCCGTATTCTGGCGTGCAGAAGCCCCGGGAGCGTCGTTTGCAAAGGCTGAACTGGGGGCCGCAAACCTGTATCAAGCAAACCTGAAAGGCGCCGATATGTCAGGTGCCGATCTGCGCGACGCTTATCTCGAACAAACCAATCTCCACCGCGCGGATCTTCGCAACGCCGATCTGACAGGTGCTCGTCTACCCAAAGCCAATGCGTCCAACGGTCAGCTCGACGGTGTACGTGCCGACGGAGCCGACCTAACAGAGGTCGACCTGCAACATGCTTATTTGCCCGGCAGCTCCTTTACGGGAGCCGTGCTCGCAAAAATATCGGCCATGGGCGCCGACCTTCAAAGCGCCGACATGTGCAGCGCCGACCTGCGCGGGGCCGACTTTACGGGTGCCCGGTTCGGCGCCGCAAACCTTGATGAAGTCCAGGCGGAAGGGGCCCGTTTCGGAGGGGCGTGGCTTGCCGCTGTGAGCGCTCGGGGCGCCGATTTGCGACGCTCTGATATGTCAGGTACCGATCTTGAAGCGGCTGTTTTGGAGCACGCAAAGCTCGTTGGAGCCCGCCTTTCAGGTGCCAAACTTACCGCTGCTGTTTTGTCGGGTGCCGACTTGTCCGAGGCCGACTGCCGCAATTCGTCATGGGCAGATGCGGTGCTCGACGGCGCCAAGATGAACCGCGCGGCTCTGTATGGCAGCAGCATCTTTTTGGCGAAAGGCCTCCGCTCCGTCACCGCCAGTGAGGCCGACTTGGGCCCCACTCCAGACAGGCCGCTCTATCGATCGTGGACCGAGTTTGTGGGTAGATTGCAGGGCCTCTACGATGAAGATCAAAGCCAAAAAGGCGCTCCAAGTGAACCGCGTGCCCAAGGCAAACGCATTGAGCTGTCTCGTGGAGCAGCGCTTGGGCGATACCAGGTAGAAGATTTTTTGGGTGAAGGGGGCATGGGTAGAATTTATAGAGCGCTCGATACTCGCCTGGGTAGACGTGTGGCGCTCAAAGTTTTACTTACCACCGAACCCGGTCAAACAGGCGGAACACGAACCGCTCGGCTTGAACGCGAGGCGCGCGCTGCGGCGTTGATTGAGTCACCTTTTGCCGTGTCTGTATTTGACGTGGGAGAAGTGGACGGGTTGTCGTTTATCGCCATGGAACTTGTAACCGGCAAAACCCTTTCCAACTATGTGGGGGCGCTTCAACCGGGCTGGCCCATGCGCGTTCGTTGGCTCTCCCAAGTGGCAAGTGCGCTTGCGGCGGCTCATCGCGTGGGGATCATCCATCGCGATATCAAACCCGAAAACATTATGATTCGCGACGACGGAACCGCCAAAGTGCTCGACTTTGGCATTGCGCGCAGAGCCGTTGGTACAGGTGAAACGCGCAGCGGTCCACTTGAATTTGTCGCCACAATCACCGTTGAAGGTTCACCCGTTGGAACGCCTCTCTACATGGCGCCTGAACAGCTCCGGGGAGACACTCTCGACGGGCGCACAGACCAGTTTGCCTGGGCGGTCACCGCGTATGAATTGTTGACGGGTAGACAGGCGTGGAAAGGGTCGGCATTTGCCGCCCTTGCGCGCATTCTGACCGACGAGCCGTTACAGGTTCGAGCGCTCCAGCCGCGCATTCCCGAAGGTGTGGCTCAAGTCATTCATCGAGCGCTCGCGAAACAGCCGTCGGCGCGTTTTCCAAATATGGAAGCTATCGTGGCAGAACTCGCACCGTTTGCCGCCCTACCCGATGAGCCCAACCTCCCACATTACCGTTTGGGGGACGAAATGTCACCCGCCGCAGACTTGCAACCTACCATTGGTGCTCAGGATCCCATTGCGCCGGCGGAACGCCGGTAAGGAGGGAAAAACGTGCAAATTAACGGAATTGCGCACATTCAACTGTCTGTCACCAACTTGCAAGTTAGCCGAGCGTTTTATAAAAAACTGTTTGACCTGTTTGAAATGAAGGTCATCTTTGACGATGACACGGCATTCTACGGCGTTGGAGGTAGAACGGGTGTTGCGCTTTCACCGGTGGATGAAGCGCACAAAGAAGACCGATTTGTTCAGCGACGGGTAGGTTTGCATCACCTCTGCTTTCGCCTGCGTGCCCGTGAAGATGTAGACACTCTTTATACTTACCTTCTGGAAATGGGTGCCAAAATCATCCATGCGCCCGAAAACGGCCCCTGGGCCGAAGGGTATTATTCTGTGCTTTTTGAGGATCCCGACGGCATTCGCCTGGAAGCCAATTTCGTTCCGGGCAAAGGCAATCTCGATCCGGCTGTCCAACTTCCAAAGCCTGTTCCGCAGGTATAACAAAATTCGGGGCAAAGCTCGCGCGAGCTTGCATCTCGGAGGGGTACAATCATGACACGTCTCGCATTGGTCGATCTCGATCCAGTATTACCCAATTTAACGTCTCAACTGCTGCTCCCACGCCATGACATTCTCGCCGTTGGCACCGCGGCCTTTGCCGCGGGCAAACACGTGGATGTGTTCGTAGAAGCGTGGAACGGCGTCCCGTTCAACGACCTTGCCAACTACAACGTTGTGGGAGCATCCGTCACCGGTTCAAGCATGAGCCGTGTGATCAAAATGTTCGCCGATATCCGTCGAAAAAGCCCCAAAACTGTGCTCATTGCCGGCGGTCCTCATGCCACCCTCATTCCGAGCGATGTGTCTGCTTTTGCCGATATCGTTATTCGAGATGAGGGGGAAGACACGCTTGTAGAAGTGTTGAACGCGATCGAAAAGGGAACCGATCCGCTGGCAATTCCAGGTGTCAGCATTCGAAAAGAAGGGCGCACCTACCATGCTCCGCGCCGCCCATTTCGAAAGGGAAACGCTCCAAGCAATCTCTCTCTGCTGCGCGGATTTCGACGAAAGTCGCTCCTTGGTCAACTGCGTCAGGGCGGCGTTTATACAGGGTATGCAACCGCCTCGCGCGGCTGTCCTTTCCCCTGCACATTCTGCTATGAAAACATGATCGGCGGCACCGGATTCAGAAAACAGGGCATTGACGCCTTTATCGAAGACGTTCGCAACAAGCGCGATCTCCTTGGAACCAAGAGTTTTTGGCTCGCCGACTCAAACTTTACAACCCATCCTGAACACTGCCGTCAGGTTCTCCAGGCGATTATCGACGCCAAGCTCGGCGTCAGCTTTTCTGCCCTGTGCCGTACCGACATGGGAGATCGGCCCGAGTTACTCGATCTCATGCGTCGCGCCGGCTTTGAAAGCGCCATTTTGGGCATTGAAGCCGTGGATGATGACACGTTGGTGCGCATCAAGAAAAAACAAACGGTGCTCGACTCAAGCCGAGCGGTGCGAGCCATTCAAAACGCGGGAATTGGTGTGTATGGGCTGTTTATGCTCGGGTTTGATCATGACACCCGCCACTCGCCCCGAGCTGTCACCGCTTTTGCCGAGGAACACAACCTGAAGGGCGTGAGCATTTACTTGCTTTGCGAATATGAGAGCCTGCCCGGCCGCACCTTACCTCGCTACCGGATTTGTGAGCGCAACTTGGACTATTATAATGGCCACTTCGTGACCACATTCCCCATGCGCGTGCGTCCGAGTCAACTGGAGCGCGCGTCGTTTGAGGCGCTTCTCGCCTACCATCCCAAAAAAGTGCTCGCCAGTCTAAAGGACCGCGACGCTGAAATGGCCGTGTTTCACGCAGCGCACTACGTTCAACTTCTGCGCATGTGGCGTGTTTCGTTGGAGCACCAAAAAACGCTCCAGCAAATTGAAGCGCCTTTTTACTCCAGAGACCATGTGCTCAACGTCGAGGCGCTGCGAAAGGCTCCCGTGGTGCCTTTGCAGCTGTCACCTGACATTACTTCAGACTGGGAAGATCCCGATGAACTCGTTGCGCCGGCCAAACTGGTGCAGTTGAGCAAAAAGCCGCAGCCGTCTGTGGCAGCGTAATCTTTCCGATCGCCCCGAGTCTTGGCGTGACGCGTCAGCCGTCGCTCTCTATCGGGGGGGCATGCCGCCGGGGGGACCGTAGCCCTGGGGAGGTTGGCCGTACCCTTGTTGGGGGTTCTGACCATACCCTTGTTGAGGTGCTTGGCCGTAACCTTGTTGAGGCGCCTGACCATACCCTTGTTGAGGGTTTTGACCATACCCCTGCTGGGGTGCTCCCTGTTGCATTTGACCGGGGGCCGCGTACGCCGCGTGCATGGGTTGACCCTGGTGGGGTGCACCGTACGGGTTGAGTTGACCTGCCGGGTATTGTCCACCGCCCATTTGACCCCGAAGGAAGGGGCTTTGCTCCAGGTAAGATCGAAACTCGCCGAGAAGCGGTTTCCACGCGTTATAGTAGGCAATCAAGAGAGGAATAAGCCCCATGGCCATGAGCCGCACAAGGACAGACGGGGCGAACGGGTTAAACCGGATCACCGTTGACTGCGGGGAGTGGAGGATCTTGATAGCAATGCCTGTCCATGCGCTCTTCTTGAGAACCAGATCGGCGCCGATGAGGGCTGTTTTATACACCTCAAAACCGCGGGGCCCCCAGGCGGCCTGAAGGTCTTGCAGCAGTGTGTCAGGGGTGATGTGTGGGCTGGGCGGCAATGTGCATGTGCCGCGCGACCAGAATCCGGCGTCATTGATTTGCATGGTGCACAAGCCCTTACGCACCAACCGAGCGCGGGCGCAAGAACCTTTTTAGGGCCGAGTGCTTTTTTAGTTTTCTTGAACGCTCTTTTTTAGGTCTTGGGCTTTAGGTTAAGCCGAAACGACGAATAACGCTGAAGCTGTGTACCCGTATCTTCCCATTCATACGCGTAGCGGCCGATGTGTTTGAGTCGCACAGTCGTGTCCGCGAAAATCTGAAAGTGGGATTGCCGGGCCCGCTCGCAAAAAGCGTAGTCTTCGCCCAAGTACCAATGGCCGGTTCCGTGCGGAATCACCATGGGTAGAAAATAGGGAACAACCCCTTCGCCGAAGGCGACGTTGCACGTGGGAAGGTTTCCATCCGTTTTGATTTTTGTGTACACTTCACACCGCGTGAGCAAAAAACCCGTGCCCGCGTACAAGATTTCTACAAGGCCGCCCTTTTTCCCAAACACAATTTCATGAGTACCCGGCACCACATGGCAGGCAACGGCGCGCTCGCCTTTTTTGGGGTACAGGCCGCACACCATGGGAAGGTTGTGGGCGCGGAGTTTTTCTACGTCGTCGGGGCTAAATCCGATGTCCGAGTCAATCCAAAACAACTCTTTATAACCTCGGTCAAGAGCGCGGGTTGCCATGAGATTTCGAGCCTGATCAACAGCGGCGTTTCCCCTCAGATATTGCACGGCATACCCACGCTCTCGAAGGACGGAAAGTGCCTCTTCACACTCCGGTTCTACCATGCCTGAAACCGGAACCAAAATGGCGCACTCTTGGGGTTTCACCACAGAGTTGTACTCCGATCTGTTGAAAGGGCGGCGGCTTCACCGCGGAGGTGAGCATCGCACAAGAAATCGCGTAAAAAAAGCCCAAAACGCGCCCCGCGATGGGCGCTGTCAAAAAATGTCCGAGCCCGACACGTGGGCAACACTTTGGCGCTTCCATCGGGGTTGATTCTGACGGATGCTTCCATGATCGCGCGTTCACTTGCGCGAGGTGGCGGAGTTCAGCCGTGATGGAGCTTTGCCGCTTGGGGAGGTTGCGCGTTTGCGCAGCCTCCCTTGTTTTTGTCAAGGAGGCACAGAATGCGAACGTCGCACAATTGGATTTGGCTTTTCTTGTTGGCTCCAGCCCTCACCGCATCGTGTGTGGACACTCCACCTGTTGATGACGAAGACGAAGAGATCGGGCAGGGGTTTGGAGCGTCAAGCTCGTGCAATTATACTCCCGGGCCGGATGTGTTAGACGGCGTAGTGACCGGTGCGGGAACGGGATCGTCGGCCGGCTCGGGTTCAGGCTCGGGCTCCGGCTCGGGTTCAGGCTCCGGTTCCGGTTCCGGCACCGCCTACAAAGCCGACGCGTACGTGAACCGGATGATTGCCACATCCAGCGGCAACCGTCAGACAGTGGCCAATTCACATCTGCTTGTCACTCGCAACTGCGCCGACATGTTGGCTGAAGTGACTTCTGTAAATGGGTACCTTGGCGCGGCGCAATCAGCGGTTTCGGCAGCGGGTGGAACAGTCACGGACGTGATCGCGGCCGAAAACAAGTTCAACGCGTGGATTCCTTACGGCTCGCTCGCAACGGTGCGCAACAACTCCTCGGTGGCGCGAGTGGGTAGACCCGTCACCGTCACACTCCACAACAGCACGGTTCTTACCGGCACTGCCACCCAAGATTGGCACAATGTCAATGCGCGAGGTGCAGGCGCGCGCGTTGGGATTATCGATGGTGGGTTTCAAGGTCTGGCGGCCGCGTTTGGCGGAACCGTGCCGGCCACCATTACCGGGTCGAGTTTTGTGGACAACGACACAGCATGGCAAGCTTCTACCACCCATGGAACCGCGTGTACTCAAATTGTCAATTACATGGCCCCAGATGCCAACTACTTTTTGGCGCGGGTCAACACAGTGGCCGATGCACTTCAGGCAATGGACTGGTTTGTCCAACAAGATGTGGACGTGGTAAGTTCATCCATCGGCTTTTCCGGCGCGGCGCCGCTCGATGGCACGGGTAGATTGGCAACCCGCATTCAAGAGTTAAGAAATGCCGGCATTTTGTGGGTGAACGCCGCCGGAAATCAACGGCAAGCCCACGTGAGTGGCAACTTCGCCGACGGTGACAGCAACCGCTATGTTGATATCAACGGGGCCGACGGTTTTGGTGTGAGCGGTAATGGTACACAACTGGCGGTGGTAAGGTCAGGTCAAGTGTTTGACGCCGTGTTGCAGTGGAACCAGTGGACCAGCCCCAACCGCGATTTTCGGCTGGTGCTCCAGGCATTGCCCGTAGCGCAGAATCAACAGGGGCAGTGGGTGGCCACAGGATCATGGTCAGACGTGACCGATCTGAACGATCCTCAGTCAGGTCAGGCAACCCATCGTCCCGTGGAGCGAATTACCTTTACGGCAACGTTGGATGCCGCGGCTTATCGATTTCTAATCCAATCCCCTGAAAATGTGGCTGCGACCGACCTGGCAAATTTCCACTTTGACCTCACCATGTTGCGGCCCAATGCCCGCCTGCTCAACGGCAACACCAATCAAACCATTCCATACCCCGGCGACGCCGATGCAGCGTTTACCGTGGGTGCTGTGCGATTTGATACAAACAACCTTGAAGATTACAGCGGTGAGGGGCCCACCAAAGGTGCGGGAGGAATCGCCGCCGGAGGAATCAACAAACCGGACATTTCGGGGTATGCGGGTATTCCGCTCAGCCCCCACTACACAACTGCCTTCAGCGGAACTTCGGCCGCTACTCCCCATGTGGCTGCCGCGGTCGCGTTGATGAGGGCCGAACGGCCAAACCTGACAGTGGATGAAATTGAAACGCGCCTCCGAGCGAGAGCGGTTGACGTGGGCGCCGTCGGCAGCGACCTGCGCTCGGGAGCCGGTCGTTTACACATGGGTATTCCCGTCAACTCGGCGGCGCTCACAACCCTGCCAACGTATGGCAACGTGGACGGTGTATACTCCCTCACCGCGTCCATTGGACCAAGCAACGCGCGACCCAACTTTTTATACACGTGGACGGCCACAGATCTGACGGTCACCTCCGTCAGCAACAATCAACTGTCCAACGCCCAGTCGTTTTTCTGGTCTTCGACCGGAACAAAATCGGTGACCGTGGCGGTGGATAACTTAGAACCTCAACCGCGCGTCGCTACACGCAGCATTCAGATTCAGTCCTTGAATGCCGCTGCACCGGTCATTACAGAATTGGACTGTGATCCATCCCGCCCCGGCCTTGAAAAACAGGTGTCGATCACGGTTACCGGCACCGCGGCGCAGAGTAAATACATGATTCGGTGGTCAACCGATTTGGTCAAGTGGCATGTGGCCAAACAAGGTATTGTGGGGCAAGATCAACAAATCACGTGGACGGAGTGCGGAGGTGGGCCCGGACACAACTACATGCTCAACCCGTACATGTACTTTAGTGTTCGATTGGACGACGATCCTGACAACGACGGTTTGGGCACCGGGTTTGAACGCAACTACCTCAACTCCAATCCGTTTGCCGCAGACTCCAACGGCAACGGAACGGCGGACGGTGCAGAAGACGCCGACGGCGATGGGCTCAACAACGGTCGCGAGTTGAATCGGCCCGGATCGCCTTACTACGACGCTTGTCGCAGAGGAAGTTCACACCCCAACTACTCCGATACCGACGGCGACGGCGTGGGCGACAACTCAGACAAGTTTCCACTCGACCCATCGGCTTGGGTAGACACCGATTGTGATGGCAAGCCAAACCAAACGCTGAACGGGGCGTCCAACAGCTATCCTCCCCTTGTGGCTGAGTGAGCTTTTCTACCTATTGCGGTAAACCCGCGTTGGGGTGTTGCGCCGCGCGGCGATTCCAAGTATAAGTCAAGGGTGCTGCCGATTTTTGCAGACCCAAAAACCGACTTCGTATTCAAGAGGATATTCGGCGCGGAGCAGCGCAAGCCGCTGCTCATTGCGTTGCTCAATCATTTGCTTGAGTTAACCGGTGATCGGAGGATTCACGATGTGATCCACCTGCGCGCCGATCAGCACGTGGATGTTCCAGAACTCAAGCTCTCAATTGTGGATGTGAAGTGCACCGACAACACCGGGCGCAGGTTTGTGGTGGAAATGCAGGTGCTCAAGGTGGAGGGGTTTGAAAAGCGGGTGGTGTACAACGCGGCGAAGGCGTATGTGATGCAGCTCCGCACGGCCGAAGAATATCCGGCGCTCTGTGATGTGGTGGGGGTTACCATTTGTAATTTTAACCTGTGGTCTGACAGAGATGAAAACGGCGCCTATCGAGTGCCTATGTTGAGTCGGTGGCGGATGTTTGAGCAACACTGTGGTCAAGCCGGGCTTGGTCAAATTCAACACGTGTTTTTGGAGCTGCCCAAATACGCAGCGGGTGATTCGCCGGTGGGTCTTATTGATAAGTGGGCTTACTTTTTCCGTGAAGCTCGCAACCTGGACGTGATTCCGCCGGCGCTCACCGAGGCGCCTTTTCGGGAGGCCATGGAGACAGCGCGAGTGGCCACGTTTTCGCCCGAAGAGTGGGATTTGTATGACCGGGCCAAAATGGCGGAACAAGACGCACGTGGGGCATTGGTTGTGGCGCGCGAAGAGGGGTTGGTCAAAGGTCGGGCAGAAGGTAGGGCAGAAGGCCGGGCAGAAGGTAGGGCAGAAGGTCGGGCAGAAGGTAGGGCACAGGGGGAAGCGGAGGGCAGACTCCAAGCCAAACGTGAAGTGTTGTTGCGGCTCTTATCAAAAGCGCGGTTGACGCTCTCCGATGCTGAGCGGCGGATGATAGAGGATTGCGTGGATGAAGCAACCCTAGCCAAGTGGGCAGAAAACGTGGTTGGCGCGACAAGTGTCGCCGACGTGTTCGTGTGATTGTTGGGGCCGGCGGTGCCTTCGCGCCGGATCAGGGGACTGTATTGCGGATGGTTTGCCAATTGTTCAAGAAGGCAGTGTACACATCTGCGTCGTCTACCCGAATGAGCTGTTCATCGTTGTCGTGAAGGGCGTTGCCTGTGTAGTTGTGCGAACCCGTGAAAACAAGCTTGCGGGGCACGAGGTTGGCGCCGGATTGATAGTCTGCATCAATGAGGAGATATTTGGAATGGATGGTGGACCGGGTGGCGGTGGGCGTCACCAGGAAGGTGCTGACATTGCCATTGTTGAGCGTGGAGAGGATGGCGGCGCCGGGGGAACCGTCACGGTCGGCGAGGAGGGTAACAACGGAGCACCCTTCCTGTTTTTTGGTGACAAGTTTTTGAGCGATTTCTACCCGAGAGTCGGAGAAGAGGGACATGGCAAGCCGGATTTTTTTGTTTCCGGCGGAGCATGAAACGTTGTCGAGAATGGAGACAATGGTGTCGCCCTGAGCGCGTGGGTAGAAATAGGCGCGGAAGGGGAGGGTGCCGTCAATGGTCTTGTAGTAGTCCAAATTCTGCTGGTCGGCTTTTTGGTCAAGCCAATAGTTTAAATACCCTTGGTAAAGTAGAGCGTCGCCGCGCGCGATCACAAGGTTGTTGTGATCTGTCAACATGGGGTTTGTCAGGTTGGCGGACGATTGAACGACCACGTTGGTGACGCCGTTATCAAGCGCGGAGAAGAGAAAAAACTTGCTGTGGTTGATATTGCTGCCGATGCAGCTGCCACCGCCGGAAGATTGGCAAAGGGTAAGGTCGGCACCGAGTACGGGCGAGAGGAGGTTAACAACCTGATTGCCCGCGTTGCTTCCGTCGAGGACAACGCGCACGTTGACGCCCTTGTTTTGTTTGGCGGCAATCAACGCTTCAGCCGGGAGTTTGCGTGTGAAATGGTAGACCGAAACGGTAATGTCAGACCCCGGGGCTGCGTGGTTGATGAGGTCAATCACGGTATCTTCCAGCGCGTAGTCGGGCGTGTCACCCATGGGAACGTTAAATCGCGCTTCAAGCGCGGGAGGGCAGGTGCCGCAGTCTTGAGGGCATGTGACGCACGTTTCACCGTTGTTGCAGGTGTTGTCTCCGCAGAAGGCCATACCCGACCCGGTGGATGTGGTTGTGGACGCGGAGCTTGTGGACGTGGAGCCCGAAGAAGTGGTTGTGGAACCTCCCTGGGAAGATCCACCCGAAGATGAGCCGCCTTGGGAAGACCCGCCTTGGGAAGATCCGCCTTGGGAAGATCCACCCGGGGATGTGCCGGAAGTGGAAGCTGTGCCCCCTGATCCACCTGTTGGAGTGGAGCCCGCCTGACCTGAACTTTGACTTTGACCTTGACCGTCACACCCTGCCAGGGCGCTGAGAAGGGTGAACAACATGCCGACGGGAAGGTTGCGTGAGTGCATGGCAAGAGAGTAGACTGAAATGGCCTCTCGTGCCAACCTTTACTCCTTACGAAAAAATTCGCGAAACTCTGAATGACTGGTTCGCAGACGATGTGGCTGGGTATCGCGCGGCCGGTCGAATGGACTGGGTTGTTACGGAAAAAATTCACGGCGCCAATTTCAGTTGGGTGGTTCGCGAGGATGAAGTGCGGTGCGCTCGGCGAAAGGGCTGGATTGCCGAAGGGGAAGATTTTTTTGGTCATCTATCGCTGGTGAGCACGCTTGGCCCAGGCGTTCGAGAGGTTGCCAAATACCTTAAAAGCAAGGCTGGTGTGCGAGCGGATGTGGTGATTGTCATTGGGGAGATCTACGGTGGGAAATATCCGCACCCCAAGGTGGCTCCGGTTCCCGATGTGCAGCCGGTACAAACCGGGGTGTGGTATTGTCCTCAGATAGAGTTTTGCGCGTTTGATATTGCCGTGATTCAAGAGGGAGAAACGGTGCGGCGATATTTGGATTTTGATACAATGGTTGAGGCTTGTAAGCGGGGGAAGGTGCCTTATTCAGTGCCGCTTTTTATAGGCAACTATGAAGAAGCAAGTGCTTGGCCACTGGGTTTTGAAACGACCATTCCGGCGCTGTTCAGGTTGCCTTCGCTCGGGCCCACCAACAAGGCCGAGGGGGTGGTGCTCAAGCCGCGAAAAGAGGTGCCGGGGCTCGGGGGAGTGCGGCCGGTGCTCAAGCGAAAAATCGCTGAATTTGCCGAGGATGAGCGGTATCACGGCGCCGAAAAATGGGAAGGTAAGGTTGATAGGGGCAGCTATGGGAAGGATGGGCGGGTAGACCTGCTGAAGTGGGAGGCGACTTCTCTGGTGAATGAAAATAGGCTTTTTGCCGCGGTATCGAAAGTGGGTAGGGTTACTCAGGGTGATGAAGCTCGGTGCCCTGAGCTGATTCAGCTGATGGAGGAAGACGTGTGGAGCGATCTGACGAGTAGAAACGCCGCGGTTGTGGCAGCGCTTTCAAGCGCCGAGAGGGCTGCGGTGGAGGCATTTTTGAAAGGGGAGATTCGGACGCTCGTGGAGCTGTACCTTCCCGAATGAGAGCGCAAACGGCGTGTGGGCGGGGCCAATCACCGGAGTCAGGGGGATAAAAGGTGAGCGATTTGGTGTGATCGCGGGGCTTGCCATTTGTGTCAAGATCGCGTTCTTATGGTAGTCATGCGAACGATCGGTTTCTTTCTTGGTGCGCTGCTGTTGCCCGTTGTTTTGACCGCCGGGTGTGACTCTGATGAAACGGGCAGTGGAGGCGGCGGTGAGGCCGGCGCCGGGGTGGGTGGCACAGGTGCGGGGGGTGGAAGCGGCGGAACGGGTGGAACGGGTGGAGCCAATCCGAATGTGACGCGAATTGGCTTTGGTTCGTGCATGAAACAGGGCGCACCCAAGCCGGTGTTGGAAGTGGCGCTGCAACGCAAACCCGAACTGTTTGTGTTTATGGGGGACAACATTTACGGCGACACCACCGACATGGCGGTGCTCCAGTCAAAGTATGACACCCTGGCCGGTGATGCCGACTTTGCGGCGTTGCGAGCGGCGGTTCCGCTGATTGCCACGTGGGATGATCACGACTACGGCGCCAACGACGCTGGTAAAGAGTACCCAAAAAAGGCTGAGTCGAAGGAGATTTTCCTCAACTTCTGGGAGGAGCCGCTCGACTCGCCGCGCAGAACACACGACGGCATTTATACTTCGTACATGTATAGCGAACCGGGTGGAACGGTTCAGGTGATTCTACTCGACACGCGTTGGTTTCGCGACCCGTTGGACCCTGTAACCGACCCGTCAATGTACAAGAATGATTATCAACCCACCACAGACACCACGCGGACAATGTTGGGGGCGGAGCAGTGGGCATTTGTAGAAGCGGAGTTAAAAAAGCCGGCCGATGTGAGAATTATCGGGTCAAGCACGCAGTTTGGCCACGAGTATAACGGATGGGAGAGTTGGACAAACATGCCGCACGAGCGGCAAAAAATGGTGGACCTGATTCAGTCAACGCAGGCCAATGGGGTGGTGTTTATCAGCGGTGACGTGCATTGGGCGGAGTTGTCCAAACTCGAAACAGCGGGTTATCCGCTGTATGACCTGACATCGAGCGGCATTACAGAAGAGTGGCCTGTGATTGAACCCAACGCGAATCGCATTGGGGATGCCGTGGCAGAAAACAACGTTGGCTTTGTGGAGATTGAATGGGGAGACACCGAGGATAAAATCACGCTGAGCCTGGTGGATGTGGATGGTAAGGTGCGCGTGGAGCACCTGGTGACAACCACCGAGCTGAAGTTTTAACCTTCAGCCACCCAGCGTTGGGGGGGCCGAGAAACGTTCGAGGGCGGCGCGGAGGATGGGTAGAACAATCAAGTCTGCGGGGCGTTTGAGGCGTTCTTTGACGGCGATGAGGCGGGGGAGGGAGAGGACTTGGACGGGTAGACCGTTGAGGTCAAAGTGGGTGGCATCGGTGACGATGGATTCATACCCCGTGTCGTCTTCTTCCATGCTCAAAGTGCGGCCGCAACCGGCGTTTTTCTGCTGCGCGCCCCACTCACGAACGCTCGCTGCGCTTCCGGTGCTCAAATACACAGCGTATGTTCCGCTCCGGTTCTCGCTCGCTTTCGTGATTGGGGCTGCTCGCGACGAAAAC
The DNA here is from genome assembly GCA_016712345.1 of Polyangiaceae bacterium. Classification (GTDB taxonomy): domain Bacteria; phylum Myxococcota_A; class Polyangia; order Polyangiales; family Polyangiaceae; genus JADJRH01. The sequence continues at coordinate 461,952 of JADJRH010000002.1, forward strand.
CGCCGGTCGCTATAGAGGTCAAGCGGACCGTGTTTGGTGAGGAGGAGTTTGGGGGTAGCCGTGAGAAGGTGCGTGGTGGTTGGGAGGATTTTTCTACCCGCCAGATCACGAAAAAGGGTGTTCATTTCAGAAAGGGCGGCCATGACCCTTTCTACGTTTTGGGGGGTGCGAGAGTACACAAGATCGAGGTCTTTGGTATTGTACGACGCGCCGTAAAAGTGGGCGGCGACACCTCCAACAACGAGAACTTGGGCTTGATGATTTGCGAATACCCCGAGGATTTGGCTGTAGGGAATGCCGGAGTAACTTTCCAACACAGCGAGCCTTTCAGAAGGGGAGAGGCGCAATAACCAATGGATGAGGGTAAGGTCAACTCCATCGGAGTTGGTTGTGCCTGCAAGGAGGGATTGGAGTTCTTCTTCTGCGAGGCGACGTTCAAGCTCAGCGATGGAGGATGGGGAGATGTTTGCGGTGCTTGGTTTACGTGGATCGGCATGAACGTCTTGCCTGGGAGAATATCGCGGGCAGTCAGACTGTAAAGTGAGAAGTCACTCAGCCGCGCAGAACTTGTTGATGTCGGCGACGAGTTTGGGTTCACCCCCCACGAGCTTTTCGAGATTTTGGCTTTCACCTTTGGCTTTTTCGATTTCGCCGGCTTCACCTGAAGCAGCCATGGCACGGGCGGATTTGGCGGTGTCGCGCACCAGTGTCACGTAGTCTTTGGCGAGTTTTTGTGTGTCAGGGGTGGTAAGTTTGAGGGCTTCTACCTCGGAGCCTGACTTTTCGAGCGCGTCGGCGAGGGCTTTTAGACCATGCGGGTCAAGTGGGGTGGCCTGCGCTTTTTCGATGCGGTCGGTGGCCACGTTGACGGCGGTGGAAAGGGTTTTGCAATCATCCCGGCGGGGGGAACCGCAGGCGATGAGGGTAGATGCCGCGAGGGTTAGAAGAGCCGCGATGATGGATTGATAGGTAGGCGAATGGGTAGACAAAACGCGGACGGTACTTGGATGGGTAGATTGGGTAGATCCGCGTGGGCGGGAAGGGAACATGGCATGGGATCTCATGTTCGAACTCGCCAGTTGCCTTGGAAGGTGCGGCCGATGTCGTCGGCGGTTGGGTCTGTCACGATAATTTCAGGTCGGCCAAGGTCTGCGAAGACGATTGTGTTTTGCCGGAATACGCGGCCAAAAGCGATGGCTTCTTCGCGGTCCATGCGGTGGACGAGCCATGCCGGTTCTCGCCATACGCTGTCCGCGTCGGCTTCATACCCAACGGCCGGTTCAACCCGGTAGCCGCCGATAATGAGGAGGTCACGCAGCACGTGGTGGCGTTGCTCGTTGACCTTTCTGGGTAAGAGCATGCTCCGGGGGTTGTACGCGGTGAGTAGGGCAAACCGACGGCCGAGCAACTCGGGGAGCGCACTTGTGTCTTGGACGATTTCACCGTCTAGGGAAGAGCGCAAAACGCCGTTGGGGGTGGGTAGCTCGTAGATGGTGGCGAGATACGAGCGGAGCAGCGCCTGGTCCATCGCACGCGCTCGTAACACATCGGCGAAGGGGGCGCATTGGTGTTAGAACGCCTTCGCTTTTCTACTGTGTGCCCCGCTTGTACGTGGCGGTTTGGCTCCGAAGGCGTTCGTCATGAAGATGATTGAAGTGGACAAGTTGACCGTTCTATACGGCGCGTTTCGCGCGGTGGACGGGGTTTCGTTTTCAGTCAATTCAGGGGAAATTGTGGGGTTTTTGGGGCCGAACGGAGCCGGAAAAAGCACGACGTTGCGGGTCTTGTCGGGCTTTTTGGGGGCGAGTGCGGGTCAGGTGAAAATCGCGGGGATCGATGTGGCGGAAGACTCGATCGGGGCGCGGGCGAAAATTGGGTACATGCCGGAGATGTCGCCGCTCTACCCGGAAATGCGGGTGGGCGAATATCTGAAGTTTCGGGCGGAGTTGAAAAAGGTGCCGCGCGCCGAGCGGAAAAGCGCTGTGGAAACGGCGATGCGTGAGGCGAGGGTGGATGACTTTGAAGATGTGATGATTGGCCATCTTTCAAAGGGGTATCGGCAACGTGTGGGGCTTGCGGATGCGCTTGTGGCGTCACCCCCTTTGTTGATTTTGGATGAGCCGACGGCCGGGCTGGATCCAAACCAAATTCGTGAAGTGCGGGCGCTGATTCAGAAGCTTGGAAAAGATCGAACAGTGCTTGTCTCAACGCACATTCTCTCGGAAGTGGAAGCGGTTTGTTCGCGCGCTGTGGTGATTAACAAGGGGCGGTTGGTGGCCGAGGGATCGATTGATGAAGTGCGCGCGATGCGAAAACCGAGTGGGGTTACTTTTGTGGTTCGGGGAGATGAAGAGAAGGCGCGGGCGCTGATCAAAAAAGTGGCGGGCGTAGCAAATGTGAAAACGGAGACTGCCGCGGATGGGGTGGCGACGATCGCTGCGGGGCTTGCAAATAAGGGAGATCCGGCGAAGGTGGCTGAAGAAGCGGTGAGCGCTCTTGTGGCCGCGAAGATGGGTGTGCGCGAAGTGACTGTGGCCAAGGCGTCGCTCGAACAGGTGTTTGCAACGCTGACAGAGGGCATTGAAAAAGAGGCGGATTCGGCCGAAGAGAGCGCGGAAGCTGCGGACGGCGACGCGGGCGGGGAGGCGGAGTCATGAGTGGATTTTTGGCTGTTTTAAAGCGCGAAGTGCTGTCTCTGTTTGTGACGCCGCTGGCGTGGATCGCGATCAGTTCGTTTTTGCTTGTGCAGGGCATTCACTTTTTTTGGCTTGTGCGGCACTTCAGCAATCAGCAGCAGATCGCCGCCGACGGCGGGCCTGTGCAGGCGTTTTTCGGTGGAACGATTTTTCTGTATCTGCCGCTGCTCTTCATTTGTCCGCTTTTAACAATGCGTCTTTTTGCCGAAGAACGCAGGAGCGGCACGATTGAAGCGTTGATGACGGCGCCGGTGGGTTCGGCCGGGATTGTGTTGGCGAAATATGCGGCGTCGCTTGTTGCGTACACATCCATGTGGGCGCCGACGGTGCTTTACATGGTGTTTGTGTCGAAGACGGGCGACATCGATACGCGGGTGATGGGGTCGAGTTACTTGGCGATCTTTTTGGTGGGCGCGGGGTATTTGGCGGTGGGGACCATGACAAGCGCGTTTTCAAAAAGTCAGGTGGTGGCGGCTGTGCTGTCGGCAATGGCTTTGATTGCGCTGTTTTTAATTGGGATCGGCGAGTTTATTTTTTTGGATGGGCCGGTTCGCGAGGTGTGCAGCTACGTGTCGGTGTGGACGCAGATGGGTGAGTTTTCGCAGGGGATCATCGATCTGCGGCGTCTTGTGTGGAACGGCACGGTGATTCTGTTGCCGCTCTTTGTGACGGTGCGCGCAGTGGACGCGTGGAGGTGGGGATGAGCCGCGATTCACAGGCCGGGGCCAAACTATCGGTGGCGGTTGGCATTGTTGCGGCGATGGTGCTGGCGGTGGTGGTCAATGTGATCGCCAGTCGAAAGTACACACGCTGGGACGTGACACGCGGCGGGTTGTACACATTGAGCGAGCCGACGTTGCAGACGCTGCATTCGTTGGAGGAGCCGGTCAATGTGTACATTTTGCTGCCGGCGGGTGATCCGCTGACGCAAAATGTGACGCATTTGCTCGATGCTTATCGGGCGGAGTCGTCGCGGGTGGTGGTGAAAAAAACCGACCCCGACAGGTACCCTGCGGAGTTTTTGGCGATTCAACAGAAGTTTGGTGTGGTGGCCGGCAAAACCGAAGATGGGCGGATTTTGACGGACAGCGCGATCATCGTTGCGAAGAACGACAAGCCGTATTTTTTAACGGCAAACGACCTCGTGAGTGTGGAGGACGAAAACGATGTTCGCGTGCGTCCCAAGCTTGAAGAAGCGCTGACGACCGCGATTCGAGCAGTGACTTCGGGCGGCAAGCCGCGCGTGTGTTTTGCAACGGGTCACGGTGAAAAGTCGATTGAGGTGGGGGGCGCGGGTGGAATGAACGCGCTCAAAGATCGGCTTTCGAAAAATAACTACGAGTCGCTGGAGATTGCTCCGGCGCGCGCGGGTGAAAAAGAAGACCTGCCGACGTGCGATCTGCTTGTGATCGCGGGGCCTGTCGAGCCCGTGCCCGCGCAGGATGTGGCGCGTTACGTGGGGTTTGTGAAAGCGGGTGGCAGTTTGTTTGCGGCGGTGAGCCCCGTGCCCGACGCCGACGATGCGAAGTATGTGGACACGCAGCTCGGTGATCTGTTTGCGGCGGTGGGGCTCAAAATGGAGGCCGATTTTATTTTTGAGTTGGATGCGAAAAGCCGAGATCCAAACGGGTTTGGTGAAACGTTTATGCCGGCGGCAAAGCCGCACGCGATCACCGAGGGGCTGATTAAATTTGCGGATCGCGGCATTGGCGTGACGCTGACGGTGGCCTCGTCACTGACGAAGTTGCAGAGCGAGGCGACGCTGGTTCCGTTGCTCACAACGAGCGACAAAGCGTTTGGGATGGTGGACTTTTTTGCGTGGGCAAAAAATCCAACGGCGCCTGAAGCTTCTGAAAAAGACCACAAGGGGCCGTTGACGGTGGCGTGGGCAGCGGAGCTTGCAAAGGTGCAGGGTCGTGAGCGGGGAGCGCGCGCGGTGGTTGTGGGTTCGTCGGGTGTACTCTTGTCGACGAACTGGACGAGTGAAGAACTGCGGGGCACGTCGGCGTTTGTGGAGAGCGCGATCTCGTGGTTGGTGGCGCGTCCGCAGCTTGTAAACGTGCCGAAAAAGCCGGCGGCCACGGCCGGGATTCGCGTTTCGGAAGGGGATGTGGATCGGCTTGGTGTGTACACAATATTGTGCATGCCGCTCGCTGCGGCGCTTTTTGGTGTGGCGGTGTTTCTGCGGCGCCGAGGTGGGGAGCGGCGCGGCAAAAAAGAGCAGCGCGAGGACAAAGCGGCTCCAAAAACATCGTCGGGCGAGAAGAAAAAGGCAGCGCCTATGAAGGCAAAATCGAAGGGCGATGTTGCCGACAAGGTGAAGGCCAAGTCCGACGAAAAAGTGAAAAGCAAACCGACCGGCGATGAAGAGCCCAAACGCACCGCCGATTCGGATGAAGGTGACTCATGACTCCGTGGTGGCGGCGTCACCTGACGACCATTGTGCTTGTGGCGTTGGCGGGCGCTGGGAGCGCGGTGTTGCTGCTCGATCGCGACAATCCGACAACGCAGGAAAGTGAATATCGAAAGAAGAACCTGGTGCCCGCGTGGAGGCTTGAGGACATCTCGGAAGTGACGCTCACAGCCCATGGAAAAACGGCGAAGCTGGTGCTGGGGCCGCCGACGGATGCGGGGCAACGCCTGTGGGATGTGGAGCTTGCGGGCGGGCGTTTTTTGGCGAATCAGCAGATGGTGGACCAGCTGCTCGGTTCTCTTGAATACGCGACTTTTGAGCGGCGCGTTTCAGCGGATGCCGTAAGTGAAAGCGAGCTGGGGCTGGCCGCGCCGGTGACGGCTGTGAGTGTACGCATGGGTTCAAAGGTGTACACAGTGAAAGTGGGCGGTGTTGCGCCCACGCCCAAAGATGCGCGGTATTGCGAAGCCGAAGGGGGAATTTTTGTGATTACTGCGCAGCTTGCGACGGCGCTCAACATGCAACCGGAAGCCTTGAGATCGAGGTTTTTCGTTCCGTATTTGTCCACCGAGTTGAAAGGAATTTGGGTGGAGGGGGCAGGTGGTACGCGGCACTTTGTACGCGCTTCGTGGACGGGGAGCCGGGGCGCGGGTTTTCGATTTGATGGGTCAACTCCCGAGGGCACCGTGCGGGCCGATGCGGAGGTGTTTGACCGATTTTTGGGGGCGCTCGGCGGGCTTCAGGCGGAGACATTTTTGTCGGATGAAGAGGCCGACAAAGCGCTCGAAAAAAAGGTGACGATCACCTTGTTTCCAAAAAACGAAACGCAGCCCAAAGCGGTGATTGAGGTGGGCGGCGCTTGTCCCGGGAAGAGCGAACAGGTGGTGGCGGTGCGGCGTTTGCCATCGCGCACGAGCGCTTGTGTACCCGAAGGCGTTGTGGAGGGGCTGGCAACGCCGGTGGGCGACTATGTGGATCTTTCGCTCGTGGGCGCTCGCAGCGACGAGGTGAGCGAGCTTGTGTTTGAAGCGGGTGGCAAAACGATCGAGATCGCGCGTACGGGCGGTGCATGGCACATGCGAAAGCCCGACGATCGCAAGGTTTCGAGCGATGCGGGCAATGCGCTCGCCGATGCGCTGACCAAACTGAAAGGGGCGAAGGTGGTTCTCGGCGAGCCGAAAGATCTGGGGCTTGAAACGCCGCGCGCCAAAGTGAAAGTGGTTTCGTCGTCGCTCGGCCTCGGGTCGGACAGTGCGACGATTGAGCGGATTGAAACGCTCGAAGTGGGCGAAAAACAGGGTGATCGCGTGGTTGTGCGGCGCCTTGAAGACGGTGTGATGTTGGAGCTTGCCGCGGAACAGGCGGCGATGCTGCTGCCGTCGGAAGTAATGCTTCGTGATCGAGGTGTGCTGGCTCTAGCGCGTGATCGGGCAAAAAGTGTACACTTGGAAGATCGCTCGGGTGCCGCGCCGAAGAAGCAGGTGTTCACGAAAACCGAGACGGGGTGGGCTTTTCAAGATGCGCCCGTGAAAGGACTTTCGCCGGATGCGGGATTTGTGGAGGACGTCCTTTCAGCCGTTGTGAAACTAAACGCGCTGCGTTGGGTTGCGCCGAAAGACGATGGGACATTCGGCTTTGAAAAGCCTCGATTTGTGATTGAGGTGAAAGTGACTGAAGGCGACGCGGCCGACGTAAAAACGATTCGGATTGAATTGGGGGGCGCCACCCACGACGGGGTGTTTGCGCGAACCGGCTTGGATCCGGCGGTATTTGTGGCGCCGCGCGCGCTCGAAGAAGTGGCATCGAAGTGGCTGTTCGATCGCCAGGCGTTGCTCATCGACGACGAGGCGCTGGTGCGCATTGACGCGGAAGCGGGCGGAAAACATCTGACCGCTGAAAAAGAAGGCGGCGCGTGGAAGTCGGCTTCGGGCGCCGATGCGGCGGCAACGCTGCGCGCGGCGGCGAGCGGCCTTGTGAGCGAAGGGGTGGTGGCGATTGGCGCTCCCGACAAGTCATTCGGCCTCGAAAAGCCACGTTTGGTGCTGACGGTCACGGCAGAACCGGAGCAGGGCGCTCCGAAAGGGAGCGCGCGCCGCACGCTGAAAATCTCGTTCGGCGCCGGTGATTCGGTCAGGGGGGTGAGCGTTGTGTACGCAAGGCGCGAGGGGATCGATGCGACGTTTATTGTGCCGACGGGCAAAGTGCGCGCGTTGTTTGATGCGGCAGAGGTGAAGTAGGCTCACGGCGCGGCCCGTGGACATCGCTTTATTGAGCGCACTTCTGCTTTCGTTTGCGACGTTTGTGACCATTCACGTCGTGATCACGGTGCGCCTTTTGGGCCGAAAAGAAGATCGCTGGCGGGGGGCGGTGGCGATTTTTGTCCCGCCGGTGGCGCCTGTTTGGGCGGTTGAACGCGGGTGGAAGCGCTCGGCGATCGCGTGGGTCACCAGTTTGATTGTGTACGCAGTGGCGCTGACAATTGCGCTCCGCTGAGCGCGGCCGGTTGCTAAAGCCCAGGTTTCAGCTCGAAGTCTTTTTTTCTTTTGATTGCTCGTTTCGAGCTTCTTCAACGGCTTTGTTGAGCGCCCGCCCAAGCTCGGGGTCATCGGCGATGCGGCGTGTCCACACGCGCTGCACGCGCATGAGGTCGCTCAGTGACAGTGAGAGGAGCGACAGTTGTTTGTCGACGGCGCCGCTCTCGATCGCCACGAGAATGGATGCGTACTCAGGGACGCCGATGGGTTTGCGAAGCCGGCCCATGGTGTCGACGTACGCTTCGTCGAACTCGGCCAGGAGCTTGCTCTCGCCGCGCGCTGTTTCGCGGCCCATTTCACCTGTCCAATGACTGTGAATGCGCGCCCAGACCGGCTCGGACAGTTTGTGCTCTTCGAGCACTTTGGGGCGCTCGCCGCGGCGGATCATGAGTTCGGCCGAGATGGCTCCGTATTGAGCGATGGGTACACTCGGCGGATCGGGCGGCGGTGTTTCAGCGGCGGGCTTTGGATCGGCCTTGGGGGCCGCGGGGCCGATGACCACTTTGGGAGGGTGGACCACCGCGGGCGCGTTGAGCTTTGGAGCGGCGATCTCGGGCTTGCGCGCGGCCGGCGAACCGAGAACAAAAGGCGCCGGTGCTGTTTGGAGCGGAATCGCGAGCGGGGGCGGCGCGGTGCTCGCTGGGGCGCGCACCCCGGCGGGGGCGGGGGGGACGGCGAGGAGTGCCGGAGCCGGCGGCAACGAAAACGTGGGTGGAACGGGCGCGGGTTTGGGCGGATCGGGGGGCGGCGCCGCCGGGAGACTGCCGGTTTTGGTGAACGGCAGCGGCGAGGTGATCACGTCGGGGGCGCGATCGGCCGTGTCCTCGTCGGTGCCCGAGTGCGTTGTGTCCTCGTCGAAAACCAGGTTGGCAGCCGTTGTTTTTGGAACGACGGGCGCGGGGAAGGGGGGTGGGGGGGTGTGTACGCCTGGCGCCGCGATGTGTACTCTTTCAGGAGCGTTGTGTACTCCCGATGGTCCGTTGTGTACACTTGCTGAGGCGTTGTGTACGCTTGAAATGCTTGGCCGCGATTCAGCCAGCGGCGGAGCGTTTTCGGCGCCTAAGAATGGAAGAGCGGCGCGCCAGGTGCCGGTGGACGTGACCGGAGCTTCGAGCCGGGTTTCATCGCGCTCCTCTTTGGGGGGGGAGGCGCCTTCACTTTCCCCTTTGGTGCGTACTTTGTCGTGGCGGAGCGCGAGGGCATCTTCGGCTGCGGGTTCGGTGGCTTCAATGGGTACACCTTCACGCATTGCGCGATCGACCTGCTCCCATCGGACGCGGCGGCCCTGCGGATCGGCGACAACGACGACGGTGCCAACAGGATCGGCGACGTGGGCGGGGACGTCGGTGAGGCCGCGCCAAAGGAGCGTGGCGATGGATCGATCGGTGTCGATCCAAAGGGTGTCGCAGCGGAGCGCCACTTCAACGGGCTTGCGGCTTCGCGGGTCGAGGCGAAATGCCTGCGGCCGAAGGGCGGGAAGGCGGGTTTTGAGGATTGGCTCGGAGGGGTGCAGATTGATGAGTTCGATCTCGGCGCGCTGCCGCAGAAGGTTGGCTTGTTGGTCGGGCGGGGCGCTGTTGAAGTAGCGAAAGTCGACGCCGCGAGGCGCCGATTCTGGGTTTTGGCCGCCCGTTTCAAATGCGAGCGCCCAGAATCGACCGGCCTCCGCGAGAAGGCGCCTACGAGGTCGCCACGCGGAAGCAATGGGCCCGAAGCAACCGAATGTGGCGGGGGCTACGGGGTTGAGATTTGGAAATGCGGGCGCGCCTTCGAGCGGCGGGGCGGCGGCGTCGATCCCCACGGGGTTGTCGGGCGATAAGGCCGCCAGCTCGTACCGAAGGGCCATTTGGGTGAAAGGGACCGGCGCGCCCGCCACAAACCCATTTTCGCCGCGGATCCACGGCCTGGCGGCGGTGGCTTGAATCGACTTTTGAAAGTCGCCGATTTTGACGTGAGCGGTGATTTCACAAACAGGCATTTCACCCGGTGTGTACACATGGCCGACAACAATGATGTCGGTTTTGGGTTTGAGCGGTGCGCGATCGCTTGGACGAAAAAGGCTCGCGGTGGGGCTGTCATCCCACGCTTCGTCGCCGCCGATGGGAAGCTGCTCGTCGGCGACGGCCGCGTCGGCTCCCTGGACGAGGCGCAACGTGACCTTGACGATAACGGTGAGCGACGTCTGACCGGGTTCTGCTTCCCAGAGGAGCAGCTCCGCAGGAAATGGGCAGAGAGAAACGAGTGCCACGCGTTGTGATGCAGGAGCCTTAGTTGAGCTTGATGAGGCCGGCGCTCATGTCGATTTGACCGCCGCCGTCGACTTTGACGCTGCCGCCGTTGACCGTGATTGTGGAGCCTTCGATTTGAACGGTGCCGCCGCTGATGGTGATGGTGCCGCCGTTCATGATCGTCACGGGGCCGGAGAGCGCGAGTACGCCGCCCGCTTCTTGCACAACGAAAGGTGCCGCGTTGCTCGACATGGCACCCGCAGCGATAGACGCCATTGCCGCCGCGGTGACGGTTGTGGTTGTGGATTGCAGCGCCTGACTACCCGCCGCAACGAAGTCCTGCGTGGGTGCGGCGAGGGACATGGCGCCGCCCGCGGCCATGGCCATGGCACCGCCCGAATTGGTTGTGGAGGCACCGCCGACGCTGGTGGCCGCGCCGCCGCCGATGGTGGTGGATTGCGCGGCGCCGACGGTGATGGTTTGTGTCGCGCCGACGGTGATGGTTTGTGTTGCGCCGACGGTGAGCGTGTCGTTGGCGCCGATGGTGACGTCTTGGTCAGCGCCGACCTGAACCATGTGATTGGCGCCGACAAGCATGGTGCGCATCATGCCAACGCTGACGCTCTGATTGGCGCCGACGGCCACGGACTCGTTCATCCCGATGATCTCCATATTGTTGGAGCCGACGGAGGTGGAGCGGTTGACGCCGGTGGACTCGCTTCGATTGTTGCCAACGTCGCTCGATCCATCGTTGTTGACAGCCTCGGAGCGATCGTTGTCGACGATCATGTCGTAGTTGCGCGACGCTTCGAGGCGGATTTGTTCGCGGCCTGCGGCGTCTTGGAAGTAGATCTCGTTGAAATTGCCGCCGCCCGGACTTGAGAACGTTTTCATGGTGCTTTCAGTGGCGGCACCTTTGCCAACCACCGGCGGGCGATTTTGCCCGTTGTACACACGCCCCGTGACGATGGGCCGATCGGGATCGCCCTCAAGGTATTCAACAATTACTTCAACGCCGACGCGCGGGTGGAAGACGGCGCCCTGCCCGGCGCCCGCAAAAAACTGACTCACGCGGATCCAGCAGGACGACGGTTCTTTGGCGAGACGTTCGTCTTCTTTGTCCCAAAGGAAGCGCAGGCGTACACATCCGATTTCGTCGCCGAGCGGCCCACCAACGTTGATTTCGGCGAGCGATCCGGGCTCGGCGGTAACGAACGCCGTTTGTGAACCGAAGATGCGGGGCCTTCGAGCGGAGCGCGCCGGGCGGAAACGCGACTCGTGAATTCCACCCAGGTCGGTTGTGCGGCGCGCGCACTCAAACCTGCATTCGTACGGTTTTCCAAGCAGTTCTTCACCGAGTCCAGCTTGAAGAGCAATGGTTGAGGCGCCCGCCTGTTCGCCGTAAATCTGGATGTTGGTGATCAGGTATTGCCCTTCGTATTTGGGCTTGGGGAAATCGAGATCGAAGATTTGGCCGGCGCCGAGAAGGCGGCACGACGACGCGAACGTTGCGTACTCCGCTTCAACCGCCAATCGATCGATGCGGGCGTTTGCGAGGGGCGCACCGGTGTTGGGCGAGTCGAAATAACCGCCGGGGTAGTGATCTTCAAAAAGGCCGGCCTTGTCCGGGTCGTTTGTTTCGGCCTGGGCGCCCATGTCGAGCGACGGTTTGCGCCAGTTGTACTCATGCAAACGGACGCGCGTGGGCCTCATGCGGGCGCCGAGTTTTACGGTTTGAACGGCGCGGCCCTGAATGTTCATACCGAGCGGATCAAACGGATCGAGCTTGGTTCGGCCTGCGTCGCGATCAGACAAAACGAGGATGCAAGTGTCTTCACCGTGTTCGAAGTGGTAGGCGATGCCTTCATCTTCGAGGAGGCGCGAGACGAAGTTGTGATCCGTCTCCATGTACTCAACGCAAAACGGCCGCGTGGTGGCGGCGTCGATGCGCGGGCTGTCGGAGATGCGCCAGGTGAAACGATCTTTTGCGGGCATGTAGCCACCGCTCGCCACCTCCACGGGATCTGCTGCGATTCCGTCGACCCGCTGGTAGTTCGGATCGTTTTCAATGACGGTGTCGATGATTTTTCGGATCGGCTTGTCGAGGAAGATGCGTGACCGTTGGCGATGATTTGCACGCACGAACGGCGGCATGAGCACCACGCGGTACACCATGCCTTCTGGCACGCTTGTGACGTCCTCGGCCTCGGTGATGACTCCGTGCACCATTCTGTACGCGGGGTTTGTGTACGTTCGGATGCGGAGTGCCGCCCGCGCACCGATGAGTTTGCTAAGTGGAATGTCGGCGTTTTGGCCGGGCACATTGCTCTTTGCGAGCAGTGTGACCTCGTAGCGAAAGAGTTCACTCATCGCTTCGTGGCCGCGAAACCACAAAACTTCGAGGTGCGCCCAGGGCCCATTCGGTGACTCGGCATGTTCCCACGCGAACCAATAGTCGGACCCTGCCATGACGATAGCCTCCTAAAGTGTACACACGTACTCGTGTGCAACGAAGAGCTATGCTCGCAGCATTTTCGGCGCATGAGAAGCACCGCCCGGGCCCGATTCTGAGTATTTACCGGCGAGGTTGACGCCGAACGGAAGTTTGGAGCACCGTTGAAACATGAACGTTGTTCGGTTTGGTTTTGGGGCTTGGGTGTTTGCCTCGGCGGCCATGTTGGTGGGTTGCGGCGCAGGCACTCCGGCGCCGACCGCGCCGACCGATGTGGCGGTGGTGAGCACCGATACGGCGCCGCCCGCAAATGAGAAAACCAAGCAGGATGAAGCCAAAAAAGCGCCTGTGAAGGCCGATCCAAAGGCCGACGCGCGCGCGAAGCTTCTCGAAGCGCTGAGCAATGCGGGGGCGCTTGGGGTGTTGAAAAGCGATGAAGTCGGCGGCGTCATCGGCACATTGGGCTCGGGTGCCGGTGTTCAGGGCTTTGGCAGCGGCGGCCTCGGGTTGAGCGGCGTTGGGCTCGGAGGCGGCGGGACGGGGATTGGGCTCGGCGGTCTTGGGGGTCTCAGCGGATCGGGGGGCGGCGGTTCGGGATTTGGCTCGATCGGCGGGCTCGGGACAGGCGCTCGGTACGGGGTCACAGGATACGGGTCGTCCAATCCCGTTTCCGGACAGTCAATTCACACAAGCGGCGATCACCGCCTGGAGTTGCTCGACACCGTGACACTCGGTTTTGCGCCCGAGCCTGTGGTGCGAATGTTGCGCGGTCGCGTGTACTCCATGATGACCTGTTACTCGCAGGCCACGATCTCCAGCCCCAAAATGGAGGGCACCTTGGCGCTGCGCATTGTTGTGGGCGCCGAGGCGCACGTTGTGTACGCAACGACAATCGGCGGAACAATCACCGATAAGAACATGGTTGATTGTGTACCCAAGTCGCTCGACGACGCGTACGTGGGCGTTCCGACCGGGGACAAAATCGGCGTGATCGAAACGGTCGTGCGCTTCGGTCCAAAGTCGTAGCGCGATCACCGACGAGCCCCGGCGCCGAGGGGTGCCGCGATGCACGAGTTTTCGTGCGCCCCCCCAAAAATGTTTGAGAATGTGTACACGTGAAGTGTGTACACGAAATATGTGTACACAATAGAAGCCGGTGTTGCGGCTAAAAGCCCATGAGCTTGGCGACGTAGTATTTCATGGTTTCGGTGGTGCCGCCGCCGATGCGGAGCAGGCGTTGATCGCGCCAGGCGCGCGCGATGGGGAAGTCTTCGATGTAGCCCCAGCCGCCGTGGAATTGCAGGCACGTGTCGAGCACTTCACTCGTGAGATCGCCCGCGAGGATTTTGGTCATGCTGATGAGTTTGACCGTGTCCATGCTGAGGGGCTGTTTCTTGACGTAGCGCTCGTCGTTGTATTGGTCGACAACGCGGTAGTTGAAGGCTTTTGCGGCTTCGAGCTTGGTGAAAAGGTCGACGAATTTGTGTTGCCACACTTCGCGCTTGATGATCGGTTTGCCAAACGCCTTGCGATCGCGGCCATATTCAATGGTGTGACCCAGCGTGATAAACGACCCGGCGATAGCGCCCACCGCCGCAATGAGCCGCTCGGTTTGGAAGTTTTGCATGAGGTACATGAAGCCCATGTTTTCTTCGCCGAGCAGGTAGCGCTTGGGTACACGTACATCTTCGAGAAAAAGTTCGGCCGTGTCGGATGATTTGTTGCCGATCTTTTTGAGCTTTTTGGCAACGCCGAAGCCTTTGAGATTGGTGGGCACGAGAAAAAACGAACAGCCGTGTGCGCCGCGATCGGGCGCCGTTTTGGCGAGCAACGTGACGAAGTCGGCGCGTGTACCGTTGGTGATAAACGTTTTGGAACCGTTGATCACATAGTCGTCGCCGTCTTTGCGAGCGGTGGTGAGAATGCCCGCCACGTCGCTTCCGGCCGCGGGTTCACTCACGCCGAGCGCTGCGATTTTGTCGCCGGCGAGCGCGGGCCGCAAAAACTCTTCGATTTGATCTTTGGTGCCGATGTCACTGATGACCGGCGTGGCCATGTCGCTCTGAACGAGAATGCCCATGTTCACGCCCGCGAGGCGCGAGTGCGGAAGCTCTTCGGCCTTGGCAACGCTAAACCAATAATCGAGGCCGGCGCCGCCGTGTTCCTCGGGAAAATGTGCGCCGAGGATGCCAAGCTCGCCTGCGCGTTTGAAGACCCAGTTGGGGAAAATCTCGTCTTTTTCCCACTCTTCCGCGTTGGGTGCGAGTTCTTTCTCGGCGAATTGGCGGACGGTTTTTCGGAACTGGTCGTGCTCTTCAGTGAACGGCTGCCACATGAGATGCTTCGTACACGAAACTTCGACTTATGCAAAGGTTCAGCCGCGTTTTTCGCGGCGAAGCCCGTCTGATTCAAATCGCGCACGAGGACAGCGCGGCTCTTGTGTGCGCCGCAAAACTGATACGCTCGGCGCCCCCGAATGCGGATTTTGGTTTTGTCGCGCAATGCATCGCTCTACTCAACGAGTCGAATTGTTCTCGCCGGTCGCGCTCGCAATCACGAAGTGAGTGTGATCGATCCGCTCGATTTTCAGATTGTGGTGTCCCGCGGTCGGCCTTCGCTCACCGTGCGCGGTCTGCCCATTCCCAAATACGATGTGGTGCTTCCGCGCATCGGCGCGAGCATCACCAACTATGGGCTCGCGGTGGTTCGGCAGTTCGATCTCATGGGCATTCCCGTGATGAACGGGGCTGTGGCCATCGCTCGGAGTCGCGACAAATTGCGCGCGCTTCAATTGCTCACGCGGCGCAACGTCGATGTACCCACCACCGTTTGTGCGCGCTCACCCGCGGGGGTTGAAGCGGCAATTGAACTTGTGGGCGGATGCCCCGCGATCGTGAAGCTTCAGCAAGGTACACAAGGCATTGGCACAATGATCGCCGAGACGCCGCAGGCGGTGGCATCGCTGCTCGAAACGTTGTGGGCCATGGGCCAGGACATTGTTTTGCAGGAGTACATTCGCGAGTCGAAGGGGCGTGACATCCGCGCAATCGTGATCGGCGGCAAAGTGGTTGCGGCCATGCGTCGCGTTGCAAAACCGGGTGAATTTAGGTCGAATTTGCACCGCGGCGCCAAGGGCAACGGCATGAAAAAACTGCCGAACGCTTATCGAACGGCGGCGGTTCGCGCGACGCAGGTGATGGGTTTGGAGATCGCCGGCGTGGACATGCTTGAAGGCAAAGAGGGGCCGAAGATTTTGGAGATCAACAGCTCGCCCGGGCTTGAGGGGATTGAGCGCGCGTCGGGTGTGGATGTGGCGACGGCGATCATCGGTCACGCGGAGGCGTACGCAGCCAAACACCGCCGCACGAGCAAAAAAGACGTGGAATTGCGGCTTGTGAATGTGATCGCCGATGAGCGCATGCCGCCGCGATCGGCACGCTCTGAGTCGCGTTCGCGTGTCCGGCGGTACGCTTCGTAAAAGCACCCGCAAGCCGCCGTTCGCTAAATCTGCGACAATGACCGCGTCATGAGTGTACACGCCGAAACGGTTGGTCCGGCGATGGTGCTCACCATCGATCGACCTGAAAAAAACAACGCGATCGATCGCAAAACGGCGCGAACCATAGGCGAACTTGTGACGGCCGCTTCGGCAGATGAAAACGTGCGGGCCGTGGTGCTGACGGCGGCGGGCGATCGGGTATTTTGCGCCGGGGGAGACCTGCACGAAATTCAGGTCGCGCTCGACGCAAACGCGCCGGGTGACGTGGCCGATGTGTACCTTTCGCTCTCGGCGATTGAAACGTGCAATGTGCCCGTGATTGCCGCTGTTCAAGGCGACGTTTTCGGCGGCGGCGCGGAGCTGCTCATGCTCTGCGATTTTGTGATCATCGAAGAACATGTACACATTGCATTTCGGCATGCGCGCATGGGGCTTTCGCCCGCGTGGGGTGGGCTCACCCGGTTGATTGAGCGAGTGGGTGCGCTTGAGGCGTCGCGCGTGCTGCTCACGGCCGAAAAAGTGACGGCCCCCGATGCCGTGCGGATCGGCCTTGTTTCAGAAGTGGTGCCGCGCGGATTTGTTCGCGAGCGAGCGCTCGCCCGCGCAAGCCACATTGCCGACAACCCTCGAAGCACTGTGGCTTCGCTCAAACGCACGCTTTACGACGTGCGCGCGTCGATGCGGGCCGCCGCTGTCGATCGAGAGCGCGCGGGATTTTTGGAGCGATGGGGCGGGCCGGATCATCTGGCGGCGATGAAGGCGTTTCGCGAGCGAAAGTGAACGCGGAAGGGGTGGGCCGGATCATCTGGCGGCGATGAAGGCGTTTCGCGAGCGAAAGTGAAACTCGTTGGATGGTGTACACATTGCTTATGTGTACACAAATGATGCCCCCCGGGGCCGCTCACTCGCTTGCTCGCTCCGCGGCCTGCCCCCCAAACGCCGCGCACGCGCGTCGCGGGGGGCCGCTCTACAACACGTCGTCGAGCTTGTTTGCGACGGCGGCGCGCCGAACCCACTCATGGAGTTGATTCAGGTCTTGGCAGCTTGAGATCTTGGCCCGGTCCGACTCCGAACTGGGTGTCTGTCACGCGGTGGGAGCTTCGGGCCTGACGTTTCTGCCTCGCTTTTGCCTGTCTGAGTACACAACTAAACTATCTGTTTGGTTACGGAATCAACCTATTCGGTGCTCTCGGGCGAGGGAGGTGTCGCCTGAGCTTTGCGAGCGCGTTTGGCGGCGGTTCCGCCGGCAAACGAAGCGATTGCGCCGAGTGTACACATGAGCAAAAGAAGCAGAAACCACACCCAAAAGCCGCCGGGTGTACCCTGCGTGGCGGCAATGAGCCAGGCGGTGATCGCGGTGATCGCGCCGACAGAAGCGGTCATTCTATGCGCGGGCTTTGGAGCGAGGCGGCCCACAAGAAAGCCGCCCAAAAAGCCGCTGACAAAAAACGCCGCGCCGTGAGCGCTCATAAGCCACACGCTTGCCGACGGAGACGTTTCGGTGGTGAGCCGTCGCACGATCGCGCCCGCTGCCGCCGCGAAAATGAGCCACGCAAGAAACGTTGCGGTGACGCCGATGAGTACCCATTGCCACGGCGGACGCTCAGGATCGGCGCCCCCGTCCGACTCAGTGCTCGGCGGCGAACCCGCACCGACAATGGGAAGGCGGCGTTTGCCATCCGCGCTCTTCGATTTGTCGGCGGGCGAAATCACTGAGTTGTAAAGTGTACACGAAGGCCGATGGGCGTTCAGTTTGTCTTGCGCCACATGCGGCGCGCTTCATCCTGCACGCGGCCGAGACGGCGCTGCTCTTGAACGAGACCGGCGTAGTTTTTGGGTACACGCGCGTCTTTGCCGAGGGCGTACAAAACGCGGAGCGCCGCTTCAGAGTCATCGGTGGCGCGGTGCGCTTTTACGAGCTGAATGCCCAGCCGAGCGGCCATGTCGCCGAGCGCTCGGCTCTCTTCGTCTTTGTAAAGTTCGCGCGCAAATGTCAGCGGATCGAGCCATTCAACATCACGGCGAATGGCGGGCGGCGGCGCGTTGGGGCGAATGCCCGCGCGATCCAGCTCCGCGAGCACGAACGACTTGTCGAACGACGCGTTGTACGCCGCGGGTACACATCCTTCGAGCACGCTCAGAATTTCAGGCGCGACTTCAGCGAAGTTGGGTTTGCCCACCACGTCTTCTTCTTTAATGCCGTGAACCGCCGAGCTTTCAGCGGAGATGGGTACACCCGGGTTGATGAGCCAACTCTTGCGATCGATGACTTCACCCCGTTCACCGAGCACCACGGCAAGCTCAACAACGCGGTCTTTCTGCGGGTCTTTGCCGGTGGTTTCAACGTCGAGAAAAGCAATTCTGCAATCGATCCACGGCGTCGCCGGATCGATCTCGGGAGCACACCCGATCGCGCGCACTTTGATGAGATGCGCGATGCCCGGGTAATGACGCCCGGTGGGGAAACAGCCGCACGGATCAACAACGCGCATGGATTATTTCTTCGGCGCGACGGATGACGCGGCAGGTGGAGCGGACGCGGACACAGCCACCGAAGCGGATGAGGTTGTGGAAGCCGACGGGGCCGCGGATCCCGAGGGCGCCGCCGATGCGCTCGCCACTTCAGGAGTTGCGGATTTTTGAGGCGCCGGTTTGGGCGTGTGGCCCGCCATTTCAATGTCGAGCTTCACCCAACCTTCAGGGTCGTTGAAGAACACATCGTTGCTTTCACGGCCGTTGATCAGGATGAACGGTGTGCCCGTGAGGCCGAGCCCTTCCGCCTGTTTTACGTCTTTTTCAAGCCTTTCGAGCGTGTCCGGCGCATTCAAATCGGCGCGAAAACGCGCGATGTCGAGCCCAAGGGCCTTTGCGTAGTCTTCGAGATCCGTCTGCTCAAGCTTGCCGCGTGCCGCAAAAAGCTTGTGGTGCATCGGCCAAAATTTGTCTTGTTTGCCCGCGGCAATTACCGCTTTTGCCGCGAGTTCAGCGTGAGGGTGTTTGTCTTTGAGCGGATAGTTTTTGTAAACGAGCCGCACCTGACCGGGGAAACGCTCCACCAAGCCGTCGAGAATAGGCGCTGTTGCCTGGCAGGCCGGACACTCAAAATCGGCCCACTCCACAATGGTCACAACCGCATCGGGCGGCCCTTTTTCGGGCGATCCGTCGGTGACAACCGTTTTGACGCCTTTGGGATCAAACCGGCCGCGAAACAGTTCATCGCGATCTTTTTTGGCGATGCCGTTTTGCACGAGCTTGAGCATGAGCTGCGCGGCGGGAAGACAGGCTTTGCACGGCCTATTTTCTTTGACGCACACCGCGAGATTCACCGGCACCTCGGGGCAAGGCGCGAGCAATTCTGTCATTTGCGCCGACCATTCACGCCGTTCGCGCGGGGTGAGAACCGACGTGTCCACGCCCGGAATGTTCACGTTTTCGGCCGTGGACGCCGTGATCGGCGTTGGGTCATTTTTCGTTCCGCACGCGATCAGCGCCAAAACGGTAAAAAGCGCCAAGCCGAGGAGGTGAAACAAGCCTCCAAGACCGTTGGAACGAGGCGAACGACGCGCACGCATGGGGGCCGCCTTTTAGTACATCCGGGCCGAGTTTCATTACGAATCGTTGCGATCCCGGTTCGGCCGCCGCTTTCGGCTGCCGGCGAGCCTTGCAGGTGATGGTTGTGCGCGCCGCTTGGCAAGGGTGCCTGCGCGGTCTAGCGTTCGGCCCGTGCGGAGCGTTCGTTTTCGCTTCCCGGAACTCGGGGCCTTCGAGCAGTTGATGGCGTCGGCGCCGGTTTCCGGTGACCTTGAGTTGGATGCACCGCCCGGTGAGTCCTACGTCGAGGGCGACTGGGTGTTGGCCGTTTTTGAATTGGGGCCGCTTCAACGCGCCACTTCTGTTGCGGCCCGCGTGGCGGCGGGGCTCCCCGTTCCAAGGGTCGTGCTTGAGCCTCGGGATCGAAAGCGCCTCGTGGAGTTTGCGCGCCTCGAAGCCAACCGCCCGATCACGCCAACCCCGCCGGCGATCGCACCCGATGCAGAACGCGGCGCGCCGCAAACCGAGCGAAGTCCCTCGACTCCGCCAAACACATCGGTGTCGCAAATTCCGCCGCGCGCGAGCCAGCCAAGCGTTGCCGGCGCGCGAATCCTTGTTGTCGACGACGACGACGCCATTCGCGACATGGTGGCCGCCATGCTTGAAGCGGTGGGCTTGATTGTCACCACAGCGGCAAACGGCGAGGCGGCGCTGGAGCTGTTTGCGGACGCAACATTCGACTTGGTGGTTCTCGATTGGAACATGCCGCGCATGACCGGTTTGGAGCTGTGTCGAACGCTTCGCCAAAAAGCGGGATACGCAGCGCTCCCGGTGTTGTTTCTCACGGCGAACACGTCGTCGTCCGACATGGTTGAAGCGTTTGCCGCGGGCGCCGACGACTACGTTGTGAAACCGTTTCGCGCGCCTGAACTCGGCGCCCGCATTTTCAGTTTGCTGCGGCGTACGCGTCTCGTTTCTGCTGCCGGTTGACCGAAGTAAGGCACCAGGTCTTGTCGCGTCGCTTCAGTCATCGTTGCCCGTTGCCAAGCGGGATCGCGAAAAGCGCGGCGCTTCAGGTTTTCAATAACGTGTTCTGTGGCGACTGCAGTCGGGACGAAAACGAGAGACCGGCGAGACCGGTGCCTGGTACATTTTTATCACCTGGAGCCGCCAAACGTCCCAACAGGCGATGCTCTGAAACGCTCCGTTAACAAGGTTTTTTGATTCTGATGAATGTCCAGATTTCTCTTGTCGTCTTTTTTAGAACTACTGCGAGATGCTGCTCATGACGGCGCCCGGCGGCGGGTTTGGTTTGGGGTCACCCCCCGGCGGTTATGGATCACCGCCCGGCGGGTATGGTTCAACGCCCGGCGGATACGGCAACAACGGTCCGTTTGGTCCGCCGATATTGGGCGGAGGGCCGGGGCCGGCGCCCGGCGGTGGGTATAAACCGCCCAAGAAAAAAGGCAGCGGTGGGCTGATCGCGCTCGTGGTGATCGCCGTGCTGCTGCTGGGCGGCATCGTGACCTTGATGGTGTTTTTGGTCGCCGGCAAAGGTTCTGTGATCGGCGCCGACCCTTCGAATTTGCCGCCGAAAAAGGCTTCGGTGGCACATGTACACTTGCCCGCCGGGTGTGACGTTGTGATGCGCGCGAGCCTTTCGCAGATGTTGGAAGTGCCGGCGGTGAAGCAGCACCTGGTGCCCGTGCTTGATGAACTCCAAGCGAGCGCGGTTACCGATGCCGACGCGCGCGCGGTGGGCGAACTGCTGCGCGAAGCGGGGATCGATGCGAAAAAAGATGTGAAAGACACGGCTGTCTGCGCGCGCGGAATGAGCTTGCCCGCGAGCCAGCAAAAGTTCTTGTTCGTTATCGGCGGTGATCTGCGCCCCGAAACGCTGGTGAGCGCGTGGGAAAAAGTGGACAGTCGCACCAAAGACAAGCCCACCGTTTCGAAAATGGACGGCCGCCTCGTGGGTCGGTTGCGTACACAAGACGGTGATTCGCTCGTGGGCGGTCAGGCGGCCGACGGCGCCATTTTGTTCTCAAACGATGAAGGGCTTTTCGCGGGCGCCGCAAAGGAAACGAACGCTTTTCAAGCGGAGTACGGTTTGCCCTCGGCTGGAGAAGCGGCGGTGGCAGTGGGCCCGGCGGTGGTGCGCGACGCGCTTTCGCAGGGCGGCAACAATCCGTTTCAGAAAGATCTCAACGCCATCACGCGCATTGTGGGAACAGCGTCGCTTGCGCAGGCGAAAATGGAGTTGCGACTGACGACGACAAGCCCTCAGAGCGCCAAGGGGTTGCTCGATGTGTACACACTTGTTTTTGAGCAGATGGTGAAACAAGAGGTGCGCAAACAAAAGGTGCCTGGAAGCGATGCGCTCGCGGGCGCCAAGGCGAGCGTCGACGGGAGCGACTTTGTGATCACGGCGCAGGGCACACCCGCCGACGTGGATGCGCTCGCCCGCGAGCTTGCGCGGATTCTTCGAGAAGAGAAGAGCAAGGGGTCGTTGGGACTCTAGTCCCCTGGATCCGTGATTCCTTACAGATGTTGCTGCACCTCGAACGCTCAATCCGTAGACCTTTTAACGCGTAGAAACTTGATGCGGATTTCGTTTCCGGGGGACTAGTTCCGCTCGTCAGAAGTTTGGCGCAGCGGCGCCAAAAGTCCGGCAGGACTTTTGACACGCGGCACTAGTTCCGCTCGTCAGAAGTTTGGCCCTGATTGAGCCCTTCGTGCGGAACTAGCCGCGCGCAAGCGCGGGGGGTGTGGGGCGGAGCCCCACGAGACAAAAGATAGTGCCGGCGTGTGCGAAGCGCGCCGCGCAGCGGCGCCAAAAGTCCGGCAGGACTTTTGACACGCGGCACTAGAGCACCGATCAGGTTGATTCCGTAATCAAATGGATAGTTTGCTTGTGTACTCAAACAGGCAAAAGCAAGGCATAAAGCCTAGGCCCGAAGCTCCCACCGCGTGACAGACACCCCGTTCGGATCGCGGAGTGAGGGGCCCCGCGGCCGACTTGCTCGGCGCGGGGAGCGAGGGCGCGAGCCCTCGCTCCCTGGGTAAAGAAAGCTAGAGCACCCCGCGATTGTTGGAGATTTCCGATATTAACAAATTGCTGAACTCATTCGCGATTGAAGGTATTCGGTGCTCTAGCGGCGTGGCAACGATGAAAACGCGGGCACGGCACCGTTGGCCGAAGCGCCTAATGTGGGCGCCACGCGACGTCACAAGGAGCGCCGAGACCGAAGCGCCGTTGCTGGGCGCAGACTAAAAAGTTTGAACGCAAAGGCCGAAGCCGTCGGGCATGGAGCTGTTGCCCTGACACTCAAAACCGACATCACACTCGGTGGGGCTTTGCTGGTCGGTGTGGCAGATTTGCCGGCATTCGTTGAGGAGTTTGGTGCACGCAAAGCCGGCGGCGCACGGGCACGTTTCACCTTGTTTGCCGGTGCCGGGGAGTACACAAGCAGTGGTGCCGTCCACGCGAACAACGTTGCACGCGAGGCCTTCGGGGCAGCCGCCTTCTTCGAGAAGGGTGCACTGGTCAGCGGCAACACACACACGAATTTGCGCTTCAGGATTGGCGTCTTCGGGCATGGCGGAGAGCGCGCAATACGTTTGGGAGGGGCACGCTTCGGGGTCGCCGCAGCAATATTGACGGCACACGCCGCCGCCCGGTTCGGCCGAACAACCTAGGCCGGGGCCGCAGTCAGCCGCCTGTTTGCAGGGCGAGATTTCTGTGTACGCACCGGAAGGTACACATGCTCGTTCAATGCCCGCCGCGCCGAAGACGAGCTTGCATTGAAGTACGGCGTCCGAGCCTGCACCCGCCGCGCCCGCTGTGCCGCCGGTGTCTGGTGCGCCGCCGGTGCCGGGTGAGCCGCCGGTGCCTGGCGCGCCGCCGGTGCCTGGCGCGCCGCCGGTGCCGGGTGCGCCTGCGACACCTCCCGAACCGGTTGTGCCGCCTCCTGAGCCGGACGACGTGGAAGCCGTGCCTCCCGTGGCTCCGCCCGTTCCGGCGCCGCCTGTGGCCGGGATTCCGCCCGCACCGCCGGTGCCGGGTGCGCCCGCTGTGCCGCCGCCCGCGGAGTCACACGAGGAGATGGCAAATTCGGCAGTTGGATCACAGTTGCCGATGCCGCAAATGGGGGGAGTGCCGCCCCCGGATCCGCCGGTGGTGGAGGTTGAAAAGCCGGCGCTGCCGCCCGATGTGTACGCACCTGCGCCGCCGGTTCCCGTTGCGTTGCCGCCCGCGCCCGCCGTGTCGAGGTTGGCCCCTGCAAGGGAACATGAAGCCACGCCGACCATCAGGGCAATGCCCACGGTCCAGGGCACACGGTGGCGAGGTGGAGAGGCGCGCATGTGGATCACTGCAATTCACAGACTGTGCCGCAGCCGGTTGGCTGGGGCAAGCTTTGCTCAAGTGCGCGAAAGTGATGAGGGCGCAATGCTCCGCGCGACCTGCGGATCACAGCTCTTTGTGGTCGCCGAGATCCAACAAGGCCTGCGCCATGACGCCGCTGTCGCGGCCCCGCTCACGTGAGCCGCGAGCGCTTATTTGGCTTCGATGTCGCGCATGACAACGTTGCCGGCGATGTCGAATGCGCGCCCGGGGTTTGGGGCGCAGGACCGCGAAGCGTGTCCGAAGCCCCAAGCGTAAGGTGGAGAAGGTGCGCGCAGCAGCGATTCGATCGAGGCTTATTTGGCTTCAACGTCACGCATCACAACGTTGCCGGCGATGTCGAATGCGCGCACCGCAAGGATGTGGGAGCCGGCAGGGACCAGCGCTGCGATGTTGGAATCGAACGTTTCGGCGGCTTCGTCGAAAACACCGTCGCTCGGCGCGAGTGGTCGCCATTCGTCTGAACCGGCGATGGACACTTCAATTCGGGCGACGGGGCCGATGCCGTCGACGATTTCACCCTTGAGTTGGCGGCCTGTGATTGAGAGCGCTTTGAACACGGGCGCCGTTGTGTCCACAACGACGGTGGCCGACTCAAGCGTGTGTGAGGTCACTTTGTCAGGCGGGTTGGCAAGTTCGTCGGTGGCTTCAACCTTGATGCGATACGTGCCTTCGGGCAGCGCGCTCACGTCCCAGTCGTAGTCGGCGCGCGTCAGCTTTTCAGCGGGTTTGAGAAGGCTGCGCCATGTGGACTGACCGTCCACTCGGTAATAGAGCCGGTAGCGCAGCTCATCTTGATCGGGGTTGTCTGTGCGCCACGAGATCTTGACGGAAGGCTGCGCTTTGAGCGTTTCTGAACCCGACTGCACAATGCCGGTTTTAATGGAGCCGCGCGGCTGATTTTTGGTCACGGCGTCAATGCTCGTGACGAGGGCGCGCGCGTTGTCGGTGACGAAGCTGAGCGCGATCTCACGAAGCGAGGCTTTGGCGTCTTTGCCGAACCGAACGCGCATTTGAACGTAACGGCCGGCGGGGCTTTGCACATCGCCCGGCGCGGTCAGCGCCTTGGACCAAGCGCTCCACGTATTGTCGGGAGTTTCGGTCGCGCCGGAGCGCGTTTCGAGTTCAACCTGGCCGTCGGAGCGCCAGGTGAGGCGGCCGAAGGTGGCGCGCAGACCGGCGTCGAGAACTTTGCTTGTCCACACCGCATCGGCGCCCGCGTCGCCTTTCACCTCGTGAAACACAACGGGGTCGGTGGTGGCGACGAACTTCTTTTTGCCGCTCATCACAAGCGCGCCCACTTGGCGCTCCTCGGTGTCGGCCACGAGGCGTGACAGGTGATTGTCGTCAACGGTGTACACACGACCTTCGGCGCCCGTGCCAACGTACGCCTGACCGTCGTCGCCGAGTGTCAGCGTGACGTAGTGCGTGTCCTTGTCTTCGAGCATTTTTTCGGCAACGCCGGTTTTGCCGAAGCGCGTGAGTTCTCCCTTGCCGGGCCTCCCGGGTTTGCTCCCCGTGGGGCCCGTGGCGTTGGTTCGATTGCGTTTCGGCGGGGAAAACGCCTCATTGTACTTGTTGGCAATGGCGTACACAGAGCCGTCGGCGGCAACCGCGATGGCTTTTACGTCGTCGGCGTCAAAGTCGTGAACCACTGAGGCGCGGCCCGGCGCGGTGATTTTGTAGAGCAACCCTTTGCCGTTGGAGCCTGCGTACACAGCACCGGACGAGTCGAGAGCAAGCGAGACAATGTGCGGCTCGTCGCTGTCAAAGTACACCTGCGCTTTGCCGCTCTGATCGATGCGGTACACCTTGCCTTCAGGGCCGGTGGCCGCGTAGAGCGCTTTGGCTTTTTCGTCGAATGCGAGCGCCCAAACGTCTTCGGTGTCGGGCAGGTCGGCAAACTTGGCAGCGTCTTTCCCGTCGCCTTTGCCGCCCGGCAACTTGAACATTTTGCCCTCGGGGAAGGTGCCGACAATCACGTCGCCGCCCCACGCAGTGACCATGGCGCTCGCCGCCATTTGTCCGGTGGTTGCCGCGAGCGACACCTGCCCGCCCGACACTTTGAAGATCTTGCCGTCGTTTCCGGTGCCGAGAAGCACCGAGCCATCGCTCAGCGTGACGCTGCTCCAAACACCTTGAGCATCTTTGAGCGGGGTGGCTCCAAGAGCGAGCCCGGCGCGCAGATTGCCGTTTGAATCAACGCTTGCTCCCGTGAAATCGCCGCCCTTGAAATCATCGAGCGAATCGATCTGGAAGGTGCGCGTTCCGACGGCGCTCGCGGGCGTGGCGAGCAGGGCCGAAGCGGCGAAGAGAGCAAGTGGGATCACTGGGCGAAAGACGTTTTTGGCGTTCATGCGGACTCAATCGTTTTTTTTGGAGAGATCTTGAGCGTGCAAAACCAAAAGGGAGGCGTTTACACGTAGAAAATCACTTGAGTTTGGGGCGAATTTTTACGCGGACGAAGTCGCGTCCGACAATGAACCCTTTGTTCGGGATCACGTGGTGCGTGGCGGACGCGAAGATCTCCGGGCCGTCGGAAGCGCTTTGTGTACGCAACGTGTCGACCGCGCCGGCGGGCAGCCGCGATGCGAGTTTTCCGCCGAAGGTGGCGCCCGATTCGCGCAGGCGGATCACGCATACGATGCTCTCGCCGTCGTACGTTTGATTGGGCAACACCGCCACGAGCTGAGCCACGCTGTTGGGAGAGGGCTGCGGTTTTTCAACTTCGTAGCCGGGCGAAATATCCACATCGACGTCGCGCCCGTCGAGTTCAGCCGGGATCGGGATGCTGATCACTTTCGTGTACGGCTTGCCTTGGTGCGGGTGAAGGGTCAGTTCAACCCGCGCCGACTCACCGGCATCGATCTCGGCGTCCAACAGCTTCACGCTTTTGAGGAGCGACACTTCGCGCTCGAACTTGACGCTCATTGTGCTTTCGATCCCGTCGATTTTCACTTCTTCCCAAGGGTTATTGAGAAGTGAACCGAGCGCGCGCACGAGCCGTCCGCGAATAAAATCTCCCATTTCAGGAGGGCCGCCGTCGCCGGCACCAAAATCTTCAAACGTGATCGTTCCGTACTTGGCGGTTTTGAGCTTGCTCGTCGCGCGCCACGTCATGTCGCGTCGCTCGCTCGTTGTGGTTTCAACCGCGTTGCTGAAGGCCATTGCCACGAACATGGGCGACATGAACTTGTCGTGCGTCACGTCCATGTTCCATGTTGTTTTGGGCGCGCCGTCGACGCCTTCAATCTTGAAGGTCATGGGGATGGAGGGCGCCGACGCCGTTGAGTCCACAACGATCGCGGCTTGCCTGTCGTTCACAAGCGCGCCCATCGGTCGCACGGCTTCACCGATTTTGAAGCTCCGTTGAAAGCTCGCGAGGATCCAATGCACCTTGGCGATGGCGGTGGGAAACGACTCAATCCCGCCGTTTAACATGGGGTGGCCAAACGCCAGCAGCTTGTCACCCGACACGCGCGTGACGGTGCCGAGGCCCATGGCCGACATGTCGCCGCGAATGAGCTGCACGCCGATCGCACCGCCGTCGACATATTTGGTGGGCGCGTCGGCCGCGGGTTTGGAACCGCCGCCGCCGCCGGCCTGCACCGGATCGAGCCCCATGGGTTGCAGGAGGTTGTTGGCGATGGACAGCGCCGTGTTTGAAACGCCGCCGAGCAAAATCGGAGTGGATGCGCGTGAGAGCCCAACTCCCTGCGGCGGCGCGAGCGCGGCGGAGCTTTTCACCGCGAGTTGTTTGGCGTGTTCGGCCAGGTCATACCCTTCACTCGCGCCTGAATACGAGCGCACGCTCTTGATCGCAGGTGTACTCATGCCCTCGGCGCCGCCGCCCTCGTCAGACTTGGGTTTGGCAGCACTCCCAATTGGAAGGGGCCCCGCGCCGCCCGGAAGAATGGATTTGGGAATGGGGCGCGCGAGTTCGTCGAGCATGTTCTTGATCGGCGTGACCCCGGCCACAGGCTCCACGCCGGCGATCCATCCGTATGCGTACGCACCGATCATTTTCCCATTCAGGTAGATCGGGCTGCCGCTCATTCCGGCGACAACGCGCGCCGCGTCGAGCCTTGGATGGTTGGGCGTTTTGATCAAGATCAGGTCTTGGTTGGGCCTGAAATTCGTGAGGACGCTGAGTACTTCGACGTCGAATTTTTCGGGCGTTGTGCCTGAAAACACCGTGAGCCCGTAGCCCTTCATGCCGGGCTTCACTTCTGAAAGCGGCAGGACATCCGACGGGTCAGACGCGGCGGTTGCAACGCCGACACCGAGCGCGGTGCTCAAAAGCGTGCCGGTGGCCAGCGCCGCGCCGATGGTGTGATTTGAAATGAATGAACGGACCGAACGAAGGGGCCTGCGCACCGAGCGCAGCTTAGCGGATTTGTATTTCAGCGCTACGGCGATGCCGTTCGTCCGTGGTGAAGAGACGTCACAGGCATCCAGGTGCTTCAGGTCTTGGCGTGACGTTTCAGCGGTCGCTCTGGGGCGAGTGCCGCGGAAGCGGGTCTATGCGCTGGGGGGGCGGCGCAGCCCGCGCGCGGGGGTTTGGGGCGTAGGACCGCGCAGCGGCTCCGAAGCCCCACCTGCGGAACCAAAGGGCGCGTGCGCCCGTGACCCTGGAATGGCGCCCGCTCGGCAATTGGCGCAGGTGCCGTACATCTCGTGTTTGTGCGAGTGCACTTCAAAGCCGTAGCGCGCGGCGATTTCGTCTTGAATCGCTTCGATCCGAGGCTCTTCAAACTCAATGATCGTGCGGCACGACGTGCAAATCAGATGGTCGTGGTGCGTGCTCGCTTCGTCGGCCAGTTCATACCGGCTTGGTCCGTCGCCGAAGTGGCGCTCCGATGCAACGCCGCACTCAGCGAGAAGTTTGAGCGTTCGGTACACCGTTGCGTACCCAATGCTCGGCTCGCGCGATCGAACCTCGGCAAGGAGGTCTTCGATCGTCATGTGCGACGACCCTTCAAAAAAGGCGTCGATGATGAGCCGCCTCTGCGCCGTGGAGCGCAGGCCCTTTTTCTCCATGTACACATTCAAGCGCTCGCGGAGCCGATCAATCCCCTGTTTATCGGCGGCGTGCGATTCGCCTTCGACTTCGGCGTGCAAAACGGTCGGAGGAGCGGCTCCGGGCATGCGCCTACGATCCCCCTCGCCGCCCCCTGCGTCAAGCGACAGCGAAGCTCTTTTCAAGCTCCGAGATGCGTCGCGCAAGTTCGTCCAAGCCCAAGTTGCCGGGCGAACCGAACGAAGTGCGCGCATCGATGCTTGCCAACGGATCACCTTGCGCCAAGCCCGAGATTTCGGCCGCCACTTTTTTATACGCTTCACGAAACGGTACGCCGGCAACGGCCAGGTCAACCGCTTTGTCGGTGGCAAAACACTCCGGTGTCACCGCCGCCGCCAAGCGCGCGCGGTCCAGCGTCATGCCCTTGAGTACACGTGGCACGAGTGAAACCGTGGCGATCGTTTCGTCCAATCCGCGCATGGTCGGCCCTTTTGTGAGCTGCAAATCGCGGTGATACCCCGATGGAAGCGCCACGATCGTTTGCACTTCGTTGAGAGCGCCCACAACCACCGAACACGCGGCGCGCATCAGCTCGATCACGTCGGGGTTGCGCTTTTGCGGCATGATCGACGAGCCCGTGGTGAGCGCGTCGTCGAGTTTCACAAAGCCCATTTCGCTCATCGTGAAAAGGCTGATGTCCCAGGCAAATCGGCGCACCACGGCCATTGCGTGAAAACACGCCGACAAGACCATCGCCTCCACAATGCCGCGCGACGACTGCGATGCGAGCGGGTTTACCGCCACACGAGCAAACCCGAGGTCTTTCGATACTCCGTCGCGGTCGAGCGGCAGATTGACCCCGAAGCCAGCGGCTCCACCCAGCGGCGATTGGTCCACGAGGCTGCGCGCCGCGGCTAAAGAAAAAAGACTTCCCTCAAGACCCTCGGCAATCGCAGCGGCCCAATAGCCCACAGTGGAAGGCACAGCGCGCTGAAGGTGTGTGTACCCAGGCATGGCCGTTCGAGCTTCACGCTCCGCGAGATCAAGAAGGGCGCGCGCCCCGACGATCGCGTGGGTAGCAATTTCGTCGATCGCGTCGCGCTCGTAGAGCCGCATCGCCACGAGCACTTGATCGTTTCGACTTCGGCCCGTGTGTACCTTTTTGCCAACGTCGCCCAGCCGATCCTGGAGCCGCATTTCAATCGCTGTGTGGCCGTCTTCGTCGC
This sequence comes from Polyangiaceae bacterium, assembly GCA_016712345.1. Classification (GTDB taxonomy): domain Bacteria; phylum Myxococcota_A; class Polyangia; order Polyangiales; family Polyangiaceae; genus JADJRH01. The sequence continues at coordinate 491,956 of JADJRH010000002.1, forward strand.
GCTCGGTCAGCAAAAAGCGCCCCTCGGCGTTTTCAACCGCCAAGTCGCCCAGCGCCGCTGTCAGCTTTTGAACCTCGTCGGCGTTGAGTACACCAATGCGCCCGAGCCCCCGAACGTGCGCCGCCGTGGCCTTCAGATCGTACGCAAGAAGCCTTTGATCCAGCCGAAAGTCGTCACGCGCCGTGTAGCGCATCATCAAGGCGTCGGAGACGCCGCCTTTGTCCCAAAGTGTACTCGCCACGCCGCCCGTTTAACACGGCGCGACGCGGAAGTTAGCTCTCGGCGTTTTCTTCCATAAACGCCCGAATTTCAGCGAGGCGTGCAGCCTTTTTCGGATCGACTTCTTTTTTGGCGCTCGGCGTGGCTACCCATTTTTCAAGCTGCGCCAATTCTTCTTCAGGCGTACTGCGCTTCTTCGTTCCAATTCCGAGCGCACGCGACAGCCAGCTCCGCGCCTCCGAGAGGTGGTAGCGCTCTTCTTCGATCGCGATCGGATCCGAACGGAGCATTTTCACCACTTTGCGGTTGGAAGCCGCCCACACGCTCGATTCGTCAAAGTGCTCGCGCGGCGTTGTTTCAAGGTGTTTTTCAGCGAGCCGCGCCGGCACCTGATGCAACTCACAGAAGATCGCGAGCGCCAGCGCAAGCTCATCCACGCCCATCTTGGTTGCCGAGTGTACACTCACTCCACCGCAGCCTTTTTGGTAGATGTGCGAGCCGTTGCAAACCAGCACACCAAAGCCGAGGAGCACGGCTGTCAGATCCACCGTTGCTTCTGCGTCGCGCGGCAACACCGTTTCCATGGCGCCCGACTCTTCTAAAAAGATCAGCGACACGGCGCGCGTGAGAGCTGTTGTGAGCGCCACCGAATGTTTCACTTCACCCGCGCCCACAGTGATGGCGTACGACCCGTCTTCCCGCTTCATCACGCGGTCGAGCTTGGTATCAAACGCGCCGCCGCCACCGCATGCGCCGCTTGAACAACTCGCTTTTTGAACCGTCCCGTCGGGCGCCGCGACAATCACCTCGGCGCTCACGTCGGCAAGCCCCGCATGCTTTAAAATGCGGCTCGCGAGCGCGGCCACCGCCTTAGGCGACGCGTCAAACGCATCGGGAAAAAATTCTCCCGTGGGTAACACCAGCCCGCGCACAGGTTCGGCCCCGTCGGACAAAAGACGCGCCGTGTTTTGAAGGATCCAGCGAATCTGCGTTTCACTCGGCAGGTCCATAAGCGCGAGCATAGCACCAGCCGATTCCTGCCAAGACGTACTCGGCTCGTGATCGCCTTTGCGCGCGATCCACGCTATGACCGGCCCGCATGCCCGACGATCCCTCGCCCATCGCTCAGCGCAAAGCGGATCACATCCAGCTGTGCGCCACAGGTGATGTCGGCTTTCACCAAAAAACAACGCTGTTTGAAGACGTCGACTTCATCCACAACGCGCTCCCCGAGCTGTCTGTCGATTCCATCGACACCTCCGTCGTTTTGCTCGACAAGCGCCTCCGCGCGCCGATCCTCATTGCCGCAATGACCGGCGGCACCGACCGCGCGCGCGAAATCAACCTCGGCTTGGCTGAAATTGCAGAAGAACGCGGCTACGGCTTCGGCCTCGGCAGCCAGCGCCCCATGCTCCTCGCCGAAGAAAAAACATCCACGTTCGCCGTGCGTGAAGTGGCGCCCACAACGCTTGTTCTTGGCAATATCGGAGCCGTTCAAGCGCGATCGCTCCCCACAGACGCCATCGCGGAGCTTTCGGCCCGCGTTGGCGCGGACGCCATGTGTGTACACCTCAATCCCGCCATGGAAGTAATTCAGCCCGGCGGTGACCGTGACTTTGAAGGTGTACTCGCCACGCTTGAACGCCTCACCGCCGAGTTGCCGTGGCCCATTGTGGCCAAAGAAACAGGATGTGGAATCGGCCCCGCCGCCGCTTTGCGCCTCTCCAACGCAGGTGTACGCCACGTCGATGTTTCGGGCGCAGGCGGAACATCGTGGGTTGCCGTTGAAACTGCCCGCACTGAAGCCGACAGTCGCTCCCTTGGTGAAGCATTTCGCGAGTGGGGTGTACCCACCGCCGCCTCCGTTGCAATCGCCCGCCGCATGCGACCGCGGTTTAAAACGATCATCGCCACCGGCGGGGTCAGCACCGGCCTTCACGTCGCCAAAGCCATTGCCCTCGGTGCCCACGCCGCCGGCATCGCCCGACCCGTTCTTCAAGCGTTTGTCGCCGGTGGCAAGCCGGCCGCCGTGCGTTTGCTCGCCCAGGTCGAGGCTGAGCTTCGAACGGCCATGTTGCTCACCGGTTCACGCGATATTGCCGCGCTCCGAAAAGCGCCGCACCTCACCCTCGGTCGTTTGCGCCGCTACATCCAACTCACCAAAAGCTTCGACCGCGATCGGCGCCGATGACGGGTGGCTTCCGTAGGACAATAAGAGCGTGTTAGCCTCCGGGGGCGCGTGCGCGTTCAGCGCCGAGCAACAGTGCAGAGTTGAAACCAACCCCCTTTGGCCGCCGGGCACAAAACAACAGCAATAGCAACCATGGCAGATCAAGGCGGGCAAGAGCCCATCGACGTGCCTGTCGATGACCTGAAGCGAGAGAGGGACGCGTTCATCCAGCAGTTCTTCCGCAAGGGCGCGCAGCTCACGGAAGAGCTGCTCAAGGAGAACGAACGGCTGCGCGACAAAGTCGCCGACCTTGAAGCTGAAAACAGCAAACTCGCCGCGCACCTCGCTTCCGACACGGCCATTCGCGATCTGCTCCGCAAGATCGATCAGCTCGAACAAGAAAAGCAGGATCTTCTAAAGCGTCACGCGCGCGTTCAGGCCGATACATCGCGCATCGACGTCGACTACCGCGAGATCGAGTCGGAGTTGGCAAACCTTGCCAACCTCTACGTTGCCGCAACGCAACTTCACTCTGCGCGCACCGTCCGCACGTGCATTCGCAACCTCAAAGAGCTGCTCGCCCAGTTTTGCGGCGCGGCCGAGTTTGCTGTGTACTTTGTGTCCGACGACAAAACAGAACTTTTGGCAATTGCGAGCGAAGGTGTACACCCAGACCAAGTCGCCCGCGTGCCGCTTACCGACGGACCGCTCGCCGAGGTGTTTCGATCCGGCCGGCTTCAACTCGGTTCATCCCCCGATACATCCAAAGGAACGCTTCAAGATCCCGCAGCCATCGTCCCGATGCAGCTCGACGGTCGGACCGTTGGCATCATCGCAATTTTCGGCACGCTGCCCCAGAAGACGGAACTTATCAACGTGGACTACGAGCTATTCAAGCTGCTCGGTGCGCAGGCCGCCCCTGCGCTGGTAAATGCTCGCCTCTTTGCCGACGCCGGGCGCAAAGTGCCCAGTGTTCAGGCTTTTGTTGCGGCGGAGGATTGATCGATGGCTGTCGAATACTCCTGCCTGATTGTCGAAGACTCGCCCATGATGCGGCAGCTTTTGGTCTTCGCATTGGCTCGCGTTAAAAACCTCCGCGTGACCGAAGCCGACGACGGCGTCGACGGTCTGCGCAAGCTCGCGTCAATGAAGTACGACGTGATCATCACCGACATCAACATGCCGATCATGGACGGGCTCAAGCTCGTCAAGCGCGTCCGCAGCGACCCGGTGCACAAAGACACGCCCATCATCATCATCACCACCGAAGGCTCTCAAGAAGACCGCCAGCGCGCCCTCCAACTCGGCGCCAATGCGTACATCACCAAGCCCATCCAGGCCCCGCAGGTGATCGCAAAAGTCAAAGAGCTTCTCAAAATAGATTAACGACATAAGGCCATCGTCGGCGAGCGCGGGTGCCACCTTGGCTGCCCCCCACAGGCCGCGCGCCCAAACATTCGACACCAAATGCCACTGTGTACACAATTGCGTACACAACGCCGGCGCCGTAACAAAGCGCGCGCGTCCGCCGGGCCCCGTCCGCGAAGGGGCAAGGGAGCGAGTGACCTGTGCGCGTTCGAGCGGTGCGGTTTGGGCCCAGTGCGCCACTGTCGGCGGGGTGTGTACGCATCGCCCTTGTGTACGCGATGATGTGTACGCAGATAAACGTGGGTGCGCGGCGCGTGCGGCGAAACGCCGCTATTTCCCAAAACAGCGCAGCACCATCGCTGCGCGCGTCTCCACGCCGAGCTTTGCAAAAATGCGCCGAAGATGCGTTGAAACCGTCCACTCGCTGATCGCGAGTTGATGGGCGATCTGCTTATTGACGAGCCCTTCTGCAACGAGCCGCGCAATCTGCGTTTCGCGCCGCGTGAGCGGCTCGCTGCTCGGCGACGGCTCCTCCGTGGCAAGGGCCGGCTCGGCCGGTACAAGGCGGTACCGACAGCCTTCCATCATCACTTCCATCGGCCCAACCCACGTGAGGTTGGGACCGCTCGATGAATGCGCGTCGCTCAAAGAGCGATTTGCGCGATGTGTATTGGGGGACGTTGGGTGGAGACCAATCTCTCGCTCGAACGCGGAAGTCTCGAATGTCATGAACCCTCCAAGTGTCACTTCCCTCTGAAACAGCCGACCAGAGAGAGTTATTGAACGAGACGCCATGATCTCGCTCAACGCTTCCCGAATCAAGTGCGCTCATCGGTAAAAAGCGTGCCCACAAACACGGCGGGGATTTGGCGGGTTGGGGCTTCTGGGTCACCGACCCCACCACGCAACGACCGGATGCGTTTCGAACCCTGTGACGTCGTTGCGAGGTGTCGCTTCTGCGGGTGATTACGCGGGGCCTTGGCCGCACGTACCTTCAACGCACTTCGAGTCGGGATCGCAGCAATCGGCGTCGGTGGCGCACATGTCGCCGTCGGGTGAACACCCTTCGGGCTGCTCGTAACACATGCCGTCGGTGCAATTGCCGCCGCAACACTCAGAGCTGTCGGCGCACGTGTCACCCTGGTGTTTGCACGGCTCAAGAGCCCAGAAGCCGCGCATATTCAGATTGGCATCTTGGCCGGGCACCCAAAACGCCGGATGGCTCGGATCGGTTCCCGGCGTCACGTTCGCGTCTACCGCCGTGATCCAAAGCTGTTTCACCTGCGTTGAGTTGCCGGTCAAACGATTGCCGTACGTGCGGCGGCTTGTGAACACCACCCAGTTGTATCCACCGGCTTCTTCCGGCGCGAACGTTGGCTCGTAGTTTTCGTTTCGATCGCGATCGCCCGCGGCAAACGGATACGTGTCGCCGTTGGCGTTGCCCAGACGAATCTCCACGCCCGGCTGATCCATGCTCGCCATGTAGAGCCAACCCGGCCCGTAACGCGTGTCGAGCGAGCTTGGGTACACACCGCGATGGTAGGTTGCCCACGTCGTATTGGCCGCGCTCGTGGGTGAAACGCTCGGGAAACAAATCGCATTCAAGTTGGGATCCGCACCCATGGCGACGAGCGTTTGAAGACCCGACACCATGTTGGTTGCCCCATCAAAGTTGTACTTGATGAGATCGTGTGAACCGCCGTGCGCCACCGCCGCGATCAACTTCCCAGAAGGCGAAAACGCCGGCATGTCGAGGAACACGCCATCCAGGCCCGTTCCAAGCAGCTTGGTGCCCGTTTCAGGATCCCACATACCGTCGCTTCCACCGGGTGGACCGGGCAGCGGGGCGTTGTTCTCAATCAGCACTTTGCCGTTGGGGGAGAGCGCCGGCATGGCCCAGTTGCGCACCGGTTTGCCGATGTTCGGGATGCTCAGTTGAACCTGATTGGTCAAGAGATCGTAGGTTGAAGCGAACGTATCGCCGCCGATCACGAGCTTGTTTCCCGAAGCCGAAACCGTGTGACACGTGGAGCAATTGTCGGTCACGCCCGCTGCCGCGAGAAAGTCCTCAGGCGGTGTACCTTTGCCCGGATCAATGCGCAAAATGCGGCCAATCGAGTTTGCCCAGTAATAAACAAGGCCTCGAAGCGCGCCGGGCGCGATCGTCCACGTTTGTTTCACCACCACCGTGGCTGTTGGAGCGCCCGCCGGAAGCCTCGCAACAGTCAACTCCACTTCGGAGCCGTTGCCGCTTTCGCTGATGGTTCGCCACGTGGGCTCGTCCAGCAAAAATCGCGACGCCGGGTCGGCCTTTGTGTACACACCCACGTCAACCCATTGCGTCTTGTAATGAACGTAAAACGAGTCGCCCGCGCCTGTGCCGTTCCACATCAATTCAGGCGGGAAAATGCCTTTGGGGAAAACGGTTTTGTCGTACGGGTAAAGCCAGGACACGTTTGCGTCTTGGTCGGTGGCCGCCTTGAGAATGGGAATTTCCGCGTCGGCAATGCCGCCCGGATTTTGCTCGTTGATGATCTTCACGTTTACGGTCGCCGTTTTTGAAATCGACCCGTAGAACGCGGTGACCTTCACCTCACCGCCCACTTTGCCTGTTGCGGTTACAAGGCCGTTGTCGTCGACCGAAACGACGTTGCCGTTTGAAACGGCCCACTTTGCAGGCACGCTTTGACCGCCTGAAAGAAGCTCAAAATCAACAGGTGTACTCACGCCGTTGGTGACAACAATCTCCGCTGTTGGAGGTTGGATCTCCACGACCTGCTGCATTCCGCCAACGCCGATGTCAGCTCCGGCACCTGCGGTGCCACCCGCCCCGCTCCCCGCATCACCGCCGGCCCCGGCCTTTCCCGAGGTTGACGAATTGTCGCCGTCACACGCGATCGGAAACAGGGCCGAAACCGCTGTCGCGACCACTAAGGCTGTCATCCAAGCACTGCGCATCGAAGCCTCCAAGTCGGTGACCTTCGCGTTTGAGTGAGCGTTTGCGCACGCAAATGCGAGCGGTCTCGTCAAGACTACCTGGCAAGCATCGTTCCGTCGCCGACTGGAATTTTACGGCCTTTTTGTGATTCACCGATCGCATGCGGCGCGCCATGGGTGGTCCCCCGATCCACCACCCTCTGGGCGTCAGAAGCTCACTTGGCCGGTGCTCAAGTTCACCATCAACTGCCGCGGCATCTCCCCTTGGAGATCGATCGGGTAGTTGTCTTCTTCGATCCCAAACGTGCGCGTGGCCGTGACGTTGGCCGTGCCTCTCACGTGGTAAGTGACCTTTGGCGAGAGCATTGTTTCCGCCAAAATCCCGGGGATCATTAGCCACGGAAGCGTTGTGGGCACGTGCACCTGCGTTGTTTGCCCCGACGGCAGCCACAGGTCCGGATGCAGCACGATGGGCGGGAGTTGGTACTTGCCGGCAAACGTTGTTTCAGCCGTCAGGTCACGCAGTTTGATGTCGTAGCTGTTTGGATTTTGAATTTCGATCACCACGTCGACCACTGCGCCGCCCAGCGATGCACCCTGAATATCAGCGTGATGCAGCCGGATTTTAGGCGTTTGTACACATGCACAAAGTGTACACAATGCCGCGACAAGGATCATCAGGCGAACCGCAAGCGAGCCACGCATCGTTGCAACATAGCCGCGCGCCGACGTCGTTTCCCAGCGAAGAACATTTGCGACGCCGCTCGCGCCGGTGCCGCACGAAGCAGTGGCTGGCAGGTCGAGCGGTGCTCGCTGGCGATGAAGCGTTTTGGTGTCGCCGGTGAGAATGCGGATGTGACCGTCGGCGAGATTTTGCGCCGACTCGATGCGTGACAGTCGTCTGTGCGCGTTCAGCCCGCCTTTGCGGCCTTGAGCTGCTTTACCAATTCGGGCACCACCTGAAACAGATCGGCCACCAAGCCATAATCGGCCACCTGGAAGATCGGCGCGTCACCGTCTTTGTTAACAGCCACGATCACCTTGGAGTTTTTCATACCCGCGAGGTGCTGGATCGCGCCTGAAATACCAATCGCAAAGTAAAGCGGCGGCGCCACCACCTTGCCCGTTTGACCCACTTGCAGATCGCTCGGAGCGTACCCAGCGTCACACGCCGCACGGCTCGCACCGAGTGCCGCGGTCAACGTGTCGGCCAGCGGATCCAAGATTTCGTTGAATCGCTCCTTCAGCGCGCGACCGCCGGCCACAACCACCTTTGCTTCGGTCAGCTCAGGTCGTTCGCTTTTCACCTGATCGAAACTCACCATCTCGATCCGCGACGCTGCCGCGCCCGGCGCCACAACCGCCACAGGCGCAACATCCGAAGAGCCTCCCGACGGTTCGGCCGCGGCAAACGCGCTCTGACGCACGCTCACCACTTGCACGGGTGTACTCACGCTCATGATTCCAAACGCGTTGCCCGCGAACATCGGCCGCTTGTACTTCAGCGTGCCGCCTTCAACGAGCAGCTCCGAAATGTCGGCCGCGTAGCCCGAGCCGAGACGACCCGCAACGCGCGCCAACAGATCTTTGCCGTACGCGCTCGCGGTGCCAACCACCACTGCGTACCCTTTGCCCACCTCGGCAACCGTGGGCGCGTATCGCTCCGCCAAATAGTCTTTGAGCGAAGCATCGTCGGCAACGAGCACCTTATCGGCTCCGAGAGCGCGCGCTTCTTCCGCGGCACCGGCCACATTGTGACCGATCACCAAAATCGAAAACGCGCCACCCAACGCCTGCGCCGCTTGGCGAGCAAACGTGACGGCCGAGTGCGTTGTCTTGCGGAGTTTGCCCTCCGCAGATTCAGCTACAACAAGAACGTTCGCCATCGTCGTTTCTCCTCACAGAGCCTTCGCTTCGTTCTTCAAGCGATTCACCAAATCCGTCACGTCTTTCACCTTGATGCCGGCTTTGCGCGCGGGCGGCGCCTGGAAGCCGTGATACGTCACGCGCAGGCCTTGATCCGCAGCCAAATCCGCGAGTTTTACCTCGGCGAGCGGCTTCTTCTTCGCCGCCATAATCGCGGGCAGCGCAGCAAACCGAACGCCGTCGTTGTACTTAAACGCAGGCGCCGTTTTCATGGAGTACACACTGGTCGGCGCCACGATCCGCAGGTCCACCGTGACCACCGCGGGGAACTTCACGCGAAGCGTGATCACGCCGCCGTCCACTTCGCGGCCTACCAGCAGCCCACCCGCCTCTTCTTTCATTGTCGCGGCGAACGTTGCCATCGGATAGTCGAGCTGCTCGGCCAAGATCTGGCCCACTTGGTTTGAATCGCCGTCGACGGCCTGTTTGCCCATCAACACCAGATCCGGTTTCTCGCGTTCCACCAGGGCTTTGAGCGCCCGTGCGACGAGGTGACCATCGAGCTTGTCATCCGCGGCATCCACGCGAATCGCGCGATCCGCACCCGTTGCGAGCGCCGCGCGCAGCGTGGTTTCGGTTTCTTTCGGCCCGAACGTCACCACCACCACTTCACCGGCACGCACTTTCGGCGCTTTTCCGTCTTCGGTCAGCCGAAGCGCAGCTTCCAGTGCGTACTCGTCAAACGGATTGGGCTTCCATTCAAGCCCGGTGGTTTCGATCGTCGCCCCGGAGGCCGGGATCTTCACTTTGTTGGCGTTGTCGGGGTCCGCAACGCGCTTGAGCGGGACGAGAATCTTCACGATCGGCTCCTTGCACCTTGCACCCCGAGCAAACAAAAAAGCCGGGGGCGCGCGGGATCTGGCAGCGTTACGCCGATGCGTCAACGGGATCGGCGCTATGCGTCAATGTTTCGCGCTTCGCTCCCTCGCTCCTTTTCAATGCCCCCCACCGCCGGAGGTGTACACCTCCGGCTGGCCCCACCAAGCGTCCGTGCTCGCTTCGCTCCGCGCGGCCGCCGGGGGCCATCGACGGCGGTGATGTGTACACAATGGGGGGTAATGCTGAGGAGGGAATGCTCACCGGGCGCAAGATCGGACCGTATAAGGCCGACCGCTGTTGGCGCGTAGCGCGTCGGCTCGAGCCGAAGCGCCGCAGCCGCGAACAGTCACGGACCCGACGACTACTTCTTGATTTCGCAGTCGAGGTGTTCGCTCACAAGCTCGGTTTTCCCTTCCTTGTCACGAAGGTACACAACGAGCAATTTACCACCCGAAAGCGAGATCAAACGCGCTTCCGATGCGTACGCTTCACCCTCGGTGATCGCAAAGGTCCGCCCGTTCGGCTGCATGTCGATCCCGAGAGGAGTGAGCCTGAGAAGCGGCTTGTCGCGCGGACCTTCTGTGTACACAAGCCACCGCCGTCCCTTGTCATCGTGAGTCAGCTCCGGCGCCGAGAACGACGCTTCGCCCTCGTGATCTCCCACAGGATCGAGTTTGATCGTTGTGTACCCTTTAGGCAACTCGGGGTTGTCCTTTGAAATAGTCAGCGCCCTTAGGCCGCGTTCTTTTCCAACGCCGAGGCCCGTTGTCAGCACGAGGTTGTCTTCATCCGTTGTTGCGATATCGGGCATTGTTGGAAAGCCCGGATAGCTCTTGAACGACCCCTGAAGTTTGCGGTCTTTGTCGAGCAAACCCACAAGCAGCGAGCCGCCGAAACGCGTGGCGATCAGCCAGCCCTTGTCTTTGATCCGCCGCGAGATCGGAATTTCAAACGCTGTCGCCTTCGGCGGATCACCCTTGAGCGGCGCCTCGTGCAACACGATCTCGTCATCGTTTTTGCCGAAATCCACGAGGAAAACCATCTTCCACTCGTTCGTCCCATCGGGCTTTTCAATGCCACGAAGCACCGAACCGAGCGCCCACACTTCTTGGTCTTTGCGCGACACGAACGTGCGGCAGTCCCTCAGCTCGACGTAGCCGCCGAGCTTTTTCCACGAGAAAAACTTCTTCTTGTCGTCGCCCGTGGGCTTCGGATCCATGTCGAGCCACGACGTGCCGTTGTATTCCAAAAACTTGTCGTCGGCGTCGGCCGGCCCGCACCACACGTGGCGGCGTTTGTCTTTCTTAAACTCGTCGCGATAGTCGATAAATGCGCGCGCTTCGTCGCCGCTCACATCCGACGGCGACACGCGCATCAAAAAGCGCGTGCCTTCCTTTGGATCCGGGCGTTTTGCCTTTTCGCCCTGTTTGACCTTCATCAACTTGGCGCTGCCGTCTTTCGCCACCACGAGCACGCGTGGGTCGTTTCCAAACGCGAAACCCACAGCGACTTTGTTGTCAAAGCCCTTCGTTGTGAGGCCGGTCAGCTTGTTTGCGCCGGCCCCCCACACTTTTTCGCCCGAGCGCTGGCACACGGGCGGTCCGTCGGCCGCAGCCGCGGAAGTGCTGGCGGTCGCGGTGGCTGTTGCCGTTGCAGACGCCGTCACTGCGGCTGTCACGGCCGTGGTTGCAGCGGTTGTTGCCGGTTGCGTCCCGGCGTCGCCCGAACCCGACGACGAACATCCCAGGGCCGATGCAGCACCCAATGCCGCAAGCGTGATCCACAATGATTGCGCACTCGCTCTCATGCGCCGGGCTCTACCATTGCCGCGGGCGCGTGGGATCCACCAAACGCCGCGCCGAGCCCACGGGCCTGTAGTAAGGTGGCCCCGTGACTGTAAAAACCGACTTTTTGGTTCTGGGCAGCGGCGTGGCCGGCCTCACTTTCGCTCTTGAGGCGGCCGAACATGGTCAGGTGACCATTGTCACCAAACGCGCCCTGGATGAATCCAATACCAAATATGCCCAAGGGGGCATTGCGGCCGTCCTCGGTGCCGACGACACTCCTGAAGCTCACATCAAAGACACCCTTGTTGCAGGTGCCGGCCTCTGTCACGAAGTCGTTGTTGAAATCTGCGCCCGTGAAGGCCCCGATCGCGTTCGCGAACTCATCGCCCGAGGCGCCAGGTTTGACCTGGACGATTCAGGTCAACTCCACCTGACAAGGGAAGGTGGACATTCCGCGCGCCGTGTGACCCATGCCGCCGACGCCACCGGTGCCGAGGTAGAACGCGCGCTTGTTGAAAAGGTAAAAGCCCATCCCAATATTCAGGTTTTTGACCATCACATGGCCATTGACCTCATTATGTTGAGTCAATTCGGAGGGCCGGATGTTTGCGTTGGAGCCTATGTTCTCGACGATCGAGCCTCGCGTGAAGAACCCGGCGCACCCAAAAGCCACTCGGTAGAAACCTTTCTCGGTCGCGCCACAATCCTTTGTACTGGCGGCGCCGGTAAAGTTTACCTCTATACTACCAATCCCGACGTGGCCAGCGGTGACGGCGTTGCCATGGCGTACCGAGCGGGGGCCGAGGTGGCCAACATGGAGTTTTACCAATTCCACCCCACCTGTCTCTACCATCCTCAAGCCAAAAGTTTTTTGGTCACCGAAGCGGTTCGCGGCGAGGGAGGAATCTTACGCCTTCCCGACGGCACAGCCTTCATGGAAAGCCATGATCCTCGCAAAGATCTCGCTCCGCGCGACATTGTCGCCCGCGCCATCGACTTTGAAATGAAGCGCACCGGCAGTGAATATGTACTCCTCGACATCACCCACAAACCTGCCGATTTTATCAAAGACCACTTTCCCAATATCCACGCTGAATGCCTGAAGTTCGGCATTGATATTACCACTCAACCTATCCCTGTTGTTCCCGCCGCCCATTACATGTGCGGCGGCGTTTCCACGGATCTGCACGGTCGAACCACCATCCCCGGGTTGTGGGCGATCGGTGAATGTGCATTTACAGGTTTGCACGGAGCCAACCGACTCGCCTCCAACTCCCTCTTAGAAGGGTTGGTTTTTGGGTATCGCGCTGCCAAAAAGTTAACCGGTCAAATCGCGGAACTTCGCCAAAGTCCCCACCCCGAAGTACCCAACTGGAAAACCGGAAACGCCTTTCCATCCGACGAAGAAGTGGTTGTTGCCCACAACTGGGATGAGCTGCGCCGCACCATGTGGAACTACGTTGGCATTGTCAGATCCAACACTCGCCTCCGCCGCGCGGCCCGGCGCATTTCTCTACTCCAGGACGAAATTCGCGAATATTACTGGAAACACCTCGTCACGCGCGACATGCTTGAACTCCGCAACATTGCCACCGTTGCCGAGTTGATTGTCGGTTGTGCCGCCGCCCGACATGAAAGTCGCGGCCTCCACTCCACCATCGACTACCCCGACACTCTACCCAACTTCGCCCACGATACCGTCACCAAACGCGGCGTGTTACCCCATCTCCGCGGCCGATAAGATCGGGGTTTCCATGAGCACCTACCATCGCACAGCCATCCGCCGCATTGCCGTTCAAGGGTATCGCAGCCTTGAAAATGTAGTCGTCGAGAATATTCCAGACGTTGTTGTGCTGTTTGGGCCCAACGGCTCCGGCAAGTCCAACCTTCTCCGCGCAGCTCGATTGTTGCTGCGAGCCATCCCCGTTGGGCCAACCCTAGCTTTTGGCCGCGAAGCCGCCATTGTCTTGCCACTTGCCAACATCAACGAAATTTTTGGATTGCGCCCCGATGACTTCCGTTATGGTTCTCTGCCTGAAATTCGTGTTGAGTTGACCATCAGTCTGGGTACCCGCGCCTTGGGTCAATTGCGTGATTCAATGGTAGAGCCCGCCACCGAAGTTGAATTGGCGGTGGTCTTCCAGCACACGGGAGGCCAAGAAATCACATTCTGGTTCGACCAACTTGAGGTTTCGGACCGCTGGCAAGCCAAGTCGCCCACTGTCAGTCGTGCTCTCAACGCCCTCCAAATTCACCTCCTGCCGAATGGAAATACAGCCCTTGCACCAGACGATATCCTGCGCGCGCGGCTTATTCGAAGCGCGGTGTTTTCCAAGCTCATTCAACTCAGCGATGCCTACCGAGTGCCGGGTGGAACTGCCGATCCGCAGTCGGCTCTCTACGACGCGTTCTTGTCAGAAGACGCAGCGCAACGCGCAGCCGCCCGCCGATTGCAAACGCGTCTCGCTTCCGCCGGGTTATTTGGCTCGCGCTCACTTGAGGTTTTGCTGATCCCCGTCAACAGCCAAACCTATAACGAGAAGCAAATCCGTTTCAAGCATCCCACCCACGGTGAAATTCCACTTCGAAATTTAGGCTCCGGTGAACAGCAGCTCGTGATGATGTTGGGTCAACAGGTGATCACCCCTTATCCAATCGCCCAAGTAGAGGAACCGGAGGCGCACCTGCACACATCCCTCATGGAGCCGCTTGCCAACCTCCTGACACAAAGCGTTGGCGATCATTCAGAAAATTCACCGGACGTGGATCAGCTGTGGATCGCCACGCACCACCATCGCTTTGCTATCGCCCCCGAGTTTTTTGATGTGTCCCTGACATCCACCGGATCTACCCAAGTGGAACGGAAACCGCGAGACATGGCGGTTACCCATTTTTACGAACCCAGCCCTTACTGGGATACCCTGCGTCAACTTGTGGAAGGCGGATTAAGCCCGGAAACGGTCGTCTCCCTCGACCCAGACAACCAACCCGTCACGGCCCGCCAAATTTTGGAGTCTGTGCAGGGTGATCGCCGGTTGGCAAACGAATTTGTGAAAGCGGCAACGCGCGCATTTGTTCTCTCCCTGACAAAAGAGGAACCCAGCGCGTGAGCTACGTTCTCGTCTCGTTGACGGGTGACGAGGCAACCGCCGCCAACGACCTGTTTGCCCAGTGGTTTGCCAAAACCCATCCACCACACGCCGCTTTTCACGAGGAACATCCCAACCACAACGCTGTGGCAGATGCTGTGCGCCAAGCTGGCAATGCCCTTGTTTTTGGACATGACGGCGTCGGCTCCGTGCGTGGCAAGAGCCTCGGTGAGCCATGGGTAGATCCCCAAACATTTGGGCAGATTTTTTCAGGCTCGCGAGTGTGGGTGTACGCATGTGATACCCGATCCAAAAATCTCGAAGAAGATCTGACTTCCTTTGGAAGAGTTGCTTCTGGAGCCGGCGTACAAGTGTTTGCCGGCTTTGCTGCCCCCGTGACGGCTGTGCCCCCTTTTTCCACCCTAGAGGCGTTAAGAACACCCATCTACCAAGCGCTTGCAAGAGGGTTTCGCGCTTTTATCAGCGGTGAAAACAGCGCCGAAAACTTGAAGAAGGCTGTCTTGCGAGGTGCAGCAACGGGGCGGGGAGCAGTGCTTGCCGCGTCTCAAATTGAACGTGACATCCAAACGCTGCGCGTCTTGGTATCTCCAACAGTCTGAATTGGGGGCTCGATTCAGCCGAGTCTACTGCTTGGCGTTGTCCGACAATATTTCTGTCTTCCGGGATATTGCGAAGCAAAACATGTATACGTCGGCGCTTCTCCCGGCATGTGGCTTCTACGTGGGCCATCAATTTTCAGCCCCTGTTCGCGATCTTTACAGCTACCCCCAATCGCCTCCGGGTGTCGTCCGTAAATCCATACGCGTCAGATCGCCCACGCGTTAGGCGTTGACCTTGAAAGCGCTCATTTTCGAGGCAGTTTTGAAGTTTGACGACTGCGCGCTGAACGTTTCTTGGTGAGCCAGCGGGCCAGCGCCTCACCTTCCAGTTTGAGCACCGCCTCCTGCAACCGGTCGGCCTCTTTTGGAGTGCGCCGAGCGATCAACTTTTGTTCATGGGCGGTGAGTTCTCGGTGCAAACGCCGCGCAAACAAGCCTTGGAGCAGTTGCACCATCCCGGCGCTGATGCCTTTTTCGATGCCTTTTTCGATGCCCTTTTCGATGCCCTTTTCGATGCCTTTTTCGATGCCTTTTTCGATGCCTTTTTCAAGGCCGTGCCGCTCTCCGCGTTCGTACGCGTCTCGGAGCGTGGCGCAGACCTGAATGAGATCCACCGGGTCTTCATGGATCATAGTATCGATCTCCGGTTTGAGATTATGCCCCCACGGATCAATTTCCGCCATTAAAAAAAGCGCGGCGAGCAGCTCCCAGCGATCGTCGCCGGCCGGCACTGCTGTTCGAATGGTTGTCACCGCGGCGCGCACGGCCTCGGCGTCGGCGTCTTGTGCAAGTGGAACAAATATAAGCCAAAAAGGGCTGCGGCGGGCGACGAGGGCACCCACATTTTGTTGATAAAGTAAGTCGAGTCGAAAACGCACACCTGAAAAGGGGCGATCCGGCCAGCCTGTTCGAAGAAAAGTTGCGCAGCGTCTTTGTTTTGCGGGGCCCGTCAACGCAATAACAACTGTATCAATGGGTGGAACGACACCATCCGGTGCCGATTGGCGGAGGGCCATTCGACAAAGCGCCTGATAGTCAAATACCCGTTCAGGCAAATGGCGGTCGACTCGGTATTCAAATTCCACCGACAAGGCGCGCAGTTTTCGGCCCACTTTAAGGAGTAACAACTTATCGAGTCGGCGTTCCAATGTTGTGACTTGAGTGTTGAGCCAGCCCACCACCTTTACCGGCCGCGATGTGTACGCACGAGCCAACGCTTCGGCATGCCGTCGTGTCACGTGCCTAAGAGTGATGTCGGCGTTGCCCATATCCCCCTATCGGAAGGAGCGTGCTCCGAGTTGCGTCCATTTTCTAAAAAATCACCGACTCGGCGCACAAAGGTGTAAAGAGTAGCCGTGAGACTCCAGCCCGTTGCCACCGCCCGATTTTTTGTGCCCCTCTTCGCGGGATTGGTCGCTTGCCAAGAGGTTTCAGGGTCCGCGCCAACGGCGCCGAGTCTTTCGTCGAGCGCTGCGGCTGCACCCACGTCGGCCGAGCCCAAAGGGCCGCCGGCGCCCGGCCTCATGCGGCTTCAGGCCGCCATTGAGGCCGCAAAACCCAAAAATGTGAAGCGGGCGGAAAGTGCCTCCAAGGTACTTTTCAAAGACTCGGTCATTCGCATCACCGCCGGGAAGGGCGTTTTTTACAGCGTTCTAGAAGCTAAAAAGGGTGACGAGCAGGGGGAAGTTGTGGCGATCTCCCCAACCGGCACGGTGGACAAACTGGGCCCCGCACCGGAAGCGGCTCGCCTCCTACCCACGGCCGTAGGTGTATTGGCCGCTTCCAACCTTGGCATCACCGTTCACACCAAAGGCGCCGCGCCCAAAAAAATCTACTCGGGTGTGGTTCGACGAGCGATCACAGATGGTACACACGTAACGTTTATGGATTGCGGCCCCGAAGAAGACAAGGGGTGTACACTTCAGCGTCTACCCATTGCCGGCGGCGAGCCTGAACGGTTTGAGCAAAAGTTCCCGGTGGTCAACTCCATTGCCAATTGGCAATCAAAAGTGGTCGTTGCCGGCCGCCAAATCGACGAGCGTGAAGGGGTACCTCTCAGCAAGTCAGAACTGGATGAACAGGTAAAGTGGTTTCAGAGAGGTGGAGCGCTCCCCCCGAGCGCTCGCTATGCCCCGGGGTTTTTGGCCCTGTTTGACGCGTCTACCAAAAAAACAGAATATTGGTCCTTTGTCACCCAGCGCCCGGCGGAAGTGGCAGCCGACGGTGATGACCTCTACCTCATGACGGAGGGTAGTCCGTCTGCCGCGTTCACCAACGGCGCCCTTGTTCGAATTACACCCAAAGGCAGTTGGACGGTGTTGGCCTATCCGCTCTCCACACCGGAGCGGCTCGCGATCTCGCCTACCCATATTTGCTGGACTGAAATGCCGAGCGGCAAATTCACAGTTCGATGCTTCAACAAAAAAACCGAAGAAGTTCAGGTGATGGTGGAGCAGGAGAAAAACGTTTTTGACTATGCCCTGTCTGACGGTTTTCTCACCTGGACAAGCCTCTCAGGCCCGGTACAACAAATCCCGCTTCTATAATTGTATCCAACACGGCCCCACCAGGCCCCGGTCGCCACGGACTCACGGAGGACACGGAGGGCCACGGAGTTTTTTTGTATTTCAGACAGCAATCGGCTTGCACGGAGTAGGGGAATGAGCGGTCACTCTTCCGTTCACTCGTGCGCTTCAAATCCAAACGCGCCGCTGTGTACATACACCAGTTTGCAGTGCTCTAGATATTTGGCGTCATGAATGCGGCCCGCCGCCACATATCCCGCGTCCCCTTTTTGTAGAGTGAGGGGCTCACCGTCTGGAACAAGTTTTCCGTCGCGGCGCACAAAAAACTGAACCACCATCTTTCCCTCGACTACCACCGTCATATCGTCGCCCGGATGACTGTGGGGAGGTTCAGAAGCGCCCGCTTCCCATTGTTCGAGCATGACCTCCGCACCGTTGGGATTGGTGGGGTAGGTGGTTCGGAGCGAAAACCCGGCAGGGTTTCCAGGCACCGTAAAGTGACTATTCCAAACGCTGCTTTCTTTGGCGTTTGACATCTGTTTTTCCTCGCTCTTTTCCGGTTGCTTTCCCCCAAAACGGAGGTGCAGACAATTGTCTCTATCACATCCGGCTTTACAAAAGGAGCCCGTCGGCCCCGCTGAAGGAATGTCATTGCAGTTTCGACTGAATCGGCGTTAATAGCGCTTTGGAGGCCGTGATGGGCGCAACCAAGTGGCATTTGTCGATCGGTATTGTCCTCTTTTCGGGCGCTTTGTGCTCGTGCGGCTCAACCGTAAACGCCTGCGCCGAGAGTTCGGGCGGTGTAAACGTGGCCGACGGCGACTTTGAAGAGAGTCCCACTTCGTGGACGCTTGCACCCCATTCCAGTATTGACAGCGAACACGGTGTTTGCGGGGGTGAAAACTCGCTCAAGGTCACCTTGGGGGAAGGGAACGGCTCCACCGAGCTTACCCGTTCGGCCCCCATCACCGGCGGTTCCGGCGGCCAGGTAGAAGTGGCGTTTCACTACCGATTTGAGCACTGCCGCGACGCCAACCTGGTGGTTCATGTGGGAGGGTATGAACACCGCCTCAAATTCAACGGAACCGACGGAACTTGGAAAGATACGAGCTTCGTTATCGAACTCGGTTCTGAACCTCTGACAATTGATATTCACCCCGAGCGCGAGGGGTCACCTGAAACGTTAACAGGTGCCGATTTCCAAGACAATCGCATGTGGGTAGACGGCTTTACCGTTCACACTCTTTGAGTGATCGGCCGCGCTCATAGCCAAGTTGATTTATAAATCCAGTACTTTGATCCAATTTTTGGAGAACCTGACATGTCCAATGCCCTTGTTGAGTGTGTTCCCAACTTTTCAGAAGGGCGCGATGCGGCTAAAATCAAGCAAATCACCGACGCGATTGAGGCATCCGGTGGTGTGTCGCTCCTCAATGTTGAACCTGGAATGGACACCAATCGAACGGTTGTCACATTTGTAGGCTCACCCGACGCCGTTCTCCGCGCCGCGTTTGCAGGCATTTCCAAAGCCGCTCAACTTATCGACATGTCTACCCATACCGGTGCGCATCCTCGCATGGGAGCCACCGACGTTTGCCCGTTCGTTCCAGTGTCCAACATCAGCATGGCGCAATGCGCTGAAATGGCGCGACAGTTGGGCGAACGTGTGGGGCGTGAACTGGGTATTCCCGTCTACCTGTATGAAGCGGCGGCTTCTCGCCCGGAGCGCAAAAGTCTCTCCGATATTCGAAAGGGCGAATATGAAGGGCTTCGAAAAAAGCTTTCCGACCCCAACTGGAGACCCGACTTTGGCCCGGCCGAATTTAACGCGTTGGCCGGTGCTACGGTCATCGGCGCGCGGCCATTTCTTATCGCTTACAATATCAACCTGGCCTCCACAGACAAAGGCCATGCGGCTGACATTGCCTTTGCGTTGCGTGAAAAAGGGCGCGTGGCACGGAGTGGAAACACGGCGCCCTACTACAGCCGCGGTAAAAAAATGTTTTACAAAGAGGGTAGTTTCCCCTGCGGAAATTGCTCCTTTGTGGGCACTACCTACCCTGAAGTTTCCGCACACGTTTCCGAGGTTCACGGTTATTCTCTCGACGAGCTGCTTCGCGCCAATGACCTGACCCCTCCTGAAGTCGTTGGCAAGCAGGTGTACCGTCCCGGCCTGTTTAAGTCGTGTAAGGCCATTGGATGGTATGTGGAAGATTACAAACGCGCTCAGGTATCCATCAACCTCACCGACTATACTGTCACACCTCCCCATGAAGTGCTTGAGGCGTCCCGGCGCCTCGCCGCCGATCGAGGGTTGGTTGTCACCGGCAGTGAAATTGTGGGAGTGGTTCCCTACCAAGCGTTGTTGAAGAGCGGGCAATATTACCTACAAAAGCAGGGTAGAACGCTGGGTCAACCCGCAACAGACGTGCTCCGCGTTGGAGTGATGGGGCTTGGTCTTACCGACGTGGCGCCGTTTGACATCGCCAAAAAAGTCCTGGGTCTACCCATCCTGCCTGAAAAGGCGCTCGTCAACAAAACAGTTGTCGACTTTACAGATGAAGTGTCGCGCGATTCACCCGCGCCCGGAGGTGGCTCGGTGGCCGCGCTTGCCGGCGCGCTCGGGGCCGCGCTCGCGTCGATGGTGGCAAACCTTACCTATGGGAAGGAGGGGACCGAAGATCGCGACGCGGCGCTGGCCCGCATTGCTGAAGAAGCGCAGCGCATTAAAGACGACCTTATTCGAGCGGTAGACGCCGACTCCGACGCGTTCACCGGCTTTATGAACGCGCTTCGCATGCCGCAGTCCAATCCAGAAGAAAAAGCCCTTCGCGCCCGCAAAATGCAAGAGGGTTTAAAAGAAGCTGTGGCAGTGCCATGGGCCACGGCGGAGGCGAGTTTTGCGGCGATGCGGCTCGCCCGTGAAGTGGCGACTATTGGTAATCCCGCGTCGCTTTCCGACGGTGCTGTGGGAGTACAAATCGCCTACGCCGGCGTGCGCGGCGGTTTGTGGAATGTGCTCATTAACCTAAAAGACATTACAGATCCCGCCTACGTTGCCGAAAAGCGCGCCGCGTGTGAAAAGCTCCTCGCCGATGCGCGCGACCTAGCCGACGAAACGGGCAAGTATGTGGACGGTAGAATGATCGCAATGATCGAAAAAAGAGCCGGTTGAAGACGGGGAAGCCGAAACGCCAACGTGGCCCGATCCTTTGTTTCGATATGTCTGGAAACCAAGCCACACTGTTCACGGAAGGCAGATGTTGAGGCGGTGCGAAACGCCGTCCGTCGGCGCGTTGTTGGTGGACACCACGTCCAACCTACCATCGGCATTGATGTCTGAAAGCACCATCCCAGAACCTCCGCCCATTGCGGCAAAGTGTTTGCGAGCAAACGCGCCACCTCCCTGATTTTCAAGCAGCAAGATGTCAGCCGCGTCCACGTGGGCAACGATGTCCATGTCGCCGTCAATGTCCACATCGGCGGCGCGCATGAAGCCCGGCCCCACACCGAGTGGGTAGTTTACAGCGGGTGGGAAAATCGCATTCCCCGGGTTATACAAGAAGCTCACCGAGCGCGAATTGGCGTTGGAAGTGGCCAGGTCCACCGTGCCATCGCCATTGAGATCACCCGCCGCAATATGGTAAGGTGCGTCCCCCACCGGGTACGAATTGGCCGGCAAAAACGCTCCATTTCCAACCCCGAGCAACACTTGAACATTGTCTGAAACAAGAGAGTTGACAGCCATGTCAAGCGCGCCGTCGCCATTCAGGTCCGCCAGAATCACCCCTTCTGGGCCGTTGCCTGCCGGGTAAACAACAGGCGCCGCCAGCACGCCAAAACCTTGATTGATAAACACACCCACGTCGTCGGTTGACACGTTTCCGGTAACGATATCCATCCTACCGTCGCCGTTTATATCGGCGGCGGCAATAGCATCCGGCCCCTCAAACATGATGTACGTTGTTGGGGCTGAAAATGCACCGAAACCGTTGTTTAAAAGCACATACACGTGGTCGTTAAACACTTGGGTCGCCACCACATCCACATCTGCGTCTTGGTCGATATCTACCCAAATGGCCCGGGTTGCATTGATAGGTAGATCTATCGGCGCTCCAAATGTGGAGCCTGCCATACCAAACATCACCTGTGTGTTGTTGAATCTCGAAATGAGCAAATCTTTATAGCCGTCGCCGTTGGCGTCGGCCGCTTCCAGATTGCCGGGATTGCTGCCTGTGGCAAAAAATGGGTAGGTTTCAAAGGTGGCGTTGCCTTGATTGATGTGCGTTCTCACAAGGTCGCTGTCAGAGCACGCGACCGCAACATCGGGGATGTTGTCGGTGTTTAGATCTACCACTGTCAGGCCGCGTGGCAATGCACCCGTGTAGTGGCGAATGGAGTTTGCAAACGTCCCGTTTCCGTTGTTTAAGAACGTGTGAATAGCGCCGTCGGTATCTGTGGTGATCACCAAGTCTTTTGACCCATTGCCGTTCATGTCGGCGATGGCAATGCCCTGTCCTGACCCGCCGTTGAGCGCAAGGTACTCCACCTGCGCGCCAAGGCGCCGCCTCCCAGATTTAAAAACACACCCACGTAGCTATTTGCGTCGTGCGTAATGGCCAGGTCGTTGAGGCTGTCGCCGTTCAGGTCGCCCGCGGCGACACCATACGGGTTACCCAGTGCGTTCAGCGAAACCTTTGTTGGGAAGGTACCCGTGCCGGACCCAAAAAGAACATCCACTTTGTTGCCGCTCAAACAAGCCACCGCCAAGTCAACCTTACCGTCGGCGTTCAGGTCTGAAGCGGTTATACCCAGTGGGTTGGAAGCCACCGGGTATGAAACGCCCGGCGCAAAACTTTGGCCGCCCACGTAAAGAAAAACGGTCACGTTGTTGGTAGAAATGTTGCTCACAATCAGGTCTTTAAAGCCGTCGGCATTCACGTCGACGGCAATGACAATTGCGGGATCTTGACCGGAGGCCACAATTGTTGCCGGACCAAGTGAGCCGTTGCCTTGGTTAAATCGGACGGCAACCTGGTTTTGGATATTGGCTGTGTACGCAACGTCGGGCCAGCCGTCGCCGTTTAGATCGGCGGCTGTAATGCCCACCGGC
Source organism: Polyangiaceae bacterium (assembly GCA_016712345.1). Classification (GTDB taxonomy): domain Bacteria; phylum Myxococcota_A; class Polyangia; order Polyangiales; family Polyangiaceae; genus JADJRH01. The sequence continues at coordinate 514,529 of JADJRH010000002.1, forward strand.
CCATCTCCCGCCGGGTAGGCCACGGGTGGGTTGATTTGCAGATTCGCCTGCATGAAAAGAACAGCAATCGAATCGTCGTTCGTGTTGGCCACCACGAAGTCAACCACCCCGTCCCCGTTCATGTCGGCGTGGGCGATGGAGCGTGGGTAGTCGCCCACCAGGGTAAGAGGTTTGCCGGGTAGACCCATTTGACCGGCACACGGCCCCGCACAAATCCCACCTGTACAAACCTGACCCAACCCACATGTGATTGGATTTCCACCCGTGCACGCTCCCGCCTGGCATGTTTCGCCCGTTGTGCAGCCATTCAGGTCGTTGCACGGACTGCCATTGGACTTGGGTGCCGATGAACATTGTCCAGTGACGGTATTGCACGTTCCAACAAGGTGGCACTGGCTTGCCGCCGTGCACACTTTTGCGGGGCCCGCGATGCATGTTCCGTTTGAACAAGCGTCGTTCAGGGTGCACGCGTTGCCGTCGGAACAGGCGCTTCCGTTGGGTTTGTTTGGATTGGAACATACCCCCGTGGCGGGGTTACATGTTCCAGCGTCGTGGCAGCTGTCCAGGGGTGAACACGAAACGCTGCCCGTCGGTGTACACACGCCGCTTTGACAACTGTCATTCAGCGTGCATGCATTGTTATCTGTACAGGCGCTTCCGTTGGGTTTTGCGGGGTTGGAGCATGTGCCCGTGCCCGGGTCACACACGCCCGCCAAGTGGCAAATATCACTCGCCGTGCAAACGACAGCCGTTCCCGCAACACAATTGCCGTTTTGGCATGTGTCGGTTTGTGTACACAAATTGCCGTCGCTGCACGACGCTCCATTGGGCTTGTTTGGATTGGAGCATATACCTGTGGAGGGGTTGCATGTGCCCGCGTTGTGACATTGGTCAAGAGCGGTGCATGTGACTGGGTTTGACCCGGTACAAACGCCGCTTTGGCATGTGTCAAGTTGGGTGCACAGATCCCCGTCGTTGCACGCGGTACCGGTGGGTTTGTTGGGATAGTCACACACGCCTGAATTGGGGTTGCAAACCCCGGCGTCGTGGCACTGGTCGGGCGCAGGGCAGGTGAGGGGACTTCCCGGCGCACACTCACCATCCTGGCACGTGTCTGACACCGTGCAGGGATTGCCGTCGGAGCATGACAAACCGTTGCCGACGGGAGGATGGGAAGGTACACCTTGTGTACACACCTCCGAGGTGCAAACGTTGCCGTCGTCAACGGGGAGATCATTGTTGTTGGGGATGCCTAAGATCCCACCTGTGCCGTTGCAGATCTGACTCAGACAGTCACCCGGAACCTGGGATGAAAGGAGTGTCCCGAGAGCGGTAAACTTTGACCCACAAACCCCGGCCGCACAAGTTCGGGTTTTGCACTCATCGTCGGTGCCGGGACAGTCGGCCGCGGTGATGCAACCTACACAGCTGCCATTCCCATTACAAAACAGCGACGCTCCGCCCGGTGACGTGCCACACGATGTACCTTCAGGTAAAACGGGATTGTCGGGCATTCCCTGCGAGCAGATGTCGCTTGTACAGGCGTTGTTATCGATGGGTAGATCGGCGTCGTCATTTTGGTCAATGATGTTTCCGTCGCCCGAGCAAACCGATAGTTTGCAGTCACCCGTTTGCTGGGTTGGAATTGCTGTGCCCGCCGCTGCATAGTCAAACCCGCAGATGCCGCTTATACAGCTCGGCGTTTGGCAGGCGGTGCTCTCACCGGGGCAATCGTCCGGGGCAAGACACTCCACACATTGGCCCTCCAGATTACAAAACCCGGCGTTTTGAGCGCACGGCGTGCCCACTGGAACCGGGGTGTACACCGTGGCTCCGTTCTCACAGGTGTCGGTTGTACATTCATTATTGTCGTCTTCAGGCGTGCAACCCCCAGTGCCTCCTGTGCCACCGGCACCCGCGATTCCACCCGTACCGCCCGACGAAGCGGATGTCGTTGAAATCGTGCCACCACCTTCCGCGCCCGAGCCACCTGTGCCGGACGACGATGTGGAGGTTGTTGTGGCGGCGGATTGTTCACCATCACAGCCAAACTGGCTGAATACCGCACCAACAACCACCCAACAATAAGCCCAAGCGCGTTTCATTGTTCTGCCCCGAGATAATTGAATGGTAGTATAACTTGGTCCGTTCCGATGGGCGAGGGCCAAAGCCGCACGAAACGCGCGGCGGGTCTGCGCCCCGTGTAAGTAAACTGGCCGTGGTACAGATTGAAAGAAAAGCGGACTTGATGAATCATAAAGAAAAGTGGACAATGCAATTGTTCACATGCCGTCCGCAAAACGACTTCCACTTGCGAACCTGCCGTCGTCGGGCGTGGACGCCATCCATCGAACCATTGACGAGTCGCAATCCAATGACATTGTGATTGCACTCGTTGGCCACGCTGGCGCGGGTGCAACAACCATCGGCGACAGACTCAAAAAAGCTCTAGAAGAAAAAAAATATGACGTTCGCTCCGTCAAGATGAGCAAGTTGATAGCGGAGTGCGCCGAAAAACTCTCTCCGGAAAAATTCAAAAATATCCTGCAAAAGACGCCAATTGAAAGAACTGTCCAGTTGCAGAACGCAGGGAATTTTTTGCGATCAACCAAAGGGCAAGCTTTCACAGCCGGTTTGGCGATTCGTGAAATTCGTCAACTCCGACGCGACATTGCCAAAGAAAAAAACAAGGTTGTCTTTGTCATTGATAATCTGAAAAATCCAACGGAGGTTGACGCTCTACGAAAGGTCTATGGTAGGGCTTTTTACCTCGTTAGCGTGGTTTGCGGTCCAAGACAGCGGCATGCCCGACTGATTAGCAAATATAAAGGGGCACCTCCCGAAGCGATTCGAGCGTTGATGGATCGCGATGAGGCGGAGACGGAGGCCGCGGGTCAACAGGTTCGAAAGACGATTAAGTCGGGTGACTATTTTATTAACAACGAACCCGATCTGACAAACAACACTGCGAGTCAGCTCGAGGACAACATTAAGCGATTTTCAAGCATTCTACTGGGCGACAAAATTGAGACGCCAACGCGCGATGAGCGTGGGCTGTATGCCGCGTGGACCGCTTCACTCAGGTCTTCATGTCTCTCGCGGCAGGTGGGTGCCGCGCTTCTCGATCCCTCCGGTCGGCTGATTGCTACCGGTGTAAATGATGTCCCGAAGTTTGGCGGTGGTTTGTATGAGGAAGGTGATCAGGAAGACTTTCGCTGTTTTGCTTTTCCAGATTCGACGACAAAAAAGGCATATTGTCGCAACGATTCTGAAAAGCGAGAGATTGTCAAACTGCTTATTCAGGATTTGCGCAGTAACGAAGTTTTACAGACGGGCGTCGATGAGGCGAAACTTGCAGCGATATTGCGCGCGACAAGGCTGGGTGACCTGATTGAATTTTCGCGCGCCGTTCATGCCGAAATGGATGCGATCGTCGGCGTCGCTCGCGGAGGCGGCGAGTCCACCTTTGACGCAACACTCTACTGCACAACCTACCCATGTCACAACTGCGCACGCCACATTGTTGCGGCGGGGATTCGCGAGGTTGTTTATGTTGAACCTTACACAAAAAGCCTCGCTGTTGAGCTGCACTCGGACGTGATTGAAGAAACGACGAGACCGGCGGAAGGAGACTCAAAAAAAAAGGTAAAATTTCGGCTCTTCAGTGGAGTTGCTCCTCGCAGATATGCGGCCTTGTTTGAGCGTCGCGGTGAGGCAAAAGACCGCGAAGGAAACGCTCTTTCAATTCCCGATGCCCTCCACAAAGACCCGATCTTTACCTTATCTCATATCGATTTTGAGAACGTGATTGCAGACAAAATAACTCAGGAAAGTGGGTGATTATGCCCCGGATTGGTCGGCCATCACTTACTCTGATTCATGGTGAACGTCCCGATTCTTCGGCGCTCCTCGCCGACATTGCATCGAGTGGGGAAGCAAACGTTGTTGACTGGCGGGTGAGACTTGAAAAGCGGCTCATTTCCGAGCGGACAAACAATCTTGTCAGTCTTGGTTTTGATGGGATAGAATTTCACGAATTTCAGAGACTTTTAGAAATTTTGCAGATCCGTCATGTTGTGGACATTCGCACCTTGGCAGCGTTTCGCGGGGATGGTTTTCGGCTGCATCTGGTAGAACAATTGTTCAAAAATCTCCAGATCAACTATCAGCGTTTTTTTGAATTGGAAAATCGGTTTTTTGTGTCTGAGTTGGGGCATACGTTGGCGATGCACCGGTATAGTCTCATCGTGGCGGGGGCGGTTCAGTCTCTACAAAAAATAGGATCTTTGACCGCGAGTGGCACCGTTCTACTCGTTGGCAGCGGTACGTCCCACCAGGGTTCGGATCGGGAAGTGATCACAGATCAAATGCGGCGTTTGGGGCTTGATTTTGACCTATGGGTAGTACAGAAAAAAGAACTCGCACTCCACATTGCAAAAAGAGCTGCCACACCATTACAAATCAGTGTGCCCGCTGTACAACCGGCGTCGCCTAGAAAAACAGGGTCAATATCGAATGAGGCTCAATTGGCGCTCCCATTCGATCTTCAGTCAAATTTGGACGGTCAGACGAAAACAAGATAATGCCCCGACGCTAAGGGCAATACCGGTTGGCGGGGTTTTCACTCTTGCAGGAGTTGAGTGTTGCGTTTTGGCCGGCTGGAACGGTGACCGTTTCAATATGAATGTGGGGGCCGGACGAACAACCAGAATTTCCACTCAAGGCCAAAAGTTGGCCCTGCTCCACGTGAGTGCCATTCCCCACGCCGGCCGCAAGGTCGTTAATGTGGAGGTAGTAGATGTATAGATCGTTGCCGGGATGTTCAGGATCGCCGCAGTCGCTCTTGAGTTTGACGTAGTTGAAACTGTTCCAACAGTCGGATGAACAGCCGTTGTTATAACAGTTGGGGTACCCGAGGGCGCTCCCCACAACCGTACCTGACATGCCGGCGTAAATGGGGGTGTTGTTGGGCGTCCCATAGTCAATGCCGTAGTGTACGCCACCGCCGCCGCAGGCTGTATAAGACTGGGTGAGGGCGCCGGGCGGCTTGTTGAGGCAACACGTTCCACCGTTTACCGGGGCACACGCGTCGGCCACTCCCGGAGGGTTGATCTGACAGCCGTTGGGACACGTGACAGTGGAAGCAACGTTCTTGTTTTGACAGGTATACAAAACGTTCAGGTCACCTTGAGGAACACCGTTTTGGGTGAGGCTTCCACCGCAATAGGCGCCGTCTCCCGCCGTGGCGAAATCGCACGGATCACCGTTGGGTTTGCACGTGTCAGGCGTTCCGGGCGGTTGAACCTGACATCCGGCCTGGCAGACTTTTTTAGACGCGGTTGACCCGTTCTGACATGTATAAAGCGTGTTGGCATCACCCGCGCCCAGCGATGCTCCGCAATAGTCACCGTTGCCGGCGTTGGCGTTTTGACAGGGATCGGAAGGAGGCTCTATACAAGCCCCGTCCATACACCCGTTTCCACAAGGAGCGGCGTTCGTGGTAGTCCCCGACGCCCAAGTGTACACACTGGCGTGGTCAGCCGTGCCGCCCAACTCCGCGCCGCAGTGCTTACCATCCGATGCGCTTGCACAGGGATCGGTGGAGGCCATTCCACCCGTTCCACCCGTGGTCGAGGTGGTGGAACCGCCCACTCCTCCTGTGGAAGAACTGGAGGTGGAAGTGGAGGGTTGACCTCCCGATCCGCCGGCGGAAACTCCGCCGGTTCCGCTCGTTGCCCCTGTGGAGGAGGTGGTGGCATTGCCCGCCGAACCTCCCGTTTCACCTGTGGAACCGATGGTGCCCGAACACCCGGATCCGAGTGCCAAAAGGCCCAAACAACCGATCAGAATTGTGCGCATGGTGGTACTGCTCCCGTGCTTTGAGGGATGGTACTCGGACCGTTGGGCGCCTGTCGATCGCTGTATTTCAGGCCGCTTTTCCGCTCAAAAAAAGAGGTTTTCTGCAACCTGTTTCGGTGGGCGGCAATCCGTGGTAAGGCGCGGCAAAATGGCAAACTCGCTCCCTCCCGAAGCGCCAGAAGAGCGTTCGATGAGCGCGCTCGACGCGACGGTGTGGACCATCGGATCCATTGTCTGCCTCTTCCTGGTGGCGAGTTTGGTCAACAAGTGGTCGCCCGCGGCCCTGCGCGATCGCGGGGCAACCGCAGCAATTCAGTTTGCTGTGTACACAGTTTTGATCTTGCTGGTAAGGTGGGTTTATTTTCAAAAGGCAACACCCGAGAGGTGCTCGGGCTGGTTGGAACGCGCTGGTTTTTTTACCCCCTCGGGCTTTTGCTCGGGGCGGCCATTCAACTCCCCGCGAGCGGCCTTTACGACGCGATTTCGGCAAGGTGGCCGGTAGAATCACCTTCGGCCGAGTTCAGTCAGATTTTTTCAACTCTACCCCTTTGGCGAAAAGTGGCCGCCGGGGTTGGGCTGATTGGTACAACCCCGTTGGTTGAGGAGTTGTTTTTTCGAGGAGCGCTTTTCGGCACGCTGAAACGCAGGCATTCGGCGGTTTCTGTGGTGATCGCAACGAGTGTATTGTTTGCCTTTGTTCACACGCAGCCTCAACTCTATCTACCCATTGCCATGGTGGGCGCGGCTCTGGCGTTTCTGCGTGTGGCGAGCGGGTCGGTGTTGCCGGGCCTTTTCATGCACGCCGGGTTTAATGGGGTAACGTTTTGGGCGATCGCTTCGGGGTTTGCTGAAACACCGGAGGCCGATGAACCGACGCCGGTAAAGCTCGTTATTCTGGGCGCCGTTGTGAGCGCGGGGTTACTCGCACTGGCCGACTATTTTCGGCCGCGCAGCACACCCAAAGAAAACGACGGGGAGGAGAGCCCATTGTGACTGCTTTGGATGATCGCGGGTTTAAGCTGGCTCTTTGCCTACCGGGCGGCGGGTTTACCGGTGCGCTCTACCAGGTGGGAGCGCTGGCCGCCCTCAGTGATGGAATACGTGGAGTGGGTGGTCAAACGTTTTCGGTGTACCTCGGCGCCGGAACGGGGGCCACGGTGGCGTCGGCCCTCGCGGGTGGAACCGCTGTGGACAGAATTTATAAAGCGCTGCTTGACCCCGCCGATCCTTTTTTCCCGCTTGAAAGAAGCCACATTTTGCAGATTGACCTCCATGAGTGGAGGCGCACTCTCGACACCGGTTGGGTCGCCATTCGACACGGGTTGGCTCGGCTTTCTACCCGTCAGGTGGTTGGCGGTGCAGCACCGCACCTGACCATTTTGGAGCAAATGGATCGGTTGAATGACTCGCTCCCGGCCGGGCTTTTTCGGCTCGACAAATATGAGCGATTTCTCGCTGAATTTTTTCTTCGGCGCGGCATTCCAAACACGTTTCGAGCCATGCCTCGCAACTTGCTGATTGCCGCATCGGATCTCGACACAGGAGATCGGGTTTTGTTTGGGGCATCCGGGTTTGAAGATGTTCCGGTGTCGCTCGCCTGTTCGGCTTCCATGGCACTTCCCCTTTTCTTTTCACCCGTGCGCATTGGTGATCGGCATTACCTCGACGGGGGTTTGGGGCACGTGGGCCATTTGGATATCGCGGACAGTCGCGGTGCCGACCTGGCGATTGTTGTCAATCCGCTCGTGCCTGTTTCAACTGAAAAGGGCGGCGTTCCCACGGGGCACGGAGTGGGTGAAAGCGTTCGCGACAAGGGAATGTTGTGGACGTATAACCAGGCGCTTCGAATCGGCGCGCATGCTCGGCTTCAGCAAGAAACGGCTCGTTACAGCGGGCCAAACAGCCGAATGCGCGTGCTTGTTTTGGAGCCGCGGCCCACCGACGCGCTTTTGTTTATGCACAATCCCGCGGCGAACATTGCCGCGCGGCGCGCCATTCTTGAGTACGCCTATCGAACAACGCGCGAACGCATTGCTGAGTGGAGCGCGGAAAATCACGAAACCCTCGAACGATTGGGATGGTTAGCTACGTGATCGCATTGCATCGTCGCTTTTTGTGCATGGGCGATCATGGAGCCGTGCTTCAATCGCGTCCGTCCCGGGGCTTTTGCGCATGAGACGCCTTTTTGTCGATCCGCTGAAAACTTCGTCGCGCCTTCGTTGGGCAGCGCTTGGTGCGTTGCTTCTTGTGCCCGCGTTTGCCGCGGCTCAGCCGGCGCCTTCTGCAAAACCCGCTGCGGGTCCGGCTAAACCGGCCACTTCCGCGTCGGCGATACCGGCCGCATCGGGCGCTCCGGCCGCACCAACGGCTTCGCAGGCTCCCACGGCGGCGGCCACCGCAGCGCCTGTGAGTACACCTGCTGCGAGCACCGCGGCTCCCGCGTCCACGCCGGCGCCGGCGGCTTCGCCTGCACCCACGACGTCGGGCTCCGCGTCTTCTACCGATCCCGATCGCGTGCCCACCGCCGCTGAAAAGCAGGAAGCGCGATCGCACTTTGAAAAAGGCCTCACGCTGATGGGCGAAGAGGCGTGGGCGGCCGCGCTCGCCGAGTTTTTGTTGTCGCTCGATCTGTACGCAACGCGCAACGCGCTCATCAACGCCGGTGCCTGTTACCAAAAGCTCCAGCGCTTTGACGACGCGCTCGACGCTTACGAACGGCTGATGCGCACGTATCCCAATTTGCCGGCCGACGACAAAGCGCTCGCGCAAAAGGCAATTACAGAATTGCGGGCGCGCGTAGGTACATTTGACGTGGTGGGTGGCGAGCCCGGCGCCACGATTGTTGTGAGCGGTCAAACGCGCGGTGAGTTGCCACTTGTGGCGCCGCTTCGCGCGGGTGCCGGCTCGCATGTCATTCGCGTATTCAAAGAAGGGTTTGAACCTTTCGAAACGCGGGTGGATCTCGCGGGCGGTCAAACGGCGCGGATCGATGTGAAGCTTGTTCCGCTTGCCGCGTCCGGCAGGCTGAAAGTTTCAGAGGTGGGCGGGCGCGCTGTTGAAGTGGTTGTCGACAACATCGCCATGGGCAATGCGCCGTGGGACGGCCTCGTTTCGGTTGGCAGCCACGTGGTGCTGCTGCGCGAGCCGGGCGGGCGCGGTCGCATTGGTACACAACCGGTTTCGGCTGCGGTGAAAACAGGCGAGGTGACAACGCTTTCGTTGCGCGCTGAAGATCTCGACTCCGCACTGCGCATTGAACCGCGCCCGCCCGGCGCCCGCGTATTCATCAACGGCGTTGATGTCGGCGGCGGTCAATGGGTCGGGAGGCTCCGATCGGGCAAACACAAGGTTGAAGCGTACGAAGAAGGCTTTGAACGCGAGACGCGTGAAGTGACGCTTGTGTCGGGCGGTCGTGAACTTGTGAACTTTGATCTCAAGCGCGACGACGACGCTCCGCGGTGGAAAAAGCCTTCAAAGTGGGTTGTCGAAGGCTCCTTGGGTTTGGCGCTGGGCGCGGGCTTCGGCGGCGACGTCGGTGCGAGTTGCGATGCCGGTTGTCAGAGCGGCGTGGCGATTGGTCCAAGTCTCATGGTGCACGGCGCCTACGAGCTTGGGTCGGGCTTTGGATTGGGTGTGAGTGTTGGGTACGTGCTGGCATTTCACGAGTTGCGCCAGCGCAAAGCGGGTCTTTTGTTGCAGCCTGAAACAAACGACAGCATTCCGGTAGAAGGTGTTGCCGACGAGTCGCTGCGTTTTCAATCGGCGCTTTTGGGGCTGCATCTGTCGTATCGCATCGGTGAAACGTTCCCGTTTGTTCTTCGCGCTTCGGGCGGCATTGCGCCTGGACAAATTCGTTCTGATCGGCGCGGGCTCTTTCCGACGCTCGACGGCACATCCAACGTGACGCTTGATCCTGCGGCTGCGTCGGTGAACACCATGATGGCGTTCGTTGCGCCCGAAGCGCGGGTTGGTTGGCGATTCAGTGAGCACCTGGAGGCGACGTTTGGTCTTCGAGCGCTCATCCTGATCGCGCCTGAAGCACCTCAATGGAACGAGCCTCAGTTTCTCAACGCAGGGGCCAATTACGGGCAGGGGCGTTACACGGACGAGAGCTTGATGGGTCAGGTGTCGGTGATGGTGATGCCGATGCTCGGCCTTCGGTACGACGTTCAATAAAGATCCGTGCGTACACATGCGCGTACACAAAGATGCCAAGGCATCGCTCTGTACGCATGCTGTGTACGCGCGGATGTGTACGCATGCTGTGTACGCGTGACGCGTTTCTAAAAAATTCCAGCCGGCGGCGGGCGGGAAGGCCGCGCGAAGCGCGGGCAGGTGAAAATGCGATTTGAAACGTCTGGTGGCGATTAACGCCGACGGCGGCGGGCGATTGTGAGCCCGAGGGCTGCGAGCAAAGCGAAAAGGGCTGCGTTGCTCTTGGGTGTATCGCTTGAGGAAAGTGTACACGAGGGGAGTTTGGGAGCGGCCGGCGGAGCTTCACAGAGGTTGTCGGGATTGCAGCTGACTTCGTTGCCATTGCCACCTTCGGGCTCGACACATTCAAGATCGCTGGCGCATGTGGCTCGGCAAGCCAGTTCATTGGTGGGGCAAAGGTACGGCCGGCAGTCGATGTCGTCGGCGCCCGGCATGCGCAATGTGTACCCACCGTCGCAGCGGCCGGTGTCAGGCAGAGGTGCGCACGCGCCTTCGTCGCAGAAAAAGTCGAGAAGACAATCGGCGTCGGTGGCGCATGTGGTGGCGCATTGTTGCAAGCCGTTGTCGTTGGGCGCGCCGCAGAGATGGCCCAAGCAGTCTTTTACGTAGGCCGTTGTGCCGTCGTCTTGAACGTCGCTTTCCGCGCAGGCGCCTTCAGCGTTGCAAGCGAACCGGCTTTGGGTAGCGGGCCCTTCAACGCAGGCGCCGTTGTCTTCACAGGTGCAGGTTTTTTGAGCGCCGCAAAGAACTGTTTGGTCGGGGTATTGGCAATCTACAACCGATTGCGAAACCTGAGCGTCGCAGAAACCGGCGCACGTTGACTTGTCTTTGGGGCCCTTTTTGCACTGGCGGTCGCCTTCGGGCTCGCTGAGGCCGTTGATGCCAGAGTGTACACATGTTCCGGCGAACCCTGCAGCGTTGCACGCTTCGCAAACTTGGTCGCAGACTGTGTTGCAGCAAACGCCGTCGATGCAGAAGCCGTCGACCGACAGATCGTTGGGGTTTTTGCATTGTTTGCCGCTGTCGCACACCTCACCGAGGTCGCGCTTGGGGGCGCATTTGCCCTCGGCCATACCGACGGGAATTTCACACCACGCGTCGCTCAAACACTTGGTGGTGATGTCGTTGCACGTCTCAATGCACTTGATGCCGGCCTGGTCGCACGTGTTGCCGTTGCAGCTTTCTGCAAAGTAGATGCTCTTGTTTCCGGCGCCGTCGCACGTGTAAAAACTCACCACGTTTGCTGCGCACTGCGTGCCGAGGTCGGGTCCGTCGGTGAGTTGTTTGCCTACGGCAACGCCCGCTTTTGAAGGCCCGCAGGTGCCGGTGTCGGCGCCGCTTTGTTTGAGCGTTGCTTCGCACGAGTCGCACTCGTTTTCGCAGCCGACGTTGCAGCAGACACCGTCGGAACATTGGCCGGAGGCGCACTCAATATCGGCGGCGCACGCTTCACCCAGTGGGCGCAAAATGAGTTCTGCCGATGCGAGCGCAGACCCGTTTGACCCTTGAGCCGCAACACCGCCCGCGGCAAGAGCACCTTCGGCCGGGAGAGCCTCGCCGTTGACGAGCGAGCCGGCGGGATTGACCGACGTGAGCGTGTGAAACAGGCGCGCCGTTGTCATATCGGGGCCTGCGCTCATCTTGTTCATTACCGGGTCAAACAGCTCGGTTTCAACGCGCGGCGTATGCGATGTGCCTGCGACGGGATCGCCGCCGAAGCCGCCGGAGATCACGACATCGCCGGTTTCGATGCGGGCGGCAGCGTGATAGGCGCGTTCGCGCGACATGGACGGGCCCTGCGCGACCAAGCCGATGCCGGCGTTGGGTGTGTACACTTCAGTGGTTTCGTGAATTTTGGCGCCGGCAGGGTCGTTGGGTTTGGAGATGCCGCCGGCAAGAAGAACGCGGCCGTCTGTAAGCACGGTTGCTGTGTGGTAAGCGCGCGAAAAAATCATTGCGGGGCCGTTGCCGACCGTGTTGGAGCCTCCGTCGAAAATCTCGGTGCTCTTGAGCGAGTTTGCGTCAATTGCCGCGAAGCCGCCGACCACCAAAACGCGGTTGGCGTCGATGGCAGTGGCCGTGTGGCCTGCACGCGCAAGAGCGAGGAGCGGGCCGTTGTTGTCGAGTTGGGGGAGGGCAGGGTCGAAGATCGCGGTGACTTTGATGGGCTGACTCAACGTGTCTTGGCCGCCGATGAACACCACCTTGCCGTTGCCGAGCCGCGTGGCGGTGAAGTTGGCGCGCGGTGGAACGAGCGTCCCGCCCACCGCGCTCCAGGCGCCGGTGGTTGGGTCGTACCGTTCGAGGGTGTTGTGTTCACCCGACGTATCGTCGCCCGTTGCCGACGAAGAAACGGCTGCGGCGCCGCCGGCCACAAGGACGCTTCCGTCTTGAAGTTGAACGGCCGCATGGGCACCGCGCGCGTTAAAGAGCGCGCCTGTGGCCGCGAACGTGCGCGACTTGGGTTGGTACAACTCGGCGAGGGGAACGGCGGCGCCGCCGTCAAACCCACCGGCCATTAAGATTGGATCGGACGTATCGGACGAAAGCGATGTGGCGGTGTGCCAGCGGCGGCCTTTGGCGAGGCTTTCGGTGGTGAGTTCCCACGCGGGGTCAAGGGCGGCGGGGTACACAACGTCGGCGCCGTTCCAGGCTACATCCAAGCGGCAAACGTCGCGTCCCGGCGCTGTGACAGGCCGACCCCACGGAGGCGCGCCCGATGTTTCGGCATTGCAGTCGCGGAGATCAAAATGGGCTTGGTGGCGCGTGCCTTTTGAGTCGACCAGGTAGGGAGCGGGGGCGCGAAGGCGCGGCGTTCCCGACGCATCGAGCAGTTCGAGCACACCGGAGACGAGGCGAAGGCCTGCGACGTTTTCAAGCGCGAGCGAATATGAAACGGCTTTGGTTGCGGGCGTTTGCGTGAAGACAACCCAGTCTTCAACGCCGGCCTCTGTGGGCACCATCACGAGATCCGAACCGCTTGGCCCGGCGCCCGGGTGCACTGTGACGCCGTTGATTTCTTCGGCTTTTGCAGTGTGTACACCCAAAACGCTCGCCGTGAGGCCCACGTTGGAGACGCGCTCACGAATGTGTACACTCGGGGAGCCCGCGCCAATTCGGACGTGTAAACGCTGGTCGGGCTTCGCCGCGGAAATCGGATGTTTTCGCAGAGCGGCAAGCCGTTCAAGCGCTTGTGGGGCGCGGTCGGTAGACTCGGATTGAGCCTCGACTTGGTCCGCCGATTCGTCCGTTTTGTTGTCGACCTCGGGAGCGTTTGGAGCGCACCCCATGGCCAAGAAGACGGCACAAAAACTTAGGAGAGCGCTTCGCCCACCGCCCGCTGACAGCGTTCGCACAACAAGAGTCATGATGAAGTTCCGGTGCGAGGCTATCAGAAAAACGTCGGCGCCCCGCACGATTCAAAGGTTATTTGCGTGCCGGCGAGCTTGCGGCGCCGGTTGGATCGGCGTAGCAGTTGATTGGGAGAGGACCGGCTTTCATGAGGTTACTTGCACTTGCTTTTGCGGCGGCTTTTGCGCTTGTCGCGTGTGACGACGGTTCAACGGGTACGGGTGGATCGGGCGGGGGAACAACATCGACGGGCAGCGCGGGTGACGGAGGGACCGGGGCCGCAACGGCGAGCACGGGCGGTGGTGGAACCGGCGGTGATACCGGGGGCAGCACCACGAGTTCGTCGTCAACAAGCTCAGGCACCGGCGGCATGGCGCCCGTTGGCTCCTGTGGGCGCAAATGTGAAGCGGACGCCGATTGTTGTCCGGCCGGGACGCCGGGGTGCCCCGGGCCTTACCCCGCCAACTACGCGTGCGTTGAAGTCGGAGGCGAAAAGATCTGTCAGTTTCCCAAGTGCGCTTCCAACGCGGATTGTGAAAGCACAGGGCTCGCGGGCTACCAATGTTTAACCCTCGCGGGCGGTTCGGTGGCCTGTCTTGAGCCGTGTGCCGTAGACGGAGATTGCTCCTCGCCCACCAAGTGCATCGGAACTTCTGAAAATGGCACAAAGTTTTGCACGATCGAGATGACGCCTTTTATGTGTACGCCCGGCGATGGTCAGTGTGCTGGATACGGAGAGTGCGCAGTTGGCGGCGACAAATGTGTTTGCCAAAACGACGATGACTGCGCGGACGGCAATTATCTCAAAGATTGCGTAGGGGTCGGAAAGTGATGCGTCAGGTCAGCTTAAAAAAACCCGCGGAGCGAGCCATGAAAAAGTGGGCCACCTTTCTTCGTCTCATTCCTTTTTTGGTGGGCCTGGCGGCCTTCGTTATCACCTCGGGATGGTCAACGTCCGCGTTTGCCCAGTCCTGTTGTACGGGCGCACCGCCCCCCAATGACCTCGACTGCGACGGGGTAAACGACGGACCGGACAACTGCGACGCCATTTGCAACACCAACCAAAACAACAACGACGGCGATGCCGACGGCGACGCGTGCGACACAGACGATGACAACGACGGCGTCCTCGACACTGCCGACAACTGTGACTTCAACGCCAATCCGCTTCAGGAAAACAACGACGGTGATCCCGACGGCGACGCCTGCGACGACGACGACGACAACGACGGGGTAGACGACGTTGCGGACAACTGCCAGTTCGTTTCAAACTCGGGTCAAGACAACAACGACGCCGCGCAAGAACCCGCCAACGCCAAAGTCGGCGACGCGTGCGATCCCGACGACGACAATGACGGTGTTCTCGACGTTTCGGATAACTGCCAGTTTGTTTCAAACGCCGCGCAAACCAACACCGACTTTCTGTTGATGGGCGGTGATGCCCTCGGCGACGCGTGCGATCTCGACGACGACGCCGACGGCGTGAACGACACCACCGACAACTGCCCCCTCACTCCCAACGTTGATCAGGCCAATAACGACGCAGCCCAAGAGCCCGCAAACGCCAAAATCGGCGACGAATGCGATCCCGATGACGACAACGACACTGTCCCGGACACCACGGATAACTGCCAGTTTGTCGCAAACACCGATCAAGCCAACAACGACTCTTCACTGGAGCCGGCCAACGCCAAAGTGGGCGATGCATGCGATCCCGACGACGACGATGACGGCGTTCTCGATACAACAGATAACTGCCAATTCGTCCCCAACGTCGATCAGGCCAACAACGACGGTGCGCAGGAGCCGGCCAACGCCAAAGTGGGCGACGCGTGCGATGCCGACGACGACAACGACGGTACTCCCGACTCGGGCGACAACTGCCCCCTCATCGCAAATGCCGGCCAAACCAACACCGACCTGAGCTTGCCTGGCGGCGACGCGCTCGGCGATGCCTGCGATCCCGATGACGACGCCGACGGTGCGCTCGACGCGAGCGACAACTGCCCCACCGTTCCCAACGTTGACCAAACCAACACCGACTTGATGTTGCCCGGAGGCGACGGCCTCGGCGACGCGTGCGATACCGATGACGACGGCGACGGCGATCTCGACATCGCCGACAACTGCCCGCTCATCCAAAACGCCAACCAGCTCAACACGGACCTCAACTTGCCCGGTGGTGATGCGTTCGGCGATGCGTGCGATCCCGATGATGACGGCGACGGCGCTCTCGACGGCGCCGACAACTGCCCGCTCAACCCCAACGCGGATCAGCTCAACACCGATTCAGGTCTGCCCGGCGGTGATGCGCTCGGCAACGCCTGCGATCCCGACGACGACGCCGACACGATCCTCGACGGCGCCGACAACTGCCCGCTCATCCAAAACCTCAATCAACTCAACACCGATCTCAACTTGCCGGGCGGCGATGCTCTGGGCGACGCGTGCGATCCCGACGACGACGGCGACGGCGCGCTCGACGGCGTTGATAACTGCCCGCTGACGCCAAACGCGAGCCAAGCCAACACCGATCTCAATTTGCCCGGTGGTGATGGTCTCGGCGACGCGTGTGACAACGATGATGACGCCGACACGATCAACGACAACGTCGACAATTGCCCGCTCAACCCCAACACCAACCAAATCAACACCGATCTCAACTTCCCCGGCGGCGACCCGCTGGGAGACGTTTGCGATCCCGACGACGATGCCGACGGCGCGCTCGACGCAACCGATAACTGCCCGCTCATCTCCAACGCGAGCCAAACAAACACCGATCTCAATCTGCCCGGCGGCGACGCTCAGGGCGACGCGTGCGACTCGGATGACGACGCCGACACGGTGACCGACGTCACGGACAACTGCCCGCTCATCCCCAACACCGATCAAACCAACACCGACATGAATCTCGCGGGCGGCGACGCTCAGGGCGACGCCTGCGACGCCGACGATGACGCGGACGGCGTTCTCGATGCGGTCGACAACTGCCCGGTGACTCCCAACTCGGACCAAACAAACACCGATCTCAATCTTCCGGGCGGCGATGCTCAAGGCAACGCCTGCGATAACGACGACGATGCCGACACGGTGAACGACGGGATGGACAACTGCCCGCTCATTCCCAACACAAATCAAATCAACACCGACCTCAACTTTCCCGGCGGCGACACCCAAGGCGACGCCTGTGACACCGACGACGACGCGGACGGCGTGCTCGACGGTCCCGATAACTGCGACCTCGTTCCCAACGGGCAAAACGAGCCGCTCCCCGACGGAAAACAAACCGACACCGACACCGACACCATCGGCGATGCGTGCGATCCCGACGATGACAACGACGGCGTCGATGATGGCCCCGACAACTGCGAAAAGACCAAAAACGGAGCGAACGAGCCCCTGCCCGACGGCCAGCAAACCGACATCGACAACGACGGCGAAGGTGACGCCTGCGACGGCGACGACGATGACGACGGCGTAAACGACGGCCCCGATAACTGCGAAAAGACGAAAAACGGCGCGATGGAGCCTCTGCCCGACGGCCAGCAGACAGACATCGACAACGACGGGCAGGGCGACGCGTGCGACGCCGACGACGATGCCGACGGCGTTCTCGACGGGCCGGACAACTGCGAAAAGACCAAAAACGGAGCGAACGAACCTTTGCCCGATGGTCAGCAAACCGACATCGACAACGACGGCGAAGGCGACGCCTGCGACACCGACGACGACGACGATCAGGTGCTCGATGTCGACGACAACTGCTCCAAAACCAAAAACGGCCCCAACGAGCCTTTGCCTGACGGAAACCAAACGAACACCGACCAAAACGCTCCCGGCGGCGACAACAAGGGCGACGCCTGCGACGACGATGACGACGCCGACGGCGTTCTCGATGCCAACGTTCCGCCCGGTGATCCGGTCGACAACTGCCCCAAGATCGTCAACACCGATCAAACCAACACCGACAGCCAGCCCAACCATCCCGTTGCCGGGGATGCGCTCGGCGACGCTTGCGACGACGACGACGACAACGACACGCTCACCGACAATCAAGAAGGTGCGTACGGCACCAGCTCCATCGACGTTGACTCCGACGGCGACTGCATCTTCGACGCGCTCGAAGTGAACGGCACCATGCCGGTCAACGCCGACACCGACGGTGACGGCAAAGTCAACGCACTCGACGACGACAGCGACGGCGACGGCCTTCTCGACTCCCTTGAAGCGGGCAACTGCTCCAACCCCGTCAACTCCGACGGCGCCAACGACGGTCCCAACTACCTCGACAAAGACTCCGACGACGACGGCATGGCCGGCGGTTCCGATACCGACATGGACGGCATTGTCGACGACAGCGAAGACGGCTGCCCCACGTTCATGGGACCGGCGTGTGATCCCAACGACGTCGACGGCGACGGGCACCTCAACGACCAAGACAACTGCCCGTTCAACCCCAACCCCATGCAAGAAAACGCCGATCTCGATGCCTACGGCGACGCCTGTGACAACTGTATCGATACCCCCAACGAGCAGATGAACAACGACGGCGACGACTTCGGCAACGAGTGCGACAACTGCGATGACGACGCCAACGATGACCAGGTCAATTCCGACGGCGATTCATTCGGCGACGCGTGCGACAACTGCTCCACGAGCGACAACGAAGACCAAGCCAACGCCGACATGGACGCATACGGCGACGCCTGCGACATCTGCCCGCTGGGCGACGACGATGTGAACAGCGACGCCGACTCGCGGCCCGACGCGTGCGACAACTGCCCGACCGTCGATAACGAAGACCAAGTCGACGAGAACATGAACGACATCGGCGACGCCTGCGAAGGTGGAACCGGCGGCACCGGCGGCGGCGGCACCGGCGGCGTGGGTGGAACCGGCGGCACCGGCGGCGTCGGCGGCGTCGGCGGCACCGGCGGCACAGGCGGCGTCGGCGGAGTCGGTGGCACCGGCGGCGGCGACGGTGGCACCGGCGGCGGCCCCAAGCTCGGCGGCGGTTGCTCGTGTGATCTCGCGGCGCAAAGCCCCGTGATCGACCCGAACGCCCTCGTCCTACTCCTCGGCATTGCCTTGCTCATTCGCCGTCGCGCGGCGAACCAAGGCAAGCGAGTCGCGTAGCTTAAAGTCCCACCGTCTTTTGCCAGTCCGCTTGTCCCTTTTGGTTCCGACAAGGTAAAGGCGTCCACAATGTCCCTCTCGCCGAGAACAGCGGTTTCAAACTCGATGTCGGCCTCCAACTCCGGCCGCATCAAGCGTTTGGGGTTGGCGGGCTGCGTAGCGCTCGGCGGCTTGTTCGCCGCCGGCGCCGCCGCGGCGCAGACGCTGCCTGTGGCCGGTGGAACGGCGCTCAACCAGCTCGAACCTTCTGTCGCGGGCGATCCCTTTTTCGGCACCTACCACCCCGCGGTAAACGGCCGTGTCGAGCTTCGCGGCTACGTCATGGCCGATTTTGCACGCCAGCCCCTTCGATTTATCGACCAGGGTACACAAACAGCCATCGTCGAAAATCAACTCTTCGTTCGCGGTGACGTGAGCCTTTCGCTCGCCGATCGCTTTCTCATCGACGTGAACATGCCGGTCGCTGTCCTCCAATCGGGCAGCCAACCGGCCACCGCCAATCTCGACTTCCACCCGCCCACCGGGGTTGAAGCCGGCGACCTTCGCCTCGCCGCCCGCCTTCGCATTATCGGCGACAACGGCGGCCCATTCCAACTCGGCCTTCACGGCGATTTCTTCATCCCCACCGCGCCCGCCGGTTCATACACCGGCGATGGTTCATTCCGCTCCGGTGTGTACCTTCTAATGGGTGGCCGCTTCCAAGCAGGTGTACCTTTCGTTTGGAACGTTCAAGGCGGTGGCATTCTCCGCACCTCCAGCAATCCGAGCGCCGTTGCCTACGGCGGCGGCATCGGCGCGCAATTCATCGACGGCATGCTTCAACTCGGCGCCGAGGTGTACGGCAACACATGGATCGGCGACAAACCCCCGCTCTCCACAGATGAAGTCACAGCGCCTGAAGCGTCGAGCACCAGCGTTGAAGTTCTCTTCGGCGCCAAGTTCAGAATTGTTTCGGGCCTTCAAATCGGCCTCGCCGCCGGCCCCGGGCTTTCGCAGGCCGTGGGTACACCTGAATTGCGCGGCTTGGGCATGATCGCCTGGTCCCCCACAGGTGATTCCAAATCAACCAGCGGAAGCGGCTCAACAACCCCGGGCGGCGGCCGTACCCCGAGCGGTCAGAATACGACCAGTGCTGGTGGCCCTCTCGACTCCGATGGCGACGGCCTGAATGACGACGTGGATGCCTGTCCCAAAGAGCCGGGTGGACTGTCGGGCGACCCAAGCAAAGACGGCTGCCCTGTCAGCGACAAAGACAAAGACGGCGTGGAAGACGTTGAAGATGCCTGTCCGTCGCTCGCAGGTGTACGCAGACCTGAAGCCACCAAAAACGGCTGCCCCGACGACACAGACAACGACGGTGTGTACGACGTTGTCGACGCGTGCCCGTCGCTCAAAGGCAGTCCCAACGCCGATCCCAAGAAAAACGGCTGCGCCGCCGACACCGACAACGACGGCATTGCCGACGCGGAAGATGCTTGTCCATCCCTCGCCGGTGCCAAGTCCGGCGTGGCCAAGTTCAACGGCTGCCCTGAAGACCCCGACGGTGACGGTATCAAAGGCGCCGACGACGCCTGTCCCATGGACAAGGGTGTTGCCTCCAAAGACAAAGATCAAAACGGCTGTCCCGACTCCATTCGCGTCACCGAAACAGCCATTTTGCTCCGCAAGCCCATCGAGTTTGTCACCTACGGCAAAGCCCGAACCGAAACAATTGACCCACTCAGCGACGCAGTATTGCGCCAGGTCAAAGACGCTATCGACGCCCACCCTGAAATTCTCAAAATTGAAGTTCAGGGCCACACCGACGACTCAGGCAGCGAAGATTTCAACAAGGCGCTTTCTCAACAACGTGCCGACGCCGTGCGCACCTGGCTTGTCAACGCCGGTGTTTCGGCCGACAAACTCGTTGCCAAAGGCTACGGGTATGAAAAGCCTCTCGGTGACAACCGCATTCGCACCGGTCGCCAAAAAAACCGTCGTGTGGAGTTGGTCATTCTCGAACGCCGCAAATAGCGCGCTCGCAACACACGTTCCCCATGACCGAACAAGACCCCCGGTAGGCACCCGTTGATTCGGCGTTCGTTTCTAGCGTTTTCCCTCCTGGCGACCGCCGGCTTGTCAGGTTGCAAGCGGCAATACGCCGTGGGCGACCACGTGTATGTTGACTGGGAAGGCAACGAATACCCGGCCGTTATCATCGTTGCAGTCAGCCCCACCAAGTACAAAGTCCACTACGACGGCTACGACAGCATGTGGGATGAAACCGTCCCTCGCGATCGAATCAAAGGCCTTGTCGAGGGTGCCGCCCGCCACCCCGAACCTCCCGCAAAAGTCCGCGCAAAAGCCCTGCAAGCCGCTCAAACAAACAGGTACAAAGTCGGCGATCGCGTTCGGGTAGAATGGCATGGTCAACTCTACCAAGCCACCATCAGCTCCGTTGTTGGAACCGAACGTTACCGAGTCCACTACGACGGCTACGGCAACGAGTGGGACGAAACAGTCGATTCTTCCCGTATTCAACCGCGCGCCCCGTAGTCATCCAGCTACCCATTTCCTGCCCCCAACCCGGCGGGCTCCGCGCCCGCCGCCGCCCCCAAATCGCTCACGGTGTTCGCTCAGGGGGCGGCCCGCCGCCCAAAGGCGCATGCAGCCAGCAAACACACCGCCGGCGACGCCACCATGTGATACCGGTCTTCACCAAAAAAAACGATGCTCACAACGGCCACCGACGCAATAATCCATCCTATGTACACAAGCGCACGTTGACGGGTAGATTCTACCGTTTCAACTTCGTCTGATTTCTTACCCCGCAGAATCAACCATGCCGCGAACGGCCACACCGCGGTGGTCATTGCCAACGGCCAGAAGGGGTGGGTATCACTCAACAAGGCCCATGCGACAAGACCCACATTCACCATCGCCATTGCCCAGATCGGCGCGTTTTGCCTGTTCACGCGCCTACCCATCCACGGCAGCGCTCCAAACGCGGCGATCACGAGCAAAAACGTGTGTACACCTCCCAGAATCGCCCGACCTCGCTCTTTTCGACTTTCGGGCCAGGCGGTAGGATTGGCCTCGCCCAAATAGCCAATTGGAAAAGACTCGTGGTCAAAGGTGTACCCCAGTTTCTTGGGGATCAAAGACAGCCAGCGACCGGGTTCTTTTTGAATGTGGTCAATCCCCGTGTCCATCCAACACCGGTCTTGCGCCACTTGACCTGTGACAACCGGGCACCCATCCGTGGCCCGAATTGTTTCAAATCGGCCCGTGGCTCGCGGAAACGCGCCAATCATTAAGTTCCAACCCGCGTTTGTTGAAACAAACGCACAACCATCCATCACTCGGCAGTTGCGCACTGTCCACGGCAACACCGTCAGAACGGTGAAAAGGCACGCAGCAAGGGGCCCAACAAGGCGCTTCTGCCACGTTGCTCCCGCTTTGGGCGCCAAAAAAAACAGGGCGGGGGCGAGCAGCAAACTGGGAGGTCGCACCAATGTTCCGAGGCCCAAAACAATGCCTGAAATGGCGCCCGCTCGAATAGGTTTTTCCTGTTGCCACAAATACAAAAGAGCCGCCAAAAGAAGGGAAAATGCGGCCAGCGGCTCCGTCATAAGCAGCGCTGTATACAGAATTAGACCCGGATGAAAAGCGGTGAGCGCCCCCGCAATGCGCGCTCGCAAAGGGGTTGTTGCAAACCGCGCAATCCGGTGAACCAACACAACGGTGAGCGCCCCGACAATGGCATTCACCAAGGGGCCCACGTGTTGTCCGGCGCCGAAAATTGCGTAGAAAAAGCCTAAAAAGCCGCTGTACCCCACCGGGTAGTGGCACCACGGATGCCACACTTTTTGCCCGGCGATCATCACATCGTCGGAATAGCCCAATCCCTCCGCAATACGCCGAGCGCCGAAGTCGTAATAGTGACCATCCCAAACGGGCTCGCGAGGCCAGGCAATGGCCACATAAATTCTGGGCAAAAGCGCCAAAACGAAAAGCGCGGCGGAGAACCACAGATCGCCGCCCCGGGCCGCCGAGGCCGGCTTTTGGCGGCTTGTGTACTCCTCGCCGTCGGCGTTCAATCGTCAGCTCCCTCGCAGGGGACGCGCCGTACCTTCCCTCAATCGACGCATGTATGTTTTGGTCACTTGAGCGGGATCCAGCTTCAAAAACCGAGCAATCTGCTGCACGAACCCCTGCACATAAACGGGAGCGGGCAAATCGGCCGGCGCTTCATTTTCAATCGCCGCAATGTGTGTGTTGGAGATCTTCGTCACGCGCGCAATGTCCGAGATCTCAACTCCCTGCGACTCCCGAACTTTGCGCAACAGCGCTCCCGAGAACTGCGTTTCAGCGTTGATCTCGCGCGAAAGCTCGGCCTGCATCATCGCAAGTTCGGCGAGTTGAGATGCGTTTCGCGTTCGCGTTGGCACCACCTCGGGAGCGTCGTCCGGAAATGTGGAAAGGTCGTACGCGCGGCGTCGAACCATGTCGAGCAACGTGTCGTGCGCCTCTTCAATGCGCGCGAGTTCTTTTCGAAGCACATCAGGTGCCACCACCGAAACTGTGGGCAAACCACCTTCTCGAAAGATCTCGCGCTGCCGCTTGTACGCGCGCCGAATTTCGTCGTCGGTTGCTGTGCGCGCCACGCCCAACACGTCGTAAAGCGTTGCCGGCGGATCCATCGACAAGAAACGCGCATCGGCCGACGCGCGACTTTTCGCCATTTCGTCCATGTCGGGCAACGTTCGCATTGCAAGCAAACGCCCACCCGGAGCCGCGAGATAAGCCAAAATGCGCCGCGCGACGCGCTCAATGTTGCGCGCGCTTTTTGAAGCGGGGCTGTCGATGAGCAGCGGCTTTTGGCGCCTCACCGTCAGCCACACAGCGTCGTCCTGTTCAATGTGACCGAGGTAATCAAACGAGACTCCCAGAAACCTTTCACCGATCACCGTCATTGACGGACCGAGATCCAAGTCGCTTTTCAGCCTTGTTTGACCGACAACGAGACGCGGCGAAACACTGTTCAACTGATGCGCCGCGAGAAGCGCCACCGCATCGTCGAAGCGCCGAAGCTCCGCGATAAGTTCACGCGGTCCCGCGAGCGGCGCGAGGCCCGCAGCCGCTTTTTCAACCAAACGCCACTTGAATCGTTCTTTCGTCAGAGCGCGTCGAAGCGCCCTGAAATAAAGCGATCGAACAAATCGATACGTTGATTCAACCGCCAGCGGTTCGGGCGCTGTCACGCAGATTCCCACATCCGCGTTGCTGAACATTTCGAGCGTTGCCGGCGTTGTTGAAGCTCCCAAATGCAAGATCACATAGTCAACGTTGAGCGATTGAATTTGCCGAAACCAATGGGCCGCGCGGCTCGGCCTCACCTGGGTCATTGTTGTTGTGTCAATTGCAACAGGCATTAAACGAAGGCCGGGAACGCTTGTGGTCACCGGTTCAACAGCACCTTCTTCCGCCGCATCGGGGCTCACCACAGGCGGTGCCACAAGACCGAGAACTGTAAACATGCTCGACCCGAAAGGGTCCGCATCACACAGCACCACTTCGCGCCCGAGCTGTGCAAAGTACACAGCCAAATTCACAGACAAGAGCGTTTTCCCAACGCCGCCGCGACCGCCTCCAACCGCGATCACGCGCCGAACGCGAGCGCCCACACCCGGATTGTCGGGCGGAGGCGGCAACGTGTACGGCGGCGGATTGCGCGTTTCGCCGAAGTCGCTCATGCCCGACCTATTCCATGTTCGCAGCGCGAGGTCGAGCGTCACAAATCGTCGCGCCCACACGGCAAGGCGTCGCGAGCACCAACGGAAGTGGATTGCCATTTCCCCCGCTTGCATTTAGGGGAATGCGCCGTGGCAACCGTTGAACCTTTTCAAGCGTTTCGTCCCCCGCAAGCCGATGCTGTTCTCGTTGCGAGTCCGCCGTACGACGTGATCAACACGGCCGAAGCGCGGGCACTCGCGAGCGGCAATCCAAAGAGTTTTTTGCACGTATCACGCCCCGAGATTGATCTCGCTGAAGGCGTTGATGAACACGACGACGTTGTGTACGCACAGGGCGCCAAAAATCTCACAGCGCTCATTGCCGAAGGCGCGCTCGTTCAAGATCCCGAGCCACATCTGTACCTTTACGCTCAACAGATGGGTGACCATCGCCAAGTGGGTGTTGTGGGTTGCGCCTCTGTTGCCGAGTACGACGCCGACCTCATCAAGAAACACGAAAAAACCCGCGCCGACAAAGAGGACGACCGCACGCGCCACATTGAAGAACTCGGCGCACACGACGAGCCCGTTTTTCTCACATACCGCGCCGACGCCGAGATCGACCGGCTTGTGAACGACTCCACCCAAGCGGCGCCCATCTATGATTTCACCACGTCCGACGGCATTCGGCACACCCTCTGGGTGCTTGGTCGAGAAGCGACCGGAGCCTTGTTTGAGCGATTTCAACAAGTGCCCACGCTGTATGTGGCCGACGGCCACCACCGAAGCGCCGCGGCAGCACGTGTACACAAAAAACTCCGCGGCGACGGCGGACAACACCACGCCTTCTTGGCCGTTGTCTTTCCCCACAATCAAATGAAGATCATGCCCTACAACCGCGTTGTGCGTGATCTGGAAGGTCGCACGACCGACCAAATTCTCGCGGCGCTGCGCCAAAAACTCGACGTGGTTCCCGCTCAAAACGGCGTGACCGCCACTCCAAAGTCTCCCCGTCAATTTGGTATCTTCCTCGACGGTCAATGGTATACGGCCAGTGTTCGGCCGGGCACAGTGGACGAAAAAGACCCCGTGAAAAGCCTCGATTGCTCCATTTGCCAAGACCAAATTCTAGAGCCCATTTTCGGCGTCAAAGACCCGCGTCGCGACAAACATGTCGACTTCGTGGGTGGCATTCGCGGAATTGCCGAACTCGAAAAGCGCGTTCAAACGGGCGGGTTCACAATGGCTCTCCACCTGTACCCCACTCAGATTGAACAGCTCTTTGCCGTGAGCGACGCCGGTCTTCTCATGCCACCCAAGAGCACCTGGTTTGAGCCCAAGCTGCGCAGCGGTCTTTTCATTCATACCTTTTGAAACAGGGGCGCGAGACTCAGTGTTTCAAGTTGTTCTACCCACCGTCGCTGCAACTCCTTTTTCCTCACAATCG
The DNA here is from genome assembly GCA_016712345.1 of Polyangiaceae bacterium. Classification (GTDB taxonomy): domain Bacteria; phylum Myxococcota_A; class Polyangia; order Polyangiales; family Polyangiaceae; genus JADJRH01. The sequence continues at coordinate 540,251 of JADJRH010000002.1, forward strand.
TCATAAAACCGCTGTGGCCGCCCGAGCTTCAGCGTGATAAGGCAGCTTCATGCCCACTGTGCCCCGTTGTTCTCCCGCCGATGCCGACAAGCTTGTTGCCGAACAGGGTTATACTCACGTAGATGTTAGAACGCAGGCTGAATACGATGCCGGTCATCCTGCCGGCAGTATCAACGTGCCTTTTATGCTCGCCGGCCCGGGCGGCATGGCTCAAAACACCGACTTTGTTCGAGTTATGGACGGTCTTTTCTCCAAAGACTCCAAAATCGTTTTGGACTGTCGATCCGGTGCCCGATCCCTGCGCGCGGCCGAGCTTCTTATGTCTCATGGGTACACGCAAGTGGTTGACCAGCGAGCAGGGTTTGAAGGTCCGCGTGACCCAATGGGTAGACCCATTGAACCGGGGTGGAAAGCGGCGGGCCTACCGGTAGAAAACATGACACCGGGAGGCTCCTACGCCGAGATTCTCCAAAAAATCGGCGCCAAATAGCCGACTACCGAAAGTAGCCTTTCCGCTCCCGCAGTCCGCGCGCAATCATGCTTCGGATCTCGGCTCTGACGCTTTCTACCTTTTCAACAATCACGGCGTCGTCGTCGTCGGGGTCGCCGTCAAACAACATGGGTTCACCGTAGTAAATTCGATATTTCACGGGCAGAGGCATTTGCAGGCCTGGAATCATAAACTGCGGAACCAGTGGAAACGACGGCATGTGAAAGAGCTTGGCGAGCTTGGGTAGGTTGCCAAACGAGATGTATTGTTCTTCGGCGCCTACCACGGCAATTGGCACAATTGGAGTGCGCGTTTCCAACGCAAGTCTCAAGAAACCCAACCCAAAGTCTGCCAGTTGGTAACGATTGGCGAAGCTCTTTGAAATGCCTTTCGTCCCTTCTGGAAACACCAATATCGCTTCTCCCTGGTCGAGCAATCGCCTCGCGTTTTCAGGAACCCCCACAACCTGACCCAAGCGGGCGTACGTTGTAGAAACAAAGGGCAGAGTTTGAGTCCACTTCTCCACCATGCTGCGCATGATGCGGGGCGGCTCGGCCTCTAAGAAAATCGACGCGGCAATCATCATCCCATCAAATGGCAGTTGCCCCGAATGGTTTGAAACCAGCAGCACTCGCCCCGGCGGCACGCGATTTACGTCAAACGATTCTGCCCGAAAGTAGAACTTGTAAAACGCCGCCGCCGTTCCGAGGGCGTATTTCGCCCACGCCGGGTCCAAACCAAACGGGTCAACCGTGTGCGCGCCGGTTGCAATGTGTACACGTTTGAGGCGGTCTTCAAAGTCGCTGCCGAGCGCCGCCGTCGCAACATCGTCGGCGGCGTTCTTCGCGTCTCGAAACGTGTGCCGAACGAAAGAAAGGGCATCGCCGGCCGCGTGGCCTGCCAAAGAAAGCATGTTGTCGCGTCGCATGACGGCAGCATCATACTCTTGACGCGGTGGTTCGGGGGCGCGACCGTAAGCGTGCCGTGATCAAAGAAAGTTACGAGGATCTCTCAGAACCTTTTGGACTGCCCTCCATCCTCGTTCACTCACGCGCGGGCAAAGCCGAGCAACCGCCTGTGCTGATCACGGGCATTTGCGGCCGGCTCGGTCGCCGCTTGGCGCGTACACTTCACCGTGAACGCAAAGTGATTGGCATCGACCGTCGCCCCTTTGTCGGCCGTCCAAAGGACATTGAGCACTTCGCGATCGACATCCGCAAAAAGAAGACGCAGGACGTGTTTCGTCACCACAAACTCGCAGCGGTTGTGCACCTCGGCATCATGCACGATCCGCGCGCCAGCCAAGCCGAACATCACACTTGGAACGTGGCGGGGTTTCAGCGTTTGCTTGAATATGTGGCTCAGTACAACGTGCCCAAACTTGTGGTTTTGTCGAGCGCCAACGTGTACGGGCCGCGCCCCGACAACCCGCAGTTTCTCACGGAAGAAGCGCCTCTTCTCGGAGGTGCATCGTTCAGCGAAATCCGCGATCTTGTCGATGTGGACATGCTCGCTCAATCCTTTTTTTGGAAGCGCCCTGAAACCGAAACAATCATCTTGAGGCCCGCCCACATCGTTGGCTTCGTGCGAAATGCGCCTTCCAATTACCTTCGTTTGCCGGTGATTCCAACGCTCATGGGGTTTGACCCCATGGTCCAGATCATTCACCAGGATGATGTTATTGCTGCTATTGAGCGTGCGCTTTTGCCGGCGATCCGCGGCATTTTCAACCTCGCCGGCCCTCTCCCTCTTCCGCTAAGCCGTCTTATTGCCCTCACCGGAAAACCCACGCTCCCGGTACCGCACTTTGTGGCCGAGAGTTTGGTGCGCCGATTGTGGAACATGCGCGCCACTTCGTTTCCAGCTCCAGAACTCGAACACATTCGCTACGTGTGCATGGTCGACGACAAACGCGCCCGCGAGATCCTCGGCTACACGCCCCAATATTCGGCCAAAGAGGCTGTCCTTTCATTGGCCGACGTGTGTTGAACCAATGTCGCAAAGTGCCACTCTCGATTTCTAAAATGGCTCCTTGAGTTGTGACCCAATAAGCCGGTACCCTTAATTATCCGGCCGCTTGGCGCGACCGTGACGGAGCTTTGAAATGACGAAATTCGTTCGACGTACCCTCGTCGCCTTGGCGGGCATTGTAACGGCGATCGGTGCCACCGTTTCACCGGCCGCCGCCGACGTACCCGGCACGCTTACGCATCAAGGCCGCCTGTTCGACAACGCGGGCATGCCTCTCAACAGTACTTTGTCAATCACGTTCAGCTTCTACGATGCTCCCAACGCGGGCACCGCGGTGGCTTCCGAAACGATCGATGTGGTGCTTGAAGACGGATATTTCTCCGTCAGCATCGGCGAAACAATCGACATGAAAAGCCTGCTTGACGGGCAGGTAAAATACATGGGCGTCAAGGTTGCCAACGACGCCGAAATGACGCCGCGCGTCCCTGTTCAGAGCGTTCCTTATGCCATCGTTGCAGGCAATGCAACCGGCGACATCACGCCAAAGAGCGTCACCGTGGGCGGTGTCATGGTGATTGATGAAGCGGGCAAATGGGTAGGTGACCCAACAGGCTTGGTAGGTCCGCAGGGGCCGCAGGGCATGCAGGGCCCGGCCGGTCCGCAGGGGCCGCAGGGCATGCAGGGCCCCCAAGGAGTTGCCGGTCCCGCCGGCCCTGCCGGTCCCGCCGGTCCAATGGGAGCCACGGGTGCCACGGGTGCCACCGGTGCCACGGGTGCCACCGGCGCCGCCGGTCCCGCCGGTCCTGCCGGCCCTGCCGGTCCAACCGGCCCGCAGGGGCCGAGCGGTGTTGTATCAATCACCGCATTTAACGGTTCCGTGACAACGCCCATTGCAGGCAATGCCGCGGCTTACGTATTTATCGGTCCCACGGCAACGGTTACCACCACCGCCAACCAACGTTTGACTGCGAGTTCAGAAGTGGCCATGGGTCTGAATACGGGCACCACGCCTCAAGACGCCCGGGTAGGAGTCTGCTACCAGCCCAACGCAGGTGGAACCATCATCAACTTTGTTGGAGCCAGTTATACAATCCATCGGGTGCTTGCCGGTCGATACGCATTCCCGGCCACCGCCACCATTGTGCCCGGCGCCAACACGTGGAAGGTGGGCATGTGCGTCCAAAATACTGGTCCGGCTCAGATCACTGATGCGGATTATGTAAACGGTTGGGTGGCGGTGACCAACTGAGCCTCACTCGCCGCGAGTTGGCTCCATGGGTAGATTTTGCGATCTGGCTGTTTTTTAGCCAAATGGCATAGGTAAGACGTTCGGGTCGATTACAGATGGCTGTAGAAAAACATCTCTCGATTCAGGCGTCGATCTTGGTAGCGGGTGCTTTAGTGGCAGCGGCAATCTTACTCGCTTCACAACTGACTCACTCCCTTTCGCCTGAACCCGCGAAAGCGGGATTGATCTACCCATTGCCAACAGCCGCCGTGTCGGTGTCCGGCGCATCAAATCCAACCGTCGGTCGGTTGCCGGAGCCTCCCGCAATGCCGTTTCCACCGGCGGGGCCCAGCCAAAGCGTCGAAGTTGTCCAGCTGGTTACAGACGCTCTGAACAAACGCCGATCCGAGTTGATTCAAAAGTGTCTCGCCCCTTCGCTTGAAAAAAAAGCCCGAGCCAAAAAGCGTAAAACTGCGCTTTCAACTCACCTTTGACGCGCAGGGTAGAGAGGTTGCCAGGTCGGTGAGCGATGACCGCGAAACCGCCAGGCCCGATGTTCGAGATTGTGTCTCAGGTCTGACAATGCCGCTTGCTGTGCCTCCAGGCCCCACAAGCGTCCAAGTGGAAGTGAACCTGACGCTACCCTGATCGGAGAGGTCGCGTGGGGTTCCAACGTTTGAATAAGCTGTTTGGCCTGGAGAAGAGTCGAGGAGCGTGGAGACGACTCGCGGCGAGTCAAAAAACCTCGCAATCAAAACCGAGGTTGCTTTCATGTCGAACCACCGAGCATTGTTCCGCTCCGCATTCAAAGCGCGGCTCTAAAAAATGCTTGTGTCAGGTTTCGAAGGGCGATAGTAGTAAAGACTGGGCGCTGAGCCGAACGGAGGCTTTCGTGACCAACTTAAGGAAATTGACCGTCATCATCGGAGCAATCGCCAGCGTGGCGATCGCAGGTCCCGGATGTGACGGTGGCGATTCGTCAACGGTAGGTGGCTCGGCCGGGTCCGGGGCCACAGCAGGCGGTGGCGCAGGTGGCAGCACCGGCGGCACGGGTGGAGGAACTACTTCCTCCACCGGAGGAACAGGCGGTTCCACAACCACTACCGGTGGTGGTGGAACTGGCGCAGGCGGTCCCACAGACGTGGGCGCGCAGGGATCCAACTTTGTAAATGCCGGCGGCTACGCGAAGAGTGCAAACTTCAAAATGGCGTTTTCGCTCGGCCAATCTACCCAAAACCAAAATCGCAGCAAGTCGTCTAACTTTACCATGCAAGGCGGCGTCATCGGCGCAACAGGGAGCTTCAAATGAAGATGTTTAGTCAACGTGGTATTGCCGCTTTGGCTGTCTTGGGTTTGGTCGCCAGTGTCGCCGGCGTCGCGGCGGCTCAGGTTCCAACTTCGCTTACCCATCAAGGCCGTCTTTTCAACAACCAGGGCATGCCTGTCACCAACACCGTGCCCATGACGTTCAGCCTGTATGCCGGGCCGAACGACGCTTCTCCCCTCGTTTTTGAAACAATCGACGTTGTGGTAGAAGACGGCTACTTCTCCGCGGCGCTGGGTGAAGTGCAATCGTTCGCCGTTCATCTCGACGGCAGCACCCGCTACCTCGGCATCGCTGTTGGCAACGATGCAGAGATGAACCCCAGGTTTGAAGTTCGCTCCGTGCCCTATGCTCTCGTCGCCGGCAATGTCAACGGCGACATCACACCCAAATCGGTTACCGTTGGTGGAACCCTCGTGATCGATGAATCGGGCAAGTGGGTAGGTGACCCCACTGGACTGGTAGGTCCGCAAGGTCCGGCCGGTGCCGACGGTGCTCAAGGCCCCGCCGGTCCGCAAGGTCCAATGGGTGCAATGGGTGCCACCGGCGCTCAGGGTCCTGCCGGCCCCGCCGGTCCCCAGGGTCCAATGGGCGCCACCGGTGCTCAGGGCCCCGCGGGTGCTACCGGTCCTCAAGGCCCCGCCGGTCCCGCGGGTCCGAGCGGCGTTGTATCATGGTCGGCCACCTCGGGTTTTGGTAATCAACCCACTACGGCCACACTCGACTTCGTCGGTCCCACCCTGACGGTCACCATCACGGCCGGTCAAAAAATCTTTATGACGGTTGACAAGGCGCTCGGTGCAGGTGCCACCGCGGCCAGCGGGCTCAACCTCTACCCGTGTCACAAGTCCACCGCCGTGGGCGCCACCATCAACGCAAACGGTGGAGCCATTCTCGGCCTTCAGGTTCCTGTCAACACCCGCATTACCTTCGGGATGAATTGGGCGTATGTCGGCCTCGCGGCCGGCTCCTGGATCGTGGGTATGTGCGGCACGGGCAACGTCAACTGGAGCAACAACGAGTACGGGTATATTACCGCGCTCGTCACCAACTGACGTTTCCTTTGTAGTGCAACCAAAAACGCCCCGCTCACGGCGGGGCGTTTTTTTTGATCCCGCGGGTATTGGTCAAAGTGGTGCTGCGCGAGGGTAAACCCGCCGGTACGTTCCAACTTTTCTCCGCACTTTCATTTCCACGCCGTTTCAAGTACGGTTCCACTCCGATTCGGCCATGGATAAAGCGTACCTTTTGCCCTTATCGATCTTGGTTGGTTGTACCATCATCGGCGGCGGACTCTACTTTGGCCTTCGCCAACAGGCGGTGGCTCCCCTGCCAGACGCTTCGGCTACCGCTCAGTCAACGGCGCCCGCTTCACCTCCCGCCACGGCTACCGTTGCGGCTCTACCCATGATTCCGGGGCCGTTTGGTATACCCGTTCAACAAGTTCCGCCCGACATTCAGGCCGCTACCGAAGCGGCGGCAAAAGTCGCGCTTGAAAAGGCCAAAAAAGAAATTTTTATACCCAAGTGTTACGCGCCCGGCATTGCTCAACAGGCTGAACCAAAACACATAAAACTCACCTACGATCTTACCTTCAACGCTCAAGGTGAAGAAATCATGCGGGGCATCAGCGAAGATCGCTCGGCCATGCGCGCCGACATTGCGATTTGCCTCCGCAACCTTCCCGACCAGCTGAAGCTTTCCTACCAACCGGGGATGAACGTCAGGGTTTTACCCTTGGTTGAATTTCCGTAGCCGCAGTCCTCCCGCCTCCCGTGGGAAGGTTTCTTCGTATAGCACCGTTTTTTGGGTAGGTTGCTTCCTTGGCACGTCGTCCAACAAAGAAAACTGCCATCCTCGAACGGTCGCTCTGGACTTGGCTTTCGGCCGCGATCCGGCGCAAACCGAGCGGAGGTTTACCCCTCACAATTCGAGCGCCTTTTTTCGCCCTGCTCGGCGCCACAATGGGCACCCTGCTTGACTCTTTGCATGTCTTAAACGGCGTTGCCGGCTACAAAAACACAACTCTTATACCCATTATCAAAGTGGCGTGGTGGGTTCCCTTGGAGTTTGCAACAGCCGGCATGGTTGTAGGGTTATTGCGCCCTGAGTTTGACGAAGAATTCAACCGAAAGCGAAGCGATCTACCCGGATGGGTAGTTCTTGCCGGCATGGTGTCGCTTGTGGTCGTGTGGGGAGGCAGCGGTCTACTCAGCAAAGCCGGCCTTTCCAACTGGGCCATCGCCGGGATCTTAACCCCCACAGCGGTCGTCATTTGGAGCCTTTTCGATCGAACCTACCCAGGTGCAATTGCCGCTGTTATCACGGCTGTGATCGGTGTTGTTGTAGAATCGGGCCTTGTGTACAGCGAGACGTACTTCTATACAAAGCCCGACATCTTTAGCGCCGTGCCGGTCTGGCTCCCAAGCCTATACCTTACAGCATGCGTTGCCGTGGGTAACCTCGGCCGCTACTTAAAATATTCGTGGGACAAAAACGGGGACAATCAATTCTAAAGAAAACCGAGCGTATCCGCAATAGCCAGCAACGTTGGTCTTGTTGAGAAATCTACCCATGGCAAACATTACCGTTTTCTGCGCGGGCAACCCCGGCAATCTACCCATTCACCCCCTCGCCGCCCAAAGTTTGGGTACGGCCATTGCCAAACGGGGCCACACCCTGGTGTACGGCGGTGCCAACGGCGGTCTTATGGGCGCCGTGGCCGATGCAACTTTGGCGGCCGGGGGTAAGGCGGTAGGGATATTGCCAAAAGTGCTTGAAAAAAGGGAGATTGCACACACCGGGCTTACCGATCTGCGCGTGGTGGAGTCGCTTTCTGAACGGAAAGATCTGCTTTTGGGAATGGCCGACGCTGTGGTAACCCTCCCCGGAGGATTGGGTACACTTGATGAGTTGTTTGAGGCGGCCACCTGGGCTCAACTAAACCTGAAAAACTTCCCCATCGGAGTGATCAATACCCTTGGTTATTACGACCATCTCCTTTGGTTTCTCGACCGCGCGGTAACCGACGGATTGCTCCTGCCCCATTACCGGGCGCTCATCCAGTCGGCAGACACACCCGAAGCCCTGCTTGATCTTTTTCAACTGTGAGAACTTATCGGCGTGGACCAAACGACCCTTGTAACAACCTGCCCAAAGCCGTGAGTGGGTAAAACCGAGCTGAGCCCGGGTACATATAAAACATGCGCGGCGGCAGGTAGGTGGCCAACCAATTTTCATGCGGCCAGGTTCCATCGGCTCGCTGCGTGTCCACCAAATAACGCGCCGCCTTTTCCACAACCTGAGGGTTTCCCTTTTGCGACGTGGTGAGCGCCCAAACCAAAAGTCCAGTTAAACCCGGCATGCTGTTGGGGGCTTCACCCGCACGCAGCGGCGATGCGTACGATTGCCCGTCCTCCCCAAAACCCCCATCGGCCCTTTGTTTTGAACAAATCCAGTTGGCCGCTTTTTCTACCCATGGTTGAGAAATGTCCGCGTCCACCGCCGTCAGCCCCAAAAGTACACACGCTGTTGTGGGAAGGTAGTTTACCAACCACCTACCCCAAAACCCGCCGAAGTCACATTGTTGCCGCTCCAAAAACCGAACAGCCTTTTGCACCTCAAGCCGCGAGGCATTAAGCCCGGCCTGCCCCAAAGCCGAAAGCACCCGACCCGACAAACCTTCGGTAGAAGGGTCGGACACCGTCATGGGTAGATCGCGAATGAAGTTTGGAATTTCTACCAATCGGGGGGTAGAAAACGCGCCGGTCGGCCCCGGCCCCGGCTTTTTCGACGGGTGCCCTTTGGTAAATGCCGCCCATCCCCCGTCGGGATTTTGCATCCCCAGAAGCCAGGTTAAGCCCTGCGCATGCGACTTTTGCAGGCGATGGTAAAACCCCGTCGGTAAATCGCTGCGCTGTTTCAGGGCATGCCCCATTAGGTCAAGCACCACCGCGGTGTCGTCGGTATCGGGCAGTCGAACATTGGTTTTTTGGTAGGCCCACCCGCCTGTCCTGACAGCATGCCGCCCACGGTTAAGTCGGTGCGATTGTTCTTCATGGCACTGCGCATCCATCAACCAGTCAAGCGCCTTGATAATGCGGCCGTCACCGGCAGAAACGCCGCTCAACAGAAGCGCGTGGGCCGCGTGGGTTGTAGCCCACGTTTCAGAACTGAAGGTGCTCCAAGTGATACCCTCGGGGGTGGGTTGCGCCTGCGCCTTCAACCAGGCCACTCCGCGGGCAACACGGTCGTCCTCCAGCGAATGCCCCGCCGACCATAACGTGGCCACCAACATGGCGGTTTGCATTGTCAGTTCGTTCAAACTCCCATTTGGATTTTGATAGTGCCGGTACGTTTCTACCACCGCGTCCACAATCGCTTTGGGGGGTGTTTTGCGCCCGGGGCCTCCAGCTTTCAGCGCGTGTGTAATCAACCTCAGCTCAAAAAACAGATTTAAGAGATAGCCGTTTAATACCCGATCCAGAAGCCGCCTTACCGGTGATAGGGCCAACGGAACCAGTGGCAGTTCAGGCAACATTTCAGGCGGAATAAGCCCAACCATCGCCGCAAAAATCGCCCCCAGATCGCCTTTGGCAAGCCCTGATACAACAGCTTGTATTCCGCCATTCTGCTCAATAAAATGAGCTGCTTTTGCAACGGCGTTCGCAGGCCCGCCGGCCGCTTTGAGGGCCGCCCACGCCGTGGCGGTGGCGCCCAAGTCTCCGTCGGGTGCGGCGGGGTACAATGGAAACGACCCATCGGGGTATTGTTGCGCAGCGAGCCAAGCCGCCCCTGACTGGCCCATTTCGCTTTCAAGACAACCCAAATATGAAAGCACAGTCAGCACTTGAGCGGTGATTACCGGCCCCACGTCGCCCCTGAAATCCCACGTTCCGTTGGGGTGTTGACATGCCCATAAATCTTCTTGGGCAAGCCGCGCGGCCTTTTCCACCTCACCTCGGCCCACCTGTTTCAAATTCCAATTCATGGCGTCTGCTTCTCAACGGGTTGGATAAACACCAAGGTTTCATCGCCTCTGCGCACAATTCGCCAGAAATCACCGTCGCTTCAACACATCCGATATTGATGCCATTATCAGTCCAGTCGCCTGCCAAAAAGAGATTTTTTATACCCGACTCCCCCGGTTTCATGCGGTACTTCAGCGTGCCCGCGTGTGATTGTACATACCGCTCGCTTGGCTCCACGTTGGCGCGAATATACTGGGCGTTGAGCCGGCGAGCGCCCTGTTGCCCGGCGCCGTCCCACAGTTCTTCCCATTGAAATTCACCCCTGTCGGTGTATAGATTGGGCCACAGCGGTTTTAGGTCGCGCTCAAAAAATGTGCGGGTTTGCTCTGCCAACCGTTGCGAGGCCGCCGCCCGAGAGGGTTCAGGCGGGTTTGGGTAAGGGGCGCAAAAATAGGCCACCTGTTTTGGACCGCCTTCGGCATCAAACCCTTCGTGCGCAAGGGTATGGGTCATATCGGCCCATGTATCAAACAAACCTGAAAACGCTCCCACCACAGGCCCTTTTTCAGGATTGGGTCCACCCCAACCGACGCTTTCAACAGGGCAGTTTAACCAAGCTTGGCACGATGCTGTGGCCGTGGTTGGAAGGTGCGCGATCATGTCTTTCCAACGTGGGTGCGTTTGTACCAACTCCGAGCAAATGGGTTCCAGCGCGCCCGCGGGGATGGCAAGGATCACCAAGTCAAAATCACGGCCCCAAAGAAGCTCTTCTTGGCGTTCATCGGCATCGGTTGTAGTGGGCCATGGTGAGGTTTGCGCCGGGTCTGCGTGTTTGCGCCAACAGGGCACGCCGTTGATGATTTCCAACGGTTGATATTCACCCTCCACTCTGAGAGCCTTTTCCAAACGGATGCCCGTGATTTGTGTACCGCTGTCGCTCAGGCTCAGGTGGGTTACCATTTCAAAAAACCGAAAGTGTACACCACGTTTTTTTAACACTTCATAAAGGGGTGAAAATACCACCTCACCCATCCCCCGTTCATCTTCCACTGAAACGAACCTTTGTAGTCAAACGCCATGCGAAGCGTCATTAAGAGCCCCGCGCCCGCGGCTATACTGGGTTTGTTTCGATCGCCGTCCTTGTACGAAAACGTCATGTCGTACACAATTTTGAGCTGTGGACTCTGAAGCACGTTGTCCGATGCGCCGTGCCGCGCAAGCCACTCACGCAAGTCAAGGTGGTTGATGGAGTCAAACCCTTTTTCAACCAGATTGTCGGCCAAAATGCCCGTCAAACAGGTGAGCGCAAGGTCTATAAAAAACACAATACGCTGCCGATCTGCCTGCCCCTCCGCGGCTTTTTCAACCGTGTTTCGCAAAAGACCCCGCACTCGCGCAACCAAAGGAAGGTATTTGCCGGCGCCTCGAAACCCCTGGTCAACCAGCAGAGTAGACAGCGTGGCAAACAAGAACAGAGCCTTTTTTACCGCCGGCGAAACATGAAAGCCGTCCGGGTCTGAAAGAAGGATTTTAGAGCCCGATCGAAATAGAAAAGCCAGGTGCTCTACCAGTTGGGCCGGGGTTTTGGCCGGCTTTCCCACCTCGGCATCTCGGCGCGGAAAATCAAGCACCCACGAGGGCGACCGCACATGGGTAGAGTGATAAAACATAATTCGGTCGTGGGGCAAAAACGCATCTTCAAGCGTGCGAAGGGGTGAACCCGGCGGCCGATTGTTTTCTTTGTAGACGGTGCGCATTAACTCAAACGCATGGTCGTAAAACCCAAACCACAGGTGCAGCCCGTGCTCTTCAATTCTACCGCGGGCCTCCGGGTTGCGAACGCTGGCGCCTTTTCCACCCAGATGACCTGTGGCTTCAAACACCGTCACTTCCAACTCACCCGCTTTTTGAGCGGTGTCGGTGAGCGCCGCCACAGCTGAAAGCGCCCCGAGACCACCGCCCAGAACGGCGATTTTTCGCTTGGGGCGGACAGGTGAACCTACCCGTTCATTGACTTTGGGTGTGCCCAACATTCCGCCCCGCCAAAGCGAGCGCCCGTGCCCCACCTCAAAGTCGAATTCTACAAGCACCGACGCGGTGGTAAGCGCCGAGCCGCCTGACAGTCCAATTTCTTTGGCCAAAGGGTGGCTTGACGACGGGTGCACTTGGACCCTGTATTGATGAACAAGAGGTTTTACATCGTGGAGAGCGCGCACTTTGCACGACGCCACAAGCACCTGTTGCAGAAGAGCCCGGGTGGGTTGTTCGGCATCGCGCACCTGATGCAAAAATAGAAGTTTTACCTCCGCCCCCAAAACCGACTGGGCCAGTTTAGAATTGAGCGCAAAACCCGGAGCAAACGCCTCGCGTATCCCCATCAATTCACCCGTGTGAGAAAGGATGGAGGCCCACCCCGCCGGGCTTGAAAACTCACCCGTTGGCGCGATTGTAAAAAGCGGTGCAAGCGCCAGATCGGCCCCGGGATGAGGGATATGCCACGTGCTTACCGTGTGTACACCCGGCTTCTGAGGATTGGGTGGGTAGGAAAAGTGAGCCAGCGTTTTTGGAAAACCGTACACCTCGCGCCCGGTGGCCATGGCAAAAGGTTGGTCGACAAACACGTAGGGTAGATAAAACGCAACAAACCGCTCCCTCTCCGTTTCAACCTGAACGGGAATCCAAAGCGCGAAGTCATGCTCTTTTGCCGCGCTTTTGGTAGCTAAAGGGGAGAGCGAAAAAACGTTGTCAATGCGGGCAAGCGCGAGCGCCACCTGATCGAAAAGGGGGCTGACCCGCACGGCGCCGCCGCTCGGTTCGTTAAAATCGCGCTCGCATAACCGCCGCAGCCGTTCAAGTTCGGCCTTGAACCAGAAAGAACGAAACTGCGTTTTTTCGTGCAGAAAAGGCCCCGGCAAAACCAACTCGCCGCCGCGTTCAACAAACATCTCTACACCGTAAAATTCAAAGCCCAGAGATGGGGTGTCAGGTCGTGGCTGCGTGCATTTGTACACGCTGCCGGGCGTTCGCGTCAACGCCGAGATTTCTGACAAGCTCTCGTTTCGAATTGTATTCCCCCGCGCGGCCCGGGGTGTTAGGAGGCAACACTTTCACTGCCCACTCAGTTCGGGGTGTTTTATGTTTCCTGTAAAAATCTTACCGGTCCGTTCCAACCTGTTTTCCACCACGTTGGCCGTGGCGCTGCTCGTCGCAGCGGGCTGCGACGGCGGATCTACCCAAACCGGCAGCGGCGGTTCAACAACGTCCAGCAATACGGCCGGGCAGGCCGGGTCGGGTGGCCAAGGTCAGGGTGGCAGTGGTGGCTTCACCACCGGGTCAGGCGCGTCGGACTCAACGGGCTCCACATCCACATCGGGTTCAGGCGGGTCTACCTCCACTTCTACCACCGGTACCGGAGCGGGAGGTGGTTCGGCTCTACTCGACGTGGGGTCGCTTGTTATTTTGGGCGACTCCATCAGCGACGGCGGTGGAGACGGACCGTATTATTACAACCTTCTCCACACGGACTTGGAGGCCAAATACGGTGCGCTTGAGTACCACCATCAAGCTCAAAGCGGCTCAAAAACCGACGCGCTCGTCATGCAAATCAACTCTCTACCCAGCACGCTCACCGGGCCTGTCGCGGTTGTGATTACAAGCGGTGGCAACGACATGAAGGCAGCCATTGCGCAAATCCTCGGTGGGATAGATGAGTCAAAACGCAATGAAATGCGGCAAAATGTTAAGAACGCGCTCGACCTTTTGGGCACACCAAACCACTTTGGCCCGGGGGTAGATGTTCACGTCTTTGAGGGAAACATCTACGATTCGAGCGACGGATCGGGAAAATACTCTGACTATGGGTGCAAGTTTCCACTGAGCCTTTTCCCTGCCCAGCCGACCGATACCTATTTTACAAACTGGAACACGGTCATTGCGGAAGAGGTGGCGGCCCACGGTCAAACGCTGGTGGACATGCACACCTATTTTTACGGGCACGGCTTTCAGTCTAACCCGAATTGGTATGTGGATGATTGCATCCACCCAAGCACGGTTGGTCACAGCGAGTTGAGAAACCTGTTCTACGAACACATCACCGGTGAAACTCTGTAAACCTGTTGGGATAGCCCATGGGTAGGCCCCCCGCGGCGCGCGCAGCGAAGCGAGCACGACGCGTGGGGGGCCGGGTGCATGTGTACACATGCACCCCAAGGGGGCAACTTAGACTGCGTGCACAACCTATGGGGCACGGGAGCGAGTGACCTGTGCGCGTTCGAGCGGTGAATGGGGGGACCGCCGTGTTTGAGCGGTGGCGTGACCGGGGCAAAGGAGCGAGTGACCTGTGCGCGGCCGAGCGGTGAATGGGGGGACCGCCCTGTTTGAGCGGTGGCGTGACCGAGGCAAGGGAGCGAGTGACCTGTGCGCGTCCGAGCGGTGAATGGGGGGACCGCCCTGTTTGAGCGGTGGCGTGACCGGGGCAAGGGAGCGAGTGACCTGTGCGCGAACGAGCGGTGAATGGGGGGACCGCCGTGTTTGAGCGGTGGCGTGACCGGGGCAAAGGAGCGAGTGACCTGTGCGCGAACGAGTGACGCGGTTTGGACCCCACTGCTGCATACGCTCAGTTCTGTTTGGGCAAGGGAGCGAGTGACCTGTACGCGAACGAGCGGCGCGGTTTGGACCCCACCGGTGCATACGCTTAGTTTCTATTGGGTCAAGGGAGCGAGTGACCTGTGCGCGGCCGAGCGGTGAATGGGGGGACCGCCGTGTTTCACCGGGGTAAAGGAGCGAGTGACCTGTGCGCGTTCGAGCGGTGCGGTTTGGGCCCCGTGCGCCACTGCGGTGGGGGTTAGGGGGCCCCATCCGCGGGCGCTCGGGATAAACCGCACCGCGAGATGCGCACAGGTCACGAGCGACTATCAGGGGAAGGGCTTGCAGTAGTTGGGATCTGCCGCGTCGAGCAACACAAAGTCGGCGGCGTTTCGCGGCTCCAACTTGAAATTGGAGAACGAATAAGCGTGAACGCCCGTGATGGACATGAAGGCCTTACCCACATCGCAGATGTTGTTGAGCCCCATGTTTGCCTGATTATCAAAAATCAGATCGTCAATGCGCAGGTTGCCCGTCACAACAAATTCATCAAAGTCCGGCATCCCCATAAAGGCGCCGTCGGCGTTGCCATTCACCACCGAAACAGCTCCCAACTTGAGCAACATTGACTCATACCCTTCAGCCATGGCGCCACCTGTCGCAATGGTAGACGGGTCGGCAATGGCGATGGGTTGGAAGGGTAGAGTGGTGCCCATATCGGTCACCGTGACAGTGGGAGTCTTCAACTCAGACAAATCAAAGAACTCATCGTACACACCGGTAATTGATACTTTGTTACCCACCTGAACCGTGGGGGAGGTGCCCGCTGTAAAGACGAACACGCCCGAGAAAGGCGTGAGCGAGGTATCCTGGATGTAGAAGCCCTGCGAAGTGCCCATTTTCGGACGAACGGCGGTTACGTACACATCGGTCACGGTGACCGTGTCGCCGATGGCCGGGTGTTGGGGATCGCTCGGATCGCGAACAGCCTTGATGGAGATCGGAACCGCCGGGCACGGATCCAAACCGGGGTTTGGAACCATTGGACACTTGTCGCACAGGTCGCCGTGACCGTCACCGTCGGTGTCGGTTTGGCTGGAGTTGGCCTTGTACGGGCAGTTGTCATACCCATTGAGCCAGGTGTCATTGTCCAGGTCGTTGGCGTCGGTGACAGCGCATGCGTTGTTCGCGTCGAGCGGACAGGGGTCGCAGGCGTCGCCCAACATATCGCCGTCGTCGTTGGGTTGAGCGTCATCCATCGGACGTTTGGGGTTGAACACTGCGGCACAGTTGTCTGCGGCGTTGTCCACGCCGTCGCCGTCGTCGTCTGTTCCACCCACCGGACCGTTATACTCCCCCGGACGGTAGGGAATGCAGCTTGGCTCGTTGGTAGGTACACCCACCGGGTCGTTTGCACTGGGGCAGAAGAACAATGGGTAGGTTCCTTGCGCCGCCGTTACAAGCGATGCGAGGGTCACGTTGCCGCCGACATCGGCCGCCACACACGCGCGTTTATCGTAGGTACACACCGCAATGGGTTCACACCCGGGGCGAATCGCTTCAACAACCGCCGAGTCGCCGTAGAGCGGTTCGCCGCCGCGCAAAACGAGCACCACTTCACCCATGGTGGCTGAAATGACCGCACGGTAGTCTTTGTTATTTTTGCCGTTGAATACGGCCACATCACCCCAATAACCCACCTTCATTAAACCGAGTACACTTTCTACCCCAAGCGCCAGCGCGCCGTTGGTAGTGACCATTTGCCAAAGTTGTTTATCGGTAAAGTGGCCCCCGTAAAACTGACTGTTGAGTTCATCGGCGCATTGCAGCTCACGCAGAGCATTCATTGAGCCGCTCGGCAGCCAATCTGTACCGAGTGCAATGGGTACACCCAGGTAGTCGAGGAGAGTGATCTGAGCGGTGTTGCCGTAGAGATCCACGTTGGAGCGTGGTGACCAGATCACCTTGGCAGTGTCCGTTCGAATTTTGGCAACATCCACTGCGGACAATCCAACAGCGTGGATGATGGCTGTTTTGGGTTGAATAATATCGTGGGCGCCGGTGGGAGGCGGCTGCGTGCTTGTGCACAAAAACTCGGTGTGAGCCTCGTCGTTGACACCTTCAGAGATGTGCGGAAGGTACGCTTCATCCTGAGCAATTTCGGTGGCCGTTGTGGGCGAAGCACCGTAGTCGCACCCGTCACTCGCGTTGGTATCTGTAACGCCCGACGAGTCGTTGAGTGGGAAGGTATCGGAGTTGACATCCAAGGCAACCCCTTCACCCAAACCGTTTGCGTCGAGGTTGCGCAGCAAACCGGCCTGACCACCCGCGCTTGCCGCGATGGTAGCGCCGCTCATGACAAATCGGAGTTCTGCAACGCGCACGTCGGCAGCTGTAGCGCCGCCGGGAGCGGTGATCTTGGGCTTGTTGACCCCGGCGCCCATACGCCATTCATGCCGGTGGTCATACCTGGACGGGTTACCCATTGAGTCAAGGTGCGCTTTGGGCGCATTTTGCGCGAAAGTAATGTGATCGTGAGGGTTGATTAGACTGGGTGTGATCACACCGTTGGCGCAATTCATCACCGTGGCTTTGTCGGCTCCGGGGGTGGTTGAACAATCGCATGCAGTACAAGCGATCTTCCCATCACCGGCGATGAAGACCTCACCTTTGTGCATGACCTGGTCAGGCAAGAGTAAGGTTCCGCGAAGAATGACACCCGCCGTTCCGGCCGTTGCAACTTCACACGTTGCCTTGGGGTCTGCGGGTGGGTTGATATCAGGAACGTTGCAATCCACAACGGGGTCAAGCGTGGGCATGGTGGTGCCGCCGCCGGTGCCGCCGCCGGTTCCACCGGTGCCGCCGGTGGTTCCGCCGGTGCCGCCGGTGGTTCCACCGGTGCCTCCGCTGCCACCGGTAGAGCCGCCGGTTCCACCGGTGCCCGTTGTGGTGCTTGTGGAGCCCGTGGTGTTGTCACCTCCGGCGCCGGTTCCACCGGTGCCCGTTGTCGATGTGCCGTCGTCACAACCGGTGCCGGCGGCTATTGCAAAGAACGCAAGTAGTGAGGCCAAAGAAGCCGACTTTCGCATCAAGCAACGATAGCCGAAGATCTCACGTTTCGGGTTCATTTTAGGCGTTCGACACACTTCTGACAGAAACGAACCCCAAGGCGGGTTTGTTCTCCCGATGAATGCGCGCCTGCCTGTGGTAAAAGTCGCCGCAATGCGAACCGCAGCACCTGTTTTGCCCGGCTCCTCCCACACGCTTGAATCACCGATTGACCGAGCATTGTCGCTCTTGTTTGCGAATGAACGCGAAGCGGCGCTCCGTTGGGCCGCGGCGATTGTCAAACACGATCCGCTCATGGCTACGGGGCTTGTTGTCTGCGGGCGATTGTTAGGTGATTTGGGTCGACAAGAAGTGGGACGTGAAGCATGCAAGCTTGCTGTTTCGCGCGCGATCGATCTCGAAAATCTTCCCCTCGCTGTTGTCGCGGCCCGACAGTTTGAAGAGTTGGGAGGCGATCCAAACTCCCTTCTTGATGAAATAGCAGAAGCGTTTTGTCGTGATTCACCGCGGCTTGGTGAAGGGATGCCACCGCCCCCGCCGCTGCCTCCGGCGGAAAGTTTTCAACCGCTTCACGCCGTTCTCATGGGTGCATCGTTGCTCAACAAAGCCACCGAGATCGTGCACGAAGCCCACCGGCAACATTTGACAGAAACCGCTCGTCCCGGCATCGCTCAGTTGCCTCTGTTTTCAAAGCTCGATTGCGCGGGTTTGCGAGCACTCGTGGGCGCCTTTTCGGCCGAGTGGATTCCTGAAACAACGCGCGTTGTGGAGCAGGGATCGGAGGGCACCGATGCGTACTTTGTGGCCCGCGGTGAACTCCACGCCGAGCGTGAACGCGACGGCGAAACGGTGACTTTGTCGCGCCTCACAAACGGTGCAGTGTTCGGTGAAATGGCGCTTTTGTCGCGTGCTCCACGCGCCGCCGGCGTCTTCGCGAGCCGACCTACCATTGTTGTTCGAGTGTCTCGCGACGCTCTCGACGGCGTGGTTTCAAAACACCCTGAAGTGGGTGACGAGTTGAGCGTTTTTGCGCGCGAAAGAATGGTTTCAAACCTCATTCGAATGAGCGAGCTTTTTGCCCTCGTTCGTGAAGAAGGTCGCAGCGCGCTCGTGGCCGGGTGTACACCTCGGCTCATTGAAAAAGGCCAGGTGCTCTTCTTTCGCGGCAGGCCGGCCGACGGTGTACACCTGATTGCTTCGGGTGAAGTGAGCCAAACCTCATTGGACGAGTCGGGTGAACCGCTGGTTCGAGGAACGCTCTCGGCCGGTGATGTTGTGGGGCATGACTCGTTGGTGCTGCGCCGCCCCATGGAGGTTGAAGTCGTGGCGCTTCACCCAACGGTCACGTTGTTTTTGTCAGAAGAAGATTTTCACGCGGTCATCGACAGCGAGCCGCGGATTTTGTTGGCGCTCTACAAACTCGCGGTTCGAAGTGACAGCGACGCCAAAACCATCCGCGAAGAAGCCACCACCGTGGTTGATGACTCTGTACTCGTTTAGATCTTTGTGTACTCATGGTAACCGCCGCCACCACGCAACCACCGGGCGTGTTTCGATGCGTGTGACGTCTCTTCACCGCGAAAATCACGGAGGAGCCGTATTGACTGTCAAGGGGCGTGAGCGAAGGCGCTCGTAGAACGCTCGAACGATTGGGTTGAAGCCCAACGCGGCGACGATCGCCATGTGGAGGACGCAGCGTACGTCTGCGCGCCACCGCGAATTGGCGGCGTTCAGGTCATCGGCTTCAACGATCGGGATTCAGTTCCAGCTTCTCAACCAGCCATTCTAAGAACGTTCCCGCCTCGACTTGCGGACGCTGTGCCGTCGAGTCTTCGTGATCCCAAAAAACTACCTCTTGCCTGGGCGAGCCAGTGTCCAAACACGAGAGGTTTCCAGCCCCATCGTTCATTAGCGGCAAAAGATTGTGCGGCAGCGGTGGCTGCATAGCGCCGCGCTCGCTGACCGTAATTTCTACCAGGTTCAGGTGAAATGGGACGTCGGAACCCAGTCCATAAACTTCCTTACCTTCCCACTCCAACCAACCAAATGCAGCCAAAAACGCGCGGTAGTCTCCGGTAATACGCGTACCCAACTCAGACTCGGCACGCCCGATTTCAGACTCTGTAGCTCCGACGCCAACGCGCGCGGAAGGAGCGGATCTGAGTGTATTCTCAAGTTCTTGAAAAGTCACCGGCAGACCTCACGGCAGGTTGGGGTGGTTTACTCGGTAATTGTCGCCAAGCCGATGCTCGGTTCTTGTCAACGGCCTAAGATTGCCGAAGTCGTTTGTACCACCTTCGGCGAGCGGTTTGTAGTGGTGCAATTCCATGCGAAAGCCATCGGATCCTATTGGAGCATTGCCCTTCATCATGTCTTCAAGCTGTGCTGGAGTGTACTTCCCGGGATTCGTTGCGGCTTCGTTCTTCCAAAACTTCGGCTTGACCGACGCAAACTCCTTGCGCGCTGCCTTGAGCGCTTCGCCGCTCACTCGGGGCTGCGCCGAATCCGGGGGCGTCGCGCCTGACATCGACATCCACGCGTTGATTCCCGCCAGAATGTTTCCCGCTCCACCCACCACCCCAACGGTAGAAATAGCAATTGCCGGCACTCCAACGGCCGCACCGACCCCCGTCACGGTCGCCGCGCCGCCGAAGATCTCCCCACCAAGCGACATGGCTGTGGTGTACAAACCGCCGCCGATCATCCCAAGCGCCTTGCCGCGCTCAAAGTACACCGAACGGCGCTCGACCAACCCCTCTGCGAGGGCTGCTTCTTCGGCCACCCCAGCACCGGGTACAATGCCCAAAAGCGCACCGTTAAACCCGCCAGCCATTGTCTGAAGAACGGGATGATTATACCAAGGCTCGTCTTCCGCTTCTTCGTCAGGTTCGGCCGTTATGTCTTCCGATCCCGTAGTGTCCACGTCGGTATTCGGCTCACCTACCCCGTGTTCCGTCTCTTTCTTGGGTTTCTCTTCCTTGGGCGGTCCGGCCTTTATTCCCGGTACAGAAATCTCCACAAACCCATTGGGGCCCACGGGTAGAGACGCTTCGCGCTGAGGTTCACCGTCAAATCCGCTTGGGTCAGTATACGTCAACGGATTGTTGAAAACATAACTGTACGGGTTCCACGCTTGGCTGAATGTCCAATCCTGCACAATTGGGTCGGTGCTCACAAACCTACCCAACTTGGGATCAAACATCCGCCCTTTCATGTTCACGAGGCCGATTTCCCCATCATCTTCGTGACCGGCAAATCCAAGCGAAGTCGAATCTGGAAAACTCGCCGGCACTGGAGCGCCCCATTCAGGATTGCGCCGTTGGCCAAAGGCATCGTAGCTGCGCCGCGCGGTGACCTTACCATCGGCGTCGGTGAGTGCATCCACCGATCCCAAATGGTCGGTGTGCACATACGTTGTGCCCGGTTGATTCCCTCCCCGCGTGACAATCGCGATCACTCGTTCAGGGGAGCGCACATAAAACCGCTCGGTGATCGCGTTCGCGGCGTCTTTGACACGTTCGTACAGGTCTACGAAATAAAGCGTTTCATGCGTTGTGGTTGTTTTGCGTACGCGTTTTTGGTCGCCGTCATACCCAAAGGTGATCTCCCCATTCGGCTGGGTGATCGTCCTGGGTAGGTCAAATGCGGTGTACGCGACCTTCACCCCTCCGGGGCGAGCCGTTTGGTTTCCGGTCGCGTCGTACTGGTATGCGGCGCCTCCCGCGGTTGTTGCACCGTGAGGATGGGCGGGGTCGTTATACTCCAGCGCGCCCACGTCTGACTTGTATGTCAGATTGCCATTCGGCGCGTATTGGTAACTCCAATCACAAGGCGCTGAAAGGTCTTCTTGCGCGGAGAAATACGAGCACGTCAGCCGCTCAAGCGCGTCGTACCTGAATCGCTCGGTGGTGTGTTGCGGTTGCAAATCATCGGTGCGGCTTTTCAGGTTGAGGCGCGCATCCCATTCAACCTCCAAACTTTGCACCAAACCCGCTGCGTTTTCTGTGGTGATGCTTTTCAAGCGCTGTTGCGCGGAGAAATAGGTTCGATGGGTAGTGGAAACCCCATTGCCCATTTGTTCCTGCGCAAACCTTCCCGCATCGTCTACCCCAGTGAGTTGCCAGTAGGTCAAGTCGCTGTTTCGGTCTTGCACCTTACGGGTAAACCCGTGCGCGTCATACTCTTGGACCACTGCGAAAGGTGCGCTGCTCTTGACTGTTGGGTAGGTCAGCGATTCCATGCGGCCGAAGAGATCATAACCGATCTTTCCTGCCATCGCGGGGCTGCTCCCTATCACCTCCAAGCTGACACTTTCTACCCTTCCTAATTTGTCATAGGTGTACGTTTTTTCTGCGTCGATACTCTTTACATGGTGGATCTTCCCTTTTCCGTTCGGGGCCGTGTCGTATGTCCACGTTGTGATTTCGGTGGTAGCCCCCAAATCGTCGAGGCGCTTCGTCACTCGACCGATCGGGTCACGCTCGAAGGTGGTTTCATTTCCAAGGGCGTCTACCAATGAAACCAACTCACCAAACGAGTTGTAGGATTGCTTCGCCGTTCCCTTGTCAGGGTCCACCGTGGCGATCGGTCTACCCATCGCATCGAATGTGGTGAGCGTGGCGGCCCCGTCGGGCCCGGTCACTTTTACCATTCGACCAAAGGGGCCGTAGGTGTACATCGTCACGCCGTTGGCCGCGTCGGTGACGGCGATCTTTCTACCCAAGGCGTCGTTTTCTGCGATGCTCACGTTTCCAAGCGGATCGGTCGTCTTGATGGTCAGTCCATCAAACTCGGTTTCTGTGGTGGCGCCGAATGCCGCCGTGCGTTTGACCTCGCGACCTAACCCGTCGGTGACAAATGTTTCCCATTCGACTTTGTTCTCGGGCGCGTCTTCGCGAATGGGAATGGACCTTCGGGAAACTCTACTCGTCAACCGATCATATTCGAATCGTTGCGCGCCGAACCCCAAAAAGCCTTGCGCCACGAATACCCGTCCATCTCGGTACCGCAAGCTATACCGCCGCTCACCATCCACCCCATCAAATAGCCTGTAGCCGGAAACGACGCGGCGCGCGCCAACGCTGCACCGTCGCGGGTAGGTGCACTCGTTGGCCTTGTCCCATCGCGAAAGGTAGAGCGCGCTCTCGTTGGACAAGGCGCCTGAATCGGTATTCGCTGTGATGGTAGAATCGGTCAGGTGTCCATACGAAATGCTCACATCCGGCACATATTCAGGATCGGTGGGGTCGTGCGGGTTAGAGCCCTGATGTACACCGATCAATAGGTCTTGATCGCGCGCTTGATTTTCGAAAATGTGGAGCTTGCCACTCAACCAAATGGCAACATCCGAAGCTCCATCGCCGTTCAGATCGCCGATGCGCGGCCCGTGAGGATCGGCGAGAGTGACCGCTTCACCCAAGAGCGGTTCAAATGGAATGCCCGATGGTTCGATGGTAAACGTGGCCGTCGATCGGATGCCCGGTTGTGCAATGAGAAACACCCATTCAGGCGGTTCTCCACTTGCGCCGAGGTGGCTGGTGTTTTTCGTGACGAGCAGCCCCGATCACGCGTCCGAGCGAGAACCGGAGCGGAACATACGCTGCGTATTTGAGCACCGGAAGCGCAGCGAGGACGCGTCAGCGGGGCGCGCAGTAGAAAAACACCAGCCACCTAGTCCATCGGCGAACATGGGTACGAGAAGATCTTGCCTGCCGTCTCCGTTGGCGTCGATTGGGGTTGCAAAGCGGAAAAGCGCATCCTGCCCGCCGTAACCGCCACCATCCAAACTGAGCTGCGAGGGTACAAAACCGTTGCCCGTGTTGAGGAGTGTATAGAGCCGGCCGTTCGAAAAACCTGACTCTACTGCATCGGGTAGACCATCCCCGTTCACATCGAGAAACACTACGCGTCCACCTGGGGCGGGAATGGGTAGATTTGTTTCGCGAATTTCCCACGTGCCGTTTTCGTTGCGGGAGAGCGCTTCGTAATACACACCCTGAATTTCAGATCCATCACCTGCCACTTCAAGCGGCACCACAAGAAGATTTGTTTTGCCGTCCCCGTCGATGTCAGCCGTTTTCAGGTCGACGTCGCATCGGTATAATTCGAGCGCTTCGATCACTTCTCCCGAGGGGTCAAATCCCATCGGGGAGCCACCTTGCGCCGGGTTCCAGCGGTGCACCTTCCATTCAGGTTTGGAAGGGTCACCGGTGAGTGAGTCACTGTGATCGGTGCATTGGATCAAGTCGGCAACGCGATTGCCGTCGATGTCGGCCAAGTGCATGGAGCCGTTTTTGTTAGACAACGCGGGTGGTACAGGTTGGGCGCCGATGCCAAAGGGGCGAGCGATCCCTGTGTCTACCATGTCAAATGTGGGGGTGTTGGGTCCGGCTTGAGGGGCGGGTTTGGCGATTAAGATCTTCCATGTCACACCCTGTTGGTAGATGTCATGGAGTAGAATGTCTTTGCGGCCGTCTTGGTTGTAATCAATGACGGTGCCAAATTCGGGCTGCAGTTGGGGAGGGTCGGCGGAACCGGTTGGATCGGCCACAAACACGTCACTTTGGATGTAAGGAACGGTCAGATCTGAAAAGGTGACACTTTCACCGGGCAAGGTGCCATTGTGGAAAAGCCGCCATTCTGTGATCGGGTTTGCAGGGGTAGAAAGGGCGGGATGGGTGTCAGGGATTAACACGTCGTCCATCCCATCGCCGTCCATATCCACAAGCATTGGGCTTGCCTTGCGGGACGTGGGCGAATCGAGAGCGGTGGGGTGATCGATAAAGCCTTTTTCGCCGGTGGAGTATGAAAAAAGCGTTGCGGGTTTACAGACTCCATCCGCCGCACATTCTTCTATTTTTGTGAGTAAGGTGCGGCCGGTGGTTTCGCTCCGTGTGTACTCCAAATCTACCCATGTGACCAATTCTTCATCGGGGCCGACCATTTGGATCTCGTTGAGTTGTAAAGAGCGTTGCACCCCCATCCCATGGGAAAAAGAAAGCCTCGTTTGTTCGGGCTTGCGTTGCGCGTACACAAACTTGACGGCCCGTGTCGGTTCAAGCGCGGGCGTGCCGTCAAATTGGGTATACCGAATTTCATCAAGGGCATATTCGGCGGTGTACTCATCGGCATCGGCGAAACAATACCCGTATGTCAACGCATTGCCGCGGCCGTCATGGGTTTTGGCAGCTAGCCAAGCGCGGGTAGAATTGTTGGGTCCGCGCGGTCTTGTCGCTGCGCTTCTACCATATTCGGTGATCACGCCATTCGGAGCGAACACTTCAAACCATTGCGGAACGCCCGCGCTAGGGGCATAGCCTACCACTTTGACAAAGGTGTCGGGTAAGGTCCGGTATTCCACTTGTCCCGTTTCTTCGGCGACGATGACAAGCGGTTGACCATCCAAACAAAGTTTGTCCTGACTGTCATACCTGACAGCGCGGATCTCCCCATCTTGGGCGATATTTTTGGGGCAACGCGTGATCGCCGATGAACCGCTGAGGGAAAAACCTTGACCCGCTACACCGTCTCCCTCGGCGCTGTTGTAAGCGAGGGCAATTTTAGGTTCTATCCCAGCTCTACCCGCGGGAGTGGGTATAGGAACTACAAAAGAAGCTTCACCGGTGGGGTGACAGAAAATGTCCCTTGTAAGCTACCGGCGGCGGCGGTTTCGCTTGCGGGCGAGGTGGGAAGTTTGGTAGCGCGCGTTTCGTGTTGGGGTACACATGCGATGATTTCACGCGGCGGCGGCGGGTCGCTCGTTATGCACGTGCATGCGCCTTGTGCAAACGAAAGGATGATCAGAAAGACCCACGGTATAAACCAAATCAAGCGCGAAAATGGCTTGTTCGGCGGGGGTTGGTTGCTGCCTAAAGGAGATGACGTTTGCACGTTCATGGCGCATCCTTTCATTTTGGAAGTATTATTAACCGCGTCGTATGTTCAGTGTAGAACCTCGCATGCGCAGAGTGTGCTTTGTTTGTTACGCAGTCAGATCAATCAACGCGTGGGCGTTGCGCGTCGCGCGGAGGGTTAACCGCGGGCGGTTTTGGCTCGGATTTTTCTACCCACCCAGGTAGCCAATCTACCCATCAGGTCAAACCCGAGAATGATGAATATAAAATCATACGGGGTGCGCAGGCGCGTTTCGCCAAAGTAGAGCGCCGCAACCAACAGCGACGCCCAAATGTGCATGGCCAATAGCCCCTCACGGGTGCGCTTTTTTTGGAAGGCCAGCACACATCCCACAATACCAAACGGTACGATGGACGCCCCAAACCCCAGCTGAAACCCTTCCATAATCGGTCGCCCGGTTGGGATGGGTATACCCAATACCGGAGTATACCGGAGCCGCTGACCTGAATCGGGCCAGGTGATATTAAACCCGAAGTTTAATACAACGTGGGTAAACGCGTAATAACCCTGTCGGAGCCAACCTGTTTTTTGAATGCACTTTTTGGCCAGCTCGTTAAATGCAGGGCGGCTCCACATGCGCCCTTGTACAAGTAGACAAGGCTCCGTCGGCTCCTTTTTCTCCTTGTGCCGCTTGTTGACTTCACACGCCGGATCGTCGGGAAGAGCCGGGTCAAGCTCCAGATATACAGGCTTGCCCTTTCTGCGTTGGTCACGCGCTCCAAAGTGAAGGGAGCCCAGCGAAGGCGGGCCAAACGCGCTTCGATACGTGTTCGTTCGCGCCTCAATTCCAATGGCGTGGCAGCGGCCAAACGCGTAGTTGAGCGCGTCGTTGGCGGCGACAAGCGCAAACTCGTTTTTGTCCATCACGCGCAAATGCCTGGTGGTTCGAATAGCCGAAAAAACAAGCATGAGCGCTACGGGCACCATGGCTAAAACCAGTTTTTTGAGCGTTGCGCCGGGCAATCGAGATCGCCTGAAAAACCAAAACACCGCGAGAAAAACAACGCTCATCAGCATCTGCGGGCGAACCGAGGTGCCGAGTGCCACAAAAATGCCAAACGCCACAGCGTCGCCTGACTTACCCTCGTCGCAAAGCCGAAGTGAATGGAAGGTTGCCGCCGCCAAACAGGCAAAAAAAGGCGTTTCACTCAGGTAGTAAGAACCCTGCGACAGAAATGGGTAGTATAGCAGCGCGGCGAAACCGACGACCACATATACCCATCGACGTTTGCCGGTGTTTCGGTGCTCCGACGTGACCTGAGTCAAACGCCTCGCGATGAGCACGGTGTACACAACGCCGATGGCGCCCAAAAGCGCCATCCCAATGTCCATGGGCCAACAACCCGCCCCCGCAATGGCATCTTTCACCTCGCGTGGGCAGGTTTGTGGAGTGGTAAAAAGCCGCCGAATCCACCCCAAATAAACGTGGGTACCCCATGGGTAGAAAGCGAGATAGTCGTACGTGCCGGTGAGCGGCTGTTTTACAAAGTCGTGTGAACGGTCAAAATAACCGTGCATGTCTGAAAACACGTAGTTTCGCGGCGGATGAACAATGGTGTTCCAGACAATTCGCGTGACGAATGCCAGTGTGCCGAGTAGCAACACCCACGCTTCGCGCCGCAGAAAACGTGTCACTTTGGAAAAAAAGGAAGAAGCCATAACGCCGCGCGGCCGAAACTCACGTCCATGCGCGCAGAGAAACTCTGCTTACCGCACCTCGTTGGAAAATACCCGGCGAAACGCTTCAGCGAACGTTTGCGCGCATTGCGCGTCGATGGGATCGCCGGCCCGACCCGATGCTCGCAGCGCCGTACCGACAATTACGCCGTGCGCCCGCCGAAGGGCGGCCAGAGTGTCAATGGTGGCTCCGCTTGCCACCAGCGTCGGCACATGAACCACTTTCTGAACGCGTTCGAGATCACCGGTGTCCACGCCTCGACCGGTGCCGGTACCTGTCACAAGCACTGCGTCGGCCAACCCACGCGCCGCGACTTCTTCGGCTTCTTCTTCAATCGGCCGCGGCGTGATCGGCGCCGAATGTTTCACGTCCACGTCGCACAAAAGTTTGATGTGTACACCACCTAGAGCGCGCCTGAGCCGAAGCGTTGCGTGCGCCGACCCTTCAATCACGCCTTGATCCGTCACCCGCGCGCCGCTGTGTACATTCACCCGCACCATTGTTGCTTGTGTACACGATGCAACAGCGAGCGCCGATTCGGCGTCGTTTCGCAGCACATTGATGCCCAGTGCGAGTTTCGGCGCGCGCTCCCGCACAGCGAGGCCACACGCCGTCATGGCTGCCACCGTCACCGCCTCCACGCGGCCCGGCAAAAAAGGTGCGTCGCCGAAGTTTTCGATCATCACCGCATCAAAGCCCGCCGCTTCGAGCAAAGCCGCTTCGGCGCTCGCACGTTTGGCAATCGATGCGAGATCTCCTTCAAAACGAGGGCTTCCCGGAAGGGGAGGAAGATGAATCACGCCGATGAGGCGCGGGATGGATTGCGCTGTCACAAGGCCGCGCTACCAACCCTCGTGCGGCGTGTCAAAAGCCGCTTCAAACACGGCCCGGCGCGCGTCCCCTTTTGAGTCCCAGTCGGCGCCGATGGCCGCTCGCCACGCGCCGCGATTCGGCGACGGAAGTGCATTGCCACTTCCGCCGTGCGCGTCTACGGTGCGCGCATGCTGGACGACTTGCTGTCCAACCCTTGGGCTTATATGCCGCCTCGCAGCTCGCTCTGGCTGTGGGTTGCCGGACCGCTTTTGATCGCGCTTATTTATTCGCTCACAAAAGCATCGAGCAAAGAGCGCAAAAAGCGCCTCCGTGAAGCGGATCTATGGCGCCGAAGTTTGGGCGAACTTCGCGGCGGTGACGAGAGCATGCGCGGGTCGCCTTACCGGCCCGAACCGAATGCAAAAAAGAAAACACCGCCGCCGGCCAAAGCGGCGGATCCCGGCCCCGCGCGCGTAAAAAAGATCCCGTCCACGCTCGCAGGTGCTCTTGCCGCGGTGGGTGCGGGTGAGGTGGTGAGTCACTTCGAACTCGTGCGCGATCTCGCGTACCTCTCCATCGTTGAAGCCAATCTTTTCGGCGGCAGTGACTACCAATCAGTGTCGGGTTTGCTCGAAGAACGCGGCCCTTCGTTCACTGTGCGACCGCTTCCCGTTGTCGACGGCGCGCACGTTCAAAACTCAGGTGTACAGTTCAAAAAAGACCCTGAGCTGATGGAAAAATTCTTGATCGAAGGAGCCGATGCAAAAGCCATTGGCAAGTGGCTCACCCCCTCGATCCGCCGCGCTTTGTGCGGTGTTCCGAGCGCGTGGCTTCGCGTTCAGGGCGCCACAATGACCGTCACAACGTTCGGCGACGCCGACGCCGACGGCATCGACAGATTGGTAGAACTTGCCGATCACATTTTTGCGGAACACGGGGCCGAAGGTGGCCCGTCGCTTTTCGGCGACGATGAAGATCGCGCCCAAGTGGAGAAAAACGCAGCCGTGAAAATGGGCGCTCCGCTTCCGGTGGGCGCCACCACACTCAACGAAACGCCGTCGTCAAAAAAGCGCAGCTAAAAAAGCCTTTTACGGCGAACGTTTTTTCAACCAACCACTCCGCTCCGCTTATCCACCTCGCTCCGCGCTGGGAGCCGCCCCGCCTCCATTGGTGTACACAGCCTTAATGTGTACCCAAGTCTCCATGGTGTACACAACCTCCATGGGTGCCTCTCGGAGATCCCGGAGCGCCACGGAGTTTGGCGCAGCGCTTCAGTTGTCGGTCTTGAGTTTCGGGGCTTCGGTTGAACCGGTGAACAGTCGGAGGCCCGCGGGTACAACGCTCAGCGCAACGAAAAGCCCCACGGTGCTTCCAATGGCGCCCACGAGACCCAGATCGCGCAGGCCGTCGAAGTCGCAGAACGCGAGCGATCCAAAACCCACAGCGGTGGTGAGCGCGGTGGCGGCGATAGGCGGCCCTTCGTCTTTGAGGGTGGCCGCGATCAAGTGTGGACCCGCTCCTTCTGTTCTCGCGCGATGCAAAAGGAACATTCCCTCATCGACGGTGATGCCCAAAAGCACGGGGATCACGAGCGCGCTGTACGCATGAAGCGGAATTGAAAACACGCGAAGTAGAAGCAAAACGGCCGCCACTTCACACAAAACAACCATCGCCGCGAGCACAACGTCGCGCACACTTCGAAGCGACGCGGCGAGCGCCATGATCACAAGCAACGCCGCCACAAGCGCGATCTTGGGAATGTCACTGGAGAGCGACTCGCGGAGCGAACTTTCAAGCCGTGTGTACCCTGTGAGCACCGCTCCCGAGTCGGTTTTTGAAAGTGTTTCTTCAATGTGTACAATTGCGTTGGGCACGTCGCGCGGGCGCACATAAATGCCCACGAGGTGTTCACCCTCGTCAAACCCGAGATACCGAGACATCAAGATCGCCGAGGGCCTGCCTCGAAGATCGTCGAGCGCAATGGTTTGATGGGAAGGTTTTTTCATCGACGCGAGCGCGTCTTCAAACCGGTCGACCGAAAATCCAACCTCGGTGAGCGCGCGCGACAGCTCTTCGCCCCTCGCCGGCAGATAGAGCGTATCCCGTTCGGCGAGGCGGCTCGATTGTGTACTCAACGCCGGGGCCATTGCCGAGAGGGAGTCGACCGATTCCACATCGTCTTTTAGGGCTGCGAGCGCTTCGCCGAGCTTGTCGCCCCGCGCGCGGGCGGTATCGAGATCGCGGTCGGCGACGAGCACCACCCACTGGCCGCGTTTTCCGCCGAAGGCATCAAACACCTGTTGCTGCACGCGCAGCGGCTCCAGCTTTTTCGGCCGAATGGCAACAATCGCTTCGGCGAGCGGCGGCGCGCCGGTGATCGCGAGCACCAGCAGTGGAGTGACCGCTACAAGCGCCAACACAGCGGCGCGCGCGCGGGTGCCTGTGAGCCACACAAAAACTCCCGTCCATGCGGCTTTTTGAGGCGGCGGCGGCGGCCCCTTTTCAAGGTATTTTCCAATTTCGGGGGTCACCAACACAATGGCAACCGCGGTCAGCACTTCACCCGCGGCGCACAAAATCCCGAGTTGGCGAACCGCGCGAATGTCACTCATGGCCAATGCGGCAAAGGCCGCCGCCGCCGTCGTCGCAGCGAA
This sequence comes from Polyangiaceae bacterium, assembly GCA_016712345.1. GTDB lineage: Bacteria > Myxococcota_A > Polyangia > Polyangiales > Polyangiaceae > JADJRH01. Next base: position 570,946 of record JADJRH010000002.1, read on the forward strand.
AAGCACGGCCCGCGCCGTTTTTTTGCGAGCTATCGACGCTGCCTCGGCCGGTGCGTGTCCCGCGCGGCGAGCTTCGAGAAGGGCTGCGTACACATGGACGCCCGTATCAACGCCGACGCCGACGACAACCGACATGAAAGCCACGGCGATCGCCGAAAGACCGCCCGGCAAAGCCGCCGCGCATCCGGCCGTCCAGATCGTTCCGAGCAGAAGAGGCGGCATCACCGCGAGGAGCGCTCGCACGCGCCGAAACAACAGCGCGAACACCACCGACGCGAGGATCATCGAAAGCGAACCGCTGATTGTCAGATCGCGCTCCAACATTTTTTCGGTGGCGGCGGCGATCGCGTGACCACCCGTGAGCCCAAATTCAACTTGAGGGTGCGCCGGCCGCAGCCCGTCGAGAACGCTGTTCACGTCGGCCACAAAGGCGCGCGCGTCTTCCCCTCGAAGCGCTTGTCCTTTCGGTTTTACAAGCACCAAACACATTTTCCCGTCGTCGGTTGCAAACGCCCCGTCGGGTTGTGTACGCACGCCGGCGCCCACGTCGGCGCTTTCGAATACAAGCTGTGCTAGGCGCAGCGGATCTTGGGCGATCACGTCGGCCATGGCGCTGGATCCGGGCGCGAGCAACATGGCCCGCGTTTCTTGGAGACGTGTACGCATGCCCTCGGGTGACAGCGCTTTGGCGAGTTTTTCGCGCGAGCGCGCATCGGCATGGCGCCACGCCAGCATGGGATCGAGCGTGTGGGATGTGTCCACGCGATCCGCCGCCTGCTCAACGCTCGCGCGCTTTCGAAGCTGCTCCGCCACTTCGGCGGCCACCGCGGCGTTGTCGGTCGCGTCGGGGCCTTTCACCATCACAACGCCGAGATCGCCGCCGCCGAAGCCGCGCACGTACCGCTTCATCGCGGCGGCGTTTCCACTGTCGGGGAGCAACGCGGCCACGTTTGGATCGAGGCGCAGGCGCAGAGTGATCGCCACAAACGCCGCGATCGAAAGCCCGACGAGCAGTGCGATCGCGAGCGGGCGGAGACGCTGAGACATTGAGCGTCCAATACCCCGAGCACGCGGCGCGCGAAACAGGCAGCACTTCCCCCGCGCATGTCGAGGGTGTTGTTTGCACGCTCTCGACGATCGATGTCTGTTGGTCAATGATCCGCCCGTGAGCTTGTGGGTGTTCGCTTATGGGTCGCTCATCTTTCGGCCAAGCCGCTATTTTGGGCCGCCGCGCGCGGCGGTGGTGCACGGATACAAACGGGCGTTTCGGCAAGCCTCTACGGATCATCGAGGCACACCCGAGTTTCCGGGCCGCGTGGTGACGTTGCTTGGGGACGCGACTTCGAAAACGGCGGGAGCCGTTTTCGAAGTCGCGTCCCCCAACGTCGAAGCGGCACTCATTGAACTCGATGAACGCGAGAGCGGCGGTTACGAGCGCGCGCACGTGTCGGCGCATGTGTACACATGCGCCGAACCCGTGCGCGCCCTCACCTGGATCGCGGCCCCTCACAACGAAAACCACATGCCCGAGGTGTCGCTCGATGAGTTGGTGAACGTTGTGCGCCGCGCGCGCGGCCAAAGCGGGGCGAATCGCGATTACGTGCTGAAACTTGCTGAAGCGCTTCGCGCACTGGGTGTGTTCGACCAAGAAGTGTTCGCGCTTGAACAGGCCCTTTTGGCTGCCACAAAATTTCCCCCCTGACGCGCTGAGCGCGGCAGTTGGGGGAAACGGTCGCGCGAAGCGCGGCCGAAAGGGGGCATTTTTAGATCGAAAAGGTGAGTAGAATTTGGTGTTGAGTGGGTGTACTCTCGATTCAGATGTCCATTCGCGGCGCGCTCGGTTTTGAAGTCAACTCGGAGGCGGATCCGCCCGAGGCGCGGAGGTTGCGGTGGGAGTTGGTGAGGCGCATTGCCGCCGTAACACCCTGGCCGGAAGGGGAGGTGTGGGATGAACGGGTGCTTGCGGTGATGGCCGCTGTTCCACGGCATTTGTTTGTGCCCGAAATGGGCCTTTATGATGCGTACCGGGATGAACCTTTACCCATTGGAAACGGTCAGACGATTTCCCAACCTACCATGGTGGCGCTCATGACGCAGGCGCTCCACTTGACGGGTAGAGAGCGGGTGTTGGAGGTGGGAACGGGGTCGGGTTATCAGGCGGCGATTTTGTCTCCGCTTGCGCGGGAAGTGTGGAGTGTGGAACGGATCGAGGCGCTTGGAAACGCGGCGATGGCGAGGTTTGCCGCGTTGGGAATACAAAATGTGCACGTTCGGATTGGGGATGGGTATCAAGGCTTGCTTTCAGCCGCCCCGTTTCATCGAATTGTGCTCACCGCGGCGCCGGCCGTGTTGCCTCATGAGCTGACGTTGCAATTGGCGGACGGCGGGATTTGTGTGGCGCCGGTGGGCGATGCGTTTTTGCAAACGTTAATGCGCTGGACGAAAAAGGACGGAAAACTGAGCCGCGAGTCGCTCGGAGCGGTGCGTTTTGTGCCCATGCTGGAGGGTGTTGAATAAGTCAGTGGCGCGCGCCGGCCGTGTCGCGGTAGAAGCCCGTCGATGCTGAGCGACAAACTTCGTGAAACGTACACATTCGATGATGTGCTTTTGGCGCCCGCGTACAGCGAAGTGTTGCCATCCGAAGTGGATGTTCGAACGCGGCTCACGAACAAAATCCCCCTTCAAATCCCGCTGATTTCGGCAGCGATGGACTCTGTTACCGAGGGGCGAACGGCGATTGCCATGGCGCGTGCGGGGGGCATGGGAATTTTGCACAAGAACCTGCCGATCACCGAGCAGGCGCGCGAAGTGGAGCGGGTGAAACGCGCCGAGAGTGGAATGATCACGGCGCCTGTGACGGCGCGGCCCAATCAGTCGCTTCGCGAGGCGCTGCGGGTAATGCGTGAACATGACATCAGCGGCGTGCCGGTGGTGGAGAACGAAAAGCCGGTTGGAATTTTAACGGCGCGCGACATTCGGTTTGAGAAAAACTTGGATCAACCGGTGAGCGCGCTGATGACAAAAGAGTTGGTAACGGTGCCGCCCGGGGTGTCAAACGACAGGGCAAAAGAGCTGCTTCACGAGCATCGGATTGAAAAATTGTTGGTGGTGGATGGGGGCAGGTTAATGGGCCTGATCACCATCAAAGACTTGCTTCAGGCCGATCGAAACCCCGACGCGAACAAAGACGAGGCGGGAAGGTTACGGGTAGGTGCGGCGATTGGACCGTCGGCCGATGCGCTTGAAAGGGCCGATGCGTTGATTGCGGCGCACGCGGATGTGCTTGTTGTGGACACGGCACACGGGCATTCACGTGGGGTGATTGACTTGGTTCGGGCCTTGAAAAAGCGGCATCCGAGCGTTCAGGTCATTGCGGGAAACGTGGCCACGGCCGATGGTACACTGGCGTTGATTGACGCCGGGGCCGATGCTGTGAAGGTTGGAATTGGGCCGGGGTCGATCTGTACAACGCGGGTTGTTGCGGGTGTTGGGGTGCCTCAAATCACGGCGATTAGTGACTGCGCGGCGGTGGGTGATCGGTACAACGTTCCAATTATCGCCGACGGTGGGGTGAAATATTCAGGTGAGGTGACAAAGGCGATTGCGGCGGGTGCTTCCAGCGTGATGATTGGGTCATTGTTTGCGGGGACAGACGAGGCGCCTGGGGATATGGTTTTATACCAGGGTAGATCGTACAAAGTGTACCGTGGGATGGGGTCGCTCGGGGCAATGAAAAAGGGGAGCAAAGACCGGTATGGTCAGGGCGGCGCGGCGGATGAAAAGCTTGTGCCTGAAGGGATTGAAGGGCGGGTGCCTTACCGTGGATCACTGGGTAGTATTCTGTTTCAACTGGTGGGCGGGCTGCGTTCAGGCATGGGGTATACAGGGAGTAAAACCATTACAGACTTGCGTAAAAACGCCCAGTTTGTGCGCATCACGGCGCAGGGCCTCCGCGAGAGCCACGTGCATGACGTGATTATCACCGAAGAAGCGCCCAATTACAGAACCACCTGACCGGCTCGGATGTGCACTATTTTCCGGGACTTCAGCGCCCCGCAACGACCTGAAATGCCCACTTACCAGACACGTCGTAATCAACACGGAGGCACGGAGATCACGGAGATCCACGGAGTTTTTTTGCATTTTTGGCTGCAATAGGCTCGCACGGCGTCGTGCATCACCTGTCTGGCTTGCGATTCTGGATGATGTGTACCCATTGCAGCCAAAGAAACAAAAACCTCCGTGTCCCTCCGTGTTCTCTGTGACTCCGTGGTGAAGAGACGTCACAGGTGTCGAAACGCGTCAGGTCGTTGCCGGGCGTGTCATGTGGCGAGGCGTTCAGCTCTCAGCTTACAGCAGATGCCTTGCCTTGATTTCAAGATACCGATTCATCAGGGTAGGGGTAAGGTCGCTCGTGGGAACATCGAGCACGAGGGCGCCTTGTTTTTTGAGTTCACGCATGATGCGGTCACGGAAGCTGACAAGTTCGGCGGCGGCGGCGCTTGTATAAAGGTCACCCTCATCGGCTGTTGTGGCGGCCTGCGGGTCGAGCAAAGCGTCCACATCAGCGTCACGGAACAAGACGAACAAGGGAAGGTGGCGGGGTAAAAGACCGCGCGCGAGGCGAATCACAGCCTTTGCGGATAGGTCGTCGAGCACCTGCGTAAACAACACAACGAGGGAGCGTTTGCGAACGAGGGTGCTGACTTTTTGATACGCGGCTTCGTAGTTGGTTTCTACCAATTCAGGGTGGAGGTTATACCCAGCCTGAACAATGCGGCGCGCGGCGCGGCTTCCACCTTCGGGGGGCGCGTATGTTCGAACGTCGTCGGCGAAGGTGAGCAGACCGATGTTGTCTCCCCCTTTGGCGGCCACGTGAGCCAACATGAGGGTGGAGTTGAGCGCGTGGTCAAAGAGGCTCATTCCACCGGTTTCGGCGGTCATCAGGCGGCCGGCATCAATGAGAAAGAGGATGTTTTGGTTGCTTTCGAGTTGATACTCGCGGCTGATGAGCTTTTGTTTGCGGGCGGTGGCTTTCCAGTCAATCGATCGATATTCGTCGCCCCGGCGGTACTCCCGCAGCCGTTCAAACTCGCTTTCACCGCCGCGGCGTTTGGACGTGCGAAACATGGAGCTTTCGCGGTCTTCACGGGCCAAAAGCTCATACTGGCGAACGGCGGTTACGTCGGGGTAAACGCGCACGGGGGTGTGGATGGGTAAGTGCACTTGCCGTATCCAAAGGCCCAGCGGGGAGCGATAGCGGAGGTGCAAACTACCCAATACAAAGGCGCCGCGTTTGGTGGGGGTGACATGGTATTTGACTACCCGTTGGGTGCGGGCCGGCACTTCTACCGAAATGGGAAAGTCGGTTGATTCTGCCGTGTCAAAGAGGTCATCTTTGATTTCTACCGTGAGGGTGCGGAAGGTTCGGGAGCGAACTTCAAGTGTGATGGGGTTGGGGCGCCCGATTGAAAACACCTGGGCGGCGTGGCGTTTAACGGTAAACGTGGGGCGCCAGGTGAGTAGACCGTCAAAGATCGCAACGAGGACAATGCCGGCGTCCGTGGCGAGCATGGGCCACAGAAGGGTTTTGTCGAAAAGCATGCCGAACGCCAGCACCAGCGGTGCAAGGGCGAGCAATACAAGCGCGCGCGAGGGGACGATCGACACGGTTTTCTACTCACGCCGCGGTGTGCGGCACCTTGGTTTCACGAAGAATTTCTTCAACGCAGTCGTCGGTACGAAGACCTTCAATTTCTGCGTCGGGGTGCAAGATCACGCGATGACGGAGCACCGGGGCGGCGAGCGACTTGACATCATCAGGAATGACAAATTGGCGCCCTTCCGCCGCCGCGTTGGCGCGGGCCGCCGCGAGCAACCCAATGGAGCCGCGGGGTGAAGCGCCGAGGTATACCGACCGGTGCGATCGGCTCTTTGAAACGATGTCGGTGATGTACCCAAGGATGCCGTCGTCGATGCGAACCTGACTGATAGCGGCGCGCATGTGGCTCATTTCTTCGGCTGAAACGATGCGTTCGAGTTGAGCGTGTTCCAACTTGGCGGCCGAAAACCCTTGAGCGTGGCTTGCGAGAATGCGTTTTTCTACCGCCGGGGTTGGATGGCGGACGTAAAGCTTCATGAGAAACCTGTCGAGCTGCGCTTCTGGTAATGGGTAGGTTCCCTGCGATTCGATGGGATTTTGGGTGGCGATGACAAAGAACGGGTCGGGCAGGGGACGGGTAACCCCGTCGGCGGTGACGGCAAAATCTTGCATTGCCTCAAGCAGGGCAGACTGCGTTTTTGCCGGTGCGCGGTTGATTTCATCCGCGAGGAGAAGTTGAGTAAATACAGGTCCCGGGTGAAAAACGAAGCGGTCTTCTTTTTGGTTGAAAACGTTTCCACCGGTGACGTCGGTGGGCATGAGATCGGGAGTAAACTGAATGCGTTTATACTGCGCACCGAGCACATGCGAGAGCGTTCTGACGAGTAAGGTTTTTCCCAAACCCGGAACGCCCTCTATCAAAACGTGGCCTCCCGAGAACACGGCAATCAGGGTTTGGTGCAATATCTCGTCTTGGCCCAGAAGCACCTTCGAAGCTTCTTTTTCAACCGCTTCGAAGCGTTGCTGAAAATCGGTAACACTCATCATCATGACGATTTGCTCGCTCGCAGGCCCTTGGGCCGCTCTTTGCTGGTGCGCAGGTAGTGGAAGAGGGCGCGGATGAGGCGCAGATGTTGGTCTTCGGCCGCGCCTTTGGGCGGTTGCCGTTGGTAAGGTTGGAACCCCGGTCTGAACGAAGAGGGTGGTCCCGACGTTTCTCGGGCGCTTTGCGCCTCGACGAGAACGGCCATGACTTGACCTTCATTCATCCCGGTGCGAGCGGCGATCGCTTCTGCGAGTGGGGTAAGGCCGGGCCGTGTGCCGCGGAAATAACGTTCTCGCAGGCGTTCAATAGCCCAGGCGGCGAAGTTGCCAAGGGCGTGTTCCGAGGCTTTGGCGCGATGGTAGATGTGGCCGAGCGCTTTGACGTGATCGGCGAAAGCGCGGCGGCTTTTTGCCGGCGGATCGCGCGGTTTTCCGAAGTGTACACCTTTCCAAAGCAGGAACAGGATTGCGAGCGCGATGAGCTGAAGCATGAGCGGGGTGAGGTTGGCCTTGTCGAGCGCTGCGAGCGGGCTGCCCGCGCCGGCCCCGGTCCACACGTCGCAGATCTCCACATCACGACTGAATTGATCGAGAAACTCCGCGGCGAACGTGCCGCTGTCTTGAACGGCAAAGGCGATGTTTGTGAAGAGCGCGCGTTCGGCGAAAACGTACACTTCGCCGTCGCCGAGGCGGCGTTTGATCGCGTAGGGTCGGTCTTCGCGCGACAAGACCCAGTTGGATTGGCCGAGATCGGTGCGCAGGCGCGTGCCGGTGGGAGCCACCACTTCATACGACGAAAAGCGGTAGCCGTATTCAAATTCACCTTCGCGGTTGAGGACTGCGACGGTGCTCGGGTCGTCTTCAGGTTCGGCCCCGAACGCTTTGGGTAGGTGGCGTACACCTGCGACTACGAGCGTTCCTCCGCTCTTTGTCCAAGCGACAACGCGGCGCCACGTGTCTTTGTTGAGTTCAGCGCCGCGCAGGATCACAAGGACTTTTTTGGTGGACTCGTCTTCTATTGCGTCGAGCGATTCTACCCGGTGTGATACATCGCGACCGCGGTTTTCAAGCACTTCGTCAAGGGCGGCCGTGCCGTAGGCGCCGGTGTCACCAACGCGCTCTCCGCTCGCATGGGCAACCCCGCCGGAAGCGAGAAGGGATGCTCCTAAGAGTACACCAAAAATGCCGATGGCTTTGGTTGCGATGGGAACAACCCGGTCAAACACGGCTCGGAACAGGTGTACACTTGCCGGCTCGGATCCGAACTGGACTTTTTCTACATCGCGGACGATCTCTCGCACATTCGCCCTGAGATCGGGGCGATCGCGAAGCGCTCGCACGTAGTCACCGTTGGTTCGCGAAGCGTGAATTTCGATGAGGCCCGCTCCGTCGAGGCGCCGAATAAGCGCGGCGTACGCATATTCAACAGCGCGGGTATGGTCGCCGCGTTGGGCGGCTTCTTGAGCGCGGCGCAGGAGGCGTTCAACATCGGTTTCCACCGGGCCGCGGACTTCAGGTTTCAACTCTTCGGCGGCCTTGGTTTCCGCCGCTTCAGGCTCGGGCTCTTCATCCTTCTTTTTGCGCCAGGACAGATGTTTGACGATCGCCCGAACGAGGAGGGCAATGCCTGCGCCGACCACCAAGAAGAGGAGAATTTGAGCGAACAGGCTTAGGCCCTGAGCCGCGGGTGGAGGCGGCGGCGGTGGGGGCGGAGTGTTGGGTGTTTCAGGTGTGGGTTCGGCCTTGGCAGATGGGGTTGTTTTGGGTGTGTCACTGCCGGCGTTGGAGCCGGTGGATCCACTTCCACTTGTACCCTGACCATTGCCGCTTGCGCCTGGATCGCTGCCGTTTCCAGACCCGCTGCCGTTTCCAGATCCGTTGCCGTTTCCCGAGCCTGAGCCGCTTCCCGAGCCTGAACCTGAACCTGAACCTGAACCGGAGCCTGAACCTGAACCCGACCCTGAACCCGATCCCGAACCGCTGCCATTTCCCGAGCCTGAATTGCCGTCACCGGGTTTGATGGTGAGGCGAACATCGCCGCGGGATGCTCGACCTTCTGCGTCGCCGTTGCCGTCGTCCGGGGGTTTGACTTCACGCGGAGGTTCGTCGCCGCCGCCTTCCTCCCCGTCATCGCCGCCGGGGGATGACGAGCCGCCGCCGAGGGTGATTTCCAAGTCAACACCCTTGGGAGGTTTGGCGCACGCCGCGGGGAGCTTGGGGCAAACGGCGTTTGTTTGGCCCACGAGAGGGCACCACCGCGCGTCTTTGCCGGTGAGTGGGTAGTTTTCGTTGTGACAAAAATCAAAGCGCTTTTCTGAAAGGAGCGGCGCGCCCGGGTTGGTTGCGGCGAGGATGTTGCTTGCCGCCAGAAACAAGGCCGTTGCGTGAAACATCAGGCCGCGAGCCTCCGTTCATTTTCGTCTTTGGAAGCGATGGCCAAAAATCGCACTTGAATGTCCCAACCGTCGGAGCGCGTTCGCGTGTCGATGTACTGCAAAAAGCGGGCGGTGGACACAAAAGGTACACTTGCGAAAAGACCGATCACGGCAAATGGGGAGATCATGTCTTTGAAGAGCGAGCCCGCGGGAGTGCCAAGCTGAAGCACGTCGTTCAAGATGCTTTGAGCCAGGATTTCCGCGATAAAAATCGCCCCTATTTGGCCGCAGAGAAGCAGCATCAGCAGGCCAAATGCCGACCATGTGCGGCCTGTCACAAACTTGGAGGCCCGACCGAGGGCGCTGAACGGATCGGCCCCTTCAAGCAGCACCGCCTCATGAACGAAGACCATGGGTGGCCAGGCAAATGGAAGGGCCACGAAAAACGACATGAGGGCGGCCAAAGCGAGAAGCGATCTTGTGATGAGAAGCGTGAAAAAATACGAGACGAATCGCTTGAAATAGCCGCCCAACACCTCTGTCACGCGCACCTCTTCTGAAAAGAGGAGGCGGCCGGCGGCAACTGTGAATACGCCCTGTGTTAAGTTCGCGGCGAGAATGGCCACAATCCACACGGCCCACCAATCCCATTTGAGGGCGTATTTGAGAGCCAATGTGCCGGCGATCACGGGCGTGAGTACCCAAACGGAGAGCTTGAGGTACACAGGGGCCGCGAGCGAAAACGTGAGCCGAAATGCGAGATCAACCACCTCCGCAACGGTGCGGGGTCGAAGCACAATGGCTGCGCGATCGAGGTTCATGCGCGCTTTTTCTCCCGGCCGGCGAAGATTAAAAAGGCTGCAACGCCGAGCGAAAAGACGCCGGACGCGATCCACTTGACAACAGGGGGAAGGGAAGACGGTGACCAAAACCCTTCAATTGCCGCCGCGATCACCAACATTGCAGCGGCGCCCAGAACGAGCGCGGCAATTTCACGGGCGCTCGACCGAAGAGACATGACCCGAGTGACCCCTTTGGTGTCCACCAATGCGTACCCCATTCGCAACCCGGCGGCCCCGCTGATCAGGATGGCCGTCAGCTCAAAAGGTGCGTGGCCACACATGAACGTGAGGATGTTGCCGCCGTATCCGGCATTCCATACCCAGCCTGTAACGGTGCCAATCATGAGCCCGTTGTACACAAGGAAAAACACGCTTCCGAGGCCGAAGGTGATGCCGGTTGCAAAACAACGGAGCGCAACGCCCACGTTGTTCATCACGTAGAAACCGGCCATTCCCGCGTCGACTCCCGCGGCGCGGCCTTCATCAAACCCCTTAGAATACATTTGGGCCATTCCTTCAAGTTGGCCCGCGGGAAGAATGTGTTTTGCGAAACTGGGCTCTGCCATGGTGCCGGCCTGTCCGATGATCCACGGCAAGACAAAGAGCATTGTTGAGAGGAGAAAGAAGCGCCAGTTTTTGCGAAGGGACGCCGGAAATTCACGCAGAAGGAGATTTGTAACGCCAAACGCTCGGATGGGGCGCGCGCCGTAAAGCGCGCTGTGCGCACGCCCGGCGATGCCGTTGAGATACCCGGTGAGATCCGGTGTGTACCTTGCGCTCTGACAGCGGACGAGGTCTGAACAAAGCGAGCGGTAAAGTGAGGCCATACGCGAGATCGTGGGCCCGTCGTTGGAGTAGAGTTCGCGCTCCTGGCCAACCAAAATGTCGAGTTCGTGCCAATCGTTTTTACGTTGCGCGACGAACACATCCTGCGGAATCACGATTTGTCCCTTTCGCGCGCGCGGTAGTACAAAATCTCTAAAAATCGCCTTGAATCACCCCGAAATCGAACGCCGGCGCGTTTGGCGAAAAATGGGTGCAACGATGTCCGCCAATTCACTCGCGCGCGCCGGATGCAGCTTGGGAGCGCGCCGCAGAAAAAGTTCGAGCGCGTCCATTTCTTCTCCCGAAATGGGTACACGTTGCGGCAAAGCGGCCATTTCAAAGGGTGATGGAATGGGGTGGACGTGCAGCCTTTCGGACACGTCAAAACGTTCTTCAACAACAACGATGGTTCCGGCGACCATGTCACCGAGGCGCCGAAACTTGGGGTCACGCCCCATGATCACAAGGCCAAGCGCGTAGAGGTTTGGCAGTAGATCGCCGGCGCGCAGCACGTTTCGAAGCATGCTGTCGAGGTAGTGAAGCGGCCTTCCAGTGTCGGTGATCACGCGAAGGTGAAGCACTTTTTTACCGGGAGATCGGCCGCTCCACAGTGTTTCGAAGAGAACGTAGTAACACCACTCAACGCCGAAATAGATAACGGCCATGATCCCGGTGGAGACGCCGCGCATTTCAATTCCGGCTGCAAAACCGGCGATTGCAACGATGATCCCAAAGAGGCCAACGATCATCGCGCGAATGAACAAGTCGATGAGGTATGCGAGAGCGCGCCGCGCGGGGCCGGCCACTTGATGCTGAAACCGCACGTGTTCCGGCGTTTCGACCTCGGCCGACGTATCAATGGGGGCTGGCTGATTGTGGCTGACTCTCATCGCCTTCTGCGTTTCGGCCACGAATGGTTGCGCGCGAAGGCGTCCGCGTCAATGAACGGCGTTCTTCAGTCGAGCGAAATCCAGGTGAGACTGCCTTTTCGAACCAAGATGCCGGTTGCTTTGCCCAAGATGGCTTTGCGTTGCACCAGGCCGAAATAGCGCCCATCGCGGCTGTTTCCGCGATTGTCTCCGAGCACCAGGTATTGATCGACCGGCAATTTGACAGGCCCAAAATCGGGGCCGCCGCCGTTATTAAGCAGCACAGCGTGGCCTGATCCAAGCGCTTCACGCAGCTCGTTTTCCACTTTTTGAACGGCGACGGGGTTGCCGTTTAAGTGTAACTGACCGTCGGTCACTAATATTTCATCCCCCGGGATCGCCACAACGCGCTTCAGGAGAACAATGCCTGTTTCGGGCGATTCAAGAACCACGACATCACCGCGGGCCGGCCCTTCAAACTCCGTCACTTTGACCTGTGAAAAAGGCACTCTCAAACCATAAGCGGCCTTGTTCACAAGGATGTGATCGTCTTCGACAACCGTGGGCAACATTGAACCGCTGGGCACATGGTAGTGGTCGGCAAGGGAAGACCGGCCAACAAGTACAATCGACGCCGCGGCGGCGACGGTGGCGAGATCTTTGGGCCAAGACGCCTTGGACTTGGCGGCGGAGGTTGCGGATCGACGCATAGTGGCCGCGTGAACATGCTCGTTTTGGGCTTTATTCCCGCCCACAGGTAGGCACGGGGACACCCTTGCCCGCAGTCCTTTAGCCAAACGCTTCTACAAAGCCCGGATCCAGTCTTGTCGAGACGTCCGGGACACCCTTGCCCGTCGCCGCATGGAAAAGCGAAAAGCGCGGCGCAACAGTCTTCTCTATAACGTGTTTCTTGGTGTACGCAGCCGAGACGAAAACGAGAGACCGGCGAGACCGGCGGGTGGCGACGTGACAGTTATCGATCGCCGCCAAACCTCTCAGAAGAGAGGCTTTCTTCTGGGAAATCTCACGACGAAAACGAGAGACCGGCGAGACCGGCGGTGGCGACGTGACAGTTATCGATCGCCGCCAAACCTCTCAGAAGAGAGGCTTTCTTCTGGGAAATCTCACGACGAAAACGAGAGACCGGCGAGACCGTAGGCACTGAGCTTAGCTATCTTTAGGCGACTTGAGCCAGTCCGCGAGGCTCTCAGAGGTAAGAGAGTTTTTCTTTGTGATCGGTTCGAGCGTTGTTTTGGCAATGCGTTTGCCGTCGGCGTCGATCACAACAAGCGCGGCAATCACCTTGATTTGATGCTCCGCAATCAAGGCTTTGTTGCGATTGAATCGACCGACGTTGACGGGCACAACAATGTACTTTTCGGCGAGCACCGAAGCGGCCGGCTCTTGGCGTGCGATCTTGGCCACCTCACGGCAGTCGGTGCACCACGACGCAACAAACTCAAGGAGCACCCATTTGCCTTCAGCGCGCGCTTTTTCTTTGGCTGCCGCAAGTGCGGCATTCACTTCAGCGTCGGTTGTTTCTTTGAATGTTTCGGCCGCAGAAAGGCCGCTCCCAGACGGTTTATTTTCACACGCGGCGGTGAATACAAGCAGCGCAATAAGGGCGAGCGAGCGAAGCAAGACCATGAAAACCGAGTGTAGCAGTGCAGCTACTTGCCGCGAAAATAAGGCGATCGCGTGGAGCTGGGGCCCGACGCGTCGCCTTCACCCACAATACCGCTCGCGGGTGGAACCGACGAAACCGGTTTGGATAAGTCGTGTTGAATGCGGCCTGTTCCGCTTGACGGTGGAACCGACGAAGTTGTGATCGATTTCTCAAAAACCGTAGGTTCGACAGGCCGAACAGCGGGAAAGGTTCCACTGGAGCCGCGCATCCGTTGAACGCCCTCTGTCATGTTGCGCATTCGCTGGGCATAGAGCAGCGCATCGGCGAAACGTTGCAGCGTGAGCGGCTTTCGCAACACTTGGCCAACCTGCCCGCAGCGCCTGTCGAGTTCGTAATTTTGAGGCGCCAAAAAAAGCGCGCGCACGCCCGGGGCCGCCATTCGCAACTTCACGAACACTTCAGCAGGGTGAGGGCCCGCAACGAGCGCATCGATCACCGCGATGGACGGCGGGCGGCGGGCCGCGATCCGAAGCGCCAAGTCCACCGAACTCGCCACATGGAGTTCCATTTCGGCCGCCGCGCCTTGGACGATTTCAAGCGTTGTCGCGTCTCGGTCGATCACCAAGATGGCTGGTTTTGTTTCGGTGTCGCCCATGCTGCGCGCGTCCTAAAGACAGTCCGGTGAACCGGTACGCTCCCTTGCTGGGGCACCAAAAACGATGATGTGAGTTCTGGATCGAGCCGAGCGTAGCGGGGGATTTGACAAACGTACAACCAAATGGAGATCGCGGCTCGGGGGCGTGCGTCACGTGTGTACGCACTCGGCGCGGCGGCGCAAACTCCTACGACTCTTTCGGCGCAATCGATTTGCGGCCTTTTCCAACCAGAAACACTTCGTAACTTTGGCTGCGCGTGGCCTCCGGGCGGAGCACTCGAACCTCTTCGAACAGCGCTTTTGTGGCGTCTCGCGCTTTCACGAAGTCTTCGCTCATGAAGATCTTTCCCACGAAAGATCCACCCGGCTTTAGCTGCTTTTCGGCCACTTCGAGGGCACGCATGTAAAGCTCAAAACTGCGGGCCTGATCGGCGAAGCGCGTGCCCGTCGTGGCAGGCGCCATGTCCGAAAGGACAACGTCGTAGGGGCCTTCACCCCCGACATCGTGCGTTGCGAGTGCCAACACATCGCCCACGATCGTTTTTACGTTGGGAGGCATCACGGTGGTGATCGCGCTCAGATCGATCGCGATCACCCGGCCTTTGGGGCCCACTCGTCCGGCGGCGTATTTGGACCACGAACCGGGAGCCGCGCCGAGATCGATCACGTGCTGGCCGGACCGGAGCAGTTGTGTACGCCTGTCGATTTCTTCGAGCTTGAAGACACTTCGCGCGGGAAAGCCCTGAGCCTTGGCCGCTTTGGTGAACGAATCGGCTTTTTTGTAGGGATTTTTGCCGGCCATTGGGCGAACGGTTAGGGGCGGGGCGCTTAGGTGTACACACGCTGCGAGGGTAGGGAAGACGTGCGTGTGTACACCGGCTGTTCAGCGCACTGAAGCAGCGACGACTACTTCTTCACGCCGCCGTTTTTCTTCACAGCACCGCGGATAAGAACGATGCCGTTGCGGGGACCGGGTACGGCGCCCTCAATGAGAAGGAGGTGCTCGTCGGCCAGAATTTTGCTGACCTTGAGGTTGTGGGCAGTCACCGTTTCAGCGCCGTAATGACCGGGCATTTTGAGACCGGGCAATGTGCGACCGGGCGTCATGTTGGTACCGATTGAACCGCCGTGACGGCGATATTCGTGTGTACCGTGTGTTTGCACGCCGCCTGCGAAGCTCCAACGGCGCACAACACCGGTGAAACCGCGACCGCGCGAGGTGCCCTGCGCATCGACAAATTGGCCTTCTGAAAAAATGTCGCCAAGGGGAAGAGCCTGGCCCACTTCAAACTTGGCAACCCATTCAGCCGTGCCGCGCAGCTCGCGAACAACGCGCTTGGGCGTTTGGTTGGCCTTTTTGAATGCGCCTGCCACCGCCTTATTGGTGTGCTTTTCTTTGCGCTCGCCGAGGCCCACGATAAGCGCGCTGTAGCCGTCTTTTTCTTGTGTACGCTTGCCGACGACAACGCAGCCGCCTTGCACAACGGTGCAGCGCAGCACCTCACCCTTTTCGTCGAAGATCTGGGTCATGCCGATCTTCTTGCCCAAAATACCGGGGAATTTGTTCACGACGATGTTCCGAATCCGCTCCTTAATGTGACTTTTTTGAGCGCAACATGCGCGGTCCCGAGTGCGCATCCATCTGAGAGGTCGGTTTGGAGCGATAAACCGAGGCGAACAGGTCGCCGAGCGATTCGGGGGCGCGCACCCTACTCAACTTTTTTTGAATTGCAAAGGTTCACTTCCAGCCGTCGTCGAAAAAGCCGCCTTCAAGCACCGCGCGTTTGTCCAGCAAAAGCTCCCCTCGCTGGGCTGTTATGCGCTGATCGTAGATCAAAAAGTCGGGCGCAAACTGGGGGAGATGGCGACTGTAAAGTGTACCTTTGAAACCCGATCCCGCGTGCACTACCACATATTCGTTGGTGTCGCGCGGGTGAGGGTAGATAAACGATGTTCCAACGCTGTCACCCTCGTAGCGTTTTTCCCTAAAAATAAGGGCATTCGCTTCAAACTTGACGGGTATGTTTTCGGCAAACATCGCTGTCACGCGGTTGGTTTTGGGACCGCCAATCAACACCAGACTGCGACCTGTCAGATCGGCATCGCTCACATCGCGATCGGCTTTGATAGGAAAGCGCGCCGCCGACCAATGTTCGGCGGATGAAAAATATTCTGCGACCGTTCGATTTGTCTCGGTTTGAAGGGGATCCAGCGTTCCGTAAACAATGAGCTGCGGGTGCCTAAACACATCGTCGATGGGCCCGGACACGTTTTGCCGCTTCTTTCCCACGCGTGAAGGCTCTTCGGTGCTCACCGAAAATCCCTTTTCTCCGCGCGAAAAATAAAGAACTTTGGCTCCCTCGGGAGCGCTCAGATTTGTCCCGTCCACGGTCACATTGAGCTGCTTCGTAGTGCCCAACATCTCCGAATCGATCGCAAACATTTCCACGTTTCGTGTCGCGATCCGAAGGGTTTTTGAAGACCAATCCATCTGCGCGTCGATATCGGCAAAGCTGTCCGGCTGATCTGTTTTTTCAATCACCGTACCGGGCGCACCGGGCGAACGCGTCATGGCAATGAGCCTGACCCAGTGAGCTGTGTTGTATCGATACTCGCCCGTGACGAGCCGAACCCGCGCCGGCGGTGACGGCTTTTGCTTCTTTTTAAGCCACGCCACCATACGTCCGTCTTTGTAGGCGTAGTCCCAAACGTTGTGACCCAGGTCGTCTTGCACGTCGAAAATTCGCGAATAGCCGAGCGATGTGTACCTATCGGCGATCACTTTTGAGCGGCCCGGCCCATCTTGCCCGCCGTGGACAATGTGCATAGGAACATGCATGCCGTTGGCCGCGTAATTCCCCCAAAAACGACGCGCGATCATGGCGTCTTCCCACGGCGTGTGGGGCACATCTTTGATGCTGTTATACGTGGTCAAATTCGGGTATCCGCAGAGCGGCGCCGCGGCCGAAAACACCGACGGATAATGGAGCGACAACGCAAAAGCGACCGTGCCTCCAAGCGAATATCCGGTGATCGAAACGCGCGCTGTGTCCACACGGTAGGCCGCTTTCATTTCTTCGATCACGCGCAGCACGTCGTGCTCACCCAAGTGTTTCGCACCCGATTTTCCATAACCCCACGGCGCGACCAAAATGGCTCCCTGGCTTGGAAATGAAGGCAGGTGGCGAGCCGAAAAATCGGGGTTTTCGTCTTCTTTTGTGGCCTCGCCGATCACCGCGCGCAGCGCGTGTTCACCGGCGTGTGTGAGCCCGTGAAAGCTTACAATCATTGGCAAAGGCGCGCCGTCGGGCTTGTGTTGTTTTGGGATAAACGCAACGTAGGGCTGAAGTTGCCCGTCGAGTTCTGAACGGTACGCGCGGTGCACAACTCCTATTCGATCGCGATAGGCGTCTTGTCCCCGCGCGAAAGAAGCTGCGAGTTCTTCCGCTGTTTCAAGGCGTTTTGTGATCCAACTTTCGTCGGGATGGCCATCTGCCACGGCGCGCGCGATCTCCTGCACATCCCGCGTAAACGAGTCGCGGCTTCCCAAGGGTACACTTTGCGGCAGCGACTCCAGCGCTTTCAACAGTTCGGCGACGCGCGGAAAAAGCTTCTTTCGATAGGCAATCGCAAACGAGCGCTCCACCTTCGGCCCGTCGCCGATCGCTATGCGTACACTTTGTTTTCCTCCCGACGAGGGGGCCACCCGCGTTTTGATCTTGGCACCGCCCACACTCAACAAGTCGGCGCTTGTGAGCTGTCCTTGGGCCAATTCCTGAGATTTTTTACCGGCAAGCGTCACCTCGTACGTCAAGGTACGGGCGCTTCGGGTCGTGAGGCCCAATAACGAAACTCCAAATTCTACGTCGAGGCCGTCTTGTGTGACCGCGCGCGAAATGCCGATGTCGACGAGCGCAGAAAGTGTACACACGCTCTTGGGCGTGAGCGGCGCAATTCCCCACCGCTGCGAACTTTCCAGCGTTTCCCCTCGAAGTCGAACCCACGCGGACGGCGGGCCTTCGTCCGAACCTTCGAGGTCCACAAGAAGCATGTTGGGACCGGCAGCCAGTTCAATCGGCGCCACCTGTTCGTCGGCAAGCGCCTCAAAACCCTGGGTGCGCGCGACATCGATGAGGTTTGCCGCTTTGGAACCCGCAAGCCAAACCCGCATTTTTCCCGCGTTGCCCGCCAGCACCCAGGCTTTTTCGGCGCGCGCGCTCACGATCCAAAGCCCAAGCAGTTGATGCCCGCCGCCGCGTGGCTTCACATCCAGTCGACCCGACGGCGCGCAAAAAGCTTTGGAACCGCCATTTTTTGATTCATCCAGCAGGGCCTGCGGATTTTTGACGAAGCCGTTCACCTGCGCGCGATCAAACGGTCCAAACGAAGACCAGGCGTTGAGCCAGCCACGCCCGCCGATTTCGAGCACCTGCTCGCGGGGTACACTTCCTCCGCCCAGTGCTTCGGGCACTTGCAGCGGTGCACAGGCGCCTCCCAGACAAAGTGTACCTTGTGTACACGTCACCTGCTGGGTGGTTCCATCGGCGTTTTGCGTTTCGCCGTGGTCGTCGTCGAGGCATCGCGATTGCGCGCTCGGCGCTGTTGCAGACGCGCTGGGGGCGGCTTGTGTCGGCTGTTCGGATGTGGTCGCCGAGGGCGAGCCCGCGGCACCTTGTGGAGCCGGATGCGAGCAGCAAACGCTTAAAAAAGCGGCCAGGAGCGCCGCAATGTACACACTTCGAAAACGTTCCATTCGCCGGCGGTCAAACTAGGGAACGCGCGTCACCAAACTGTCCACCGCGTGCACCGGGGCGAGATCGCCTTTCATCAGGTGAGCGATGGCTGAGTACACAAGGCGCTGACTTTCAACCTTGTTTTTGCCTGCAAACACAGATGAAGTCACCTCGATGTTGAAGTGACCTCCGCCGCCGTTCACCACAACGGCGGCGTCGGGGATTTTTTCTAAGATCGATGTCTTGATCGCGTCCGGGATCGATCCGCTGAAGTCGGTAGGGTGGCTCGACATGGCCGCTTATTACCACGTTTTCTGAGCGCCCCAATTCCGAATGCCAACGACAAGGCAACGACGCCCCACGCGTTTGTTTCGCTTGTGTCCATGCGACAGCCGCAACCCCCGTCGGGGCTTTTGCCGATCGAGCCGCCGCCTCCACCCGATCCGCCGGCACTTGTTGTGGAGCCCGCGGTGCCGCCTGTTCCGCCGCCTCCCAATCCTCCCGATCCTCCTGTCCCTCCGCTGCCACCCACCGCGCCGGTGTTGTCAACGCAGTTGGGAACGGCCGCGCAATCGGCGCAAATGCACCCTTCCGAAAACTCTTTGCACACGCCGTCGTTCACGCAGTTCGTTGGATCTGAACAAAAGCTGTTTAGGTCGCAGTCCGGGCAGGTGCACGCATCGGTATCGGATGTACACATGCCGTCGTCGACACAGCCGCCGCATTCGGGCGTTTTTCCGGCGCAGTCGTCGCAGGTGCACGTTTCGGTTTGGGAGCACACCTGATCGGCGATGCCCCCGTCGCACGAAGCTTCGTCGGCGAAGGCTGCGCCGGTGGTGAGCAACCCTGCAATGGTGAGTGAAATCGAAAAAGTGATTGTCCGAAACAGGGGCGGCATGCCCAACTTTAACCAGACCAGACCTGAGGGAAGCGACAAGAAAATAGCGGCGCTTCTCACGATCGGAAGAGCCTTGCAAAGGTCGCGGCTGCTACCGCTTGATTCTGGACTAATAGCGGGGAACGGAGGGGTCGACCTCTTGGGACCACGCGTCGATGCCGCCGACGAGGTTGTATACGTTTTTAAAACCCTGCGACAGAAAGTGCTCCGCAGCGGAACGACTGCGCATTCCATGGTGGCACTGAAAGACAAGCGGCGTGTCTTTGTTGAGCGACATCAGATATTCTTCGCCGGCCTTGTCCAGCAGTTTGGCGCCTTGAATACGGGCAATTTGGCGCTCACGCTCGGTTCGAACATCAAACAGTTCAAATGGCTTTTCTTGGTCGAGCCAGCTCTTCAGTTCTTTCACAGTGAGCGACTTTACCTTTGCCGGTTCGTACGGGCTTGTGAGCCGAAACCCTTCTCCTTCGGGCCCAACAACGAAGTCAATCACAAGACCTTCAGCCCGGCGGGCGGCCGCTCGGCTCATTGAAAGTGCCAGTCCATTGGAGGTCACTTCCACTTCGCCCTTCTCGACAGGTCCAAAATACAGGTTGTATTCAAAACGCGGGCCAATCTCCACGTGCAACTTGTCTTCACCGCCCATCGCGCCGGCATCTCGAAACGCTTTTGCCGCTGCATCGGTGATTGTGACATTCGGAAGCGCCGCCGCCTCTTCCGAAACGCCGAGCTTTTTCCCGAGTTCGCCCGAGGCGTGCATTTCGCGAACAATGTCGCTTCCCCCGAGAAACTCACCCCCAACGTAGAGCTGAGGGATCGTCGGCCACTGCGAAAACTCTTTAATTCCGTCTCGCACCTCGGGATCGCTGAGCACATTGACCGTTTCATACGCGGGCAAAAACTCGTCGAGAATTTGAACGACCGAAGCTGAAAAGCCGCAGGCGGGCGCGGAGCGCGTGCCCTTCATGAAGAGCACCACTTTGTTTTGAGTGATGAGTTGTTGGAATTGGTCTCGCAGGGCGTCGGAAAGGGGCATAGGCCCCGTACGATAGATTCCGTCCGTCGCCGTTCAAGGCCTGAGTTGTTTAGCCAACTCAATCAGAGCTTTTTGCAGCGCCCTCGCGTTTTGTTTTTCGCCTTCGAAACGCGACCAGTCCGAAGCCGATAAGCGCAAGCGCCGATCCACCCGCGCTGTTTTCGAAGCCCGCGGCGACGCATCCACAATCGCCGCCCTTCACGGGATTCACCGTGCCACCCGTTCCGCCGCCGCCGGTGGCTCCGCCGCTGCCGCCGGCGGTTCCGCCGCTTCCGCCCGTACCGCCGGCACCACCTGTTCCCTGCGAGCAAGTGCCGTTGAAATCGCTGCAATTGGAAAGCGAAGCACAGTCCGCACAGCAACATCCCTCCAGGAAGAAGTTGCAGTCGCCGTCGTCGTCGCAGTTTTTCAGTTCAGGATCTGTGCAGGCCGGATCGGCCCAACAATCGCTGCACGTACACGCATCTTCAAGTGTACACATTGGCGGATTTTCAGGTGTACACTCGCCCGAACATGCGGCCAGACAATCGTCACAGGCGCAGTCGTCGTCGGGAGGTTCGCACTTGCCGTTGGGCATACCGCCCTTGCACACCGCAAATGCGTCGAGGCTGAACGTGGACAGCGCAAGGGACAGCGCCGTAAGAAATGCGAAGGAGGATGACTTCATAAACAGTCCGAACTCTTGAGCCAAACTCTCCTCTCGCAAAAGCCCGGTCGCCCGTCAACTTTACGAAGGCGCGCTGTTCGCTCCAACGACGGAAAACGCAATCGAGTAGCCTTCGGGCCGTGATGCGATGGCTTGGCCGCACGGATCTCCGCGTTTTGCTCGCGATCTTGGTCACGGCGCTCGTCCCCCTCATTGGATCGGTGCTCGCAGCGCGCACCATCGTGGCGCGCATTTCAGCGACCGCGTTTCAACCCGAGTTCGGGGCGCACCTCGATCGCGCGCTGACTGTGTACGCCGACTTGGCCAAGGCGATGAAAGACGGTTTGCGCCACGAAGGCGCGGTGATCGCTTCGTCTTCGGTTGTTCGCGACAAGGCGTTTATTGAAGGCGGAGCCGATCGAAAGAAGAGCTTGAGTACACTTGCTGCGGCGCATCCCCGCGCGGCGGTGCTCTCTGTGGAGCGTTGCGAAGGCGACGAGATCGACCGATGGGAACGCCCCGCAAAGGTGGATCCGACCGCGGAGAGAGCGTTCACCGTGCGTTATTTGGTGAGCCCGGGCGCGGATCCAAAACTCCTCGATCCACAGGACGCGGAGCCTTCGTGCGGTGATCCCGCGGTGTTTCGACTCGCTGCAACGTTTGCCGTGGCGCGCGAACGTTTTGATGAATTGGAAGACGCTACCGCTTTTGCGCAGGCGTATCACGAGGTGGAGCGCGACCATCGCGAGGACTACCTCGATGCCACCTATCGAAACGCGTTTGTTGTGTTGCTTGTGATCACCATCGTGATCGGCCTTGTTTTAGGCCTGTTTGTTGCGGCACCCGTGACGCGCGGTGTGCGGGCTTTGTCCGTCGCAATGGTTCCCGTTGCTGCCGGTGATCTGTCTGTTCGTGTCGCGGCGTCGGGCAAGAGCGAAGTGGCAGACTTGGGTCGGGCGTTCAACCGCATGCTCGAAGAACTCGATCACAGCCGCGCCACGATGGAGTTTTTGCAGCGTGTGGGCCAATGGCAGAAAGTGGCGCGTCGGCTCGCTCATGAGATCAAAAACCCACTCACGCCCATTCAACTGGCTGTTGAAGAGTGCCATCGGCGCTACCGAGGCAACGACCCCGAGCTTCAGAAAATGCTCGATACAATGCTCGAAGTGGTCACCGAGGAAGTCACAAGTCTGCGGCGCCTCGTCACCGAGTTTTCAGGGTTTGCCAGATTGCCGCGCGCCGCGCTCGCGCCCGGCGATCTGAGCAAAGTGCTGAGTGATGAGCGGGCACATTTTTCGGCGCTCGCGGGTGAAGGGTCGGTCCACGACGAAGACGCCTCGCTGTTTGCCCGCGCTGTTGTGAAAGTGGATGTTCCCGAATCGCCGATGCCGGCCGCGATCGATCGCGAAATGCTGCACCGCGCGCTCTCCAACGTGATCAAAAACGCGGCGCAGGCGCTCCGCGACGCGCGTGGAAGTCGAGCCGATGAAACGTCCGAACCGTGTGGATGTGTACACGTCGGCGCTCACACCCGCGGCGGTGAGCACGTGATCACAATCGATGACAACGGCCCTGGAATTAGGCCCGAAATTCGCGCCACGATGTTTGACCCGTATGTCACAACCAAACGCGACGGCACCGGACTGGGCCTTACCATTGTGAAGAAAATTATGGTGGATCACGGTGGAACCATTGAGGTGGGTGAAAGCCCGGAGGGCGGTGCACGAATCCGTTTTCACATTCCGGTGTTGGGTACACCAGCTCAAATCGCCGCTACAAAAAGGGCCGCCTTTCAGAGCGACGAGGACAACATGACCGGGGCCTCTTGAACCGGCGGGGCCTGCCCACCAAAACCTCATTTTGGTTCACAGGGTCGTTGAGATATCCTGTGAACCCTGCAAAACCGGCCAAAACGCCCCCACCCAGCCACACCTGCGGGCGCAGCCACCACAGAAACGAGAGGAGACACGATGCGAAGAGCTATTTGGACGTTGCTGTTTGCTGCCCTGGCGCTGTCCGCCCAGGGATGTAGCAAGGGCGACGGTTCATCAAAAGGTGCGGAGTCGGCGCACGAAGCATTCGGCCGCATGTCGGTGGAAGAACTGTCCACCAAAATGGCAGATGCAAAAGCCGGCAAAACGGCCCTTTTTATTTACGACAACAACCGCAAAGAGCGGTTTAAAGAAGGGCACATCCCCGGTGCCAAATGGGTAGATCACGACAACATCCAAGCCGGAGACTTGCCGCAGGATAAAAACGCCACGTTGGTGTTTTACTGCGCCAACGAGCATTGAACGGCTTGCCATGAAGGCGCCGTGAGCGCCTCAAAGTTTGGGTATAAAAACGTGTTCATCCTTCCTGCCGGCATTTCAGGCTGGGAAAAGGCCGGTAAGGAGATCGAAAAGGGCTCGTAGTGGACTATGGGGCCCCCCGCGTCGCGCGCAGGCGCGAAGCGCCGAGCACGACGCTTGGGGGGCCGGTAGCATGTATACACATGCTGCCCCAGGGGGCATTCGGGCGGGACGCCTCGTGATTAACGGGGGCAAAGGAGCGAGTGACCTGTGCGCGAACGAGCGGTGCGGTTTGGGCCCCACGCGCCACTGCGGTGGGGGCTGGGGGGCCCCGCCGCGGGCGCTTGGGAGAAACCGACACCGCGAGACGGGCACAGGTCACGAGCGACCTGTTGGCGGGGCCGGCAGCATGTGTACACATGCTGCCCCGGGGGGCATCTACCTATTTGCCGGGGGCGGCGGTTGCTGTTGCGGCGGCGGATGTGGTTGCCGCGGCTGTTGCGGTTGCGGGCGGCGAGGGCATTAAACCTTTTTCGCCCCTCGGTCGCGCCATTGCCTCGAATGTGACAGAAGCGTCGTCTGCCACTTTGCTCCCGAAAAGCTCAAGCGTTTTTGCAATAACCGCTTCACCGGCGTCGTTGCGCGCTTCCACTGCGTGAGCCTTGAGATTGACGGTTGCGGGCTTTGCGCTCTTGATGGAGATCCCCTTGAGTTTGTCGCCCTCAAACAAGAACGCACACGAGAGGTCGAGGGATAAACTCACACTCCGACCGTGAAGAAGAAAGTCGCCTTTGGCGGTTAACGTGACATTGCGGCTGTCGCCGCTCATTTTGGTCACATCGGCCTGCGAAACATTGACCACTTCACGAATGGCAAACTTTGCAGTTTTAAACTGACTCTTCTTGTCGGCGGCTGTTTTTTCCCCGACTTCAAGCCATGTGTGGGCGTGCTGAGTTTGAGTCTTGTCTTTGTCGTCTTCGCCGAACGTGTGAGTTTCAAGCGTTGTGATGTCGATTGTGATCTCCCCGCGCGATTTGGTGAGATCACTCAACTCCACATCAATGTCACCGCCGAAACCTTTCACCGTGCCTTTGATATTTTCGAGCGGCGCTTTCATGTCGAACATGGCAGTTCCAGAAGCGTCGATACTCATCTTGGCGAGCGTTTTTGATTCTGCCGCTGTGGAAGGTGCCAGTGACGACGCCGATGTCGACGGGGGCGGAGGCCCACCTTGGCCGTCGCCGCACCCCACGAGTGTTGTTGCGAAACAGAATACGATCGGCAAGACGGTTCGCTTGATCATCGAAAAAACTCCAGTGCCGAGAAAACACACGTCCGCGTGAAGCGTTTGTTCGTGAGGCCCCCGCCTTGTGTAAGGAAACGCTCAGCGCTTTGGTTTCGTACCAAAGGTTGGGCTTGGTCGGCGCTTCAAAGTACGTGCGTACCCGCCGCCCGTTTCGGTCTCAGCCGTCGGCAATAAAAAATTTTAGCGGCCGGTCACATTTTTAATCGTTCGATCGATGGGGAATCAAATTGCCGGGAACAGCGTCGAGAAGTTGGTGTCAGGCCGACAATCCGCAAAAAAGCGGATCTCGATTCCCGGGGACACTCAGTTTTACTCGGAGGCTTCTATGATGAATCGTTCGCTCACCCGTCTCCTTGCGGCCGTTTGCTTCGTTGTTCCTGTCGCGATCGCCGGTGAAACCAAGGAGGCGGTTGCGTGTGGTGAATCAATTGCCTTTGAAGTCGACCCCAACGTCCTTCTTCTCTCTCAAGCAGAATCGGCGCTTCAATCGGGGAAACCCCGTTCCGCCGCTATCGACGCGCTCAAAGTTTTTCCAAACATCAAGAGCGTGAAACTCGGTTCAAGTGTTCTCCTTCCGCGCGCGCAGCGGATTGTGGCTCTCGCGATCGTTCGCACCGACGGTCTTCTCACCGCCGGCAAAGTCTTCTCCGCGTCAAATGCCGATGAACGCCGCCAAAATCTTGAGTGGGCAACTGCCACGTTGCGCCGACTGAGCATCACCAAGAAAAACAATCCATCCGCCGATACCGACCTTGGTGAAGCGCTCTCCTGTTTGCCTGAAACTCAAAGTGAAGGGCTTACCGTTCTCGACAAACTGGCCCGCAAAGACCTTGTCACTTCGGCCCACGGATATGCGGCCCTCGCTCGCCTGCGAAAGGCCGCCGGCGACGAAGATGGCAGTGCCGCCGCCCTAAAAAAGTACGAAGCCATCGCCAAGAAAAACGGCGGCAAAAAAGCGCCCGCCGTGGCAGCCAAAAAAGACGGCGTATTCAGCACCTGATATAAGCTGAAAACCGCCGGCTTCTCCGCCCTCAAACACAAGCGGTGTTGTCGTTTAAGACTGCGCCAACCTCCACATGACCTGTAGAGTGGGCGAGCCTGTGTTGATAGCCAATCCTCATCCCGCCAAGCCTATTCGCCTCTCAGGTGTACTCATCCTTGCATTGTGTACACTCGGGGGCATGGGTGCCTGCGGCGACGCGAAGGTTGATTCCGGCGCAACTTCCACTTCTGCGAGCGGCGTTTCCTCCACCGCAACCCCCGCTGTTTCCGCGGTGAACTCCCAATCTCCCGATCCAAAACGCGGCGCGGCTCTACTCACCAAGTTTGAATGTTGGCGTTGCCACGAGGGCACCACAAAGGCGAGCACCATCCCCGTGGCCGCTCCGGTTGAGCCCACTCCCGAGGCAATGGTCAAGGCCGATAACCAACATTGTTTTGACTGCCATCGTCGGATTATTGCAGGCAGTTACAAGGCCCCAAAACCCAGCACCACCGAGCGTTGGAAAAAAAATGTGGAAGCGCTCGTTCATGTGCCGAGTTTAACCGGTGCACACAGGCGATTTAAGCGCTCGTGGATTGAAGGGTTTTTGGCAAAACCGCATGACCTGCGTCCACGCCTCTCACCTACCATGCCCAAACTGCCACTCTCGCCAACAGAGCTGCGCGACTTGGCGGCTTTTTTGGTGCCTGAAGAAAAGCCCTCTTCTCCGCCGACGATCACCAAAGCGGCTGTTGCGGAGGGAAGAGCGCTGTTTGAAAACAAGGGCTGTCCAAGTTGCCATTTTATGACTGGAACAGGCAGTCTCAAAGGCAATCCCGCAAAAAAGGCCGACGAAAAAGGCCTTTCCGACGCTCAGCGCCTCGCGCCCGACTTGCGGTTTGCGCGCGACAGAATGGCGTTTGAAACCATTGTCACCTGGGTTCGAAAGCCGCAGTCGATTAAAGAAGACACGGCCATGCCTGAAACACCGATGAGTGAAGAAGAGGCTCAAAAAATAGCCACCTTTATTATCGGTGAAGAATTGAGCCCTATTGAACCTCAAAAAATCCCCACGAGACTGCCCGTTTTAACGCGGCAGGTGAGCTACGAAGAGCTGAAAAACAAACTCTTTAACAAGATCTGTTGGCATTGCCACTCCGATGCCGACTACGCCATTGGTGACGGCGGGCCGGGAAATACAGGCGGTTTTGGATTTGTACCCCGAGGCCTCAATCTGGCCGCGTATGACGGCATTCTTTCAGGTTCCACCGACGACAAGGGTGAACTGCGCTCCATCTTTGAGCCCATGCCCGACGGAACACCCAGGTTGGTGGCCGCCCTCCTTGCGAGGTGGAAAGAAGAGGCGGGCGGAGAAGACACGAACATTCGTGGAATGCCGCTTGGAATGCCCGCTTTGTCGCCTGAAGATGTGCAGCTTGTTGAAACCTGGGTGGCTCAAGGTCATTCGCCCGATTGAGTGGTTCGGGTGGGTTGGAGCTGTCGGCGCTGCCGATTCATGTGTACACATGGTTGTGGTATGGTCGATTGCCGCTTCCGGCGCTACAATCGGAAGCGATGATTCCCAGTCGTTTCGTGAACACCGACGCGGCACGCGCCCTTTTTGGTGATCGGGTAGACAGGCTTGCCCCGTTCCTTGGTCGCGTCGATCCGCTCGCCGATGAGGCTGTGGAGGCGCTCAGCGCGCTGGGCGGCGGCGGATTTCACATGCTCGAGAGCACGCTCACCTCGGGCAACTATACCGATCGGTCGGTTCCCAAAGCCCTTCAGACATTTCTCGCGGAAGCCACTCGAATTCCGGCATGGCTTGACTGGCCTACCGTTGACAGCGGTGGTTCTGTCTTGTTGCGCACAGGCCTCGCCGGTGGACTTGTACTCGGTGCTTTTTCGCTGCCGCTTGGGTACGCATCGCCGGGTGGAAACAAGCCGCTTGCGTTTTCAGGTCGGCTCACCGAACACGCGCCCAGGCGCCTGGCAGAAACCTCCCGATTTGTACAAGCCGTGAGCCAACGCGGTGGTATGCGACCGGGAGGTGACGGCCTCAAGATCACCCTCAAAGTCAGGCTCATGCATGCACACGTTCGGCGCGCTCTCAAACAATCTGACAAGTGGGATTACGCAGCCTGGGGTGAGCCGATTAACCAACATGACATGGCGGCAACGACAATCCTTTTTTCGCTTGTTGTGCTCGAAGGTCTGCGAAAGTTCGGGTTTGAAATTGACCACGACGAGGCCGAAAAATACATGCACCTTTGGAGGTATGTGGGCACCGTCTCAGGGGTTGACCCAGACCTTGTGCCTGCCTCTCAACTCGAAGCGCGGGCCCTCGCTGAGTTAATTCGAGTGACCCAAGGTCCACCGGATGATGACTCTCGTGCGCTTGTTCGCGCGTTGGTAGACACGCCCATTTCAGGTGCGCGCACACCTGAAGAAAAAAAGACAGCGCCCGTTCGCGCTCAAGTGGCGCGGGGCCTCGTTCGAGCGCTCTGCGGGCCTGAGCTTTCAGACCAATTTGGGATTGGGAAAACTCCATGGGAAAACGTTCTTCGCCTAATTCGAACGGGAGGAAAAGTCAGCGACAGAGCGTCAAAACTTTCCCCCTTTGGCCGGCAAAAAGCCATTTTAAAGGGTGAACGTTATTGGGAAGAAGTGGTAAAAATCGGCCTCAGGGGCGGCCCCTACGAGTATAAACCGCCCCCCATGAACAACGTCTAATTCCCGCTCTTGGCGAGTGGAATGATCTGACCTTCAGCGCCGGCCGGCCTTGAGATTCCAAGCAGGCTTGACAGGGTAGGGGCGAGGTCAACCATTTCCCGAACTCCGTAGTTGCCGGGTTTTACCCCGGCACCCACGAAAATGAGCGGAACGTCGGTGTCATATCTATAAAACGTTCCATGCGTTGTTCCTGCGTCTTTTTCAGCGTATTTGCCCCAAAAGTAAAATGGCAATGTCCACATCACCACGTCGCCTCCCCGGGGTACAAAGTACGTTCGGAGGATAGAACGGCCCAATTCACTGTCTGGAACGCGCCCATCAAGAAGTTGACTTCGCGTGAAATAGCCGCCAAATCCTTCGATTTTGGCAACCGCTTCACCCGCCGCTTTTTCAACCTCTTCAGGTTTCAGCTTTTTCTCTTCAATCTTTTTTCGATCTAAAAAGATGTGCGGGTCTTCAAGCGCGACGACCCATTTCTCCCCGCCAAACTTGTCTTTCAGCGCCTTTTCTACCGCTTCGCCAATGGCCTTTTTCTTAATGCGCGCGGCCGAAAAGCCCATTGTTGCGAGCTGCTCGGGCATGGGTACACCGCCGTGATCGGCGCTCAGCACCACGAGCACTTCTTCTTTACCGAGTTTACCGTACAGCCAATCGAGAAAGTCTCCAATTTGCTTGTCGGTTCGAACCACGATGTCCTGCACTTCGTGACTCATAGGGCCAAAGTCATGCCCACCCAAATCGGTTGCCGAAATCGATATGGCAAGCAGATCGGTCACGCCGCGCTGTCCAAGTTGTTCAGCTTCCACAGCCGTTTTGGCAAAGTCGAGTTCCCAAT
The DNA here is from genome assembly GCA_016712345.1 of Polyangiaceae bacterium. Classification (GTDB taxonomy): domain Bacteria; phylum Myxococcota_A; class Polyangia; order Polyangiales; family Polyangiaceae; genus JADJRH01. The sequence goes on from JADJRH010000002.1 coordinate 600,245, forward strand.
CGTTGGCAAACGGCGTTTCACAAAGGGCTTCGTAATAGTCGGGGCCCGGCGCCTTCAACTTACCATCCACTTTGTGAGGGAAGGTTTTGCCAAGACCTTTCCACCCCGCTTCACTCGCTGTGTCGTCTGCCGCCGCGCCGGCGTACGCGGAAACGGGCAACGCGCGATCCCACATTTTACCAAAATAACTGTCGGCCAACTTTTTCTTGTTCCACGTTTCTACCCATGCGGGCACGCTCGGCGCGTAATAGGTAGACGTGGTCATGTCGCCTGTGTCGTCATTCATCCAATAGGTTTTGGCAAGTCGCCCACCCATGAGAATGGCGCCGCGCCCTTTGGTGGCGAGCGCGATCGTTTTTGACTTTTGGCCCTGCGCCATGATCAACTCGTCGCCCACTGTTGAGCCGTAGAAGTTTCGCGGCGACACATCCATGTCAGGTTCGGTTTGTTTCAACCCCAAAACGGTAGACTGGCCGTCAAACACCATGGCCTCCGATCGGCTCGACAGAGGGTTATAAAACTTGTTTGTCGAGATACCGTTGACGTATGGGTAGCTGCCCGAAAGCAAAAGCGCGTGCCCCGGCCCTGTGTACGTTGCGTAGTGACCGTAATGTCCGGTCATTACGGCGCCTTCTTTTTGCAGGCGCTTAAAGCCGTTTTCACCAAAGTAAGGGTCAAACCGGTGCAAGTAATCTGCCCTGAACTGGTCGAGCGCAATGGCCACCACAAGCTTTGGCCGTTTGTTTGGCGTGACCGGCTTTTCGGCCGTTGTCGGTGCGGCCGTGGGGGGAGTTGCGGTGGTTTGCGGACAAGCCGGCGGTGGAGTTGACTGGACGGTGGGCTCACAGCCGGTCACCGCGGCGAGCGCAAACAAACCTAAAGTCACAGTCTGAAAAGAACGAGATCGCATGTCCGCTGTTGCTCCTACTTTGTCTAGCTACCCATTTTGCGGTAGGCCGATGCCGTTTCATCAACCGTTTCGGCCACGGCATCCACATCCATTGTCAGTTGGTCCAACGATTCTGCTATGCGAGCACCTTCGGCCGATGCCGCCGCCGTATCGGTGCTCTTAATTCGAATGATTTGAGTCTTCACGGTTTCGAGCGCCTGCTCCACGTTCACGAGTTGAGCATCAAGGCGCTCACGCCGCGCTGCGAGTTCATCAAACACTTTTGCCTTTTGCTTCTGCTGATTGAGCGCGCGCTCATACCCTTCTTTGGCAATGGCGTCCGACGCCGAAGCTGCCAGTTGTTCAAGACTGCGTGTTTCGCGCGCCAGATCGTGCGGCGATGTGGTGGACAAGTGCCTGTCCAAGTCTTGGAGTTGAGTGGTCAGCTTTACCACCGCGAGGGTTAGACTGCGAACGCGCGCCGCCGTTCCAGCGAGTAGAGCGCTCTGTTCCGGCGGCGCTTTGGCAAGTTCTTGAAGAATGGCAATTTGTAATGCCGAACTCCGCAGCACCCGCGCGGCATAGGGTTTGTGCAGCTGCGAAAGATCCAGGTCAACCGGTGCGTACTCATTTTCAGCATCGGCATTTTGGGCCGCCTGGTATTTGAGAAAAGCCAATGCCGCGTAGGCCAAAATCCCCGGGAGGAGAATAATAGGCATTGACGCAACGGCTGCCGTGACAGCCGCCGCGAGAAGCACCACCACCCCCCCCGGGTTGAGCCAGATTTGCGTTGGACTTGGCTTCTTAGACGCTGCCACAAATGAACCTTTCAGCTGTCACTTCTACCCCTCTCGGGTTTCAGAAGTAGGCCGAGATCTGATGGTAGATTTTATCGATATTGCCCGCGTCGCCTTTCAAGAACAACGCATTTGACCTACCCGAGATCTGCTTGAGTAAGTCTTCGTCGGCCTCGTTTCCGTAGGCCACCGTGAAGATGCGCGTTCCATCGGCCGATTCTGTCGCCGGCATTCGGTCGAGCAGGTCACTCAACCGTTGGCGACTGGCGGTGTCTTTCCCGTCGCTCAACACCACCACACCGTAGAGCTTTTGCTCTTTCGACTCCTTTTTGTGCTTCTCAATCAGGTCCATGGCCATCACTGTGGCGTCGTAGAGCGATGTTCCACCGTCGGCGAAGAGGTTTTCTACCGCCGCGGCCAAACTCTCTCCCGTTTCCCGAACTTTGGCGAGCGGCTTTACAAGTCGAGGTGAGTCTGAAAAGGCGATGACTGCCACTTCATCCTCTTTTTGCATCTCGCGGATAAACTGCGCGGCCCCCTTTTTTGCCGCGTTCATCGCGTCGCCGTTCATTGAACCCGACGTATCGAGAACGAGGTACACAACCGAATGTTTCTTCACCTCATGCCACAATTCGTTGGCACGCCGGAAAAGCGAGTCACTCACATATTCAAGGGAGTTTTCTGAACTCTGAGCCGGATCGGCGCCGTGTTCCAAGTCAATAGGCGATGTGACAGGAACGCTCTTGTCCGTGGGCCGATACCCATATTTCGGCGCTTTTGCCTGCTGGTCTTTGGAGACCATGAAGTCCAGGAACTTTTGGGCAGCCTGCTTTTGATCCGCGTTCACCCAATCGGCGTTTACAATCCCCGTGGGATGATTTTCCCAGAAAGTGCCTTCTTTGGGATAAATCGCAACCAAGGGGAAAGGCATTTTCGCCTTGTACTTGTCGTTGGCCTTAACAACGTTGGCTTCGTAGAGCGTCACGGCTGAAAGGTACGCAGGGCCCTTTGTACAGAGCTTTTCGGTCAACCACGAAGACGACTCGCCGTAGTGGACAATCGCTTTTTCAAGTGTACCCACCCGCTCTATCACTTTTGGATTTTTCAGGTCGTCCGGGGTAAGACCCGACGTTTTCCCGGCCGCCGCGTAAATTGCGGAGATCACGCTCATCATGGCCGATGTGGAGTAGTCAGGGTGGCCGTGTCCAAACCTGAATGCACCCCATTCAGGATGGCCGTAAGATCCCCAACCTTTCGGGTCGGCCGCGACCTTTGTCAGATCATCCCATCCAATCGGCTTCCCCGGCCATCCAAGGGCCTCTGCCATGGGCTTCCACATGGCAATGACCAAACCGCTTGTGACAGTGGGTTTGGAGGCGTCGATAAAGTTCTGCCCACTCCGCCCCTTCCACGTTTGGTTGATCAACTCAATCCAGGCCTGCCCGGCGGGGCTCCACAAGGTGGGCTTTTCTTTGCCGTCCAGAATCTTCTGCATGCTTTCACCACTCTTCATGTGGATGACTTGCACGCGAATCGGCTTGCCCGACACTTCAGCTTTAGACTCGTGGAATGCTTTTGCGACGTCTTCAATCCACTCTTTTTTGCCGTCCGAAGACGAGATCACAATCTCCACAGCGGGCCCTACAGGTGCTCCCGGAGCGGCTGTGCCTGTGGAGCTTGCTCCAGCGGCCGACCCTGAGCCCGATCCGCTGCCTTTGTTTCCCATTGCGAGCCAAATAACAACCGCGCAAACAGCGAGAAAAATCCCAACGATTGCGATGTTGAGGCCACGACCCTTCATGTGCCTGCCCTCTTTTCAATACGGGTTAACCAGGCGGTAACACGGGAAGCGCCCGGCGGACACCACCTGGTTGATCCAGTTTTTTCGTCAGAGTTGCGGCCGGAGCTTAGGGCGGCGAAACAAAGATGCGTGTCAACTGCGTGTCCGGCCCGACAAGGCACCATGTCGCCGAGCTGCCCTGGCCGTTCCCAAACGCCCGTGTGTACACAAACGGGATCTATTCGGCCGCGGCTTCCGTTGTTGACCCATGGGCTCAAACTCGAGCGCCTCCGCGTTTTGTACACATTTTTTATTGGGGCAATCGTGGGCCAATTGTGTACACAAAGTAGTTTCAGACAGTGCGCGTCAGTTCCCGCGCGAAACGAGGAGAGGCACAGGCCGGTCGGAGCTGGCCTCCGCAAGGATGCGCCGCGCTGCGTCGCCCCACGCCTCATCCCCTTCCGCCGTCAGTCCATGGTCGCCTAACACCACTCGAACCGCTGCAAAATCCGAGGGCACAACGTAGGTGGTTTCGGGCGGATTGTCTGAACTGAGCCGTGGTTTCGGCCCGATCAAAAACAGGAGTTCGGCTTGATTGGCGCCGCCGGCCCGCGCGATCGACAACATGCGAATCACCGCCTTGAAAGGCACTTTTTCATCGGCCGTGACCGACAAGTCCACTTCATCGGCACCCCGATCCACAAGGGCCTGCGCGAGCGACTGATGGATCGCGGTTGTCACTTGAAAGGTGCCGCTCTCCGTTTCAAGCGCGGCGAGTTTTGCCACACCGCGACCGTTCACGGCGATGGCTTCACGGCCGATTTGAAGGCCTGTTGAGCGATGAGGTGTGTACACATTTGGATCCAGTTGATCGGTGGACGGCGGATCCAGGTGCACAAACGTTGCAAATTGAGGTGCCAACTCGGATCGAAGCTGCTCGCGGCGCTCCAAAAAGCGACTGCGCATGAGCATGTCAAATCCGAACGCGAGGGTCAGCGCGACGAAGAGGGCCCACGCGGCGCGCGACGGCCGCGGCAGCGGCCGTCCGCGCGCCGCGTGGGTGAGGCGCAGGATCATCGGTGCGACGGCGGCGAATGCCGCCGCCGCACCGATGATCCACGTCGCCGAATATTCGGCGCGCGCATCCATGATTTCCGCCACGCGCGCCGCTCGGGTGGGCGGCTGCGACCACAATGCGGCTTGGCGGGCTTCCACGCGAGCAATCGCCGCGGCGAATGCCAGAAGCACCGCACAGAAAGCGGCGGTCACGCGAATCCATTCAATGCGCGCCGAACGCCGCGGAAAGAGCAGCGCCCCGAGAACGCAGAGCGCCCCGATCGAAGCGATCCACGCGCCCGACGGAGCCCCGAGCAACGCCGCCGCCGCCGCGAGCGCGGCGAGCCCAAACAGGCTTGCACCATTCGCGCGTCGTTCCAGAGCGGAGCGGTGTGCGTCGTTGTCGGCGGTGGCGGCGGCCTCGGCCGCCGCCACCGCCGACAACGACGCACGCAAAATCGCCCCGAACGCGAAGCCCAAAAAACGCGCGGCGTTCGATTCGAAAGTGCCTTCGCAAAACGCGCGAAACGCCTCCAACCCGCGCACGCGCAGGATGCCGCTTTCTACAGCGCGCCAATTTGGGTACACACCCAGAAGGCCCGACAACGCCGGCATCAGCGCCCAAAAAAAGGCGCCGTTGCCCAAGTGGGCTCGTTGCTTCTTCGCCGAAAGCGGCAGATAAAAGAAACCCACGGCGAGCCACAAAACGGTGGACGCCTGCGCGAAACCGCCAATGCGCATCCAGTCCACAACGTCGTGGGGTGCTGTGCCCGCGTAGCCGACGGAAACGAGAACGGCGAACCCCGCGACGCAGACTCCAACGTGCCACGGCCACACCCAAGTCCGGGCTGCGCCGCGTTCGCCGAGGGTGACGCGGGCGGCTTGCGTGGAGTCGATGGGCGGGCCGAACACGGCGTCGCCGGCCTCCACAACGTCTTTCATTGACGTGAACCGATCGGCGGGGTCTTTCGCGAGCAGTCGTTTCACGAACGCATCGGTCGCCGCGTCCGCGGGAGTTCCATTGGCGCTCACCGCGGGAGCCGCCTCGTGAAGGGCCTGCTCCATCAACTTTCGAATCGCCCCGCCGGCGAACGGCGTCTTGCCCGTGAGCGCCTCAAACAGCGTCACCCCGAGGCCATATTGGTCCACGCTAGGGGTCGCCGGCAGGCCCCACCATTGTTCGGGCGCCATGTACGCCGGAGTGCCGATCAGCACGCCGCTCTGTGTCAACTTGGCAATCGCTTCGTTGTCCGGATCATCCACTGCGTGCGCCAAACCAAAATCGAGAAGTCGGCTCGTTTCGGAGCCGTTTTCGCCGGCCTCAACAAAAATGTTTGAAGGCTTCACGTCGCGATGAATCACCGCTTGATCGTGTGCGAGCGCGAGCGCTTCGGCGATTGGGCGCAGGAGCTTCCAGGCGCGCGCGGGCGCAAGAGCGCCTTTCGAGGCGATCACCTCCTGAAGCGTTTCGCCTTTTAGAAGCGGCATCACGAGATACGGTCGCCCATCGGGTAGAGCACCCGTCGAAAGCACCGGCACCACCGAGGGATGGTTCACGTTGTTTGCCGCGCGCGCTTCCCGAGCGAATCGGGCGGCGTTTCGGGCTCCATCGTCTTCCACGCCGCGGAGCGTCTTCATCGCGAACAGTCGGCCCTCTTCATCGGCGACTGTGTACACAACGCCCGCACCGCCCCCGCCGAGTCGATCGCGCACTTCAAACCGATCGATCCGCGTACCCGCTGTCAGAGCAAGGGGGCGTTCAACGTCCACGCAACGCAGATTAACCGAGGACCGTGTGTACGCATGCGAGTGTACACATACGCGCGCAAATTCAGTTTGAAACGGGGGCTTTTTTGTTTGGCCCCGAAACAACAACCACCCGATGTTCTTTGGCCAGCAAACGTTTTGCCGCCAGTTTCACCGAATTGGGCGTTACTTCGCCGAGTTGCGTGAGGAGCCGCTCGTACGCCGCCGGATCGAGCAATACCCGCGAAGCGATGGGCAACGTTGCGGGGCCAAGCGGCACCGACTTTTTGTTTGGCTCTTGTTGAACCGACTTCCGCGCTCTTTCGATGCGAGCGCCGATGAGCGCCCGCGCCAGCGCAACCTCGTTTGCAGTGGGCCCGTCGTTTCCAAGCGATTCGACTTGATCGTCGAGCGCCTCATCCACCGACGGCGCGGAAGCGTCGCCGATCAGCGCCACGTCGATGGCGAAGGTTGCAGCGCGCGGATTGGGCTCCACAACGGCCGACATTTCGCTCGCGACTTTTTCATCTTCCATGAGCGCTTTGCGCAGCCGTCCACCTTTGCCGCCCGCCAAGATCTCGATTGCCACGCGCATGGCCGCGTGACCGGGCTGCCCTTCTGCCGGGCCGATCCAGCCGTACAGAAGCCGCCGCGCCGCCGACTCCACACTCACGCGCTCCTCGCGCGAAGGAGACGCAATTTCGGGTTCGCTGATCTCCGCGGCGAGCACCGCTGTTTCAAAGGCTTTTTCAACGCGACCGCGCGTCACATTCCCCGCGACCGTCACTGTCACGCGCCGAGGAGCGCGCTCGCGCCGCATTTGCTCCGCGAGAAACAGATCGCAATACAAGGCCACATCCGCGCGACCCGTAATGACCGTTCCTTCAAGCGCATGGCCTTTGGGGAAGAGCGCGTCGCCCAGCGCGAGCCACGCCTGGCCGCCGGGAGTGAGCGCCAGATCGTGCTTGTAGGGAGCGCTCGCCGCGCGCCGAAGTGCCGAGCCGCCTTCGCTCTCGCCGAGCGCGAGGCGCAGCCGGCGCACCATCACATCAATGCCCGTTTCAAGCGAACGAGCCGGCACCGTTAACGTCGACCGCACCTCTGTCGGCGCAACACCTTTTGCGAGCACATCGGCGCTTATCTCAGGCGCGATCCGCGTGGTGATCGCCACCATTGCCGCCGACGGTTCAGAAACCACTTCCACCGTGACGCCCGAAGGCAACGTGAACTTTTCACCCGGCGCGAGCGGTTCCAACATTTTCGGGCCGAGCTGCGCCGCCGCCACGTCGAGCACCACTTCACGCCCTTTACGAGGCGAAGTTCCGCCCACGAGGAGCGAAAGCGCATCGTTGGGCGACGGCCTACGCCAGCCCAAATCGCCGCCCACCGTCACCACCGGCAGCTTGTGGTTGAACGCGGCAAATGCCATTGGCGGACCAATCAACTCGGTTTGATCACCGCCCGGCACAACAAACGGAGGAAGCCGATTTTTCGGCCGCGAAGGCATCGGTCCGGCCAACGGATCCGGCACCGCGTCACTCGGCTCCGTTCCCTCTTCGTCCACGAGAACTTCGTGATCTTGAAACGCCGGAAACGACACAAGTGTACGCTGCACGCGCGTGGACGGAATGTACACAATGAAGTCGCCGCCCGTCGGCGGCACGCGATCTCGAAGCAAATGCGGATTGTAGTCGCGCAACGTGGATGTACTCATTCCCGCGGCGCGCGCGATCGTTCGCAATCGCGATCCTTCGGGCACACTGATCTCCGCGAGATCCAGCGGCTCCGCGGGAGCGAGACTCGTCACGTCCAAGCCGAACCGCGAGCGATTGGCCGCCACGATCGCAAACGCCATGATCTGGGGCACATAATTCGCCGTTTCTTCGGGAATCAGCTTTGCCTCGGCGAGTTCACTCAACTCCACCGGCGCGCTCGGCCGCCGCTCTTTTGACCCCGGCGACGCCAAATATTTTTCTGTAGCGCGCAGCACCCCGTCGTAGCCCATGTTGTATGCGGCGAGTGCCATGTCCCAGCGCCCAAAGCGCTCGTACAAATCGCGCATGTGAGAAACCGCCGCGCGCGACGAACGAATCACATCCATCCGTTCATCCACATAAGCGGATTGATAAAGCCCGTACGTGCTCCCCGTTTCAGGCATGAATTGCCACAGACCGGCCGCACCTTTCGGCGAAACCACGCGCGGATCGTACCCACTTTCAATCGCCGCGACCCACTCGAGATCTTCAGGCAAACCGGCATCTCGAAGTGCCCGCTCCACCACCTCGCGGTATGCGCCCGCGCGCCTGAAACGCGCCAAAAAATTCTGCCGCCCCGACTCTGTTTTTGTGAACAACCGCACGTAGCGAATGGTTCGTCGCGTCACCGGAACCTTTAGATCCGGCAGCACAAGCGTGCGCAAAAACGAAGCGTCCGTGTCGTCGGTATCGTCGGGCAGCGGAGAAAATTCTCCATGCAACTTCAGCTCGGTTTGCCCTTCAAACGTGGGCATTGGGAGCGCCGCCGCAGCAGGCGCGGCCTGCGTATCGAGCAGCGCCGGATCTCGAAACACCCTTGCCGCAGCATCGAGCCGGTGCCGCGCATCTTTCGAAATCGCAAAAAACAAAACGGTTCCGAGAAGCACCCCCGCCGCAACCCCGCGCACCACACGACCGACGCCGAAACGCCCGCCGCTTTCACTTTGCGGTGCGCTTTCAATCCGGCTGCCCGCCGGCGCCGCGAACTCAGGCCCGCGGCTTGGCATCGACGTTCTCATCGGATAGGCCAAAAACTAGTACAGCCCGAGCCAAATTCGTAGAGGAATTCCGTGCCCGCCGCTGATTACCGGCCACGAGCACCCCCGGGTTGTCACGAGTCAGTCACATGGATTCCGTCGCCGACTTTTTTCTTTACGTTTTTTACGCGCTTAACGTCGGCGCCACCGCCTTTTTCTGCACAAAGTTTTCTGGCTCATCCGCTACAAAAGCTCCAATCCATCCTCATCCAGGAGGCGGCTTCGCGGCTTTTTGCTTCACAGGCCCGCGCCGCCGACGATTTCGAAGATTTCACACAAACCGCGTGGAAGTCCGTTCCCGACGCCCTCGGCGCAGAAAGCCTCGGAAGTTACCTCGTCCGCGTTGACGAAGTGCTTCGCGATGTGCGCCGCACCCTGCGAACAAGCCGGGCCTCCGTCAGCCTGCTCGCCGCAGAAGCCGCAAAAAGCACCGATGATCGCAGCGCCGCCGGAACCGCGCTTTGCATCCCCGACACAAAAACAGGTGTCGTCCGCGAGATCCGCTGGGAAATTTCGGTGCCGCCCCTTGTCGCCACCCGCCCCATCGATCCCCATCTGTACACACTCAAAACAAAAAGCCGCTACGGCCTTCTTCGCCGCGCACTCGTGTTTTTCGCGGGCATCGCAGACGTTGTGTACTCATCTCAACACATTGCGCTCATGTCGCAACACACCCATGCACCCCGCGGAGTTCTCGTTCGCCGCTTTTCACTCGTTGCGCTCCTCGTGGTGCTCATCGCCGCCGACCTCCTCTTTGAAATTCGAAAAAAAATCTCCCATCAAATCGAACTCCAGTTCGGCGCCCCCGATCTCTCTTCCCTCGGCGACACAGGCACTTTTTTGAGTACACACTTCGGCACCATCGCAGGTGTACTCGTCTGGACAATCGCCCTCAGCCTTGTGTACTTCGCCGCCGCGCTCATCATTCGCGCTCGCTCGCGCGTTTGGCAAAAACGCCTCTTATCCCTACAAAAAAACGAAAAAAGCGCCCTACAGTCGATCCACCGCGAACACGAACTCGGCCTTTTTCGCTGGCTCCGTGAGTACGCAGAGTCGCTCGATCAGGCCGTGGATCTCGGTGCAAAACACGCCGAACTGCTCGTCGATTATCACCGCGGCCGCCTCCGCCGCCGCATCGCCGAAACATCCCCGGTTCATGCGGCCCGCGAAATTTCCGCCGCGTTGCTCGCTCAGTTGCCCGAAGCCAGCGGCGATCTCGAAGACCGCGTCACCACCCAAAAGCGGTCCTTTCTTCACTACCTCTGGCCGCGCGAAGAAGACATGCGCGTTGAAGTTGAACTCGCTCAAATGCGCGCAGCCTGGCGCGATCTCGAACAAATTCTCACTCGCATCTCCGGCAGCCGCCCCGATCCAGAAGCCATCGACGCCCTTTTTCGCCGCCTTTGCAACTACACAGCCGCGTTTCGCGACCTCCTTCCCGAGAGCGCGCTCGCCGATCTCCGCGACGACTACCAAACCACAGTCACCTCTCTCGTGGCTGAAACACAGGCCGATCTCGACGATCTCGATCTCCGCCTCTCCGAGATCGCCGCGCGCCTCAACGAGCAACTCGCCGTCGCCGGATCGCTCGTCAAGTTCCAGGTCGAAATGACAAATCACAAGATCGAAACCCAGGCCGCCAAGCTCGCCGCCGAAGTGCTGGCCACACGCGAACGCGCCCGCCTCGAAGCAATGGCCTTCGAGATCTAACCTCCCTCGCGACCTGTACTCACCGTTGCGTACTCATCAGTGTGTACTCACTGCCCCCCACGGGCCCGCTTCGCGTGCCCCGCTCCCCCCAAGCTGCTCGCTTCGCTGCGCGCGGGGGGAGCTATTTGGTACACGCCACGGGTTCAAACCGCGTCACGCTTTCCTTCTTGAAAGGCTTGTAACGCACAACGCGTTTGCCCTTCGCACCCGCCAACACCAATTCCACCGCTTGGTCCGGGTCAACGTTTGCCTCGTTTTTCACGCTCGATTTCAACACCAGCGCCCCGTCGTGTACACCCGCCTTTTCAGCGTTTGACCCGGGCACCGTTCCGCGAATCATCAGCGGCTTGTCGCGCAGACTCGCCGCATCAAACCCCAACATCGGCACAATTGTTGTTTTCGTTTTCCGGGTGAAACAAGGCCCATACGCGTCACTCGGCACTTCACCAAGCGCACCCACAATGAGCCCGTCCCACAGTGCGCGCTCTTTTTCTTCGCCCACTTCCGCCGCCGCAATCTCACGAAAGCGAGCCACCTTCACAGGCCCGCCCATTTGCCCCGCCTCCACGGCCAGCGCCTTCACAATGTCGTTGAGCGAATGTGTACCCTTCGACCGCGCGCGCGTCGCAACGTCGAGCAGCGCTGCGTATCGCTCTCCCAGCGTGTACCCCACCGCATGCGCCCCACCGTCGCGAGCGCCACTGTCGGCCTCGTTCCCGCGCGCGCGATTCACATCCGCGGCAAACCCTTCCGCGCCGAGCAGCCCTTCGTCAAAAAGCACTTTCCGAGCATAAAACGTTGCGAATCCCTCGCTAAACCAAGCCGCGTCGCGCCCGTTTGCATCCACTCGCAGCGCATCGCCGAACACGCGATGCAGCGCCTCGTGGGCAATAAGCACCTTCACCCCATCGTCGAGCGCGCGCTCGCGATCGATCCAAATCGCCAACGCGGAGCCCAAAAGCGCACCGTCGTGCTGCTCGCCCGCGCCCGTTTCACCGATCACGAAAAGGCTTTTTTCTCCGGCTTTCGTGCTATCCGCAACGCCCCAAAACTTCTTCGCGTATTCCGCGGTCCTGCCCATCAATCCGAGCGCCGCCTTGCCATCCAAACGCGCGCCGAAAGCCATCACCGCCTGCTCGCCGCGTTGGGCCGATTCAACCCGAATATCCCCAAATGTGTACACAGCCGCCGCCAAGTCTTCCACCGTCCCTCGTGAAAGCCCCTCCGCCGACGACGCAAACGTCCCACGCCAAGCGGCGTTTTCAGACGAAAATCGAACAGTGATCGGCACCGCTTCATCGGTTGCCGGCCTCAACAAAAATCCGTGCCCCGCAGCCGAAAGCCCCGCCGGCCCACCGTGCAATTCAAAGCGCGAAGCCCCATCGTTTACACGCGCCTTGTATCGAACCACCAGTGTTCCCATCGGAGCGCGCCCGAGCCGCATCAGCGAAAAGCCCCCATCGTCCACCGGATCGCCCACCGAAATCGCACCGCCCGCGTCACTCACCTCCACGTGTGAAATCGCTTTCAGGGGCGCCGTTCCACCCCATCCGCGCGTTGCGCGCAGCGCCTTCACCTTTGCCACCGGAGCACCTGTGAGAGTCATCTCAACGCCCACCGAATAACCGTTGGCCGCCCGTATAAAACGAACGCTCAGTGCCGCCGGATCCGGCGCATTTCCCGCAGAACTTGATCCGTCGCCGTCAGCCCGCGCACTCGCTTTTTTGCAGCCCGCACCGGCGCCCGCACAAGTGGCAACGGCGAGGCCCAACACCAACCCGGCGTGGTACCCCCGCGAGTGATGCCGGCCCGCCTTCATTCTCGTGCGGCGGGCTTTGGAAAACGTTGCGAATGCAGCTTTACCGGCGCGGCTTTTTTCTTTCGGAAGCGCATGTTCAGAACTTCCACGAAGAGCGAAAACGCCATCGCTGAGTACACATAACCTTTGCTCACGTGTTGCCCCAGCGCGTCCGCCACCAACATCACCCCAATCAAGATCAAAAAGCTCAGTGCCAAAACAGTCATGCTCGGGTGCCGTGTGACAAATTCGCCCACTTTTCCAGCGAAAAGGATCATCACAAGCACGGCAATAATCATTGCCGCCATCATGATCGAAACGTGTTGTGCCATCCCCACGGCGGTGATCACCGAGTCGAGTGAAAACACAATGTCGATCACCGCAATTTGAACCAGCACGAAAGCGAGCGGCGCGCGACCACCCTTTTTCTTCTCCCGGTCGTGCTCCGACTCTTCTTCGGTTTCCACCTCGAGCTTTTCAAAAATCTCGTGCGTGGCTTTGCCCACCAAAAAGGCCCCGCCGCCGAACAGAATGATGTCGCGACCTGAAAAACTCTTCCCAAACACCGCAAAAAGCGGGTCTTTGAGAGACATCACCCACGAAATCGAGAGAAGCAAAAGAAGCCGCGTTCCGAGCGCCAAAATCAAACCCGTTGTTCTCGTGAACGCTTGTTTCTCCTTGGGAACCTTCGCGACAAGAAGGGACAGAAACACAATGTTGTCGATGCCGAGCACGATCTCCATCGCGGCCAGCGTCAGCAAACTGATCCACCCCTCAGCGTGAAGAAACGGCTCAAGCACGGCTTCTCATTAGCAAAAGCCGCCTCGCGATTGGTGCGAAAGCAGGGCTCCCAGTGCTTTTTGATCCGTTCGCCGGCAACGCCTCTTCACCGCTGCCTTGACAGTTTGAGGCCCCGCCGACTACGAAGCTTCTTTAGATCCAGTTGCAACAACGCCCCGCCGCCTTTGCTTCTCTCCGCGGCCGCGCGCCGCTCTTTCGCGCGGAATGGGCTCGTTTTGTTGTTGTTTGTTTCGCGCTTCTGTCGCTCGGATCGTACTTCGCAACCGTCACCCACATGGCCTTTGTGGTCCATGCCCGGTGTGAACACGGTGGCTTGGTACACGTAGAAAGTCCCGCTCCAACGGTCAATCCAACACCGCGGTCGCGAGACCTGTCGGCATCGTCAACGTCTTCCGCCGCCCCCGACGAGCACGAGCATTGCGTCATCGACACGGCGTCGGGCGCCGGGCTCCGCTTCGCGTTTGAAGGTCGCCGTCAACCTGGAGCGTCTCCGCTCTCTTCCATCGCGGATCTACCCCAATCGCGCGGCGCACTCTCAGCGTCCCCCCCGGCTGCTCAAATCAAACTCCTATTTCTGTCTCCCAAGAGTTCGCCACCGGAGTTTCCGCGGAGCGCCCTTACCGCCTAGTCCGCAGTCGCCTGAATACTTAACGTATTCCGTTCGCTGATGTTCGGATTCAGGTCCGTCGGTGCTCCGCTGTCCAACGCCTCGTTTGCCGCGTCGCACAGGTGCCAGCGCTCGCTTCTTGTCCGATAGCAAAGCGTTCATCGCGCGGCCCAGGAAAATGCCTTTTTCGGCTTCGGTGGAGTGGTCGTGTTCAACTTTCGAATCGGCGCGTCCCTTTTAGCGTGCCTCTTCTTGTCAGCCTCTTCTGTGGCGTGGGCGCAGGGCGACATCGTGATGCCCAAGGTGCTCACCCATGTCGACCCAACCTTACCACCCGGTGTCACGGCTCGCGAAACCGACGTCGTGCTCGCTGTTTCGCTCGACGCAACAGGCGTTGTACTCGACATCGCGGTTCTGACATCGGGCGGCCCTGTCTTTGACCGACTCGCAATAGAAGCCGTCAAACAGTGGACGTTTTCGCCTGCCCTTCGCGACGGAAAACCCTTCGCTGCCAAGATCAAAGTTCCGGTTCACTTTCACGGACCCCACCCGCCTGAGTCCGATGCCGACTCCGCTGGACAGGGGACAGCGCCCAACACCGGAGTTTCCCAAACCGGCCCGGCGTCAACCACCGCCCCTCAGGGTACACCCAATACCAATCTACCCAACACCGGCACACCGGGACCACAAAATCCACCCAAACCCGGTGACCCCACGGGTACAAATCAACCTGCCGCACAAAGCCCGCTCGACGTGAACGTGCTGGGAGGCCGCCGCCAACCTCCTTCCCGTGGTGCAGGCGACTTCCACGTGGACATCGGTGCGCTTGCCCTCGTTCCGCGCCAAAACGCGGCAAAAATGCTCACCCTCGCCCCGAGCATCTTCCTTTCCAACGAAGGGGGAGAAGGCCACGCCGAGCGCATCTATCTCCGCGGCTTCGACGCGCGCGAAGGGCAAGACTTGGAGCTTTCAGCCGGTGGTGTACCCATCAACGAAAGTGCCAATCTCCACGGTGCCGGCTTTGCCGACATGCACTTTGTCATTCCAGAACTGGTTCGATCCATTCGTGTTGTTGAAGGGCCGTTTGACCCACGGCAGGGCAACTACGCCGTTGCCGGAAGCGCCGATTATGAATTGGGCCTCGCCCAACGCGGCGTCACCGTCAAGTATACCTACGGCACTTTCAATACTCACCGCGCCGTCGCATTGTGGGGCCCGGGTGAAAGTGTACACACGTTCGGCGGCGCCGAAATTCAAACAAGTGACGGCTTTGGTCAAAACCGCGCTTCCAAACGCGCCACGGCGATGGGCCAGTTTGAGGGTCAAATCGGCGAAACAGGCACCTACCGCATTGCCGCCACCGCCTACGGGGTGGACTATCAATCCGCCGGACTCTTACGGGTAGACGACGTAACCTCCGGTCGAAAAGATTTTTTCGACACCTACGATCCTTCGCAGGGAGGAAGCGGTTCACGATTCTCGTTTTCGGCGGATATCGAGGGTAAGTCGGGGGGAGCCTCGCTCTACCAACAGGTCTTTCTCATTCAGCGCGGCATGCGCCTTCGTGAAAACTTCACCGGCTTTTTAGAAGACACACAGGAAGCCATTCAAAAGCCGCATGTCCAACGGGGAGATCTGTTTGACCTATCCGTTGACGAGACCACCTTTGGTGCCCGCGGAAAAGCGTCGTACAAAACGCAACTCTTCGGCCATCGCCAAGAAATGGAAGTTGGCTATTTTGCCCGCGGCGACCGAGGTCAAAACACCCGGAGTCGAATCGCGAAAGCGGCGGGCACCCCTTATAAAACCGACGCTTCGTACGATGTCACCCTTGGTGATATCGGTCTCTACGGCGATCTCAATCTCCGCATTACCAAATGGCTTTCGCTCCGAGGCGGTGCCCGTGCCGATGTTCTTTTCTACGATGTCCTCGACGAGTGCGCAGTCCAAACCGTATCCCGACCTGAAGAAGACAGCTCCACAGTTGACGAAAGCTGCCTTGACCAAACCCGATTCGGCGAGCACCGCGAAGCTTACCAACGCACCAGTTCCGCGGGGGTTCGCGCCATGCCGCGAGCGTCCGTTCTTGTGGGCCCATTCCAAGGGTTTTCGCTCTCTCTCAGCGCCGGCACTGGAATCCGCTCAATGGATCCTCGATTTATCACTCAAAATGCCGGTGTACAGTTCGCCTCCATCGAAGCGTACGAAGGCGGCGTTTCATACTCGCGCGACTTTGACACCCTCCACATTGGAGCGCGCTCCATTCTCTTTGGAACCAGAGTCGATCGCGATCTGATTTTCAACCAAACCGAAGGTCGAAACGTTGTCAGTGGAGGCACCACTCGAATTGGCTGGATTGGTCAGGCCCGAGCCACAGGCGACTTTTTCGACACCAACCTTTCCGTCACATTCACCAAAAGCCGATTCGACGAAACAGGCCTCCTTGTGCCCTACGTTCCCGATGTTGTTGTTCGGTGGGACGGCGCCGTTTTTCGTGAACTGCCTTGGTTGATATTTGACCATCGCGCCCGAGCCGCCGCCGCCGCCGGGATCTCCTATATTGGACAACGCGCCTTACCCTTTGGTCAACGCAGCGACACCATCTTTACAGCGGACGCCAGTGTCACCGTTGGGTATCGAAACTTTGACCTGACAGTGGCCGCCACCAACCTGTTTGACACCCAATACCGGCTCACCGAGCTGAACTACGCGTCTGACTTTACTTCCGACGGACCACCCACACTCGTTCCCGCGCGGCATTTTGCGGCAGGTGCTCCGCGTGAAGTTCTGTTTACCCTCGCCGCCAACTTTGGAGGAGGTTCATGAAAATCCAAAAAAGACAATCCCAGTTTACCTCGCACGAAGTTTGGCGACTCTGGGTCATCCAAAACGTGAACAGCGCCGGTTTCGCCGGTCTCTCGTTTTGGTCTGGCTGTGATTCACGTGTTCTGGGGGTATTGGGGTTGACCTTGTGCCTCGCCGGTTGCGTGGGCACAACCGGTGGTGAACTTCTCACGTTTGACGCGTACGGCGCCGGACCTGAAGACGCTGTCCAAGGGCAACCTTATTCGTTCACGAACAGCCGTGGGTACACAATTACACTCGATCGCGCCGTTGTGTACATCGGTGCCGTGTACCTCAATCGCAGCCGCCCCACCAGCGTTGGCTCCGACACAGGGTGTTTCTTGTCAGGTATCTACGGAGCTGAAGTCACGAGCGGCCGTTTTGTGGATATTCTCTCGCCCGAATGGCAGGCCTTTCCCGAGGCGGGGTTTGGGACAACTGACCGCGCTTTCACAGGCGAAGTGTGGCTCTTCGGCGGCAACGACGTAAACGACATCCACGACTCCACCCGAATCTTGGACGTTGCGGGCACCGCCGAAAAAGACGGCCTTTCCTACCCGTTTGAAGGTCAGATCACCATTTCCGAAAACCGCGTTGAAGAACCTGCTTCTCCCGCTCAACCGGGCTCCGACCCGATCTGTAAACAGCGAGTTGTCACCCCCATTCCAGTCGACATTCAACTCTCCGACGGCGGCTCTCTCGTGATTCGAGTAGACCCGCGCGGAATGTTTGCAAACGTTCAGTTTTCGGCCCTCACACTGGTTCAAGAATCGCCGCCGCTCTACCAATTTGCCGACAACGACGACGACGCTCCTGGGCGCAATTTGTACTCCGGTCTTCGAGCCGCCGAAGGCACTTATTTTTTTGAGACGGCGCAATAAGACTTGATCTCTATTGCAACTCGTCTACAATAGCAAACGGTATGAAACAAATTTCACGACTCGCTTTTGCCTCGGCTGCTTTGTGTACGCACGCTCTCCTTTCGCTCCCCGGTTGTGACGGCGGCAGTGATGGTACGGGCGGCGCGGGCGGCAACGCCGCCGGTTCGGTTCAGGTTCAAATAAGCGGCGAAGATATCGCTACTGCAGGCTTTTTGTTTCCCGACGGGAGTGAAGTTAGAATTGCCGACGGTTGGGAGATCCAATTTTCCCACGTGCTCGTTTCATTACAGAGCGTTTCCCTCAACGAAAATCCTGACAAAGCCCCGTCAGACCAGTCTCAAATGGGTAACCTCATTGCAGAAGAGGTGGGCCCGTGGGTAATTGACCTTGCCAAAGAAGGGGACGTACCGGGCGCGGGAGGTGAAGGCACGGCTTTCAACCTGGTTACCATCGCCAAACAAAACAAAAATGGCGATGCCCCCTCTTTCGGTGGGCGAGCGGTACGCCGCCAGTTTTAATGTGGCCCCTCCCACCTCTTCGGCAACGCTCCTCAACTTTAGCGACGCTGAAACCAAGGCTCTCTTTGACCAAATGGTCAGTTCCAAATGGTCTGTCCTCTACTCTGGAACGGCCACATTCAAGGGCACAGAGTGCACAACTTCCGACGAAACGTACGATTATTCAAAACTGCCCACCACCGTCAACTTTGTTTTCGGCTTTGCCTCCCCAACCACGTATGTCAACTGCCAAAATCAAGAAAACCAGGGTGACCCATTTGATGGCGAAGAGTATCAACGCGGTGTGACCATCCAAGAAAATCAGGCGTCCATCGCTCAACTTACCCTCCATCTCGAACACGCATTTTACTCAGAAACCCAGCACGAACCGGCACTCTACTTCGATCAGTTGGCTGCGCTTCTTGTGGGCCAGCCCGAGGGCAGTGTCCTCACGCTTGACCTTGCCAAGTCGGTCGACCCTTCCGCCTTCACCGATGGGGAGGGTACACCTCTACCTTGGCGCTCATGCGACGGTTCAACCATTCCAGACGCCAAACAACGCTCATTTGATACTGGCAGTGTCCCCCTCGATCCCGGTGGCAATCCGCAAAGCGCGCTGCGCGATTATTACGACTACATTCACTACGTCCAAAGCAGTCAGGGCCATCTCAACGGCGGTGAAGGGCTCTGTTACATCCAACGCAACTACCCTTCGCCTGATTGAGCGGAGTTGATGTTTGGACGGCCCTACTTTTCCCCCAAAATTCCACAGGTCATCAGCTTACCCTTGCCCGACTCCAGAAACGAACGCCTCTATTGAGGGCGCCGTGGCCGCCATCGCGAGCCAGCGTTGGAGGTCTGTCAGGTCGCGCGATTCGAGAATGCGATCTTGGGTAGGTTTGTTGATTTCAAAGCCGCGAGCGACCAAAACAGTCATGACCGATTGAGCAGCGGATCGGCCCGCAACCCAATCGTCGTTGTATCGGCGCGCTTCAGACGCCTGAAAAAATGCCGCGACAGGAAGCGCGGTTAGCCCATGAACGTTGAGATCTTCGGGAAGCGGAACCGGCGCCCCGGATACAGTGTACACAACAGAACCGGCACCGGGGACAATGACCTCCACCTCTTCTCGTTCTACGTGAACGATCCAGGTGCAGAGCCAGCCATGCTCCAAGTATAATTCTACCTTTTCTCTGAGGTAAGGTTTGGACTGAGTGCCCCGAATTTCAACCGCCAAAACGGGCGTGCCGGAGTAGATGTCGTTTTTTGGGGTGAGCAAATCGCGCACGACCATAACGTCGGGCGCGCGAATCGATTTGGACGTGGCATCACTCAAG
Organism: Polyangiaceae bacterium; assembly: GCA_016712345.1. Lineage (GTDB taxonomy): Bacteria > Myxococcota_A > Polyangia > Polyangiales > Polyangiaceae > JADJRH01. The sequence continues at coordinate 619,779 of JADJRH010000002.1, forward strand.
TCACAATACACATCTGCCATGACGGTGATGCCGAGCCGCGCGTGCGTGCGAAAAAGCGCGGCCAACAGCGCCATGACAATTCCATGAGTGTCCTTGGCTCGAATTTGTTCGCGGAGTTCACCGCGATGAAGCTCCCACGGACTGCCGTCATAACAATCGTCCGGCGTGCCAAGCCGATGTCCTGTTGGACCAAAATCACGAAGTTCGTGTGGGCCTGTGTCTCGTGGTTTGCGGGTTGGCGGAGCGTCCATCACGAAGACACTCTACCACAGAGTCATGACGCAATGTCAGAAAGCAGGTTCGCGTTTCAGGTGTAGCGAGGTACCGGTCTGCTCAACCCGGCGGGCGATTGGGAAGGTTAACCACTTGTTCGCGGTGGTGGGTTGAGACAAGAACGGCTGCCATGAGCACAAAAATGGGCCTTATTGTCGAACAGGAGTGGTGCCGCAGCGATCACAGCGACCGGGCCACTCGCGCCCGGCGTGCAGCCTTTTCCTCGCGCGTTAGGCCGTGCCCCAATTGTCTTATGAATAGTCAGGGTTAACCGGTGCGCTTTTTGGCCCGATGGGTAGAACGGGCAGGTGTTCGTTTGGGGGCGGCCCTGGGCGGAACAACTTGGGTGAACACATCATCCGTTGTGTTGGCAGTTAGCACCCGCAAACCCCACGAGAGCAACTCGGTATCTGTGCCGTTTTCGACTCGCTCTTTGGTTGCGTCCGAGAGAGGGCCAAACTTTGCCGCCATCAGCTCAAGCAACATGGTCACTCGGCCTTTTGCGACGCCTTCGGCGCGGCCTTTTGCGACGCCTTCGGCGCGGCCTTTTGCGACGCCTTCGGCGCGGCCTTTTGCGACGCCTTCGGCGCGGCCTTGCTTGAGCCCCTTTTGGCGCCCTTCTTCGATGAGCTGTTCGTAAACGGTCACAACCTGCGCTCCTTGTGTTTCGTCCAACGCGTCCGTCAATGCGTTTTCCAACTTGCTTCGATCAATTCGCTCGTGTGTGGCGAGAATATACCGCAACAACGCAGCCAATGCACCCGACGCGCCAGATCCGCCGGCAAGATCGCTTGAAGCAACCCTATGGCGTGTTTCTTCTGCCCGAAAATATAGGCGAAAAAGTTGTTATGAGGCGCCGACGGATCGGCGGTCTTGCGCCTGCCATCTACCCCACCCTGCGAACTTTTTTTGGTACCCATGAGCGACGAAACTTTAACCGGATCGTTTGCCCAGTGTCAAGATGAAACGGCAGATCTTGTGGGGCCACTCGCGTTCAGGTAAACGTTGCATTTCAATCAGGCGAAAGGGTAGGCCCGCGACCCGGCGGTGCCGCCATGGGTAGAGAGGACCATGTACCGGAGGTATGGCCGCTCGGAGTTGATCTTTGACAGATGATCAACTGCGTCCAAGTACCGATTGGCCAAAATCTGACTGGTAAGATTGCCAAGGGGCAAACCCACCGAGTGTTCCAAAGGGGAAAACAGATCATCCCCCGGAAAGTGGATGTCTCGTGGTTTACGGGTTGGCGGAGCGTCCATCACGAAGACACTCTATCACAGAGTCATGACGCAATGTCAGAAAGCAGGTTCGGCGTTTCAGGTGTAGCGAGGTACCGGTCTACTCAACCCGGCGGGGGATTGGGAAGGTTCACCACTTGTTCGCGGTGGTGGGTTGAGTCATGATCATGGTCGTGGTCATGATCATGGTGGTGATCGTGATCGTTATGTTGGTCGGCGGTGCGCAAAATGCCGAGTTTGGACTGCCAGGTTCGAGGCGCAAACCGGAGAAGTCCGCCGCCGACAATGAAGACCAGAAAGATAGCGCCAAAGGTAAGTGGCAGATTGGAATCGTGGTCGACTTTGGGGTGTACACTTTCAAGACTGCGGGCCGGCACCAAAAAGTGGATGGCAAGCCCGGTGAGGAGAGCACCTGCAAATGCTAACATTCCAGGTCGAGTGGAGGGTGTACGCTCATGGGTATGGGTCGCGAGGCGGAGAATGGCGCCCAGTCCAACAGCCACAATACCGTGGAATACCTCGTGAGGCGCAATGGCGAATACCTTGTTTCCCAACGCGGCACCGGCAGCGGTGGCAACGGAAAGAATGGTCAACCAGAGGAGGGTTGTGCGCCACCCATTTTCTGGAACCAGCGCGCGCGCCACAAACAGTCCCTCTGGAATGCGATGAATGAGCATCGCCGCCGCGATGAGAAGGGCGTTTTGAGATGTCATGGCCGAGTTCTGGCCGCCGAGCACAATGCCCAACGTGGCGCCGTCTACCGCGGCATGCACAAGCAAGGCGGGTAGAGCCACGATCTGACCTGCCCGGCCAAGCGACTTGTGATAGCGGCGCTCTACTACCCAGAGGGCCACATACCCCGCCAAAAGAAGGGCAAACGCGAGTGGACCCACTTCTTCAAACACGTGCGGAACAAGGCGCAGCAAGACGACCGCTGGAACCAACCCAAGGGTAAACCCTTCAAGCGCGGCGGTGGGGACGGCGCGGCCTCTGCCCCACGCGAGTAGAGCGGGACCAATGGCGAGGCCCAGAATAGAGACAAAAACGGCTGCTATGAGCACAAAATTGGGCCTTACTGTCGAACAGGAGCGGTGCCGCAGCGATCACAGCGACCGGTGATTTGAATTTGGACATCGTTGCGTTTGAGAGCGCGGGGAGCGCGCGACGACGCGGTGACGCGCACGGCGTCTTTGGGAAGACACTCCACCTCGCCACACGTGGAGCACAAGAAATGGGGATGTTCCGATGAGTCTTCGCGGCTTTTTTTGGCTTTGAGTTCAAACCGCCAGAGGTGATCACCCATGTCGACACGGGCGACAAAACCGGCTTCTGTCAGGTCGACCAAGTTGCGATAAACGGTGGCGCGGTCCCACCCTTCGGCGGAGAGGTCTGCTGCGAGGTCGGCATGGGTGGCGGGCTTTTCGAGCTTTTCGAGCGCTTGCAAAACAGCAATTCGAGGCGCGGTGGCGCGGAGACCTTTGGCGCGAATTTGGTCGCGAAAATCGTCGGCATTTTTGCGGTTGCGGCTGGCGGGCATAATGCGCGGCCACCTTTAGCGCAAAATGAGTCGTGATGGATCTACTATTGCAACTTGAATGTTTTTACGGCTGGGTTGCGACGGCGGGACCACTCGCGCCCTGCGTGCGGCCTTTTCCCCGCGGGCCAGGCCCGTGCCCCAATTGTCTTATGAATTGTCAGGGTTAAGCGGTGCGCTTTTTGGCCCGATGGGTAGAACGGGCAGGCGTTCGTTTGGGGGCGGCCCTGGGCGGAACAACTTGGTGGAACACATCATCCATTGTGTTGGCCGTTAACACCCGCAAACCCCAGGAGAGCAACTCGGTATCTGTGCCGTTTTCGACTCGCTCTTTGGTTGCGTCCGAGAGAGGGCCAAACTTTGCCGCCATCAGCTCGAGCAACATGGTCACTCGGCCTTTTGCGACGCCTTTTGCGACGCCTTCGGCGCGGCCTTGCTTGAGCCCCTTTTGGCGCCCTTCCTCGATGAGCTGTTCGTAAACGGTCACAACCTGCTCTCCTTGTGTTTCGTCCAACGCGTCCGTCAATGCGTTTTCCAACTTGCTTCGATCAATTCGCTCGTGTGTGGCGAGAATATACCGCAACAACGCAGCCAATGCACCCGCGCTGTCGGACTCTTTCGTCATTTCTCCGAGCAATGCGGTCAGCCGGCCAATTTCATGAAGCACCCGCTGATCGTCATCCGCCACCTCCATTGCCCACAAGCTCACTCGTCCCATCACCGTTAACATCTCATCGACCACTTGAGTTGCCTGTTTCTCCTGCAAATGAATGAGCGAAAATTCAAGTTTCGGTAGAAACTTGTCTATCACGTTCACCAAATCAGCCGGAGCATTGAGACACTCACGCAATGAGCGGCCCGCCGTCCACGGTGCGCGGCCATTATAAATGACCACCGGAATAACCAATGGGAGGCGGCCCGTTCTAGCCGCCTCCTTGTGTTTTTTAAGAAAATCTCCCCACGCCCGAACCAAATACTGAAGCACTCGGTAAGCCATGAGCGGGTCTACCCGTCGCTGATGCTCCACGAGCACGTACACCAACACCTGCTGCCCCGAATCTAATAAAGGCACCGAGAACAATAGATCACTGTGCAGCCACCGCAGCCGGGAATCGACATAACTTACCGGTTCGCGGCGGAGCAAATTCCAGTTGAGCCGACGCGCCAACTCCGCCGGCAAGATCGCTCGAAGCAACCCTACGGCGTGTTTTTTCTGCCCGAAAACATAGGCGAAAAAGTTGTTATGAGGCGCCGACGGATCGCCGGTCTTGCGCCTGCCATCTACCCCACCCTGCGAACTTTTCTTGGTACCCATGAGCGACGAAACTTTAACCGGATCGTTTGCCCAGTGTCAAGGTAAACGGTAGATCTGGTATTGTTGCCCCCTCCACATACCCTTCGTCTCGGGACTCGCCAAAGGTCTGGGCGCGGTCATGGGCGAATATCAACATGTCGTCCATGTATCAGAGGTATGGCCGCACTCGGAGTTGGTCTTTGACCAGGTGGTCAACTGCGTCCAAGTGCCGATTGGCTAAAATCTGACAGGTAAGATTGCCAAGGGGCAAACCCACCGAGTGTTCCAAAGGGAAAACAGGTCATCCCCGGGGAAGTGGAACCGATGCCGCTCGCATTGCCCGGCGGCGAGGAGCATTTCGCAGAACAAGTGTACCCATGGAGAGATCTACCCATCGGGTGTGAATCTGTAATTTTTTTTTGCGCTTCGCGCACAGTGACACTCGCCGACACCTTTGTTTCTGCAATCGGTCATTTTAGAATTTTCGCATGCATAGAAAAGGGTAAAGATCAAGAGAAAATTTACTGATTTTGCCCGCGCGCACAACGAAAACCAACGTTGGTGTAGCGATGGCCTAAGCCGATGACGCCGCGGCTGGCCGCGCGCACCCAGCGAGGGTTGAGGCTGCCCCAGCCGCCCCCGCGCAGCACGCGCAGCACGCCCTTTGTTTGTAGTGGGTCTTTTGTCTGAGAAGGGTCATAGGCGGCCCTCGCATCTTTCACCAACTCCCACACATTGACATGTATCGCCGCTCGCGGGCGCCGCGAACGAGCAAGCGCAAGAGCGTCACACGCTCATTGGCATCCGTGAGCGCTCGGAGCTGTTTTTCAGACCGGCGAAGGGCGTACGTTGCGCGCAGCAAGTCTGCCATCAGGTCAAGCACCGAGTCTAGAATGCGGCGACCCAAACTCTGCCGTGTGTACACAGAGAAATCGGCGACGCGACCTTCAAGCCACATCCACAAGTCAAACGTGCGTTCTACCGCGACGGGGAGTGAGGTGACCTGGGTGGATTGTCGAGGCACGAAACAATCAATTCGGCTTGCAATACCCCATTCCGTTGCAACCCGACGACGGTGCAGGACAATCGGCCGCCGATTGGCACTGCTTCGTGCAGAGCATACCCTTCTGGGTAAAGTCGTAACACAAAAGCCCCATTTCGCAGTCACTATCCATGGTGCACGCCTCCCCAAAAGCGGCGCCCATACTACCGCCCGCCCCACCGGTAGAACTGGTAGACCCGCCCGTGCTTCCACCCGTCCCCGTGGTGGAACCCGCTTGCCCACCCCCGGTTCCGCCCGATCCACCCATGGAGGTAGAACCACCCGCCGACGAAGTGGACCCACCTTCGCCCGCGCTCCCTGTGGTTCCACCTTTTCCGCCCGTTCCGCCGCCGCTTTCTCCGTCACAACCCAACATTGCTACGAGTACACAACCCAACATCATCCCGGCGAAACGTTTCATGTGGATCCTCCAGCCATGTCACGCTGCGAGATTTGTGCCGCAAAACAAGGGGATTTGCGTAACACGCCTGTAACATCGTCACGCTGACCTGACTTGACATGATCTGACTTGACCTGAAACATTTGGAAGAACCTGACACGTCTCGCCATCTGGTACGTCGTATCCAACACGGAGGCACGGAGGACACGGAGATCCACGGAGTTTTTTGTATTTCAGGCTGCAATCGGCTTGCACAGCCTGGCCGATCACCTGTCAGGTTGGGAACGTTGGGCGATGTGTACCCATAGCAGCCAAAGAAACAAAAACCTCTGTGACCCTCCGTGTCCTCCGTGCCTCCGTGGTAAAGGGACGTCACAGGTATAAAAACGCTTCAGGTCTTGGCATAACGTGTTAGTCGTTGCTCAGGTTGGGAACATGGCCTCGATCAATACAAAAGGTAAGGTTTGCGGCGTTGCTGAAACGCCAGCGCTTCACCTTCCATCGGGGCCATTACCTCATCTACACTCTTGCCGCTGAGAATGGCCGTCAGCACTGCGTCGTTTGCGAGCAGTGCTGCCATTGCCCCGGTTTTGTGCTCTTTCGGGTGCAACTTGTGGAGCGCCACACCGAGCGCTATCCCCAATCGTACCGGTGAAAATTGGGCAGGTGATGTCACTTCAAACGCCACGCCCTTGCACAACACACCCTTGTGTACGCTTGCCGTTGGGGTGAAGGTGGTTTGCCGCACTGTCACACCTGTCAGATCCGCTTTTTTTAATTCTTCCAACAAAGCGGCCCTGTTTATCCAGGGCGCACCCACCTGCTCAAACGGTTTGGGTGTTCCCCTTCCCACGCTCACATCGGTCAGCTCCACAAGCGCCACCCCCGAGTAAAGAAGCGCTTGGGTAGGTGTTTTTAAGTTGGGTGACGGCGGAGTCCACGTCAAACCCGTTTCAGAAAAGAGCTGTTTTCGGTTCCACCCCGTTACTTTGATCACCGCCAGATCCGCGTTTAGACTGGCGTCGGCATTGTACAACTGAGCCAGTTCACCCATTGTCATCCCATGCCGCACCGTCACGCGGTGAAGCGCCACAAACGACTCTTTTCCAGAGTAGAGCAGCGGGCCTTCCACAACTTCACCCCCCACCGGATTGGGCCTGTCAAGAACGACCACTCGAATTTTTAACTTGGCGGCCACTTTCATGCAGTAACCAAGGGTTGTTGCGTAGGTAAAAAAGCGCGCTCCCACGTCGGGTAGGTCAACCACGAGGGTATCGGCCCCGTCAAACATCTCGGGCATGGGGTGTTGTTGGCTGCCGTATAGACTGTGAACGGTCAGCCCTGTTTTTGTGTCTTTCCCGCTGCGAATGCGCCCTTCTTCCATCACGGTAATGCCATGTTCCGGCGCGAGCAAACTCACCACCTGAATGTCATTCTCAATCAACGCATCCACTGTCCGGCGCCCTTTGGCGTCGCGAGCCGCGTTGTTGGTCAGCAGCACCACCCTGCGCCCTCGAAGAGCGCGCCCGCCGGTGCTTTCCAACACATCTACCCCGGTTTGTACACTGGCTTTTGAGGTGGGAAGACTTTTGGCTTTCACCTCTGAAACGGCGGCTTCAATCACTTCACGCCGCAATTTGTCGGCGCTGCCCCTCCCATCGGGGTGTACCCGGTTAGAAAGAATGATCACCCCCAACTGTTTGGGTAGATCCAACCAAATCGACGTGCCGGTAAACCCCGTGTGGCTGACGGCATTACCCGAAACAGCACCCCAATAAGCGCGTTTTCCACCTGGAATGTCTCGCGGTACTGTCAGATCTGAAATTGTTTTTTCTGCCAATATCGTCTCGCCCTTCCATTTCCCTTTTGCAAGAAACATCTTTGCAAATTGGGTGAGGTCATCCGCGGTAGAAAAAAGGCCCGCGTGCCCCGCCACACCTCCGAGTGCCCTCGCCCTTGGGTCATGAACGGTGCCTTGTAAAAAGTCAGACCCCAACTTTTCTGTGGGTGCTGCGCGCGCCTTTAGGTCGTTTTGAGGGGCAAAAGTTGTCGACTTCATTCCCAGAGATTTAAACAAATGTTGGCCGGCCGCTGCTTCAAGAGTGGTTTCAGATAGTCGGCCAACCAACTCTCCAAGCACAATATACCCAAGGTCACTATACAAGAATGATTGACCGGCTTCTTTCGTGGGCGTTTGAAAAAGAACCTTCTCCACCATTAGGGCGCGGCTCACTTGATAGTCAGAAAGCGCATTGTCGGCAGGCAATCCCGAGGTGTGAAGGAGCAGCTCGGCAATGGTGATCCCCTGTTTGCCATTCACCCCAAATGCGGGAAGGTGTTTGCTTACAGGGTCGAAATATCTCACCTTACCCGTTTCTACAAGTTTGCCAATAAGCGTGGCCGTTACAATCGGTTTGGTTAAGCTCGCCAGGTCAAACGCTGTAGAAAGTGTCATGGGGAGGGGTGACGGCTCTTTGGCGCGCAAACCGTAGGCTTTTTGAAAGACCGTTTTGTCACCTGACACAACAGCCACCACCGCACCTGGAACTTCATTCCGCTCGATTGCGCCCATCACAGCTTTATCAATCCGAGTGTGGAGGGTGGCACCAACCTCAACCGGTGCGTCCTCCTCCTCCTCGGAGGAGCTGCTGTGTACACTCGGCGCTGGAACGGATGCGGACGGCGCCGGTTCTCCCGAGGTTTCGACCGAGTTTGACCCACCTGTCAACTCCGACCCGGCGGTTGACATTGTTTGGACGGTGTGTGAGCTGTCGGCGCTCTTACAGCTCAAAACCGCCGCGAGCAAAACGACGAGCTTGCGAACCTGCACCCACCCAGGGTACGTAATGCGTGTGCGAAAGGAACTTTCCAAAGCGGCCACCGAAGAAAAACTCAGACGTTTGCTCGCCGAGTTTGCGTCTCGAAAAAAACCGGTGAGCGTTGTTTTTAAGACTCGGTATTGGCACCAACGCTGGGCCGATGTGGCGCTCAAGATCGTTACGTTCGGTGGGCAACATCGGTACTTAACCCATTATGTGACAACGCTCGGCCACACCATCTATGTTCCCGACCACTGGGAAGAGTGGCCCGCTGCCAATCGGTACGAAATTTTACGCCACGAACTCGTGCACGTTGAGCAGTTTGAAAAGTACACATTTGGGGGCATGGTCATTGTGTATGGAATCTTCCCGTTGCCTTTGGGCCTGGCCTACGGCCGCGCGCGCTTGGAGTGGGAAGCGTACGCCGAAACGTTGCGCGCCGTTGCAGAAACCGAGGGAATCGAAGCCGCGCGATCCCCTGCGTTGCGGGAAATGATCGTTCGCCGATTTACCGGCCCCGATTATGGATGGATGTGGCCTTTTCCAAGAATGGTTCGCGGTTGGATCCATGCCGAGTTGGATCGCATTGAAGCGGCTCAAAAGGCGTAGCCCAACCGAGGGCGCCATTCGACACCTTAAAGATGATCCCGTTTCGGCATAGCAATTTTTTTACGCCGCGGGTGGAAGGGCGGGGGGCCAAAATGCGTTTTTGAAACTGAGGTTTCCGCCCTCGAAAAACTTGCAATTACCGATAGGAGAGCAAGGTGGCCATCCTTAGGACGAATCCTCTTTTTTCGATGAGTCAGCCGGGTTCAAATAATCCCCTCATCCCCACGCGCTTGATTGGGAGAACCTGTTCCTTGTTGCGCGCGAGGGGCATTGGTCTTGACCCGCTGTTTTCTGCTTTTCAACTGCCAAAAACAGTCGAGCAGGATCCGTTTGTTCTACTTCCGGCCGATCAAATAGAGCAGTTTTTACAAACGGCCGCCGACCTTGCAAATGAGCCATTTCTTGGCATTCGAGTGGCCGAACACACAGGTTACGACGTTTTCAACTCCCTCCTTTTCGCCTGCTCCGGCGCGCGCGATGGAGCCTCCGCGTTGGATAGGTATGTTCGTTATGTGGGGGCCCTTCACAACGATGTTCGCTTCTCTACTGTAAAGGTTCCAGCGGGCACTCAACTCCGTATCGCGTTTCCAGGCAAACCTGAATGTTTGGGTAGACACTGGAATGAGCATTTGCTTGTGGCTTTTGCCCTCGCGAGCAGAAACATGGCCGATGTGCGCGTGGTGCCTGTCGAAGCGCGCCTGGCCCACAGCGATGCCAGGTCCAAAGGTGAGCTGGTTCGCATCTTGGGTACAACTCACGTGCACTTCGGCGGTGAGTTCAATGCGCTCACTTTTTCAAAGGCCGACCTGGCGCTTCCGGTGCGAAATCGCGACGCACCTGTCAGCTCTGTGCTTGCCCGATACGCGCTCAGTTTGCCCTTTGCAAAAGCCGCCGAGAGTGACCTTCGAAACAAGGTGAGGGAAGTGTTGCACAACGTGCTTGCCGACGGAGAACCTACCATCGGCCCCATCGCAAAAGCACTTGGAATGAGCGCTCGCACGTTGCAGCGACGGCTGTCAGAAAATGCGGAGACGTTTCAGCAGGTGCTCGACGAGCTGCGGCGCGACCTCGCCTTACCCTACGTCAAGCGGGGAGATCTGTCGCTTGAAGAAATTGCCGCGCGGCTCGGGTATTCTCAGGCTTCGGCTTTTTTTAGAGCTTTTCGGCGCTGGACGGGCAGAACCCCGCGCACGCTCCAAGGTACACAAGAACCCCGCCTGCCTGAATCTACCCAACCACCGTCCGAACCACCCGGCCCGGCGGATGACACGTCAGACTAACTCAGTCTACCAATTCAACAGCGCCCAGTTGAACGCCATAGTCTAAGACGCGCCGCGTGATCGCGTCGCTTTCAGAGCGCCTGTCAAGCCAAGGCGCTATCAAGCCCGCCTCGGCCATTGCCCACAGCTCTTTTTGGCTGATTTTGCGCGGTTCTTTTCGAAAAACGCGCGATATTGACACTTTCACTTTGGGCAACATTGTGGGCGGCTGAGGGTTTTGTATAAACGCCGGATCGATACATGACGAGAGGTCATTTGTCTGACTCATCCGGTCATTTAAACTGGGAAGGTTAAACCGCCGCTGAAGTGTACGCAACACCGATACATGGTCAAACGGCGTGCTCACAAAACAGCCTTTTCGAACAAATGGTCCCGCCACAAGTCCCGGAACCCGAAACCCGAGTTGAGTGAAATCGGGGTCATCGTCTGTGGTGACGGGGGGGGCCACATGGTCAAAAAAGCCGCCGTGTTCATCGTAGGTGATCACGAACAAAATCTTGTTCCACTGAGGGCTCTGGGCGAGCGCTGCGTACACCGAAGCGATGAGCGCCTGCCCGAGCTGAATGTCGTGGTCGGGATGATCGTCGTTGGCGCCGTTTCCAAAAAAGTGGGGATCGATTAAGCAGTATTGAGGCAACGTGCCATTGGCAGCCGCTTCAAAAAAGTTTTCAATCTTTGAAAGGCCCGTGAGCTTACCGTACCCGCCCGATGCCCACGCTACATCGTGGTAATAGTTTTTGTGCGATATCCCTGCGTCATTTAGCAGTTGAAAAATGCTCTTAAAACCTACCACGGGTAGGTTGGATTTTTGACCTTTTGAAGTGGCACCATGCAGGTAAAAGCGATTGGGCCATGTGGGCCCCATGACCGATGCGTACCATTGGTCGCAGAGGGTATAAGAGTCGGCGAGAGTATAAAACGTTTGGAGTTGCTCGCGCACGTGGTAGCCCATCACATCGTTTTGTGAATTGCCGGCGTGTGCGATCACAAATCCGTCATTGTTCCCGTTGTTCCACTGCTCGTGGCTTGAGTTCCAATCATGGGGAGGATCATCAACGGTAAAGTCTTGCAACAGGTGAATGGGCACCGGGTTGCCATCTGGGTCGGGGTTTACCTCATTGCCCGTTAGACCGTTGACAACTTTTCCTTCAACAAGGGAGAGCGAACCGAAGTAATGGTCAAACGATCTGTTTTCCATACACAGGACAACAATCGTTTCAATGGGGGCGAGCAGCTCTTCAGCTGACAACCCGCCTGAATCTGTACATGACGTGGCTCCTCCGCCCGAGCCGCCCTGTCCCCCTGTGCCACCCGCGCCGCCGGCTTGACCTCCCTGCCCACCGGTGCCACTCGACGATGTTGCCGCTCCCTGCCCACCGCTCCCCCCGGCGCCCGAAATGAACCCTCCGACGCCTGAGGTGGACGTGGAGAGTTGATTGGAATCACCACACCCCACCGCGCTGGAAAGGGCCAGCGCGCCGGCACCCAAAAGTACACCGCGCCTTGAAACGGACTCAGCGCTTTCATCCAAACCGCGGTTGGGCTTGTCAAACTTCGACTCTGCCATGAGCGCCGTTATACCGGCAAGACGGCTCCTCGTCGACACTCTTTTCGCGGCGTACGCATCGGGGTCCGCAATCTGACCTCATCGTGAGCCGCCGGACCGCCGTGAAAGGCGGCTTCTCCGTTCTCACTTATTCCGGTAAAGTCACCATCTCGCGAACGTTGCCATCAATCCTTCGCCGCGAGAGCGGATCGCCGGGAGCTTTGAGCAACATGGGTAGACCCCCGGCAGGAGACAAAACGATCATCGTTTTTCGATGAAGAGGTACTCCTCCAGGCATGTCGGGAGTGAAGCGTTGCAGGAGCATGGATAGAACGATCTTCAACTCCAGGGTGGCAAACCCCGCTCCAAGGCACATTCGCGGGCCGGCGCCGAAGGGAGCATACTCAAACGGGGAGGGGTTTAGCTTTTCCCACCGGTCCGGCCAAAATCGAAGCGGTTCAGCAAACACTTTGGGGTTGCGATGTAGACAATACGGGCTTGCGATCACTTCGGTTCCAATGGGTAGGTCAACCCCGCAGATAGAAGTGGGCGCCACAGTGATGCGCACCGCAAACGGCGCGGGCGTGAAGAGGCGCAGGCTTTCTTTGATCACCCTGTCAAGGTACACAAGTTGACCCATTTGCTCCGGTTTGGGAGGTGAACCCCGGAGCGTTTGGGAAAGCTCGGTTTGGAGTTTTTGCAGACAATCGGGGTGTTGAGAAAGCAGAAACAGAGTCCAGCAGAGAGCGCTTTTAGTGGTGTCGTGCCCGGCAAAAAACAGTAAGAACAGCTGACCAATCAACTCTTCGTCGGTGAGGGCGCCCCCGTCTTCGTCGCGCGTTTGAAGGAGGGTGGTGAGCACATCGTTTTGGTGAAGCCCTTCGGTCCGTTTTCTTGCAATCACTGCTCGCAGATCGGCCTCCATGGCCTCTGACAGTTGAATCAGCCTCCGGCGAGGAGTGAAGGGAAGGTTGAGTGGAATCAGGGTTGAAGGCGACATGGAGAGAGTGACAATGTTCTGAATTTTTTCTCCCAGCGAAAGTTCACCCTGGGTAGGTTCCATACCAAAGAGTGTTTTGTTTGCGACACCCAATGTCAGGTGGGTCATCTCTTTGGCCATGTCACGCACCTCACCAACGCGCCATCCTGAGAGAACCCTCTCAGCCATTTCCACCATGGCGCCCTGATACCCATCCACCCTGTTCTTATGAAACGCCGGTTGCAGAAGCTTGCGCTGCTGACGGTGCTTGTCATCGTTCATTGAAAAAAGCCCGCCGGTGATTCGCTGAAAACTCTGACTGTCGCGCGGGCCCGGTACACGTGTCAGATGAAACGCACTCATTTGTGTCCACACCGGTTGAACACTTTCAGGTCCGAGCGCAAACACCGGCCCAAACTTGGCGTCGCGAATGAGTACAGGTCCGTTTCCACCCTTTGAAAACGCCACCAAATGTCCGTAGCGCTCGGCGAGCGGGGCCATGTACCCAATGGGGTCGCGAAAGAACTGAATCATGTTTCCGCGCCATCCAACGAAGCGCATTGGAGGGGGCCCGGGAAGGTTGTTGAATGCCGCGGACGTTGTCATGGAGCCGTAGCCTACCGGAATTCGTTGGAGTTGTGTTGCACGACTTGCGCACCCTGTGCTGCACAATCCGCTCGCCCCGTTGCACAATCGTCCGTCGCCTCACAACGACCGCGCACGCCTCGCCGCCCGGGACGTCCATCACCACCGACATGGAGGAACACGGAGCCCGTGGATCTCCGTGCCTCCTAGGTAACTTCCCTTTAGCGGAACGTTCTGCAAGGCACGGATCCAGTCTTGTCGAGACGTTTGGGACACCCTTGCCCGTCGCCAAGCGGAAAAGCGAACAGCGTGGCGCGTCGGGTTCTCCAGATGGAGTTCTGTGGCGAGCGCAGCCACGACGAAAACGAGAGACCGGCGAGACCGGTGGATGGCGACGTGATGGACATCTCAAGTCGCCGGACCTCCCAGAACGGGCTCTTTTCTGCTGCATCGACAACTCAACCGCAACGAGTTACTCGCCGTTCGAATGAGGCGCATGCGCCGCTGGGGAACTCCGTGTTGAATACGACGTGTCAGGAATCGAGACGTTTCAGGCGTTGCGCGGCGCGCGGGCCTTCGCGAGTCCGTGTTGGAGACGACGCTATTTGGGTGGAGCGATTTCGAACGAGCGTTCGGCGTCGGCGGCGATTTCTTCTTTGGTGAACGGGAAGCGGAAATACTCGCCGTTTACCCAGCCGTCGAGCTTGTCGTCAAAGTGTGTACCCTTTGGGTCGGCCACGTTTCCCATGGGAAAGTTGACCCACAGCTCAGGTCGCCCGTCTTCGGTGAAACGAGCCGTGAGCCTTTCCACAGGGCCGTAGTCGCTCACCCACTTTTCAGGGATCTTTTTGTCTTTTCGAAACACCCCATGCGCCACGTTCACGGTGTCTTCACCTCCGTCGGTGGGGAGCTTGAGAAGCGACATGCCCAACCCAAATGCGTTGTCAAAGTCGGTGACGCGCATGTCGGAATAGGCGTATTTTGAAGGCTCAACTCCACCAAAGCGCTCGGTTAAAAACGCCGATGTTTGGTCGAGCGCTGTTAAGATCAGCAGGTTTTTCCCGCCTTGGAGAACGTTGTCGCCGTTTGTGTATTTGCCCTGGAGCGCGAGGAGCGCAACTTTGAGCACATAAAACGGAGCTTCTTGTAGAGCCCTTTCGTAAAGAAGACTGATGAGGTCATCCTCAAGCACAACGCCTGCCAAGAAGTGAACGAACGCGTGGAACGCCAGCGCGCCCGGCTCTTCGCGAGCCATGCGCCGATTCCACTCGCCTGAAGTGAGCAAATTGTGGAGCGTGTCGAGATCGGGTCGATTGTTGTACGCCGACAGGTCGGGGTCGGTTGCGCGAGCAGCCCACGCCGCGTCCAGCAGCGGCGCAAGATCGTCGGCCATGTTGCTGTGTACATCCATCTGGAGAGCCTGCATCTCTTCCAGTGTGATGTTCCCCTTGGCTGTCAGCTCGGCAAGTTGACTGTCAATTCGGCCGGCGCGGTACCCCGGGTCAAAAAACGAACCGTAATACCAAGGGTCGTTATCAAGTCGCCCGTCGGCGCTAAACCCAAAAGGATCGTTGTTGGCGGTGACAATGTACCCACGTGTTTTCGCTTTTCCGCGGGGAAGTTGTTCTGGAGGGAGAGAGCCGCCGGGCCACAATGACAGAGGATCGCTTCCATCCATCACGCGCCACGGTTCACGCCCCGGAACAATGCTGTTGCGGAGTGGAACCTCCAGGCTCACCCGGTAGGTAATGTCGTCTTTGTCGGCGGCCACCCAGTTATACGAAAGTTCTGGAATGGTATCTACAGCCTGCTCAAATTCGGCGACCGACGATGCGCGGTTGAGTCCCAAAAAATACTTGGAATCGCGCGCACGAAAACCTGTCCATCCAATGATGGCTTCTTTGCCGGTACCGGCAATGGGTAGAGGCACTCCACTATAGCTGCCTTGGAATACCACTCCTATACCGGGCACATCTGTCAGGGAGAGAGCGGTGTTGTTCCCTTCCCGATCATTGATAATTTCTTCTCTCGTTTCTACCGGCAACACCTCATTGCCCAGATGGGCTCCAGCGTCGTCAATGGTGGATCCCCAAAGATCCATGACATCGCCGAAGGCAGACGTTGGAGTCCACGCTATGTTTTCATTCTGACCGGCGAATATACCCATGCCGGGTACAAACGCGAATCCGGCCACATTGAACGATCCACCTCTCGACTTGCTATCTAAATGGACTGCGTACATGCAGCCCATGAGTGTGAATACGAGGTGTGGATCACCGGCAAGCATGGGCTTGCCGTTTTCAGTATACTCCCCTCGAACCGCCCAAGAGTTGGATCCCGGGTGTCCGCCTACCGGTAACTTCCACTTTTCAGGATCGAGTAGACCCGGAGGAAGTGGCTTGTTGGGTAGACCCGATGGGTAGGCCGGAGGAGGGTTGGGCTCCTTGGCCTCGGGTGGAAGATCTTCCGGCGGCACCTGATACACATCTCGTGCCGGCTTAAAAAGCTCCACGGAGGCGAGGGCGTCCGGCGCTAAGTTGCCGAGAAGAGTCACTAAAATTTCGTAGAGGATGGTTTGGTCGAGCCCCAGGTGAATCATCTTCATCAGGATGACTGGATCATCTTCCGCCCAGGGCTCCGGCAAAAAGTCGAGTTCGTCGGGGCCAAAACCGAAGGGCGGTGGAATCTCTCCGCTTCGCACTTCTTCCACCCGCGCGTTGATCCCCTCGCGCCACTTTTGAATGAGGCGCCAGTGGTCTGGATCTTCGGTGCGCATTTTTTCGGCATCGGCTTTGCCCCATTTGGCAATGTCGAACATGCGCACAAGTTGATCGTCCTGAAGCGTTGTCGCTCCGAACGAGCCGGGATAATTGCCACCGAGAATTTCAGACCGGCGACCCAGGGCGAATCGACGCCACATCTCCAATTGAAGGAGCCTGTCGCTGGCCAGCTGATAACCGTACCCGTAAAACAGGTCGTCATCATTTGCGGCGGAAATATGAGGGATGCCGTGACTGTCAACAGTCACAAGGATGGGCTCGGCGCTCTCTTCGGTGGTCTCGCCGCAGCCTGAAACAAGGCATGTTGCGAGACTCACCGAAGTGATTGAAAGGGCCGTGCGCAGAAGGGATCTGCGTTGTATGGACATGCGATCACTGCATGGGTAGGGCGGCGCGAACGTCGGCACAGGTTGCATCTGCAGGCACTTGTACCATTTCATACGTGGCCGAGAGAATGGTGTACTTGGGCTGATTGGCGTCGATAAAATCCGACTGATCTTGGGTGCAATCGCTTCCACCCTTCACATGGCAGCCCACCACGTGTGAATCGATGTTCGTCACTTTGGCCGTGCCCTTGGCCGACGTGCACGAGTCACGCGTGCCTTCCAGTTGAATTTTTGTGCGCGTCACAACGTACACTTCGTCGGCGCGCGGGCCGTTCGGATCGAGCGCTCCATTCAGGTCGAGGGGCGGCGCCGTGAGTTCACCGTCGGTGCGCGGAATGGCTTTAATTCCAGGCTTTCCGTCGCCGTCGTGATCCGCTGTCATGACCTGGCTTGCCTCCGCCGGCCAGGGATCATTTGCGGGATCGGTCATTGTCAGCCCAACGGTTGACGCGATGGGGTCCATCGAAATCGTGGCGCCCACGTTGAAGCCGCTGATCGCGCCTTGCACGTCAAAAGCGGGCATTGTTGCGGCATCCCAAACCTCGTCGGGAATTACCGTTTGAACTTTGCCGCCGCCCGCGAGGCTTGTCTTAATCAGCTCGGGAATCACGCTTCCGCACGGTTCCGCGGTGCCCGTCACGTCGTTTCCATTGAAGGTGAGCGACGCTTTCGTCCAAATGTGCATTTCACCTTCACCGGCCTCAAGACCGATTGTTTCAGGCCAGCTGATCTTGACGATAATGTGATTGGCGGCCGTTCCACTGGCTTGCGATGGGCATTCTGCAGAGCCACCCGTGCCCGTAGCACCGCTGCCGCCCGAGCCTCCCGAGCCGCCGGAAGCGCCGGCGCCGCCTTCTCCGCCGCTGCCGCCGGAGTTGTTGTTGCCATCGCCGCCGTCACAACCCATAAGTGCCGATGCCAGAATCCACGCCATGCAAAAAAGTCGCGCCTTCATGGTGCCTCCAGCGGCAGTGCCGCGTGCCAGGGATGTGAAGCGGTTTCGCAAGACGGGTGCCAGACCCAATTGCGCAACGCGCGCCCCGTAACGACCTGAAATGCCCTGCCACCTGACGCGTCATGTCCAACACCGACTCGCGAAGGCTTGATCGCCTCGCAACGACCTGAAATGCCCTGCCACCTGACACGTCTCTTCACCACGGAGTTCCCCAGCGGCGCATGCGCCTCATTCGAACGGCGAGTAACTCGTTGCGGTTGAGTTGTCGATGCAGCAGAAAAGAGCCCGTTCTGGGAGGTCCGGCGACTTGAAATGTCCATCACGTCGCCATCCACCGGTCTCGCCGGTCTCTCGTTTTCGTCGTGGCTGCGCTCGCCACAGAACTCCATCTGGAGAACCCGACGCGCCACGCTGTTCGCTTTTCCGCTTGGCGACGGGCAAGGGTGTCCCAAACGTCTCGACAAGACTGGATCCGTGCCTTGCAGAACGTTCCGCTAAAGGGAAGTTACCTAGGAATCACGGAGTTGCTCCTGGTGCAGCCGTGTTGATTACGACGTTGCAGTCATCTGAAACGCGTCAGGTCTTGGCATGGCGCTTCAGCGGTCGTTCTGCGCTGGACCGTTGTCTGGGAGTTTCAGATGACTGGGTATATTGGGTTTGGGTATGTCAGGTTTTGGAATGTGTTGGAGGTTTAACCTGACTGGTAGGGAAGGAACTTGTAAATCAAAGGCCCATTTCAGCCATGGCGTACGTGGAACGGTAGCCTGCGGCGACTGCCACTTTGACGGCGTAGTACACCTTTTCTTCGTGGTGTACACGCCACCAAGCCTGCACCGCCTGGCTCAGAAGCCAGGTTACCCCGGGCGGGCCGCCCGTGGGGCGCGGAACCAGGTGCATTGCTTTTGAGCCCTCAACCACCTTGAGCATCATTTCAGCAACGACCTGCGCCAACTGAGGTGTGACCTGGCCCGGCGGTGAGCCGTAGAACCACTTGCCGACGTTGCGAACGTAGTCGATTTCTTCTTGAGTCATAGTGCCTCCTACGCGCATTGCGCGGCGACGCATTGCGCCTTGCCTTTCCGCGGATTTTTTACCCATACCAGAAGTTATCGAGGCCGTCGATTGACTTTGACTGCCGTATTGTCGAGCCAGAACCAATGGCGCGACCTTGAGACAAAAAAGGCAGTGGCGACAGAACCCATTTCGCGTATCATCAAACAGCGCTCCCCTGTAAGTGTACGCACTGGCCCCTTTGAGTGACCCATGAAAATTGCAGGATCCATCGCCGCGTTGCTTGTTGCTTCGTCGTTTCTGCTCGGGTCATCCTCGGCGGGTGCGCAAACCAAGTCCACGGGCTTGTTGGACTCCGGTGTACCCAAACCCGTTTCAGCGTTCCCGTGGTTTGCCGGAGTGGGGGCCGGTGTTGCGTACCCAACGCTTTCCCATCCCAAGGTCGGCGAGGGCGGCACCGCGGCTCCCACGTTTCGCGTTCACGGTGGGTATACCCTCGCGGAGAAGTTTACCGTTGGGCTTGAGTTTACCGCGGTGGAAACCAATGTTGGCCGCAACTCGCCCAACTCTCTTTTTAAGGTTGGTTATACCCCTCAAGCTGCCTGCACCAGCTGTAAGCCGCGCGTTCCCGGGGCTGATTTGCTTTCCACATCGCTCGTGATGAGCACCGTGGGCCCTCGGTTTGAGTTTGCCCCTTTCGGTCGCGATGGTTTGTTTCTGGGCGCTACCGCGGGTTTGGCATTCATGGTCGGGTTGGATCCGTTGAGCGGCTTCGGGTTTGGAGGTCGCTTGGGGTACCGGGTTCGTCCCTCCAACATCATGACTCTCTCGCTTGAAGGGGGTATGGAAGGTCAAATGTACGGCGACACCACCATGTACATGCCGTACGCATCGGCCACAATCCGCCCTTATTTCTAGTCTCATTCCAATTCCAATTGTTCTGTCATCGGTTTAGGGCTTTACAACTTTTCGATCTCATTATTGTGGGTAGATCGGTTAACTTTGTCTTTCCAGTCTAGAGGAGTGACATGATGCTTCGAAAGCTCTCGTGGGTAGGCGCATTGGCCGTTTTGGGATTGGTTGCCTGCGAGGCGGGCAAAACAGGGGGAACAGGCGGCAGTTCCACCTCCACAAGCGGATCGGGTGGGTCGGGTGCCGCAACCACCGGAACAGCCGGGTCGGGTAACTCCGACGGCGGCCTGTTTGAAACGGGGCCGTCGGGCGCGGGTGGAAGCGTTGTCAACTGCAACAGCGGGCCCGACGACGACGCCGACGCAGACGGATTTACCCCCAACACGGGCGACTGCAACGATTGCGACAAAAACGTCAACCCCGGCGCTGTAGAAGTGATTGATATGGGTGGCGGCGGCTCGGGCGGCGGCCCCGGTGAACCTGTGGACGAAGATTGTGACAATCTGATCGACGACGCCGATACAGACTTACAAGGGTGTGACGTTAACCTCGCCGTGGATGGAAGCGCCATGGACGGCGCCAAGGCGATTGATATTTGTAAAACGGCCGTAGGCGCCACGGGTTGGGGTGTACTTGAAGCAAAGTGGGTATTGGCAGATGGTACACCGGGCCCTGCCAACCCCAATTTTGACCTCGGACACGGCATTCTGAGCGGCTTCGGTCCCAACGTCAACGTCCAAAAAGGGCAGCGAATGTTGGGTGTTTCCAGTGGAGCCGCCCGCCAACCAAACGACCCTGGGTATCAAGACGTGGGTGGGTTTAGCAAAGGCTACTCTTGCACCCATCCCATTGGCTTCCCCAAAGAATCACCCTCGTGCGGAGTGGCCGTTACCGGTAGCTGTTATGACTCTACCGGGCTTGAAATTCTGGTTCGGGCGCCCACCAACGCCAACGGCTTCTCATTCAACTTCAACTTCTTCACGTATGAGTGGCCGGGGTATGTCTGCTCCACGTTCAACGACTTTTTTACCGCGCTCCTCATGCCCTTCCCGCAGGGTCAAAACGACGGGAATATCACATTTGATAATTTCCAAAATCCCGTCAGCGTCAACAACGCTTTCGTGGAGGTCTGCGGTTGTTTCAACGGTCCTCCCTGTCAGGCGGGCGGAAAAACGTTTGACTGCAATCTCGGCACCACTGGGTTGGTTGGCACCGGCTTCGGCGCAGACACCGCCTTCTCCGACCACGGTTCCACATCGTGGCTCCTTACCCAAGCTCCCATTGAACCCGGCGCGGTGTTTACCCTTCGGTTCGTTACGTATGATTCAGGCGACGGCGTGTTAGACTCCACAACCCTGGTTGATAATTTCCAGTGGATTGCCGAGCCCGGCACTCAAATTGGTACAACGCCTATTCCCGATCCCAAATAGAACTCCTGGGTAACTGCCCCCTGAGCGACGGCTGACGCGTCACGCCAAGACCTGACGCGCGCTCTTGCGAACCTCCGTGACAAATCGGGTTTGCCGCGGGCTTGTGACTGTTCTGTACAATTTCCACGAAGCGCAACGCCAAAAAAAAAGCACCCGCAACTCACGACCTGTGGTAGACAGCTCCGCAGCGCGAGGCGGGTCGGGGTGTGGAATCGGGGTTCCCACCGAAGGCCCACGTGTGCCCAGGAGATCTACCCATGGATAACAAGTTTCGTCACGGGCAGTTTGTTTGGCGCGAACTCATGACCAAAGACGCCACTGCGGCCAAAGAATTTTATGCCGCAGCTCTCGGTTGGACATCCAAAGACGTACCCATGCCACAGGGCACTTATACTCTGTTTTCCGCCGGTGACCTTCAGGTCGGTGGTATGATGCAAATGGACGGGCAACCCAGCGCGTGGATGAGCTACGCGTCCGTGGCCGATGCAGATGCAACCATGAAAGCGGCTGAAGACGGCGGTGGCAAGGTTCTCATGCCTGCCATGTCTGTACCGGGCGTTGGCCGTTTCGGCGTGTTTATGGACCCAACCGGCGGCGTTGTCGGCGTCCTTCGCAACGAAACAACGGACGGCCCCACACCCGAGCGCCCGCCGCTCGGCTCTTTCTGTTGGGAGACTCTCAACACCACAAATATCGACCAGGCAAAAGCTTTTTATACAAAGGTATTCAACTGGACGCCGGGGTCGGGACCGGGCAACTTCCTCGTGTTTTTAGCGGGCGAAGCCCAAGTTTGTGATGTTGAAAACGCTCCGCCCGGTATGCCTTCCCACTGGCTCCTCCATGTTGTTGTCGACAAGCTTGAATCGGCGCGTGAAAAGGCTGAAAAGGCGGGCGCAAAGATCCTCATGGGGGAGATCCCCATTCCCCAAATCGGCCGCATCTGCGTGATTGCCGATCCCACCGGTGCCGCTCTTTCGCTCTTTGAGCCTGACATGTCCGGCATGTCCGCTTAGCCCTGTACTTTGGGCGTGCGATTGTTGATAATCGCTCGCACAATGCTCCGTGTCCGTTCAATCTTCGCTGCGGCAACGCTCGCCTCGTTGCCGCTTCTGTTCACCTCCATATCCAACGCAACCGGTATGCAAGGCCACATGTACATGGCCATGTGTGCCGCGGAGCAGGTAACCGATGCGCGGCTTCGAGCGGTGTTTGACGGTTACCCAATTCACCTCGCCAACGGCGCTTTTCTCGTAGATTCAGGGTACACACAAGAAGATCACGACCAGGGTGAAATCCCCCATTGGGAAGGTTTTATTGAAGCGTACGTCCAGCACATTCGCAAAACGTACGCGGCTCCCTACGATACGCCTGAAGCTTCCCAGCACGTGGCCAACCTTATGGGTATGGCCGCCCACGGAATTACAGATTCTACCTTTGACACGCTCATCTATGCTCGGGCCGAACAGGTAGAGCCCTCGAATATGGACTCGTTTGATACCGCCATGGACATCTTTTTGGTGGCGGACATGCCGCGGTATTTTGTACCCGACTTCGCCTACCACTCGCCCACGCTTTCACAGATCTTTACCGATGTGAATCACCCGGTGCCGGTTGAAAATGTCGAAAAGGCGGCGAGCACAGCGCGTATTGGCATCGCCGCCGTCAGCGAACTTTTGTACAAAGGCGCCGACGACTTTGGCAAGAAATATCCTTGGGGCCGAGCGAATTTTCTCAACCCAAAAACCCCGGGCAGTTACGCTTTCGGCGCCAAAGTGGTGATGGGATATTACCGTGAACTGCTCAAGCGGCTTGATGGGGATACCTCCGCCGATGAAGTGGTGATTGGTACTTACCCCAGCGCCGACAATCCCATGGTCACGCTCGATTCTTCCCGCCCCGATGGGAAGGTGATCTTGTTTTTCGGCGCCGGTATCGATCGAAATACTCTGCCGGCAAACATTGTGACAATTCTGGGCCCCGACGGGATGGAAGTGCCTGCGCAGTCAAGCGTTTTTAGAGGCGACACGTGGGCCAACGTGCTTGTTGTCACGCCTGAACAAAACTGGCTTGCCAATTCTACTTATCAAGTGGTGCTGAGCAATACCATCCAAAATTTGTACGGAGCTTCCCCTGCCGAAGACTTTGCTTTTTCGTTTACCACCTGCGCTTCGCCTGATGGGGAAGGCAACTGTCCAGTTGACTCAACGCCCCTGACATCGGGTTGCCCCAAAACCGAAGAAGCGTACAAATCGTGGCCGAGTGAGGGAAGCGGTGGTTCGGGCGGTTCGGGTGGAATGGGAGGAGCGGGTGGATCGCAAGCTACCTCAAGCTCATCGGCGGGCGGCGATGAAACGGTGGCGTCTCACCGTGACTGCGGGTGTAAAACGCCTCCGTCAGAAGACAATTCAAGTTATGGCTGGCTTGCCACAACGCTGGGGCTTTTGGCTTGTGCGCGGCGTCGGAGGCGAGCGTGACCAAATCTGAAAACGAGGGTGAGGGTAAAAAACTACTCCGAGAAATGGGAGGGTTTGAAAACTTCGCCGTCAGCTTTTCGATTATTTCTATACTGACAGGTGCGGTGTTGCTGTACGGCTACGGGCTAAAACTTGCCGGCCCCATGATCAACACCGTGGGTTGGCCCATCGTCAGCCTTCTTACCCTGAGTGTGGCTGCCAGCATGGCAGAAATCACATCGGCCTGGCCCACCGCCGGCGGCCTTTATTTCTGGGCATTTCGTCTCGGTGGTAGAGGGACCGCGTGGGTAACCGCCTGGCTCAACATGGTAGGTCAGGTGACCATCACCGCCGGCATCAACGTGGCCGCGGCGATTTATATTATCGGCGCCATTGTTCGCGTTTACGGCCTCGACCCAAATACCAAGGTTGCCTTTTTGGGGCCCATTTCAGGGTGGTATTTTCAACTGACTGTCATGGTGGTGTTGATGATCCCGCAGGTGCTCATCAACATTCTCGGTATAAAACTTACCGCTAAACTCTCGCGCGTGAGTGTGTACTGGCACATCGGTGGTGTGTTTTTTATCGCAGCGGCGCTCCTCGCGTTCGGCCCAAAAAATCCCCTCTCTTTTCTTTTTTCTACCCAAGGCTCGGTAACCCCTCTGGAGGCGTCTTCCGCGGAGATTGGCGGAGCCACCGTTCCGGCGTTGGTGATCGGCGAGTCCAGGTTTTACTCTCCCCTGTTTCGGCTGTGGCCCGGCTTAACAACCCTGTATCAAAATGCTCCATTTGTGCTGGTTTTGGCCCTGGGAATGTTGCAAGCTCAATGGACTTTCACCGGGTATGATGCGTCGGCCCACGTTTCTGAAGAAACGCGAATGGCCAAGGTAAGCTCTGCCTGGGGGGTGTTTTTGTCCGTCGCCGTTTCAGCGGTGGTTGGGTATATTCTGCTGCTCGTTCTAACGGCTTGCATCCCCGCGGGGGATGTGGCGGCAACAGCAGCTGACCCTTACCCGGTGTTGTACATTTTTTATAAAGCTCTTCCGCGCTGGGCAGCGCATGTTTCAGCCATTTTTGTGGGCGGTGCCATGTGGCTATGTGGCCTTTCATCCATCACATCCATGGCCCGCATGTGGTATGCCTTTGCGCGCGACGGGGGTTTGCCGGGTAGAGCGTGGCTCGCCGTTATCCATGCCAAGTACAGAACACCCATCTTTGCTATTTTACTCACCAGCGTTTTATCGGTGTTGATCTGTCTCTACGCAGCGGCTTACTTTGTAGTTACTTCTATCAGCACCATTGCGCTCTACCTGGCGTACGGCATCCCCATTGCGTTGCTTTTGGTGCGGCGCCTTCGAGGTCAAAATCCGGCGTTTGATAAAAAAACGGCCCCGTGGAATTTGGGTAGAAAAGGCGTTGTCATCAACTTTGTGGCGGTCATTTGGGTAGGCGTGATCACGGTTGTCTTCTGCCTACCCCCCAATGAGCTGGTGTTGTGGACAGTGTTGGGGATGGTCGTTTTTCTTGCTGCGGGGTGGTGGCTTGTCGCACGGCGTACGTTCGTTGGGCCGGGCGAAGCCGCGTTGGCTGCCATGGATGAAGAATGAGAAGAGCAACGCTTGCCCTGCGCGCCACTCTTAGGTAGCGTGGCTTGTGGACGCACTGTCCACGGGCTTTTGTTTCTTTCTTAATCGCAAATAAGGGGTAGCTCATGCGTACACTCAGGATCACGCTCGCAATCGCGGCGGGTGCCATCTGTCCGGCCGTTTTCATGGCTTGTATGGCCACCGATAACATTCAGGGCACCGGAGCCGCCGGCACAACAGGCGTGGGAGGTGGCAACGGCTCAACGGGGTTCACGGGTACCACGACCACAGCCGTCTCTACCACCGTGGGAGCCGGGGGCGGCTTCACCGGCACCACCACGAACACGACCACAACTGAAACGCCTGTCGGTGTCGATGCCGGCGCCGACGCTATGGATGATGCGTCCATGGTCAACTGCGAGGGGCTCGATCAGTCCAAACCGGTGGTCTTATACCTGTCGCCCGACGACTCCAACTCAATGGGCTCTCCGGTTCATGCGCGTGAGCGGCTAAACGTTGGGAAAGCGCCGCAGTCTATTCGAACGTACGAGTTTCTCAACTACTACCACATTCAATACCCAGCGCCTCTTCCCGGCAAACTCGCGCTTTTTGCCGAGTCAGAACCGGCGCAAACCATGGGTGAGTACAATCTCCAATTGGCGGTTCGATCGTTTGACGCAACAAAACCGCGCAGGCCAATCACGGTGACGTTTGTACTCGATACCTCGGGGTCTATGGCGGGGCCCGGTATGGAACGTGAAGTGGCCGCGGTGAAGGCAATCGCAAAAAGCCTTGCCTCGGGCGATATCGTCAACGTTGTGACTTGGAATACTGACAATCAGGTTCTTTTAAGCGGTCACCCCGTAACCGGTCCAAACGATGTCAAGTTGCTTCAGGTTGCCAATGGGTTGACAGCTTCCGGCGGAACCGATTTACACGGCGGCCTTGTGGCAGGTTATCAACTTGCACAAGCTCACTACGGCGAAGGTAGACTCAACCGCTTGGTGCTCATCAGCGACGGCGGTGCCAACGTCGGCGTTGTGGATGAAGACCTAATTGCACTCCACTCTGAAGACGCCGACAAAGAAGGCATTTACTTGGTGGGTGTAGGAACGGGGCCGGAGGCTCCGTATAACGACATGCTAATGGACGTGGTCACCGATAAGGGCCGCGGCGCCTATGTGTACCTCGACACACCGGCTGAAGCCGACAAAATGTTTGTTGACCGGTTTGACGAAACCATGGAAGTGGCGGCGCGCGGTGTTCAAATTGAGCTGACAATGCCCTGGTATTTCAGCATTTCAAAATTCTCGGGCGAAGAATTTTCAACCGATCCCACCGAGATTGAACCGCAACATCTCGCCCCGAGCGACGCCGTGGTGCTCAACCAGGTGCTCAAAGCGTGTGACCCGGCGGTGGTCAACAATGCCGACCCAATTAAACTGCGCGTTACCTGGCAAACGCCCATCACCTACGAAAACAAAGAAACACTCATGGAAACTACCCTGGGTGACCTGCTTGCGGCGGCCAAACCTACCCTACCCAAAGGGCACGCAATTGTCGCGTACGCTGAAGCGCTCAAGTCGCAAAACCCGCAAGAACTCAAAGACGCCCTCGCCAAGATACAGGCCGCCAATATGGCGGGCACCGATCCTGAGTTAAACGAAATTGCCACGCTCATTGCCAAGCACCCGGCCTATACTCCTTGAGCCGGCGCGGGGGCGTTGTGCCGACTTTGCCACACCCTTTGTAATCCGCTGTTCTCACTTCGCCGACGGCATTTCAACGCCCGGGTTATTGTAGTCATACACGCGAAACGTCTCTGTGGACGCGGGTTTCGCCGTGGAGACTGGGGGTGGCGGTAACCCCCAATCCTGAGTGGAAGTTGGGGCAACCGATAGCGGATTTGTTTGTGCTTTTTCGGCAGCAATCACCTCGTCTTCGGCCTCCGGCGGCCAATCACCGTTGGGTAGACACCGATATTCAGGGGGTAGGTAGTCCCCGGCGTCTTGGTGGGTTTCGCGCCATCTTCCCCGAGCAAGTTCACATTCTGAAAAGCGCGTTTGGGGAACCGGGGTAGAATATCCGGGCTTCAGGCTTGAGGAGCTGAAAGCCATTCTGAGCGGCATTTCAACCGCCAATGCCACCGCCGCGTACCCCAGTTGGGCACACCCGGTGTTGGCCAATGCCAGGAGAACCACCGCGACGGCTCCGGCTCGGGCTGCGAAAGGTCGTTTCATACCCGCCGCAGGTTGCAAGCCCTGCGCCGACCGGCCGCTGCGAAACGGGAAACTCAGTGCGTATCCGATGTAGCTCCCGGGCAAACTCCTTCAAGACAATCGGCCGTGACACTCCACGGTAGAAAAGGGCTCGCCTCTTTGGTATCGGTTGGTTTCAGGTGGCCGACAACCGCCGCTTCACGCAGCAACTCTGTTGCGGGCGGCCCGCCTCCCAAACTGCCATGCGCGTTCTTTTCTGTTGGTTGGTAGCCTTCTTTCAAACGTTTTTGGTGCGCGTACACCGCTGTCTGCCGGTTGCCGCGCTGGCGTGCATCTTGGCAACAGGGTGTCTCTCGCTCGACGACGCCGCGGAGGTGAGTCCTCCCGGCTCTTCGGCGGCCACGCAAGGTTCGGTTCAACCAAATCCCGCACCCACCAATGTAGTCAAGCCGGAGCCTTCCACAAAGAGCGCCGACAAACCTACCCAAGGGAAAAGGCGTCTCCCGTTTTCAGATCCCGAGCGGGTAAGAGCCGTTAATGCCACGCTTGACCTAATTGAGCAGGGTGGTCCGTTCCCGTATCGGCAAGATGGGACAGTGTTCCAAAACCGTGAAAACAAACTCCCCAAAAAGCCTCGCGGCTATTACCATGAGTACACCGTAAAAACACCCGGCAGCCGCGATCGAGGGGCGCGGCGTATTGTCCAGGGAAAGTCCGCCAACGAAGAGACGTATTATACAGACGACCACTATCAAACCTTTCTACCCATTGACCCACGGCGTTACCCATGATCACTTTGGAACAGGCTCCCCTTCTGCTCAGGCCTGTGCGCGAGGCCGTTTGGTTTACCAAAGAGGGTCTTTCGCCCGATGCCCGGACATTTCTCCTCCAGAGAGGATGTCAAATTGCCCATCTTGACCTTGACGGTTTGGAGGGCGCCGCCGACCTATTTAAAAGGCTCGCCCGCGTGCTCTCGTTTCCCAAATATTTTGGCTACAACTGGGACGCGCTTGATGAAGTGCTCGCAGACTTGGAACTATCGGCCGAAAAGGGCCTCGTACTTGTGGCCCACAGTTCGTTTGAAGCTTGGCAGTCAGAATCGGAAGTGATGGGTAGATTGGTGGCCGCATGGCTCCTCGCTGCCGAAAATTGGGTAGATAGAAATGTTTCACTTCACCTTGTGATGAGTTGAACAAAGAGCTTTTGGATCATGAAAACACTGATTCGCCGCCATTTTTTGCTGAGTTCATTGGCCATGGCCGGTGCTCTCGGGTGTGAAAAAACGGGCCCCGAGCCAAATGTACCAGACCCATCAAATGGGAAGAAAGTCGTTATCCTCGGCGCCGGCATTTCAGGGTTAACCGTTGCGCTTGACCTCGTAAAAAAGGGGTTTGACGTAACGGTGCTCGAGGCTCAAGACCGCCCCGGGGGTAGAATTCGCACCATTCGAGACCCGTTCAAGAACGGCCAATTCGTGGAGGCGGGTGCCACATTTGTCCTTGGAGACCCCGACTTGTTGGCTCTCATTCAAGATGCCGGCGCCACATTTTTGCCCCATAAAAGGCGTTCCGCCGGGTCGCGTGTCATGCTTGTGGGTGGAACGCGCCGCGTGCTCGGAGACAAAGAAGAGCCCCCGGCGCTCTACCCATTCAGCGAAAGTGACGCGGCGCTGGGTGAAGACGGACGTGTCGAAAAGTACATGTCTCACGCCGCGAAGATCAACCCACCCCAAGAACCTTGGCTCAAAGGAGAGTGGCGCGACTTGGACAACGTTTCGTTTGAAGCGTACCTGAAGAATCAAAACGCTTCACCCGGGGCCATTTCTGAGCTGGCAGACACATTCATGACAGCCGATTCTGCGAGTCAGGTTTCGGCGCTCCATGTCACGCGCGAATTGTCCAATATCCTTTTGGAACGAAAACTCGATGGGGGAGGTCGCATTGCCGGCGGTGCCGATACGTTGCCTCGGGGTTTGGCCTCCAAGTTGGGAGATCGCATTCAGTATAAAGCCGTCGTAAAGCGAATTGAACAAGATGCGCGGGGAGCCACGGCTGTGTTTACCAAAAACGGTCAACTCACGCGCATCGCGGCCGACCGCATTGTGTGTACGCTCCCATACACTGTGCTTCGCGGGGTGGAAGTGGCGCCCGCATTTTCGGCCACAAAATTGACCATTATCAATCAACTGAAAATGACCCATGTGGCCAGGGTTTGGGCTCAGGTAGCAAAAAAGATCTGGGTAGAACGGGGTGAAAAGGGTGACGTGGTGACCGATCTACCCATGGGCAATATCCGTGAAGAGACGTTTCTACAAGAAGGCGAGAGCGCCGTTCTTGGTGTGTACGCAAGCAAACAGGGAGCCACAAGCCTCACCGCCCTCAAAGAGTCCGAGCGCGTTGCCAACGTGTTAGGTCAAGTTGTCAAAGCGCACCCGGGAGTAGAACCGCATGTGATCGCCACGGCTGCTCATTATTGGGACGAAGATCCCTATGCTCGCGGAGCGTACACATGGTTTGGCGTGGGCGAGCTGACAGGTTGGGGTGCGCATTTGTTTTCGCCCGAAGGGAGGGTTCACTTCGCCGGTGAACATACCTCCTACCGTCCGGGCTTTATGCATGGCGCTGTGGCTTCGGCAAAACGCGTGGTTCGAGAAATCGCAGGTGGGTAAGGTTTAGGTTGCGCCGCGCAGATTGTGCTTGGTAAGAAGCCGTTGCAGATAACTGCGATGAATGCCTGAGGCGCGCGCCGCGGCTGAGATGTTACCCTGGTTCTTGTCCATCAGCGCAGCCAAAAAGTCACGCTCCGCGTTGTGTTGAGCGTTGGTTCGCACACGGGCGAGGGTGGGTGAAACACCGGCCGAATCATCCTCGGCGGGCAAATCAGGCACGGGGATCATTTCTCGCGGCAGAAGCTCAGGCCCCAAGTCGGCACCATTGGAAAGAAGAGTGGCCCTTTCAACTGCGTGAAGCAGTTCGCGCACATTGCCCGGGTAGTCGTGGTTCTGCAGAAGGGTCATGGCGGCAGGGGTGAAGCGATGGGATTCGCCGCTTTTTTTTGCGATTTCTTTTAAGAACGTGTCCACCATTAAAGGGATATCACCCGGGCGATTTCGAAGGGGAGGAATATCAATTTGAACCACATTCAACCGGTAGTATAAATCTTGCCGAAACGTTCCCGCTTCAACCATTGAACGGAGCGGCCGATGGGTTGCTGCCACCACCCGAACATCCACTTTTTCTACCTTGTCAGAACCCACGCGCTGAAGCTCGCCAAATTGTAGAAATCGAAGCAGCCTAGCCTGCAATTCAAGCGGAATTTCTCCCACTTCATCGAGAAAAAGCGTGCCCCCGTGCGCCGCGCGAATGCGGCCCGGTCGTTCGCGATCTGCACCGGTGAATGCGCCGCGCACATGGCCAAACAGCTCACTTTCAAGGAGGGAGGGCGGAAGCGCACCGCAGTTGATAACGACAAACGCTTGATGCGACCGTTGGCTGTTTGTATGAATCGCGCGGGCGAACAGCTCTTTACCTGTACCCGTTTCACCCGCGATCAACACTGGAATTTCTGCCCGCGCTACCTGAGCCAAGGTGCGAAGCGATGCAAACATGGCCTCATCACGGGTGACAATGCCCTGAAAGTTGTGCTGAGCTAAGAGTTCTCGCTCAAACGACGCCATGCGGCGCCGAATTTCATCGGCGGCGAGCGAGCGGCGCAACACCTGACCGGCCATGCGCGATACATCGGTAATGAACTCCACAGCGTCGGTTGAAAAACCTGAATTAACGGTGGTGCGATCCAGGTAGATCACCCCGTAAACCTCCCCTTGCGCCGAGAGGGGAGCCACCACCACAGCCTGCGTGCCGGCCCGGTGCAAACTCTCCAATGTGTGAAGCTGGAGATCACTACCAATGTCGTTTGAAAAAAAAGTGGACTTGGACTCGATCACCCGCCGAACCAACCGCCGGCTTACCCTGCGATCTTCTGCACTCACCGAATCTCGATCAAACTGCACATTGCACTTAACCGAATACTCCCCCGCCTCACGCACCACAAGATAGCCCCGGTTCGCATTGGCGAGTTGGGTCAGTTTTTGGAGGATGGTGTCGGCGAGACGGGCGATGTCGTCCTCCTCCAAAAGCAGGGTTGCAAGGCTGAGTAATCCTTGATAAGTTCGCACGGTCTATGTTTGCCTTTCATTATTTTGGTCAACCGTTTGGTGCCCAGAATGGCCGGCTTTCTTTGTGAGGTTTGCAATACGCCCGGAGCGGAGTTTGCACTTAAATGTGCATCTTGCGGAACACCTCTCCCAACGGTATCGGTCACTGAACTCGATCGCGTGGGTGATGCCGGCGATCGAGCGGTGCGTGAGGATCTCATCGGTCGCACGTTAAGTTCTTACCACATTCAAGAACGGTTGGGTGACGGCGCCATGGGGGTGGTGTACCGCGCGGAGGATAGTCGACTTTTGCGGACCGTGGCTCTCAAAGTGCTGTCTGAAAAGTTGCTCCCCGACGCTCGCGCTCATGCCCGAATGCTGCGGGAAGCGCGCGCCGCGGCCCGCCTCAAAAGTCGCCACGTTGTACAAGTGCTTGACCATGGAGTGTGGGAAGGGCGCCCGTACATTGCCATGGAGTATTTGCGCGGTGAAACACTTGCGGCCTACCTTGAGAAAACGGGCGCCCTGACCCTGCCTGAAACGAGTTCGCTCATTGGACAAATTGCCGCGGGGCTTGATAAAGCGCATGAAGCGGGCATTGTTCACCGTGACTTGAAACCGGCCAATATTTTCCTTACTACCGACGAAGATGGGACGGCGGTTTCCAAAATTTTGGATTTTGGAATTGCCAAAGCCCCTGACAGTTTTGCAAGTTCGCCTGCCACCCGCACCGGGGCGCTGGTGGGTACACCGGCGTATATGAGTCCCGAGCAGCTAAACGGCGGTCGCGACGTGGACCACCGCTCCGATCTCTGGAGCTTGGGGGTGATCGCGTTTGAGTGTTTAACAGGGAAAAGGCCGTTTGAGGGCGATCAGCTGGGAAGGTTGTGTGTTCAGATTTTGTCGGAACCGTTGCCGTTGCCGTGTTCAATCAACCCCAATCTACCCACCGCGCTCAACTCATTTTGGAAAAAAGCGGCCGCGCGCAATAGGGACGAGCGGTTTCAATCTGGAAAAGATCTGGCTCGCGCATTGGTGGAGGCGGCTCAATCCAAAGAGGTTGAATCGGTGGCGGCGAGTCAAGAAACCGCTCCGCCGGTGCCTGTCACTTTACCTCCCCACGCTGCCCAGGCGCGGTGGAAGCCGGTTGTACTGCTTGGTGCCGTGGTTACTGCAGCGGTTTTGTTTGTAGGCTTTGCCAAAGATGCACCCTCGGGTGCCGCGGTTGAGAATCTTCAAAATGGCTCCGTTCAACCCGCCGCCCTCCCTTCTCTTGAACCCGTGCCGCCTACCCAGTCGTCGGCTGATGCGCGGCCGCCTACCCCACCGTCGGAGTTGGTCGGAGTGCCGTCACCTACCCAATTGCCTGGCTCCCCAGGACCATCTGCTACCGCTGAGATTTCTGCCCCCCCAAAAAGAGAAACCGCGCCCGCGCGCCCCTCCAAACCCCCGTCGCTTCCTGCGTCTTCGGCGAAATCGCCCAACCCAACCGTCACGCCTGCGCCACCGGTTGCACCACCGGCGCCCCCCACGCTTGACCCTAAATATCTTGATATTCGAGATTGAACATGCGCCGATTTTGGGTTTGGTTGTGCTTTGGATTGGCACTTTCGGCAGGTTCTTCCACTCGCGTTTGGGCGGATGATCCCTCTGCGCCAAACGCCGCCGATGCCCTATTTCGAGAAGGACGGCGCGCCGCCGACGCGGGCGATCTACCCACCGCCTGTGACAAGTTTTCTAAGAGCCTCGCTCTTGAACGCACCGCCGGAACGCTGTTTAACCTCGCCCTTTGCGAACAACAACTCAACCGATTGGTGGGCGCTTCAAAGCATTTTGAAGAAGCGGCGTCGAGGATGAAAGACGGTGACCCCCGAAAGGCAGCGGCCCGCGAGCGGGTAGCTGCCATCGATCCCCTCTTACCTTACCTGACGTTCAAGCTGAAAACACCCAACCTGATTGGGATGGAAGTTACCCTCGACGGTGAAATCATCCCCATGAGCAACCTTACCATTCCAAGGCCGGTTGACCCTGGAAAACACGTGGTTCGCGTGACGGCAACGGGGTATGAAGCGCGCGAAACGGTTACTCTACTCCAAACCTCGCAAACCTTGGAGGTGGAGTTGGAGCCCGGGTTACCTGCTCCTGCGGCGACGCCACCTTCCAACTCGTCGCCGAAAGATCTGACACTGCCTGAAAAGCCGCGTGCGGCAATGAGTATACCCACTTCTATTCGGGCATCACCCCCGTCGCCCAAAATTCAGGTCGCCGGATTTTCGCTGATGGGAATCGGGGCCGCGGGGCTCATTTTTGGAGGAATCGGCGCTGGGATGGTTGCTCGCGAACAAGACATCTACGACGCCAACTGTCCCAACAATGCGTGCCGCGACCAATCGGGGCTGGATGCCGCCAATCGCGGCACCACTTGGAGTATTACCGCCACCACTTCGCTTGTGGCGGGCGGGGTTGTCGCCGCGGTGGGGCTTGGGTTGTTTTTATACTACTGGTCCAAAACCTCCGACACTCCACCTTCTTCTACTCATCGTGCGCTCCAGATTAGGGTAGACCCGAGCGGCATCATTCACTTTTGACGGCACTTTGGTCTCTTGTGTCAGCGCGCGGCACAATTTGTGTTAGCGAAAGGGGCGATGCGAACGTCCTATCGAATCTTGTGCGGATTGGTTCCGGCAACCTTGGTTGTATCGTCGTGCTTCGGCGAATTTGAAAACCCCTACATTCCCGAAGATGGAACCCAAAGCTGCTATGAAGGGCCGCCCGGCACGGCGAATGTGGGCACCTGCCGTTACGGGGAACTGGAGTTGAACGGCGAGGGGAAGACAGTGAGTGCCTGTTTGGACCAGGTATTGCCCGAGCCAGAGTGTACGCTTTCAGGGGTGGACACCAGTTGCGATGGAAAGAGCGGCGCCCTCATTTGGCAAAGGCAGATGGATGGGCCATCGCTCCATCGGATGAACGATATGGCTGTTTTCCCCGATGGAAGTGTGATCGTGACAGGGTACACCTGGGGCGACGCTGTCATTGCCGGGCAAAAAGTGGGGGCAGGTGCATTTGTGGTGAAACTCACTGCCGAAGGCGAAGGCGCTTGGGCAAAGACATTTGGGCCGGGCGGCGCGGTGGTGGGAACCTCGGTTCGGGTTGATGCGGAAAACAACGTGGTTGTTGGGGTGGGATCCAAGGCGCCGCTTGACCTCGGCGGAGGAACGTTAAATGTGACGCCCGAGGTGTTGAGTGACCTGATTGTGAAACTGGACGGCGATACGGGGGCCCATTTGTGGAGCCTCCTCATTGAGAACCATACGGATGACTACTCGCCGAGCCCACCTATTCCGTTGGCAAACGGGGACATTGCGGTGTTGGGGCTCTACAGCGGCGATCTCCGTTGGGATGGGGAGAACGCGCTCTCGAACGACTCGGAGCCTCACCTGTTTTTGTCGATCCTTGACGGGGATGGACATCACCAAAAGAGCTTTGACTATGGCCCTGGAATTGGTCCCGATGCAGCCGAAGTAAGTCCCGATGGTGCGCTTGTTTTTCTCGGTCACACGGGGCTTGCCCTCCCAACTTTGGGCGCGACCTTACTGGAAAGTGAGACCTTCTTTGTCGCCAAGTTGGGTGTGGATGGGGCGGTTGAGTGGGCTAGGTCAACCGGTCGACTCGGTAACAAAAATTCGCACTATTTTGGTCGCTCTATTGCCCTACAACCCGACGGGAAAGTTGCCGTTGCCATTCCATTTGTCGATGAGCTGGCAACGGCGTTGGCGCCGAACGATTTTGACCAACTGGATGTTGCAATTTTAGCGTTTTCTGGAACAGGTGAGTTCCAATGGGCAAAGAGTTTTGGAGGGGATGGGATGGATGCTCCCTGGGATATTGCCGCGGCCGAAGACGGCGGCTGGGTGGTGGGGGGAACGTACGAGGGAACGCTTGGATTAGGCACCTGTACGAACGTGGCCGCAGCCAAGTTCGACGGCTTTCTCACGAAGCTGGACGCCCAGGGTGAGCCGCTATGGGTACACACGTTTGGCGACGATGGGGCGGATGACGGCGGCCCCGATCCGGGTTGGCCGTCGGAGATTGTCATGGCGGTGCAGGTGGCTCCATCGGGGGAAGTGGTGATGGCAGCCAAATATGATGGAAGCGTGAATTTTGGTGGAGAACTGCAGCCCTTTGCCGCTGCGGAAGCCACCGCCGTCGTCAAGTATTCACCCTGATTCAACTCGCGGTCAGATTTTTCAGGTGCCGGCCGACAGGCCTGAACCTTTGCGGTAAATGGCCATTGTGTACGCTTCGAGGGGTGCCACTCGGGAGGGGCAGGTGTCGCGTGCAAGGGGCATGCTGAAACGCGGCGAATCTGACATGCCCGCAAGAGTTGGCGCTTCCGGTTCTTTATAAGGGTGAAACCCACGAAGCGTCAGAGTAGCGTAGAAAACGCTTATAAAATAGCCATTCTTGTTTTGGAACGGCGGTTGCGAAAGGCGTCGCTTGCGCGGGCTGAGTGCTTGCGCGAGGTGCTGACGCATGAGAAAAAGAATGTACGCGGGGACGTCGTCTCTGCTCTTGGTGATTACGGCGGTACAAACGATCGGGCCGCAGAAGGCGGCGGCCTATCCGGGTGAGGTGTTTCAGAGTGCCGCGCCCGCGACGGCGCCCGATTCTCCCACTCTGGCAGGCAAAAAGGCCGAACCCGGTCATCGGATAAGCGATGCCGGAGCCGTTGAGTACACAATTGCCCTTCCCGTGGCGCCCAACCGGCAGAACATGGTGCCCGATTTGGCACTCCGTTATTCATCACGCAATCCACTTCGCGGTGGAGTTGCTGCGGGCTGGCAGCTGGATCTACCCATCATTGAGCGCGACCGGTCAAAAGGCATTACCCAAGCGCCTGAATACCGATCGAGTATGTCCAGAGGGATGCTTGTCAGAGTGGGGCCCGCTTCCGATCCCAACCCATTTCCGATTCCACCGGTGGTGTCCGAAGAGTTTCGGGCGGAAGAAGACGACTCGTTTACCAAATACGTGCGTGTCACAACGTCTACTTCCACAACCAACTCATCTGGAAGTGTGGTGTTTCAACAGACGAGCGTTTGGTATGCGTACACCACCGACGGGCGCGTGTATGAATTTGGAACCGCCGGACCTGATGGTACCCTCGCGCAGGACATCAAAGGGGCGTCGGCCGCACCTGGATCGTCCGACGCCCGATATTTTCTGCGGAAGATCACCGATCGTTTTGGCAATGAGATTGTTTTCAACTATGGAAGGTCATACGCCAATGTGGCCGGTGACCGGTTTATCGGCGAACCTGTAGATCTACGGCTCGACAGCGTTGAGTATGGGAAAAACGCCAACGCGGGTTTGGAACACCACGCTCGACTTGTACTTGAGCATGGCGAGTACGCGGACACCTGTGCCGACTCAAGAGTGCCGATTGGAGCGCTGTTTGACTACCGAGCGGGCTTCCCATTGTACAAAGGGGCGCAGCGACTCAATCGGGTGCGGTTGGAGGTGAAAGACGGAGCCAACTGGGTAGAACGCCGAACACTCGACTTGGCGTACGATATGTCAGAACTCACTTGTCAAATAACAGGGAAAGCGCATGCCCCTCTGCGCTTTCTAACGAGCATTACAGAAACGGCCGTGTCACCCGAAGGCGTGACTACCACCGCGCCGCCGTTGACATTTACGTACGGGCGGAAGGAGCGCACGTTTGATCAAGCCATTCCGACGGGCGTCGCAAAAGCTCTTGGAGCAGGTCAAACTCCACGGTCGTATGACAAGTCAGGTGGATGGCCCACGCTCGAAACTATGCTGCTTGACTTGGATGGGGACGCCAAGTTGGACCTGCTGAAGGCTCATCGCAACACGTACGGCGGGTTGCCGGCTCCCGATCCGAATTTTTGTCAGGCCGCCTGGGAGAAAAAAAGTGCGTCCGGTTACTCTCCCGCTGCTCTGTTTGGAACCATCCTTACCGCCCCCAATGGGCAACCCACACCCAACGCCGTGTTTCCCGTGGTTCCGTGGGCGGATGGGGGATACAACACGGGTGTTGCGGGATTGGAAGACCGGGAAGGGTGCAGTTTGTCTGCCCAGTTTTCCCGCGTGGACCATTACGCCGAATTGCCTACCAACGAGCGATGTGGCCTCAGCTCAACCTACTTGAGTTACAGGTTCATGGACATGGACGGGGACAACCTTCCGGATCTCGTGACCGGCATCGACACCAATCGCGGTGCATACCGACCGGAAGACGACTCACGGATTCAACCCAAGGTAACAAGTTGTACTGACAACGGTGCATGTCGTGACCCATCGAATAATCCGGCATTGTGCAAGGTGGTAAGTCCGTTGCCCGCCGCGCTCTACTTCGAGCCAGGTAGCGGAACCATCGAGTGTCCCGGCAATCTTGGCTGCCGCACCTCAGAATGCATTGGGGATGAGGTTGCCTGCTGCAATCCCATATTGTGCAACGAAAATGTCGGCCCAATGGCGCATTTACAGTCACCGCCCGTAGACAGCCCCGACCCCGAAGGGCCCGGATGGGGAGAACCTTCAGGCGATGCACCTATGAGCCGATGGCATGACGGGGCTGGAATCTCAAATGGACCTGTTGGTGCCGAGCAAACCTATGTTCATGTGCCAAGTCCAAAATGTTTGATCTGGCCTGAAATGGAGTGCAACCGATATGTTCTTCGTGTGCACAAGAACCTGGGCGGCGGTCAGTTTAGTTCGGCTGTCCAACTTGTAATGTCGCCTGTTCCGCTAGAATCGGACCGGCCGACATCCAATCTCGGCGGCGGGGCGCTGGCGGCGTCGTCTTCTTGGCATGGATTTGTTGATTTGGATGGCGACGGTGTGCTTGATGCGGTGCACATGGAGCCGTTCTTCTTTGGCTCCCAAACGGACTATCCGACGTCACCTACCCATTTTTCAATGTTTCAGGGAAACCCAAATGGGTCATTTAACTCCGATCCAGCCGGAGGAGGATTTCACTGGGCCGCCCCTCGCATTTGGGAAGGTTCGTTCGCTGGCGCACCAGCCATGGCCCGTGCGCGAGTTCACGTTCGCGACAGTGAGAGTATAGGCGGGTGGGTTAATTCAAGCCGAGAAAGCATTACCATACGGGACATGAATGGGGATGGGTTGCCAGACTATTTGGATACGCGGCACTTCTACGGCGACACGCCTACCCAGAAGATGCGTGTATTCCTTAATACGGGGCGCGGTTTTGAATCCAATGCCACCTGGACTGGGTATGAAGGTGTCAATTTTAACCCCGACGCGGGAGCCGCCGGATTTAAGTTTGAGCGTACTCAGGACTGGGCTCACGACCGGTATGACGGAAATGAAAATCGGCGAGGCTATTCACGGTATACCCATCGCCTCATGGACGTGGACAGCGATGGGTTGGTGGACTTGGTTGTGTTGCCCGATATCGAGCCGGGCCACTCCAATCCGTGGATGCCAGGCACCACGATTGCTCCGCTGATTTATCTCAATGTTGGGGACACGCTGGTGTACGCCGGATCCAACCCCGCATGGAACAAAGTGTGGGCAGCCGTGGGTCGCATCACGCTCAACAGTCAGGGCAAATGGGTAGTCACTTCGGACATTGTGGACCTTGACGGTGATGGGTTGTCCGACGCGATTACCAACGACGACTTGGCTCAAAACTGCACGTTTGATGCGGTAAATGGGCAGTGGCCCGCGCTCTGTGTCGGCGAGAACAACGGTTGGACCGATACAGGCGGGCCGATGCGTTTGTTAAGTCAGGTGGACAACGGTCGCGGTGGCACGGTGACATTCAACTACGCTCCGATGCAGGTGACCACCGGTCGAGTGCCCTACCCGGTATGGGTTGCCACCGGCCTGACTGCCAACTCAGGCCCAGATGCGGTTGGAAATCCCAGCGCTCCGTCGGTGACACAATATGCCTACGACCAACCGGCGTACAACACCGACTTGCGTGGCGAATGGGGTTTTCGCGGGTTTGGTAAAACAACAGTCACGGCTCCCAGCGGTTCAAAGGTGATCACGACGCGATCGTTTTCGCCTTATTACGGCGGGCTTGTGACCGACGTTCGCGTGGTGGAAGCCGGTGGGCATGTTTCGACCATTGAACAAAACACCTGGGAACAGCGCACCGTGTTTGATACCGATGGTCAGCCCGGTACCGTAAAAACCCAGCACATGACGGTGAAGGACACGCGGACATGTGGCGCGTCTCAAACGGAAAATCAATGCGCGACGGCGGGAGCGTTGCGCCGTGATGCGTACACACTCTACCCACTCGTGACAGAAACCGACTCCACACCGCAGGGGTATTTTGCCTATCAAGTTGTTTCAGGTCCGGGCGCCTACGGCAACGTCGGTTCGACCTACAGCGCGTTTTGGGATCAACTCTACTCGTCGGGGAGCAACTACTGGATCCTGCGAAAGTCGGAGTGGTCGGGCAAGTTTACCGCACCGTGGGTGAGCGGTCCTGTTTCTCAAACAAGCCACTATTTCTCCGGTGATAAAAAGACGGAGCTTTGGACATCGAGATCGATGGGTACAACGTGGGCTGTGACAAGTCACGCTTATGACAACACCGGCAACAAAACCCTGGAACAAACGCCCAACCATTACGGCACGCAAAAAGGAGTTGTGTACGCATACGATGCGAACAAACGCTTCGTTACACAAACCACCAACGAAATCGGCTTCACCAACGTGACCGTGACCGATCCTGCCACCGGCGCGGTGCTGGAAGAGCGCGGCACGAACCTCAAAAACGGCGTGCGTGATGGGGTGATCCGCACGGTGGACGGGTTTGGCCGCACCCTGTCAGAAAGCGTGATGATCGATAACGCCGCGGGCGGGTATACGCCTGTGCAAGTGCTGACAAACGAGTATTACGATTTACCGAGTCCAACCCCCAAAGTGATCACCCGCCGCCGGGTTGAATTGGATGAAAACCGGTGGACCGAGTCGGTGAATGAAGTGGACGGGTTTGGTCGCACCCAAAACGCGATGACTCTTGGGCCGGCCGGGTGGGCGACCACCTCGTTTTTCCGTGATGCCTCGGGAAACACAACACGGATTCGCGCTCCGCGCGCGGATGCTACCAGTTTCAACGACACTGTGGATTGGACGTTTGGGTATGACAGCTTGGGTAGGTTGGTGGGCACCGCCGAGCCGAGTCGCCAAGACTGTGCGGAGTATAGCCCGTCTGCTTTGACGTGGTGCGGTACCAAAACCACTTACGATGGTAGGACCGTTCTCACCGAAAGAGTGACGGGAACTCTTTCAGGTCCGCTTGTGGGAGCACCTTCTAAAAGTAAGGCAACCCTTAACGCTCTTGGCCAAACCGTCCTTGTGGAAGAGTGGACATCGGCCGGATCCTGGGTACCCACCACATACGCATACGACGGTCGCAACAATGTGGAGCAGATCGTCAACGCCGACGGGGTGGTGACCACGATGACGCATGACTTGCTGAGTCGGCGAACAAGTGTGGCTCGCGGTGGAAAAGTCTGGAGCTATGAGTATGACGCCAACGGGAACATGACAAAGATCATTGCCCCCGTGCCTGCGGGTGGGGTGGCGGTCGACTATACAACCCTCATCACCTACGATGATCTGAATCGCGAAACAACCCGAACAGTAGGTAAAGGCGGCCTCGCTTCCACCGAAATTTCAACGTTTGGAACGGGGACGACGCTGCGCGTTTATGACCAAAATCCAAACGGCGTCGGGCGTCTCAGTGTTGTTGCGTGGTCGCACGGGAACACGAGTTATGAATATGACTCGCGCGGCAACACCACCAAACAAACCGACAGTTACTCCATCTTGGGAGGCGCTTTCGCCGACAGTTTGGTGACCGAACGTACGTACAATGCGCAGGGTCAACCTTCCACTTCTACCGCTGTGGATGGCAATGCTTTTTCAGTGGACTACGATACCCGTGGTCTACCCACGGCGCTTCACTGGTCGGGTGATGCGGTGTATCCGGTCACTGAGCTGAATCATTCACTCTCAGGGCGGCTTCTGGAACGATCCCGCAACTCGGCCGGCGGGCAGAAAATGTGGGAAGGTTTTTGGTATGATGTCCTCGGCCGTCAGGTAAGCTACGCGACCATGTCGCGTTTGCCCGGTTCAAATGCGTACACAACGCGGGCATCCGGTGATGTGGCGTTCACCGGAACCGGTGAAGTGTACCAAATGGACACGACCATCGCCTCATCGGCGAACGAGGACGCGGCGAGCGCTTTGTACAACTACGATGCGCAGGGGCGTTTGACATCGGCCACCGATGCGCACGGATACCAGGGCACGTTCACCTATTCCCCCGGTGGTAGAATTCTCGCCGCAGCGGTGAATGCCGATGCAACTGCTGAACGTGTCCACAATCGCAACGTGACTTATACTTACGGTGCCAATGGAGCCGACCCGGATGCACCCACTGCGCTCAATACTGTGGGTGGCGGCGCATGGATGGAGGTGGACTACGACGCCGCCGGAAACGCCGTCAATCGCGAACTGACAGGTCAAATGTTTGAACACGTGTACGACGGCAACAACCGCCAGCGCGCTGTTCGACAAGTCAACCCCACCGGCTCAGCCGATATGTACTGGTACAGCGGCGACGGCATGCGATCGCTGGTGGTCACCACCAGTTCTACCGGCGCTGTGGAACGCGTGAAATGGACCTCCGGCGATAGTGAAATCTGGTACGATGACGCGGGTGACGTAACCGATTCGTTTGCGTACGCATCGATCAGCGGACAAAGTGTACGCATTAAAAACGGCACCGCGCTGGAACACCAGATCAACGATGTGCGTGGTCACCTTGTGGCGTCCATTGCCGATGACGGCAGCTTAAACGCCGGATTCAGGTATGGACCTTACGGGGAGATTTTGGACGAAATCGGGCCGGCGAGTGAAGACTTGCTCAAACGGTTTAATGGCAAAGAGTACGATGAAACGTCGGGGTTGTCGTATTACGGGTACCGGTATTACGACGAGCGAAGCCTTGTGTGGACCCAGGCAGACCCACTGTACAGGTTTGTTCCTGACAAGGGAATGTATGAGCCGCGCAAGGGCAACTTGTACAGCTTTGTGTTGGGGAACCCGGTGCGATTGGTGGACCCCGATGGGCGTGAGCCCGAGTCGCATTATAATATGGACATTACAGACGCGCTCGTCCACCTTGTTGATCCCAAAGGGGAGAGTATGGTGGCTGACACAGCACGTGCGCTTGGTGCTGTTGTCCTAAGCCCTGTGATTGGTGTGACTGCCCTCTGGGAGCACGGATACAATGAAGTCATGGAGTATGGAGGGGCGGCGGTTGTCGACGGCGCTGGTGACGTTGTGGATGGCGCTGGTGACGTTGTGGGTGAGGTTTTTGCGGTGCGCGATAAGAGTTTGACCGAATCAGTGCAAAAGGAGTTGGAGCATGTGCGTGCGGAAAAGAAGTGGCTGGACTCGCTCCTGCCGCGGGCACCAACCGAAGAGGAGCTGGCGAATGACGGTGTTGCCGAGATGGTAGAGCCCGCTCCCTTGAAGGTGGAACCTCGAAAAAAGCAGCAGAAGAAAGCCAAAAAAGAGCAGACTCCCAGTCCTCCGCCGCAAGAAACGAAAGAAGCCCCAAAGGATGAAAAGCAGAAAGAGGAACGGGAGCGTATGAAGCGAGACATGATCGATATGTAGGGCTTCAACTTCTACAGTCCACCCAAGGGTTTCGTTGACCATCTCGTGAGATGGTTC
Source organism: Polyangiaceae bacterium (assembly GCA_016712345.1). Taxonomy (GTDB): domain Bacteria; phylum Myxococcota_A; class Polyangia; order Polyangiales; family Polyangiaceae; genus JADJRH01. Next base: position 663,029 of record JADJRH010000002.1, read on the forward strand.
CCGCGGTTACCTCTTTCCAAGCCCGGCTCTTTCCAAAATAAAATAGCCCCCGGTCCTACCCAACTCTACCCCAAAACCTTCCATACTAACGGTAAGGTTCTGAGTTGAGTCGTTTCGGCGCTCGGGCGTGGGTATCTCCCACGTCCACGGCGATCAATCCCCCTTGCATCTCCCCCCAAAGTCCGTCAACGGTGACTTCTCCGTGACGACTCCCAAACGCAAAGCAAAAAGTCAGGCGGATGTGGAGGTAGGCAACCGCAATTGGGAGGCCGTCCTGCTTGATCTGGTTAACACCCTACCACGTGCACCGTTTTGCCCAACACATCCACGGTGCGCGTGGTTAACTTTTCTTCCCATTCCACTTCTTTTCGAAGGTCAAACAGTACCAAATACCCCTCACCTAACCCCAGGTGATCGAGGTAGCGGTTGAGTTGAGCGAGTGCCAACCCCTCGGTGTGATTGTCGCGCCGGAGTTTGACTTCAATTGCAAAACGTTGGCTCTTCCACTGAATGAGAATGTCGAGTGCGCCGCGGCCGAGGCCATATTCGCGGTGGATTTGGCCACCACCGTTGATAACCCTTTGTAAAAACGCCATGAGCATGAGGTGGGGCCCGGCTTCACGATACCCAAATCCTTCGGCCGCCAAATGACCGTCGGTGCGCCAAAACACCTGCCAAGCCGCCATTAACTTGGGTACATCCAATTCACCATTGGGCTGAACGTAACGAGCCGTGGGCTCTTGAATTTGGGTTTGTTGCTCAAAGGTAAGGGCGCGCGGAATGACTTCACGGTAGATGGGGTTATCCACTTCATACTGACCTTGGCAAAGCCGCAAGATCCCCATGTCAACGGCGTAGGCCAAATCATCCTGTAAAAAACCTTCTGAAATGGCGCGTTCACCTTGAAGCATGGGCGCCAAAATGCGCACAATACGCGGTTCGTGAAGGCGAGCAACCAATGAGTCAATGTGCGAGCGTCTTTCTAGAATGAGGGTTTCTTTGGCGGCCTCAATGTGTTTTTGGGTAATGGGTAGATTTCGATCCGGCGCTTCATGGTTGACTGCCTCGTCGGCGAGTGCGTTGGTGAGCCACGGGTGGCCCTGCGCCAGGTTCCAAATGGTAGAAATAGCTTCAGGCTCAAAAAGTTGACCGGTGGCCGCTGTGTGTTGACCTACCAATTCTGCCACGTCGGCTTGGCTAAACGCGCCCAGGCTGACCGCTTCAGCCGAGATGTTGAAAGGGGATGACGTGCCAAGCCAAGACACGACGTCCCGCACAGTGCGCATGCCTACCAGGACAACGCTGGACGGGAAAGCGTGTTGCCTGCGCGCAATATACCCGGCGCGAATTTGGGTGAGGAAGGAAACCATTGCCAGGTTTTCACCTGCTCGGGAGGTGCGGCCGTGAGACCTGAACGAGGATCAACTAGCGTCAGTTGAATTTGCTCAAACAACACCGCATTTATAGGGCCACCGCCGCAGTTGTTTTGTCGACCCCAATTGCCGCGTTGTTCCAGTCCTAAAAGAAACGATAGCAGACAACCGCGCTTTGCGAGGCCGGGTATGCCATTGAAAGCCGCTACGTGCGAATTGAGCGCGCCACGCGAAATCCGTTCACCGGCTCAACCGCATGTTCATCGTCGGCGTTGCGCGCGGAGGCGTGCATCCATTCTTCGCGCGTGTCTCTAAAACTGCCGCCCTTCAGAACACGATTGCGTGCTCCCGGTATGGGCGCTGGAACTCGACCGGGTTCAGGCTGCAAAGGCCCGCGCGGATCAGTGACTTCTTTCTCGTTTTCATGTTCAAACCCGGCGAACGAGCCCAGGTAGTCCCAACACCATTCCCAGACATTGCCTGTCAGATCCCAGATGCTTGAATCAGGTTCGTCACTTTGGGGGGGTGTTGCCCCGCGGGGGTGTGCGCGGACAGGGGAGGTTTCTGTTCTACCCGGTTCCGCACCGTTTCCCTCGCCGCTCCACGCGACCCGATCTCCCAGCGGCCCATCTCCAGCAAAAGCAAAGCGTCGCCCTGAAGTGCCACGCGCTGCAAGTTCCCATTCTGCTTCTGTGGGTAGACGGTAGCCGTCGGCGTCCCAGTTGCAGCGCAATAACCCCCCGGTGTATGCGTACACTTCAGTGTACCCTTCTAACAACGACAACCGGTTGCAAAATTCTACAGCGTCGTGAAACGTGACGTTGGTAATAGGGTGGTCAGGGGCTTTATAGTGGCTGCGATTGGCGCCCATTACAGACTCAAATTGAGCCTGTGTGACAGGGTATTTCCCAAGTTGAAAAGTGGATACAATTGCCTTTTGCGCAGATCTTTTCTTACCTTCGGGGAGCGGCTTTCCAGCCAGATCCCACACCATTCGAATGGTATTCCCCGGCACGTTCACCATTTCAACCGTGGTTCTGTCGTGGCGGTTTTGATATTGCTGAACCAATTGATGGGTGAGGTCGCGCACTGACGCGGGTCTGTTGGCAGGTTCCTGCGAGAGTGCCGAGAGTAAGATATCTTTTAGGGTTGGGTGAACGTCGCGAAGCGATTGGACCAACATCGCCGGCATAGCGAGTTGTTGAGCTGAGGGAAAGGTGCCGGAAAGGACCACCGCAGTGACAAGCGCCACCCCGTACACATCGGCTTGTTTGCTAGCCAACTTGAGGGTAGACGGCCGCCGGAGTTCAGGAGCCCAAGATGCCAAGTTCAACCCCAAACTGGAAACATCCACCGAGTCTAAGTCAACACCGGCAAGCATGTGGGGTGAACCAATGCGAATGCGTCCGTCGGCATGCAGGAAGACCTCCTGTGGCCGAATGTTGCCGTGAACAAACTCGTCAGCTTCGTGCAGGCGCAGAACCTCATTGGCGAGCGCAATGGCAATGGGAAGGCGCGCCGCGGGGGGTAACGCTTCACGCAGCAGCAGATCAAGAAGCGTGGGTTCTTGGTTGAGTTCAGAGACGAAGAAGGTAAGGTCGGATGTGGAAGCCGAAGAACTCAAGCGCCGGACAATGCTTCTGGACTTTAGATCATCCCATTGGGCTAAACGGGCTTCAACTCGGTTCCAAACGGCGTCTTTTGACTTGACGTTTGGGTGCACAACATGAAGTTGTACAGCCCTCTGTTGCTGAGTATCCCAAGCGGACATCACGGCTGTGCCCCCTCGACGCGACGCCGCGCGAAGAATAGCAAATTGACCCTGAATGCGCATTCCTGGCTGGAGGGCACACCACTTTTGGGTAGCTTCCGCCGGTTTTTGTTGCTGTTGCATTGGCTCCTCCACCACACTGTCAGGTTCGTGACTGGGGTCATCCAGGTAGTCATCTGCGGTCTGAAATTCAGGGGACCGCGAGTGAAGGACCACCTGCTGTTCAAGTTTGGGGTCTAAGATTCCGTGCAGCCCGTTTTCAACTTCAAGCCAGCCGAGGTTGGCCGGCGAAAAGTCGGAGATGGCTTTGGGCCGAGTGGTATCACCAACCACTTGAAGGCCGCGGGGTAACGTTTGGGTAGATTCAAGAAACGTACCCTTGAGCGAGCAGGCCCGCACTACGATTGGGACGATGGGCATTCCTCTTGGGCCCTGATCGATCTCTGCGATGGCGCTGATCAGAACGTCGCTGGCGAGGAACTCGGGACTGATCAGGAGAATGAATACGCCCACCCCGACCGATTGGTGTCGGCGCCAGCGGGCCAGGTTTTCACCCGGAGGGCAAAGGCCGTCGTGAACCACTTGGATACGATTTTGAAATATCGGTTGCGCGAGCCTGACGTTTGCCAGTTGGTTCAGGCTGTCCTTGTCGGCCTGAACATTCCAAATCTGAACGCGAATGGCCATGACTAAAATGGTAGGGTTGAATAGGCTACAACGTTCAACATGTTGCGACTGTATTGACCGCTGGAGGCTATTTTTTCAACAACTTGTTGACGGGTAGATCCGAGTGGTCCAAATGTGTCTGTGGAGTATGGAACCAACCGAACGGGGCATTGGGGTGCCGGCTTAAACGATTGGTCTGTGTACCATACTTCTTTTGCCGAAAAGAGAATTTTTCCAGATTCTACATCACCGGATCCCGACACGGCCGCCAAGGCCTCTGTTGAAGTTTGAATGTCGGCGAATGCGACGCCCGAAAAGCGGTTTTCACAAAGGATGGCGCTGCACAACTCGCGCCAGGGGTCAGGGTAGATAGGTTCTAACATTTGCACTTTGGCCCGAACATAAATCGACTTGACAGTCCAAGCTGCTCGGGCCGCGGTGCGCCAGGCTTCAATACTGGCAAATGGTTGGGCCGCGGCACGAAATTCTACAATTCCAAGGGGCGGCCATTCAAACTCCGGGAGGAAACGCCACTCGTGGAGGATGTCGCCGTTGTTGCGCCAAACATACCCGTGACCCACGATCAAACCGGTGCGACCTACCACTTCTAGACTACCCACATCAAACGGGAGTACCATGCCGCGCGCTCCTCCGGGGTGGCCATCTGTTGGCACCGCCTCGAAACTCGCCATTGCAACCAGTATTCCATGACGAGAGTCGGAAAATCTGTGATCGATTTGGCTGGATTTTGGGCCAAAAGGTGAGGCGCCAGAGGTGTTGAGGCGGGCAGTCGAGGGGAGACTCGCGTTATTTCTTACGAAGGTGCGTTGCGGCGCGCGCGCTTGCGGCGAGTGATTTGAGTGCGTGGGGTGAATGGATTGGGTAGATTCGGCGAAGGTTGAATGGGTAGATTGGGCGGGCATGTGAAAGGTGGCCGAAAAGTTGCCCACATGGCGGCACAGTGGGGGAGATGGGCCCCGTGAAGCTTGTTTCGCAGGGTTTTGAGCAGTGGAAAGTGTCCAGAAGTGTCCAGAGTGTCCGAACAGTGTCCTGCCGGTCTGGACATGATTCGAGGGTGTCCCCTGACCTGCAAAGTTGAGAAACGCGGTGGATCAAGGGGATCGCGTTTGAAGTGGAGGCTGGCACGGGGAGTGTACTAAGGCGTTTTGGTTAGGAGAATACGCCAATGTGGTCCCATGTGCGCACATTCAGCTTTGCTTCCCTGGTTGCAGTTGTGTCGTTTGGAATGTCCGCGTGCGCAGCGGCTCCCCAAGATCCCGACTCTGAGGAGTTGAGCGAAGACGTGGGTACACAAGGTGAAGGCGTGACTGGCACGCTCGCCGTTGGCAGCGAGCTGAAGGCCATGGCGAACGTCAACCTGCGTAGCTCCGCGTCGAAGTCGGCCTCGATCCTTTATACCATTCCTGAAGGCTCGATTGTCACGGTTCAACAGGCGAGCCCGAGCAACGGCTTTTATAAGATCAAGCACAACGGCACGGTGGGTTGGAGCTACGGTCAATATTACGAACCGACGGGTGGATCGTCGGGTACGGTGAACGCGGCAACGTTGGTCGCCACGGCCGACGTGAATCTTCGCAAAGGCCCCGACACTTCGTACGCGATTCTGACGGTTGTCCCCACGGGCGCGAGCGTAAAGGTTCTGAACGCCACTCCGAGCAATGGCTTTTATAACATCGACTATAAAGGCACAGTGGGCTGGAGTTCTGGTAAGTATTATTCCGAAGGTACTGCGGGCGGCGGTGGAACCAACCCCGATCCCGGAACCAACCCCGATCCCGGAACAAGCACCAAGGCGGACCAGGCCATGACGCGCGCCGAAGCGGGTGTTGGATATTCTTACTGGTGGGGTCACGGTCGATTCAGCCCGAATGGGCCCACGGCGAGCACCAAAGGTTCGTGTTCAGGTTCGTGCCCTGACTGTTCGCACAGCGGCCAATGGGGCGGCGACTGCTCGGGCTTCACGGCGAAGGTGTGGCAAGTTCCTTCGAGCAACACCGACATGACGGTGGACTCGCATCCGTACAGCACGGCCGACTTTGATAACGACACCAGCCAATGGTCAACCGTGTCGCGTTCCAACCTGAAAAAGGCCGACGCACTTGTGTACCGCAGCGGCGGTGCCGGTCATATCTTTGTGTACTCAAAGGGTGACGGCTGGGGCTCGATGTACGCGTACGAGTGCCGCGGTTGCTCGGCCGGTTGCGTGAAGGGTTACCGCACGGCATCGTCGTCTTACCATGCGATTCGCCGTTCGGGTTATTGAGATCTGACTCAACAAGCGCGACGGATTGATCGTTGAAACGCACGGCCACCCGACGGGGTGGCCGTTGTGTTTTTGTCGCGCCCGCCGGTGGGAAGGTTTGATCATCCAGAGCTTCCAAACCTTCCAATAAGGAATGCTCTGAAACGCGCCGTTTCCTGGCTTTTCCGATCTGTAGGAATGTTTCTATTTTCCTATCGCTTCTTTTAGGACTAGGATCTCGGACATGCGCAAGCGCGCCCCACTTCTGGTGTTACTCGCAGCGGCGGCGCTGCTGATTTTTTATTGGACATTTGGCAAAAAAACCAACCCGTCGGGTCAAACGGCGAGTGGGTCGGGTGTGTCGAGTTCGGGCACGGCACCTGACAAAACCGGGGGTGGTGTGTCGGGTAAAAAGGGGCTGGGTAGGCCGGCTTCGTCGGCGGGAAAGGTGGCCAACGGCAAGGCCGTTTTCACCTCCAAGTGGGGTGCGGGAGAGGGTGAACTTGGACACGAGCGCCCGCAGGAAGGCGCGCCCTTGGGGCCAATGAGCGTGGTGACCGATGGGAAGGGAAGGCTGGTCATTCTCGATACGGTCAATGGTAGAGTTGTTCGACGGGGGATGGATGGTAAACTCGACAGTGAAGTGAAGATCGGTCTGCTCGACCCGCAGGACATGGCGGTTGCGCAGGACGGCTCCATGGCGGTGCTTGACCGCTTTGCCGACAAAAAAGTGGCGGTGTACGACGAGACGGGCGCCCTGAAAGGGGAGCTGCCGCTGGTTGGGGAGGGTATTGAAGACGTGGGGGATGTGACGGGCGTTTTTGTGGATGGCAGCGATGTGTACGCAGAGAAAGAACACGGTCCACTGGTAAGGGTGGGGTCTACCAGTGGTGAACCCGCGGAGCCTCAAACCGAAATTCCGGGTAGACCGAGCCGGGACGGTTTGTCTTACCTCTTGGCAGGGATTATCGACGGGCCGGCGGGTAGGGTGTATGTTGCGTCTATCGAAAAAGCGACCAAATCGCAGCGCTTTACAAGGGAGCTTCGGCAACCTTACTTTGTTCACGCGATTGTGCTCCTCGACACTGACAAAACCGGGATGATTTATTTTGGTACAGCGGTGGAGCAACCGGACGGATCCCAATCGGTGCTACTTTCGTGTTTGGAACCGATAAAGGGGAACGTTGTTGGAACGGTCACGTTGCCGGCAAACACGCTTCCTGAAGAGACAACCCGCGACTTTGCGGTGCTCGACGACGGGGGCGTTGTGTACTCTTTGCGCGCGGAGTCTGGGGTAAGTTATTTGTATTATGACTGCGAGTGAGACTGCGCGGCGGATGTGGTTTGGTTTGCCAAGGCGGCGAGGTCCGACGTTTCTAGAACGCGTTTTGGGGCGCCGTTGCGGGCGATTTGGAGCAAGGCTAAGCCAACCTCTCGGGTGTTGGTAACGAGGCCGGGGGCGAGGCGTTTCCATACAGGGTAGAGTGGACCCATGGCCGCGTACATGGCTCGGTAGAGGCCGGTTTTGGAACGAATTCCGTCGAGCGGCTGGATGTAGCCGGGCCGTGCCATGTAGGCCTTTTCAAAGGGTAAGGCGAGGAGGGCATTTTCTGTTTTGCCTTTGACGCGGGCCCACATGGAGCGCCCTTTCTCCGTGCTGTCGGTGCCTGCGCCGGAGATGTACACAAAGACGGTTTGGGGCGCGACTCGACTCAGGGCGGTGCCAAACGCGAGAGTATAGTCATACGTAATGTGGGTATAGTCGGCTTCTGACATGCCGGACGACGAGACGCCCAGGCAGAAAAAACAGGCGTCATGGCCCGTGAGTTGTTGTTCAACAGTGGAGAAGTTGGTGAAGTCTGAATGGAGGATTTCTTTGACTTTGGGGTGGGTGACACCGGTAGAACTTCGCCCGAGGATGGTCACCCCGTTGACATCGGGTGCGAGGAGGCACTGCCCGAGGACTCCTTGACCAATCATCCCGGTGGCGCCGAGGAGGAGAATGTTCATGGGCGGGATGATGGCGCGGCGAGCGCCCTTTTGTAAAGCGGGAGAGCGCTTTTTTGAAGGGTTTGGCAGCGGGGAAATTTTTCGGTCATAAAAAGCGCGCGGCCCGGCCACAAACGGGGCAGGAGCCATGCAAACGAACGAAACGCAGCCGGTGGGAACGAGAGCGTGGGCGCGCAGCGGCGGTCTACGAAAGCTCTCGACATGTCTCGCGTTGGTCACTCCAATGATGTGGAGTGTTGAGGCCGGTGCTCACCCCGAGCCGGCCGACGAGCTTCATGTGGCGGTGCACGCTCCCGGTGGAAAGGGCTGCATTTCAGGCGAAAAACTGAAAGTGGCGGTTCAGAAAAAGATCGGCTCGGGCAGAGTTCGAAAAACGGTGGACGTTCGCATTCAGACGAACGATCCCGAACCGGGTTGGACAGCCGAGGTTGCGGTTGCCGGGAAAGCCGGACAGCGATCTGTAAAAACGCAAAGCTCGTGCAGTGAGTTGGACGATGGGCTTGTGCTAGTGGTGAGTATGTTGGTGGACCCTGAAGAGGAAGGTCCGCCCCCGCCGCCACCCAAGGGCAAGAAAAATTCTACCGAATCTGACGAGGACGAAGAAGACTCGTGGGGGGCGACGAAACCTACCCAAGAGGAGGTGGACGATTCGGAGGGGAAGTCAACTCCCCCGAAAAAAGGCACTCCCGACGACAAACCCAAGGGAAGCGAGAAGAAGCCGGAACCGGTGCAAAACAAGCCCGGACAGAACAAACCGGGATCGAACAACGGTGGGGAGGATGACAAAAATCTGGAAGGGGACGAAGGGGAGGGCGGCAAGAAAAACGACGACGAAGGGACGGGTAAGGACAAAGATAAAACGCCCAAGTCGGACGGTAAGGTGCAGTTTGGACTGGGCGGGAGTTTTGTTTATACCATGGGAATGGCGCCGGTTGGGCTTCCGGGCGCTCGCGCCTACTTGGAGTGGCTGGCCCCAACGCCTATAACGGTTGAAGCTGGATTTACCTACCACGCGGCCTATTCGGAAGGCTGGGCATTCGGGGCAACCATGGTGCAACGTCAAATGGAAGCCAAAGGGGTAGACTTGAAAGCCTGCCCGGCAAACGTATCGAACTCATGGCTTCGCATGAGCGGTTGCGCTGGGGTTGAGGCAACTTGGGTGAGTCATTCTTCCAGTAGCGAAAATCTGAATCCGCCGATGGATGGCTCGTATTGGCCTGAATATTATTCATCTGAGGAGTTGGTCATTTCTCCCTCAGCGGAGGTGCGCTTGGATCTGAAAGTGTTCTCATGGTTGAGAGCGCGCGTGGGGGCAGGGCTCTTGGTGCCTGTAAACCCAACATCGTGGGTGTTGTCTGCGGAGTTCCCGTCGAATCAAATGATGGAGCCGGTGATCTTTCAGGGGCAGGTGGGCATCCAAGTGGTTCTTCCCCCGTGAAAGAAGCGATTTTACACCCCCTGATGGCGCTCGGGCCCTCAAGCGATTTACCTCTTCCGCAAGCGGATGCCGCCGATGTGCGCGTGAAGCCGGTTCTGACGTTTGAACCTCTGTTTCGTGAACATGGGGAGTTTGTGCTCCGAACGGTGCGGCGCATGGGGGTTTCTGCAGCCGAAGTGGAGGACGTTGCACAGAATGTATTCTTAGTCGTGCATCGGCACCTGCATTCTTACGAGGGGCGGGGAACGGTGAAAGCGTGGCTGTTTGGAATTGTGCGGCGAGCGGTTGCGGACCATCGGAGGCAGAAGCGGCGCAGGCCTGAAGTTCCGGTGCTTGAACCGCCGGTTGGGGTGATTGAGCCTGAAACCGAAACTCAACTGGACCGGGCGCGGCAGCGCGCGCTTCTTGATAAAGCGTTGGACGCGCTTGATGACAGCAAACGTGAAGTGTTTGTGCTTTTTGAATTGGAGCAGATGTCCATGACCGAGGTGGCGGCCGCTGTGGATTGTCCGTTGCAAACAGCGTATAGCCGCCTCTACTCGGCGCGTGAACGGGTGAAAGAAGTGGTGCTTGCCGCTTCGAAGGGAGGTCGCCGTGGTGAATGAGCACGAACCTACCCGTTGGCTGGACGACGCCTCCGACGCTCCGTTTGAGTTGAAAAATGTGCTGGCCTCCGCTGTGAACGACGGCGGTGGGGCTGATGCCGTGGCGAAGCTTGCGGCAAAACTTCCGTCGGCTTTGGGGGTTGCGGGTGGACTGTCAGGTGGGGCCACAACGGTTGGAACAAGCGCTTCGGCCGGAGTGACCGGGGCAGCGGCTGCGAAAAGCGCTGTCGCGGGGTGGAAGATTGCTATTTGGGTGGCCGGGGTCACGGTAGCAACTGGGGCTTCGGTCAACTTGATTCCAATGGTAGGTGGAATGAACAGGGGAGGGGAGGAGCCCGCTGCGGTGATTGCACCGGCGGCGGTGGAGTTGAGTGGAACGAGCAAGTTGGAAGCTGCGGCACCGGTAGAAACGGTGAGAGCGCAGGAAGAGTTGGGGAGGGAAGAAGCAAAAGAGCCTGAAAAAAAGCCGTTGGCTCACGGTAAGGGAACGTTGAAGGTGGACAAAGTGTTGCCTTTGGCAACGGCGGGGACGGCTGCGACGGTCGTGTCAGATGGTAAGAAAGAAGATAGGGCAGATTCGCTTTCAAAAGAGGCGAAGTTGCTTTTGCAAGTGAAAGCCGACGTGGCGAAAGACCCAGAAAAGGCGCTTAAATTGGCTGAAAAACATCATCGAATGTTCGGCGATGGAGCGCTTTTAGAAGAGCGCGAGGTGCTTCAGATTGAAGCGCTTGTGCGCTTGGGTAGAGTGGAAGAAGCCAAAGCGGCGGCGTCCAGATTCAGGGCGGAGCATCCGCAGTCAGGTCATTTGGCGCGGGTGGCGCGACTTGTGGCGAAGTAGGGCCTCTCACAAAAAAATGCACGAGGCTCTACCCTTCGGCGGCAAATACCTCTAAATCGCTCGCTATGCCGTCTGTGAGCACCAAAGTTGATCTGTGCAAAGGCCACGACGCCTGCGCTCCGCGTCCAATGGCCTCGTTTAGCCCCGACGTGTGGGCCGAGGGGTTTGAAGTGGCGCGCGAAGACGATTCGCTTGTTCCTCACGGCTGCCCAAACCATCCTCCCCATGGTGCCAACATTTCGGCTGGGTACCCCACTGTTTTCGCCAATGGCAAGCCCGTTGGGTACATCGGTGCGTCGGTGAGTTGGCCTTCCGGTGAAATGGGTACGGGAAGGCCGAGCGTGTTTGTGGGCGAGCGAGCCGGTGGGTAGACACCCTCGCAGATGATGTTGCACCCCCGACGTGTTGTGTACACATGTGACGCTGTTGGGCGATGACCGACGCCGCTGAGGCTCCCGTGGCTGTGTGGGTTGCGGGTCGTGCGATTGTGATGGATCGTTGAACCTGGGCGTGCTGACCGGGTGTAGACTTCGGTCATGCGTACACTTCGCCTTTCTTGGTCGCGCACCGCCGGAGCGCTTCCGCTCGTTGTTTTTGCCGCTGTGAGCGCCGGGTGTGATTCAGACGTTGTAACGCAAAGCACTTCGGCCGGGGGCAGTTCGTCCACTTCCACAGCGGGTGCGGGGGGCACATCTTCAGGCGGAGCGGGCGGCGTTGGGGGTGTTTTGTTCGGCGGGGGTGGTACAACCGGCACGGGGACGACAACGAGTACACAAACGGGCTTGTGCAACGATGTTTCCCAGGAGCAGACCTTTGTGGTTGCGCTGCCCGACCCCGGTGTGGTTGCGGAGCCGGGGCAGATCTGCGCGCAAAACCCTCCAACCGTGGTGAGCAACACGGCGGCGCGTGTGACGTTGACCAAATATTCGCAGGCGCTCAACCTGGCAATGGGGTTTGTCGCGATTGCCGCACCGCTCGACGGAACGGTGGTGGGGACGCCGACGGTGGAAGTGGTTTCGGCTCAGACAAATGAGCTTCTTGGGATGGTTGTCACCGATGTTCAGCCCACGCAGGGAGGTTTTACCTTCCATGCGGAATGGCCTCAAATGCTCAATTTGCCGCCTGAATCGTGGGTGAACATGACAGTGAAGACAACTTTCACGTCGCAGTGTGGACCCGGTGCCAATGACACGCGGGTTGTGGAGTCAATCACCAACATTCATCTCTGTTTTGAAGGCAGCGATCTTGTATGGGTAAGCTCGGGGGACGAGTGTAAGGTGTGTGAGATCATCGCTGAAATGGCTCCAAGTCCGATTGTTTCTGACAAGCGGAGGGATGATCTACCCCTTGCGCGGGCGCTCCGGCTTCGCGTTCGTCCGATTGTAAAAGTGGGCCGTCAGGTGGTGCTCATGGCCGAAAACGACGGTGGGGAAGGGGTGGAGTATCACTGGCAGGTTTCAGGCGGTGAGGTGGAACGCGTGGCTCCCGACGTGGTGGTGTGGACTCCGCCAAAAGGGGGTGGTCGACACTTGATTCAGGCGGCTGTTACTGGAGAACATACCGCGGGTGTGGCGTCGTATACTCTGGAGGCGGCATGAGCGGCGCGGGCAGGCGCCTTCAAAAGGCCGTGCTGATTGGGCCCATTCAACAAGAAAACCTGGCGTTGCAATACCTGGCGGCGTCGGCAAGGCGAGCGGGTCACCAGGTGGAAGTGGTGGCGTATAACGACCGCGCCGAGCTTGACCAAACTGTTGAACGGGCGCTGGCATCGTCGCCTGACTTGATAGGGGTGGGGCTTGCGTTTCAGAATGCGATTCAGGATTATATTGAACTTCTGAGTGCGCTCCGTCCGCGTGGTTTCAAAGGGCATTTGACGTGCGGTGGTCATGTTCCAACGTTTTGTTATCGCGATCTGATGAGGGACATTCCCGACTTGGACACGGCAGTCAGGCACGATGGGGAACATACCCTTGTTGAGATGTTGGATCGGATGGCGGACGAAAAGCCGGTGCGCGGATTGGCCGGTTTGGTTTGGCGCGAAGGGGAAGGGGTTGTGGAGGGCCCTGTGAGGCAGGCCCTGAATGACATTGACGGTTTGCCACCGGCGGCTCGCAGTGCCGAACCTTACCTTGTGGGCGGCACGGTGGTAGACTTTGTGATCACCGCCCGAGGCTGCGTTGGGGAATGCAGTTATTGTAGTATTGCGGCGTTCACTTCAGAAATGGGGGTAAGTTATCGTCTGCGCAATCCCGCGGCGGTGGCGGAGGAAATTGCGGCGAGTTACCACGAGCGGGCGGCGCGCGTGGTGTTTGTACAGGATGATTTGTTTGTGCTGCCGCGTGAAAAAAAGACAGTGGAGCGCACGCGCGCGCTCCGCGAGGCGCTCACATCGCGGGGCGTGGGCGATGTGGTGTTTTGGGTAAAAGGCCGGCCTGAAACAATGACGCCGGGAACATGTCAGGCGCTTCGAGAAATGGGGGCGATTCACTTGTTTTTGGGGGTTGAAAGCGCTTCGGCGAAGCGCCTCGACTATTTGGGGCGCACGCATCTACCCATTCATAATCAAAACGCCATTCAGGTGTGTCGCGATTATGGGATTGTGCCTTCGTTCAACTTTATGTTGTTCGATCCCGACTGTTCGCTGGATGACATTGATGCAACGCTCGACTTGGCGGAGCAGCACTTGGACCTTCCATGGAATGTGTGCCGAACCGAGGTGTACTCAGGGACTGAGTTGCTTTCGCGTTTACAAGCCGAAGGGAGGCTTGAAGGGGATTATAAGAGTTACGGTTACCGCATGAATGATGCGCGCGCGGAGGTGATGTTTCGTATTTTGCGTGTGAGTTTGCACGAGCGGGCGCTTGCGTGTGAGAGCCTTCTCAATCGGCTTATCAGTCTGTCATTTGCGCGTCAGATTCATGAGCACTTTTTTCCCGGACCTACCACTGCGGCGTTTGCCAAAAAAGTGGTTGAATTGGGGGTTACTGCAAGGCGGGATACATTGCGCGTTCTTCGAGAAACAATGGCGTTTGTGCGGGCTGTTGACGTGCGCGATGCTCAAGCGGTGAGACGCTACGCGGTGGAGCAGGCGCTCGCAATTCAACTGCGCGACCTTTCGCTGAAGGCCCAGACGGAGGAGTTGTGGCAGCTCTCGCATGTGCGCGGACTGCGCTTGTGGGCGGGGCGTGGTGTGACGCCGGCGGGGCGAGCGCGCGTCGGCTACGGCGTTGCGGCGGGGTCTTGACAATGGTGTACACATTGTTCGAGGGGCGGTTTTGTCGCGTGTTGACGGCGGCGGGTGTGTTGACGGCGGCGCTTGTTTGCACTGAAAACGCTGGCGCGGATGTGGCGGTTGCGGGAACGCACATTCTACCCTCAGATGCGGTGTTTACCGGGGTGAACGACTTTCCGAAATTTCGGTTTGTGGTGGCGGTTCACTCGCATCGACCAAGCCCGGAGGAGATGCCGTCGATGCCCATTCCAGAGCCGTCGGCGGTGAAGGAGGGTGAACCCGTACCTATTCACAAGGTGTTTTTTCAGGAGTTGAGGGCCATCCCGTTGGATGCTCCCGATCCCGTGCCGGATGCGTGGGTATTGGCGTCAAACGCGCCTACTTCGGGCTCGTTTACTCGGCATCCGGTGCGTGTACCCATTGGGTCGGATGAGGTGAGTGCCCGGGCGTATTACCATGTTCGTCAGGTGGAGGCCGGGTGGATTTCGGTGGAGTTGTTGGGCGCGGATCTGCTTTTGAAGGATGGATCCAAAAAGCCTCATGTGAAGGTGATTCCGGTTTCGTACGCGGTAGAATCGTTTGAGGCGGAGCCGGGTTGGAAGCTCTTTTTGATGCCGGATCCCAAGTGGCCGGCTGGGGCGGTTTCTCTACCCGCGGTTCGATATGGGGTTGGAGATGAGTTGGTGCTGACGCCGGGGCCTCGAACGCTTGTGGCTGTAAAGGGGGACGTTGGGCCGTCGGGCAGTCTTGATGGTAAAGAATACAGAGTGTGGGGTCGTCCGTTGGATGCGTTTCAAACGGATGAGGTGGCGCCGGAAAGTGGAGCTGTGGGCCGTCAGGTTCGACTGCACGTGGAGATTGGGTCTGAAGGTAAGTTGGACATTTCGCTGGGCGAGCGTTTTCGAAATGGGGAGGGGGATTGGTTTGAGGATGCCGATCTGACATTCCCTGTGGAGGGGGTGTTGCGGCGTGAGCACAAGATTGCTCTGGGGGCTCTCGGGATCCTGGCGATTGGACTTTTGGGGGGTGGAGTTTGGTTTGTTCGCCGGCGCAGAAAGCGGGCAGGCTCACCGAGCTGAGCGATTGTCAACCAGTGGGGATGGGTAGATTTGTGGTGAGGAGATCGGCGTGCCGTGCGCTGCCCGAGGAGATCGACCGACGGATGAGCGTGCGCAGCAGCGCCATTTCTTAAGAAAACAACGTTGGATGGGGCTCGATGCGCGGCGCAGGCAAGGCGCCCGTGAGGAGCGCGCGGAGCGTAGTTGGATCTACGTGAGCACGCACCGCAGCGGGCAACGCCGCCTGAGCCGATGCAGCGAGCCTCTAGACAACGTTGTTTTAGCGGCTGCCGGTTTGGTTTTTAGGCTTCGGCGGGGCAGTCAACTTGGCAATGATCGTTTGGGGGAAGACGATCACGTCGGCATACCAGAGCGACGACGGGCTGAAGATGGGGTTACGGAATTTGCCGTTGTCGTGAAGGATGTTGTTGTTGTTGTTGTACCCAATGTCGACGCCGAGTTCGTCAATGACCTGATAGTAGAGCGATACGTCGAAGTTGGTGGTTTGGCGCAGGTAGCTGCGGGCTTCATCGAGGTCAACACAGCCGGTGGCAAGTTGAACGTCGCAGTCGTTGCCCTTTTGTGAGAACGGAACATCCCACGACACGCCGAGCGAGCCGTTGAGTTGAAGGTCACCGTAGAGGGGCAAGAAGAAGGACAAACCGGCGTTGAAGCGATTTTCAACGTTGGCGCCGCCGCGGAGAATGTCGCTCTCAATGGGCGCGCCGCGCGAGTCTTGTCGGGGGCGGTTGAGATTGGTGTTGATGGGAACCGTGCTGTTCCAGAACTGGTGTGTCCACCCGCCCGAAAGGGTAAGAGTGATGTTGCCCAAGTAGTCAGACGCCGAGCCGAGCAACTTGACTTGCTGACGCAGGGCGGCGTTGAGGTTGGTGCCCAGGTAGAGCCCGTTGCTGAGGGCATACGGAGAGGTGGGTAGAATGAGTTGACCACCGACAACGGCCTGCGTTCTATACTCGGCGGCACCGGCAAGGGTAGGGTCGCGAGCCAAAGCGCCCGCAGCCGTTCCACCTTCACCCGCACCCCAGGCCGCAATCGCAATGGTGTCTGTCAGGCGGATGGGGATGTTGTTGAGTTCAGGCTGATATTGGCGCGTTGTAAAATCGTTGTTGGTGTACTCGGTGGTGACCGCGACCACGGTGCTGGCGCGAACGGCGTGTTTACCTTCACGATAAAGGAAGGCGCCGGGTACGAATGTCCACGTTTGTGTGTACACATCGGTTTCGTTGGAGCCCACTCCGGTAAACCCGTCGACGTAGTCGGTGGAGGTGACGGTTCCGAACGTGGAGGCGGAAACTTGGTGGGTCCACGCGACGACGCTGCCTGCGAACCGCTGCAACAGGGACATCCCCTTGGGCTTTTCAGGCGGGGGCGGCGGCGGTTGCTGCGGAGGCGGGGGCGGCGGTTGGGGTTGCACTGTGGGCGCGACCGGGGGCGGCGCCGGAGCTACGGCAGGCGGCGCGGGAGGCGCATTGGGATCTTGCGGCGCGGCTTGCGGGGCACCGGGCGTTGCGGGCGGGGGCGGCGCAGGCTGAGCGGTGCTCGTGGTGGTGGCCGTGGGGGCCGGAGCCGGGGGCGCGTTGGGATCCGCGGTTCCGGGCGGGGGCGGCGCGTTGGGATCGGCGGTGGTGGTTGGAGCGGGCGCGGGCGTTGTGGGCGCGGGCGCGGGCTGAGCCTGTGCAACTGCGGCTGCTGCGAGGCCCGCGGTTGTCAGTGCTACTGCTAGAAACTTGGTCTTCACGTCCACCTCGTCCTCAAAAAGTCGTGTGCGATGTCGATCCTCACCGGAGCCACGTCGCCGAGCGCGCCGGCCCTTCCCATGAGCACCCGTCCGCGTCAACGAGGCATGCGGAACGCGGTGCTCAGGAAAAGCTTCCCGTCTGCTGCAGGATTTGGGCCGTTGATGATTTGTCGTGAAATGAAGGGTGTTGCGAAAGTGGCGCCGACCGTCGGGAGAGGGGCCGTCACGGTTTGCACCCCGAGGGCGCGTTCGGATGCTGACGTTCGCGGGAGGGGGGCGCGATCGAAGTTGCGCGTCGGGGGCGAGGATGGACTAAACGACGCGCATGGAATCGGGCCGACCGACCGACGGAACCCTTGCGCGGCCAACGGAGATCACTGCGCTGCTCGGGCGGGGGACTCATTTTGAAGGCAAGCTCTTCTTTGAAGGGCGCGTTCGCGTCGATGGGAGTTTTCGGGGTGAGATCCGCGGCGATGATGTGCTTGTGATCGGCGACGGCGCGCAGATCGTGGGCGACATTGAAGTGTCGACGTGCATCGTGACGGGGGGTCAGGTGGAGGGGAACATTCGGGCGCGCGATGCGATTGAGTTGTACGCACCTTCGCGAGTGACGGGGGACTTGCATGCGCCGGCGATTTTTATTGATCGAGGTGTGGTGTTTGACGGCAGCTGCAAGATGGCTCCGCTCGACGGAAAAGCGGATGAAGGTGCGTTGGAGCGAGAGAGCGCTTCGCCGCCGATGGACGAAGAGCCGACCGGTTGGCTCACAGAAACAACGCACGACGACGATCGCGCCCAGTCGTAGTTGAGCGCCGTGTCGTTTTCGTCGCCGCCGCTTTTGTTGGTGCCCACCGAGTCACATGTGGAAGCTGCGCTTGCGTCGCGCGCTCTCGGTGAAGCGGGGGTGCGAGTGCGATCGCTGCGCGGGTTTGTGTTGGATGCGGCTTCGGTGCTGCTTCCGGCGCTGCGGCCGGCATCACCGATTGCGGTGGCGCTGGCGACGTACGCATCGGTGAAGGAGTTGGCGCGCGAGAAGACGCTGCCGGGGGCTTCTGAAACGCGAACCGAGGCGACGGCGGCGGCGCTCTCGGCAACGTTGGATCGAGCGATTGGAGCGCTGCGGAGGCGAGGCGCGGAGAGCGTTCCGGCAAAACGAAGTGTACTCGTTTGGGCGCTCGCCGTGCAGCAACGCGTCGACGCGCGGTTGCGTGAAGCTGGCTGGTTTGACGTTCGAGGTGTGGGGCACTTGGTGGCGCGAGCGATTGGAGCGGCGCACGACGATGTGTTGGAGGAATTGGGGGTGGGGGGTGGGATTGTTCTCGCGGGGGTGGCTCCGTGGGACGCCGACGATTTGGCTTGGATCGAAGCGTTTCATAAGCGGCTAACAAATGCGGGCGCGCACGGCGTTGTGGTGCGTTTACCGGAGTTTGTGCGCTCCGTTGAAGCGGGTCAGTGGGCGCTGAGCGGGGCGGCACAACCTCTCGCGGACATGTTGGAGCGGCGCTGGGGAGCGATGTTGGAGCACCCGGAGATCGTGTGGGTGCCGGCCAAAATGGGACGCGTTTCGCAGGTGCGGGGCGCGCGCACACGCGAGGCGGAAGCGCGCGCCGTTGCGGCGAGCGTTCTCGAAGCGCTGAGCGCCGGGGTGCCGCCGGAGCGGATGGCGATTGTGGTGCCGAAGACCGCCGACGACGCGGCGACTCGGATGTGTGCGGCGCTTGCGGAAGCGCGTGTACCTTTCACGGAGCCTCGCGGGCGTTCGATCGCTCACAGTCCCGATGGGCGTGCGGCGCTGACGCTGCTTGCCCTCGCGGAAGGTCCGTTCACGCGCGACGGGCTTTTGGAGGTGCTGCGCGCGCCCGGACTGTCTGCGGGGGTTTGGGTGGAAGCGCAAAATGAAAACGAGGCGTCCACGCGGGTGATGCGTCTCGCGGCGAGACTGCGCGATGTGCCTGTGGACGTGGACGGCTCGGGCCGGCTGTTTGTGGAAGCGCTCACACATTTGGTGGGCGAGTCGCGCGAAGACGCGTGGATGCCGCGCGCCATCGAAACGATGGTGAAGAGCATTCGTTGGGTGGCCGAGGGTGGAACGCTGCGCGAGGGGCTTTCACGATTTGTTCGGCTGCTCGATCAATCGAAGCTGGGTCAGCCGACGGCGATTGAACTGGCAACGGCTCTGAGCGACGAGAAGAAGGGCTTCGGCGCGTTGAACGTGGCAGCGCTCGGTGAAAACGCGAGCGCGCTTCGGCGGCTGCGTGAGGTGCTCAATGAGTTGGGGGGCGCTTCCGAGGCCCTCGGCCTCGGAAGCGCCCCCCTCTCCGCAGCGGAACTCAGGGCGCTTGTGGCGGGGCTTTGCGAGCGAACGGGCGCCCGCGCGGGCGGCACCGCCGCCCGCGCGGGCGCCGTTCGCATCGCCAAGCCCGAAGACGTCGCGGGGCTGACGTTTGAGAAGCTGATCGTGGCCGGGCTGAGCGAAAGCGCATACGGCGATGACGGCGAGGATGAGGTCTTGCTCCTGGGCGAAGACGACGCGATGGAGAATGCGGCGAAGGGGCGCGCGCCGAAGCGAGCGCTCGCGCTTGCGCGGGCGCTCGCTTCGGCGCGCGACCTTGTGTACACATACTCCACGGGCAACGAAGACGAGCGTGAAAAACCTCATTCCTTTGTTGTGGAGGCGCTCGGAGCGGGGGTGGATCACGTGTTTGAACCGCCGTCGCGGGTGGCGCCGAAAGCATCGGTTCTGGGGCCGCGCGGGGCAGAACTTCGGCGGCTCGCCGGAGGGCGCATGCCGAGTGCTGATCTAGGCGAGCGCGTGCGCATTGAAATGGAGCGTTACGCGTTTTTCATGGATCCGAAGGTTGTCGCGGGCGACTTCACCGGGCGCATTCGTTTGGAGGAGTTGGGGCACTTGTTGCCCGTGCTTGTGGGTGGCGCTTCTGAAAGTTCGTCGATCGCTGTGACGGCGATTGAGCGCGCGGCGGGGTGTGCGTTCGCCGGTTTTGCGCGCAGGGTGGTGCGAATCTCAAGGCAGGAAGATGTTCTTGAAGCGGGGGACGCACGCGAACGCGGGACGCTTGTGCATCGGGCGTTGTCGGCCGCGTTTGAAGCGGTTCGATTGGCGGCGCTCGGCGGGGTGGTTGAAAACGACGCTCCGGCGTCGAGCGGCGGGCGGATCGCACCGTTGAGCGAGCGGATGGCGGATCCGAAGACCGCCCGCGCCGCGCTGCTCGGCGTGGCGCGCGAAGCGGCGGAGCGTGCGCTCGAATTGCAACGCATCGTCTCGCCGCTGCGGCGTGAAGCGATCTTGTCGGCGGTGCGCGATGCGCTCGGCGTGGTCGTGCGCAATTGGGAAGAAGACGATGCGTTCGCTTTCTACGCGAGCGAGCAAAAGTTTGGGCGCGGCGCGCCGGAGCCATGGGGGCCTCTTGTGCTCGGTCCCGATGAAGACGATCCAGACGCGCCGGATGTGTACGTGGATGGTCAGATCGATCGCATTGACCGGAGCGCGGATGGGCAAAAAGCGCGCGTTGTGGACTACAAAACGGGGCGCGTGCCGGAGGGAGCCGAACGAAAAGCGGGCCTGCAATTGCCGCTCTATGCAGCGGTTGTGCAGCGCGCACTAAATGTATCCCAAATGGACGCGATGTTCATTCGCGTGACGAGCCGCGGGATCATTGAGGAGTCGCCGAAGCGCGCGAGCGACCGACTCGTGAAGCCCGAAGATCTGGTGCAGCGCGTGCGGGATGCGCGCCGCGCGGTGCGAGCGCTGTGGGACGGACGCGTTGCACCGCGGCCGACAACACTCTCGCTTTGCGCCGGATGTGACGCGCGCGACGTGTGCCGGAGGCCCGCGGTGATGCCGATCGAAGAAGCCGAGGAGCGACCGTGAGCGCTGAATCGCTCTCCGAGGTGGACGAGATCGCGCTCTCGTTTCAGCGCAACGTGGTGGTTGCGGCGAGCGCCGGCACGGGCAAAACGCATCGTTTGACGGCGCTCTACGTGCTTTTGACGCTCGGGCTTACGTCGATGGGATTGGGGTCGCGACGCCGGTCGGCCGCACCCGTGGCGCCGGATCGCATTTGGGCAACCACGTTTACGCGCGCCGCCGCGCGCGAGATCGCCCAGCGCGTGGAGGGCGCGCTCGGCGCGATTGCCAAAGCGCCTTCGTTGGAAGGTGTACCTTTTGCGCGCGAGATCGCGGCGCGTTCGGCCATGTTGGATGATCCGCCGACAAGCGCGATGATCAAGCGGCGCGCGGCGGAAGCGCTCGCGAGGTGGCCCGCGGCGCGCATCGATACACTCCACGGTTTGGCTGGGAGCATTGTGGATCGCCACGGTTTGGCGTTGGGGCTGCCGCCGGGGATGCGGGTGCTTGACGAGGATGAATCGGCGCATCTTGCGGCGCTCGCGATCGATGATGTGCTGTCGCGGGCGCTCGCCGCGGGCGGTGATGCCGCGGCGAGCGCGCGGTATCTGCTCATGGCAACGGGCGGGATCCACACGTTGCGCCCGCAGCTCACGCGTCTTTTTGATCGGCTCGACGAAGAAGGGGTGACACCCACTTCGCTTGCGCTGGCGGATCATGCGGAGGCGGCGCGCGCGGTGCGGGCGGAACTCGCCCGCATCGCGCGCGCCGCCTCCGACGGCAGCGGTGTTCCGGCGGTGCGCACGGCGGCGTCGGCGCTGCTCGGCGCGCTCGCGAGCGCGCCGGGCAGCGCCGACGCCTTTCCCGAGGCGGCGATTGACCCAACGATCGAGATGTTGTCGGTGACGCTGCGAAAGAAGCGCGAAGCCGATGAGGAGTTGGATGCGTTTCGGAAGTCGTTTTCGGGCGGAACGCTGCGCGTGGCGGCGGAACGCCTGGTGGCTTTTTTGCGAAATGCCGAATCGCTGGGCGCGCGCGAGCGCGGAATGGTCGCTTTGATCGATGAAGCGAGGTCGGCCGCGCTCGCGCGCCGCCGTCGCGCGGGGGCGCTCGGTTTCGGCGATCTGTTGCGCGCGGCGCGCGACGGGCTGCGCGATCAACCGGAGTTGGCCGATCTCGTTTGTTCCGATGTGGACGTGCTCCTTGTGGACGAATTTCAAGACACGAGCACGGTGCAGCGCGACCTTGTGTACCTTTTGCGGGAGCGGGTCGATGCGCGTGCGCGCAGGCGTCCGGGCGATGTTCCCCCCGCGTTGGATCTGGAGCGGCACGGTCTGTTTTTGGTGGGTGACCGCAAGCAGTCGATCTACGGATTTCGCGGCGCCGATGTGGCGGTGTTCTCGCGCATCTGCGCTGAACTCGGCGGCGAAGCGGCGGCGTTTGCCCTTCATTTGCCCACGCGCGGCGTGTCGCGTGATGCCAACGCCGACTTTGTGGCGCTCGCGGAGAGCCGACGTTCGGGCGCCGACGTGCTCGCGTTTGTGAACGCGTTTTCGGAGTGTGACTTTTCAGACGGGCGCGCTCCGTCCACCGCCCGCGATTTTGAGGTGGAATACAGTGCCGCCGAGCGCCTCGTTCCGGTGCGTCCACCCGAAGAGCGCGGTGAAGTGGTGGTCATCGAAGACGACGGCGCGGTACCGGACGACGTGGATGCGCTCACCCGCGAAGCGGAAGGTCCACTTCGAGAATCGCTCGTGGCCGCCGCGTGGATCGCCGCTCATTGCGCCAAAACAGGGTGCAAGCCTCGCGACATTGCGGTGCTCGCTCGCCGTCGAAACACATTGCCGCTCCTTTCGGTGGCGCTCGATCGATTGGGCGTGCCGTACGTGGTTGCGGGTCGCGCGCTCTACGACGCGCCGGAGGTGCGCGACCTCGCCGCTCTCGCGCGGCTGGTGGTGGATCCGCGCGATCGCCAGGCGCTCGCAACGGTGCTTCGCGGTCCGGTCGTTTCGCTTTCGGACACCGCGCTCGCCGCGCTTTCGGAGCCGGGCAAAGGCATTGTGTACATCGCCACCATGCCGTCGCTTCCCGAGCGCGCGGCGCTTCTAACTCCCGACGAGCAGCGGCGGATCGCGGCGTTTCGAGCGGCGTTCGGAGCGCATCGGCGGGCGGCGCTCCGCGCGCCGCCCGCCGATGCGCTCCGAACGCTGCTCACCGGATTTGACCTCGATCGCGTGTTTGCCGCGCTTCCGCGGGCGGAAGCGCGGCTCGCGAACGTGGATCGATTGGTCGAGATTGCGGCCGAGCGCGGTGGAACCCTCGCGTCGTTTTCGCGCTGGCTCGACAGGCGCATCGCCGACGAAACAGACGAGCCCGAAGGGGTTATTTTTTCGGACGACGACGATGCGGTGCGCCTGCTCACGATTCACGGAAGCAAAGGCCTCGACTTTCCAACGGTCGTGTTGGTGGATCTCGCTGCCGAGCCGCGCCCTGTGTACCCAGGCGTGGATCTCGTTCCGCCCCAGGGCGATCGGCCGCCGCATCTGCTGATTCGGCATTTTGGAACGTTGGACGCCGCGCAAACCGATGAGCCGGCGCAGGTGATCAACCTGCCAACGCCCGCGATGAAAGCAGCTCAGACAGAAGCTCGAAGCCGCGAGCAGGCCGAGCGCCGCCGCTTGACGTACGTGGCGCTCACGCGGGCGCGCGATCGGTTGGTGCTTGTGAGCCCGGCCACGCCGCCGCGCGGGGCGTCGGCGTGGCGCACGCTTCGGGTGGCTTTGCCACCCGAAGCGCGCGCCACGATCAATCGCATCGAAAGCGCTGTGGAGTGTTTGCGCGGGGCGGCGTACGCCGCGGCCCCGCGCAAACACTCCACGCTCGAACCTGCTCCGCGCCCAAAAGAAGCTCCGCGGGCCGATGCTTCTCGGAAGTTGCCGATCGCGCAGACAATCGCGCTTCCAACAACGGCGCTTTCACTTTTTGAGGGGTGCGCTCGCCGCTATCGGCTTCGGTACCTGCTTGGGTACGACGAGCCGCTCGCGTCGAGTCAGCTCGATTTGTTCACCGTTCCCGAAGAAAACACCGACGCGCACGTGGACGATCCGCTCGATGATGAAGATGCGCGCGATCTGGGCCGCGCGGCTCACCGGGTGCTGGAGCGTATTCCGCTTCGTCGCTGGGGTTTGCCGATCGAACCATCGGAGATCGAAGGGCGACTTGTTACCGAAGGTGTGCCTCGCAAGTCTCCCGAGCTTGAGCGGCTTTCGCAGGGGATCGCCCGCTTTCTTCAAGGCCGCTACGTGAACGACGCCAAAACCCTGGGGGCGGCGTGGCTTCGTGAAGAGCCGTTTGTTCTCGATGTGCCCGGAGGTGTACGCCTCGCGCTTCGAGGGGCGATGGATCTCGTTCTTCGGTTGCCCGACCGAAAAATAGATGTTGTCGATTACAAGCGCTCGCGACCGCGGTCCGATCTGAGTGTGTACGCATTTCAACTTCGCGCTTACGCTCTCGCGCTTGCGCGCCGCTTTCCCGAGCATGCGGTGCGCGCGGGTGTCTTGTTCTTGGGCGCCGCCGATGAGCCTGCGTGGATCGAGGGTTCGGCCGGTGTGTACTTTTCGGCCGAAGATCACCAACGATTCGAGGTGTACCTTTCATCGCTCGCGGAAGCGTATTCAAAGGCGCGCGCCGCAGAAGTCTGGGAAGAAGTGCCGCTGGAGCGCTGCCGCTCGCTTCATTGCGGCTTTGTGACGGCTTGCCATCGCAGGAGCAAAAAAGGATGAACCCCGCGAGCGCATTTGTGTACACAACGGTCGCCGCTCTGACGGCTCTGCTCGCAACGTCGTGCGGCGACTCGTCGAAGGACGCCTCCGGCGCTGCCGCGGCCACTCCGAGCGGAGCGACAACCGCGGCGGCCACATCCAGCGCGAAATCGGCCAAATCCAAGGCGGAACCGGCTGCCACCGGGGTGGACGTTTTAAAGTTTCAACTCACGTCGGGCGTAAAAAACCGAGATCCCATCGACAAAGCGGAGTCGGCCAAGCCGGGTGAACGCCTCTACGGCCACGTGACCGCGCGCAATCGCACGGGGGCGGATCAACGAATCAGCCTTTCTTTCAGGGTGAACGGTGACGAGCGGAGCCTTGTGGATCTCACTGTTGAAAAGTCGTGGTCGTGGCGAACGTGGGCGTACGTGACGTTGCGCAAAGACGATAAGGGTGAAGTCACGGTGCACGTGTTCGACGATCACGGCGCTGAACTCGCGTCGGAAACGATTCCGATTAGCCCCAAGTAGGCGTCGCGCGGTTCGTTGTGTACACCGCTGACGGTTGGGCGCCTTGACGTGGGTGTGGGCGTTTTGAGACAGACGCGCCAACGTCTTCTCATTGTGCGCGCGTCGTATTAGGTTCCCGCGGCGTGCGGTCCCGTTTTGCGAAGGTCGCGGCGCTCTTCTTCATTTCTGGAATGACAGGCCTCCTTTACGAGGTCGCGTTTTCCAAACTGCTTGGGTACATCTTCGGTGCCACGGCGTATGCGGTAAGCGCTGTTTTGGCGGCGTTTATGGCCGGGCTTGCGGCAGGTGCTCACTTCGGTGGGCGTCGAGCTTCGCACCTTGCGAGGCCGCTCGTTGGGTACGGCGTGTTGGAAATCGGGGTCGGCGTTGTGTGCGCGATCACGCCCGGCACGTTTGGTCTGCTCACCGATGCGTACGTTGCCGCGGCGCGTGCCGCTCCGGGATCGCTTGCGTTGCTGACGGCGGTTCGCGCGGCGCTGGCGGGCCTGGTTGTGATTTTGCCAACCATCGCCATGGGCGCAACGTTGCCCATTCTTTCGCGACGACTCGTTGGAACCGAAGACGCGGAGCGAAGGCTGCCAACATTGTACGCACTCAACACGGCGGGCGGTGCGGTGGGCTCGGTGGTGAGCGCTTATGTGCTTCTGCCGACGCTCGGTATTGTCGGCACCATCTGGGCAGCGGCGCTCGCAAACGGAGTGATCGGCGTGATTGCGATCGCGCTCGGCAGGCGTGAAGCACCGCTTTCGCCCGTTCATGTGTTGTCTGAGGTCTTGCCCAAATCGGCTGAATTAAAGGCTGAAGGTGAAAGTGTACACAAGGCTGAAGGTGATTCGGCGTCCAAAGTGGACACAGCAAAAACATCCGCGGAAGCAACCGAGTCGTTTGATCTGCCCTTCCATCTCGCTCTTGCTTTTGCTTCAGGATTGCTCGTTTTCGCGGCCGAAGTGGTGCAAACCCATTTGCTTGCGCTGCTGATTGGAAACAGTGCGTACGCATTCGGGATCATGCTCGCGGCGTTTTTGGTGTGCCTGTCGATCGGGGCGGCGCGCGCTCCGGCCCTCGCCAAAAAATACGGTTCTTCGGCGCTTGTTTTCGGCCTTGCGGCGGCATCACTGGCATTTGCGATCACGTTGCCGTTGTGGGATCGCACACCTCTCGCGTTCGCTTTTTTTGGCAAATACGTCACTTCGTGGACGGGTAGAGAATTGGTGCGAGCGGGCGTGGCGCTTCTGGTGTTGGCGCCGTCCACTCTCTGCATGGGCACGACGTTTCCACTTCTGCTGACGCGCGTTGCAAAACGGAGGGATGTGGCGGCGCTTGTTGGGCGCCTGACGGTGGCAAACACCCTTGGAACGATCGTGGGTTCAATCGCGACGGGGTATTTTATACTCCCCGCTCTCGGGTCTGAAAAAAGCCTTGTCTTGGTGGCAATCACGTTTGCCATCCTGTCGGCGTTGGCCGCCCGTCGGGGCTCTCAACTCAACCGAACGCAGGCCCGCAATCTCGCATTTGTGGCTGGAATTTCTGTCATTCTCGCGATTTTTGTACCCCGTTGGGATATGGGAAAAATGACGAGCGGCGCCAATGTGTACTTCACCATGGGGCCTGCCCCCGACAAGCTTGAAATGGTGAGTGAAGACGTGCACGGCGGCGTGACGACGGTGGCTCGGCGCGGCGATATTCTTACCATGTATACCAATGGTAAGTTTCAAGGGGACAACGGGTTTGAAATGGCGGCACAGCGCCGGTTTGCCCATTTTCCAAGCCTATTTCTAAAGAATGAAAATCGCGCTCTGGTGATTGGACTGGGCACCGGCACCACGCTTGGAACAGTGGCGGCCTACCCATTCGGTCGAATTGACGTGGTAGAAATCTCCCCTGCCATTGTGGAGGCGTCGCGGCGTTTTTACGCGGAGCAGTCGTTTTTTGCCCTGGATGATCCGCGTGTACACCTGGCGGTCAACGACGGGCGCAACTTTCTCCTTGTCACCACCGAACCCTACGATCTTATTACAATTGAGCTGTCGAGCGTTTGGTTTGCCGGCGCATCAAGCCTTTACAGCCACGAGTTTTATAAACTGATCCATTCGCGCCTGACGCAGGGTGGGGTGCTCCAGCAATGGGTTCAACTCCACCACATTCGACGGCGAGAACTCGCCACGATTATCCGAACGCTGCGGGCGGTGTTCCCTCATGTGGCTCTTTTTGAAGGCGGTGCGCAGGGCATTTTGGTGGCAAGTCAACAACCGCTCAAAGCGTCTGAGTCGAAACTGGCAGAGTTTGATGCAAGTGATCGGCTCAAGGCGACGTTGGCTGGAAAACGGCTGGTTGACACCATTGATGAACTTGTCACTTCGGGGGAAGATCTCGACCGGTTCGTGAAAGACAGTGAATCGGACGGTGGGCCCATTCTCTCTACCGACGACAACTTGTACCTGGAGTACGCAACGCCCAAGGGCAACGTGCTTTCTTACGTTGATTCGCTCAACCAAACCATGAAGCTGCTCCACCAATACCAAACGAAGGATTGTCGCGCTCGGCACCTTGTCCCGTAGAGCTATTCGCGTTATAGCGCCCGCTGTGAATGACCTCGTGCGTTTCGCCCTTGTCTCGCTGTTTCCGCGCGAGGGTGATCTGCCCGGCCTGGCCGAATTGGGGGTTGAACAAAAAATCGCCGACCTGCGGCGCGACAGCACGTTTCTTTTTGGTTGAGTATTGTGGCTGCCGCTTTTTTCTTTCAGATCTCTCCCATTCTAACCGTTCGGCGACCTTACCCCGCTGTGTGGCTGTCAGAAGAGCAACTTGACAGGCATGCTCACAAACTCGCGTCCACGCCCACGTATCTCATTCGTCAGATTGTGGTGCTTCTCAAACTTGTCGGCGGGCTGTTTTGGGGGCAATCAAACGAGGTTCGCACCTTTCTAACCTTACCCTCTTACCCCGCCGATCCTGGGTCGCGCCGCACTGAAAAAAGGGTGGTGCCATTGTTGCCGGCTCACCGTGAACCGGTTCCGCTGCTTGTACAGATCGGTCGGCGTGAAGAAGAGCGGGGGCGCGACGGCGAGCGCGACCACAAACATGCCGTGGATGTGGAGTCGGTGTGACAGGCGAACACATCACCTTTACAGGTTTCGGCGAGCCGGCAGTTCATCTGACGGTAGACTTTGTTGTTGTCGGGAGCGGGGCGGGCGGAGCCTCGGCGGCGGTTATCCTCGCGCGCGCCGGATATTCTGTGGCCATTGTGGAGGCCGGCCCGTGGCGCGCTCCTGAAGACTACCCATCTACCACGTACGGCGCCATGCGCGACCTCTTTTCGGATTGGGGAGCGCTTGTCACCCAAAGTCGTGCGCTTTGGCCTATTGTTCAGGCGAGTTGCGTGGGGGGAACAACCGTTGTGAACAGCGCTATTATTGTGCGTACACCCGGTGACTGTTTTGACCGTTGGACGCGTGAATATGGCATTGACGGTGAGAGTCTTTCCCGTCGCGTGTGGGAACACCAAGATCGACTTGAGAGTGAGTTGACGGCCCAGGTGGTTCCACCCGATGCGCGCGGCTATTCAAACGTGCTCGCCATGGACGCGGCCGAAAAGCTCGGGTGGCAATCCCACTACATGGTTCGATCGGTAACCAACTGTGAAGGCACCGGGCAATGCCTTCAGGGTTGCAAAAAAGGCCGCAAACAGAGCACCAATCTCAACTATGTTCCCGAGGTGTTGCAGCGCGGCGGGGTTGTCATGTCGTGCGCCAAGGTGGAGCGCATTACAAGTACAGGAAATACGGCCACGGGTGTCACGGGACACTTGGTCGATCCGGTGAGTCGAAAAAAGGGTTCACCCTTCTTTGTGCGAGCCAAACGAGCTGTCATGGTGGCGGCATCTGCCACACAAACGCCCATTTTGCTGGCCAAAAGCGGGTTTAAAAGCAAACCCCTGGGAACGTTGTTTCGAGCCCACCCCGGAACAGGCATTTTTGGAGTGTATGACAACCCGGTGGACCAAAATGTGGGAGCTACCCAAGGTTGGGCTTCTACAGCCTTTCGGGTAGATCCGGGTTTTAAGCTTGAAACGCTGGCCATTCCACCTGAAATGGTGGCGGGGCGTCTACCCGGCGGCGGTCGCGAGTTGGTGCGGCGTTTTCGGGAGTATCGACACATTGCCATGTGGGTAGCGGCCGTGAGAGCCGAGTCGGCGGGTACCGTTAAACCGGGACTGTTTGGCAACACGGTGGTTCGATATCAACTCGATGAACCTGACATGCGGCGTTTTCGGAGTGGCCTTGCAATGGTTGCCAAAGCCCATTTTGCGGCCGGTGCGCGTGAAATTATACCAGGCATATTCGGCCTACCGTACAAACTCAACAGCGACCAAATCTCCCTGATTGAAAACGGCCCGCTCGACCCGCGATGTTATATTGCGATCCTTTCTCACCTGTTCGGCGGGTGCCCCATGAGTCGAGATCCTTCTCTTGGAGTGGTAGATGAGCATGGGAAGGTTCATGGGGTGGACGGGCTCTATGTGGCAGATGCGGCGGCCATTCCAACAACGATCGGAGTGAACCCGCAGCATACAATTATGGGCTTGGCGGCAGCGTGGGCCGAGCGCCTGGCTGACGCCTAGCCATGACGTTTTGCGAGTGCAGGCTTCAGGTCTTGTTGAGACGTGCGGGACACCCTTGCCCGTTGCCGCATGGAAAAGCGAAAAGCGTGGCGCTTCAGGTTTCTCTGTATGGAGTTCTGTGGCGGGTGCGGCCAAAACGAAAACGTGAGACCGGCGAGACCGGTGGTCGGAACGCTTTAATCACCTGAAGTCGCCAACGTTTCCCCAGTAGGAATGCTCTGAAGCAACCTTTTTTAGGCTTTTTGGCCCGACCTGAAACGGTGCTTCCCAAGAAAACGAATTTAGGTTATCTTGACCTGCCCTTTCGTTTGCGGGGTTCAAGAAGCTTTTCGCCCACCTTCGGAGATTCGGATGACGCGCCGCGCTCGATATCTTTCCGCTCTACCGTTCGTGCTGCTCGCTGCCTCAGCGGCTCACGCCAAAGAAATTAAGCCGTTTGATGCCTACTACGAGGCTCAGGCAAAGGCCGGCATTCAGGCCGCCCATTCGGTGCCTGAAGGCACTGTTTCATCGGTCGATCCAAAACGCGGGACACCCACATTCTTTTGGGCGCAGCGCGGCGTTGCTCTGCCGTCATCGCTTGTCGGTGCGGCTCCTGAACGCATTGCCGTCCACCATCTGGAACGTCATGCGGCCCTTTACGGACTCAGTGCCAGTGCCCTCAAAACAGCCAAACCTGTTTTGATCCACGACACGGGACGCGGCGGCATTATTGTTGTGTACCGTCAGTTCCTCGGCGGTACAGAAGTGATCCACAGCGACATGAAAGTGCTCATGACGCGAACGGGTGAGCTTGTTGCGCTGGGCGGAGCGCTCCACCCCGCAGCCTCCAAAGGGGCCGAAAAAAAGCTCCCCGGCTTTAAGGTAGAATCTGAAAAAGCCATTTCGCGCGTGCTTGAAGACGTGTTTGGCGCGCCGATCTCCCCAAGCAAAATTGCCGACTCCAAAAAGTCGAAATCGGGCTACCGCCTTTTCAACCTGAAGTCGCCCATTAAGTCGGGTGCCGATGAAGTGGGCTTTACCCGGCCTGCTCGCGTTAAAAAAATCTTCTTCCCCATGCCCGACACACTGGTGCCGGCTTATTACATTGAAGTTCAACTGGGTAGGTACGGCTCACCTGAAGCCGACGTGTTTGGGTATGCCATTGCCGCCGACGACGGTCGCGTGTTGATGCGGCACGACCTGACTGCTCACGACGCCTACCAATACAAGGTGTGGGCCACCACCGACGGCGATAAAATCTACGCCGACGGGCCTCGACAAGATTATAACCCGCACCCCACCGGCGTGCCCGACCTGTCCATTTCAGGTTTTGCGGCGCCCACCCTTGTCACCATGGAGTCGTTCAACACGCCTCCCGGTGGAGCTGTCGATCCGTGGCTTCCGAGCGGCGCAACGGAAAGCAAGGGTAACAACGTTGATGCGTACACCGATCACACAGATTGTGTACCCACGGCCAACACCCCGTGTACCCAAGCCGTTACGCAGGCTCAGGACGGGTTTACACCCAACGTTGACATTCGCGCCACGGTCACCGCCCCCGGCGTTTTCGACAGAACGTACGATGTGGCGCAGGCTCCGCTTGCCAGTCCCGACCAAGAAATGGCTGCCATCACGCAGCTTTTCTATACAACAAACTGGCTCCACGACTACTGGTATGATTCAGGCTTCGACGAAGAAGCCGGCAACGCCCAAGACGACAACTTTGGTCGGGGCGGCGCCGACGGCGACCACCTCCGGGCAGAAGCGCAGGACAAGGCGATTGGGCCTCCCGCGTCGCGCAACAACGCCAATATGTCCACGCCTGCCGACGGTGAATCTCCCCGTATGCAGATGTTCTTGTGGTCGGGCCAAAACGATGTCAACCTCGATATCGGCGCACCGATCAGCTCATCTTACCAGGCCGGAACGGCGAGTTTCGGTGCTCAGTCGTTTGAGGTCACTGCCGAGTTGGTTCTCGCCAACGACGGTGTGGCTCCCACTTCCAACGCGTGTGAAAATATCACCAACAACGTGACGGGTAAGATCGTTTTGGTCGACCGCGGAACGTGCACGTTCGTGGCCAAAGCAGCCAAGGTACAGCAGGCAGGCGGCATTGGTATGCTGCTCGCCAACAACGCCGCCAACGTGGCCCCGCCCGGCATGGGCGGAGCTGACCCAAACGTGACAATTGGCAGCTTGTCTACCACGCTTGAAAACGGAAATACCCTCAAACAAGCGCTTTTAAACGGCCCCATCACCGTTCACATGAAACGGGTCACGGGGGTTGAGCACGACGGTACCCTCGACAACAACATCATCTCGCATGAATGGGGGCATTACCTCCACCACCGTTTGGTTGACTGCGGGCTTACCCAATGCCGCGGTGAGAGTGAAGGGTGGGCAGACTTCGTGGCTACCCATCAGTCGATTGTGCCCGGTGACAACGTTGCCACGGGCACGTGGGCCACAGGACAATACGCTACGGTTTCGTTCCTTGATGAAGGGTATTACGGCATTCGCCGGCTTCCCTATACTCGCGACAAGGCAAAAAACCCCTTCACCTTTAAACACATTTCCGACGGCGAAGCCCTTCCCAACGTTCCCATGGGCTTCGGCGGCGTAAACAACGCCGAGGTTCACAACACCGGTGAGATCTGGGCGCAAATGTTGTTTGATGCGTACACCGGTTTGATTCTGGAAGGTGGACATACCTTCCCTGAAGCCAAGCGCCGCATGGCCGATTACATCGTAGCCGGTATGATCATGGCTCCGGTGGAACCCACGTTCACCGAGCAGCGGGATGGCATTTTGGCTGCCGCCGCCGCTGTCGATCTCGACGACACGGTGATCATGGCTACCAATTTTGCCGCTCGCGGTGCGGGCACCTGCGCTGTATCGCCGCCCAAAGACTCCCCCACCAACCAGGGTGTTGTGGAGAGCTTTGATGTGAAGGGCAATCACGTTGTGTTGTCGGCGGCGTTGGACGACGCGGTGAAAAGCTGCGATAGCGACGGCATTCTTGACGGGGACGAAGCGGGTAAGTTGACCATTGAGGTGGCCAACAACTCTCCTGTGGCGATCACCAACACCCTTGTCAAAGTGCAAACCTCGGTGGCAGGTGTGATCTTCCCCAACGGGAGTCAGGTCACCATTCCAACCCTGGGTGCATTCCAAACCCAGTCGGTCACGCTCGATGTGGCGCTCGACGACGCGTTTAACCAAATTGAGCTGCTGAAAATGACGGTTTCCGCTGAAAACGGCGGCTCGTGTTTGGCAACGTATAACCTCGCAGCCGACCCGCGGATCAACGCCGACGACCTTGTGGCGGTGTCCACCACCGACACAGTCGACAGCGACAAGTCCACCTGGTCTATTAAAGGGGTTGATTCAGATAAAATCTGGGAGCGCAAGCGCGACGCCACCGGTAACTACTACTGGAAAGGCACAGACTTCAGCTCGCTCAGTGACACCAATCTTGAATCGCCTGACATTCAGGTCGGCACCAGCGGTGGGTTCACCTTCAGCTTCCAACACCGTTACAAGTTTGAAACCGGGCCTGCCCAGGCCGGCGGGCCCAACGTTTTCTGGGACGGCGGCGTGATCGAAGTCACTGAAGACGGCGGTACCACATGGGTAGACGTGAACGATCTCATCCCGCTTGGCTATACCGGTCAGATCGGTGACCTCGCACAAAACCCGCTCGCTTTGCAGCAAGCTTTTGTTGGGCAGAGCGCGGGCTACCCTGCCATGGCTTCGGTGGCGCTTCCGTTTGGCAACATGTTTGCGGGGAAGACGGTGCGATTCAGGTTCCGCATCGGCACCGATCTCGGGGCCGGCGACGCGGGATGGGATATTGACAACATGGGTGTTGTGTTTGCCACCAACACGCCGTTCTCCGCGGTGATTGACGACGACGGCGATTGCAACGGTGTACCCATTGCCAACGCCGGTCCCGATCAAACGGTCATGTCAGGTGACCTCGTTCAGCTCGATGCAACCATGAGCAACGATCCTGAAGGTGACCCACTCACGTTCGTCTGGACGCAAAATGGTGGGCCTGCGGCCAACCTGTTTGCCGGTGCAACAGCCACTCCGGGGTTCCTTGCTCCAGACGTGGCAGACCCCAGCATTCTTACCTTTGAAGTTGCCGTCAGCGATGGAAAGGGTTCGGCCACAGACTCCGTGGACGTTGTTGTCATGCCCAAGCCGGTGGTAGGTACCGGAGGTGCCGGTGGAACGGGCGGTACAGGTGGAACCGGTGGAACCGGCGGCGGCACCGGCGGCGGCGGCACCGGCGGCGGTGGAGCAGGTGGCACCGGTGCAGCCGGTGGAACCGGCGCAACAGGCGGTGCTGCAACGGGCGGCGCCGGCGGAGGCACAGGAGGGTCGGGCGCGACCACGAGCGCAGGCGGCGGCGGTGCAGGCGGTGACGATACCACCTCCCCTGAAGGCGGCTGCGGCTGTACAGTTGTCGGTGAAGACTCTACTCCGCTTCCCGCATCTACCCTCGGCGCGTTGGCGGGCCTTGTTGGGCTTCTCTTCCGCCGTCGTCGCAAGTCATCCTGAAATTCTGAAA
Source organism: Polyangiaceae bacterium (assembly GCA_016712345.1). Classification (GTDB taxonomy): domain Bacteria; phylum Myxococcota_A; class Polyangia; order Polyangiales; family Polyangiaceae; genus JADJRH01. The sequence continues at coordinate 697,380 of JADJRH010000002.1, forward strand.
TCCTAAATCCTGAATCCGTCTCGGGGGGGACGGGTTATTTCGCTCTCCTTCAACCTACCGCCATTTTCAGCACCCCATCCAGTCAATTGGTTGGCGGCCGTTGGGTTTTGCTCTGTGTTGGTTATAAATTGGAGTATGCTGCTCGTAAACCAGCGCGGTTTGGCGAGCAATGACCGACAAAGAGAACCACTCCGACGGCGGGGAACACGGCCCTCCGACAGATCGAGGAAGTCCACCCGAGGGGGCGCGTTTGAAACCGCTCTCCGAGGTATTGCCCAAAGGACAGGAGGGAGAGCGCGCGTTTGAAGACTTGATGCACGCGGTGCTCACAGCGTGGGGGCAGCGCGCTGGATTTCGCTACGAGCGCCTTTACGGGGGCAGACCTTCAGCAATTGCTAAAGGCGCCGTTCCCGGCCTTGAAGGCAGCGTGGCGTTCGTGTTTTCGCCGCCGGGAGATCCAGCGAAAACCGAGGCGGCGCGCGAACTCTTTCGGGCTGTTGCCAATCACGCGACCCGTCTGCCTTCGTCAAAAAGGTCGAGCGTGTCCGTCAACCATCTGGTTTTTCTTTCTCCCCGTGACCCTCTGACGGCGAACGAATCTACCCCTCCGGCGGTGCCACCCGGTGTGACCCTTCACCAATGGGGCCCGGAACAGATCGAACCACTGTTGCGCGCATGCCCGGCGCTTCTTGCTCGGTATTACCCGGAAGACGCGGAGTGCGCAGTCTCGGGGTATGATGGTTTCCCCTACGAGGCGATGGTCAAGGCCGTTCAACAGGCTGCGATCACGGCGTTTGGTCCGCTTCGCATGGTGGGTCTACCCACAGATCTGTTGGCCGATCAAGTTCATCAACTCTCTGTCCCTCTTCCCAGCGTGTTTGTACCTTTGCGCCTGTTGGAGAAAGACGCTCCGTCTAAGGAGCATACCGCTGCGGAGCTGGTGAATTCAGGTAAGTCATGCGTGATCCTGGGCGATCCGGGCTCAGGAAAAACAACGTTGCTCTTTTACCTGGCGCTTGTTCATGCGCGCGGCGCCTCGTTGGAAGGTGCCCAACCCCACGCGACGGTGCCGCTCTACCTACCCTTGCGCGAGTTGGTTCGCGCCCGCGCCAAACGCCCTGGGTTAACCTTGCTTGACCATCTGACGGAGCGCGCGCGCGAGAACAACCAAATCCAGCGAATGCACGCTTGTTTGCTCGAAGCCGCGTTGCGCTTGGGAGACGCGGTGGTGCTCTTGGATGGGCTTGATGAAGTGGGCTCCGACGCAGCCCGAAAGCAAATGACCCAAGACATTGCGGCATTTCAGGCCACCTACCCATCGTGCCCGGTGTGGGTTACCTCACGGATTTATGGGTACACAACCAAAACAGCGTTGCCCCAAGACAGGTTTATACCTTACCTGGTTGCGGGTCTCAATTCAGATGAGGTCAACCGGCTTGTGGAGCGGTGGTATACCGTTCGTGAGCCGGTTCCAGGCGAGCGCGCGCGGTTGACCAAGCAGCTTCAGGAGGCGATTCAGAGAGAGCCGGGCGTTCGCAGGCTGGCGCAAAATCCCCTTCTGTTAACGTTGACGGCGTTGGTACACCAAACCCAGCGCAAGCTGCCGCGCGATCGGGGTGAACTGTACGAGCAATGCGTTCAGATGCTCCTCAAAACATGGCATGAGGGCAAGCGTGAAGCGGATGATCCGGCTGCGCCGCAAACAGGCACAGTTCAACTGAAAACGCCTGTCCAAAAAGACTACTTGGCCCACTTGGCCATGTTCATTCAGGACAAAAATGTTTCGGCCAAAGAAAACGAGCGTGGTCTTGTCACGCGAAAAGAAGCGTTGGAGGTGCTTGCGCAGCGCCACCTGAAAGTGGCAAGCCGAGGAAGGCCTGCGTTAACCCTAGAAGATGCCAGGGAAGAAATGGATGAATTTCTTACCTACGTGGCCGACCGCACGGGTCTGGTGATTGACCGCGGCGCAGGGATCCTCTCGTTTATTCACCTCTCGTTTCAGGAGCATTTGGCTGCTTGGGTGTACACATGTGAGGGTGAGGCTCAGGCGGAGTTTTTTGAGGACAAACTCGGCCAGCCCGCCTGGGAAGAAGTGTGTTTGCTCCGCCTGTATCTGATCGTCAACACACCGGGCAAAGGGCAGGAAGACTGCGACCGCATTCTGAGTCGAGTGTTTCGCAGTTTGGAAAAAGCCGACCGGCCTCACGTTTGGCTCACCTTGGGGCGCGCTCTGCGCGACAACATTGATATTCGGCCGGCCGATCGCACAGCGATTGTGGAACGGTTGTTGACCGAGTGGCTCAAGAAACCTGAATTTTCAGGCGACTGGTTTCGGGTGATGGAAGAGATCACCCTGTTTGCTGAAACACCCTTACCCGACTTACGCAAAGTGCTTTTAACCGGTCTTTCAAGGGAAAAACCAAAAGATGCCCTCGCGAGCTTGCACCTGGCAACAAGGCTCGTTGGTTTCCCTGACGAAGCGGTGACCTTGCTTCAAGGGCGGGCCGATCTACCCACGTTGCGTGCGGACCTGTGTTTGTTTTATGACCATCCCAAAGCCGCACCGCTCCTTGTGCAAACGACGGTGGAAGATTGGGCCCGGATGCTTGATTGTTTGGATGCGCCGGCGGCGTACACCTTGACGGCTGAATGGTTGAGTGCCGAGCGCGCAGAACTTCCAAAACAAGCTTTTTCTGGTGCCACCGTGTGGCTTTGGCGCAAGGTACTTTCTGACCTTTCTTCGCGATCGGCTTTTGCCTCGAAACACGCTTCAAACGCTCACGCGGGAAACCTTTTTACCACTGGTGAAACGCTCTCGTTGACAGGCCCTTTCTACCAAGTGGATCTTCCCTACGCTGCGCTCCGTACACCCAAAAAATCCCCCGGTCCGCCACCTGGCAAGCTTCGCGATTTGGTGTTGGGTGAGATCGAAAAACGGTTGAGCCTGACGGTGTGGGAACCGGCGTTGATCGACTGGACCGTTCGTTCCATCCGTCAGGTTCTTTCCACCTTCTCTGCCAACGAGGGATGGGATGAGTCGAAAATCCGGGGTTTGGCGAGCAATTTCGTGCGCGATTTCGTGCGCGATTTCGTCGCCGATTTCGTGCGCGATTTCGTCGCCGATTTCGTCGCCGATTTCGTCAGCAATTTCGTCCGCGTTTTCGGCCGCGCTTTCCCCAGCGATTTCGTCCACGCTTTCGGCAACGATTTCGGCCGCGCTTTCACCAGCGCTTTCGGCGGCGATTTCGGCGGCGATTTCGGCGGCGATTTCGGCGGCGATTTCGGCGGCGATTTCGGCGGCGATTTCGGCGGCGATTTCGGCGGCGCTTTCGTGCGCGCTTTCGTGCGCGCTTTCCCCAGCGATTTCGTCCGCGCTTTCGGCCCCGATTTCGTCCGAGACTATGGGGTGAATGGGGACGCGTCGGCGGATGTACAACAAGCGCAGTGGGAGACCGTGCTGAAGGACGAGGCGTCGCTGAACCGTCTTTTGTCCGACTGGCGCTTCTGGGACATCGCTTTCTGGCGCTGTGGCGGTCTGGAGGTGATCTCCCGCGCATCAGGCAGCGTGGCCCTCGCCCTGCAAAACCCCTTTGGCCTTCCGCTGGCGCTGGTGGAGCACTGGGTGGCGTTTGGGACGATCCAATTTTGTTATCTCAGTCGCGAGATGGTCGTCCAGTTTCCAACGTCGACTGTGTCCGATGAAGTCCTTCTCAAGTGGCTTGATCAAAACCCATTCGAGGTGTTTTCAGTCGCGCTCGCATGGGGAGAACAAGCCGTGATCTTTCGCGCCAACCAGGTGACATTGCATGGGGAGCGCGGCGCGCTTGTCCTTTCGCATGCTGCGTACGCAGCCTGTCGAACGGGTTTTCTCGGCCAAAGCAAAGCCTGGCAAACCCTTCTCGACGGGCGTGACATGGCTGACCCGCGGATAGTTGCCGCGTTTCACCTCTACCAGATCGCAACGTTTGAAGACACAGGCGGGGCTGTCACCGCTTGGAAAAAGCTTGTTCAGGATCCACCGGCGTTGCTGCGTCCGCTCATGGAGGCCGCGCGGGTAGGTACTCCACCTGAAAAACCAACTGCAACCCTTTCTACCCCAGCGAGCAATTCTCCCATGAATAAAACCAAGTGGTATGAAACGGCGCCTTTCCCTTGGGATGATCCTCGGGCGCAACAGCTCAAAAAGCTCCTTTTAGGCGCATATTCCGAGGTGGAGCCTATCCGCATGGTGGGTAGGTTTGTGGGGGTAGACTTGGGGCACTTTCAGGCAAACAAAGGGGCGGAGCCGGCGTGGGAGAGTTTGCTGGATCTGACAGCCAACCAAGGCAAAATGCAGAGGCTTGTCGACCACGTTGTCAGCGACAAGGACGTGCTGGTGTTTCATGAGCCGATCCGCGAGCAGTTGCAAGCGCCGCCTCCCGCTCTACCCGCAGACGAGGGGGCCACACCTGAACCACGAGCCACGCTTGAATTGCGAAAGACATCTGAATCGCGGGCGGTATCCCCATCGCCGGTCCCGGCTGAATTGCGGTCTGAGTCGCCTGACCGCAACCGAAACCAAGGCGACCTACCCAAAGAAGAAGTGCTGCTGTCGTGGGTACACATCTCCGACATTCACTTTGGGCAGGGCCGCGCCGAGGGAGCGTGGGACCAGGCCATGGTGCTCGACTCTTTGCTGCGCGACGCTGAAAAACAGGTGAAAGAAAAGGGTGTGCCCACGCCCAATTGGGTTGTTGTCACAGGCGATATCGCCTTCAGTGGAAAAGCCGACCAATACGTAAAGGCTGCCGACTTCTTATCCAAGCTGACAGGCAAGCTCGGTTTAACCTCGCGCAATGTGTTGCTTGTGGCGGGCAACCATGATGTGGACCGCGACTTGGGGAAGGTGCGCGCCACGGCTCGCCTCTTAGAATCGTTGCGAACAGGGGATGAGTCGCTTGACGAGGTACTTTCCGACAATGGAAACGAAGCAGCCGGTGAAATGGGAGATCGCAAACGCCTGCTCGCGCGCATGAGTGCTTATTTGGAATTTGCCAAAGGGTATGGAGCGCCGGAAGGTCCGTTTTGGTTGATGAAGGCCGATCTACCCTCCGGCCTGAAAGCGCGATTTGTGGGCTGGAACACCGCGCTTCTTTCGGGCAATGACGAAGATCGCGGCAAGCTGAGGTTGGGCAAAGAGCAAACAGCGCTCCTGAAAGACGTGGAGGAAGGTGACCTGACATTCCTCCTTTCTCACCATCCCTTGGAAGAAAGGTGGCTCGCCGATCAGCGCGACGTTCGAACGTGGGCAGAACAGCGGGCAGACCTGCATTTGTGCGGGCACGTGCACGAAGGGGAGGTGGTGCACCGCCTGACATCGGGCGGAACAGGCATTCTGACAGTGACGGCGGGCGCAACCTATGGGGAGAGAATGCCCTCAGGCGTGCCAGATCAACATGGGTACAACTTTGGCGCGGTTCTGCGAACGGCTGAAAACAAGGCCCTCGTGCGCATTTGGCCGCGGGCGTGGCGGGCGAAAAAAGACTTCCGAACCGACCAAAATCAAGTGAGGGAAGATGGGCACACGTTCTGGGAGCACGTACTGCCAAAGGTATGCCTACCCCCGGCGCGGGCGGCGGGTTAACCGGTGCGCTTTTTGGCCCGATGGGTAGAACGGCTAGGTGCTCGCTTGGGGGCGGCGGGGGGCGCCTCCATGGGACCAAACACTTCATCCATTGTGTTGGCCGTTAACACCCGCAAACCCCAGGAAAGCAACTCGGCATCTGTCCCTTTTTCGACCCGCTCTTTGGTTGCGCGCGGAAGGCGGCCAAATTTTGCCGCCATCAGATCGAGCAACATGGTTGCGCGGCCTTTTGCGACGCCTTTTGCGACGCCTTCTGCAACGCCTTCAGCGCGGCCTTTTGCAACGCCTTGCTTGAGCCCCTTTTGGCGTCCCTCTTCAATGAGCTGCTCGTAAACGGTCACAACCTGCTCTCCTTGTGCTTCGTCAAAGGCATCCGTCAAAGCGCTTTCTAACTTGCTTCGATCAATTCGCTCGTGTGTGGCGAGAATATACCGCAACAAAGCAGCCAATGCACCTGTGCTGTCGGGCTCTTTGGTCATGGCTCCCAAGAGCGCGCTCAACCGGCCAATCTCGTGGAGCACTCGCTGGTCGTCGTCTGCCACTTCCATTGCCCAAAGGCTGACTCGTCCGATCGCCGTCAACATCTCATCGACGACTTGAGCTGCCTGTTTCTCCTGCAAATGAATGAGCGAAAATTCAAGTTTCGGTAGAAACTTGTCGACAGCATCCAGCAAATCGGCCGGAGCATTGAAGCTCTCGCGCAATGAGCGGCCCGCTGTCCATGGTGCGCGGCCATTATAAATGACCACCGGAATAACCAACGGCAGGCGCCCTGAACTCGCGGCGTTTTTGTGTTTTTTGAGAAAATCTCCCCACACCCGAGCCAAATACTGAAGCACTCGGTACGCCATGAGCGGGTCTACCCGTCGCTGATGCTCAACGAGTATGTACACCAACACCGGCTGCCCCGTATCTAACAAAGGCACGGAGAATAGCAGATCGCTGTGAAGCCACCGCAGACGCGAATCGACATAACTCACAGGTTCACGGCGGAGCAAATTCCAGTTAAGCCGACGCGTCAGCTCCGCCGGCAGGATCGCTCGGAGCAACCCTATGGCGTGCTTTTTTTGCCCGAAAATATAGGCAAAAAAGTTGTTATGGGGCGCCGCCGGATTGGCGTTTTTGCGCTTCTGATCTACCCCACCCTGCGAACTTTTTTTGGTAACCATCAGAGGTGACACTCATACGGGATCGTTTGAGCAGTGTCAAGGTAGAATGGTAGATTTGGTAATTGTTTTTTTTCTACCTGCCGCTGCTCAGTCGCCAACCAAATGGTAGAACAGCGCCCACAAGAACATGGCGCGGGGGCGTTGCGGGGGCTTGCCCCCGCCCCTTTTTTAAGCTGTTTTGTGAGATCTACCCAAACAAATTTAGGGAATCGTCAGCCGCTTTGGCAACATCGGCGCCGTTTCAGATAGTCGGCCGCCTCCTGACGGTGCTTCACGTACGTGGGTCAACGGCTTACAAGTTGAACAGGCGGGCCAAACCTGAAAAGTGGAGTTTCTCAGGAGGAAGAACGGTGGACAAGCTCTCCTCAATGAGGGCCCACGCATCTGCGACGGCAGTGTACAGATTTGCAAGTGCCGCACCGGGCGCCACGGGTTGTGCGCCTCGCTGGATGGCAAACTGCATGCTGTCTCGAAACGCCTGTTCGTTGCTCTGAGCATCGTATTTGACGCTCGCCTCCAGATGGAGGGTCAACCCCAGTTGAGCTGCCGCGGCCACGGCGTTGAGGAATGCCGGGCGCCTATACCGACGATGCAGATGGGTGAACGAGGTGCACAGGCCCCGCAGTGAAAGGATAGCCCGATCAAGATCTGGAGGAAGGCGTTCACACTCGTCGCTCAGGCTAAACGCGGAGAGGTAGGCATCCACGGCGAACATTTCAGCGCTGCCGGCCGATGTGGCCCACTCGTAATAACAAGCGCGGTCGAGTTTTGTCGTTTGAACCGCTGCCTTGAACACAGCCACACTGCGTTCCGGATCGCCGTTTTGGCGGTGGAGCCGCGCAAGTTGAACCAACAAGAAACGGTTTTCCGGGTCTGTATCAAGTGCTCTTTTGGCCAGCAGGATGCCGCGCTCCTTGTGACCAACATCAAAAAAGTATTTAGAAAGGTAGTTCCAGTCTTTGATATTGGTTGGAATGCGCTTGCCGGACCGCAGAAACAATTCGATCGCAGCCTCTACAAGCTGGGCGTAAAGCACGTCCAGGTCAAGGCTGTAATCGTTGTACAAGATCTGAATCGCTTCCTGGGCGATAGCACGGTGGCGTGCAAACACATGCCTGCCGGTTGCTGCAATTGCGGCTTCTTCTCCCAATGGTGTTAGTACAAGGCGGTCGAGATCGGCAGTTTCAATGAACAGGGCCTCGGCCAGCACTTCTCTTGAGAGCGCGGGCAGATGTTCGGCGTGCATGGCACAGACGTACGCAAATGCATGGAGTAGGTGCGTTTTCCCAACCTGCTGTTGCTCAAATTTTTCGAGCAGGGTACGAATGTGATCCGACAGACCGGCTCCCCAACGGACTTGTAAAAGCGCTCCCAAAAAAGCTCCATCGCGCGGATTGGGCCGTTCTCCCGCCGCTGCGCGAGTGAGCCGAGCAACGGCTTCAGCGATGGGTAGATCGCGCAGATTCCCGAGCCCTTTATCACCCGCCTTTTGCCAGCCCTGGACAATTTTTTCCGCGTCTTCCACTATCAAGCCGCGGAGTTCTTTTTTTTGCAGCGTTAGACAGTTTTTCCATCCCCACCTATCCGCGCCTTCAGCTTGCCAGTCTGTGTCGCGAGCCGTTAGAAAAAACTGAATATTGTCCCGTTCAAGCGCGGAGAGCGCCTGTGCGCCTTGATATACAGCCGACGCAATGATCTCGGCGTCGTCGGAAACGATTAGCCAACGACGGTTGAAAGGAAGTCGCTTCAGAAATTCAATTGGTAGACGCTGCGTGGCGCCGTGCCGAAAGTACACCCCGACTTCTGGTTTTTGTTGAACGAAGTCACACACGGATTGCAACAGTGCGGTGCTCTTTCCTTCCCCCGCGGCCCCGGTGAGCAGTGTCAGGTGCAGCCCCCGATCTTGTGCCGTCACGAGGATGGACAACAACTCAGAGACGATTTGGCGTCTTGGAATGTTGTCTGACAGGGCTTCTCGCCATCCGGGATTTCGGCCGTCAAAAAAAGTCAGGGCAAACTGTTCTGTCAGGTTGTCCCGACGTTCCTGAAGAAACGCCTGGTCTACCAAACTCCACCCAGCGGGGGGAAGCGGCATGTCCAGCGGAAGGTTGGTCGAATTGGATGTACCCATGATTTTCAGGTCCAACGCTCGGAGAGGAGCGTCGCGATTGCTTAGCTCGGTCTGTTGTTGCCCGTCGCCCTCAAAAACGTGGGATCGGCGTGAACCAAGATGTGGACGTGCCGCCGACGGGTTCGGCGGCAGGTGGGTGAGGTTGGAGTCTGGTCGAGGGGGAAGGGGAGAGGGGTAGATCTTACTGGTTGACGGTCAGGGTGACCACGTCGATTTCGCCCGTGTCGCCGCTGACGGAGTCACCCGCGCAGAACTTCCAGGTGCCGTTGGCTTTTTTACCAATCAACGTGTCGAGATTGCCCGCAGCTGCCGCGCCGTTGGCCGGAGCGTACGTGCAGATGGCGTTGTCTTGGCAGACGTTTCCGGCGTCGCCGATGCCGGCGCCCATAGACTCGGCGGATGTGGCCGCTCCGGTTTGGAATGTGACGGGATGGGACTTGACCAGGTTGGAGCTGTCACCAAACACCGCGTCGGTGCCGTTGTCGGTGGCTTCTGCGCTGCCGGGGCGGCTCATGAGGGTGATCACTGTATTGTCAGGGTGGACAAGTTTGATGACCAGGTCGCCAATCCAGGTGTGGGACATACCCACGGTAACTGTCATGCTTGTGATGTTGCATTGGGCGGTGAGTGGAACGTCCACACAACCCATTGTTGCAAGTGTACCTGTGTACGCATCGTCGGGAATGGCGAGGTCGGGCGACGGGTCAACCGTGACCACCTGGGTAGATTCACACTGGCAGGTGGCGTTGCATCCGTCGCCGGGGGTGGTGTTGGTGTCGTCACATTGCTCGTTGCCCTGCACCAAACCGTCGGTGCAAACGGGCGCGGTGCACACGTTGCCCTGGCAGAGATTGCTCACGCAGTCTCCGTTCACGGAACAAACCTTACCGTCGATACAGTCGGGGCAGGCGCCGCCGCCGCAGTCAATATCGGTTTCGGTGCCGTTTTTAGCGTTGTCGTTGCAGGCGGGGGGTTGACACACGTTGCCAATGCACGAGCCCGTCACGCAGTCGGCGTTTACGCCGCATACCTTGCCAGCCGCGCATTTGGTCGCGCATGTTCCACCGCAGTCGATATCGCTTTCGGTGCCGTTTTTCACCAAGTCGGTGCACGTGGGTACACACGTGTTGCCTTGGCATGAACCTCCAACACAATCTGTATTCAATGAGCAGGCGAGGCCCGGGCCACACTTGGTGCAGATGTTGCCGCCGCAGTCAATGTCCGTTTCGTTGCCGTTTTTCACCGTGTCGCCGCAGGTGGGAACCTGACAAACGTTGGTGGTGCAAACGCCGCTTGTGCAGTCGCCCGCAATAGAGCAGCTTTTCAGGTTGGCGCACTTGGGGCAGTCTGCTCCACCGCAGTCGGTGTCGGTTTCGTTGCCGTTTTTGACAACGTCCATACAGGTGGGGGCCGCACAAACCTGACTGATGCAAACGCCGCTTGTGCAGTTGGCACCTGATAGGCACTCAATACAGTTACCGGCGCCGTCACACACCTGACCGTTATTGTCTGTACAAGTTGCGCCGGAAGGTGAATTGGGGTGGACGAGCGTTCCACCCTGGCAAAAGTCGAGTGTGCATTGGTTGGTGTCGAGCGCTACGTCGGCGTCGTTGACAATGCTCTTGGTTCCACCAATGCCGTTGCACTGCACTTCAAGGCAGTCGCCGTCGGTTTGCATGGGGGTAGGTGTGCCCGGCGCGGCAAACTGTGTTTCACATACGCCTGCGTTGCACACCGGAGTAGAACAGTCGGTGGCTGTTCCACACTGATCGTCGGTGAGGCAGGTAACACATTGACCCGCGGCATTGCAGTAGAGTGCACCTTGGGCGCCGCACGCGGAGCCTTCTGTCACCGGCGGATTGGATGGAATGCCGTTTGTGCACACATCGTTTGTGCAGTCGTTCCCATCGGCGGGAAGGTCACTATCGTCGGCTTGAGTGGTTGTGGAGCCGCTTCCGTCGCAGACCACCTTTTCACAATTGCCGTCGGTCTGTTCGGCAACGGCGGTGCCGGCCGCAACAGGTTCAGGTGTACACTTTGCTTCCACGCAGGCGCGCACCAAACATTCGTTTTCAACCGCGGGGCAGTCTTCGGCGACCGAACATTCTGCCATGCTGGTCGTGCCCCCGGTGCTTGTGGTGCCGGCGGAACCGGCGGTGCCTCCCGAGCCGCCTTCTCCGGGGATCTCCTTTCGGTCGGGAGCGGTAATCAGCTCGCAACCGGTGGTCAGAACGGCAACTGCAACAAAACTCCAAAAAGCTCCCCTCATGCGATTTCTGGACGTGGTTTCCATGACTCTCCCTGGCCGCGGACACGAAGTGCGAAGTGGCTGTGTTTTTTGCTGGCGCCCCGGATGCACAAAAGGACACGCCCGCGAAAACACGCCGGCCACAATGCGCGTCTCGCCCGAACCCCGCCGCGCCGCAAGTGGGAAGATGTTACGCACTTGCCGCGCGGTTCGCTTCCGCACGACTTGCGAAGCACGGAGTCAGGTCTTTGGGTAAGCTGCGCCCCGTGCAACCGCTCCCGTTTCGACCTCACCCCTGGCATGGAGTGGACCCCGGTCCGCTCTTTCCCGAGATCCTTGTTGCGTACATCGAGATCAGCCCCACGGACGGTATCAAATACGAAATTGATAAACACTCGGGGTACCTGAAAGTCGACAGGCCGCAGCGGTTTTCAAACTTTTGCCCCACGCTCTACGGGTTTGTACCCAAGACGTATTGCGGTGAAGAAGTGGCGAAATATGTGATTGCGGGTGGGCCGCCGACAGATCACGGCGATGGGGATCCGCTCGACATTTGTGTACTCACCGACAGACCCATTTCACGCGGGGATATTTTGTTGACCGCACGTCCGATCGGCGGGCTTCGCATGGTGGAAAAGGGTGAAGCGGACGATAAAATTTTGGCTGTTTTGCTGGGCGATCCAACGTTTGGTGAAATGACGGATGTGGCTCAACTGCCGCGCGCGGTGATCGATCGGCTGCGCCATTATTTTCTCACGTACAAGTCCATTCCGGGTGAGGCGGCCAACCCGATCACGGTGGACCCGATCTATTCGGCCATGGAGGCGCGTGCGGTGTTGCGGGCAGCGCGGCGGGACTACGAGTTGAAGTTTGAGCAGCAGGAGGCTTCGAGCCCCTGAAAAGAGACTGGCAAAACGCATGCACGTCGGGCATACCGGCGCGGCTATGGTTCTAGGTGCGCGCGGGTTTGCGGCGAAGCTTGTCACGACGGCGGCGATGACTGCGGCCGCCTCCGTGTTGAGTTGTGCGGCGGGTGACGGACCGATCTTCAAAGAGCCTCTCGCAGTTCACGAAACGCTTGAAGCGCAGGGCGCGCGCGCTGGAACGTTCACGTTTACGTTTGCGCCGCTCGGTTTCAAAGCGGCGGTTGCGTACCCCGAAGAGGGGCACTTTTGTGTGATCATTCCCGAGAACGCGATCGACCCGGCGTCGTGTATGGGGCTCGACATTGGAGCCATGACAGAAGCGCTTCCACAAGGGCCGGAAAGGCCGTTTGGAGTGGCGCTCGCGCGCATGGGCGACTGGTCGTACATCGTGATGCTTTCGCCGATTGGGAGCGGCATTGAGTCGAAAGAGCAGATCGATAAGTTTGTGAGCGAAGCGGCGAAACCCGACCCCGACATGCCGGATGTGACGCCCAAACTTGTGGGGCCAAAACCCGACGAAAAATACGAGATCGCGCGGGTAAACAATGTCCCTGTGGTGAAGTTTCGAGTCGATGCCGGAGTGCCGAAAGGGCACCCAAACTACGACGTTTCAACGCTCGTCAACTACGCCGCGTTCGGCGGAAAAACGGCGATGCTGACGTTTATTACCAACCCCACCGACGTGGACAAGGTGATGCCTTTTGCGGAAGCATCGCTTCAATCGCTGGAGCTTCCGGCGAACCTAAACGCAGAGCGGTTTGGAAAGCCTGAAGCGGAGTTAAACCAAAAAGGTTTGCGATTGGCGCTCACGATTTTGGGCCGCTTGTGGCGTTGGCGGTGGTGCTCTTCTGGTGGCTTGGCAAAGGCAACAAGGTCGATCAGGAAAAAGGGGAGGGGAGCGACAAAAAGCCGTCCGGCAAAGAGCGATCCCGTTCAACGCGAAGTGTACGCAAACCGGCAGCGAAAGAAGAGCCGGAAGAAGAAGAGGTCCACGAGGAGAGCGAAACCGACGGCGATGAAGGGGACGGCGCCCAAGAAGAGGCACCTTCCGGCGACAAGGCCGATGAAGGCAACGATGAGGGTGAAGGCGACGACGAGAAGGGTGACGGCGACGGGAAGAAGTAGCCGACCGTGACGATGTGTACGCTTTGAATGTGTACAATTGGGTTGGCGTACGCATTCAATGTGTACGCCACACCCGGTGTGGGCCCCGGTATCTTCGCGGAGTTTTATTGGGGCGCGCAGGGAGCCATGTGCCCGTTCCGATGCCTATTGGCGCGGGGATTCGTCGGCGGAACCCGGCGCGTCCCCCGCTGCTTATTTCTTGGGCGAAGGAGCGGCCATCGTGTCGCCCTGCTGATCTCGCTTCTTTTGAAGCTGAGCTTGCAGTTCTGTCACGTTGATGTCTTGCACTTCGTTGCCGGAGCGCTTGTACGGCGGCGGCTTGGGGGGCGGCAGCCTTGCGAGACGTTCAGCTTCTTTCTCGCGCTCGCGCTCTTCTTTGCTCTTCACCACAAGCGCAAAACCGCCGTCGTAAGGGTCTTTACCGAGGAACGGCCTGCCGCGCACTTCAGCGACGTGAAACTCGACACGGCGGTTGTCGTCGCGGCCTTCACTCAATTCGTTGGGAGCGAGCGGTCGCGATTCACCGAAGCCGACAGCGATGAGGCGCGCGTGGTCGACGCCCTTGTCGACAAGCCAATCGCAAACGGCGAGCGCGCGGCGAGCGGAGAGCGCCTGGTTGTGGTCTTCACTGGCTCGCGAGTCGGTGTGCCCTTCAATGCGAAATCGCGTGATTTCAGGGTGATTTCCAACGAATTCGAGGAGCTTTTTCAGAACCTCCTCGCTTTGCGGCAAGATGACCGACTTGTTGGTGTCGAAAACGATTTTTCCGCGAATGTAGATGCGGGTTTCGGCTGTTTTCTCGGTCCACGGCTGCTCGGGAAACCAAGCGGGCGGCGGCTTTTGGCCCTCGGGCTTGGGGACGGCCACCTGGGGGAGCGAATTGTCGTAACAGCCGAGCGCGGCCGTGGCGGGCAGAGCTGCGATAACGATGGTCGCGGCGGCGGCCTCTCGAACGATGCGGCGACCTTGGCGCTTCTTTGACTCGGGCATGTTGCTAAAAATAGCGTGTCCCGAATCGGGGCCCCGCCGCAAGTATGTCGCAACAGTTGTGTGGTAGACCCCCCAAGATGGTGCCTCGGTCCACAGAAATTGAATCGAAGCTCGCTCGGCTCTCCGACCGTCTGCGAGAGCTGGGATCGGTGCTTGTTTGTTACTCCGGCGGCGTCGACAGCGCTTTTCTGCTTGCCGCCGCCCACCGAGAACTTGGCAGTCGGGCTGTGGGCATGACTGCGGTGTCGCCGAGTCTGGCCCCGGCGGAGCGGGACGAAGCTGTGGATCTCGCGCGAGCCATCGGCGCCGATCATCGCTTGGTTGAATCGAAGGAGATGGAAGACCCGGATTATGTGAAAAACGCGCCGGACCGGTGCTTTCACTGCAAGAGTGAACTCTATCGAATCGCGGCGGCCAAGCGCATGGAGTGGAATCTCAGCGCGATTGTGAACGGAACCAACCTGGACGACTTGGGGGACTACCGCCCCGGGCTTGACGCCGCCAAAGCCGCCGGCGTTGTGAGCCCACTTGTGGAGTGCGGGTTTTCAAAAGCCGACGTGCGAGAAGCGGCTCATGTGTACACATTGCCGGTATGGGACAAACCCGCCGCGGCTTGTCTGTCGAGCCGAATTCCCTATGGGACAAGTGTGACGCGCGAGAGACTCACACAGATAGGCGGGTTTGAGGCGGCGCTCAAACGCCTTGGTTTCAGGGTTGTTCGTGTGCGTTACCACGACGACTTGGCGCGCATTGAACTCGACACGAGCGAGCTTGTTCGCGCCGCCGAGCCCGCGATCCGAGCGGAGATTGTGGCCGCGGGCAAACAACACGGCTTCAAATACGTCACGTTGGATCTCATCGGGTATCGAACCGGAAGCCACAACGAAGTGTTGGTGGGCCGGGCGCTCCGCGTGGTGACGAGCTGACAATGGGACGGTTTTCGCACCTCGCCACGCAGCCTGAACGTGGACCGGCCGATATTCTCAAGTGGAAGTTCGGCGGCGGTGAAAAGGCACCGCCCGAAAACTTTAAAATGCCTCATGTGGCCTACGATCGCGCCGCTGTTGAAAGCGGAAAAGCGTCGCTCACGTGGATCGGGCACGCCTCGTTTTTACTGGTGCTCGGCGGGCTTCGCATTCTGATCGATCCGATTCTGGCAAACAATCTCGGCATCGCCTGGTTGGCGCCCACGAAGCGCCTCGTTCCCGCGGGCATTCCGCTCGAAGAGCTGGCCGACATCGACGTGGTGCTCCTCACGCACAATCACCGCGATCATCTCGATGAGTACACACTCGCCGCCATCTTGGCCGCACACGCGCTTGGGCCTTCAAAACGCGGCAAAAAGAACACAACGTTGCGACCGCGATTTGTGGTGCCAACTGGAAACGGCGCGCTGCTCTCAAAGCTCGGCGCCGGCCACATTGATGAACTTGAATGGTGGCAATCGGCGCGCATCGGCCAGGTTGAAATCACATTGGTCCCCGCGCGGCATTGGTCCATGCGCATGCCGTGGGATCGAAACGAGAGTTTGTGGGGCGGCTTTGTCATTCGCGGGCCCGAGGGCACTGCGTACCACTCGGGCGACACAGGCTTTTGGGACGGGTTTGAAGAGATCGGCAAACGCATTGCCGGCATCGATTGGGCGATGCTGCCCATCGGTGCGTATGCACCGCGTTGGTTTATGGAACCGCAGCACATGTGCCCCGAAGAGTCGGTGCAGGCGTCCGGTATGCTCGGCGCACGCACCTTTGTCGCGATGCACTGGGGAACGTACAAACTCACCGACGAACCGCTCAGTGAGCCCCCGGTGCGCGCCCAAGCGGCGTTTTCGGCGGTTCGCAGTGACTTGGAGCGCTTTTGGGTGCTCGCAGCGGGTGAAACGCGTCGCCTTGGGTAAGCGGCACAAATAGCCGCGTCCATTGCGGCCCAAGTAGTGTTACAAGGCGACTCGATGGCGTCGCTTGCTACGTCCGACCTCATCCAGCTTCCGCGTCTGAGCGTGGCCGAAGCAGCGGGCCTCCTCGGCGAGATGCTTCATGCGGCGGCGAACGTGGGTCCACTTCCGGCCGGTATCGACCGCTCTCGACAACGCCTCGCGACTTCGTACGCGACGCTCGAACGCGCGATCACCGGTATCGCGGTCGACGCGGCCGATGCCGAACGACAGCGCGAAGCCGATCGCGCCATCGACAACGCGTGGGAAGCCACGCAGCTTTGGCTCAGCGGATTTTGCAAACTTCCCGAGGCCGCCAACTCCCACGTAACGGCGGCGCGCAACCTCGCGGCCCAGGTGTTTCCCGATGGGCTCTCGTTCACAAAACTGCCTTACAAAGTGCAGTTTGCAGAGTCGCAGGCGAGGCTCGATCTCATTGCAAACGAAGGGCACGAAGAAACGTTTGCGGTGCTCGGTGGGTCGTGTTTTTTGGCGGAGCTTTACCGCACGCACCGAGCCTACGGTGACGCGCTCAAGCCGCTTCTCGAACTCGACGAAGACCCCAAGCACCAAAAAGGTGAACTCGCAGGCGCCATGTCAGCGCTCCGGCAATACGTCGCGCGCGTTGTGAGCTTTTCCGATCCGCTGGTCGCCGGTTCCGATGCGCTTTCCAACGCGCTCCTCGCTCCGCTGGCGCGTTGGTACCGATTGCACCCGAGCCGCGGGCCCGACATGAGCACGTCCGATTCATCGGACATCGACGAAACAAACGCCTCCTAAAAGGAGCAGCGGCCTCGCCGCCCACCGTCGGAAACTGGACACCGCGCACTGTTCGGAGCGCACGGCGCGAACGTAATTTCGCGGCAAAACAAGGGGTCAGAAGCTCCACCTTCCTGTCGCGAGAATGTATCCTTCCCGCCCGATGGCTGACCTCGTCTACAAAGTGGAAGACCGCTCGATCTTGCTGCCGATCTATCGGCGCATCGTGGTTGACCCGCTGATTCGCTTCCTTCCGGCGAAGCTCAGTCCCAACGCGATCACGCACATCGGTCACCTCATCAATCTCTTCGGTACCGCCGTTCTTCTCGCGCTTCACCCCAATCAAGGTTGGCCGTTCTTCGTCGCCGCACTGTGTCTCAATCTGTACACCTGGTGCGACAACGCCGATGGAGCGCACGCGCGCCGCACCAAACAATGTTCACCGCTCGGCGAGTTTCTCGATCACGGCCTCGACCAATTCAACACGGTGTACATCGCGTTTCTCACGTGCCTCGGTCTCGGCGCAACGCCCCTCCAGTGGGTAGCAATCGCGCTGCTCATTCCCGGCGGTGCCGTGATGACGTTTTGGGAGCAGTCCAACACCGGCATGATGCGCCTCGGTTTGCTCAACCAAATTGAGTCCGTGCTCGTGCTTTCGATCGTGCTGCTTCTATCGGGCGTGTTTGGAACCGCCATGTGGCAACACCCGGTCGCGTTTGGTCTCACCGGCCGCGATCTGCTGGTGATCTGGCCCTGCGCCACGCTCCTTTTCGGAATGGCTCGCAACGTGGTGCGCGTGGCCGCCCAATGCGGCGTCAAAGTCATGTTGCCAATCCTTGCGTACCTTTTGTTCGCGGCCTGTATTTTCGGAGCCGCCGTTCTCGATGCCATCGGCGCTCCGTTTGCCGTCGCCCTCGCGTCCGCGCTCAACGTTCACCTCGGCATGCGCATGCTCGCGCGTCGTCTCAAAAAAGAATCGCCCAATGTTGAGCCGCTTGTTCTCGGCGGCGCCGTGTTCGCCATTGTTCTTGTGCTGCTCAAGCTTGCGGGCCGCCCGCTCGCGCCCGACGTGGTGCCCTTCCTCGTCGTGATTGCGTGCCTGATGCTCATGTTTCAAGTTGTTCTTGACGCGCGCACCGGCGTGTCAATGCTGTCACGCCCCGCGCCCGGCGGCGTGATCGCCCAATGAACCGACGATCGATCGTTCGAGGAATCCAGATCATCGTCGGCATCACGCTCGCGACGTTTGCGTACCTCACGTTCGATTCGTTTCGGAGCAACCCCGAAGGTGTACGCATCGGCTTTTCAAATCTCAAGCCGGGTTGGCTTCTTCTCGGCGCTGTGTTGGCCCTTCAAGAAGGCGTTTGCGGCGGCCTTCGCATCTGGTCGCTGAGCCGCGTTCTCTACCCCGCGCTGCGCGTTCGTACCGCCATCATCTCCGAGTTCGTACTCATGTTTGCCGCGGGCGTTACACCCGGTCAGGCCGGCGCCGCCCCGGCCCAGGTGGCCGTGCTCATGACAGGCGGGATGAAGTTTGCCGACGTTGCCACCGTGGAGCTGCTCGTTGCGTCGTGCTCCATCACGTTTTTTCTCCTCTCGGCGCTCCTCATCTTCGTGCTCGGCCAAATGGGTTTGTTCGTCGTCCACGGAAATGTACCCATCGGCCCGCTTCTCGGCGTTGGCGTCACCGTTTTCGGCACCTTCCTCGTGTTGCTTATTTTTTCCGCTGCGTACCCACCGCTCGCAAAGGGTGTCGTGCGCGCTTTCGCCGCGATCTTGGCTCCGCCGTGGCACGCGCTCCTTCGGCTCCTCACAAAAATCCAGCGCACCCGCGCCTGGGCAGAAAAAGCGATTGAACGCCGCGGCGAACTCCGCGCCCGAATGCTCCTCACAGTCGACGATTTCCATCACGGCTTTCGTGTGTACGCAAAGCGCGGGAAAACAGCCTATTTCGTGGCGTTCTTGCTCACGTTCGGCTTCTTCTGTTCGCGCTTCGCCGTGGCATATTTCATTCTTCTCGGCCTCGGTCTGCCCGTCACACCCTCCGATTTCGTCACCATCGGCCCCCCAATTGTCCAAGTGATCTTGGTGCAAGCTCTGCTCAACTTCGTCCTTTATTTGTCGCCCATTCCAAGCGCGGGCGGCCTTGCTGAAACGTCGTCGCGCGCTGTCATGTCTAAGTGGGTGCCTCAAGCGTTTGAGGTTCCATACGTCCTCGTGTGGCGCCTTCTCACCCAGTTTTTGTGCATGTTTGTCGGCGGAATGTACGTATTCCGCTACCTCGGCGCCGACGTGCTCGAATCACAGGTTGAAAAGGTAGAAGCCGAAAAGCGCGCGCATGAAGACCACGCGCGCGCCTCCCAGCGAAGCGTTTAGCCTAACGTCGCGCCTCTTTTCATTGCGGAACCGGCACCGCCGCAAACTGAAAGATCCGACCGCGTTTCACCTTCATCAACGCCGTCGATCCTGCCTTCACTTTTGCCACCGCCGCACGCAACGCCGCACTGTCGATCACGGGTGATCCATTCACTTCCACAATCACGTCACCCGCCTTCAGATCGCCTGCCTTTCCCGTCACGTTGTCCACGCGTACACCACCCGACGCCGCGTCCGACACCTCAATCCCCAACTTCCCCGCCGATTGCGGTTTCGCTTTTCGATCCGGCGTTTTTGCACCGCGTCCCGAGTCGTCGTCGCGCAACTTATCAAGCGTCACCGTCACATCCGCCGACTTTCCGCCGCGCAGATACGTCACCTGCACCTTCGCTCCCGGAGCATTTTTGGCCACCGTTCGCGGCAGGTCTTCCGCGTGACCGATCGCCGTTCCGTTCACCGCCGTGATCACATCGCCGGCCTTCAACCCCGCGCGCGCCGCCGGCCCATTCGCTTCCAAATCCGAGATCAACGCGCCTTTCGTTGTGGTTGTACCCAGCGCCGTCGCCAAGTCTTTCGACACCGGTTGAAACACCAGCCCGAGCTTTCCGCGCTCCACAAAACCGCGTTCACGCAACTGCGGCAGCACGTCCTTCAGCGAACTCACAGGGATCGCAAACCCAATCCCATTCGCCCCCGCGCGAATCGCCGCGTTGATCCCCACCACTTCACCCTTCCAGTTAAACAGCGGGCCGCCGCTGTTGCCCGGATTGATCGACGCGTCCGTTTGAATGAACTCATCGTACGGCCCCGCACCGATCGCCCGCGCCTTTGCGCTCACAATTCCGAGCGTCACCGTGTGTCCCAATCCATACGGATTGCCCACCGCCATCACCGATTCGCCCACGCGAACCACATCGCTGTCACCGAGTGACGCCGCCGGCAGGTTTGACGCTCCACGGAGCTTAATCAGCGCCAGATCCAGCTTTGAATCGCGCCCAACAACCTCCGCTTCAAACTCCCGCTCATCCGCAAGACGCACCACCAACTCGTCCGCGTCGTGCACCACATGTTCGTTCGTCACAACGAAACCGTCCGCGTCGATGATGAACCCCGTTCCAACCCCCACGCGCGTTTGCTCGCGATCCGGCATTTCAACCCCGCGCCGCCCAAACATCTCAAACGGATGCACCGACGTGAGGGTCACCGTTTCTTTCGTCGTGATGTTCACCACCGTCGGCATCACCCGTTCCGCCAGCTGAGCCGCATCAAACGTAGCGGGAGTCGGTGCCGGACCCGCCTTCGCCGCATCGGTTGCCGCGGGCGAAGCACTCGCTGCTTGTGTACTCTCCGCGTGTTGAAGCGGCGGCGCCGTGCTCGCCGATGAATGACACCCTCCCAGCGCAAACACCAAACTCGACCCAACAAGCGCGCTCACGGCCCACGTTCGCCGCAGCAGAGAAGAAGTTCGTCCGTTCATGTCCATCTCCAAAATGCTGACACGCGTTTTGCGATGCTGGCACTCCAAACACGTGTCGCCCCGCTCTCATTCCAACCGGCCCATCGCGTCGGCCCGCGTCCCCGAACACAAACCCCATCCCCAGCGCCCACGTCCTCGATCCAACGTTCCGGCGCCGGTGCCAGACGCCTGCGCTTTTTTTGCCAGGCCTCTGACACTAGAGCACCGAATACCTTGAATCGCGAATGAGTTCAGCAATTTGTGAATATCGGGAATCTCCAACAATCGAGGGGTGCTCTAGCTTTCTTTACCCAGGGAGCGAGGGCTCGCGCCCTCGCTCCCCGCGCCGAGCAAGTCGGCCGCGGGGCCCCTCACTCCGCGATCCGAACTGGGTGTCTGTCACGCGGTGGGAGCTTCGGGCCTGGGCTTTATGTCTTGCTTTTGCCTGTTTGAGTACACAAGCAAACTATCCATTGGGTTACGGAATCAAATCGATCGGTGCTCTAGCCCGCCCTGTAAGCGCCGCCGCCAACATCCGTTCTCTTCCCAACCCCGCCAAACCGCGCCCTCACATTCTCGGCTTGGTCCGCGTTTCCAGCGTTTTTGCGCGCCCGAACGCGATACATATCCAGTCTCTCCCTCGGAGGAAGGTCATGCGCTCTTCGGTCCAATTTGGTTTTTGCGCCGCCCTGTTTGCCGTTTTTGCCACCGGTTGCGGCGCTTCGCACTACGGGGGCGCACCGTCCGAGGCCTACTACGCACCT
The DNA here is from genome assembly GCA_016712345.1 of Polyangiaceae bacterium. Classification (GTDB taxonomy): domain Bacteria; phylum Myxococcota_A; class Polyangia; order Polyangiales; family Polyangiaceae; genus JADJRH01. The sequence continues at coordinate 718,880 of JADJRH010000002.1, forward strand.
CCACCGGCGAAACCCATGGGCGACGTCGCTGTGGCCATGCCCGCCGCTGATCCCAAAACCGCCGAGGACTACAAAGACTACGGCGTCAACCCCACCGTCGACCCCGCCAAAGACCGCCTCTCCACCTTCTCCATCGACGTCGACACCGCGTCCTACTCCATCTCCCGTCGCAAACTTCTCGAAGGTGGCCTCCCTCCGTACCAAGCCGTCCGCGCCGAAGAGTTTCTCAACTACTTCGACTATGCGTACACATCACCGCAACAAGGCCCCTTCGCCGTTCATTTCGCAGCCGCGCCGTCGCCCTTCCAAAAAGGCCACCACCTCGTCCGAGTCGGCGTTCAAGCCAAACGCGTCGCCGAAAAAGACCGCAAGCCCGTCCACGTTGTGTACCTCGTCGACACCAGCGGCTCCATGCAAAGCGAAGACAAACTCGGCCTCGTTCGCAAAAGCCTCCGCATGCTCACCGAGTCGCTCAAACAAGGCGACACCGTTGCGTTGTGTACATACGCCGGCAGCACAAAAGTGGTCTTAGAGCCCACCGGCGTTGACCAAAAAGGCAAAATCTTCTCCGCCATCGACGACCTCATCGCCGGCGGCGGAACAGCCATGGCCAGCGGCATTGAAAACGCCTACCGCCTCGCTTCTCAAACCGCCGTCGCCGGCCACGTCAATCGCGTCATCGTCCTCTCCGACGGCGACGCCAACATCGGCAACACCTCCCACGACGACATCCTAAAAACCATCGCGGGCTACAAAGACAAAGGCATCAAACTTTCCACCGTCGGCTTTGGAAACGGCAACTACAAAGACACCATGATGGAGCAGCTCGCCGACAAGGGCGACGGCAACTACGCGTACATCGACAGCGAACAACAAGCCCGCCGCGTCTTTTCAGAACAGGCCGGCGCCATGCTCGAAGTGGTCGCCAAAGACGTAAAAGTCCAAGTCGAGTTCGACCCCGCGGTGGTCCAAAGTTACCGCCTCATCGGCTACGAAAACCGCGACATCGCCGACAAAGACTTCCGCAACGACAAAGTCGACGCCGGTGAAATCGGCTCCGGCCACTCCGTCACCGCCATGTACGACGTCGTTCTCAAAAACACCTCCACAGCACCCATCGTTGTGCGCCTTCGCCACAAAACGCCCGACGCAAAAGCCCAAGATCCCGCGGCCGAAACCAACTACGCCATGGCCGCGACCGAAATCTCCCCCACGTTCGACGAAGCCCCTCAAGCGTTTCGCTTTGCCGCCGCCGTTGCCTCTTTCGCCGAGATCCTCCGCCAAAGCCCGCACGCTCGTGAGTACACATTCGCCGATGTACTCAAAGTCGCCCAAGGCTCAGCCTCCAAAGCGATCGACCAGCAAGAGTTCATCACCCTCGTTCAAAAAGCCGCATCCATCGCCGGCTCAAAGCAACAAGTCGCAGAATAATTTCCCGCCGATGCTTTACATCTAAAGCATCCGCGCCACCTCCCTCCAAAACGCTTCTTCTCAACAAGCTGCCCACCCCCGCGCTCGGTTCGCTTCGCTCCCTCGCGCTGCCCTCCCAAGCATCCGTGCTTCGCCCGGCTGCGGGAGGGCCAAACGAAAGCCGCTCGCCTCCGTCCGGCCGCCATTGTGTACGCAGGCGCCACTGCCCAATTGACGAACCAAACCGATCGGTGCTTTAGCCCTTGGAATGACCCAAAGTCCGCCTTGGCACCCCGATGCCGCGCTTTCGCAGTCGTCCTATTCCGCGGCAGAACTGGCCCGCACAAACGACCGCGTGTACCTCCTCGAACAGCGCGACCTCCCCGTCTCCGAAAAATATCATGTGTACACATCGGCCAAAGGCGTCGCCGATGCCATCAAGACCATGGTTGTCCGCGGCGCGCCCGCCATTGGAATCTCTGCCGCGTACGGCATGGTCCTCGCCGCGCTCGAAGCGCTTTCCCTCGACGCCGCCGGATACCTGCACGCCATGGGCAACGCCGGAAACGTTCTCAACGCCGCCCGTCCGACCGCCGTCAATCTCGCGTGGGCTGTGAGCAAGTGCCTTCGCCTCGCCGAAGAACACGCCCATTCCCCCGGAGCCGATCGCTGGCAGGCCATGGCCGATCTCGCGCGCCAAATTCACATCGACGACGTTGCCGCGTGCCGCACCATGGGCCGCATCGGCGGCGAATATTTTCCCGACACAGGAACCATCCTCACGCATTGCAACGCCGGAGCGCTCGCCACCGGCGGATACGGCACCGCCCTCGGCGTCATTCGCGGCGCCATCGAACTTGGAAAAAACATCCGCGTCCTCGCCGACGAAACGCGCCCGTACTTGCAAGGCGCCCGCCTCACCGCGTGGGAACTCCACAAAGACGGCATCCACGTCGAAGTGCTCGCCGACAACATGGCAGGCTTCTACATGGCGCGCGGCGAGATCTCCGCCGTTGTCGTCGGCGCCGATCGAATCGCCAAAAACGGCGACGTCGCCAACAAGATCGGAACCTACTCCGTCGCGTGTTTGGCCCGCATGCACAACATTCCTTTCTACGTCGCCGCCCCGTGGAGCACCGTCGATCTCAACACCCCCGACGGATCCAAAATCCCCATCGAAGAGCGAAGCCGCGACGAAGTTGCAAAAGTCGGCGGCGCCGTCCTCATCCCCGATGGCGTCGGTGCCCGTCACCCCGCGTTTGATGTCACCCCCGCCGCGCTCATCACCAAAATCTTCACTGAACGCGGCGCTTTCGATCCCGCCGAGATCGCAAGCGGCGCCGCGGCGTAGCCCAGTCCTTCAACCGCGCCGCACAAGCGCCTCGGGTGAAAGGAGCTTCTCTCGCGGCGCCATTCCATCACTCGTCGGCGTTCCCAGGGCCTCCGCAACGCGGGCCGCTTCACGCCGCGCCACCTCCAGCCGATCGAGAAGCATCGCATCCACGTGTCCGTACGGCGTTGCGCCTTCGTCGGCCCTGCTCCCGAGAACCCCGCGCAAAAAAGCCTCCGCAGCCTTGTAACTCGATCGAACGAGCGGCCCGCTCGCTGTGTACATAAAGCCCATCGCATCACCCGCGCGCGCAAACCGCTCAAACACATCCGGGTGTACATATCGATCCACCGGCGCATGTTTCGGCGACGGTCGCAGGTATTGACCGATCGTCAGCACATCCACTCCCGCTGCGCGCAGATCGGCCATCGCTTCAAGCACCTCATCGTTCGACTCGCCGATCCCCACCATGATCGAACTCTTTGTTAGCCGCTTTTTTGAGGAGTCCTTCTCAATGCGCTCCTTCGCGCGCTTGAGTACAGCCAGCGACTGCTCATAACTCGAACGCACATCGCGAATCGACCGTTGCAAACGCTTCACCACTTCAATGTTGTGCGCGAACACATCGGGCCCGCCGTCCACCACCGTGTCCACACTCGAAAGGTGGCCACAGAAGTCGCCGACCAACGTTTCCACCAAAATGTCCGGCCGTAGCCCTCGCAACGTTGAAACGGTTCGCGCCACGTGCTCCGCGCCGCCGTCGAGCAAGTCATCGCGATTCACCATCGTCATCACGACGTATTGCAAATTGAGCCGAGCGATCGCGCGCGCCGTGTGCTCGGGTTCTCTCGAATCCACCATGCCGCGCGGATCGCCTGTCGTCACAGCGCAAAAACGGCAGCCACGTGTACACGTGTCGCCGAGCAACATCACTGTCGCCGTGCCCTCGCGCCAACATTCGCCGACGTTCGGGCAGCGCGCCTCTTCGCAAACAGTCGCAAGATCCAGCTCGCGAAATGTCTGCTTCAGCGATTGATACGTGTCGCCGCCCGGCGCGCGGACCTTCAGCCACTCAGGTTTGGGCTCGAAATGCCTGGTCACGCGGTGCTCATAGCACCGCATTGCGGGCGGCGAAGAACATCGTGACGAATCGCATCAGTTCGGCGTGCCCCGCGTCGAAGCCGACAGCGCCAACCGATCTTTGATCTCCTCCGCAGCGGCCTGCAAATCATCGGCGGCTTCAGCCTTTTTGCCGCGCAGATAAGCGGCAAGTCCCTGTGACGCGAGCAACGCCACGCTCCCGTTGATCCCCTTCGCCGCGAGCGCCGCGCCCACGTCGCCGTTCTTCAAGAGATCATCCAGTTCGCCCAACAACGCTTCGACTTCCGCCGTCGGGTCGACCGACTTCATCTCGATCGTTTTGAGCAAGTCATCGGATTCGTCTTCGTCGTCGTGGCTCATGTCACTCATCATGTTCAAACTCGCCGCCCCGTGAAGACCTCGCCGCGAACAACCGCCGAATTTATGCATGACTAGTGATTGACAAATGTTTGTCTAACGTTTAGGCTCCTGATCATGGGATCGCTTCGCAGCAATGCCGACGGAAAACCGGCCATGCACAATGGAAATGGGCGCGCCAACACAGACGTGCTTGTTTCGTCCTCCCCGTTGTTCACAGCGGAGCCCGATAATTTATCAAAAATTGGTCAAATAATAGACGAAGGTGATGCGGCACCCGTTGTTGTGCGACCCGCCAAGGCGCCGGTCAAAAGCGCGCGCGCTGGCAAAAGTGGTCTCGTCGCTGAGCGCTCCTACTCAATCCGCGTCGCTTCAAGGCTCACCGGCATTCCCGCCGACACGCTTCGCATGTGGGAACGGCGATACGGTTTTCCTCGGCCCGAGCGCACGGGAGGAGGCAGCCGCACTTACTCCGAAGCCGATATCGAAACCCTTCATCTCCTGTCGCGCGCAATGAAGGCGGGCTATCGCCCCGGCGAAATCGTCGGAAAAACAAGCGCAGAACTAAACGACATCCTTCACCAAGTTGCGCCCGCCCGCCCCGAACCCCTCACCGAAGGCGCGCTGCCCACCCTTCACGGGCTCATGCAGCACCTCATCGGCGACCAAACCGAAGCCCTTCAAACCGAACTTCGCCGAGCAGCCCTCAGGCTTGGATCCAAGCGGTTTGTCACCGAAGTTGCGTACCCATTTATTGTCGAAGTAGGCGCCGCGTGGGAAGCCGGACGCATTGAAGTTCGCCACGAACACCTCGCGAGCGAAGCTTTGTCCACGTTGCTGCGCCTCATGCTCTCCACGTCCGAAGACGGCTTGGCGCGCCCTATTGTGCTCCTTGCCACGCTCCCACACGAGCAACACGCTCTCGGTTTGGAAATGGTCGCGTTGTACCTCGCGTCGCAGCGGGCAACACCTCGACTTCTCGGCGTCAACACACCCCGCGATCAAATCGTCAAAGCAGCGCGAGCACTCTCCGCCGATGTTGTGGGGCTCACAATCACCTCCAGTGCCGACGTGCAAGGCGCGGCCACCGACATACGCTGGATGCTCTCCGAGCTGCCCCGCCGCGTTGAAGTTTGGGTGGGTGGTGAAGGCGCGTCCCGCCTCGGCGTTACCGACCCCGGGCTCAAACTCATTCACAGCTTCGATGCGCTCGAAGAGGCGCTCACAAAGCTGCGAACTGCGTAGAGCACCGCCCAAATCGCTGAGTTCATTCGCGATTCAAGGTATTCGGTGCTCTAGGGGTGGCCGCTTCCGGGCACGTGCCCAACGCACGAAGCACGTGTTCGACGCCTTTTCACGAACCAACCAAGGAATCGACCGTTCGGGTATCTTCGTCTAGTACGCCGCAACGGGTTCACGCGTGAAGCTTGGATCCGGTGGGGCTGCATGATCCGCTCCGAAGCTGCGGAGCGCTTGATACCGAGGACGTATGTCGAATTCGTCGAAAGAGGACGTGTTCTTGATTCCGCTGCCCGGAGGCCGGGTAGCGCGTGTTCCGCTCGCTGTTCTTGAAGCTCACGTCGACACCAGTGCAACGCTCGCTCACGGCGCCATGGAGCACGCTTCCGAGGATGTGTCGATGCACTCCGCCTCCATCGATCCAATGACCGGCGCGAGCGCCTGGCACACCGAGTGGGAATTGGGCCAGTGCGACTTCACCGATGACAACGGCTTCCCGCAGAGCGCCTACGTCTGGCATCGCCACCCGCTCGGCACGGAATACACGGAGATTTACCAAAAATGAGTGACCGCAGACCGGCCCCACGTTCGGGGCATCGGTTCCGCGCCGCGCACCTTCCCCAGCGAGCCGCCGCACTGTTCATCGCCTCCGCGGCGATTGCGGTCGGCGTGTCGGGTTGCATCGAACGCGGATACCCCCTCGGCCCCAGCGGCAACGTTGAACTCCGTTTCGACGTGGCCGGCGCCCTGTTCGCCGCCGATGATCTCGATGCCGAAGGCAAAGGCAAAGAGCCGCGCCAAGCGCCCTTCAAAACCGGCGTCACGTTGTTGCTTGTCGAGGGATCCGAGGCCGCCAACGGCGGTTTCGTCGATGTACACATCGAACCTTCCGAAGCGTTGCTCATCGAGTCCGATTCCGACGAACAGGAAGACGCCGTCACCTGCAAAGAAAAAGACGGAAAATTCAGGTGTACAGCCACTCCTGAAGGTGTCGCCCGATTCAACGTCACCGCCCTCGGCACCTGGTCCGGTGAGGCCACAGTGGTTGTCACATGGGCCGATCAACGCAAAGAAAGTGTACTCAACGTTCTACCCGCCGGACTGCCCTCCACCGTCACCAACTTCGAGATGATCGCCTCGGGCCTTTCCGATACGGGCCGCGTTTTGCCAACCTACACAGCGCTTGCGTGCACCAACATCGACGCCCTTCCCGACGACCTCGGATCCAAGTGGCGCCCCGGCAACATTCGCGCGCGCGAAGCGTTCGTCCGGGCGGCTCCCCCGGTCGATGACCCCGATGTTGTCGCCAACGCCCCCGTGATCATCGAGTCGCGCAGCAGTGAAGGCGCGCTCTCGCTCTCACAAGACTGTGCCGATGCCGATCGCGTCACGCGCCTTCGCGTATTGCTCGATGCCACCGGCCAGTCACCGCCGTTCTACGTTTGTTTCAGCGATCTCGGCGGCGACGTGGGCCTTTCGATCACTTCCGGCGCGCTGAGTGTTTCACCCGAGCCCGCATTTGACGTTGTTCCAGAACCCCGCGTTTTGCGCGTTTCCGCCCTCACCGATGTTGTCACGCAGGACGACGTCGCACCGCTCTTCGAGATCTCGGCGTTCAACACCGATCTCAAGCGCATCCCGCTCGACGTGGACCTCGAGTCCTCCAACCCAAGTGTACTCAAGCTCTCCAAAGCATCGGAGACGCTCTCCGGCGAAGGCACCGACCCAACGTCGCTTGTCGTCACACCGGGCGAACCGGGCGAAGCCGTTCTGCACGTTCGGCCGCAGCTCTACAAAAATCCAGATTGCCAATCCATCCCTGTCACCGTGGTTCCGGTGCCGTGAAAACCCGCGAGACACGCATGCCAACCTCCAATGCGACCCTGTTTTCATCGGGCAAATGGGCCCTATTTCAGCGCCTCATTTCAGCCCTCGCAGCGCTGCTCGCGATCTCCCTGATCCCGTCGCTTGCCCGCGCGCAAGACCCCGACGATCCCGGTTACTACGACCCGCCGGAAGATCCCGACGAGCCCGAGCCCCCGCGACGCAACGTCGGCTCCGGGTCGGGCAGTTCCACGGCGGACTTTTCAGGCAGCCTCCAAGTGGTTCGCGGCCCGGGTGGGGCCGCTCCTCCCTCCGCGAGCCTTGAAATCTTCCCCGACGCGAGCAAAGTCTGGGTATCCATCCGCGACGTGGACCCCATCCCAGTAGAAACGGCACGCCAAGGTGGAAAGTGGCTGTGCGCAGGCGGCGGGTGTACTGCCACCGTCGGTGAAACCGGTCAGAGTTCAATCGGCGACGAAATGCTTCGCTCGATCAAGCTCCAAACCCCCAATCTACCATTGCCCCTTACCATTTGGGGCCGCATGTCAGGTGGGCGTCGCGTCCTTGATTTTGACCCGATCTTGATCGGTAGACGCTCGTATGCCCACATCGCGGCCTACGCACCCGTCCCAACAGATCAAAAGAAAGTCCCCAAAATCCAGGCTCTCAAAGACGGTCGAGAAGCCGCACGCACACCTGACATGGGAGAACTTACCCTAGGCCTACAATGGCCTCGTCAGGCAGAGTTGGCAGACTTCCGCTACCTTGCCATTGTTGACAGTTGCGGAAACGCCCGCGTTCAACCGTTCCAGCGCACCTTCACAGTCCCCGTTTTCCTCGTCGCGAGCGGCGGATGTGGAAGCCCCGACGGCACCGTTCTGCGCATCTTCCCATCCGGCGGGTGGATTCGTGTCACCGCGTTCAACCTCGAACAACCGGCCAGCGGCAACGTTGTCAACGCCACGTATCGCGTGTCCGTCCCCGCGCTAGAAAACCTTGTCGAGTCCAATCCGGCGCGGCTTTTGTTCCCCGATCCCGTTCAGGCCGACCTCCAGGTAGACTGCGGGCCCACCCTTCGAAAAGCTCCCAGCGAGGGTGGAATTCCCACGCCTCCTCCCGGCGCGCAAATGGTCAAACCCGGCGCGGCCCCTCCTCCTCCGGCAAGCGCACCGCCCGGAGCAAAACCCCCTGCTCCACCCGCCGGATCCGCGCCTTCTGCGCCGCCCGGCACACCACCCAAATCTACCCCACCGCCCGGTGCAACTCCGGCGACGGATGACAAGTCCAAACCCACTCCGCCCGCCGCCGGCCCCGTAGCGATCTCCCCATCGGGTCCACCCCCGTCGGCTCCACCTTCCGACACCAACAAACCCGGCCCTCAACCCCTCGCGCACCAATCCCTTGTGATTGCGCCCGAGCCCCTGCGCCTCGGCAATTGCCGTGTGAGCCTCATGGGCCAAACCAAGCGCCGTTTGGTTGCACCTTTAGCGCTCCACGTGTCGCTCCAACGCACCGATCGCACAAGCAACGGCGCCCCCATTGAACTTCTGCCCGATGGGAAGTGGATAGTCACACCCAGCAACGCCGAGTTCATGATTCCCGCCTTGTCAGAAAACTTCGACGGCGACTCTCGCCTTCGACTTGCTGTCTACTCCGATCCTCTTTCGCCCGATGGTAAGGTGGTTCTCCTTTCCGACGCTGCGCGCGTGGCCTCCAGCCTCCGCTCGTATGACCCCGGTGAAGCCGAAGGTGCTCGCCGCCTCGTGGGCACAGTGACCATTCACTCGGTTCCCCTCTGTGGTGAAACCAACTTTGAAACGGTTGAAAACGCCGGCACCTGCCTTCGGGCGTACATCACCGTCCCGGCCATGATCGGAACTCTTCAGGTCACCCGCGCCCCGTGGGTAGAAAAACCCATCTTCACACGCAGCGTGCTCTCCGCCGTCGGCGTTGCTCTCGCGGTTGACAACTATGACCCTGTCCAGCGCAGAGCTTTCCCCGTGGCAGGTCAAGTCGGCGGATTTGTCCAATCCCTCGGCGACGGCCGCGTCGGCTTCCTCGGGTACATTGGAATCGCACCCACCATCCCGGTCCTCGGCTCGGGTGGAAACACCACATCCGTTGGTCTGCTCGCCGGCATTGGTCTTGAATACATTACAAATGAAACCGGCCCCGATGAAGGGCTGAAACCCGCCGCGTTCCTTTCCCTTGTCGTTCAGGTCGGCCAAGCGTCCCCCGCTTCCTTCGCCGGCGGAGGCACCGCTTCCGCCAGCGGCAGCTTCGGTTTCGGACAGTAGAAACGCCTGTGACGCTCACCTCCCTGTTGTGTACGCAACGCACACCTTTCAAATCAAATGCGCCGATCAAACCGATCGCCGCGTCGCCCAACTTGCTGTAGTATCGACCGCGTGTACCGCGAAGGCCGCACCCCCACCCATCTCACAGTCGCATCGGCCACCCATCAGGGGTTGAAACGCAAGTTCAACCTCGACGCCTACTTCATCACCGATTTTCAACAGTGCCTCGCGCGCGATCCGTTTCAGGGTGTCGGGCCCGTGTGGGGACAGCAGGGCGTTGGGCTTGTCCTGCTCTCCGGCCATCTGCTCGACTGGTCACGAGGTCCGGCCGCCGCCGAGCGCAGTGTTGCCCAGGGCTTTAAAAATGCGTGGGTCGCTGCAGAAAGCCTCCTCCGAGGCCTCACGTCAGAAAGTCTACCCACTGAAGAAAACGCCCTCCGCAACAAACTCACAGCTGTGACCAGTGCCACGGCCTCCGCGGTGGGCTCGTGTGCCCTCGACCAGCGATTTTCAGATACCGCCGTTTCCGTCACCATTGCCGTCATCCAAAATGGCAGACTTGACATCGTTCAGGCGGGCGACACGCGTGCGTACGTCGTTCGCGGCCCCGTCATTGCCGAACTGTCGCGCGGTGACACCCTGGTCGCTCCCGCCGGCCTTCCAGGATCGGCCTCCGCCATGCCCGTCACAACCGTTCCACTCGGCGTTCCTCACCCCATGCCGCCGTTTTACATGACAACCGACTTTGCTCCCGGTGACGGCCTGATACTCGCCAGTCGCGGTGTCTCCTCGGTGGTCTTACCCCCTCAGCTCCTCCAAATGTTGTACGACGCGCGTGACCCCGGAGTCGCCTGCAAAATGATTGTCGACAAGGCCGTTCAAGCGCGCGGCGAACACAACGTGACATGCATTATCGCCACACCCACGTGGACTCAACCGCAATAGCAAACCACCGATCTACCCATACCCATTCACCTCCGTATTCCATCCCCTACCCACCCCAATTGCCATGCGACCCACCGGCGAAATCTACGTCAGCACCGACATTGAGGCCGACGGCCCCATCCCCGGCCCCCACTCCATGCTCAGCTTGGGATCCGCCGCCTACCTACCCAGTGGAACGCTCCACTCCACGTTTTCAGTCAACCTCATTCAACTCGACGGCGCTCAACCCGAACCTTCCACCCAAGCGTTTTGGGACAAAAATCCAGAAGCTTGGGCCAAGTGTCGCAAAGATCCTGAAGCTCCCAACCTTGCCATGAGCCGATTTTCAGACTGGCTCAACAACCTCCCCGGTAGGCCCGTCTTTGTGGGGTACCCCGCCGGCTACGATTTTTTATTCGTTTATTGATACCTCATCAAATTCACCGGAAAAAGCCCCTTTTCTTTCTCCGCATTGGACATCAAAACCTACGCCATGGCAGTCCTCAAATTGCCATACCGCGAGTCTGTCAAACGCAACATGCCCAAACGCTGGTTCCCGCCTGAACCGCATACCCACGTTGCCGTTGAAGATGCCATTGAACAGGGCGCGCTGTTCTGCGCCATGCTGCGTGAAAACATCGGCAGCTAACATGACGTCATTTTGCGCCGCAAAATGACCTCAAGGCAACACGGGCCAACATTCGTTGCCATTCTCACTATTTTGAGTGGTGCGTACGAGGCTTCGCGGCTATAACGCGCTGTAATGAAACCTCGCCGCCTGCTTCTCAAAGGTGCCACCCTCGTCGACGGAACCGGATTGCCCCCGAGACAGGGCGATCTCCTCATCGAAGATGGGTATATCGCTCAGGTCGGCGTCACAGATCTACCCCCGGATGAAGTGGTTGACTGCGCAGGCCTCGTCGTCGCTCCCGGCTTCATTGACATGCACTCCCACGGCGATTTTTCCCTTCCCCGCGATCCTGAAGCAAAAGCAAAAGTTCTCCAAGGCGTCACCACAGAAGTGATCGGCAACTGCGGCCTCGGACTGCACCCTTCCAACCCGCATGTTGATGCCATGTATGAACGCATTGCCCCCATCGTTTTCGGTGAAAGCGGCGCCATGTGTTCACCCTCCCTTTCACATTACCGTGACCGCCTTCACCAACCTGGAATCAGCGTCAACGCGGCTCCCCTCATTCCACACGGCAATGTCAGAGCCATGGTCATGGCCATGTCAGAAAACATCCCAACAGCCACCGAGCTTTCTGCCATGCAAGCCGTTGTTGCAGAAGGGATGGACCAGGGAGCTTTTGGCCTTTCCACTGGGCTTGTGTACGCTCCAGGTGCGTATGCAAAAACCGATGAACTTGTGGGTCTGAGTCAAGTGGTAGCCGCGCGGGGAGGTATCTACGCATCTCACCTTCGCAATGAAGGGTCGCGATTAATAGAGGCCGTGGCTGAAGCCATTGAAATTGCCGAGCGCGCCGGCGTTTCTGTACAAATTTCCCACCACAAAGCCGCCGGCCATTTCAACTGGGGTAAAGTCAAAACAACCCTCTCCATGGTAGACGACGCCAACATGAAAGGGCTCTCCGTTCACAGCGATGTGTACCCTTACACCGCCGGCTCCACTGTATTGTCCGCCATGTTCGTTCCCCTTTGGGCGTTTGAAGGATCTTCCCAAAAATTGCTCGAAAGGCTGCGAGATCCCGCTACCCGCGAAAAAATCATTGCGGAAGCAAAAGAACAACTCCTCGCCTATGTTGATCTACCCAAGGTGCTCTCGCGCGTCCCCAAAAAGTGGCTTCTTCCCATGATCCTCAAAAAAATGGGTGAAGTGGTGGTAATCAACTCGGTCAAAAATCAACGCCACTATGAAGGTCGCCGCCTCGGGGATATCGCGCGCGAACGCAAACAAAACCTCCACGATACCGCTATTGACTTACTGATCGAAGAAGAAACAGCGGTCAGCGCCATTGCCCACGTCATGAGTGAAGACGACGTTCGGCAAGTGCTCGCCCATCCCCGCACTATGATTGGAACTGACGGATTCCCTCTAAAAGAAGGCAAAGCCCATCCTCGCACGTTTGGAACCTACCCACGCGTTCTTGAACACTACGTCGCCCGCAACAAGGTTCTCACGCTTGAAGACGCCATTTATCGAATGACCGGTCTCGTGGCAGAAAAACTGAGTATGACCGATCGCGGTGTCCTTCGCCCCGGCGCCGTGGCCGACGTTGTGGTGATCGACCCACCCAACGTTCGCGACAAGGCCACTTATAAAGACCCGCACAACTCCCCAGAAGGTGTGATCCACGTGTTTGTCAACGGCGATTGGACTGTCAAGTCAGGTGTACACACCGGCGCCCGCTCCGGCAAAGTTCTCTCCCACCGGCCATCCGCAACAAGCTGACACCGCGGCCTCGTGCGTCGGGTGGGTGACTGCTCGCCCTACGGCGGTTCGGCTCTCGTGCGTCGGGTGGGTGAACTGCTCGCCCTACGGCGGTTCGGCTCAAGCCGACGCGCGACGCGCCATTTGGGGCTCAGCCTTATACGGTCCGACCCGGTGCGCGGTGGGTGTCTGTCAGGTTTGTTTTCTGTACTGGGTGACTTGACGGGTAGATCCGTCGGACCGCGGCTTCGCCTTTCCTTGCAATTGCCGCCTGGGGGCGCTCGTGCGTCGGGTGGGTGACTGCTCGCCCCACGGCGGTTCGGCTCAAGCCGACGCGCGACGCGCCATTTGGGGCTCAGCCTTATACGGTCCGACCCGGTGCGCGGTGGGTGTCTGTCAGGTTTTGTTTTCTGTACTGGGTGACTTGACGGGTAGATCCGTCGGACCGCGGCTTCGCCTTTCCTTGCACCGGCGTCTGGGGGCGCTCGTGCGTCGGGTGGGTGAACTGCTCGCCCTATGGCGGTTCGGCTCAAGCCGACGCGCGACGCGCCATTTGGGGCTCAGCCTTATACGGTCCGACCCGGTGCGCGGTGGGTGTCTGTCAGGTTTTGTTTTCTGTACTGGGTGACTTGACGGGTAGATCCGTCGGACCGCGGCTTCGCCTTTCCTTGCACCGGCGTCTGGGGGCGCTCGTGCGTCGGGTGGGTGAACTGCTCGCCCTACGGCGGTTCGGCTCAAGCCGACGCGCGACGCGCCATTTGGGGCTCAGCCTTATACGGTCCGACCCGGTGCGCGGTGGGTGTCTGTCAGGTTTTGTTTTCTGTACTGGGTGACTTGACGGGTAGATCCGTCGGACCGCGGCTTCGCCTTTCCTTGCAATTGCCGCCTGGGGGCGCTGCGCGTCGTTTCGCCGAACCGCCTCGTGCGAGCAGTCACCCACCCTCCTATCGTAGTAGTTGGGTATGTAAGCGATGGTTAGTTGTCTACTGGCTCGCGTGGTGGGGTGTCGTTTCGCCGAACCGCCTCGTGCGAGCAGTCACCCACCCTCCTATCGTAGTAGTTGGGTATGTGAGCGATGGTTAGTTGTCTACTGGCTCGCGTGGTGGGTGTCGTTTCGCCGAACCGCCTCGTGCGAGCAGTCACCCACCCTCCTATCGTAGTTGTTGGGTATATGAGCGATGGTTGGTTGTCTACTGGCTCGCGTGGTGGGGTGTCGTTTCGCCGAACCGCCTCGTGCGAGCAGTCACCCACCCTCCTATCGTAGTCCGTCCCAACTCGCGTTCCATTTTTCTAAGGCTGCCCCCACTCGGTGGGCTTGCGCCCACCTGTCTCCCCCAAGGCCATGCTCAGCGCTCGCACGCTCGCGCCTGCGCTGGGCCGGGGGAGGTTTACTCTCGGCCATAAGCCGGGCGGGCGCAGCGTTGACATAGTTTGACCTGGGCATCTGTTTAGCGATCTTGCGCAGGTTTGCGCGCTCTGTATTCTCGGCGAGTGACGCAGGCGAAGGCTTTTTTGAGCCTGCAAAAAAATATCTTCAAAACAGAGGGAGGCGTTTTTAGCCCCGCCCAATAAAGACGCTCATTCGCAACAGACATCGCATCTCAAACATCGCGCGCCCAAACGGCGTTCGGCTCACTTGTCGCGAGGTTGACCCCTCGCACGAGCCCACCCGTTTGTTCGCAAAGCCATCTACCCATTGGCCCTGCAAAGCCTTTGGTTTTGGCCCTGATCCGCCCGGCGTTACGCGCCGGGCCCACATTCGAAGGCATCACCTCAAGAGGTATACCGTGAAACATCGACCTGACCTGACATCCACTTCCCAACCCAGTCAAGGCTCTTCACCTGCGGATGGCGCATCCACTGGTCTACCCAACGGCCAAAGTGCATCCGGCCAAGGCCAAAGTTCGGCCAGCAACTCCGGCGGCGCGCACAGTGCAAATAGCCTTTCAAACTCCGGCCCGCCCAACGCCGGCCACACCAACAGCGTCGCCCTCGGCGCCCCTCCTTCCATCCAAGTCATCGCCGCCCCACCGGCTCCACCTCCCCAACCTACCCAAACAAGTATCCCCTCCGCCAAAATTGACGCTGTACGTGCACCTTCCCTCTCTCTCCCCAAAGGCGGCGGCGCCATCCAACCCCTCGGCGACACGTTCAAAACCAACCCCGCCACAGGCACGGGTAGCTTTGCCATCCCCATCCCAGGCCCGAGCGCACGAGGCTTTGGACCTTCCCTCGCGTTGTCGTACGATTCAGGCTCCGGCAACGGCGTGTTTGGACTCGGGTGGAATTTGTCGCTCGGCGCAGTGACCCGCCGCATGGACCGCCGGCTACCTCAATACAACGACGCGTTTGAAAGTGACAGTTTTGTCCTGTCAGGTGCCGAAGACCTCGTGCCTGTCCACCCCGCTCCTTGACAATCTACCCATGAGCAGCGAGCGAGGGGAGAAGGATGGGGGCGAGCACAGCGGTGGCGGGTGCGAGGACTGTCTGAGTGAGTCGGTGCGCAACGCCGAAGAACGAGCTACGCAGCGCACGGCAATACGAGTCGGCGCACAGCACCGACGAACGAGTTCCGCAGCACACGCCAACGCGAGCATGCACCCATCCTTCACCCCGGGGGCGAGCCCCCCACCGCATTTTATCGTGGCTCCTCGACAGGGTAGAAGACCTGCACGGCAACGTCATGGAAGTGGAATACGCCGCAGAAAACCTCGACGGAGTCAACTCGCGCGACCCCGCCGAGCAACACCGATTTTACGCCCAACGCATGATCGATATCTCCGGCAACCGCTACCCCAAGCGAGTCAAATACGGCAACACCGTCATGGGCGACATTTCCACCGCCCAGTTTGAAATCGTCTTTGACTACGGCGACCACGACCTCACCTCCCCAACACCCGCCCCCGCACCTGACAAAAAGTGGGCCGTCCGCCAAGACCCTTTCTCCTCCTACCGCGGCGGATTTGACCTCCGCACCTACCGCCTCTGCCAACGCGTGTTGGTCTTCCATCACTTCTCCGAGTTGGGTGTCGGACCTACCCTCGTTTCGTCGGTGGACTTGAATTATAATC
Organism: Polyangiaceae bacterium; assembly: GCA_016712345.1. GTDB lineage: Bacteria > Myxococcota_A > Polyangia > Polyangiales > Polyangiaceae > JADJRH01. The sequence continues at coordinate 734,825 of JADJRH010000002.1, forward strand.
AGTCCAAATCGATCACTTTACTCTCCAGCGCCACCCACAAAGGGTACATCCGCCAGCAGGGTCAACCCAACGAACCGATCGTTTATACTTCCCAATCTCTCCCTCCCCTGGAGTTTACCTATTCCCTCCCCACCAAAAAGCAAAAAACCCTCCACTTTGACCCTGAAACCCTCGCCGATATCGACGTCACCACCCTGGGCAAACGCACGCAGTGGGTTGACCTCGACGGTGAAGGTGCGAGGCGGGAGAGGGATCGTTTTCCGTTCAGGAGTCCGCGCGTTCGTGCAACGCGCCAAAGGGGGCTCGGCTTTATACGGTCCTCTGACGACTTAGGATGTCAGTCGCGGATAGAACGCAATGGTAGACTTGGACGGGTAGATGGACGGACCGCAGCCTCGCCTCTCCATCCTGAACCGTGGTAGGGGCGCTGCACTCACTGCTCCCTCCCTCACTCCAAACGATCCCTCTCCCGCCTCTTTTGGTCGTTCAGAGTGGAGCGGTTAAACGAACATGCCTTCCCCACTGTCTACCCGATTTGCGAGCACGACAATGGCCCCGCCGTCTACCCATGGCCATTCCAGTAACACTGTTCGTTCGCCTGAGTGAACGGACCTGCACCGCTTCGTTTGCGGTCGATTTTCTTCAGTGTCATCTGCCTTCCCGTCTACCCATACCGCGTCGATCAGTCATCACGCGGGGCCTCCCGCCCGCGTCGAGCGAGCACGCGAGTCTGCGAGCGCGCGCAAGCGAGCCGGGCTTGGGAGGCCAGGAGGCGCGCAGGCGCGGAGCGCCGAGCACACGGCCGGTGGTGGGCAGGCCTCACGACACCTATGTCTTTTTCAACCATTCAGGAAACGGATTTTCCAAAGAGCCCGTCATATTGTACGGCGTCTCCGGTCAAGCCGCCTCCACCGCGGGAGTCGTGGACGCCTTCGGCCGCGGCACCCCGCAAATTGTGTACTCCCTCAACAAGTGGCAAAACGTCAACTGCCACCTCCGCGCCACCGACCTCATCGGCGATACAAAACCGTATTTGCTGATAGCGGTGAAAAACAACTTAGGCTTAGAAACAAGGATCCAATACGCGCCCTCCACCAAATTCTACTTGGCAGATAAGGCGGCCGGCACCCCATGGGCGCACCCTCTACCTTTCCCAGTGCACGTCGTCGAACGGGTAGAAGTCTACGACGCCGTCCGCCGCCATCGATTTGTCCAAGAGTACACCTACCACCATGGCGGGTATGACCCCGACGAACGCGAATTTCGCGGCTTTGGCAGAGTCGAGACGCTCGACACAGAGTACACCGCCGCCCACGAAGGGAAAGGTTTGTTCGGCGACCTACCCATTTTCAACAACGAGCGCCCCCAACCTCCTGTCTTGACAAAAACGTGGTTTCACCTCGGCATCCTCCGTCACTGGGCTTTGTATAACCAAGCCTACCAGCGTGAATGGTGGCGCCCAACCGTGGACCTTGGCTCACCTGAAGCGCCGCCAAATCTCCTGGGTTGAGCACGAGCATCAAGATGGAGGGGCAAATGGGGTGAATGGTTCAAGACAATTGAGGGGAGATAAAAAAAGCCCCTCAGAAAACTTGGAATAAGTTGTTCCGAGGGGTCATCTCCGATTTTGAGAAAGAAACGGAGATGGTCATGATGAGTGAAGCGGACGTGGATGGCAAGCTTCTTTTGGAGTGGGAGGAGCTGGACCGTGGGATCGTGGAGAGGGCGGCGTCGGGGGGTTGCCCGCATTGTGAAGGGGCATTGCACCGGTCAGATTTTGATCGGAAAAGTGCGTGGTGGTCAGGTGGTCGAGGTACCGGCAACGATGAAGCGTTTCAGTCTTTGTTGCGCCCGGGAGGGATGCCGAAAGCGATTGACGCCAGCGTCGCTGCGTTTTTTGGGGCGTCGAGTCCGCATGATGTTGATTCGGACCCAGCGCCTCAGTGATGGCACGGTGACCGTCGGCGGGGTGCGCTTTGAAGTGCCCTCTGCCTACCGCACACTGCGCCGATTGACCCTGCGAGTCGCTCGGTGGGATCTGTCCAGTGTGGACTTGGTAGACCCACGCAGTGGGACTCATCTGACGACTCTTTTGCCTCTCGACAAGGCCAAAAACGCCGACCGTGCTCGGCGTGTGTTGGACAACTGCGATGAAAGTCCCAGCTCGCCGGCGTCGTCGGGAATCGCTCCAATGTTGCGGCAACTCATGGAGGAATATGCGGCTACCGGTCTACCCCCCGCCTACCTGCCCAAGTCCGTCGATTCCACTCCTCACCCGAGCTTCGAGAAAGCACCCTCCACATGAAATTCCTCACCTTGTACGGCTTGAAGTTTCACCCCTTCCAACCTGACCTCCCCTCCGAAGCCTGCTTCGTCCTACCCACGGTCGACCAGTTTGCTCGACGCGTCTGTCATGCCACCCATGACGGAGGTTTCGCCATGGTCACGGGAGACCCCGGCACTGGAAAAACCGTCGCTCTGCGCGTCTTGACCGAACGACTTCGCACCCTTCCAAACGTCGTCGTCGGAACCATCGAACACCCTCAAAGCCGCACCGGCGACTTCTACCGCGAACTCGGCGACCACTTTGGCGTGAGCCTCTCTACCCATAATCGCTGGGGCGGATTCAAGGCGCTTCGCTCGCGCTGGAATGAACACATCGCCAAAACCCTGACAAGGCCCGTGCTGTTCTTGGATGAAGCCCAAGAAACTCCCACCGCCGTCCTCAACGAGTTGCGCATTCTCTCCAGCAAAGAACTCGACTCCAAACAACTGCTCTGCGTCGTTTTCGCTGGCGATGCTCGCCTCCCTGAGCGGTTTCGCTCACCTGACTTGTTGCCTCTCGGCTCCCGCATCCGCAGGCGACTCCACCTCGAATATGCCTCTCGGGAAGACCTGCGCACCTGCCTCGAACACCTGCTCGCCGCCGCCGGAAATCCCAGCCTCATGACCCCCGAGCTCAAGGCCACTCTCGCCGACCACGCCGCCGGAAACTACCGCGTCCTCATGAATCTCGCCGACGAACTTCTCCACTCCGGTGCCGACCGAAACCTCCCCCGACTCGACGAAAAACTTTTCTTCGACGTCTTCTCCCCTCCCGCAAAACCCAAATCCAATCCCCGAAAAAAATAAAGGATCTACCCCCATGCTACTTCCCCTTGAACACTTCCCAGAACCCTTACCCCTCATCGACGCCGCTGCACACCTCGCCCTCCAACTGCTTATCGCACGACACCCGGAACTCCTCGAACAACAACCTCCCC
>JADJRH010000003.1 GCA_016712345.1 Polyangiaceae bacterium
ACCCTAACCCTAACCCTAACCCTAACCCTAACCCTAGCTGTAATTTTTCGCCCGATCTTGTCTATCCTGTCGGCCTTATCCATGGGGAAAGCGCAGCGGCTGTAACCCGATAAACACCGGTGGTTTCTGATGTTGGCCGCGCGCTTTCCCCATGGATAAGGCCGACAGGATAGACAAGATCGAAAAACACAGCAACAGCCTGCAGCACAAGAATTTATTTTTGCTCGTTTGGCGCTTTGCAGTCATTTAATGCAGGTAAAGATAAAACGCGTTAGGGTTATTTTTGAGATTAGGGTTTTGAGTGGGGTATTTTAAGGTGGTTATTTCTGTATTTTGCCTATGGGGCTTTGATTTTTGATATTTATGTTTAAATTTGATTTATGTGCGAGCGATAGAATTTTGCGTGGCGCATTGTTGGTTTTTGTGCCAAAGAATCAGTTTTGAATGCTTTGCGTTGTCGTACTATTGTTTTTGGCTGTTTGCCGTCGGGCACGCCTCGGTTGGCTGTTAGCCGTCGGGCACGCCTCGGTTGGCTGTTAGCCGTCGGGCACGCCTCGGTTGGCTGTTAGCCGTCGGGCACGCCTCGGTTGGCTGTTAGCCGTCGGGCACGCCTCGGTTGGCTGTAGCCGTCGATGCATCGTTTGTTGGCTGTTAGCCGTCGATGCATCGTTTGTTGGCTCGTTGCCATTGGAACTTTGTTTGTTGGCTCGTTGCCGTCGGACATGTCTCGGTTGGCTCGTTGCCGTCGGACATGTCTCGGTTGGCTCGTTGCCGTCGGACATGTCTCGGTTGGCTCGTTGCCGTCGGACATGTCTCGAGTTGCTCGTTGCCGTCGGACATGTCTCGGTTGGCTCGTTGCCGTCGGACATGTCTCGGTTGGTCGTTGCCGTCGGACATATCTCGGTTGGCTCGTTGCCGTCGGACGTGTCTCGGTTGGCTCGTTGCCGTCGGACGTGTCTCAGTTGGCTCGTTGCCATCGGAACGTTGTTTGTTGGCTCGTTGCCGTCGATGCATCGTTTGTTGGCTCGTTGCCGTCGGACTGTCTCGGTTGGCTTGCCGTCCGACGTGTCTCGGTTGGCTTGCCGTCCGACGTGTCTCGGTTGGCTTGCCGTCGGAGCGATGTCGTTTGGCTTTGATTGACTTGCCATCAATGGTTTTACTAATGGTTTGCCAATTCTTTTTGACAATACCGAATGCTAAAGCGACACGCCGTTCCAACCAATCGTTGTCACTTGCCGCTGTCATTGCCAAACGTCACGTCACTTGTCAAACGTATGCTTTTTGTCACAGATGGCACGCTCGTCTTAACGCCCGAAGCCAAAACGAAAACCGAAAACCGAAAAGTCGAAAACCGAAAACCGAAAAACCGAAAACCGAAAAACCGAAAACCGAAAACCGAAAAACCGAAAACCGAAAACCGAAAATCGAAAACCAAAAAAACCGAATACCGAAAAACCGAAAAACCGAAAAACCGAAATTTGAAGAAAAAACGGAAGCCTGAAGGCCAAAGTCCGAAAACCGAAAACCGAAAAACCGAAAACCGAAAAAGCGATAAAAACGGATGCCTGAAAACCCGAAACCCGAAAACCCGAAAAACCGAAAACAGAAAAACCGAAAAGCGTTCAAGAATTTGTCTTTGGTTGAGGTTGGTGCCAGCATGCCTTGCCAGTAGGGGAAGAAAAATAATTCTGCCCTGTTAGCAAACGGTGGCGCTTCCACGTGGTTTGCCAAACTTTTTTACAATTTAATTGCATTCTTTTTTATTAATTACAGTTTGGTTTGAATGGTATCAGTTTGGTTCAAAATCGTGAAGACATTTGAAAATTGGCAACACTCTGATCAAATCGATGTTCTTTGCTTCGATGCAAAAAATCAATGCTCTAAAATCAATGTCGCAAATTTAGCACTATTTAACATTTGTGTGTGTTGGTAAACTTTTTTTTTCACATTTGTGTGTTGGATAACGTTTTTTTTCTTGGCTTTGTGTGAAAACAAAGAGGGCAACCTGATGAGCACTCGCTCGCGACGTCGTTATCTCAAGCGCCTACTCGATGCGTTTCGTGGCGCAAATCTCGCTACAGATGGCGAGCACGTGTTTGCGTTTGGCGTCGAGCATGAAACATTTAGCAAGACTGATTCGAGAATGAAGTCGCGCCTAGCACGCAGGTATCGCAACGTGAAGTCATTGGTTTCTGTAACGTTGGACGACTTTGACAACAGCGGTCACAACAGCGGCAGCAGCAGTAGCAGCAGCAACAGTAGCATCGGGGATGAGAACCACACAAGCAGCAACGGAAGTAACAGCGGTTTTAGCAGCGATGCCGAGCAAAGCAATGAAGACAGCAAACCTACAACAAAAACTCTGAGCGACTGTGTCCTGACTGGTGCAAATTCTTTCGCACCTGGCACTCGTGCGCCTAGCGGTTGGTTCTCGCTTTGCACAGTCGAGCAGTTTGTGCTGCGTCATGCCATTGCTCGAGCGCGCCCACCGGCCGCCGATGAAGTCGCGCTGCTCGCTCGTCTCTTTCTTCAACTCGTTCCAGTGCTGCCTCACGCACCGCCACTGACCGTGGAGTCATCAACGAGAACAACTTTGACGATGGAACAATTCGCGACGTTAAAAACGACGATTGACAACCTATTGTTGTTGAATCGACAATCGAATGCGAGTACAAGCGCCACTGTGTGTACCGAACAACGACTGTGGGCATTGCTGGTACAGGCGTCAGACGGCGACTGGCTTTACGTTGCCAACCCGGTCGACGTACCGACGACGAGCAAAGCGATGGCTCGTCTCGTAGAGTCGCCTTTCGTGCAGGAGGAAGGCGAGTCACGCGAAGAGAAAGGAGAACGCACGGTGCAAAGCCGTCGTTCTCATTCTCATGCTCGATGCAAATGGCGTCGCGCATGCCGCATCGATCAGTTTGTACGCTCGGCGTATCGCAAGGCGTTTCCCGAATTGGCGGTAGCAATCAATCAAGGCACGGGTGGCGGCGAATGCGCAGATGCCGAGCGCGTTTGTATCGCAGGAGAGTTTTATCTACGCGAACGTGTTTCTCGGTTGCCGTTGGCCATTGAGTAAGATGCAATTGTCGTCAAAAACAAACAACATTGGAGCGATCGTTTGCTGGCTGAGGTCATGTTTTGTTCCCTGGCTCTCTCTCCCCACTCTCGCACACCGCGCGTAGGGAAGCGTTTTTTGTTCCCTGGCTTTCTCCCTGGCTCTCTCTCTCTCTCTCGCTCGCTCGCTTGACACCGCGCGTAGGGAAGCGTTTTTTCGTTCTCTGGCTTTTTCACAGCCGTGCATGGGCCATGGACGTGTATGAGGAAGCGTTTTTTCGTTCCTTGGCCTTGTTGTGGGCAATTCAAAGCGGTGATATAAACATTTATTTTTTACACGATTTCTAGAGTTGCATTTGCTGCCTCTTCTTTGAGCGCCACAGGTTCCCGACCGTAGATGGCCGCGTATTGCGCTCATACTTGTGCTCGTTGAATCAAATCGATCCAACGGCGTTGAGTGTTTGCTGCCGCACGCAACGTATGTGTTCGAAGGCGACCACGTACGTCGTAGGCGTTTGGCAAACGAGTGGCGATGCCATTGAGCGCGGCAATGTCGTCGTCACTCAGTGCACCGTAGATGATGTCGCGCGAAACGTGACCACAACGCGGTTCGCCTCGTTGATGTCGGTCTTTTTGCTTTTTCTCCTTTTGCATTGTTTTGCTTTGTTTTTGTTTCTTTGGTGGTGACGATTGCACCTCGTCGATGTTACTGTCATTTTCGTCGTCGTTGTTGCGTTCTTTGCGCTTTGTCGTCGTAGAAACCGTAGGGAAAGAGGTTTGAGCGTTGACGCTTTCGCCGTTGGAGGCCTCTTTGTTGCCGTCTTTCATGACGATGTCGCTGCTTTGCACATCGACTGTGCTTTGGACAACCTCTGCTGTGTCTTGGTTGTTTGATGACTCGATGTTGAGGTCAGTCATGTTGTTATGTCGTTGCGCTTTGGAGGTTGCGTGTCGGATGTTCGCTTGTCGTATGTTGTTCTGGTCCTACCATTGGCGAGGATAAAATTTTGCCACAAGTGAACGCATATTTTTTTTCTGGGGTTGTCAATGAGATTTCTTGTGAGATCGCACAATGGGTTTGCCAGTCGGTCGACCGTGGTTTCAACAATGGTTTTAACAATGGTTTCAACAATGGTTTTAACAATGGTTTCAGCAATGGTTTTGGCAATGGTTTCAACAATGGTTTTGGCAATGGTTTTGGCAATGGTTTCAACAATGGGTTTTGGCAATGGTTTTGGCAATGGTTTCGACAATGGTTTCAACAATGGTTTTGGCAATGGTTTCAACAATGGTTTTGGCAATGGTTTCAACAATGGTTTTTTGACAATGGTTTTGCCAACTCGCAAATCGCGGGAGCGAACGTTAAATCGACATGGAAACAGTTCTGTTGATTGCTAGTCATCCATTTTTTATTACGCTGCTTGCGCAATCGATCGACCTCGCTGGGCGTAAAGGTTGCGAACTCGCACCTCGTCGCCGCCCGTGAGCCGCATCATCGAGCCTGTTTGGAGACGGTTGTCTGTGTCATCATTGTTGGTCGTCGTCGCACGTTGCTGCAGTGCTTGGTCTTGTTGCTCTTGCTCCTGGTCTTGTTGCTCGTGCTCCCGGACTTGTTGCGGTTGCTTTGCTTGGCTCATGCTGCGTTTCTTCTTTGTTGTCGCACCACTTGTTGGCATAAAATAGTAGCGCTCACGAACGCGCTGTAGTGCAAACGAATGACCAACAAAAATACTGCGAGTCGGAATATCCATTCACTTCCTATCAATCAATGGAGCCTTTACTCTTACATACGTTTCGCAATTCAAACCGCTGCAAGCGCAGCCGTCACTGCTGCAGCGACGTTGTTGCCATTGTCCTTGCTTTCGTTGCTTTCTTTGCTGCTGCTCTGCTGCAGTGCTCGTTTGTACAGCGCGCTGGCATACTCTACATGCACCAGTCGAATCCAGTCGTCGCGAGTGTTGATCGCTTTGCGCAGCGCATCGGTGCGAATGCGGCCGTGCGCGTCAAACGCCGCGGGCTGGTGCTCGGCGATGTGCAGCAGTTTCGCGACGTCGGTACGCTCGAGCGCGGCGAATATCTGGTCACGGCTTGCGCGCGGACAGCGCTGCAGCGGCGGTACGCGGCGACGCCACTGTTTGCCCGTTTCGCCTTGCCGAGGCAGAAGTGACGGCAACACTGTTGTAGAGGTAGGCGCCACGTTGTCGCTTTTGTTGTCGTTGTCGTTGTTGTCAGTGCTGCTTTGTTCTGCGACGCTTACGCCGACGATGCGTTGACGTTTCATCGGTTGTTGTTGATCAGACTCTTCCTCATCGTCGCCGTCGTCGCGGCTGCGCTTGCGTATCAGGCAGCAGAGCGCCCGCACTGTTTGTTGTTGTTGTTGTTGTTGTTGTTGCTCGTTTTCTGTCTGTGTCTGCTGCTCTTGCCCTTTACGTTGCTGCGCTTGCTCGTCATTGTTTGCTTGCTGCTCTTGTTCTTTGGTTTGCATGGATGTCATGGGTTGTTGCGTGGTTATCTAATCGTGAGAATGACAAATATTTTGCCTGTGTGAACGCAAAGTTGGTGCGCGCTCTGGCCGTCTCTGACGGAGCGCTCAATCAAGCCGAAATGCCAAAGGTAGCAGGCTCTCACAAAAAGCGTAAGGTAGCGGGCTCTCACAAAAAGAGTACCATACATAAAAAAAGTAGCGGGCTCTCACAAAAAGGTAACGTAGCCGGCTCTCACAAAAACGTAAGGTAGCGGGCTCTCGTAAAGTACGTCGTAGCGGGCTCTCACCAAAGAGGAAAGGAGCGAGCGGGCACTCAAAAAAAAGTATCAGAGGAAGAAAGTGCGGGCTCCTGAAAGTTGTAAAATCGTGCAAGTTGCGGTTCGTTCAAAAGTCCGGCATACTTGTCGACTCGAGAACCGAAAAGTGAATGGGTGAATCGAGTGAACGGCCAAAATAAAACTTTTCTGAAAATTTGTGCATTTTCCGTTTCGGTAACTTGCGGTTTGGTCAATGCGATCGGTTCATGCCAGACTCGTGGAACACAAAAACGAAAAGTGAATCGGTGAATCGAGTGAACGGCCAAAATAAAACTTTTCTGAAAATTTGTGCATTTTCAAAAACTGCGGAAAAGTCATTGTTTAACAACGGTTGTAAGTTGACCAACAAAGTGAATGGGTGAATCGAGTGAACGGCCAAAATAAAACTTTTCTGAAAATTTGTGCATTTTTAGTTTTGGGGACTTGTTACTTGCGATTTGGTCAATGCGATCGGTTCATGCCAGACTCGTGCAACACTGAAAAAAAAATGAAGAGTGAAAAAGGGCCCTGCAAGCCCAAAATAAAACTTTACTTGGAATTTGTGTATTTTTTTCGTTTTCAAAACTAAAAGCAATTGGCACATAGAGCGGTGCTTGAACGATATTTTCGTGTTAAAAATTGTAAGAACGTACCCGACCGTTGTCAAAAATAGTGTTTTTTTTGAAGTCTTTTAATTTTGGCGTTTAAATTTTGTAACCTGCTTAAAAGTAAGGTTCAAGGCATTCTGAAAACGTACGTTTGCAAGTTTAAGAACCCGTGCTCTGATCTCTGACAAGCCAGCAGGAATTGCAGTATAAACGCAAGTCTTTTCTTAGAATCTTTCAACCACTCACCTTTTTTCAGACCATTATTAGCAACAATTATTTTGAAAAGTAAAGATCACTCTCTCAAACAACAACTCTTTTTTTGTTTTTTTGACAATCGCAGTATAAACGCAAGTCTTTTTTAGAATCTTTCAACCATTCACTTTTTCAGAGACTATTATTAGCAGCAACAGAATTATTTGAAAAGAAAAGATCTCTCTTTCTTTTTTGAAAAAACAACTCTTTTTGTGTTTTTTTAAAAACAATCGCAGTATAAACGCAAGTCTTTTCAAAGAATCTTTCAACCATTCACTTTTTTGGACTATTATTAGCAGCAATTATTGATAAAAGAAAAGATCTCTCTCTCTCTTTGAAAAAAACAAAAAGAGATCAGGCAAAGTGAAAGGATGAAAGGTTTTTGAAAAAGACTTTGCTTTGTATGCGATTTGTTTTTGGTTTAAAAAACGAGAACTGCTAAGAAACGTTTCAACCACAAAAGAAATAATTTGTTTTGACAACAACAACAAACGATTGTCAAACCGACGTTACTCCAATGGTTGTTCAACTATAAAGACAAGCCAGTTTTAAAAGGATTGTTAACAAGGGAAAAGAAAGTAGCATACGCTTTTAAAAAAACGACTTTTTTCTGGCATGCGTTTAAATCAAAACGCTAGAAACAAGTCATTGGAAAATCAAACCGAACAATTTCAAATACTTACACAAACTTGGAGGTAAAAGAGTGAAAGATTTTTGAAAAAGACTTTGTTTTGTATGCGATTTAGTTTTTGCACCAATCTTACGAAAGCGTAACTGAAATTGAATTGAATTGAAATGCTCTTTACTCCAAGTTGCGATCTTTAATTGTAATATCCAAAAAATTGTTTGTGTTTTGTCTCTGCATTCTAAATTAGCATTGTCGCACTACTTGCAGCGTTGCAAACACACCCGAAATTTCCAGAAACGTATTATTTTTGTCTCTGACGCTACCCGCTCCAGAGACGAGTCAAGACAAGTCCCCTTTGACTTTTCCAAAAATACACAAACTTCCAGAAAAGTTTTATTTTGGGCATTCACTCGATTCACCATTCACTTTTTTTTTCGGTTCTCGAGTCTGGCATGAGCCAGAGACAAGAGCCATCGACCCATTTCCACTCTCTCGCTTTTCCAAAAATACACAATTTTCCAGAAAAGTTTTATTTTGGGCATTCACTCGATTCACCATTCACTTTTTTTCCGGTTCTCGAGTCTGGCATGAGCCAGAGACAAGAGCCATCGACCCATTTCCACTCTCTCGCTTTTCCAAAAATACACAATTTTCCAGAAAAGTTTTATTTTGGGCATTCACTCGATTCACCATTCACTTTTTTGTCTGGTTATACTGGTTAGCGAGTCTGGCATGAGCCAAAGAGCCACCGACGCTTTCCACTGAAAAAACTCTTTTTTTTCTTTCAAACGTTCCATTCAGCCGCTTGGCCACAGGCGCTTGCTGGCCTCCTCTTGGGCCTTTTTCGCCGCTTCGTCTTTGGCACGGCGTTCGGCCAGCGCTCGGGCTACGTCCGGCTTCAAGCGCAAACCGCGGTAGTGATTACCGTCGTTTCGATGCTGCTTGGCAAACGACGCGCCGAGCGCCTGCGAGAAGGCGGTGCGCGAGAGTATTTCGCGCATATCGAGTCGCTCGTCGCTGGCCCACGTCTCGTATGCGTCGTAGAGGTCGCGTACCGACGTCGCGACGGCGTACTGCTGTGCGTCGCTGCCCAGCGCCGGACCGCACTCGCACGACGCGTCGAGGTACGGCTGCAGCCGATTGGTGTCCTTCTCGACTTTGCGCGTCATGCGGCTGCACGACGCCGGCATCGGGCCGAGGCCGTGCGCCAGATAGTCGCGACAGTGGCGCACCAGGTAGCGCAGCGTGCCGGGCGCCTCGGCGGCCAGATGCTGCTCAAAGTTTGGCACGGCGCGTCGCACGTGGCCGCGCACGCGACCGGTCACCGGGTCGATGTTCTGCAGCGGTCCGTGCACCGCGTCGACCCACTTGGCGTCGACGACAAACTTCATCGGAAACCAGACCACGATGAGGCGACGCGCAATCGCCTCGTGGTTCTCGCCGGGCGACACGCGGAACGGGTGGTTCGAAAAGACAAAGAGGCGCGCAAACGAGCGCACCAGCACATAGTCGCCGTGCGGCAGGCGCACCTTGATGACGTCGCCGCCGGTCAGGTTCTTGAGGTTGACGGCGTTCAGCACGGCGTCGTCCTTCACCTCGCAGAGGAAGAGCGCCCGCTTGCCGCTGACGTCGACCAGGTGGCCGTCGGGCGCGCCGGCCGTCTTCTTGCCGCCCGTTTCGATGAGCACGTCGGCCGACATCGGCTCGCCGTACGGCGATAGCACGCCCATCAGCGCGTTCTGCAGCACGCTTTTCGCGTTCATCGTGTTGCCGAGCCCGTCGAGCGCCAACTGGTCGTAGCGCACCGCGACGAGCGCCGAGCCGACGTAGCGGCTGACGAGGCGCTCGACGTCGCGGTCGCGCACCATCACCTGCGGCTCGTCCCACTTGCTGTAGCGCTCGTCGTCGGCGTTGCTCGGCGCCGGCAGCGGCATGCGCACAATGTCGTGCATGAAGCGCGCAAACAGCGCCGAACTGGCCAGCCGACCGAGCCACGGTACGGCGCTGCGCATCGACAGACAGTCGGACGGTCGGCCGGGTCGGAAGATGACGGTACACTGGCGTTGTTGTGTAGGAGGAGGCGGATTGGTAGGAGTGGTTGCGGCGGTGGTAGGAGTGGTTGTGGTGGCAGATGGAGGGGAGCGAGAGGTTGCCGTTGCAGAGCCCGGCAAAGTGCCTGTTGTTGCTTGCTGGAACGCATTGGCTTGCTCCGCCGGCAGCAGCGTAAACTCTGAGCAAGCCGAGCCGGGCGGAAACGACGACGATGAAGTAGGCGTAGGCGTAGGAGCGAATTCACCAGCAACAATGTTGTTGTTGTTGCCTGGACCTTCTTCTTCTTCTTCTTCTTTTTTGTTGTCTTGTTTGTTGTCCTCTTTGTTGTTCTCGACAACGCTCATGCGTGCCAACTGTTCGGTCAAATGCGAATCATGCTCGGCCAGTGCATTGCTCGCTCCTAGTTTCTCTTTCCCCATCGTTGTTGTTGTTGTTGTTGTTGTTGTTGTCGTTGTTGTTGTTGTTGTTGTTGCACCCTTGCCGCCGCCGCTCCTGTTGTTGTTGCCGCCGCTTCTACTGTTGTGATGCGAAACTCGAGCACACCATTCAGCACGCCAAACAGATGGTTGTTGGCGTTCCAGGCGCGCGGCGCAACCGTGATGCCCGGCATGTACTTGAAGAAGCGCACGACCTTGCTGACCGTCGAGAAGCGCGCCAGCGCGCCGACCTGCTTGCCGAGCGCGTCGACGATGCCGACCAGACGCGAGTCGTTTGGCGGCGGCGGTCGTCGGGCGCGTTGGGCGGCGCGTTGCTCGGCGGCACACGCGACGGCCACCGCCAGCACGCGCGCCTTGATGCACTGCAGCATGCCGACGAGCGTCGTGTGCGCGAGCGTCTCGATGCACGCCTCGTTGACGTCGCGCTGAAACGTGTGGCCGGCCCACAGGTAGGCGGTGCGCGTGCCGCCGCTCGACTTGCGACCGAGGTTGGCGTCGGCGCCGCCGTTGCACACGCGCACGCGGTCGCCAAACAGCCGCACGAGCGCCCGAGCCGGTCCAATCTCGCCGCCGTCGCGCAACGCCTGAACGATGAACGCGCTCTGTGCGCAGATGCGCGGAAACGACGGCTGCGCTGTTTCGGCCTCGCTTGGTACGAGCGGCGGCGTGAAACGTGTTTGCTCTCCATTGTACTCTTGACTTTGCTTTCCCTCTCCTCGTTGTTGTTGTTCTCTCTGTTGCTGTTCTTTCGTTTGTCGTCGTTGAAACGCCAGCGGTGTCATCGGCTGCCAGTCGGGATAGGTGGTGCGCCAGCCATCGAGCGTTTCGCGTTTGTCGTGGTCGGGCGACAGTGTATCGAGCGGCGCCGTCGCCGGATCGACCAGTTCGAGCACGCCGTCGTCGGCGACGTTCTTGTCGTCGTCGTCTTCGTCGTCGAAACCGTACCGCGGGTCGTGAGGCAGTGGCGCAGTGGTGGCGGTAGGAGGCGAAGCAGGTGGTGCGCATTCCCGATTTTTGCGCTCCTTTTCTCCCTCCTCGTCGCGTTCTCGTTGCTTGTCGGCCTTTTTCTTCTTCTTTAGCGCCGCCGCCGCCGCTGCTGCTGCTCGTTTCTGCGCCGCCGCTGCCGACTTTTGTTGCGCCTGTGTCGGCTCTGAGGAACGAGCACTGAGAAAGTACGAGGCGCCGAGAAAGCCGGGGGCCGAGAAGGCGTTGCCGCTGCTGCTGCTGCTGCTGCTGCTGCTGCTGAAGCGACCGCCACTGTTGCCAATGCCACGGCTACGCGAACGCGACGCCCGAAGCGACACCGAAACCGACGAGCACTCTGGCGGAACGAGTCGTCGAGCGATGCGCACGTCGGTCTGCGGTACAAACTTGTCGCGCAACTCGTCGGCCAGCACGTACGAGGCACACGCGTGTACAAAGTGCTCTGGTCGACGGCGACCGGCAACAGTGGCGGCAACACCGTTGTCGCGAGTACTATCATCGCCTGGCAACGGCGCACCGTCGTCGAAAACCTCTTCCATAAAGCCGACGGTGATACGTCTCGTACTGCTGGTGTTGTTACCTCGCGCGCCACGACGCAGAAAGAATGCCACACTGCTGCTACTGCCGTTGTTGACGCGATGCAACGCAGAGATGACGCCCGACAGACGGTCAAAGATGACGACAAGCGGTCGAACTTTGCCTTGCCTTTTGTTGTTGGTCTTTTTCTGCGTCGTCTCGGCGGTGCGCGGCCAGGCGACGACGCGCAACGACGTAAACTCTGGACGGTACGCCAACTCGGCGAGCCGGTAGCGTGACGCAAACATGCGCAGCCAGACGACACGCTCGGCGTCAGTCATGAGGTGTTCGGTGTCCAACTGACGAATGCGTTCGCGTTCCGCCGACGTCGACGACGGGTCCTCGTCTTCGTATGCGAGATTCTCGCTGTTGCCGTCGTCATCGATGCTGCAGTTGTGGTCGGTCTGCATATGGCTCGCATCACCATTGTCATCGGCATCTGCAACATCATCATCGTCGCTTTCTCCTTCATCAGATTCTTCGTCGTCGCCGCACAGTTTGTCATCAAACAGCGTCAGACGCGTGTCGAGATCCATTACGCGTTGACGCTTCTTTGGCGTTGCCTCTGCTTGCTGTTGCTGTGGTGTCGCTTGCTGTTGTTGTGGTGTCGCTTGCTGTGGTGTCGCTACAGGCACTGCAACGGGATCTTGCTGCACTTGTTGCGCTTCGGCTTTGTCGGCGGCGCTCATCGCTCGGCCCCGCTTTGCGGAAGGTTTCGCCGCGGCCGGCGCTGCCGCGTCCATTGCCGACCCGCCCTTTGTTGCGTCACTGGACGCGACGCCGGGCTCTCGGTCTCTGCTGCTACTACTGGTACTGCTGCTTTCTTGCATTGGATGGGACGTGCCGGTCTGTCGCTGCTCCAATGTCGGTCTTAACACTGAGTCTGTGGTGCCTCCTCGGTTCGAGAGCCCGCTCTTTTGCAAAGCGTTGTGATTTCTGTGGTTTTCGCCGATGTGCCCGCTTGCTTGCTTTGCCTTGGCTGTTGCTTTTGTGCCTGTGCTTTGAGTGCCTATGCTTTGTGTGCGTGCCTTGGTTTTGTGCCTTGCTTTTTTGTGCCTGTGCTTTTGTTTCTTGTGCCTTGCTTTGCGTGCCTGTGCTTTTTGCTTGTGCCTGTGCTTTGTGTGCCTGTGCTTTGTTTGCCTTCGCCTTGCTTTTTTTTTGCTGTTGCTTGCTGGTGCTTGTCGCCGGTAGGTGATTGACCTTTGAGAGTCGCGTTACTCTCAGAGTCGTTTTGGATAAAAAATTTGCCCTCGCGAACGCATCTCATCTCCACATTACATTTGTCTCGGCCGGCCTTGTCGGTACATGCCTTGCGGCTGGTTTCAAGTTAACTATGGCACGTCCCTCCCTTTGCCACCCCCCGCCCGCCCGCCCGCCCCGCCGCCTGGTTCCGCCATCAAACGTCAACCACCGGGCTCTCGACTCTGGTTACGCGGTCTCGTTTATGCCGTCTACATGTGGGTCCGGTTCCGTTAGGTGGTCTGACGATGAAATGGAACAAGTCTTTGGCTCACGCTCGGCTCGTTAACCACGGCCGACGCCTGAGCCGCCAACAAAAGACCGGAAAAAATTGGGAAATTGTGTATTTTTTAAAAAAAGATGCTGGAAAAGACATTGATCAGGAAAGTTCGCAAACGAGATTGGTTGGGCTCTCACACTTGCATAGGAAACGAGTTGGTGGAACGGGTCCTATTACAGTAATAAAAACGTTTTTTTTATTCCTTCCCTGTGCACGCAACGCTAGATGCCAAACAGTTCTTCGACGTACGACAAGCCGCCGACCTGTGGCGGGTCGCGTTTTCGTTTCTTTGCGCTTACGATTGTTGGATGCTGCTGCTGCTGCTGCTCTGCCTGTGTTTCTTCCCTTGCCGCCGCGACCGCCGCTTTCGTTGCAGTAGCCGTTGTGGCTGTCATGTTTGCTCCCAGTGTTGTCGTTTCAGAAACCTGGATGGCTACTGCTGCTGCTGCATCCTCGGCCTTGCCCTCTTCTTCGCTCTCGCTCTCGCCCGCCGCTGCTGCTGCCTGGCTTGCTCGCATTGTCTGGTCGCCGCGCAAGTAGAGAAATCGATCACAACTCGTCTGCATCGTTTGACCGCTCCACTCGTCGTAGCGATTGCGTCGTTGCACGTCGGCCTGTTGTTGCTCCCACTGTGCATACTGGCC
Organism: Polyangiaceae bacterium; assembly: GCA_016712345.1. GTDB lineage: Bacteria > Myxococcota_A > Polyangia > Polyangiales > Polyangiaceae > JADJRH01. Next base: position 13,542 of record JADJRH010000003.1, read on the forward strand.
GCGTTTCGTTGCGCTTGCCTTTGCTCCCGCACCGACGTCGCCGCCCCACGAGCACGTCGACGCTTCGTGCATCCAACGACAGTTGCAATCGGGCTTGCGACACCGAACGCGCGCAAAGTCGCCGCAGAACTCGCGCTTCTGCAACAGACCAACTCGGCCTTGCTCTTCTTGCATCGGGACCGTCTTTTCTTGCATCGAGCCCGTCTTTTCTTGAACTCGCTTTGCGCCAAACGTATAGCCACAAGCATGGTCACCACCACTACCACTACCGCCAGCAGCAGCCTGATTCAACAACAAATACGACCAAAGCGTAATCGAGTCGTGATAGGTGCGCTGCTGCGTCGTCGACTCGCCAAACTCATAGTCGAACCGCTGCCGATACTGGTCGGCGCGCGAGAACGCGTCGGCAGTGTCGACCATGCGAACGAGCGCCGCCAAATCGTTTCGATCTTGAGCGGCAGTCGACGTGCATGATGGCAAAGAGTTCTTTGGTGGTGCAGCAGCGATCAAAAGTCGCTTCTCTTGTCGCGTCTCTTGTTGCTGCTGCTCTAAACCTTTCTGTCGTTTGGCTCGATGCGCCTCGCGTTTCGCTCGTTGCTGCTGTTGCTCTTTGCTCTCTTGTCGACTCGCCGTCGTCGCGAGCGCCGTCGTCGTCGTCGTCGCTTTCGCCACCGGCGTCAGTTTGTGAAACGCGCCAAACAGCATGTCGGGCACGCCGTTCAGCCGCAACGACGCAACGTGCTCGAGCGCCGCGTACGCCGACGTGCACCGGTGCAGCAGAAACGTGCACGCCTGAAACGGCCCGACGATGTACGGACGTTGCGCGAGCAGGCGACGTGCCAGCGGGCAAGAGGGTGTCGTCAATCGCGAGGCAACCGTGCTCGCCACGTTGCTGTGCGATGCGAGTGCCGACGTCGTCAATTCCAGACAGTGTCGGCGACGCAACGTCAGACGCAATGCCACGCCTTGGCTCTGGCTCTGGCTCTGACTCTGGCTCTGACTCTGGCTCTGACTTTGGTTGCCACCATCTGCGTGCGAGCGACGAATCGCCGCAGCAAACATCGATGTGGCGCGGCGAATGTCGCCACACGCCGCGTCGGCAATGTCGTGCAGCGAGAGCAATGCATCACCGTCGTTGCTCCTCTGACCGTTCTGACGCTGGTCGCTCCTACTCTGCGTCAACAGTCGATGACGCGTGGCCAGTTGCTCCAAGCGTCGCACAATATCGTCGCTACGCAACGCTCGAAACGGAAAGAATGCTCCGGCACTTGTTGGCACTGGTGCTTGCTCTTTGCCTTGCTTTTTGCCTTGCCTTTGCTCTTTGCCTTGCTCTTTGCCTCGCTCTTTGCCACATAGACGTTCCAACGATTTGTAGACAAACAGATAGCGATCGTCCGACGCGACAAACAGAACCGGACACGGCGTAACGCAGCCCGACCGACCACGAGCGACACGCGAATCGGCTATCGCTTGGTAAAACGTGTCGTACGGTGCCATGCCACTGGCTCGAGGCGTAAGAGCAACACCGGTGCCATTGCTATCGTTGCCGAGAAACGTCAACAACGGATCGACCTCCAAGCCGCCGCCGCCATTCATCACGTAGTGCAACGATTCGACATTGTCGACAACGATGGCGCGCGTCGAACCAAACGCCGTATTTATCAGCAGCGGCACGAGTCGGTCGTAGATGAGATGTTTCGTCGACACGACGGCTGCGTCGATGCGCACAATGTCGACGAAACCGCAATCGCGCAACAGTACGTCGATCGTCGTCGATTTGCACGCGCCAGACGGACCACGAATGAATGCGCAACACCAATCAGGTAACTCGTGTTTCTTCTCCACCTTACGCTTCTGCACCATTTGTTGCCACTCACTCAGCCAACGTGCGAGTCGTTCAACGACGTCGGTATTGCCAACGAGGTCGCCTCTCGACATGGGCGCAAACGACGACAAGTTTGCAGTGTGCTTTGTCGCTTCGTCTCCTTTGTTGTCTTGCCGTGCGACCTCTGTCGTCGCTGTAAGAGACATATTCTTTCTCAAATTGGAATTTTGCACGAAACGTTACGGTGCACCGAGATGGCGGCGCCAGATGCGAGAAAAAATTTGAAACGCCCGCACCCCGAAACGCGTATTGAAAGGCCTGCGCGCAGGCGGACCTAGAAACGCGTATTGCACGGTCGGTATTATATTATAGCACTCGCTCGCCCGCTCGTCGTGGTCGTCGTCGTTGTCGAATGCATCGTTGCACTCCTTGCGTCGTGCTCTTGATAAGCCCAAGATGCGCAAACATTGGCACCGTACGCAAACATTGGCATCGGGCTCTTGCCTCTTGCCTGCCGTGCCCTAGATACGCAAACATTGCGCACCGGGCTCTTGCCTCTTGCCTGCCGTGCCTTGATACGCAAACATTGCGCACCGGGCTCTTGCAGTGCGCGCAGAAACCACCACTAAATGTTGCATCGCATGAACGCAACTGCGCACCGGGCTCTTGCCGTGCGCGCAGGAATGAGCGCACCGGGCACCGGGCTCTTGTCGTGCGCGCAGGAATGAGCGCACCAAGCACCGGGCTCTTGCTGTGCGTGCAGAAACCACCACTGAGTGTTGCCTCGAATGAACGAGCGCACACGTTGCGCGCCCTTGCCGTGTGCGTGCGCCCTAGATACGCAAACATTGGCACCGGGCTCTTGCCTGCTGCGCCCTAGATACGCCTGGCACCGCGCTCTTGCCTCTTGCCTGCTGCGCGCAGAAACCACCACTGAATGTTGCCTCGAATGAACGCAACTGTGCACCGGGCTCTTGCTGTGCGCACAGAAACCACCACTGAATGTTGCTTGTGCACCGGGCTCTTGCCAGCACCGGGCACCGGGCTCTTACTTATAATATCCAGGCGCCCCCCCCCCCCCCGCCCCCACTCAACTGCCAACAAAGAGAAATTCTCTTTGCTCGGCACAAAGAGTGGCAATGAACGTTTCTCTTTGCCGCACACACAACGGGGGCCATCGGCAGGTCAACAAAGAATAAATTCTCTTTGCTGCACACAACGTGCCATCGGCAGGTCAACAAAGAATAAATCTCTTTGTTGCACACAACGGGGGTCATCGGCAGGTCAACAAAGAAATAATTCTCTTTGTTGCACACAACGGGGCCATCGACAGGCCAACAAAGAAATTTCTCTTTGTTGCGGCGCGGTGTTTGCGAGGCCCGGTGAAAAGTCAATGCAACAAGGAAGTTGCCACGATGTAAAAGTCCAAAAAGAGACTAGGAGAGCACGTTCATCTGGCCTGGTTTCTTTTCACACATGACTGTGGAGCAAACACGAGCCAGAAACAGCAAAATGCAAGCCAACCCGCAACAACAACAACAACAACAACAACAACAACAACAACAACAACAACAACAACAAGCAGACGAAACATCGACCGACATGCAACAGGACAACGACATTCAGTTTGAACAAAAGCCAAAGCATAGCATCGCTATTGCAAACCTGTTTGCCAAATGCAAGCCCATCGCAATTGTTTACGAACGGCCAACCATGGATATCATGTCGCGACTCACACCGTTTGAGTACATTGCCTGGATGCAACGACAAGAACGACAAGCGCATCAAGAAATGAGCCATTCGGTGTCGGCCTGTGTTGTCGCCAGGCATATCGATGACGCGCGCATCACGTTCGATTGTCCGTTCTGCTCGGTGCTCTACAATCGCGACGGTACGCGCAAATGCCGACCGATTCGTCGCCAGCACACGCACGGCTCGCTCGGCAATCGCCAGCGACGCGTCGAAGATCGAATGCCGCACTGTGCCGACCGACCGCAAGACAACGACAGTGACGGCGGCTATGACAACAACTGGAAACGAGCGCTGAACGGGTTTGAGATCTATATCACCGAGCAGACAAAAGGCAGTTGCAAAGCAAAACAATAAAAGCCAAATACCATTGCCAACATAGGAATGACGCAATGGATTAAAAGGTGGTTGTTTTCTATTTTTATATATCGTCAACGAGGCAAGACGAATGCCATCGCATCAAACAGTTGAAACGCACATTGACGCTCACGGTCCGTTAATCGAAGCGCCAAGCATAAACGTTCTTCTTCATCCTCGTACTCGTCTTCTTCTTCCTCTCCGACCTCTTCTTCATCCTCCTCATCTTCCCACTCCTCATCTTCCTCGTCGTCTTCAAACAGAACGCCAAAATTGTCGTTGTCTTCATCATACTGGTTCAAATAGTCGAGCATTTCGTCGGTCTCGTTGCTGCTGCCATCGCTCTCCAACACCATCTCGTTGCCACCACTGTTGTTGCCACCGACATTGTTGTTGCCTCTGTTGTTGCCTCTGTTGTTGCCTCTGTTGTTGCCTCTGTTGTTGCCTCTGTTGTTGCCTCTGTTGTTGCCTCTGTTGCTGTTGCTGCCACCGACATTGTTGTTGCCACCGACATTATTGTTGCCACCGACATTGTTGTTGTCGCTGATTCGAGGAAATGCGCTCATTGTGAGTTGATTGTTTGCAAAGAGTAAAACAAAACAGAATAAAACCATTCACCTGAACGCGGGGGGGGGGGGCGGTGAGCCAATGCAGAGCGTGGTCGAACAAAATCGCTTCCCCAGCCCGGCCGAACAAATGCCAGGGAATACTGTAAAAAAAACTTCCCTGTGCACGCCGTTCTGCGTGCACGTCCTGGGGAAGAAACACAAATCGCTTCTCTGCGCTGCGCGACCCGGCCCAGGCCGAGGCAAAGGCGAGACAACGTGCTGGGGAACGGAAGAAAACTTCCCCACATCGGCGGCAAAGTGAGAGAAGACCGCTCCCTTGTCGGCGAGAGCCTCGAAAATGAATGCAACAAAACGGTTTCTTGCGCCCTCTTGCATCTCCTCTCTCTTTGCCATCATCCATCGTTGAAAACTCGTGTGCGCGTGTAAGCGAGCCGTCGCAAAACAACAGGCCGCTTCTCGGCACGCGACGCCGTTCGTCGTGCGTCCGTCGTGGCGCGCGCCGCTCTCCCCTCCTCTTGCCTCTTGTGTGCGGACAAGACCAATGCAATGCAATAATGCAAAGCGTTGTAAGAGACGAGGTAGAAACCAAACAGCATGCGGCCGATACGAGACAAGGCGACGCCCGCAAGAGCCGTGCGCGCGTGCGGGGCAAAACACGATCGCAAACGCAAACACAAACACGGGCGCCGTGCGCCACGGGCTCGGCGGCGTGACAGCACAAGACGGCGCGTCGCACGTGTACTAGTACTTGGTATAGGTGGGCCATAAAAGGGCGTGAGTAAAACAGGTGGAAAGAGCCGGTTGCTTACGTGTGACGGTCGCCATTGTCACCATTGGTGTCTACGGTGACGGGCTTGGTGACGACGCTCGGTCGATATCAAAGTTTGTTTTTCGAAATTATTCTAGAAAAAAAACAACAATCCATAACGACTAATCCTCGTCACAACCCCCGTCATCGTAGACACAAAAAGGTGACGAAGGTGACGAAAACGTCATCGTTTCGTGCGACAAAGTGCGCGCAAATGTTGTGGTCGCTTGCTTTTTCACAATGTGGACCTCAGAGTGAGAACCACTAAAGAAGAAACGTTTATTTACTTTTGTGAACTTGTGCCTGCTCCACCTTCGCCAGTCCCCGCTCCTGCGCCACCCGCACCACCGCCGTACCGAGCCGCAATCGATTCCAACAACGCGGTGCCGGCGCGTCGTCGCCCGAGGTGCTGGTGCAACGCGCCGGGCTGATTGCGCGCCACCTGTTCGACGGCGGCGGCGACGAGCGCCAACGGCTGAGCAATCGCTTCGAGTTGCGCCGATGCGTTTGCAAAGCCCTGTCGGCCGCGCCAATAGTTGTAGGTCGGTGAGGCGAGTGCAAGTGCACGGCGACGGTCTGGATCTTGTTGTTGTTGTCGCTTGGCTCCTTGTTGACGCTTTTCTTCTTCTTGTTGTCGTTGTTCTGGTTCGTTGCTTTCGTCGTCTTCTCCATCTTGCTCTTGGTGCGCATCTTCTCCGTCTTGTTCTTGCGCCACCGTATCGTAAAACAGGTTCAACCAGGCACTGTTACTGTTGTTGACTCGGTCGCCGCCACCGGTGCGCGTGGAAAGAGCCAACTGCTGTGCTGCCGCTTCCTCGCGCAGACCCTGTCGACGACTTCGTGTCAGGACGCCGGTAATGGGTTGCGCCGGCTCTGGCGCCTCTACCTCTTGCTCTGGCTCTTCTTCTTGCTGTTCTTCTTGTTCTTGCTCTTGTTCTTCTTCATGTTCTTCTTGTTTTTCTTGTTCTTGTTGTGCCTCTCTTGCCTCGTCCTCCTCGTCGACGACGGCCGAGCGTCGTGTGCGACGAGGTCTTTGAACAGTTGTTTCGTCCTTGATGTTGCTCATTGGTCGGGGATGTTGCGGTTGTTTGTTGCTTGCCTGCTTGTTGATGGTTACAATAGATGACATAAAATATTCTCGATGCTGATAGAAACCACCAAATGTGCGACTGGTGGACACAGGCACGACGGACGACGGGCGGGGGGGGCGAAAAACGATCGGCCCAGCGGACGCGTATAGAGCCGGGCAGAGCAAACGAAATGCCGTACCAGACGAGTGTGTGAATAATCAAATCGGGCTGATCGTGCGAGCCAGAGAGGATGCGTCCTTGTCCGTGTGGCAACAAACCTCACCGCGAGTGGATGTGCTCAGTTGACTTTGCGTTTTCGCTCGCTCGGCGTCGCACGCAGTGAGCGCGCTGAAACGGTATGCCCACGTTGTGCGGCCGCTGCTTGTTGTAGCGCTGGCGCGATGTGTGCTGACCGGCGCGCGCGCGCGCGTCAACGTTGTGCGTTGTTGGTTTGGTTGTGTCGCTTGCCGTGCTCGACCCTGGTGCTCGAACGGCAGGCAGCGACGACGGCGAAAACGATCGTCGCGCACGTTCGTCAAGCGTCGGCTGCGACTATGTTGTTGTTGTTGCCATTGATCTGGCTCTTCTGGGCCGAGGCGGGCGCTTTGGGCGGCGAGAACCGCGACGGGGCGTGTTTCGTGGCGGGCGCGTTCGGCGGCGAGAACGGCGACGGGGTGTGTTTCGTGGCGGGCGCAAGCGCAGGTTCGTCGAACCGATGATCGTCTTCTGTTGTTTGCTTGTTGTTGGTTGCGTTTCTGTTGCTGGCCGATCGTTATTGTTGGACGAGTAAACTTGTGTTTTTTGTCGTTGTGAAAACGCCGGGGTTGTGTCGCACAGACGCGCGCGCAGTTTTCGCCCCGCGACCGAGAAGCGACAGTGCTTGGTTCTTGCTCTCGCGCGTGGCATTGATATCAATTGCATTTGCTTGGTGAGCGCACTTTCGTCTTGCCGTTTCTCTGTGTGTGCGGTAACGTGTCTTCTGGGCGTGCCATGCTAGGCGACGACAGTTGACGCCTCTTGTATTGTTATTGTTGGGTGTGATTCGCGCTGTTGCAGGACCTTGTACGCAGGCGGATATTGGCAAGAGTTGCTTTTGTGGCACGACGCGTGACTGTGCGGCGGCGTCGATGTGCGGCTTTGGCAGCGGCGCGGTTGTTCAGCCGGGCTATTTCCACAATGTGTCCGGTGTTGGCACCTTAAAAACCTACGGATGCGCGAACTCCAGCGCACCGTTTTTCGGATGCTACAACGATCCGAGCGGCCGACGAGATGGGTTCAATGTGGGCGAAGGCATCGGCGTTGGCGCATGTCCTGGCAATGCCGACCCGACGCAAGAGTCTGGCGCTGTCAATTCAAGCAGCAACGCATCGATGTATTCGGCGTTTTGCTGCGTCTCGTCGTCGGTCGCGGCACCTGTTGTCGGCTCGTCGAGCGATTATCCGGCGGCTTCGTGCGAAGACGTTGCGAACCGTGTCTGTAACGCGCCGTCGGGTCTATACTGGATTCAGGCTCGCACTGGTAGTGGCGGAGTGCCAAAACAATACTATTGCGACATGACGATGAACGGTGGTGGATGGCTGCTGCTGTTTGAGCGAAAGACAAACGATACGTGTCCGAACGGCTTGATGCGGAACGCAGCGACTGGCTTCTGTATGAGCGATTGCACACGACCGAATACTCCTAATGGTTGTCCGGCCGTTGGTTCTATGTCGTTGCAAAGCCCGTTTGACTTTCGTACCGTCCGCGGCCAGGTGCGCGGTTCGTACCAGTAGCGTTTTTGCTAACCACTTTGTCGCGCATAGTTTGTTTTGTGGCAACGTGGATCGTTGGATGCGTTTGGCTATCACGATGGCAGTTGTGATATCGATGGCGTGCAAGTTCGTGCAAACACTGGAATAGGTAAAAGTTATTTGCGGGGTCTTTGCCGTGAACGATGTGACGGCACGTTAGTGTGGTCGTTTGCTATTGGTTACGGGCCGGATGCGCCGTACGCGTGGTCCTCGTGTCCGTGCGGACAGACTTTGGCAGCGTACAATACGGGCGACCCCACAGATCGCCAGGTGAAATTGATTTGGTTGCTATTGTGCTTGCGTTTGGCTTAGAACGGACTGCAGAAGGCGAATGCGCGAAAAGCAAACGTTGATCCGAATTGGACTTGCGATCAACGTCCATTCAGCGACGGAGACTTGGGCGCTTGGCACAGGCTGTTTGACATGCCGACGTCATATTGTGGACCCTCGCTTGACGCAGCCGGTGGTCAGTGGTTCCAACGCATCGTCGCGGCCGGATCACGTTCAATATCGGTAGGCACAGAATGCGAATTTTCGGTTTTGCCTGTGAATTTACGTTGTGTGTGTGTTTTTTTTTGCATAGATCGCCATATGCCGTGACGAAGATTCGTCAAACGAAGAAGTCGGCGTCGACTTTGGCCGCGTGTGGGTGCGCGAGACGCCCGACTTTGTGCGACGAGACGCTTGCACGCGCGCTCCGACGCCGTCTCCGACGCCACCTCTGAGTGACACGTTGTTGTCGGCGCCGCAATCAGTCCAGTCTTACCGGATCTACAATGTTCGGTTCTTTTCTTTGTTCGTTGTTTCTGTAACCTTTCGGGTCGTCTTACGCCGTTTTACAGGGTCGACGGCAGTAAGACTACTACATACGTCGACACATCCCACGTTGACTACTGGAGCGCGTCTCCTTCGCCGTCGTCTTTGTCAGGGTCGCCACTGTTATCTCCGCTTTGGATCACCGTGATCGTTCTGACTGTCGGCGCCGTTACGTTTGGCGTTGGCATCTTGCTGTTGTGCTGGTCACTCGGACGACGACGCGCGCAAAAAGAGGTTAACGATGAACGGCGTAAGTATAATAGACTATCAGTCAGAGAAGAATGCCTCGCTGATTGGCACGCTTGCGCAGACGTCGGCGCTCAGCCTGACGCAAAGAACCGCTTGGAGGTTGCTTGTGAACCCGACGCGACGGAACGCTTTGTGTCGGCGCGATTCGACAACGATGTTGATATCGGTGCCAGAAAAGCATTTGATGGACCTAGTGAGATGGCGACCATAAGCGCTGGAAATACAACGTTGCATGTCGCACCAACTGGCGGCAATCTGCCATGTGATACGTCCTTTGGTGACACAAACATTCCGGGTTCGTTGCGCCAGCCAATATGGATTGTTTGGAACAATATCTACGATGTGGCTCATGTGCGAGAGACAGCGAAACACACTGTCGACATCATCGTTCCTCGACCGCCGTACGAGTTTTTGCCCTGTGGCGACGGCGGCATCGATGCGGTTCCGCGTGCGCCGGCAGCAACGATGCACTGGCCGGGTTCGTTGCGCCAGCCAATATGGATTGTTTGGAACAATATCTACGTGTGGCTCATGTGTGAGAGACAGCGAAACACACTGTCGACATCATCGTTCCTCGAGCGCCGTACGAGTTTTTGCCCTGTGGCGACGGCGGCATCGATGCGGTTCCGCGTGCGCCGGCAGCAACGATGCACTATTCGCCTGCAACAACTGCGGTGCCGACGGCGACGACGGCTGTCGTTGGCACTCGGTCAGTCGGGCGCCGGCATCGAAAGAGCGACAAAACGTTGCCATGTGAGTACGCTTGCCGTCTGTGGCCCGATGGTTTTGTCGTCTAACCGTTCACAGACTCGAATATACCGTGCGCAAACGAGCAGTCGAATCGACGGCCGCCGTCGGAACCGCCTGGTCGACGATGTTTATTGTCGCTATCTTGTTACCATGTATCAATACAATCTCGCAGTGCCTGACTGACTAATGCACTGTGCTGCACTCGTTCCGTCGTCCATGCGAGACGTGCCGTTGTTCGGCGACGCCGCCCGAATTGACTCGCGTGAACGCGAAAGTTTGAACGGAAAAGTTTTTTTAAAACACAAAGAATCAGATGTCGAGACTATGCGGTGGTGGAACGGGCGGAGTGTATCGCAACGAAGCCGGTATGTAATGATTGAATATTCATTGGCTAGAGAGAGCAGCAAACCACACATGTGTGCACACGTCGCTCGCTTGCTTTCGGCGAACGACGAGCGAGTCGGACCGTCAACGAACGACGCTTGAGCACAAAAGAGTATGAGCGCGGCGCTTGGCTTGTCTGCGTTGTTGAAATCACGTCAACGCGCAAACGCACACACCCACCGGCTTGCGAACGCGCGTTCGTCGCTCGTCGTACGCGGGCCACACCGACCGGCCGGCGCGTCTGCCCTTTGACGCCCGCTGTCGCCGACGATCGCAACCTGCGCCGACACGCGCAGGATGTTGCCATCGCTGCTCTTCCTACTCGTCACCTTCTGGACGACCGCTCAAGCGGCGCCAAACATGACCGACAACGACTGGGCCGCCGTCAAAGCGTTTTTCGCCGGCGCCGGTGAGCGGTCGGTCAAGAATGGCGTTCGTGCGGACGCGGTTGTTGTGTTGTCTCGCGCCGTCCGTGCTCACGGCTCGTTTTGCCGTCACGGCCCGCTCGTAGCGTGCAAGTCGGCGTTTTGCACGTCACTGCTCAACAACCGCACTTGCGCATCGCCTGTCCTCTGCGACGCCGGCGGCAATATCGTGCAGTTGTACGATCCTAGCAGCGCCACTTGTTCGCTTGGTCTCATCGCGTTTCGCCCGCATTTAGGCAATTGGATCGATTCAACTTGTCGGGCACACTGGCACCAGAAGTCGCACAGTTGTTTTTGCTGCAGTCCTTGTGCGTTGTCCGTTTCCTTGTTTCGTGCGCGTTACTGTAACTCGATGGCGCAGAGTCGCGTCAAACAATCAACTGAGTTCAACGATACCGTCGGAACTGGCCCGACTGTCGTCGTTGACGCTGCTCGATCTAAGCAACAATCGTCTCTCTGGCGCCGTGCCTACGGCGTTTGATCGGTCGAACGTAAAGACGGTCGCGTTGCACGGCAACACTTTGAACGGCGTTGTTCCGTACGTTTCTTTGCGCATCTTGTTTGTGTTTCTGGTTTCGTTTGCTCGTTCTCACCTGGCGTAGGTTCTTCCCACGAGCCACGAATTGCTCGCTGCAGACTGGCCAGCCGAGCGATAACGATTTTTGTTGCACAAAAGGTCTCAATCAGCCGTGCTGTTTAACCGCTGCGTCGTGCTTTTGCTCGGTTCTGTCGCCGTGTCCAGAGTTTGCACCAATGCCGTCTCGCTGCGTATTGGATGGCACCGATGGACCAGATTATGCGCTGTGTATGACGTCGAGCACGTTGGATGATCGCGCTGCGCTCGATGTCTCAGGGCTTGTCGGCGACAACTTCACGGTCTCTTTTTTCGCAAAAGCACGAGAGCCGCTTGTTTTTCCGCAGACGTCGTCGACTTCTGGCGTCTTACGAATTCCGCGCGGCATGCTGTTCTATCCGCAATGGGGCGCACCAGCCGGTGACTTTTCACGGATGATTGGGTTTCACCTTGGCACCGATGGCCTATCTGTTGTGTGGCACGGTGCTGGTGTGGTTGCCTCAGTTGTCGTCCAGCGAATGCCGCTGATTGGATGGCATCACTACTCGATCGTGTACAGCGGCGGCGAGGTGTTTGTGTACGTTGACGGCAACAGTCGCGACTCTGCTCAGTTGGTCAAGGCAATCGATAGGAGCCAAAGTGTGGGGTTTTATGTCGCGTTTGGTCGAACGCGATATATTTGGACCGATGCCGGCGGTGCTTGGGGTTCTGGATTCGAAGGCTGGCTGAGCGAACTGAGGTTGGCAAATCGTTCGATGCATGGCGGCGAAGCACGTGCACAGATGGAGAACGCGTCGGCATGGGATTTCTCATATTCGATGCGCGGCTGCTCGGGAGAGAATCACACCGGAACTGATATTGAGCGATTCAAGTTGCAACAAGCGTGGCTAGTTTGCAAGGAACCGATGCCGACTTGCACGGCCAATGGCGGCCCGTTTGTCGATTGGGACGCGGCTGGTTGCTCGTGTCGAGACAACACTGGCTCGCTATCTTGCGTGTCTGGATACATGTCGCCGGACAAGATCGTATTTTTGCGACGCCCAATCGCATATTGGCGCCTGTACGACGTCGATGAGAATGGCACGGTGCCCGATGCGAGTGGTTACGGGCGACGTGGCCAGTTTATTGGAAAACAGGGCGTCGACTACACGATCAACAGCGCAGAGCGATTCGTTGCGTTCAATGGCAGCGCGTATGTCGATTTTGGTGACAATGATGCCTTTGATTTCGGCACACGCAACTTTGCTATCGAATTTCGCATGCGAGCAAATGCCTCAGCAGTCTCTGAGTTTGTTGTTGCAAAGCGCGGAGCATGTTCCCATGGGAACTTTTTTTGTCTTCAAACAGAGTCTGATGGTCGCGGCGTATTCGAGGTCGACAACTCGGGTTTCAATTACATCCCGCTTTACAGTGCGAAAACGATTCGAGATGGTAAATGGCATCGGGTGCTGTTGCTGCGGCTCTTCAACATGCTAGAGATATTTGTCGACGGTGTGTCTTGCGGCAAAGCAAACAGTATTGGCGTCGCCAATTTGAACAACACTTATCCGTTGTCGATTGGGCGATGGGGTTGTGCTGGTATGGAGCCGGGCTTGCACGTTCATCTGGCAGAGATGGCCGTGTATGTCGATGTCAATTCGCCACCCCACCGGCTTTGTGATCTGAACGGTGATTGGCCTGGAGCCGCAACGACGATGTCGGCTCTGTGCAGTCTAGTCGCCGGCGTTTGTTCGCCGTTCAAGGATGGTCGGCAGTGCTGCGCTGTGGCTGGCTGTGCTGAATGCGGCGATTATCGCTTGTGTTCTCAAAATTTTACGACAACGCGCTCTGTGACGACACGTGGTTTCAGTACTGTGGCAGGAACTTTGTCAAAGACTGGTGTTACATCCTTTTTGACGTCGACAAGTATCGTGTCGAATGTGTTTACAACTAGCGCAAGTCAACTCCCGCCGCCAATAACCAACGCATCACCGCCAACAACATTGGCGGTTATTGTTGGCGACTCGACTCCGCCCGCTTGGATCTTTGGCGCCGTTGCTGGCGGTGTGGTGGCGTTGCTTCTGATCATCGGCGCCGTTGGTCTGGCATGTTGGTGCAACAAACGAGCCTCGACGGGTCGCGGTGATGCGTCTCTCACCTCGTTGCCCAATCCGCAGACGGGTATTTTTTGATATCTACATGCGCATGCTTTTAATAATAATCGAATTTATTTTCATCAGATGGACAATACGATGTTATCCCGCAACAACCGGAACGTTCGGATGCATCGAGCAGTCCTCCTGCCTCGTCCTGTATGTATGCCTGCGTGCTCTCACTCTCTGTGCTCGTTTGTTGACAATGTTAATCTTTTCGTCTATCCGGTAGACGGATTAATTCAGTCCGACACAGAATTGGCAAAGGGTATGTGTTTTGTGTTTGGCTGTGTTCATTCGAAAGTCGACTCAACTGTCCAACGACTGCCGTAGCAGAGTACTCATCGGTACTGCCAATGCGATCGCAATCTGCTGACCAGGTCTCTGTCGCTGGTGGTGCAACCGAATTGGCCGACTTGAATGCGGCGATGGCGATGGAATCGGTTCGCATCGAGTGAAACGCAGACAAAGAATGAGTACAGTATGTGTGGGTGGCGGACATGCCAAACGACATGGGATTGCACATTGGTGCATCAGATATGTCACGTGAACGGTTTTGCACACGCTCGCTTGCTTTTGGCATAGAAAAGACTGTGCGACGTGCGGGGTGCGCGCCGAACGGCCTCGACTCAACGCCGGCGCGGACGGCCGTTTGACTTTGCGTTTTCGCGCCGGCCAAGGCCAACACGGAACGACGCTCGCCTACAAAGAGTATGAGCGCCGCGCTTGGCTTGTCAGCGTTGTTTGTTGTAACACGCCAACGCGCAAACGCACACAAACCGGCTTGCGGAACGCACGCTCTTGTCGTTTCTTCGCTCGTCGTACGCGGGCCACACCGACCGGCCGGCCCGCTTCCGACCTTGCTTGACGCCGTCGCCGACGATCGCAAACTGCGCCGCACGCGCAGGATGTTGCCGTCGCTTCTCTTGTTGCTCTTCACTTTCCGGACGACCGCTCAAGCGGCACCAAACATGACCGACAACGACTGGACCGCTGTGAAACAGTTTTTCGCCGGCGCAGGTGCTGTGGTCAAACGATGATCGTGCGGGCGGTCGGTGTTTGGCGCACGTGTGTGTTCTTATCGCGTCAGACACGCGCGACTCGGTGCTTAGCGTGCAAGGCGACGTTCTGTGCATCGTTGCTCACGAACCGTACATGCGTGTCGCCCGTCGTCTGCACGCCAACTGCCAGTATAGTGCAGTTGTATGTCGCTCTACCGTGTTTTTTGGTCGTTTTTGTTTGTTTTCTTCTGACCACGATTACTTGCAGGCACTTGGACAGCCAGGATCTGACTGGCACACTGGATCCGGCAATCGCTCAGTTGACGTCGCTACAGATGCTGTGAGGATACTCTTGCTTTTTTTTGTGCTTGCTCTGACGGACGGTGCAGCGTTTTGAGCAATAACAAATTGACGTCGTCGATCCCGTCGGAACTCGCTCGACTCTCGTTGCTGACACTTCTGTAAGTCTGTCGATTTGAATGTCTGGCAACAGAATTCACGTCAAGACAGGAATTTGACCAACAATCGACTGACTGGCATTGTTCCAAACGAATTTGATCGCTCGAATGTGCAAACGATTCATCTGGCAGGCAATCTGTTAAACGGCATTGTACCGTAAGTTTGCGTTTCTCGTGTGGCTCTTCTTACTGGCACTGGTTTCAGATTCTTTCCTCGCGCAACGTCGTGCGTGCTGCAAACGGGCAGCGGTAACGACTTTTGTTGCGCTCGTGGCGGAGAATTGCAACCGTGTTGTGCCAGTCGTTTGGATTGTTTCTGCTCGCAACGCACGTCATGCCCTGGTGTTGCACCCGTGCCCGACCGTTGTTTTATGCTCTCTGGCGATGCCTCTGGCGATGCCAACGCACCGGACGATGCGTTATGCTTGACGAAAAGCGCATACACCACGCTGCCAGCGCCGCTGCCGTCGTATCGCCTGGTGGAGAACTTTACGATTTCGTTTTGGGCCAAAGCACGCGAGTCGCTAGACGATCCGGTGTTTGCCAATCCGATTATGGGCGTACGTCAACGTGGCTTGCTGTTGCGTCCGATTCCGGACGCGGCGGGCAACTCGGCTGATATTGGCTTTTATTTGGGCACGAACGGGTTTGACGTCGTGCGGCACTTTGCCGGAGCGCCGGTGCTCGAAACCTGCACGTTCCAACGCGACGGCGATCGCCCTGCCGGTTGTTTGTGTCAAAACGGCGACAGTGTTTCGTGTATCGATACATATGTGGGCACGGTTCTGGATTACGACTCTGCCGACGTCAGCGACAACCGAGGGCCACAAGCCGTGGGCTGTACGTCTCAACTGGATCGCTATTTGGCGTATCCGAGTCGAAACTTTTCGCTCGTCTGCGGCAACGTGCTGGGCTATTGCAACAAGGGCAGCAGTGTGGCTTGCTGTTTGAAATCCGGATGCACGTCCTGTGTGCCGGTGACGAATTGTTCTGTCGGAAGTTGGGCATCGATTGCCGTTCATCGCGAACCGTTTCTCGGCTGGCACCATTTCGCACTCGTCATGAGTGATGGAGAAGCATTTGTCTATGTTGATGGACGACCGACCAGTCGTGCCAATGTTAGATCGATACCAAATGCCTCGTTTCGTCTCTCGTTCGGTACGTATCGCGATCCCGTACGATGGGCTGGCTATCCGACATCGTTTGAAGGCTGGATTGGCGACGTTCGTCTGGCTAATCGATCGATGCACGGCGGAGAAGCGTTGGCGCAATTCAACAATGCGTCGGCATGGGATTTCTCATTGTCTACAAACAGGTGCTCTGGTGAAAATCATACTGGAACAGATGTCGAGCCGTTCAGCATTCAACAGGCTTGGCTCGTTTGCAAAGAACCGTTGCCGAATTGCACGACGACCGGTGGATTTACTGTCGGAGAGCGAGCGGGATGTTTGTGTGAAGCACTTGATGGGTCTCGCAATTGTGTTGGTGGCGGTGAATGGTCGTTGAATGATTCAGTGCTGGCGCGACCTTTTGCGCGTTGGCAACTCGATCAAAGCGGCACAATAGTGGTGGATACGTCTGGCAACGGCTTTGATGGTCAGATCAAAGGCGCAAATTTGTCTGTACTATCCGATGGTGCCTACACTTCATTCCGCGGCAATGCTTACGTCGACTTTGGCGGCTTGAATGGGTTTCAATTCGAAACTCGAGACTTTGCCGTTGAAGCATGGATTCGATTCAACTCAACGGATTCGATGGTCATCGTCGGCAAGAGGCACACTGAGTGTGTGACGAGTGGTTGGGTCTTTTTGTTGAGATTGGATCGCTCGGATTAGTGATTAATATTGGCAACGTTTTTACGGCTGCCAAAACCGTCGTTACGTTAAACGACAATCGATGGCATGTTGTGCGTGGCTTACGCCAAGGTCTTTCACTCAGCGTGTTTATTGATGGTGTTTTGCGAGGCTCTGGTAGCACTGGCACGTTGGTCGACATTCAGAACAATGCGCGTGTGTTCATTGCGGCTAATACACCATGTGTGTCCGGTCTTGGACAGTATTTTATCGGTGACATTGCCAACGTCTCGATCTACGTCGACACATTGCCTGGGCCTCTCTGCACCACAAATGGCACCAATTATTTTGGATCGCTAACGCAATCGGCCCAGTGCAATCGCATCGTTGGCTTCTGCAACGAATCGAGGGATACGACACGACCGTGCTGCGCCGTCGCCAATTGTTTGGAGTGTAATTCGTATCGCTCATGCAGTCGCACGGCGACAACGACGGCGGCAACGGCGACGACGACAATTTCATCGATATCGACGACAAGGAGTGCGACGACAACGATGTCCTCGCCGAGTACAAGTGCAACGCCGCTTTCGCTTTCCATTGGCGCAACGTCCTCCGACGTTGGCACAGTGACGACAACGCCATCACAACCCTCATCAACTGTGTTGCCTGCAACAATCCTTGTGCCCTCGACCGCTCCGCCCGGTTGGATCTTTGGCGCCGCTGCTGGCGGTGTTGTGGCATTGCTATTGATCATCGGTGCCATCGGTCTCGCGTGTTGGTGCAACAAACGAGCCGCCGCCGCATCACTGAGTGGCAGCGATGCACAACTCACGTCATTGTCGCATCGGCAAACCGGTATTCGACGATGGTTGTCGTTTTGTGGAGCGCAATAACTGCGCTCTCTCAGGCACACCGTCCAACGAATATGGTCTCTTGCCGCAGCCGTCGGCGCGCGTCGAGAATGGTTGGTGTGCTGCGCTCACGCCACCCATTTCCTCACTCGCCAATTAGCATACTCGGATGCAGCAGGCCTAGAACAAGAAAACAAGGTGGCATCGCAGGCTTACGACAATGCTCCATCGCCGAACGATGATGCGTGAAAACGTGTTTATTCGTCAATACGGTCTCGATCGCTTTTGACCAATCAACGGACCCGACGTGTGAATCTGTTTCGCCGCCTCTTCGCGAGTGCTCATTCTCTGCGCGTAATCAAACAAGTAGACCTTTACCAGATTGCGTAATAGATCTTCGCGAGGTGCAGGAGGCACGGCATTGGTCGTTGCCCCGTCTGTCGCCTCTGCAGCCGCATCTTCCACCTCTTCTCCTCCCACCGCCACCCCATCTACCGCCACAACGCCCGGAAAATACACGAAAAACGAACTTTTGAATCGAGCCAACGGCTGCACGACCCCGTTCTCATAGTGAAAACGAATCGTCTTATTCGGCAGCCACACTTCGAACCGGTCTGCTCCACAGCGCGCAGCCCCCATTCGCACCGTATCGAAAAAGTAATCTCGTTGCAACACATCGCTCGGCAACAGAAGACAGAACCGAATGCGCCACTCGACGAGTCGTTTCAGCACTCGCTGTTTGTGCGAGAATGGCGGATTACTAACGACGACCGTGACGCCACGAGGCGGCGCCGACAATGCGAAAAAGTCCTGTCGCCCACCACTCTCGTAGACGCGAAAGCCGAGATGACGCATATAACGAGTTGCGAAACCGCTTCCAAAGAACGGATCCCACACGACGTCGTCGGTACGCGAACAGCCGGCTCGCTCGAGCATCAACTCGATGTCGAGCGCCATTGTTTCATAGTCGTCTGGATTGATGTTGCAGGTTGTTATCATTTTTTGTTTATTGAAACGTTGACAAAAAAAAACTATCGAGATTCACCAGAATCCCAAATCGTGGCTGTGAATGACGTGCTCTTGCCATGCTGCAAAGCATTCGGCCACCAAGCGACACCGTGTGAGCGCATCGATTTCGTCGTCATCTTGTTCTGTGCCATTTTGATTTTGTTCGTCTCCCTCCTCCTCCTCATCCTCTTCTTCTTCTTCTTAAATGTCCAACAAGGAGTGTCGTTTGTACTGTAAATGCATTTGGTTTGCCGTGACTGGGTCAATGCGCTCATCAACGTCGTCGTCGTCACCGTTGTCGAAACAACGCAACAACGAAGGTCGGTCATCCCCTTTCACATTGTCGTAACCTGATTGATTGTCTTGCATCTGCATCTGATTTGGTTTAATAATAAGAAGAAAGAGAAAGAAAAAAGGCAGACTCAACGCAACAAGACAAAACGCACCGCCACACTCGCTCAACCAGACAAACGTGCGAACCGCTCATAAACCCCATGCTCTCGCCGTACTAGAATCGTGCCGCCCTCGCCGGTTTGATATCAACTACCTCTTTTCGAAAATCAATCAAAATCCGAAAACGAGCGCTTTTTCGCGACTCTGGCACCTCCGCACGCGTCGACCGACCGGCTCGCGATCGCAACGCGCCGGCCACACCAGCGAATGATCAAAACGATATCTATTCTGCAAAATGCTATCAGTATTCATGTAAAACAATGCGTGAGGTGAGAAAAAATAGGTTTCAACAATTTAAAAACAAAATCGAAATACACAGGTCCGCGCAACGTTGGGCGGCGCGCCAAGGAACGAAACAAAAGTTCCCCACGCCCGCGCCGGCAGCCAAGCCACCTCGTGTCGCCAGCAGCCGAGAACGACAAATGCCAATCGATTAGAAAACGAGTTGCCCCTCACCTCGCTCTCACTTTGCCGCTTACCTTTCTTGAAAATAATTCCAACATTCACTCATCAGGTTTGAACTTTTTTTGTGTTGTGTAGCGCCACTCCACTTTTGCCGATGCCGGATCGAGCATACCCGGTGGCGGCGTGCAGGCATGAGATGTTCAATGAGCCACACCGTCCGCTTGGTCTCAAAACCAAACGCAAAGCACAACGGCAGAGAGTGCTGCCCAGGCGGAGTGGTGGGCGACCCCGGCAACTCGTGGCGCACCAACGCAATCGCATTGCGAAGAGATTGCGCCATTAAAGTCGTTGCACGTAAATTGCTGCGACGGGTGTGTTACACACTTTTGATTGCAGCACTGTTTGAAGCAGCCACAAGAAGAACAGGTCGCACAAGCCGAGCCGGCCGTCGTAGGAGTGACTTCCACAGATGTTGGCGAAGTCGTCACGGACGGAACGGGAAAAGGAGTCGGCGCCCGAATCGGACTTTGTGTCGGCGCAATAGTGCTGACGCAACCATTGCGACAGAAGCCACCTACCACCTCGACATTGCTTGCTTGGGTGCAATCGGCGCAACACAATCCAAAGTTGGGGCTGATGAACCCGTTGTTCCCACATTTCGTTTGACAGTAATCAAACGTCTGGCACATGCCGCGCGGGACCATTGTTGCTGCGAATGCATTAAAAAAAACATGTGTGCATTTATCGTGGTAATAATACGCGTGTGTTCTTTGAAAACTTACGCGTGCTTGCAGGAGGTGCCGCGGTGCGCGAAACAGTGTGTGTGATCGAGTACTTCAGAGGCGCCGACGCAATACTGTTCTCGTTGTCGAACATCACTATAAATTAGAGGAACACAATGGTGAGCGATAGTTTCGCCATATCGCTTCACGCTCGCACCGTAAACTTTCCCATTGTTCGTCGACTTGTACGTTTTCATGAAACTAAGGCTCGGTGACGATCGGAGAGGACTAAAAGTCGTCAACACACACACACACACTCACCATTCAACATTGTTCGCTTCGACACTCGATAAGTCGCATGTCGGCTCGGAGCCTTCAAAGATCATGACATCAAATATCGACCCATCCGTTGACTCAACGTTAACCGTAAATTCGTCGCAGTCTGCCAGGCAATCAAACGAGAACGTGGCGCAAAACGTGACGGTGACCGACTTTGGGCACACTAGGGAGGACGTGGCACAAACGCCGCACTGGCTGCGAGCAAGCCCGACAAGGCCCAGAGCCAACACACTCCAGAGAGCCAACATCCTGAGTTTACCCATGCAACACGCTTACAAACGAGTCTAAACGACACCAACCCACACTTTTACGCAACGCATAACAACGAACGCGACAGGAAACAGACCGACGCAACAGTCCGTCGCGACGACCGGGCCGACTGCTGAGCGCAACATCCCGCAGCAGCACAGCCGGCAGGCAAGTCGACCCCAACAAAACCGCGCCGCCCGACGCGCGGCCAACATCGCGACGCGCCGCTGCTGCGCGCGACCGACCGGACGAGACAGGTGTCACACCGCCATCGACAACGAACCGCCATCGACAACGAACGACGCCCAACACACATCAGCGCAGCATGCGCGTCGCACACCCGCCAACCAAACCACCGCGACCAGACGAACAGACAACGCGCACGCTCCGGACGCAAGAGCGTCGACGCGTGGCGAGCCGGCACGCATCCAAGAACGCGATCCCGGAATCGCGCCTTGCGCCACCAACGACAGCACCAATCAGAATCGCCATGGCAACGCAACGCCGCATCCGACGCGCTGGCCATTAAAAAAAAAACCCCGCGCCGCCGGCCGACCACGCGGCGCGTGCGTGCTCGTCCCGCCTACGCCCCGCCGACGATCTCCGCCGTCGACCGGCGTCATTCGACAGGCATCGACAACGAACGACGCCAACAAGTAAGAGAAGCGCGCGCACACACCCGCCAATCGCCGGCGCGACAGAGGACAGAAACCGCCCCGACGCGCTCGACACAACAGCGCCCACACGAGCGAGCGCTCGCGTGCGCGCACGCACGATTCACGAAATCGCGGCGTTGCGCACCAACGGCGACAACACAGAGCAAAAACATCCAGCCACAGCGCAGCGCGCACCCACCCGCTCAGGTCAACCTTTGCCGCGTTTTGTGTTGCGCGCGATAAGCGACGCCGGAGCCCGGAAATTCCAGAGTCCACAGACCGTGCCGAGGAACACGCGCCGAAAATGGTATGAGGATGCGTGTTCGTGTGCTCGTCGTCTTGGCGTTGTTATGGACGCAATTTTTTATTTTGCTTTGTTGTTTCGTTGCGTCTGTTTTGTGGCGCGTCGCACACACGACGCTGGCAGTGTGGCGCGGTGTGCGTGTTTTTTTGCTGGCGGCGTGTTGCCAACACGGACGTCGGTTGTTGGCGGTCCTCACTTATTGTCATTTTGTTTTTTTTGGCCTACACATTCATTCGGAGGTGGCGTCGCGCGCTGAGAACATGCCGGCGGTGGCGGCGGCGCGCCGGCGGCGGCGTTTGCGACGACGACCGTGTTTAATTGATTCTTGTTTGCGCCCGCCGTGTTTTCGTCGTTTGGGCACACGGTGGTTTACTTGCGCTCGTCACCTCGCTCGTGTGCGTTACTTGTTCGTGCGTGCGTCGTTCGACGTCCCACAGGCATGCGACCGATTTCTGCCCGCACACACGCAAGCGCTGTGCTACGTGCTGCTGTTCGCGAAGGTACGTGACGCTTAAAACGCGCTTTTGCAAACAATACCGCGTGCATAGTCGTTGGCGCTTCCGATAAACGTCGGCGAACTGGCGCGTGGTGCTCCAACACCTGATGATTCGAGCGACGTGATGGCCGCGGACGGCGACGGCAATTGTTGCGTGGGCATCATGGGCTCGGCGTTTGGCTTTTGTATGCTCGCGTGTGGTCGTTTTGCAAGAACAAATGATTTTGTTTGATAATGTTTTCCTGTCGTAACGCACCGCACGCAACACTGACACACACACACACACACACACACACGCGCGCGCGCGCACACACGCACAAACACAATAGCCGGCTGTTCGGGAACGTACCACCAAGGCAACGCTTTTATTTCCTACTACTGTGCGCAAGGCGTACAAGGTGGCATTGGGGGCATCTCTGCCGGCGGTTGTAGCGTATGCGAGTCATCGCTCACGACGACTGGCATTGGCATTATTGTCGGTGTTATTGTCGCGATTTGCGCGTGTTATGTGTGTGGTTGCGCACGGCAATGTCGTCGCAACAACAACACAACCATCGTTTTGGCCCCGGGTGGCACGATGCCGGCACAGCAGCAGCCGCAATTTGTGCAAATGGGCATGATGCCGGCACAGCAGCAGCAGCAGCCACAGTTTGTGCAAATGGGCATGATGCCGGCACAGCAGCAGCAGCAGCCAATTCGTGCAAATGGGCGTGATGCCGGCACAGCAGCAGCCACAATTTGTCCAGGTGATGGCGCGACTGCCGCTATCGGCGGCGACGATGACTGGTGCGCAGCCGTCTGCTCCGGTCATCAGCGCGGGCGGTGGCAGCGGCTTTCAGTCGGCACGCTTCGATGGCGGTGGCGTCGGCGACGTCGACTCGACGTTTGCTGCCACGGCTCCGCACACAGAGACGACGACGTTTTGAAGTGAACAAAACGTTTGGAATGATTTTCGTCTGGTTGTCACTTATTTGCGCCCAATCGATCGTGCGTGCTTTGTTGTTCACTAAGCAAGCACCGCCGCCAACGCAACGCAAGCGACGCCAAACGCGTCGACGAGCATGGACGACGCGCCCATTGCGCCAGCAACGCGGCTGCCACAAGTGCAATCGTTGCGCTGTGCCGCCAACCAACGCGTTACACGTGGCAATGTCAAAATTGTGTCGAAACGAAACGAACCAGCAACTGGCCGCCGTCCGAGACGACGCAGTCGTGGTTGATGATGAGCGAGTTGCCGCCGCACATCGACGCGCAGCACGAACGTCCGCAGTTGCAGCCGCCACACAGTCCGCTGCAGCCCGACAGCGTCACCGGCACTGGCGTCGGCGGCGGCTGCGGTGTCGGTCGCGGTGTCGGCGCCGCCGCCCATGCTGCCGCTGGACAACGATTGCTGCAGTAGCCTTCGCCAGAGTTGATGCCCGGAGCGTCGGAGCAGTCTGCGCAGCACGGGCCGTAGCCGTGAATCGAGACGTAGAACGTGTGACAACGCTGAACGCAGTAGTTGACCTGAAGTTGACCCGTGGCTGTGAGTTTCGCAATGTCTTTTTTGGCGCGCACTGCGCACACAATTACCGATGGACAGTAGCCAGCCGGCGCTGTGCCAACGTCGACAATGACCGGCGCGTCCGATGGCGTCGGATACGGTGTCGGATTGGCCGCCAGTGGCGTCGGCGACGGTGTCGGATTGGCCGCCGGCGGCGAAGGCGACAACGTTATCTCGCAGCCGCCGCCCACTGCGCGATAGTAGCCGCGGTCACACTCGCAAACGGCGCTTGTCGGATCGCATGTCGACTTGAGCGGGCACGGCGGACGTGTCGCGCACGTGACGCACACGTCCTCCGTAATGTCCCGCGGGTTGTAGTAGCCAGCGTCGCAGTTGCACACGGCCAACACGCCGGCGACGACTTGGCACGTCGAATGCGCGATACACGTCTTGACGCGGCACGGATTGGTTGGCGTCAACTTGATGTAGATGTTCTGCAAGCGAAGAAGGAAAGACCGATTAAGAATCGTCGGCGCCCGCACACGCCACGCAGACGCACTATCTTGTCGCTCGAGCACAGAAAGCCGCTACACGGAACATAGATGTAGACGTACGGCTTTGTGATGCCCGCGAGATTCGACAGTTTAATGCCAGACGGCACGAGGTACTCGGCATAGGTCTGGTGGGCGCGTGAACGTGAGCCAGAGCCGCAGCACAACGCAAGTGCCAACAGGACCGCCGACCTGCCCTGGTTCGTTGGCGTTTGACGTGCCCGAACCGCTCGTCAATGTCGCCAGTTTCGTGTCGGCACCAAACGACACTTCGTCCCAGAGTTCGATTGTTACGAGCATCGCGCTGCAGCGGTCCGACGACCATTGAACAACGAGGCCCGACTGTAGGACGCTGGGCACGCGTAAGAAAAGCGCACGTGAAAAGAAGATCGCGACGTGTCACGTGCCGCGGCGTGGCCGAAACGCGACGAAAAGGCGCGCCAACAAAGCGGTGGGTAAGCAAGACATGCGTCCAAGGTGCCAAGCGGCGCGACGCCATGCAAGGCGTGACGTCGCCGCAAAGAACGCGGCTCGCGCGCAACAAAAGAGCGAAGAAAAACTCGCGAAGGCGTCGCCGCGTTCGCGTCGCGCTGCATGCTTTCGTGCGTGCGTGCGAAACGTACTTGCTGTCGTCATACTTCCACTCGTCGTTGGTCTTTGGCTTGAACACAGTAATCGTCGCTTGGCAGTGCGCGACAAACGTCGCGAACAGCAACACGCACGGCAGCATCATCGCGTGTTGCAAGCAAGAGCGACGTGAGCGAAAACACAGGCCGAAAGTAGGGTCGGCAACAAACAGGGAGACGAGCGACGGTCATTGTGCTCGCGTTTTGTGGGCGCGAACCAGACGATGACTCACGGCGCGTGCGACACGCGACGAGCAGCGTGATGATCGGCGACGCCAAGGATCGTTCGAAAAAATGCGAGGATCGTGCGTTTTTTCGCTTGCCTTTGCGCGTTGTCCGCCAAAGCATGGTGCGTGTTGGGTCGTTTCGTCCGTTTGCCCGTGCGCTCGATTGTGCGTAACGTCGGTGCGCGGCGCTCGTTTGTCCTCTTACTCGATCGATTTCGCCACAACGTAACGCGACTGGACGACCTCGAAGCAAAAAGCGTTGACCAAAACTTGTAAGCCTACGCGCTTTCTTGTTGCGTCGCACCGGCGCCGCGCGTCGGCCGTGTGTCGCGCTCGCGCTCGCCGTGTACCGCCGATGAAAAGTGGGCAAATGCGTTGAACTTTTTCTGTATCTTTCGCACAAGATCGTGCGGTCGGTCGGTCGGTCGGTCGGTCGGTCGGCGTTGTCGTCGAGCCGCTCGCCGCTTGCCGAATCACTCGCGTTGGTCCAAAGCGTCGTTGCAAGCCGGAGACTGTGCTCGGCGTCGCGAGCGAAAGAGAACCGTGTGTTTTATTCTATTCTCTCGTTATATGTTTTGAGGGCTCGCTCGCTGTTGTGGCTGCGCACGTGCGCGCGCCTCGGTTGCGCTGACACGTGTGTGTTACGTTTGCCCCGCAGGCCAACAATGCTACCGACAAACGACTCGTTGGCCCAACGCCGCGAACGTCGTCGCTCGAAAGCGTTTGACACAGAGGAACAGGAACGACATGCGTTTCTGTCGGGCGAAGCGACGATTGGCGTTATCGCGGCACTCCTGTTGACGATCGCGTTTGCGACGCTACTCTTGTCGCCGTCGAGTTACGACAACACCAACGCCGACGCAACGTTCTTCACGGTGGCGCGCTACTTTCACGTCATCCTCAACACGCTGAGCGCCTCGTTCTCGGCGTCGACGCTGATGTTGACGTTTTTCCGCTCCATTTACCTGTCGGCAGCACCGATTGATGCGAGCGACGAGATTATCGCCTCGTATGTCGGCTCGCGCTCCAAGAAGCAACTACAAATGGGCTCCAGAAATCCGATCACAATGTTGGCCATTCCGTTTGAGACGTTGCGTGCGGCGTACTTTACACTGATTACATCGATTCCGTTTGGTGTCTATTTGCTCCACGGGTTGACGCTCTTTATCATCTCTTTGTGCATCATTGTGATCAACGTTGCGATCAACGAGATCGTTAATCGCAAAAACGTCATGTCGGCCTACGAAATCGTGACGAGCGGCCAGTATTCCGCCCGTCCCGACGCCGGCCGAACGGAGTCTGCTCGTGCTGAGTCTGCTCGTGCTGAGTCTGCTCGTGCTGAGTCTGCTCGCGCCGACAGCATGCGCAGCGTTGATGCCAATCATGCCGGCACCGCTGCCAACGCGCCGCATGGCAGCCCTGTGTAATAGTTCACGCATTGAAGCACTCTGGTTCTCACTCAATGGCCCCAAGAGCAAAACCACTCCGACAGAAACCACGAACGAGTGTCAGATAGACAGAGGACGTGTAACAACCATTCATTCATTATGGATGGCTTACAAAGAAGCAACAAGCAAATTATCATCGATGAACCAACATAGAAAGCGGGCACGCGAAGACGAAACAGACCGGCAGGAGGATCAAGGACCCGCCAAGAAACAACGACCACCTTGTCGATGGCGCTTGCGCGAAGCAGTTGTAGAGCAGAGCGAGAGTAAAGACTGGAACGTGGCGCGCAAAGAGTGGCGAGCCGTGTCGATGTTTGACTGCGCCGACGGTCAGTGCGCCTGCTCGCACACACCGATCACCGTTCATATTGTGTTGCGAAACCGGTGCAACGGTAATCATCTAACTGTCGGCAATGTTTGCATTCATCAATTTGCTCAAAGCGATCCACCAGAAGAAGAGGGGGACGATGGTGATGCTGTTCAACCGATACCAGACAATGTTCTTCGCTGTCTCGCATCGCTGAAAGCGAATCCGGCAGGCACAACAGCCAGCAATGAACTGCTCTTGCTTCTCGTCCAATTCGACCTGATTTCGACCGGTTTATATCACACGTATCGAATGGAGTTGCTCGAGCGACGCGCGCACAGCCGTGCTCGTTTCTCGCCGACGAGCCGTCACTTTAAGCAATGCGATTACGATCTCCGCGCACGATGGAATCAACGCATATTATCAACGATATGTCGTCGCTATCGCTAAACGAATGCGAAAAAAAGTTTGGATTGATTGTGATTTGTCTCGGGAAAAAGGTCATCGTGAGATCGTTTTGAGGTGCGCCCCGGTATGGCAGAAGTTTCGGTTCAGCAGTCGCTCTCAACCAATAACCCGAAATCAATCAATTTCCATCCATTTTTGATTTGTAGTTATGATAAATCATCGTATTTGTTTGAAATTTTCGTCTTCTGGCGCTGGCAGAACGGCGCCGCCGTTGCGTGATAAATGTCCGCGGTCCTCTGTGAGAAGAGTCCTGCAACGAGTAGAACGCGCTAGATTGCGAATGGCGCTTGCTTATTTCTCTCATTTCATTTATCCATCATACTACGCTATGGTTTATGACAGAGAGAGATTCAATTGGATATGTTTTTGATGATGCATTCTGCAGGGGGGGGGGGGGGGGGCCAGTGCCCCGGTCCTATCCGTATAAAAAAGGAGATACACCCTTTTTTTTTAAAAAAGGGGGTTCATTTTATCGTCCAAACGTTTTAATCGACCGAATTTTTTCTTCTTCTTCTTCTTCTTCTTCTTCTTCTTCTTCTTCTTCTTCTTCTTCCTTTTCCTCCTCCTCTTCGCGTCGCTTCTTCAGTGCGCCTTCCTCCTCCTCCTCCTCTACGCGTCGCTTCTTCAGTGCGCGTACCTCCTCTTCCTCCATCGCCTCCGCTGCCGCCTTCTCCTTTTCGATGCGCCACGCAACGCGTCGCTTCTTCCACGCGACGACGCACTCTTCGCGTCGCCGATCAAAGTGACGATGAAACACGTGCGCCGAGCGCTGTACGCTCGCCAGTTCGCCGAGCAGCGCCGCGTGTCGCGGCCCATAGTAGGCGCGCAGCACGCGCTCGGTCTCCCACCGTGCCGCGTCGTCGATGCGCGTCACGAGCATCGGCGTCTGCAGCGCGCGCGGCAGCAGTGCGCGATAAAACTCGCAGCCGTCGTCGCCGCAACTGCCGACATAGAGCGGCCACGGATTGCGCTCCGACGACGGCTGCGTGACGCGCGACCGCCGCTCGGGCTCGCCGACTGGCGCCGTCAGTTGCGCCATGCGCAGCGCCGCGTCCTCGTAGAGAAACGTGCGCAGGTAGCCCGGATAGTCGCTCGCAAAGAACGAGTCCTCGACGCCGAGGAACGCCGTCAACGGCACGCGATAGAGGCGCGCCGACGGCGCCGCACCGAGCGCGCTCTCGTACGGCAGGCGGCTGATCAACGGCAACGCACAGTCGGCGCAGTCCATGCGCCACGACGCCAGATCGACGTCGACCAGCCGATGCGGCTCGCACAGCAGCACGACGACGTTGTGCGGCGACATGTAGTCGAGCGACGCCGTCGGCGCGCAGTCGTCGGCGTCGTCGCGTCGCCGCTCGTGCGCCACACGATGCGCCACGTCCCGTTCGGTGCGGTACCAGCCGACCGGAACGAGCACGCTGCTCGGCGCCACGCCGCGACTCTCAAACGCATCGTAGCGCCAGTGACGGTCGCGTACGCTCGAAACAAACGCCAACGCAATCTCGTCTGTCCATCGAATAGAGTCTTGCGACGATATCGATTGTTGCTTGTCCTGTACTTCCTTGCCTTCTTTGCCCGCTTCCTTGCAACCTTCTTGCTCTCGCTTTGCTGCCGCCGCTGCTGACGCTTCGCGACGCAATCGATCAATGTCGACTCGCACGCCGCGCAACGAATCAATGAGTGCCTGTTCCGATCAGCCGACATTGGACAAGAGTCGTTGCTGCGCACGCCACCGCCACTGCCATCGTTGCCGCCGCCGCCACCCACATTGCCACTTGCATCGTTGCCACGCCCATCGTCATCATCTTCGATCCAAAAGCCGGCAAACTGGCCGAAATTCGTGCTCATCATCGCCATCACTTCCTCTTCGTCTTGTTTGCCCTTCCAGCGCAGTTTCCAATCCTCGTAGCGCTCTGGCATCGGAATGATCTCGATGCCCGGATTCTTGCCTTCGGCAATGCGCTTCGCCCTCTTTTCGAGCGCCTCGGCCTCCTTGCGCTTTGCTTCGTAAAACGTCTCCTTGCGCAGCGCACGCAGCCGCTCTATGGTGCTCTTGGTGTCGCTCGATGCGCCCTCGTAGCCGCGTGCCACGGCGCCGCTGATCGACTCGAGAATCTGACGCGGCACGTCGACGGCGAGCGCCGGCGCGACGGCGTTGCACACGGCCTGCATCGAGCGACTGCACTCGAGCGACGCCTCATGCAACTGCAACGTACGACGCAACACCAGTTGCTCGACGTGCAGCGTCAATTGCGCCGCGTACTCGACGTGCTCGGAACGCTCCAAACGCTCTTTGAATGTTTCGACAATCTCTGTTCGTTCGGTCTGTGCGCCAGGAGGAAAAAAGAACAAAGAAATTTCGTAAAGGAATAAAAACGAGTAAAGAATAACAAAAAGAGAACAAAGAAACTTCGTTACCTGATTGGCAAGATCTTTGACAATCACCGATTTGCGCTCAGAGTCGCGGTTCGTAGAGTCGCGAGCGTCGCGCACCAGCGACACCGCTTGCTGCAGCGTCGCGCTTTGACGATGCTCTTCTTCCTGCAAACGCAACCGAGTGTCGCGTGCCGCGGTTGTCGTCGACGACAACGAATGACTGCCAGTTGCGCCAGAGGCCGACGCCGCGCCCGCTCGCCGACTAGGCTGAAGAAACGAATGCGCAACGCCCGACTCGCCACCGACGCCGAGAAACGGTGTCTCTCCATCGAGAACAGGCGTGGCAGCAGCAGCAGCAGCGGGACAGGCCAATCGATTACGCAACTAAAGCAAACCGAGTGAGAAGAGTAAAACAACAACAACAATAATAATAATAATAATAACAATAATAATAATAAAAATAATAATAACAATAATAATAATAATAACAAGGATAAGCACAATCGCACAGACACACACACCTGAAACTTTCGACGACGAGGACTTTCGCGACAACCGCCACAGTTCTTAAACAGTCGATCCTCGGCGCTCATCGCGCCGCCGCAACGACTGCAGCGATGGTCCTGCTGTCGGCGCTGCTCTTTGGCGTCGATTTTCACCGCCAGATCAAAGTACTCGTCCAGCGCCTTGTTGCGCTCTTGCTCCGAACAGCCGCCGGCACATGTCGCGTCGGCGCGCGCCTGCAGCACGGCGAGCCGCTCCTTGTCGGCGGCGTCGGCGTCGGCCACCGCTTGCGCAATCGCCTCGACGGCGGCCGCTCGTTGTTCCTCCTGTTGCTCTGCTGACGTAGCGTTGCTCTCACTCTGGTTGCTCATTGTGTTTTGTGTTTTGTTGGTTTCGAGAACGCGCCGAGCAACGCACACGATGGCGGGTGCCAAAAGGGCAGTCGGACATCGCAAAAGTCGACCGGACATAAAAACCGACGGAGAAAAATTTTCGCGGTGCCGCAAAGTTTGCCTGCACACCGACACTTGATTTGGGACGAGCCATGCCGTGCCAGGGAAATAACAACAGGACTCGTAAATCTCTCTTGCAACCAATATTCGCTCGCAAAGACGACAAGAAGACCGGTCGGCAAAAAACAGAGAGGGCAACATGACACATAGAGCAAAGCAGCAAAAATCGTTGCAGCAAGCCAGCGTCGCAGACCGTGACTGGCCGGTCGCCATCGGTCACATTTGTTCACCATTGGTGTCTACGGTGACGGGGGATGTGACAAGAAGCATCGATATCGAAAAGTTTGTTTTCGAAATTATTCTAGAAAAAAAAACAACAATCCATAACCGACTAATCCTCGTCACAACCACCGTCACCGTAGACGCCAAAGGTGACGAGGGTGACGTTTTCGTCACCTCACAAGAGACGCGTCGCCATCGGTCACCTTTGTTCACCATTGGTGTCTACGGTGACGGGGGGTTGTGACAAGAAGCATCGATATCGAAAAGTTTGTTTTTCGAAATTATTCTAGAAAAAATACCGATCCATAGCGACGACAATTCCTCGTCACAACCGCCGTCACCGTAGACGCCAAAGGTGACCAAGGTGACGAAAAGAGTCACCGTCCGACCGAGTACAGCGCGCCCACTTGACGCCCGCCCGTATCCAGGCGATATTCTATCGGTCAAGCGGTCAACGAGCAACAGCAACAGAACGACGAGACTGTACATGCCGCCTTGCAAAACAGAACAGTGTGGGCCACCGCAGCGCGCAACGAGCAACACAAAGGGCGAAGGAACGAAAAAACGCTTTGCTGCACAGCGAGGCCGACAGGGCGAGAAAATGAAAAAAAACCCCCTCGCGCATTGCGAGAACGAACGCGCATGGAACATGTGCCAACCACACCACGGCCGGCATGGCAGAGCAATAACGACGCTGTGCTGCGACAGGACGCGCCGGCGGGGCGCGGCAACCGACCGAACGCAGCGCCACGCGCGGAGCGTCTCGACAAAACAAGCAAAAAAATCAACAACGACCAAGAGCATGCATTCAGCGAAATGAGACATAAAACGCAGGAAATGACGCATCAGGCGCGGTCAGTCAACATCGTGTTTTGCGAGCGCAACAGACACAGGTAACGCAACGCAAGACGTATGAGGCGCACGGCTTTGGTCGTTATCGGTCTGCGTTCGTTGGGCCGGCTCTACGTTGTGTTGTGGGCGCGACTGACTGCGATATTTTTGTGTTGGTCGTTGGTGACCGATGACTGACGATTTGATGTTTTTCGTCGGGCGGCGGTTGACGTTGGCGCGCGTGTGCGTGTGTTTTTTCCTTCCTCCTTGTCCGAGTTTCATTCGCAAGTTGTTTCGTGACACACAGAGACGATATCATTCATCATGAGCGGTCGCCATCTGTCTGCTGATGAGCCGGTTCAAAAAGTGACGAAACTGGTAGCGGGGCGAGGGGGGGGGGGGGCGGCGGCGGCGGCGGCGGCGCCTCACCGGCGGCCGGGCGCGTGTCGCACGCTTCCAGAACGCCAGCGTCGGCGACGATGACGACAATCGACCACGCACTCGCAAACGCACTGCGTCGGCGTTGGCGGCGAGTTCTTCCGACAAGCATCGAAAATTGGTCGACTCGTCGAAAGGCGCCGGTGACAGTCGTGGCGGCAGCGACGACGACGACGACGACGAGGACGTTGTGCCGAGACGCGACGCCGACGGCAGCGAGCGCACGCTAGCGGAAAACGTGACGACTTACAATGCGTCAAGTGCGCATACGGTGTGGCGCCAAGCGATCGATCGTATTCGCGAGACTTTTGCGACGATTAAGGCGCTGCCGGCGGAGAAGCAAGACATTTTGATCATGGGCTCAGTCACGCTGGTGGCGGCTGCGTGGGAAGCGTTCCTGATCGACGTGTTTGGCGAATGCGTCGGTACGATTGTCGAGAGCGGCAAGTTGAGCAATCACGTCGTGCGTCCGCTGTGCGAGGCTGCGAGCGCGGCGGCGAACCTCGCCACGACGCTGCAGTCGCACGGCGTGTTCACAAAGGCCAATCTGTTTGAATCGCACGCGGCGACCGTGCTTGGCACTCCGTTTGCGCCCGTGTTTGGCGGCAGCGCC
>JADJRH010000004.1 GCA_016712345.1 Polyangiaceae bacterium
AAAACGTCGCGTCGTGCGTACTCAGGGCCGCGGTTCCGCCCTGCTCCGTATCCACATCCCAAACCGAAATAACAAACGTTTTCAGGCGACCACGCGGACGCGTCGCGGGATGAAGAACACGACCCAAATAGCGCTCTAGCCCCGCAATGGCTTCAGCGGGCGGACGCGGAAACATTCGACGCGCCTTTTCCCAGTCAAATGTTTCATCGAGATCTGGCTCAGCCATTACCAGTCCCCCGCGTCCGACTTGCGGATTTGAAAGCCCGCGACTCGCGCCTCTGGATCTGTTGACCCGAAATCGGTCATATACCGCTCACCGTTTGGCCCCTCGGCCATGGCGGAAAAGTTGCCATTGTCAAAGTAGATCCAAATGCCCTCGGGTTGAGCATCAAACAGTTTTTTTGCGCGACGTAGCCACGCTCGGATCTTTGGATCCGCAAGACGTTTTCGCTTTTGCTCGGCGGCCTCTTTGGGGTCTTTTTTTTCGAGGATCATTGCGGTCATACGCCCGGCCGGCGCTCTTCGCCGTAGCCTTGAGGCTCGCCGCCCGCCGCCTCTTTGCAAATGCAAATTTCTTCCCCGCTGTCGTCTTGTTCGCAAACAACCTGCTGCGAACCGGGGCAAGCCTTTTCCTCGGTCGGTCCGCACGGGCCGGCAAACGCGAACACCACAACCATTCCAAGTGCCTTGTTCATGACTAGACTCCCTATTTGAGCTTTTCGAGTGCCTGAAAGATCATTCGCAAACCCTCGGCTTTTCGAGTGCCGACAACATCCGTCAATACGTCATCGGCAAACTGCGAAACCCGATCTTCAAAACCAACGTTGAGTAGCTGCGCATCGTACTCGGCGCGTTTCTGCGGGTCCGAAAGCACCGTGTACGCCGTTTGCAGCTCATCGAACGCTTCAACGTTTCCGCCCTGGTCAGGGTGCGCCGCGATCACAAGGGATCGGTATGCCGCTTTGATAATGGGCAGAGTGGCAGTCCGCGAAACTTGCAACGTGTCGTAGTGAGTTTTCATAGGAGGGCCATCCCGATAAGCCGCGGGTCATCCTTGGGGCGCAGCACGCGCCGCACGTCGTTTTCCACCGTGTTTCCTTCGATGGTCCACCACAGGGCGCCCTCGTCGCTTTCGACAATTCCGACGTGCCCTTGTGGCCCTGAGCCGGGCGGATCGCTCCGGTCCCAAAACAGCAGCGAGCCAGCCGGCAGCGCGGAGGCGCGCGCCACTGCCGCCGAGCCTGCCCGACCGATCGCCTCGAATTGAGCCATGAGGCTTTTAGCGTGCGCACTGCCTCGGACCGGAGCGGCTACACTGATGCGTTTTGCCGCGGTTCGGAAACAATGACTCACGAACGCCGCGCACCACTGCAAGGGGGGCTCAAGGCCCAGCTCGCGCGCCCATTCGTCGATCTGTGGGCCTGTGTTTGGGCCGGTTTCGCCGACGCCGAGCAACAGGCGCGCAACGGCGATCGTTTCGAATGACAGGGCCGTCGCCGATCGGTTGGCCTCTACTCGATTACCATCCTCGTCAATGCGACCGCGCGCGGTCGCACAGACGGCCTCGGCCGCGTCGTAGACTTCGCCGATCGTGATGGTGTTGTCTTTGTTTCGGTCGAACGGCCGATTTGCCGCAAAGATGGGCTTGCGAATGCCGGTCTTTTCAGCAATCACGAAATCATCGGGATTGCCGGCAAACTGCGGCATGAAGTTCTTGAGCAAGGCCATGCCGGGATGCGCGCCGCGCACATGCGGCTCGTTGCGCGCTCGAAACCACAACGGCCGCACGACTTCGGCCATTTGCTGCGCGGCGGACATGGCCGCGATGCCCTTCACCGCTTCCGGTGAACCGAAGCCCGGCAGACGCGCGGAGGGCGTGACCTGACATAGCCCCGCGGCGTAAAACGGCGCCTGACCCGCTGCGATGCGCGCGGCGTTGTCCGGCGCCTCGTAAAGGGCTTGCGGGTTCCAATGGGACTCGTGCTCGATGGTGGTAGCGATTGAATCGACCGGAATGCCGGTATCGCGGGCCAGGTCGAGCAAGAGGCGCCGCACCTGCGGCGACTGTCGAATCAGGCCAGGAACGGCCAACACCGTGCGGTGTGGCCATCCTTCGGGCTCAGGGCGCGCGCCGCGCCATCGGAGCCACTCAGGCGGGAGGGGTGCACCTGCGCCCGCCGGAGGCGCGCTTTTTGAGCCCTGCGCCGTGGCGGCACTTGAGCCCGCAAGCAACGCGGCACCGGTCAGTAGGAGCAGGGTAGACATACTCATTTTTTCAGCAGCAGCAGGATCGCCGCGGTCGCGGCGAACGCGACTCCCACCGATAGCGATCCCGCCAATAGGGTGTCACCCACATCAGGCGGCTTTCGGTTCGGCGCATACGGCGCGCCGGCCATCGAAATGCCAACCCGTTCAAACTGCGCACGAAACTCGACGCAATCGCGCTCGAACCGTTCCGTGGTGTCGGCCACGCCGCCCGACAATCGATCGAAAAAGCCCTGATGATCGTCGAAAAACTTTTTCCATTCCCGCAACTTCACCTCCCACGAGGCGAGCAGCACCAACGGCGCCGACGCGGGCGCGCTTGGCGGCGCTCCACCGGCCGGCCCGAACGTCGTTTGACTTTTTATGGCCAGATCAGTGGACGTATACAGCGCGTTCACTTCGTTCAGATAATCAAGCACGGTGCCCGGCGTGACAAAAATGCCGGGCTCACCCACGGCGATCGGCTCGGCGTTGCCGCCGCTCGTGAGGCCAGTTGCCGCGAATATCTCGTCAACCATACGTCAACACCGTGACTCGTTCGCCCTCGGTGTGAATCAAACCGCGAGCCTTGAGATCTGACAGCGCGTCGTCGAGTTGATCTTTGTCAATCTGACGCAGCAACTCGGCGCGCGTCGCGGCGCCGTTTTTGGAGTTGAGCGCGCGCAGCACGCCGCCTGCGGTGATTCGGTGTGCCGGTGCCTTTGACGGGTGAGTGTGCGGCTCTGGCTTCGCATGGGAAGGTTTCGCCTTCGAGGTGGAAGCCTTCGGTGCTTTCGACTTGGCAGGCCGGCCGCGCTTTTTCGGCGCCGCCTTGGAACGGGAAGGTTTCGCCTTCGAGGTGGAAGCCTTCGGTGCTTTCGACTTGGCAGGCCGGCCGCGCTTTTTCGGCGCCGCCTTGGGCTTGGGTTCCGGTTTGGGTTCCGAAGGGTCGGGCTCTCGAATGAACACGCGACGCCCGCCGATCTTTTTAAGCTTCCCGAACATGACTCTACTCCGCGCAGCAATAGACGTTCACGGGTTCACCGCTGCATGTGAACTCACCCACGAATTGACCGGATTCATCGGTGCATTCATCGCACCGAATGCATGCGCGCGTTCCGGGAAATTTTTCGGCGCATCTACCATTCAGGTCTGCCGCCGGGGCTGCAATTCTGGACAAAGCGCGACGGGTAGATCGCACGGGTCCGAATGACAACCGACGCCCAATACCACCAACGACGCACACGCAAAAACGAGCCCTTTCATTCTTCCCTCCATTGCGCCAACCGCTTTTCAGCGTCCCGCACCATCGCTTCATCCACCGCTTCGCGATCCTCGGCGGCATACTGCAAAAAACAGTTCACCAAACGAGAGCGTTCGGCCTGAGCGCTCGCGGCGCTCCCGTGTTTTTACAAAGTCGCGGTACATTCGGGCGCCGATTTCATCGAACAACGGCAACGCGTCCGGCATGAAATGCTCGACATCGTTTCGAGCGCGCTGCACTTCCTCGGAGGCTCGCTCAGAAGGTGAAACCGGTTGACGGCGCCCCGCGCGCTTCATTTTCGCGGCTTGCCGGCGCTCCGCTTCCGCAATATCCGCCGCCCGTTGGATCGAAGTTGCCGCTTTTGCCACTTCCTCTCGACAGGGCTGTTTCACGCTTCGGCGCGCCGTTCGGGATTCCTGAAGAGCCGCTTTCGCAGCGGCTTTGGCGTCTTGTACCCGAAGCCGTTGCGCCTGAATTTCTTCGGCCGTCTCGCGGCTGGCGGTTTTTTTACACCGTCGCGAGCGCCCACGGGGCTCGTTGTCGAGAAACATACAGGTTGCGTACACCTGCGCGCGCGCTGCCGGCCGGCTTTTTCTAAGTTGTTTCGCGATGTGCCTTTCGGTGCTCACGATCGCGGTTTCGGCCTCGTACTTCCGCGCCGCGCGCTCGGCGGCCTCGGCGGCTTTCAGGTCACACGCCTGAAATCCGGCCTTGCGTCGGAGTCGCGCCTCTTGGCGCAATCGCCGAACGCGCGCCGCGAGTGACTCGCCGCGGCTCACGCGGCCACCTCAAACACCAGGGCAACGGAAAGCGTCGCGCCGGTACGGTTTTCGATGGTGACCGAACGAATGCCATTGGGCAGCAGGAAAGGCTGATTTTCGGTGATGTTGACCACCGACAGCGTTCGTCCGGCCGGCGCTCGGTTAAGCTTTAGCCTAAAGTTTGCGCCGTACGCGGTATTACTACTTGCGTACACCGTGACGCGCACCGATCTCGGCGGCACCAACACCGTTTGATCGGTGCCGGTAAGAAAGGCGTGAATACGTTTTGTGCGTGTCGCCGTGGCATTGTTTGCCGGGCGCACGCCCTCGACGAATGCCGCGCCCACGATCTGCGCGGGTTCTACGGCGCCCGCCTCGGTGTCTTGCTCGTAGAAGGCAACGACATTCACCGCGCCGTCGGGCACGGTAACGACGGCGCCTCGCGAGCCGTCGATTTCAAGCTCGAACGCCGTTTGACCGGCTCCGGCCGTGATGAAGAACACGATCGGGGAATCAACGGCCGTTGACGCCGGATCAACGGCGTCGGTGTCGGCCGTGGTGAGATAGAGCGTTCCCGGCGCGGTGCCCGTGTTGCGGTAGACCCGCAACACGTCTTTGCGCTCGCCCGCGGCGATGCGCACCGGTCCTGAAACGTTCGGATCCATGGCAACTCAGAAAAAAATCCGAGTAACCAGAACGTTGAAGTCGATGTCAGCCGCGACCCCGGTGGCGTCGGTAATCACAACGGCCAAATCCGTGTCAGAAGTTGGCCGCACGGAGATATGACCGCTACCTTCGAGCGAGCCGAAATACTGGCCCTTGGTCGCGTCCACGCCACCCGCACTCATGGTGAGCGTATACAATCCGGTTCCCGTGCGTGTGGGGATCGTTCCGCTGAAGCCCTGCCGATTGAACCACACCGGGCTCGCGCCCGCGTCCACGCGAGCGACCGCGACTGTATCAATTCCTGCTGCCATTGCTTTCTACCTTTCCGTTTTTTTCTTTCGTTTTCATGTCGATGTACCGCTTAAAGATTGAAGCGAGCGGCAATTGGGCATCCGGGGGCAAGAGGGCCAGAATCGGATCGAGGTTCACTTCGTTTTTCACGATTGCCTCGACGAGTTGGGCGACTTCAGGATCGCCGGCCGGGGCCGTGAACCCCATCATCGCCGCGGCGTGCGGCATGAGGCTCAGCGTCTTGTCCACAAACTTGTTCTTTTGCTCGACCGACGCCTGTGTTTGGATGATTTCGACCTCGCGCGCGTGCTTTCGCGAAGACAACTCCTCGTGCAGTCGCAGCATTTCGAGGTGCTTGTTTTCCAGTTCCGTGACGCGCTTGTCGCGCTCGTCGAGCAGTCTTGCGAAGCGGTCTAAAATCCGAAGTTCGCCAGCCGTATTCAGCCGCTCGCGCGCTTCGACATGGCGCATCAATTGAGCCAGCACGCCGGCCGCGTTGGCTTGCTCATTGGGTCCAACCACCTCGGTCTCATCGGACGCGAACACGCGAAAGATTCTGCGCTGTACGACGTGCTCGGCGGACATGGCGCACACCGCGTATGCGTACGTGCCGCTTCCTACTGCGTTCGCGTCGAGTTGCGCCGCATCGCGCATTTCCTCGGCGAGTTTGCCGAAGTCGGCATTCTTGCCGAGTTCCCAGCTTTCGACCTCATGAGACGCGATCGACTGCCCCACGACGGGGCGAAGCGAATAGCGCTCCGCCTTGTCGGCGGTCTTGCGGATCCATGCGGCCAAAAGCCGAGTGTCCACTCAGAGACTCCACTCGTTTTCACCCGTCTCTTGGAGAGAGAGCGGAGGCGCGGCTGTTTGGGTCTGGTAGTCTTCGAAGTTCAGGGGGATCCCGAGCGGCACCGCGGGCGGTAGCGCTGTCGGCGACGTGATCGGCTCGTTTTTTTGCAGCCTGAACGCCGCGGCCATCATGGCCGCACCATTGATGGCGGCCGGGTCGCCCTTCTTGGCCTTGCTCATCACTTGCTTCATTCCATCGAGCGCGCCACGGTCGCCCGCGCGCGCCCGTTTCACGATGCGCTGGGCCGCCTGCGCGGCCTGGCCGGCCCTGGAAAGGGTTTGGGTGAGCATCGCACCCCCCGGCCCCAGAGCGGCCGTCGCGGCCGTCTGGACGAGGGGATTGGAAGCGATTTGCTCGACTGTCCTGGCCGCCTGTCCAAATGCCTTCGAACGCATCACCGTATCGAAAGTCTTCGACATGTCTTCGAAGAACCCGGCCCCAACGACGGGCTGAAGCTGCGGCAGCAGGCGCGCCAGTTCCGAGGCAGCGAGGCGCGTGGTTTCCACGCGCACGTACACCGGCCCGTGCACGGTGCGCACGGTAGCGGTGGCGATGAAGGCGGTTGGGGTCTTGGTAACGCTGATCATGTCCGTTTCCTCGCGTCCAAGGTCGGCTCGTCCTCTCGCGTGGGCGCCTCATTGGGCGCGCGCGGAGGGGGAGCGGGTGGGGGAGCTTTGACCAGCTTTTTCCCGCTTTTCAGCATGGGCGGCAGCCCCTTGGACGTGTCCCAGTCGGCAGGCAACTGGATCACCGCGCCGGGGTACCAACGCTTTGGGTCAGGCCATTGCACTTTTGGATCGTTCGGGGAGGGAACGAGCGCAATGCCGTTCAGGGCGAGAAGCTCTTTGTAGCGGCCCGCTTGGCCGGTGTACCAGTTCGCGAGAAATGAGGGATTATCCCCCGCGCGAATGGTGAAGGTGTGGCCGGTCGCGGCCGAAATGATTTTTTGCTGCGCGCGCAGATCGGCCGCCGCTTGCTTGAGCATCGCCGCTGCTGCGGGGAACTGGGGCGCGATTGCTGCTGCCACTTGCTCCATTTTTGCCGGATCGCCCGAGAGGCTTGCGGCCATCACGGCATCCCGCACGGCGGGAGGCAGAGCCGCCAACGGATCGCCCGAAGGTTGCGGGAGGGCGGGCTGCGGCACGGGAACCGGGATCGGCACCTGTGCGGGCAGCGCTTGACCCGGCACGGGGATCGGAGCCGCGTTCGGTGGAAGTTGCCCTTGGAACGCTGCCGAGCGCAGTAAGACGGCATACTGTGCGCCCATCGCGGCCATGGCGGCCACGATCTGGGGGTTGTTGGTCACAATGAACGCTTGCGGCTCTCCGTTCGGGATGGGGCGCGGGCGCATGAGGAGAGTCGAGGCGCTCGAAGCCACATCGAGCAGAAACTGTACGCCGGATTGTCGCATTGACTCGGAAACGGCCGCGGTTGCGAGGGTGTACGCTTTCCAGCCCTGACCCTCGTTGACTTTTACGAGTTGCGTGCCCGCGATCCGGGCAGTTTCGGCCGGAACACCATGCTGCGCGACGACCTGTAAGCCGTTTTCGCTCACGATTGGAGTCGGCGCCGTGATGTTCCACATGTCCGGCACGGGTAGGTTTTGCGGCACGGGTAGGTTTTGCGGCACGGGTAGGTTTTGCGGCACGGGTAGGTTTTGCGCCTGCGCCGGAGATGCCGAGATCAACACTGCCCATTGTCCAATTTTTGCGAATTGAGGCTCTTGAGCGACCGGAACGGCAAGGAGCTTGCCCGGCGTCGAACCGTCCACCGAGATCAGAATACTGTTTCCCGCGGCAACATTCGCGCCGATCCATGCCATTGCCGGGAATCCCGCATTTCCTTGCTCTGAAATGCTCACCGGATTGGTGCCGAATTGACCGGCCACCATCCGGTTTGAGAGCTGGGAAACCAACATCGCGGCCACGTCCTGTCGAAAGGCATGGGCGCCGTTCGGGAGGGTCGTTGTGCCCATCAGCGGGCTACCGCCCGGCTCGACAGGAACGGGCGGCAAACCTCCCGCCCCAGGGGCCGCGGGAGAAGCCCCCGGGGGGGAGTCCTTTGTCAGTAGCCAGCCCAAAAGACCAGCGATACCTACTGCGAGCATCGGGAATGCCATGTCAGAACCTCAAACCTCAATCGAGTTCATGCCTAGATGTTTCGAGGGGTCCTCGATCTGACCGGTCGGGTAGAGCACCACGATATGGTAGATCGTTTGCCAACCCATCTGAGTCAGCACGCGGCGGCGTACAAATCCCGGCCGCGCGTCGATTCCTTCGACGCGCAGCTCTGCGACGCGCCAGCACGCCAAATCCTCGCAATCGCCGAAGCCGCGCGCGGCGGTTTCGGCGGCGTCGGTCCACTCTTCGCGCGGGTAAGGTTCGCGCTCGTACCTTACCCCGGACTCATAGAGCCGCGGGAATGGGATCGCCGCCGTTTTGAGCGCGCAAAGTAAGGCCTCGTTCCAGGCCGCAAGTGCTCCGAGAAGGATGCAAAACCCTTGATCGGGGAGCTTGTCCCCGAGGCGTTTGCGATCCATTCCGCGCAGAACCAAAGCGGCCTTGAACACGTGCGTTTTAATCCTTCCCGCGGTGGTGATTATTCGAGAAACAGGCCGTTGATTGAGCCCGCGCAGCGATGATCGCTAACGTCGATATTCAAGAAGTCGATTGCGATTGTTGTACCCGGCCGCGCACTGGGTAGCTTCCATTTCAGATCTGTTGAATTTGACTTGAAACGTGAGCCAGGGATGCCGTTTTGGCCCACGAGGGCATTTGTTCTGCCCACGAAGAACCTGGTCAATTTGAAGAAGTCCGCAATCGAGTCATTCAAGAAAACGCGCTCGGGCCGGAATGGCACTTGCAGCGTAACCAGAACGGTAAAGGTCGCACCGGCAACAACGTTGGTTGTGCTGTCAAAACCCTCGTCTGAGGTGTACCAATTCCCAAAACCGTCATCTTTGAGTTGCGGTTGGGTGCGGATTTGATCCTGAACACGCTGCGACTTGGCCTGCGCGCGGCGGAATGCTTGATGCGCTCGCGCCCGCACAAACGTCGGCAAGGAGCGGAGCACCTCATCCATGCTTTTTCCGCGGGCCATTGCGCCGGAGATGAGATCCGCGAGCGTTTCATCACTCGCCCCGGCGATAAGATCGGCGCCTGACACCAGATCCGCGCCCGCCGCGGGCGTTTCGATGCTGTATCCGGCGGATTCGTAGGGCGTTTCGATGCTGTATCCGGCGGATTCGTAGGGCGAATAGCCCGAAAGCAATAGCTGCACGTCGCGGTCGCTCATAACTGAATGCTCCTTGTCCTCTCAATTCAGGCGATCCCGCATCGCCGCGTTTCAACAAAATTCAAACGACACTCAAGGCTTTTTTTGC
Source organism: Polyangiaceae bacterium (assembly GCA_016712345.1). GTDB lineage: Bacteria > Myxococcota_A > Polyangia > Polyangiales > Polyangiaceae > JADJRH01. The sequence goes on from JADJRH010000004.1 coordinate 9,459, forward strand.
GCTGCTGCGATACGGGCCTTTTCGCCCGCTGCCTTCGCAATACCGTACGCATACGCAGAGAGCGCGCCAGTCGCGGCGGCCATCCCGTACCGCTCCTCGGCGCTGCCCTGCTTTGACATCACCGCAAACCCACCCGCCGCGATTGACGCGGCGACCGTCGGGGACAATCCCAGTACGTTTTTTTCTGGATATCGACCCTCGAAGTAGCCAATCGACGCGGCAGCCGCAGCCGCGACACCCGTATTCAGCGCTTGATCGGTCCGCTCTTTGGCGATGGTCGTCACGCGTTCGAGTTTGTCTTGAAGCCCGGCCACAAATTTCAACTGTGCTTCTGACCATTGCCCGCGGGGCGTTTCGGTTGCGGTAGCCATTTTTTTTCGTGTTCCCGGTGGTGTCAGGTTCCACTGCGACACCTACCCGATGCGGATTCGCCGAGGTTGAAACGGGGCACACTTGGCGCACACAGCGATCGACACAGGCCGCGACACGGGTGTACGCTTCGAACCATGCGAAAACGTTCGGCGAATTTTGGCGCTTTGCTCACGCGCGCGGACGTGGCGAAGCTATTAAAATGCGACAAAAGCACCGTGCGGCGCATGGAAGCACGCGGCGAAATTGCGTTCGCGAGCGTCACCCCGACGGGGGTGCGCCTGTTCACGCGTCGGGAGGTGCGACGCGTCGAACGCACACGCTCCGGTCGCCGTGCCCGCTTGTCGATTTTGATTGACTCTCGCAGCGGTCAGAAGATCGCGGCGATCCTGGGGCTCACTTGGCCCTTTGACGGCGCGACGCTTGCCGCGCGCGTGGTGACGGTCCGTGAATCGCTTTCCACTTTGGCGAAAGCGCAACGCCGCAGCGCTGCAAATTCTCCGCAAGCGCCAGCTCAATCAGCCGCGAAAGACTAAGATCCACGTCATCGCGCGACGCGTACACCACCGATTCGGCTAAGATCTCAGCGTCGATTCGTATTGATGTGTGTACGCGTCGGCTCATTCGTCACCCGCTGCTTTCGTTGCGTTGTCAACCAAAAAGCGCGGTGCGGCTTTTTTGAGCGGACGCGCCTCTTTCTCGACCTTGAACTTTCCCCACGCACCCAGGTAGGCACGGCGAGCCGTCCGCCCCGCTCGCTTCGCCGCGTCAGTCGTGCCGCCCGCTCGGCGTACCTTTTGGTACGCCGCGGTGCGGGCGCGCTCGGCCGCTTCGGTAACCGCTGGCGGCCTCGGCGGCGGTTGGCCGCATTCGTTCCACACCTGCCATTCACGCTCGAAAAACGTGCGGCTCGGTGCACGATCCGCAATTGCTCTTGTTAGATCTTCCACCGTCGGTGGATCTGCGGAGGCGGGCAACTCGTCATCGTTTGCGACGATTTCGATTGCGTTTGGCATTTCTACGGCAAACACCGGTATCGCTGAGGCTGGTAGGCTTCGCCCGCCGCGTTTCATGTACATCGCGGTCACCTCCTGGTCGCGGTGACGAATACGGTCGGCCGTGGCCTTGATATCTTGCGAGTGGAGGGCCTCAAGCGTCCCGAACGTGTGCCGCGCTGAGTGCGTCACAAAACGCTCGATGTCCACGCCGAGATGTTGCAGCCCCGCCGCGGTTAACAGCTTCCTGAACAAGCTCGGTTCGACGGTGGTGCGTGACTCTCGCCAACCGCCATGGCGCGCCGGGAACATCGGCCCATCGGGCCGGTATATTCCGCGCGCGCGCTGGTATTTTTGCAAGTCAAGCAAAATCTTTTCGAGCGTCGGGTGACACACGTTTTCGCCTGCGCTGCGAGATTTCGGCACGTCCAACGGCCGCGGCCATGTCGGATGATCGGTTTTCCACCCATCGCGCACCTGTCGCTTGGTTTCCAGCACGCGACGGCCGTCTTTTTCTTTGAAGTCGTCCCAAGCCTTCGCGCCCGCCTCCCCTTGTCGGTCGCCGTTCAGGAGCATCACCGCTATGCGCGCTTGCGCATCGCTGTAGTGACCCCATGAGCGGAGGCGTTCATCGTGCACGCGCGCCGCTTCGAGGACGAGAGCGACCTCTTTCACGCTTCGAAGGGCCTCGCGCTCTTCGGCCGGGCGGCCGAACTGGCCCGTCGGTTTCCACTTGCCCCATGGCACCCTTTGCAGTTCGCCGTTTTCGACGCGCTTGCCGTAGGCCGCGCGCATGAGCGCAAATAGGGTCTGAATGGTTGAGCGTGACGTGTCTTTGCCGGTGCGCCCCGCCGGCTTCTGGGCTTCCCATTCCTCCCACTTCCCGAACCTTTCCGCGGTCAGTTCCTCGGCGGCCAGATCGCCGAAGTGTTTCGCGTAGTGGTTTTTCCAGTGGTATTTTAGCGCCCGCTTTCGGACCTCGGCAAACGCCGAAATATAGGTGTGCCAAATTTCGTGCACCGTGAGCACGGTACCGCGCTCGCTGAGTCGGAGTTTTTGATTCAACTCGGCGGTTGAAATAAGGCCGTCTCTCGCGTCGCGCCGAAGACGGCGCCACGCTTCCGCCGCGGCGATAGCCTCCGCGTCGGTTGGTCGGGTGAAGCTCTTTCGCCTGTTCGGGTTCCGGGGGTCGCGTATCTGAATCCGAGAAGAGCCCGACGGTAGCCGCTGGGGCGGCTTCATTGCGGCACCTTTCTTAACAGGTGCGAAATCACGGAATGATCGCGGTGAAGCAACTCGCCGATCGCAGCGAGCGACCATCCCATTTCCTCCCGCAGGTACCGCGCAAAGTTCGTGCGGGCTCGGGTGAGATGTCGCGCCCGTTTCGGCGCCGCTAACTCTTCGACCGCTGCGCCCGTGCCGGCGCACGCCGCCCGCGCCGCCTCGGTGAGATCTCGTTCTTTCAACACGTCCAAAAATGTCTTTGCCATTGTCAAGCTCTTTTTCCGCAAGGCCAATCACGCGCAGGTGATTGGCGACCGAGCGCCGACCCTCCCTTTTTCGCGTTCCTTTTTTGCTATTCGGGCTCAAGAAGCGGCCGAACACGCTGCGCCAGCATCGGATCGAGCGGCGCGAGTCCCTCAGCCTGCATTTCGCGCAACGAGGCCGCCGTTCTTGCGAGCACGTACGGCAAGCCCTCCAGACCGAGATCGCCGCGGCCATTGTTTTGCGCTTGCACGATGCGAGACGCGGCGATCCGCCCTATGCCGTCAATGTGCGCGCCTGTTCTGCCCTCTCTGAGCACTGCCTGACAGCATGCGCGCATGGCCACGGGTGACCACGCGCCCAGATCGGCCATTATTGGCGCCCATTCCGGGCACACGGACGCTAGCCGAGTCTGGATAAGGGCGGGCGCAATGGTGGCCGGCGCATAGGTACAAAACGGCACCGTGAGCGGCTCAAGGCGCATCCGAAACGTAGCCTGTACCAGCGCAACGAATCGGTATCGATGATCCAGCGGATCAAGGGAACGAAGCCGATCGCGAACATTCTCGAACTTTGGCGATCCGTAAATGTTGGCCGCTGCCATTCGCAGATCGTTCCAAACCACTCGGCCGATTTCGTCCTTTGTTGCGCGCAAAAGCACGAGCGTCGCGACGCGCGCCACTTCTGCCGGATCGGTGGTGTTCATACGGTCCTCCAAAGGCCGCAAGAGGCGCAGCGCGCAGAAGTCTCATGCGCGCAGTCTGGGCAGCATGCCCGCTGCGATGTGCACGCGACACCAAAGCGCCCCGCTAGGTCAACGCACCACTGTTCGCTTTCGGCGCGCTCGCGGTAGTACGTCGCAAGATCGATGATTGTACGTTCCGCGCCGTAAAATGCGGTGTCGCGATCGGCCGCAAGTCGGCTCGAAATGAGCGAATCGCCAAACGCGGAAGCAAACGCCTCGGCTGTCAAGAACGAAACGCGGAGCACCGCATGACACCGCCGCAGATCGAACCGAAGCTTCTGCGGCACGGCGACCGTTGTCGCGCGCGATAAGTAAAGTTTGCCAACAAGGTGAGCCAGATCGCCGAGCTGAAGAGCGATTTTTCCGTATTGCTCCCGCAAGCCCGTGATCGCCTCGGCAGGCGTGTGGCTCGCGATCCATGCGCGAGTGAATCGCGGCGGAAGCCAGCCCATGACCTTTCCCAGCTCTCGCAGCGCTGGGATATCAGCGGCCAGCCTTTCAAAGTCTTTCACGCTGAGCCGGAGCGTCAGATCAAACGGGCCGAGGTTTAGGCGTTCGAGATCGGCGACCGTCGCGCCCATTCCAACAAGCGCCTTGACTTCCACCTCCACAACGACCGAGGGCGCGAGGGCATCTCGGTTGGTGTTCAGTGGATCATTTTTCGCCCCCCCTTCTAGCGTGTGACCTCGCTCGGTGATTGGAGCGGCGTCCACGCCGCCCGAGGTCACACGAGAGTCACACGACTTTTTGTAAGTGCGCTGCGACTCGGTGTTTTTGGTTTGCCCATCATCATTTGATACAATGAAGGGTTGCTGTTTCGGTCGTGCCTTTTTGGTCATTTCTGCCGGTTCTTTCTGCTTTGTTTGGGTGCCATCGGTGACCGTTTTTGTAGGTCGCCGCCGAGTTGCTTGCGCGTAGACAAAATCGGGCGAGGTCACACGGGGGTCACATGTGACGGTTGACTCTTCATGGTTCGGCACACGAAGGCCCCTTACGCCTTCGTTTTGCGCGTTTCGTCGTGGGACTCGCGCGTGATGATGGGTGTCCTTTGCCCGTTCATCGTGGATTTTCGCAGATCCACTGCGCGGCACGATCACCGGGCGCCGATTGTACGCCCTTCGTGCTTTGGGCTTGTCACCTCGCGCCGGATCTGCCTCGCCCTCGCACGGCCCGTCATGCCCGAACGCGAGGCCGCACCGACCACCCACCCGGCGGCCGATTGTGGAGTTGCCTCGTTTCTTAACCAACGTCCGCGGCCAACCGCATGAGCTTGGTTTGCACTTGTCGTGCGGACCCTTTTCGGCGCACCGAAACTGCGTCCCGCCCACGTCTACCCATTGCGTACAAGGTTCATCGAGCGACTTGCACCATTTCGCGACCTCGGGATCTGGCAATGGCGCCGAAGACGGCGCGGCCAGATCGACCGAAACGGGCGCCGCTACCGGCGGCGCGTAGTCACCGAGAAACGCCGCTACGGCCGCTTTTGCAAACTCTACCTTCTGAGCTTGCGCGGCAATCGGATCCACCGAAACCAGCGCGACCACTGAAGCCACGCTTCCGCAGCCTGAGCAAATGCCGGTTTCGTCATGCCGACAGTCCGGGCAGCAGATCTTTTGATCTGCGCCGCGGGGCATACCGATGGCGCCTCGCGTGACTCGTTGCCTTCTTTCCACGCCTCGCGCTCCAATAGGTTCGTAAGCTTCGCGAAGGCGGCTTCGTCTCCAGCCTTGCCGGCCGCATGCGCTCGCGTAATAAAGTCCCATGCAGTAACGGGAGCCGGCAAGGCGCGAGGCGCAAGAGGCGTCCGCTTCGCTTCACACGCCGAGCAAAGGGGCGAACAAGGTTCTAGGTGCGCTCTTCTTTTCACGCACGGGGCGCGGCCGATTCCGGCGCCGCACGCGCCCGGAAATCGCTCGCCACATTCCCAACATTGAAGCGGCGCATTTGAAGCTGGGAAGAGCGGCGGAAAGATCCGGCCGCCCCTTCCCGGTCCCGCGATCACCCACGCGTGATCGCGGCGATCGGAGCCGGCGCCGTTGAATGTGGGGCGCTGCCCGAGCGGGTACACATCGATCGGAATCTCTCTCACTACTTCGGCCCGATCTTTGGAGGTTACAAAAGCAAGAGGCACCAAAAATACCACGTCCGCCGAACGTTCGGCCATCACGCACAAGCGAAACAGCTCCGCAGCAAGCGAGTTTGGTGGATTTGTAACAAACAGGGCTACGCCTTCGAAGCCTTGCCGCTTCAAGACGCTTTGCGCCGCGCTTGCCCACGCGCGCCGCACGGTGCTCACCTCTCGCGCTTTCGCGAGCGCATCGGGGCGCACTTCAATCAGATCCCACTCACCCGGACCAAGCACCGCATCCACGTGCCGCACCATGTGCCCCTCGCCGGCCGCACACTCGACGCGCACACCCGGCCTGAACGGCTTGTCCAACGCGTCCACCAACGAGCGAAACGGCCAGCCTTCGAGCGTGGGCCAGTATTCGCACTCTTTGGCCACGCGTTCGCCGTCGTCTTCAAACAACGAAAGATTCGATTTCGACACGATCAACCTCCGATCTACCCATAGTTGAGGAACCCGAATCAATGGCAATTGCGGTGGAGAGGGCGCGCGCTGTGTTCGGCGTTTCATCGAAGGTGCTTTCGATTTCCGAGGCATTCGCGCGGGAACAGCTTCGCCCGTTGCGGATCCCGGCACTGATCGCCAAAGAGCCTATTGTATTCGTGTAGGCGTTTTTTCACGGCGGCGAGCCCTACGAGATCGCCGCACTCGATCGCCGCCTGTAGGTGGGCCATGCAGCCATCCCATTCGTCCGCAAGGATCTCGCCGGTTGCGCAGCACACCGGCATCGCTTCCGGCTGCGCCACGTCCGACCCCGCCCCCGGCACCTTCGATCCATGCCCTTTCACCGGACAGGAGTTCATCTCCTCAAGCCCGCGATCGGTACAAAAAAGGCTTTTGTACTGTGGCTCCGCCGTGGCCGCCGTAGGCGTTTGCGGCTCCACCGCGGCGACCGTTGCCGTTGCCGTTACCGCCGCGCTCGGCTCTACCCACGTCGGCGATTCCGCCGAACCACACCCCACCCAAAACCAACACCCAAGCACAAACACAAACACCCATCGCATACCCGGTAAACTACCAGCCTATCCACGGGTATTCCAAGCGCAAAAACGCACCGCGTCCGAGCGCAACGCGTCAATTGAGCAAAATCAAACACTTGCGCTCGGCGAAGCGTTTCGGCCGAAACGTGTTTTTTTATTTCATACCGGGATATCGCACCGGCACCGGGCGCTTGAGCGCGCCCTCGTACACGAGGTCCGGCTGTGTTTTGTACAGAGCCGCAAGCGAGGTACGTTGACCGTCCAACAGGCACGGATCCGCGACAAACCGCACGGTTTGGGCATAGTCCCAAAAGCCGCCGTGACCGGCAGGGCCGTTATCGAAATCACAATGAGACGTTGACCGCGCCTGAATAACAAATACCGCGCGGCGCGCGCCGCGGCCGAATGGGGCAAATCCGGCTGTTTTTTTGTCGTCAACCACCCATAGATCTCAAGTTTCGGCCCCATGGCTTCGCCGCTAGAATCAAACTCGCCGACCTTGTTCACAAGCTCGGGGCTGACGGTCGTGTCTTTTCCGTACCCACTCAACAGCACGCCACTCTTGGCAACTGGCCCGATGCGATCCAATTGCCTGAGCCATTGGTCCAAGTTTTGTCCAATGTTCACCACCGGTTGAGGCTCGGGCACCTTTCCGTTGTTCCAAATCGAGGGTGGCGGATCGCCGATCACTTGCCCACGCGCCGCGGCTGCCATGTGTACGGCATCCACGATGAGCGGCGTCGGAAACAGCAGCTTGAACCCGACCTGAGCACCGAGCTTATCGGCCAAGCGTTGATAGTTTGATTGATTGCACGGGATGCGCGCCGCGGGGCTGTCGCCGATAGCAAGGGCGTCGCGCATCACCCAGACAATCAGCCTCGATCCAACCTGTACAGGTTCGAAGTTGAGCGGACCGATCAAGCCAGCATTAACCGCTTCGAAAATGTGCTTTGCGTGAGTGGCTGTTTTCCACCCGCCCGGCCACGTTCGTACCAGCTTCGGACCATTGGCACCCTTGCCGTGCGCGCACGCGGGCACCTGTGGCGCCGCTTTTTTGAGTGCCTCGCCGATCTCTTTACCGACTGCGCTTACCGCGAGGATCACTGCCGCCAAACTCATTGCTTCACCGATTTAAACGCGCGCAGCTCCGCACGGTCTACGTCGTTGAGATGTGGGTTTTCAACGATGACATGTTTCCTAACTTGATCGCCATTGTCCCAAGCAAATATGTACACCAACGCCCCGGAAT
>JADJRH010000005.1 GCA_016712345.1 Polyangiaceae bacterium
GGTTTCATCCGCGCGGCAAGCGGTGAGCAGGAGGGCGCTGGTCGCGATGCTGTTCCCGCGCGCCGGCAACGGCACGAGCTGCGGGGGCGGGATATACTCCGAAATGAATCGCGGGCAAACCTTCGCCCCCTTCGCCCCTTCGCGGGACACGCCGCTCCGGTCCATCCCGCCGGAATAGCAGCAATCCAGAATCACAATCACGCGCGAGCCGGGCGCGAACGCGGTGAGGGCCGCGCGCAATTCCTGATCGGAGAACTGGCCGTCATACAAACAGAGCGCCTCGCGGTAGCTGGCGAAGATCCATCCCGGTGCGCGGCTGCCGTGGCCGGAGAAGGAAATGATCAGGGTGTCATCCGCTTTCAACGCGCTGGCCAGGCCGGAGAGTTCGGCGCGGACTTTGCGGAGCGTGGCATCTTCATTCAGCAACGCGCGCGTGGCGTAGCCGTGTTGCGCGAAGAGTCCCGCGTGTGCGCGGGCATCGGCCACGGCGGCGTAGAGTTCCCCATCCCAGCCGTTGTAAGCGGCGGGTTGCACGGAGTTGAGGCCGATGTGGAGGCCGAGTTTCATGAGGGTGTCGGTGTCCCGCGAAGGGGCGAAGGGAGCGAAGGGAAATTAAATGCCCGGTTGGCCTGCGTCGGGTGACGCATCGCAACCATTGCCGCCGCCGGGCCCGGCGTGCTGAACTCTGGCGCGACAACGGTCTTGCAAGAACCGCTGCCGAAGCTTCGCCGCTCCAGCGTGGCGTTGGTGGTATGTGTTAGAATCGTGATCACGACTAAGTGTGTTACTTCGCCCCCTTCGCCCCTTCGCGGGACACCTTGGCCCCGGTCAGCACCGCCCCGCTCTTGAGCGCGAGCTCGAGCGCGCGCCCGTGGAATGGATTGGTGCGATCGTAAGCCGCGAGCACCCAGTCGCTGGTGTCGCCCTTGGATTTCTTCAAGTGCGCGCCGGCATCCTGGAGCGCCTCGCGGGTGTCGTCATCCGGCCACGTCTTGAAGTGGATGGCGATGCCAACGTGCCATTCGCCGGTCTCCCCGTTGTAGCCGCCGCCGACTTCGACTTGGGAGTTCGTGGCGCTGCCGGAGATGGAAGAGCCATCCGTGTTGGCGGTGAAGGTGGTGCCGCAGCCGAGGAGGAAGAGTGAGAGTGAGAGAGGGAGTAGGAGTGAGAGTAAGAGAGGGAGATCGTTTCCATCCCGCTTTTTCGCCAGCAGCTTTTGGAGCAGCGGCGCGAGCGTGCTGATGGCCGCGAGGATTATCCCGATGACTTGCAGCCAATCTTGATCGGCGCCGACGGCGAGGCCGGTGCCGGCGGCGGCGCCGGTTATGCGGGAGAGGTTCTTGGATTCGCAGGTCATAAGTGGTATGAGTGGAGTGGTGAGGGTCAGGAAAGAGTTGTCGGCAACGACCCGGAGTTGAGCCGGCGAAGGCTCATGCGGTGATGAAGCGCATGGAGAGGGTGCGTCGCCGACAAAAGCGAAAGCGCGAGAGCCAGCCTGTCGGCGGAGGGTTCAGGGTGCGGCGCGTTCATCACGCTGCCCACTTAAGCATCCCCTGCGGGGAATACCTAAACCCCCATTGGCTGCGTTGGCCGCGTTGAGGGAAATATGGGGTGAAGCCCGGTGGGGACTTCCCTTATGCCTCCCGCCGTGTCCCGCGAAGGGGCGAAGGGGGCGAAGGAAACCAAGTCACGAGAGGCTGAGGCTGTGACGCTGGCGCAGGAACTTCTCGTATTCGTGAACGGGAATGCGCCAGAATTTTTTGCCGCCCGCCCCGATGTTGATTCCGCCAAGCTGGCCCGACTCCAGCAAGTTGAGAATCGTCTGTTCCGTCACGCCCAATTTCTCCGCCACCTCCGCGACATACAACATGGTGCGGCCGGGAAACAGCAGCGTGCCGAAGTCGAGTTGTTCGGGCGGAAAAGTTTTCATGCAGCCAACAACTCCAGCGGACTGCGCACGCCGAGGGCTTCCGCATGCAAATAACCCATCGTGGTTTCGAGGGACTTGTGCCCCATCGCCTGCTGGATCGCGCGCGGGTTCTGGCCGGCGTTCAGTGTGTGGGTGGCGTAAGCGTGCCGGAGTTCGTGCGGCAGGATTTCCAAGCCGAGCCGGCGGCAACTGGAGCGCACGGCGCGTTGCACGGTGGATTCGAGCTGATGCCAGCGCACGATGCGGCCGCTGCGGGGATCGCGACACGGCGCGTTTTGTGGAAAGAGCCAGGCCCAATTCCAAGACCATTGCGAGCGCGGATATTTTTTTTCCATCCGGGTCGGCAACTTGATGGGCACTTGGCCCGCTACGTCCCGCTGCCAGGTCAGACGCGCGACTTCCAACTGCGCTTTAATTTCGCCGGCCAGTGAACACGGCAGGGCTACCACGCGATCCTTGCCACCCTTGGCGCGACGGATGATCAGCCGGCTGTTCAACAATTCCACATCGCGGACACGCAGCGCGAGCGGCTCGGTGATGCGCAGGCCGCAACCGTAAATCAGTTTGATGACCAGTCGCACCGGGTAAGCGCCCTCATCGCGCACATCCGCGAGCAGCCGGCGGACTTCAGCTACTGCGGGCGCGCGGCGCACGGTGGCTTCGCGCTTGGCCCGCAGCGCGTTGATGCCTTCGAGTTTTTGCCCAAGGCATTGCTGGTAAAAAAACAGGAGCGCGTTGAAGGCTTGGTTTTGAGTGCTGGCGGAAACTTCATCGCGCGCGAGGGCCGTGAGGAACGCCTCCAATTTTTTCTCACTGCTCAATCCGCGGGGCAGCTTGACCACGTAGCGCATAAACCGGAGCAACCAACCCACGTAAGTTTCCTCCGTGGACAGCGAGAAGTGCTTGCGGCGAATTGTGTTCCGGAGGAGTTGCTCGGCTTGCGATGAGGTCATGATATGCTAACGGGTTTGATCAGAATAATCGTTCAGCCAAGGGTCGCCGGTTTGCTTGTAGCGTTCCCTGAAGTCGGCCCAGTATTTTGGTTCAGTGAATGGAGCGCGAGCGGCCTCTTTGCATTCGCGGATTTCGCGCCCTGTCAGGTCATCCGCAAAGCGGTCCACCCACACGAGCCATTCTTCCAGCGTTCGCAGAGAGTGGTCGCTCTGGCTGCCTGTGCCGCCGGACTCAGAGCAGCAGGTGTATCGGCTGTGCTCGTATTTGTCGTTGACCTCAAGTATCAGCCGGCGCGGGTTGCGGAGGTTGTCCCCGAAGGCCACGTCCATTGGTTTCCATCGCGCTGGTTTCATTCGTCCTCCAGTTGTTTGTCCCACATCTGGCACGCAGCGATTATGGTCGCGAGTTTTCGGCGCATGGCGCGCTGTTCACCGTCGAGCGTATCCTCGCGTCGAGCGTGTTCCATCAGGTCGGTGAGGTTGGTTTGCAGGACGTGCAGCCAGTCCAGAGAGCAGCAGTGTTTCGGATTGCACTCCGGGAAGTCGCCCCACAGTTGCATGGCGGTATGGACTTCATTGCGCTCTTTCTCGATTAGTTTTTGGAGAGGTCGTTTGGCTGAACAAGTTGCTGCTGCCAACCCCGCCCCCGCTTTACGATTCTTGCTCATAGGATTTTCGGTTTGTTGCCTTGCGCTCCACGCCCGCTGTCGGCGGGGCGGCAGAGCGCGTCGTTAGCGCGCCTGAACAGTTTCATGCGGATCACGCATTCCACGGTGCTGAGTGGCAGTGAGTGTTTTCGACTGAGGCGCTTCATGCTCGCTCCGTCCACGAACTGCCGGTAGATGGCATCCATTTGCGCGGCGACTCTCTTGTATCCACGAGGCACGCTAACCACGCGCTGCACGCAGCCACGGCCAACGCTGCGGGTTAATCGAGAACGTCTGGTGCGCTTGTCAGTTTTCATATCCGTGGTGCGTGAGCTTGGTCGTTCGGCGGAAGTGCGGCATCCATGAGTCCCTTTGCACACCTGAAAATTTCGAGCTTTGATTCAGCGGCAGTTCGGTGTTGAGCTTCGACGCAGGCCACGTCCGCAAAGTATGCGACTGCCATGCGCAGAGTTTTCCGCGATTCGCCGCAGTCTATGTCCTCAGCGATGTCGTTGCTGATTTTCGCCGCGAGTTCTGCCTGCTTGTCCGAGAACCGCCGAACCAGGTCGGTGCAGCCAACAGCCGCCCCGCGTTTCCGTTTAGTTGCTTTGGATTTACTCATAAGTTTTTGGTGTCGGCCACGCCCGTTTCCGGCGGCTGTGGCTGACCTTTCTCGTTCTCTAGCACCGGGCGGACGCCTCTGCCTTGACAAAAGTGGCAGATCATCCTTGGGAAGTTCTGAACCCGTTGAGGCACGTATCCTTCCCCGTTACAGGCTTCGCAATTAGGAAGCCGTTGCTCCGGCGCTAGAGAACAAGTCGCTGAACCCGCAACTGGAGGCTTCGCACTCGGCACATCGTAGTCGCAGAGACATCCGTGCTCGCATCCGCATTCATGGCATTTTGTCATTCGCCGCCTCCAGTGGGGTTAGCTCCGCGTTCCCCGGATTCATCGCCGTTCCTCCGGTTGCGCGTAGGTCAACCCGACGAAGGCAAAGACTTCGGCCTCGGATTCCATTGCGCGAGTCTCGCCGTCACGCGAGAATCCAGCGCCGTATGGATTCCATTTCCATCCCCGGTCTTGAGCGGCCATGCAGATGCGCGTGTTGCTGTCCGCCGGCCCGGTGCGGCAGACGAGATAGTTCCACCAGTTCTCCGCAGTGGCCGCGAACAAGTCCACAGGCAGCCCACTGGCGCGGTGACGCATCAGCTTGTTTTTCGGCCCATACATTTCCGAGCCGTTCACGTTCTTGCGGCGTTCGAGAGTGCCGGACTTTTCGAGGGCGGCGATTACTTCATCCGCGAGATTGACTGTGATGCTGGCGAACATATCGGCGGGGTCTTGGCGCACTTCGGTTTTGCCGATGTAGAGGATTTCCACGTCGCCCACCGTCGGCTTTCGGCGGCGCAGCGAGCCTGCCACGATGAGACGTTCACACACTGGCTTGAGCGCCGCGCACAGTTCGGCGGCGACCTTCATCCCGACAGCATTCAGGAATCGCGGTTTCTCGCCCACCGGGGAACAATGCGCTGCTGCCAATGACTGCCCGCGTTGGGCATCATTGGCGAAATCTACGTCGTTGGCGCGGGCATTCATGGCAGAGCTAATCGTGCCCAATCATCGCGCGTCCTCCGATTCGTAGGCGTGCGAGATTTGAGCGGCTTCCTGTTTCGAGATTTGCGGGTAGGCGTCCGCGTATTTTCGGAGCGTGCGCTTGGCCTGCCAGCGTTTGTTGCGGCGGTATTCGTAGTGCCGTTTCATCTGCTTGATGATTTCGCGGAGCTTGGTCACTTCGCGGCGGCATTGCTTCACGATCACCACACATTCAGCCAGCGTCATTTCCTTGACCTGCCGCTTGGCCTTGAGCGCGGCCACGCGCACGCGGCACGGGTCGCATTGCCGGTATTCGCCATCATGCGGCTTCCCGCAGCGGCAGCAGTTGCCCGGCTGTTTGCGTTTGGCAGAGAGGTTTTCCCAGAACCTTTCAGCCTTGGCGCGGTGTTCTGGATTTCGGATGCGGATAGAGTGTCCGACTCCATTGCCATTCAGACTCAGGGCGTGAGTAAGTGCGCCACCTTCCAGAGACAGTCCCGCAGCAGCCGAAAGCGCGCGATTATTGTTTATGGTTAATGGTTTGGTTTTTCCGTTTGGCTCTCCTTGGATTCTGGAGTCGGGAAGGATGGGCACAACAATCGGATGCAGCGAACCCGGCGGGGCGTCAGCAGTGCGAGTGTTGGCTTGAAGATTCATGCGTTCAGGTATTCGCGCCGGGTTCGCTGATCCGAGCGTTACCAGTCTATGAGTATCGTGTGCGCCCCAGCGGCGAGCAGCCCTTTAGCATGGAGGTCATTCGCCACCATCTGCACGTCCGGGTAGAAGTTGCGCTCCCACCAAAGAGCGAGGCAGTAGTCCGCCTGGTCTTCCGGGTTTGAGAGTTTCTGTTTTGGGTCGCGAGCGAGCCATGCCTTGAAGCTCACACCCATTGTCTCCTCGTTCACATTTTCTGGCACAGAGTCCCGCTCGTGGTCGCTTGATTCCGCTGGCACGGTTATTTCTTCTGTGCCACGGCCTCTGCATCCGTCCTGCTGTTGTAGTTTGTATGGCCGCCCGTAGGTTTTCTCCACGAGAGCATCCCACTCTGATACTTCGATTACGTTTTTAGTTTTCATGGTGTTTTTTAGGTAGTCGCTCATGGCTAATCTACACGTTAACCAATCCTCCGATGGGCGTTGCGTTTGATGCGCAGGCCGCGCTTGATCATCAACTTGCCCTGGCTCACGAGCCAGTTGCTCGCGTGCGTGATCTCTTCCGTGGTGGCGTGCGCGACATGCTTGTAACCTTTCTGGCCGCTGATGATCCACGCGCTGGCGCTGGCCAGGGCGCGCAGGTCGCGATCTCCCACGCGGCCCATGCTGGTTTGGGCAATGTCTTTCGCGGTCAGCCAGCAGTGCGCGCCTTGGAGCAGATGTTCCAGCCAACGCACGTCCGTATTGGCAGGCACGGCGGCGAGGGGGAGTTCCACTTGAGCGGTGGTGTCCCGCGAAGGGGCGAAGGGGGCGAAGGTGGATGTCATACGTTCCAATCGGGATCGAAGGCATCAGGTTCTGTGGCGGCGGCTCGCGGGGACGCTCGCCCCACCACGGAAAGCTGCGCGTTGGGGCGGGCGCGGAGATGATCATGCAACCGGGCGAGATCGGCGGCGGGGAGCTGCTCCCAATCTTTCGTGCCGAAGAGGCGTTCACTTTCGGCCATCACGTAGCCGCCAAGGCATTGGGTTTTCAGCCAGCGCAGTTGGCGTTCGTGGATTTTTTGCGCGGCGTGCGCGTCCTCACTGATCAGGGAACTGAGGTTGAGCGGGTCGAGCAGTAGCCCCGCGATGTCCCGCTCGTCGCCCCAGTAGTTCAAGAGCGCATCGAATTCCCGGTTGGTGAAAGCGGTGTGGCTCTTGTCGCGGCCTCCAAGGGCGACGCTGTGGCAGGCGTGCCGCAGGTCATCGGCAGTGATGCCGCGCAGGTGTTGCACGGCGCGGGCGGAGGCGGCGGCCCACACGGCGGCGTGCGCGGGGCTGCCGGTGGTTGTGGCCTGCGGATCGAGCCGGCTTTTGACCATACGCCAGTGATTGCCGCGCACGACGGCGGACCAGCGCCGCCAGTATTTTTTGTCTTGGGCCGGGGTCATGTGAAGGAATCACTCCTGTTCAACCATTGCCTCGACGAGTTTCTCGATCAGTTTCTTGATTAGTTTCTCCACGTCGCCCGCGACGCGCTTCACGATGACCACGTCCCCCGCGCCTTCAATGCGGCAGCCGAGCCGCGCGAGATCGGCGGCGTCCAGCGTCTTGAGCGCATCTTTATTCGGCTCCGCGAAGGTGCGGATGAAGGTGTCCGCGTCGTCTTTGCGGAAACGGCGGATCAAACTGACTGTAGTGTCCGCGTCATCGAAGGCGAGTTTGCCGACGCTGCTCGTGTAACCGGCCTTGATGCCGTGCAACGTGAGCGTGCGCGGCTTGAGGAACAGGCCGGGGTTGGCTTCCACGGCGCCGGTGAGTTCGGCCTCGCGCCGGGCCACGACGGATGCCTGGCGCTTGAGTCCGGCCAGGTGTTTGGCTTTCACGGCTTCGAGGTCCGTTTCAAGCGCGCTGATGAGTTGTTCCAGTTCGGCGCTCGCGGCGTCGAAACGCGAGCACAAGATTTCAATGCCGGCGAGCGGGGCGATGGTGCGTCCGGCGAAGGGTTCATTGGGGGCGATCATATTTTGGTGTTTGGGTCTTTGGGTGTTTGGGTATTTAATTTACGGCGTCCCGCGAAGGGGCGAAGGGAGCGAAGGATTAAGGCTTATTCTCCACGGGCGGGTTTGTTCATTGCGGCGGCAATGCGGGCGATGGCTTCCTTCTCCGCGATCTCTTCAGGAGTCGCATCCCGGAGAAGTGGGGAGGCATTGACGAGCCGGATGGTTTCCTTGAGCCAGCGGAAATCTTCCGCCGGCATCCCCAGGTAGTATCGGCCGTTGGATTTTTTGGTGAGCGTGATCATGCCTTTGCCTTCGCTCCCTTCGCCCCTTCGCGGGACAGTTCATAACTTTCCAGCCACGCGACGCACACGGCGGCAACCTGAATCAGTTCCACGTGGATATTGCCGGGCGCGAGGCCGTGGTGTTGCACTTGGTCAATGACGTGCGCGATTTCACCGCACTGTTCAAAGAGCACGCGGAATTTCAAGCTGTGCGGAGTGGTGGGCGAAGTGCAATCGGTGTGGCGGTCGCCGAGCACGAGTTGATGATCGTAGAGCAGGCGCGCGGCGGCGATGCCTTTGCAGCCGCGCACGTAATTGGGCTGGCCGGTGGTGGCCCAGATGAGCGCGTAAGCGGCGAGGTCGGCCAGTCCGTAGCGCAGGTTGTTCTGCGCGGTCTTCAATGAAGCTTCATCAGCCCAGATCAAATCCGCGGTGTCCTGGGAAATCCGGTGCAGGCGGGGCAACAGCAGGAGGAGCCGGTTACAATCTTCGGGGCCGTAAAGGATCAGCGTGCGACACTGGGAATCCAGTCGCGTTTGATCTAGCACAAACGCGAGCGCCGCATCGAACGCGCGGGCGGCGCGCAACGGGGCGGTGAGGGCGGCTCGCGGGGACGCTCGCCCCACCGGCGTTTTGGAAGTGGGTGTCCCGCGAAGGGGCGAAGGGGGCGAAGGTTTCACGGCTTGCCTCCACAGAGTTCGTGGATTTGCGCGCAGAATAAATCCGGCGTGAGTTCGGTTTCGGCTTCGTCCGCGATCAGCCGGGAGCGTTCCAACGCATCGGCGAGGAGCGAGAAATTCCCGTGCTTGCGCACGCGCGGGAGGAGATCCGCGGCGCGGGCTTTCAACGCGGGCAACTCCACGGCCTTGGCCCACGCTTCCAGGTCCGGCTCATTGATGCCCGCAAGCCAGTCCGGCTTCACGGGCCGCCAGGTGCGGCGGAGTAACTGTTGGGCCTCGGCATACGCATCGTTGGCGCCGTTGATGAGCCGATTCCAGGCGGTCGGATAAACGGCGAGCATGATGCGGCTTTGCGTTTCGTTGATGATGGTCTTCACGAGTTTCATCAACAGCACGCCGCCCTCGTGCGCCTCGTCAATGAGCAGCGTGATGGGTGAGGCTTTGAGATTCTCAACGACGGTTTGGAACGTGCCGCTGGCGCTCGTGCTCACGCTGGCGTTTACGGCCGTGGCGAGCGCGGTGGCGATCCGCATGCGGGAATCTTTCCACGTCTCATTCGCGCTCACGAAGACGGGCGCGAATTTGTTGCTTCGTTGAACGTGGCGCAGCGCCATGCTCTTGCCGGTGCCTTGCGTTCCGATCAGCATCGCGCAGCGGCGATCATTGGTGCGGCTTTGGAGCGTCTCGTAGAGATACTCCGCGTGGCGCACGATGGGGAGCGTGCTGAAGATGTCGAGGTCTTGCGAAGCGCCGTCCAGCAGCGCCACAAATTTCCGCAACTTGGGCAGCCAGGTCGCGGGCTTGAGTTCATCCCATTTGCGCGGGAGCAGGCGGTGTTCCCACGATTTGTGCGAGCCGACGTAGGCGGCGTAACGCGTGGCGAACTGCGAGTTGGTGAGGCGCAGGTCGGCCTGGTGTTGCGCGGCGCGATTGATCAGCCGGTCGAACTCCAGTCGCTCGGCGGTTTCGTTCTCTTTCATCATCACGGTCTCCGGGTTTTAGGTTTGGTTGGTCAGCCGCCGAAAAGGGCGGCATAGGAATCCTGCGGGGCGCGGCTCGCGGGGACGCTCGCCCCACCAACGGGGCGGCTCGCGGGGACGCTCGCCCCACCACTGTCACGGTGGGGCGAGGCTCCTGACGAGCCCACGGTGGCGGTGTTGCCGCGGCCATCGCGCGCGGTGGCGGTGCGCGTGGCGGGCTGGCCGGGCAGACGGCCGGTAAAGGCGGTGCGCACTTTCTTGGTCACCCAGGCGCGCTGGGCTTTCACCATCGCGCCGCCGTCCGGCACGACGCCGACGCCGTAAATCTGGGAGACATCCATTTGCGGCAACCCTTCAGGGACTTCAAACGCGTGCGCGGTGAAGCCGGGCGCATCGAATTCCGCGCGGCAGATCAGCGCGCCGTCCGCATAGTTGCGCTGGTTGCGGGGATTTTTTCCTTCGCGGTTGTAAATGGCGGCGGGCTTCGAGAGATCGCCGGGGTCGAAGCGGACGTAGGTGGCGTAGCCGTCGCCGAGCGCGGCGAGTTCCAAAGCGCGGAACGGATATTCAATGCGATCACACCGCGGCAACACGGCGCCGCCGCGAATGGTGGGCGTGCGCAGGACGGGCAGGAACGCGAGGTCCGCATCCGCGGGAATGGGCTTGAGCGGGCACAACTGGAGATCCCGCTGCCAAAGCTGGTCATAAGTATCCACGGGCGCGCCGCCGTTCAGGATGTCATGCAGCGTGGCTTTTTCCGTGATGGGCAGCGTGCCGTTGATGAAATCGAACGCGTCCTGGACGCGTTGCGCGAGGACGTTCTGATGCGGGAAGCCGAGTTGCTCGGGATGATGACTGCCGGCGCGCACGCGGCGTAACTGTTTGGCCATGCGATTGAATTCATCGCGCCGCCGTCCGATGTTTGGGAAATCTTTGGTGAACTGCGCGAGGTGGGCTTGGAGGGGATGGAATGATCCTTCCAAGTCCGACTTGCCGCGGGCGCTGTGGGTGAACTCGACTTCAATGCCCAGCGCCGCGAGTCCGAGGCTGAGGTTGAGCCGGTTCTCGGGGTCCATCTCGGGTCGGTCCACGTGTTCTTCCGACCAATCGCCGGTGGAGTTGAGTTTGTAGCCGGCAATGGACAGGGAGGCCCACACGCTGCGTTCAATGCGCAGCTTGCGCGGCAGTCCGCCGAGCAGCTCAAACAGGCGTTGGATGAACCCGAGAATGTCCGCGCTGGTGTAGCTCTCGCGCACGCGCGCGATGAGTTCGCACCCGAGCCACCGGCCTTTGACGCAACGCG
The DNA here is from genome assembly GCA_016712345.1 of Polyangiaceae bacterium. Classification (GTDB taxonomy): domain Bacteria; phylum Myxococcota_A; class Polyangia; order Polyangiales; family Polyangiaceae; genus JADJRH01. Next base: position 11,005 of record JADJRH010000005.1, read on the forward strand.
CAAAAAGGCCCTGGCGCGAGAGGATGAGCGAGCCATCGAAGTCCACCCAGTAAGGCTGGTTCACGCTCATGTCATCCAGTTCGATGATCCAGCCGGCGGGCAGGTAGGCGGCGCGGCCATTGGGCAGGCCAATCATTTTGGCGCGCTGGCCGCTGGGGCCGTTCAGAAGAAAATCCTTGGGGCCGCGGATGACAGATTCCATTTCCGGGGTGATCCCGCGCAGGAATCGCAGGAAGCACGCGGGGATTTTGCGGCGGAGCAATTTATGCGCGAGGGCGGGCGGGCACTCGGGCTCGCGCGCGAAATGCTGGCAGGCTTTGACCATGTCGCCGGTGTGGCGATCGTGCGCGGTGCGCTCGCTGGCACTGGCGAGGGAGGCGGCGTAATTGGATTTAAGTTTGCCGCAGACGATGGGGTCGTCCAGCAGGTAACTCCAGCCGGAGCGGCGTCCGCTGTTCTGCTGTTTGCCGGCGAGGCGCTCGGGGGTGAGCGCATCGTAATCCAGCGCGCCGAATTCCTGGCGCAGGCGGCAAAGGGTGGCCGGGCTGGCGCCGATCAAGGCAGCGGTGCTATTCAGCGTGGGCACGGGCCGTTGCGCGGCTTTAGCGGCGGCGGCGAGATCGCGATCCGCACGCAGGAGGTTGGACCGCCATTGGCCGATGCGGAGGGACTGGGGGGAATTATGAAGGATGAAGGATGAAGGATGAATGCCTTCCACACCTTCGCCACCTTCGCCCCTTCGCGGGACAATTTCAATGGGGACAGATGCCGCCGGTGTTTCATGCGTGATGTTAAACGCTCCGGAGTTTTCCTGGTTGGTATCAGTCAACCGCGCCGGCGGAGTAGGGGGAGTGGCGGCGCCCGGCAGCATAGCCGGCGGCATCTGGTAATCGGGGTCGCCACCGGTGTCCCGCGAAGGGGCGCAGGGGGCGAAGTTGGGATCGGCTTCGGACATGGTGACGTTACTCCGCAGAGGGTTGTTTGAGGGCGCGGCGGGCCTCGCTCACAAACAGCGCGGCCCCGTTCATCACTCGCTCCAATTCCTCCGGGTCTTCGATCTTTTCAATTTCGTCGCGGATCACGCGGCGCATTTCGGATTCTTCCAGGCCGACGGCGCGGCAGCAAAAGCCCTTGACGGCGCGGCCAAAGAGGTCGAGTTGGGCGGCGTCCACGCGGGCCTTGTCCTCATTCTTTTTACCCTCGTAACCGGCGATGATCGCGCCCAGCCCGACGGGCCGGTTGGCTTCGTGCTCACCGCCCATCGGTTCGCACAAAAGGCGGGGCTCCATTTGGGCCTTGAAGTTGGGGTCTTTGGCGAAGAGGGCGTGGACTGCTTGGCCTCGAAAGACTGTTTGCCGATGCCATGAATGGTCGGCGAATTCATGCGGGCTTTGCCGATCGGGCGCTCGCCGGACCGGGAGAACATTGCCCTTTTCGCAGATTTGCCAGCGTTTATGCCGGGCTTCCTCCAGAGCGGGTTCAAGGATCGAAAGGCCAGATAAGCGATGGCACTTTTTGTCAAGTGCCGGCGATGAACCAGGGCATTGAGGCAGGCGGTGTGAACCGATTCCGGCGGGACAATGGCAGCGGGGATGCAGGGCAGTTGCAGCATCCGTGCCGCGCGCCAGCGATCCCGGCTGTCCGGGTCCACAATTTCGTGCCTTGCCGTGATCTGAATGGGCTGGCAAATGCCGCTGGTCAGCATCTCCCGGCGCAGGGATTCCATGCGCGGGCTGTTGTCCGGCCAGGCCGGGATGTGAGCGATGCAATGATGCGGACGAATGCCGTCCGTGCAGGGGTCGAGGGTGATGAGTGTGTTTGTGTCCATGACAATGTTCAGCGGAGTTGGCGTTCCTTAAATTTGCGGAGGCGGGCGATGCCTTCCTGGCGGGAGGCTTCGTGCGCCGCGCACAATTGCAATCCGGCGCGCAGTTGCATCACGGCGGGCTCGCCGCAGCGCCGTTGCCGGCGGTCATCCTCGCGCACGAGGTAATCGCACTCGCCGGCCACGCTGGGCAGATCCAGATGATGGTGGGGCGAGGCTCCTGACGAGCCGTTGGCCAGGTGGGGCGAGGCTACTGACGAGCCCGCACACGCGCGCGACCTCGGGATACTTCAGCACCATCCGATCCGCACTGCGCCGCCGCCCTTCCGTCCACCAGCGCGGCTCGTCACTGGGGCGATTGCTGGTGAAGTCCAGGAAGCTGGCGAGGAACTGCGCTTCCCAATCGTCCACGGAAAATTCGCTGTCATCCAACGCGCGCAGGAACGCGCCGCGCTTCACATCATCGCCCGCGCGAAACGCGTCCGCGTTGCGAATGGATTCCACCGAACGGAAGGGACGGGTCCCGCGAAGGGGCGAAGTGGTCGAAGACTTGGTGGCAGTCATGATGGTTGTTATTCTCCCTTCGCAACCTTCGCCCCTTCGCGGGACACCAACGCCCGACGCGCGTGCCAGACTGTGGAGGGTTGGACTCCTATTTGCCGCGCGATCACGGGGGCCCCCCGGATGGGGGTGATTGCCTGTCCGAGACAAATACCACCTGCCGGTTGACGTGCCGGAATGTCAGGTGAGAATAGAGGCCGGCCTTTTTCCAGCGAAAGATTGTTCCGGCGCAGACGTTGTTGCGAACCGCTTCGTCCAACACCCAAGCCTTCATGGTGCGTTCGGTGAATTTCATGCCTTCGCCCCCTTCGCCCCTTCGCGGGACACCCGTGCCCGGATCGTCTTCGCGCGCGTGCTCGTGCGCGGACGCCCAAAGCCACGCGGAGAATTGCCATAACGCCAGTGCAGGCTGGTGGCGTTGACCTCCGGCACGGTCAGATCGCCCAGCGCGGCGCGGAATTCCCGGTAAGCGATCTCGACGCGGTTCATGGACGTTTTCATTTGAGGAGTCCCGCGAAGGGGCGAAGGGGGCGAAGGATTTGGAAACGTGGCCGCGGTGGGGCGAGGCTACTGACGAGCCTCGGGCTGCCGGCGGAAGGGACGGACGGGCGGGAGTTGTTGGACCGGGTGGTGAAATCGAAATCTAACGTGCTGGGTTTCGCGCACTCGCGCGCGGCTTTGCAAATCGCGAGGATGAACAGCAGTCCCCAGCAGATGGACCAGACAAGGATGAACGTGCTCATAACTTCTCCCCTTGGGTATTGGTGTTTGGGTATTTTGGGTATTTCGCTCCGCCAACTCCGTCCACACGCGCGCTACTTCCTCCGGGGAATGATGAATGATGAATGAGGGCTGGCGCGTCTCGGGCCGTTCCTCCCCCAGCGTATCCGCGCGCGGGCTGGTGAGGGCTTCCAGCGCGAAGACGATCCCCAGAATCATGAACCCGCACGCCAGTTCGTAAGAACCGAAAACCATGACGGCGAGGCCGGCCAGACCGAGAGTGAGAGCGAGGGGTTTCATGATTCAGGTCGCGGCTGGATGATAAACGTGCCGGCTTCCCATTCTGGGAGCCGGGCCTCAACCGCCTGCCTGACGATTTGTGACGGCTTCAATCCGAACCGGCGCGCGACGCGCGAGACACGCGATTTGGTTTCTTTTGAAAATCGGATTGGCAAGGGGTCTTGGAGAGCTTCGCGCTTCATTGAGTAGCACCGTATATCAAAGTGCTACAGCGCGTCAATTGAAATCTTGATTTATTCTCTACAAAGCTCTACGGTCCTCGTGTGGGTTTGAATGCGTCTATTCCGGTGCGGTTTGATCGGGCCATCGCGGCCCGGCTGAAAACCATTTCGGAGAACACGGGGATTCCAGTCTCACATTTGGTGCGGATAGCGACGGAACAGTATTTGGTTAAAATTGAAGAAAGCCGCACGCTCACCATCGCGGTTGATTGCTTCAAGGATGGGAAAAAGAAGGGGACTGCGTGAAAACCATCCTCGCCCTGGCCGCGCTGCTAGCCGTTTTGCCGGTCGCGTCGGGCGCGGTCACCTGCCGCGATCCGGATCGGATGTTCAACGGGCGTTGGATCACCTTGCAGCCGCTCTTTGTGTGGTGGTCGAATGCGCCCGCGGAACGCGCTTATGCCCGGCTCACACGCGCCGAGCAAGCGGCTTTGCCCGAGCGGCCCATGCCCGCCTGGATGCACGTCTCCGGAAAGGTCTTGGAAGCCACCCTCGGCGGCTGGATTGTGGAGGCCACCATCACGGTGTCGCCGCGCTCGAATTTCACGCAAAAGATTTACCTGTTGCACCCGCCGGAATTCGCGCGCCGGGACTACGCGGATGCGCTGTCCAAAGCCAGGCAAGCGGATGCTGGCAACAAGGCGGCGACGGCCAACGCGGCCATCGCCGGAAGGCGCGCGGACAATGCGGAGTGGAATCGGAAGATGGCCGCCATTGAGTGGCAATATGCGTCCAGTTCCTACCCGGATGCTTCCATCCGCGCGAACCGCCTGGCCAGGGAGCGCAATTATCAAAACGGGGTGCAACAGCGCAGCGCCCGCGCCGCCCAAAACTACGCCGCCACGCGGGCCGCCGAAACCGCCCGCGCCTGGCGGTTTGGCGATCTCGAAGGGCACTATGAACTCGACATCTTCGCGCTGCGCACCGGCGCGGTCCAGCGCGGGCTGCCGGTGTTTGACGTTGGTGTCCGGAAGCGGATGGGTCGTTGATCATTTCAGTCTTTCCGACCGCGCCTCCACACCAGCATTCCAATCATTCGATCTATCTCACAGCGCTGCCAGACGTAACCCATTGCCTTCCGGCATCATCCCGCGAAGAACGCTTTATTCCCGAACAAT
>JADJRH010000006.1 GCA_016712345.1 Polyangiaceae bacterium
GAGTTGTTGATGTTTGCTCTGGCTGTGTTGGGGTTCAATGTGGCGTGGGGTTTGGGCTGGCTGGATTGGCTGGAACGGTGGGCGGGGGTAAGGCAGACCCGTGGAGCGAAAGTTAAGGCGGGGATGGGGCGGGGGATGGCGGCTGGCGGTAGGGTTGGCGGCCGAAGAGGCTGGGCACGGCTGCGACAACTCACCATCGCTTTGGGGGTTGGGTTCTAACCGTGGCGGGGTTCGTTTTCTTGCTTGCTCTACTCGAGGTGGCGACGGTTAGGAGCGGTGGGTTTCGGTTAAATTTCGGCTGGTAACTCCCATTAAACTCCCATTAAACTCCCATTAAACTTATGAAAAGAGGCGTTAACCTTGTGGGTTAACGCCTTTTTTGCGTTGTGGTGGCTCCTAGATTGTGGGACTAGGAGCCGTTGATGTCTTGCAACCATTCCCCGTAGTTGGATGCGCTGGGAGTTCGCCAGCGTTGGCGGCTCCACCGTCAACGACGCCACTAAACCAAATGGCGCGGGCGAGGTGGAACAGCGCCGCCCGTTGGTGGGCACGGTCTCGGCCGCGTAGTCGATTTCGCGGGCGGTTATGCCTGCGGTCGTGGCCGAGGTGTTCCAGTTGCCTTTTTGCGGTGGAATCCAACGCGCCCACGCGGTGGCGGATGCGCTGTAATTTTCTTCTTGCGGCTTCGCCGAGCATGAACGATTGCCAGCGGTAGCTCTGCGGGACTTTGGCCTTGTAGGCGGAGAGCCAGATGGTTTCCACGTTGGCCATGGTGTCGGATCCAACGCGGCCGATGGCGCGTTGGATGTTGACCATCCGCTGGCGTTGGTCGCCTTGGCCGCTGGTTTTGGGGTTGGCGGGGATTTTGTAGACACGGGCAAAGCCGCGTTTGTCATACGTGATTGTTTTTGCAAATTGGCCGCTGGCTCAATGCTGAATAAAGCGCCGGTGGTCTTAGCCATGGGGTTATACCTCTTTCTTTGTGGTGCGGCGGGGCGTTTTGGTGCGCTCCTCTATCCGCGTTATTCTTTCGTTTAGAACGTCGAGGGTATCGGCGAGACGTTGCAGAGCTTCGGCCGTGAGTCTTTGTGTCTCGGAGATTTTATTGTTGAGTTCGGCCAGCTTTTCGCGGTGGGCGATTGTGTCGGCACGGTTCCAAGACAGGGCAAGGTAGCCACGCCACCCATTGCCCGGCGTTGGTTATGATTTCTACCAGTTCCATCAATCCACCTCGTAGGGGCGGGCGTGCTTCTTGGACAGCAGTTCGGCGGCAAAGTCGCGGGTATAGCTGGCCAGTAAGGTTGGGGGCTTCGTCGTTGGGTAGGGGGGTGGGCGTGGTGTAAATGTCGGCAACCCATCGGCCGTACTTGTCCAGCCCATGCGACTGGATGAAGAGCCGAGCCAACGGGCAAAACGCTATGAAGATAAACGGTGGCCACTTGGCCCGCGGCGGTGTTGCCGGGCATGGCGTCAATTCCTCGGATTCTCAATGAAACCTCGGTAAATGTGCTCATGCCGAGGTCCACTCTCGCCTTTACGGTGTCCGCGTCTATGATTCTGAGTAACTCGGCAAAGTATTGGTACATAGGTCGGAAAAGAAAGCCTCGGCCGCTGGTGCGGTCGAGGCTTTTTTCGATGAGGTGCGGAACTCGTTTACGCGCACAGATTAGCACAGCCGTTCGCGGTCTGTCAATAAATATGGACAAAATGTGGCCGATGTGGCCACGGCGCGCACGCGGCCGTGTTTTGTCAGTTCCCATTTTGGGCTTTTTGCTCCTCGATGTCAATATGGTGCAGGTTTGTCCACATGGGCGCGGCCGAGACCAGCGCGGCGGAGGCTGGCATTGGGCGCAGTGGCGGCCGTGCCCGGCGCGGTGGCGGTGCCAGCGGCGGCGGAGTTATCCACAACAGGCAAAGTTATAGAAATTCCGACGACTCACACACGCGCACAAAATTCAAGGTGTGCGGGGGAGAGCATCAGCGGGGAGATGGCGGCGGAGTGCCGGGGCGAGCGAAGCCCGCCCCGGCACGAGGCCGAGCGAGGCAACGCCACGGCCGCGCAAGCCACGCGCCCGAGCGGCACCGCCGCCCCCCCCTGCGTTGCATCGCTGGCCAAGGGGCTGGCGGCGGGGCGTGTCCGTGGCGGCGTAGGGGGCGGGGCGTAGGGCGCATGGCGGGGCGGTGCGAAGCGATGAGAGGTAGCCGACCCCAGCGACGGCGCGAAGGGGGCACCCTGTGGTTTTTCAACTGGCCGTGGGGGTGGCGGGGCGGCCCCGTAGTGGACGGAGCGCGGGCGGCGGATGGGAACCGCGCACGGCCTCGGCCAACAGCGGGGAGACGGCCGCGCCGGGCGTGCGGTACTCCGCGCCCCCGGCGAAACAGGCCGCGAAAGGAAGCAAGCGGAGGTGAAGAGCCAAGGGGGTTGGCGTACCAAGGCCTTGTGAAACTTTTGATAATGGCCGTTATAAAAACTCAAAGAGTTTTGATAACGTCCATTATCAACAGTTCACCTCTGTCTATCGCTTCATCCTACCTGTTTACGGTCGCGGCCGTGGGCGGCGCGTTCAGCGTCGCCCAACGGCCTGTGCGGGCTTGGCCGTCAGCCGCTGGAGATTTCCCCGGCGAGGCTGGCACGAAGCGCGACGGCGGGGCAAGTGGGGTGGGCGGGTGGAACGCGCCCCCGCCCCCGCAGGCAAGGCAGGGGGGAAAGCGGGCCGATGCCGCGCATTTGGCGGCATGAGTAAACGCCCCCGCCGCAGACGGCGGGACTTACCTGCAAACGGCCGTGGGGGTGGCTTTTGGCGGACGTGCGCGGCCGTGCGCGGTGGTAGTCCGCCGTGGGACGCGAAGCGGCCCACACTGGGCGGCGGGCTGACCGCATGGCCATAATTGAACCGCTTTAACTTGGCCAATAGTGGATTTGGCTACGCGCATGAGGTGAGAACGGCCGTGAGGCCATCAAACAGGAAACAAGAGCCACAAAAACAGGGGAACAGGAAGAGGAGCAGAGGGGCAGAGGGGCAGAGGAGCAGAGGGGCGCGGCCGTGGTGAATGGTGAATGGTGAATGGTGAATGGGAAAGCAGAGGAGCAGGGGAGCAGGGGAGCAGGGGAGCAGGGGACATGGCCACGGCTGTGCCCGCTGGAGCGGGGGCGGCGAAGCCGCGCCCGCTCCGTCGCCGCGTCAGCGGCGGCGGGGCTGAGGGGGGCGGGGGATGGCGGGTGGGCGTGTTGGCGTGGGGGGGCGCGGCCGTGCCGAGGAATTGGCGGGGAGTGGCGGGGGGGCGCATTTGGCCCCCCGGCCACGTTTGCGGGGTTGGCCAATGGTGTATTTTTAGATTGTGCTTTTTGAGGGGGTGGCTTGCGCGTGGCGATGCCGCGCATTTGGCGGCATGGCCATGCGCTCTTGTGTTGGTGTGGGTTCGCTCGTTTGTGCTAAAATGTTGCTGGCTTTCTCCTTGGTTGGCATGTGGAAACAAAAAGCCCTGCACCGCGAACGGTGCAGGGCTTTTTTTGTTTGCGGCCGTGGGGTTATTCCTCGGCCGTGGCGATGTCCTCGAAGAAGTGGATAGTTTTTGTTGTTGGGTCGAATACAGCGATGGTCGCGGCCGTGGCCAGCTTTTCCCAATTTGGGCCCGCCCCGTAGCTGGCCATGTAGTTGGCCAGCGTTCGGGTTATTGGCTCTATCTCTTGGCCAGCGACGGCGGCGGTTATCATCTGGTTTAGGTCTGTGGTTATGCGGGTGCCGATTTTGGCGGCGATGATTTCTTCTATCATGGGGCTTACTCCGTGTAGGTGGGTGGGGTGTTGACAATAAACAGGCCTCTTGTCGGGCGGGGTAGGTGAGGGGCGCGGCCGTGGGTTCCAGCATGGGCACGTCGTCGGGGTCGGGGGCGGTTGCGTCGGTGAGGATGGCCAGCCCAACGCGGCGGATGATTTCGTGCTTGTGGTCGCGGTATTCCTCAAAATCCGTGGCTTCGTACAATTCGGCGTGCCCAATGACTTTGGCCAAGGCGTTCTTGATTATGCGGACTTCTAGGGGGGGCTGGGGAACTGGTTATCTCGCCTCATTTCGATGCTGAGTGGCGCGGCCGTGGCAAGGCGTAGGGTAAGGCCTCCGGGCTAGATTGATGGTCGCGCCCTCGGTTCTTTGGATTAGGTCGGCAAGGGTTTGGGTCATTGTGGGGGCTGGTTTGGGGGTCATTGTTGGGGGGGTCTCCTTGTTGATATTTAGAATGGGATTTCGTTACGGTGGGCGGGGTGTTGGGGGCGGCGCCACATTGGGCGGCCGTCGCGGTCGTGCTTCATGGCGACGTTGGTTTGTAGCCAATAGTGGAACCCGCCCAACTCGGCCAAAAATTGCTTGTGCTTCTGTTCGTCTCCATCGAAGTATTTTTCGGTGGTTGATTGGAACCCTGCGCGGCCGATGCGCTGGAAGTGGGCGCGGCCGTGGCGTTCGGGGTGCGTTGGCCACCCTTGCGGCCGTGCTGACGGGCGTTGTCTTTCGTGAACATGGTGTGCATCTCCTTTGGTTGGTTGTGTGGTTAGTTGTGGCTTACTTGGGCTTCATCGAGGACGGCTTTAACGATTGCATCCGTTGTGCCGTTGCCATAGGTGAAGATGGCGCGGGAGGTGGGGCGGATGGCTCCATTTTGGGCGCGGTATTCGGCTATGATGCGGCTTTTAATTTCGGGGTTAGGGGTGTGGATGGTGGTATTTTGGCGTGGTTTTGTCTCTCCTGTACTGGTACTGGATTGGTACTGGACTGCTGTACTACCTCTGGGACATGGGGGGCGTATGGGGTGTGGATGGGCGCGGCCGTGGGGCGGGGGGTGTTGGCGCGGCGGTCGGCTTCAGCGGCTCTAAAGAATTCGGCCATTGCGCGGCTGGCTAACTCCTCGGCCGTGAGGTCGTCCACGTCGTTGATGTGGGCCAATGGTGCGGGATTGGTTGTGGGGGCGGGTGCGATGGGGCGGGGGGCGGTGGCCACGCGGTAGGTTACGATTGATAGAATGACAGTGACAGCGAGGACGGCAACGGCGGCAATTGTGGTGGCGGCCGTGGCGGTGATTCGGGTAATGGTGGCGGCCGTGGCGGCGTGGGCGTTGGCTTGGTCGGCTTGGGCTTGGGCGAGGTCTGCGGCGGCTCGGGCGTGGTCGCGCTCTATCTGCCCAGCTTCGGCCGTGGCCATGTTGTTTATGGCGTTGGTCGTGCCCTCGGCTTTGATGGCATTGGCGGTGGCGTTGGTGCTGTTGGCTACGTCTGCGGCCGTGCGGGTAAGCTCGATGGCGGCGGCGGCGTTTTGGAGGCGTTGGCGGTCGTTGTTCAGTTGTTCGCGCTCGTTGTCGGTGGCGTTTTGTAGGCGTTGGTCAATCTCGGCGAGTTCTTGCGCGACTGTGGTTGCTTCTATGGCCAGCTTTGCCCAATCTTCTTGGCTCAGGAAGTAGGCGGGGGTGGGTGCGTTGGGGGTGGCGGTGATTATGTTGGGCAGGGGCGCGGCCGTGGGGGTGGGGGTGGAAAATGCGGCGCGAAGGAGGAGGAGGCCAAAGACGGCAAAGGGGAGCAGGAAGAGGAGCAGGGGGAAGCGGCGACGGGGGGCGGCGATGAGCTGGAGCGGTGCGCGGCCGTGGGTGGTTGGTAGATTGGGTGGGGGTGGCAATTGTCGAGTCATTGCGTTTTGTCCTTGTGTGGGTTAGGTGTGGATAAAATGTGAGATATACTTACTTTGGCTTGTGGCCACTTGCTAGGACGCTCCCGCGATTGTCGAGGCCGTGGGGGTGTCCTTTTTGTTGGGTGGTGGGTGTGTTCTTGTTCTCAATCCTCTATTACTCCTTGTGTAGTAGATATGTATTCTTTCTTTCTCTCGCACACACCAGAGAGAATCGGTCTGATTTTCGGACTGAATCGGTCTGATTTTCGGACTGTTTCGGTCTGATTTTCGGACTGTCTGATTTTCGGACTGTCTGATTTTCGGACTGATTGAACGGGGGCGGTTGGTTAAATTTCGGGGGGTGTCGGGGGTTCGTCGTCCCATCGAAGGGCGTAATCAAAAGAGTTGGCGCGGCCGCGTCGTTTAATCCAGCCGTTACGCCTCGCCTCGGTGATTGCATCGCTCACGGCCGTGCGCGATGTTGTGCCCGTTTTCTCCATGATTAGCTTATAGCTGACACCTGCCCACCATTCGCTGAAGTTGCCGAGCTTGTCACGTTTGCCCAAGGTGTTGTGAATGACACAGGCGACGAGCTTAAAGGCGGTGGGCGTGGAGTTGGGCATGACATGGGTGAAGAGGAAATCGGGGCTTTGATCCAGTTTTCGCGGGGGTGATTGAAGCCGGGTAACTTCTGCTGGGGCGGTTCTGGTGGCGGGATAGGCGGGGATGGGGGCGCGGCCGTGGCGGTGGGTGTTTCTGGCGGGGGGTCGAACTGTACGGAGGTTTGGTCGTTGCCTGTGTGGTAGCTTAGGAGTTTGGCTAAATCGCGTTGGGCAAATTTGGTAAGAATCCCGATGCTGTACTCTCTGGCGGGTATTCCGTGCCATGTGTTCCCCTCTACATGGCTCAGCCTTAGATAGTGGCAATGGGCGGCGTACATGGTGGGGTTTAGTACGTTGGCCATTTCCTTTATGGCCTGTTCCCATATTTGGAATTGCTGGGCGGTGGGGGGCGATGGCGGGGCGGGGTCTGTCATGGGGCTATTCCTCTGGTTTGGTTGATTCGTTCACGACGTATTGGGCGCGGCCGATTAAGCCTTGAAACTCGAGATATGAAAGCCCTTCCATTTTGGCCATGCGGTGCGCGGCGCCGGGGCGGATGGTGTACCAATTGAGCAGGGCGGATAATTCGGCCGTGGTGCGGTGGTAGCGTGGCGGGGGATTGAGCGTGGGGGGTAGGTGTTGGATTTGGGGGCGGTTCATGGTGTTAGTCCTCGTCGTCGTCTTGTTCTTCGGGGTGTTCTTCGGCGTAGCAGTGGGCGCACAGTACCTCGGCATTTTTGCGGACTAGGCAGGGTTCGCAGTGCCAGAGGTTGCACTCATCGCATTTGGCGGCGGCGGTTCGGCCGCACAGTTCGCAATTAAAATCGTCGGCGTAGGGTTGGTTGGGCTGGTATCTAGTTGTCATGGTTGGTTTTTCCTTGTTAGAATGTAGTGAGTAAGGAGCCACGGCCGAGCGGGTGAGAGTGCGTCGGCCGTGGCGGTGAGGTCAGCGGGTTAGGCTGGAATCTCTGAGATTGGTCAATTCTTGGAGGTTTCGGACGTGAAAATTGATAAGTTTTTGTTGTTGGAATTTCGGGCGGGGAGCGTTGGGGCTGTGGCTCAGCGGTTCTTATCGAACCGTGAGGCTCGGGGGGCTTCCTCTCATCATTTGGTTCATCTCATTTCCAGCTTGCGGCCGTTTGCGGTTGCGCTCGATGCTGTGCCCTTGGCCAAGGTCTCGGCCGCGATGGTGCGCGACTATGTGCGGTCGTTACACGTGCGGTTAGCTCCGCAACAGTTCGGGGGCACGTCTTGGATATTCGGCTTTTTCTGCGATGGGCTGGGAAGAGGGGATTTTGCTCTAAAAAGCTGTCTAAGCGGGTGTTGCTTCCTCGGGCTGTTTCGACGCGTTCAGCGGTGGCTGAAGGTGATGTGTCTGCGGTCGTGGCTCATCTGGTGGCTCATCTGCGGGATAGGGGCTTGTCTATCTGGATTTATTCGGCAATTTGTCGGCCGCGCCTGCAGGGGATTGGGGGCGGTGGGATTGGTACGCTCTGCGGGATTTGGTGGGGTTGCTGTTTCTCTATGAATCTGGGGCGCGTGTTGGGGAGCTTTGCGGGTTGGGTGTGGCGGCGTTGGGGCGGGTCGAAGGGGTGGATGGGGGCGCGGCCGTGGCGGTGATGGTTTACGGCAAGAGCGGAGTGAGGCGGCGGTGGGTGGGGTCGAAGTGGTTGCAGTTGGCTAGATTGTGGCTCAGCGTTCGGCCGTGTGCTTCGGATTATCTCATTTGCGAGTTGGCCAGCGGTCGGCCGCTGTCGTCGCATGGGTTTGGGCTTGTGTTGGCTCGGCTTTGCGGCCGCGTGGGTGTGGCTCGGTTTGGGCCTCATGCGTTGCGTCATGCGGCCGTGCGCCGGGTGCGTGCCGTGGGCGGGGTCGAAGTACCGCTCTTTATTGATCATTCTGCGGTTTCATCCACTCTCAATTATTCCCCGGTCGAAGATGCGGAATTGGCGGAGGTCTCGGCCGCCACGGGTTGGCGGGGGGGCTGGTTTTGAGCGTGTAATCCTGCGGCTGTTAACCGCAGGGTTGCTGGTTCGAGTCCAGCTCGAGGAGCAAAAATAGTGCCTTATTTAATTGGTAAGGTGCGGTTTCTTAGATTGATGGCCGTTCTCTTGGCTGGGGCGGTCATCTTTCGTTTATGGGGGTTTACTGCGCGTTCGTGTTCCGTTCGCGTTCGGTGGCCATTTCGTGGGCGGTACTGGTGGGAATCATCCACGGCGAATTTTTGTTCGCTGGGTTTATCTTCCATGCGCCGCTAACTTTCCCCTGCCGGCATTGCTGTAGAATGTAACTTCTATCAACTTTGAGCAGTTCGGCTACCTGTTCGGCAGTCATATAGTCAGGGTTACTCATTGTTTTTTAACTTTCTCCTATCGTTGGGAGTAGAATATCATGGGCTTGGACGTAATGCAAGAATCCCCAGCAAATTGGTCTGAGGCGTTGGGCGGCGGTGGTGGGGCGGCGAGTTGGGGCGAGTTGTTGATGTTGCTCTGTGTGTTGGGGTTCAATGTGGCGTGGGGTTTGGGCTGGCTGGATTGGCTGGAACGGTGGGCGGGGGTGGGCGACGTGGGCGAAAGTGGGCGGGATGGGGCGGGGGATGGCGGCGGCGGGTAGGGTTGGCCAGCGGCCGAAGCTGGGCACGGCCGCGACGGCTTCACCATCGCTTTTTGGGGGTTGGGTTCTAACCGTGGCGGGGTTCGTTTTTTCTTGCTCTACTCGAGGTGGCGACGGTTAGGAGCGGGTGGGTTTCGGTTAAATTTCGGCTGGTAACTCCCATTAAACTCCCATTAAACTCCCATTAAACTTATGAAAAAAGAGGCGTTAACCTTGTGGGTTAACGCCTTTTTTTTGCGTTGTGGTGGCTCCTAGATTGTGGGACTAGGAGCCGTTGATGTCTTGCAACCATTCCCCGTAGTTGGATGCGCTGGGGAGTTCGCCAGCGTTGGCGGCTCCACCGTCAACGACGCCACTAAACCAAATGGCGCGGGCGAGGTGGAACAGCGCCTGCCCGTTGGTGGGCACGGTCTCGGCCGCGTAGTCGATTTCGCGGGCGGTTATGCCTGCGGTCGTGGCCGAGGTGTTCCAGTTGCCTTTTGCGGTGGAATCCAACGCGGCCCACGCGGTGGCGGATGCGCTGTAATTTTCTTCTTGCACGGCTTCGCCGAGCATGAACGATTGCCAGCGGTAGCTCTGCGGGACTTTGGCCTTGTAGGCGGAGAGCCAGATGGTTTCCACGTTGGCCATGGTGTCGGATCCAACGCGGCCGATGGCGCGTTGGATGTTGACCATCCGCTGGCGTTGGTCGCCTTGGCCGCTGGTTTTGGGGTTGGCGGGGATTTTGTAGACACGGGCAAAGCCGCGTTTGTCATACGTGATTGTTTTTGCAAATTGGCCGCTGGCCTCAATGCTGAATAAAGCGCCGGTGGTCTTAGCCATGGGGTTATACCTCTTTCTTTGTGGTGCGGCGGGGCGTTTTGGTGCGCTCCTCTATCCGCGTTATTCTTTCGTTTAGAACGTCGAGGGTATCGGCGAGACGTTGCAGAGCTTCGGCCGTGAGTCTTTGTGTCTCGGAGATTTTATTGTTGAGTTCGGCCAGCTTTTCGCGGTGGGCGATTGTGTCGGCACGGTTCCAAGACAGGGCAAGGTAGGCCACGCCACCCATTGCCCCGGCGTTGGTTATGATTTCTACCAGTTCCATCAATCCACCTCGTAGGGGCGGGCGTGCTTCTTGGACAGCAGTTCGGCGGCAAAGTCGCGGGTATAGCTGGCCAGTAGGTTGGGGGCTTCGTCGTTGGGTAGGGGGGTGGGCGTGGTGTAAATGTCGGCAACCCATCGGCCGTACTTGTCCAGCCCATGCGACTGGATGAGGAGCCGAGAGCCAACGGGCAAAACGCTATGAAGATAAACGGTGGCCACTTGGCCCGCGGCGGTGTTGCCGGGCATGGCGTCAATTCCTCGGATTCTCAATGAAACCTCGGTAAATGTGCTCATGCCGAGGTCCACTCTCGCCTTTACGGTGTCCGCGTCTATGATTCTGAGTAACTCGGCAAAGTATTGGTACATAGGTCGGAAAAAGAGAAAGCCTCGGCCGCTGGTGCGGTCGAGGCTTTTTGAGATGAGGTGCGGAACTCGTTTACGCGCACAGATTAGCACAGCCGTTCGCGGTCTGTCAATAAATATGGACAAAATGTGGCCGATGTGGCCACGGCCGCGCACGCGGCCGTGTTTTGTCAGTTCCCATTTTGGGCTTTTTTTGCTCCTCGATGTCAATATGGTGCAGGTTTTGTCCACATGGGCGCGGCCGAGACCAGCGCGGCGGAGGCTGGCATTGGGCGCAGTGGCGGCCGTGCCCGGCGCGGTGGCGGGGGCCAGCGGCGGCGGAGTTATCCACAACAGGCAAAGTTATAGAAATTCCGACGACTCACACACGCGCACAAAATTCAAGGTGTGCGGGGGGAGAGCATCAGCGGGGAGATGGCGGCGGAGTGCCGGGGCGAGCGAAGCCCGCCCCGGCACGAGGCCGAGAGCGAGGCAACGCCACGGCCGCGCAAGCCACGCGCCCCGGAGCGGCACGGCCGCCCCGCCCCTGCGTTGCATCGCTGGCCAAGGGGCTGGCGGCGGGGCGTGTCCGTGGCGGCGTAGGGGGGCGGGGCGTAGGGCGCATGGCCGGGGCGGTGCGAAGCGATGAGAGGTAGCCGACCCCAGCGACGGCGCGAAGGGGGCGGCCCCTGTGGTTTTTCAACTGGCCGTGGGGGTGGCGGGGCGGCCCCCGTAGTGGACGGAGCGCGGGCGGCGGATGGGAACCGCGCACGGCCTCGGCCAACAGCGGGGGGAGACGGCCGCGCCGGGGCGTGCGGTACTCCGCGCCCCCGGCGAAACAGGCCGCGAAAGGAAGCAAGCGGAGGTGAAGAGCCAAGGGGGTTGGCGTACCAAGGCCTTGTGAAACTTTTGATAATGGCCGTTATAAAAACTCAAAGAGTTTTGATAACGTCCATTATCAACAGTTCACCTCTGTCTATCGCTTCATCCTACCTGTTTACGGTCGCGGCCGTGGGCGGCGCGTTCAGCGTCGCCCAACGGCCTGTGCGGGCTTGGCCGTCAGCCGCTGGAGATTTCCCCGGCCGAGGGCTGGCACGAAGCGCGACGGCGGGGCAAGTGGGGGTGGGCGGGTGGAACGCGGCCCCGCCCCCGCAGGCAAGGCAGGGGGGGAAAGCGGGGCCGATGCCGCGCATTTGGCGGCATGGGCCACGCCCCCCCCGGCCGCAGACGGCGGGACTTACCTGCAAACGGCCGTGGGGGTGGCTTTTTGGCGGACGTGCGCGGCCGTGCGCGGTGGTAGTCCGCCGTGGGACGCGAAGCGGCCCACACTGGGCGGCGGGCTGACCGCATGGCCATAATTGAACCGCTTTAACTTGGCCAATAGTGGATTTGGCTACGCGCATGAGGTGAGAACGGCCGTGAGGCCATCAAACAGGAAACAAGAGCCACAAAAACAGGGGAACAGGAAGAGGAGCAGAGGGGCAGAGGGGCAGAGGAGCAGAGGGGCGCGGCCGTGGTGAATGGTGAATGGTGAATGGTGAATGGGAAAGCAGAGGAGCAGGGGAGCAGGGGAGCAGGGGAGCAGGGGACATGGCCACGGCTGTGCCCGCTGGAGCGGGGGCGGCGAAGCCGCGCCCCGCTCCGTCGCCGCGTCAGCGGCGGCGGGGCTGGGCGGGGGCGGGGGATGGCGGGTGGGCGTGTTGGCGTGGGGGGGCGCGGCCGTGCCGAGGAATTGGCGGGGAGTGGCGGGGGGGCGCATTTGGCCGGCCACGGTTGCGGGGTTGGCCAATGGTGGATGTTTGGATTGTGCTTTTTGAGGGGGTGGCTTGCGCGTGGCGATGCCGCGCATTTGGCGGCATGGCCATGCGCTCTTGTGTTGGTGTGGGTTCGCTCGTTTGTGCTAAAATGTTGCTGGCTTTCTCCTTGGTTGGCATGTGGAAACAAAAAAGCCCTGCACCGCGAACGGTGCAGGGCTTTTTCTTTGTTTGCGGCCGTGGGGTTATTCCTCGGCCGTGGCGATGTCCTCGAAGAAGTGGATAGTTTTTGTTGTTGGGTCGAATACAGCGATGGTCGCGGCCGTGGCCAGCTTTTCCCAATTTGGCGCCCGTAGCTGGCCATGTAGTTGGCCAGCGTTCGGGTTATTGGCTCTATCTCTTGGCCAGCGACGGCGGCGGTTATCATCTGGTTTAGGTCTGTGGTTATGCGGGTGCCGATTTTGGCGGCGATGATTTCTTCTATCATGGGGCTTACTCCGTGTAGGTGGGTGGGGTGTTGACAATAAACAGGGCCTCTTGTCGGGCGGGGTAGGTGAGGGGCGCGGCCGTGGGTTCCAGCATGGGCACGTCGTCGGGGTCGGGGGCGGTTGCGTCGGTGAGGATGGCCAGCCCAACGCGGCGGATGATTTCGTGCTTGTGGTCGCGGTATTCCTCAAAATCCGTGGCTTCGTACAATTCGGCGTGCCCAATGACTTTGGCCAAGGCGTTCTTGATTATGCGGACTTCTAGGGGGCTGGGGAACTGGTTATCTCGCCTCATTTCGATGCTGAGTGGCGCGGCCGTGGCAAGGCGTAGGGTAAGGCCTCGGGCTAGATTGATGGTCGCGCCCTCGGTTCTTTGGATTAGGTCGGCAAGGGTTTGGGTCATTGTGGGGGCTGGTTTGGGGGTCATTGTTGGGGGGTCTCCTTGTTGATATTTAGAATGGGATTTCGTTACGGTGGGCGGGGTGTTGGGGGCGGCGCCACATTGGGCGGCCGTCGCGGTCGTGCTTCATGGCGACGTTGGTTTGTAGCCAATAGTGGAACCCGCCCAACTCGGCCAAAAATTGCTTGTGCTTCTGTTCGTCTCCATCGAAGTATTTTTCGGTGGTTGATTGGAACCCTGCGCGGCCGATGCGCTGGAAGTGGGCGCGGCCGTGGCGTTCGGGGGTGCGTTGGCCACCCTTGCGGCCGTGCTGACGGGCGTTGTCTTTCGTGAACATGGTGTGCATCTCCTTTGGTTGGTTGTGTGGTTAGTTGTGGCTTACTTGGGCTTCATCGAGGACGGCTTTAACGATTGCATCCGTTGTGCCGTTGCCATAGGTGAAGATGGCGCGGGAGGTGGGGCGGATGGCTCCATTTTGGGCGCGGTATTCGGCTATGATGCGGCTTTTAATTTCGGGGGTTAGGGGTGTGGATGGTGGTATTTTGGCGTGGTTTTGTCTCTCCTGTACTGGTACTGGATTGGTACTGGACTGCTGTACTACCTCTGGGACATGGGGGGCGTATGGGGTGTGGATGGGCGCGGCCGTGGGGCGGGGGGTGTTGGCGCGGCGGTCGGCTTCAGCGGCTCTAAAGAATTCGGCCATTGCGCGGCTGGCTAACTCCTCGGCCGTGAGGTCGTCCACGTCGTTGATGTAGCCAATGGTGCGGGATTGGTTGGGGGGGCGGGTGCGAGGGGGCGGGGGGCGGTGGCCACGCGGTAGGTTACGATTGATAGAATGACAGTGACAGCGAGGACGGCAACGGCGGCAATTGTGGTGGCGGCCGTGGCGGTGATTCGGGTAATGGTGGCGGCCGTGGCGGCGTGGGCGTTGGCTTGGTCGGCTTGGGCTTGGGCGAGGTCTGCGGCGGCTCGGGCGTGGTCGCGCTCTATCTGCCCAGCTTCGGCCGTGGCCATGTTGTTTATGGCGTTGGTCGTGCCCTCGGCTTTGATGGCATTGGCGGTGGCGTTGGTGCTGTTGGCTACGTCTGCGGCCGTGCGGGTAAGCTCGATGGCGGCGGCGGCGTTTTGGAGGCGTTGGCGGTCGTTGTTCAGTTGTTCGCGCTCGTTGTCGGTGGCGTTTTGTAGGCGTTGGTCAATCTCGGCGAGTTCTTGCGCGACTGTGGTTGCTTCTATGGCCAGCTTTGCCCAATCTTCTTGGCTCAGGAAGTAGGCGGGGGTGGGTGCGTTGGGGGTGGCGGTGATTATGTTGGGCAGGGGCGCGGCCGTGGGGGTGGGGGTGGAAAATGCGGCGCGAAGGAGGAGGAGGCCAAAGACGGCAAAGGGGAGCAGGAAGAGGAGCAGGGGGAAGCGGCGACGGGGGCGGCGATGAGCTGGAGCGGTGCGCGGCCGTGGGTGGTTGGTAGATTGGGTGGGGGTGGCAATTGTCGAGTCATTGCGTTTTGTCCTTGTGTGGGTTAGGTGTGGATAAAATGTGAGATATACTTACTTTGGCTTGTGGCCACTTGCTAGGACGCTCCCGCGATTGTCGAGGCCGTGGGGGTGTCCTTTTTGTTGGGTGGTGGGTGTGTTCTTGTTCTCAATCCTCTATTACTCCTTGTGTAGTAGATATGTATTCTTTCTTTCTCTCGCACACACCAGAGAGAATCGGTCTGATTTTCGGACTGAATCGGTCTGATTTTCGGACTGTTTCGGTCTGATTTTCGGACTGTCTGATTTTCGGACTGTCTGATTTTCGGACTGATTGAACGGGGGCGGTTGGTTAAATTTCGGGGGTGTCGGGGGGTTCGTCGTCCCATCGAAGGGCGTAATCAAAAGAGTTGGCGCGGCCGCGTCGTTTAATCCAGCCGTTACGCCTCGCCTCGGTGATTGCATCGCTCACGGCCGTGCGCGATGTTGTGCCCGTTTTCTCCATGATTAGCTTATAGCTGACACCTGCCCACCATTCGCTGAAGTTGCCGAGCTTGTCACGTTTGCCCAAGGTGTTGTGAATGACACAGGCGACGAGCTTAAAGGCGGTGGGCGTGGAGTTGGGCATGACATGGGTGAAGAGGAAATCGGGGGCTTTGGTCCAGTTTTCGCGGGGGTGATTGAAGCCGGGTAACTTCTGCTGGGGCGGTTCTGGTGGCGGGATAGGCGGGGATGGGGGCGCGGCCGTGGCGGTGGGTGTTTCTGGCGGGGGGTCGAACTGTACGGAGGTTTGGTCGTTGCCTGTGTGGTAGCTTAGGAGTTTGGCTAAATCGCGTTGGGCAAATTTGGTAAGAATCCCGATGCTGTACTCTCTGGCGGGTATTCCGTGCCATGTGTTCCCCTCTACATGGCTCAGCCTTAGATAGTGGCAATGGGCGGCGTACATGGTGGGGTTTAGTACGTTGGCCATTTCCTTTATGGCCTGTTCCCATATTTGGAATTGCTGGGCGGTGGGGGGGCGATGGCGGGGCGGGGTCTGTCATGGGGCTATTCCTCTGGTTTGGTTGATTCGTTCACGACGTATTGGGCGCGGCCGATTAAGCCTTGAAACTCGAGATATGAAAGCCCTTCCATTTTGGCCATGCGGTGCGCGGCGCAGGGCGGATGGTGTACCAATTGAGCAGGGCGGATAATTCGGCCGTGGTGCGGTGGTAGCGTGGCGGGGGATTGAGCGTGGGGGGTAGGTGTTGGATTTGGGGGCGGTTCATGGTGTTAGTCCTCGTCGTCGTCTTGTTCTTCGGGGTGTTCTTCGGCGTAGCAGTGGGCGCACAGTACCTCGGCATTTTTGCGGACTAGGCAGGGTTCGCAGTGCCAGAGGTTGCACTCATCGCATTTGGCGGCGGCGGTTCGGCCGCACAGTTCGCAATTAAAATCGTCGGCGTAGGGTTGGTTGGGCTGGTATCTAGTTGTCATGGTTGGTTTTTCCTTGTTAGAATGTAGTGAGTAAGGAGCCACGGCCGAGCGGGTGAGAGTGCGTCGGCCGTGGCGGTGAGGTCAGCGGGTTAGGCTGGAATCTCTGAGATTGGTCAATTCTTGGAGGTTTCGGACGTGAAAATTGATAAGTTTTTGTTGTTGGAATTTCGGGCGGGGAGCGTTGGGGCTGTGGCTCAGCGGTTCTTATCGAACCGTGAGGCTCGGGGGGCTTCCTCTCATCATTTGGTTCATCTCATTTCCAGCTTGCGGCCGTTTGCGGTTGCGCTCGATGCTGTGCCCTTGGCCAAGGTCTCGGCCGCGATGGTGCGCGACTATGTGCGGTCGTTACACGTGCGGTTAGCTCCGGCAACAGTTCGGGGGCACGTCTTGGATATTCGGCTTTTTCTGCGATGGGCTGGGAAGAGGGGATTTTGCTCTAAAAAGCTGTCTAAGCGGGTGTTGCTTCCTCGGGCTGTTTCGACGCGTTCAGCGGTGGCTGAAGGTGATGTGTCTGCGGTCGTGGCTCATCTGGTGGCTCATCTGCGGGATAGGGGGCTTGTCTATCTGGATTTATTCGGCAATTTGTCGGCCGCGCCTGCAGGGGATTGGGGGCGGTGGGATTGGTACGCTCTGCGGGATTTGGTGGGGTTGCTGTTTCTCTATGAATCTGGGGCGCGTGTTGGGGAGCTTTGCGGGTTGGGTGTGGCGGCGTTGGGGCGGGTCGAAGGGGTGGATGGGGGCGCGGCCGTGGCGGTGATGGTTTACGGCAAGAGCGGAGTGAGGCGGCGGTGGGTGGGGTCGAAGTGGTTGCAGTTGGCTAGATTGTGGCTCAGCGTTCGGCCGTGTGCTTCGGATTATCTCATTTGCGAGTTGGCCAGCGGTCGGCCGCTGTCGTCGCATGGGTTTGGGCTTGTGT
Source organism: Polyangiaceae bacterium (assembly GCA_016712345.1). GTDB lineage: Bacteria > Myxococcota_A > Polyangia > Polyangiales > Polyangiaceae > JADJRH01. The sequence goes on from JADJRH010000006.1 coordinate 16,784, forward strand.
TGGCTCGGCTTTGCGGCCGCGTGGGTGTGGCTCGGTTTGGGCCTCATGCGTTGCGTCATGCGGCCGTGCGCCGGGTGCGTGCCGTGGGCGGGGTCGAAGTGGCCCGGCTCTTTATTGATCATTCTGCGGTTTCATCCACTCTCAATTATTCCCCGGTCGAAGATGCGGAATTGGCGGAGGTCTCGGCCGCCACGGGTTGGCGGGGGGGCTGGTTTTGAGCGTGTAATCCTGCGGCTGTTAACCGCAGGGTTGCTGGTTCGAGTCCAGCTCGAGGAGCAAAAATAGTGCCTTATTTAATTGGTAAGGTGCGGTTTCTTAGATTGATGGCCGTTCTCTTGGCTGGGGGCGGTCATCTTTCGTTTATGGGGGTTTACTGCGCGTTCGTGTTCCGTTCGCGTTCGGTGGCCATTTCGTGGGCGGTACTGGTGGGAATCATCCACGGCGAATTTTTGTTCGCTGGGTTTATCTTCCATGCGCCGCTAACTTTCCCCTGCGGCATTGCTGTAGAATGTAACTTCTATCAACTTTGAGCAGTTCGGCTACCTGTTCGGCAGTCATATAGTCAGGGTTACTCATTGTTTTTTAACTTTCTCCTATCGTTGGGAGTAGAATATCATGGGCTTGGACGTAATGCAAGAATCCCCAGCAAATTGGTCTGAGGCGTTGGGCGGCGGTGGTGGGGCGGCGAGTTGGGGCGAGTTGTTGATGTTGCTCTGTGTGTTGGGGTTCAATGTGGCGTGGGGTTTGGGCTGGCTGGATTGGCTGGAACGGTGGGCGGGGGTGGGCGACGTGGGCGAAAGTGGGCGGGATGGGGCGGGGGATGGCGGCGGCGGGTAGGGTTGGCCAGCGGCCGAAGCTGGGCACGGCCGCGACGGCTTCACCATCGCTTTTTGGGGGTTGGGTTCTAACCGTGGCGGGGTTCGTTTTTTCTTGCTCTACTCGAGGTGGCGACGGTTAGGAGCGGGTGGGTTTCGGTTAAATTTCGGCTGGTAACTCCCATTAAACTCCCATTAAACTCCCATTAAACTTATGAAAAAGAGGCGTTAACCTTGTGGGTTAACGCCTTTTTTTTGCGTTGTGGTGGCTCCTAGATTGTGGGACTAGGAGCCGTTGATGTCTTGCAACCATTCCCCGTAGTTGGATGCGCTGGGGAGTTCGCCAGCGTTGGCGGCTCCACCGTCAACGACGCCACTAAACCAAATGGCGCGGGCGAGGTGGAACAGCGCCTGCCCGTTGGTGGGCACGGTCTCGGCCGCGTAGTCGATTTCGCGGGCGGTTATGCCTGCGGTCGTGGCCGAGGTGTTCCAGTTGCCTTTTGCGGTGGAATCCAACGCGGGCCTACGCGGTGGCGGATGCGCTGTAATTTTCTTCTTGCACGGCTTCGCCGAGCATGAACGATTGCCAGCGGTAGCTCTGCGGGACTTTGGCCTTGTAGGCGGAGAGCCAGATGGTTTCCACGTTGGCCATGGTGTCGGATCCAACGCGGCCGATGGCGCGTTGGATGTTGACCATCCGCTGGCGTTGGTCGCCTTGGCCGCTGGTTTTGGGGTTGGCGGGGATTTTGTAGACACGGGCAAAGCCGCGTTTGTCATACGTGATTGTTTTTGCAAATTGGCCGCTGGCCTCAATGCTGAATAAAGCGCCGGTGGTCTTAGCCATGGGGTTATACCTCTTTCTTTGTGGTGCGGCGGGGCGTTTTGGTGCGCTCCTCTATCCGCGTTATTCTTTCGTTTAGAACGTCGAGGGTATCGGCGAGACGTTGCAGAGCTTCGGCCGTGAGTCTTTGTGTCTCGGAGATTTTATTGTTGAGTTCGGCCAGCTTTTCGCGGTGGGCGATTGTGTCGGCACGGTGCCAAGACAAGGCAAGGTAGGCCACGCCACCCATTGCCCGGCGTTGGTTATGATTTCTACCAGTTCCATCAATCCACCTCGTAGGGGCGGGCGTGCTTCTTGGACAGCAGTTCGGCGGCAAAGTCGCGGGTATAGCTGGCCAGTAGGTTGGGGGCTTCGTCGTTGGGTAGGGGGTGGGCGTGGTGTAAATGTCGGCAACCCATCGGCCGTACTTGTCCAGCCCATGCGACTGGATGAGGAGCCGAGAGCCAACGGGCAAAACGCTATGAAGATAAACGGTGGCCACTTGCCCGCGGCGGTGTTGCGGGCATGGCGTCAATTCCTCGGATTCTCAATGAAACCTCGGTAAATGTGCTCATGCCGAGGGTCCACTCTCGCCTTTACGGTGTCCGCGTCTATGATTCTGAGTAACTCGGCAAAGTATTGGTACATAGGTCGGAAAAAGAGAAAGCCTCGGCCGCTGGTGCGGTCGAGGCTTTTTGAGATGAGGTGCGGAACTCGTTTACGCGCACAGATTAGCACAGCCGTTCGCGGTCTGTCAATAAATATGGACAAAATGTGGCCGATGTGGCCACGGCCGCGCACGCGGCCGTGTTTTGTCAGTTCCCATTTGGGCTTTTTTGCTCCTCGATGTCAATATGGTGCAGGTTTTGTCCACATGGGCGCGGCCGAGACCAGCGCGGCGGAGGCTGGCATTGGGCGCAGTGGCGGCCGTGCCCGGCGCGGTGGCGGGAAAGCAGCGGCGGCGGAGTTATCCACAACAGGCAAAGTTATAGAAATTCCGACGACTCACACGCGCACAAAATTCAAGGTGTGCGGGGGAGAGCATCAGCGGGGAGATGGCGGCGGAGTGCGGGGCGAGCGAAGCCCGCCCGGCACGGGCCGAAGCGAGCAACGCCACGGCCGCGCAAGCCACGCGCCCGGAGCGGCACGGCCGCCCCGCCCCTGCGTTGCATCGCTGGCCAAGGGGCTGGCGGCGGGGCGTGTCCGTGGCGGCGTAGGGGGCGGGGCGTAGGGCGCATGGCGGGGCGGTGCGAAGCGATGAGAGGTAGCCGACCCCAGCGACGGCGCGAAGGGGCGGCCCTGTGGTTTTTCAACTGGCCGTGGGGGTGGCGGGGCGGCCCCGTAGTGGACGGAGCGCGGGCGGCGGATGGGAACCGCGCACGGCCTCGGCCAACAGCGGGGAGACGGCCGCGCGGGGCGTGCGGTACTCCGCGCCCCGGCGAAACAGGCCGCGGAAAGGAAGCAAGCGGAGGTGACGAGCCAAGGGGGTTGGCGTACCAAGGCCTTGTGAAACTTTTGATAATGGCCGTTATAAAAACTCAAAGAGTTTTGATAACGTCCATTATCAACAGTTCACCTCTGTCTATCGCTTCATCCTACCTGTTTACGGTCGCGGCCGTGGGCGGCGCGTTCAGCGTCGCCCAACGGCCTGTGCAAGCTTGGCCGTCAGCCGCTGGAGATTTCCCGGCCGAGGGCTGGCACGAAGCGCGACGGCGGGGCAAGTGGGGGTGGGCGGGTGGAACGCGGCCCCCCCCCGCAGGCAAAGGCAGGGGGAAAGCGGGGAGATGCCGCGCATTTGGCGGCATGGTACGCCCCCGCCGCAGACGGCGGGACTTACCTGCAAACGGCCGTGGGGGTGGCTTTTTTGGCGGACGTGCGCGGCCGTGCGCGGTGGTAGTCCGCCGTGGGACGAAGCGAAGCTACACTGGGCAACGGGCTGACCGCATGGCCATAATTGAACCGCTTTAACTTGGCCAATAGTGGATTTGGCTACGCGCATGAGGTGAGAACGGCCGTGAGGCCATCAAACAGGAAACAAGAGCCACAAAAACAGGGGAACAGGAAGAGGAGCAGAGGGGCAGAGGGGCAGAGGAGCAGAGGGGCGCAGCCGTGGTGAATGGTGAATGGTGAATTGTGAATGGGAAAGCAGGGGAGCAGGGGAGCAGGGGAGCAGGGGAGCAGGGGACATGGCCACGGCTGTGCCCGCTGGAGCAGGGGCAGCGAAGCCGCGCCCGCTCCGTCGCCGCGTCAGCGGCGGCGGGGCTGAGCGGGGCGGGGGATGGCGGGTGGGCGTGTTGGCGTGGGGGGGCGCGGCCGTGCCGAGGAATTGGCGGGGAGTGGCGGGGGGGCGCATTTGGCCTGGCCACGTTTGCGGGTTGGCCAATGGTGTATTTTTAGATTGTGCTTTTTGAGGGGTGGCTTGCGCGTGGCGATGCCGCGCATTTGGCAGCATGGCCATGCGCTCTTGTGTTGGTGTGGGTTCGCTCGTTTGTGCTAAAATGTTGCTGGCTTTCTCCTTGGTTGGCATGTGGAAACAAAAAGCCCTGCACCGCGAACGGTGCAGGGCTTTTTCTTTGTTTTGCGGCCGTGGGGTTATTCCTCGGCCGTGGCGATGTCCTCGAAGAAGTGGATAGTTTTTGTTGTTGGGTCGAATACAGCGATGGTCGCGGCCGTGGCCAGCTTTTTCCCAATTGGGCGCCCGTAGCTGGCCATATAGTTGGCCAGCGTTCGGGTTATTGGCTCTATCTCTTGGCCAGCGACGGCGGCGGTTATCATCTGGTTTAGGTCTGTGGTTATGCGGGTGCCGATTTTGGCGGCGATGATTTCTTCTATCATGGGGCTTACTCCGTGTAGGTGGGTGGGGTGTTGACAATAAACAGAGTACTCTTGTCGGGCGGGGTAGGTGAGGGGCGCGGCCGTGGGTTCCAGCATGGGCACGTCGTCGGGGTCAGGGGCGGTTGCGTCGGTGAGGATGGCCAGCCCAACGCGGCGGATGATTTCGTGCTTGTGGTCGCGGTATTCCTCAAAATCCGTGGCTTCGTACAATTCAGCGTGCCCAATGACTTTGGCCAAGGCGTTCTTGATTATGCGGACTTCTGGGGGCTGGGGAACTGGTTATCTCGCCTCATTTCGATGCTGAGTGGCGCGGCCGTGGCAAGGCGTAGGGTAAGGCCTCGGGCTAGATTGATGGTCGCGCCCTCGGTTCTTTGGATTAGGTCGGCAAGGGTTTGGGTCATTGTGGGGGCTGGTTTGGGGGTCATTGTTGGGGGTCTCCTTGTTGATATTTAGAATGGGATTTCGTTACGGTGGGCGGGGTGTTGGGGGCGGCGCCACGTTTGGGCGGCCGTCGCGGTCGTGCTTCATGGCGACGTTGGTTTGTAGCCAATAGTGGAACCCGCCCAACTCGGCCAAAAATTGCTTGTGCTTCTGTTCGTCTCCATCAAGTATTTTTCGGTGGTTGATTGGAACCCTGCGCGGCCGATGCGCTGGAAGTGGGCGCGGCCGTGGCGTTCGGGGTGCGTTGGCCACCCTTGCGGCCGTGCTGACGGGCGTTGTCTTTCGTGAACATGGTGTGCATCTCCTTTGGTTGGTTGTGTGGTTAGTTGTGGCTTACTTGGGCTTCATCGAGGACGGCTTTAACGATTGCATCCGTTGTGCCGTTGCCATAGGTGAAGATGGCGCGGGAGGTGGGGCGGATGGCTCCATTTTGGGCGCAGTATTCGGCTATGATGCGGCTTTTAATTTCGGGGGTTAGGGGTGTGGATGGTGGTATTTTGGCGTGGTTTTGTCTCTCCTGTACTGGTACTGGATTGGTACTGGACTGCTGTACTACCTCTGGGACATGGGGGCGTATGGGGTGTGGATGGGCGCGGCCGTGGGGCGGGGGTGTTGGCGCGGCGGTCGGCTTCAGCGGCTCTAAAGAATTCGGCCATTGCGCGGCTGGCTAACTCCTCGGCCGTGAGGTCGTCCACGTCGTTGATGTAGGTAATGGTGCAGGATTGGTTGTGGGGGCGGGTGCGATGGGGCGGGGGCGGTGGCCACGCGGTAGGTTACGATTGATAGAATGACAGTGACAGCGAGGACGGCAACGGCGGCAATTGTGGTGGCGGCCGTGGCGGTGATTCGGGTAATGGTGGCGGCCGTGGCGGCGTGGGCGTTAGCTTGGTCGGCTTGGGCTTGGGCGAGGTCTGCGGCGGCTCGGGCGTGGTCGCGCTCTATCTGCCCAGCTTCGGCCGTGGCCATGTTGTTTATGGCGTTGGTCGTGCCCTCGGCTTTGATGGCATTGGCGGTGGCGTTGGTGCTGTTGGCTACGTCTGCGGCCGTGCGGGTAAGCTCGATGGCGGCGGCGGCGTTTTGGAGGCGTTGGCGGTCGTTGTTCAGTTGTTCGCGCTCGTTGTCGGTGGCGTTTTGCAGGCGTTGGTCAATCTCGGCGAGTTCTTGCGCGACTGTGGTTGCTTCTATGGCCAGCTTTGCCCAATCTTCTTGGCTCAGGAAGTAGGCGGGGGTGGGTGCGTTGGGGGTGGCGGTGATTATGTTGGGCAGGGGCGCGGCCGTGGGGGGTGGGGTGGAAAATGCGGCGCGAAGGAGGAGGAGGCCAAAGACGGCAAAGGGGAGCAGGAAGAGGAGCAGGGGAAGCGGCGACGGGGGCGGCGATGAGCTGGAGCGGTGCGCGGCCGTGGGTGGTTGGTAGATTGGGTGGGGGTGGCAATTGTCGAGTCATTGCGTTTTGTCCTTGTGTGGGTTAGGTGTGGATAAAATGTGAGATATACTTACTTTGGCTTGTGGCCACTTGCTAGGACGCTCCCGCGATTGTCGAGGCCGTGGGGGTGTCCTTTTTTGTTGGGTGGTGGGTGTGTTCTTGTTCTCAATCCTCTATTACTCCTTGTGTAGTAGATATGTATTCTTTCTTTCTCTCGCACACACCAGAGAGAATCGGTCTGATTTTCGGACTGAATCGGTCTGATTTTCGGACTGTTTCGGTCTGATTTTCGGACTGTCTGATTTTCGGACTGTCTGATTTTCGGACTGATTGAACGGGGGCGGTTGGTTAAATTTCAGGGGTGTCGGGGGTTCGTCGTCCCATCGAAGGGCGTAATCAAAGAGTTGGCGCGGCCGCGTCGTTTAATCCAGCCGTTACGCCTCGCCTCGGTGATTGCATCGCTCACGGCCGTGCGCGATGTTGTGCCCGTTTTCTCCATGATTAGCTTATAGCTGACACCTGCCCACCATTCGCTGAAGTTGCCGAGCTTGTCACGTTTGCCCAAGGTGTTGTGAATGACACAGGCGACGAGCTTAAAGGCGGTGGGCGTGGAGTTGGGCATGACATGGGTGAAGAGGAAATCGGGGCTTTGGTCAGCAGTTTTCGCGGGGTGATTGAAGCGGGTAACTTCTGCTGGGGCGGTTCTGGTGGCGGGATAGGCGGGGATGGGGCGCGGCCGTGGCGGTGGGTGTTTCTGGCGGGGGTCGAACTGTACGGAGGTTTGGTCGTTGCCTGTGTGGTAGCTTAGGAGTTTGGCTAAATCGCGTTGGGCAAATTTGGTAAGAATCCCGATGCTGTACTCTCTGGCGGGTATTCCGTGCCATGTGTTCCCCCTCTACATGGCTCAGCCTTAGATAGTGGCAATGGGCGGCGTACATGGTGGGGTTTAGTACGTTGGCCATTTCCTTTATGGCCTGTTCCCATATTTGGAATTGCTGGGCGGTGGGGGGCGATGGCAGGGCGGGGTCTGTCATGGGGCTATTCCTCTGGTTTGGTTGATTCGTTCACGACGTATTGGGCGCGGCCGATTAAGCCTTGAAACTCGAGATATGAAAGCCCTTCCATTTTGGCCATGCGGTGCGCGGCGCGGGGCGGATGGTGTACCAATTGAGCAGGGCGGATAATTCGGCCGTGGTGCGGTGGTAGCGTGGCGGGGATTGAGCGTGGGGGGTAGGTGTTGGATTGGGGGCGGTTCATGGTGTTAGTCCTCGTCGTCGTCTTGTTCTTCGGGGTGTTCTTCGGCGTAGCAGTGGGCGCACAGTACCTCGGCATTTTTGCGGACTAGGCAGGGTTCGCAGTGCCAGAGGTTGCACTCATCGCATTTGGCGGCGGCGGTTTCGGCCGCACAGTTCGCAATTAAAATCGTCGGCGTAGGGTTGGTTGGGCTGGTATCTAGTTGTCATGGTTGGTTTTCCTTGTTAGAATGTAGTGAGTAAGGAGCCACGGCCGAGCGGGTGAGTGCGTCGGCCGTGGCGGTGAGGTCAGCAGGTTAGGCTGGAATCTCTGAGATTGGTCAATTCTTGGAGGTTTCGGACGTGAAAATTGATAAGTTTTGTTGTTGGAATTTCGGGCGGGGAGCGTTGGGGCTGTGGCTCAGCGGTTCTTATCGAACCGTGAGGCTCGGGGGGCTTCCTCTCATCATTTGGTTCATCTCATTTCCAGCTTGCGGCCGTTTGCGGTTGCGCTCGATGCTGTGCCCTTGGCCAAGGTCTCGGCCGCGATGGTGCGCGACTATGTGCGGTCGTTACACGTGCGGTTAGCTCCGGCAACAGTTCAGGGGCACGTCTTGGATATTCGGCTTTTTCTGCGATGGGCTGGGAAGAGGATTTTGCTCTAAAAGCTGTCTAAGCGGGTGTTGCTTCCTCGGGCTGTTTCGACGCGTTCAGCGGTGGCTGAAGGTGATGTGTCTGCGGTCGTGGCTCATCTGGTGGCTCATCTGCGGGATAGGGGCTTGTCTATCTGGATTTATTCGGCAATTTGTCGGCCGCGCCTGCGGGGATTGGGGGCGGTGGGATTGGTACGCTCTGCGGGATTTGGTGGGGTTGCTGTTTCTCTATGAATCTGGGGCGCGTGTTGGGGAGCTTTGCGGGTTGGGTGTGGCAGCGTTGGGGCGGGTCGAAGGGGTGGATGGGGGCGCGGCCGTGGCGGTGATGGTTTACGGCAAAGAGCGGAGTGAGGCGGCGGTGGGTGGGGTCGAAGTGGTTGCAGTTGGCTAGGTGTGGCTCAGCGTTCGGCCGTGTGCTTCGGATTATCTCATTTGCGAGTTGGCCAGCGGTCGGCCGCTGTCGTCGCATGGGTTTGGGCTTGTGTTGGCTCGGCTTTGCGGCCGCGTGGGTGTGCTCGGTTTTGGTCTCATGCGTTGCGTCATGCGGCCGTGCGCAGGTGCGTGCCGTGGGCGGGGTCGAAGTAGCGGCTCTTTATTGATCATTCTGCGGTTTCATCCACTCTCAATTATTCCCGGTCGAAGATGCGGAATTGGCGGAGGTCTCGGCCGCCACGGGTTGGCGGGGGCTGGTTTTGAGCGTGTAATCCTGCGGCTGTTAACCGCAGGGTTGCTGGTTCGAGTCCAGCTCGAGGAGCAAAAATAGTGCCTTATTTAATTGGTAAGGTGCGGTTTCTTAGATTGATGGCCGTTCTCTTGGCTGGGGGCGGTCATCTTTCGTTTATAGGGGTTTACTGCGCGTTCGTGTTCCGTTCGCGTTCGGTGGCCATTTCGTGGGCGGTACTGGGTGGGAATCATCCACGGCGAATTTTTGTTCGCTGGGTTTATCTTCCATGCGCCGCTAACTTTCCCCCTGCGGCATTGCTGTAGAATGTAACTATCAACTTTGAGCAGTTCGGCTACCTGTTCGGCAATCACATAGTCAGGGTTACTCATTGTTTTTAACTTTCTCTATCGTTGGGAGTAAGAATATCATGGGCTTGGACGTAATGCAAGAATCCCAGCAAATTGGTCTGAGGCGTTGGGCGGCGGTGGTGGGGCGGCGAGTTGGGGGCAGTTGTTGATGTTGCTCTGTGTGTTTGGGGTTCAATGTGGCGTGGGGTTTGGGCTGGCTGGATTGGCTGGAACGGTGGGCGGGGTGGGCGACGTGGGCGAAAGTGGGCGGGATGGGGCGGGGATGGCGGCGGCGGGTAGGGTTGGCCAGCGGCCCGAAGCTGGAGCACGGCCGCGACAGCTTCACCATCGCTTTTTGGGGGTTGGGTTCTAACCGTGGCGGGGTTCGTTTTCTTGCTCTACTCGAGGTGGCGAC
>JADJRH010000007.1 GCA_016712345.1 Polyangiaceae bacterium
GGCATGTCCACGACTGTCATCCTACCATCGAAGGCCGCAAGGCCTCTCGCCCCTTTTGAGTAATAACAAAGGGACGGTGTGCCCCTTTGCGTGAGTAGGATGTTCTGGCTAACAGCCCTCGCGACCACATCGAATTGACAACGTGATGCGTGCCCTCAGGTGCAAACCTGTTCCTGATGTGATGGTGCATCGGGGGACGTGAAGGCACAGCGTCACACTGCTCTGCTATGTATTGGAGGATGCGGTATTCGAGGCTCGTCATTGGTCCGCCCTATGCTGCTAGGCCGCGAAGGATCGGAAACTGCGCAATGACCTCTTTCTCTGCTTTCTTGCGTGCAGAATCGGCCTTTGCCAGTTCGCGTGATCCGGTCTCTGTGATGGTCAAGACGTGTGCCCGCTGGTCCTTCTGCGACCGCTTGCGCTTGATCAGACCCGTCTTCATCAAACGGCGCACCACGTCGGCCAAGGTGGACCTGTCGATACCTGTCAGCTTCACAACGTCCGTTTGGCTGCATCCGTCATTTTTTGAAATGGCTTCAAGCGCCATAAGCTGTGTTGACGTTAGCGGGCTTTCTGCTGCTGCAAGGGCCTCGGTGAGTGTCTGGCTGATCTTGTGAATTTGTGCGGTGATGGTCATGGGATGCTCCTTTACTCTGCTGCTTCTTGTGAACGTGTTTCGCTCTTGAGCTTTTCGTAAGCGGCCTTGACCGCAAGGGCGCCGCTCTTGTCGAGCGCCCAATATTCTTTGAGGGCATCGCGGTTGCGGTCCTCGAAGATCAACGCAATGTCGGGCTGCTCTTTGATGAGCTTTAGAACCTTGTCGCCAAACTGCCCGACAGGCTCGCGGCGCAGCGGTTCGCCATCGCACCAATCAATGGTGATGCAGTTCGGTCCGCCGATGAGTTCAAAGCGTTTGGCCGATGCGCCCTCTTCAGCAAGTTCGCTGGCGGTCAGATCAATCGAGGCGCGGCGGTCAACTTCCTCGTCAACCTCAAGGCCCGCAAAGTCATCTGGCCATGCACGGCGAAGCGCTTGTGCTTCTGCGCACTTGGCAATCATCACGCGGCCCATCTTGCGCCAGTTGGGCTTTGACGGGTCTAGGCACTCGACAACATCCCCGATTGGTACCTTCTTGCGCTTAGGCTTGCCCGCCTTTGTCGGGTGGTCTTTGGGGTAATACTGTCCCGTATCAACCCACTCAAAGCCGCCTTCCCCGCCCTCGATGATGGGCGCGTATTCGTCCCAATAGGCTTCTCCAACCGTTGGAAACCATGCGCCGTGTGAATACTTGTAGACGGTCACTTCGGCCCGAACGAGGCCAAGCGGGTTCTTAGATGAGCACTTGGCAGCATCGCTGTATTCAATGCGCGGCGCTCTCTCGTCAGGGCGGTAGCATTTCGTCCGCTCCGCAATGGCGCGATAGCCGTCAATCGCTGTTACGACCGACATGCGGCGTTTGCTCGGATCATCCTTGCCGAACACGAACGCGTAAATCTGGCGGCGCAGCGGGTCCAACCCAACGGCGCGGCAAATGTGGATGAACTGATCAAACTCCGCAGGGTCGCAATCCTTGGCGACCGTACGCCGGACCAGATCCATATTGCGAGCTTCTGCCGTCACAAGTGCGCCCATATCAGCCACCACGAATTGAGAGGGTTTCACCGCCATTGCTCAGCGTTGCGCCGGGCACGGCTTCCTTGGCCTTCAGAGCGTCAAGGAGCGCCTTGCGGTCTAGCTTGGGGTCTGCGGCCTTCCAGAATTTTGAGGGTATCAGTGCCTCGTCTGTGATCTCTGCCTTAGCCGCAACGGCCTTGATCGAAAGCGTGGCTGTGTGCAGTTCCAACTTGCGCAGATTGGCTTGCTGCATGGCTACGCACACAGCCGCCTTGATGCGGTCGTGCTGCGCTTCGAAGCGGCTCTTGCGTTCCGAAAGAGTCTTGATCTGAATGTTGAGCGCTTCCGTGTAGGCATCCAGAACGTTCATGCGATCAACTGCGTTGGTGATTGTCTCTATCAGGCTTGTCTCGCCTTCGACGGCGGTCAAAGCCATGTCCTCATCATCACCAATCACGTCGCGAATGTTGGCCAGCAAAGCCTTCGCTGCGTCACCTTCAACTATGAGCCTACGAGATACGTCGCTCATTGCTTTGCCCCCCGCTTGTTTGCTCTGCGCATGTCGATCCATCCAAGGGCAACAACAAGCATTGCTCGGGTGTTGTTGAGGCCAAGACGCAGCTCGGCTTCCGTCAGCCAGTTGCTCATGCGGTCGCTAAGGATGCTGGCGTGTGCCTTTTCCTCTTGCGCCTTGCGCTCTGGCAACGGCGGGGCCTTGAAGTGGCGGAACTTGCCGCGAACTACGTTGTCATTTGGTTGGGACATCGACCGCTCCCCTAAATCCATAGATGTTGCGCTGAGCTTCAAAGGCTTGATCTGAGAGAATGACGAACCGTGCGATGGCATTGAGATCGCCACGGATCGCTCCAGTCCGCGCTTCAGTTGCCAGCCGGTTGAGCGTCGTGAAGCGTGCCCAATATGTGCGGCTGACAAGTTCGGATGCGGCGGACGCGTTCATCAATTGCACCACAGCCAGACGCCATGCAGTGCGCCGATAGGCGGGAAGACAATCCCGGTCACAGCAAGAACAACGTGGCCGCCAGTCAAAGGTGCGCCTGACATGCAGATCGTGAAGATCCACCAGATGTGGCGGATGAAAGCGGCCAAGGCCGTAAAGAAAGTTGCCACCATAAACACGGCGACCCAATCTTCAGCATCAAGCTGTGATCTCCGGTAGTTTCCCATTATGCGGCCTCCGTTTCTGCGTTGACGATCGCGCTTGCTTCCATGTCGAGCATGGCGGCTCTCAGAAGTTTGGCGAGTTCGTAAACCCGCGCCTCAAGTCCAAAGTCAGAGACCGGCACAATCGGTGCTACGCGCTCTGCGATTAGCGAGACCTCGTGCAGTACAAGGCCTGTTCCAAAAAGGCTCATAGCCCCCACCCTCTCATTGCGATGAATGTTGCGCCGGACTTCGCCAGAACTTCCTCGAAGGGAGGGCGCGGCGTTGCGCTGGCTTTGATCTCGCGGTCAATGCGCGTCATGTCCGCGGCGATGGTTTCGAAGATTCCCGATCCAATGATGCGATCAGCAGCAAGTCGCCCAGATATGGGCGGCGGGCGGTCGCCATCATGTGGCCGCGCTTCCAGTGTTCCGTCTCCAGGAAGTTGAACACATGCCCGTCCTGTGCTGCGCGATACCCGCGCGCCAGATCCAGCGCTTGGCTTGTCGTCGGTAATGGCTGTGACATCGGACATGATCCGCTCCATTGAACGCGTGCACTCGCAGTCCAATGGGAAGGGCGGCTGCTGGCCGTAACCCTCTCTCACGGTCAGCGCAGTTAACCCCGCAAAACCGTGCCGCCCTTCCCCTACCAACGTGGCTGCACCGGCTAGGGAGGGTGCGCTGCGTTGGTGATTTGAAAGCTACGTATTTCGTAATCCGTTGTCAACGCAAAACTAACGAAAATCGTAGCAGTATGCTCAGAAAGTTTTGCCCTTGTTTCTTTGCGTATTAAATTCAACACACTGGCCGTGCACACTACGGCAGACGTAAAAGAGACCTTGACGACGAACGGCGCACGGGACATCATGCCAAATATGACGACACGCTCCAAGACGCCTAAGCAGACCTGCGAGCCGGCCGCCACGATCATCCGTGAAGTCGGCGGGCCTCGTGTTGCTGCGGAGATTGCAGGTGTTGCCACGATCCAGGCCTATCGCTGGATGTGGTCTGAGGGGGACGGCGGGACGGGCGGTTACATCCCGGCTCGACGGGCTCAGAAGCTTTTCGACTGGGCACGTGTCAACGGGAAGGATTTGCCGGCCGAACTTTTTTTCGGACGGGTCGCGTAAAGCGCAAGCGGTAAGAGGCAAGAATGCGTGTTTGGAAGCTGATTAAGTACATCGTGCGGCGCGAGATCCGGGACACGCTACGCCCGCCGCGTACTGAGGACGAGTTGTGGTATTGGGCCATCAAGTGAGTTTCGCGGTGAGAGGGAGGGGCCAGCCGGCAGTGGCGGGCAACACCTCCCGCAAGGGCTCCGCCCCGCATGTTCCAAGTGCGTAAGCCGCGAGCAGCGGTGAGGGGATGACGAAGGTGTCCTGAAAGCTTGGCGGCTTGCCGGTGGTTGGCAGAAACCCAAGCGTGAGACGGACCATAACCACTTCATGGCGGGATTGATCACCTAGCCTATCGTCTCCTCAACCAGTGCTCGTGTGTGGTTTCTTCCTCCCAAGAATGCCTAGGGCAGTCTGGCACGGCTCGCGAGGCCTCCAGCGGTATGAGTATCCAGGCGCAATAGCGCGCTGCCCGTTTCTCTCGTTGCGTCAAGCGTCTCTTACTGGGTGCCCGTTTGGGCGGGTGTGTTCTGTTCCACCAGATCACGCTTGCCGCTGTCCTTGCGGGCATCCTGTCAGACACGTCCGTCCTGTTGCGTTCTCGAATTTTAGACACCTCGCGAGGGCGCACGATGAGCGGCAAAGTATGGACAGACGATCGCGTTGAGAAGCTGAAAGAGCTTGCCCATGATGGCATCTTCAGCGCCACGCAGATCGGCGTCCGTCTTGGCGGACTGACCCGCAACCAAGTGCTGGGCAAATGCGATCGCATGGGCATCAAGCTCACGGGCGGCGGCGTTCCATCAGCAGTCCGCTCTCGCAACACCAAGCTGCAACATCAAAAGCGCAAGGCCGCAGCCGGCAAGCCCATCACACCGATAGCTGTTGAGCCCTTGCCGCTGCCCCGAGCCGATGACATCGCGCGCAAGACGCTTGCCGATCTTGAACCCAACGATTGCAAGTTCCCGATTGGGCATTTAGGCGAGCCGGGCTTTGGTTTTTGCGCGCTGGAAAGCGTCCTGGGGCTGCCGTATTGCGCGGGACATGCAGCACGCTGCTTTGTTGCGCCTAATCACATGAAATCACAGAGCAAAGACACGTCCGTCTTGTCTGCAAGACTAGTCCGAGACACTTCCGATCTGGTGTCCGCTGGGGAGTAGTAGGGGGAGGCTATGGCAATGTTCGAGGGGGGACTGATCGCGGCTCTGACGATGGCTTTTGGGATAGCGCCCGGCCGTCGTTTTATGCCGCGATCAGTCGAATATAGGCCGCTGGCACTAGCACGGATTGAACCCGTGCTGGACGTGTCGGACGTATGTCCGGACGTGGCGGACGCAAAGCCGGACAAGTCAATTGACATGTCCGTCCGTCCGGTTGAGGTGCCGACACGTCTCGCCAGCACGCGTGCATTTGTGAAGTGGTGGCGGACATTGCCGGACGTTCCGGGTGAAGTCTCGCAGCGCTACCTGTGCGCGCTGTACGCCGAATACTGCGAGCATGAAAACGTCGTCCCGCTTTCAGACCGGCAGCTGGTCAACAAAATCAAGCAGCATGGCGTGGAGGCGTTCCGCAAGCCTGCGAAGATCGTCGGCGGCAAGCAGCATCGCCCGACCGCCTACCGGCTCAGGAGGCGCACATGAAAGAGATATTCATGAGCGGGTTGGCAAAGGCGATAGTGGACCTGATCCTGTTCCCGCTGATTTGCGCGGGCCTATGGGTTGTTCTCGTGCACTTTCGCGCGGCTGAGATCGTTGGTTGGCCCGCGCCGACATTGCCTAAGATCGCCCTCATAGCTTTTGTGGGGGTGCTGATCCGATGATCTGTGACCACACATTTAACTGCCCCCATTGCAAGGTTGCAGCAACGCTTTGTCATGCTGACAAAATTCGATGGGACGCGCTGCTTCGAGCTTTCAACTACTCGCGGTTGTCTAACACACCGCCGGCTAGTTTCATCGTAGCGCGAGCGGAAAGCATCAGGACCGCTAGGCCATTTGGGAGGACAGTATGAATTGGCTGAACGAAAGAACCGATCACCAAACGA
>JADJRH010000008.1 GCA_016712345.1 Polyangiaceae bacterium
CTTGTCTCTCAAAGACAACCCGATGGACGCAGCAGCATTGGCCCAGATCAGGCTTGGCTGCCGGACGCCGCCGGTGGAGTTTTGAAAACGGTTCGTCAATTTGTCTTGCGTCATTCGTCATTTCGTCCGCGAATGCCAGCGCATATCCGCCCAATCCACGTTCCCCTGCCTTCATCATTCATCATTCATCATTACATGAAAACACGCTACACCTTACTCGCTTTCCTGTTTTTGGCCCAAACCGCTCTGGCTCAGCAACTCCCCCTGTTCACTCAATACCGCGAGTACGCGGGCGTGATCAACCCCGCCTCGGTGCCGAACGACTACCTGTGGTACGACAAAACCCTCTCGTTCGGGGCATCCTACCGCCGCCAGTGGGTCACCGACAAAGACGGCCCCGCCACCCAAGTGCTGCGCGGCGACTATGTGTGGGAGCGGGGCCGCAAAGGGGCGTACCCCATCATCGGCGGCTACCTGATGAACGACAAGGCTGGGCGCATGGGCATGACTGGAGCCTACGCCCGCGCCGCCGTACTGTTCACCGATGAGGCGAAGGATCGCGGTTTCTCCGTAGGGCTGAACGCAGGCGTGGTGCGCTACGGCCTCGACCTGAGCAATGCCCGCGTCCGCGACATCAACGACATCGCGCTGTACGAAGCGCAGAATCGGATATTTCCTGACGTGGGCCTCGGCGCGTACGCCTACGTCACCCTCGGCGAGAACGAGAATCAACTCTTCGGCGGCGTTTCCATCCCTCAGGTGATCGGCCTCAACGTGCAGTTCCGCAACCAAAACCCCAACGATCCGAACAAACCGCGTGAGATACAGATCCGACGTGTGCAGCACTACTTCGCCAGTGCGGGCTACCGGATACCGCTCGAAGAAGACCTCACTTTCTTGGAGTTTTCGACTTGGGCGCGGATGGTACTGCCGCTCGGCCCTCAGTTCGACTTCAACTTCCGCGCCCAGTTGCAGGAGTCGTTTTTCTTCGGCACGGGCTTCAGCACCAACGGCAACGCCCACTTGGATTTCGGCCTCAACTTGGGGGAAGACCGCCTGTTCCGGCTGGGTGTAGGGGCCGATTTTCCGTTCTCCAAGAAGTTCAGCATAGCCACCTATTACGGCAATTCGTATGAGGTGAACGTGGCATATGCGATGGGAAAACAGTGAAATCAATTACCATCAACTCAACCAACGATGACTCATTTTTTTGAAAACCCTATCGTCCCCCCGCTCGCCCGCCTCTCGGCCTTGTTGCTCACTGCATTGGCAGTCACCTGCTCCGACCTGTCTGCCCAGCAGCGCAACTTCGGGGCAGTTTTCAACGAAGCCGACTACCGCGCCGTGCCACTCATCCAGCCTACGGGCGGCGTGAAGGGCAATGATTTCCCCAAAAGTATCGCTGCGCCCGTTTTGTCCCATGCCCGGCCACCAGCGCGATGCGAACTCCTGCACGGCCTTCGCCGTCGGCTACGGAGCCATGACCTGCGCCAGGGCTTTGCGCCGGGGGCTGGATGGCCGGGCGGCCATCGCCCAATCCACTTTTTCATCGGCTTTTATTTACAACCAAGTCAAAACCGCGCCCGCCGACTGCCGCGAGGGCATTTCGGTGGAGTCGGCTTTGCGCTTCCTCAAAATGCAGGGCAATTGCCGCTCGGCGGAGTTCGACACGGTGCGCGGCTGCGCTGTGCAGCCCGCCGCGCCGCTGCTGGATTCGGCCAAACAGCACCGCATCCGGGACTTCGCAGCGGTGCTGCCCTACGGCCGCAGCAGCGGCCAAGTCATCAGCACGCTGTGCAGTTACCTGCGCGACAGTGTGCCGGTGGTGGCAGTGGTGCAAGCCTACGAGCGCTTCGTATTTCCCCGACCGGGCGAGACGCTGTGGAAAAAACGCCCCGGCGAGCGCGAACTGGGCGTACACTGCGTGGTGGTGACGGGCTACGACGAAACGGACCGGACCTTCGAGGTGCTCAGCAGCTGGGGCACCGAATGGGCCGACGGCGGTTTTTGCCGGGTGGCATGGGAGGACATGGGGACGGCCTGTTTGGCGGCCTATGTGCTGTTCCCTTCGGGGCCAACGAAGGCGAACTTGGGCCTCGGCCTGAAACCTGGCAGCCGCCCCGCCAGCCCGACCGCCGTGCCGACGCTGGGTGCTTTCACGCTCGAAGGCACCTTCGATTTGGTGCGGGTGACGGAGGTGGACACCGGCTATGTGTTCGGCAGCGAAACCATGCGCCGCGACACCGCTACTGGGTTTTATGCCCCAAAATCCGGCGTTTTCCCCCTCAATACGCGGTACCAACTGCGCACAAGCGGCACCGCAAGCGGCCAGTATCTCTACATTTTTTCCTGCGACGCAGCGGGCAAGGTGGAGCAGCACTACCCCAAGCCTTTTTTCAGCGCACTCTCGCCGGGCCGCCACGCGCTCATCACGGTGCCTTCGCCACAGTCGGCCTTGCGGCTCAGTTTGCCAGGCGACGATGTGGTGTGCATCCTGTACAGCGAGCAAGAAATCCCCCACCTCTCGGCCCGGCTGTCGGGCATGAAGGATTGCCGACGCGACAATTTTTCGGAAAAACTCCACGCCGCGCTCGGCGACTTGCTGGTGCAGCCCACCGAGGGCAACCGCATCGAGTACGCAGCCGACCGGATGAGCGTGCGGGCCAACGTGACGGAAGGCAAGGGCGTAGCGGTGCCGGTGGTGCTGTGCCTGCGGGCGGAGTGAAGGGTGGATGGTGGATTGGGAAATTTGGTGATTTGGTGATGGGGCACCACCAGCGGCAGAAGCCAATTGTGCCTCGCAACTCATAACTCATACCTCATAACTGCACAATCATGCTCCGCCTTCTTTTTCTGTCTATCCTCCTGTTGTTCAGGTGCCTTCACGTCCACCGCGCAGGCCGTCATGTTCAACTACGGCAACAAAAAACCACCGACAACATGCACAACGCCTGCCGGGCGCAGGACGGCGGCATATTGGCCGTAGGCGATGCCGACTCGGAAGACTGGGCGGGCGCCGCAACCCGGCGGGCGGCCCGATTTGGGAGCGCACGGTGTTCCAATCCGAAGGCTCGAAAGCAGCGGTGCAAGACATCGAGACCAGCGGCGACGGACAACGCATGGCCGTCGCGGGCATCGCAGGTGGGCGGGTTTGGTTCGCGCTGTGGGGGCTGAACGCGGAGCGGATTTTGGAAAAAAAATTTGACAAAATAGACGGCCAGCCCAACGTGCAAGTGGAAAAAGTGGTGCTTGTGGAGGGCCGAAATGTGTGGTTCCTGTACGGTTGTGGCAAAACGCCCGATGGCAAGCGGCGCGTTTTTTTTCTGAAAATCAACACACAAGGCGAACTGCTGGCCTCTTTGCTGCATTTGCCCGAATCAGACATCGTTACTACCGGCGGCTGTGTGCTGACGGCGGGCAGCAACCTGCTCGGTGTGGGTACGGCCCAAGTCTCCAATTTGCAGGAGGAGGCGTTCACGCTCTACGTCCCGGCTGACCTGAACCGCCAGGAGGTGGCCTTCCGCACCTTCGGTGGGCGGAAGGCCAACGATGGCGGCAGGCGGCTCGACGAAGCCAACGACATCGTGGTGCTGGATGCGCAGACCTGCCTCGTGGTGGGCAGCACCGAGTCGCATCGGGCCGGGGCAACGGTGCCCAACATGGCGACTTGGCGGGTGGACCACAAGGGCCAGCGATTGGACTTCGACATGGCCGATTTTGGGGAAAAACTCGCCGAGCGGGCGGTGCGCGGGCTGCGGATGTACTCCGGCGACGTGTGGCTGTGCGGCGAGCAGAACGACGGCGGCAGATTCCGCGACGACCGCAATTTCGCTTTCGCAAAGATCGAGTCGCGCGCGCTGCCCTACGCGGCTGCGGCAGTGTCGGGCAGCGTTGCCCTGAGCGCACTTGGCGCCGCGCCCACCGTGCAGCCCGGCAACACCGGCTCGGTGCAGGTGGAGGTGGTGAACCGAGCCGACGGCCCACTGGAGGGGATGTACCTCACCGCCAATTGTCCCAACAACCTGCCGGGCTGCCACAACGGCCTCCGTTTCGCGCTGCCGCCCTTGCAGGCGGGCGAACGGTTTTTGGCAAACATCCCGTTCTGGGCCGACCGCGAGGCCCCGCCCGGCGACAGCCCGCTCGACATTCGGCTGAGCAATGCGAAGAATGATGTGCTGGCGCAAAAAAGTACGACCCTCACCGTCGGTGCTGCCCAAAAACCGAGGATACAAATCGTGAAAGCCGAAGCGGTGGACAGCCGCAAAGCCCAGTTGGTACGCGGCCAAAGGACGGATGTAGAGGTGACGCTCCGCAA
>JADJRH010000009.1 GCA_016712345.1 Polyangiaceae bacterium
TGTCGACTGTGAGCGCTGCCATCGCGCACGCAGACCAAGAAGCGCGCCTCCACCGACACCCAGACAAGGGCGTACACCGGGTTTGGGGTGATGCTCAACGATACTCGCTGCGGGTAGCCATCGGCGACGGCCACTCATGCGCTCCGTTTGGCTATCGGCGGGGAGTTCGCGACGGCCACTCATGCGCTCCGTTTGGGCTATCGGCGGGGGTTCGCGGGCGGCTTCCTCATGCGCTCCGTTTGGCTGCGGAGGACCAAAAAACGCCACGGAGACATAGCGAAAGGGGAACAAGGTCCAGCGTCGTGGCGCTCGGGTAATTACTCAAGCACGAGGTGTGCTGGCGTGTGAGCCCATAAATTCAACAGGTTAGAGATGTGTACATTCGAGTTCACTTCGAAAAATAGAAATGTACACGTGAATGGTCTTTCCGAAATGCGAGAGTTTGTTGACTGGGAGGTTTTGGCGGGTGAGACGGGTGGGACTAGAGCACAGATCACTCTCTTCACCCCAAAGGGGATTGGGGAGTGAGTGACCATTGCGTGATCGAGTGTTGCGGCGAGGGCCCCATTGCGCCTGCGGCAAGGGCTCCGGCCGCGGCGCATTGGGGAAGCCGCAACACGAGACATGCAATGGTCCGCGGCGTTCGCTCCTGATCTGTGCACGTCTCGCGGGTTCGGTTTCTCCCAAGCGCCCGCGGACGGGGCCCCTTCCCCGCCAGTAGCGCGTGGGGCCCAAACCGTACCCGCTCGTTCGCGCACAGATCACTCGCTCTCGTCACCCCAAAGGGGGATTGGGGAGTGAGTGACCATTGCGTGATCGAGTGTTGCGGCGAAGGCCCCATTGCGCCCTGCGGCGGCCTGTAGGTTTAGAATCATTTCAGATAGTTAAGCCCACTTTTAGCCAACCCGTAACCAACCAAGCCATTGCGGCGCTCGCGGCGCTTGCCCGGCGTGACGCGACGAACGGCCGCGCGCTGGGTCGCGAATTGGCCCTCAAGCTCCTTCGTTCCCCTCACATTGTTATGGCGTTGCGCGTGCTCGCGGGTGGGCAGCACGTGGATGGTCAGATTACAGATTTGTGTACGCTCGCTATCGAGTCAGCTCAAAGCGTACCTACCATTGCCGCGTCGGCGGCTGATGGGGCTGCGTCCAAAGGGGGTGCGCGGTGAACGACGCCACCTTTGTTGAGTTGCGGGATGCCGCGACGGGCGCTGGCGACCGGGAGGTATGGAAAGCGTTGGCGGTTGGGATGATCGCCGCCATCCGCTTGGGTAGATTGCCCGGTGTTGGGTTGACCGCACTGAAGCGGGTGACAGACCTGATTGGGCATTCTGACTCCGATGAGCACGAGGCCACTGAGATGCTCTCGCGAGAACAGGTGAGAGCGCTGGTGGTCTGTTTGTTTGCATCGGTGTTCTGCGGGGACGCGCTTCGGAGAGAGGCATTCTTGGGGGCGTTCTTGGGGTCAATTCGGGCGGGCAATTAACAAGCTGTTCTCGCGAGCGAATGACGGGCCGGAGGCCGGCGAAACGAAGTGTTGTTTCGCCGACCGGATGACGGTCGACGGCAATTGGACTGGCATGTTTGAACCACGGAGTAGAGGCGTTATGGGGAGTTCTGGAGAACCGAGTTTTCACCGATTGGGCGTTTTGTCATGGGGTTTATGGGCAGAACGCGGAGTGCTCCGCGCGCTCGAAATTCCGCCTGCCGCGCGTGTGGAGCAGGAATTTTTACACGGTCAACCGCTATCGCATGTGGCGCTTTTGGTGGCCCGTTCGATTGGCTACCTGAATGGCACTCAGGATGCCCCTGAACTGGCAGTTTCGTTGCGAACATGGCTGCTCCAAGTGGGCAATGCGGACCCGCACAATGGCAAACAGAATCGGCTCGGCGGTCTTTCGTGGGCCGACTGGGCAAGGCGCGCTGTTGTGATGGCGTTTGAGGTAGACGAAGACGAGGTGTTGGACGGCGCGCTCCTGACCGGTCAACCGCTTTGGATCATGGCGATCACGGTGGCGCGCTCGATCGCTTATTTGGCTGGAATTGATCGGTCACCCGAGCTTGCCGAAGGGGTGAAAGCGTGGCTCGACGGCGCTGTACCCAAGAGGGCCTGTCAGGTCGCGGAGGGTGCCGAATGATTCGCGCTCAACTCCGCAAGTGGGTGTTCAAATCGGCAGTTGCCCGCGAGGTGCCAACGTGGGCAACCCGCTTGTCGCTGCTTCTGAGTCGGATGGAAGCGGTCGAGTCCAAACTGGCAGTCTTGTGCTCACGCGTGGAGGATCTCGACCGCACGGCGTTGGTGGCAGTGGAGCGCTCGGAAGTCTCTTCGAAAGCGGCCACTCTCGACGCGCGCCCACAACAACGTTGTGGTGTGTACATCGCTGGATGCGCGCCTTTGCCGGGGTGTTGCCCGTGGAGCGAGCCGAAAAGCCGTGATTGTTGGTCAGGTGCTCCAAAACGTCGGGAACGACGCAGCCTCAACGCCGCGGAAACGGCGTTCGACGGTGCTGTGTACGCTCGACTTTTGCGCACCGTCGGCGCGGATCTTGTTCCCGGCCACCTGCGGACGACGTTGATTGCAGTAGCGACGTTTGCCGACGAACGCGGGGTGTGTTGGCCGTCGTACCGAGCGCTTGCCCAATTGACTGGCCGGTGTCGACGAACGGTCATGCGTCATATCAAGGAGCTTCAGTCTTTTGTACACAAGCGACTGCGGTTTCGCGCCGGTGACCGGTCACCGGGTCAACCGCTCAATCGCTCCAATCTTTATTGCGTACACATTCCGAACGTTGCCCCGAGATCGGCGCGACAAGCCGTTTCCGAAAGCTCGCCGACCCCTCCTCCGGTGGTCCGCGCCCCGACGCGTACACAAACAAACTCGGTAATCACGACGGTTCGTCCTTTCATTTCACCTGCCGCGTCCTGCGAAAATACGCGCAAGGTGGTGATGTGTACTCCTGCGAACGAAGGCGGGCGTAGCTCGCACCGCGTCGATGCGGGCGATGTTCAATGTGCACATACGACGGCGATTCTCCGCGCTCTGCAAACGTCGCCGGTGCTTGCGCCGGTGGCCAACGCGACCGATGCGGGCCGCTTGTGGGAGTTTGCGCGATCGCAACGCCGCACCGTGGCAGACGTGGAACAGGCCATCGCGGAATTGCTTTCCAAAGCACCAAGCGGCGTGAAGTGGTCGCGCTCGGAAGCGTGGGGCCGCGTCGTTGCGTTCGTGGAGCATGTGCGGTCCAACGGCCGCGCGACGCCGCCAAGCAACGCGCGGGAAGAACTTCAGCGCGACGCAGCGGATCGAAAGCGCGACGAAGAAGCTCGCAGGGGAGCCGTGCCAATGCCGGCGAACATTGTGGCGGAGCTTCGCAATCGCGGCCTATTGGGCGCGCGGGCGCCATAAAAACGCCAAGCGCTAACTGAGAAACCAGACTCGCGTGTACGAGGCCGGAGCGGTGTCGCTTCGGCTTTGTTGTTTGTTCACGGCGTGGTGCGCTCCGTCGGAATGCGCGTGATCAGGTGTCGCACGACGCCGCGAGATGAGGGCAGCGATGTGTACTCACGTCGCAAATGTGTACACAAACGCGGGCCTCGCCATATTGCTGAACAAACGTGAGTGACATCTCACCGCTAAATGGGTGACGCGACGTCGCGCCGAAATGTCCCCGGAATACTCCAGACAAAAAGAGAGCACTCGCGGTCCATGAGCGTGCGCCGAACACACTCCACCGCCCCGCACACGCGCTGACCCATCACCGGTGGGCTGCCGCGTTCTTGTGTACCGTGTACGAACGGCGACAAACGCGGGGGGCTTCCAATTGCAAACGCTAACCGGCCGACCCGAACGCTTCAAACACCGAGCGAAGCAGCTTCGCCGGATTCATCGCGCCGGCAGGAGCGGCGCCCGGTTCCGGCGGCGAAGTGCTGGTGGACCGCGCCAACGCCGAACCGACTCCGGCATTGGGAGCGGGTGTGTGTACACTTGGTTTGGCCTTCGCCGGTGCCGCGTTTGCCGTGGGTGAGGGAGTGGTCGGCGGCGCTTCGGACGGCGGCGAAACATCCTGGGGCGAAACGTTTTGCGGCGAAGCTTCCGCGGCGGTTGCTTCCATCGGCGGCTCGGGCACTTCTTTCTGCTTTCGACGCGCCACCAAGAGGCGCAGTTTGCCGCGGAGAAAGTTCACCCCCAAGTCAAACGCGGCACGCAGAAACGGTGCGACCGGCCCCAACTTTTCGAGCACCCATTTCACAATGCGCCGGCCACCGATGCGCATTTCGTCAATGAGCGTTCGTTCCGGTTCGCGAACGGGGATGCCCTTTTCCCGCATTTGTTGGTGAGCGCGTTGGAGAAGATCTTCAAAAGGTCGCTTCGCGGCGTCGGCGTTTTGCATGCGCATGAAGTAAGGCGCGAGCCGCGTGCGGACAGAGCACAGCCGCAATGGTCCGTATACCAAACCGGGGTTTTGAGGCTTTGACGCGCTTTCGCTATTTGCGGTTTCGCGTGCGCGCCACCTTGCCAACGCGACACTTGCGACACACGCGCAGTGCACGATGGCGATTCGATGCACCGACGGAACGATCGACGACAACACCCTCGCGCGATGGGGCGCAAAACCGCCCGACACGTCGGTGCAGCTTTCAGTGAGCGACGTTCGGGCCTGTTTTGAAGGCTTTGCGCTCGATCGCGCCATTGCCGTGACGCGCCTTTCGGCCGTGCAGCGCGTGCGATTGTTTGCCGATCGCCCTCACGTGGCGCGTTGGCTGACGCGCATCGGTCGCGCCATCACCGGCCCGAATGCGCGTGCACAATTGCGCCGCGCTCCAACCCGCGCGCTCCTGTTTGCGGCGGGCGCGAAGAGCGAAACAAAGCAAGTTCGTCGAGCAATTGCGCGTTGGATTTTGGGCTCTCGCGCGCCGAAATCGCTCTAATTCAAGCCTAAATCAAAAGGTACACCGGCACCCGATGCGCCGGTTGGTGCACGGCGTTGTGTACGCACGTGTTCATGCGCCGACCGCTCCGCGATTTTCGCGCCCCTCAAAATCGAACAGCACCGCACCAACCACCGGTGGAGCGCGCTCTCGGCACGTTTGTTGAGCACCCACTTGCAACCCGACACCACAGACCACTTGCGAGGCGAACATTGTTGCAAGCGGAACGCGACGGAGCAGTTGCAAGTGGTCACAGCAATGCGCATGCCGTAGCGATGCCTGTTCGATGCCTGGATGGCGACATCACCGATGAGACGTTGGCGCAGTGGCGCGTCGCAAATGTACACACGCGCATCGCGCTCACCTGCGAACAGGTGCGCGCCGTGTTTGAGGGAAGCGCATTGTCCCGCGGCATCGCGCTGCTGACACTTTCGCGCGCGCAGTTCCACAAGCTGTTTCCAACCGAGTCGGCACGAAAAAATCCGCTCACACTTCGGCGATGGGCCGCGCGAATTTCAGGTGAAAGAGCCCGCCGCGCGCTCATGGGCGCGAGCTGGCATCAGCTTCGTGCGGCTGCCGCTCACAAAGGAGACGAGGCTCAAATCGGGGCCGCTGTTGAGTACCTGTTCGGTGTACGCGTGCTTGCGAAACGGACGCCACACGAGTTACTCAGCGCCCCGAAAGCGTCGTAGGCACCGATCGCCGGTGATCTGCTTGTCTGCGACGGCAATCAGCGCACAGCAGAAGTTCGCCGGCAGCCAAACGGAGCGAGATCCCGGCGTTGGCTCGCCACAGGTGGAACCTATAACAAACGCAGCGCACCCTACCCGTTCGCGTCTGCCCGCAAAGTGGCGGCTACCAAGATGGCCAAAAAAGCGCGGAAGCGTGAAAAGAAGCTTCCCTCGAATTTGTGGGCTCAGGTGTTGTTTGTGTCGCGCCGATTGGATACATATTGTTCTGCACCGGAATTCGGTGCGCTGTCCAAATGCATCGGGGCGGCATGTGCGAAATCGCGAGATTCTCAGTCGTCAGTTTCGGATCGTCATCGAGCTGTCACGCCATCCACAAGGCCTCAGTTCGGAGCGCTTGGCCAGCAAGATGGGCGCCAGTCGCGCCACCGTAAATCGCGACCTCGATTTGTTGCGGAAGCGTGTCGGACTTCAAATTGAGCGGATTCGAAAAACCGGCGAGATCTGGCACCGCCTTGCTGTGATGCCACTTGCGTCAATTACCGCAACTCCGCTCCAGTTGGCCGCTCTCCGCCTTGCGCGAGATGCGCTTACCCCGTTGGCAGGGACAGCGTTGGTAGAACAATTAGACGCTTTGCTGGCGCTATTTCCGGCCCAAGGCCCGACGCTGCGTGGCCTCAATATCGTTGGAAAAACATCCCGAACATCGGCGCGGGTGGTCCATGCCATTGAACAGGCAATTCAGAGCGGAAAGCAGCTTGAGATTGTCAGCCGAGTGGCTGCCGGCGACGGCGAGGAGCGCTGTTATCGCGTGGATCCCCTTCTCCTGCGGATGGTCGGCGACGACCTCTACCTTTTCGCGTGGTCGCACGCCCGCGGGGACACAAGAACGTTCAAAGTCACCCGTATTCGGCAGGCAACGATCTTGGCTGAGGATGCGTTGCGCCATGACGACCTTGATGTGGCGGAAGCGTTTCGAGGTGCAGTGAAGGCGTGGAGCGGAGCGCACACGAAGGTTCGGATTCGGTTGAAACGCCCGATAGCTTGGTTGGCTTCGGAATACCCGCTTGTGCGAGAGCAAGCGTTGGAACCGGAAGCCGATGGGGGCGTGATCGTTTCCGCCGAAGTTGCAGGCATTGCAGAACCGGTTCGGTGGGTCTTGTCGTGGGCGCGAAATGCAGAAGCCTTGGCGCCTGAGGAGCTTCGAACCGCGGTCATCGGGGAGCTGCGCGAGATGTTGGCGAACTACGACGCGGATCGGGTTCGCTCAACCAAGCTGAGCGAAGCCATTCGGTCGGGCACTTCCAAAAATCGCGGTGCGCACTCAAACTCGGCACGCTCCACGAGGAAAGCATGACCGAGCGCGAAGTCAGCCCGCCAACATCTCCAAACCACCCGCTAACGTGGCAATTGTGGGGCAAGGCCGATCCTGCGCGCGCTGCGGAAGGAAGGCCCTCATGGCACCCACTCTTGTGCCACATGTTGGATGTGGTCGCGTGCGCGAGACATCTCCTGCTTCATGTCAAACAGGAAAGGTGGGCGGCCATGGCCTCCACGCTCTCCATTTCGCCCGAGGAGGCGTTGCCGTGGTTGTTGTTCTTTGTCGCACTCCACGACATGGGCAAGGCAACCCCCGGCTTTCAGAGTAAGGTTGAAACCCGTGCCGCATGTCTGCGTGGGCATGGGTTAGACTTTCCGGCGAGCAACCAACCTCACGGAAACCTATCGGTGCCTTTGGTTAGCAACGTTCTGGAACAACATGGCATTGGGAGGAGATTCGCACGCCTAGTTGCCCGGAGCGTGGGCGCGCACCACGGTCGATTTGTTTCTTTGACTGAACTTCAGAACGATGTGGAATGGAACAGGCACATTCGAAAGGAACATGGTGGTCACGAAGCACTTTGGGTGACTCTACGACACGACCTGGAATCTGCGCTGGTGCAAGCGTGTAACATTTCCCCGACCCTCAACCGACCAGCACTCCCGCCACGTGAAGCTCGCAACGCGTTTGTGTTGGACTTGGCGGGCCTCACCACTGCCGCAGACTGGCTGGGCTCCAATGCGGACGTTTTTCAATATGTAACGCCACCACACTCCGCGTTGGAGTATTATCAAACGGTCGCGCAGCCGCGTGCATGCGACGCTGTTTCAGCCGCAGGATGGCGCCGACCGCCGGCTTCGCCAGGTCGGACTTTTAGAGAACTTTTCGATTGTGAACCAAGGCCACTTCAGGAGGCGATGGAGAACATTCTACCCTCCCTGAATGGTCCATCTTTGATTGTAGTTGAAGCTCCAATGGGTGAGGGAAAAACGGAAGCAGCGTTAAATGTCTACGATGCGCTAGCGGCAAAGGGCGGAACAGGGCTTTACTTTGCGCTGCCGACGCAGGCCACAGCGAACCAGATCTTTAAGCGGATTTCGAAATTCCTCGGTCGACTATGGAAAGATGAGGTGCACGGTATTCACCTCGTGCACGGCGACGCCGGTTTGTCCGACGAGTACGAAGAGCTGAAAAAGCGCGCATTCTTCATCGTCAGCTCCATTGGGGAGCCCGCGCGTGCGTCTCCCGCTGAAAGCGTCGTAGCGGATGCATGGTTTGCTAGCAGCAAACGAGCGCTGCTCGCTCCAATGGGGGTTGGCACAGTCGACCAGGCATTGCTTGGGGTGCTGGGCGTTCGGCATGGCTTTCTTAGATTGCATGGATTGGCCGGCAAAGTAGTCGTGATCGACGAAGTGCACGCCTATGACACGTATACGTCGGAGCTACTTGATGTGCTGCTGCGGTGGTTACGCGTGATGGGTTGCACGGTGGTGCTCTTGTCCGCGACCCTACCCACGGCTCGACGAGAAAAGCTCCTCAAGACGTTCACGAACGCCACCACAACGACTCTGGAACCATATCCGCGAATCACGGTGGCAGATTGGGTGTCAGTGCGTCTCTACAAATTCGAGCCTCGGGCAAGATCCTTGCGGGTGGGTGTAGAGTTCATACGGGAACAAGAGATTCCCGAGCGCCTTATCAACGTCATGCGGGATGGTGGCTGTGTTGTTTGGATTGTGAACACGGTCAAGAAGGCTCAAGCGACATATCGAGCCCTGAAACGGCTGCGCGACGCGGGTAGGTTCCCGACGAACACGCAGCTTGGACTGCTACACGCGAGGTATCCGCATGCGATTAGGTCGGTGCGGGAAAAGGAATCTGAAAGGTATTTCGGACCTGGGGAAACCGAACGCCCAAAGTCGGCGATTCTCGTTGGAACTCAGGTGTTGGAGCAAAGTCTCGATCTCGACTTTGATCTGATGATCAGCGAACTGGCGCCCATTGATTTGATACTCCAGCGTGCAGGCCGGCTACATCGCCACGACCGAAAAAATCCGCGACCAATGCCGCTGCGGGAGCCAAGACTGTGGATCTTGCGTCCTCAGAATGAAGCCTCACCGACCGGACCAACATTCGAATCGAGTAGCTACATTTACGCTGAGGCCGTTCTCCTGAAAACGTGGCTGGTCTTTCGACCCCGCACCGAACTGACGTTGCCGACCGACATCGAGCCCTTGATTAAGGCTGTCTACGACGAGTCCAAGGAGCGTGTCTCCGGCCCAATTGGAGCGCGGCTGACCAACCTGGAACGACGCCAAACAGGGCAACAAACCGACGAGTCAAACCTTGCCTTGCAAAGCGTTTTGCCTCCACCTGAATCGGAAGAGCCTTTTGACAAAGTTGCGGATCTGAAAGAGGACGATGACCCAACTATTCACAGCAGCCTGCGAGCGTCTACTCGGCTGGGTGATCCCACCGTCAAAGTCGTTCCCGTGGTAGAACGAGGTGGCATCCCGCACCTCGCTTTCGCCCCTCATGTGTCACTCCAACTGGATTCGAATGAACGACCGCCCCGCGATATCGTTGTGGCCGTGGCACGTCATGCGGTGGGGATTGCTCGCCGGGACGTAGTGGAGGCGCTGCTCAAAGAGCCCGTGCCGCGAACCTTCGAGCGAAGCGGGCATCTTCGATTTTATCGAACGCTGACAGTGGATTCAGATGGCCACGCATTTGTGCGCGGAGTCGAATTGAATTTTGATCCTGACCTGGGATTGGTGATCGGTTCACTTGATAGTCAGGAGCAAGCCGACCTGGAGATCTGCACATGAGTCATAGTCACCCTACGTTTGACCTGACGCGCGAACCTTGGATATCGTGTGAGACACAAGGGGGGGCATGGGTAGACTTAGGTCTCATCGACGTGCTGGTTCGCGCTCACGAGCTGCGTTCTGTTCATGACAATTCACCTTTGGCAACTGCCGTTCTTCATCGCCTATTGTTGGCGGCATTGCATCGCATCGTGGATGGTCCGCGCGAATCCGACGAATGGGAAGTCCTTTGGTTACGAGGCCATTTTGAAGGGCAGAAGGTAAACGCCTACTTTCAGACATGGGCCCACCGGTTCGACCTTTTCCACCAGGATAGACCATTCCTTCAGGTGCCGGCCTTGCGCGAAGTGCTTCTGCGCGAACGAGGCAAGGAGCCGGAGCCAATTCCGGCCAGCCGGCTCGCGCTCGAACGTTCTTATTACAGCGGGACCACGTATCTTCTGGAGCACGGTGGCGACGACGCTGAACTCACGCCGGCTGAAGCCGCACGCGCGATGCTTGGCTTTCAAGGGTTTGGCCCCGGGGGTCGTATCCAGAACGATTCGGGTTACCCGAAAGGCTGTCCTCTCCGAACTGGAGCTGTCGTGCTCGTCTTAGGTAGCAACTTGTTCGAGACGCTAATGCTCAATCTCCTCATGCCAGCCCCAAGCGTTCCTAGAATTGGGCCGACGGATCTACCCGCATGGGAGCAGCCGCAACCCGCCCAAAGGGAAACACGAGCCGTCCAGGGATGGCTTGACGCCCTGACGTGGCAGGCCAGACGCGTGCAGCTAATACCGTTCCAAAAAGGAGAACAGGTGGTTGTCCGGGAGGTGATAACGGGGGCCGGTTTTGAGCCGAGCGCTGATTGGTTAGAGCCGATGTTCGCCAAGTTTGTGAAGGATGTGAGAATCGGAACGGAAACGATTCGGTTTGACCCGAACCGCGCAGTATGGCGCGATTCAAAAGCGCTTTACAGAGCCGTCTCCCCAGGGCCGGAAGAGCGTCCCGTTGCTGCGTGCGCACAGGTCGCTCGACTAGTAGAACACGACATTCTACCCTACGGCGCGTCGTTGCGACTCGGACTGTACGGCCTTTCGAGCAGTCAAGCTGCCATCACGTTGTGGAGGGCTGAGCAAATGCCCTTGCCGGTCCGCCTTCTCCAAGACGAAGACCGCCAACGCGCTATCTCAGGAGCGTTGCGCTGGGTAGAGGATGGCGTCGCAAAGGCGCTGCGCGAGGCGATTTGGCAATTGGCGAAGTTGACTCTAGCAATGGACAACCGCAGCCCCGACAAGAAAGACGTTGCCGCCCTGGCCAGCCGATTGAATGCGCAGCAACGCTATTTCGGGGCGATGGGCGCACAATTTAGTGCATTCGTAAGTCAGGTCGGCAAAGACGGAAATCAAGACGCCGCTCTGTCTGAATGGAAGAAGACGGCTGTCCGGGAGGCTCGAACGGCGTTCCATGAGGCGGCCGAGCAGGTTGGGACAACCGCGCGTGCATTTCAGGCTCGCGCGCGAGCAGAGAATGGTTTTGAGCTGTCAATCCGCAAGCTTTGGGCAGAGGACGCGCCGAAGATCGAGAATATGGAGCAAGGAGCGAAGTCATGAGCGCCCGCGAATCGAAGATCACTGACAAGCAAGTGATTGAATACGCAGAGTATCTGTCTTATCTTGGGAAGGACCGAAAGAAGAACGCGCGGCAACTGGCAGAACTGCGTCGTAGTCTTCAAGACTCGCATGGCATGGCGACCGCGGCGTGCCCCCACGTTCTCCGTTTTTTGCCGGCGGAAGAGAACCTAAACCGCACGAAGGCGTTTTTTCTCGTGGGTGCCTTATTCGCAAGCCACCCGGAGCAAGGCGCAAACAATCTGAGTTTGGGGGGAGCGCTTCGATTGTTTGTGCATCGCGACCGAGCCGGCGGGGTTGAGCAAAACGAGAGCGTTCGAAGACGATTCGTAGCGTTGTTAGATTCACCGAGAGAGGATCTCGGCGAACATCTGCGGCACCTCTTAGATCTTCTCGGCCCGGTGCAGAGTTCAATCTGTTGGGCCCAGCTACTCTACGACGTGCTCCGCTGGGATGACGAGAGTCGTCATGTGCAGCGACGCCTTGCCCGCGATTTCTGGGCGACCGATCTGACTTCTGACAATGAAGGAGAAACCAAGCAATGAAAGTTGAACTGCATATCCTCCAAAACTTCGCTCCGTCCAATCTCAATCGAGACGATACGGGATCGCCCAAAGACTGTGAAATGGGCGGCGTGCGCAGGGCGAGGATTTCAAGCCAATGTTACAAGCGCGCCATCCGTGAAGCGTTTACGGAGCACCACTTGCTTGAACCCGGTGAACGCGCGACTCGCACTAAGCGGCTCCTCGATGCGGTCACGGAGAAAGTGGTTCAGCAATCGGGAAGTGATGAGGTCCGGGCGCGCGCCGCGGTGATCCGTGCGATTCAAGGCGGTGGCCTCAAAGCAGATCCAGCCGATGGGAAGACCGAATACCTTCTCTTCCTGCCGTCACGCGTTGTCGCTGAACTCGCCAGCCTCGTGAGTCAGCACCTTGATGTGCTGAACGCCGCCACACCCGCCGCGGATGGAGAGGAGCAGAAAGGCGAAGCGCCCGCCAAGCCAAAAACGAAGACAAAGAAGCAGGAAAAGGCCGAGGCCAAACAAAGCATCCCTTCCGATCTGCAAAAGCAAATCGACAAGCTCTTGTCAGACGGTTCTCGAACACCGGAGTTGAGTCTGTTCGGGCGAATGATTGCCGACGCGCCGGGATGGAACGTGGAGGCGGCATGTCAGGTTGCACATGCGATCTCCACGCACCGCGTCTCGATGGAATTCGACTTCTATACCGCCATCGATGATCTGAAAAAACAAGACACGTCGGGCAGTGGCATGATGGGAACCATCCCATTCAATTCGGCCTGCTTTTACAGGTATCTGGTGGTTGATACCGGTGCACTCGAAAAGAACCTCGGCGGCGACGACGCCGCACGGGAGCAGGCCAAACGGACGGTAGCCGCATTACTTCGCGCAGCGGTCATCGCCATTCCGTCAGGGAAACAGAATTCGATGGCGGCGCACAATCCGCCCTCCCTGATTTTGGTCGAAGTTCGCAAAGAAGGCGCGCCTCGATCTCTCGCCAATGCGTTCGTTGAACCCGTGCGCCCAAATCCCAAGCACAATGGCGACTTGGTGAGTCAATCTGTCGTTCGCCTCGGAAGGCACTTGGCGGCGCTGGATAAGGTATACGGGGCAAAGGAACGCAAACGGCTTTCCTACTGCGTGGTAGACGCAGACGACACACTTCAGGCTGCCTTCAAGAAAGAGGCCGGCGTGGGTGACGCCCTTCCCGATCTTGACTCGCTCATCGGGGACACTGTGCAGGTCGTTTTTGGGGTTGGCACATGACGTCGGTGCTAATCCGCCTAGAGGGCCCTCTTCAGTCCTGGGGCACTCGAAGTCGCTTTCCGGATCGCGACACAGAGCGCGACCCCTCGAAAAGCGGCGTTCTTGGTCTGGTGGCGGCGGCACTTGGAATGCCACGCGACGACGATGGGCGCCTCGCGCGCATCGCGAATTGCACAATGGGGACTCGGGTAGACGCTGAGGGTAGGCAAACAGTAGACTACCATACGGCCGGCGCGGGTACATTTCGGGGGCAACCGCATCGCGTTTTTGGCACAGATGACCCGGTAATTACCAGTCGATCCTACCTAACCGACGCGAGCTTTTTGGTGGCACTTGGCTACCCTGACGCTTCGCTGGCAGAAGAAATAGACCAGGCACTTCGGCATCCAGTATGGCCACTTTTTTTGGGGCGACGCGCATGCGCACCGTCACTACCCGTTGCGGCTGGAATTGTGGACAGCGATCCTGAAAGTGCGCTTCGAGCCGCGGAGTGGCCCGCTACGCACCCACCTGAAAACCCGGTTCGCCTCGTGTTGGAATGTGAACCTGGCGTGGGCACTCCCCGACACGATCATCCGTTGTCTTTTCGCCTTCACAGTCGGCGTCATGCCAGACGTTACGTGCGGGACGCTTGGATTGAACCAGCTAATTTGATCCTACCGGCCGGCGACACTCACAGCCTCTCCATTGTCAGTCTGAAAAGTGGCAGAGGTAAAGGTCGCGAGTCGAACCTCCCTGACCTGACAGGATAGAACTATGTATCTCGCCCGAGCCTTCTTGAACCCAGTATCCACCGATGTTCGGCGCACCATCTCAAGTCCTGAGCTACTCCACAAGCGGGTTATGCTCGCCTTTCCAAACAACACCAACGGCCCGGCGCGAGAGACGCATGGCGTGCTCCACCGCTTGGATGAGGATTCGCGTCGTGGCCGTATTGCTCTCCACATCCAGAGCCGAACGGAGCCAAACTTTTCTCGGTTCCGGGATGGCTTCCTTTTGGATCTGAACGGCGACCTGGGTCTAGATGCGTCGTTCGATGTTTCCAATCCCGCTGTCGTGAAGGTCAGCGATGATTGGGATACGATTAAGGTCGGCGACGCATTCGCGTTTCGGTTGGTCGCAAACACTACAAAACGCATCGCGAAGGTAGACCAGGATAGCGGGTCGAAGACAAAAAACGGGATGCGTGTCGGACTGAGGGGGGACGAGGAGCGCCTCCAGTGGTTGACGCGTCACGCGCTTGCCGGCGGCTTTGAAATTGACCAGAAACAGGTGCAAGTCGCGGAAATTAAGCCGAATGCGCGAAGCCTGGATCAGCATCAGCCGCAGGTGAAGACCTTTGCGGGGGCGCGGTTTGATGGCTTCCTTCGCGTCACCGATACTGACTTGTTTCGAAAAACGTTGGAAAAAGGCGTGGGGCCGGCCAAGGCGTATGGTTTCGGGCTGCTCTCAATCCGAAGGCAAGGGGTGAACCTTGAATGAGCGAGTCGTCTTTGACCTCGCTCAACTACCTCGCGTTTCCGACGGTTGGACATTCTTATACACCGAACATGCGAGAATAGAGCGAGCAGACTACGCGATCGAACTGTTTGACGCGCAGGGTCGAGTGCCGGTTCCCGTCGCGTCTCTATCTGTGTTGTTACTCGGACCCGGTACGACGGTAACACACGCCGCAATGCTGGCCTTGGCCGAAAGCGGGTGCTCGGTGGTATGGTGCGGCGAAGGGACAGGGCGCTTCTACGCGTCGGGCATCGGCGAGACGAGACGAGGACACCACTTGGAGGCGCAGGCGACCGCGTGGGCCTCCTCCCGAAAGCACTTGGAGGTTGTTCGCCGACTCTACAGTATGCGCTTTCCCGATGGGCTTCCAGAGGGGCTCTCGCTGGAACAAATTCGCGGGTACGAGGGGGTACGCGTGAGAGATGCGTACGCGGACGTAGCACGCGAAACCGGCGTCCCATGGAATGGTCGGGCCTACAAGCAGGGTGATTGGGCCTCTGCCGATCCTGTAAATCGCGCGTTGTCAGCGGCGAATGCGTGTTTGTACGGTCTTTGCCACGCTGCGATCGTTGCAACTGGGTTCTGCCCCGGATTGGGCTTCATTCATACGGGCAAGCTTTTGTCATTCGTGTACGATGTGGCGGACCTCTACAAAGTGGAAGTTACGGTTCCGGTTGCGTTTCACGTTGTTCAGGGCGGAGTATCCAATATCGAATCGCGAGCGCGCAAGGCGTGCCGCGAGGCTTTCTTGGATTGCCGAATCTTGGAACGGATCGTTCCCGACATGCAGCGCGCACTTGGTTTGCTTCCTGAGAAAAGTCGAGTTTTCGTCCATCGTACGAGGTCACCGCCGACTGGCGCCGACGGTGAAGAGAGCGGAATGGGTGAAAACGTGGGCGCCCTGTGGAACCCACGTGGCGAGGCAATTGCCGGCGGTCGTAACTTTGGAGAGGGCCTTTTGGGCGCCACTCCTGCGCCGCCTGACGATGCTGAAGCGGACGACCAGGACGAAGAGGTTCCGTTTTGATTGTCATTGTCGTGGAAAGGGCGACACCCGCGCTGCGTGGCCAGCTTACCCGCTGGATGCTTGAAGTCAGGGCGGGTGTTTTTGTTGGTACCATGTCGGTCCGAGTTCGCGATAAGCTCTGGGCGCTCGTGAAGGCGCGCAATCACGCTGGCGGCAGCCTGCTGATAGCAAGGGCGCCGAATGAGCAGGGTTTCTGGGTGGAATCGCACGGAGATACCACCCGCCAGGTCTTTGAAAATGAGGGACTTTGGCTCATTCGAAAGCCTCTAACCCCAACGTCGAACCAGAAATCCCAGTCCGAGGCACAGCCTCGGCGCGCTCGCCCCTCAATAACAGAATTGACACATCGGCTCCTCTTTGTGTGCTAACTTATCAATTTGTAATAGTGTTGTCCCCACGCGAGTGGGGGTGAACGGAGGTTGTCCCCACGCGAGTGGGGGTGAACCGTATGCGCGCGCGAGACTTTGGGCTTATCTACAAGTTGTCCCCACGCGAGTGGGGGTGAACCGTCGATATCCAGCCCTACCCCCCGCCCCGCCGCGTTGTCCCCACGCGAGTGGGGGTGAACCGGCGTCGATCACGGAGGAGGAGGCGCGCCGATGGTTGTCCCCACGCGAGTGGGGGTGAACCGGCAAGGGCTCAGGCATGAGGGTAGAGGTCAATTGTTGTCCCCACGCGAGTGGGGGTGAACCGCGCGATCCAACAGTTGCTTGACACGGCAACACGTTGTCCCCACGCGAGTGGGGGTGAACCGGTGGCGAGCCGCACTTGACCTATGGGAGCAGGCGTTGTCCCCACGCGAGTGGGGGTGAACCGCATCAACAGCCCATTGCCACCGTTGCCCGACGGTTGTCCCCACGCGAGTGGGGGTGAACCGTCGTACATGGTCGGGATCAAGGGGAAGGCGCGCGTTGTCCCCACGCGAGTGGGGGTGAACCCGGTCCAGGGGACCAATTCCATGGTGTGCTCTGGTTGTCCCCACGCGAGTGGGGGTGAACCGAGATCCCCGTCTACTCCGCGCGCACCATCGCACGTTGTCCCCACGCGAGTGGGGGTGAACCGAGTGCCTCAAGCTCCGCGCGCGGCGCAATGGCGTTGTCCCCACGCGAGTGGGGGTGAACCGCAGACACCAATCAGACCTTCGCTGACGCGATGGTTGTCCCCACGCGAGTGGGGGTGAACCGTTTTCGGGAGGCGGCGCCATTCCGTGATAAACGTTGTCCCCACGCGAGTGGGGGTGAACCGCGGCGGAACGGTGTACCGGCCGACGACAACGAGCGTTGTCCCCACGCGAGTGGGGGTGAACCTGCACGCCCACCTCCTCTGCCATGTTTGTTATAGTTGTCCCCACGCGAGTGGGGGTGAACCGTGGCGCGATCGAAGGGCCATGACGCGGAAGTGGGTTGTCCCCACGCGAGTGGGGGTGAACCGCGGAGCACCGAGCACTTTTGGCTTGAATGCTCGTTGTCCCCACGCGAGTGGGGGTGAACCGGCGTCAAAGGTCATCCCAAACACGCGCGGACCGTTGTCCCCACGCGAGTGGGGGTGAACCGCACGTTTGACGTGGCGATTGTGCGGGATGAAGGTTGTCCCCACGCGAGTGGGGGTGAACCGAACATACGCCGCGCATAGCGCCCCCACCATTCCGTTGTCCCCACGCGAGTGGGGGTGAACCGCCATTCGGCGCACGGTGTCTCGGTCAAGTCCCGTTGTCCCCACGCGAGTGGGGGTGAACCGAAGCCCCCGCCAACGCCGCCGTGATCGGCGTCGTTGTCCCCACGCGAGTGGGGGTGAACCGCACTGCGTGTGCTCAACGAAAACAAAGTCACGGTTGTCCCCACGCGAGTGGGGGTGAACCGTAAAGGGTCCACAATCAATCCCTCAACCACAGGTTGTCCCCACGCGAGTGGGGGTGAACCGAGCGCCTCGCTTCATAAGATCACGGCAACGATGTTGTCCCCACGCGAGTGGGGGTGAACCGTTGCCGGCAGCGACGCGATAGGCGCTCGCTTTGTTGTCCCCACGCGAGTGGGGTGAACCAGGTGATGACAATGGAAACCAGGATCGCGCATACGTTGTCCCCACGCGAGTGGGGGTGAACCGGTCTATCGCCTGACAGGTTGTCCAATCTGCTCGTTGTCCCCACGCGAGTGGGGGTGAACCGGTGCGCCGCTACCGCGTCAAGGTCGCCCTTGAGTTGTCCCCACGCGAGTGGGGGTGAACCGTGTACGAGCGCATGGCTCCCGTCGGGACGATCGTTGTCCCCACGCGAGTGGGGGTGAACCGCAATCGATGCGTGGACGTGGGCCGCTGCGCATCCGTTGTCCCCACGCGAGTGGGGGTGAACCGCACGTGCTGCCGTACGCACCAATCAATCCGTTTGTTGTCCCCACGCGAGTGGGGGTGAACCGTGGGACAAACGTCGCGGTGACCGGGTTCACGCCGTTGTCCCCACGCGAGTGGGGGTGAACCGACGTTGCGCGCGCTTTGACGCTAGGTCATTTTGTTGTCCCCACGCGAGTGGGGGTGAACCGCTGGCGCAGTCGGCAAAAACGCTGCTTGAATCGTTGTCCCCACGCGAGTGGGGGTGAACCGTGAGCGCCAACTCGTTCACCAAATGCCCGCACCGTTGTCCCCACGCGAGTGGGGGTGAACCGCGCTTGGGCGAGCTACCGAAGCTCGCGTGCGCGTTGTCCCCACGCGAGTGGGGGTGAACCGCACGCCGTACGCAACGACGGTGGGCACACCGGGCGTTGTCCCCACGCGAGTGGGGGTGAACCGGGGTGGCTGCTCATCGACGGCGACCGCGTTCGCGTTGTCCCCACGCGAGTGGGGGTGAACCGTCAGCGCTTCGGTGGCAGGAGACGCAGTTGTCGTTGTCCCCACGCGAGTGGGGGTGAACCGTGAACGTTGCCGTCAGGTGCGGGGTCGGTGAAGTTGTCCCCACGCGAGTGGGGGTGAACCGCATGCTGATGTCCTCGCAATCCGCAAGTATGGCGTTGTCCCCACGCGAGTGGGGGTGAACCGTAGGAACCGGTGAGCGTGCCTGCCCCGGAAAGTTGTCCCCCACGCGAGTGGGGGTGAACCGTCAATTTCCTCACTTGCCGCAAACTCAACGGCGTTGTCCCCACGCGAGTGGGGGTGAACCGTAGGCCCCGACAAGCCCGCGCCCTTCATTTTCGTTGTCCCCACGCGAGTGGGGGTGAACCGAAAGCCACAGCGCATGCAACGGCGTCCAATCAGTTGTCCCCACGCGAGTGGGGGTGAACCAGGAGCGCTACTTCCGCGGTCAGCAGCACAACCAGTTGTCCCCACGCGAGTGGGGGTGAACCGCTTGCGGGCGAACAAGTGGCGGCGCCGTCAGCGTTGTCCCCACGCGAGTGGGGGTGAACCGCATACGAGCGAGGTTGATACCGGGGATTTTTCGTTGTCCCCACGCGAGTGGGGGTGAACCGAAAAGCGCGGCGTGACGCGGCTCGGTCTGCTGGTTGTCCCCACGCGAGTGGGGGTGAACCGGCGAAGTGATCGGCCCGAAAATCCAGGGCAACAGTTGTCCCCACGCGAGTGGGGGTGAACCGCGATGACAAAGATCTGTTGCAGCTTGTTCGCGGTTGTCCCCACGCGAGTGGGGGTGAACCGATGAAGGCCAGATAAGCGGCCGGGGTTTCGTCAGTTGTCCCCACGCGAGTGGGGGTGAACCGTACGGGCTGTGGGCAAAGTTCCCGGCTGAAGCGTTGTCCCCACGCGAGTGGGGGTGAACCGTAGCGGCGATCGATCGTGTCAAATACCGTCCAGTTGTCCCCACGCGAGTGGGGGTGAACCGTGATCGACATGTCTACGCTGGTTTCGCGCGAGGTTGTCCCCACGCGAGTGGGGGTGAACCGAAAGCGACAAGGGCCCCAACCAGTCGGGAGGCGGTTGTCCCCACGCGAGTGGGGGTGAACCGAGCGTGGACAAAAAAGGTGAGAACAAGATGTCCGTTGTCCCCACGCGAGTGGGGGTGAACCGTCAACCGCGCCCGAACGCGCAAGCGACTCGATGTTGTCCCCACGCGAGTGGGGGTGAACCGTAGCGCGCATGCACAGGCTCTCGCAAACGTCAGTTGTCCCCACGCGAGTGGGGGTGAACCGCGATGATTATTGGCAATGACGCCAATGTGTGCGTTGTCCCCACGCGAGTGGGGGTGAACCGTCGGCGGAACACTTCAGGCGACAGAACAAGGTGTTGTCCCCACGCGAGTGGGGGTGAACCAAAAGCGCCACAAAAAAAAGCTAAGCCTGTCAAGTTGTCCCCACGCGAGTGGGGGTGAACCGGGGCAGCGGGTGACGTTCCCCGCGCGGCCGATGGGTTGTCCCCACGCGAGTGGGGGTGAACCGCAGAGTCAGGTTACGATCGAGCTTGAGATCAAGTTGTCCCCACGCGAGTGGGGGTGAACCGACCGGGGAGCCGACGTGGCCGGACAACTGGCGTTGTCCCCACGCGAGTGGGGGTGAACCGGCCTACTGCGACACACACAACGTATCGCTTGCCGTTGTCCCCACGCGAGTGGGGGTGAACCGCTGCACGAATGGCCGCCCAACTGTGTACGCATCGTTGTCCCCCCGCGAGTGGGGGTGAACCGTGGCTGGTGACAGCCAAAGACAAGGCCGAGCAGGTTGTCCCCACGCGAGTGGGGTGAACCGGGCACGGGCACGGGTGCGGGGGGCAAAGGCGTGGTTGTCCCCACGCGAGTGGGGGTGAACCGTCAAAAGTCATCTCGCGCGCGGGTACCTACTTGTTGTCCCCACGCGAGTGGGGGTGAACCGCGCTGGAGGCGGCGACGGAAACGCAGGTCACGTTGTCCCCACGCGAGTGGGGGTGAACCGCACTCTTTCGAGCGCACAAACCTAATATGGGACGTTGTCCCCACGCGAGTGGGGGTGAACCGTTTAGATCGAAATTTGTCGTGATTGACGCTTCGTTGTCCCCACGCGAGTGGGGGTGAACCGGATACCGCGCGTGCGTGCGTGCGCTGCAATACGTTGTCCCCACGCGAGTGGGGGTGAACCGAATAGTAGGTTTCATGTGAATCGAAGCGCTGCGTTGTCCCCACGCGAGTGGGGGTGAACCGGTCGTGCCCGGACTTTTTGGAGTTGAGTGCCCCGTTGTCCCCACGCGAGTGGGGGTGAACCGACACCCTGTACGCAACCGGTCGGGTGTTTCACGTTGTCCCCACGCGAGTGGGGGTGAACCGAGTGAGCGCCTGAGCGTCAACCGCATGGTTGAGTTGTCCCCACGCGAGTGGGGGTGAACCGCCCGGCTTCGTCGTCCAGGTCGCTTTCGGCGGCGTTGTCCCCACGCGAGTGGGGGTGAACCGGTGTGATCGTGGGTAGAAAAGCAAAGGCAAAAGTTGTCCCCACGCGAGTGGGGGTGAACCGTCGTAACCGGTTGGAATATGCACTGTGCGCACGTTGTCCCCACGCGAGTGGGGGTGAACCGCCACCCGCCGCGAAAACGAAACCCTCACGAACGTTGTCCCCACGCGAGTGGGGGTGAACCGACGATGCCGATCGGCGCTTGGGTCGCGGACAAGTTGTCCCCACGCGAGTGGGGGTGAACCGACAACGTGGAGGGCTGGTAGATGCGTCCCGCC
The DNA here is from genome assembly GCA_016712345.1 of Polyangiaceae bacterium. GTDB lineage: Bacteria > Myxococcota_A > Polyangia > Polyangiales > Polyangiaceae > JADJRH01. The sequence goes on from JADJRH010000009.1 coordinate 21,322, forward strand.
GTTGTCCCCACGCGAGTGGGGGTGAACCGTATTGAATGAGGCGAAGGCGGATTTGGGGCGATGTTGTCCCCACGCGAGTGGGGGTGAACCGTTTGTCCGAAAGCGAGCGGGCCGAACTGCTCGCGTTGTCCCCACGCGAGTGGGGGTGAACCAGCGCCGATCCCACAAGTGCCCCCAGCACGCAGCGTTGTCCCCACGCGAGTGGGGGTGAACCGGTTGGCGGCAGGGTCGCGCAAACGCCGCATTTCGTTGTCCCCACGCGAGTGGGGGTGAACCGCGGCGCCCAAACAAAGAAACGCTTCGCGGCTGCGTTGTCCCCACGCGAGTGGGGGTGAACCGACCGGCGATCGGTGACTGGTAAAGCTCAAAAAAGTTGTCCCCACGCGAGTGGGGGTGAACCGCGTCGCTGCCGCGCCGACCGTTTCCTCTCGCAGTTGTCCCCACGCGAGTGGGGGTGAACCGGTCACCACCGAAACGCCAGAGCCCGAAAGCAAGTTGTCCCCACGCGAGTGGGGGTGAACCAGCGGCGAACCTACCCATTCAGGGCGAGGGCGGAGTTGTCCCCACGCGAGTGGGGGTGAACCTGGACACTCAGTCCAGGCGACGGGACTCGAACCGTTGTCCCCACGCGAGTGGGGGTGAACCGATTGCCGCTTCGGTCGCGCAGATTCTTGTCGCGTTGTCCCCACGCGAGTGGGGGTGAACCGGACGCTGTTGACGCCGCGAACAAGAACAGTGCGTTGTCCCCACGCGAGTGGGGGTGAACCGTCAAGTGCAAAGACTGTCGGAGCGACTGGACGCGTTGTCCCCACGCGAGTGGGGGTGAACCAGCACCTTTCCGGGGATTGGGTGCTGCCCTACGCGTTGTCCCCACGCGAGTGGGGGTGAACCGCTTGGCGACGCTCAAGAGTTTGTGCACCGTAGGGTTGTCCCCACGCGAGTGGGGGTGAACCGTTGGTGCGCGTTCCATCGCCATCCCCTTCACGTTGTCCCCACGCGAGTGGGGGTGAACCGAGATGCGCTCCTTGCTGCCAACGGAGGTGACCGTTGTCCCCACGCGAGTGGGGGTGAACCGGTCACGGCGCCGCGCGGAAAGCTCACCGGGGCGTTGTCCCCACGCGAGTGGGGGTGAACCGCTTGGCGGCGTTTCGCCACCGTCCCTTGCAACGTTGTCCCCACGCGAGTGGGGGTGAACCGGTGGATCACGGCGGCTCTACAGAGCCGGAGTAGTTGTCCCCACGCGAGTGGGGGTGAACCGACTCCGAATCCGTGCGGGCATCATTTTGTATAGTTGTCCCCACGCGAGTGGGGGTGAACCGGCCCCATGCGTTTGGGAGTTTTTGGCTCACCGGGTTGTCCCCACGCGAGTGGGGGTGAACCGCGCGCGATGTGCTAAAGGCATGCTACCCCGACGTTGTCCCCACGCGAGTGGGGGTGAACCGACCGAGGTCATCGCGAGCAATGTCGTGCTTGCGTTGTCCCCACGCGAGTGGGGGTGAACCGAATGTATTCTACGCGATCTCGAATGACCTTACCGTTGTCCCCACGCGAGTGGGGGTGAACCGCACACGTTGCACACGATTGCGATGCACACCCAGTTGTCCCCACGCGAGTGGGGGTGAACCGCATGGAGCGTCCACGATACTCTTGTCGAAGCGTTGTCCCCACGCGAGTGGGGGTGAACCGACGCCAGTCGTTGCATTCCGTACCCCGCAAATGTTGTCCCCACGCGAGTGGGGGTGAACGCATTTCTCGGCCATTGCGCCGAAACACCACCCACGTTGTCCCCACGCGAGTGGGGGTGAACCGTTCAGACAACGCAAAATAAAGGAGAGCCCCAGTTGTCCCCACGCGAGTGGGGGTGAACCGCTCGATCTCCGCTCCGCCGGCCGCGCTCCCCGCGTTGTCCCCACGCGAGTGGGGGTGAACCGGAAACTGGGAAACCCAGCCCCCTTTGCGCAACGTTGTCCCCACGCGAGTGGGGGTGAACCGGAAAAGATCATGAAGTCGCCCCCCGCCGGCGCCGTTGTCCCCACGCGAGTGGGGGTGAACCGTGGATCAACCCCGACCCTGATACCGGGCGAGTGCGTTGTCCCCACGCGAGTGGGGGTGAACCGCCAATTGAGGATTTTGAACAGGGGTGAAGTTGTCCCCACGCGAGTGGGGGTGAACCGTCCCGTACCGTCCCGTACCATCGAGTACGAGTTGGTCATCGGCGTTGTCCCCACGCGAGTGGGGGTGAACCGCTTGGCGCCGGCTCGGCTCCGGCCGGTGGGTGTTGTCCCCACGCGAGTGGGGGTGAACCGGCGAGTCGCACGAGCGGTTTGCGGCGCCTATCGTTGTCCCCACGCGAGTGGGGGTGAACCGGATCGCAAAGAAGTTGTCCCCACGCGAGTGGGGGTGAACCGACTCCGAAGCCGATGCGCGTTTTCAAAATGCAGTTGTCCCCACGCGAGTGGGGGTGAACCGACAAAACAGCAAGGCCCGAGACAGAGCGTCCCGTTGTCCCCACGCGAGTGGGGGTGAACCGATCTCGGCCGATCAGGGCGTGCAGGGCATTCTGTTGTCCCCACGCGAGTGGGGGTGAACCGAAAGACTCGACAAAAAACTAGGCGCGCTAAAAGTTGTCCCCACGCGAGTGGGGGTGAACCGTGGCATTCGGACCGTGCGCGGGGGCAAATTCAGTTGTCCCCACGCGAGTGGGGGTGAACCGGGAGGGGGCGGCGTCGGAAACGGCCGTTGCTGCGTTGTCCCCACGCGAGTGGGGGTGAACCGCTGACCCAATGCGCCTCCTTGTGTTCGGCTCTGTTGTCCCCACGCGAGTGGGGGTGAACCGAGTGGCGCCCCGCCTGGGGGATTGTCAACGCGCGTTGTCCCCACGCGAGTGGGGGTGAACCGTCGATCGCCGACTTGCCGGAGTTTGAGCCAAAGTTGTCCCCACGCGAGTGGGGGTGAACCGAGGAAGCGGCTCGTGCGCTTGAATATGCTCAAGTTGTCCCCACGCGAGTGGGGGTGAACCTACACAAGCGACCCAGTTGGACGCCGCCGGCACGTTGTCCCCACGCGAGTGGGGGTGAACCGTAAGACTTGAAGAGCGCGACTATGCTGTCAGGTGTTGTCCCCACGCGAGTGGGGGTGAACCGTGGAGGCCGCTTTCGAGTCGGTTGGTAAGATTGTTGTCCCCGCGCGAGTGGGGGTGAAACCGGACGCGGACGGGAAAACTTGTGCACGTAATACGTTGTCCCCACGCGAGTGGGGGTGAACCAGAAGAGCTACCTGTCGGGTGGGGCCTGCTCACGTTGTCCCCACGCGAGTGGGGGTGAACCCGCAGCAACGTCGGGTGCAAGACAAGCGGGATGGTTGTCCCCACGCGAGTGGGGGTGAACCGGTGAGGCGTAATCAGGCCGAGTATAATCGCGATGTTGTCCCCACGCGAGTGGGGGTGAACCGCGTAGACCGCGAGGCGCCTGCGAGTCGCGCTGCGTTGTCCCCACGCGAGTGGGGGTGAACCGAGGCAAAAACAACGCGCGGCATTGACAATAACGTTGTCCCCACGCGAGTGGGGGTGAACCGTTGAAACGCCATGTCACGCCTCCTGAGTGATTGTTGTCCCCACGCGAGTGGGGGTGAACCGTCATGGCTCACGGCGGCCGGGCTTGAACCTTCGTTGTCCCCACGCGAGTGGGGGTGAACCGAAGCCGGAGAAGGCCGAAGAAATCGCCAAGTAGTTGTCCCCACGCGAGTGGGGGTGAACCGTACGTCACTCCATGCCCCCCAATTCCACTGTCTGTTGTCCCCACGCGAGTGGGGGTGAACCGAACACGCGACAGAAGCCAGCGCAAAATGGACCGTTGTCCCCACACGAGTGGGGGTGAACCGCCTTGCAAGAACTCCTTGATTGACGGCACCACGGTTGTCCCCACGCGAGTGGGGGTGAACCGCGAGAAACGGCAGTATTATAGTGTTTGGCAAGGGGGAGGACTGGCTCCCCATCGCATAACGGTACGAATGACCGCCAGCGGGAACGCCGCTCGGAATTGACCGAGCCTTCCCTCCCTTTGGAGGTCACATGGTCATGCTTGCTTGTCTCGCCATCACGGCGATCGTTCTGATGTTCGTCGTCTCTTCCCTGCCACTCAACCGGGTTCGAACCTTCTCCGCGCAGCTTGGAGCTGGATGGAAGGTTGACGCCACCTTCGCACCCGTCCCCGTCATCCGAGACGGAGGGAAGGCGAATGTTCAAGGTAGGGGTTGCACGAATGCTAAAGCTCCAAAGCCCATTGCTGCACGTTGAGCGTTAACTGCTATCCGCAACGCGCGTGGGGGTGAACCGGCGACGTTCGCGCCGTACAGCGCTCGAATGTAAGCCATACCCACGCGCGTGGGGTGGAACGACTCGATCCAACAAACCGCTGTCCGTCTAAAGCCATCCCCACGCGCGTGGGGTGAAACGCGCGTCTCAACATGGCGAGCGGGCGCACGCGCGGGATAACGTTCGGGCGAACACCTGGTGTTGTTGCTTGGGATGCGGTTCACCCCATTCGCGGCGAGAGTCCAAATTTCCGCGGTTTCAGGCGAGCATTAACACTCGCGTGGGGATGACCGCGCGGCGCTTGATTAGGCTTGTGCGTGGGTCGAGCTGGTGTGTTCGATGAACCACGCACATTCTGTAGAAGCTCTGCGGCTCTTCATCGCCTGGTCAGCGGTCGGCGAGTATTCGAGGGCTACTGAACTACGACGGTGAAATTGAAGAGCGTAGTGCCACCGGTTTGATCCTTGACCACGCCATTTTTGGGCCCGGTGGTATTGATTGGCGTGCAGGAAAACGTGCGTTGGGTAGACGTGCCCGTGGTGGCGGTGCTGCCCTGACAATCCGGGATAAATGCGACGGTCGTAGAAGGCAGGTTAGACCCGAATATCGTGAACGTCTTTAGTTGATTGAACGTTGCCGTCAAGGGCGAAACGCTTGTAACCGAGGGCGCCGTCGAGTTGATGGTGATGGTTTTGGACGGTGTGCTGCTCGCCGCACCGTTTTGGTCAAACGTGGTGCAATACACCGTTTTCGTTCCGGTCGTCGTCCACGTGAAGGACGGCGTGACGGTTACCCCGCCACTGCCCAAACCTGAATCGTAGGCCGTGCCGTCATAGTTGGACCCGACCGAGGTGCATTGCACCTTGACCTGATTGCCGTCCGGGTCGGTCCCTTTGGTGACCGAAACGGAAATCGCTTGGTTGACATTGCCGGATGCCGGCAACGAAATGGTCGGAGCCGTCGGTGGATTGTTGACGGAGTTGATGGTGATGGTTTTGGACGGTGTGCTGCTCGCCGCACCGTTTTGGTCAAACGTGGTGCAATACACCGCTTTCGTCCCGGCCGTGGTCCAGGTGAAGGACGGCGTGACGGTTACCCCGCCACTGCCCAAACCTGAATCGTACGCCGTGCCGTCGTAGTTGGACCCGACCGAGGTGCATTGCACCTTGACCTGATTGCCGTCCGGGTCGGTCCCTTTGGTGACCGAAACGGAAATCGCTTGGTTCACATTGCCCGACGCCGGCAACGAAATGGTCGGAGCCGTCGGTGGATTGTTGACGGAGTTGATGGTGATGGTTTTGGACGGTGTGCTGCTCGCCGCACCGTTTTGGTCAAACGTGGTGCAATACACCGTTTTCGTCCCGGCCGTGGTCCAGGTGAAGGACGGCGTGACGGTTACCCCGCCACTGCCCAAACCTGAATCGTAGGCCGTGCCGTCATAGTTGGACCCGACCGAGGTGCATTGCACCTTGACCTGATTGCCGTCCGGGTCGGTCCCTTTGGTGACCGGAAACGGAAATCGCTTGGTTGACATTGCCGGATGCCGGCAACGAAATGGTCGGAGCCGTCGGTGGATTGTTGACGGAGTTGATGGTGATGGTTTTGGACGGTGTGCTGCTCGCCGCACCGTTTTGGTCAAACGTGGTGCAATACACCGTTTTCGTCCCGGCCGTGGTCCAGGTGAAGGACGGCGTGACGGTTACCCCGCCACTGCCCAAACCTGAATCGTAGGCCGTGCCGTCATAGTTGGACCCGACCGAGGTGCATTGCACCTTGACCTGATTGCCGTCCGGGTCGGTCCCTTTGGTGACCGAAACGGAAATCGCTTGGTTGACATTGCCGGATGCCGGCAACGAAATGGTCGGAGCCGTCGGTGGATTGTTGACGGAGTTGATGGTGATGGTTTTGGACGGTGTGCTGCTCGCCGCACCGTTTTGGTCAAACGTGGTGCAATACACCGTTTTCGTCCCGGCCGTGGTCCAGGTGAAGGACGGCGTGACGGTCACACCGCCACTGCCCAAACCTGAATCGTACGCCGTGCCGTCGTAGTTGGACCCGACCGAGGTGCATTGCACCTTGACCTGATTGCCGTCCGGGTCGGTCCCTTTGGTGACCGAAACGGAAATCGCTTGGTTCACATTGCCCGACGCCGGCAACGAAATGGTCGGAGCCGTCGGTGGATTGTTGACGGAGTTGATGGTGATGGTTTTGGACGGTGTGCTGCTCGCCGCACCGTTTTGGTCAAACGTGGTGCAATACACCGTTTTCGTCCCGGCCGTGGTCCAGGTGAAGGACGGCGTGACGGTTACCCCACCACTGCCCAAACCTGAATCGTAGGCCGTGCCGTCGTAATTGGACCCGACGGAGGTGCATTGCACCTTCACCTGATTGCCGTCCGGGTCAGTCCCTTTGGTGACCGAGACGGAAATCGCTTGGTTGACATTGCCCGACGCCGGCAGCGAGATGGTAGGTGCCGTGGGAGGATTGTTGTCCGGCATTCCTGACTTGGGTGTAATCTGGATGACTGCGGACGCAACCAAACTACCCACGCCGCCCTGATCAAACGAAACGCAGAAGATGTTCTTGATACCGGCGCTGCTCCAATTGAACGTCGCATCAACCGTTTGGCCACCTGCAACGAACGCCGAGTCAAAAGCGGTGGTCGAATAGTTTGATCCTACTGAGGTGCACTGGACCTTGACGGTACTGCCCTCGGGGTCCACCCCAGCAGTCACAACAACATTCAGATCTTGGTCAACCTCACCGAATGCCGGTGCGGAAATGGTCGGCGCGGTCGGGGGTTGTTGCGGGCAAACACCACAGTCAGCCTGGCAATTCGAGCACGTTTCACCGTCACTACAGCTTCCATTGGGGCATTGAACTTCGCATGGGCAATCGTCAGGGCAAGAGGCGCAACTTTCGCCCGTTTCACACAACCCATTGGAACATGTCGGACCACCCGCAATCGGCCAGCATTCATCGAAAAACGGCGCAGGGTCGATAATTTTGGCAGTCAACTCGACACAATCAATCACCTTGAGGGGTGGGATAACCTGAGCCGTCGCGTCTCCGTAGAAGCCGGCTTTGAGGCATAGCTCGCTTTTGGTATTTGTCGCGGTGAGCGTGCCGGTTGCTTTGAGTCCAAACTCGGCATCGACACCCAGCTTGAGGGCTCCGTCATTGACTGTTGTTTTGGATATGCACTTCTTTTGCGGGTTACCCCACACCAGTTCAATTGCCGGGCGAACGTATACTTTGGCTTCAAGCTCCGCTTCAGCCGATACCTCCAAGAGCTTGCGCCGCGGCGTAATGATGAGGCTTGAGTCGAGCGGATTGTCTGCGGTGTGGGAAACATAGACCGTTGTTTTCGCACCCGCGACGAAAGTGAAATTCACCCCGACTTTACCCGACACCTCGTAGCCTACCCGCGGCATGAAGCCAGCACTGGCCTTGAAAAAGTGGAAATCCAGTTCCGCTCCCATCGCCACACCGGGAATAACCTTCTCCCCTTTCAGCAGCTCGGTTGTGGCAGACAGACCGAAGTTACCGCACGCCCGCGTTTCTACGAATACGATCGCTGAGAAAATTCCGGCCCAAAAGTCGTAAACAACAACTCCAGGGTCAATGCCTACCAACAGCTTACCGTCTTTGAGATATACCTTATCATCTCCCGAGGTGACCGAAATTTCTGGAATTCCAAACTCTTCGGCTGAGTAGGTGTTGAGTAGAGAATCGGCGTTGCAATCGGTTACCGAGAGGCCCATAGGTTGTTGGCCATCGCCCGTATCTCGATTTCGTTTCCCCCAAAAACCACCGGTGGCTATGTCCAATATCGAAGCCGGCGTAACTGCCAGCACCAGCTTGTTGCCTTGGGTTGTAACATCCGTTACCCGCCGCACGAAACCAGTGGTCGCTTCATCCCAAAGGAGCGCACCAAGGCCGAGGGGGGTACCGCTGCCTCATCGTTGAAGATGAGCGTTACTGCGCCGTCCTCCCCGAGCACCGACGAAACCAGCCCCGGTAGCGCTCTGACCCGTACAAGGTTGGGCGCCCAGTCTATACCGTTTACGAAGAGAGTTTCCTGGGCTTCCGCCACTTCTTCGCCTACCTTCGCACGAAGACCAACCGAAATTGCCCCAACCTCTTCAAGCGTGACTTCGTACTCACCGGATGTAGGGCAATCCGAAATCTGAACGTCAAAATCACCATCGCCGTCAGGGTCGAGTTCGCAATGGATGGTCGCTCCTTCAGGCGCGTCGATTTGCCAAAACAGAACGTTCTGAAGAGGTGCATCACCCCAAAGGGTTTGTGCCGTGAATAGACCAATAGCGAGCGGCTCGGGCGTCGGCTCCGTGGAAGACTCCTCGTACGGATTGCAAGCACCAAATAGCATCAAGATGGCGAAAACCACCATCGACCAGCGGCGAACGGCTTTTTCCTTGTTCGCTCCCACGTGAAACCTGAGCATGGCAACCTCCGATTCGGGTGCGGGGTAACGTTGGACATGACAATCTTGCCCAGCCCCAATAACACCGACCAAGGGAAACAAGGTCTAAGTGGCTAATCCAAGCGCGGTTTGACAAGGCGGTAAGGTGTCGCCGATGCCGAACGCATCCAGCCTCTCATGGTGTATACTAATACACAACGGAAATATACTCGCCGTATGCTGTTTCGCTCCACCAAATTGCGCGCATGTTTTGTTGAATCGCGTTTCGCTACACGCGAGAGCCATGTCGCTTACGGCCACGTCGAGCGGAATAGGGTGATTCCTGCCCGTGTGCCGATTCCGGCGCATCTGTTGGCGTGAAGCTTCACGACGAAACGTTGTGTGCATTCTCAGCATAACGCTCGCCATTGGGCACTCGCTCAACTGGCGGGTTGCTTACCGCACGCATGGTCTTCGCCATTCCCGTGTGCCCATCGGCAGCGCGGACGAAACGCTCTCCCTGAATGCGTTCCGCCAAACGGCCCCCTTTTCCCGCTGGCTGTCAGCAAACCGCTCTTGTCAACTCCCCAACCCCCACACCCCACCAAATCGCGAAAGCACCTGCACGCCCCCAAAACGCGATTTGGTATCCACCCCTCCCGCCGCCACCCCTTTCGCCCTTCCCGCTCGGCCGCAAACTGGTGCTTGCAATGGCCACCAGAAACCTACCCGCCCGAGTTCCCCAACCTCAACCGCCCGCCTTACCGGTGCCCCAAAAGCCGAGCCCGATGTTTCTTTCGCTCGTGGAGGCCGCTTTGGCTCGCTCCAAAGCTGCCACCAGGGCGGCAGCAAAAACGGCCGGTGATGTTGCCAACGCCGCGGGAAACTCGGCTCGCGCGGCGGGTAGAGCGGCGCGGGCGATCCTGCCCGAACAGCCGCTTGACATTGCCATTGAGGAGTCGGCCGCTGTGGCTTCTCACGCGAGCGCCCACGCGTTGCACCGCCTCGTTGGTGGGGTTGCCGTGGGTGTCAAAGGCGGTATTGAACTTGTCGCCCTGGTGGCGGCCAAGTTGAAAACCAAGTCGCCTCGTGTGCTGCGCGGCATTCGCTCGTCGTTGCGAGGCACCCTTCATCATACGCTTGGAGCGGGCCTCCACGCGAAATGGCCTCTCCAAGCCCGACCGACAGGCATTCAGACGAGTGGAGTGGAAGGGCCCGACGTTCGGGATGCCGAAGTTGTGGACGACACACCCGACACACGCGGCGACTTCTGACCGCTGACATTCCAGTTTTTCAGACAGTCAAAGAAACACGGAGAAACCTTACCATGGTACAAGCGATCCGGTTGGAGGGATGGGAAGATCTGTCCAACGAAGTACAAACAACGTTCGGAGAAATCGGCGAAGCGATTGGCAATAAACCCTTTGCAGTGCGCCCCGTAGCGCGGCGCATCCTCCAATGGGATGGTCGAAAACTGCCCGCGGATGGGCGCCGCATCGTTGTCGGTCTGAAAGAAGCCGCGCGCACGTTGATTCGGTTTGACACGCTGTACAAGGCTCAACTGAAGACCGCACCTACCATTTACCTTGTAGGGTCGTTTGGCACCATTGAACCCGGCAAAAACTCGGGCGTGATGGTTTTCAAAGGGCCTTACTCCAACGCGCCGTGGGTGCTCCGCGGAGCGGTATGGTCGCCCCTCTTGAGCGAGCACATTCGCGTGCCCAAGTTTGAAGTGGCGGGTATTGATATTGTGCTCGCCAAGGCCACCATCGAAGGCGAAGGTAAACTTGCCGAAGTGCAAGGGGCCGACCCGGCGATCTTCGCGCACGATGGGATGGACAAGCACTTTGTGGCGCCGTGGGTAGGTCAGGTGTTCACGCCTGAAACCACCGTCAAAGTGCAGGTCCACAACTTCACCGACAAGCCCCTTCAGATTCCGGGCGTCACGTTGAAAGTGCAGGCCTCGCCGTGCGATCAAACGTGGGCGGGCGTGATTGGACCGTTCAAAAAGCGCCTCGCCGGGTTAAATCGGTTGATTCGTCCGTTCGGTCGCGCCGGGGCATTGCGGTAAGCCGTGCCCTTTGTGGAGGTCGCCACCTCCATTCGCGGGTTGGTTCAGTTTTTGGTAGCACTCGCCAAAGCGAACTTGGTCGACTGTCAGTCTGACACAGCGGTTCGCGACGAGCTTCATCGCCGATGTGAAACGCGTGCGTCGATTGTGTACACACGCGACGGTCGGCGATCTACCCACGGAACCACCCGCGGCACGGACCGGTGGACGTGTTTTTCTCTACTCCGGGAGCGGGCGCACGACAAGCCTATTGAGGCCGATTGTGAAGACTTGGCGGCTCTGTGGGCGGCGCACCTGCTTCTGAGAGGGTTTCGCGTGGCGTTGAGTATCACTCAACCGCGCGAGGGGTGCCATGGCTCACGCGTATGTGCGCGTGTTCGATGGTCAACAAGGGGCTTGGCGGGTGGGATCCGTCGGTGTGGCACGGGATGAAAGACCCTGGGCCTGACCTATACGACCGGTGAAACGTTCTCGTGTGAGTTGGAACAACCATGTTGACCCTGACCACAGCCCTCTTGCATTTAGCAGCTTCCGCGCTCGGTGGTATGTCCTCCGCAATTGCGGTGGAATGGTGGCGCACGCGGAAAAAACGCACCAACGAAAGGCGCCGCACCCCAAACCGCCGTGGCTGCAATCGACCGGGACTCACAGCGCTCAACAAGGGTAGATCGACGCGTACACACGACGGGCGGTCAAGCGCCGGGCGTACGCATATGTAGTGTACACACGAACGCCGCAACCAACGCTCGTGTACGCACGACCGGTTCTATCCAACTCGCCGGTGCAGCGCTTGCAAAGGGGGCGGGCGTTTCGGTCGTGACCGGTGGGAAGGTCGACACCTTCGCTGCGCTGAAAAAGATTGTTGCGGCCGTGCCTTTCTACGGTCCGCCCGCGGCTGCGGCGCTCGACGTGGCGAGGGAAAGCGGCGTTCAACTGGTCCGCGAAAACAAGAAAGAACCGCCTGGTAAACCTTCCCGCAAACCTGACTTACCCCAAGCGCCCGCCGAACCTGAACGGCGCACCGTGGAAGCTCACAAGCCCGCACCGGACCCAGCGCCGACCGTTGCGGAAACCCCTTCGCCTGACGTTTCGACTGTGGAGAAAAAGAAGATGATCTTCCGTGAAGAAAAAAGACAAACCCCTGTCGGTATTGGTGTCCGGCCTTGCCGAGTCGGACCCTGAAATTGGAGCGGCGTTGGTGCCCCTCATGCCCCCGATTGACTATCTCGTCCGCGGTCCAAAAGGCTCCATCATTGACAAGAAAAAGCTCAAAGCGTGGCGGGAAAAGGTCGCCCAGTATCAAGAAGACCTGAACGATTACAACTCGGCGCGGGCGTTCGACAAGCAGATTGAACGGCAGAAAAAGACATTCGCGAAAACATCCGTCGCGCCAAGACCAACAACGATGTGGACGTGCTGAAGCGCGAGCTTCGCAACGTGGAGACGTTGGGCAAGCTGGCCAACAACCGCGCGTGTTTCGCAATGCGCAACGGGATCAACAGCTCGGACAACTCCTTCGCATGGTGCTGTCAGGCCAACGCCCGAATGTGAACAACTCAAAGGCGTTCGAGGCCATGATTCAGGCTTATTTGGCGCAGGCGCAAGCTCCGGCCGCACCCGCTCCACAACCTACCCAAGCACCGGGAATGCCGGGAACCGCACCCCTTCAGTGCGCCCTATCCTTACCCTCCCACTGGACCTGTAAACCTACCCTATGGCCCGCCTGCACACCGCCCGCGATCCCTCCGGGAGTGCCCTTTACCACTCAACCGCCTGGTGTACCTTACGCCGCGCCGGTAGCTCCACCGCCCGCGCCCGTGGTGGAACCTCCCCAAGCGGCTCCTCCGGCCGCTCCACCTCCAGCCGCACCGCCGGTCAATACCGCACCGCCGGTCAATACAGCGCCGTTTGCAGCACCGCCGGATCAACCCTTCCAATCGCGGCCGGATGTTCGAGTGGAAAACGAGAGGTTCGATCCTCGACTCAGCCCGATGGAAGATTATGACGGGTTAGATGCCCTCGCCGACCAAGGGTATGGCGTGCTGGATCGGGAAGGGCGCGCGAGTGCAAATGCGGCGGAAGTTGCGCCAAATGCAGGCTCGAAACCGGGTGTTCTTCGTGCGCCGTGGGCGACGGTGACGACTTCGACGGCGACGACGACTTGGAAGGCGATGACGACCTGGAGGGCGACGACTTGGAAGGGGATGACGGCCTCGAAGGTGACGACGACTTGGAAGGGGAGGATGACCTCGAAGGCGACGACGACTTGGAGGGGATGACGACTTGGAAGGCGACGACGACTTGGAAGGCGATGACGACCTGGAGGGGGACGACGACCTCGAAGGCGACGACGACGACGACGACTATTGACCGCTGCGTACACATCACCCGTTCGTTTCTGACCTACCCGAGATTGCGCCATGTTGCCCTCCGACTGGAAACTCATCCTCCACGACGCCTTGACCGAAACGGGGGTCACACGTCTACCCTTGCCCGCTCGCGAGCGTGTGGCACGTGTGATCGCCGAACGGCTAAACCGGCACGGCGTCGCACCTGACATCCACAATTGGGGCGGCGTTTTGTGCGCGCGCACCGAGCACGACAAGTGTTGTGTGGAGATGTCCGGCCGAAGGTGGCAACGCTTTCCAACCGACGCCGCCGGTGCCAAGCGCCTGGTAGAGTTGTGTACTCATGCAACGGGCGACATTCCGGTGGAGGGCTTTCGGTCAGAACTTCGCACTGATGGATTTTCGGCCCAAACGAAGCCGCGGAGCGCACGTTTCAAGAACTTTCCGCCGCATGGGCAGGGATGGAAAAGGACTTTGGCGTCGAGAAACTCAAGACCGGATTGGCACGCGACAGTTATCAAGCCTGGTTGACATTTCGCGATAAGTGGAAAGCCGGTAGCCCCGACGGGAGCGCTTGGCGCGTTGGTGGCGGATGTCAATCTGACCCGTCAGATTTCGGTCTACCAAACCAACATCCGTCCACCGTCGGTCACCGGAAAGCACCAATGCTCTGGAAACATTGGATGCAATGCAGCGCTGCGCAGGCGGCTTCAAGCGCGCTTGGCGAGGGTTGGCGTGCCGTTCCTGTGGAGGTCAAAGGGGTGCCGCCGTGGCGGGGGTTGCCGGTGCGGTGTTGCTCGTGACGGTGGGGTTGAAATGAGCGACATTCAACCTTCCTTCTACCAATGGCGAAAAAAGGTCAGCGCCGCATTGGCGATTGATCCTGCCCGTGTGACGTTGGTGTACACCGGCAGCGACGGGCGCAAACTTTCCATTGAACCGGAAGAGCTTCAGACACCTCAACCGGGCACCTACGCCGCGCGGTATGTGGGCGGTGATGGCCAATGGCAAGAGATTGCGGCCGACTTTGACCTTCCCACCGAAAGGCCGCGGCGCGCCCCGGAAGATGCCTTTTTTGGCCCGGTATGAGCGCATGGCCGATGACTTGGAATTTGCGCGCGTATCGGCTGAAAAACGCGCCCAGGCCGCCGAAACTGAAAAGCTTACCACGTTGGAATTGGTGAGCAGTCAGTACCGCCGCATTCTCGAATTGGAAGAAGAAGTTTCGGCGCTCAAGAATCACGCTTCACCCTTCCTCGACAATGACACGCTCAATCTTGTCCTGGAAGCGGTTCAGCAGTGGACCGGGGCCGCACAAATGAAAGGTCAGATCGCCCTGCTTCTGCGCGCGTTGGAAGAAGACCCCAAAACGGCCGAAAATTGCCGCGTCGTGCCCGAGATCCTGTCTTCGCTGGTGCAGGCCGTCTACCCATCTGAGGGGCCGTGACATGGACTTCACCGCTGGACGGCGAGAAACCATCTGTGACGTGCGCCGGCGATCTTGTCACAGTACAGATGCCTTGCGGGATGGGAAGCTTTCACCCGACGAACGGGCGACTTCCCTACCTGATTTACAAGCCGTTTTTCGCGGGCGAAGACATCTCCGCTCGCCGTCGCGACCATCTTCACGGAACGGGCAGCTCTACCCCTGAATGGGAAGTGGATGTTGGCTCCATTTGGACTCCCCTTGGTGGAAGTTTGGCGATTGCCGGTGGAGCGGGAAACGCACACGCTTTCGGGTGTTTCATACTCAACATTGCCGGCCGGATCCCGGTTTCGAGCTGACACTTTCGTTCATGCGCGCAGGTGGGAGATTGCGCCTCGGGGCGCCCAACACGCACGGGTTGGAAACGCCTCCATCGTGCGCCTATCGTCCGCAGAACACGCGGTTAATGTGCCCATGCAACCCAACGGGCAACGCTATCCACTCGGCTTTGCGCAGACCATTCAACCGCTGAGCCTTACCCTCACTCTACTTTGGGATCGTGGTGGCGACGCGCCCTAGCCGCGCCCGCATTTCAGGTGGTGCTGCGCTCACCGGGCTTACCATTTTCGGCTCTTCGCCAAGCGGCGCAACTGTTGACCGGTGAGGAGCCGTTGCCGAGGGACCGCCCCCGCCCGTGCCCGCCGAGTGGTTGTTCTATGGAGGCGCCCGGCCCGAGGTAAGCGGGTAGCCACCCAAATCGGTGTTGGCTGTGTATGGCCTCAAGAACCTTCCCGCATCGGTGGTGCGGCAGGTTGTAGCGACCAGTCAGATCGTGGGTGTACCGGTAGATACCCTTGCCGCAGTGATCGCACACGAGTCAGGTTGGAAGCCCCACGCGCTCTACTTCCGAGACAAAAACGACGATGGAACGACTCGAAAAACGTCGTTTGTCGCGGCCGGGCTCTGCCAACTCACCACGGCGGCGCACCTGGAAGGGTTTGACACCTGGGAGAAGGCCAAGGCCGTGGCGTCGTGGAGTGTGGAGCGCCAATTGGCCGAAGTCGTTCTACCCTTGTGGTACAAGTATCGTGGACTTTCAGGAGCGCACCCGGCCATGGGTTGATGCTCAACTTTCTCCCCGACAAGGCCGGTGAAAGCCCTGAAACGGTGCTCGGTGAAAAAGGGGCGGCGGGCTTTTCAGGCAAAGTGTACTCCTATGAACCGGGATTTGACCCGACGAAAAGGGTACCATCACCATCGCCGAGTGTACGCATCTGCCGCTCGGGTCTGCCGCGCGGCCAAGGGGGTGCGCGTGCTGGCGAGTGGCAAACTCTGGGTGCCCCGCACTCGTCCCCAAAACGCGCCCGCCAAGCCCACCGCGGCGCCGTTGCAGGTGGCCACCAAGGCAACGCCCGCCGTGAAGGCAGACGCCCCCACGGCGAAGACCGAGGCCCTGCAAACGTGACTTGGACAAGCCGGCACCCAACGCGCCGCCGGCACTCGCGACAGAGCCGACGGTGACTGTTTCTACCCTTGCGCCGGTGACTGACCCGAACCTTTGCCAGTGTCCACCGTCGCGGCGGAAACCGCCCTTGTGTCGTCGATGTTGGAGAACATCAAAGAGCCCGCGACGAAACCGGCGCCGCCCTTGAACCTTCGCCCAAACCTACCCTGCTCACTTCTGTGGAGTCGAATGTTTCCATGTCCTCTACGCCGACCGTTAAACTCACCGATCCTTCCCGCGGCCTCTTGCTTGCGGCAATTCGGTCGGGCACCGATGAACCAATTATTGGATTGACCTTCCGTGGGAAGGTCGCGGGGTGACCGCAGGCCTGCGTTTGACACTCAAAGTGTCCGCCCATGCGGTGCGTGCACCGATCCACATTGACGGGATGGGTACACCCCTCTTGCGTCTACCGTCACCTACCGCGAGCAGTTGAAATCTGCCGTTTGCAAGTGGTTTCCACCTTACCCAGTCCATCTCCGACGCGATCGGCTTGCCGCGCGAAGGATGTCGCCGGTGACGCTATGCAAGTGGAATACACCCGAACACCAAAAAGAGAGTTCTCGAAAAATGGGAACGGTCGAGTGGAGTGTCCAATTCAACGAAAAACTGGACAGTCAAACCCCTCGGAGGGTGGAATCGTCTCTGGGCACCCAGTTGGCGAGTGGACCGTCCATCCCAAAAATCGCCTAACGCGGCGCGAGCGGCGCAGTCAATCCTACTACCACGGAACGGACGGAACACCGATTCAACCGCCGGGAACTGCTCACGACTGGGAACAGCTCGACTATTTGGCAACGCTTCGCGCCATGCAGCGGGGAAGCACCTCGATTTTCGGGGTCAAAAGTGCTGGAGATCGATCTGTTGCGCAAAGCGGGATGCCGAAAGATGCCTGCGCCGTCTGGTGATCTGACGGGTATAGAATCAACAGGAAATTCACCATGAAACCGATTCAGAACAATATTACGGCCTCACCCATCTACGAGATCGATGGGAAAGAGTACGCCGTGG
>JADJRH010000010.1 GCA_016712345.1 Polyangiaceae bacterium
CTAACACACAACGGAAATATACTCGCCGTATGCTGTTTCGCTCCACCGATGCGCGCATGTTTTGTTGAATCGCGTTTCGCTACGCGAGCCATGTCGCTTACGGCCACGTCGAGCCGGAATAGGGTGATTCCTGCCCGTGTGCCGATTCCGGCGCATCTGTTGGCGTGGAAGCTTCACGACGAAACGTTGTGTGCATTCTCAGCATAACGCTCGCCATTGGGCACTCGCTCAACTGGCGGGTTGCCCACACCGCACACGCAAGTCTTCCGCCATTCCCGTGTGCCCATCGGCAGCGCGGACGATACTCTCTCTTCCCTGAATGAGTTCCACTAAACGGCCCCCTTTTCCCGCTGACTGACAACCGAACCGCTCTTGTCAACTCCCCAACCCCCACACCCCACCAAATCGAAAGCACCTGCACGCCCCAAAACGCGAGTTGGTATCCACCCCCCGCCGACGCCCCTTTCGCCCTTCCCGCTCGGCCGCAAACTGGTGCTCTGGCATGGCCGCAGAAACCTACCGCCAGGTTCACAACCTCAACCATACGCCTTACCGGTGCCCCAAAGCCGAGCGATGTTCTTTCGCTCGACCGGAGGCCGCTGGCTCGTTCCGAAAGCTGCCACCAGGGCGACAACAAGCTTGACCGTTGATGTCGCCAACGCCGCGGGAAACTCGGCTCGCGCTGGCGGTGGTAGAGCGGCGCGGACGATCCTGCCTAGACAGCCGCTTGACATTGCCATTGAGGAATCGACCGCTGTGGCTTCTCACGAGCGCCCACGCGTTGCACCGCCTCGTTGGTGGGGTTGCCGTGGGTGTCAAAGGCGGTATTGAACTTTATCGCCCTGGTGGCGGCCAAGTTGAAAAACCAAGTCGCCTCGTGTGCTGCGCGGCGTTCGCTCGTCGTTGCGAGGCACCTTCATCATACGCTTGGAGCGGGCCTCCACGCGGTACGGCTCTCCAAGCCCGACCGACAGGCATTCAGACGAGTGGAGTGGAAGGGCCCGACGTTCGGGATGCCGGTTGTGGACGACACACCCGACACACGCGGCGACTTCTGACCGCTGACATTCCAGTTTTTCAGACAGTCAAAGAAACACGGAGAAACCTTACCATGGTACAAGCGATCCGGTTGGAGGGATGGGAAGATCTGTCCAACGAAGTACAAACAACGTTCGGAGAAATCGGCGAAGCGATTGGCAATAAACCCTTTGCAGTGCGCCCCGTAGCGCGGCGCATCCTCCAATGGGATGGTCGAAAAGTGCCAAGTTTGAAGTGGCGGGTATTGATATTGTGCTCGCCAAGGCCACCATCGAAGGCGAAGGTAACTTGCCGAAGTGCAAGGGGCCGACCCGGCGATCTTCGCGCACGATGGGATGGACAAGCACTTTGTAGCCGTGGGTAGGTCAGGTGTTCACGCCTGAAACCACCGTCAAGTGCAGGTCCACAACTTCACCGACAAGCCTTCAGATTCCGGGCGTCACGTTGAAAGTGCAGGCCTCGCCGTGCGATCAAACGTGGGCGGGCGTGATTGGACCGTTCAAAAAGCGCCTCGCCGGGTTAAATCGGTTGATTCGTCCGTTCGGTCGCGCCGGGGCATTGCGGTAAGCCGTGCCCTTTGTGGAGGTCGCCACCTCCATTCGCGGGTTGGTTCAGTTTTTGGTAGCACTCGCCAAAGCGAACTTGGTCGACTGTCAGTCTGACACAGCGGTTCGCGACGAGCTTCATCGCCGATGGGAAACGCGTGCGTCGATTGTGTACACACGCGACGGTCGGCGATCTACCCACGGAACCACCCGCGGCACGGACCGGTGGACGTGTTTTTCTCTACTCCGGGAGCGGGCGCACGACAAGCCTATTGAGGCCGATTGTGAAGACTTGGCGGCTCTGTGGGCGGCGCACCTGCTTCTGAGAGGGTTTCGCGTGGCGTTGAGTATCACTCAACCGCGCGAGGGTGCCATGGCTCACGCGTATGTGCGCGTGTTCGATGGTCAACAAGGGGCTTGGCGGGTGTGGGATCCGTCGGTGTGGCACGGGATGAAAGACCCTGGGCCTGACTTCTATACGACCGGTGAAACGTTCTCGTGTGAGTTGGAACAACCATGTTGACCCTGACCACAGCCCTCTTGCATTTAGCAGCTTCCGCGCTCGGTGGTATGTCCTCCGCAATTGCGGTGGAATGGTGGCGCACGCGGAAAAACGCACCCATGAAAGCCGCCGCGCCCCAAACCGCCGGGGCGGCAATCGATGGGGTTTCACAGCGCTCAACAAGGGTAGATCGACGCGTACACACGGCGGGCGTTCAAGCGCCGGGCGTACGCATAGGTAGTGTACACACGAACGCCGCAACCAACGCTCGTGTACGCACGACCGGTTCTATCCAACTCGCCGGTGCAGCGCTTGCAAAGGGGGCGGGCGTTTCGGTCGTGACCGGTGGGAAGGTCGACACCTTCGCTGCGCTGAAAAAGATTGTTGCGGCCGTGCCTTTCTACGGTCCGCCCGCGGCTGCGGCGCTCGACGTGGCGAGGGAAAGCGGCGTTCAACTGGTCCGCGGAAAACAAGAAAGAACCGCCTGGTAAACCTTCCCGCAAACCTGACTTACCCCAAGCGCCCGCCGAACCTGAACGGCGCACCGTGGAAGCTCACAAGCCCGCACCGGACCCAGCGCCGACCGTTGCGGAAACCCCTTCGCCTGACGTTTCGACTGTGGAGAAAAAGAAGATGATCTTCCGTGAAGAAAAAGACAAACCCCTGTCGGTATTGGTGTCCGGCCTTGCCGAGTCGGACCCTGAAATTGAGCGGCGTTGGTGCCCCTCATGCCCCCGATTGACTATCTCGTCCGCGGTCCAAAAGGCTCCATCATTGACAAGAAAAGCTCAAAGCGTGGCGGGAAAAGGTCGCCCAGTATCAAGAAGACCTGAACGATTACAACTCGGCGCGGGCGTTCGACAAGCAGATTGAACGGCAGAAAAAGACATTCGCGAAAACATCCGTCGCGCCAAGACCAACAACGATGTGGACGTGCTGAAGCGCGAGCTTCGCAACGTGGAGACGTTGGGCAAGCTGGCCAACAACCCGCGCGTGTTTCGCAATGCGCAACGGGATCAACAGCTCGGACAACTCCTTCGCATGGTGCTGTCAGGTCAACGCCCGAATGTGAACAACTCAAAGGCGTTCGAGGCCATGATTCAGGCTTATTTGGCGCAGGCGCAAGCTCCGGCCGCACCCGCTCCACAACCTACCCAAGCACCGGGAATGCCGGGAACCGCACCCTTCAGTGCGCCCTATCCTTACCCTCCCACTGGACCTGTAAACCTACCCTATGGCCCGCCTGCACACCCGCCCGCGATCCCTCCGGGAGTGCCCTTTACCACTCAACCGCCTGGTGTACCTTACGCCGCGCCGGTAGCTCCACCGCCCGCGCCCGTGGTGGAACCTCCCCAAGCGGCTCCTCCGGCCGCTCCACCTCCAGCCGCACCGCCGGTCAATACCGCACCGCCGGTCAATACAGCGCCGTTTGCAGCACCGCCGGATCAACCCTTCCAATCGCGGCCGGATGTTCGAGTGGAAAACGAGAGGTTCGATCCTCGACTCAGCCCGATGGAAGATTATGACGGGTTAGATGCCCTCGCCGACCAAGGGTATGGCGTGCTGGATTTGGAAGGGGCGCGCGAGTGCAAATGCGGCGGAAGTTGCGCCAAATGCAGGCTCGAAACCGGGTGTTCTTCGTGCGCCGTGGGCGACGGTGACGACTTCGACGGCGACGACGACTTGGAAGGCGATGACGACCTGGAGGGCGACGACTTGGAAGGGGATGACGGCCTCGAAGGTGACGACGACTTGGAAGGGGAGGATGACCTCGAAGGCGACGACGACTTGGAGGGGGATGACGACTTGGAAGGCGACGACGACTTGGAAGGCGATGACGACCTGGAGGGGGACGACGACCTCGAAGGCGACGACGACGACGACGACTATTGACCGCTGCGTACACATCACCCGTTCGTTTCTGACCTACCCGAGATTGCGCCATGTTGCCCTCCGACTGGAAACTCATCCTCCACGACGCCTTGACCGGAAACGGGGTCACACGTCTACCCTTGCCCGCTCGCGAGCGTGTGGCACGTGTGATCGCCGAACGGCTAAACCGGCACGGCGTCGCACCTGACATCCACAATTGGGGCGGCGTTTTGTGCGCGCGCACCGAGCACGACAAGTGTTGTGTGGAGATGTCCGGCCGAAGGTGGCAACGCTTTCCAACCGACGCCGCCGGTGCCAAGCGCCTGGTAGAGTTGTGTACTCATGCAACGGGCGACATTCCGGTGGAGGGCTTTCGGTCAGAACTTCGCACCGATGGATTTTTCGGCCCAAACGAAGCCGCGGAGCGCACGTTTCAAGAACTTTCCGCCGCATGGGCAGGGATGGAAAAGGACTTTGGCGTCGAGAAACTCAAGACCGGATTGGCACGCGACAGTTATCAAGCCTGGTTGACATTTCGCGATAAGTGGAAAGCCGGTAGCCCCGACGTGGGAGCGCTTGGCGCGTTGGTGGCGGATGTCAATCTGACCCGTCAGAATTTGGGTCTACCCAAAACCAACATCCGTCCACCGTCGGTCACCGAAAGCACCAATGCTCTGGAAACATTGGATGCAATGCAGCGCGCTGCGCAGGCGGCTACAAGCGCGCTTGGCGAGGGTTGGCGTGCCGTTCCTGTGGAGGTCAAAGTGGGTGCCGCCGTGGCAGGGGTTGCCGGTGCGGTGTTGCTCGTGACGGTGGGGTTGAAATGAGCGACATTCAACCTTCCTTCTACCAATGGCGAAAAAAGGTCAGCGCCGCATTGGCGATTGATCCTGCCCGTGTGACGTTGGTGTACACCGGCAGCGACGGGCGCAAACTTTCCATTGAACCGGAAGAGCTTCAGACACCTCAACCGGGCACCTACGCCGCGCGGTATGTGGGCGGTGATGGCCAATGGCAAGAGATTGCGGCCGACTTTGACCTTCCCACCGAAAGGCCGCGGCGCGCCCCGGAAGATGCCTTTTTGGCCCGGTATGAGCGCATGGCCGATGACTTGGAATTTGCGCGCGTATCGGCCGAAAAACGCGCCCAGGCCGCCGAAACTGAAAAGCTTACCACGTTGGAATTGGTGAGCAGTCAGTACCGCCGCATTCTCGAATTGGAAGAAGAAGTTTCGGCGCTCAAGAATCACGCTTCACCCTTCCTCGACAATGACACGCTCAATCTTGTCCTGGAAGCGGTTCAGCAGTGGACCGGGGCCGCACAAATGAAAGGTCAGATCGCCCTGCTTCTGCGCGCGTTGGAAGAAGACCCCAAAACGGCCGAAAAATTGCTGCGTCGTGTGCCCGAGATCCTGTCTTCGCTGGTGCAGGCCGTCTACCCATCTGAGGGGCCGTGACATGGACTTCACCGCTGGACGGCGAGAAACCATCTGTGACGTGTGCGCCGGCGATCTTGTCACAGTACAGATGCAGCACCGGGATGGGAAGCTTTCACCCGACGAACGCGGGCGACTTCCCTACCTGATTTACAAGCCGTTTTTCGCGGGCGAAGACATCTCCGCTCGCCGTCGCGACCATCTTCACGGAACGGGCAGCTCTACCCCTGAATGGGAAGTGGATGTTGGCTCCATTTGGACTCCCCTTGGTGGAAGTTTGGCGATTGCCGGTGGAGCGGGAAACGCACGCTTTCGGGTGTTTCATACTCTTCAACATTGCCGGCCGGATCCCGGTTTCGAGCTGACACTTTCGTTCATGCGCGCAAGTGGGGAGATTGCGCGCCCTCGGGGCGCCCAATACGCACGGGTTGGAAACGCCTCCATCGTGCGCCTATCGTCCGCAGAACACGCGGTTAATGTGCCCATGCAACCCAACGGGCAACGCTATCCACTCGGCTTTGCGCAGACCATTCAACCGCTGAGCCTTACCTCACTCTACTTTGGGATCGTGGTATGACGCCCCTTAGCCTCGCCCCTTGCATTTTTCAGGTGGTGCTGCGCTCACCGGGCTTACCATTCGGCTCTTCGCCAAGCGGCGCAACTGTTGACCGGTGAGGAGCCGTTGCCCGAGGGACCGCCCCCGCCCGTGCCCGCCGAGTGGTTGTTCTATGGAGGCGCCCGGCCCGAGGTAAGCGGGTGGCCACCCAAATCGGTGTTGGCTGTGTATGGCCTCAAGAACCTTCCCGCATCGGTGGTGCGGCAGGTTGTAGCGACCAGTCAGATCGTGGGTGTACCGGTAGATACCCTTGCCGCAGTGATCGCACACGAGTCAGGTTGGAAGCCCCACGCGCTCTACTTCCGAGACAAAAACGACGATGGAACGACTCGAAAACGCCGTTTGTCGCGGCCGGGCTCTGCCAACTCACCACGGCGGCGCACCTGGAAGGGTTTGACACCTGGGAGAAGGTCAAGGCCGTGGCGTCGTGGAGTGTGGAGCGCCAATTGGCCGAAGTCGTTCTACCCTTGTGGTACAAGTATCGTGGACTTTCAGGAGCGCACCCCGGCCATGGGTTGATGCTCAACTTTCTCCCCGACAAGGCCGGTGAAAGCCCTGAAACGGTGCTCGGTGAAAAAGGGGCGGCGGGCTTTTCAGGCAAAGTGTACTCTATGAACCGGGGATTTGACCCGACGAAAAAGGGTACCATCACCATCGCCGATGTGTACGCATCTGCCGCTCGGGTCTGCCGCGCGGCCAAAGGGGTGCGCGTGCTGGCGAGTGGCAAACTCTGGGTGCCCCGCACTCGTCCCCAAAACGCGCCCGCCAAGCCCACCGCGGCGCCGTTGCAGGTGGCCACCAAGGCAACGCCCGCCGTGAAGGCAGACGCCCCCACGGCGAAGACCGAGGCCCCTGCAAACGTGACTTCGGACAAGCCGGCACCCAACGCGCCGCCGGCACTCGCGACAGAGCCGACGGTGACTGTTTCTACCCTTGCGCCGGTGACTGACCCGAACCCTTTGCCAGTGTCCACCGTCGCGGCGGAAACCGCCCTTGTGTCGTCGATGTTGGAGAACATCAAAGAGCCCGCGACGAAACCGGCGCCGCCCCTTGAACCTTCGCCCAAACCTACCCTGCTCACTTCTGTGGAGTCGAATGTTTCCATGTCCTCTACGCCGACCGTTAAACTCACCGATCCTTCCCGCGGCCTCTTGCTTGCGGCAATTCGGTCGGGCACCGATGAACCAATTACTTGGATTGACCTTCCGTGGGAAGGTCGCGGGGTGACCGCAGGCCTGCGTTTGACACTCAAAGTGTCCGCCCATGCGGTGCGTGCACCGATCCACATTGACGGGATGGGTACACTCCTCTTGCGTCTACCCGTCACCTACCGCGAGCAGTTGGAAATCTGCCGTTTGCGCAAGTGGTTTCCACTTACCCAGTCCATCTCCGACGCGATTTGGTTTGCCGCGCGAAGGATGTCGCCGGTGA
Source organism: Polyangiaceae bacterium (assembly GCA_016712345.1). Lineage (GTDB taxonomy): Bacteria > Myxococcota_A > Polyangia > Polyangiales > Polyangiaceae > JADJRH01. The sequence goes on from JADJRH010000010.1 coordinate 7,440, forward strand.
CGCTTGGCAAGTGGGACACACCCGAACACCAAAAAGAGAGTTCTCGAAAAATGGGAACGGTCGAGTGGAGTGTCCAATTCAACGAAAAACTGGACAGTCAAATCCCCCTCGGAGGGTGGAATCGTCTCTGGGCACCTGAAGGAAAAGAGTGGATCGTCCATCCCAAAATCGCCCAACGCGGCGCGAGCGGCGCAGTCAACTACGGCCTTCACGGAACGGACGGAACACCGATTCAACCGCCGGGAACTGCTCACGACTGGGAACACTGGGACTATTCGCAAACGCTTCGCGCCATGCAGTGGGAAGGCACCGACCCTTCGGGGTCAAAAGTGCCGGTGATCGATCTGTTGCGCAAAGCGGGGATGCCGAAAGACGTGCTCGCGCCGTTCGCGGGGATCTGACGGGTATAGAATCAACAGGAAATCTTGACCATGAAAACCGATTCAGAACATTACGGCCTACCCATCTACGAGATCGATGGGAAAGAGTACGCCGTGGGAACCGAGCGCCAAGCCAACAAGGCCGCTGCGCAGGCGGTTGAAGACTCACTCTGGGCCTTTCGGGCCGACATTTTGGCTTCCTTCTTGATCGAGCGCAATCCGTATTTGCGCGGGTCGTCGGCCGCCAGGTTGGAGAGCGCCCTGCAATCTATCCAAGAGTCACTCTCGGAAGATGCCACGCCGATTATTCGTGCATTGATTGGCGACTGGATGAAGGCCTTCATCGCGAAAGTTGTGGGAGAGGACGGTAGAGGACTCTACCTCGCAGCTTACGATCACGAGGAATTCGACAGCGATGAGATCCGCGGTCTACCCAAAGGCCGCTGGGCATACCGTATCAATTGACGGTCAATCATGATGCCGCCGACCACGCAGGAAGATTGAAGGATATGATGAAAACGGGAGCGGAGTATTACGGCCTCGCGGTTTATCGAGTGCAAAACCAAGACTATGCCGTGGGCACACGAGAGCAGGTCGACAAGGCCGTTGCCACGGTCATCAAGAAGGAACTGCACGGCTTTGCCCCTGACTTCTTGGCAGGGATCGTGGTGCGTTACAACCGTCATTCAGAACCATTCACGATCGAAGAAATCAAAGCCGCGCTCGACAGCTTGCTGAACTCACTTGGCAGGAAGCTCTTCCCCTTCTCCAAATGATTGTTGGCGAAGCCATGGAAGATCTGGTGCGCGAAGCCATTCTTTCCGATGGGCGAGCATCGTTTCTCAACCCGACAGACAATGAGGAATACCTCAGCGACGATATTCCCGGTCTGCCCAAAGGCAAATGGGCATTCAAGATCCTCCGAATGAAGCGATGGGTAGACCGCCATGAAACCGACCGTTCAACAAGAGTACAGTTCGCCGTCGCAGACATCTTTTCAACCCACGCCTGAAGATCGGCTCGCCTGGTATCGTGAACGCGACAAAACCCGGCCGACCTGCATCGCCGGTACGTGCGCGCGAAGTATCAAATCGGTGGATGGAGTGACCAAGACGTTGCCCGATTCCATCGCTACAGACGATCGCTTTCGCGCGAGAACGCGGCACGGCTGGTGATCGCCCGGCGCGTGACTCTGGAGGGCCTGACCGCCGCTGCGGTGGGCGCGCTCATTGTGGGCTTTTTATACGCGGTCTACCGCTGGTGGAAAGACCGCCGAACAAGCCCACCTCAACTTTCTTCACCTCGTCGTCTACCCACGTTGGAGTAACCATGTCCCGGCATCTCGATGTGACATTTGAGGTCACTCGCGGCAACGATACCGATTTCTTCCCGGCGCTTGAAGATGCGCTGCGCCACGCCTTTGCGTGCGCGGCGGGCTCGGGCGAAAAGGTCATTCTCGATGTGCTGGTATCGTCACCGGCCGGTGCCAAAGCGTGGGCGGGCGACGATGGGGTGGAACAATACTTGATGACCCTGAAGCGTCGGTGTTCGAACGCTTTGAAGTGAAGGTCAATAGTATGGGGAGGGTGCCCTAAGTGGCCGGTGTTTTTCTGCGCGGCACTCGATTCCCGTTTTAGTGCTCTGTGTTGGATTTGCTCGAAAGGACAATCATCATGATAACCGCTCGACTGTTACTCAATCGAATTCGACTGCGCGCAAAGCTGCGCCTTTTCGACAACCTCCTCTATGCCATTGGCATCTTTACGAAGATTTGGCCGATGGGTTTCACTTGGCATCCCGCGGTGTACTCACAGGCGGCAGACGCCCTTGCCGATGCGCCGCCGGTGGACCGACCCGCGGTCGAGCACGAGACGCCAGCCAACGAACAATCCCCGATTCGGGAATATGTACGCATGGTTGTGCAGAATGCTCGAACGTTACCCCCATTTGACCCAACCGCCACTCACTTACCCATCTACCATCTACCCATCTGCCCATTTGAAGCTGAATAACGACTTGCCGCGCGACTCTGAATCCAAGGAAACCTCTCCATGACAACGCAAACAACTATCGGCAACCTGAATTCATCGCGCGGCGCTCTCCGAAACGCCGCCGCGCAAGGGCGCCGAGAGGCGGTCAAATACTTTGCTGACAAAGACAAAGCTACCAACAAGGCCGCTCTTGCAAGAACCGGAGAAGACGCCAAACAGGCGCGTGTAGGGCGAAAAAAGGCCCTCGAACAAGCCCGTCAAACCTGCAAGGTAAACGTCGCTGCAACGCGAGCCTCCACAAAAGACAAGCCGACCGGCCGAAGGCGCGCGGAACTGGCCAAAACTCGCACCGGTTGCGCAGTTGCCGTTCAGGAAATCGAAGAGCGATCTGCCCAAGAGTTGGAAGCCATTTCTACCCAACGCGAAGCCCTCAAGGCAGAACGCCGCGGCGCCGCAGGTTCACGGAAATTCAACCGGGCGATTCAAAAAACGCGCGAAGCTCGAACCACGCCGCGCGAGCGTCGCGAGGATGCGTTGGACGCCGTTCGCCATGGGTTGGAACCTGAACTTCTACCCTATTTTGAACAAATCAAAACCAGCGGCGAATTCAAACGACGGCTCGCGTCAGGTCGAGTGTCCGCTTTGGAAGCGGTGCTCGAAATGGCGCAGGAAGACCCGGAAGCGGTGCTCGCCGCGTATGAACACGCCGCCGAAGTAGAATTGCAGCACATGATCCACCAGTATGAAACGGAGGGTGGACGGCTCGCCGAACCTTCCCAAGTGGAAGACACTCCTCAGAACCGGTAGAGTCGACGGGGGAGCAAAAGACCAAACCTGCTGCGAAGCGCGAGCGCACACGGCGCCCCCTTCCGGTGCATCCAAGGCAGAGAGCACGCCCGTTAAGAACGTGGAAGCGCCGCCAAAGGCGAGCGATCTACCCAAAAGGCAAGGGTTGAAAGGAGAGCACAACCCCCGCGCACCATGCTGACCCGTTCGAAGAAAACGCGGGTGGAAAACCAATTTTCTAACCCTCCGAGCGCACCCGCCTCAACTCCGGTGGTAAGTACCGGCAGGTCCAACACCGATGGATGCTCCCTCGCCGGTACCCCATCATGGACCGAAATTGTCGGCGGAAGCGCGTACCCTTTGGATGGATGGTCTAACCCCTGAACCGCCGGCCATCCCTGTAGTGGTTCCTCCCCCACCTGCTGCACAACCGGGGCTATTTGGAATGGATGTGGATGCGGCCGACACGGCTGATGCGCCGGAACATACGGCCTCCACTGCACGCCCACCGCCACGAAGCCAGCAGACTCAACAGGTGTTTTCAGCCGGGTTTGACAGTTGGCTCGCACAAGCGGGGTCACAGTTGAGTCTGACCCGACGTTCGCCGACGACAACCGTTTTCGCAGCGAACACCGGTGTACGCACGGCGGCGACTACCCCAAGCGCGGGCGCAACCAGACAGCACACGACTCCTGTCGTTGTGCCCATGGCTCCACCGCTACCGCAGCAAGCGCCGGTTGTTCTACCCAAAGCCCCTTCGATCATTCCTTCGCCGACGCTGCGAGATCCGGTCATCACGTCAACGTTTGCCGATGCTGTGCTCACCGAAGATCGCGCGGGCAATTCGCTGATGGTGAGGTTTCTGGACAAGCCCCACGCAAGCGTACGCTCTTCACTGCACGAAGCGGGCTTTCGATGGCGTGGCTCGCTCCGGAAGTTGGACCGCTCCGTATGATGAAACTCGCCGTGCGCGCGCATTCGAGAGATCTTGACGCATCACGAAGAGTTGAAAGGCGTACGAAAGCCAAACCCAGCGCCCTCGGCGTGACCGCCGACGATCTGAACCACGCGGCAGTCTCATCTGACTTGACGGTCCAATCACCGCCTCTGACCACCGACGATGGTGAAGGCGACGCCGATGATGTGGACGAAAACAGGGAAGGTCAGGGTGCCCCCCTTCCAAAACTTCTACGAGCAACGACGGTCCGCACGCGCTGAACGTCTTCGCGAACAGGCGAGCGAAGTGGAGGGCAAGGTCACCAACACCACCACCACAAGTCGCGCTTTCACGCTTCGCCGAGAAGCCGAAAAACTCCGGCATCGCGCTCAGCAAATCGAGACAAGCACGGGATCTCGTCCGACGATCCCGACGCCATTGCCAAAGTTGGAGAAGAAGTCCCAAGACGCCCAAGACCGCCTGTCGCGAGCGCGGATGATAAGGGATGTGGTGCGGTCCGTTTATAAGAAAAAGGATCGGCGTTGGCCCGCGGTCGCGAGCGAAATGTTGCGCCGACGAAAGGTCAGTGAATCTGACATTGCGGCCATTATTCAGAGGGTCGGCGCGGTAGGCACAACCCACCTGTCAAAAGGTGGTGATCAACACCGACCAAGATTCGGCGCACTCAAAACCGCATTGAAGAATTGAAGACGCGCAACGTAAAGCCGGTCCACGGACAGAGACATTTGGGGACGCGGAAATGTCTGAAAATCGCGAGCGGAATCGCATTCAGATCCGTTTGCGGTGGTGCCCCCCCGACCAGGTGCGAGCCGCCTTCGGCACGTCGGTTATCTTTGGGCACCTACCCAAAACGCGTGGCGCATCGCCTCACCGACAGCGCATGGGCGTTGGGTAAGTCGATTCTGAAGGAGTATCAAGCGCAGCATTCGACCGGAACGTCGAGTCAGAATGTTGCGCCCGCGCCTACCACTTCGCCGGATCATCATGCTCCGCCGGTGGTGTCGCCTTCTCCCCGGTCGACTGCGAAAAACAACCGGGGGCTGTGCAAAGGGGGCCCTTGTGTGCCGCCGTTTCAGACACGACTACTCCCAAAGTGGACGCGGGCACCACGGGAAAGGTGTTGAACGTGGCGTGTGAAGAAACAGGGCCCTGTCAATACGTGGTCGAATGGTCGAAAACGCAAAGGGCTTTCACGATGCCACGGAGTTTACCTCTCATCCGACCCTGCCATTCAGGGATGAGTAGAGTAGAGCGCCGGGACCGGCACTTGTAAGTCGACAGGGCGCGTCTATCGCGCCTGACCGTAGGGCTGACCACTTAGGGGGTTTCGTTTGCGGCCGCTGGGCACCGCCGCGACGCAGGCCATCGTGGTGTCTGTTTGCGCCTTTGATTTGCAGTGGCGCAGCGACGTTTTTTCTTTTCTACTCAATGAAAAAGGAAACAAAATATGCCCTCTCGCTGCCACAATCGAAAACTTGAACCCTGGCATGGATGTCAGCCATTATCAAAAGACATCGACCAGCTCCGTTGTGTACAAACCGGTGTACGCTTTGTGTTTTGCAAAGCGACCGAGGTACACACACCACGTGGACCCCTTGTTTCGACGCCCGATCTGGAAGCCGCAGCTGCCAACTCAATTCTACCCTGATCTTAATGCATTTTTTCAGACCGCACAAAGACCTGGAGCAACAAGCGCAGCGCCATTCTGACGCCGCGGCTCATCGCTCTGCGCCCCGCCGGGTGATGGACTTAAACTCCCTGAATGGGGTGAGCGCCGGTGAGGCCATTAGGCGCGCCTGTCGCTTTATTGAAGCGA
>JADJRH010000011.1:5145000-5390629 GCA_016712345.1 Polyangiaceae bacterium
TGGCGCCGGCGCGATCGGTGACCTTTCGATCTCGGACGACCATGCAACGCGCGTTGTGCACGCCGCGCTCGATCACGGCGTCACGTTGATCGACACGGCGCGAAGTTACGGCGCCTCGGAGGATCGAATCGCACGCGCAATCGAGGGGCGTCGCAACCGCGTGATCCTCTCCACAAAGGTGGGTTACGGAATCGAAGGCGCCGCGGATTGGTCGTACGAGTCGGTCTCACGAGGCATTGATGAAGCGCTCGCAAAGCTGAAGACGGGCCACATCGACATCGTTCACCTGCACTCGTGCAGCGAAGAGGTGTTGCGCGCGGGAGAAGCGACGCGAGCGCTGAACGACGCCGTTCACGCGGGAAAGGTGCGCGTCGCGGCTTATTCGGGCGACAACAACGCTCTCGACGAGGCGGCGCTTTCGAGCGCGTTTGGATCGATTGAGCTGAGCGTGAACCCTTGGGACGAGGAGGCGATCGATCACATTTTGTGGCGCGCAAAAGATCGAGGCCTCGGTGTGATCGCCAAGCGCCCATTGGCCAACGCGTGGTGGCGGCACGAAGCGCGTCCAGATCGCGCGGACGTTGCAACCTATTGGGAACGAGGCAAACGCCTTGGATTGCCGAGCTTCGGAATGTCGCCCGACGCGCTTTCAATTCGCTTCACTGTGTACACATGGGGTGTGGACAGCGCGATCGTCGGAACCACCAGGCCCGAGAGCTTCGGCGCGCTCGCGCTTGCAATCGAAGAGGGGCCCCTGCCCGATCCGGTGCGTGAACACATTCGATCGGCGTGGCGAAACAAAATGGCGGGCGCGCGGGGCGTTGTGTGATCGAGCTGATCGAGCGGGTTGGGCCCCCCCGGCGCGAGCGAAGCGAGCGCCTTGGGGGGGCGGCTGTGCGCGAAGCGCGCGGCCCAGGGGGGCATTGTGTACACTAACGGATTTGTTGAAGCGTCCAGCGCGCGATCGCTTCGGCGCCTTTGCCTTCGAAATGCATGCCGTCGGGTCGAATCGGCGCGCCGCTGTCTTTGAGTACACACGACGTGTGATCGCCGCCGGGGCAGATCTGCGACTTGAGATCGAGCAGCGACACTTTCGTCGAGGTGTCGGCCGCAACCACTTCACGAACCGCGTTGTTGAAGCAATCGGTCGCGCGGTTCCATTTGTCGCTCGCCCAATGTTCGACGGGGTACGGAACAAGCGCGACAACCACTTTTTTGCTGTGTTGTGAAAGAGAAAGAAGGTTGCGCGACAGTTCTGCGACGATCGCTCGGTTCCACTTGTCGTCGCAGGCGTTGCGCCAGTCACCGTCGATTTGAACGGGAGCAAAAAAGGCTCCGCCGAGAACAACCAACGCCACATCGGGTTTCAGTTCAAGCGCGTCGGCCTGCCACTTTGAATCGCAGTCACCCCCTTCGTGACGCCGGTTGTTGAGGCTCTTGGTAGTGAACTGTTCGTCGAGAATGTTGCAGTCTCCGCTCGCGCGAACAGCCACTTTTGCGGGCCCCGCGTCCTGCATAAATCGAAGGCGGTCCCCCATGGCCACCGCAACAGAATCACCGAGGACGAGCACGCGTTGTGTACCTTTTGAAACCTCGTCCGGCGGTGGCAACTCACGAATGTTGTCGTTGTAGTTGCCAAAGATCTGCGGAACGTTAACGAGCGGATTGGATGCCGCCGTCGGCTCCGCGGCTCCGCGAGTAACGAAAAGCAACGGCGCGATCGAGAGGGCAAATGCCGCGGGAACGACCACAAAAGGTCGACCGAAGGGCAGCCCATTTTTGCGAATGGGCTGCTCAAAGAATCGGTACGAAATGTACGCAACAACAAACGTCGCACCGATCCGCAGCGTTGTGAGCGTCCAGCCGTCCATACCTGTTCGTTGTTTGGTGAGTACACAATAAAGCGGCCAGTGCCAAAGGTACACACCGTACGAAACAAGGCCCACCCACCGGAGCGGGGCGAATGAAAAGACCCGTGCGATGAAGCTCCTTTGACCAAGTGTGGCGCATACGATGAGAATGAGTACACAAGCTTCGGTGAGCCAAAATCCGCCCTTGTAGAGAAACGGATTTTGACCTTCGAGCCACACCCACGCAGCGCCGAGGCCTGCCAGAGAAAGCGCGCCGAGCCCGTCAAAGAGCTTTATTGCCGAGGTATTTTGAATGGGTGAACGCTCACCCAAGAAACATGCGAGCGCCGCACCCACGAGAATGGACGCGCCGCGCGAGTCGGTGCCCATGTACACACGCGACGAATTTTGCGGATCGAAAAGCAGAAACATGGCCGCGGCGGAAGAGACGGCGAGCACCGCCGAAAGGACAAAGAGAGCGCGCACCGATTTTTGAAAACGCGCGAGAACAAACCACGCCATGAGCGGCCAAAACACATAAAACTGCTCTTCGATCGCCAGGCTCCATGTGTGCTCCAGCGGGGACGGCGCGTTGAACAGATCCCAATAACTTTTGCCGGCAAAGATTGAACGCCAGTTTGCGACATAGGCGAGCGTTGCAATTCCGTCGCCGCGAATGCGCGCCCACTCACTCGGCTTCGCAAAAAGCCATGTGTACACAGCAACCGCGGGCACGAGTGAAAGCACCGCGGGAAGAAGGCGGCGGGCTCGGCGGATCCAAAACGCCCCGAGGCGAATGCGTCCGGCGCCCCGATGTTCGGCAATCAGGAGCGACGTGATCAAAAAACCGGAGAGAACGAAAAAGAGATCTACGCCCAAATACCCGCCGCGAAGTTGATCGGCGTGAAAGAAGAGTACACCAATGACGGCGGTGCCGCGCAGACCGTCGAGTGCTGGAAGGTGGCCGATGGAAGGGCGTTCGGCTTTTACTTTGGACGTGGAGGGCGTGCTCAAGCGCGCGCAGGCTACCATTGATGCGTACTCTTGGCCGATGCGCGAAGGGACGAGCCGATTTGCAAAGCGATTGGTGATTGTCACCTTCGCATGTGTGGGAGCCACAGCGTGTGGATCGGCCGCGTCGTCGCCGCGCGGCACAACTTCGGGTTCGGGCGTTTCCAGCGATCGTGCGGGGACAACCGGCAAACTCGCGGCGCGCGAAGAAAGCGTTGAGACGGGCGGAGACACTTCATCGGGCGCCGTCGGTTCAGAATCGCGGGGTCAGGCGAGTTATTACTCAGACGCGCTTGCAGGGCGAAAAACGGCGAGCGGTGAAGTGTACGATCCCACTCTGCTCACGGCCGCGCACCGCACGCTTCCGTTTGGAACGCTCGTTGAAGTGCGTTTGGACAACGGAAAAAGCGTGGTCGTCAAAATCAACGATCGCGGCCCATTCGGAAAGAAAAAACGCGTCATTGACCTTTCACGACGCGCCGCAGAAACGCTTGGAATTGTGAAAGCCGGAGTCGCAACGGTTACGATCCGCGTGGTGGGTCAACCAAAGAAAAAATGAAGCTCAGCACCCTCACGCATGAACTCGCGATCTGGGGATACGCGTTTGGATATTTCGCTTGTTACGCACCGTACAGCGCGCTGACAAAGCTTCTTTCGCAGGGAAAGCTGAGTGGGATGCCGCGCGCCCTTTCGGGGTTCGAGCTGCTCCCGATCACCACCGTCGCATCGCTCGTAGCCATGTTCACGTTCATGACGGTGATGGGATTTTGGCAATACGCCGGCCGCCGAACTGTGTTTGGGCGAAGTGTACCTTTCCCCGGGCGTTGGACATTTTTCTCAGGGCTCGCCACAGCCGCGGTCATTGGCACAACCACGCTTGCGTACACATTTGAAGGCGTGTCGATTGTTTTCATGATGCTGCTGATGCGGGGCGGAATGCTTGTGATGGCGCCGATTGTCGATGCGATCAGTCGTCGCGCCGTAAAGTGGTTTTCGTGGGTTGCGCTGGCGTTGAGTTTGGGCGCGCTGGTGGCGGCGTTCACCGACGCAAAGAGCTACGCCATGACAACCATCGCGGCGGTGGACGTGACGGTGTACCTCGTTGCGTACTTTGTTCGGCTGCGCTTTATGAGCCGAAACGCAAAGAGCGACAGGCCGGAAGACAGCCTGAAATACTTTGTGGAAGAGCAAATGGTGGCAACGCCCGCAATCGTCACCGCATTGATCGTTGTGGCTCTTGTTGGGCACGGTTCGATCGGCATGGATGTGCGCCGCGGATTTTCTGACATCTGGCAAAGCGGCGCTGTGGGCACGGCCGCGATCGTGGGTGTTCTGTCGCAGGGAACAGGCGTTTTCGGCGGGTTGGTGTTGCTCGACAAACGCGAAAACACCTTTTGTGTTCCGGTCAATCGAGCATCGAGTGTGCTGGCCGGGTTGGTGGCCACCGCGGCGCTGACAGTGATCGCGGGCGCAACATCACCGCCCACATCGGAGTTGGTCGGCGCGGGGCTCATTCTTTCGGCGATCGGTGTGCTCGCGACCCCGACCATCTGGAAAGCCGTGCGCGGAAAAAAGGCCCAACCGGCGTAAAACGCATTTGATCAAGTGAGTACACTTCTCTTTTGTGTACTCAATTTTTCAGCTCAGTGTTGCAGGCCGGGCTGATCGACGCGCCCTTGAAGTACAGTATGCCGCTTATGCGTACACATATTTGTGTACTCATTGGCCACCTTCGGTGGGCCATCCCCTTCTCTCTACTTGAAGATGTCCGAAACTTTGGTGGCCGTGGCTCTCGAAAGCCCGTCAGCCACGCCCTGGCCCGAAAGCTCCACGGTTAAAAACAACATTTCGGCAGTGGCAGTCACCGAGGCGGGCGCGAGCGGAGCATCGAGCGTGAGCAGATGCCCAAGCCGACTCTGTGCAAGTTCGTTCCACGCCGCGGTCAGCTCGGCTGCGGCGGCGCCGGCGCTCGTAGAAAAATCGCCGCCCACAGCGAGAGTGACCGCAAGACCGCGACGTTCGGTGGGGCGAACAACAGCGCCGACGGCCGTGGCAGCGCCGAGCAAACCTCGAAGCCCGCGAGCGAGATCGCCTTCAAATGGGCCGGGCGCAAACGCAGAAAGCGGGGCCGCGCCAAGCGCGGCGGCGAGGCTCCGAAGGTGTGGAGATGCAAACAGCGTGTGTACACTCTTGAGCTTTCCTTCGGCGAAGAGGCCGGCGATCCGCGATGGGCCTCGCGAGCTGCTTCCCCCCTCCTGAAAGCCGGCAACGTCGGGACCGATGAGCACGGCGGCGTTGGGAACGAGCCCTATTTTGCCGCTGACGCGAACCAAGTCAGGCCGGTCAACACTGCGCTTCTCGTTGGAAGAAAGCCGAGCCCGAAACGCTCGCTCGATCAAACTCGCGTCGCCTTTGTGACGCGCCAGATAAAAAAATACGTCGCCTGCCTGATCTTTGTCAGATGCGCTTGCCGTGATCACCGCCTCGGGAACGGTGCGCAGATCAATTCCGGTGGTGGATGCAAACCTGTCAAAACGCGCCCCGGACACAGCCAAGTCCACAAGCGGCGGGATCCACGGCACGTTGTAGAGATCACGCGGCGCAACCAAAAGCGCCCATTTGAGCGAAGCCGATGCAATGAGTTCAGCGAGCGGCGCCGACTTGAGCGGCGGCAACGGTTGCACTTTTGGCTGCGGAGGCGGAGTAGCCCCACACCCTTGGATCCAAGGTGAAACAGTGAGCAGAAGCGCGCCGAAAAGCAGCGCTCGCCGCTCGCTGTTCACCGTTGGAACGTTTTGTCGTGGATGTTCCTTCAAAGGATTTCAGGCCCTTGTCAGTCCACCGTGATCTTGCAAAATCGTCGGTTTTTTGAGCCTACCCGGAGAAGGTAAGAGCGGCCTTTTTGAAGCTCGAATTTTTCGTCTTTGGTGGCTGCATCGGGCAGGTCGGTTTCACCGATGTACACAGCGCCGCCGCGAACGAGGCGAAGCGCTTCACTTGTGGAAGGTGCCAAACTCGCTTCTTTCATGGCGTTGGCGATCTTGATGCCCGGGCGATCGCCCACGTTCAAATGAACGGTTTCAATGTTTTCAGGGAGGCCGCCCTTCGCAACGTTTCGACGTCTTTCGAGGGCCGCGTCCGCATCGGCGGCAGACCAAAAGCGCGTCACGATCTCCGCGGCGAAGGCTTCTTTCACCGTGATGATGCCGTTTTTGCCTGCGTACACATCGGCCTTGAGTTGAGCGATCTCCTCGTTGGATTTGGCGCTCAGCAGATCCATGAAGCGCCAGATCACCGCGTCGTCGATGAGCATGAGCTTTTGAAACATCTCAAACGGCGGCTCGCTGATGCCCACGTAATTGTCGGCGCTTTTTGACATTTTTTTGCCAACAAGCTTGCCGTCGACAATGCGCGCGTCGGTGCCTTCAAGAATGGGAGTGGTCATGACCATCTGCGCGCGCAGACCGTAACGAGGCATGAGATCGCGCCCGACAAGCAGGTTAAAAAGCTGATCGGTGCCCCCGAGTTCAATGTCGCAGTCGAGCGCCACCGAGTCGTACGCCTGGAGCAGCGGGTACAAAAATTCGTGAACGTGGATGGGGCGCTGCTCTTCGAAGCGCTTCGAAAAGTCATCGCGCTCCAACATGCGTGCCACGGTGTACTTCGCGCCGAGTTCGATCATCCCAACGGCGCCGAGCTTGTCGAGCCATTCAGAGTTGTACCGAACGACCGTGCGTTCTCGGTCGAGCACCTTAAATGCCTGCTCTTGGTAGGTTGCCGCGGCGCGCATGACTTCATCGCGCGTGAGCCGAGGCCGCGAGTCGTTTTGGCCGGTGGGATCACCGACCATGGCAGTGAAGTCGCCCACCACAAAGATGACGGTGTGCCCAAATTCCTGAAACTGACGCATCTTCTGCATCAGCACGGTGTGGCCGAGATGCAGATCGGGGCGTGTGGGATCAAACCCCGCCTTCACTTTCAAGGGGCGGCCGGACGCGAGGCGCTCCTCCAACTCCGCGCGCACGTGAAGGTCCACGATGCCTCGACAGAGCACCTCCATCTGTTTTTGAGCAGGAACCATGGGCGCACGTATAACGGATCTGCCCAACGGTTCAATTGCGGGGAATGGCGACCGTTCCCCGCGAACCGGCGATTTGCCCTATGTCCCCGCTTTTTTACTCGTCGCGATCGTCACCGCCGCCCGAGATGGCGTAGTGGCGACTGGCGTTCACAAGCTCTTTCAGTTCTTTTCCAACTTTGAAAAACGGCAATCGCTTTGCCGCCACGGGCACCGGCTGGCCCGTTCGCGGATTGCGACCGCTGTACGACTTGTACGGCCGTACGGTGAAGCTGCCAAAGCCGCGAATCTCGATTCCCTCACCTTGTTCGAGAGAGTCGGTCATGGCATCGAACACGCAATTGACGAGCAGTTCGGCGCGCGCCTTTGTGAGTTCTGCGCGGGCCGCGATTGCGTCAATCAACTCACTCTTGGTCATGTCAAGGCTCCCTCGTCTCGCATAAAGGGCGAACGGGCACGGAAACCCAGCTGCATTGGGCCGCGTTTTCGGTGGCTCTTTCTACCCTCGGCGCAAGCATGCTCCCACGGTTTTGCGGGGCCGGTCAATTGAAGTCGGGCGATTAGGGCAAAGACAAGCGCTGAATTCGGTCGAGGGCGAAAACGGGACCGTTTTCGCCCCAGCCGGTGGCTTTTTCGTCTGCGGAAAAGGAGATTTCGGTATGCTGGGCGGTTTCAGAAATCGCCGCCTCAAGAACCGATGAACACGTTGTGTCACGTATTTGGGCGGCATCAAGCGTGACCACCCCCTTCTTTTGTCCGTCTTCCCAGAGCGAAATTGTCAGCGCACCATCGAACGCGCGGGCGTTTTTTCCGGGTGCCGAAAACACCACCAATTGAAGCCTTTTTCCGCGCGCCCAAACCTTGGGAATTCGCACGCGAACGTCGCCTTTTTGGGGCTGCGTTGAGAAAATTTGCAGCGCGCGATCACCCGACGCGCACGATCCTCCTGTGTACACCGGAAGGGCAAAAGCTCCACCGCGCTGTTCGATCGGTGGCCACAAATTTTCGCCTTCAATGATATCGCCGGCCGTCGGCGCAAACGGCAAGATCACCGTTCGCCCGGGTTGGCCCGCTTGAAAATGCGCTTCAAAAGAAGGAGGAAACCCCCGCAGTTCTAGGGCGAGCGCATCGAGTCCGTCACCCTTCTTTCGGAGCACTTCAATGCCTCGGTCAGCGTTGGTACCGGGCCCGGCGGCAAGGTTGAACGCCGCATCGGATTGCACAAACAACACGCCTCGGGTGACGCGCGCGTCGTTGAGAGCCGACGATGAAAACAGCGGCGCGCCGCCGTCGCGATCGCGCAAACTCGCGTGATCGTGGCCGCCGCGCAGCGCAAAACCAATGAGCGCAATCGCCGCGACAACGAGCGATGACCTTTCGCGAAGCCACATCGGAACGCGCGAACTCTGAGCGGTGTGTACACATGCAACGGCGACGAGCACGTGCTCCGCGGGCAACACATCGACAAAAAAACGAGCGCCGCCTCCCGGATAGTTTCCGTCAAAATAAAAGGGCACGTAAAACGCGACTTGAAAGGTGATCGCAAGAGCCACACATCTAACGGTTCGAAGGTGTTTTGCGCACGCGAGCCCCGCCGGCACGAGCAACGCGATCGGCTCCACGTTGCCGGCATCCACTAGGTGCATCCAAAGACGCCGCAGCGTTGTTTTGGTCGCTGCGAAAGCGCCAAAACCGTTGGGTAGATTGGCGCGCACAAAGTCACCGTGTTCGCCCCAACAGCCAACCCCTTCCCCAAAACCATATCGAAAGCAGCCCGGCGGTCCGTCGTTCAGCGCGTACGCCGCCGTGTGAGATGTGACAAACCACACTCCGGTCGCGAGGCGCTGAAACACCCAATACGCGGCAACGAATGGAAGGGCGCCGAGCAACGCGGCACCAATCGCGCGCAGAGCGTTCCCGACGCCGTACCGCGCGGCGTTTGCGAGTCCCACATTTTTGGGCCATGTGTACACAATAACCGCGGCCACCGTTGCAGCGCACGCGAATCCCGATGCCGGCCTTGTTGCAAAGAGAAACCCGGTAAACGCGCCCGCACCGACGGCCGCGATCGTGTGTACACGAGAGCGAAACGCGAAGATCAGCGCGAGCGCAAAAAGGAGCGCCGCGAGCCCGTGCGACATGGTGTCGGCGGTGTGGTAGCGAAGCGCGCCGCACACGGTGGAAAGCACGGCGGCAATAAGTGGAACGTCGGCAAAACGTTTGTCGTCGCGCACAACTTCGCGCGCGAGCGTGAACGTGGCGACTACCAAACCGAACGCGATCACCGGGCCGACGGCGAGCGGCGCTCCCAACAAAAAACCAACGGCGAGCACGGCTGGATATCCCGGTGGAAACAATACCGCCGCGCGCGTTTCGCCCATCGATTCGCTTTGAACAAGGAAGCGACCGAGCACCGATGTTTCAGGCTCACCCGTGGGCCACGCAACAATGCCTTTGGAGAGCGCCCGTGCTTCTAAGAAGTAACTTGTGGCGTCGATGATTCGCGGGCCGCCGCGAAGGTACACATGGATGTACCCCCACGAAAGCAACGCGGCGAGTAAGCCCAAGCCGAGAACAACTCTTTTCTCGCGACCGCGGGCGCGCTCCAAAAGGTGCGGCCCCGCGAAAACAAGCGCAACTCCCACGGCAAGCGCCGCCCAACTCACACCATTTTCGGGCAACCCGGCGCGCACGTCACCCCGCCTTCCTGTGTACACACATGAGCGGACTACGGTTGCGAGTCGGCACCGGCCGCGCCCACAATCCACAGGTGGTAGTCCACGAACGCGCCTTCAACGGCCACCAATTCAAGCCTGACGGTGTTGCCTTTTCCGGCCGGCAGCGCAAAGGACGGCTCAACCCATGTGGCCGGGCCTTTCGGTTTTTTGACGCCGGATTGCCGCGTCGCGGTGCCGATCTCCATGCGGCCGATGTTGGCGCCGTCGATGTACACATCAATCTTGGCGTTTAGCTCGGGCGAAGTGCGCATAACCAAACGCGTGGGTGTCGGCGGAAGGTACACACGCATGCTCTCGCGTTGCGACGGCGCGATCACCCTGCCGGCGTCGAACAAATCGCGCGACGGGACATCGGGGTCGGCAAGCAATCGAAACGCGACGAATCCGCCCGCAGGCCGCGAAAAGTCGTACCGATGGGCGCCTTCGCTCATGAGGTCCGCCACATCCACTTCATCAAGCGCGCGCTCATTTTGTTGGAGCGAACGCGGACGGCCCGAGCGGTCAAATGTGCTCCAGTCGGCGCGGTAAATCACCTTCTCAGCTCCGCCGCAGATCACGTTTCCAAAGACGGGAATTTCGGTAATGCGTTTTCCAAAAAAGAGCGGCAAGTCTCCCCACCACGAAGGGTAGATCGCCATCACATCGGGACGATCTTCGGACGGGACGCGCTCAATCAGTTCAAGCGTGGCTCCAAGACCGTGTACACCTGCGCGAGCGAATGGAAAATTTTGGTAACCGCCGAGCCCGATGAGATCCATGCCCGGGCGATCGGACGCGTAGATGAGCGCCCCGGCGTCTCCCACCAAAACGCGCTCAACCCCCATTTGTTTGAGTACCCGACCTGCGACAACGTGCTGATCGCGAATGTTGCGGCTCGCTCGACCAAAGAACCAAATCTGGTCGCGCATGCGGGGAATTTGGGCATTCCAAAAAAGGCCCGCAATGAGCGCGGCCCCCGCGATTCGAAGGGCGCCGAAGATGTTCCGCGCCCGAGTGTCGCCGGCAATGTGCGGCTCCTTGCGCCACGCGGCGCCGATGAACGTTGCAAGCCCCATCGCGGCGAGAACAAGCAACCAGGCAACGGCGGGCATTGTGTACCTTTCGTTTTGCCAGCGCACCTGCCCATTGAGCGATACGAGCAGAAGCCAACCAATCACCTGCACCCAAAGCATTGCCGCGAGGCCGCGGATTTCGCGCCCCAAAATGGAAGCAGAGCAGCGAGCACAACAAGCCAACCCCACGGCACAGGATGGGTTGCATCAAAGTCCGCAAAGTGATGGTGCGTATTGCGAAGCACCACATATTTGAGAAGGTCTTTGTATTGGGCCCACTTCTCTTCTCCCGTCATGTACGGGTGGTTCAGCGCCAGCTTGGCGATCGCTCCCGCGGCTGCCCATTCACCTGTGTACACTTTGTTGGCAATCGCCTGCGCGACGAACGCCAGAGCGCCCGGCACGCTCATGGTTAGAAAAACGCGCCAAGGAAACCCTTCTTTTTTAGAAGAAAGCGCAGCTTTTTCGATCGCCTCGCGCCGCTTTTTTTGAACAGCGAGGCTGCCCCAAACGGCAAACGTTGCCACGCAGACAACCGATTCTGGTCGCGTGAGAAACAAGAGTGCGCCGGCAAGTCCCGCCAACAAAGAGCGGCCGATCGGGCCTTTTCCAAGGCACGCACCGTCGATCACATAAAACGTCGCGCCCAGTGTGAGCGCCCACGTGCAAAGGTGAAACGCGTTTTCCATGCCGCTGAAAAGCGACCAATCGAGCGCTCCCACCGAGAGAAGCGCCGGGGGCAAAAGGTATTTGGCCCACCTGCCAAATCGCTCAAACAGTTTGGCGCCGAGGCCCAAAAACACGGCAATCGACGCGCACGCAACGATCGCTGCCCACTTCATTAAGAGCAGGCCGCGAAAGCCGAGCCAATATCCAACCGCCAAAACGAATGGGTAAGAAAGGCTTGTGTTGCCGCTCGAAAACCCGTTGCCCTCCGACCATTGAAACGGATAACCGCGCGCCGTTGCCCGCGCATAATCAAAGTGAATAAACACATCGTCGAGCGGGGCGGACCAGTCCCCACCCGTTTGAACCCGCATGTACGAATAAAAGGTGTTTGCCGCGTACGCGGTGCACGCGAGCGAAAACACGAGATAGACCCAAAAATCGATCTTCTCAAACCACCGAACGAACCGGTCCAAAGCCGTCGCGTTCTACACCGGTCCTTTACCTTGTACCATCGGGAGCGATGCGCTCCCTTCGAACCCTCGCCTTCTTGTTCACGCTTTCGATGGTTGCCTGCGATGGCACACCCACCGAGACAGAAACAACACCCACGCCGAAAGGCACGGTCACCCTTTTTGATCTGAATGCCGATCTGACCGTTTCGTTTTTTGACATGCCCATGCCGTCGGACCTGCGTGTCACCGACAAGGGTGCTCCCGACTACACGGGCTTTCCAAATCCAAACAGTCTGAGTTTGATTGAAGGCATTCGCCATGTCGCCATGGACCGAAAGGGGTTTCCCACGGTTCCGGTGGCCTATTTTCGGTTTACCTCACCCATGCCCTCGCTGGATCCTGAATCGGTGGTGGCGGCGGACAAAACCTCCCCGTTTCTACTCGTAGATGTCGACCCGGATTCCAATGAACGAGGGCGCCTCTTTCCAACGGTGGCGCTCAATCTGGAGGTGGACAACTACACTGCTGAAAACATGATCGGCGTGGCAGCTCGGCCGGGGTTTGTACTCAAGCCCAATCGCAAATATGCCTTTGTTGTGCAGCGCTCGTTAAACGACGCCGAAGGAAAAAAGCTGGACGTGGCCGATGAACTTGAAGCGCTGGCAGCCGGCAAAACGCCGGAGGGTGCACTTGGCTCAAAAGCCACAACCATCTATCAACCTCTGTGGGAAACGCTCGACACCATTGGAGTGGCTCGCACCGATGTGGCGGCGGCAACGGTCTTTACCACCGGGGATGTTGTACAAAGCACGTTTGAGATTTCAGAAGCGGTCAAGAAAAACTTCAGTGTAGAAATTACAGATCTCGCCATCGACCCCGACGACGGAATTGCGCACGAGCGCTTTTGTGAACTGAAGGGTAAGGTCGTTTATCCCCAATTCCAAACGGGAACTCCACCCTTTGATACCGACGGTTTAATTCTACTCGACGACTCGGGCGTGCCCATCAAGCAGCGAGACGAAGAAGCTCCCATTGCGATTGCCATTCCGAAAATGCCCATGCCGGCGGGCGGCTATCCAATGGTGATCTATTTCCACGGGTCGGGTGGACTGTCGGATCAGTTTATTGATCGAGGTAAGATTTATACTCCCGACGGGACACCTGAAAAGGGGAAAGGCCCGGCCCATGAGCTTGCCTACCATGGGTTTGCGAGCGCCGGAAGCGCGCTTCCGGTGAACCCTGAACGATTGCCGGGCGCGGCAGAAACAGAATACTTGAATCTCAACAACCTGGCGGCAATGCGCGACACGTTTCGTCAGGGTGTCATTGAACAACGCTTGTTTTTGGAAGCTCTCCGAAAGCTGAAATTGACCCCTGACATGCTTGCGGGTTGCACGGGAGTGAGCCTGCCGGCGGGAGAAACGGAGTATTATTTCTCCGACAAAGATCTCTTCGCTCAAGGTCAGTCGATGGGTGGAATGTACACCAACATGATTGGCAGCACCGAGCCGAGAATACGAGCTGTTGTGCCAACGGGTGCGGGTGGGTTTTGGACATATTTTATTACCAAAACCTCTCTGATTCCCGATGTGGCGAGCAAAATCGGCGTGCTCCTTTTGCAAACCATGGTGCCGCTCACCTTTTTGCATCCGGCAATGCACATCTCCCAAACCGCGCTCGAACCGGCGGACCCCATGGTGTACATGCCGCGGTTGGGTAGGCGACCTTTGTCAGGTCATCCTGTCAGGCCGATTTACGAGCCTGTGGGCAAAGGAGATTCTTACTTTCCAACGGTGCTTTACGATGCGATTGTGCTCGCCTACGGTCACCCCATGGTAGGCGATGAAGTGTGG
Source organism: Polyangiaceae bacterium (assembly GCA_016712345.1). Lineage (GTDB taxonomy): Bacteria > Myxococcota_A > Polyangia > Polyangiales > Polyangiaceae > JADJRH01. The sequence goes on from JADJRH010000011.1 coordinate 5,158,704, forward strand.
CCGACAATGCAGCCTGCCCTAGAGCTTGACGGGTTGGACGGGATATTGAGCTACCCGGTAGAAAACAACAAGGCGTCCGAGTTGGACGAGACACCCTACACAGGCGCGGTGGTGCAATATGAAGGTGACGGGATTTACGATCCGCACGGCATTTATGGCCAATTGGATGAAGTGAAATACCAATACGGGTGTTTCTTCGCAACCTTCCTGAAAACGGGCAAGGCAAAGATCTTGGCGCCGAAACCCCTCGGCTCACCGTGTGAGTAGTAGAGTGTTGGCATGAACAGCGGCGCTTCAGCCGCCTCGCAATGACCTGAAATGCCTGCCACCTGACACATCGTATTCAACACGGAGTTCCCCAGCGGCGCATGCGCCTCATTCGAACGGCGAGTAACTCGTTGCGGTTGAGTTGTCGATGCAGCAGAAAAGAGCCCGTTCTGGGAGGTCCGGCGACTTGAGATGTCCATCACGTCGCCATCCACCGGTCTCGCCGGTCTCTCGTTTTCGTCGTGGCTGCGCTCGCCACAGAACTCCATCTGGAGAACCCGACGCGCCACGCTGTTCGCTTTTCCGCTTGGCGACGGGCAAGGGTGTCCCAAACGTCTCGACAAGACTGGATCCGTGCCTTGCAGAACGTTCCGCTAAAGGGAAGTTACCTAGGAGCCACGGAGATCACTGTCTTGGCGTGACGCCTCAAGCCGTCGCTCTGCGGGAAGTATCGGGGAGTCTCAGGTCATTGCGGGCAGCTAAAGTTGCCCTCTGGGCTGTCTTGACTAGTTGGACTTGTTTGACTTGCGGCGGCGGGAAGCGAAGAGACCAGCGAGTGCGGCACCGAGAGCAAATGCCAGGTTGCCACTTTGGGTAGATTCGCTCCCGGCGGCTCGGCACGTGCAGCCGCTTACCGAGGTGTTGTTGCCGTTGTCACCGGCACCCGATCCACCGTTGCCATCACCCCCAACACCGGCACCACCGCTGCCGCCGACGCCGGCACCTGAACCACCCACCCCGGTGGTAGCTCCGCCGCCTGCACCGGTGGTGGCGCCGCCTCCGGTACCACCCTGAATGCCACACTCTGTGCCGCATGACTGGGTAAGGCATTGCAGGAATTGTGAGGCGAGCGCGTTTTGATCGATGCAGTTGGGATCGGGATTGGCGCCTGTCAGACAGTCGGCACAGGCCTGATTGTTGGCGCATGCGCTGGCCTGGGAGCAGCAGTTGGATTCAAAACAGGTTTGACAGCTCGGGTCGGCGGTGAACCCGCACTGCGGTCCGCTCTGGTTTTGACAGAATTGTTCGGCGGCACATTCGCTCGGGCACCCTGTGTCGCAGATGCACCCTAGGATGGCGAGATACCCATCTACCCCGTCGGGGTTGTCTTGAACGCATTGGTCAACACAGGTTTGACTCTGACAGTTGTTGATACACTGAACGAACGCCGAACAATCGGCGTTGTTGAGACAGGTGTTGACCGCACCGGCGCACGATCCGCCGTTGGAAGTGGCCGCTTGAGCACACTCGTCACAGGTTTGATTTCCGCCGCCGCCGCCGTTGGTAATGTAGTCGTCGATCCAGGCTTCAATGGCAGAAACCCGGCCGCTCACGCCAAACTGTGTACAGTTTTGATCACCATAGGAGGTGATCGCGGCAACCGTTTCACCCACGCCGGGAACGTTGTACAAAGCGGGCCCACCTGAATCACCGAAGCAGGGGCCGGCGTTGTTGGCGTAAGCACCGGAGTTTGACTGGTTATACTCTACCGTAAGCGCCTTCACGTTGGCGAGTTGACCATTGACGAAAAAGCGGGTGGAGTTGTTTTGATTGGACTCGGTGACGCCGTAGCCCACGAACGTGACGGTGCTCCCTGCGGCCATGTTGTCTTGGGCCTTGGTAGTAATGGGAATTACCGGCGGTTCGTTATTGTTCCAGGTGAACGTGACCATGGCAAAGTCGTAGACCTGACCATTGTAACTTTCGTGCGATTTGTAATCTGTAACCGGGTATTGAATACCGTTTTGATAATTGTTGCCGCGCACCACTACCTGGGGAGCCTGCGTAACGCAGTGGGCGGCCGTAATCACGTAGCCCTTTTTGGCAGCCACATCTTTGGCAATCACGGTACCGGTACAGGCACCTGAATTGCTGAGCACGGCCACAACGGCGTCGTGCGTGGTGTCGGGGTCGCCGTTGATAATCGACTGCTGCGTTTTACCACTCATCGCCTCGGGCGGAGGCTCGGATTGTGCGCAGGCGGTGAAGAAACACAGAGAAGGGAGGACTAGGAAAGCGGTTCGACGCGACATGGGCGAGCCATGTCGCCCAGGCAGAACGGCGTCAAGTGCACAAAGTACCGCGCCTCGAAATGTGGGAGAGATGTCGGCACAAAACCCCACTAAATTGCGGCGAAATAGCAAGATTTTGCTGCGACTTGAATTGCCCCACGGTGCCACATAAAAGGTGAGTTAAGGTTCACCTTTTCAACGGAGGTTGCACCCCCGCGCAATCAGGTAAAGCACGACTGCCAACAAGGCGAGGTAGACAACAACTCTTACCGAAGAGTTGGACTTGATGGCGGTGTCGGGGTGGGAAGATTCAGGTTTTGGGGGCAAGGGAGGATCGCTCTTCGGGGGCGGCTCAGAAGGGTGGGCTTCAGACTTTTTTTCGACCACAAATTCTCGTTTTTTCAGCTCCGCAAATTCAGCCTCGGAAACAAAATCTTTTACTTCCCACCGCGGAGGATAGAGATCGGGCACTTTGGATGCTCGGTGGCCACACACTTCTATAAAATCGCGCCAGCGAACCATGGCGATTTCTGTGGAGAGTTTGACGACGGCGATCAGATGGGTTTGGGGCAGAAGCGCTTCCTGCGTTTCTGTCCAACTGCACATGGTGTACGTTTTACCTCCGCTCTCCAGACCCATCACGGTAGAAAAGAACCGGGTCTCGTCGTCGTCGTCCGCCGCGGCCTGTTTTTGCTCCGAGTAGTCTCCGGCGAGGTAATGCGTTAAACGGCGGCTCATTTCGTCACGCATTGGAGGGGTGTTCCCTTCAAAAACCTTCCATTCACCGTCGCTTAAAACAAACCCCATGGGCACCAAAAAGCGGGGTTCTTCTTCAAACTTGTCAACCAGCGCAAGCGCGTGGGGGAGAAACTCTTCGTCGTCGGCCCCCACAACAATCAGGTTTTTGTTGTTGGGTATAAAAACAACGGGATCACCCCGCACCTGAATTTTAAGCATCAGATCTTTTAAGATCATTCGCTCGGGCGAAAACTCGTCATCAAAAGCGCTGATGTACAATCGACCATCCACCACACCAAATTGTGCCGCCGTTTTTGATTTGAGGTTGGAAAGGGCGATGTCAAAGAGTTCATCGAACGAGGCGGGATATTTGGTAAGGTCGGTTGGATATTCAACGCGGTCCGGGTAGTCTACCGCGAGGCACAAAGCCAGGTGTTCCGCTAAAACGCGATACGGCGGAAGGCGCAGCTCTTTTTTTTTCGCTTTGTCGCCCACGCCTTTTTGAAGAGTGGGCAGCAGGTTTGTAAAATAGGCTCTCGGTCGAATACGTGGCATGAAAAGCGGGCGAAGCTCGTTAAACGTTTCTTCGGTGTCGCTGACCTTGGCAAAGTGGGCGATGCGGCGCAGCACACCTTCCCTACCCTCGTCTGTATCGGCGGCCTGATACTCCGTCCACATGTTGTGCAAAAATGCGGTTCGACTTTGCCCCGCCGGATCGACACTCACAACCGAAAAGGCCTCTTCATCGAAAACGCTCGCATCAAGGGGGCGCTCCCGTTTGATGATTTCGAGTGCTTGGGCGGCAAACTCGTCGCGGGTCATGTTGGCAACATACCTCTGCAACGGGGAGGTGTGTTCTTTTTTTATCCCTCCGTCAGGCGCGGACAGGGTCGCAGCGCGCGACGCTTTACGGACGTGTCAGGTTCTGTACCATAAGCGGCATGTCGCAAGAATCGCCGTTTGAGCACACATCCTCATTTGATGCGGGGCAAGTTGGAGGACACGTTCACGTGGGCCGCTTTGAAGCGGCGTATGAACAGCTCTTTGCAGAGGTGCTTGAAGATGGCGTGATCACCGCTGAAGAGCGCCAGAAGCTTGAAAGAGCGGCATCGGACTTGGGGCTCGACAGGGCAAAGATCGGCGAGCTTGAGCGCGCCCTCACTGCCGCATTTGAAATTCGCCATCGGGTAGCTGTCAGACACGATGACGCTCCGGCGTCGGCGGTTGTGCCCGAAAGCGCCGCTGTGGAGGCGCGTATGGCGGCGATGCAGAAGCGCATCACCTACCTGGAAGCGCGGGTTGCCGACCTGACGCGCGAGTTGGAAGAAGCGCGCGCCAATGTGGCGGTGGAGGTTGACTTTTCAGGTGTGGATACAACGCCCGCCACTGAAACAGAAGATCTGGATGAAATTTTTCGACGGGTAAGACATGCCCCAAGGGAGGTCGTGTCACTGCGGGCCTTGTTTCGGGCCGCAAACGCGCGAGGTGAAACGGATCGGGCGTACGGCGCCGCACACGCTCTTTGTTACTTAAACGCCTCAAACGCCGACGAAAAAGGGGTATTTGATACTCACAAGCCGCAGGGGTTGCCACGTCCCACAAGTGCGCTCGACAGGGAAGGTTGGAAGAGGCTGCTATTTCATCCCGATCAGGAGATTTTGGCAGGGGAGATTTTTGCCGCGGTGGTTCCGGCGGTGCTGCTGGGTAGAGTGGCGGCGTTGCGACATGCCAAGGCTCTACCCATGCTTGACCCACAAAAGAGAGCTGACATGAAAACAACAACCGTTCAGGCGGCTCGATGTTTTGGTTGGGCAGCTTCGATACTCGGTATGCCGGCGCCGCCCCTTTATACTGACCCCGGCTATTCAGGTTTGGTGGAGCTTGTGCCGGGTGTACCTCCCGCGTCGCGACTTGGTAAGTCTGCACTGAGTGGTAGAACACCTGAAGAGCTGGCATTTGTCGCGGGGCGACACCTCGCCTATTATCGGGAAGAACATTTTGTGCGGCTGCTGCTGCCGTCGCTGTTTGATGTGGAGGACGTGTTTTTGGCCGCTCTTACCATTGGCAACCCCGGATTGCCTTTGAGTGAGGACGTGCGAAAGCGAGTCGGGCCTATTGCGCAGGCGCTTTCACCTCTTCTCGACGCGGCTCAAACAGACAGGTTGCGCGGGCATTTTTTGAGATTTGTGGAGGAAGGTGGGCGAACAAACCTGAATCGATGGACCGACGCGGCGGACAAAACCGCTTGTCGGGCGGGTTTTCTACTGTGTGAAAACCTTTGGGCCGCCGAAAAAATGCTTGAATTGGCGGGCGACGAAGATCGGGCTGAAAAGATAGATGACCTGATTGTGTTTCTGGCAAGCGATCGCCTGACAATGCTGCGAAAGCGAATGGGGTTGGCGTAGCGGATCTCCGTGCCTCCTAGGTAACTTCCCTTTAGCGGAACGTTCTGCAAGGCACGGATCCAGTCTTGTCGAGACGTTTGGGACACCCTTGCCCGTCGCCAAGCGGAAAAGCGAACAGCGTGGCGCGTCGGGTTCTCCAGATGGAGTTCTGTGGCGAGCGCAGCCACGACGAAAACGAGAGACCGGCGAGACCGGTGGATGGCGACGTGATGGACATCTCAAGTCGCCGGACCTCCCAGAACGGGCTCTTTTCTGCTGCATCGACAACTCAACCGCAACGAGTTACTCGCCGTTCGAATGAGGCGCATGCGCCGCTGGGGAACTCCGTGTTGGATACGACGTGTCAGGAATCGAGACGTCTCAAGTCATTGCGAGGCGCCTGAAGTTGCCCAAACAACGCGGCCAAAGCGCGAAGCTTTGTGGAAGTTACCCATGCCGTAAATGGGTGACCAACCGGTGCCGCCGTTGTTTTGCATGGCGTAAAAGTTCATTCGCCAACTTGACCCTGGAGTGGGGGGCGCCGCTTTGGCCTTGGTAAACGAGGCCCAGGGGATTTTTATCTCGACAGTATAGCCGTCGTCGGTGTTGGAATCGTCGTCGAGACTGCCGTGGACGTGTACGGCGTGTTCACCCCCAAAGGACCACTCTTCGTGCCCAAATGGGCCTTTTCCGCCGCCGTTGGGGCGGTTGTAATCATCGTATTGAGTATCAAACACGAGGTTTTGTGGGTTTACCTGAATTTCGTAGTAGTCTTTGTTGTCGCCGTCGCCGTCCGGGTCAATCATCACTTCGGTAGTGTCTTTTTCCCAGAGGTGGGGATCTTTGGCGTCGTTTGGAAAGCCGCCGCGGACGGTTTTGTCATACGCCTCAAAAGCGATATACAAATGGGTAGAATCCCAAAATACTTTCGCTTCACCCTGACTGGGGATTTGAGCGTTTACCTGGCCGGATCCCACGTCGACAAAGAGGCCGGTTCCAGCGGCTTTTGACCACGCTTCTTCGTCAAGAACACCGTCGATTTTGAGGGCGGCGCCGTTTATCTGAGGAGCGGTGATTTCTTTGATTTGGTTTTTTGGATCGACGGGAGCCTCTTTGCGAGGCGGGTCGGCGTTGCACCCTGACAGCGCCGCGAGCATGACGAGCGATGCCGCCTGAAAAACACGGCGAACGCTTGGGAAGACCGGTCTACAACCCATGGGTAGAGTAAGGCTTACTTTCGGCCTTTTTTGCGAGCATCGCGCTCACGTTTCCGTTGAGCTTTTTTGGCATTGCGCTCTTTGGGAGAAAGTGTACGCATTTTGGGCGATTCAGGTTCAGACGGTGCTCCACCCATGCCGGGGAAACCTCCCATACCGGGAAATCCACCCATGCCGGGGAATCCTCCCATACCGGGCATACCGGGGAAACCTCCCATACCGGGGAAACCTCCCATACCGGGCATACCCGGGAACCCACCCATACCGGGCATACCTCCCATGCCGGGCATGCCACCCTGGTTCATCATCTTTTTCATGTTTCGGGCCATTGCCATTTGTTTCATGCCCGGAATTTTGCCCATCAGGCCCATGTTTTGGCCCAATCCCGACATCATTTGTTTCATGAACAAAAAGCGCTGTACAAGTTCACCAACAGCTTGCGGATTGCTGCCTGAACCTTTGGCAATGCGCTCGGCGCGTTTGGGTTCACGAATGAGCACGTAGGGATCGCCGCGCTCCTGTTGAGTCATTGACTGGATGATGGCTTCGATCTTAACCAACTCGCGATCATCCAAGTTGATGTCTTGGGGTAGACCGCCGGGGAGCATTCCACCCAGGGGTAGTTTTTCTACCAGATCCTTGAGGGAGCCCATTTTCTGAATCATGCGGACTTGCTCAAGGAAGTCTTGAAGGGTGAAGTCGCCTTGGAGGAGGCGCGCGGCGTCTTCTTCGGCCTTTTTTTGGTCAACTACCTGCTCAAAGTCCTGCATTAAGCCGACGATGTCGCCCATGTCGAGGATGCGACTCGCCATGCCTTCGGCGCGAAAGATCTCGAACTTGTCGGTGGTTTCACCAACGCCGGAGAAGAGAATGGGAGCACCGGTGACTTCTTTGACGCTGAGGGCGGCACCACCCCGAGCGTCGCCGTCGAGTTTGGTGAGCACAACGCCCGAGATCGCAAGCCGCTCGTGAAAGCTGCGAGCGGTTTTGACGGCGTCCTGGCCAATCATCGCGTCGATGACCAGGAACACGTTCTGCGGTGAGGTTTTGGCCTTGATGTCGGCCAATTCCTGCATGAGCGGCTCGTCGATCGCGAGGCGGCCCGCGGTGTCGTAGATGATGACGTCGCGACCGAGTTTTTTTGCTTCTGCCGGAGCAGCGGCGCAGATCTCCACGGGGGATTTGCCGGCGATGTTGAAGACCGGCATTTTGAGCGACTGGCCGAGCACTTTGAGCTGCTCGACGGCGGCGGGACGCTGCATGTCGGCGGCGACGAGGAGCGGCTTTTTGCCTTCTTTTTCAAGGTAGCGGGCGAGCTTGGCGCAACTTGTTGTTTTGCCGGAGCCCTGAAGACCCACCATCATAATGCCGGTGGGACCGCTCGATGCGTACACAACGGGCTCACCCTCAAACTCCATCATGGCGACGAGTTCGTCGTGACAGATCTTGATGAAGTGTTCGCTCGCCGAAGCGGTGTGTACATCATCACCGGCTTTCACTTTGGCGGCGACGGTGCGGCCGAGAGCCTTGTCTTTGACGCGGCTCAAAAACGCCTTCACGACCCCGATTTCAACGTCGGCTTCAAGCAAACTGAGGCGCACTTCGCGAAGCGCTGAGTCAATGTTGCTCTCGGTCAGCTCAGTGAGGCCGGCGAGCCGGTTTCGGGCCTGGCGAAAGCCCCGGGCGATCGTCTCGAACATGGGCGGTCCTTTAGCACTGTCGGCGAAAAGGGGGCAGTCCGTTTGAAGCGGCTCGGCCGACGGCTTGTCAGCGAACTTTGGCGGCGAGTTTTGCCGCGGCAAGGTCGCACGCGGGCATGGCTTCTTTGGCGGCGAGGAGGGCTTTTTCGGCGAGCGCCACCTCGGTGAGCGCCGAGTCGAGGGGTGCGCCGTTGGCCTGCGCGGCTGCGACTTTGGCTTCGGCAACGGCAATGGCGTCCTCGGCGTCGAGGAGATTGCCATAGGCGTCGGAACATGCGCGCTGCGCGATCTTGGCCGATTCTGACCGAGTGGGAAACGTGCGAACGCCGGCCGCGAGCGCGCGCCGATCTCCCCGCGCATTGCGAAGATTGTTGAGTTCAACGAGAAATGCCGAGTCGGAGGCGGCTTCTTCAGAAGGTGTACACCCCGAGAATGAGGTGAGAGTACACAACAAGGCAAAGCGAAAGATTGGGCCTCTTATGTGTACACAATGCCGGCGAACGAGATTTGCTCGGAGGCGAAACAAGCCACTCAAGAGGCTGCGGGTTTGGGCGGTGGGCCCATTTGAATGCGCTCGCCCAAGTAGGTACCGATAAGCGAAAACATCACGCCGATAGCCGCCAGGAGGAGGTACATGAAGAGCGGCATGGTTCGCACCGTTTCGGTGCTGCGCAGGAAAAACGTGGCCGGCAGTGCAACGAGAAGCGACGCAACCACCGGTTCGATGAATGTTTTTCCGGGCGAGATCATGCCGAGAAGCATCCCACCGACAAACCAGACCGGAATGGCCACGATCATTCCGTAATAACCTTCAAAGTCGATGGCGCCCACAACCATGGGCAAACCCACAACGATCGCTGCGGTGAGAACGGCCTGCACGACGATCGCGATCACGCACCAGAGCGGACTGAAGCCATCTTGTTGGTAGCGCTTTTTCGGGTCGTCACCGCGTTGGCTCTTGGCCGGTTCCATCGTTGCGCCGCACGCGACGCAACGGCCATTTTCAGGCACGGGCGAGTTCTTGTGTCCACAAGCGGGGCACACCATGGAGCCGGCTTCGGTCTTGGCCATTTCGACGGGCAAGGCTAGTACACGAGCCGGGCCGGTCGCGACGAAAATCACCAACGGGCCTAGTTCCGCCATTCAGAAGTTTGGCCCTGATTGACCCCTTCGTGCGGAACTAGCCGCGCGCAAGCGCGGGGGGTGTGGGGCGGAGCCCCACGAGACAAAAGATAGTGTCGCGTGGGCGAAGCGCGACGCGCAGCGGCGCCAAAGTCCGGCAGGACTTTTGACACGCGGCACTAGTTCCGCTTTTCAGAAGTTTGGCCCTGGTTGAGTTTCTTCGTGCGGAACTAGCCGCGCGCAAGCGCGGGGGGTGTGGGGCGGAAGCCCCACGAGACAAAAGATAGTGCCGGCGTGGGCGAAGCGCGACGCGCAGCGGCGCCAAAGTCCGGCAGGACTTTTGACACGCGGCACTAGTTAAGCTTTTCAGAAGTTTGGCCCTGGTTGAGTTTCTTCGTGCGGAACTAGCCGCGCGCAAGCGCGGGGGGTGTGGGGCGGAAGCCCCACGAGACAAAAGATAGTGCCGGCGTGGGCGAAGCGCGCCGCGTCAGCGGCGCCAAAAGTCCGCCAGGACTTTTGACACGCGGCACTAGGGGCGATTCTCCAAAGCCGCCCGGAACCCGGCGCGCAAACGGTTGTCGGCATCGAAGCGCGAGGCGATTGGAGTATACTCCCCCCCCGCGAACTGCTCGGTGGTGTTTGAGGCGCTTTGGCACCTCGGCATTTCAAGGGCGCCTCGCTCTGCCAGGATCGCACGTGACCAAAGGTTCCGCTTCCAGTTTGCCCGCGAAACCCGGCCCGTTTGCCAACGGGGGCGTGCTCATTTCCGCGGAGCCCGACCCCGAACTTACAGCGCTGCCCGCCCCGCCCAAACGCGAACGCACGGCGGCGGTACTTCTGATGATCGTGACCGCCGTGGCGGCAATTGGAATGAGCGTGCTCCTTTTGGGCGAGGCTCGCTACGCGCTCGCTTCGAGCACGCCCGCCGACGTAGGCGATCTCACGGCGGTGAAACCCGCGGACGACGTCGCCAACAAATACGTATTTGCGACGGGTCTTCTCGGCGCAACGGGGGCCATTCGCTACGCTCGCACCGCCGAGAGTGATTCATTCCGGCTCATGCCCGTTGCGGGAAATGCCTCGATCTGGGTTGAAATTCGAGTTCCCGAAGGGTTTGAAGGGCCGCGATTTGTTCCGCCCACAAAGTTTGCGGGGCGCCTCGTGCCGATGTCCAAAGCGGGCATGCGTCACGTGGGTCTTGCCAAGGCGGTAAAAGATCAAACCGACGTCACGATCGGACCCGATGCATGGATCTTAATTGACGGGTCTTCGCCGCGGGCTTCGCGATGGGCCATCGCATTGGCGGCCATGTTTGTGGCGTTCGCCGCGTGGAATTTATTCGGCGTGGCAAGGGTACTTCGCACGGTGCGCGACAAGCCCAAGGGCGGCGATGGTGAAGGCGCGCAGCCTGATCGCTTGACGTAGCCGAGTGATTCTACCAAGGTCGCGCCCGCGTCATGCCCAAGGTCACGTTCGTCAACGAGCATCGGACGGTTGAAGTCAATTCCGGCCGCAAGATCAGTGATGTTGCCGCCGAGTTGGGGATCAACGTTTGCCGCGAAGCATTCCGCGGAAGCGGAATCGGCGATTGGACAGTGTACGTAAAAGCGGCCGACGGCGCTCTCACGCCGCCGACGTTTCTCGAAAAGTTGTTCGGCATCAAAGGGTGGCGCCGTCTCGCCAATCGCACGAAAATTCTCGGCGATGTGGAGATCTGGACGGCGGGCGGTTTGCCGGATCGGTTGCGCGCTCCACGCCCGGTCGACGCACCTCCGAACCCTTCAAAAGATTCAAACGCGAAGCGCAAGCCAATCGACGCCTCGGGCTCGGCGGCGTTCCCGTTGGGTCACCCGAGCGCTGTTGGAAAAGGCCAGCGCGAGGCTGTTCCTGTGGGTGCCGGCAAAGGCAAAAAGGCCGGCGCAAAGGCCGATGCCGCCAAAGAAGAGGCGGCCGAAGAAGAAGCTTCGGAGTGACGAATGTCCGCGCTCGCCGATGTGGTGGTGATCGGCGGGGGTGCGATTGGATGCAGCGCGGCGCTCGCTCTCGCGAAACGCGGCCGCGGCGTTCGTGTGCTGGAGCGAGCGCATCCCGGTGCGGAAGCTTCGAGCGCCGCGGCCGGTATTTTGGGCGCCTACGCTGAGGCGCACGACAACGGACCGCTCACGCAGCTCTTCATCAAGAGCCTGCATTTGTACACTGCGTGGACGTCGGCGCTCACGGAGGCAACCGGCATCGACACCGGTTACCGACCATCAGGCTCAATGCGTGTGTACACAGACGAAGCGGCTTTTCAAACGGCCGCCGCGGAAGGCGCCGCGCTGTTTGCAAACGCCGCTCAACTGCTCGACGCGCGCGCCGCTCGCGAAGCCGAACCGCTCCTTTCGGCAAACGTCTGCGGTGCACTGCTGTTCCCGGCGGATTGTCGGATCGATCCACCCGCGCTGGTTCGGGCAATTGAAGGAGCGGCGCGCCGGGCGGGAGTGAGTTTCGATCCGCCGGGTGAGGCGACGCGCATCTTGACCGAAGGCGATCGCGTTACCGGAGTACAACTTGCAAGCGGTGACACTGTGTACACATCGCACGTGGTTCTCTGTGCCGGCGCGTGGTCACTCCTGCCTGGCAGCGGGCTCACAAAAGGCGAAATCGAACCGATCCGTGGACAAATGATCGAGCTTCGAACGGCGTCTCCGTTTGCGCACGAACGCGGACGGGCGCTCGATCACGTTGTGTTCGGTCCGCGTGCGTACCTTTCGCCGCGGGACGACGGTCGAATCATTGTGGGCTCAACGGCGGAGCATGTCGGTTTTCGAAAGGCCGTAACCGTGCGCGGGATCGGCGGCCTTCTCGACGGCGTTCGTGAACTGTTCCCTTCGCTGGGTGAAGCGGAAATCGCAAAAACGTGGGCGGGATTGCGCCCGGCAACGCCGGACGGCGGGCCGCTCCTTGGGTTCGGCGCATCGCGCGGCCTTGTTGTTGCGGCGGGTCATTATCGCAACGGCATTCTCCTTGCGCCGATCACCGCTGAGATCGTCGCCTCTCTCGTACACAACGAAACACCGAGCGTGCCCCTCGCCCCGTTTGCTGTGGATCGCTTCAAACGCCGCGACAATGGCTGATTGTGCATCAACGAACGGCCTATATGCGCGCCGCAACATTTTCGATATTGTGGGCTGCGATCGAGACGAACCCGACCACTGAGCGAGCACATGAGCCTCAATTTCCAATTTCAGACAGCGGGCGCGTTGCGGCGCACGCAGGGACCGAGTTGGCTCGCGTCCATTGTCGACTGTGGAAAGAAGGCGCCAAAGGCAAAGAGTTGCGGCGACAGCAGCTGTGATGTGTACACAGAATACTTTGTGTTCGAAACCACATCACCGCTCGGCCCACTGTGCAACTCAACCCTCCGCGGAGGCTGTTAACGCCTTCGCCGCGTTCGAGTGGAGGAGCTGTGGATAGGCCTCCTTTTCACCCCGACGATGTCACCGAAACCGATGCGTCCACTGTGCGCGTTCGAGACGCATCGCACAGCGAAAACACGGCGCTGGCCTTTCGCGCTTTCTTGGAAGCCCTGGCCCTGCCGGCGTGGATTTTCGACTCTGAAACAAGGCGCATCCTCGCGGTGAACGATGCCTTGGTCGACCTGACACAGCGGCCGCGCGACGCGCTCCTTACGCTGAAAGTCTACGATCTGTTCACAGCCGATTCGCGCGAGACGGCGTATGCGCAGATGCAGGCGGAAACAGAAAACTCGCAGCATCGGGGCAACCTCGTTCGAATGTTGGCGCACAGGAGCCTGCCTATTGAAGTGCGCGTTGTGTCGCGTCCGGCACCGGCGGTTCACACGAATGCGCGCCTCGCGATCGCGCACGAAGTTCCTGCGGATCGCGTGGCTGCATCGGCACCTCGATCCGAAGCTCCATCTTCAAGAAACGACCTGCGATGGCGCACGTTCGTGGAGATGAGTCCGCTCCCGGCTGGAATCGTTCTTGTGGATCGCGAGACCAACCGCGCGGTCGCCTTTATGGCAATCAACGACGCGCTGTCGGAGGCCACGGGCTTCACACGTGAAGAGCTGCTGCGCATGCCGCCGCTCGATCTGATCCACGAAAATGATCGACAGGCGCTCGCGCGTGACATCGCCCGACAGAACACGCGCGCGTCCAAACTCGACTGGCGCACCTATCGGCATCTGCGCAAAGACGGCTCGTATTTTGAGGTACACCTCGGCAGCGTTTCTATTGATTTTGAGGGTGAAAAAGCGCGCGTCACGGTGCTGACCGACGTGAGCGCGAAATCGCGTGCGGAAACCGCCACGGCCCAAAGCGAAGAGCGTTACCGCACGCTCTTCGAAGTGTGTCCCGTTGCAACGTGCGTTTACGATCTCACAACGCTCCAATTCGTGGCGATCAACGACGCGATGGTCAGGCTCTACGGCTATCGTCGCGAAGACATCTTAAACATGGGCGTCCTGGATCTCGTCGCACCCGACGACGCAGACCTTGTGATCGGTCAAATTGAAGAGTTGCGACGCGGCAACAACGCCCGGGTTTTGCATCGTGCGTACACAGTTCGTCATCGCCTCGCAACGGGCGAGGAGATCGACGTGGAGCTGATCGAGGCGCCGCTTCTCTACGGCGGCAGTCGCGCCCGCCTCGTGATGCATCAGGACGTGACCGAACACAAACGTGCTCAGGCGGAGCTGGTAAAGCGCGCGCGCATTGAAACGTTTCGAGCGGAACTCGGCACCGCGATGATGGCGGACGAATCGCTTCCCGCTCACTTTGAACGCGTTACTGAAGCAATGATCGGCCACTTGGATGTGGATTCTGCCGGCATTTGGATCCTCGATGAAGCGAGCGGCCAATTGGAGCTTCAAGCCAACGCCGGCAATCTCGACATCGCGACGGCAGGTGGCAAACGGTTGCGGTTCGGTGAAACGTGGATCGGCAGGGCCGCATCGCGCGCCGCGCCGGTCCTGCTCGACACGATCGATCCAGCGATGCGCCCAATGGAGGTCACGTATGCGCAGCGCCACGGAATCTCGTCCGTGTGCGCGTTTCCGTGCATCGCGCGCGGTCGCGTGATCGGTGTACTCAGCGCGGGCTGCTCCCACTCGTTCGCCGAAGAAGTGGTGAACATTCTGCGAGCCACGGCCGCGCAGATTGCTCAATCCGTGGGCGCCGCGTTTGCCTATGAGGCGCTTCGCGTGAGTGAATCGTTGAGCCGATCGGTGCTGGCAAACATGCTCTCACCGCTCGTTACGATCAGCGAGGAGGGCATTGTTGAAACGGCCAACGCCGCGGCAACGGCAACGTTCGGTTACTCGCGTGACGAACTCATCGGAAAGCCCTTTTCAGCGCTTTTTGAAGCGAAGAGCAGAGATCAACGCCAACTGCTCCAGAGGCTCCAAGGTCGCGTCAGCGAAGAAGACGGCAAGAAAAAGAGCGGCGAAGTTTTTAAATGCGAAGTTCGCCTTTTTCACCTCGAAAGCCTTCGCGGCCCTGGGTACGCAGCCATTTTGCACGACCTTTCAGAACGGTACGAAGTGGAGCGGCTCAAGGCAGAATTTGTGTCGGTGGTCAGCCACGAACTCAGAACACCGCTCACGGCGCTGCGAGGATCGATCGGTCTATTGGCCGGCGGCGTGATGGGAACGTTCAACACCGACGTCACAGAAATGCTTGAGATCGCCGACCGCAACATCCGGCGGCTCATCACGCTGGTAAACGACATTCTTGAACTCGAGCGCATGCAACAAACCAAGTTGACGCTCGTGATCCGCCCGGTGCGCGCGCTCTCGATCGTGGAGCGTTCACTCGAAGTGGTTCGATCGTTTGCCGATCAGGAGCGCATTGTGATCGACGTTCGGTGCACAGACGATCTCGTGCAAGGTGACGACGATCGCCTGGTGCAAGTGCTCGTGAACCTGCTTTCGAACGCGGTCAAATTTTCACCCGCGGGAAGCCGCGTTGAGGTGTCGAACGAAGTTGAAGCGAACACCATTGTGTTTCGCGTAAAAGACCGCGGACGCGGCATTCCCGCGAGTCACCGGCGCACGATCTTTGAGCGTTTTGCCCAAGTACACACCGATGATTCACGCGAAAAAGGCGGCTCCGGTTTGGGCCTGACGATCTCCAAAACCATTGTTGAACGTCACGACGGCACCATCGGCGTCGACAGTGAAGAGGGCCGCGGGTCCACATTTTGGTTTCGAGTGCCGAGAGCGTTTTTGCCGCTTCCTCCATGAAAGGCGATCAGTGGCGCCCCCGATGTGTACACAGGTGTGGGCGCTGTGACGGCGCCCCAAAAGAAGAGCGAGACAACGTCAGTGAAGGTCGTAGCGAGCAAGGAGCTTTCGCGCGAAATCGCCGCAAATTTCTTGGTACTTCCGTTCTTCTTCATCGAATGCGTACACAATGCCGCTCGCGATCTCAAACCACAGGGCCGTGAGCCGAATTGCATTTTTGGTGAGAAACTCTTGAACAATCGGATACGAGCGAACGTGTTCGAGTTGGACCAGAACGTTCCACTGCGAGAGCTGGTCATGTTCTGGGCGGCTCGCATCAATCGGCCCTTTGGCGCGCAACATATCCAGCGCTGGAACGCCGTGGCGCAGCCATGCTTCAAGATTCGGAGTGTTGGGAGGCAATTTGCCGTCGAGAACGGCCTTCATGGCGCCGCAGCTTGAATGGCCACAGACAACAATGTCGGTCACGCCAAGCGCCAAAAGCGCGTATTCAATCCCCGCGGCTTCCGATTCATCCCCCGTGGAGTGCCCCGACGCGTGCGCGATAGGCACCAGATTTCCGGCGTTGCGCATCACAAACAGGTCGCCGGGATCACTCGACGCAACGAGGCTCGGTTCAACGCGGCTGTCGGAGCAAGAGATAAACAGCGAATCGGGAGACTGCCCGCCGGCAAGCGCCGCGTAGCGCTCGCGATAGTCCGGCAACACGTGATTTCGGTAGTCCACGATGCCTTGAAGGAGTTTTTTCACCGGGCCAATGTGGCAAAAAGACCCAGCCGTTTCAAGGGCCCGGCGCGCGCGTGGTCGGCCGGTCTTGCTTCCTGACCTCGGTTGCGAAAAGTTCAGCCTATGAGCTATCGCACGTTCGCGATCGGCGACATCCACGGCGAGCTTCCTCCGTTGCTTCGCATCTTGGAACGCCTTCCGCCTCTCGACGCGCGCGACACGATTGTTTTCGTGGGCGACTACATCGATCGCGGCGATCACTCCAAACAGGTTATTGACTATGTGCGCAGGCTCCCGCGGCGCACGCCGGCAAAAGTGATTTGTCTGCGCGGCAATCACGAAGACGCGTGGCTGCGCGTGCTTGAAAAAGGCTGGCCTGAATTTGTGTTGGTTGCCACCAACGGTTGTCGGCCAACCATGGAGTCGTTCGTTGGAAGGCAGTTGTCAGAAGACGGCGATATGCCCGACGCGGACGACCTTCGCGCGCTCCTGACAGGCACATTCTTCCCACCGGATGTTGTGGAATGGATGAAAAACCTTCTCCACTTCTACGAAGATGACCACGCCATTTATGTGCATGCGGGTTTACCCAAAGCGCCGGGCGGTGGGTATTTGCACCCTTCCCAGGCCGAAGATCCCAAAGCACGCGCCCAACTCCTGTGGTGCCGCGACAAAGAATTTGTAAAAACCTACCGCGGCAAACGCGTGGTTTTCGGCCACACAATGACAACGTGTCTGCCGCCTGAACTGTCGAGTTATACTCCCGAAGACCCGGGTGACATTTGGATTGGACACTCGGTTATTGGGTTGGATACAGGCTGTGGAAAAGGTGGTTTTCTAACCGCAATTGAATTTCCATCCATGCGAGTTTACGAGTCGAGATGACAACGAAAAATCTCTCGGGGAGGGAACTGACAACGCCGTTTCGCGCGGAGAAAAGGCCCGCGGCGTAACAAGGGTTGTGCTTGCAATTGCCATGATCGGCATTGGCGTCTTGCACTTTACGAGCCCGGCGCCGTTTGTGGCGATGATTCCAAAAAGTCTGCCTGCACCGTTGGCGCTTGTGTACATCAGCGGTCTTGCTGAAATCTCGGGCGGGTTGGGTTTGCTCATAGAGCGTCTGCGCCGGGCCGCATCGTTTGGGTTGATTGCCCTGTACATCGCGGTTTTTCCGGCAAACGTGAACATGGCTGTGCACGGGCTCGGTCTTGGTGAGTTTCAACCTTCCCCATTTGCGCTGTGGGCGCGTTTACCCTTTCAACTGGTGTTTATTGCTCTGGCATATTGGGTAGGCAAACCGTCGCAAAAACGCAAAGACGTGCAGGGCGCCTGAATTCAGGTATGCTACGGGCAATGGCGCCCAAACCAGGTGAAAACCCAGCAAAAAAATCTGTTTTGTGGGCTGTGCTCGGCACCGTTTTAAAGGGACTGTGGACGGCGTTTGTGGTGCTCACGCCGGTGTTGGGGGCATGGGTGGCATCGTCGCTGGCGGCGCACGCCAACGGGCCAATTGCCCTTTCAGCGGCAAGCGGCTTGTTGGCTTTTCCAATCTTGCCATTGCTTTGGGAAGCATGGGTAGAAACGGGGCGCCGCAAGAAGAAAAATGTCAAACCGCACATTTTGACATTTCTCGACAGGCTTGTTCTGCGCACGTTGGCCGTCAACATTCTGTTTTTGGGCATTCTGCTGGGAACTCAGCCGAAAGCGGCGTTCGCGGCGCTCTCTACCCGCGGCGATTGGATGCTCGACAAAAGTTCGGGCGAAAGCGCTCAGACTGTTCGAAAAAAGCTGTTTTGGGCAGCCGATCGGCTGGAATGGCTGTACCTCGCCTTTCACGACAACCCGTTTGACCAAAAAGACGATCTACCCAATCCAACGGGCAGTTCTACCGCCGGTGACAAACCTGTAAACACGGGGACGGTGCCCTCCCCTACCCCAACCGCGGGCACCACCGCTTCCAACGGATCAACAGACAAACCTACCCAAGACAAACCAACTCAAGACAAACCTACCCAAAACGATCCCGGTCAAACTTCGCCCGCAAATAGGGAGTTTGCTACCACCAAGTGGCCGCCGCCCCTGCCCAAAGCGCTGCACTTTGTGGTGGCGGACATGCCGCGTGACGCGGAAACAAGCATTCGAGCGGTGGCCGAGTATATCGCTCAACGGGAGAGTGATCCCGCCGGGCGTTTTCGAGCCGCGCATGATTGGGTAGCCGATCGTATTGCGTACGACGGCCCATCTTACGTAGCGCACAAATATCCTCCTCAGGACGCGGAAACCGTTTTTCGAACGCGTACCGGCGTGTGTGCAGGTTACTCAAAACTGCTGGCAGCGTTGGGTAGAGCGCTTGGGCTTGAAGTGGAGTATGTGGTCGGCGACGCGCGAGGTTCGGGTGACAGCGAACAGGGTGAAAGCCACGCTTGGAATGCCGTCAAAATAGGCGATCAATATTACCTTGCCGACGCCACATGGAACTCGGGCTATCTCAATGGGAGCACGTTTACCAAAAACTTTCGAACCGACTATTTGTTCACACCTCCCCATGTGTTTGGACTTGACCACTTTCCCAATCTGACAAAGTGGCAACTCCGCTCAACACCCATTACACGCGGCGACTTTTTTCGTCAGGCGATGATGACCCCGCGCTTTTATGCCGAAGGGCGCGAGCTGCTTTCACCTACCCGTTCTCAAGTCACCGTTTCAGGGCCATTTACGGCTGAAATCAAAACCCCGCCCGGGCTTTTTACCCTCGCCTCGTGGACTGTTTTTGGTCAACCGCAACGCACCCACTGTGAAACCGAAAATGGCACCACCGCGAGGGTTACCTGCAATTTGCCCGCGAAGGGGAAATATACGGTGATGCTCTTTTCGAGCGAGAAGCAATATGGTCAGTTTGACTATATTGGGCAGTTTGAGGCCAATAGGGAGTAGAAGCGGATCTACCCGGCCGGCAGTTCAGCCAGTTTCTTGGTCCATAACTCCAATTTTTGAAGGACTCTTTGTCGGTATTCTTCAGGCGGAGAACACAAGATCTGTCGTTTGTACACGTCTGTCAGTTCACGATGGTACCGCGGGGACGGCGCCGCAGCGACTCGCTCGAAAGCTCCGGCCGCCCGTTGGTAAGCAGCGTCGGCAAGGGAGTATTCATGTTCTTTCATGAACAGATCGCCAAGCGCACGCTCCGACCTACCATAGTGTCGCCAACCCTGTAGATCTCCGGGCTCGCAAAGTGTCAGCGCGCCCATTGTTCCAACAGCAAACTCATAGTCTGAACGCGAAAGCGAGAGATGCCCCAACGCGCTTCGAGCGTCGGCAAGACCCATCCGAGCCGTGGCAAGATGGCGCCTCCACTGAAGGTTGCCGTGATCCCTAGCCACTAGATTCAGACATTCTGAGACCGCCTCCAGACAGAGATTCTCCGCGTCTGTAGGCTGTTGTTTTTGTACAAGCAGATTGGCGAGACGAAACAGCGCCACAGCCAATCCACGCTTGATCGGATAGTCATCGGGGTGCTTGGCAACCTGATCCCGAGCACGTTCGAGCGCGGCCCGCAACGCGTTTTCTGCGTCGCTCAACAACTGCATCTCTTGCAAGGTGGTGCCCAGGTCCGTTTCAAGAACAACAAGACTTCGGCCCGGTTCAGGGTTGTTTGGATCTGCGAGGACCAGTTGTTTACAGATATCCACGCCCCGAGCCTGTGCATCTCTCGCGCGAGATAGATCACCCAACAAATAGTACAGATGCCCGCGCCAAAAATGGGATGTGGATAGGTCAAACAGAACATCAGGGTCGTTGGGATACTGGGATGCAATGTGCGTTCGAATTTTGAACGCGTCTTCGAATTGTTCGCCGGCCTCGGAGAAGTGGCCAAAGGTATATTCTGAATGCGCGAGACGGTCGCGCAAGTGCGCCCGCTCCAGTTGAATTGACTTTTCTAGTGAGTCCGTTTTGGGATATTTTTCTAAAACTGCCCGCAGCTCTACAAGTTTGCGAATAGCCTCGCTACCCTTACCACGAAAAGTGAGCTGATAGGCCTCTGCACTTTGCGTTTGAATGTCACCAAACGGGATCTGTTTAAGTTCCTCGGCAATTTTCCTAAGTTCTGGAACGGCCTTGGTCCATGCAGAGTCGCGGTTGAGTTCGCCACCAATCGGAACCCCCCCTGACAGGAGAGTCCAGTCAGCAAGAGGAGTATCGGTGAGGTCAACCGAACCGACGCTGATGGGTACAATGCGCCCCCGGTACAAGCTACTCCGCTTGGTACAAATTGGCTCCCACACGTCGTGCCATTCTTTTGAGGTAGTCAAGCGGACGCTGACAAAAAGAATCAGAAGTTGGGCGCGGGCCAATCGGTCAATGCGATAGTCGCTACGCGATTCGCCGGGTGGGGCAGTGGGATCACCCTCAATCGTAATTTTGTGGTTCTGGGCAAGTGCTGAGACGTGCCGCTTGAACTCATTGAAAAAAAGCTCATCTTCCGGATGACATGCACAATACCAAATCGCGTGCGCCATGTTATCCTCCCTCCATTGAAGGGGTTACTTCTGTGGCCTTACCGTTTGCAATGAGTTGAAACCGCTCTCGACCGAGGGCGGTCACTACCAACCCATCCAGCGGGTCAAGCCAGGTATTTTCAAACATCTCCCCCACCAGGCACGCCAAAGTTGGCATCACAATCGTGTCGTGAGATAGAAACACCACCCCATGGGAGCGCTCTTTCAGATTCTGCACCAGATGGGTAAGGATGACTTTGGCTCCTTGGGCAGCCGTTCGCAAAAAAGGCCAATTTTCGCCCTTCAAATGCGACCTGACTATGTGTTCTGTGCCCATGGACAAAAACGCTTGCTGAGCGAGTTGGGTATCGGTCACATAGACACCGGGGTCACCGAGCAGCGTGTTTGTTTGATAGTCCAATAACATCGCCCGGGCGGTGGCCACGCAGCGCGGAACGGGGCTGCACTCACATGTGAATGAGCCGCGCGAGGCGAGGAGCTGTCCGAGCATTTTCGACTTGGCTATGCCGTTGTCGGTTAAACGCGCGTTGTACCCGTCGGCTCCCGGTGCAAACTCTTCTCGATCGGCGTGCCGAAGGAGCAACACAAAGGGTAGGTTGGGTGGAACCCGCTCCAGACTTGCCAAAAGTCCGGCGGGAAGGTTGACCACGTTCATTGAACATTCCCCAAGCGCAACTCCCACTCTGTGGCCCCATTTTCTCGAATGACGAGCAATGCGCCGTCTCTGTCTTCTACCCGTGCAAAGCCATTATAAAAAGGCTCCACCATGGCGAAACGGCGGGTGTACATAAAGCGTCCGGCGGTATCCACATGCGCCCATCCGTCTTTGTCGCGCGCTCGGGCAAACCCCTTGTGAAACACGTCGAGATCCAAAAATCGTTTGCCGTGAAGTTCTACCCCGTGGGCATTGATATGGGTAGAAAGGCCGTCTGCTCCCTGAACAACAGCAATTCCGTCTTTGTAGTCGCCCGCGTAGCGATGGCGGGCTCCGTAACAAGGCTCGCCGGTAGAGTGAATGTGGTAGTAGAGCCCGTCGCTGCCTCGAACAGTGCATTTTCCGCCCTGAAAGTTGCCGCACCAGGTAAATCGGACGGAGTATCGCTCTTCACCGTTGGGGGTAATGTGGTGCCATCCCGATTGTGAAATGACCGCGGCAAACCCCTCATAAAAGCCGAACGTTCGCTTGAACCGTTGGGGGTAAGCCGGGTTACCATCGAGTTGAATATGAAATGCCTCCGCTCCAACGGCGGCGGGGGCAAGACCGGGCTCATGAAACTTTAGAACCTCGCTAAACCGCGCCGAATAAAGCGGTTCACCATGGTAGAGGTGATGGGTACCGTCGGGTGAAACAGAAGTCTCTTTCCAGTTTTTCATGATTCTTCCGCCGGCTTTCGCATGTTGCACCCCAAACAGAGCGAGCGATTGCGGTAGGTTTGGAGCAGCGTCTGATAGGGTTGACCTTCCCAAATCTCCAGGAGCGATTTTTCTTTCAGATTTCCAAAGTCGCCCAACTGCCGTCGCTCAGCGTCGGGCGCGCAACATGGGTCAAACCGCCCGGTGGCGCTCACCCACGCTTCTTTTCCTAGAAAGGGGCATGGGCCGCCGGGCGCCAAGTCACGCGTACCTTCTTCTGAAAGGGGAAAGAAGTTTTCAAGCAACACTTGTTTTCCACTGGGGAGAAGCGTTTGTTCGGCCACACGTTTGGCTTTTTCTACCGTCAGATTCCATGTTCTTATAGATTCAACACTGCGGCGCATGGAGAGCTGTTCAATTTCTTTAAAGTGTGCCCACAGGTGGTGACCTTTTACTCGGTCAATCCCCAATTTGGCCGCCAAATGCACCATTTTTGGAATTTCATCCACGTTGGTTTCTAAAAAGGTGAGTTGAAGGGTGAGACGAGCGCGATGGCCGGTTGTCGTTTCTACCCGGTCACGGACGGCAACAAATGTCCGCAGATTTTGGAGCATCTGATCCATATTGGTGCCGATCATGATCTCTTCTTGAACCTTTGCCGAAGCACCGTTCCAAGAGATTTTTACGTCGGAAGCATAGGGTAAGATTTTTTCTCCCCATGTTTCGGCTCCCAATCTTGGAAAGGTTCCGTTGGTTGTCAGGTTTAACTTGAGCTTGTACCGGCGGCACAGGTCAAGGATCTCCTCAAAATGTTCATAAAGAAGAGGTTCACCCATGGTAGATGGGATGATCTCTTGAAGGCCGTTTGCTGCCCCTTCCGCAACAACGCGGCGAATGATATCAATCGGCATCACCCGGCGCGGCTCATTGTTTTCTTTGCGCCTCAACTGGAGGGGACTGTGGGGTGAATGTTCTTCACACATCACGCAGTGCAGGTTGCATGTGTCGGGATTTGTATCAAACGTAATGCGCCAAGGGCCTTTTTGAGCCGAAAGGGCCGACGTGCGTGTTCGTGAAATGATCCGTTTGTATAAATTCTCCACGGCTTCCACGTGTTCTTTGATCGATGGAATCTCCCCATTGGCTGAATGAACATACCCACGCGCGCCAAGCCGGGCCGCCATGGCAGGATCAGCAACAAATCGAGCCATTTGCTCTGCCAGTGAATGGACATTTCGATGGCTGAAAAGAAGCCCATTTATTTCGTGATGGACGTATTCTGCCATTCCGCCGACGTCAGCGGTGATAATCGGTACTCGGGCTCCCTGCGCTTCGTGAATTACAAGGGGTGAATTTTCTACCCAAATACTCGGCACAACAATGGCATCCACGTGGTTAAAGACGTCGGAGACGATTTGTTGATTTTTATACTCGGAAAGCCACTCCACGCGCTCCGCGGCCCCGTTTGGCAACGAACGGCCGAGGGCCCGCAACGCTTCGGTGTCTTGACCCCTGGAACGACCCCAAATGCGCAACCTGGGCTCTCCGGGAACCTTACCAAACGCTTCAATCAAATGATGGATACCCTTGGCCGGAATATGCGTTCCGATATACCCAAAGGTAAATGGTTCACCGGGCGTTCTAACGCGGCCGCGCAGGCGCTCTTGATCAAAGCCATAGTCGAGGTACACAAGCTTGGCCGTGGGAATATGAAATTGGTCCCGATACCGGTTTAAAAGGTAGCGAGCGGGCGCAACAAACAAATCAACAAGCTGCGTCAACTCCCGCGCGTGCGCCATGCGGCGATCTACCCAATCGGTCCAATAGTCCGCAGTTGTCTCACGGTGAACTGGCGAACGGCTGAATAGCGGAAGATAGCAGCGTTCCGCGCATTTCTTGTTTTCTTGACCGTCGCATGCCGGCCAAGGATCGCCGGCCTCGCTCGGCGACATTTGCATAAACTGCCCCCTTGGACACATGAGCCAATAGTCATGAAGAGTATAAAGAATGGGGATGTTGCGGCGCGCGGCCTCCCATACAAGGGAGGTGGACACATGATTCAGGTGGCCAATGTGAATGACGTCGGGGCGCACTTTTTGGAGTACACTCACAAATTGACTGTCCACCGCGGGTTGGCTGTAGCGGTCGCGAGAGTTGGGAACATTTACAATATGAAGCGTGACACGCGCGTCGTCGGCATCGGGTTCAGTTTTGAGCTGAAAGTCGGGCGCAAGTGAATTTTCTTCCCTGGTAAAGACGTGCACTTCGTGCCGATCGGCGAGGCCATGGCACAGGGTTTGAGTGTACACTTCAGACCCGGCGTTGTAGCGCATCGGATAACCATGAATCACTTGTAAAACCTTCATGACTCGTTCACCTCGGGGTTGATCCGGTGTTGTGACCGCGGGACAAGCGACTCCACGCACTGCTCCACAGTGATGGTTGACTTCCATCCGAGCAGTTGACTGGCTTGGGTAGGATCGCCTACAAATGTTTGGACATCGGTGGGGGCGGTGTCGGCAAATCGGACTGAACTTGTTGACCGGGTTGCTCTGACCACTACTTCGGCCAGGTGACCCAGTGAGACTCCTCGCCCGGAAGCGAGGTGGACTGTGGGTAGCGAGGCTTTGGAGCCTGAAAAAAGGGCAACGTAAGCAACGAGGCCACGCACCACGTCGGTTACGTGTACAAAGTCAAACCTGCGGTTTGGACCATTGACCCGGAGCTGTTTGCCGGTTGTTGCTGCCCGAATAAAAGAGGGGATGACTCGATCGGGTTGATCGGAAGGACTTCCCATCACGTTGGTGAGGCGAACAATGCCCGTGCGTAAGCCGTCACGCGCGGCGCGTTCTACAAGACGCTCACCTTCAACTTTGGAGCGGCCGTAGACGTTGACGGGACTCAGCGGAGCCCCCTCAACAACGGGCAGATTGGATGGGTTCCCATAAACCTCGCGGCTTGAAACAAACAAGACCCAAGGGCGGTGGGAAGCGCTGGACGCCACATGTAACACGGTGCGGGTTCCTTCCACATTGGTAGAAAGGCACTCATTGGGGTTGTGTTCAGCACAGCCAACGCGTGAAATGGCGGCCAAATGAATGACGCCCGCACAATCGCTGAGCGCGGAATGTACACGTTCAGCGTGTCGAATATCACCGTTTTCAACCCCCTGAGCGGCAAGGTCGAGGTTGACTGTTTCGTTTCCACTTGCTTCCAATGCCTGGCGCAGCGCTCTGCCCACCACCCCACTGCCTCCCGTAACAAGAATGCGTTGTTTCACGCGAACCTCCGAGGATAATAGCAGTTACGTGCGAGCTTTTGAATACACAGATTGTGCCAAGTATTTGGCGCGGTTGCCCTTCAAGAAAAGGGCTGTTTTCTCGCGTACAGCGAACGAGATGAATTTGAGGTAGCTGATCGCGATCGACCATGAGGTTGGATTGGGCGCTCGCGATCAGTGGAAAAATGCTGGTAGGTTCGTAGTCATGCCGCTGCCGACGATCCGTTATCAACACACGCGCAGAACCGCCGCCGAATCCCTCGCCGAAGCAACGGGCTTTTGTGAACGGATGCGATCACGACGAAGCGTGCGGAATTTCAGCAGCGAGCCGATCCCGTTGGCCGCGGTTGAAAAAGCGATCGAAGCCGCCAATTCAGCGCCTTCGGGGGCTAACAAACAGCCGTGGACATTTGTGCTTGTCACCGATGAAGACCTGAAGCGGCAGATTCGAGTTGCGGCCGAGCAGGAGGAAGAGGCGTTTTACAGCGGCGGGGCGCCCACTCGGTGGTTGGCTGACTTGGAGCCGCTGGGTACCAATGCTCACAAACCTTACCTGGCGTTGGTACCTGCGTTGATTGTGGTTTTTGCACAAAAACACGGCTCGCAAGAAAATGAACGGCACTATTATGTGGCGGAGTCGGTGGGGATCGCAGTTGGTTTTTTGTTGGCAGCGTTGCACCACGCTGGGTTTGCAACACTGACTCACACGCCGTCGCCGATGGACTTTTTGAGGCGAATTCTGCGCCGACCTGAAAACGAACGGGCGTTTTGTGTTATACCGGTAGGTTACCCAACGGCGGACTGTCAGGTGCCCGACATTGCCAAAAAGACTTTAGAAGAGGTGCTGGTTCGAATGTGACGGCCACCGCTATTGGGTGGAAGCGTCGGAGACAGGCACTACAGGAATTGGAAATGCCTGGCCAAACGTGATTGTCAGCTCGCCGGGAAAGCCGCCGATGCGATTACCCGAAAGCGCGCTGATGTCGCCGTATCGATACCCAGGTGTGAGGGGAAAGCCCCAGTCGCCGCGAATGACAATGCGGTTGACTTGGGGGAGAAGGATGCGAACACCTGCGCCGACGGACTGTTTGATTCGGAGTTTGTCAAAACCTGTAAAGGCATCACCAACGTCGTAAAAGAGGCTTCCGCCGAGTTGAGCTTTGAGAAGTTCAAACGGGCGAGACCTGAATTCTAGATTGAAGGCAAGGAGATCTTTTCCTGCAAACAGGTTGGAGGGGTAGCCTCGGAGGCGAGTATTGCCACCCAGCGCCGAAAAGTCATTTAGGTAGTTTTGATAGCGGTGGAGGAGGCGGGCATCAAAAACAAACCTACCCACCTTGGTGGAAGGTAGAGTGATGCGCGGAGTGATAATGCGCGCCCCCACATCCACGGATCCGTCCGAGATGCGTTTGGGCTCGAACGCGGTTTGAGACTCAACATACCCGCGAAAAAAACCGTCACCGAGCGGCACAGTGTACGAGGCACCGGCAAAAAGGCTCACCACGCTTTTGTCGTCGCGGATGGGAGCAAAAGCCGGTGATGCTCTGACAATCAGATTGTGTCCGAGTTGATACTCTTCTTGAAGACCCATTTTCTCAACATCGAGAAGGCGCATAAAGCGGGCTTCAAACGTTTGATACTGAAGCGCGGCTCCAAAACGGCTGTCGGAGAGGCGGAGCACGCGGTGTTCAAAATCGTCGCGAAGGTTCCTGTCAAACCCGGTCAGATCAAACGGGCGGTATACCTCACGGGTGGCGAAGACCGAGGCCCTGAAGTTGTGTTTGACCGTGCGACCAAACGAGCGAGTCAGAAAGATATCACCGGTCTGAATGTCGCGATGATACTTGCAGGGGATGCCGGGGACCGGATTGGGCTCTTCTTCGGTGGGTACTTTGCGCGGTCGGCATGGGTTACCGGTAGCTTCAGGGTCAAACTCGCTGACTTCTGAGGCGATATAGCGGCGGGTGACGCCGACATTCCAGTTGATTGTGGCGCCGTAAGACCACTCTGTGGCGAGGGAGAAGAGCGGTTGATAATACGAGACGGTTCCGTAAGTCCCTTCAGCCTGACCTTCACGGTAGTTGAAAATGACGTTGGCGTCGGCGACAAATCGATAACGCGAGTCCCAGATCCGAGGGACAATGAGGGTACCTCCCCATGAAACGGTGTCAGGGTTGTAGTTGAAGTTGAACGACGCCTGATGGTGCGTTCCAAGGAGGTTGATTTCTGTAATTTGAGCCTGGAGGTACTCAAGCGCGCCGCTGGAGGTTAATCTGTATTCAAGCGGTATCCGAAGACTCCATAGGTCTTTCGTGACGAGCAACATGCGCACGCGATCGGGCGCGCTGCCTTTGGTGGGAATGAGGATCACCACGGAGAGCTGCGACAGGCCGCGCAGGTTGCGGGCGCTCTCTTCGATAATGCGGCGCTCGTAGCGATCGCCGTCGCGGTAGAGCAACTCGCGCCTTACAAAGTGGGGTTTCGTGGTGACGTGAAACCAGTTCACGAGGCCCTGAAGGCGGAGGGGAATGGGATCGCGCGGCTCAATCACGTCGAGCGTGATGACGTCGGTCCCCTCGATGATCTTGCCTTCAGGCTTGGGGTCGAGTTCACGAGAGGTGCGCGAGAGGCCGATTTGGATCGTTTCGCGTTCGTACGGAGAATAGCTCTCGACCTGTTCAACGCGTGGAGGTTCAGCCAGCGCGGCGGAGACACCAAACGAAGGTGCAAGCGCACATGCGGCCGATAAAATCGCTCTTTGAGCGAACGAGCCGAGGCGCATGGGAAGTTAGAACTGCTCTTTGGGCGGGTACGTGGCCGTGACGTTCACTTTGTAGCGCGCGTATTGGTGAACGATGGTGCCCCAATCGGCCGTGGGCATTCCGCGCGTCACGCAGCGGAGCAGCTCTTTGCCCTTTTCTTTTTTGATGGTGCTCGACTTGCCGATGAACACGTTGGTTCGCTTTTTACGGAAGTCGATTTCAAGCACGTAGCTCACTTTGAGAGGCGTTGTGCTCGCGGGTGCACACGCGATGTTGTCGCGAATGGCGCGCGCCAATCCATCTTCAAAAAATGGGATGTGATCACATCGCTCGGGAGGCGTTTTGCCGGGGCCCGGGTTTTCACACTTGAGCGTTGTGAACGGCGACAGTTGCACCACCGGCGGCGGGGGCGGAAGGGGCGCCGGAGCAAGCGCTGCGCTGGCAGATGCCGATGCGCTCGCGGCAACCGCGGCGTCGGCCGAAGGAATGGACTCGGGCCGGGGACGACGCCACAGATAGAGCGGCACCGCGACGAGAATGAGGCCGGCAACGAGGGCGATCACGATCTGCAAACGCACCGGTCGTTCACCACCGCCGCGACCGAGATATCGGTACGGAGACGGTTGAGAAGGCGGGCCGAGGAGCGGCGGTCGAGAAGCCATCGTGAGTCTTTCGAGCGGTGGAGTGCTCGTTACTCCATTGTGCGGCGCGGGTCGAGCCGCGTTGATGTGGCTTCTGCTTTTTGAAGACCGGCGAGACTAATCGATGAGCGTTCGAGCTTTGCGTCCGGGCTCACCTTTAATGAGCGTGGCGTGAAGCTCGAGCGTTTCGGGCAGCATTCCCTGCACCTGCGACACTACTTGTTCAACCACGTGGCGCGCTTCTTCGAGCGCGGGACCAACCATGCTCACCACGAACTTGAGTGGACCTGTGCGGCCCGCAACGATCGGAACGAGCGACAGAAGAAGCATTTCCGAAAGCTCCACAACGCGCTGAGCGGCGCGGCGAAGCGCAAGCATTTCTAAAATGGTGGGGCGATCTGAAACTTGGTGATTGGGGCCGCGCAGCTCGTAGCGAGCCACTTGCATGGGCGCTTCGGCCCACTCGGCAAAATCACCGTCTTCGTCGATGGCCTTCATGAGGTGTTCGCGAACAAGCAAACCGGTGAGGCCGTCACGCTTGGCAAGATATTGTTTGGCGCGCTTGTGAAGCGTGGAATCGGGAGCAAAGCTCACGAGCTTCACGCGGCACTCGCCGACCTGGGCTTCACCGCCTTGGAGGAGCTGCACCTGCGTTTTGCGCTCGTAGCTGTAGTCGGCGTAGGTGCCGTTGGTGCTGCCGAGATCTTCAATGAGCCACGAGCCGTTTTGCCAGCGCGCAACGGCATGTGTACCACTCACGGTTGCCTCGGGGATCACCAAATCTTGATCGGTGCGGCGACCCAAAGTCATCACGCTCTTTGCAAGCGGCAGAAGTGTACCCACCGCTTCAGTTGCGTTGGTTGCGTACGTCACGAGGATCGACTGCGCGCCCTGCGTGAACATGCTCGTTTGAGCGCGACCGGGCGGCGGCCCGGGATCGAGCCGTTCACGCGGCAGATTGATCGCGCCGGTGGTGAGCTGCGAAGAGTTGAAGAAACGCATGCGCCGCGCCTGCGGACGCATGTTTGGATCTTCACTCATTCCCTGAAAAATCTGGCGCGTTTCGTCGATGGAAAGGCCGGCCGGCACATCGAACATGATTTGCTGACGCATGGCTTTGCCGCGCGGGCGATACCCCGGTTCGGGAACGCGGCACGTCCACATTTCCCAAAGCGTCAGCGCCATTGCGTACACATCGTCTTCGGCGCTGGCGCCGCCGCTCTTGAGGCGTTCGGGCGACATGTAATTGGGGGTGCCGCCGTCGGGCGGAGCGCCGTGTTTGCGAGTGGCCGCGCGCGCGCGCTCCTGGGCGAATCCGAAGTCGAGAATGACGGCCTTCTCGTCGGTGACCATCACGTTGCCGGGTTTGAGATCACCGTGGACCAACCCTTGAGCGTGAATGGCTGCAAGTCCGGCGCACACTTCAGAAGCAATCTTTCGAAACTCTTCAGCGGTGTACCCACCTTGAGCTTTTTTCTTGCGAATGTGCGTGTGCAACGTTTGCCCGGGGATGTTCTCCATCACGAGGATGGGGCCCCAGGGGCTCGGCGCGAGATCGTGCACGCGGCACACGTTGGGATGGCTGACCGAACGCGCGAGCAGCAGCTCTTGCCGCAGCGCTTCGTCGTCGCCGGGCATGCGCGACTCCTCGCGCACGACCTTGAGCGCGACGGTCTGCTGCGTCGAGCGATCGAACGCGAGAAACACTTCGCCCATGCCGCCTTTGCCTAGGCTCTGGCGAATGTCGAAGCGGTCGTTGATGACCGTGCCGGGCGTTATCGGAGGAGGGGGCGTCTTGACCACGTCAACCACAGGAGTCTTTTGGGGGCTACGCTCGGACAACCTGAGCAGGCCCCCATCTCCTTTAGCCTCGGGCGACGAGCGCCTTCGGCCGGCGGGCACCGAGCATTGCTTTGCTTCACAACACGTTGGTGCACTCGCCCGGTTTGGGGCCAGGCTGGACGAGCCCAGGGTCGTCTATCTCGCGCGAGAGCGCAACGGGCATCGTGAGGGGGCGGTGCTCATTGTCGTTTGGTCGGTGTCGACTTGACGTGGAGGGCCGGTCCGCGAGATGGTCGCGCCGAAGCGCTTCCCGCAGGGAAAAGGCCTTGCCGGCGGCAATTCAGACATTTCGTGCGCTGCGCGAGCGCCCATTTCTGGGGGCTCGGTGAGTGGATCAACGTCGGCCCAGATTTTTTGGGGCGCGTTCACCTGAACGTGTTTTGCCGCTCGTGAACCGCTCGCAAGGGAAGCCGGTGACGTGTTGCCACGAAATCCGGCGCGGCCCCCGCCACTGTCACCGAGGACGAACCGCGACAATCACCACTGTTCTGAGCGATCGACGTTTTCAACTGCGCTCTCAAACCGAGCGCGAAAAACGCCGCTTCGCTGGAGCGGGAAGGGTCGCGGGGAGGTTGATCCGGAAGCCAGGAGACCTGCTGCACACGGAAACAGACCGCGGCTTCGGGGTGAAGCGCGCGGCGGTTTGTTCCGTCACGTTGGGCCTGATTTTGTAGGCTTTTCGAGTCGAAACCTCCGTCGGGTTCTCACCTTTCGGCTGCGTCATCCCAGCGGCGCGGGTGAGCGTCGCGGAGGCTCAACATGACGTTTCGATCGATTTCGTGGCAGTCACTCCTCGCAGCTTTGGCCGTTACTTCTTTCGTTGCAAGCGCGTGCACCGATGAAGGCGAACCCACCGGCGGAACAAGCACATCCACAGGCGGTGCAACAACGACGAGCGCAACCGGTGCTGGCGGATCCGGCGGAAGCGGCGGAAGCGGCGGCGGCAACAGCGGCGGCGGTGGAGCCGCGGTGTCATGCCTCGGCGATAGTGTGTACACATCGCTTTTCACAATCGAGGCGGCCGATCTGTGCGCGGTTGCTGTGTACACATCATCCGGCGCCGTGAACTACCAGCAGCCGACCTGGGGATCACACGGCGGCCCGTTGCTGGTCGCCGCGGGCGCCAACACCGGCGAGGTAACGCTGTCGCGATGGAGCGCGCCGAGCGGATCCCAGGGCGCCATGACCGTTGCCGACACAACGGTGAACGCCAAGATCCCCAAAGACACGTTTGTCGCCGGTGTCGCGGTGGATCTCGGCGTTCGCCCGGGCACGCTCGTTTCGTATCAAGGAGCGTTTCCCGACACGCAGGGTGAAGTGATTGTTGTCGACGGAATGAACAGCGACGAGCGCTACGACGTAAACGGGCTCTTCTCGATGGCGTTCGCTCCAAGCGGCCAAAGCGGAAGACTTTTGTTTTCAGGTTTGTCTCCGCTCGGCGAGCAGAACGCAGCGCCCAACGGGCTTTATGCAGCCGATGATTGCATGGGTACATTTGATCCCAGCGTTGAGCCCACGTGTGCGGATTCAACGAAAGTTGCCACGTGGGGCGATGCGTCGGGGCCCGTTGTGCTCGACACAGAGGGCAACCTGTTCACCGTGATGACGAACTTCTCGGGGGATCAAGAAGGCCGCGTGTTCGCCGCGTCTTCGATCTCGAAGGGCGCGGCGCCGACCGACGGAACCGCGCTGTTCACGTTGCCCGGTTTTGGTCAGGCGCTCGCGGCAATCGGCCCCGAAGGTACACAAGCCGGCATCGTTGCTTTTCAACCGGCCGACGGCACAACGTTCGAGGCGCTCGACGTGCTCCAAGTTCGGTACACATCGACCGGCGGCACCATTGCTGTCAACGGCGAACCGGCGCCGCTTCTCAAGCTCGCCACCCCGGCCACGCCGCTTGCACTTTTAGCCGACCCGGACAATCGGCTGTGGGTCGGCGTCCCCACCGAGACGGGCACCACATTCGTTGTGCTGGCCCGAAAGCCGATGTGAAAAAAAACGAGGGGCACATTCAAAAACTGAAATGAAAAGGGCGATCAATCGCGATTAACAAACCGGAAGCGATCGCTCCCGAAGCCGTGATCCCGGGCGGCTCGGAGCGTTCGTTCCCCGCGAACGGCCGGACGCCCTCCGCCCGATGCGTTCAAGGTGCAGATGCGCCGCGTGTTGCAGCCCCCGAAATGTCAGCGACCCCCCGGTTCGGTGGTTGTGTACACAAATCGCAACAGCCCCTGCGCCTTGAATGGCAGGATCTCGGACGGAGGGCGTTCCGGCACGCCGCGTGCTCTCTGTTGCTCTCAATGACGCCCCTCGCCCAACAGGCCGACCAGGCAGTTCGCCACGCTGTGGACGCGTACATTGACGGTCGCCTTTTGCCCATGTTTGAAGGCGATTCGTCCTTTGAAACCCGCAATAGCGCCTATCGACTTGTCGACGGCGTGCTCGCATCCGCGCCGGATCGGGCGCTTGTTGGGGCCGAACTTGTGGGGTGGCTCATTGAGTATGTGTCGCGTTCGGAGGTCAGCTCCACGTGGAAGCCCGGCGCGCGAGCGGTGCTTGTCGACACGCGAAATGACGGTGTTCGCGGCCCTCAAATCGTTGTGACCTCGGCCACGCGAAGCTTTCGAACGGAGCGACTTTCACCCGTTCCCAAGGCGCCCGCACCGGCCGCTCCCATCCGCACAACCGGATCGATGGGATACCAGGGTGGATCCTCAAGTGACCATCTATGGCCCGCTGCGTCAAAAGGCTTCGCCCCCGCCGACTTCCCGGTTCGCTCGGCGTCACCGCCACCACCCGCGCCCGCACCTGCGCACAAAACGTCGTGGTCAGCCCCGCCGCCACCGCCCGCCATGATCACCCACGCGGCACGCTTCGATACGTTGCCTCCGCCACCTCCCATCCCCTCGTTTGCCGACGCAAAAATGCCGGAGCGAGTACACGGAATCACAGGCTATTCGGCGCGCCCGGCAACGTTGCCGCCTCCTCCGGCGCCAAGGCCGTTACCGCGCGCATTGCCTCCTCCGCACGTGATCGCCGACGGCTCGGCCGCAAGGCCCTACCTCCTCACGCCCACTGGCAGCGGCCGATCGCGAGCGCACCAACGCGGACTTCCGATTCGCTGAGGCGCCGTTGTCGCACGAATTGCTCGGTCCGAAGCGCATCCACCAAGCGTGTCTGCAACGTTGACCGTCTGAAAAAAGTCGTTCACCATCGTGTTTGTCACAAACGCATCAATGCGAGGCGTTTGTCGCGTGGAGACGCAGCACAATGGCGGAGCAGCGGGAGAAAGACGGGTCCGAGAGGAACGCCCCGAGGGAGCGGCCCAGCGGCACGTCGAAGAAGAGCACCGGTCCCGATCCGCTGCTCGGCCGCACGGTGAATGGTCGCTACAAAATCGTCGCGCTCATCGCGCGCGGCGGCATGGGCAAGGTGTACAAAGCCGAACAGCAACCGCTCGGCCGCACCTGTGCCCTCAAGGTGCTAAACCCGCGCTACGAAGGCGATCGCGATCCCGAATTTGGCAAGCGCTTCTTCTTAGAAGCAGCCACCGCCGCCAAGCTCACGCACCCCAACACCGTCACGATCTTCGACTACGGCTCTTCGGAAGACGGCGACATCTACTACATCGCGATGGAGTACATTGAGGGCAAAACCCTCCATCGCATTTTGCGTGAAGACACCACCCTCAACGAAGCGCGCACAAGCCACATCGCAAGGCAGATTTGTCGATCCCTTCGCGAAGCTCACGAACACGGAGTGGTCCACCGCGATCTCAAGCCCGGAAACATTCTTCTCACCAACCGCGGCGATGAAAACGACGTGGTCAAAGTGCTCGATTTCGGCCTCGTGAAAGACGTCACCGGCGACGCTGAAGATCTCACTCAGCAGGGCCTTTTCATGGGCTCACCAAAGTACATGGCGCCCGAGCAAATCACGGGCGGCGAGATCTCCGCGCGCACCGACATCTATTCGCTCGGCGTCATGATCTACGAAATGATGACCGGCAAAGTTCCGTTCGATCGCGGCGCCAGCGTGAACACGCTCATGGCCCACGTGAACGATGCTCCGCCTCCGCTCGTAGAAGCCAATCCGCAAATTCAAATCTCTCCACAAATGGAGATGATCATCGCGCGCTGTCTCGAAAAAGATCCGGCCAAGCGCTTCGCATCCATGAACGAGTTGCTCGTCGCTCTCAAGCGCACGGGCGACCCAACCATGACCGACACGCACGACAATCTTCCGGCTGCGTACATCTCGCGCGCGTCCGGCGTCGACAGCGGTCCCACCGCGGCATCCATCTCCATTCCGGCTTCGGTTCGCAATCCGCCGCTTTCGCCGGACATGGTTCCCGACAATCCGTCGCGTACACCCGGACCGTTCAACACTGATCGGCCGGCCGATCCTTCTCATTCCGACCTGCAAGCGGGCATGCCGTCGCTTGTGCACCTTTCGCAGCAAAAGAAAGGGCGGCCCACGACCAGCTACGTGCTCGTTGGCTTGGCGGCCGCGGCCATCGCTGCCGTTGCGTTTTTGTCTCTCCGCAAACCGCCTGAAAACGCCGCCTCGGGTGAAAGTTCACACGCCGCCAGCGGAACGGGCGGGCCCACCGGCAACACCGCTTCCACCGGCACCGCCGCGGGCAATCAAACAACGTCCGCAACGGCAACCTCCACACCGTCCACAACAGGTTCTGAAAGCGCATCCGCGGCCGATCGCGTGGTCCGCATTGAAAGCGAACCGCCCGGCGCTTCGGTGACCGAAGACGGGAAAGAGCTGTGCGCCGCCACGCCGTGCGATGTGACGTTTAAAGGTGAAAGCGCTTCGAGCGGCAAAGAGCACAAGCTCACGCTCAACAAGTCTGGTTTCAAGTCCACCGCGCTCACGGTGGGCGCCGCCGAAGCAAAAGCGAGCACCAAACTCAGCGTTTGGGTGGGCGGCGGCGGACCCGTCGCGGCGCCGACACAAACCTCCACGGCCCCCGCCAAGTTCGACGGATGTCTCGACGACTCCGATTGCAAGGGCGGGAAAAAGTGCATGCACGGGTGGTGCAAATAGGCAAACGCCGCGCTTCGCCGGCGTTTGCCGTCCGCGTTGCGGCCGGCTGGCGCGGCCGAACGCGGACAAGCGTTAGCGATCACTAGTTCCGCTCGTCTTTCACACGCGGCACTAAAGCGTTCCGACAGCTCACGCCCCCTGAACCCCAAGTGGCAAGCATCGTCTCGCTGCAGTGGCCCACGAGCGCCCTTTTCCTTTCAATCGCGCCTCGCCGCAAACGCTATGCAACGCCCTTTTCCTCCTCTTTCTTAGGCTGCCGTTTCCGGCCCTAACGGTGTCGCTGCGCACGCTTCGCTGGAGCGCCGTCTTTTCCGGCCCTTCTCGGAGCCGCCTTGCATGTCAAGTTCGGCGTGCTATCGGAGCGGTTTTTTTCTGACCACCGAACAAGCGGAGTAGCATCGGCTCGATGGTGCGCTCACGAACATTGAGGGCGAGCGGTAGACAAACCGACCGATCACGAGAGTGTACACAAGCGCCGGGGCGATGGGCGCGCATAAAAGCGGTGGGAGGCGCCGCTCTTCTGGCGGCGTTGCTTGTCCCCCAGGTTGCGCACGCCGATGCGCGTACCGACGCGCGCCGTGCCTTTAAAACAGGCATGGCCCTCATCGCGAAGGGCAAATACGACGAAGGCATCAAGGAGCTTGAAAAAGCCAATGCCATCTATCCGCACCCCAACGTGACGTACAACATCGCGCGTGCTCACGCCGAAGCCGGCAACCTCGAGCAGGCGATCGCCAAATACAAAGAGTACGCAACCACCGAGCCTGCCGACAAAGCCACGGTGCTGCAAACAATCACCCAGCTAGAAGCGCGCGTCGCCGCGAAAAAGTCATTTCGCGCGGGCATCGATCTCATTCAGCAGGGCAAATATTCAGACGGCATCAAAGAGCTTGAAAAAGCCAACACGGCAATGCCGTCGCCGAACATCACGTACAACATCGCGCGAGCGCACGCGGCTCTCGGCAACCTCGATCAAGCGGTTGCCGCTTACAAAGAGTATTTAAAGAGCGAGCCACCCGACAAAGTGGCAGTGCAAGCGGTTGTCTCGCAGCTCGAAGAGCAAATCGCCGCCAAAAAGGCGCTCGCCGTCACCCAGCCGGGTGATGTGAAGCCCGGCGACGTAAAGCCCGGTGACGTACCGCCCGGCGACGTAAAACCCGGCGACGTAAAGCCCGGTGACGTAAAGCCGGGCGACGTAAAACCCGGCGACGTAAAGCCCGGTGACATCAAGACCGACGTAAAACCCGGCGAACTCAAGGGTGAAGGCAAACCCGGCGACGACGCAAAAGGCATCGTCGGTGAAGCCAAAACCGAAGACGTGTTCCAAGAAACAGTCGTTACGGCGTCTCGCGGTGCGCAAACGCCGCTCGATTCGCCCAACTCCACCGCGATCATCACGCGGCAAGACATTCAGCTTTCAGGCATCACCAAAATCCCAGAACTGCTTCGCCGCGTCGCCGGCATGGACGTGATGCAGATCACCGGCGGCGACACCAACGTCGGCTTGCGCGGGTTCAACAGCCGCCTCGCCAACAAAATGCTCGTTTTGGCCAACGGCCGCTCCATCTACAACGACATCCTCGGCTCCACATATTGGGAAACGCTCTCCATCGACGTCGATCAAATCGAACGCATCGAAGTGGTGCGCGGCCCCGGTTCAGCGCTCTACGGCGCAAACGCTTTCAGCGGCGTCATCAACATCATTCCCATCGCCCCGGGTGAAGGAAAGAGCGGTGTACGCTTCGGCATCGGCGATCAGCTTCAGGGCTACGGCTCCGCGTGGGTCACCGGCAAACAAGGCGACATCGCGTATCGCGCATCGGCTGGGTACACACGCTATCCGCGATGGACGCGTGAAGTCAGCGACACGCGCGACGACCTCGTGGTCCAAGACGGCGTCGATCAAAACCTCGGCTCGCAAAACTTCAGGCTCGATCTGCGTACATCCACAAAGATCGACGCCACCAAACGCTTCAACGTCGGCGGCAGCTATTCGCGGGCGGACATCGACACGTACGGCATCGGGCCGTTCAACAACATCGCCCTCAACTTTGAAACCGCCGATGCAACCGCCGCGTTTGAAAGCGACTTTCTAAATGTGCGCGCCTACTACGTGCGCCTCAACGCCAAAGGTGGCCTCAACTCCGCGTACGAAGGGCACACGCTCTACCCAACGCAGGCAAACCAAAACACGCTCAACGGTGAAATTGAGTTTGTTCGCAAGTTCAACGCGCCGCGTTTCATGTCGCACGATCTGCATGCGGGCATCGGGTATCGCCTCAAAGACGTTTCGTGGAACTACCTCATCGACAACCCACCCGACGAGCATTGGGGTTCGCTCTTTTTGCTCGATACGATCGGCTTCAACAAATACGTGTCCCTCGCGCTGTCGGGTCGCCTCGACTACGTGCCGTATTTGCAGCGCGTCGTTCCTTCAGGCCGCGCCTCGCTCATTATTAAACCCACCGAGCAGCAGGCCATTCGCCTCTCCGGTTCAAACGCGTTTCGTACGCCCACCTTCCTTGAAAGTTATCTCAACCTTCCGGTTGAAGTGGCGCTCCCCGGTGTTGAACTCCTCAGCGCCTCAAACTCACCCGACAGGCCCGGCTTCATCTTGGAGCCTGAACAAGTCACCACTGTTGAGGCGAGCTATCTCAACCAGCAAAGCGACGTTTTCGAGTTTGAGGTCAACGCGTATTACAACCGCGTCTCCAACCTCACTCGCCTCGACGTTCCGCGCTTCGTTTCGCTCTCCGGCATCAACGACGGGCAAGGCGGCGTCAACGTAGAAGAAGGCCGCTACACCGTTGCGTACGGCGGCTGGCTCAACAACTGCGATGTGTACCACGTGGTCGGCGGTGAGTTGGGCGCGCGTGTGTACCCAGTTGAAGGCCTCGACTTGTTCGCCAACTACGCCATCAACTTCTCGTCTCAAGAAAAACCTGAAACGTGCAAGCTCATCCAAGACGAGCGCACAAGCAATCACAAGATCAACGCCGGCGTGCAGCTCCGCACCAAGTTTGGCCTCTCGGGTGAACTCAGTTTCCACTACCAAACAAGCCAAATTTGGACGGAACAAGTCACCACACTCACCGGCATTGAAGAGCGCCAGTTCCCCATCGGTGACTACGCGCTCGTCAACGCGCGCGTCGGCTACCGCTTCTTCAAAGATCGGTTTGAAGTGAGCGGCACCGTCTTCAACGCGTTTGCCGACGTAGGCGGACCGGCCGCGCAACATCATCCGTTCGGCAATCGTGTCGGACGCCGGTTCATGGGCTTTCTCTCCTATTCGCTGTGAGGCGTGCGAGCGTCATGAAAAGCCAAACAAAGCTCTTTGGAATTTGCTTGTGTACACTTAGCGCCGCGCTCGGTTGCGGCGACCCCGACGTGTTCATTCCGCTCGAAAACATCAGCGGGCCCGCCGGAGTGATCGACGGAACCGTCACGTATGCAGGCCCCCTGCCCTGCACCGAAAACGGCAAAATCTTAGGCAACGCCGTCATCTTGGCGTTTGACGAAAAACTCCTTCCGCCGCCCGAGGGCCTCGGCACCACAGCCGCCAGCCTCGACATGGTTCCGGGAGAAGTTTTGTTCGGAGGCGTACGCGACAAACTCGCCTTCGCCCCCGACGGCACCCGCGTTTGCGGCGATCCGTCCGGCCCATCCATCGCCGTGAGCGGCACATGGGGCGTTGGACCATTTCCCGCCGGCACCTACCAAATCCGCGGTTTTTACGACAAACTCGGCGATTTTAGCCCCGTCTTCTCCATTGCAAACCTCCCCACAAAAGGCGACGTGGGCGGCGGCGCAATCGAAAACGCGGCCGACGTGCTTGAAGGCGCGCCCGTCAAATACCAATCAATCCCGCTTGGTGTACCCAACGACAAAGGCGAGCTTGAAATCCCCGAAGACGGCTTTCACGTGTCGGGCATTGCCGTCACACTCGGCCTCCCACTTCCGCTCGAACGGCCGGTTTTTCACGCAACAGAAGTCATCGACGAATTTGGCAAAAACGAAGACCCCAAAAAAGTCGTCATGGCTTCCGACTACCAGTTTGAAGAGTTTTCAACCGTCAATCCGCTCGCCACAGAAAAGAGCTTCTTGCGGATGAAGTTCGGCGCCGGCCTCCCTAACGACAAAGTCGCCGCGTTCAACAAAACCGAGCCACAACTCGCCGCGGCACCGCCGTTCAACATCCCCCTCGCCAATCCGTTTTTGCTCTACAGCCGCCAAGACGCAAACGGCGACGGCGTCATCAACGGTGAAGATCACGTCCCCGATTCCGATCTCCTCCCCGCGCTTTTCCCCGTCGCCGTTTTCCAAAAGCTCAACGATGGAGTACGCATCGGTGGCCAAACTTCCCCCTCCGTTGTTCTTCAAGGGCTCACCATCTACAAGAGCCTCATTGCAACGGCCACCGCTTCGGCCGCGCTGTCAGAAGCTTCCAACGAAGTGATCGTCGGCATTCGCCCCGCGGTTGTCTGCATCGACTCGGCCAATCCCACAAAACGCGGTGTCCTCCTCACGTCTCACAAAGACGACAAGCTCGGCAACGTTCTCATCGCCGACGAAGAAGCCGTCAAAAAGAGCCTCGAAGCGCTCTTCAAACGCCCGTTTGATCTCTCGTACGGCTGCCTCCCGCAAGGTGAGTACTCCATGAACCTCATCTACGGCACAGGCCAGGCGTGGACCGTCCCCAACGAAGCCGGCGTTTGCGCAGCCAACGAAGAAGCGAAGGGCACCGACACCTGCGGCAACCGAGCGCGCCTCGCATCGCAGGATGTCGTGCTCACCATCGGCGCCCCGTCCGACGCCGCGTATTGCAAGGCAAACCCCACGCCCCAGGCGTGTTTGCCAACCCCTTCTGAAAACGCTGAATAATCAAGCCTCGCGCCCCATCTTTGTAGCGCCTTATTCGGGTGCTTCTGTCTTCAGGCGCCCGCACCCACGTCAAGGCACACGACCGTAGGCGTTGTGTACACATGGGCCCCGCCCGCGGCGCCGCGAAGCGCGACGCTTGGGAGGGGCGGGCCGCGTGAAGCGCGGCCGGGGTGGGCATATATTGTGTACACAAATCTCACGTGTACACATAAGACACGTCAATCGCCGCTCGTATCGGGCCTTGTGCGCCGACCGCGCTTGCGATCGCCCTGCGCCTTTTTCTCCGCGATGCGCCGAGCCACCGAAGCATGCGTGGGCTTTGTCGGCTTGCGCGCTACCGGCCCCACCAAAATCGCCGCCACAATCGCGCGGACCTTGTCGTAAGCGTCCCCCAGATTCTTCGCTTGGTCGCGCGTTTTTTGGCTCGTCACTTGAAGACGCCCGTCCGCGTCCACGCGCGTCGCAACCTTTTTCAGCAGGCGATCCCGAGCATCGGGCGCAAGCCCCGTGATCTGATCCAAGTCCACCCGCACATCGACTTTGCTCGACACCTTGTTCACATTTTGACCGCCGGGCCCGCCCGCACGCGCTGTTGAAATGCTGATCGCACTCGCGGGAACCATCACATCGGCGTTCACGATAATCGGCTCGGCCATGGCGGCGCGGTTATGACCTCACTCGCCGAACGCCGCAAATACCAACTCGCGCGTAGACCTCAAATGCCTTCGCCACTTTGGGGTTTTGCCACTGCGCAGGGTCGCGTACCGTTTTTTCCAGATGGAAATCCAGTTTCTCGGCGCAGCCCAAACCGTCACCGGATCAATGCACCTGGTTCGCACCAAACACGCGACCGTTCTGCTCGATTGCGGCATGTTTCAGGGCCGAAGGCACGAATCGTTTGAGCGCAACAAACACCTCGCCGCCCCGGTGAAAGAACTTTCGGCGGTCGTCGTGTCGCATGCCCACATCGATCACTCCGGCGCCATCCCAATGCTCGCCAAAAATGGGTACACAAGACCCATCTACGCAACGCCGGCCACCCGTGATCTCTGCGCCGTCATGTTGCGCGACGCCGCCGCGATCCAAGCGTCCGATGCGCGCTACCTCAATCGCCACAACGATCGAGAAGGCATCGACGCCGACCCGATCGAACCGCTTTACGAAGACGACGACGTTGTGGAAGCGCTCTCTCACTTCGTGAGCGTGCCCTACAAAACAACCATCCCCATTGCGCACGGGGTTGAACTCACGTTCATCGACGCGGGCCACGTGCTCGGAAGCGCCATCACCATTCTCGACGTTGAAGAAGACGGCAAGAAACGCCGCGTTGTCTTCACAGGTGATTTGGGACGCGCAAACAGGCCTATTTTGCGCGATCCAGAAGTTGCCGAAGGCGCTGATGTACTCATCACAGAAAGCACCTACGGCGATCGAAATCACGACGGCATGGAAAAAATGGAGGAAGACCTCGCCAACGTGGTCAACCGAGTGATGAAGCGAGGTGGCAAGCTCCTCGTGCCGAGTTTCG
This sequence comes from Polyangiaceae bacterium, assembly GCA_016712345.1. Classification (GTDB taxonomy): domain Bacteria; phylum Myxococcota_A; class Polyangia; order Polyangiales; family Polyangiaceae; genus JADJRH01. The sequence goes on from JADJRH010000011.1 coordinate 5,200,979, forward strand.
CGCTCGAACGCGCGCAGGAAGTGATTTTTTACCTCAAGAAACTCAGCGCCAAAGGCAAAATCCCCCACGTACCCATCTACGTTGACTCACCGCTCACCGTAAAAATCACCGACATCTTCAAGCTCCACCCCGAGTGTTTCGACACCGAAACGCGCGCGCTTCTCCGCGGCGGTGACTCGCCGTTTGAGCTTTCCGACCTCAAGTACATTGAAGACGTCGAGGCGAGCAAAGCCGTCAGCAGTCGAAACGATCCGTGCATCGTCATCAGCGCGAGCGGCATGTGTGAAGCCGGACGGATCTTGCACCACCTGCGCTCATCGATCGAAGACGACAACAGCGCCGTTCTCATCGTCGGCTTTCAAGCGCAGCACACGCTCGGCCGCCGCCTCGTTGAAAAACGCGACCGCGTAAAGATCTTCGGCGTCGAACGAAACCGCCGCGCAGAAGTTGTCGTTCTTAACGGATTTTCGGCCCACGCCGATCAACGCGACCTTTTGTCATACGCCGACGCATGCAAAAAAACCGGCAAAGTGAGCCAAATCGCCCTCGTCCACGGCGAACCGCGCCCACAAAAAATCCTCCGCGAACTGCTCCTCGATCGCGCTCACGAAGAAGTGTTCATCCCCGAAACGGGCCAAAAGCTCGAAATCCGCTAGTGCCGCGTGTCAAAGTCCTGCCGGACTTTTGGCGCCGCTGCGCGTCGCGCTTCGCCCACGCGACACTATCTTTTGTCTCGTGGGGCTCCGCCCCACACCCCCCGCGCTTGCGCGCGGCTAGTTCCGCACGAAGAAACTCAACCAGGGCGAAACTTCTGAAAAGCGGAACTAGCGCCTCTGTTCCGTCACGCCTCGGCGACGCGACCTGACACGTCGCGCTTCGCCGACGCGTCGTATCTCAACACGGAGATTTCGAGATCACCGAGATTCACTGAGCCCGACAAACCGAAATCCTCCGTGTATCTCAGTAAACTCAGTGCCTCCTAGGTAACTTCCCTTTAGCGGAACGTTCTGCAAGGCACGGATCCAGTCTTGTCGAGACGTTTGGGACACCCTTGCCCGTCGCCAAGCGGAAAAGCGAACAGCGTGGCGCGTCGGGTTCTCCAGATGGAGTTCTGTGGCGAGCGCAGCCACGACGAAAACGAGAGACCGGCGAGACCGGTGGATGGCGACCTGATGGACATCTCAAGTCGCCGGACCTCCCAGAACGGGCTCTTTTCTGCTGCATCGACAACTCAACCGCAACGAGTTACTCGCCGTTCGAATGAGGCGCATGCGCCGCTGGGGAACTCCGTGGTGACTCTGGGTGGCTACCGATCCTCCGAGCCGACGATTTCCATGTTGCGTACACATTCAACGTACGCATCACACGTCGGCCCGTACGGATACAAATAAGACCACTCCGTTCGCCGAATGCGACCCGACAAATCCGACCCATCGATCGTTGCCAAGAGTACACTTTCGTTGTCGGTCAACACTTCGCACTCATCGAGCGAGCCCGCCCCGGTTTCGTGCGTTGTCTTGTGTGAAAGCTCCACGTACCCGTCAAACTCCGTCCCCTCGAAAACAGGCAGGCGCCACGCTTCGTAATACCCGGGACGCATGTCTGTGAGCCACGCCAGACGCTCATCGCCGTCCACAATCAGGTGCAACGTCGCCCCCGACGGCGCCAGTTGCCCCGACTCGTTTGCGTAGTTCCACGAAGAAGTCATGTTCGAAAAAATCTGCGAAACGCCCGGTGACTGCGCCGGATCGGCCCCCACAAACGGAAAACAATCCAGGTACCGCGGCTCCGTCAACACCACCGAAAACGTGCGCGCCCCCTCGGGTCCACAGGCCGAAACGAAAACGCCCAGCAACGCCGCGAGCGTTGTGTACACAACTCTTTCACGCCAAGCCACCTGCGTAGAAGAAACCGCCCAGCCGCCGCGGGCAAGACCGGTGGGTCGCGACGCGTCGGACACCGATAGCCGCAAGACGTCTCAGCAAGGCGGTCTTCTTCTCTTAAACTATGGTAAACGGCCGGCATGGCGTCACGACACGTGGCACTGTCGCTGGTTATGGGCGCCCTCGCGCTCGTTTCCGCATCGCCTGCAAACGCAGCGCCGAGCGGCACCATGAGCCTCGCGCGCATTCTCGAACTCGCCGACAACAACCACCCCAACGTCCTTGCCGCCCGCGCCAGGCTCAAACAGGTGCGCGCCCAACTCGACGAAGCGCACTTCGCCCCGTTCTCACAATTCAAACTCACCGGCGGCGTCACCCTCGCGCCCAACATCCGCGGCAACAACATCTTCAGCCCCAACACCGACGCATCGCTCACATCCAATCTGGGCGTCGCATGGCGAGTTGGAATCGACGGCATCATCCCCCTTTGGACATTTGGAAAAATCACCAACCTTTGGGATGCCGCCGCCGCCAACGTCAAAGTCCACGAAGCGGGTATTGAAAAAGAACGCGACGCTGTCAGGTACGATGTTCGAAAAGCCTTCTTCGGGCTCCGCTTCGCCCGCGACGCACTCCACCTCTTGGTTGATGTCAAAAAAGAACTCGCCAAGGCCGAGTCGCGCGCGGCAGAAGCCGCCGACGGAGACGACGGCGATCCGATTGACCTCGCTCAAGTACAAGCCATCTCCGCCGAGATCGAAGCCCGCGAGGCCGAAGCTGAACGGTATGAAAAAGCCGCCCTCACCGGCCTTCGTTTCTATACAGGCGTCGCCACAGTTGATATCGACAACATCCCCCTTGGCCCACCCAAACACCCGCTCGGCCATGTCACTCGTTATCTGACTGCCGCTCGACTCTACCGTCCAGAAGTACAAATGGTCCGCGCCGGCATCGACGCTCGACAAGCCCAAGTCAGAATGGCGCGCTCCGCACTCTACCCAGACGTGGGTCTACTTCTCCAGGCCGGCATCTCCGCCGCACCTGAAATTGCCAACGTGTTAAACCCCTACGTCGCCGATCCGGGTAACTACTTTCGATACGGCGCCGCCCTTGTTTTCCAGTGGAAACTTGACTTTCTACCCGCCGATGCCCGAGTCAGATTCGCCGACGCTCAACTCGAAGAAATGCGCGCCACAGAACAACTCGCCTTGGGTGGAGTTGGGACCGAAGTAGAAATCGCCTACGACGAAGCGATAGACTGGCGCAAACGCAGCGATGCGTACACAAAGGCCGTCAGCGCCTCCAAACGCTGGCTTATCCTCGTCTCCCAAGGCATTGACGTGGGCACCAAAGAAGCCAAAGACCTCATCGAACCCGCCAAAAGCTACGCCCTCAACAAGGTGAGCCAACTCAACGCCCTCTACGAGTATAACCTTGCCATGGCCCGCCTTGCCAAAGCCACCGGGTGGGATGCCCTCGCGCCCGATGGTGAACCTGACCCGTAAGGTTCCATCCGGTTTACCCACCGATCACAGCACGCATTCAATCACCTAAATCTCCTGGGTAACCGACGCCACCTCGCAACGACCTGACACGCCGCGCCGCCTGGGACGTCTCTACACCACCGGGAGGACACGGAGGATCACGGCGCGATTCATCCCTTAGCCGGGGTGCCACCAACCAACGTTGCTGGGCGAGGGGAACATGCCGTGTCAATGCTGGGCTATAACGGAAAACCCCGTTCATCTTCGGCCCTCCTCTCCGCTTTGTAACCTCGTCCGGCGTCAAAACCCCTCTTCCATCCATCTGCCCTGTCTACCCATCCAGCCGCTCCCCAGTTTCAGCCACACTGTTCGTTCACCCGCGTGAACAACAATGATCCACCCATCGCGGTATACCCATTGACCGACGGGTCGAGTAAGTGCGTCTTGCGAATGGGTCAGAGCTTGTGCTATGGGGTAGGTATGGCAGTGATTGAGGTTTCCGAGCCATTTGCGTATGGGGGCCACCTGTATGTCAAAGCACCAAAGCCGGTGTTTTTTCGTTCGGAAGAAACTCTGGAGGAGGCAGTGCCTGAAACAAAGCGGCATCTTGAGGCGCGCAGCATTTTGTACCTGTTTCTCAAAGATGCTCTGGCCGGCGCCGCAATCGGCTCGGACCAGTTCGTTTATTTCGACCCAGAAGACCCACGCAAGTGCCTCTCGCCCGATGCGTTTGTCAAGCTCGGGTGTACAGACACAATGTTTGATCACTGGAAGGTGTGGGAGAACGGTGCGCCCGATGTCGCGGTAGAAATCGTGAGCACTTCCGATCGGCGTACCGAGCCGTGGGCCGATAAATTGCGCCGGTATCGCAGCAGCGGTATCGGCGAACTTGTCCGGTTTGACCAAGACAATAAAAACCTACCCATTCGAGTTTGGGACCGGGTCGACGGCGATTTGGTAGAGCGCGCGCACCAAGACCCAAATCTTCATGAGTGTGCGGCGCTCGGGATGTGGTGGGTCGTCGTGCCATCCCTACTCGGGCCAATGTTGAGGCTCGCCCGCGACAAAGAGGGCACCCAGATTCTCCCCACTCCCGACGAGGAGCGTCTGCGTTTGGCGCGGGAACTCGCCGAGGAACGCACAGCGCGCTCGCAGGCAGAGCACGAGCGAAAGGTCGCCGAGCACGAACGCGATCTCGCACTCGCTCAACTGAAAAAGCTCCAAGCCAAGGCATCCAAACCCCGCACCAAACGCCGCGGAACAAGTTTGCGAAACCTTTCGCACCCAATGGTTTCCCTCCCAAATAGGTGACTCAACTTTGACCCCCGGCGAAGTTATAGCAGATCGGTTCGAGATCGAACGCCTTGCCGGCGCAGGTGGAATGGGAGTTGTTTACCGCGCGCTTGACCGAGCGCAGCGCAACAAACCCGTCGCCCTCAAAGTATTGCTCCCCGACTCCGGTCACGACCCTTCCCGCTTCGCCCGCGAAGCGCAGGTGCTCGCAGAAGTCAACCACCCTGCCATTGTTGGGTATGTCGCCCACGGCACCACCCCCGCCGGCCAGGCCTATCTCGCCATGGAATGGCTTGACGGGGTAGACCTCGCCACCCTCCTCGCAGAACGCCCGCTCACTGTCCCCCAAACCATCGCCCTCGGCGTCAGAATCGCCACCGCCCTCGGCGCCGCTCACGCCCGCGGCATTGTTCACCGCGACCTCAAACCCAACAATATCCTCCTCCCCGGACGCGAACTTACCCTTGCCAAACTGCTCGACTTTGGCATCGCCCGCGTCGCCGCCGCATCCAACCCAACCCAAACAGGCACCATCATGGGCACGCCCGGGTACATGGCCCCCGAGCAGGCCCGCGGCTCCAGAGACGTGGCCGCCCCCGCCGACATCTTCTCCCTCGGATGTGTACTCTTTGAATGTTTGACGGGTAGACCGCCCTTCACCGGCGATCACCCCATGGCCATCCTCGTCAAAATCATCCTCGACGAAACACCGCCCATTCGCTCCCTCGCGCCCCACGTCCCCCCTCAACTCGAAGAAATCATCACCCGCGCGCTCTCCAAAGAACCCCAACATCGCCCTCCCAACGGAGAAGCCATGGCCGCGCTCCTTGCGAGCGTTGGGGTAGACGCCACTCTCATCGGCGCTCAACCTGAAACTGTCGGCCTCACCTCGGGAGAACAAAAAGTCCTCTGCGTTGTGCTCGCCATGCCCCACGGAAAGTCCGTGCGCCCGCCCGCCGAGTTGGGCACCGTTGTCATGCCCACGGTTGAACGACTCGCCCCCGTCGTCGCCCCCTTCGGCGCCGTCGCAGAGTCCATCACCGGTGGTGGAGTGGTCGCCACCGTCAGTGGAGAAGGCACCGCCACAGACCACGCCGCCCGCGCCGCGGGTGTGGCCCTCGCCCTCAACAAGGTCATGTCAAATGCCACCATCGCCGTCGCCACAGGCCGGGGTAGAATGGGTGGAACCTTCCCAGCCGGTGAAGTCATTGACAGAGCCGCCGCCCTTGTAAACGCCGGCCCACCGCAAGACCCGCTCGTCGACGACCCAAGCGTCGATTCAGCCGGCGCCGCCATGTTCCACCGCATCGCGATCGACCCTATCACCGCCGGCCTGCTCGACGTTCGCTTTGCAGTCAGCCGCACCCCTCAAGGTGGCTTCGTCCTCCGCGGAGAGCGCCCCCATGCGGAAGGCGCGCGCACCCTCCTCGGCCGAGCCACCCCGTGCGTTGGACGCGACAGAGAACTCTCCATGCTCACCGGCCTGTACGATGAATGTGTCGCCGAACCCGTGGGTAGAGGCGCCCTCATCCTTGGAGCCCCCGGCATTGGCAAAAGCCGCCTCCGGTATGAAGTATTGCTTACCCTCCAAAAGCGAGAACCCAAACCTGAAATATGGGCCGTTCGCGGCGACCCCATGCGAGCCGGCTCCCCATTTTCTCTCCTTGGCCCCCTGCTCGCCCGCGCGTGTGACATCCACGACGGTGAACCCCTTGTAGAAAGGCAAACCAAACTCATCCGAAGGGTAGAAAGGCATCTTCCACAAGAATCGGCACTTCGCGTCGCAGAACTCCTCGGTGAAATTGTCGGCGCCCCCTTCCCCGATGAAACAAGCGTCCAATTGAGAGCCGCACGCAAAGATCCCGGCCTCCTTCGTGACCAACTCACCCGCGCGTGGGTCTCGTTTTGCACAGCAGAAGTCAACCACCGGCCCCTCGTTTTAGTCCTTGACGACCTTCACTGGGGAGACAGCCCTTCCCTCTCCCTCATTCAGGCATCGTTTCAGGCCCTGTTAGAAAAACCCATTTTTATACTCGCCCTCGGCCGACCAGAAGCCAAAGAAACCTTTTTCGCCTTTGGCCGCGACCTCGGCCTGACAGAACTTACCCTCCGCGAACTAACCAAAAAAAGCGCCGAAAAACTCGTTAAACAAGTCCTGGGAGAAGGGGTAGAACCCGCCACGCTCGACCGCGTTGTGACCCAGGCCCAAGGCCACGCGCTCTACCTTGAAGAACTCATTCGAGCCGTCGCAGAAGGCCGTGGAGACGTCCTACCTGAAACGCTCGTCACCATCACCCAATCCCGGTTAGAACAACTTGACGGCCAATCTCGCCGCATCCTTCGCGCCGCGAGCCTCATGGGAGATGTGTTTTGGCAAGGTGCCGTGGTGGCCCTCACCGCATCTACCCAAGCTCCCCACCTGACAGAAGCTCTCCTTGCCGACCTCGCCCGGCGTGAACACATCACACGCCGCCCACCCAATGAAAGCCGCTTTCCAGGCGAGATAGAATACGTGTTTCGCCACGCCCTCGTGCGTGAAGCGGCGTATGGCATGTTAACCGACGAAGACCGAGAAAAAGGCCACAAACTCGCCGGTGAATGGTTAGAACAAGTCGGTGAAACCCAGGCCGCAAGCCTCGCAGAACACTTCTTTCGAGCGGGCATTTCAGACAAGGCGCTCAGGTATCTTGTGCGCGCCGCCGAACAATCCGTCGCCGCTTCAGACCTGACAGGCGTGCTCACCCTTGTTGAACGCGCTCTAACCCTCCACCCAACCGGTGAAACAAGGGGTAGAATCCTCCTCGCCCGCGCCAAAGTAGAACGGTGGAAAGCCGACGCAGAAGCCCACGAAAGAACCGCGCGTGAAGCCACATCCCTCCTCGCAGAAGGCAGCGCACCCTGGTTTGAAGCTGTCAGAGAGTGGATCTCCGCCGCAGGAAGCCTCGCCCAACGCCCCACCATCGAACAGCTCGCCCAGAAACTCGTCGCCCTCTCCACTGAAACCCGCTGGGCGCTTGGCACGTTGGGCGCCTCCCCTCGACTCGGCGCCTCCCCTACCCGCCCGGCAGAAGCGTACGGCGCTTTGGTAGCCGCCCTCGGACGCGCCGCCATCCTCCTCATTCACCTCGGCGCCGGAGTACAATCCGGCCCGTTGGTCGAGAAAATGAGCGAGATCATTTTAGAACACGACCTCGAAGATCCCGTTGTGGAAGCCGGCTACCAACACGCCCGCTCCGTTTGGCAACTCTACACAGGTGACCTTGCCGCCAGCGCCGCCTCCAACGAACGAGCCATTCAGGGCTATCTAGAAATGGGAGATCTACCCGCCGTTTGCATGGAGCGGTCCAATCTCGGCAACTGTTATATCGAACTCGGCGCATACGACGCCGCAGAAGCCGCCACCCGTGAAGCCCGCGCCACCGCCGAGCGAGCCGGCCTCTCCCGAGCCGCATTCGGCTCCACAATCAACCTCGGCCTCGCGCTCGTTGGACAGGGTAAACTTGATGAAGCCATTTCCACCCTGCGCGACATCGCCGACAGACTCGCCAAAGGCGGCGACCTCCGGTACGAAGCCGCCGCCCGACTCTACCTTGCCATCGCTCTCTTCACCGCCACACGCCTCCCAGAAGCCGAGATTGAAGCCGCCAAAGCCACCCTCCTCGGTGAACCTATACCACCCCTCTACGCCTACGCATTGGGAGTACAAGCCCGCATCCTCCTCCGCCAGGGAGATCCCACCCCCGGCGCCTTACTTGCCCAAAAAGCCATCCACCTCGTGCGCTCCCTCGGTGGGGTAGATTCGGGTGAAGCCACCATTCGCCTCGCCTACCTTGAAAGCCTCACCGCATCGCGCTCCTGGGACGAAATGTCCATTGAAGCCCCAGCCACCCACCAATGGCTCCTCTCCCGGGCAGACAAAATCAAAGACCCCACCGCGCGCGAACGCTTCCTCACCCGCGTTCACGAAAACGCCGCCATCCTCGGCCTCACCGCCCGCTGGATTTCATAGACAGGCCGTCCCAACCACACTCACCCAAGCCATCACGGCAAACCCTGGTAACACCCGGCCCGCCACTCCGCTTTGGAACCTCATCAATCCTCGAAACTCCCTTTCTACCCATCCGCGTTTTCTACCATCCAACCCCCTCCCAATTCCAGCCAGGCTGTTCGTTCACCCACGTAAACGACATTTTGCTCCACTTGCTGACGCGCGCTCCGAGTGCTTTTTCTACCCGGCTGCCAAGCCCCATGGTAGTTTCCAAGCCCATGCAAACCCCGCTCGACCTGCCCGAGATTTCGGACCTGGTGGTGGACTACGATCCTGACACCCTGGCCCGGCAGAGGGTGAAACGCGACGACGTGCTCGATCGGTTTACCGATCTGAAAATGCAGCAGGCGAAGGCTATTGTGCAGTCGTGGCCCCATTCGCACGGCATGCTGGACGATCGCTTTGTCGATGGTGTGCTTCTCCGGTCGCACTTGGAGCTACAGCGCCTGTCAGAAGAGTTTCAGCAAGGCGCGCGGGTGAAGCGGCTCCTTGTTCCGGTGATTGCCGCCTTGCGCGAGGCGGGCGTCCGCCCACCCTATCGCGCGGTCGATATTGGGTGCGGGCTTGGGTATGTGGTCAGGTGGCTTTCAGCGCACGGGCAATTGGGGGAAGATGTGGTGCTCATGGGGTGCGACTACAATGCCGTGCTGGTGAAAGAGGCAGCGGCGCTCGCTCAGAAGGAGTCGCTCACGTGCTCTTTTGCCGTCGCAAACGCATTTCTACTGACAGAACCGGCCACAGTGTTTCTCTCAACGGGGGCTGTGCACCATTTTCGAGGGAAGGATCTCGATCGTTTTTTTGCGGCCCAAGCGGCCGGTGAGGCCCTCGCATTTCTGCACACCGACACCGCACCTTCGTGGCTCGCTCCCATTGGCAGTCGGCTGTTTCACAACGCCCGCATGCGCGAGCCTTTGGCCCGGCACGACGGGGTATTATCCGCGGTAAGGGCGCATTCGGCACACGTTCTTGGGCGCGCGGCAAGCCTTTCTTGCAAAGAGTTTTGGCTCGGCGTGTTTGATGGAAAGCGGAGCTTGTTTCCAGTGCTGAGGGTTCTACAAACGCTCATCGGAGCGCGCGGTGCGTTGGGTGATGCCGTGAAAAAGAACCTCGGGCCGCTGGCCGCGCGAGTGGAGCGCGTATGATCCCGGCATTGATGGTGGCGTTTGCCGTGCTCGACCTTGCGTTTGCCGGCTTTCGAGCTGCCGCCGGACGAGACGGGCTCATTGAAAAGCGCGCCTATTATACTCGTGCAATGGGTGAAGGGGCGGGCCTTGGACTGGCATTTTCAGCCGTCATGGCGCTTGTCACATGGGCCGTTGTCCGCCGGGCGGAAGATCCGGGGGCGCTCTTCGCCGAGCTGGTTGCAACAGGAAGTCGAATGCTGCTTGTGTTCGGCGGCTATGCGGTGCTGGTGCTCGCGGCCCTGATTGTGTACACAATCGCAAAACATGAACTCCGAACACTCGCGACGGTCGCCATTCTCGGCCCCTTCACGTTAATTCGACCCTGGGTGATTGCCTGTGCCGCGGCATTTGGCCTCGGAGGGCCACGCCCGCTTGCGGTGAGTGGGTTAACCCTTGTTTCGTGCGCGGGTGTAGTGGTGTTGGCCATGGCTTTGGACGCGGCCTACGGCGATGCGAGTCCCTTGCTCTACGACCGCCCCATTCCGCCCTGGCAACGGGCGCTGGAAGTGGGTCGTCCGCTCGCGTTGCTCGCCCTCTTTCTGGTGCTCACCTATGGTTTTGGATGGAGGGGAGGTCCGTTTGCGCTTGTGGTGGTATTCGCGTTTGCCATCTTGGTGCACGACTTGATTCACAACGCGCTTCACCTACCCAAACCGTGGGATCGAGTTGTACTCTCCGTCTTCGCCCAATTTCTGTTAAAGAGCGGCCATGCTCTGCGAACTACCCATGTGCGCCACCATCAACTCTGCTTAAAAAACGACGACGAAGAGGGAAGATTGGTGCACGCTTCAGCCCTGCGGCTTGTAATCCTTGGCCCGTGGCTGGCCGTGCGCGCCCGTTGGGTGGCCTTTCGCGAAGGGCAGGGGTCAAGGGCCGTTCAGGTTTTTGAAACGGCCGTCAACCTAACGCTCTCCGCCGCCCTTGTTTGGGCCGCTTATCATGGATCAACGGCCGCGCTCGCCTACCTTGCGTCCGTCATTTTTGTCACCTTTACCTCCCCCATTTGGGGCGCCCAAATCCCCCATCGTCTACCCGGAAATCACCCCATTGCAGAATGGCTCAAGCGACACATCGGCCGGCTCACTCCAGCCGCCTGCTCTGTACTCTTTCATGAGTTGCATCACCGTTCGCCGCGAGTGCCTGTTTCACTTCTCGCGAGGCACCAAGCTAGAATCGCCGCCATGCCACCGTCACCGTGTGAAGATCCGTTGGTATCCGCAGAGTTTCCGCGCGAGCGCGCTTCGCAGGTACGTTCCGAGAAACGGTAACTCACCAGAAAAACCTCCAAACGAGCAACAAGCGACAAGCGACAAGCGATAAGCGACAAGCGATAAGCGACAAGAACAATCCGGACATTCAACTATCCCAAAAAGCCTGGAAACTGAGCGTTTCGAGGAAATTCCAACCTCCAACCGGCGCCGTTTGGCGACACTACGCTTTTCGCCCGTCCACTTGGCAACGGGCAAGCGTGTCCCCGCTTGATCGGAACGCATTTGCTCGCGTCAGGTAAGGTCTACCCGTTTTGTCGATAGAACATACCGACGGGTGTTTGGCATCGTAGGCGACTGCCCCGCCGACGGTGACCGGAGGTGCCGCCCCAAGCTCCTGCAACCCATCCACCATCGCCTCCGCACCTTCACGCCAACGAAACGACCATGCGAGCATCTCGGAATTGCCCGGCGGGGATTCCTTTCGCCGCTCGACGATTGTGCCTTGCCGATGCTCTGACCACTGCAAAAGGCGAGCGACAAGGTAAAGATCTCCCGTGTAGGAAAGCCATGGTGCAAGCGGAGACGAGCTTGCGACGGCGCTGGCGTACATTTTCGCCGGCGTGAGCCATTCACGCGAGAGTTGCCGTAAGATGAGTTCATCAATGCGCGACACGGAAAGGCCACGATCCGTGACACGAGGGAAGAAACCCGCGTGGTAGCAGCCAAGATTGGCGAATGGAGTGTGCACAGCCGATGCGGTTGCACAAAATCGCGAAAGCGCAACGGGCGAGCGCCGACACCACAACCGCCATAGCGCTGCGGCCATGGCAACCTGAAGGTCGGACCAGCGTGCCGCCGCCGGAAGGCGTCGCGCAATGCGCCGGACATCAAGGCCTGCCTCCCTTACCGGGTCAATACCATTGGGCGCGCCGACGGACGTTCCCGCTGTCAGGTCGATCACATGAACGTCACGGCCCGTCTCAATCGCTTTGGAGCAAACTCGACACAAGCTCAGCAGCCCATTGGCCGTTGGGGGGATCACCACGCAAATAGCTTCCCCGTCTCCACGGGCGAGCAGTTGATCGACAGCCCGTGAAGGAGCATTCCCCCAATACCGTGCCCGCACTGCTCGATGGCGTTTGATATCGATTCGCGATGGACCGACCAAGAGATTGTCGTCCACGACGACGATAGGCGACAGTGCCTTTTCGAGCGCCGCACCCGCAAGCTGACCAATAGCAACGTAGATCATGATCGCCTTGGATACTCACTCAAAACCGCATTCGCCCCCCGTGTACAACTTCCGCCGAGATTCTGGCATTCGATGTACACATCCTGGCAAGATCTGACCGAGCCTCCACATCCTGATGCCGCAACTCCCATGACCATCCCGACAAACATGGCACCTGAATGTCCCCGAGTGGCGCCGCGTGTTTTCGGACGTGCGGCGGTAGAAAATGCGGTTGGGTCGACAAGAGTCATCCGATGCCTTTTTCGCAATTTTTGTAACTGCGTACACTCTGTGCACTCAACGCTCAGATGAGCCGCAAAGGCAAGCGCACGAAGTAAGCTTGCCTTTGTCGGATCCATCCGGGTGTTCGGCAGTCCTCGTCATTCGCTCTAACCTTCTGCCCCGAACCATTGACGTATCCCCACTTCATGCTCAGGGCCGTCCGCAAGTCCGTGGGATAGGTCTGCCGGATAGATACCAATCAAGGTTTTGCCTTACGTCTGCGCCGAGCCGACCTCGCCATCGGAGGCGTGCGTCGCAGCGGATCAAGCTCTGCGAGAACGTCGCGGGCACCGTAAGCGTGCACGGCCAACAGTGCCTCGAAGAGATCCAAGCCTCGCTCGCGCACCGGTGAGCCCAACCGCTGAAGCGTCATCGCTATGTCGACCAGTTCCGGACCATTCCATGCTGTATGTGAGAAGTCCTTCGCAGTCGCCGACTCACGCACAATTGCGAGCGCGACGTCAGTGACGAGCGATGGGGCATCAAGGATGATGTCCCTGAGCCCATCGATCAGCCGCGAAGGCTTTGAGAGAAGGAGAAGTCTTGGCTCCTTTAGCAGCATCTGCAGAATTTGCTCGGTGGCGTCGTCCCACAGCAGCGCTTCCCCGGAAGCGAACATGGCCATGGCTGCTTCAGCGACGTTGCCCGTCGCAACAGGCAAGAGCCGCAACAAGATCTCCGTCACGATTTTGCGTCGGCCAGGCACATGCCAGCAATGAGCAGCAGCGTGTGCGATGCCGAGCACCGTCCCATCTTGGGCTTCTGTTTCTTGTGAAAGCCCGTCAAGCGCCGCAAATACTCGTTCGTTGGCCTCTGTCGGCGCCAAATCACGGGTCGCCAGCATCACCAGCAATTCGCCCACTGCCTGATGGCGGTGCTCCCAGCCGCCGGCCTCGATCGATTTCATCCAGTGCTGAACTGCGGAGAGAGGCAGGTAATGCATTGCCTGCGCCACAAGCACACAACCTTCGACCGAATCACGAACGTTCGGAAATCGATCGAACAAGCGACTGAAGAATCGCTCTGCGCGGGCTTTGGGCGCCCCAAGGGCGCCCTCGAGATCGCGCGCCAACGCATACCAAACTGCAGGCTCCTCGCGCCGATCGAGATGCAACTCAAGAATCGTGAGCCACGCCTCTAGGTCAGCCGGGCTTCGCCGGAGACAGCCAGCAGTGATGGCCATGAGCGGCGGGTAGTTCCCTTGCGGCAAAAATCCGCCGGGGCGCCAACCGAACAGGATGGGACCGGTTTGCTTAGCATCACTCCTCTTTGAGACCTTATCATCTGCCTTGAGAGGAGCATCCTTGAGCCAAGACACCACCATTGCGAGCGTGTCGTCCGACATCGTGTCGCCGTTTCGTGCAGCGTGCTCCAGCGCGTACGACGCCCAGGTGTGGAACCCCTCCGATGCGAAACCTAGATCGTGAAGCAGCCGAATCGACTCTTCCATGCGCACCAACGTCACAGTCTCAGCAAGCGGCTCAAGGACCGATGCGACCGGTCGTTCAGTTTCGTTCGAGCCACACTGAAAATGCGGAAGCATTGCTAGTACCCGATCCGGCTGAACCTTCGCTAGCTCGGCGAACGATCGGACCGCGGCCCATCGCTCTGATTCTGCAGGCAACGTGGCGAAGAGCCTAAGAATCTGTTCATTCGTCGCGTCGCGCATCTCCTCAGTGCTCATCGGGCTCTTCACGCGGGCATCACCAAGTAGGTGCCGGCTCGCTCTGCGGCTCGGCGGAACGCGCTGCGTACCGTTGCCGCGAAGGACGCTAGCAGGGAGATCGCGTCCTATACGAAGCGCCTTCCGCAGCCGGTCCTGATGGGAGATGTTTCTCTCGCTGGCGTTCTGACGCTCGGCGTCCGAAAAATCGGGGTCGGCCTCATCGATCCACTTCGATCGACCAATCATGGCGGAGAGGTCGGAATACTGGTCGCCATCGAGCCCCGCTGCTATCTGTTCGATCAGGCGAGAACTGAAGTTATCGACGCCGTGAAGATCGCCCACGCTTAACCGCCGCGGATCCCCCACCAGATACTCGAACGCCAGTGCTGCGGACTCCGGTAACATTTGTTCAATACCAAAGATCAAGAAACGATGGACAGCCATCGTCTGCGCGGGCCACCGCAGCCGGACAAAGTCAGTCATGAAAGCAGGATCGTCCTTCGCAACCTTGCTGATAGCGATGCTGAGTGAAGCCGGCATCTCTTCCACACCCACTACCGACTCCGGGGACGTATCCTTGCTGTAATCTTGCCTGTAGCAGAGACGGGAGCTATCAGTCTCGCTGATGCGTGACGCCACGTCTACGAACAACGGCCACACATGCTCCAAGAACGGTTTCGGCGCAGCCTCGGCAGCATCGATCATGAAGAGGTGGCCCTTGTCTTCGAGCAGTCGACCATAGGGGCTCAAAGCCAGATCGCGCAGCTCATCGGCGCTGTTGGCAGCGGCGCTAGAAATCTCCTCGATTTGGCGCCTAAGCTCTGCGGCGATGAGGGCCGGCGCATGTTCCGGCGCGCATTCAATTGCGGTGTGTATCAGGTGTCCGGCAACACTGGGCGCGTTGCCTTCTCGTATGACGTGGATCGCCAGATCCTGCATTCCAGCGGGCCACGTACTCATACGAAAAAGCGTCGTTGCAAGCAGGTCGTGCTTGGTCTTATCGGCCCTCCAGTGAGCCTCAAGAAGCGCCCCTACCTCTTCAGGTGCAAACTCCACCGCCTTGGTCAAGAACTCGACCAATGCGTACTCATTCACATGCTCCATGAGCTGCGGCAGGCGCGCGGGCCGAAGCAAGGAAAACCAGCTCTTTCGTCCAGCGGCGGCCTCCAAAAACGCGGAGCGAAGCATGTCATCACGCAGGCATTTGAAACCAATAGCTTGCTCTCGCTCGACCGGGGCTTCCACCTGCCCCAGAAAATCAATGAGGAGCGCGCGAACGTGCAAGCGGAGCCGTCTCTCTTGCCAAAGCGACTCTAGCTCCCCTAAGTACGTCCGTTGATCCATGGCTCTGAGGTATGCCAGTGAGGTCCATAATGTCGGCCTGACGAACAAGCTGTCCTGACGCTTCATGACGTACGCTGCCAGGCTGTCGATCCCGCTCGCAAACGCGCGCCCCCTAACAAATTCGAAAATCGTCTGATGAGCAAACGCCTGGCGCTGGCCCCTCGGATCTCGGACAAGAATTCCCCTGTTCAATAGCAGATCCACGGAGGCTGGATCGGCACCCAGGGACGCAAAAACAGGCGCGCTTAACCAAAGCTCTTCCCGCTCGGACATCAAACTCGCAATTTCGCCTGCCAGCCTCAACGCGCGGTTACGTTCGACTGGCGCAGGAAAGTGCTCAACCCAGAATGCCTCCAGCATCTCCTGGTACGACTCAAATGGAGATGTTTGTGAGTCACGAACTCGGAGCTGGAGAAAAACGTCGAGCGACTGAGGGACACGCAACAGCTCGAGAAGGCGGGGCGATAGCGTCTTGGCATCGATACCCTGTTCGATGAGTACACCAGCGATGACTTCCTCCGGCGGCAGCTCAAGCTGTATCTCCTCGGCACCAAGTCGCTTAAACCGGATGTCATGCCTATAGTCGGTCGCACGGCAAGACATGAGAACAACGACGTTTTCGGTAGATCTGACGCTGTCCACCAGATCCAGCAGCACAGAAAGCCTGTCTGTATGCAAGTCAACCAAGTCACCCAAGGCATCGAGCTGATCAATCACGAGGAGCGTTTTGCGGGCTTTGGCCATACCGACCAAAACAGCGTCAGCTGACTGCCTCAATCCGATCTCCTCCGATAGCGCGTTGATGTCGGCGATGTCCTTCGTAAGCCGATCCGCCTTGATCGCCAGGACGGCTACATCCCGATCGAGCAGCTCGACAACGACGCGGGACAGCAGCGCAGACTTTCCGCTACCTGGGGGCCCCAAGAGCACGATCGGCTTTGCGCCTTCAGCCCTCACACTTTCGAGGATCCGGCTCAGCTCCGGCCGATCGAGCCACTTATCGATGGAGCGGAGGTTCTTTTGCCACTCGATCAAGGGCCCTGATGCCCTCGCCAGCGATTGTGCCGCCGCGCTCACAGCAGAAGCAGCCAGCGGGGAATACTCAAGCGGAGCGTCCGAAGGCCCGGGGCCGCCCTCTCGCCGGCCTTGTAGCGCGCGAACGAAGTTCCTGGCAGCTTCATCCCAGTCGAAATGCGGCCGCATCTCGTCGCGAAGCGTACGTATGTTTTTGAAGGCCTCCCGGATGTCTTGCAGGATAGTGTTGATCTTTTTGGCGAGGCCCTCCGGGCCGTCTCCAGGATCGACTATATGGGGTCGTACGAGACGCGGAAGGTGCTGCTCGATGGCTCGCGCGAGGCCGCTCGTCCGGCTAATGAGCACCGGAATTCCTTCAGAGATCGCCTCCAGTCCAGCGAGCCCGAACCCCTCCTCGCGCGACGGCATGAGGACCAGCGAAGAGCCTCGGATCGCGTTGCGGACACGCATCCGATCGGGCGTGAATGGCAAAACGTCCAGTCGGAGCCTCTCACCACCAATCTCCTTGAGCCTCAGATAAAGCTGATCACCCTCACCATCCGGCGCGCCGAGGACGGAAAAACGAGCGCGGCGAAAGCGTTCGTCCTCGCACACCAAAGACATCGCTTTTGCGGCAATGTCGATTCCCTTGATCTCTACGTCCTCGGCACGGCCGAACAGGAGAACCTGGACGCCGGGTGGAGATTCCTGCGCCCAATCGCTTTCGAAGAGGCCAGGGACGAACTGGTGTACCTGCTTGCCGTAAGGATGGAGGTAAGTCGAATACGTGTCCCGGAGTTCGGGACCGATGGCGACCACGAGAGTGGCCTCACGACCGAGATCCACCTCGATCTGAATCCGCTCATCAATCTTGATCGTTTTTTCCCTGATGCCTCCGCGAGGAGGCTTGAGACGCTCGAGTAGCGTCGGGTCCATGTGGACGAAATGCACATACTCAGCGTCTTGGAAGTTGTCGTCACGCTGCGACTTAGCTTGGTTGCCTGTGATCCGGCCGTGACCGATGACGACGTCGACCGGATGATCGATCGGCAGCCGGCGGTACAGAGCAGCCAGGCCGACAGGACCAACGCTTTTCCTCGGAAAGACGAGTCGGACCCGATCCGCCGCCGCGCGCTGTACTTCGTCGGGAGACGCGGAGGGTAGCGCACAGATGACGTTGTGGCCCACCCGAGCCAGCGCGCGGCAGAACTCGCGGTTGACGGTGCTCAAGCCACCGTGCGCCGAGTCCCATTCTGGAGCGACGGAGAGAAAGGTCAGCTTGTTTTCGGTGCTCATCTACGGCGTCCGCTGATTGAGTTGAGTCTTAGCGATTTGTTACCAGGCCGCCATCTGTGGCTTCGCGCTCGGTGGAAGATCTTCGAGGGATTACGAGCCATTAGGGGCCAAGCCAATCTATCGTGAGCGTGGGATGCGCGATAGTTCTCCTCCAATCGAATACGTGATCATATTGCGGTGGCGTTGATAGACCTCTCGATGGATCCTTTGTCGCGAGCGTCTGCGCTCATCTGCCAAACGCTTGGTTCAGCAGCGAAACACCGGCAGCAAGCACAGCGGCCAAAGAATGCTGTGCGCAGCGCACCTGACCTGAGATCCATGCGGGAGTTAGGCACCTGCATCAGTGTCGGATGCATTTGAGGATCCTCGTTTTGAAGGATGCGAAACGACTTCGTCTTCAAGGATGGCTATCGCGTTCACGTATTTGGCAATTTCTTCATCGGATGGGAGAGCGTCGGGTTGATGCACGACGAGATTCCTGAAGTCGCTTACCAAGTGGAAGAGGCTCATCAGCTCCTTCTCGAACTTGATGCCGTTCTTTGCCATCATGCCGAGCAATACGCGAAGGTTGTAGCGGTATTGTTGGACGCGCTTCTTTGCCTCAACATCTTGCAAGGCCGATTCTGCGAGACTCACCACAGCACGCTGCAAGCCGCTCCAACTATGGAGGAACTGCCCGATCAAGGCGTTTCTGCTTCCGGCGATGTTCTCCGCAACGGCCTCCTTCTCGTCCTCTGGGACAATCACCAGGTCGAGGCTGCCAATAGCACGCTGCAAAACATCCCGTAGCTCCGAGATAAGTTCTATAGTCTTTTTGTGTTCGTCACGCGACAGCCCTCGGTTGTGCGCAACGCTGTTTCGAAGATCATAGAGGCGCGCCCAGCGCGAGCTGATGTATGTGGCGTCGCACTGTACCACTTCGGAGAAGTAGCGCTCCCAGTTTGACCGTGGCAGGCCCCTGCGGAGATCATCGAGTTTGATGTCTTGTTCGCGTTGAATTGTTCGGATTTGCTGGGCCAGAGACGTCGTGAGCGGCGGTGTGTATTCGCGGAACAGGAGATCGGACAGTCGAATGAAGTCCAGGTCGTATAGTACGGCGATACCGCGGTCTGCGCGCTTTTGGCGGATCGACTCAGTGACTTCCTGAGGCACGGCCTCTTTGGTCCACTGTACACCGACGCTTCGAATCATGAATTTCGCGATCAGCTTCCGCATCATGTTCTCAAGCTCGCAAAGACCTGGATACACACTCGCTGCTCTCTCGAAGGCAAGATCATCCCAAAGGACTTCAACGGGGCGCTGCGGGTCGGCTGTTTGGAGCACGGTTCTGACGAGGCGCAGCAGTCTCTCGAAGTGCTCGACGTCGTGACCCTCGGCGCGATAAATCTTAATGTGAAAGAAGTGCTCGGATGGAGTTCCCTGGCCCACAGAACCCTTCTGCATCTCGCAGCGGACGGCGAAGCCGTCCCATTTGATGGAGGACACGGATACTTCGGCACCGTCGATGGTGCCGAGCAGGTTCACAAGCGATTCCATTGTCCCGCAGATCGATCGGGTGGAATCGAACACGACGAGATACTCAACCTTGTGTTCCACAGATCCTCCCATGAAGTTGAGGAAACCGGGCTGTCTGATTTCGCGCGCATAACGCCGAACACACCGATCCGTCCAGCCCGTTTACCGCCGCAAATCCTCAGCCACCAATCACCGACGGCCACCATCCCGCTCTGTATACAAGCCTTCGCGCCGCCTCACAAGCAAAAAATACCCACCAGCGAACGCATCATCCGCCATCGGTTCGGCCACCCAGCCCGACGTTATGGACAACGCACGATGCGGACCGCAACGCGCCACTTCAGAATTCTACCCATCGCTTTCACTTTTCGCTTTGGTTTGTTCACCCCCCAACTCAGCGCTCACCCCACGCCGTGGCCGCCAGTCCAATTTGTCAAACGCTCCTGACACACAGAACAACCGCCCAACTTCTTCCCGCCTGCCCCTACCCTGAACCGGCCAACATCCCTTCTCCACCAAGACTCAAACCGGCGCTTCCGTGTCGTTGCGTTGTCAACAACATGGTGGCGCCCACTTTAAACCCCTTTGCTCACGTCAGCCCCCGAATTGCGCATCGTCAACAACTCCGACCACCGAGTCAAAAGCACATTGGTATAGATCGCACCTTCCACCTGGTAGGCCCCGAGCGAAAACCCGTCGTTGGCTTCTACAAGGGCGGTTTCACCCGTATCGAGAACGCCGAAATCAATGCCAAACGCGGCCGGCGCCGAGCCACTTTTACAATAAGTGTCAACCGCCTCGGTTAAGGTTTGCTCCGACAGCGGCACGTCGGCGCGCCCCGCATAGTGGTCAATGGCAACAACCTGACCATCAATCACATACACGCGATATTCGCTCTCCCAGCGGACCGCATCAGAACACCAGATCTCCTGTCGCCGGGTTGTATTGCCCAAAAACCAAAGGTCGTCTGGAGAGGTAAACACCCTGCCTGTAAAGGCCTTTCGACGCTCTGCCGGCTTGACAAACACGGGACGCTCCAAACCTCCCCACACTCGACGCTCGAACTGGTCAAGGGTAGATCGCCAGATGGCCCTGCAAAAAAAGGGCTGAAGACAAGGTGGATAATCGTTGGGCGGTGGAATGGGTATGTCCAGTTGCTTCATGGCTCCATGCATTGCCGGCATTGCCCCCATGATGAACGTGTCCTCGCCGAGCGGAAGAGCCCGCCGGTCGATCTGCTTTTGAGTATACCATTCAATCACCATCCCCCGGGCCGTCAAAACGTCGGCCACAAGCCGCTCCTCAAGCCTCCGCTTACCGTCCCCCGCTCGCTCAAGAAACGCTCTTTGAAACATCACTATTCACCTTGCGTTCATTCGCTACAATTTCCGGCCCGCGCCACACATTCCGCTCCGCCGCCCAATCACGTTTCTACCCATACTCGCCTGTCAATTCCAGCAACACTGTTCGTTCACCCGCGTGAACGAGTTCCCTCCCAACTTGCCCACTGCGCCATCTTAGAAAAAACCGATCTACCATCGCGCGCTCGTTTCTTCAGATCAACAAACCTACCATTGCCGCGGCCACCATCGGCGCAGCGCCAAACCATGCCGCTGCAACAATCGTGGCATCATACCTCGCAAGATTCAGGTGCGCTCGGGCGAGAAGCTCTTCCTGCTTACTATCCAAAACGGTCGACCGCGCGTTTTGGAGTCGGCGTTCATCTGCCGCCAACCGCCGCCGCAACAGTCGTAGCAAACCAACCAACACCAGGCCAATCCACCCCGCCCCCAACCATAGAGACGGCATGCTGCTTCTCGCTGCAACCCGCTCGGGCGAGAACGGGAATGCTTTCCAATAACCGTCCACCAGACGGAACTCACCGCGCACACGGCCCACAAAAAGGGTCGACCCGGCGCCATTGCGCGTGATGCGGATCTCCTCACCCCAACCTTGCAGTGGAACATCTTCGCCAAAAGCATTGGCATCAGGAACATTCGCCCAGCGTGCACCCAGTATCAACCGACAGCCCTGCGTTGCACACGATTGAAACACCTTCACATCGTTAATCAGAGTCGTCCTTTGACCGTCGGGACCAGGCTCGTACTCCACTCGGTCCAACTCAGGCGCGGAACGGCCTCCCCATCCAAGCCCTGGGTAGATTTTCTTGATTCCGGGTGGAGGGATTTTCAACAAATTCTCGTGGAGATCCGTGTTGTATTGCCAGATCGAATCGAATCGAACAGACCTCCACAGCCCCAGCACGCAAAGAACCGCCAAGGCAATAGCGGACAAAAGCGAGAACCTAGCCAACCCCCGCGCCCGGGAACACTGGCCGGATTGGCCCAGCAGCGGAAGACATGCCAACCCCAACGCCACCAATGCGCCTGCAGGCGTTATACCCACGAACCTGACACTGTGATCGGACATACCCTCGGTAAAGCAGGGCTCCAATTCTACCCGTGCCACAAGAACTCCCAAAGACACCAACCCAACGCTCAGCACGATGCTAAGAACGCAGGTGTAGAGCGGATAGCAACGGGAAGGCTTGCGCTTCGTCGTTTCCAAGCTCACATCCGCAACCTTTGGGATCCCTCGTTCTCGCGATTTCAAACGCCCATACCGTGGTGTGACCACCTTCAGCCCAGGAGGCCAACCTTCCATGCCGCAACCAAGGGCGCCCCCGCCACGAGCCCAATCGCTACGGCCAACATCGCCCGGCTAACGTGCCGCAGCAACTCGGGCGTTAACGCCATATCCTCCCGCGGGGTCCGTGCTCCCTCATCGGGCGGCCTGTTCTCGTTGACTGTCAGGTTTGCAGGGGAAGTTCCAACACGGCCATGCAACCAAACCCCCAACATTGCCAAAAGACCAACCAGTGCGGTGACAATCCATGAGAGCGGTGGACTTGTTCCCCGCAACAGCGGAGAAGGAGAATCGCGCGGTAAGAATCCGGGGAGCGACGGATCAAAAACGGCCACGGTCTCCGCCTGTTCGATTTGTACAAACAGCACGCCACTACGACGATCTCGATACACGCGGAGGTCTGCGTTCCAGGGCTGCCCGGGAAGGTGATCCAGATCTCGTTCGCTTGGGTCGCCCGTGTTCTCTTTTGTGTGGAACCAGAGATCACAACCCCTGTTTTTGCAGTCCTGAATGAGTACCACGTCATCTATTGGAGTTGTGCGCCTTTCCAACTTCCCAGGGGCGCAATAACGCTGACCGTGCGGACACACTCCGGGGGCGGGAATGCGCAGCAAGAACTCAACCGCGGTCAGCCTCTCGACTACCCCGGGATGCGATGCACAACGAACCATTCCCCATGCGACCAGCACCGCCATGGCGATCCATATTGAAAACATCAAAACCCGCGATCCCTTGGCGAGCCAAACCTGACGCTCTCGAAAAACAACAACGACGATCACTCCAAAAACGGCGCCAACCCCAATAGCCGCCATGAGGAGAGGTATATGCTGAATGTGAGTCCATCCTTCGTTAGCATGCAGTGCCAGGCCGGCTTCCTGCCTATCTGAAGGAATCACTGCCTCCCGAACGGCAATCTCTGAAGAACGCATTACCACCGGCGCGGCAAGCCCCACTCCCAGCGACGCCGCAAATGGTACCAGCAACGCGCCGGGTCGACCGAACACTCGACCAACTGTCCAAGTTGCTGCAACGAGCGACGATAATAAGGCAAGTGGCACAGGTATGAATCGCAGAATGAACCACGACAAGAGCACTGCGATGGTGCCAAACATACCCGCCAGCAGAAAAAGCAGCGGAATGGCCCGGCCATATACGCCCAGATTCAACGAATCCTTGCGACCTGCCCGACGCGAATTGTTCCCGTTTAGTATAGCTGCCATTTCGGATCTACCAAAGGTGTCGGAATTTCATCTTCGGGATTCACATCCCAGTGCTTGGGTGCAAACTCCGTCCAAGGCTTTCGATCTGAATTGTCCAACGGGTCGTCCACGCGGGGATCACTTCCCTTGCCATTCAAGTATTCATCCCAGGCTTGATTATACTTCTTGATGTTTGCGGCACGATAAACGCCAATCTTGGCTGAGGATGGTGGGTTGTCCCAATGGACTTTGGCACCAATCCCATCGAACAACTCAGACTCGGGGAGTCCCAAATGCTCGTTCCACAGGGAAATTCTCATCCGCCGTGCGAAATTGCCCTCAATGGACGCCCAATCTCCGCGCCATTGGCTCTCCGCCTTTCGACTCGCTCGCTCCGCAACGATGATGGCGGCTTCGCTGTCAGTGAAATAGCCCCGATTGTTGGCATTCGCCGACCCAACAAGCGCGACTTCGTCGTCGATCACGAACAACTTCGAGTGTACCCAATCGTGCCCAGGGTTTCGGCTCTCGTAAATTCCAAACCGGGTGATCCTCAAAACTCCTCCTTCTTGTGATTTAGGTTTCTACCCATGAACGCCTCTCAATTCCAGTCTCGCTGTTCGTTCACTCGCGTGAACGAGTGCTCTCCCAACCTTCCCACTCCAGCGGCTTGAAAAAACCGATCTACCATGTCGCGCTCGTTTCTTTCAGATCAACAAACCTATCATTGCCGCGGCCACCATCGGCGCTGCACCAAACCATGCCGTTGCAACAACCGCGGCGTCATACTTCGCAAGATTCAGGTGTGCTTGGGCCAGCAGATCTTCGACTTTTCCGCTTCGCACGTCTGCTGGCAAAAGTTCGAGCTTGGATCGATATGCCGACCCTTTGGTGGGTGCCACCACGGCAATCGGGCCAAAGAATGGAACCTTCCCAGCGATCCGCCCCGTTGTCCCATCGTCGAATGTGATCTCCCCATCCCACCCTAAAACGGCCGCCCGCGCATTTTGGAGGCGGCGTTCATCGGCCGCGAGCCGCCGCCGCAAGAGCAGTAGAAAACCAACCAACACCAAGCCCGGAACGCTGACCCAAAAATAAGCGTTCGGAGCGCTTGTCCTTGCCGCGATGCGCTTCGCGGAGAAAGGAACCCGCTTCCAATACCCACTCTCCAGATGAAACTCCTCCCACCCTGGGCTAAAAAAAAGAAATTCTTTCTTCGGATCCAACACAATTTGCACTGCTTCAGACCAACGTTGCAAAAGCGCTGTGGAGTCAAAAGCGCTATGATCGGGCGGAACAGCGTCGCTCGCACCAAAGATCAAGCGGCAACCTTCTTTTGCACAAAGCTGAAACACTTTGACTTCACCTACGGTGGTTGTGCGAAGGCCGTGAACACCTTCCCGATATCCGGTACGAGTCTCGTAGCTTGGATTTGGCCAGTTGTACGTGGTTAACGGTCCCGACTCCTGGTAGGTGTACTTTTCGCCCGGCGGAGGAATTGTGACGTCTGCCCTTTGGAGGTGCATGAAATAGTCGTCAATCGGGGTTCTGCGCAGGGAAGTGATAATACCAACGGAGCACAACACCACGAGGACAGCGGCCGATACGATAGAAAGGCGCGAAATAATGCGAGCTGCCCAGGGTCTACCCCGCCCCGAAAACAAGACAATACAGACCAGCAAGACGTACCCCACAACAAGAAAAAGAAAGTGTCGACCATAGTCTGTTTCCCACCTTGCGTACTCCCCATCAGGCTTGCGTCCGAAGAAAATAAGCCAGATAAGCGACGACGCCCACAGAACCGTAAACACCGCCAAACCGGCCCCTGCAAAAACAACGGTAAGAAGCGGCGTATAACACCATCTTTTTTTCATCGGTTGTTTCTCTTCTGCGAGGGAAAGTCTATCACTCACGAGGATCGCCAACCATTGTTTCGGGCCCAATCTCGGGCGCCCAGCTGTCACTGAACGGCACATCCCACCAAGGTTTCACATCCGCTGCATCATCCCATTCGACATCTCTTGGATCGATGCCTGTTCGGTTCTCAGCTTCGTTTTTCGTAAAGATCTTCGGCTTCTCCATTTCACGCTCTGCAATCTTGAGTAGCAACGGTTTTTCTTCCCATTGTGCCTGTCGTTCGGCCAAGGTGCCATGGCGCCGCTGCTTCCCGGCGTTGATCATGGTGTAGGGACGCACTTGCGCGTTCGCCGTTGGCGCGGTTTTCCGCTCCAAGTCATTCATGAGAGCGCGCCAGTGGGCCACCGCGCCCACCCCATCCGCAAGCTCCTCCACATCAAGCTTCAAGTGCTCCGCCCATAGGTCCATTCTAAAACGGCGCGCAAAGTTACCCTCTATCGCAAACCACTCCCCCCGCCGAAGCCCGCGCGCGTTAGCGGCCGCTCGCTCGCTGATACAAACCGACGCCTCACTGTCAAAAAAGTACCCGCGGTTGTTGGCATTGGCACTCCCCACGATCGCAAACTCATCATCCACAACGAACAGTTTAGAATGCACGTAGTTATGGCCATTCGCAATCGACTCAAATATACCAACTTTCTGTGAGATGGTTGGCCCGCCGCGCTTTACAAGCTCGCGAATGGCTGCAAACCGTTTGTACGGCTGCTCGCCCACGTTCCACGCGGGCACCAGGATGGTGATGTGCTGAAGGCGTTTTGAGGCTTCAACCAGTTCATCCACCAAATCAAGGCTCCAAAAAAATTGATCCTCCATATAAATGAACTTGGAGGCGCTGCGAATTGCATACTTCACCGCAGGCCAAAGGGTGTGATCCGTCGTTTTGGCGAGCCCCGGGTTACCCACCGTCTGAACCGCCTTGGTAAGATACGGAGCCGCCCGCTTCGTTGCAAAAATCGGCGGCGCCAGGGGTGCAATGGTGGCAGGCACAGGTGCATTGCCGTCATCGGAGCTTTCCGACCATCTGGCCTGTGCGATCTCCCACAATTCTTTGGCCGTGGTCCCCGTCACTCGCACGTGGGCGTCGTGCAGACCCCCTCCATTGACGGACGGTAAACGGTTGGGGTCAATATCAACACCACCGCAGAACGCAACCAAGCCCTCACTGCCATACACCAGCAAGATCTTCTGATGATGCGCACCGATGCTGTGTACATTGGGTTTGCCCGCCAAACCGGCCACCGCTTGCGAAACCCAACCCTTTGTATTGTCGTCGAGTACACATGCAACGTCATGTTTCTTCTGAGTCCGAAGCCTATCCAGGGCCGATTTAGAAACATCGTTAAGAAGCCTCCTCGTGCTCGCGTTGGCCATGCCATTGCCATCTTCATCTCGCCACGCATAACAAAGCGCGTTGTCCCAGAGCAACACGCGAACGACCGCACCCAGAGCCGCCCGCTCTTCAATCAGGTTGATAAACGAAATTGTCTTCCCACCCGCGGTAGGCATCGCGGTGTGTACATCCAGCGACCACCCCAAGAGCACCACAAAGTGTGAAGGCTTTTCCGCTGTGCGGATCGCCTCGACCATAGCCTCCATCGTTTGGGATCCATCAATCAGATACTCAATGTCGCCACCATTTGTGTCGACCCGGCGCTCCACAAACCACCCCGTCCCATCCACCGCCGGCCAATCGCCCGGCACCACATACGTCGTCTCCGTATTGTGCCGAACCAACGCTGGCCGCAGACCCTCCAGGTTTGGATAATCAGGGTCAACCGTGTTTCCCACAAGCTTGGGCATCATCTCACGCAGAGTCAGGTTTACGCGAGAAATCATGGCTTCGCCTCCTCGGGAACGGGCACCACTTTGCCCGCTGGTCATGCACCGTTTCACTACCCGTCATCAAAACCGCCGCCTTCCACACCCAATCTACCCATCTACCCATCAATTCCAGCCTCGCTGTTCGTTCACTCGCGCGAACCATACCAAACGCGGCCGCCCAAGCTCCCGGCTTTCGACTGCACTCAAAGGACAAGCCCCGCGGCGGCCGCAGCTAAAAGCGGTGCTGCTGAAACCAGCGCCAGCGCCACAATCGCAGCATCCATCGTGGCCAACGTCAAGGGAGATCCCTGCTGCGCACACCCCTCCAAACTCGCCAGATCTACCCGTTGCCGCAAGCGTGCACTTGATGCCCAGAACCACCCCACCACCAGAGCGCCAACTCCGGCCGTTATCAGCCACGATCGAGGTGGGGCAGTGTTCTGCGCGAGCACAGAACGGGTAGAATCAGGCAGCCAACCACCTCGGCGCGCGTCGAATGCTCTCGTAGTTGCCGACCCAATATCGACAAACAACAACTGCGTCGCCGGTTCGCGGTAGATCGTGACTTTGTCTCCCCATCGCTGCATTGGTACCGGACTCGCGGAGAAGCCCAAAACATCGGCCCCCAGATCATTCTGCCGCAAGTATAAAAGACAACCGGCCTCGGCACACTCTCGTTGAACAATGACGTCCTGCACGGCATCAACCCTCTCTCCCAGTGGCCCCGGCACAATCAGTGTTCGAGTTGGGCTCGCCATTGGCGGCGGTACGGGTAGATTCATCTCCGAGACAACACTCCCAGGTGCCAGCACTTCCCCCACCCATACAAGCGATCCAAGCCGGTCCTCAATACCGGCTACCTGAATGCGCCGCACAATACCAAGGAGCAAAAGTGCACCCAAAACTCCCGTCGCAAGGACGGCCGCCGCCCTCATCCACTTTCTCAGGGTAGATCGACGAGTCCGCATCAAGCGCACCGTCAGCCCACCGGTTAACGTCCCGATGCCCACTGCGAGCGGAAGGGCAATGGTAGCAGCCGCCACGAGGTCCAACGCTTCCGCGGAAAGAGACCACTGCCGGGCTTTGTCCGCGCCGGAACTCCCCAGTGCCTCCAACCTCCCGATTGTCAGATAAGGTGCCACCGCCAGCCCTACCGCACCAAAGGCAACGCCCACCGTGGTGGCAAACCGAACAGCGGCGCGTGCACCGCGGGAAATGGTGTGATCTGTAATTGCCTTCGCCACGGCAATACCCACAATTCCCGCCAATGGCACAGGCAGCATCCAACCAAACATGGAAGCCCACCGCGCGCTCAACAAGAAAACCTGAAGCAACGCGAGGAGAGCGGTCAACACGCCGGACAAGAACGCGGAAAGAACGGCGGCGCCCAAACAAGTGAACAAGGACAGGGTGCCGTCAGG
Source organism: Polyangiaceae bacterium (assembly GCA_016712345.1). Lineage (GTDB taxonomy): Bacteria > Myxococcota_A > Polyangia > Polyangiales > Polyangiaceae > JADJRH01. The sequence goes on from JADJRH010000011.1 coordinate 5,229,434, forward strand.
ATCCTGGGACTCCAAGACTTGTACAGATTCACGGGTCAACAAAGGGATCCTCCACAGACCAACCTGGATCCCAATCGCCCCGCGCACCCTCCCACCAAGGTCGGCGATCTTCCGCGGTCAACGGATCTACCCATATTGGATTCTTTCCTTCGGCCACCTCTTCTTGGTATTGCTCAACCGAACGAACCCATTTGTTCAAGTTAACGCTGTTGTACACTCCGATGTTAGCGGCTGGAGGTGGAGACTGCCAATGAACCCGCGCGCCGACCCCATCAAAAACCTCTGCTTCTCTTAACCCCAGATGTTCGCGCCAAAGTGACATCCTCAATCGCCGCGCCCACGCGGCCTCAACCATGGACCACTCGCTGCGCCACCGACCGTCAGGATGCCTAAACTCTCGCTCAGCAACGGCCACCGCTGCCTCGCTGTCCACAAAATAGCCGCGGTTATTGGCGTTCGCAGATCCAACGACCGCAAATTCATCGTCGAAAACGAAAAGCTTGGAGTGTACCCACTCGTGGCCGGGGGCCTGCATCTCGTAGATACCAAATTTCTTGACAGCCGTTTCACCAGCATCCTTCACGAGCTTTCCGATGGCTGTTTGTCGTCGTTTCGCGTGCTCCCCAACCGTCGCCTTGGGCAGGAGAATCGTAATATGTCTGACGGCATCGGACTTGGCCGCCCGAACCAAAGCGTCCACGAGATCGAGACTCCAGAAATATTGGTCCTCAACATAAATAAAGCTGGTGGCTGATTCTACTGCGCGCTGAATTGTCGGCCAAAGCGTGTTAGACGTGAACTTCTTGATATCCGGGTTGCCAACTGTCTGAATGACCTTGGCAGCATTGGGCGCAAACGCCGGCTTTGGTGTCGACGGTGGTGACAAGGTTGAAATCGTTGATGGCGTCGGTGCATTCCCGTTATCTCTTGAGTACGCCCAACGTTGTTCGGCGATTGTGAGAAGCTCCCGGGCAGCAGCCCCCACAACTCGCACGTGGACGTCGTGCAGACTGCTTAGGCGATTGCCGTCGATATCAATTCCCCCGCAGAAACCCACAAGTCCATCGCGCCCATAAACCAGCATGATCTTATGGTGGTGAGCCCCCACTGCGCCGACGTTTCCTTTCTTTGTGTACTTTTGTGCCCGTTCGCGTGCACGGTGAAAGCTCTCGGGCAAAGGGGCGAAAAACGGAATAGGTGGGAGTTCGAAACTCCCCTCTAGGCCCGGTGTCAGGCTGTCGGTGTGATCATCCAGAACCGCATATACATCTTGCGACGAATTGGTCCTGATCTGGTTGATCTTATCGCACGCGAAATCGTTAATTTGATACTCGGTGTTGTCGAAAAGCAGCACACGCACCGCCACTCCAAGGCTCGCTCGTTGCTCCAAAACCTGAACCACGGTCTTCTTGTTTTTTGCATCAATAACAACTCTCGGGTCCAAGGACCAGCCCAAGAGAACGATAAAGTGCCCCGCCGAGTCCGCGGTTTCGATGGCTTCAACCATGCACGCAAATGTCTCCTGACCGTCGACCAGATACTGCACGTCAGTTCCTTCGGTCGGTAGGCTGCCATCTAAAAACCAACGCCTACCATCCACCGCCGGCCAATCGCCCGGCACCACATACGTCGTCTCCGTATTGTGCCGAACCAACGCCGTCCGCAGGCCCTCCAGGTTTGGATAATCAGGGTCAACCGTGTTTCCCACAAGCGTGGGCATCATCTCACGCAGAGTCAGGTTTACGCGAGAAATCATGGCTTCGCCTCCTCGGGAACGGGCACCACTTTGCCCCGTTGGTCATGCACGGTTTTGAGTTGATTCAACACCGTCTCCACCACCGTCGCTTCCACCGGGATTGAGAAGGGACTGGGTAGACCCTGGCGCATTGCAAAGCGCTCCATGGCGCGAACCAGCTGCTCAAGCTGAGCGATCAAAAACTCTACCTGAGGCACATCATCCAAGGGAAGATCGGCCATGTTCCACAAGCGCCACGCCGATTCATACCCATGCAGCTTCAGGGCAAACGCTTGTAAAAAGTTTCTCCATGCTTCCCACATTTCATCGTCGGAGGCACCAATCTGCGGCTTCAGCGGAAAGTTTGGGCCACCATACGGCCGCACATCGTCCCATTCTCCCCAAAATTCTGTCATCCGTTCTCGGAGCGATTGGACAATCTTCACCTTGTGCTTGATCAGGCGTTTTTCGTAGTCTTCCACGCTATCCTGCGACGGCGTAGGCTCAGGAGGTGGGGTAGGAGCACGCTCCGTCACTGGGAATCCGCTCACGACCTCTTCGGCTACCTGAATGGGAATTGTCCAACGCACCGTTTCTGTCGGACCGTCGCGGTCAACAACGCGAAGATACCCTTGAGGCGTTCGGGCCATTGGAGCTTCAAGCAACACCGACAGCTCTCCATGCCTGCCTGTTTGCAGCGGCGGTTGAGACGGAGGAGGAATCAACTTCTCGCCCCATTTGACCCGAAACCATTTTCGGAAAAAAGGTGTACCATCGGAGGCCACAAGCCTCATTTTCAAGACAAATCCAGCCGGCTTGGCGCTCACATTTCCAGCCATTTTACTCTCCACCTTGAACAAGTTTCACCGGTTCACCCGACCCATGCCGCCCTTCAATTTCCGCGCGCACATCATCGGGGTTTCCTGTGGGCTCCAAACCCATACTCAACTGGTAGTGCCGCACAGCCGCCGTCAAATCGCGCTCCGTGTGTCCCAGGTTGTGCAATTTCTTGAGCAGCGCCTCGTCAGGTTCGCCACCGTCCGTCTCCAAATGCACTTCCATAGTGAACTCATACGGCTCGTCACTTCCATCTTTCCGAATGTCAGCGGGCCTACCCCAACGAACAAGTGCCTTTTGGGCGTCTGGAAAAACAGGAATTTTGACGGTTCCGTCGGCTGCGGTCCCTTCGTTGTAATAACCAAAAAAACTTACCTCGTAGGGTGCGTTTTTTATGGGTTCACCCGCCAAGTCAAATAGGGTCACGGTGACGGTTTCAACCGTTGCCGACTGTTCTTCCCGTTCTTCACGTTTAGCCATTTCTTCGGCCAAACCGGGCTTGATCTTCACCGCTTGACCATCCAACTTAGCCTCTTGTGCAAGCTCCAAGATGGCGTTGTCTTTCGACGCCAGTTTGATCACGTCACCTTTGAGAGTGATCTCTTTGGCAATGTTCAGGGCGCCTTTTTCACCGTGCGCCTGCAATAACTTTGAGTCGAGTATCAGCTTTTCTGTTTCAATTCGAACTTCTTTTGGGCCAAGTGTCAACACCGTCCGCCCCACCCTAAGGCGAATTGTTTTTTCAGAAGCGATGTCAATCAGGCCGGTTCCTTTCAAGAGCAGGTTGCCCGCCAGTTGACCCTCGCTATTCGCCGGTGATTTTTGAGATCCTAGCGAAAAAGATATCCCTTTTGCCGCGTTGATCGCACACGAACCTGAATAGGTAGCTCGACTCGCCCCAAGCACGGACAAAACATGTTCACCCTGAATGGTCTGAACGCGATCTCGGTCCACGCGCAGCTCATCTCGGCCGGAAATGTGCGTGGTGCGCGGTCCCCCGATGTCCACATCCACCAAACCTTTCACCCCCAGTTTGTCGTCACCTCCAATCTGAACCTGACGGGAAGAACCAACTGTGCTCCGCTCAGCCCCTCCAACCACGGTAGACCTGGCCGACCCAACCGCGGTAGTTTGGTCAGCTCCAATCGTTTCTACTCGATTTCCCCGAACCGTAAGCGTGTCGTCCTTCCCCACCGTTTGGTTCTGGTTGCGGCCCACTCGACTCGTCGCATCCAGCCCAACTTCTTCGTCGAGGTTGCGCTGAGCGTGCAGGTATACCTGCTCGTTTCCGGCCTGATCTTCAAATGCGATTTCATTAAACCCTCCCCCACCCGGAACCGACCGAGTTCTAATTCCGCTGCGTGTTGCGTTGGCGGGTAGAACATATTGAGGGGGGTTATGCGCATTCGGGATGCAGCCGATTACAATGGGCCGATCGGGATCGCCTCCCAAAAAGCTGACCAACACTTCCATCCCAATGCGGGGCACAAATTGGTGGCCAAAGTCCGACCCCGACCAGCCTTGGGCCACGCGAAGAAAACAGCTGCTTTGTTCGTTGCGGCGGCCTTCCCGATCCCAATGAAATTGAACCTTGATGCGACCATACCGATCACAATAGATTTCGTGGCCCGAAGGCCCCACCACCAGCGCCGTTTCCAACGTTTGCCGAATACGGCGGGCAGGCTTGGGAAGACAGAATGCGGTCTGAGCCGGCGCCACCTCAAATACGTTTTCATACACCCTAAGCCCGTCAGCAGCTTTGGGAACCGCACCGCGATGGGAGACACGCGTGACCACGTACGGTTGATCCAACGCCGTCACGTCGTGATCGGTCAAGTCAAACACAGCGCCGGAAGTAAGGCGCCGACAAGCGCTCCGCCCTTTTCCAACGCGTCGACGCGCTCGCATTTGTAAAAGCGCCGAGCGCGCATTTTCAGCATCCACGTCTGCCTCTTCATACTCGCCATGGTGTTCGTACGCTTCCAGCGCGACTCCGCCCGTAGGTGAAATACGACCATCCGCCGCAGTAACGCTGGTGGTAAGGTCAAGTCCCGGTCGTTCAAAGTCATAATCCCGAAGTGTCAACACCGAGGTTTCGATCATGTCACGAACCTCGAAACTCGCCACCATGTCTTCGTCAAGTGTCATCGATCCACCCAGATCGGCACGAAATCGAAGGACTCTACTTCCTGCAATCGATGTGTACGCATGAGGAGAATCGGCAACCACGAGCGTTTCTTCAAACCCGCCTTCAGGCGGACCTTCAAACCAAAAGAAAAGTGCTTCTTCCGCCAGTAGTCGAACCACAAACTCCCAGTCAGACTCTTGGTATTGAACAATGTAGTCGCGCACAGGGAACTTACCCGCCAGCGAAAATCGATGAGCGATCTTGTGTTCGTTCAGCACAGCCTGAACCGCGTCCAGGGCAGTGCGATCTTGAAAGATCCGCGTGTTCGTCCGACGGGTCAGGAGCCATGCCCTCGGACTGCACACGAGCCGGTAGACCATTCGACCGGCCTCCGCGCGACCGAGAACAACATTCTCTACAACAATGCCCGAAACTTGACGTACAACGTCGGGGGCAATGTGCATTGACATCACGAGAGACGCCCCCACCACCGTCCGCTCCACAAGCGTTGCATCGGTTTCATCCGTATAGACAACCAAGTCCCACCGCCCCAACTCGTTGATGCCCTCCAAACCTTCCCAACGAAGCACATTCATTGTGGGAACGGTGCCGTTTGGAAAACGAATCGAAAACAACTCCTGATGTTCCAAGCGATCCTCCACTTTCGACCCTGCTATTCAATGTCCACATCACAAGCGGGATCTGTAATTTCAATGGAACCCGACCACGCACACGAACACTTTGAATTGGCGGTGAGAGCTTTCTGACCTGCCAACGTAACCAAGTCCGCACCTGGCGACCACGGTGACGTGATCACCGGCACGCACGGCATGGGCGTGAGCGTTCCCGACGCTGCGGAAGTAGCAGACGCAACTTGCGGGTTTGCCGTTGTCTTGCACATTCCAAACGAGGACACGTTCAACATGGGGGTAAAGTCATTCACCGTCGCCGCCGGAACGTTCGCCCCGTCAATCATCTGAACGGGTAGAATGGTCAACGAGCCCGGTGACAACCCTTCACTGCATTTGAGCTTGGCTCCATTTCCTACAAGCTTGGGCATATTATTTTCGCCGACCTCCAGCCGAGATGTTTTGCTGCAACCACTCTGTATAAACTCGATACGCGTGTTGCCAGACGGGCCGCAATTCAGGTCGCAAGACGAACTGTGCTTGGTAGAACCGATCCAGCTCAATCACCGCTTCCTGGCTAAGATGGTACCGCTTTAACACCTCGGCTCGTTGGCTTGGAAAAGCGGCCAGCTCCGCATGGAACGAAGCATGTTGTTCCACACTCAACCGCGGCGGAGCTGCACGACTTTGGGCCGCCGGTAGCCCTGTTTCGGCGTTCTGAGGTGCCTTTTGCGGCTCCGGCGCTTTTTTGGCTGCTGCAAAAGGAAGCCTGAACTCCTTGGGCAACTCAAACGCCATCACCGTTTCACCAATGGAAGGTTTTTTCTCCACGGGAGAACGTGACTCAACGGGCGCTTTCAGCGGCGGGTTGCTGTCGCTGTTTGCAAATGGCAAGGGTGCCCGTTTTGGAATTTCAAAGCTGGCGACCGTTTCATCCTTCATTGCCGGTTTTGAAAAAGGCAACGGCCCTTGTTTTGGAATTTCAAAACTGGCAACCGTTTCAACCGGCTCATTTGACTTTGACTTGAGTTGAAACGGTGCTCCCAATCCGGGTTTCAACTCAAAAGCCTCTACTGTTTCTCCACTGCGACTTGGGACTTCAGCGGCTTTGTTTTCCGGATCGATGCCGGGTCTAGCAAGCGCCGACGGAGCTTCCGGCTTGAAAGGCAACGGAATGGACCGCAGATCAAACACCGGAAGCGTGCCACTTTCTGCTATCGTCGACGCGGGTTCTATCTTCAACCCTTTCAGGTCAAATTCAGCTGGAGTCGCCACCTCCACCCCTTGACGCATGAACGAGGGTGTTACCAACACCACGTCAGGCATGTTGAGGATCGAATCCGTCCACTGAGCTTTGGGCGCCACGTTGGACTGGCTTGCTTCTGAAATCCTCTTTTTTGACCACGGAAAGGGCCGCAGTTGACCTGCAATGACGGTGATCGGCGGCACCTTGTGGGGTCTCCGCGCCGCCACTTGAATGTGTACCTTTTGCAACTCGATGTTGCTCTCAATACGCGCGCCCCACAACGCCTGAATTCGGGTCAAGTCGGCGGATTGAATCGACAGCTCGGCGAGAAGCGCAGCCGGGTCTTTGTGATGCGTCCAAACATTCAAAAAACCAATCCACGCTTCTATACTCTCTTCAAGCGGCTTGATTTTGCGACCTACCCACGCCGTAGCTTCCGCGGTTTTCCGAAGGTAACACTCGTAGAGCGCACTCTTCTGACCCGCTTTGGCAAGGGTTACTGCCCACGCCGGCGCAAGGCGCTGCCACACCTTTTTTGGAATTGCGTCATTGGCAAGCGCTTCCTCCACCGAAAACCCAAGCGAGAGCGCAGCACAAATGCCTGCGTATTGATCAAGGCGAAGCCCCTGAATCGATCGCGCCGCGAGGATCTCCAGCTCGGTAGGCATTCGTCACACCCCCTTCCCATCCATTTGCGCGCCGCTTAAATCCGCCCCTGCAAGTTTGGTCATCCGTTTCAACGCCCCGCGCAGATCGGCGCCCCGAAGTTGAGCGTTTTGAAAGTCCGCCCGGTCCAGCGTCGCCTCCACCAACGACGCGTCGTTCAACACCGCTGATCGAAACGAAGCGTTCGTCAGATCCGCGCGCGCAAAGTTGCACCCTGAAACATCGGCCTTGTTTGCGCGCGCCTCCCTCAACACCGCTCCTGCAAACACCGCTTGAGCAAACCGACCCTTGGAAAGGTTGGCACCTGTCAGGGTGGTTTCTCGGAAACACGCCCGCTCACCGCGACTGCCTTCCAGATCGGCGCGTTCGAGATTGGCATTCGCCAGCGAAGCATCTGTCAGGTCCGCACCTGAAAGAAGCGCCCCGCGGAGATCCGCCTCGTCAAGAATGGCCGAAGTCAGATTGGCCCCCACCAGGTTGACCCCAAGCAGTTTGGCGCCGCGCAAATCGCAGCGCGCAAGCGATCTCCCCGAAAAAATCAAGCCCCGATAAATTGGCCCCCGAGAGATCGCACCCATCGAGCGATCTGCCCGCCGTCAAATCACATTCTACCTGGGAGCGCACCAATACCGAAGCGGGCGGCGATGGCGACGCCGATGGCAGTGGCAACTCTACTGCCGACGACAACAGCTCGGTGGATCTACCCTCGGTCGGACCAGCATCCATCCCTTCAGGTTTAACAGGGGGCGCACTCACCGAGGCCGGCAAAACGCCGCCCAACGCGACACTACCCAAAACGCTTGGCGCCTCTGTAACAACGCGTTGCTCAACCGCTGTTGCCTGCGTTTCAGGCGAAACCGTAGGCGCAGGTTCTACAAGCTGCGCAACAGGTTTTTCTACCCCGTAAGGTGTTGCCGCCTTGAGAATCTCCGACAGGTTGATATCCGTTGTCCCCGTAAAAAGCGGGGTCGATTTCACTTTCGGCGGCGCCGATTCAGAAATGGAAGGTTCCTTTTTCGCCGAAGGGTCAAACGGCAGCAGCGCCTGCGGCACCGTAAACGCATCCAGCGTGCTCGATGACAGTGGAGTAGAACGGCTGACGTTTGCCGACGCCCCATCCGCCGCAGATTCATCCCCTTGCGCAAACGGCACAGGTGTACGCAACATATCGCGAAGGTCCACTGCCGCCGTGCCGGTGAATGGCTGGGCCGGCGTCGCTTTTGGCCCTGTTGGCGCCGCGGGAAGCGCGCTCTCTCGATCCGGCGAAAAAGGCGTTTTCGCCCCCAGAATGGCACTCAGGTTGATGTCCTGCGTCTCCGCTGTCAAAGGGGTTGACTTGGCAACAGGTGCGGCAGAAACCGCGGAAAACGCCGGCCAAGCGATGGGTCTTCCAGGTTGTTCAAGCCCCACAACCACCCGCAATCCCGAAAGCGCGGCAAGCGACTCCACAACAAATCGGCCCCGCCAAACAATAGATGCCCGCAGCGCGTCGGCATCAATCACCAACATGTCCGCTCGCAACTCCAGCGGCTGTTCACCGGCGGCGCTTTGCTTCCGCGCAGCCGCCATGATCTGCGGCAAACGCGATTGAACCCGCGCAAGCGTGGATGACATCCCATCCAGCAAAATCCACTCATCCCCTCGCAATCGATCTACCTGTTGATCTTTGGGTGCCGTCTGAAAAAACCTCCAGTCAAATCCCGCCGGCACATCCCATACAAGACTCGCCAACAACGCGGGGTCTACCCCTCCCAACATCCCTCGACGTGGCATCCACTGTGCGGCAATTGGCCCAAACCCCGCCACCTTGCGCGCGTCACTCGGGTCGACAAGATTTGGCAACACCAAACTGCCTGGACCGCCTGCACCGACCGGATTTTCCCACACGCCCGCGCCCCCAAACGCGCGCTCGTACACCAATGGCATTTTCTGAAAAGGTGTGATCGCCGCAGGGTTTTGGCTCGATCGCATTCCAAACACATGAAGCGTTTTATCAATCAAGGGCCGATCACGCGAGATCCCAAGCCTCACCGACATGGACGGGACAGCCTTTCCACCCGGTGTACATGCATGCCCAGTGAGCACCACACCCGCATTGGGAAGGTGCGGCGCCGTTTCACGCGCGTTCGCCAAACTCCCATGTGTACCGTTTGGTACGTCGGCGTTTACAAGCGGAAGCGGTGAACCCACACGCGCCGGCTCACCGTGCACAAGGTCCAGCGTTGCTTTCACCACAACCGTTGCCCAAAGTGTACCCCCGAGCCGGCAAAACACGGCTGCCGTGCTGACGGGTGAAAGCGCGGTGATCGAAAGCGCCGGGGCCGTCACGGGGCAAGCACCAACACGTTTGTTACACTCGGCACCAACTTCACCCCGGGCGCATTGGTACTGTTTTGAATGGTTGCGCTCGTGAGCCTACCCAACGGCATGCCCCCCACAAGCACTGTAAACGCGCACGTCAGGGTGCGCGCCGGCCCCATCACTGTGCCGGACGCAACCCCGGTCGCCACGCCCAAGTTGTCACCGCTGCTCATGATCGGCAGGGTAGAAAGATTGTGCGCCGGTGTACACGTCATTAAAACGTTGGGCACAAAGGCCGTGTCGGTTGGCTCTACTCCAATGTTGGGGTAAGGCACGGGAACAGGCGCTGGAGCCGGAGGAGCCGGCGTTAAACACACATCGGGAAAGGCCATACAAATGCCACCCGCAGACGTTTTTGCCAACATGACATCTACCCTTTCTTCACCCAATATGAATTTGTTCGCCGTCCACTTTGGTGAGCACCCGAGCCGAAATCACCGCGTTTTCAGCCCGCATCATCAAGGCCTTTTCTGCGCGCGTATCAATGGTTTTGGCCCGGGTTTGGTCCAACTCTTCTATAAACCGAAACACCCGCTTTGCCCGCTGTGAAATGCGGGTTACAACCGAGTCAATCTCGTTTGCAACCACCGCCACTTTGGACACTTCAGCTTGAACAAGCCTACCCAAAAAGCCCAGTTCGTCCACGGCTACAGAGGCTTTTTTGCTTGTCACTTGCAGCTCTCTTCCCGTTAAAGAAACCGGCCCACTCGCCGCAATGTGTACACCCTCTGCCGCACCCACCGTCACCTGTCCACTCTTTGACTGGACGGTTAGATCTCCCTCCGTAACAATGGTGGTCCCAACTCCCGGTTGGCCAGAAAGCACCGAGATCACATACACACTCTCGGCATCAACGGCGCAAAGCACCTTGTCGCCGACATCAGGCGTTACCAAACATCCTTTTGCTCGCACCGCTGCAAACACCGCAGTCCCCAGTAAAACCTCCAATTCCTGCGCGCCATCCCCTTGTTTACCCACTTGCCGCACAAACCCCGTTTGCAAATGAGCTTCTGAGGTGCCAATTCTACCGATGGTTGACATTGCCATTCCTTTCTATAAAAACTGTTCTCAAGGGTTTCATTCTTTCTCCCGCGCCGTTTTCCAATCTTCCACAGCCACCAACTCAGCATCATCGCCCAGCCAACCCGCGGTCGGGTTTAGCAACACACCATCCCTTTTGGTTCGGTGAAACCGAGCCCGAAACATGGCCGCCCCAGTAAAGTCCGCACCTGTCAGATCGGCATGGGACAGGTTGGCCTCCCGCAGCTTGGCACGGGCAAACGTTGCCCCCACCGCCACAGCGTGACCGAAATAAGCCTCTTCAAGCGTCGCCCCTGAAAAATTCGCCTCCGTCACATTAGCCTTTTCAAACACCCCGTTTGGAAACATCCCATCACAAAGCGTTGCTTTTTTCAGGTTGGTCTCCCCAAAAAAACATTGAGGAGCCCTCGCCCTTTCAAAACTCGCCTCCCGCAAGTCTGCCCCCATAAAGTTGCACTGCACCACATCCATGTCGGCAAAACTCGAACCCCCAAGTTCACTCCGCATAAACTGGGTGCGAAACAGCTTGTTTGAAGTGAACACCTTGGCGCCAATCATGGCCTCCACAAGAGTTGTGAGCGACAGATTGGCACCCGTAAGATCCGCCGTTCGAAGGTCAGCCCGGTACAAGGTTGCCTTTTCTAAATTGCAGTTGCGAAAACTGGCCTCTTCACACACCGATTCAAGCAGGTTGGCTCTGTCCAAATTGGCACCCTCAAACGAAGCCTTGCAGAGCGCCGTATTCACCCACGTGGCAATGGGCGCTTCAGCCCGATGAAACACGGCACTCTCAGCGTTACACTCGGCAAAATTTGTTGCGATGAGTTTCGCCTCCACAAAAGAGGCACTGCTCAGTGTACACTTATAAAAGGTGGCCAAGTGCAGATTGGCGGTGTCAAGTTGACACCCTGTAAAGTCACACTCTACAAACGTGGACTCTTTCAGCAACGCGCCCTGCAATTGAGTTGGAAAGGCCACCCCTTCAAACGTGGCGCCCGCCAAGTCGGCCTGTACAAGGGACAAGTGTCGCAGATCTTGGTGCCGAATTGGCTCACCGTGCTGCACCTTGTCGAGCAATTCTTCAAGATTCATCGGTCAGCTACCCCCTTGCGAACTTCGGCTTTGGGGAGCACCCGCACCCGATCTATTTTGGCTTCTGAAAAAGAGGTCTGAGCGTCACGCACCGCCCTGGAGAGATCGGCTCTATACAAATTTGCACCTGTAAAATCGGCCCCCGCAATGTTGGTTTTTGAAGCGAGCGCGTCCATCAGGTTGGCTCCGCGCATGGACACGTTTGTGAGTTTGGTCCGAATGAGCAAAGCCCCCTCAAGCTCGGCCCCCATGAGACTGCCGCCGGAGAGATCACACTCCGACAGATCTGCCCCGTGCATCACCGCTCGATCAAACTTGGCCCCGTCGAGAACTGTGCCTCGCAGATTGGCTTTTTCAAGGTGAGAATCACGAAAGTCGGCTTCAGGAAATACACACCCATGAACGAACACGGCCTTTGCCAATTGGCACTTTTGAAACATCACCCCTTCCCCCCGGCAGGTCACAAACGTTGCCTTTTCAAGTGTGGATTCTGAAAAATTGGCCTCGTCCAACTGGCATTCAATAAACGTGGCGTCGGATATGTCAGCTTTGATAAACCGGGCGTTTGAAAAATCGGCCTTGATAAAGGTGCACCCTGTGAGCACCGCACCTGATAAGTCTACGGCGCCGGGCACAGATTCAAACCAGTCAGACCCGTCGAGTTTGGCCCCCGTGAGCCGCGCTCCACTCAACTGCGCTCGACTTAAAACGGCGTTTGACATTTGCGCATGAGCCAAGTTCACCCCGCGCAAGTCTGCACCTCCCAAGTTGGCCCCCACAAGAATTGCCCCACTCAAATCGGCGCCGCGAAGGTTGGATTTGCAGAGCACCGCCCCTGTCAAGTCGGCCCCCGTCAGGTCACAACCGGACAGATCCGTCGCTTCTAAAACGAACCTGACATGTCAAGTCCGGGAAGTTTCATCCCGGCAAGATTGGCCCCTGTAAAGTCCCGCCTGGACAAACTCTCGTTTTCATCCTGAGCGAGCTGCACAAGCGTCCGCACTCTTTCGGCCGAGTCAGGATCCATCCCGCGGGCCGTTGGTTGCAGGTGCCCAAACTTCACGTACATCTCACGTAACGCCGCCTCTTGGGCCTTGAGTTCTGCCCAGACTCGCGGATCGTTCACCTGACGGTCAAACTCGTCCATGGGTATCCCTTGGGCGGCGGCTTCTCCCGCCGTGGCCGACAGTTTGGCCAAGTGTTCTGCCGCTGAAAACTTGGGTGGCCCCCCACCCTCTTTTTCAGCTTTGGCCATTTCTTCATCGTAGTTTTTACCCATTTCAGCAAAGAGCCTGCGAGCCTGTTCTTTGGCCTTGTCGGTTTTGGCTTGCAGATCTTTCTGCGCCGAATCAGCCTCTTTTAGCTGCTTCTCCATATATTCGGCCAAGGCGTCGAGGTCGTCGAGCGGCGGTTCTTCAGGAGGAGGAGGCAACTTGTCAAACCCAAACTCTTTCGGATCAAGCCCTTCAGCCTCTACCCGCGCACGGGCGTTTGCAAAGTGCCTAACTTGTCCCAACCTACCCCTTTTTAGAGCCAGGTTTTCACTGCGGGTCCACCTGCCAACGTCCATGTCAGTCAACTTGAGATTGGCCACAACGCCGGATGTCTTGTCAGGCATTAAATCTGAGTCTGACTGGGCTTTGACTGCCCCTTTGTCCTTGTCGAGTCGCAGTGTGAGTGCCTGTTGATAATGCTCCACAGGGCGCGGCCGACCCAACTCTTCTACGGCAGCCACCAAGTGAACAATGTCTGCCGCGTCATCATCAGCCACAGGCATAACCCCATGAAACACCACCGCACCAAGCCCCACCGCGGGAAACAACCATACCGTGTCACACTGGAGTGGAATTTCTCGAAAGTGTTCGCCCGCCGGCGTCTTGTGCGTAACAATCACCCTCGCGGTGAGGCCGGGCAACCTCCCCTCCAACCGCGACTCGGTGGGGTGCATGTTTTCAATGATAAACTCTTCATCCCCTGCAAAATAGCCAGACGCCCATTGATCAGGTGGTGCAACGTTAAAAAAAGTGGGATCGATATCCGAAGGAAACCCCGGAAAAAACTCATCGAGATAGCGCTTGTCGTACGTTCCGCTTCGACTTCGCCTTTGGATAAATGTCACGTCCATGGGTAGAAAGCCCGCGGGATCCGGCCGTTCTTTGGGCGACCGCATCATGTTTCCATAAGGCTCCACATTGGGAAGGGGCACCCCTTCTTGACCGTTTACGGTAAGAGGAACTGCCCCTTTGCCATACGGATTTCGATCAAACCCCGACCCACCAAACGCATGTGCCCAGTCAACTGGCATGGTTGTAATGGGTTGAGGCGCCGTGGGAACATTGTTTTGCCACGTTCGATCCCCCGTGATGGCCAGTCGTTTATCAACCCCACCTACCCGCGCACGCACGTACGAAGCCGGGATGGGCTTGTTTCCGGGAGCAAAAAAACCGCCGCACACCAAAAACTCACCGCGACACTTGGCAAGCGATTCATCAAACACGGCGTTTTCACCGAGCGCCGCACCCGTGGCCGCCCAAAATGCCAGTTCATCAAGCAACGCGCGCGGGGATGAAAGTGGAAACGCCATGATGGCCGCCACATGAAATTGCGGCTTCCGCGCCACTTCTACAACGCGGTGTAAAATGGGAAGTTTGGTGGGTTTGACAACTTTCACCGCGGATCCTTTTTTTGATGGGCCGAACCGTTTTACATCCCTTCAGCCTCGAAGTGCGCACAGCGGATCAAACACGGGGCGTCAAAAAGCTGCTTTCCCAAATAAGCCTACGCTTCACGGCTCCTTGGGTGGCGGGTCACCAAGCGAGGGATTTCTCGTTTGGGCGTTTGGAAAAAAAAACGCACGACAAGCTGCTCAAGACACGATAACGAGATCGCACTGTGGTTGCCGCCTTACACCCCTCCAGAACCAACCCGTCACCACAAAAGCTGCGTTATGTGCGTCCGCCGCAACCTGTTTCTTTTCCCGGTTCTGAAGAAATGCCTGAAACAAATCGCCACTTGGAGTTGCGCACGCTTTTGTATCAAATTCTAAAGCGTGAGTTTTCTACACGTGCCACGTTGGGGTCTAGCCAGTTTGTGTACTTCGATCCACGAACGAGCGCCACGAGGTTGGCTCCAGACGTTTTTGTGCGACTTGGGCGCCCCCACACAACATTTCGTGTTTGGAAAATCTGGCAGTGGGGTGCGCCTGACCTCGCGGTGGAGGTGGTGAGTGACTCCGACGAGGGTGAAGAAGATTGGGCTGCCAAACTTGAACGGTATCGCGCGGCCGGCATTGGTGAAGTGGTCAGGTTTGATCCTGACAATGCAGAACAGCCTATTCGAGTGTGGGATCATCTTGACGGCGACTTGGTAGAGCGGGATCTAACCGACGGCGTGGTAGATTGTGTGGCGTTGGGGCTATATTGGGTGGTCTTACCCGACGTAAACTTTGTAAGGGTGTTGCGTTTGGCGCGCGACCGTGACGGGAAAAATCTGCTTCCCACCAGCGAAGAGGCTGAAAAAGCGGAAGCACAGGCTCGCGCTGAAGAAGCCCGCGCCCGCGCTGAAGAAGCCCGCGCTCGCGCTCGAGCCGAGGCCGAAGTTGCCGAGTTACGACGGCAACTCGCCGAACATCAGGTCAAAAGCAATGGTAAGGTTCTGCGCAAAGCCACCAAAAAACGCTCGAAAAAGGTCTGATTCTTGGTTGGTAAGATCATCCCTTGTATTGCCGCCGACACGACAAGGTTTGGCGTAACGCTTCAGCCGCCGCTCAGGAGGACGGCAATTGGTTTATTTAACCCCAAAGGGTTTTATAAAACGTCAGCCCAGAACAGTCTGACGCCTGCCCCATGTCCACCCAAACAGGGTCGGTCCAAGAGGCGTTTGCGGTCGTTGGGTCAATGTTCACTCGCCGCCAAAGATGACTGTTGAATAGGGCAAAGAGCGACCCGCCCGCCGACGCAAGGCCGACAATGTTGGGCACGGGCGAGCCTGAAACAACGGCTCCATCTTCAATCCAGTCATTTCCAGAGTTGGGGGTAAGCGCGTTGCGGCGCCACAACTTACCATCGGAAACAACAAGCAACTTCCCTTGGTGAGAAGTCATTGCCTGCACGTTGAAGGCGTCCCCAACAAGACTCCAAGCGTTGCCCGTTCCAGGTCCAATGGCCCCGCGCTTCCAAAGCTTGTTGTCTGTGGCGACTACGTACAAATCCCCAAGGTGAGACGCCATCGCGATCACCCCATGCGCTTCACCGTAGTTCAGCCAATCGTTTTGGGTGCCCGGTCCCATGCGACCGCGCCGCCAAAGATTTGTCCCCGCGGTAACGAGGAGCGCACCCTGATGCGTACACATGGCCGTCACAGTATAGGCGTCACCTCCCTCTTCCCAATCTTCCTGAACCGCCGCTCCGAGTCGACCCTTACGCAATAGCTTACTGTTTCTAACCGTCACAGGACGATCTGCGATACACAAGATAAACTGCCCAATGGAAGGCCGATTTTCGTTATCAATCAAAAACAACAAATAGTCGCCCGGCGGCGCCACCTCCGCCTTGAGCGGCGCCTCCACATTCAGCGTTGTGGAGTCGACAGCAGTCACCTTCAGCTCCACGCACCTTTGGTCGGCGTTAAAGCCGTGGGTGGTTGACCCTGCCCTCAAAATCCGCACTTTGGTGATGCTTGCCGCGTCGGGTGTCTTCACCTGAAACGTTTCCCCCAGTAGAAAATTCCCCGGAGCGTACGTGAGCACCGGCCTCTTGGGGTCAGTCACGTAGTCAGGTGCAAATATCTCGATGCGAAGTTCTTTTCGGTATTTGGGAGGCTCACTGGGGCCCCCGTCCGGCCCAACTGAAGTGAGCGTGCTTGACCCCGCTGTCCACACTCTACCATCGGGCATTAACATCGACACAGAATGGTAACCCCGCGCCACAGTCGCATTTTGAAGTGTACTCCATGTGCGGGCGCCGGGGTCGTAAAGCTCCGGCGTCATCACGCAGTCATAACTGCCGCCGCTGCTTGGGGCCACGCCGCAACAAACAAACACCTTCCCATCGGGCAGCAGCAATGCCTCAGAATGAAGGCGAACCGAAGTGACCTTGCGGGGCCCTGTTTCCACCCAATCGTCTGCGGTTACACCGTTTGTCAGGTCAATTGTAAATGACGCAGCATCGTCGCAAACAAGCACGCTTGTTGTGTACCCGCCGGTCGCATTTGGGACGAGAGGCAACAAAACAGCGCTCCTTCGCCAGTTGTCCACTTGGTTTGCCCCGTTTGCGGCATAGAGCCCCGGTGCGGGCACCACATCCACAACCAGTCCAGTCCCAGTATCGAGAATCGCGCGCGAGGCGCCGTTCATCCCGCTTGAACAAAACACATGTCCGTTGGGCAACAGGAACATTCGCGGATAAGCCGGAGCATTTGCCGGAACAATAAAGAGGGCGCCGAGCGGAGACCATGTGCCCGAAGGGGTGGGGTAGGGTGAAAACACTTCTAACCATCGGTTTTGCGCACCCGTTGTTGTAACGCCGCACGCCGCCAACACCCTACCATCCGAAAGCGTGAGCAGCGTGGGGTACCAACGTCCCGCGCCGATATGGGGCCCCAGATCCAACATCGAAGCCACTTGTGTCCAGGCTCCTGTAGGTCCGTCATTGCTCGCCGATGGATCAAACACCCAACTCTGGGCCAGCCCTTTTGGATCCCACGATGAAGCCCCGCCGCCCACAAGCACTCGACCATCTTCTAGCTTTGCGTGCCCACTGCAAAACACATCGGTTGTGGGCGCGCGCACCGCGGTTATCTCGTACGTGGTTGTATCAAACACGCTTGCATGGTCAAAGTCTCCCCGATCCCGATTGGTAGTGTCGTATTCATCCCCTGCGAAGTATAAAATCTTTCCCGGCTTAATGAGCGCGGCATGTATTGCAAACGTCTGCGAATGATTGGGCAAAACTGTCCACGTACCACTCATGAATGTCACCTCATTGCGCTGTGGATAAACGGGTGAAAAACACCAAACCCTCCATAGCTGCAAAAATGGGCCCACTCGCAACCCCTCCAATCAGCGGCAAATTCGTACCGCGGGCAAAAAGTGGGGTTACAGATTGATACCCCGGCCGGTATCTATCTGTTACCTCCGCCGAATGCGTACACAAGCGGCGTTTGGTTATGTGAAGCCATGCGGCTTACCGCCGGCGCTTCGGCCGCTACACTGGGTAGATCTCTTGAGCCATCAACTGAAGGGCATCATCAAAAGCGCCTGAGCAGCAGCGCAGAAAAAAACACAGCACGGACCCATTTGACCGACGCATGCTACCAAAGTGTTCATCGGAATGGCCCCCCGCGCGAGGCAGTCGACAACAACCGCACGCCGGTACCCTCCATCTGGGAGAGTTCTAGAAGCCCATCGTTGACCTCGTTCGCGTACCATTCCGTGTACCCACATTCCGCGCAAATTCGGGCCTCGAATACGCCAACTATCCTAAGTTCAGCGGGCGACTCGTTACCTACTATCCTATCAAGGGCCGTGGGCGGACGCTCAACTCGAACCGCCATCACGTGGATGACCTCTGCGTCGCGCAGCGAGCCAGGCACGGGTCTGGCCAGTTTATCAATCGCCCATATTCTATCGCTCCCGCACTTCGGGCATTGGCTACCGTGTTTCATTGCGTTGTCCTTTTCCGCAGACTTCATTTGACTGGCCTGCGCCTTTGCCGGCCGGTGATCCGGTTGATTCCACTGTTCTATAACCCAGAGCTTTCGGGATTGGCATTTGCGGCAATACGAAGTTGTTTTCATGGTAAGGTCAACCCGTTTTGCGTGAAGGCCTGGTTTTATAGAAAGTAGTGCGCGCAAAGAAGACCAATCTCCAGCGAGAGCCAAATCGAAATCGCCAAAACCCTCCCCCGAAGGTCGGCCGAATCAGGATGCCCGCGGACGTAACGGTAAGAAAGCGAAAGAAGAGCCATGGCGATCGCTGTCGCAATGAGCAGTCCAGCCAAAAAGGAGTTCTCGTCGAGGCGGCGGTCTTTGGGGGCGTTGGATAGGAGGAACACTGTGAGTGGCAGACCCAACAGCATGACGCCGTGTGCAACTCGGACTACGGTGTGCACGGTACTTCGAACCCGACGTCGACCGGAGCTTGCCAATTCTGGAATGCCAGACTTGAATTGCTCAAACGCGCCTATTAACGCCTTGGCATGCTCAGAGTTGAAATCGGCCTCCCCCGCCTTTTTCTCCACCTGCCAACGACCGCTGACGTTGCCCATCTCGTCGTCAATTGTGATCTCCGCCAGATATACGGCCCACTTGCTGAGCCGAAATAAGTCCAACACCGCCAACCTGACCTGCTCGTTGAGCACCGTTCGGAGCGTTTCGGACTCACAAATGGTGCCCAAAAACAGTTGTTCGTCGAAGGCGTGGTCCCCCGTTTGATACTCCCCCACAATGCCACCGGCGAGCGCGCTTGCATCGTCCTTGGTCTGTCGGCGTATCAGAATTCGAAGTGGGCGCAAAGCTGTGACCGGAGAGATTGGCGGCGACCGGTAGGTAGATTGCTCTCCTCGATCCGGTGCGACCGCGTGATCACCCAGAACTGAATAGATGGTGAATCCATCGCCTGTCATGCGAACGCGGATCGGCCTGTGGGAAGCATCGAACACAATTTCGTGCGCCGCGTCGTCTCGGGTCGCGTTGGGACAAGACAGGAAGGCAACCTGAATGAGGTTCATGTTGACTGCATTCTTTCGGGTCGCTTCTACAACTTCACAAAACCGCAGCTGAAAACACGAATCGCCCCAGTTGCGATTGCCAAAGGTATCCCGGACATTTGCACTCCGTCATTTACCGCGCGGCAACCAACACGTTCTACCTTTGCTGCCGTCAGTGCCACCGAAGCGCCAGTATATTCGAGCTTGAGTCCCGAAGTTATTGCAATTGCAATCGCGGCGGCATCAAACTTCTCGATGCCAGCCGAGTGTTGAGTGCTAAACATCTGCACGAAGTCTGGAGCCTGGCTGGTCAAACTTGGGGCTTGTTGAACGATCGCGGTGGGACTCGAGAGCGACAGCGTTCCGGCCGTGCTGGCGATATCCACCGCACCGCTGGCAATCACATTGACGGGGCCATCCACGAGCAGCTTGTACCCGGCACCTGACGTCACTTTCACTTCTCCACCAACCTCCACAAGCCAGCTGCCGTATTGGCCGTGATTCTTACCCGTAACCTGGTGTGTCCAATTGCTGATGACGTGTTGCTCGCCGTCACCGCTAATGAACTGCTTGTAACCGCTCTGCACCTTTTGCGTGAGCCCCGTGATGAAAAATTCATCCGTGTGACCGACCACAATAAACGCATGATCTCCACCATATTTGATCCGCGCTTCGTTTGTAACTTCGGTTGACAACCCACCGCCGACCCGTTGCCACCAGTTTCCCCCCACATCAAATCCTGCGCCTTGATCCGTCTTCATATAATATGAAAACGCCATGGGCACTTCTTTGCCTGGCGTGTCAGGATCGGCCGGAGCCAAGACTGCCGTCGTGGGGGGCCACGGGCCCTCTTCAGGCGGGCCGATAAAATTGGGGTCATGCTCCGGCTCGCCCATATAAAACCGCGTTCTGCCGCCCGGTGTACCCATGTCGATGTACTCGGCGTCCACGGTGTCATCCATCACCATGAAATTGCCACTACCGGTTCGCAGCACATTCTGAGTATAATTCTTACTCGTCACATTGCTCGGTTGCACCGCATTGGGCACCACCCCTGCAATCACCGGCCTGTCAGGATCACCGCCCTGAAAGCTGACCATTACCTCCGTGCCCTTGCGCAGTGGGAAATGCCACCCTTCGGTGGTTCCGCCGTGGGGTTGCATCATTCGCAAATAGGTAGAGGTGGATCCGTCAGGTAGTCCACTCGCGTCAAACTTCATTCTGACAAGGTATCTACCCTGATCATCAATCTGGGCGTATTGGCTCTCTGCCGGACCATCCACCGTGCCGTTTTCCAACCCGTAAATTCTGGGCCAGGCGGTGTGTTGAGGCGCGCGGTATTGGACATTGGCCGGGATGGCCACCACATCTACCCGGTAGGTTTCTTTGGCGTCAAGCCCGGTGTAACGCATGACCAACGGTGAAGCGCCGCTCACAGCGCCGGCATGACGCACTTCAATCGCCAAACACTTGGCGGGGAGATCGCCAGGCGCATCTTCGATTTCAAATGTGTACCCTGCCCGCAACCCAAGGTAAGATCCGGTGGCGGTGATCACCAATTCACGGCAGCCAATGGATTGGGCTTTCACCTGGGCCAAACGTTTAGCCTCACCCTCGGTAAACACCCGATAACCATACTCCCGGATTTGACCCCTTCCCATGTCAGAAACGGCGTTTTCTCCCCCCACCGGGGCCGATGGATTGGCGTAGTTGTAATCTGTAATCAACACCGACGCAGGAAGCAGTTTAAAGTCGGCGTGCAATTCTCGAAAACATTCACCCGCGGAACTGTCATGTCCCGCGGCGGGCACATACCTGACAAGCCCCTTGCCAAACAGCGGCGTGTGGTGGCCTTTCTCATCGACCACCACCATTTTTTCTGTGCCGTTGTCGGGATGTTCAAAGTAATAATAAAGCCCTTCACGCTCAAACCAGCGGTGCAAAAACGCCAGGTGGCTTTCTCGATACTGGCAAACAAACTCCTCTGTTGGGTAGGCCCCTGTGTGAATGGCAAACTCAAAGTCTTTACTGGTCAGCCCCGCGTCTTTCAGGGTGTCGGTTGCAAACGCATCAATCTTCTTTTTGGTGTGAACAAAACTCCGAACGTACTGTTGCAAAAGCCACAGTTGCGGCACAAGCGCACCGCGGTAGAGCGCACGTTCAGCCGTTTCGTGCAACAAGCGAATGCCGGCAAACACCCCATGCCATGCCATCGCTCCCCGCCCATCATCCCTATCGGCTGTCACCGTGGCCCGCGCTCCAATGGCTCCCTTCACATCGGTGCCCACGGGAACTGTAAAAAACACATCCACCTCAAACGGGCGGTTGAGCACCTCGGTGCCCTTAAATCCCACGAGCTTTATACTGTCGAGCGCTTCACACTGCACTGAGAAAACGTCGATTGTCATGATGTCTCCAACGGCGCCCAACGCGCGCCGGGTGGGTGGTGAACCTTACACGTACCTTCAGCCCAGCAGCGCACAAAGTGGATCGGTCACCCGCGTCAAAAACCTGCTCTCTCACAACCCGCCTTTACCACCAGGCGTCGGCTCGCGAGCAAAAGCCTTGCGCGGACCGAATGGGCCGGTCCCCTTGTTTCTCTGTTGACTCCTTACGCCTGGAGAAGGCACCCTTACCGCTCCCTCGCCCCAAAAAGCCCAATGAGCCAACCCCCTCCCAAAGACGATTTTTTAGAGGCTGAAGTGCAGCGCGCGTTGGCACCTTACCGCGGCCGCGTGTCCGCCCAAGAGCTGGCCGCGCTTGAAGAGGTCGTCCGCGACACCCTCGCCAATGACCCTGTCGCGGTCAACCTGTTGCGCGCCGCTCGGCCGCGCGCCGTGCCCCAACAAAGTGACCAAGTGCCTGTGTTTCAAGACACGGGCCCTCCCAAACCCGCCATCAAACGTTCGGGGGAAAAATGAGCGCAGCCAATGTCCGGCCGCTGCTGACGCGCAGCCAGGAGCGCTTGTTGGATGAAGTGCGTGGCCTACCCGCGTCACGCGCCCACGTGCTGAGCCGGCGATTTCGAGCCATTCATCTGCGCGACGACATGGAGAGCGCTGGAAACGAAGGGTTGTGGCGCGGGGCCCAAAAATTTTCACCCACGTTTGGTGTTTCGTTTCCTGCGTACGCATGCGCGTGTATAGACCACGCAATTTTTCGATTGTTGCGCAAAGAAATGCGGCAAGAAAAGCTGCGTTTCGGCATTGACGTGTGCGCGGCGTGGGGTGCCGCTCACGTGGTCGGTCGTCAAGAAGATGAGTTGGATCCCACCGCGGATGATGAAAAAGCCGCCGCTAAAAAACTCGCCGCTTATCTTGACGCAAAAGTGATGTCCGCCGCTGCGACCCTTGCTGTAGAGCGTGAGAATGCCGCTCCAGATGCAGAAAGGTCGCTTTGGATGCGTGAACTCGCAGCCGCCCTGCGTGAAGAAATGGCGACTTGTACAGAACGTGATCAGCGCTTTTTTGCAGCACTTTACGGCCAAGGTGCCACGGTAGAAGAGGCCGCGGCAGAGGTGGGTCTACCCTACGGCACCGCTAAAAACAGGCTTCGAAAGTTGCTTTCCGATCTGCGGGGCGCGCTCCACCAACGTGGCTATCAAAGTATTGAACCTACCGTATGACGGCTCCACTCGCCGCGGGTAACACGTAAGTCAACTCTTCCCACGCCGCGCCACAACGCCCACGTCTTTGAGTACTCCATCGCCCACCAAAAACTCAGCCGCCAGCCGGCTGCTCGACAAAAGCACACACGAAAACGGCTTTTTTGCCAGAATTTCAGCCGCCTCTTCGTGGAACACGCGGCACAGAACCAACGCGTTGGGGTTTGCGTCGCGCACCCTATCCACGCGGACCATGTTTTTTCCAAGGTCGTCGTCGGCGATCACCACCAAGTCAACCTCTGCGACTCCGGCCTTTGCCAGCGTTCCGGCATCTTCGGTCACCCCAATGAGTTGACAGGTCACTCGCTCATTTTCAAGCGCCTCCACGACGCGGCGTCCCACGCTGTTCACCCCCACAACAAGCGCCTTTCGGCTGCCCGCTTTGACAGCGTGCGCCCGAACCATTTGGGCCGCGATCTTTGACGTGGAAAGAGCCTTGGCCGCGTACGCTTTGGCGAGCACCTGACCCACGTCGTCGTCTGGACACCGTACCACCAATTTGCACTTGGGATTTTGAAGCCTCACAAGCCGGCAGGCAACACCCACTGTTTCAAGGTCATCGGTGGCAATCACCACCACGCTCGCCTCTTCTACCCCCGCCGCTTTGAGGGTAGCCTCATCTTTTGCACTGCCCAAAACGAGCGGCTCTTCCGCTTGAATAAGCGCCTCCACGAGCGCGCGATCCTCCTCGACGATAACAACTTGCCCACCTCTTGAACTCACCAATTGGTGAAGTCGTCTACCCAAGTTAGAATAGCCGATGACCACCAAGTGTCCGCGCATCTCGGCGGCCAATGCGGCGCACGTGGCCTCGGGCCTGTAGCGCCGCGTGACATTGCCAACGACGAACGACGCGATAGCTCCGAACACCACCACGTCGGTGAACGAGGCATAAAACCGGCCCCACACGCCGTCGGCCTTGTGTACACGCAACGCTGTCAGGGCCGCCTGCGTCAACGGCAAGCCAAGACCCCACGCAAACACCGCCGCGTTGATAGCGAGCCAACCCAGCAGAAAGGCCAGCGCCGCCTTGTTCTGCCGCAAGGTCACCCACACACGAGCGCGCCATCTTCCGCGTGTACCCAGCATTCAGAAGGCTTTACTCCATCCGCGGACCGCGTTGGTGAACAAAACGTGCAGATCGTGAGGGAACTGCCTTTTACTCCAGGCGGGCGAGGCCAAACTCTGTGCCGCCCACCCGCGAGAATCCGCGACCGGTGAGCAGGAGCTTGCCATCCATTTGCAGAGTTGCATCCACGAAGATCCAATTGCCGTAGGGAGCAATGGGAAGCGCGCCGGATGTGCCGAAAGTGTCGTCCGGTGCGCCGTCAACGGTGTAGCGCCGGACAGTGGTGGTTTCGAGCGCGCCGGGCTCGGCAACCGTCACATAAAAGCGGCCGTCAGAAAGAACGGCGAGGCCTGGTCCACGTTGCTCGCGGTTGAATTTGATAGGGGCCTCGGCGATGGAGGTTAACATCCAACCATTGGTCCCGAAGGTGGTGTCCACAGCGCCCGTGGTGTCGAGGCGAACAATCGCAAGCTCATGGGGGGATGTTCGATACCCTGCCACAAGGATCTTACCACTCGGCTGTTCTGCGATGGCGCGCGCTTCAAAATAGGGGCCGACAATCACTTGACCCGCTGTACCGAATGTGGAGTCAGGCGTGCCATCGTTGAGAACGCGAACAACAACAATATCGGTGCTATTGTTTGCCGGCCCCGCAGCCATGACAGCGCCCGAACTGGCGCTCAACACGGCGGTAAAGTCGGCCAGGGTTTGAATGGATAGTGCGACCAAACCGGTGCCGTTAAAGCTGGTATCGAGCGAGCCGTTGGCCGCAACGCGCACGATAATGGAGGCGTTTGACATGTTGGCCCCAACGGCGAGAACGCGATTGGAAGCATCCCGAGTGATGCGCGTGACGCGTGGGTTGTTGCCCAACGCCGCCACCAGATTGGCCGTTCCGGCAGTGCCATAGGTGGTGTCAACGGCGCCGTCGGATTTAAATTTCTGAAGCGAGAAGTCTACCGCGGCAACAACGACGCTGCCGTCGCTTAGGCCGGTTGAATCCCGAAGATTCATCACGGAGGTGCTCACCCATCCTGCGTCGCCGAAACTTGGGTCGAGCGACCCATCGTTCAGGTGGCGCGTGAGTGTTGGTTGCTTGAGCGATGGGAAGCCGTTGCTAACGCCCACCGTCACAATCGACCCGTCCGCCTGAAGGTGGGAGCGAATGGCGGAGTCGGGAGCCGCGTGCGATTCACGCAAAAGCGTGCCCGCCCCGCCCGCGAATGTGCTGTCCGCGGCGCCGCTTTCGTTGAGGCGAACGGCTCCCATTGGACCCACGTGGGTGTTAAAGTCGCCGCGCATTCCCACGGCGATCACCGGCCCACCGGCGAGTGGAACCAGTGGAACCTCCCACTCGGTAAACCCCGGACTCAAGGTGGCGATCCCCGCTGTGCCATAGGTAGAATCGAGCGTGCCGTTGGCTAGAAAACGAGCCACTTGGACAGCATCGGGGTTAGAAACGAGGATGCGATCTGAATCGTCGATCGCCACCTGAAGGAAGGTATCAAAGCCCAAGGGTAGGTCCACTTCGATCTTACCATCACCCCCGCCAAACGTTGGGTCGGGAAGTCCGCTCGGGTTGACACGGAAGACGGCAGCCTTGGTAAGATCTGTGCCGCAGAGCACCACACTCCCGTCGGGCCGAACCACTTCTTGCCGCGTGTTGAAGCCGGCGGTTGTAAAAGAACCGTTGGTGCCATAGCTTGTATCTACCGAGCCGGTGCTCGTCAGGCGTGTGATTGCCCAGGCGCCGGACACCTGCTCGTACGTGGTTAAAAGGCCACCGTCTGCGGCAACACCCACGCTCGACCGATAACCCGCGGCGCCGCTCGGCAGCTTGGAGAGCCCCCCGGTGCCAAAGCTCATGTCCCGCGCGCCGTCGGTGTTGTAGCGAAAGATCGAGTTGTTTGCCGAAGAGACAACGATCTTCCCATCAGGTTGGACGGCAATTCCCGTTCCCGACAGAGCCGATTCTTCCAATACAACGCCGTCGCCGCCGCCGAATGTGGAATCGAGTATACCGTTTGCTGTTAAACGAGCCACGAGCGTTCGCTGGCTGCTCACCAGGTTTCCATCCCATTCCTGCGCTCCACCGGCGATCACGATCTTACCATCCGGTTGAATGGCCACTGCGCTCCCAAATGCCCTTGCGTGCGCGGCGATGAGCACCTGACCACCGGTTCCAAAAGTGGTGTCGATGGTGCCATTGGACCCGAATCTGACGGCGATGACCTCGGATGCCGCCTGCGGCTGCGCCACGTCAAAACCGGTGCTTCCCACCGCCACGATCTTACCGTCAGGTTGGCGGGCGGCAGCGCGAATCTCGTCAAACGAAAAGCCGAGCCCCGCTGTCACCAAACCGCCGCTGAACGATGGGTCGAGCCCTTCGATAGGCACTCCGCCCATTCCACCCGGGCCTCCACCCGTCCCACCGGTCCCGCCCATCCCTCCGGTGCCGCCCGCGGATGTGGTTGCGCCCGCAACCCCGGCGCCCCCTCCGCCCGCGCTTGTGGTGCCGCCGCTGCCACCTGTTGAAGAGCTGGAGGACGTGGTGTCGTCACCGGGCCCGCAGTGAGCACAACCGAGTAGAAGCGCAAGGCCGAGAACTGACCGTTGGTTCGTTTTGTTCATCCCGTCGAATTGCATCACAGCTCGTTCATCGCGGCCAGCCCTAAAAAACAGTCAATCGCTGCCCTGCTCGTTTCTGGGAAGCCTGCCCATTCACGCGCGCGAACGAACAGTGTGGCTGAAATGTGCCCTTCTGGGCTGCGCCATGGTCAGATGCGCGCAGCTCGCCACGGTCCCTGGGGTGGCGGCATTCGCATCGTAGGGGCAAAGGACACTCGGCTCAGGGTGGCCGGGAGGGGTCACTATACTCGAAGTGACTACGACTTTGAAGGAAGATCGAGGCGGGCGGCGGAGCGTTGCTTTCATTTTGACCAATCGCAAACGCATCGAGCGGATGCCGGAGAAACCAACGGATTTTGCGGCACGGTTTGGCCTGCACGGGAAGGTTGACGCCGCCACGTCAGCACGGTACCCTGTGGAACGCTGGATCGCGGTACGTTTGCCGCTTCTCGCTGTGGAGCAAAAAAGGCCTTGGAGTTGAGTGGCACTTGGAAGATAAGAAATGAACGGTGACAACCAGACAACAAACAAGGCGGGCAGCCTTTCGCGGGAAGAACGGCGGGGGTTCATCGAACAATGCAACCCACGACTCATTCTGCCTTCGCACGACCCGCGATATGTGGATCTCGACAGTCCCATGGATGGGCAGCCGGGCGCGCGTGGCACGCCGCATTGTACAGAAAAGTTGTTTCAGACCATCGCCGTGGCCGACCGCTTTCGGCCCACTTGTCAGCTTTTCACAGGTTTTCCTGGGGTTGGAAAAACAACAGAACTCCGAAGGCTTCAGGATCGTTTGGAAAACGATAGTGAGATCAAAGCCAAGGTGATCCACGTCGCTTTTAGTGACTACCACAACATCTACGAGCCCATCTCGGTGGCAGATTTGCTCCGGGTTCTAGCCCACGTTCTGGATATGGAGGCAGCTGAGGTAGGCGCGACTAGAGCGGTTACCTACGCCCAACAGCTTTGGGAACTGTTGCGAGGAGCCGAACCGGACCTTCCGCCGTTCCCCTCCGATGTGGCTGCCTCGGCGCCCAGTGCAACGGCACGAACCTCCCCTTGGATGACCATTTACCGCGATGACCCTTACGTTCGTGAGCTGGCAGCCGAAGCCATTCGAAAGCGTTTTCAACCGTTCGCACAAGCGGCACAGAACGCCATCGGAACGGCGCTCGGCGAACTCCAACGGAAATACCCGCGGGTGGTTGTCCTTGTAGATGATCTGGAAAAACTGAGCCCCCTGAATGAGCAGGAGGTGGAGCGCATGGAAAAAAGCGTGGAGATCACCTTTGTACAGAATTCCTCGTGGCTCTTCCTTCCCTGTGACGTGGTGTACACCTTCCCTATTTGGCTTCGGTTCCGCGCCAAATTGGAAGAACATTATAACCGAAAACCGCTCGTTTTGCCGACCGTTCGCGCAGTTGACAAACATCGCGCTCCCGACAGAGTGGGTGTTCAGAAGTTGATCGATATCGTCGAACGACGTGTGGACGTGGAGCGCGTCTTCGGAGGACGTGACAGCCCCGAGTTGGAGAAATTGGTGCTTGCGTCCGGGGGCTACATGGGGGATTTGCTCACGTTGCTCCGGGAGGTCATCTACGAGCTGCCCGAAAACAAACCCATTGAAGCAAACACCGTTTCTCAGGTGATTCGCGACAAAGAGTACAGCTACCGGCTCATGGTGAATGACCGCGAAGCCAAAGTGCTGGCCGAAGTGGACTCAACCCAGGAGATCCCCACCGACGAGACGGATCGCATCACCTTTTCGCGGCTTGTTGAAAACCGCGCTATCTTGTCATACCGCAACGGGGACGAATGGTTTGACCTGCATCCCCTTGTGCGAAACGCCCCGGTAGTCCGCAAAGCCATCGAACATATAAACCGCGAGAAAGCGCCGTGAACGCTCGTTTTCGCGGTCCCTCTCATTTCCGAAATTGGGTTGAACCTTACCTTTCCGATTTTGTCAACCTCCGCCAAATCCTTGACCAGACCCGAGGGTTTGTTGTTCTACCCATTCAGGTGGAAGGCCCGGACGTGGGGCGCGCTCTGACAGATTGGCTGGAGCTGCGCGGCACGGCCGCTACAGTCATCGAACCGCTCGACACCGATGATTGGATTCGGACGCCGCGGCAGCTTGTCGAAATGCGGCTGAGCCCCGGAGCCGTGGCCGTTGTGATTGGACGGCGAGAGCCTCCGCCCGAGGCGCGTTCGGCGTTGCACAGGATCAATGAAAGGCGGGATGTATTGGAGCGCAGCCTTGGGCGCCCGCTGCTTTGGTGCGGCCCGACCGAGTTCTTAACGTTTACGGCCAAAGAAGCGCCTGACTTCTGGTCGATTGCGGCCAACATTCGGGTACTGAAACCTTCTCCAAAGACTGGTCGGCCGGCACCTCACGCCAACGCGCGAATGATTCTGGCCGATGTCCACCGGCTGCGCGGAGCTATCCAACAAGGGAACCTGATGTTGGCTGCTGAGCTGGCTCTGAGTACCGCAAAGGCGCTGACTGCCGCCTCCCGGCTCCTGTTCGCGGACCGGGTGCTGCTCTCGGTCCTGCGTGAGTTTGAAAGATCGCCCGACGCACCGGCCGGTTTCATCCCAAAATGTGAACTCTACCTTCAACGCGCCCAGGTGGCTCAACTTCGGGGAAGGTTGGTTTCGTCGGTCCAATTGCTTTGCGCTGCGCGCTCGGTTCCGTCCCTTCCGCTCAGCCTGCAGGCACGCATTTACCTGCAACTGGGCCATGTATTCAAAGAGGGCCGCGGCGGCGACGCCGATACGGACACCAATGCCGACGATCTTCGGGAGGCATGTGAAGCTTACCAAACCGCCGTGAACTTGGCCGAAGCGGGCCAAGACTGGACTTCTTTGGTGCTGGCTCAGGCATCCTGGGGAGAAGTGAAAGGGCTTCTCGGCGGAGATCCGAAAGAGATTCTCCAGGTCATGTCAGAAGCGGTCAAACGCGCTCAGGACCTTCACGACGAAGAAGTGGAAGCCGCTGTATTGGCCGCAACGGCGCGGGTGTACGTTCACCTGAAAGACCGCCGCGCCGCGGAGCAATACGTGAGTCGAGCGCGTTGGGCGTCCAGCGGTTATGAAAACGCCGCTCTGGAGGCCGAGCTTTCAGGTACCGAAACGCTGATCCGCGGCCCAAAAGTGGAACCCGTTCGTTCCAACGGGCGGCAGGTCTATGTACCTCGGGAAGAGATCGAACAAGTGGCCTTGGCGGCTCTTCGTTTTCCACATGCGCCTGTGGTTCTCTGGGGCAGTCCGAAAACAGGCAAAACGAGCCTCTTGAGTCAACTTGCGAGGTTGGCTGAAGCGGGTGAACTGGGGAACGGAAGGGGCACGATTGACCCTCTTACTCCCGCCTGCGTGGTGCACCTTCCCACGCGGGAAATGGTTGAGCGCGTGGGTGCTCAGCCGGGAGCGGTGGTTGCTGAGATCACGGCTCGATTGGCGCAAGTCGCTGAGTCTGCCATTTCGACCGACCGACAACGCTTTGGATCTCCGCTTCAGCGTCTGACAGATCTGATGGAAGAAGAGATCTTACCCCAATGTCAGGGGATCTTGTTGTTGGTCATCGACGACGCCGACGCGGGTGAAGGCTCCCCGGACAATGGAGATTGGCATGCAACGTTGCGCGCGTGGTGCGAATATGCGGCCACAGGTGGACCGTGGACACGCTTTCGCCTGGTGATGACAGTTGCCGACCTTCCCTCTCTCCTCGCCAACGTGACCCAACAGTCGCCCCTCAACTTCTCCATGCGCATTGAGGTGACAGACATGACAGAGGCGCAAGTGCTCGCCTTGTCTTCGTACCTTGACTTCACAAGCGATCCTGAAATCGTGCGATCGATCATGACTCAAATTGGCGGTCACCCCCACCTCTGGACGCAACTGGCCAAGCGGGCGCGCGATCCCGCGGTGCTGGGGAAGTTTGACAGGTTTGATCCATCGCCGTTTGTACAGACGGCGATCGAGCCTGAATTGCGCGAAATGGCCGAGCAGCTTGACAAAGAAATGGGCAAGAACGAGAAGGTAAAAACTGCCATTGAGGGCCTTTTGCGCGGGCCTGTGCACGTTACCCTGCACGATGATGTCTACCGGATCTTGCGGCGACTCGGCTTGGTGCACCGCACTTCGGACGGATCGAAACAGACCTACGTTTTCAGGTACGCGGCGCACCGAGACTACCTGAAACAACGATGGGGAGCGTCGTCGCGATGAGCGAGCGTTCCCGCGCATTTCAGGCAGGAGGCCCCGTTCGCGCAAACGGGTACTACCTTCGCCGGGCGGCCGACGACGATCTCCCCAACCTTCTTGAATCGGGAGAACTCTGCATTGTTCTCGGGCCACGTCAGCTCGGAAAAACAAGCTTGCGCAAGAGCGCTGTCGCCACGCTGCGTCAACGAGGGATCTGTTGCGCAGAACTCAGCGTTGAAACGATTGGGCGGTCCACCCGTGAGCCGGACTGGTACTACACGTTGGCCTCTCAACTGGTGCGGGCAACAAAGTCCCAGTTGGACTTGCCCGAATTTTGGACGTCGCGGGCCGAGTCCGATGCGGATCGCTGGTACCAGGTGGGGCTCCACGTCGCCCGCGAGAAAGGCCCTTGTGTGGTGTTTTTGGACGAGATCGATCAAACCGTCGATCTGGAATTTCGGAGCGACCTTTTCACTTCATTCCGGCGTTTGCATGAAGAACTGGGAACGAGCGCCAATCGGCGCGCTCTCACTTTTTGTCTGCTGGGGACGGCAACACCCGGGTATCTGTTCACCGGCGCCGCGCAGACTTTTTTGAATACGGCCAAACGGATTCCGCTGTTGGATTTCACAATGGATGAAGCTGCGCCGCTCAAGGAGGGGTTGGATGAATCCTCAGACCGAGATCTCACGCTCAGGGCGGTGATGGAGTGGACCTCCGGCCACCCGTACATGACTCAAAAAGTGTGCGCCACCCTTATGGTGGAGCCTCGCGGGGATCGGACTGTGCAGCAGCGCGTCGACGACGCTGTGCGCACCTCCCTCCTGAACCCCGGAATTGACGACGACAATTTAGGGGCTGCGGCGGCCTATCTGACCGAATCTCCCCAAAGCTTGCGTTGGGCCATGTTGCAGCTTTTCGAGCGTGTTCTTAGCGCTCCGAATACACCCACCGTGAGCGGAGACGAGGCGGAACAGCGGCTGCGGATCGCCGGTTTTTTAAGCTTGGACGGCGGGCGCGGGGGTATACTCAGGCCCCGCAATCGCGTATTTTCCACCGTTTTCGACGCCACGTGGGTTCGCCGCAAAGAAGAAGAGTGGGGGCTCAACGATATTGTGCGGGGGTGGCGGGAAGCACCGGCCAACCAAAAGGGAGACTTCGCACTCAAAGGAAAGGCCCTGGCAAAACGCGTCGAGCGTTCGCGGACGCAGCTTACCCCGCCGCAAGAACTGGAATTTTTGGTCTTCAGTCAGGAGCTGGAGCGACGCAGACGTTTGACACTGATCATCGGCGCCACGGCTCTCGCGCTCCTGGTCCTCGTCCCGTGGGGAAGGGACTTCTACCAAAAGAGCCGCTTGGACGCTCGCCTCGCCGAAGTGGCCAATCAAACCGAAGAAGAACTCCACAACCGCTTGCAAGGCAATGCGTCCCGCTGTTGCGAAAACCTCCGCGAGGTTGCCCAAGCCACCTCCGAAACACCAGAAGACGTGTGCGACCAACCTTCGAAGGCAACGCTGGAAGCCATTTTCAAGGCTCATGACAAAAACCAAATTCGCCCCGAAGTGCTGAACCGCATTTGGTCCTTCGCCAATGTCGATGGTCCAAGCCTCCAAAAATATGCCTCGCTGCCTTCCCGTGATCGCGACCTTTTGTCGAGCGCTTGCCACCTGCTTTGGTACAATCAACTCTTGACGGGGCCGCCCCTCAAAACGTTCCCAGCTTCCATCCCACCAGAAAGTCTACAGCGATGCATTCAACAAGGCATCTTTCAACAAGGCATCTTTCAAACTGATCCCATGGTTGCCCCGCTCTCCGCGAGCGCAAAATCACCGACCAAGTTGGCTGTCTACTCCGTTCTTCAAAAAGGCAGTCTCAAGGGCCCGCTCGTGACGGCTTGTGAAAGTGCGCTGGACGACTTCAAAAAAAAGCCGCGCACCATTGAACCTTTCGCCGCTTGGGGCGCGGAGCGGGGTTTCGAAGAATGGGCGCTGCAAAAGTTCTACGACGCCGAGAAACCGGCGTTGGCCGTGATTACCTCTCTCGCCTACGGCGACCATGGGAAGGGAACTTTGAAAGATGCGGTGCGTTGGCCTGAATTGCCCATGTGCCGCGGGACGGACCAGCAAACCCGAGCGACGATCGTGGCCTCTTTCCAGAAACTCATTCCGGCGGACAACGAGGTCGTGGCACTGTTTGACTTGGGACCTGTGGCGTTTATGTCGCAGACCGCCCCCACCTCCCGTTCAGATTTGGCGGGCAAAAGTTTCTTGATTTTTGGAGCGGACGGCTTCGCCCGGCAGGCTTTGTCGGCGGTGGGGCTTTCCCCAGAGGATGCAAAGTTCACAAACATGTCGAGCAAGCTCGACCCCAAGGCATCTTCCTACCCATTCGGCGCGTTTTTCCCATGGGTGTTCGCGCGCGAGTTCGGATTGGATGTGGCCAGCGACCAGCGGCGAGCCGCCCAAGACGTGTGGAAGGTATTCACGTGGGCCAACAACGCGCTCGGGGTCGTTGTTGCCAACGAACCCGCCCGCAAACTGGCAGGAGATGACGTGAAGGACTTTGTGACCCTGCTCACCCAAAAGTTGACGAGCGCATCGTGGGCTGCCCACGTGGATGCGAAATCCAAAATGACCGAAATATCCCTTCCCAAAGACGTAAAGTCAGATCTGACAACCTGGGAAACCAATTGGCGCAACACTTGGAAAACCGGCACTTCCTGCAAAGACTGCGACAAGAGCGCTTGGGAAAACAACTTCACGAACAACTGTAAAACGGCGTTGCCGTGAACGGGCATGCTCCTGCGGCTATTGGACTGGTGATCGCGCTATGCTCGAATACCGGCTGTGGTTTCGTAAACGCACAAATAACCTTTTGCGCATCTCAGAATGCCGGGTGCGCGCCCCGCGGCTCTGTGAACCTGCCGCGGACGTTCAATGATCTGCTGGCCGCCGTCAAACCGCTTCAAACGGCTCCCGACGAAGGCTTCGACACACGTTTCGCCGAGTGGCGAGTTCTCGGCGCGCTCACGTTCCTCGCGGACGAGCAACTGGACTATCAAATGGCAGCAACCCATGCCGAAAGGGTTCAGGAGCGGGCCGGCAATTGGGTTCTCGACCAATGTGATCCGTTGCGCGCCCTGATGGGGAACACGCAGCCAAAAACAGACGCCATGAACAAGGTCGGCGGCATGGCCGACGAGGTGCATCGTCGGCTGCAAAAGTGTTTTCCAATCGTGCGCGCCACAGGCTACGCCTATGAGGCTCTTTCAGCCTGGGGCCGAGCGTGGGCATACCGTTTGGAACGTCCAGGCCGGTTGGCAGGTGACTTGGACTTGTCGTTGGAGGTCATCAACGGCATTTTCGACTATCTGGTGGACTTGGAGAACGAACGCATCGATTTGTTTGACGACGAGGTTCTGTGTCGGGGCGCCCGCGGTTTGGGCCACCTGTCGAGCGCCCTCGCCATCCATGCGGTGCGAGGAGGCAACGCGGCTTTTCGCACCGAGAAACAACAGACGGACATGGACCAACGGGCGAGAGAGCTGCTTGGCCATCCAATCTGGGTAGATTATCGGTGGATCCTTGCGCGAGGGGAGGTGCCATCAGAAGATGATCTGAAACAACTCCTCAACAAGCCTACGGAGCCGCCTCGTTCAGCGCTGCACCAAGTGTTGAACGCCGTGGCCACAATTCGGCTGAAGCGATGGATTGTACAACCTGACACCAAAGAGCAACCCACAAAACTCTTTGAGCCTGAATTCTGACATAATCTTCCCTGGCTAATTCCTGGCTACCGGAAGATCGTCGCGCGAATATTGGCGAGCGGCCTGGTGATGCACTCCCTCAGCCGTCGGCCACGTTTGATTAGAGGCTAGCGCTCCCCGTTCCAGTGGAACTGTTCGTTCGCGCGTGTGAACGAGTCGCCCAACAAGCACCGGGCGCAAACGCGCAGACGGGCGCAAAGGCTGCACGCGCTTTCTGCAGCGGCTCGCAAAAGCCGCGAAAACAAGCGCTGGTGCGAACGTTGCCAAGCGCATTTTCACGAGCCGTCACCCCCCCGCTCCAGGAGCCGCCTTCCGTGAAGACCATCTACGTGCTGTTTGGTTCGATTTTAGGCGCCGCCATTTTCGCCGCTGTGCGGAGCGCCCCACCTCCCAGCGAGCCGGCACCGGCTTCCGCCGAACCTGTCGCCGCAGCACCGTTGGAGCCTTTGGGCGCCCAGGCCCCGGCCGAAGTGGACGACCCCTCGGCCGCAATCGGTGGTGAGGTTTTAGAGGTCATTCAGGTTCCCAACTACTCCTACCTGCGCGTGGGCGCCAAGGGGAGTGAAGGCTCGTGGGTAGCTGTACCAACCGCCGAGGTTGCCGTCGGCGCACAGGTCAATGTGGTAGGTGCCATGAAAATGGTAGACTTCAAAAGCACCGCCCTCGGCCGAACCTTCCCAGTCATTTACTTCGGCTCACTCGGCAGCGGCGCCGGCCCCCGCGCCGGTTCCTCACCTCATGGTCAAGGTTCGCCCAATGCTTCCGATCCGCACGCCTCGGGCATGGGTAGCCCGTCAGCCTCGGTTGAGGTCAAGGCCGTTGCGCGCGCTCCCGGCCCCGACGGAAAAACCGTTGCCGAAGCCATTACCCAGCGCACCCAACTCAACGGCAAAACCGTTCGCATCCGCGGCACAGTTGTCAAAGTGACCACCGGCGTTCTCGGCCGCACCTATCTCCACCTGCGGGATGGTTCGGGCGACACAGCAAACGCAACCAACGACATCACAGTCACCACAGATGCGGCGCCCGCACTGGGGGATACCATCCTTATCGAAGGGGTGGTTGCCATCGATCGCGACATTGGTTCGGGTTACAAATTCCCCACCATTGTCGAAAATGCCAAGCTCATCCAACCCTGAATTCGCCCCTTATCCCCTACGGCTGGCTCCCTGTTCCGGTCAAATTCTACCCATCGCGCAAAACAGCGCCTTGTTCGCGATCGTCGGCAACCGCTATGGCGGCGACGGCACCACCACTTTCGCGCTGCCCAATCTGCAGGACCGGGCACCCACGCACTGGGGCACCGGGCCCGGTCGCTCACCCCACATCATCGGCGAGTCGGGCGGCGCCTCGAGCGTCAGCCTAATCACCGACGAAATCCCCTCCCACACCCATCAAGCCATCCCATCACATGCCCTCCCCCGGTCGGCGCTTGCGCGCCGCCCGCCCCTCCCAAATCGCTCGCTTCGCTCGCTCAGGGAGGGGCCCCGATTCGCGGACTCGCGCCGGAGCCGATGAACGTGGTAAGGTGCGCCCATGCGACGATTCAGCTCGTACGGACCGGTCGATTCCCGGTTCCATTTCTCGGTCGAGCGCCGACAGCTCGTCGAGAACTGCGTCTCCCAGCTCGTTGGTGAGCCGGACGAAGGTGGCCATTACTTCACCATCTGGGCGCCGCGGCAGACAGGAAAGACGTGGATCATGCGCCGCGCGATTGAAGAGGTCCGCGCCCGCTACGGGGATCGCTTCCGCGTCGGGACGTTTTCGATGCAGGGGGTTGTCGTCGAGGACGACGACTCGGAGGAGGCGTTCTTCAAGTTCGTCCCCGACCTGTTCAACCTGGCGTTCGACGGCGAGGCCCCCATGCCTCAAGACTGGGCAGATTGGACCCGGTTGTTCGCCCGAGAACGGGGCTACTTCGATCGCCCCGCCATCCTTTGCATTGACGAGTTCGACAGCCTGCCGAGGAAGGTGATCGATCGCTTGGTGGCGCTGTTCCGCAACATCCACCTTCACCGCGGCGGCTACTTTCTCCACAGCCTCGCGCTCGTGGGCGTGCGGAGCGTGCTGGGCGTCGACAGCCCCCGCGGCTCGCCGTTCAATGTGCAGCGCTCGTTGCCGATCCCGAACCTGACGAGAGAGGAAGTGACGGACCTCTTTTCGCAATACCAGGCCGAGAGCGGTCAGGTGGTCGAGCCCCAGGTGGTGAATGCTGTCTTCGAAGTGACCCGCGGACAGCCGGGGCTCGTGTCGTGGTTTGGCGAGTTGTGCGTCGAAAAGTATAATCCGGGGCCCGCCGAGCCCATCACCCCGGCGGTCTTCGACGAAGTGCTGAACGCCGCTCTGACGATCGAGTGGAACAACACCATCCTCAACCTCGTCGCCAAGGCGCGCGGGCCTTACCTGAAACATGTTATCTCGCTGTTTACCGACCCCAACGTGCCTTTTGCGCTCGACGCGGACTGGTGCACTTACCTGTACATGAACGGGATCATCGACACGGCCGTTCAACCCGAGGGTGCCAAGAGCAAGCGACCGGTCTGCCGCTTTTCGTCGCCTTTTGTGCAGCGGCGCCTCTACACGGCGCTCACGGGGGATATGTTCGGCGAGAAGGGGCCCATCCTCGCCATGGAACCCGGCGACACGCTTTCGGATGTATTCCTTCCCAATGGGCTGTGTGTACACCCGCTGCTGGAGCGTTATCGAGGGTATCTCAAGCGGCTCAAGGCGCGCGGCATCGATCCGTGGCAAGGGCAACCCCGGCGAGCAGATCTGCACTTGACCGAAGCCGTGGGGCACTTTCATCTATACGCCTGGCTGCGCGACGCGCTTCAGGAGCGGTGTCTGATCACTCCAGAGTTTCCCACCGGCAACGGGAAGGTCGACCTGGTGCTGCAGGCCGATGGGCATACCGGAGTGATTGAGGTGAAGAGCTTCGTCAACATGTTCGTGCTTCAGAAGGGGCACGCGCAGACAGCCGGGTATGCGAAGAAGCTGGGGCTTTCAGAGGCGACGTTGGCGTTGTTTGTGCCGGTGCCCGAGGCCGAGATCCCCAAGGCGATCGGGGGCGATGTGGAGATCGATGGAGTGACCGTGAAGGTGGTGCCCCTGGGTTGGGTGTGAGGCCGCGTGCGGTGTCGGCAAACGGTCGCGACCAATTCCAATCACACTGTTCGTTCGCTCTTGTGAATGGGGGGCCCCTCCCTGAGCGAGCGAAGCGAGCGATTTGGGAGGGGCGGGCGGCGCGTCAGCGCCGACCGGGGGTGGGCAGCTCTTTTGACGGGTAGATGGGCAGCTCTTTTGACGGGTAGATGGGCAGCTCTTTTGACGGGTAGGTAGGCAGCTCTTTTGACGGGTAGATGGGCAGCTCTTTTGACGGGTAGGTAGGCAGCTCTTTTGACGGGTAGGTAGGCACCTCTCTTGGCGGGTAGGTAAACAGCTCTCTTGACGGGTAGGTGGGCACCTCTTTTGACGGGTAGGTAGACAGCTTTCTTGACGGGTCGGCACCTCTTTTGACGGGTAGGTAGGCACCTCTTTTGACGACTGGACAGTCAGGTGGGTGGGCTTGCGGGGAGGCGGGGGCGTTCGCGTGGCGGCGTTCAGGGTGGTAGCATCTCGACAGGGAGCAGGCGGTCTTGGCGCGTGCCATCGCCGAGCTGGCCGTGTCGGTTCTGTCCCCAGGTCCAAACGCCGAAGCCGACGTTGTATATCACTGCTCCGTGGTCGGCAGCGGGGCCCTGAGAGAGCGCTTGGGCGGTGAGGGCTTGATTGCCGGGTCGGAATATTTGGACTGGAGTCCGCTGCACGGTGGGCGGGCCGTTTCGCTCGTCTCTGCCGTCGCCGATCACGCGTCCCCATGCCCACACGGAGCCATCCTGTTTGCGCGCAAAGAAGAACTGTCTGCCGGCCCCGATCTCGACCACTTGACCGAGTCCCGGAATTTGTCCGGCCCGCGCGCGAATCGCGTTGGAGCGGTCGCCGAGCTGGCCCTGACGATCATCGCCCCAGGCCCATACGGTGCCGTCGCTTCGGAGGGCGATGGAAGCGAATTGGCCGCCGGCAATCGCGGTGACGTTGTTCATGAAGGCGCCGGCGACTGTGCGAATGCGTCCGGCCCGCGTGGCCCAGGGACTGGGAGCCTCGTCGCCGCACTCGCCGCCGGCGTTGGCTCCCCAGGCCCATACAGTGCCGTCGTCGCGCAAGCCGAGCGCACCGAAGTAGGCCGCGGAGATGGCCACGATGTTGGTCAGGTCGCCCCCATTCAACTGCTGGACGACGATGGGTCGATTGCGGTCGGTTCGCGTCCCGTCGCCGAGCTGTCCGAATGCGTTGCGTCCCCACGCGCGCACCTTCCCATCCGCTCCGAGCGCATAGCTGGTGTTGGCTCCGGCGGCGACGTCTCCCATGCCGACGAGCGGTGTGTCGGCTGCCAGCATGACGGCGACGGGAGTGGCGGTGCCCGCCTGGTTGGGCCCGGTGCCGAGTTCGCCGGCCGCCGACGTTCCCCATGCCCAGACCGATCCGTCATTCGATTTGATCGCGAGCGCGTGGGCGTGGCCTTCTGCGATCTTGAATACGCCGTTGAAAGCTCCTCCGCCCGCGTTGCGCACCTGCACGAGCCGGTTTGCCGGTGTGGCCCCCACTTCCCAAACGGTGGAGTCTCCCATTTTGATGCCCGTGACGAAGGCTCCCCTTGCGACTTGGGCGGGCTGTAGATTTGGGGCGCCCGCTTGTTGGCAGAACAGGTCAGGGTCGCAATAATCTGCGGTTTCGGGATTGCCGTCGGCGCAATCGACAGGTGCTCCTGCCACGCAATCGCCGCTAATGCAGGTGGCGCTCGCCCCGCACAGAGAGGCGCTCCAGCACTCGGTGCCGTCGGAGAGCGGCGTGTGGGAGCATTCGCCGCCTTCGGCGCACGCGTCTTGTGTACACGGATTGCCGTCGTCGCAGGGATCCCACTGGCAGATTCCGTCTAAGCAGGAGGTTTTTCCACACTCCGTATTCGGTCCACACGAGGCGCCGTCGTTGCCGGGAAAGGCCGCGCAACTCCCGTCTTCCAAACACACGTTGACGGTGCACGGATCGCCGTCTTCACACACGACATAGGCGCAGGGATCGCCTCCTCCGCCGGCCCCCGCGTTGCCAGCGCTGCCGCCGGCGTTTCCTGAGCTGCCTCCCGCTGCGTTCCCGCCGGCTGGACTCCCGCCCATTCCGCCGGCCGAGTTGCCACCGGCTGCGTTCCCGCCGGCTGGACTCCCGCCCGTTCCGCCGGCCGAGTTGCCGCCCGTTCCGCCGGCCGAGTTGCCGCCCGTTGCCGTTGTCTTCACCCCTTCGGCCGCGATTGGCGAGCGACCTTCACCCAGGTGTTCTTGTTCGTGCCCGCACGCCCCGCTGGCCAACATCGTTGCGACGGCCAGCGCCGTTATCCACTTCGCTCGAACCATATTCTTACCTTCGTTGCGAGTCGGGCTTCGGGCGTTCAACGGACTGTTGGATCTCATACCCAACCCAAGGGCACCACTTTCACTGTCACCCCGTCGATCCGCGCCCTTGGGGAACCTTCTGCCCAATGTGAAGTACCCCACCCCCCCGAGACATTTCAATTCAGCAACAGCGGCTTTTCAGGTCAGTTCACCTGCAAGGTAATCCGCGCATCAATCCCCAAATCGCTGCTGTTTAACACCGCCTGGTGCACCTCAATCGCCAGCACATTCTTCCCATCCACAAGCAGCGACGGATTCACGTCAAACGGTATAAAAAACCCTTCTTCACCCGCCTCCAAGATCTGCGACGCGAGTGTACTCGTTGTGATCGTTCCGCTCGGCATATTCCAACGCACCCACTCATTACCATTCAGGTATACCACCGCACCGTCATCAACCTTGAGTTCAATTGACGCGGACAGCACAGCGGCCGCGTTGGCCACATCAAACGTTGTCCGAAACCACGTCGACGGATACTTTGAGCTGGAGTCTGGACCAAACCCGATCGTCGTCGAAATGTACGCATCCCCAAACCCAAGCGGCGCAACCCCCGACGGCCACATCGTGTCGTCAAACCCTGAATTCAACCATCCCGGCACAAGCGTCCCTTGGTCCCAATACCTGTAAACGCTTTCTTCCGGTAGAACCACCACCGCCACAGGCCCGCCTGAACTCGACGAGCTGGTAGAGCTTGAACTGCTCGAAGTGGAGGTGCTCGTTGAAGTGCTGCTGCTTGTCGAACTGGTAGAACTGCTGCTGCTTGTTGAACTGGTAGAACTGCTTGAGCTGGAGCTGCTTGTTGAACTGCTCGAACTGGAGCTGCTTGTTGAACTGCTTGAGCTGATGCTGCTTGAACTGGAGCTGGAGCTGCTGCTGGAGCTGGAGCTGATGCTCGAACTCAAACCACCCATGCCGCCACCGCCGGATCCACCGCCGCCGGCGCCCGGGCCGGACGATACTTCCACAATTGAGCCACACCCAGAAAGGGCGAACAGACCCAACGGCAGCGCCCACATTGCAACGCGGCACACCCGTCGGAACGCCTCAGAACGTTCACCACGGGGGCCACGGGCCGTTGCCGATGCCGACGGTTTATCGAGAAAAGTCGCCGCAGCGACAGAGCGCGGGGCTTTGGACGACGAAGCGTTTGAAGAAGCGTAGGACATGGAGCGATACCAGGCAATTGCCCGCACGATGTCAAGCCTTATCTTTCATCGCCGCAAACCAACAGCCGCAAAACCACACGCCGGCGCCGAAAAATGCCCCCGACGCCGCTTTGCTCTCTCCCCTTTACCCTGCATCTTAACGGCAAACCCTTTCAATCATCGGCCCGCCTCTCCGCTTTGGAACCTCGTCAGAACTCGAAACGCCCATTCTACCCATCCGCTTTCTACCCCGAGCAGCCTCGCGCTTTACAAACCGCACTTCTCCGGCCGTATCACCGGTTCTGTCAACTTCATTGCATGCGAGTCTGGATGTTGCACGGGAATATCCGTAAATGTTCCGGCCACCACCGACCCCTCCATCCAGTCAAGCACCGCGGCACCTGACATCTTCCCGGGAACATCCACCGAGGGCGGCACATAAGCGGTGACCCTCAACTGAATGTGTGGAGGCTCAAGCTCGGGCGTGGGACCTGAAAAGGCAAAGTCCGCGGTGCGCTCGATACAACTCCCAGCAACCGGCTCGGTTTGCAGTTCTACCCGCACGCCGCGATGGGTGACAAGACCTTTGCCCGGCACGTTCTCCAGCGCTTGCGGCATACCATCACTTTTTAGGCTTGTGGACGAAAACAACAACGTCCACCCGCCGGTTCGTGTATCGCCGGCCAGTCGAGGAAAAAGTACGGCGCCGCGTACATCAAATGGCACCTTACCAATCTTCCCCGTCATCGGCCCCGGTTTGAGTGACATCACTCGCGGAGCCACATCCGATCGAAAGGCGCGCGACGTGCCCAAACCGCCTTGATGCGGCCCTTTTGCGCAAGATTCCTCCTCACCTCGATCGCCGTGTTGGTACACTGGAACATTGTCAAAATGACCACCTACCCAAGCCGGCCCCCCCGCCCCATACTTCCCCTCCGCGAACATCACAAGAATCTTCCCACTCACCGCTCCCAATCGAAAACCCTCCAGAGAAGGCTCCACACCCCTGGGATACGGCCGTAGCTCCGCGCGGTCTATCTTCAGAACAAAGGCATACCTGTTTGAGAACCGCCTCCCTCCTGGACTCTCCACAACGATCCGACCGTCAATCGTGTCCCCCATGGAGCGCTCGACGCACAACTGTTCTTCAGGCTTGAACCGGATCGGTATTTCAACCTCCACGGTCCCATCCCCCGACTTCGCTAGAAAAGAGCCTATGCCGTCGGCCGACACATGAAACTTCACAGTCGCCAATTTGAACCGCCGCGTTTCAAAGCCTCCACGCAACGGCCCTTTTGGAACATTCTCAAGCCGGGGTTTTTCGGTCCAGACCGGGTCGACCGCTTTTGCGTCCCGCGCTTCCACTGGAATGGCCGTTGTCACCCCGGTCGCCACATCGGGATCCACCACTTTGGGTGGCGAGCATGCCCCGACCCCCACCACCAGGATTCCGCTCACCAAGCTCACTCGCGCAAGACCGGCCACAGCGCGATGCCCAGAATTGCCTGGCCCGGAGACCTCAACCCCAACGCTTGCTGTTCGCTTCACCATTGGCTCAACCGCCGGCAAAAACATACCGGCCGAAAAGACTCCTACTCGATCGCTCTCGCCGCGGCAACAGCGCACACACCGATCTACCAATCTATCAACACTCACCTTCTTCATAACGGCAAACCCTTTCAATCATCGGCCCGCCTCTCCGCTTTGGAACCTCGCTAAGACTCGAAACGCCCGGTTCTACCCATGCACGTTTCTATGAATCATGAGCCATCTCATCTGCTCGTTTACTACCCATTCACATTTCTACCCATGCGCACCTCTACCATCCACAATCTACCATCCACAATCTACCATCCACAATCTACCATCCACAATCTACCATCCACAATCTACCCATTTCGGACTCATACTCATTCACCATTGCAGCCATTTGCCCCATTTTCCGCGACTGAGGTGTAGACCCCTCAACTCACAGCCGTGGGTGCATTGCACTTCACCTTCAGAACACAAAGTGTGCGTTCCCTCTACGGGGTAAAGAAACTGGGCACCTCGGTCCATTTATAAAATTTCAGCTCCCAGGTAATTGCGTGGCGCGGGCGTTCCTCGTTTCATCACTTTCGCCGCGCAAAATAGCAAATTTATCCCCCGGTCATTTCTTGTCCCACCATCCATTTTTGCTCTTCGCGCCGGAGTCACTCTGCGGTATGCAGATCGTTCTGATCGACATCCGGTTTCGCGTTCGGCCCAGTCCACCTCACACGACGTTCATCCTCGCCCTTGGCGATGGAGGCGAGTGTGGGTCTTGTGGATTCTAACGCAACGCGTTCGCCGGAATTTGTCAGGTCACCCCCATTTTGTTTCGCTCGCTTCCAAAAAGGGTTGTTCATGCGCAAGCAACTGCTCCGTTCCGCTCCGCTCCTTTTTCTTCTTCTCTCGGGATGTGTCGCCCCTACCGGTGATGAGGCAACTCCCCAGAAAACAACCTCCAACGGCACTCGCATCTTCCGGTCTGAAACCGGACCGCTCACGCCGCCTTCCGTGGAGGCCCCCTCTGTCATCGCGTCCGACTTTTTGGTCACGCGCGGCTTGGTAAAAAGC
This sequence comes from Polyangiaceae bacterium, assembly GCA_016712345.1. Taxonomy (GTDB): domain Bacteria; phylum Myxococcota_A; class Polyangia; order Polyangiales; family Polyangiaceae; genus JADJRH01. The sequence goes on from JADJRH010000011.1 coordinate 5,273,431, forward strand.
CTTGATGGGCTCAGCATTGAGCCGTACTCCAACGGCCGCTTTACCCATGTCAAGGTTGCCCAAACCATTGACGGGCTTCGCGTTCACGGCGCTTACGCCAAAATCGCCCTGTCTGAAGATGGGGAGATTGTACAGGTCATGGAAAGGCTCGCTAAAGGCGAGGTAGAACTCGAAGAAACAGAGATCTCCCCGCGCCAAGCTCTCGATGCGGCCATGGCGCATCTAAACTATACAGAAGCCACTTCTGAGGTCGAGGTTCAAGGCAACATCACGCGTTTTGCCCCCACGGGTGAACTCTACAATCCCCCCACCGTCGAGCAAGTTGCCTACCTCGACGACGACGGGACGGCTCACGCCGGCTTCCTTGTAGAAACGTGGTCCCTCAAGGGCAACCAACTCAACCACACCATTGTTGGTGCAGCCGGTGAAATTGTCTCGGTAGAAAATCGCACCGCCAACGACAGTTACAAAGTATTCGTTGAAGACCCCGGAAAGGGCGCCCAAACCGTGGTGAACGGCCCCGGTGCCGGCAACACAGAGTCCCCCTCCGGGTGGCTGTCAGGTTCGCAAAAAACAACCTTAATCGCCGGAAACAACGCCCGCGCCTACCTTGACGCGAGCCCGGCCAACAACTCTCCCGACAGCGGCGGCACCACCGTTTCCAACGGAAACTTCCTGACCACCGCCGACCTTGCCCAGCAACCTTCCATCACGGCCAACAAGGCCGTCGCTGTGCAAAACCTTTTCTACCTAAACAACGTTTTGCACGACGTGCTCTACTCGCACGGCTTCACCGAGTCCAACGGCAACTTCCAAACCAACAACTTTGGTAAGGGCGGCGCCGGAAACGACCGAGTCAACGCAGAAGCGCAAGATGGCGGCGGCCTCGACAATGCCAACTTTGCAACCCCGTCCGACGGCAGCTCACCCCGCATGCAAATGTACCTTTGGTCGGGCACCATGCCCAACGGTGCAACCGTCGTGAGCGGCCTCACCTACGGTACGTACGGCTCAACTTTCGGACCAGCACTCACCACCAACGGCGTCACCGGCGCGTTGGCTGTCTATAATGACAACACCGGCGTTACCTCCGACGCTTGTGAAGCGGCGGCGTCCGGCTCTCTCACCGGTAAGGTTGCCATTGTTGACCGCGGTACCTGCACCTTCACCGTCAAGGTCAAAAACGCACAATTGGCCGGCGCTATCGGCGTTCTCATTGCCAACAACGTCCCCGACGGCGCATTTGGGCCGAGCGGCACCGACAACACCATTAGCATCCCATCGGGCATGGTTACTCAAAGTGATGGTACCACGCTCAAGGGCCTTGCCGGCACCTCGGCAAACCTCAAGAAAAACCCTGTCACTCCCCTCAAACTTGACGGCGATCTCGACTCTGACATTGTGTACCACGAGTACGGCCACGGCCTCTCCTGGCGCATGATCGGCGGCATGAGCGGCAAGCTCGCCGGCGCCGTCGGCGAGGGCGCGAGCGACGTTCTCGCCTACCTCCTCAACGGCGACGATCGGGTGGGCGAATACGCTTACGGCATCCCCGGCGGCATTCGACGTTACCCGTACACCAACTACCCCCTCACCTACAGTGATGTTACCGGCGCCGAGGTTCACAACGATGGGGAGGTCTACGCGGGCGCCATGTGGCGCGTGCTCGAAAACTACCTCGCCGCCGGCCTCACCTCCACTCAACTCCTCGACGATTTCGTCAAAGGTATGGACTTCACGCCTTCGACACCGGCGTTTGAAGACATGCGTGACGGCATGCTCCAAGCCACCGCCGGCACCGGGCGTGAATGCCATATTTGGCACGGCTTTGCGGCAAGCGGCATCGGCGTCGGCGCCGACGGCGTAGCCACAAGCAGCTCGGTTACCATCACCGAGTCATTCACCCTTCCCACCGCCTGCCAGTAAACTCCACTCGGGGCGCGACCACCTAATGCCGCGCCCCCTTTCCGCCGCAGTGCCGCGTTCCGGCCATCCGACCCGACCGCCATTGTTGTCGCCTTGGTCAACTCGGCATACCGATACGAGTGTCGACCGATGGCCGGCACGTAGGTTCCAGCCGCTCCACTTCCACACATTCAGCGAGTGCCCTTCCGGGCTCTTTCCATACTCAACCTGATTCAGACTCCAACGTCTCACCTTCTCCCTGCGTGAAACGCCCCATCAATTTCCTCGCGGTCCATTTCAGATCTTACCCTCAATCCGCTCCACAAGCGCCTCCAACACGCGCGGCTCTTCTACAGCGTTGAAGTGTTTGGCCCCCGGAACAATCACCACGTTGGCATTCGCTCGATCCCTGAAATCCGCCGCCGTTTGCTCAAAGTTGGCCGTAAAAGGATCGTTGTCAGACACAAGCACATCGAGCCACGGAGTTCTCGCTCGCGCGCGATTCAGGTCAAAGTCTTGCACCATCCATGGCAAGATGGTTTCCCAAGGCCGGTCAACCTGAAACCAGGCCGCGATCAGCAGCACACCAAACACCGACAGATCGTCGGGCATTGCCGCGAGGGCGCGCAATACGGTCTGACAGCCGACACTATGCCCCACGACTAGGGTGCGACGCAGCAGATCCTTGTTTTCACCGGCCTCGGCAAGCAGAACGGGTGGCCACGTGGAAGTCTTGGGGGTTGACGGTTCTGGCATGGCGAGAGCGCGAACCTCCAGCCCACGACCATACCGGCCCTGAAGCGACTCAATCAACCACGGGTAACAATCCGAAGTGGGTGTGCCGGCCCAACGTGGAACAATGAGAATGCGATCGATAGGAAGTGACATCGCCACGGACGTTAGCAGCCAACGGGCGGTGTGCAAATCGGTGTGGCGAACATTGTTTTAGTCGCGTAAGGGCTCGGTGCCGCCCTCGCCAGGTGAGTCAGCGGGTAGATTGGCCGATTGGGCAGAATCAACTTGCGCGGGCGCGTCAGGCGACGTTGCCGACCGTTGCAAGAAACGCCGTTCATAAAGGCGACTGAGCACCGCAATCACGACCGAAGCAATGACCAAACCGCCGAGGACAGGCCACGCGCCGGGCCGAATGTTTCCCGACAAATCGAACATGTCGCCCCCAAGGTAACTCACCAAAAAAAGCGGGGGCAGATAGCCTATCAACGAACCCCAAAAGTGAGTCCAAAATCGTACCTTCGACACGCCGAAAAAAGCGTGAAGCATGGGCGGCATCCACAAGAGCAATCGCAGCACCACCACGGTGGGGAAAGCGTTGCGCCGAAGCGACTCGTCGTACTTGTGGAGGCGAGCCGGAATGCGCGCAGACACCCAGTCTTTGGCAACAAAACGAGCAAACGTAAACCCCACAACACTGGCGCCCATTGTTCCAGTCATTGAAAGGGCAAACGCGGTATGCCAAGGCCATATCAGGGGGGCGGCGACAATGAAGATGGTGCCCGGAACACCAAAGGGTTGCAGTAAGGTGTACGCAACAACAAACGCGATGTACCCCCAAACCCCCATGGCAACCAGCGAGTCGGCAAGCGTTTTTGGCTCAGCGAAGCGCGCAAAAACGCCCAGCTGGTGAGCGATCACAAGCACCGTTAATACAAGTGCAACCACACCAAGTTTGGCGAAACGCAGCGACGGGATGGATTTAGGGCGGTTCACGTTGCGCTTTTTGTCTCCAGCATACCTACCGGAACTCTCGGTGTTGGCAAGCGAGAAGTGAGCAAAGCGCAGCGCCCGCTTTCACTCGGTCGGAAGTCCTGTGGTCGTCAGTTTGAAGGCGCGCGGCTTGTTCCGCAGGAAGTGGAACCAGGGCCAAACTTCTGACGAGCGGGACCAGTAAAACTGGCTTGTTGGGCAAAATCAGTGCATAACAGGCGGACTCATGCGCAATCTCTACCTCCACCAAATCCTGTTGCTCGGGGCCACGGGCGGCGTGGCCGACATTGCGAGTTTGCTCCCGTGTTTGCCACCTCACTCGTCTGACTTGGGTATGGACGCCGCGCGGGCTGCCGCCGACATTCTCCAGCGTGCCACGGTGGAAGATATTTCCTGGCTGGAACGGCACCGGCGAACCGGTGAAGCTTGGATGTACACACGCTCGGGTTGGGAAGGGATGAGTCCCAGTGACCTGGGTGTACGCATACCCGACGGCAACGAACCGCAAGCCGCTGTCGTCACTCTCGCAAGCATGCACTCCAGCGGATATGTGCGCGAGCACGCCGTGCGTTTGCTTGCGGGGCAGCGCAACGGGCGGGAGCTTCCATTTCTCCTCGTGCGGGTGAATGATTGGGTAGAACCGGTGCGAGAGGCAGCAAAAGCCGCTGTGCGCGAGCGCCTTGTGGCTGAGTACGCAAAGCACTTTGTCAGGTGCCTCACCCTTGTGGAGGATCTGCGAGGGGAACGTCGCGCTCCCCACCGCGCCCTTATTGGGGAGATCGAAACTCTACTGTGTACACAAGTAGCTTCCCCCGCGTTGGACCAGGCGCTCCAATCAGGTGGTAGGGAGTTGCGACGGGCCTGCGTGCGAATCGCGGCCAAGAGCGGTGATCCGGCGCTTCTGCGCCGCGCAGCGTTGGATAGTGACCCCATTGTCGCCACGGCGGCTGCCCGCGCCATCACCGCAACGTGGAGCGCCGAGGCTCTTCGGGAGGTTCTACCACGCCTGCGGGTCGGGCCACCTGCCATGCGGTGTTTGGCGCTCAAAGCTACGTGTGACCGTTTTCCAAGTGAGGCAGAACCTTACCTTCGCCGCTCTCTCGTCGACGATACCAGCTCCGTCCGAGAACTGGCTCGATTCCTTTGGCAAAAAACCGGTCAAAAGCCGCTCGACTTTGCAGCGTTCTACCGCAACGGTATAACGGAATCCAAAGGTCGGGCTTTTGCGGCTGTTTTGTATGGCCTCGCAGAAACCGGTGGAGAGGCCGATGCACCGCTCTTCGAGCCATACCTGAAAGATGCGCGGGCGGCGGTGAGGGCGGCGGCGGTCACTGGCATCGGGCGCTGCGGACGCGCGCGGTATAGCGAAGCGTTGTTGGCCGCCTTGAACGACTCAAACTCGCGTGTGGCGGGGCTTGCGCGCCGATGGGTGCGTTTGCACGTGGGGCGAGCGCAGGCTCGGCGTTTGCCGCGTCGAGTTGACTGACGGCACGTTCACGCGCGGGGCTCGTCGCGCGCCGCGTCCGCGCGTGCTCGCGGGGCTCGTCGCGCGCCGCGTCCGCGCGTGCTCGCGCCCGACGGCGCTGCGGAACTCGCTCGGTCGGCGCAAGCGCCTCCCTCGCTCAGACAGTCCTCGCGCCGTCGGGCGCTGCGCTCGCGCGGGCGCGGCGCGCTCCTCGCCTTCCATTTTTGGGGGCGTGGAATGGGTAGACTCAGATGGGTAGATTTGGGCGCCGATTTCTACCCGTCAAAGATTTCGGAGAGCGTATTGGCGGTGAGGATGCGATCGAGCCACGTTTCTAAGTCGGTAGAATGGGCTTGCTCAACGCGCGTGGCGAGTTGCGGAGGGCTTCGTCGCGCGCCGCGTCCGCGCGTGCTCGCGGGGCTCGTCGCGCGCCGCGTCCGCGCGTGCTCGCGCCCGACGGCGCTGCGGAACTCGCTCGGTCGGCGCAAGCGCCTCCCTCGCTCAGACAGTCCTCGCGCCGTCGGGCGCTGCGCTCGCGCGGGCGCGGCGCGCTCCTCGCTTTTGGCTTTCGGTGCTCGCGCGGGCGCGGCGCGCTCCTCGCTTTTGGTTTCGGCGCTCACGCGGGCGCGGCGCGCTCCTCGCCTACCATTTTTTTGCGCGGAATAGGTAGATTCAGATGGGTAGATTGGATGGGTAGATTTGGGCGCCGATTTCTACCCGTCAAAGACTTCGGAGAGCGTATTGGCGATGAGGATGCGATCGGCCCATGTTTCCAGATCGGTGCGACTTGCACGTTCTACGAGGGCGAGCCGCGGCGCGTCGACGGTGCCGAACTTGAGCTGCAATTGACGAAGCAACAGCGTGCGGTGGCCTTGCTCCAAGCCTTGTTTGACGCCTTCTTCACGACCCAGCTTGATGCCTTCTTTTCGGCCTTTTTCGATGCCGAATTTTTTCCCTTTGGCAATGAGATGTTCGGCGATGCTGGGCATAATGTTCTTATCCTCCATTTTCAGAATCTTTGCAAGCAGCTCACTTGTAATCGAACGCGCGGGCAATGCCCTGCTCGCGGCCCATGCGCGTCTCGTGGTGCGGCTTCCCACCCAATGCTCCCGCGGCGGGGCCCTTACCCACCGCAGGTCGCAGTGGGGCCCTCGCCGCACCGCTCGATCGCGCATGGGCGCGCTCCGCCGGGCTGCCCGCGCTTCGCTTACTCGTTCGCTTCCCAGTTCCGGTCAGAACGTTTGACCAAAGGGTCAAGCTCCGCGGGGATGTTGACCAGTTGTTTAAACTGCAATGGGTAGGTCCACGGGGTTTGACCATGGCAAAGTACCATTGGGATTACGATGGGTAGATGGGTGGCATTGGGATGTTCTTGAAGCCACTTGTCCCAAAGACGAACCAGGTATTTGAGTTGACGAAACGGTAGAAAGCGCTGGGGTTTGGCCTGATGTTCAAAAAGCAGGTAGATGTAGGTTTTGGATCCTTCCATTTCCACAGAAAAAAGAAGGTCAGAATAGCTGGCTTTCAGCGCATCATCCACAAATGCGCCCGGCTCCAGTTTCAGGGTGGACCAGTTGATTTTTGCACTCAACTCTTTTGGGAGCAGGTGTTGCAGCTCTCCTTTGGCATGTTGGGGATTACTAAACACGCGACGAAGCAGTCTGTCGTGCGGGTGACGGGCAATCTTTGTCTTGGCCCTGGACATGTATTGAGCCTTGAAGCGGCCGTTGAGAAGTGGCAGCTCCAGTCCTTACTGGGTGGAACGGACGAGTTTTATTTCGAAAAATGCATGGGTCATGTTTTTTTGATATTCCACCAAATCAGACGCTCAGCGTCGCAAGCCTTCCGTCGCATTTCACCTGCACCACGAACGACCCATTCACGCACGCGAACGGCCGGCTGGTATGGGCGCCGCGAACCAAGTGCAGAAACGCAGATGGGTAGAATCCGAACTGGCGAGTCTTGACGGCGCGACAAAGCGGAAAGGCGTGCCGGATGGCGAAAGCGTTTGCCGTGATGAATTTGTGGCCCGGTCGTGCTCCACGCTCCAATAGCCAACGCTATGACTGTGCACACCGCCGTCCGCGCGCAAGTTGCAACAATTGGTTTCATACGTTGACAATCGCAAGTGCGTTCGTCTACCCTTTCTGTATGCACCGACCCAGCCTTCACCTGGTGCTTGCGTTTGGCTTGTTTTCAGCACTTTCAGGCTGCTCAGGCGAAATTGGAAATACAGGTGGGTCGGGAGAATTGGGGGGCAAAGGCGGCACCGGCGGATCTACCACTGGAGGTGCGGGCACCACCGGCGGGCAGACCGCCACTTCCACATCTTCGGGTGGCTCGGGTGGATCCTCCAGCGGCGGTTCTACCGCCGGTGGCACGGGAGGTATCGCCACGGGAGGAACCGCCGGCACCACCACCCCTACCACCACCGGCGGCGCAGGGGGTGCGACTGTAACCTGTCCTGACTTCGGAAATCCCGACTGCTCTCCCGGAGCCGGCACCGGCAATGCCGACGAGTGCTTTGACGCGCCTCCTTGCTATCTGAAAGTTGTGCAAGACGCTGTCAAATACATTATCAATACTGCCCATCCAGAATGGGTAGATTGGAGCGACGGCAACCCCCTCATCATCATGCCTCATCACGACGATTACATCCTTGCAGTGGTCGACCAGGTGGCCGCTCAGGGCCTTTGCTGCATTCAAGATCCCAACGCCGGTGATGAAATTGTTGTCAAACACGACAACAGTTTCGCCGAAAACTTCGACATTCTCACGGCGCAGGGCTACGCACGTTACGGAAACAATATCTTCACCGCGACATGCGCCCCAGCCTGGTTCTAACGTGTGGCCGTTTCAGGCCGTTGCGCGGCGTCTGAAATGACCCCTCACGTGGATGGCAAGCCCACACACGGGAGTGGATGGCCCAATTGGGGATACCCGTGATTCCAGCTACGCTGTTCGTTCGCGCGCGTGAACGTGGTAGAAAACGCACGCAACAAGGCGCGAGGCGTCGCGAGCACAACGCGTTCTTTTTTTTGACAACGCGGGCGTGGTTCCATGGTATTCAGGCCACATGACTGCGCGAGTGGACATTCACATCGCTATTCAGGGTGGCGCATTGGCAGAGCCGGTTGAAGCGCTGGCGGCGCGCGGGCGCGAATCAATGAATGAACTGCCCGCGTGGCAAGTGGATTTTCTTTCAAAAGAGGGCCCGCTTTCATCGGCCGATTTCGTCGGCAGCACGCTCACCCTGGTGATTGAAGACGCCGCCGACGAGGTGGTGCGCAACCTGCCGCTGGTTGTTACCACGCTCGCGTTTGTGGCCCAAACAGAAGATGGGCTCCTCTACCGGTTGTCGCTTGCCGCTCCAGAATGTTTGCTCGGGCTTCGATCGGGATATCGCATTTTCCAAAAAAAGTCCGGCCCGGACATCTTAAAACAACTTCTCACAGAGGCGGGCACCGCGGGTGATCGCATGGCGTTTCGCCTTTCCGGCGAATATGGAATGCGCCTCTCTACTACCCAATACGATGAAGCAGATTGGGCTTTTTTTGAGCGAATCGCCGCAGAAGAAGGCATCTGTTACTGGTTTGACAGTTCTGACAACGGACCGCTCATTGTTTTCGGTGATGACACAGCGGCGCACGACGGCCTCGCGGGCGGCAAAACCATTCCATATGAAGATCCTGCCAATCGCGTGCGCCCGCGCGCTTTTTTTCAACTGGAGGTCACAGAACAGGTGGTCCCCGGCAAAACCCATCTGCGCGACTACGACGTTCGGCACCCTGATGTACTCATTGAAGGGAGCGCCGGTGAAGGCCAGCTTGAAATGTTTGAGTACCCGGCCCGCGCCGTTGATTCGGCCGCCGCATCGGCCCTGGCGCGCGTGAGGCTTGAGCAGCATCGCCGCCACCGGGTTGTCGCTCATGGTCGCAGCGATTCGTGCCGTCTTCAACCCGGTCGCGTTGTGAACATTGTAGGCACCGCCGAGGGTGAACTCGATGCAGAGTACGTGGTGGTTTCGGTGGACCATCACTACAGTCGGGCGTCACGTATCGATTCAGCCAATAACGGGTATTCTAACAGTGTTGTGTTGGTCCCCAAAAATGGGCCGCCGTACAGGCCGGCTGCGGCGGTGGTTCGGCCCTGTATTGTCGGTGCAGAAACGGCCATTGTCACCGGCCCAGGAGGTGAAGAAATTCATGTCAACGACCTGGCAGAACTGACAATTCGCTTCCCGTGGGACAGATCTGGAATCACAGATGACAAATCTTCCACTTGGGTAAGAACACTCCAAATGGGTATGGGAGGTTCGCTGCTCATTCCACGGGTAGGGTGGGAAGTGCCCGTGGTTTATTACGATGGTGACCCCGATCGCGCCCTTGTGTTGGGTCGCACGTATAACGCAGAAGGTGTGGTGCCATACGGTCAACCCGGCGCAAAAGCCACCACCACATTGCAGTCGGCCACGTCACCGGGGGGAGGTTCCACCAACGAACTTCGCATGGGAGACGACGGTGGCAAACAAGAAATGTTTTTGCACGCATCGCGCGATCACACGGTGTTTGTCGGCGGCAGCGCCACTACAAATGTCTCGGTAAACGCTGCCCACGACGTTGGGTTAAGTCTGACAGTGGGTATCAAGTCCAATCAAACTCTGACCGTTTCTGCCAACCAATCGCACAACATTGTCACCGACGATTCGCTGCTTGTAAAAGGCGCCCGGTCAGAAACGGTGGGCGCTGTTGAAATGACAAAGGTCACAGCCAATCGCACGGTTTCTGCCAAGGGCGCCTATAATGAACTTGTCGGCGCCTTGTATGGCATTCAGTGCAACCAAGCCAACGTCGACGTGACGGGCCCATTTTCACAGGCCATCGGCGCCGCGATGGCGCACGCGGCCGGCCTCGGAACAAGCGAGTCCGTTGCCGGCGCTCGAACGGAGACGGTTGGTGGTGTACGCACCATTACCGCAGCCAAAGGGTATGGTGAAAGCGTTACAGGAGCCAAAATCATCACCGCCGGCGCCTGCAAAATCAAAGCGGGCACCGTGGTGACCACGACCACAAAAGGGGCACAAACAACGCAGGCCGGGGGTGGAATTAAATTACCTCCAGCGCTGTGGCTGTGTTTTCTGCCAATCAAATCGACATTACCGCCGCCACCCTCAACGCCGGCGCACTCAAACTTGCGGGAGGTTCTTTTAAGGTAAGCAAGGGCACTACCAAACTCGACGGTACCGTCAAACGCCGCGGTGGAAGCAAAATTGGATAAAGGATCTACCCATGAGCGACGTGTTTGAACTGACAATCGACGGTGTGGCCTGGCAGGTAGCTTCCATCCAAGGCCACGAAGCGCTGGGTGAGCCTTTTTCGTTTGACCTCACCGCCCGACCAGAAAGCGACCAAACCGCAGAAATCGGCGCTGCAGCAACCCTCACCCTTGTCAAAGAAGACGGTTCGGTCCGCACCATTGAAGGGTTGGTGGACAGGGTCACTTCTCACCCCGGTGGTATCACCGACCGCAAAGAAACGCGCGGCCGCACCGACATACGCATTGTGCCCAACATCGCTCCGCTGGCGGATACTGTCGATCACGCCGTTTTTTTAGACCAAGACGCCCTTCAAATTGCAGAAGCGGTTTTAACTGCGCACCAAATTCAGGTTGAAAAGAGGTGCCAACGCACCCTTGACAAACGCGCCCAATGTGTACAGGCGTTTGAAAGTGACCTAACATTTGTCACACGCATCTTGGCAGAAGAGGGGATTGTTTGGTTTTTGCACCCTGAAAAAGCCAACGTTGTGGTGGTGGTTGACCATGCGGCGGGCTTTGAGCCTTTGCCGGGAGATCCGTTGGCTGTGCGCCCATCTGAAGGCCTTGCGTCAGGCCGGTCGGTATGGGGAGTGGCCTTGTCAGAACGCGCCGTGCCCGACAAAGTCACGCTGCGCGACTTTGACTTTGAAGCGCCTTCGCTCGACCTGACTGCCGAGGCAAAAGTAGATCAGGGTGCCAGTGAACGGTATGAGTACCGCGGCCGTTATACAGATCCTTCTGTCGGAAAAAAACTCGCTCAAATTCGGCTCGAAGAGCATCGCCGCGACCGGGTTGTGTTAAGGGCAATCACCAACTCGCGTGAACTTGTACCCGGTGGAACAATCACACTCGAAGAAGGACCGCTGGACGCCGTCAACACCACGTGGGTGATCACCCGCGTCACCCACTCCGGTGGAAATCGCAGCGGCGTCACATCGTCGGGCGGCACAACCTACCAAGCCACGTTTGAAGCTGTGCCCAAAGACAATGGGTATAGACCGGCACGCTCTGCGGCAAACCCGGGTACGCTCACTTCGCGGCCCGGTTTCGGCGGCGTTCAAACAATGGACGTGACAGGCTCTTCAGGTGCCGAAATTCACACAGAACAATATGGTCGATCAAAAGCGCGCTTCCGGTGGGAACGCACGCGCCCGAACGATGATACCGCATCCGCTTGGTTCCGAAGTGTACAACCGCCCACGTCGGGAGGTTTCTTTTTGGCGCGGGTTGGATGGCAGGTTCTCTCCACGTTCTACCAGGGATCCCCCGATGAGCCGCTGGAGTTGGGGCGCCTGTATACAGGCACGGACATTCCACCTCAGGGCCTCCCCGGCAAAAAGGTGTGTTCCGATTTTGTGTCGCGAACAACACCCGGCGGGGGCAGCGTCAACGGCCTTCAAATGAACGACACCGCCGGCAACGAAGGGATGACCTTCACCGCATCAAAAGACTTTAATGAACGCACCGAAAACGACAAAACAACCACTGTGACATCCAACGACACTTGGACAATCGGTGCCAATCGCACCACCGTTGTGACCAAAGTATTCAGCCAGGGAGTGGGCGGCGCCCAAACCTATACAGTGGGTGGAAGTAGAACGGTTAACGTCGACGCAAACAAGGCCATTCAAGCCGCGTCAGAAAGCATTACCATTGGAGCCGCGCGGATCATGGATATCGGCGGCGACAATCAAACCCAATCCTCCAGTCTTTCACGTTTGGTAGGTGCGGCCAAAACCGTTGCCGCCATTGAACACCAAAGTCAGCTTGTCACCGGCCCCGCAACCATTCTCGTGGGTGGAACCTGGGCTCAACTCGCCGGTTTGTCCGCCGCGGTAGACGTGGGAGGCGCCAATGTTGAAACTGTGGCAGGTGCGAAGTCCATCAAGTGCCTCACCTACGGACTTTCTGTGAAAGGAGCATTCGCAGAAAATTACGCCTCCAAAAAGGTAGAATCGGGCACTGACACCCTCGACGCCGCATCCTCCCGCGCATCCATCCGCGCTGGGGGTAGTATCAATATCAAAGGCGCCGACGTGGTGTTTACAGCACAAACCAAAATTCAAATTAAGGCCGGTGGGGTCACGGTCAAAATCACCCCAGGCAGCGTGACCATTACAGGCAAATTCAAAAGTTCACAAAGCGCCAAAGACGATTCAAACGAAAGTTACGACTGAAGGTGAGGCTCTGTGATGTCCAAAACAAAACAGCAGGTAGAACCGTTGGAGCAAAGGTCACCTTCCAGCGCTCCGCGCTCCAAATCGCAGGCTAAAACGCCCAAGAAACAATCGGCCCGCCTCGGCCCGGGGCTTCACCTCGTGTTTGTTGACCTCGGCACTCACGAAACAGTTTCGGTGCGTACACTCGACGGCAAACGCCTGACAGCCACATTTCACGATCATCTCGATCGCGCATTGGTCGATGAATGTATGCGTTCCAGCCGAATGATGATCGCCTGCGACACAGCGCACGGCCCCATGTTAATGGGCGCCCTCCAAACCCGAAAAACCATTGAACACGAACCGGACGGCAGCCTGGTCCTGTCCGCCAAGAGTGTACGCATCACGGCGGACGAACAGGTATCGCTTGAAGCGGGACATACCAGTCAGGTCACCCTTCAATCCAATGGCAAGGCGCGCCTCACAGGTGATCGAATGGTAATTGACATGAGCGCCAATGTCCGCGTTTTGTCGGCCCTCGTCGAGCTTCCATAGGAGTTTATCATGCCCACAACCGTCGGCGGTCGCCAGTGGATCACAACAAGCAGCAATCACACGTTTGCGGGCCCTCCGGCGGTCAGCAACATCCCTCCAATGACTCCTCCCAAACCCGACGGTGTGCCGGCACCTTTCCCCTATATCGGCCGCAGCGCCACAGGAAAAGCCACGTCGGGCAAACTGAAAATCGGCGGTGGAAAAGCGTTTCGAAAGGGGTCCAGCGTTTCGGTTGACCCGCCGGGCAATCAACCTTCCCAACCGGCGCCGCTGCACGATCTCGTCACCATGATGGTCAACAAAAAAATGTTCGTGCGGTAGAGTCTACGATGACGCGCATTTCCAACAGTTTACCCTCCCGTCAGGTGCGCGCGGCGTTTACCACCGCCACGGTGCGCGTTTATCAAGCCTATTCACCTGCCATTGCCGACAAAGCGGTGACCGCGCAGCGATTTGTTCCACCGTTTTCGCGCGATCGCATGACGTGGATCAAACCGTCGTTCACTTGGATGATGTATCGCTGCGGATGGGGTGAAAAACAGGGTCAAGAGCGCATCTTGGCCATTGACATGTTGCGCACCGGGTTTGAATCGGCGCTCGCTCAAGCGTGCCTTTCCCACTATGACAAATCGCTGCACACGTCGTCCGAGGCGTGGCGTTTGGCGCTAAAACAAAGCCCCGTGCGCGTGCAGTGGGATCCAGAACGCGATGTGTACCTTCAGCCGCTCGACCACCGCGCCGTCCAAATTGGACTCGAAGGTGACGCCATCCGCGCCTATGTGGATGAATGGGCGCAGACCATTACCGATATCACAGACTTTGCAAAAACGGTCCGCCGCTGCCTACAAATGGAAGGCGCCGACGCCGCCTGCGCCCTATTGCCCAAAGAAGAGCCTTACCCATTGCCGAGCGAAATTGCCCGACACATTGGTTGCACCTAACCTTACCTCCAACAAGATCTACCCGTCCAATCAACCCGACACCGCCCCGCTGAGCAATTGCAATGAGCACCAAAACCGACGGCAAAAGCAGCGAAGAAACCGGCGCCAGTGGTCCGGCAAATGTCACGGGTGAAAACAACCCGAGCCAAACGCAGGACGTTGCCGCGGGCGGCGGGGGTATGGGAGATTCAGGCGCGGGCGATAAAGACGGCGACGCCCAAAAAAAGGAAGAGGGAGATCCGGTGTCGGTGGCCACAGGCGCCGTCGTCGAAAAAACGCTGGACGTCGCACTCGCCGGCCTGATCCCGTTCCGCTTCGTGCGGCGCTACTCGTCAGCGGATTGCTTCGATACGACACCCCTCGGACGCGGCGGCTGGACGCACGACTACCATCAATGGGTAGAACCCCACGGTGAAGGCTTTCAGCTGCGGAATTTTGATGGAGTCGACCTGTTATTTGGACCAATCGCCGACGGTAGCAGCGCTCTCCATCGCGGGCGGCGCCTGCTCTTGAATAGGCGAGGAGAGCGCTTTGTTCTTCTCGATCTCGCAAGCCGAGCCACGCGAATCTATAAACCTCTTCGACCCAATGAAAAAGCTTGGCTAAGCTCCATTTCGGACGGCTACGGAAACAAGCTTGTCTTCGAATATGACGGCGTCTCCCTGCACAGTGTCACGGACACATGCGGGAGACAGATCTTCTTTCGCCGCGATGACGAACAACGTATCGTGGCCATTGACGTAGGGATACCCAACGAAAGCCGACCTAATTCTTTCTCGGACGTTCGGCGTTTGGCAAGCTTCGGCTACACGCCCGTCGGGGAGCTGGCGCTCGCCGCAGACAGCGCTGGACATGCGACTCGCTACGCCTACGACGGAAAGCATCGAGTTGTTCGAAAGCAACATCGAAACGGCTTCGCGGTTCACTATGAATATCACCCCGACCACGGACGCGTGACGCGAACATGGGGTGACAATGGGTACCATCAGGTCGAATTCACCTATGACTTCGACAAGCGCACCACCACCACTTCGTCCGGCCCAGAGCCACGCATCTACCATTGGGATGCTCGCGGAAATATCCTCAAAGAAGAGACGTTTGATGGTCGCTACGCTGTCGAGCAAACATGGGACGACGATCACCTCCTTCTTTCTGAAAAGAACGCAGCGGGCGAAGAGAATACTTATGAATACAACGCGCGCGGATTCCTTGTGAAGCATACAGATCCGGCCGGGAACAGCACTATTTATGAATATGTGGATGACTTACTGCGGCGCGTTGTGGATCCCAGTGGAAACGCTGTTACATACGAGTACGATGGCTATGGTGGAGTATGCGGCATCACAGTCGAATCGGGCGCACGCTATTCTGTAGATCGCGACGGGCGCGGGCGGATCGTGGCTACCTATGGTCCCGCCGGACTGTTGCAGCGGACCGAGTACGATAGTCGCAACGGTGTCGCCCGAATCGTTGACCCTCTGGGTCGCAGCACAACCTACGAACAAGACGCGCTTGGAAGGCCCATACAACGCACGGACGCAGCCAACCGTGTGACGAGAATTGTGTACGATGCGTCTGGTAGGATTGCGCGGTTGTCGCTGCCAGACGGCTCCTCGCAATCGTACGAATACGATCCTTCCGGCAACCTTACCCGAGTTAGCAAACCCGGAGGCGACGTGCTGATGGAGTACGTTGCTACAGGCTCGCTCGCACGAGCAATCTTCGAAGATGGGAGCGAATGGCACGTTCGCTACGACCGCGAAGAAAAACCCGTTCGCATTACCAATCCCAAGAGAGAGCAGTATGAGCTGGTGTATGATCGCGCCGGCCGCGTCGTGGAAGAGCGCACGTTCGACGGCCGCACGCTTCGCTATGGGTATGACCTCGCAGGTCGCCTCCGGCGCGTGGACCAACCTGACGGCACCTACCGGGCATTTGAGTACAACTCGGGCGGTCATTTGGTGGAAGAAACATCAACCCACGGGCTCATTTTTTATAAACGGGATCCACTGGGGAGATTGCTGGAAGCGCGGCTTGAAGAGGGGCCGGTTGTGTCCACAGTGGCGTTTACGCGCGACGCGTTTGGTAGAGTTGTGTCTGAATCGCAGGATGGGCAGAACGTTTCATACCAATACGATGCGGAAAATCGCGTGGTGTCGCGCACACTCCACTCAGGTGAAGTCACGGGCTATACTTACGATCCGGCCGGCCGACTGATACAAGTGGCCCATGGTGGCCAAGCCGTCGTTCTGGCTCGGGATGATCTAGGGAGGGAGATCTCCCGCCACTTCCGGGGCTGCCCTCTAAAGATCGCTTCTACCTATGACCTGATGGGACGTTTGGCAGAACAATGCGCGACGGCGTTGCAACCTGAAGCGGCGGGTTTGCTCGGAACGCTGCTGGAGCGCCGATATCACTATGACGAAACCTCGCGTCCAACACGAATCGAAGATGCGCGGTGGGGCGCGACCGCCTACTTCTACGACCAAGCCCACAACCTCGTTCGCGCGCAGCAAGGCAGTTTCGACGAAGCATTTGAATACGATCCTGCGGGAGCGCTGATTGGCGCTTTTTCCGGGCTCCACCGCAAAGGTGACCAATGGGGAGTCGGTCAAGGCGGGTTGCTCGCACGCACTGAAAACGCAATCTATGAGGTAGACGCCTGTCACCGCCGGACCAGAAAACACGAATATTCGAACGGCAAGCTGACAGGACGATCTACCCATTATGTTTGGGACTGCCGTGATCGCCTTCGAGAGGCGCGTCTTCCAAGCGGCGAAACCGTACGCTATTTCTACGACGCGCTAGGACGACGAACACGCAAGATCGTGTTCCCGGCAAGCCAAGCCGGCTCAGTTGTTACGCAAACCCCATCTCGCATCACGCGCTTCCTATGGGATGGCGATGTCTTGGCAAAAGAAGTGGACAGCGTGTCAGGTGACCGCGTTTTTGTGCATGAACCAGGCACATTTCGACCGATCCTTCAAACACAGCAAAAAGAAACGTTTCTCTATGTGCTGGACCATTTGGGTACCCCGCGCGAGCTGATCGATGCGGCCGGACGCGTTGCCTGGGCGGCGAGCTTTGCAACCTGGGGGCGTCTGAATCAAATTCAACGGGACACATCGCAAAACAGAGAACGTCCGGTGGAGTCGCCTTTTCGACTCCTCGGCCACTATGCAGACGACGAGACGGGGCTCCACTTCACTCGATTTCGATATTGGGATCCCGACACGGCCCGTTGGTTGAGCGCCGATCCACTGGGGTTATGGGGTAGCCGACGGCAGTTCTCGTTTGACGCCGCACCGACAGTATTCCGCGATCCGCTGGGATTGACTGGGGAGACTCCAAACGTTCTCAACATCGGCGCAGGGCCTAATCCCATGCCGGGGGCGACCAATATCGACATCAATCCGGGTCACGCGAGCGTGCAGAAGATGGACGCCAATGCGATGACTTTCCCGAGCAACCATTTCGATAAGGTGCACGCGATCAATCCCTATGGCTACAATCCTGTCTCCGACGAAGTGGCGCGCGTCATGAAACCCGGCGGAGAGCTGGTAATCAGCGTTAATACTGAGAAGAATCCATTCACTCCCGGCAAGAAGAAAGCGCCCATTTCGTCGGATCTGGAGCTTGTGAGCGGCCCTTCCCCACTGGCAGATGAACACAAATTCGCAAAGATGAAACGCGCCGACGGGGGCGACGTCAATGAAGACGCAGTCAAAACCTTCGTGTTCCGAAAGAAGAAACCGGGCGAAGCAAAAAGCGCCGAAAAGAAAGGTACGACTTAGCCATGCCCTCAACACAAATGGTCATCGACCTGACGAGTGACAAGTTTGACTGTTTGGATGTGTACGAGTCGTATCTCTCCTTCGATATCCCGCGGCTATTGCCTAACGAGATTACCATCTGGGTCTGGGGTCCAAGTGTACTCGTGACAGAAGCAGGAATCGAGCAGGACTGCTATGCAAAAGGGTATGTTCCCATCACGTTTCGGGAGGTGATTGGCTTCGCGTTCCGAACGTGGCTCTACTACGACAACGGCGACGGAGTTCACGATGCCTCGGGGAAAAAGGTCTTTGTTGGTCGCTCCTGGGGTACTCTCGACAGGCCTGATGTGATGCTGTATGACTTTCAGGGCGTGAGCGTATGGCCCCACGGGGAATGTGACATTCAGGTGCGATCACGAGGATCGGTAACAATCGACCTTTCAAGCGTCGAAGTCCTTCGCAACGCCCCGGTCACCGCGCGAGGTATGCCGCCGGAACTTGAGCGACTTCGCCGCTCAGGAGGCCAACACATCTCACCCGCATCCGCCCCGATTGGAGGGGTTGACCCGATAACCGAAATCCGATCTTCGGGCTAGTTTTTTGGCGAATTCGACAACGAGGGTCAATGGACGAAATCACCCAATTGCCAAGTTCTGAAAAACTGCAACCCATTCTGGCAGAACTCGGTCGCCTTTGTGGCGCCACTATCGAATTGCGTCCAGACAGCCTGATAGAAGAGTCGGGTACTTGTGCAGCAACAGCTGTTGCACGGGCACCACAAGGTCCGTCAACTGTCGGCAGGCATGACATGTTGGTTAAACTTTTTATTGCCGAGGATGAAGGTGGACCCTGCGAGTGGGCGTTACTGTTTCATTACATTGATGACAGACTCGTTTCCCCACCTGGATACCACTATGTGGAACTGATGCGTAAGAAATCAAACGGGGAGGTGGTCTGGAAAAACATGGGGTGGAAGACCGATGAATATGGCGAGTGGTCTGAATTGGGCAATCTTGAGTTAGGTTCGGATTGGTGAGTGACGAGTTCCGTTGACGCGTCGCGAAGGCCCATGACAGATTGTGAGCAAACAAGCGTGACTGATTTTCGAACGTGCCTCAATTGCAGCGCCACTGTGGAGTCAAGTCAGCTTATGACCTGCGACCGGTGCGGTGCGGCCCTCGCCACAGGTGCATGTGGAAAACCAGCGTTTACAGATCACGCGCGTGAATTGGGGATCGAGCTGGGCGGACTATTGCGCATTGTGAAAACCACCGAGGCGCTCGTGCCCCGCGTGGGGGTTTGTCCCGCTGGCGGGATGGGTTTGGGTGAGGCCGGCGAGGTGCGGTGGGTGCAGGATTGGGGTTGGTTGGCGTCGTGCGACTGGAAAGACCACAAGCTCTTCTTGAACGGATGCGAAGCGGATATTTTTACAGGAGAGCCCATTGGAGGAGGTTTGGATCTATCGAACGTTGCGTTGTGTACACTTGTTGTCGAGAGAAACACGGCCGCACCGTTGCGCCTGAATTTCTCGCCCTCAGACTTTGCATCCAGTCCGTGGTTTGCAGAACTGCGCCGCACGCTGGATGTAATGGCGCCCGGTCAAGTCCTTCCTGACGATGGGATGGGAAGATGGGACAGGGTGTCTCGGCACACCCTCACCGACGACGAGCGACAGAGCCTGTCGTCCGTCTTTCAGCGTGCGACCGACATGGATTTCGACCTGTACCCCAAGCTGCGCCGAGCTATACCGGTCGTTCAGGCTTCAACGACCACATCGGTGATCCGCCACTGGAATCAGGCAGACGGCCGTTCACCCATCCAACGGGCACTTGACGGGACAGAACCTTTCGTTTCCTGCGCCACTGCCCGCGCCCGCAGCATAGAGGCAACAGCAATTCTCGGTCTCCGCGATCTGCTCAACGAGGACGTTCGCGTCATTGGGCAGGGGGCAGATGTGTTGATTCTAACGATTTTTCGAGGCGCTCGCGGCGCCCAGATATTTTTCGGGTCCGCCTTCAATTGGCAACATCACATTGACCTTTTACGATTCGTGAATGGCACACTACCATCGAGCAACGACCTAGAAAATACGGTGGAAGTGTGGTGGTTGTTGTCTGAGGAGCAGAAGAGAGACGCCTCCATCATGCGGCTGGAAACAGAAGAAGCCGTCAAGTCGTGTGCGGAATTGATATCGGTGACAGCCGCTTCTTTTGTCAAATATCACCTGGCCGGCGATCTCTCATTTTTCGAGACCGCCCGGGCGAAACGACGCGCAGCGTTTGACAAGGAGCACGGCGCCAATCAACCATAAGAGAGCGCGCTCCACCTTTGAGGCGTTTGTCAACCTCAGAAGCATGCGTACGCAACGCAGCCCTTTGCGCCACAAACGCCCGCTATTTGCGGCCAAAGATCATCGAGACGCGCTGCCAGCTTGGTGCTCGGTTTCGCATTGTTGTTGAGAACATGAAAAACCGCTTTTGAATGCGCGCAAAAACGAGTATTCTAACGCGCAGGAGCAACCATGCCCACCACCTTCACCATCCACTTTGAAGACTCGTCGTTCCCGCTCGAAGCGCGCTCCGTGACGGGTGTGGAGCGCATGGGTGAACCTGCCCGTCACGAAGTGGAGTTGTTTTCAAAAGAGCCTGTCGACCCCGCCGCTGTTCTTGGAAAAAGCTGTGCGTTAAGCCTCTCCAATGAAGTGGGAACAAGGTGGGTCGCAGGTTTGGTCACGGCGTTTACGCGCATCGCCACTTCCCATTCAGGGACCGAGCGCCGGTACCGTGCGGTGGTAGAGTCGGGGTTTGCGTTGCTTCGCCACACTCGTCGGGCGCGCGTTTTCCAACACCTACCCATTCCCGATGTCATTCAAAAAGTGCTTACCGACGCGGGCTTTCCTTCCGACGCAATTGAAACCCACCTTGGCGCAACCTACCCCGAGCGTGACTATGTGACCCAATGGATGGAGAGCGATTTGACCTTTATTCGCCGGCTCTGTGAAGAGGAGGGTCTGTTTTTTTTCGCGTCCACCTCCGACAAGGGCGAGCGCTTTGTTCTTGCGGATACGTCCCGCGCTCTCTCCGCGTTTTCAGATCCGCTCACCGTGACAGATGGGTCGGGCCTTGTTCAAAACGCTCTCGTGGCATGGCAACCGCGCCTCACAAAACAGCGTCGACCGGGTAAGGTTACCCTCAAAGACCACAATCCCCAAAAACCCGCCGTCAATCTTGAGGCTACCGCATCCGCGGGGGTGGGAGTTGAAAAAGAGACGGAGGTGTACATCGCACCGGGGAGATTTCAGGTTCCGGCCGATGGGGATGTTCGGGCCAAACTTGCACTGGAGTGCTTGCGAGCGTCGGCCACACTCCTTCAGTTTGAAACAACGGCGCTGGGCCTCGCGCCCGGCATGGTTGTCAAACTTGAACATGGGCCCGACTATACCGGCTCACCTTCGGTGGAGGGTGAATACTTTGTCACTTCGGTTGAAATCCAGAGTGATCCGCAGGGTCAAAAAGACCGCACATTCGTTGAAGCTATTCCCAAAGACACACCTTACCGATTGCCGCGCGTCACTCCAAGGCCGCGCATATTTGGGGTACAAACAGCGAGTGTGACAGGCGCTTCGGGATCTGAAATTCACCCCGATGATGCGGGCCGCGTGTTCATTCGTTTCTTTTGGGATCGTGAAGGCCCCAACGACGAAACAAGCAGTCTACCCGTTCGCGTGCTGCAACCCAATACGCCGGGGTCCATGGTTTTGCCGCGCGTTGGGTGGGAAGTTGCCGTGGCGTTTGAAGACGGAGATCCTGACAGGCCCTATGTGCTCGGCCGTGTGTACAACGCAAAAACACCGCCACCTGTGGCACTTCCTGCAAACAAGACAATGACAATGTTAAGAACGTGGTCGTCTCCCGGCGGGGGTACACACAATACAGTGTCATTTGATGATGCGGCGGGTCGGCAAAACTTCGCCATTTCGGCCGGGTTTGCAAAAACGACCCAGGTTGCCAACAACATGATGGTTCAAACCGCCAAGGTAGAAGAACAGGGCGTTGGCGCAAGCCAAACAGTGAGTGTGGGTGCCAACGACGATCTGACAGTCAAAGAAGCGTTGATACAATCTGTCGGCTCACAAACGGCCACGGTGGGCGGCTCACAAAACATCTATGTCAAAGGCAATCTGTCGCACAGCGTTGGCAGTGAAAGCGTTGTAGTGGGCGCCGCCTTGCTTGAAAAAGTGGGTAACCCGGTAAAAGGGGCACTCAACTTGGGTGTCAACGCGGCCATCGCCGGTGCAGGTGCGCTCGGGTCCAACCTCGGCCCTGTTGGACAAGCCGTCACCACTGTTGCCACCACGGCCGCCGGTGTCGGTTGGGGAATGTATCAGGCCGCCACCGCACCGGGTGCAGGTCCAAATGCCGCGCGCGATGCCGGCATTCGCGGGGTTCTCGGCGCAGCGGCGGGTCATATACCCGGCGGAGATGCGGTGTTTTCATCCCTTACCGGTGGAGGTCGAACCTTACCGTGGGAAGCGCCGCCGCCCGGAGGGGGTGGGGCAGAAGCCGGGGGTGGAGCCGGCGGCGCGGCAAGTGATAATGCGGCCGCGCAGGGCCCTGGGCCTGGACATCGAAACGAAGTTGTTAAAGGCCCTTACACCGAAGTGATCGGTGGCGCCCTGGCCGTCGCGACTCCCGGCAATATCAAGTGGCAAACCACAAGCATGTGCAATATCGGCGTGGGAGGTGCTCATTCAACAAAAGCGATCAACGTTGGAATGAAGGTGCTCGGCGCTTCTGAAGAAACGGTTGGAAGTCTCAAGATAGACGCAAAAACATCGGCCGGGCGCTCCATCAAAGGTGCGGTTTCTACCACCGTGGGTGGCAGTATTAAAGTCACTGCCAAGGGTGGGGTGTACTCCGCATCCGCAGGTTCTAAAATCACAATGCAAGCCGGAGGTGCACTCAAGTGTACCGGGGGTGTGGTTGTGTTTGTTGTCGGCGGGTCGGTAGTTGCCGCGTCAAGTTCGGGTGTACTCGTCAAAGCCGGCACGATCAAAATCAACGGCGCCACCAAACAATCCGGCAGCACCTCGCATTAAGGTCTGACCCATGGCAGAATTAATTCTTGCCGGCAGCGGGCTCGTTTCACCCCTTGGGCTTGGGGTGATCGAACACGTATTTTATACTCGGGCTTCGGTTTCGGCGCCGGCCCCCGCCGCGTTTGAAACGGCCGTGGGTGATCGGTTGGAAGTCGCTCACTGCGGCTTTTTGGGTGCCGCGGCCCCACCGGCGGAACGGCTTTCGCGACTCGCTGAAATTGCCGCACACCAAGCGTTGGCTCCATGGGAAGGTGCGTCCGGTCCGCGCTCTGTGGCGCTTGTGTTTATCGCTCCCCAACGAGCAGGGTTGGACACCGCCGCGGTCGCTCAAGCGCGGGATCGCGTCGCTCAGCGGGCCCGCGCCGTTTCAGTACAAACCCGCACCGGAGCCGCCGCGGCATTCGCCGCAATCAGTCAGGCGCGAACGTGGCTTGATACGCCTGACATCACCGCAGTGCTTGTTGTAGCTGTTGATTCGCACATTGCCGTGGACGCCCTGGTTGACTTTTTTGAACACACCGACAGCCCGTTTGCGCGGCGCACACCCCCGCCGGCTGAAGGTGCTGCCGCGTGGCTTCTAACAAGTCGAGAACGCGCACGGGCGCTCGGCCTTCGCGGGCCTCTCGTTGTTGCCGCCTCCACTGCACTGGGGCAAGGCCACGACAACGACGACACCATTGTGGATGGCCGCGCCCTCACGTCGCTGATGGATGGTCTACCGCCGTCGCGCGTGGAGCTTGTCTGCGGCCAAGAACTTGTGGATGACCTTCGCTCGCGAGACTGGTTTTTGGCCCACGCGCGTTTCTCTCACGATGGGGCCGCGGGCGGCCCCAAACCCCGCGCGAACAGTGCGCGCATCGCCAATCGTTTTTCTGACACCACTCAACTCGTTACACTCGAACAAGAAACCGGCCGACTTGGCGCCGCGGCCGGTGTTGCCGCCGTGGCGTTTGGAGCAGGTCAACTCGCCCACGGCGTTTTTGCTGAAATCGCCCCAGAAGCGCCCCTTCTCGCGTGGGCAATTTCTACCGATGGTACACGAGGAGTGGCTCTCCTCAACGGCGCTGAAGCTTCGCGGTTCATGTCTACCCATGCCATTCCAAAACTCAGCGCTGTAGAGCCTGTAAATCGTGAGCCTCTGACGTCGCTTCTGCAACAGGTCAAAAAACAGGACGACGCCGGTGTTGAATCAAACCTACCCACCGCCGAAGTCGCCGACGACACACCGCCCAACCTTCCCGACCTGACAAACCTGCTTTCGCAGGCGCTCACCGCCGGAAACGACACAAGTGGAAACGAGTTGCCAACGGGTGCTCCACCTGTCGAAAAATCTGTACAACTGCGCAAAGGCCAGGGTGCACCGGTTTCGCTGGCTGTCAGTTACTCCGAGATCGCCGCCGCATGCCTTGATGGGATGGCGCTTGCCGCAAACCATCGCCACTCGCTCCGTTGGGACAACCGCCTTCGTGAAGAAGAGCGCATTTTGGCCTTCACGGACGCGCTCACTGTCACCGCGCGATTCGTTTCGTGGACAGGTGCCTGGTGGGAAGAGGCGGTTGACCTACCCGATCCATGGAAGATCTGGTCGCCCGTATTCCTACTCGGATGCCTGCGGGGGGACGACGTTGTCGAGGGCCTCCGCGGCTTGCTTCGCAGCCTCCCTGAAGAAGAGGCTGAAAGCGCTGCCATCGCCGGTGAAGCGCTCGCTTCCACTCCTTCCGTCGATCGCTCGGCGTTGTTTTCGGTGCTCCTTTCAGACTCGCACTCGTGTACACAAGCCGCGGCTCTCCGGGCGCAATCGCTTGTGGGTGAAATTCAGGTGGAAGCCGTTCTCAACGCGCTCGCCCCAACCGCTCACCGCACGCTTGCCCTCGCTGCCGCCCGAGCCGCGGGCCGAAGTTTTGCGGGGGATGCTCGCGTGGATGAATGTCTGTTGGCCTGTGTACACACCGCTTCTGACCCGGACTTTTTGTGGGAGATCTTACGCGCGCTCGCACTTCGCGGTCACGCAACGGCCTACCATGCCATGCTCCACGATCCTTCCCTTCTGGTGCGCCTGGGCGCCCGCGCCCTGGATGTTCTCGCGTTTTTTGGAGCGGACACCGATGCCGCCGTTGCCCGCACCGTTGTATCGCGGTCGGGCCTCACGTCGCGCGTGTTGTTGGGCCTCGGGCGTTATGGGCATCCCGGCGCCGCACCGCTCATGATTCGCGCTCTCTCCGATGAAGACCACGCTGAAGACGCGGCAAACGCTCTCGTGTGGATGTTTGGTGAACCCTTTGGCGAAGACGAGGTAGAATCTCCGGAAGCTTGGAAAAACTGGCTCAAGACAACCCGCTTCGCAGAAAACACGCGCCTCCGATTTGGAAAACCTTACCGTCCCTCATGTGTTGCCGAGGCTGCGGCCGAAGGCGCACGTTCCCAAGTTGACATCGGTTTTATGCTCGATGAAGCGTACGTGCGATGTGGCTTCACCTGCCCACCGGATCTGTCAGGTTGGTCCCCCAAAGTCAACGCCGCGCTTGCCCAAGCGACCTCGGTGCTTGCGGCGGAGAGTGGCACATTTGCCGCCGATCCGTGGCGTTCTGTCACCCGCAGCAAAAGGGCCGCACGATGAGCCTTGTCAACGCTACCCGCTACTTTGCCAACGCTCTACCATTCACAGCACCCAATGGTCAGCGCGTGGTGGTCACCCTCGTCAAAGCCACGTTTGAGCGAAACCGTGCGGGCGAATTCGTCCTTGCTGCCAAGCCGTCGCCGGTGCGCCTCGGTGAAGAGCTTTGGGATGACAACTCACCCCACGGCAGCGTTCGTTACCCGTCAGACTTGAGTTGTGAAAAAACCGGCACCGACATTGTTGTTGTCGGATCTGCCATCTCCCCAAAACCGGTGACCCGACTTGACCTGATGGTTCGCGTCGGCGCGCACGAAGCCCCGCTTGTGGTGTTTGGTCCCCGCGTTTTTTATAAAAGCCCACGCGGAGTCGCCGTGGGTCCACCCGCCCGTTTTGAAGAGGTGCCTGTGGTCTACGAGCACGCCTACGGTGGTATGGCAGCCGACTTTGGCTGCGCCGATGAACGCAACCCGGCGGGCCGCGGAGTGGCCCACAAAATCACCGACCTGATCGACACTCCCGCCCCTCAGATTGAACATCCGGCATTTCCTCACGAGCTTGCCACCGACGATCATCCCCCAGCCGGGTATGGCGCCATGCGTACACATTGGCTCCCGCGCAGGTCTTTTGCCGGCACATTCGACGACACGTGGCGCGAAACGCGCATGCCTCTTTTGCCCGTCGACTACAACCCGCTTTTTGAAAACGTGGCCCACCCCTCCCTCCAGCTTTCAGAATCTCCACCCGCCGGCACACCCATCTCCATCTTGGGGATGTCCACGGCGGGCCCCTTCCAGTGTGAAATTCCAGATCTCAAATTGGTGATTCACGCCTTGCGAAACGGCTCCAAAGAAACGGTACGACCACAAATCGACCTCATCCTCATCGAGCCTGAACGAGGTCGGGTTGAGTTGCTCGCACGTGCTGTTTGGACAATGGGCCGAGGAAAAACCTCTCTTCGAGAAGTGAGGGTAGATACGTACCTATGACCGACCTTACCCTTTCTAATTCACCCAGCGACGCCGACCGTAACGCGGATAATGCCGATGATGCGGATGATCGCGACGACGCCCCCGACAGCGATCGCCCCACCGGTGACCCCATTTCTCTCGAACGGTACGCATTTGTTGTGGCAGCGCTTTCTGAAGGGTACACATTGATCGACGTTTTGGACCGCGAAGGTTTGTCCGAAGACGAATGGGAAGCGTCTGAAGAACATTGGGTAGATGCTCTCAGCGAAAGTGCCGATACCGACCTTGCTCTCAACGACCGGTTCGACAGCGCGCTCGCTGCCGGCCGCGCCCAATTTGCCCGCGCCATACCCCCCATCGACGCTGAGGTTCAGGCGTTTCTCACCTTTCAACAACATATGACAGCGGCGCCCGCCCCCTTGCCGTTTCTTGCCAAACACGGCTTGTTTTTTGGTGACTGGGTGCGTCTTCAAGAACGTTGGGCCGAGAGATTTTCCGCGGATTCCAACGTGCGTACACAAGCCGCGGCGTTTCTCACTCAAACTCAAGCGGGAGATCTGCCCGAGGTAAAGCCGGCTCCGCGGGTGTGGCCTCACACGATGCAAAACAAGGCCGCAAAGAGTCCCGTGGTCAACGTTGTTGTGGAATCCGACGCTGCAACAGAACCCATCACGTGGGGCCTTTCCGAGCTTCGGGATCCGGTTCACCAAGAAGACCCCAATCCCCATGCAGAACCTACCCTACCCTCTCAAGTAAAATCTGCCCAGCCTAAGCCTCAGGGTACACAATCGTCGGATTCCCCTTCCGCCGCAACGTTTCAACAACCGAGTTTTATGCGTACACCCGCGGCGCCGCCTCCAGCGCCGATGGCGGCAGCGCCCAATCTACCCACGTCGTCGGCTCCCATGGCGGCCCCCAATGCGCCCAATCTGCCCACCGCGCCTTCCCCAACACCGACGTTGTCACCGGCCCTGAATGTGACGGGCACGTTTGACCTCAACCAAGTTCTCAAAAGACCGCTCCCATTTGCCAAAACCCCTGAGAGTACACCTGCCAAGCCGGCCACATCGGCGCAGCCCTCTCCATCCATTGCTGTCACGGCCGATCTACCCACCGACCTGATTCGCAAAATTGCCGCGGGAGCGCTCCCATTTCCAGCCTCAAAACCCAATCCGGCACCGCCCTCCCCATCCGCGCCCGGCGCGGCAACACCCATTCCCGGAAAGCCGCCTGCACCTTCCCCTCCATCGGTGTCGACCGAGATCACGTTGGAAGAGCCTTCCCCGATCACCAAGGACGCCGCTCGAGGCCTACCCAACGCCGCCGCGGCAAAGGCCGCACTGCCATTCCAACCAGCGCGAACCAACCCGACCTCCCCAAACAAGCCGACATCCCTACCCTCCGAGCCTCGTATCACACGCCCGCAGCGCGCCGACCCGCCTGAAGAAACGCTCGATGACTCCACCCTTGAAGCTCAACCTTCACCCATCAAGCCGGTCGTCCCTTTCCAACGCTCCAAACCAGCCGCCCCACCCGTACCCGCTCCACCGCCCGCTACACCGCAGGGCAAACCGGCGCCCGCCGCCCGCCCGGTGGGCTTGCCCCAACTCACGCTGGAACAATACGCCTCCATGTGCGCTGAATTGGCGGTTTTTCACGACCGCGCCGCCGCGGTCTTTCAAAAGTACGGCCTTACCGATCCGCACATTCGAGCTGCCGTCGACGCGGCTTGGAAAGACCGGCTCCGGCGATATCCAAGTGAACAGGCTGAGTGGGAGCGACGTTATTGGCAGTATGAAAACGCCTGGCGCCGAAACCGAAAGTAAGCGTGGCCGGTTGTTTGACTCTTGCACTCCAACCCAATCAACGATTACCTTTTTACAAGCGCTTTTTGAGCACGCTACCCTCAGGACCAAATCATGAAAATCGTCGTTGAAGCCGTTGTGATCGCCCCCATCGCTGAAGTATGGCGCGCCTATACTTCGCCTGAAGACATTCAACAGTGGAATGCCGCCTCGGACAACTGGCATACCACCCGCGCATCTGTCGACCTGCGCGTGGGTGGCGCGTTTTCTTCCCGCATGGAGGCAAAAGACGGTAGCGTCGGCTTTGATTTTGAGGGCACATATACCAACGTGCAGCCTGAGCGGCTGCTTGAATATTCGTTTGGAGATCGCACCGCCCAAGTTGAATTTGACGGGGAAGCGAGCGGCGTGCGCGTGCGCGTTACGTTTGACAGTGAATCTACCCATCCGGTTGAGCTGCAAAAGCAAGGCTGGCAGGCAATCTTGGACAACTTTAAAAAACAGGTTGCCCCACACCCCCCGCGCTTGCGCGCGGCTAGTTCCGCACGAAGAAACTCAACCAGGGCCAAACTTCTGAAAAGCGGAACTAGGTGGCAGCTGTTTTTCTACTGCGCGCCCCGCTGACGCGTCCTCGCTGCGCTTCCGGTGCTCAAATACCCAGAGTATGTTCCGCTCCGGGTCTCGCTCGGACGCGTGATCGGGGCTGCTCGTTACGAAAAACACCAGCCACCTAGCCTCTCTCCCATCGCTATACTCTACCGCTTGTGCGGTCGCTTGGTCGGCCTGGGAGGCGGTACATATTTGGGCGGCTTGTGGCGATACGTTTTGTATTGATACCCCTCTTTGACATACCAGTGGCGATAAGGCCGCGCGTGCTCTTTGTAATGCGTCACGAGCACGTCGTAGTGAACGTCTGTGTGGCTGATCCAAACGATCTGACCATCCACGTAGTGGTAAGGTTGACCGTTGCGGTAATAAACCACATAGCCGTCGTAATAGGCCGGCTCATACCCGTCAACCACCACGGGTGGGCCCAGGGTAAGAACGCAACCTGACAGGGCAAGCCCGGCAGCAAGCGTCATGATCGACGCGATTTTAGAAAACTTCATGGGCCGCCTCCTGACTTGGGGGCATCAGGGCGCACACGCGATCTCCGAAAACCGCGCTCGCCGTTGGACTGGAATCTGACATTTCATGAGCGGCAAGAAACGGGCCCATTCAACGTATCCGCTGCGCAACGCGGAAGTTGCTCAACCCAAGGGAACATTCTCGCGTCAAAGAGCGGTAAGATTGGCAGGAGCTGCACGCATCACGGCAAATCACGCGCACCTTCGATGGTGCTCATCCTGCTTCCTATAACGGCAAACGCCTTCGCCGCCCAGCACGCCTCTCCGCTTTGTCACGTCGTCAAAACCTCGGTGCGCCCATTTCTACCCATCCGCGTTTCTGCACATTTGTTTGCGGCACCCATTCCAGCGACGGAAAATTAAGGTTCAAAAAAGATCCGGTGGCGGCCCGTGCGATTACCTTTCCCGGTGGAGGCTATAATCATGAATCTTGCTTACTTGCGTGCAGCCATCGTCCTCGGAACGCTTGTTATCTCCGGCCTGGGCTGCCGTCAGGATCCCTGTCAAACGTATTGTTCGGCGACGCTTTCGTGTTGGAATGATCAGATATGTGCCCTGACGGACGAGGCCAATCAGCGCACATGTGAAGAGGCGTGCAATGCCGGCCTCGCCGCTCTATCCGACGACGGCGCAGACACCGTGCGCGGTTGTTTGAGCTGCGCAGCGGATGAGTTGCAGAACAAATGCATCGATGGCTATTCAGCCTTTTATGAGTGTCGCGACAAGTGCGGGTCTGAGCCATGGATGACCCCGGTTTCAACATGGTCAGAAGCTTCGTATGAAGTCATTGCCACCAAGGAGATTCTCTGCGACAACGGGCGGCCGATATTGGGCAGCGCCGAGTGTACAAGTGAAGGCGGCCCCGCCGACGGAGGTTCCTTTTGCACATACGCTTGCAAAACGTCAGAGGTCAGCGTGCAAGTAACCTGTATAGAAGTGCCCGACGAAGAAGGCACTTGCACGTGCGATACAGGCAAAAACGCCGGCAAGACGTTTGTGGGCAACTGCGTTTCAGCGTATTATGACGAAAACTTAATGTGGGATGAGTGCAATCCATGAGTTTGCCAATCGGGGGAATCTGAAGGCCTCGCGACTCCCGATTCTACCATCCACGTGTGTACTCAACGGTAGACCTCAATTCCAGTCTGGCTGTTCGTTCGCACGCGTGAACGGCGTGAGGCCGACGAATGCACGGTTCTGCTCAAAGCGCACCGGAAGCGCCGCCGATCAAACTTTTTCTTGGTTGCATGTCAGAACGGCGCCCACCCTGACGAACTCTCAGTAGCACGTTCATGCGTCGCATGATCGCAGGCATTTCAAATTGTATTCTTGCGTTTTGGTAATCTGAAGTTACGGTGCGGTCCGTACGGAGGTGGAAACTTGAGCGACGACGCCTGGCGTTGGTTTGTCGCCCTGGACGGGGGTGATCTTGATGGGCTTGGTGGGGGAGCGGGGCTCCTGCGGTTTGACTGGCCATCAAAACGGCTTGTACACCGCTTTTATGAAGGGGTGAGCGGCGGGCACAACGTGTCCATTGCTCCCGGAGGCCGTCACCTCCTTCTTGGAAATTTCTCGCAGCAAATCGTCTTGATTGACGCGGCCTCGCTGGAGATTCTCAAGCGCACAACCACCATGGGGATCGAAGAGTGCGACTATCGCTTTCGCGCGAACACGCACCACCTTTGGTTTGATGATCGCAATTTCCTGTGCGCCGTGGGTGACCACCTCTACCGGTTCAACCTCGACAACCTGGATACCCCTGTCAAAGTAGGGCCCCACCGGCTGCGAACTGCCCATGAGCTTCGGTGGACCGGTGATCGCCGGTACATCCTTATCGGCGACATGGGGCCTGAAACCTCGGGCGCACGTCAGGTGGGGGTGTTTGACATGCAAAACCCTACCAATCCGAGCGTTATCAAATTGCCGGGTACTGTCTGGCACACGTGTGTACACCCCACAAAAAATATCGGCTACGCAGCCACGTATTCCATCTTTGCCGAAGACGAAGATTACGTGGATTGGGCGCCCGCTTATACTCGTGAGTACATATTCGAGATCAACCTTGAAAACGCCAAAGTGCAGCGCGTCTGGAGTTCCGGCGCGGAGGTTCCAATTCACCTCAACAGCGATCTTGAATTTTATAGCGGCCCCGAAGGCGAGCACCTGTACATTGCGGGAGGGGGTGGGCATCGCGTGTTTGAGGTCAACCTTAAAGACTTTGCCACCACGCGCGCGGTGCTTGTACAACCCAACTGGTTTCAGCGCTTCTTTTCGTTTCGACAACGCATTCACAACGTCACAGGCGCGCTTTTGCGTCGGTCAATATTTACCGCCACGCACGCCATCTTACAAACGTTGGCTGTCACCGAT
The DNA here is from genome assembly GCA_016712345.1 of Polyangiaceae bacterium. Lineage (GTDB taxonomy): Bacteria > Myxococcota_A > Polyangia > Polyangiales > Polyangiaceae > JADJRH01. Next base: position 5,305,255 of record JADJRH010000011.1, read on the forward strand.
GGGCGGCTTTTTGACGGTGTTTATTGCGCGCGCGTATCGCCCGACGGCAAATACATCATCGCGGGCAACCGAGGCTACAACTACCTGCGCGTGATGGAGCGGCGTTCGCTGGCCGAGGTTTACGCGCGCCGGTTACCCACGCTTGCCAATGGGCTGCATTTGGGCCTCCACCACAGTGAAATTGCCCCTGGGGAAAGCACATGAGCGGCTATGGTTGGAACTACCTGCTCGTCAAACGCGAGCAAACACCGGCTCGATGGGTGGGCAGCGACGGCTGCGTTTACCCGTCAGAAACAGAAATGTTTTATGAACTCGGGGCTACGGGCTGGGAGCTTGTGGCCATTCGCGGCACCGATGAACACGAAGTTTATTACTTCAAACGACCACGCGCGTAGCGGGAGGACAGAAAAAACATGCAAGTTCGAAAAGCGCCTTACTGGTATGAAGTGGTAAGTTGGGACGGCAGCGTTGTGTCGCACCCGGTGGAGGTGGTGACACCCAAAACGGTTGAAGACATTGTCGCTGTGATGAAAGACAAGAAGCGTTACCCCTCACCGGTGCGCGCCGTTGGTTCAAACCATTCTGCCACCACAGTGGCCATTGCCGATCAAGGCACGACCATCAGCATGCGAGGGATGAATCGCATTTTGTCCATTGGCAAAGACACGGTGACTGTGCAGGCCGGCGCTCTGTACATTGACGTGGCCAAAGAGCTTGAAAAGCACAAGCTCCAGTTTCATGTAAACCTTGAGATTGGTAATATTACCGTGGGTGTTGCCGCATGTTGCGGAACAAAAGATTCTTCCTTTCCAGGGGAATATGGGCAAATTTCTTCGTACGTCATTGGGATGAAACTTGTTAAGCCCAACGGTGATCTTGCCGAGGTCACTGAAAACGATCCTGAATTGCTTCGCGTGATGCGCGCGAGCAACGGGCTTCTCGGCATTGTGTATGAGGTAACCTTCCGTGTGGCTCCGCTCAAAGCCATGCACATTGACTATGACTATTACACGCTCGAAGAGTTTGAGCGCGAACTCCCCAACATTCAGGCCCGGCCTGAATCGATGTTTATGTACATCACACCGTTTATCGGGCGCATCACGGTAGAACGACGAAAGTACATTGAAGGCTCCGTTCCCGCGCCGGAAAACTGGCGTTGGAGGGTTAGAAACTACTTTTGGAAAAATGTGGCTCCGTACGTTGGCTACTGGAGCAGCCGGTACATGGCGTGGACGTGGTTCAGACACTTTATGCAAAACAGTCTCAACCGATTTCAAACCGGGGTGATGGACCGGTTGATATTTGGGCGCACTTCACCTACCGACCAAATGATTCGCTTTGATGAGTCTGGCGGGCGGCGTAAATACGGGTTTAGTATTTGGGCTTTTCCTGAAGAAAAATTCCCCAAGCTGATGCGTGAATACTTTGAGTTTAACATTGAATATTATAAACGCACAGGCTACCGCTGCGACATGCTCAACGTGGGCTACCGTATCAGTCAGGATGACTCAAACTTTTTTTCGTACAGTCACGATGGCCCGGTGATGACGGTTGACCCTGTTTCAAGCGGCAACGACGGTTGGTATGAATACCTGGCGGCTTACAACGAGTGGTGCATCCAACACGGCGGTAAGCCCCTCTTCAGCCAATCGCGTTTTCTTACCCCGCGCCAGGCGCGCATGGCTTTTGGCTCGCGCATTGACGAGTTTAACAAAATTCGCCGGCAGTGGGATCCTGAAAATCGCCTCTTAAACCAGTTTTACGCCGGTGTGTTTGAAGGGACTGCGGCCGCCCCTGAGTCCTAATCCCCACCTGAAACCGTACAGCGCGCAATGCGCAAAAATGGGTAGATCTTGGGCGCCTCACCCCTCACATATCGATCGCGCAGTTGTGTTGAATCAACGTCTTCAACAAGGGTGAGGCCAACTCCCTGCAAATAAGCTTCAACCTTGTTTGGGTTTAACCCAAAAAGAATTGGTTCACCCCGCCGTTCACAATAAGCCCGGTGCGCTTTTGCACCTTCAAGGGTGCACGTTCCATCCACAACGGAGGGTAGAATATAGTCAAAAATAACCTGACTACCCGGTGCCGCCATTTCACGAATGGCCAAAAGGATAGAACGGGCCGTTTCAGGTGGCATATACCACAAAAAGCCCTCGATCACGAAGATTGCCTTTTTTGACAGATCAAACCCGTAGTCGGGCAACTTTCGCAAATCACCCTGCGTGGCGTTGAGTGGAATGAGAAGCACATTGTTGGGCAGGGGGCCCACCACTTGTTGAACGATGCGCCGCTTGCGGGCCTGAGTGTCGGGGTGGTCAACCTCAAAAATACGCACGTTGGCAAGGGCGGCCTGCCGAAACGCGCGACTGTCATACCCCGCCCCAACGAGCACCATTTGCTGAGCGCCGCGCGCCACCGCGTCGTTGATCGCATCGTCGAAAAAACGGTGCCGTGTTAATACCCACCCGAGCGCTCCCGGAAGCCAACGGTCATAAAGCGCTGCAAAACCCCGGGTGATTGGGTTTGACCCCAATCGATCTACCAGTGCGAAAAGTGCCGCATACCGCGACCCCAAAAAATGTCGCGCGTACGGATCATTCAAGATCTGAGGCTTTTGAAAGACCACTGAACCAATGGCTCGAGCCGCTGCCATGGCCTCCGCCGTATCGCTTGCCCTACCCTCTTTCATATTGTTGAGGGAAGGTTACTCGCATTCTGCGGCCGGGCGCAAGATCAATCGGCACCTGCGATCGCACCGGCGCGGCACAACACGCCCGACTTCGTGCGCAACCGCACGTCGGCGACAGGTACCCAAACATGCCCAAGGCAAAGCTTGCTCGTCACCCGCATGACAGACTGGTTCGCCGCGTGTTTAGCCAAACCCCAGCGCTTTCTACCGTTTCGTCAACTCAGATACCTGGTTCGTCTCTGGGACAAGTGGCTTCAAGAACATCCCAATGCTACCCATCTACCCATCGTAATCCCAAGGACTCCGCCGCGGGAGCATTGGGTGGGAAGCCGCACCACGAGACGCGCATGGGCCGCGAGCAGGGCAATGCCCGCGCGTTCGATTACAAGTGAGCTGCTTGTAGAAATTCTGAAGATGGAGGATAAGAACATTATGCCGAGCATCGCCGAACATCTCATTGCCAAAGGGGAAAAATTCGGCATCGAAAAAGGCCGAAAAGAAGGCATCAAGCTGGGTCGTGAAGAAGGCTTGGCGCAAGGCCGGCGCACCACGCTGCTTCACCTGATACGGCGCAAATTCGGCAGCGTCCCTCCGCAACTCGCCACGCGCGTTGAGCAAGCCAGCTCCGCCGAATTGGAAACGTGGCTCGATCGCATTCTGACAGCCAACACGCTTTCTGAAATCTTTGACGGGTAGAAATCACCACCCAAATCTACCCATCTAAATCTACCCATTCCACGCCAAAAAAAAAATGGAAGGCGAGGAGCGCGCCGCGCCCGCGCGAGTACCGAAAAACAAGAAGCGAGGAGCGCGCCGCGCCCGCGCGAGCACCGAAAACAAGAAGCGAGGAGCGCGCCGCGCCCGCGCGAGCACCGAAAACAAGAAGCGAGGAGCGAGGAGCGCGCCGCGCCCGCGCGAGCGCAGCGACCGACGGCGTGAGGACTGTTCGAGCGAGGGCGGCGCTTGCGCCGCACGAGCGAGTTCCGCAACGCCGGCGGGCGCGAGCACGCGCGGACGCGGCGCGCGACGAGCCCCGAGGGCGGCGCTTGCGCCGCACGAGCGAGTTCCGCAACGCCGGCGGGCGCGAGCACGCGCGGACGCGGCGCGCGACGAGCCCCGAGGGCGGCGCTTGCGCCGCACGAGCGAGTTCCGCAACGCCGGCGGGCGCGAGCACGCGCGACGAGCCCCGCGACGAGCCCCGCGTGCGAAAAAAGGTACCCACCTGTTTTCGCTCGAAAATGGCGCTAAAAATCGCTACGATCGCGCCTTGGGCGAACAACTCGACCTCTTTGCATTCAACGCTACCCCGGCACCGAAACCCCCTGTCACTGCGCCGGAGCCTGAACCCACGCCGGTTGAGCCACCCGATGTTTTGCCCGGCCAAATGAGCTTGTTTGGTGACCGTTGGCACCGCGCATCGGCCGTCCACAAAGCCCTCAATGCGTTTGACCTTGAAGCCGCGGGCGTCGCCCTCGCCGAAGCTCTGCGACTCTACCCAACCGACGCTCTCTTTCTCCAACGGGCAGAGCTGGTCGATAAACTTGCCGCCACACTGCGAAAGCCGCGCCGAAAAAAAGCGACGTTTGCTCAAGCGCTCCTCAGCATTGCGCCGGAGATCCCCAACTTTCTTGCCCTTCCGTGGCATCGTCGCCTCGCCCTGGAGATTGAACGGGAAGGTGGTGCCGGCGCCGTTCTTGAGGGTACACCGGCCGGATTTCCACTCGGCGGCTCGCTTGTCGTCGGGCGATGAAGGCCCTGAGCGCTCGGTTGCTGAAAGAGCACTTGGAGCGAAGGTAAGAGCTACAGTTGCGGCCGCGTCCGGCGCCGTCCACAAGACCCCCACACCCACGGCAACAAGCGAGTCGGCGCGCGTTTTTGGCTCTGCGAAGCGCTGGCCGTTCCTTTGGGCTGTTCAGGCGGCTTGGGCCGGTTCGAATATGCCCAGAACGTTGGCGGGGTCGACTCCCATGTCTTGGCCCATGGCGACTTCAAGCATGGCGGCGGCGAGTAAGATGCTGACGTTGGAGGTTGGGCAAAGGGCCTGTTCGTGGAGAGGGTAGATTTCTACAGAGACGGGGGAGTCTCCACAGGCTGCGAGAAACAGGAGCGCTTGGCGACCGGACCATACGAGTCGGCCGCGGAAAGGGCCCACGGCGATTTCGTCGGAGCGCACCTCGGCCCGAACGATGGAGCTTCCTTCAAGGACAATCGCAGCGGCGGCGCTGTCGAGGCGAAGGAATAATACGCGCTTTCGACCGGGAAATCGCTGCGCCATTTCCATAGCGTCGAGAATGGGTAGGTGACCTACCATTTTGGGTTGGGGTTGGGTGTCGTTGCCGGTGGAGTGGGTGTTCATGCACAGGCATTGTTGCGATGGTTGTTTACAAACACCAGGACGCGGGGTGGATGCGTCTCAGGCTTGATTTTGCCGGCTTGGAGGTGCGTGCTGCGCGTCCGGCCGGGGCGAATGGGACGCGTCCGCGCCCATTCGCGGCCCTCGCTCGTCCCTCGCTCGGGCACTTCGCTCGTCCCTCGCTCAGCGGGGCCGGCTCCGCGTTCCCCGGGGAGACCGCTCCGCGGAGAAGTCGCTCCGCGACCTTACTTGAGTGGACCTCGGACAAGACGAAAGCCGACGCCGTCGTCCCCGACCGCCGGATCGAGCGCGTTGCGGTCCGCCGCGCGGACGTCCCGCGCGATGCTGCCCCACGAGCCACCGCGCAGAACCCGTCCCGCGCCCGAAGGAGGCCCTGTTGGGTCGACCACAGTATCCAGATCGTACTGCTCGGCGAACCAATCAGAGCACCACTCCAAAACGTTGCCCAACATGTCAAAAAGGCCCAGCGGGTTGGGCCTCTTCCCTTTGACGGGTTGTGTACCGTTCACCTGGCTGTTTTTGTCGTACCAGGCGATGTCTTCCAACGCCGCCGCCCTACCCCACTCTTCCCCAGGTTTCAGATCGCCCGCCCATGTCGCGGCGGTGGTGCCGCCGCGGCACGCGTATTCCCACTCGGCTTCTGTGGGTAGGCGCGCGTGAAGCCCCGGCACCCTCCGTTCAAGCGCTTCAAGAAAGTTCTGACAGTCTTTCCAACTCACGGTTTCTACCGGTCGATCGGCGTGTTTGAACTGGCTCGGATTGTGACCCATGACCGCTTCCCAAAGGGCTTGGGTACACGGTGTTTCACCCATCCAAAAGCCGTGCGTCAGGGTCACTTGGTAGAGTTGTTCGTCATCCCATCTTCCCACCTCACTTTCGGGCGAACCCATGAAAAATGTTCCTGCGGGCACCCATCGAAGGCGCTGCACCACCTCGCCCACCTGAAAGGTTTGGTACACCCCAAATTCATCATGCCCCCATTCTACCGCCCAAGGGTCGGGGATGCCTTGGACCAGAGGATGCCAGCGCCCTCTGGCCGCACGGGGGCTCTTTGTTTGGGTGGGTTGACCCGGGTGGGACATTCCAGTGGGGTGCGGCATGTCAGGTTTTCTTGGGTCGCGCTGGCTCGGTCAGGGTAGATTTTTGGGATGCCTCGGCTGGCGGGTTGGCTGCGCCTGCCACGTGACTCCGCTCCGCGGGTGGTTTGCTCCGCGAGGCTGGACGTGCGCCTCGGACTAGACGAAAGCCAACGTCATTGTAGGCCCTTGCCGGATCGCTGACACCCCGGGTTGCCGCGCGGGCGTTCCGCGCGCCGTCGTCCCAGGAGCCACCGCGCAGAACCCGTCCCGTGCCCACTTGGGGAGGCAAAGGATCGTTGACATCTGCACCTTTGTACGGCTCATCATATTCGGCGAACCAGTCGAAACACCATTCCCCCACATTGCCAAGCATGTCGTAAAGGCCCCAGGGATTAGCCTCTTTCAAACGCACCTCGCGTGTTCCTCCCTTGGCGAACGCGAGCTGTCTCCCTTTCCAGGCACGGCCCGGCATGTCTCGCCCGTACGTCAGATCCCAGTCCTCCCCACAATTGCCACTGTACCAAGCGATGGAGCCCAAGATTGGAGCGTTTTGCCCCCCCAAGATCTCCAGATCTCCTTTCCACGTGGCCGTAAGCGTTCCCGCCCTGCAGGCGTACTCCCATTCAGCTTCGGTGGGTAGGCGCAACTCCAACTCGGGCCTCTCCTGACTCATTTTTGCCGCAAATTCCAGGCAATGGTTCCAACTCACTTGCTCCACTGGGCGATTTGCGCTCTCGAAGCGGCTTGGGTTATTGCCCATCACGGCTTGCCAGAGAGCCTGGGTCACAGGCGCGTCCATCATCCACCTCCCCTCTGTCCACGTGACCCAATGGCGAGGCCCCTCGTTGTGATACCTTCCCTCTTCGGCGTCAGGCGACCCCATTAAAAACCTTCCCGGTGGGATCCATCGAAATCGAACCCTGACACCTTTTACCTCGGCATCTGCCCATGCTCCGTAGCGATCACACCCGGTGGCGACTGCCCACGATTCACGCCGGCGCGCGCCCAATGTAACTATGGAGAGATCTGTCTGAACAATCCACTCCCCCTCTCCCTCGCGAGGGATGGGTAAAGTCAAACCGTCTTTTAATATGAGCTGTTGTCCTTCGGTTTTGTCGCTGCGCTTCCACACCACTTCAGGCCAGGCCGCGTAGAGCCAAGCGATAGGGCTGCCTGGGCCTTTGAGCTGGGAAGGCCAGGCGGCGACCGCCCGCTTTTGGATGCCTGTCGGGCTGGGGTTTTCTAGGTGGTTGGTCTCAGGCACCTTCCCATCGGGAAGCCTCGCAAAAACGAGGTTTGGGCCCACCTGACGGATCCCCCACCAATGCGGGTCACACGAAAGGGTGAGCGCCCGCCGAACGCGGGTGAGCCCAGAAACCGTGGCATCGCGACTCGCGGGCAACGACTGCATCAAAGCGCTGGCGTACGAGCGCAAGTCCGCGGCTGCTTGACGTGGATCACCAATGGCAGACTCCAATTGATCGCCAAGCCATTCTGCCCGCTGAAGGGCTTTTTCTTTGTCTCCGGGTGGACTCAGGTGCGGGGAGATCGCGGCCATCCATGTCAATGTTTCACCGTCGATCAACTCTGGGGGTAAGCCGCTGTGAAACGCTTCAATCACCCGGCTCACGCGCTCTTTCAGGTGGGTAGAAAGGTCTGTCTCGGGCGCCTCGGCAAACGCTTTTCGCCATCGAATGGCTGCTTCGGCGTGGAGCACAAGGCCAGTTGCGTCGGCAGCCCGCACATCGGGGTGCCCCGTCATTTCCGCTTCAGCCCCCACGTCCACTTCACCCGCTGGCAACAAGCGACGCAGCGCCCGCAGGAGGCCGGGCTCCACAAGGGCAGCTGGGGCCATTAACCGCAGGAGTTTTTCTACCGGACTCAACTCGGTGCCGGTCTGAACATGCTCCGCCAACAAAGGCCCCTGTTTGCCCCGATTGTCGGGGGGAGCGTTGGTGTCTGACTCGGCGTTTTGCACGACGGGCCTGATTCTTTCCCACGGCCGAGCGCTCCACAGATCTCCCACAGAGTTATTCCAACAGCGGGGCGGCACCGGTACAAGGGCGCGAGTCTTGGTCCCGCGCGCTCGCAATTGTTTACCAACATCTTCCCAATTATGGCGCTCCACATTGGAGGCGTACATGCCCAAATCTCCCAACACAAGCAGTGGAACATCCCCAGCGGGTAGAGTTGGTTCACAGGTATGCCCGTTGTTTAGAGCGTGTACACCTTGCCCCGTAGCCTTCACAACTGTTGCCGAAAGAGCGGTATACCCGCACACGTCTGAAAGGCGTTTGCACAGGTCCAGCTGATCTTCCCAAAAAGGTACAAGCCGCGCCGAGACATCAAGCCACACCGCCACACGCGGGGCCCACACCCGGCGACGCAACAAGGGAATTCTACCCAGGGTATCGCCCCGTGCCCAGGCTCGCGTGAGATGGGGTAGATCCACCTCGCGGCCGGCGACGTGTGAACACAATTCGTCACGCAGTTCAGGCCAGAGGCGGGACCACGCGCGGAGCGGCGGCCCAGCCGGAACTCGAAACGCCCCTTGGTGCACCCGTGTGGATTCCGGCGCAGAATCAATGTTGATTTCCGCTGTTTTTCGTTTGGGAACGTTCCACACGTTTGGGTCATTGTCCAAAAGAGTGATCCGCTCCATGCGCCAGAAAGGCGGCGGCACCACCTGGGTCATGGGCACCGTCAGGTCATCGGTTTCTTGTGGACTCTCCTCGGTAGAGCCCTCCACGGATCTACCCACGTTGGCCGATGGGACAGAAGCGTTTGGGCGTTTTCGACCCGGCTTGTCCTCTTGTTTTTGTGGTTTTGTTGGAGCGGCCTCCCCTTCTTGACTATACCCCAACAGTTTGGCCACGGAAACAAACGTGGCTTCTGAAGGGTCAGCGTCCAGCGCGCGCACCAGATCGGCGCGGCCCACCCGCGCTCGGCACTGGGAGGCTCCACCCCTCATGACAAATGCTCCGGGGGGTGTTTTTGGTAGGTGAATTTGGCTATTTTTTGGAGGATCTTTACCTGCTCGCCGGGGTCTTTCGTCCGAGCTGTGACGGCGTGGAGCAGATCGATAAATTCTGCCAGACCGGGCGGCGAAAGATTGTGTTCTACCATCTTGTCGCGATCACGCATAAGAAGGTTGGCCGCTTCTGTCAGGGCGGCATCGCCCAGCAGCACTTCAGGGCGTTTTTCAAAGTGCGCTCGACCACGCTTGAGAAGCTCGGCCAAAAGCTCGTTTTTGTCTTTTGGCAGCGCCAAGTGGAGCACCAGGCACCGCCTCAAAAACGCGTCGGGCAAGGCCCTTTCTTCGTTGGTTGTGATCACCACAAGAGGCCGCCGCTCATCGTTCATCTTGACGCGACCGCCACCGGGAATATCAAACCGCCGGTGCCCGAGCGCGTCCAAGAGGCCATTGGGCACCGAAGGGTCGGCTTTATCGATCTCGTCAATGAGAACCACCACCCCATTTTCTTCACTCCAACCGGGGGGTGCCGGCGGAGGATCTACCCCCACCTGAATGGCTTGAGCCAACGCTGTTTTCCAGTCAAATGCCCACCAAAGAGGGCCCGGGTGGACAAAGTTTCGAACCGCCATTCTCTTTTGAACGGCGTCGGGTTTGTCACTGCCCAACACGCCTTGCACCTGCGCTTCAGCAAGGCGGGCCACCACATCCACCGTCCACAGGAGATCCCGCGTTTCGGTGCGGGCATCCACTGTGTGGGGCACCAACACGCGCCCGAGGTGCTCGGCCGCAGCCCGCGCAAGTTGACTTTTTCCAGTCCCCGGTTCTCCCCGAACCAACAGAGGTCTACCCGTTGAAAGGGCGGCATTCACCGCTTCAATGGAGTCCTCGTTAATGACGTGGGCCGCCTTTTCCATATCCCCGCGGTCAGGCAGTTGAATGGTGTCTCCCGGCTTACAGTCCACAAACTGTTTGAACATGTCAGATCTCTTTTCCCTTGAGGATCGCATCCCGAATGGGTGGAACAAGGCGATACTCTTGACGCGCCTTTTCACCCTCCAACCCGCGGAGCCGCACCAAGCGGAGGGCCGGCATTTGAGCGCGAAAGGTCGCTACGGCCTTTTTCCAATGGGCATCCAGATCGCCTTCGACTGTATCCGTCAACAACTCGTCCATGTAGAGCAAATAAAATTTCCTCCCCTTGGACTCCTGGTAGTCGATCTCCCCTTCAGCCGCATTTGCAAACCCAACAATCGAAGGATTGGCTTTTCGAATCTCTTTCCAAAATGGGTAACGCGCCTCATTGCCATGCGCTTCATACGCCGCATCGCGCAGGTGACCCAAAAACGTTTTTTTGAGCAGCTCGGGCTGGCGAGAATCAAGCCGACCCAAAAACGGAGCATAGGTGGCGGCCGGCAGCGGAATGCTCATGGTGCCGCGCGGTTGCTCCCCGTCGGTAAACACAGGCGCAAACGAGCACGCCTCTTGTTCGTGCCGAGCCACAGCGATTTCCGCAACTGTCGCCGTGCGAAGCCGCAATTCTAACACCGCGTCGTCGTTTGCCGTCGCGTCCTGCTTTTGAAAATCTACCCAATCGGCCGCAACGGTGAGCACCAGCCACAACAAACGCTGCAAATCATCGGCTGCCGGATCGCGCTCGCTCCTCAACTTTTTCAAGCGCTGCACAAGCAACGTGGCAACCTGGTCGGCTCCCGTCTTTACAAGGTCGTCACACACCGTTTGGGGACCGGCCCCCTCACACGACCCGCCCAAACCGCCCGCTAAACTCGGATGCTTTTGAAGAATCTCGCAGATGGCGAGGCGAAGGTTTTGAAGGTTTTTTTGACCTTCCGGCGGGTTGTCGTGAGTGTACACAGCAGGCTGTTCCGGGATGAGATCATCCTCGTCAATCGGTTTCTGGCCCGGCTGCTGCTGAATGAACGCAACGAGGTTCCGCACGCTGCCCCAGCTCGGATGAGATTCGCCGCTCCTCCACGCATTCAAACGCCTTCTTACGCTCTGTGGATTTTCCGCTGTTGGCTCCGGCCTGCCCTCTCTGAACCTCACTGTGCGGATCTCGACGAGTTTGCCCATACAGGCGGCGTCGTCGGCACAACCGAAACGCTGTTGCATCACCTTGCGGAGGTGCGCCCAAAACGCCCTTCCATCGCAGGGGATGGGCTTGTTGTCGTCCCGCTCGTCGTTGTCCTCTCCTGCCATACCGGGATGGTAACCGCGCGCGCGGCGTTCTGTCACGCGCCTCGCGAAGACGCGTCTCGTCCGTTCGCAAGACGCGTCTTCCGTCTGACGAGACGCGTCTTCCCACACGCAGGCGCCGCACAACGGGCCGGTCTTCTACCGCGCATGGCCATGCCCCAACGAACGTGGGCCTTGGTAAACCGAGGGAGAATGGTCAGATCATGAATGGCGACGACAACCTGCTCTCAACGGGAAAACGGTGGCGTTCAGGACGAATGATGGGGACCGAGGAAACGCTCTCCATTGAAGTGGATGAGATGGGAGGGAGCGTTGGCTACCCACACCTCGGTTTCCCAGGCAATGTCGGCAATGTAACGGCTCATCAGGGCCCGGTTCGGGAACGCGGTGACGTAGACCAATCCTGCGGTTGAGTTGGCAAACAGTTTGGCAAGTTCGGAGTGTCGCTTGCCGTCGACAGGCCCATGGCTCGTGACTGATTCAACTAGAAGGAGCCAGTTTTGGGCGGCGTAATGCAACACAACGTCTGGCATCTTACCATGCATGTCGATATTGACTCCGAGTTCGGAGAGCAAACGCGCGTCGCAATATCCGCATTTGTCGGCGGTGTCGCCGACGTAAACCAGCGCGCTGCCAGGCGCAAAGCGCGGCGCGAAATCTTCAATAACCGCGCGTATCAGCTCACTGTGCTGGCCGGGGCTCAGCGCGATCTCGTTCCCGTGGGCGACTTTCACCGGGATCCGATTCTGCTCGCGTTCCTTGGCATAGCGAGCAACGAGAGTATCGCGACCGGTCAGATACTCGGCCAGCGCGGTGGGCCAGGCTGCAGTGCCAAAAGTGCGTAATAACGACAAGACCGACGCTTCGATTTGGTAGACAGCCTTGGGGCTGTTGACCGGTCGGTCAGGCCGATCTGGATTGTGAACCGCGATTCCGGCGTCGCAAAATTGGTGTATGGTGTGGCGGCGGAAAGTCTCACGCGTATTGGGCGCGTAATCCGTACCGTAGTGTTCGCGTGCCCAGTCCATCATGGGAGTAATGCCCATCAGCGGATTGTCGGCTTTCGACCACGGTTTTCCCGGTGTCAGGTTTACCAGCGCCAACAGGCATAGGGCGGAGCGCTCGTTCTGTTGTGCGGTTGGTAACCCGAGCGCGGTGAGGATCTGATGCGCGGCCAGAAGATGACGCGCCTTTTTGCCGATCGTCATGCCGCCAGCGCTCCGAACTTTTCGTCTATCATGCTCTGGGTGAGGTTTTGTTGTTGAATGGCCCATTCGCCCAGTTGAGTTAAGACATCGCGGCTTGGATATTTCATCAATGTCAGGTCGGTTGCGTTGACTTGAGTGTGGCCATTGAATTGGCGGAAAGCTTGGTCCACGGCAGTTGTGTTGAGAAACACGGCCAGACCATAGGCAATTGTCCGCGGCAAACCGCGCTTGTTTTCGTGGAATACGTTTAGATGGTTTTCAAACCCGAGCTGGGCCACGCCACCGAACGTGTCGGGCTCAACAACACTGGCCACAACACGGCGCTCTTCTTCTTTGGATGAGAAGCGCCTGACCACGCAATAAAAGCCGTTGGGGTAGAGCCACTTTTCAGTTTGGGCATTCAGCTCGATGGCGTTTGGTTTTTTCATGCCCTGAATGGGCCAAGTTGCCGTGCCGGTGGCGAAATGTTTGGGGTAGAGCAACGGCACGGTGGTAGGTACGGGTATGTCGCGCAGGTGTTCTCTTAGTCTAAAATCGACGACGGGTCCGGTAGAAATTTTGATATTGAGGTCGGCAAGCCTGTATCGGACGGCGGGCAACAGTTCGGTCGCCGTCTTGCCGGGCGACGTGGGTATATGAATGAACCGTTCTGGATCGTCTGAAAAAACGATACGGTCAAAAGAATGCTTGTGTGTGGTAAGATCAAAAAACGTGTCGTCGGTTGAGGTCGACACGGTGACGGGCCCCTGGCAACCGCCGCGCTGCAAATGGATGATCACGTTTTCTTGCAGAACCGCGTCGTCTTTGAACGTTTTGCGGCGTGACTCGAACAGGTGAATGTGGTGAACGGCGGTATGCTCAAGTATAAAATCGCGAAAGGGTCGGTAGTAAGGTCCGTTACAAAAACTGCGTGGGATGATCGCCACAATTTGGCCCCCCGGTGCCGCAAGTTTCACGGCGAGTGCCACAAACGCCGAGTATAGATTTACCGTTTCAATGCCAATGCTGCGCAGGGCCAACCGGTGGGCTGAACTGCTCCCTATTTTTTTATAGGGTGGGTTGAGGATTGCGTGGGTATAACGGGGAAGTGATTTTGCGAATAGACCCCCGGAAAGAGCATCGACCGCCGTGTGAATAAAATCTTCACCGCGTATTGCCACGGAAAACGCGGCGTCGTCGTGCGTTGAAATAGTGCTTACCAGTTCGGCGTGTAAGGAGGCATCCATCTCGAAGGCGTCCAGCTCCACTCGCCGGAAGCCAAAGCTACCGGAACGCCATCGCTCCAGGAACGCCGCCGACAGGGAGCCGATACCGGCCCCGGCATCCAGCAGACGGCATATACCGCTGGCAGACGGGAAAAGATTCGCCATAAACGCAGCCGCCCCGGCCGGCGTGAAGAACTGTCCAAACTGCGACTTCTTTTGCGCGTCGATTCCTTTGGTCGGCCGCAACCGAGCCTGCTCAACGTCGGACAGCAATCGATAACCTCCTGTTTGCGCTCATTCTGACACGGCCTTTCTCTCGGGGAAGGCCTTATGCTATCGAACCGCGCGCGCGGGATCAAGCACGTTGAAGTTGCATGCCATCAGCGGCGTCAATTCCAGTCACGCTGTTCGTTCGCACGCGTGAATTTGTGAGCAGCAGCGAGCGCCGTGGGTAGGTTTGTGGAACCGAAGCGGAGAGGACAATCGAGGGCGAACGCGGCGCAGGACCAGCCCTTTTTTTACGGCAAACGCTTCTGCCATCAGGTACGCCTTTCCGCTTTGTAGCGCGGTGGAGTCTCGCGACTCCCGATTCTACCCATCCACGTGCTACTCAACAGTGGACCCCAATTCCAGTCGGGCTGTTCATTCGCGTGAGTGAACGGGCCAGGGGTCGCGGGCGTGAAGGACGAAAAGGGCTGGGATGGTTGGCCCACCGTGTTGATGGTGATCGAAAAAAATTACGGCCCATGCATTTTTCGAAATAACAATGGCCTGATTCACCCAGTAAGGACTGGAGCTGCCATTCTCACCGGCCGCTTCAAGGCTCAAGACATGGAAAAGGCGAAGGCCAAGACAAAGGTTGCTCGTCACCCCCACGACAGACTGGTTCGTCGCGTGTTTAGTAATCCCCAACATGCCAAAGGAGAGCTGCAACACCTGCTCCCCAAAGAGTTGAGTGCAAAAATCAACTGGTCCACCCTCAAATTGGAACCCGGCGCATTTGTCGATGATGCGCTCAAAGCCAGCTATTCTGACCTTCTTTTTTCGGTGGAAATGGAAGGATCCAAAACCTACATCTACCTGCTTTTTGAACACCAGGCCAAACCCCAGCGCTTTCTACCGTTTCGTCAACTCAAATACCTGGTTCGTCTTTGGGACAAGTGGCTTCAAGACCATCCCAATGCTACCCATCTACCCATCGTCATCCCAATGGTACTTTGCCATGGTCAAACCCCGTGGACCTACCCATTGCAGTTTAAACAACTGGTCAACATCCCCGCGGAGCTTGACCCTTTGGTCAGCGACTTTGTGCCTACGTTTCGTGTACTGGCAGACGACCTGGCGACCGTTTCCGATGACGAATTGCGCACCCGCGCCATGAGCGAGTTCAGCAAAATCACCCTGTGGTGCTTGAAAACAGCCACCAGCACCCAAGAGTTGTTACGCACGGCCGATCTGTGGCAGGCACATTTCCACGCTCTACTCCAAAGCCGCAACGGCATTGCCGCCATGTCCATTGTGTTTCGATACATGTTGTCGGTTCATGAAGCGTCGCAAACAGAAGTGCTTCCGAGGCTTGCAAGAACCTTAAAAATGGAGGATAAGAACATTATGCCGAGCATCGCTGAACATCTCATCGCCAAAGGGAAAAAATTCGGCATCGAAAAAGGCCGAAAAGAAGGCATCAAGCTGGGTCGCGAGGAAGGCCGGCGGGCCACGTTGCTTCACCAGATGCAGCGCAAATTCGGCAGCGTCCCTCCGCAACTCGCCACGCGCGTTGAGCAAGCCCATTCTACCGACTTAGAAACGTGGCTCGATCGCATCCTCACCGCCAATACGCTCTCCGAAGTCTTTGACGGGTAGAAATCGGCGCCCCAATCTACCCATCCCAATCTACCCATCTGAATCTACCTATTCCGCGCAAAAAAATGGTAGGCGAGGAGCGAGCACGCGCGGACGCGGCGCACGACGAGCCCCCGCAGCGCCGTCGGGAGCGAGCACGCGCGGACGCGGCGCGCACAATAAGTCTGAATCGACTATTCATACCGATGGCCTTTGGGTAGCGCCTCGATAGGAAAAGGGTGGTGATCGGCGACAAGTAAGAGCAGCGCGAGTGCATGTTTGCAGGGCGTTTTTCGGCTCGGGCAACTGCACCTGACATCTTTGGCGGAGCGCGCGAACACGGCATACGCGTCTCCTTTTGAACCGAGCGCCACGCCCCAAACCGCCTCGCCGTCGCGGCCGAGGCGTCGCCACGCCGATTGTTTCGCAAGCTTCTTCGCGTCGGTAAAAGAACGACTATCTGATGCGAGCGCTTGAGTTTCAGAAACGGTCACTTCAAACATGGGAGGCCTCATCCTTGAAAGATTGCAAACAAGCCGAAATCCGACCCTTCGCGGAGCGCTTCAACCGCTTCCCGCAACGTCGTTTCAGGACTCAGCCGAGGGTTGAATGATTCGGCCTTGAGAGAACGCTCAATGGAGTACGCAAATGATCGGCACGTTTCCGGGCTTTTCCACGCAGTGACGGCGATACCGGAGTTGCTGTGCGGCAAGTCGAGCCAGGTTGCCTCGCAACGCCCAAAGGCCAACTCCCACAGTGGGTATTGTCCTTCGTCAGGGTAGAATTCAAGTTGCCAGTGTCGTCGGCCAAGCGTTTTGAAAAGATGCTCGACTGCGCGGCAATACATCATCCCATCAGGGTGCGTCTCCCCTTTCTTCAGGAAACAGAACATACCTCGCGCCATGAGTTCAAACGCTGGTTGAAGCTCTTTGGGAGGCGGCGCTTGGCCCTCGTAAACCGTGCGTGCGAGGTCTGGAAAATCCCCCCGCAAGCGAGCCTGGACGAGCTTGGGATCGACAAGATGGAGCGACATGAACTGGCTGCCCATGGTAGCATCTTCACGCGGGTTAAACCGGGCGTCAACCCACCTTGACGGCGATCTCGGTAGAGGAACGTGCAAACACAGAAGTGTCGCCGTGCGGTTGGCTCCGGCGGTAAAGCTATCGAACCACGCCCGCCGGATCAAGCACATTGAAGTTGCTTGCCGTCAGCGCCGTCAATTCCAGTCACGCTGTTCGTTGGCGCGCATGAACTCTGTGAGCAGCGGCAAGCGCAGTGGGTAGGTTTGTTGAACCGAAGCGGAGAGGACAACCGACGGCGGAAGGTGGTTTGCCGTAAAGCTCTTTGGGTTGGGGATAGGGCTTGACGCGCGGTGCACACTATTGCACGCCTGGCCGGCGAGGCGGTTATGGCAAAAAAGTCTCCGGGCGGGAAGGCGTTGAACACATTGGGGGTGAAACCGCAAAAGGCCATTCACCCGCTTAAAAAACCGGTGAAGCTTCAGTTTGTGCCGTTTGTGAGCGCGCTTGTGACAGCGATTGCCAATATCGCCAAGTTCAACCTGACAGGCGACGCGGCCAATCTGACAGGCGCCGTGGCCGATGTTGAAAAGCTTGTGACGGCCACTGGATTACAAACCACCCCTGAAGAGTTGGCGGGGCGGCTGATTGTCAATGCGTTGATTCGAAGTTGGGTAGATCTGTTGCGCGACCAGGCGCCTTTTCCTGAAACGGCAAGTCCTCCCGACTTGGACAAGGTAAGAAAAGGCTTTGAACAAGCGGTGGTAACGCAGCAGATTGAACTGGATGGTGCGTTTATAAAACGCCCCGCCAATCTACCCTTGCTTGAAACACTTAAAGAGCCGCTGCAAGAATGGTTGCACGCCAACGGTGCTTCGGTCGCCGACGCGCGAAACGTCGTTCGGCGGCTGCCAGAATTTTTCACCTACGCCTTGCACGAAGAGTGGGGGAAGAACCGGGCAGTGTATCAACCGCTGCTTGATGCGCTGGATACTCCTTTTTCAGAGGCAAAACTGTGGGAACAGGCATGGGAGCGGTATGCCGCGCGGCTTCAGCGTCAGATCAATGAGTCGATGTTTGGCGAGTCGTTTGGATTGGTACACGTGTTTGTGCCTCTTCGAGCGTACACCGAAGAAGAGGTAGCCCCAGAAAAGGCCGAGCGCGAGGTGGAGCGCTTTCGAGGGGAGCGTGAAAAGAAGGTTCGCCGGACCGTGGTTGACCTGAAGGATGAGTTAACGGCATGGGTAGATCGCCGTTCAAAGCAAGCGACCATTCGGGTGATCGCAGGTGGACCGGGAAGTGGCAAATCATCGTTTGCCAAAATGTTCGCAGCTCAACTTGCCGCCAAAGGCAAGCGCGCATTGTATGTGCCCTTGCACTTGATTGATGCGAGTTTGCCGTTGGAGAGCGCCATTGGCCGCTTTGTGAGCGAGCAGGGTCTTTTTCCGACCAATCCCTTGGCACCTGAAGCCAAGGAGGCGCATCTTGTGCTTTTGCTTGATGGGTTGGATGAGTTGGCCATGCAGGGGAAAGCGTCGGCCGAGGTGACGCAAAAGCTGATTGCTGAAGTGCAACGGTATGTGTCCAACCGCAACCAAACCGAGGTGCGCCTTCAGGTGCTTTTGGGTGGGCGCGATGTGGTGGTGGACATGAGCCGGGCCGATTTACGCGAGCCGGGCCAAGTGTTGCATTTGTTACCTTACTTTTTAAACGAGCGAGATCGACGGCAATACGTGGATCCCCAAAGGCTGTTGGCATGGGATGATCGCAACGTTTGGTGGCGAAATTGGGGGATTGCCAAGGGCACTGACGTGACTGAACTGCCTGTGCCGCTGCGGCGAGAGGACTTAGAAGAAATCACCGCTCAACCATTGCTCGGATACTTGGTGGCGCTCAGTTTTGTGCGAGGTCAGGTGAACTTTGCCGAGGCGGATAAAGTAAACCTGAACACCATTTATTCTGACTTGATCGGCGCAGTGCACGAGCGAACCTACGCGGGAAATCGGCTGCCGGCGGTGCGCCATCTGGACATCGATCCATTCAGTCAACTCCTTGAAGAAGTGGCATTGGCCACATGGCATGGGGATGGTCGAACATGCACCGCAAAGGTGATTGAGAGTTATTGCACCAAAAGCGGCTTGGGTTCGTTCCTTAAACCGTTTGAAAAAGACGCGGAGGCAGGCGCAGTGCGCTTGCTCACGGCGTTTTATTTTCGATCGGGAGATGGGCGGCACGAAGGAGATCGAACGTTTGAGTTTACCCACAAGAGCTTTCGAGAATATCTAACCGCTCGGCGCATCACCCGCGCTTTGGAACGTATGGTGGAAGAAACGGATTTGCGCGCGACACGACCACCGCGAGGTTGGGATGATCGGGCGGCGCTGCTTCATTGGGTAGAAATCGCTGGGCCGAGCCCACTGGATGGGTACATTCTCCGATTTGTCCACGGTGAAGCGTTGCTCGCAGGGTCAGAAGTTGCGGCACGTTGGCAATCGCTGCTGGGTCGCTTGATCAGTGTGGGGTTGCGGGATGGGTTGCCGATGGAACAGTTGCAGCCGCGGCCGGCCTACGCCGAAGAAGCAAAACAAGCGCGAAACGCCGAAGAAGCGTTGCTCGTCTGTATGGGAAGATTGGCCGAGGTGTCAGGTGTACTCAGTCAGGTTGAATGGCCCGACAAAACGAGTTTTGCAGCGATGTTGGGCCGGCTTGGGGTTTTGCCGAGTTGGAACAACCACCTGGTGATGGGGTATTTGTCTCACCTGAATCTGCACAAACAAGACCTCGAAGGGGCAAACCTCATGTTTGCGCACCTCCGAGGCGCGAACCTCCAAAGCACGGACCTCCAAGAAGCGAACCTCTTCAGCGCGGACCTCCTAGGCGCGGACCTCCAGGGCGCGTTTCTTCGAGGTGCGAACCTCCAACGCGCGGACCTCCAACGCGCGAACTTCCGAGACGCGAACTTCCGAGGCGCGAACCTTTGGGAAGCGGACCTTCAAGGCGCGAACCTCCAGAACGCGAAGCTCCAAGACGCGAACCTCCAAGACGCAGATCTCCGACGCACGGACCTCGAAGACGCGATTCTCCAAGACGCATACCTCCACGGTGCAAAAGCCAATGGGGAGACTCAATGGCCGGACGGATTCGACCCGAGCGCGGCCGGAGTGATCGTGGACCGGTCGGACGTTTGATCCGTGCCCGCCGCGAGCGATTACCTTACTTGGTGGAGGCCATTGCGATGACGTATGCTTCTTGGCGTTCAGCGGTCGTTCCAAGAGCGCGCGGCTCGAAGGGCTCCGAAAGCCTCCACCGCAAGATTGCGTACACCAAACGATTGCGCTTTTCAGGAAGGTGGTTTCACGTTGGTTCTGGCCGCCGCTTGCAGTTCAGGCAGAAAATGGTCGGGAAGAGCAATGTTCTGTTCTCCAATGTTGCCCGTAAAACTTGGGGTCGACGCGGTCGCGTACTGAATGGCAAGTCTAACCACGCCGGGAGCAACGGCTGCGTGCTGTCTCCACAGTTTTGACCCGTCGGAGCGCGAAATCTGGAGGTGGTCATAGCCCAATCGAAACGTTAATTGTTGAGCAGTTGCTCCGACTGTGAAGGCCATTTCCGTGATAACGATGACCTCGATTCCACAATCTCCGCCGATTGCGCGCCAGAAATATCGTCGCTGATCCACAATGACCGAACGCCATCCTCTTCTCGGAACTGCCATTGTTCAGCTACCAACTTCCGTACACGCCGGAGGCCTGCGTTTTTCTGCGAGAGTGGCCAGCATACCGCTTATGGACGCCAAGAATGCTTCATCATCGGTGGGTGTTGGTACAATTCTTAGCAGCATACGTTGCCCACGTTTTTGGAGGGTTGACAGGGTAAGGTGAGGGCGAACAGAATGGTCAAGGGGAGGTGAACTCCGCGTTGAGGCAGCAATCTTGTCAGGTTATTTCGTCGTATGCAATCCATTTTTCAACAAAATGACGCCCCCTTCTGTAAAGCTGAATCCATGGGTAGAAAATACCTCCCACTATAACGGCAAACGCTTGCACTACCCGGCCCCCCCTCTCCGCTTTGTCGCGCCGTCAAGACTCGCCAGTCCAGATTCTACCCATCGGCGTTTCTGCACTGGGTCCACGGCACCAATTCCAGCGAGGCTGTTCGTTCGCGTGAGTGAATGTGCCGGGGCGTCGCCGACCTGAAAGATGAAAAGGGTTGGGATGGTTGGCCCGCCGTGTTGATGGTGATCGAAAAAAAAAACACGGCCCATGCATTTTTCGAAATAACAATGGCCTAATTCACCCAGTAAGGACTGGAGCTGCCACTTCTCAACGGCCGCTTCAAGGCTCAAGACATGGAAAAGGCAAAGGCCAAGACAAAGGTTGCTCGTCACCCTCATGACAGACTGGTTCGTCGCGTGTTTAGTAATCCCCAACATGCCAAAGGAGAGTTACAACACCTGCTCCCCAAAGAGTTGAGTGCCAAGATCAACTGGTCCACCCTGAAACTGGAGCCGGGCGCATTTGTGGATGATGCGCTCAAGGCCAGCTATTCTGACCTGCTTTTTTCGGTGGAAATGGAAGGATCCAAAACCTACATCTACCTGCTTTTTGAACACCAGGCCAAACCCCAGCGCTTTCTACCGTTTCGTCAACTCAAATACCTGGTTCGTCTTTGGGACAAGTGGCTTCAAGAACATCCCAATGCCACCCATCTACCCATCGTAATCCCAATGGTACTTTGCCATGGTCAAACACCGTGGACCTACCCATTGCAGTTGAAACAACTGGTAAACATCCCCGCGGAGCTTGACCCTTTGGTCAGCGACTTTGTGCCCACCTTTCGTGTGCTGGCAGACGACCTGGCGACCGTTTCCGATGACGAATTGCGCACCCGCGCCATGAGCGAGTTCAGCAAAATCACTCTGTGGTGCTTGAAAACAGCCACCAGCACCCAAGAGTTGTTACGCACGGCCGATCTGTGGCAGGCACATTTCCACGCTCTACTCCAAAGCCGCAACGGCATTGCCGCCATGTCCATTGTGTTTCGATACATGTTGTCGGTTCATGAAGCGTCGCAAACAGAAGTGCTTCCGAGGCTTGCAAAGATTCTGAAAATGGAGGATAAGAACATTATGCCCAGCATCGCCGAACATCTCATCGCCAAAGGGAAAAAATTCGGCATTGAAAAAGGCCGAAAAGAAGGCATCAAGCTGGGTCGCGAGGAAGGCGTCAAACAAGGTCGCGAAGAAGGTGTGGAGCAAGGCCACCGCACGCTGCTGCTTCGTCAATTGCAGCTCAAGTTCGGCACCGTCGACGCGCCGCGGCTTGCCCGCATAGAACGTGCAAGTCGCACCGATCTGGAAACATGGGCCGAGCGCATCCTCACCGCCAATACGCTCTCCGAAGTCTTTGACGGGTAGAAATCGGCGCCCAAATCTACCCATCTGAGTCTACCCACTCCACGCCCCCAAAAATGGAAGGCGAGGAGCGCGACGCGCCCGCGCGAGCGCAGCACCAAAATGGAAGGCGAGGAGCGCGACGCGCCCGCGCGAGCGCAGCGACCGACGGCGCGAGGACTGTTTGAGCGAGGGCGGCGCTTGCGCCGACCGAGCGAGTTCCGCAGCGCCGTCGGGCGCGAGCACGCGCGGACGCGGCGCGCGACGAAGCCCCCCGCAGCTCGCCGCACGCGTTGAGCAGGCCCATTCTACCGACTTAGAAACGTGGCTCGATCGCATCCTCACCGCCAATACGCTCTCCGAAATCTTTGACGGGTAGAAATCGGCGCCCAAATCTACCCACCTGAATCTACCCATTCCACGCCCCCAAAAATGGAAGGCGAGGAGCGCGCCGCGCCCGCGCGAGCGCAGCACCAAAATGGAAGGCGAGGAGCGCGCCGCGCCCGCGCGAGCGCAGCGACCGACGGCGCGAGGACTGTCTGAGCGAGGGCGGCGCTTGCGCCGACCGAGCGAGTTCCGCAGCACCCGTCGGGAGCGAGCACGCGCGGGCGCGGCGCGCGACGAGCCCCGGTTGCACCGCGGAGCGTTCATTTCACTTGAGGCCGAGCCGTTGCCGCAACACCCGGAAGATGTCGTAAGGCGTTTGATCGGCAAACGCGTTGGTCAGGAACTCAAGAAGTTGTTGAGCCTGCGTTTCTGAAAGCCACGTTGCTGACCAGCCGCTTTGATACGCGTCATCCCCGTGCAAAAGAACGTAGTTGAGGGTGCGATCAGAATCAACAACGGTGTCAGGTAAGCCCATAGCGATGAGCTTGGAGCGGTGACGTTGCCGCCAGCGCGGTGAGCCGGGTCGATCATCTGACGAACGGCGATAGCTCATACGTTTTTGGTGCAGCGAAAGCTGCGGCTGGGAGCGACAAAAAATGCTTTGTGACGTTTCTCGATACGGCATGGACCACCTGTGCCGAGTGCAGCAACGGTGTTGAAAAGGATGCGGGCTGTTTTGTATTGAACGTGTGAAACGTGGGGAGAGTGCACAGACGGACTGTCTTCCGGGTCGATATCGACGTCAAGGGGCGGTGAGCGTCAATTCATGCTGCGCTGGAGATTGCATTCCTTTAATATCGGACGGTGCGACGTTGCGCGTGCGCAAGGGCCGCGATCACTCGGAGTTACAGATGTACACAGACCGTCTTGTTTCCCGCTCCAGTTGGCTTCTTTTGTTGTTTGTTTTTGGGGTAGTCACTTCGGCCTGCGGTGAAGGGAGCAGCACCTCCAGCAGCGGCACCGGGGGCGACGCGACAACAAGCGGCACGGCCGGCGGAGGAGCGACGAACAGCGGTTCGAGCGGCAGCTCAACAAACAACTCCACGGGCGGCGCAGCGAGTGGAACGGGTGGAACGGGAGCCGGCGGCAACGTGGGCGGCGGCGGTTCACCGGAGTGTCCACCGGACCAAAAGCCGTGTGGTGGAACATGTGTACCCACGAACGATCCCAAGTTTGGGTGCGCCGATCCCATGTGTACACCCTGCGGCAACGAACATTCCACGTCGGCGTGTGAAGCCGGAGCGTGCAGCGTTGTGGACTGCGAGGCGGAATGGTCGGACTGCGATGGCAATGGACAAAACGGGTGCGAGGCGAATTTGCCGGCGGATCCCAATAACTGCGATACCTGCGGCAACACGTGTTCGGCACCCAACGGCACGCCGGGGTGTGAAGCGGGCGTGTGTACACTTTCATCGTGTGACAACAGTTGGTCAGATTGCAACGGTGAGTTGAACGACGGGTGTGAAATTCAGTCAGGTATCGACCCGGCCAACTGCGGAAGCTGCGGTGTGAAGTGCGGTGCCGGTGAAACATGTCAGGGTGGTGTGTGTGGTGTGTTTTGCGATCCGGGAAAGGGCAATTGCGACGGCAACGCGCCAAACGGGTGTGAAACCACGCTGGGTACACAGTCAGACTGCGCGTTCTGCGGCGATTCGTGCGATTTGGCCAACGCGACGGGAATGTGTCAGGGCGGGGCGTGTGCGATTGTGATGTGTCAGGGAGGTTTTGCCAACTGTGATGCCAACCCGGCCAATGGGTGTGAGACGAGTCTGTCGACAGCGTCCAACTGCGGGGCGTGCGGAGTTGGCTGCGGCTTGGGTGAAAACTGTATTGCCGGTCAATGTGCGGCGCCAAACCCGTGTGCGATCTTGCCTGAAGTGTGCAACGGGTTGGACGATAACTGCGATGGTCAGGTAGATGAAAACCTGACAGAGCCGTGCTCGACGGCGTGCGGGTCCGGTGTGATCGCATGCACCGCCGGCAAGTGGGGCGCTTGCAGCGCGCCTCAACCCACTGCGGAGGTATGTGGCAATACCATTGACGACGATTGTGACGGCAACACCGATGATGTGGCCCTTGTCAACGGTCAGATGAAAACGTGCGCGTCGGGCTGTGGAAACACAAGTGGAACGTTGGGCGTCTCGATTGGAAACGTGACGGATCTGACCACCGTCGCGACGCCGCTCAACGTAACGGGTACGGTAACAGGTGCCATTGACAGTTGGTATTTAGAATGGGCGCCCGATGGGGAGACTGCGTACACATTGCTTCAGTCAGGGACGGGTAATGTGATTTCGGGTGCGCTTGGGGCGCTGGATCCAACGTTGATTGAAAACGGAATTATCCATTTGCGACTGCGGGCGGTGGGGTGCAACAGCGCCGTTGTGCAGGATGTTCGAGACGTGAAGATCGCGGGCGAAAACAAGGTGGGCAACGTGATTGTCACGTATGAGGACATGAAGATTGAGGTGGTGGGCGTGGCCGTTCAGGTGCTTCGTATGTATGACAGTCGCAAACGGGCATTGAAAAAAGAGTTTGGGCAGGAATGGTCATTATCGCTTGGAACCAAGGTGAATGTGTCGCGCAACATTCCAGTGGGTCAAAGCTGGACGCTCACGTGCCCGCCGATTTTTGGTCAGCCTACCCAGACAGAAATCAAAGGGCATGACATTGAAGTTCGGTTAAATGAACACGAACTATACCGGTTTAAACCGGTTATTTCAAACATTACATACGCGTTTCAAGGGGCTTGTCAGGGGTATGTGACGTTTCAGCAAACGGGGGGCCGGCCGGGGCAAAGTTGCAATCGTTGACCGACAATTATGTGATATGGCTCAACGACGGCACCACCAGTTTGTATGTGGATGTTGACTATACTTTGTGGGATCTGAAGGACATTCGTCTGACAACGTTGGGTGGCCGAGAGTACGATATCAAATACGGTGGTTCAGTGACTCGGGTGGGTGACGCGCACGGTAACTCGGTACAGATGCAGCCCACCGGGTTGGTGAACCAGCCGAGCGGCGTGGGGGTGACATTTGTAAAAGACGGTTCGGGTAGAATTACGTCGGTGGTGGGGCCCGACGGTAAATCGGTGAAATATGCCTATGGTCCAACGGGCGATCTGACAACGGTGACGGACCGAAAAAATCAGGTCACGACGTTTTCATACTACTTTGACCATCAA
This sequence comes from Polyangiaceae bacterium, assembly GCA_016712345.1. Classification (GTDB taxonomy): domain Bacteria; phylum Myxococcota_A; class Polyangia; order Polyangiales; family Polyangiaceae; genus JADJRH01. The sequence continues at coordinate 5,330,831 of JADJRH010000011.1, forward strand.
TTGGAACGCGTTGTGGACCCGGCCGGCACAACGCCCATGCGGTTGGAGTACGACGCCGACGGGCGGATGAAGAAGCAGTTTGATGCCAATCAAAACCCGGAGATTTTGGATTTTAATCCCTTGGCCGGAACGGCGGCGGTGGCAGGGGTAAACGGCGCGGTAACGAGCGCACAATTTGGGGCGAATGGGCAATTGACTCAGGTGGCATCACCGGTGGGTCTACCCGTGAAGTATGAATATGACGCCAATGGCCTTGTGACGAAAAAGACCGACGAGCTGGGTCAGATCTGGACGTTCACGTACGACGCGAAATGGAACCTTGCTTCGGAAACCAATCCGTCGGGCCACACAACGGGATGGGCCAGTTCGTACGATGCGGCCGGTAATCGCACCAAGTTGGTGGTGAGCGCGCCGCTGAAGGGGCCTGAAACACTTGAGTACACAGCGGCGGGTAAGTTGACAAAGGTGACAACTCCGGCGGGGCTTGTGCAAACCATGGCGTATGACTCGAAGGGTCAGCGCACGGGCAGTACAGAAACAAACGGGGCGATGAGTGTTACCACGACAATGGGCTACGACGCCGCGGGTCACAAAACATCGCAGGTGGGCCCCGCGGGGGACACCACGTTGTTTGAATATGACAGCCGGGGCCGGCTGACAAAGCGCATTGCGGAGCATCCGGCGCCCGCCATGGATGAGATCACCACCTTCCAATATGACGACAACGACTTGTTGGTGATGACCACCGATTCACAGGGGCAAACGGGCACCACGTACGACGCGAACGGCAGGCCGACGACGCTGACAAGTCCGGGCGGTGGGGTGGTTCAACAAGCGTATGACCCCATGGGTAGATTGACGCTCAAAACCTACCCGCCGACAGCGCAGGCGCCCACGGGGGCCAAAGAAGCGTACGCATACGACGAGCTTGGCAATGTGACAGGGGTGCTTGATAGGGATGGGGTGTTTGTGGAGTACGAATATGACGCGTTGGGGAGGCGTACCAAGATGATTGCGGGGGACGGGGCCGCGACGCTGTTCTTTTACGACGCTTTGGGCCGGAAGACAAAAGAGGTGAACCCGCTCGGTCACCAGCGCACGTGGGAGGTGGACGCTGTGGGTCACGTCACCAAAGAGGTGGACGAAACCGGCGCGATCACGCTCACCGCGTATGACGCGGCGGGGCGGGTGACTCAAATGGTGGATGCGCTGGGAAACGCGCGTCAATATCAGTATAACCCGGCGGGTAGAAGAACCGCAATCCTGTACCCTGACTCGACGTCTGAACATTTTGAGTACGATGTGGTGGGGCGTGAAACCAAGATGATTGGTCGCGGGGGTCAGATCACGAGCCGCGGCTACGATGCGGCCGGGCACTTAACTTCAATGACGGATGAAAACGGCCAGTCGACAACGTTCGGTTACGACTCGGTGGGGCATCTCACTCTTGTCACGGATCCCAAGGGAAATGCGCTCACGTCGGTGTATGACTCGGCGGGGCGGGTTGTAGAACGCACTCTTCCGGGCGGCGGGATGGCCGAGACGTATGCGTATGACTCGGCCGGAAGGATCACACTCAAAACAGGGTTTGACGGTTTGACCACCGCTTATGAATATGATGCGAATAGCAACCTGACAAAGTTGACCATTCAAAAAGCGGGCAGCGTGATGCCCACGGTGTACACACTGCAACCCTCACCGGGGGGTGATCGCGTGACTGTGGCCGATGCGCACGGTCCGACAACGTACACGTATGACAGCTTGACGGGTAGGTTAAACGAGATTGAGACGCCGGAAGGGATGTTGAGCTACGGGTATGACGCGGCCGGAAGGATCACTTCGCGCGCGACGCCCGAAGGCACGACATCGTACGAGTATGATCAAGCGGGGCGCGTGACGTTGATGAGCGATTCGCGAATTGGGATGGTGAACTATACCCATGATGCGCTGGGTAGACTCGCGAATGTGGTGATGCCCGACGGTGGAACGACGGCGTACACCCATGACTCAATGAGTCGGCTTTTGAGTGTGACGCACAACGCGCCGAACGGAACGTTGCTTTTGAGTTTTACCCATCAATATGACGCCAACGGGCGGCGCACGCAGATTACCGAAACATCGGCGGGTGGAACGTCTACCGTTGTGTACGCGTACGATGCGAAGGGGCAACTGACTTTGGAAAATCGTCCGACGGGTGTGATCACCTACGCGTATGACGCGGCGGGACACCGGACGTCCAAAACAGATCCAAACGGGACGGTTTTATACTCGTACGATGCGCAGGGGAAATTGACGGCTTCAACGGTTGAAGATTTCTTTTATGACGGGGCCGGGCGGCTCACGAAGCGGCAGGCAAAAAACGGGTCGAACGTGACCACCTACCAATACGACGCGGAGGGTAGATTGTTGACGCTCACGCCGCCGAGTGGAATGGCGATGTCGTTTGCGTATGACATTGACGGGATTCGATATTCGCAGACGGTGGCGGGCAACAAGGTGGATTACCTTGTCGATCCGTTGCGTGAGTACGCGGAGGTGGTGGGCGAATATGACTCGAACGGTCAACCGATCGCGTCGTATGTGTACGGTGGGAGCGGGCGTGCCGCGGACGTGCGCGACAATATCAAGCTCTTTTACCTGAACGATGCTCAGAGCGTGCGGGCGCTTCGGCCGATGGGAACGCAGGGAACGTCGGATGCGTACACATTCAGCGCATTTGGTGAAGTGTTGGCGTCGTCGGGCACTTCGCCAAACGGGTACGGTTTTCAAGGCGAAGCGACGGATGTTTCGGGGCTTGTGTACCTTCGCGCTCGGTATCTTGACCCTTCGCTTGGAAGGTTTTTAACGCGTGATCCGGTTTCGGGCGAACCTCCCTATTCGTTTGCTCACAACGATCCTCCCAACAAAACCGACCCAACCGGTAGAACGGCAGGCCTTTTGTTGGCGCCTGGGGGTGGAATGGTGGCTTTTGCGTCGGCCGCTCTACCGAGGACCATTCAGGTTATCTTGTTGTGGTGGCGCCTCCGGCGAACCCAGGCCGCGGTGGCGACGGCGTTCGGCCTCGCCGCGGTGGTGTCAAGAAACTGGAATGATGGGAAGACTGTGGATGAGGTGAAAGGGGAACTGGAAGGTAAGAAAGGTTGGACGATCTCACTCGCGCACACCAAGTCCAAGCTGTGCGAGGGTACGGCGCGGGGTGATGCGGGCACCGATCTGAAAGGTGACAAACGCGCGCTCTACACGTCGGGCGAGTTGAATGACAGCTTCCAGGGGTTTATGCGGAAGCTGCTGGAGGCGGCGATTGATCTGCGCAAGGCGTTGTTTGGTAAACTGACTCCCGACTGCGCCGAAACGTATGGTCAGATTGCGCGCCAGATAACGAGTTGGGACATGGGTAACTGCGCCGAAAAATCATCCCTCTTCTGGATGTTTGAGGGGTGCGGTGCTTCGACCGATGAACAGAAATTGGATGTGCTTTGCAACATTGATCAATGGGACACGGTGCGCATGGATTCGTGCTCTACTTCGGGTCACATTGATGCGTGCGCGCAGTGCTGTTTGTTCTTTCTTGAAATTCAAAAGTTGGTAGAAAAAGAAGTGGGTAGTTGCCCGGTGTCAGGTGTGGTTGGCGGGTTGCTGCAACAACCCGTGTGTCTGGACGTGGTGCGTTGCCTCGCGACGCCCTGACGGGCCTCACAAAACGTGTGTGACCGCTATCGCTTCTCTTGGGACTGTCGATGGGGGTTACAGTTCGCTCGCGATGCAGGTAGGATGGGGGCGGTTTGCTTGAGGAGGCACGTGATGATGAGCAAGGGTCGTTCTCTTAAAGCTTCGGCGGAATTGTTGAGTCGCTCGGAGCGGTCTTTTCGAAGAGCGAGTCGCCGCGCTGCTCGCATCACCGCGATCCTCTCGGTTGGGGTGCTGTATGTAGCGGGGTGCAGCTTTGATCTCGAAGGCGTGTTTGGGTCGGGCGGATCGAACACCGGCGGCACGGGCGGCAGCGGTGGAACAACGGGGACCGGGGGAGCAACGACCAGCTCGGGCGGCACCACGAGTTCGAGTTCAACCACCTCGACAAGCACGACGAGTTCGACGAGTTCAACCACAACGAGCACGACAACGACAACGACGACGACGAGCACAAGCACGACGACGAGCACCACAACGAGCACAACGACAACCACAACCGGTGGGCCCGTGATGGTGACGGTGCTTCCAGAAGGGAGCGCGTACCGCTACTGGGACCAAGGAACGGTGGCGTCTGGATGGGACGACTCAGGCTTTAACGATGGCCAGTGGCCAACGGGAACAGCCCCGCTCGGGTACGGAGATTTTTATATTGTGACCAATGTTGGATACGGTCCAAGCCAGCAGTCCAAGTACATTTCAACCTGGTTTAGAACGACATTCGACGTTGCAAACAAAGACGCGGTGACGGCGGCAACGCTTGAACTGAATGTGGACGATGGGGCGGTGGTGTTTATCAACGGCAATGAGTGGGTGCGTTGGAACATGCCGGACGGCGCTATTATGACGGACACGCTCGCGTCGAACATTGTGGACGGTGGTCAAGAAAACATGTTTATCGGTTTTACGGTGGACCCGTCGATGTTGGTCACTGGGAAAAACGTTTTGGCGGTTGAGGTACACCAGGCGGTGGCAAACAGCAGCGATCTGGGCTTCGACGCGCGCCTGACACTGACGCAAAATTGAATCTGATGAGCGAGGCTGCTTGTTGAACAGTCGCGAGCAGCCTCAAATTACCCGGCTCAAGGAGAACCGGTGGAGGCCACTACAAGCAGCCAATAATCCACACACTCGGCGTTGCGAACCACCATGGTTTCTGTATCGGCGCGCACAAGTTCTACCTGCGATCCGGCGGCCTGCGCGATGGTGCCTTCATCTTCGGTGCCGTGGCGGTTGAACGAAAGGTACGCTTGGTAAAAGCGGGGCACGTCGCCGAGTTTGTGTTCAAGCTCGTAGTGCATTCCACCGGGAAACCAAAGCAGTTCACCATCCCAATCGCTTGTCATGTACACACCGTTTAGAACGGTGCCTTCGGTGTACAAGACGGGTGGGTTGCGCTCTTCGGACCGGTCACACGTTTCAGGGCCGGGGTTGTAATCGTCGGGACCGCAGCCCGCGAGGGCAAGCACAAACACAGGGGAAACGAAGGCCAATATCGATCGCGGCGCGAACATGGTGGAACGCGTACGACACGCGCCGAGGGGGCGCAAGATGGCATTTATGGGCGGCCGGGGGAGATGTGTACACGCGCGAGATCGGTGACCAGCCGCCGTCGGTCGTTTGTGCGTTGGGGGCATAGGGGCGAAGTGTGGGTATAGGATTCACGCCAGGTGCCCGCGCCGAGTTTGTTCTTCCGACAGCGGGGCATACCCGATCTACCATCGTTCCGATCTAACATCGTTTCGGTCTACCCTCGCTCCGATCTACCATCGTTCCGATCTAACCTCGTTTCGGTCTACCCTCGTTCCGATCTACCATCGACCCGATCTACCATCGACCCGATCTACCCTCGTTTCGGTCTACCCTCGCTCCGATCTACCCTCGTTCCGGTCTACCCTCGTTCCGGTCTACCCTCGTTCCGGTCTACCTTGGGAGCGGCCGTCGCTGGCCACTCGACGAAGGAGAGGCGGAGTTCGCAATAGGTGCGCAGGGGACGTTTTGCACTTCGGCGTGGATTGGTGGAGGGCGGCTAATATCGGTGGCTAAGTGGTATTCTGGGAGGGAGCCTTTTATACTGTTCGGAAAAGCGGGAAACGATGGATCAAGCGTGGATGTTTGTAGTGACTGGGCTGCTTGTGGGGGTGCTCTCAGGCATGCTCGGCATTGGGGGCGCGGTGGTGCTTGTGCCGGTGCTCGTTTTGGTGTTTGGCTTTACGCAGGGGCGCGCGCAGGGAACGACGATCGGTGCGCTTGTGCCGCCGATTGGGATCTTTGCGGCGATGCAATATTACCGCAACGGAATGCTGGATGTGCGCGTGGCGGCGCTCATTGCGTTGGGATTTGTTTTTGGGGCGCTGGGGGGCGCATCGCTCGTGCCGTATGTGCCGCAGATCTGGCTGAAGCGCATTTTTGCGTCGGTGCTTGTGTACGTTGCGGCGGAGCTGATTTTTCAGGATCCAAAGCGAAAAGTGGGCGCCGTTCTGCCGGGGGTGATCGCGATTGGGCTTTTGTGGATTGTGTACGCCATTCGAAAAGCGCTTGGAAAAAAGCCGAAACCGCCGACGCTTGGGCCGCCGCCGCCGGACATTGAGTACTTTATTTGACGCGGCGACGGGGGGCCGAACCATGTGTACGCTGCGGCGCGGCCCCGCCCTGAGCGAAAGCACGCGTTATTCACGAGGCGATTGCGCGAAGGGCCCAATCCGCAGCGAAAAGGCCGCACGCCGGGGCGCAGGACCGGAAACAGACTCTCCGTCTGTTGGAGGTTCCGAGCACCGACGTACGGCCTTTGCAGCGCGGATTCGGACCCTCTCGCGCGGAGTCCTTGTGAATAACGCGGGCTAGCGAGCGATTTGGGCGGGGCGGGCGGCGCGAGAGCGCGAAGCGCCGAGCAGACGACCGGGGGTGGGCAGCTGATGGGGAAGAGCGTCGTGTGCCACGTGACGCGCGACGGCTTTCTGTGGGCTTGAGGTGCGGCGCGCATTGGTGCCGCAAGTGGGCGGCCGGCTGATATACGAACAGGAGGATGGGAACTCCGGTGATCCTCGGCGAGCGCTTTCGCCTGGAGAACCTTACCGCACGCGGTGGAATGGGTGCGGTGTACCGCGGTTTTGATTTGGTGACGGGTCAACCGATCGCGGTGAAGATCGGCTCTCACGAAAGTCGAAGTCAGGCGGCGCGCTTCGCGCGGGAAGCGATGGTGCTTGCGCGGCTGTCTCATCCGGGGATCGTGAGGTACATCGCGTCGGGGAATGGGCCGGAGGAGTCGCAGGCGTATTTGGTGATGGAGTGGGTGGAGGGGATGACGCTGCGGGAGCGCATCGCTTCTGGGCCGCTTGGGGTGGATGACGCGGTGGCGTGCGCTGCGGCGATCGCGCGCGCGCTTGCGGCTGCACATGCCGCGGGCGTGGTGCACCGGGATTTGAAGCCGGGAAACATCATGCTTGTGGGTGGCGATCCCGAGAACGTGCGGCTGATTGACTTTGGGGTGGCTCGGCCGATCGACGTGGAGGATGAGGTGACCGGCACGGGCGCGGTGATCGGTACGGCGGGGTACATGGCGCCCGAACAGGCGCGCGATTCGTCGAGTATTGGGGCGCCGGCCGATGTGTACGCACTGGGATGTGTACTCTTTAAGTGTTTGACAGGGGCGACTCCTTTCACGGGTGAAGATCTGTTGGCGATCTTGGTGAAGCTTGTGTTGGAGGAGCCGCCACGGTTGCGATCAGTGCGTGCGGACGTGCCGGAGTGGCTTGACCATTTGGTGTCGCAGATGTTGGAGCGGGAGCCGGAGTACCGACCTGCGAGTGCGGCGGCGGTGGCCACAACGCTTGAGCGTCGGAGAGATGCGTCGTCACCATCGCACACGACGATTTTTCCGCGCGCCGGTGCGGCCCGCGGTGGAGCGCTGACTGCGTCGGAGCGGAGTTTTGGGTGCGCGGTGTTGGCGGCGGCGGCATCGGATGATCTGGTTTTGGTGCTGAGCGACGAGGATCGAAAGGCGCTTGTGGATGCGGCGCGGCCCTTGGGCGCGGAGGTACACTTTCTTGCGGATCGGTCGATTTTGGCGGCGATTCCGGCGGAAGGGCGCGCGACGGATCGAGCGGCTCGGGCGGCGCGGACGGCGCTCGCGCTTCGGCCGTTGCTGATTGGAATGCCGCTTTGTGTGCTTGTGGGGGAGCACGCGGCGTCAAACCGCGTGGCGGAAGCGTTGGATCGCAATCTGCCAATGCTTCGGCGGGATCGGTCGTTCGCGATCAGGCTGGATGAAACGGCGGCGGGGCTGCTGGACGCGCGCTTCGATATCGGAGGTGATGAGTTGGGCCTGTATCTGCGCGGCGAGCGGGATGCGGGGCAGATCTCGCGGACGTTGCTGGGCAAGCCGACACCCTGCGTTGGGCGTGAGCGGGAGATGGGTACACTTCTCGCGATCTTGGCGGAGGTTGTTGAGGAGCGTGCGGCGCGCGCGGCGCTTGTGACGGGTGATGCGGGCGCTGGGAAGTCGCGACTGCGGCATGAAGTGGTGCGGCGCGCGGAGCAGAGTCATCCCGAGCTGGAGGTGTGGATTGGACGGTCGGATCCGCTCGCGGCGGGCTCGCCGTTTGCGCTGCTGAGTCAGGCGTTGCGGCGGGCCACGGGGATCGGCGCAACCGACTCGCCGGATGTGGCGCAAAAGAAGCTGCGCGCGCGTGTGGGTCGGCATGTTTCGGGCGCGCTTGCGCAAAGCACAACGGAGTTTTTGGGCGAGGTGTGTGCGCTGCCTTTCGACGACGCGGCGAGTGTTCAGCTGCGCGCGGCGCGGCGTGAACCACCGCTGATGGCGGACCAGATGTTGCGCGCTTTTGAAACGCTTGTGCGCGCCGAAACGGAGGCGGGGCCGCTGTTGATTGTGCTGGAGGATTTGCACTGGGGAGACTTGCCGAGCCTTCGGTTTGTGGACGCGGTGATGCGGCACGAGTGGCCGATCTGCGTGCTGGCGGTGGCGCGGCCGGAGGTACACACGCGTTTTCCGGATCTGTTTCGACGAGCCTCGATGACGGAGATTCGGCTTCCGGCACTTTCGAAAAAAAGCGCAACGCAACTTGCGCGCGTGGTGCTCGGGCAAGAGGCCGATGCGGCGCTCATCGGCAAGCTTGTGGATATGTCGGCGGGGAACGCATTTTATCTGGAGGAGCTGCTGAGGGCCGCCGCGGCGGGCAAGGTCGATTCGCTGCCGCAAACGGTGCTCGCCATGGCGCAGTCGGTGCTCGATACGCTCGATCCATCGTCGCGAATGGCGCTGCGCGCGTGCAGTTTGTTGGTCGCGTCGATTCGGACCGAACCGTTGGCCGCCATGCTCGGCGTCTCCGCGGCGGACGCGCGCGCTCTTCTCGATCCGCTTGTGTTTTCGGAGCTGCTCACGAAGCTCCGCGCGGTGCCTGGTTCGCCGGGAGAAGAGTACGCATTTCGTCACGCGCTTTTGCGCGAGGCCGCTTATGCAATGCTCGACGAGGCCGATCGTATGCGCGGGCATCGGCGTGCGGCCGAAGTGCTTGAGGCGGCGGGAGAGCGCGATCCGATGCTGCTCGCGGAGCACTACGAGCGCGGTGGGCAGCCGGCCGATGCGGTGACGCATTACCTTCACGCGGCGGAGCAGGCTCTCGCGGGCAACGACTTGGCGGATGCGATCGAGCGGGCGGATCGGGCGATTGGATGCGGCGCCGCGGGCCCACAATTGGGGGCGTTGCACCTTGTGAAGGCCGAAGCCGAGCGGTGGCGTGGGCGCAACACGGAGGGGCGGGCACACGCGCTCGCAGCGCTCGAAGCGTTGCCAACTGGCAGCGCGCCTTGGTGCACGGCCGCGAGTGAACTTGCGTCGTGCGCGCTGAAGCTTTTGGAGCCCGCGACGGTGGATGATCTGGGCGAGCAGCTGATCGCGTGCGTGGCAAAAGCCGGCCAGTCGGCATCGGCCGCGCTGATGGTCGCGTGCGCGCGCGTGGCAGCGGCGGCGCTTTTGGGAGGGCGCGCGAAAACGGCGGCGGCACTGCTCGATGTGCTTGTGCAGGCCGACGACGGCGCTGTTGCGACCGCTCCCGAGGTGCGCGCCCGTGTGCTCGAAACGCGTGCGATCGCGGCGCTTTGTGAAGGGGATTTGTGCGCCTTCGTGGAGAGGTCGGAGTTGGCAACGGGGGCGTTTTTGGAAATCGGCGACGTTCGGTCGGCGACAATTCAACACGCCAATCAAGGCCACGTTTACGGCGCGCTGGGCGCTTACGAACGCGCCGAAACAGCGCTTCGCGAGGTGCTCACGCATGCGGAGCCGCTGGCACTTCCGCAACTGCTTTCGGCGGCCAAACAAAACCTGGGAAACGTGCTGAGCCGCGTGGGGAAGTTCGCCGAAGCGCGCACGCTGCTCGAAGAGAGCCTGGCTGCGGCGATTGCTCAGGGAGATCGGCGGCTCGAAGTGGGGGCGCGTGTGTACCTTTCGCTTTGCGCTTCGGCGACGGGTGATCTCGACACGGCGTTGAACCAGGTGGCCGACATCACAACCAAGGGAATGCCCGCGCTGCATGTGTACGCACTGGGTGCGCGGGCCCGAGCGCTTCTGGCGAAAGGAAGAACCGACGAAGCACTGGGAGCGGCTGAAGAAGCCATGGACAGCCTGCGGCGACTCGGCGGAACCATCGAAGAAGGTGAGGCGCTGGTGCGGCTGACGCACATCGAAGCGCTGATCAGCGCAGGTCGACGGGACCAAGCCGCGGAGGCGCTCGCTGAAGCACGTCGCGCGATTGAGAAGCGGGCGGAGCGTATTCAAAACCCCATCCTTCGACAAACCTTCCTTGACCGTGTGGCGGAGAATGCGCAAACATTCGATTTGGCCGCCAAGGGCATGCGAGCAGTGGGCTAGTTTTTTGGGAGGCTTGGCAACAGCGTTATGGAAGTCGTCACCAAGCCACCCTTCGTTGCAACGGCGTTTGGTTTTCAGCCGGCTGAGGGCGTTTTCGCGCTGACAATTGTCGCGAAGCTCACGCTTCTGTTGGTTCCGGGCGTGTGCGCCGTTTCGTCGGAGGCGGAGGAAATCCACGAATCGGAGGGCTATTGGGACGACGACCCTAAACGAAGCTTGTACGTGCCGAGCGACTTGGCGCCCCTGAAACGGAAAGCCGAGGTGTTGCTGGTAGGCAGCGCATTTGCGCCGAACGGGCGGCCTGTTCAATCGCTGCACGCTCGCATTGCAGTGGGCGAAATCGACAAGGTGATTCAGGTCTTTGGGCCACGCCTTTTCACGGCGACGGGAGATCTGCGGCTGGGCAGCGCGTGGACGAAAATGCCGCTGCGGTACGAGCGCGCGCCGGGAGGCCCCGACACGTGGAATCCGGTGGGTGTGGTGTTGGACGGAGCGCGGGATCCCTACGGGCAGAAGCACCTCCCCAATCTGCAACCCGCGGCGGTGGAGTGGCGCGATCCCGAGCAACACATGCCCCCGGTGGGGTTTGGTCCAATCCCTTCAACGTGGCCTTCGCGCGTGGAGCGGCTCGCGGGTCGCGACGACATCGCAAACCTTCGCGACGCTTTGCGAAGGCCCCTCGGCGATGATTTTGATGCGGCGTTTTTTCAGGATGCTCCGTTCGATCAGCAGCTTGCGAGCCTTCGGGCGGATCAATCGATCTTGCTCGAAAACCTGCACCCGGAGCATGAGCGCCTCAACACCCGGCTGCCCGGCATAAAGCCGATCGCAACCGTTGAGCTTGCCGGCGAAGCGCCGCGGGAAATCGCGTTGGAAGCCGACACGCTGTGGATCGACACGGATCGCGCGCGGTGTACACTCACTTTTCGTGCTCACTTTGGGGTTTCGAGCGCGACCCCGCGAGGCCGTGTACACATCACGTCCAGCGAAGGTGAAACGCGAAACCCAACCCCCGTTGGAATTCGATTGGCCATTGCATCGCCCGGAGAGCGCGTGTTGGTGTTGGGGGCGGAAGCTCCCGACGGCGACGAGGCTCCCGCAAAGCCGCTACGAAGTGCGGGAAGGCCACATCAGCCATCCACAGACGACGTGGCTCGCGAAATTACGGCGGTGCAAGAAGCGGCGCCGCCGTCGCCTCAACTGCCGTTTTCGCCGGCAAAAAAGCCAGATTCTGTGCCCGCCCCCGCGAACAAGAGGGCGCGGGCGGCATCCTCCGCCGTTCAGTCGCGGCGCAGTGGAACCGAAGAGTTCGTGGTGACGCCGGAGTACCTGGCGTCGGCCGCCGGTCCAGCGTGGCTTGCATCAGCGGGAGCGCCGCCGGCGCCGCCCCCTCCCCCGCCGCCGCAAAGTGCCTTGCCGTTCGGTCAAGAGGCGCCGACAGCACCTCGAACGCGACCGCCCACAATACCTCCTGCGCCCGGGATGATTCCTCCGCCGCCGGGTACACCGGCTGTAGCGCCCACCTTTGGGGCGCCTCCCCCGTTTGCGCCGCCGCCCACGTTCTCGGCGCAGCCTGTCGCGGAGCCGCCGCCGCTCGATGTGATGATGCGCGCACCGGTGGCCGCACCTGTTTCGCTGTCAAACGCGTCGAATTTTGCACTCGCCGCGGCCATTGCGCCGGTTTCGGCGGCGCCGAGCGTGTCGAGTTCAAGTCCACCGGTCGATGCGGGCCCTGTTCTCAAGCTCAGCGATGCCGAAGCGCGCTCAATGAGCGCCGCCACATCGGTCGGTGTACTCGCGGCGTCCAACGCGGCCGCGGGGCCTGCTCCCAAACGAAAGGTCGCTGCCAAAACGGAAGAGCCGGAGGCCGGCAAAGCGGAAAGCGCCGACTATCTCGAAGTGCTTTGGTACGACCGAGCCATTGCTCCGCGGCTTCGCGATCATGCGGTGTTTGGGCCGTGGATGAAGCCGCCGCCCAAAGCGCCGCCGCCTCAGCAGGGGAAGCCGCCGCCGCAACCTCCATCGCCTGAAGCCATTGAAAAAGCCGAAAAGGCCGATCTCTACAACATCCTTTCAAAAGATCCTGCCGCTGCCGAAGGGGCGAACGCCACCAAAGGCGACGACGGTGAGGCGCCGCTCGCGCTTCTCGGTGGAACATTGGCCTTTCCGTTTGATGAGGTGGAGACGCTGAAAACCACAGTGGCGGTGGCAAAGCCGCTCGCTCCCGCCGACAAGAGGCTCAAGGAGCTGCTCGATCTCGCGGCGGAGCTGCTCAAGTCCGACATGGAGGCGGCTGAAGCGGCGCCCGGCCTCACGTCCAAAATTCGCGAAGCGTGGCTCAAAGCCAATCGAAGCCATCCCGCGCAGTACATCGACAATCGCGTGGAGCAAAAACTCTTGGAAGCGCGCAAGTATCAAAAGCGCAACCTGCTCGACGAAGAGTGGATTCGAGCGCTGCTGACCGTTGGTTCAAACGAAACGTTGACGACATACGTGCCGGTGAAGCTCACCAACCGGCTCCCGCTTTATGCGCGATTTCAAGTGAAGCTTTTGGCCGAACTCTACCCCCAACAAGACCCGGAAGAGACTTCGGAGGTTGCCTTGAAGGTCAAGGCGATCGCGCGCGTTGCGGCGCGGCCAAAACTCACCAAGTGAGGCGCTACCCAGCGTGGGGCGCGCGGCTTTGGCGCTGACCGAACAGTGTGTACACGACGCGCGGTGCCCCGCCCTGAGCGAGCGCAAGCGAGCGATTTGGGCGGGGCGGGCGGCGCGAGAGCGCGAAGCGCCGAGCAGACGACCGGGGGTGGGCAGCACCAAGATCGAAAGTGTACTCTTTGTCAGCCGGCGCGACGACTTTGCGGCTCGCGCGAAAATTGGAGTTCGTAAAGGCGTGCGTACACACCGCGGTGCTCAAGGAGTGCTTCGTGTGTACCCTGCTCCACAACGCGGCCTTTGTGAAACACAACGATGCGATCGGCCGCGCGAATGGTGGAGAGGCGGTGCGCGATCACAAGCGCTGTTCGACCGCGCATCGCCCCATCGAGCGCGCGTTGAAGGCGGGCTTCGGTGTCGGAGTCAACGTTCGCCGTGGCTTCGTCGAGGATGAGAATCGGCGGGTCGCGATAGAGGGCGCGCGCGAACGCGATGAGCTGGCGTTCACCGGCGGAGAAGTTGGACCCGCGTTCGTTTACGGGCGCTTGCAGACCGCCGTCGCGCCGTTCAAACAAGTCGAGCGCGTCGATACGTTTGAGCGCGCGAACCACGTTTTCCATGTCGGGCTCGGCGTCACCCGCGGCGATGTTTGTGGCGACGGTGCCTGGAAACAGGAAAACGTCCTGCGGAACAACGGCAAACAGGCGGCGAAGTTCGGCCCGCGGAAGCGATCGAATGTCTTTACCGAATGCGTACACAACGCCCGCTTTGATTTCATACAAGCGAAGCAAAACGGCGGTGACAGTGCTTTTGCCGGCGCCCGTTGCTCCGACAATGGCGATTTTTTCACCGGCGTCGGCGGCGAGTGAAACATCACGCAGCACGGGTACACCCGGCTTGTATTCAAAGTCGACGTGCGAGAGTTCAAAAGCGGTTTTTTTGGGGCCGCCGTCGTCGTTGTTGAGCCCGTCGGAACCCGTGGCGGCGGGGCTCGTCATCGCCGAGATCGCCGCCTTTTTGCCTGGAGATGAAGGCTTTTCCGACGTCGATGCCTCCGGCGCGCCGGCCGCGTCTTCGTCTTTGTTGTCGAGCAACTCAAACACGCGTTCAGCGCCGGCCATGGCCGATTGAAGCAATGTGTACCTTGCCGACAAATCGCGGATCGGCACGAAAAACATTTCGATGTACGCAACAAAGGCGAACAGCGTTCCAAACGAAACGTGCGACTCGTGCGAGCGTACACCTGCGTACCAAAGGATCGCGGCGATGCACACGCTCGACACCATTTCGATCGCGGCGTCGAGCGACGCGTCGTACACAATCGAGCGGTTGTTGGCGGCGCGGTAGGCCGTGTTGATCTCGTCGAATTCTTCGGCGCTGCGTTCTTCGCGTGCGTACGCCTGCACCACCGCCATGCCCGAGATTTGCTCGTTCAAGTACGTGTTCATGCGCGCGGTTTTGAGGCGGATCTCTCGAAACGCGTCGCGAATGCGGCGGCGTGTCCAGTTCACGCCGATCGCCACGATCGGAAGCGCCGCAAACGCGAGCAGCGACATCTTCCAGTTGAGCGTCAACATGATCACGACGATCACAACGAGGCGCAGAAGATCGCCGAATGCGTTGAGTGCACCCGAGGCGAACATTTCGTTAATGGCGTCGACATCGTTGGTGACGCGCGTGACGAGGCGCCCCACGGGCGTTTTGTCAAAGTACGAAAGCTTGCGCGTGTGCAAAAACTTGAACACGAAAAGGCGCATATCGCCCATGGCGCGCGCGCCTGCGATCTGCATTAAGTACATTTGCGGAAACGCGAGAAGCTGCTCGAAGAGGAGTACACCCGCGACGATGATGCCGAGGGTTGTGAGGCGGCTTTCTCCGTTTGGCTGGCCAAACGCGTCAAACGCGCTGCGCATGAGAAGCGGGCGCGAAACGGCGAGCGCCGACGAGAGCAGCAACATGAAGAGCGACGAGATGAGCGCGGCGGCGTGAGGCTTAACGAAAGGCCAAAGCCGCAACAGCATGCGCGCGTCGTATGACTCGCCGAGGCTGCTCTCTTCGTGAAAGCGATTGAGCGCCGCGGCCCCGCGGCCCTGCGCCGGTTTTTGGCCTTTGGCACCGGTCGTTTTGGGTTTGGGCGCGGCGACTTGTTGGGTCACGCCGCACCTTCTTTCACGATCGGAACCGACGACGAATCCGGCCCGAAATCCATGGCTCCGAGGGCTTCAAGATCCTGCTCGATCTGCTGCTCTTCGGCGAACGACGCATAGAGGCCGCCCGCTTTGCAAAGTTCTTCGTGTGTACCCTCTTCAACAACGCGGCCTTCATCAAGCACCACGATTTTTCCGCAGCGACGCGCGGCGGCCACGCGATGCGTGATCAAAATGAGCGTTCGATTTTTCGCCTGACGATCGATCGCTTCTAAAATTTGGGCTTCGGTTTTTGCGTCGACGGCGGAAAGCGGATCGTCGAGAACAAGCACGGGCGGCTCGCGAAGAAGCGCTCGACCGAGCGCCACGCGCTGGCGTTGGCCACCGGAGAGCTGCACGCCGCGTTCACCCACAACGGTGTCAAAACCTTCGGGCAGCCCCTCCACCTCTTCGAGCACCGAGGCTTCCTGCGCCGCGCGCTTGACGTGGGTCATGGCCTCGGGATCGTCGGGGTCGTCGAGCGCGTAGCCGATGTTGCGAGCCACGGTTGTCGAAAACAAAAATGCGTCCTGCTGTGCGTACCCAATGCTCTCGCGCACGGTTGAAAGCGGCAGATCGCAGATGTCGTTGCCATCTAAAAACACGCTCTTGTCGGGCGTTGGCAAGAGCCTCGCGAGGAGTGTGGCAATGGTGCTTTTGCCAGATCCGGTGCGGCCGACAATCGCAAGCGATCCGCCGGCGGGCACATCAAACGAAACGCCGTCGACCACTTTGCGCGTGCCGTGCGCAAAGACGAGGCCTCGCACGCTCACTGCGCCGCGAACCGTTTCAGGCGCCGCGAGAGGCCCCGAAGCGATGTCGGGAACGGCCTCGAAAATTTGCTGCAAACGCATGTAGCCGGCGCGACCGCGTTGAATGATCGCGGCAACAAAGCCGAGCGCGAGAAGCGGCCACGTGAGGCGCAGAAGCGCGAGCCAAAACGCAACGAAGTCACCTTTGGCGATTTGTTTTGTGAGCACCAAATGGCCGCCGTACCAAAACACAATCAGCACCGATGCGCTGCTCAGCGCGCCCATGAGCGGGCCCATGGATCCGCGAAGCCGCGCGAGCGCGAGGCTCTTGTCTTGGTAGGCAATGTTGGTTTCGTTAAACGAGCGGATCTCAGCTTCTTCGAGCGCAAACGATCGCACGACGCGTACACCCGCCAAGCTCGCGAGCACGCGGTCGCTCATTTTGCCAATGGACTCTTGGTTCTCGCGGTTTCGCAAAAAGAGCTTTGAGCTGAAGCTCCGCGTGATGAGCATTAAAATCGGCGTTGTTGCGAGCGCCGCGAGCGTGAGGCGCACCGATGTGCTGAGCATCACGTAGAGCGCGCTCGCGAGCGCAAGCAGCGACGAAACGATGTTGAGCAGTCCGAAGCCGAGAAGCAGCCGCACCTGCGTCAAGTCGTTTGTCGCGCGGCTCATGATGTCGCCGGTGGGCATTTTTCGAAAAAACGAAGGCCCAAGTTTGTGAAGCCGCGAAAGCAGCGCGGCGCGCAGTTCGTACTCAACGTTGCGACCGCCGGTGAACACCGTGATGCGCGAAAGCACGCGGGCGATCGCTGCGGCAATGCTCACGCTGAGCATCACGATCGCGGCGTGCGCGGCGGCCTCCGATGCTCCGGTGTCAATTGAATCGACGGCGTTTCGCACGAGCAGATCGCGCACCGCCATGAGCACCTGTTGCGCCGCGAGAAGAAGCGCGCCGCCCGCGTAGAGGTGCAGATTTTTGCGAAACTGCGCTCCGAGCTGAATCGGGTAAGCGCCTGGATCGGTCTTTTGTTCGCCGTCGCTCATCAGAGCGCCTTGCGGCCCGAAGCATCGGCGGGGCGACCGGCATCAAGGAGTTTCAGCTGCGAAATGTCGAGGCGGGTGGTGAGCAGCCCCAAGAGTACACGCGCCGAACGCGCGCCCTCCATCTCGGCAATAGTGCCCACTTTGCCCGCAAACGGCCCCGCAACAATGCCCACTTTTGCGCCGCGCTCCCACGTCGGTTCAGCGCCTTCGCGCTTTGTGTACACTTCAGACGCGGGCTTGTTTGCGGCGGGCTTGGGCGCCTCTTTGGCGGGCTTGGGCCGCGGTTCCGCGCGCGGCGGTTTCGCTTCTTTCGCAGGCGCTTGAACGCGCGGCGCCTCTTTCGCCGGTTGGCTCTTGAACAGGTTCGCGAGCGTCACGGCTTTGCGCCCCGCGCCGCTTTCTTCGGCGCGGGCGCGCGCAGCCAGTGCCGCTCGCTCCCGCTCCGCCGCCTGCTCCGCTTTCCACTTTTCACCGGCCGCGAGCGCCGCGGCATGCGCCGCTTCCTGCTCCTTGTGAAACCCCTCCATTTTCCGATCGATCCCCACGTGATCGTTGTCGTGCGACCACGCGATCAATCGGTAGACAGGGAAAAGCGCGAGCGTTGCATCTTCCAGTTGCTCGCCCAAGATCTCCATGTTTGCGAGCGCCGTTTCACGCGGCACGCGCCAACCGATCCACAGCGGTACGTTTTCACTCGCGCAGCGCGCCAAAACCTCGGCGATTTGAGCCGGCGTCGCGATCGAACTCGGAAATCGCAAGGCCTCGGTTCCCTCGCCGCCCGCACGAATTTCAAACTGCTCCGGCAGCGCGTGGAGCGCTTTCGAAAGCTCTTCCGCCAAGTGCTCGGAGCCTTCCGAAAGGCGTGCGCGCAGATTGTCGATGTCGACTTTGGCTTCAGGGTGCACCGCGCAACACACTTCAACCGCCGTGGCATCGATGCGCAGAGCCAAAAACGCGTGCCGGTTGTACGGGCTTGGATCTTCAATCACCTCGGCGATCGATCGATGCCGATCGAGCATGCGATCGAGGTCGCGGCGCGCTTCTTCATCGCGAGAGAAAAAGATCCACTGCGCGTCCACGCGCCGCTTGTTTCGAAGCGAGGGGTGTTCATCGGTCGCGTGCACTTCCACGCCGAATCCCTGCTCCGCGAGGCGCGTGGTGACGTTTTTCGCCCACGCGGTGGCGCGCTGCTTCACTTCGAGCCGCGGTCGAGTGTACGCGTTCGACGAAGCCCGCTCCGGTAGGTAGGCATCGAGATCGCGTTCGGTCAGGGCAAGGGAGGATGAACTCATCGGCGTGAAGGTCGCCGGGATTAGCACACGACGCCCCCGGCAGCATGACCCTTGACCTTCGCTGCTTTTTTGGCACGCTGGAGAACTGTAGACCGCCGGCGCCCAACAAGCGGGGGCCCGCGGCGAAGTTGAAACCACCTAGCTACTGATCGAGAAACTCCGCAGAAAAATCGACATTTCCTTCCCTTCATCTCACAGTTCGCGGCCGTTTATCGGCCCCACCATCAAGATCACATATCGAGTTTGTTTTGAGTTTCAGTTTTTTGAATTTGTTCGCGTTTTTCCCATTGTCCTCAGTCACCAGAGTTTGAGAAATCCAAGATGGAACAGCGTCAAGACGAGCACTTCACGTGCGCCGATTGTGGTACCTCCTTTGTTTTCACCGCCGCGGAAGCCGCGCATTTCGCGGATAAAGGGCTTGAGCCTCCCAAGCGCTGCTTCGAGTGCCGCAAAGCGCGCCGCGCCCAAAAAGCGCAGGGCGGCGGCGGCCGAGGCCCGCGACATTCGCACGGTGATCGCGCGCCCCGCAGCGGCGGCCAGTTTGGCGGCGACGTGAATGGGTACCGCTCCCCCATGTCCGATCCCGCATGGTCGCGCGACAATCGCGACGGCGAATATCGCTCACCCGGCTTCCGCGACGGCGGCGGCGGAGGCGGCGGTTACCGAGACAATCGAGGCCCCGTCGGCGGCGACTATCGCAACCCCGGCTACTCCGGCGAGCGCCGCCCCTACAGCAACGAATATCGCGCACCCGCCTATTCGGCTGGACGCCCCGGTGAGTACCGATCGCCTTCTTTCACAGACCAACGCGGCGGACGCGGTGAATATCGCGCACCCGGCTTTGGTGGTGATCGAGGCGGCTACGGCGGCGGCGATCGGCGCCCCGGCGGATACGATCAACGCCCCGGTGGTTACGGCGGCGGCGGCGGTTACGATCGCGGGCCGCGCCCCGATTACGATCGCGGTGGTTACGGCGGCGGCGGCGGTTACGATCGCGGCCCGCGCCGTCATCAAGGTGACAAACCCAGCTACCCGATCACGTGCGCTCAGTGCGGCGTCGCCGCTGAGGTGCCTTTCAAGCCGATCGAAGGACGCGAGATCCTCTGCCGCGATTGCTACCGCGCCAAAAAAGACAGCGGCATGTAGGTCGCGCGCACTTGCCCGTCCGGGCGCGGCTCCAGATTGTGGTGCCGCCGCCCGACGGGCATTGCTGTCTCGCGCGAATACGAACTAGCGCTTCTTCAGCCGAGTTCGGAGATCTGCAAACACCTCTTCCGCCATATCCAACGCCAGATTCATGGCCAGCGCGGAGAACCGCTCCTCAAGATCTTGCCTTGTCGCAATGCGGGGCAACTCGCTGGGCGCTTTCTTCGCCGCCGGCTGCTCCGGCGCCTTTGCGGCAACCGCAACCGGAGCCGCGGCGGGTTTTGACGCGGGCTTCTTCGCCGCCGGTTTCTTAGCAGCGCGCTTCGGCGGTGCGCTCACCTTTGCAGCCGCCGGTGCACTCGCAACCGCCGGCGCAGGTGCGCTCGCAGCGGGCGCCGCAGGTGCGCTCGCCGCAGCTGCCGCCGGTGCACTCGCCTTTGCCGGTGCACTTGCTTTTGCTGCGCTCGCCTTTCCCTTCGCAGGTGCGCTCGCCTTTGCCGTCTTTGCACGCTCCGCAGAGCGAACCGTGTAGACATAGGCCTCGTTCACAGCGAGTCCTGCTTCTTTTGCCTTTGTAACAACGTCTTTCGCGCTGACACCGGCTAGACCACGAATGAAATCCGCCTTGCTTACCGCGGATTTGGATTCTTCCTCGTTTGCGTTCATGGTGCGAACAAATCACGGAGCATGCGTGTAGTCTAAGAATTTTTTTAATGGCGAAGGGCAATTCCGTGTTTTCCTGTATACACCCTGCACCCGGCACCCGACGGCGACCCCGTTTCGGCGAGGGTGTGCGCTCCTAGCCCCCGGTTTGCACCTAGGTGGCTGGTGTTTTTCGTAACGAGCAGCCCCGATCACGCGTCCGAGCGAGACCCGGAGCGGAACATACTCTGGGTATTTGAGCACCGGAAGCGCAGCGAGGACGCGTCAGCGGGGCGCGCAGTAGAAAAACACCAGCCACCTAACGCGCGGCGGCCGGCGCAGTACCCAACGCCCGCAACGCGCGACACACGCTCTCATCGCGACACGGCCCCACGCGCCCACCGTGCGTTTTCCAAGGCACTTCTTTCACCCGCGTTAAGTCGCGAACATCCGGCCCGCGCCACGGCGCAAGCGCGCGCGCCACACTCGCTTCGGTTTCACTCTCACCGCCCAACCCCAACCGAATCTCGGGCCCAATCCCTGTTTTTTGCACCGGCGATCCATCGGGCAGCGCGTAGAGGAGCGTTGTAAGCCGCAACACACCTGCGTGCGCTTCATCATCCAAATATTCCTGCGCGCACCCCTTACCGTACGTTCTTTCGCCCACCACAACGCCGCGCCTATAGCTCGCGAGCGCGCCTGCGATCATCTCCGCCGCGCTCGCCGAATTCCCGTCGACAAGCACTGCTACAGGGCCCGTCCACTGATGCTCTGCGGGCACCACGGGCGCGCGCTCTGTTTCGATTCCGCCGTCACGTCGCTTCATTGGAAAGAGCGGACAGCCCGGCAAAAAGAGCCCCAATGCATCGGCGGCACCGTCGGTCGATCCGCCGCCGTTGCCACGCAGATCGAGCAGCAAACCGCGCACGTTCCCCGCCTCGCGCACCTTTGCCAACACCGACAAAAGACGCGGCCCCAAATCATCCGGCACATCTGGAATTTGCACCACCGCCGCATGCGCATCGCCGTAGCGCACCACATCCATCGGCAAGTCTGTTCCGCCCTGCAACGTCGGATGCGGCGCCGCAACGTTCGACATGGACAACGTCAACGTGAGCGGCTCGGCCTCACCTTTTCGCAACACCACAGCGCGTTGATCGCGAGCGTCGGTCACCACCGCCAACTGCTCCGCTTGTTCAACGCTCACGCCCGCAAGCGCAGTGCCGTGCATCTCCAACACAACATCACCGTCGCGCAGCGGAGCCAGCGCCCCCTTGTCGATCCGCGCGCCCAGCGCCACGCGCGTCATCTCAGCCCACGCGCGCTCCGGCGGTTCCACCTCCAAGTCCAAATCATAAATGCTCAACTCTTCGTCGAGCGGCGCCCACGCACCGTGCGCGTCCAACTGCGGAATGTACGCACGCACCGCCGCGGCCAACACCACGCGCGCCCACCCGTCCTCGCCGAGGTTCGGCGCAATTCGCTCCCGATTCGCCGCCACATAGCCGATCAACTTCGGCCCAACAACCGCTTCACCCAAGCCCGACACGCGCCCCAAATCCCGCGCCAACGCAATTGCCGGCCGCGTCACCGCCCCGCTTTCGAAAGGCGATTCCAACAGCGTTCGCCACACATCGTCTTTGGGCATCACCGCCGCCGCGCGGCCTTCATCAAAAGCAACGCGAATTGTCCCCGACCAGTCGTGCAGCTCCTGGCCCACGCTGAGCGCCGCCGCGCACGCGCCCGACCCCGGAACCGCTTCAATCTCCGCCAACAGATCACCCGCCAAACGCTGAATCACCGCGCCTGCGGGAGCATCCGGCGCCACCGACCACAGTCCGTGCGGATCCAACCAATCGACGGTCGCTTCGCCGAACTTGGCCACGTCCACCGGCGGCGGGCTCGCCGCGAGCGCCGTGCGCGCCTGCGACACAATTCGCCGCGCCCCGTCGCACGTCAGCATCGTCGGCGCTCCCGACGGCATCGTCAGCCGCTGGTCGGCCCCAGGCTCACAACTCTGCGGGTCTGCCGCCCGAACCACCTGCGAAGGCGTCGCCGCCGGCCCGGCAACCGGCGACTCCACCGGATCCGAAACGAGCGGGTGCAAAACCAGCGCGAGACCCGGAACCAGAATCGCCGCGGCAAACGCAAAGCTGTACGCCGTCGAAACGCGCACGGACGGATTTCTAACACGACCGTGTCATCAACACCCCTTCTTCTGCGCTGTTTTTTTCACTCGGCCGGCCCACATCCCCAGAACAACCCGCGCAGGCCCCTCCCAAGGTTCGTCCCATCTGACCCCCAAAACATTGGACAACCCATGGTCAAACGCCCCGTTGCCCTGTACGAACGTTATACATTTCGCGCAACCGGTTCGCTATTGTTGCGCTGTTCGCAAGCTTTGCGCGCCAGCCCGAAAGGCTTGCAGCATATTTCCGCAAGATCTGCTCGGCACTATGCATGCATTGCGCTTCAGGTACCGCCCCAGGATCCGCAAAAACGTTCGCCCCCGCTTCTGTTGGCGAACAGCGATTCGACAAGACCAGGAGGCGGTGGAGGTCCGTTGCAATGGGCATGAGCGCAACGTTCGGGAAAGGTGCGTTCTCATTCTACCGCGCGCAGATGTCGAGCCAAACCACGCTCACACCTGCCGAGGAGCATGAACTGGCGCTTCGCTGGCGCCAGGGCGACCGCGACGCCGGGCAAAAAATGATCGAGGCCTGCCTGCCCTTCGTCATGACCATCGCCCTTGAATACCGCCGTTGGGGCCTTCCCCTCGAGGACATCGTTCAAGAAGGCAACATCGGCCTCCTCAAAGCCGCCGACCGATTCGATCCCAGCCGCGGGTGCCGCCTCGCCACGTACGCCGCGTATTGGATCCGAGCCGAAATCCGCGAATATGTCGCTCGCGGCTACCGCATTGTCCGGCTCGGCTCCTCCAAGAGTGAACGCCGCGCCCTCCGCATTTACCGGCGAACCCGCGAGAAAAACCCCGCCACCCTCGCCAAACTCTCCGGCCTCACCAAAGAGCGCGCCACCGAGCTGCTTCCCCTGCTCATGGCGCGCGACGTGAGCCTTGAAGCTTCGCCCGACGACGGTTTCGCCCCCGTCGAGCGCCTCGCCTCAAGCGACCAATCGCCTGAAGACACCGCTGCAGAACGCGACGAACACGCCCTTATGGCCCGCGCCCTTCACCAAGTTGTGGCCGAACTTTCCCCGCGCGAACAACGCATCGTCAACGAACGCTGGCTCACCGACTCGCCCGTCACCCTCGAAGAGCTGGGCAATTCGTTTGGCGTCAGCAAAGAACGCGTTCGCCAAATCGAAGAACGCGCCAAAAAACGCATGCGCGCCCGCCTCGAAGAGATCACCCGCACGCCCCTCGCCGCGTGATCACCTTCCGCAAACTCCACCCCCACATCGTCCACTCAACCCCCGCATCCGCCGCTTGAATGCGGGGCTGGCCGCCCAACACCCCTTCCCTCAAAAACAAGCATTTTTTTAGCTCAACTGTCAGCGCAGCCTGCAAAACACGCCGTTTCCGACAGTCGGCAAATTTTACGCAAAACCCCTAATCGACCCCCCTCGGCGCCCCTTCGGGCGCCCCTTGGGGCGCCCCACCTACAGCTCGATGACCGCGCCTTCTTTGGCCGCCATCGTGTTTGGAAACAGCTCCCGCGCGCGCCGCTCTTTTTCGCGCACCATCGCATCCGTTTGATTCGGATCGTGGTGATGCAACACGAGCTGCTTCACGTTCGCTTCTTTTGCCAACTCACATCCGGCCGCAAACGTCGCGTGCCCCCAACCCGTTTTGGGCCCGCCGCCCGCTTCACCTGCGTACTCCTCAGGTGTGTACATCGCGTCGAAAATCAAAACGTCGGCGTCCTTCGAAAGCTTCTTGAGCTTCGGATCCACAATCGCGTAGTGCTCGCTGTCCGTGATGTACACAAGCACCTTGCCCTCATACTCGATGCGGTATGCGTACACACCGTTCGGATGGTTGCCCCGCGCGTTCGTCACCTTCACGTTGTTGCGCGGCCCAACCATCACCGTTTCGCCTTCATACAAATCGCGAAACGTCATTGTCGCGCCCATCTCCGAGAGATGAACGGGAAAGCTCGGATAGTCCATTTGCCCGGCCAGCGTCTCTTCAAGCGTCCGCGACACATTCACGCCGCCCCGCAGATGAAACGTGTTTCCACGCACGAAAGCCGGCGTAAAAAACGGAAAACCCTGAATGTGATCCCAGTGCACGTGGCTAAAAAACATCCACGCTTCGACCGGCATTTCCCGCAGAAGTTCTTGTCCCATGAGCCGCAGCCCGGTGCCGCCGTCGAGAATGATCAACGCATCCCCGCAACGCACTTCGTAACAGCTCGTATTTCCACCAAACTCCACGGTATCCGGACCGGGAGAAGGGATGCTGCCGCGAACCCCCCACATCTTGATCCGCATCCTCATTCGCCTTTCGCGCCTCTCCGACTCGTCGGGTTGACCCGGAGCCCGCGACGGAAAAGCGAAGCGGAACGGCGCGAAAACGGAGGTTAGATGCGCGGCCCCTTCGCCGTCAAGCCGCGCGCGGCGGCCAACCGCCCCGATCCGCGTGATAGCGTCGCCGAACGATGAGTGTCGCCAGCCCGTTTCAACGTGCGCCCGACCTGAACGCCGACGCCATCGTTGTGCTCGGATGCCGCGTTTTATCGTCGGGAGGCCTCACCACCCCGGCCGAAGGTCGAGCGCGCGCCGCCGCCGAAGCGTTTCGCGCCGGGGTGGCCTGTCACATTCTTGTCAGCGGAGGCCGCCGCTGGGGCGCCCACGCCGAAGCTTCCGCCATCCAACGCTGGCTCGTCGCCGACGGTATTGCCGAAAACGCGATCACCGCTGAGCTGCTCTCCATGACAACGTACGAAAACGCCTTGTTTTCGGCTGCAATTCTTCGCGCGCGCGGCGCACGCACCGCCGCCGTTGTCACGTGTGACTGGCACATGCCACGCGCGCTCGCCGCGTTCCAATCGCTCGGCATCCAGGTGATCGCATGGCCGCGCAAAGCTCCGCGCCGCACATTCGATCGAGTCGCCGAACGCATTCGCCGCGCCGTCGACGCGCGCGCCCTCCGCCATCCCGACGCGCTTGCCCTTCCCGCCGCTTCGTTTTTTCACCCCTCAAAGCCCTCACAAACCCCATGAAAACAAACCTCGCGCGCGCCTCCGTTACGGCACACATGTTCGCCCTCGGCATGTTCACCGCCGCCTGCGGAACGCAGGGCACAAGCGCACCCGCATCGTCTTCCACCGAGCCGTCGCCTTCAGCAAGTGTACCCATCGCAACCGAAGACGCTGCCGCGCTCGATGCGATTTTTCAGGCCGAACAACGCCGCCTCGCAGCCCGTGTGCTTCCAGAACACATTGGCAGTCGCAGCGTGCGGGTGCGCGTTGGGGCCGCCCGCGCGCTGGCGCGCGCGGGCGGCCCCAACGCGCTCCCCGGCCTCCTTCGGCTCCTCGGCGACGATCACCCCGAAGTGGTTGTGTGGTCCGCATACGGCCTCGGCTTTTGGTGCAAAGGCCACGAACAAGATCACGTCAAAGCACTCACCGCGCGTGCCGCATCCCTCCTCGCCGGAGCCGCACCCGAAAAAAGCAAATCACCGCCGCCTGAATCCCTCGCCCCTCTCGCGGCAATCGCGCGCGCAGTCGGCGCATGCGGCGGCGAAACCGCCGAAGCCACGCTCGCCGCATGGCTCAGCGGAGCGCAATCGGTTGCCGAAGCCGCAGCGCTCGGCCTCGGTGACCTCGCGGCCGCCAAACAAAAACTCCGCGAAGAAACCCTCGTTGCGCTCCTTCAGCGCGCCGCCGGCAACGTCACCGACGCACCGCTCCCCGCAGCGCTTTACCCCATCGGCCGCATCGAACACCCGCCGCCGTCCATCATTCAGCGCATTCGCGAAGTTGCATCCGAAGCGCTCAAGGCGCCGGGCCCGATGCGGCTCTTCGCGGTCCGCGCCCTCGGGCGCGGCGGCGAAGAAGCCGCACCCATCCTCGGAGGTGTACTCTCCGCGCCCGGTGAGTACACAGCGGGTGAACGAGGCGAGGCAGCGCGCGCGTTGACCCGCCTTTCCAAGGCGGGTCAACGCGCGCTCGCCGCCGCCGTCCCATCCATTCTCCCTTCAACGGATCCAGTCGCTCTCACCGGCCTTGTCAGCGAAGACTTTGGGGCCACCCTCGCCGCACTCGAAGCGCTCACAGAGCCCGGCTCCGCCGAAAAGGCGCTTCGAGAACTCGCGGCCCGCCCGCCGCCCCCCACGCCCCCCGCCCCCGTGGCGCGCCGCCTTTCATGGCTTCGGTGCACCGCCGCCAAACTCGTTGTCGGCAAAAACTTTCGCGACCCGCTGCTCACGTCGTGCGAGATCCAAGCCGGTTCATCCGCAACGCCAAACGCCGCTCCATCCGCTTCGTCAGCACCCAACGCAACGGCCACCTCTTCGGCGTCCGCAAACCCCGCCCCCGCCCCCCTCGCGCGCTGCATCCATCGCGGCGCGCGCCACCGTCGACGTGCTCGGTCGAGCAGAACTCAAAGGCGCGCGCCTCGCCGCATGGCGCACGTTCGCCGAAGGCGCCGACATCCGAGCGCGCGAAGCCGCCATTGGACTGCTCGAAGATCACGACGAGGTGGAAGTCGCCGCCGCCGTGCTCACAAAAGCCCTTGAATCAAAGCTCCCCGGCGTTGTCGGCGCCGCCGCCGAAATCCTCACGAAACACCCTGAGCGCGCCGCCGACACCCCCCCGAAAAAGAAAAAAAAGAAGGAAAAAGACAAGGAAAAAGAACCATCGGACAGCGAGCCCGTGACACTCGCCCCCCCATCCCCAACGCTTCTCAAAGCGCTCCTTGGCCTGCTGGATCGCAAAAACGACACCCCGGACTCCGAGTTGGACGACGCTCTCATCGACGCGGCCGCTGCCCTGGGCGCCAAAGAGGCTTTGCCGCGGATCGAGTCGCTATGCCACTCCCCGTATCCAACAACTCGGGAACACGCCACCAAAG
Source organism: Polyangiaceae bacterium (assembly GCA_016712345.1). Taxonomy (GTDB): domain Bacteria; phylum Myxococcota_A; class Polyangia; order Polyangiales; family Polyangiaceae; genus JADJRH01. Next base: position 5,358,159 of record JADJRH010000011.1, read on the forward strand.
CCATCACTCTTCTGTCAGGGAAAAAAGTCGAGTGTACTCCCCCCGACGACGGAGGCCCTCTCCCCACCGAAATGCACAACCTTGCCACCCAACGAACCAAGGTTGTACTTCAAACAGAAGCCGGCGAGTTCACCCTTCTTCTCGATCCTACCCTCGCCCCGGTTGCCGTCACGCGGGTGATCGAACTGGCTAGAAATGGGTATTATAATGGTATGGTAGTCCACCGGGTTGTTCCCGGATTTGTAACGCAATTCGGAGCGCCTTTCGGCGATGGATCCGGCGGACCAGAAGGGAAAGCCCCGCTCCGATGTGAAACGTCTCCCCTTCCGTTTGAACCGTTGCGCATCGGCGTGGCCCTGGCGGGGCGCGACACAGGGTCAAGTCAACTCTTTGTAATGCATGGCCGCTTCCCCCATCTCGACGGGAAATATGCGCTTGTTGGGTCAGCCACAGGCCCGTGGGGAGCATTCGTTGACGGCGATCTCATCACACACGCCGACATCGCAGAGTAGTCAATTTACGTTACGCGGCGCTTCTGCCGTCACTCCGACGGTTGTACCGAGGATAAAACACAATTCGTATTCAATCCTCGGTATAACTCCATCTCCATCCTTTTCTACTGCACACAAACCGCCAGGGTCCACGCGGTAAGCGAACCGGTGTCACCTCCGGCATCGTCGCCGACTTGCAATGTCCACGTGCCCTTGACGCTTTGATTTACGTACGTGCTGAGGGGCTGCTCCGGCGAGTAACAACCGTTAAACGGCGCCGTTCCAGATGCCGCAGGATTGCTCGAACAAGCGTCGTCGAAAATGGTGGACTGGTAATTCGCACCCGCACCACCGTTGTCGCTGGAGATATCCACAGTGGTGTTTGCCGGCGACTTGAGTGAGATGTCAAGGTCAGAATCCCACGTATGGTTAATGTTCAACTGAAGCGCCACCTTCTTTACAACAGCGGTTTCGCTAAACGACATCACGCTTGCGACGGTGGTGTTGTCCGAAATGGCTTTGGGAACATCCGTAGCGCTCAACACAAGAAGTTTCTCACCCATCGCACACGAAAATGAGGGTGAACAACCGAGCGCACATTGAGAATCGGCGCAGTCAATGGCCCCATCACCGTCGTCGTCAATACCGTTATTGCAGTCAACCTCCTTTGTACAACCCTGACAAAAGAGCTTACCAAGCTGACAGACAGACGTTCCACCGCACGAACATGCTTGACCTGCGCCGGGGCTACCCTCGTCCACCTGACCATCGCAGTTATTGTCCACGCCGTCGCAGACTTCGGTTTGCGCCGATGCATTGGGTGTACACTGGAGCGAACCTGACAAACAGTTGAGTGTTCCCACCCCGCAGGCGCCCAACTGGCCGGTATTGCACATTCCACCACCTTCGGGGTTGGCTTCATCCGCCGCACCGTCGCAATCGTTGTCCAATCCGTCGCACACCTCAGGCGACGCAGGCACCAGCGAAAAACAATCCACCAAACCCCCCTGACACATGATCATGCCGGGACCGCACACCCCCGCCGCGCCGGTGGAACAGTCACCGCCGGTGCCGGGAATGTTGTCGTCGGTGGTACCATTGCAATCGTTGTCAAGACCGTCACACAATTCAGGTGAAGGCATTTGCGATGGCATACACACTGTGGTGCCACCGGTGCATTGCATCAGGCCGTTTTTACAAACGCCCAAAAGCCCGCTGTCACAAGCCATATTGGCTTCTGGAAAACTCTCGTCGGTCAACTGATCGCAGTCGTTGTCGACACCGTCGCAAATCTCCAGCGTGGGCGACAATGGAACGCATGTTCCCGCGGTACCGTTCACGCAGGCGAGACCCGTCGCCATGCAAGCGCCGATGCCGCACATCAGATCGGGTATGCCGTCGTCGGTCTGACCGTTACAGTTCTCGTCCAAGCCGTCGCACTTTTCAGACTCCGCCGGCAACACCTGACCCTCACAAGGTCCAAATTTGTTGATAGCCGCATCGCAGGTACGCGTGCCCGCTTTACAACTCCCCACCCCCTGAGTGCCCTCCGGTCCTTCATAACAAGGCTCCGTGTCACCCTCCAAACAGTCGCACCCTTCGTCCACCACCCCATCGCAGTTGTTGTCCTTCCCATCGCACACTTCGTCGGTACAAGGTGCCCCACCCGTGCCACCTTCCCCCGCCGTTCCCCCGCCCCCGCTGCCACCGGAACCGGCACTGCCGCCGGTTGGGTCGGGCGGCTTCACCTCGGCGGCGCACCCGCCGACAACCAGAGCGACTGCAAAACAAGCGCATACGAGTTGAGTTTTGATGGAAAACATAGGGCTCCAAGCAACAAAGCGCCGCAGCCGCGGCACGAACAACCACCAATCGTAGCCCAGGCGGCCACAACATCCAGAAGTTTTCTGCGGCGCATGTTTGCTGGAGATGTCGTGGGGTCAGGGTCCAAAGCCGCCGGCGGAAGCTTGCTGAAATGCCTCACCATTTTGGCTCGCGCGAACGGCCGACTGCGAGAAGAGTACAAATGCCCGACGGATATCGGCCGCCCCACTCTTCGCAGTCAAGATCCATCTGTCTTCAATCCCCATCTCGCGAAACACATCGCGAAACGGAGTGGACCCATCGTCGATACCCATCGCCGCGACAATGTGGTTTTCTGCCCGACGCATATCTTCCACAAGCGCTCGCACGTCTTTCGCCTTCGCCCAGGTAGACCCGGCGTCGGCGCCGTCTGTCAGGATCAGGGTCACCGTTCGCACTGATATACCATTCTGACTAAACTCCTGTGCCTTCGCGATCACAGTTCCGAGTAGAACCACGGCCTGATCGTAGAGCGGCGTTCCCAAGGTGGCCTGATAGTTCGTGCCACTCATTCGAGCCGCCTGAAGCACCGGACAATATGGAAACAAAACATGCCCATTCAGGTAACGGGTATGGGCTAAAATCGAGTCTTTTTGTTTTGCGTTGGAGAGCGAGTCAAGCACAAGATTGTGCCCATCACAGATCACCTTTTCGTTTCCGCTATACCGGATGGATCCTGAATCGTCGGGCATCATGGTCAGGAGCACCACTTCGGACGCCTGAACATCGTCGACAGCCACCCCCAAACCGGCCTGAATTTGTGCGCCCAAGTCGGCCATTGCCAGCACCCTGGCGCCCTCGGGCGAAAGCGCACCTTCGTCCTCGGCCGAACGAAAAAGGTCACCCACGTGTATAAAATTACCGTTCATGTTCTCCTCCAAAATCTACCCATTCCCTAAACCTGATATACCATCGGCCAACGGCGAAGTTTATCCCAGCCCACTCCCAATCTACAAAAGCCACTTGCTCATCGGATCGGTGCTTTTTACGAGATTCATCCCCGCCTGGGCGAATCTACCCAACGCGTCGTCGGCCGCCTGAGTAAAGTCAACTGCCCATCCACCCTTCCCATCTGGAACGGTCACCGCCGACATACAATCCGTCAGCACGTACACCTTTTTGGCGAGCGCTTTATCTGTGGAGACAATCTCCGTTAGAATGTCGTCAATCGAGCTTTTCACGCAGTGACTTGCCGCCTGCCCGGCGATCAACACCGCGTCGGCCGTCAGCAGCGTTCGCAAGAAAGAAGTGTTCTTTTGAGCAAGCGCCTTACCGTCATGACGGGTCAACACTTCGGGCTGCATCACCGAGTAATTTTCCGTCAGCGGGTGTCCACCCTTCACCTCCACATGCGACTGAGCACCGCGCGCAAACGCGTGAAAGAGCCGAGCCTCGTGAATGACCCCCGCAAGGGCATGGCCGCTCCCTCCAAGCAAACAGTGTGGAGGCCACAAGTAGAGTGTGTATTTGCCCGCTTTTTCAAGCTCCGCCGTGTAGTGCCTAACCTGTTTGCAAAGCCAACCGTAGTTCCCACCACACAGCCACTTTGCCACCGCCGGGTTGGGTTTCACCTCCCCTCCGTCGATCTGCGCCGTTGTAATTTCACGGTGCGCCTTGAGCGGCTCCCCTTCGCGATCTACCCAAAACGCGGGGAAGAAAATCTGATACGCAAAGTGAGTATCCATGGTGGTTGTGATCTGCGAAATCGCTCCGAGATTTTTATAGATAAAGTCCGCTATCCGGCGATTGTCGTCCATGGCTCCCCGCCCAGAACGCCCACCCACATAAAGTGACCCCTGCGGAAAACAAAAGTCCTTCTGAACATCAATCAGCAGCAAATGAACATTGCTCGTATCACTCGCAGACGGTTTGATTGCGTGGGCCTTTTTATGCTCCGCGGCGGCGGAAAACACAGCCTGTTCATCGGGCGCATACCCGTACCTGTCGGCGTTTTTCGCATCGTAGAGCGCGGGCAGAGGCAGTTCATTTTTCGACATGATATTCTCCTTTCAGAAACGTTAAAATTCAGGTCAGCCCCCTGATTGGGTAAGTAGAAAAATTCCGCCCGTCTCCACCGTATAAACCCCTTCCCGTGCCGCGAAAATTTCACTGGCAGAGGTCACGTAAGGTTCAGAATCGGCGTACCGGCGTGTTTCACGCATTTCGCTCCCGTCCACCTCCACTCGAACAAGTCCCATGTCTGTGGCCGACAATAGCGACCTGCCCACAGCGCACTTTCCATTCAGACTTCCAAGCCAAGAACCGTCACCCTCCTCCGCGCGGGCAGCTCCGTCCACCTCCCCACTCGGTTTCACCCGCACAGCTTGATGAACCGTTCGACCACCTGTTCGAACAGCCCAAAACACCCACGCCGATCATCACCAAAAACCACTCGGTATCCCAAGATCTGACCCGGCATTGGGTTGAGCTTCACCGTATCAATCATCCCGGACTCCGCCGGGTTGAAGACGAATGCCACGTTCAACCCGCCGGCTCGATAAAGTCCAAAGCCCAACGTGTCACCTACCCAGAGCCTCGTTTGACCGGCAAGAACATCCCCAAAGCGAATTTCTTCTCCCTCCAAAAGAGCGCTTTTTCCAGGCACTTTTCCACTCCTCAACAAAGTTCCACCGTCCACTCGAAATCTAAAATCTCCATTGCATGCGAGCGACGGCTCAGCCCCCGCCGAGTCCACCGAGAGTCGTTCCACATCGCCGGATCGCCCAATGGCAACCGCATCGGCGCCGTTCACAATCAGCGTTTCGTCACCGCGAATGGCAAAGTGCCAGTCAGGTTTGAGTGTACCTTGCAACACCTTTCGGCCGTCCTCACGAAGATAAGCCCCGTTTTCATGAATCAGGTAACGCAACACTCCCGCCTGCAAACACGCGATGACCACCCTTCCACCTGTGCCGCGCACCAACTTTCTTGCAACCGTACCTTTCACACTCTCCACAACTCTTCCCACCGGACTCGACGCTTTCTGACATTGAGGACAAGTGTTTCGCGTATGGGAGAGTCCACACACCTGACACCTTTTCCAAACCAAATTTTGTAACATCCATCGGGGAAAAGGCCGTCGATCGTCCTCGCGAAAGATTTTGTAAAACGTGTGCAAAAGGTCATCCGGCAGCACCGTGAGCGGTAACGCCGGTTTTGGGTACACAACGTCTGAATCCATCACAGTGATCCGATGAAGCGGCCGAGCATCCTGAGTCACCCGAGCGCTCGCGGAACGCGGCTTATAAACACCGCCGTAAGGCCCAACGGCAAGCAGGGTTTGCATTGCCAACACCGCAAATGCATACCAATCAGAAGACTGCTCGAACGGCTTTACCTGAACCGGACGTGTCCCTTTTGGATCTGCCAAAAGCGGATCCAAAAACCGCTCTGTATAAACCGAACACAAAAATCCCCCATATTGAAAGCTGTCCGCGTCAATCAGGTACACTTCGGTACCTCGAACCAGCACATTCAGATCGTTGAAATCACCCACCACCACGCCGCGGCTGTGCAGCCCTTCAACGGTTTCCAAAAGGTCGACAAGCATTGGGCCAACCAGATTTCCATCCACCGCCTTTCGAAAACCAGATTCAGAATACCTGTACAAAACCTCCGCTTTTTCCACCAGCGGCATGGTGTACCCACAGATCTTGCCACCCGTTTTATCCGTTGCGAGGGCTTTGGGCGCAACCACCCGAATGGGTAGATTTCGCGGAAAGAGCGGCAACTTTGCCTGATGTTGATCAATGCGTGCCGCCGCCGCCAAAGCCGCCGACGGATCGGCGCTCAGGTCCGGGTGATGAGGCCCTTTAAAAAGCTTCAGGGCGAGGCCGTTTCCAATGTTAAAAACGTCCGCCTCACCACCCTTCCCAATCGACGCCGACGGGTCAAGTTTCACCTTTCTGCCTTCTACATACACGTCCCCCGTCGACGCTCCCCAGAAGGGCATAACTCACCTACCCATTTCCACTTACAATGTTCCAACCCAAACAATTCAGGGCCGGACTTGGCGTCGCCGCATCACCCAAAGAGTGGTGTCGTCTTCCAAAAGACCACCTTCCCTCTCCAAAACCCGCGTTTCCCAGTTGGGTTTTGTGGTGACCCGATTCATTCGCGCGAGCTTTCGACGAAGGGCATCGGGGTGCGAAAAATACCTGTCGTTTTGCCAGACGTCTGACAATGGACCTACCATTTCACGCGTACCCGGCAAAAGCCGACTTCGCAGATCTTCCCAGTCTGCGGCGCCGTCGGTTGCAATGAGCACCGATTCAACCTTTTGTGCCGGCAGCACATCTTGCACGATCAATTTGCCCCAAAGTGGACGGTCAGATCGAAGCAGGGCGTGCCCAAGGTAAGGTGGTGCGTTCCCAGGAAAAGGCCCAATCACATTCACCTTCCCATTCACCGCCCACACGCCGTCCCCCAGCGAAAAAACCGCCACCTGCCTGTTTGTGGCCACAACACCAAGCACAGTGAACAGAAAAAACCTGTGCACCAGCTCTTCTGTCAAATCTCCCATCGATCGGGCCGTTTTATCCAGAGTGGATATCACCGCTTTTTCTACCCGATCCCAAAAAGTGGGATTTTCCAAATCCGCGCCTTTGTGGGAGACAATTTCATTCGCCATCGTGTGTACACCCAGCCATGCACCCACTTCACTCCTTTCACCGCTGCCACAACCGTCGGCCACAAGTCCCACCACAAAACCGTTTTTTTCGAGCGTCAAAAACGCATCTTGATTGGGCTTTCCGGCGAGAAAGTGCGCTCGGCCGGACACACTTCCGCCTGCAACCTCAAATCGAGGTTCACCTTCCAACATGATGTCCTCCCAGTGAGACTACAGTTCGAAGTGGAAACCTTCTTTGGTCAACTCCTGATATCGCTTTTTATCAAATCGATACAGGCGAGCGGCCCTGTGCGCCACGTCTTGTTCCACCTCGTCAAGCTCTTCCAAAAACCCCATTGCGAGCACTTTTTTGCGGAAATTGCGCTTGTCGAGTTCTTTTTCCAAAACCACTTCGTAAAGGTTTTGGAGCATGGACAAAGTAAACTTGGGGGGTAAAAGCTCAAACCCAATGGGTTGATACCTTACCTTTTCACGCAACCGCTCAATTGCCGTTTCCACAATGTGGTCATGATCAAAAGCGAGCGGCGGCAAGTCAGACAGTGAAAACCAAGCTGCCTCGCGCGCATCGGTCGCCGCTTTCACCCGGTGGTCCGACAACTTTACAAGCGCATAATAAGCAACGCTCACCACGCGCTCGCGAGGATCGCGGTTTATACCGCTAAAGGTACAAAGCTGCTCCAAGTAGAGTTTGGTAACGCCCGTTTCTTCAGAAAGCTCCCGGCGCGCCGCCTGCTCGGTGGTTTCATCCATCCGAACAAACCCGCCGGGCAATGCCCACTTGCCTTGAAACGGTTCGAGATCGCGCTGGATGAGCAGAATCTTCAGATCGTCATCCAATCCGAAAACCGCACAGTCCACTGCCAAAGCCGGCCGCGCATAGGCGTACGTGAAAGACATTGGGCGCTCCGTGTAATTGCAACACTATCCTTAGTGTGCTTTTTACACAATGTCAACCGCCCGCTCAAAAAAACTAAAATTCAACTTTGGCGCCGCCTTGCACAGAGAGCGGAGCGCCGGGGCGCGCGCCGAACGGACGACGCGAGACGATGTACGCCTGGTTTGCGAGGTTGCGACCGTTGAGATAGAGCGTGAGCCAGGACCAGGGCCTAAAGCTCGCCGACGCGTCGAGCACGTATTGCGCATCGGTTGTGTCTTCCGGCTCAAACTCACCCTGCTCCGCTTCTTCCCGCATGGGGCTCACATAGGTAAACCCGGCGTTCAGAGCCCATTTTGCGACTTCAACACCGGCCGAAATTGAAAGCTGATGCTCCGGCACATACGGGATGAAGTCGTTTTCTTCAACGTTGCCGAAGATCGGATCTGACGATTGAAACGCGGTTAAAAAACGCGCATCGGTATATGTGTACGCAAGCCTGCCTGGAAGAGTAATGTCTTTTCGAATCTTCCATTCGCTCTCGGCGTACACTTCAAGCCCGTACACTCGCGCGTTTCCACCGTCAAACTGCTGGTCGACGTTTTCTTGAACGCACCCTGTTGAAACGGTGCACACGTTGGAAAGGTTGGTATAGTCGTTGTAAAACCCGATCACTTCCACCCTGAATTTTTTGGGTGAGTAACGAATGCCGGCTTCGTAGTTAATGCTTTTTTCAGGGCGTACAACGTTGCTTTGCCCGGGCGGAATGGGAGAAAACCCCTGGTATGCTCCGGCAAACACGCCAAGGTCAAACGGCAGGGCCAAAAACACGCCGCCGCCCGGCAATAGTACCTGTTGAATCATCCCTTCAGAACGCCCTGCAAGTTCGTCGTGCAATACTCCATGAATTGACTCCACTCGAACGCCGGCTGTTACGGTGAGCCGGCCCCAGGTCGCAGCATCGATAATGTGTGCCGCCAGCGCGGTGGTTTCACCCAGGTTGTCCGCCGTCATTTCCGTGGGTGAACCGTTTTGAACAAGGCCCCCATTTTCAAGCTGGTATTCATCCTGCGTGTGTACACGTTTGATACTGTCGTAGTGAACGCGCGCCCCCAGCTCAATCCGGTGCGAAATCGGCCCGGTTTTAGGCTTCCACTTGAGCGTTGTTTGAATGCCCTGAGACACATACGTGCGGTCGTTGGGCCCAATCAGGATCATTTCATCGTTGGTGCTCGCCGGCACCTGACCTGTCAATACGCTGTAGTAGAGGGCATTTTTCGGCGTGGTCGGATTATGCAATACGTCGGAGAGGCTCGCCCCCCGCATCCCGTTCACTTTGTTCCACCGCCGATGCAGGTCATGGCGGTAAGCCGTTGTTTCAAGTGTCAGGTCACTTCCGTTCGTTACCCTGTGGGTCAGGGCAAACTGCATGCGATTCCACTCCATGCGGTCGAGGGCACTCGCGGCATACCGACGGTAGGGTGTCTTTCGAAAGTCCGCATCTGTCAAGCCGAGGTACGTTTCGTTCGACACCTCGCCTGAATAGCCGGCTTTCAATTCAATATCGTGGAACAATGTGTCCAACGTTCCAAGCGACCAGCGGCCTTTTGCCATCATTTCGTAGCGAGAAAAGCCTGTGTCACCCCCACCGTCGAGTTCTTTAAAACCGGTGGTCCCTATGTGTACACCTTCTACCAACACACCCCGCGTTTCGTCACCGAAACTCTGACGCACGTGTACCTTTCGATAAAGGTAATTTCCAAGCGCGACATCCACCATTGTTTTGGGACCGGTGGGCACAGGCGCTGTTGTCATATCCACGGCGCCGGCCACCGTGTGCGGGCCATACACAATGGTGGATGGCCCTTTTACAACGCGCACCGCCGTCATGCGCGTGATGAGTGGAAAGTAATAGGCAGCCGGGGCGGAGTAAGGGGCGGGGCCGAGAAGCACCCCATCTTCCATCAGGGTAATTTTTTTAGACCTGTCAGATAGGGCGCCGCGCATGCCGATATTGGGGCGCAGACCGTAGCCGTCTTCCCCTCGAACGTACACACCGGGAACGCCCAAAAGCACCTGATGCGGGTCGTCATACTCAAATCGTTCAAGCTGTTTTGCTCGAACAATGTGGGCAGAACCGCTCGTTTCTTTCACGCGCGTTCCCGCAACACTCACGTCGATTGGAGAGGGTGGCTCTTTGGGCGGCTCCGTCGTTTGACCATTCGTTCCATTCAACTCTTCACCCGGCGCCGGCGTGGCTTGACCCGTGTTGACCCCTTCTTGTCCGGGTGGAGGCGTTTTATCAGCCGGCGCCTGCGCGCTCGCTATACCGGCAACTCCGCACAGCGCAAAAAAGGTGAGCGCGCCGACTCCAACAATTCTGAATTTCATCGCATTGCCACCGGGGTGAGATCGGGCGGGCTTTCAGCCGGCATGGGGTTGATCCAGTTAGCCGGCCACGGTGAATCTTGAATCTGAGTGAGATCCACCGTGGGGTCAATGAGTAGAGCGGCCCGCCGCCCATTGAGAGATACAAGCACTTCAGCCGTTACTTTTACGGGCGTGCTCAGCTTCAAACGATAGTCTGCCGCGATCTTTTGACCCAATTGGAGTATCATGTCAGGTTGAGTGGAAAAATCGCGTTCCTGCCTGGGCGTGAGATATTTGCGGGGTGGAACTTCCACCACTTTTCCGGTTTCAAGATTTTCTACCCGGTAAGTCACGCTCGCATTTTTCTCACGCAACATCACGCGCCACGACCAGCGCATCCCCTGTTCATGCCACAAGACGTTGCCGCCGTACAGGTGGGTTCGAAACGGAAAGAGCACCTGAAACGCTGCGTACACACAGAACACGGCAAACGCCGGGGCCAGCCATTGCGGTTTTTTTGAAGGGAGAGGCGCCGGAGCGGTGGAGCGGTCCGCCTCCGCTGTGTACCCCAAACGAGTCGCAGTCTTCCGCGCGAGATCGCGGGGCCATGAAGGCGGGAAAAAGATCAGCGCCGCAGTGGTCATGATCAAAGGGAACATGCCAATGGGAAACAACGCCGACGTGACAAGGTGAAACGCAAAGACAACAGCGTACGCATAGGGTCGCGAGCGACTCCACGACAGCCAACCCGCAATTGTCAGGTCAAAAAGGCAACCCGCCCAACTCATGATCACGGCCATACCCGGTATGGCAAAGAGCGGACCCAGAATGGGTAGACCGGTGCGCGCCGCAAGCCACAGTTCAAGCGGATGACCGTGAAGCAGCCAGTCGGCATTCACTTTGGCGAGCCCGGCAAATGTGTACACAACCCCGATTTGAAAGCGCAATAGGTACACCGCAGCCGCCGGCACGTGGTCACGTTTTACTCGGCGAAAAAGCCGAGCATCCAGCGAATAGGCGGCATTCATGGGCAGAAGCGCCATGAGGAGCGAGATCAGCGAAACCAGATAATAGTGGTTTAGATAGTTGGTAACGTCGATGAGCTGAACGTACGAAAATCCGAGAAAGAAGAGCACCGCCGCGGCCCTGAAAAACAGGCCAAAAGCGACCATGAGGCTCACCACGATAAGCGCGGCAAACAGCGCGATCATCACCGACGGAGGAGCAACCCGAACCCACTCAAACCCGTAGTACGAAAAGTAGAACTTGGGTTTGATAAACAGCTCTTGCACCCAACCGTAGTATAAAAAACGTGTGGCACTCACCGCACCGATCAACCCAAAAGCAAACCGAAATGCGGCAAGGCCCGAAGGGTCAACAGGCTTTGTCAGACGCTCCGAAATGCGCTCCCACAGGGTGAAACGGTTAGTCATTGTCACCCTCCACTGTCTGCGGCAATTCAAGATCCAACACGGTGACAAATTCGGTTTTCATGGCATCTGTCAGCTTTTTAATCGCCGCGTGCAGCGCCAATACTTTTGCCTTGTCGAGCAGCATTGACTGAGCCACATCGTCATTTGGAAGCGCGTCGGCCGCGGCAATGGCAAGCTCCAGGTCTTTGCTCATTTGCGCGGCCAAATCACCTTTTCCAAGGGCGGCAATCAGGTCGTCGAAACCGAGGTCGTTTGCCTCAGAACATCCTTCGTACACGCGCCGAAAGCCGAGAAGGTTGTTTTTAACGTGGGTTCTCGAGCGAAACGCGTATTTGGACTCAACCGCTTCAGGACAAGTGGCATCGGCACATTCTACAATACCAAGCGGCTTTCCCAACTTGAGGTCTTTGGTGTCTGTATCCAGGTAGAAAAGGCCGTCACTCACCAGGTTCATTGCCAGCCTGTCTGTAGAAAAAGCCGACCCGCTTTCCCCGGCGGTAGCCAGTTGAGCCTGAAAGTTTCCGCCGCTTGTTGACCAAGCATCTGCAACGGCTTTGGTCTGTGTGGCAATATCAACCGCTACGCGCGCGGCGTAGGCACGTTTTCGGGTGGATAACTCCGTTTCAGAGAGCGCCGCCCACGTTCCAGTTGAATTGATGGAAGTGGCCGAGCTGCACGCGTTGTCGGCGCCGGTATAAAAGAGAAGGTATTCTGAAGCCGCGAGCCCCCGCATGTTCACAAGCGCTGTGGAGAAAAAGTCGCCGGCTTCATACCCCTTTGAAACAAGCGTTTGCTCCAACAAACAACGGCTCACGAGAGGCCATGAATAGATCAGGTCACGTTTGTCTTGACCACCCGGTGACGAGGCCGGCCCCGCCGGCCCAATTCGAATTACTTCGGCCTGTTGCCACAAGTCAATTGCGGCACGCCACGCATCGCGTGCCGCGTCGACTTTGGTCGGGTCGGCCGCAGCTTCTGCCCCTGTCTCTTGTAGGGTTTTTGAAGCTGCGGCAACCTGACTATAAAGTGATGAAGCGCACGTTCCAACCGCGCCGAGAACGGCCGCACGAGTAATGGTAGGTGTGACCGTTTGGGTAGGGGTGCCGGTGCCCGTCGATTCTTCGGGGCCGGAGCCTGTATAGGAGTAATAAGAGACGCGTTCACAGCCGGGTGTACACAACAGCATCGCCGCTGCACAGGCGACCGACGCCGCTGTGTACCGAACCATTTTGCACGCCGACTCCACGGTCCAAACCGCGCGATGGCTCCCGCTCATTCGACTCTCAGGCAAAAAACGCTTCATGTCGTTTGTACTCCGCAGACCCAGGCACACCGCCGTGTCAACTAATACGCCGTCTTGAAAGACTCAATATCTTGAGCGTCCCAACCGTAGATCTCGGCCACTTTGGAAATGGCCGACAGAAGCTTGGGAACATGCGTGGCGCCGTCGGTCAAGAAAAGATGGGCCGAAACGTCCCCATCTACCGGCGCATTGATTTGGGTGAGCAGTTCGTCAATCTGAGCGTCGGTGATTGTGCGGGCGTCTTGCGGTAACATTCTAAACCCATGAATAAATGCGATCGTCTCCCCATAGCCATGCAAACCGCCGGCAAGCTCAGCATCTGTCGCGCCCTCCTTTGTAAGTTTAACCGCGGCGTCGTTTAGGTAGAAAATGACAGTTGAAAAAATCACACGCTCGCTCTCACTCAAGATGGCCTGAATAGCCTCGTCGCGAACAGTGTCGCATGCGGCTCCTGCTTTGATGGCCTGTTGGGCGCGAACGAAGTGATTCTTAATACGGAAGTACGGGCCGGGATTTTGAGGGTCCATCGGCTTGGACGCGTCGTTGGGATCTTTTGGACTCCGCCGTTCGGCGTATTGGGCAAACAACTTGTCAGGATTGGTCATCGCCGAGCTGTCACCGGGGAAGGTAGGATGTGCGCCGAACGCGGCCAACAACCCGTCAAGCGCCGCGGCATCGATGGTGGTGTTGGTAAGATTCGCCATGTACAAGTAGAAAAGGCTTCCGAAAAGCCCCTTGTCTACCGCCTGGCGAAGGTCAACTCCGGTTGAGGTGAAGATGTAACTCCCATACTTACCACCGGGCCCGCTGGGCGTTGCCGCCGGCTTCCACTCATTGCCGGCGGCAGCTTCAAAAGCGGTAAGCGAAGCCAATATTTTCTCCCCGTAATAAGGGTTTGTGAGCGACTTGACACTGGGTGAACCCGCTTCATAAAGGGCCGTCAATTCTGCGAGGGTAGGTTTGACAGTCAAGTCGGCTTCGGCGGCGCTCATAGCCGAGTTGAGTGCTCCCGCCTGACTGCGAATGGCAAGCACCTCCGCCGCGTTCGTATCAAATGACGTTCCGTCATACTCGGCATCTGAATTGATTGGACAGGCCAACCCGCCGGACCCACCCGTGGCGCCTGTTGCGCCCGAGCCACCGCTCCCACCCGTGCTTCCACCTGTGCCGCCCGTCGAGCCACCTGTGCCGGACGTTGTCGTTGTTGACGTTGTCGTCGTCCCCGAGCCGCTTTCGTCTTCGCAGCCCGCCAACGCCAGCAATCCAACAGCAATCAACGACAAAACTCGAATTTTCATGAGAGTCCTCCAAACAACGGAAGCACGATAATGAAAGTCGTTTTCAGTTTCAACAATAATCGACATCGATCGAAATTTCAACAAAAAACAAGCTGAAAATGCGCGCAAACGGCGCGTCGAGGGTGCAAAAAGGGCGTGCTCACGGGTGAGCGCGACAGCCGTGACGGTCGCGGTGGTCTGTGGCGCACTTCGGCACGCCGACCGGTTGGAAATCTACCCATTTCAACGGCATTTCGCGGTGGAGGGCCGTGGCATGAAACGTGACTTACTCGGGATACCTTCTCTTAGCTAACCCGGTTCTTCCCGGAGGTAGGCGAGTATGTTTTTGCGCAAATTCAACTTTATGAAATGGTCCTTGGTGAGCGCTGCCGCCCTGTTGGGTTCGGCCGCCATGGGCTGTGCCGACATTGAGCCTCCCCAGGGTGGCGGCGGTTTCGTCTCCGACTCACCATTTGGCAACAATGGTAAAAACGACGACGAGGGCGGAGGTGACACGGCTACCGGGGCCGGCGGTGGGTCGGGCGACCCTGCGACGGACGGTGGGGGCGATGGTGAAAAAGCCATTTTAGAAGCGGACATTATTCAGGTCGACGGCAACAAGCTGTTTGCCCTATCGCAATACGGCGGGCTGTCGGTTGTGGACATGACCGACCCCAACCAACTATCAATCATCGGTCACTATGACATTCAAGGTGTACCTTTTGAAATGTACATGCGCGACGGCGTTGTATACGCCATGTTCTCCTCGTTTGGCAGGTGGGAATGTGACGAAGACTACACAACCTGTGAGTACATTTCGTCCAGCCACATTGAAGCCCTCAATGTGACCAATCCGGCCAACATCATTCAAATTGGTTCGTTTGACTTGCCCGGTGAGATCTCCGATTCGCGCATTGTGGGCGACGTTCTCTACGCCGTCTCGTACGAAAACGGGTACTGCTGGAACTGCGCGGACGCTCCGACGACAACCGTCACATCCATCAACGTGGCCGACCCGGCAGACATCGCCGTGGTAGACAGCGTTGGATTCGACTCTTCCGACCCGTATGGGTACGGCTGGGGCCGCCGAAGCGTGACGGTAACACAAGACCGGATGTTCATTGCCGGCATCGAGTGGGACGGCAACGACGAGGGGCACTCCACCATTCAGATCGTGGACATTGCCGACCCGACGGGCGTGCTTCACGTGGGAGCCGCGGTGGAGGCCGCCGGCATGATTGAAAGCCGCTGGCAAATGGATGAACACAACGGCGTGCTCCGCGTCATCAGCCAACCCGGTGTGTGGTGGTCGAACGGCGTCCCGCAGGTTCAAACCTTCCAAATCAACTCGTCCGACTCTGTAACGCCCATGGCCGTGCTCGACATGGTTCTACCCATGCCCGAACGCCTGCGTTCAGCGCGGTTTGACGGCACAAAACTCTACGCCATCACCGCCGAACAAACCGACCCGTTGTTCACCCTCGACCTGTCCAATCCGGCGCAACCGGTACAGGTGGGCGAGCTTGAAATTCCGGGTTGGGTCTACCATCTCGAACCGCGCGGCGACCGCATTTACGCCCTCGGGTTCGATAACCAAAACGCTGAAGGGTCCATGAACGTGTCGCTCTTCGACGTGTCGAACTTTGCGCAACCTACCCTTGTAGAGCGCATTGCTTTCGGCGGCGATTGGTCATGGGCACCTGAAGACCAAGATCGCATTCACAAGGCGTTCAAGATCGATTCGGACCTTGGGGCGATCTTCGTTCCGTACGGCGCTTGGGAGTATAACGAGAACGATGGGTATTACGGCTGCGGTCATATTGACAGCGGCATTCAGATCATCGACTTTACCCAAGACTCGCTCACCAAGCGAGGCGTTGCCCCGCTCAACGGGTTTGCGCGCCGAGCGCTTATTCACAATGGCAACCTCTTCAGCGTTTCCGATTCTGAAGTGGCGGCCTATAACATTGCCAATCGCGACGCGCCCGCCATGCTCGACTCAATTGCCCTCTCATCGTGGGTAAACCAGTCGGTGCGCGTTGGAAATAACCTCGTCCGTGTCGCGGCCGATTGGTGGACAAACGCCGCGGCGCTGGATGTTGTGCCGGCGAGCGATCCGGGGCGCACCGAGCCTCTCGGCACGCTTAACCTGAAAGACATTGTGGGCACCGAAGACCAGTCTGACTGCTACGGCTGGGGTTACTTCTACGGCGCTCAACTCTTTGCGCTCAACCAAGAACGCGTCGCTATCGCCTGGTCTACCTATGACTATTACTGGGGTTATGAAGATGGAAGCGGCGGATCTTATACTCCCAAGACCCACGTTGCGGTTGTCAATATCGCCAACCCCAGTCAACCCACTGTGGAAGGTCGCTTGAGCCTCCCATTTGCGACCGACATGTACCCTTGGTGGGGTTCGCTCGACGGTGGAAATGCCATTGTTCAGATCGGCAGCCGCCTTGTGTTCCGCCGCGTTCTTCACCCCGCCTGGGATTCAAGCGACCTTGAAAAAGCCTGGATCGAGGTGGTTGAAACCGGCGTTCCGGGAACACCTACCCATGTGGCCAGCGTTCCGCTTCCCGACGGTTTTGGTCACTCGCTTCTTATCAAAAACGGTTTCCAGGTGTTGACCTCCCATTGGGAGCCGGTTGCGGGCACGGCGAGCAAAGTCAAATTCTACCTCGACCGCGTTGCGGTTCCTCCGGTGGCTCAGCCCTCGGGTGTCGTGTCAATCAACGTGCCGGGTTCGCTCTTGGCGTACGACGAGCAGTCTTCGCATGCGCTCACGGTGGACTTCAAGAAAAAGCAAGTCATCGTACCTGACTACGAGGCTTGCTACAGCGACCACGGTTGGAACGCCTGGATTGAGGACATCGACGGCGTGAGTTTCTGCACCTACATGGAGCAGACGCTCAAGCTCATCGACGTGAGCACACCGTCCAACGTGGACATTCTCGACTCCGAGTTGCTCAGCGATTCGTTTTACTTCTACGGCACCAAAGTGACAGAATCGCGCGTTTTCGCCGAAGGTTATAGCTATAATCCGGGCGACAACTACGGCACGTATTCAATCATGGTGATTGGTGACGTGGGCGGTGACCAACTCAACATCGAGACGGTCAACCTTGACCAAGACGAGTACCTTTGGCCGGTGGCCGCTGAAACCGAACACCTGGTTCTCACGAGCTGGAACGAGCCCGGAATCCATGTGCTCGACACAACCGACATGAACAACATGACCCTCGAAAAGAAGGGTGAGGTTACCTCCTATGTGTACGCTGTCACCCTCGACAACGACCAAGCCCTCTGCGCTCTCGGCCCCTATGGCCTTGAGGTGGTAGACCTCCAGTAGAATCTGAAATAACCAACGCGCCGCGGGAATGCGCCGCGGCGCGTTAGGCGTTCGCGCGATTATGCGCTCGTTCGCCCTGCGTGCCCTCCCCTTTGCCGTCCTCCTGCCGTGCTGCAACGCCGGACCATCCGGCTCGCACGAAGCCGCTCACCGCAGCCTCCTCGGCGACGATCTTCAGCCGTCCGGTGGAGCCACGTTTCCACCGGCGGCGACCACCTCAAACCTTCCCATCGATCCTCTTTCCACGGCACCGGCCGAGACCGCGCAAAAACCTGCCACGCCTGAAGTGTACTCTCCGCAACCCGACGAGGGAGAGTCGGCGATCATCACCGGTGATCGCTTTCGCATCACGTTCAACCTACCCATGATGCGCCCTGAAAAAAAGGGCCGCGGGCAAAGGCGCCGCTTGTACAAAATGCGCGCATCCCCGACCGCTCAAGTCTGATGGCGTTTGAACCTGAAGTGAAGGGGCGGGTTGAGTGGGTGAACGCGCACACCCTCGAATTTGTGGCCGACAAACCCTTCCCGGTCGGCCAAAAGTACACAGTAACCCTGGGAGATGTTCAAAGTGAGGCGGGCCACCCACTCTCCGCCGAATGGAAGGTTACCGCCATTGTTCGAGGGGTCGTGGCTGGTAAGGTGCTCAGCCACACACCGAAGCCGGGCAAACCGCGTGTGATCGTAATGCACCCGTCGGACTATACAGTGAAGCCCGACACGGAGCTGAGCATTCTATACGACCAGCCGGTGGACCTCGCCGCCATAAAAGAACAGGTGATCCTTCAGCCCGAGGGTGGTTCACAACTGCCTGTCACCCTTTCTCACCCCGCATTGTCACTCTACCAAGGTGTTTCTGTAGACCGACGCTTTGTGGTGCATGTGCGACCACGTTCCGCTCTGGAGGCCGGCCAAAAGTACACACTGCGCTACGTGGGCGATATGGAAACAAAAACCGGTGAGGCAGTGAATTTTAACGTTGCGAGCGCCCTCGCTGTCCGCGGACTTGAGTGTCCAAGTCACTTGGATGATGCCTGTTCGTCGAGCGCAATGCGCCTTGAAACCAGCGGCAATGAAGTTGTCTTTCTACTCAACAATCCACTCCACATGAAGGCCGCCGAACTGCGGCGAGCGGTCCAAATTGTTCCAGCTGTCAAACGGTTCGATGTTCGAACATCCGGCTGGGATGATGGTCGACTGGTAGTCAACGCCGCGTTTGAACCGTCGGTTCAATACACGGTGACACTCTCCGGTTTGGTCGACAGGTTCGGTTCGCGGCTCACCTCTCCGGTTCGCGCCACGGTGGAGCGGTCACCCCTGCAAGCCGGCGCCGTGATCGGAGCGGGTGTTGTGCTCTTGAACGACGAGAGATCGCGAGCCTTTGAAGTTTATACAACCAATGTGACAAAAGCTGAACTGCGGTTTTGGAAGGTAGGCCCGGAGAAGTTGTCCAGCGCCGCATCAGAGGTGCGCGTTGGAAATCGACCGAGCGAACCGCCGACAACAACGTTGCAAGTAATCGTCACGGGAGTTGAAAATCAACCCACAGTGACTCGGGTAGATCTGACTCCGGTTCTTGCCACGGGTGAGCCTGTGATCGCCGCGGTCGACATCGTGGAGTCGGGATATGGGGCGGACATGCCGGCCAAAGATTCACCCTCTCCACTGGCACTTCTCATTCCAAACTCGGCCGACCATCTGGGCGTACACACGGAAGTCGGCGAGGTTCGCACGGTGGTTCACGTGGCACAACTTGCTACCGGCGATCCGCGAGCGGGGGCAACTGTGACAGCGATGGATGACAAAGGTACAACCCTCGGCCAAGTAAAAACCGGGGCCGACGGGATGGCGATCTTACCCCCCCATCTAACGGGATGGCTCACAGTTGCCGACGGCGCGGCCAAAACGTTTCTACCCTTGAACACGCCCGAAACCAGTGTGGCAAAGTTGTTTCCAGCGGTGAGCGCCGAAAGTGAAATGTCCGACGGAGGAGAGCGCGCGCTCGTTTTTACAGATCGCGGCGTTGTTCGACCGGGATCATCTGTAAAGATCTACGCGACGGTTCGATTGGATCGGGGTGCCGGGCTCGCCCCACTTGCCGCGGAAAATCTGACAATTCGAGCGCTCGGCCCCACAGGGGACGAGGTGTTTCGAGCACCTGTCACATCCAACGAATTTGGCAGCGTTTCGGCAGAATTTCAGGTGCCTGCGCGGGCCAAGTTGGGGAGACACCGACTTCTGGTGGAGCGCGGAACAACCATTGTCGCCGAGTCGATTCTTCAGGTGGCGGAAGTTGAAATTCCGCGTTTCGCCGTGGATGTGAAAGGGTACACAAAGACGGGTCAGGTGGGCGCGGCCATTGCCACTCGATACCTTTTCGGAGCGCCGATGTCGGGGGCGAAGGTGACTTGGACGGCGCGGCGCGAACCCGCGGCATTCGCCGAAGGTCCGTTTGCCGGGCTGGGTCTTACCTTTCGAGAGCAGCGCCATGAGTGGGATCCTGACAACAGCACGCCCGCCTGGTCCCGAGCCGGTGAAGGAAAAGCCGATGCCGAAGGGCTCTTTCGAGTGCAAGACTCGCTTCCGCTCACCGGCACCTCCGGACCTCAACGCTTCGTTTACGAGGCGAATGTGTCAGACGATTCTCACCGCTCGGTTGCTGGAAAAGGTTCCGTTGTCGTCCACCCCAGCGAACGATACGCGGGGCTTCGCATTCGAGATCGATGGGTAGCTCCAGGGGAGTCTTTTGGAGTGGACCTTGGGGTGGTCGATCGAAATGGCAACGCGGTCTTGGGGGCCAATGTCAACGCTGTGGTGCACCGGGTAGACTATACTCAGTCCGTGCGCCGAATGGCCAACGGATCGGTGGATCACAGCTGGACAAGGCGCCTCTCAAAAGTGAGCGCGTGTAAAGCGGTGAGCGGGCCGGATTTGGCCAAGTGTACACTTACCCTTCCCAATGCGGGCGACTATCAAATCTCGGCCGAGTTGGATGGCAAAACCTTTGGGAGCCTTCCCATTTGGGCCTACCAGCGGGGCCTTCAGGGGCCTCAAATTCCAGATCGCGGTAGAGCGCTTTCAATGGTACTCGACAAAGCCCACTACGAGCCGGGGGATGTAGCCCACATTTTTCTAACAAGCCCGTTTGAAACAGCCACCGCGATTGTACAAACTCAAAATGCCGCTCAGCCACCCAAGGTGACAACCATTGAAGGCGGCGCCGGGGTAATTGAAATTCCCCTTTCTGCGGCTGACATGCCCCACCTGAATGTGTCGGTAAGCCTACTCCCCAAACAGTCCATTACAAACGCCGGCGCCGCGTCTTCCCCGGAAAACGTGGTTGCGGACTACCGAGTCGGCGCGGTTCGCATTCCGGTGAGCAGCGGGTCGGCACGCCTTGATGTGATCGCGGAACCGCAGAAAAAAGACTACCGCCCGGGCGATCGAGTGGTTGTGGATCTGACCGTGAATCAACAAGGTCAACCTGTAACCAACGCCGAGCTGGCAATAGCCGTTGTAGATGAGGGGATGTTGCGTTTGACAGGCTACCATGCGCCCGATCCGGTGGAAGAATTTTACCCGGGCGAGGGTCTTCAACTGGACATTTTTGATACGCGGGCCTCACTCGCGGACCGCATTTTACAGAGCCATGTGGCAGGCGACGGCGACGGCGGCACACCTGGAACCAAGGCGGGAAGGCGCGGGCGCACCCAAGAAACAATGCGCACAGCGCGGCGAGAAACAACGGACACAACGTTTTGGGATCCCCACGTTCGCACCAATGCCGAGGGAAAAGCGACAATTGAATTTACCGTACCTGACAACCTGACAGAATATAGAGTTATGGCGGTGGCGGTAGACTCCAAGGGGAAAGGGGGAACAGTGGAAACCGGGTTTCGAGTGAACAAGCCCGTGCTTTTGGCACCTGCCCTGCCCCGGTTTGTTATGATGGGTGACACCTTTGAGGCCGCCGCGCTGTTACACAACACAACCGACGATCCGTCGCTTGTAAAGGTGCTTTTTGCGGACCGGGTAAAGCGTCTCTTGATCCCCGCGCACGGTCACGTTCGGGTGGAATTTGACGTGGTGGTCGCGTGTGAAGCGCCCCGTTCACCCGCTCCCGATGAAGAGAGCGATGAACCTGAAATCAGCCTGAACGACGACGACGAGGATGTTGACTCGGAAGCGGTCGAGCTTTGCCCCGTGTCGAAAGAAGGGGAAACACCCGGTCTGACAGTCAGGTTTGATGCCGAAGACCACAATGGCGTGGAACTGGACGCCGTTGAAAAGCGGATCCCCGTGCGTTTCGCGGGCATTCCAGAATCTCCCCATACCGAAGGTTCGTTCGTGGGCAAGGGGTCGGTGACTCTCACCGTTCCTGACAGCGTTATTACGCAGGCAAGTGACGGCATGGTGAGTGTCACCGTTGGCAGTCGCATGTGGCCTGAATTGGGGGAGCGATTGCGTTTCCTGCTCGGTTACCCACACGGCTGTGTGGAGCAAACAACGTCAAGCACATTGCCTCTTTTGACCGCGCGTGACCTGGCTCCGAGAATTGGAATGGGGTTTGTCCCCCCCGCGGATCTGACGACCAAAGTACAAGCCGGCCTGACACGACTTGAATCGATGCGTACACCCAGCGGTGGACTCGCCTATTGGCCGGGTGGAACCGAGCCCAACCCTTATGGAACCGCTTACGCGATGCGGGCAATTGTGCTGTCGAGGCGAGCGGGGATCGAGCCGGCGGAGGCGCTTGTTAAAGGCATGAGTGAATATCTCCGAGAGCAAATGCTCTCTTCTCATCTCCCTCCCGAGGTGCGGGCGGCCATTGCTCAAAGCCTTGCAGAGTTGGGTCAACTCGATCCTTCGGCGGCCGATCCGCTGTTTGATACACGCTCGTCTCAAACGGTGTTCGGCAATGCGAGTTTGGCGCTTGCGTTGGCTACCCTACCCAACCAGGGCGATCGGGTTATTACTCTGTTGGATCAGGTGGAAGGTGGGTTTACACCCGAAGGTGAACTGCAAACAGCGCCCAACGCGGCGGACTTTCATTATTACGGCTCACCCACGCGAACCAAAGCTCAGGCGGCCATGGCGCTCCGAAAGTTGCGCCCGTCTTCGTGGGTACTGCCCCATTTGATTCGATCGCTCTTGGGATCTACCCAGTCATACACAACTCAGGCAACCGCCTATTCGCTCATGGCGCTTTCTGAAGAGGTGCGCCTTGTCCAAAGCTCGGCCGCCGATGCGCGCGTTTTTTTGGATGGTCAAGCGCTTACGGCCGAAGCCGAGCTGCCTTCGGGGCAGAGACTCTACAATGTGCCACTTTCGCTCCTCCTCAAACAGTCGAAAACCCTTTCGTTTGAGAGCGATTCGGACAAAGCAATGAGCTTTTCGGTGCGAGCAACATGGCAAAAACTCCTCGCGTCGGAAGCCGAAGGAATGCGTACACCCAATGGTCCAAACATCTACCGTGTGTACACAGACGCAAAAGGGAAACCCGTGGACCTGAACAGTGTGCGAGCGGGAGATGTGTTGCGCGTGGCATTGGTGGTGAAACGGCCTGAAAAAGTGCCGAGCGAGCGGTTTGGGTATATCGCCGTGACAGATCCGCTTCCCGCCGGGTTTGAGCCTGTCAACCAAGATCTGGCAACCGTGTCAGCGCAGCCCGAGCTGAGCGATGAACATCCGTTTGCGGTATGGTTTCGGTTTGAAAACGATCGACCAAGTCACCTGGAGCTGCACGATGACAGGGTGAATGTGTATTTTGATACAGCGTCGGGTGACTCGGTGGCGGCGAGTTATCTCATTCGAGCCACAACGGTTGGAAAGTTTACAATTCAGCCCGCTGCGGCTGAACTCATGTACGAATCGGGGAGTCTCGGGATGACCCGTTCCAGCACGGTGGTGATCCGGTGAAGCGGCTTCGACTCTCCCGCCCGGGCGCCAAAGCCTTCTTGATCCTACCACTGCTCGTCGCGGTGCTCTACGGCGCATGGAGGGGATATCGGAGTACGGTGGGAGATCCGAGGGTGCTTCTCTTCGACGAATGGCATGCGGGCACCCGCATTTTAGATAGGGAAGGTCGCCTCCTCAGGGAGCTGCCCGGACCATCGGGCAATCGCGGTCGGCCCACAAGTTTAACTCAAATGGGAGATCGCCTGGTACTCGCAACAATCGTTAGCGAAGATAGGGGATTTTACGAACACGATGGGGTAGATCCGGTGGCGGTAGCCCGCGCAACCACCGAAAACGTAACCCACGGTCGACTTGTAAGTGGAGCAAGCACGATCACGCAGCAGCTTGTAAAACTCCTCGACCACGAGGGTAGGCCCCACAGCCGAGGTCTGCGCGAAAAATTTGTCGAGGCGGCACGCGCGCAAAACTTGGAAGATGAAGTATCAAAAGACACCATTCTGGAGGCTTATCTCAATCGCCTCTCGTATGGGCACGGATGGGTAGGCCCGGAAGCCGCGGCCGAGGGCTACTTTGGTGTGAGTTCAAAAAATCTTTCATGGGCCCAAGCGGCCTACCTTGCCGTGTTGCCCCGGGCACCCTCGTTTTTGGATCCTGTGACACACCCCGAGCGGGTGCAAGTTCGACAAGCAGCGTTGCTTGCCGCACTTCACTCTGAAGGTCTGCTCGACGAAGACGACTACCGCCGAGCGCGGGCTGAAGAAGTGACAGTCAAGCCTGTTTCAAGGCCTTTTTTGGCTCCGCACTTCGTTGAAAAAATTCGATCTGAATCGGGTGTTGACTCGGCCAAAGAGGTAGTAACAACACTTGACCTTGACCTTCAACGCGAAACCGAAGGTCTCGTGTCTACCCATTTGGCGTCTATTCGGGATGAAGGGGCTGAAAACGCAGCCGTTGTCGTGGTCGAAAATGCGACCGGCAATATCCTGGCGTACGTGGGCAGCGCCAACTTTCACAACGAAGAGATTGATGGTCAGGTCAACATGATTGAGCAGCGCCGCCAGCCCGGCTCGGCGCTGAAACCGTTTTTTTACGAACTCGCATTTGAGCGTGGTCACAATGGGTCTGAAATGTTGCCCGACGTTCCAACAGCGTTTGGCGACCGCGGTTCAAGAGCGTACGCACCGCTCAACTTTTACGGCACATTTGACGGTCCGGTGAGTGCGCGAGAAGCACTGGCGGGCAGCTTGAATGTTCCTGTGGTACGGCTTTTGGCGGAAATGGGGCCTGAAACCGGTCTCAAACGGCTGCACGAGTTGGGTTTTGCAAGTTTGGATAAAGACGCTTCTTACTACGGACTGCCTATGGCTTTGGGAAGTGGGGAGGTGACGTTGAGAGAGCTTGCCGTTGCGTACACAACGCTCGCGCGGGGAGGCGAAATGACGGCTCTCCGCATGCGGAAAAGTGATCCGCCGGCGGCTCCAAAGCGGGTGATGGAAACATCTACAGCGGCTTCAATCACCGAAATTTTGTCTGATCCGTTGGCGCGCGTCAGAGGTCTCGGCACGGTGAGTGCGCTCGACACAGGGTTTGCCGCGGCGGTGAAAACCGGCACCAGCGCCGGGTACCGCGACGCTGTTTGTGCGGGTTATACTCGGGAGCGCACGGTGATTGTATGGGTAGGAAATGCCGATGGGAAACCTACCCGTGGACTCACAGGTGCGCGGGGCGCCGGCCCCCTTTTTACCGACGTGTTGCGGATAGCAATGCGGGATGTCTCGTCGCCCGCGCAGCTCTACGACAAGGGCCTTTTGGAAGATGTGGAGGTATGCCCGCTGTCTGGAAAACGGCCCGGCCCGGCATGTCCCGATGGAGTTCACCGCAAGTTTGCCCACGGGCACGCGCCGGATCAAACGTGTCAGGTTCACGCAAAAGGCTCTCGTTTGGCCGGATTTGGGAGCGAAGTGGGATGGCGCTGCGACCCTAAGGGCAATCACACAATGGTGCTTCTTCCCGATGTGTACGCAGAGTGGCTCTTTCATAAAAAACCCGGTGCGCCCGGCCTCGATCCCCATGGGTTCCCCTGGTTTTTGCGGTCTAAAGTGGCGGGATGTAACGCCTCGTCGCCGTCGGACGCGGCGTTGCTTGTGCGGGTGACCTCGCCTGCACCGGGGGAAATATTTTTGACAAGCAACCGCTCCAACGGCACGCCCAAAGCCATTGAGGTGCGCGCAGCCGTGGTGGATAACGAAACCGCCGCCCCGCTTTCGGTTGACTTTTGGTTGGATGGGAAAGTGGTGGCGAGGTCAAAGTGGCCATACAGCGCGCGGATCCAGCCGGAACCGGGAGAACATGAACTGGTTGCGCTTCCCACCGATCCCAACATTCCCGCTCGGATCGAACGGTCACGCTTTGTTGTATGGTAGGTTGGTTTTACGGCTGGTAAGAAACGTTTTCCCAATCGCCGGTTGTCCAAGCCATCCAGATTGAATCGCCGAGCGCGGGCTCAGGGTGGGTCATGGGTTCTTGGCCTTTGATCTGGAGTGAGCCGATAGCCGAATCGATACAAGTGGTGGGAAAGTACGCAACTTGACTGTCAAACTGAAGCCGAAGTTCGCCGCCGGGATACCATTTCCACTTCCCCAGTTCGGGTTCGTACGGTGCCGTGAGCAGCCCTTCTTCAGTCGACCATCGAATGGTTGTTCGACCGGCATACCCATTGGGGGCGAGAATCAACACATCCGCTTCTTGGCAATCATCGGACTCGCACACCGGCTCCCCTTTGTCTTCTTGGAGGTCACATTTGCACGACCCAGGGTCGGTGATCCAAGTGCCGAGAACGCAGGGTTGATCAAGCCATTTTTTCGACAACGATTCTGCCATGGGTAAGCTTGGGCGACTCAGGTTGCGGTGGGGTGAGACACTTGAAAGAGATGTGGATTCAGGGTTGGACTCCGTCGGCGGCGTTGTCTGACAACCCGTCGCTCCCATGAACGCGAGGACCGTCAGGACGCTCGCGCGAGCGACATTCTGAACGCAAAGAGTAGAAATGAGCGAACGAGAAAACGAAGTGTCGAGTTTCATGGCGGCTCCTCCTGGCGGCCCGCTCAGCGCGAACCGCGAATTGAATGGAGCCGTTTATTGGAAGCCCTTCGGCCGACCTCCCCCGGCCGATCAAAAAAAAATCAGGGAGCGATCACGTCAGGTCTTTGCGAGCGTTCAACCGGCCGGTTGAGCGGCGGCGCTCTCGGTACCACGCACTGTCAGAACAGGAACGGGGCAATGGCGAACCACGTTTTCGGCCACACTGCCGGCCAATACGCGTGAAACGCCGGTTCGACCATGTGTACCCATGACCACCAGATCGTGATTGCCGTCTTGGGCAACACTGCAAATGGTCCGCATGGGATCACCCATTGCAAGCCTTGCCGCGACCTCCACACCGGCATGCGGACGTTCGGCAATAAACCGTTCAAGCTCTTCTGCCGCACGCTTTTTTACAAGCTGCGCAACAGTCATGGGTTCTTCTGCTGGAACAGTGACCATGGTGTCGCCGACGCTCGGCCACAAAAAAGGTACATCCCAAACATGAACGAGAGTGATCTTCGCCCCGAGCGCTTTTGCGAGCCCCACAGCGTAGTCAAACGCGGCGGCGGCGCACTCTGAAAAGTCGATGGGAACCAGGATGCGGGCGATGGCCATGACGACCTCCATTACCCCATCGAGCACCGACCGTGCCGCGACGTGTGGGCCAACGATCAAAAGCAATTTCGAGCAGTCCGAGTGACTTTTGGAAAAGCGGGCGCAAAAAGGAGCGAACGATGTGCACCGGCACGCCCCTTTTGCGTCTACCTCGGTTGCGGGGTGATGTTCGCCGCGCCGTTACAAGGCGTAGCCGGTTTCACCGTGTTCGGTGGCGTCGAGGCCTTCTCGTTCATCTTCCACTGGAACACGCAGCGCCATGACTTTATCAATCCCTTTGAGAAGGATGAATGTAATGCCGGCCGCGTAGGCGCCGACCACAATCACCCCGAGCACCTGTGTTCCAAGTTGAGCGCTGTTGCCATAGATCAGGCCGTCACGACCTGAATCGTTGAGAGCTTTGCTCGCAAACACACCGGTAAGAATGGCTCCCAGCGCACCGCCTACCCCGTGTACACCAAACGCGTCGAGCGAATCGTCGTAGCGAAAGCGCTCTTTGGCAACCACCGCGATATAACACACAACGCCGGCCGCAAAACCAATGACCGCGGCGGCCCACGGAGCGACGTATCCGGCGGCCGGTGTAATTCCAACAAGGCCGGCCACAAGACCCGATGCTACCCCGAGAGCGGTGGGCTTTTTGCGTTGCCACCATTCCACCAAAATCCACCCTGTAGCGCCGGCCGCGGCCCCGACATGGGTAGTGAGGAGAGCCAACGCAGCGAGGCCGCCCGAGGTCAGCGCGCTGCCGGCGTTAAACCCAAACCATCCAAACCACAGGATGCCGGCCCCTGTCAGGGTCATAGTAAGGTTGTGGGGAACGTGCCTTTCGTGCGGGAACCCGGTGCGTTTTCCAAGCACAATAGCGCAGACAAGGGCCGACGAACCTGCTGCCACGTGCACCACCGTTCCACCCGCAAAGTCGAGCGCACCCATTTTATAAAGCCACCCATTTTCTGCCCATACCCAATGAGCCACGGGATCGTACACAAGGGTAGACCAGAGGAGGGTAAAGACAACATACGCGGAGAATCGAATGCGCTCGGCAAACGCGCCGGCAATAAGCGCCGGGGTGATCACCGCAAACATCATTTGAAACGCGCAAAACGCGAGGTGGGGAGCCGAACCTTTGGCCTGGGTGGCAAGCCCGGTAAGGCCGACAAAATCAAGCCTTCCGACAATGCCATGGTACGAAGTTCCAAACGCGAGACTGTAACCGATAAAGACCCACTGAAGGGTGACAATGGGCAACGCTGCAAACGAATGCATCAGCGTGGCGAGGACATTTTTGCGCCGGACCATGCCGCCGTAAAAGAGAGCGAGGCCGGGGGTCATGAAAAGAACCAATGCTGCCGAAACAAGAAGCCAGGCGGTATCACCCGAGTCAACCTTCATGACGCAAGGCGTAGCGCGGTCTTGTTTCGCGAATGTTTCGGCAATTATGCCGGAAGAAATTCCTAAAAATTATTTTGTGAGGCGGCGCACCAAGCCGGCTTCGTGAACGACAAAATAAACGGTATCGCAATCCTGCGTGAGCCCATACAGGTTTTTGAAGGGGGTTTGCGCATCACCCTCCGCTGTGTAGAGCCTTTCAGGCGGAACGGAGCGGCCGATAAATGCGCGCCACAAAGCACCTTGAATGGATGAGTTGTCTCCCGCGGTGGTGATGTACACATCACGATCGTCGGACACAACTCCCCAGACATAGCTCTCGAATGGGTCAAACTGGTAGATGAGGCTTTGGGGTAGATTTTTATCCTGGTAGAAAACGTAGTTTTCAACCACCCAATAGACATTTGAATTGTCTACTGCCACGTCACCTACCCAACCGGACGCGGTGGCAAGAATCTCACGCTTGGAAGGATCGGGATCGCCGTTTCCGTCTTTGACGCCCACATCGGCAAAAGCGAGCCGCTCAATGGTAGAAACACTGTTGGGAATGTCGTTGTGGCCAAAGTAAAGGTAGGTGTCGTCGGCGGCAATACCAAACGCGCCCTCGGTCTTTACAACCATTTCAGCAACAACGGGGAGCGGTTCTGCCGGTTCACGTGGTGCCCGCCAAATGTGTTTACCCACTTGAACGTTGTTTTCATCGGTGGCTTGGAAATCGAGACTCCAATAAACGTAGTCACCGTGAACAAGAATTCTACCCCAGCGCGCCTGAGCATTGGGAACCACGGCCGCCGGCACTTCTGCCAGGCGAACCGTTTGGCCGTTTTCAATGCCCGCGCGACCAATGGCCGGGCCGCCGTAGTCTGTAAAAAAAACATACCCATCGGGGTTTGGATCTGCGGCGAGCGTGGTGACGTACGCCAAGTCTGTTTGGCCCGATGTAACGAGCGTTACAAGGCCGTCACCGTCGGTATCGCTGCGGTACACAGCTCGTTCATACCCACCGGACCAAATGACATAATCCCCGCTGCGGACAACGCTGATACTCTCTTCCTTTTGAACTGTTTGACCATGAGGTGCGGAGAAGCAAACCCCATCAACACAGTTACCTCCCTGACAATACCTTCCCTCGATACAACAGTTGTCGCTGTCGCTTAGGTAAGCTTCATCACAGGTGTCAGGTTTGAAGGGTGGGCACTGCGAGTTTCCACCCGAGGCCCCCGACCCCGTTCCACCGGCCCCGGCTCCACCTGAACCTTCCGCCGGGAGACCCTCCACAATTCCAAAAATGGCGTTGCAGCCGGTGAGCGTACACAAGATAAAACCGGCTCCAAAAAGCGCGCGCCCGCTGAACATGGGGGCACATTATCACATTTGGCTTAAAATCGACGCCTTTTGACAACGTTCGCACGAACAACGTGGTGTTTCGGAGCATTCCTACCGGGCGGCGCTCAGCGACTGTAGATGAGTGAAGAGTACCTGGCACCGGGCGACGGGCGAGGGTGTCCCGCACGTTACGACAAGACCTGAAACCGTGCTTCGCAAAACGAGCGATGCTGCTATCACTTCTTTTAGGACGAGTTTGTGCTAGGAACAGGCCCCCATGGCTTCGCCGCGACAAGGACAGCTCACCCACGAGGCGCTCGCGGCCTGTGTAGAATGGCTTGAAAAGGCGGCTGAAGATCGCTCCTTGTTGGCCGACATTGACCGCGACCTTCGAAAGCGCCTGGTGGTCGCCGCGGGCCGCGTTTCTCGCCCGGAGCGAAACGAACAGCGAAACCTGCGCAAAGCGTTGGCGCAACGGGATCGGCGCGATCAAAAAGCGGCCGATCAACAGGCCCGTGGCTCAACGGTGATCCGCGCATTGCGTGAACTGCCGGTGTACCCAACGCCACCGCTTGAACTTGGCGTGACCGTTTCAAGCGGCCCAACTCTTCTTGGCATTTCAAGTGGAGAGCCGCAGTCCGCAGAACCCTCGCAGCGTACACAACCGGGTGAAAAAGAGCGGCGCCTGATTGAACCTGAAAAGTGCTACGTGTGCAAAGCTCCGTACGACAAGCTGCACTTTTTTTATGACCAACTCTGCCCGGAGTGCGGCGACCTGAATTATCAAAAGCGCCTCCAAACAGCCAACCTGACAGGGCGGGTTGCCATTGTTACGGGGGCGCGCGTAAAAATTGGATATCAAGCCGCGGTAAAACTTCTTCGCGCGGGCGCTCGGGTCATTGTAACCACCCGTTTTCCCCACGACGCGGCTCGACGTTACGCCGAAGAGTCAGATTACAATTCGTTTGCCGACAGACTTCAGATCTACGGGTTAGACTTGAGACACACTCCCAGCGTGGAGCGATTTACAAGTTACCTGAATGCGAAACTCGACAGGCTCGACTTTGTGCTCCACAACGCCTGTCAAACCGTGAGGCGCCCGCCCGGGTTTTACGCGCACCTCATGGAGCGTGAACTTCTTGATGTTGCGGCTTTGCCCCCAAAAGCCGCTCACTTGGTACATGACTACCACACTCTCAAACAAATGGGCGAGGCCCCGAGGTTAACTACCCATGGGGCCGACATGGGGTTAAAAGCGCCCGCGCTTCTTTCTCAAATTGCGGCGGTGGCCGGTGACCTGGTTGCGCCCGATACTGTATTTCCAGAAGGGAAACTTGACCAAGACGAGCAACAGATTGACCTGCGTTCGCACAACAGTTGGCGCCTTCTCATGCATGAAGTCCCCACGGTAGAACTGTTTGAGGTAATGCTCGTCAACGCGATTGCCCCGTTTGTCATGTCGGCCCGGCTCAAGGAGCTTATGGAAAAACATCCAACCGGCGACAAACACATTGTGAACGTGTCGGCCATGGAAGGTCAGTTTTATAGAGCCCACAAAACCGACAAACATCCGCACACGAACATGGCCAAAGCGGCCTTAAACATGATGACGCGAACAAGCGCTGTTGACTATCTGCGGTCGGGCATTCATATGAACAGCGTGGACACCGGGTGGGTTACCGATGAAGACCCGGTTGAAATTGCGGTTAAAAAAGTGCAAGAACACGGCTTTCATCCCCCGCTCGATATTGTCGACGGCGCCGCTCGCATTTGTGATCCCATCTTTTCAGGGCTGCTCTCCGGCAAACACGCCGCCGGCCTATTTTTTAAAGATTATCGCGCCACAGATTGGTAATTTTTTCTACCCACCTACCTACCCATTCGTCGTGACCGAAGCAAGCCTCATCACCGCCCTTCTCGGGCCTACCAACACGGGCAAAACGCACCGCGCGGTGACCCGTATGTTGGAGCATGAAACGGGGATGATCGGGCTGCCTCTGCGCCTCCTCGCCCGCGAGGTGTACGACAAGGTCACTGCCGCCGTGGGTGAAAAGCGGGTGGCGCTTGTCACAGGAGAAGAAAAACGGGTGCCGCGCAAACCTGACTATTGGGTATGCACCGTTGAGGCTATGCCCGTGGGTGTTGAAGTTGACTTTTTGGCGGTGGATGAAATTCAACTCGCGGCCGACGACCAGCGCGGGCACGTGTTTACCGAGCGAATGCTCGGGGCCCGCGGAAAAAAAGAAACGTGGTTTTTGGGCGCGGGCACCATGCGCCAGTTGGTGAGTGAATTGTTACCCACCGCCAAAATTGTGGAGCACCCGCGCTTTTCCAAGTTGTCATTTGTGGGAGCGCACAAAATTGGAAAGCTTCCACCCAAAAGTGCATTGGTAGGTTTTTCGGCCGAGCAGGTGTACGAAACGGCCGAGAAAGTGAGACGCCTGCGGGGTGGAGCGGCGGTTGTACTCGGCGCCCTTTCACCCCGAACGCGAAACGCGCAGGTGGCCATGTTTCAGGCGGGTGAGGTAGACTATCTGGTCGCCAC